>CAVXHV010000004.1:0-4382268 GCA_963761445.1 uncultured Planctomycetota bacterium | reverse complement strand
CCAACGGACGGTATGTCAGGCAACCTCGACTGCTGCGTACACCTTCCCTTTCTTTGTCAACCACGCGACGTCGCCGCGCTCGGCGTGTTCCTTGACCTCGCGTAGGAGTTGAACCGTCTCCGATTCGTAGCACGGCTCACTCGGGTCGTCGATCGGGACGACCATTTCGACGTCCACTGCGACCACATATTTTTCAGTCTGGATCAGGCGAGTCCGTGTGATCCGCTGGCCGGGAATGCGCATGATTATCCTTCGTCGAAAAAGTGGACCGTTACCAACTTCGCCACGCCAGTTTGCCGCAAGTGAGACCAAACGGCCTTGAACTCGGTGCCGTCGAGCAAGATTTCACGAACTTCCACCACTGGGTTGGGCCTCGCATCCGGCCGCTCGGCGATCAATTCGCCGTCCTTCAGTCCAGCGACCACCTGCCACTCCATGATACCGCGCTCTTCCAGTCGCTCGGAAGCGTGCTCGCCGATGACGTACCTTTCCTCGGCAACCAGTCGGCGAACCGTCTCGAAAAGCTGGCCCATCGGATGGTTTCTCCAGGTCGACAACAGCGAGCTGCGCCCAAGCGTCCAAGCTGGCTGGCCGGAATGCCCGCAGTCAGAAGAAACGGCTAGTCGTCAGCCACCGATTTTAACCACTCTACCACGTTGAACAGGGCGATCGCGAATGTGCTGCACCTACTTGGTGATGGAGCCTTACGTGCCTGCCTCTGCGCGCCGCGACATCGTCCAGCAGGCGTTCGTCGGTGTTTATCACTGCATCGCTCGTTGCGTCCGCAGAGCCTTTCTTTGCGGCACCGACTCCTACTCGGGTCGTGATTACTCGCACCGAAAGGCCTGGATTCTCAAATAGGCTACGCGCCCTCGCCGGGCTCTTCGGCGTCGAGGTGTGCGGTTATGCCATTATGAGCAACCACCTGCATCTCGTGCTCCGTAATCGGCCCGACAGGGTTGAGCAATGGTCCGACGCCGAAGTCGCACTTCGCTGATGCAAGCTCTTTCCGCAACGCGACGATACTTCCGGCGAGCCGGCGGAGCCTGACGACCATGACCTTGCGATGCTGATGGCCAACGCGGACAGGCTGGCGACTCTGCGATGACGGCTGTCGAGTCTGTCGTGGTTCATGAGGTGCTTGTGCGAATGGGTCGCCCGCGCGGCCAATCGCGAGGATAGGCCGGCCGGTAGATTCTGGGCCGGGCGCTTTAAGTCTCAGCCCTTGCTTGATGAGGCTGCACTTCTGGCGTGCTGAAGATCTGGCTCCGATCTTGGACCGGCTCGGTGTGGATCGATCGAACTGGGTCGACACGGTGCGCGAGTTTGGCCGCATGTTCAAGCAGGCGGCAGGTCGAGCAACTTCGCTCGTGCGCGCGGCGCCACGTTGCTCGCGGCGCTGGTTTCAGGGGAAGGCTGCGGCGCACGCTGCGTTTTTGTAAGTAAGCTGCTAGCTTACTCGTTGAGCCGTGGTCGCAGTGGCAGACGCAGGACTCGGTAGACTTGAGGCCAGCTAGCGGCGTTACCGTGGCAGGCGCGGTAAGCCACGGAGTACCGCGTCTATACTGAGCGGTTGCCAGCGACCGACGGTGCAAGCGCCGGCGACGAAGCGCAGGGGGTTGCTCACGGTGGTGCTACGGCGCGTATGACGCGCGGCATCGGCCGCGACGATACAGCGAGCGCGGAGTTCGGACCGGTGCGCGCGTGACGTGGGCCTCGCATCCGAACAAACTGACTCGAGAGAGTGGGTGTCTTAGCGTCGGTGTCTTAGCGTCTTAGCGTCTTAGCGTCTTACAAACGCAGGATCTGAGCGAAGGTCAACGAAGGGGATGCCCCTGATAGGGGACGCGGCGGTGCTCGAAGAGGAACTGCGCAAGGGTCGAACCGCCGGGCATACCCCGCTTGCCTCTGAACAGTGCTCTCTGCACGCTCGCCCATGTTTCGCCGGGTGCATCGGGAATTGGGCCGGATGTAGGCTTGGGCCAGCGGCCCGTGCGCGAGTGAAACGCGTCGGCCCAGTTCTGAATTTGTTGTACACTCATAGGAGGAATGGTGGTTCTGTTTCTCACGCCGCGATGCGCGGCGAGGAGCAGGGCCAGCGATGAGCCGCCGGGCAGGCCGCGAGAGCCACGCGCAAGTGCCGATCGAACGATCGACCACGTTATGTTTGGAGTTTCCGGAATTTGGCCGGAAGTCGCCGTCGGCCAGGCGCCATGGCGCGCGCGATAAGCATCCGCCCAGATGAGTATCTGGGCGACTTCGAGCGTTGGCAACGCCCCCTCGGGGGGCACTCCTCGCTTTCTGACCAAGAGCTTAAGGAGTGACGATCCGCGGGGTAGTCCGCGCCGTCCATTGACGAGCGCATCCTGGACGGCCATCCAGGTCTCGCCGGTGGCGTCCGCGATGGGACCGCTCTTGGCCTTGGGCCACATCCCGGTGCGCTTGTGATGAGCATCGGCCCAGCGCAGGATTTGAGCAAGGGTCAAACGAGGGGGCCTGTTGCGGGCCCGCGCGCCGCGGTGCCGGGAAAGAAACTGCGTGAGCGTGGAGCCGCCCCGGAAACCGCGCGTGCCCACACTCAGGGCAGAGTCGACTGTGCTCCAGCGTTCACCCGGCGCTTCGGGGATTGGGCCGGCCCGCATGGTTGGCCACTTACCGGTGCGCGAGTGAAACGCGTCCGCCCACTTGAGAATCTCCTTTCGATGCAGTGGGGGAAGGTTGTTGCGGTTTCTGACCCCGCGATGGGCGGCGAGTAGCTGAGGCAGTGATGAGCCAGGCTGGAGACCGCGCGTCCCGCGCCATAGTGCGGCATCAACCTTCAACCAAGAGTCTCGCGGGGATTCTGGAATTGGACCGGAGGTTTTCTTCGGCCACTCGCGTTCGCGCGCGTGAAAGGCGTCTGCCCACATCAGAATTTCGGAGATTCGGAACGGCCGACGCCTTGCCGTATTCTGAACTCCGCGTTGCTCAGCAAGCAGCCGGGCGAGTGAAGAACCACCGTTCAGACCGCGCAACCCACCGTGGAGCGCGATATTCACACTTGCCCATTTCTCGTCGCGGTGCCTCCGCGATGGGACCGCTGGCGGTCCCAGGCCACCGGCCCGTGCGCTTGTGATACGCATCGGCCCATCTCAGGATCTTAGGGATGGAAAGTTTGGGCGGGCGAGCCAAGTCCTGCACACCACGCCGCTGGACCAGGCGTCGCGGCCGTGACGTGCCCATTGCGCTGAGCTTTGCCCCGAGATTTTCACGTTGCGTTCGAGAGCCTTTCCGTTTGGAGACCCTCGTGGAATGCGCTCTGGTCGCTTGAAGTCGTAGCTCGCTGTCTCTTGGGCATGAGTTAGCCGCCGGCAGGAAACGGGCCGTTCAACCGTTGGCATATACGATTTCGGCGCATGTTACCGTAGAGAATCGGCCGTTTGGAGATATCAGTCCGCGGGATTTCGCGATATCGTAACGACGCAGCTCGGGAATTCCATTTCACGCTGAACCATTACACTGGCATCCCTCTGGCTTCCCCCACGACAGCTGTCTTCCCAAGAGGTAATGCTGGACCATGACTATTGTATTTGACGAGGAATCGCTGCGAGATAGGCTCGGGCAACTCCCGATTTCTTTTCGCGTGGCCTTTGCCGCCAGTTGTGCGGAACGACTCGCGGGTGTTTGCAAGGAGTTTCTTCGGATGAAGCGCGGCTCGGAACAAGCGATCCTCATAGAGCGGGCGAGGGTCAGGACCCGCTCCATGGTGATCTCGGCGCGAACTGCGATGGCGTCGTGCCGAGAACAGCGAGAATGGCCCCAGGCAGGATGGTTTTCCACGTTTTGAATCGCGGCGCGCATCCAATTGTTCGAGAAGCCAACGGATTACCAGACGTTCGATCTGGAAGCGAGCAACCAATCATCCCTTCATGTCGCTTCGCGAACGGAGAACTGCAATGGGTTATGACCTCTGCGTGTTCTCGTCGGATTTCGGCAATGGTGCGAAGTCGGAGGAGCTGGCTGAATGCGATATTGGGGACTTTTGCGATTTGGCGTTCTTCCGTAGTTCCATCGACTGCAACCTGGGCGCTGGCCGGTACCCGACCTTGATACGCCTTTCAGGTTGCGATTGCTTCCAGGACGCGAACGGCGCGAACCTGTTCGAATGCCTGTTGGAACTTTGTGCCGTGGCAATCGAGCTCGAGCGGCCGATCATCTTCACGTACCAGCGACCGAAGTCGTGCCACCGGGGTAATCGGAAACTCGCGATGCTTGCGGGGATCGCAATGTCGTTACTGGGAGAGTCTTACACAGATGGAACAATCGCGAGGAATCATCGATCGGTACCTTCAGTTGATGCAAGAGATGTTGATCAACTCGATCTATCAGGACCGCGCGATCGACCCCTGGTCGCATCCGACGTTCGACGCGCGGAAGCGAGACGGCGGTTTAGATTGGCCGCAACAGGCTTTGACCATGATCGGCCGGGTTCGCCTGCGATCGCTACGCGAATGCTGCGAGCTTGTCTTGCGTGAGCGAGTCCCCGGAGATTTCGTCGAGACCGGAATCTGGCGCGGCGGGGCGTGCATCATGATGGCCGCTGTGCTGGCGGCTCATGACGAGCGGGAACGCAAGGTTTGGGGGTTTGATTCGTTTGAGGGATTGCCGCCGCCGAATGCGGAGCTTTACCCGAATGATCGCGGCGATCAGCTTCATCGATTTCTGCAATTGGCGGTGAGCTTGGAAGAAGTGACGGAGAATTTTCGGCGGGTGGGGCTTTGGGGCAACGAAGTTCGGCTGGTCAAGGGTTGGTTCAAGGATACGGTGCCGGCCGCAGAGGTTGAGAAGATCGCGATTCTTCGGCTCGATGGGGATTTGTATGAGTCGACGATTCAGGTGCTCGATGGGTTTTATCCGAGGCTTTCTGCCGGAGGGTTTTGCATTGTTGATGATTATGGGGCGATGCGGAGCTGCCGGGCGGCGGTGGAGGATTTCCGAAGGGACCACGGAGTGCATGAGCCGATCGTGGATATTGATGGGATGGGGGTGTTGTGGAGGAAGAGTTCGGATCAGGGATGACGGTTTGGATGACGCTAGGCGGATGAAGATGGGCAGAAACGAGTTGTCCGCAGATGACGCCGATTGACGCAGATGAGGAATGCAGCAAAGGGCGTACGGGATCATTGACCACGGACGAAACGGAACGACACGGAAGGCCTTAACGGGCCGAGTTGTCCGCAGATGATGCTGATCGGCTCGGATGACGTGCGCACATCGCTCGAGGTTGAGCAAGACTTTTGACCACGAATCTCACGAATCTCACGAATCAGAGTTTGGGAACGGGTCGGGAATAACCTCCTCGAATTCTTACGACTTGCTCGGAAAGGGCGGGAGACCTTCGGTCAGGCGGACGGCGGGGTCTGGAGACCCGCGCCGAACTGTCGACCTTTTGACCACGAATCTCACGAATCTCACGAATCAGAGTTTGGGAACGGGTCGGGAATAACCTCCTCGAATTCTTACGACTTGCTCGGAAAGGGCGGGAGACCTTCGGTCAGGCGGACGGCGGGGTCTGGAGACCCGCGCCGAACTGTCGACCTTTTGACCACGAATCTCACGAATCTCACGAATCAGAGTTTGGGAACGGGTCGGGAATAACCTCCTCGAATTCTTACGACTTGCTCGGAAAGGGCGGGAGACCTTCGGTCAGGCGGACGGCGGGGTCTGGAGACCCGCGCCGAACTGTCGACTTTTTGACCACGAATCTCACGAATCTCACGAATCAGAGTGTAGAGGATCGATCGCCGGATATGCCGTTCCCGCGGCGGATGATCGCGTACGCCTCGTCTTTGAGCAGATTCTCCAGCGTTGCTCTCATTTTTTTCGGTTTCCTCATTCGTGAGATTCGTTAGATTCGTGGTCCAACTTTCCCCCGTCATGTGGCAGAAGAGTCTCGACCACGAATCACACGAATTACACGATTCGGAGTTTAGCAGATCGATCGCCGGATATGCCGTTCCCGCGGCGGATGATCGCGTACGCCTCGTCTTTGAGCAGATTCTCCAGCGTTGCTCTCATTTTTTTCGGTTTCCTCATTCGTGAGATTCGTTAGATTCGTGGTCCAACTTTCCCCCGTCATGTGGCAGAAGAGTCTCGACCACGAATCTCACGAATTACACGAATCGGAAGTGTCTGTCAGGGATCTTGAAATCCCCGATCGCAGATTCGTCCGAGAGCCGGTTTCTTGTCCGAATAGTGGCTGCCAACTTTTCGTCATGAGGTCCTCTCTGCTTCCGTTCGGCTCGGTGTGCTACCGCGGCGAGTGCTGATGCGCTCTTTGTCGTGGCGGTTTCGCATTACTTCCGTTTGTTGAGATTGTTCTCGTCAGCACGCGGGCGGCACAGCGGAGTGTGCCTGCTACAAATGAGGCTTCACCATGAGCGATCAATCTGTTCGCGGACTTTCATCTGTGATTATTCCTTGCTGGAATCAGCTTGAGTTTACTCGGAAGTGCATCGCTGCGCTCTTTCGCCAGACCGGGCCGAACTGGGAGTTGATCGTTGTCAACAATGGGTCGAGCGATGGGACTGGGGATTACCTGGGTGGGGATCAGGATGTTTCGCCAGTGCCAGTTACCGTTATTGCGAATGGTACCAATCGGGGGTTTGCTGCGGCTGTGAACCAAGGGCTCCAATGTGCGCGGGGGGAGTACTTGGTGGTGCTGAACAATGATGTCGTTGTGACGGAGGGGTGGCTGGAGCAGATGGTGGCGCTGGCCGGGGCAGAGACCGGGGCGAAATCCGAAATGCCAAATTCGAAATCCGAAGTTCGAAATTTGAAATCCGAAATGGGGATTGGGCTTGTGGGACCGATGTCGAATTATGCGGCGCCGCCGCAGTTGGTCGAGGATGTGCCTTATCGGGATTTAGAAGAGATGAAGGTCTTTGCTCGGCGCTGGCGCGACGAACATCGCGGGACATGGTTTACTGTGCAGAAGCTTTCGGGGTTTTGCTTGCTGATGAAACGAGCCGTTTATGATGCCATCGGTGGGCTCGATGAACGGTTTGGTCTCGGGTTCTTTGATGATGATGATCTGGCCGAGCGGGCGCGGCGGGCTGGGTTCGAGCTGGCTGTCGCGCGTGATCTGTTCGTGCACCATTATGGGAGCCGGACGTTTGTGGGGAATGGGGTCGATGCCGAACGGGTGCTGGATGAGAATGCGCGGCGGTTTGCAGCTAAATGGGGGGATGGGGTTCCGCAGGGCGCAGGGTGGTGCTGCGGGCTTGGCGGAATGGCGAGGGAGCTGGGGCTGGTGAGGTTGGAACGCGGGGGCCGGAGATTTGCGGTGGGGATGGGCGGGGGCTCGCGCAGGCGGGCGCGGGGCAGCGGGAGGCGGATGCACAGGGGCCGGATGTCAAGCTGAAGGCGGACGTACTTAGAGGTGCTGTGCCGGTCGCGAATGGGCCGGATGTCAGGCTGAAGGCTGACGTACTTCAAGGTGGGGTGCCGGTCGCGAATGGGCCGGATGTCAGGCTGAAGGCTGACGTACTTCGAGGTGGGGTGCCGGTCGCGAATGGGCCGGATGTCAGGCTGAAGGCTGACGTACTTCGAGGTGGGGTGCCGGTCGCGAATGGGCCGGATGTCAGGTTAAAGCCTAACCTACTTCGGGCGCGGGTCTCGCTTTCCATGATCGTGAAGAATGAGGAAGCCAACCTCTCGACTTGTCTCGAATCGGTGCGCCGCGTGTTTGATGAGATCGTTGTGCTGGATACGGGGAGTCGCGATCGGACTGTCGAAATTGCTCGGTCGTTCGGAGCGCGGGTGTTTGATTTCGTGTGGGTTGATGATTTCGCTGCTGCGCGGAACGCGGCGCTCGCCCGTGCAAGAGGCGACTACGTGTTTTGGCTTGATGCCGATGATCTGATTGAGCCGGCGGAACGTGCGGCGCTTCAGGCGCTGCTCGAGTGTTTGAGGCCTGGCGGGTCGATGCCTGCCTATGTCGTCCGGTGCGCATGTGACCCGGGGCCGGACGGGGCGGGGGGCGACACGGTCGTTGCTAGCTGCACTGAGGGGCTTTCGCTCGACCCCAAGGACGCCGAGTTGTGGTTTCGTAAGGCGGTTGTGCATCGTAGTAACGGTGATTCGGGCGAGGCTGAGCAGTGCTGGCGGCGGATTTTGACGCTGTCGCGGCCGAGGAAGTTTGCCAGTTTGGATCAGGGGATTTATGGGCATCTCACGCGGCGGAATCTTGCTGCGCTGGCAACGGAACGGGGTGATATTGAGGAGGCGAAGGACCAATGGCGGGCGGTGCTGGTGGAATGACCGGGGGATAGAGAGGCGGTGAATCGCCTCGGTGGTTGAGGCCGATCTTCTCACGAATTGGGTTTGGTGCTGGGTTGCGCTGACGGGTGAGGTTGGGGGATGGCCGATGGCCTGGCGGGATTACCGGTCGATCTCTCGGGACTGACCAACCTGCATCGCATGGCTAATACGCCCGATCCGCGCGACTTTTACCGGGTAAGCCGCGTGGTGCTGACGCCGTCGCTCTGGCGGGAATCGCTGGGTCGCGTGCCGATCGAGGCGATGGCGAATGGCATTCCGGTGTTGGCGAGCGATCGGGGTGCGCTGCCTGAGACCCTGGGCGATGCCGGGTTCTTGTTCACGATCCCTGCTAAGTGCACGCCAGCCAGCGGCGTCGTGCCGACCGCCCAGGAGGTGGCTCCGTGGGTGGCCGTGATCGAGCGACTATGGGACGATCCGGAATTCGAGGCGGAGCATCGACGCCGGGCGCTCGCCGAAGCGAAGCGCTGGGATGGGGAACAGTTGGCGGAGCGGTATGAGGAGTTCTTGCTGGCGGTTTCAGAAATTTACCCGCGTGACCCTACGGGCAGCGCATTCGGAGATCGAGAAAAGCAGGCCTGGTTTAAAAGCATAATAATACGTCAGGATAAGGCCTGACCTACGCTCCGGTGCTCCTGGATTGATGATAATGCGTCAGGCTAAAGCCTAACCTACTTGACGGGCACGAATGCGCGGGACCAGGCGGCGTCCTTGGGGGAGAGGCGGGGCTCGGGGCGGGTGGCGTAGATGAAGTCGGCGTAGCCGACTGAATCATATTGACCCTGCCGATTTTGCCAGCTCCAACGGCTGCGGTCTCCACGGAATCCAAGATGGCTTTAGCAAACGGGGATTCCTGGACGACATTTTTAATAAGGCTGTTCAGGAAGGCTTGCTAAAGCTCGATGGTTGCAAGGTTTCCTGAAACGTTTGCAAGAATACGTTTACTTGCAAAAGATGACACCTTAAATAAGGATCGAACATCATGGTGAGCGAAGCCCAGATTGCGGCCAACCGCAGAAACGCGATGAAGAGCTGCGGGCCGAAAACGGAAAGTGGCAGGAATATCGCAAGAATGAATGCATTGAAGCATGGATTAACTGCTTCTATTGCGATGCTGCCGGAGGAGGATGGGGCGGAGTATGAGGCGCAGCGGGCGGATTTTTTTGAGAAGTACAAGCCGCGGAACGGCCTCGAGGTGGTTCAGGTCGAGCGAAGTTTTTACTTGTGGTGGCAGCTCGGACGGATCGGGCGTGCGCAATCGGCCCAGCTCTGCGCCAATGCGCGGACGGCCGACGGTGAAATCAAAGAGCGAGAGGCGCGCGAGACCATCGAGCTAACGCACCAACTTCTCAAGCCCGGCCGGGAGGCTCGTTGGGGCGGTTCGAAGATTTCCAACTCCAAGACGGCCGGTGAGGCTCAGGGGGGCGATGGTTCACGCGAGAAAGGCATTCAGCACCCTGCAATCATCGGAATCCGGCTGGAGTTTCTGGGCGACGGGTGCCGGTGGCTGTACCGACAATGGAATGAGCTGTCGGCGCCTCTGGACGAGGGCCGAGCCTGGCAGGCGGTCGAGTGTTTCAAGGCGGCCAGGCTGCTGGGGATGCAGCCCGAAAGTGTCATCAATATCGGGCAGCTCGCCGAATTCCTGCGGCCGTGCGTGGCACTCGCCGGCGGACGAATCGAGCTCGCCAAGGAAACGTGGGCCCTTCTTGCGCCGCCCGACGCAGAGGACGGATGGGAACTGATGCGCGCGCAACTGGAACTCGTGGGGTTCGGGCCGGACAGCGCCGAAAGCGCACGGCACGAGCTTCGCTCGATCGTGCAGAAGCAGATCGACCGGGTGGCGCAGAGACTCGAGGGACACGATGAGGTTGCCGAGATCCAGGAGGCGCTGGGGCCTCACCTGCACGCTTTTGACTCCAGCCCGAAGGGAGAGCGGATACGGCGATACGAGCGCGACTGCCAACGGGGCATCGACCGGATCGAGCGTGAACTGAAGAACCGGCCGGGCCGCAGCGCTGAGCAGTTCGGGCCGGCGTACAGCGCGTACCGAAAGCTGAACCCGAGCATGATGAAACGCACGCTTGCTGCGCAGATGGCCATTGACGGGGGTGGCGATTCCTCGACGGGCCACGAGGATTTGCGCCCGACGAAACGAAGCCGATGTGCACGGCGGAGGGGTTCGCACGATGGTAACGGGGGAGGCAGTGCCCCGACGAAACGAAGCCAACGGGCATGGCGGAGGGGTTTCCACGCTCCTAATGGACGACGTGACGCCCGGACGAAACGAAGCCAACGGGCACGGCGGAGGGGTTGCCACGATGGTGCCGGACGAGGCCACGCCGGGACGAAACGAAGCCAACGGGCACGGCGGCGAGACTCACCTGGCGGTTGACACGCGGGCTGAAGTGATTGAGAGGCGGCAAGTGGGCTCGGCGACCGTTACCCGATTCAGCCTTGCGGCAGGCGTGAAGGGTAACAGGGCCGCTTCGCGCCGTGAACGCCGGGCGAGGCGGCGAGAGACGCGGGAGCGAAGCCGATGAGGAGTGGGTCGGGAAAGCCTGACAGAAATCGACTCCGAGCGCGCCGCAGGGAAGTGTGTTCATAATTAACAAAGAAATCGCGCAAAGCCGTAACTTCTTCTGCGGCAGCCGTGTCGATCGAGTGATTGCACTTTTTTTGAAGGCCATTGTTGCCGATCTCGAAGACTCGTCACATATTATACATAGACGAGGAAGAGTGCGCGCGATGTCGGCGCGGGCGGAGTCCATCCCTTCCTCGCTCATGCCTATCCGTTCTTCACGAGAACAGATCATGATTCCTGGTTCGTTCATTCTGAGGACGAAACAACGCTCAACGGAACGAGGCCGAAACAGGCTGGCGAGAGCCGGCAATTTACACCGGTGTACAGATGCTGAAAACAGGGCTCAAAACCTGCCACTTTTTGCCACTTTTCGAGGTGCGCGGCGAAAATCGAGGGCGGAGAGGTCACGCCCCATGTCTAATAGGGACCAGAGGATCGGGACTGAACTACGCGTCGCCTGGAGGGACCGAAAAAAAGTGGCAAATACGCGCGGCAAAATGGCGCAACTCGGCAGCGTTGTTGTTCACTATCTTCTGGCTCTTCATTCGCTCCCTCTTGGGGTTCGGTGAGAAGTTGGTTTTGGCTGGGCTGAGCGTTCCATGGCCAGAGTGGAACAACCGAGGTACCGCCATTCCCTTAACACTTATGGCCAAAGGAGCAGCGGCAAATCATCAAAACGAACTCCCCCCCTGGTCGGGCGCGGGAAGTGTGCGATTCAGGACCTCGCCACGGTCGGTCGCGCTTTCGGCCGGATGGGCGATCGTTTCGGAGGTGGGTTGCCCCGCCGGCTTGTGTCGCGACGATCCTCGCGGGTGGATGGGTCGACGGCGTGGAGACCGTCGGTCGAAGGGCGGGTGGCGTCTGGAGGCCCGCGCCCAACAGAGACCAACAAAGAAGAAATCCCTTCGCGGAGCGAAGGGCGACTATGGCGCGGGGTCTCGCGATTCGTCCTGGACCACGGGGTTCACTAGCGAACCGATGCCGTCGATCGTGATGCGAACCACGTCCCCGGCGCAAAGGGTGAAATCATCGGGCGGGACGACTCCGGTTCCGGTCAAGAGAAAGACGCCGGAGGGAAAAACGTTGTCTCGGCCCAGCCATTCAATCAGATCCTCGAAGCGACGGGCCATCTTGGCGATGCTGGTCTGCCCCTGAAAAACAACGTGCGAGCCGCGCGAGATTTCCATCTTGATTCCGATCGTCTCGCGGGCCGGCATCGCCCCGGCCAGCGTGATCGCCGGGCCGAGGGAGCAACAGGCGTCGTAAACTTTCGCCTGTGGGAGGTACAGCGGGTTCTCTCCTTCGATATCCCGGGCGCTCACATCGTTGCCGATTGTGAAACCCACGATCTTCAGCTCGGGACTCAGCACGAGCACCAGCTCGGGCTCGGGTACACACCAGCGGCTATCGCGCCGAACGCGGATCGGCTGGCCCGGCCCCACTACCCGGCTTGGGGTTGCTTTGAAAAACAACTCGGGCCGGGCCGCCCGGTAGACCCGGTCGTAGAACGTCGCCGCTTGCTCCGACTCCTGCTCGCGAGCGACTTTGCTCCGCTCGTATGTCACGCCCGCACCCCACACCTCCTGAGCATCCAGAGGGGCTAGCAACTTGATCGACTCGAGCGCGTAAAAACGACTCGCGGCGGCGCGGAGGCCGTCAATCTGCTCAACACAATCACGAGCGTGCAAGAAATCGGTCAAGCATTGATGGCCGGAGGCGATCAGGGTGACGGTGTCGCCGCTGAGCAGGCCGACGCAGGGCGTGGGGGAATCATCGGTGGTGAACTTGATGAGCTGCATGGTGTTGCGCTGTCCCGGGGGAACGACGGGGGTATCGAGTCGCGGTGCGGTCAACCTTTCCTTTAGTCGAGAATGGTTCGATGGTCAACCGGCTGGTGGAGGAAACGGCTCAAGAGAGTTCAAGTGAATGGAGCGGGCGTGCCGAAGATGTTGAAGCTGGCGATTCTACGGATTCGACTGCGCACTCGTCGGTATGGATCGGAACATCTGTCACCCTGGTCGGGAAGCGGGAGGCCTTGATGGCCGAGCGGATCTTCGTTGTCGGACACGGCGCCCTCACGTGCTTCGGGCGCCGACATGAGCTCGACCTGGCAGGGGTTGATCGAGGGGCGATCAGGTGTGCGGCGGCACGCCGAGCTGCGGAGTGAAGCATACTTGCAGGACCTGGGCGGGATCGTGGAAGGCGTGGGGCCGGGCACGGAGGCCGAAGACCCCACAATTGCAAGGCTCTCGGCGCGGTTTCTGCATCTGGCGATGGCGGCGGCGCGGCAGGCGTATAGTGATTCCGGGTTGGATCGGAAGGAAGAGTGGATTGACCGGGAGCGGGTCGCGGTCGTGGTTGGATCTGCCTTCGGGGGGCTCGATCTGCTTTCGGCCGAGCAGGAGCGGATGAGCCACCGCAAGAGCTTGGCGGCGAGCCCGTATCTGGTGCCGGGGATGATTATCAATCAAGCGGCAGGTCAAATCGCGCAGCAGCTTCGGTTGTACGGCCCGAGTGCGGCGCCGGCGAATGCGTGTGCTTCGGGCGGGCATGCGGTCGTGATCGGCGCGATGTTTCTGCGGTCGGGCGAGGCCGATCTGGCGATCTGCGGCGCGGGTGAAAGTGCATTCACGCCGGCGGTCATCAACGGGTTCGCGACGATGAAGGCACTGCTGGGGCGCAAGGCAGGCGATCGATCGGAAGACGACCCGGGGCAGGCGAGCCGGCCGTTCAGCCGCGACCGGGGAGGATTCGTGCTTGCGGAAGGGGCCGGGGCGATCGTGCTGGCGACGGAATCGGCCGCCGCCAAGATGGGACTGGAGCCGCAGGCGGAGCTTCTGGGGTGGGCGACGAATTCCGATGGCCACCACATGGCGATGCCGTGCCGGGAACGGATCGTGACGTGCCTTGAGACGGCGATCAAGCGGGCCGGGCTCAAACCGGACGCGATCGATTATTACAACGCGCACGGGACGAGCACGGTGGTGAATGATCGCGTCGAGACGCAGGTCATCAAGGACGTCTGGGGCGAAAAGGCGACTTGTCTGCCGATCAGCTCGATCAAGGGTGCGCTGGGGCACAGTCTGGGGGCGGCATCGGCGATCGAAGCGGCGGTGGCGGTGCGGGCCCTCAGGGAGCAGCTCATCCCGCCGACGATCAACTTTTTGCCGGATCAAGAGCTGGACCTGGATTATGTGCCTTTCGAAGCGCGGGCGGCTCGGCTGGAGATCGTGCTGAGCGCCTCGTTCGGATTCGGAGGGACGAACAACGCCCTGATTCTGAGGAGGCTGGCGTCATGATCGCGGCAAGTGAGCGCGACAGCCTGACCGATCAAGTCACGGCAATCGTCCGCCGGTCTGCCAAGATACCGCTCAAGGTTGCGATTGGGCCGGAATCACGGCTGGTCGAGGACCTTGCGATCGATTCGCTTGATCTGGTCAGTCTGGTCCTGCAGGTTCAGGACCATTTTGACGTTGTCCTGGAAGAGGATGCTGTGCCAAACTTGTGCCGGGTTGCCGATATTGTGGAGTATCTGGCTACGAGTCGAGCAAGGGATGGTCTGCAATGGCGGACCCTACGGGAGCCCAGAGTAAGGAGTTCGTCGATGGAACGACGGGGGCTCAACATCCGCAAGGGATTTCTCAAGGCCGTTCTGCCGGTCTTCAGGGCCCTGCCGCTGCCAATGGCTTCGCGGGTTGTTTCGGGAATCGGCCGGCTCGAATACCGGCTTAGCCCGAGCATCCGGCAGACGTTTGACGCGGCGGTCGCGCAGGGACGGACGGTCCTTTGCGGAGATTGGAATTCCGCCGAGGTCAGTCGAGAGCTCGCGGGCAACCACGTGCTATGGCGAACGCGAGACCTTTTGCTTGACGGGGTTCCCGACCAACGAGCGCTTGACATGTTCACGATCGAGGGCAAAGAGCATCTGGAAGCGGCCATCGGCGAGGAGAAGGGGTGCATCGTGCTGGCCAACCACTTCGGGGCCCATCTGCTGCCGGCCCACTGGCTGTTCCGGGCGAACTACCCTGTTCGATTTTACATGGAGCGTCCGCGGCACATTTCGCGGTACATGTCGCGGCATTTTCAGACGGATGGTCCGCTCGGCCAGGACAAGCTTTTCATTTCGAGACAGGGGGTTCCGGCCGACTCGGCGAGCTCGATCCTTCGCGCGGCGAGGGCCATCACAGGCGGGCCTGCTGCTGTATCTGGCGGGCGACGTGCGCTGGACGGGGAAGCTGACAGAGATCGGCGGAGTTCCTGGGCCGGCGGCATGCGATTCTCGACGACCTGGGTGGTGCTGGCCGCACTGACCGAGGCACCGGTGGTCATGGTCTTCTGCCGGATGGAGCCCGACGGACGGTATCACATGGAGTTTCGCCCGGCTTTTCACGTGCCCAAAGACGTTCCCGAGCGAGGCGAAACCGCCCACTGGGTCCGCCATTTCATCGAGATTCTGGAAGAGCAAGTTCGCAATCACCCGACCAACAGCAACGACTATTTCTTCTGGAGCGAACTGGACGCGCAAGTTGCCTAAATTCTCGCCACAGCTTTGCTTCAGGGAGGAACACGACATGGCCCCCCAGGACGGGAAGACCGCTCGAAACCTCGCACGCAGGTTCTGGCCGTGGGTGGTGCTTGCGCTCACGGTGATTCCAGCGGTCTGGCATGTCGTCGATTTCGAGGAAGACATCGACGTCGAGTTCCCCAATGTCATTCAGGCCGACGTTCAGCCGGGTGCCACCTGCGGCGTACCGGCTGGCGGAGCCGGGTGACACGCTCGACCGGATCATGATCTATTTCTCGGCGGCCGGACTGGTGATAGCGGCGAGCGGGCTGGTGCTTTCGCGCGGTGGAGGGTGCTGGGCCGGCTGCTGTTGCTCTCGCCGTGGGCGCTCTCTGGTACAGCGGGACGCCGGGACCTTGCTTCGACGGCTGGTATGGATTGGGCTGGCGATCCATGGCGGACGCCGACGCACCCGTTCTCGTGCGTGCCGGGCTGCTGGCGGCGGCGATGGCTCTGGGCGGCGTGATCGGGGTGACAATCTACGCGCAGCGGCATCGGCTGTCGCATTTCATCGGCGCGGCGCAGTCGCAAAGGGACGCTCGGTCTCTGGGTGGCTGCGGGGGTTCTGGCATTACTAAGGCAGGTGGAGATTCCAGGGGTCGAGCCGGTGGGCTACTGGCCGCGCTGGGCGATGATCTGGGCGATGCTGGCGATGGATCTTGGCATGCTGATCGAGATTGTGCCGTTGTTCCGGTCGCGGCTGAGCAAGTGGCTTCTGCCGGCGATGCCGGCGGTGTGGCTGGTGCTTGTGATCGGGGCGATCGATCTGACGTGGTACCACCGGCCGCTGGCGCGTCTGAAGGTGATCGAGCCGGGAAAGATCTACATGAGCGCGATGCCGACTTTACGGGGACTCGAGGTTGAATTCGGGCGAATTCCGTTCCGGACGATCATCAACTTGTTTCCCGAAGCAACGGCGCAGGGGAGCCCGCTATCGCCGGCGGAGCTGAAATTTGCGCAAGAGCACTGGCAATCCGGTACCTGGGCAGCCCGAGTGACCCTTCGGAAGCGGCTTCGAGTGCGTTTCTGGACGAGACGCTGGCCCTGGCGCAGGACGAGAGTGCGTGGCCGATCCTGGTGCATTGCCACGGGTGCATGGACCGGTCGCCGGCGTGGATGGGGATCTACAAGTTCGTGGTGAAGGGGCGGCCGCTGCTGGAGGTGATGCAGCAGATCGAGCGGCACCGCGGGTATCGGCCCAAGGCGTCGGTCATTCTGCTATACAACCGGGTATTGCCCCAGCATGCAGGCGAGCTGTATCGCGCCGACCCGACGGCGGCCGTTGCTTGCGCCGATGTGCGGAGGGAACCGTGCGATCCGAAGGTCGCGACGAAGACGCGCGATCGAGTAGAATGAACCGAAATGCTTGGGTGGGTGTCAGATCGAAGCGGTTCGCGATTTCGATCGGCGCATGCCGTGGAGTCGCGCGGTCCACTATTTTGCGGATGCAACGGGCTGCGCGGCGAAGTCAACCGAGCTTGACAGGCTTTCCCTGCTGGATAGAGTACGCATTCACACGCATCGAGGTCGCTTTTGACGAGCCGGCAAATCCCGACGATGACCGTTCCGATCGCTCTGAGCGCGGCCGCGCGGCGGACCCATCCGTCCTCGATCACCCACTTGATGCAAACGGCCCTTGAGAATCCGGGAGTTGTCTCGCTGGCGGCCGGATTCGTGGATCAGCAGTCACTTCCCGTCGAACTGGCGGGGCGAACGGTTGCCGAGCTTCTGTCGGACCCGGCTGGGGGGCGGCGGGCGCTTCAGTATGGAACGACGGCCGGGGACCTGGGCCTTCGAGGACGTGTGCTGGAGTATCTCGAGCGGAGAGATTCCCAGCCGGCCGGCCGTTACCGAGATGCACTGGGCCGAACAATCGTCACGACCGGTTCGGCGCAGTTGATTTATCTCGTCTGCGAAGCGCTCCTCGACCCGGGAGACATCGTACTGGTAGAGTCGCCGACCTATTTCGTATTTCTGGGACCGGTCGAAACGCGAGGTGCGCGTGCGATTCGGAATTCCGATTGATCAAGGTGGCATGCAGATCGAGCACCTCGAGGCGACGCTCGAGCGGCTCGAGATGCGAGGGTCAACTCGATCGAGTCAAGTTCATCTACACGATTCCGGAGCACGCCAACCCGACGGGAATCAGCCTGGCGGCATCACGGCGGCGGCCGCTTCTGGATCTGGCACGAAGATGGTCGAAGAACCACCGCATCTTCGTACTGGAGGACGCGGCCTATCGAGGCTTGGGGTTCGAGGGGAGCGAGCCACCGTCGCTCTTCAGTCTTGACGGCGAGGGCGACACAGTCATCCTGGCGGGGACGTTCAGCAAGACCTTGAGCCCCGGGCTCAAGACCGGATACGGGGTTTTGCCGGCCGCGCTGGTCGAGCCCATCGTTTCACTGAAAGGAAGCCACGATTTCGGGTCAGCGAACTTTAACCAGCGGCTGATTGATCAGATGCTCGCGGATGGTAGTTATGAAGGCCATGTGCGCGGGTTGATCGGGATCTATCGGCGGAAATGCAGCGCTTTCCTGTCGGCACTGGAGAAACATGTGAGGCCGATCGATCCGGAGATTCGCTGGACCGAGCCCCAGGGGGGGCTATTCGTCTGGATGACGGTGCCGGAGGGGCTCGACACGAGTTTTGACGGGCCGCTCTTCGCTCAGTGTGTACAGGAGGGAGTGATTTACGTACCTGGTGACCACGCGTTCGCGCCGGAGCCTCTGCCGGTACCGAAGAATCACATCCGGCTGACCTTCGGGGTGCCCGGTGAGGCCGAACTGGTTGAAGGGGCTCGCCGGCTGGGACAGGCTCTCTGCGCCTGCCTGAACCGGGTTGGGTGACGATCTCTAGCCCGAGCGGGGATGCGCGTCCGGCAACGATCAAGATCGAGGGTGCTGGCCTGCGGCAAGGAAGCGAAGACAGGAGGCCGTCGAGTTGGGAATTCTCCAGCGCTACGTGATTGGCGAGGTTGTACGGTCGTTCGGCCTGGCAGTCTTGACTATGACGGCGATCTTCGTGCTGTTCATGGTGGCTGCGCAGGCCAGAGACATTGGTCTGTCTCCCGGCGGACGTCGCCCATCTTGTGCCTTTTGTCATTCCGAGCACGCTTCCTTACACGATTCCGGTCTCTCTCCTGTTTGCGGCGACGGTCGTCTACGGCCGGCTGGCGGGTGATAACGAGATCATCGCGGTCAAAAGTGCGGGATTGAGCGTCTGGACGGTGCTCTGGCCGACGGTCTTCCTGGGCATCGTGCTGTCGGGGTGGCTCCTGTACGCAAGCTCGGGCTGGATTCCGCGCATGCACTCACAACGCGAAAATGGTTCTGTTCAAAGATCTGGAGGATATGTTTTACAAGCTGCTGGCGCGGGACCGCGAATTCAACCATCCCAAGTGGCCGTTCTTGATCAAGGTCCGAGACGTTCAGGGCTCGAAGATGATCGACCCCACGTTCAAGCACAAGGTCAAGGGGAGCAGCAATGAATACGACGCGATCATCCAGGCGCGGACGGCCGAGCTGCATTTCTTCCTGCACGAGAATCTGGTGCGGGTGTATCTCGAGGACGCGGAAATTCAGCGATTGGCGGCAGGATGTCGACGTCTTTTTGATCAACGATAACGAGCTGCCGTTCTCGATTCCGCCGGACAGCAAATTCAACATGGAAATCAAGACCCAGGAACGAACGAACGCGGAAATCGCGGCCGAGCTGGCCAAGAATCGTCTGTTGCTAGCGACGGCGCGGAAACGGGAAGCCATCAAGGACGCATTCGCGTTCGCGACCGGCCGGATCGATCGCATCAACTGGGCAGACGTCCATCAGGTATTTCGAGACCACGGGGACTGGGTCAGAGGCTGCAACGAGCTGAATACGGAGTGGCATCTGCGAGTATCGATGGCGTTCGGGAGCTTGCTGTTCGTGATGGTGGGTGCACCGATCGGGATTCGATTTGCGCGGCGCGACTTCTTGAGCGCGTTCATGACATGCTTCCTGCCGATCATCGCGATTTACTACCCGCTGATGCTGGGCGGAGTGAACATGAGCAAGGAAGGCCAGCTCGCGCCGTATATGTCGTTGTGGCTGGGAAACCTTCTTCTTCTTGCCGGAGCTGCATTTGTGCTTGCCATCGGTCTGGAAGCATTGAGGATGGCCGGGCAGGCACTCTGTAGGGGCGGGCGTGGGGATCGAATCGGCAGGTGAGGGCCCGGGTGAGGCCGGGCTGGAGGACCAAGCGTGCGGATTCTCGACAAGCAACGTTACTGGGCATTCCTGAAAGCGTACGTGATCTGCTACGTGTCGCTCGTGGGCCTTTATATTGTGATCGATGCATTTTCGAATCTGGATGAGTTTTCCAAGCGGGCGGAAGGCGTGGTCGAGATGATGCTGGTGATGGGCCGGTACTATCTCATTCATCAGAGCGGGTTCTTCGACCAGTTAAGCGGCGTGATCGGGATGATGGCAGCCATCTTCACGGTCACGTGCATGCAGCGCAACAACGAGCAGCTCGCGATGCTGGCGGCGGGGATCAGTACGCATCGGGCGATCCGTCCGGTGTTGATCTCGTCGTTGATTGTGGGAGCGATCACGGTTGCCAACCAGGAAATCGTCATGCCGAGATTCGCCGAGGAGCTGGCGAAAACGCACGACGACGACGGTGAGCGCCACTGTGCACGTCACCGGGCGGTTGGATGGGAAGGGCATCTACATTCACGGGGTTGACGCCGACCGAGCCAGCAAGACGCTGTTCCCGTTCTGGGCAATCATCCCCAAGAGCGTCGTTCGGCTCGATTCGAGACGTCAAAGGCGTGCAGGCGACGTATATTCCGCCGGATCACCCGACTGCGCCGTTGAAAGGCGGGTGGCTCGTTCGCAACGCGACAGTCCGGCCGGTGCTGGAAGAAGAGCTGCTCGCCGACAGCATCAAGGTGCTCAGCTTGGTCGACGACATGAAGGGCTTTCCGAAGGAGTACGTTCCACCGAGCAAGATCGAAGCGCAAACGAAAGCCGCTGCGAGGGCCGCGCCTGGAGTGGAGCTTCCGGTCGATCGAATCTTCCGGCCTCACTCAGAAATCGCGTGCTTCACCGCGTTTCCGGCGTTACCTTTGCCGGCAACCGTGGCGTTTTCAAAGATTTACGCCATGCTCGACCGCAAAACGGACGTCGGCCGAGGCGATTATTTCGTGAAGACAAGCCTGAGCTTCCAGGCCATGACGCGGAAAACGAACTGGTATCAGTTTGCGACGACGCGGGACTTGTTGCAGGGCCTGACTGACCCGTCGACGGAAGAAGGGTCGGAGCGCAACGACGTGGCGATGTTCGTGCACGTGCGCCTTTTACGACCGGTTCTGGCAATGACTCTGTTGTGCATGAGCCTGCCGCTGGTGCTGGGCGGTTTCGGCCGCAACACGTTTATCAACCTGGGTTTCGCGTTGGGGAACTCGGCGATGTTCTATGGGGGCATCATTTTCTGCCAGTACCTGGGAGGCTTCAAGCTGGTATCGCCGCCCTTGGCGGCGTGGCTTCCGCTTATTGTTTTCGGGACATTCGCCCGGCTCCGGTGGGACCAGATCCGCACTTGAGAGACACGTTTGTGGGTGTTTCGGTCGGCGCGGGTGCCGTGAGTTTGAGAGCATGCTCAGGAGCCACGCGTCATGTTCCAGCCCAGAGCCGCGCCGAGAGTGACGGCCAGCGCGAACCCCAGGTAAGCGAGCGTGGTTTGTCCAACGCGGAATAACAACGAAGAGGACACGAACAGGCCTGCGATCACGATGCCGAGCGTCAAGCTGTTGCTGGCGCGCGTCAACTGCCGGACCATTCGCTCGAAGCCTTGCAAGTCGAACACGACGCGCAGCTCGCCGCGCTTGATCGACTCGAGCGATTGGCTGAGCAAATCGGGAATCAGGGTGGCGATGCGCTGAATGTCTTCGGATGTTCGGACGGTTTGACTCAAGATGCGGTCAGGCTTGAATCTTCGGCGCATTTCGTCGCGAAGGAAGGGATGAAGCAGGGCCGCGATGTCAAAATGCGGGTCGAGGCCGCGGCCGACTGACTCGATCGTGACGAGCGCGCGGATCAAGAGAATCAGGTCAGGTGGGATCGAGAGACGGTGGGTACGGATGATGCCGGTCAAGTCGCGGAGCAGAACACCGAGGTCGATGGAGTCGAGGCTCAAGTCGGAGTATGCAGTGACGAGCTCGGCGACATCGCGCCGGAAGCCGCGGGCGTCGGTGTGTTCGCGGCGGATCTCGAGTGACTCGAGGGCCCGGATGACACGGTCGGCGTCTTGGGATAAGAGGCCGCTTAACAGGCCGGCGATCCGCTCTCGCGTTCTGATATCGAGATGTCCGAAGACACCGTAATCGAGTGGGACGATGAGACCTGACGGCAACACTCGGAGATTGCCTGGATGGGGGTCACCATGGAAAAAGCCGAACTCGAATATCTGTTTGAGCAGGAGGCGCGCGCCGGCCGTGGCGATTTTTTCGGGAGTGGATCCCATGAGGCGGATGCCGTCGAGATCGTTGATTGGCACGCCCTCGACAAACTCCATGGCCAGCACGCGAGTGGTGGACAGATCGGGAAAAGTCAGAGGAATGTGTACGGAGCAGTCGTCGCCGAACTGGAGCCGGCAGCGCTCGATCGTGCGTCGTTCGCGGGAGAAATCGAGCTCACGCTTGATGGTGCGCTCGAATTCGCGAGCCAGGGCCAGAGGCCGGTAGACGGCGAGGTTAGGGATTCGACGCTCGACGAGATGGGCGAGGTTCTTGATGATGTCGAGATCGGCCTGCACGACCTTGGCGATATCAGGCCGCTGCACTTTCAGCGCGACCACGCGGCCATCGTGCAGGACCGCCCGGTGTACTTGCGAGATCGACGCGGAGGCCACTGGCTTTTCGTCGAGGGAGGCGAAGATTTGCCCGGGCGATTGGCCGTATTCGTCACGGAGAATGGATTCGACCTGGCCGAACGGGAAAGTTCTGACGTCATCGCGCAGGAAGGCGAGCTCGCTCGTGTACGCTTCAGGTAGCAGGTCGGGCCTCGTGCTCAGCAATTGCCCGAGCTTCACGAAAGTAGGCCCGAGATCCTCGCAGACCAGACGGAGCCGGTGCGGACGATCGTGTTGCGGTAGCGCGTTGCCCAGCGCGACTCGCTCGATCGGCCGGGCGATTCCCTCCAGATGAAGCGCTGTTACGACATCCTGGTATCCGTACCGAACCAACGTCGTGAGGATTTGACCATAGCGCGGAATATCTCGGAGATGGCTGACAGTCTCGGGGATCACATGGGCCGCCTTTCCTTCCGAGGTCGGTGCATGCTAAGAATCTCTAGAATGTTGTCGCAACAGGATATACTTCGCGAGTTCGATAAGCTGCAGGCACTTCTCGGCGTCTTCACCTTGCAGTCGTCAGACCGTTTGGTTAAATTATCTTTTATGCTTGAAATCGAGGAACTGGGTGGATTCGGGAACCATACATGCTGACTCAACAAAAGTTACCAGCGGTTCGTGCCCTGGAATCTTCCGAAGAGTTCTCCGAGACGCGATTGGAGGCGATCGGGTTTATCTTTCATGGCGCGGTTCCGGAATCCAACGGTAAGCCCCGCAGCTCACGTGCGCCACTCAATCTGCTGCACTTCGCTCGATGCAGCAAGCTGGAGAGAGTGGGCGAGAACGAGACGAAGATCTGGTTCAAGTCGGTACGGGTCGCCATCGAGCACCTGGACGGCTTGATCGGCACCAAGCGATGGAAGTGGTGCAAGATCTGCGAACGAGAGATCACGCAGCGAATACTCGATGAATCCTGAGTCGGGAGGTTTCGGCCGCCTGAGGCTTGAAGGTGGCCGGAATTGAGAGTGAACGGGCACCAGACGCGTGCAGGCCACGGGGCGTTCAGACTTTTGCGGTTTGGCCGAAGCACTGCGACCCATCCTTGAAGTAGGCGTATGGATAGGCTAGGTCTGCGCCGCACGCCCTGATATGAGGCGCTCGAAGTCTGGGTTGCCTCGTAGGCCATCGAAATCCGACTCGTGCGTGATTAACGTTCGGAGGTCGGGGTCGAGGTCAAGTGCTGCGGACAATTCGCCGAGTGCTTTGGGTCCGTTAGCAGCCAAGCTCCAGTAGCACGCCAGGTTATAGTGCAACAACGCCTCATCGGGGTGTTCCCTGAGAGCGCGTTCGAGGGAATCGATCGCCTGGGCAAGACGATTTGTCCGCTTGAAGCACCAACCCAGGGCCAGCGCCACGCGCGAGTCACCGGGTCGAAGGGCCGCGGCGATTTCAAGCGGTCGTAGCGCATCCCGGTATCGGTTGAGGCTGCGTAGAGCTTCTCCTTTGAGCAGGCTGGCCTCGAACTGCATACTCAACCAATCCTGCTGGCTCTCGAGGATTTCAAGTGCCCGCCTGGCGAGGTCGAGCATCAAGTAGCCCTCGGCTTCGTCAAGCTTCTTCCGGATCTGGTCGCCGTTGATCCGACTCATTGCCGAGTGGTCTCCCAGAACTGCCGCCGAACGGGGAGAAGGGGTGGGTTCTGGGCTGCCATTAGGGGACCATTTGGTGCGAGGCCCGGCGCGGATCAGCCTCTCGCGCGTTCGCCGCCGGGCGCATCCACACAACCGATATTCGTCTTTACATTTTACCCGCGCGTCGTCATCCGGGAAAGGGGACGGCAGGCGTTGTCAATGGCGTGCGGGAACGCAAGGGGCAGACGGGAGACGATCCGCTTGAGCACGGGGCGTACGTTTCGCGCGTGCGATGGTCAGTGACGGCCAGTGACTGGGCGCTCGGGCTCAAAGTAGGTGGTCATCGGAATCCCGATCATCCGCCGTTCTTGTGACCGCCGCGAACGCCTCAAAGTTCTCGCCTTCCTTTTGCGTCAAACACCGCTCGGTGCTGATCAAATCGGGGATGTGAATTCCTCGGCGCGAGCGATGGGCCAAGGCGATGGCCCACGCATCGATGCCCTCATTGTTTTGAAGGCTGTCGAGCCAGCGTTCGGGGATCGCGTCGACGCCGTAGTGTGCGCCGGCGAGAGCCCCGAGAATCGCCGCGGATGTGTCGGTATCACCCCCGAGGTTCACGATTTCGGTGAGAGCTTCTTCGTAGGATCCGGTCGTCATCAAGACGTAGAAGCAGGTGGGGATGCAGGCGGGCGGGAAACCCATCGTCGCGCGGCGGCACACGGGTTCCGCACCGTGGCGGTTGGCTTCGATCACGAGTGACGCCAAGGCCTGCTCCGGCGGCAGATCCAGCAGCCCCTCGGCGTGAGCGATTGCCCGAGCGACACCACCGGCGTGTCGGTCGAATTTCAAAACCTGCACGCCAAAATCTGCGGCGATACGTGCTTCATCACGGACTACGTCGGCCGCGACCCTGAACAGGAGGCTGGCGTCGCGTGGCTCGCCCGAAGCGAGGCGGCGAACGCCGTGTGCAACCGCCAACGCACCGCTCAAGCTGCGAATGTCGCGATGCGTCACCAGACTTGCCGCCATCACCGACTCGAACATAGGGCCAGTCTCGTCGCCGAAGTAAAGAGCCACCGGTGCGATGCGCATCGCGGCCCCGATCCCCGCGGTGGGTTGGCCGGCCAGGTGCGCCGGCACGCCCTGCTCAAGGGATAAAAGGACCTGGCGAAAACTGCGGCCGATGCCCCGGTGTGCTCCCGAGAACGGACCTTTGGGCGTCATCAAGCCCAGGTAGAGATCGGCGAGCCGTTCCTGGTCGATTTGCCGGCACTCCAGCAGCACCTCACACAAAGCGAGGGCCTGTTGGGTATCGTCTGTATACAGACCGGGCATTCGCCACCGATGGGGCTTCCGCCGCCAAGCCGCCACGCCGTCCACGTAATTGGTGACGCGGCCGTAGTGTGTTTTTATCTGCTGCGGGCTCAACCCTTCGAGCGGGGCCCCCAGAGCGTCCCCGACAGCCAAACCCAGCAAACATCCACGAACCCGGTCAACCCGAAACAGATGAGGCATCTTGGCAGTGCTCCTGGGGATGCCAACTCGCACACCCGCGACACAGGGCGCGATCAACACGCGATTGAACGGTACGCAAGATAATCGCCTGGCTGAAGCACGCCAACCGAATTTTGGCGAAAAACCGGCCGCGACGCCGGTCGCGTCGGCCGCGTGACACTGCGTGGACTTGATGCCGTCGCTACTTATGGCCGGCAACACTGCTCAACATTTTTTCGACTTTTTTCGCTGGCGAGCCGTCTTCTTCGCTGGCTGAGGACATGGCTTGTCGGGCCGTCCACGGTCCACTATCCGTCTGATCACTTGTCGAGCCCCCCGCAGATCCACACTACCGTCGAACGAACAATGTACGGATGTTCCAGGTTCTGACCGGACGACATCACCTGGCACCATCGCTCGAAATGACTGCCCCTTTATCGACGCTACGAATCGATCTTTCCCAGTGAGAACTGAACGAATTCGGTTAGATCGACAAAAGACCTCGCGCAATCGCATCGTTCAGTGCGACGCACGGAATTGCGCCGGGCGTTTTCTCAATTCTCGGCGCTGCAACGAAGGATTAAAGAAGAAAAGAAGAATCTTTGCGGCAATCTACAAGTGAAGTCACGCCGAGTCAACCGTGTCCAGCCGTGAGGAATACGTGTTGCGTGAGTTTTTCCGGCCGCGAAGGGTCGACTTGAGCGGGCGACGGTGCGCGGACGGGTAGCGGGCTCGCGCAGCGCTGCGAGCGAATGTCCTGTGATTTCTGCGGCGGCCGGCACCTGGTGACCCGAGAAACGCTCCGCTTGGACTAGGAGGTATCGAAACGAATCTGAATGCGACCGGCACGGGAGTGGTCAAACGCTTCGTCGCTCAGGGCGATGTATCGGAAGGCTTCCAACAAGCGGCGGGCGAGGTTCTTCAGGCTACCGAACAACTGCATGGGTGTCCGCCCAAACTCCGCCGCCGCATTGCGGAGCAAGCTGCCGACCTCGAGGACCTGCATGATGATGTGAGCGATCTGCAGCAAGTAATAGTAGGCTTTGAGCCTTTCCGGGTCGGTGCTGAAAGCATGTTCCAGGTTCAGGCCGCTATTCTTCTGACGATTGAATCCTTGGTTCTCAATGTGCCAGCGATGTCGTCCTCCTTTCGTGGCAATCTCCTCTACCGTGCGGATGTCAACCTTGAGGTCCGTGATCCAGGCGAATACGGTGATTTCGCCGTCGACCGTTTCCGTGCATTCGATCGCGTTAAAGTGCCAGGTTCGGCCTTGGTCATCCTGGTAGGACAAGCCGTGAACCCAGCGATAGACCTGGTGCACACCTTGGGGCGTAGAGCATGTCAGTTCATTGCTGGGGCAGAGCTTCAATAGCGCCTGAAAGTCCTTCCATACGGCAGGCATATGGCCCGGCTTGAATGTTAATACGTAGTTGCAATGGTAATCCTTGGCCAGTTGCAGGGTGCGGCCGCACGCATAGAGACTATCACCGGAAAGGCACGAGCGTAGTTGCGGGAAGCCACGACGAAGTTGAGGAAGCAAACGGGTCAGCGCCTTGAGCTCGCAATCTTGTTTACGAGCCTCGCCGGAAAGGGCGGCGTTGCTGTCCGAGTTTTCAATGAACTCACTGGCCATGGACAGGGTCAAACCCGCCGGTCCGAGTATTTTGGCTTCCAGGACCTGGTGCAGGTAAGCGGTGTGGGTCGCGTGACGATAGACCAAGCAATGCGGGCAATGCCGCCGCCGAAAAGCCAGATGACCAGTGGCATCGAGAGCCACGACGAACCTCCCCTGCAAGCGAGCGGCGTCCAAAGACCTCATGCGAATGAGGCGACGCAGCATGTGTGTTCGCAACTCGGCGAAAGGAGCAGCGCCAGTGTGTTCCAGGAAATGATCAAGGGTGTCGTGTACCGGCCGGGTCTCCTGCTCGGTTTGAGCGAATCGGTTGAAGTTGTTCAAGACCTCGGTGCCGCGGTCATCGAGATCGAAATCCAACTGCCTGCGACTGCCGAGCTGAAACAGATACAGGCTGATCCCCCACCAGATGAGGAATCGTTTGTGATAGATGACCAGCGGCAAAAACCGGGTATCGGGCACGCCATCCAGCCACCGATTAAACTCGGGCCAGAAGTGGTGGAATGTTGTGGCGAACGTCTCGCCGAGGCTTACGACCGGCCCTTTCGCCGTTTTCGTTCCTGGGCATGGCTGCGAACCAGTGCCAGGCTCAGTTGAGAGATCTCCTGGAGCAGAGCTTTGAGTCGGCGATGTTCGTCGATCCATGAACGAACCTCTTCCGTGAAGTCGACTGGAACGTAAACCGTGCGCGTCTTGCCACGGTTGTTGAAGGTGAGCTGATGGCCACGATGCTTTTCGCCAGAGGCGCAATGGCAGCCGGGCTTACCACACCTGCGCTCGAACGAAACGAGGCTGGCAGCAAGCGCAGGTTTACGAGCGGCCACCTGCTTTACCCGGCTTTCGAGCATCCGCCGAATATTGGTGGGATGACGTGGGACTCGCACGGGTGCCTCCGAGCTGGCTAACTGAAAAGCACCCTAGCTTACCAGCAAATGGCCCAAAAGTGGGAAGTGCGAAGAAGGCGCAAAATGGTGAAAACCCTGAATCGGTCGTAAATCAGTGCGCCAGAGGGCTTGGCTCGCGGCTAAGGTGCGAAGAAAATCGTGTTCCTCAGAGCTGAACCGTGTCGAATGACGCCACGCGGAACCGGCGCGGGGCGGGCGATACGATCGTTACCAGCCGGGGAGAAACGCCAGGCACCGCGGGCAAGAATTGCGCGCAGCGCGCAAACCGGCCCGTGTCAACGGGGCGATGACCGGAATCAACATGGCAGTCGCCTGACTCACTTCGAGTGTGTTTTGAGTTCGAATAACGATTGCGTTCGGACGATCGCGCACTCATTCGGGAAAGAGTGGAAGCACTGAATCGACAGGTCCCCGCCTCGGGCGCTCAATTGGACGTGGCTGATCGGCGGGGGTGCGAGCCGATTCGACGCGGGAAAACGCCGGAAAAGCCGATTCTCAGACGCGCTGAGCGCGATCTCTTCACAAAGATGGAGGAAAACCTCGATGTCGACTCGCTCGACTTCGAGACAGCTTTGATACTCGATGGTTCCGTCAGGCCTCAGGATCGCCGACCGTTCGCGGCGAAGATGCGAATGAAAAAGTCGTCCGGGCTCCGGTAAGACCGTCTCGGGACCGCAAAGGACTTCCGTGAGACGGACTGAACCGCAGGAGAAAGCCACGGCGTGCCCTCCTTCGACGATCCGCACGTCCGCCGCCCATCGTTTTTGTTCAACTCGACGAAATTCGCGCGTCGCGAACCATTCGGGATGCAACGAGCGATTGAACACCTGAAAAGTCAGGTCCGCAATGCTCGATCGTCCGAAACCAACACCCATGATCAAATCGTCCTTTCCGGCTGAGTCGGTCCGCTTCGCTTTTGTTGTGCTCCGAACAGGTCGATTCATCCATTCTATGAATCTGATCGCCAGTTGTCATTCGCTACTGCCGCTCGCCCTGAGCCTGCCTTGACCCCTTGCGTGCGTGCCTGTAAACTCCGTCGCGCTAGCTCGAAAACAGTGCCTGGCCAGCCGGGGGAGCGTGCTGCTCCTGCAATTCTGCCCAGGTTCGCTAGGATGCGTCACAGCGCAGTGTTGTCTTCCAAGGACGGTGGCATGGCTCTTCTCGCACGCGCACGGCCTTCGTTGCCCATTCGAGCGATTGAGGCACTTCAGTCGCGCGGCTTTGAGTACGCCTGGCATAAAACCTTGAGACGTTCACTCAGCCATTGGCCGTCGTGGAAACGTCGCCTTCTATACGGTGACCCGCGCAAGTATTGGACATTGCGGGGCGGCGATGATTACTTTCGCGAACAGGAAGGCCAAGAGTCCCGCCTGCGAAGGGCCCAGTGGCTGGCGCAGCGATTGGCGTCTTATCAGCCCGAATCGATCCTGGAAGTCGGCTGCGGGTATGGACGGATGCTCTACGAGCTGGCGGCTCGAATCGAAATCCCGCTGACAGGCATCGATTTCAGTCCCACCCAGCTTCAAGTGGCGCGTCGTTTTCTCTCTCCTGATTCCCGGATCGCGCTGGTACTGGGTCGCGCGGAGCAACTACCATTCCCCGATCGGTCATTCGACATGGTCTTGACTTCGGCGGTGATTCTCCACAATCCGCCGCCGGCGGCCCAGGCAATTCGCGACGAAGTGTTGCGAGTCGCCCGGCGATTCACGGCCCACAACGAAGAAACTGATTCAAGCTATAACCGTTACGGCTACGATACGGCCGCCTGGTACAGTGCGCGCGGCATCGAGCTGGCTGAATCCGGGCCAATTCCCATGGATCCGGATCAGAAAGCGTCGCAATTCTGCGTCGCGGTTCTCCCTCCAAACCCTTGACCGAGCCGCAGCCGACCTCTGTCGACCCGACGGCATACCACTCATGATCGATTTTGGCTTTGCTGCTTTTCTGGCTCTGATCACGCTGGGTGTCGGCAAACGGCTTCTGGACTGGCTCGGCCAGACGCCGGAGCATCCACTCGATGCGGTCGCTCTGTCAATGCCGCTGGGGATGGGCACGGCCGCACTTGCTGTGCTCGCCCTGGGTGAGCTGGCCTGCCTCAACTTACTCGGCGTCACGATCCTGCTGGCCGTCTTCACCGAGCTCGGAGTCACGAGAGCGATACGGCTCCTGGGCCGACTCGCCGACTGCACACGCGGATTTCTCCGTGGAGAGTCAGTGCGTTTCCCTGGCAGCGTGATCGCATTCGTTGCCGGCCTGGTCCTCCTGGCAACCACCGTCGCTTCAATCGCACCTGTCACCGACGGCGACGCCTTGTGCTATCACCTCCAGGTGCCCAAGGCATTCTTGATCAGCGGCTCGATCGGGTTCCTGCCCGACCTGCACGAAAGCGTCTATCCTCTGCTCACCGAGCTGCTTTACGCTCTCGCGCTCGAAATTCGAGGGCCAGTGGCTTGCCGTGGGATTCAGTGGTTTCTCGGGCTCGCACTCGCGGCCAACGTCATTGCGCTTGCCAGGCCAACCCTCGGCAGCCGAGCGTGGTGGGCCGGTGCCTTCGTTCTCCTCGTTCCGGCGGTCTCGAACGGAATGTCGGCGCCCCTCAATGACGTGGCTCTGGCCGCATTCGGGACGGCGGCGATTTTCGCCTGGACCCGTTTGCACGACCAGCCGAGCTATAAAGCCGCGATCACCGCAGGATTGTTCGCGGGCCTTGCCGCCGGCGTGAAGTATCCGGCGCTCGTGTTGTGCGCCTTGCTTGCGACGTCGACCGCGCTCTGCGCGCTCGGCCCCAGGCCACCTGATCGATCGGTTCGTCAGCCAGGCTGGCCGGCGCTGGCGCTGGTCTTCGTCGCAACCACGCTCGCGGTCGCCCTCTGGTGGTACCTCCGGGCTTATATCCATACCGGCAATCCCGTCTATCCGTTCTTCCGCGGCTATTTCGGCGGCGCAGGCCTCGACGAAGTACTGGGCCCGGCCAAACGACCCCTGTCCCCCGACCCGCTCAACCTGCTCCTTTCCATCGTGCCGCTCTCGATCGAGCCCGACCGCTTCGACAGCTTCTCGCACCAGTTCGGACCGATCTTCCTCCTCTTCCTTCCCGCGCTGCTCTTCGAAACGCGCTCCGCGCCGCGTCTGGGCGCTCGCCATTCTGGGCTACCTGTTTCTCACCCTTTGCATGACGCAGCGTCAGAGCATGCGATTCCTGCTCATCGCATTGGGCCCCCTTTCGGTCGGCGTGGCTTACCTCGTCAGCGTCTGGTCCCAGCGAAAATCGCTGCCGGCGCGCTGCCTCCTGGGTGTCCTGGTCCTGGTCCTCGGCTTTGAGGCAAGTCTCGCGGCCGTCCGGGCCCGGCATGGCCTCTCCGTCCTGTTTCGTCTCGAGTCGGTTTCGGAATTCCTGGCGCGACGTGAGCCAACCTACACCGTCGGGCGCTGGGTCGCCTTGAACTTGCCGGCGGAAGCAAGGATCATCGGCCAGGATCATCGTGGCTTCTACATCCCCCGCGACTACACGATGGAGCTGGCCCATCGCCGCCGTACCGGCCTGGGCAAGCGCGGAGAGACAGCCCGCGATATTGTCGCCAGTCTGGTCCAGTCGGGTTTCACGCACGTCATGCTCTGTCCCCCCATGGCCGATCATTCCATCGAATTCGATCCAACGCTGGGCCGCTTGCTGGAATCCTGGACTAACCGCCGCGAGCCGCTCTTTCACAGAGCGCTCGCCGACGCCGATGGAGTCACGCGTGACTATTCCATTTACGAGCTTGCCGGTCACGCGGTGCCGAACCTCTCTGGCGCGGTCCAGACGATCACGACCAAGGCGCGGGGAGCCGCCCAGCGATGAACGCCCTCCGGCCCACGATCGCCGAGCTCAGAGCACGGGTGCAGAAGGACCACCATCAAGAGATCGGAAACTGGCTCGCTCGAAAAGTGGCCCGGCCCACGGCGGTGTACGGCTGCTGGCTGGCGATTCGACTGGGATTGACCGCTCACCAGGTCACCTTGATCGCTCTGTCTTGTTGGCTCATCGCATCCGCCGCATTCGGCACCGGCGAGCGGCCTTTCTTCGTCATCGGAGTTGTGCTGGCCCAGCTTGGCTACTGGCTCGATCATGTCGACGGCCAGGTCGCGCGCTGGCGAGGCACCTCCAGCCTTGACGGCGTGTACCTCGATTACCTGATGCACCACGCGGCGAACCTCACAATGGGTTTCGGACTGGGATTTGGTCTGGCACTCCGGCTCGCCGAGCCCCGCTGGGCAATCGCGGGATTTGCCATCGGCCTCGGTTGGTCCGGCCTGAGCCTGCACAACGACTGCCGGTACAAGGCGTTCTTCCAGCGATTGAAAAGCGCAAAGCGAAGCTATCGAGTCGATGGTGGCGCCGGCGGCCGGCCGCAAAAGCCCGCTCCCTGGCCCGCGCGCGGCCGCGCCGCCTTGACCTGGCCGGCGTTCAAAGTCTGCGAGCTCCACGTCGTTACCCTCGCATTGGCCGGATTGGGCTTCCTCGCAATCTCGAGCCCGCAAGCATGGCTCTTCTGCTGGCGCGCCTTCGTGATCGCCATGGCGGTCCTTGCGCCTGCGCTGGCAGTCGGCCGGATGACCCGTGCCGTGCAGACCCGCGCCGCCGAATCTGAGTTCGCCGATTGGTTCCAGCCGCTGGAGCGACGGGAATAGGGCGGAAACTCGGCCTGCCCCGACAAACGCCTCCCCCTAGACACTGAAGTCCCGGCCGACTAACTTCAGCGTGAGGATCGCGTCTCGTTCGCCGTGCTCGGGACCTCCGCGATTGATGCGCGACGTGGGCAGGAAGCCAATGCTTCGGCGTGGGTCTGCCTGCGATGACGACAAACCATACCATCAGTTTGAACCATCTCCCTCCACCGCGCAAAGGTCGCGGACTCGGAATCGCAATAGTGGGCGCCGGCTTCATCGTTCGCGACTGCCACCTTCCCGCCTACGCCGATGCCGGCTTTCGCGTCGTGGGTCTCACCTCGCCCTCCATCGAAAAGGCAAGGGCGACCGCGGCACTTGCGGGCGTGCCCAGAGTCTACTGCAACCTCGACGAAATGCTGGACGATCCGGCCGTCGAAATCGTGGATATCGCCGTGCCTCCCCTCGACCAGCCCGGAATCATCGATCGCGTGATCGATCGTGCGGGCTCGGTCCGCGGAATTCTCGCCCAGAAACCCCTGGCGATGTCTTACGCCGAGGCAGCGCCGCTTGGTCACAGCCTGCGACCGCGCCGGCATGCTGCTGCAAGTAAATCAGAATATGCGGTATGACCAATCGGTGCGCGCGCTCAAGTCTCTCCTCGACAACCGCGTGCTGGGAGAGCCCGTCCTGGCGTCGATCGAGATGCGCGCGATACCGCACTGGATGCCCTGGGCCTCCGCCGGCCGTTCCCTCTCTACCTTCTTGATGAGCATCCACCACCTGGACACCTTCCGTTACTGGCTGGGCGACCCCATTCGTGTGCTCGCGAGCACACGTCCCGACCCACGCACTCGATTCCCGCATTTCGACGGCATCAACCTGTACATCCTCGAATTTGAGAACGGAGCTCGCGCATCGGGCTGGGATGACGTCTGGGCCGGGCCCGCCCGTGAGGGGGCCGCGCCCGATATCACCGTCAACTGGCGCTTTCGAAGGTACCGAGGGTCTCGCATTGGGCAAAATCGGCTGGCCCGGCTGGCCTGATCGTATCCCCAGCACAATCGATTATTCGACGATCCGTGACCTGGGCGTCTGGCATCGCCCACGCTGGGAGGAAGCCTGGTTTCCCGACGCCTTCGCCGGCACAATGGGAAGCCTGCTGCACGCCGTTGAGACGGGCAGGCAACCTGACATCCCCGGCAGCGACAACCTGAAAACAATCGCCCTTTGCGAAGCCGTTTTGGCCGGCGCCAGAGAGCGCCGCATCACGCGCCTCGATGAATTCACGGGATAGACCCACTTTGGCAATTGTAAACATAGCATTGTACCTCGACTTATCGCTGATCGTCCCGGCCGGCGCGATTGTTGGCTCCTCGATCGCACTCTGGCTTGGCTCCCTCACCGCGCTTGCGGCCAGCGCGGTTCTCCACGCTTGGTTTTGGAATCGACAGGCAAGCCGTCTCCGGTCGAGCCGCTCCTCCGCGGTAGAGCGCAGCGAGGCCGACAGCGATTCGCAGACCGGCGTCTTCTATCATTCCCTTGTCGAGACGATTCCCCAGATGATCCTCTGTAAAGACCTCGAAGGCCGCTTCACTTTCGCGAACCAGAAGTTCTGCGCCGAGCTCGGCCGCACGCTCGACGAAATCAAGGGAAAGACCGATCTCGACTTCTTCCCCAGCGAGCTCGCCGAAAAATACCGCAACGACGACAAGGACGTGCTCGCCAGAGGTCAGCCCATCGACATCGTCGAGGAACACGTCACGCCCAAGGGCGACAAGCTCTACGTCCAGGTCATGAAAACGCCCCTGTTCAGCTCGGATGGAACGCCCATCGGAATCCAGGGAATCTTCTGGAACGTGACCGAGCGGATGCGCGCCGAAGAGACGCTCAAACGCCAGAACATCACGCTTCACGAGCTCGCCGAATCGCAGCGCCAGGCTCACGAAGCACTCAAGGCCGCCCAGAGCCGCATGGTCGAGACCGAAAAGCTCGCCAGCTTGGGCCAGCTCGTCGCCGGCGTCGCACACGAAATCAACAACCCCCTCGCGTTCGTCAGCAACAACGTCGCGGTGCTCGAGCGCGACTTGAAAGACTTGATCGCCCTCATCCAGCTTTTCCGCGAGCTGAAGAGGTCCGAACTTCCCCACGAACAGCCGATCTTTCATCAGATCGATCACGTCAGCGAAACCCTCGACCTCGACTATTCCCTCGGGAATCTGCCCCTCTTGATCGAGCGAACTCGTGAAGGCCTGCGACGCATCGAGCGCATCGTCAAGGACCTGCGCCTTTTCGCAAGGGTCGACGAAGGCGACTGGAACGAAGTCGACTTGAACCCCGGCATCGAAAGCTCCGTGAACATGGTGCAAGGCTACGCCCGCAAGCGCGGCGTTCGCCTCGCCTCCGATCTCGAGCCGCTGCCGCCGGTCCGCTGCCGCGGCGCCAAGGTTCACCAGATCGTCGTGAACCTGCTCTTGAACGCCATCGACGCCTGCAAACCAGAAGATTCCGTCACGGTTCGTACCCAGGCAGAGCCCGCGACCGACGGCGTGCGAATCGACGTCATCGATACGGGCTGTGGCATCGAGCCCGCCTACCGCGAGCGCATCTTCGACCCGTTCTTCACCACCAAACCCCTGGGCGAAGGAACCGGCCTGGGCCTCTCGATCAGCTACGGCATCGTCCAGGAACATCGCGGCTCCATCGACGTGCAATCCACGCCGGGAAAGGGAAGTTGTTTCACCGTTCGCCTCCCGCGCGAGCCCGATCCCGAGCGGTCTCGCCGCGCCAGGCGCCAGAAGGGCACGCCCGAGCCAGCCGAAAAGGAGAACCCATCATGAAGCTCGGACTCATCAACTCCGCCTGGGTCCAGTCCGGCCGCGGAACCGCCTTCGGAATCCGCACGACCAGGGAAATCGGCTTCGATTCGATTGACATCTTCACAGATCCGCTCGATATCGACGTCGACGAAAAGAAGCTGATCATGTCCGAATGCCGCAAAGCCGGCCTGCCGATCGTGAGCCTCCCTTGCGTCGCCCTCGGACTCATCGACTTCAATCCCAGCGTCCAGCGCTTCCACCTCGACCGGGTGGCGCGCTTATCTCGACCTGGCTTTCCTCTTTGAAGCGAAAAATGTTCTCCTGGTCCTCGGCGAATTTATCTGGCAGAAGGAAGTCATTCCTCCCGAGGACCAGTGGCAAACGGCCGTCGCGCACGTCCGGACACTCGGGGAGCACGCCGAGGAGCTCGGAATCGAAATCGCACTCGAGCTCGAGCCGTTCGCACTTTCGCTGTTGAACGACGTCGACAGCATGGCGAGGTTCCTGAACGAAGTCGACCGTCCTTGCGTCAAGGCAAACCTCGACATCTCCCACCTCGCGCTCGCCCACCAGCCCGCCGCATTGATCGAAAAGCTCAAGGGTAAAGTCGCTCACGTTCACATCTCCGACTGCAACGGCAAGGTGCACGGCGACCTGCCCCCCGGGCGCGGTGTCGTCGACTTTCCACCCTATCTCGCCGCGATCAATCAGTTGGACATCCCCGAAGCCTCGATCTCGATCGAGCTGGAGTATTCTCCCGAGCCCGATAGAATCGTAGAGTGGGTCACTGATGCATACGCCAACACGGCATCCCTCATGCTGGCCGCGGGATTGCGCGATTGAGCCGGATTCTCAGTCTCTCTGGCGGAGCCCTTCTCTGCATCGCTCTGGCAGCGATCGTGGGCTGGCCGGCGCTGGCGACCATCCAGGAGGCAACCCGCGCACAGGGCGGCGACGAGAACGCGCAGCCGGCTTCAGGTACGGCGATCGACGCCGTAGCCGCATCAAGCTTTCTCAAGGATTCCAGTACCCTCGCTCGCCAGTCCACTCTCGCTCTCGAGAGCACCAAGCTCGTGCTCGAAACCGAGGCCATCGCACTCCCCTTGGGAATCTTGCTCGCTTTCTTCCTGCTTCGGACCGACGCTCTCGGACGCGCACCGCTGCTCGCATTGATCATCTTGGCCGCTTTCGTTCCCCTCCCTCTTCATGCGACGTCGTGGCTGGGCGCCTTTGGAAACACCGGCCGCCACCAGCTCTTCGGCTGGCAGCCGATCCTGGTCGGCCGCGCGGCGCCGCCTTTGTGCACGCCATGGCCGGCTTGCCGTGGGTCGTCCTGATCGCCGGCATGGGACTCTGCGCCGTCGAGCCGGAGCTCGAAGAGTCCGCCCTGCTCGACTATGGGCCAGCCCGCGTCCTCAGAAGAGTGACGCTCCGCAGGGCGCTCGCCTCGATCGCCGCCGCTGCGCTGGCGGTGGCCGTGCTCACCGCTGGTGACATGACCGTCACCGATCTGCTGGTGATCCGCACGTACGCCGAGGAGTCCTACTGGCAGTATACGCAAGGAAGGGGTCCCGGTGACGCTGCTCAGGTGGCGATTCCTCCGCTCTGTTTGCTGGGACTGCTGATCTTGCTGGTTGGGAGGTCCCTTTCTCGTCTAGATCCGTCACGAATCGCCTCGTCATTCGCCCGCGCCAGGGTATGGTCCTTGGGCGCCTGGCGAATCCCACTGGGGCTCTTGCTCTGCGTGTTCACTGGAAACGCCTTCGCGCTTCCTCTCTACGGCCTCGTCTGGCGCGCCGGCAGGGTGGGCGGCCAGGCGGCTCAAGGGCGTCCGGCGCACTGGTCACCGCTGGGACTCTACGGCACACTGCTCCGCGCCATGGAAACAATCGGCGAGCCGCTCCTCTGGAGCCTCTTCTGGACCGCGGCCGCCGCCACCGCCGCGACCATGCTCGCCCTCGCCCTCGGCTGGGCCGCCCGCTGTTCCAGAATCTGGAACCTGATCGCGATGGCCACCCTCTGTTTGACTTTGGCCGCTCCCGGGCCCGTCGCCGGAATGGCGCTGGTGCTGGCCTACCGGCCGTTTCCCAGAGTCTACGATTCGCCGGTGATGATCGTCATGGCCCAGACATTCCGCTCCTTGCCCTACGCGGTGTTGCTGCTCTGGCCCTTTTTGCGCCTCTTTCCCCCAGGATTATCTTGACTCAGCCGCGCTCGACGGCCTGGATCGCCCCCGCCAATTCCTGCGAGTCGTGATCCCACTCTCCCGGCGCCCGATCGTTGCCGCCTGGGCAATCGCCTTCGCGGTCGGCCTGGGCGAGCTGGCCGCCACCAACATCGCCACACCTCCCATGAAGTCCGGCCGGACGCCGGTCTCCGTTGTGATCTGGGGCCTCTTGCACACGGGCGTCGACAGCCATCTCGCTGGAGTCGCTCTGATTGTGCTCCTCGTGGTCGCAGGTGCCGCCGTGTTCGCGACGGCGGCGATCTGGTCGCTGGCCGCAATCGCGCGGCCGCGTTCCTTCGCGGAATGAATGCCCGCCGGGCCTATTTGTCGGGCTCCTTCGACTTCTCACCCGTCAAGACCGCCTTGAGCGCCTCCTTGAGCTGGTCCTCCAGGTGCGGGCCGCCGCCGACGAACACCCGCGCAACCTTGCCTTCGCGGTCGATGATGACGGTCTGCGGTATGGCAACGGCCTTGTACCGGTCCGCGACCGAGCCGTCGCGGTCCAGAGCAACGGTCACCTTGAGCTTCTGACGCTCCAGCAAGCCGGTCACCTGCTCCGCGGTCTCCTGAAGGTTGACGGCAACCAGCGTCACACCCTGGTCCGCGAATGCGCCGGCTGCTCGCTCGACCTGGGGCATCGCCTGCAGGCACGGGCCGCACCAGGTTGCCCAGAAATCGAGAACGACCACCTTGCCTTTGCTGGCGGAGAGCCGGAATCGTTCACCGCCGATCAGCCCAAGGTCAAAGTCAGGCGCCGGCTTGCCCACCAGCGGCGATTCCGCTCCGCTGTCGCCGCCCTCTCCGCCCTCCCCCGCTGTCACGTACTTCGGATCGGGGGCATTCACCAGCTTCCACTGGGCGAACCACAGCCCCGATGCGGCTTTTTCGATCGAATCGCCGATCAAGAGCTGATCGATCTGCTTCACGCCCACCTGGCACGGCCCCAGCACGTCGCTCGTGCCGGAAAGCTTGTTCCCGGCGAATTTCTCCGCGTTGAAAGTCAGCCGCACGCCGTCGTTCCTCAGTGCCTGCACTCGCGTTGCCTCCCTCGGCGACTGCGGCTTCTTGGACGGGTCGAGCTCATCGGCATGCAGCCAGATGATTCGCGAGATTCGTTCGCGCGGAATGTCCTTGCTTTCCAGACGCACCTCAACCTTCAGCGTCTTCTCGTCCATCCCGGTCACGCGACAGCGCAGATAGTCGCCGTTCTTCGAGCGAATCAAGTGCGTTGGCGGGTCCGTCTTCTGCATGCGCGGAAGCATGAGCAACCGATCTTGCTTGATGCGGGTCACCCGCACTGGCGGCGGGGTGCCATTGGCCGGGTCGGGGGCAAGCTCAATCGCCTTTACCTTTGCACTGGACACGAACGTCGACGCCGACAGACTCGAACGGAACCACACGCCATTCTCATCGATCTTCGTAACGATCGACGGAATCACGTCGCCGTCGCGCAGGTACAGGGATCGCCTCTCTTCGTTGGCATTTGTTGATGGCGGACCACTCGTCGGCTCGGCCATCGCCGTCATGAATCGCATCGCCATCGCTCCGGCGCCCTGATCTTGCGCCTGCCCGCGCTGGAGCAGTTGAACCTGTTGTCTCCGTATAACCAGAGCTCGCTGCTGCGTCACTTGCTGAGCGACCGGCGGTGGCGGCGGCGCCTCCTTGTAGACGATGCGACCCGAGACTCCCGGCTCGAGCGCACTCGCCGTCTCGCTCGAGGTGGGCTGCCAGGCCAGGCAAGTCGCCCCCGCCTTGTTGCTCGCGTCGACCAGCTTGCCTCTCAGCCGCACTCCGGGAACTTCGAGTTGACCGGTCGATTCGTCCTTCACCGGAGGCTCCAGGTCCTCTTTCGACAAGATCACCAGCGAGCGAAGGCCCGCGGCGCTCAGCCGGAGCACTTCGCGCAGTCCCGGCACCTTGAGCGACAGGACGCCTTTCTCCACCTTTTGCAGCTCGCCGGTGTAACGCGATCCGTCCCGGTAGACCACACGAAGCCCCTGCGGCTTTTCGTCGCCCGGGAGCGACAGGAATACGCTCGAGATCTTCTCGGGTGCGATCCGCGTCTCCCCGCTACCCTCCCCCGATTTCACCACAAACTCGCGCGACGCACCATCATACCGCGTCACTTGCCCGTACACGATCGATCCGTCGGTGCGATGAATCCGCGCCTGATCGGCCTGGACCTCGCGCGGCGGCTCGCCGCTCCAGCGCACAATTCGCAGCCATTCCAACCGCACATCGCCCCGAAGATTCGTCAAGTCCACACCCGTGTAAGTGGGCGACTTGGAATTCCCCACCTTGAGGCTCGCCAGCCGCTTCCCCAGCGTTGAAAAGACCGTGATCTGGTTCGCCTCCTGGTCCAGGTACACCTGGAAATGCGCCCTCCCCTCCCCCTTGCCGATCTCCTGCACCACCGCCAGGTCCGCCTCCTTCTCCAGCTCGCGCTGAACGATCAGATCGCCGCCCCACGCCTCGAACCGGAACGCTCGCTTCACCGATTCCGGCGCATCGCCCGTCCCCAGGGCAAAGACAAAATCAGGCTTCTTCTTCCACGAGATCTCGAATTCGATCGTTGCCCGCGTCGGAATGCCGAACTCGCCGTGAATCGATGCCCCCTCCTGGTCCGTCATGAGCTGCCCGGCTTCGTCGCGCCAGCTTCTCGGGACAGGCGGCGAATCACCCGCCGCCGCGGCCGTCGGACCCGCAGGCTGGCCGTTCCCCTCGATCTGGACAACGGCCGCGTTTCCCCGGATCGAGCCCCGGTTCCGGATCACGTCTCGCCAGCCCGCTAACCCGTTAGGACCGAGATAGACCAGGTCGGCGCTCTCTCGCCACCGGTAGATCCGGCGAATCGCGCTGCGCTGCACGGCCAACCGGCCAACTTGTGGCACTTCGATCAACGCTGCGCTTGCGTCCAGACTCGAGAGCGACCCGAAAACCACGTCGCCACTCCCCAGCTCGAAACAAAACTCGCCCTCTGGCTTCACGGGTTTTGCATCGGCGGTCCACTGCACGGCATTCACCCGGCCCAGCTTGAACTCAAACGGCGCCACAAATCCCGCCGCCTGCCACCGCATGATGCCTGGCCGGTCCGAATCGGCAAGCTCTCCGGCGGCGAAACCATCGTCGTCCAGGCTCAGCACGGCCGGCGCTCGCTTGTCGTCCGCCGCCGCCAGGCCGCTCAAAAAGACCGAAAGCAAGCCCGCTTGAACGAACCAACCGGCCGGACGTCTCGCTGCAATTGCGTTTTTCATGAGAGCGACAGCCTCATCTTTCATAGATCGGCAGGAATCGAAAATTGACCGCCAGCGCCAGAAGCGAAAGCGACGTTCCCACCGCCGCGCCCTGCTGACCGCGGATACTGCCATCGGCCATCTGAGCCTGCTTCAACTGACGCACCAGCATCCGGTTCCATTTCTCCCAGACCGCCACGTCCCCCTGAAAGAGGGCCTGCGCCTCGTAGTACCGCGCATACTCCGTCCACCCCGCCTGGCCGCCGCCGGGCTGATCGGCCCGCTGCCTCAAGTACTCGAGCGTCGCCTTGAACTGCTTCAAGTCCTTCCGCCGCGCGACCGAGTACACCAGCGTCGCGATCGAGCTCCGCGCCAGCGAATCGCCAAAGCCCGCCATGCCCTGATAAGCAACTTCGCCCGACGCCGATGTCATCTGCGCATAAAACGAGATCGCCTTGTCGATCGATTCGTCCGGAACCTCGATGCCCGCGTTCCGCGCCGCCAGAAGTCCCACGAAGACCGCCCCGCTCACCGAGGTGTCGGCGTCGTGCGCGTCCGGCGAATACCGCCACGCGCCCAGCGGGTTCTTCTTCTGCGACGTCAACGGCACCCGCACCGCCAGCTCGAGCGCCTGCCCGATCGTACGCGGCCCCTTGCCGTCGGGCCACAGACCTCGCTCGTCAACCACCCCGTAGGCTTCGGCCAGTGCCAGCGTCGCGAAGCCGTGATGATACATGGAGGGCCCCATGATCCCCGTGCTCGAGTCCTGGGCCTTGATCATGTTCCGGATGGCCAGCCGGATGTGGTTGCTGTACGGACCGAAATTCGGGTCTTCACCGCATGCCAGAAACACCATCATCGCCATGCCCGTCGTTCCCGGACCATTCTCGCCCCCGCCACCGGACCAATCTCCGTTCTCCGACTGCGTCTTCGCCAGATATTGCATCCCGCGGTCATACAACTCGCGCACGTCACGCGGAATCGCCTCGCCGAACCGCGAAGTCGGAACCTGAGCGGCCGCGGGAGCGGCCATACCCGCGACCAGAATAAATGCGCACAGTACCGCGCGAGCATTCCCGCGCCACGTTGGTACTGATCCCTCTCGGTCTCGTCTCGTCCCGTATGTCTTCGCCATGGCGATTCTCACGATGCGTGGATTAAAAATCAGGTGCTTGGATTCTCGGCTGTTCCGGTTCGGCTTTTACGTTATTCCGCTGCGTCTTCCCCGCGCGAGCCAGCTCCTCCTCCGGCAGGTAGCCCCCCAGCCTGAGGACCGTCTCCAGCCGCTTCGCCTCGCCAAACTGACGCTCCAGTTTCTGCCATTGCTCCACGTTGAAGATCGGCTTGAGATCGTGTTCCGGCAGCCTGGACATCTGGAACAAGAGTCCGTAATAGTCGTACTCACCGAACCTCCGAGGCACGTGCGTCCGGGCAATCAACACACTTTCAAGCTTCTGCCGCTGCTCAGTGGCCAGTTGCAGCCATAGAGCCAGACTACCGGCGGCCCAGCGGATCGTGGAAAGGTGCTGGGCGCTCGCGGCTTCCCGCATCGATTTCTCGCGAATCGCCCTCTGCTCCGGCGTCAGCGTTTTCGGCAGAATCTTGGCAAACAACGAGCCCTCGCCAAAACAATCGACCTCGGTCATCACCCGGCGAAGTTCCGCTTGCTCTCCCATAACCTCGATCAGAAGCTGACGTTGATTTTGAACCCCCGGCCGAAGACCCGCGTACTTCGTCTCGATCTCTTTGGCGCGAGCGAACGCACGTTTGATGTCACCGCGTCCTGCGGCGTTCAACTTTTCCCGCTGCTCCCGCGTGAGCTTGCACACCCGGTCGATATGCTCGATCCGCGACCTGAGCCGCGCCTCGAGCCGCCGCTGGGCCGCTTCGGGATCGCCCAGGACATGGGGTGGCGCCTCGAGCGCCGCAGCCTCGGCTGCGACGGGAAGCGCACGTGGGTCGTTCACTTCGACTTCGATCAGTCCCCCCCGCGGCGTTCGGACGACCGGCCGCTGGACCTCAGGCTGCTGCGCGCGGCGCCCTCACCGGGGGCGGCCAGCACGGCAAGCGCCAGGATCGCAATCCTTCGGGCATGCGGTGATCCGCTCGACGCGCCCCTCGCAAGCCGCAGCCCCCCGCTCACGTTTCCCCCCTCGCAACGGGGGCCCGTCTCCCTTCCCCCCCTTGCAAAGGGGGGGCCAGGGGGGGTGAGGCGCAAGCGAAGTCGCAGCCGATCCGCCGCCATCCGGCCCCAAGCCGCCACGCCGCTCCCAACCAGGACGATCCACGCCCCGAAGAAGCTGCATCGCAGAAAATCCAGCCGCATCGACACCATGAAAACGATCCCTTGCAGTTCGACGCTGCTATCGATCCCGAGAACTCACTTCTTCACGTCCGCACCGCCCACCCGCACCCGCACCGGCGGCGCCACGAAGACCCGCATTGGCACTGCCTGCATTTGCACTCCCGCCGCCGCCGACGCTTCCGGCGACTCCTTACCTCCGGCAATGATCCCATTGCTCTTGAGCCACGGCTCCATACCCCGCGCCTGCAGGAACTGGCGGCCCAGAAGTCGCCACTGCGGCTCGTCCAGAATCTTCGTGATCTTCGACTCCGGCAGCCGCGTCATCTGATACATCAAATACCAGTAATCAGCCTGACCGTACTTCGCCGGCACCGGTGTCTCGTTCACCAAGAGCTCGGTTAAACGCTCCCGCTGTGTCACAGAAAGCCCAAGTGCCTTGTCTAGCTGAACCACAAACAAGTCGACGCTGGCACGCCGCCGCGCCGCCAGGCGCCGCCGCATCAAGTCATCATGACGCTGCAACTGGTCGGAATTCAGCGTGCTCTTAACCGTCTTCACGAACAGCGAATCATCACCAAATAGTCCGCTGCCCAGCTCAACCTGTAATGGCTGCATTTCCTGCCAGATGTTGTTGAAATTCCCTTGGTTCGTGCCACCTGCGTACCGTCGCTTCAATTCGTCGACACGGTCGTAATAACGCTTGATATCGCCCAGCCCGGCGAGCATGGCCTTCTTCTTCTGGATCTCCGTCAGCTCGCACGCTCGATCGAGATCGTCGATTTGCAGCGCCAGGTTCGCGTCCAGCCGGGCCCTCGCCCCGTCCGCGCCGCCCCACCTGTTGAATACCCACTGATCGATCTGCTCCGGGTTGAACTGCGCCGCCACCGGCGGCAGCATTCGCACCTCCATCGCGCCTCGAGGCTGCGCCGGCACGGGCCTGATTGCGTCATCGATCACCTCGTCATCCTGACCAAATGCCGCACATCCGCTCGCCATCGCCCACCAGAGCGAGGCCAGAAAAACCAACCGGCTGATCGTTCGATCAAACCCAATCATTGTGCCGCCCCCGCCTTCTTCTTGCCCGCCTTCTTCGCCGGAGCAACAACCTGCACGCCCACCTTCGATTCGATGATCATCCCTTGAACCGCCTGCACTTGCATTTTCATCACGCCCATCCTCGCGTTCGGCTCCTCACCGCGCCGCGCCGGTTCCCCCAGCTCGACCTCGAGCCCGTCCACATCGTTGGCGAACCCCGCCAGCATCCCGGCAAAACCCCAGTAGATTCCCACTTTGGGAACTCCCGCCCAGACCTTCCTCTGCGCGTCCGAAAGCAGCGGCGTCACCAGCGGATCGATCGTCGTGGGATAATGCTTGTTTCCAAAGAGGTGGTTCTCCAGATACATCGTCCAGGCGTTCTCCCAGTGCTCCTTGAACGCAGCCTCGAGCCGATCGCACTGCTCGCTAGTCAGGTAAAGCTCCCGGTCAATCGCGTCGACGAGGTAACGAATCGTCGCGTGTTTGCGGTTCTCATCCCGCTTCTCCATCTCGCCTTCATAGCGAGACCACTGCGCTTCGCTCAAGTTCTTCTTCATGACCGCGACCACACCGTCGTGAAGAAGCTGCTGGCAATCCAGAGTGTGCGGCATCCGCCCCTGCACCACCACCATCCGCGCCCGCGGCTGAAACTGCGCCTCCACGAGCTTCCCCACAACCTCATCCAGCATCTCCTGGGCCGCTCGATTGATCTTGCGCAGCTCTTCCCGATTCAATTGACAGACGTTCCGGGCGAAGAGCAGCTCGGCCCGCAGCAAGGGCCGTGCTTGATTGGTGAACTGCTGAACGAGCGGCGCTCGATTCGCCTGCGCGGGCTGTACAACCGCCTTCAACTGCACCAGCCTCCCAGGCGCTGCGGCCTTTTCGATGAGTTCTCCTGCCGCCCGGCGGGCTTTGCCATATGCTTCGCCCGCTGCCGGCACCCCGACCGGAGACTCGCCCGCCCCAGGCAAAGCCGGCACCGCTCTCCCTGCTTTCTTCGCCTCAACTTTCTTCGGCTGCTCCGCGGCGGGCGCCTGCGCAGTCGCAGGCGCAGCGCCTCCCCCCTGTGCCAGCACGACCGCCGACGTGAAGCACGCACCAGTCAGGCCGCTGATGGCAAAGCATCCGATGATTCGTCTCATGCGTTCTTCCGCGAGGCGGGACACGAAGGCTCTGAAGAACCCGTGAGTTCTCTCACCCGCCCCGCTATCGCCCTCCTGAGCCGCGTTCCAGTCGGTTGAAATACTCGTCGAGCCCGGCCCGGAACTCTTCCGGCAGCGCCGACCCGGTTTCACCCGTCGCCTGCGAGACGCCCCGGTCCTCCCGCACTTCCTTGTCGTTCACCCCGCCCCCGAAGAGCGCCAGTGCCGAGTCCAGCGTCTTGCCGCCCCCGCCGCCGCCGGGATTCGAGCCCCCGCCGCCGCCCCCCTTGGGATTGATCCGCTTCGACTTCAACAGCAGCTCGATCGCCTCGGTCTCCGCCGCAATTGCCGTGCTACCGGTTTCCGGCTGCGCCAGTATCGCCTGCGCTTCCTGCATGACTCCGGAAACCTCGGCCAGCAAGCCGATCTCGTACGCAAACTCGCTCTCCGCGTCGGGAAGCTTCTTGATCGCTACACCCAGCGCGTCGACGCGGTCAACCAGGCCCTTCTGTGTCCCCGAAAGCTGCACGGCCTGATCCTTGTAGGCGGCCGCCTCGATCGCCGCCCGCGACTGCTCGACAACCCGCGTGTTCTCGCGCAGATTGACTTCCCCTTCCAGGATCTGCAGCGCCTCGAGCACCAGGGCCGGCGGCAGACTGCTCTTCGACTTCGCATTGCACGTCCCGCTGCCGGCAGGATCCACCAGGTCTTCCGCCCAGCGGTCCAGCGTGTCGGACCAGAACTCGCACTGGGCGATCGACAGACCGTTCTCCTTGTTCAGGTCGTCGCCAAGCTGCCGCAGGCTCCCCACCACGTCGAGCTGCCGCATTTCCTCGAGCACCGTCTGGAACCGCTGGAACCGCCGGCGCTCGAAATAGGCCTGCATGTCGTCCATGATGAACGACACGTCCTTGCTCGCCTTCCCTTCCTCGCCGGATAGCTCGTCCATCACCTTCGCCGGCGCCGAACCGACCCGGTAGCCCTCAACCCCGAACACCGCCGACACCAGGTCGCCGATCCGCCCGCCAACTTTGAGTTGATGCCGCGAGGCCGCCTTCAGACGTTTGAGCAGCGTGCTCCCTTCCAGACTCGCCAGCACCCGGTTCAGCTCGTCGGCGATCTTCTCGAACTCGGCCAGCAAGTCCTGCTGCTGCTTGACCGCCTCTTCAATCTGTTCCTGCGCCGGCGGCTCCTCTTGCTTTTTCGCGCTCGGCTTGCCGTCGAGCGTCGTCATCGGGAACGTGAGCCGCGGCGTCTTGGCCCCGCTCTTGCTCGGAGGCTGCTGCTGCGCCTTCTCGTCCGGAGGCTGCTGCGACGACTCCTTGTCCGCGATCGCAGGAATTCCCGACGGCGGCTTCGGCTTCTCGTCCTTCGGCTCCGATGGCACCCCCTTGCTCCCCGAGCGAACGTTGCCCGCCACCATCGATTTGTTGTTGCTCTTGGAGGTCGCCGAAGCGGTTGCCGGCGACTGCGCCGCCTGGCGCAGCAGGTCGGCCACCGACGGCATGCGATTGCCGGCGATGTCCTTGAGGATCTGAAGCATCTCGGCCCACTTTTCCAGATGCGCGATGCCGAACTCGGGGTTGCGCATCGCCGACTTGATCAGGTCTTCGCCCGAAAGAACCAGCCCCGAGAGCTGGCGCCTGTTCGCCCGCTCGGCCATCGCCTGGTTCTCGATCCGGCGCCGGTTCTCGGGCTGGTCGAGCGCGTCACCCTTCAAGTCCCGAAGCTGCTTGTTGGTCTCGAACAACTGCATCTCGCGGTCGCGCACCAGTAGCGCCTGCCGGTGCCACTTGCTGAGTTGTTCCGTGACCCAGATCGCGTGCTGCTCGGGGGTCAAGACCCAGAATGTGTAGGTCGGTGAATACACCCGCCCCCGCCCCGGCAGGTAGTCCTCCACAAAGATCCGCACGTTCACCGCCTGCGGCTCGATGCCCAGCGACTTGGCCGAGAACGTCCCGGCAAGCTCGAGCGAGTCTTTCTCGTTCCCGCCGGCCGCAAGAATTCGCTCGCCCTTGGCCGGCTTCCCCTCGACCGCACTTTCCACACCCTGCCAGTCAATCCCGACATGCTTGATGCCGAAATCGTCCTGCGCACGCACCTTGAAGGTGAGCTGCTCGCTATCGAGCACGACCTTCTGCCGCGGCAGGTCCTCCGTGGTCAGCGACGGCGCCTCGTCCTCTCGCGCGGTCACCTCCAGCGAGAACGGCTCCTTGCCCTCGAGCCCCAGCTTGTCCTCCCAGCGAAACTCGACTTTTCGCGAGCCCGCGATCAGCTCCGGTGGGCTCGATACGCTCGCTCCCGCAGGCGTCACCGGCTTGCCGTCAACCTTCGCCGCCGTCAAGTCCCGGCTCACCGTCGCCGTGAACGTGGCCTTGGTCCCCTGCACCAGCGTGACTGCGCCCCCCCGCACGTCCTTGGTCTGCGGCGTGGGAATGCCCAGATAATCGGGAAGCTTGGCCGAAGCCACGATCGACGTCAGCTCCGGACGCAAGGTCGGCTCGACCCGCACACTCTGCGACGCATCGCCAATCTTCACGTGAAGCTGGCCCGCATCGATCTGGGGCGGCAGCTCGAAGTCGTATCGGTTCTCAACCAGGCCCGCACTCACCGGCTGCTGAGCCCCAAACTGCGCAACGCCCTTCTCGGGCCGCCAGGCTGTGCTCCCCTTGAGCTTCATGTCCACGGTAAACGGCTCGCCGTGCGCCACCACCAGGTGGTCGGGCAGCTTCTCGAGTGCCGTGAACGTGTACCGCGGCGTGCCCCCCCACGGTGCCAGGAACCGCTGCCAGGCGTTCACTGCCGCCGCGGGAAAGATCGCCAGCAGCACCACGGCAACCGCCAGCGGCACCCCGGCAACCACCAGCCAGATTCGATGACGAGGATGAGGCACCGCCGTCTGGAAATTCACCTTGCCGGCATCGCGGGCCACTTCCCGGATCGCCGCTTCGCACAGCTCGGGCGACCGCGCCTGCTCGAATTCGTTGTGGGCCAGCTCGATGATGCCCAGCAACTGGTCGCCCACCCGCGGATACCGCCTCGACAGCAGCCGCGCAAGCTGCTCAAACTGGCGATTCCGCCACACCCAGCGGTGCAGAAAGACCGGTATATTGGCGCAGCGCGCCCGCCGCCACCAGGAACAGCACCGCGCAGCAGGCGCGGGAGTGTCCCACAGCCGGTCGAGCCCGAACAGCACCAGGTATGCCGCCAGTATGCCGAAGCCCGCCCCCGCGACGGCCTCGATAATCTTGACCTTCCATACCAGGCGACGGAAATCGTGGAGCTGATGCTCCAGTTCCTGTGGCAGCCGCAACCGATCCGGGGCGTGGGCGAGGCTCATATCGACCTCACTTTGAAGTAGGTCAGGCTTTAGCCTGACGTCTGTAATTCAAACACGTACACCACTGAAGTAGGTCAGGCTCGAGCCTGACATCCGAAGTAGGTCAGGCTTTAGCCTGACGTCTGTAATTCAAACACGTACACCGCATCCGCTCCCGTCCATACGACAACCGCCAGATTATACAAGACCAATCACCTTTCGTCCCACCCAAAAGACGCCCAGCAGCCCGATCAGGGCCGCGGCCGTCACCGGATGGCACCAAAGCGGCACTCTGCGCACCAGCGGCGGAGGATCGGGCAGTTCCTCGAGCGAGCGCACCACCTGGTCCAGCTTCGAGGCCTCAACCACCTTCCCCAGCGTCACCCGCGCCAGCTCCTCCATCACCTCCGGCCTCGCCGGTCTTCCTTGCTGTTCGGCGGCCGTTCCCTGCACGAAAAACGACGCCTCGAGCGTCGCACCGGTCTCCTTGCAAAACAGCCGCACCCGATGGCTGCCCGCCTCGAGCGCCGTGAAATGGCCGGTGAACTCACCCCATTCGTCACCCGAGGAGGCCATCCGCACCAGCTCCGACTTCCCCGAAGGCGCCGTGATCCGCGCCGTCACCTCGCCCCCCGACAGCGGCTCTCCCCCCTGCTCCATCACATTCGCGTGCAGCGCCAGCGTCTGATTCAGCTTCGGCTGGTCCGGCACGTAATACAACCGCATCGTCTCGCCCTTGGCCATGTTTCGCTGATACGCCATCCAGCGCACCACCTGGCCCCAGAACCGATAGTGATACTTGTCCTCGACCCCCTTGCGCCACCGCCAGGCGCCGTCCGTGCCCATGAACAGCACCTTCCCCGCGCCGAAGGTTCGCGTGACCAGCAGCGGCAGCCGGCCAAACTGGTTGCTCGCGTCCTTGTGCACGCACAAGACGTCGGTGCCGGCCTTGGCCTTCAGCACCGGCGCATACCACTGGAAGCCCGGCAGGCCCTCCCACACCTCGGCATTGTCGTCCTGCGTATCGGCCAGCTTCGTCAGCAGGCTGCGCCGGCCCAGCTCCGTCAGCTCGAAATGATTCGCAATTCGCGAGCCCCACCCGCCCGGCTGGCTTGAATCCAGCACGACCGGACAGAGATCGCCCAGCTCCGACTCGAGCAGCGAAAGCTCTCGCCCCTGCATCCCCGGCATGAACACCAGACCGCTCGCCTGGTGCTCGACCAGACCCTTCAAAAGGTGGCACTGCTCGCTCGTCAACTGCCCGTCCTCTAGCCCCACGTCCCCCAGGAACACCACGTCGAATCGGGAAAGCTCGTCGCGCCCGGAGGGAAACGCCTTGATGTAATCCTTGTTGCCGCCCCCCGGCTTCGATAGCCCCGGGTGAAAGAGCAGGCAGGAAAGCTCCACGCCCGGGTCGCGCAAAAGCGCATTCCGCAGGTAGCGATACTCCCACCGCGGATACGATTCCACCAGCAGCACCCGCAGCTTCTCCTGCCGGATCGAGATCGGCGCGCTCAGCTTGTTGTTCTCGGCGATCGTCTCCTCGCCGTGCTTGGGAACCTGTAGCGCCACCGTGAAATCCCCGGCGCTCTTCGGCTTCCAGATCAGGAAGTCGCTTGTCCGGGTCATGGGCGCAATCTTCACCTCCTTCGTCACCTCGTCGCCGTCCGAGGCACGCAAGGTCACGGTTGTGGTGAATTCCCTCGGCAGCGAGCTCTCGATCGAGAACGGCACGCGCACCGCCTTGCCGATAATGCCGAAGGTCGGCAGGTCCAGACTCAAAAGCTCGACGTCGGGCAGTCTCGTCCGGCTTCCCACCGGCACCGCGAAAACCGGCACGCCTCGCATTCTCAGTGCCGCGGCCGCCAGCACCGGCGGCTGCCCCTCGTTCCAGTCCCCGTCTGATGCCAGCACCACCCCGCGCAGGTTCTGGATCCTCTGCGGGGCGCGAATCAGCGGGTCGTTCAGATCCGTGCCGTGGCCGGCCTTCGGCTCCGAGAACGGCTGGATCACCACGTTCATCCGCTCGCGCAGCTTCTGCCAGGTCGAGTCCAGAGCCAGCTTGGCGATCGCTTCGTGCCGCGTGACCGCCGGTCCCGCCGAGGCACCGGTGCCGCCCCCCCCGCCCGAAATCACGTCGCGCGTCTCCATGCTCCCCGACGCGTCCACCAGCACCGCGATCGCCGGCTTCTCCTCCGGCCGGAATTCCTCGATCCACTCCGGCTGATTGAGCAAGATCGCGACAAATGCGACCAGCGCGAGCCTCAAGAGCTCGAGCAACCCCATCGACGCTCGATACCCGCTCCGCCGCCAGGCGGCATAGCAGAACACCCCTGTGGCCAGTACGGCAATGATCGAGACCGCCACCGAGAGCGGCGTGCCCACGAACGTCAGCGATCGAGATACGTTCATGCCGCGGCCCCCCTCCCCCGCGCGACCTTGGGCAGGCAAAGCGCGGCCTCGCCCACCATCGCCGCCATCATCGTCACCAGAAACATCCGCCAGATCTCCTGGATCAGCGAGCTCAGGTTCCCGGCGCGATCGTCCACCCGCGCGAAATCCAGCCCCCGGAAAAGCTCCGCGACCCGCGAATCGTTCAGCACCGGCGCAGGCGCCTCCGCAGGAGCCCGGTTCACCGCCAGGAGCTTCGCCCCCGCCTCGTATACCCCCGCATGAAACGCGTAATCGGTCGAGATCGCGTCCGAAGCGCCGGAAATCCGCCTCCACACGGTCTGAGGGTCTGCCGCCTTTTCACCGGCCAGGAGCTGCCTCGTGCTCCCCAGCGCCGCCGCCCCCGAACCGAGCGCTCGCTGCACCATCACGTAGAACACCACGCCCCCGGTCGCCAGTGAAGAATCACCCGCCGCCGGCGTTGTCGCGCAGAAGTACACCGAGCCGTGATCGGTCGCCGCCCGCGCCAGGAGGGGCGGCCCGTCCCGCAGCGTCGCAAGCGCCGTCACGTCCCCCGCGAGCCCGCAGTACTTGCGCACCTCGAGCGCCGCCCACCGGCAGCGGCGACCCGCTGGCCGTGTGGGCCAGCAAGTCCTCGTCGCCTCGCCAGCTCACCACGGGAATTCCAGCCTTTTCCTCGACCCAGGTCTCAAACCGCACGCCGAAGATCTCGCCGCCGCCCGGCCCCCGCGGCGGAAAGAACATCGCCGATCCCCCGCGCTCGATGAACGAGCGGATCTGCTTGCCCGTATCCAGCTCGGGCAGCGCGGCCTGCCACAAGAGCAGCGATACCTGGTCCCAGTCCACGGCCCCCGCCTGGCTCGCCAGCACCACCTCCGCCGTGCACGGCAGCGCCGGATCAGGCGATATCGATGCGGCCAGTGTCATCGGACGCGCCGCCTGCGGGTCGTCGACCACCACGATCGTCCGCCGGGGCGCCGGCTGCTCGAAGACGAACCAGTAGTCGTTGTCGGCCGGGTTCGCATCAGCCGGAATCGAAACCCGGCCCCAGCCTCGCTCTCGCCCCTTCTCGAGCGGAATGCGATGGTCTTTCAGCTCGGCCTCGCCCGCCACCTGCAACGTCACCTCCGAGCGGGCCCCGTCAATCTCGATCTGCACCGGCACAGCCTGCACGGCGTTGGTCTGCTCCTGCCGCGTCACCTTGAGCGAAAGCAAGAGCTCCGCCCCCTCGCGAGTCTTCCGCCGCCGCACCTCCGTCACCCGCACCGCCAGGTCATCCGGCGCGACGTCCGGATAAGCCAGCAGGTGGAACCTCACCCCCTGGCTGATCTCGAGAAACCCGTCGCGCAGCACTTGCCACCGGCCCCCCGCCGCATTCCAGTCATTCTCACGCAGGTCCGAGCAGATCCAGATCTCCGTCCGCCCGGCCTTGTTGCTCTTGATGTAGTCGCGGGCCGCCAAAAGCATCGCCGGCAGGTCCGCCGAGGAACTCACCGGGCCCGTGCTCGCCGACGAGAGCAGATCGGCGGCGGAAGTCAGCTCGCGCGGCCGGTTGGTCGTGCTCTCGATCAACACCCAGCGCCCCGAGCCCAGCGTCTCGAGTGTCCCCACAAGCTGCTTCAGTCCGGTCTCCAGCTTCGTCCCGCGCGCCGCCGTTCCCGCCTGCTGCATGCTCGGCGACCGGTCGAGCAGGATCACCGTGGTGTCGGCACGCCCGCCGGCCGCCAGTCCCAGCCAGCCCCCGGCCAGCGGCCGGCTCACGGCGAAGACCAGTGTCGCAATAGCGGCCATCCGCATCGCCATGATCAGCCACTGCCGCAGCCGGGCATACCCCCGCGACATCCGGTTGGCCGCCAGCAGGAACATCATCGCGGCCCACTTGACCGTCTGAAACCGGCGCTGGTTGATCAGGTGAATGATGATCGGTAGCGCCACCAGAGGCAGCGCCGCCAGCAGCATCGGTTGCAAGAAGCTCATTGGCGGCCTCGCACCCTGGTCCGGCCCACCAGGAATCGGATGAGTAGCTGTTCATAACTCTCGTCGATCGACACCCGGTGATAGTCGACCCCCGATTCCCGCACGACCTGCAACAGCCCCTCGAGATAGCCTCCAATCGCCTTCTGATACCGCTCGGCGATCTCATTGGGCTCGGCGAAGATCGACGGCCCTCCCTCCATGTCCAGGAACCGCATCGGCCTCCGGAAGTCAAACGCAATCTCCTGCGGGTCGAGCAGATGAAAGACCGCCGTGTCGTGCCGCCTGAACCTCAGATGCTGGAAGCACGACCGCAGCTCCGCCGGCTCGACAAAGAGGTCGGAGATGATCACGACGAGCGCACGCTGCGAGATCCTCTCTGCGAGTTCGTGCAACACGTCGACAATCTGCGTTACCCCCTGCGGCTGCGTCTCCTCGAGCACGTCGAAGATGGCCATCAAATGCGAAGGGTTCCGCCGCGGTGGGATATTCCGCACGATGCCCCCCGCCACGCACGCCAATCCCACGGCGTCACCCTGCAGCACGGCAAGCTGCCCCAGCGCCGCGGCGATTCGCCGCGCGTACTCGAGCTTGCTGATCCCCACGGTTCCAAACCCCATCGACCCGCTGGTATCAACCACCAGGCAGCAGCGGAGGTTGGTATCCGCCTCGAATTCTTTTACGAAGAAGCGGTCCGACCGGCCGAACGCGCGCCAGTCGAGCCGCCTCAAATCATCCCCCGGCACATATTTCCGGTACTCGGCAAACTCGACGCTCGACCCACGGTGCGGGCTGGGATGCCGGCCCGACACGTTCCCCTGCATCGGCCGCCGCGGCAAAAGCGGAAACCCCGCCAGCCGCGCCAGCACGCCAGGATCCAGAAAACTACGACTGCTGCGCTCCGGAAACATCCTCGCCTTTCAAAAGCCGCCAGTAATTCGACCGAACCGCCGCAACCCAGCGGAAGCCCGCCGCCAACCTTTCCCGCCCCTGCAAAGGGGGCCACACCACCATTTCCCCCCCCCCCTTGAGAAGGGGGCCACACCACCATTTTCCCCCCCTTAAGAAGGGGGGGCCAGGGGGGGTGGGGCGCAAGCGATGTCGCAGCCGAGCCGCGCCGATCCGAACGAAACGCCGCAAGCAATCGGCCGCCTCGCCTCCGCCCCTACTGCTCCGCCTCCGTCTCCTCCATAAGCCTCCGAACGATCTTCTTGGAATCAATCCCCTCCGCCTGCGCCGCAAACGTGGTGATGATCCGGTGTGTGAGCACCGGCACGGCCGACTCCTGAATGTCCTCCAGCCGCACCATGTAGCTCCCCAGCAGCGCTGCGCCGGCCTTGGCCCCCAGGATCAAATACTGAACCGCTCGCGGCCCAGCACCCCAGGAAACCAGCGGCTTGAGCCACGCAGGCGCCGTCGACCCGCTCGGTCGCGTCTTCCGCACCAGCTTGGCCGCATAAGTGTAAATGTGGTCCGGCACCGGCACCCGCCGCACCAGGCTCTGGTGACGGATGATATCGGCCCCGGTCATCAAGTGCTCGAGCTGCGGCAGTGCTTCGCCCGTGGTGGTTCGGGCGATCCGGATCTCCTCTTCCTCGTTCGGATAATCCAGCTCGATCAGGAACATGAACCGGTCGAGCTGCGCTTCGGGCAGGGGATACGTCCCTTCCTGCTCGATTGGATTCTGGGTGGCCAGCACCAGGAACGGCGGCTCCAGGTGAAAAGGCTTGCCCACGACCGTGACATTTTGTTCCTGCATGGCCTCGAGCATCGCGGCCTGCGTCTTCGGCGGGGCTCGGTTGATCTCGTCGGCCAGAACGATGTTGGCAAACACCGGCCCATGTACGAATTGAAATTCGCGCAGCCCGCCCGCCGTTTCCTGCAAGATGTCCGTTCCGGTAATGTCCATCGGCATCAAGTCCGGAGTGAACTGGATCCGGCTGAACTTGAGCGACATCGTTTCGGCGAGCTTGTTGACCATCAACGTCTTCGCGAGCCCGGGAACGCCCATGAGCAATCCATGCCCGCGGGCAAACAGGCAGATCGCCAGCCGTTCGACCGTGTCTTTCTGTCCGACAATCACCTTGCCCAGTTCCCTGGTCAGCTTGGCATAGGCGTCGCGCAGGTGATCGATCGCCTGGACGTCGTTCTCGCTCATCCGCCCTTGAGCCGGTACGCTCGAGCCTCGATCCATACATCCACTCCGTGTGTCGATGTGTAAGGTTCGGTTAGGTTGACTTGAGATGCGAGCCTGCCGCGCTGTGAGTGGCACCGGCTCGTGATTCAATCGGCCCGGGACTCCCAGCCCCTGACAAACCTCAGACCATTCTAGCCACCCCCTCTCGACCAGCGAAAGAGCCCCGATCAAACAACACCGAAATTGTTCGGCGCCCTGCCAACGGCGAGGCTCCCGCGGTGAAGAATCTCGCTGTGATCTGGCGAAATCGGTGGAGCGGCAGGTGAATCTTCCGTTCTGTTGCAGCCGACGTTCACCTCACCGCAACGACCGCGATATCGTACGGTGGGTGAAACCCACCGCGTTCACATAATCGGCACGCCCGGCGGCGGATGCACCGGCAGACGCCCTTCCCCACCCTCGGGCAACCCGGCCATCTGCTCTCCGCATGCCGCGCCAGAGCGTTCGACCCTTATTGTGCTCCCCAGCGCGCTGAACTGCTGCTCGGGTGGTCGCGCATCCGGACATTGTGCATCCTCGTTCCGACGCTCCGCCCCAAAACGTCCGTCCTGCCCCTCCGCGGCGCACTCAGCGACGCCTTCGGAAGTAATTCCCACTCCAACGTTTAACGAAGTCTCCTCGTCCCGATGCTCCGCGTCGGAACGTCCCTCCAGCCACTCCGCGGCGCACTGAGCGATTTCTCCGGAAGTGATTCCCACTCCAACGTTTAACGAAGTCTCCTCGTTCCGATGCTCCGCGGTGGATCGCCCCTCCAGCCGCTCCGCGGCACACCCAACGATGTCTCCCATTCCCCCTTCACCGTCCTCGGCCGCGCGCCCCCCGTCCTGCCCGTGGGCCAGTTCGTTTTGAATACGTGCCCCTTCTCTTGTCTCAGTAACCATTAAGGGAACATCATCGCTCGCCGCCGCCTCGCCGATCCCGTTCCCGATTCCCGCCGCCGAAGGAGCCTCGCCAGCCATCCCATAACCGGCCCCGCCCCGAGCGGCCACCCCACCATCCGCGGCCTCACCCGCCTCCTCAACCGGCGGCGTCCACCGCGCGAAGTCCGGCACCATTCGGCCCGCCGTCCGGCGCCGATAACGCTCCGCCTCGATCATCTCGATCGGCTGCTCCCCAAACTTCTCCGCGTACCGCGCCAGCCCCTGTTCCAGATCTCCCGTATACCCTTCGGCCGGCCGATGCGTCCCACGCTCATCGATCACCAGAAGTTGATCTTCCCCGGCGATGCCTCGCCGCTCCTCTCTCCGGCTCGCCCGCGCCTGCCGCACCGTCCCCCAGCCTTGTGCCTCATGCCGCCGGGCCCGGTTGATCGCCTCCATGTTCCGGTGCACCAGCCGGTGGCAGCTCTCGTGACAGCGGCGGATCTGCTCACCCAGCTTGCTGCCGTCAAAGCTCTGAGCTTGCACCTGCAACGGCGCAGCGGCTTTGGCCGTCTCCCGGTGATGGGCCTCGAGCATCTTGAGCCGTGCGATCGCTTGATCCGTGATCTCCAGCAGCACCGCGCGGGCTTCGGTCGCATCCTTGGGCGTGTACTTCTCGAGGTCCCGCTTCTCCATCCGGGCTTTGAATCGCTTGAACCGCTCTTCCAGGATATCGCAGCGCAGCTCTTGAAACGCATAGGAAAACTGCGGCTCGAGCACGTGACAGGCCAGAAAAATGCGGCCAATCAGGCGTGTGCTGCTCACAGCGAGCGGCTGCCGGCCCAGCAGTCGAGTGGCCTTGAACTTCTGTTCCGACTGCCAGCCCAGTCCGTCCGTGAGCAGCTCGCGCATTTCGCCCCATACGTTGAGCAGCCAGCGGCACCCAGCACCGTTGTTCTCCATCTCCAGAACGGTGATCCTGGGCGAATCGGGAACCTCGGGATCGCCGGCGGACGACGTCCTGGGCTGGTTGCGTTCATACTCACCCGACGGGTAAAGCTCCGCGGGCCCTCGCGGATCGAACATCAGTCGATGTCCCAGCGCCTCGGCTTCTTTTTCTTCACGAAGCGCAGCCGCTGCCGAATCGTTGGCAACTTGCTGGATCACCCGTGCGTGATCCGCGAGCAAGGCCCGGTCCATCAGCCATGAGGCTTGCGCCGCGCGTTCGGCAAGTTCCTCTTCGAGTTCACTGCGGATCGGCAGCCCCGTCTTGTACCGCGCGAGCCGCGCGTCATATTCCGCTTCACTCTCCCACGGCAACACAATCCGCGCCGTCAGGCCGTGCTTCAGCGCGTTGTAACGTGAGCCTTCCCTGGTTTCAGGCGGCCGCGCCCTGGTGCTCTCCGACCGATCAGAAGAAGTCGCCTCAGTTTCAGCTTGCATGATCATAAAATCACCATCTGTGAATAGAGAAACGAAGAAAAACAACCGTCGCCGTCCGTCCAGAGGAGGAAGCCGACACGACGACATGCTCCCTCTCCCACTGAGAGAGGGCCGGGGTGAGGGCCCTGCCGCACACGAATGCAGTTCGCGGAATCGCTCGAAGCACCATTTCCAGACCTGGCTCCCCGCCGTTCTAATTAACCCAACCAAAGCTGCCGCGCTGACCCAGCCCAGCTTTACTAACTCAACTTAGCCTGCAATTTGGTGCTTTCAAAAACGGGACCTCAAATTCTCATGCTCCAATAACCGGCAAAACTCGCGCAATCGGAACGTGACACGTCCCGTGGAAAGCTTTACATAACCGGAATCCACCGCCATCGCCCGCATAAGATCGCAATCGGTGAGATGGAACTCAATGCCATGAAAACGCATGTGCACGCGAGTTGGCACGTGACGAACGACCCGCGCCTCCGCCAGCGTTCAGTTGCGTTATGTTCTGTCGCCACGAAGTGGCAGCCACAAACTAGCCCAGGGCATCGCCCTGGGTTCCCGAGGCATCGCGCTGTGTTTCCGTTGCATCGCGCTGTGTTTCCGTTGCATCGCGCTGTGTTTCCGTTGCATCGCGCTGTGTTTCCGTTGCATCGCGACTGTGTTTCCGATGCATCGCGCTGTGTTTCCGATGCATCGCCCTGGCATGCGCCCCTGGGGAGCCGAGCCAGCGAAATCATGGCGTAATTCGTAGTCTATCGAGTTCGGGGGTGCGACGATCCCGCCGAACCGAGCTGGCGTTGCCGTCGGCGAAAGTTGGGTTTCCCCACCCGGGAAGACGACATAAGTTCAGGCGCTGCGATAGTCGAAGAGGCACGCTTCTATGCGCTCACGCACCCCGTCAATGGTGCTCGAGGAGACGATCAAGTTCCTCCCAGTCGATGACCTGGAGTACCGCGGGTATCACTCGAGCGCCGTGAAAGACCAGTGCCACATTGCGGAGAAGCACCCCGACCGATAGGCCCATGATGAATACAGTAACCTGCTGTCGACAGCAGCCAGGAAGTGAGCCACTTTCGCAGCCAGAATTGAGCCACCGCGGTTGTTGCCGGACGAACCGCGAGTATGCGCTGATTAGTGACACCTATGCCGGTGTTCGATGTCAACATCCAACGAGAATTGCAGCGTCGTCGATGTTATCGATCGCATTGGTTGATTCAAATCGGCCTTCACCCTTGGCCTGAGGCTGATTTGAATCAACCAATGCGATCCGACAGCGGAAGATTCGAACGCAGAGGATCATCGTCGTGGATGTCGAAGCTAATTGTCGCCCATCAATAAAGCCCGAGAACGCTCCGCCAGCGTTCCCTGGGCAAACGCACTCGTCGCTTTTCCGGGACGATTTGACCGCGCTGGCGAGTCGCGGCTTGTTTTATATGTACAGATATAATACTTCTTGAATGACAGAATCTGACAAAGCTGAGAGAGCCACTCTGCGATTTTGAATGTTAGGCTCGGGGTCGGCAACCCAGTTTTCACCGTCGTTGCCGGCCGGCAACTCCGGTTGGCATACGCCGACTTCCTAGAGACCAACGCAAAGTGATTCTAGAACCTCGCAAGGTGTCGTCAAGAATATTCCGGAGAAAACGCCGAAAAAACGAATCGATAGAGCCACTCACCGCGATCAACTGATCGCAGAGTGGCTCAAGTGGCGCTGCGATAATGGCTCACTCTCTGGTTGCTGCTGACAACCTGCGGCGGAAACGTGTAATAACTGAGGGCAACAAGGCCAACGACGAGGGCCACCAGCGGTAAGATGGGGACGAGAAGCTCGACGACGGTGAATGGCTTATGGCGATGGTCGCGGTATCGACGTAGGAGTTTTCTCTGAAGGGGAGTGAGGATCATAGTCCCTCCGTCGCGATTTCCTCGGAAAATTCGTAAACAGCGGCCACCGCCGGGACAACGGGCCCGGACCCAGCTCGATGCAATCGCGAGCGACTCGTCGTGCGTCAGCCGCGCGGTGGTTGGCACGATCCGAGCCAGTGCCCATCGGCTTGTCCTGCCTATCGGCGCACGAGGGGCTTCAATTGCGAAAGCAGTTGTAATGAAAGCTCCTTGAGCCCACCCATCGCGATGACTGTGTGTCGCCGCGCAGAGATCCGTGCACTCTCCAAATCAAGAAACGCGAGAGCGAACTCGCCTTGCATCACACGCGCGAGGCTTCGATTGAAGTATGCTCTCGCGAGCAGCAAGAATCCCGTCTCTTCGCGGTCACTCTCGGAAATTCGAACACACAGCGCGATGGCATCACTGTAATCGCGAACAGACTCAGGCAGATCCAACTGGCCACGATACGAATTACCGCGACGAATCAGGCAATCAGCTAGCATCAGGTCGGATTCGCGCGCTTGCTTGGTTCTTGTTGCAGGCTCAGATAGATCTTGATCGCCGTGCCAAAATCATCGACGGCAGATGTGTATTTGTCGAGCGCAGCGAGTGCGCTACCTCGCCCCGCAACGCATTTTGCGCACGTTGTCGGCGGTACGGGGCTCTCGCCGAAGATGTCCAGGGCACCGAAAACCGCCTCTGAAACCGAATAGTATTCAACAGCTTCGGTCAATTCACCGAGGGCGTGGTGAGCGTGTGCACGGCCCATTAAGCAATCGGTCATACCCAGTGCAAACTCAACGCGGGCCCCTCCGTCTGCGGCACGAAGGTAAAAATCCGTGGCCAGCTCGAAGTCCCCGATGGCTGCCTTGTACTCACCCCGCGCAACGGCGGCGGTCGCACGGATGTAATGCCGCCTCGCCGTAACCGGCAGAACTAGCTCGTTTGCAGCCGAGCGATCGATCTGTGAGTTGAGGCGCTGCGTCAGCGCACGACAACAATAATATCCATACAGCAACACATGCAATTGCCATCCAAATCCATAATCTAAGTCGGAGTTTCTTCATAAATGACATGATTAGCTCATGACTTAACCCGAAACACGCACCAGGTGAGGATCAGCCGTCACACTCTGAACACCTTCCCGACCAGCGCTGCCCAGCAGACCGATCCCACCACCTGATTGACCGTTTGCACGTCCGACACCCGTAACACACGTCCTCTTGGCGGAAGCCAGACGTTTAGATGGCCGCTAGCTGCCTTTTACAGGATACCTATCCCTATGAGTCAATGCATCCCTCGACTGCCGCTCCTTTGGCATCGGTGATCCTTCGCGCCCAACGGCGCGCAGGACAATAAATAGCCGGGGAGCTTCGAATCGCGCGTGAGAGACCGAGGAGCACGACGATCGCAGCGCCCTACCTCCGGCAGTCCTCGTCGGCCCGCTATCGATCTCGCCCGCATTCGGCGCCGCCCGCACCCGAATTCGCTCCGCAGACGTGAGTGCATCCGTGCCTTGCCCACTGCTTTCGGCTCGCGTCTTCTACTTCGTTGGTTTCTTACTGGGGTGGTAATCTGCGTTCAAGGCACGGCCGTAACCCCGGTCGGCTCGCACCTCGTTTCTTGAGGATTCGAGGTCAAACTCGACCAGTTCATTCACCCGCAACGAGCCCCAGGTTGGGCCCCACGGCCAGACACAGACCAACCGCGCACTCATAAAAAACGAACGGGCGTATTGGCCGCGTACCACGCGTCTCTGGCGTCATTACACGACGGACATATGAATACAGCCGAGCGGCCTCCAAAACTGCCCGGATCGACCGGTTCATCGCTGTTGGGAAACCTCGCCGCTCTTGCGATCCAGTATCTTGAAACTGACGAGCCTCGGGGCGTGGTCATGGAGATTTCAGCCACCGTCATAGGCGTCCGATGGATCGCACAAGCTGTGATGTGATCCTCATCGGATCGGCCCAACAAGAGTCCCTCGAGCGCGGGCGAATGCGTGCGCAGTGGCTGTCCCGCGAGGAAGGGAGCCGACACAGCCAGCCGCGTTCTCGATTCTCTGTACGGAACAGACAACGTCGCCAGCACCAAGAGCGCGATGACAACGACGGCGCGGAACAGAAAGTGTGGCTGAAGCCGCGCAGGCTCGCATCGATTTTGCCCACCAGTCCACAACGGATCACCGTCGACCTTGGTCCGTCTCATCCCGATCTCACGCGCACCGCGAGCCACCAGAGGAAGGCGTGCGTATCGAGCGAAAGCGTCATTCCGGGTCGATCCCGAGGCCACCGGCGATATCCTCCGGTAGCGTGTCGAAATCACCGGCGATTCGCACCCGGCCTTTCCACTGACCGCCGACGCGAGGCGATTCGTCCGGGCGAATCGGCACGAGCCGCACCATCGGCTGCCCAGCCTTGGCGATGATGACCTCCTCACCGTTAATGGCGTGCTCGATCAGCTTCGAGAGCTGCGACTTGGCTTCGTGGATATCCGCGATCTCCATGGCCGCCTCCTGATTTAGCTACGCTTCGTCCAAATTAGAGCGTTTGCCAAGAACAATGGTCTAGAAAACCGCATCGTTGCCACTGAGGGCCCGTCTCAATCACTCTATCCGCCCATCGAGGAAACGCGATCAGATGCACGCAGATAGCCGCGAGTTCGCCCAAATCTAGACGTCGTGCGCCTGGCACCGCTCGCCCGTCCAATCCAGGTCCGTCTGGTGATCCTCGTCACGCAGAATCTCCGCAAATAACGATCACGCTGTCAAGGTAGACGATCATCCCGTCGGCTCGTGGGGCGACGTCTGCCGCCAGATCTCGCGCAGCGCCCCTCGTACTCTTCGTCTTCCGCCTTCCGCTCTGCCTCATCTGCGTCCATCTCCTCGACCGTGCGACCGCGATAACCTCTCGCTTCCTGCCCCGCCTGGATCTCGTCGAGCACCTCGAGAATGGTCCGATGCGGGGCAGCCACTGGCGGCTCGCGTATCGCAAGAATCGTCACCTGGACTCGGCCAGGCGCAAGTCGAGGTTTCTCGTCGAGTTCCAGCGCACCGTCATCCTTCAGGACGCCACGAACGACCATCGTCTTGAGATCCACGGGGTCACCCTCGTCCTTCCGAAAACTCTGCTCCGCCGAGCCCATCCGTCGTCCGCGCGCCTACGCCTGCACCGAACCTTAGTCTTCAGGATTTCTCAATTCATTCTACCGCACAGATTGGCGTGCTTCGACCCCGTAAACGCAATGATCAACGAACATGAACGCGAACACCGAATCAGACCCCGAAATGAGACCGAAGAATCCCCCGACTACCCCACGAGAACCAGCCGCTCCGACGCGGCCGAGTGACGCCGCGATTTCGGCATCGGCGAACCTAGCCAGGCTCTCGCGCGTGGACCGGCCGGCGGGAACGGCCGCCAAGCTCCTCTCCACGTCGCCGCCTCGCGCATCCCGATGCACGTCCACCAGCGCCTCCACGGCCCGCGCACGAGCCGCGTCGAGGTACTCCAGTGCAACCTGGTGTCCGGCCAGGCACCGTGACTTGTCGCTGGTCCAGGCATTGATTGCGCGGACCGAAGACGTGGTTACTCCAAAGTGAGTCATCCCGCCCGACCACCCGGATCGGCGGGAGCCTCCCCGTTGACGATGCTCTATCGCGGATGTTCAGCCGGCCACGCCCTTGCCACGGCGGCGCCATGCGATGCCGAGGCCAATCATGAGGACGGCTGTGCTGCCCGGCACCATTGCCGAGGGCTCGGGGACTGAGGAGGTGAGCACGAATGCCACGGGCACGCCATAACCACTGGAATAATTCACGCTTTGGAGGAAGTAGTAGCCGGCGGCTGGACCCCCATCGCCGGCCCAATAGTAGACGTTCGCGAGGTTCCCGTTCGAACTCCATATCACGCCGTTGAAGTCAAGGAGCCGACTCGAACCGGGAAAGAGCTGGTCGTCGTATCCGGCGATCGTATTGTTAAACGAGATGAGGCTACGGCCAGGTGCGTTGTTGTTTGGGACCAAGGTATTCTCGCGCTGGCGCGGCCATTCGTGGGCAGAAATATGCCGTGGAGTGTGAGCGCTCATCCAGTTCAGGCGGACCGTCCCCAAGCCTGCAAGGCGAACCCATGCGACTGCCGCGAGCTCGAGTAACCGTGCGCCGGATGATGGTCGTGACTGCGACCCTCGCAGTCTCGTGGAGTATGTGCTTGGGAATCGGGCACCTGACGATTTACCGGGCGAATGTCCAAGCAGAGCGAGCGTACATGGAATCCGCACTCATCTGCGAGACCAGACACGAGATGGTTGAGGCCGTGGATTGGCGACGAATGGCTCAAGACGCGGCGCGACGAAACGCCGAAAGCCGGTCCTGTATCGTCACGGCGCTAAGCCTGACCGTCCTGGCGATCCTCGCGGGAGGATTGAGTCTTGCGGTGAAGAGATTTTATCACACTCGAAAGCTGGTTCGGCGCAGTTTGGTAGACTCGTGCGTTGCCGCCTGCTTAACTTTGAGCAAAATATGCTTCGTCGGACTGGCGCTTGGATGTTTCGGTTACCTCGCCGTCATGTTAATCGTAGCGGTTACGAGTGAGTGACCGAGCCAGCTACAGTTCGCGCGGAGAGGCGAACGCGAAACCAGTTCAGCCAGACTCAATAAACCGTGATTCCGAGAAGAAGCTTTGCAGTGGCACGAGAGGCTGTTTCGATGTCCGAAATGCTGTTCACCCCTGACGAACGAAGAATTCTTGAGATGTATCGTAATCCTAAGTTGTCGGGCCTCGGGCGTGCGACGCGCTTGAGTGGCCAGTACCTGCTCGCCGCAGGTATCTTTACCTACCTGGCGATTGTCTACGAATCTTGGTATGCGATCGTCGTCTATCTGGTGTTTGCTAGCTTCGTCATCGTTCGCTTGCTCACGGCACGCCGTCTCGCGGGTTTCATGCCCAATATTCTGGCGAAATACGAAACACGAATCGCAGAGCTCGAAGCACACGTGCAATCCTCGGTCCGATGCGATCACGATACAACAGATGTCGCCAACGAATCCAATTCCTAGCCGAAACGCCCCGTCCTGCCCGTCAGCGGTCGTAACCCAGACGCTCGATGGATCAAAAATGTAGGGTCCGCCATTGCGGACCATCCGCCTTCACAACCAGAGCCGGAGAAGCGAGAGAGGGACGGACTCATGACCACGGCCACCCCGGTGTCGTGTTGTTTGCCCCACTGTTTGGTAAAGCCCTTTTCCTGCCTTCCTCATGAACATCCCTGACGATTCCCGGTCTCCGGGTCACTACAATACGACCCTCTCGAATGAGGAATTCAGGCAGCCAGGAACGGAGATTCACGATTCCAGCAGGTGTTCGGGGGACACCATCGGCTGTACGTGGAATCGACAGGTCCCATTTCACCAAGGCCTTTATTGGCGAACCCGCATCGCGGTATGCTCGATCGGAGGGCGGCGCATGGGTTACCTCAACGTGCTCTTTTCCGTGCCGGAGGGACAGGTCAAGGCGATCCAAGCCGACAGCAATCGCCTCCTCCATCCCGCCTCGCTGATTGCCGTGGGCCACGTGTGGTGGCTCTCGAGAAACGCGCAGCCGCTGCGCGATCTCGTCGTGAAAGTTCTGGACGATGGCAAGCCGTTGAGCCCGGCCTATCGCCATCCGCTACGGCCGCCGATCTACCACGATCCCGACCACGTGCGCGACCTGGCCGAGCGACTCGCCCGCGCGTGGCAACAACCTTATGCAGCCGAGTACAGGGACGATGGGGGCGGTCTGGTGCGCGTCAGTTTCGAGAAGATTCTGGAGCTATTCCGCCGCGCTTCCGGCCAGGGCGAGAGCGTCGTAAGCGTCCTGCGACCTCCGACCGACGTCGAAGGATACGATTGGGTAATAATGCCGTTCGCGGTTCCTACCGCAGGTGGCGCGCCGGGGGCGGCCAACTTGCCTCGTGCACCCCGTCGCTCACTCCCCACCTGGGCGAGATGGCCAGTCGTTGGCTCGGTCGCTGGGCTCGGCATCCTCGGCGCGGTGGGGTTGTGCCTTTGGCGATATCGCCGCCTGAGATTCGGTCGCGGCAGACCCGGCCTGCCGCGAGAGTCGTAAGCTCGGAACAAGAGTCGGCGCCGACAGGCGAGCACGGGGCGATACCGGAATCAGGAAACGTTGATCCACTAAGCAGACTTCCCGGGAGTTCGCATCATGCGGTGGCGTCTCGTATGGTTCTCTGGCCGGCGAATTCTGATCGGGATGGTTTGCGGTGCTGGGGCGGGCGTCCTCCTTCATTACGCGGCCTTCGGGGGCCCGCAAGGCCCCGTGGAAGAGAGAACCTGGCTCGTGCAGGTCGCGACGTTCGCCAGCATCGTCGCGGTTCTCGGTGGTATCGCGGGCGGCGTCCTGAGAGCCTCGGGCTGGGCGATGTTCGCCGGGGGACTCATCGGGGCTATCCCCGTGGGGGTTGCCGGCGTCGTGGCGACCCTGCACCTCAAGGGGCTAATCTATTCGTTCCTCGGCGCTCCCGTCGGTGCCCTCGTCGTGTTCCTGCACCAGTTAGGTCGTGAGATGCCGAAGCCGGCGGACATGTCATACATTCCGCAGGCATCAGCCGGAGTCTCGGATAAGGAACTGGACGGATCAAGCGACTGAAGCAAGTGGATGAACGCGAGGCACACTGTCCTGATTCCGTCGCGCGCAATGTCTCGACCAAAGTCGGCGCCGACAGCCGAGCGCGGGACGATGAACGGTCGTGGAACAGGTGGACCAGAGTCGGAACATTAAGACCCATGCCGAAACGACCGAGTCCAGCAACCCGCGGCCAGCACACAGTGTTGCCCATCGAGGGCACTGCATGGCACTGAACGTCCAGGAACGACGTGCGCTCCCTGATGGTAAGGCTCGCGCCAGCTTGATCATGGATGCCATTCAAGAGGTGCTGGAGTCCGAGGGATGGTTTCCAGCCCAGTGGCGACCCGATGACCCCTTTGATGGGGGCTTGATCGATATGCTCGACAAGGTAGTCGTTCTTCTGACTAAGTGCGAACGCTCAATACGCTGCGCCAGCCGGCCGCCGCGTCCGATCCGTCAGATCAGACTGATCCGACAGATCGGTCCGATTACACGCGGCGGCCGGCGTGGCGCGATCGCCCACGCTCTGCCCAGAAGCCACCGACGACATACAGTCCCCGTCGGCCATGCTGGAATCCCTTAGGCCGCGGGTTGACTCGCTTGCTCACGAGTTCGAACCCGCAAGCGAGCCCTGGCTTACTGGCCATTTTCGACTCTCACATTCGAAGCAGCCCGCTATCCGCCTGCGACGGGAGCCGTCTGATCATGAAAAGTTCCTGGGCAGACTTGAGACAGCGGACCAGTTCCTGAACGGCATGCTCAACGAGCCGCATCGCGACCTCGTCTTGTCGCATGTACGCCGGACGCGACAGATCATCCAACTAATGCCCTGCCCCAACATCTACGGCGCCCATCGCGTGGGACATGGCGATCCCGGCTGACGAATGTGCGAGCGACAGTCTACGACTCGTTCAGTTGAGCCGAGCTCTTACTTGCCAGGAGCTCTCCGTCGCGAATAAGCTCCCGCCCGCGCCAAGCCCCGCCCCATTTCCCGAAACCGCGCCGAGCGAACATAATGGCCATTATGACTACCGAGCGCATCACCAGACCGCGGCGCCGTTACCTCCGCTTCACCCTGCGCGGCCTCCTCGTCTTCATCCTGGTCTTGGGCGCCTCGATCGGCATGATGGTGCGCAGCGCCCGCGTCCAGCGAGAAGCGGTCACGGCCATCGAGAAATCTGGCGGCACGGCCCACTACAACTGGACCTTTACCAACCGCGCCTTCATCCAAGGTGGAAAACCCTGGGCGCCAAGCCGCCTGATCGACCTTTTCGGAATCGACTACTTCGGCCACGTCACGTACGTTCGGCTCCGGACGACAACGGATGATCTGCTCGCCCACGTCGCCAGGCTCGATCGCGTGCAGCACCTGTCTATCTCGGATGATTCCGACATCAACGCCGGTCTGGCCCACCTGAGCGGCCTGACCGGGCTCACCGAGCTGACGCTCCTTTTCGCACCGGTTAGCGGCGCTGGGCTGGCGCATCTGAAGCGACTGACCCGCCTCTCGAAACTCGAGAGACTCACCAAACTTTCGCGCCTCGTCGTCCGCGACGCCCCGATCAACGACTCAAGCCTTGCGCACCTCGATAACCTCCGCAATCTCTCGCTGCTCATCCTGCGCGATTCCGCTGAAATCGCTCGCGAGCCTGCATAGCCTCACATTGAACGACACCAGGGTCACTGATGAAGCAGTCGACGAGCTCCAGAAAACTCTGCCCAAGCTCCAGGTCCCGCACACTGCGGCCCCCACCAGGTAACCCACAGGCCAGCGCCGGGCGATGCCGGAATCTGTTCAACTGAGATACGCGGCTTCGCTGGCACGCTGATACGTTCCCTCGAGATCGACCGGCACCGACTCCCGCACCGACAGCGGCAGCCACATGGCCGGCAGAGGTGAGCCCACCACCAGTTGCCGTCGCCAGAGAGCGAGGAATCGGCCGCCGCCCGGCGCCACTTCTCCCACGCGGTAAGTGACGGCAAACGGTGCCGGGCAGACGGGCTGCTCCAGTTCCAGCTCTTCCGCGATTCGATCGGCAAACGAGAATGAGACGGGACGTCGGTGCACGTCAACCAGCAGCAAGTGGACTCCCCGCAACAGATACCCGGCATAAGCACTGGTATAGGCCGTGCAAGCCGAGGGGCGGTCCTTGTTCCGGGGCGAGACCAGCTCGATAGCCGCGATCAGTCTCCCCTGCTGCTCGACCAGCAACGCCGTGTCTCCGGTGATGGTTCCGACCGCAACTTCCTCGTCCGGTTCCTCCGCCGGGTCACCGGCTCCCGCATCTGCCTCACCGGCTGAGGCTGACCGGCTGTCGTCGGGCCCAGGCCAGTCTCGAACTCCCACGTCCGGCCGTTGCTCCGCGGGGGCACCGATCGCGAATGTGGGCGTTGTACCGATGTAAGCTCTGTACCCGGACGGCAGTCGGGGCTTGATGCAGTAGAGCAACTCCACGATCCAGACCTGATGGACGCCATCCCACCCCGGGAGCGCGGACCAATCGTGAAGAGGCATTTTCCGGCATTCTCCCGCAGGCTAAGCCCAGCGCAAGCTCACAGCCTTTTGCGCAGCGGCGCAGTCCTCACTACTATTATACCGACACCTTGAATCCGCCGAAACGCCGGGCTGGACGAGTTGTGCGTGCGCAACTCGTCGAGCCTGGGCATCCCCAGGTCTGGCCGAGCCAACGGCAAAGATATACAATCGTGTCCTCTTTGCAAACGGAGTTCGCCTTCTCGTTCTATCGGACGTTCCACAAGAAGCATTCCATGTCGAATCGAAGCATATGGCGTTCGTCGTTCGTGATGATGTGGCTAGGAGTCGCCGGATGCAGCGGCGCGTCCAGACCGGCAACCGACGGCTCGCTTGCACGAAAGCCCACAGGAGAAACCGATATGCCGCCAGACAAGCAGGATTCGAAGTTCAACTCGCTCACACCCGAGGAATCGCGTGTCATCCTGGGCAAAGGCACAGAACGGGCATTTACCGGCGAATACACCGATCTGAAGGACCCGGGCACCTACGTCTGCCGGCGTTGCAACGCACCGCTCTATCGTTCCGACGACAAATTCGCCAGCGATTGCGGTTGGCCCAGCTTCGACGATGAGATCAAAGGTGCCGTCAAGCAGGTCACCGACGCCGACGGTTATCGCACCGAGATCCTCTGCAATAACTGCGGTGGTCACCTCGGCCACGTCTTCGTGGGCGAACGACTCACCGCCAAGGACACGCGCCACTGTGTGAACTCACTCTCGATGAAGTTCTATCCCAAGGGGACTGAATTACCTGCGGTGATCAAATAAAAATCTGGCCATCGTCGATTCCGCGTTTCGCCGAGCGACTAGGAAGTGTTGCATTTGAGTCAGCACTCCAATCAAGAGGTCGCCATGAGATTTCTCTGCATGGTCTGTTACGAGCAGAACGTGCTCGACAGTCTGTCCAAACCCGAGTTCGACACGCTCGTTGCCGAAGCGCTCGCGTACGACGACGAGCTCCGCAATGGGGGGCACTACCTCTACTCCGGCGCATTGCAGTCGATTCAAACGGCAACGACCATTCGCACCCAGCCAGGTAATGTAAAGATCACCGATGGACCGTTCGCCGAGACGAAAGAGCAACTCGGCGGCTTCATTGTCATTGAAGCACGCGACCGGGATGAGGCGCTTCGCCTCGCTTCCAAAATCCCGCCAATTCGCCTTGGGTGCATCGAGGTCCGTCCCATCCAGGAGCTCGAGCCACGGCGTGATTGATCCCGATCATCGCTCTGGCCGCATGAAATAGCGAGGGCTCATGAAGAAACTCATTGGTAGGACGTACGACCCTACGGCACGGGACGGGCCGTTCGAGTGCGCAGAGATTGTCCTCGAACTCGACCACGGGCGTTCGATCACGATCCGGCGCGAGTCGGTCGGCGGAGTGGACGGAATCGCGTTGCACTGTGGGATTGACCGGGCCCAGCGGACAGCTAACGCCCGGTTTGTCATTCGCGCCGAATTTTGGTGTTATCCACTTGAGCGTCGAGCAGGCGAAGTAAGGAGAGCGCCGTCCCGCCAGTATGGCGAATCGGTACCCTGTTTCGCGCCCCGTCGCCGACCGCCCAGTCTGATGCATGTCGCTAGATTTCGAACTCCGAATCGATGCGATGATTGCCCCCGATTCCCTGGTTCCCACGGTCTGAGTGGCGACCCTGTCCGCGATGCCCCCCCGTCGTACTCTTGATCTCGTGTCCCGAGTTCATGGTACGAAATCGCATCAACCAACAACACCTCCGGCCGCCCGTCGCCTCACCAGCCCGCACACCCTGAGAACGACCCAACCAACTCCCCACAACACCGCCGCCAAATGCACCCCCGGCAAAATCACCAGCCACCACCCTTCAGACCCATAATGCTCAAGCCCAGTTGCCATCCCCTTCCGATCAAGCATGACCCACACCGCCGCGACCACGCCTGTCGCCGCAACAGTCAGCCCCAAAAGCGCCAGCACACGCCTCCAGCGACGCCGGACCAGATTCCCAACCATGACCACCAAGAAATAAACAATCGGAACCCCCGCCAGCGTCCCCGCCAGGTAAACCCGCCCCTCGCTCGCAAGCAGCGCGCTCTCGTTCACAGGCAGCCACGGCGAAACTGCGAGGTACGCCATGAGCGGCAACACGGCCACAACCGGCAGCGCCAGCAGCGCGCTCACCCGGAAAGCCCGTCGGCGCCCCGCGACAAGCACCAGAATCAAGATCGGTACAAACACGTTCATGAGCGCCAAACCCACACAAAGCCCAATCACCTTCGGCCCGATCAAACCGTCGAGCCACTCTCGCCATGGAAGCAATCTCGTCCAGCGTGGGTCGTCAAGCTCGCCGCCGGCCACGACGAGGTTTCCCTGCGGGGCGGCGATCACCCCCTCCGCATTGGTCGGCAGCGCCGTCCGGCAGACCGTCCCGCCCATGCCCATCGCGATCAAGAGTGGCCGTCCGGTCTCATCGCCCCGATCCAGCAACAAGGGTTCGAACGCTGGTTCCAATGACACCGGTGCAAGAGCACTGCGCAGCGACGCCTGACCCCTCCACAGCGCCTTGCCGTTCGAACCGTCAATCGCCAGTGCCGGCCCGACGACCACCTTGCCCGCCCGCTCGCCTGCGGCCGGAATGATTCGCTCGAGCCCCCGGTCTCGCCAAAGCTGCGGCGCAAAGTCGACCCTACGTAGCGTCGAATGCTGGAATGTTAGCGCGTGTGCCCGGTAATTCCAGATATCCTTCAGATCTCGGTCCAGAACGCAAATCTGATTGCCCTCTTCCAGGCGGCCCGTGATCACCAGCTCATCGCGTCCGTCGCCGTTCAAGTCAACCGCATCAAGGTTGCTGTCGAACCCCAGATTCAGCTCACGCCGCACACGTTCCTTCCCCTTCTCATCCAGAACAACAATCAATTGTGGTCCAGGACCGAGCGTTTCCACAGGAATGATCACCGCCACGTTTCGCTTGCCGGTTCCATCAAAATCAGCAAGTGCCATGAATTGCGAGCCCACCAGCAATGGCCTTGTCCCCCGGGTCTTCCAGGCCCATCGAGTGCCGCCGTCGCGCGGCTCGAGCACCCGAACGGAAATTTCCTTTGTGCTCTCGTCCTGAAACCTCTCGAGAACAACCACCTCGTTTAGCCCGTCCCCGTCCAGGTCGCCGGCACAGAGATCGCCCAGACATCGGCGATCGTCCTGGCATCGCAGCGATTGCGACCAGAGTTGCCGGCCGTCACGCAGCGAAACCGCGAGCAGCGTTTCCTGGGCCTCTCCGGTGGCCGCTGGTCGCGGCAGGATCAGCACCGCTTCGAGTGCACCATCGCCGTCGAGGTCCTCGATCACGCGCGGCGGGTTTCCGACCCAGGAGCTCAGGCCCTTCACGTCGGCCATGGCGACGTCCCAGATCATCCGGCCGTCGCGTCCCGAAATCCGCGCGAGTCTGATGCCGCTCGAGTCCCCGCTCCATGCGATGACGTCCGGCCGTCCGCCGCGCTCAACCACGTGTGGCTCGACCCAGTCGTCGAACGAGCTGCCCCCGGTCCCACCACCCGCCAGCAACGGACTCGCCGACCAGATCCGCGCTCCCGTGCGGCCGGAAATCAACTCGACAAGCGACGTGGGAACCCTCGGGTTCACCAGGGATCGGTCCACCGGTCGCTTTCTCACAATCACATCGGCCGTGCCGTCTCCGTCAAGATCGCCCGCAGGGAGTGGAAACGCGCTCGCGGTGTATCGGTCGAGGCTAACCGGCTCCAGCCAGCTTCCGCGAGGATCGACACCGGTCTTCCAGATCACCCTCCCGTTTCGTCCGGACCGCGCCACCGCTGTAAAGCTTCCGATCGCCACCTGCACACCTGGCGCGAAACTGCCCGAGCAGTACGTCAGCCACTCCATCGCGATCAAAATCGATCGGACCGCCGGCCGACACCCGCTCGCCCCCGCGGATTGAGACCGGCATATCCGAGCCGCCCGAGCCCCCAGGGCCGAAATACCCCAGCGCGCGCCAGGCTTCCCCCGCTTCGCCGCGGAACGCGCGCAGCTCACCGTCGGCCTTACCCCATAAATCGCCCAGCCCATCGCCGTCCAGATCGGCGAAACGTGCGCGTTCGAGCCCCACCACCGTGTGCTGTTCCTGCCCCGTCGACGCCTCGAGCAGGTGCACCACGCCGCTGGCGACATATCTCCGGCCGGGCAGATCCAGCGATCGATCCATGAAATCGCCGCCGAGCGGCACCGCCACGAGCGGCCAACCGTCCTTCCCTCGGCCGAACCACGCAGGCGGCCAGATCCAGGGCCGTTGTCCAGCCGGCAGGTCGACATGCCAGCACCAAAACGCTCGGCCGTCTTTGCCCGACATTGCATCGACAAAGATGCGCTGCGGCTCCGCCCGGCCCAGTCCCGCGGTCCCGGACGGATCGCGGCCGTCGTACCGCGATACGGCGATGACATCACGCGTTCCGTCGCCGTCAAGATCCGGCGCTTCGACCAGATGCACCACACCGTCGTGCCCCTTGGATTCCGGACGCATTGGCCGGGTCCACCGCGTCTCGCGGCTGGCGCAATCGATCAACCTGACGCCTCGATAACCCGCCAGCGGCGGCATCGCTCCCGCGTCCGGAACCACAATTTCCGAGCGGCCGTCCCCATTCAGGTCCGCCACGAGCGGCCAACGGGGAGCCGTCGAAAAATCCCACAACTCGCGTGACATTGCCGGGTAGCTCGGTCCGAAGTGATCGTAGCCGGCGCCCACGATCCAGAGCTCCCGACCCGATTTGACGGAAATCGCATGCAGCGCCAGCGCGGAGCCCGTGCCGCCGGCCCCAAGCGCCAGGATCTCCGGTTCGCCATCGCCATCCAGATCGCCATGCTGCACCGGCCGCACCGGCACGAACCCCAGGTCGATCGCGCCAACGTGCGGGTGTCCCGTCGCCAGTTCGAGGCGACGCCAAGCCGTTCCGTCGAGTAATGCGATCCATTTCGAGCGCCGGCCTTCCACCAGCATGGGCAACCCGATCTGCCCCGTCGTGGGCCGCGCGACCGCGGTCGTGTCGATCGGATAGCTCCACAGCCGCGCGCCGGTGCGACCCGAGATCGCAATCACCGTCCGTTTACATAGGAGCTCGTCGTTCCCGCCCGTTGCCTCTCCGCCCGCCGCCACTCGCTTGTTGCGCTCCTCCTCGGATTCGGAAATCACCATCGTGGCGATCAAGTCCGCGGTTCCGTCTCCGTCAACGTCCGCCGCGATCGGCATTCCGGCGACTTCGCCCCATCTGGGCGACCCGCTGTACCACAATTTCTCCAGATCTTGACCGCTCCTTCGAGGCCCGCCAGTCCCGTCGGCCTTGGCCACGTAATTCCAGATCAACTCTCCGTCCGCACCCGAAAGCGCCAGGAGCGCGGGTGCTCCTCCAAAGTACCAGACCAGGTCACGGATCCCGTCTCGATTCAAGTCAACGGCCGGCTCAAGGAGCTTGGCTCGCAGTATCCCCGGCACCAATCCCGGCAGCCATGAGGCAGGTTCCTTGTCGTTGTGGAATGGAATGCGACTATGCTGCGCGTCCCACAGCATCCGTCCGCTGCGCGCATCGCGATAGATCAAACCGCCGTTCGAGCGCTCGACGAATCCCTCGCCTCCGGGCTCGAGCTCGAGGGCCGTGGCCACCGGCGCAAATGGAATGCTCGCCGGCCGCTCCGCCGTCTCCATGAAGGGCGGCGGCGGCGTTTCCCCTCCAAGCAGTCGTCCTTCGTCGAGCGAGATCGTATGAGATTGCCGCTCGCCACGATTCACCACAAACCGATAAGTCCGCCCGACCCGCCCCTTCCCGTTGACGCGAACCCGGTATTCCCCGTCCGGCAGCGCCAGCTCCGCCCGGCTCGCCAGCTCGATCGTGGTACCGATGGTCGCGTCCGACTCAGCCGCCAGCACCTGCAACTCAAGCGGCGCACCAACAGTAACCAGCTCAACCCACCCGGTCCTCCATTCCCCGTGCAGGTACACCCCGAGCGCGGCCACTCCGATGACCAGGAGCGCCGCCATGGCACCCAGGAAGAAGCACCCAATCGAATGCCGTCGCTCCGTCATCGACTCAAACCCCGTCTCCGAACCCACCCATAACCCCCCAGCAGCGCCCTCCCCACCCCCCAAATCACCGCAGCCAAATACGCCCCAGCCATCACCACCAATCCCCACCCCTCCGCCCCATAGTACTCGATCCCCGCCATCGCCTTCCGATCCATCCCGATCCACCCTCCCGCGACCAGCATTGTCGCCACCACCACCAGCCCCACCATCGCAAGAACCCGTCTCCACTTCCCTCGCACCACGGCAGCGATCACCCACCAGCCCGCCAGCACCACCGGCAACCCCGCCAGCGTCCCAACCAGAAACACCCTCCACTCCGTCGCGAGCCACCTCTCCTCCCCCACCGGCAGCCAAGGCGCCACACCCAGATAGACCATGAGCGGCACCACAGCCACCACCGGAACGATCATCAGCGCCCAGACTCGAAAGACCCTCCTCCGTCCCACCACAATCCACAGCCCCAGCAGAGGCAACACCAAGTTCACCAGCGCCAGCCCGCTGGCCGTCAGAAGCGCCGTCGGCCCGAAAAAGCCTTGCAGCGATCTCTTCCAAGGCAACGGCCTCAGCCAGCGCGGGTCCTCCAGGCCGCCCGCCGCCACCCACACTCGCCCCCGAGCCGCCGCAATGATCCCTTCCTCATCCGTGGGCATCGCCGCGCGAACGACCGTCGCGCCAGGACCAAGAGCGATCAAGAGTGGATTTCCGGTTGAGTCACCGGCGTCCAGCAGCTTCGGAGCAAAGTCGGTCTCGCGCCCATCCGGCTCCTCGGAGCTCACCAGCGCGGCCTGCCCCGTCCAGAGCGCCCGGCCCGTCGCCCCGTCGATCGCCAGCCCCGGCGTGATCATCACTCTTCCCGCCCGGCCGGATGACGCGGGTAAAATCCGTTCAATCGTTCTCGATCCCGCGCGCTGCGGATCCACGTCTTCAAAGACGAAGCTCGGCCCGGCGCCCGCTTCCATTCGCGGCGGCCAGGCCCACAGCTCCTTCAAATCTCGATCCCACGCGCAAACCCGGCCGTCGGCCGAGTCGCTCTCCACGACCACGCCCACCAGTTCATCCTTGCCGTCGCCGTTCAGATCAACCGCGCTGAAAAGACTTTTGTCAGAAAGCGCCACCTGGCGTTCCCTTCGCGCGTTTCCATCGCGATCGAGCACAATAATCCAGCGCTGCAAGCCGCCCGGCGCCGCGGCGACGCAGGCCACGCACACGCTTTGAATGCTCCGTCCTTCGAAATCTGCCAGAGTGATCACCTGCCGGTCCCGCGCGATGCTGCGCACCATGCCCGGCTTCCACGTCCAGCGAGGTGTCCCATCCCGCCCGTCGAACGCGCGAACGCCGGCGTCGACCTTGCCTCGTTCGCCACCTGAAACTTCAAGTACCACGACGTCGCACCGCCTGTCCCCATCAATGTCGCCCACCTGGAGATCGCCCAGCCGCTCGAATTCGCCCCGCAGCGTCACCACTCGCGACCACAACCGCTTACCGTCACGCAGCGAAACCGCGGCAAGATTGTATCCAGTAAATTCAGACGGATCGGAATGCGGCAGCACAGTGAGGACATCCAGCCCCCCGTCCCCATCCAGATCGGCCAGGACGTGCGGCAGATTGACGGGCTGTACATTGACCTGGCGTTCCCCTGAAATGTCGACGTCCCACAGAATCCGTCCACTCCGTCCCGACACTCTCACGAGCCGGACGCTCTCCCCCTTGTCGATTTGCACGATCAAGTCCGGTGCACCATTCGGCTCGATCATGCACGCCTCGAGCCAATCGCTCAGGGAATCAGCGGCGCCGTTCGGCACCAGACTCACCGTCCACAGCCTGGTACCACTGGAGCCCGAAAGCAGCTCGATCGTCGCCGCCACACGAGACGACTCCGGGAACCATGCCCTCGCCGGCCGCTTCCGCACGATCACATCCGCGGTGCCGTCCCCATCGAGATCGCCCTCCGGCACCGCAAACGCGCTCAGCTCGTATTCATCCCGGCTCGTCGGGTCGAACCATCTCCCGCGCGCGTCAACGAGATTCTTCCAGATCAAGTGCCCGTCTCGACCGGAGCGAGCCATTGCGCTGCGGCTGCCTCTCGGCCGTGCGCTCGACCCGCCAACCACGCCCAGATCTGCGATCAACGTATCGGCGATTCCGTCCCCATCGAAATCAACACCCGCGCCCGCACGGGCCCCTTCCTTCCGCCCGGCTGCTCCCGCCGGCTCGAATCGGCCCAGCGCCCGCCAGACCTCGGGCGCCTCACCACGAAACGCCCGCAGCTCCCCGTCGACCTCACCCCAGAGATCAAGTAGCCCGTCGCCGTCCAGGTCGTGGCACCGACCGTGCGAGAGCCCCATCACCCTGTGCCGCTCGCGTCCCGTCGACGCCTCGAGCAAGTGCACGATGCCGGGCGCATCGTCCTCATCCTCGCCAGACCGAGCGCTTCGCTCCTCGATCGCACCGCCCAGGCCCAGCGCCAGCATCGGCCACCCATCCGGTCCTCGTCCCCACCACCGCGGCGCCCAGATCCACGTGAGCTTCTCCTCGGCCAGGTCGGTATGCCACCACCAGAGGGCGCGGCCGCTCTTCCCCGAGAGCGCGTCGACATAGACGCGCTCGGGTTCCTCCCGGTCTGACTTGGGGCTCGCGAACGGATGCCGCCCCGCGTATCGAGACACGGCCACCAGATCGCGCGTACCGTCGCCATCCAGGTCCGGCGCCTCGATGAGGGCCGCGAGTCCATCCCCCACGCTGTTCTCCGGCCGCATCGGTCGCCGCCACCGCACCGCGCCGCCCGGGCCATCAATGAGACAGACTCCGCGATACTGCAAGCGCGACGAGAGTTTACCCGCGTCCCCCGCCACGATTTCCGATCTCCCGTCGCCATCCAGGTCCGCCACCAGCAGAAGCGGGGCGGAAGCGCGATCATCCCAGAACGGCTGCAGACCACGCGGAAACACATTCTGATCGTCGTCGCATCCCGCAGAGACCTCCACGGCCCAGAGCTCCCGGCGTGTTTTGACGGAATACGCATGCAGCGTGCTGAAGTCAGCCGAGCTCCCCGGCCCCAGCGCCACGATCTCGGGCTCTCCGTCCCCATCGAGGTCGCCATGCTGAAGCGGACCGCGGGGCACAAAACCCAGCTCGATCGGCTCGCCCTGCACGCGCCCGGTCGCCGGCTCGAGTCCAGACCAGCGCGTTCCGTTGAGATATCCGATCCAGTCGCGCCCTCGCCCACTTGCCATCACCGTGAGCTGGGTCTCTCGTTCGGTCAAACGTGCAGCAAACTGCTGGTCGAGTGCGTGCCTCCAGATCGGCACTCCCGATCGGCCCGAGACCGCAACCAGAGCACGTTTCTGCAAAAAAGTCCTATCGCTCCCCGGCACCGCCGTTCGCCGCGTGCGTTCCTCCATCGACTCCGCGAACACAACCGTCGCCACAAGGTCGGGCGTTCCGTCGTGATCAACGTCGCTCACGCGCGGTTGCCCGGCAATGGCGCTCATCCGGGATGACTGGCCCTTGGAGCGCGCCGCCGCCGAATCGCTTCGGGGTCCTCCCGGCCCATCGACCTCGGCCACGTAATTCCACAACATCGCGCCGTCCCTGCCCGAGAGCGCCACGAGCGCACGCAATCCCCGAACATACCAGAGCAAGTCGCGCGTTCCATCGCCGTCGAGATCGAAAGCGGGAGCAAGCAGCCAACCCGCGCCACTATCGAGCACGCCGTTCGCCAGCCATGACCGTTGATCATGCTCGATTTCAAACGGCGCCGCGGGCTGAAGCGCATCCCATCGCACCTTGCCGGTCGCTCCGTCGCGGCAAATCAACGACTCTTTCGACCACTCGATCAAATCCGCCCGCCCCGGCACCAGCTCGAGCGCCTCGATCCTGGGCGCGAATCGAATCGGCAGATTCGGTTCCCCTTGTGCGCCCGAGTCAGGCCGCCCCGGCTCACCGCAAAGAAGCCGTCCCTCGTCGAGCGAAATCCGATGCAATTGGGTTTCCCCCCGATTCACCGCAAACCGATAGGTCCTGCCCACGCGCCCCTTCCCATTGACGCGAAGCTGATATTCCCCGTCCGCCAGCGCCAGCACCGCGCGGCTCACCACGTCAAACGGCTCACCAAGCGCAATGTCCGACCCTTCAGCAAGCACCTGCGCCACCACCGGCTCCCCCTCGATGATCAGTTCAACATGCCCGATCCTCCATTCCGCATCGATCCGCAATCCCGCGATCACAACCGCGATCACCACCAGCGTGAACGCCGAGCCCAACCCAAGATTCCGAATCGCAGCCCCGCGCTCGCGATTCCAATCGAACATCGCGCAGCATCGCCCCAAGATCCCCCGCATTCGCGATGCTCCCAACATGTTGCCGGCGCCTCGATCGTCCATACTGCTTACGCATCCCCACCCCGCAAACCCCGCCCCCGAATCCACGCATAAACTCCGAGCACTACCCTCCCCATCCCCCAAACCACCGCAGCCAAATACGCCCCAGCCATTGCCACCAATTCCCACCCTTCCGACCCATAATGCTCGACTCCCGCCATCGACTTCCTGTCCAGCCAGATCCACCCTACCGCAACCAGCATCGTCGCAACGACCACGATCCCCGCCAACCCAACCAACACCCACCACCGTCGCCGCACGACGCTCGCCACAATCCACATCGCGCACGCGACCATCGGCACGCCAGCCAGAGTCCCGGTCACGAACTTTCTCCCATCAGTCGCCAGCATCGAGCTATCGCTCGGCGGCAGCCACGGCACCAGCGTCAAGTAAACCAGGAGTGGAAGCGTCGCAGCAACGGGCACGCTCATGAGCGCCGCGATCGTGTAATTCCGCCTCCGCCCACGAGCGATCCGAACAATCAAAACCGGCACAAAAACCGATACGACCGCAAGGCCAAACGCCGTCAACAGTCCCCATGGACCAAACGCCCCGTTCAGCCGTGTCACCCACGGCAGCGGCCTACTCCAGCGCGGGTCATCCCCCGCGGCTCGAGCCTTCACAACCCTCCCCTGCGGCTCCGCAATTCTGCCATCCACACCCGTCTCCATCGCCATCCGGCAAACCGTCGCGCCCAGGCCCGACGCGATCAAACGCGGCTCTCGGGTCGAATCACCCGGATCGAGCAGATAGGGCGCAAACTCACGAGGCACGAGCGGTGCCTGTCCCGTCCACTTCGGCCGCCCGGTCGCCGCGTCAAGCGCGAGCGCCGGCGAGATCATCATCTCGCGCCGCGCCCGGGCCGGCTCTTCAGATCGAGAACCATCGTGTCTGGCTCAATCTCACGCGTCCACAAATCCTTCAGCTCGCGATTCATTATTTGAAGGCGGCCGCCACCCCACGCCACCAGCTCGTCGCGGCCATCGCCGTTCGTGTCCGCCGCGAACAGTCCGCCGAAGTCGTTTCCCGTCCACTTCCAGTCGCGTCGCGCGCGTTCTTCGCCGTTCGGCCCTAGCACCACAATCCGCCGAGCTCCGCCCGGCTCCGTGAAACGTGCACAGACGAACGGCTTCTTGTTCCCATCGAAATCGGCCATCACCATCACGGCGTCGCTCGGCCTGCGCGCGCGCAGCGCGCCTGGCTTTGTGCTCCACCCTGGCTCTCCGCTCTTGCCAGCGAACGCACGTACGCGCAAGTCCAACCGGTCGCCACCGTCCAGCTCGTCGAGGACAATGACACTCCGGCGGTCCGGTCCGTCGCCCGCCGCGACCAGGATTTCAAACCGTGTGCTGAAGGAATTCTCCAGCGGCCGCGACCAGATTCGCCTGCCATCCCGCAAGGAAATTGCAATCAACGTTCGGTCAGACTCGTCGACGTTCGGCGAAGTCGACGGCCCCAGCACGATGTCGCGTCCGCCGTCACCGTCCAGATCGTTGTCCTCGAGTCGCGCGACATCCACGAGCGAAGTTCCGCCTTCCTTCTCGGAAAGGCTGATGTCCCAAATAATCCGCCCATCGCGCCCAGATAGCCTCGCAAGTCTCTCCCTCACGATATCCGCCGCCCCGGCCGGCGCCATCGCGCCCGGTGCGATGTACGAGCCTCGATGGCAAACAATCAAGTCAGGCGCTCCGCCCGGCTCGACCATCCGCGCGTCGGCCGACATGATGGACATTCCGCCGATCGATCGCACTCCCGATGGCAAGGAACCCGACGCCCACAACCTGGCCCCCGTCCGCCCCGAAAGAACTCGCACCGGCAGTGTCGTCGCCTGGATCGCCGCCATGGCGTCGTCATCCGTTTCGTCCATCGTCACGATCACGTCCGGCGTCCCGTCCCCGTCAAAGTCGCCCGCCGGCAACGGGTTTGCGGCCAGCGTGTGAGTTTCCCCCCGATCGGGCAACAGCCAGCTCTCCCAGTCATCGAGCGCGGTCTTCCAGATCACATGCCCATCACGACCCGACCGCGCCAGTGCCGTTCGACTCCCGCTCCGATCCGCTGACCAGAAAGAAGGCGCGTTAAGATCCGCGCCGACCACGTCACCAATCCCGTCGCGATCTAGATCGATTACCGCCGAACCCTTCGCGTCCCAGCGATACTCCGATGGCATCGCCGGCTGAAACAAGCCCAGAGTACGCCAAACCTCCGCCCCTTCGCCGCGAAACGCCCGCAGCTCCCCATCCACGTTCCCCCACAAATCTGAGGCTCCGTCGCCATCCAGGTCTGCCAGGCTCGCTCGTCTGAGCCCGTTGATCGCGTGCCGCTCGCGCCCGGTCGAAGCCTCGAGCAAGTAAACAACCGCCCTCATCTTGTTGGGATCGCTTTCAGACCCGGGCCCGAAATTGTCGCTCCCGCCCAGTGGAATTGCCAGGAACGGCCACCCGTCGGGCCCGCGTCCCCACCAGAAGGGCGTCCAGATTCGGCTGAGCTTGTCATCGGGAACATCCACATTCCACCGCCACAGCGGGCGGCCGTCCTTGCCCGAGAGCACATCGACCCAGATGCGCTCCGGCTCCGGCCGTTGCCGTTGCCTCATACGCGCCTGCCACTCCGGGGAGACCAGGAGCGAAACAATCACAATGTCGCGCGTCCCATCACCGTCGAGATCAGGCGCCGCGATCATCTCGGCCACGCCATCCTCCTCCTCGGATTCCACCCGCAACGCCCGCCGCCACCGCGTCGCGCCCGTCCGCCCATCGAGCAGCCGCACTCCGCGGTAGCCCAAATGCGGCGGCATGGGCCCGGCATCGGGCACCACAACCTCTGACCGCCCGTCCTCATCAAGATCGGCAACGAGCGGACAGCTCGGCGGCGACCCGTCCGACAGGTCACCGGGCATCCACGACCCGTCCGACGAGTCAAACGCCGCATCAATTGTCTGGTTCCATACCGGGTGCCCGGCGCCGATCGACCAGACCCGCATCGTCCAATCTCTCCGGCCAGGACCGGTCTCGATCGTCACGATCTCAGGTTCTCCGTCCCCATCAAAGTCGGCGTGTGCAACCGGCCGCGCCGGCGTGAAGCCAAGCTCGAGTGGCCCCACTTGCACGCGGCCCGTACCCGGGTCGAGCCCCATCCAGTGCGTCTTCGCCACGAACTGAAGCAGACTCGACCGCCGTCCGCGCACGACCTCTGCCGGCCTGAACTCGTCGCCGCCCTTGGCCTCGACAAAGTCCGGCTCGATCGGATGCGTCCAGAGGCAGCGCCCCGACCGCCCGGATAGCCCCACGACGACGGACCGGCGCCACCGGCCGTCCATCTGAACAGATTTCTGGGAAGAATCGCCGTCCTCGTTCGCAGCAGGAATCGCCTTTTCGAAAACAAATGTCGCGCAAACATCAGCGGTGCCGTCGCGATCCACATCGATCATCGCCGCTCCGCCGGCGCCGAGCTCGCCCGGCGGCCACACCCGCTCACGACGCCTTCGGGCACAGGTCCCGCGGCCCGCCCTGTCCATTCAGCTCGGCCACGTAGTTCCATAGCATCGAGCCGTCCTTGCCCGAAACCGCCAGGACAGCCGGCGTGAAAGCGCTGAACAGAACCAGATCCCCCACCCCGTCGCCGTTCAAGTCGGGCACATGTTCCAGCAGCCCCCCGGGCGTCGTCGGATAGAAGGCATCGCGCATCCAGCGGACAGGATCACGATCGCTCGGAAACGGCTTCGCCGGATGCATCGCATCCCAGATCACCTTGCCAGTCGCCCCGTCGCGCCGGATCAAGGATTGCCGTTCGAATTCAATGAAGTCCGCCTTCCCCGCCAAGATCTCCCGCGCGCCAGAACGTGAGCAAACCGAATCGGCGCGGGCCAGCCCCGAGCACCGCCCCCGAAGATCGGCGCCTGTTCGCCTCCCAGCAATCGACCCTCGTCGATCGAGATCGTGTGCGCCTGCGTCTCCCCCCGATTGACCGCGAACCGATACGTCCGCCCGATCCGCCCCACGCCGTTCACCCGAAGCTGGTAATCACCCTCCGGCAGCAAAACCACCGCACGCGTGGCCAGATCAAAGGGCTCCCCGATCGGCGAATCACCCGGCTCGTCAAGCACCTGGGCAACGACAGGCTTGCCCTCCGTGAGCAACTCCACCCTCCCGAACTTCGATTCAGCGTAGTATCGCCAGCCCACGATCGACGCCGCCCCGAGTGCAAAGCTGGCCACGATCGCCGCAATCGCAAAAAACGTCCCCCTCCGCCCGCGCCACACCGCGGCAGCTCGTCCCCAGAGCGTCACGTCCATCGTCTCAGCCTGCTCGGGCAAACGATCACCCCTCGTGTGCGACAGAGCCTCATCCCGGCCGATCGCGTCCCCGAACTCCCAGGATCCGCTCCCGCGCTCCTCCAGGATAGACTATCCTCCCCGCACACTTATTCGCGAGATCCGCCCCAACCGCGCCGGCTCCCCTGGGGTCTGCCATTGCAGACCATCCCCGCCCCGTTTACTCTCCACCGGTGAGGCGGCCCCGCGTGCAATCAAAATCGCCAACGCTGCAAATACGCTGAAGCGGCAGGTCGATCATGAAGAACCAACGACGCTCATCGAAAAACATCGATGAATACATCTACTCATGTTCACCCGAGGTCCAATCGATCCTGCAGAAGATTCGATCGACGATCCAAAAAGCGGCTCCGGAGGCGGAGGAGAAGATCAGCTACGGAATGCCAACTTTCGCGCTCTCGGGCAATCTCATCCACTTCGCGGCCTTCAAAGCGCACATCGGCCTCTACCCGCCAGTCAAAGGCGACGCAAAGCTCCAAGCGGACATATCGCCCTATAAAGGTGAGAAGGGAAATCTGAAGTTTCCCCTCGATCAACCCATTCCATACGCCTTGATTACCAGAATTGTGAAGTTCAGAGTGAAGGAGCACTCAGCACGAGCACAATCCAGCCGGCGAAAGAAGTAGGGTCCGCCATTGCGGACCATCTTGGGCCCTAGTCCCGCTCCGATGTGTCGCCATTCTTTCCCTGGCGAGAATCCGCCCCAGGCTGATCTTGCTTGGACTCGCTGCTCGAACCTCGCTTCGCCCCATCCTCTCCTGGTGCGTCACCTTTCTGCGACTGCTTGTTCGCACCTTGGTTCGCGTCATCTCTCTGCGAGTTACTCCGCTCCGACTGCTTGTTTTTCGCAACTTGGTTCGCGTTATCTCTCTGCGAGTCGCCTCGCTTCGACTGACTGTTCTCACCGGGCTTCGCCCCTCGCTTCTGTGCGTCACCCTCACCCTGCTTTGATTGGCTCTTCGGCACTGGCTTCGCATCGTCGTCGTCATTGACGACGATCAGGTCGACCTTTCCGTCGTCATCCAGATCGGCGGTCACCATGCCCTTTCCAATCCGCTGGTCTGGCGCCGTCCGGATCACGTCCACCGCTGCGTCACGATTCGACGACTTCCCTTGGCTGTTCTGCCCTTGTTTCCCCTTTTGATCCTGCGAGCCCTGCCCGTTTGGGCTACCCTGATTTCCTTGGTCGTCCTGTCCTTTCTGCCCGGCGTTGTAGTTCTGTGCCCCCCTCTCACCTCCTTGACTCTTCGCCCCCGACTGCCCGCCGCTCTTCTGTGAGCCGGCCCCCTGCTCGCTGCCCTTCGATCCTTGCTGCCCGGCGTTGTTCTGCTGGTCTGACACCCCTTGTTTGCCCGTCTGTTCTTGCGGGGCGTTGCCCGATTGTGCTTGTGCCCGGTTTTGCGCATCGGCGTGCGACACCGATGCGTCTCGGTCCCTCGGTTGAGCGCTGTCAAAATCGCCGGAAAAGAAAGGGCGAACACCTCGCCCGGCATTCACGCGATTGCGGGTCGCATCCGCCGTGGACGAACCGCCCCGGTCGGCCCCGGCCGGCCCACCCGAAAAATCGACCATCGTGGGATAAGTCTCGACCACATCGACGAGAACGCGGTCGATCCGGTCGAGTCGTTGCGCCAGCGCATCGAGCGTCTCCTGGCGCGGATGACAACGGGGTGGTCCGCCGCCTGGAACTTCTTCAGGCTGCGATCCAGCCGCGCCCGGGCCTCGGCGACTTCCTCCTCCAACCGTGTGATGATCAGCGCGACGTGATTGCCTGATATACGCCGGCGTCGTCGTGCCGGCTTGTCCGCCCTCACCTCGAGCGCCCCGCCGCGAGCCGCCCTGGTCGCCCCCGGCCTGTCCCTGGCCCACCCCCTGCCCCGCTTGCGGCCGCGCTCCCTGCTGCGCCAGCACACCCGCACCCGCGGCCCCGAGAGCGCCGACGAGCACCACCACCGAGGCCAGCTTCAATTTGGTCACGACCATGGTCTTGAGTACCTCCTCGATCAAAATGGCAACACGTGACGAGATCACAGAAGCGGAAAGCGCTTGACCGGCCGCGACCGGACCCGCAGCCCGAACAGTCGATTCGACCAGTATGCCCGGTGGCGCAACATCGAAGGCTCGTAGCGGCAAAGCCAGGGCGAGACCCTTTTCTTCGACAGAACGCCCCTCACAAAGTCCCAGCCCGTGCCGGGAGAGCCGCCCCCGCAGCAGCTCGCGTGCCCGCGCCAACCGGGTCTTGAGCGTTCCGACCGGCCAGCCCAGATGCCGCGCGGCCTTCTCGTGAGTGAGGCCTTGCAAGTCGCAAAGCACCACCGGCACGCGGTATTGCTCCGGCAGCCGGTCGATCTCCGCGTGGAGGAACTCAACGACCTCGCCCCGGTCCCGCCGGTCTTCGCTCCAGGCACCCCTCGCGGCCGCCGCGCGCCGCTCGTGCTCATGCATTCTCGCCGCGGACGACCGGGCCTTTGTGGCGACACGTTGCGCCACACGGTGAAGCCACGGGCCCAGCGAGTCCTGCACCCACAACGAGCGTGCCTGCTTCACCAGGATGAGGAAGGTGGCCTGAAACGCGTCCTCGGCATCATGCGGATCGAAAAGCGCATGCCGGCAAACCCGCAGTACCATCGGCCCGTGGCGCTCAACAATCGCCGCAAACGCCAGCTCGGCGGCCTCACCACCCCGGGCGGCGAAACGCTCGAGAAGCTGACCGTCCGTCAGGTCCCCGATCGCTCCCAGGTTGAACACCGTCCGGAGCTGCCGCCCGATAGTCCCCGCCTGTCTCGTCGTCACGCATTCACTCCTGTCCCGCGTGCTCTACCTCGACTCGTCCCGTCCCTCCCATGATAGTAATGCCGGCTGCATTGCCGGCAGATTGGACTTTCTGGACAAAAAAGAAGGCCGCTCCCTCCTGATTGAGAGGAAGCGGCCGCGATCAAATCGCGGCGATTCGCTCCGATGGGCGAGGTTCGCGCGATCGGGCGCACCGCAGACAGACGCTCCGCCGCCAATTCGCGTGGTCTAGCCCCGCGGTCTTACTTCGCCTTATCCGCAGGCTTGTCGGCAGGCTTGTCGGCAGGCTTGGCGGCGGCGCCGGTAGCCGGCGCGGTGTCGTCTGAATTGCAGCCAGCAAAGCACACGACTGACAGCACGAGGCTGGAAAGCATCGCGCCGAACTTGATTCCAAACTTCACCGTCACGGTTGCACTCCTTATCCTTAGATGAGATTCACGAAACGAGGGGAGGGAAGGCGTCTCAAGAATTGAATCCCAGATGAATACATTCGTCTGGGCCCTTCGTCCCAAAGACTTCACGGGAAACGACCTCGCCTCACTGTGCCGTCGGATTATAGATGAATTCCCTCGCTGGCCGCAACGTATAACCCCACTTTTCGTTGCAACTCTCGCGTCCGCGCAAGCTGACCGAACCCATCCCCATCCACTCGCCGAACTTCCATTCCGCTTCGTCTTGCCCAATCAAGGTCAAGTGCAACGCCCGCGGGTTCGATGATATTTCCGCGAGACGCGCCGGGCTCATCCCGGTTCGCGCTCGGCGCGGCGGTCATGACCGGATCGGCCACGACTCCCGTTCGTCGAATGCGCTATCAGACCGAAAGCGTTTTGTCGCACCGACTTAGCGCGGCAGCTCGATCTCCGGCTTTCTCTCCAATCGAGGCGTACGATACCATGAGAACGACGATCAACACCGCCGGCTCACTTCGCCCCGATCTCTTGACGGCGATCGCCGAGTCGATTCGCAGCGTCTCCCCCAAGGCGAAATCCGCGACGATCCGCCCCGATTCTCGTCTCCTCGAAGAGCTGGCACTCGATTCTCTCGACCTGGTCGCGGTGATCCTGAACCTTCAGGATCAATTCCACGTGGAGATCGATCCCGACGAGATTACAGAATTGCAGACCGTCGCCGATCTGGCCTCCAGCCTCGCCAAGCTCCTGCGCCACGCGGCTTGAACTCGCCCCGCGCCGTTCCCGGCGCTCGTCCTCCCGAAGAAGCACCGCCTTGACGCTGCCGTCTCCGAGATGATGCGATGGAGACCGCGAGAAAAAAACCCTCGACACGCTAGCCGGGTCGAGCCATCTCGAGCCGCCCCTGGATTGTTCATGAGCATCGGCGTATTGATCTTCCTGACAGTGGGCCTGCTGTTCCTTCCCCAGGTCTTCACGCACCGCCCGAGCGGGCAGCCCAGGCCCGAGATCCATGGCTTTTTGAAGATTTGTGAGTTCATCTACTGGTCGTACTGCGTCCTCTGGCATCGCCTGCAAATCGACCGCCGCGCGCCCCTTCCGCAGCACGGACCCGCGATCTTGATCTCCAACCACACCTGCGGCATCGATCATGTGCTGCTTCAGGCGGCCTGTGACCGTATACTCGGGTTCATGGTTGCCCGTGAATACTACGAATACCCTGCGCTCAATCCCTGGTGCCGGCTCGTGCGTTGCATTCCCGTCAACCGGGACGGCCATGATTTCGCCGCCACCCGCGCCGCGCTTCGCGCACTCAAGGAGGGCCGCGTGCTGCCGATCTTTCCCGAGGGCCATATCGTGCCTGAGTCCGGCAGGCGAATCGATGAGATGAAGCCCGGCACGGCCTACCTCGCATTGCATTCCGGAGTACCGGTGATACCGGCGTTCCTCTGCGGCACGCCGGAAACCAACAGCATCGTCAAGTCGCTGGTCACCCCTTCGAATGCCCGCGTCCTCTTCGGTGAGCCGATCGACCTCTCCGACATCCCGGCCGCCCGCCCGGCTGATAAGGCCGCCCAGACCGAGGTGAACAACCGGTTCAAGGCCGCCCTCCTGGCCCTCCAGGCGCAGGCTTTCGCCCAGGACGAATAAGCGGAGAGCCGTGACGCCTGTGGAAACGACCAGATTGGCCTTCCCCGAGCTGAACGAACTGCTGGCGAGATACCCGGGAAGCCTCCAACCGCTGGGCGCGCTCGAGTCCCTGGGCGGTGCCGGTGGATTCAGCGGGGCGCAGTTCTGGCGCTTCAGCGCCACAGCCGGCCGGGTCGTCCTACGTGCCTGGCCTCCCGGCTGGCCTGCTCGGTCGCAACTGGAGCGAATCCATCGCTGGCTTTTCCTCACCGCCGCGACCGGCTTGACGCCTGTCCCATTTCGCGACAGCAGCGATCGCTCGGTTCAGGAATTCCAGGGACGACTCTGGGAGCTCACGCCCTGGCTTCCCGGTGCGGCCGACTCGGCCCGTCCCCCTGCACTGCCGCGCGTCGCGGCCGCATTCAGCGGACTGGCTAGCTTGCACGTGGCCCTGGCGTCTGAAGCCAGTGTGGGAGTCTCGCGCGGCCTCACCCACCGCCGCGAAACGGTCACTCATCTCATCGCCGGTGGTTTCGACACGATCGAAACCGCGGTCGCAAACCAGGCGGCATCCCCCGGGGAAGCTGTCGCTGCCGCGAAGTGGCTCGCGCTGGCTCGTTCCGCCGCACCCGCCGTTTATGAGCTGCTCGACCAGGCATCGCAGTTGGTTCTCGATCTCCAGCCCTGCCTGCGCGACGCCCGCGCCGATCATTTCCTCTTCGACCAGGATCGGCTGACCGGCATCATCGACTTCGGCGCCATGGACGTGGACTGCGTCGCCGGAGACATCGCGCGCTTGATCGGTGAATGGGCCGGCGGCGACCCCGCCGCTCGCATCAGGGCGCACGAGGCGTACGACCACGTCCGCCCTCTCAAGCCCGCGGAGGTCCCGCTCGTGAGCGTCTTCGAAAAATCGGCCGATCTCTTGATCGGCGAGCGCTGGCTTCGCTGGCACTACCTCGAGCACCGCCGCTTCGAAGACCCGCAAGCCGTCTCCAAAGGCCTCGCCCGCGGCCTGAAGCGCCTCGAACGCCTGAAGTCAATGGCGTCGAATCAGTCTTGCTCCTGATCCCACTCCTACTGCTAACCCCACCCCCCAAGAAAACTCAACCGTCCCCTCCTCCAATCATCAACTTCCCGACATCTTCCTGATTCAGGCTCACCCTCTTGATCGAAGTTGCCTTCCCGCTCGCCCGATCGATGCCGACAAGCGCCCCATTCAATCGCGGATCACCACTGGCCACGTCAAAGTGAGCCGGCACATGCGAGAGCGTCGCCGACAAGACGCGATCGTATCGCCGGCCCAGGATCGAGTCATGCGGCCCGGTCATCCCCACATCGGTTTGATATGCCGTCCCCTGTTTGAGGATCTGCTCGTCTGCCGTCGCGACGTGCGTGTGCGTTCCCAGCACAGCCGAGACCCTGCCGTCCAGGTACCTCCCCAGAAGCTGCTTCTCGCTGGTCGCTTCGGCGTGCACGTCGACGATGATCACTCGCGCTGCCCCGCCGAGCTGCTCGATCAGGCGGTCCGCGGCACGAAACGGGCAGTCGACCGGCTTCATGAACGTGCGGCCGATCAGGCTGAAAACGGCAACCTTGGTGCCGTCGCCGGCGGTGACAAGCGCCAGCTCCGGCCCGGGTGCTTCGTTCGGGTAATTCGCCGGGCGAAGCACGGTCCCGGTCCGGTCGAATACCTGGAAGATCTCGTCCCTGCGGTAGATGTGGTCACCCATCGTCATGACATCCACCCCGGCCTCGGCAAGTTCCTCGTGGCATTCCATGGTCAGGCCCGAGCCGCCGGCCGCGTTCTCCGCGTTGCAGACAACCAGGCCGATGCCCCATCGCGGTATGATTCGGGGCAGCGCCTGACCCACGATCTTCCGCCCGGGGCCTCCCACCACGTCGCCGATGAAAAGCACGAGGAACGGCGATCCTGTGCTCGAAGCATTGCCAGCCGTTAGCTCACTTTCGCTCATGGGAGCTTTCATTTGGGAGAGTGCCGGCCCGAGCATGCTCCGGCGCGGCGGATGTCCCGCTGAAATAAGCCGCGTCGCGGGCTTCCCACTCGTGATATCCGATCAGATCATACAGCTCGGCTCGCGTTTGCATGCGGTCGATCACGGCACGCTGGGTGCCTTGGGCGCGCGCAGGGTGGCAAGCACCTCGTTTGCGGCCTTCATGGCAGCCCGCAGCGCCGAGAGCGGAAAGATCACAGCCGTGTAGCCCATCGCGGCAAGCTGATCGAACGGAATGAGCGGGCTGCGGCCGAACTCGGTCATGTTCGCCAGCAGCGGTGCCTTCACCGCCTGTGCAAAGCGTGCAAACTGTTCGGCCGATTCGAGGGCCTCGGGAAAGATCATGTCCGCGCCGGCGGCGAGGTATTCATGTGATCGCTTCACGGCCGCGTCAAAGCCCTCCACGCTCACGGCGTCGGTCCTGGCGACGATCACGAAGTCTCGGTCGCGCCGCGCGCTGGCTGCCGCCCGGATCTTCGCGCACATGGTTGCCGGATCGATCAGTGATTTCCCCGTGAGATGTCCGCACCGCTTGGGCAGATTCTGGTCTTCCAGATGCAGCCCGGCCACCCCGGCTTCTTCGTAGAGCCGAACCGTGCGCTCGACGTTCGAGCGCCTCGCCGAAGCCGGTATCCGCGTCGCACAAGACCGGCAATGAAGTCGCGCGCGCCAGCACGGCCGCCTGCTCCGCAAACTCGGTCTGGGTGAGCAAGCCCACGTCGGGCAGCCCCGCCCAGCCCGCCGAAAGCGCCCCACCCGATAAATAAACCGCCGCAAAGCCGAGCCGCTCGGCCTGCTTGGCCACCAGCGCATTGAACGCCCCCGGAATCATGATCGGACCGGCCGACCAGGCTTCGCGCAATCTCGCTCCAGGTGTCTTCATCGCGGGTTCCTTCTGACCACAAGCACCACGGCCTGCCCGATGTTGTATGTTACGTGTGGCAAGCCCGAGTGACCACTGACCAGTAACCGATTACGCGTGTACAATAAATACACCCATCGAGCGCGGCGCGTTCCGAGTTCAGGACTTCGAATCATGCAAACTGTCTCGATTCAGGATGCCCAAAACAAACTGGCAGAATTGATTCACCGGCTCGCTCCCGGGGACGAGGTCGTGATCACGGAGAACGACCTACCAGTGGCGCGGCTAGTCGCAGCCGCTCCCGCGATGCGCACGCCGCGGAAGCTGGGCACGCTCAAGGGCACGGTGCTTTACATGGCGCCCGACTTTGACGCTCCGCTCGATGAGTTCAAGGAGTATATGGAGTGAGGCTGCTGCTCGACTCGCACACGTTGATCTGGGCCGTCGATCAGCCTGCGAAGCTCAGTCCCACAGCAGTCGCCGCCTTGCAAGACCCCGGCAACGACCTGCTGCTGAGCGCGGGGTCGATCTGGGAGATCGCCATCAAGTCGGGGTTGAAGAAGCTGGCACTGTCCCAGCCGTTCCGCCCCTGGATGGAAAAAGCGATGGCCGACCTCCGCGTCCTCGTGTTGCCCATCACCGTTGAATACGCCGACGTGCAGGCGAGCCTCCCGACTCATCATGGAGATCCATTCGACCGCCTCCTCGTCGCCCAGTCTCACGTAGAAGGCATTTCGATTGTCAGCGCCGATACGACCCTCGACCAATACGGAATCAATCGCCTATGGTAGAACGCAGAGCGAGTACTCGGCGCGGCCTCACCCCCGTATCCCTTCCACCACCCCCTTCACCTCGTCACTCTCAACCGCCTGCCCCGCCAGCGCCTTCATGGCAATTCCCATCGCCATCCCCTCCTTGGGCGCAGCCTTGATCTGCTCGGCAAACGGCGCAACCGCCTCCTTGATCTGCTCGATCGAAAGAGTCGGCGGCACCCAGTCTTTGATCATCGCCAGCTCTTCAGCCGACCACGTGGTCACACCCGATTTGGCTTCCTTCTGCACGCTGCGCATCTTCTTGATCGCGTCAGGCTCCGCCATCTCGGCACCACTGCCTAAGGTCAACTGCGCGATCCAGTACCGCAGGAATTTGGTCTTGACCGCGTCCCGCGCCTTCATGGCGGCGGTCAGCTCGGTGCGCATTCGCTGGACGATCGACATACAGGGTCCTCACTCTTCCTTGGCGTGATTCGAAAAACCGCAATCCCATCATACCGACGCTTGAGCGTGGAGCACATGCAGACTTTCCAGCGCCGCACATCACGCAAACGGAATCGTCACTGTGAATGTCGCTCCCGACGGGCTGTTCTCCTGGAGCCGCAAGTCGCCCCCCAGCGCGCGGGCCAGCCGGCGCGATAGCGCTAGCCCCAGCCCGACCCCCGGCGCCGACTGCGCGGCATCGGTCGCCGACTTCGAAAACGGCCGGAACAGCCGCCGGATCACGTTCTGCCGCAGCCCGAGCCCATGGTCCCGTACGGAGAGCGCCAGCCATCGTCCCGACGCTTGCACATCGAGATGGATCCGCGGATCAGCAGCGGCGCCCGCATACTTGATCGCATTATCCACCAGGTTCGTGAGAATTTGATCGACGACCGATACGTCGACCCGCACGCTCGGCAGAGACTCCGCCGCTCTCGCCTCAAGCTTCATGCCGGCCTGCTCGGCTCGAAGTGCCAGGCGAGGCACCAGCCGGTCGAACAGCTCCTGGGGCGTGACGACCTCGTGGCCTCTCGCGGCCCGGCCGCGCTCGAGCCTGGCGAAGGCCAGTACGTTCTCCACCAGGTGTCCTAGCCGGTCAGCTTCGGCGCGAATCGTTTTCAGATAGGCGTGCTGAGATTCCGCGCCCGTGACCATTCCCTCGTCCAGCATCTCGGTGTAGAGCCGAAACGTGGTCAGCGGCGTGCGCAGCTCGTGCGTGACTGCCGAGACAAACGTCCCCCGTCGGTCGCTCAGGGCCAGTGCACTCTGAAGCACCACCGCCACGGCTACTGCGGAAAGCCCCAGGCACGCCCACGCGATCAAAAGAGAAAGCCGCACCGGCGACCACCGCGCGTCGGGTTCATCCGGCGCCGACCCAGGCTCGAGTCGCACCGGCAGCGATGCGAGCATCCTGGTCGGCGAGCTCGCTGCTTGGTCGGGCACCCGTTCCAGCCGCGCGCGAGGCAGAAGGTCGACCGCCTGCTCCATGAGGTCCGCACGAATCACGTCCCAGTCGAGCCAGCACCCTTGAAGAAAGATCCCTTCCGAAACGCGCAGCGCGCCGCGCCAGCAAGAGCGTCGGTCCGATCCAGATTCCCTGAAGCGGCCCCTGGCTCAGCGCCGTTCGCGTCGCCAGCGGCAGCGCCTCCGCCGGCGCCTGGCTCTGCGCCACCTTCGAGTTCCGCGATCGCATGATAAATTCACTCGAGCTGCGTGACGGATTCTTTTGCAGCTCTGCCAGCGTGGTCACAGCCATCGCTTGCGAGTTTGGGTCATCGACCCGAAGCGCGGCCGCGAGCTCCTGGCGGTTGATCAGCTTGTCCAGTTCCGCGAGCCGGCGTGTCGCTCCTTCGACTAGCTCCGGCGATAGATAACGATTCTCGGCTAGATCGCGCATGTTGCCCGCCGGAACCTGCGGCGAGCTCAGACGACCGTCCGGTCCGTACTGGAAATGAAGCCGGATCTGCGGCGAGGTGAACGTCAAGAGCGGCGACGGCATGAGCACGTCGCCGCGATCGATCTCGGCAAACATCCTGGTAAAAGCACGCTCGGCCGGGTAGAGCGGGCTGTACGTGAAGTACGGTCGAGCGCTCTCCTCGGCCATGAGCGGTGCCAGCGCCGAGTCCATTCTCCAGAGCGCCAGTTGCAGGTTCTCTTCAAGCGCCGCCTGCCGCGTTGCCTTCGCCTCCGCGCGCTCGAGCTCGAGTGCCATGCCTCCCAGGCGGGCCATCGCCCACGCCGCCAGCGCCACGCAAAGGCCGAAGACAAGCCAGACCGATCCCAGTCGCTTCATCTTGGCCTCGCCGCGGCGAGCATGTAACCCTGACCGCGCACCGTCAGCACGATTCGCGGCCTGCTCGTGTCATCGCGCAGCTTCTCGCGCAGCCGTGCGATGTGCATGTCAATCGTCCGGGTGGTGATTCCCGCCGGGTCGAGGCCCCACACCCGCGCCAGCAGCTCGTCGCGTGAGACCGCTCTCCCGGCGTGGCAGGCGAGGTAATGCAAGAGCTCCCGCTCTCGCTCCGAAAGCTCGCATCGCCCCCCATCGTCAAACGCGACCTCGTGCCGCTCGAGGTCGGCAAGCCCCCCCTCGAACTCGAGCCGGCGCACCGCCGGAGGCCGTTCAGGCGCCCTCCGAAGCACGGCTTCGATCCGGGCCAGCAGCTCCTTGATCGAGAACGGCTTGACCACATAATCGTCCGCGCCAGCGCCAGTCCCCGCACGCGGTCATCTTCCGACCCTCGCGCAGTCAAGAATGATCACCGGCAGATCACGCCGCATCCCACGCAGCTCGCGCAAGACCTCCAGACCACCCCTACCCGGCAAGACCAGGTCCAGCACGAGCAGGTCGCAATCCGACTCGAGGGCCGCGGCAAGCCCAGCGGTCCCATCGCCCGCTTCTTCTGTGGCGTATCCGGCGAAGCTCAAGGCGTCCATCAAGCCCCGCCGGATCGCCGGATCGTCCTCGACAACCAGAATTCGCTTGCGATCCATGGACCTACTCGAATTTGAAGTTGTTGCGTGCAGCTTGATCGCGGATCGTCTTGCAGATCACTTGATCCAGCGTCTGCTGCTGCTCGCTCGAATGCTTCTTGCGCTCGGTTGCCAGGAATGCCTCACGCTCCTGGTTCAGCTTGAGAATCTTCTTCTGAATTTCCTCGCGCTCCTTGCGGGCCTCGTCCACCTTCGCCTTCCGACCTGTTTGATCGAGCTTGCGCAGATCTTCCGGAAGGTCTTCGCTCTTCACGTCCTCGAGTTTGCATTTGCCGTTTGCTATCGCGTCCACCAGGTCCCAGCCATCGTTGCAGTAGAACGCGTTTATCTTCGAGACCGAACGGTTCACCAGCGCCCCTGCGACGCCGCGCCGGCATTCACGTCTTGAACCGATTGCCGCGCCTGCCCGGCCTGCCCCATCTTACCATAAGGCAGATACGTCTTGTTCAGTTGCACGCCGAGCTGAGCGATCATCGTATCTTGCGGAGTCGGAATCTCGACGACTTTCTGGTTCTGGTCGATGCTCATGTAACGGCCGTCGGCCAGGATTGCGCCATCATTCCACCCGGTCTGACGTCCCTCCGCGCTGCCGCCGCAGAAGATCGTGTTCACCAGAATCCCTCGCTCGATCGCGCTCTTGCACGAGCCGTGGAAATCGACCGACCCTTGCGTGAACGGCTCATTCCCCGCGATGAAGATGGCCTTGTACACCTCGCGCGACGGGCTCCACTCCAGCCTCTTGACGGCATCGCGGATCACCCAGCCGCAGTACTCGTCGCCTCCGTTGGTCTTGAGTGCGAACAATTCCTCGGAGACGCGGTCCAGGTCGTCGGTAAGCGGCAAGACCAGACGCACGAACCCTTCCTGCGCGGCGAGCGATCGCTTGCCGTATTCGAAGAGCGCGACCTGGACGGCCGGCTGGCGGCCGTCCTTCCGAGCCCGGATAAATTCGTTGACGATATTCCAGAGCTGCGTCTTGGCCTGAGCGATCAGGCCGTCCATGCTGTTGCTCGTATCGAGCAGGATGGCGATCTGCACTGTCGGCCGCCGCGGCGGCGCTGGATCCTTGGCAACGGCCTGCCCGCGAGCCGCCCCTCCCGATCCGACTGCAAGACAAAGCGCAAGAAAGAGAGCGCGTTTCATGGAATCTCCTCCATCAATAAACTAGAGAGACACGAACACGGTTTGAATGACGAAGCTCTTCAAGGCGAGTCGCCCGGCGCCTTGACGAGAATTCGCTGGCCGTCGACCAGCATCAAGATGTCGCCCTGAAGCGCGATGCTCCCCTGCCGCCCCTCGCCCGCCAGCTTGGCCGCGAGGTCTCGGAACTCCTGAGATCCGAACGTGACGACCTTGGCCGGCGGAGCCTGCCCCTCGCTCGAGACCAGCCGGCTGTCCACCCAGCGGCCGCCTCGCTTGTAAAACGCCAGGTCGCATACCTGCTGCACGGCCGCGGTGGCAACCTTGTTCATCGACGCATCATAGAATTCGTTGCGCGGGTTCACACACATGAACGCTTTCATATTCTGGTTGTTCAGATCTTGATTGACCGACGACAACCCACTCCGGGTCTGCATCGCGCGGTTGCGGAAGAGGTTCTCGGCCTCGGAGAACACCTTGTCCTTCTGCGAAAAATCGGTCCCCTCGCGCGCAGGAACGCCGTATACTCCGTCAGAATGCCGAATTCGGTCGAGAGCCTCACGATCTCATCGACCAGCTCCCGCGATGCGCTGCTCATCGTGTTCTTGGCTTCGAGTGAGAGCACGCCCGCGGAGCCTCCCTGTTCGCGAATCGCGTCCACGAGCAGCCCGATCTTGCGGCTGGCCCAGAGCCGCGGCACAAACCCGTTGCGCGTCGTCGCCTGCTCGAGCGACAGCTTGAACTGGAAGACGCGCGGCGTGCCGCGATAGTTACCCCGCAGCGTGAATTCGAGCGGCTCATCGCCGGAATACTGTCCCAGGAGCACGATCTGGTCGCCCTCGAATAGATCCGGAAGCCGCGCCGGAATCAGCTCACGCGCACGCCGCCGAGTCGCTCCCTCGCCGATCGCCAGCGCCGGCTCGGCGAGAACCGGGCCCCGCAGACGCTCGAATACGGCCCCCACCTTCACCTCGACATCCTCGCCCGGCAGCACGAAAGTCGTCGTGGCCCGGCTCTCGTACGCAATCTTTTCCAGAAGCGGCGTGTTGACGTCTACCCCCACGCCGAACGTGAAGATTCTCCGCCCGTGCGTGTTGCCTTTGAGCGCCAGCTCGCGGATCGCGGCCTCCGAAGTCTGGCCGACCGTTGCCAGCCCGTCGGTCATGAACAGCACGATGGGCAGCGCTCCTTCCGCCGACGGCTGCCGCAGCGCTTCCAAGAGCGCGTCGTGGATGTTCGTGCCTCCCCGCGCCGTCATCCCCGCCAGGAATTCTTCGGCGTCCTTCATCGTCGCCCGCGATTTGCGCACCGGCCGCCCCGAAAACGCCTCGACCCCTTCGTTATACAGGATGACGTTGAACGACTCGCCCTGATCGAGCCCGGCCAGCACTTGCAGCGCAGCCTCGCGCACCTGGTCGAGCTTTCCGCCCCGCATGCTGCCGGAGTGGTCGATCACGAGCGTCACCTCGCGCTTGAGCCCGGCGTTCTCCCGCCCGGCCGCCTGTGGCGGCAATCCCGCGAGAAGCAAGAAGTAGCCACCGCCGACCTTCGGGTCCGGGTAGGCAAACAGTGACGCCGAGACGCCCGCACGCTCGCGCAGGAACGACAATCGGAAGGGTCCGGGCTCGTTCGCCGCATCGGCCGCGAGCTCGACGGCCGCCACACTCCCCGTCTTCCGCATGGTCTTGAGCCGATGGCTCGGCGAATAGACCGCGGTGACCGGTGTGCCCGAAAGAATCTTGAGCGCGATCTTCCACGGAACCGTGTATTCGACCGACTCGCTCCGCGGCAGAACGTAATCAACCCGATCGCCGCTCACCGCCAGCATATGCTCGTATGTGAGGCGCACTGCCTGGTTCCCCCCCGGCTCGACAGGAAACACCGTCGACCGCACCAGATTGAACCCGGCAAACTCGAGCAAGGCCGGGTCGCGCGCCTGGGCGACGATGCGATCATAAGTCTCGCGCGCCTCTTCGCGCGAAAGAACCCGGGCCGAAGGCTCGGCGCCCAAACCCTGGAACTCGAACCCGCGCACCACTGCGCCCTCCGGCACGGGAACCAGGAGCGCAGCCTCTTGACGCATCCCACTCGGGTTGTGGAGGTGAATCTCCATCATCGTGGTGGCGATCCGATCGCGAATGACGACGCCGGTCGTCACGCCGGTGATCTGCAGAGCCGCCGAGTGCGCCAGCCCATACGCGCGAGCCTGCGGCACGACCATCTGCGACGGCCACGGCCGCCCGCGGGAATCCTGTGCGCGGGCAGACCCCGCCAGCGCGATGGCGGTCAGAACAAACACGCAAAACCAGCGATCGCTCATGGTGATCCCCTCCCGTAGGGCTCTCGATCAGAATTCCACTACCTGATGATACGCGGTTTCGAGGCCAGGATTTGTCACACGTTTGTAACAACCCAATGAGCGGCGTTCGGTCATCTAACCGGCACATTCGGCCAGATCGCTCAAGTTGACAGCGCCTGCGGTCGATTCCTGTTGAGGGAGCGCTCCTTCCCCGAATCCGCCAACGCGCCCCGACTCCTCCGCGGGGATTCGAATGTTCTCGCCAGCAGTACGGTCGAGAATTCTCGCGTCGGGTGTGGTCGCCATCGCGATGTTCCTGACGCGGCCCGCGCCCGCCCAGGATCAAGATCCGTTCGCAGAGCCCGGGCCCTCTCCCGAGCGCCAGATCACGCCTTACGACGTCTCGGCCTTCGACAGCGGCCAGGAGACTCCCGCCGCGCCGATCACGCCCGCGCCCGGGCCGAGTCTCTACCCTGACGGTCCTCAATCGAGCCGCTTCTTGCTGGGGGACGCCTTCGGCCTGCGGCCGTTGCTGGAGCAGAGCGGCTTCTCGTTCTATGCATCGTCCACCCAGTTCGAGCAGGGCGTGGCCTCCGGCGGGATCCAGCAGGCGTTTCGCTGGGGCGGCAAGTTTGACTTGCTGGCGCACTTCGATACCGAGAAGCTCGGCCTGTGGGACGGCGGCATGCTCGATGTCTTCGCCGAGTCGCGGCTGGGCCAGTCAATCGACGGCTTTGCCGGGTCTTATTCGCCCACCAACCTCGCGATGTTCTTCCCCGTGCCCAACCAGGATATCACCGCGATCACCGGGCTCAAGTTTACGCAGCAGTTGAGCGAGACCACGGGTATCTTCTTCGGCAAGCTCAACGCCTTGAACGGCGATCTCGACCGGTTCCTGAAATACCCGCTGACCTCCCGGTTCATGAATGCCGCGTTCAACTTCAACCTGGCGCTCGATCGCTACCCTTACTCCACGCCCGGCGCCGGCTTCTATACAGACTTGAAACCGGGGCCTTCGCTCGCCTTGATCGTGCTCAACACATATGACTCGCCACGCACGAGCGGCCTCGAAAACCTGGGCAAGAACGGCGTGTTCATCTACGCGCAGGCGAAGCAAGCGACCAACTTCTTCGGGCTCCCCGGCCAGCAGGTTTTCGCGGGCCTTTTTGGAACGGGCTCATTCACCGATCTGGCGCCGGCTTCGTTTATCACGCTGCCCGCTACGTCGGAGCCGATCGCAAAGAAGTCCGGAACCTGGACGCTTCTCTGGAACTTCGAGCAGCGCCTCGTGGTCGACTCGGAAAACCCTGACCGGGGCCTGGGACTTTATGGCCAGACCGGTCTTGGCGACGGCAATCCCAACCCCGTCCGCTGGTTCGTGAGCATCGCCCTCTGCGGCAACTCGCCCCTGCCCGGACGCGACGGCGATATCCTCGGCGTGGGTTTCTACGATCTCGCCTTGAGCTCAGAATTCAAGAGCCATGCGCCGGGCGTCCGCGACGAAACGGGCGTCGAGCTCTTCTACAACCTGCGAATCGCGCCGGGCTGCCACTTGAGCCCTGACTTCCAGATACTCCACCCGGGACTCGCCCCGGTCGAGACGGCCTTCGTTCTCGGCCTCCGGTTAAAGGTCGATTTCTGAACGCCCCGGTCCAACATTACGTTGGGCGCGGGCCTCCAGCCCCCGACTCCCCTCCGACCGAAGGTCTCCGGCCCGCCGTATCTCCACCCGTCGATCAAGGCGAAGCCGTCGCCTCAAACCCCGCGCGAACCGCCGTCGTAAAGCGCGGAGATCTCTTCCCCGTTGCACAGCCGGATCGGCCGCCCCAGCCGGTCGCGCAGCTCATGCGCCGGGTCAATTCCCAGCGCCCGGTAAATGGTGGCGCTAAAATCGCCCGGCGTGAATGGACGGCTCGCCGGGTAAGCTCCGATCCGGTCCGACTGCCCGATCGTCTGCCCGCCGCGCACGCCGGCCCCGGCAAACGCTGCGGAAAACACGTTCGACCAGTGGTCGCGCCCGTCGCGGGAATTGACATTGCCCGTGCTCGAGCCGATCCGCGGGGTCCGCCCGAACTCTCCGGTCACAACCACGAGCGTCTCGTCCAGCATCCCCTGCACTTTCAGGTCATCGAGCAAGGCCGACACTCCGCGGTCAAGCGGCGGAAGCAGCCGGCTCTTGAGCGACTTGAAATTCTGCGAGTGCGTATCCCACGTCTGCACCCGCCCCATGTTCACCTGAACGACCGGCACGCCGGCGGCCACCAGCCGGCGGGCCAGTAGCAGCGACTGGCCGTACATATGCCTCCCGTACCGCTCGCGCAGCCGCGGGTCTTCGCGATTCAGGTCGAACGCGCGGGCCACCTTGCCCGAGAGCAGCAAGGCATAAGCCCGCTCAATCTGCTCGGCGAACGGGTCCTTGCGTTCGATTGCCTTCTCCGCGATCTCGTCGACCCGGCGGCCCACCTGGTCCAGCAGCGATTTCCGCCGGTCAAGCCGCTCGATCGAGAGGCCCTCGGGTAACGCCAGACCCTCAAAGCCGAAGCCCGGCCGATTGGGATCTTGTCGCACCTGCCAGGGGTCGTGCTTGGGCCCCAGGAAGCCCGCATGCTGACCAGGCCAGACCAGCGGACCTTCCATCAAGAACGTCGGCAGCATCACGCCGCTGGGAACGCCGTCGGCACGCGGCCGAATCGCATCCACCCCCGCGGCATAACACGGGTAATCGTCGCGCGAGGCGATCTTGTCGAAAAAGGCACCGGGTTGCGAATGGCCGGTCAGGATCTCGTGAGTTGCATTCAAATGGTTCGTGTAATGATGGCCCAGCGAGCGCACGATCGCCAGCGACCCCGCCCGTGCCGCAAACTCGGGCAAGTGCTCGCACATCGAGATACCCGGCACCGCGGTCGCAATCGGCTTGAACTCGCCGCGGATACCCTCCGGCGCATCCGGCTTCATGTCGAATGAATCAAGATGGCTCAAGCCCCCGGTCAAGAAAACCAGGATGACGGATTTCGCCCGCGGCTTCATGCCCTCGCTCTGCCCCGCCTTCACGTCGCGCCCGGCTCGGGCCTTCGCCGCCAGAAGCTCGGACAAGCCGAACCCCAGCAACCCCGAGAACCCCACCTGGATGAACTCGCGGCGAACAAATCCAACCCCATGCCGGTGCGTTGTTTCCATTCCTTTTTCCAAGCTGCCCCTGAGGTTACGCGCCCGTTCCCGGCCGCCCGCAAAAATGTTTAACCAAATTCTAACACGGAGCGCGAGTTGCGCCAAACAATTTACGCCCCTATAACTATCGGGTACCGGCTGTCGGTGCGTCCACCGACTGTTGTAGAATGTCGAAACGCTCCCATCGGCTCAACTCAATTCAACTTCACAGGGACGACTGCTATGCGAACGACTCTGGCGATCCTGGCCTCGCTCGTATTCACGCTCACCGTGGCGGCGATCCACGCCGCCGGACCGGACGGCTCTTTTCAAGGTGAATGGCGCACTTCGATCAGCATCGTCAAGCTCCAGCAGAAGGGCAACGTCGTCACCGGAAGCTATGGCAACGCCGGCCAATTTCCCTTGAAGGGAACCGTGAAAGACAATGTGTTGACGTTTGAATACACCGAGGGGCAGGCCAAGGGCGAGGGGCGCTACGTGCTCGATGATTCGGGCAACTCGTTCACGGGCACGTTTCAGGTCAAGAACGGCCGGCGCGGGGAATGGAACGGCTGGCGGCCCGACCCCAAAGCGACCTCGGGCAAGCTCGCGGCGTTCGGAGGGCTCTGGCTAACGGATCTGGGTCTGATGGATCTGACTCAGGAAGCGGCCGCCGTCAAGGGGAGTTACGCCCTCCGCGGCACATCCTCGATCGAGGGCAAGGCGACCGGCCGCCGGCTCGAGTTCCGCTTCACGAGCTTTCGAAACGGCCAGGGATGGTTTGACCTCTCGCCCGATGGAAAGTCGCTCCGCGGCGCCGCAAATACCGACGGCTTTCCCGGCTGGTTCGGCTGGGCCGGCCGGCCGGCGCCCTCGTTCGTGCGCCATGCGCCCCTGGTCGCCGGCAAAATGATCGACGGTTCCACCGCGAATCTCCTCACCTACGCGATCCGGGCGCCCGAGGGCTTCAAGGCCGGCGACTCCCGCAAGTGGCCCACGATCCTGATTCTTCACGGCTCTAATATGAACGCGCAAGCCTACGTGGCGACGATCGCCTCGGCCTGGCCCGACATCGCCCGCGAATTCATCATCCTGGGCATTAACGGCGAGACCCCATCCAACACAGGCGACGACCCTCGCTTCAACTACACCTACGTCAACTACGTCGGGCGCAGTACGTTCAAAGGGTTTCCGGGCACCGACCGCGAAAGCCCGGCCCTGGTCAGTCAGGCAATGACCGAGCTCAAGGAAGTCTACCCGATCGACCACTACCTGGTCGGAGGCCATTCCCAGGGCGGCTTCCTCACCTATAGCCTCTTGATGAACTCCCCCGAGCTCTTGGCCGGCGCGTTTCCCATCTCGGCCGGCGTGATCTTCCAGTGCGAGCCCGACGTCTTCACCGACGAAGCTCTGCGCAAAGCCCAGCGCAGCGTTCCCCTGGCGATCATTCACGGCAAGAACGACCCGGTCATGGGCTTCGGCATGGGCCAGTACGCCGCCACGCTCTACGGCGAAGCAGACTGGCCCGCGTTCCGGTTCTTTACCGATGAGACAGCCGCTCACATGTTCGCCCGTCTCCCGGTCGGCCCCGCGATCCGCTGGCTCGAGACATTCTCGTCAAAGGACCCGAAGGTCTTGATCGACTTCGCCGCCGAGCGCACCGGCAAGCAAGGTTACCGCGACGCGATCGCCGCCCTCGACCGCGCGAAAGCGCTCAAGCTCAGTGCCGCTCAGAAGCGCCGCCTCGACGAGCTCACCAGCTCGATCGATACCAAGGCTGCCACCGGCGCCCGCAAATTTGGCCCCTTGGTCAAGAGCGCCAGGGACGGCGCCTGGATCGATGGGTTCTTGGCCTATCGCGACGAGTTCGAGTTTGCCAAGCCCGCGCAGCGAGTGATGGCCGCGTTTGCTGAGCTCCGCAAAACCCACGATGTTGCCGCCAAGCAAGCCTTCGGCGAAGCGCGCCAGCTCTTCCAGCAAGGAAATCAAGACGCAGGCTACGCCAAGTACAAGGAGATCGTCGAAAAATCCTACGCCTCCTCGCTCTACCGCGTCGTCAAGCGCTCGCTCGAGGAGCGCAAGTAACAGCACCCGCCGTCGAGAGTAGGTCAGGCTTTAGCCTGACGATCCGGCAAATCGCGCGTCGAGTCCCCGATCTAGCTCAACCGCCCCTCGAGCGCAAAGCCGCCGTCCGCGCGATGAAAGTGCGGCCCGCCATACCGCGCGAAAGTCGCCTTTCGCTCCGCGAAAGCGCGCTTGATGCGCACGCGCACGTCCTCGCCCGCGCATCACTCCGATTTCCACCCGTCGACCCAGTGCAACCTCACGAACACGCGATCGCCGCTCCAGAAGTAATCAAATTCGTCAGGGGCGATCTTCAGCAAACGCTGCGCAAAGCCGAGACTCGTTAACCCGCCGTTGAGATTGTCGATCCGAAAGTCGAACACAACGGTCCTCATGTCATTAGTCCATCTGTCGCCCTCCGCCGCGAAGTCGAACCACTCCCGGCCTGGCTCGGTCTTGCTCCACTGACCAGCCGAATCCAGTCCCTCGTCTCCGAGTATTTCCTCAATGCCGCGTCGGTCCACCAGGTGAGTACCGCGAAAAAGCAACCGCTGGATCGCTTCCACCGAGGTTCCCAGACACAACCCCCTGGGCTCGGTGATCACGTCCGTGTTGAAGAGGATTGGGTACTCCTGTGCACTCCAGAAGTCATACGGAAACCCCTCGATCGCCGTCATCCCATGCAACAAGTCCCCGATCGACACGGCGATCGGCTTGAACACGTCGTAACCTTCGCGGTTCACGTCTGGCTCAGGTAGCAAGTCGTGCGACACAATGCCTGATTGGCCCTCACCCGTCATGAAGTTGATCACGATGAAGTCGCCGGTGCCGGTGCTGCCGACGCCGAACAGGCCGTTGTCCGACAGTCCCTCCTCTTCTTGATCGTTGAGTTCCATAATATCGCTGGGTATCCACATGCCGCCCACACCATCGAATGACGTTTCGGCGCTCAGCGAATTCTCGATCAAGAATTGCGTGAGCTCCTCGGGAAGATGCCTCTTGCTCAGCCAGTCGCGATACGTGGGATCGGTCGTCCCGAATGTCACGGCTTCCCCACCCGTGAGGCGGCGGACGGCATCGCGAAACAGGTCTGGTCTCAGGTGGATCATGAATCTGCTCCTGGGAAAACCTGTCGGCCGTTGATCTCGCGCTATTTTTTCGCCCCGCCCGCCCCGTTCCCCGAATCCGCCGTGAGATACGCAAGAATATCGCGCGCGGCCGCGTCTCCCAGGATCGCGGCCAGCCCCACCGGCATGATCGACGTGCCGCTGGGCCGGATCTGTGCGATCTGCCCCCGGTCGATCATCGTCGATTTCGCGTTCGTATCCGTCACGCAGATTGCAGTGGGCCCCTCGGCGCGGACCACGCCCACAGCAACCCGTCCGTCCTTCGTCGCGACGGTGTAAGTGGTGTAATCCGGCTCGATCAATGCGCTCGGCGCCGCGATACTGCGATAAATATCAGCGCGGCCTTTCTTGCCGATCTCGGTCAAATCAGGCCCCACCTTGCCTCCCTGGCCGCGAAACGTGTGGCATTGCGAGCACCGTGCTTGGTCTCCTGAGAAGAGCGCGCGTCCTCGCGCAGGGTCGCCGCCCGAGAGGTCGGGCAAGACCAGAGGCGCTTTGACGGCTTCCTCCGGCGGCAAGGGCGCCCAGGGCAGGATCACCTGGTCGCGCTCCACCGCATGGTCCGCCTTGTCACTGGCCAGGCGGTACGACGCCCTGATCTGGAACGGCCGCGCGTCTCCACCGGTCTGCACGCGGAACGTCAGGAACAACGGCTCACGCTTGGATTTCGGCTCGACGGCCAGCTCGACGCTGTGCAGCCCGCCCGGACCCCCGGCGGCGCCCGGCTCGCCCTGGCTCTCACCCAGTGTGGCTTCCTCGATCGAGCCGGTCGATTCCAGTCGAACCGTCGCCGTTCCTTCGGGCAGACGCAGGAGCGCGGAGAGCATCAGCCGGCCTGGTTGCGCAGGAGCGCCAGACCCACTTCGTGCGGCCGCGAGCCCTTCGTCAGCCGCCGCGTCGCTTCCAGGTCAAGCGCTGGCCACCAGCCCTGCACTCGAGGGTCGTCTCCTGGCTCGGCAGCCGCGGGGCTCCATCCCCATTCGACGCCAGAAAGGTCATAAGCCGCTCCCGAATCGCGAGCCTGCCGCACACCGGCATTCGCCTGGAGCGCGGCCAGCGGCAGAACGTAGCGCGCCACGAGGGGATGCGGGTCCGTTGCGATGAAGAGCGTTCGCCCGGAGTCGCCAACGCGGACCGCCACGATCCGCAAAGCCCCCGCACGCCGTTCTTGCTGGCCAGTGCCGTTCCCGGATTCTGCGAGCGTAAAATAGGCGATGCTCTGGCCCACCAACCCTTTGGCGCGTTGCGGATCGACCGGCCGTTCGAACGCCGCGACCACATCGAGCGGCCCCGAAGGCCAGATTGCTCGGGCGCCCTCGTCTGGTAGTGATCTGTTCGCGGCGGGCTGCGCCTGCGAATTCCCGCCCCCCGCGCCCTGCGTCATAACAACGATCGCTGCAGCCAGAACCCACGAACTGCGTGATCTAAGCGGTGTTTGCATCAATCTCGAGCTGCCTCCGTGTCGGCGCAATCAACGACGAGCATCAAATCACGACGGCCGTCTCATCGTATCCGCTCGTCCAGGCTCCAGACCAGGGCGATGGGCCCGGCGCTTTTTCGGAATTGACGCTTCCGGGCGATTGGTCTAGATTCTGCGACACTGCACGTCGCGACGCTGAAAAACGAAGGGAGGGAACCGTGGCCTGGCGCTGGAATGCTCGGCGGCTGATCGTTTCTGCATTTGTGATCTTTCATCTCTCGGCAATCTGTTTGTGGACAACCCCTCCTTGCTATATCAAGGGCCGCCTCCAGTCCTTGTACAAGTATTACGTGCTGCCCAGCGGCATGTGGCAATGGTGGGCGATCTTCGCACCGGACCCGGTGCGCGACACCATAGCCCTGGACGCCGAGATCGTTGATGCCAAGGGAATGCGGCACATCCATGAGTTTCCCCGGCTCGCCGAGCTTCCCTGGTGGCAGAAAGTCCCGCGGTACCGGCAGCCGAAGTTCGCCGGCAACATGTCCGCTCCCGAATATTATGCGTCGCGGAAGTTCGTGGCCCGATTTGCAGCGCGGCAGATAGATCTCCCGCCCGAGGCATTTCCCCTGTGGGTGAGCCTCTACTATCAGGTCAAGGATACACCACCGCCGGGTGCGTCGGCCGTCTCCGACCCGATGGCTCCGCCGCGAATCCAGATGCTCGAGCGATTCGAGTTTGCCTCGCTCGAGGAGGTGACGAAATGAACCCGATCAAGTCGTGGAATCGATTGTTCTTCGCCCCGGTCTCGGCGCGCCCGCTCGGTGTCTTTCGCATCGTCTACGGCCTGCTCCTGCTGATGTATTTGGGGTTGATGCTTCCGGAATTCGACTTCTTTTACACCGGGACGGGATTGCTGCGAGCCACGGAAGCACGAAGCGGCCGGTCCGTTTCGCTTCTCGATTCTCCAGTGTACCGACAGCCCGGCTGCGGCCTATACCGTCTGGGCCGCGACCGCTGCGGCGGCAATTGGCCTGACTCTCGGCTGGCGAACCCGAGTGATGAGCGTGCTGCTCTATCTGGGTATGCTCACTCTCTATCATCGCAACGTCATGTCCAATGGCGGCCCGGACGCGGTTCCCTTCCTCATCAGCTTCTACATGATGTTTTGCCCGAGCGGGGCTGCCTATTCGCTCGACGCAATCCGCGCCGCCAGGAAGCGCGGCACGGTCGCCGAGCCGCTGATCGTTCCCTGGGGCATGCGCCTCCTGCAAATGCAGATCTGCCTCATCTACTTCCAGTCTTGCGTGATCAAGTGCCAGGGCCCGCTCTGGTTGAACGGCACGACGGTTCACTACGTTCTCTTCAACCGTGAGTTCGGGATGTTCAACCTGGAGTGGCTCGCGCAGTATCCCTTGCTGATCAACCTGATGACGCACGGCGCTCTCTTGTTCGAGTTTACAGTGGCGTTCTGGCTCTGGTTCCGTCCCACCAGGCGCTGGGCGATCCTGGCCGGGGTCCTGCTGCACCTGGGCATCCGGCCGGTGCTCAATATTCCGGGATTCGGCGAAGCCATGTGTGCGACGTATCTCACTTTCCTGGCGCCGGATGAGCTCGACGGTCTCTTGCACGGCTCGACCCGCGGAACGCGCTCGCTCGGTTATCCCAGGTCTTCTCGCTCGCCAACTTCTGGCCCTCCGGCCGCCAGGTCTCGATGCCCGCGCTGCAAAAGCTGGAATTCAAACGCGAGCGGGCCGAAGGCCGCACAGGCGCCGAGCCGGTTGCGTTTGGTTGAACTGGGGAAGCGATTGCCTGCACGACGTGGAGCCTCCCGTACCGACCACGTCGCGACAAGAAAACCCCTCGTTCCCACGCTCTGCGTGGGAACGTCTTCTATGCCGCTCCGCGGCGCGCTCACCGTCAACTGCGGCGGTTTCACGCGATCCCTTCCAGTGTCGCCCTTCGCTGTGCGAAACGATGCCGCCGTCTGGCGAAAGATAGGGTGGCTCTACCAGAGGGCCTCGCCTGAACGCGGAATCACGATTACAATCGTGCGCCGTGGATCTGCTGCATGTGGGAGCGTGCGCCATGGCCGACACCCCTTGGGGAGATCTGAACGTTCCTCCGCTCAAGACCGAGGAGCAACTCGTCGCGCAGTTGATCAAGCATCGAACTGAAATCCGCGATGGAACGGCGCTCTTCAACGGCGTGCGCATCAATTACGAGACCGAGCTGACTCGATTCGTGCGTGTGGCCGGATTCTTGCACTCGCGCATTCGAGTCTACTCGGGTTATCACGTGGTTGGCCAGCAGCCCCTCGACGGTCTTCGACGAAGCTACATCATCTATTCCCTGATCCTCGGGTGGTGGTCCATTCCCTTTGGTATCGTCGATACGGTGAGCGCTGTCGGAACCAACATGCGGGGGGGAATACGGTCTCGAGTCAGCGACCTGATCGGCGGAGACGACGTTGTCAAGCTCACCAGACGCGCGGCCGAAGCGGCGGTCAAACAAATGGCCGAGGCGCGGATTTCCGCCGGGCTCGGCGCTGCGGATTGACGTGACCGGCAAGCACAGGCCGCGGAAGTACGAGATCACCTATGACGACGCGCCGCCGCCCGGCGGCCGCGACTGGATCATCGAATCGAACGGAGTGCCGATCCTCATCTTCAGAAAGGACGCCCCGCGCATCAAAGGGCTCACGGTAGACTTTCAGCAGGGCGCATATACCTTCCATGAGGGCACGTTTGCCTCGCCCGATTGATAAGCAAACGTTGGCCGAAGATCCCATGCGCGACCGCTGGCTCGACGGGTAAGACAGTTCCGCGCGTCGCTTCGCCGCGATGCGCGCTACATCAGACGACTTCCGAATCGCGAACAGCGCCAGCGAGCCCAGGATGATCCAGAGCACAACCGCCAGCGAAACATTCGGGTCCTCAAAAGCAGGTGACGCGTTCGTGGGAATCGCCGCAGCCTTGTTTCACGCGCTCGTCCGGCGACTCAAATTGCTCTGTGCCCGGAAGCGCGCGAGGCGTTCGCATCGCGCCTTCCGCCGATGATTGATTCCCTCGATCCACTCGCACCACCGTTCGCATTCCCGGTCGGTGCGCTCGGCCAATCGAGGTTTTGACGCTCTGACCGCCCCGGCAGTTTCCAGCCGCTGACCCAACGGCTCGGCGAGTAGTTCGCAGCGCCGCTCGCGCATCTTGAGAATCAAACGGACCACCGTCTCGAGCGACGCGAGCGTCACGGCGAGGAGGATCAGCAACACGAGCGCAACTGGCCCATACACGCTTCGCGCCGCACTGGCATCGGGCATCGGAGCGAGGTCCCTTCGCCGCACGACGACCTCGATCCCTTGACGTTCGCCGCTTGCGATCTTGACCCGCACAGGATCTCCAGGCGATAAAGCTCTCGTCGGATCCGCGAGCGACCGACGAAACGCCTGGTCGTCCACGCTGACGACCGGCGTTTGATTGGCGATGCTGACGGCGCGGCGATCGATCTTGCCCGTCTGATCCCTCAGCATGCGTGTATTCACGGCGCGAGCGTTCGGACTTGCGACGACCGCTTCCGTTCCCGCCGGCCAGCCGGGCTCTCCGGCGCATCCGGAAAGACAGATCGCGACCAGGCTGAGAACAATCGCGACTGACAAACACATCGGGCGCATTGCCGGGCGCTCCGTTCGGTAGAATGGTCCCCTTGGTGTATTCTAGCCACAGTCACGATCGATTGTGAGTGGCGACTCGTTTCGCTGGAGGAGGGAAGTCAGCTCGCTCCCGGCGCCTCAACTGCCGAATGCCAACCCCAGCTTGCTCGTATCGCGGTACGGTCGCTGCGATTCATAGAGCTCCAGCCGGGCGCGATAGTCTTTCTGCTTGGGATCTCCCTCAGAGAGCAGCGCGATCGCCTCGTTCTGCGTCTTGACCGCAGAGGCGAACTCCCCGCGCTCGGCATACGCGGCCGCCAGCGTGTCGAGACAGTTCGGGTCCGTCCTTGAGCTTAAATCCCACGCCAGACTCGCCAGCTCAACGGCGAACTGTCCGTCGCGAAGCGCCGGATTCGCATTCGTCGACAGAAACCACGCGAAGGCGTTGACCTCGCGCGCTCGCGGGACCATACGACTCGCTTTCTTCAAATCGGATCGCACGTGCGTCCGAATGACCGCGAAGCCACGGGCTATGTTGCCGAGCCGGCTGCGCCGGTGCCGGCGGGTCCGGTATCATTGGAAGCCATGGACAGATAGCGGCACGCGCGTACTTCAGTTTCATCGCCCCGTGAAAGGCGGCACACTCCGCCGCGCGCTGTGCCTCGCCGCGATGCTCGATCGCCTCGCGATTGCAACGCTCCACCAGCGCACTTCGCCACTTCGCGAACCATTCGTCCTGCTGCGTCGACTGTGAATCTCGTGACTGCTCGAGCGAATAACGGTCGAACTCCGTCACGCAGACAACCGGCGCTCGGCAGACTTCGCCAATCGTATGCATGCACCGGCTGAATATAGATCGTAATACTGCGCCTTCTCGTGCTGGTCCTGAAGCAGCAGGCAACCGGCGCGAAAACGCGTCAGTCGATCGACCTCATTCCCTATCGCCAGAGCGATGGCGACAACGGCGATCGCGAACATCATCCTGCGAACGGTTAGCCGCACTCGCGAAATACGCACCGGTGGTTCCTCCTCGTCGATCGCGGTCGAGTTGAGTTGAGTCTCTACCTGCCTTTCACGGCTCATTCCGTTCCGTCTCTATTCTTTCCCATCTCGACCTTGAATCTCACCGCAGTACCGGCAGTGGCTCCGCTTCCTTCCAGTCGTCCCGGATCGGGAACCGCTCGCGAATGGTCTTGATCAACCGCATGACCTCCGACTCGGAAAGTCCGACCCCGAACTGGCTCGTCTTGTTCTGGTAGTCAAATGCAACCGCGCTCGGCACCGCTCGTCCTTGGGCAACAGGAGCGTTTCTGTTGTCGGGCGACACGGGCCTGAGGTTTCTCACTTCGCTCAGTTCGAACGAACGCTCCTTGCGAATACCAGCGAATTCCTTGCGCAGGATCAGCGACTTGCCCTCGATGATCACGGTATCGCGGCGCAGCCAGTTTGTCCCCGCGAGCAGCACGAAGCCAAGCCCGATCATCAGCCAGATCAAGAAAAACTTGATCCCTTCCACGTTGCCGCTCAAGGGCCTGCGAGAGAGCCCCAGCAGCGTGAGCCACATCACAAGAACCCAGAACGTCATGGCGATTCCCGATCCCATCCAGGCCTTCGCCGAAGGTGGAATGGTGATCCGAAACCCGCCAAATTCGTCGTCTGTGACGATCGAACGAACCTCAGACTTCGTTTTGGTGATCGCGCCCATCACGTCCCTCCGTCGCGCCCGATTGACCCCAACAGTACCTCGCCAATCCCCTCTCCAGATTTTCGAATTTCGGAATTCGTGTTTCGAATTTAGCTCTTCATTCTGGTCAGCGCACAGATCTTCTCGGCAAAATCCGGATAAAGCCAGACCAGCTCTTCCCGGCGCCCTTGCTCGTAATCCGCGTAATCGAATCCGGGTGCCATCGTGGCTCCCAGCAGCACGAAGTCGAACCCGGGCTCGAGTCGCGAGCCCTGCCAGATGCCCGCCGGCACGACAAGCTGCGGGTGCTGGCCACTCGCGATATCAGGCCCGATGAAGATCTCCCGTCCGGCTCCGCCCGGAAAGAGCTGAAGCATCCGCACCGGCCCGCCCAGGTAGAAGTGAAAAACCTCCTCCGTCGGCACCCGGTGCATCTCGGAGAAGGTCTCCGCCGTCAGCAGGTAGTAGATGGCGGTACCCATCGATCGCCCTGCACATGGCACATATTCGCCCGGCAAACAATCTCCCGGGATCACACCCGTCGAACGATACGTCTCGCGAAAATAGCCGCCTTCAATCGGATGCGGCTTCAGATCGAGCGCAGCGATGATTTCATCGGCGGTAGTCATGATGATCGGCCCGGAACCAGAGGGACACCGCGGAGACGCCCCAAAGGCAGCTACGTCCTCTATTCTACTACTTCGACTGCACGTTGCAGCAACCTGAGGGCCCGAATCGCTTCAGGGGAGCTCGAAACGGTGCAAGGTCTTTGCACCGTCGAAGAGCAGCAACACGTGGCCGTCGGGAGCCAGGAACGGTGTCCACCATGCTTTTTCATCCTGCGCGGGAATGAACTGCCCAAGGAGCTTGCCGGAGGCATCAAACAGTGCGATCACCTTGGTTCCGGTGATCACAAACTTCGGGTTCAAGGTCGGCGGGGCTCCCTCCGACGCAACCGATGGGCCGAGGATTGCCCAGAGGACCAGCGCGAAGAGCACCGAGGCAGTCCGCGCCTTACGTTGCGTCAGAAGAATGCACATTTGTGACCTCGATCAGCAAAGACGGCTTCAAAGGATCGAGCCGGCCGGCCCCGGCCGCTTCACTCGACCCGGAACTTCTGAATCCCGGCCTCGTTCAGCTCGATTCCCAATCCCGGCCCATCGGGAACGGCCACCCGGCCAGACTCTGCGCGAATCGTCTGGGTGATCGAGTTACGCAGCGTGGTCCCTTCCTCGACAACAAATTCGAGCAAGCCCAAGGTGTTGGGAATACTAGCCAGGTAGTGCAGCGCGGCGGCAACGTTCAGATAAGTGGTGAAACCGTGATTGACCACCGGCACCCCGCGGTCGGCCGCCAGCGCCGCGATCTTGATGGCCTCGGTGAACCCGCCGCAGCGGGTCAAGTCAACCTGCACGACGTCGATCTTGCCCACGTCCATGAGCTGGAGAAACGACTTCCGCTCGCTCTCTTCCTCGCCGGCCGCGATCCTCAGGCTGGAGGCTGCCGCCAGCTTGGCATAGCCGGCATAGTCGTCGGGAAGCAGCGGCTCCTCGAACCAGAATGGGTCGTATTGTTCAAAGGAACGTGCCCGCTGGATCGCCGTCTTGGCGTCGTAGACGAGGCCCGCGTCGATCATCAGGTCGTTGGAAGGCCCAAGCCCGGCGCGCGCTTCGCGAACCAGAGCGATATCGGTCTCGCGATCCTGCCCCATCGGGTCCCAGCCGAATTTCACGGCAGTAAACCCCTGGTCGGCAAACCTCCGGGCGCGATCACCCGTTTCCGCGGGCGTGGCGCCAAAGAGCGAGCTGGCATACGCCCGCAGCGACTTGGTAAACCCACCGCCAAGCAGCTTCCAAACGGGTAAGCCCAGCGCCTTGCCCTTGATGTCCCAGAGCGCCAGGTCGATGCCGCTGATCGCATGAATGCCGACCCCCCTGCGGCCGCCGTAGATATTGGCCCGGTACATCTTGTGCCAGAGGTACTCGGTCTGGAACGGATCTTCGCCGATGACGACGTGCGCCAGGCCCGTTGCCGTGGTGTGCGAGAACGGCCCCTCGATGCACCCTTTCACCGCGAGCGGGTTGGAATCGACCTCGCCATACCCGGTGATCCCGGCATCGGTGCTGACTTTCACCAGGAGCGCATCCTGGCCGCTGTCGCACTGGGTTTTTACCTCCGGCAGGCGGAGGTAGATGGCTTCGACAGAGGTGATTTTGAGGTCGCTGGTTGGTACTTGCGTTTGAGCTGCGTTAGCTTTAACCATTCGTCGGTGCTCGGCTTCGTTGATAAGCGGAATCTGTACGAATCATGCCGCGATCGAAATCACGCGACGTGCCCTGCCCACTGGGCGGGAAATTGAGAAAGAGTCGGAACGTCCTCTTGATCGACCCATCCTGAAACAATCGATGGAAATTCCAAAGATTGAGGGGAAGCGTGCGGTTCAACCAGCCTTGCAATTTCGTCAATTTCAATTTCCTGGTCTGTGATCACCAGAAGTTCTTTTCCGTGGGTAATAAACATGTCGACCGCCTGCACAGACCTTCGACGAGAATGAAGCCGCTCGTCGAATCGCTGGCCTTCGAGATACGCCCGCGCCAGATTTGGGATCACCGCAACTTGTTTGCTGGTCAACATGAAAATGTGTCCCAGAGCACACCGAATGGCGTATGGGGTTCCCTGAATTCCCTCCAAATGGAGCGTTTCGGGCGGATCATCGCTGCGAATGTCTCTTACCAGGATTATCGGTCCGTCGCGCCGCAATGCGGCCACAGCAAACGGCCACCGGTCGTTTCCGAGTGGACACACATCCACGACATCGACGTTCGGCGCAGTGAGAGTGTTCGTTTGCGTGCGGTCACCATCTGGGTCCCGTTTCAGCTTGATGAGCCCGTCGGTCCTTCCCGCGAAGGCGAGACAATCTAAAAGTCCATCGCGTCCTAAATAGATCGCCACATGGTAATTCAACAATGCCCCAGTCGCGCGCTCATTCCACGCCCTAGGTGCACTGCCAACGCGCATGTCAAGCACATAGAGACCTCCGATTCCCATGGGTGCGACGAAAAGGCCGTTCGGAGTTGCCAAGATGCCGTGAGCGCCAAGCGGTTCGTCGACAATCGTTTCAAATCGACTTTCGGAGGTTCGCCTGTGGATGACCACCTGGCTCGGTGTACTCACCCCGATGTAGTCATCGTGGAACGCTATTCCGTTGATCGCGTCATCGCCTGCGAGAATTGCGGTAGATTCCACGCCGAATCTGTCGCCGGAGCGATTGCAGAACAATACTCTGCCGTGGTCGGCGCCGAGGCAATAGCCGCCTGTCCATGGGCAATCGCCGGCCCAAATAATCTCTTCATCTGGAATTCGATATCGCTTGTCCGCCGCCAGGGGTGCGTTCATATAGGCTTCCCACTCATGAGCCGTTTACACTGTGCCATCGTGAACAACCCGTTCGCAGCCATTCGCTTCAACGCACGAGGCGGCATAGCCCTCCTGGGCGGGTGTGGAGGATCATAGACTCCGTGCATTGGACCGAGAGGGAATCCATGCCAGGGCGCTTCCCTTTGCGCGAGGGGGAACTTGGCGACCTGCTGACCAAGCGTCCCGAGCGAGCGAACTTCTCGCTGCGGATCTGGCCCTATTCTGATACCATACAAATTCCCACGTTCGTCACTCAATTCTAGCAAGTCCGCCTGGTTGAAAATCGCGAATTCGTCATCCTCAGTCAACTCCGGCGACCATCTCGCGGCCTCGGGCCCACCACGGCCGTGATGTTTGTCGTAAAAGAAGTAGTGATGGCCGCCGCGCTGCGTGGTCGTCGGATGAAGATGCCCCGGTTCACCGCCAAATGACATCCGCCACCCTCCGAGCCACCGCCAAGGGCTTCAATCCCCACCTGTTACATTGTATCCACGTAAGAGCTCGATCGGCGACATCCCACAATTCGTCGCTAACTTTCCGCGCCTTGCCGCCAAACTCACCCGACAACACCAAAAATCCAGAACTCCTGATGCTGTCGCAACCGATGTAACGTATTGACGGGTTTTAACGACGACGCGTCGACCCTTCTCGACGGTAAACGAGACAATCGCTCGATGCCACGCGCGTGGTTCGCCGGCTCTTTGGCGCTCGCTCTGTGTTGGGCCAGCTTGGCGTATGCCCAGGATCCGCCTGCACTTGAGGCCCCGGCGGCGGAGTCCTCCGAACCCAAGAAGCCCGCCACGCCTCCCCCCAAGCCCGCAGCTCCTGCCACCAAGCCCGCAAGCCCTTCGGCAAAGCAAGCCGGCACTACGCCCTCGTCAAATCCCCCCACCGCGCGAGCGAACCCTCCGGCTTCCCCAGGGTCTCAGGTCCGGCCGATGCTGGTGATTCCGGGCGTGACAACGCCCAGCTCACGCCCCCCGGTCACCTCCCGCCCAGCCGTGCCCCAGGCTTCGCGCCCGCGGGCGTCTCGGGTGCCCCGCCGCCCGCGACTGGGCCTGCATTCGCGGCCCCGGCGCCTGGGCGGTCTCCGTTCGGCCAGGGGGCGGGCCAACCGGGTTCAAGTGGTGTGTCGGGCCCGGCCGGCCAGCCGATTCCGATGACGATCGAGCCGCTCGACGATGAATCACTGCCGGATCGCAACTCTACGCCCGGCCGGTCTTCGCCCCCGCCGGGATCGCAGGCCCGTAGACGCCCAGGCGGCTCTCCATCTGCCACCAGGCCGCGAGCGAACGATTCATCCGACGACGAAGACACAGCGCCGGCAACGTCAGGACGTTCCCGCCAAATTCCAAGGCCGTTTCCCGGGATCCTCGGCAGGCTCTTCCCGCCCCCGCCGGGCCCCGTCCGCGGCGAGTCAAGAAGCTCCAGTGCATCAGCCCGGCTCAAAGAGCAAGCGAAAGACAAACAGAAAGAGAAGGCCGACGAAGACCGATCCGAGCCGCAGGGCGATGCAGCGATCAAGCGCAAGATCGAGAAGCAGATCCGCGACACCCTGGGCGACCGCGTCCGATCGGTCGAGGTGCGCGTCAGCGGTAAGAACATCCTGGTCGTCGCTCACGCGACCCGCTTCTGGCAAAAGCGATTGGTCCGTCGCTCTCTCGAAACGCTGCCCGCGCTGGCCGGTTACCGCGCCCGCATCCAGCTCGAGGATTGAGTCCGCGGACCGGGCTCGATCTTGTTTCTCGCCCCAAGTGAGGGCGATGGTCAATAGCCAGGAGCTTTGAGCCCCTGGTATCCTGATGTAACCTTAGGTGACCGCCACTGCGGCCTCCCGATCGGAACCCGTGGAAAACACCCCCCGGCACGACGTGCACTCTCGAGAAACCAACCCATGCCACGCACGCTCACCCTGGCACTCATGCTTGGCCTCGCCGTCACCGTGCAGAGCCACGGCGCAGCCCAGCCGAACGGCGGCCCCAATCCCTCCCGCCCAAATCTCCGTGTTCTCTTCCTCGGGGACCGCGGCCACCACCGGCCCGCAGATCGGGCCGCGCAGATCAAGCCCGTGCTCGCCGGCCGCGGCATTGAAATGACCTATACCGAGAAAGCCTCGGATCTCAACCGCGAGACTCTGGGAAAATATGATGCACTCTTGATCTACGCCAATACCGAATCAATCACCCCCGAGCAGGAGAAGGCCCTGCTCGACTACGTCGAAGCCGGCGGCGGCTTCGTGCCCCTGCACTGTGCGTCGTACTGTTTCCTCAATTCGCCCAAATACATCGCGCTCGTGGGAGCCCAGTTCCAGCGCCACGGCACCGGCGAGTTCGAGACGAAGATCGTCGACGACAAGCACCCGATCATGAAGGGTTTTGAGCCGTTCCGCACCTGGGACGAAACCTACGTCCACACCAAGCACAACGAGAAGGACCGCCATCTGCTTCAGGTCCGCGCCGAAGGCAACAGAGACGAGCCGTGGACCTGGGTGCGCACCCAGGGCAAGGGCCGCGTGTTCTACACCGCCTACGGCCACGATGCCCGGATCTGGCAGCAGCCAAGCTTTCACGACTTGCTCGAGCGCGGCATTCGCTGGGCCTCGGCCAAGGGTGACGTCTTCGACAGCCGCGGCCGGGTAGCGGTCGGGCTGCCGCCGTTCACGTTCGCCGAATCGCCCGTCGAGATTCCCAACTACCTCCCCGGCCGCCAGTGGGGAACGCAGGGCGAGCCGATCCACAGGATGCAGAACCCTCTTTCACCGCAAGAGTCCAGCCGACACCTGGTGCTCCCCGCCGGTTTCGAGGCCAAGCTCTTCGCCGCCGAGCCCGAGATTTTTAAGCCGATCTGCATGACCTGGGACGAAAAAGGCCGGCTCTGGATCGCCGAGAGCACCGACTATCCCAACACCAAGCGCCGCGACGGCCAGGGCCGCGACCGGATCACCATTTGTGAAGACACCAACGGCGACGGCCGCGCTGATTCGTTCAAAGTCTTCGCCGAGGGATTGAACATTCCCACCAGCATGCTGATCGCCGATGGCGGTGTCATCGTGCTTCAGGCGCCCGACACGCTCTTCTTGAAAGACACCGATGGCGACGGCCGTGCCGACCTGAAGAAAGTGCTTTTCACCGGCTGGGGAATCGGCGACACGCACGCCGGGCCCAGCAACCTGCGCTGGGGCCTGGACAACTGGGTCTGGGGAATCGTCGGCTACTCGGCCTTTCGCGGTAAAGTCGGCGACGAGGATGTGCGGTTCGGCCAGGGACTTTTCCGATTCAAGCCCGACGGTTCGAAGCTCGAGTTCCTGCGCAGCACGAGCAATAACTCGTGGGGCGTCGGTTTCAGCGAGGACGGGCTCGTCTTCGGATCAACCGCCAACGGCTGCCCCAGCGTTTACTTGCCCATTCCCAACCGGTATTACGAAGCCGTGCGCGGCTGGTCGGCCGTCAAGCTCGAGATGCATCGCGGCTTCCAATTCGTTCTATCCGATCACCGAGCGCGTGCGTCAGGTCGACTTTCACGGCGGGTTCACCGCCGCGGCCGGCCATGCGCTCTACACGGCGCGCACCTATCCCCCCCAGTACTGGAACGCGACGGCGTTTGTCACCGAGCCCACCGGCCATCTTGTCGCCACCTTCACGCTCGACCGCAAGGGAAGCGACGTGGCCGACTACTACGGCTGGAACATGCTCGCCAGCGACGACGAATGGACCGCGCCGATCTGCGCCGAGGTCGGGCCCGACGGCAACGTCTGGGTCATCGACTGGTACAACTACATCGTCCAGCACAACCCGACACCCCACGGTTTCCGCACCGGACGCGGAGCCGCCTATGAAACGCCCATTCGCGACCAGACGCACGGCCGGATATACCGCCTGGTCTTTAAGGACGCGCCGCCCAGCGCCCACCCCGCTCTCGATCCGTCCAACGCCGCTGGTCTGGTCGCCGCCCTTCGCGACGACAATCAGCTCTGGCGAATGCACGCCCAGCGCCTGCTGGTCGAGCGCCAGAAGACCGACGTCGTGCCCGAGCTGCTCAAGCTCGTCGCCGACAAATCGGTCGATGCGATCGGTTTGAATGCCGGCGCGATTCACTCGCTCTGGACCTTGCACGGCCTGGGTGCCCTCGGCGCATCGCATCCTGAAGCCGTCGAAACCGCGATCGCGGCGCTAGCGCATCCGTCCGCGGGAGTCCGTCGTAATGCGATCCAGGTCTTGCCCGCCGAGCCCCGCTCGGCCCAGGCGATCATCGCGGCGGGGCTCTTGCAAGACAGCGACGCCCAGGTTCGGCTTGCGGCCTTCCTCGGCCTGGCCGATCAGCCCGCAACGGAACAGGCAGCCACAGCCCTTGTGACGGCACTCCGTGGCGGCGCCGCCGCGGGCGACGCCTGGCTACCGGATGCAGCCACGGCCGCCGCCGCCCGAAACGACGCGGCGTTCTTGAAAGCGCTCGCAACGCGCACCAGCAAGCCCGCCGGCCCCGAGCTGATCGCGATTGCGACCCGCGTCGCGGAGCACTCGGCGCGCACCGGCCCGGTTGACGCAGCCCAAGGTGTCCTGGCATCCATGGCCGGCGGCGATCAGGCCACGAGCGAAGCGATCATCCGCGGGCTGGCTCGTGGCTGGCCCAAGGACAAGCCGGCGCGCCTGGACAAGGCGGGCGAAGAATCGCTCAAGCGCCTGCTGGTCGACCTGCCGCCTGCCCCGCGCACAGACTCGTGCGCCTGGCCGGGCTCTGGGGTAGCCGGGCCTTTGAGGAGCTCGGCGCCGAGATCGCCGGCTCATTGCTGGCAGCAGTCAAGAACGACAAGCTCGCCGAGCCCGCTCGCCTCGATGCGGCGCGCCAGCTCATTGAATTGCGAGCCTCGGAAGGCTCCGTCGCACGGCAGTTGCTCGGCTTGATCGCAGCCGGCGGCTCGTCCGAGCTCGCCGCGGGCCTGCTCGACGCCGTGTCCCAGAGCAAGGCGCCCGACGTGGGTAGCGCGATCGCCGACACTCTCTCGAAGCTCAGGCCCCGCGAACGATCGCGCGGCCTGAGAATCATGCTCGGCCGCGCCGATTGGAGCCCGGCTCTGGTCGATGCGCTGGAGAACGGCAAAGCCCAGATCTCCGAGCTGGCCCTCGATCAGAAGCAGGCCCTTTCGGTGCACCCCGACCAGAAAATCGCCGAGCGCGCCAAAGCGCTTCTGGCCAAGGGCGGCGGCTTGCCCGATCCCGATCGCCAGAAAGTGCTCGACCGGCTTACGCCGCTGCTCAAGGAAGGCGGCGACTCCGTGCGCGGTAAGGTCGTCTTCCAGGAGCAGTGCTCAAAATGCCACAAGTATGGCACAACCGGCGGCCAGGTCGGCCCGGATTTGACGGGTACGGGCGCTCTGCCGCGGCTGGAGCTCTTGACCCATATCATCGACCCCAGCCGGAGTGTCGAGGGCAATTTCGTCCAGTACACCGTCGCTACCACCGACGGCCGCGTGATCAACGGACTGCTCGCTTCGGAAACCAAGACCTCGGTCGAGCTGATCGATGGTGAGGCCAAGCGCCAGGTCGTGCTCCGCGAGGACATCGACGAGATGAAGGTCTCCAAGAAGTCGCTCATGCCCGAGGGTTTTGAAAAACAGGTTTCAACCGACGACATCCGGAACCTGCTCGCATTCCTCACGCAGCCGGTCAAATTCCTGCCGCTTGACCTGCGCAAGGTCGCCACGATCACGAGCGCCAAGGGCATGTTCTACGACGAGGATTCCGACATGGAGCGCCTGGTCTTCCCCGACTGGTCGCCCAAGACGTTCTCCGGCGTGCCTTTCGCCCTGGTCGATCCCGAGTCGGGCAAGGTCCCGAATGTGGTCTTGCTCTACGGCCCGGATGGAAAAATGCCTCCCCGGATGCCGCGATCGGTCGAGCTTTCGTGCAACGCCAAGGCGAAGGCGATCCACCTCCTGAGCGGGATCAGCGGTTGGGGATATCCCTATGGAACGAAGGGCAGCGTTTCGATGGTGGTCAGGCTGCACTACGCCGGTGGCTCGGTTGAAGACCACCCGCTGGAAAACGGCGTGCACTTCGCGGATTATATTCGAGTGGTGGACGTGCCCGGCTCGAAGCTGGCGTTCCGGCTGCGGGGCCGGCAGGTCCGTTACCTCGCAGTGACCCCCAAGAAACACGAAGTCATCCAGCGCATCGAGCTCGTCAAGGGCCCCGACCAGTCCGCTCCGATCGTCCTGGCGGTGACCGTGGAAGTCGCCGACGGAAACTGAAACCCCCACACCGACTGCGAGTGCGTCATTTTTCCCCCCTTGCAAAAGGGGGGCCCTATACTTCCCCCCCATGCAATGGGGGGCGCTTTATTTTCCCCCCCTTGCAAAGGGGGGTGCTTTACTTTCCCCCCCTTGCAAAGGGGGGGCCAGGGGGGGTGGGGGTTGGGGTGGCCTGCTCCCTCCCTCTCCCGGTGGGACAGGGCCGGGGTGAGGGTCTTCCCCAAAAGACCGGCGTCCCCTTGAATTGATTTCCTCTACGATTAACACACGAATTCCCGCCGAGACTGATCGACCAAACCCGGAGCTCACCCATGTCGGGATCAAAACGCGAATGGTTCCTCGTATGTCTCTGCTTCTTGACACTCGGCGGCCAATTCTCGACCATGTCGGCCAAGGCGCGCCAGGATGACGGCGCAGTCGTTGATCTCGCCCTCGACGCCGAAGACCCCAACCCCTTCGTCCCGCCGCCGGGCGACCCCTGGTATGTTCCCCCGCAGCAAGCGCGTGGCCCGCGAGCCGGCGCAGGCGACGCCCTCGTCTCGAAAGCCCGCATCACCCCGCACTGGTTCCACCAGAACAATCGATTCTGGTATCGCAACGATCTGGGCGCAGGCAAGCGCGAATTCATCCTGGTCGACACCGAAAGCGGCACTCGCAAGCCGGCCTTCGATCACCAGAAGCTCGCCGCCGCTCTCACCAAGGCCAGCGGCGCTGCCGGCATTTCCGCCGAAAAGCTCCCCTTCGACGCGATCGAGTTTGCCGCCGATCTGAAATCAATCCGGTTCCGCGTGGGAGAGACCACCTGGCGCTGCGACCTGTCCAGCTTTGACTGTGCCCGCTCGGAAGGACCGTTATCGATCAGCTCGACAACCGAGGCTCAAACACCCGCAAATCCTGGCCGCAATCGAGCCGACCGCCGCGACTCGGGCGCCTCCGACCGTTCCCCCGACAAGAAATGGACGGCCGTCATCAAGGATCACAACGTCTTTGTGCGTCGCGAGGGTGAAACCGCCGAGATCAAGCTCAGCCAGGACGGCTCGGACGGCCACTCCTACGGCCACGTGGGGTGGTCTCCCGATTCCGAAGACGCTCGTTGCGTGCCGCATCGAGCCCGGCGAGACGAAGGAGGTCTACCTGATCCAGTCCTCGCCCCCGGGGGGCGGCCGCGCGCGGCTGCGCTCGCGACCCTACCCGCTGCCCGGCGACAAGTTCACGGCCTACGAGCTCAACCTCTTCGATATCGACTCCAGGAAATCGATCAGGCCGAAAGTCGACAACGTCGATTTTGAATTGCCCCGACTGCGGTGGCGCAAGGACGGCAAACATTTCACTTATGAAAAGATCGACCGCGGCCATCAACGATTCCGCCTGATCGAGGTCGACTCGGCGACGGGTGATGCGCGTGACTTGATCGATGAGAAAACGAGCACGTTCGTCTGGACGGCCCACCGCGAAAACTTGAACGTGAGAACCGTCACCTGGCTCGACTCCGATCAAGAGATCATCTACGTCACCGAACGCGACGGCTGGCGGCACCTCGACCTGATCGACGCCCACACGGGCAAGCTCAAGAACGTGATCACGCCCGGACCCTACGTGGTGCGCGGCGTCGATCAGATTGATCAGGAAAAGCGCCAGGTGTGGTTCCGCGCCAGCGGCAGGAACGCCGGCGAAGATCCGTACTTCATCCATCATTACCGCGTGAATTTCGACGGCACCGGACTGGTCGCGCTCACGGAAGGAAACGGCACTCACTCCGTCCAGTATTCGCCCGACCGCCGGTACTTGATCGATAGCTACAGCCGCGTCGACATGGCCCCCGCGCACGACTTGAGGCGCGTCTCCGACGGCGGCCTCGTGTGCAAGCTCGAAACGGCCGATGCCACCGCACTCCTTGCCACCGGCTGGCAGCCGCCTGAGGTGTTCGTCGCCAAGGGCCGTGACGGCAAGACGGATATCTGGGGAATCATCTGCCGCCCCAAGGGGTTCACGCCCACCCGGAAATACCCGGTGATCGAGCGGATCTACGCCGGCCCGCAGGGCTCGTTCGTGCCCAAGACGTGGAGCACGTCGAGCCGGTTTTCCTTCTTGACCGACCTCGGATTCATCGTCGTGCAAATGGACGGCATGGGAACCGCCAACCGCTCCAAGGCCTTTCACGACGTCTGCTGGCACGACCTGAAGGACGCCGGGTTCCCCGACCGCATCCTCTGGCACCAGGCCGCCGCCAAGAAATATCCGTACTACGACGTCGACCGCGTGGGAATCTATGGCACTTCGGCCGGCGGCCAGAATGCCACCGGCGGCGCGCTGTTCCACCCTGAATTCTACAAGGCGGCCGCCTCGGCCTGCGGCTGCCACGACAACCGGATGGACAAGGCCTCGTGGAACGAGCAGTGGATGGGCTACCCGGTCGGACCTTGGTACGCCTCGTCGTCGAATATCGACAACGCCCACAGGTTGAAAGGCAAGCTGCTCCTGATCGTCGGCGAGATGGATACGAACGTGCCGCCGGAATCAACCATGAGGCTGGTCGATGCCCTGATCAAGGCCGACAAGGATTTCGAGCTGGTGGTCGTTCCGGGCGCCAACCACGGCATGGGCGGCGCGTACGGCCAGCGCAGGCTGCGCGACTTTTTCGTGCGTCACTTGCTCGATGAAGAGCCGAAGTCTCGCGGTACTTCAGCGCGGCCCATCGCGACCGTCTCGCTCGCTTCGCCCAGAGCGCCCGACGATGGCGCCGCGCGTGTGCGGTCACGGCCTCAAGACGCCTCGAGCGCAGCACTCGACGTGGCCGAGATGAGCAACGACCGCAGCGAGCTTCGCGGCCCGATCGAGCGCTACACCACGGACCGCGGAACCCTGCAGCGATCGCTTCCGCCGTCTGCCTCGCCGCGCCGCGACGAGCGGTTGCGCGAGTTCACGAAACAGTGGCTTGACCAGCTTGGCAATCTCGAGTTCACGCGATTGAGCCAGGATGGCAAGGTCGACTTCCTGCTCCTGAAGAACCAGCTCACGCACGAGCTGCGCCAGCTTGACATTCGCGGCAAGGAGACGGCCGAGTCGGCCTCGCTCGTCCCGTTCGGCACCACGATCCTCGAGCTCGACGAAGCACGCCGCGAGCTCAAGCCGATGAACTGGTCGAAAGTCGCGGGTGATCTGACGCGGCTCACCAAGCAGGTCGGCGACGCTCGAGCCGCGCTCGAGCGCGACTCACGCGGTAAAGACGGGCCCAAGCGAGTTGTCGTGAATCACGCGCTCGCCACGACCGAAGGCCTGCGATCGACGCTCCGCGGCTGGTTCAGCTTCTACGACGGCTACGACCCGATGTTCACCTGGTGGGTCGAAGAGCCTTACAAGGCCGCCGACGCGGCGATCGATGCCTATGCGACGGCCCTGCGGCAACGGTTCGGTGCTGTCGCGCGTGGCCCCGGCGAAGGCTTTGGCGCCGGCGGTGGCCGGCGCCGCGGCCTGGGAGCCGGACCGGGCGGACCACCGCGCGAAGACACGCAATCAGCCGGCACAGCCCGCACCGACCCCACCGCGGCGCGCCAGAGCGAAATTGTCGGCAACCCGATCGGCCGCGATGCGCTTCTTTCCGAGCTTCGGTACGAGATGATCGCCTACACTCCCGAAGAGCTGATCGAGCTCGCCCGCACTGAGCTGGCGTGGTGCGAAGACCAGATGAAGAAGGCCGCGCGCGAGATGGGCAAGGGCGACGACTGGAAGGCCGCGCTCGAGCACGTGAAGACCCTGTACGTCGAGCCCGGCAAGCAGCCCCAGTTGATCCGCGACCTGGCCCTCGAGGCGATCGATTACATGGATCGAAATAACCTCGTCACCATTCCCCAGCTCTGCCGCGACTCGTGGCGCATGGAGATGATGTCGCCCGAGCGCCAGCTCGTGAATCCGTTCTTCACCGGCGGCGCGGTGATCAGTGTCTCCTTCCCGACCAACACCATGCCGCATGAGTCCAAGCTGATGAGCCTGCGCGGCAACAACATCCATTTCTCCCGCGCCACCGTTTTTCACGAGGTGATCCCCGGCCATCATCTTCAGGGCTTTATGACCTCGCGCTACAAGACCTATCGTCGCGCGTTCGACACCCCGTTCTGGGGCGAGGGCTGGGCGCTTTACTGGGAGCTCTTGCTCTGGGACAAAGGCTTCGCAAAGTCGCCCGAAAACCGCGTCGGCATGCTGTTCTGGCACATGCACCGCTGCGCCCGCATCATCTTTTCACTGGGCTTTCATCTCGAAAAGATGACCCCGAAAGAGTGCATCGACTTCCTGGTCGACCGCATCGGCCACGAGCGCGACAACGCCACCGCCGAGGTGCGGCGCTCGTTCACGACGTCGTACGGGCCGCTCTACCAGGCAGCCTACTTGCTCGGCGGCCTCGAGCTTCGCGGCGCTCCATCGCGAGCTGGTCGAATCAGGCAAGATGACGGATCGCCAGTTCCACGACGCCGTCCTCAGGGAAAACGCCATCCCGATCGAGATGGTCCGAGCGCTGCTGAGCGATTCCAAGCTCACACCGGACTGGAAGCCGGAATGGAAATTTTACCCCAAGTAACCAGCAGCCAACGACAGGACACGGACGACGATGGCGATCTCACGCAGAAACGTGTTGAAGGCTCTGGCCGCTCCGGCGCGCCGCGCCTCTGCTGGGCTCGCCGTTGGCCGCGACCAAGGCCGCGCTCGTCATTGCCGGCAAGCCCGTCGAGCTCACCGTCGCGCCGGTCGGCGACCGGATCATCCGGATCTCTCTGGTGCCGATCGAGGCAGGCAAGCCGCAGGCCATTCCATCGACCGGTGCTCTGGTTGACTTCCCGGCCGAGGCCCCTGCCCTTCGCGTCACCGAGCTTGCCGAGCCGCGGGTGGTGGCGTGCGCTGACGCGGGCGTGAGCCTGTTTCCCGGCCCGCTCGTGATCCGCATCGCCAGGGCCGATGGAAGCATTGTGCAAGACTTGCACTTCGATGAAACGACCGGTTGCTTTTCATTCCGCCTGGGCTCCGGCCCGATTCTCGGCCTGGGCGAAGGCGGCCGCCAGTTCGATCGTCGCGGCGCGGTCGATCGCATGCGCAGCGGCCAGGGCGGGTACAGTCTGCGCACTCACGGCGGCCGCGTGCCCGTGCCCTGGCTGATCGGCACCGAAGGCTGGGCCATGTTCGTTCATCAGCCCGGCGGCACGTTCGATCTTACCGCAGAACTCGGGAAATATGCGGCGATAAGTTCGGCGCGCTGCGCTTCCGCTCGACATCTTCATCATCACCGCGCCCGAACCGCAGCGCATCCTGGCCGAATTTGCCCGTTTGACCGGCCACCCCGAGATGCCGCCGCTCTGGTCGCTGGGCTATCAGCAGTCGCACCGCACGCTCGCGAGCCGCGAAGTGGTGATGTCGGTAGCCCGCACATTTCGGGAAAAGAAGCTGCCATGTGACACGCTGATTTATCTGGGCACGGGCTTTTGCCCGTCCGGCTGGAACACCGGCCACGGCTCGTTCGAATTCAATCCGCCGCGCCTTCCCCGACCCCAAGCCGATGCTCGACGAGCTGCACAAGATGCATTATCACGTTGTGCCGCACGTGGTGATCCGCGCGCGTTCGGTGCGCGGGCCGTGCGAGCGATCGATTCGACAAGGGCCGCACCGACGAGTCGCAGGCGGGAAGCTACTGGAATGCACATCGGGGCGTTTTCGCGCAGGGCGTCAACGGTTGGTGGCCCGACGAGGGCGACCCGCTCGATGGTCCATCCCGGCTGGCGAGAATCCGGATGTACTACGAAGGATGCCAGATCGACCGCCCCAACATCCGCCCTTATGCCCTCCATCGCAACGGCTTTGCCGGCATGCAGCGCTACGCGGCGTTCCTCTGGTCGGGTGACGTTTATTCGACCTGGCCGACCTTGAGAATTCACATCTCCGTGGCGATTAACACGGGCCTGACGGGAATCCCGTACTGGGGCACGGACATTGGCGGGTTCGTGCCGACGCGTGCGGCTCACGGGCGAGCTTTACGTCCGATGGTTTCAGTTCGGTGCATTCTGCCCGCTATTTCGCGCGCACGGCCGCACCTGGATGCTGCGCCTGCCTTGGGGCTGGAACACCGGCACGCTCGGTCCGGACGAGATCCGGACCCACGGCGACGCCGCCAATCCTGATCCGTCCGAGCTTCACAACGCAGAGGTCGAGCCCATCTGCCGCAAGTTTCTCGAGCTCCGCTATCGCCTGATGCCCTACCTCTACAGTGTGGTGCGCGAGGGATGCCAGACTGGGTTGCCGGTGATGCGTGCGCTCTGGATTCACCACAGCGATGACACGAAGGCGGTCGCTCGGGGCGACGAGTATCTGTGGGGCCCGAACATCCTGGTCGCACCCATATTCGACACAAGGTTCGTGTCCCGGAGTATCTACCTGCCTCGCGGCGTCTGGTACCACTTCTGGTCCGGTCACCCGGTTGATGGCGGCCGCGAACGCAAGGTGTCAGTGGACCTTTCCATCATGCCGCTCTACATCCGCGCGGGAACGATCCTGCCCCTGGGCCCCGTCAAACAATTTACCGGCGAAGAGGTCAATGGCCCGCTCACGCTCCAGATCTATCCCGGTGCCGACGGCCAGTTCATGGTGTACGAAGACGACGGCATTTCGTTCGCCTATCGCACCGGCGACTGGATGGGCCTCGACCTCCGCTGGAACGACAAAGCCCGGCGTCTGTCGATCAGCCTCGCTCCAGGCTCGCGGATGCGCCCGCCCCTCGAACGCCCGATCGAGGTGCGACTGATACCCGAAGGCAAACCTCGCCCGGTGGTATTCAAAGGCGAAAGACTCGAAGTAACCTTGTAGGTCAGGCTTGAGCCTGACGATCCGGAGGAGTCTGCCCGCAATGTTTCCCCACTGCATCTGGACGCTCTCCCTCCTCGTTTTGTGTCCTTCCCAGCTCTGTGCACAGTCACCACCCCATCAGACTGACTTCCCACCGGACGAATTTCAGACGCGTTGGACCACCATCTTCGACCGCATCGGCGATCACGGCGTCGCGATCATTCAAGGCGCGACCAAGACCAACGGCTTTCTCGTTCCACGGCAAAGCAACGAGTTCTACTATCTCTGCGGCATCGAAACCCCGCACGCCTACTTGATCCTTGACGGCAAAGCCCGCAAGGCAACCGTGGTGCTGCCGCCACGCGACGCGCAGCTCGAGAGCGCCGAAGGAAAGGTCATCTCCTCAAACGACGCCGAGCTTGTCAAACAGATCACTGGCGCCGCGGCCGTGCTGAGCTCGAAAGATTTCACCGAGGAGTGGATGCGCCAGGTCGCCGGAGGCGCGGGCACAATCATCTACACTCCATTCGCGCCGGCAGAAGGAAACGGACAAAGCCGCGGCGAATTGCAATCCGCCAACACAGCGATCACGTCGGACCCCTGGGACGGCCGCCCGTCGCGCGAGGCCCATTTCCGAAAGCTGCTTGAGTCGCGATTTCCCGGCACCGAGATCCGTGACTTGAGCCCGATTCTCGACGAGCTGCGCTCTGTCAAGTCGCCCCGTGAGATCGCACTCATTCGCCGTGCGTCAGAGCTCGCCGGCCGCGGCTTGATCGAGGCCATGAAGGGCTGCCGCCCTGGCGTATTCGAGTATCAGCTTGACGCGGCGGCCCGTTTTGTCTTCCTCGCCGGCGGCGCTCGCCTCGAAGGCTATCGCTCGATCACAGCCGCCGGCACGGCCAACATCTGGAACATGCACTACTATCGCAACACCGCCGTGCTCAAGGAGGGCGACCTGGTGTTGATGGATTTCGCTCCGGAATGCGGCTATTACACCAGCGACATCGCCCGCATGTGGCCCGTGAGCGGGAAGTTCAGCCCTGAGCAGCGAGAGATCCTGCAGTTCGTTCTCGAGTATCGCAACGCGATCATGAAGCGCCTGCGGCCCGGCGTGACACCCCGAGCCATACGCGACGAGGCCAAGGCCGCGATGGAGGAAGTCTTCAAGCGGACCACATTTTCCAAGCCGATCTACGAGCGGGCCGCCCACCGGCTGGTTGATTCCGGCGGCGGAGTGTTCTCGCACCCAGTGGGCATGGCGGTGCACGATGATGGATCATATGTGCGTGGCGTGCTGAAGCCCGGCCACGTGTTCTCGATCGACCCTCAGCTCCGCGTTCCCGAGGAAACGCTCTATTACCGATATGAAGACGTCGTCGTCATCACGGAAACCGGGTACGAAAACTTTACCGATTTCCTGCCCACCGAGCTCGATGAAATCGAAAAGCTGGTCGGCAAGGCATCGTCCAGAAACTGAAGTAGGTCAGGCTTTAGCCTGACGATTCTCTGATTCATACCGACAATTCAGGAACAACTCATGCGTATCGCCCACCGCATGCTTGCTCGATCACCCTCCATTCTTCTCCTGTTCCTCGCCCATTCGATCGCTTCCGACCCAGCACGTGCCGATGACCCGATTCCAGTCACCGCCCCTCCCAAAGACCTCGGCCTCGACCCCTTCTACACCAAGTACGTGAGCGCACACGGCCTGCCCGTTGTGGGCTCGGCCAAGGTCTCCGACTTTGCGCTGCGCGAGGCGGCGTACCTGGTCGACCAGATGCTCGAGCATCGACCAGACATCCGCGACGCACTGATCAAGAACAAGATTCGCGTCGCCGTCATGGCCTATTCCGAGCGGACGACGGATATCCCCGAGCATCGCGACATGAAGCCCAAAGAGTACTGGAACTTCCGGGCACGCGGACTGGGCGCCAGCCGGCGAACTCCGGTCGTCAGTTGCGCCGAGGAAAACTTGCTCAATTTTCGCGGCGATCCTTATTCCACCGAGAACATCCTGATCCACGAGTTCGGCCACGGCATCCACGGCGTCGGCCTTGCAGAGGTCGATCCCACGTTCGGCCCGCGCCTCCGGAAAGCCTACAGCGATGCCAAGGCGAAGGGCCTCTGGCGCGCGACGTATGCCGGCAGCAACGCGAGCGAATACTGGGCCGAAGCTGTGCAATCCTGGTTCGACACCAACCGCCAAAACGACTCGCAGCACAATCACGTCGACACGCGTGACGAGCTGAAGGCGTATGACCCAGAAGTCGCGAAGCTCTGCAACGAGGTCTTTGGCGACGGCCCCTGGCGCTACGTTCGCCCCGATCATCGCCAGGAACGCGCCACCTCGCCGGCTTTGATCTCAGCAAGGCCCCGAGGTTCCAGTGGGAGCCCGAATTGCTAGAGGCCAGGCGGAAGCATTACGAGGAAGTCGAGAAGAAGAGCAAGGCAGTCCGCGATGAGGCGACTACCAAGAAAGCGCCGTGATGGCTCACGAATCATCCCTGCATATCGGTGACTTCCGCCTCCGCCATGCGGAGCGGAAGCCCAGCGCGCCGACCGCCAGCCCGATGAACGCGAGCACCGACGGCTCAGGCACGGCATCCGGCGGCGGAGGAGGCACCGTGGGCAGGTTCGAAGGCGTGAGCAAGTAGTCGTCCGCGCCCCCATCGACCAGAATCTGCCCCGCATTGTTGATCGCAAAAGCGCCGATGAGATCGGGCACCGGGCCGTTTCCCGAAGCGATCAAGCTTTTCAAATTGTACATTGTGCCATTTTCATAAACGAACGCAGTCGGCACGCCACCGATCCGAGGGATACCGCCGGGATCGGACGCAATACCCGATGAGCCGACGACAACCCCGTGATCGTTGATCGCCGAGATCTGGGTCTGAACTCCGCCGGGCAGCGTTCCAATGTCGGTCACCTGGCCATTGCTGTAGAGATACCCATGGGAATTTCCACTGCTGTCATTGGCGTTGAAAATCACCTGGCCCACGGCGTTGATCAGCGGGCTAGCGGGGTACTGTTCTGGAAATAAGGTGAACTTACCACCCGAATAGACCCACGCGTAGAAGACGCCCTCCTCGCCGTTACTCAGGGTCTGGCCGGTGATGCCCGTTGCTTGGCCGGCTGCGTTCGATTCCCACACCTGAGTCCACGAGTATCCCGGCACATTGCCGGGGTTGACGGCGGCAGACGCCCCGCCGAACTCGATCGGCTCCGTTGACGTCAATTGCAGAGATCCCGCGTTCGCGCCCGAGGTTGCAAATGTATAGTAGACGTTGTTGCCGGCGTATTGACCGTAGACGTCTCCATTCGCGTCGAAACCCGCCGCGATCAGGTTCCCCATGCTGGTCACGTTGTAAGTAATTGGGTCGGCCTGAGCTTGCGTCACGAGCGTGCCGATCACGAACAGCAGTCCGGTGCATCGGAACGCAATCGTGAATGGGCGAACGTACATTATGCCCTTCCCTGGGTCCGAGTTGCTCGACGGATGCAAGAGAATGGAACAACTACCCTCAGTCGCACAAAGCGTCAATCTCTATCTGTACTTTGCAATCCGAGACGTTCCGCTTCGCAAGCGCTGCGCGAAGACCGAGCGCGGCCAAGGCAAGCCCAACAAAGGCCAGCACCGAAGGCTCCGGCACCGCATCCGGCGGCGGTGGCGGCACCGTCGGTAGATTTGAAGGCGTCAGCAGATAGTCGTGCCCGGCCCCTTCGACCAAAATCTGACCCGCATTGTTGATCGCAAACGCGCCAATGAGATAAGGCGGAGGAGTGTGCATCGGAATGCAATCGTGAGTGAGCGAACGTGCATTGTACGCCTCCCTGGGTAGGAGACGCTCGACGGATGTAATAGAATGAGAAAACTACCCGCGGTGGCACCAAGCGTCAATGTGTATTTGTACGAGGATTGTTTATCAGATGCAGCCCATTTCACGCCTTCACAAGTTTTTCATCATGATCGCCGTGCGCTCATTTTGGCGGTTGCCGCTTCGGCTGCGCCGGGCGAAAAAACGCTTCCCGTCGACCAAACCGCCGCGCTCGACCGGATCACGGCCGACTCGCTCAAAGGGCACCTCTCGTTCCTGGCCTCCGACCTGCTCGAGGGCCGGGATACGCCGTCGCGCGGGCTCGATCTCGCGGCCGAGTACATCGCCGCCCAGTTCCGCCGCGCCGGGCTGGAAGCCATCGGCGACGACGGCTATTTCCAGACCGCCAGGTGGGAGCTCGCCGAGACCGCCCCGGGAGGCTTTGCGTTCGAGCTCAAGAATGGAGAAGAACCACCCATCAAGGCCGGCAAGGAGCTGGTAAGCCTCCAGCGCACTGCGCGGCTTCAAGGTGCCGGCAGCCACCGCGTTCAAGATCGACGTATCCGACACGAAGGTGCTCGAGTCGCTCTCATCCCGGCAGGTCGAAGGCAAGGCCATCCTGGCGGAGATTCCCAATGTTGGCTCCAGAGACAGGGCCGCCGCCAGGGCGGTCACGGCCCTCATGGCGCGCCTGGCCGCTCTCAAGCCCGTACTCGTCGTTAACGTGAGCCGGCAAGCCGGCGCGGCGACCGGATTTGCCCCCGGCCGGGCGACCGACCCCGAAAACCCGCGGCGTTCTGGCTTTTCCGCAAGCGAGCGTTCGGGTCCGCCGCTCTTGACCATTCACGACCCCAAGGTCGTGGCCCTCTTTGACTCGCTGCCCGTTGGCCTTGCGCAGAAGGTGACTCTCTCGGTGCACCTCAACGAGCCGGTGTCTCGCCCCGTCAAGGTACGGAATGTCGCCGGCTTGCTGCGCGGGTCGGACCCGGCTCTCAAGGACACGTATGTGCTCGTCACCGCCCATTATGACCACCTTGGAAACCACGGCTCGCCAGCCGAGAAGGGCGACCAGATTTTTAACGGCGCCAACGACGACGGCAGCGGCACGGTCTCGGTGATCGAGATTGCCGGGCGCTGGGCACGCTCAAGAGCCGCCCGAAGCGCAGCATCGTTTTCATGACCTTCTTCGGCGAGGAGCACGGGCTGTTGGGCTCGAGGTATTACGGCCGGCATCCTCTCGTGCCGATCAAGCAGACGGTGGCCGACATCAATCTCGAGCAGGTCGGCCGTACCGACGATTCCGAGGGGCCGCGCGTCAGCGCCGCCGCGATGACCGGCCACGGCTACTCGGATATTTCCGAAGTCTTCGCTGCCGCGGGCGAGGCCGAAGGGGTCAAGCTGGAAAAGCACCCGCGGTTCAGCGACGCGTTCTTCGGCCGCAGCGACAACCAGGCGCTGGCCGACCTGGGCGTGCCGGCACACACACTGTGCGTGGCGTTCATCTACCCCGACTACCACGGCGCCGGCGACCACTGGGATAAGATCGACTACGCGAATATGGCCAAGGTCGACCGGATGGTGGCCCACGGCCTGCTCTTGCTCGCCGATGACCCGGTCGCGCCCAGGTGGAATGCATCAAACCCCAAAGCGGCCAGGTACCTGAAAGCATGGAAAAAGCTTCAGATCCCTTGAAGAAAAAGCGATTAGCCGGCTGCCTGGAGCTGCCCGCTCTCAAGTGGGAATGAACAAGAGGATCGGCGGGACGCTTTTCGGGTCGTGCAGCCGCAGGAGCCAGTAGCCGATCCCTGCGAGGCCTAGCATGAGCGACGGGTTGGGCCCGCCCGAGGGAACCCCCGACGGCCAGTCACCTGATGAACTGTATCGATCGATCAGGGTTTGAGCCAGCGCGAGAGAGCGTGCGCGTAAGGGTGGCTCGTCGAGCAACTCGCCCGCGATCAAGATGATCCCGCCCAGTCCCGAGAGGCCATGACAAAGAGATGTGTCAGCCCTGGGCGTAGAAAGGGTTTCGTCAATCGCTTGCAGCGTCGTCGCGATCGCAACCCTTGCCTTCGTGATGTTGCCTTCCTTCCGCTCGGGATCAAGAGTCGCGGCGCGCAGCCGGGCAAGGGCGATTCCGGGAGCTCCGTTGCACCAGAATCGGTCGAAGTTGTTGATGCCGGACGGCCGCCGCAAGTCGGCCCAGTTTCCTTTCGCCGGTTCAAAAAGCGTGTCTTCGTACGCGAACGATCGCCGAGCGGCGTCGCGGAATTCGATTCGGCCGGTCGCGGCGTAGAGCTCGAGCAAAGCCAGGGCGAGTCCGGAAGCGCCGTGTGACAAACCGCTGGGAGTGAACTCATCAAGCTCGAGGCCCGGTGGGTGATCCCAGCCCCGCCCACTCACGCCGGAACTGGACGGGTCAACTCCGCAGAGCTCCTCGCCCAGCGCGATCGCCAGCGCGCGGCAACGCTCGAGTCCTGGATCTCGGCCCATGGCAAGCAGCACGGAGATCGCCCCGGCGTTGCCGCCGATTACATCGAGCATGTGAGGCCCGGAAGCAGACTCGATCACACGGTCGATCATCGACCTGGAACGGAGCAGAAACTCCGGTCGCTCGAGCTGGGCCGCCGTCCTCCAGGCCGCGTACGCGGCACCCAGATCTCCGGAGAAGAATGAGAGCGGAGAAATGGGAGCTTTGAGCGTCGTCCGGGCGAACTGTCTGATCGAATGCGCGATTGCACCGGCGGCCGTGCGGCGGAATTCGCCGTCGCCGGTCGTGGCTTTGAGCTGCGATAGGAAGAGCGCGATGCCGGCGGTTCCGGAGTACACCGTTGGACCGAGCGCGGCTGCTGTCGGCGTGATCGAGCTGTCGCCTGCGGAGACCTCCGAATTCGCCCGGCCGATCCAGTTGCAGAGCCGTCCGTCCGGGCTCCAGTAGGCAGTCCGGCAGAGCGTCCGTCCGATCTGAGCGGCGGCGTCCAGAACAGAGACCGTTTCGCTCTTTCCCGAGCTCGATAGGGGCACCCTTTCCTGCCGATCCGCGGGCGGCTCAACAGATACGTAGCGGGTGATGTAATCACTCTTTGCGCCTGACCCCAGATGAGGGCGCAGCGGGTCGATATCCTCTTTCAAGAACGCGGCGGCCAATGATCGCGTGCGCGAGGATAGGTCGACCTCATGGCGGCTGAATGATTCCCAGAGCGCTTGAGCGATCAGGCGACAGCGGTGTTCGCCGAAGCTCATTTTGGAGTTCGGGCTCTCGGCCATGCCGAGCCCGGTCGCCAGGCGCCTGGCGAAGAGCGGAACTTCCTCGCGAAGCTTGGGAGCGATCGCAGCGTGGATGCGGGCGATGACCGGGTCAATGCGAAGATCGTCGCGCCGGCGGAAATAGATCACGCCGGCGTCGGCGCGATGGTAGGCGCTGGGATGGCTCGGTACCTTGACGCGAAATGGAATCCGCGACGCGCAGAGCAGTGAAGTCGTCATCTCGATGAATGGCACCGCCGCGTCGCTCGTCAGGTGCCAGTAGAAGCGCCCTTCGGGCCCGGGGTCTTCGTCGTCCGGGTCGCTTTCGGTGCCGCCGATCGCCATGTAGAAACCCCAGACCAAGGCGCGCAGCTCCTTCGACAGCCAGACGCGGCAGCGGTCTCCCGTGAGCAATGTTGCGTCAGTTCCGCGAACCCCCGCGGGATCGGCCCAGAAAGCCGCGCCGTCTTCCTTGGCGACGACAACCCGGCCGTCCGGCTCGAATCGGCGGACCGTCCAGCCTGATTCCCACGCGCCCCGTGCGTTGTTGGCCGCGGAGAGAGCAGCCAGGAAATCGCGTCGCGCGAGCTCGTCGACCCAACGTGGGTTAGCCGAGTCCGGACGGATGTAGAGCCGGTCGTAAAGATCATTCGCCAGCGCCAAGACAAGACTGGCCGGCTCCGCGACCGGGCCGGTTTCGTCGGCTGCACGCTGAGGAACTTCGCGGAGTTCACCAAGCACGCGGTAACGCGCTGGGGACTCGATCTCGACCGCTTCCAGTACCGCGAGCAGGTCTGCGTGGAGATGCGTCATAACACACGAGACCCGGTTGGAATGCCGTAGAGCTCGAGCTGCGCGCGCTCGGGTTCTTCAAGCAGGTTCGCACTGATTTGCAAGAGAATCACCGACGAGCCCGGTAATCGGTTGAAGCCGCAAGCGGCCTCGAATGCCGACTGAACCAGGCGTGCCGCCGAAAACGCCACCGCCCTGCTCAGCAGGCCTTCGGCCTCGCCGCGCTCGAGGGCCGCTCTTTCGCGGTAGCCGAGCCAGATCGCACGACTCGCGCTCTGAAGGGTTCGGAGCGAAACAGGGGCCTGGGCGATCATTTGCTCTGTCGAGAGCTCATCCGAGAGGGGCATCGCGCGTACCCAGAACACCAGCAAATCCTGCAATGCACCGGCGAGATCCCAGGCGGGATCGCCGAACTGGATCATTTCCCAGTCTGTGACCCACAGCTCCATGGGGACTGCCTCGTGTCCTGCACCGGCTGACCGAAGCAGAATGTTGTCAAACCTGATGTCGCCGTGGATCACGCAGTCCGTCTGCCATTGTGCCCACAAACCCTCGAGATTCTCGCGGAACCCGTTCTGGGTTTGGAGAACGCGTAGCGTCTCAAAACTCGCGGGGTCAAGGGTGGCCAGCATCGAGGTCGCCGGCTGGTTGAGTGTCATCGCCCAGGGTCGGCACCGGGAGAGCAACGCGAGTCGAGGGTCCTGGCCCCAATCCGCGAAGCGAAGGCTCCGGTGTATCGTCGCGAGGGCCTGCCCGAGTTTCGCGCATCGCTTGGGCGACTGCATGGTCGCCGGCTTCCAGTAGCATTCGGGGCGAAATGGCGTTTGAGATGAGCTCGAATACCAACACGGACTCCAGGTCGCCGCCCTGCACGAGACGAGGCACCAGCCGCGACACGTCGGCTACTCCTGGCTCGGCCGCGCAAAAGCGGTGGAACGCCGCCTCGCGACGGAGCGTTTCTTGCCCTGCCTCACCGGCTTCTTCGGCCTGCTTGAGAAACAACCCGGTGCCGGAGGGCCCTTCGATTCTCAGATTCCGGTTCCGCCGCGCGACGCTGCCTATCGTCAGATCACTGTCGATGATGGCAGAGACATCGATGAGCGCACGCTCGAGCAAGAACGTCGCGACGGTGTCAACGCTCAGCATGGGTCTAAACCTTCGACTGCTCGCCAGGGGCACCCGCGCGCATCCGGCCGGCCCGGGCTTTTCGAGTGCACGTCATCAGCCGTGCGTACTTGGCATCCGCCCGCCGGCACAGAGAACTTTAGGCGGGCTGCTAGCAAGAGCCCGAGCGGCGAAACCGGGTGTGTGTGCCATCTGGCCACCCGGACAGCCAAAAGTATTTGGATGCGCAGGGGAACAACCTGCCGTGTTCGGGTTTTCTCCGGTGACACAACCGCTCCCGATGCCTCCCGGGGTGGGCGAGCCGGGTGAACCTGGCAATCCAATCGGGTAGGTTGACGTGATGATACCCTGCAGGAACGAGGCGTCCAGGGCCTGGACCAGGGTAAGTTTCGCGCTCGCGTCGACGAAGATCTTGGTTGGCTTTTCCAGGTCCGTTGCGTCGGCCTCTTCGGCATACAGCACGTCGGCGCTAAGCAATTCGTAATACGTACGAAAGTATAAGTCGATGTAGATCCGGCAAGAGTCAGGTTTGTCCTTCCCGGCCGCACCGAGATATCCGACCAGTACCACAACCTCCGGAAGATTGTCAGGATCGGTGACGACCTTGCCAACGAGTGGGTTGAACGGAAGCGTGTCGCCGTTTGATTTGGAGCGTTTGTCGTCGTGTTTCTCATCCGCATGCTTGGGCATTACGCGGTCCTTGGTTTGTGTCGGCGAGACTCACGACGCGATGCGATAACTCAACAACCGCGTCGCACTTGCTCATCTGGCGAATATAACGCAGCACGAGTGGCCTCGCAACAACTTACCCACCAATCGAGACTGGCCCATGACTCACGGGCAGGTTCTTGCCGGGCGGAACCCGATGTTCGATTGGTTACCAGTGGGCCCCATCCAGATACGGGTGGTGGAGCGGAGAACTGCGGGATCCATGCGCCACGAGCCGCCGCGAATGTGGCGTTGAGCGAGCCAGACGGTTTCGTCTCTTATGGCATCAGTCGTTACCGCGTTTACGTCCAGATCCTCCGGATATTTGACGAATAGATCATGGCACCACTCGGAAACGTTGCCCATCATGTCGAAGAGACCGAACTCGTTCGGCTGCAACACGCCGCAAGGATGAGCGACGAATCCTCCGTTGCCGATATACCACTCGTAGCCACCGAGCAATTCGAGCGAGTGGCCGTAGTGACGGCTCGTGACGGTGCCTGCCCGGCACGCGTACTCCCATTCGGCCTCGGTGGGCAGTCGATAGCCTCCCTTCTTGACCGCCTGGGCGTCAACCGTAAGCCCTACCACAAACGTGCCAACCCTCGTCGGCTTGTAGCATTCTGGCAGGCCCTCTTTGGCACTGAGCCAGTTGCAATATGCGGCCGCAGCGAACCAGGTCACCCCGATCTGGGGCCCGCGGTCGGTCGTGTATCTTGCGGTGTACACATGGGGACGGCCGAATTTCGCCTGCGAGTATTTCTGAAACTCAGCCACGGTGACTTCTTTTGAGAGCACGTAGTATCGGCGCGGGATCTCGCGCCTGTGGCGTACCTCCTCATCTTCGCGTTCCGGATCGGCAAGCGGCGCGCCCATGTCAAACACAACCGGCCCGTCGATCAGGACGAGCGTCTGGCCTTCGGGATTCACGTACCAGCGCCGGAGAGATGCATCGGCTTCCTTGGGGGCCCGGTTGCCTTCGTCCTTGAGATGAAGGGGATGTCCCCAGCGCTTGAGAGCCAGCTCCGCCGCGGAGTGCACGCCGGCATCGCGATCGTTTTCATACAGGACGAGAAACTGTGCAATCAGGTCGTCGCGTTCTGTGGGTGTGAGCGATTCGGTCGGGCATCCCGCGAGAGCCAGCAGGAGCGCTCGTCGTTTCGACGTGATCGGGTCGAACAGGTAGCCGTTTTTCTGAGCGGTCAATCCCGCCGAGCTTGATGGCGCCACTTCTTTCTTCCCGAGGCTCGCCAGCTCATCCGCAAGAAATGCCGGATCGACACCGAGCGTGCCCAGCGCATTGATGAAAGCGCTGCGCACGCGCGGGTCGGGCTGATACTCGAGGAGGTGCCAAACCTCGCTTCCGTAACCGAATCGTACCATGGCCACGGCAGCCCGCGCGCAGCGGGCTGCCTGGTTGTCCTTGGCCTTTTCGGTCGCGTCGGGCTCAGTTTTTTGGCCCTGGCCCTCCGGTGTGGGCCCGACCGCTTTCCGAAGCTCGCTCATGACAACCGGGTCGTCCTTGCGTAGGACCGGAAACAGCGTGACGAACGAGTTGGGGTCGGCGTCGAGCAGCAGGTTGACCAGGAAGCTCGGCTCATCGGGCGCGTAGGCGGCCAGCAGCTCGGCGGCGAGCGCTCGCTCGGCCTCGAGCGGGCCCTTTTCTTGATAGATACCCGCGAGCGGGCGAGCAAGCGCTCGCCGCACCGGCAACATCGCCTCACGCCATGCTTTCGCATCGTCGCGCTTGCACGTGACGAGCGCGCCGGCAACCTTTTCCGCGACGAGAGCCCAGTTTGGGCTTGCCTGGTCGTAGCGCGCAGAACGCCAGCCACGGGGAGAACGCTCGCATCCTTCGGGCCTGCCGATTTCAGATTGTTCCAGAGTCTGCCACCGACCTTCTCGCGTAGTGATTCCAGACGGTCCCGGATCAAGGCCATCTCGGCAGGGTCGGCCCTCTGCAGGCGCTCACACAGGTATTCGATCTGACTCTCCTCGGGGAGCAGGGCGAGGCTATAGGCCAGTCGCGCACGATCGTCGTTGCCGGACCGAGCTGATAGGTCGTGAAGCCGGCGCGAATAGAACCAGCGAGGATAGGTGGAAAGCTGATCAAGGATGCCTGGAATCTTGGCGACGTTCGCCGTGGAAAGCGAGTTGAGCAGTCCGTTCGTGGTCGAGTAGTCGTTGTAGGCGACGACCTCGATCGAGAGCAGACAAGGCGCTGCGATCCCGACGAAAAGTCGCAATCCGTGCACCCGGCCGGCGCGCTTCATCATCCGCTGCTGGGGCTCGGTCCATTTCTTGCGGCTTGTCCAGAGGCCGATGGCGGCCCACTCTCGCAGCGAAGGGAGATGCCGGTTCACGGGCTTCGAGCTCCAGAAGCCGGCGCGATCCGCCAGCAGGAGCTCGGCCCGACCGCGCCGGGTTGCCAGCTTGCCCTTGTTGAGCCAGTCTCGAATCGAATGCACCAGGTAGTCATGCGTCAGTTGAAAGTACGGCTCTCTTGTGGATCCTTTCGGCATATCGTCATCGATTGAGCGTTCCACGTCGACCGGAGTGACGAGCCGAAGATTTCGGTCCAGCACCTGCATCAGCTCGGTGAAGTCAGCCGGACGGCTGCCATAGCCCGAGTTATCTCGAAGCTCAGCGAGCGATCGCATGCGGCCCTTCAAGTCGGCATTCGTCTCCGGCAGCAATGATTCGAGCACCGCCTTGGCCGCAGCCGCATGAACACGATGGACAGGGTTCGACCGTGGCGAGTCGAAGCTATCTTCCAGGAACTTGGCGCCGACGCCCTCCATGCCCCCGACCTCTGCCAGGGTCGCGCGGGTCCAGGGCCTGTTCTTGACCATCTCGGCGAACAGTGCCAGTCGCACCGGTACGATCCGGCCGTCCTGGGCCAACCCGGAAATCGCATTGTCGAGGAAGCCCTTCCGGTCTCCGGCCGGCTCGCGCTGGCCGATGGGCAGCGTCTCGTAGGCGCGCCCAAACGCCGAGAGAACCTTGCGGGCGTGCTTCGTGTCGAAGAGGTCAACCGCGGCTACGTTCTCGTTCGGGACAAGCTCGATATCCAGGTCTCTCATGAACCGGGTCGCCGCCATCCAGAAATCGTCACGGACGAGGCAAAGTGCCTGGACGCGCAGCCCGTCGCATTGCCTCAGTGCGGTCACGAGCTCCCGCTCCTGCCCATGACCATGCGCAAAGAGCCATTGTTCGAACTGGTCGAGGATCAAGAGTACCTTTGTCGCGGAGCTCTGACTGCGATTCTGGCGCAGGAGAGCGACCAGCCGGACCAGGCCCGCCTCTTGAGGAAGGCCCGGAAGCTCATGACGAAGGCTCCGAGCGAGGCGGGCTTCCGTGTCATTCGCCGTTGCTTCGACATAAACCCATTTGACAGATGTGCCCTTCAGTTGCGGGAGAAGCCCTGCTTTCAAGAGCGACGACTTGCCGCATCCGGACGGCCCGTACAGGAGGCCCACGCGAAATGTCTTGTCGGGATCGGTCGCCAGGATTCTGGTTTTCCAGAATCGAAGCGAGTCCGGCAGGCCGTACCGGTCGCGCGGGCCCGGCAATAGCTCCAGGAAAAAGTCAGCGTCGTGCTCGTCGAAGGAGCAAAGTCCTTTGGGCACGATCTTCATCGCGTGAGAACTGCTCTCCGATGACTCCGTTCGCGCCGCGGCGGCTGCCTCGGCTGATTCGGCCGTAACGCTCGGCTGCACGGCCTGCGACTTTTCCGGCGACCGGTGCGGCGAATTTGTGCTCGAAAGGTATTCGCGCAGGTCGTCGGCCATGTCGCGCGCGACCAGGTACCGCTCATTCGCCCGCTTGGCGATCGCCTTCAAGCAAATGCGCTCGAGCTCCTTGGGAGTGTCGTTGTCGATCTGCCTGGGAGGACGCGGCTCGGAGTTGACGATCTGGTGAAGCACCTGGTGCCGCGTGGCACCCCGAAACGGCCGGCGCCCGGAGAGCATCATGTAGAAAACGACCCCGAGGCTGAAGATGTCGGAACGGCCGTCGACCAAGTGTCCCTCGCCGCGGGCCTGTTCCGGGCTCATGAAGGCCGGGGTTCCCAGATGATGGGGGCCCGTGCCGAAATCTTCGTCCTTGAGAGCGAGTCCGAAGTCGGCCAGGTAAGGGACGCCGCTCGAGTCGAGCAAGATGTTCGCCGGCTTGATGTCGCGGTGAAAAACGTCGCGCGTGTGGGCGTAGTACAAGGCGTCGCAGACGATGGCGACGAGCTCGGCCGATCGGGAAAAGCCGGGTCGATTTGTCTTGAGCTCGATCGCCAGGTTGCCACCGTCGATGTATCTCGAAACGATGTAGCATCGTCCATCGTCGGCGTGTCCCACGTCGTAGATCGGCACGATGTTCGGGTGCGACAACCCGGCGAGGAGGCGAGCCTCTTGTTGATAGGCAAGGGAGTTGAAATGCCGCGCCGCCTCGGGTTTCGGCATCTTGATCGCGACAAAGCGGTCGAGCCCGACGTCCCTGGCCTTGTAGACCACTCCAAAGCCACCCGACCCGGCGATTTCCAGGATCTCGTAACGACCGAAAAGCGGTGAATGGGGAAATTCGAGCGCGGCGGGCTGTTGTTCTCCTTCAGGAGGGCCGGGAATCGAGGGTTCCTCGAGGACCGAGGGCTCCTGCTCGGGCTGCACGACCGAGGAAGCCAGTTCCGCGATGACAGGCTCGCCTATTCGATCGCTCGAAATTCCCAGAAACGCGTAAAGCCGCTTGCGCTGGTCGATCCGTTTACGCAGCGTCTCGATCACGGCGGGATCGTCGATGTGAAGAAGAGCCGGATGCCGGTCCTCATGGCGAAGCCGCCGTTCCTCCCACTCTCCTTCGAGATCCAGCAGAAGCTCGCTCGAAACGTCGTCGCTGGCGGCGTCTGAGCTGGCGCTAGCTATACCGTCGGCTCGCTCCTGGAGTCGAGTGGCCACTTGATCAGCCTCATTGCTGTCCATCAGACACTCCGGTGCGGTTCCCGAATCCAAACCGAGGCGCTCAGATCGCCCGGTCAAACCCTTCCAGCCACCTGGCGAGCTGTCCCGTCGCTGTCAGCCACAGCCGGCTGATCTGTTTGGGGTGCATCTGCAGGATCTGGGCAACTTCGGCCTGGGTGAAATCGCCATAGTAGCATAACTCGAACACGGACCGTTCGTCGTCGGGAAGCTTTTCGACCTGCTCGTGAAACTCGGTCAGAATCGCCAGGCGTGTTGGATCATACGTCGTGTCGGTCGGGTCAAGGGCTTTTCCACTATCGCGATCGACCGGACCGCGCTGGGCTGCAAGAGGAGAAGCCCCGTCGCGTCGCTCGCGGTTGGCCATGTCAAGCAGCACCTGGCGTACCTTCTGAAACACGAGGCCGAAGAAGCCGTCGACCGTCTCCGGGTGCACGGTTTTGAGCGCACCGACCAAGCGAATCCAGACCTCGCTCACGACGCTTTCGAGTTCGCGGTGGCCGCGCAGTCCGGGAAAGTCCTGCTTGAAGATCGTGGCCGCGATCCGCACCAGGCGGTCGTGGGCTCGTTCAAGCAGCTCCCTGCGCCCTTGTCGTCGCCACCGCGGAGACGGTCGATCAGGTCTTGTAGCTCGGCGGAACTATCACCGGTCACGTGAATCTTGCCCGATCAAGAGGCGGCCGCGACGGACCTGGGCTGTTGACGCGGTCCGAGGCACAAAGAAGTGATCCGTAGTTCCCAAATTCTAACTGCGCGAATCTCGGTTCTCAACAGAAAGTTTTTTGAAGATTTCCTGTCCGAAAGCCGGGCTCGCACGGCCTAGCACGTTGGTGCGACGGAAAAGAGAGACGCCGGCTCTAGCCGGTCGAAACCCTGGAGCGACCAGTTTGGAAGCGGGGATTCGAGCTCACTCCGAGATTTCGCATCAGGTTCGACAACTCATTTGAGGAGCAAGCCATGAAGAAGCCGAAGTTCGTTCCCACCGCCGACCTGCTGGAAGGCCGGATTGCCCTCTCTGGAGGGCCCAAGTTCACACCGAACGGGGCAGCGATCCTGACGTCCCACGCCCTGGGCCAGACTTACGGGCAGATCGAGAAGGCGTTCGTCAAGTTCGCGCAACACGGGCAGAATTACCAGACGCTCCAGACCAGCCTCTCGAAGGCGGTGAGCAACATCCCATGGAATCGCCGCGACGGACTGCTCGGCTCGGTCCAGTCGGAGGCGCAGGCCGTGAAAGCCGACATCGCCACCCAGGTTTCCAGGCCGGTCGTGACCGAGCTCCAGAATACCCTGGCCGAAGTGAAGGAGTTCGTCATCAGCGAGGTTGCGGCCGGTCAGATCGCGGTGCGCTAGAGCCGGCGTCCCTGCGCGACAACTTTCGACTGCGACACCGGCGACGGCCCCTCGCCGGTGCCGCGTCGATTTACTCAGGGGCCGTAGCGAGTCAGCCTTTCTCTCCGATCACTCACTTCAAGCCGGATGGCGTCAACGATACCGAAGCAGGAAGTTCCCACATTTACAATCTAGCATCAGGAGATTGCAGCGATGATCAGATCCAAATTGATGATGTTGGTCACGGGTGTCTTGCTCGCGACCTGCGGGACGGCAAGAGCACAAGCCCCCGTCCCTGGCCAGCCGTATCAGGTTCCCGCCGGCTATGAGGCCTACCAGGCGGGTACCTTGATCAGCTACGGCGGGTACAACTATGTGATCCAGGGAAATGGAACGATGCTCCTGGCTGATCAGACCGCCGGTACGGCGGCCGACTCGGGGGCCGACTCGGGGGCCGACTCGGGGGCGGACTCGGGCCCGGTTGATGGCCAGGCTTACCAGGTTCCCGCCGGCTACGAGGGGTATGGCGCCGGCACGCTGATCAGCCATGGCGGCGCGAACTACGTCATTCAAGGTGACGGAACCATGGTGCGCGCTTCAGGCGGGGACGATGGCTCCTCTGGCGGCGGCGCGGCCTCCGGTCAGGTTTACTCTGTTCCCGCGGGCTATGAGTCATACGGCGCCGGCACACTCATCAGCTACGGCGGCGCCAGCTATGTGCTCCAGGGGAATGGCACGATGGTGCTCTCGGTGCAGATCGGCGGCGGCGGGTCGTTCGGCTATAACTCGAACTACGTGGCGCCCGGCGGCGGAGGGGGGAGCTACCTCACGGGGAATGCGGGTGTGAATAACGGTCGAACACTCGGCCGCGGAAACGCGCGACCGAGGGGGCCGGCTGTGCGCCCGGGTTATGCGACTGGGAACTACGGTCGATTTGCGACGCAAGCGGGTCCCGGAAGGTTCTCGCCTCCGCGATATAACGGCGCCGGGGGACGGTCCAACTTCTCACGCCCTCAAATGGGCGGCGGCGGCCGAATGAACGTCGGAGGCGGGCGCGGAGGCTTTGGCGGCGGCGGAATTCGAGGGGGCGGAGGGGGCATGCGCATGGGCGGAGGGGGAGGCCGTCGCCGTTAAGTTTGCAAGAGCAGCTCGGCCTTCTCGAGGTTGATGCCGGCAGAATGCATTCCCCGCGGAAGTCGGGGGCTTCGGGTCGCCCAGGTTCAATCCTGGATGTTCATGCGACCCGCGGCCGCCCATTGAGCGGGGAATGCATCTGGTTTTGCGCTCGAGATGGCGAGGTTGACAGCCAAGGCATGATGCCTTAGTATGCGCCAAGGCAAAATGACTAGGAGGGGCCGATGGCACGCCGTCCAAGCGAGGATGTGACCGAGACCGAGCTGGCGATCCTGCAGGTGATCTGGAATGAGGGCCGGGCCACCCGGCGGCAGATCGCCGATGTGCTGTATCCGGGTGGCGGCGAGGCGCACTACGCGACGGTGCAGAACCTGCTGGGCCGGCTCGAGCGCAAGGGATTTGTCCGGCACACCCGGTCCGAGGGCGTGCTGGTCTTCACGACGAAGGTGGATCGAGACGAGCTGATTCGCCGGCGGCTCCAGGGCGTGGCCGACAAGCTTTGCGGCGGCGCGGTGGCGCCGCTGGTCATGAGCCTGGTCCGGTCGCAGCCGCTCTCGTCCGGCGAGGTCGAAGAGCTTTACGAATTTCTGCGCGGACAGCGCGAGCGGACGTCCAGGGCGAAGCCGCGTCGCGACCCGGCCGGAAAGGAGCCCCGCGGTGGATGAGCTGTTCCGCATCGTTTTGAACAACGCCGCGTGGGCCGCTGGGGTGGCGCTCGTTGCCTTGGCCGGCTCTTGCTTCTTGCGGCGCCGGCCGGCGCTGGTGCACACGCTCTGGCTTCTGGTGCTGCTCAAGCTGGTCATGCCCTCGGTCTTGAATGTCGCGCCGCCTTGGGGGGAAGTGGCGATGAAGGATACTGCCGCCGGCGCGCCGGTGATTGATACGGCTGTCTCGGCAGAATTGCCGCCGATCGAGGTCTCGGTACCCGCCGCGTCATCGGGGTCGAGGGATACCGAGCCCCGAACGGGTCCTCGCGGAAATCCGTCTCGCTTGGCTGCCCGGCCCAAGCCGTGGAATTGGCTGCTGCTGATCGCTATTGGCTGGCTGGCGGGCGCAGTTGTCTGGTGGGCATTTGTTGCGCTCTCCATCGTTCGCTTCCGCCGATTGCTCAGGTTGTGCATTGCCGGTCCGGAAGCGCTTCAGGACCGCATCGCGCAAATTGCGATTCGCATCGGATTGGGCCAGCGCCGGCGACCGCTCGCGGTGATCGTTCCCGCCCGCATTCCTCCCTTCGTCTGGGCCTGGCCCACAGGCCGGCCGCAGCTCTTGTTGCCGCAACAGCTCTGGATGCGGCTCGATGAGTCGCAGCAAGATGCCCTGCTTGCGCATGAGCTGGCACACCTGAAACGCGGCGATCACTGGGTGCGTTGGCTCGAAGCGGTTGTGCTCGGCTTGTACTGGTGGGATCCGATCGCCTGGCTCGCGCGCTGGGAGCTCGAGCGCACCGAAGAGGAATCGTGCGACGCCTGGGTACTATGGTCGCAGCCGTCTGAGGCCGGGTCTTATGCCGAGGCACTCGTGGCCACGATGGCATTCTTGTCCGGAGTCAATCGTCCGTTGCCGCTGGGCGCCAGTGGAGTGGGAAGTACCTTCACACTCAAAAGGAGGTTAGCAATGCTCGCGTCTGATTCTGTCAGCCCGTCGCTGGCACGATCTCGACCGGTGAAGTCGCTCATCCTCGCCGCGGCGTTTCTGCCGCTTTTGCCTGTGATGTCCGCCGCAACGAACCCGCAGGCGGCTCCGAGCGTGCCGCAGGAACAGGCACAAGTCGAAAAAGCTCATTCGAAAAAGGAGTCCGAGAAGCCTGCCGCGCCTGCAAAGAAACCGGCGGATGGCCCCGCTGAGCCTCAGGCGGTGTGGATTAACAGCTCAATAACCGTCTTCCGGCCCGTCGTGCGGAACCTCGGCGGTCAGATCGAGCTGGAGCCGGCGCGTCTCCAGCCCGCGAGTCGGGTCAATCTCACGGCCCCGCTCGGCGGCACCCTCCAGAAAGTGAACTGCAAGCCGGGGCAGCGTGTGAAGCAAGGCGACGTGTTGTTCGAGCTTGACGCCAGGTATCTCGAGCTCGAGCTGCAAAAAGCCGAGGCCGAGGTGAAGCGCGTGCAAGCTCGATTGGCCCACCTCAAACTACAGGTTGATTCGCCTCGGAGCCAGGATGCGGAACGTGTCCTCCCGGTGCAGGCCGATCGAGCGGACGCAACATCGGCGTTGCTGAGCGTCACAGCGGACCGAGATCTCGCGAAGCTCAAGCTCGATTCGACGAAGATTCAAGCGTCATTCGACGGATTGGTCAGTCGCATCCTCAGCGCGAACGCGAGCTACCTGCAGCCGGGTGAAGCTCTGGCGACAGTCATCGCCGATAAACTGCTGTCGGCCGACGTCTTCGTCGAAGAGTTCACCGCGCGACGGCTTGAGCAAATCCAGCGAAAGGATCAGAACAGCTCGCCAGCGACTGTTCGCGTCGCCGTGAGAGACGAGGAGGATTTTCCTCACAAAGCGACGATCGACTTCATCAATCGCGAGGTCGAGGGGACAGGCCAGGTGCGACTGCGAATTCTCGTGCCGAATCCGGACGGATTGCTGAATCCGGGTCTGTTCGCTCGAGTGCAAGTTGATTCTGGTCCTGCGCACGACTCGCTGTTCGTTCCCGACTCGATCGCGATGGCGAATCCAGACGGACGACGATTCCTGCTCGTACTGAACGCGGAAAACGTCGTTGTGAAGCGATACGTTCAGTTCGGCGAACGGGTCGACGATCTGCGTGTCATCGAACAAGGCTTGAAGGCCGATGACTGGGTGGTCGAACACAATGGCTGGCAACTGCTGGGCTCGAAGATACGCGATGACCTCATTGTGAGACAACAGCGAGGTCGTTGAGCCCGAAGTAGGAGATACTCTCGGTCCGTCTCGATGAAGCCTCGTCGCGACTCGGCCGGAAAGGAGCCCCGCGATGGATGAGCTGTTCCGCATCGCGTTGAACAACGCCGCGTGGGCCGCCGGGTTGGCGCTCGTCGCCGGGGCAGTGTCTTGCTTCTTCCGGCGCCGGCCGGCGCTGGTGCACACGCTCTGGCTGCTCGTGCTGCTCAAGCTGGTCACGCCCTCGGTCTTGAACGTCGCGCCGCCTTGGCGGCAAATGATGATCAAGGATGCTGCCGCCGCGCGCAGGTGATCGATACGGATGTCCCGGCAGACTTGACGCCGATCAGGATCCCGATGCAAGCCGCATCATCGGGACTGGGAGGTACCAATCCCCCAGCAGGCCTTCCCGGAAATCCGTCTCGCTTGCCTGCGCCGTCCAGGGCCTGGCCTTGGCGGTCGCTGATCGCTGCCGGCTGGCTGGCGGGCGCAGTTGTCTGGTGGGCAATTGTTGCGCTCTCCATCGTTCGATTCCGCCGATTGCTCAGGTTGTGCATTGCCGGTCCGGAAGCGCTTCAGGACCGCATCGTGCAAATTGCGATTCGCATCGGATTGGGCCAGCGCCGGCGACCGCTCGCGGTGATCGTTCCCGCCCGCATTCCTCCCTTCGTCTGGGCCTGGCCCACAGGGCGGCCGCGGCTTTTGTTGCCGCAAGAGCTCTGGACGCGGCTCGACCTTTCTCAGCAGAACGCCCTGCTTGCGCATGAGTTGGCACACCTGAAGCGCGGGGATCACTGGGTGCGCTGGCTTGAAGCAGTTGTGCTCGGCTTGTACTGGTGGGACCCGATCGCCTGGCTCGCCCGCCGGGAGCTCGAGCGCACCGAGGAGGAATCGTGTGATGCCTGGGTGATCTGGTCGCAGCCGTCTGAAGCCGGGTCTTATGCCGAGGCGCTCGTGGCCACGACGGCGTTTTTGTCCGACGTCGATCGTCCGCTGCCACTGGGCGGCAGCGGAGTGGGACGAACGGTCGCACTCAAGAGGAGGCTTGTGATGCTGGCCTCTGATGTCGCTAACCCGTCCCTTGGTCGATCGAGATCCAGGAAAGTGCTCGTCCTCGCGGGCGCTTGCCTGCCGCTCCTGCCGGCGCTGGCCGCGGCCAAACAACAGAAATCGCTTGAAGTATTGCCGTCGGAACTGCCTCTCGAATCCGTGGACCGCCGCGCCGGGCCGGGAGTCTGGCGCTTCGTCCGGCCCGTCGTCAGGCAACACGTGGATTCGGTGACGCTCGAAACGACGCGTCTGCGACCGGCGGGTCGTTTCAATCTCAAGGCCCAAGTTGACGGTACGTCCCAGCGAGTGCGCCGCTCGCTGGAGCGACAGGTCGAGAAGCTGAGCATACCGGTGGAGTTCGATCCGACAAGGCTCGAGCTACAAAGTTGCGAAGGTGTGTTGAGGTACTTACGGGCCGAGTTTCGATTGCGCGCCCTCGAACAGCAGCTCGCGTCGGATCGTGAACATGGAGGACAACCTCGTCCCGCGCAGTTGACGGAACTCACGGAGGCCAAAGCGGCGTTGATGGAAGCGATGGCGGAGCCAGATCTCGCCGGGTTCAAGCTCGAGGCGACCATGGACCCCGCGCCCGTCAACGGAATGAGCGACCGTCTCTTTGATACGAATGAGGATTTCTTGGAATCGGGTGCGGCTTATGTTCTCTTCGCCTCAGACTACGTGCTAGCGGCCGATATCTACGTCGAGGAATCCACCGCGCGGCGGATTGACCAGGCCCGGCGTGATGGTGGGAACCGCTCGGCGATTGATGTGCGCATCGCGGTGAGGGACGAAAATGATTTTCCCCACAAGGGAGTGGTCGACCTTGTTGACCGCGAGATCACGCCGACAGACCACGTCTTTTTGCACATCATCGTGCCGAACCGGGATGGATTGCTTAGCCCGGGCCTGGTCGCCCGGATCCAGATTCAAACGGGCCCGCCGCGGGAGCTGGTTCTCGTCCCGGAGTCGAGCATCCAGTAACAAGACGGACGGCGATTCCTGTTCGTGCTCAACGCGGAAAACGTCGTTCTGCGGCGGTTCGTCCAGATCGGCGAACGCGTGGATGACCTGCGTGTCATCGAGGAAGGCTTGGACGCCGAGGAATGGGTGATCGATGGCAACGGCTGGCCACTTGTGGGCTCGAAGTTACCAGATGACCTCATTTTGATAAAACAGCAAGTTCGTTGAGCCAACGATCGAGAAGCTTCTCATCCGGATCGAGCAGCAGCCAGCACGGAATTCGCTCCGGCTCCTCCAGCCGGAGCAGCCAGTAACCGATGCCGGCCGTTCCCAGGTAGAGCGAGGGGTTGGCCCCGCCGCCGGGAAAGCCCGTCGGCCAGTTGTCTCGCTCGGAATAGCGATCGATCAAGGTCTGCGCCAGCTCGCGAGCGTGATCGATATACGAATGGTCGCCAATCATAAGGCCGGCCGAGAGCAGCACCTCCCCTAGCCCGGCAAGCCCGTTTCGAATCGTCGTGTCAAATCGTGGAGCTTTGATGTGTGCATCGAGCGCTTCGAGCAGCAGAGTGATCGCCGTCCGCGCCTGGGCGAGGCGGCGTTCCTTCAATTCCGCGTCTTGCATGGCGAGCAGGCAGAGCATGGCTGCCTCGCGCGCCTTGCCAGGACCTCTGGGAATCCCAGTTGCGGCGTCTCGCGCAGGATCAAGGAGTGGCAGTCGCGAACGGCCAAAAGCCCCTGCTGCGGTGCGCCGAAACTCTGCGTGGCCGGTCAGGGCGTGAAGCTGCGCCAGGAACAGCGCGATGCCGGCGCTTCCTTCCCGCAATCCGGGGCCAAGCGCCGCGGTGACCTCACCGGTTGAGGCATCTGGTCCCGTTTCGCTCGGGTGCACTCGACCGATCCAGTTACAGTCAGCGCCGGTCAGATCCCAGACGGCCTGGCGGCACAGGGACTCGCCGATCCGGATAGCGGCTTCTCTGGGGGAAATCGATCGCCGGGTTGGCCCTTCCGCCGTTGTTGGCTCCCTCGGCACCGGCGCGATCAATGGTTGAAAATGATCGGTCGACCCAGCCGCCAGGTAGGGAAATCGCGGGTCGAGCCCTTCCTCTTTGTAGACTCCCGCAAAAGTGGCGGCGCGAGCCGCGCGATCGCGATCGCCGCGCAGAAACGATCGCCAGAGGGCACGCGCGGCCAGCTTGCATCGGTGGTCTCCGAAGCTCACCGGGCCGGATGGGCTCTCGGCCGCGCCCAGCCCCCGGGCGATTTGCTTGGTGAAAAGCGGTGCGCTCTCCCGCAGGCCAGGCTCGACGGCCGCGTGAATGTGCGCGATCGCATCCCGGGCGCTCGCCTCGTAACGCCTGCGCAAAAAGATCAAGCCCGCATCGGCGCGCCGGAACGCATGCGGATCGGCAAGGACCTTGAGACAGAATGGCACTTTGTCCGCGTTGAGCCGCTCGGTTGCCGCGGCGACGAATGGAACTGCCGCATCGCTGGTCAGGTGCCAGTAATAGCGGATGAGCGGCGTGGAATCGTCTTCACCGCACTCGTCCAGAGCTTCGCCGTCGGCAAAATAGAAACCAGGAACCCGAATCCGCTGCTCCTTGCCGACCCACACGGCACACGTCCTGCCGGGCGTGGGCTTTTTCTCCGGCGTGTACACCTCTTCCGGCGCGGCCCAGACGGTGAGTCCCGCCTTGCCCAGCGCGAGGTGCCCCCGCACATCCACTTCGCTCACGACCCAGCCGCCCTGCCAGGTTCCGCGCCCGGTGTTGGCGGCGTGCAAGGCAGATAGCCGCTGCCGCGGTCTCGGCTCACTGGAGGAATCGCTCGCGTGAAGGCGGCTCGGCCGAATGTAGAGCAGGCGATACAGGATATTCGAAAGCGCGAGCTCCCACGGTGGGGCCAAATCGCCGGAAAAGCCGTCCGCGGCCGGCGTGACGAGCTCGTGATGCTCATCGAGAGCCGTGAAGCTCGCGCGTGAGTCGATGACCACCGCATCGAGCACGCTCCATAGATCGGGGTGCAGCTCGGTCATGAAATCGCCGCGCTCCCGGTGATGCCGAAGAGCTGCGCAAAGCGCAATCTCCGGTCGCACGAATACGTTCCAGCTCAATTGCAGCATGATCACCGATCGCGGATCGGGGACCATGAGCTCGTGTGACATTTCATACGCCGACTGGATCATGCGCACCGCCGTGAGCTTCACGGCACGGTCGAGCAAGTGCCGCTCTTCGACTCGGTCCGCTGCCAGTTCAGCCCGATAGCCTTGCCAGAATGACCTGCAGAGGGCCTGGACGTTTTCGAACGGGAACTTCGCCAGCGCCGTGCGCTCGTCGATCGACAGATCCGCCGTCATCGGTATCGAGACGACCCAGGCTCTCACGAAGGCCTGCAAGGTGCCAGCCAGGTCCCAGGCGGGGTCGCCGAGCTGCACCATCTCCCAATCGATGATCCGCACTTCCCAGGGCCCTTCGGCGTGACCGTTGCGGACGAGCACGTTGTCCGGCCGGATGTCTCCGTGAATGACCGTCTCGGCCCGCCAACCTTCGAGCAATGAATCGAGTTCCCGCGCAGCCCTCCTCGGTCTGAAGCATGCGGATCAAGTCGGCATTCGCCGGGCTGAGGATCGAGAGCACCTGGGGGGTCGGACGATGGAGCGACATCGCCCAGGGCGCCGCGGCAGAAAGCCAGGCCAGGCGGGGGTGTTGCACCATCTCGGCGGCGCGAAATGTTCGATGAATGGTGGCCAGGGCTCGTCCGAGTGAGCCGGCGACTTCGATCGCCGATCGTTGCTCGGCTTTTGGCTTGAGGAATGCGGAGAGTGTCACCGCGTCGCTCACAAGTCGCAGCGCCAGGACAGAGTTCTCGGCGTCGTGATCGACCAGCTCCGGTACGATTTGAGCCACGCTCGCTGCGGCCGGCTGGTTCTGGCAGAACTGATAAAATGCGGCCTCGGCGCCAAGCGTTGCCCGGCTGCTCGCCGCGTGATCGCCGGGTTGTTTGATCAGCAGACCCGCGCCAGGCGGCCCTTCGACCTTCAAGTTCCCGTTCCGCCTGGCGACGCTACGGATCGACAGCGAGCCGCCGATGATCCAGTCCGGATCGATCAGTTGCCGCGCCAGCAAGTAAGACGCCGCATCGTCGAGAGACAGCATTGCGCCATCGCCTCATGGAACGGTGTGAGAGCTTGAGAGCTCGGCACGGCGTGACGACGAGATGCCGGTGGCTGCCGGGTCGAGTTCTTCGCCCTTGTGCAAATCCCCGAATACTTGCGGTCTATTCCGGCGGCTTCGGGTCCTTGTGCTTGCGGTGAAGGATGGGTGCGATGATTCCGCCGTGCGGTGGGGGAGGCGGCACGCCTGTCAAATCGAGCTGTGGCTGAGTCGAAGCCGATTCGATCGCACTCGCCAGAAATGACGATACCAGATGCCCCCTCAAGAAAGACGCAGCTCCGCTCGACAGAGTTGTATGCACGACCAGATGCGGCTTGGCTTCGGCGTCGATGGAGACCTGGACCGGCTCGGTGGAGTCCTTCGTGATTGACGGCCAGCAGTGGTAGATATCGGTGAGCTTGATCTCGTAGTAAGACTGGAAATCATGATGCAAATAGAGACGGATATGCGTCTTGGGATTAAGGGAGTGACCGGGGTAACCAGTCAGTGTCACCAGGTGCTTGTGCTGATCGGGTTTTTCGTGCAGATGGGCGGCCAAGGGATGCTCGAACACGTGCCCACCGCCCGCGATCGTCCCAAGATCATGAGGTTTGTCGTCTGCCACCGTGACCTCCGCTCGTGCCAGCGATCGTCGCCAGGCCTGGTTCTCGGAGTTCGTTATTTCGTGATAATATCTTGGCACCGCAGCCCGCCGCGGTCAAGAACGTGATGTCCCCGCTCAAAAGGGCAGCGACCTGGCCACGCGGAAGCCATTGGTAAAATGTGAGTTGCTCGGCTCGTACCTGATGCGCACCCCCGACTGAGCATCCGGCGGGCGGCTGTCGAACGACCCTCCGCGCATCACATAGTAATGACTGTCCATCACTTCCGTGAAAATGGTGTCCGACGTCGACTCGTTCGCGAAGTCCGTATAATTGTAGTCGGCGTCGTGGCACCACTCCATCAGGTTGCCCAGCATGTCGAACAGCCCGAAGTCATTGGGCAGCAGGCGCGCACGGGAAAGCTGGCTGATCCCTTCCCACGGCCTGAACCAGGCGTACTCCCGCAAAAGCCCGACGGAATGACCAAAATACCGGCTGGTTTCCGCGCCGGCGCGGCATGCGTATTCCCACTCGGCCTCGGTGGGAAGCCGGTAGCCTCCCTTGTCAAATGCTGCCGCATTCACTCGCATTCCCTCGGCGAATTTGCCGGCCGCGTTCACGGCGTACACCAACTCCTTGCCTTCCTTCGCGCTCAGCCAGTTGCAGTAAGCAGCGGCCATGTACCAGGTAACTCCGCCGCGGGGCGGATCGTTGGCCGAACCGAAGCTGAAATCCGGATTGGGAAAATCCCCGGAGTGATCCTTCCAGAACTCGGCGAATTCGCCGATTGAAACTTCCGTCGCGGAAATCGCAAACCGGCGTGGGATCCGCCGCTGGTGCGCGGGCTCGTGCCGGTAGCTTTGATCGTTCCCCGGAACACCCATGCGAAACTTGAGCGGGCCGTCGATGTGCACCATCGTTTGACCGGCGGAATTCACGGACCATCGCCGGCTTCCCACCTCTTTCCGCTCGAAGAGGTCGGAATCAATCTGACGCAGTTGCTCGTTCTGACGCCAGTGCGAAAGGGTCCATCGCGCCGCGCCGTGAACGCCCGGGTCGGGATCGTTGCGATACAGCTCAAGCAGCTTCGCCATGGCGCGCCGGCGATCTTCGGTTTCCAGATGTGCCGGGTCGTAATGCCCCACGATGAGGATCAGGGCACGGCGGGTCGAGGCGTCAGGGCCGAAGAGCTGCTTGCGATTCGGGTCGTCCGGGGGTTGCTGCGGCGGTCGCGCAGGCGCGTCTGCGGGCGGGCTGCCCTCAATTCTCACAAGGCAGGCTTGAATCGTGCGCGGATCATCGCCCAACCGGGCCAGCCAGTAAACAAGGAAACTCCGGAGCCGCGGGTCGTTGCTGTGGACCAGGAGCGGCCAGACTCGCTCGACCTCGCCCAGGCGGCACAGGGCGACCGCGGCCCTGGCTGTCCGCTCGGCGCGGCGGTCCTTCTCGGCTTCGCCTCGCGGCGGCGATTCTGGGTCATAGCGGATCGCGCGCTCGAGCAACGGGAGCGATTGCTCCCGTCGCCGTTCGATCTCGGGGAACACCAGGGCGAATTCCTTGGCTCCCGCTTCCTGGAGCAGGTCCACCAGCTTCTCGGGGCTTTCCGCCGCGTAATCGACCAGGTAATTCATCGCGTGCATGCGGTCGGTTTCATCCCGGCTGTTCCGCAGGATGGAGAGGAGCGCAGCCCGGAGCTGCTCCTTGACCGGCCGGAAGATCGCCAGCCACTCGCTCACATGAATCGGGTTCACCGAGACCATGGCGCCGGCGACCTTGGCCGAGCAGCCCTGCCACCGCGGACTCTCGTGGGCAAAGCGAGCCAGGGCGCCGGAGGAGCCCAGCACGCGCGAATTGTCCGGGCCGTTCGCCTCGAGGATATCCCAGAGCCGCGGGGAAAGTTGCGTGCCATGCCCCCGTAGAAAGTTACAGAGCACGACAAGCTCTGCCGGCTTCGCATCGATCAGCCTCTCCGACAAGTAATCGACTTGCCCCGGATCTTCGGGCAGCAGGGCCAGGCTCGCCCGCAGCTTTCGATCCCGTTCATGCGCCGAGCGATCGAGCACCTCCCGGAGAACCGGGTCTGTCCACCGCCTGAAGTCTCGCATCTCGTTGATGATCGCGGGCACCTTGGTGATCTCGGCGCTCTTGGAGCCGCAGCACCAGATCCCTTGCGTGGTTGCTTTCGTACGCCTCGTTGTAGGAACGATGAACCAGAAGTCCCACGGCCAGGAGCCCGCAAAATACGGCAGCCGCGGCAACGCCCCGGATGGCGACTTTGCGGTCGGACTGCCTCATCATTCGCCGTTCAGTCTCACTCCAGGAGGCGGGCCTGGCCAGCAGCCGTATAGCAGCCCATTCGCGGACCAGGGGCAGATGACGACCCTCGGGCTTCGCGTTCCAGAGAGCAGATCGCTCCGCCAGCAGCAGCTCGGCTCGCCCCCGACGCGTCGACTTTTGCTTGCGCGTCAACCAGTTGCGTAGCGCGTGAACGAGATAATCATGCGTCAACTGGTAATATCGACCGACCGCCTTGGGATCGCTCGGATCGCCCTCGGCCGCGCTCTCAAGATCGACCGGCGTGATCAGCCGGAGGTCGCCGTCGAGGATCCGGATCAAGTGGTCAAAGTCGTCCGGCCGGTCTTTGTAGCCGGAGGCCTGGCGAAGCTCCTGGCTCGAGCGCATGCGGCCTTTGATATCCGAGTTGCTCTCGGGCAGAAGGGATTTCAGCACCGCCTGCGCGGCCGCTTGGTGATAGCGATGCTCGGGATTGGACCTGGCCGAGCCGAACGTCTCTTCGAGGAACCGGACACCCACGCCGTCCATGCCGCCTACCTCGCGCAGGGTCGAGGGTGTCCAGGGCTTCCCTTTAACCATCTCGGCAAAGAGAGCAAGACGCACCGGCACGATCCAGCCGTCTTGCACGAGCCCAGCCGTCGCCTGGTCGAGAAACGCGGCTCTGGTCGCGGCTGGTGCCCGCCGGTTCGGCCGGGAGCCTCTCGTAGGCGCGGCCGAAGGCCGCGAGCACCCTGCGGGCGTGCTTGACGTCGAACAGGTCCACCGCGGCCACATTGCGATGCGGCACCAGGTCGATTTCCAGGTCGCGCATGAACCGGGTCGCCGCCATCCAGAAGTCGTCACGGACCAGACACAGGGCCGCAAGATGCTCGCCGTCGCACTGACGCAGCGCGGTGACCAGCTCGGTCAAGGGTTCGCGGCCGCGCGCGAAGAGCCACTGCTCGAACTGGTCGAGAACCAGCAGCACCTTGCGCTGCTCGAGAGAATGGCTGCGCCTCAGGAATGCCAGCGCCTCGATCAGGCCCGAGACGCCCAGGAGCTCGGGAAACGCCTTGCGCAGGCCGCGCAGCAGGCTGGCCTCCGTTTCCGCAGCGGTCGCCTCGACGTACAGGGGTTTGACCCGGGGCGAAAGCAGCGGCAATATCCCGGCCTTGAGCAGCGACGACTTGCCGCACCCCGAGGGACCATAAATGAGCCCGACGCGAAAAGTCTTCTCGGCCTCGGCGGCCTCGATCCGGGTCTTCCAGAACCGGAGCCCATCCGGCAGGCCGTCCCGATCGCGCGGGCCGGGCAAGAGCTCGAGAAAGAAATCGGCGTCGTGCTCGTCAAATGAGCCAAGTCCTCGGGGAACAACCTTGAGCGGCCGCGGGGCCAGGTCCGATTGCGCCGAGGCCGGCGACGACGACGGCGCCAGCTCGGTGGCAGGCGCAGCCGGAAGCAGCGGCAAGGAAGCCAGCGGCACAAGGGGGCCGCGGTCACTTGCCGGCGTGCTCAGAAAGTGCCTGAGGTCCTCGGCCATGTCGCGGGAAGTCGAATAGCGCTCGGAGGCCCGCTTGGCGATCGCCTTCAGACAGATGCGCTCGAGCTCTCGGGGAATCGTGTCATCGATCTGCCGGGGAGGACGCGGCTCGGTGCTCGTGATCTGGTGCAGGACCTGTTGCGGCGAGTCGCCTCGAAACGGCCGGCGGCCGGTGAGCATCTCGTAGAAAACGACCCCCACGCTGAAAATGTCCGACCGGCCGTCGACGAGATGTCCCTCGCCGCGGGCCTGCTCGGGGCTCGTGTAAGCCACCGTGCCGGCGAACCGCGGGCCCTTGCCGTAGTCTTCGTCCTTCAAGGCCAGTCCGAAGTCGGCCAGATACGGCACGCCGAAGTCGTCAATCAGAATATTGGCGGGCTTGATGTCGCGATGGAACAGGTCGCGAGTGTGGGCGTAATGCATCGCGTCGCAGATCGCGGCGATCAGCCTGGCCGATTCCAGAAACGCCGGGCGGCCGAGCTTGAGCCTCGCGGCCAGATCGCCGCCGCTCACGAACATCGACACGACATATCCCCGGCCGTCGTCCGTGTGGCCCACATCGTGCACGGGAACGATGTTGGGGTGCGAGAGCCGCGCGAGCACCCGAGCTTCGTTCAAGTAAAGCTCGAGATCGACAACCTCGCCCCCCTCGCGGTTGATCGGCACCTTGATGGCGACCTGCCTTTGCAGCTCGGCGTCGTGCGCCAGGAACACGAGGCCGAACCCGCCTTGGCCGAGCCGGCGGATCACCTGATAGCGGCCGATACACGCGGGATCGCCCTCGGGCGGCCCGGCGGACTGGCGCTTCGCGCATCAAATGCCCCAGGCGCGGCGACGGGCTCCGTGGGCTGTGCGCTGGGCTCGGCCGGCTCCTTCGCCGCGTGGTCGTGGAGCAGATCGGCCAGCCAGTTGTCCGCCGCTTCGGTGCCGCCGCCGTGGGAAACGCCGTCGTCGGCCCTGGCGCCGGCCTTGCGCCGGGCTTCTTGATCAGGGTCCGGAACGTCGAATGCCATCGTTCGCTTTTCTCACCAGATTCGCACGCGATGCTCGGTGCGCAGCCAGAGCTTGTCTCCCTCCTTGACGCCGAAGGCCGCGTAGAACTCGGGCATATTCCGCACGACGCCGTTGCAGCGAAACTCGGCCGGTGAATGCGAGTCGATGGCCAGCCGTCGCGCCAGCTCGGCGTTGCGAAACTTGGCGCGCCAGGCGAGACCCCAGCCAATGAAGAACCGCTGATCGCCGCTGAGCCCGCCGATCACAGCCGGCTCCTGGCCCTTGAGCGACCGCCGATAGGCCTTGTAGGCGATCGAAAGCCCGCCCAAGTCGCCGATGTTCTCGCCGATCGTCAAGGCGCCGTTGACCTTCTGCCCGGGCAACTGCTTGGGCTCATAAGCGCTGTACTGTTCGATCAGCTTCTTCGCCCGGGTTTCGAATTCTTTGCGGTCGGGGTCGGTCCACCAGTTGATCATGTTGCCGTCGCCGTCGAACTTGGACCCTTGATCGTCGAATCCGTGGCCGATCTCATGGCCGATGACCGCGCCGATCGCGCCGTAGTTCAGGGCATCATCGGCATTCATGTCGAAGAAAGGCGGCTGGAGGATGGCGGCGGGGAAGACGATCTCGTTCATGCTGGGGTTGTAGTAAGCGTTGACCGTCTGCGGCGTCATGCCCCACTCCTGGCGATCCACCGGCTTGCCCAGCTTGGCGAGGTTGCGAGCCTGTTCAAACAAGGCCGCGCGGCGCATGTTGCCGATCAAGTCATCGGGCTCGATCTGAAGCTTGGTATAGTCGCGCCACTTTTCGGTGTAGCCGATCTTGGGGGTGAACTTGGCCAGTTTCTCGAGGGCGCGTTTTCTCGTCTCGGCGGTCATCCAGTCGAGGGAGCGGATGTCTTCGCGGTAGGCTTCGATCAGGTTGGTGACCAGCTCCTTCATGTGCTCCTTGGCCGCTGGGGGGAAGTGCTTGGCGACATACAGCTTGCCCAAGGCTTCGCCCAGTGCGAGCTCGGTGACGTCCACGCCCCGCTTCCACCGTGGCTTCATCTCGGGCGACCCGCTCAGCGTTTTTTCGAAGAACTCGAAGTCCTCCTGCACGAACGGCTTGCTGAGCAGCGGTGCGGCGTCGTGCAACACCTGCCACTTGAGCCACGCCTTCAAGTCCGGCAGCGGAGTCCCGGCGAGGATGGTGGTGAGCGCCTTCAAGTACTCGGGCTGGCGCACGATCAGCTCGTCGACCTTGGCGGCTCCAAACGTGTTGAACCAGGCGTTCCAGTCGACGCCCGGGGACAGCGATTCGAGCGCCTTGCGGTCCATCTTGTTGTAGGTCAGCGTGCGGTCGCGGTTCTTGACGCGATCGAGGTGGTGTTTGGCCAGCCTGGTTTCGACTGCCATCACCTTGGCTGCTTCCGCTCTGGGGTCGGGAATTCCCGCCAGCTCGAACATCTTCTCGACGTGAGCGACGAACTTTTCGCGGAGGGGCTTGAATTTCTCGTCGCGATAGTATGCCTCATCGGGAAGGCTCAGGCCGCTCTGGTTCATGTAAAGGATGTACTGGTCAGACTTCTTGGCATCGCTGGTGACGAACCCCATGAAGAGCCCGGAGATGCCCGCGCGCTGGAAACTGGCGATCGTGGGGATGAGGGCCGCTTTGTCTGCGATCGCGTCGACTCGCGCCAGGTCCGGTTCGATCGGCTTCTTGCCGAGCTCTTCGACCCGGGCCTCAGCCATGAAGCTCTTGTAGAGATCGCCGATCTTGCGGGCTTCCGATCCCGAGGGGCTCGAGGTGTCGGCCGCGGCTTGCTCGATGATCGCGCGGAGGTTGGATTCGCTCTTGTCTCTGAGCTGATAGAACGAGCCAAAAGCCGGCTTGTCCGAGGGAATCTCGGTGTGTGCAATCCAGCCGCCGTTGACGTGGCGGAAGAAGTCATCCTGGGGCCGGACGGAGGGATCAAAGCCTTCGTGGCCCGCGGGCCGCGCCGGCGACCTTGGCTTTGCGATCGTCGGCGAGTGAGCGAGGGACGACCACCGCGGTAAAAAGCGTGACGGCGACGAGTGCCAGGCGGGTCTGAATCGATTTCATTGCGAGTTCCTGCGCTCCTGATCGATGAATTTCCCGGGGTCTGACGCGATCTCGGCATCAAACCCGACGGCTTGTGCAACTCCGTTCGGCCGGTCCTGTGGCGACCGCCCGAGGATCGGTTCTTTTTGTCATCCAGACAGCTTCGATTAATAGCGGCGATTATGCAAGGTATATCCCGAGCCGGAGGGGCGCGAGTAGGTCAGGCTTTAGCCTGACGATCCCTCAGCGAAAAGGCGGCCGATACGAATCCGCGTTTTGTGCCGGTCAGCGCCGAGACGTCCCTTCGCCGTCGTCCGGCAACTTGTCGTCGGTCAATATATCTTGCAGGAAGGCGGGGCCGACTGCCAGGCCTTAAGATCAAAGCTCCGCCGCCGCCATCGCCAGGTCTTCGTCGTCGAATTCCTCGGGCTCGGGCTGCGCCTGGCTGAGTGCCGGCGAGGGTCGCCCGCCGGCCCGGCAGCCAGAAGGCGCAGATGAATGAAATGACCGCGAACAGCGTGATCAGGATGTAGACGTCGCGCAAGGTCGGGCCCAGATTGGCCTGGACGAGCTGCAGCTCGCCGGGCTGGAGGTCCATGTGCGTTTCGGGTCGCAGCGCCGATGAGACGTCGATCTGGCCCTGGCCGGCGGCGCCCAGCCGCAGACCCATACCGGTGGCCAGGACCGCCCCCAGAAGGCCGACGCCCACGGCTCCGCCGATCGTGCGTGTGAACGTGGCGGCGCCGGTCGCCACGCCCCGCTGTCCCCAGGTTACCGCGTGCTGAATCGCCAGGATGAAGCTGATCGAAGTCGGCCCCATGCCGGTTCCCACGATCGCCAGGCCCACCACGAAAAGCAGCCGCGACCACTCGGGCGTGCCGCCCCGATGACAAGCACCAGCATTCCCAGCACGACGAGCCCCGAGCCGATCAGCCCCGCGCCGGAATCCATGATGCACCAGAGCCCGCGCCGCGACGGCCACGCTCACCGCCCACGAGACGAATAACGGCATGAGCGCCAGACCCGATGCCGCAGCGTCACCCCCCTGCACGCCCTGCACGAACAGCGGCACGAACGACTCGAGGCCGAAAAGTATCCCGCCGAAGAACAAGCTTCCAATAAGGCACGAGCCAATCACGGGGCGCGTCATGAGGTCAAGCGGAAGAATCGGGTCAGCCGCATGGTGCTCTCGAACCACGAAGAGGATCAACGAGATGAGCGCACAGGCAATAAGCGTCGAGTTGATGAGCCAACCCCGGCGTGAGCCGTCCAGGACCACCCACAAGAGCGACGTCAGGCCAGCGGTCAGCAATGCGGCTCCCAGCCAATCGATGGGCGCCACCGAGCGTTTGACGGCCGGCTCTCTCACGTAGTAGACGAGGAGCAAAATGGCCGTGATGGCGAACGGAACACAAAGCAGAAACACAAATCGCCAGCCCAGGAACTTGGTCAGATAACCGCCGACCAAGGGCCCGCCGATGCTCGAAAGGCCCCATACCGAGCTGAAGACGGCCTGCACCTGCGCTCGCTCCTTGAGCGTGAACATGTCGCCCAGCATCGTCAGGACAACCGGGCCCACCGCCCCGGCGCCCAAGCCCTGAATGGCCCGCATCGCGATCAATTGCGGCATGCTCATCGACATGCCGGAAAGGACCGAGCCGAGGCTGAAGAGACCAAGCCCGAAGAGCAAGACCGGCTTGCGCCGAACAGGTCAGCCAGCTTTCCATAGAGGGGGGTGCTGACTGTCGCCGCCAGAAGATAGGCGGACGCCACCCACGGAAAAATCTCGAATCCCTTGAGCTGGGCGATGATCGTCGCCATCGCCGGCGACACCACAAGCTGCTCCACGGCCGTGACCATCATCGCCAGCAGAGCGCCAGGACCACCATCCGCCGGCCGCCGCCTTCCGAAGGACATCCCCGGCGGACTGTCAGACTCGCGTTTTCGTCTCCTCCGCCAGACTGGCTTTCTCCATCGCCTGCAGTTCCTTCGTGGTTGTCTCTCGCAAGGCAGTCCGCCGCGGCGGATCGGGCTGGCACCCGAGCCCGGTGGACGTGTGTCCCGTTCGAACCACGAGAGATCGTGGTCACGCTCCGCGCAATGTCGCATTGTACACGAACAGGCAAGCCTGACACGAATGGGAACCTCAAGGATCGCGCGGAGGCGAAACGTCTCAATGAGATACCGCGGCCGTCGCGATCGTGCCATGGCGCCTTTTCCGCGGGCGCCTGACCTTGTTCTCGCAGGCGATGCTCATCACGGCAATGAGTTCACTTACCTTGTATCTTTTCATCTTTGTTACCAGTTTCGAAACCGAAGTCACAGGCCAGGTTCGTGAAGGCTTTTGGCGCCGAGCCCTTCGGAATGACGGCCTCGCATTTCGCGGCGTTGTTGTTTTCCGTCTTGTTCTTGCCCTTAGTCTGGGTGGGCTATCACTTCGCGATGATCATAGTGCAGGGGCGCCGCGACGGCATGCGTCCGGGCGGATTGCTTTCGATCCTCGAAGCCGATCGGCTGCACCCGGGCCTGCGCCGGTCCAAACAAATCTGCCTCGCCGGCCTCTTCTACTTCTTCGCCCTGGCCGCCGCCTGGATCATCTACACCGGCGCGCGGAAGATTTCAGCGCGTTCGATCGAGGCAACGAAGCTCCACAGTTCACTGCAAGACAGTCCAGGCTGCTTCGGTTCCACCGGTGGCCCACCGCAGTGAATGCGCATGCCCGAACCCCGAAAACGCGACGCGCGTCCACTGTTCTCGGCGAGCGCGGCAATCTTTCGATCCCATTCGCGAGGCAGTTGCTCGCCGCCGGCGATTGTCGAGAGCGCCTCGAAAACCTTCGGATCAATCGTCTCCGAGAGGAACCGGACCGAGCCGTCCGCGAAAGCGAAGTTCGCTCCGCCCCGGTGCGTCCCGCCGAACTGACGGGCCCGTCCGATGTAGGGCTGACGGCTCGGGTCCAGGCTGCGCACCGTCGCCGGACCGCCTGCGTTCCAGGGTCCACTCGCGGTGGCCGTTTCCGCGAGCATCATCGTTGTGGATGCTCCGTCGGTGATGTCGTCCATGCGCGTCACGCGATCGTAGCCAAAGACGCCCGCCCGCGGATGCGGCGGTGCCAAGGTCACCGCGTCCGTGCCGAGTCCGGAGATTCCGCCGTAGCCGGCGGGGGCTGGTGCGCTCGATGATGCCGGCACGTGGTGCGAGGGGCATTCGAGGAAATCAGGGCATTCCATCGCGGGCGTGGTGTAGTCGGGACGGTCCTCAATCGTGCTCCAGTGCCGAAACGACGGCCGCAAATTTGTGGGCGAGTCCCAGGGTTGCATCATGTCGACGATCAGTGTCAGGCCCTGTATCCAGCGGAATAGCGTCACCGTCCAGCTCAAGCGACGGTCGGGCGGCAGGGCGGTGTCGCCCAGCGTCGCCGGCGGAAAACTGCCCCACGACGAGTGATAGTTCGCGAGTGACAGGCCGATTTCTTTGAGGTTGTTGACGCACTGTCCGCGCCGGGAGGCTTCGCTTACGCCAGAAACCGAAAGCGCGACGGTCAGCGCGACAGCGATCAATGCAATCGCGATCATCCATCGCCTGGTCGTCATCCTGAGCTTTGGCATTGCAGTGACCTCGGCGAGCGCGGTACGGTGGTTGACTGTGAGCCTCTGACATTTGTCGTCCTTCAAGATACCGCCGTGGCGCGGGACGGTGCAACAACAGGAATCACGTGTATGTCCGCCAACTTCGAGAGTGATCCGGACTTCACCGACGCCGTGAAGAAACCGAGGCCGAGGCGGCGATCCAGGCTCGTGGAAATTGTCGTGGTCGTGGGCATCATCCTGATGCTGATCGCACTGATGTTACCGGCCGTTCGTACCGCACGTCCCGCTGCCATGCGCGGCCAATGCACCAACAACCTCAAGCAGATTGCGCCTGGCGCTTCAGAACTACGAACAGGCCCACAAGGCTTTTCCGCCCGCGTACACCGTGGATTCGAACGGCAGACCGCTGCACAGTTGGCGTACGCTGATCCTGCCCTATCTCGAGCAAGCAGCGCTCTATCAGACGATTGACCTCTCGAAACCCTGGAACGACGCGGTAAACGCGAAGGCGCTGGAAACCGAAGTTTCCGTATTTCACTGCCCTGCGGAGAGAACGCGACGGAACACGACAACCTACCTGGCCATCGTCGCGCCGAATGGATGCTTCATGCCCAGGGAATGTCGACGCCTGGCGGAGATCACGGACGGAACGCGGTCGACATTGATGGTGATCGAGGCAGGTGAGGAGAATTCCGTCCCGTGGATGGCTCCGCAGGACGCGGGCGAAGGGCTGGTGATGAGTCTGGGGCCGACGACGAAACTTCATCACGCCGGAGGCATGAACGCGTGCTGCGTCGATGGCAGCGTTCATTTCGTGAAAGCCAGCACCCCGGCCTACGTGCGCCGCGCGCTCATGTCGATCGCCGGAAACGACGGACCGCGCTCGGATGATTGGTGACGAGCGCGGGCGTCGTGCGGCGCCGCTGGCGCAGCTCGAAAAGAGCGAGTGGGACGAGCCAGCTCGCCCAGACCGCGACGGGGTCGACCCACGGGGCCGTCACTCCGGTGACGGTTGCCAGCCCGCCGATCAGCCTGAGCACGACGGCCGAACATAACAGGACATAACAGCGATACATCCAGCGGCGATGATCGGTAAACGAAAGTGTCATGGCCGACCATGCGCCGCGTGTGACGCAGGTCGCGGTTGCGAGTGCCAGTGCGGCCAGCCCCACCGCCGCGATCGGACCCGCGGCCGCGTGGTATGCCATCCACAGTCCGCTGGGGGTCACCAGCAGCAAGACTACCGCGACTTGAACCCGGCCGAGGTAACGATGCCATCTTGGGAACCGCGACCGGGAGCGTTCTGCGATCAAAAACAGCCCGAGCACGAGCGAAACAGGGCCCGCGATGATGTGCGTGTAGAACGCCCACTGATAGGGGCCAAAGAAGTAGGGTTCTCGTCCGCGCAGGAAGTCCGAGCTGAAATTGGCTGGGAAGTAGTTAGAATAGTTTGATACGACGCTTGCGGTCACCTTGAGGATCAGCACGGCGGCCAGCAGGGTCAGGATGCGACCGGGGAATATGGGATGATGTGAGCGCATTCGTGCTTTGTCCGGCTACCTCACTCGGCTCGCGTCTTCACATTGTACTTCTTCTTCGTTGCCCTCGTTAAGTTCTGTTCCAGGCCTTTATACAGACGGGAAGAAACTCGAGATCCAGTCGGCGGGCTTAACCACGCAGGGGTTCGAGAGCGGTGTCCGATGATCTCAGCTCAAGGGAAAATGCATTGGCGTCGGCGGATAGGAATTGGAACAGAAGGCAGCAGACGAGTTCAAGCCAAAATCGATGGGAGTTGAGAAAAGAGATTAGAACAGAAGGCAACGAAGGAAGCGAAGAAATCGAGGATTTGCCGCGTCAAGTTGCGGGATGGGAGTGGCGCATTGAAAGACGGCTGGGTACAAGTCGGGCAGAGCTGGTGGGCCTGCCTTTCAGTCGAGCAATGCCCGGTCGAGGTGCAATGGGACGGAGCCGAGCTGCCGCCTGAACCGGCCATTGCACAGGCGCTTCCGGTGGACGATCCTCTATGGGATCGAGAATTGGGCTAAACTGGTAGAGATCGAAAGGCGTATCGCATGACCGATATTTGACGTTCGTGTGCGCGGCGATGCTTCCCGTCGCAGAACATCAGGTGATTTCATGAGGCGATTCCAGAGATTCGGTCTCATCACGGTCCTTGTCTTCGCCCCGTTCAGCTCGGCCAGAGCCGACGACCAGGACGCGAGCGCGATCCTCGAGAGAGCCATCAAGGCGCTGGGCGGTGAGCAGAAACTTGCGAAAGCCAGCGCGCATTCCTGGAAAGCGAAGGGCAGGCTCAGTTTGGGCGGCGCGCCGAGCGCGAATTCAACGCCCAGGGGATCGCGATTGGTGTCGACCAAGTTCGGGCAGAGTCGGTGTTTCCTCGGTTCCGCTCCCTCTTGGTCCTCGATGGGGACAAGGGTTGGTATAGGGGCGGCAACACCTTCGCGGAGCTGACTGGAGACGAGCTCGCGAACGCGAAGCGAATTACCTACCTGGCAGTCGTCCCGATCACACTCCTTCCACTGAGGGGCAAGGGCTACAAGTGTGAGATGGCAGGCGAGGAGAAGGTTGGGGGGAAACAGGCCGTCATCCTGAAGATTACCGGGCCTGATGGAAAGGACTTCACGCTGTCATTCGACAAGGAAAGCGGTCTACCACTCAAGCAGGTCGCCAAGGTCGTCGGTTTGGGGGGAATGGCATATACCGCCGAGACGACCTTCCTCGATTACAAGGATTTCGGCGGAATAAAGAAGGTGACCAGGATCCTGGTCAAGCGCGACGGCGAGGAGTGGCGCAAGACCGAAATCACCGACTTCAAGGTTCTGGATAAGGTCGATGCCGACATGTTTGCGAAGCCGAAATGATTAGGCGATGGTCCGCGTGAAGCTCGCCTCTGCCGCTTGAGGCCGGTCAGGGATTCCCTGGACCGCGCGGAGGATCAGGAGAATCGACCCTCGCCACGATCTGCGTCCATATTTCCGCATAGCCGAGCTTCGTCGCCCAGCGCTCGACGTCGGCGCGGTCTACGCCATCGCCCGTCACCCGCAAAATACCGGCGATATCGCGCAAATGCCGGTCGCCGCCGCCTTCGGAGTAGTACCAAAGCTTGCCGAGAATGACGTCTTCAGGAGCAGCCGTCATCACATCGCGGTCGGGTAACAGACGAATCGGTCGCGCCGGGCCATCTGAGCGCGTGCCCATTCATCATCGCGGGGTAGGATGAAATCGATTTTGTTCCCCGATCCTGGGTGGATCACGTTGAATTGAAACGAAGTCCGAACCGCCTCTCGCATTGCGGCTTCGCTCAAGTAGAATTCATCCGACGGAAACGCCGCAAGCAAATCGCCAACATGTCTCATCTCGAACCCGGCAATGATGTCGATATCTTGAGTGAAGCGAGACTCTCCATAGGCAATACTGGCGATCGAACCAACGACCAGGTACGGCGCGTGCATGCCTTCGAGCGCTTCAACGGCGTGACGCAAGATATCGATCTGCTCCATGCCCCAGGATTCTCCTCAAGTATTCGCGATGGCGCTGCTCGTCGGTCCAGTCAGGGTGAAGTTGCCTGACTCGACTCTGAATCATGATTCGCGCGGATCGATGAGCGGAATCAGCCATGGCGACTCGTTCCGCAGGCGCCTTGGCGGCCAGGATGGCCGCATAAGCGCGATCGATGACTTCGATCCGAAGTTGCTCCACCAGTGCTCCTCCGAGTGATTTCTCAAGTGGAATTATAATGCGAGACGCGAATCACGTCACTTCTTCTCCGAAGGCTCAGCGTCATCCGGGCTCATGCCGGCGCCATCCTCGGGGGTCACGGGCGACTTCTGGGATCTCGAAAACCTACGCCTGGTGGCGTATTGTAAACGGTTGAATCTTCCGGGTGCCCGGGATGCAGCTCAATAACTGGAAACAAAGAAGGAACGGCCGATGAGCCATACGACGGAATTCCACCAAACGCCCGGTCATCCCACCCGCAGGGCGATGCTCAGGAACTCGGCCGGCGCGGCCGTGCTGGGAATAACTGCTCTTTCTAATAACAATCTGCGCGCGCAGGACCAACCACCCGCGGAGCACATCGTGAAAAACGGCCGCATCAAACAGTCGATCGTTTACTGGTGCTTCGAGAAGCACTGGAACATGGACCAGGCGGCCAAGGTCGCCAAGGACCTGGGCTGCCAGAGCATCGAGCTGATCGCTCCCAAGTTCTTCCCGACACTCAAGCAGAATGGGCTCACCTGTGCGATCGGCACCATCGACATGGGAAGCCGACCCGCCATTTGTCAAAGGATTCAATAACCCCAAGTACCGCGAGCAAGTCGTCAAGGCGACCACCGACGCCATCGATGCCTGCGCCGACTTTGGTTGTAACAAGGTCATTTCGTTTACCGGCATGCGCGAAGGCATTGCCGACGACCAGGGCGCGGCCAACTGCGTCGAGGGATACAAGCAGGTCGTGGGACATGCCGAAAAGAAAGGCGTGACGCTCTGCCTCGAGATGCTCAACTCGCGGGTGAGCACGCACCCCATGAAGGGCCATCCGGGCTATCAGGGCGACCATACTGACTATTGCATCGACATCATCAAGCGGGTGGGCTCGCCCAGCCTGAAGCTGCTCTTTGATATCTACCACGTTCAAATCATGGACGGCGACGTCATCAGCCGCATTCGCCAGCACAAGGACTACATCGCGCACGTTCACACCGCCGGCAACCCCGGCCGCGGCGAGCTGGACGGCGATCAGGAAATCAACTACCCGCCCATCATGAAGGCCCTGCTGGAAATCGGCTATAGCGGCTTCGTGGGCCAGGAATTCATACCGACCCGAGACCCGCTGGACGGGCTGCGACACGCGGTTGCGCTCTGCGACGTGTGAATAACGCCCATGCGCGTCGAGGCCGGCGCGGCGATGGGTTTCCTTCCTGTTTGGGCCGCTGCCGCAAGAGCGCGGGTGCGAGGCCTGTACGCGATCGTTCTCCAGGACGCAGGCCACGTCGCCGTTCGACAAGACGTATCGTCTGCGGGCCGTTGAGTCCGCGACCGGCTGCCTTTATCATCAGTGTGTGCCCGCATAGTTAAGCGAAGTTTGTCTTGAGCCCAAACGTGAGACCCCGTTGCCATGAACCATCCCCAGTACGAAGCACACTACAGGACGGTGCTGCGCCCGTTGCTCGAGGGGAAGGTTGTTCCCTTCATCGGCGCGGGGGTCAACCTGTGCGGTAGGCCGCGCGACCCGAATGACGCGACGAAATTCGTGCCGTGGGAGGGGAAGTACATCCCGAGCGGATGGGAGCTCACGGAGTACCTGGTCAACACGTACAACTATCCCAGGGACGAGCCGCTGGATCTCTTGCGCGTGTCGCAGTTCGTGGCTGTCACCAGTGGAACCGGGCCGTTGTACGAAGACCTGCACAATGTCCTCGTGCGGGGAGACTTCCCGATCACGTCGGTGCATCGGTTCCTGGCGGGGTTGCCCGAGGCGATGCGGGTGTCGGGAATGAAGCCGGGCGACCCGGAAAGGGTGTTTCCGCTCATCATCACGACCAACTACGACGACGTGATGGAGCGCGCGTTCGACGAATTGGGCGAACTTTATGATCTGGTTTATTATGCGGCACAGGGGGATGAGAAGGAGAAGTTCCTGCACCGCGCACCGGGCGAGGAAGCGCGTCCGATCCTCAAGGCCAACAGTTATCAGATCGAAGTGGACGGTCGAACGTGCATGCTGCTTGACCGGCGTCCGGTGATCCTCAAGATTCACGGCGCGGTCGACCGGAAGGCCCCAGACCGGGATAGTTACGTGATCACCGAGGATGACTACATCGACTACTTGACGCTGCCGCCCCTCAAGACGTTGCTGCCCGTTCCCTTGCCCGCGCGGCTGGCTCGCTGCCATTTCCTGTTCCTGGGCTACAGCCTGGCGGACTGGAACATGCGAGCGTTTTTCCGACGGATCTGGAAAGACGCGCGGCTCAGCTACAAGTCGTGGGCGGTGGAAATCCGCAACCGGCCGATCGATGAGATGTTCTGGAAAGAGCGCAACGTGGACGTGGTCGTCTCGAGTCTGGAGGATTATTTTGCCGATCAGGCGGAGATTCTGAAGTCCGCGTCTGCAAGTGCGAGTCCGGCTTCATGACGACGAACGCGAGTGCCGGCTCAAGCGAAAGACCCTTCGTGGGGCTGGCCCCGTTTACCGAGGCTGACGCGCGTTACTTCTTCGGCCGGGATGCCGATCGGGCGGTGATCACGTCGAACATGGTTGCCTCGCGGCTCACCGTGCTGTACGGGCCCAGCGGGTGTGGCAAGAGCTCGTTGCTCGATGCGGGCGTTGCGAACCACGCCAACACGATCGTCACACCCCGGCAGATCGAGGAACTCGGCTCGCCTGAGTTCGTGGTCGTGAGCTTTCACGAGTGGCGCGACCGCCCGCGGGATGCACTGCTCTCGCGGCTGCGCGAACGGATCGAAGCCGTGCTGGGGCGCGCCGTCGAGCCGCCCCCCGAGGGCCTGCCGCTGGCCGATGCACTTTCTGCCTGGACCAAGCACGTGCGGGGAGCCCTCTTGATCGTGCTGGACCAGTTCGAGGAGTACTTCCTCTATCACGGGCGCAAGATCGTCGAGGGAAAGTTCGCATTTGAGCTGGCGCAGGCGATCAACTGCGCGGATCTGCACGCGAACTTCCTGATTTCGGTTCGGGAAGACGCCCTGGCCCAGCTCGACGTCTTCGAAGGGTATGTACCGAACCTGCTGGCGAACACGCTGCGCCTCGACCGGCTTGACCAGAAGCGGGGCCGCGAGACGATCGTCGGGCCGATCGAGCGGTACAACGAGCTGCGCGGCGACGGCGCCCGTCCCATCACGATCGAGCCTGAGCTGGTGGACGCGGTGCTGCGCAAGGTCGAGGCGGGCTCGATCAACCTCGAGACCGCCGGGCGGGGCCGGGTGGCCGATCGCGAAGGGGCTGATGACGAAGCCCGGCCCATCGAGACGGCCTATCTCCAACTGGTGATGACCCGGCTGTGGGAGACCGAGGCCGCGGCCGGTTCTGCTGTGCTGCGGCTCAAGACCTTCCAGGGCTTGGGTGGGGCGGAGAGCATCGTCGGAACGCACCTCGACACGGTCATGAACACGTTCGCGCCGGCGCGGCGGGCCCTGGCAGCGGAGCTGTTCCGCTACCTCGTGACTCCGACGGGGACCAAGATTGCGCTGACGCTCAAAGACCTGGCCGAGCTCACCGGGCTGGCGCCGGAGGTGGTCGAGCCCGTGCTGGCTCAGCTTGGCTCGCAGCAAGTGAGGGTGCTTCATGAAGTGAAGGGACCGGCCAATGATCAGGCGACGACCCGGCACGAGATCTTTCATGACGTGCTGGCGGGCGTGATCCTCGACTGGCGGCGACGCTACACCACCGAGCAGGCCAAGCTTGAAGAGGCCAGAAAGGCCGAGGCCAAGCGGGAAGCCGATGCCGCGGAAGCCGCCGCGCGGCGGCGCGACGAGGAAGCGGCCGCGGATCTGAATCGCCGGCGAGTTCAGATCCGCAGCGCCGCGGGGATGGCGGTGCTGACCACCATTCTGCTTGTCTTCGCGCTCAATCAGTGGCGCGAGGCCGTCAAGCGCAGCAACGATTTGAGCGTCCAGACCAAGGTCGCCATGGAGCAGACCGAGAACGCCAGAAGGCAGGAGCTGAAAGTCGAGGAGCAGAAGAAGCTGGTCGATGACGAGCGAAAACAAGCCAAGCGCGACGCGCAGCTTTCGCAATCGAGTGTCCTCGCCGCCAAGGCCGCGTCGTTCCTTTTCGACGATCCCGACCTGAGCCTGGCGCTGGCCTTCGAGGCGATCGAGAAGGCGAAAACAGCGACAGCCGACGGCGCGTTGCGGCAGGCCCTGGCCTCAACTCGCCCTCGCGCCGTGCTGGGAAACGACGATCACAGCCGGATGGTCTCGGTTGCTCATGACGTCGATGGCGGGCGATTTGCAACCGCCCGGATGGATGGCAGAGCGGAGATCTGGCAGGCAGCCACCGGCGAGCTCACGCGCAGCTTCGACAGCAGACCTGTCAGCGGCCGGAACCTCAGGGCGGTCGAGTTTACCGGCAAAGGGAACTACCTCGCCACGCTGGACGAGGGCGGGTCGCTGGCCGTTTACGACCTCCGTGACCCCGGAGCGAATGCCGGCAAGAAGGCCGGCCCGCCCATGAATACCGATTTGCAAGCATGGTCATTCGCTCAAGACGGGTCTCGCGTGGCTGTGGCCACAAACGATAACGTGATCCGTGTCTGGAGTCTTCCCGCCGGGTTGTTGCTGCTCGAGAAGTCGAGCCTGAAACAGGAGAAGACGGGCTTGTTCCCCACGGTCACCGGTGTCGCTTTCAGCCCGGACGGCGACACGCTCGCCGCGGGCTTCGCGTGGTCTGCTGCGGACCAGGGCCGGCCGGCGTTGACCTTGAGCACCGCCGCGCCGGGCGTCGGCTCCGGCTTCGGCTCAATCGCCGGCGACTTGCACGCTGCCGAGCGAGGGACCGTGCGTCTTTTCCGGGTTTCCGACTCGAGCGCCGAGACGACGACCACCCCGCGCGAGGTCGCGAACGTCGGAGCGATCGAGTTCGATCACGCGGGCTCGCAACTTGCGGTGAGCACCCGCGCCGAAGGGGTCAACGAGGTGAAAGTTTGGAAACTTCAGAATGGGAAGTGGGCGCTGGGCCGCACCCTGCCGAACCGTGACCCGGTTACAGCCATTGCGTTCAGCCGGGACGGCATGCTGGCGACCGGCTCCAGGGACGGGTTTGCGCAGTTCTGGGATCCCGTCAGCGGGCGGGGCAAGGGTTTGCAGAACTGCCAGGCGCCCGTGTCGCGGGTGATGTTCAGCCCGGACTCAGAGCGCCTGCTGATCCGGATCGAGGACAAGACCGCGATGATCTGGCCGGTGGGCTCGGCCGCCCTGGTCACCTTGCGCGGACACACCGGTGAGATTCTCGACGCGGCCTTCGGCGCCGGCGGAGAGACCGTCGCCACGGCGAGCGCTGATGGAACGACTCGGGTGTGGGATGCGTCCGCGAAGCCGCCGCAGCCGGTGACGATCGAGGGCGGCCCCGCGTCGTCGCGGACAGGCGCGGTATTCACCAGGGACAGCAAACAGGTCATTATTGCGGGCGTTGACAACCGCCTGCGGATCGTGGAAGCCGCCACCGGCCGGGTGGTTGGTGAGCCGATTGCTCACCCCGGTCCCGTCGCCGCGATGGCGCGAGACTCTGCCGGGACCAGGCTCGCGACCGTCGGTGCCGACAAGGTCGCGCGAATCTGGGACCTCTCGTCGCGGAAAGTCGTTCAAGAGTTGAAAGGGCACGGAGCACCTCTGGGCGCCGTCGTCTTCAGCCCCGACGGCAGGCTCCTGGCCACGGCGTCGCATGATAGAACCGCTCGCCTGTTCGATATTGCCAGCGGCCAGACGCTGGCGGTTCTTGGCGGGCATGCCGGCTCGGTCACCGGCGTGGCATACCGCGCCGACGGTGCCCGCATCGCGACGGCTGCGCTTGACAACAGAATTCGCGTGTGGAGCTCCGAAACACACGAGCAAGTTTCGGCGCGAGAAGGCTACGCATGGCGCATCAACCGGGAAGTGTTCAGCCCGAACGGTCGACTGATCACCGCCAACATGGGAACCGGCGCAAGCGTTGCCCCCAAGACCGGCCTGGCGCGAATCATTGACGTGTCGACCGGGGGCGTCCTCGCACTCGAGGGCCACGAGGGAACGGTGATGGGCGCAGCCTGGAGCCCCGACGGCAAGACCGTGGCAACTTCCGGATTTGACCGCACGGTTCGGACCTGGGATCCGGCGACCGGCCGGCCTCTTGCCGTGCTTTACGGACACGAGGCACGCATCGGCAATGTCATCTTCAGCCCGAAGGGCTCGTATCTCGCAACCGATGCGCTTGATACCACCGGAATGATCTGGGACGCAAAGCGGTCAGTCGCGCTTTTTCGTCTTTCGGGTTTGACCAGCAGCTCGGTCTCGATCCTGGCGTTTGACCCCGATGAGACGATGCTGGCGACGGTGGACAGGAGATGGAACGCCAACCTGTGGGATACGCGCAGCGGCAAAGTCGTGCAGACACTCCAGGGTCACAAGGGGTTCATCAACGCGCTGGCGCTGGGCCCCGACGGCCAGATTGCCGCTACAGCGAGCCTCGACGGCACAGCGCGGCTCTGGGACGTGAAATCGGGAAAGCTCCGAAAGTTGCTCAAAGGCTCCGGCTTTTATGGAACGAATGCAATGGTGTTCAGCCCTGACGGCCGCGCGCTCTTTGCGGCATGCACCGACACCTTTGCGCGTGTCTGGAATGTTCACGACGAGGCGAGTGATGCGCGAACGCTTTTCGTCGGAGCCCCGGCCACGGTGCTTGACTGCGCCAGGCAGGGTCAGGCGCTGGCGATCGGCTGCGTCGACGGCTCGGTGCGGTTCGCGGACTTGACGGCAACGAAAGTCATGGTGCCGAATACGGCGTGGGCGCCCACCACCGAGGAGCTTCCGGCATTCAGCCCCGACGGCAGCCGGCTCTTGACGCAAGGCCCGGATGGCCTGGTGCATCTCTGGGATACCAAGAAACATTCGGTCATTCGCGATCTGCCGCATTCCGGCGAGACGGTGGCAGCAGCCGCGTTCAGTTCCGACGGCCGCATTCTGGCCACATCCTCGGCCGCCGGAATTGTGCGGATCTGGCCCACGGAGGCGGCCGGTCCTGCCCTCGTGCTCGACACGGAGGAGAAGCGCTCCCACGAACTGCTGGTCTTCAGCCCCGACGGCTCGCTGCTGGCCACCGGGAGCGCGGCGGGGAATTCGGCCCGGCTCTGGAACACCACGGGCGGCCTGTTCAAGGAGCTTTCCGGGCATGGCAACAGATTGACCAGAATCGCCTTCAGCCCTGACGGCAAGAAGATCGCCACCAGCAGTCTCGACAATACGGTGCAGGTCTGGGACGCCCGGACGGCCACTCCCTTGACCAGGATCCAGACTGATACTGCGGCGTTTCAGCTTTCGTTCAGCCCAGACGGCGCGAAGCTGGCCATTGCCGAGGGCTTGCGCCAGGGGTCTGGGATGTGACGACTACGAAGCCGAGCGACCTCGCGCATGCGCCAGGCGTTGTCCCTCGCTTCTTGAGGTTCAGTCGCGACGGCAAACGCCTCGTCTCCGCGGGCGACTTTCAGACGATCAAGATATGGGATGCCCAGTCCCTGAAGCTCCTGAGCGAGTCACCGGTCGTCCAGTCATCGGTCCTTCAGATGGACTTCAGTCCCGACGGCAAACACGTGCTCACGGCCGGCAGGGATTCGTCGGCGCGGATCTGGGACCTTGAGACCGGCAAGCCTGTTGCGGAGGTGCCTGTCGGCAACAGCGTCGTGACCGCGGCCTACAACTCCGTGGGGTCGTTGATCCTGACAACCGACCAGAGCAACGCGGCAAGAGTCTGGGACGCCGGGACCGGGAAACTCGTGTTAGCGATGGGGCATGTGATCGGCAGCCCCGTGAAGAACCTGGCATTCCGCGGTGATTCGACTTCGGTCGTCGCGGCCCACGCCGACGGCATGGTCACGGTGTGGGACGCACAGACCGGCCAGCTTGCAAATCTGATCGGTTCCGGCTCGCTGCCGATGAACTCCGCAGCATTCAGCCCCCAGGGAGACCGCGTCGTGATGGTCCACGGCGATACGATGATCAACGTCACTGACCAGAGGCCCTACGCGCAGATCTGGACTGAGGGAGATCCGCGACCCGTTTCACTCGAGCGGTTCGGCTCGGCGGTCGTGGAAGCGGGCTTCAGTCGGGACGGCAAGTTTGCGTTCACCGTCAGGCAAGACGGCACGGCCAAGATCTGGGACATGTCCACCGGAAAGCTATCCCTCGAGCTGGGCGAGTCGTCATTCCCGCCAAGCGGGTCCATGGTCCCGGACGCGGAGATCAGCCCCAACGGCAGGTTCATGGCACTGACGAGCGGCCGCGGCACAATCAACATCTGGAATCTCGAGGCGGGCAGACTGCTGACCACCTTTGCCGGGCCGCCGGGTGACTTCCCATCGATCGGCTTCAGCCCCGACAGCACGACTCTGGTGGCGGTGTACGACGACGGCACCGCGCGACTATTCACGAGCGGCTTGCTCGGGCCGACCAACCAGGTCATCGACCAGGCCCGAGAAGTTCTGCACAGGGTGAAACGGAAGCTCGGCGATCAGGAGCTCAAGAACTACCTGAGCGAGACTCTGATCAAGTGAGCCGCGGCTTCCGGCTTCGGGGTCTCGTGGCGATTGAGGCTCGGTGTCGCGTGGATGATGATCCTCGAACAACAAGCTTCAGGTCCTCCCGCAGTGGCCTACGCCTTCTCCAGCCTCGCCCCGTGCTTCTGCACCTTGCGGATCGCCGCCGCGATCTCGTCCATATCGGATCGCGGGCCCAGGAGCGTCGTCTGGGTGAGCCACACTGCGACCTCGCAAAGCTGATCGTTCGCCGGGCAATGCGTCTTCTCCAGGTATAGGGCGATACGCGCGGGTCCATAAACTGACTGGAACCCGCGCGACATGAGCGTGTTTTTCAAGAACGGTTCCTTGTCGAGCGGCTGATAGCCTCCGGAGGGGGGAATTCCCTCGGCTTCGAGCGCCCGGAGAAACTTGCCGCGAGGCAAGCCTTCGAAGTGCGTTCGATCATATCGGAACATGTAAAGATGGTAGGCGTTGCGGGTGCAGCCCTCGTACATGCTCGCCGGGGTGATGCCCTTGATCTCGCGCAAGAGCTCGGTCAAGTAGGCTGCGTTCTGCTCGCGGCGGCGGGATTGCTCTTCGAGCCGCGTCAGTTGCTCGAGCAGGAGAGCGGCCTGGAACTCGGTCATCCGCAAGTTGGCGCCGCTCTGTACGTACGAGAAGCCGGCGGTCGAGGTGCCCCGGCCGTTGTTCTGAAAGCTTTTGCATTTCTCGATCAATTCATCGCTGTTCGTCAGGATGGCGCCGCCTTCGCCGGAATTGAGGTTCTTGGACCCTTGAAAGCTGAAGCAGCCGAGATCGCCAAGCGTGCTCACCTTGCGGCCGCGCCATTCGGCCAGGTGCGCCTGGCAGGCGTCCTCAAGCACGGGGATCTTGTGGCTGGCCGCGATCGCGGCGATGGCGTCCAGATCGGCGGCTGCCCCGCCCAGATGCACCGGGATGATGCAGCGGGTTCTTTCGGTGATCGCCGCCTCGATCTTTTTGGCGTCGATCTGGAATGTTTCCGGATCGGTATCGACGAAGATCGGCAGCGCATGGTGCAGGAGCACGGCGTTGACGGTGGCGACGAAGGTATAGGGTGGCACGATCACCTCGTCGCCGGGGCCGACCCCGAGGGCGGCCAGCGACGTGATGAGCGCGCTGGTGCCATTGGCGACGGCCAGGCAGTGCTTCGCGCCCAAGGTTTTTGCCCAGGCTGCTTCGAACTCGTTGGCGTAATCGCCGCCAAGCCGGCACCAGCGTCCCTTGCGAAGGACCTTCATCCAGGCCTTCTCGTCGTTTTCGCCGATGACGGGCCAGCCGGGAAAGGGGCGGTCGCGCACCGGCTTGCCGCCCAGAAGGGCCGGCGTGTCATCTCGCCCGGCAGACGCGGCTCGCGGCGCCAGGCCAACGGCGGCGGCGGCGCTCGAGATCGCACCCAGGAAGCTCCGGCGCGAATCGGGTTGTCGCATGGTCGTGTTGCGCTCCCTGTGTATTCTTGGCCCATCAAGCAGACGGCACTGAGTATGGGGGATGATCGCCGCGGGTGCAAGGCGATACGCTCGGGGTAGGACTCTCTCGGCGGTCTGGCCACCTCCGACTCCGGCAGCATCAATGCCCGCGCCGGTGTCAGCGCACGCGGCGCTGCAATTTCACGCCAGTGTGTTGCGATTGTGCTGTGTCTGCTATTAGTCTGACAGTGCGCAGGACGTCGTCCGTTTGAACCGCTGCCTAGTGGTTTCACGACGCGGTTTTCACGTTCATCTCGAGGAGTGAGCTTCGTGCTTCCCAAGAATTGGCACTCGTTGATCTTGTCGGTGCGGCTGCGTGGCCTGGGCCGTCGTCGTGCCCCTCAGCCGTTGAGCTCTGTTCTTGCACCCGGGCGCAGGAGCGCGCCGCGGGTTGAGTCGCTCGAGCTGCGCACGCTGATGGCCTCGACCGGCTCGTCCGGGAGTGGCGCGCCTTTTAACAACACTCAACCCTCGCTGGCGCTCCGGTACATTATCGATCTGGATGCCGGGGTCTACCCGATTCGAGGGGGCAATGGTACGACCGCGGACCCGTTTATCGGCCAGATCGATCTCATGGCTGGCATTCTCGTACCGGGCGGTTGGGCGGTCTGTAACGGTCAGGAGCTGAGCACCTCGAAGTTCTACAGGGCCTTCCACCTCCTCGGCACAACCTACGGCGGAAATGGAACGACAACCTTTCGTCTACCCGACCTGCAAGATCGCGCCGTCGTCGGTGTGGGAAAGGGGGAGAGGCTCCCGGATCGGCCGCTGGCGACGTCTTTTGGCAGCGACCTGGCCACGCTTACGGTGAAGGAGCTTCCGCCGCATGTGCATCCGCTGCCCGGCGGCGGCATGACCGGTGTGACCGGTGCCGGCGAGCCCTTCGACAAACCACAGCCATCGCTCGCACTGAACTACGTGATTTCTCCGTCCGGGTTGCCCGGCTTCGCCCAGTTGCGTCTGTTCGCAGGAGACTTTGCGCCCGGCGGCTATCTACCGTGCGATGGACAAATCTTGCAGATCGCCCGGCATCCGAAATTGTTCGCCCTGGTGAGCACGACCTACGGCGGCAACGGCACCACAACATTCGCGCTGCCCGACCTGCGCGGGCGTCTGGATATTGGTACGGGCCAGATCGCTGGAGGCTCCTTACGCACCCTGGGCGAGAAAACAGGCAGCGCAGCCATCAGGCTGACGGAGGCGCAGCTTCCCCCGCACACGCACACCCTGCCAAATGGCGGCGGCACCGGCACGACCGGTGGGGACCAGCCGTTTGACAACACGCATCCGTCTCTGGCCATGAATTATATGATCGCGACCAGCGGTGTTTTCCCGTCGGAGAATAATGCCCTTGGAAACGCGGGAGGCAGCACACCGTTCCTTGGCGAAGTGCGTGCGTTTCCTGCGGGTGGTTCCGTTCCCGGTGGCTGGGCGTTCGCCAATGGCCAGATCCTGTCAATCGATCAGAATCGAGCGCTCTTTTCGATCATGGGCCCCACCTACGGAGGCAACGGCGTAACCACCTTCGCGCTACCGAACTTGAGCGGGCGTGTGCCAGTCGGCGAGGGTGTGGGGCAGACGAGTCGATGGCTTGGTGACGCGTTCGGTAGTCAGCATGTCACGTTGACTGTCTCTCAGATTCCCTCCCATGCTCACGACTAAACCAGACCAGCTCAGATCAACTGCTGGATCGGCTCAGCCCCTTCGACACCGACGAGCTTCTGGTGCAAGCCGGCGTAGAAATAGTTGAGACCGTTGGGGTCGAGGCCGAGCTGGTGCAGGATCGTAGCATGAAGGTTCTTCACGTGAAAGCGATCCTCGACGGCCGCGCTGCCGAGCTCGTCCGTTTTGCCCACGCTGGTTCCACCTTTGATTCCGCCGCCCGCCATCCACATCGTGAAGCCGAACGAGTTGTGGTCGCGGCCGGTGCCTTTGGCGAACTCGGCAGTCGGCTGGCGGCCGAACTCGCCGCCCCAGACGATGAGCGTCTGGTCCAGGAGGCCGCGCCGCTTCAGATCCTTGATCAGGCCCGCGATCGGTTTATCCGTGTTGCCGGCGTGAAAATCGTGGTTGGCCTTCAAATCGTTGTGGGCATCCCAGTTGTCGTCGTTATGGGCGCCTCCCGAGTAGATCTGGACGAAGCGGACTCCGCGTTCCACGAGCCGGCGCGCGATCAGGCACTTGCGGCCGAAATCGGCCGTGCGGGACTGGTCGATGCCGTAGAGCTCCCGCGTCTCGGCCGATTCCTGGCCCAGGTCGACCGCTTCGGGCGCGGACTGCTGCATGCGAAACGCCAGCTCGTAGCTGGCGATCCTGGCGGCCAGCTCGGAGTTGTCGCGCGCGAGGCCGCGTGGCTGTCGTTCTTTTCTCGCAGGCGGTCGAGCAGAATTCGCCGCGTGGCGCGGTCGGTATCCGGGGGCGAGGCCAGGTCGTGGATCGGCACCGAATTGGCTCGCAGGACGGTCGCCTGAAATGCTGCGGGCATGTAGCCGCTCGACCAGTTCTGGGCGCCGGAGATCGGACCCCCCTTGCGGTCGAGCATCACGACAAAGCCGGGCAGGTTCTCGTTTTCGCTTCCCAGTCCGTAAGTGACCCAGGTGCCCAGGCAGGGATGGCCCGAGAGCAGCCGCCCGGAGTTCATCATGAGCATGGCCGAGCCATGGATCGGCGATTCGGCATACATCGAGTGGATGAAGGCGATGTCGTCGACGCAGGTTGCAAGCTCTGGGAAGAGCGTCGAGACAGCCTTGCCGCACTGCCCATACTGGTGAAAGCTCCACTTGGGGCCGACAATTCGCCCCTGGTTCTTCTTGCCGCCGCGGCCGAACGTCTTGACCGCGATCGTCTTGCCGTCGAGGGGATAAAGGTCGGGCTTATAGTCGAACGTGTCGACGTGGCTCGGTCCGCCGTACATGAACAGGAAGATGACGCTCTTGGCCTTGGCGGGAAGGGGAGGGATCTTGGGCGCCAGCGGATTGACGAACGGGGTGACCCCGTCGGCCCCGACGGCCTGGCGAGCCAGGAAGCCGTCCGACTGCATGAGACCCGCAAGCGCCACCGAGCCGAAGCCCCCGCCGATCTGCCAGAGGAATTCTCGGCGAGTGCGGCCGCAGAATGAGCCTCGAGCAGGAGGAACCGGCTGCTTCATCGAGCTTTCATCCATGACGAATCGTCTCAAAGCGAGTGTGATTCATTCTGACCGACTCAGGGGGTGAGGCGGGTCGGATCGATCGGTGGGCGAGTTTGCGCATTGTTCAACATTCACAGTATGCGGAATAGTTGGGCTGGACGCAATGCGGGCAGCCCGAGCTCGATCGCCAGGCTCTGGACGTTTGCATCCTTCCGGCTGTCGGCTACGATGTTGAGTGCGCGTTCCTGACGAAGGCATGCTCCCTGGGGCGAATTCGACAGTATGGCCGCCGCATCCAGCAATCACACGATTCAAGTTCAGGGCTGGCTTGACCAGCTTCAGGGCGGCGACGAATCGGCCCGTGAGAAGCTGCTCGAGCTTTCGTGCGAGCGGCTGACGCGATTGACCCGGAAGATGCTGCGCCGATTTGAGCGCGCTGCGCCGCTGGGAGCAAACCGACGACGTGCTTCAGAGCGCGCTAATGCGATTGCATCGAACTCTGGCCGAGGTCCGGCCGGAAACGCCCGCCGACTATTACCGACTTGCCGCGCTCAACATTCGCCGCGAGCTGCTTGATCTGGCCAAGCACTACTTCGGGCCGTGCGGCCTGGGTGCCAAGCACGCGACCGTGGAAGGCAAGGCCGATTCACTGGGCGGTGCGCCAGGAACAACGGGCGCCGGCGCACGATGATGAGCCGGACCAGCTCGCCCGGTGGACCGAGTTTCATGAGAAGATTGCGGCACTGCCGGCGGACGTGCGTGACCTGTTTGATCTCCTGTGGTATCAGGAGCTGCGGCAGGCCGAGGTCGCTGAGATGCTGGGCGTGTCGGAGCGGACGATCAAGAGGCGCTGGGCGGCGGCCCGGCTCCAGTTGCACGAACTCTTGGGCGGCGCATTGCCTGAAGGTTGACTCACTCCATGACGCCCGCACGAAGCCTCGCCGACCTGCTTGTCGAATGGGAAGAGCAGACCGAGGCGGGTAATAAGGTGGTACTCGAAGAGCTTTGCCGGGATGCTCCCGAGCTGCTCGACGCTCTCCGCGGTATGGTCGATAAGCTGCGCGCGGTGAATTCCGCGATGGCGACCCAGAAGATGGAGCGAAGCGAGACCCCGGACATCGGCTGGCACCTGCCGAGCGAATCGACGACCGGCGCGCCCTTGCCTTCGATCCCCGGCTACACGATCCAGCGCGAGCTCGGGCGCGGCGGTATGGGGGTCGTCTATCTGGCGCGCCAGGTGGGGCTCGACCGTCTGGTGGCGATCAAGATGCTTCCCCAGGGCGCCGAAGCGGAGCGCACGCTCAATCGGTTCAAGACCGAAGCCGAGGTCATCGCGCGGTTGCAGCACCCCAACCTGATCCAGATTTATGAAGTCGGCAGTGTGGAAGGTCGCCCGTTTTTTTCGATGGAATACGTGCCGGACGGCACCCTGGAGGCGCTGCTGGGCGGTCGGCCGCAGCCACCGCGGGAGGCGGCGCGGCTGATCCAGGTGCTGGCGACCGCCATGCACGAGGCGCACCGCTGCGGCGTGGTGCATCGGGATTTGAAACCCGGTAATATCCTGCTGAGGCGGGAGGGCGAGCGACAGGGAGACGCGACGCTCGACAGCGCGGCGTGGATCTCGTCGACGGCAGGGCCCGCGGCGTCGTTCTGCCCGAAGATCACGGATTTCGGCCTGGCCAAGCGCCTGGGCGAGGGCGAGGGGTTGACGCTCACGCACAGCGTTCTGGGCACGCCGTGCTACATGGCGCCCGAGCAGGCCCGCGGCGATTCGAAGAACGTCGCCGAAACCACGGATGTCTATTCCCTGGGCGCGATTTTCTATGAGCTGCTCACCGGCCGCCCTCCATTCAAGGCAGCCACGGTGTGGCTCACCCTCCAGCTTGTCAGCAGCGCAGACCCCATGCCGCCGCATACGCTTCAGCCGGCGTTGCCGGCCGATCTCGAGGTCATCTGTCTGAAGTGCCTCGAGAAGAGCCCCGCCAAGCGCTATCCCAAGGTCATCGACCTGGCTGCTGACTTGCGGCGATTTCTCGAAGGGGAGCCCATCCAGGCGCGACCGACGCCCCTCCTGGAGCGCGGCGTCAAATGGGCGCGACGGCGGCCCGGCACCGCGGCGGCGATCGCCGTCGGTGTTGTCGCACTCGCCTCGCTGCTGGCGGGCATCACCTACCACAACGTGAAGCTCCAGGGGGCTCTTCAGGCCGAACAGGCCAGCGCTGCGGAGAGCCGTCGCCGGCTGGTGCATCTGGAAGTGGCCCAGGGAAACAATGCGCTCGACCGAGGTGACAGCACGCTCGCGATGCTCTGGTTTGCCGATGCCTTGCGCTGGATGACGCCGCTGGCGGGAATGCTCATCGCCTGCGCCTGGGGATGGCGGCCGCGAGCGCTCCGCCCTTGCGGCAAATCTGGTTTCATGGCGAGGCGGTACGACAGGCGAGCTTCGATGCCGAGGGCTCGCGAGCGTTCACGTTCTGTGAGGACGGCACGGCCCGCGTCTGGGATCTCGACACGTTCGCCGCGATCGGCAAACCGCTGGTGCATCCGGCCCCGGTGGTCGACGGCTCGAGCGGCGCCGATGGGTTGGTCGTGACGGCGTGCACCGACGGCTCCGGTCGCATCTGGGACACTGCCCGGGGAGAAGTCGAGCGCCTACCTCGGCCATCAAGGTCCGCTCACGAGTGCCCGGTTCGATCGAGCCGGACGAAAAATCGTGACCGCTTCTGGCGACGGCACCGCGAAGCTCTGGACGGCCGAGGGCAAGCTGATCGCGATCTTGAAGCACGGCGGACCGGTCAATGATGCGGCGTTTGGTCAGGATGGGGGGCTGGTCGTGACGGCGTCGGATGACCGCACCGCCCGCGTTTGGGAGACCGCGCATGGCACGGCGGTGACTCCCCCCCTGCTCCACGACAGTCGAGTCGTTCAAGCGGCGTTGTCGCCGGACGGCAAACTCGTCGGGACCGCCGGTGATGACGTGGTCGCGCGCGTCTGGCAGGTAAGCGATGCTCCGGCGGCTCCCAAGATTCTGAAACACGAGCTTCCCTTGACATGCTTATCTTTCAATCACGACGGCACACGCCTTGCGACCGGGAGCCACGACGCCACGGTGCGCATCTGGGATCCGATTAACGGCAGGCCGCTGGGCTCGCCGCTGCGGCACGAGAGCGGCGTGCTGGGGGTTGCCTTCCATCCCGACGGCGGCCGCGTCGCGACTTGCAGCGACGACAACACCGTGCGCTTGTGGGATGTGGAGACCGGCGAGCCGCTGACCGCACCGCTCAAACACGGCGGGAATGTCCAGAGCGTTGCGATTGGCCCGCGGGGGCGCTTTATTTTGACGGCGAGCATCGACGGCACGGCTCGTCTGTGGGACATTGCGCCCGCCCGCGGCAAGCCGACTGTTGAAAAGCAAATTCTTCCGAAAACTCCGCCGCGCGACGAGAAGAAGATCTGGTGGAGCGCGGACCGAAAGCACTATGCAGTCCCCGAAGGGAGCCACGCCTGCGCGAATTCGAGATGCGGGCGGGCGGGCGGTTGGTCCGGAGCTGCGTCACGGCAGCCTGGTGAGTTTTGGAGCGTTCAGTCCCGATGGAACGCGGCTGGTGACAACCAGTGAGGACTGCACGGCCCGGCTGTGGGATGTTTCTACTGGCAACCTGCTCGCGCCTCCGCTGCGGCAGTTTGGGAGCGTGCGCTGCGCGGCATTCAGCCCCGACAGCCGGTCGTATGTGATCACCGCGAGCCGGGATGGCACCGCGCGCATCTGGGACGTTGCGACCGGCGAGCCGGTGAGCCCGGCGCTGCGATTTTCAGGCACGCCGGTGAGCGTCGCGTTTCCTGATGCAGAGCAGGTTCAGGTGAGGAGCATTTCCGGGAGCGAAGTCTGGACCTGGACCTGGGCGCTTGTGAGCAGTGAGTTGCCCGTCGATGTACTGTTGTCGGAAGCTGAGGTCCTTTCCAATTGTCGGATCGATTCTGAGCGTGGTCTCACGCCGCTTGATATTCGGACGCTTCGCGAGGCGTGGGCGGAGGGTGGGCGGGCGCGAGCGGCCGGTAAATAGGAGCCATGCGAAGACGCAAGCGGGGATAGAGCGGAACGGTTGGCAAGGCGGAATGAAACTGATAGGCTAGTGAGCGAAGGAGAAAGCGTATTATGACGATCCATTTATCAAAAGACTTAGAGAAGCTGGTTCACGACGCAGTGCGCGACGGCCTCTATGCCCGCGAGAATGACGTGATCCGCGACGCCCTGCTCCGGCTGAAGCAGACGATGCCAGGCAAGAAAACCAAGCGCGCAAGCCAGTTCAGCAGAAGGAGTCGCTCACGCGGGCGGAATTCGACCAGAAACTGTTGAAGCTCGGTCTCCTCACGCAGCTCCCCGATACTGCCGCCGACTTTGACGATCCCGCCGACGAGCCGATCGCGATAGTGGGGGAACCTCTGTCGGAAACTGTCATCCGCGAGCGCCGCTGAGATGGCGGCGCAGGGATCAGGTCGCCCAATCCTCGATCATGAGTCCAGGTACCCGCCCAAAATCGCGACGATTGCGGGTTACCACAGTTGCTCCAATTTCCTTGGCAATCGCCGCGATACGAAGATCGTTGCGCTTCACGTTCAACTTGGCGCTGACCAGCAACTCGAACTGCGTCCAGGCCGACATGGTCATGGGAGTGATCGCGAAACGATTCCAAGAAACGACGAGGGAAGCCAGGAGCATGGCGGCATGTTCACCTGCCTGCGGAGTTTTCGCCGAGCGAGCTAATGCCGACCAACCACCGATTTGCTCTTCCAGAGTAACGGTGCTCACGCACAACTGGTCTGTCGCGTGGCTTTCAACGGCGGCAATAACCTGGGATTTATTGCGCTGATGGAGACTGAGCATATCCGTGTCGAGAAGGAAAATCGCCATGGATCACTTGGTCTCACGGTCATTGGAGCTTTCCAGGGTTTCCTGCTCGGCGCGGTATGTCTCCACAGCCGCCAACCAAGCGTCGAACAAGGGGTTTGCCGATAATGGCAGAACCGGGATCGGGGGCTTGGGCGGTTGGACGGGATGATCAATGAGAATCGCCCCTCGTTCAAGCCGGCTGGCGATCTTCTCGTGCAGGGCGTTCACCGCCTCCGCAGCCGACGCCGCTTCCGCCGATAGCTGGAGCGGCCCACCGGTCGACGCGCGAAACCCAACCTGGCTCGGTTCCACTAGAATCGAAATCGTCATGGCAGCCTCCCACGCCCGAGGGCTTTTCTGCAGTTGCTCTATTCTATCACCGTAGTCACCGGGTCGGAACGGTTCCTCAGCGGACCGCTCGGGAGGATGATCGGCGAGGGCGTGCGAGCCACGCCTCCCGTGACCGCGGCTTAGCGGCGACGTACAATGGCAGCGAAAACCGGGAGGGTGATGGACGATTGGCGCGGTGCGGACCGCTTGTTTCAGGGTGCCCTGCGAACCCCTCCTCGAACGACGCGCCCTCGGGCTTCACCGGATCGTTCCGACGCTCTCGACTGGACGACGATCGGAGCCATTTGCCCATGTGGAAATCGAAAAGGCAGAATCTACCCGACACCGGCCTCGTCCTTAAGGGGCATAACATTGCGGTGCGTGCCGTGGCGGTGACGCGAGACGGCACTCGGGCTGTCTCGGCGACGCTTGACAGGACTTGCCGCGTCTGGGCGATTCGACCTGGCGATGGACGCGATCAAGACCTTTCACACTGGCGTCAGCGAGGACTTCTTGCTGAAGGAGCCGCAGTTCAAGGCCTTACGCGACCGTTTGCTGCGGTCGGCGAGCGACTACTACGGCAAGCTGGCGGCGCTGCGCGTCGCCGTCGCCCGCGGCTACGGGAATCCGGTCGCCTTGCGGAGAGACACCGACCTCGACGCCCTGCGCGATCGGCGCGACTTCCGGAACCTGGTGATGGACCTGCAGTTCCCGACCGAGGTCTTCGCGCCGGGCCCGTGAGTGGAGATCCGCATTGTTGGCTTACTACTTCGGGGTTGCTGCTTCCTTCCGGCCGATCGATCAACTCAATGCGCAAACGGGTCGTCCGGGAACACAGGGTCGTAAAGGATGACGGCCTCGGCTTCGCTGCGCAGAAGGCTGAGTTCCCATTCCTCCCAGAATTGTGCCGGCTCCGTGCTCGGCGGGTGTTGTTGCAGCCGCTCGAGCCATTGCCTTGCGAGGTCGCGATGTCCCAGGCGCAAGTGGGCCAGCGCAGGAATGCCCGTGTCCGGGGCGTGACCGCCGCGCCCTCGAGCTGACTCGCTTCATCCAACCGGCGGATCGCTTCACCGAATCGGCCAGCGCGGTACAGTGCCGCGCCGAGGGTGCTCAATGCTGTGGCCTTGGAGGCTTCCCACGTTTCGCGTTCGACCGCGGACTCGGCCAGCCGTATCGGCGCCTCGGGATCGGTAACTGCGTAAGGCCCTAGCACAGTTATCTGGGCGACGTACGCGCCGTCAGATGGGGTCGGCGGCCCTTGAAACTGATCGAGCAGGCTGGCGATGGCCCGTTGCCAGCCGATCCGATCACGTGCCGCCAAGAGCGCGCCGCAGTGCCTGGAGCGGAGAGCCAGGCTTTCGGGCTGTCGAGCGACGGCGGCGCTGAGCTGTTCGACCGCGCGCTCGGGCCGGCCGCGCGACAACTCGTAGCGGACCAAAGCGGTCCACGCCAATCGACTGAGCGGGCGGGCGCGGGTCGCCTCGGCGAAGGCGGCCTCGGCCTGGGCATAGAGACCGCGCTCGGCCAGCGCGTCGGCACGTGCCGACGGATCGGCGCCGAAGAGGATCGGGTCGAGCCGCGGCGACGGATCACTCGGCGGTGAGCCGCCAAGCTGCTCCAGCCGCCGGCGCCGCTGGAGCCAGGCGCCATGTTCAAGCACCTGGATCGAGCCCCGCTCATCCAGCACCAGCCCCGTGATGGCCTCAACCCAAACGGTCAGACGAGGCAGGTCATCGGGCAACTGTGCCGGGACGTCCCACACGGCCGTTGCTTTGTCGAGAGCCGTTGTTACCACGAATCGACCATCGGGGCTGAAACGTGCACGTACCATGTTGGCACCTCCCGCATAACCATGGTGCAGCGGCGGGCCAATCGGCTGACAGGTTGTGGCATCCCAGATCTGGGCCACGCCGTCGCCACTGCCGGTAAGAATAGTGTGGCCGTCGCCGCTAAAACCACGGAGTACACATATTCCGAATGCACCATCGGCCGGCCGATCTGGAGGCTCGTGGCGACGTCCCACATCCGAACCGTCTTTTCGATACCACCGGTCACGATTGTCTTGCCGTCGGGGCTGAACGTCGCGAAAAACACGGCGCCGGAATGCACAAGGGGCCTCGCGGTGGGCCGGCGGGTGGCGACATCCCAGAGCTGCACCATCCCGTTCGGGCTTGCCGTAACGATCGTCCTGGCGTCTGGGCTGAACGCAGCCGAACGGACCACGTCGGAATGCACCCACGGCGGGCCGGCGGGCCCTCCAGTGGCGGCGTCCCAGAGCCGGATCGTCCTGTCGCCGCCGCGAGTGGTGACAATGGTCTTGCCGTCGTGGCTAAAATCCACATATATAAACGAATCTGCAAACATTGATTTGTGCACCATGTGCAGTCCGATCGGCTTCCCGGTCACGGCGTCCCGCAGCCGCACCGTGTCCTCCGAAAGTCCGGTGGCGAGTGTCCTGCCATCGGGGCTGATCGAAAGTGCCTGGATCTCGGATCCGAGTTTCAATAATTGGCCGCGAAGTTGCCCCGATGCTGGGTCCCAGAGGCTGATCCTGCCGTCCCTGCCGCCGGTAAATAGAGATTTGCCGTCACGGCTGAACGCCAGGCTGTTCCAGCCAACGGTGTCCTCCGAGAGCAGCCGGCCGATGGGCTCGCCGAGCTCGGCCTCCCAGAGTCGCGCCGTCCCATCATGGCTCCAGGTGAGAAGGGTCTTGCCGTCGGCGCTGAAGGCGACATACTGGACGCCGCCCTGGTGCTCCATCGGCCTGCCCATCCGCTCTCCGGTAGCCGCGTCCCACAGTTGGGCCGTCTTGTCACCGCTTCCGGTGAGGATGGTCTTGCCGTCGGGGCTGAATGCCATCGAAAACACCGCGCCAGGGTGGGTCATCGGCTGGCCAACCGGCTGGCCGGTGGCGGCGTCCCATTGCCGCGCCGTTGTGCCAAATGATCCTGTGAGCGTCAGAATTGTCTTGCCGTCGGGACTCAACGCCGCACCGCAGCCCGAGCCGGAATGTTCCAGAGGCGCGCCGATCGGCGCGCCAGTGTCCGCGTCCCACCGCCGGGCCGTTTTATCTTCGAAGCTGCCGGTGCGGATGCGCTTGCCGTCGGCGCTGAACTCCACGAAATGGACGGCGGCTGAGTGCACGATGGGCCGGCCGATTGGCTGGCCGGTGGCGACATCCCAACGCCTCGCCATCTTGTCATAACCGCCGGTGACAATGGTCTTGCCGTCGGGGCTCAGAGCCACTGCGACTATTTCGCCGCCGAAGGACAACACCGCCTTGGGCTCGACGTGCTGGCGCCGCCAGGCCGAGAGGGTCGCCAGGGCGACGTGGCGGCCAGCATCGTCTTTCGCTTCGGTGGCCAACCGGAGCGATTCGACGGTCCAGAGCATCGCCGGGCCGATCTGGCCCTTCTCGAAGGCCAGTTGACCCCGCTCGAAGTTGAGCATCGCCAGGCGGCGGTTGGACTCGGTCAGTGACGATTCCAGGGCCTTGCCTCGGCGCTCGAGGTCGTCGGCAAGCCGCTCGATCTTATTGGTTGCTTGAGTCTGTTCGGCAAGACGAAGGGACTGTTGCGCGGCGAGGCGGCGCTGGTTTGCAGCGAACAGCGCCGTCAGGGCCGCCACGGCCACGAGCGCCGCCGAGGCCACGGCGCGTCAATGCCGCGAGGACCTTGTTCCGCCGGCACCACCGCGCGAGGTGCTCCACAGCCGAGATTCGCCGCGCCCGGATGGGTCGGTCCTCGACGAACCGCCGCAGGTCATCCGCGAGCGCCGCCGCCGTCGTGTACCGACCCGCGGGGTCGCGCGACGTCGCCTTGGCCAGGATCGTTTCCAGGTCACGCGGTACTCCCGGCACCAGCTTCTTGAGCCGCTCCGGCCGTTCGTGCAGCACACGCTCGATCAGCTTGTGCCGGTCCGACGCTTCATACGCCGGACGTAATGCCACCAGTTCGTATAGCGTCAAGCCCAGGCTGTAAACGTCGGATGGGGCATCGCAATGGCCCGAGAACCGTTCCGGAGCCATGTAGCGGATCGTGCCGAGGATGTCGCCCGTGTGGGTGAGGTCGTCGGCCTCGGCCGTCTTGGCCCGACCGAAGTCGGCGACCCAGACATTGCCGTGGTTGTCGAGCAAGAGGTTGGATGGCTTGACGTCACGGTGGAGGATGCCGTGATGGTTGGCGTATTCCAAGGCCTCGGCGACCTGGAGGCCGATGCGGGCGACGCCGCGGTAGAACTGGCGGTCCGGGTCGGATGAGGCCGAAAGCTCGGATGAGCCGGGGAGCACTGACGGGGCGGAGCCGGAGTCGGGCGGGGTTCCGTTCGGAGCAGGCGATTTCGCAACGTCGACGGGCTCGGTCATTGACCCTTCAGCGGCGAACCGGCAGGTGATCAGTGAGCGGGCCACGTCGACTCCCGTCAGGCCGGAGATTCGGCTGTCCGCAGTCGCGGGTCTCGCCTGAGACTTCGCGCCTCGCAGGCGTCGGAGGTCGTCGAGCACGACGTCGAGCCCCAGTCCCGCGATGAATTGCATCACGAAGTAATGGTGGCCGTCCTGGCGGCCCACGCCGAAGACGGGGACGATGTTGGTGTGGTGCAGCTTGGCGGCGGCTTTGGCCTCGCGCTCGAAGCGGCGGACCTGCTTGGGGTCGAGGAGGGAGCTGGTTGCGAGCACTTTGAGCGCCACGCGGCGGCCGAGCGACTCTTGCTCGGCTTCGTAGACGACGCCCATGCCGCCGCGGCCGATCTCTCTCAGGATCCGGTAGTCGCCGAGGCGCTCGAGCCTGATTCCCAGGGCCGCGCCGTTCTCAACGGCAAGGGTGCCGGTGGTGGCGCCGGAGCTGTCGCCCAAGTTTTCCATCATCAAGAGCGCCGGGAACAGGTCGCGGATCTCGTCGGCCAGGTCGGGGTGGCGCTCGATGTAATCGCGCAGGGTGGGGTGCTCGCCGCGGCGTTTGCGGTCGAGGAACTCCGCGGCCAGGAGCTCGACGGGGTTTCGTGCGTCGCTGGAGGTAGTCATCACTCGCTACCTGGTTGTGAAACGCGGCCGTTCGACGCGAATGCTTCCGGCCCATTTGCAAGAAACGCAAAAGGGTCGGTCGCCCCGTCTGCCGCGCGGTTACGTTAAAGCTGTTCTCTCAGCCCTGGGATCGACGACAGGATTTCCTTGAGCCGTTTTAGCGCTCGAATATAGCGGTTGCTGGCTGCTGACTTGGTCAGGCCGAGCACCTGCGCCGTCTCGTCGTTGGAGAGGTGCTCGAAGTGCCGCAAGGCGAGGACCTCGCGGTCGATCGGGTCCATGCCGTTGAGCGCCTCCTGGACGATCAGCTTGTGCTCGGCGCGGATCGCGGCGTGGCTGGCGCTGGTCATCTTGCCGAGGAGCTGGGCGGCAAGTGAGACCGAGTTGGCCTGCGGGAACGGGCCGCGATGGAGCGAGACTTCCTGGCCGGCATCACGCATCTGGGCACCCAGGTGGTGGCGATGCACGTCGGTGAGCCGCTGGCCTGTAATCAGCCGGAGCCAGAGGTGGAACGGCATGGCCGCGGGGTCGCGGGCATATTCCACCAGCCGCTTTCGAACGTCGAGATACGCCTCCTGAAGCACGTCGGACGAATCAACACGGCCGGAGAGCCGACGGTCGAGCCGCAGACGGATCATCCGCCGCAGCCGATCACGATAGGCATCGAACAGCCCGGCGAGTGCCAGCTCGTCGCCAGCCATCGCGCACTCGATCAGTGCTTGGTCGTCGCTGCCTGCCGTATCGGGCATCTTCGGGCTCCCTGAATAGGTATCCGGAAACCGCCGCCCGCTGTCCACAGGCTTGGGACTTTTTTTCCGGCGATGCCAAAGCAGACGGGAAGGGGAAGTGCGACCGCACTTTATTTCCCAACCGTGTCCCTGGATGCATGGCTCTCTCGCTAACATGGGCCGGGGCGACGAAAACGACATCGCCTTGCCCGACCCAGAACCTCGCGAGCAAGCACTCGATGTCTGCGGTCCTGGGCCAGGGTGGTGATCGGCGAGGAGTCGCTTCTTCACTCATCGCTTCGGGGTTTGTGTATCCTCGGCAGACTTGATCGCCTCCAGATCCTTTCGCCATGTGGCTGCTTCGTCTTGCTTGTTCGTCGCCTCATACAGTCGCACCAGTCGCTCGCCGGCTTCGATCAGGCGGGCCTTGCTTTGGGGAGGGGACGTTTTCTGGCGTTGCTTCATGGCTTCGTAGCCCTGTCGCAGCAATGGCTCCGCGTCGTTGTACTTCTGTTGCCCGAGCAAGGCGCCGCCGAGCAGGGACCCGGTGTGAAACGTCGCCCAGTCGTTGGGCTGCTCTTTCTCGCGGATCGTCAGGGACCCGCGAAGCGGCGGCTCGGCTTCGGCCGGCTTGTTCTGCTTGAGGAGGTTCGAGCCCAGCGAAGCGAGGTCAGCGGCGAGGAAGGGGCTATCGGCACCGACCGTGTCGTACCGTCGCGCCACGATCTCACGCCAGAGGGGCTCGGCGCGGTCCCAGCGACCGAGGGATTCTTGGGCCGTCGCCAGCGTGGCGGAGGCCTTGAGCGTGGCGGGGTGGCGCGGTCCGGACACCTTGTGCAGGGCAGGGAGCACTTCCTCCAGGATAATGTCCAGCCGTGTCCCCTCTGCCCGGGCTCTCTCGCTTATCCCCGTATGAGTGACGCAAACGACGTCGCTTCACCTGAATCAGAATCTTTCGACGAGGCACACAATGGCAGCGAAAGTAAGCTTTTGTCCAGCGGCCGAAGAGCTCGAATGTCGCAGCTTACTGAATATCGGAACACCGGTGCTTGGTGCGTTTCTAGGAATCGAAGGCCTTCAAGAGTCCGAGCACCGGGCGATGGTGCAGCAACGTGTGCACGCCCGCACACTGCCGAGGTCTTCCGAACACACCTGGACGAGCGTAGTCTCTACACCCACTTTCACATGGCAAATTCCGGCGAGCTTGCCCAGCACGGCCACGGGCTCGGTGCACCCGCACTCGATTCCGATGCAGATGCACCCCCTCGCCGGTCACGGTTCAGCGGGGACGGTTCAGCCGCCCGCGCATTCGGGTCAAAATCCGCTTCTGTCGGTAACGCCTACCGCGAGCGTGCCCGCCGGCGCTTTCGGGGCGTTCCATCGTGGTTGATCAGACGGGGGGAGCGGCGTGATCGTTGGAGCGGGTGTGACCCGAGAACGATTTCAATCGAGGTACAAAAACGCATTGGTGTTCAGACACAAGAGGCAGTACTGTGCGAGAGCCGCCGCGGCGTTCCGGCCGATTTCGGAAGCGATTCGTTTCACGAAGGCAACATCGTTCGTCACCTCGACGTTCTCGGGGTCGCGCCGGTCGTGAGCTTGAGGGCCAGCCGCACCTGGCTTTCGAGACCGCCTGGAGCCTCGCGCCTGAGCCGCTCGGCGAAGCGTGCGGCCTGCTCGTTGGTGAACGAGCCGTTCAAGAGTCCCAGCGCTTGGGTCGGTACGGTTGTCGTGTAGCGCACGGGACAACTGAGGTCGGTGTCGGCGGCGTCGTGGGTGGCCAGAATCGGGACCGATAGCGACCGCTTCACGTGCACGAAGACGCTCCGGCGAATCGCTTCGTACTCAGGCGAAACCGGCCAGCCTTGACCCGGCACGGATTGGCCGGCCATCACCTCGGGCGGGATTCGGGGATACACCGGCGGGCCGCCGGCCTTCAGGTTAAGGGTTCCTGCGACCGAGAGGATCGAATCGCGTACTTCCTCGGCGGTGAGCCGGCGCATTGGAAATCGCCAGAACCAGCGATTGGACGGGTCGCGAGCGAGTGATCTTTCGCTTCCTCGCGACGACATCCGGTAGGTGCTGGAAAGCACGATCGCTCGGTGCATTTGCTTCATCTGCCATCCGCCGTCGATCAATTCGGCCGCCAGCCAGTCGAGCAGCTCGGGATGCGTGGCCAGCTCGCCCAGGCCGCCAAACTCGTTGGGGGTGGGGACGATTCCACGGCCGAAGTGATACTGCCAGATGCGGTTGGCCATGACGCGAGCCGTGCGCGGGTTGTTCGCGGCGGTGAGCCACTCTGCGAGTGCTTGCCGTGGCGAGGGGCGGTTATTGCTTGCGAACGACAGCCCGCCCAGGATCCGGGGCACGCCGGGCTCGACCCGGTCGCCGCGGAGCGCAGGATTTCCGCGCAGCAAGATGTGCGTCTCTGCCCGTCCCCGCTCGGCGACTGACATCACCTCGATCTGCGCGCCGTCAGCCGCCTTCACTTTCTTCAAGTCCTTGCCGGTCGGAGGGGTGACGTTGTGAAAGACGGCGAGCAAACGATAGTAGTCCTGCTGGGGAATCGGGTCGACCTTGTGATCATGGCACCGGGCGCAGTTGATCGACATTCCCAGCACGACTTGTGCCGTCGTGGAGAGGATGCCGTCGAGGCCGTCGTAACGGGCGAGCTCGCGATTGGCGGGTTCGTCGTCCCAGATGCCGAGGCGATAGAAACCGGTTGCGATCAGCGGGGCGGCGGCGCCGGGGGCGATTTCATCGCCGGCGAGCTGCTCGCGCACGAACTGGTCGTAGGGCTTGTCTTGATTGAACGAGTCGATGACGTAGTCGCGATACCGCCAGGCGAAGGGCTTGGCCGAGTCGCGTTCGTAGCCGTTGGTCTCGCCGTAGCGAACCAGGTCGAGCCAGTGCCGGCCCCACTTTTCGCCGTAGTGCGGGCTGGCCAGGAGGCGTTCGGTCAGGCGTTCGAATGCGTCGGGCGAGCGATCGGCAACGAACGCATCAACCTCTTCCGGCGTGGGCGGAAGCCCGGTCAGGTCATAAGTCAGCCGCCGGATGAGCGCCGTGCGATCGGCGGATGGTGCCGGCTCGAGCCCCTCTGCCTCGAGCCGCGCGGATGAACGCGTCGACGGGCGTGCGGCACCAGGCATTGTCTTTGACTCGAGGAACCGAAGGGCGTCGCACGGGGCGCAACGACCAGTCGTCACGCGCCGTTTTTGGTTTCGCCGGATTGGCGGCGGGCGGGCGGGCCGTCGTTGCCTCAGCGGGGGCACCGACAGGTGCCGGCGAACGAGACGTCCAGGGCAAGCCGTCGCGCACCCAGCGAGTGAGGATTTCGATCTCGCGAGCCGGCAGCTTGCCCGCGGGCGGCATCTCGAGCTCGTCAAAGTTGATCGCCTTGACGAGCAAGCTGTGGGAGGGATCTCCGGGTGTGGCGGCCGGGCCGAGGTCACCGCCGCGTAGAACGGACTCGCGGCTGTCGAGCCGGAAGCCGCCGCGGATCTTCGGCCCCGCACCGTGGCACTTGAGGCAGTGCTGGGTGAGGATCGGCTTGACTTCGGATTCGTACAGTCGAACCTGGTCGGCAGTGAAGGGCTGGTCCGAGCGTGCGGGCTCATCGCCGAGTGCGATAGAACGAACGGCGAGCAAGCCGATGAATACGGCCGGCGAGGTGATCACGAGCAACATCCCAGGCCTGGCTGAGCCATTCATTCTCCCGCGAAGCGAAAGCCCAAGCATTTTGTCACGGATTTTAGTTCAACAACAATTTAACGCTTGGTCAAGACGGCACGTATTCCCCAGGGCGTTGCCCTGGGCTGGATTCTGACTGCCCCTTCGGGGCGGGGAAAAGACAGCGCAACATCAAAACGAATGCGTTCGGATCGTGGCGCGGGGGAAGGGTGACTATTGGGTTGCCACGATCGGCTCGCCGGCGATTTCGGAGATTGGCTCGGCCTTGGTCCTCGCCCAGAAAGGCCGGATGATTTGACCATTGCGGACGGCGCGAACGATCAGGTAGATCGCCATCGAGGTGCAAACGAGGACCGCGAAAATCGATGCCTCCGCTCCGAATTTACCGCCGGAAAGCCGTTCCGGCCCCGACAGGGACGACTCGAGGATTCCGTCAACACGCCCGCCTGAAACGGGGACGCCGAAGATTCCGCCTTGCGTGAAATTCCAGGCGAAGTGCAGCCCGATCGGCAGCCAGAGCCGCCGGGTCGTGATGTAGGCCGCCGCCAACAGGACTCCCGCTTCCACGGCGATGCACAGCGCGGCGAACCAGCTCGATTCCGGATTGAAGATGTGAGAAAGGCCGAAGAAGAGCGCCGAGATCACCACCGCGAGCCAGGTGCCCAGCGATTCTTCGGTGATCCGAAAAATGATGCCGCGAGTGATGATCTCTTCCACGAACGCGGCAACGAACCCCAGCCCCATCAACGTGGCAGCCGAAGGTACGCGCCCACGCCTTCGACGTGATAAAACCGACCCAACCACAGACAGGCGATCGTCGCGGTGAAGAGACCGAAGCCGATTGCAGCCCCTGTCGAAAACTCGCGAATAGCATTCTTCTTCGACAGCTCGACCGCTCTTCGCCGCTCGAAAAGCCGAACATAGCCGGCGTAGACCAAGCACACCGTGACGATCGTGATCACGCCCGAGAGAACGATGTACCAGGCTTGTCCCTTCAGGCCGTTGGCCTCGCTGATTTTTTGCAGGCCCGCGGATTCCAGTCCCGCGACGAGCGCGATCGCAAAGATCGCAATGATAATCCGCGTCAACGGGAAGAACAGAATCTTCAGAAATACTCTCGCGAGAAAACCCATCCCTCTGCTCCCGATGATTATTTCTCGATCCCGACCTGGCTCATCAGCCAGGCGTATTCAAAGGCGGTTTCCTTCAAGCGATCGTACCGGCCGGAAGCGCCTCCGTGGCCGGCACCCATGTTGCACTTGAGAAGAAGAGGATTGCTGTCCGTCTTCAGCGTCCGGAGCTTGGCGACGTACTTGGCCGGTTCCCAGTACATGACCTGGCTGTCGTTGAGGCTCGTCGTTACGAGGATCGCCGGGTAGGCCTTTTTTTCGAGGTTATCGTAAGGGCTGTACGAGCGCATGTATTCTCCAGCCGCCTTCTCGTTGGGGTTGCCCCACTCGAGGTATTCGCCGACGGTCAGCGGCAAGCTAGCGTCCATCATGGTGTTCATCACGTCGACAAAGGGCACTGCGGCATGCGCTGCCTTGAAAAGACCGGGCTCGAGGTTGGTCACCGCGCCCATCAGCAGGCCGCCGGCGCTGCCGCCTTCGATCACGAGGTGCTCGGGGCTCGTCCACTTGTTCGCGATCAGCCACTTGGCGCTGTCGACGAAATCAAAAAACGTGTTTTTCTTCTTCATGAGCATGCCGTCGTCGTGCCAGGTCTCACCCATCTCGTTGCCCCCGCGAATGTGGGCGATCACATAAATCATTCCCCGGTCCAGAAGGCTGATCCGGTTCGAGTTGAAGTTTGCCTGCATGCCCGCGCCGTAGGATCCGTAGCCGTAGAGGAACAGTGGTTCGGAGCCGTCTTGCCTGGCGCCCTTGCGATAGGCGATCGTGAGCGGAACCTTCACGCCGTCACGCGCCACGGCCCACTGGCGCTCGGTCACGTAAAGCTCACGGTCAAAGTGGGGAACTTCCTTGCGCTTGCGCAGCGTACGCTGCCGGCTGGCCATGTCGTAGTCATACACGCTATCGGGCGTGATCATGCTCTCGTAGGTGAATCGGAACGTCGTTGCGTTATACTCCGGTGTCTCGGTCGCGGAGGCAGCGTACACGCTTTCGGGAAGGCCGACTTCGTGCCAGTTTCCCGTGCCCGAGTCGAGCACGCGGAACTTCGTGAGCGCGGCGGACCGTTCAGACGTGACCAGGTGGCTCTGGAACAGCTCGAATGCCTGCAAGAGGACGTCGTTCCTGTGGGGCAGCAGCTCTTTCCAGTTCTCGGGCGACGGGCTCGCCACCGGCGCGGTCACCAGGCGGAAGTTCTTGGCGTCCTTGTTGGTCCGCAGGTAGAAGAGCCCGTCGCGGTGATCGACGGTGTACTTGTGGCCCTTCTGCGCGGAAGCACGACTTGAAAGGCACCATCCGGCTGATCTCTCAGAGAATAGCGTGCTTCGTACGTATCGATGCTGGTTGATCGCAGGAAAAGCATCTTGCGATCCTTGCTGCCTCCCAGGTGCACGTTGAACAGCTTGTCTTTCTCCTGGTAGACCGGCTCGTTCTCGTCTCCCAGCGCGTGCCGCCAGAGGATATTCGCGCGCTTGGTGACCGGGTCTTCCGTGGTGTAGAAGAGAGTTCGGTTGTCGGCGCACCAGCGGACCGAGGTGACTCGTTCTGCGGTGTCGGGGAGAGTGGCTCCGGTGCGGAGGTCTTTCACGTGCAGGCGGTACTGGCGGAAGCCGGTGGTGTCGACGGTATAGGCGAGCAGGTGCGCATCGTCGCTCACTTCGAACGCTCCGACCGAGAGAAACTTGAAGCCCTTCGCCAGCTCGTTTGCGTCGAGGAGAACTTCTTCCGCACCATCACCGCCGAACGGGCCACCCGGGGTCGCCTTCTTGCGGCAGCGGATCGGATACTGCTTACCTTCCTCGGTCCGGGAATAGTAGAAGTAGCCGTCGCGAAGAGCCGGCACGTCTTGATCGGTCTGCTTGATGTGGCCGAGCATCTCCTGGTAGAGCGCCTCGGCAAATGGCTTCAGTTCCTTGGTCAGGGCCTCGGTGTAGGCGTTTTCGGCTTCGAGGTACTTGATGACCGCGGGGTTGCTTTTCTCGCGCAGCCAGAAGAAAGGGTCGTTCACCTTTTCCCCATGCCAGACCGAGATGTGCTCGACTTGCGCGGCCGAGGGTGGTTCAGATTGGCTTTGAGCGCGCACGACTGCGGAGAACGCGAACCATGCAAGGACCCAGAAAGGCGAGCAGAGACGCATTGAAGCTTCCTTTGGCAAAGCGGTGACGATCACGTTCGAAGCCGGGCCGCGCAGGGGCGGCTTGACCGGGTAGTAGTATTTCCGGTTTCGGACTGTCACGCCAGTCGTGGCTCACCGTTCACCACCTCGCTGGATCACCAGGGCGATTCCGCTTCGCGATTGGCCAAACGGGAGCCAGATGCGACAATGTCGGACGTCAAGAGTGGGCTCTTGTTGTCGGTCCGCCGGGGAGAAATATCTGGGGTCAACGAGCAGGTGCTAATCGAATCCTCACCGGGCGAGCTCATCGACAAGATCACGATCCTCGAGATCAAATCGGAGCGCATTGGCGATCCCGACAAGCTGCGGAACGTGCGCCGCGAGCTTGAGGCCCTTCGGGCTGCTCGCGATCGGGGTATTGTGTTGTCCGAGAAGCTCGCGACTCTCACGGCCGATCTACGCGCGACCAATGAGGCGATCTGGGATGTTGAAGAAGAGCTTCGACAATGCGAGCAGGCTGGCGACTTCGGTGCTGGGTTTGTCGAGCTGGCGCCTCGGTCTACAAGAACAACGACCGCCGCGCGGCCTTGAAGCGAGCCATTAATGAACACCTTGGGTCGAGCATCACTGAGGAGAAGTCGTATTAATCGACTATTTTGATCAGCGCCGCGTGTGAATAATGGGAGCGGCGACGCTCGAGCAAATGGTTCCTCACGGCGAGATGGGCGGCACGTCCCATCGATTACTCGACCTCGACATGACATGAAACGGCCGGATGCGTTCTGCCCTGCTATTGCTACTGGTTCTGGCCTGCTTCGGCGCTCTTTTTCTGTGGTTTTTCGCGCCGGTCCTTTTTCAGGACCGACAGTTCGGGTTTCGAGATGCCGGGCATTACTATTACCCGCTGCACGCGCGCGTGCAGAAGGAGTGGGAAGCCCGGCGGTGGCCGCTGTGGGAACCGGAGGAAAACGGCGGCATGCCGCTGCTGGGCAACCCGACCGCGGCGGTGCTGTACCCGGGCAAGGTCGTATTCGCCGTGCTTCCTTACAAGTGGGCGGCACGCGTTTACATTGTCGCTCATTCGGCTCTCGCATTCGCGGCAATGCTGTGCCTGATGCGATCGTGGGGAGCCGGTTGGACCGGATCGGGAGTAAGCGCTCTGGGTTACACCTTCGGCGCACCGATTCTGTTTCAATCGCACAATATCATCTACCTGGTCGGCGCGGCCTGGCTTCCTCTGGGAGTGCATGCCGTCGACCAATGGGTGAGGCTGGGCCGTCGCTGGGCTGTTCTGGAACTGGCCGCCGTTCTGGCGTTGCAGGTTCTCGGGGGCGACCCGGAATCGGCTTTCTTGCTGGGAGTCGCGGGAGCTGGCTATGCGCTGGCATTTTCGAGAACGGGCTGGCAGGGTGATGGCGGCTGGAATGAAGATGGCGGGAACGGATCGAATCGACGCGCCGGGGGAAAAAAGCGGGCGGTAACGGCTTTCGCGGTCGTCGCGGCGTGGTTTGCCATGACCCTCGTCGTGGGAATTGCGGCGCCGCTACTTCGGCCGGCGGAGGCTGGCCTGGCGACTCGTCCCCTGCCCTGGCTGAGTGTGATGAACGTCGTGGCCGTCGCGGCGTGGGTGGGGGTTGCCGGGTTTTACCTTTGGCGCTGCCGGGGTCGTCCCTGGCGGAGCCCAACGGGCGCGGGGGTGCTCGGTCTTGTGGTCGCGGCCTGTCTGGCCGCAGCCGTCACGGCGGCACAGCTCTTTCCGGTAATCGAGTTCACTCAGCAGACCACGCGTGCGTGGGAACTGGGCACACGCGAGGCCTATGACTTCAGCATCGAGCCGCACCGGCTCGTGGAATTGATCTGGCCAGGTATCTCGGGCGCCCAGTTCGGAGGCAACACGCAGTGGGCGGAATTGATTCGACTGCCGGGTGTCGCACCCAGGGTGTGGGCGCCGTCGCTCTACTTCGGGGTACTCACTTTCGTACTGGCCCTTTCGGCGCTGCGGCTTCGCCAGGGACCGCCCTGGCTGGTCTGGATTTCATGGATTGCCATTTTCAGCTTGCTGGGCGGGCTCGGCACATACACCAGCCCGATCTGGGCAACCCGCGCAGGTGCCGCGGCTGCGCATCGCGGCCCGGTCGCGATCGGACGGGCGGAGCTGGGGTCGCTCGATGAGCGCGGTCCGAACCCGAACGCCGAGGATCGCTTTCTCCGCGATGGGGATGGGAGCATCTACTGGCTGCTCACCGCGATCTTGCCGGGCTTCCGCCAATTCCGTTACCCGGCGAAGCTTTTCACGTTCACGACCCTGGCGCTTTCGGCTCTGGCCGGTATCGGCTGCGAGCGGATGCGGAACAGGCGCAATCGAAGGGCGAGCATGATCGCGGCGGTGCTGCTTGCTGTGTCGGTATGCATTCTCGCGGCCGTGCTCATCGAGCGCGTGACGCTGCGGAATACCTTTCAAAGGCTGGAGAGCTTCACGATCTTCGGCCCGTTCGATGCGGACGGGGCAGTCAGGGCGATCTTCCGTTCGCTCGTGCACACGTCGGTTGTGCTCGTGGTTGGATTGCTGTCGTTCAAGCTGATTGTTAGTCGCCCCAGGTATCTGAATGCCCTCCTGGTCATTGTTTCCCTTGATCTGGCTGTTGCCGGCGAGGAGTTTATTCCCACTGTTCCTCAGTCGACGTTTGAGACGATGCCGGAAGCTCGCAGGATCATCGAGCGCGACGAACGCGCTCGGCGGGAGCCGGGGCCGTTCCGCGTCCATCGCGTCGCGTCATGGAATCCGCCGAGCTGGAGGGCCAGTCCATCGCCGGAGCGTGTGAACGACGTCGTCGCCTGGGAGCGCGGCACGCTCCAGGCGAAATATGGGATCAACCTGGGTGTCGAGTACACGCATACTTTGGGCGCGGCTGAGCTGCACGAATACGAGTGGATCTTTGCCTATCGGCGAGGCTTCGACATGTGGAACACTCGATACTTCATCTTGCCGTATGTTCGCACGGGCTCAAACGACGAGATGCGCGAGACGCCCGACTTCTTGAGCAAGTCTCGCCAGGTTTTCCCCGACGAGAACGAGTTTTCAGGTGCGGATGGCAAAGGCAGGCGGGACGGGTGGATGCTCATCAAAGACTATCGCATTCAACGTAATGAGCAGGCACTTCCTCGTGCATGGGTTGTGCACCGGGTGTGGGCCGCGGGGGGAGGCGGCGGCCGGTCGGGTCAGGACCGGAGCGGAACGATCGCGGAAATGCTCGATGCGGGCGACGGTAATCGCACGGGCGCAGCGGGAGGCTCATTTGATCCCCGCGAGGGAGCCTGGGTTGCGGGCGACGACGTTCGTGAGATGAGACCGAGACTCTCGGGCCGGGCCGCCTCGACGACGGAGAGCGTGACGGTGAGATACCCGTCGCCGCAGGAGGCTGTTCTCGAGGTCGAGATGGAGTCACCGGGCCTGGTCGTGCTTGCCGATGTGGATTATCCGGGCTGGGAGCTGACGATCGACGGGGAGGCTGCACGGATCTATCGGGTCAATCGGAGGATGCGCGGGGCTCTGGTCGGCGAGAAGAAACACCGGCTGGTTTTTGGATTCGCGCCGCGGTCATTTCGGATTGGGCTGGTGGTTTCGTGTATGGGGCTGGCGGGTTTGCTCTTGCTGGGCGTGTATTGCGCGTTTCGGCCGGTTGAGCCGATGCTGGCGGGCGTCTCGGGGCCCGGCGGCCGGGTGGGACGGGGGGCTGAACGGGCGTGTGATCGTGTTGCGAGGACAGGGGATGGCGTGTGGCGCCCTTCACCCCCTTGCAAGGGGGAAAAGTTGTGCGGGAGCTTGCGCGTGGCGGGTGGCGCGTGGTGGGTGATGGGTGGCGGGTCTTCTGAGGGATGCCGGTGGCTCGGTGGATCTGGCGTCGCGAACGAGGCGGCGGGTGTATTCGACGAGGAGCATGTAGATTTCCAGTGAGAAGCCTTCGAGCGTTTGGTCACATGATGAATCCGGCTTGCGACTGTCTTTGAGCGAAAACAGTGGCATCAATTCCCGCTGGTTCCGTCTATGGGCATCTTGTGAAGTAACTTGAAGGTACTTCTGACCCCGCGACGTGGAGACCCCGTGGACGTGGATGGAGCACGCCGGTGTCCCGCGGCCACGCGCACTGCGGGCAGTAGATCCCCTGTTCATCCTGCACAGCCTCCACGCGGCAGTGCGGGCATCGGATTGTGTGGGTCACGAACCACAAGAGCAGCAGACCAGCGGCGACGATCGAGACGACCACGACTGCTACGCAAACGAGCGTGTGCACCTCCGGACTCAATCAACCACAACCACGATCGCTGCCCAGCCCACGATGGCCAGGCCAGCCAGTGCCAGCACCGACTCAGCATTACGCCTCTCCCTTCCAGGCTCCGGCCAGTTCCCCGGCCAGGGCTTTGGCGCCGGCATTGAGCACTTCGGCCCGCAGCGCGGCATATAAGCGATACCGATCGCCCTCGCACTCCGGACAGGCCGCGTTGCCGCGTCGCCTCATGCCGTCGCAATTCGTGCACACGACCAGCCTGGCATCACGCTCCGAGTCCCGGTGCCCAGAGGGGGAAGAAGGGGAAGGGGGATCCGGCTTGCGACTGTCTTTGACCGAGAACAGCAGCATTCATTCTCGCTGGTTCCGTCTATGGCCATCTTGTGAATTAACTTGAAACTAGGCCTGACCACCTGGATACTGCCAGAATTTTCTGGTATTTCCTCGCGACGGAGCTTATTGTCAAAGAATTGTTAAACCGCCCGATCATGGAGTGTAGAGATGCGCGGTCTGCCCGTTCGCTGCCAGGGACCTCGGGGGATCTCCCGCCGCAGGATGATCGAGATCGGGGGGAGCTGGGCTCTGGGACTCAGCCTGCCGGCGATTCTTCGGGCCCAGGGACGGGCACCGGGCGCGGGCCTTGGGCTCAAGCCGACGGCCGACGCGTGCATCCTGGTCTTCCTCGACGGCGGGCCGAGCCACCTGGATATGTGGGACATGAAGCCCGATGCCGCGGCCGAGATCCGAGGGGAGTTCCGGCCGATCGCGACCCGTATGCCCGGGATCTCGGTCAGCGAACACTTGCCCAGGCTCTCGACGGTGCTCCATCGGGGCACGCTGATCCGCTCGGCGCACCACAGCGTGAACAACTCGCACGGGGCGGCGGTCTACACGTCCCTGACCGGGCTTGACCGCGGTGAGGTTGGGGGGATCTTTCAGCCGACCGACCACCCGGCGATCGGTGCGGTCGTCAGCGTCTGCCGGCCGCCCAGGGCCGCGGTGCCGGCGTTCGTGTCGATGCCGTACATCACGGCGGAAGGGGCGGGCAACCCGCCTCAACCGGGATTCTTCGGGGGATGGCTGGGACGATCACACGACCCTATGTTCGTCCTGACGGATCCGAACGCGCCCGACTTCGCGATGCCCGAGCTAACGCTGCCGAAGGGGGTCGATCCGGGCCGGCTGGCGGATCGCCAGCGACTGGAGACGGAACTCGGGGGCGCCCCGCCGGGTATGGAGCGCGACCGCCGCATCGGGGACCTCGACGGGTTCCAGTCCAAGGCGTTCGACATCCTGAGCTCATCCGCTGCCCAGCGCGCGTTTCGGATCGACCAGGAAGACCCGCGCACGAGGGACCGCTACGGGAGGAATATCTACGGCCAGAGCGTGCTGCTGGCCCGAAGGCTGATCGAGGCGGGCACGCGACTGGCTTGCATTTCATGGGCTCCCGACGCCAACGCCACCTGGGACACGCACGGCAACAACTTCACGACGCTCAAGAACACGCTCCTGCCGCAGCTCGACGCCGCCGTGCCCGCCTTGCTCGAGGACCTCTCGGCGAGGGGGATGCTCGAGCGGACGCTTGTCGTGGTCATGGGCGAGTTCGGCCGCAGCCCGAAGGTCAACGCCGCCGCGGGCCGCGACCACTGGAACTACGGCTACAGCCTGTTCCTCGCCGGGGGCGGGATCAAGGCCGGTTACGTCCACGGCGCCAGCGACAAGATCGGTGCCAGACCGCAGAGCGACCCCGTCACCCCGGCCGAGATCGTCGCGACGATCTACCGTTGCCTGGGGATCCCCGCCGACCTCGAGCTCCACGACCAGTTCCAGCGCCCGTTGACGGTCGTTCCCCAGCCGGGCCGGCCGATCGCCGGCGTGCTCGCCTGATGCGGAGGCGGCCAGAAACGGCTCCCCCTCGGCGCGAGCCCTCGGGTCCTGGTCAAGGCTTGACCTTCGCGACGATGTTGAGAGTGACCGTGTCGGACGTGAAGCTGCCGGTGCCTTGTGCTTTGAAGTGGCCGGTGGCGCCGGCGAGCAATCCCGTGCCATGCGTGATGCTCCCGACCTCGTTGATCTTGAAGGTGGTCGGCGAGGCCAGCGGGCCATTCGAAGAGTAGGTGAAAAAGATCTCGTCGCCGAGGGCGTCCGTCAATGTCCGGGCTGCTTTTCGCCGGCCGCGTTATTCGTCTGCTCTTTGGATCTCAAAACGTTGATCAGTTCCCGCAGTTCACTCAGGAGGAGGCTCGTCTGTTCGCGATCGGGCCTTGCCTCTATGGGCTCTTTCTTTTCAACGGACCGATCGCGTTCCGGCGCCTTTTCCGCTCGCGCGGCGCCTGGCGAAACGGGCTCGTCGGCTCCCACGCTTGGGTCGACGGGTCCCTCTACCGCGGCGACGGCCAGCCTTCTGGCTTCCGCCTGTGATTTGAGAAGCTCGATGAGGTCCTTCATCTCGGTTGGCGAGAGTTCCCCTCGTTCTGCATTCTTGACCCTTTCCATGATCGGCGATGGTTCATGCATTGTCGGGTCGAAACGGCCCATCGACTTCAGCGAAGTGACGCAAAGGACCCCGTCCTCGACAAAGTAGGCCAGATCGAGCTGCTTCAACAGCAGTTGCAACGTCCGGCGCAGCGGCACGCCCTCGAGATCCAAGTTGCGCACGGTCGAGCTCATCGACTTCTCCGCTTCCCGGAGGCCGATGGGATCGACGTAAATTGGGATGCCCCCATACGTGCTACTCGTGGTCGCCTGATGAATGTATTTGAGAACGTCTTCGAGCGGAGTTTCTTCCAGAAAGGACATGGAGATGGGCTCGTCGAGCTTCTCATGGATCATCCGTGACTTCTGGTCCTTGCCGCGCCCTTCGGTGAAGACCAGAGTTACGGGAAAGTTCCTGAACCAGTCCCTTCCATACTTCAAGAGGCCGAAGACGACCCAGAACAGGACCCCCAAGAGGGCAGTCCCGATCATCAGGGAACCAATGGTGAATCGGAGACGCGGCCGTCGCATGGTGGGCCTCCGCTGGGATCGCACGGTGATTCGCGTTTCTCAACCACTCGTTCGAGTTTACCACAGAAGGCCAGTGGGCCCAGAGGATGATACTTCCGCCACGCCTTGACCTCATCGCAAGTATCGCATGTTTCGTTCCGAGGAACACGCCTTCTCGATCGTTCAGGACCGGGGCGTCGCGCTCTTCAGGTTCAATTCAACGGCCGGCGCATGCTTCGGCGCTGGCTCAATCCGCGCCGGTGTCTTCTCAGTCGACGGGTCCGAGGCCTTCCGGCGCTCGACGGCATTGGGATCGATATAAAGCGCCGGGGTGAGCGTCGTGGCGACGGCATAGTCCTTCGGCTTCAACGTACCGACCCGCCGGTAGATGATCCGGCACTCCTTGACCTTCACCGTTTCGGCTTCGCTATGGCTTGCGGAATGCCCCAGTTTGACCACCTTGAGAAGCGAGTCGCTGATCTGCGGCGAAACCTCGGCGGAATTCGACCCCTCGAACTTCGAGGTGCGCTCGCCCTGAATGACCTCCTCGGCACGCACGATTTCGTGGCCTTCCGGGAAGTGCGTATTCATGAGCTTCTCGCCGTGAGTCCGGTAGTATCTAGGCCAATGATTCGAATTCTCGGGCATGCCGATCACGCCGAAATCGCGATCTTGATAGACATAGCGAACTCCATCGGTTTGGGCACATCCGCTCAGGACGGCGACCGAGAGCAACACGAGGCTATTTCGCATGGTAATCCTCCCATGCTAAAACAATTCCGATCACTGCGCAGGAGCGCCTCATATATTTAACTACGAAAGCTCATGAAACCGACGACGCGGATTCAAGAGCACGCACACTGCGTCGAGGAGGCGAATTGAAGTGCGAGCGGGCTAATGAGCAAACCGCGTGCCAGCGAAAAGGATCACTGTCAAGCCCGGATTTCCTGAGCGAACGCTCCATCTTACCGCGGGCTTCAGGGACGGCCGCCGGTTCGCGTGATTTGGGTAGGAAGGACCGATTAAAATCAGGCCCGTTCGTCATAGTCGGGGGTACGGTTCGAGGTCAGTTGGTCGCGGTCAAGCGGTACACTTTCGCCAGAATCCGCTTTTTGAGGTCCTCGTCCTTCACGTCCTTTGCCAGAGCGTAGAAGCTGTACGGGTATTTGACCGTGTGGCTGCTGACGATCTCGCCGATGCGATGCTTCGTCTGAGCGGCCCAGTACTCGCGGGAGGATGTCAGACACCCACGTTTTGCCGAGCGTCGGGCACGCGCCTTCTGCGTGTTCGAGATGACCAGAGGCGGCCGTTTTGCGCGGAACGAGCGAGCCGCGAATGAATGGATGCGGGGGACCGTGACAACTGGATGGGTGTCTGGAATCCTCCCCGGGGGCCGTGTTCGGCTGAACGCCGGTGATGCGCCACTTGACCTGTCGCGGCGGTCGGCTACGATTGCCGGCTGGTGAGTGCCAGCCGGCGCTGGCGGCGCGGGCTGAATTCGTCGCTCTCTCCCGGCTTCAAGGTCTGCGAGGACGTCGGAATGCGGCACGACTTGATCCGGCGGGTCGAGGAATTGCGGATTCCGCGAATCGTCGTGGTCGGAGACCTGATTCTCGATCGTTACATATGGGGGAACGCCGAGCGGATCAGTCCGGAGGCACCTGTCCCTCTCTTGCGAGCGGATCATCGAGAGCATCGCCTGGGCGGAGCGGCGAGCGTGGCGTCCATGCTCCGCGCCCTTGGTGCGGACGTCAAGCTGATCGGCGTCGTCGGTGAGGACGCCGCGGCCACCGTGATTCGCGGCATGCTCGAAGACCTGGGCATCGACCACGGGATGGTGCTGCCGCTCGACGACCGGCCAACCACGTTGAAGGAACGCTACGTCGGCCGCGCCCAGGACCGACATCCCCAGCAAATGATCCGCGTTGACTACGAGACGTCCGACGCTATCCAGACGCTCGCCGAAACCCGATTGCACGGCTTTCTCGCCGCGGCGATTCGCGGGGCCGACATCGTTCTCATTTCCGATTACGACAAGGGCGTCTGCACGCCAAGATTGCTTCGTGCGATCATTGACACGGCACGCGAGCAGGACGTGAAAGTTCTCGCCGATCCAATTCGCGGAACGGATTACAGCCGCTATCACGGCGTGCACTGTATGACTCCCAACCGCCTGGAAGCACAGCTCGCGACCGGATTGACGATTACCCGGCCCGAGGACGCGCTGCGCGTCGGCAAAGTGCTCGTGGAATCGCTTGGCATGGAGGCCATTCTCGTCACGCTCGATCGCGACGGCATGGCTCTGGTTTGTGCCACCGGGCGCGAAGAGATCGTACCGACTCGCCCGCGCCAGGTTTACGACATCACCGGCGCGGGCGACATGGTGCTCGCGGTCGTCGGGCTCTGCCTCGCCGCCGGCGCGGGATACGACGAGGCGGCGATGCTGGGCAATGTCGCCGGCGGTCTCGAGGTCGAGAAGTTCGGCGTGGCGCTGCTCAGCCGAGCGGAAATCCTGCGCAACCTGATCGATCATAATCGTAGCGAGGGATCAAAGATCTTTGCACGCGAGCATATGGTGACCGAAGTTCACCGTCGGCGGACGGCGGGCCAGAAGGTCGTGTTCACCAACGGGTGTTTCGACCTCTTGCATCCCGGGCATGTACGACTGCTGCGGCAGGCAGCCGCCGAGGGAGATTACCTGGTTGTCGGCCTGAATTCGGATTCGAGCGTGCACCGGCTCAAGGGAGCGTCGCGGCCCCTCAACGACCAGGTCGCCCGTGCCGAAGTTCTCGGTGCGCTCGAGTCCGTTGACGCAGTGACTGTCTTCGACGAGGAGACGCCGCTCGAATTGATCGTTGCGCTGTGCCCGGACGTTCTCGTCAAGGGGGGCGACTATCGGCCCGATCAGGTCGTTGGCCGAGACGAGGTCGAGGCGGCCGGCGGCCGGCTCGTCCTGATCCCGCTCGTCGAAGGCCATTCCACGACCGGAATCGTGGCCCGCGCCTCGGAACGCGACAGCCGCACTGATGCTTTTCCACGGTGATGAATCCCGTCCGCGGGGCGACCTTTACCCTCGCGGCGGCTCGCGAACCATCTCAGAATCTGCGAAACTTGAGCCAAGTCGGGTTGCTCATCCATTCGTAATGCGGGAGGAAGGCCGGTGACGAGTGAGCAGGCCATGCAAACCGCGATCCAGCAACACAGAGCCGGGCGGCTCGCGGAGGCCGAGGCGATTTATCGCCAGGCGCTGGACCGGCAGCCGGAGCATGCCCAGGCCCTGGAACTGCTGGGCGCCCTGAACCTCCAGCGCGGGCGGGCGGACCTGGCGGTGGATCTCATCGGACGATCCCTCGAGCTGAGGCCCAACCGGGCCGAGGCCCTGAGCAATCGTGGGGAGGCCCTAAGAGTCCTTGGGCGACTCGACGAGGCCATCGCCGACCATCGCCAGGCCATCACCCTCGAACCCAACAGCGCCCAGGCCCACTACAATTTCGGCGTTGCCTTGAAAGATCAGGGCCAACTCGACGAGGCCATTGCGGCGTATCGCCGGGCCATCACTCTGAAGCCCGACTACGCGCGTGCCCTTGGCAATCTCGGGAACGTGCTCAGGGAAAAGGAACACGTGGACGAGGCGATCGACGCCTTGCGTCAGGCCATTGCCCTGAAGCCCGACTACGCCGAAGCGTACAGCAACCTCGGCGCCGCTCTGAGAGACAAACGACAACATGATGAGGCGATCGACGCCTGTCGCCGGGGCATCGCCCTGCGGCCGGATTTCCCCGAAGCCCACACCAATCTTGGCAATGCGCTGCGTGACCAAGGACTCATGGACGAGGCGATCGACGCCTATCATCGGGCCATCGCCATCAAGCCCGAGTTTGTCGAGGCTCACACCAATCTCGGTAGTGTTCTCAAGGACATGGGGCGTCTTGACGAGGCGATCGCCGCCAGTCGTCGCGCAGTCGCCATCAAGCCCGATTCGCCGGAAGCGCACTATACGTTAGCCTTTAACCTGCTGCTGAACGGTGACTTCGCCGAGGGCTGGGTCGAGCACGAATGGCGATGGTTGTTCAAGGATTTCCCCGCGCACCGTTGGAGCTCGTCAAAGCCCCAATGGGACGGTTCGGACCTCGCCGGTCAGACAATCCTTCTGTATTGCGAGCAGGGATTCGGGGACATCCTCCAGTTCATCCGGTACGCCCCGATGGTGGCCGAGCGCGGCGGTAGAGTGATTGTCATGGGTCCGCCGGATTTGCGCGGACTGTTTCGATCTGTGCGCGGTGTCAGCGAATGGGTGGATTTCGGCGATCGGTTGCCTCCGTTTGATGTGCAGTGCCCGCTGATGAGCCTTCCCTTGGCGTTCGGCACCACGATGGAGACCATTCCCGCCTCCGTGCCCTACCTGGATGCCGAAGTCGCGGAGATCGCGCGCTGGCGGGATCGACTCGCCGGTGAGCCTCCCGGCCTCAAGGTTGGCCTGGTCTGGGCAGGACGCTCCACGCACACGAACGACCACAACCGATCCATTCCGCTGTCGATCCTCACACCGTTGGCTAAGGTCGCGGGCCTGAATTTCCACAGCTTGCAAAAAGGCGACCAGGCAGCGCAGGCAAGGCGGCCCCCCGGCGGGATGAAGCTGGTCGACTGGACCGAAGAACTGAACAACTTTGCCGACACCGCCGCGTACATCGCCAATCTCGACCTGGTGATCAGTGTGGATACGGCCGTGGCTCATCTGACCGGGGCGATCGGCAGGCCCGTCTGGCTCCTGGCGCCATTCGTCACCGATTGGCGCTGGCCGCTGGGGAGGGAGGACAGCCCCTGGTACCCGACCATGCGGGTGTTTCGACAGAAAGCCTTCGGCCAGTGGGACGAGGTCATCGAACGGGTGGCAACCGCCCTTTCTCGGCTCGCTCTTTCGCGTCCCGGTTTCCGTCCCGGATGATCGGCGTTGATCGTGCTCCAATCTTGGCCTGATCTCCCCCGCGAGCTTCTCGGTTTCACCGAACACGTCGCTTCGTGGGGTGCACGGTAATCGTTGTCTATCGAGCGGGGCAACCGGCGAGGTTGGCCAGGTGGTGGACGCCCAGGCGGGCGGCGGTCTCTCGCAGCCGCGCGCGGCTGGCGGCGCAGAATCGGCCCAGCATGTGGCCCTTGCTGAGTTTCTCGAGCCGGGCCCACCAGCTTTCGGCGGTTGAGCTGATTCGTTCGAGAATTGAATTTGGGGTGGCGGGTGATGGGTCGTCTCGGGACTGTGGGCGGCTCGGTGGATTTATCGACGCGGACGAGGCGGTCGGTGTACTCGACGGGGAGCAGGTGCTCTTTGGCCACGTCAGGGTCGAGGCGCACCAGTACGTGCAGATGGATGCCGTTCGAGGTCAGTTGGTCGCGGTCAAGCAGTACACTTTCGCCAGAATCCGCTTTTTCAGGTCCTCGTCCTTCACGTCCTTTGCCAGAGCGTAGAAGCTGTACGGGTACTTTACCGTGTGGCTGCTGACGATCTCGCCGATGCGGTGCTTCGTCTGAGCGGCCCAGTACTCGCGGGTGAGCGGAGTCGGCGCCGGAGGCGGTCCTGGCGCGACTTCGCCCCCGCCCTCGTCATCACCCGCGCGTGCCTCCCGGATCCACTGCCAGTAGGCGGGAACTCCCTTGCGGGCCAGTTCTTCGTGCCCCATGCGGGACAACTCCACTAAGGCGTGCCCGATCGTGACCACGTGTCCGTCGAACCCGTCGCCCTTCGCCCTCAGGAACTCCTCGAAAACGAAGTGGACGAACTTCTGCATGTCATCGAGGCCCACGAGCGGGTTGGAGTCCTTCGCGGCGGGGCCCCTCGACTTTCCGAAGCTCCGGACCATCTTCCGCAAGCCGTCGATTCGCTCGGGCGTCGCGGCCTCGGGCACGGCGCGGAGGGCCTTGAGGCAGGTGACCGCGAAGATGATGTTGTGGCCTTTGCCACGCAGGGTGGCGATACCGGCGTCGAGGTCTTCGAGCAGACCCTCGACGAGCTTCGGATCGGCGGCCTCTCTGGGCCGGGCCACCGCGTAGATCGGGTTCTTGAACAGCCGGGCATCAAGGTAGGCCAGGATCTCTCTCTGCGTGTCGGCGTCGAGCTTCTGCTCGCGGCAGAAGAACGCAGAGGAGATGACGGCGGCCGCGTTGTGCCCGCCGGCGAACGTGTTCCTCCTGTCGGCGACCCGGCTCATTCCGTCGAGACCCTTGATGAGCTCGCGCGGGCCGATCGGAGTGTCTCCCGCCGGTTTCTCGTCGTCCGCGGCGGCGCGCCTGTCGAACAGCGCCTCCGGGCAGAACGGCACACCCGCAACGATGAGCCCGGCCTTCAGGAACTGCCGCCTGACGATCGCGTCTGAACGTGTCATGGGACCACCCCGTTGGAAAGTGCGTGTCACGGTTCGGTGAGCAGCCATTGCAGCGGATGAACCAGGCCCATAAGAAGTAACGTTCGTGCGTTACACGAGGATCAGGTACCTTCCCGACAATCTCATCGTACACCGCGGTCGTGGCGATTACGCTTTCTCTTCTCCTGGCACCGAGGATGTCGGACACCCACTTTTTGCTGGGCGTCGGGCGCGCGCGTTCTGCGTGTTCGAGATGACCAGAGGCTGTGGTCTTGCGCAATGTGCGAGCCGCGAATGAATGGATGCGGGGGACCGTGACAACTGGATGGGTGTCTGGAATCCTCCCGAGCCGCGAATGAATGGGGGCGCGGGACCGTGACAACTGGATGGGTGTCTGGAATCCCTGAACACCGCCAAAATCAGAAAACTCTCTGAGTGCTTGACAGTCTTAGCATGCTCGGTATACTTAGCGGCATGAGCAATCCTAATAACAACCTCGGCATGTACCTCGCGTCTGCACGTAATGGCAAAGGGCTCACTCTGCGCACCGTTGAGGCGGTGACGGGCATCTCGAATGCCTATCTGAGTCAGTTAGAGACGGGAAAGATCCGAGAGCCATCCCCGTCTAATCTGCACAAGCTCGCGGAGCTCTATGGCGTTCCCTATGCTTCACTCCTCGAATTAGCCGGCTATCCCGTACCTGGCGGCCAGTCGACGAGCGTTTCCGGATCGAGCCTTGCTGCGCGGCTCGGACCCACCACCACGGAAGAGGAGGACTCTCTGGCAGACTATCTGGCGTTCCTGCGCTCTAAGCGCAGCCGGGGAGGGCGCTGATGTTCTGGTCAATCTCGGAGAGTCGGACGTTTCGGAATTGCCAGCGCCAGTGGTACTACAAGAACTTCCTCGCAAATGCCGTTGCCAAGGATCACGTGCGGCACACGGCCTACCTGCTCAGCAAGCTCCAATCCATCAGCGCGTGGCGAGGCAACATTGTCGATAGCGTCATCACCGAGACGATTCTACCCGCGGTCCGGGCTAAACGGACGATCGGTCTTGACGAGGCGAAGCGGACTGCTCGCGGACTTTTTGACCGTCAGCTTGCATTCGGCCGGCGTCATCCTCTGCACGAGCTGGGCAAATCCCCGACGCAGCTCGGCAACGACTTCGCCGCCTTCTATTCGATGGAGTACGGGGACGGTCTGGCCGACGCTGAAGTCGCACGGGCCTGGGTTGAGGTTGAGCAGGCCCTTGGGAATCTCTTCGCGATGCGCGATCTCACCTCGGAGCTAAAGAGCGCACGATATGTCATCGGGCAAAGAGCCCTCTCCTTTTCCCACTCAGGCATGACGGTCCGCGCTGTCCCCGACGCGATCGCCTTTTACGATGACACGCCGCCGCTCATCGTCGATTGGAAAGTGCACGTCTTCGGGCTAAAGGACGCCTGGACGCAGCTTGCTACTTATGCCATCGCCCTGATGCGTTGCAAACCCCACACGGACTTCCCCGAATCGCTCGGCGCTTGGAGCGTCAAGGATGTGCGCCTTGCCGAGGCCCAGCTCCTGACCAATCAGTTGCGGCGATACAGCCTGTCGGATGAGGACGTGAATCGAGCCGATGTCTACATCGCGCAAAGCGTCACCCAGATGCTTCTCTCGACCGAAGGCCGCAAGAGCAACGAGCTTCGGGCTTCCGATTTCCCGGTTGCAGCCTCGCCAGACATTTGCCAGCGCTGCCCGTTCCGCAAATTCTGCTGGGAGGAACCCTCATGACGGGCCTAGAGACCAACATCTTTCCAATCACAAACCTCTCCGAGCTGTCGTCGACGTACCGCCTCTACCGAATTCGTGGCCTCCGAAAGGACCAGGCGGAGTACCACCAGAACCGACAAATCATCGCTCGGAAGCTCAGTTTTGCCTTCCGCTCGCCGGCGGTCGTCATCGATCACAGCGGCGAGCCACATCTCGTCCTCCGCGAGGATGCCCCAGAGCCGAATTCGCCCTACCAGCTCGTGCGCCGCGCGGTCTACTTCGACTCCGTACCGGGGGCACGCCACCTCGACTACACGCTACGCACGCCGGAGAACGACGAGATTTGCCTGCGTTTCGCCCAGTTCACCCTTCAGGCCCCTCTCGTGGCGAATCCCCGGCTCTGGCAGCCCGGGGCAGGCAGGCCCTTTTTCGAGAAGGCAGCCGCCCTGGAGTACGACGGACTGATCCGATACGCGGGTTTCGCCGTGCGAGTGGTCGTGACGCCGGAGGGTGGGATTGGCCTGTGCCTCGATGCAACCCATAAGGTGGTTGCCCGGGACCCACTCCCTCTGCACCTCACCCGCGCCGAATTCCGCCCGTGGCAAGGCCGACATTGCATCTACCATTACGGCCACAAGTGGTACGACATCCAGCTACGCGAATTCTCCGACCTCAACGTGAGCCAGGAGCTTATCCCCCTCGGCGACAAGATGGTTTCACTACTTGAGTACGTGGTCGCGCACTCACAGAAGCCGATCCCTGAAGAACTCGCACGTCTAGCACATGACGCATCGGTCATCTATTACCAGAGCAATCAGGGCGATTCGCGGTCTGCGCCCGCTGGGTTGTGCTATCCCGTCCACGACACGCAAGGCGATGAAGCCGGGCGGCAACACGGAAGCACGATTCTCAAACCCCACGAGCGGCGTGAGCGCATCCGGCATTACGCCGTACAGTACCTAAAAGACTTGCGGTTCGGCGACGTGACCTTGCGCGTGGCCACAGAATCCGTCCGCATCTCGCACAAAATGTTCCTCGTCCCCGATTTCGAGTTTGGCAATTCCCGCATCCTCTCCGTGCGAGGGACGGCTAATGCCCAGCAGGTCTGTCTCGATAACCTTGGCCGCACGCGCGGGGCGCTTCTCCGGGACAAGGACGCGGGGTTCTATGTGAGGGACCGCCTCGACCGGCAGTACATCTGCCTGCCCCAAAGCGTCGCCGACAGCTTCGGCGAGCAATTCGTCGCGGATCTCCGCCGCGCCGTTGATGAGCTATATCCGCAGGGCGGCGGCTACGACCCGATCGTGGTGCCCTATAATGACCGAGGCCCACGGACGTTCGTCGAACAGGGAAACGCCATCCTGGCGGCTGCCCAGGAGCAGTGCACGAAGCCAGGATACGGACTCGTGATGATCCACCACACCACCGACCGGCTTATCCGCCAGCACGATCAGCTCGCAGCGATGGTGATCCGGAAATTTCGCCAGCTTGAGGTGTTCGTAGCGGTAAACCATTCGGCGATGGGGCAGCAGTGCTATCAACTCTTCCACGGTCGCGACGGCCAGCCGGTCTACCGCGTCAGGCAGGATAAGCGCGGCAAGTTCTCCGGATACCTCCGCAACGTCGCCCTCAACAAGGTCCTTCTGACCAATGAGAAGTGGCCCTTTGCCCTCTCCACGGGCCTCCACGCCGACGTGACGGTCGGCATTGACGTGAAACAGAACACGGCCGGTTTCACCATCGTCGGACGTCACAGCCGGCACATACGGACGATCTGCCATGAGTCAAGTCAGAAGGAACGATTGCAGGCCGAGCAAGTCCGCAAGTATTTCACTGAAATCATCCGAAAGGAGGTGGCCCTAGGAGTGACTGTGCGAACGATCGTCGTTCACCGCGATGGGCGCATCTATCAATCCGAGCTGGATGGGCTGCACAAGGCGCTCGAGGTGCTGAAGGCCGAGGGGATTATCGCGGCCGACGCGACACTCACCGTCCTCGAGATCCAGAAGACGTCACCGGCGCCGCTCCGCCTTTTCGACGTAGCCGGCGACAATGGCCGGAGGCCATGGGTCGAAAACCCTCAAGTCGGCTGCTACCACATCATCAACGGGATGGAGGGTTACCTCTGCGCAACTGGTCGCGCGTTTCCCCGTCATGGCACCGTGCGGCCGCTCCATGTCCGGTATGTCGAGGGAACGTTGCCATTCGAGCAATGCCTGGAGGATCTATACTACCTGACGACACTGGCCTGGACCCGGCCTGAAGACTGCACGCGCTACCCAATCACGATGAAGCTGACAGATCGCCGGCTGGGAGAGGACGCGAGTGATTATGACGCCGACGCCTTGGAATTCGAAAGAAACCGAGGAGGCCAACACATGAGTCACACGGGCCTTTATTCAGGACTCTACTCGCGCGTCAGGGAATACGCCGAGCTCCTGGATAACGTGATTATCCGGTTGAAGTCCGGTGAAAGCACGCCGAGCGATCCAGCTCGTCAGCGGCTCGCGAAGCTTCTCCTGGCGCTGGGGAAGTCTTCCCCGGCAGACCTATCGACCCAACTCCTCGCCGTTCTCGTCAAGGAGCAGGACGGGGATCGCCCCGGTCGCTGGTCCGAAGTAGGCGAAGCCCTCCTCGGCCACGAGCTGACCCCGCGAATCATCGATTACTTGGAGGGTTTGGCTCTAACCATCGAGCATGAGCGGGCGGGGATGCTATCCAAGATGCGAGGGCGCGGGTGTTGAACGACTACTTCACTGGTTCGGTTTCCCAGCTCATCGAACGTGCACGCCTGCTCCGGGCCAAGGTGCCCAGAAACCTTCCCCGCGACTACGACACACTCGCGCAGGCTTGCCGTGATAAGCTCAACGACTTGCTTGTCCCGCTCCGTTCGCTTCTCGAAGAGCCCATGTATCGGGATGACCGGTACCAGCCGGAGCGTCTACGCCTATTCAAGCGAATCGTTGCTGATCTTGACATCATTGAGACTGTAGGGATCGCTGCGCTCGATCGGGCGAAGGACGATGACCACAAGCTCAACGATCTCTTGGAGAGGATCGCTCGTGAGATACGTTACCCGCTGGTCACCCCGGTGGTGACGACCCTCTCGCAGCAGTATTTTCACATCATGATAGAGCTCAACCTACTGTGCGTCCCCCTGACGGAGGGCCGCTTTCTCTTGCATCTGCCCGATCTCTATCACGAGCTTGCGCACCCGCTACTAATCGAAAAAGACGACCCGATCGTCGAGCCCATTCAAATTTCCCTCTTTAACGCGATTCGCGATGCCCTCGAATATGTTGCCGCGGAACTCGCGAAAGAGGACCGACGGCGTGGGCCAGAGCAGCCGAGATTCATGCTCCTTCGCTGGGAGATTGCCTGGGTCAAGTACTGGATGGTCGAGTTTTTCTGCGACCTCTTTGCGGTCTACACCCTGGGACCGGCGTTCGTATGGGCGCACCTGCACCTGACGGCGAAGCGAGGTGAAGATCCCTTCGCCGTGCCGGTTTTATCGCTCTCGTCACACCCGGCCGATGACGCCAGGATGCGGGTGATGCTCCACGCTCTTTCGGTCTCCGGGTACTCAGCCGAGGCAACGAACATTGGGGGCCGGTGGCGCGAGCTTCTAATGCAGGCCAGTGCGAAGCCTGAGCCGGAATACCATCGCTGCTACCCCGACAACCTCCTCATAAGGATCGCCGAGCTCGCCCGGGCTGGCGTGGAAGCAATCGGGTGCAGGTTGGCTACTCCGACCACTTCAGACCTGATTCATTCGGCCCTCAATGCGGCGTGGGAAGAGTTCTGGCGTAGCCCTGAAGAATTCGTCGAATGGGAGAGGAAATCGGTCGAAAAACTCATGCTGTGAACGTCCTGGACGCAAGTTAAGTCGTTTCGCGACCTCCCCCGACGTCACGGTAGTGGCTCCCTTACTGGCCGCGATCGACACCCCGACGATCCGAATCTTATGTCATTTCCCTTCCGGGTTTTTACGACTCACTTATAGTTCGGATAACGTGGGTTATCAGCATGGCCGCCGGTGCACCCGCACCCCATGCCGCAAAAGTAAAGAAACCCGTCACAGTGTCTGGAATCTATACGTTGATTTATTTGCCGAGTTCCTTTACTCCAAAAGGCAAGCGAAATCACTACGGCACTGGCGACCAGCCAGAACTAAAGAAAAAGCAAGTTTGATTAACGGTCCCTTGGTGACGACGCGTGGTACTGATAGAGTCTCTCACATAAGTACCTTAACATGATACGATTATGGACGACTGGATAGGTGTGAAGGAGCGATTGCCGGAAGACGGCCAATTGGTATGGCTCTTCAAATTTCACGGCAAAGGGCCAACGATGCGTGCTACTAAAGCGTGCTTCCGCGTCCTCTCGAGCGGAGCGGTCTTCTCCTTGGCGGGTGGCAAGTTGCTTCGAGAAAACGATTGGGAAATCGCTGGGCTATCCCAATGGAAGCCGAGATATGAGGATACGCTGCCGTCACCGCATCTTACCGGCACGACCGACCAGCGAATCGCCACACGCACACGCATCAGAATGAATCTCTCCGATGAGGAACGGGAACGACGGAGCCAACGGATGCGGGATTATTGGGCGAAGAAGCGTGCAGATGCCGCAGCGGCGACTGCCGATGAACGGTAAATGAAACGTAGGATACTGTTGAAAAACTCCTGCTTTTACGCAGTAAAATGCTTGCAATTGTTCCAGAATAATTATATGTATTTCATCATGTAACATCCGAAATAGAGGTTGTTTTTATGATGGGACGGCAGACGGTATCGGAGCAGTTGTTTTATGACTTTTCCTTGGAAGACCATGTACCCAATCGCCATCTGCTGCGGCAACTTGATCAGGTGCTTACGTTCGACCGCATCCGTTCCACCTTGGCGTCGTATTACAGCCTGTCAGCAGCAACCAGAGAGTGAGCCATTATCGCAGCGCCACTTGAGCCACTCTGCGATCAGTTGATCGCGGTGAGTGGCTCTATCGATTCGTTTTTTCGGCGTTTTCTCCGGAATATTCTTGACGACACCTTGCGAGGTTCTAGAATCACTTTGCGTTGGTCTCTAGGAAGTCGGCGTATGCCAACCGGAGTTGCCGGCCGGCAACGACGGTGAAAACTGGGTTGCCGACCCCGAGCCTAACATTCAAAATCGCAGAGTGGCTCTCTCAGCTTTGTCAGATTCTGTCATTCAAGAAGTATTATATCTGTACATATAAAACAAGCCGCGACTCGCCAGCGCGGTCAAATCGTCCCGGAAAAGCGACGAGTGCGTTTGCCCAGGGAACGCTGGCGGAGCGTTCTCGGGCTTTATTGATGGGCGACAATTAGCTTCGACATCCACGACGATGATCCTCTGCGTTCGAAATCTTCCGCTGTCGGATCGCATTGGTTGATTCAAATCAGCCTCAGGCCAAGGGTGAAGGCCGATTTGAATCAACCAATGCGATCGATAACATCGACGACGCTGCAATTCTCGTTGGATGTTGACATCGAACACCGGCATAGGTGTCACTAATCAGCGCTACTCGCGGTTCGTCCGGCAACAACCGCGGTGGCTCAATTCTGGCTGCGAAAGTGGCTCACTTCCTGGCTGCTGTCGACAACAAATATACAAAACGAACTCACCTGGCGGTGGCGGAGGGCAGGGCGGAGAGGCGCGTCGAGCGGATCAGCGGCTTGGCTGCGACATCGCTTGCGCTCCACCCCCCCTAGCCCCCCCTTCTAAAGGGGGGGAAGTTGTGCGCAACACACGCGGGGGGAAATCATCGTTCGTTAGGGGGAAGCTTTGCGCAACACACGCGGGGGGAAATCATCGTTCGTTTGATCGCGAGTTTTTCAACAGCCCAGGGCAGAGGGGAGGAACGCGCACTCGGAAAGGACGAATTCTTTTTTCTTTTGGCAACTGGGAAAGCCGTTGTGCAGATCATGCCTGTAGATAGAGGGCCGGTATGCCGTTGTCGCGTCGTCACGTCATACTGGGGCCTCGTTGCATTTCTTGAGGTGTTGTCACATGCAAGATTCGCGGTTGAGTGGTCACATCCTTGACGCTCGAAGTTGGCCATTCGGGGGGAACCGTCCGGCAGACGGCGGGGTGGGAAGCGATGCGCGTGGTGAGGTCGGCGGCGCCGCGATGCGCGGCCTTCCGTGTGCTCCAGCCCCCAAGCGGCGGCACCTCGCCCACGGCAGCCGATTTTCACTAGTGTACAAATGCTAGAGAGAATTTCCAGGAGTACCATTTCGTACCACTTCGTACCACATTTCGAGGTCCAAAACCGGACATCCAATGCACGACGTGCGATCTGTAAATGGAGAAAGCTTCAAGCGATCGGAGAAAAGACGCACGTTTTCCAGCGATTCAAAAACGTCGTGGTACTGCTCGCCCCGAAAGTGGGGCTATCAGACGAGGCGTTGTTCACCATGGCTATAGTGAGGGCGGAGGAAACGTGCCAGGGCGGAGGAACGGGGATCCCCTTCGCGGAGCGAAAGGCCATCGGAATAACCGCCGTAGGGCCACATGTGGCGCGAATTTTATGGCCGAGCAGGGCGTTTCTTCGACCGTCCAATCCAGTCCATGCTGGCTGCAGCCTGCGGCGCAGGCGCGGAACGGTTGATCAGCGGGGGAGGAAGATTCTTTCGAAAAAGTGATCACTGGCTATGATTTACTATCATTTCTCCGGTGCCGGCGCCGCAAAAAGAAGAAGCCGCTGAAGGCCCGGAATCTAGAGGGAAATCATCCGTTTCGGAAGACCGAACATGCGACAGGCTGGCACTTTGAGTCGATTATACAAAGCTCAGGAGACTTCATAATGGCTGTACATGTTTCTGACGATGCGGCACGGATTATCCGCTCGCCTGTAGAGCGGGGAGTATTCGTCTGAAAGCAGGGTATTCGTTGTCGGATGCCCGATTTCTATCCTCCCTCGATCTATCAGCGAGTTTCAACCTTTGATCGTCAGGTCGCGAACTCGGCATTTCTCTGGCCTTCCATGTGCGCCAGCCCCGCTCCGCCACCTGCGATCGCACCGCCCCCACGGCTAGGGCGGGAACACCCGGATCGGGCGCGCGTTTCGAGGGATTCAGAGCGTGATTACCGGTCTCATCGTTGCAAAGGGAAGCTGGGCCAAAAATATAATTATTCTTAACACAGTTTTCGCTGATTTTTGCCGGGGGATGTTTCATATTATAGTAGGGAGGAGAATGCGCGAGGCTCTGCGCGAGAGACGCGGCCGCATTTTACTCACTGCACTTCAAGAGCGCTTTTGCTCTGGTTCTGTGCCGAACCAGAAATCGGGCGCGGTCGCCGGCGAAGGCGGAGTGAGCGCCGGCGTTTTCTTTCCATCGATTTGTTGCGAGATTACCGCGCGATGCCAACCTCAACTTCACTGGGCGAGCTTCGATACACAAGACGATCGGCGGACGGCGGCCGATGGCCGCGTTCGCTTGTGCTACCGCGAGCCGCGAATTTACACTGGTGGACAGATGCTCGCAAAATCTCTCTCCAGGAGTGCCAACTAGTGCAAGAAAGTGCAATGCGTGGCGGGTTATTCAGGGCGGAGGAAGCGCTCTGCAAGTCCAATGGCAATCAGCGGATCGGGCCTGATCGGCGCGCTTGGGGCGATGGAAACGCCTCTTGCGCTCAGAGCCCCCAAAAGTGGTGCCACGAGAATCTGATGTTGTTCACTATGTCTATAGACAGGGCGGAGGGCGGAGGGCGAAGGACGGAAGGGGCAAATCAGGAGTAAATGTAGGACTATGAGCAGGACGGAGGACTGAGGGCGGCCCCGGGTTCAGATCGATTCGTGGTTGGGGCCAGCATTGATCGTCAGGCTAAAGCCTGACCTACTTTGGGTTCCGTTAAGACTTACGGGGAAAGAAGAACAGGCGAATGTACAAAACGAACTTGGGCAGGAAATCCGAAGCTCGAAATCCGAAACTCGAAGGGGAGGAAGAAGCGACAAATTCGTCATATGAACTGGGGCCGAAGATTTGGAGCGGAGGGCGGACGACGAAAATCAGGAGTACGAGTATGAGCACGAATACGATCAGGACTCTGGCGGGCGACGTTCGCTGGTCGCGTTGCTCGCGGGTTAACCTCGCATCGCCGAGAGGAACGCGGAATCCGCCGGCGCGGTCCTGCCCGGAGCGGTCGGCGATATTAAAGATACGGCAAGCGATGCGTTCATGGATCGTTCTCGTGGTCGTACTCCTTAACTCGTCCTCGCTGGCGCTTCGGGTTGGTGTGGCTGGACCGGAGGGCCAGAAGGTGTGCAGCCGGCTGGAGTGTTGACGTTGAGTCGCACTTCGCTGTAACCTACCGATATCACAATTTGGTGCGCATCTTATCCAGAGTGGCTGAGGGAAAGGCCCGATGACGCCACAGCAACCGGTTCACCGCTTTTGGTGGATGCTGGTGCTAACTCCTGCCCAGCGTTGGCAAATTGTCTGTCCGAACAACCGAACAGGGTGTTCGAACACGACAAACAACGCCGATGGGACAGATAAGATAACCCTTGGCGACAAGCCCCGCGGGCTTGGACACTCGCCTGACTTATCTTGTCTTTCCCCTCGTCTCGCAGGAACCGGAGCTCGATCCGGCCATTCTGGAACGCGGCGCATCGTGTCGCGCGATTCGAGTCGCGATCCAACATGGGGGAAACGCCGGTGTCCGGAGAGACAGTGATCGGTTTGAAGTGCCGCCTCTGCGGCAAGCTCTATCCCAAGGAAGCCATCAATTTCTGCACCGAGGATTTTGGCCCGCTGGAAGTCGTGTACGACTACGCGGCGGTGGCACGCACCATGAGCCGCTCGGCGATCCGTGACCGCGCTCGCTCGATGTGGCGCTACCATGAGCTTCTGCCGGTCGATGGTGAGCCCACGGTCGGAACCCAGGTCGGCGGCACGCCGCTCGTTCGCGCCGATCGATTGGCTCGGGCCCTGGGGGTCTCGGAGCTTTATATCAAGAATGACGCCGTCAATCACCCGACGCTGTCGTTCAAGGACCGCGTCGTCGCCGTGGCCCTTTCCAAGGCGGTCGAGCTTGGGTTTCAGACTGTTGGCTGCGCATCGACCGGCAACCTGGCCAACAGCGTCGCGGCCAACGCGGCTGCCGCCGGGCTCGAGGCTTACGTCTTGATTCCCGACGGCCTCGAACAAGGCAAGGTTCTGGGTGCGACGATCTATGGCGCGCACGTGATCGCGATTGAAGGGAATTACGACCAGGTCAACCGGCTGTGCTCGCAGATCGCATTCCGGTTCGGCTGGGGGTTCGTCAATGTGAATCTTCGACCGTTCTATGCGGAAGGCTCCAAGAGCTTCGGGTTCGAAATCGCGGAGGACCTCGGCTGGCGCGTGCCCGACCATGTCGTGGCCCCGATGGCAGGAGGAAGCTTGATCGGCAAGATCCACAAAGCGTTCAAGGAGCTCGAGCTGCTGGGCTTGATCGATGGGGCGGTCACCACCAAGATGCACGGCGCCCAGGCGACGGGGTGTAACCCGATCTCGGCGACGGTGAAGACAGGGGCCACCAAGGTCAAACCGGTTCGAAATCCACTGACGATCGCCAAGAGCCTGGCCATCGGCGACCCGGCCGACGGCTACTTCGCGTCGCAGCTCATCCAGTCGACGGGGGGCTGGAGCGAAGACGTCGACGACGAGTCGATCATCGACGCCATGCGGCTGCTCGCCGAGACCGAAGGCATCTGGACCGAGACGGCAGGCGGCGTGACGCTCGCCGTCGCCCAGAAGCTGATCGAGCAAGGCCGGATCGATCGGGATGAGTCAATCGTCGTGTGCATCACGGGCAATGGTCTGAAAACTCAAGAGCCGCTGCTCGAGCGGATGCGAAAGCCAGTCGTGATCAAGCCGCTCCTGGCCGAATTCGAGTCGCTGGTCGAGTCGCGCTCGCCGGCTCTGGCGGCCGCTACCGCGTGAACGAACAGAGGATCAAATCATCATGGCAATCATCCGAATTCCGACGCCGCTGCGCCCCCACGCCGGCGGGCTTGATCGCGTGGAAGCCTCAGGCGCGACGGTCGGGGAGATCCTTGCCGATCTTGGAAGTCAGTATCCCGCCCTGCGCGAACGGCTGTTTGATGGAGACGAGCTGCGGCGGTTCGTCAATGTTTACGTCAATGACGAAGACATCCGTTATCTCGACGACCTGGCCACGCCCGTTTCGCCCGGCGACGAGGTTTCCATCATTCCCGCAGTGGCCGGCGGTTAAGCGCGCGCGTTTCAGAACAAAGATTCAATTGAATCGTCAGGCTAAAGCCTGACCTACTCGTGGCCGGCGGTTAAACGCCGTTCGACGGCCTCCAGAAAGAACCCTTATGTCCTCCGAGTCACTGGAACGCTACAGCCGGCAGATTCGCTTCCCGCAGTTCGGCGCAGCAGGCCAGCGCCGCGCTCTTGAAGAGTCGCGTGGCCTTGTGCGGCTGCGGCGCGCTGGGAACCGTGCTGGCCAACCACCTGGCGCGTGCCGGCGTGGGGTCGATACGCATCATCGACCGAGACTTCATCGAGACGCACAACCTTCAGCGGCAGATCCTCTTCGACGAGAAGGACGTCGCCGACAACCTTCCCAAGGCCGAGGCGGCTGCTCGCAAGCTGCGGGCGATCAACAGCGCGATCGAGATCGAGGCGGTCGTGACCGACATCGACCACACCAACATTCTGGGCCTGGTCGAGGACGCCGACTTGATCCTGGACGGGACCGACAATTTCGAGACGCGCTACCTGATCAACGACGCCGCGGTGAAGCTGGAAAAACCGTGGATCTACGGGGGCGTGATCGGCAGTGAAGGCCAGACGATGACCATCATGCCGGGAAAGACGCCGTGTCTGCGCTGCTTGATCGAAACAGCGCCGCCACCGGGGATGACTCCCACCTGCGAGACGGCCGGCGTGCTGGGGCCGGCCGTCGCCGTCATCGCTTCCTTCGAGGCGATCGAGGCACTCAAGATCTTGAGCGGCAATCTGGACGCGCGGAACGTGAACCTGATCATGGTCGACGTCTGGGACTGGACGTTCCGACAGCTCAAGGTGGCGGGTTTGCTGGGGAAGGTCGATTGCCCATGCTGCGTGCAGAGGCGGTTCGAATGGCTCGATGGCGGGATGGGCTCGCACACAACGACCTTGTGCGGCCGCAACGCCGTTCAGGTCGCGGTGAGACGCAGCGCACCCCTTGATTTCCCCGAGATGGCCTCGCGGCTCGATGGAATTGGAACCGTGGGCCATAATTCATTCATGCTCCGGTTCGCGACTGATGGCTACGAATTCACCGTGTTCCCCGACGGCCGGGCCATCATCAAGGGGACGAATGATGTCGCCAAGGCGCGAACTCTCTATGCACAATACGTGGGAAGCTAGTGATGGAAATCCCTTCGCGAAGAAGGGCTACAATGAAAGCGGACGCTGTATACGCAATATGTCGGAAGCTTGCGACTGACCCCTGACTGTCGAAGAGGAGCCTGTCATGCCCGAACCTGCGTTCAATCACATCCGTCTCAGCACCGTCGGCGACGTCGTCGTGATCGAGCTGGTCACCAAGGACATTCAGGGTCCGACGTTGGCGCAACAGCTCGGCACCGAGCTTCAGCATGTGCTTGCGCAAGATTGGGCCAAACGGCTTGTTCTCGACTTTGCCAAGGTCGCCTATTTCAGCAGCACGGCCTATGCGGTCACCTTTCGCACGGTGCTCGATGCCCAGAAGCGCGGGATCGAGATCAAATTGTGCGGCATGGACGGGGCGGTCGAGCTGGGGGCGGGCATTGTCGGGCTCGACAAGGTGGTCGAGATCCACACGACGCAGAAGCAAGCGCTGGAAGCTTTCAAAAAGGTGTAGAGTGGGGATGAACCTGTCAAAAGAGCTGCTCAAATGATCTATCTTGATAACGCCGCGACCAGCTTTCCGAAGCCCGAGGTGGTCTATCAAACGATGGACCGGTTTGCGCGCACCAGCCTGGCCAATCCCGGCAGGGCGGGACACCGGATGGCCCTGGCCGCGGAGCAGGCGCTTGACGCTGCCCGGCACACGCTCAATCAGTTTCTTCATGGTGAGGCGCCCGAGCGGTGGATCTTCACGCTCAACTGCACGGACGGGTTGAACCTGGCGATCAAAGGGGTGGTGCGGCCCGGCGATCACGTGATCACCACCGACCTCGAGCACAACTCGATCAGCAGACCGCTTGAAGCACTGCACAAGGCCGGTGTGATCTCCCTGACGCGGGTTCGCTCGAGCCAGGGCTACGTCGACCCCCTCGAGATCAAGAAAGCCATTCGAAGCGAAACGGCGCTCGTGGCGATGACCCATGCGTCCAACGTTCTGGGGACGGTGCAGCCGATCGAGGCCATTGCGGCGATTGTTCGCGAGGCAGGCGCTCTGCTGCTGGTCGATGCCGCACAGTCGGCTGGCGTGGTGGCGATCGATCTTCGCGCCACGCCGATCGACCTGTTGGCGTTTCCGGGCCACAAATCGCTGTACGGCCCGACCGGCACGGGTGCGCTTCTACGTCGGCCCTCGAACGGACGGTCGAATCCGGACGTGGCGCGAAGGGGGCACGGGGGGCGACTCTACTAGCCCAACACAGCCTCTGGAGCTGCCTTACCTGCTCGAAGGGGGCACGCCGAACGTGCTGGGGATCACGGGTCTGGCCGCGGGGGTTGCCTGGGTCATGGAGCGGGGGCCGGAGCAGATTCGCTCGGAGGAAGTCGGCTTGCTCGAGCGAGTGGTGGATTGGGCCGAGGCCATGGATGACTGGAGCGTGGCGGGCCGGTGGGAAAAGGGATCGCACGTCGGCGCTCTTTCACTGATCGTGCCCGATTCGCTTGGGCTTGCGCCTCAGGATATCGGCGCGATCCTGGACACGAGCTTCGATATCGCAATTCGACCCGGCCTGCACTGCGCGCTTATGTCCATCGCGCACTGGGAACATTTCCGCACGGCACGATCCGGCTGAGCGCAGGCGCGTTCACGACCGGCGAGGATGTGCAGTCGCTGATCGATGCCCTGAGCCAGATCAGCGCGGCGATTGCCATCTAGGAAATCGCGGCTGGAGCTGGAACCGAAACCGATGCTGGACCAAACCAGGTGGATTGACAAATGAGCGGACTGGTAGCGGTTGTTCTGATCCTTGTGAATCTGGTCGTCTTGCCTTATTTTCTCTTTTTGCTCGTCGTGTCCGTAGCGGCTCTCTGGCCGCGCCGGAAGTTGCGGGTCGAAACGGCGCCGAGCTCGCGGTTTCTGATCGTGATCCCGGCTCACGATGAAGAGCCGGTGATATCGAAAGTCGTGGCGAGCTGTTTGGCGGTCGATTACCCACGGACGCTTTTCGACGTGCTGGTGATTGCCGACAACTGCTCTGACAGCACCGCGCTCTTGGCCAGAGCCGCGGGAGCGCAGGTTTTCGAGCGGTTTGACGAGTCCAAGAAGAGCAAGGGCCATGCGATTGACGATCTGATCGTACGCATGGAACAGAACGGCGAGCTTGGTGCGCTTGATGCCCTGGTGATCGTGGACGCGGACACGATCGTCTCTTCGCGCCTGCTGGTCGCGTTCGATGACCGGCTTGGAATGGGTCATGATTGGATTCAAGCTTATTATACCGTTGCCAATCCCGACGATTCGTGGCGGACGCAGCTCTTGAGCTATGCCTTCAGCCTGTTCAACGGCGTCATGCCGCTCGGGAATACTCGGCTTGGTCTGGGCGCGCTGTTGAAGGGAAATGGGATGTGCTTTTCGGTCAGGGGATTGAGGCGTGTTCCCTGGCATTGTCACGGGCTGGTCGAGGACCTGGAGTATGCCTGGACTCTGCGGACCGAGGGCGAAAAGGTTGTGTTCGAGCCCGACGTCGCGGTGTACGGGGCGATGCTCTCGCGGGGCGGAAAGGCCACCGCTGACCAGCGCCGCCGTTGGGAGTTTGGCCGGCGGGAGGTCCGCAACAAGTACGTGCCACGGCTTCTGCGGTCGCGAAAGCTGAACGTCTGGAGGAAAGCGATTGGACTTTGTGATCTGACGCTGCCGGCGATGAGCGTGCTGGGCGTTCTTTACCTCGCGCTTGCGGTTTTCGACGTCCTCTACCTGGTCGGATTGCTCGGCGCTCCTGTCTCGATCGTTCGCCCGATCTTGATCTCCTGCCTCGGCTTGTCGACGGTTTCGCTTGGGCTCTACGCACTTTCGCCGTTCCTCGCGCTGCGCTTGCCGTGGCGATATGGCCTCTCGGTCTGCGCGTTGCCGCTTTACATGTGCTGGAAGCTCTGGATTTCGATCGGCGGAAGGCCCGATCGATGGGTGCGCACGCCGCGCGAGTCACCGGGCGAGTCGCCGGGCGATTCACGTGAGATCCTGGTCGAGTCCAACAACCATCGGGATGGTGTTGCACCCGGGGCGAAGCCGTGAGCGATCGACACGGCCCGCCAGGAGGAGTGGAGTTTTGATATCGCATGGCTCGGGGCATGCCGGGGGCGTTGACTACGAATTCCGTCGGCAATCTGTTAAATTGGTCGCATTCCAAGCGTGCCGGTTCTTTCGGCTCGCGGTTTTGATCTTACCGAGATTGAAGGAGGTCTATTGTGGCTCTGCGTGTTGGGATCAACGGTTTTGGACGCATCGGCCGGCTGGTTTACCGCGTTCTGGCCGAACGGCCTGCTGACTTTGAAATCGTGGCAATCAACGACCTTTCCGACCCCAAGCATCTGGCGCTCCTGCTCAAGTACGACAGCGTCCAGGGGCGGTTCAAGGGAAATGTGGTGGCGAAGGAAAAGAGCATCATCGTGAATGGTGCGGAGATTCCGATCACGACCGAGAAGGATCCGGCGGCCCTGCCGTGGAAGAAGCTGGGCTGTCAGGTCGCCCTGGAATCGACCGGCCGGTTCACCGATCGGGCGAGCCTTCAGAAGCATCTGGATGCCGGCGCCGAGCGCGTGATCTCGAGCGCCCCGGCCAAGGACGATCTGGATGCGACGATCGTGCTGGGAGTGAACGACCGGATCTTGAGCGCCAGTCACCGGATCATTTCCAACGCATCGTGCACGACGAACTGCCTGGCCCCGATGGCCAAGGTGCTGCACGAGGCCTTTGGAATTGCAAAGGGCCTGATGACCACGATCCACGCTTACACCAACGATCAGCGTGTGGCCGACCAGGTGCACGAGGATCCTTACCGGGCACGCGCTGCGGCGGTGAATATCATCCCGTCGCGGACCGGGGCAGCCAAGGCCGTGGGCGAGGTCATTCCGGAATTGAAGGGCAAGCTCACCGGATTCTCGCTGCGCGTGCCGGTGCCTGTGGGGTCTGTGACCGACCTGACAGCGGTCCTCAAGAAGCCGGCGACGCGCGACGAGGTCAACGCCGCGATGAAAGCCGCTGCCTCCGGTCCGCTGACAGGCATCGTCGAATATTGCACCGATCCGCTGGTTTCCAGCGACATCGTCGGCAACCCCCACTCCTGCATCTTCGTGCCCGACCAGACGCTGGTGATCGACGATCTCGTCAAGGTCATTGGCTGGTATGATAATGAGTGGGGCTATTCGAACCGGACAGCCGAGCTGATCAAGAGGCTGGGATCGCTTTGAGCGAGCCCGACTGGCGTTTGTCTGAATCGCGGTGATCAAGCGCCGGCGCACGGCGCCGCGCCGGTCGCTCTTTTTGCAGGAAGTCTCCATGGCCAAACGAACTGTGCGCGACCTGGACGTATCGGGTCGCAAGGTGCTTGTCCGCGTCGATTTCAACGTGCCGCAAACGCCCGATGGAAACGTCGCCGACGATAGGCGGATCCAGAGCGCGCTGCCCACGCTCCGTGACGTCCTGGATCGCGGCGGCAGCCTGATCCTGGTCAGTCACCTCGGCCGTCCCTCGGGTGACCCGATAGCCGACCGGCCGTTCCGCATGGACTGCGTGGCCGAGCGGCTGGCGGAGCTGATTGGCCGCTCGGTGATGAAGGTTGATGACACCGTCGGTCCGCTGGCATGCGCGGCGTGCGAACAACTTGCTGCCGGTGAGATTGTCGTCCTTGAAAACGTGCGGTTCAATCCCGGCGAGAAGAAGGGCGACGCCGGATTCGCCAAGATGCTGGCCGGACTGGCCGATTGCTACGTCAACGACGCCTTCGGCACCTGCCATCGCGATGAAGCCTCGATGGTCGCTGTTCCCGAGCAGTTCCCTCCGGAACGGCGCGCGATCGGGTTCCTCGTCGAGAAAGAGTTGCGGATCCTGGAAACTTTGCTGGCCTCGCCCAAGCATCCGTACATCGCGGTGATGGGTGGCGCCAAGGTTTCGGACAAGATCACCGTCATCGAGAACCTGAGCAAGCGCGTCGACAAGCTCTTGATCGGTGGTGCGATGACGTACACTTTTTTGAAAGCGATGGGAATCGCGGTTGGCAAGAGCAAGGTGGAAGCCGACAGGCTCGACGTCGCCAAGGGGCTGCTCAAGCGGCTGGGAGACAAGCTCGTCCTGCCCAAGGACCATCTGGTTGCCACCCGGCCTGATGCCGGGGCCCAGACCAAGGTCGTCGGTGCCTCGGAAATTCCAGAAGGCTGGTTCGGGATGGACATCGGGCCGGCGACGATCGCCGAGTATTCCTCGCTCATCAAACAAGCCGGCACCGTGGTGTGGAACGGGCCGATGGGGATGTTCGAAGTCGAGCTGTTCGCCGCGGGCACCAGAGCGATCGCGGAGGCGCTCGCCGATTCCAAGGCGGTGACGGCCGTCGGCGGCGGCGAGTCGGCCGAGGCCATCGAGAAATTCGGGCTGGCCGAGCGGGTGTCGCATGTTTCGACCGGCGGCGGCGCGTTCCTCGAGTCGCTCGAGGGGAAGTCGTTCAACTCCCTACGAGTCATCCCCGATGCCTAGCCGGTAAACTCAGTATCGCGCCTCCGGCGGCGCCCCGACGATGATTTGCTTGAACTCGCCGTAGATGCCGACTGGAACACCCACGAACGTGGCGGCAGCCGCCTTGACGACTTTGTTGTCGCCGGAGGTCTCCCAGTAGTCACGCGGCTTGGAGAACAGTGGATGGCGGTCGACGACCGTGGTGGTCTTGACCGGTGCGACGCTGTGCGTGCCGTCGGCGACGGTTGTATCGCTCTCGACGGCACCGGAAAGGCTCGGCTCAGGGGAGACAACCGTTCGGGGGTGTCCCACACCCTGACATCCGGCAGAGATACCCAAGACGACAAGGATCGCCGCGATGGATTTTAGGCGAAATCTACGCATGGTCCGCACAAGCCTCCTGATTGGAAATGCGCAGGTACGGGTCGACCGCCGGCACCATGCCCGGTCGTGCTATTCAAACATACGCGATGAATGGGCTCTTGTTCGCCGATTACCGCCGCGCGGGAAGTCCGAACGTGACGCACCAATAGCGCTTGCCATTCTCACCGGTTGCGCAAGCCACGCCGATCTGGGAAAAACTGCCGAGGATGTTCCGTTTATGGTGCGGGCTCTCCATCCAACCTTTCATCAAAGCGTCGGTCGTGAAATACCCTGCTGCGACATTTTCGCCGGCGCGGCGGTACTTGTAGCCCGCGGAGACGATGCGCTCGATCGAGCTGGACCCGTCGCTTCCCTTGTGGGTCATCTTGCCCCGCGCGGCCATGTCCTTGGCGTGCTTTTCGGCTGCGGCTTGCAACTTGGTGCTCAACTCGAGCGGCGGCAGCTTCGCGGCCGCCCGCAGCTTGTTGTGGGCTTTGAGCACTTTCTCGCAAGCGGCCTTGGCGTCAAACTCCTTCGATTTCCTGGCGGGGGGTGGGTCCTGCACTTCGCTCGCTTGTGCACCGCGATCGGGCCAGATCGGGGCCCAGGCGCAACCGCAGAACGTGGTCGCCGCGAGCGCAGCCGTGACAAATCCGCACTGGAAAGCAGCTCGCCTTGACATTCTTGGACCTGCCGCCGCCTCTCGGACCAGGTATACGCGTAACGACCACGCTATCGTATCCAATCATCGGATCGACCGCGAGGCTAGACGAGAGCTGGGACGAGAGGCTCGACCTCTAACCGAGAAAATGCCGGGCGCCGGCAGCATCACCTGGCAATCGAGCGTCGAATTCAAGAATATGGGGCGCTCAGGGATGACTTGACGGAGACGAGGCGTGGTTGCGAGGCAGACTGGAAGAGAGACGCGGTCGGACCGCGTCCGACGATCCTTTCCCAATCAATGAGGTAACCATGAAGCGAATTCTGGGCGCGGCGGTCGTAGCGTTGTTCTTCGTCGTTCCGGCTCGGGCCGACGACAAGGATGCGACGGCAATCGTCGATAAAGGCATCGGCGCATTCGGCGGCGCGGAGAAGCTTGGCAAGGTGAACGCGTTTTCGTGGAAGGCGAAGGGCACGATCACGTTCAATGGTAATGAAAACGATTTCACAGGCCTGGTGACGATCAAGGGACTGGATCAGTACCGGCGTGAGAGCGGCAACGACCAATTCAATGTCGTTGTGGTTGTCGACGGTGCGAAGGGCTGGCGCAAGTTCGGGGACAATTCGAGCGAGCTCGAGGGCGACATGCTCGCCAACGAGAAGCGTACGATTTATCTCAACGTCATCCCCATCACACTCGTGGCGCTCAAAGGCAAGGGCTTCAAGTACGAGGCCGCCGGCGAGGAAAAGGTCGGCGACAAGGCGGCCCTGATTTTGAAGGTGACGGGACCGGACGGCAAGGAGTTCATGCTCTCGTTAGACAAGGAGAGCGGATTGCCTTTGAAGCTGGTTGCGAAGAACATGCTCGGTTTCCAGCCGGGCCAGGAGTACACTTCGGAGACGACCTACGCCGACTACAAGGATTTCGGCGGAATCAAGAAAGCGACCAAGGTCGAGGTCAAGCGCGACGGTGAGGCGTTCCAGAGCTGGGAGATTACCGAGTTCAAGGTGCTCGACAAGGTGGATGCCGAGACTTTTACGGAGCCGAAGTGACGGCGGGATCGGGCTCCGCGATTTCGAGCTACTTGACTGGAATGCTCAGGCGTTCTCCGGACCGGACGCTCCATGAACGGCGAAGATTCGTTTCAGTGCGTATGAATTCAATCGAGCAAGGCGAGTTGTCGCTGGACGTGGGCGATGCCCCGGAACAGTACCTCCACGCCGCCAAGATCCTTTGTGATCTTGATCCTGAGGAGAACGAGCGAGTTCTCCTCGGGAGGGCTAAGGAATCTGATGTTTGTGGCAGGCAGAGATACATCTATGCGCTAATGTATTACGGAGCGATCAAGGAGGACTTACAAGACGAAACGATTGAATTCCTGGCGGACCTTTGCGAACGGCCTGCCGAGGACGCTGGCACCAGGGAGGCAGCCGCATCCGCTCTCTACTGGAGTGAATTTGAAGGTGCGAGCATCAAGAACCTGGATCGTATCCTTGGCACTCTGGAGCGCATCACGTCGGCTCAGCCACCGATTCTTACCGCCCGCACGGTACGCAATGCGCGGGCAAGTGTGAAGTCACTCCGAGCACGCAGAGAATTACTTAGCGATTTTCTGGCGGGACGGATCGTGGTTCCCGAACGGATAATCCAGGATCTGCTGACCGATGACGGGCCAGGCTCGTTGACGTCGGTGGGCTACGGTGAATCGAACGTGGATGGGTTAGTGCGTTTGATCGTCGGGACGGCGGTATGGATGTGGCCGAGTCATCGAAAACGTAGAAAGCGGCAGTTCGACTATTACGAAGTTGGTACCATGGCGGGGGCTATCGATGAGCGGCGAGTTTCCCTTTCAGTGATCTGGAAGGTGGACCGCCGCACAAACCAGAAGACTGTCTTCGCGAGTTACGTGGGCGTGCCAGAGTCACGGCCGGAGTTGATCCCAAGCTGGTGGCCATGGGGTCGAGGCCGGTAAGCCGATCGACCTCCCGCGCCCAACTGCAAGCGGCAACGACCGCGGTGATCATCGTACCGAGCGAAGCGATTGCGTTTTCGATCACGTCGTGTGAGGCGGGACATGAAAGATAAGGATGAATTCGAGTCGGCGTGCGAATTCATCGCTCTCGATCTCGAGACGACCGGATTGTGGGCGGCGGCCGACCGGATCGTGGAGATCGCGGCCGTGCGGTTTCGCGAGACGGGTGCAACGGTCGACACGTTTGAGTCGCTTGTCAATCCGGAACGGTTGGTCTCGCTCGGCGCTTACGCAGTTCATGGAATCTCTGATCAGGAACTGGCTGGAGCTCCGCGGGCGTGTGACGTTCTGCCGGAGCTTCTTGCGTTTCTCGGTGACCCAGAGTATTCGGCGCTCGTCGCTCACAACGCGTCGTTCGACGCGGGCTTTCTGGGCAGCGAGCTGAACCGCGCGGGCCTGGGCGTTCCGGGCCATGCGATCTATGACACCCTGGCGCTGCGCGCGAGCGGCTGCCGATGCTCGAGAATCATCGGCTCGACACGGTCGCGCGGCATTTCGGGCTCGATCCGGCTGGGGCCCACCGCGCGATGGCGGACACGCTGCTCGTGAAGGAGATCTGGCTGCGGTTGGGCGGGCATCGGCAGTGGGAGCACGCGATCTCATTTCGAATGTTTGACGCGCGCGTGGGCGTCGCGCTTCCGGCAGGCTGGGAGGCACTCGAGCGAGCCGTCGCACGCCGCATTGACCTGCGGATGGAGTACGAAGGCGGCACCCGCGGGATTGCGCTCAGGTCAGTCACCCCACGACGGCTGGAAAGCCGGGGCGGCTCGACGTTTCTCGTCGCGTTCTGTCATCTCGACTCCCTCGAAAAATCCTTTCGCGTCGACCGGATCCGGGCGATCGAGTTCACGTCCGAAACTGGTCTGGAAGTGGTTCGTGTTGAACGACGAACCGCGGGCGGATAGAGTATTCGTCGTGACCAAGCGAACCCTTCAACTCCAGGTGAGCTCCCGAATTGGCCAGCCTGCTCGTCAGCGTTCGATCGCCCTTCGAGGCGCGAGCAGCGGTGGCCGGAGGCGCGTCGATCATCGACGTGAAAGAGCCTTCGCACGGATCGCTGGGGCGCTCTGACATCTCCGTGTGGCAGGCTGTGCGATCGGCGGTTCCCCGTTCGATTCCCGTCAGCGTGGCGCTGGGCGAGCTGAACGAGTGGTCCGTATCCAAGCACCCGCACATTTCCGCGGTCGCGTGGTCCGGCATCGAGTTTTGCAAGCTGGGACTGGCGGACGCGCCGGCTGATTGGCTGAAAATCTGGCGTCGCCTTCGCGACGATTTGCGTGGGCGCGTGACTCCATTTCCGGATTGGGTTGCCGTCGTGTATCTCGACTGGGAAGCAGCCCGGGCGCCGCATCCCGATGCGATCATCGCAGCGGTGACCGAGATGCATGAATGCCGAGCCGTCCTGTTCGACACATGGAGCAAGACGAGCGGGGCCCGGCTGGATTGTACGTGGAAACCGCGGGTCGAGCGCGTCCGCGATTCCGGGAAGATGGTCGCGCTCGCCGGCTCGATTGACGCGGCGGCGATCGCGCGATGGAGGGACTGGCAACCGGACGTTTTTGCCGTTCGGGGTGCGGCCTGTGCCGGGGGCGATCGCCTCGGGCCGATCGACGCCGAGCGGGTTGCGCGCCTGGCCGAGGCCATCGGCGGAGCGCCGCAGCGGGCGGCCCGCGCCGCCGCGGCAGGCTCAAACGTCGAAGCGCACACCCTGAGCCAGGGGCAGCTCCCGGCCGTAATTGATGGTGCAAGTTTGTCTGCGCATGTAGGCTTTCCACGCGTCGGATCCAGCTTCCCGGCCGCCGCCGGTGGCTTTTTCACCGCCGAAGGCGCCGCCGATCTCGGCCCCCGAGGTACCGATATTCACGTTCGCGATGCCGCAGTCGGATCCGGCCGGGCAGAGGAACTCCTCGGCCTCCCGCACGTCGTTGGTGAAGATGGCCGACGTCAGCCCCTGCTCGACCGAGTTCTGAATGGCGATGGCCTCTTCCAGGGTGCGATAGCTCATGACGTACAGGATCGGGGCGAATGTCTCCTCGGCAACGATCGCCATGCCGGGAATTGCCTTGATGAGCGTTGGCTCGACGAAGAACCCGGGGCGGTCCAGCCGATTTCCGCCAAAAACGACCTCCCCTCCCTGCTTACGGGCGGCAGCGACCGCGGCCATCATGCTCGTGACGGCTCCATCGCTGATCAGCGGGCCCATCAACACCCCGTCGACCCATGGATCGCCGATCGGAAGGCGCCGATAGACAGCCGCCAGGCGCTCGACGACCTGATCGTGAATCGACTCGTGCACAATCAATCGGCGCACCGACGTGCAGCGCTGGCCTGCGGTGCCGGCGGCTGCGAAAGCTGTCGCCCGGATGGCGAGCTCGAGATCGGCGCTGGGGGTGATGATGATGGCGTTGTTGCCACCTCAGCTCGAGGATCGCGCGGCCCAGGCGGCGCCCCACGACCTCGCCCACTCGCCTGCCCATCCGGCAGCTCCCGGTTGCCGAGACGAGCGGCAGACGTTCGTCTGCGATCATGGTTTCGCCAATGTCTGTTGCACCGCCGAAACAGAGGTTGAAGACTCCTTCGCAATCGTTCGCTCGAGCGACTTCCTCGACAATCTTCTGCACCGCGATCGAGCAAAGAGGTGCGAGCGGCGAAGGCTTCCAGATCATGGTGTCGCCGCAAACGGCCGCAATGGCGGCGTTCCATGCCCAGACGGCGACCGGGAAATTGAAGGCCGTGATGATTCCGATCGGCCCCAGGGGCTGCCATTGCTCGATCATCCGATGCCGCGGGCGCTCGCTCGAGATCGTGAGCCCGTAGAGCTGGCGCGACAACCCGACGGCGAAATCGCACATGTCGATCATTTCTTGAACTTCGCCCTCGCCCTCACTGCTGATCTTGCCAGTCTCGAGCGTGACCAGGAGCCCCAGCTCGTCCTTGCGCGCACGCAGAGCCTGGCCGAGCTGGCGCACCACCTCGCCGCGGCGCGGTGCCGGCAGCATGCGCCAGAGCGGAAACGCAGCGCGGGCGCGTTCCACGACCCGCTCATAATCAGCGGGTGAAGCGGTGCGCACACCGGGCAGCGCCTCGCCGGTTGCGGGGTTTGTCGAATGAATAGTGGAGTGTCCCGTTGCTCCTTTGTCGTCGCCGCACGAGACTCCGCTGTTGGTCTCCAGAATTCCGAGGTTTCGCAGCAGGTCTTCAAACATCCTTGGCCGTCCTTCCATTTCCCGCGAGCAGGAATAACGAATCACTCCCGAGCCCATCATACCGGCGGAAGCCGCAGATGGTCACGATCTCGCGCCCTGACACCCGTTGATCGATCGTCGCTGGGCCACGAAAATGGATGTGGCCGGCACCGAGCGATCAAACCGAGGTATTCATGACGAAGTTCTGGCAATGGAAACCGCACCAGCGCGAGCGAGAGCGGCTCTTCGACTTCATCGAACGCCCCTGTCGCCACGAACGTTGGTTCAAGCGAGCGATCGTGTGCGCAACGCTCCTGACGATGGGCGTTCCGCTAGTGGTGTTGCCGCGAGGCCGTTATTTGCTGGCGGAAGCGGCCTCACGGGTGCGAAAGGCCGGACGAGCGGCGATCGCCCAGGAAACGCCGCGGACCGAGATCGACCAGGATTGGCAGCGGTCGCGGCTCCGAGGCATTGAGCTATCGCGCCGGCGGCTGACCGAGATTTATGATTCCACCGAGCCGGCCTACCAGGGCCTCATGCGCTACGCCGGGCTCGACCCGGATCACGGCCTGCTGCGCTGGGGCAATTACGACCAAACGCTCCTCCTGCCCTCCACGGTGTTCGAGGCCGACGAAGGGGGCCGGTCGTATCGGATGCGGCCGTGCACAAACGCAATATGGCTCCGCGAAGTGACGATCCAGAGCGGCGTCCTTGCATTCTTTCTGGTGCCCGATCTTCCCGAGCTTCACAAGGCGATCAAGGGCACGACGGCGATTCCCGTCGAAGAATCCAGGCAATCGACGAACTCCTGGGGCCTTCGCGGGCCTGAGCCCGAGCTCGATGCGCCGGTGCGGGGGATCGTGCTGGGCGACTCGTTCATGCAGGGCCTGTTCGTGGACGACGAGCACACGCCGCCGGAATGCTTGCGGCGCGACCTCGAAGCGAGGCTCAAAGCTAAGGTATCGGTCGTGAATGCAGGCGTGCTGGGCTACTCCCCGGAACAGTACTATTACTCAGTTGTCGCGTTTGCAGATCGCTTCCGGCCGCAGTTCATCGTGGTCAGTGTGTTTGCCAATGACTTCGGCGAGGCAAGCAAAGTCTGCACCGGGGGCGGCGATTGGGTCGAGGGAAAGTATTGGCTCGACCGGATCCTGAGCCTCGCCCAGGCGCGGGGCTGGACCTGCCTCTTCGTGCCCGTTCCCGCGGGAGAGCTCGTGCTTGGGAATCGAAAAAGCGGATTTTACCCGGGTGCGATTTCCAACGTGCTTCAGACGAGCGCTGTTATGTTCTTGAACCCGTCGGAGGCGTTTGTCAACGCGCACCTTGATACCTTCACCAACGTGGAAGAGCTTGGCGAGCGGCCTTCGGGATGCTTGCTCTTCAACGAAAGGATCCGTGACGGCCATTTCTCCGCACTGGGCGCCGAGGTCTGGGCCGAAGCAGTCGGCCGGCGTCTCGCCTTGCTCATTGAACTGAAAGACACGCGATGACGAAAAAGTGGGGACGCACTTTCGCGGAGAGGCTGTGATTTTTTCGGCATTGGGGTTGATTTTGTACAGTGTTCATGTTCTAATATCACGCATTCAGCCTGCCTCATCGACCCCACACAGCAGGACGAGCGTCATGACACTGCCCCTCTTTGGCCCCGACGACTTGCCCGATCCGCCTTCTCCCGCTCAAGCTGCCCAGTCGACGCCAGTTGGCAAGCCACGGCTGCGGCTTCCCATACGCGACCAGATCGAGATGCGGTGGGCATCGCTCGATGAACTGCTCGAGGCCGACCATCCGGTCCGAGTTGTCTGGGCGGCGGTCTGCAGGCTCGATGTGAAAGCCTGGCTCGGCGAGATCAAGGCCGTCGAGGGACACGTCGGCCGCGATGCCACCGACCCTCGCTTGCTGGTTGCGTTGTGGGTTTTTGCCACATTGAAGGCAATCGGCAGCGCCCGTGAGCTGGCCCGGTTGTGCCAGAAGGAGCAAGGGAGTCTGCCGTACCAGTGGCTGTGCGGCGGTGTAAGCGTCAACTACCACATGCTGTCTGACTTCCGCTCCCGTGGGGGCGAGAAGTTGGACGAGCTGTTCACGCAGATCGTGGGCACCCTGCTCCATACCGGATTGGTGAAAATGGACCGGGTTGCTCAGGACGGGATGAAAGTGCGTGCCAGCGCCGGCAAGAGCTCGTTTCGTCGCCGCGGTAGTCTTGAGGAGTGCCTGAAATCGGCGCAGGAGCAGGTCGAGGCCCTCAAGAAACTGGCTGAGGAGGATACAGCAGAGCTGACTCGACGGCAGCGTGCAGCGCGGGAGCGTGCCGCGGGCGAGCGATTGCAGCGGATCGAAGAAGCGATGCGGCAGTGCGAGGAGTTGCAACGAGAACGCGACGCTTCATATGGCCGTAAGGATCGGGAAGCGCGGGCTTCGACCACCGATCCCGAGGCGCGGGTCATGAAGTTCGCAGACGGAGGATTCCGGCCGGGATATAACGTTCAATTCTCGACAGACACCGAAAGCGGTGTGATTGTGGGTGTGGAGGTGACCAACGCTGGGAACGATGGCGAAGAACTTCCTCCCATGCTCGACCAGTTGAAGGAGCGTTACGAACGAAAGCCGAAGGAGGCATTGGTCGACGGTGGCTTCGCGACCAAGGACGCGATCGATGAGGCCGACCAACGCGGCTGCACCGTGTACGCCCCGATCAGAACCGAGAAGAAGAAGCAAGCGGATGGAGAGGATCCCTACGCCCCCAAGAAAGGTGACAGCGCAGCGGTTGGCGCATGGCGGAGCCGAATGGGGACCGAGGCCGCGAAGCTGATCTACCGGCTGCGAGCCCAAACGGCGGAGTGGGTCAACGCCCAGGCACGCAACCGCGGATTCTGGTTTATGCCCGGGCGCGGCCAACCGCGTTGTCGCGGCGTCGCATTGTTGTTTGCAATTGCTCACAACCTAGTTGTCGGAGAGAGACTGCGCACGGCGAAGGGCATACAGGCGGAATGAGCGGTGCTCTGCAAAAAGAGGTCAAAATAGGGAAACCTGTTTGCCTCAACGACCGGGCTGTTTGAGAACGGACTTGGATCCGCCGCACTATCGGAGCGGCCAAGTGGTGAATCGCCACCGACCGAGCCCCGCCGTCCGAGATTCCGCAACGGAGCCAAAAGATCACGGCCTCGGAGCGAAAGGCGACTATACTGCTCATTCAAATAAAAGACACGCGATGAAAAGAAAGGGCAGCTTCCGTTGAGCAAGGTTTCCGGCTCTCCCCCTGCCTCGTCGCAACGAGCGCCGGTGTCGCTCGAAGTGCCGCTCGTCCGTCCGCGCCGCTGGCTGTTTGCCCGGTCCCATCCAAGGCAGCGGCGTTTTCGTTTCATCGAGCGCGCCGAAAAGCTCGAGCGGCGCTTCAAGACCGTCGTCATGGTGGGAACCGTCGTGATGCTTTGCGGGCTGGTGGCGGCGTTGCCCGTGGGTCGCTACTGGGCGGTCTGGCTGTTCACCCGAGGCCGCTGGCTCACTGCCAGCGCCGTCGGACTGAGGATTGATCACAGTGAGATCGAAAGCGACTGGCGGCGCCGGCGGCAGTTCGACGTCGCCAGCGCGCGAAAATCGCTTGCAACGACCTTCGCCGAATACCCGCCGGCTATGCAGCGCCTGCTGCGCTTCGCCGAGCTCGATCCCGATCACGCGCTTGTGCGCTGGGGCAACTTCGACCGCACGGTTCTGCTGCCCGGGAATATCTTCGAGGCCGATGACACGGGCCGGTCCTACCGGTTTCGGCCTGACGTCCGCTCGATCTGGGTGCGGAATTTCCCGGTGAAGGGCCAGGTCAAGGCGTACTTCCAGGTTCTCGATAAGCCGGAGGTCGGTGACTTACTCAAAGGCACCGGCGCGACGGTCGTCGAAGGCTCGGTTCAGACCACCAACTCGTGGGGGCTACGGGGGCCTGAGCCCAACCTCAGGACAAGCTGGCGAGGTATTGTGCTGGGCGATTCCTACATGCAGGGCCTGTTCGTCGGCGATCAGGAAACGCCGACCGAATGCCTGAAACGCGAGCTCGAGTCCAGGCTGCTCTCCTCGGTTGAGGTCCTCAATACCGGCCACCTCGGCTATTCCCCCGAGCAGTACTACTACACGCTCGTCGAGTACGGGCGCCGGTTTCCGCCGCAGTTCGTGGTTGTTAGCATCTTCGCAAACGACTTTGGCGGGGACGTGGAGAGTGTTTTCCAGGGGAATGGCGATTGGCAGGAAGCACGCTACTGGCTGTGGCGCATCCGCCAGTATGCCCTCGAGCGAAATGCGCATTTCCTCGTCGTCCCGGCGCCGTGGGTCCGGCAAGTCGACCAGCCGCAACTTGCCGGCAATTATCCGGGTCGGTTTTCGAACGCGCTCGAAGCCACGGGGGTCGAATACCTTGACCCGATCGATGACTTCGTCGATGCACACCTCGAGGCTTCGCTCGCGTCGAGAAAAGCTGGGCAAGTCCTGACCTCCAATACGTTGTTCAACGGCCACGTCGGCGACGCACACTTTTCCGCGAAGGGATGTCGCGTGTGGGCGCATGCGGTCGCGCGCCGGCTGGAGCTCATGATCGAGAAGCAGATTGCGGCGCAAAACGCTCGCGTTCAGGCCGGGACGCGAAGAGATGCCATCGCGCCCACCGCGCGATAATCGGTCAAGCCCACCCATTCTTCGACGGCCTTGAGATGACACTCCGGCAACGGCAGAGAATCATGGTGCAGGCACTGTCTTCAGCAGTTCTTTGACTTTACCTGTCAGCCTGGCGCTGACCGAGTCTGGCCCGACTTCGTGGAAACGGATCACGCCACGGCCGTCGATCACATACGCCTCTGGAGATGTTTGTTGAGACCAGCGGCGGGCCAGACGGTCGCCGCGCGTGTCGCGGATGATCGGCCAGGTGATGCCGCACTTGCGGACGATGTCACGAACCGAATAACCACCGCTGCCATCGGTCGGCACCACGCTGAGACAGGCTACCGGCTGACCGCTATACTGCTTCAAAAGTTGGGCACAACGACTGTACATATCGCGAGATCCAATCGTGTCCATCGTCACGGTCAAGACGACGACCTTGCCGGCGAAGTCGCTGAGCCGGACGCGCTTGTGGAAGTAGTCGGTCCCTTCGAGGATCGGGGCCGGCTGGTCGAGCCGAAGGTTCGTCATTTGAAAGCGTTTGGTGTCCGCTCGCTCGGCGAGCGTCGGGCGCCGGAAGACGGACTCGCCCGCGTAATCGAACATCCGCAGATCCTCCGGGCCGTCCCATCCTCGCTCCGGGCCGCGAACGTCGGGAAACTGAGTGACCACCTGGTCGAACAATCGCCCGGCTTCGGCTGTCATCGCCTTCATGTCGCGGTTCCGATAGGCGTCGCGAAGTTGCATTGCCTTATTCTTCTGGGAAAGCATCCATCTCCTGGTGCGTTCGGACGGTTGCATGGCGATCATGGCATCGAATTTCTCATCATATGAGGCGCCTTTGTAAGCTTCATGAAGGTAAACCTGCGACAGAAGCACCTCGGCCAGCTCGTAAAGTGCGGTTGCGCGGACATAGTCGTGCGGGCTTTCGGCCGCGATCGCCCGTAGCAGTGACTCGGCTTCGAGCGGGGTGTCGCCATGAGGGAACTCATTAATCAATAGATCGACGTCGGCGTTTTTCGTGTAATGGTCGCGCAAGACCATCATCAGTCGCTTACGGGCCGCCGTCGCGGGGTTCTGCGAATTCATCGCCGCCATGCGCATGATCCAGTGCATGGCCCCGATCGCAGTGCGAGAGCCGCGATGCTTCGCCTCGACGACCATGCATCGATCGATCAACGCTTTGCTGGGAAAGAGATCGTACGAGGCATCCTTCTGCTCCTGGGTCTGCGCGGTGTTCTGCGCCTGCACGTAGGCATCTCGGGCGGTCTTGATCGCGCGCTCGAGTGCGAGCAGATCGGGCGAGACCCCTTTCGCTGCTTCAGCCCGCGCGGCATTGGCGGGTGGTCGTCCCCTGGGCACAAGCACACAGTCGAGCCCCTTTCGATCGCCGTCGACTTGATCGATCATGAGCATTCCAAACTGGCTCCGCGCGCTCCAGGCCATGGGGTCAGTGGGCCGGATCTGCAGTGGCTCGCCGTCGGCTCCGAACTGGCCGTCGGTGGTGACGATCAGGTGCTCGAGGGGAATCGGCACGCGAGCCGAGTAACGCCCCTCCTGATCGGTCTTGGTTTGTCCGAGATCGAGATACGCGTTGCCGCCATGCGGAGGCATCGACAGCGCGAGGGTGACCCCCGCGGCCGGCTTTCCGTCATCCGACCGGATTGTTCCGCTGACCTGGGCGGTCGGCGCTTCGATCAGGGTGATCGACTTCTCGCCCGGCTTGTCGAGGCGAAGCATCACGGGGACAAACGGCGGTGGATCAACGGCCTTTCGGAACTCTGCAGAATCGGCCCGAAAGGCTTCGCCCGTTCGAGCCAGGTGGATCAGAAAATCACCCAGAACCGGCGAGAACCGAAACCGGCCCTCGGCGTCCGTGATCTGATAGGCGTTGATCTGGAGCTCCTGAGAACCAAGAGTAGAACCAAGAGTAAGCTCGGTTCGCAGTGACTGGTCGTCGTTGCTTTTGAGGGAAACGACGCAACCGGCCAGCGGTTGCCCATTCCGCGTGAGCACGCGCCCGCTGACGACCACGCCTCGAGCGAGCTGGATGTCCGCCAGCGAGTCCGTCCCCTCGGGCACGACCAGCCTGGCGATCGCACCCTCGTCAGAGCGCACCATGAGCCCGAATTCGCGATTCGCGGGCACGCTCACGGTGAACCGCCCGCTCGCGTCCGTCTCGACGCGTTGGTTGAACATTTCGGGCAGCGGACTGTCGGCGCTGGGCACAGCGCCCGCCGCGATGACGTTCACGACGGCCTTCGCGACGGGCTTTCCGTTCGGATCAAGAACCCGCGCGCTCCTGGCCACGAGCTGGGACGGATTCTGGTTGCCGAGCGCTCCGTGCACCATTGACTCCGGCTGCGCCAGAGCCCGCGGAATCGCGGCCGGGCCTGGCTGCGCAATCGCCCTGACCGGCGAAAGAACACCGGCTCCCACGACGAGCGTGCCAATCAGCGTTGCGATCGCCGCCACCTGGACGCCGGTCGCCCCGGATCGATCCGTCGGGTTCACTCGATAGAGGTTGACCAGACGGTCTCGGAGCCTGGACGATCGCGCCATTGCCAGCCCCACGGTGGGCAACGACGACTTCCGCAGTGTGGCTGTCAGCTCGATGAGCGTGTTCGCGTACCGCGGCGCGCCCAACTGGCGAGCGCAGACCGCGTCGCAGACCAGTTCCCTTGTCGCCGTCATCGAGCGCGACAAGAGCCACTGGAGCGGATGAAACCAGTAAAGCGCCTCGACGACTCGCAGAAGAAACTGCCAGGCGAAGTCCGATCGCTGAATGTGAACGAGCTCATGAAGGATCGCCGCATTGCGTTGCTCAGGCGTCGCGACATTTTCGAGCTGGCTCGGAATCACGACAACGGCATGTTTCCAGGTCAGCGTCATCGGCGTCGTGACGGTGTCGGACCGCACGAGTCGCACCGGGCGATTGAGCCCGATCGCGCGCTGCCAGCGAGAGAGATCAAGAAGCCATTGGCTCGCTTGCACCGGTGATGACTGGTCGAGAAGTCGCCGCAAGCGGGCGAGGCCTGTCCCGATCCGCGTCAGCAAGATCAGCAACCCGCCAGCGTAGACAATCGCCATCATGCTCCATGCCGTGAACACAGCGATTCGAGCCGGTTTGAACATTGGGGGCGCAGGCGACGTCCTGGGCGTGTTCAGGTCGGGTTCGCTGCGGTCGACCGATGACGGTGACGTCGGCTGTGAATCGAGGACGGCGGTCGTCGCCCCGGGCCGATCGTCCTCCGAAGCCTCGAGATCCGGCCTCGGCAGATTCTCGAGTGTCGACACGAGCTTGACTCGCACGCCAGCCGGCGGTTCCTCAAGTCTTTGCCCTGCGTTGCCGTGCGGTGGCAGCACATGCCAGGGAATCGATAGTCCGGATAACGTAAAGATCGGCAGCGCGACCAGTCCGACCAGCACAAAGTCCTGCGCCTTCGCAGCAACGGCGGGGTACCTGCGCCGCAGTGCTGCGGTCGTGACCAACACAGCCGTGAGAATCAACGTTAGGCGGATGATGAATTCCAGGTTCATGAAGGAAGACAGAGTCATGGCATGCTCCACCAATGATGCGACTCAGGAGTCGCGCTTGCCGTTTCGCTCGAGAGATTCCGCCAGCGCTCGCAATTCTCCGGGCGAGATCTCTTCGTCTTCGAGCAGTCTCAGAACGAGATTTTCGGCCGAGCCGCCGAAGAGCCGCGCGAGCAAAGAATGCACTGCTTTGCGCTGAGCGGTCGCCTGCCGCGCACGCGGGCGATAGATGTAAGTTCGGCCCCGCTCCGCGTGGGTGACGTGCCCTTTTTCCTCGAGCACCCGCAGGATCGTGCGAACGCTTGAATCATGCGGGTCGCCGCTCATTTCGGCGCGGATCACCTCGGCCGAGGACGGACCAAGGCGCCACAAGATCCCCATGATCTCGGCTTCGCGTCCGGTGAGAGCAACCGACTTCTGCCGCGGCATGATTGCGTCCGTTAAGCTATTAACACCCACGGGCCATCATAGAGGCATCAGGGCACGGCGTCAACGGGCTGTTAAAAAATTAACGGAGACGGCGGCCGGCCTTTCATTCTCCGATGCCATCATTCCCCGATAATCTTCACCAGCACGCGCTTGGATCGCCGGCCGTCGAACTCGCCGTAGAAGACTTGCTCCCACGGACCGAAATCCAGCTTTCCCTTGGTGATGGCGATCACGACCTCGCGGCCCATGACCTGCCGCTTCATGTGAGCGTCGGCGTTGTCTTCTCCGGTGCGGTTGTGCTTGTATCGCTGCGGCGAAGCATCGAATGGGGCCAGGCCTTCGAGCCACTTCTTGTAGTCTTCATGCAGGCCCGGCTCGTCGTCGTTGATGAAGACGCTGGCCGTGATGTGCATGGCGTTGCACAGCAGAAGGCCCTCCTGCACGCCGCTCTTCTCGACGATTTGATCGAGCTGCGGGGTGATATTCCGGAACGCCATTCGCTCCGGAAGATGGAAGGTCAGATACTCGGTGACTGACTTCATGTGCCTACCTTGATCTCAACCCATCGGGTGACAATGCTGGTGACCATGATGCACACGGGAATTCCGATCGTCAGATTATACGAGAACGTCGGCCCCGGTGTTGCCGGAAGCGGCAAAGTCGAGCTTGCCTCGGGGTTTGCCAGGCGCGACACCGCGGGGACCGCTCTGGAGCGTCAGCGGCCCAGCTCCGCCCAGGCCCAGATGGGCCGTCCGCTCGCATCCACGCCGCCGAGCCGCACCAGCAGCGGTCCGTCTCTTCCGGCGGCACCTGCCAGTTGAATTGGCTGCGACGTGAGCTCGCCCGAAGCCGCCAGGGTCAGCGTTCCCAGGCTCTTCTCCAGCTCAGCCGCTTCCACGTGGCCGCGACATCCGTCGCCGCCGCGCCGGCTCGATCCGGGAGAAAGCAGCTTCCCATGAGATCTCCGTGAGCTTGGCCGGCTCGCCGTGTCGCTCTTTGATGCACGCGCGCATACATAGCTCGCCACCGGCCCCGCGTAGCTCCACGACCGACAGATCGAGGCGTGGGCGGTCGTCGCCCAGGGGCACGGCCGTGACCTGGAGCTGCGCCTGGCAGGGCCGCTGACCTCGATCTCGACGGCTCCCGATGTTGATCCGTCCACGATCACATAATGACTGGTCGTCCCGAGTGCATCCCAGCGATCCACCGCACCAGTGGCGAGGCGACTCAGCCGCGGGCCGCCTCGCACCCAATCTTCGAAGCGAGCCCCGCTCTCTGTACGAGGGGCTTGATCGCTGGACGCGACTGGACCCTCCGCGCTTCGCTCGCGGGAGTGACCGATGAGGTCGAGCGTCCAGCCTCTGTAGAGTTCGGTGAACGCTGTGCCGGTGCAAGCCTCCAGGTTTGCTGTTCCGCAGGTGTTCGAGGTGACCAGAGCCGGCAGCAATTCTCTTCCGTAACGATCGGCGCACCATCTCAGGAACAAGTACGTGCTTCCACGATTACCGTGGCTCCGAAAGAGGTCGGCGGCGTAATAGTCGTCCACCACAAGCTGGTAACGCTCGGGACAGGCCAGGAATGCACGGACACGGTAGTCGATGTTCGACGTCGAGAATCCACAGCTATCCTCCGCGAGATGGGCGATCGCCTCATCGAGCCATCCCTCTTCTTCCTTGCCGGGCCCACCAGCCTGGCCGGCGCCGCGGCCCTTTTGACCGAACAGAACGGCGTGCATGTACTCGTGCGCCAGCACCGTGCGGAGATAGGGCCCACTCCCCAGCGACGCGCTCAGGTACATCACGTCGCATTGATTTCCCAGCGGGGGGCGATTGCTGCGGTCGAGATCGGCCACGCGGATGAATCCGTCGACGGCATAACGGCCCCCTCCCAGGTGCTCGAGCCAGCTCGAGAGAAGGACGGTGAAGCGACCGTCGCCATCGACGTCGGGCGCGGGTCCGAATCGACTCGATATCACGGGAAAAATCCGTTCGTCGAAGGCATTGATGATGTCGCCGAGGGCAGGGTCTCCCACCGAGTCGAGATCTTCCTTCGCGACATACACCTGAATTCGCCGGCCGACCGCGCGCAGCACGGCGGGAACCGCGACGTAGTTGCTGGGGCTGTAGACGTCGCCGTCACGCACGAGCATGTGGAATACGCGTTCGCCCGGCGGATCCCGGCGCACGCGCTCGAGTGAAGCCCCTTCGCGGAGCGAAGGCCGGCTATGAGCCGGATCCGGGCGGGCACGCTCGGGGTCGTGAGCTGCGCGTGGTCGGGTATCTGGAACACTCGCACTCGCGCAAACGGCAAGCCCGTCGACGTCGAGAGGAGGAACCGCCGCGTTGCGCTGGTCTGGCCGCAAGCTGGACCGAGAACGGCCCTCTCTCGCGGGCAAGTGAAGAAACGACGACGAGCAATTCCGAGCTGGGGCTGCGGGTCGGGGCCTGGAAGCTCGAGCGTCCCTGACGCACCACGATCGGCACCGGCTTGCCGACTCGCCACAACGCCCGCTGTGACGTCTCGGACTTCGGCGCATCACCCGTCGCGGCCCATCCGACCGAAAGGACGAGGCCGATCACGGCGGCTCCGGCCCACGGCCACGCTCGAAGTGCCCCGTTCGCACTCGCGAAATACCGCGGGGAATCGATCGGCGAAAAGTGCACGGATCTCCCCGGGGGCAAGGCCATCGTTACCTGTGGAATAACAACAGCCATTCGATCGGCCTGTCCGGTCGATCGTCTTGAATCGATTGGGGGGATGGTGAGCCCGTCGCAGCACAAGGCACCCAGACTTCCGAAATTCCGCTGGAAATGCGGGAACAATCCTCAAGTGACGGGTGCACGCCGCCGGTTTGCCCGTCGACAAGGCAAGCCGCCGCGGCGCCGTCCGTCATGATCGACGGAGATGGTTGTTGGGGAGATCGCCCACAAGGGCGAGTTCGGATTACTTCGGCTCCTCGCCTACCACCAGATCAACGGCCGAGAAATGCTCGTGGTCACTCTGGGTGTTCCGGGTTTCGACGCGGATCAGGTAGACCCCCGGCGTATCGATCTTGAGCATCGTCCGCTGGCCGGCCTTGCTACCGGGCTTGAAATCCATTTCGAAGGCCGATTCGGTGACGACGTCGCCCTTCAAATCGGGAAGCTCCTTCTGACCGACCTCGGTTTGCCGTGCGATAAAGAAATGTACGACCACGTTTTCCAGCGTCTTGTGAGGATAAACGTTGGTCAAAAGGTAATTGATCCGTATCGGCTCGTTTACCTTCGCCTTGACGACAGGTCTGGGGTTCTTGCCGGAATCCGGCGGCGTTTGATCGACGTGAGCCGTGGCGGTTTCCCGCCCCACGGTCACATCGAGATTGATCTTCGCATGCTCAGCGCAGGCATCGAGTGCCAGCGCCAAGGATGCCACGAACACCGCCAAAACCACGATCGGGCGCGACATCGGCATACTCCCGCTTCAAAAGGCCAATCGAGTCGTCATTCTTCAGTAATTTCTCGCATTCTGTCTCATTCCGGCAAAACCATCGTAATCAAGTCGGAATGAGCGATCTACGGAATGGGATTCTCCGATAGTAATCGAGTGCCCACGGACCGCTTTCGCGACCTCGCCGATCATCGCCGGACGCCGGTGCGTGGGTGCTCGCAAACTCGCGTGCGATTGTTCTCAGATGGCTGGGGTGGGTTATTGACGTGTGCGGGTGCGAGGATCATGGGGGATCGAGATGTCATGACCGCGAAACGAGCCGAAGGGCGTATGGGGGGGTTGGTGGCAATCCTCGGATTGGCACTGACGCTTTCGGGTTGTGCGTTCCCGCCCTGGCTGAACAACCGCGGACGGAACGCAGTTTATGACGTGCAGCGGCCCACGTATGAGCCCGATACCGGCAAGCCGTTTTTCGTCAGCGGGTATGGCGGGGCGGATTACGGCCCGCTTCTACCGCGGCGCCGCATGTCGCTTGAATCAGAAGGCCAACCCGTGACGACGGGGCCGAGCGTGTCTGTTGAATCGGGTGCATGGACACCTGAGTAACGCTACGGTCGCTTTCTGTCGGATCTCCGGTCGCATCGCTTGAGTGAACCAACTAGAATCGCGGGAAGTGCCGTCCCATCATCTTGAGAGCGCACCATGCAGACGGGGCAGGCCGATGGCTTTGAGCGAGATTCGGATTGGAATTGTCGGAGCGGGACAGATCACTCGCTCGCGGCACTTTCCGGGCTTCAAGGCGCTTCCGGGCGTTCGCGTTGTGGCGGTGTGCAATCGCCATCGTGAGTCGGCGAGGCGCATTGCGAGCGAATTCGATATTCCGAAGGTCCACGGAAGCTGGGAAGACCTGGTCGGCGATCCGACTGTCGACGCCGTCGTGATAGGGGCGTGGCCATACTTGCACTGCCCCGTCACGCTGGCTGCACTCGATGCGGGTAAGCATGTTTTGACTCAGGCTCGCATGGCGATGAATGCCAGGGAAGCCCAGCGCATGCTGGATCGATCGCTGGAGTTGCCGCGGCTCACGGCGATGATCGTGCCGAGCCCTTATGGCCTGTCGGGCGACGCGTTCCTGCGCTCGCTGATCGATTCGGGGTATCTGGGCAAACTGCGTGAAGTGCATGTGCATTCGCTCTCCGATCAGCTTGCGGATGCAGATACTCCGATGAGCTGGCGGCAGGTCACGAAGTATTCAGGCTTTAACATGTTAACGCTGGGGATCGTTTATGAGACGGTGCTTCGCTGGGTCGCGCCGGCGACGCGTGTCGTGGCGTATGCGTCGAAGCTCGTGAAGGAGCGGTTAGATCCCGAGCAGGGAAAGAAAATGAAGGTCGGAACGCCGGATAGCGTCCAGGTGGTGACGACGCAATCGGACGGCTCGTGCGGGGTCTACCGGTTCAGCGGCGTGGTCTGGAACGACACGTCGATGGGCGTTGCGCTTTATGGCGACGAAGGAACATTGGCTTATGATTTGTTGCAGGATGAGATTCGGGGTGGGAAGCGTGGCGCGGGTCGTCTCAAGCCGATTCCGATTCCGGAGTCGCGACGGGGCTCATGGCGCGTCGAGGCCGATTTCATCGCGGCGATCCGAGGTGAACGGCCGGTGACGCGGACGGATTTCACGACGGGGGTGCGCTACATGCAGTTCACCGAGGCGGTGGCCCGGAGCTCGCGGCACCAGGTGCCGGTGACTTTGCCGTTGCGGGAGTTTTCGAACCCGAGCTTGTAGGGTTTGGATACAAGAGATCCTTGCGCTTGCACCGTGGATTTAGCGGTTGTCAGCCTGACGATGCCCCCGCGCCCACGAATGGATTCAAAACGGTCCAGTCGGCTTCAACCTGACGTTTTATCGTCCTGAGCGCGCCCAAGAGAGCGATGCCCCCAATCCGGCCTTCGATGAGCACAATGGCGAGTAAAAAAGAACAAAGCCCGAAAATGGCCAACTTCTCGTCACCCCCCTCTCCGCTGTGAGAACCCGCGCGTCTCGCCCGCGCGGCTCTAAATTCTGGTCCTCACAGAGGTTAAATGCGGAGGAAGGGCGCGAAAAGGCGTGTCGGGGGCGACGAGAAGGTGACGAGAAGGTGACGAGAAGGTGACGAGAGGCGGACGAGAACGGGACGCGAAGGGGACGAGAACGGGACGCGAAGGGGACGAGAAGGGGGACGAGAAGGGGACGAGGAGCACCCCAGCGCGCCCATCTGGCGGAGCCCCTCGCCGATCACGACTTTTGTGCCCAGGCTCGCAATGACAATTCGTCGGTCTGTGCCCATCAAGTGTCCGCGCCCAGGTGAAGATCGAGGCCCCATCCGCAAGTCGAACTGCCGGTCGACTTTCCGACAGTCGTAAGCCTCGCCGGCGGTGATAATCCATGATAACCTGTGACAATCTACGCCCGTATGTGCACCCAGCCCGGCACCACGTTGCTCCAGTACCCCCTCGTTGCGACGCTCAGTGTCGGAACGTCCCCCGTGCTGCTCCGCGGCGACTACAACGTCGACACCCGCTTCTCCGCGCTTCGCCCTCCATCTCCCGGATCACAGAGTTCGTTTTGTCAATTTGACGATGGCCTTTGGTGCGTAAGGCTTACGGGAACGAGCAATCGTCGCCGGCTGCCTTCCTTGCCTGCCGTTCGTGGACCGAAGGCCTCTCTCGTTCCAACCGCCGAGCCGCATCTTCGCGGCACGAATCCGGCCCCGCGTGGGGCGAACCCTCCTGCCGAGCCCTTGAAGGGACGGCTCGCAGCCACCCGTAGCCGCCTGCACGCCCCGATCGACCCGCCGATGTGACGCCGAGTGCTTCCTGATCCTTGGGTCGGTTGCGCTCGCCTTTGTGTCCCATTCGCACACATCGCTCGGGCTGACCCCCAAAAATGTCGTCATGGCGTCATCTCCTTGCAGTAAGCGGAGTTACGAATGACGACATTTTGAGCTCGCCGGCCGACTCGATGTAACTCTTGAGGCAATAAGCACCTGCGCTTGACGACATTTTTTGATGCTCCCGCGACGGTGTAGGGTGGGTGCAACCCGCCCGGCGATTCCACCCTTGCCACTAGACCCCCGCCTCACGACCAAAACGGGGCACGGAAATCCGGGGAAGCGACTCCGGCAAAACACAGTGAACAGCATCGGACTTTGGTGGCACTGATTTCGGGGGCGCTGAGCGCAACCGCGTGTACAATGCCCAAGACACAAACTGATCAGGTCCGATCCCCTGATGCCCGTTCGAGATGCAGAGCAGATTCTCCACCATGGACAACTTCCCCCGCATCTCAGAATGTGGCACTATTTGGCACTATTTGGCACTCCCTGGGCAGAAATCTCGAGCATATGAACAGTAGTGTAAATCCACCACTTTCGGGAGGCGCGCAACGGTGCCCGCGGTGGGAGAGGTCGGAGCGGGTGCACGACAAATGGCGACGCGACAACCGCGTACACGGCCTCTACTGGAATGATCTGCACAACGGCCCTCCCGGTTGCCAAAAGAAACAAGAATTCGTTCTTTTCGAGTGGGCCGCGGCGGCGCAGCAGCAGCCGGCGGTGGCCCGCCCTGAGCTTGGTCGAACGGGGGCTGGTGCACAGGCCGGGCGCGCCGATCTCCCTCCTTCCGCCAGTCCTCCGTTCTCCGCCCTCACCCCTGACGATCCTCAGCCTGGCATCTTCATGCGGGAACCGGAAATGGGACGAACCGATCACCGCGCCTCGGGCTACCCTCGGACACAAGCGAGCCCATGCACACCCCATCTTGAAAGGCCAATGAACTTTCCGTAGGATGCGAAAGGTGTGCGGCAATTCGACCTCGCACCGATTTTGGGGATTGGTGTAACGGTAGCACGACTGACTCTGGATCAGTTAGTCTAGGTTCGAATCCTAGATCCCCAGTGATGCAGTAAACCCCGGGAAAACCGGGGTTTTTTGTTGCGCCGTAAGGGGTTATGACGCTGCTTTCTCTTTGGTCTCATCTTGCAACGAGTGTACGTCAGTTGCACTGATTTGCAACGGCGTGCGTTCAGTCACTACTACTTTAGCTACTACTGAAGGCATCGATGAGACCGCTGTGAGCAGGTCCAGATTCTTCAAATCGGTGTAGATGTTGCTCGTCAGCTTCGGGTCTGAGTGCCTCATGAGTTTCTGCGAGGTTGCCAGGGGCACCCCGGCTCTCGCCAGCTCGGTCCCGAACGTCTTTCGGTGGGAGTGGAGAACCACGCGATAACCTCGTTCATCAAAGCGCGGGATTCCGGCTCGTTTGCAATCGGCATGGAACCGCTTGATCAGGTCTGCGGGGACTTCGAACGCTCGAGCCGCCGGCTTCCGGCCCGCGATCTGCTTTCTGATGATGTCGATCAGGCCCGGGTGCAGGGGAATGAACTCGGCTCTTCGGCTCTTTGTCACTTCCGGCCGCAGGTCGATTCCGGGAACAATGGCATCCAGGTACAGATCCGAAACGAGCAAGAGCCGCGTTTCCTCCATTCGGAGCCCCGTCCCTGCGAGGATCGCGTACAAGTCCGCTCTGCCTGCCCCTGAGAGCCGTTGGGCTGGTCGCGAGTCCTTTCCTGCGTCTTTGAGCTTGGGACGGCCTGGTGCGTTTCTGGCCGCCTCCATGAGCCGGCCCAGTTCGTCCATCGTGAGAGCCCGCCGCGGCTGCCGCCGGTCTGAGTCCTCGTCAAACTTCGGCAGCTTCTGAAACGGGTTGGCGCTCAGTCGCTTGACGCTCAAGAGCCAGGTCCCGAAACCGCACGCCGCGACCCGGTAACCGTTGCACCTGCGACCGATCGCTTGTGAACGCTGAACTGGTCGGCAAGCCAAATCTCGAGAGAGTTGCGCTGCAGGTCTGCGAGGGTTTTCCATCCGAGTTGATCGCGAAGCGATTCAAGGTATTGCGCGGGTATCCTTCCGATGCTTCGCGCTGGCACTCCCGCCCTTTCCTCGACTGGTCAAGGTGGTGATGTGGTCGCCGATGTGCTTGTCGACGTCTGTCGTCCGGGTTGCTTCCACCCGGTTCGCCTCTTCCTTGGTGATCACCCCTGACTCGACGCGCCCCCGCTCTTTCTCGCGAGCCGCAAGAAACTGCCTGGCGTTGTCCTTGTCCTTTTGTCCGGTCGAAACCACGTGAAGCTTTCCATCGTGGTCGCGATAGCTCGCGTAGTAGCACCCCGTCTCGACGTGGATAACCTCGGTCCCGTCCGCCTGGACGACGACTCCCGCAGTCACCGCCCTGGTCGCGCCCCTCGGCGTCCACTTCGCCGTTTTGGTGCCATTGCGAGCGGTCGTGATAACCGCCTCGGCGGGGACGGGACGAACGCAGGTCTTTCGATAAACGCTGCCCATGTCATTTGCTCCCCTGCCCTGGCTTGCCCTTGGCTTCCTTGGCCATCTTTGAAACCTCTTGGACGTAGTCAACGTCAACGAGCGGTCTGATCCGCTCGGTGAGATACTCGGCCAATGTGATGTTGCGATTGAGCGCAGACGACTTTCGCTTTCCTTACGACGTCCGCGCCCATTTTCACGGCCAAATCCTGTCGAGCCATGCTCTTCACTTCCGCGATCGCGACCATTGATTGTGCTCCGTTTTCCGCGAGACGAATCTAACACACCTACCTACTTCCATGTTACGGGTAACTGCTGCAATTGTCCAGACGAGTGGTAGTTACTTGACGTGGTAGTTACTGGATCAATATCATCTCGTCATCGGCCCGAACGTCGAGCCGATCCGCAACCCACCCAGGAGACCAACATGCGAGACTACACAATCCGCCGTCCCGCCAACGGCAACTATCAAGCCTGGCTGGACAACGATGGTACGTGGTACGCCATCGCCCCCGATGGCAGTATCGATGACGAACTCAAGCCGGGCGATACTCCCCAGGAGTCGCGCCGCCTGGCTCTCGACGGCGTGGCCCACCTGAATTGCGAGCGCCGCCGAAGGATTGTCCGCGAGCGAATCAAGACGTTTCTGGAGTTGCCTCACGAGTCGCTGCCGGCTGCAAGCTGGGTGGGCATCGGAGGCGAACTTGACGATCTCGGTGACCCGTGGGCCTTCCTGCGCGATTGGCTGTTACCGGCCGATAGCCGCGAGCTAAATCACTTCGGGCAAGCTGTGCGGCTGACTGCCGATCGGGACGAATGGCGCGATGGCGTTGTTGTCGAATTGGCGTAACACCCTGTTGACCGCCTGGCTGACCTGGATGTAACAGACGCCCGCCTCGACCACTCGATCGCGGGCGTTTTTGTTTGCGATCGATCAGTTATCGAACCCGGGTTTCATGTTGGGCGTTACGCCAAGCAATTCCTTCGGCTGCTCACCGTAAAGAGCTCCGACGTGGCCAGATCGCAGCACCATTCGCCGACGTATCCAATGAAGAAAGTCTCGCCTCTATAGCTGGGGGACACCGGTTTCAGGCTTTTCGCCGCCACTTCAAGAAACATGGGGTAGCGATGCGGCAAGTGTGCTCGCTGCCATCCGTTGGCGGCAAAAGTATCGTTCGGTTGCCCACAGCTATCGCCTTCCGGCACCGTCTGTTCTGGTATGGAACAAAGATCATGGCTCGACTCCAGTCTCAGTCCAGAGGCCAGCGCCAGGCGTCTCGCGCGAAACGCTCTGCGCAACCGATAAGCCAAGCCAAGCCTTGCCATGCCGCAAACGCACGTAAGGCAGCGTGCGTCGGGTCCGCCATTGCCGAAGCTAGGCGTCTACCTAGATCCTAATCGCTCACAGTGACACTCGCAAGTCCAGGTCAAGCCGCGGCTGCTCTCAGTGTCGATGCTCGTAGCACTTCGACCCGGCTCACCCACTGTCTTTCTCCCGCACACCCGCCCACCGGCTAACTTCGCACCGCACCGAACGATAGGAGCTTTCGCCCGATACTCTTCCAGGTCGTCAAGAGCGATCACGATATCGGCCATCTTCTCCACCGGACCATCAAGCACGCTCGGGCCGCCCTGGTGGTGAATGTTCAACGGCCCAGTCGCCGATCTCGCGCTCCAGAATCATCGGGTCCAGTATCGCTTGAGCCACCGCAAGATCCTCGGGCGTGTCGACTTGCCAGTGCAGAATGAGACCGTTCTCAAACGTCTTGCGTAACTCGTTACGCGTGGTCTTGTATTTCGCCAAGAGCTTGTCTTCTCTGGCCCGTGACGTTTTCGCCAGCCACGCGTCACGCTTCTTTGCTGAGATGTTCTTTGCAGCGTCGGCCGTCTCCCTCATGGCCTTGCTCCAGGCGCGGAACGCCACCTGCTCCCGGGATAGGGCGGGTTGCTTCGCCGGCTGTTGGGCCCAGACCGAGGCACTGCTCAAGGCGACGACGACGAACATGATGGCGCTTCGCATGGCCTTACCCTTTTCGTTTGCTCTTGGCTGCGTGACGGTCCGGCAGGGGCTTTCCAATGGCGCAAGCCGGGCAGATCGCCTGCACTCCGTGCTCCGTGGCCCGGATGATTGTCCACACCCCACACTGGCAGCGAGGCCCCGCATCCCGAATTGCATCGACCGGCGCGGTCGTCTTCTGGCCGCGCCGACGTTTCCCCCAGGATGATTCTCATTCTGGCAGTTCCCGGCCCGGTGCAAAGGCTTCAATCGCTTGGTTGATCATGGCCCGGATAACGATCAGTGCGTTCTCTCGAGCCGCGGCATCAAGCGCGAGCAAGTCCTGTCGCTCGAGGTGATACTGGATGGCTCTATCTCGGGCCTCTTTTTTCGACGCGACATTCTGAGTGACCAGCGATATGGCGTTGAGAATATCGTCCCACTGTTTATGAAGCACGTCTGGACCGCCGACGCGATAGAGCTCCGCTGTCATTGCTTCCTTCTGGCGCTCGTCTAACGGCGAACAGTTGAAGTCTGGCATGCTCATCTCGAAGCGAAGCGCCCCGCGGCATCGAAAGGAAAGTCGCCAAGACTCGATTCGTCGTCGCTCATTTGGCACCTCACGCTGGTCCACTCGCCACAGCGACGCCGGTACGATTGTTAATGGCTGTTCTGATTCGCCGTAGCTCTTGTAGCTGTTGCTCAGCGATTTTATTCGTATCGAGCGCGCCGGTCTGGATCTTCTTTGAGAATTCGACGATGCCGACCATCTCCGATTGCTGCCCTTGCCCCGGCCTGAGCCGCTGCTGGAGTTCGATTTCGTGCATTCGTGTTGCTTGCGCTTGGTTGCCCCTGTCTCTCGCATCGTCTTCTCGATGTCTTCCTTCATGTCTTTCTTGAGATCCTTGAGCACTTCGGCCGGTCGCTGGCCTCCCGCGCGAGTATCGATTCCGCTGTCGCGCATGAGGCTTTCGACGTCCTTTGATGTGATTCTTCGGCGTTGCAGCATCGCAAGGGCTAGTGGCGATTGAGAAAAGTCTTGCGCGGTTCGCCTTTCTTTGCCTTCTCGCTGCTGGTTGAAGTCCTTGGCGTTCTCTCGGCCTTCCATCTCCAGCTTTGCTTGCTCGGATTGAGCCGCCCTGAACTCGGCCACCGGGCCTTCCATGAGGGAGAAGCCATGCTTTTGCCCGGCTGCGATTCGTGCTGCCACGCTTCGCCGCCTTAGTTCATCTAGCTGGTTGCGCGGCTTCGGGGAGAGCCTTATCGACAAGTTCGCCTTCCAAGCCTTTGTTGACCGTCAGCCGGATATTGTCCGCCATTGCTTCGCGCATCTTTGGATCTGTGATCCCACCTTTCCGCACCGCCTCATCGGTCATCTGTCGTATCACGGCCGGGCCACCGCCGGACATCTCGAGCGCCTTCTGGAAATCAGATCCTCGCTCGCTGGCCCGATCGCCCTTTATGCCGGCAATCTTCTCATTCGCTTCCTTGACTCTCTCGAGCTGCTTGGCGTGCTCTTCTGCCGCTTTGGTGGCATTCTTCCATTGCGAGATATACGGTGCCAGGTAGTGATATTGAAAGAGGCTGGCGAGCATCGATGACACTTCCGAGACTTGGTTGCTGCCGCTCTTGATCTCACCCGTCAGGATCTTCCACGCATCCTTTACCTGTTCAATCGCTCCCCTTGCCGCTTCAAACGGAGCAGTACGGCCGAATACGGATTGCATCTGCTCCCAGTGATTTATCATCACATTGACAGCAACCGCTGTGATGCCGAGAGCGCCAGCGAGGCCAGCGCTCTCCGCCCATCATGTAAACGATCTGCGGGATATTGTTGACGACAGCGCGAAAGCCGTACTGCATGTCGTCTATAGCATACGAGAATGCCAGGAATCCCATCGCTGCATTGCGAGTGCTGCCACCCATCTGATTAAATGACCGCGTTACGCTCGTCGATGTCTTGGTTGCTCCTTGCTGAAGCTGGGCAAACACTTGCTTAGCCTGTGCGTTGGCTTGAGCCAATCCGCTATACAGGTTCTTACTGTTTATGCCCAGAAAGAACGTGGCGCCGCCGAGATTGAGTCCTCCACTAAACCCTGCTGGTGCTGCTGGCATGATTTATGTCCTCGCCCCTGTTGGTTGCTCTTGCTGGCCAATGACGCAGACGCTGGTCGACTTCAGCTCAGACAACGCCACCTCGGCCAGCTCGCCACCATCAAGGTATTCCACGAGGATCTTGACGGGGTTACCGGTCTGGTGGTCGATAAACGCGATGGCGCGCCCTTTTCCTTTGGGAGCCATGACGCTGAACGGGCTGCGTAGTTCGGTGATCATCGATGACCTCGTTCAGACCGCCGCCGCAGGGTTAAACACCGGATGCTGCTCGCGCCGCTTTGCGATGTTGCCGATCCGCCGGCCTGGTGTCGCCCGAAGCATGCTCCGCGTGCGAAGCATGCTCGATGACGTCGTAATGGTGGTGTTCGACTCGGCCGCCGACTGGCTCGGTATCGAACCATTTCACCTGTTCGGCGAAGTTTGCGAGAACAGCGTCTCGCGTCTCCTTGGTCGCTTCGGCCTTCAGGCTTTGAGTGCCATCCTTCGATTGCATTGAGTAGATCACTGGCTGTCCTTTCAGATTGATTTCTGCAAACGTTTCGACCTCGAGAAGTCCTCACTCCACGCCCAGGTCCGGACCATGAACAGAGCAAGGGCGCAAAGCGAGGGTGTATCAATTCAGCGTATGGGCTTGCGGGTTAACTCCAACGCCGCAGGCGGAGAACTCCACTAACTTCGACCGGCGGCACATGACCTTGACGTCCTTCAGCTCTGGCCGCGCCTGGATTTCCTTCGGCGTCGGTCGCCCCATTGCCGTCGGGTCCGGCAAGACGTTCACGCTCCATGCCCCCATCTCACGGCGTTGATACTTCCCTGAGAGGAACCGGCAGAACTCGTCGTCGTCGAAGAGCTTCACGTCTGCGATCAGCTCGAGCATGCCACGTTCCCCCATCTCGTGGCCGATCCATTCACATGTGCCGACCGGTAACTGTCCACGTTGTGGATGTTCGCCGTGGGCCCAGAGTACAACCGGATTCTTGCGAAATTCGTCGAGCTCAATCCCTCCAGCCACGATGCAATCGCCGTATCGATCGATAACCGAAGAACCGATCCGCGCACGAATCAGACCGTTCCGTGAGACGTCAACGGTTTTCCCGTCGTATTTGCACAGGATTCGAGACGGAGCAAACACGTCGATTAGCCCGGTCTCGATTGTGCGAGCCAGGTCCGCACCAAACTGTCGGCTCATCTGGTCGAATTGGGTCGCACCCACGTCGAGCGCCGCTTAACTTCCCGCATGACGTCAGCCTTGAACCGTTCGTAAGATCGCCCGCCTAATGGTGGCAAGCCGCCGCCGTAATAGCCGCTGTGACGCATGGTGACCTCCCTCGAGGGTTAGACGGTGACTGCCGCCGGTTCGGGATCTGGTTGTGGCGCCTGATAGTCGAAGCATCGGGCGCCGTCCGGGGTTTTGCGATTCGTCCGCTTGTAGTACACCGTCGTGAGAGCCCCTTGGACGATATTGGGCTGGCCCGGAACATGTACGAATGGCTTGATGGTCGCCGGATCGACATCTACAGCCACCGGGATCTGCATCAAGGTTTGGGGCACGTCTCGTTCCTCGCCGTCGCATGGCCCCCCGCAGAGAATCGCAGCCATCGCTCGCGGTCGCGTGAACATCTCGGCCGTGATGTCGGCGTCGACCATGAGGGGTTCCCCTCGCCTGCGCCGTTGGACTTCGGTCCGATCGTATGTAGCTGACCGCAGGTCCGCGTCGGGGACGTTCATCGGAATCTCCGGCGAAAACCTTGGCTCCGCTATCGGCACCAGCCCGGATGGTACGAACGGTTTTCCGACGACTTCGCCCGATAGTTCGTTTCTCCTGGCGTCGATCTCAGAGGGTCTGAACTTGATCGGGCTTTTGGTCACAACGTTCTGGTTTTGGTCGCTCATGATGCTTCTCCGATGATAAAAGGGTGCGTCGATGGTATGGTACGGGTTCAAGCTCTCAGAAGTCAAGACGTCTAGTCATTTTCACGCGGGTTATTTTTTCATGTCATCCATACTCCATCCAGTGATCGTCATCTTCATCCGTGCCCGCGTTGATCATCTTGGCGTAGCGTCGATCCTGCTCAATCGCTCGAGCCAGCTTCGCCTTCCAGTGTTCGTCGTCAAAGCTCACCCAATCCGAAGGAGGACTTGGTGCCGTGCCCGCCTTCCGGCAACGGGTGCACTTGAGCACCGGGGAGCCCTGGAAAGTTCGACACTCCGCTGGCTGGCGGCAAAACGGACAAATACCAGGGGCTTCCTTCGCTGGTTTCTCATGGCCCGGTCGTTTTGGTTTCATCAGTCCTCCCAATTGGACGTTAAGAAGTCATCAGGAATGTCGTCGTCGTATACCTGCCAGTCGCGCATGGTCGCCTTGATCTCTGCGATGCGCCGTTGCTCTCGAGTTGCTGCCGTGCGGACTTCGCGATGCTCTTCTGGTTCCCTGTCGGTGACGAGTCTTCCCCGGTCATAACTCGTGATCCAGTATCTCAACGCGTCGCATGCATGGTTGTATTTATCAACCGGTTCTTCTAAGGTTTTGGTCGGATCGTATGCGTACATTCCCAGCTCATAGAGCAGGGGCTTTGTTTCTTCGCATACGACAATCTTGAGCCGGCCCGAAGCCATGCGAGCCGATACTGCCGCGATGCCTGACATCTTCGGGCTTCGTTTTTCGCCCGACGCACCGCGAGTTGACATGTGCCTGCATGCCCTGACGTCGTGATCGGCCAGTCTTAATTCGTGGGCGATCTCCGGGTCCGCTGGATCGACCCACCAAACAACGCCACGGGGGATATGCTGGCTGTGAATTTGGAGCGGTACTCCACTCTCGTAGCGGCACCCCGTTACCCATATGACGTCATCGTGGACGTGCCCCCACACGAATGCAGTTGGATTGCGCCATCCCCAGTCGCCGCCCCCATGCGTCGGTGGCACTTGAAGCCGCATCGGCGCGTGAACCACGCACCGCTCGAAGTTTCCGTAAACAAGCCCTTCGTGGCGGACGCGCCAGTTGCCATGCAGGAGGCGTTGCTTCTCGATCTCCGGCAACGCCATCAAGGTGCCGACATAGCCGGGGTCAGCTTCCAGTAGAATCTTATTGTCGTAGACGCTGGCCCGGATGAACGTGAGGGACTTGGCGTGTTCTGTTCGCGTCTTCGACCATTGGATCTCACCCTTAACTCGCTTAATCCACCTGATCTCTCCCGACTTGGCTGGCTCGCCGCGATAGTCCTCATCGACCCACGGTGCTAGGAGTCGCGTTTTCACCCATCCCGGGTCGGGATTGGTTGTGCAGCGAACGTAAGGCCTGATACCGCACGTGCTGCGATTGCGGGACAGCAGATACCAGAACATCGACTCATTGAAATGTGTTAATTCGTCGAATCCAATATAGGCAAACTGCGAGCCCTGGTAACTGTATTTGTCTTGCTCGTGCTCCAAGTGTCGGAAACTGATCTTCACGTTGTTCCGCCATCTGAACTCCAGGTCGCCACGAACACCCCGGCCGCCGGCTGCCGGGAACATGCCGCTGGCTTCATCCCATAAGCCGCCGCTGTTGGTGATCTCCGGGCTTGTGCGCCGGAACACGACCCCATAAAACCCGGGTTTGTGGATATGGCGCAGAGGGCAGTAGCACAAGCTCCACGATTTCCCAGAACCGGCACTTCCGCCATACACCGCAATGTCCGCCGACGTGGCCAAGAATTCGCGCTGCTTGGGTTGCGGGGAGAAGCGTAATTCATTCGTTGGCGGCATAGGTGTTACCTCACGTTGTGCGGTCAAGCACTCGCTTCACCTGCATTGCTTTCCAGGCCAAACCCCGCCGAGTGGTACGCCCACTCTCGTTGAGATGATCGGCGATAGCCTGCATGGAAAGCCCTTGATTGCGGAGCTTCTCCACGAGAGGCGTTATGAGAGCGTAGGCGGTAACTGCCTTGTCCCGGTTGACGCTGGCACCCTTGGCGCGGGCTTCGTCAGTCAGGTTCTCAGGAGTGCCAAGCTCAACCCCGCGGGCCTTTGCGGCTGCGAGCGCGGCCTTGGTACGCTGGGAAATCTTGCGGGCTTCGTCCTCGGCAATCACAGCCCGGAATTGAATCATGGTGACATCGTCGTTCGGGCAATCGACGGCGAAGAAATCCACCTTGTCTTTGATCAAGCCCGTGATGAAATGCACGTCTCGACTTAGGCGGTCAAGCTTGGCGATGACAAGCGTCGCCTTGCGCCGCCGGTTGAACATTTTTGCTTTCTCAAGCTCTGGCCGCGCGTCATTCTTGCCGCTTTCGATCTCGGTGAACGTGCCGATTACCCGACAGCCCGTCTGAGCCACGTAGGCTGCGATACAAGCGTCTTGAGCTTCAAGGCCGAGTCCGGACCGACCTTGCTTCTGAGTGCTCACACGGCGGTATACGACCAAATCACAGTTCACGCGATTCATCATCTTTCCACCCTCAGTAAGAGACCCATGTCTGCCACTGAGAGCATTATAACATCCCTTGAACGTCCAATCAAGGGTTGTTACGGATTATCTTTCTAGTGTTCATGTGCTCACACTTGCACTGCCTATCTCTCCCGGTTCGTCGCCACCTTCACATTCCTTTACGACGTCTGCGTTCTCATCGGGGGGAAGCCGGGCGGGCTTCAGCATGATTCGCGAGACGAGAAAGGATGCTTCTTGTCCACAATACGGACAATGTCCGTAATGTGGATAAGCCCCATATCATCCCCCCCCCCCGCGATCGGGAGAGGGCCGGGAAATCCGGAGGAGCGTGACCCAGAAACCGGAAGATTTAAAACCGCCGATCCAATTACGGATCATATCCGTAATTGGTCGGATCCCATCATAATCCCTCTCCCCCGCGATCGCTCCAACGACATGCCAGGCGGGACGAACAATCCGCAAGGCATCAACCAGCACAGCGAGGTCAATACGGATAATATACGTAATGACCTCCCTATCATTATCCCTCTCCCGGTTCGTCGCCATCTTCACATTCCTTAACGACGTCTGCCTTCTGGTCGACTGCGGGCCCGGGCGCGGCACCTGGCTGATCACCCGTGTCCTCGGTGACCGGCTTGGGAGGGTCGTCGCGATGGTTGTCGATAAGCTCAAAGATGGCTCGCTGCATATCGCCGTCCAGCTTGCGGCCCGCTTCCTCTTCCAAGCATTGCCGGAGTTGATCGAGATGCGACGAGGAACCCTTGATGACTTGCTTGAGCCATGCTTGCACTACAGCCTGCTTCACAGTCAGGCCATGAGGGCACCTTCTTCGCCGCAGAGCTCGTCGCCCTCGAGCGCTTCCTTCAGGAGGCGACGTAGCGACTTTGGACGTCCTCCAGGATTGCCTGATTGGCCAGTCTGGAACTGAAAAGGGATCAGATCGGATGCACTCACGAGTCACCTCTCTTGATTCGGTGCTGTTGTCAGCAGGGTGGGGATGGTGGGAATGGTGGGGATGATTCCCAAGCGCCCCTATAAATTCTGACAATCCCATAAACACATGAATCTGGTTGTGCCCCGCGTGTATACATAGTGAAAACTGACTCACCATTGTCACCATCCCCTCCCAAGTAAATGCTTGCATTCACACTTTTCTGACTCTCCACCGGCACACTCCACCCCTTGCCGTATCCACCAATTCGAGAACCCACCCGCCGTGGTTCTGATCTCTGAGTCGCTCGAAACTTTCGACCGATGCCTGCAACGTCGATGGTTTTGCCATCCTTCGTCGTGATGGCACCAAAGACCGCAGCAAGCGTCTCGTAAATTCCCGGCTTATCCTTCACCTCGTCGACGGCTTCCTTGATCGTGCGGCCCTTCGTTCTGTCCGTCCGGCAGTTCACTCCACCCCGTCAGCAATGCCACCTTCTCAAGCCGGTCAGCGCGTCGTCCCGGGCTTGGCGTTGCGTCGTGAGGCAATCGTTCCCCGTGGCGAACCAGACGGCACCCCGGACAATTCGGTCCCACTGCTCAAATGATCCGAGCGGAGCTGTCCAGCCGACCGGCCTTCCCGCGAGCGCATTAACCCGCAAAGATCGTCAACGCATCCGCCAACAATTCGACCCGATGCTCCCGGGCAAACTGCCGCAGGTCGGTAACAGCCAGGTCGTCACGCTCATGAGGCGACTCAAGCGGCGTGTTGAGGCGGCATGGGACCCACCGACGATAGGCGTCCTTGTAGGGGCTTACGTTGTTTCCTGAGAGCATCCAGACCGGACGCAAGTCAACCGACCCCGATTCCTTGGATGCCCCCACGATGCGACCAGAGACGTCCATCGACGTAACAGCCGAGTCGAGCTCACCCCATCCTCTAAAATCCGCCCTTCGGCAGATTGTCAAATGGACGCCACCGATTCCAGCCAGCGCGAGACTCAGCTCGATCTTCGCGCACTTCGCTGGTCCATCGGATAGCTTCGGGTGGGAATGTTGTTTCCCCATGCCACCATTCCCACCAGGTCGATCAACAGCCCTTTGCTGCTCCCGGCCTTGTTCGCCGTGAAAGCAAACCCCGGCACCGGGCCCGCGATCACTGCACGCTGAACCGCCGTCAACAAAGCAGCCAGCCAGACCGAGAAATCAAACCCGTCCTTGAACGGAAACCGATACACCAATTCATAGAGCCGGCCCTGCGCGTTGATGGCATCTTGCTTGCTCTGAAGCTCCATCACCCGCGGCACTGCACCCGCAGGTCGATAAAGTGCATCCTCCGCCGCGTCGTACCTGCTCGGCAATTGACCCGTCCCCGCGAACGTAAGGGCACTGCGTGATCCGTCAGAATCGATCGGATGCCAGGCCACAGCCCCCAGGTTTCAACCGCCTCAATCAGCCAGGCAGGAGGTTGGATCTCGACCGACATATCTCCGCCGGCCCGATCCTTCATCCATTTGTGGTACCTCGCGTTCTCGGTCAGGTAGCAGCCGACCCTCGCACGCCATAGAGGCAAGAACCTTGCCGACCCTTTGGCGTTGTCCAGGTCGATGCCGGCCGGATAGCTTCGCGATCGTGCTCTTCTTCTTCCACCACAATTCCGAGTGAGGCACTCCGGGCTGTAGATGTCCGGGTCCGTCCCAGACTGCCTTGATCGATTCCCTCGCCGCCGTGAACCGGTCGTGTTGTGATCTCCATCGAAGGCAGCCCGTCCGCGGAGCTGCCAACCGCTGGGTTCCAGTCTCGACCGGCTTGGGAGTCCATTCCGTCGCCGCGGCTGCCAGTCGCTCAGCTCGCCCCCCTCCCGCCCCATCCCCCACCCCATCTCGGCACAACGTCTCTCAATCCACTCCGCGATATCGTCGCCCTCGTTCTTGAGCGGAAGGCGTAACACCTTGACGGTCGGCTTGGGATTGAGCCCAGCCAATTCTTCCCACCGACGTCGTTTATGTCTCTCTCACCCGCCTCGTCGTGGTCAGGAATCAGAACAACATCCTTACCCGCCAGATCGGCCCAGCTCGTCTTCTTCCCGGACTTCGCCCCGCCGCTGGACGTGGTCGCGACCAACCGAGACCTGCGCACCAGGTCGTCGCACTTCTCCCCCTCGGCGTCATAGTCTGCGCGTAGCGGCCGCAGCTCATCGCGATGGTACGGCGGTCGTTTTCCCGGCTGGCACCGTCAGTTGCCACCGCCCATTGACTCGGAAAACGGTTCTGAATTCCTTGCCCCCGTTGGCAAAATTCATCCGCTGGACGATGAAATCAGCGTTATACACCCAGCGATCACCCGCCGCTGCTTTCCCTTTCTTTGTTCTTCTCGCTTCTTGTCGTCCTCCGTCAATTGCCGGAGTAGATAATCAATCACCCTCTCGAGCGTCTCCCACCCGTCCCCTTTCTTCGGCTTTCCGTTCTTAGCTGATTCTCGCCGGCTTCTTCATTGCGTCTGGTCGAAATAGATCCGCCAACGTGAGACCCATCGCGTCAACTACATCTTCATTCTTGCAGCCCGTATGACAGCACAGCAAAACCCGCCTGTCGTCCCCTTCGCTGATCGATAGGCTTGGATCGTGATCCTTGTGACCCGGACAGCAGCCTTCCAGCCCGCGCCGTTTTCGTGCGGATCACAGTTGCGAGCCCTAAGCCGCTCAATCACGTTGTCGAATTCCGCACTCACTCGAGACCATCCCTTCTGGCGATGGCCTCAGTAAGTTGCCGGATCAACTCGCCAGCCGACGTGGTCGATAGCTTCAGGCATGGCGGTAGCGCCGTCTCGCCCGTGCTCCGATCCATCTTGACCAGCGTCAAATGAATCTGGTCGCGATTGATTTCCTCCTCATGATCATCCTGGAAATCGTCGACGTTCAGACGGTAGAGCGTTCCTTCGTCCTGGCAGACGGAAACGAGGACTTCGTCATCGATGGCCTTGAGCCTCATGACGTCCCTCCCGACCGCCCTGATCGCTTAGGAATCTCTCTCGACCTTGCAGGCCGGATTGATGCACTGCTCGACTTTGCCCCGGTATGACGCCACCGGGGACAATCCGGGTTGCCGACCCGCACGCGATGCACTCTGCTCCCGCATCCGTCGCCGGCTTGTCGAATGGCAGACTCGAGTTGTCCGGGAAGGCTCATGGCTCAAGCCCTCCCCGCAACTAATTGGAACACGTCATCCGTTTCCGGCTCGGAATCATTACGGATATCATCCGTAATGATTGCCGCGACCGGCTCGACGACAACGATACTGCGATCGCTCAGAAACCGAAGATAAGGCGCCTTGCTGACGATGCACTCCGGCCCGATTCCGCGAGCCCGCGACATCTCGTCAGTAAGCCCCCGGCGACAAATGACGACAGTTGTCGTGCGACCGGGCAAACACCTCGCGATGATCGGTAAGGAAATCGCCGATCACCTGCAACGGTCGTTCGATGTCCTCTAACGCTGTTCGGCGAATGGCATCGGATCGACTGCCCCCCTCTCGAAACGGCGAAGGAGATTATTCTGCCCCACTCCTTCGCCGTTCCTTGCTCCGTCTCTACCGTCTTGTCGGTCAAAAACTCGCAATAAATGAACTCCGGCTGAATCGTCTTGCGGGAGCTACACCACCCCGGCATAACGATCAATTTCGCCGCCGGATCGCCGTCCGCGACTAGTCGTAGACTGATTGGTGGCTTGCGAGGAAAGGTTGCCTTTCCTTCAGCCATGCCAGCGAAGACGATTGCGAGCGATGCTCGGAACATCTCCAGCATTTCGCCATTGGTCGCAAGCCGGGAATCGACCGCGGTTCGCAAGTTCGCCGCGATTCGTCGCGACGCTGCTTTGCAGTAAGGGATCTTGCCGCCGTCTTGTCTGAGTCTGTACTATTCATGTGCTGCTGTTCCCTTGTGATTGAGCCCGGCCGTGGTGCGCCACACCGCGGTCGGGTACCTTTCCTCACTCCGCCGGCTTGCATCCGTTTTCAATCCAGGCGTCGACCGCGCTTTTGCGCCATCTGACAAGCCGGCCGATCCGAACCATGCCGGGCAGTTCACCGCGGTCGTTCATCGCCCAAATATTGCGAACGGAGCACTGCAAGAGCGCCGCGACGTCATCAGCCACGTATAGCGGCGAGACGGCCTCACTCAGTTTGCGGCGTCCACGAGGATCGACTTGCGTCGTTGCTTCCGGAAGTGTAGCGGTCGTCATGTTCGCCCTCAGTCATGTTGAAGTCTTGGACCAAACGTCCTGACTCAATCATGGCTGAGATTGAAAACGTCGCAATTTGTCACACGCAATTGTCGCGCGGCATTGCACGACGCGAGTTATCACTTGCCTTGAATTCAAGGCGTTGCATCTGACTGAAAATTCTTCGTGACAATTCAATCGTCGGTGTGACAATTGGAATTGTCATGCGCCTTGTTTCTTCCTTGCCCGGCTCTTCTGCTGTCTTGCCCAAGCGACGACTTGGATGACGACATTTCGCTTCGCAACGATGCCTTCCGCCTGGAGTGCCGCAGGTATCTTCGCAGGCTTAATTCCCGCATCGTAAGCCTTGACGATGGCGTTTCGCGTTTTCGTCGGGATTGATTCGTCGAACCCTGGCCCGCGCTTCTTCCCGGCCGTCACCCCTTTGACTGCCTTGCCGTTGGTAGCTGGTGCCGATGTCGGAGTTTCCTCAAGTTTATGGTGAACCGCGGCAACCACCTGGCCAGCTTTCGCATATGACTGCTCGAGCCGCTCCAGGTCCGGCTTAACGGCCCAGTAAATGCCGACATTGGATTCCCCACATGGCCCCCGTAACTTTCGTAGGGCGGATTCAGCGTCCCCCACAAAGTCGAGTAGCGGCTGCGCCGATATCGCCAGCTTGCCGCTCATCCACGCGACCAGCCGCGGCGTGATGGCCTTCAGAGCAGACTCGAGCTCGGAGATTCTCTCCTCGGAACGCTCGAGCTGTGACTTGATGTGGTTATCGTGTCCGCGTCCGATGCCTGTGAGTTTCAGCGTCAAACGTTCGGCGCACACTTCCCACGCCTGCACCAATTCGATTGGCTCGCTCGATTCCATCGCGTTGTCCCCTCTGGTAAGTGCCAGGTCGGTCACCCCGCCAGAGGGGACGAGGTAACCGCCTGGCCAAGCCGGGTTAATTACTCCCGGCCGTCTCGAACATCGTAACCAATCCGCCGCCAAACTGGGATCGCCCGGAAACCTACTACTACTTTGACTACTACCGGGTTTTCATGTCGTCGTAACTCATTGAAAGTAAACGCGCTTAAGTCTGCAAATAACTGACTCTGGATCAGTTAGTCTAGGTTCGAATCCTAGATCCCCAGCTTAGCGGATTTTCAACTAAGTTCAACTGAAGTGGCGAATTAACAAAGGCTTGCGTCAATCCGACGCAAGTCCTTTTTTTGTTCTAGACTTGACGTGTGAAACTGATTTGAAACATCAGGGGCTTGGCATGGCAATAGGATGGGATGGTGATTTCCTTCCTTCTTGTTCAAAGGCAAATTGACGATGGCGTCTCGCGATTTCAACCCGAAGGCCGGCAAGGCCCGTATCTTCTTTCGCTTCGCTGGTACGCAGTACAACAAGACAATCCGCGTAAGCACCGACAACGAAGCAAGGCGTGCATGCGCCCTAATCGAGGAAACAATCCAAGACCTCGAGCGCGGCAAGCTGACGATGCCGTCCGACGCTGACCCGGCCGCGTTCATCATGTCGGGCGGGAAGCTGACGAGTAAGCCCAAGCCCGCTCAGATGCAGGAAGCACAGAAGCCTCCGACTCTGGGTGAGGTCTTCTCGATCTACGCCGAGACGTTGACGCCTGGCTCCAAGGAGTCGAACACCATGACAACCGAGCTCGTACACTCCCGGCACTTCCGGCGGGTCATAGGCGAGAAGGTCGTTTTCGATACGTTGGGCGTTGACTCGCTTCAGAAATACGCGGACAAGCGGCACATAGAGGGTGTTGGTCGGCAGACGATCCACAAGGAACTCTCGACGCTACGAATCGTCTGGAGCTGGGCACTGAAGCGCCGGCATGTAGCAGCCCCTCTTATGTGGAAGATGACTGACCTCACCCTTCCGAAGGCTAATGAGAAGCCACCATTCCAAACCTGGGAACAGATCACGCGGAGAATAGAGCGGGGCGGCTTGACTGAGGAGGAGCAGGCGGAGTCGTGGGAATGCCTCTGGCTGGATCAACAGCGCACACGCGAGTGTCTGACGTGGGTCAAGGAGAACGGGTTCTACCCGTTCATCTACCCAATGTTCTCCTTCGCGGCGTACACGGGCGCAAGGCGGAGCGAACTCGTGCGCTCGGAGCGAGACGATTGGGACTTTGAAGCAGGGTCAGTCTCGATCCGCCAGAAGAAGGCCGACACGTCGAAGACCTTCACTCGGCGCAACGTGCCGATTCATCCAGATTTGGCCGACGTGATGAAGAAGTGGTTCGAGGAACAGCCCGGCGGGCGGTGGACGATCGCGACGGAGGACGGGTTGCCAATCGATCCGAAGGCGGCGACGAAATACTTTAGACGCACATTAGAGGGCGGGAAGTGGTCGGTCCTTCGAGGTTGGCACGTCTTCCGCCACTCGCTTGCCAGCAACATGGCGTCCGCTCAAGTCGATCAACGCATCATTAACGAGATTCTTGGCCACCACACCGACGAAATGGAAAGGCGTTACCGTCACCTCCAGCCCCGCGAGCAGGCGCACGCACTGCACAGTCTTTTCCAGGTCGTCGAATGAAGGTGGGAGGGGTCGGGGGAAGGACGTTCGACGCCAGTCCCCCGCCCCCTCGGTCACTCTTTCTCAACTGTCCATGTTTCGCTGGAGATCGAGAGGCAAAAGCCCCTCGTCCTTGTAGCGAGCGATTTCGGCGGCCGAGATGTTCCACAGTTCGGTACCACCTCGGCGTTCCGTCCGCTTCGTAGCATTGATTCGACCTAAGCGGCACCACTCCCGCACCGTGTATGTGTTCTTGCCCAGCATCGCCGCCACTTCCTCTACGGGGTACCATTCGCGCGTTTCCTTGGGCTGAGCGAGCATGCCATGAATCTGAACCAACATCGTATGCATTTCGGTAATTCGGGCCTCGAAGCCCGATACGCATTCAGGAGTCATTGTTGAAGCCTCACGTGTTGGGGCCGGGATTGATAGCCCGCCATGGGCACCGGCCAGGTTATTGCCGGAACTGAATCCCGGCTCAAGAAGTTCGGGGGTTGGGTATCATCACCTCTTATGTGGGGTCTCGGTCATCTCAGCTCAGGCTGCCGCGTTATCGACGCGAAGGGCGGTTTCTCGTCAGCCTAGAGGCCGGATTAAGCTCGGTGCGAGGTGCGAGCATTCCAGCGAACGTGTAGGGCGCCGTGGCGACAAGCGAAGTCCTCCCCAGGTCGCTTGAACGGCTTCCCGAAACGTTATGGCGGCTTGAGACGCGGAACGAATTCGATCGCGTCTCCACGGACACCAAAGGCGAAGCGGTGCTGACGCGACTCACCAGACGCGATGGACAAGCTCTGGTTATTGTTGCCGTGGCTCGGGCAGACCCACGAAGGTCTGCCCGAGCGGTCACCGCGACGTTCAACCCGCCCGACGAAGAGCCGGCCGAAGGTGCCCACGATCCGTTCAGAACGGGATGTCATCGCAATTCTCCTCTCCTGATTGAACTGCCTCTTGCGCCGCAGAATTGCCAAAATCATTCGATTCACAGCGTCCGTTTGCCTGCTTGGCGGCCGCCTCGCCGTTTTGGCAATTCTGCGGTAGGAGGAGGTGCGGATTCACCAAATAGACGGGAGACTTGGTTCGACCCCGGCTTCCGCTCGGTCTCGGTGGCTCCGGTTGGCGTTTGATGCACTCGCGGTCGATGAGCCAGCGCAGCGCGTCCTCAAGGGCTTTGGCGTCGCCGGGAGAACGTCCCGCCGAGGTCACGGGTCAGGTCGCGCCGCGCGAATGACTTCGACTGGCGTCGAAAGATCCAGTTGAGGATGGTCTGGACCTCATCGCTCCCCTCCTCGCCGCGTGCGCGAGCCTTCATGGCCTCGTGAACGCGCCGGGTGTGGCTCTTTAGGTAGCTCAACAGCAGGGCGGCGTTCCTCACCGTGTCACAGGACACTTCTGGGATCGTGGACATGTCCCGCGATGAGTCGGCAGCAAGTTCAAGCATGTGAAGGACCAGTACGAGCCGGCCGGCATATTGTTCGAGCTTGGCCCAAGGGCCGGAGAGCGAAGCCGGGAAGCCGGCAGTTCGCTGTTCGGCATGGTGGGCGTCGATAATCTCACCCCAAGCCGTTCGACCGTCCGGGGAGAAATGAACGACTTGTGGCACCCCGGGACTCCCCACGGACATCGGAGCAGTGTGAAGTCGGGTGATTATCTTCGACCACTCGACGACTGCATCGTCCGGGATTCCCTCTTCTCGCCAACCGGACTTTGGAACTGGGTCCGGGTAAGTGAAGAGGAATCGGTCGATGAAGCCGTCATGGCGCCCTCGCTCGTCGCAAAAGGAGCCGACCATGTCAGGGACGATTCCGCCGACGATCCCCAAGAATGGATGAGGAACGCGGATCGGGATGTTCTCGGCGTTCCCCTTCCTGTCTACCGTGCGGGGCTCCCCGGACCATGTTGACATGTACCACTGGCGGTCTGATCCCTTGCCGCCCCGGTACTGGTTCATCGAGGTCATCAGCGATGAGGCTTCGTCCAGAACCTGGAGCAACCCGCGTGGGTTCTGCTCCATGATGCCGTCCATCGACTCGATCGTGATGTCCCCGACGACAGCCCGTTTTATAACGGGCGGCGTGGGCTTCTTGAGGGGAGTGGCAAGGCCCTCCGAATCCTTGCTCTTACCTGCCTTGGTCGCCTGCTGGTACTCTTCGCTGACAACCTGGTATCTGATCCGCTCCGCCTCCCACTCGTCGAAGCTCGCCTGATCGATACGGCGCATCGGGCCGGCCACGACGCTGACAGCCGGGCTCTTGCCATCACCCGGCAAGCCCACGCACGCAGCGTAGATGCTCGCCGAAGCGAAGTATCGACTTTTCAGGAGGAGGCTAACCGATCGGCCGATTGCCGCGCCGGCGATAGGGAGTACGGCCACGGCGAGGAAGTCGAGCGGACAGCCGATGGATCGTGCTCCATGGCGGATCAGGTCGGCCACAGGCGGCTGGATAGGTTTCGAGCGGGAAGGGCTCGACCGGAGGCAGCTTGAACGCGAGGGGTTGTCCCCACGTGTCGTCTTCCGGCGATGGGTCCGCTGGATTGACTCCGCTTACCGCCGCGATCCAGGCACTCGCCTCGGGGACGGACAGGTTCTGTAATAGCTCGTCCCAAGCTTGTTCGCGTCCCGCATACGGGGTCTCGGCGATGAGCCGAACCACGGCTCGGTTTCGTATCGAGATGCGAGGATCGCTCGCATCAATGTCCTTATCGGAAAGGGCTTGGGCGATGAGCCAGGCATCGTATGGCGGAATCGTCACCGACTCGCCAGGATCGGTCTCGGGATGTTCTCGAAGGGGGGCCATCATGCACCTCCCTTCTCGTCGTGATCTTCACGACGATCGACCGCGTAACCAAGTCGCTCAAGTCGCTCCCGCGCCGTCCGGGCATCATTCCGATCGTCCTTGAGGATCGCCGACTCGTACCGGGAGAACCAATACACCGGCGAGTCATCGACCCCGTTCCGTAATCGCTCTGGTTTTTTGCGAGACATTCTACCTCTCCTTTTTTTGGGACAACGACATGTCGTCCCGTAGGATGGACGGAGGTAGCCTCGCGGTAACCGGTGATCGGCGGTCGATCCGGCTATTTGATGCTGAAAAAAATTTTCGGGGTAACAGTAAAGGTCACATGTTACCCGTCGTCTTCTTCTTCCCAAGCCTCGATGTGACCCGTGTCGCGGTCCTTGCGGCCGCGCGGCATTTTGGCACGGTTAGCCGCAGCAACTTGCCTCATCGTCCCGAATCGCTCGAACCGTGAGAGCGACTTGGGATGGCAGCCCAACTCCTCGGCGATCCGCTTGTTGGACCAGTCGGTATGCTTCATCAGGAGAACCATCGCTCGATCCTCGAGATCGCCACGCGGCCGTGCCGATCGCTTTTGGACGGACGTCGAAGGAGCGGGCGCATTTTCTGAGCAGTCCGGAGATGATCGCCCCTTTAGTTGGACGGCTTGCAACGCCGCCGGGGCCACTTGATCGCGACTGGCATGGACAGGTGACCAATCCCTGTCGAGACGATTGTGGTGGTTGCGTCGCTCAGCATCATCGTTGAGACTCGCTGGGCTCAGGCCCGGCGGTGTCGCGAGTTTGTTTAAACGGAGCCATCGTGCGGCTTGAACTGGCGTCAGCTCACGGTCGACGGGATGCGATCCCTGGTCGTTCTCATGTCCCGGCGGGATCACGAAAACAAGCACCCAGCGTCCGCCGTCGATTCGGTATAGGATCTCATGCTCGCGCTGGGCGGCTCCCCGGCCATACCAGACATCCTCTTCGCCAGATTCGTTGACGCCAACCGACTCCGTGATGTCAAGCGTCCCATAGCCGCCGTCCAAATCGACGAAATCGACGAAATCGACGTAGTCCTTGAACGGTCGGTTCAGCGAGGGGGCATCAGTGAATCGGCGCACAGTGATCGTTTCCTGAGATAGAAGTCCAACGAGAACGGTCCCCTCCGGTCCTCAGCAGGCAGCGTGACCAAGCCTTTTGTCGATTTTGGCAATTCTGCGATGTCATTGCCGGGGATTACTCCGACCGAGAGGCCATTCAAGAGAAGAGACCCAAGTACGTACCAAGGGAGCCGGTCATGTCATCGTGAGCATCGTCAGCCCTCTTCAGCCAGCGATCGACATCGCGGAAAGTGGGTCGGCGGTCTGGGGCTGACGGGGATTCGGGCTACAGATACCACCCAGGGCTCGCTTTTGAACGGTGGAGGCCCCGCTCATTCTCACGTTGCCGAGACCCCATGATCGGAACTTCGACTGATTTGTTCTCGAACAGCCTGTTTGCTGCAGATTGTTCGCTACCGGGCGGACCGCAATCGACAAGCTACGATACCGGATCGCGCCTATGCCTTTATTTATCTCGGAGTTCCGATTGCTCGGTAACGTGCGGTTCCCACCCAGAAAGCTCTCGAGAATCATAGGTCATTCCGATCCGTTCAAAGCACGGGGCGCGCGACCCTTGTCGGCATGGACTTGCAGACGAGCTATTTTTTCAATCGACGCTTACCGTCAAAGTAGAGCGGGACAGCCGATCGCCGCTCCAGTTTGGGTGATGAGGGTTGTCGGCAAACTCGCCCCTGCTTTTCGACGTTCCGAAGCCAACCATTAAAAGAGCGGACACGTATGTAGCGGCCGTCGCCGAGCCTTCGGAGACGTGGGTGCAATTCCCGCCTCCTTCACTTACTTTCCCCGAAGTCCTTAAACTACCAAGGCCTGCGGCCACGAAAGACGCCGGTCAGTTTTCCGCGGCCTCCGGTTTCCGTTCTTTTCCACGTACATCGGAGAGGATCAGTTCTCGATCACCAACGTTTTGCGAGGACGGCGCGCCATTGAGGATCGTAGTTCTTTGCTCCGACGCGATCGCAACTCCATCATGGGCCGTATCCGCTCGAAGGTTTCGCGGTGGGCGCGGGCTGGGGAGGACATTGACAGCGTTCGAGTGCGGACTGGCCTCCTCAATCGACTCCTGGGCGGAGCCTCCCGGCGAATCGCCCTCAGCCAAGGTTTGGAGAAAACTCCGGACCACCTCCGGGTCAAGGTGCGACCCGGCTAGGCTGGAGATGTGGTCGCGGACCTTCTCCTCGGGCCACGCCTTGCGGTACGGGCGGTCAAAGCGGAGAGCGTCCCAGATATCGACCGCGGCAAAGATGCGCCGCGGCCAGAGGAATCTGCTCGCCCCGCAGGCCGCGGGGATAGCCCGTGCCGTCCCACTTCTCGTGGTGACAATAGGGGATGTCCAGTGCCAGCCGGAGGAAGCGGATGGGGGCGAGCCACTCGTAGGCATAGCCCGGATGGCGGCGCATCACGGACCATTCCTCCTCAGTAAGCGGCCCAGGCTTGAGGAGGATGTCGTCCGGTATGCCCATCTTGCCGATGTCGTGGAGCAGCGCGCCGCGGCGAACGTGCACCAGTTCGTCCTCATCCATGCCCATGACACGCGCCAGTCGGTCGGTCATATCGGTGACGCGGCGGGTGTGCCCCTCGGTCTCCTTATCGCGCAGGTCCAGCGCCCGTGCCCACCCCTCGATCGTCGCGTCGTAGGCCACGCTCAGTTGTGCATTTGAGCGCTGCAAGTCCTCGAACAATGAGGCGTTGTCGATGGCGATGGCGGCCTGCCCGGCCAGGGTCGCGAGGAACTCGCGCCACTCCGCATCGGGAGCCAACACCGCGCGGTGGAAGATCTCTAGAATACCCTTGACCTGCCCCTTGGCGACCAGGGGTACGGCGTGATAAGCGATGAACCCTTCGCCTGCCACCAGCCGGGCTCGTACCAAGGGTTCACCGGGTTCGGAGAGGTCAGGGATGCTGACGTTGACACGTTCCAGTGCGGCGCGTCCGGCCCAACCCTCACCCAGCCGGAGCCGCGAGCGAGTAATGCCGTCCGTGCGGAAGCCCATCCCTGCGGAGTATTCCAAGACATGGAGGCGGTGGTTACTGAGCAGCACAGCGGCCGCATCGACACTGAGTTGGGCGGTGACCTGGCTCAGGATGATGCTGAGCGTCAGGCGGAGGTCGAGGCTCGCGCTGATGGCCTTCTCGATCTGGCGCAGGGCAGCGATGCGTCGCAGACGATGCTCCAGCCGCTCGTTCAGGTTGCGGATTTGCCCTTCCGCTTCCCTCCGCTCGGCGACCTCGCCTTGCAGGGTGCGGTTGGCCTGCTCTAGCTCGGCGGTCCGTTCCCGGACGCGGGTTTCCAACTCGTCATGGGCTCGGCGCAGCGCTTCCTCGGAGGCGCTGACGCTCGATGGCGTACCGGATGGCGCGGATGACGAGAGGTCCATCCGCCTGGCCCTTGATGAGATAATCCTGCGGCCTGCCTGTACGGCCTGGAGGGCAACGCCATCATCATCAAGGCCGCTCAGCACTACGATCGGCAGGCCTGGGGCTTGCGCCCGCGTTCGTGTCAACGTCTCCAACCCGTGGGCGTCCGGCAGCGAGAGGTCCAGCAGGATGATATCGAAGCGGCGCTGCCCGAGGCGTTCGAACGCCTCGCTGAGCTGCTCGGCCTGCACCACCTCCAAGCTGCCGGAGCCAGTATATGACAGTGCTTCGCAAAGCAGGCGGGCCTCCGCCGGGTTGTCCTCAACGAGGAGAATGTCCAACCTTGCACTTTCGATACAGTCCATCATTCGAGCGGTAGTCTCACAATGGTCAGCCAGAAATCCTCGATTGACCGGACCACCAGGATGAACTGATCGAGGTCAACCGGTTTGGTGATATAACAGTTGGCGTGATGCTCGTACGACCTGAGGATGTCTTGCTCGGCCTTCGAGGTTGTGAGGACCACCACCGGGATCAGACTCAAATGGGAGTCCCGCTTGATCTCCTCCAGTACCTCGCGGCCGCTCTTCCGCGGCAGGTTCAGGTCAAGAAGGATCAATTGCGGCCGCGGGGCGTTTGCATAGACTCCCTCTCGGCGCAGGAACGCCAGGGCTTCGACACCGTCATGGGCCACGCTGACCTGGTTCCTCAGTTTCCCCTCCTTCATGACTTCCATCGTCAGCCGCACGTCCCCTGGGTTGTCCTCCACCAAGAGGATTTCGATCCCCTGAGCAACCTCTCTGTCATTCATCGCGGTCGTCTCCGTTTCTCTTGGCATCCCCCTGGATTGTGAAGTGAAACATCGCACCCATCCCCATCTGCGATTCGACCCAGATCCGCCCGCCGTGGCGCTCGACGATCTTCCGGCAAATCGCCAGCCCGATGCCGGTGCCCGGGTACTGAGCCCGGGTATGCAGCCGCTGGAAGATCTCGAAGACGCGCTCGGCGTACTGCGGGTCGATACCGATGCCATTGTCGCGGACCGCGAAGTGCCACCCGGCCCCGTCACGGACGGCCGAGACGTGCACGCGTGGCGGCTCATCGCTCCGATACTTGATGGCATTGCCGATCAAGTTCTGGAACAGCTCGACCATCTGACCGGCGTCCGCCATGACGGTTGGGAGCAGGTCGCGGGTCACCGCGGCGCCGCTCTCCTCGATAGCCGTTCGAAGGTTGACCATCGCCCGTTGCACCGCTGCATCGGCCGGAGTCGGCGCGAGCTCTTTGCCCAGGGTTCCCACTCGCGAGTAGGCCAGCAAGTCGTTGATCAACTGCTGCATCCGGACAGCGCCGTCGACGGCGAAGCCGATGAAGTCATCGGCGTCGGTGTCGAGTTGGCCTTGGTACCGTCGCGCCAGGAGTTGGGTATAGCTCGACACCATGCGCAACGGCTCTTGAAGGTCGTGGTAGGCGACGTATGTAAACTTCTCCAGCTCGGCATTGGAGCGGGTCAGCTCCTCGGCCCGGTTCTTCAGCGCTGAATTGACGCGTTCCAGCTCGCCGGTCCGATCCCGCACCAATGCTTCCAGCTCTTTCGGGCTGCGCAGCCTGAGCGCCAGCCTCATCGTCGGGAACAGCGCGACGATCGTGGCGAACGAGACCGCCGCCGTGAAGAGTTTCACTCCGGCCCCCAACCATAGGTTGGGCCAGAAGATGGTATAGACCTCGACGAAGTGGGTGAACCCACAACCTAAGATGAACATCCCGAACATCCAGAACATCCACGGAAACGGTAAGTCTTTTCTCTGGCGCGTGAAGGCCAGCAGCACGAGCGGGATGATGAGATAAGCGATCCAGATCAGCAGGTCGCCGACGATGTAGAGCTTGACCAGCGTCGGCGTCCAGCAGGCGCAGCGCCCGTAGATCCGAGTGCTCGACGCGTTCCAGAGGTCGATAGCGGTCTGGATCGGGTTCATTGAGCTATCTCTTCGACTTCCTTGTTTTCATACTCATCACGCCCGGCTCCCTCTGCGTCCACCTGGAATGTGAAGTAGAACGTCGCACCCATCCCCATCTGCGATTCGACCCAGATCCGTCCGCCGTGGCGCTCGACGATCTTCCGGCAGATCGCCAGCCCGATGCCGGTGCCCGGGTACTGAGCCCGGGTATGCAGCCGCTGGAAGACCTCGAAAACGCGCTCGGCGTACTGCGGGTCGATACCGATGCCATTGTCGCGGACCGCGAAGCGCCACCCGGCCCCGTCGCGGACGGCCGAGACGTGCACGCGTGGTGGCTCCTCGCCCCGATACTTGATCGCGTTGCCGATTAAGTTCTGGAACAACTGGACCAATTGGCCTGCATCTGCCCTGAGAGTCGGCAGGGGATCATGTGTTACCGTGGCGCTGCTCTCTTCGATCGCAGTCTGGAGGTTGGCCACTGCGCGCTCCACCGCCGGATCGGCTGGAGTCAGCGCGAACGCCTTGCCCAGGGTTCCGATTCGCGAGTAGGCCAGCAAGTCATTGATAAGCTGCTGCATTCGGTCGGCGCCGTCAGCGGCATAGCCGATAAACTCATTTGCGTCGGCGTCGAGCCGGCCCTGGTACCTTCGCGCCAGGAGCTTGGTATAGCTGGACACCATGCGCAACGGTTCTTGAAGGTCGTGCGAGGCCACGTAGGCAAACTGCCGTAGCTCGGCGTTGGATCGCGTGAGCTCCTGCGCCTGGTCCCCGAGCGTCGCGTTGAGTCGCCGCAACTCGGACGTCCGCGCCTGGACTCGTGCCTCCAGCTCGTCGCGCGCCTGGCGGAGCGCCGCCTCGCTTTCCCTTAAGGCCGTTTCCGCTTGTCTCCGCTCGATGCCCACGGCCACGGTGTCGGCGATCGAGGCCATGGCTTCGAAAACGTCCCCGTCGAGCGGGCGACGAGCGAACAGCGCCATGACCCCGACCAGTCGATCTCCGATGAGCAGGGGGTAGCCGGCGAAGGCAACCATCCCCTCCCGGCGTGCCCACTCCCGATCACCGATGCGCGGGTCGTCCATCACCTCGTTGGTCAGATGGGGCTGCTGCTCTTGGGCGATCAGACCGATTTTGAGCCGGCCGACGGGGACGCGGGCGTGGGCGCCGTCGAGGTGAGTGTACATCCCGGCGCTCGCCTGAAGCTCAAGCACGTCTCCTCCCGGCCCGAGCGTCCAGATGCGTGCGAAGGCCGCCTCGAGATGCCGGACCAGCGCCTCGGCACAACTCCGCAACTGGTCCGGCAGGTCATCGTCGCGAGTCAGCGTCTGGCCCACATCGGCCGCCATCCGCGCCATCCGCGCTCGCCGATCCCGCTCTCGCTCGGCCCGTTTCCGCTCGGTGATGTCGCGGGCGATCTTCGAGACGCCGACGATGCGCCCGGCCCCGTCCCTGATCGGCGAGATGGTCAGCGCGACGTCGATCATTCTCCCGCCCTTGGTGATCCGCGCCGCCTCGTAGTGATCGACGCACTCGCCCCGTCGGATTCTCGCCAGGATCTGCGGCTCCTCGTCCTGGCGATCCGGGGGAATAAGAAGGCTAATCGGGCGGCCGACGATCTCGGCGGCGGAGTAGCCGAAGAGCCGTTCGGCCGCGGTATTCCAGGAGGTCACAGTGCCGTCGAGGTCCTTGCCAATGATCGCATCGTCGGACCAATCGACGATCGCGGCCAGGCGGGCGTTGGTCTCATCGGCGAGCTTCCGCTCAGTAATGTCGTGTAGGAATGTGGTGAAGACCGCAGGACCAGACCCCTGAAAGACGCTTAGGGCTAGCTCGGCGGGAAACTCCGTGCCATCGGCGCGCAAGGCAGTGATCTCAATCCGTCTCCCGGTGACCGTTCCCTCCTTAGGTGCCAGGTAACCTAGCAAACCCCGACCGTCGGCCTCCCGATCGGCCGGTGACACGATCAAGTTACTCAGGGGCTGGCCGAGCACGTAGTCGCGGCGGAGGCCAAACGTCGTTTCCGCCGCCGGGTTGAACTCCAGGATTCGGCCTTCATCGTCGATCGTGATGATGCAGTCCAGGGCCGATTCCAGGATGGCCCGCGTTCGGACTGCATTCGAGGCAAATGCCCAGTTACTTCGCCGTAACTGATGATGGACGAGCCCCAGACCGACCACACCCAGCCCTGCCATCGCCATGCTGAGCGCGATGCCCCAGCGCTGGGCGGCGCGCTCCACCGCCACTCGTTGGTCCAGAGGCCGGATGAATTCCAGGACTCCGCGCACGTCTCCGACTCGCCAGTCGGTCTTCGGACTCTCGGGGTGGCTGTTGTGGCAGGCCACGCAACCGGCTTGCATTCGGTCGGCCACCGCGTACCGGAGTGAGGGCCGGCCCTCGAACCTTTCAAAACGGTAGAAGGGCTGATCCGGCTGCGCTTTTAGGACACGGAGCGCTTCCCGCTCGAAATCGTCGCGTGGGCCGCCGCCCTTCCGCCACGAGAACGGGTGGTCGCTGAATAACCGCACGTGCGCGCCGGGCCGACACTCATTGAGGCGTTGGCCCATCTTCATCGTCAGGGTTGCCGGCAACGGGATGGCCCGGCCATCGCTGCCGTCGTCATGGGTGACATCAATGGCTTGCCGTCTGACACGTTCGACCAGGTCTTCGCTGTAGAGCCTCCGGAACTCCTCCAGGGTGAGCACCTGGATTGCTGTGCCCTGGAGAGCCATATTCTGATAGAGCGTCTCTGCCCTCCAGTACACGTGCCAGAATGTGCCAACGGTCCCGGCGACAAAGACGAGCAACAACAGCGGTGCCGCCCAGCTCTTGGCTCGGCCTCTGGTGTAGGCACAGATTCGAGATGCGTAGATAGACAATAAATTCATGCATATAACTCTGAACACCGACTCGGTGCCGGTGCAGCGGCCGCAAGCGCCACGGCGACTGCCTGGTGACCATAAGTGTCGTTGAACGCCTTAAAGTAGTTGAACGGCCGTCATCGCGCTGGCAGAGCAGTTCGGCGCAGGAGGGGATCCGAGTGCGGGGCGCAGCAATCCCCATGATTTAACCTAGGTCACGCGGATGGGGTGGTCAAACGGGTGCGGACACACAGAGCCGAGTGATTGTCATTTGTCGCCGGAGTCACGATGCCCGGTCGGTCGGGAGCCGGCGCGAGCGTTGACATCTGTCGATGTCGTCGCGAGGGCGGGCGCGGAGGATTGATGCGGATCATCCGGAGTGCAATCGGCCGGCTCGACTGCCGGAGCGGCGCTTACGGGTGCAAAGATGGGCACGAAGCCCGCAATACGGCCGTCAGCTTCAAACCCCCTTAATCTGAGTTCGCCAATGTGTGCGAGAAGCGGTCGGGGCAGTTCGTCTTTCCCGCGACTTCCATTTATGGTTGCCACCCCGATCGAGTACACGCCGCGGACTCCTCGTGACACGGTCTGGCACCGAAGTCGCCTTGCTGCCTCTGAGACTCGACCAGGGCCAGAACGCTCCTGACGATATGGCGGGGGAGGGAGGGGCACGCCGCGATGACCTGTCTCAGCTCCGGCGGCAGTGCCATGGGGCGTCCAGAGGTGTCACCGGACGCTGACCGTTCCCAGTCAGTTCCCAGCCAGAAGCAGCCGTGATTGCCGTAAAGGCATGGCGCGTAATGCGCTTGCCCTTCTCGGGACGCCGGTGCAATTCCCGCCGCCTCCATTGTTTCTGAACATGCGTCTACATGCGACAGCAGGCGTCAGATGACGTCTAACTCCATTATTGCCAAACAACTTGTGACGCATCACGATGAAGGTGATTCCCGTCAGCAAGCGGCGTCAAGCGTCATGACGCGTCCGCCCCGCGCTACCAAAAGCGCTACCAGGGTTCTGACCGAATACCCAGACTTGGCCGTCGTCTTGTCGGCCTGGCCCGACCTGCCCGAGGCCATTCGCGCCGAGATCGTGGCTACGGCGAAGGCCGCAAGCATTCGAAAAAATCGAGAACCGCCGTCTCGGCTCATCTAGCTGACTGCGGCCACTGGAACATCACGCAGGCGGATCGAAAGTCGCGGAGGTGGATTTCAAAAGCTCGATCACTTCGGTTCCAGTCATTTCGCGGCGATCGATGAGCGTCGAGGCAAGCGTTTGAATCTGTTTCCAGCGAAGCGGCTCGCGGACAAAGGCATGTGCTCGCTGCTCCAGCTTGTTGAGAAACTCGTGCCTTAACGTGTTCTCGGGAAATAGATACCAGGCGGCTGCCATGGCCAGCCAGTAATCACGACCGTGGTCAAACCGTTCACCGGCTGGGCGGCACCCGATCAGGTGCATTTCCGCGGCATCGCCTGCGAATGCAAAAAGGCACCGAGCCTCGGCATGCGGCAACTCCATTTCTTCGACGAGCATTTCGTCTGACCATCGGATGAAGTGACGGGGATGATCGCCCGATTCTTCTCGCGGAGGCCCGTCATAATCGATCACGACGCATTCAATTACATGCCCAAGCGCAAAAGCGGCGACGGCATGCCCGGCTTCATGGTATGCAAATCTCAGAAGCTCGTTAGAGGTTTCCTGATTCAATGGAGTCACCATGATCATCGCAATCAGCTTGGTCCCGGTGTTTTGGACTTGTCAGCGTACAGCAGTAAAAAGAGCGTCAAAGTGTTACATGCATAGCCTTCGAGGCGGGGTACGGCCGGAGACCTTAATCAGACCGCGATATAAAGCTGTTCAATCTCTCGAAGCTGCTCCATCAAAGAATTCCATCGCTTGATGTAGGACACCGCCTGTCGAGCAATTTCGTCCCTGGATGCGAGAAGCTTGGCGGGAGCATTGTCGATCTGCTTGGTCCTTGCGGCGAGGAGCTTTGAAAGTTCGTCGCGATAACGCGATGTCCGCTCGCTTAAGCGGGGATCGGCGAGGGCTTTCTTGTATTCCGCAGCGTCTCTCCGGTCGCCAGTGCGTTTCATTCGGTATCTCATGGCCGAATGAGGATACACGGACTCTTGAAGTGCATCCAAAACCCGATGGTCAAGTTCGGGATCGCCGCCTACGGCGACAGAGAATTTCCAGAATTGGGGATGCTCATGCACGGTAAGCACAAGGCGTGTTTGAGCGCGATGATGGTGGCCCCATGGGTCTACGTAGACTGGCTCGAACTCCAGATCGCCCTGAATAGCCCGAGCAAGAATCCAATCCTCTGCTGGCCGCTGGTAGGCCGCGTGCAGCGCGGTGAAGGGAGACGGCCACACTCGACAGGGGTCCAGTTCGAGGATGTCGTGTACGCGAAACGGGCTGCGGCAGAGCTTATCGCCTAGCTGCTGGACGAATTGCCGATCTTCGGAATCGCCGTCAGGATAGTAAATAACCCAACCCCAGATCTGGCCATTGAGCTCGATCTTTTCGAGATCGACGAGTTCCCGAAGCGGAAGCTGCCGAAATACGGCTTTGGGTCAACTGACGATTGTCGACTCGTAGCGTTTTGATCGCGACGCTTGGGGTGGTGATCGATGCCTGCGAAGGACTCAGCGAGATTGGGGCACCTTGGGGCTTTGGCTTTTTCGGCATGGTGTTCACCGCACAAGAAAGCACCTGATTTAGATGGTGCAGGCTACTGATCAGCGACAATTAACTTTCCCCACCAACGACAATTAAGATTCCCCAGCGCAGCGGGATCTTTACCCCGCCGACGACAATTAAGATTGCCCAGCGCAGCCAGATCATTTTTCATGGTGATCCTCCGAACGGAGGGAGGATCACCATGGCGATTGTCACGGATCGACAAGTTCAGCGTTTGTACACGCTCTTGAGGTCGGAAGTGCCGCTCGTTCTCGCGGCAATGAAGGTGGATATGGACCGCAAAACTGCACGAGAGTACCGCGATCAGGCCAAGCTCCCCAGCGAGCTAAAGACGTGGCCACACGCCTGGCGGACACGTCAAGATCCCTTCGCGGAAGTCTGGGATGAAGTGCGCGAGCAACTCGAACTTAGTGCTGGCCTACAGGCAAAGACGCTGTTCGAGTGGCTCCAACGACGTTATCCAGGCCGTTTCGAGAATGGCCAACTGCGCACGCTCCAGCGCCGTGTGCATCGGTGGCGAGCAACATCCGGTCCACCGAAGGAGGTGTTTTTCACACAGGTCCATCATCCAGGCCGGTTGGGCGCGTCCGACTTTACCCATATGACAAACTTGGGCGTCACCATCGCAGGTCAACCCTTCGACCACATGGTCTATCACTTTGTTCTGACCTGCTCGAATTGGGAGACGGCCTCGATCTGCTTCTCGGAAAGTTTCGAGAGCTTGTCTGAAGGATTGCAACAAGCGCTCTGGGAACTGGGCGGAGTTCCTCTGCGGCATCGTACGGACCGCCTGAGCGCGGCCGTGAATAATCTCTCGGAAAAAAAGGAATTCACTCGACGGTACCAGGCGCTGATGGACCACTATGGGCTCGCGATAGAGAAGATCAACCCCCGGCAGGCTCACGAAAACGGCGATGTAGAGCAAAGCCACTACCGCTTTAAGGAGGCTGTGGACCAAGCTCTGAAATTGCGAGGCAGCCACGATTTCCTCGACCGCACTGCCTATAGCCGGTTCTTGCGAGAGATACTGGACCAACGCAATGCCGGGCGTCAAAACCGCCCGGCCGAGGAGCGGGCCGTTTTACGTCCGCTGCCGTCGGCACGCCTGGAAAGCTACAAGCGGGCGCAGCCTCAAGTTCGTCCCGGCAGCATCATCCACGTGGATCACAACGTGTACTCAGTCGACAGTCGCCTTATCGGCGAGCGGGTCGACGTTCGGCTCTACGCCGAAGAATTGGAGGTCTGGTTCGCCGGGCGGGCCGTTGACCGGATTCCTCGACTTCGCGGCCAGGGGAAGCACCGGATTAACTACCGGCACGTGATCGATTGGCTCGTGCGCAAGCCGGCGCATTCGAGAATTACCGCTATCGGGAGGACCTCTTTCCCACGAGCCGTTTTCGGATGGCTTATGACGAGCTGCGTGAGACAGTCCCTAGTCATGCCTCACGCGAGTACTTGCAGATCCTGGAGTTGGCGGCCCGAGAGAACGAATCGTGGGTAGACGACGCCCTGCGATTTCTACTGGACAACGACCAGCCAATAACAGCCCGGACGGTCAGGGAATGGGTCGAAGCGCGGGAGACTGCCAAGCCGGTCACGGAGGTCGAGGTGGAGATGTTCGATTTGTCGAGTTTCGATGTCCTTTTCTGTCACAAGGAGGTGTGGGATGGCTTCGGAAACGCCGGTGAGCCAGCGGCTGATGGAGTGCCTGCGGGAGCTCCACTTGCCCACGATTCGAGAGGTTTATGAAGACTTGGTCCGTCGTGCGGTCCAGGAGTCTTGGGGGTACGAACAATTCCTTTGCGAGCTTGTGGAACGGGAGTGTCAGGTGCGGCAGGTAAATCGGACGGAACGCTGGCTTCGGGAGTCGAATTTGCCACTGGAGAAGAATCTCGCTCGATTTGAGATGAAGCGATTGCCGGCGAAGGTATCCCGCCAGGCACGCACGCTCGTGGAAGGGGCCTTCGTGACAGCTCGGGAGAACGTGCTGGCGTTTGGACGTTCGGGCAGCGGAAAAACGCACTTGTTATGCGGGATTGCGCAAGAGCTCGTGCGTTCCGGCCGGAAGGTTCTGTTCAGCCCGTGCAGCCTCTTGGTGCAAGATCTGCTGATCGCTAAACGAGACCTGAAACTGAGCCGATACTTGAAACGGCTTTCCACGTTCGAGGTGCTGATCATCGACGACTTGGGCTATGTCCAACAGAGCCGAGAGGAGATGGAGGTCTTGTTCACGCTGCTGGCGGAGCGATACGAGCGTGGCAGCGTGATGATCACGAGCAATTTGCCGTTCTCGAAATGGGAGAGCATTTTCAAAGATCCGATGACGACAGCAGCAGCCATCGATCGCCTAGTGCATCATAGCGTGATACTGGAATTGAATGTGGCGAGCTATCGGCTGGAACAAGCGAAAGGTGTTCAAGAAACTGAGGGCAAGGCTGGCGACGCCCCTGCCACGGACGATGGGTCTACCAGTCCCGAGGATGATGGAGTAGATCCAAAATCGAAACGCAAAACGCGGCGGCCGAGTGGGGAAATGTAATTGTCGTCACTGGGGAATCTTAATTGTCGTCGATCAGCGAGGGCCGGGATGGGCTCTGGCTAGGCGCGCCGGGCCTGGCAAGAAGCCATCTGGTGCAAGCGATTGGTTATCAAGCCTTCAAGGCCGGGTACTCCGTCCTTTACCGCTCAATCTTCGACTTGGTTCGTGACGTCCTGCACCATGAGGTGTTAGGCCAGGAAGACAAAGTGTTGATGATGTCTTTAAAGCCTGGGTTGTTGATTATCGATGATATGGGGATGAAGCAATGGCCGAGGCGTTCCGGTGAACGCCTCTTCGACGTGATCGTGCGGCGGTATGAAACTTGTCGCGGATCATGGCACTGTTTGAGCGTGAATAGGATGTTCGTCGGTGAGTTTTCGGATTTGTTCATTAGCAGGAGGCAACGTACTGCATGGTCGAGCAGCCAATTCTCGCTGAGTCTGTCTCGAAGATTCGGCTCGCCCATACTTCCAACCTTCCCTGGAATCCAACGGATGACCCGAGGCGCATCGTAGCTCGCGTTTCTAGTCAACGACTTAATTATCCGTCCGCTTCGAGGTCCCGACTAGCATGACAAACAGAACTAGTAGTGTTAGATTTCGCACAGTTAATAGCATTATGGCCCACAATCTGTCATGCTCTAATGCCCCAAACCCAGGGCCCGGGTAGATCAACCTTGTAAGGAAACAACTCATAAAAAAGAGCGGCCTTGCCGATGCCCCGACTCTACCACCCAAGACGGCGACAAACGGAGTAAGCCAAATCAAGTACTGGGGAGATAGTACTTTTCCTGTGATCACAAAGCCGACCAGCGCGGCGAGAGCGTATCGCAATTGGTCGCTTCCCCTGCTTGTCCGGCACTGCCAGGTGATGGCAAGAGCCGTACCCAACTGGATTCCTGGAATCAACGCAAGCAAACCTTCATAGTAGGGGAAATAGAGATGCGCCGCTCCAAAATTATCAATAATTAAGATGTTGAAATCGAAAATCTTCGCAAGCAACATAGCGACTCCTGCATAAATACTTTCGAGCTCCAATCCGCGCTTGCCCACGACATAGAACGTCCCTTCGACACCGCTTCTGCCGATGATTAGCCACAGCAGCATGCCTGCAATTAAAGTGAGCGCGAACGCAAAAACACCTGGCACTCGCCGATTCTTGGTTTCATAAACCTCCGACACCAGCGAGGGGGCGATCGCGATTCCTGGGAAAACCTTCATCACAGTCCCGAGTCCGGACAAGATCGCTCCTAGTTTGCGGCGCCCTGAGGACCAAGAACAACAAGCCGCGAACGCGATCGCTGTCGGAGCAAGGTCGAATCGGCCGGTCACTAGCGGGCAAAGGATCGCGAAATAGAGGGTGAACCAGCCGAGGCGATGGGGTACCGACGAGCTGCCGTGGTCCAGACTGCTCCGCAGCGCGATGAGGACAATCATCGCCGCATCAAAGAGCAGCATCTGGACCATGAAAACCGTACGATAACCTTCAAAGGCCCCCGCGAAGAGCCTGGGGATCACGAATAGTGGGAAAGCAGCGATCGGGTATTCGACGACGTAGTCACGATAGGGAATTTCGCCGTTCAAGGCTTTCGTTGCGTACCTGAAGTAAATCATCACATCGCCATCGATGGAATGTCGTCCCGATGACCAATAGAAAACATCATAATTTATCGCTACGAAACTAATTGCAAAATGGAGGAGGATCGTGCAGATTGTCCAAGCCCAAAAGCTGTTCGGATGTTTTAGTCGCATGATCGGCCTTTCATCAGATCGAAAAGTCGAGAACACGGTTACGACTCGTGGCAACGCGCATTCGTGATAATCTGCCCGATCGCCAGTAAGCTGTAAACAAGGGCGCCACGCTTTTCGTTTAAAACTGTTGTGACGCGGAGTTGTTGGAAGGCGGCAGCGGTCTGCGGCTAACAAAACCCGCATCTGTTCATTGAAGCGATCGTTCCCAATGCGGAAGTGATTCCCTCGCCCTTGTTGAGCTGCAGGACGTGTGCCTTAGCCGACTCACCGAACGGGGGCGGAGCGGCCTTTGTCGGATTCGGCCGGTTCCTCGGGACTGTGCCTGGAAGGTTGTGGTTCGACCTGGATTCGCCGCAGAAGGTCGCGAAGCAACTCTTCGGCTCGAGTGTCACGCGCGAGCCCCGCACGTAGGTCGCGCGCGAGCTCTAGGGCGCGGACGGCCTCATCCAACTGGCCCAGTGACGCTTGCAACCGTGCCAGCTTGAATTGAACGTTGCTGAGAAGCAGGCGGTACTGCTTGTGGCGCGGCTGGGCGGAGAGCGCGGCATGATAATGTGTGATCGCTCCTCGATAGGACTCGAGCGCCTCCAACGAACGGTCCGACTTTTCTAACGAGTTAGCTAGGCTGTCTTGGAGGAGGCCCAGCATGCTCTCTCCCCGAGGATCGTTCGGATGTTGAGACCTGTACGTCTCCGCCAACGCAACGGCCCGTCTGTAGGCGCGGATTGCTTCCTCGGGGCGGTTGGAGTTAACTAGAGCGTCACCCAGGTTTCGATGCGCCTGCACACTTCGAGCCCCTCCGAATTCAACGACATGCGACCACAGTGCTTCGGAAGATCGCCAGACGCCGCATTGTTGCCAGGTAGCAATTGTCAACGCGACCAACGTGGTGAGCCCGAGCGTTGAGACCACCCATTGTCGTCCCCGCTGAGCAACCTGCCCGAGGATGTAGGCGGATAAGGGCACCGAGGTGATCGAAGCGATATAGCTGTAGCGGTCCGCGACAACCTGATGCCCTGCGAGTATAAGAGCAACGCAGGGTCCAAGAGACATTCCGTAGATCGTCCAGCTAGCCAGGAGGCCCGGCAAGCGCGATCGTAGTACGAAAGCGCTAGCCGTCAAGGCGGCCACGAAGAGAAAACCGAGCAGCGGCATGGCTAGGTTGGTCGGAGTCATATAGATTGCCGACAGCCCAGTTGGGCAGATTGTTTTCCAGAGAAAAAAACAGATCGTGTTGCCCGCGAGGACGATTCGCTCGAGGAATCCGCCGCCGGACGCTGGTGCCAGGCTCACAGTCGCCATCCGCGCGCGTACGGCAATAAATCCGAAGATGAACGAGAGCACAAAGAATGGAAGTTTCTCCCACCAGACCTGCCGAGCTTCGGCAGAGAACCAGCCTGGAAGAGAACCACCGAGCCTGCGAAGTGGGTAAACGTCGAGGACGATGAGGATCAGCGGCAGGACGATCGCCGGGGCTTTCGACAGTAGCGCGGCCGTAAACGCTGCCACGGATAAAGCGAGCGATGTGTGTCGATGCGTTGCACCGCGCGTGCACGATCGGAGATAGGCCATTACGGCTACCAACAGGAAGAAAGTGCACAGCAGGTATGGCTGACACGACACCCACGCAACGACCTCAACCCGCAGCGGATGCACAGCGAACAGTGCAACCGCCAATGCCGAATTGGTCTTGGTGTTCCAATCGTCCCTCAACTGATTGCCGGCGCAACAGCGCGCGATCACGGCCTTCACCAACACGAACAGTAGCATTGAATTTGCAATATGCAGGCCGAGACTCACTCCATGGTAGACCGCTGGATCAAGGCCCCCGAACGCATATTCCGTCTCGAAGAGCATCCAGCCCAATGGTTGATAGACTCCCAAGCGGAACGTCGTCCACGCCCAGCGGAGTCCGGGCCACCCGAGGTTCCGGAAGTTCTTATTTAGAACGAAGTTCTGATCGTCGTCCCACGACACCCATGCATTTGTGAGCGCGGGCAAGAACGCGGCTGCGATTACGACCACCATGCCTAGCGCGAGCAACCAATCTCCTTCGGTCCCGGGGGCAACCGCGCACCGAGCATCCCCCCCGTCGGAATCCGCGGACGTCATCTGTCCACCGGTCGCACCCACCCAGCTAGGCGGGCGCTCGCTGCCAGACTGAACAGTCGCCGTGTTTGCTGGCTTGCCAGCTCCTGGATTCAGAATGTCCGCCAGCCGTCGGTGAAGCTCACGGAGTTGCCGGGCACAGAAGGCAGCGAGAGTCTGCAACTGGAATCGCCTCGACTCATTTTATTTGACTACGACGCTAGACGCTCGATCGCGGTGAGCCCATGCGGTAGTTCTGGTCGATGTCGGCCGGTGACACGGAGATTGGCGTTTTCGCTGGTCGATGGAGCGAGGTGCTCCGAAGAAGTCCAACCTCGATCGAGACCACGTTCATTTTGCTCGAAGCCGAAACGACTCGTGGAGGACGGACTTTAGTACGGATCCTCAGAGCTCGAGCTCCTGTCATCAACGAAGTCATCATTCTCCCAGGTAGGCCGCACGGGATGGGATAGCGCTTCCGCTCTGCAGAAGCTACAGTACTTAATCGCCGCCGTTGGCTCGCTCGACTGGCATTCCCCATAGAGATGAAGGTCGATACGCTCGCTGGCAGCGTCGCTCTTCATTTGAAGCCGAGCCGCTGAAATGACTGTCAATGCAACCACCGAACAAACAAATGCCCAGTAGACCCTCGGGCCGCGCATCAGGTATCTCCTTCACAACAAGGGGCGACAGACGCGCAAATGAGCACGACATCGATTCAGCGCGAACGGCCAACCCGGTGGGTTCACCAGCCAATCAAGTACCGGCCACGAAGGCATTCTGTGGAGCACGATCAAGGGATTGCAAGACATGTCCCAAATTTCTTATTTCGTGCCAGTCGTTGAATCAGCCGGCTGGCAACTGATCGCGAGTAGGCGTCCGGTTGCTGAGTTGTCGAAGCGGAGCAAAAGGGTCTTTGTGACAGAGTCCCAGACCCGCGCCTTGCGGTGTAAGGGGGCACCATCGAGTTCGACCTGCGTTGGCATTTCGGGTAAGGCGACCCTGACGACCGCCTCGGTCTTGTCAGGACCTTCGGCGTGGAACCGGAATACGCCGTCCGGCGTAGAGTTGGCACCAAGTATCTTGCAGGCTGAGGCCAGTACCGCCGGGCCGGTTGGGCGGGCACGGTCGAGGTCGAGCAGCATGTGACGGCTGCCAGGCGTTAGCTCGACCGATTCCAGAACCGGCAGTCGCGAGTCGAACAGGTTGAGGAAATGCCCGCGCAGCACATGCGGATGCCCGCGAGGGACTCATCCAGACCGGCGGCGACAATGTACGGGCCGCGCCGCAGGACGAGGTAATTGGTTTCACGGTAGGCCAGCCCGACCGCCTCGCAGGCGCGACGGGCTAACGTGCGCAGGTAGTCAGCGCCGTCGCTCTGCCGGGTGAGCGCGGCGGGGCTGCTCAGGTCGTAGATCAGCCGCCCTTTGCCGACGGTGTGGGTGCCCGCGGTCGCATCCTTGGGCAGACCCAACTGCTCGAAGAGGTGCTGCCGGGGCGCGTTGTAGACCTTTCCCTTGGTGGAGTTGTTCCACCAGGCACGCACGCCGTTGTACGGGTCGCTGTCGTCACCGAGGAAGACCAGGGCGCCCCCCTGCTTGACCCAATCGGCCAGTGCGACGTGGACATCGGGGGTCATCGGTTTCATCCCCTCGTACGTCATCAGGAGAATCTTGTGGGATTTCAGCGCCCCGGGGAGCGTCGCGTTTTCGAGCTGGACCGGCTCCGCCGGGATGCCGTGTTTGACAAGGGGCATCGCCAGGCCGTAGAACGATCCCAGGTCCGGGTCGGATGGGCTGGGTTCGCCACGCTGGAACATCATGGTGTCTGAAACGATGACGCCGATGCCGCGGATGCCGCAGTCCCAGGCGACGTCCTTCTGATCCATGTCGTTGAGCGCGGTGATAACCGTCATCAACTCGGTGGCGTAGGCTGGCGGAATCGGTTCCTTGATTACCGGGTCGCCTGCCTTACGACGGCTTCGGTCGACTGTGGGATACGCGCCGTTAAAGACTCGCTCAGGCCAAGGCATGACCTCGTACCGCCAAACCTGCGTCCAGAAGAGCGAGGTGGTGATCGTGCTCTCCCAATTTCTCCGGTAGTAGTCCCATGAATGGTCGGGATTGTCCTCAACCGGGTCGCTAAGGAACCACAGGATGCCGCCGTTTGGTTGCACCTGGTTCATCGAGGCGCCGTATTCGAGGAATGCCGTCTCGAACGTCCGCGTGCGACGTTTGCCCTCGTAGACGTTCGGCGTTCGCGCAGTCCCGGTCCAAACCTGCGCGATGAGCCCGTCGGCGCCGGCCTGGGCCAGGCTCGATTCAGGGCTGACGATCTTCCAGTGAGCATAGTTAATCAGACTATGTGTCGGGACGTAGCACTTGACGTGCCGCCCCGTCTTGACGTTCTCGGCCTTGACGAAGTCGAAGACTTGTTTCAATGTCCGCCGGTAGAGGTGATATTTGAGCATCGAGGCGCGAAATTGGGCATCGGGCGAGGAGTGCGGTGGTATCCAATTCTCACCGTAATACGCCTTCCATTCGCGTTTGAACCCTTCGCCATAACCCGCTCGGACCCAGAACTCGGGCTCCTCGAGGTCGATGGCCTCGGCTCCGGCCTCCATCGCCCGCTTAACGATATCACAAAGGTACTTGCCGTAGTTCTCGCTCGGCGACATGTAAGGGATATCGTCTTGATGCTTGATGCCTGCACCGTCCAGTTTGGTCTGGATTTCATCGTCGTGGGCAGCGCCGTCGAAGCGACCGTCGAGATAATCCTGGTAGTGGCCCCACGCAGCTCCGGTCATGAAATGAGGGATGTAGCCCTGAGCTTTCCATCGGGCGATGCGCAAATTGAGATCGCGGGCCGCGCCGTAGCAAATAGCGACATCGGAGCGAAGCTGGAGCGAAGATTCCCAGTGTCTCGGAGTCTGGAATGAGGTACGCTCGCGCGCATGCCCAGGGTCCGCGGGTCGGATCCGAATGGAGACTCGATGTCCGGCCGCCGAGTTGTCGAAACGGAGCAAAAGTGTCTTGGTCGCAATATCCCAAATAGATGCCTTGGGGTGCAGGGATGAGCCGTCGAGCTCGACCTGCGTCGGCGCCTCGGGCAAGGCGACCCTTACAACCGCTTCGGTTTTGTCCGGACCTTCGGCATAGAAGCGGAATTCGCCGTTCGGAGTCGAGTTGGCCCCGAGAATCTTGCAGGCCGAGGCCAGGACTTCCGGGCCGTATGGGCGGGCGCGGTCGAGATCGAGCAGCAGGTGACGGCTGCCGGGGGCAAGCATGACCGATTCCAGAACCGGCAATCGCGAGTCGAACAGGTTGAGAAAGCGTCCGCGCAGAACATGCGAATCGCTGGCGAGAGACTCATCAAGACCGGCGGCAATCACGTACGGACCGCGTCGCAGCACAAGGTAGTTCGTTTCATGGTAAGTCAGCCCGATCGACTCGCAGGCGCGACGGGTTAGAGAGCGGAGGTAATTGGCTCCATCTCTCTGGTGGGAGAGCGCTGCGGGGCTGTTCGTATCGTAGATGAGTCGCCCCCTGCCGATTGTGTGGGTGCCCGCGGCGGCATCCACGGGCAGCCCCAATTGCGCAAAGAGGTGCTGGCGGGGCGCCTTGTAGGCCATCCCCTTGACGGAGTCGTTCCACCAAGCGCGCACGCCGTTGTACGGGTCGCTGTCATCGCAGAGGAAGACCAAGGCCCCGCCCTGCCTTACCCAGTCGGCGAGCGCCGCGTGGACATCCGGGGTCATCGGTTTCATTCCCTCGTACGTCATCAAGAGAATCTTGTGGGATTTCCGCGCCCCGGGTAGCGTCACGTTTTCGAGCTGGACCGGCTCCGCCGGGATGCCGTGTTTGACCAGGGGCATCGCCAGGCCGTAGAACGATCCAAGGTCCGGGTCGGACGGGCTCGGCTCGCCTCGCTGGAACATCATGGTGTCGGAGACGATAACGCCGACGCCGCGGGTACCGCAATCCCAGGCGATGTCCTTCTGCTCCATGTCGTTGAGCGCGGTGATCACGGTCATCAACTCGGTGGCGTAGGCGGGAGGGATCGGCTTCTTGACCACCGGGTCGCCCGGCTTGCGGCGGCTGCGGTCTACCGTGGGATACTCGCCGTGGAACACCCGTTCGGGCCAGGGCATCACCTCGTACCGCCAGACCTGCGGCCAGAGGAGCGAAGCGGTAATCGTGCTCTCCCAGTTGGTCCGGTAGTCCTCCCAGGAGTGGTCGGAGTTGTCTTCGATCGGGTCACTGAGGAACCAGATTGTGCCGCCATCGGCGTGCGCCAGGTTCAACGTTGCGCCATACTCCAGGAATGCCGTCTCGAATGTCCGCTCGCGGCGGCTGCCACGGTAGACGTTGGGCGTGCGGGCAGTTCCGGTCCAAACGCGGGCGATGAACCCATCGGCGCCGACCTGAAGCAGACTGGACCCGGGGCTGACGATATTCCAATGCGGGTAGTTGATCTGGCTACGCGTCGGGATGTAGCACTTCACGCGCCGACCCGTCCGGACATTCTCGGCCTTGACGAACTCGAAGACTTGTTTCAAAGTCCGCCCGTAGAGGTGGCACTTCAGCATCGAGGCGCGAAACTGGGCATCGGGCGACGAGTGCGGTGGTATCCAATTCTCGCCGTAAAACGCTTTCCATTCGCGTTTAAACTCCTCGCTATAACCAGCGCTGACCCAGAACTCAGGCTCTCCGAGGTGAATGGCCTCGGCACCGGCGTTCATTGCCTGCTTGACCACGTGACAGAGGTACCTGCTGTAACTCTCGCTCGGCGACATGTAGGGGACAGCTTCGTGATGCCAAATGACCATTCCCTTGCGGTCGGTCTGGGCCTCGTCAGCGTGGTGGGGCCCATCGAACGAGCCATCGAAGTAGTCCCGATACTGGCCCCAGGACGCGCCGGTTCTGAAGTGCGGCATGTAGCCCTGAGCCTTCCACTCGGCGATGCGCTTCGGGAATTCTCTGTCGGAGCCATAAGAGACGGCTACGTCTGAGCGGAGCTGGAGCGCCGGGTGCCAGCGGGCTGCTGTCTGAAAACTCGTCCGTTCTCGCGACTGGTCAGGGTCGGCAGGTCGGCGGGAGGAGGGACGAAGAGGACGGGACCGGTGATTGATCCATCCGTACCAGGTCGTGCAGAGGAGAACAAGCATTAAAACGCACGGGATCAGAAGGCGCCATTTCACGGGAGCGGAGACCTCGCGTTCGTTGCCGGACCGGCAGCTCAAAGGCTGCGAGTCCCTCGAAAAAGGATCGCTAGAATCCGGCCATTCGGTGGATCGTCGAGGATCGCCTTCTGATAATACCACGACTCTTGATGCGGAAGTTAGCACCTCGTGGCTTCTGCGATAATGGCTTTCATGCTGGAGTGTCGTATCCACCGTGAGACTTGATTACTCAGTGCCGCATCGACGGATTCCACCGATTTCTGCCACGGGAGTCGGTGAGACTTCTGCGCAGTTTCGAAACGCGGCTTGCGTGCGATATTCTTGCTGGCGCTACGCTCGCTAGTCGCGCGGGCCGGCGCGACCCGGGACTGCGATCTTAACCATAAGGGAACACCAATCCGGCTGGCACGTCGAAACCGTGACTGGACCTAGACGGGCGAAGTACACGTGGGTCGGGTTGGTTTGCGGCGCTTGCTTTTCTTGTAACAGACCGCCAGTCAAGCTGAAACGGTACTTTTGTGACGAGTAGCGGCGCCGAAGAGCAGTTCATCAAGATCAGACAATACCAGCGATTCAAGGAATTCTGCGACGCCTGCCGCAAATATCAGTATGTATGTCTGTGCTACGGAGTTCCGGGCGTCTGTAAGACGCTGTCGGCCCGGCGATATGCCAACTGGAACATGATCACGCGGTTTAGGCCAGACGAGCCTGATAGCGCCGTCACGCTCGCGCACGTCCGGGGCAGTTCTGTGGTTTTATATACTCCGCCCGTAGTGGCTCGTCACCCACTGCGAATCCCCAAGGATATCAATGATCTGCGCGATGCTGCGCGATTTTCTTTTGGAGGAGATTCGCAGGGAGGAACTGCCTCGAGCTCGAGCCGAAGAACGGGCGTTTAACGCGTTGTATGAGCCCCTTCTTCGAGGTGGTCAGATCGTGACGACTTCAATTCGGGATCGGCTTGCGTATGAGGTTCCACGATCGACCGAATGTCCTCCGCCAACTGCGGATTCTTTTCTTCGCTACGAGGCCGGCCTCGTGCGGTGAAGTTCTCCAGACAGCGCACTCCCGAACACGACTCATGCAGTCCCTTCTCAACAGTAGCGCGTCCCCAGCCAAAGCGCCGTTCGGTTTGGCGGGCGCTGCCGCCGCACAGCTCCATAGCCACCTCGGCTACGAACAATCGGCGTTGATATCCTCTAAGCCGCCTGGCACCCGAACAAATCAAGACGTCGATGCGCTCGATGGATCCTTCCATGACTGTTGCCCTCCCTGGCGGTGAGACGAAGATGCTGGCTCCTCGACCTATGGTCTGGCATCATTGCGCACGATGTGAAAGCCCAGGCCGTGATGGTGGGTAGTTTTGCACACGCCGGTCGCCTTGGCGGATCTGCTCGACGGTTTGCACGCGACATGAGAAGGCTTCGGCAATCCGCTCGTCGGTCCAGTTCGGACCATTGGCGTCCGCCTTGAGCAGCACTTCGGCGCGGCGGACCCTCTGGCTTGACCCCTTGAGCTTCTTGATGACCCCCTGAAGCTCAACCCGTTCCTCATTCGTAAGGCGAACGATATACTTCTTCTGCATGGCAGACCTCCTTGTGCCACCCAGTATCTGCCATTTCACATAATCGGCCAACCCCAAGACTTACTTGTGACAAAGCGCTAGGCGTCACTGGCCAATTCCAACATAGTGTATCTAAAGCCTGGACTACGAAGTACCGGCGCAGATCAATCCACAGACTCAGTTGGGCAGCATTTGCCGCCAGAAGATCGACGGCAGGAGGCAGAAGTCGATGGCGATGAACAATCGATGTTCCGCCGCATCGACGCGGAAGAGCCGCTGTGGGTCGGCGACAATTCTAGATGTCGCACGGAAGTCATTTGGGGGTTGACTCTCTCAACGTCAATGATATCCTGCAAGGCGTGTCAAAGTTATGCTGAGCGCACCTCGACAACAAACCCACTTGAAGAAAGTTCTCTCCGGCATTCGCTGCCGCTAACTCTCGCCTTCACATGGACAATCCACTCGAACCGTTTGCACGGACGTGCGGCTTCCGCCTCAGCTGGAGGATCGCTCTTGGGGCGAGTTAGGATGCCGGGAAACTGGCGGCGGAAGTGCACGGATGACCAAGTACCGTTCTCCACGACGCAATGACAAGTCGCGTACTGAAAAACCATCACAAGCCATCGCTCGTTTGTCTCCCCCAACCTCGGATTGATGACGTGGCTCAGATCCCAATCTCGACGCTGCGGAGGATCGCGGCAATCGGCGGAGCCATCGTACTGTGCTCAGTAGTTGTTTGGAGATTCTGGCCGGACGCGAACAAAACGTTGACAGCAATGTACGCTCTCGAGCCTGATCAGAGCCTGAAGTGCATACTCCCACCTTATCCATCTTGTCGGAACACAGTCTTTTGGCGCAAGCATCCTCAAGCGAGCGCCAGCCCGAAGAACCTGTTCTTTCGATGGAACGGCACAGTGCTAAAAATCCGCGGGTCCCACCAAGGTGCTAACGCTGCGACGATTCGCGACATTTTGCCATTACTGGTTGACGCGAAGCGGCAGGAGATCGGTGGCGAGGAGTTACTGCTTGGCATGGAGATTCAAGCGGATTTCGTGGTTCGAGTTGGGGCTTCGACGGATTCTGTATTAAGAGAATTCAGGGAATTCATCAAGAAAGAGCATGGGACTGATCTAACTTTTGCGGACAGAGACTATGACGAAAGCGTCATTGTCGTCGCGGGCACGTTCGAACCGAACGGTGGATCGACGGAGTGGATCGACTTGACCGGCGGCGGTGAAGAGGCTGAACGGGGCATGGGAGGCATTGATCATTTCCTCGACGCGATTGCGGGTTACCTAGGCAAGCGAGTGGTGTATGAAGGTCCGCGGGGGTCGCCAGTGTCGATTAAATGGCGACTTAGCGGGACATCATCAGCGCGGGCTTCAGACCTGCAAGCAGCGCTGACGGATTTGTCGCGGCAGACCGGCCTCAGTTTCGCCACCGGTTTTCGCCGCGTACGCGGATTGGTTGTGGAGCGGCCGGATACGGTCGACAAATCTCCTCGACCGAATTAGAGCTTTATCGGCTTTCGACTGAACGAGTTCGCTTCCGACCCCAGCCGGCTCGAGGGCTACGCACGCTTTACTTCCACTTGGTTCCAAACACCGGTGTCCCAGCGGCCTAAACGCTGGGAAGAAACCGAGTTATGAATTCGCCAACGCCGGGTAGCGAGGTCAAAACTGGCGTTCCAGCCGCTGAATGATCGATGCGCCGGGGCTCTTCGGGTTGTAGCGTCGGAAGCTCTCGTACGCCAAGATTGTGGCAACGCCACGAAACGAACGTCGCGGTGGTGGGAACATGCCGGAGATCAAAATCGCAAACTTCTGGCGGTGTCCCATTGACATGGCACATTGCCTGGTGCAACGATCTGGTGCTCGTACCAATTCTTCGTGCTTTCCGATCCAGTTCTTCGAGAACTTCACAAGGCGAGACTGATTAAATGAACAACGCAGGGCTTTTCGCTGCCGCGTCTCTGATCTCCGGCACGATAATTTGCGGAATGATGACATTCGACAATGATCACGACCGCCCCGTGGACGAGCAAAGATTGGCCGAGTTAATTGGGGGTCAGGACGGAGGCTGTGTTTGGCAGGTGAAGAACAATCCTGCCGGATGTAGTCAAGCTGACACGGGATGCAGTTGGAATGCGGCGAGTAGTTCGTACACGGGCTCTTACGGAACTAAGATTATCGAGATAGACTGCATCGCAGGTACTGCAGCTGATATGTGTACGTTGAACACCTACCAAGTTTGCATTTGGTACTACTCATGTTCGTTCGATTGCTGGTGGTGCACTTACTCATCGAACAGCGTTGCCACAAATGTTGACTCAAGCGATTGCTGAAACCAAGCGGTCAAAGGCTTTCGCAAGCTCATTTCGGAGCGAACGCTCAGGCATTCTGGACAACCAAGCCGGGTTCTCCCACGCCGTCTCGGGCGGCGTGTAGAACGATCGTCGTCCGTGATCTCGACTATTGCGGCATCACCTTTTACCCGGGGCGTCACGGAACGCAAGTTCCGGACAGAACTGGCAGAGTTTCCGCTGTACCAGGAAATCGAGCAGTGCGCAGCATGCTTGCAAACTGGTCTTCATATTCGTGTCGGTAGAATACTCGATGTCGAATGTCGCGGAGCAATTCCACCATTGACATGGTGCTCGCGTCGACACATACAGTTCATAAGAGCTCGGTTCGTCGACCAACGTCATTGAGAGCGAACATGCGAGGATAATCTGCGATTAGCGAGGAAGTAATGGGACGACCATTTGATTGCTGGGCGTTTCAGAAACGCCTCAGATTCGGCGCGAATAGGGTCAATGAAGGCACAGGACTTCGCCCGCGCGAGGATGTGGCGGCAGCCTTTCACGTTTTATTTATATATGTCCGTCATCTTCGTTCCGATGTCCTGGAATTGCCTCGGCAGTGCGAGCGCGGCGGACGGGAAAAAGATTGTCGAATCTTTGAACCTCCAGAAGACTGCAATTGCCAACTTGTACACGCTCACAGATTGGGAGGAGTACGAACGCGTAAAAGTAGGAGATCGATTTTCGTTGAAGAGAACGCGCTGGGAACAAACCGAGATTTACTCGGATGACCTCCTGAGAATCAAACTGATTTTGGAAGGCGGGCCATTCAGCCCAAATGGAGAGAAACTGTACGACGAGGCGGAGCAAACTTACCATCTTTACGACGGCGAGAAGACGGTCGTTTATCAATCTATGCCGACAGTAAGCTCAGAAGGTAAGAAACCATCCAATAAGCCACATTCAAAGAGCGTGGCCAAGAAAGCAGTTGAAGGCTACAGGTCGGTCATCATTCATGACGGAATGTTCCCTAAACCGAACGGGCCGTGGAAATTACGAAATCCGGCGACCCTACAGGATTTGGCTGTCCGACTAGTAGGAGACGCGCTGGCGGAAAACGCCGGGGAAAATCGGCTGAAGCAGTCGGAAACGCCGACCAGCTACCACATCGAATGGGAGACGATTTTAGGGAAGGATCAACGAAGCAACCGCCAGATGGCAACGTTCGAGAGGAAGGGAAGCGATTGGGTATTTAAAAGCCTGGTCGGGTTTTCGAAGAGTGGTGTTATCACTCACGAAATGTCAATTGAATACAACACTCAGCACCAGACGATTTGGGTACCCGTTTCGGGGAGGATTAGGCAATGGAGCCAACGAAAATCCGATGATGAAATCCCACTGAAGGAGTCGCGATTTTACGTCCGCAAAACGAAGATTAATGATCCGAATTTTGACGAGAGCGTGTTTAAGCTCTCCTTGGAGCCAAATACGGGCGTCTCTGACACGAGATATGGAGTTTCGTATCGTGTCGGTGCCGAGCGCGCTCTGGATAGTCAACTGAAGGCACTGGCCGATCAGGCAAGAGCCAAGAATGATTTGAAATCCGAGTCCAAACGGAATGGCCGAACTCCTCGATTCCTTGGGACATTCTTCCTGGCAAACTTCTTCATCGGAGTGTCATTGGTCGTCTATATCTTCAGAAAGAGGCTGACGCGGCTTGCGCCCTCGAAGTCAGCAGGTTGAACCAATAAACTGGTTCTCGGACGGAGTTTGCCGGTTCAACAACGATTCGTCACGTTCAACGTCGTTCGAAGTTCGTTGATCAGTCGCAACTGCAGCATTTCTCTTGCCAGTATTTCAGATGCGTCCTCACAAACTGAAACTGTTAGTCTCTACTATACGATCCAAGTTTTGGACGTGTTCCGTGGGGATGATTGGAGCCATTACAATGTCTGCTGCTGGCACTTTTTGTTGTGCGGATGGCGGATTGGAAGAGAATCCCTTGATGTTTGATAGGCAGAAAGCCTGTGGCCCCATGTGCCTCACGTTCATCGACAAGCTTTCCGGTGGGAATTCTGAATATCGCGACATCATTACACTGTGTCCACCTGGAGCGCAGGGGGTCAGTCTGTTGGAAATTGGGAATGCGGCTCGCCGCCTAGGGTATCGTGCGACCGGCTTGGAATACGATTTGGAAGATCTCAAACGGCTGCGGCAGCCCTCTATCCTGCATTTGCAACAAGAATCAGGCAAACCGAGTCATTTCGTTGTTCTCGTGCGATGGAATCAGCTTTCCGAAAAGTTCGAGGTGTTCGATCCCCCGGGAGTTCTTGTCGATCTCACACCTCGTCAATTGAGCAATCGCTATTCTGGCGTTTGCATGATAATCAGTAAGACGTCGACACACAGCGCTCAAAGCACAACGACTTCCAACATCAATTTCCCCGGGGTAGCTACTGCGTTTCTATTCACAGCCACGAATTGCTTTCTGTTCTTAGTCGTGTTGCGGCGGGCGCGGACTGACAGCAACATAAGCGGAGGTGCCGCTAAAGTGCCGTCCGCGCAGAGCTAGAGCATAATCGAAAATAGTTCGGACGTTGGTTGGCGAACCGACGGGTTTCGCTTTCAGAACGCTCGGAGGGCAAAGGCCCTGTTGGGCTGCAAACGTTTACTATCGTTTCTACTCGACGAATGAACCATATAATAACACTTCTAGGGCTCGTGCGTCCGATCGCCAGCGTTCTTGTCTCTGAATCGGACTGGAGGTAGCACATGGAGGCGCCATATTCGCGTAATATCGCACGTCCGTTTCTGAAAAATATAGTTTTGTGGACTGGCGTATCGCTTGCTACGCTCACGGCTTTGTTACTTCAGTCTTGCAACAAAAGCGACAACGCCAGTGATGGGATCGGCACAAAGCTTGATCCATTCGTGCATGACTTCGGTAACGTGAAACTTGGAGAGAATCTTAAGCATAAGTTTCAAATAATCAATAAATCAGCAGAGCTTATGGAAATAACCTCTCTAACGTCGACCAACCTATGCACGTGTCATATTTCGCTGGTCGACAGGAAGGATAAGATCTTTCCAGGAGAATTCGCAGAGGTCGCAGTCGATATCCCAGCAGTGAACGCGGGTTCTGTTCTTCAGACTGTGAGGGTCACGACTAAATCACGGGATCAACAGCCTAATGAAATCTTGCTCACAGTCAAGGCGAGCGTTGTCGCCGAGATCGAGGCAATACCCTCCCAAATTCGAATCGAGGTCACGAAAGACAACGTTGCTTCGCGCATTTTAACTGTGCAGTCGGCCATTTTGGACGTCAGGAAGGTCATTCGTGACGCAACGAGTGATAGCCCGTTCATTCAGGTTGAGCGGGTGGGAGATAGCCCAGGAACTGTGTCATTTCGGGTATCTGTCATGCCGAATTGTCCATCTGGGACGACATTTAGTAAAGTGAGATTTAGACTTGAGCATAATGAGATCGTTGAGCTAATAGTGCCCGTCGTGGTGTGTCGGTTGACCGACCTGAGGACGGCGCCGTCATCCGTGATTTGGAGCAGCGAACGGGGCATTCCTTCAACGGCGCGCCTTCTGGTTTATTCAGGCAGTCAGCAGCCGTTCTCGATTGTTGGCCTAGACGTTCCCGATGGCTTGGAGATCGCTTACGAGTCCGACCCGACAGTGCCTAAAGCACGCCACGCCATAAAACTGACTCGTACGGCTCACATAGGCAAGGGGAGACACGAGGTCGTTCTTCGAACGAATAAGAAGGACGGTCGCCTGACGATCCCCGTAGAGATCTACTAATTCCACTCGTTTTGTCACTTACTGCAGGATTAGAGCTCGAGAACTAACCCCACGCTTGTGATATTTATAAATCTCGATTGGACGACCGAGCGGGGAGCTACAAGCACGTGTTGTAACGCGTGCGCTGCAGAGTGTGGTTCCGAGCTGATTCTCGTCAAGTCGCCACTGGTCTGCTCGATTAGGGCGCAGTAGGCAAAACACGCCCGCGTCATCGGCGACACTTCGGGGTGTCGACTGTCCTTTCGAGGCCTCTTCGTGGACCATGTGGACCGTCAGTTGAAGCACTACGCGTATTCCGATACCATCTAGAATTGAGTATCGTCGAATGGGGAATGGCGCAATTGATCCAGCCGATACTACTAACTAAGAAGGGTTCACCAGGATTGGGTCAATGTCGATAAGGCCGCGACTCACGTTGGCGACGATGATGCTCTTAGTTGCGACAGGCGCCTCGTCTCTTGCGTTTGCGCTGCGTGCCGGAAATTTGCCCCTTCTTCGACGTCCGCATCTGCGACAGTTACGGCGGTGTTGATCTGGTCTTTGGATTCCGCCTTGCCGGCATTATGGGTTGGAACGATCCGTAAGTCCCCGCCAATTAGTGTCATTGCCGGATTCGCGATCGGAAACGGTTTTCTTGCAACTGTGATCCTTTCGGGGAGCCCGATTGCGGCCGTCGTAGTCTTCTCTTGCACTGCGCTCCTAGCAGCGTCGGCCGGACGGTATGCGGTGACGCTGATTAGACCCGGCCTGGCGCGACAGCACTTTACGAACGGCCTCGCGGTTTTCATTGGATATGTAGTGCAACTCTCGGTGACGCTCCTGTTGCTGCTGGCCACGACCCCGCTCTTGATTGCCATTCTGTAAGCGGTACTGAGCTGATGCTATTGCAATTGAAGAGGGACACTTGTCGGTCCACCGTGCAATCGGGTTTTGGTCACCCGGTAAACGCGAATCGTCCTTCCTACATAGTCGAAGGGCTGGAGTTGAGAGAGAGTTGCCCGATCGCTTTCGTTAAATGAGCACCGCTCGCCTCGGACGAACACGGAATAGCGGGATTCATAGCCGAGAAGAATATTAGAGCTTATCGCCAGATAGGTCGCCGCCTCCGAGACCGTTGCCGCGGGAACGTCGGCTGGGACGCTTCGCGAGTACGGTTCTAAGTCTCCTAGGCCGTACACGCAAATCCTGGTGCTTCCCTCGCGGGAGTTGCGGGAGACCCAATCGCTGAGACGCGCCAGATCTTGACCCCAATCCAAGCTGTCGCCGATCAGAGCGGGACGGCCCGTCCACGTGCTCCAAGCCCAGCCCAACTCATTCTGCCATCCGAGATGATCGGGAATGCTGACAACGGCGTTTGTGGCCAACCAGAAAATGAGCGCAATCACCGACACTCGGATCTCCTGGCATCCGGCACTCCAAGCCCGGCCAATCCATACGCACAGTAGGGCGATGCTTGGGATCAAGTAACGGAAGGCAGCGTTACTGCCAGTCCCCGTTGTTGCCGATATCACGATGGCAACTTCCGCTGCGGTAACAAGAACGCAAAGACCTGCCCACAGAGAACGATCGCCGTCACGAACGGCGGTCGGTAATCGAATTACGGCGAGACCGAAGATACCGGCAATCGGCAACGGAATCTTGATCAGTGACGCGACTAAATACCAATACCACCAACCGCCGCGGCGGGTCCACCCGAGTAAGTAAGCGGATTGCAACCGCTCGGAGTCGATAAGTTGAGAATCTAGTCCGCGCACGAATTCCAGCGGAATTGGCAAAGGAACCTGGAGTAGCCAAGACGTAGCTTCACAATCCCCCAAACGCAGTAAGTTGCGCGCGAAGTGAGATTGGGTAGACTGCAATTCCGTCAAGTGAAAGCCGACGTCCTGGAATAGATAGAGGGAATCGAGGACGACCACGCTGATTATCAACATCATCGCCGCAAGTCCTGCGACGCGACTTGGCGATGCGCCGCGTTCACTAGAGTTAGAAACCCGGAGCTGGAGCACACGCCCAATCAACAGGAGCACCCAACAAGGATATAGGACCAAGAGGGTGAACTTCGTAGCCTGCGCCAATCCGAGTGTGATACCGGACAGGATCGCAGTCACTCCGCTCGGATGGATAAGAAACGTCCAGAATGAGCGTGCAGCCAGAAGCAGCACCACCGCAGAAAGCATGTCGGAGGTGACAAGCGAGCCGTGTCCGAGCATCGGCGGCATCCAAGACCATGCGCAGAGTGAAACGATTCCGGGCCAGGCGCCAAATAACCGCGTGGACCAATCACAAACGAGACACCCACCGAGTACGGTGATTATGATTGGAAGGAGCCGAGACCAGCGATAAATGCAGTGATATCGCCCTTTGTTCTTGTCCTGAAAGATTCGGCCCAATTCCCACTCGCGTCTAGCTACAACTTCGGAATCGAACGACTCTGGGTAGTTGACCCGAACACCGACCACGTAGGCTGGTAGAGCGTAAAGGAATTTGCTCAAAGGACCACAGACGCGGTAGATTCCGAGCGAATGCCTTTGCCACGCAGCCAACCCCGCCGGAAGATGAGCGAACTCGACGACAGTCGCCGAATTGCCCCACGCGCCCGGGAGCATGAGAAGGACTGAACTCAGCAGAATAACTGCTCGAATGATGGTGATTTTGCATCGATGGTCCGAGAGTTTGGCATCGGAAGATGTCATTCGCAGGAAATCCGGAAGACGCATCGAAAACGTATCAGGAACATCGACCGTGCCTCTCATGATCTCGGCCCTCCAAGGGATCGGTGGCATCGAGCACCACACACAAAGAGACAGAACGCCCGGCCATGGTCCGAAAAGATCGGTGGACCACCTACTGACAAGACATCCACCCAAAACTGCCACGAGGATAGGCACCAAACGAGACCAGCGATAGATGTCGTGGTAAGCCCGGCGGTTCTGTTTCTGAAAGACAAGACCCACCTGCCATTCCAGGCGCGTGCGAGGCTCGGAATCGAACGAGACCGGGTAGTCAACCCGGACGCCGGCCAAGTGAGCTGGCAGGGAATATAGGATTCTGCTTAGGGGTCCGCAGACGCGGTAAATCGCCAGTGATCCTCGCTGCAACGCTGCCAAGCCCGCTGGGAGATGAGCGACTTCGACGACGGTCACCGAATGTGCCCATGCCCCTGGCAGCATTAGGAGCACGGAGCTGGCTAGCACTGCACAGCGGAGAATCCGGAAATTATGCCCGCTTTGCGTAATGTTGCTCGGCTTCCACCGGATAACCGGCGTGGCGGATATCACTGAGACCGTTCGTCGCAGCGCTTCCGAGCTCCGAACGCTCTTAACCATACTCCGAATCTTCAATTGGGCAAAATCCTTGGGGGTGGTTGATCGCATCTTGAACTTCGCGGTCGGTTACTGTACTTTCGCCAATATCCGAGCGAGCCGCCAACAGAAATGCTGTTTTCTTGCCGGCTCTACGCCGCCAAATCAGTTTCTCGCGATTATGGTGACGAGTGTCGTTTGATTGTTACGCTTTAGTGAGCATCGTCACTACGGTTTCGCGCGTGTCCGCGACCCAGAATAGACCTGCGAGCAGGGCACCGGAAGTCGGGAGTCATTGCCATGAACGTCAGAGACCGGGGATTTACACTGATTGAGCTACTGGTCGTCGTCTGCATCATCGCGGTGCTTATCGGGCTCTTGCTTCCTGCGGTGCTAGCCGTTCGCGAGTCGGCCCGTTGTGCCCAGTGTGCCACCAATCTTAAGCAAATTGGCCTCGCCTTGCACAATTATCATGCGAGCAATAACTGCTTCCCATCGGGCACAGCGCATCCTTCAATCCATTGAGCCGGACAGAGGGGGGCGTCAGCGGTACGCCGACCACCTGGAACGGATGGAGCGCTCACGCCTTGCTTCTGCCTTACCTCGAGCAGAGACCGATCTATAACGCGATAAACTTCGATTTCGACCCGATGTTCAACGGGGAAGCTCCGTTCAACGTGACGGCACGCCTGACCAAGATCGCCCTATTCCTCTGTCCGACCGACACGTATGCTGGCGATCCAAACTTGAACAGCTACTACGGCAGTATCGGAACAACAGTGCAGGACCAGGCGCACCAATCGTCAGGCGTGTTCGCATATCAGAGCGCTTGTGGCGCGCAGAATATCACTGACGGCGAATCGAACACCGTAGCTTTCTCCGAAGGTCTCTCGGGCGACGGCGCGACCGACCTTTATCGCGGGAATGGTGTTATCAATTTCGGCGCACAATTCCCGAACCCGAACATCGCCACTGCCGAGCGGTTTTCGGCTCAAGTCATGAGCAACCTGCAGGCGTGCAATGACGGCTTTCAAGCCGCCAGCGCTAGCCCTCAGAGCGTCAGCGGCAATCGAGGACAGGAATGGGGGTGGGGGAGTGAAGCGATGACGATGTTCAACACGATCGTCCCGCCGAATTCGCCCCAGTACGTCTTCAATCAATGCCGATATTACTGCGGACAGTGCTATCTTGAAGACGCCGACCATTCCGACATCATTAATGCCACCAGCGATCATTCCGGCGGCGCGAATGTCCTGTTTAGCGACGGCAGCGTGCGATTTATCAAGAGCTCGCTGGCCATGCCAATCTGGTGGGCACTCGGCACCCGGAACGGCGGCGAGGTAATCGGCGCCGACAGCTATTGAGCCGCTTTTCAGGTATCGGAATCGCGATGCGAACGATGCTGGGACGTCACAAACTGCCGACCGGGTTCACGCTCGTCGAGTCCGCCGTGGTTGTAGCAGTGATCGTCGTGGTGGCCGGCATTCTGCTGTCCGCCGTCTTGAGAGCGAGAGAAAGAGCCCGGCGAGCCCGCTGCGCGGACAATCTGAAACTGATCGCTCTTGCGTGTCAACAGTATGAGAGTACTCACGGTAGCTTTCCACAGGGGCGCAATCTTCAAGCAACGGTCAATCATCCGGGAACCGTCCTGATCGGATACCATTCAGGTTGGAGCCTCCTTGCCGCCTTGATGTCCGATCTGGGACGACCCGAACTGTTCAATTCATGTAACTTCAACCTCGCTCCGTACCAATTTCGGAACAACACAGCCTCGGCCACACTCATGCCGTTGCTCTGGTGCCCCAGCGATGGAGAGATCACCAATCTGAGATGCCTGATCGAGGAACGGCGAGCTTGGGATGGCGTCAGCTTCCGAGTCACTTACTCGAGTTACTGTGGGTTTATGGGGAGCTTCGGCTTCGGACAGCGGCTAATGGACCCCCAGCAGCAAATGATCGCACAGGACGGGATGTTCCCGGACGTCGGCCTGCCGACCGCGCTGGGCGGTGCCGGAACGCGCCCCGCGGTCAAGGCCCGTGACGTGCTCGGTGGACTGAGCAACACGCTGCTGTTGGGGGAACGCGCTCATGGAAAACTATCCAAGTTCAATTGCGGACCTGGGGGTCAGTGCAGCTTCCGGGGCAACGGCTGGTGGGCGAGCTCCGACTTTGGCGATGCAAGCATCTCTGCGTTCTACCCGCCCAACTTCACGCCAAACGACATCCTCGGCACCCACGCGTTGGGTGATCCCGGCAGCCCGACCGCGCGGTGCGACAGCGCCACTCCCTTTGTGATGTCGGTCTCGAGCTTCCACCCAGGCGGCGCCAATTGCGCTTTCGTTGATGGTTCGGTCCGCTTCGTCAAGGACACGATTAATTCGTGGAACCCTCGAACCGCGACAGACTCGCTCGATGCCAACTGCATCCCGGACCGGACGGGGCGGCGCGGGGTCTATCAGGCGATTGCCAGCCGAAACGGCAGCGAGCGCGGCGATGGTCAAAGCTATTGAACTGTCCCAGGCGATGGCCCGTCATCGATCCAGGATCTTTGTCGTCCTGATTGTTTTGGGCAATCTGTTACTCGCGGTGCATTCCATCCGTTGGAATTTCGCCACGATAAACGAGGCCCGTCAAATACCCGCTGGGATTTCCCACTGGCGGTTGGGCTCCTTCAGCCTGGCGGGGGACAGCCCACCACTTCCCCGCCTTGTCGCCACGCTGCCGATCCTGGTGGCCGATCACAGTGAGTGGTTCTTGGGTCACATTGATCAGCCGATCTTTCTCAACCTGACGATCAGCGATCAGATTTCCTCGGCTTTCGCCTCCGAGAACGCGAGGCGTTTCATGGATTTGGTCAGCCTGGCCAGGTTGGCTGGATTCCTCTGGTGGCTGCTCGGTGCGTGGGTGATCTTTCGGTGGTGCCGAGGGCACTACGGCGACATTGCCAGTTATCTGGGCCTGGTGCTTTGGTGCTTCGAGCCCAACGTTCTGGCCTACGAGCCATTGGCAACTTCAGCGCTGCCCGCGTCCGTGACGGCACTGGCGGCAAGTCATGCCTTTTGGCGGTATGTGCGCGAAACCTCCTGGGAACGGGCTCTTGTCGCCGGCGTGTTACTAGGTATCGCCCAACTCACGGATTTCTCCGCGCTGCTGCTTTACGCGTTGTGGCCGGTTCTGGCGGTGGTCCAGTGGTTAGCGCAGGGTCGACGTGAGTGGCGTAAGCGCATTATCGCCCACCGCTTGGGCCAGGGAGTCTTTGTCTTGCTTCTGAGTATCTGGATGATCAATGTTGGTTACGCGGCCTCCGATATTGGGCGACCGCTCAAGGAGTTTGATTTCATCAGTCGTTCGCTCGCCGGCGATTTGCGTTCCGAGAGTCCTTTCCACGGGAACCTCTTAGTCGGGAATCGGTTCCGAGGGTCGTGGTATGGCGTGATGCCCGTACCATTCCCGTCCAATTATCTTCACGGAATCGATCTGAGGCTTCGGTCCGCCGAAGCGGCGGAGTCTTCACGCTCCTCGACTGAAAAACCAACTCGCGATGGTATAGAAAGCTCCGAATCAGCGGGGTTTGCCACAAAGATTCCGCTCGGTCTCTTGATCATGGTTCTTTGGAGTGCAGTCCTGGCCGTGTTCCGTCGCCCCGAATGTTCTTCTCGAATTGAGGAACTTTTCTGGGCATTACCCCTACTGGCGTTCGGCAGCTTGGCAGCAACCCAGTTTGGTTCTCGCTTTATTATCGAACCGTCGCTTCTGCTTGTCCCCTACGGGATTATCGCCGCGAGCAGGCTTGCAGTTTTTCTCGCGCCGCCGCATCCGAAGTCCGGCGGGCTCCTCATCGCCATTCTTGCGTGGACCATTTCGAGTGGTCCGTCTGCGTTCCCGCATACGGTGACCTATCGGAACGAGCTCGTTGGTCGACCCAGCCATCTCGCCGCGCAACCGGGACACGATCGCGACAGCGACGGCGGACACGAGCTGCTCCGACTCAGAGATTGGCAGTCCCGACATCCCGAGGCCGGTCGTGTGCGGGTTGCGGTCCATCACCTCATCGATCCGCGAGACTTCGGATTCCCAGCCTCACCACCGCCGATCGACGGACGATCGCTCCACCTCGACCTTAACGAACCGCCACAAGAGATTGGGCCTCGCCGCGGGTTTTTCGCGATTGATCGGTGGACGTTAGGCACCATCGATTTTCGTTATTTCAATGAGTTCACTCCGATTGAGAAGATCGGCACTTCGCTCCTGATCTACCGTATCGGGACGGAAGGTATCGAAAGGGTGCGACGCAGTCTCGAGATCGCGGCGATTGAAGACGCAGACAGAAAGTACCGTCGGGCAGTGAGGCAGGCGATTCTCAGTGAAAGTGCATTCCAGTTTCACGTCTATGAAGAGTCGAACGGCCGAAAGACCAATTATGCCGTTTTCGTGCCGAGCAATTACCGGAGCGACAGCCCCCATCCGTTGATTCTCTTCCTCAACGGCGCGGGCGACTCAGGAACAGCGGGACGGCAATATTTGAACGTCGGGCTGCCATGGATAATCGAGCAAACGCGCAATTCATTTGGATTTATCGTGGTCTGCCCTCAGGGACGAACCGGAGGTTGGGCTTCTGGTTCCGAGGACGCTGAGCGCGCGATGAGAATTCTCGCTGTGGTCGAGAAGAAACTCAACGTGGACCCGAAGAGAATCATCTTGACTGGCCTCTCGAGCGGCGGGGCGGGAACGTGGTCATTGGCCGCGCGCTACCCGGACCGATGGGCTGCAATCGTCCCCGTGTCCTCGACCTGTGACGAAACGCAGGCCAAGGCGATTCAACACATTCCCTGTTGGTGCTTCCATAACTGCAATGACCAATCGGGGCACTACCACACTTATGAAACCGAGGGTGCGCCAGTCCTCCTGCCACGGCGGATGATTCGGGCCCTCGTTGCCGCAGGCGGCAAGCCGCGCTACACCGAATTCCTCTCGATCGGTGACACGCACAACGCCTGGGACAAGGCGTATACGATGCCCGAGCTCTTCAACTGGCTCGCGAGGCAGAGGCGGCGATGACGGCCTTGCGCCATCCTCCGAGTGATTTCTCGGCTCTTTCGTCCGGCTCTAGTCGGGTCGTCCGCCCATCGCCGACCGCTGTCGACGGTGGCGCGGATCTTGTTCCCTTCGAATCGCACCAAGAGCGGTTCGCTCAGAAATTGCGGGCTTAGTTTTCCTTTGTTCAATCGTCTTTCTTTGGCGCGTCTTCGTACTGCTGAGCTCAAGCGTTCGTCAAGCCTGTTGTCCGATCTGGCAGAAGGCATTGGAGTTCATCGCCTAAGCGAGACCCACCACAGACAATCTGACGGCCCGAGAAGACCCGTGCCGATACGTCCGTATATAGTGAACGTTCAGAGAGACAGCGTTTCTATCATTTCTACCCGCACGGAGGCCAAGGAAGTCCTTACGGTGGACGATCACACTGCCGCGCGCCGGGCTCACCGGGATGGAATACCCATTCGAGAGCTCGCTGGCGAGTTCCGACCGTCGTCGGAGCAAGTGACGTGCGCCGAGACCTCGAACGACGTCACGGCCATTTCCGAGTTTCTCAGGCTGGTAGACCTAAGAATCGCTATCATCACGATCGGTGCCAGGGAAACGCAGAGAGCCATTGCCGAGCGGATCATCGATAGCGAAGCGGATTGAGTACCGGCTCTAAAGCGCAAATGGAAATGAGCGCGAAAGAACCCGCCCACCCGTCTGCAGTCAACGGGGCATTACAATTAGCTGCCACTGGAGCCTCGATTCACCTATCGGAGGAAGAGTTGCGCATTCGGGATCAACACATGCGTGACCATATGGCGTGGTGCAGACCCCTCACGTTGTCGGTCTCGAAGCAACATCGGGGACCGCGACAGCGTAACCATGAAACGCCACAGCTACGGCTGGAACGACGATTTCAAGTCACAAGTCCCCACACCGTGCCAACGATTTAACGAGCGTTGGCCCTGTGTGCGCGGATAGCCGCGAGTTGTCGCTCTGCACGTTGCCGGTACATGTTTTCGATGGCTTGGGCGCGGTATTCCTGCTTGCCATCGAACTCGGCCAGAAACTCCTCTAAGATCTTCTCCGCCTCGGGCTGACGCCGCTTGCCGGCCGCAAGCACGAGCGACGCCAAGGCCATCTTGGCCCCGCAGCGGACGAACCGGTCCTTATTGACCGCGAGGATCCGGCGCAACTGAGGCTCGAACGATTGCGCCCAGGGCGGGCTTTTGCCGTCCCCCCCAAGCCCCGCAAGGTGTTCGGTGAAATTAACGATGTCCGGACTCGTAGCGTAGTGATCGGCGATTAAGTCAGCGATCTCCTTGAACACAGGCGGTGCCACGTTGGCGTCCGAGCCGGGGGCGACCAGATTGCATGCCGCCGTGAGTAACCCAGCCGCCGCCGGATGTTCCGGGCTTTCCTTCGCGCGCGGACGAGCGCTTCAGCGAGCGGACGTAAACTTTCGTCGCGTGCGACCGGCGTCGTCTCGAACATCGAGCCCCAGTGTTGCATGTCCGCCGTGACGACAAGCTCCAGAAGTCTTCCTCGGGCATTCTCTGCATCCTGGGTCTTCGGCCACTCGCTCGCAACGAGGTAGAGGGCCATCAATTCGGCTGGTGTAGCCGGGTTCTCTTGCGCGAGCGTCAAACACCGTCCTCGCAATTTCGCTTCGCTCGCCAACATCCGCGCCTTGGCGCGCTCGATGTCCCCGGGCGACGCTCCCGAACGATGGACCTGTTCAGCGTATTCGCCACGCGCGAGAAGACACTCGTTCGGAATCTGGCTGAGTTCCCAGTCCGCGCGCGTGCCTCGATAGAGAAACGTGACAAAGAGGAAATCCCGGGCGAGATAGCCCGAAAGTGACAGAACGACGGCCGCAAGCAGGCTATTGCGAAACCAGCGCGGAAGACTGATCCGTCGCATAGTCGAAGTCCTTAACTGTCAGAGACCCTACACCGTACTTCGCCGCCGCCGCCCCAATATTCGGAGGCGAGCCGGTTAGGCGCACTCGCGAGGCTCAGCCGGGTCCTAATGTCAACCGTTCGCTAATCTTCTGCACGATGACTCGGGGGTTGATTCTGTTCCGGCGTTCGTCCAGCTTTTCCTTGGCGATCTCTGCGATCAAACTGTGATACGAATCGATCCGTCCGCGACCGCTCGCCGGACGCTCGGACAACCGGCATCGCAAGTTCTTTAACGCTCGCTGAACGAGATGTGGTGCGGATCAAACGCCTGGTCGTTCGATGCCTGTTGCATCAGCACTCGAATGATGAAAGGCCCGAGCAGCAGGCCGAACAACTGGTCTGTTCCCAAAAGATTGGTCCAGCGAAAATGAGAGTCTCTCGATGAGATGAGCCACGGCGGGACTCATGAGAAGGCGAAGGATCGCTGAAGACATATCGCGCTTGCTTCGTGAAGCCGATGGCGACTTAGCCAGAGGCCTGCACGTCTCTGATATCTGTCGCAAGCGTGGTTTCGCCGAGCCGACTCACTACCGGTGGCGGCAGGAACATTACCCCGAGCCCGTCGACGCTGATCGCCGTTGCAGCGAACTGGAGTTCGCGGTCGACCGACTCAAAAGTTTGGTCGCTGAGTTGCTCCTGGACAAGACTATGCTCCAGAATGTAGTGGGAATGCGGCCGATCTTTCACAAGGTCGAGCACCGAGTCAAAGCTCATGCTTTTGTCGCAGCGCTGGCTCTGCTGGTTCAAAGACTTTTCGGAAAGCGGCTTCGCGAAGCAGAGATCGCCTTATCACCCGCAAGAGCAACGCAGCCGTTGTCGACCGGTCTCTCCTAGTCACGTTCCGGTTGGATGGCCAACGAGAACACCGACGGAAAACTGGTGGCTGCCACGAGGTACGGTCTGGTCGAAGGCGCTCACACTTCAGGACCAACGGCCGCCAGCACTCCGACAAGACCGAGAAACCGTCTCGTAGTGACTAATCGAGAATTCGACCCGTGTGCCACAACGACTTACAGAGCGCCAACCCAAACATGCGCTATCGAAGTAACATCGGGGCCGCGGCAGTGTGACCATATAACGTCGCAGTTGCGGGTGGAACGACGGCCTCATGCTAGAAGTCCTTACTGGGCCAAGAATTTCGTCAGAGCTGGCCCTGGCTTTCAATAGGAATCCTGACTGATCACTTCGTGGCCATCGCGGGTAGTCAGGGCCTGGAAGACGGATGGGTTAATCGTCGTCTTCATCGTGCGAGCCGAACCGTCTGCCATCAGGAACTGCACAAGGTTGGGGTGGGGGCTCGAGAATGTCGCCGGAGAGACCCCAACCGGATTCAATCCGGACGGGAGGGGTTGCGCCAGCACCTGTTGGCCGCTTCCGCCATTGCTGAGCGCCCCGGCCCAAGCGTTCTGCACCACGAAACTGGCCCGCTCGCCGAGGGCGATTGTGCTGCTCGCGCCGTCCTTCATGTCTCTGGGCTTGACGGATAGGTTGGGGACGAACAGGCCTAACCCCGAACTCGAACTACTGACGCCTTGGCTGGCTGCGTAACTGACTGTGCTTGCCTCAATCGGACCGCCGGTTAGCTGAGAGATCGTTGTGAAAACGCCTGTCTGTCGATCGCTGGGGCAGATAAGGATCGCCTGCGTGGCGGTCCGCGCCGTGACGTTATCGGGAAAGTCGATCGGGAGCTTGATGTTGATGGAGCTGTATGTCGGCCCTTGCTCGAGCTGGGGGAGGATCGCCGCCGACCACGCCCAACCCGGCGCTACCCCAGAAGAACTCGACCAGGAGATGTAGCCAATGGGAAGCGCGTCGTTCGACGTGATGTATGTGTTGAGAGCGATTCCGTGCTGTTTGAGGTTATTCAGACATTGAGTGCGCCTCGCCGCCTCGCGCGCCGACTGCACCGCGGGCATGATCAAGGCGACGAGCACACCGATGATGGCAATGACCACTAAGACTTCGATGAGCGTGAAGCCAGATTTCGCGGTAGGTCGGTTGGTCCCGTTCATGCGGCTCCCTTCCGCTGAGTGTTGGCGCGACGCGGGTGCGGCGTCGAATTCGGTTGTTTCGGTCCCGGCGCGATAGGAGACCCGTGACGCGAGATCAGACTGGATTTATTCTAGAGCGTACGCCCGCGGCAATCAATCGTGTAACAGGTCGGGATCAGGAAGCGAGAGAGAGAGAGTCGTGTTTCGAGATCTGCTTGCGGGTCCCACAGTCCTGCTCACCGCGGTGGTGGGCGTAGAGGGTTTGTGCCCGTCGAGTGAGACTCTCCTCCTGAATGAACGGACCGATCCTCGCCCGACGTTGGCGCTCGACCCTGAGTCGGAGTGGCTTCTCTTCCGTCCTGGGTCAATCCCAACCGTTGAGTTGCATCCTCTTTTTGAAAGATGAGAATCGATTCTCCGTCCCTATCGAATTCTTGGATGCTTCTGAAGGCGTGCCAGAACAACTCCGGACGATGCATCTGGCGCCAGAAGAACTCGAGTTTGGCAACTTGGTGGTATTGGGCGCCGTCAGGAAAGTGGGTCCTTTCCAATCGCTGCTTCGCCTCCGATCCGAATGCGATCACGTAGTCCGGCGGGATGAGGCCAGAATAGTGGATCGGAGCAAGACCGCGGAATTGAGGGGCAGGTGGAAAACGGAATTGCCAGGCGTAAACGGCGTGCGGTGCATGGTACATGAGCGGATAAGTCATATAGTAAGGCAAAACATATATTGATTGACGTCGGGCGACGTGGTTATTGATCCAGCCCGCCGTCATCGTATACGTATCGCTCGGGGGATCAGCTAACTCGTGAATGAACTCAACTAGAGTCGAGCAATGTCGTGAATCCCAATTCCTCCCGCCCCAAAGAAGGCTGGTCCAAAAGGCGAGTATCGCAAGGGGAAGCATCGAGATGCCCGCCTTCTTTCCGATGCTGCACAGGGTCATTACGCCAATCGCTATACAAAGCGGTATTGTGGGTGCCAGGTAGCGGACATCCGCTTGGTCACCTAACCCTACGGGTTGTGGAGACACGATCGTGACGACCAATACATAAACGACCAGCGCAATGGATGCGCACAGCAACCAGATCTGCCGCGCAAACAACCCGATCAAGGGAGCCCCGATGAGAAGAGGCGCTCACGCCGAATTCGCATTGGGCTAGATCGCGCCAGTTCCACCAAAAGAGAGTCGCTTTGTCGAAGAACCAGTTGGTGGGGTGATAGTTCCAGATTTTTCTGCCGAAGGGATTCCAGTTCAGCACAATCGGTATGCACACAGCCAATTGCGGCACTAGAAGCCACCCTAATTCCACTGCTTTCAATGGGCGTCGCTTTCGCTCCCAGCCGAGGTAGTCGACGGCGATGCAGGCGTATACCGCCGCATAGCTCATGTAATTCGTCGCGAACAGGGAGACCGAGACCAGGGAGAAGCAGATTGCCGATCTCAACCCACTGGTTCGGAAGCGATAAATGTATGCAAGAGCGACGGAGGCTAACGTGACAACCGCGTAATAGCGGCATTGCCGAGAATACAAGAATAAAGAAACGTTGCCAGTAATTGCCAGGGCCAGCAGGCACCACGTAACTGGCGCAATTCCTTCTCTCCAGGCCCACCGCAACATGAGAGCGACACATCCGAGGCCACAGAGAGCAAACGGCAGCCGTGCGACCCAGGCGGCCGGCCCCAAGATGCCCAAGGGCACGGCTACGAGATAGAACGAGAGAGGAGGAACGTAACGCTCTCGAAGCCCCGACAGCGTCGCGCCGCCATTGTACGCCAAAATGTTGTGCCCGATGACCGCCGTCATGTCGCCAGTTCGCCATACATTCAGTCCGAACATGGCCGTATTCGACTCGTCGTCCCACAGAGCGTAGTGTCCCAGCCGCGCGAACAAGAAGACAAACGACGATGCAAGTACCACGGAAATGATGAATAACCGGTAGAGTTGGAGTCGGTCACGGTTCATCCGATAAATCCCGTTCTGATTGGGTTGCTTCTTCTCGTCCCAGGATGAGAATCGATTCTCCTTCCCTATCGAATTCTTGAATGTTTCTGAAGGCGTGCCAGAACAACTCCGGACGTTGCATCTGGCGCCAGAAGAACTTGAGTGTGGCGAACTTCCGATATCGTGCGCCTTCAGGCAAAGCAATCTCTCCCTGCCAGTATCGCTTTGCGTCGTATCCAAATAAAATCACATAGTCCGGCGGGATGAGGCCAGAGTAATGGATCGGAGCAAGACCGCGGAATTGAGGGGCAGGTGGAAAACGGAATTGCCAGGCGTAAACGGCATGCGGTGCATGGTACATGAGCGGATAAGCCATGTAATAAGGTACAACGTAGATCGACTGGCCTTGTGCGACGTGATCGTTGATCCAACTCGCAACCACCGTAACCGTGTCGCGCGGCGGATTGGCCAGCTCGTAGATGTACTCGGAAAGTGTCGACCACTGATTACCTTCCCAATTCCGCCCTCCCCATAGAAGGCTTGTCCAAAAGGCGACTATCGCGAGGGGCAGCACTGAGAAGCGCGTCCGCTGTCCGATGCTGCGCAAGGTCATCACTCCGATTGCGATGCAAAGGGGTATTGTAGGCGCAGATAGCGGATATCCGCCTCGTAGCCCCACCCCACGGGTTGCGGAGACACGATCGTAACGACCGATACATAGACCACCAGCGCGACGAATGCACGCAGCAACCAAACCTGCCGGGTAAACAGGCCGATCAAGGGAGCCGCGACGAGCAGAACGCCCACGCCGAATTCACATCGCGCAAGGTCGCGCCAGTTCCACCAAAAGAGCGTCAACTTCTCGCTCAACCAGTTGCTCGGGTGATAATCCCAGATTCTCTTGCCAATTGGATTCCAAATCAAGGCGATCGGAATGCATGCGACCACTTGCGGCAGAACTAGGCCCAGAACTTCCGCTGATGTCAGCGCGTGTCTCTTTCGCTCCCATACGACGTAGTCGACTGCGAGGCAGGCATATAGCACCACATAGCTCATGTAATTTGTCGCGAAGAGAATGATCGAGACCAGCGAAAATCCGATCATCGATTTCAGTCCACGGCTTCGGAAACGATAAATGTAAGCAAGAGCCACGGACGTTAAGATGACAACCGCGTAATAACGGCATTGCCGAGAATACAAGAAAATAGAGATATCTCCGGTTATTGCCAGAGCCAACAAGGACCAAGTGATTGGTGCGATTCCTTCTCTCCACGCCCAGCGCAACATGAGCGCAATGCATCCGAGGCCACAGAGAGCAAAGGGGAGCCGTGCGGCGCAATTGGACCGACCTAGTGTGCCCAACGAGAAAGCTGCGACATAGTACTGGATCGGAGGAATGTAGCGCTCTCGAAGCCCCGACAGCGTCACTCCACCATTGTAGGCCAAAATGTTGTGGCCGATAACAGCGGACGTGTCTCCGGTCCGCCACACGCTCAGCGCGAGCAAGGCCGTGTTTGCCTCATCGTCCCACAGGGCGTAGCGGCCTAGCCGTGCGAACAAGAAGACACAGGACGTCGCAAGTGTTACGAAAATGATGGATAGCCGTAAGAGCATCAGACGGTCACGGTTCATCCGAGAGGTCCAATTCTGGAGGGCAGGCCCGTCTTCCCGACGCTGGCTAATCCGGGAGGAGTGCCCCGAAGCTTTGACCGAGGGGCGGATCGAATTCCCTCGGTGGTTTCTTCTCATATGGGCGAGCGTTCTCGGTTTATTCTGCCAAGATCCGCCGACAGCCAACAGTCCCTATAGCAAAGTGCCGCGCACATGCTGCCCATTAACTCCGGGAATTTTAATGCGAGCGGCGCCTCCGTATAGTGGCGCGCTGGTAAACTGGTGTTCCGTAGCGAAACGCCATGCGCGAGCCGAGGATTTCCGGGTGACTCCTGAGCGGACAGCCTGATTTGCTGGCATGAGAAGGGCTTGGGCACCCGACGCATTGATGCAGGGTACGCGAGCAAGCCCTGCAGCGGACCGGGGGTCGCGATCCACTCAAACGGCAATGCGGCCTTCTTTTGGAAATTCGACAATGGTGGAAGAGTCGTTTTCGGCGCGGCAGGCCGCGACGGTCGGCACCAATGGCCCCGATGTCTTGCAGTACGACAGCCTTCCAAAGGCCTTTCGCACGCAGGTCATTCTCCTGCTGAAGGGTACCATTGGGAGATACGATCGTAGCATCCACTTGGCAGCCTGGGTCCATCGGTTTCCAATCGCTGGTGGAGCAGCTTGTATTCGGAGTTTGTGCGGGAGAAGGGCATCCGATGGATGACGCTGGGAGTTGACAATCCGCTGGCGCAATGTAGCGAATACGTTTCAGCAGCGCCTACCCCCGATGCGCTAGACGTGATTGAATTCGCATTCAAATTCGTTAATACCATAATAAGAAAGGCCGATTTCGGTGCAAGAATGGATATCTCGCATCTCGACCTCATCCAACCTGATGCCGCGATCGCCGAACTCAATCGCACATTCCTTCAGCATGGCCTCGGCTATGAGTTCACGGCCGGCGAATTCATCAAAATCGACTCGACATATATTCACGCCGAAGTGCTGCGTCCGGAATTGCAACTCCTCCAAGATGCCGGCGCGGATTTCTCGGGGCCGCTGGACGAATTCCTCAAGGCGCACGAACACCACCGCCAAGGCAACCTGAAGGTTGCTATCAATTGGGCCCTCAAGGCATTCGAGAGCACGTTGAAGGCGATCTGCACCGCGCACGGCTGGCCGTTCGATCCTCAGAGTGCTACAGCGAAGCAGCTCCTTGATGCCGTCTATGCGGTCGACCTCGTGCCAAGCTATCTTCAGCCACACCTGTGCGGGTTGCGGTCTGCGCTGGAAGCGGGCGTACCTACGATTAGAAATAAGAACTCAGGCCACGGTCAGGGGGCCACGCCCATCACCGTACCCGGTCACTACGTAAGGTTCGCCTTGCATCTCGCCGCCGCAGACATCGTATTCCTCTCATCCAGGCGCACAAGGCGAAGTCGTGTGGGCCTGGGGCCTTGGCGATACAAGACTTCACCGCGTTGCAAAGGCGATCTGCGGGCGCAGATTGTGTCGCCCGCGAGCGAGATCATAATCGACCGCTCGCCGTTGCTCAGACATCCAAATGGCAAGCGTGGAGCGTATCATGCGTGCTGCCCAGTTGAGACAAGTACCCCTCGGCTGCTGCCGCCCGGCCGCACCGTTTCCTTAGCCGTTCGCGCAGTTCAGTGCGGCAATGACCTTGGCGTACGAATACTTTCTGCACGCCGGCTGCACGGAGCTGAATGACGCGGGCAGTCTCACGAGTTTCCGCGCTGGTCGCGCACCGCACTCAAGCGCGCCGAGGACACATCCTGTTCAATCAAACCAATAGAACAATCGCCTGTAATGCGAAGAGAAGCAACAATGAAACCGCAAGAATGCTGCCAATACATCCCTTTCGCTCACCGGCTTCTGGCGAGATGTCAATTGTCGCTATGGGTAGCGTGATTTCGGCTCGCCTTCGAAGCTCCGCTGGTGTAGGAATCTCGGCCGATATGAACTCCTGGTCGGAGGATAATTGAGACATCGCGGGAAAGAGAACAAAGTTCTTGCCATCCTTATGATGTTGCCGCATCCAATCGCCGCGTTCGAGTTGATTGCAAATCGTACCGAATGTCGTGGACCCCTGATGCTGGATTTCGCCTTTCAGCTTGTTGCGATCAATCCCGTCCTGATGCTTACTTATAGTCTCAAGCAATCGAGCCCGAGTGGAGATCAGGAACGGGAACTCTGCTCGATCCGCTTTGTAGTCGGCCAATATCTCACGGTACTTTTTTCGATCCTCGGCCGTGTCACCGGGTTGTGGTTTCAGGATAACTTCCCGTTCGTACCGTTCAGTCCCGATATCATGCAGTTCAAGAGCGATTTCATAGCGGCCGCGAGCCCGACAGTGGCTAGACAATTCCATTGCGTTCACCGCATACCAATCTCGCCAGTCAGCTTCTCGTATCTAGCTTGGCAAGGCGGCCATTCATTTCTCCCAGGGGAGTCTGCGGAATTCGGAAAGAATTGTACGCTAAGACATTCTCGCGGCAGCATCGCCACGTCTTAGCGATCAAGCAGCCTCATCTGTGATTCTACCGTGACCCCATACGTGCTCCAGGTGCAGGCCAGTGAACTTTGAAAACAGTTTCGCCGTCCAAGAGCAAGGAATAAAAGTAATCGTTGGACGAGAAACCGGGACCACTCATTATCTCGTGCCCTGCATGAAACCGATACTCCGGACGTGCACCAGCCAACCCAAGATGCTGCAACTCGGAATCAGCGGTGATGATGGCCTGATGTAACTCAGTCCAGCCACACGCCATCGGCTGAGACGCATCATACGCTGTCGTCTCGTGCGCCAGCTCGTTCCGCCTTTTTCTGATTGCATGCAGCGTCGATGCGTCTTTGAGAAGCCTTTGATCGGCTAGGAAACAGATTCTGCCGTTGAAGTCCTGCCGCCCGGTAAACGTCAAGGCGTTGCTGCCGATGTACTCCGCAAGAGCTTCATCAAGGATCAATCCCAGCCGGATGTACAATAGGGATGGCAGCAGAGCTTCGAGCAACTGATTAGCTGGCGAGGGAACGCCGATCGACATGCCCAATACAGCAACCTTCTCGTAATTTTTTGCCAATTCCACATCCATCAAGAATTTCCGCCAACTTTTGTCGATGATGCTGGATGTACCTGTGCCCATCATGGAGCCTCCTGGCTTAGCCTGTCTTAAAGCGCCAACCCATCGTAAACGAAGACAAGCCCAACGATGAAAGCAATAATTACGAGTCAGCGATCGCCTTTTCTTTCGCATCGTCCGCAGCTTCCGCGATCACACTGAATCTGCAATTCCATTCCTGACCAGCCTGAAGAGGCCCGGCGGCACCGCCAACCTAGTGTGTTGTGCCACGCCGGTATCGCCAATATGATGGCTGCGTAGACATCCTCGGAGCGACCGTCGGAGGGAAGGCGATGCCGCGTGGAAGGAAGAAGGCGACAAGCTTCTTTACTTGGATTATCCTGCTCATCGCCGTCATTGTCGGCGTGCAGATGTTCTCGACCAATCGGCCGAATCCGCAACAGCAACTGCCTGTTACCGCCCCCGCTGTTCAAACCCCTCGCCCAGTGACGACAAACGTCCCGCAAGTTCCGGCTCCCGCCCTTCCGGCTGCTGCAAATAAAGAGAAACTGGCGAAGCAAGCGCGACCGGACTCTAATCCCAAGAAATCCAGCACGCCGCGTTCCCGCGTACTCTTTACCTGCGGCAGGAACCTGGAGAAGGCGGATAAGAAAGACGGTGCGATTTACTCTTACCGGCAGGTCGTGATGGAGTGCCGGGGCACGCCAGAATCCGACCAAGCGATCTCCCGCCTGAAACTCCTCGGCGGCACCGTGCCGGACCTGGCGGAATCGATCCCTATACGCCGCCGATGGGGCCGCCACGGCATCACTTCGCTTCGTCGGAAGCCGCCAGACAGGCATTCGACCAGATGCTCCTCCAGGAAATGCAGTCGGTAATGAACGATGGCCAGGGCCAGGGCAGCTCGCGAGGGATGCCCGGTGCGGGTAGCCATCGCTGCGAGGCAATTACCCTTGACGGAACGCCTTGCCAGAACCTGGTTATTGCCATCTTCACCGATAAACACCCCGCCTAAGCCGGACATTGCGGTGTCCCGGTGCCGAGTAGCTTATCAAACGGCTTCCTCAGCATTTCCATCAGCTCAAGCCCAAGCCCGACACCAAAGAGCATTTGAGAACGATGACCTCTGGAGCGAGGCTATCGATGCGATGCCGCCGTATCAGAAAGTCGAGTTAGCTCAAGCCCGTTCATCGTCCGGCTTAGAGACTTCTGCGATACCGTCACTACCGTCATCATGATCATTCGACTTGCCCAAGCCGTTGCGTCTCGTGGACTTACTCCGACGACTGACTCATGACGGTCGAGTGTGGCTGGTCATGTGACGAGGTGCACCGTCACTTGAACGATCACGCAAGAACGCCCGATATTGAAGGCCCAATGATCATCGTGACGGTTGTGACTGTCTGTCAGGAACCGGAGCGCGGGGACCACGGCTGGCAAGTTTTCGGCGAGGGGCCGCACCCGACGGATGCGGCCCCTCATGGGTCAGCCAGCCAAGTCTTGCAGCGTCATACCGTGAGCCGCCAAGTTGGCGAACATCTTGGCTATCAGCGTCTCGTCGAACTCGATGTCGTCGAGGACTGCATGCACCTTAGTCTCCGGCTCGGGCTGGTGAACCTTGAGCTTCGGCGTTTCGGCGACCGGCTCGGGCGGATTGACGACCATCTCTTCGACAGCCGCATCCTCGGCCGACACTGAGTACGTCACCGTGAGTACCTCGTCCTTGCCCACCGTGACGACCTGGTTCTCTCCCTCGAACAGAGAATTGCCGTTGCTGTCCTCGACCGTCGACACGCCAACGAACGGTGTGTCCTCGGATGCCGGGACGATCACTTCGGCGATCGGCGGCTCACGAAACGCCATCGCCCTTGCCGCCCCCCACATCCCTTCGTCTGCCTTAGCGAAGCGCTCGGCCAGGGAGATGATGTCGGGCATGGCTTCGGCCGGGACTGGTTTCCTCTGCCGTTCCAGAATCGTGCGTGCGAGCAACTGTGCGTCCTCTTCGAGTGTGTCCAGCGCGTCCGGCTTGGCGTCCGCAGCCATGTCGGCCAGCATTGGGATAGACTTCTTCTTGATGGGTCTCTTCTTCTCGGTCAAACTCTTGACTTTCGACCACGACCGCTGCATGTCGGCGTCGTCGATCTTCTCGGACATCGACTTGGCCAGGGCCATCTGCTCGTCGCCCTCGCCAGCCATCGCGGCCAAGCCTTCCTCGCTGAACTCCCCTTCGAGAGCCAGGGCAGCCGCCATCTTCTTCGACATCAGGCTTATCGCACGATGCTGCATCGTACCTTGGTAGTACATGTAGTAGATGTAGCAGTCACGCGGTTGACCGATACGCCACGCCCGCCGAGCGGCCTGACGCATCTCGTTCAGCTTGTACCCGGTCTCATAGAACACGATGCAGTTGTAGTTGTGACCACCCTGCACCTTAGAGAACAGGTCGAGCCCAGTGCTGACCAGCTTCGGGAAGCAGATCATCACGTCGAACTCGCGGCCGTGCTTCGCGATCCACTCCTCTCGCTCCTTTGGCTCGACGTCATCGGCCCGCATGATCCCGACCTTGAATCCCTCTTTGCTGAGGATCTCTTTCAGTCGAGGCATCACGTTCCGCTTGCCGGTCATCTGGCAGTACACCCAGACTTGGTGGCCGGCAGCCTTGTGGAGTTTGCAGATTTCCACGAGTGCCTGCTCTTTCGGGTACACCGCGTCCGATATGATCGGTTTCGGTGTAACGACGCCGCACCAGTTGTTGATGTCTCTGTTGTCCGGCTTCTCCCAGTAGCCGACCGTGTGGACCTGCTTCTGCGGAATGATCGCGGACGCCACAACAGCGCCCTCGACGAAGACCTGCTCGGCTTCTTCGCCCAACTCTTTGGCACGCTTCAGGGACTTGGCGACCTCGTCGTCCATCGCCCACTCAGCATGGCAGTAGTCAGGCCATCCCAGTGTCGTTGCCAGCATTGTGCCTAGCAGCTTCATGCTGCCCCGCTTAAGCAATTCCTTGGACGCGAAGTCCAGGGTCGCTTCGATGCGGCCATACTCAAACTCCTGGGCCGGCTCCATACTGCAAGCCGTATCTACCCAGAACGCCTTCATTCGCTCGTAACGATCAGTGGTTGCCTCATCAAGCTCGGCATCCCCTGTCGGCTCGGGCGGCAGCGGGCAGTCACCACCGATGTACTCGAACATGTCCGGCAAACCCTCGGCCATCTCGTCGAGCGTGATGAAGATGGTGTTGCCGATCATGTGCCGACCGAACAGCGTGGGCATAATGCCTGGTCTGACGACTGGCCGCTCTTTCGAGTTGCCGTTCTTCGCACGCCGCATCGACGCACAGTTCTTGCCGACGCCCTTCTTTGCACCGGCTTCCTCTTTCGTGGTGACGATCCGATCGATGCGACCGTACACCTTCGAGAACTCCATGTCCTTGCCCCACTCGAAGTGCTCAGCCCGCAGCGTTTGCGGACAGACTCGAAGCAGCAAGGCGTACAGGTTCTTGGCGTACCCACCGATCAACGTCCCGGTCAGAGCGAGCACGTGATCAGTCGAACCGATCAGCTTGCCGGCTGCCATCGACTGAGCCGCCTCGTCGCTCTGCTGTTCGTGTGCCTCATCGATGATGAGGTACTTGAAGAACCGGCGGAACTTCCGCTGAATGATCCGGGCAAGCGAGTACCGATACGGCTTGCTCGTAAACCACCAGAGCGGCTCACCGCAAGTCATGATCTTGTACTTGTTCGTCCCGATCGCGACCACGCCGGTCGTTCGATCCTTGAACTTCTCGGGCAGCGGGCTGATCACATCAAAGCCGTGCTCCGTCTTGTGCCGGTCGATGCTCGGGATCTGTTGCAGGTACTTGCCCTCGCAGGTCATCTTGTTCTTAGAGAGTGCATTGCCAGACACGGCGATGCCCTTGCGATCCCGGATCACGTTGCCACACTTTGGACACGTGTAGACCTGAGCGGTCACGCTCTTCATCTTCACGCGGCCCTCACTGTCCTTGATCTCCATCCCGTCCGGCCCGGCAGCCTTGACGCGATCGACCACGATGCTCTTGACAGTCGTCGGCTTGACCGTCATCGCCTCACCAACGCCGCCCGGAATGAACGTCCGCTTGGTGACCGGCTGGCCATCGCCATCGGTTCCAATCTGGATCACCTCGGACGTGCCAGCCAGGTTGCCGCCCACGGTGTTGAGCCCCTTGTATGGGTCGGAGATACCGGCCCACTCGGGATACCACTTCACCTGGTTGCGGCCGATCACGTAATACTCTGCGCCATCCGGCTTCGACCAGCGGTTGCCGTCCCGCTTGTCGAGCAGGTTGATGAGATCGTTGATCGCCGGAACCTGACCTGACTTGCCGTCATCCTTCTTGCGGGCCTTCGCTTCGTCGCGGCTGAGCGTGCCGAAGTAGTAGACCTTCGCATCCGGGATGGTCTCTTCGATCTCCCGCTTCCACTTGGCGATCAAGTGGTCAGGGCAGAGGATAAGACACCGGAAGTTGCCATTGGTGCCGCCCTTCGACCGGGCCTGTTGAGCATGCTTAAACACGGCGGTCATGGCGAGAAGCGTTTTTCCAGTTCCCATCTCACCAACTATGAACCCTGACCCGTTCTCGTTGAGAAGCTGTACGCCCGCCGCAACGACTTCCTTCTGGCACGGAAAAGGTTCTCGTAGCAGGTCGTCCACAGGAGGCAAAGGATCGCGGTTCGGAACATGCAGTGGCCGAAGAGCATGGATGGCTTTCTTGCCTAGGATGCGACCGAAGCTTTGGAGATAGCCATCAAGAGAAGTGATTTCGCTTAATGGCCTCACCACCGGCTCGGGCTCGGGTTCGGTCACGGCGATGAGCGCCCGTCCTCGACGGCTTGGTCAACACTGTACGATGAGATCATTTCCATTTCGTCGAATGCCTGATTGGACATTATCTCTCTTTCATGTGAAGGATCTTGAGGGCCTAAGACACCGCGTCCCAGGCCCTCGTCAATCCGGTACTTACTTGATGCCAAGGTGATGAACCGCCTGAGCGACAACCAGCTTGAACTGTGCAAGAGCATGTACTCTGCGTAACAAAGTCCACATGGAAACTCCGGGGTTAGGATTTTAGTAATGCTCACGATGAGCATTACTAAATTGAAACGAACAACCTTCAGGCAGCCGAGGACGTTGGGATGTGGATCGAACGGGACCGAAGCCCGTCAGTCACGATCTCATCCAGTTCTACCGTGGTCGCGGACATGATGCCGCAGTTGCAGTTAAAGACATGAGCCTCTTCGAGAATAAATCGGCCATGCATCTCTTCAGAGATGTACGGAACCCATTCGCGAAGCACTGGCGTCGTGAACCGAGGGTCGGTAAGCTCCTGCCAGATCGTCTCGTCTGTGACCACCTTCATGAAGCCTGGAGCTTTCGTGATCATCAACGCATGGGCTTGACCGTAGTCAAGCTTGTGGATGAACGTCGTGTACCCGGCGGCGGAAGGGTGTAGATTGCCAGGCTGGTGAGCGGTGTAAGGCTCGCTGCTTGGCTGCTTCACCTTGATGCTGCCGGCCACGATGTTGACCCGAGTGCCAGTGTGCAGAATGGCTCGGATCTGCTTAATGGTTTGCGTTGGTGCGACGAAGCTGACGAGCAGGAGTTCCCCTCGCCCACTGATCGCGATGCGGTCGAACGGCGTGTTCGGAATGGCAATGTCTTTGCCGCTGAACTCAATGCCGCCGAACGTCTTCTCTTCTCTCACGAAGTCCTCCCTTCGGGATCAAAAAGTTTAGCCCACCGAACTGGGACGCCCGTTTGCGTGTTGCTCCTGAAGTGTTAGCTCACGCTCTGCCTTGCATAGCCTGCGGATTCGCTCGTTGGTCCACGGCGTGCCGTCCTTTGTCTTGAGTTTCAAGTCATTATTCAGGTAATGGCGGATCTCGTCCCACCCGAGCGGAGGAACCTGCATACGCCAGGCCACGATGGACCCCATCACCTGCCGCTCTGCGTCGTCGCGGACTTTGACCTTCACCCATTTGCCTTCCATGTTTCGTTTTTCCCAGCGGAAGCCATAACCTGGATAATGAGTGTGGGCAATGCCACGCTTCTTCTTGTTGGCGAGACCATCCTTCGTACGCTCGCTGATGAAGGCCCGCTCAAGCTCGGCGAAAGCAGCGAGTATGTGGATGAAGAACCGTCCCATTGGCGAAGAAAGGTCGATGGCGCCCCCGAGAAGGTTCGCCACGTGGAGCTTGATCCCCATCCTCTCGAACTGTTCCAATACGACAACACAATCCGAGAGCTTCCGGAACGCCCGGTCGAGCTTCGCGATGATGATGTTGTCGCCCCTCTTGAGACGGCCAAACAGAGCACGGCCTGCCTCGCGATCCTCCCAAGAAACCTTCCCCGACTTCGCCGGATCGACGAAGTGGACAACGTCCTTGAGGTTATGAAGCTTCGCATACTGGTCGATCTTTTCCTTCTGGGTGTCGGGCGAGTCCTCTTGATGCTTCGTGCTCGCCCGTTCGTAACCGTACACATCGGGTTCACTGGCGCTCATTGGCATAGCCTCCCGTGTTCAGGTCGAGCAGATTCCGGTCACCACGCTCGCCGAGATACCACACGTTGGGATACCATTTCTCGCGAAGCATGTACCGCTTCACTTCGCGTCGCCAGTCGTGGCCCTCGCGGACCGTGACGGCGGGTGCTTTGTGCTCGAAGCCACGACGGAAGAACTTGACATAATCGGACGTGATCAAGTCTTCGTCGTCGGGCTCGATCGGCGGATCGTCCTCTTGGATCTGGACCGCATCGTCAGAGCAGTTGTCACAGATTCCAAGGTGAAAAGCTGGGTGGCCGTATCCGATGTGCGCTCCGCACTTCGAGCACACATCTTCGGGCAGTTCGTGACGCTTTTGTTTCTTGGTCATTCGTTCTCGTCGCCCTCTTCTTTCGGTGCGTTGCTGTACGTGTAGATGGTCCCGTCTTCGGTAACGCATCGGATGATCGTCACCATTTTCTGGCTGTAGACGTCGCGAGTTGTTACCGCCCCGGTCTCCGGGTCTTCGGTGCTGTCACTTGCCTCGCGATTGAAATACTCGACTTTCGTGCTGCTCCCACGCACAACATGCGGACCGTGCGGTGACTCGACCACGCCGTCCAGGATGCCGGACGCGAGGATCAGCCCGAGATGGCCACGGTCCAGGGGCAGAGGCGGTCTCGGAATCGCTCGCGGCACAACCTCGGTGAGATGCTTGCCGAGCGGCGAGTTCTCGACCGTCTCGACCAACTCCTCTTCCGTCATCGCAACTTTTTTGAACGTGCCAGGTCGCCAACCCCGCTCGATCGCCCAGGTCTGAACCTCGTCGGCCCGGTCCCAGCTAGGCTGGTTACCACGCCACGACTTCGGCTGCACTGCCCCCAGCGGCGGGAGATCCTCGGCGTGCAGGTACGTACTCCATTGCCACTGGCGCTGGTGGAGCGTGCCGAACTTCTCCATCGCGTCGATCGGCAGTTCGATCTTTCGTTTCCGGCCGATCAGAACAATTTCACTAAAGGGCCGATGCCCATCAGGGAATCGGTAGATTTGTATGTCCTCGTAATACGAGTCGAGGTACTGTATGAACTGACGGTTGCCCATCAGCTTTCCGACTGGCATCACGAGCACGAGCACACCCTTGTTGCCGAGCAAGTGGGTCGCTCGCATCACGAACGCTTGCTCTTCACGTCGTCCGCCCCCAAGCTCCGAGTCGAACGGAGGGTTGACGTAAGCAAGGCTGAACGAGTAGCCGGATATCTGCGTGCCCATGAACGACGCAGGCCCACAGATTTGTGCCTCGGGCATGAGTTCCTTGGCTGCCTTGTATCGGCCCAGGTCAAGCTCGACTGCGTACACATAGGACTGCGGAACGCCCAGGCCCTCGGATATCTGGCGAATAGCGTGACTTTCGCCACAGCAAGGATCGATTATCACGTGCTCCTTGGTCTTGTCGGCGAGATAGATGTGCTTCAAGATCCCCTCGATCGCAACGGGGCTTGCAGGGTAGAAGCCGGCTTTTGCGGCAGCGGCTAACCTCATTTATCATCCTCGGTTCCAAGCGTTTGGGTGAATGTTGTGATGAACGAACAGCGCGAGAATTGTGCGTCGATTCTTCCCAGTACCTCCGTCGAGGACGACTCATGCTTCTCTTCTCCTGTTGGATTCGCGGAATTGTCGAAGGAAACGGTTAGGGCGCTTCAAAACGAGGGCGTAGCTGACCCCTATAGCCTTGCCCAGCAACAGCACGTTGCCTTGATACAGAAATGCGTTGGATCGTTTCGACGCCTTGGTGCGTGGCATGGCAACCTCACATGTTGATTGTTTATTACTCGATCGCTCTTAACTCCTCGCGCAACTCGCGCATGCATCCGTCCAGGTTCTTCAGCCAACCCCGGACCTCCGCCGGGGTGTACTCTTCGCAGTGATCGAAGAGGTAACGGGCGAGTACATTGCCGCAGCCTGTGACTGGCTCGCCGCGACCAGCCATGTGCTGTATCGCGTTGCGAACCAGTTGTGCTTGGCCAGGCGGTGGAGTCTTCATCAGGTGTGGATGCTCCAATGAATGTGGTCGATCTCTTCGGTAGTGGCGGGACGCACCGCCTTCAGCCCGTAGTCGTACTGCTCGAACAGGTAGGTACCATCGTCCTGCGGCTTCGGCGTCGGCCCGTGCATGATCAAGCCACCGTGGATGTACGGCTTCCACTCGTTGTCACGCAGGTACTTCGTGGACCAGAAGAAGGACCAATCGCTGTCACGAAAGACGCGGGTTTGCAGCGGCGAACCGTTGCCCGACTCTTTCCTTGCGAAGTCCTCGAACCCACGCTCAAGCGAGCGATTGCAGTCGCCACCAACGTACGCGGCCAGCGCCCGGCACTTCTCTGCAAGCTGAGTAACCTCGGCGTCGATGACCATTCCAGTCCACTCGCACTCGCGGCACACAAGCTCGCCATCTTTGAGGCATGCCGAGTTATTGAACCGTTTCCCGAAGTCGTCACGGAAAAGGCCGTGCCCGCACTTGTCACACAAGTACATGCTGACCTCGTCGCCCGGCGACGTGGCATAGTCGCCATCAAGCACGGTGTAGATCCACCGCTCGCCCGGCGTGCCAGCGTCGAGCCCGTCGAGCGTGTGGTCGGCATACAGACCGGCCGCGTGATGGTTGCCGTGCAGGAGAAGCTCGGGCGAGTCCTCAAGGCCCACCTTGACAACAGGCCCGTGAATCATCCCGTCAGGATGCTCGCGGGTCTCCATCGCCTTGTACTTCTCCATACGGACCCAGACGGGAACGATGGTGTCCTCGACGAACTTGGGCCACCACATCTCGTCGTCGTACCTGCTCGCGGCCCGCATGATCGACTGGAGTCGAGCCTTGGTTCGGAACCAAGTCCCGTCGAGCGGAACGCGCCGTCTCGCTATCTTCACCAAACTCACAGAAAGTCCTCCGAAAGAAGCTCGTTTCCACGATGCAATGCTCACGATGAGCAATGCATAAAGCAGATCTAGGGACTCGAACCCCAGCTGCGCAACCCGATCGGGAGCGTTTGCAGCCAGCGCTCTGCTCGTCATTACGTCGGCCGTGCCTGCCTCAATACTCGTACGGCAGAAGGACGGTCGTTACTTTTCGCTTCAGGGGATGATCGCCCAGCTCGGGATCGACCGCGTCAGTGATGATCCAGATGCGTTCGCCGTTCGCGATCGTGTAGCTGGACAGCAAACGCGCCCGACCTTCAAGGCATCGTTATTCGACCGGCAGTCAACAAGGTCGACAGCACCCCAATCGCCGGTGATGTGCCGAACAAGGTAGTCGCTGAGAAGCGCGTTACTGTTAGCGAGTGCAGCAATGGCGCCCGGCGTCATGACGATTTGACCAGGGTCGAACTTGGGAGAATGTTCCTGGAGCTTGTCCAGGACCGCTTTTGCCTCCTTATCGACTGCTCTCATGAACCCGGAAGGCCCTTATGCTGGGAACCAGATAGCGCCCGGTTCAGGTTTAGGGATCGTCCTGCGTCGTAGCCGGCCTGGAGAGCCGACTGCGAGCCGGTCACTGCGGCGAACGACTTGCGGCCGTACTTGCGCTGCCCATTTTTCCTGAACACGTCGCCGTGTCGGTCTCGGTAGGCTTGCAGGGTCTGCTCAGCCACGCTTCGGACGGCAAGAGCTGTTGAGCCGCTCGATTTGCGCTGCAAGAGATCACGCTCGATCTCCATGGCCCTGCGTTCGTCGTGCATCTTCTGGGTGAAGCCGTTTGCGACTCCAGCCACAAAGATGCGACGGTCGCTGGCAGAGCATCCGGTCTTGCTGCGGTACTCGTCGAACAAGCGATCAAAGGCGTCGTGGAGTCGCGTTGAACGCCCACCTTGCGGTTTCGACGTTGTGCCACTGGCCGAAGAACCGCAGTACCTTGCGGTGCTTGCTGTTGACCCACTTGCACACGAAGAACCCTTCAACGAAGAAGAACTGGTGCACAATTCCGTAGGCGAGGTTGCTCTCCAGCGTCCAGCGTCCGGTCTCATGTGCATCAGACTCGATCCATGACACGGCAGCGGGATTGCCTCTGTCCTCGACCTCGGCCATGTCCAAGTTGTGCTCAGCCATGATGCGGCTCGCAGTCCGGAAAGCAGCTTCCGCTTCAGACTGGGTACAACCCTTCGCCTCGGTCTTCGCGAGGAGCTTGCGCACCCGCTCGATTACGTTCTCTTTCGGTCTTTCGATCACGATGCTATCTCCTGGTTGTCGAAGATGCGCCGGACGACGTTGCCCGGCATGAGTGGTCCCGGCGGCAAAGCCAGGACGGGGCGCGTGCCCACTCAAAGAGGCGGGGGCGGCGACTTGTCGGGGAATTCGTAGCGAATGTCACCCATAACGAATACGTGAGCAGGTTCGCCAGGGCGACCAAGCGTAAATGTGGCCGTCTCCGTGCTCACGTAGCCATCCGTCTCGTCTCCGAGAATAGACACGACGGGCCAATCAGGCCCGTAATTGCGCTCGATCGATTCCAGGTGCTCAATGAACTGGCGTAGTGTCACAGCGATTCTCCGTGTTTCGTGGGGTGGTCTCCGCTACCGGTCGATTAGAATTACGGGTTCGCCGCTCGCAGCCCGGACGTGGCGCCGAGCGTGCCCGGCCTCCAGATCGTCTCGGAATTGCACGACAATCAATTCGACGGTCTCGACGTGTTCGTAGTTGGACTCGTCAAAGCCGGGGGGGTCACCACGCAGATATCCGGCTCGAATGCTTCGAGACTCGCGATGAGTTCTGCAACGGTCATGAATACTCTCCTCTGTCGTACTTGTCGTTACTGGATCGGAGGCGGAACAAGACTTCCTCCTCGGCGAGGGTGTCGTTGTAGGAAGTAGCGGTGGCGTTCACGCACATTGCATAACTGCCAATCGTGGCGCCTCGCGACAAGATGTGAATGGCTCGCACAAGCTCGCGAATGATCTGGTCACGGAGATCTTCGTCTGGCACGGAAATCCCTCCAGGTCTTCAATCAGGGAAATGCCCAACCGGCACAGGGACTCAGTGGTGGTTTGTGGTAGTGTCGGCCTCATCGTCTGGCCGGTGGTAATCGATGTAAACGACGTCGACGACCGGCGGCGGGTTAGTTGGGTCCCACGCGCTGACATAGGAGCGGTCCAGACCCACGTTTCCGATGTGGGCATATACGCCGTTTTCCATGTCCGGCAGAACCACATGCAGATCACCAGTCGGATCGAGACCGCGAAGTCGCTCAATGAGGTCGCGAGTAGTCATGATGGCTCCTCTGGCTAAGAGAAGAGTGTCGAACCTACGACGCAAGAAAAGTCGGGACCCAAGGGCCCCGCATCGGGGCGATGCTGAATTCTAGCCCCACGTTGAATTGAGTCAGAATTGGTACCGTTCTTTCGGCGAGCTGGCACTCGTCCTGTGCGCGACCAGTGACGGCACTCGCTATCCGACAGGCTCGAAGTCCTGCCGTGGTCCCTCGTGGCCGCACGCTCCGCAGTGAAAAGCGTCCCACACAAAATCGGCGGGTGTCTTGTCTTCTAGGGTGATTGAAAGCCCGCCGACCGGAGCCTCGTGCCGGAGCAGAGCGCAGAGCGTACGAATCCGGACGAACAGATCGTCGCGCTCTCCGCACTGGGGGCATCGAAGCACGACGTCATCCCCGGTGTGCCCGGCGCCCCGCGGTCGATTAGTGTTCGTTCCGTCCGCAGGAGTGGTCGCCTCGGGCTTGAGCCCCGCATCCTCGAGCACTCCCGAGACCCACTCGATGGTGTCCATGTTCCAGGAAATCTCCGGGTCGAACGTCCCGGTCCGCTCGTCGAACCACAGGATTCTCTGGATTTCGGCGACGATGCCCTCTAGCTGCTCGCGGGTCAAATCGTTGGGTTTGTGCACGGCTTCTTACTCCGCAAGGGTGTTGCTGAATGCACTGAGTTCGCGCGGGATGCGGTTGGTGAGCGATCCTCGTTGTCAATGTGCAGCGTACGTCGAGCCCGAGTTTCGAAGCACGCCCAGGCTCTCGCAAGAGCGTTTTCGTGTTGTTTCCGGTAGTAATTGCCTTGGTGGAAGTAGTGCTTCTCACCTTCGAAGATTTGCATGTGGACGACATACTCGTCGCCAAGGTCGCGAATCACGATCCTATGCGCAAGAGTGCACTCGCTCTTCGGAATCGTGGGCGACGTCGCCACAATACCATCATCGACCATGTCTACCCCTCCCACACTTCTGGAATCTTCGCTCCGCTCAACGTGTACGCGGGCTCGATATACTCGCCCTTGACCAGCGCTCCTCGCTTGCCGACTTGGAAAGCCCATCTTCCGATGTGTTCCCAGCCAAATCGTCGCCCCGCTGGCGAGAAGCGCTCGCGAGCTCTTGCTTGATCATCGGGCGACAACAGAACGAACGCTTTGTAACGCTGTTTCATGTGCCATCTCCCCTTGACATCAGAATTCGCCAGGCGACCGATTTAGCCCTACCGAGCCCGCAAGGCCGGTGACCGACCTACGCCCGGCCAGCGGCTAGGTCATACATCACGAATTGCTCTTCGAGCTGGCTCTGGATACCCAGAGTCAGGATCTGCCAGATTCCCGCGAGCGTCGACTCGCGTTCGAGCAGGTGCGGCAACTGTGGCACGGTCTCGAAATTGTCGATGGCGTCACCCACCGTCCAATGCCGCGTCCAGTGACCCTCGTTTGGAACGCATTTGGGATCGTCATTACCGAGCGGCCGAACGCCGCAGGGCTGCGTATACGCAAACATTGTGTTGTCCTCGCGTCGGGAAGTGTTTACAGGTCTCGTCGGCACGGGCGTCGCCAGTGGTCTGAGCCCGCAGCCTCACATTCGACCTATCGCACTCGGCCGATCGTGACTCTTGCGAGCGCCATCTCGATCCGTCGCACGTCCGAACCGTACGCGATGACCATCTTGTGGTTGCGAGCGTTGGCGAACGTCTCGATCTGTTGGTACAGCCACGCAAGCTGAGCGCGGCAGCGTCTCCGCAGTCTGTTTGGTCCACATCGGAATAACCTCGTGAAATGAAGGATGGCGGGTCTCATCGGCACGGACATGATCCGTGAAACCTGCCCTGTGCGGGGCCAGCTTTCGACCTTCAGGAACGGTCCCTCTATGCTGAATCGCGAGCGTAGATCGGTCCCACACCGATCAGGCAGAATTCAAAACAATGAGACCAAGTGAACGGTCGTTCTTTCCATCACGGGCGGCTTACGCGGCCGTTCCGGTTCGCCCCACGCATCCGTATTGCGAACGCGATCGTGCTCGAAGAGCGGCAATTCGCCACACTCCCGCATGAACCGCATGAAGTGATCCGACCAGGGAGCCACGAGAACCGGCACACTCTTGACCGGCCCGTAGCCCGGAACCATCGCGAACACGATCGCTTGATTCAATTGCTTCGGGTTCCTACGCACCATGAGCGTGACGCTCGACAAAATAGCACCCACCGATGCCTTACGCCACGCGATGAGGAACGCCCGAGTATTCGTCGATTCGTCGCTGCTTCGACGGGTTGCGAGCGCTTCGAGATGTTCCACGAGTAGGCTCGATCGCTTAACCGCATTAGGTTGCTTCTCGACCCACCATTTACGCGGGGTTGGCGGCGGGACGTTCCGAGGTTGAATGGCCACAATGCACCTCCGTTGACTTGGTTACTTCGTCCGCTTATCTACGGTGTAAACGCTGGCGGTCGCGTCGTGATAGACGCTCGATTCCCACCCTCGAACCAACATTTCGCAATCCTCTTGCGTCATCGGCCAGTCCGTATGCGTCACTCCGTTTCGGTACACAGCATGATCCAGCCCGTTCGCGAGCCGATACGCGATGGTTTCGGCGACGTTGACTTCGGTGACTTTGCCTGACATGCAATCGGTGATTCGCACGATGACTCCGATGACTTGATTCCGTCAAAATGGAAAAACCTGACCGACGAAACGGCGTGGGTCGAAAGCACGCGAACAATGCATTGTTTGAACGTCCTAACCGTTCGCAACGGTCGGCTGAACAATGCATTGTTTGGATGCCTTGCGTCGATGCCTTGCCTAGCGTCGATGACGCGACGCTGAACAATGCATTGTTTGGGATGCCTTATGTCGAATGCATGCCTTGCCTGCATGGCAAGGTCTGAACAATGCATTGTTTGGACGGGTTGCGAGCGTACCATCATCGCACGACGTCAACGACAATGCCTCGAGGGGCTTGCCTAGAGGACAGTCTGAACAATGCATTGTTTGGACGTTGCGAGCGTACAAACAGCGTACGCTGGAAATGTATCAAGCCCCTAGACTACTCGCCTAGGGGCTTGCGTTGCGTCGTGTTGTTCAGCCGATGCGATGCGACGTTAGGCGACTGCCTTCTGAATCGCACTTTCGGCATACTTGATCATGGCGTCAAGCCGATCCCGAAGGTAGGCCATTTCGGCAAGCTTGCCTTCTGCACACATGACGCTGGCGAGTGACTTGCAGTCATCCATGCTGATTTTGCTGGCGTCGATGATGGCGATCCCGCGATTGTGCTCCACCTTTGTGGATTCGATCGACTGGCGAACAACGGCCAGAATGTCGTTGACATCGGCCTTGCCGTCAAGCAAGGCATCCGAGACGGTCTGACTGACTTTCGACTGTGCAGCCGAACGTTCGGCCAGAAGCTTCTTATTCGCTGCTTTCAATTCGTTCGCAAGCTGTTGTTCGGCCGAAAGCTTGCTATTCCGCTTGCGATCCGCTTCGATGTCGGCCTTGCACGTTTCGATCGACTTGTCGAGTTCATCCATCGTCATCGGCGACGATGAGAGTTGACGCTCACACGTTATCCGGACGAACGTCAGCCATTCCTTGCGGATTTCGCCCGTCAATTCGACCGGATCGAATTCGAGTGTCGGAAGCAGTTTGTTGCTGATCGTGTTGTACGAAAGCTTGTCGACGCTCGGCACGATCGCCCGAACCGCTTCGACCCAAAGATACGTGCGAACGTACACCGACGGACGGACGTCCTTGACCGCAACCCGCATCTTGACGAGCGTAGTGACGTCATCGCAGACCTTGTCGAAATCCTTGCGTCCGTTCCACGCACCAGACGCTAGTGAATCGCGGCGACGGATTGCAAGCGCGTGCGTCTGTTTTCCGGCCTTGCAGTATTTCTTCAAGGCATCCTTCGGATCGATGGTAGCGACGATGGTGTTGACGACGTCGTTTTCCGCATCGCGATAGGCGTCAAGCTTGCCTTGTTCGGCATCGGTTGCGTGCAGGATATCTTCCTTGCGTTGCGTGGATTCGTCCACGTGCTTGTGTTCGCGTTTGACCTTGCCTTTGAGCGGCGTGTTGTCGGTGGTGTCGGTTGTGTTGACGGTGGTGTCGATCGCGAGTAGCGTAGTCATCAGCGGTGTTCCTTGTAACAGAAGGGACATTCGTTAGGGCGAGTGAGTGCTGATAACACTCATTCGCCCGTTTCGTTTCCGAACAATGCCTTGTTCGCCTTACACAAGGCGTACTTTTCACGTCCGACCTTTCCGGTCGTTTTCAGCATTGTTCAGGCATCGGGCGATTGACTCGTTTGTCACTTGTCTTTCCCCGACACTCAAGCATACAACGTGATTTTTGTTTGTCAAAGAGAAAAATGCGAGTTGATGCTTTTTTAAATCATGTGCTCATAATACTAAGTAATCGCATGCACGCGCAACTACTGATTGAACGAAGCTTGCGTTCAATGTCAGGGAAACGACGTTTTCAGCCATCGGCCGAACGTCGGTCAAGATCGGTTAAGCCTGCATTCAAGCCCCTAGACGCTAGACGCTGCTTGCCTGCATTCGATGCAGGCTAGGAACGCAAGGCAATCGAGCTAGTCAACGATGCAGGCTAGACGCTGGTTGCGAGCTAGGCGGGTTGCGATGCAGGCTAGGCTAGGATGCAGGCTAGGCAAGAGTGCAATGCGATGCAGGCTAGTAGCAAGATGATGGCTAAGCCTGATGAACAGCGTACAATCGGAAGATGCATCATGCGAGTATGAACAGATGTATCAGTCTGTCACAACGACGTCCGTTAGTGACAGATATAAGTCCCATTGTATCATGCCGTTGCGACCATGAGTAACCAGGGGGAGCCCCCCATCACGCACGAATACGGTACTAACCATCTCGCCCTGGAATTTTTCACGCTATTGACGACGCAGAAGCGTCCGCTTATTCGTGCGCCGACGACCCGGTTGTCCGTTTCGCGGGAGCACCGCTCATTTTGAGCACTACTTGTCTCACGATATGTAACGTAAATGCGCGCGTGGACGCTTATGCCTCAAAGCACAGTTTATCCAGCCAGAGTCGAAGTTGGGGATCTCGTCGTGGCCGTGTCATGCTGCACAGAGGAACGCGAGGCCCAATCGTTTCGATGTCAATTCCGGCAATTCTGCGAGGCGGACGGCGCCCATCGTCGATGAAGCCACTCACTGCGTCGGTGTTCGATGCCAATTCAAGGTGCTGCGATGCAGAACTGAAGGGTTATGGCCGCGATCGTGATCAGCATCAAACAGAGTTGATCACGACGATCCACCGTCGCACGACCAAACTCGACGCGGTTCCTTTCCCGGTCGAAAGTAAGTGTCACATTGACCGTGGCTCAGAGCGACTGGGGCAGTGCGAGACAGGCCGAGTCTCAATCTCCAGGTGTCCTACCACTTCTGAGGACTTGAAACAGATTTGAAACAACATGGGCCATGCTGGCTCCATACGGAGCCAATGCGCTTCCCATAAGGTTTGGTAGCAACTCTATTAGATTTAACACTTTACCACTTGATCCCGATGCGAGTGCCATCCATGATCAATACGGAGTTTCTACCTTCGAAATCCTAGATCCCCAGCTAAGTGCTTACAAGATAATGATTTGCGGCATTTTCGGTCCCGTTGGCCAAAATCCTAGATCACCGTTGATCAGTCTGAGCAAGGCGGAGCGAATCGTGAGTCCGGCGTCCGCGACGTCAAGCGTCGTGGGCTGAATTGCGTGTGTTCGGCAGCGTGCTTTCAGTTTGCCAGCAGCGCTGGTCACGTCCTGCGAAACACAATATAATGTTATTGTGGTTGCGCAATTATATCTCGTATGATTCATGAGCGGATCGAGCGCCAACTGCTGCTGGACTCGCGCAGCGTGGAGAAGCCTGGGCGAGTTCCGGCCAGGTCCGAATCGTGGCACGGCCTGAGTCCGTGCATTTCCGTATCGCGCTGCCGATGGCAGCGCGGAACAAGAGCAAGCGTCTATCCCGGCAGTTGCCAGGGCCCGCGGCGCGGTCTGGCCAACATCGTGTTGGCCTCCGCGTCATCGAACTGATGCGTGACGCTGTCCCACTTCAACTTTTTGCCCGTTCGCAACGCGATCACGCCGATGTGGCAAACGATCACGGAGCTGCCGCCGACCACGACGTTGCAGATGGGCTGCTTGCGGCTCTTGACGCAATCGACGAAGTTCTGCATCTGGTTGGTCGGCCGGCCGGTGTAGACCCTGGGATCTTCTTTAAGCGGATCTGCAAGGATCTTGGCGTCGCTAGCAAGGAGCGAGAAGCGGCTGACGAAGATTGTGCCGTTCTCTCCCTGGATCAGCACGCCATTAGTGTCGGGGCCAATGTTCATCTCGGTGCCGTTGCGGCGGCGGGGCACCTTGCCATCCTTGTCGACAAGCTTTCCTGGGTTGCTCCCGTCGGCGCTCATCGCGATGACCTTGGTGCCGTTGTCGTAGGTGTACTGGACATGGAAGCTCGGATGGCAGTTGTAGCCATCGCCACCCGCGTAGGGCGCGGTCGCCTTGAGCACCTCGACCGCGACAGGACCGCTGCCATCCTTGTCCAGCGCCCACTGCCCGATGTCCAGATGGTGTGCGCCCCAGTCGGTCATCTTGCCGCCGGAATATTCATACCACCAGCGGAACTCATAGAAGCCATTCGTAAGCCTGTCCTTTTTGCGATAAGGCACGTCCGCGGCCGGCCCGAGCCAGAAGTTCCAATCCAGGCCGTCGGGGACCGGCGACACTGGAATCGGGCCGCTCGTCGGATTGCCACCCACACGACATTCGATGGTCTTGATCTTGCCCAGGCGGCCGGCGCGCACCAGTTCCACCGCCAGGCGGAACATGCCCCGGTAATCGGTTCGCTGCTGACTGCCGGTTTGCAGGATGCGGCCGGTGTCGTTCACCACTTTCTGAAGCGCCAACGACTCGGCGACGGTCAGAGTAAGCGGCTTCTCGCAGTAAACATCCTTGCCGGCCTTGAGTGCGTCGATGGCCACCTGGGCATGCCAGTGGTCGGGCGTGGCGATGAGCAGGCAATCGAGCGATTTGTTGTTGATGAGGTCGCGGTAGTCCTTGGTGTTGGCCTCGAATTCCTTAAAGCCTCTCTGGCGCATCACCTCGGTGGCGCGTTTTCGATGGGCGGCGGCCACATCGCAGCCGAGTGTGAACGTCAACTCCCCGGATTTCACCGAGGGTCCCGATTCTCCCACGACTTGCAGGCTGCGGCTCTGGGGGCTGCCGATTCCCACGATGCCCATGGTGAGGCGATCGTTGGCGGAAGTCTTCTTGCCCGCGCCCTCCTCCTGGGCGGCGAAGAGCTGCCGGGCGGACCAGGTCGGCAGCCCGCCGGCGGCAAGCGCTGCCAGAGACCGCTCTATGAATCCTCGTCGCGATAGATTACCTCTTTCCACGTCTACACCTCACTTTGAACTCAGCGGAAGATGCGCTGGCTGAAGAGATAGAGGTTGTTCTTCCACTCCGTCGGGTCGTGCGCGTTGCCGTCCACGTGCCAGACATGCGGAACATTCTTCTCCTTGATATAGGTATGCACGCCCTGACTGATGCGGATCAGGCCGTCCTTCTTGCCGCAGCCGATCCAGAGCAGCTTCAGTTGTTGGCGGGCTTTTTCTGGATCCGACACAAGTTCCGTGGCGGGCTTGGTATTGGGCGCCGCGGAGAAAGCACCGACCCATGCAAAGGTATCGAGGTGCGCGAGTCCGAAATTCAGCGACTGCCCGCCGCCCATTGACAACCCGGCGATGGCACGGTGCTCGCGGTCCGCGCAAACCGAATACCGTGACTCGATCGTGGGGATCACGTCCTTCAGCAAGTCTTCCTCGAACGCCGCGAAGGCCGGCGCTGGCGAACACGTTTCCCTCGGCCCGGTCGTTCTTCCGGGCGCGTCCGTTGGGCATGACCACGATCATCGACGTGACTTTGTTATCGGCCAACAAGTTGTCGAGAAGGATGTTTGGCTTGGCGAAGCGCTGCCATTCCGTTTCGTCGCCACCGATCCCGTGGAGCAAGTACAGCACCGGGTATTTCTTGTCCTGCGAGTAGCCCGGCGGCGTGTAGACTTGCATCTTGCGCGTCGTGCCGACCGACTTTGACTCATAAGTCACCATCTCGGTGCGCCCGTGCGGCACATCGTTGCGCTCCTTGTCGAATCCGGCGGGCGGATCGGGGAACGCGGGCACGTCATCGGGGTTCAGGACAATCGGCTGCCGCGGCATCCGACCGGCGCGGCCGACCGAGGTCGAGGTGTTCCCGAACAGTAGTGGGGCGAATTCGCGGAGGCAGCGGCGCCAGGTCAGCCATTCATGCCCCGTGCCGGGCGACTCGTAGTACACGTGCCTGATCCCGGCCTTCTCCAGCCCTTCGTGATAACTCTTGATGCCCTCGTACATCCGGCCTTCAGCCGTGCCGATGCCCAGCCAGACCAGGCGCACCTTCTTGTTGAACGCGTCCGCGTCGGCCATCACGCCGCCGTGGGCCGTCTTCGGATCGAACGCCGCGCCGCCGAATCCGCCGCCACCGCCACTGAAGCCGCCCAGGGCTGCGAACACGTCCAGGTGCTTGAGCCCGATCTGGAACGTCTGCATGCCGCCCATCGAAAGACCGGCCATCGCGCGGCTATCACGATCGGCGAGGGTGCGGTACGTCGCGTCGATCAAGGGAATCAGGTCGTTGACCATCACTTCCTCGAACGCAGAGAACATCCGGCTGAAGTCGCGCGGCGGTGCGGGCTGCCCCGGAGCCGGTCGCGCCGGCGGCACAGGAGCCGGCTCTCCGGGCTTTCGCGCGTAGCCTTGCTCCATGACGACAAGCATCGGCTTTGCCTTTCCCTCAGCGATCAGGTTATCCAGGATGAAGGCAACGCGACCCTGGTTCGGCCATCCCGTCTCGTCCTCTCCGCCTCCGTGCTGAAGATAGAGCACGGGGAACCGATTGTCGCGGGCGTTGTCGTAGCCGGGCGGGGTGTAGACGAAGATCCGCCGCCAGCCCTGGGTCGTCTTGGAGAGGTACCACCGCTCCCGGACCTCGCCGTGCGGCACATCCTTGGGAAGATAGAAATCGACGCCCTTCTCGGGGATCTCAATCCCGCTAGCGTCCTTCCCGGTTCCATAAAACGTTTGACTCGACGGGTCGCTCACCTCCGCACCATCGATGAACACTCGGTAGTAATGGAAGCCAGGCACCTGTGGTTCGGTGGTCGCGGTCCAGAAGCCTTTTTCGTCCTTCTGCGCGGGATATCGCTTGGGGGTATAGAACCCAAACTCTACCTTCTGTGCGTCTGGCGCCTTGATGCGGAAGGTCACGCGCAGGTCGTCATGGAGGCGCGGGTATTCCGCGCCCCGAATGTTCGTGGGGGCGGGAGCGCCCTCGGCTGATTTCGAAATCCTGGGCCACGGTAGGGCCCGCGACCACGAGAGCGGACAGCAGGGCGGCGAACCGGATGCAATTCATGATCGGACCTCCCGGCTTCTGCGGCCCCGGTGCAGGCGAAGTCTTGGCGCGCACGAGCCGCTCTAAGAGTTGAAAAGAACGTCCCTAAAATTTCATGCTCACACGCTCACTCGAACGCCTCGACCGTCGCAGCCAGGACAATCGGGGCTGTTTGATCACTTCATTTCACGAGCTCGATGCTGGCGATGATGTCCTTTCTCTTGGGTTTCACGGCCACGTAGCGGACCTGCTGGCCGGCGAGCTTGAGCGCCGGCTTCGAGTCAGGCATGTCCTGCTCACCGTTGATGTCGGCGAAGTGGACGCCGTTTTGTAGCTCATGATCTTCCATTGTGCTGTCGGCGTAAATGACGCGGACGATCATCGAGACCGACCCCGCGCGGCCGGTCGGGAATCCGAGCACGGCCACGCCGCTCAACAGGTGAACGGCCCTGGCGGACGTAGGTCTCGTCCCAGGTGCGGAACGGCTCAAGCCCCTTCATGATCAGATGGCCGGCGTCGACCACCGCCGTTTCGAATTGTCCTGTGCCGTGCCTTTGAAACTGAGCGCCGACAAGCGCAATGTACTTGGGCGAGTCCAGGAAGCAGAAGGAGGCGCAGTGCAGGGGAACAAAGCCGCCGCCGGCCCCGACGTAGTCGAGCAGCGCTTTCTCCTGGTCCTGGGTGATTCGGGTTGTGTTGGCGTAAATGAGAAGGGCGTCGTATCTGCTGAGCTTCGTCGGATTCAGGTCCGTCACGTTCTCCGTGTACTCGACCTCGATCCCCCGTCCGGCCAGCACCGGCGCGATCTCGCATAGCGATCAGCCGGATGATGAAGCCCCTTGTCCCCGAGGAACAGGACCGAGAGCGCCGGCGGAACGCGCGGCTCGGCTGCACAGGCGGCCGCGGTAAGTGCTGACAGGACGAGCAAGACCGCGCCGGCCGCGTTGCGCAAAACCTCATAGGTGGATTACCCCGCCACTGCTCCATGCTGCGCGCCGGGCCCAGATCGAGGTGACCTCGACCGCGTGCGGTTGTCAACGACCCTGAAGGTATATTGCAAGAATCTTCCCGGACGTTACACCCGCCTCATGGATTTTTGCTCGTGGTGCGTCGTTCTGCTGCGGAGGCATTCGCTTTTGCCCGCACCACGTCGATCCGGGACCAAAAGTCACGGAGCGAACCGCTCTCGGAACTGGCGAGTCTGGCGAGGGCGGGCTCATCGCGGATCACTGCCAGGGCCGGGTCGACTTGCCAGCGACCGAGCCGTTTCAAGGCCGTCTCGCGCTGAGCGAACGTTGCCGATTCGATCGCGGCGGCGCATTCGGTGAGATCCGCCTCGAGCCAGCCCATGGCCTGCGCACGCCACCGCGCTGGGGAGCGGCCGGCGGATGAGTTCGCGGGGTGATCACCCTCGGAGGCCGCGAGCGCCGCCGCTCGCGCCGCCTGAAAATGGTTGCCGATGATTGGGTCAGCCGCCAACATCGGCGCTGCGTCGAACGCGTCGGTCCAGAGGCGTGCCGAAGCCTCATAGAGGTGTCGCGAGAAAGCGACGCGTGCGAAGTCGGCGGATTCTTCCGGGCCGGCGGGGCGCTCATTTCCCTGCAACACCGCGCCAAGCCGCGATTCGAGCAATCGCAGGTGCTCGGCTCGCGAGGCGAGCGTCGACGGGCTCAAAATTGGGTCGGCGGGCGGCGGGCCTGGGTCGACGCGTGCCAGAGCGGCGAGCGCGGACTGGGATTCGCCGGCATCAATCAGGGCCCGCCCGAGGAAGAGGTAGCCCGCCGAAAAGCGGGGTTGCAGGCGCACCGCTTCGCGGAACTCGGCGATGGCGTCGTCGAGCCGCCCAGCAGATTGGAAAGCGTGGGCGAGCGCCTTGTGCACGACCGCCAGTTTGGGAAACCGACGAACCGATTCCTGCTGCTCATCGACCGCCGCGGCAAACTCACCCCAGTCCGAGAGCGCGAGGGCGATCTGGTCTCGAACCACCCAATCGTCGGGCTTCAAACAGCGAGCCTCGCGAAACTCGGCGTCGGCCTCGTGCCGTTCGCCGAGCCTGAACAGGGCGGATCCGAGCGCGACGTGGGAAAGGGCATCGTCGGGTCGGAGCCGGATCACCTCGCGAAAAATCTCGCTGGCCTCCGCCGGCTCGCCGCAGCGCAGCAAGGCCCGCGCCAGGCCGCGCAAGGCCAGGCCGCTGCGGGGACGAACACCCGCCGCCACGTCGAAGTACCGGACCGCCTCCTCGGCACGACCCGCGACCAGGAGCTCGCGTCCGAGGTCGGCGTTGACCCAGAAATCATTGCGGTGGAGCGGCTGAGCCCGCCGCAACAACCCGATAGCCAGCTCACGCCGTCCCAGAACCGCCAGCGCCCCGGCAAGCCGGGTGACACTGGCTCCTGGCAGATAGCCGAGGTCAGCCGTGGCGGCAAGCCGTTCCAGGATTTCTAGCCTCTGGGCCGCATTGCGCCCCGTTCGGTTGAGCGTAGTCCGAAGTTGAGTTCGCCAAGGGTCAGGATCGGCCGCCAGCGCAGCCGCGACCAGCCGCGCGGCGCCGTCCGGGTCGTGCAACGTTCGACCCCTTCTCAAGAACGCCCAATGGTCGAGAGCGTTCGCCAGATCGACCATCGCGGGGCTGGCCGCCAACGCTCTCCCCGCCGCGCCAGGCTCGATGTGGTCGACGTCAACGCCGTAGGCGCGGAATGCCGCGGCGTACTCGGCGTCGGCCTTCGCCTCGTCATTGTGGACGCCGAAGTCGTTCTGGATGGCCGCGAGCCTGTCGACGATCCGACGATCTTGTTCCGCCCGCTCGGCTGTATCACGCTCGCGGACCAGGTCCCCCATGAACGTCCTCACCCGATCCTGCAACTCGACGCCGGCATCGCCGGTGCTGAGGAGGCTCTCGGCGCGGCGGGCGGCCTCGATGGCCTCGACCCAGGCGACGGGGGCCGCGCCATCGGCAGCGCGCGCCGCTTCGCGTTTTGTCGAGGCCTCGGCGAGGGCTGTTTCAACCCGCCGCGGACCGATCGCCCACGCCGCTGTTGTTCGCGATCGATCAAGACCCAGCCCGCTACGCCCATCAAGGCGGTGCCCAGAACCGACGCGGCAAGAGCGAGGCTCAGCAAGCGCCGCCTGCGCTCGCCGGTGGCCCGCGCCTCTGCCCGAGCCTGGGCAAGCTCCGCCTCGCGCAGTCGCCGCTCGACGCTGCCCAGATAGCCCGTCAAGCGGCCGACCACCGCACCGGCATCACGCGGCCGGTCCTTGGGCGCGGCGGCAAGGCACGATTGCGCGAGCTCCACCAGCTCGGCGTCGGCAGCACACGCGTCGAGACGCGCAAACGCGTCCGACAGGTCGGCTCGCTCCGCCTTCACGCAAACCTCGGTCGTGGAACCGCCTGCGAACGCAGCCTGACCTGTGAGGATCTCGCAGAGGATCGCGCCCAGCGCGAAGACGTCGGCCCGCTCGTCCAGTGTGTCGAGCTCGCCCCGAGCTTGTTCCGGCGCCATATACGAGGGCGTGCCAAGTACCGAACCTAAGCGCGATTCGGCTCCGCCCCCTTCGCGGTGCAGTGTTTGGACGGGGTGGGCGCCGTCGTGCGACCGGATCGCCGCCGGGACATCGGCCAGAGCACCCTGGTTAAGCGCCTTGGCCAGTCCCCAATCCATTACCTGCACCTCACCAAATGCCCCGACCATGATGTTCGAGGGCTTCAGATCGCGGTGGATGACTCCTCGGCTGTGCGCATAGGCCATCGCCTGGCAAACCTGCTCGAAGATCGAGAGGAATTGCATTCGATCCTCGTCACGGCGTTCACGTGCATCCAGCAACGCGGCGAAGGTGCGGCCGCGGACCAGCTTCATCGCGATGAATAGCCGGCCGTCAGGGAAACGTCCGACGTCGTGAATCGGCGTGATCCCCGGGTGCTGGAGCTGGCCGCCGATCTGGGCTTCTTCGACGAACCTCCGGACCATTTCGGGTTCGTGGCGGTGCTCCTCTCGGATCACCTTGACAGCGAGATCGCGACCAAGGTCCAGATCGCGCCCCTCGAAGATCTCGCCCATACCGCCCCGCGCCAAACAGCAGACAAGCTGGTAACGTGACGATTGCCCGCCAGCGACGGACGTCCCCCGTGAGCCCGGCTCGGCCGGCCGCGTACCTTCGGGCATGGCGCGATCATCAATACGAGCAGGCGTCCCGTTCGCACCATTCTTGCTCGAGATCGTGGCCAGTGTCGGAACGGCCCGTGTGCCTTCGCGACCCGATCGGTCGAAGTCGGCCGACGCGTCCGACCCCGATCCCCCGCCAAGCTCGGCCGAAAGAGACGCCCCGAGCGCAAGCATACAGAGAGGACAGAGCCCGGTCGGAAACACCCCAGGGAGTGGGGCACCGCAATCGGGGCACACTTCGGCACCACTCATTTTCGTGCCTCCAGTTTAAGAGCAGCAAAGAGGGAGCGAATCTCGTCGTCGATCTCGGCATCATCGCCGACGGTAGCCGAGATTTCCTCGCGTAAAACGATGGCGTACCGGCGCCGGAGGCGGTGAACGGCAACACGCACGTTTCCCTCGGTAATCCCCAGCCGGAGGGCAATCTCCGCGTAGGATTCGGACGCACGGTCGCGGGTCAGTATGGCCAGCAGCTCTTGGAACCGATCGGACCGGTCCGCATTGTCGTATTCCCCGCGAAGCCGCTCGACGACCCGGGCGAGCAGCGTGAGCGCCCACGTGCGGTCGAAGATCCGCTCGGGAGTGAGAAGGTCGGCTGGCTCACTTTGGTACCGGCGTTCGGCATCGAACGGTTCGAGCGGGAGCAAAGACCTCGCTCCGCCCCGTTTTCCCGCATTCCGGCGATTGCGCTCGGCGGCCAGGTGGCGGGAACAGACGGTGAGGAGAAATGTCCGAAATCGCCCGCGCGCGGGATCGGCCATTGCGATCACGTCGTGCTCGAGCATGTAAGCGAAGAACTCCTGGGTCGCGTCCTGTGCCTGCTCCGGACTCTGTCCACGGTGCCGGACATACGCGTAAATGGGGTACCAGTAAGCCTGGCAGAGGCTCGACAGCGCATCTCGAGCCTCGGTCGTGCCGCGGCTGCCGGCCGTGACGACACGACTCCACTGCGTGGTTGGAAACCGGCACGGGGCGTCACCGCCGGATCGTAGGCGCTGCATTGTCTCGCTCGCCAGAGGGCCGAGTGGGTGCGGCTGATGCCGCGGACGACTCGGTTCGATTATCGCTTCTGGCGCCATGAGTGGCGACAGTTCCGATTTTCGCAGGGGTGGTGGCCCAGCAACTTGCCGCTGGCAGCACAGAAGCCGAGTGGCGGTCCGCGACCAGTCGGGCGTACTGCGCTGCGTTCCACTTCGCTCGCGAATTGATGGACGATCTGCGGCTTACCGTGCCTCATGCCGATCGCGCGCATGCCTATCTTTCCCGGCGATTCTCAAACTGCGGTCACGCACTGACACAACATGGCGGCGCTGGCCTCAACACTCTGCTTCCGAACGCCCGCCCACCGGACCGCGGCGGACGGCACCGCACTTCATCGCGTCGGCCATCATGCGACGCAGATAGTCTGATGACGCGAAATCCGTTCGTGAGTTCGGCCCACTGGGGCGGACTTCGGTCGAGTCGGGCGCCTCTCTTGGAGCGACCTGCACCGCTCGTACATCCGAAAGCGACGGACCCGCTGATGCGCCCAGTCCTTGAGATCCGGCGCGTAGGCTGGCAAGTTACCTGGCAAGCTTTTCCCGCTCGAGTTGCTCACGTTCGAGCTTCTCTTCATATCTGAGAGCGAGCTGCTCTTGTTCGGCGGTCAATTCATCGTTTCTCGCTTGCACATTCGCCAGCAGTAACTGTGCCGATTGGTATTCTTCAAGCAGCTTGGCGTGTTGGTCGTCGAGCGAGGCGAGCCGGGCCCTGAGCTCTTCGACCTCTTGCCCGCGGGCTCGCTCGGACGAGCAGAGGGCCGCTCGGGCGTGTTCGAGTTCTGTATTCAATTCAAAATCAAAGTGTACGATGGCCTCGCCCGGCCTGAATCCGCAGCAGCGCGGCGACGAGTGCGTCGATATCCTCCTGCGTGTTATAAAGCGCCAGCGACGGCCGGACGGTCGCCTCCAGGCCGAAGCGACGTAGGATAGGCTGCGCGCAGTGGTGGCCTGCGCAACGCGATGCCCTCCTGGTTGAGTGCAGCCCCGACGTCCTCGGCGCGGAATTCGTCCAGAACGAAGGAGATCACACCTGCCTTTTCGGCCGCGGTGCCAATGATGTGCAGGCCGGGCACGGTATTGAGCATGGCAGCGGCGTATGTCAAGAGATCATGTTCATGGCGCGCTATGTTTTCGAGACCAACCTCGCTGAGGTAGTCAAGTCGCGGCCCCGAGCCCCACAGCATCGGCGATGTTCGGGGTGCCGGCCTCGAACCGCTTTGGCGCCGGATGGTAGGCGGTCTTTTCGAAAGTGACGTCCGCGATCATGCTCCCTCCGCCCTGCCAGGGCGGGGTGTTATCCAGGACGTCCACTTTTCCAAAAACGACCCCGATCCCCGTGGGCGCGAAGATCTTGTGCCCGGAGAAGACAAAGAAGTCGCAATCGAGCGCCTGCACATCTTCGCGCATGTGCGCGACGGACTGCGCCCGTCGATCAGGACGCGCGCGCCATGGCGGTGAGCGATTTCGACCATCTCGCGGGCCGGCAAAATCGTGCCCAGCGCGTTCGATACGTGACTGAGAGCCACGATGCGTGTGCGCGGCCCGAGGAGCTTCTCGTACTGCTCCAGAATGATCTGGCCGCGATCGTCGACCGGCGCCACCCGCAGGCAAGCGCCTTTGTCTGCGCACAGTTGCTGCCAGGGCACGATGTTGGAGTGGTGCTCGAGCCAGGTGATCACCACCTGGTCGCCCTTCTCGACGTAGCGCCGGCCCCAGGCCTGGGCGACGAGGTTGATCCCCTCGGTCGTGCCGCGAACGAACACGATCTCGCGCGTAGAAGAGGCATTCAGGAAACGCCGCACCTTCTCTCTCGCGCCCTCAAAGGCATCGGTAGCCCGTGCCGAGAGGGTGTGTGAAGCGCGATGGACGTTGGAATTCTCGTGGCGGTAATAGGATGAGAGGCGGTCGATGACGGCGCTGGGCTTCTGAGTCGTGGCCGCATTATCAAGCCAGACCAGCCGACGTCCATTCACCCGCTCCTGCAGGATGGGAAAGTCACCCCGGATCACGTAGGGGTCGAACGGGCGCTTGGATGCTTCCAGGTTCGGCACCATCTCAGGCCGGAACTCGAGCAACGGCATCGCGCCCAGAGGTGCGGCTCTCTCTCCGCCGACGGAGTAAGACGGCGCAGCCGGGTACCGCTGGTGGTGACGAAACGGTGTCCGGAATCACGGTCGCGGCTGCCGTTGCCCCCGGTAGCGAGGCGAGGATGGCGCGCAGATCAGCCTGGCTTGGCGAAGCGATGTCCGGCGACGAAGGCAGCGCTGGATTACCCGGAAACGATTGAAGACCGGGTACTCCAGGCAAGTTGAATATGTCGCTCGTCGCCGGGAAGAAGGGGGCAGCGTTGAAAGGGGCCGCCTTACCTGAGTGCCCGTCGAGAAAGTAGGGCGAGGAGCCAGGCGCCGCCCCGGCAGCTTCTGAGCCGGATGGCTCGGGCACAAGCGGCGTCGCATCTCCCAGCGAGGCTGGCAACGCGCGGAGCTCGGCCTCGGTTGGCTGCGTCGGCGACTTCGCTGAAGGTAGCGAGGGAAGGCCCGGAGGCGATTGCGCCCCCGGCACGTTCGGCAAGGAGAACAGTTCGCGTGTGGCGGGGAACACCGGTGAAGCATTCAGGAACGGCGCCCGTGCTCCATCAAACGCGGTGGCTGGCGAGCCGGGCACGCCTTGCGTGGGAACTGCAGCGGGGTTCGCAGGCACGACAGCCGCTGCGCCCATCGGGGAAGCGGGCAGCGTGCGGGGGTCAGTCTCGGTTGGGGGTAGCAGCCCGGCACCTTGAGGCTTGGCCGGAACTGAGACTTCTGACCCCCCGGGTGCTGACACTGGCGGCCAAGCCGATGTGTGGGCGCCGGCCGGAGGCACCGGATTGCCCGACAACGCGACGAAAAGCTCGTTGGCAATCTTGGCGATCACGGCCGCATCGGGCGGGGAGGCCACGGTGCCGGGCATGATTCCCCACCCGGGCGCATCGCTCGCACCCTTTGCGGGTTCTGGAGCGAGCCCACCCGCTTCTCTGGGATCACTTGTACTCATGGTATTGGCTGACGTCGACGTCCTCCAGGACTCCGAGCGCGTCCTCGGTGAGGACCGCGATCGAGCAGTACAGTGAGATCAAGTAAGAGGCAATCGCCTTGTGGTCGATGCCCATGAAACGGACGGTGAGGCTGGGCGACACTTCACCCGCGAGCCCGGGCTGGAAGAGCCCGACCACGCCCTGCTTCTGCTCGCCCGTGCGCAGCAGCAGAATGCTGGTCTTCTCTGCTTCCACAGGGAGCTTGTCACAAGGAACCAGCGGGAGTCCCCGCCAGGTCAGGAACGGGGAACCGAACAGGGTCACGATCGGGGGCGGAACGCCGCGGCGAGTGCACTCGCGTCCAAACGCGGCAATGGCCCGCGGGTGCGCCAGGAAAAATGCTGGCTCCTTCCAGATCCTCGCGATGAGCTCGTCCAGATCGTCGGGCGTGGGTGTCGCCCTTCCTGGTCTTGATGCGCATGTCAGCCGCAACGCTGCTGAGCAGACCGTACCCCTTGTTGTTGACCAGCTCTCGCTCCTGGCGCATCCTTGATCTTTTCGATGATCAGGCGCAATTGTTCGCGTATCTGGTCATGAGGGCTCCGGTACAGATCGGAGATGCGGGTGTGCACATCGAGTGTGGTCGTCACCGCGGCTCAATGTGTACTCACGAGGGTTCTCCTCGTAGTCGACGTAAATCTCGGGCAACAAAACTTCTTCACCCGGGCCGCACTCCACCGTGCGAGTCCCGGGGGCTGTCGGCTTTACCTTGTTGACACGGTACCTGCCGGCTTCGACGGGCACCCACGGCAGAAAGTTGATCAGCCAGCGCGGCGTGATCTGCTCCATCATGGGCACGGTCTTGGTGACGACGCCCAGTTGGCGTGCCGCCTCTACGCCCAGCGTGTGACGAGTCGGGGTTGTCTCTTCGGCCATGGGATTGGCTTCCCTTCACGCAACAAAAAAAAAGCCCGGCATGCTCCAAGCGTGCCGGCCCACGTTAGCCCAACTAGAGATTGCCCAGCGAAGCAACCCGCTGGAAATTTGAACCTATCAGGCCCCGACTTGCCGGTCAACAGACCAGATCCGAATGCTTGCACGCTCCTTCGAGCAGCAGCCAATCAGATTCAAGTAGACGATTCGAAATCGCTGGCTCATACTAATTCAACCGGCAGGACTACCGAGTATCAAGCGGAGCGGAAAAATGGCACCTGCCGGCGAGGACTGCCCCACGGCTCCCCACATTTCATTCGGCGTGCTCTGATGGCCATGGGGCGAATCAAGTTGCTCTGGTTCGGCGGCGGCTTGGCGATCGCCTGGGCAGCGTCGCTGGCGAGTCTTCGTGTCGGCTCCGCGGACGCTTACGACCGGCTCGGCAACCTACCCGTGCAGTATCGGGGCCGCGTGGCACCCCTGAGTAGTATGGCCATCGACGCGGTCAATCTGATTTACGGCCGGTCCACCATCCTGCTCCTGGACCCCAACGGCAAGACGACGTCGAGCTGGGAACCCGTGGCGGCGCTCCTGGACTGGTCGGCCCGGCCTGAGTTCTGGGACAATCAGGAATTCATCTTCGTCGAGGACCTGCCGATTCGACGCCTGATCCTGGGCGCATGGGTCCGCGCCCAGGTCCGATGGCTGGCCGGCAAGGTACGCGCCCGCAGCCGCAACGTTGCTCGAGGCGCTGGCCGCGCAGCCAGAGCTGACTCAGGCCGACCTGCGCAGGCAGCGCATCAGGTAGGCGAGGCCAGCGCGACGGGCAAGCGCCTCGAGCGCCCTGGCCGCCAAGCTCGGCGAGAGTCACCAATGGCTCGCGCCGCGCGTGCTCGATAACACCCGGCTCGAACACGAAGGTCACACGCTCACGTTCGCGCAATGGGTCGGCGAGCTCCTGGACAAGAAACACCGCGCCCATTCCGGCGAAAGTGCAGCCGCCCCGAAACTGACGCCAATGGAGGAGAATGCGATAGAGGTCGGCGAGCGATTCTTTCAATACAAGGCAATCCGCGATCACAACAGCCGCGCGACCGGGCCGCTCGACGTCCTTGTGGTCCCGCGCCCGCGCGACGAGTTCTACCGCAAGTATTCGACCGAGAGTTTCGAGAAAGGCATGAAGCCCGATCAGACCCTGTCGCCGCTGGAGGCCAATGTTGCCAACACCCTGGTGGAGTACCTCCAGAACCTGGATAGCAAGGACTGGGCCCTGCCGGGGGAGGATGCCGTATTCGATCAAACATTCGGCATATGGTTGACCGACAGCTCACCCTGGATTCCCCTGGGTATCATCCTCAAGATCGACGAATCGGAGTTGTCGCGTGCCGGGTTCCCGCTTGCACAGGTTGTGGCGCTGCGAGAGCGCTATCGAGAACTTGAAGAGGCGGAGCGTGCGGCGCCGGGCAATGCCCCGGAGCGCAGCGTGGTCGCCGTGATCGCCGCCGCTCGTGACCTCGCCACGGGCCTCGGAACTTACCCCGATGCAGCGGCGATCGCGCACGAGTCGCGCTTCAGTCAGTTCTCGCCGTTCTCAAAGGCACAGATAGCCTACGGCATCGCCCTGGCGTTCCTGCTGTTCAGCCTCGGGCTCACGGATGATCCGGGCACGGCGGCCGGGAAGCGGGTCGCCGCGTTTTACGGTCTGGGGATGGCCGGGCTCGCGGCCGGGATTGCATTCGAGCTGTACGGCTCCGTGCTCAAGTTTCGCGCGGTCCGTTACGTCCCGCTGAGTAACATGTACGAAACGGTGATTTTTGTCGCGCTGGCGGCGGCGGGGCTGGGCCTGGTGCTCGAGCTTCTCTGGCGCAAGAACTACGCGGCGGTGGCCGCGAGCGGCATCGCCTTGCTGGCAACCGTACTCGCAGAAAACGTGTCGCTCCTGGACCCGAACGTCTCCGTTGACCTGTCGTACCATCGAATCAACCGCTGGCTCTCTGGCCATGTCCTGCCGATCGTCTCGAGCTACGCGGCGTTTGCGCTGGCGCTGGTCCTCGGGCTGCTGGCGACGGGGCACTACCTCACGGCGACCTATCGCCGCTCACCTTCGTATCGTGAGCTCGGATGGCCAATCTTGCCCGGGATCGCACTCTATGTACTGGGCCGGTTCGGAATCGATGCGTTGAGTCGGCACGTGCCGCTACCGATTTCTGATCCGCAGTTGCTCTACTACGTGGCGTCCGGCCTTGCGGCCACGGGCGGTGTTCTGTCGGCCGTGGGCGGCTTCAGTGTTCTGGGCGAGCTGGCGAATCGCTCTCCTCGGCGCGCGTGCATCCTTGGTGTCATCCTGGCCGCGTGCGGCTCGACGGCGTTGATCGCTGGCGCGAGAAGAGTAGTCGAAGGGCCGCTTGCGAGTGTCCTCACATCGTACGATGCGTGGTCGATAGCTCTGGTTGGCGGCGCAGTGACCGCGATGGGTCTTCTCGGACGTCAAGCGCGAGAGGCCTCCCTGCGGGTCGAAAGCTTGGCCAATTTCATCCATCGCGTCATGGTATTCGGCGTGTTGCTCTTGGTGGCGGGCATGTGCGTCGGTGCCGCGTGGGCTCGCTACACGTGGGGCCGGTTCTGGGCCTGGGAACCAAAAGAGGTGTGGGCTCTGATGACGCTGTTGGTCTATCTCGTCCCGGTGGTCGGCCGATTCGCCGGGTGGATGACCACGTTCGGAGTCGTCTCCGCGTCGGTCGTGTGCTTCTTGTCTGTATTGATGTGCTGGTACGGTGTCAACTTCGAGCTGCGCGTCGGACTGCACAACTACGGCTTTACCGACGGAGGGAGCGCGACGATCATCATTGCGTACGCGCTCGCCGTGCTCGCGTTTGGTGGCGCCGCGTTGTGGCGATGGTCTCGATCGCAATAACGATCAATGCGTCACGATTGTTGTGCCCCTACCGTACATCCTTGCCGGCCCGATGCGAACTGATTAGCGGCCGAGCTGCAAACGAGATTCGCGTGTTGCAATTCGTTAAACCGGACTGTAGAAGTTACAGCCAACAAAAGTTAAGAGAACGGGGAAAAAGGTTCACGCGGGGACCCGGAAAATCGATCGGGCATCGGCAATTTCGAGAGAGTGCAGAGTGAGTCATGCAACTCGGCGCGCGAGCGCATTGAGGCCGTTATGGCGCGCGTGTTTCGCCCTTGCGCTCGTGTTCTTACGTCCCGCAAGTTTGAGCGCGGCGGACGAGGTCGAAAAGCAGTTCCACGAGCGCATCCAACCCATCATCGAGGATTACTGCATTGGGTGCCACGGCAACGGGATGAAAAAAGGGGGCGTGACGCTTGATGAGTTCGCCACGGATCCGACCGGACTGCGTGATCGAAAGCTCTGGTGGGCCGTGCTCAAGAACGTGCGGGCCTGTATCATGCCGCCGGCCGGCAAACCGCGGCCGTCTGATGCCGAGCAGCGGCTCCTCGAAGACTGGGTCAAGTACGGCCCGCTCCAAATCGACCCGATGAATCCGGACCCCGGAAGCGTGACTGTCCGCCGGCTCAATCGGGTCGAATACCGAAACACAATTCATGACTTGATGGGTGTCGACTTTGACACGAGTGTCGAGTTTCCGCCGGACGACTCGGGTCATGGATTCGACAACGTCGCTGACGTGCTGACGCTGTCACCCTTGCTGCTGGAGAAATACCTGGCCGCGGCCAAGTCCATTGTCTCTCAAGTCGTGCCGATGGTCCCGAGAGTCGTCGCGGAGACGAAAATCGACGGACGACGTTTCCATCGCCTCGATGGCGGCGACGTCGAGAAAGAGGACGACGGCCCATTGTCGCTCTCGTATTACGAGCCGGCGTCGGTCACGAGTACCTTCCGCGCCGAACATGTGGGCCGGTACAAGTTGGTGTTGAATTTGACAGCGTGCGAAAAGGCCGCCTTCGCATCCGACTACAACAAATGCCGGCTCGTTTTCAAGGCAAACGGAGCGGAGTTGTTCCGGCAGGATTACAGTCGGCAGGATGAAACACGGTTGCAATATGAGTTGGATGTCGACTGGAGTGCGGGGGAGCATGAGCTGGTGTTCGCCGTCGAGCCGTTAACGCCGGGCCAGAGGCAGCTCAGATCGCTTGCGATCAGGATTGATTCGGTGGTCGTGCGCGGACCTTTTGAGCGCCAGTTCTGGGTCGCTCCGGCGAACCACGCCCGCTTTTTCCCGCGCGACGCGCCCGAGGGGGCCGCAGAGCGGCGGCTATACGCTCGCTCGCTGCTGGGCGCCTTCGCCCGCAAAGCGTTTCGGCGCCCCGTGGACGAGACGACAGTGAATCGGCTGGTGACGCTGGCCGAGCGTGAGTACTCGCGGGCGGGGCTGACTTTCGAGGCCGGCATCGCCCACGCGATGGCAGCCGTGCTGGCTTCTCCGATGTTTCTCTTCCGCGAGGAAGGCATTCTGGAGAGTTGCGCAGATCGGTATCCGCTCATCGACGAATATGCACTTGCGTCGCGGCTGTCGTACTTCCTGTGGTCGTCGATGCCCGACGCCGAGTTGTTCCGTCTGGCCGAGGAACGCGCCCTCAGGAAAAACCTGTCGGCTCAGGTGAAGCGAATGCTCGCCGACCCGCGGTCAGGGGAATTCATCCGCCACTTTGTCGGGCAGTGGCTGCAGGCGCACGACATCGAGACGGTTCCGATCAATTCGTTCGCCGTGCTCCACCGCGATCAGCCGTCCAATCCTCTGGCAAAGCGATACCGGGCTCGTCTGGAAGAACTGAACCGTAGATTTCCCGATACACTGACGGACGAGGAGAAGAAAGTGCTGAACGAAGTGCGCGCGGCGTACTTCAAATCGTTCCGCACCTTTCGCGAAAACGAGTTGAACGAGGAGCTGCGCCAGGCGATGAGGCGTGAAACCGAAATGCTCTTCGAGCGCATCGTGCATGAAGACCGCAGTCTGCGGGAGCTCCTGGTCAGCGATTACGCGTTTCTCAACGAGCGGCTGGCAAAACACTATGGCATCGATGGCGTCGAAGGTGATCGAATGCGCCTCGTTTCCCTGCCGCCGGGCAGCCCGCGCGGCGGAGTTCTGACGCAAGGAACGGTGCTGGCGGTCACGTCGAACCCGGATCGAACGTCTCCGGTGAAGCGCGGTTTGTTCATTCTCGACAACCTCCTGGGAATGCCACCGCCGCCGGCGCCGCCGAACATCCCCGCGCTGGAAGAGGCCACCAAGGAATTCGTGGGCCGCACTCCAACATCGCGTGAGACCCTGGAGCTGCACCGGAAAAACCCCACCTGCAGCTCCTGCCATAATCGAATGGATCCCCTGGGGTTGGCTCTGGAGAACTTCGATGCACTGGGTCGGTGGCGGGAACGTGAGCAAGGCAATCCCGTGAATTCGACCGGCAAACTCATCACCGGCGAATCGTTCTCGAACGTCCGGGAGCTGAAACGCATCCTGGCCGACGAGCACAGCCGCGACTTCTATCGCTGTTTGAGCGAGAAAATGCTCACATATGCCTCCGGGCGAGGGCTCACCGACCGTGATGTGGGAACAGTTGATAGCCTGGTGGAGCGAATTGAGCGCGAAAACGGCCGCAGCGGCGCGCCTCATCGCCGGTGTCGTCGAATCAGTCTTGTTCCAGAGAAGCCAGAGGCCAACGGCGGAGAAGGGCTCGAGTCGAACGGGCGACAAGACTGCGTATCAGGGGCACCGTCTCGAACCAAGGATGCATCCATGAGCTCGACCTATCCTGGCGGAAGTGATGCGATGGCCTCCCCCCGCCGCTTACGTCTCAGCCGCCGTTATTTCCTGAGCGGGTTGGGTGTTGCCGTCGCAGTCCCGGTGCTCGCATCACTACGCCGGACGACGCGGGTGGCGTCGCGCGCATTGCGCATCGGCGGGCTGGGCACGACCCCGACAGGCGCCCCACTGCGCGCGGCCTTCGTCTACGTCCCGAATGGCGCGATTCCCGCGGCCTGGTGGCCCAAGGGTGAGGGAACGAATTTTGAGTTGAGCCGCAGCCTCAAGCCGCTCGAGCCGATCAAGGGCTTGATCCAGGTGCTCGGCGGTCTGGACCATCACACCGCAGACCCCGGCCAGGATGGCGCTGGTGAGCACGCACGCGCAAACGGCACCTTCCTGACCGGGGTCCGACTCACGAAGAGTGCGACCGATATTCACGCCGGGATCTCGATTGACCAGGTGCTCGCGAGGCAGATCGGTCCGCTCACGCGCCTGGCTTCGCTCGAGCTTGGATGCGAGTCAATACGCAAGTCCGGCGCTTGTGATTCCGGCTATTCGTGCGCCTATCAGTACAACCTTTCCTGGGGCTCGCCCACGATGCCCGTGGTGCCGGAGTCCAATCCGCGCCTGGTCTTCGAACGCCTGTTTGGGACCGGGGCCCCCGGCGAGCGGCAGGCCAACCTGGAACGGCGGCAGCAAGAGCAGCGGTCGCTCCTCGATTTCGTCCTCGAAGACGCGCGCTTCATGCGACAACGGCTCAACCATCAAGACCAGAACAAGCTAGACCAGTACCTGACCAGCGTGCGCGAGATCGAGACGCGCATCGAAAATGCGGAACGCTTCAAAGCGGTCCAGGATCCGGGCGGCGACACTCCGGCGGGCATCCCCTCGGACTACACGCAATATGTTCCGCTCATGTTCGACATGCTCTTGCTGGCGTTCCAGACGGACTCCACGCGCGTGGCGACGTTCCTGGTCAACCACGACGGGAGTAATCTCTCATTCGATCATATCGGGATCTCCGAAGGTCATCACGACTTGTCGCATCATCAAAACCGGCCGGACCGGATCGAAAAGGTCGCCAAGATCGATTGGTGGTACGTCCAGCAGTTCGCCAGATTCCTGGAAAAACTCGAGACGACCAAAGATGCCGACGGCAACTCTCTGCTCTTCAACTCCATGATCCTCTACGGTAGCGGCTGCGCCGACGGCAACGCACACACGCACACCAACCTGCCGTTCCTGCTGGCCGGCGCCGGTGGTGGGACGCTGACGCCCGGACGCTACGTGAAATTCGGCTCTAAACCGGCGACAAACCTCTTCCTGGACATGGCTGATCGCCTCGGAATTCAGGGGCTGGAGCGATTCGGCGACTCCACCGGGCGGCTGAATAACATCTAGTGCTTCGTCTGCGCCAAGTCTCGCGTCTTCGGCCGATCTTTCCGCCTGTCCCGGCAGCTCGACGACGCGGGCAATCCAGAGTACAGCTTGTCGGTTCGTTAAGTGAGATTCGGGCGTTTGTCCTGCCACCGATGACGACGGGAAGGGCCTCAGGCTCGACACGTCGCTGCGGGCGGGACGGCCAGCTTTCCGGCTCACTTTCGGGCATCAAAGATGCCCGAACGCCGGAACCACGGGCCCGAGGCCGGGCCGAACACGATCAGTCCAGCCGCGGATGCGGCAGAGAGAACGTTCTGATCCTGCTGCGAGCCGGGTCCCGTCGCGTCCGCAATGATCCTGACTCCGGTTAGCGGGAGAGCAAGAGCGCCGGCGGGTGCGCGCTCGTCTTGACCTGGTGGCAGGAGCAGACTGGCGGTCAGGTCGTCCAGGACCGAGTCCGCCACCAGTCCCGTCCGGAGGCTTCCCGGGATGAGTGCATTCGCGTAAAGGTTCCGCTCATCCATTGGCGAGACGACAGCTTGGTACTCGTCGGCGCTCGGTGCGCTGCTCGTGGCGAGGGTGGCATCGGAGCCCAAGGCCCCGATAGAGCTATCGACATCGGCACCGCCGTTGCCGCCAATCGCGACTGCGGGGGCCCCGATCCCATCGCCGACGTCGATGCTCGTGCTCCCGTCGACCGACGGGTGCTCGACGTCGGTAATCGTGATGGTCCGGGTGCCGCTCGTCCGCAGGGTGACGCCGTTGCCGAAAGTGTGCGCTCCGGCGTCATTGCTGGTGAAGGTGTACAGGTGCGGTAAAGTGGCGCGGGCATCAGTGCTAGCGAAGTAGACCGTTCCTTGAAAGCCGGTCGCAACGTTGTTGTACGGATCGAGTGCCGTGACGGTGACGGTGAACGGACTGCCGGCGGCCGCGGTGGCCGGCGCACTGATGCTGAGCCTGGTGGCCGCCGCGGGGTTGACCGTGATGGTGCTCGACGTGGCGTCGCTCACCGTCGGCGCCGTGAAGAGCAAAATGATTGTCCCGGCCTTGTCATCTGCGAGATTCGCAAAGGTCGCAATGCCTCCCGAAACGGTAACCGTGGTCGTGCCCAGCAGCGGCCCGGCGCCGACGCGCAGCAAGGCGGTGACCTGGGTTGTGTTATCGCCGGTAAGAAGATTGCCATTCTGATCTTCGACGTAGATCACCGGCTCGGTGGCGAAAACCTGGCCCGCCGTCACGCTTGCCGACGGTTCGGTATGGATTTCTAGCTCAGGGGAGGCGATCACTCCGGTGTGGTTTTCCACCGTCGTGACCGTATAGTTCTTGCCACCGTCGCCATCGTCGACCGTGTAGGTCGCGACCGTCAGGGGCTTTCCGGTGCCCACGGCCGGGTTGTCGTAGGTCTCGCTGAGGTTGGTCACCGTGTCGGTGTACTGCAAGCCCGAAACAATCGGAATTGCCGCCGCGCTCGTTGTCCCGTCGTAGGCCTTGGTGTTGGTCACGGCCGTGATCAAGAGCGGCGCCTTGGAAACGGTCAGCGTGCCATTGACGTCGGTGATGGCGTAGTTGGCCGCCGTACCGCCGCTGATTGTGATCGTATGCGTTCCGGCCGTGGCCGCCGCGCCGGTCGCGGTCGCTAGTGACACGCCGCTGATGACCGAGTAAGTATCGGAGTAGTAGAGCGTGCCGCTGGGGGTGTAGGTGAGGACCGGGTCGGGGGCGCCATACACCTTGGTCTGGTTATCGGCCGTGACCGTCAGGGACGCCTTGGAAACGGTCAACGTGCCATTGACGTCGGTGATGGCATAGTTGGCCGCCGTACCGCCGGTGATAGTGATCGTGTGCGTTCCGGCCGTGGCCGCCGCGCCCGTCGCAGTCGCTAGTGACACGCCGGTGATGACCGAGTAGGTGTCGGAGTAGTAGAGCGTGCCGCTGGGTGTGTAGGTGAGGACCGGGTCGGCGGCGCCATACACCTTGGTCTGGTTATCGGCCGTGATCGAGAGCGGCGCCTTGGAAACGGTCAGCGTGCCATTGACGTCGGTGATGGCGTAGTTGGCCGCCGTACCGCCGCTGATAGTGATCGTGTGCGTCCCTGCCGTGGCCGCCGCGCCCGTCGCCGTCGACAGAGACACGCCGCTGACGACTGAGCTAGGGTCGCCGTTCTGGAGCCCCATCACTGTGTAGGTGAGGGTCGGGTCGGAGCCGCCGTAGACCTTGGTCTCATTGTCGGCCGTGATGGTCAAGACCGCGGGGTCGACCGTCAGGCTCAGACCGCCTGAGCTGCCGGTAAAATTCCCGGTCGCGGTGTAAACGGCAGAGATCGGCAAATCGACGCCCGCGGGTAAGCTCGAGGTGGTGAAAGTCGAAGTTGCGCTGTTTGCGCCGTCGCTCAAGGAAGATCCCGGACCGAGGTCGGTTGTCCCGTCATAGAACTCGACGCTACCCGTCGGTGCGCCGCCGCCGGGGTCGCTGATGGTGGCCGTGAACGTTACAGACTCGCCGTAGGTCGAGGGAGAGCTCGTCGTGGAGACTTCCAGGTAGGTCCCCGGATTGAAGCTGCCCGCGATGAAAATCTCATTTGGCGGAGCATACACGTGGAGCTGACCGCCGATCGAGACGACCAGGGGCGTGGAAGGTGACCCCACGCTGCCCGTCTGTACTTTGAGTACGGTGCTGCCGGGCGTCGAGATCTGAGTGCCCGTGCCGCTGCTAAAGATGTTTTCCTGGGCGCTGATATTCACCGCGCCGCCGGCGCTCACCCGGTTCAGGGTCAGGTCGGGGAAGCGCTCTGAATGGTGATCGACCCGGTCGTGCTGGCGGTCAAGTTGCCCGTGGCCGAGATGAAGACCTGCGCTGCGGGCGAAAGCTCGATACCGGTGGCGGCGTTGCCCACGATTCCCGTTGCGGTTGCGTCGGCCGTCGCCGTCGCGTCCGCGAGCGCGGTTTGCTGGGCTGGCGTGAGGTTGCCCGAGTTGATGTCCGCCACCGGGATCTTCACCGACGTGCTGGTCTGGCCGATGCTTCCGCGCGTGCCTTCAGCGACCAGCGTGACGTTCTTCCCGAAGATATTGGGCGTCGAGATCCCGACCGGGGCGCCGACGGCGGGGTCCACCGCCACCTGGGCGACCGCGTACGTCAACTCGCCCGTCGTCCACGTCGCGTTTGCTTCGAAGTTCGCCACCTGTTGCGCGGTCGCTTGATAGCTAAAATCGGGGTTGAAAGTCTGGAAATCGGCTGAGGAAGTCCAGTTCGAGCCGAGGTTCTCGTTGAAGAAGTCGACGTAGTTCTGGTACAGCGCGTTGGCATATGTCTGAACCGGGGTGGTGCCTGCCTGCGCAGCGTAGAGCGCCACGCCTTCGGAACTGAGGGTGAAGACGCCGTTCTGAACGCTGCCGTTGTCGAGCAGTTGCCAGTACGCGACGTAATCGGCGTTGATTTCGTTTTCGAAGGCGGTGATCGCCTGCTGCTCGTTGGCGGCCGGGTTCGTGAGGCCCAGGTTCGACCAGACCTGCTGGCTCTGCGCGCCGCCGACCTCATCGGCCCAGGCCGTCGCGCTGGCGTTGATGATCGCCCCTGAGGGCACGTCCACGGTGACGTCGCCGCAAGTCGAGACGATCTGGTCGACCTGGAGGTTGCCGTCGGCCTGAGTCAGGCCGATGTCCATGAGCGCGGCGACGTCAACGACGCCGTACGCCTGGATCACCAGCGGCGCGGCCGCCGTGCCAATCTCGCCGGTCGCCGAGCTGAGCGTGATGTTATTCCCGGTGACATTGACCGTCCCGGCCGGCAAACCGGGCGCGGGTCGAGGCTGCCAATCGCGCTCAAGACGACGTCTCCGCTGTCGGTCGAATCACCCGAGCTGACGATGCCCAAAAGCGCTCCCGAGCCCAGGTTCAAGTACACGCCCTGGCTACCGGCCTGGACGTTGAGCACACCGCCGGGCGTCAGGCTGGCGTTCAAAGGTTGGGTCGCGGTACCGACGCCGCCGGTCGTGGTTAGCGTGAGGTTGTTCGTCATGATCGTGGCGGACGAGGTTTGAGTGACGCTCGGAGCGTTGATCGTCGTCTCGCCGAGTGGATTGGTGATGTTCCCCGCCAGGATGACCGGTTCGTCGGAGGTGATGTTGACCTCGGCCTGGGACGACCCGGTGAAATCGATGCCGATGGGGTTATCCGCCTTGACCGAGTCGGTCAGGGTGAGCTGCACCTCTGTGGCGAAGTAGTATGCCCACGGGTCCTCGAGTTGACCCGCTTTGGGATCACCGGGAGGCGCAGGTACGGCCGGGTCGGTCGGTGCAAAGCCGTAATCACCATTATGGTAGACGTAATAACCCATGAGCCAATTCAGCACGTCGCCGCTGATCGTTTCCTCGAAAATGGGATCGGAGTCGCTGCCCGTCACCAGTTGGCCGAACGGCGTGCTGGTCGTCCCGGTCGAGTCAGCGGGCGTGGGGTTACCGCTGGCATCGAGGTAGTACCACGGATTGTTATCGTTCGACTCGCCATCAACTGTGTTGGAGGTAAAGATCCACGGGGTCTCCTCCCAGGTCGACGGGTTTACCGGCACGTTCGCCATGACCGTCCGGGAGAGGGTCGCCTGGAGCTGCCACTGCCAGCGCAAGCCGGCCAAGGGCGAGTAGCTCGTCGAGTTCCCATTGATCACTGCAGAGGGCGAGCCCTGTTGCAACTGCAGTAAAGACTGGCTGGCTGTGCCCTGATATTCGTCGATGACATTGCCCGGCTGGTAGACGTACAGCGTTTGCTCGGTTGCAGAGGGCTGCTCGGTGTCGATGATATCGACCCCGCTCAGCGAGGTCGAATTCGCTGACTTGCTGGCGGCCACATTGTTCACGACCATCGAGTAGCTGGTCTCGTTGTCGATCGTCACCTGGCCGAGGTCGGAGTTGACTGTGATCTCCCCGAGCGTGTCGGTGCTCATCATCGCGCCCTCGAGCTCGATGAAGCCGCCGGAGTTGGCGCTCACGTCCGTGACAACGATCTGATTGGTGATCGCGTCGAACTGCGCGCCAATCGGCATGTCACCCGCCGAGATCGCGGAAGCAGGCAAGGTGAATTCCCAGATGCTCACGCTTTGTGAGCCGGACTGGGTCGCATTGGACGAGAGCGTAACCGTGTCGCTTGAACTGTCGATACTTGTGATTGTCGTTCCAGACGGGATTCCCGTGGCGATCACGCCATCCCCGACGGCCAGCGAGCCGATCTCCTGGGCCGAGACCGCCGCCTGGTTCGTTCCGGCCGTCAACTTGAACGCGATCGCTGAGTTGAAAATGTTCTTATCGGCTTGAATAGTGCTATTCAGCGATGCCGGCAGGTTGACCGACCAGTTGCTGGGCTGCCCCACATTGATCGGCTCGTTGACGTCGACGTACATGGCGTTCACGTAGACCGCGTTGGCATTGATCTCGGTAGTGCCGATGGTTGGGTAGGCCGACGCCGTGGTCTCGCCCACCGACTCGACGGGGACCAGAGGAAAGTAGCCATTATTCCCGCCATTCATCTCGAAGTCATTATTGATCGGGCTGTCTGCAATCGCATCCGCCTTGGTGTACGTTGTCGGGTTCCCCACGTTGGCGCCCAGGAAGATCAGACTGGTGCCTGCTTCCGGTTCGCCGTCCACAAGTTGGGGCGTCGCTGGTTCACCAGGCCCGCCGGGTTCGACAAAGGAGTAGGGCGGCGTTTGGCCGACCGTGCCGATCAAGTCTTCGGTGAAGCCCAGGTCGCCGGTACCGGTTCCTCGGTCGTCGCTGTTCGATGGAACGGTGCCAACATCACTGTCGTCCGTGCCATACTGGCCATCCGAGTTGAACATCGCGTTGGCCACATAGGCGACGTAGATGTTTTCCAACTGGCCGGGCTGCACCGCGTCTGTGTACGGGTCGTAACCATCCGGCCAGTACATTTCCGTGTCCCAACCCGCGGTGGGTGCCGCGCCGTTGCCCCCAACCCCGGTCGGGTTGCTGATCGCGGTGACACCCTTCAAGGTCGTGATGTTCACCTGATTGGCGGTCAGGCTGCCCGCCTCGATCAATGATCCGTCCGCAACCGTGATCGAGACCTGGCCTCCCTCGTTCAAGATGGAGCCGCCCGGGTCGAGACTGACGCTGAGGTCCGTGTTCATCGCGGCGGTCACGAAGACGGACGGCCCGGGGTTGCTCAGATTCGTACTGGGGACCGCCCCGTTATACGTTTCCTGGATGTTCACGACCGGCGCGCGCGCCGGGTCTGACTGAGTGACGTTCAATCCGGAGGGCGCAGAAGTCGCCGCGCCGGTGAAGACGACCTGCCCGCCGGGCGCATCCGGGATGGTGATGGAGCTGAGGACGAGGTAGTCGGAGCTGTTGTTGGTGATGCTGATCGTCGGCCCGCCGTAGGCAGTGATGGTGCCGGTGCTACCCTGAAGCGTGCCCGCGTTCACTGTCACGTCGCCGCCGGCGGCGAACAGCGGGCCAAGCACCATGGCGCCGACTGGTCCGTCGTAAACGAGCTGTTCGAGCGCCGTGGCCTCGTTCGGGTCGGAGAGGGCCCCGGCGTTCTCCGCATTCTGAATGGTGTTGAACGGGTTGAAGCTCGGATCGAAAATCGCCGTGAAGGCCGCGGATGTGGGGGACATCACCATGGTCGCCGCGGTGCTCGTGGGGGCGGTTGCCGTGCTCACGGTATTCGTCGCACCGTTGGCGATGATGGTGTCGCTAAAAATCGCGTTGCCATCCGAGGTGGCGGTGTTGTCGTCGGGGATGGTGATGTCGAGGTCGTGGAAGACGCCGGCTATGATGGTCCCGTCCATCGTCACCGCCGAGCTGGTCGTGGTTTTGGGCGAGCTCTTGCCGTTCGTCACGGGAATAAAAAAGAGCTCGTAACCGTGGCCGATCCCCGTCGCCGACGCGGTGGGCGTGCCATGGTCCGCGACGACGGTTGTGTCCTCGCCGCTTTCGATCTGGTCGTTCGCGGAAACGGTCAGCGTCGCGTTGCTCGTGAGAGAGGTCGTCGCACTGGCGACGGGGATGCCGATGAAGCCTCGGGCGTATGACTGCGCATTGGAATCGCCCTCGATGGTTGTGGGGATGTTGCCCCCAGGAGTGGGGTTGTCACCGGCGGTGAGGTAGATGTTCTGCGTGGCCGTCAGGTTCGTAAAACTGCCGAGCGTGACGGTCTGGTTTGAGGTCACGTTGGTTGTGGCGGAGGCGGAGGCCAAAGTGCCGAGCACGCCGAAGGTGCTGGCCTCGCTGTTATTCGCCGCGTTCACGTCCGAGTAGGTGCCGATCCCGATGTTTTCGTTTGTAATGAAGTTGTCGGGGGCCGATTTCGTCGAGTCGGTCGTCACGCTGTTATTCAGATTGGCCGTGAGGGACGAATTGGTGCCGGCGCCGTCGACCGCGCCGCCTGACGAGAGCGAGACCTGGTCGTCGGTGTTAAGGATGGTCGAAGCGATCAGGTAGATTCCGGGGACGACGTTGCTGGGCGTCGTTGGGCTTTCGACGTCAATCGTGACACCGCTACCGATGGTGACGTCTGCATTACCGGTGAGCGTCGACTGGCTCATCGCGGCTGTGCCGATGAAGACACCACCCGACCCGGCCGAAACGCTGCTCCCGCTCGTCGGCAGGTTTTCCGTAAACGTGTTCTGCGCAGTGATGTCCACTGCGAAGGAAGCCATGATGGCGGTGTTCGAGTCGACCGTCGTGCTGGCCGTGGTGTTATCGCTGTTCGTTGCTTGGGCGCCGCTGAAGCCGGCGATCGCGGCGTTCACGGAGTTCGCGTCGGTCATGTAGTCGCTATTGTTGTCGGCGGTGACCAGGACGACTCCGGCGGCGAGAACACCGCCGTCGACGATCGCCGATGCGGAAGAGTCGTCGGTGGTGCTGCCAGATGAGGCATCGCCCGCGATCAAGCCACCGCTGCCGGCGGTGCTCGAGGCGTCGTTGTTGTCGTTGCCGGTCGCCGAGACGTCGAGCGTGCCGGTGACGTCCGTGATCACCCCCGCCCCCAGTTGGGCCTGGGTGGTCACATTCGAATTGGCGGCGGCAAAGTCAAGCCCGATCGCGAGCAGGCCGCTCACCGCCACGCCGGTGGTGTTTGCACTCTGGAAGCTCGAGTTCACCGCGTTGATCGCGATGTCCCCGAGATCTCCGCTCGCGATCAGCATCTGGCCGGTGGCGCTGGCCGTCGCGGGGGCAGAAAGCGTGATGCTGCCCGGCGTCGTGGATGTCGAAGGGGTGATGCTCGAGATGGTCGCCCCATCCGGGATGTTGGGTCCGGAGACGAGCTGTCCGACGACCAGCCCGGCCGTGGTGGAGATACCCCTGACCGTCGGCGAGCCTTTCGTCAGGGTACCGTAGAACGGAAGGGCGGCCTCGATGATCGTCCCGCTTCCGGTTGTCGCCGACACGCTGCCGCTGCTGGAGGCCGTGCTGCTCGTGGCCTCGGCGCCCGCCAGCACTCCGCCGGCGCCCGCGGTGGCCGAGGATTGCGCCGTCGGGACGGTGCTCGACGCCTGCGACCGATCAGCCTGAACCAGGAGAGAGGGGGCCAGGATCATGACCCCGTTGCCAAGGGTGCTCGACGTTGTGCCGGATGAGCTCGCGTTGCTGATGACCACGCCCACGGCGACGCCTCCGGCGGCCGCGACCCCGAAGGCCTGCGCATCGGCGTTTGGTGTATCCTGGGCCATGACCTGAACGTTACCCGTCGACGTGATGGCGGCGCTAGGGCCGACGGCTGTCGTCACGTTCGGAGCGGACACGGCGTCTGCGTAGACTCCCGTCACGCTGCCGTCGATCCCGGCCGCGACGCCGTATGCTTTCGCCATGACCAAATCGCTTGCGGTGGCCGCGACGTTCACAAGACCGACGGGCGCGGTCTGGCCTATCAAGGCGCTCGAGCCGATACTGGCCGACGGACCGCCGGTGGCGTTCGCAATCGCCACGCCCACACCGGCCGCGTAGGAAAGGCTGCCCGACCCGCCCACGGCAAGTGCCTTCAGCGAGCGGTTCGACGTGGCCGTGACCTGCAATTGCTGGGCACTCGCAATCGTCACTCCGCTGCCAAGGGACGCTGACTCGGTGCTTGAGTCCTGGATGTCGACGACCTGGGCGCCCACGGCGGCGAGATCTCCGGCCGTACCAGCGAAGGCCGTGCCATTCGAGGTGTCGTTTGCGAGGTCGGCGTTGACCATCACGTTTCCGCCGGCGCTGACCACCGAACTGGCGTCGATATAGGCCTGCGTACTCCCTTCAATGTTGGCGATCTCGACCGACGCTCCCACGCCGACGCTGCCCACCGACAGGCCGCCGGTCACGGCGAAGTAACTGACTGCGCTCTGTGCCTGGACGTTGACGTTGCCCCCTGCGTTCACGGTGGCGGGCGAGACGCCAGTCGAATTTGCGCCACTCGGAATGCCGATAAACGCCACCGTGCCCTGCGGCGGGGCTGTTGTGCTCGACAGTGCGCTCGCGACCGGATCTGTGGTAACCGCGTTATTCAAGCCGCTCTGGGCAGAGCCCATCGTGCCACTGATATACTGAGTGTTGCCGGCACCTCCGTTGAGATCCGGATCGGTCATTTCGGAGAGCATCGACGTGGTGCCGCCAGTCTGGTCTTCGTCCGCATTTGTGCTGTCGGTGGTCACTCCACTGTTGTTTCCCAGGCTGGCCACGGTCTTGGTTTTTGCGCTCGTGCCGGTGCCGTCGGTGTACGTGTAGTCTGGGCTATACGCCTCGCCGATCGACCAGACCGAAACCGCGCCGATCAAGGCCAGCGAAGCCCCCGCTGCGGCACCGATCACGTACGTTTGCACGGCGTCGTTTGATAAGGCGTAGACGTCGACGTCCTGTCGTGCGTTCACGTCAGCCCCCGCGGCGATGTAGGCGACCGTGGAGTTATTGAGCAGGCCGATGTCCACACCTCCGGCAATGCCCGCTCCGCCCGCGGCCAGCCCCCCCGCAAACGAGAAGTTGGTGGCCTGGTTGACCGCCGCAACGTCCACAGCCTGCGCCGCACTGACTCCCAAGCTACCGCCGATCGCGCTATCAACGCCTTGCACCGTCCCCGTATTGACGTTGGCATCCGTGCCGATATAGGCCTGTGTAGTGGAATTGAACAGCTCGACCGTGACACCGCCGCCCAGGGCAACATCGCCTCCGGCCGCGCCGGCCGCGGCGATGTTCGTCACGTTCTCACTGGTTGAGGCCTGCACGGCCACGCCATGGAAAGTGGCGAGGGTCTCGAAGGCGCCTGAACTGGTGTAGTTTCCATCGAAGATTCCCGAGATGCTCGGGGTGTCGCCCAGCGCGTTGACCGTGGCATTCGCGCCAATAAACGCACTCGTGTTCTTGCTCAAATCGACAATGCTGACCGCAGCGCCGATCGCGTCGCCTCCAGTGCTGAAAGCGACACTCCCGGTGATCATGTAGGTCACGGTGGCGTCGGTGGCGTCAACCAGCACGTTTCCGCCGGCGTTCACTTGCGCACCAGACGCTTGTGACGTGGCGCTCGAGCCGATGTTGGCCTGTGTCGTGTCGTTGACCTGGACAAACGAGATTGAGCCGGCCAGCTCGGACCCGCCGATGGCGACTCCGGCGGCGATCGTGAGGATTTCGCCGCTGGAATGGGCCACGACGTCGACGTCTCCCAGCGCGGCGACTGATGCGCCGTCTTCAATCGACGCCTCAGTCGTGTTGTTGATCACCAGCACGACCGCCCCCGGCGTGAGGCCAGAGGCCGAGTACGCCGCCGCGAACGCGACGCCCAGGAACGCGGCGTCGTTGCCGGCGGCGACCAGCACCGACTGGCTGCTCGCTGCGCCCGCATTGCTCGAGTTGATCTTTGCGCCCGAAGCGATGTAGGCGGTGGTGTCATTGGTCAACACGGCGACCGAGCCGCTCACGTTGAGCGAGCCGCCGCTCACACCGCCGTCCACGCCGACTCCCTGAATGTTGTCGCTATTGACGGCCGTGACGGCCAGGCCGTGAACCGACGTCGTCTCGGGGGTCGCAACCCGCTGGTCGATCAACCGCTCGCTGGTAAGGCTGTTGCCAGAGCCCGTCAGGTTCGCACTCACCGACGGAGGGGCCGGCGCTGCTGCCGAACTGCCATAGGGCACATAGGTGACCAAGAACTGGCCCGTGTCAGCAGAGATGGCCGTCCCCAGACCCAGCGCGGTAACCGTCGCGTCTGATCCGACGTATGCCTCGGTCGTCTTGGAGACGACAGGTACGGTCACGGCGGCTCCCAAGGCCGCCAGGCCAGCGGCCAGGCTTCCCGACAGGAGGTTAACCGTGTTCGCCTCCGACGCCGCGACCAGGATGCTGCCGCCCGCGGTGACGGTGGCGCCGGCGCCCAGGTAGGCCTCGGTCTTGAGTTTCATCACGAAGACCCCCGCCGCACCGGCAAGCGCCAGGCTGGCGAAGCCCTCTTCGGGGTTGGGGTTGATGGCGACGACGGCCGTTCCATTGATCGAGTTGATATTCTCTGTCGATTTGGCCTGAACCAGCACGTCGCCGGCAGCAGTGACGTTGGCCGTGGCGATATAGGCCTGCGTATTCTTGGTGATTGAGTCGACGTTGGCGGCGATGCCCACGCCGACATCACTACCAGCGGCCAAGGCACCGGCCGTGCTGAAGAGAACGAGCGGGTCGGCCGCCGTGACCATCACGCCCGGTCCATTCCCGTTTGTGCCGTTGCTCTCATTGAGGTTTGCCCCGCTCGAGACATCGGCCAGGGTCGTGTCGGAGATCACGTTGACCGCGGCCGAGCCGGCCACACCGGCCGAAGCGGAAACGGAGCCTCCGACTACAATTGCCTGCACGTTTTGTAACGTGGCCGCGACGACCGCCACACCCGAGAATGGTGTCGTTTGCCCCGGGTTGCTGTCGGAGTTGCCGGTGAGCACGGGAATGGTGCCCGAGGTGCCGTCGGCCGTGATCTGGTCGTTCGCGCCGTGATCGGGTCGTCCGCGCCAATGTATGCATCGGTGTTGACCGTATCGGCGACCGTCGAGACCGCGGCACCTACGCTGGCATCGCCGCTCACGCCGAGCTGACCCGCGACGGTGCTTATTGTCGCCTGGCGGCTCGCCTGGACCAGCAGATCGCCCAGTGCGTCGACCGTCACGCCGGTGGCGATATACGCGTTCGTCGTCGGCGAGAGCACCTCGATCGAGGCTGCGCCCGCGATCGCCGCCGACCCGCCGAGCGCCAGCGCCGCCGTGGCCGACTGGAAACTCCCGTTCGTGCTGGCGGTGACCTCGACATTCTGGGCCGCGTCGATCGTTGCGCTCGAAGCAATATAGGCCTGGTCGTCTTCGCTGACGATGTTGACGTCGAGCGCAGCGCCGACGCCGAAATCGTCGCCTCCGCCGATCGCGCCGGCCGAGTCCGCGATTGTCATCGTTTCGGTCGCCGAGACCGTCACACCTTCGTCCGCATTAGCCGTCGGGTAACCGGCCGTGCCGACCAGCGTATTGATCAATGCTCCACTGCCGATATACGCAATCGTTGTCTGTGTGATCACGTTGACGTCGAACGTGCCGGCGACGCCTACGCCGCCGGAGGTGCCCGCGCCCGCGGCGAAATCCGTCGGGTGCGGCGCGGATGCCGGCAGCGACGAGAGAGCGACGGCCAGGGTGTCCAGAGGATTGGTGGGAATGCTCTCGACGAGGGTCACAGGCTCCGTCGTCGACAGTGGGCTCGTCGGGTTGAAAAGCTCGATTCGGCCAGCGGCCAGTCCTGCGGACCCGTTGGCGATCGCGGGCAAAGAAAGCGTCAAAACAGTGGCGTTCGCCGTGGTCGAAATGGCCGTGATCGTCGTATCAGGCAAGATGCCGGGGCCGCTCAAGGTGTCCCCAACCTTCGGCGTCTTTAACGGATCAAGAAAAACGGTATCGTCTGATGCGACCATGTTCGACCCGAACGTCAGGACGCCGGAGAAAGGTATACTGTCGACTGCGGTGATCGCCGTCCCGGCCGGGATGCCGGTGCCGGAGACGAGGTCTCCAGTACCAACGGTGGCGACCGGAGGGGGCGTTGTCGTGTTGATGACCGTGCTGTTTATGCCGTTGACGTCATAGTAGGTGACGCCGGCGACTTCCTTTGCTGTCAGTGAGGCGCCGGTGGCGGTGATCGTATCGGCCGGCGAATTGGGGACCGGATCCTCGGACGGGTTGAGCGAAGACTCGGCCGTGACCTGCGTCAAGTCGGCCACGTTCGCCTTGACGCCCGAATTGAGGAATGCTGTGGTCGTGTTGCCCAGGACGTTGACATTGACGGCAGCGCCCGCGCCGACATCCCCGCCTTCGGCCACGGTGAAGGCGATGTTCTGAAGCGTCTCGTCGTTGGCGGCTTGGACGCTCAGTCCGCCAAATGAGGTGACGATGGAGCCCACGCCGATCGAGGCCGAGGTCGTGAACGAGATGACGTTGATCCCGACCGAGCCCGCGACGCCAACCTGCGTTCCGATCGCGACACCCAGCCCCTGCGTCGAGAAGTCATTCACCGCGCCCGTGACCATGAGCGCGGTGACGCTCACGCCAAGGGCGGAGATCGTGTCCGAGGTACCGATGGTGGCCGTGTTCGTGACGTTGACGACGTTGAGCGAGACGGCGGCGCCGATCGAAGCCCGGTTCGTGGTGGCCCGTCCGTCGGCCAGGGCAAGTGCGCTCGACTGGTTGGTCGTGCCGACCACAAGCGCGCCGCCGGCCGTCAAGGTGAGGTTGTTATCGATCTCCGCGACCGTGCTGGTAGAGAGCACGTTGACGGCGACGGCCGCCGCGATGCCCACCTTGGTCTGGCCACTGCTCCCGCCCGATTTGCTGGTGGCCGAGTCCGAGGGCGAGGTCATCTCGCTGTTGGAGGTCGGCGGCGCGTCCACATCGGGCGAATCCGAGCCGCCCTCGCTATGCGCGAAGCTGGACTGGTTCTGGCTCTCCTGGTCTGCGGTCCCGCCGCTGCCTGAGCTCGAGCCTTGGCCGGAGCTGGGGCTGGAGGCAGGCGCCCCGCTCTCGCTCGCAATGGCGGCGGCCTGGCTGGACGCGGTCACGGGGTCGGCCGTGATGCTGACGGCCCCGCCGGCAATGACGTTGCGACCGAGCTCAGCCTGAAACGAGTCTTGCGCCACGTTGACGACCACCGAGGCTCCGATCCCGACGCTCCCGGTGGGATCGGCCGCGGCGGCGGCCACCGAGTTTACCGTGAACGACCCGCTCGCTCCGATCGTGAGATCGCCCGAGGCATTCAATGTCTCTGTGTCCGCGCCGACGTAGGCCGTCGTCTCGCCGCTGGCGATCACGATGGCAATGCCGCCGCCAAGCGCCACCTGGCCCGCCGCCCCGTTCTGCGCCCAGGTAAGGATCGTTTGGGACGAGCCGGCGGTGACCGTCACGTCACCGGCGTTTGTGAGCGCGGCCCCGTCCTGCACCTCGGACTGCGTGGTGTTCGAGATGATGTTCAGGCCGAGCGACGCGCCGACGCCGAGGCTGCCGCCCGTGGCGGGTGACCCGGGTATCGCGAACGTCAAATCGGTCGAGTTGTTCAGCGAGGTCACCGAGACATCGCCGCCGTGGGCGTCGACCGAGGCGCCGGGCTCGATCAGTGCCTGGCTGGTGTTCGTGACGATATTGATCGCCACCGCTCCGGCCACGCCGATGTCGCCTGCCCCCGCGCCCGAAGTCGCGTTGGCGCCGAATTGGTTCAGTGGAGCGGAGCCCGCCATTCCCGCGTTGACAGTCACGCCGTCGGTGTCGATCGTCGTATTCTGACCGATGGTTGCAAGGGCCGAGGCGCTCACGAGGTTCAAGGCAACCGCCGCACCGATTCCCACCTTGGCGGTCCCCGCGTCGGTGCCCCAGGCGTTCGCCGTGTCGCCGATGACCGGGTTGGCGGGGTAGATCGGGTTGGTGGGATCGCCGGTGTCGTTGTTGGCGCTCACGTTCAATGGGCCGTTCTTGTCCGTGATGGTCAGTCCGGCGGGGATCGTCGCGTCGGCCGTGCTCGAGACGATGTTGACGGCGACTGCGGCGGCCACGGTGACCGACCCGTCGGACGTACTGGCGGCCGGTGTCTTGGCGTCGCCCTTGGTGTCGCCGGCGCTCTTGGTGTCGCCCTTCGAATCGGTGATCGTGCTCTCGTTGTCGGCGAAGTCGCGTGCCTGGGCATTCTCGCCGTCGACGGAGTTGGGGTCGGCCGTATCGGAGCCGCTCGCCGCCTCGCTGTTGTCGGCCGGCCCCGAATTTGACTCCTGCGACTCCTGGGTTTTGGTCGGTCCGCCGGTAGCGCTGGCGTTCGACGAGACCAGACTGGCGGCAGACCCGTCGGCCTCGAATGTTACGCCGTCAGCACCTGAGGCATTGATGGAGCGATTGGTCGTCGCCGTGGTCTGGTCGGTGGCGAACGCCAGGGCGATCGACACGCCCGCCGAGGCCGCATCCCCCTGCCCTGCCCCAGCTCCGACCGCGGTCGAAGTCAGAGCCGTGTGGGTCGCGGTCGCCGAGAATGCGCCGCCGGCGGAGAGCGGGTCATTCGCTGCGTCTGGAGCCCCCACCTGGGCCTCGGTCGTATTGTTGACCACCGAGATGCCCACTGAGGGGCTGATCGACACCGCTCCCCCCGCCGACCCGGAGACCGCGTTCGTGCTCACGACGTCGGTCGAGCCGGCGGTGAGCGTCAGGTCCTGGGCACCGGTCACTTGCGCCGTGTTCTGAAGATCGGCCAGCGTGGTGTTGCTGGCGATGGTCAGCGCGACCGCGGCGCCGACACCGACCGCCCCGCCCCCCGTGCCGCCGGCGAACCCGACCGGCGGCTGGGCTGTCGTGGTCTCGGTGGCGCTATCTTGTGCGTTGAAAGCGACATCGCCGGCCATGGCAACGGTCGAGCCCGACGGCACCGATGCCTCGCTCGTGTTGGACACGATGTTCAGGGCTAGCGCGCCGGCGAGTCCGACATTCGTTCCCGACGCGCCCGCGGTCGCCGACGCCGAGGTGCTCAGGACGTTCGGCGTTGGGGAGGGAGTAGCGGGTGTCGCCGTCTGCACGCTGATCGTCGGCGCAGAAAGTTTGGTCGCGCCAGTCGTGCTCTCGACGGTCGCCGTGTTGCTCGAGACCGTGTCGCTGATCGCGACGGCGACCCCGACGCTGAGATTTGCATTGCTGGTGGTCGAGTCGCCGTCGGCCGTTGTCGCCGTGTTGTTGTCGGACGACGCGTCGATGTCGATAGCGTTCCCGGCCGTCACCGTTGATGAATCAACGTACGCCTGTGTCGTGGGCGTGAATTTGGTCACCGCGACAGCGCCTGCGACGCCGATCGGGAGGCCTGCCGAGAAGGCCGTGTCGGCCGGGGAAGACTTGTCCGCGGGGTTGGGGTTGGACGGAGTCGCCGACGCGAGATAGCCGGGGTCGACTTTCCCCGCGAGGATATTTTGAATCGCGCTGTTCGGACCGGCGCCTGTTGGCGCTCGAGTTGGCGGTGGTATCGGCCGTGTTGGTTGTCGTGGCCAAGACATCGACCGTGCCGCCCGATGCGGTGGAACCACCGGCCACGAAGGCCTCGCTCGTGCTGTTGTCGAGCGTCACGGCCCCGGTCGCGCCACCGGCGGCACCCGAGCCGTCGACCTCGGTGGTCACATTGGTCGTGTTGGTCGACGTGATGCTCAGCGTGCCGGCGCCGCTACCGGCGCTCACGGTCGAGCCGCCACCGACCTGGGCGACCGCCGAGGAATTAACGACCGACTCGGCGATCGCCGCATCGACCGGGTTGAGGGCGCTTCCGTCGATGTCTTTACCGACCATCGCGCTGGTGTTGACCGTGGCGCTCGAGAGTGCCCCGATCGTGACGTTACCGCCCGCCCCGTTGACTGCGATCTTGGTCGAAGACCCTGTGACCGTGACCGCCGCGCTCGGGTCGAGGTTGGCGATTGCCGCCGCCACTCCGATCTCATTGAGAGTTCCCAGGGAAGTGTATGTGTAGGAGGCCGAAGCACTGGCGTCGAGCGTGATGTTGTTCGCCTCGATCGTCGCTCCCGTGACGCTGATCGCGGCCTGCGGCGTGCCGCTCGCCAGCAGAGTCGTCTCGGAGGCCTCGACGTCGACGTTGCCTTGCGTCGCGTCGATCGTGAGGTCCGAGAAAGTCACCGAGGTGACGCCGGAGACGTTCAAGGCGTCGGTGCCCGACGCAGTGTGGAGGGTGATCGTGCCGCCGCTGCCGCCGAATGTGACGCTTTGGTTGGGATCGTCCTGGCTGGGCGTATTGGCTCCCTGGACCAGAAGTGAGGTGACCCCCGAGAATGCCTGCGCGGAGAAGCCGGTGCCGCTGACCGAAATTGTCGACCCGGAAGGCGTGATCAATGCCTGGTCATTGGCCGCCGAGAGGTTGACGTCGAGCACGCCGGAATTCAAGGACGCGGTCACACTCAAAAGTGTGCGCCGTTCGAGTTCTTGGATCACCGGAGAAGGCAACTTCCGCCGGGGGCGTTTCGCTCGAGGGTTCGAGGGAGTTTCTACGAAATTCGCCGACCTTGACCCGAGAGGCCAATTCCACTTGCGAGCCATGGGTGCAACTCCTTGGTATCAGGAACATCTATGTGCGTTACAAGACCGATGATTCCGAGACGCGCCTCTTGGCGGCGCACGGGGGACCGGATGAGAATTTCTCCGGGCAGACGGACCCGATTGAGGGGAGAAAAAGCGATGAACTCGAGCGCGCAGGCCGATCGCAAGCCCTTGGCCAGCGGGGAGAAAGTGCCACCGCCAAGGTGAAGGGCTCTGGGGCGACTCTGCGGTTCACGGCTGTGGCGGCCGCATGCAGCTCGATGCGGTCGCCAGGATTCAACGCGGGGTGTGAACCGCGCGCCACTCGCTATCTCTTTAGCCGAGAGCCGTCGCAAAAGTTCGCCAACTTTTTTTCCGGGAATCGACGTGATTGCGACGATGGCTGCGTTCGTGTTGTCGCTTGCGGACCCGCGTCGCCACTACTAGAATTATTCGAAAGCGTTATGCCACAGTTCTCTCTCTCCGGGGAACGATGTCCCTCTCGCGCGACTCGAAAGTGTCCGCGGTGCTCCAGGCGGCCCAGGCCGGGGACCGACAGGCGGTGACTGACCTCCTACCGCTCGTCTATGCCGAATTGCATGAGCTCGCGCGGGCGCGGCTGGCGCGGCAGCGGCCGGGCCAGACCCTGACGCCGACCGCGCTCGTCAACGAGGTGTACCTGCGGATTGCCGACGGCACTAATGTGACGTGGGAAGGCCGGCAGCACTTCCTGTTCGCTGCCGCGCGCGCCATGCGCGACATCCTGGTCGAACAGGCGCGCCGCAAAGCCGGGCCGAACAGGGGCGGCGGGCAGCAGCGCCGAGAGCTGGACGAAGCGTGTGCCGTCCTCGAGCCGCCCTCGGAGGACGTTCTGGCGGTGCACGAGGCACTCGAGGAACTCGAAGCACGCGACCCGCTCAAGGCACAGATCGTCCTCCTGCGCTATTTCACTGGGTTGACCAGGGACGAGACTGCAACGGTCCTCGGGCTGGCCGAGCGCACGCTCGACCGGCACTGGCGCTACATCCGGGCCTGGCTCAAGCAGCGGCTGAGCTAGTTACCCTGAGAACGGAACTCGAACATGCCTGAGCCATCGCCCGACGCCGTGGAGGCGCTGTTCCAGCAGGCGACCGAACTGGATCCGGCAGAGCGTGGCCCGTTCCTGGTCGAGCGATGCGCCGGGGACCTTGTTCTCAAGGCTGCTGTTCTTGAACTCCTTCACTTCGACTCCGAGGCCCAGACCGAGCCTGACTTCTTACACTGTCCGGCTGTCGGCGGCCGCGCCGTGAAGCCTCTCGCGGCGGACCCCGGGCTGCCGGCTTACATCGGCCGCTATCGCATCCTCCGCCGGCACGGCGAAGGCGGCATGGGCACGGTGTACGAGGCCGAACAGGACAACCCTCGCCGCACCGTTGCCCTCAAGGTGATACGCCCCGATCTCGTTTCAGTCGAGTTCCTCATTCGCTTCAAACAAGAAGCACAAATCCTGGGCCGGCTTCAGCATACTGGGATTGCGCAGGTCTACGAAGCGGGGCGAGGGGAAGACCGCCAGCCGTTCTTCGCCATGGAGTTCATTCGCGGGACGCCACTCGACGAATACGCCCGCGGATTCGGTCTCCTCGCTAAAGCGCGCCTGGAGCTGCTGGCGCGGGTATGCGACGCGGTGCAACACGCTCACGACAAGGGAGTTATTCACCGTGACCTCAAGCCTGGCAACATCCTGGTCGATGAATCGGGCCAGCCCAAAGTGCTCGACTTTGGCGTCGCCCACATCACCGACGCCAACTTGCTGACAACGTCGCGCCAAACACAGACCGGGCAATTACTCGGCACGTTGAACTACATGAGTCCAGAACAGCTCGCCGCCCGCCCGACAGGGCTCGACGTGCGCTCCGATGTGTACGCGCTGGGAGTGATTCTATTCGAGCTCCTGGCACACCGGCTACCGTACCATCTCGATCAACTTCCGGTGCACGAGGTTGCACGGGTCATCGCGCAACAAGAACCGGAACCTCTGGGCTCGATCGACAAGCATTACCGCGGCGACGTCGCGATCATCGTCGCCAAGGCGCTCGCGAAAGACAAGAGGCAGCGGTACACGTCCGCGGGTGACCTCGCGTCGGATATCCGGCGCTACCTCGGCGGGGAACCGATCCTGGCCCGGAAGGTCAGTCCTGCGGAACGATACTGGCGATGGGCCCGCCGCAACCCGTTCATCGCCGCGCTCGGAGGCATTCTCACCGGCGTGCTGGTGCTCGCCACGGTCGCGTCGCTTCTGGCTGTGCGCCGGTTCGCCAGCCTGGCCGAGCTTGCAGGAAACTCGGCCAAGCGCGAGCGGGCGGCACGCCTCGATGCCGACGTGGCGCGCCAGGCGGCTGAGGCAGCGGGCGCGGCGGCGCACGCCGAGACTTACCGCGCTGTGCTGAGCGAGGTCAAAGCGCTCAGGGCCGGACATCAGCTCGGATGGCGCGAGGAAGCTCTCGAGGATCTCTCGCGACTTGTGCGCATGCGTACACCACGCCGGGATATCGTCGAGCTGCGCACTGAGGCGGTGGCCACGATCGGCGACTTCGGCGTGAAAGAAGTGGCCCGATTCCAAGTGTCTGGAGGGATCGTCTACGGTATCGCTTTCAGCCCCGACTCCCGGATCCTGGTGACGGCTTCCACGAACGGGGAGCTCGACCACTGGGACGTCCCTGGCCGGAAACATTTGCGGCGGCTTGTGCGTGTGGCAAGAACGTTCACGGGCGCCGCGGCTGAGTTGAACGGCGGACAGGTGCGGTTTCTGCCCGACGGCGATCTGGCGATTCTCACCCCCGGTCCGCGCGTCTCGTTCCTGGCAGCTTCCGGCCGGGAATCGACCCGGCGGCCAGCGATTGAGCGTGCAAACCCCAAGGTCGCGAAGCTGGCGATCGATCGCCAGGGTCGTTTGCTGGCGCTCGGCTTCGAAGATGGGCGCATCGACGTCGTCGATGCAGGCACGGGTGCTGCGCGACGGAGTTTCGCGCGGAATCCGGGGACGTTCGCGTTCAGCCCGGACGCCAAGTGGCTGGCAGTCCAGGCTCAGTATGGGCCGGTCCGGCTTCTTCCGATGACAGGCGGAGGTCCCCCGTTCTCACTGGGACACCTTGGCGATTACTACCCGGCGTTTGCCTTCAGCCCGGACGGGACGACGATGGCCACCGTTGCGGACCGTGCACTGGTGCTCTGGGACTTGAGCTCCAAGGAAGAATTGATGAGACTCGGTGGACACAAAGAGTCGATCACCGCGGTCGCGTTCAGCCCTGACGGGGCGCTTGTCGCCACCACGTGCGGGGACCATGTGACGCGGATCTGGGACGCTCGAGACGGCCGGGCGCTGGCGGTCCTTCCCGAGCCATGGTTCGTGCGTGCGCTCGCGTTCAGCCCCGACCGCGGCTATCTGGCTGTTGCAGCGCTCCAGGGGCCTGTGTGCCTCTACCAGCTCACCGGGTGGCGCGAGCAACGACGCCTGGTCGGCCACAAATTCGGCGCCCAGTGTCTGGCAGTCCATCCTCGATTGCCTCGGTTCGCCTCCGGGGCCGACGATTCGGCGATCGTCGTCTGGGACGCGGACGAGGCCCGTCCCATACGGCGATGGCAGCCTTACAGAATCTGGGTCACGGGGCTGGCGTACAGCCCCGATGGCTCGCTGCTGGCGAGCGCGCTCGGAAATTCAGACGGGTATGCCTTTGCGAATGACCACTCGATTCATCTTTGGGACGCCCTGGATGGCACGCTCCGAAAGCGTTTCCCGCGCCCGCCTCATCTGGGTGTTCGCGCGCTGGCATTCGATCCGACGGGCCGGCGACTGGCCTCGGGGGACGATGGCGGGACGGTCCTCCTATGGGACGTGGAAAGTGGCAAGATTCTGCGTCGCGAGAACCTGGCGCGAAGGCCCGTCAGATCGGCCGTCTTCGTCGACGGTGGTCGCCATCTCATCGTCGGCCAGGTTGGAGGAACGGTCGCGAGTTTCGACCTGGGCGGCACTGGAGGGACCCGGCGTGTCGAACTGCCCCAAGGCTGTGGCTGTCTCGTGGTCGACGATCGCAGAATGCGCGTCCTTGTCGGCGGAGCCCAGGGGGAATTGTCGGCCCTGGCACTACCCGATCTGACCGTCGTGCACCAATTCGCCAATGCCCATGATGGGGAGATCCTGTCGGTTGGGTTGAGCCCGGATGGGCGACTGCTGGCCACGAGTGGTCGAGATCGGCGAGTCATCCTACGAGACGCAGAGACGTTTGAGCCGTGGTTCACATTCCCGACGTGGACTGGCCTGGTCAAGGATCTGGCCTTCGATTCGTCGGGCCGCTGGCTCGCATTCGCCGGAGCCGATTCTGACCTCGCACTCTGGGACCTGCACGTGCTGCACCAGGGACTCGATGCCGCGAGTCTGGCCTGGGACCAGCCGTCACCCGCCACCGTCCCTGCATCGGGGATCACAACGGAGGACGAGCGGCTTCGGCCCGCCGTGCCGGCCATCGGGCCCCTGAAGACGGACACCGCGGCATTCGAGCAGGCGCATCGAATCGTCCAATCGGGCGTCGGCGCCTTCGAGAGCGGCCGGTGGGCCGCGGCGATCCGCGATCTCAGGCAGGCGCGAGACCGGCTACGGATCTTGCACCAGGCCATTCCGGGCGACGGCCAGGTTGCAAGCGAGCTGGCCGTCGACCTGCGCGTTCTCGGCAGCGCTCTTCTTCCGCGAGCATCGTAATTCGGACGCACTGGAGGCCATGCAGGAGGCTCGCCAGGTCCTGGACGCCATTGTCCAGCCCAACTTCGTGGATCTGTACAACCTCGCGCGTGTCTGCGCCAGTCTCACGACCCTGGTTGAGACAGGACGCGCGCGGCCGACCTTCGCCGAGCGTGAGGCGTTGGCGGGTCAAGGGGTGGAAGCGCTCAGGCGATCGCTCGCCGCCGGCATGCCCAATTTCGACCTGATGGATCGCGACCAATGGCTCGATCCTCTACGTGATCGACCTGATTTCCGCGCGTTGATGCTTGACAGAGGCTTCCCGCGCGACCCGTTCGCTCACCCGTGATTCGAATAAAACTGCGTTGGGATTCCTCAAACTCGGGTAGAAAAGAGACAGCAAGCGAATGAAGCGAGACGATGATCGCCCGCCAGCGAATGACCTCCCCGCTCGGAGAGCCGATGCAACCCCCGAGCGCGTGGAGGCGCTGTTTCAGCAGGCCGCCGAGCTGGATCCAGCGCAACGTGAGGCATTCCTGAAGCAGCAGTGCGCAGGCGACAGCGAGCTGCGCGCCGCTGTCGAGGATCTTCTCCGCTTCGACGCGGAGGCCGAAAACGACCCTGACTTCCTGCCCAGCCCGGTGGCCCACGCCCGCGCCACATTTCCGATTGCAGCGGAGCCCGGGCTGCCGGCTTTCATCGGCCGCTACCGCATTCTGAGGCGACACGGCGAAGGTGGCATGGGGACCGTTTACGAGGCCGAACAGGACCACCCGCGCCGCACCGTTGCTCTCAAGGTGATGCGCGCGGGAGCCGCAACGGTCGAGCTGCTCAGTCGCTTCCGCCACGAAGCAGAAATCCTGGCCCGGCTCCAGCATCCCGGTATTGCTCAAGTGTACGAAGCGGGGATCGGGGACGACGGCCGGCCCTTCTTCGCCATGGAGTTCATTCGCGGGATGACGATGGACGAGTATGCGCGCAGTCGAGGACTAGATCCTCGAGCGCGCCTCGAGCTGCTGGCGCGGGTGTGCGACGCGATGCAGCACGCTCATGACAAGGGTGTCATTCATCGCGACTTGAAGCCCAGCAACATCCTGGTCGATGAGTCCGGCCAGCCCAAGGTGCTCGACTTCGGCGTGGCCCACGTCACCGCGGCCGAACTGCTCTCCACCGCAGGGCGAACGCAGGCCGGTCAACTGCTGGGCACGCTCAGCTACATGAGTCCAGAACAGGTCGCCGCTGACCCGGCCGGGCTCGACGGACGGTCGGACGTGTACACTCTCGGCGTCATTCTCTTTGAGCTCCTGGCGCAACGGCTGCCGTACCAGCTCGATCGCCTTCCAGGGCATGAGGTCGCGCGGGTGATCCAGGAGCAGGAACCGTCGCGGCTGGGCTCGATCAACGCGCATTACCGCGGCGACGTTGAGATAATCGTGGCCAAGGCGCTCGAGAAAGCCAAGACCCGGCGCTACGCCTCCGCAGGTGACCTGGCGTCGGACATCCGGCGCTACTTGCGCGGGGAGGCGATTCAGGCGCGGCCTGCCTCGGCGCTCTATCAGATACGCAAATTCACCCGGCGACACAAATCGCTGGTGGCCGCGGCGTCGGGGATTTTCGCGGCGCTCCTCGTGGGAACGGCCGTTTCCATTCTTTTCGCCTTGCGCCCGCAGCAAACGCTCGCGTGGCGGACGAAAACGCCCGCGTGGCGGACGGAAACGCTCGCGTGGCGAAGGAACGGGAGCGAGCCGCCACATACGAGAGCTACCGCGCCCGAATCGCGGCTGCGGTTGCCGCGATTTCGCGTCACGACGTTGCCGATGCCGCCAGCCAGTTGAACGCGGCGCCGGAGGCTTTGCGCAACTGGGAATGGCGACACTTGCACGCGCGGCTCGACGACAGCATTGCCATTTTCCCGGCAATCAACAACGAATCTCTATTCCTGATCGGGGACCAGAAGGGCATCCGGATCGCTCGGTTAACGCGTGAGAGTCTGCGCCTCGCCGACCTCGAAGGGAAGGAACTCGGGGAGCGATCATTTCCACCGGAGACGAGTGTACTCGACCATCCCCCGCTCTTCACCCGGCACGGACTGCGGCTTTTCGCCAGCGTCCGGGAGAGTGGTGCCCCTGCGGTCGGTCTCACGAAGGACGCACCGCAGAACACAGGTATGTTGAACGTCCTGGACGACCAAGGGCGCGTCCAAACACAACTGAGGGGGCCGGCAGGAACGGACTCCAATCTGATCGCCGTCAGCGCGGACGGTTTGCGGCTGGCAGTGGCCTGGGTAGGCCCGAAGCAGTGGGATTTCACGGTGTACGACGCCGATTCGGGCAAACCAGTGGCGACCTCGGCCCAGGAAATCGGCAGCACCTGGGCCCTTGCCTTCAGCCCGAACGGCACGCGCCTCGCGACTGGCGGCGAGGATGGCGTGACACGTCTCTGGGACCCATCCACCGGTACGATGACCGCCCTCTGTCGAGGGCACACTCGCAAAGTGTTCAGCGTGGCGTTCAGACGGGATGGTCTGCACCTTTCGACTAGCTCGGCGGATGGGACCGTGCGTCAGTGGGATTCCGTGACCGGCCGGGAGGTCGAGGCGCCCTACGATCGTCACACCGGTGAAGTCCTTACGGCGAGGTACAGCTCCGATGGAGGGTGGATCGCCTCGGCAGGCACGGACCGGACTGTCCGGGTGTGGCGCACGGCGAACCGCCAGGACCAGGGTGTGCTACAGGGCCACATCGGCGACATCAACGATCTGGAATTCGCCGCGGACGGCCACCGGCTGGCTTCAGTGAGCTACGCGCCCGGCGCGGCAGCGTGGCGCACCATGACGGCACGGTGCGGCTGTGGGAGGTCGGGAGTCACGGAGCGGCGTCCGTGCTGCGCGGCCACAAGCTCTACGTCTATCCGGTCGCGTACAGCCCGGACGGACAATGGATTTCTTCGGGCGATTGGGACAACAAGGTCTTTTTGTGGGATGCACTCACCATGGAGCACATCGCGAGCTTGCCTCATCCCGGGAATATCCGCGCGCTGGCCTTTAGCCCGGACAGCTCGTGGTTGGCTGTGGGTTGCGCGATGGACGATTCACTCTCCATCTGGAACGTAACGACCGCCCGGCGCCGGAACAAGCTCAAGGGCCCCGGCGGCAACACGGTTCAGGCGATCGCGGTGAGCCCGGATGGATTCCACATCGCCGCTGCTGATTCCGAAGGAGGTGTCAGCATCGTGGAAGTCGCGACGGGCGCCCTGGTCGATTCCTTTCGAATGGTCGCCAGCGCTTCAATCGCGAAGAAGTCGCTAGCCTACAGCCCAGACGGACGACTCCTGGCGGGTACTGGTGAAGACGGCGCGCAGATTGACATCCGCGACACGCAGGCGCGGCGTCGGTCAGCGCGTTTGACGGGTCATACGGACGCGATTAGCTCCGTCGAGTTCAGCAGCGATGGGCGACTGCTGGCCTCCGCGAGCGCGGATCGCACCGTCCGCATCTGGGACGTGGCTTCGTCGAAATGCGTCGCCGTGCTGACCGGGCACACCGACGCGGTCTTCGCGGCGGTGTTCCATCCGGACGGCAAGCGGCTGGCGTCAGCAGGCCGCGACCGGTCCATCTGGCTGTGGGACCTGGCGAGCGGCCAGGAAGTGGCGCGGCTCGAGGGACACACGAACTACGTTTTCTCGCTGGCGTTCAGCCCGGACGGGCGTAGCCTGGCGTCCGGCTCCGGCGACGGTACGGTCCGGATATGGGACACCGAGTCGCCCGCGCTGCGACATCAGGCCCGCCGCGAAGCGCAGGCTCTGTTGCCCGAGGCCCAGCGCTTGGTTGCGCGTCTCCTTGCCGAGCTGCATGAGCCGGACTTGGTTGTTGCCCGTTTGCGGGCAGATACCAGGCTGAGCGACCTGCTGCGTCACATGGCCGTGCGGGAAGTCATGCGGACGGGGCAGGGAGCCATGCCGTAAGCGCGCCGGCTCGGTGACCGGCTCAGGGATCGACAGCGTTAGCGGGACTTACAGGCGGTGCCGGCGGTGCGGATTGGCCAATGGGGGTCTGTCGGGAGGGCGGCGCACATTCGGGTGCCCAACGACCCGCCATCGATCCCTGTTGATCGCGCGGAAAGCCGCGCTACGCTTGCCGGAAGCCCGGCAACAGGCATGAAGCCATCCGGGAGGGATTGACGATCAACTGGGCGCGCATCCAGGCTTCAGCCTGCTCGACCAGCGCGCGGCCATCGTCTCCGCCGCGCATTTGGCCGAGGTGATGCCGCGCCGAGGCTGCGAACAGATTCATGTCTGCTGTCTCGAATTCCTCGACGGCGCTCGGTCAGAAACCGCTCGGCTCGCACGATATCGCCCCTGACCCTGGCCACGCCGGCCCTTATCGCCTCGGCATGAGCACTCGTCCAGGGCAATCGCAGGCGATCCAGACGGCGCGCGGACTTTTCTGCCTGACGAAGCAGCGAGTTGGGCTCGGCCGAGACCGCCGCCATCGCCACGGCGCAGCGCGCCGCGTGCTGGATCACGTCGGCGTGGACCTGCTCAATCCGCAACAAGAGCGACGACTGCAAGAGCGGCTCGGTTTCCTTGATCCGGCGCCAGGCGGCGGCCGCATCACCGGCGTATGAGTCAATATAAAGACTGCCATAGTAATAATTGAGATGCTGGATGTGAAACCCTTGATGGGACCATTCGCCGAGCGCCTGACGGGCGTAACGGCGCGCGCCCTCGACGTCGTCCTCGGCCAAGCGGACGAAGGCACCGACGTAGGGCCCTGGGCGTGGCGAGCATGTAGCGGTCGCCGCGCTCGCGCGCCTCGTGGAAGATTTCCTGGCAGCGAGTGCCCAGCTCGGCCAGCCGCCCCAGCGACCAGAGCGACCAGAGGGCGAAGATTCGTGTTGTGTCCAGCTCCCAGATGACGCCCGTGCATCGATCGCGGAAGATCGCTTCGGCGCGGTCCACGAATTCGAGCGCCCGGAGGTAGCGGCCGATCAGAAACTCGGCGGCGCCGGCGGAGAGGCTGGCCATGCCCAGGGCATGAGGGTCGCCGAGCCGGTCCGCCAGGCTGCCGGCGGCTTTGACCAGGCTTTCCGTCCGCCGCCAGACCGGGCCGCCCCTGACAGGCCACGTGCACGGCCTCCCAACCCAGTGCCAGTGCAATCCGTAGCGGCTCACCGGCCTCGAGCGCCAGGAGCAGGCTCCTGGTCTGGTAGTCGGCTCCGCGAATCACGTCGACGATGCTGATGCCGACGGCCACCGACCGGGATATGTCGATCAGCTCGAGCTTTTCGCCGGGCACGTCGGCCGCGGAGCGCTCGCGGAACCGCAGGCCGCGCAGCCGGAGGCGGGCGCGGCTGAGCAGAAGGCGCAGGAGTGCCCGTCGCGGAGTGCGCGGCAGGCTTAGCCCTACCCGGTCGAGGATCGCGCCGAAGGCCGAAAGACCCTCGTCGATGTGTCCGCTCACCAGGAACTGGTAAGCCGCGCGGCGCTGGAGCTCGATCAGCTCGAGTTGATCGGCGCCGGCCGCTGCCTCCTGATAGGCTTGCGCCGCCTCGACGCTGCGACCGACGTTGGCGAGGGCATCGCCCAGCCGCGCGCGGATCCGCCGCGCCGCGGCGGGGTCGGCTGGCCCAGCTCGAGCGCAGCGGCGATAGAGCTTGACGGCCCGATCAAAAGCCAGTGCCTCGCTCGCCTCGTCTGCCGAGAGAGCATAGTAGTGGCCGGCCTTCGCCAGCTCGCCGGCCCCCTCGAAGTGCACGGCCAGCGTTTCGGGATCTGCGCCTCCGGCCTGCTCCAGCTCCGCGGCCAAACGCCGATTCACTTCATGCAGGCGGTCGGTGTCCAGATGGTTGACCACCGTCTCCCGGATCCGGTCGTGGTAGGTTTCCACCTCGTCGAGCGACCCCAGACCCGTGCCCGCGGATCAGATGCTGCGGCCGCAACAGCGCCAGCCCGGAAAACCCGAGGGCCCCGACATCGGCAGCCTTGCAGGCGATCGCTTGACGGAGCGGCTGGCCGGCGACGGCCAGGACTTCGAGCAGAGCCAGGGCCTCTGGCGGCAGCCTGCCGATCCGCCGCCCGAGCACGCTGTCCAGGCTGAACTGGGTCGAAAGTGTGCCGCCTTCGCCCAGCTCGCCTCCCTCATTGAGGTATTCCACCAGCTCGTAGACGAAGTACGGACTGCCTCGCGACTCGCGCACGATTGTCTCGGCGAGTGCCACCGCGGCGGGATCGTCCTGACCGATCAACCGCAGCGCCAGCTCTCGCCCTTCAGCGAGCGTGAGAGGCTCGAGGGCGACCTCGCGCTGGTCGCGTGGGGCGGAGCCATCGCTCTCTTGTTGCAGCAGGACGCCGAGAAAGGGGCTGAATGTGGCGTATTCGCTGCGGTACGAACCGACCAGCAGCAGCACCGGTGCGTCGGGTGGGCGCAGCAAGTCCGACAGCAGGAGGGCGCTATCCAGGTCACCCCATTGAAGATCGTCGATGGCCAGCACGAGCGGACGGCGGTCTCCGATGCGCGCGAGCAACTCGCGAAGCGCGGCGAAAGCCCGCCGCCGCAGCTCGAGACTGGTCGGAACGCGGCGTGAGGACGGACGGGGGCTTCCGCCACCGCCTCGACCCGCCGCAACACGGGAAATACCTGAGCCAGCGCCGAACATCGCGAGGAATGAGGGCGTCGGCCTCACGTCGGGGCAGCCGGCGCAGGTACCGAGAGAGGGAGTCGATCAACGTGTCGACCGCCTTGTATGCCACCGACTCCTGTTCAAAGCACCGCCCGGCCAGGATGACCGCCTCGTCGCGCTCGAACAGCCCCTCGAGGAATCGCTGGATGAGCGAGCTCTTGCCAACCCCGGAGCGGCCGTGAACGAAGACGGTGACCGTTGCGCCCTGGCACATGTCCGTGAACGCGGAATTCAGCGCGGCAAGCTGGGGCTCACGGCCGACGAACAACCGGCGCTGAGCGGCCATCCGAGACGCTTCTCCCCCGGTTCCTCCCAACCGCCTCAGGATTTCCTCGCCGGATGGGCGTTCGCGGGGGTCTCGCTGCAGCAGATCCATGCAGAGCCGGTCGAGCTCTTGGGGGACATCCTGAAACAGCACCGCGGGAGGAACCGGGTCGGTGCCGCTGCTTTTCCATCAGGACTTTCAAGACCTTGCCCTCGTGCGGCAAGCGGCCCGCGAGCACGCGGTAGAGCATCACGCCGACCGCGTACCAGTCGCTGGCCTCAGTTACCGGGCTGCCCGCGGCCTGCTCCGGAGCCATGTAGGCTGCTGTTCCGACGATGTGTCCATCGGTCGTCTCAGGGTCTGCTTGCGCATCCACGTCCCTGGACAGACCGAAGTCCAGAAGGACCACACGGCCTTGCCGCGTGACCAGCACGTTGGACGGCTTGATATCCCGGTGCAGCCTCCCCTGTGCATGCAATTCGGCGAGCACCTCGGCCAACTGTCTCAACCCCGCGCGAAGACGTGCGTAGTCCGGGCGCGCGACGGATTGTTGAACCGGCTCGGGCGGCGGGACCGGCGCCGGCGGGTCAACCTCCGTGCCCGGGAGGGGGGATTCCGATTCCGGGCCGCGGACGGTGGACTCGGCGGGGGCGGATCCCGCTCGAGGCGGGGACGGCGCTTCCGGATCGACATCGGTCGAGCCGAGTCGCGACGCGCCGGGCGTCAGTGGATCGGTCTGAACCAATCTCGCGTCGAGACCCGCGCTGGTCGCCTCGGTCGGGGCCGGGCGTTGAGCCCAGTCGGCGTCGGTCGGGGCGGGGCGCGGGTTTGCCGCATGGGCCGGCAAGGCTGCTGCCGCCGACTCCCAAACGGTTGATCGTCCCGCCTCTGGGGCATCCGTCTGGTCCAGCGTGTGATCGGCCGGTGGGGTTGATTCCGGGCAGACGAACTCGAGAAAATCGACGCCTTCCACCAGCTCCATCGTGAAGAACCACTCGTTTCCGTCCGAGAAGAGCTCATAAAGCCGCACCAGGCCGGGATGGGTCATGTCTGCCAGCGCGCGGAACTCGTTCTTGAATCGATAGAGCGACGAGGCATCGAGCCGGAGGATGGTCTTGAGCGCAACCCGCTCGTTCCGCTCGCGGTCGAATGCCTCGTACACCACGCCCATTCCGCCCGCGCCAAGGCGCCGCCGGATCGTAAACCTTTGCGTACCTGTGAACGTGTCGAGTGGGTGCTTATTCAACGGACTTGATCCGAGGCCGGGAAGGTGCAAAACGTCGGGCGGCTAAGCGATGAATGCCCGGCGGCAAGTATACCCTGGGGAAGACTTTGTCTGCGAGGAAGCCGACGACGATGGGGTCCCGGTCAGGGACCGCGACAGGCGAGTCATCGATTGACGGGTCGGCCGTCTGGAGACCTTCGGTCGATCAGGGGGGCGGGGTCAGGAGACCCGCGCCCAGCAAGTTGAGGAAGGCGAGATGTGATCAGCGTACGGGGGCGAAGAGGTCTTCCGGCAGCTCGCCGGATGGGCCGGCGAGTACGGCTTCGGCCTCCGCGCGAAAGCGAACCAGCTCGGGGCCGTCACCCGGATTAAGGTTTCGCTGCTCCCGCAACCAGAGCACGGCCCGCTCGAAGCTCTCACGGGCCTGGCTGCGATGTCCCAGCTTGTGGTGGGCCATGGCCAGGAAGAGGTGGTCGAAGGCCGCTAGCCGGCCGCGGTGGGCGACGAGGCTGTGCTCGAGGGCGGGGATGGCGTCGTCGTAACGGCCCGCCCGGTAATAGACGACGCCCAGCGTGTTGAGGGGGTTGAGTCGAGTCGGGTCCAGCTCCACGGCCCGCTCGGCGAGCGCCACCGCGCGGTGAAGATCGCGCCGCGGCACAGGATCCTTGGCCAGCTCCCAGGCGCGAATGCTGCAGTATTCTGCCAGCGTTTCTCGGACAAAGTACTCGGCGGGTTCGAGGGCCAGTGCGGCCTCCAGATCGGCGATCGCCGAATCGAACTGCTTCAGTTCGCGATGGAGATTGCCGCGGAGAACCCAGTAGTGCGCGTCGCCCGGTCGCAATTGGATCGCTCGCGTCACGTCGTCGATGGCATCCGCGAGGCGTCCCATGTTGCCGAGCGCATGAGCGCGATGATGGTAGGCGTCAGCGTCGTTGGGCTGTTCCTTGAGTCGCGCCGTGTACCGATCCAGCACCGATGGGGCGGCCTCGTTCACGTGCTGGATATGCCCGGCCAGCGGGCCGAAGTCGACCCGCAGCGTCGGGAGGGGGGGTAACCTGTGATCGGCCGGGTCAAGGTTGGAATACGCCGGCGCATCCCAGTCGAGGCCCATCCTGGCCAGATGTTTGCGGATCTTCCGCAGGTCCCAGACATGTACGGCGGAGCCATCATTGGTGGTTGCCACGAGCCGTGAGCCGTCGGGGCTGAAAGTCGCCCCTTCGGGGTCGAATGAGTCCGGGCTTTCGAGCCGCGCGAATGTACGGCCGGTCTCCGTCTCCACCAGGCGGATCAGTTTGCTCGGATCCACGACCACCACCAGCCGGCCGTCGGCAGACAAACCCAGGGCCTGGCCGCCCAACTGCCTCAGCTCGCGCCACGTGCCGACTTCCCAGAGCCGGCAGGGAGACGCCGTTGTCATCAGCCATTTTCCATCGGGGCTGAATTCGACACGGGTAGGACGATCGACGGGCAGCTCGGCCTCTTGTGTGCCGTCGGCGGTGCGCCAAATCTGCGCGCCGCCGTGAAGATCGCTGTGAGTGCCGGTCGCCAGCCATTGCCCGTCCGGACTCACGGCGACGCTGCGGCAGTCGATCAACGGGCCCACTCGAATCGTCCGCTCTGGAGTCGCGATATAAGCGTATTCAACTCTGGCCTTGGCCACGATCCGGCCCGACCGGTCTTCGGCAATCCCGCAACGACTCGTGCCCAATCTGAGCTCGCTCGGCGGACCGATGCTGAATTCGCGGCGGGCGGCGTCGAGCCTGATCGGCCAGCGATGCACGCCCATTCTGCCGCTGGTGATCAAGTCACCCGAATGCTCGAACATGAGGTGCCAGGCGTTGGCGATCGGCAAGAAAGCGAGCTCGGTGCCGCGCGCCAGGTCCCAGAGCACGGCGCCTCGGTCCGTACCGACGGCGAGCACGCGGCCATCGTGCCGGACCGATGGGCGTGAATAATTGATCGGCTCGCGCGAAGCATGGACGAGGGAGCGGTATTCCAGCGCGGGTTCGACCTGGTACGCAGTGAGCTGGTCCTCGAGGCGGACGACGATCCGTCCGTCCTGGCTGAACTCGAGCCCGCATTCGGTCTTCAATTTCAACAGAGGACGGCCCAGCACCGAGTCCCAAAGGCGTAGCTGGCCTGAAAAGTCGAGGCTCGCCAGCAGAGTACCGGCGGGATGGAAGGCCTGTAGGATGCCCTGACTGATGTGCCCTTCGAGAGTTGCGCGCAGGGTGCCTGACGCGGTGTCCCAGAGGTCGATCTTTTGATCTCGGCCCGGGAAGGCCAGGGTGCTGCCGTCGGTGCTCCAGGCGACTTCAAGCGCGGGAACTCGCAAGGAGATCTTCTGGATGAGCCGGCCGCTCTCAATCTCGTGAATCCGGCACGTGGGTGGCTTCGACGCATTGTCAATCATCGCGGCCAGGGTCCCGTCAGGATGCAAGGCCATTCGGCCCTCGCCCTGGACGCCTGATCGCTCGCTGGGCCGGCCGGTCGCCAGATCGTACACGAGAAGCTTTCGACTCGCATTGATCAGGGCGAGCCGGCGGCTGTCGGGGCTGAATCTGGCCGGTTCCGGAATGGGTCCAGGTTCGTTCACGGCGACCACGTGGCGGTCGATGTCCCAGACCGTCAGGGCATAACCCGGATAATCGGTGGCCGCCAGATAGCGACCATTCGGGCTGAAGCCGAAATGCTGGCTTCCACGATCACTGGGGAGTGAGAAACGGGCGACCTGCTGGTCGTCGGCCACGCGGCGCACGGAGATCATTCCACCGCGGAACCTGAGCGCGTAGCGAGTCATGGTGGGGTCGAACGTGGTCGCAATGACACCGGGAGGCAGATGGATGACCCGTCCGGTGGGCTCTAGATCGGGCAGCGCAAGTGCAGCGATCGCCAGGTCGCGAAGCGACTCGCGCCGCGATGCCGAGTCGGGCCTTGGTGGCAGGCCGTCGAGCAGCTTCGCAGCGTGGCTCACTGCCTTGAGCGTCTCGAATCGCTGGCCGGGCCGGCCGCTGAACCGCCCGGCTTGGGCTTGCGCCGTGTAGGCATCGACCGCGCTCGATTGGGCGTCGAGGGCCGCTGTGTCCGAGCGACCGCGCTCGACCGTGAGCGCCTCGGCGTGGTTCCGAAAAACGATGGCCACGATTGACGACACCGCCGCAAGGACAATCAACAACAGCGCCGCGGCGATGTTCGCACCGGCCAGCCAGGGGTCGCGCTTGCACCAGCGCCAGAACCGCTCGACGGCCGACACCGGCCGCGATCGGATCGGCCGCCCTTCGACGAACCGCCGCAGCTCACCGGCCAGTTCGCCGGCCGAGCCGAACCGGTCAGCCCTGTCTTTGGCGAGGGCCTTCAGAACGATCGTCTCCAGGTCGCGCGGGATGCTTCCTTCGAGCTGCCGCGGCGGCGGCGGCGGGTCGTTGCGGATTCGCTCGATCAAACGTATCTGGTCGGTCTCCTCGAACGGCGGCCGCAGCGCCAGCAGCTCATACAGCGTCGCGCCGAGAGAATAGATATCGTCGCGCCGATCCGACGTTCCCCGGAATCGCTCGGGCGCCATGTAGCGGAGCGTCCCGACCAGCTCGCGCGACTGGGAGGGGTCGGCGCTCTCCTCGAGTTTCGCCAGGCCGAAGTCGGTGACCCAGACATTGCCCATCGCGTCCAGGAGCAGATTCGACGGCTTGATGTCGCGATGGAGCACGCCGCGACGGTGGGCGTAGTCCAGGGCGTCGGCCACCTGCACGCCGACTCGCGCGATCTCGTGGTAGTATCGCAGCTCACGCAAGCCGCTCAGCGACGACGATCCGAGCGTCGACGGCTCGCGGCCATCGGGCACTTCCGGCCCTGGCTCGGCATCGCCCGTGCGGATTGCACCGGCGACCCGAGCCTCCTCACCGCATGCGGTTTTCGCGGTGGTCGTGATTTCCGGGTCCGTTTCGACGGCGAAGCGACCAGTCAAGAGTGCTTTCGCGGCGGCCGCGGCCGGGATCGTGATGATCCCATCGGGGCCGATGATACTTTCGGCGTGCGTGTCGTCGTCGCGCAGGCGACGGATGTCGGCCAGGACACGGTCCAGGGGCTGACCCTCGATAAACTGCATGGCGTAATAGCAGACGCCGTCCTGATCGCCGTAATCGAAGACGCCGACGATATTGGTATGGTGCAGCCCGGCCGCCAGGCGGGCCTCGGCGTGGAACCGCCGCAAGTATTTCGAGTCGGCCCGGAATCGCGGCTGCATGACCTTGAGGGCCACCCGGTTCTTGAGCGACTCGTGCTCGGCCTCGTAGACCACGCCCATTCCGCCGCCGCCCAGCCGGCGGAGGATCAAGTAGTCACCCAGTCGCTCGGGCGACGGGCCGCCGTCGCCGGAAATTCCGGTGCCCGTGCTGTGCCTGGAACGTGGTGTGAGGCTGCCGGAGGAAATACCGCACTGCTCCAGCTCGACCAGCGCCGGCGTCAAGTCGCGGATTCGTCCGGCCAGCTCGGGGTGGCGTGCCATCAACTCGGTCAGTGCCGGCCGTTCTCCGCGACGAAGGCGGTCCAGAAACGACTCGAGGACCGGGCCGAGGGGATCGTCGTCCGGTGGTGCCATCGATCCCCCATTCATGGCCAGGCCTCTTTCCGCCCGTCCGGCAAGGATGAATCCCAGGCGGCAAGTATACCTTCTTCGATGTGACTAGCGTACGGGGGCGAAGACGTCATCCGGCAGCTCGCTGGACGGGCCGGCGAGCACGGCTTCGGCCTCGGCGCGGAAGCGAACCAGATCGGCGGCGTTAACCACACTAAGGTTCTTCTGCTCCTGCAGCCAGCGCGCGGCGCGATCGAAGCTCTCGCGGGCCTGGTCGCCATGTCCGAGCCGGTGGTGAGCCATGGCCTGGAAGAGGAAGTCGAAGCCCTCGAGCCGGCCGCGTTTGGCGACGCGGGCGCGCTCCAGGGTGTCAATGGCCTCGGCGTAATGGCCCACCCGGTACAGGACGACGCCCATCGTGTTGAGGTACATGCCGTCGCCGGGAGCCAGCTCCAAGGCCCGTCGGGCGAGCGCCACCGCGCGGTCAAGATCGCGCTGCGGCGCCGGATCGTTGGCCAGCAGCCAGGCCAGGTTGTTGCAACAAAACGTCAGCGCTCGTCGGACAAGCTCCTGCTCGGGTTCGAGGGCCACTGCGGCCTCCAGATCGGCAATCGCGGGCTGGTACTGCTTCAGGCTGCGATAGACCGTTCCGCGGACGGCCCGGTAGTGGGCGTCGCCCGGTTGCAAATGGATCGCGCGCGTCAGGTCGTCGATGGCTTCCGCGCAGCGTTTCAGGCTGTAGTGCGCGTGAGCACGATGATGGAAGGCGTCGGCGTCGTTGGGCTCGTCATTGAGTCGCGCCGTGTACCTCTCGAGCAGGACTTCGGCGGGTTCGGCGAAGTGCGGGGAAAGCCCGGCAAGGGGACCGAGGTTGACCCGGAGGGGCTTGAGGAGGGCTGACGATGCACGGGCCGGGTCGTCGTCGGAATAGGCCGGCGCGTCCCAGTCGAGGTGCATGCCGGCCAGTTGCTTGCGGATCTTCCGCAAGTCCCAGACATGCACGGCCGGGCTATCATTGGTGGTCACCACCAGCTTCGACCCGTCGGGGCTGACAATCGCCGCCTCCGGGTCGAACGAGTCGGGGCTTTCGAGCCGCGCCACTGTACGGCCGGTCTCCGTCTCCACCAGGCGGAACACTTTGCTCGCATCCACGACGACCACCAGCCGGCCGTCGGGGGAAAAGCCCAGGGCCAGGCCGCCCAACTGCCTCGCCTCGCGCCAGGTGCCGACTTCCCAGAGCCGGCAGGGAGACGCCACTGTCATGAGCCACTTCCCATCTGGACTGAATTGGACCCCCGTATGACCATCGAAGGGCAGATCGGCTTTTTTCGTGCCGTCGGCGACGCGCCGAACCTGCCGCGCCGCCAGGACTGTCGGTGTGAGTGCCGGTCGCCAGCCATTGGCCGTCCGGACTCACGGCGACGCTGCGGCACTCGTCGAGGGGGCCGACTCGGTTTGTCCGCTCTGGAGTCACGAGATAGGCGTAGTTAAAATCAGCCTTGGCCACGATCCGGCCCGACCGATCCTCAGCAATCCCGCCGTTACGACGAGGCAACTTTAGCTGGCGCGGCGGTCCGATACCGAATTCGTGGCGGCCGGCGTCGAGTTCGATTGGCCACCGAAGCACGCCGAGGGAGCCGCTGGTGATCAAGTCACCCGAAGGGTCGAACATGAGGTGCCAGGCGTTGGCGATCGGCAAGCAGGCGAGCTCAGTGCCGCGCGCCAGGTCCCAGAGCACCGCACCTCGGTTCGTGCCGACAGCGAGCACACGGCCATCGTGGCGGACCGATAGGCGTGCATAATTGACCGGCTCGCGGGACGCATGGGCAAAGGTTCGGTATTCCAGGGCCGGATCGACCTGGTACACTTCGAGCTGGTCCTCCAGGCGAACAACGATCCGCGCGTCCTGGCTGAACTCGGGCCCGAATTGGCTTTTCAAGTTCAACAGCGGACGGCCCAGCACAGAGTCCCAAAGCCGTAGCTGCCCTGAAAAGTCGTGGCTCGCCAGCAGCGCACCAGAGGGATGGAAGGCCGCGACGATCCCGCCATTGGTAAGGCCTTCGAGAGTTGCACGCAGAGTGGCTGAGGCGGTGTCATAGAGGTCGATCTTGTGATCTTTGCCGGGTATGGCCAGGGTGCTGCCATCGGTGCTCCACACGACGTCAGTCGCGGGAGCTCGCAACGAGATTGTCTGGAGGAGCCCGCCGGTCTCAATCTCGAGAATCCGGCAGGTGGGCGGTTTCGAGGAATTGTCAATCAGCGCGACGTGGGCCCCGTCAGGATGCAAGGCCAGGTGCCCCAGGCCCGAGGCGCCCAGCCTCGCGGTGGGACGGCCGGTCGCCAGGTTGTACACGAGGAGCCTGCGACTATTACTGATCAGGGCGAGCCGGCGGCTGTCGGGGCTGAATCTGGCCGGGTCGTAAACGGGTCCGCGGTCGATCACGGCGACCTGGCCCCAGTCGACGTCCCAGACCGTCAGGGCAAAACCCGGCTGATCGGTGGCCGCCAGGTAGCGGCCATCGGGGCTGAAACCGAAGTGGGCGATGGTGCGATCGCTGCGGTGTGAGAAGCGGGCGATCTCCCGGTCGTCGTCGGCCAAGCGCACCGAGATCGTTCCATCGCGGAACCGAAACGCGTAGCGAGTCATCGTGGGAGCGAACGCGGCCGTGGTGACGCCCGGGGGCTGATGGATGACCAGACCGGTGGGTTTGAGATCGGGCAGCGCGAGCGCGGCAATCGCGAGGTCGCGCAGCGACTCGCGCCGCAAGGCCAAGTCGAGCCTCGGCGGCAGGGCATCGAGCAGCTTCGTAGCCTGGCTGACCGCCTTGAGTGTCTCGAATCGTTGGCCGGCCCGACCGCTGAACCGCCCGGCTCGGGCTTGCGCCGTATAGGCATCGACCGCGCGCCACTCAGCATCAAGGGCCGCGTTGTCCGAGCGGCGTGCGCGGCCTCGAGCGCGCCCGCCTGGTTGCGATAGACGATGGCCGCGGTCGTCGACACAACGCTCAGCACGATCGTCAAGAGAGCCGCGGCGATACTTGCGGCCGCCAGCCGCTTCTCGCGCTTGCACCAGCGCCAGAACTGCTCGACGGCCGACACCGGCCGCAATCGGATCGGCCGCCCTTCGACGAACCGCCGTAGCTCACCGGCGAGTTCGCCGGCCGAGCCGAACCGGTCAGCCCTGTCTTTGGCGAGGGCCTTCAGGACGATCGTCTCCATGTCGCGCGGGATGTTCCGGTCAAGCTGCCGCGGCGGCGGCGGCGGGTCGTTGCGAATGCGCTCGATCAGCCGGATCTGGTCGGTCTCCTCGAACGGCGGCCGCAGCGCCAGCAGCTCATACAGGGTCGCCCCCAGCGAATAGATATCGCCTCGACGGTCCGAAGTTCCTCGGAATCGCTCGGGCGCCATGTAGCGGAGCGTGCCGACCAGCTCGCGCGAGTGCGAAGGGTCGCTGCTCTCCTCGAGCTTCGTCAGGCCGAAGTCGGTGACCCAGACATTGCCCATCGCGTCCAAAAGCAGGTTCGACGGCTTGATGTCGCGATGCAGCACGCCGCGACGGTGGGCGTAGTCCAGGGCGTCGGCCACCTGGACGCCGACTCTGGCGATCTCGCGGAAGTACCGCAGCTCGCGCAGTCCGAAGAGCGACGACGATCCGAGCGTTGAAGGCTCACGGCCATCGGGCTGCTCCGGCCCTGGCTCGGGATCGCCCGCGCGGATCGCACCGGCGGCCGGAGCCTCGTCGCCGCATGCCGTGTTCACGGTGGTCGTGAGGTCCGGGTCCGTTTCGACGGCGAAGCGACCGGTCAAGAGTCCTCTCGCGGCGGAAGCGGCCGGGATGGTGAGGATCCCGTCGGGGCCGATCTTACTTTCGGCGTGCGTGTCGTCGTCACGGAGGCGACGGATGTCGGCCAGGACGCGGTCGAGGGGCTGTCCCTCGATGAACTGCATGGCGTAATAGCAGACCCCGTCCTGTTCGCCGTAGTCGAAAACGCCGACGATATTGGTATGGTGCAGTCCGGCCGCGAGGCGGGCCTCGGCGTGAAACCGCCGCAAGTACTTCGAGTCGGCTCGGAATCGCGGCTGCATGACCTTGAGCGCGACACGGTTCCTGAGCGATTCGTGTTCGGCCTCGTACACCACTCCCATTCCGCCGCCGCCGATCCGGCGGAGGATGAGGTAGTCACCGAGCCGCTCGGGCGACGGGCCCGCGTCGCCGGAATCGCTCGTGGCGGTGCTGTGCCTCGCGCGTGGTGTGAGGCTGCCGGCGGAGTCGCCGAGCTGTTCCAGCTCGACCAGCGCCGGGATCAACTCGCGGATCCGTCCGGCCATTTCCGGATGGCGTGCCATCAGCTCGGTGAGTGCCGGCCGTTCCCCGCGACGAAACCGGTCCAGAAACGACTCCACGACCGGGCCCAGGGGATCGTCGTCCGGCGGTGCCAACGATTCGCTCGTCATGACCAGGTCTCCTTCCGCCCGTCCGGCAAGGTGGAGAGGATGTCCTTGAGCCGCCCCAAGGCTCGCAGATAGCGCTTGGTCGCCGCCGACTCGCCCAGCCCCAACACCCGCGCACTCGCCGTTGGTGAGCTGCTCGAAGTGGCGCAGGACCAGGACCTCGCGGTCGATCGCTTCCATGCGTTCGAGCACTTCCAGCAAACGTCGCTTGCGCTCGGCCCGGATGGCCACTTCGCTCGCCCGGGTGTCGCGGCCCAAAAGCTGGGCCGCGAGGGCAGCCGAGCTGGCCGGGGGAAACGTCGCGGTGTTGATCGAGACGTCTCGACCGGCGTCTCGCGATTTCGTTCCGAGCTGCTGGCGGTGCACGATCTGCAAGCGCTGGAGCGTCAGGAACCTGAGCCAGAGGAACGGCGGCATGGGATCAGGCTGGCGAGCGTACTCGGGCCGGCGTTCCGTGGCCTCGAGGAATGCCTCCTGGATCACGTCCGAGGGGTCGATGCGGCCGCGCAGCCGCTGGTCGAGTCGCAGCGCGACCATTCGCCGCAGGCGCTTGCGGTGCGCCGATAGGAACTGACCCCACCTGGCGCGGTCCGTCTCGATTCCGGCGGACAGAGCTCGATCCACGGGCCCTATCGAATCGGCTGCCGGCTCGTTTCTGTCCATGATGGATAATACTGCGCTTGGATGCCGATCCGGGACAAGAAAAATTCCGCATGAGCATTTTCTCAACAATATTATCAAATTGCGGTCCGAATCGCGCTTTCTTGCTTGGCTCGGGCCGTCGGGCAGGAGTATGCTCTAGCGCGCTTGCGCTTCGGCGAGGGGAGCGCGCAGGCATTCACCCTCGGCGTGGACGATCGCCATGAACGAAGAACACGAGCGGGGCCCGACAGAATCATCGGACGACCTGCTCCCCGACCGGTCGACGGTCCACGCCGGCACGCCCACGGTCGATCTTGCGGAGAACGCCCAGGCGGTGCCGGGGGGTCAGACAGTCGATGTGGTCCCGGATGATCGAACCACGCCGCCCACGGAAGAACTGCCGCCGGAGGGGCCGAATTCTCACAAGCCGCGCGGCAAACGAATCGGGCCGGACCTGCCAGGCTACGAGATCCTGGAGGTGATCGGCCGAGGCGGCATGGGGGTCGTGTACAAGGCACGTCATCTCCGCCTCGACCGCCTGGTCGCTCTGAAGATGGTGCTGGCCGGCGCCCACGCTTCGCCCGAGGAGCTCGCGCGGTTCTCGATCGAATCGCAGGCTGTGGCCCAGCTCCAGCATCCGGGGATCGTGCAGATCTACGAGGTGGGCGAGCACGACGGACTGCCGTACTTCTCGCTCGAGTTCGTCGCCGGCGGCAGCCTGGCGCACAAGATCGGTGGAAAGCCGCAGCCGACGCGCGAAGCCGCGGCGATGGTGCGCGAGCTCACCCTCGCGATGCGCGAGGCGCACCGCCGCAACATCATCCACCGTGACCTGAAGCCGGCCAACGTGCTCCTGACCGCGGAGGGCGGTCCCAAGATCACCGACTTCGGCCTGGCGAAGCGATTGGACGCCGACTCGGAACAGACCCACACGGGCGCGATCATGGGGTCGCCAAGCTACATGGCCCCCGAGCAGGCCTGGGGCCAAACCCACGAGATCGGGCCGCTGACCGACCTGTACGCGCTGGGCGCGATCCTCTACGAGATGTTGGTGGGCCGCCCGCCGTTTCAGGGTGCTTCGGCGATCGAGACGATCGAGCTGGTCCGGACGGAGGAACCGGTGCCTCCAACCCGCTTGCAACCGAAGATTCCAGTCGACCTCGAAACAATCTGCCTGAAATGCCTGCAGAAAGATCCCGCCAAGCGGTACTCGGATGCGAATTCGCTTGCCGACGACCTGGAACGATTCCTCGAGGACAGGCCGATCCTGGCACGTCCCGTGGGGACGGTCGAGCGACTGACACGATGGTGCCGCCGCAACCCAAAGGTTGCCCGGCTCACCGGGATGGTTGCCGGGCTTCTGGTCTTAGTCGCTGCCGTGTCGACCTCCGCCGCCGTCTCGCTCAACCGGGCGAATGGACAGCTCGAGGCATTGAACAAGACCGAGTCGGCCGCGCGGAAGGCGGCCGAGGTTAGCGAGCACGCCGCGCGCTCAAGGCTCGTGACGACGAGGCCGTTGGCGCAAGGCAGAGAGCGAGGCGCGAGCGAAAGCCGAGAAGCTCGTCACGCTCGCCATGCTGCAGAACAAGAACGCACTGAGTTCCCAGCGGACGATCAGCATCTTGCTCATGAAGCGCCTTCGCGATTTTGCGGGCAGCGAGGATCTGCGTGATGAGCTGATCAAAACGTCGGTGAAAGAACTGCACGCCACCGTCGAGGTCATGGACCAGCTCGGCGCCGTCGGCGCCCACGACAAGGAGGCGGCGGCAACAGCCACCAGGACCCTCGCCGGGATCTACCAGCAGGCAGGAGGACTGATGGATGTTTTCGGACACTACGACGACGCCATGCGTTATTTTCAGCAGTTGGATAAACTGGCCGAATCGCTGGCGGCCGACAACCCCGGTCAGTTCGACTTCGTCAGGCTCCTGGCCATCAGCAAGCTCACGATCGGCCGGTTCGAGATGGACCGGCGCGGTGACTCGAAGACCGCGCTCAAACACCTGCAGCAAAACCTGGAGCTCCGCCAAGAACTCGTGGCGAAAAAGCCGGGAGATGACCCGACCAAGGACGGGGTCTGCAATGCGCTCGGTGAGCTCGCGCGGGTCTGGTTGAAGCTGGGGAATCCCGGCAAGGCGAGCTCCTACTACGAGGAGGAAATCAAGCTCGCGCGGTGAGATCGGGGGGAAGCTGGCCGGGGAGGTCGAATTCCGCCGTGAAAGCGCCGGCCTGGAGGAGAAGCTCGGCGATCTGTATGTCGCGTTTGGCGACCCAAGGGCCGCCCAGGACCATTACGACCTGCGCACTGGAGATGCGCCACGAGATCGCCAGGCAACACCCCGGCCACGACCAGGCCCAGCGCGACGTGCTGCTGTCGTTTAACAAGCTCGGCACATTTTACCTGCTCCATCGCAAAGACCCGGCGAAGGCCCGGGACTTCTCCCAAAAGGCACTTGACGGGTTCGAGCAGCGGCTTCTGGCCGAGCCGGAGAACGTCGGGGCCAAGCAAGACGTCGCGGCGACCCATTACTTCGTCGCCACTGCCTTCCTCCGCGCGGGCGACCGCAAGGCCGCCGACCTTCACTACAGGGAATACCGAACGATCTGCGAAGGGCTGGCCGGCAACCCGAAGGCGGAGCTCATCATTCGCGACCTGATGATCGCCCGCGCGCGCTGCGGGGAACACAAGATCGCGTCCCAGACCGCAGAGGAACAGATCAAGTCACCCCCGCTCGACGTGCGGGTGTATTACTATGCCGCCTGCGCTTCTCCCTCTGCGCCGGCGCCGTGGCCCAGGAGCCGGCCTCGCCGGAGACGAAGGCTCTTGCCAGAAGTTACACCGAGAGCGCCTTCAAGTCGCTTCGCCTGGCCCTTGGGGCCGGCTGGAAGAACGTGGTCGACGTCGAGACTGACCCCGATCTCGACGCGATTCGCGAAGCGCCTGGGTTCGAGGCAATCGTCGCCGAGTTCCGCAAGGCCGCGGGCAAGTGACCGGCCACGTCTGGCCTGCCTACGCACAGAATCGCTGATGCGATGTCGATCGCGTACGCCGATGAACGAGGGTGTTCCTCGCTTAAAGTAGCTGCGTTCTGCCACGAAAGGCGAGCACCGGAAAAAAGCGATTTTCTGGTTTAGGGAGTGTTCCGCCGCGCGGTTGAGAGTTCGTGGGATTGTTCCACGGAATGTCTTCCCAGCGAAATTCGATTTTTCGTGTCCCGGCAGTACCCCCGTGCGCAGTTCTAGCAGTACAGAGTAGTCCCGATCGGAACAGCAACGATACTGAACAAGAGATCATTGACGTCGGGATAGCATCGTGGTTTTACCTCTCCTTTCGAAGCAGAAGGTTGTACGATGTCGACACCTCATGAGCAGGGCGCCAGCGCGTTCCACGACGACAACCGCGACGGACGCACGATGAGCCGGCGGCGGCGTGACGCCGCGAAGCGGAAGAAACGGCGGTCGTTCCAGCCCTTCTTCCACGGCCTGGAAAAGCGAATGATGCTGGCGACGTTCGTGGTGATGAACACGAACGACTCGGGCCCCGATTCGCTACGGCAGGCGATCACCGATTCGAATACGATGGGGGGACCGAACACGATCGACTTCCAGATCGGCTCCGGCGCCCAGACGATCTCGCTCATGTCGGCGCTGCCGCCCATCACGGTTCCCGTCAGCATCGACGGCACCTCGCAGAGCGGATACGCCGGCACACCGCTCATTGATCTAGACGGCACGAGCGCCGGGACGGCGAACGGGCTCGACTTCGAGGCCGGGTCCGATGGGAGCCTCGTTTCCGGCCTCTTGATCACCAACTTCAGTCAAGACGGCGTCTTGATCGCGAGTGCGGGCAACATCACCATCGGGGGCGCGGCCGCAGGCGCCGGCAATGTCATCTCCGGGAACGCGAGCGATGGTGTCCAGATCACTGGCAGCTCCGCCATAGACAACGTGATCGCCGGAGATTACATCGGCACCGATTTCACGGGCATGGTGGCAATTGCCAACGGCACGGGTGTCGAGCTCGATACCGCAGCTTCCAGCAACACGATCGGTGGATTGACGGCCACTCCGGGCACTGGGGCCGGCAACTTGATCTCCGGGAATAGTGGCTCCGGAATCATCGACTCCGGCGGGTCCAACCTCATCGCCGGCAACTTGATCGGTACCAACTCCGGCGGCACTGCGCCCCTGGCCAACAACGGCGACGGCATCGATGTTTATGCCGGCGGCGACACGATTGGGGGGACGACCACCGCAGCCGGCAACGTGATCTCGGGCAACGGCAACTTCGGGATCGTGATCGGCGGCTCCAGCGCCACGGACAACTGGGTCGAAGGCAACCTGATCGGCACGGACATTACCGGCAAAGTGGCGCCCACCGACGGCGGCGACGGCGTGGACATCGAGGGCGGAGCCAGCGGCAACTGGGTCGGTGGAACCACCTCGGGTGCGGGCAACCTGATCTCGGGCAACCCGTATGCCGGCGTTCAGATCACCGGCTTCGGCACCACCGGCAACACGGTCGCCGGCAACCTGATCGGCACCGACATTACCGGCACGTTGGCGATCGCCAACGCCACGGGCGTCTCGATCGATTCCGGCGCCTCCGGCAACACGATCGGCGGATTGACGGCCACGCCGGGCACCGGGGCCGGCAACGTGATCTCGGGCAACACGATCGGCATCGGTGTCTACGGCGGCGGTGATGACGTGATTGAAGGCAACCTGATCGGCACCGCCGCCGCCGGCAACCTCGCACTGCCCAACGCCACCGGCATCTACATTTTCGACACGCTCGATAACACGATCGGTGGCACGGCCGCCGGCGCCGGCAACCTGATCTCCGCCAACACCGGCGCCGGCATCGAGATCGATCGCGGCCTTCGCGAAGTCGTTCAGGGCAACCTGATCGGCACCAACCTCGACGGTACCAGCGCGCTGGGAAACAGTAGTGTCGGCATCGCTGTCTCATCAATCGCCGGCGGGCCCTCGTCAGGCCAGAACGTGATCGGCGGGACGACCGCCGGCGCGGGCAACGTCATTTCGGGGAATGCCGCAGGGGGGATCTACATTGTCGCCGGAATGCTAGACATCGTGGCGGGCAATTTGATCGGCACGGATGTCTCTGGCGCCGTGGCGGTGCCAAACCATGGTCCGGGAATTGTCACCAAGGATGGAAGCGGGATCACGATCGGAGGCACCGCCGCCGGGGCCGGCAATGTCGTCTCGGGGAACGATGACGACGGCATCGACATCGATTCGGACACGGGCGACCTGGTTGCGGGGAACAGGATTGGCACCGACAGTTCCGGCATGCTGGCGATCGCCAACGGAGCCGCCGGTGTCGCTCTCGATACCGGCGCCCACGGAAACACGATCGGTGGATTGACTGCCATTCCGGGCACCGGGGCCGGCAACGTCATCTCGGGCAACGACAGCGCCGGCATAAGCGACGCCGGCGGGTCCAACTTGATCGCCGGCAACTTGATCGGTTGGAGTCGCCGGCGGCAGCGTGGCTATGGCCGACAACGGCGACGGCATCGATGTTTATGCCGGCGGCGAGACGATCGGCGGGACGGCGGCCGGGGCGGGCAACGTCATCTCGAACAACACCGGGTACGGCATCGATGACGCCGGGGCCAATCTCATCGCCGGCAACCTGATCGGCACCGATATCGCGGGGGCCGTCGCAGCGCCCAACAACTTTTCGGGGATCAGGCTGGACGCCGCGGGGAGCACCATCGGCGGGACGGCGATCGGTGCGGGCAACGTCATCTCAGGCAACACCGAGGAAGGTATCGCTGTCTATGCCTCGAGCAACCTCATCATAGGGAACAAGGTTGGAACCAGCAGCGACGGCACCTCGGCCCTGGCCAACCACAACGGCATCGAGCTTCATGCCGGCGGCAACACGATCGGCGGATTGACGGCCACGCCTGGCACCGGCGCCGGCAACGTGATCTCGGGCAATTACGTCGACGGCGTGGACGACTACAACGGCTCGAATGTCATCGCGGGCAACTTGATCGGCTTGAGTGCCGACGGCAGTGCGGCCCTGGCCAACTCGGGCGACGGCGTCGACGCGGCGAGCGGCGACACGATCGGCGGGACTGCCGCGGGGGCTGGCAACGTGATCTCGGGCAACGCTGCCAGCGGGGTTGGAGTCGGTACCGACAACCTGGTCGCGGGCAACTTCATCGGCACTGATATTGCCGGCATGGTGGCGATCGCCAACCTTGAATTCGGCGTCGAGCTTGACTCCGGCGCCTCCGGCAACACGATCGGCGGATTGACGGCCACACCGGGCACCGGCGCGGGCAATGTGATCTCGGGCAACGTCAACCGCGGCATCGAAGACTCCGGCGGGTCCAACATCATCGCCGGCAATTTGATCGGCTTGAGTGCCGACGGCACCGCAGCCCTGGCCAACGGCGGCGACGGCGTCTACGCCCTGAGCGGCGACACGATTGGGGGGACGGCCGCCGGGGCGGGCAACGTGATCTCGGGCAACGAGGGCGCCGGCGTCGCGTTCGAAGGCGACGACGACTTGCTCGCGGGCAACTTCATCGGCACTGATATTACCGGCATGGTGGCGATCGCCAACGAGATACTTGGTGTCGAGATCGATTTCGGCGGCTCCGGCAACACGATCGGCGGATTGACGGCCACACCGGGCACAGGCGCCGGCAACGTGATCTCGGGCAATAACGGGCCCGGCATCGTCGACACCGGGTCTAATCTCATCGTCGGCAACTTGATCGGTTTGAACGCCACAGGCACCGCAGCCCTGGCCAACGCCGGCGACGGCATCACTGTCCTCGGCGGCGACACGATCGGCGGAACGGCCGCCGGTGCCGGCAATGTGATCTCGGGAAATGCGGGCAACGGCATCAACCTGTCCGGCGCGGGCGCGACCGGAAACGTCGTCGCTGAAAACCTCATCGGCACCGACATCACGGGCACCACGGCATTCGACGGCAGCGGCAATCCGCTGGGCAACGCCAACGGCGTGGAGATCGACGCCGGGGCGACGGATAACACGATCGGAGGGACGACCGCAGGCTCTGGCAACGTCATCTCCGGCAATGGAAACGGCGTCGAGATCACGGGCAGCGGCACCAGCGGGAACGTGGTGGCGGACAACTTGATTGGCACCGACATTACCGGCACCACGTCATTTGATGCCAACGGCAACTCGCTGGGCGACTCCAACGACGGCGTGGAGATCGACGCCGGGGCGACCGATAACACGATCGGCGGGACGACCGCAGGCTCTGGCAACGTCATTTCCGGTAATTTTGTCGGAGTCGAGATCACCGGCAGCGGCACCAACGGAAACGTGGTAGCTGGCGACAAGATCGGCACCGACGTCACCGGCACCACGGCTTTCGATAGCAACGGCGAACCGCTGGGCAACGTGATCTACGGCGTGTTCATCAACCTCGGCGCGAGCGATAACATCGTCGGTGGGTCGACGGCCGCCGCCCGCAATATTATTTCGGGCAATGTGCAAAACGGCGTCGAGCTCTACGGCAGCGGCACAAGTGGAAACGTGGTCGACGGAGATTTTATCGGTACCGACGTCACCGGCACCACGGCAATCGACGGCAACGGCAAGCCGCTGGGAAACATCAATGGTGTGGATATCGACTTCGGGGCGAGCGATAACACGATCGGCGGGACGACCTCAGGCTCCGGCAACGTGATCTCGGGCAATCTGGACTACGGTGTATTCCTCTCGGCGCGGGAACAAGCGGCAACGTGCTTGCGGGAAATCTCATCGGAACCGACTGGACCGGCACGATGGCAATCGCCAACCTCGCGGACGGCGTCGACCTCAATACCGGCGCCTCAGGCAACACCATCGGCGGATTGACCGCGACGCCGGGCACCGGCGCCGGCAACGTGATTTCGGCCAATACCGACTACGGAATCTACGACACTGCTGGGTCCAACCTCATCGACGGCAACTTGATCGGTCTGAGCGCCGGCGGCACCGCGGCCCTGGCCGGCACGGACGAGGGGATCCTCGTCACGAGCGGCGACACGATCGGCGGGACGGCCGCCGGGGCCGGCAACGTCATCTCCAGCAGCACGGCCTACGGCGTGGACATCGGTTTCGACGACAACCTGGTCGCTGGCAACTTCATCGGCACCGACATTACCGCCGAGGTGGCGTTCGCCAACGGCGACGCCGGCGTGAACATCGAGATGGGCGCCTCCGGCAACACGATCGGCGGTCTGACGGCCACGCCGGGCGCGGGCGCCGGCAACGTGATCTCGGGCAATAACAACTACGGCATTACCGACTTCGGCTCTTCCAACCTCATCGCCGGTAACTTGATCGGTCTGAGCGCCGACGGCACCGCGGCCCTGGCAAACGACGGCGACGGCATCGATGTTTTTGGTGCCGGCAACACGATCGGCGGCACGTCGGCCGGGGCGCGAAACGTGATCTCGGGCAACGCCGAGTCGGGCGTGGCCCTCGTCGAGACTGGGTCGCCGGGCGATGTGGTCGAAGGGAACTTCATCGGGACCGACGCAACCGGGTCTGCGCCGCTGGGAAACGCGAACGATGGCGTCTTCGTGAGGAACGGCGCGACCGGGGCAACTATTGGCGGCACGACGGCTGGGGCGGGCAACGTGATCTCCGGCAACACAGGCGACGGCGTGGAGATCTCCGGCATCGGCACGACCGGCAACGTCGTCGCGGGCAACTTGATCGGCACCGACTCAAGCGGCACGGCGGCGCTGGGTAACCTCGTTGGCGGCGTAGAGATCGACACGGGTGCCTCGGCCAATGTGATCGGCGGCGCCACGGCTTCCGCCCGCAACATCATCTCTGCCAACAGTTATTCCGGGGTTCAGATCTACGTGGCGAACGACAACCTGGTCGAGGGCAACTATGTCGGCACGGACAAGACCGGGACTGTCGCCTTAGGCAACAACGTGGGCTCCGGGGCATTTGGCGACGGTTTCGGCGGCGTCACACTTGACGGTGGTTCTTCCGGCAATACGATCGGCGGCCTCACCGCGACCCCGGGCTCGGGAGCCGGCAACCTCATCTCGGGGAACACCTTCGCGGGAGTGTTATTGTACTTCGCCGGATCCGACAATTTAGTGGCCGGCAACCTGATCGGCACTGACTCGACCGGCATGGTCCCTCTCGCAAACCTTTTCGATCCCGCGGTGAATTACGGCGGGGCGGGCGTCGGCGTCGAGTACTCGCCCGACACCACCGTGGGTGAGCCGGGCGGGCGCAACGTGATCTCGGGCAACGGCTCCGGTACCCTCGACGGTACCAACGTTTACCTGTTGAACTCCACCGGAAGCGTTGTCCAGAGCAACTACATCGGCACCGACATCACCGGGAGCGCCGCGCTCTCCACTAGCACCAACTTCGGCGTGTACATCCAATATGGGTCGTACACGATCGGCGGGCTCTCACCAACGCCGGGCACGGGATTGGGCAACGTCATCTCGGGCAATTCGATCGGTATTTATTACTCGGGCGATACCGTGCCCGACACCGTCAACATCGAAGGCAACATCATCGGCGCCGATGCGACGGGCGAGCACGAGCTGCCCAACGGCGATGGGGGCATGGTTTTCTATCAGGTCAGCCTTGTCACGATCGGCGGCACAGCGGCCGGCGCGGGGAACCTGATCTCGGGAGATAATCGCCCCGACAGCGAGGGCGACATCTTCCTGGATGATTCGACGGATAACGCGGTCGAGGGCAACCTGATCGGCACGGACTCGACCGGCCTGGCTCGGCTACCAGCGCTCCCGGGCGATGGAGGGGGCATCGGAGTGCTCATCGCAGACGGATCGACCGATAACACGATCGGCGGAACGACCTCATCGGCTCGGAATATCATCTCGGGGATCGACGGCCCGGGCGTCTACATCGGTACCGCGAAGGTCCCGGGCTCGGTCTCGTCCGGCAACGTCGTCGAAGGCAACTTTATCGGGACCATCCTATCGGGCACGGCGGCCCTCGCCAACGACGGCGATGGCGTCGCGATCGAGAGCGGCGCCGCGGACAACACGATCGGCGGCACGGCCGCTGGCGCGGGCAACGTCATCTCGGGCAACGCGCCCTACGGCGTGGAGATCTCGGGGACAGGCACATCGGGTAACGTCGTCGACGGTGACTCCATCGGCACCGACTTGACGGGCACGCTAGTGATTGCCAACGCCACGGGCGTCGAGCTCGATAGCGGCGCCTCGGGCAACTCGATCGGCGGCACAACCGCCGGCGCGGGCAACACGATTGCGGACAACACGGATGACGGCGTGCAGGTCGTCGGCAACGGCACGACCGGCAACCCGATCCGAGGTAATTCGGTCTACGCCAACGGCCTCCTCGGCATCGAGCTGGGCACGAGTGGGGTGCCCTCGACCAACGTTCTCGGCGGATCGACGAGCGGGCCGAACGACGAGCAGAACTACCCTGTCCTCACGATCGTGAGCTATACGCCCGGCGTCGGCACGACCATCGCCGGCGATATCAACACCACGCCGAACACCGAGGTCTTCGTCGATTTTTACAGCGATGCAGTCGAGGGCCTAGGCGGCTACGGCCAGGGCCAAACCTATGTTGGCAGCGTGACTGTGAACTCGACCGACGACGGCAACGCCTCATTCACCTTCCTGAGCACGTCTCTCCCACGGAACGCAATCGTCTCGGCGACGGCGACGGACCCGGGAAACACGTCGGAGTTTTCGCTCGACGAGGCAGAGGATACGCCTCCCATCGCCGAGCTGGTGGCGCGGCCGAGCCCGGCGGGCTCGCCGGCAACCACCTTCAACGAAGGCCAGACCATCACGTTTGACGGCTCGGGCTCGTACAGCCCGGACGGCGACGCGCTGTCTTACACCTGGGATTTCAACGACGGGACTCCTCTCGTCACCACCTCGACCCCAACCGAGACGCACGCTTATGACTACGACGGAACTTATGTCGTCACTCTGACGGTCAACGACGGCCACGGTGGAATCGAAAGCAACATCGACATCGTGCAGATCAACAAGCTGCCGCCCGTGATCACCTTTAACCCACTGCCAGCGTCGCTCGCGGTCGGGACCACGCTCCACTTGAGCGGCACGATCGACGACCCCACCCCGGACCTCGAGACCGTTGTTCTCAACTGGGGCGACGGCTCGAGCCCCACGACCCTGAACTTGCCCGCAGGGAGCTCGATGTTTTCGGCGTCGCACGAGTACACTTCGCTACTTCCCGGAGGCGCGACGGAGGCCACGATCAGCGCGACCGTGACCGACGCGTCCAATCCAGCCGCGTCGCCTGAGCCGTCACCGATCGGCCCGTTATCGCCCATGCCCACGTTCGACGTCGGCGGCCTGTCTGGATCGACCTCGGCCACGCTGACGGTTTTTCAGCAAGCGCCCACGATCGCTGGGCTGACCCTTAGCCAGTCCACGGTCAATGTTGGCGGCTCAACCACGCTTTCCGGGACGATCGTCGACCCCGACGGGGCTGTCTCGCACACCGTGACGATCGAGTGGGGCGATACACCCGCGGCGACCACCCTGGTCTTGCCCCCAGGCGATCTTGCGTTCTCGAGCACGCACGTGTACGAGAGCACGCCCGGCGACTCGCTCTCGGGCGCGTGGCCGATCGACGTGACGGTCGTCAACAGCGAACTCGCGTCGGGCTCTGCCGCTCCGCCGGCCGTCACCGCTGTCGACGTGTCGCCGGTCGTGCAAATTGAGAGCCTTCCGCTCTCGACGACCGGCTCGCTCGTCTCGCTGCTCGCGAACGCAACCGAGCCGGGAACGCTCAACCAGCTCAACTACCAGTGGACCCTCACCACCGGCGGTGCCTTCTACGCATCGGGGACCGGCCAGACCCTTTCGTTCGTCTCGATCAGCGGCGGCGTGTTCACCGCAACGGTGGTGGTCACCGACCAGGACGGCGCGACCGGGCAGGCCAGCGCGCAGGTCGTCGTCGGCCCATCGAGCCCGAACAACACCGTGATCTTCAATCCGGCCGGCGCTGGACTGGTCACGATCACCGCCGACGGCTCGACCTCGAGTCCGTTCGCACCCGGCAACGGAATCATCTATTACGCGCAGGGCGCGACCAACGTCGTCGAGGTCGCCCCGACTCTGACGACTCCGATCGAGCTGGTCGGCAGCACCGGCGGAACGAACACGCTGATCGGCGGCGCCGGCGACGACACGCTCGTGAGCGTCCAGGGAGACGACTACCTCGAAGGGACGACGGGCAACACCGACTTCGTGCTCATCCTGGGCCACGATCCCACGCTGGTCGCCTCGACGGGCATCAACACCATTGATCTCAGCCAGACGCCGCAGAATGTCACGCTCAACCTCGGCAGCCAGACGGTGCAGTCGGTGGACAGCGCCGGGGACATTGTGCTTCTGCAGGGCACATTCCAGAACGTGATCGCCGGCTCAGGGGACGACATCCTTACGGCCGCCAACGGTGTCAACAGCTCGCTGATTGGCGGCTCCGGCAATGACATCATTTATGGATCGGGATCGGGGAACGACTCGATCGTGGGTGGCACCGGGAACGACACGTTGGTTGGTGGCGGCGGCAACGACATCATTTATGGATCGTCATCGGGGAATGACTCGATCGTGGGCGGCACCGGGAACGACACGTTGGTTGGTGGCGGCGGCAACGACATCATTTATGGCTCAGGATCGGGGAACGACTCGATCGTGGGTGGCACGGGCACGGACACGCTCGTTGGTGGCGGCGGCAACGACATCATCTATGGATCGGGATCGGGGAACGACTCGATCGTGGGCGGGACGGGGAACGACACGCTCGTCGGTGGTGGTGGCAATGACATCATCTATGGCTCGGGATCGGGGAACGACTCGATCGTGGGCGGGACGGGGAACGACACGCTCGTCGGTGGTGGCGGCAACGACATCATCTATGGCTCGGGATCGGGGAATGACTCGATCGTGGGTGGGACGGGGAACGACACGCTCGTCGGTGGTGGTGGCAACGACATCATCTATGGGTCGGGATCGGGGAACGATTCGATCGTGGGCGGCACCGGGAACGACACGTTGGTCGGTGGTGGTGGCAACGACATCATCTATGGGTCGGGATCGGGGAACGACTCGATCGTGGGTGGGACCGGGAACGACACACTCGTCGGCGGTGGTGGCAACGACATCATCTATGGCTCGGGATCGGGGAACGACTCGATCGTGGGTGGGACGGGGAACGACACGCTCGTCGGTGGTGGTGGCAACGACATCATCTATGGCTCGGGATCGGGGAACGACTCGATCGTGGGTGGGACGGGGAACGACACGCTCGTCGGCGGTGGTGGCAACGACATCATCTATGGCTCGGGATCGGGGAACGACTCGATCGTGGGTGGGACGGGGAACGACACGCTCGTCGGCGGTGGTGGCAACGACATCATCTATGGCTCGGGATCGGGGAATGACTCAATCGTGGGTGGGACGGGGAACGACACGCTCGTCGGCGGTGGTGGCAACGACATCATTTATGGATCGGGATCGGGGAACGACTCGATCGTGGGTGGGACAGGGAACGACACGCTCGTCGGCGGTGGTGGCAACGACATCATTTACGGCTCGGGATCGGGGAACGACTCGATCGTGGGTGGGACGGGGAACGACACGCTCGTCGGCGGTGGTGGCAACGACATCATTTATGGATCGGGATCGGGGAACGACTCGATCGTGGGTGGGACGGGGAACGACACGTTGGTTGGTGGCGGCGGCAACGACATCATTTATGGCTCGGGATCGGGGAACGACTCGATCGTGGGTGGGACGGGGAACGACACGCTCGTGGGCGGTGGCGGCAACGACATCATTTATGGCTCGGGATCGGGGAACGACTCGATCGTGGGTGGGACGGGGAACGACACGTTGGTTGGTGGCGGCGGCAACGACATCATTTATGGCTCGGGATCGGGAAACGACTCGATCGTCGGCGGCACCGGCAACGATTCGATCACCGGCGGGGGCGGTAATGACATCATCTTTGGCGGGCCCGGAAACGACTCGATCGCGGGTGGGACTGGCTACAACACGATCAGCGGCGGGGGCGGCAGCGACATTATCTCCGGAGGGCCGAACGATTGGCTGATCGAGACCGACCCACTCGGCAATACGGTGACTCCCACCACGGTGACCCTGACCAACTCGTCGCTGGTCATGCCGGGTTACGGGAGCGATACCGTCAGCGGCATCACCAACATCGTCGTCGGGCTGGGCGACGGCAAGATCGAGCTGGACGCCAGTCAAGACACGACGCCGCTGGTGCTGGTCGCCGGTACGGGTGACGACACGATTCTGGCTGGACCGGGTGACGACACGATGTATGCGGGGTCCGGCACCGACTCCCTGGTCGGCGGCGGCGGCAACGACGTCTACGTCTTCGGCCCACTCGCGCAGGGCAACGTCACGGTGAACGATGGGTCGAACACGAACAACACGCTCGACTTTTCGCTCTTCAGCGCGGGCATCAATCTCGATCTCCAGGCGGTCGGCCCGCAGGCGGTGAGCCCGGGACTCTTGAACCTGACTCTTACCAACCCACTCAGTATCAACAAGGTTGTCGGCACCACGTACCCCGACACGATCGAGGGCGACGGCCGGAACGATACCCTGATCGGCAACGGCGGCGACGACTACTTGAATGGTCGAGGGGGCGCCGCTCTGATCGAAGGCTTCCAGACGCAGGTCGTCTATCTCGACTTCCTGCCGGGGGTGGTCGACTACTCGGCGCAGTCCACTCGCGACGCCATCCAGGCCGGCATCGGGGCGATCTATTCGGCATTCAATTACACCTTCACGCAGACGCAGCCGACGAGCGGCCCGTATGAGACGCTGTATTACAACGTCCCGGCCGGCAGCCTTCTTGCGGGCGAGGCGACGGAGCTCGACTGGCGAAACCTCGACCTGGACGGCTCGGCCTCGATCGACATCAGCCAGTTCCTGGGCGGAATCGACCAGCCCGCCGACACTCTGACGAATATCATCAACATGTCGGTGACGATCGGCGCGCACGAGCTCGGGCACCTCTCCGGCCTCATCCACGGCGATTCGTTCGGCCCGATCGGCGCCGGCATCTACGCGAACCTCGCCGACAATTCGTACCTCGACGGCTTCAACCCGCCCTACCCCGGCCCGGCAAACGCCGTCGACACGCAGTATGACGTGATGGCGTCTCCGGCGGCGGTCGGCACCTCGCTCTTTGACGCGGCCGACGTCACGTTCTTCGGTGAGCGCGACGACATTTCCCTGGCGTTTGCCGACTCGGGCACGGCGACGAACGAGACGCCCGGTGACCCCAACACCTCGGTTGCGACGGCACAGCCCGTGACTCTCGCACCGCTGGCCGTCCCGAACACGGTGTTGATTGGCCAGGGCACCGGCGACAGCTTCGACGTCACCGCGGCCGATGTCGTCGGCTCGATCGAGCTTGGCACCAACGGCCAGAGCAATGCCGACTACTATGCGATCACTGCCACCGCGGGCGAGCTGCTCAACTTCCAGGTCTGGTCGCAATCCTTGACTCGCGACGACGACAACGCGATCGATTCGGAGCTGACGATTTTTGAAGCAAACGGCACGACCGTGGTGCCGTACTACGGCAGTGCGGCGGGCGCGTTCAACGACGACGGCTTCCAGGACGGCGACGCCGTCCTTTACGACCTTACGATGCCGTACACGGGTACTTACTATGTGAAGGTGAACACCTACGTCGTCACCGACTCGTTCGGCATCGTTCATAACTCCAGTGTCGGGGATTATGAGCTGTTCATGTACAGCTTCGCCGCCACGCCTTCGGGAGGCACGCCTGCCGGGAACGGTGATACGCTGGTCGGCAGCTCGGGGCAAGATACGCTGATCGGCAGCTCCTCGAGTGACTTGATCGAAGCTGTGCCGGGTGACTCGGTCGTCGCCGGCTCGGGAGCCGACACGGTCGACACGCTGCCGTACAACATCGAAATCGCCGACCCCGCGCTCCAGTTGGGAAGCCCGGTAGTGCTCGCCGGCAGCTTTGCGGCGTCGAACCCGGGCATGGACTACACGTACGACTGGCACGTCTCCAGCAGCAACGGCCAGATGATCGCCGACAGTCTCGGGACAGCCGCGATCGACGACGGCGAAGGAACAACCACGTTTCAGTTCACCCCGGCGGCCGCGGGCGCTTACACGATCACGCTCACGATCACTGATGGCTACGGCGGCGACAACCAGGCGACACTCGAGGAGACGGCCGGTACAATCACTCCGCTTTTGACCCAGATCGGATCAGGCGCGGGCCAGATCACGGGGACTACTGGCACACCGATCGGCTTGAGTGCGACGGCTACGGGCTCGTACGCTGTCACGTCGTATGCCTGGGCCGTCTCGGCCCCGTCCGCGGCGACGCCGCCCGCGCCAGGCTGTGGCTCGTCGTACACCTTCACACCGACGGCCGCTGGGAATTACGCGGTCACTTTGACGGCGACCGACACCGCCGGGGAAGTCTCGGTATCGACGCTCACCGTCATTGTGCCGTTTGTCGCCGCCTCGGCTCAAATCGTTGGAGTGCCGGCGAACGCGTACGTGCCCGAAGGGTACGCGTTTTCCCTGGCCGGCATTGTGAACGACCCTACGCCGGGCGACGACCTCAGCGAATCGTGGACGGTCACGCCCGGCGACGGCTCCGTGGCGCCGTATACCGAGTCGGGCCTGAACGTGACCTACACGCCCGACGACATCGGGTCCTACACCGTCACGCTCAATCTGCTTGATGCCAGCGACCAGGTCGTTGCTTCAGCCTCGCAGCAGATCCTCTCGATCGGGGTGGCCCCGACGGCGACGATCTCCGGTGGACCGTCGGGAGGGACAACCACTGAAGGCACGACGCTCGCGTTCAGTGGCGCGGCGAGCAGCCCGAGCACCGCCACGCTGGCCAAGGGGTTCTTCTACACCTGGGGCGTGACGCTCGGCGGCTTCACTTATGTCGCCCCGACGACACCGACGACCAACCCCACGAGCTTCGCCTTCACGCCGGGCCAGGCGGGGACGTACGTCGTGTCGCTCTCGGTCACGGACTATCATGGGTTCACCAGCGTGGCGGCCACCGAGACGGTCACGGTTGCGGCAGTCGATCCCTCGGTGACGATCACGGGTCTCCCGGCCGCCAGCGTTACCGAGGGAACGACGATTGCTCTCGGCAGCATCGTCACGAACCCCAGTGCTGTGCTTCAAAGCGCGGGGTTCGCCGAGTCATGGACTGTTCAGTTCGGCGGGGCGACGTTCGGGCCCTACTACGGCCCGGCACAGAACCTCACTCTGGGTTCCATCGGCAGCTACACCGTGACGCTCCTCGCCACGGATGCCGAGGGAATCTCGTCGACGACGACCCAGATCGTCACCGCCGCCGACACGGCCCCGGTCGTCACGCCTGCGACCTCGCCCACAGCGCAGCCGCCTGAGCAGGCAACGAGCACGGCGTTCGACCTTGGCAGTGTAGTAGGCCCCGGCCTCGACGACGGCGCAGGTGTTGTCACCGTGAACTGGGGCGATGGCACACTGGCGACCTCGTTCCCGATTTCATCGCAGGGCGAGCTGGGACTCCAGGCCCACGCGTACGATCTTCCGGGCACATACGACCTGTCCGTCACCGTGACCGACGTCCACGGCCTGTCGGGCTCCGAGTCGTTCGTGACGACCGTGGCTCCGGTCGCGCCCTCGCCAGAGATCCAGAGCGCACCGGCTGCGATGAACGCGGGATCGTCCGTGACTTTGAGCAGCAGCGTCACCGACTTGAGCCAGGCCGAGACGGCCGCTGGCTACGCGTACGCCTGGAGCGTGCTGCGGAACGGCACGTCCTACACTCTTCCGGGCAGCCCGTCGACCAACGGACCGAGCCTGGTGTTCGACCCCACGCTCGGCGGCAGCTATGCGATCAGCCTCGCCACCACAGACTCAAGCGGTAGCATCGGCATCGCGACTCCGCAGACGATCGTCGTGAACAATGTCGCGCCGACGGCGGCGATCACCGGATTGCCTGCGACGGATCCGGCCGGCACCGCGATCACATTGACGGGCTCGGCCACCGACCCGAGCAGCGCCGTCAGCGCCGCCGGCTATACGTTCAGCTGGACCGTGTCGGGGCCGAGCACGAGTTTGACAGGGACGGGCTCTTCCTTGAGCTTCACGCCCGAATACGGTGGCTCATATACGGTCAGCCTGACGGCGACCGACAAGCTCAACGAGCTGACCAGTACTGCGGCAACTTCGTCGGTCACGGTTTCCAACGTTGCCCCGACGGCCACGTTCACGGGATTGCCCGCGACTGATCCGGCCGGCACGGCGATCACGCTGAGCGGCTCGGCCACTGACCCGAGCAGCGCCGATACTGCCGCCGGCTTCACTTTCAACTGGACCGCCATCGGCCCCGGCAGCGTCAGCTTCACCGGCACCAGCACGACCGCAAGTCCCCGCTATACGTTCACGCCCGTTGTCGCGGGCAGTTATACGGTCGCGATGACGGCCGTTGACAGCAACAGGCTCTCCGGCTCAACCAGCCAGAAGTTCAGCGTTCTCGACGTCGCGCCCGTCGTAGGTGCCATCTCGGTGCCTGGGACGGTGAGCAGCGGCATGGCGTTCTCGGTCTCCGCCAACTTCACCGATCCCGACCCGAGCGTCACGCACACCGCTCTCTGGAGCTGGGGCGACTCGACGACTTCTGAGGGCACGGTCACCGCGCCCAATGGCTCAACCCCGGGGCTGGTGACTGGGTCGCACACGTACTTGATGCCGGGCACTTACACCGTCACCTTGACCGTCACCGGCAGCGACGGCCTGACGGCGAAGGCGACCGCTCACGTGGGAACGAATCAGTCGATCATCGTGCTGGACCCGACGGCTGGTGGCGCCCTTTCCCTGTCGGGCAACGCGAGCATCAAAATCACCGGAATAATCGCGATCGACTCGAGCTCGACAACGGCTCTTTTGGCCAGTGGCAACGCGGCGGTCTCTGCGGCGAGCATTCAGGTCGTGGGGAAGGTTTCGAAGAGCGGCAACGCAACTCTGAGCCCAGCGCCGACCACGGGGGCGGCGGCCGTTGCCGACCCGCTCGCCGGGCTTGCGTACCCGGGAACGTCGGGCCTGACCAATTATGGCTCGGAAAGCCTGAGCGGCAACTCGAATGCGACGATCAAACCGGGCATCTATAGTCAGATCACCGTCTCGGGCAACGGCACACTCACCCTGGATGCGGGGACCTACATCATCGAGGGCGGCGGTCTGACAGTCTCGGGCAACGCCAGCATCACCGGCTCGGGCGTCACGATCTTCAATGCCGGCATCAGCTACCCGACTACGGGTGGGACGTATGGCAGCATCAACTTGAGCGGCAACGGCACTTACAGCGTGAGCCCGCCGACGAGCGGCACCTACGCGGGAATCGTGATCTTCCAGCCTCACGACAATGCCAAGGCACTCAGCCTGAGCGGCAACGCCTCGGGTATGACGGGAACGGTCTACGCTCCGGCCGCCCAGCTCTCGGAGAGTGGCAACGCTCAGCTCAATGCGTCCCAGATTGTCGATACGCTGGTGATCAGCGGCAATGCTGTCGCCAACGACCTGACGCTCGATTCGCCTTCAGGGACGGTCGCTTACAGCCCGGCTCAGATCCGCTCGGCGTATGGCGTGGATGACGTATCGCTGGATGGCACGGGCCAGACCATCGCGATCGTCGATGCCTATGATAATCCCGATATTTACCAGGCGCTGGATGCGTTCGACAACCAGTTCGGGCTGACTTCCGCGGGAGAGACACTCTATGACCAGTACGGCTCGGCTTCGTCGTTCCTGACGGTGCTCAACCAGAATGGGCAGGCGACCTCGCTGCCCGGGACAGACCCGAACGGACCGGGCACCAACAACTGGGAATTGGAGGAAACGCTCGACGTCGAGTGGGCGCATGCCATTGCACCCGGAGCGCAGATCATTCTCGTCGAGGCGAATAGCCAATCTCTGCCGGACCTGATTGCGAGCGTGGCCACGGCAGCCGGCCAGCCGGGCGTGTCGGTGGTCTCGATGAGCTGGGGATTTGCCGAGGGACAAGCCGTATTCGCGAGCGATGAGGCGACCTACGATCCTGTTTTCACCACACCCGGGGTGACGTTCGTGGCGAGCACGGGCGACTACGGAGCTGCCGACCCCGAGTACCCTGCCTTCTCGCCCGACGTTCTCGCGGTCGGTGGCACGAGCCTCACGCTGAACGCCGATAACTCGTACAGCAGCGAGACCGGGTTCGGCTACGAATCGAACGCGCTGGGAACGTTCATTGGCAGTGGCGGCGGCATCAGCCTTTATGAGCCTGAGCCGGCTTACCAGCAGGGCGTTCAGTCTACCGGCAGCCGAACCATCCCGGACGTCTCGCTGGTTGCCGATCCGGCGACGGGAGCATGGATCGCCGACCCGTACAACGTGTCAGGTAGCAACCCGTTCGAGGTCGTGGGAGGCACGAGCTTATCGACGCCTTGCTGGGCAGGCCTCGTCGCCATTGCGAACCAGGGACGCGCGGCCGCGGGCGAGCGAGCGCTCGATAGTGCAAGCCCGACCGACACGCAGCAAGCCCTCTACACTCTGCCGCAGAGCGATTACCACGTCATTAGCAGCGGAAGTAATGGTTACTCCGCGGCCGCGGGCTACAACCTGGTCACGGGCCTGGGCACGCCCGTGGCCAACCTGCTGGTCAGTGACCTGGTCGCTTATCAGGGGTCTGGAACTAGCTACTCCGGCCCGACTGTCGGGGCCTTGCAGAACGCTGAGCTTGTGGACACAGACGCGGGCGACGGCGGTCCCACGGACGTGTTCAGCGTGTTTGATTCGCTCGCGTTGCCGGGCAACGGTACTGGTCAGGAATGGGCTCAGGGAGCCGGCTCGACCAGCAGCATGGGCCAGGCCGTGCGCACGGCGGGCCGTGGGGTGTTCGGGCAGGAAGTGAGCATCGCCAGTGTCGCCGAAGGCACCGAGACCCTTGCGCACTTCGGCGATGGTCTGGCTTCGCCATTGGTCGTTGTGCCCGCAGCCATCGGGCCTGGCTTCACTTCACTGGATTTCGCCCTGGACGACTTGAGCAATGGCTTTGATACGACGACTTCATCGGTGAGACCGGTCGCGCGGATCCGACTCGGTTTGCGGGCGGTGGGAGTTGGAAAGAGCTCTCGAGCTCGGCAACCGCGGCTGGTTCCAACCGTAGACCCTGCCGCACTTCATGCCCTACTTCGCAGCGGATGGAGCCCACCAGACGGCGGCAGACGCTAGGCTTCAGAGCAGTGGCAAGGTAGCCTAGCTCCAGCATCTTGGGGCGTAATCGCTTTGCACGCCTCGACGGACGTCTTCGCCTCTCGGTCCGCATCACTTTGTGCCAGGAGTCTCAACAATGTCATTTACTTCGTCGATTCACGGTCTGAAGGGAATTGTCGTCCGCAGCGGCCGCGCTCGGCGAGACAGAACCCGTCGGCACGCTGTTACTGCTCGGCGCTCGTTCGTGGCCCGTTTAGAGGCGTTCGAAGATCGAACGTTGCTCAGCACCTTCACGGTGGCCAACCTGAAAGACAGCGGCACCGGCTCGCTGCGGGCAGCGATCGCGGCCGCAAGCAGCGGAGATACCATCGACTTCGCCCGTGGACTTCGCGGCATCATCACGCTGACCAGCGGCGAACTGCTAGTCGCCAACAGCGTGATGATTAACGGCCCTGGGGCCAATGTGCTATCCGTGAGCGGCAACAATGCCAGCCGGGTATTCGAGGTCGCGGCCGGTCAGAACGTGACCATCAGTGGCCTCACGGTCACCCACGGATCTGCCTCCTACCAGGGGGGCGGCATACTCAACGACGGCGCTAATCTGACGCTCTCCGGGGTCGACGTCAGCCAGAACGTGGTTTTCGAGAGTCGCAGCAGCGGCGCCGGAGGCGGGGGCATTCAGAGTCTGGACGGCACTCTGGTGATCACCAACTCAAAGATCACCGGCAACCGGGCGCTTGGCGGTGCCGGCGCAGCGGCATCCGGCGACGCGGACGGCGGCGGCATCTACGTCACCGCGGGCACTGCGATGATCAGCAACAGCATGATCAGCGGCAACCTGGCTCAAGGCGGTGACAACAGCAGCGACGGCTTCGCCGGTGGAGGTGGCATCTTCACCGAGGCGCCCACCACCATCACCTCCTCCAGCATCAGCGACAATCAGGTCCGCGGAGGCGGCGACACGCCCGACAACGGGGCCGATGGGGGCGGACTGGATATCCTTGGTACGTCCGCAACGATGACAGGGTGCACCGTCAGCGGCAATCTAGCCGCCGGTGGCGACGGCGGGACTGGGCCCTACGTCGGCAACGCCGAAGGGGGCGGGATCAACATGTTTGGCACCGTCACCATCTCGGGATGCACCTTCGCACAAAACCAAACTGTTGCTGGCAGCGATGGCAGCAGCGGTCAAGGCAATCCGGAAGCCTTCGAGGACTATAGCTTCGGCGGCGCCATTGCAAATACGTCGGGGAGCCTGAGCATCACCAGCAGCACCTTCAATTACAATAAGGCCAACGGCGGCAACAACTCCACGGGTACCGGGGCCGATTTTGGCGCGGTCGGGGGTGCCGAGGGCGGCGCTCTTTACAATGAGCTTGGTAGCACGGCCACGCTCTCGCTCTGCACCTTCAACCACAATGAGGCCCAGGGGGGCGATGGCGACACCGGCAGCGGGATGGTGGTCCTGGTCGGCGAAGGAATGGGAGGCGCGATCGTTTCGGGCTACGGCACCAGCTTGGTTGGCCCGAACACGCTCACCGTCAGCAGCAGCACCTTCATCGAGAACAGTGCCCAGGGCGGCGACAACGACAACGGCGTCGCCAGCGTGTCGGGCCTTGTCGGCGCCGGGGTCGGCGCCGGCATCGCGAACTACGCGGGGGGCACCGTTATCGTCAGCGGCAGCGTGTTCTACAATGGCCAGGCCACGGGCGGCAATGACAACATGGCCGGCGGCGTCGGAGCTGTCTCCGCGGGCCTCGGCGCGGGGGGCGGCATCTTCAATTATCTGGGGAACTACGACTCTGCCGGATACGGCCTGTTCACGACCAGCTCCGTCAGCGTCACGAGCTGCACCCTTTACCGCGACCAGGCCAACGGCGGCGGCGGCGGCAACGGCGAGGGCGGCGGCATCGCCAACGTGTTCTCGGCCGTGACCACGGTGTCCAACGGCATCCTGATCCTGAATGACGCAAACGGTGGCGCCGCCGCTGGCCTGGGCGGTGGCGCCTACAATGACGCGAGCTCGACCCTGACTTTTACGCAGTCCTTAGTGACTCAAAATCAGGCCGACGGCAGCCCGGGAATTGGCGGCGGGATTTATAGCCTCGGGACGTTCACCTTTGATGCCAATACGTTCATCGTGTTCAACCACGCGTCCACGAGCGGCGATAACATCGGCCCACGAGGCCCTGTGAGCGCGGGAGTGCACCGATGACGAACCGCACTGCTCGGCGCACCGCGGCGGGCCTTCTGGCTCTGGCCTTCATCGCGTTGACCGGGGCCGACGCGCGGGGCGACGACGGTCGCTGGGTGGGGACGTGGGCGGCCTCGCCTCAGCGGATCGAGCCGGCGAATATGCCGCCGGCGCCGGGCCTGGCCGACGCCACGCTGCGGCAGGTCGTCCGCGTCTCGCTGGGCGGGAGACGCCTGAGAGTCCGGTTCTCCAATGCGTTCGGGGCGAAGCCATTGACGATCCTGTCGGCGCAAGTGGCCACGGCCGCCGGCGGGGCTGCGATACGGGCCGAGAGTCGCGAGCCCCTCACGTTCGGCGGGCGGTCTTCCGTGACGATCCCGCAGGGTGCACCGACGGTCTCGGACCCGGTCGACTTCGACCTGGCTCCACTATCCGACCTGGCGGTCACGGTGCGCGTAAAGGACCCCGCGGACGCGATCACGGGCCACCCGGGAGCACGGTGTACGTCGTATTTGCAGGCTGGCGACGCGGCGGCGGAGCCCGACTTGCCGCGCGCGGCCCGCACGCTGCACTGGTACTACTTGTGCGGCGTCGACGTGGAGACTCCCGATACCGAGGCCGGTGCCGTGGCGGTGCTGGGCGACTCGATCACCGACGGCCGAGGCTCGCCGACCGATGGCAACGGCCGCTGGACCGACCACCTCGCCCGCCGCCTGCATGAGGGCAAGGGGACCGCCCGCGTGGGGGTTTTGAACCAGGGACTGGGGGGCAACCGCCTTTTGAACGACGGTCTGGGGCCGAATGCCGTGGCGCGGCTGGACCGCGATGTCCTGGCGCAGCCGGGCGTGCGCTGGCTGATCGTCCTGGAGGGGATCAACGACCTGGGGACTCGCTCGGCGACGGCGGGCGAGGTGATTGGCGCGTATGAGCAAATCATCCGGCGCGCGCATGCCCGCGGGATCAAGGTGTACGGGGCGACGATCCTGCCCTGCGAGGGCTCGTTTTACTTCAATCGTGACCTGGAAGCCGCACGCCAGGAGGTCAATGCCTGGGCACGCGGGCCGGGCCGGTTCGACGCGGTCATCGACTTCGACGCGGTGACCCGAAACCGGCAGAGGCCCTCGCGTCTCTCTGCGGCGGCAGACGGTGGCGACCACCTGCACCCGGGGCCCGAAGGGTACCGGATCATGGCGGGCGCGGTCGATCTGGAGCTGTTCGGGAAGTGATCTTTGCACGTTGCGAGACTGCCACGCTATTCAGAGCGAAGCGGCAGCAAGTCTTTCCATCGACGCGCGATATTGCGCGTCGATCTGCTCGCGATGCACATGCCGGCCGCCGGAAACAACTTTTCTGCCGAACCTCCAGACGCAGTCGACTGGCGGATGCCGGGCGGCGAAGATCCAGGCGTCAAGGACCGGATCGCCCGTTCGGCCTGCCAGATCGGTTTGACTCGAGTCCAGGGCGATCAAGTCGGCTGGGGACAGGGAATGGATTCCTGCGTTCGGAACTCCCAGCGCTTGGGAGCCTCCATCGAGCGCGGCGTCGAAGAGCGAGCGCCCGGTTGAGCGGCCATCGCCCTGCGCCATGACGTTGCGGGCGCGAAGCACCAGGCGCTGCGCATATTCGAGCGAGCGCAGCTCTGCGGCGGGGTCGATCAGGACGTTGGAATCGGATCCGACGCCATACGATCCGGAAAGAGCGAGGAATTCCGCGGCGGGGAAGATGCCGTCGCCCAGATTGGCTTCGGTGATCGGGCAAAGACCGACCACCGCGCCGCTGCGTGCGATGCGCGCCAGCTCGTGCTGATCGACGTGCGTCGCGTGCACCAGACACCATTGATGATTGACGTCGAACGCATCGAGGAGCCAGGTCGCGGGCCGGCGGCCGCACCAGCTCAAACAGTCTTCCACTTCCCTGGCCTGCTCGGCGAGGTGGATGTGCACGGGAGCCTTGCCGGCCAGCGCAATCACGGACGTCAGCTCGGCGGGGGTGCAGGCCCTGAGGCTATGAGGTGCGTTTCCTACCACCGCGTCGTCAAGCGTGGAAACGGCCTGGCGGCTGCGCTCGAGCAGTGATGCAAAGCCGTCGATATCCGTGACGAAGCGCAACTGACGGGGGTCGGGTGAGGCTCCCCCGAAGCCGGAATGGGCGTAAAACACGGGCAAGAGCGTCAAGCCGATTCCGACCGATTGCGCCGCAGCGGCCACGCGGCCGGCCATCTCGGCGAGGTCATCGAACGGTCGACCGCCGCGGTCGTGGTGGAGGTAGTGGAACTCACCGACCCGCGTGAAGCCTGCCTCCAGCATCTCCATGTAGGCGAAGGCGGTGATGGCCTCCATGTCGTCCGGGCCGATGGCGTCGACAAAGCGGTACATCGTATCGCGCCATGACCAGAAGTTTTGGGCGGTCGCTGCGCGGACCTCGGTGCGGCCGGCCATCGCTCGCTGGAAAGCGTGGCTGTGAACGTTGGGAAGGCCGGGCAGGCCGATCGCGTGGTGTTCCGCGCCATGCGGCGGCGCCTGCGCCCGACTCGATCGACTGGATGCGGCCGCTTTCGATATCGATCCGGACGTGCTGGGCCCATCCCGACGGCAGCAAGAACGACTGGAACCACAGGCTCGTCATGAGCGGCGTGATCTCCTTTCCACCAAGAGCGCGTTAGACAATCTCGAGGAGTAATCGGTACAATTGTATTCGATTTCCACGGCGATGGGTGCAACGTTCATCGCGCAAGAGGCCGCCATGTTCGATCGCGTCTGGCTGAACGCGCGGCTTGCAACCCTGCGATCGGATCGCCCCGGGCTGGGTGAAATGCCGGACGGGATCGTGGCTTGTCGAGATTCGCGGATCGCGTACGCCGGAGCGGCTGCGGATGCGCCTCCAGATCTACAGGCGTCCGAGCGGATCGACTGCGCGGGCGCTGGATCACGCCGGGGCTGATCGATTGTCATACCCATTTGATCCACGCCGGCGACCGCTCAAACGAATTCGAGCTGCGGTTGCGCGGCACAAGCTACGACGAGATTGCCAGGGCCGGCGGTGGAATTGTCTCCACAATGAGGGCGACACGAAGCGCTAGTGAAGAGGAGCTGGTCGAGTCCGCGCTTCCTCGCCTGGACGCGCTGATCGCCGAGGGCGCGACTACGGTTGAAATCAAGTCGGGCTACGGTCTCGACCTCGACACCGAGCGCAAGCAATTGCGCGCTGCGCATGCGCTTGCGCGGCGGCGTGCGGTGACGATCGCGACGACCTTTCTGGGCGCTCATGCGCTGCCGCCGGAGGCCGCGAGCGCGGATGCTTACATCGATCTTGTCTGTAGAGAGATGATTCCGGCCGTGGCCGCGGAGGGGCTGGCGGAGATGGTGGACGCGTTCTGTGAAGGGATCGGATTTTCTCCGGAGCAGACCGCGCGGGTGTTCGAGGCTGCGCGTGCAAATGGATTGAGGGTCAGGTTGCATGCCGATCAACTGTCGAACCTGCATGGAGCGGCTCTGGCGGCTCGTTTCGGTGCTCTCTCGGCCGATCATCTCGAGTACACGGATGAAATGGGCGTTTGCGCGATGGCGGCGGCCGGCGTCGTCGCGGTGCTCTTGCCAGGTGCGTTTTACTTTCTGCGCGAGACGATGCGGCCGCCGGTGGAATTGCTGCGCCGGCATCGCGTGCCGATTGCCGTGGCGACCGATTGCAACCCGGGCACCTCGCCGCTTTCTTCACTGCTCCTGGCCATGAATATGGGCGCGACTCTTTTCGGGCTGACGGTCGACGAGTGCATTGTGGGTGTCACGCGGGAGGCGGCACGCGCGCTCGGGCGGCTTGCGGATGTGGGCACGATCGAGCCGGGCAAGTCGTGCGACCTGGCGATCTGGGACATCGATCGCCCCGCCGAGCTTGTTTATCGCATGGGGTTCAACCCGCTGCACGCGCGGGTATGGAGAGGACAATGACGCCCGTTCTGTTGCGACCGGGCGCGGTCAGCCTGGCGGAATGGCAGGCCGTCTATCGCGGCGCGCGTGTGACACTTGATCCGGCGTGCCGCAGCGTGATCCAGCGCAGCGCGGAAGCCATCGTCCGGATCGTGGCCAAGGGGGAGCCGGTCTACGGCGTCAACACGGGGTTCGGCAAACTGGCGAGTGTCCAGATCGCCAGGGGTGACCTCGAGACCTTGCAGCGCAACATTGTGTTATCGCACGCGGCGGGAGTGGGCGAATCGACGCCTGAACCGGTGGTGCGGCTGATGATGGCTCTGAAGCTTGCGAGTCTTGCGCAGGGCGCCTCGGGCGTTCGGCTCGAGACGGTGGCCTTGCTCGAAGAGATGCTCGAGCGCGACTTGATTCCGGTGGTGCCGGTGCAGGGCTCGGTGGGTGCCTCGGGTGACCTGGCTCCGCTGGCCCACATGGCCGCGGCGATGATCGGGGCGAGCGAGATCATGGTCGCGGGGCGCAGCATGCCGGCCAGGCAGGCCCTTGCCGAGGCGGGTCTTGAGCCGCTGCATCTCGGTCCCAAGGAAGGGCTCGCGCTGCTAAACGGTACGCAGTTCTCGACGGCCTATGCGCTGGCCGGGCTCTTTGAGACGGAGGTCGTCTTTCAGAGTGCGGTGGTCACCGGAGCTTTGTCGACGGAGGCGGCCAGGGGATCGGATACGCCGTTCGACGCGAGGATTCACAAGCTCCGGGGCCATCGCGGCCAGGTCGAGACGGCCGCGGCGATCCGGCGGCTGATGGCGGGCTCGCAGATCCGAGCGTCGCATCTGACGGGCGACACGCGCGTGCAAGACCCCTATAGCATCCGGTGTCAGCCGCAAGTGATGGGGGCGGTCCTCGACCTGCTGCGCCAGGCTGCGCTCACGCTCTGGATCGAGTCGAACGGCGTCTCCGACAACCCGCTTGTTTTTCCGGCAGGCGAAGCCGGGAGCGACGAGGTTCTCTCGGGCGGCAACTTCCACGCGGAGCCGGTTGCATTTGCCTCGGACATGATCGCGATTGCAATCTGCGAACTGGGCTCGTTATCGGAGCGCCGCACCGCGGTGCTGGTCGATCCGGCACTTTCCGGCCTGCCGGCTTTTCTCGCGCCCGAGCCGGGACTCAACTCGGGTTTCATGATCCCGCAGGTGACGGCGGCGGCGCTTGTTTCCGAGAACAAGGGGCGAGCCTTTCCCGCGAGCGTCGACTCGATCTCCACGAGCGCCAATCAGGAGGACCATGTGTCGATGTCTGCGCATGCCGCGCGCCGATTGACGCCGATGGTGTGGAACGCAGCGACGATCGTCGGTATCGAGATCCTGGCTGCCGCGCAGGGATGCGATTTTCACGCGCCGCTGTCGAGCAGCGGCGACCTCGAGCGAGTGTCGCGCCGCGGTCCGGCAGCGTGTGCCGCGACTGGACGGAGACCGGTATCTGAGCCCCGATCTCCGTGCGGCAACGGCCATGGTGCGTGAGGGCGCTCTGATCGCCAATCTGGACACCCCCCTGCCCTCGATCATCGGAGCGGCTATTTGAGCGGTAACTGGCTGACGATCCGGCGCGGTCCGGCGCCCCTGGTGATCAGCATCCCGCACGCCGGGGTCGATATTCCGGGAGAGATCGAAAGCCGGCTGGTCTCTCCCTGGCTTGCCCGCAAGGACACCGATTGGTGGGTGGACCGGCTTTACGAGTGCGCCGGACTGAAGGATCTTACTATCGTGCAGACGGCGATTTCGCGGACGGTGGTTGACGTGAATCGGGATCCGTCGGGCGGCTCGCTCTACCCGGGCCACACAACGACCGAGCTCTGCCCGAGCACGACGTTTGACGGAGAGCCGCTCTATCAAAGCGGCGAGGAGCCGGGAACCGACGAAATCGAACGCCGCAAGGCGCGCTGGTTCGTGCCTTACCACGAAGCGTTATCGGCTGAGCTGGAGCGGCTGAGTGGGGTACACGGGCAGGTCGTCCTTTATGACTGCCACTCGATCCGATCGTCGGTTCCGCGGCTGTTCGAGGGGATCCTACCCCACTTCAACATCGGCACGAACGGAGGAGCGAACTGTGCGCCGGAACTCACAGCGGCGGTGGAAGCCGCGTGCGCTGCGACGTCGTTCAGTCGCGTTACGAATGGGCGTTTTCGCGGGGGCTATATCACGCGCGAGCACGGTAAGCCGCAGGCCGGCGTGCATGCGATCCAGATGGAGCTGGCTTGCCGGAGCTATCTGCGTGAACCGATCGGTCGCGTTGACGAGACGAGCTGGCCGCCTGCTTTTGACGAAGGTTGCGCCGCACCGATGATCGCCGCGTTTGGCGAGATTCTGCGAGCCATTCTTGGATTTGTGGCATCGCCCTTGGGAGGAGTTGGCTCATGACCCGCATCGACAAGACACGCGCCATCCGCGCGCCTCGTGGTCCAGAGCGCACTGCGAGGAGCTGGCAGACGGAGGCAGCGCTGCGGATGCTCATGAACAACCTCGACGCCGAGGTTGCCGAACGGCCGGCGGAGCTGGTGGTCTACGGCGGCATCGGTCGAGCGGCGCGCGACTGGGAGAGCTTTGATCGCATCGTGGAGACGCTGCGGCGGCTCGAGGATACTCAGACGCTCCTCGTCCAGTCGGGAAAGCCGGTCGGTGTGTTCCGCACCCACGCCGATGCCCCGCGGGTGCTGATTGCGAACTCCAACCTCGTGCCGGCCTGGGCGACCTGGGACCACTTTCACGAGCTCGATCGCAAAGGGCTGATGATGTACGGCCAGATGACTGCGGGTAGCTGGATCTACATCGGCAGCCAGGGAATTGTGCAAGGGACGTATGAGACGTTCGTCGAAGTGGGGCGACGGCATTACGCGGGCGATTTTTCGGGGCGATGGATCTTGACCGCGGGTCTGGGAGGGATGGGCGGCGCACAGCCTCTGGCGGCGGTCATGGCCGGCGCGTCGTGTCTGGCGGTCGAATGTCAGCCCACGCGCATCGCGATGCGGTTGAAGACCGGGTACCTGGACTGTCAGACGAGCAGTCTGGATGAGGCGTTCGAATTGATCGCCCGGTCTTGCCGCGAGAAGAGACCGGTCTCGGTCGGTCTGCTGGGCAACGCGGCGGAAGTGTATCCGGAGCTGGTGCGACGTGGGGTACGGCCCGACGTCGTGACGGACCAGACCTCGGCCCACGATCCGCTCAACGGCTATCTGCCGAAGGGGTGGACGCTCGAGCAATGGGCTTCTGGCCGGGAACACGATCCCAAGGGGGTCGAGCGGGCGGCGAAGCGCTCGATGGCCGAGCAAGTGGGCGCGATGCTGGAATTTCACAAGTCAGGGGTGCCGACGTTCGATTATGGGAACAACATCCGGCAGATGGCCAAGGATGAGGGGGTTGCGGACGCGTTCAGCTTTCCGGGTTTTGTGCCGGCCTACATTCGCCCGCTGTTCTGCCGCGGGATCGGTCCGTTTCGATGGGTTGTGCTCTCGGGAGATCCGGAAGACATCTACCGAACGGACGAGAAGGTGCGAGCGCTCTTGCCTGGAGACAAGCACCTGCACAACTGGCTGGAGCTGGCCCGATCCAGGATCAAGTTTCAGGGATTGCCGGCCCGGATCTGCTGGGTTGGCCTGGGCGACCGGCATCGGCTGGGACTGGCGTTCAACGAGATGGTCGCCAGCGGGGAGCTGAAAGCGCCGATCGTCATTGGCCGCGACCATCTCGATGCGGGCTCGGTCGCGTCCCCGAACCGTGAGACCGAAGCGATGAAGGACGGTTCCGACGCCGTGTCGGACTGGCCGGTGCTCAATGCGCTGCTCAATTGTGCCTCGGGCGCGACATGGGTTTCGTTTCACCACGGCGGAGGCGTGGGAATGGGCTACTCTCAACATGCGGGACTGGTGATCGTGGCCGACGGTAGCCCCGAGGCCGCACGGCGACTGGAGCGCGTGCTGTGGAACGATCCGGCGACCGGGGTGATGCGCCACGCGGACGCGGGATACAGTGCTGCGCTTGAGTGCGCGCGAGAGATGGGGCTGGACTTGCCGGGGATACTGGGTTGAAGGAAGCTGGAAAGTGGGGATGAATTGGTTCCTGACACCTTTTCCGATTCGCCTTCTTCGTCTGGCAGTGAATCGGTATAACCAGCCGTGTGGGCGTATTCCCGCCCGCCGTTGTGTTCTTCGTTGAATGGGCTGCGAATTAGCCACATTCACGGGGACGTTGCCCCTAAGTTTCGAGGCCGAAACGACTTAGCCTGGCGAATCCCGCGGTGGGGACAGCGAGGAGTCTTGATTCACCACTCTCACTGGAAGACCGCCAATGCCCGATGTCGACGTCGACCGCAACCTGCTTTTCGCTGTGATCGCTCTCCAGAATGATCTGATCGACCAGAAGCAGCTTGCCGAGGTTTGTGCGGTGTGGGCGCTGCGAATGAAGGACCCGTTGGCCGACCTTTTAATCGAACGCGGTTGGCTCACGGAAGGGGAGTGCCGAGAGGTCGAGCGCGCACTTGAGCGGAAGCTCAAGAAACATCGAGGCGATGTGCGTGCCACCCTGGGATTAATTGCCGGGGCGGAGGCTCGCGATGCAATCCGATCGATAGACAATCCGGTTCTACGCAATTCCTTGAGCAGTCTTCCACCCTCCTCCGGCTACGTCCTGGCCCAGACATTGGTCCCGGCAACGGGGACCCTCAACGAGGGACGGTATACGCTGACTCGGCTGCATGCGGAGGGAGGTCTCGGGAAGGTCTGGTTGGCTCACGACAAAGATCTCCGGCGCGAAGTGGCACTGAAGGAGATCAAGCCCAACCGAGCCGATAGCACCGAGGTCTGGCGGCGTTTTCTCAAGGAAGCGCAGATCACGGGCCAGCTCGAGCACCCGGGGATCGTTCCCGTTTACGAGCTGGCCCGCCGCAAGGAGGATGAGCAGCCTTTCTACACCATGCGTTTCATCCGGGGAAAGACGCTTGCTGCGGCAATCGCGGAATTCCACCGCAACAGAAACGGCCAGCCCGCTGATCGGCTCGAGTTGTCGCGTCAGCTCCTGGAGCCGTATGTCAAGGTATGTGAGGCGATCAGCTACGCCCACTCGCGCGGCGTGATCCACCGCGACCTGAAGCCCGAAAACGTCGTCCTGGGCGGATTTGGCGAGGCCGTCGTGCTCGACTGGGGTCTGGCCAAGATGGTGGAGAGTCCGGTTCTTGATCGGGAGGGAACGCCAGCTCGGGGGGTCGTGATCGGGCCGGAGTCGGAGACGTCGAAGACCGTCGGACATTACGGGACGCCGCTCTACATGGCGCCGGAGCAAGTGCAAGGACAGAATGACCTCGTCGACGCTCGGACTGACGTTTATGCGTTGGGGACGATTCTCTTCGAGATCCTCACGGGCCATGCAGCCTTCAAGGGTGAGAGCCTCGACGAGATCTATTCCAAGATCCTCACTGCCCCGACTCCCAGCGCTCGCGAGTCGGAGTCGACCGTCCCGCGCGCCCTGGACGCGGTTTGCGCTCGTGCGATGGCGCACGATCGTGCGAGTCGGTATGGAACGGCAATCGAGCTTGCCGAGGACATTCGACGCTGGGTTGCCGACGAGCCGGTCAGCGCCTGGCGCGAGCCACTGGGCACCCGCGTACGGCGCTGGGTCGGTCGCCACCGCACGCTCGTCAATTCAATTGTTTCGCTGCTGGCGACGGCGATCGTGGCGTTGTCGATAGCGATCGTGTTAGTCAGCGCAGCGAAGAGACAGACCCAGAATGCCCTCGAGAAAGCAACAGCCGCAACGAAGAGCGAGCAAGCGGAAGCGTTGCACGCCAGGAACGAGGCCGCGACCTCGAACGCGGTGATCGAAGCCCTGGTCAACACATTTCGAGTTTCCGACCCGATCGGCGTCGAGGGCCTGGGCATCCGGGGAGGATCAGAGTCGGGGCGAACCTTGACCGCGCGCGATGTCCTTGACCGCAACGCCAAGTGGGTCAAGGAAAAGCTCAACGACCAGCCGACCGTCCAGGCGACTCTGATGGACACGATCGGCGACGTTTACCGCAGCATGACGGAGTATGAAAAGGCGGAGCGGTTGCTCAAATCCGCCCTGGAAATCAGGACCCGACTGCATGGGCGAAACCACCAGGACGTGGCGAAGAGCCTGTTGCACCTGGGCTGGCTAAATCAAGACCGCGGCCGGCTGGAGGAAGCCGAGAAGCAGTTCCGGGAGTGCATCGAGATGCGGACATTGCTGCTGGGCGAAGAACATTTCGATACGCTCGCCGCAACTCGGCATCTGGCCATCCTCTGGATGATTGAGGGGGACACGGAAAGGTCCGTGCCTGCCTACCGCGCTTTGCTCAAGACGCTATCGCAGGAACGTGGTGAGAGCGACCGCGAGGTCGCGCTTACCAGACTTTGTCTAGCTGCTTCGCTTCTGGATTCAGGGAGTCTGGTCGAGGGGTGTATCGAAAGCAGAAAGGCCATGAACGTTTTGCTGAGCAAAGACGACAAAGAGCTAGTGTTCGTCGCAGTTGGAAAACTGCAGACGGGGTTCGTTTGGAAATCTGCGAAGCAATACGGCATGGCCGAGCACGATATTCGTCAAGGGATGGAAAGTCTGCAGCGCTTCCTCGGTCCGAATCATGCCTACCTGGCGTTCTTTCACCACGAGATCGGTTCGATTCGGGAGCAGAAAGGAGATGACGCCCATGCTGAGTTGAGCTATCGGGCCGGCCTCGATTTGGTGCGGAAGTCGGTAGGCCTTGGTTACCCCAAGGTTATTGCAACGGTTACAAATCTGGGTAATCTGCTTGAGCGAACCGGACGGTATCCGGAGGCTCGAGCGCTTTACCAAGAACTTGTCGAAGCCCGCCGGCAGGCCTACGGCAGTGAGAATGTCTGGTTTGCAGACGCTCTCGTAGCGTTCGCGAGCACGGCTGCAAAGTGCGCAGAAAGGACGGTGATTATCGGGAGAGCGATCGACTGCTACGAGAGGCGCTCTTGATCTACCGCAAGCAGACGGTCAGAAATCCGTTCTTCTACGCAGCGTGCTTGTACAACCTGGGATGCCGGCGAATTTCAGACCAAGCGGCTGGCGAGGCCGAGACTCTTTTCCGCGAGGCGCTACCTTTATCGAGGAAATGTTACGGGCCCACGCATCCAAATACCGGAAGCGTGACTTACAAGCTGGCACTGAGTCTGATTCAACAAGGTCGAGACGACGACGAAAGTTACCGGCTACTCAATGATGCCTTGCCGATTCTTCGCTCCTTAATTCAGCACGACCCGTCGATGGGGGTCACTGCGCTGTCTGATCTCGCCGGGCTTGAGCTTCGGCGAGGGCAATTAGAGGCGGCCGAGCGCCACGCACGGGAGGCGTTCGTGGCGTCTGGCACCTTGTTCCGAAAAAACCCTGCGGCAAGGTCCTATCACGCCAAGGTGCTCGGGAGCGTGATCGCTGCACGAGGAAACGTGCGCACAATCCATCTCGTTGTTTGACCAGGCAGCGAGTTTGATCAAGGGTGCAGGCCCGGGTGTAGAAAAGGACGTTCCATCGTATGTGAGCCTCCAGGCTCTGGCACGTATGGGGGTGAATGATCGCACGGGTCATCGAGAGATCATCGACTGCATGATGGCTGACTTTGGTGCGAATCGCGATCCGGAGGCGGCCAGGAACGTCACATGGGCCGCGGCTCGGTTTCCCGATTCGGGTGTTCCGAAGAGCAAACTGGGGTCCTTGGCCGAGCAAATCGTCGCCTTGAAGCCGGAGAACGAGATTTACCGCAGGACGGCGGCGGCCGCGATGCTACGGGCGGGAAGCGCCGGTAACGCTTCGCAATTGCTGGAACAGAACCGGCTCGATCCAAAGGCCGACTGCGGGCTCGACGAGGCCTTACTTGCAATCGCCTATCACGCTCTGGGACGCCCTGAAGAGGCCAAGGCTGCCTACCACCGTGCGGCCACCTGGGCCAAAGAGCACGCGAACGAAAAGCGAAATTGGGCTGACCTTCTTGAATTGTCGATTATCATGAATGAAGCCGAATCGTTGCTACACGAACCGTCTGCATTTTTCCCTGATAACGTCTTCGTACGTTGATTCGCAAGGATTGGTTTGCGATGGCACGATCGAAGAACATCACGATCCACATACCGCGTGAGCTGCGCGTCTACTGCAAGGGAGTCGCCGAGCTCGCGGTCTCGGCCGCAAGCGTGCGCGCTGTACTCGATGAACTGGAGCGGCGACATCCGTTGTTGTATCGTGGCATCTGCGACGATACGGGGGCAGTGAGGCGACATGTGAACTTATTCGTGAACAAGGACCACATGCGCGATCGGGACGGGCTCGATACGGCGACTCGAGCCCGGCGATGAGATCATGATTCTACCGGCGGTTTCGGGAGGTTGAGTGCCGAAGAAGCGACTGGGAGTCCATTCCAAGTCCGGCATCGTGCGTCACCACGATCGGTCCACTCAGGAGTTTTTACTATGCCAGAACGAGTTGTTCTCACTATTGGTACAAAGAAAGGCCTGTTCGTCGCTCAGGCGCCGAAGTCCCGTCGCAGCTTCGCGCTGAATGGCCCGGTGGGGCCAGGCGTGGCCGTGTTTGCGACACTGATCGACCGGCGCGGAACGCCGCGGCTCTACGCCTCGAGCTGTAATCCCTTCTTCGGCATGAAGGTTCTGCGTTCGACCGATCTCGGCAAGAAGTTCAAGGAGACGAAGTCGGCTCCAGCCTTTCCGAAGGATGACGGGCGCGCGCTCGCCAACATCTGGTCGCTGGAAGCGGGGTATGACAAGAAGGACCTCCTGTGTGGCGTAGAGCCTGCGTCGCTCTTCCGGTCGAGCGACGGCGGAGATTCCTGGGAGATGGTTCCGGGCATCAGCGACCATGAGCATGCTCGTAAGTGGCAGCCGGGGAATGGAGGGCTCTGCATGCACACGATCCTGCGCGACGGGAACCGCCTACACCTCGGCATTTCCACGGGCGGCCACTACCTGAGCGAGGATGGCGGCCAAACCTTCACGGCGGCGAACCGGGGCGTCGGCGCCGGGTTCGCGCCCGATCCCTATCCTGAATTCGGTCAGTGCGTCCACAAGATCGCCGGCCACCCCGCCGCGCCCGGACGTCTCTACATGCAGAACCATGGGGGCTGGGGCGATTGGAACGGGCCTGGAGGACCGCGGCCCGGCATTGGCGTGCTGCGGAGTGACGACTATGGCAAAACGTGGAGATCCATCGCCAAGGGGTTGCCATCCGATTTTGGCTTCCCGATCGTGGTGCACCCGCACGACGCCGAGACGGTCTACGTCATGCCGCTCGAGCCGATGACTCGCACGTGCCCAGGCGGCGCCCCGGCGGTCTGGCGGAGCGAGAACGGCGGCGGCTCGTGGAAGCGGCTCGCACGCGGAATGGCGAAGAAAGAGAGCTACTTCACGGTCCTGCGGGATGCGATGGATATCGACGACCTCCGCTCGCCTGCGCTTTACTTCGGCACCACGACCGGGCAACTCTGGATCGGTCGTGAAGGCGGCGAGGAATGGAGCTGCCTCTTCGACTCGTTGCCGCCGATCCACTGCGTGAAGGTCGCGGTGGTTTGAGCCCGGCAACGGCGCGGCCGGCGTGCTCGCCCCGCATGTTCGAGAGCGAAACTAGCCGGCCGTGTCTGCGTCGCTTACGGATTCTTAGCCTTGAAGGCCGACGTCTCGCGAAGGTCGTAACCGATCGCACGGGCGCAAAGCAGGTCGAGCTTGGTGATCAGCCAGCGGCCTCGGGGCATGCGGCCGTGGTATTCGTTGCCGAAGGCGCCGTGCAGGCTCGCCGGGTCGATCACTCCGTCAAGGTGGTCTGACTGATTTACTGCTGGCGAGCTGCCGAGGTAGGCACGAACTCGCTCATCTTTCAACATCTCGCCGCGCTTGATCAACAAGTTGTTCGGATTGAAGATGAGCGCATGGCCCGCTTCGTGGTGGGCGATCGAGTACAGGTCGGTTGCTGTGTCGCCCAGATTTGCTGCTTTCCACCACTCGCCGTCCGAGAGAGTGACGAGCCATCCGAGCGTGTTATAGTTGCCCTTGACTTCGATCTCCAGGCCACCCGAGCGGCGGATTGGTTTCTCGTGGCCACCGGAGACCTGGAACCCGCCAAATGGGGAAGGCTCTCCACCTGATCGAATCATCCGGGCTGCCAGGGCTCGTTTCATTAACAACCAGGCCGGCGGTATTCCGGCGCCGGAAGGCGACAATGGGTTACTGATTCCATAGGCGTAGAGCAAAAAGCCCTTATAGTCATGCGCGTTTAAAACGGATGTCGACGTCTTGAAGCCGTCGGAGCCCCAGATGAGCGTTTTCTCGCTGCCGGCGGCGACTGGCTGCAACTTGATGTCCGCGACAAAGTAGGCCCAATCGTTGGCGGCCTGGACAACAGTGGCTCTTTTTTCCGCATCCTTGAAGAATCCGGTGCGGTCCTGCGAAAAATCGACCGTGATCGAAAACTCGCTGGCTCGCGTTTGATCCTGATCGATCACGCGGACGGGCAAGCTGAGCGACTCTCTCGATCCGCGGGTATCGGTGAAGTCGATCCGAAGTCGATGGTCTTCGTTCCGGCCGTCTCGATCAGGGAAGATCGAGATGTATACTGGTATTCTTTCGTGCTTCTGCCAGGTGACGACCTTTCGGGGCCCGTCGCGCCCGGTCTCACTCGGGAGGTCGAAATGCAAGCGCGATTCGGCGGCGGAGAGGACGGCCTTTGCGGGGAAGGCCGCCGCCGGGGGGCGGGACGAGGTAGAACTTGACGGCTGCGTTTGCGATGTATCCCTCCCAATCAACAAGGACGAGGCCTTGCTGACTGATTGATCGGCCGTGGTCGTCGATGACCTCCAGACCGGGTGTAGAATCGCTGGCCTGGACGGGTCGGCCGAGCGTGAGCGCGGAGCTCCAACAACACAACGCCAGCGAGAGCGTGCCGGCCAGTACCTTCGTCAGAATGCACATCACACAGATCTCTGCCAATTCGGAGCGGTTGTCGACAGGATAGCCAGCATTCGGCCAGTGCGTGGTTTGGGCTAAGCTATGCATCACTTTCGAGCTCGACGACGCGGCGTGGGAGAGGCTTGCCGTTGCAGCGCGGACCATTTTTCGGGATCGAGAGGACTTTCAATTCAATTCTTGCAAGTGAGTCAAGCGCTTTGCTTACCGCTCTCGGCACTCAGGGGAGAAAGAGGGAAGCGTGAAATCAACACTGTAACGAAGGGTATCGCAAGCACGGCCCCGCTGCTGAGCAGAATCAGGTGGGTGAACGAACCGCGGTCTGGTTCTTGGCAGTGGACTTCGTCGTAGAGCCAATGCTCGCGTTCGTTGGAAAATGGCCAATCCTTTGCAGCCAGTTGCTCGGTCATGTGATCGTACAAGAAGTAAAGCAGAGTTACCAATTCATTATCGAGCCGGACAGCAAGGCTTGCCACCTCGTACCGGGACATCCATGACGAGGTGCGACCTCGCCAGGACTCAGAACGCTCGATGCTCGACGACCAAGCTTTCGAACGCCCGGTGCTCAACTGAAGTCGTTGTTCCCGCCGCTGCAGAATCTCACCATCGTGAAGGCAGAGTTGTGACAGTTCGAGTACCTGTGATGGCATCTTCCCGCGCAGCGTATCAAGTTGTTGGTGGTACTTGACAATCGCCGTTTCCCATTCCGCATCCGCAGCGAGCGCTTCCTCGTCGTCCTGTGAGTTGTAACGGCGATACAATTCGGGCGTAAAAAACTGCATTCTGTGCTTAGAGGGCATGTCTGTTTGCCGTTTCGTAAAAGGTATGCCCCGATGGCCCTCTGGGGTCGGGCTGATAGTGCGGCAATCCATTTTGCCCTGCCCAAGCGTGCGGCCCGCAACGCTTATAGGTTCCATTAGCGATTTGTTCGATGTCGCGCGCCAGATTCATGTTCGCACCGTGCTGCGGCCCACACACTACCACGTCTTGGCCAAGTCGACGCAAGGTTTCTGCCTGTGCTCGCGTGATGACATTTCCCTTCCGTACTGCGCCGCCGTGATGCAGCGTTGCTTCATGGATCACCGGTGGTGGCGGCGGAGCGGACGGAGCTGCTGTCGGCTGAGCCGATTCCTTTTTTCCTTTGCCCCCGATAGACTGCCTTTTGCCCACCGCGCGCTCCGATCCCCGCGGCACAACCTGTCCGCTGTATTGTATCGCCTGCATCCATCGCCCGCCACGGCGGTCACACTACCCAGCGGGCCTCGAAGCCGTCGACTCCGGTTATCTAGCGGCGGCCGGGCTCGACTGCCGGACAAGCCAGATTCCCAGTTCGTAGAGGAGAAACATCGGTAGGCTCAAGAGCAGCATGCTCGAGGCTTCGGGCCCTGGGGTGAGTACGGCGGCCACGATGACGATGATGAGCATGGCGATCCGGCGCTTTGCACGATAGTCTCTTGCCGTGAAGACCCCGATCGTTGACAGGAACAACATCACCAAGGGGGTCTGAAAGCAGAGGCCAAACACCAAGGGCAGGATGGTCGCGAAGCCCATCCATTCGCTGAGTCGCAGCATTGATTTCACGCCGAGCCAGGCGTTGAACTCGAGGAGGAACCGAAGCGTCAGCGGCACGACTGCGTAGAAGCAGATGAACACACCCGCAAGGAATAAGCCCAGCGAGTAAGGCAAGAATTTGTAAACCGACGCGCGTTCGTGCCGGTAAAGCCCGGCGGCGACGAAGGACCAGGCCTGATAGAAGACCCACGGGCTGGCGATGACCAGGCCCGCGACGAGACACACCTTGAAGAAAATGACCGCCGGTTCCATGGGGTCAAGCGCGATGAGGCTGTCGTTTTGCTCGAGGGCAGCCTGGACCGCGGTGATGAGGCTCGAGTCGTGGAACTCCTGGGGCAGCTCGACGTAGCGGTCTTGCAAAGCGCGGGGGGATGGGACGTGCAATTCGGGGAAAACCTGGTGCACGGCTTGCGCGAATGCCTCGGCCGAAACGCGAGTGGGTACGGAGGTAAAGGAACCCGCGGCCGCGGCTAACGCGGCCCTCTCACGTGCCTGCTTGGCGCTATAGGCCCCAAGACTCCGCTGCGCGGGCTCTTGCAGCTCGCGAAGAATGTGCCGTGCCAGGTTGAATGGAGGGATCAGCGTCGCGATGACCCCGACGACGAGTCCCAGCAACCCCAGAATCAGATGACGACGCAGTTCTTCGATGTGATCGCCGAAGCTCATGGTCACCATCGACCGTTCCTGGAGCAAGAGATCGTGGTTGGAAGCCATGGGGTGAGCCCGCCCTTCCGCAGGGAATGCCATCAGTCGTTGTGCGGATTGGATGGAGCGCGGGTCGCAACAGCCGGTCCCGAGGCCGAAGGCCCTTCTGACGTGCCGCCCGGGCCTCTCAGGGACGGCCTCTGGGCGGTGGCGATCCAGAAAGGGAAGTCTATCAGAAGCATGGTGGACCCGCAAGGAACGAGAGACGAGGGGGCTCACTGAAGGCTCTTACGTGTCATTCCGCGCATTCCGTTGTGACGGGATCATCCCCGCTCACGCTCCAAGTCTGGTCGAATCGGTTCCTGACACCTTATTCTTGTTTAGGTCGGAGTGGATTGAGGCGCGGTCTCTTTTCTTCGTGTCGTCGGCGGAAGTGATTACCCACTTGGCTCGGCGGATGGCAACAGCGTTCAGGGCCTCCCTGCGGGCCTTTCGCGCTCGCCTGCGGAACCGCGCGGTGCGTTTGTGGGTGGAGTCTGCTGCGCTCCAATTCTCCAGGGCGGTGTCCACGGCCACGACGCCGGCACTTGCACTGTTGTTCGATGCGGCAGAGCCGGAGGTGGTGACCGCAACTCCGGCAACTTGCGCCTTCAGGCCTGCGGTGGTGGCGCTGCCGGCTGAGCGCGAGCTCAGGCCGGAATTCGCGCGAATCACGCTGCTGGCCGATGCGGACGGGGAGAACGCCACGTCAACCCAGTAATTGCCACTGACCGGGGACGGGTTGCTCGGGAAGGCGCCACTCGAACCAGACAGGTAAACTCCGTTGCCGCTGGGCGTGCTGCTGCTTGCCTGCGCCGTGAGCGGGGGGTTCGTCACACCACTCGCGAGGCCGCTTTTCGTATAGGCAATGTAGCCGCTGAACGAGAGGTATGAGGCGACGTAGGGGGTATTGGCGGAAATGGCCACCGGCGTTGCGAAGTTGATTTGCTGCCAGCCGCCCGAGGCGGAGTCGATGAACGGGACCGACTCGAGCAAGAAGCCGCTCTCGGACCAGAGGTAGGCTACGTCGCTGAAATTGGGGTCGGTGTTTGGCGTTCCATCGTAATAGCGGATGCCCTGGATATATCCGGTTTCCGACGATTTCGAATTCCACGCCCACTTCCAGCGGCTGGCCGACGCTGTACGACGTGTAGGCCGGGGTTTGCGTGCTGACGAAGATGGTGTTGGCGGTGGTGGTCGCGGCGGTCGTGAACGACCAGGAATAGGGGCTGGTCATCGCCGTGCCGCTGGCGCTCAGAGTTGCGGTGTAGGTGGTGGAAGTGGGCAGTGGCGCGTTGGGCGAGAAGGTTGCAGAGTTGGTCGCCGGATTATAGGACGAAGTGCCCGGGACACTGCCCCCGGGGCCCTGAAGGTTGAACGAGATTGTGTTGCTCTGGACCTGCCCATTGAACCTCAGCGTGATCGGGGTGGTGGGGGAAACAGCGGCAGCCTGATTCGTGGGTGTGGTGATTGGGGCGGCGATGAACGAGACATCAACAAAGTAGTTGCCACTGACCGGGGACGGGTTGCTCGGGAACGTGCCGCCGGAACCGAGCAGGTAAACCCCGTTCCCGCGGGGAGAGCCGCTGCTCGCCGGTGCCGTGAGCGGTCCATTCGTCACAGCGCTCGTGAAGGCGCTCTTCGTGTAGGCAATAATGCCGCTCTCCGAGAGGTAGGACGCGACGTACAATATGTTGGCCGCGATCGCCACCGGCGCGGCGAAGCTGATTTGCTGCCAGCCGCCGGCGCCTTGGTCGGTGAAGGGCACCGAGGCAAGCAGGGTGCCACTCTGGGACCAGAGGAAGGCAACATCACTGAAGGTGAGGCCGTTGTCCGGCGTTCCATCAAAGTATTGGATACCCTGGATGTAGCCCGTCTCCGACGATTCGAACTCCACGCCCACTTCCAGCGGTTGACCGACATTGTACGACGTGTAGGTCGGCGGCTGCGCGCGGTGAAGATCGAATAAATCGTCGGCGCGGCGGAGCTGACCGTCACTGTCGGCACTGGTGAAGTGACCGAGCTGCCGCCGATGGCGGCGGTGATGGTGTTGGTGCCCGCAGTCGAACCGGTGAACGTTGCTGTGTAAGTGCCGTTACCGTGATCGATGACGGGAGAAAACGTGCCGCTGGCTGATCCGTTGCCCAAGCCGAACGCGATGCTCAGGCCGCCGCTGGATTCTTGATTGCCGGCTGAGTCCTTGGCGGCGAGCGTGACGGAGGCCGAACCACCAGAGGAGATGGTCGACGGGCTGACCGAGACCACGGACATTGCCAGGCTCACCGGGCCGGGGCTAACCGTCAAAGTCGGCGACGGTGACGTGACGGCGTTGCCATTGATCGTCGCGGTGATCGTATTGCTGCCGGCGATTGCGCCCGTGAATGTGGCGGTGTAGGTGCCATTGCCGTGATCGGTCACGGCGGAAAACGAACCGCTGGCAGTGCCGCTGCCCAGGCTGAACACGACGCTCAGGCCGCCGCTCGGTTCCTGATTGCCGCTCGAGTCCTTGGCGGTGAGCGTGACGGTGGTTGAACTGCCGGACTGGATGCCTGCCGGGGCGACCGAGACGACGGATTTCGCGAGGCTCACCGTGTTCGCGCTCACCGTGATGGCAGGCGTCGTCGACGTGACGGCGATTCCGCCGATCGTGGCCGTGATGGTGTTGGTGCCAACGGCACTCGCTGTGAAGGTCGCTGTGTAGGTGCCGTTGCCGTGATCGATGACGGGAGAGAACGTGCCGCTGGCTGATCCGCCGCCCAAGCCGAACGCGACGCTCAGGCCGCCGCTGGATTCCTGATTGCCGGCTGAGTCCTTGGCGGTGAGCGTGACGGAGGCCGAGCCGCCGGAGGAGATGGTCGACGGGCTGACCGAGACGACGGACATTGCCAGGCTCACGGGGCCCGGGCTGACCGTCACCGGCATCGGCGTCGACGTGATGAAGTTGCCGTTGATCGTGGCGGTGATCGAATTGTTGCCGGCGATCACGCCCGTGAACGTGGCCGTGTAGGTGCCGTTGCCGTGATCGGTCACGGCAGAAAACGCCCCGCTGGCTGTGCCGCCGCCCACCACGACGAACACGACGGTCAAGCCGCCGCTGGGTTCCTGATTGCCGTTCGAGTCCTTGGCGGTGAGCGTGACGGTGGCCGAGCTGCCGGACTGGATGGCGCTCGGGGCGACCGAGACGATGGATTTCGCGAGGCTCACAGGGTTCGAGCTCACTGTGATGGCAGGTGGCGTCGATGTGACGGCGAGCCCGCCGATCGTGGCCGTGATGGTGTTGTTACCGGCGACTGTGGCGGTGAACGTCGCTGTGTAGGTGCCGTTACCATTGTCCATCACAGGAGAGAACGTGCCGCTGCCTGATCCGCCGCCCAAGCCGAACACGACGCTCAAGCCGCCGCTGGATTCCGGGTTGCCGGCTGAGTCCTTGGCGGTGAGCGTGACGGTGGCCGAGCCGCCGGAGGAGACGGTTGACGGGTTGACCGACACGACGGACTGAGCCAGGCTCACCGCTCCGGCGGTTACGGTCACAACCGCCGGCGCGTGGGTGACGGTGCTGCCGCTCACCGTGGCGGTAAAGGAGTCGCTGCCAATGGCGGGGCCAGCGGTGAATAGTGCGGTGTACATGCCGTTGCCGTCGTCGACCACAGGGCCGAAGTTGCCGGCTGAGCTGCCAGGCGCCAGACCGAAGAGAACCGCCAAACCGCCGGTGTTTTCCTGGTCGCCCTGGGAGTCGCGAGCCGTCAGCGTGACGACGATCATGCCGCCGGCGAGGACGCTCGCTGGCGCCGACACGGCGGACTGAGACAGATTCACCGCGCCGGGATTGACCACAAAATCACTTTGCCTCTCGAGCGCCGGTTTTGTGGTGTCCGTCACGGTGAGACTCTGGCTACCGACGGCGTTGAAGGGAACCGAGAACATGTGAACGCCATTATCGGCTCCGGTTCCCGTCGTGAATTGATAGGTGACGTTGTCTCCTCCGGATGTAACCAGCTTCACGGTTCCGGTGTACCCGGTGGCGACGTTGCCCAGGGCGTCGAACAGGGTGACGGTGACCGGTAAGTCATCGCCGACGGTGACAGTCGACGCGGGGGCGGCGATGTGCAAAACGGCCGGGGCGGCAGGTGCCACGTTTACGCCCGCGGTCGCCGTGATGCCATTGGTGGCGTCCAAAGCCGTGAGCGTCTGCGCGCGGCGCTCGTAAACGTTTCATTGAATGAAAAAACGCCGCCGTTACTGGCCGTGAAGGTGTGTGCCGGCAGCGCTGCGGCCGCGGTATCGGTGGTCGTGAACTGAACCGTGCCCGTGTAGCCGGTGACCTGTTCGTTCAAGGCATCCATCACGGAGAGCGACACGGGGACACTCTGACCGGCGGTCGTGCTCGACGGCACGTTCAAAACGAAGTGCGGGTTGGCGAGCAACGTCCAGTTGAAGCCGTTGAAGAACCAGTAGGTGCCGTTGGTTTCCATCACATCGATTCCCAGATCGCTGGGATCGAGCGCGATGGACCGGACGTTGGACTGAGCCTGCGTCAACGTCCCGCCGGGAAGCTGGTCGGAAAGCGTGCCGTTTTGCAACTCGTAGAACGTCTGGTTGGAGTCCTCCAGGATCGTCTGAACGCCGCCGGCGGAGACTCCCAGGCTCGAACCGGGAGCGGCGGAAAACAACGTGGTTCCGACCAGGGCGTAGGTGGTCTCATCAGGCGCTATGGCGATTTGCTGCGCGTCGCCAACCTGATTGGGTTGTGGTGCGGAGCTTGGAAAGGCAACCAGGCTTCCGTTGTTTTGCAGCGCGAGGACGTACGGATTGTCCTGCGGGTTGTAGTCGTCTACATAGTCGGTAAAATCCTGGACCTCGTAGGATCGAACGCCGGAGCCGAGCAGCGTGTGTGTCGGGCCGACATAGAAATTCAAGTTGCCGTTGTTAATCTCCAGGCCGCCGGAGAAAGTCGTGCCGGCGCTGGCCGCCGCACCGTCGCCGTCCACGATCGTCACCTTGATCGGATAGGTCGAATTCCCCTGGTAAACGTGGCTGGCCGTCACGGTGAATGTATCGCCTGACGGAATGCTGATCACTCCGGGGTAACTGGTCCCGTCGCCCCACTGGATCAAGGCGCTCAAGTAGACCGGCCCCTCCAAGGGGATTTCATAGATGGTGTCCGCGTTTGAATCGGTGAACGTTGCGGTCAGGTTCGTGATCGGGAACGAACCGGCCTGGGCGGTTACCATCACGCTGGTGATCGTCACCGGCAAGGCGAGCGGCCAAGCCTGCGGCGAGGCGCGTAGTGGCGACAGGCGGATCGCCGGACAGAACGACGCTCTCGATGTTAGAGACGCTCCCCAAGCTGGCGGCGGTGTCGGGGAAAATGAGCTCGTTGTTCATGCCGGTGGCGCCCTGGTAGATGCTGTCAGGGCCGCTGTAATCAAAGGTGTCGGAACCGGCGCCGCCATAGAGCGTGTCGCCGCCGCCGGAGCCGCCGTCGAGGGTGACGCCCATCACCGTGGCAGTGGCGTCGAGCAAATTGTTTCCCGTGCCCCCGTCGACGGAGACGCTGGTCATGTTAGTCGCCGTTCCGGAAAGTGACGATCCGGCAATTGTGCCGGCGAGCGTGATGGTCGAGCCGGACTGGGTCAGTTGGATCGAGTCGTTGTCGATGTCGTTCCAACTGATGTTGAGCGCATTCGTCACCCCGGAGTTGTTGACCGCAAAGCTTGCACTGGATTCGGTGTCGCCGGTCGAGGACGCCTCGCCGGGCGTGAATCGTATCTGAACGCTCGGGTTGTTTGAACCGGGGAGGTCGGTCCCTGTATTCCAGAGGAATGTGTGGGTCACGCCCGAGGCGCTCGATGCCAGGTGCATCGTGCCCTGGTCGCCTGCTGCCCCGGTGGCCTCGGTCGCACTGAACCACGGGCCGCCGTTGATACTGTACTCCACAGCGACGTTGCAGGCTCCGGCGGCGGAATCCACGAGGGCGTAGGTGATCGATTCCAGAGTGTCCGTGGGTGTCGAGCCGGCGGCGGGCGCGACAGCGATGTTGGTCACCAGCGGGGCGAGATTGATCACACTGGAATAGATGCTGACACCGCCGGTCGAGGCGGTTCCTCCGCCGAAAACGAGCTGCGAGCCGTCTGCCGTGATGGCGACAGTCTGGCCCTGAGAAGTCGTCTGTGTCGTCCAGGTCTGAGTGTTCGTGTCGTAGATGAACACATTGTAGTTTGCGGCACCCGTGGGATAGGACCCTCCCGCGAAGATCGCGTCAGACCCGATGGTCGCGGCGCGCATGGAAAAGAAACCCTGCGAGCCTGGCAGCGTCGTCGTCGACCACTGGCCCGTGATGACGTTGTACATGTCGACGGTGTTGGCGGTCCCGGCGTTCGAGATTCCGCCGGCGAAGAACGCTGTCGGGCCGACCGAGGTGGACGCCATACCGTAGTAGCCCCCCTGGTGATCGGGAAGCGTGGTTGTGGTCCACGCGCCTGTGACCGTGTTGTAGATGGCGACCGTGCTGTTGTAATAGCCGGAATTTGGATTGACGCCGCCGGCGAAGAGGGCGTATTGCCCGACGCTCGTCGCGGTCATTCCGTAGAGTCCCTGGGAAACAGGCAGCGTCGCGTAGGTCCATTGACTCCCAGGCGGCGCGGTCGGGTTAAAAATCTCGACCGTGTCACTGCAGGTGAAATTCGTGAACTGACCGCCCGCAAATAGCGCCTCGTTGCCCACGGTCGTCGCGGCCATCTCGACGCCTGCATCGTCGATCGGAGTCAGCGTCCACTGCTGCGTAGTCGTGTTGAAGATCTCGGCATAAGGATTGTCGGCGAACCCGACGTGGCTGCCCCCTACGAAGACAGCCATGCCGTCTGCAGATGCCGCGGCCAGGCCGTAAGCCGCATAGGGAAGGTTTGTGTTGTACCCCCATTGCTGACCGGACGGCTGGCTGGGATTATACGTTTCCACGTAATTCGTCGCGGCGCCACTGGCTGTGTTTCCTCCCGCGAAGACTGCGACTGTACCCGCCGTGGTCGCGGCCATGTTGTAAGCCCCCAATGGGAACGGCGCGTCTGTGGCCGGGCTGATCGCCGAGGGAGGCGGCGCCGTAACCGGCGATGACTGAGGCGCGCTGGCTGAGGCGGCCGGCCCACCGCCGTTGATCGTGTAGGCGCCTGCACCGATCGTATTGAAAACGTTATCTGCCTGGTTGCCTCCGATCAGCTCATCGGTTCCCCCGCTGGCGGTGAGGATATTCGTGGTGTACTGGCCCGAGCCGCCTTCGAGGACGATGTTGGGGATCGAGCCGTCGGAGCTGAACGTGTTCGTGACATGCTGCGCGACGGTTCCGGAGATCCCGAGGACCTTGAGTGTCTTGAAGGTGATGCCGAAGGTGAGCTGCACGCCGTAGGCATTGGGCAGGGGCGAGTTCTGGACGGGATTGGAAATCGTGATCGCGTTGGGCGAGAGGTTCGACAAGACCGTCGTGTTGGCTGGAATCCCAACGCCGGAGACGGATTGCCCGGGGCTCAGAAGCATGGCGTTCGTCAAGCCGGTGATAATCGGGCTGTTGTTGCTCGTATTGCCGGTCTGGCTGTTGATCGGGAGCCCGTCGATCCTGATGAGGCCGCCGGAGACCGAAACGGTGTCGCCGCCGGGCTGCGTACCCACGACATCGAGCTCGGAGGCCGAATTACCCTGGTAAACGCTGCCGGCGCCGAGCTCCGTTCCCACGATGATCGTGTCGGCCCCCGTTCCGCCGAGCAGGGTGGCGGGCGCCTCATCGTCCACGGAACCGGCCAGCGGGTGGGCGTCGATGACGTCACCGTTGCCGTTGCCGGCTTGCACGTAGATGCCCGTGAATCCGCTCGGCAGGAACTGCACGTTGATGTCGACGGCGTCGTCATTGGCGTTGCCCGTTTGCACGCCGAGCACCTGGATGTTGCTCATGGTCTCGTAAGCGGTCGAGATGCCGCCTGCCTGCCATGAATTCGTGGTGAATGTGATCGTCTCGGTGCCGGAACTCATGGCCGGCTGGGAAAGTACGATCGTGTTTGTGGCGGAATTGATGGAAAGGATGGTCGCGCCCGCGGGAATGCCCCCGCCGCTCACGGGCTCGCCCAGGAACAAGCCCGCCGTCGTCGCGAGCTGGGAAATGGCGGAGCCATTGACCAACGCGGATTGCTGGGTAGTGAGGACCACGCCGATCGCATTCGGGTTGCTGGAATCCGAATTGAGATTGAACGTCCCGTCGCCCTGGAAGAATACGGTGTTGTCATCGCCCGAGCCGCCGTAAAGCGTATCGAACGAGTGAAAGTTATAGAACGTGTCCTTTCCGGCGCCGCCGGCCATCCAGGTGGGCAAGCTCGGGTTGCCGTAGAGAAAATCGACTCCGTTGCCGGCGTGCAGGGAATCGTCCGCGTTCGTCGCGCCCAGGAGTTTGCTCACGAGCAGCTCGTCGCTGCTCACGGAGTAGCTCTCGCTCGCCAGGGACGTGAACTGCGCGGCCGCTTCGCTGCCGGCGATGAAATTCACCGCGGCCAGACTCACGATCTGCTGGGCGACCTGCGATTCCTGCGCGGCGTCTTGATTCAGTTCATCTGCCAGGAGGTTTCGCCAGAGGAACTGGTCGCTCTGCGACAGGCCGGATGAGGACGAATCCAGGATCGTCAAAAGTATCTGTTGCAGGTCGCTGTGAACGGTCGGGTCTTCGTCGAGCCAGGCAACGAGCTGCTGGATGTTGCCCGGGTACGGGCTCTGGGTTTGAAGGGTGTAGAGCTGCGCCTCGAGCTGGGATCCGGTGGTGTCGGTCACGCCGAGTGCCACGAGCTGCTGGGCCAGCAACGTCGATAGAGAGGCTTGCTGCGCAGAAGTAAAACTCAAAGGCTGGGTCTCGAGCGCATCGAGCAATGACCAGAGCTGGTCCTGGGGCGTGGCGCCGCCGCCGGTGCCGAAGGGCGTGATGAGCTGAACGCTAAACATCGCCGCCGCCTGCTGCACGGCCTGATTCCAGCTTGGCTGGTAGGGGTAATCATAAATCTGGTCGGTGCCGTCGGAGCCGAAGAGCGAATTGAAGCCGTTGCCGCCGACCAAAGTGTCGTTTCCGGAAGAGCCGGAGGCGTCGATGTCGTTGCTGCCGGCGTAGCCCAGGAAGAGGTCGTTGCCGCCAACGTCGCTGACCATGATGTTGCTGCCGCTGTTCTCCCCGACCAGGATGTCATTGCCGGAGCCGGCCATGAGCACGGAGCCGGGGCTGCCGAGACCGGCGATCAACAGGTCGTTGCCGGAGCCGCCGGCGAGCAGATCGCGACCGGCACCGGGCTCGAGAACAAACTGGCCGTTTTCGAGCGTTGCGGAGCCGCCGATCAGGACGTCGCCGCCGCTGCCGGCAAAAAGCTCGCTGTTGCCGTTGCCGGCGATCAAAGTGTCGCGCCCCTCGGGAGTGCTCGATCCGAATGCGATCGTGACATCGCTTGCAGTCTGCGTCGCCGGGTTTGAGATCGTGATCGAGGTTGACGAGACAATCGTGCTGATCACGCTGCCTGCGGGAATGCCCGAGCCGCTCATGATCTGATTCTGCACCAACCCCGTCGTGCTGATGAGCCCGGTGATCGTCGTGCTGTTGGTTGTCGTATTGCCGATCTGGGCCGACCAGGATTCGGACGGGTCGAGCACGGGCGTTGCGTCCTGCTGGGGCAAGTCACCGCCGTAAAGGACGTCGGCGCCCGGGCCGCCATAAAGCACGCTTTTGCCGGAGCCGGCCACGAGGGTGTCATTGCCCGAGCCCGCGATGAGCGTGTTGTTGCCCGGGCCACCATAGAGCGACAAATTCTGATTGACGGATGAGTTGACCTGGAGCAGGTTGTTGCCCGGTCCTCCTTCGATCTCCAGGTTGGCCACTTCCGGCGGCATCGTGAAATTGACCTGTCCCAGTGTGGCGCCGTTCAGGATCGAGAGCGTCGCCTCAAATTCAGTACCGCCTGACTGCGACGATGCGGCCTGCGTGAGGTTGATCTCAAAGTTGCTCGGCGGCGCGGGTGGCGGGTTTTCGAGGAAGACATCGGCACCGCTGGCATGTGCGACCGCCGTCGTGCCGTTAAAACCGCGGGTGACGGTGAGCGTGCCGGCCGAGAGGTTCACGGATGTCACGAGCATCTGCTCTTGATCGACCCGGATGACGAAATTCGCGGGACCGCTGGGTGCGAGTGCGGCCGCGTTGGAAACGGTGATCGTGGTCGTCGACGGGTCAAGCACCGGCGCGCCGGCCGAGATGACGAGCGCCGCCTGAAGCATGCGACGCCGGGATGGTGTTGTCGAAGCCGCGCGTGACCGTGAGAACATCACCGGTTACACCGGTGACCAGCATCCATTCGTCGTCGATCTGGATCACGGGGTCATAGCCATTCGACGGCAGGAAGTCAGCGGAGTTGCTGACGGTGAGGGTCGTCGCCGTGGTGCTCGTCACCGCGGCGGCAAGCGTGGGCTCGACACTGACTGCTGCGCCCGAGTCGTGGACCGCGACGGTGGTGTTGTTAAAGCCGCGCTCGACCGTGAGCACATTGCCGGAGACTGCTGTGACCAGCATTTGCTCGTCGTCCACCTGGATGATGGAGCCCGTGAGACTGCTGCCGAGGATTGCGGCATTGGCCACGGTGATTGCGGTGGCAGTCGGGTCAAGGGCCAAGGGGACCGAGATGAAAACGGGGGCATCCAAGGCGTGGGTGGCGGCGGTCGTGCCGTTAAAACCGCGCTCGACGGTAAGGGTGTCGCCCACGATGCCGGTGACGAAGATCTGCTCGGCATCGACCTGGATGACGAAATTGGGGACGCCGGTCGGGGCCAGGGCCGTTGCATCGCTGACGGTGATGGTCGTCGAAGTCGCGCTGGTCACGGCGGCTGCGAGCACGGGACCTGGAACGACCAGTGTCGGGGTCTCGACAATGACAGCCAGGACAGAAGCTCCGCTGGCGTGGGGGGCAGCGGTGGTGTTGTTAAAGCCGCGCTCCACGGTCAAGGTGTTGCCGGAGGCTGCGGTCACGAGCATCTGCTCGCTGTCGACCAGAATGACGGGATCATAGTTGCCGGCAGGGGCCAGCCCCGCGGCGTCGCTCACTGTCAACGTCGTGGCTGTGGCGGTGACGGCGTTCGGCAGGATCGGCTGCTCACTCACGACCGCCCCGGCGAAATGGGCGACCGCGCTGGGTCCATCGCTGAAGGCAAGAGAAATGGTGTTCGACGTCGTCGCGACGTGAGAGATCGTGATCGAGTCTGACATCGTGTTGATCGAAGCGATGGTGCTGCCGCTGGAAATACCAGAGCCGGACACCGGCTGGCCCACAGCGAGATTGCCGGGAGTGGCGAGGCCCGAGATGGTGTTACTGCCGGCCGTGGTGGTTCCTGTCTGCTCGCTGTAGCCGCGGACGACGGTGAGCGTGTCGGTCGAAAGGTTGACTCCGGTAACGAGCATCTGCTCGTTGCCGATCTGGATGACGGCACCCGAGAGGCTGGTTCCACCAAGTAGCGCGACGTTCGTCACAGTGAGGGTCGTGGCCGAGGGGTCGAGAGCCGGCGGAGACGAACCGATGACGGGCGCGCCGGAGACATGCGTGGCCGGGGCGGTGCCGTCATAACCGCGGACGACGGTGAGCGTGTTGGTCGTGAGATTCACAGCGGTCACGAACATTTGCTCGGTGTCGATCTGAACGATGAAGCCACCAGCGCCGGTAGGAGACAGCGCGAGGGCATCGCTCACAGTCACGCTGGTGGCGGTCGTGGCGGTGATCGGGGCCACGAGCGTTGGATAGGGCACCAGCAAGGTGGATTGCACTACGGTGACGGCTGCGCCCGAGGCGTGCGTTGCCGCGGTCGTGCCGTTACGGCCGCGCTCCACGGTCAGCGTGTTGCCCACGACATTCTCGACCAGCATTTCCTCATTGTCGACCTGGATCACGAAATCTGACGTAGCGGTGGGGTCCAGGGCTGCGGCGTTGTTGACCGTGAGAGTTGTCGATGTGGTGCTGGTAACGGCGTCAGCGAGCGTGGGATTGTTTACCAGACTGGGCTGCTCGACGGCCACGGCAGTGCCGGCGTTGTGGGCGAGAGCCGCCGTGTTGTCATAACCTCGAACGACCGTCAAGTTATTGCCTGCGACCTGGGTCACCAGCATTTGCTCGCTGCCGACCTGGATCACAAAGTTCGACGCGCCGACGCCGTCGAGGGCGAGGGCGTCGGTGACGTCGAGGGTCGTCGCCGTGGCGTTCACGGTGGAAATGAGGGCCGGTGAATCGACGGCATCGGGCTTGAGGATAACGGAGTTGACGCCGGGGCCGCCAACGATCAGATCGGGCTGCTGGCCGGTGGGGGTGAACTGCAACTGGAAGGTGTCGTTACCGGGACCACCGTAGAGGGAATCGAGGCCGGTGCCGGCGGTGAGGTAATCACCATCGCCGGGGTTGCCGGCGCCGCCGGCCCAGAGTACGTCACTGCCTGCGCCGGCCACGAGCGTGTTCTTGCCGTACGCGTCGCTGAAGATCGTGTCGTTGCCCCTGCCGGCGACGAGCAAGTTTCCGCCCGGGTCTTCGTTGTCGCCGGCGGCGTCCCAGGCGCCGGTGACGCTGGGAGCGAGCGTCTGTCCGTCGCCGCCAAAGATTGTTTCGGTCCCGGTGCCGCCGTAGATGGTGGTGTTGCCACCATAGGTGGTTGAAGGGGTAAAAGCAGCACCATAGAGCATGTCGCCGGCGCCGGCGCCATAGATCACGTTAAAGCCGAGGTCGCCGCCATAGATCACGTTGTCAGTCGGCTGGGCTGGACTCTGGCCGGCGCCGCCGTAGATGGTGTCGTGACCACCATTGCCAAAAATCGTGTCGCCGGGCCCGCCGCCATAGATCAGGTTATAGCCGCCGCTCGAGCCGGTGATGAGGTTGTCGCCTCCGGTGCCGCCGTAAATGGAATCGACGGCATCGTTCGGGCTAGTGTCAGCGGACAGGTTGATGATTTCGGGATTTTGAGGGGTGTAGCTCCCGGCGCCGCCATCGATGAAATAGGTGCCGGTGCTGCCCGGGCCGGCGGTGATGGTGTCGTCTCCCGAACCGCCATAAACCGACTCGCGGCCGTTATCCACGACGAAGGAATCGCTGCCCGAGCCGCCATAGATGGAGTCGACCGACGCGGGAGCGGACCCGCCTTGCAGGGTATCGTTGCCCGAGCCAGCCACGAGCACGTCCTGACCCGGGCCCGCGGTGAGCGAGTCGCTGCCTGAGCCGGCGATGAGCGTGTCCTTACCGCTGCCCGCGACGAGCGTGTCGTTGGCTTCTCCGCCTTGAAGGTAGTCATTGCCGCTGCCGGCGGTCGCGTCGATCGGAATGTCAAAGCCCTGGGTGGTCGTCATGCGGTCGTTGCCGCTGCTTCCGCTTCCGTTCAGCACAAACTTGTTGACGCCCTGAAATGTCTGCGGGGCTCCGTGACCTGCCCAGTTGACGGTCACGGAGTTGTTGGAACCTTCGCTGAGAGTGATATTGTCGTTCAAGGTTGACGTATTGGTGAACGTCAAGGTGCCGCCGGATTGACTGACGTTCGACCAGGTCGAGCCGCCGCCGCTGCCACCGCCGCCTTCGGCGGGCCAGGTCGGATCGCGCTCGTAGTTGAAGACCGGAATACTCACTCCCCAGCTCCAGCTTATGCTGAAGAGGAAGAGGTCGATCTTCGCAAACACATCGCCCGTCAGATCGCCCTGGATGCCGATGCCCAGGTCGTCGAGCAAGTCATCCGCGGGATTGGAGCCGAAGAGCGACAGGTCGCTCAGATAAACCTTCGACGGGTCTGCGGCCCAGGGGGGCGCGGTAAGGGTCACATAAGGCTCGATGGCAAAACCGATATCGCCGCCAATGCTGGCCAGCGGGAAGCCGAAGACCTCGACCTGGCCCTGGAGGCCGGCGTCGACACCGAAGGAGAGCCCGAGCGTCGGGTCAGCAGGAGTTCCGGCGTCGAGGTAGACACCGTTGCTATCGAGGCCGAAGCCCAGGTGGTAGTGCAGCGACGCGTTCAGGCCGAAGATCGCGTCGATCTCGGCACTGGCGATATCCGGTACGCCGAAGCTGAAGATGGGGATATCGAAGTTAAAGTTCGCAAGCGAGATGTTGCCCGAGGTTTCCCAGGAGAGGAAATCGACCTCCTGCCCTTCGACGAACTGCAAGAGCGACGCGGGCGTGATGTCGACGGAGAGCGTTCCACCGGCGAGCGGATACGAGCCATCCAGGTCGTCTGCGAAACCTGAGGGCAGGGACGGAAGCTCGGGAAGGTCGCCGTCCAGGCCGGTGAGCTCGGCGATCGATTCGCCGATCAGCGGCAGAGGCTGGTCCAGCGAGCTCGCGAGTGGGCCCAGAACCGGGATGTCGTCGCCCAGATTGAATATCGCATTGAACAGGGTAGAATCCAGCAGCGACGAAAGCGACGGCGGCGTCAGGCTGACGCTGGGCGGTTGCAAGACATCGTTCTGGATGGCATCACTGAAGGTGCCCGTCCAGGGGATATCGGGAAGGTCCGACAATTGTGCGTCGAAGTCGAGACTGAGGTTTGCAGAGCCGTTCAAGTTCCCTTTGACCGCGGAGGCAAAGCCGTTTCCGGTGAAGTCACTGGCCCTGAGCTTGTTGCCGGCATCCAGGCCCGTGTTCGTGGAGTAGAATCCGAGGCTTCCGGTCACATTCAGAACCGTTTGCTGGCTGCTGTTGGCTGCGGTGACGCTGGCCAGGTCGCCGATGTCCAGATCGGCGTCGATCGTGTTTGCGGCGATACTGCTGGTGATTGTCACGTTGAAGGCGTTGGGGTTAGCAAGCATGAAGAACGTTGGCTGGGTTTGTCCGCTCGGTATGTCAACGCCGAACGTTACCGAATAAGGGACCGTGAACTGGACCGTCGCGCTGAAGTTGGCGAAGAATCCATCATTCAGATATGAGAACGGCGTATTCTGGTCGATGTTGAGCGACAGGGGCGAAGCCGAAGTGGTTGTCGATGTGTAAGCGACCTCGAGCAAGGTTCCGCTGGTCTGCCCGGTCCACGGGATCGGGATGCTGAATCCGTTGTTCATGAGGGCCGTCTGGACCTGATTCCAGGACGCGGTGGCGTCTGTGGGAGCGCCGGGCAAACCGGCGAGCAGGCTCTGGATGCTCACGAGCGACGGTTCAACGAGCTCGGGCAGATCCAACTGCGACAGGCTGGCCAGGGATTGATTGATAAACGGGACGGTGACCGCGCCCAGTGCCTGATTCACGATGGCCGTCGCGCCGACGTCGTTCAGGGCAGCGATTCCGGCGCTGGCGCTGTCATAGGCACTCAAGATCCCGCTCAGGGTTAAATTGCCGGCGCTTGTGAGCAGCGTGCGGTCTTCGAGAAAGAGGGGCTCGAGCCAGAGCCGCCGGGCCATGCGGCCCCGGCGTACGAAATTGCTCTGGGACCTGGCGCAGGCGCAGCGCGATCGAATTTGTCTGAATGACATGGTGTGCATCCTTGTTGAGGGAGACAACTCGCGAGCGGAGGATAGACCGAGTGCCTCTACGATTAGAGATGCTTCGAAGGCGTCGAATCGTGCGGAGGGGGAGAAAGATTTGCAGAAGTCGGTTGGGGCCCGGCATTTCCGCGAACGCGCGGCCGCGGTGCGCTCAAGCCTGGTAGTTCCGCGGCTTCGTCATCGAAGAAGTGGAGCTCAAAGTCGCCATAACGATTGGAACGCGTCCAGCGCACGGCTTCATCGCAGTGCTTCCTTGCCGAGGTTTCGTTTCCCAGCTTTGCATGAGCCATCGCGATGATGAACCACTCATAGGCGTCGCCGCCGCCGCGGCGCTGGCAGGATTCTTCGAGCGTTTTGAGCGCCCTCGCGTATTCGCCGGCGCGGTAGTAGGCCAGGCCGAGGGTGAAGAGGGGCCGGACACCTCCGCTGTAGTGCTTGCGGTCGTGACCCTGGGGGGTTGCAAGATCGACGAGCTTCCTGGCCAGTTGGAGCGCGCGGCCGGGCTGCCGATATTCTGGATCAGGGCAGACGGTCATGAACCAGAGCGAGTGCTGGATAATAAGGATCTGGTCGGAACCGCGGCCAAGCGCCGCGTCGAAAGCGGCAACGGCTCGACGGAAATACTCTCGCGCCTGCGCTCGCTCTTTCTGGTACCAGAGCTCCATGCCGATGTGATAATAGGCCATTCCGGCCTGATCCTGGAACCCTGGGTTTCCGGGAGCTTCGCGCACCACGTCTTCGGCGAGGGCCACTGCGTTCAGATAGGCCTCGCGCACATTTGGGCGGTCGTCGATCACGGTGTAAAGGAGGCCGATGTGAAACCAGAAACCGGCTTTCTCGAACCGTGATTCGCGGCTGTCATCGAGGGATTCAATGAACTGCTCGTAGCCGACGATTGCTTCCTTGACCGCGGCTCGCCGGGCGTCGGCCCAGATCGGGTCGCGAGCCAGCTCGGGGTTGGCGAGCTTTTTGAGCGGCTCGGTGACGCCTTGAATAAGCCAGAAGCCGCGGCTTTCGGCGCGGCGGCGCTGAAACTCGCTGGAGAGCAGGCCGATGAACGCGATCAGGCCGATCGCCATGCCGAGGACAACGACGCCGGCTGACAGCGCGGCCATGCCCGGGTTCCGCCGGCACCAGCGGGCGATGCGACGAACCCGGCCGATTGGCCGCGTCACGGTGGAACGGCCGGAGAGCCAGCGGTCGAGATCCTCGGCGAGCGCCGCGGCCGACGCAAATCGTTTCGCCGGCTCTTTCTCCAGGCATTTCATGCAGATGGCTTCGAGCTCGACATTGAGCCCGCGGTTGATGGACGAAGGGCGGTCGGGGTCCTGCACTTGAAGTTGCACGAGCAGTCCCGTCGCCGATTCGGCGAGAAACGGCGGCCGGCCCGTCAGCATCGCGTAAAGGATCGTCCCCAGGCCCCACATATCCGTACGCGTCGTCACGTCTTTGGGACGGCCGGCCGCCTGTTCAGGCGCCATGTAATTGAGGGTTCCCAGGACCTGTCCACTTTCGGTCAATTCCAAGCTCAGAGCGAGACGCTTGGCCAGGCCGAAGTCGGTGATATAGGGCTCGCCCGCCTCGTCGAGCAGCACATTTGAGGGCTTGAGGTCCCGATGCAGAATGGCCCGTTCATGGGCATGATGGACCGCGCGGGCAAGCTTCGCCATCAGGCGAGCCGCCTGGCGCGGAGACGCGACATACCTGGGCAGGCACTGCGCGAGCGACCCGCCGGGAATGAGTTTCATTGCGAAGAAATCGAGGCCGACGTCAAAGATCGGCACGATGCCCGGATGATCGAGCTCGGCGATCGAGTTTGCTTCGTTCTGGAAGCGGATGCGATCGGACTGGGTTGTGCGGTCGGGGCGAAGAACCTTGAGTGCGACGATCCGGTCGAGCCCGCGCCGGCGTGCGCGGTAAACGATTCCCATACCTCCTGCGTCAACTGGTCGATGATCTCGTAGTCATCGAGCGAAGACGAGCTGGGGGGCGGAGCCAACGGGTCGCAGTGGCCGGCACTAATTGGGTCTTCGTCGGTCGAGTCGCACGCGTGGGGAACTGGCTGCAGCAGCCCGCGGAGCCGGTCCTGACCGGCAAAATACCGAGTCAGCTCGTTCGCCAGGGCGGGGTTGCCGGCAACGAGCAGCGATCGACGTGCGCCGGTGTCGTCGCCGCCATCGTAGTAGCTGCCGAGTAGGTCGAAGAGCTGTTCATCGCCGCTGGGATGTTCACCCGGCGTGGTCAAGGATGGCATGAATAGGCGCCCTCAAACATCGTGACCGAGTTGTTTTTTCATGGCTTCGACGCCTCGGTGGAGCAGGCTGGCGACGGCAGACGTGGTGCGGTCCATGATCGCGGCCACCTCGGCCACCGGCTTTCCCTCGATATGGTGCAGCACGAGGGCACGCCGCTGGTCCTGGCCGAGTTGATTCAGGATCAGGTGGAGGCGCTCGTTCCGCTCGGCTGTGCGCGCGTTCTGGCTGGGTGACGGATCGTGACTGTTCAGGAATTGCTCGAGGCGATCGGACGATCTCTCGAGGGCTGTTTCGAGCGACCTGACGTTGACCCGATGGCCGCCCTTGCGAAGGAACTGGGCGATCATCGAGGCGAGAATGGCTCGGAGCCAGCCGGCGAGCTCCCGGTCACTTCGGCCCCGGAACTGGTGGCGCTTGTCGAAGGCCCGGCGCAGGGTTTCCTGAACGACATCTTCCGCTTCGATCAAGCTCGGCCGGAGGCTGGCGCAGCGAGCCTCTGCGATCAAAAGCAGATCGTTTCGGAAACGCGCGAGGCGATCGGTGACGTCGGCGGCATCGGCGAGCATTGTTGATCAGAAACGCCGGATTGATTGTTGCCCATCTCATCCGTCTTGAAGGTGGTAGGATTGTAAGGCGGTCGGGAAGAAAAGTCAGCAACGTGGCGAGTTTTTTCTTGATGGTTCACGACATGGCGCGGATCGCAGGTTTTCGGTTCCTGACACCTTTTCCGAACGTGTGTGTCAGGCGGCAGAGACGGGGGTAGGCACGGGCAGCGCGGTCGTCGGGTTGCGAGCGCCACGACGCTCGAGGGCGAACACCGCGTAGGTGAGCAGGATTGGGATCGCAGCCGCGTACAGTGCGGTTGCGGCAAGCGCCCCGCCGAGGGGCTCAAAGCCGGGCGGAGCCCCGCCGCCCCTGTACATTGTCAGGCCGGACACCGCCACAACCGGGCTTGCCGACATGAGGATCTGCGATGGGTGGCTGTCGAGGATGGGCACTGCCGCGATGGGGGCGCCGATCAGAACGAGCGCGAAGGCCGCTGCGCTTGAAAGCAGGGCTGTGCGACGAGTGAATCGCATGCCCGCGGCTACGCCGAAGGCGCAGCCAGGCTGCGCCTGAGAACATGATGTATGCGGGAACGAGCCAGATTCGCTCGAAGGGCTCAGCGACGGGCCTCCAGCGCACAACAACCACCAGAGTGGCCAGGAGCGCCATCAGTGCCACCAGCCGGCAAGGGCCCAGCCAGCTTAAGAGTACAGTCTTGAGAGGCGACCGGCCGAGCCAAACCGGCGGCGCCTCCGAGCCGCGCTCGAACTGGCGGGCGGTGGAATTGGTGGCTGCGATCGCCGACAGCAGCAAGCCGATCAAAACCTGCGTGCCGTTGACCACGAAGGCGAAGTCGGAATTACGTCCACCAAACATTGCGACGACCGTCGCAAACGCCGCGATCAAGAGGAACACGAACCGGAATGCTCGCTCCCGGCGCGTGAAGATTCCGTCCATCAGCCGCGATGAAGCGCTCTGGCCGCGGCCGAGCTTGCGGTCGAAGGCCGCCAGTATGGCGATCAGCAAGGCGACGGCAGCGATCGCCATGATAACGACCCAGATGATGGCCCACGGCGCGACAGAATCGAACCGGGGGTGACTGTCGGTGGTTTTCCACGTCACGAGGAGCGCCCAGGTGAACGGACTGGCCATCAGGAGCCCTTCGCCGGGAGGCCCGAGCATCAGGGCCAGGAAGACCGAGCCGACGGTTATGGCGACGTACATCGATACCGTCGCGGCCACCGCGCTGCCGACGCGAGGGAGCCAGGTGGCCATCGCGAGCCCGAGGCTCGTGATCGCGGCGCCCGAACAGAATATGTAGAGGATCAAGACTACGGCATCGGTCCATTTCTCGGCCCGGTCGTCAGCCAACGCGAAGGCAACAACCACCGGCAATACGGCAAAGAGCGGTACGGCGCGAAAGGTGCCGAGCCACTTGCCGAGGACGATTTGCCGGGTCGAAAGCATCGTCGTCAAGAACAGGTCGAGACTACCGCGGACCCGCTCCTCGGCGAGCGAGACGGCCGCGGTGACGCTCAAGATCAGCAAGCCCACGCTCACTTGTACGGCATTGATCCAGGGCGCGGCCGCCGTGCCCCGGAGAGCGACCGCCATCAAGCTGAAGGTCGCGGCGAGCGCGAAATAGAGCGCGACGACCGCTCGCGACAAGCGCGACGGCTTGCTCCGATGCCATTCTCGCCAGAACACCGGGTTCCAGTCCAGCGACGGCTCCGGCAAGCGGCGACCGCGGGCGAAGCGCTCGACGAGGCGCTCGAGCAAGGATCGCGACGGCGGGCGTTTGAGGGAATCGCGCGTGACGATCGCGCGCAGGCGGAAGACGGCGATGGCCAGCAACGCCACCGAGAGGGCCAGCGAGATCTCGAGGAAAAATGCAAAGTCTTGCCAGTCCACCAATCTCGGTGCCCAGTACGGAGCGAATGCCAGCCGGAACGGATCGGCGGAGAGCGGAGGCGGTAAGAAAAACGCGTTCGGAAACAGAGCCCGGCCGATTGATGAGATTGGCGTCCACAAGAGCCATAAACCCCAGACAGCGTATGTGAGGAGAATGGCCTCATGGGTCTTGCCGACCCAGAGTGAAAAGAAGAGGGCGAGACTCGAGCCCAGCACGGCGATGCCGATGGCGACGACGAAGGCCCCGAGCAGAGCATTGGGATCGAGCCCGCCGACCAGAGCGAGGATCTCCATCAAAGGGAGCGAGCAGGCGAGGAGCCCCAGGATCGGAACCAGTCGCGAGGCGAGTTTTCCCAGGACGATTTCGGCGCTCGAGAGGTCGGTCACGAGCATGTGGGTCAGCGTGCCGCGAGCGCGGTCCAGGCAAATCGAGCCCGCGGTCGCGCCGGGTGCCGCGAGCAAGACCAGGGTCAACTGCATGCCGACGAACCCGAGGAAAAATGATTCGCCGAGCCTGGCCATGTCGCGGATCGCACTCAAGCGCTCCAGGGGGCGGCTGGCATTCCAGATCACGAGCAGCGTGATCAAGAAGAGCAGCAGAAAGCCTGCCGCAAGGCGTAACCCTGCCAGCGCCTCGAGGAGGTCAGGCATTCAAAGACGAAGACGGGGCCAACGCCCACGCGCCATCGGGCTCGAATGCTCACCGATCGATACCTCCCGCGATGTTACCGGAGCCTTGTGGGCGAGCGGATCAACGCAAGCGACCGCAAAGGCCGGAGATGTCTGACTGTTGTCATATTCGCACGGGCGGGGCGGCGGTGCAATCGGAATTTGAGCGGCGTTTCGCTGGGATCAGCGAGTTGGCTGCGACATTGCTTGCGCCGCACCGGCCCTGGCCCCCTCCTCCTGTCAGGCGGCAGAGACGGGGGCAGGCCCGGGCACGGCGGTCGTCGGGTTGCGAGCGCCGCGACGCCCGAGGACGAACACCGCGATGGTGAGCAGGATTGCGATCGCAGCCGCGTTCAGTGTGGTCGCGGCAAGCGCTCCGTCAAGAACCTTGAAGCCGAACGGACCATCACCGCTCGTATGCCGTGTCAGCATGGACACCGCCACGAACGGGTTTGCCGCCTCGAGCGCCTGCGGTGGGTCGATGCCGAGGAACGGGGCAAGTTCTGCGGCGATCGGAACGAGCGCGTAGGCCGCTGCGAGTGAAAGCAGCGCTGTTCCACGAGTGAATCGCATGCCCAGGGCTACGCCGAAGGCGCACCACGCTGCGCCTGAGAACATGATGTATACGGGAACGAGCCAGATTCGCATGAAGGGCTCGGTGGCGGGCTTCCAGTGTGCAAGAACCACCAGAGTGGCCAGAAGCGCCATCAGTGCCACCAGCCCGCAAGGGCCGAGCCAGTTTGCGAGCACGGTCTTGAGAGGCGGCAGGCCGGGCGACACCGGCGGGGGCGCCGTGGGGTCGCGCTCGAACCGGCGGGCGGTGGAATTGGTGGCTGCGATCGCCGCCAGCAGCAGGCCGATCCAGACCTGCGTGCCGTTGACCACGTAGGCGCTCGTGGATCGAGGTCCATCAGACATTGTGTCGAGTGACGCGAGCGCCGCGATCAAGAGGAACACGAACCGGAATGCTCGCACACTGCGCGTGAAGATGCCGTTCATCAGCCGCGATGAATCGCTCTCTCCGCGGCCGAGCTTGCGGTCGAAGGTTGCCAGCGTGGCGATCAGCAAGGCGACGGCAGCGATCGCCATGATCAAGACCCAGTAGATGGCCCACGGCGCGACAAAATGGAACGGGAAGCTTCTGGCGGTGGTTTTCCACGTCACGAGGAACGTCCAGGCGAACGGGCTAGCCATCACGAGCCCGTTGTGCGGAGGGGCCCACAGTAGCGTGAACGACAAGCCAACGGTAATGGCGAGATAAATCGATACCGTCGCGGCCACTGCGCTGCCGACGCGCGGGAGCCAGGTGGCCATCGCGAGCCCGAGGCTCGTGATCGCGGCGCCCGAGCAGAATATGTAGAGGAGCAAGACCAGGGGATCGCTCCACCGCTCGAGCCGGTCATAAGCAAACCCGAAGGAAACAACCACGGGCAGTACGGCAAACAGCGGTACGGCACGAAAGGTGCCGAGCCACTTGCCCAGGACGATTTGCGGGGTCGAAATCCTCGTCGTCAAGAGCAAGTCGAGAGTACCGCTGGCCCGCTCCTCGGCGAGCGAGACGGCGGCGATGACGCTCAGAATCAGCAGGCCCACGCTCACCTGCACGGCGTTGACAAAGGGCGCGGTCATCGTGCCCAGGAAAGCGACCGTGGTCAAGCTGAAGATCGTGGCGAGCGCGAAATAGAGCGCGAGGATCGCCAGCGACAGGCGCGACGGCCTGATGCGGTGGCACTCCCGCCAGAAGACGGGGTTCCAATCCAGCGGCGGTTCCGGCAGGCGGGGACCCCGGGCGAAGCGCTCGATGAGGCACGCGAGCAAGGACCGCGACGGCCGGCGTTTGAGGGAATCGCGGGTGACGAGCGCGCGCACGCGGAAAACGGCGATGGCCACCAAGATCGCCGAGAGGGCCAGCGTCACCTCGAGGAACGATGTAAAGTCTTGCCACGCGACCGATCTCGGTGCCTGATAGGGAGCGAATGCCAGCGAGAACGGATTGGCCGAGAACGAAGGCGACAAGAAAAACACCTGGGGAAACAGAGTCCCGACAATCGATACGATTGGCGACCACAAGAGCCATAAACCCCACACGGCGTACGTGGCGAGAATGGCCTCATGGGTCTTGCGCACCCAGAGTGAAAAAAAGAGGGCGAGACTCGAGCCCAGCACGGCGATGCCGATGGCGACGACGAAGGCCCCGAGCAGAGCATTGGGATCGAGCCCGACGACCAGAGCGAGGATCTCCATCAAAGGGAGCGAGCAGGCGAGGAGCCCGAGGACTGGAACCAGTCGCGAGGCGAGTTTTCCCAGGACGATCTCGGCGCTCGAGAGGTCGGTCATGAGCATGTGGGTCAGCGTGCCACGAGCCCGGTCCAGGCAAATCGAGCCCGCAGTCGCGGCCGGGGCCACGAGCAAGACGAGGGTCAACTGGATGGCGACGAACCCGATAAAAAATGCCTTGCCGAGCAGGGCCATAGCGAAGATCTGGCTCGGTCGCTGCAAGGGATTGCCTCCATCCCAGATCAACAGCAGCGCGATCAAGAGGAACAGCAGAAAGCCTGCGCACAAGGCGTAACCCTGCCAGCGCCTCGAGGAGGTCAGGCAATCAAAGATGAAGACGGGGCCAACGCCGACACGCCATCGGGCTCGAATGCTCACTTATAGATACCTCCCGCGATATTCGCCCGAGCCCAGGAGCGGATCAATGTAAGCAAGCGTCAAGATCGGGTACGTCTGACTATTGTCATATTCGCACGGGCGGGGCGGCGGTGCAATCGCAATTGGTGCGGCTTTCGCTCGGATCAGCAGCTCGGCTGCGAGATCGCTTGCGCCCCACCCCCCTGGCGCCCGCTTTGCAGGGGGAAGGTGGGCGCGATAGCGTTCGCTTGCTTGCTGCGTTTCGGGCGGATTACTGGCGGGTGGCGCGGGTCACCGTGGGTTCGCTGAACCACCGGTGTGTGTCAAGAGCGCGGTGCACGTCCTTGCCCTTGCTCGCGGATCTGTACTTTACGGAACTCGACGCGGCCGCTGTGGCTCTGGAGTGCCACGTAGCCGCTGCGCGGCTTGTCCTTCGGTGCCGGTGCCGCGGACGGCTTGCTCTTCACGTCCGCCAGGTCGGACTGATCGGCCTCCAGGACGGTGCGGTCGTTGAGGCGCACTTTGATCCGGGAGCCGGCACAGATCACCTCGATCGTGTTCCATTCGGGGCCTGGCCGCGCGGGATTCGCGGTCGGGCTCTTGTAGCGATAAAGCGAGCCGGTACCGTGCGCCGACGGCGGACTGCCCGCGTCGTCGAGCAATTGCACCTCGAAGGCGGCGTACGACGGGCGGGTCTCGCGCGATCGAGCGGGGTCGAACCGTCCCGTTCGGATGCCGATGCCACTATTGGCCTGCGAATTGGCGCCCTTTGCCGGGATGAAGCGGTACTCGACCCGTAGGGTGAAGTCGCCGAATCGGCTGCGGTCGTATCTGAGAAAGCCGAAGCCCTCGCCCAGGCAGGCGATTCGCCCTTCGGTGACGGACCACATCATCCGGCCCGCCTTATCCTTCACCGGGCCCTCGGCGACCCAGCCGTCGAGGCTCCGGCCGTCGAACAAGTCGCGGAATTCGTCGGTCCCAGCAGGCGCGGCCAGGGTGAACAACATGGCAAGCGACGCGAAGACGGGTTGCATTTCGGAGGTTCCCCGCTCAATCAATTAATCGAATCAATCGTCCGCCGGGTTGAACGGCGGATTGACGACGTTCGATCGTCTGTTGACTCACAGATGAACCGTCGCTCGATGTTCGGGCGACGTCGCTGGCAATGGCTTGGTGGCCTCGCACGCTTCATGTGAAACGGTATGGGCAGCACCCGAGAGATCCCAGTATACCCGCTCGGGCCGTGGGAGAATCGTGTGCGATCCATCACGATCTCGAGAACGAGTCGCATCCTCGGTGTAGGGCCATCAAGTCAATCGCCGATATGGCTATAAAAAGCGTCGTCATTCGCAAGTGTTTAGGGCCGCATGAGTTGCATCAATTTGCGCGGCGCGCTCAAAATCGTCGACATTCGTAACTCCAGTTGCTGCAAGGAGATGACGACGATGACGACGTTTTGCGGGGGTCAGCGGGAGCGATGTGTGCGAAGGGGGCACAAAACTAAGCGCAACTGATCCATGGGTCAGCGACCCCACGATTGGCGGCGGGCTCACAGGTTTTGTCGAAATGAAGGGCGGCGATGTGTCGACGCCCCGGCAGGCGATGGCTTTCGCCCGTTCCCGGCTCTGGTACGATGGGTTGTGCGTGCTTGCGCGAAACCGAACGAGAGGTTGCGCGCGCGGGGATCGAATTGAGGGCTGCCCTGATGGAGCCGGACAAGAGCGACGCGAACTTGCTGTTCGGCATCCTGGCGATGAAGATGAACTTCATACGCCCGGACGATTTGCTCGAGGCGATGGGGATCTGGTTCCTGGACCGGCAGAAGTCGCTCGGTGAGATCCTGACCGAGCGGCTGGCGATTTCCGCGAAGGATTGCGATCTCCTCGAATCGATGGTCCGCGAGAGCCAGGCCCGGCAGGGCGGGTTCCACAAGCAGAACGGGCAGGAACGGCCCAAGGCCGCGGCCAAACCGCGCGAATTGACCGGCGCCGCCCGGGATGGTCTTGCCGAGCTGGGCGAGCTCACCACCGAAGCGGGACCGCCGGTGGATAGCGAGTTGACCACCGACTGGTCGGATCGTCACCACGTCAACGGCGACGAGCGGTATGTTCTGGTGCGTCCTCACGCCAAGGGGGGAATCGGCAAGGTCTCGGTTGCTCTCGACGTGCAGTTGAACCGAGAAGTCGCCCTCAAGGAGCTGCTGGAGGAACACCTGGCGAGACAGGACAGCCGGGCGCGGTTCCTGCTGGAAGCCGAAGTGACGGCCCGGCTGGAGCACCCCGGAATTGTTCCTGTCTATGGAATCGGCTTGAACGCGGCGGGTGAGCCGTTCTACGTGATGCGATTCATCAAGGGTGAGAGCTTCAAGGACGCGGTCCAGCAGTTTCACAAGCGGGGTGGTGCCCGTGGCATGCACTGGGGCCAGTCGTCGTTAGGGTTCCAGCAGTTGCTGAGGCGTTTCATCGACGTTTGCTTCACGATCGAATACGCACACAGCCGCGAGGTGATTCACCGAGACCTCAAGCCGTCGAACGTGATCGTGGGTAAGTACGGCGAAACCCTGGTCGTCGACTGGGGACTGGCCAAGTGCGTCGGTAAGAACGAGAAAAGGGTTTTTGAGGACGAAGCGACACTTCGGCCATCGTCGCACAGCGGGTCGACCGACACGGTCGCCGGGTTTGTCGTGGGAACACCGGCTTTCATGAGCCCGGAACAGGCGGAGGGAGACGCCGGACATGTCGGGTTCGCCAGCGATGTGTATGGCCTGGGAGGCACCCTGTATTACCTGTTGACCGGGCAGAACCCGATCATGGACCGGGAGGTCACGACGGCGCTTCGGCACGCGCGGCGCGGTGAGTTCCGGCGTCCGCGCGAGGTGAATTCGGAGGTGGCGCCGGCTCTGGAAGCGATCTGCTTGAAAGCGATGGCGCATCGTGCGGCGGACCGGTTTGAGTCACCGCGGATGCTGGCGCACGACCTGGAGCTGTGGCTTGCCGGCGAGCCGGTGTCGGCGTGGCGGGAGCCCTTGCGGGTGAAGCTGCGTCGCTGGGTGGTTCGGAACCGGACGCTCGTGAGCTCGGCCACGGCGGCACTTCTGGTCGCGCTTCTGACTGGCGGTTATCTGGCCTTCGAGCTCAACATGAGGAGGGCGCGCCGGCAGATTGAAGCCGATGCGCGGGTGGACTCGCTCGTGACGGCCGAGGTGCCGCTCGGTGCCACAGATCGTGGACCGACTCGATGCGGACCGGTCACTGGTGCGGGCGCGGCTGCAAGCTCTGGCGAGAGATCGAGCAGCGCCCGCCGGCCGGATCGGGGCGGCGCTGGCACTGCTTCCCGAGGATCGAACGCAAGCGCAAAGCCTCATCAACCACCTGAGGGAGCCGGAGGCAACGCCGGAGGAGCTGCTCGTGATCCGCGAGGGCCTGGTGCGGAACAAAGCGCTGGAGCCATTCGTCGAGCCGCTGGCCGCGGGCCTGCCTGCTTCTGGAGAGCGGCTGAGCGACGCCGCATTGCGGGCGCTTGGGGTGCTGGCCGTGGCCCGGCCCGACTGGAGCGGGTGGCCGGAGTTCGCCGATCCGGTCGCCACCAGGCTGGTGCAGGTCAATCCATTCGAGATCGCGGCCTGGCGGGAGGTCTTTCAGCCAGTGAGCGGCGTGCTCAATCAACCGCTGCGGCGGATCTATGCCGACCGCACCCAGAGCGAACCGCGGGCCCTGGCGTTTTCGCTGCTTCTCGAATTCGTGTCGCAGGAAGCGAATCTGGAGCGTCCCGAAGCGCTGGCGGGATTGTTGCCCGATGCCGACCCGGACGAGCTCCGGGCGATCCTTCGCCGGCTGACCTCGCCGGCTGACCGCGAGCGGGCGATGGCCGTGATCTTGCCACTGGTCAACGTGCCGGCGCAGGGCGACCTCGCCCTGGCGGATCGGCAGGCCCGGATTGCTCCGGTCTTGCTCGCATTTTCGCGAGCGGAGCTGGTCTGGCCGATGCTCATTCACCGCGATGATCCGAGCTTGAGGACCGAGCTGATCCACATCATGGCTGATTATGAAGTCGACCCGAACGTCCTCTTCGAACGGCTCAAGGCGGAAACCAATCGCAGCGTACGCCAGGCCCTGATTCTCGCGCTGGGGGGTTTTGCACCGGAGCGCATCCCGGCGTCCGTGCGCTCTGATCTGAAGGCCTTGCTGGTGTCGTGGTTTAGCTCGGACGGAGATCCCGGCACTCACAGCGCGATCGACTGGACCTTGCGCCAGGGGTGGAGCGTCGCGGGTGTGCTGGACGCGATGAACCGAGGGCTGCGCGGGCCCGAGATACCATCCGATCGGAACTGGTTCATCAACTCATCCGGTCAAACGTTCGCGATTGTTCGGGGGCCGGTGACTTTCCGGATGGGGACGGTGCGAGGATCGGATCCGTATGCCGGCGGCGACGAGCCGCCGCACGAGCGGACGATCGGACGGTCGTTCGCGATCGGCACGCGGGAGATGACGCTTGCAGACTTGCGGCCGTTCTTCAAGGACAACCCCGATCTCCTCGATGTTTTCAACAGGCCGGGAGTACAGATGAGGATCCCTTCGGACGACTGCGCCTCGGGCGCGATGACCTGGTATGACGCGGCCCGCTATTGCAACTGGCTGAGGCGCAAGAGAAGATCCCGGTGGACCAGTGGTGTTATCCCAAGCTGATCGGGCCCGGGATGGCCTTGCCCGCGAACGTGCTCGAACGCACGGGCTATCGCCTGCCGACGGAGGCGGAGTGGGAGTTTGCTTGCCGATCAGGAACGACGACGCTCTGGCCTCACGGGCTGTCGGAGCCGAGGCTTGTCAACTACGCCTGGATCCTGCGCGATTCGAGCCGGGTGATGCACCGGCCGGGGCTCAAGCGTCCCAATGAAATGGGGTTGTTCGACGTACTGGGGAATGCGTCGGAATGGTGTACCGGCACGCTGGACGTTGCGTGGGACCCCGGCCAGCCTCGGTCCACGCACGATACGCTTCCGCTCCTGACTGTTCAGGACGACAACCAGGTCGTCGATTCGCGGGGCGGGTCATTCCTGGATCCATCGGCCGATGTGCCGCTCGGCCAACAGGAACCTCCGGCGACCGAGTGAGCGGGCGCCCTTTTTCGGAATGCGGCTCGCCCGGACCTGTCGTTAGGTAAACGTTCCTGATGCACCCGGCCTGATTCGATTCACCCCTACTCTGACGATAGTGGTTCACGATGAAAACATCAGAGGGCTCTTCGGGCTTGATCAACCGCCGGCATGTCGTCTCTGCTTCGCTGGGGAGTCTTGGCCTGGCCGCGCTCGCTGGTGGCGAGGTGCGAGCCCAGGATCGCGCTGGGGGCGAGGCCCCGATCGCGGCCAGGGACCCGCTGAAGATCACGAAGCTGGAAACCTTGTTCGTCAAGCCGCGGTGGCTGTTCCTCAAAGTTCACACTAATGCCGGGATTGTGGGGCTGGGTGAGCCGGTCGTCGAGGGGCGGGCGGCAACCGTCGCGACCGCTGTCAAGGAACTCGAGCCGTATCTCGTCGGGAAAGATCCCCGCCTGGTGGTTCATCACTGGCAGGCGATCTACCGGCATGCGTTCTATCGGGGCGGTCCCGTGCTCACGAGTGCCTTGAGCGGCGTTGACATGGCCTTGTGGGACATCAAGGGGAAGGCGCTGGGAGTTCCGGTTTATGAGCTGCTGGGCGGCCCGACGCGGCAGCGGGTGCGCGTGTATGCTTATGCGCGCAATATTGATGGACTGAAGAAGGGCCTGGCACAAGGATTCACGGCGTTCAAGACCCAGCCGGCCAGCCGCCGGCGGCCGCGGTATGTGGAAACGCCGGGCGAGATCCGTTACGCGGCGGAGAAGTTCGCCGAGATGCGACAGGTGGCGGGCGATGACGTCGACATCGCGGCCGATTTTCACGGCGCGAACAGCCCGGCCACAGCCAAGCTCTTGATCAAGGCGATCGAGCCTTTTCAGCCGATGTTCATCGAGGAACAACCCCCTTGAGCGGAATTGCCTTGTTTGATAGCGTGAAATGCGTGTGGTTCGTCTCATCTGACACGCTTCTGACACGCTATCCAAGGATGCTTATCAATGCCAAGACAGTCACAGCCGTGGTTCTGGTCGGCTCGCAAAGCGTGGTACGTTCAGCTCAACGGCAAGCAAATCAGGCTGCACGAGGACAAGCGCGAAGCTGAACATGAATGGCATCGTCTCATGGCGGCCGAAGGGAAACTTGATCGGCGTCAACGGCAACGGATGACGGTCGCCGATGCTTGCGAGGCACTGATTGCCAATTCTCAGCACCACCGGCCCGCGACGTTGCGGCTGTATGTGGAGAAGCTGGGTTCATTCGCTGGCCAGTTTGGAAGCCGCAGGCTGGATGCTGTCCAGCCGTCAGAGGTCATCAGATGGATTGCCGGCTATCAGGGCACCAGGCCCGAACGAAAGCCCTTTGGTGAACCGAGTCGATCGCTCTTGTTCCGTTACGTCAAAGCCCTTTACAAGTGGGCACGAGACACCGGGATTCTTGAGCTCGATCCTTTCGTACGAGTCCCCAATCCGTGGCGGATCGCATCCCGTGAACGCGGCATGACTGACGATGAGTACGAACTCGTGATGATGGCACCGCGGCTGTCGGATGAATTCAAGCAGGTCGTTGAGTTCGTCTGGAATACCGGCATCCGTCCGGGCGAACTCGCCCGACTTGAGGCCCGACATTTGGATGCGAAACGTCCGATCGCTCGATTTCAGCCAACCGAGCACAAGACCGGAACCAAGACGGGAAAGCAGCGCGAGATTCACTTTCCCGCGTTCTTATGGGAACGATTGCAAGCCTACGCTGAGCTTTACCGGAAAGGCCCGCTTTTGCGTCGAGCCAACGGCAACGTATGGACATCCAAGGAAATTAGCGAAACGTGGTACAGATTTGCGAAGCGAAACGGGATTAACTGTGTCCTCTACCAGGCCCGGCACCGTTTCCTGACGAATCTTGGCGAACAAGGTGTCCCCCTCGGACGAGTCGCCGCAATCGCCGGTCACTCGGGCGTCGATGTGCTCTTGAAGACATACTACCACCCAGAGGCCCAGCAAATGACGGAGGACGTGGACGCAGCCGGAAGCGTCGAGCCTGATCGAATGGCCCGGATCGCTGAAAAGGTGGCAGCCAAGAAAGAAGAGCAGAAGCTCAAGACACGACGACTGAAAACAGAATGGATGCAACGCCAGCGCGTGAAGGTGGGGAGCAAGGTATAGCGTCGCCCTTTCCGAGCCCCGCCGCCCGGTTAAAATGCCAATAGAACTCGGTATGCCCCGTCCGCTTGTTGCGGCGGGGTTTTCTTTTGCCGCCGGTCCAGAATCGCCTACGCTGCCCCGTGAGCGACTTCGGCAAAGCTGTTGATGGTTTCCACGTCCAGAGCACCACGGGCTGCTGTGCGAGCGTGTAGGGGCTCGGGTATTCCGTGGCGAGGGCCTCGTGTCGACAGCAGCCAGGAAGTGAGCCACTTTCGCAGCCAGAATTGAGCCACCGCGGTTGTTGCCGGACGAACCGCGAGTAGCGCTGATTAGTGACACCTATGCCGGTGTTCGATGTCAACATCCAACGAGAATTGCAGCGTCGTCGATGTTATCGATCGCATTGGTTGATTCAAATCGGCCTTCACCCTTGGCCTGAGGCTGATTTGAATCAACCAATGCGATCCGACAGCGGAAGATTCGAACGCAGAGGATCATCGTCGTGGATGTCGAAGCTAATTGTCGCCCATCAATAAAGCCCGAGAACGCTCCGCCAGCGTTCCCTGGGCAAACGCACTCGTCGCTTTTCCGGGACGATTTGACCGCGCTGGCGAGTCGCGGCTTGTTTTATATGTACAGATATAATACTTCTTGAATGACAGAATCTGACAAAGCTGAGAGAGCCACTCTGCGATTTTGAATGTTAGGCTCGGGGTCGGCAACCCAGTTTTCACCGTCGTTGCCGGCCGGCAACTCCGGTTGGCATACGCCGACTTCCTAGAGACCAACGCAAAGTGATTCTAGAACCTCGCAAGGTGTCGTCAAGAATATTCCGGAGAAAACGCCGAAAAAACGAATCGATAGAGCCACTCACCGCGATCAACTGATCGCAGAGTGGCTCAAGTGGCGCTGCGATAATGGCTCACTCTCTGGTTGCTGCTGACAGCCTCGGGCATGATGCCAGCGCAAACGAAAGCCCCCGCCGTGCTGGCGAGGGCCTCGGGTTGCTCCTGATTGGCGGGTCCGGCGTTTTTTGTTTCGTTCGAAACACGGCACCGCGGCGAGGGCCTCGGTCTGAACCCCTCGACTCAAACCCGTTTTGAGTCACCACCCCGGGCGCGCAGGTCCGGGTTTTTCATGCGCTGCAGGTCCAGTTTGTTACACCCCAGTTGACTTCCGTTCTACTGGGGTGTAACGTACTGTTGTTGGATCGATGAACTCGAGCGGAGGGCTTGACGATGAACTTGAGCGATGAAGCCAGCGCCCGGGGCCGCATAATGGGAAACCGCGCCCAAGCCGATAGGGCTGTCACTGATTACTTCGATCTGCTGGCCGATGTCTATCGGCTGCGGGCCCATGGCGCAAGCCTACGCGACTGTGCAGCGAACCTGAATGAACGAGGTATCCAGACCCGCAATGGTAAAGACTGGTCGCAGGTCCAAGTGAAGAGACTTCTCGACCGGGTGGCAGGTCGCGTCGAATTCGTGATCCAGCGCGAGACCGCGCACGGGTGGGCAGACTTCAAGAACGGTTTCGAGAGCTACCAGGATGCCGAGACCGCAATGAACGCACTTCCCCGCGGTCGCGAGTACCAGGTCGAAGTGCACTCGAAGCCGGAGTAAGACCGCCCACAATACCCCAGGTCAAGCCACCGGCCGTAGACGTCCAATCTACCGACCGAAGCGCCGTTAATCTGGGCGGTAATTTGGGTATGATTCACAACATCGTGTTGTGAATCTTGCCTATTTTCTTGCCTATCTTTACTTTTTTTGGGCTCAACCATGCGGGCCTCACTGTGAGGCGTCCAGGCGACGCAAGGCACCCTTCCGCCGGAGGGCTCTTTCCGTCCCGCAATCCTGGCACAACGCGATGGGTCCGTCATCGGTTGCCCTGATGACCGTGGCACCGCCGCAAGCACTGCAGGCTGGGCCTCGGTCCCGAATGGGCACCGCCGGCTTGGCGCTGGGGTTTCGTCGAACTCGACCGGTGATGATTTTCATGGTCGCCTTCCCAAGTTTTTCTTGAGCTCCGCCGCGCCCTTGTCGAACTCGGCCACCGCGGAGGTCACCGCACCCTTGAACCGCCAGTACTCGAGCCCTGCATACCCGATGGCGCCGACCAGCACAACAACGCCCAGGCTGGTGACGATGAACGTGAGTCGAGCCCATCGGATCAATGCGTCCAGCTTCTGGCCCGCGACTGCTTTCGGATCGCTGTTCATTGTTGACCTCCCAGGAATCTAACCCGCCGCGCTGGCGGCTGTGTCGTCCGCGGCGACTTTCGACCACCGACCAAGCGGGCATTCTCCGCGCTCGGTTTCAAGAGCCGCCTTGAATTTGCCGAAGCAACCACACGCTGAACATCGCCCCTGATGCGCGTCGTACTTTTCACAACCCGCACAGATCGCAAGTCTCCGAGCCTGCTCCTCGGCCGTGGCGAAAACTGGCTGCCCCGTGGCGACGGCCTTGACGATTCGTCCTAGAGCCTTCGCGGCGTTGCCAGCCATTTCCAGCACCGAAGGGAAGCCGCCTTCCGCTGACTCCGTCGCCGCCATTGCCAGAACGATCTTTCGATACTCTTCGCGCTGCCATTCGTCTGGATTCTCATCCGACGTGAGGTATCGATAACGGACATGGCCCGTTTGCTTCACCACGATGTCAATCGCTTGTTCAAGCATCATTGTGTCAACGTGTAACTTTCGCTGCCGCCGGTGCAAATATCGTAGACCGTCGCCCAGCCGCCTGTTCCTCCTGGAAACGTGGCGGTCGCCGACATGTTCACCGGATAGCATGTCGATTGCTGTGGTCCGGTTCCTGAGAAATTGCTGCCGCCTCCTTGGGCATTGCTGCCCGACGTATCGGGACACGCAAGCGGATCTGTCGGGTAATTTTGCGGGCAATACACGCTCAAAGTGATATTGGCTGTGTCGCAGGTTTCCACTGAATATTGCAGCGTGACGGAACCGGCCGCGCATGAGCAAGCCGCACCATAGTTATATGTGCTACTGCCAATGTAATTTTGATAAGACCCAGAGCCGGCCCACGACAGCGAGCCGGATGGCAAAAGCGTGATCGAACCCGCAATTGGATCTGTGAGCGTGAGTTGATCCGGGTAGATTCGCACGATGGCCGATGATGGCGATGGGGCCGAACCACTGAGGCTTATGAAGTGCGTTTCTGGCAACATCAAATAGCCGCTTGCCGTCGTTGACGCACTGAAATAGTAAGTCCCGGACGATGGAATTTCGCACTTGAATTGTCCGGCCGCGGATGCCGTTCCCGTGGCGACAACGGCGCCGCTGCTGTTGTTCTGCTGGACGGTAACCGTAATCGTCCCGGGTGGGACGTCGGTGGCAATGCACCAAAACACATCGACCGTGAAGTTGGTGCACCCGCAGCACGCGCCAAAGCCGCCAACAGCCATATTGCCCGAACCAGAATTGCCCGAACCAGATGTCGGCATCCGTCAAGCTCCCTCTCGTTATGCTGGGCCGCAATCCGCCCAATCGATCGACCACACCAATGAGCCATTGGCAGTTTGTTGCTGAATCATTTTGATATGCGTATTCGTTGCAATTGTCCCCGAACTAAAGCTGAAGTTTTGCACCGTCACATTGCCGATCGAGTTATAATTGCCGGGTTGATAGAGACCACTGTTCGTATTTAACACCGGCCACACCGCCTGAGCTGATCCTGACCCATAACTGTTGGTATTTGCGTTAAATCCGCTGACGGCATTGGTGACGATGGCGTCGACGGCCTGAATCGCCGAGCCTGAAATGATCGGGTATTTGCTTTGCCTCGGTGCAGACGGATAGATCGTACTCTCGACTCGCTTGACTACCGCCTCAACGCGCTTCGCTGCTTTGGGTCCGAAGACGACACCGCCGTCAAACATGATGATATCTCCCCGTGAAAGGCTCGAGCCCGTCGCCCTGGTGGACGCGGGCTCTGAGCGGTCTGGTTATCCGCCGATTGCCAGTCGAGCCCGAATTGCCGCCGCCCGTTGGGCGTTCGAGCCGCCTTGCTGTCTTGCCCGCAGTTCCGCGAGCGATCTCGATGCCATGCCCGCGGCCAGCCGATCGAGCTCACGGCGCGCGGTCGTTTCTCCCCTAAGACACCCCTCGATCGTCCGAGCGTGCTCGGGGAATCGCGCTGCCATGTCCGCCGGATCGATTTGGAACGGGCTGGGGTCAACCCCCGAAGTAGCACCGATAAGCCGTCGCCAAAGAAGTCGTCGTCGCATTTGTCGGGTAGCGGCCACGGGATCACTTGAGCCTGCTCTGGGATGTGTCATCGCTGCATATTCGCGCATGAGAGCCTGTCCTTTCTGGTTAGAGATAGCCTTTGCTCGTTTTTTCAAGCGACTTGTTCGGGTGGCTGTCGGGTAGGCTCGGAATCTGCGGTTCATTGGCGCCACCCAAGCCGTCGCCCCTCGGTCCCGGCTGCGGCTCCTTGACGAACAAGGGCGTGGACGCCATCGTTTTCGATGAGCCTTGCTTGCCCTGGTCCGTCAAATTGACCTTTGTGGTGTAAGTGCTGCCCCTCGTTTTGGCCATGATCTTGGATCTCCCAAGTGAAAGAGTGAGCCCGCGGTTGTGGCTGTGGTTAACGGGTTCGTGTTCGTCCCGGAAGAGCGATCAAGATAACAATGTAATCTTGATGCGGTTGTGGCTGTGGTTAACGGGTTCGTGTTCGTCCGCGATTTCTCGGGCCCGGTGCAGAACCCGTGACCGGTGCACGCGACTTGCCGCTCATCGGGAATCCGCCACTCTTGCCAGCGTCGTTGGAACTGACGTTGCTGTTGTCGCCGCCCTGGTCCGCTTTCGGCGAAACCGGCTTGAGCCCCATGTCCGCCGCGATTGACGTGCCGGTCTGGTCGAGTGACTTGTAGGCATCCGAGCCGACTGGCGAAACCGCAGCCGGTTGCCCTATCGGTGACCCGCCCTGCGCCTGAGCCTCGGAAGCGCTGGGCCCTTGAATTGTCCCACCGCCCGGCCGGTTTTGATCGGGGGTCATGCTGATACTTGGAGTCATCGAAGTTTGCCTTTCTTGCTGGGTTTGAAAATGTTCAGACGAGAGAGTAAACGGGAAAGGTAACATCATCAGTCTTTGCGTCGGGATACGCTGCGGCGTGCTCGGCAACGTCTGCGATGAATCGCCGGCCTGGCTCGCTCGGCGCGTCAATGAAATCGACCATCGGTTCGTTGTGCCGATTCCTGCGAACGTTTAACACGCACGCGAGCCATTCGGGAACCTTTACTTCTTGTTGGTCGAACAAATCGAAATGTTCGAGATGAAGATCCGAATTCGGCTTGACGCGAACCATCGGCGTTTCGTGCCATTCGGGATTGCGAATATGTTTTGGCGGCTCGGGTAACAGCGCGTCGAGCGTCCGCGGTAACGGCTCGTGAGTGCGAGGACCGCCTCCCGCGCCGACTGCCGCCGCCTCCCCTCTGCCGGCGGCGCCCTTATAGTTCGACAAATACGTGCGGCCGTCGGGATCTCGGGGTCTCGGGGTCGGACATTGTCCCAAGGATTCAGGCTTCCCGGCGTAGCGGCCAATCTCTTGGACGATTTCGATTTGGCCAAGCTGTTCGGCCTGCTCAAGGAATCGGTCGTTGACAGCGCCGCGATACAACGCCAGCTCGCCGCGAACGCCCAGCGGATTCGGGTCGAGCGTCCTGCACCACTGACGAGCGAGAACCCTCACTGTGACGCATGGCAACAGCGCCGCCACCTTGCCTTCCAGGAGCTGGCGCACATCCTCTTCGCTGAGATCGACGCCAACGAGATGTTCTTTGCATTTGTCCAGGTATTTGAGCTTGCCATCTTTGATGACCGCCGTAACCGCCGTAACCGCCACGAATCCGCGCGGTGCACCCTTGGCCCATTGGCAAGGCGGGTTCAGAAACAGTTGCGCCAGCTCCTCCACCGTCTTGCTGGCGGGGACTGGCTCGCCCGTATAAGCTTCGTACCACCGATGCAGTTCCCGCTTCTGGTAAGCGGTCACGCCGCTCCGAGCCTCGGCCGTGGCCTGTCGAAGCGCGGCGAGGCGCTCGGATTTGGTTTCGGTTTCAGTCACTGGGGTATCGATTGCAAGATCCATAAGTATCCTCTCATAAAAGGAGCTGACCCGGGCGATCGTAAACACATCCCTCATCCGGCGGAGTTTGCATTGCCGCCGCAATTGCATCGATCAGTGCCGCAAGTCCATCGACCTTGCGAGTGCGCTTTGATTTGTCGATCTTCCAGTTGCCGCCCGCATCTAATTTCAGAGTCGCGTTTAGGGCATGCCACCGCAATATCGGATTGCCGCAATGGCGGATCTTGCCAGCGCCGATGAGGTCCCAAAGAAATTTTGTGGGCGTGTTCAAGCTGGCCCAGCCCTGCCTTAATTGCGTGACCGGAATCCCATGTCGTTCTGCGAATACCGGCCCGATTCGTCGGCAATTCCACGGATCGATGAACAGGTTTTTTATCTGAAGTCTTTGAGCGACTTCGACAACCCCCGCTTCGATGAACGAATCGTCAATCCGGTTGCCGGTCGTCAACGTGAGCAAGCCATTTTTTGCCCACTCGCGATAGGGCTGACCATGCCTCTTTTCGAGCTCGACGATATTGTCTTTGGGGAGCCAAAAGCGGCATCCGACGTCGAAGCCGGAATCCAGATCGCCTTGTATGATGACGAATGCTGTCAGATCATCGTTGCTACTCAAATCGAGTCCGCCGTAGCAAGGCGCGTCCGTCCCGTGCAATTGCCAAGCGCCGCCGCACGCGTCCCAATCGTCGATGTTGATAAATCGATCGTCGCCGCCGGTGACCAAGTTGAGCCGCAGGCGAAGGAAATTCCGCATTGTCGCCGGGTTGTTCTTGGCTTCGTCCAGGTCGCGCTTGAAGTCTTCATACGTGAACGTGACACCCAAACTCGGATTCGCTTTTGCCGCCGTTTCCGGGTCGTCAAGGTCGTCACTTTCTTGCGCTCTATAGACCACTCCCAGGAAACTGGAATCTTGAACGATTCCGTCCGCGACTTGCTCGGCGTAGGTAACCGTCCGGCCGAACCATTATTGCCGTGCATGATAGCTTGATCCTGGTAACGCACTACCGCGGCACCGGGAGATAGATCATGCTTGCGACAACCAAATTCGCTGCAGAGCAGGACTCGCGGATCGAATGGTGGGGTCGTGTAATTCTTCGGCAGCAGGCCGGCCGGATTCCTCTCGCCCAGTTCTGCCGTCAGTTGGGCATCACCACCCGGAAGTTCTACTACTGGAGGCAGCGTCTTCGAAAATTGAATGTCGCTGGCTCGGGTAAGCGCCATCGCCACCGGGCAATCACCACGTTCATCGGTAGCCCCAAGCACCGCGGCCACCTTTGTGCCTGTATCGATCCTCGGTCCACGCGCAACCACTCAGTTGGAAGTCGAGCTGGCTAACGGATGCACCGTACGGGTGACAGGCTCGGTTGATCCCGGCTTGCTTCAGGCTGCAATCACCGCAGCCGGGCAACTCAACGGCTCTGGCCAGGGAGACCGCTGATGCTCCCTCAACTCTCTGCTGCCGTTCGAGTCTTCCTTTGCTCCCAGCCCACCGATATGCGCAAGAGTTTCGACGGGCTTGTAGGCATGGTCCGCGAATATCTCGGACAAGATCCACTCTCGGGACATCTCTTCCTCTTTCTCAATCGCCGCCGGGATCGCGTCAAAATCCTCTTCTGGGAACGCGATGGCCTGGTCATCTGGTACAAGCGGCTCGAGGCTGGAACCTTTCAACAGCTCGATCCCGCCGCGTGTGCCGGCCGTCGCTTCGGAGATGCGGGGATCGAGCTGACCACAACCGAGCTGGCGCTGCTGCTTACCGGCGTCGACCTGGCCTCGGCAAAAAGGCGCAAGCGCTATGCACGCGCCGGCTGATCGTCTTGGGGAAAATTCCTGAAAAATCTCAAGAAATGTCGTCCCATTGCTCCATCTGATACGTATATGTGATCATGATGGAGCAACCTCACCAGATCCCGGATGATTTGCCTGCCTGTCAGGACCTGCTGCGCGGCCTTCTCGAGCGGCTCGACGAAATGGAAGCTCAGCTCGGCGACCTGAAGCGCCAGCTTGACGAGACGTGCACGACCAATGGCGAATTGCAGCGCTCTTACGACTGCCTCAAGGAGCAGTACGAGGCAATGAAACGCCTCTGGCTGGGACCGCGGCGTGAGCGGCTGGTAGAAGCACCTGGACAACAACATCTCTTCGACGCCGACGCAGCATCGATCACTCCGGAGCTCCCCGATTCCCCGCTCGCCAACGAGCCTCAAGAGCATAAACGAAAGCGTGGTCACGGCCGGCGCCAAATACCTGAGCACCTTCCCCGCACCGAAGTTCCCCATGACGTTCCCGAGGAAGCCAAGGTCTGTGACTGCGGCCGGGAGAAGGTTCGTATCGGCGAAGATATCACCGAACAGGTTGATTACATGCCCGGCAAATTGACGGTCTATCGGCACGTCTACCCCAAGTATGCCTGCCCCTGCTGCAAGAACGGCGTGACCTCGGCTCCGCCGGCACCCAGTCCAATTGACCGCGGTATGGCCGGACCTGGGCTGTTGGCATACGTCTTCGTGAACAAGTTCTCTGATCACCTGCCGACTTACCGTCAGCAGGACATTCTGACACGCCACGGATTCTTCGTGGCACGCAGCACACTCTGTGACTGGCTCGCCCAATGTGCCCAGGGGCTGAGTCCGCTGGTTGACTTGATGCGCGAGCGAGCGCTCATGTCGCTGGTTTTGAACGCTGATGAAACGCCGGTGAACGTTCTCGATCCCACCAGGGATTCAACCCGAACCGGCTACTTCTGGGTCTATGTCGGCACCGGTGACAATCCCTACACGATCTACGACTATCGTGATTCGCGCAGCCGCGAGGGGCCGTCCCGGATGCTCAAGAACTTTCGGGGTTACTTGCAGACGGACGCGTACGCATCTTACGAGTCGGTGGTCTTGGACTCAGCCGGCCGCATCATCCCGGTGGGCTGCTGGCGACATGCGCGTCGCGAGTTCTTCGACGCGCGGTTGAACCAAGGGTACGAAGCGCATTACGTCCTGAGTCTGGTCGGGCAGTTGTACGATATCGAGGATGAAGTGCGTTCCTACAGCCCGGAGGCGCGGTTGGCTGCGCGGCAGGAACGAAGCGTGCCAATCCTGGGCCGGCTTGAGAAGTTCTTGCGTGAGCAGAAAGGCCAGGCTTTGCCCAAGAGCCAGTATGGCAAGGCAGTTGGCTATGCGCTCAATCACTGGGCGGAGCTGTGCCGGTTCACCGAGAGCGGCCTTCTGGAAATCGACAATAACATTGCCGAGCGTACCATGCGGCTGTGTGCCATCGGTCGCAAAAACTGGTTATTCGTCGGAAGCGACCGCGGGGGCGAGACGGCTGCGACCTGCTTCAGCATCCTGGCAGGTGCCAAGCGACACAGGATCGAGCCGTTTGCCTACGTGCGTGATCTGCTGGTGGCTATTTCAACGGGCGAGCCGGATTGGAGCGCTCTGTTGCCCGATGTCTGGATCGCGGCGCATCCGGAGCACTTCCTGCATTACCGGCGGGATGAAGCCGAGGCCGCGGCACGATCGCGGCGACGACGGCGTGCTGGCCGGCGAGCAAATGGCTCAAAGCGGAGTCGGAGTCCCTGAGGTCGTCGCGGCACCGACGGGAAAGTGCACAAGCGGGACTCAAAAATGATGAAGCGTTCGCCGGCGAGGATCAGATCTGACCGCGGTGCGGGCACGCGCGTCAGGAGTGCCAGATAAGGTCAAGCGGACGCCGTCTCACCACTGACTCCGATGCAGTGGGCGGGCTGCACCCGGACGCCGTGCCGGATCAACCGGACGCTACGTCGGCCGACAGACAGAGCACCCGTCACGGGGGCGCTGAGGGCTGGCGGGTCTTTTGAATCATCGCCAATCGTCCCGCGGCCCGTCAGCTCGTGAGGCCTGCGAGCACGCGGGCGCCGTGGGCACCGCCGTCACCACGCGAGCGATGGCGGGCCACTCCATCCCACCGCTGCCCCAGGCAGGCCGCCCGCGCACCGGGTATGGTTTCGCCGGGCGTTACCGGCGTAGGTCAGTTCTTCGTGCCAGATGCCCGACTGTTCTTCGCCGGCTGTCGTCACTGACACGGTCAGGGGTTGCTCTCGAGCCGCAACGGCATACTGCATGACATCCCAGAGCATCCTGTCGGGCTGTCTGTGCAGTTCGTCGAAGATCACCGCGGACGCGTTCAAGCCGTCCAATTTCGGCGAGTCGCTGCTATTCGCGACAATCTTTCCGTGCCCTGCCAGGATCGTCTTGCGACTTGGGATGACGTCGCATCTTTTTTGAAGCGTAGGCGAGTACTGAAGCATTCGCTCCGACTCGGTGTAGATGATCCCGGCTTGATCGCGATCGCATGCACATAAGTAGATTTCTGGAGCCTGTTCACCGTCCGCAAGCAAAAGGTAGAGCGCGATGGAGCTCATAAGTGGCGACTTGCCCTGCTTCTTTGCAGTCATCAAAAACGCTCGCCGGAATCGGCGTTTCCCATCGGCACGACGCCACGCGAAAAGCCTCATGAGAAACGATCGTTGCCACGGAATGAGCGAGAGCTTTTTGCCTGCCCATCGCCCCTGACTGAGAACACAGAACCGCTCGATGAAATCGCAGACGTCTTGCCCGTGCTTTGAGCTGAAGTAACACCCCTGCGCAACGGCGAGCTCGTCGGAGCGGTTCAAGATCCAATCTTTTGTAGCGTCGTCGATCATGCCTTGCCGCGCTCCCGGTTCCACGCTTCGAACTCGTCAATCTCGCCCTGGTCGCTGGCCCGGAGTCTGCCCCTGTCGGATGGATTGAGCCCGAACAAGCTCAACACGCTCAACATGGTTCTCTCCGACCTTTCCGCCAGCCCGGCAGCGGGGTTGGTCGTCTCGCCCCTGGCGGTCAAGATGGTGAGCTTGCCGCCCTTCAAGGCTTCCTGCGCCCACCGCCACCTGCTGTAGGCGGTCGCGTAAACCGCCATTGCATCGGCGTCAACCGGGCTGCTTATCCCCAGGCGAGCCGCGGCGCTCGAGATTCGCAGCCACCCTTCCTTGCCGAATTCGTCAAGGTAGCTGGGAGCCTCTGGCGTGCCCTGTGGCGCGTCTATGCTGTTGCTGGGGATTCTATCGGCTCGCATTCCGGACGCGATTTTGAGAGCCACTGGACGGGGTTTGCGCCCCCCTTTACCCGACCCCCTACGGTTACTCATGCTGTAAAGCCTTCAAGTTTGGGCAGAAATATGGTGACTAGTCGACTGCGATGTGGCACATGTTGATACCAGCGAATGATACCCCATCCCCCCACCCCTCCCATCTTGCCATCCTTCTGATGCGTTCATCTGCATGATATCATCCACTAGATGCAACTGCATGATATCATCCACTAGATGCACCCGGGTGGTGCCGCGCTGACGTGCCGAAACCGATGCCTCACATACGCGCTCCCAGCTCGACTGACACGATGGGTTGTGTCGATCAATCGCCACCCACGACTGAGCAGGTCCGCGAGCTCTTGGTCATCAAGGCGCTCGCTCGAGTCGATAAGCCGCTCGGGTGAGTCGGTGGCAAAGAATCTGTCGGGCTTGCTCATGGTGCTACTCCTCTGGTTGAATGTCGCGTGCTGACTGGCATGGACACCTGCCAGTCTTTTGCACGCTCCCCTTTCGACGGCGGGCGAGGGGATGGAACACCCGCCGCCGTGGATCACGTTGTTGTTCATGACACCTGCCTCCGATACCGTCGTACCATTGGCGGCCGCCGGTATGGCGTGACGGACGAGACCCCTCGAGCAGGTCGCCTGGCATCAGCCACCCGTTGACGTTCAGCCAGCAGCCGGTCCCGATCTTCTGGTTCGACCTGATACCACGTGCTCCACCCATCGGGGACGAGGCCCGTCACCTTCCGGACGTCCAGCCGATCCCAGTCACGAGGCGACAAGTCCAGCAGCGTCACCACCCGACCTGCCGCCGTCCACCCGTAGAGCGGTAGACCTGCTGGCCTCGGAGGCCGCTTCTCGATTCCCTGCGCCGCCAGGATCATCTCCGGCGTGATCAGCTCGTCCCATTCCGGGAATCGCCGGTCCTGCCACACTCCCGCCCCATGTGCCACACGCGCTTTATTGTTGTGTGGCAGATCTAATCCTTGATGTCTCATGGCGTTAAATGCTCCCTGCCACACCTGCCACACATTTTGCCCTCAAATAAGAGAGACCCCCCTGCACGTGTGCGCTCTTCTATTCCTGATATGCACCTATGATGCGAAAATCGTTTTTGTATAACGTATCTCATGAAGTGTGTGGTTTGTGTGGTTTGTGTGGCAGCGATTCGTAAAGCATTATGGGAGCATGCCCTTACGTCGCCCATTCCTGCCACACCGTTTAATAAGGTGTGTGGTTTGTGTGGCAGCGATCGCTCAAATCGAGTCATCTTGACCCCCTAGCTCAAACAATCGTTCAACCTTGATTGCAATGAAGCACTGCCTGGCACCCCGGACTGTCCGCCGGATCTGGAACCTCGTCCGGCCACTCTCCGTGATGGTCCGCGATGCCCCGGCGGAGGCCAGGTCGCGACCTATCTTGTCCACGTTCTCAAAATCCGCACCCTGCTCTCGCCCGACTGATCGCGCCACCACCCGGGCCATTTCGGGATCCAGTAGGACGAGGCCCGCGGCACCATCGACATAGCCGACCTGCCTTGAATTCGCTGGGATCTGCCACTCGAGCCGCTGGCCCTGCGCGCCACCGTCGTATAGCCAATCTTTTTTCCAGCCGCACTGTTCGGCATGGGGATCTGGAGCCAAGTCGGAATCAGCCACCGTCCGGAGGTGATAGCGGCCTGAGAGCAGGCCCGCGCGGAGAAGTGCAAGGAATCGCTCCGCCGGGTCGGAGTCGACCTGCGCCGCCTTCTGGTCGCCGGCCAGCTCGAGGAGATACTGTTCGACCCTCTCAGCCGTCCCCGTCGCCGTGTCCTCGTCCAGCACCCCGGCCTTTTCAGCGAACATCATGAACACCCAGTAGGCGGCCGCCAGTTCAGCAGCGGCCCCAAGATGCCTCATGTGGGAATCGGCCGACTTGTGGTCTTCTATGATCCCATCGGCGATCCGCCGGAATTCCAGCCGCATCTTCTCGAGGTGACCCGGCCGCGCGAGCCACTGGACAAAGCCGCTCATCGCAACGGCGAAAAGCCCCTCGGAGGCGTGCCGTTGGATCTTGCTCAGCACCGACAGGTCGACCGTGTTCCTGTCATGGCGTACCACGAGCATCCGGCCCAATGTTGATTTACGTCGTGGGTCCGCTTCGCCCGTCGACAAGATCGACCCGCGCGGATCGTAGACCGCGGCATAGTCCCGCGACTGGGTTAATCGCATTCCGGCCCTGAGATTCCCTTGGCACTGTATGACCTGCGTTGCGTTTTCAACGGCACGTTCGCCAGTCAATTCGTCAATCACGAGCAACGTGTCGCGAGCGTCAAACCCGTATTTCTGGAGAGCTTTCGCCGATGATTCCCAGGTCGTTGAAATCATCGTGGCATCGTCGGGCTTATAGCAGAAATGGTGCTGCGCCAGCTTGGCGGTCGTTGTCTTGAAACTGTGATGCGTGCCGCTCAAGTGTGTCGTGATCGGGTTTGGTCCACCCAACACCGCACGCCAAGGGCTGGCCGCAATCACTGCTGCCATCCCTCGAGACCCCGGCCGATCCGCTTTTGCGAGACCCAAGATATCAAGGCATCCCAGCACCGCCGCGGCGAGAATTGCGTGATCGGACGGAGGCGCCGGGAGAGTGTATTTGTTGAGAACGCTGGGAGGCTCAACGTTGACGGCGACCGGACCTGCAGCACCAATCCCACCCCCGGCATGCAGATACACATGGTCGCCGTTGATCTGCTCCCACCCCAACGAGGTGAAGACATCCACCCGTGGCACCGTCGCCCCGGAGTGCGAAAGCGTTTGCACCGCTTCCCGTAACTGATCGCGAACCCCGCGACCTGCAACCACCGTGAACTGAGAGCCAAGATCCTCGACCCACCCCATCGCAGCGAACTTCGAGCTATCGACCGTCACCGTGGCCGTGGCACCAGCAGCATGGGTGCCCCTGATCTCGAATTGAAGCCGCGTCTCCCCTCCCTCATGCCGCATGACTTCGCGCACAATCCGAACCGTGAAATCGGCCAGCATGATCTCGAGCAGGTCGCCGTCTTTCGTTTCGACCACCGAATACGTGCAACCATCGCGTTCGGTGAATCGTTCGACAGGCCCGCCAGGTCGTTTGTTGGCGCCCGGGCCTCGTGCTTGGCTGCTTTAAAGAATACGGTCGGGGTCGTCTGGTTCTTGAACCCCTTGATCAGCGTCACGAGGGCTGCATGTACTGCCGGGTCGTGATCCTCGAGGCCGCCTGCCGCGGCGAGCAACTCCCGATCCTTGAACAGGTCGCCGGCCAAGTCGTTCTCCAGATACCACCGCACCCACGCCAGCACCTCGTCCTTTTCGACCCGTGCCGGTGCACCGTGGCCCCGCACTGCGCCGAGCGCGAACTGGATGGCCTCGAGCCCGGAGAGAACCTCGACCGATCCGCCAGCCGCCAAGACGTCATCAATCCCCTTGCCCTGCGCCGCGTCCCAGCGCTCGGCCTCGAGGTTGTAACCAGCAGCCAAAAGGCCCCGTGCCGATCTCGCCAGAGCAGACGCAACGACGTCGTTCGTCGCAAAATCCGCGTCATACGCCAGCCGCACCGTAGTGGCGCCCAGGTCCCGCAGAGCCGCAAGGGCCAGCCGCCAAGATCCCACCCCGGGAATTCCGATTGTGTGCACGCCGCTCTTCACCGTGGCGATATGGGCCTTCAGAGGCCCCTCGGTGAGTCGCACGACATCGAACTTGCTCGAGGCCGCACTGATTGGCGGGACATGAGCGATTCGCACCGCACTGGGCCCGTCAGCACCCGACGACGACAACCAGATGTATTTCCCGACCACCTTGTCGTCGCCGTTCGCATCCTTCTCAATTCGAGGTTTATCTGGCCGAAGCTGGCATCCGCTGATTAGCCCATCCTTGTCGGTGACTGGGATAATCAGGCCCGCCGGTCCCAGCACCGCCAGCCGTCCCAGGTCGTCTTTTCCGAAACCGGGCACCGCCAGCACCTCGTCATCGGTGAAGCCGGTTTCATTCTGGACGAGGGTCGCGATAGCGTACCGGGAGTTGATCCCCATGCAGCCGTATCGACCGGAGGCCGTTTCCGGGCCTGAGAGCCCGCGGTGCGCCAAGTCTGCCTTATGCTCCGAGTCGAGCCCGACTGCCTGAATCAATGCCCTGTAAGCCGCGTCACGCTTCGCCAGCTCAGCAGCCGCAGGCCCGCGGTGACCATTGCTAGACGAGGCCGCACGATAGCCTCCGATCCGCACGAAATGACCGTCGGCACCTTCGCGAGTTTGCTTTGTGAACTCAAAGCCGGGATGTGCGGCACCTTCCGGCCGCATGCACATAACCATTTCGCCATCGGAGGCGCACCACCCACGATGGCCGCACGCTGGGCAGTCCTCGTGCTTGAACTGCACCCACTCCGAATCTCGAATAGCGGCCTCGGTAGTCATGCCCCGGGTCCCTCCCGTGGCTGACGATGGACCAGCACCCTGAACTCTTGCCTGCACGTCGGCTCTGCGCAGACGAACTTATTCTCGCTGCCGGCCTTCCCCCTGAACCGGGCCTTGCGCCGACCGCATCGCGGACAAGCGGACTCGGGCGCCGGCGGCGACTCGGCGAGAAATGGGAACGCGGTCTGATTTACAAGAGGCGTCATCTCGGGCCCGCCCCCTTCCGCCGGCGAGACCTGAGAGTCTTGGCGAGCCGTTCGGCATCACCCGGCTTGATCGTCCCACCGTTCTGGTGGACGACACTTCGCGCCACCTGGAAAAATCCGATGTCGCGATTCGTGATACCACGCTTCGGCATGCCGGCGGCTGCCCAGGCGATGGTTGCAAGATGGCCGTTTCTCCAGACGGATAGCGCCAGCTCGAGTGCCTCGAGTCGGCCGCCGCAATCGTCTTGATTCTGGAGATCGTGTTACCGTACTATGCATGTCCCTGGTATTCCGTGATTTGATGTGAGTGAAACGGCCCCTGGTGACTCGGCGGGCCGTTTCGCTGCGCGGTTATCGCCCGGTCGCCAATTTCGGTAAATGCCTGAACGTCCCCTGCGGACGAGGGCCGCCCTCTCGCCTGGATTCGAGAAAGGCCAGAATGTCAGAGCCCCGAACGCGGAGGCCCTTCGAGCCTGCGCCAATTCGCGTACGGGCGAGCTCGCCACTAAGCATCAGGTCATAAGCATTCGACTTGCCGCATCCCAGAAACCCGGCAGTCTGACTGACGCTGTAAAGAACGTCGGGCAGAATGCGGCAGACGTCGGCGCTGAGAAGCTGCTCAAGGGCCTGGATGCGTTCTTCGAGCTCAGCGATTTTCGCCGAGTCCGCAGACGGTTGGACGGCACGGAGGGCAGCCATGATCAGGCCCCCTGCCGTGCTGGTTTGATGGAACGAGTTATGACGGAGCGCAATTCGGGCAAATTGACGCGCGGTTGCCCGTTCGGAAATTGCAGCGTTGAGATAAGCCCCTGCCGTGCCAGCCGTCGCACTTCATGCTGAGAGAGCCCGGTTTCTTTTGCGGCGCGTCCGCTGAAAACCCACTCTTCAAGTTTCTTGCTCATGGCAACCCTGGAAATGAAAAGGGCCGGCCGTTACGGCGCGTGCCACCATCGATGGCATTCACCGTAACGACCGGCCCGCGGGTTGCCCCGCTCTGGAGTTGATACCCCAGTGCGCGAGACCGAGTGTCGTTTTCTCACTGACCGGTCATCACCGATTCCCGGCCAGCGTTAATTCAGATTGTCAACATATTTCACGTTATGCGAGACTTGTCGCGAGTGTCAATAGTATTTTTTCGGTGCAAACCACGACCGAATTTTCACACCCACGCTTACCCCTTCCAGGCCCCATAATGACACGCTTTGACACGCTAAAGGCGGAAAATGACACGCTTCTGCGGAATTTGCGGAAATGGCGGAAAGACGTAAACTGTGAATTAGCCGTATTTTGCGTGTTCCGCGGGAATCTGCAAGCGTTCATCGAGGAGCCCTGCCTGCCGCAAAACCACGACATCATGGCCGAGCTGGCGCGCGGCACGCACCTGCCGATTGCAACCGGCGAGCGGGTCTTCACCAAGTGGGGGTTCCGCGAGGTGCTTGAGAAGCGGGCTGCAACGATCTTGCAGCCGGACCTTTGCCACGCGGGGGGAATCACCGAGGTGCGGCTGATCGCGGGGATGGCCGAGGCGTACTACGCGGCGATTGCTCCGCACAACCCGATCGGGCCGATCTCATTGGCCGCCGGCGTGCAGATCGCTGCTTCGATTCCCAACTTCCTGTGCCAGGAGCAGGAAAGCCTGGGCGAGGGCTACTTGAAAACCCCTTTTGTGGTACGCAACGGCTATCTCGACCTTCCCACGGGCCCAGGGTTGGGAATCGAGCTTGATGAAAACGCGATGGCCAAGCAGATCGGCCACGACTTCAAGAACCCGGAAGCTTATGACCCCGGCGATGGGTCGGTGATGGACTGGTAAGAAATGACGATTTTGTACGGCCGGAACCGGCGCTTACGGCGTGGAGTCGGGCTGTCGTCTCCCGAGTCACTTCTATGAAAACGATTATCGAGCCGTTCAAGATCAAGATGGTCGAGCCGATCCGGCTCACGACGCCTGAAGAGCGAGATGAGATCATTCGCGCGGCCCACTTCAATCCGTTTCAAATTCCGGCCGAGGACGTGCTCATCGATCTCTTGACCGACAGCGGCACTTCGGCGATGAGCGACGACCAGTGGGCGGGAATGTTGCGCGCGGACGAGTCGTACGCCGGAGCGCGGAGCTGGTATCGGTTCGAGTCGGTCCTGCTCGAACTGACCGGGATGCCTCATATTCTGCCGACACATCAGGGGCGAGCGAGCGAGCGCATTCTCTTCGAGCTGGTCGGTGGGGCCGGCAAGGTCATCCCGAGTAACAATCACTTCGACACGACCCGCGCAAACATCGAGCATTCCGGCGCGGAGGCCGTTGATCTGGTTATTGATGAAGGACTGGCACCGCGAGCGCGGCATCCGTTCAAGGGGAACCTGGACCCGGAGAAGCTCGAGCGACTGATTGCGAGCGTTGGTCGCGAGAGAATTCCGGTTTGCATGCTGACCGTCACGGACAACAGCGGCGGCGGCCAGCCGGTCAGCCTGGAGAACATACGGGCCGTTCGCGCCGTTTGTCATCGCCATGGCATGCCGCTTTTTCTTGATGCGTGCCGGTTTGCCGAGAACGCGTACTTGATCAAGCTGCGAGAGCCGGGACAGTCGCACCGCACCGCTCGCGAGATCGCCCAGGAGATGTTTTCGCTGGCTGATGGTGCCACGGTCAGCGCCAAGAAAGACGGATTGGTCAACACGGGGGGAGTGCTCCTGATTCGAGACGATGAGTTGGCCCGTCGCGCCAATGATCTTTTAATCCTGACTGAGGGTTTCCTCACTTACGGCGGACTGTCTGGCCGCGACCTGGAGGCCATGGCTCAAGGCTTCAAGGAGGTTCTCGACGAGGATTATCTCCAGTACCGGATCCGGAGCATTGCGTATCTGGGAGAGCACCTGTTGGCCGGCGGCGTTCCCATCATCGAACCGCCGGGCGGACACGCGATCTACATTGATGCGGCGGCCGTGAGCCCGCACATTCCTCGCGAGCAATTCCCGGGGCAGGCACTCCTCGTCGCGCTTTACCGGCATGCGGGGATTCGCGCAGTCGAGATCGGCAGCGTCATGTTCGGCGCAGGCCGTACCGTAGCCGGCCCCGAGATCGCGCCCGCGTTTGGAGCTGGTCCGCCTGGCTGTGCCTCGTCGTGTGTACACACAAAGTCATATTGATTATGTTGTCGAGGCGGTTGTCGAAGTCTATCGCAAGCGCGAGACGCTGCGAGGTCTGCGAATCGTCGAGGCTCCGCCTACGCTCCGGCATTTCACGGCGAAGTTTGAAGAGGTTTAGAGCCTCAGCGACTGCTGAGCATGCTGGAACGACCTAGTCGGGAACAGGTCTTGACGAGCTGGTCGAGTCACGGGTTTCTTCCCGCCACGTCCCAGACTGGCAGCTCGCCGAGCTCCTCGAGGCCCTTGGGAATGACCAATCTCGGGGAGCCGGCGCGATAGCGGAAGCGGCCGCGGACGTCGTCGTGTGTGCGGCTGCTGATGCAAGGAAACCCGGGCTCGGCGAGGCTCTCGAGCCGGGCGCCCAGATTCACGGTCGTGCCGATGGCTGTGTAGTCCATCAAATCGTAAGTGCCCATATTGCCAAGGACGGCGTCGCCCGTGCTGATGCCGATACGGATCGCGAACGGCTGAAGGCCGAGAATCACTCGCGGCTCGTTGTGCTCTTCGATATTGCCGCAAAGATCGAGCGCCGCGGAGACCGCCCGCAGAGCGTGCTGCTGGCCGCGAAACATGGCCATGAAGCCGTCGCCGCGAAAGGCACTCACGAGCGCATCGTGCTTGCGCAGCGTGGCGACGGCGTTGGCCATCATCTGATTAAGCGTGATCATCACGACCTCCGGAGGCGTGTCGAGCGCGTAGGACGTCGACCCCTTGAGATCGAGGAACAGAACGCTCAAGGGTTCGGTCGTGCCCGAGATCAGCGAGTCGGTGTCTTCGGGCATGGCACGCCCGCGCACGCGGCGAAAGACCCGCGCACAGTGGGCCTCGGCATTTACGCTCCTGAGCTCCTGACTGATGCCCCGCACAAGATGCGCGCGGCGACAGGATTCGGCCAGGTCGAGGGCCGAAAGATACTCGCGCGTGACCAGCGGCCGCTGGTCGCCGGCAGCCCGAAACGCGCGGGCGAACTCCCACTGTGTGCGGGCCTCTTCCACTCGCTCCCCGCGCGAGGCGAAATGATTGAGGGCAGCGCGGAGCTTTTGCTTTGATTCGTCGATCCGTCCTTGTCGGCGCCGGATCATGCCCCAGGCTCGATTGATGTGGGCAATGCCTTCTTCATACTCGGCCGACCGAAAAATCTCCTCGGTTCTCTGCGCCTCGGTTTCGGCGCCTTCGAGCTGGTCTTCCGCCAGGTGGAGCAAGGCACGGTCCTTGCGGGAATAACCCTCGCTGATCGGCCAGCGTCCGGAAGACATGCGGATACTCGCATCGAGCCAGCCGGCCGAGTCGAACCATCGCTCGCGGGCCTCGCTCATCCGGGCGGCCTCGGCCTCGCGGTTGCCGCGTTCCAGCGCGATCTGCCCCAGGAAATTCTGCATGAGCGCCTCACCGCGCTCGTCACGTGTGTTCTGCGCGATCTTCAGATCGTCGAGGAAACAGCTCTCTGCTTGTTCGAGATAGCCCCAGTCGAGATGGAGCCGACCAAGGTTGCCGTAGGTGACCGCAAGTCCCGTCTGGTCGTCCCATTTCTTCTTGCACGCGATCGCCTGCCGGAAGAATTCCTCGGCGGCGTGGAAATTGTCTCGCGCAGCGTAGATCATGCCGAATGTATCGAGGATGCGCCCGCTTCCATAGTGGTGTTTCCCAAGCAATCGAAGCGCCTGGCGCAGCTCGGATAATGAGCGGTCCAGGTGGCTCGCGTGGAAGAAGTTGGCTCCGCGGATATGGGCCACGGCAGCTTGAAGGAGAGTATCTTCAGAGGCGGGATCGATCGACGCAAGCAATTGCTCGGCGTCCTTGAAACGACGCTCGCGCATGGCGACGAACGCGAGGATGAACTGCGACCACTGCTGCGCCCTCGGGCTCTCACCCGTATCTTGCAGCAGTCGGCGGGCTTCTTCATGGGCACCGCGCTCCGCAGCCATCCAGCCCGCGAAGAAGAGCAGCTCGTTGCGGCGCTTCTCATCGGGCGTGGCGGCGATCTCATCTTTCAGCTTCTGCAGGCCCATCTCCCAGCCGTACTGGTCGAGCAGCGCGTGGATTCTGTCACCGGCCTCGGGTTCGTTGAGCATGGTTCAGCTCGTTCCGAATCTCAGAAAGATCGACTCAATCTCATCGGCGGTGAGCAAAGTGCCAAAGCGCGGTGCGTTGACGATGGTGAATCCGTGCGCTCGCCCATCGTACCAGGGGTCGGCATTATCATAACCGGCTCGGGACGGTTTCCTCGAGCCGCTTACTGGATCAACCAACCGGTCGTCTGCGCCGAAGATTTCGCTGCGGTGCTTCGATTCAGCGCGGTCGAGCATCTCGGCCAGGCCGCGGAGGGAAGCGCCGCTCGCGCCCGTGACCGACAGAATGCAATGGCGCACTTCGTGCCGTGTCTCGGAGACGAACACCGAAAGAGCGATGAATCCTTCGCCGGCTGGCGATCGGTCGCGATCGCTGCGTGCCCAGTCCTTGAAGAAGATGCAACGCTCGAGGTCATCAGCGTTCTGAACGTCGCGCACGAGAAGTGTGTCAACCGCGAGCCTTCCGCCGAACTGGCCCGGTAGGCTGAGGCGGACGACGCGCGCTTGCGTGGCGGGGTCCGCCAGTTTGCGGTGGTAACGCTCGACATCGGCGAGCGTGTCCTGGCGATCTCTCTCGGTGAACACGGCGGTGCACTCGAAGGCGTCGACGGAAGGCAGCGCCACGGCCTGGCGAAGGCTGTGCTCGAGCGACCAGGAGATCAGCACCATGCCTTGCCGGAGGCATGAGAGCCAGAGCTCGTGATCGGTCGACCAAACCCGCCGCGCTTCGCGATGAAGTAATTGCATATAAGCCGCATAAGGAGAAACCGGATTGCTCAGCGAGTGGCCAATCGATCCCTCGTCAATCTTGTCTGCGTAGCGGGCGAGAGCTAGAGCGCCGGGCGGTAGCTCACCCGTGGTCAAGAGCGCGCTCGAGACCCACGCTGCGATCACGCAGTCAAAATCAGGCGACTCGGGCAGCACGATCGTGAACGATGCGGCACGATCGCGCGCGACGGCGGCCCCCGCCGTCACGAGCTCGGGGTTCGACATCACGAGCCGGGCTGTCGAGCCGCTGTATGCGTGAAGCTGGTGCTGGTCGATCACACCGGGTCGAAGTTCGTTGCCGACGCCCAGGAACAACCGGTCCGGCGTTGCGCCGGCCGGCGGCGCGGACGAGCCGGCGGCGGCGAAGGCGAAGCGGATTGCATCTCGCCGGACTAGCGGAAGCACTTTCCGCGGCGCGGCGGCTGTCGAATGCTTGGGAACAACAACGGTCGGCCGCTCCAGGCGTTCCGCGATGTAATCGTCGAGCTGGGCCGCGAGCTCCTCCATGCTCTGGTAGCGATCCTGGAGATCTCGGGCGATCGCCTTCAGGCAGATGGAATCAAGCGAGGGGTCGATTTCGGGCCGGTGGGTCGAAGGCGGAGAGGGCGGAATGGAGTGCAACGCCCCCAGGTACTGCGCTCGCGAGCTCTCGAAGGGGCGCTGGCCTGTAAGGAGCTTGTAAAGGACGCACCCCAATGCGTAGATATCGCTTCTCGGACCGATTTCCTGGGATTGGCCGAGGAGCTGTTCGGGTGACATGTAGGGCACGGTGCCAAGCCGCTCGTTCGTGGTTGAGATGCGGCTCAGCTCATCGTCCTCGAGCAAGGCGAGCCCGAAGTCAACGACAACGGGGCTTCCCTCGGGTGTGATCATGATGTTGGAGGGTTTCAGGTCACGGTGGATGACGCCCTCCTTGTGGGCCGCGGCCATCGCACGGGCGACGTCGCGAACCATTGCCGGGGCCTCATCCGGGGTGAAGTCCTTGCGTTCGGACAGTGGTGTTCCGTGAACGTAGCGCATGACGATGTAATGCGTGGCATCGAATTCGCCGACATCGAGCACCCAGCAGAGTCCAGGATGGACGAGCCTGGCGGCGGCGCGGGCCTCGCGATAGAAACGTGCTTGCATTCTTGGTTCGGCGAAGACGTCGGGGCGGGGGATCTTGAGGGCAACGTTGATATCGAGCTTCTGATCTAGGGCGAGGTAGACTCGCCCCATGCCGCCGCCGCCCAGGAGTTTGAGAAGGCGGTATCGGCCGAAGTCGCGGGGAAGCGGGCCAGCGGATGTCGAGAGCGGGTCAGGAGCTAGCGATTGGACACCCGAGGGGCCAAGGTCGTCTGGCTCGTTGTCGGCGGACATTTCCGGGTGGGACGCGCCTGGAGGACGTGCGCCGCTTGGCCCAGCCAGGTTGCTCGGGGAGTCGTCGTCGGATGCGGGAAGTTTCATAGGTCGCTTTCCCGATCAGCCTGGCGGGTCGACGGATCTTGTCGTGTCGCATCCTCACGCTTATGGTATGCGGGCGAGCGGGGATGCTCAACCACCCCTCTGTCAGGACGTCTGACCTTCCAGATAATCCCTGAGCAGAAGAGCCGAGTTGTGGTATTCGTCGCGTGCGGCATAAACGAAGGTCACTGTTTCCGCCCGACACTTCCTTCGTAGGTCGTCGACCGCGGCTTTGCTTTCGGCCAGCTCCGCAAGATAACGCTTCTTGAACTCCTTCCATCTGGCAAAGTCGTGATTGAACCAGCGGCGGCAATTCCGGGCTGGGGGCCAAGTCTTTCATCCAGAGGTCGATGGCGGCGCGCTCTTTGGTCAGCCCGCGCGGCCACAGGCGCTCGACCAGGACGCGAACCCCGTCATCGGGCGACGCTTCGTCATAGGCGCGTCTCAAGCGGATTTTTGGCATGATGGCGCGTCGTTCCTGCGGAGCTGAGGATTCTGGCCGCGGGGTTGTGGTTGCCTCTCGGCTCGCATTCTCGTTGAAGGTCTCGCCCGCGGTCAACCAAGGCGATGACCAGCCACAATGCTTGAATGAACAAATGAATCGTATAAGTGGACAAATGGAACCTGGGAGCCAACCGCGGAATTAAATGTTAGACTCTCTGGTCACGATTGTGGCCGCGGCTGTTTGCAACAGGCGACAGACCGGCGGCGGCGATCGGTACGAAAATAAAGTCCTCCGATTCTTCTCGGTCCGGTTCGGCCGGGCCACGCACCCGCGTCAGCCGCCTTGAAATCCGAAGAATGCGGCATCAAGCTCTGCAGCGCAACATGTAAATCCAACATAGCTTTCTGACAATCTTCCAACCGGCCTTGGATACTTCCTGTCCGGGGCGACCATGGAGGCTTCCCCGCACATCGAGTCGATGCGCCGCCGGGGATCGTGCAGGATGCGCCTGATGAGACTTCACCCGCACGAGGAGACTCCCAGTGCTTTGGTTTGCCTGCTGGATGTTCGCGCTTTCGACCTATGAACGTGGGGCCGCCGAACCAACCGATTGGATGATACCACCAGGCTGGACAGGCAATCCGTGGGGCCCGGCCGCGACCGAGGGCGCCAGAACGGAACCATCCCACCGATCCCCATGACCGAGACGATGCTGAAGTGGGACCACTGGGGACGAAACGTACTGCGTGACGGAGATATCGTGTTCCGGCTGGGCGATGCCAGGACGCTCCTCGGGTTTCTTCCGCTGTCCAGGTTCATCGCGCATGCCACCGGTAGCCCGTATTCCCACACCGGAATCATCGCGCTGGAGGACGGCGTTCCCATCGTATACGACTGTTCGTCGTGGGGAATCCAGCGCCAGCCGTTTGCCGTCTGGATGCTGGACTCGATCGGCTCGTTCGGGGTCAAGAGGCTCAAGCCGCACTTGAAGAACCATGTCGCGGGCGTGCTCGCGTACTGCCGGAAGGTCTTCGCGGATCAGGTGCCCTTTGACGACGAGTTCCGGATCGACGATTCCAGACTGTATTGCGTGGAGATGACCGAGAAAGCGTTTCGCTCGCAAGGCTTGGCCCTGTCGCAGCCCGTGTGTATCGGTGACTGGGAAAACCTGGTCCAGTATCCCCTCACGGCGTTGGGAATCGTGCACTGTTCCGGGCTGGTCGTGCAAAACTCCATCACACTGGATCAGCCGGTCTATCTTCCGGGCAACGATCGGCAGGGAATCTGGGCTTCGCCGCTCCTGGAAACCGTATACCCGTACGCAAAGCCGGGAAAGCCGATTAAAACGGAGCCCCCCGGCCCGCCGCCGGCACTGAGCGTGAAGGGGGACGTCGCGGTAACGGCGTTTGCCGTCCGGGAAATGAGCCGTTCGTACTCGCAGCTCCCATGGCGGTTGATCGGCGAACTGCTGGTGAAGTCGCCCGCGCGAAGCGCCGACCCGAGTCGCCGCCGACACCGATCGCCTGCGGAGTGCCGAGGTGGATTGATTGTTTCATTGATTGACCCGGCCTGGTTACTTCCTCAATACCGTAGGACCGCCGCAACTCCTTGATGAAGGTCGAGCACGCCGGGGTCATAGAAATAAACTTCACCGCCGTCGGCGAGCACTCTTTCAATAACCTCGTCGACGGCGTCATCGAGCGCCGCGGCACCCCGACCGCTGTACGGCAGCAGGCGATCGCCGTCCGGAGCGACGTCTGCAGGATGCTCGAATCCGGTCTCGACCAGAAGGGTCTGGCAGCGCTTGTCGAAGGCGGCTCGCCACACCTGGTCGATGCCGGATGCATGCCGGTTGACGCTCACGGCCTGGTTGAGCCGCACTAGCGCACGAGTTCTCACCAGAGTCATCCCCGCCTTGAACACCGGCCACACCAGCTTGCCCAGCTTGGTCGGGCTCGGGTCGTCGTGGCTGCCGGCCACCAGGCCGACGATCGTCTCCGGATCCTTGGCGATCTCCTGGTAGAACGCCAGATAGCGATCGACGCCGACGACGACGACCGGTAGATGGTCTTCTTTCTGAAGAGCGGCCAGGGCGTCGTCCACTTGTCTGAAAAACTGGCGATGTGACTCATCGCGCACGCCCGACCGATTGATTCCTTTTCCACCCGGCAAGCGAGTCGCTCCGCCGGGACCCGTGTGAACCATCGGAAATGGTTTGTCCGTCACCTCGGTCAGCACGTTGGTCGTGCCGTCGAAAAGCCGGGTCGGCTTTTCGGTCAGCACCAGCACGCGGTAGCGCAGAGCGCGATTGAGGGTGAAGACAAGGTCGCGCGTTGCGAATGAGGCGTCGACCGCGACCCGTGGCTTCACCTTGAATGGAAGATAAACGGCCGTCGCCTCATCTTTGCTGGCGAAGAGAGCCAGGCCCTCCAGCGTGTGCTTCCAGTCGACTCGATCCACGAGCTTGCTCAGGTTTTGCACGACGGCCGCGACTTCTCGCTTCTTGAACTCGCCATGAAGGCGATCGATTCCCTTCGTCAAAAGATTCTTGACGACCGTCCGATCTCGCTTGTTGGCGGGGCTCGAGCGATTCGTGGGCGCCAGAATCGAGACGGAAGGATAGTCGTTGTGGCTCTGAAGACGCTTCAATTCGGTGCGACAGATCATTGGGGACCTTACTTGATCGAAGGGACGGTGGGAGCTCTTGATCCCAAACAGAATAGCCGCCGGGCAGTTGGCCCACAACGAGCGTCTCTATCAATTCGTTCGTCGTCGGCCTTGTCAACTCGGGCCGACGCGGTTAGAACGCCGTTGGCTTTCCTGGTTGAAACCAGGGACGGACCAGCCCCGCTTTCCAGGAACGGTGAATGCGTCGACTCAACTTGAACTACCTTCTGATCTTGATTCCGGTTGCGCTCGGATTGAGCTGGTCCGGGGCAGACCCCCTGCTTGTGTTCACGGTGGCAGCGCTCACGATCCTGCCCCTTTCCAAGGTCGTCGGCAGCTCGACCGAAACATTGGGGCACTATCTGGGGCCGACGCTCGGGGGACTGCTGAACGCGTCGATGGGCAATGCGCCCGAATTGATCATCGGGATCTTCGCACTCAAGAACGGGCTGATCCAGGTCGTGAAGGCCTCACTCACCGGATCGATCATCGGCAATCTCCTGCTGACCCTGGGGATCGCGACGTTCGCAGGCGGAATGCGATATCCAAGTCAGAAATTCAACGTCCACTCCGCCCGGCTTTCAATGTCGATGATGTTTCTGGCGGTCGCCGGGCTCATGGTTCCGGCACTGTTTCATTTCACGTCTCGTTCGACCGAGCACGAGATCAGCCTGCAGATCGCGGCGGTTCTGCTCACGGTGTACGTCTTGAGCTTGGTCTTCACGCTGGTCACCCACCGCAAGTTGTTCGAAATCAAACAGCCCGCCGAGCTCGACGTTGCCAAGACGCACTCCTGGAAAACGGCGCTGGGTGTTCTGGCAGCGTCGGCTGTCGCGCTGGCGGTGATGAGCGAAGTGCTCACCGACGCACTCGAGCCGGCGACGAAGCAACTTCGCATCAACGAGGTGTTCGCCGGCATCATTCTGCTCGCTTCGGTCAGCAACATATCGAGCATCATGAACGCCGTGGTTTTCGCGCGGAAGAACCAGATGGACCTGGTCGCCAGCAGCGTCATCGGGGCGGCCACGCAGATCGCGCTGCTGGTCGCGCCGGCCCTTGTATTCGCCAGCCTCTTCATGCCCCAGCGGATGGATTTGCTCTTCAGCCGTATGGAATTGGTCGCGCTGATCGTTGCCATCTTCATCACCAGGAACATGACGATCGATGGCGAATCGGACTGGCTGGAAGGGGCGATGTTGATTGCGGTTTATCTGATGCTTGGTATCGGATTCTTTTATATTGACTAGTCGCCGGTGGGGACGATACCCACGCCCTCGACCATCAGAATGACGCTGCGCTCAGGAGCCCGCGTGCGATGGAGGACGCCTCTGGGCACGACAAACCCCTGGCGCAGGGGAGAGCTCGACGGTCTGCCCCTCCAGATCGATGAAGAACTTCCCATCGACGACGTAGAAGAACTCGTCGAGGTCGTGGTGGCTGTGCCAGTGGTACTCGCCCTGCATGACCCCCAGCCGCACGACCGAGTCATTCACGCGGCAGAGGGTCTGGTTGTACCAGCGGTCGGTGCAAGCGGCAACCAAGGTGGGCACGTCCACGACCTCGAGCGGAGAGTACAAGACGTTGAGGAGCGTGACGTACGGATACGCCGCGGCGGGCGGCGATTCCGGTTCCCCGTCCGCCACGTCTTCAGGTTTACTTGTCATCGTCGTCGTCGTCCTGGTCCTTGAGAGCCTTGATCTGCTCCATGAGTCTGGAGACCTGGCTCTCGAGCAGCTTGATCCGCCGCTCTTTCGCCCCGCCCTTGACCTTGGCGTCGGCTTTTGGCTTGTCCTTGGACTCTTTCGCCACCTTCTCTTCGAGCTTCTTCGCGAAGTCAGATCCCGGGCCGTACTTCTCCTTCATCTCTTCTCCGAGGTTCTTCATCTTGGTCTCAAACTCGGAGCCGGGGCCGAACTTCGCTTCCATCTCTTTGCCGAACGCTTCCATCTTCTTGGCGAAGTCAGAGCCGTCACCGAACTTGGATTCAATCTCCTTGCCCAGTTTTTGCATTTGCTGCTCGAAATCCGAGCCCGGGCCGAACTTCTTTTCCATCTCCTTGCCGATCGTGTCGCCGAGCTTCTCCATCTGCTTCTCGAACTCGGGGCCAAACGCGGATTCAATCTCCTTCTCCAGCTTCGAAAGATCGATGTCGATGTCGAGTTTCGAGTCCGTCTTCTTGCCCTCGAGCGCTTTCTCTTTCGCTTTGACCTTTTCATGAGCCTTGGCCTGGGCCTTCTCGAGCTTCTCCTCGATGGCCTTCACCCTTGCCTGGGCAGCTTCGGCCCGGGCTTTGGCTCGCGCCAGGGCCTTCGCAGGTTGCTCGTCGTCATCGTCATCATCGTCATCCGCATCGTCGTCCTCATCATCATCGTCGTCATCTTTGTCGTCGGATTTCACGGCTTTCTTGTCTTTGTCGTCGTCGTCGTCGTCTAGAGCGGCGGGGAAAGTCGATGCGTCAGAAGATGCGGGGACAGCAGCCAGCGGCACCGGAGCGCCATTTTGGTCGACGGCGACCAGCGTGGCTGCCGACCAGCTCGGCAGGGCACACAGAACAAGCAGGCATGCGCCGATGACGCCCAGGGGCGACAAGCGGCAAGGTACGTCGCTGTGCAAGATCATGGTCAATCTCCGTTCCAGGAATCGGCCCGAGCCCGCGGCGCTCAACGTGGGCGCCATCGGCTTGGCCAGTGACAAGGTCGAGCAAATATCGAACAGGACTTCGGCATAAGTGAGTCGGTCCTTGGGTAGAGCCCAGACGACCCAGGCGTCACAGGCCAGCTCGGCTTCGGCGTCGAGACGGGCGCGGGTGAGCCAGTAAAGAGGGTTCCACCACCAGATCAAACCGGCGGCCAGCTCGAGCCGGCAGACCCACTGATCGCGGCGGCGGAGATGAGCCAGCTCGTGCGTCAGGATGCCACGCCATCGATCGAGAGGAAGCGTCTTCACCAGCCGCGTCGGTAGCAGAAGCTGGGGCCGGCCCAGGCACCAGAGCATGGGAGTGCCCAGCTCGTCGACAACAAGGACATCGGGGACATTAACACCCAACCACCGCCCGATTCGGTCCGCCTCGTCGATCAGGAAATCGGGCGCTCGAGCTGCCCCTCGCAAGCGGCGGCGAAAACGGACGATGCGGATGCACTGCCCGGCGGCGATGACGGCAGATATGCTCAACCACCCGACCAGCAATCCACGTGACAGCAGACCGGAGCTCAGCCACGCCGGTCGAAAACTTGCAGGCGGACTGGTCGCGGCAAGTGAAGCGACGTCCGCCTGTTGTGCGTCGGCCACGTCCGCGTCCGGTTCGTCAATCACGTCGGCGGGCTCGGCAGACGCGGCCTCCACGGGCAGAATGCTGCCGGCCACCTCGACTGGCGTGCCATCGTTGTCGCCACCATCCTCGAGCGGAGGAACCGGGATATCGGACACCGAGAACGGGACGATCACCAGTGGAGTTTCGCTGGTAGCGACGGCCGGATCACCGGTCTGGAGCCAGGCGGCAGGCCACTCCAGCCGGCACCACTCCGTCGCCCACGGCCACGACAGGAGCGGAGGTGTGAGAAACTTGATCAGCACCACCAGCCAGAGCACGTGCCTCAAGGATGGCCCGATTCGCCGCTGCTTGCCCAGAGCGACAGCGACCAGGGACAGAATGGCCGCCACGATCGTCGTTTCCACGAACCATATGAGCATCGGTGTTGCCCCTTCAGGTTGGATTGCACCTGCAAACTGTGCTCATCTCAACTATTCTGCCGCGTTGCCTTGGACTTGGCCGAGGTGATTCGGCCGGCAGCCTCGTCAAGCAGCCGGCGCAGCCGCGCGACTTCATCGGCCGAGAATTGATTACCTTGCACCAGCGCGAGAACCAGCGGTGCCGCCCGGCCGTCACAAAACTCCTCGGCGGCATCCTTGAGCCGGCGGTCAAGCAACTCGTCCCGGCTCACCAGAGCGCGATACACGTGCGGAATCGCGCGTGGGATCGCTGGCGGCGAATTCCTTGACAACCAGCCGCTGAAGCAGAGTCGCCACCGTGGTGTAGGCCCAATGCCGCCCCTGCCGCTCCAGAATCTCGTTGAGCGCACGGACCGTTCTCGGTCCGTGGTCCCAGAGAACCTTGAGGACCTCTCGCTCGGAAACGCTCATTGCCGGCCGGCTCGCCATCAATCACCTCGCGTTCGCCCTTGCTGGACCGCCTGCCCAAGCCAGGTGCCACTACATGTTGTAGTAAGACCTTACTACAGCTCGTAGATGGTTGCAATAACAGATTCGCGTAACTGGGGCAAATATTATTGCTGCCCGGCAAAGAACGGAATCTGACCGGCGGGTTAAAGTGTCCTGGCACCTTTATTCCTCGTGGTCGGGACCGTACAGCAGCTTCCAGAGCTTCAGTAACAGTGAGTCGCGGCGCGAGCGGCGGGCGGTGAGGCGCTCGGGCGAATAGCTGTAGAAGCCCTCCCCGGTCTTGATGCCCAGTCGCCCGCCGGCCACGAGCTGCTCGATTGCGGCAGGTGGTAGCGTGTCACTGCGAATCTCGGGTACCAGATTGCGGTAAGTCGTGAGCTGGATATCCAGGCCGGCAAAGTCGTGGATTTCCAGCGGCCCAACGGCGGCAAAGCGAAAGCCGATCGTGCCTCGAATCGCCTCATCGATTTCCTCGGGAGTCGCGACCCCCTCTTCAACCAGGTCCCACACCTCGCGCTGGATGGCGACCTGCACGCGGTTGACGAGAAATCCGGCCAACTCCTTTCGCAAATGGATCGGCCGCTTGCCGATGCCGCGAAGCAGCCCCATCGTCGCCTCGACCACATCCTCTCCCGTGCGCGGACCCGGAACAACCTCAACGACCGGAGTCAAATGCGGCGGATTGAACCAGTGCGTCACGAGCCGCACGTTCCGGATGCTCGAGCAAACCGCCCGATTGCGAGATGGGAAAGCTCGACGAATTGCTCGCCAGGATCGTGTCCGGAGCCGTCATCCGCTCGAGGCGCTCGAGCAGAGCCTGTTTGGCCGCCAGGTCTTCAGGAATCGCCTCGGTCACGAATTGTGCGCCGGCAACAGCCTCCGCTTCCGTGCCGGCCGGGAGCAGGCGGCCCAGAATCAATTCGACGTTGTGAGACTCGACCACGCCGGCCGCCACAAACGTCGCCAGGTTCTTGCGGACACGATCAATCAACGAATGCCGAGCGCTTGCCGATTCGTCGAAACACGCGACCTCGTAACCAGCCAGGGCAAACGTCTGGGCAATGCCATGCCCCATCGTCCCCAAACCAAGGATGGCGACCCGGTGAATGTTGCTTTTCTGTTTCATGGAGTCGTTCCGCCTGCCGTGCCGGCATTTACGATTCAATCACCGACATAGCCCCAGGGAGCAAGTGCATCAATAGCCGTCAATACTTCAACGACACAGGGCCGCCCGGCCGCGAAAGCCTGCTCGAGCGCGCCGGAGAGTCCACCGGGCTTCTCGACGCGGATGCCCTTGGCGCCCATCGTCTCGGCCACGGCGGCGAAGCTGACGTCGCTGAACTGCCATAACTCGGCGTGGTTTCGCTCCAGTTTTCCGCCGTAGGCTTCTTTGTAGATATCAATCTCCATGTTCAGCGACCGGTTGTTGTTGACCAGCAGCACGACGCTGATGTTCCAGCGCACGGCCGTTTCCAGCTCACTCAGGTGGTACCAGAACCCACCGTCGCCTGAGAACAAGAGCACTGGCCGCTCGGGAACCGCCAGCTTGGCCCCGAGTGCGGCTGGCAAGCCCCACCCCAGCGAACCCGCTGCCCGGATGTAGCCCTGCCCGGGTCCATTCAGGTCGAGCATCGCCCCGGTCCACATGCCGGCATGTCCGGTTTCGGATACCACCAGCGTGTCGGCCGGCAAATGCCGGCTCAGCTCGTGACAGAGTCGCTCCGGTCGAATCGGCACGGCGTTCGATTCCGCCTGCGGTGCAATCTCCGCACGCCACTCCCGCTTGAGTGCCTGAATCTGTTCGACCCACTCGCGGCGAACGGCGGCCGTATTCGGGTCGCTCGACTCGATCAACCCGCGCAGCCCGAGCTTGGCGTCGCCCCAGAGTGACACGCGATTGGGATAGTGCCGTCCCAGCTCCGCCGGGTTGATATCCAGTTGAATCACGGTAGTGCCCGGTCGCGGCACCTGCCACCGGGCGGTGACCTGGCTGCCGGTGTGACTGCCGACATAGAACACCAGATCCGCGGCCAGTACGCTGCGATTGGCGCTTTGCCGCGCATAAGTACCCACGACCCCCACGTTGAGCGGATGGTCGCCGGGCAGCACATCCTTGGCATTGAGCGAGGTCGCGACGGGAATCGCCAGCCGCTCGGCCAGCTCGCGCAGCTCGGCGCCGGCGTTTGAAGTGCGCCGCGCCTCCCCCCGCCACAATGATCGGCCGGTGCGCCGCGCCGAGCAGTTGGGCCGCTTCCCGCACTGCCTCGGAATCGGGTGCAGATCGCAGCGGCGGCACCCGCCCAAACCGCGGTTCGGCGACCACCTCCAGCTCGGCGGCTTCTTGCTCCAGCTCACCCTGGTGCCCCGCGAGCTCAAGATGGGCAGGTCCCGGCGTGCCCGTCGTTGCAGCGCGAAACGCCTGACGCAACGTATCAGGCAGGCGGGTAACCGCGTCAACGCGCGCACTGTATTTCGTGACCGGTTTGAACAACGGAAAGTCTTCGATCTCCTGATAAACGTGGCGGCTGCGTGAGTGCGCATAAGGACCGCCGGTCATGACCACCAGCGGCGAACAGGCGAGATAGGGGTCGCGCAACCCCGCAGCCAGGTTTGCCGCCCCGATGCACTGGGCGAAACTCACGCCCACCCGTCCAGAGGCCCGCGCGTAGCCATCCGCCATGTATACGGCTGCCTTTTCCCCGTGCGTCAAGATGCGCTTGATCGGAGTGCGCCGGTCGAGCTCAGCCAGCGTATGGCTGAGGACCGCCGGCACGAAAAAGACATGGGTGACGCCGTAGGCGTGCAAGCTGTCGGCGAGAAACTGCGCACCGGTCAAACGCGACATGGATCGTCCTGAATGCTGGAGTGCTCGTGGAAGGATGGACCGGATCGAATTGCATTATCGCAACGTTTCCACGTTACCGCACTCGCTCAAGGATTGTCCGCTGATATTGTGATCTCCACAAGCGTTAAGGGAACGGCCCGATGCGGCCCGACGCTCAGGGGCTGTGTATCGAAACTCGCTCGATGAACCTGCAATCACGCGGTGTTCTCGCAACGAATGGATCGGGAGAGAAAACGCCGGCAGACGCTTCGCTTTCGCCTACGACGGCGCCAGATTTCCGGTTCGGCAGAGAACCAGAGCAAAGGCGCTCTTGAAGTGAAAAAATGCGCCCGCGTCTCTCGCGCAGACGCTCGCGCATTCTACTCCCCTCTATATAATATGGCACATACGCCGGCAGAAAGCAGCGAAAAATGTCTTACGAATGAAGATATTTTCGACCCTGCTTCGCATTTTAACGATGAGACCGGTAATCACGCACGGAATCGCTTGAAACGCGCAGCGCAGGCGAATGCCAATGCGCTCCGCCGCCCGCGCGGACTCCTGTGTCATTGACAAGCGAGCGCGGTCCGCTTCCTGCTCGTGCTCGCCGATTCAGGGCATGTCCCGTAGCTTGTAGAGCATCCAGCCCTCGGCGGTCGATCGGAACTCGTAATGACCTGCCAAGATCCGATACCGGCGCTGGCCAATCGATCCACCACCGTCGTAGGTAATTTGCGCCGGGGGCAACTTCCAGGTCCTGGTTCGAGCCGGCGGGCGCCGAATGGGCGACGCCATCGATGGCGAAGTCGATGCCGTCCCCCGCCGGCTCGGCGTTGACGATCGTGATCGTGACCGTTGTCGCGGCGGGCAACGGTCCCACGGTCGAGGCAGGCCGCTGCGGGTTGAGAACGACCGTCGGGTGGACGGCCTGAGCAATAGCGGCGCACGACACTTCATCGGTCCGGATCGGGTAGAAACAGGGGTATTCGCGCGAGTTCCACCGGACCAACCATGTGTGGATCGCGATGCGATACTTGACGTTCTCGATCCGATGGAGGTCGTGGTCCACGGCGGCCATGTCGCCCAGCTCGGCATCGCGCCTGAGCTTCGCCCGAAGATTTTCGAAGCGGTGCTCGGCCAGCGCCACGTTCAGAACGTCATACTCAGCCCCGGTAATCACGTCGCGGCACAAGCTTCTGTGTTCTCGGGGCGGGCCCGGGTCGACACCGACGACTTGCGCATCGGCAGGCCTGGTCGAGACCAGGGCGACCACAACGGCCGCCCCCGCGATCGAGCCTCGGCAGTGTAGCCTGAACATGCATTCCCTCCGCAATCGAGTCCATTCGAAATCTCCGATGGGAGTCTACCACACAAATTGGGCGGCATCCCGGACCATGCCGCTTTCGGCTGGACCGAAGACCGGACCAGATGATAGTCCGCGCCCATGACGGGATACAAAAATCTACGCGGGTGCCGGCCGAATAGAATTGTCGTCCTTCACTCCGCGAAGGCACGTTCCCTCGTGGAGCGAGGGCCGACTATTGGGGAAAGTTATGGCCTGTTCTTGGGTACTGCCCAGAGCATAAGTTCCCGATTCTACGCTGGCGACAGTCTGGTGCGGGTCTCGTGCACCCGACGGCTCGCCGCCGTCCGCGTGCGCCCCAGTTCGGCGCGGGTCTCTGACCCCGCCGTCCCCTTGACCGAAGGTCTCCTCTTCGCCCCCGCCGTCGTCTTGCCCCGTTCTTGTTCCGCGCCGGTCTCGGGCACCCGACGGGTCGCCGCCGTCCCCGTCACCGAAGTTCGCCCCAGTTCGGCGCGGGTCTCTGACCCCGCCGTCCCCTTGACCGAAGGTCTCCTCTTCGCCCCCGCCGTCGTCTTGCCCCGTTCTTGTTCCGCGCCGGTCTCGGGCACCCGATGGGTCGCCGCCGTCCCCGTCACCGAAGTTCTTCCCTTCGCCCCCGCCGTCCTCCTCCCCCGTTCGCCTCGACCCTGGTGCACCCAACGCGTCGCCCCCTTCCGCACGCCCACATTTTCCCTCCGCACCCACCTCGTTCGGGCTCCCTCCCTCGCCCCCATCCAACATCACGCTCAGTGCATTGATTTCGTTTTGTATATTTGCCTCTTCTTCTTTCGCCGTAAGCAATAAGGAACTGGAAGCGATGAGCTCCCCGGAATCTTGATCACTCGCTTCACGAACGAGAAAACCCTCGCTCCCGCGCTCGACTCCGTCCTCGTTCCGACGCTCCGGTTCGGAACATTCGCCATGCCGCTCCGCGCCGCGGCCGCCGTCGATGCCCAGAGCCTGTTGCTGCCCCAGTGCTGACGGAACGACCTTACACATTTGCCCGACGTCCGTGGGCCCCTTCTCCAAATTCGCGTCATTCACGTCAAACCCGACACGCGCATCCATCCCCCCGCGGCCATCCGTCCCGCCTCCGTGCGGCTCCATCCGCGTGCCTCCACTCCCCGGCCCCCGCTCTCCGGCCACCCACCGAGCGAAATCCGGGATGACATGTTTGCTCCCTTGGTCGATGTCCCGAGCCTCCGCCATTCGATATTCGCACAGTTGCCGCCCCATCACCGCCTTGTACCGGGCCAGGCCCTCCTCGACGTTTCCGTCATACGCAAAGGCTTCGCGTACCGTCCCATGCTCGTCGAGAACGAGCGGCGAATCGAGCGTTGCCTTTCTGTGCCGTGCTTCTTGTTTCTTCCGTTCTCGCAGCTCTCGGAGCTTCCCCCACCCATCCACCTCATTGCGCCGTGCCTTGTCGATGGCGTCGAGGTTCCGAATCATCAGCCGGTTGCAGCTCCCAACATGACGATCGACCTGTTCGGCCGTCTTCATCCCTTGGTCGCTCGGAATCTCGGCATCAATCTCCTCGGCGAAGTCCGCCACTTCCCCCTGTTCGGCTTCCAGCCTCCGCAGCCGCTCGACCGCCTTGTCCACGATCGCCAGCAGCGCGGCCCGTCCAGCAGCTTCATCGGCGGGCGTGATCGCTTCCAGCTCGCCTCGGTGGAGCTCCGCCATCGTGTTCTCGACTTGTTTCTCGTGAATCTCGCACCGTAGCTCGTGAAAGGCATCATCGTAATTCGGAGAGACCGCATGGCTTGCGAGGAACACCAGGGCGACCTCCTTATCGAAGACGGCATCCAGCGGCTGCTTGCCCAGTAAGCGCACGCACCTGAATTTCTGGCACGAAATCCACCCCGATTCCGACTCGCTCGCGATTGGCTCTCGTAGCTCGCCCCAGCGCTCCAGCAGCCAGCGGCGTCCGTCGCGCGTCGCTGAAAGCTGGAAAACGATCTTGTCCGGATCTTGGGGGTCTTCGGCTTCCTTCGACGCCGAAGTCCGCGGCTCCCCATTCTCATAACCATCTCCCGACGGATAGAGCTGCCACGGCCCACGGCGGTCAAAAAACAACCGCTTTCCCAGTCCCCGCACGTCCAACCCCGCGCGAACCGCATCGGCTTGCGGTCGCGTCACAATGTCGCGGGTCACTTTCCAAACTCCCAGCCGGTTCGCCCGCTTGGCCCGCCAGAAAGCCATCGCCGCCATCTCGGCCAGATCGTTCTCGATTTCGTTTCGAGTCTCATAATCCGCCTTGTACGCATCGATCTTCGCCTGAAGAGCCGCCGGATCCTCACCCGGCAACACCGGCGTCTTCGCCGTCAGCCCATGCCTCAGCGCATTTAACCGCGATGCATTGCTCGTTTGTGGTCGACCGCAACCCTCGTCGCCACCTACGACATCCGCACTTTGCGAGCTCATAGCCATAACCCTGTTAGCACGCCGCCTGGCGACCATCGGTCGATCAGGAACGCCGAGCACGAACAACCGTGCAGAATGACCCAGCATCCCTAATCTTCCAAGCGTCATCCATAATATGGGATAATAAACCCGATTTGGCAAATTGTTTCCCGTTTTCAGAATAAGGGGCCACCGGCATAACCGGAGGAATCGTCACGACCGTGCACGCGTCAACGCCGCCCGGGAAAAGGTGTCAGGAACCGAAAACGGTCTTCCCGCCATACGTCAAGCGGCGACGCCAGCCCGCGACCCGGGAAAAGGTGTCAGGAACCGAAAACGGTCTTCCCGCCATACGTCAAGCGGCGGGTGCCAGGCCGCGAGCACCCAATACGCTCGCACAACGAGCGCATCAGGATCTTCGGCAAGATCACGCGGCATGATCAGCGTCCGCCCCGGCATCGTCCACCGATGCTCGAAGCCCGCGCGCCGCTGCTTCCTTCCACGCGCGCGCCTTCCGCACCAATCCCCGTCGATAGACGGCGATAAGCTCGTCACGCCGCGCGCGCTCCGAGCCCGCCAGCTTGCCCTCTCGGGCATCCGACAGCAAACCGCTTAACTCCGCCTGAAGATCGGCGCCGATCACCGCGTCGCAAAGGGCTAATACCTCGCCATCGGGCATGCCCGCCATCTCCTGCTCCGCGACCGCCTGGCTAATCGAGTCGACCGCCGGGTCCTCAAGTCGGCGATTGGAGGCTGCGGCTGCGCTACGCGCGTGCCGGGCAAGCTCGTCCGAAAGTTCCACTGTGAGTGATTGACTCATGAGCCCCACCTCGACAGGATACCGTGTCCGTCGGAGCTACTCTCTCGTTGATCGCTCGGGCCGAGCGCCCAAACCTCATGATGATCATTGCATTTCGCCTGTGCGCGGGCGAAGACCAACACAAGCCCGATTCACCTCGCGTCCAGCCACCATCGTCGAATGCGACTCCAGACCAGATTGCCTCGACAACTCCGAACGGCCACGCGCCTTGAAGAAAACCGTAGATCGATCCCAGGGCACAGGCCCCGGCAAAGGCCAGGATGAACCACCGGCTGCGCGGTTCAAGTGCGTAGAAAACCAGCATCGCCGTGACGGCAAATAGTCCGAAAAGCGTTAGTCTGTCCATACCTCCCCTATCTCATATTTTCAAGAATATGACCGTTGATCAAGCGAGGGAGATCGTCAGGCTAAAGCCTGAGCTACCAATCGGCACCAATTCTCGCTTCTGATACTTTATCCTTGAAAAGAACCGATAAGGCGAGGTTCGATCGATGACACGTCGATTGCACGAACACCGATTTCGGTGAGCGATCCTCCAAGTGAAGTGAAGCGAGCCCGACCTCCGCATTCTTCTCCCCGCGGCGCCCGGGCGTCGTCCTTTGGTAGGAGCCAACCGCCCCGGGCACTTTCCGACGACGGAGCCACGCGATCCAGCATCCGCAGCACGGTGGGAAGCCCTCCGCCAACCGGTAGCGGCTGAAATGCCTCCTGAGCAAGTCGCCGATGCGGTCATCGAGGCTACTCACGCTACGAACAATGCATCAGTGAAAGGCCCTGGCCTCCACCCGCAACCTATATTATCTGGTCGGCTTTCTTGTTACCCTGCGTGCTTGACGTGGAGCGCTCCGGCAAGGTTGCTTTCGACGGGATACAGCCATGTCCGAGATGGCGTCTGATCGGCTACGTAATCACCTCGTTTATCCGGCGGATCGCCGGATGTGGTTGCACATTCGCAGGCCGTACTTGCTGGTGGTCGTTGCCGCCGCGTTGCTGCCAGTCGCGGCCGCTTGGATTTACTATTTTGTTTTCGGGCTGCCGGTACTGGCGCCAAGCCCGCGCCATGTCCAAGCCTCGATCGACAACCCGATCGGCTTTCCCGCCTGGTTGCGGCTGACGCATTTTATTAATCTTTCGCTGATGTTGCTCTTGGTGCGGAGCGGCTTGTCGATTCTGATGGATCATCCGCGACTGTATTGGAATGACCACAGCACGCCCGGCTCGGACTGGATTCGCTCCACGCCGCTCGAAGTGCCGAAGGATCGAGTCTGGACGGCAAAGGACGATAGCCGGTATCTCAGCCCGTGGATCGGCCTGCCGGGTTTTCGTCATACGATCGGAATCGCACGGCACTGGCACTTTCTGTGCGCGTTCTTTTGGCTGGCGAATGGGCTGACTTTCGTGGCGCTGCTCTGTTTCACCGGGCAGTGGCGCCGGTTGCTGCCGACAGATTTCGCGATATTTGGCGAAGCCTGGAAGGTGATGGTGCATTACGCGACATTTCATCTACCGGTCGAGCCCGACGGCTATTACAAATACAACCCGCTGCAACAATTGGCCTACGCGGGGGTGGTGTTCTGCGTCGCGCCGGTTTCGCTGTTGACGGGACTGGCGATGTCGCCCGCCTTGGATAATCGCTTCAACTGGTATCCGAAGCTGTTCGGTGGACGGCAGTGCGCACGGTCGATTCACTTTTTGGCGCTGTGCGGTTACGCCGCGTTTGTAGTCCCGCACGTCACAATGGTGGTAATCACTGGGCTACGTCAGAACCTGAACCACATCGTCTTTGGCACAGACGATACCGGCATAGGAGGCGTGATCAGCGCTGCGATTGCGCTCGTCGGTCTGGTCGCGGCCTGCTGGGGCGCCATGAAGTCTCCTGGCGCAGGCCTGCGCTGGCTGCAGATGACGTTTCGACACGTGCTCGGGCCGCTGCAGCGCATCGTCAATCGGTTGCGCTGCCGTACCCATTACACGCGCGCGGACATATCACCCTACTTTTGGCCAAATGGTCAGTTGCCGACGTCGACAGATTGGATCGAATTGGGGCCGGGGCGCCGGCAGGGTTTCCGCCTATCGGTCGGCGGGCTCGTCGAAAACCCCGTTGATCTCTCGATCGACGATATGCAGGCGCTTGTCAAACAGGAACAGATCACGCTGCACCACTGCATCCAGGGTTGGTCGGGAATCGCGGCGTGGAGCGGATTGCCGTTGGCCGAGCTCGTGAAGATGGTACGACCGCTTCCTGAGGCCCGCGTCGTGGTGTTTCGCTCCTACGGCGAAGGACACTATGGCGGAGAGTACTACGACACGCTCACTTTGGAGAACGTTACGCACCCAGAAGCGCTACTGGCGTACGAGATGAACTTTGAACCACTCTCCGATCTGCACGGTGCGCCGCTGCGGCTGCGCGTGGAGAACCAGTTGGGCTTCAAAATGGTGAAGTGGATTCGCAGTATCGAGTTCGTCACTTCGGAAAAAACCATCGGCAAGGGCTACGGCGGCAAAAACGAAGACGACGAATACTATCCGATGATCGCCAATATCTGAGGGCGCTGCGCTGAGCTTGTAATGAACGCCGAAAAACAGCGCCTTGAGGAAGACCGGCTTGGCAAACAGACCTGGCGTAAATGGGGGCCTTATCTCAGCGAGCGCCAATGGGGCACTGTACGCGAAGATTACAGTGCCAGCGGCGACGCCTGGAACTACCTGCCCCACGACGCGGCCCGGAGTAAGACCTATCGCTGGGGAGAAGACGGAATAGCCGGCTTTTGCGATGACCAGCAGCGCCTCTGCTTGTCCTTGGCCATGTGGAACACACGCGACCAGATTCTCAAAGAACGACTCTTTGGTCTTACCAACAGTGAAGGCAATCATGGTGAGGATGTCAAGGAATTGTATTACTACCTTGACGCCACGCCCACGCATTCCTACATGAAAATGCTCTACAAATATCCGCAGGGCGCATTTCCCTACGGTCGGCTGCTCGAGGAGAATGCGCGCCGGGGCAAGCTCGTTCCTGAGTTCGAGCTGATCGACACGGGCCTCTTCGACGACGATCGTTACTTTGACGTCTTCATCGAGTACGCCAAAGCGAGCCCGGACGCCGTTCTGATGAAGATCACGGCACATAACCGTGGTCCCGAGGAGGCCCGACTGCATCTGCTGCCGCAAATCTGGTTTCGCAATACGTGGTCCTGGAAGGCAGGCAGCCCGCGTCCATCCATGACCGCCTCAGGTAACGATGCGATCCACGTGCGGCATGAGACCCTTGGCGACTACTGGTGTTACACGGAAGGCAAACGCGAGTTGCTTTTTTGCGAGAATGAGACGAACGTCCACCGCCTCTACGGGATGCCTGTGACCAGCGGCTACTTCAAGGACGGGTTTCACGATTTTATCATTCACGGCGAGCGCGCTGCCGTGAACCCAGGGCGAACGGGGACCAAGGCGGCGATTCACTACGAGTTGCCTGTGGCCCCTCGGGGTTCGATCAACATCCGGCTGCTACTGAGCAATGCCGTGCAGACCGACCCGTTTGCCGCTTTCGACGCCTTGCTGAAACAGCGGCAGACCGAGGCCGACGCGTTTTTTGCTGAATTGCAGCAAGACCTCGCCAATGCCGATGCCCGGGCCGTGCAGCGTCAGGCGCTGGCCGGAATGATCTGGAACAAGCAGTTCTACTGTTACGACGTCCGCCAGTGGCTGGAGGGAGACTCGGCGCAACCACCGCCGCCTCCCGAGCGTCGTCACGGTCGGAACCACGACTGGATCCACCTGAGCAACGCGGACATAATCTCCATGCCCGACAAGTGGGAATACCCCTGGTACGCGGCCTGGGACCTGGGTTTTCATTGCGTAGTGCTGGCACTCATCGACGCTGAATTTGCCAAGGACCAGTTGCTGCGCCTGACGCGCAACTGGTACCTGCATCCGACCGGTCAACTGCCGGCATACGAATGGAACTTTTCCGACGTCAATCCGCCTATCCATGGTTGGGCAGCGTGGCGGGTTTTTCAAGTTGATCGCAAGCGCAACGGGCACTCGGGAGATTTCGAGTTCCTGGAGCGCGTTTTCCACAAGCTGCTGCTCAACTTTACCTGGTGGGTCAACCGCAAGGACGCTCAGAACCGCAATATCTTCCAGGGCGGCTTTCTCGGCCTGGACAACATCGGCGTCTTCGATCGCGACAAGCCGTTGCCCGGAGGCGGCTTCCTGGATCAGGCAGACGCCACCAGTTGGATGGCGATGTACTGCCTGAACCTGATGCGCATTGCGCTCGAGCTGGCCTCGAACAATCCGGTCTATCAAGACATCGCGACCAAGTTCTTTGAACATTTCTTGCAGATCGCCGAGGCCGTCAGTGGCATGGGTGAACGGGGGTTGGGGCTGTGGGACGACGAGGACGGGTTTTACTACACCGCGGTGAACTTGCCCAATGATCGCCGAGTCCGGTTGAAGGTACATTCCATCGTCGGGCTGATTCCGCTCCTGGCCGTGGAAACCATCGATCCCGACTTGCTGCAGCGTGTCCCGGACTTCGAGCGACGCCTCAAGTGGCATATGGAACACAGACCCGAACTCGGTCGTCTCGTTTCGCGCTGGGATGTGCCGGGAGCGGGCAAACAAACGCTCCTGTCGCTCCTCCGCGGACACCGAATGAAATGCCTGCTAGCCCGCATGCTGGACGAGACGGAATTCCTCTCCGACTTCGGCGTGCGGGCCGTGTCGCGCTACCATCGCGACCACCCGTATGTTTTTGACGTGGACGGCGGCCAGCACTTCACGATCGACTATGAGCCCGGCGAATCGACCTCGGGCTTGTTTGGCGGCAACTCGAACTGGCGCGGGCCGATCTGGTTCCCGATCAATTACCTGATCATCGAGTCCCTGCAGAAGTTCCACCACTATTACGGCGACGACTTCAAGATCGAGTGTCCTACTCGTTCAGGTCGGTACATCACGATCCTGGACGTCGCCGAGGAACTGACGCGCCGGCTGTCGCGTCTCTTTCTGCGCAACGCAGAGGGCCGCCGGGCCGTGTTTGGAACGTATGAGAAATTCCAAACGGACGTGCATTTCCGGGACCACATCCCATTCCACGAATATTTCCACGGCGATACGGGGCGAGGCGTCGGCGCCTCGCATCAGACCGGCTGGACGGGACTGATCGCCAAGTTGCTGCAGCCCAAGTCCGACGATCATTAGGCCCTTGAATCTCTGGTGCGCGAACGCAGAAGTGGAAACAAGCAAGACGTGGCGTAACAATGTATGGGGAGGTTCCATGAAGATCTTGATTCTCGGAGGCGGCTTCGGTGGGGTCTACACCGCCCGCCACCTCGAGAAGCTTTGCAAGCGCCGAAGGGATGTCGAAATCGTTCTGGTGAGCCGGGACAACTTCCTCGTGATGACGCCGCTATTGTTCGAGGTGTGCTCGGGAATTCTGGACTTGCGACACTGCTCGTTTCCCATCCGCGCGTTCTTGCGCACCACACAGTTTCGCGAGGCCACAGTTCAGGACATCGACCTGGAGGGCCGGATGGTCCACGTGGCCGCTGACGGGCAAAACCGTGAGTTGGCCTACGACCATCTGGTCCTGGCGCTCGGGGCCATGACCAACCAGAAAATGATTCCCGGTTCCCAGAACGCCTTCACGTTCAAGACCCTCGCCGACGCCTTTCTCTTGCGCAACCACATGATCGAATGCTTCGAGCGAGCCGACGTCGAGCCGGACCCAGAGCGCAGGCGCAGGCTGCTCACGTTCGTGGTGATCGGCGGGGGGCTGGTCGGCGTGGAGTTGTTCGGCGAATTGACCGCCTTCGTGGACGAGATCACGCCTCTTTACCGACATGTGAGCCGCGATCTTGTCCGCTTCATCTTGCTCCAGGCGGGCGATCGGATCATGCCGGAGATCGACACGAAGCTGGCGGATTATGGAGCCAGGGTGCTCAACGGGCGGCGGGGGGCAGATATTCGAACGCACACCGCCGTGCGGGCCATCGAGCCGGGCAAGGTCCACTTGCCGGACGAGACGATCGAGGCCCAGACCATTGTCCTGGCAGCCGGGATTGTCCCGAACCCGGTCGTGGCCGGCCTTCCCGTTGAGAAGGACAAACGCGGGCACATCGTGGTCGATGGGACCATGCGCTGCAAGAGCCACCCGGAGGTGTGGGCGCTCGGCGATTGTGCATTGATCCCCGCCCCGAACGGTAAACCTTACCCGAACCTGGCCCAGCATGCCCTGCGAGAGGCCAAGGTGCTGGCCAGGAACATCCATGGGGTTCTGGAGGGGCGGCCGCCGCGGCCATTCGTCTACCAGACCATGGGGATGATGGGTTCTCTGGGTCACAGCCGGGCGTTTGGCCAGGCCCTGAACCTACGGCTGCACGGGGTCCTGGCGTGGTTCGTGCGGCGCACTTATTACCTGCTCCAGATGCCGGGATGGAGCCGGCGGCTCCGCATCATGATCGACTGGACTTTCGCGTTCCTGTTTCGGCCGGACATCGTGAAGATCAGCCTGGACAGCGAAACGGTCTCGCTTCTCGCTGGCCGGCGCAGCAACAAGTGCGCAGAATCTGTCGAGCTGGAGTCCGGCGTCTCCTCCCGCGGCGACGATCCGTTGCCGTTTCAATAAAGGTCTTTATCCAGGCGAGCGAGGCGAAGATGATAGTCACGGAATACACCACTTGTCAGTCGGATCGAGCGACGCCTTGACCGGGCCGATTCGGCTTGCCACAATCATTGACAAGAGGCCAGAGCATGACGAGCGATGCACGAGACGGAACCATGCGTCGGTTCAGCGACCGTCGCCGAATCGTCCCGGCGCTGGTTGCCTTGGGAGCGATGCTTGCCGGGGCCGGTTTCGCGGCGTCGGGCGACGAGTCTAAACCTCCGCCCAACTTCCTGGCCGAGGCCAAGGCGAACTTCAAGGACTGGGACTTGAACGGTGACGGTACCTTGTCGTTCCAGGAAACCACCAGGCTCGTGCCTAGCCCCTCGTTCCACGACACCTCCGCGGCCGCCTTGGCTGCGGTCCATCTCATTCAGCGCAGGCCATCTTGGTCCAGGGCGGCGTTCTCTCGTAACGTCCTGTTCGCGGCGACTCCGGGCGAGTCAGACCCCCGGCCCCCCTTCGAGTTCTTCTACCGGACGGGACTCGCCCACATCAGGGCGACCGAACGCACCCTGTTTGCCGGCGCCGGCCCGAACTTACGCACGATCCGCCAGGGGCGACTGGGCGATTGCTACTTCCTCGCCACGCTGGGGGCGCTGATCCATCGCAACCCGAAGGACGTCCGCCGGCTCGTCCGGCGCGAAGACGACGGCTCGTTTTTTGTCAAATTCCCGGACGGGGAGCCGGTCCACGTCCACCAAGTCTCCGACACCGAGATCGCTCTGGCGTCGTTCGCCGGCGGACAGGGCCTCTGGTTGAACGTGCTCGAGAAAGCGTACGGCGGGCTCGTCGAGCGTTCGCTGGCCAGGCGCGGGATTGCCGAGGCTGCGATCGACGCCGTGGGCGACGGCGGGGCTCCGACCGCGGCGATGACCCTCTTCACCGGTTGCGACGCCGGCCTGGTCCGGTTCCGGCCCGAAGGTCCCAGCGCAGTCCCCAGCGCGCTCCGCGTCAGAGCGTTCGTCCCGCTCATGCGCTCTCTCTTGCTCACCAACACCCGGGGCGGTCTCTTGACCACCTGCGCCACCGCCAACGCCGCCGTGCCACCCGGCATGGCCAAGACGCACCTTTACGCCGTCCTCGACTTCGACCCTGCCCGCAACGTCGTCCACCTCTGGAACCCCTGGGGCAACCATTTCGACCCCAAGGACGCTCCCGGCCTCTCGTCCGGCTACCAGGTCCGACAGGGCCAATTCGTGGTCTCACTCGCCGATTTCATCCGGATCTTCGACCGCGTGATCTACGAGACCGACCGGCCGGCTAGCATCTGGTGAGAATCCGAAAAGCGTCATATCTGTCCATGCCTGTCTTTTCTCACGTATACAAGAATATTATTATATATAGAGTATGCGAGAGGGATCGTCAGGCTAAAGCTTGACCTACTCTCTTCATACGACGACGCGGAGCGTGGGAACGACAACGAACAGCGTCACGCTCTAGCACGACCTACCAATTGGCACCCATTCCCGCTTCTGATATTTATCCTTGAAACCAACCGATAAGACAGGGTTCAATCGATGCCACCTCGATTGCAGAGAGAGCGATTTCGGTGAGAGATTCTCCTGGTCCAGTGAAGTGACGTGAACCAAGCCCTACTTTCGCATTCTTCCCCCCGCGGCGCCCGGGCGTCGTCCTTCGGTGGGAGCCAACCCCCCTGGTGGGATGGGCCATGAATCCGACCGTCTTAGCCATGAAACGCCCGATCACGACCCTCATGCTGGTCGTGGCCTTGATCAGCGGCGGTATCCTGGCGCTTTTCCGCATGCGCGTGGACATCTTCCCATCGCTGAACGTGCCCAAGATCTACGTGTTCCTCGACTATGTCGGCATGAGCCCCGATCAGATCGAAGGGTTTATCGTCAACGAGCTCGAGCTCGTATTTCCAGTATGTGGATGGCATCAAGGACATCAACACGCGGAACATCCAGCAGGTGGCCTTGTGCGAGCTCTCCTTTTTCAACGGCACCGACATGGGCCAGGCGATGGCGCAGGTCGTGGCGATGTCGGACCGGGCCATGTCGTGGATGCCGAAGGGAACCTTGCCGCCGATGATCATGCGAATGGACGCGGGCAGCGTTCCGGTCGGCTACCTGGTGTTCGAAAGCACCGAGACCTCGCTGGGGAAGATGGGCGACCTCGCGCAGAACATCATCCGGCCGCTCGTGCAGCAGAATGTCCCCGGCACCGTCGCCATCTCGCCATTCGGGCCCAACATGCGCTCGATCGTCGTCAACGTCGATCCCAACAAGCTGCTGGATTATAACCTGACTCCACAGCAGGTCATCGAGGCCTTGGCCAAAGGGAACACGGTCATTCCGGCGGGCAACATCTACATCAAGGACGAGATGCCGCTGGTGGCCAACAACGCTACGGTCGTCGACATCCAGAAGCTGGGCGGCATTCCGCTCAAGCTCGAGAGGAACGTTTACCTGCGCGATGTGGCGACCATCCAGGACTACGTCGACATCACGTATGGATACGCCCTGGTCAACGGCAAGAATTCGGTTTACTTGCCGATCATCAAGAAAGACACGGGATCGACGCTCACCGTGGTGGCCGACATCCACAAGAACATGCAAACTTTCCGCGACGCCGTACCCAAGGACGTCACGATCGAATTCGAGTTCGACGAGTCGCCGACGGTCGTGGCGGCCGTCGAGAGCGTGGCCACCGAGGGAATGATCGGGGCGGGCTTGACCGGGCTCATGATCCTTCTGTTCCTGGGTGACTTGAGAAGCGTGCTGGTCGTCGTGGCGAACATCCCGCTGGCTCTGCTCGGGTCGCTCGTCGGCCTCTGGATCACGGGCAACACGATCAACATCATGTCGCTGGGCGGAATGGCGCTGGCGATCGGGATTCTGGTCGATGAGGCGACCGTGACGATCGAGAATGTGCACGTCCAGATGGGCAGGACGCCCAAGCTGGCGACAGCCGTGCTCCATGCCAGCAACGCCACCGCGGTGCCGCGGCTCCTGGCCCTGCTCTGCATCCTCTCGGTGTTCATCCCGGCTTTTATCATGGAGGACCCGCTGAAATCACTGTTCATGCCGCTGACCCTGGGCGTCGGGTTTGCCATGATCTCGTCGTATATTCTCTCGAGCACATTCGTGCCCATCCTCTGCGTGCGGCTGCTCAAGCATCACGGAGGACGCGGCGAGGAAAAGAAGGGGTTGTTCGACCGGTTCCTCAAGGTTTACGGCGGCGCGGTGAGCTGGTTCGTGCGGCTCCGCTTGCTGACCGTACCAATCTATCTGGCCGCGAGTGCCTTGATCCTGGTGGGGTTGGGCTTGCAGGTCGGACGTGAGCTGTTCCCGCAGATCGATTCCGGCGAATTTGTGCTGCGGTTCCGGCCGCCGCCGGGCTCGAACTTCGAGCTGACACGCCAGATGGCGCTCAAGTGTCTCGAGGAAATCGAGCGCGAGGCCAATCCCAAGAACATCGAGATCACCATGGGCTACGTCGGCCAGGTCGCACCCAACTTCGGCATCGACAACATGGTGCTGTTCATGCGCGGGCCCGATGACGGCCAGTTACGGGTTGCCCTCACCGAGAAAAGCGGAATCAAGCTTGAGGAGTTCCGCGAGCGGATGCGCGACGTCCTGCCCAAGAACGTCATCCCGTGGCTGGCCAAACGCCTCGAAAAAGGGGGATTGTCCCCTGCGGAGGCGCAGCGACGGGCCAATCTGTCCACGTTCGGCTTCGAGCCGGGCGACATCGTGACCACCGTGATGAGTTTCGGCTCCTCGACGCCGATCGCGGTGCGCATCGTCGGCACCGATTTGACGATGGTGCGGCAGCACGCCGAGAAGATCGCCGCCAACATGAGGCGCATTCCCTTCCTCAAAGACGTAGGGTTCGTGCAGCAGCTCGACTATCCCACGGTTGAGCTCGACATCGATCGCGAAAAGGCGGGGCTCTCCGGCGCTCAGGTCGAGGACGTGGGCCACGCCGTCGTCATGGCGACGGCCTCGACCCGGTTCGCAAGTCTGAACTACTGGATCGACGTGAAGACGGGCTTCGACTACCTGGTCCAGATTCAGGTGCCTCCGTTGCGAATGGAGAAGGCGGAAGACGTTGAAACCTTGCCGGTGGAATCGGTGAACCCTCTGGTCAACCTGATGATCCGCGACGTCGCGAGGGTCCGCAAGGGTGTGCGGCCCGGCGAGATTGACCGCGACATGTCGCAGCGCTATGTGACGCTGACCGCGAATGTCGAGGGTGAGGACATGGGCCGGGCGGCCGACCAGGTCGCCGAGGCGCTCGCGGCGGCCGGCGAGCCGCCGCGGGGCGTGCGGGTGCAGACCATGGGCCAGCTACCCCCCATGAACGAGATGTTCCTGTCCCTGTACATCGGACTTGGAGTCGCCGTCTTCGTGATCTTCGTCCTCTTGACGGCATACTTCCAATCGCCGCGGCTCGCGCTCGTATCCGTCGGCGCAGTGCCCGGTGTGCTCGCCGGCATCGCAACCATGCTCTTCTTCACCAGCACCTCGCTCAACATCGAGTCCTTCATGGGCTCGATCATGTGCCTGGGCGTTTCGGTGTCCAACTCGGTGATGCTCGTGACCTTCATCGACGAGCACTGGAGGCAAGGGGCGTCCGCGACCGAGGCGGCCATAAAGGGCGCCAGCGAGCGCCTCCGGCCGATCTTGATGACCGCCTGTGCAATGACCGTCGGCATGGTCCCCATGGCGCTGGCGCTCGAGCGCGGCAGCCAGATGCAGGCGCCCTTGGGCCGCGCGGTCATCGGCGGGCTCGTGATGTCCACGTTTGCCACCCTGCTCGTCGTGCCCTCGATTTTCGCGGTCGTGATCGGCAAGAAGAAGGCCGAGTCGGCGTCGATTTACCCGGATGACCCTGAAAGCGCTCGACTACGACCCGGACGCCTTCGCCAATGAAGGCGGGGGCGAGCACGGCGAGGAACCGGGCCCTACGCATCCGAATGGCGATGAAAACCACGTGGAGCCGGATGCAAGGCATGAGCCTTGATGCCGGACTCACGCGGCGCGAGAGGGGGCGATCCCTTGGGTTGGAGTTTTCTGATGCAATTGATCGGCGCCGATGGGTGGGTGGCCGGTGGTGGGCAGCCCCAAGCGCACGACCGCGCCGCTTACCTTTCCCCCCCTTTAGAAGGGGGGGCCAGGGGGGGTGCATTGCGTTGGCCGTCATCACAAAACCGCCGCGCAACCTTGAACGCCGGATCGTATACGGAGCGGAGATTTCCCGCCGCGAATGTTGCGCCAAATTTCCCCCCCTTTGGAAGGGGGGGCCAGGGGGGGTGCATTCCGGCGGCCGCCATTACAAAACCGTCTGCGCCACAGAAAACGCCGAAAAGTCCGCTCCGAAATTCGCCAATTTGGCCCGCATCCCCCCTGCCCCCCCCTTCGCAAGCACGAAAACAAGAGTGCGCGCTCCGGCGGAGCACGCCTTGCCGGCGGGCTGATGCTCGGAATCGTGGCCGCTCTCGCAGTGGCGGGCTGCGGACGGGCCAAGATCGACTTCACGCATGACACCAAACCGCCGGTCGTGCGGCTGATCGAGCCACCGCTGCGGAAGATCGTGCGCGAGGTCGGCCAGCCTAGCTTCATCGAGAGCTATGAGCGCACGTCGATCTTTAACAAGCCCAGCGCCTACATCGAGAAATGGATTGTCGACATCGGCGACCGCGTGAAGAAGAACGACGTGCTCGCGATCCTCTTCGCGCCGAGCGGATCGAACAGCTCCAGACGAAGAAGGCAGCGGTCGTGCTCGACCGAGAGCGAATCGCCTTGGCCAAGCAGCAGGTGGAAGTCGCCAAGGCCGACGTCACCGCGGCCGAGGCTTTCCTGAAAGAGGCCGAGGAAATGTTGAACAAGTTTGAGGCCGAGGTCGACCGCTGGGACACCGAAGTCAAGCGGCTCGAGCGCCAGGTTGCCTCCGTCGTGATCGATCGCCGCGTGCTCTTCGAGTCCACCAATCAGCTCAAGTCGAGCATCGCGGCCCGCGACAAGGCGAACGCGACGATCATGAGGGCGAAGGCCGAGCTACAGTACGCCCAGGCGGCTCTGGCGAAGGCCGAGGTTGACGTGCGCGTGGCCGTGGCCGCCTTGAAAGTCGCCGAAAGCGAGGAGAAATATGCCCAGGCGTGGGTCGACTATCTGACGCTCACCGCCCCTTTCGACGGCGTCGTGACGGTGCGAAATGCCAACACCTACGATTTCGTCCTGCCCACGACCGGGGACCCGACGGCCTTCTATCTTTCCCCCGACATCTCCCCGGGCCGCTCGGCCGCGCCGATCTTCGTCGTGGACCGAACCGACATCGTCCGGATCTTCGTGGACGTTCCCGAGCAGGACGCCAACTTTGTCCATACCGGGTCCAGGGCGACAGTGCTGGTGAGATCATACCGCGACGAGCCGATCCCGGGGACCGTGACCCGCGTCTCCTGGGCCCTCAACATGAAAAGCCGCACGCTCCGCGTCGAGATCGACCTCCACAATCCAGGCGGGCAGCTCTTGCCTGGTGTATACGCCTACGTCAATTTGATGATCGAGCGCCCCGGTGTGCGGGCCGTGCCGGATTCGGCGATCACCTACGTGGGCGACTCGGCGTACTACTGGTCGTACGATAACGGCCGTGCGGTGCGGACGGAAGTGCAGACGGGTGTCAGCGACGGCGAGTGGATCGAGGTGACCAATCGGCACGCCCTGCCCGACGAGGCGATGGTCGACTCAGACAACCCGTGGGTCCCCTTTGACGGGACGGAGCAAGTGATCCTCGATGCCCCGACACTCCTTGTTGACGGTGCGCCGGTGCAGGTCGCCCGGACGACGGAGGCCAAGAAACCGTGATGCCCCATCTCGTCTCTCATGACACTCCGGGTCGCCCAGCCAGCTTCCGCCGGCATTCCTTCCGGATCCTCGCCGGTCTGGCCGCTGCTCTGGCTTCGGCGGGGTGCCATCACGAGACCAAGAGCGACTACACGAGCGTCGGCGAGCCACCGTCGGTGCGGCTGATCAACCCGAAGGTGCGCACCATCGTCCGGGTGGTCGCTCAGCCCAGCTTCGTCCAGAGCTATGAGCGAAATTCGGTCTATCCGAAAATGAATGCTTACATTCTGAAATGGAATGTCGACATCGGCGACAAGGTGAAGAAGGGTGAATCGCTGGCAAACCTGTTCGTGCCCGAGCTGGTGGAGGACCACGGGACGAAGCAGGCAACCGTCGTGCTCGACCGCGAGCGGATCGCGCTGGCCGAGAAGGTGGTTGCGGTGGCCAGGGCGGCCGTCGCCGCCGCCGCCGCCAGGCTGGAGGAGGCCAGGGCCGACTTTGCCGCCAACCGCGCAGAGGCCCAGCGCTGGGACTCCGAGGTAAAGCGGCTCGACGTGGAGCTGAAAAGGGGCGTGGTGAATCCCCAGGACGTGCTTCAGACCACCAATCGGTGGAAGGCCAGCGTTGCCTCGCGGGAAGCCGCGGCGGCGACTGTCAGTAAGGCGGATGCCGAGCTGATCTCGCGGCGGGCGGCGCTGGCGAAGGCCGAGATTGACGTCGGCGTGGCCGAGGCGGCCCTGAAAGTCGCCGAGAGCGAGGAAAAGCGGATGCAGGCCTGGGTCGACTACCTCGTGCTGCCGGCCCCATTCGATGGTGTGATCGTGGCCCGCAACGCGAACACGTTCGACTTCGTCCTGCCCAGCATGGGTGACCCCTCTTCTTACATGCGCTCTCCCTACCTCTCGCCGTCGGGCAGTGGCGCGCCAATCTACGTGGTCGATCGCACCGACATCATCCGGGTCTTTGTCGACATTCCCGAGCAAGACTCCAATTACGTCCAGATCGGCTCCAAGGCAACGGTGCTCGTGAAGGCATACCGCGACCGATTGATCCACGGGACGGTCACGCGCACCTCGTGGCGCTCAACATCAGCAGCCGCACCCTCCGCGCCGAGATCGACCTGCGGAATCCCGACAGCCAGGTGCTGCCGGGAATGTACGCCTACGCCAAGGTGATCATCGAGCGTCCCAACGTGTGGACGATGCCCCTGTCGGCGCTCATGCATCTGGGCGATCGGACGATCCTGAAAGTGGGTGAAAAGACATTCTGCTGGATATACAAGGACGGACTCGCACATCGGCTCGAGCTTCAGACGGGCGTCACCAGCGACCCCGATCCCGCAAGCGGCGACCAGTGGATCGAGGTCAACAATTACCGGTTCGCAGGCTCACAAGCAACGCCCACTGCCGAACTACCCTGGACGCCGATTGACGGAACCGAGCAGGTGATTCTCGGCGACTTGTCGATCCTGGCTGAGGGCGACCCTGTGAAAATCGCTCCTGAGCCCGACAGGAAGCCCGCGCCCAAGGCTCCGCCAGGTCGCGCCGCGAAGGTCCCAACCAAGCAATAGGCCACATGAACCTCCCTGTCTTGAGATCGCGCCCGAAACCCTCCTCGTTCCCACGCTCTCCGTGGCAACGCCCACCCGCTCCTTGTCCCGCGTAACGTCAATTACAGCAACTTGGTTCTGACCCATTCCCAGGTGAATCGCGGTTCCGTGGTCTTAATGTTTGGGCGCGATCCGCTGGAGCAGCGGCACCGCCAGGCTGAGCAGCTCCTGAAGCCGGTCAACCCGCTCGCCCAGCCGCTCGATCCGTTTGTTCAGGCCAATGATTTGCTGCTTCAGCTCACCCGCCTCCTGGGAAGAGTCCGGCGCGGCGCTGCCCCCCTGCTCCATTGCGGAGTTCGTCTGAGATCCCTCGTCCGCGCTCGTCGGGGCCGATCGGCTGCTCGATCCGGCGGCGGTTTTGGACTGCGACGAGGAGGCCTCGGCGGGCTTGGGCGCGAAGAAGTGCGAATAGCCCATTGCCCCGATCGCGCCGGAGATCAAGGAGATGGCCATGACCAGCACGTAAGTCGCGAACGACGACTGCCGCGGCTGTGGGTGTGGCTCTGGCTGCGCGGTGGCGCGCTCTTCGCTACGGTCACTGAGAGTGCTTTGCATGATGGCGTTGGTCCCGATTCGCGATTCAGCTCACGTGCATTATGAATGCTGGCAGTCGCCTGAGCAAGCGCCAAGCGTGGATTGAAGGTGACCGGACGACCGGACCGCCACCACAGCGATTCGAGAATCAGCGGGTCGCCGGCGGCGGCCCGTTGCCCACCGCGGGCAGGTAGGCCGGTCGCTCGGTGTCGACCGGCTCGACATTTCCCGGGGGCCTCAGGTAGGTGATCTCCTTGGCGGGGTACCCCAGCGCGTGGAACAGCTCGAACTGGGCACGGTTGTAGTCGGCGACCGTGGTGAAATACTCGTCGAAGGACAGTTTCAGCAGCCGCAGCGCGTAGACGACTTCCTGCGGACGATAGACGAGGACCAGGGTGTCGCCAAAGCGAGTGGTCTGGCGCAGCCCCTCGACGTTTCCGTTGTACGCGCTCAACGACGCGCGCAGCGAGCGTTCGGCCTGGCCGACGCGGGCGGTCGCGGACTGGAGATTCGCCTGGGCCTCGGTCACTTCGGCCGCGGCCATGTCCTGAAGTCTGTTGAGCTCGACGATCGTGTGCGACTGGTCACCACGCTGCTGCTTGATCCGCGCGAGGTTGCCGATCCCGAAGGCGTCGAGCTGCCAGGTGAGCTGAAGGCTCAAGTCCACGCGACCGGTCCACTGATTGAGGCTGGAGTTGGGGCCCAGGCCGAAGATTCCTGCCTGCGTCATCATGCCGCCGGGGTCCTGGAAGCCGCCGATGATAACCAGGGGAAGGAACGGACGCATCTTCTCCCTGCTGATTCGCTCGGCGGCCGCCTGGACTAACGCGCGCTGGGAGGCGAGATCGGGGCGATTGGTCAAAGCAATGCGCTGCAAGTCCGTCAGCGGCAGGGCGGGGTCTATGAGCGTGAGCTGAAGATGATCGTGCTCAAGCGGAACCACGACCGCGCGTGGGTTCAGACGGAGCACCCGCGTCAGCTCGGCGCTCGAGACTCGCCAGGCTTGTCGCGCGGACGTGGCTTGCTGCTCGAGGTGGGCGAGCAGGTTCCGGGCCCGCTCGACTTCGACCATCGCGACCAGCTCCTTGCTCAAGCTCGCGATCTGCTCGACCAGGTCGCGGCCGCGCTCGACACAGTACAGGGCTGCGGTATACATGCCGCGGTGCTGGTGAACGCGAAAGTAGGCGTTCGCGGTCAAGAGCAGAGCGTCGTTCTTGGCGACCTGAACATCCAGTTGCCGCGAATTGAGCACCTGCCGCTTGACCAGCGGCTCGAAGTAGGCATCCGTCAGGTTCACGAACTGGAAGACACCGGAATTGGTGACATTCAGCCCGCCGCCCGCGTAGAAATAGTTCACGCTCGGGGAGGTGATGACGCCCTTGTTGAAATCCGGGCCGCCGCCGTCGTGCCGGATGTAATCGGCGGCAAACGTCGTGGTCGGAACCCAGATGACCTTGGCCCGCGTGAGCTGGGCTTCGGCCACCCAGACGCTGGCCTGGGCAGCAGCCACGATCAAGGGGCGAGCGTCCGAAAGCCGCAATGCCGTGGCCAGGTTGATCGGAAAGCCCACGTCGCTCGGCTCAAGCGGTGCGGGCTTCAACTGCGCGCCCTGGAGGTCCAGCGATGTCTGCGGGGGAGCTGAGGGCTCAGCCGGCCGCGGCAACGGCTGCGGCAAGTTCTGCGTGACGCGATTCACTGCCGTGTCGACCGTTGTCGATCCGGCCGTTCGTCCCGATGGCTGGTGCCCTTCGGAGCCTCGCCACGGCCGCGGCGGCGGTATCGATACACGCGACGATGGCTTGATGGCCGGGGCCGTCAATGACCCAGCCGCGGAGGTCTGGCGCGGCAGACCGAGGCTTCGAAGCAGGCAATCGTGACGGCCGCAAGGATGACCGTGAATCTGCTGATCCGATCCATCCCCGCTCCTTCCCCATCCCTCCTGATCGGAACCTGCGGCGCAGCGACTCAGGCCTGACAGGACGTCACATGCTTTATCGGCTCGTTTCGGGGCGCATGTTGATGACGAATGCAGCGATTCTGCCGTTAGAAATGACCGGCGAAGTCGGGACGGCGGGTCCTGGAACTGACGATCTCGTTGATTGCCGTGTTGGGCAGACCATATTGCGCACCCTGGCCCGCTTCGTTGCCCGGTCCGAACGCAACGATCCAGTTGAGAGTGCGGGCGAAGCTGGCGGGCTTGTACTTCAGCCGAAGAAAAATTCCCGCCGGGCCTGGTATGGCCGTCGATGACTTGCCGCCCAGATCGAACTGGAATCCGCCGGAGACGAACGACACCGGATAGTACTTCTTCGTCAGCACGTAGAACACGAGTATCTGCCCGGGTTTCCACTGCTCATTGCCGGTAAGAATGGGAAAACCGCCGAAGGACCGCGGTTGGTTCGTCATTCTCACGGTGAAATCATTGCTGGCGGTGAACGTTTGCGCCGTCCCATTCTTCACGGTGACATCGGTCACGTTGTAAACCTGGCCCGGGACCGGCTTGCGACCCTGCACCAGGACTTGCTGGAACGGAGGAACCAGCTTGTAGGGCGTCTGAAACGGCGTGTTGGTGACGCGAAACGCGTAATACCCAGAACTGCCGCTGAGCAGTTGTCTTGGCTCAAATCGCTCGAGCGCGGGCTGGAATTTGATGATTGAGCGACGGCGCACGGACGGAACCCTCTTGAGCTCGATGACTCACCAATCCCGCGTGTTCATAACGTCGACAGTTCGCCCCGGTGGCGGGAGCGAGCGCGACGAGAGTCACGGCATTGGGGAACGAACGAGCCAAGAGCGCCGGTTGTATCAATCATTCTTCATGTTGCAACTCTTAGCGTGTTGCCGGCGGCGGCCCATTGCCGACCGCTGGCAAATAATCGGGCCGTGTCGTATCCACCGGTAGTGCGGTGCCCGGCGGTCGGACGTAGGTGATCTCGCGAGCGGGGTAGCCCATCGCGTGGAACAACTCGAACTGGGCTCGGTTGTAATCGGCGACCGTCGTGAAGTACTCATCAAACGAAATTTTCAAGAGCTGGAGTGCGAAGACGACTTCCTGCGGCCGGTTGATCAGCACCAGCACGTCGCCAAACCGCGTGGTATGCTGCAAGCCCTCGAAGCTGCCGTTGAACGTCGCGATACCCGAGCGCAGTGCCCGCTCCGCTTGCCCGACGCGGGCCGCCGCCGACTGGAGATCTGCCTGGGCCTTGGTGACCTGTGCCGCCACCATGTCCTGGACCTTGAAAAACTCGATGATGGCTCTGGACTCTTCGCCGCGCTGCTCTTTGATTCGCGCCAGGTTGCCAATACCCATCGCTTCAAGCTGCCACATCACCTGGAGGCTGACATCGTCGCGGCCGGTCCACTGGTTCATCTTGTCGTTCGTACCCAGGCCGAAGATCCCGGCCTGTATTAGCTCATCGGGAGTCTGGAAGCCGTTGACCAGGACGGTGGGAAGGAGCATGCGGCCCCTCTCGCGGCGAATCCGGTCCACGGCCGCCTTGACCAGCGCCTGGTGCGATTCGAGCTCGGGGCGGTTGGTCAGGGCAACCACGTGCAGGTCCGGAAGGTCTCGGGCAGGGTCGATCAAGGTGATCTGGAGGTGATCATGCTCGAGTGGGACGACCACTGCGCGGGGGTTCAGACGAAGCACCCGGGTAAGGCGGGCACTGGAGACTCGCCACATCTGCCGCGCGGCGGTCGCTTGCTGCTCGAGGTCCGCAAGCAAGTTGCGGGCGCGATCCACTTCGACAATCGGAACCAGCTCGTGGCTCAAGCTGGAGATCCGCTCGACCAGGTCGCGCCCCCGTGTGACACAGTACAGGGCTCCTGCATACATGCCCCGGTGCTGGTGGACGCAGAAGTACGCATCGGCCGTCATCAGCAAGGAATCGTTCTTGGCGGTCTGGATATCCCACTGGCGCGAATTCAGGTCCTGCCGCTTGACCAATGGCTCGAAGAAAACATCGGTCAAGGCCACGATCTGCCAGAGGCCGCCACCTCCGTAGAACAAATTCACGCTGGGCGCGGTCAGGATGCCCTTGTTGAAGTCCGGGCCGCCGCCATCGTGCCGGATATAATCGCCGCCTACGTTCAATTCGGGCACCCAGAGGACCTTGGCCCGTGTGAGCTGCGCTTCTGCGACCCACACACTCGCCTGGGCGGCGGCCACGATCAGCGGTCTGGCGTCAGAAAGTCGCAACGCCGTCGCCAGGTTGATCGGAAACTGAAGGTCCGTGGGCTCAAGCGGCGCGGGCTTGAGCCCCACGATCAGTTCGCCCGAGCCCGAATCTAAGGCAGGTGTCGACGGCTCGCCAGATTCGCCCGGCAATTGAAAGCGCGGCAAGCCCGGCCGATTTGTTGCCAAAAATGGGGGCGCGGGCTCAGGCCATTCGCTCGGCAGGCGCATCGGGCGCGGTTCCGGCAGGCCACGCTCTGGAGTCTGGGCCGGCGAACGGAATTCGCTCGGCAGTCGAATGGTGCGCACGGCCAGAAGGAGCTCGGACCCCTGCCGTCGCGCGGCGACGGCTTCCGTCGCCACCCGAAACGGGCGCGGCGCCGGCACGCGTGGCCGCGGCACCGGCGAGGCCGGCGCCGAACCAGGCTGTGCAGTTCGTGTTGTCCCAGACTGAGACTGCGCCTCGCAAGGCGCCGGCAGAGTCCACAGGACCGCGATGGCCGCCCAGAGCATCAATCGCCAAACGGATCGTCCCATCACAACTACCTTCACCGCCTGGGGTGACACCGTGCGATGTCATTGTCAGCCGTACCGGCAAGGCCGGATATTCCTGATTGATCGGCTGATGGGGGTGGGAAAGATGATCCGAATCACGGGTTTACTACGCCCAGCCCGGTTTTCCAGTGATACCGCGAACGGGCATTACTGAGCCGATCGTAGGGTGGGTGAAACTCACCGCAAACGGCGTGAGGCCCGTGAGTTACACCCACCCAACAATCCGGAATCCTTGCCGTGCGAGGAAGAGTGTGCCGCCGGCGATCGCAGGAGGGAAATATTGGAACAACTGATCAGTCCCGTCACATTTCGGATAAACCCTCGCACCGCCAATAGCCGATGAATCCATAAATCCGGCTCATGCGGAGCGGCCTGCCGTCACTGCGCTTGCGAACCTGTGGATGGAGAGGGGTGTGATTGATGGAACGGTCCGTCCGGACGTCGCTGATCGTTGTTGCCAGCCTGGTGCTTTGGGTTCAGCCCGAAATATGCCGGGCGCAACAACAGCCGCAAGAGCCGTCCCCCACAGCGGTACCGCCGCCACGGGCCTGGCCGGGGGGCACTACGGCACCAGCCGGCGCCCGGCCTGGCCCTCCCCAAGGTAGTCCCGCCGTCCCTGCGGTTGGGCCTCGAGCTGGCCAGGGGCCCGGAGCCATGCCGCCAGCCCTGTCACCGTCGGCCGCACCGGGCACTGGTCCCATCTCCCAGCATCAATCCGTGGATCTAAAGCCCGCGCCGCTGGAACCGAGCGATTTGCGCTTTCCGATCAATCTCGCGACGGCCTTGCGGCTGGCCGATGCCCGGCCCCTGCTCGTGGCCGCCGCTCAGGCCAGTGTGTGGGTGGCCGAGGCCCAGCTCACGCGGGCCAAGATTCTCTGGGTGCCCCAGCTCAATATCGGCGACTGACTATGTCCGCCACGACGGCGGCGGCCCCGACTTCAACAAGGGCATCATGACGGCGCCGAGCGTGAACTTTTTCTACGGCGGTGCCGGCATGACGCAAAACGTCGCCCTGACGGACGTGTTCTTCGAGCCGCTCGCCGCGCGCCAGGTCCTCAATTCCCGCCAACTGGACATCCAGACCGCCAAGAATGACGTCCTCTTGATGACCGCCGACGCCTATTTCAGGGTGCATCAGGCCCGGGGTATGTTCGCTGGCGGCCTCTATTGCGTCGAGCGCGGCCACGATCTGATCCAGCGAATCTCCAGCATGAGCGGCGACCTCGTCCCCAAAGTCGAGGTGGACCGGGCCAGAAACCTGGTCGCCGAGCTGCAGCAGCAAGTCACAACCTCGCGCGAGTACTGGCGCGTCAACAGCGCAAACCTGACGCAGCTCCTTCGCCTCGACCCGCGCGCCGTGGTCGTTCCACTCGAAAACGACCACCTGCAAATCACGCTGCTCGACCCCGGACGCACACTCGACGACCTGATCCCGGTCGGGCTCACCAACCGTCCCGAGCTCGGCTCCCAGCAAGCGCTGGTACAAGCCGTGGCGGCCAGGATTCGGCGCGAGCGCGGCCGCATGCTCCTTCCAAGCATCCTCATCAACGGGTTTCAGACCCCTTATGAAATGATCCAGGCCGGTATCTTCGGCCTCGGGCCTAACAGCAGCCTCAATCAGTGGGCAGGCCGAATGGACCTGAGCTATCAGGCGCTGTGGGAGCTCCAGGGATTCGGACTCGGAAACTTGGCGCTCATCAAGGAACAGCGCGGCGAACAGTCCAAGGCCATCATCGAGCTATTCCGGGCTCAAGACACCGTGGCCGGCGACGTGACCCGCGCCCTGGCACACCTCCAATCGGCGACCGCCCGCGTGGGTCAGGCCGATCGCGCCTTGCGGACGGCGATCGTGACCTTTAACGGGAACTACGAAGGCCTGCGCCAGACCCACCGTTTCGGCGACGTCCTGGTACTCGTCAACCGGCCGCAAGAAGCCGTGTTCGCGCTCCAGCTCTTGAAAATCGCCTTCGACGAGTACTTCACCACCGTCTCCGAGTACAACCGGTTTCAATTCGAGTTGTTCCATGCTCTAGGCTACCCTGCGCGGGAAATCTCCTACTTCAAGCCGCCGGGCGAAATCGAGCCCGTCGATTTGTCGCGGCCGGCCTTCCTGCCGGAAGTCGGCAACGGCCCGCCCCCGGCCACCCGCTGAAACCAAACAGCCGCGCCTTTCTCTCGCGATGGCGGAATGACTCCGCCATCGCGGCCGCGCGCGCCGACAATTCGCTAAAACTTTCTTCCCTTACGCAAGCTATGCCACCCCATTCGTTGGATTGCACCGTCGTCACCAAGATTTTGTGATATAGAATGATAAGCGGCCAATGATATGGCCTGGCTCGGATTCGGGCTGGCCTGAAGGAGGCATTCGGCGGAGTTCCGGACACGGACTCTGCACTTTCAGAGGGATTTGTCCATGATGACACCATTGCCGTCTGATCGCAGACTTCCGTTTGGGGCGATCGGCCTGACTTTCGCTTTGTTGACGTTCTATAGCTCGGCGTGTCACGCGCAGGACGAAGGTGTCAGCCCGGGCTTCTTCCAGAAGCATATCTGGGGCTCGGGCACGTTGAGTTACGGTGGATTCGAGCTCTTTCCGGGTTTCCCGGGCTTCGGTCTCTCATTTCACCGGGGTTACGGCTACGGCGGCAACGGACTGGGAACCGGCGCCGAGGGCGGCTATCCCTACTTCGGCGGTCCCGGCTACCCACACCCCGCGCCCGTGCTCCGGCGCTGTGGTGGCATAGCACCGTTTCTGTACTACGGCGGCCCCGACTACCCGCGCTTCGGCGACAGCAACTACTTCTCCGAGGTCGGGCCCTTGAGCGTTCGTCCGCCAGTTGCCGTGGTTGTCACCCACGGCCAGATCGGCTATTCGGGCAATTTTGGGGAATTCACCGGGACCCTCCCCTACCCTGACAAATACTTTGCTCCCTTCGTTGAGGCCGCCGCGTTGGGTGTAGCACCGGACGTTTCGTCTTATCCCGAGATCATGAACACCGTTCCTCCGGCTTCACCCGCCCCTGCCCCTGCACCGGCCGCGCTCTTGCGCCAGCACCCGGGCAAGCGCCTTGACAGCCGTCCGCAAATCTTGAGCGCCCTCCGGATCCTGCGACGCGAATACAACGGGTTCGCAAATGATGCCATGCATGCGAACACGGATGGACTTCGCGTCGTAGATCCCATAGAATGAATTGCGCCGAGCTTTCTCCTTGAGATTCCACCCATGCGCCCACGATCGATTCTACGGTTTGAGCCGTCTATTGAGCGTTTCGAAGACAAACAACTCCTGAGCGGCGGCGTAGCTGCCGCTCACCATTCGATGGCGCACGAACGCGCGTCCGCGGCGGTTTCTGCCCATCCGATCCAGGCGACGAATCTGCCCCATAGGTTCTACGCTTTCCGCATCACCAACCCCAGCGGGGAGCCGGTGGACCTGAAACCGCCGTTCCAGCAAGTGCTGGTCCAGGCGACCCAACCGGTGCCCGGCCAGGTATACAACGTCCTTTCCATCGCGGTGAAAAACGGAACCGCGCAGACATTTGACGCCAGCAATGACTTCACGGTCCGCCTGACGACTCAGAGCAAAAAAACCGCTTTCCCGATCCTCACGGGTTCAGAGCAGTGGAAGTCCAAGCAATGGATCGTGTTCTACGTCCTGACCAAGAAGTACTACCCGGTCCCGGAAGTAGCAGGCGGGTTCAAGCTCAACTTGGGCGGAGCGTCCTCGACCCTGGTGCCGGGACCGTCGGGGATTTTCCTCAGACTCAAGTATGATCCGGCCACATTTCCGCGCACGCTCGATTCGATCGTCGCGTATGGCCAGGGCGCGCAAGGAGGCGACGGAGCGAAGGTGGGCATGCCGGACACGGCGATCAACGAGATCGTCGCGGCCAGTACTCACCGAATCGACTTCGGCGGCCACTTCTGATCTTGATCGGCGGTGTTTTCCGCGAGCACTTCCACTGCGCCCCCCTCGGATAAGGTCGAGAGGTCTCCCAGGATCACCGGTTCGGATCCGGTGACCGGTGCCCATGGCTCCTCTCCCTCCGGCACCGATGGCTTCTCGAAGCCAGTGACTTCGATCCATGTGCCGTCGGTGACTCCGGTCCGGATTCGCTGCCTTACTGCCTTGCCATCCTCGTGTTTGAAGCAGAAGCTCTTCTCGTCGGTAAAGGTCAGCGCAGCAAGCGGCAGAGCGCGGCACATTGGGGCGCTCGATGATCACCTTGACGTAGGCGTACATCCCGGGAAGGAGCTTGGTTTCGTGATTGGGCAAGTCGATCTCGGCGCGGAGCGTGCGGCTCTTGACGTTGAGGGCCCAGGCCGTTCGCGTGACGCTGCCGGCAATCGGCTTTTGGCTGTATGCCTTCGCAACCACCGTCGCCTTCGTTCCAATATGAACGTAGTTCGCGTCTTGCTCGGGGATGTCGACGAAGACCCGCACGATGTCGGTGCGGTCGACAACGTAGATCGGAGAAGCCTGCGCGGTTGGGGGACTGATGGGGCGAGCGCGGCATCGTCGACGGGTCGCCCGAGTTGGGCAGCACGAAATCGAATGTGTTCGCGTTGCGCACCACGATCACCCCGTCAAACGGCGCCGGCAACTTGAGGTAGCCGACCCAGGCCTCCGTTGTCTTGGCCTCGCTCACGGCGACGGCGAGCTTGGCTTCAAAGACCTGAATGTCGACCAGCGCCTTTTCGAGATTGGCTTTCCTGGAGACCAGCTCCGCGTCGGCTTGCTCGATGTCGGCCGCCGCCGCCTCTCGCGCCGCGATGCTGGACTTTAGTTGATTGCTCGATTCGATCAGGATGTGCTTGTCCACTACGTCGTTCGCGACCTCGGGCGTCAGGCGTTTGACCTCGATGTCCCAGCGCTCGACATCGGCCTTGTACTTGTCGAGAAAGGCCTTGGCTTGCTCGAGCCGTGCCTTGGCGGTCTTGACGTCGGCCGCCGCCACTTTGGCTACCTTCTTGGCGAGCTCGATGCGTTGCTTATCAAGCTTGACGGTTGCGTTCTTGGTCCCCAGGTCCTCGACCAGCTCGGGCACGAAGAGCGTGGCGAGCGTCTGACCCTCCTTGACCCGGTCGCCGATGTCGACGTTCCACTTTTCGATATACGCCTGGAGCTTGGGATAGACGGAAGACCGCTCGTAGGCTTCGATGAAGCTGGGCTGCCCGACCACGCGGACGATATTCCGGACTTCCGGACGAGTCAGCCGCACCGGGGGGGGCTTCTCCACAGCCTGGAAGTCGAACGCCTCTTCCGATTCGCAGCCCGATGCCACGACGGCCGACAGAAGACAACACGCCACCAGCCGGCAGCGGGCGCGATGAATCGCAGCCGTCGAGCAGGAACCTTGAACTCCCCGCAAGCTGCGGGCCAGGATACAGCCTGTGGGGAATCTCTTCCCTCGGGCCGTTTCGACTTCAAGCTGCATGGTCGTTCTCCTATCAACGTGGCGGCGCGTCGGGTGGTTCGGCGGGAGCTGTGTGCGGTCCGGGCGGATCAAGAGCGTTCACCGAGGGATGAGCTCGGTTCGTGGTGTCGTCGCTTGCAGTCGTGTGCGCTTCTGGCGTGCCGTGATCGTCCCCATCGGCGAAAAGGTACGGATCGTAGTAGCGGCTGTCCCGGTCGGCGGGGTAGATCGACGCCGACTGGGCGACCTTGCGGCCCACGACGAGAGCGAAGATCGACGGCACGACCAGCAGCGTGGCGAACGTGGACATCACCAGGCCGCCGATCACCGCCAGGCCCAGCGGGGCCTGCATCTGACTCCCCTTCTCGAGAGCCAGCGCCATCGGCACCATCCCCACCGTCATGGCACAGGCGGTCATTAAGATCGCCCGTAGCCGCTCGCCCGCGCCCACGATGGCCGCCTCCGTCGACGACGCTCCGGTTCTCCAGTGCTCGTTCATGAAAGTGACAAGCAACACGGAATTCGACACCGACACGCCCAGAGACATGATCGAGCCCATGAACGACTCAATGTTGAGCGAGGTGTTTGTGAAGTAGAGAATCATGGCGATGCCGGCGAGTACGCCGGGCACCGAGGAGACCGAGATCAAAGCCAGCCGCGGAGACTGGAAATTCGCCGTCAAGAGGACGAAGATCACGAAGACGGAGACCCCCAGCCCGACCCCCAGCGCCTTGAACATCTCCCTCATCGGCTGAAGCTGACCCAGCGCCTCAACTCGCACGCCGCGGGGTGGTGTTCCGGCCGAGTCGATCGCCGATTGCACCTGGCGCGAGGCCCGGCCCATGTCTTCTCCCTCGACGTTGGCCGTCACGGTCAGGTAGCGCTGCGACATATCCCGGTCCAGCTCGCCGGGACGCGTGCCGCGCTCCACCACGGCCACGTCGCGCACCATGAGGGTGACCAGCGGATTTACTGACTGAAGCGGCAAGATTTCCACATCCTCGGCCTTCTCCATCCGCAGCGGCGGTATCTGGATCTGGACGAGATAGTCGAATCCGGTCTTCACGTCGACCCAGTAATTGAGCGAGGCGAATCGGGTCGACGCCGTCGCCATCACGAGCGCGTGAGCCAGGTCCTCGACCTGGGCCCCGGAGAGCCCGGCCTTCTCCCGGTCGACGGTGACCTCGATCGTGGGATAGTCCAGAGTTTGCTCGAACTCGACGTTGCGCAGGTACTTGATACGTTTCATCGCTTTCGCAATTTTCTCGGCGTGGGCGCGGACGAGCTTGAGATCGGTGCCCACAATTCGCACGGCAATCGGTGTCAGCGAGCCGAAGCTCATGACCTTGGTGACAATATCACCCGGCTCGAACCCGAAGCTCGCCAGTTTGGCCTGCCGGCTGGCTTCCTGCGTGGATAGCCCTCCCTTATGGAGCCGCTTTTCGAGCCACGGAATCAACCGCTCGGGCAGGACCTTGCGCAGCCGCTCGCGGAACTCGGCGAGCTTGATCCGCGCCCCGTCCCGGAAGGCAACCCGAAGCTGCCCGTCGTCAGGCCCGCGCATGAAGAGCACCATGTTGTCGATGCCGAAGTTCGGCGCGACCTGGCCCACGTAGCCCATCGTGATCGCGACATTCTCGGCCTTTGCCTCGCGCTCGACCTCTTCCAGGCACTTCACCGCCAGCTCGCGCGTCAGCTCGAAATTCGAGCCGGGCGGCGGCCGGAACCGCAGCACGAACTGCCCGGAATCAATCTGGGGGAACAACTCCGTGCCGACCCGCAGCCCCAGCACCCCCAGCACCACCGCACACGCGGCCAGATAGCCCGGAACAACCCACCACCGCCAGGCAACCAGAACCCGCACCGCGCTGCTATAGCCCTTGAGAAACCGGTCGAACAGCCCGCCTTGGTGATCGCTGTGCCCCGAGTGCTTGAGCAGCGCCACACACAGAATCGGCACGAACGTGCTCGACAGCAAATACGCCGAGATCATCGCAAACCCGACCGCCAGGGTCAGCGGCATGAACAGCGCCCGCAGCGGGTCACCCATGATGAACGCGGGAACGAACACCGACAGGATGCACAAGAGCGCCAGCAAGATCGGCACGGCTGTCGCGTTGTTGCCGCGGAGCACCGCCGTGTTGACCTGATCCGTGCCACGCATCTGCACGTGTATGTTTTCAATCGACACCGTCGACATGTCGACCAGGATCCCGATCGAAAGCGCCATGCCCCCCAGCGACATGATATTGATCGTGTTGCCCGTCACCCAGAGGCCGAACAACGACCCTAGCAGTGCGAGAGGGATATTCGCCACGACGACAATCACGCTCCTCAAGTCGCGAAGGAACAAGAGGATCATGAGCCCGGTGAGCCCGGCCCCGATCAAGCCCTCCGTGGCCACGCTCTCGACCGCCGACACCACCGTCGGCGACTCGTCGAACTCGAAATTCACCGAGACGTCCTTGGGCACAGCTTCCCGAAACGTCTTCATCGCCTTGTGGACGTCGGCCACGACCGTGAGCGTCGATCCGGTGTCCTTCTTGATGATCGGCAGAAACACCGACTTCTTGCCGTTCACGAGCGCATAGCCGTAGGTGATGTCCGTATCGTCTTGGAACTTCGCGACATCGCGAAGGTAGACGTTCTCACCAAGCCGCAGCGGGATATTGCCCAGATGCTGTATATCGACGACCGTCGCGTTGTTCGAGACCACCGGCATCGAGTCCTTGACATATAAATTGCCAGCCGGAATGATCGTGTTCCCCGTCGCAAGGGCATCGATGACCTGCTTGGGAGTCATGTTGTAGTCGAGCAGCTTCTGCGGATCCACGCTGATCACGATCGACCGCATGTTCGGGCCGAACGGCGAGATCGCCACCGTCCCCGGCACGTATTTCTGGACCAGCGGCCGGATCACGTTCTGAGCGTAGTCGCCCATCTGACCCAGCGATGTCTCCTCGCTCTCGAATACCAGGTAGCCCACCGGTACCGAGCCCGAGTCCATGCGCATGATCATCGGGGGCAAGGTCCCCTTGGGCATCCACGACATCGCCCGGTCCGACATCGCCACCACCTGCGCCATCGCCTGGCCCATATCCGTCCCGGGGAAAAACGACAGCCGGCACAAGGCGACCTGCTGGATATTGCGCGTGTCAATATCTTGAATGCCGTCGACGTACTGGAAGTACAGCTCGAGCTGGTTGACGATGAAGCCCTCGACCTGGTCGGGACTCATGCCGATGTAGTCGAGGAACACGTAGATCTTCGGAGTGTTAAGCGACGGGAATATGTCGACGCGCATCCGGCTGAACGCGAGCGCTCCCCCGCTGATGAGCGCCACCACCAGCATCAGCGTTGTGATCGGGCGACGCATCGCGAACACGGTCGGATTCATGGCGGAATCTCCCGTTGCATTCCCGGCGGGACCCAGACCGGAACAGAGTCTGTCCTCCGCACGTCGAGAACGGGTGAGGGGGGGAAACCCGGGTTTTTGCACGACTATCGCAGCGGGGCATGGCGAAATGGCCTTACTCTTTGCAGGTCTGGATCTTCAACAACCCTTACCCGTCAGAGAAAAGTCCAAAGCAATAATAAATTATACCTCTGATTGGACCTGCATACCAGTATGTGCCGGAGAGTCAATCCCACCCGGAACGCGAAATCGCTCGCTCGCGGATCCAACGAGTCCCCCGTCACTCTGAAACGGCGCGGTGATCCAGAAGTCAGCCCGATTGGCGTTCGTGGTCGAACATCGACCTGCATGGGTACTTTTGCCATCGCCATGGTCGCCCTTGGCCCGTCTCAACAGAACGACTGATGCAAAGCGGCGCGATTTCCCGAAATATATAGAATGTAGGACACGCAGTTCCTCCAGGCGGGAGAGCTTGATCCATGCGCCGACGGGCGGTCGTCAAATTTGAGCCGCTGCTTGAGCGTTTCGAGGGCAGACTGCTTCTGAGCGGCAGCGCACCGGCCACTCAGGCCGCCAAGCTCCGCTCGGGCGCAGCCAACGTGCAGCCCGCGGCCAAGGTCCGCAAGCTGCCCCAAGTGCCGGCCAGCTTCTATGGGTTCCGCATCACCAACCCAAGCAAGCACGCCGTGAAGCTCGTACCACCGTTCGGGCAGACGCTGGTCCAGCCCCACCAACCGGTTCCGGGGCAGGTTTACAACCTTTTTTACGTAGTCGTCAAGAACGGCACGTCTCAGACGTTCACTGCGAGTAATAACTTTACCGTACGACTGACAAATGGGACCAATGCAGCCAAAAGCCAGATCTTTCCGGTCCTGACCGGATCCCAGCAGTGGCAGTCGCAGAAATGGATCGTCTTTTATATACTGACCAAGAAGTACTATCCGGTGTCACAGGTGCCTGGAGGATTCCAGTTCGACCTCGGTGGAAAGTCCACGACGCTGGTGCCTGGGCCTTCGGCGATCGCCGTCAAGCTCAAATACAATCCCGCCACCTTCCCCACGACTCTGAACTTTATCGTTGCCCATGGTCAGGGCGCACAGCTCGGCAGGGGCTCGGCGATCGGCATGCCTGATACGGCGATCAACGAGATCGTCTCGGGAGCGACCCTCCGAATCGATTATGGCGGGCATTTCTGACGCGAGGTAAAAACTACCGAATCGAGCCGACTGCACCGACGGACGAGGACGCAACGCGTCCCGCGACGGTGGAGGGCTGCGGCGATGAGTCCTGCCCTTGGTCGCGAGTCCTGGTCGGCGAGCTCGCCGGTCGTTTGGCCGGCACATCGTCGGCGATCTTCTCCTCGGTCTTCTTGTCCGGGAGTAATTCCACCGGGCCGCCGTCCGAAAGGATCGACAGGTCGCCCAGAATCACCTGCTCGGAGCCGTTCACCGGTGCCCAGGGATCACTGCCGTCGGGCCCCGCCGGGAGCTGGAGACTGGTGACTTCGATAAACTTGCCGTCACTGACGCCGGTTTGAACTTCGGCCCGGATCGCCTTGCCGTTCTCGTGCCTCCAGCAGTATGTCTTCTCGCCATTGTAAGTGAGGGCCGCCAGCGGCAGAGCGCGGACGTTGGGGCGGTTGATGATGACCTTGGCGTAGGCGTACATGCCGGGAAGGAGCTTACTGTCCGTGTTGGGCAGGTCGATCTCGGCGCGGAGCGTGCGGCTCTTGGTGTTAAGGGCCCACGAGGTGCGGGTCACGCTGCCGGCGATCGGATGGTCGCTGAATGCCTTGGCGACCACGGTGGCCTTTGTCCCGATCTGAACATAGTTTGCGTCCTGCTCGGGGATGTCGACGAAAATCCGCACGATGTCGGTGCGGTCCACGACATAGATCGGCGCAGCCGAGCCGTTGGGCGCGAGGTGCGGTGAGTGCTCCATTGCCGTGGGGTCGCCCGAGTTGGGCAAAACAAAGTCGAACGTGTTTGCGTTGCGGACCGTGACGATGCCATCGAAGGGCGCGGGGAGCGTGATATAGCCGACCCACGCCGCGATTCGCTTGGCCTCGCTCGTGGCAACGGCGAGGTCGGCTTCGGCGACCAGGACATCCACCGTCGCCTTTTCGTGCGTGGCCTGCTTCGAGAGCAGCTCGGCGCCGGCTTTCTCGATGTCGGCCGTTGCCGCCTCTCTCGCCGCAACGCTGGCCTTGAGCTGATTGATCGATTCCAGCAGGATTTGCTGGTCGACAACGTCCTTGGCGACCTCGAGCTTCAAGCGCTGGGTCTCGATGTCCCAGCGCTCGACTTCGGCCTTGAACTTGTCAAGGATGGCCTTCGCCTGGTCGAGTCGTGCCTTGGCGGCTTTGACGTCGGCCGCAGCCACTTTCACCATCTTTTTGGCCAGCTCGATCCGTTGCTCATCGAGTTTGACAGTCGCCTTCTTGGTCTCAAAATCCTCTTCAAGCTCGGGAACGAAGAGCGTGGCAAGCGTTTGCCCCCGCTTGACCTTGTCGCCGATGTCGACGTTCCACTTCTTGATATAGCCGGTCAGCTTGGGAAAGACCGAAGACCGCTCGTAGGCTTCGATGAAGCTGGGCTGCCCCACGATGCGGACGAGGTTACGGATTTCTGGCAGAGTCACCCGCACCGAGGGCGGCTTGGTTACGGTTGAGAAGTTGACCTTTTCCTCGTGGCCACAGCCCGGCGCCACGACAGCAGCCAGCACAAAGCACGCGGCCAGCGGGCATCCAGCGAAACGAGCAAAAACCGTTTTCCAAGTAGCGCGAAGCATCCGGTATCTCCAAGTAAAGGCACTTTTCGTGCAAACATACGTCCGACGGGCCGTTCCCAGGTCAAGGTGCATTCGTTTTTCTCCGGTTATCCCAGCAGGTCATCAGGACTCTCCTTGAAAGGGGAGGCTTCTCCAGGCGCGTCGGGCTCCGAAGCCGGCTGTGAACCGTGGTCCGCGAGCTGGCTGCTTCCAGGGGCGGTATGATCCTCCGGGGCGCCTTGCCCGTGCCCGTGCCCCGCCACATCGTCGAAGCACCGGGGATCGAAGTACCGGCTTTCACGATCGTCGGGGTAGATCGACGGCGATTGGGCGACCTTGCGCCCCACGACGACCGCGAAGATCGACGGCACGACCAGAAGCGTCGCAAACGTGGACATCACCAGACCGCCGATGACCGCTAGGCCCAGCGGCGCCTGCATCTGGCTTCCCTTCTCGAGGGCCAGCGCCATGGGCACCATGCCGACCGTCATGGCGCAGGCCGTCATCAGGATCGGCCTGAGCCGCTCGCTGGCGCCCAGGATCGCCGCGTCGATCGCTCGCGTTCCCCGTTTCCAGTGCTCGTCGATAAACGTCACGAGCATGACCGAGTTCGACACCGAAACGCCCAGGCACATGATCGAGCCCATGAACGACTCGATGTTGAGCGACGTGTTGGTGAAGTAGAGGATGGTGGCGATGCCGGCAAGAACGCCCGGCACGGCGCCGACGGAGATCAGTGCGAGCCGCGGCGACTGGAAATAGGCCGTCAGCAGCACGAAGATCACGAACACGGCAACCCCCAGGCCGATTCCCAGCGCCTTGAACATCTCTCTCATCGGCGGGAGCTGACCCATCGGCTCGACGCGCACGCCGCGGGGCGGCTCGCCGGCTGACGTGATGGCCTCGGCAACCTTGTTCGATGCGCGGCCCATGTCCTCACCCTCGACATTTGCCGTCAACGTCAGGTACGCGCTGCGACATATCGCGGTCCAGCTCGCCGGGACGGACGCCTCGCTTGACGGTCGCCACGTCCCGGATCATGAGATTGACCAGCGGGTTCACCGACTGCAGCGGCAGCGTTTCGACATCTTCGGGCTTCTCCATCCGCAGCGGTGGAACCTGAAGCTGCACGAGGTAGTCGAAGCCCGTCTTCACGTCGACCCAGTAGTTCAACGATGCGAACCGCGTAGACGCCGTGGACATCACCAGCGCGTGCGCCACATCCTCGACCTTGGCGCCGGAGAGCCCCGCCTTCTCGCGGTCGATGTCGACCTCCACGCTGGGGTAATCGAGCATCTGCTCGAATCCCACATCTCGCAGGGAGGGAATCTGCTTCATCGCAGCCTGGATTTTCTCGGCATGCTGGCGCACCAGCTTGAGATCGGTGCCGACGATGCGCACGGCGATCGGGGTCATCGAGCCGAAGCTCATGACCGAGGAGACGATATCGCCCGGCTCGAATCCGAAGGTTGCCGTCGTGGACTGCTGCTGGGCCTCGTCGCGAGCGAGGCCCCCCTGCTCCAGCCGGTTGGCCAGCCACGGAATCACCCGTTCGGGAAGCACCTTGCGCAGTCGCTCGCGGAACGCCGGAAGCTTGATCTTGGTATCCTCGCGAAACGCGACTCGAAGCTGGCCGTCGTCAGGCCCGCGCATGAACAGCACCATGTTGTCGATGCCGAAGTTGGGCGCCACCTGCCCCACAAACCCCATCGTGATTGCAATGTTCTCCGCCTTCGCCTCTTGCTCGATCTCTTCCAGGCATTTCACCGCCATCTGGCGGGTCAGCTCGAAATTCGAGCCCGGCGGCGGCCGGAACCGCAGCACGAACTGCCCCGAATCGATCTGCGGGAACAGTTCGGTGCCCACCTGCATGCCGAGCAGCCAGAGAATGAGGCCGCAGCCGGCGATGTAACCCGGCACCATCAACCAGCGAAGACGCACGAACCATTGCACCATCTTGCCGTAGACCTTGAGCATGTGGTCGAAGAGTCCCGGCTTCTTGTGGGCTGCCTCGCCGTGGCTGCCGTGCCCGCCGTGCTTGAGCAGGCTGACGCACAGGATCGGCACGAATGTGCTCGACAGCAGGTACGACGAGATCATCGCGAACCCCACACCCAGGGTCAGCGGCATGAACAGCGACCGGAGCGGGTCGGCCATGATGAACGCCGGAATGAATACCGACAAGATACACAGCAACGCCAGCAGCCGCGGAACCGCCGTCGCATTGCTCGCGTGCAGCACGGCCGAAGCGAGGTTGCTGGTGCGCCCCATCTGCACGTGCACGTTCTCGATCGTCACGGTCGCCTCATCGACCAGGATCCCGATCGCCAGCGCCATGCCCCCCAAGGACATGATGTTGATCGTATTCCCCGTGATCCAGAGTCCGAATAACGAACCTAGGAGAGCCAGCGGGATATTTGATACGACCACGATCACGCTCCGCACGTCGCCCAGGAACAAGAGAATCATGAGTCCGGTCAGGCCCGCGCCGATCAACCCCTCGGTGGCGACGCTCTCGACCGCGGCGACCACGGTCGGCGACTCGTCGAACTCGAAGTTCACCGAGACGTCCTTGGGCACGGCCTCGCGGAACGTCTTCATCGCCTTGTGCACGTCGGCCACGACGGTCAGCGTCGAACCCGTGTCCTTCTTGATGATCGGCAGAAAGACCGACTTCTTGCCGTTGACGAGCGCATATCCGTACGTGATGTCGGTATCGTCCGAAATGGTGGCCACGTCTCGCAGATAGACGTTTTTCTCCAGCTTGAGCGGTATGGTGCCCAGTTGCTGAGGGTCCACCACGGTCGCGTTGTTGGCGACGAGCGGCATCGAGTCCTTGACGTAGATGTTCCCCGCGGGAATGATCCTGTTCCCCGTCGCTACGGCTTCGATGACCTGCTGTGGAGTGAGGTTGTAGTCCAGCAGCTTCTGGGGGTTGACGCTGATGACGATCGACCTCATGTTCGGGCCAAACGGCGAGATCGCCACCGTGCCCGGCACGTATTTCTGGACCAGCGGACGGATCACGTTCTGGGCGTAGTCGCCCATCTGACCCAGCGACGTCTCCTCGCTCTCGAATACCAGGTAGCCCACCGGTACCGAGCCTGAATCCATGCGCATGATCATGGGGGGCAAGGTCCCCTTGGGCATCCACGACATGGCCCGGTCCGACATCGCCACCACTTGCGCCATCGCCTGGCCCATATCCGTGCCGGGGAAGAACGAGAGCCGGCACAAGGCGACCTGCTGGATATTGCGCGTGTCGATATCCTGAATGCCGTCGACGTACTGGAAGTAGAGCTCGAGCTGGTTGACGATGAACCCCTCGACCTGGTCGGGACTCATGCCGATGTAGTCGAGGAACACGTAGATCTTGGGCGTGTTGAGCGCGGGGAAGATATCGACGCGCATCCGGTTGTACGCGAGTCCTCCGCCGCTGATCAAGGCCACCACCAGCATCAGCGTCGTGATCGGACGACGCATCGCGAGCACGGTCGGATTCATGTACGAGAGCTCCCGGTCGAGTTCTGTCGGACGCGAGATAGAGTTTCGAATTCGAGTGCAACACGCAAATTCAACTGCGAGGCATCGTGGCGCTGTGCGGCACGCACGCCTGTCGAGCCAATCACGCGACTTAAGCCAGTGGAGTTGCGCACGGCGGCGCGACCGATCGGACTGTCAGGAAGTCGAGCACTGCTTCCCGAGCCGAGCGGGAAAGCTCATCTGCCCGGGCACGTGGTGCGCCCTCGCGCAGAGGCGCACGCGAACAGACATCCGGCTTCAACATCGCAACGGATGAACGGTCGCCGTGAGGCCGATGGAGAGGAGATTTCGGCCGAATCTGGCGGAGGGAGTGGAGGCGGGGTCGACAGACAACCCAGCCAGATGACTGGCATCGGCCAGTTTCTCTTCGTCCGTTTCAGATAACGCTTTGACTTGAACCAGTCGCGACGGCACCGGCTTCACAGAGGTTGGAGCTGAAAGCTTACCAAAGGCGAAGCTGCAACGAACGCAATCTTTGCCGGCGAGAGCGCCAAGCATCTTCGAGGGCCGGACCGGCGACGTGAGCACGGTCGCAAGCAGGGCCAGCGCCGAGATGAGCCGAATTCCGTTGCCTTGGACGCGGAGTTTAAACATCAGCCCTTCACAATCTGGAGCCCGATAAATCCATATAACTTCTATCGTAAACGAAAGCGATTGTCAAGGTCGAGGTGAATTGAAGAGCACATTCCACCTTCGAACGAACCAATGGCCGCAACGTCTTTCGCACAACCGCTGGCTCATCGCCAGGAGCTCCTCTTCGGATCCGGCCGCCTATGATCCCGCAAAGTCAACATGACCCATAAATGCCGCGCGATCGTCAGCTTCGTAACGCCCGTTTCAGCTCGCAAAACGGACACTTACAGTCGAATTCTGAGTTTTCCTGTAAACCGGATAATCCTCAGCACTGCGATAGGCCGATGATCCGTATCAGGAATCCGCGATAATCCGATTGGTTTCATCCTCCGCGATTGGTTGGATGGGGATTGTGAGGAGTGCCGCGGCTATGGCAAACCAAAGTGTAGGCGCGAACGCACTTTGCGTCGGAACGGGTAATCCGATGCCGGGCGATTCTCGCGCTGATCCGGAACTGTTCTGCCTGAGATCGGACTTGCCTCGATGGGTCGAATTGGTCTTCGCGCAGCGGAATTCACGATGGTGAGGGTGCGTATGTTGGGGCGATTCACGCGGCCATCGATCGTCGTGATGGCCATGGGAATGTTGTTCGGGTGGGCCGGGGCCACGCCCTGCGCGGCGCAATCGTCACCCTCAGCGCCGGGTTCGGGTTCGGCTGCGACGGCGACGCCGCCTGCGCCTGCGCCTCGGCCTACGGCTCCTCCGGTCCAAGCAGGCAGCGACTCGACCACTCAGGCGCGGTCGATCACGATCCCACCGCCGCGCCCCTTCCAGGTGCCGGGCGACTCGCCCACGCCGGCGGCCAGTGGCCCGCACGGGTCGCGGGGTTTCGAGTACGGCATGGAGCTCAAGCCCGCGCCGCTTGAGCCCAGCGACGTCCAGTTCCCGATCAACCTGGCCACTGCCCTGCGGCTTTCCGACGCTCGTCCGCTGGTCGTCGCCGCGGCCCAGGCTGGTGTGTGGGTCGCCGAAGCGAAGCTCAGCCGGGCCAAGGTCCTGTGGATTCCCATGTTCGTCTTCGGTGCCGATTACATCCGGCATGATGGCGGCGGACCCGACTTCAACAAAGGCATCATGACCGCCCCCAGCGTCAATTTTTTCTACTCGGGTGCCGCCGCCGACCAGTACGTGTCCGTGACCGATGCTTACTTCGAGCCCCTGGTGGCGCGCCAGGTATTGAACGCCAGGCAATTTGACATCCAGAGCGCCAAGAACGACGCCCTTCTTATGACCGCCGATGCTTACTTCAGGGTGCACCAATATCGCGGGATGTACGCCGGAGCCCTCTACGCCGTCGAGCGCGGGCACGATCTCGTCGAACGCATCTCGCATATGAGCAAAGATCTTGTTCCGCGCGACGAGGTCGATCGGGCGATGAACATCCTCGCCGAGATCCAGCAGCACGCGACTTCCTCGCGCGAAGCGTGGCGAGTCGCCAGCGCCGACCTCACCCAGATTTTGCGGCTGGACCCGCGTGCGGTGGTCGTTCCACTCGAGCCCGACCACCTCCAGATCACCTTGATCGACCCGGGTCAGTTGCTCCCGGACCTGATGAAGATCGCGATCGCCAATCGTCCCGAGCTCGCGGCGAACCGGGCGCTGGTGCAGGCGGCCGAGACGCGGATCAGCCGAGAGAAGATGCGCCCATTCCTGCCGATCATCATGATCAACGGCTTTCAAAGCGCGGGCATGTTGATTCAAGCCGGGATCTTCGGCCTGGGACCCAATAGCAGCTTGAACCAGTGGACCGGTCGCGTCGACGTCAGCCTGCAGGCCATCTGGCAGTTCGACGGATTTGGTATTGGAAACGTGGCCCGGGTCAAGCAGCAGCGCGGTGCCCAGTCAGCCGCGATCGTCGAGCTCTTCCACGCTCAGGACCGGGTTGCGGCCGAAGTGACCAAGGCCCAGGCGCATCTCCAGTCGGCAGCAGCGCGGGTCGGCCAGGCCCACCGCGCGCTGCGGACCGCGATCATCACATTCAATGGAAACTTCGAAGGTCTGCGCCAGACAACGCGGTTAGGTGACGTCCTGGTACTGGTCTATCGTCCCCAGGAGGCGGTCTACGCGCTCGAACTGTTGATGTTCGCGTATAACGAATACTTCACCACGGTCGCCGAGTACAACCGCGCCGAGTTTCATTTGTTCCATGCGCTTGGGTATCCCGCCAGCGAGCTCGCCCGTGTCCGGCCCCCTGGCCCCATCGAGCCGGTCGACACCACCCGGCCAGGTTATCTGCCAGAAGTGGGCAACGGTCCGCCCCCGGCCAGAGAATGAGCAAGTCGCCGATCAGGCTGGGAGATATTACCATGCGTCCGATCGCTCGTACTGAACGGGCGACCTGCCCCGCCGTTCCACGATCCGAGGGGCCTTGATCCTCGATCAGGGCGGGACGACACGCTCCAGCTTGACCGTAAACGGCCATTCGTCGCCGAACTCCTAGAGCAATTCCATCGATTGGCCCACCTGACGGATATTCCGACCAAGGGAGTCGATTAAAAAGCCACAACCGCCTCGCGATTTATGATTTAAGACACAATCCCAAGATTCCTTGCGCGAATGTGTCGGGTGGGAGCGTCGAGTGGCAATTTACTTGTAGACCGCGACCGAGCCGACGTGAACTGACCAGGTCGGTATGATCGGTCCGGATTGAGCGATCTGCCGATCGAGGTTTTTCCCCAGACACGCCTTGGCGGCTTGGCCCAAGCCCTCGAGATCGAGCGCGACGACTGCTTCACTCGTGCGGGCGTTCCCGCCTGTTCCCGCGGGGTTGATATTCCCAGTCTCCGAGCGACCCCCGCGGATTCTTGCTTCCAACCGACGTGCACGACCTGCCCCGAGCAGACGGGGATCGCGCGCGAAAGATCGATCCCGGTGTTGTTCCATGCATCCGCGTGGGCCGGGACCGTGAACGCTCACGATCCATGCATAGACGATTTTTCTACTTTGGAGATGATCACATGCAGTTGAACAAGCAACCCGCACGTAAGCGAAGTCTCCGCCCTGCCCTCCACTCGCTGGAAGGGCGTGAGCTGATGAGTACCCTGATGCCGCACCACGTCGAGAAAATGGAGGTCTCCGCGCACGTGCTGGACGTGAAGCACCACGGCGTGGAGCAGGCGCAGAAACACACGCCGAGCGTGACCATCCTGAACAAGACCACGCACGGCGGCTACCAGTTCATCAATTTCAACGGGCCCAATTCCGGCTCGACTGCGGGCGCCGGCACCAACATGAACGGCATCTCGAACAGCGGGAATTCGGTCGGCTTCGACATCGAGAACAACGGAGATTTTAGCAACTTCGTGGCCAATCCGCTCAAGTCCCACTCGGCCAACGTGCTGAATCTGGGCTCAACAGCCGCCAATGCGTTCGGGGTGAACTCCTCCGGCACGGTGGTCGGCACCGACGGCAACGGCAATGCCTTTTATCTGAACAAGGGCAAGCTGCATACCTTCATTCCGAACGGAGGAACGTCGGCGGTGGCATTCGGTATCAACGATAAGGGGACGATTGTCGGTCAGTACGTGACCTCGACCGCGACGCCGGGTTTCGTCCGGTTGAACGGCAACTCATTCCTCACGATCGATGCACCGTCCGGGCCAAACACCGTAAACGCCCAGAGCATCAACAACCACGGCCTGATCGTCGGGTTCTATGTCGGCACCGACGGCCAGGACCACGGCTTCATGACGACCGAGAACAGCGCGGTCGGTGGTACGATCACCGGTACGCCAATTTCAGACCCGGTCATCCCGGCTGTCACCGGCGAGCCTGGGGCCACGTTCGTCTTCTCGCAGGTACTCTCGGTCAACGATAAAGGCATCGCCGTGGGCTACTATGGTGATTCCACCACCAGTCAACACGGCTTCATCCTTAACACGCACACCGGGCAGTACACCTTCCTGGATGATCCCAACGCGGCATTCAACAACGGCGTGGAGGTGACTCAGATCACCGGAATCACCAATTCGGGCGAGATCACGGGCTTCTATTCCGATGCCAATGGCGTCTTCCACGGGTTCGTCGCCACGATCGCGAAAGGAGGCCACAAGTAACCTCGATGGCTCCGTCTCGCGAAATCGGTTCCGCGGCGAGATGTTTGGGCGAGGCACGGACAGCGCGGCTGTCCGTGCCTTTCGCCTTTTTCCGTTTTACGGCAGTGTCTACTGGACAAATGAGTATGTGTATTTCATACTACTGCGGGATCTAACCTATTTCTTTGTTCAGTTAAGGGGTCTAAGATGAGCGCGATGAACCAGAGCATTGTGGGTGTGGTGATCTGCCTTGGGTGGTTGGGCGCGGCGAAAACGGCCCGAGGTCAGGATGGGCCGCCGGTTCCCAAGCCGACGGCGGAGCACGAGCGGCTGGCCAAGGATGTGGGCACGTGGGACGCGACTCTGAAAAGCTGGATGCGCGGGCCCGATTCGGAGCCCACGGTTTCCCAGGGAGTCGAGGTGGTGAAACTGATGCCGGGCGGCCTTTGGATCCACAGCGAGTTCGATGGTAAGTTCGGAGACCAGGAGTTTCACGGCTTTGGTCAGACGGGCTACGACACGAAGAAGAAGAAATATGTCGGCACGTGGGTGGATAGCATGTCGACCGAGATCATGATGATGGAGGGAGACTATGACGAGGCGAGCCATGCCGTGACGTTCAACGCCAAGGCGACTGAACCATCCGGCAAGGCGTTTGAGTCGAAAATGGTGGCCAAACACGAGGAAGACGGCACCCGTGTGTTCACGATGTCCATGAAGTCCGAAGAGACCAAGGGCGAATACCTCAAGGTGATGGAGATTACCTACAAGCGAAGGGCGAAATGACGGGACTCATCGGCGATTGCCACCTCATTTCACGAACCAGACGCCAGTGATCTTGTGGTCCTTCACTCGATAGATGGCGACGGCGGTGAAATTGCGGCCGCCGCCGCTTACCTCTTCGTGATCAATGACATAATCGCCCTGGACTGTGCAAGCTCCCGAAGTACGAAGACGGAAACGGTTCGTCAAGGAACATACCAAGAACGAAGCCCGAGCCGCGGTGTTCACATGGCGACTGATGTTCCCTCATCGCTGCTGATGAAGTAACGGCGCACATACAGCAGATAGCCCAGCCACGCGGCTCCGCTCACCAAGCCCATCCACGGTGCCCAGTGAGACATCGATTCGACCAAGCCCATCTTCCTTATCATCTCCAACTGGTCGGCCGGCATCTCTATCTTCTCGTACATCTTCATCAGACCAGTCCCCGAAAAGGTGATCACCATATTCAAGGTTCCCGCGATGAAAAGCAGCAGCGTCCCCCACCAGGCTGCGATTTGCAGCCGATAAGTGCCCCACGCAAGATATGCTAGCACCAACGTCAGTAACAGGATCACCACCGCGCCCGCCGCCCCGGAGATATAGCCCCCGAACAGCGGCATCACGAAGCCGTAGGCCGCTACCGAAGGCATCGAAATGACCGACAATGCCATCATGACGCTGAGCGCGAGCACCGGCATGGGACAGCGGTCCGTCCAGCGGATTTTCGGATCACGCCTCTGACAGGTCGCACGGACGGATTCGTGGTGGCCGAAAATGAGAAATACCCCCGGCAGGACAATATAGATGCAGGCTAAGACCGCACCGCCGATGATCCGCACGGCCATCATCGCTTCTGGCGGAATCTTCCCCTGCTGTGCAATTAATGCCCACGTCTTCGGCCCAATGAAAAACACGAAAAAGACAAATCCGGCCACGCCCACGAGCAGCCACATCCACGACAACAGAACGGTCAAGGTCCACGCCCAGCGCCGGGCGCGGGCCAGGCCGATCCCCAGCCAAATGAACGCCACGGCGAGCGCAACGTAGAAAACCATGGCCTGGATTATCGACTGCCCATTCATCGCCTGGCCGTTCGGCGGTTGCGCCATCGGCCCCAGCGAGTAAACGGCGGCCATCATCAGGGCCATCAGCCCGCAGAGGCAACCGAGCAAGACCTGAAAGCCGCCGAGAAGCATCAACCTTGTGCTTCGATCGAGATACGCAGACGTGGTGCTCGGTGGTTGGGAAGTTGACATCCTGAGCCTCTCTCTTCAAGTCGAGTTGCTTACCGGATCTGGCGCTGTGAATCAGCAATTGATAGCGCGGTGCGTGCGGATCACGTCGTCGGTCCCTTGCCGATCTACCTCTCCAGCCAGCCCAAGACTTCCCTGTGCCAGAGCAGAGAGTTATTTGGCTTCAAAATCCACTCGGCGTCCGTGCGCAGCGCAAGGGTATAAAGGTCGCTGTTGAAGTCAAGGCCATAGTCCTCGGACGAGTCGCTCACGAAACAGACTTCTTTGTCGTCCGGAGAGACGTCGTAGGCCGTTGCGGACGGCGGAGGCTCAGTGGGGGCAAAAACCGCTTTGATTTCGCGAGCAGGTTACGGTGGCGGCCCGGTCGTGACGTCCGTGGCGAAGATCATGGGCCGCTTGCCGTCGGCGATCCATTTGTCCCAGACGCGGTACTCGGTTTCGTCGATGACGACGGCCTTGCTCGTGGCCTCTTTCAGGGACTTCTCCCTGGCTTTATCAGCGGCGTCATCCGGCGCATCGGGCCACGTCCAGCAAGACGCTCAATTTCATGACGATGACCTCTCGCGGCGCGGATGATTCGATCAATCGCTCGAAGACCACTTGAAGAGATAGCAGAACCGCGGGTCTTCCGCGTTGCAAGGCAATTCCGTGATCAGGGGTCAATCTGGCAACGCGCATTTCGTGCTGTTTCACAACGACTTGCGGTTCGCCACATGGCTAAACCTCTCGACGGTCAATTTGGTTTGGCGCTTCGCCCGGTATAATTTGATACTATTGTTGGCCCGGCGGAATTCCGGCCCGGCGGCCGGCACGCGAGCCGGGGCTCTCCGGCAAGGGTACGCCGGCGGGCTCTCTGGCGGTGCCTGATCTCTCGGGAGGGGCGCGGACAACGATGGTAGAACAGCAAATCAGTGACAAAGCGGTCAACCAAAAAAAGCCCAAGGCGGCCATCAAGCGCAGAGGCTTCTGGTCGGCCAATCCGATTGTCGTGCTCTGGGGCACCATGGTCGGCAAGAAAGTCGTGATGGCGGTCACCGGCGTGGTCCTGGTCGGATTCGTCATCGCGCACATGCTGGGCAACATCAAGGTTTTTATCGGCGAGGATACGTTCAACGCTTACGCGGTATTTCTCCGAACCATGGGCGAGCCGCTGCTGCCATACAGCGCACTGTTGTGGATCGCCCGCGTAATTCTGTTCACAAGCGCCGTCCTCCACATCGTCGCCGCCGTCGAGCTCACTCTGATGAATCGCGCCGCGCGTTTGCACGGTTACGAGACCAGGACATCAAAGGCGGCCACGTTGGGCTCGCTCTCGATGCGATGGAGCGGAGTGCTCCTGGCCGTCTTCATTGTCTACCATCTGTTGCATCTGACGGTCGGTGTCGTCGGGTTCAAGCCCGGTCAGTACTCGCACGAGGACGTCTACGACAACGTCGTTGCAGGGTTTTCCGTGTGGTATGTCTCGGTGTTTTACATCCTGTCGATGGCGGCGCTTTGCCTGCATCTGGACCACGGAGTCTGGAGCACGCTTCAGACGCTGGGCTTGAACGACGCCCGCAGCTCGAAAGTCTTCCGGGTGATGTCGCGGGGGATCGCGATCCTGGTGTTCGCCGGCTTTATCTCGGTACCGGTCGCCGTGCTGGCCGGCTGGATTCGTTGACTCTAAGAGGAGTGTGCGATGCTCGACGGGAAGGTCCCTCCGGGACCAATCGAACAGAAGTGGGATCGGTTCCGCTTCGACATGAAGCTGGTGAGCCCGGCCAACCGGAGAAAGCACACCATCATCATCGTCGGCTCGGGTTTGGCGGGGGCGGCGGCTGCCGCCACGTTCGGCGAGCAGGGCTACCAGGTGCGGTGTTTTTCGTTCCATGACAGTCCTCGCCGCGCGCACTCGATCGCGGCCCAGGGTGGGATCAACGCCGCCAAGAACTATCGCAACGACGGCGACAGTGTTTTCCGCTTGTTCTACGACACGATCAAGGGCGGCGACTTTCGCGCCCGCGAGGCGAATGCCTACCGGCTGGCGCAGGTCAGTGTCAACATCATCGACCAGTGCGTCGCCCAGGGAGTGCCGTTCGCACGCGAGTACGGCGGCGTGCTGGCGACCCGCTCCTTCGGCGGAGTGCAGGTCGAGCGCACGTTCTACGCACGCGGCCAGACCGGCCAGCAGTTGCTCTTCGGCGCCTACCAGGCGCTCGAGCGTCAGATCGCCGCGGGCAGCGTGATCATGCACTCGCACACCGAGATGCTCGACCTCGTCGTGGAAGGGGGCAAGGCACGCGGCATCGTGGCCAGGAACTTGAGGACCGGAGCGATCCGCTCGTACTCGGGCGATGCGGTGGTGCTGGCCACGGGGGGCTACGGCAATGTCTTCTACCTTTCGACCAACGCAAAGGCGTCAAACTGCACGGCCATCTGGCGGGCCTATCGCCGCGGAGCGTATCTCGCCAATCCGTGCTACACTCAGATTCACCCGACATGCATCCCTGTAACGGGTGAGCACCAATCGAAGCTGACGCTCATGTCCGAATCGCTGCGCAACGATGGGAGGGTGTGGGTCCCCAGGACCAAGGGCGACAGCCGGCGACCCAACGATATTCCGGAGAGTGAGCGAGATTACTACCTGGAGCGACGCTATCCCAGCTTCGGCAATCTGGTGCCGCGCGACGTGGCGTCGCGGGCGGCCAAGGAGGTCTGCGACGAGGGCCGCGGAGTCGGGCCGGGCGGATACGGCGTGTATCTCGACTTCCAGGGGGCCATCGAGCGGCTCGGGCTGGACCAGATTCGCGACAAGTACGGCAACTTGTTCGAGATCTATGAGCGGATCACAGGTGAGGATGCTTATCAGACTCCGATGCGGATTTACCCGGCCGTGCATTACACCATGGGCGGCCTCTGGGTGGATTACGAATTGATGTCCAACATCCCGGGCCTGTTCGTCGCCGGCGAGGCCAACTTCTCGGACCAGGGGGCGAACCGGCTGGGCGCAAGCGCCCTCATGCAGGGACTCGCCGACGGTTACTTCATACTGCCGTGCACGCTGCCCAACTACCTTGCGACGACGAAACTGGACAAGGTTGACACGTCGCATCCGGCCTTTGCCCAGGTCGAGGCCGACGTGCAGGCCCGAGTCGATTCCGTTCTCAATACCAAGGGCCGGCGCACGGTCGATAGCATCCACCGCGAGCTGGGCAAGCTGCTGTGGGACGATTGCGGCATGGCCCGGTCGGAGGCGAGCCTCAGGCACGCACTGGCGAGAATCCCCGAGCTGGACCAGGAGTTCCGGACCAATCTTCGCGTGCTGGGAGAAGCGGCAGAGCTCAATCAATCGCTCGAGAAGGCCGGGCGGCTGGCTGATTTCCTGGGACTGGCCGAGCTGATGTGCATCGACGCCCTGCACCGAAATGAATCGTGCGGCGGCCACTATCGCGTGGAGAGCCAAACTCCCGAGGGTGAGGCCAGGCGCGACGACGAACACTTCTCCTACGTCGCGGCGTGGGAGTTTGGCGGAGCCGGCAATGCGCCCGCTCTGCACAAGGAGCCGCTGACATTTGAATCCGTCCACTTGATGCAACGGAGCTACAAGTAATCATGAACCTGACTCTGAAGATCTGGCGGCAGAAAGACACGCAAGCAGCGGGCGAGTTCCTCACATACGAGGCGAAGGGGGTGACCACGGACATGTCATTCCTGGAGATGCTCGACATCTTGAACGAAGAGCTGATCGGCCGGGGTGAAGATCCCGTGGCATTTGACCACGACTGCCGCGAGGGCATCTGCGGGTCATGCGGCTTCTTGATCAACGGCGTCGCCCACGGCCCTCGTCGCGGCACCACCGTGTGCCAGCTCCACATGCGTTTCTTCAAGGACGGCGATTCCTTGACGCTTGAGCCGTGGCGTGCCAAGGCGTTCCCCATCATCAAGGACCTGGTAGTCGATCGCTCGGCGTTTGACCGGATCATCCAGGCCGGCGGATACATCTCGGTTCACACCGGCGGTGCGCCTGATGCGAGCGTTGTGCTGGTTCCCAAGGAAGCCTCCGAGGCGGCGATGGACGCGGCGGCCTGCATCGGCTGCGCGGCCTGTGTGGCGGCCTGCCCCAATGCCTCCGCCATGCTATTCACCGCGGCCAAGGCCACCCACCTCAATGTGCTTCCGCAGGGCGCAGCCCGAGCGCGACGAGCGAACGCTGAACATGGTAGCGGCCATGGCGCGTGAGGAGTTTGGAACCTGCACCAATCACGCCGAGTGCGAGGCGGTCTGCCCCAAGGAAATTCCGCTCGAGTTCATCGCAAAGTTGAACCGCGACTTGCTGCGGGCCGTCTTCCGGCCGCGCCGCGAACCGCTCGCCGTTCTGGGCATGTTGCAGGCCCCGGCGGATGAGGATTAGATCGGTTCAGTCCTTCTTCGCCCACTTGATGAAGTAGAAGACGATCGCCTCGGTGCCGGTGTTGGTGATGCCGTGCGAGACGTTCGGCGTGGTGTACATCACCGAGCCGGGGCCGACCTTGGTGGTCTTGCCGTCGCAGATGATCTCCCCGTGGCCGCTCTCAATGATCATGACTTCCTCTTCGACGTGTGTATGAGGCGCATGCGGGGATTTGCCGGGCTCGAGGATGAACCGGCCGGTGGCAAACTTCCTCGAGGCCGGGGTGTCGCCCGACAGGTAGACGCCGATCTTGCCGACAAGCTCGTCCTTGTCTTTGAAGCTCCCCATCTCGAGCTGGTCGAGGTTGATGGTTCCGGATGTGACTTCCTTGGCGCGTTCGAACGCGAACGCGACCTCACGATACGACCAGCCAGCAGCCAGGACCAGTGCCAATCCTGCGAATCCCCAGCGTTTGAAGACGTGCATCTTTTGCTCTCCGTGGATGAATTGGTCGGGTTCAATGCGCGACCTGAGAGCATGGTAGTCACCCGCGGCGGCTTGGGGAATACCGTAGTGAGGTCAGGTTGATCGGCGAATTCGCTCACGTTAGGGTATACTGGCGTCGCACGCCAGGAAACGAATCTCGAACCGGGCGATGAGTGGAGAATCCCCATCCCGATGCACCTCCGAGGAGTTGGTTTGGAATCGACCCGATTACGTTTCCACGGTTCCGGGTCGTTTCAGGGCACGCTCAAGCGGCGTGTCGATGAACACTTCAAAGGGTTGAACGTCACCCGTCGCGATGCTCCGCGGATGTATGTGAAGTCGGCGCTCATCCTGGGAACGGCGTTGGGATCTTATGGGCTGCTCATGTTTGCGGCGGTTACGTGGTGGCAGGGCGTGATGCTGGCGATCGCACTCGCCTTCTGCATGGCCGGAATCGGCTTCAGCGTGCAGCATGACGCCAATCACGGGGGGTACTCGCGGAATCGGTGGATCAATCGCCTGATGGGAGTCTCGCTCGACATGATCGGGGCGAGTTCTTTCATCTGGTACTGGAAGCACAATATCGTTCACCACACGTACACGAACGTTTCGGGGGTCGACGTCGACATTGAGCTCGAGCCGTTGCTACGGCTGGCCCCAGACCAGCCCTGGCGGCGGTATCACCGCTTTCAGCACCTTTACATCTGGGTTCTCTATGCCCTCCTGCCGGCCAACTGGCACTTCTGGGCTGACTATCGTGACCTGGCGAACGGCCACATCAGTGGCCAGCACTTCCCAAAGCCGACGATACCGGTCCTGGCCGGAACGCTGGCCGGCAAGGCGTTTTTCTACGGCTGGTCGCTGGTGCTGCCGCTCTGCCTGCACCCGACCTGGGCCGTGCTGGGGTTCTACATTGTGATCTCGTCCGTGCTCGGGATCGTGTTAACCACGACGTTCCAGCTCGCGCATTGCGTCGATGAGGCAGAAGTAGTGGCGATTGCCGCGGGAGCAAATCGGCTGCAGACCCCCTGGGCCGAGCACCAGGTGCGAACGACCGCAAACTTCGCGCCCGGCAACGGTTTCCTGACGTGGTATCTCGGGGGCTTGAATTACCAGATCGAGCACCACCTTTTCCCAAAGGTGTGCCACGTGCATTACCCGGCGCTTTCACCTATCGTCTCGGCCACCTGCCGGGAATTTGGCATCCCTTATCAGTCGCATCGAACGGTACGCGGGGCTGTGGCGTCGCATTTCCGGTGGCTTCTGCGCCTGGGCGCCGCCTCGGTGATTCGTTCGCGGACGATCATTGCTGAACAATCCCCGACATAACCTCGCACATCCCTCCGTCCCCGACGCCCCAGAGTCGAATTGCGCCGTTTTTCCTTTGGAAATTACCAAGCTTCCGGCGGCCAGCCCAATTCGAGTACGATGTTCGTTTCCCGCCCGTAGTACAAGACGTACGGCGCAAGCCGTCCCCCATTGTCGCCCTTCGCTCCGCGAAGGGATTTCTTCCCCCCACTGTCGCCCTTCGCTCCGCGAAGGGATTTCTTCCCCCCACGGTCGCCCTTCGCTTCGCGAAGGGATTTCTTCCCCCCATTGTCGCCCTTCGCTCCGCGAAGGGATTTCATCACTCTTGGGCGAGGGTCTCGGGCACCCGAAGTGTCGCCGCCCCATGGGAACAAGTCGATGAGTCGAGCAGACAAAATCGGTCGCAGCCTGTTTGTTGCCCTGGCGGTGGGCCTGGGCTGGGGAATTCGAGGAGATTTCGGGCACCTGGTCGGCGCGATGTATCCGGGGGCGGCCCTGGCACTTGGCCTGGCTTATGTGAGCGGGCAGCGGTCGCTGTTTCTCTGGATGCCCATAATCGCCGCGCTTTCAGCGATGGGAATCGGCTCGGGCGGGACGATGAGCTACGCGCTCCTTCATGGCTACGCGCAGTCGGACACGCTCATCAATTATGCGTACGGGTTCGTCACGCTGTTCCTGCAAGGCTCGGCATGGGGAACGTTCGGCGGTGCACTGATCGGGCTCGTGCTCGAGCGCAGACCGATGCGCAACGGCGAGTGGCTGGGCTTGATCGGCAGCACCCTTTTTGCCGGCTGGGTCACGTCCTTTCTGGTTGTGAACGTCATCGGCTTTCAGATCAACCCGCCGCGGAATAGTGGCTCGATCGCCTACATGGGGGCTGCCCTCGGACTGCTTATCTGGCTGGCGTGCAATAACAAGCCGAGCGGACTGCGCGGCGCCGTGCTGGGGTACGTCGGGTTCGGATTGGGGATGGCCGGCGGCAGGCTGCTGGGCAACCTCGCCAACGTACTCCAATATCAGTACAACTTCACGATCAACCACTGGAACGTGATGGAGACCTCATGCGGGTTCATCGGTGGGTTCATCTACTGTTTCGGGATGGTCGACCGCGCGCATCTGGAGCCGCCCAAGGGCAAGAACATTTCGCTTGCCTCGTTCTACGGGATTGTCTACGTGCTCGGCATCATCCCGCTCTGGCACCGGTTGAACCGGATCGCAGACGTGGCGAAGAAGCTGGACGAGTGGGGCAAGGCCTTCAAGTCATTTGACTATTCCGATCCTGAAAAACTCGCCAGGATCACCCTGTGGCTGATCGACGGGGTATGCGTGCTGGGCTTTGTGGGTGCGGCTGCGTGGCTGGTAATCCACTTCCGGCGATGGCAGCGGTGGTCGATGCTGCCGGTCTTGTGGCTCTCGGGAACGATGCTGCTTTACCAGAATCTGAACGCGCACTATTTGTTCTATCCGGCGCGCCCGAGATACATCAACATGCATCATGTGTTCTGGGCCATGTTCGGGCTGATGGTGCTGTACGCGCTTCTGGTGCGGCCGAAACCAGTGAAGGCGGCTCCGGAGGATCTCCTGGTCGATGAGCCTCGGTTTGCGTGGGAGCGCTGGGCGGTCGGCGCGGCCGCGGCGATGGCGCTCTTGATTTTCCTGGCCGGCTATGTGAACAACGACAAGACGATGAAGACCGCGAACACGCGGTGGCCGGAGTGGTCGTGGTCGAAGGGGCCGTTTCCCGGTCGGGAAGCCAAGCCGTGACGGGGCGGAAGGCCGGTTTGAGGCGTGATCGGTGGGTGGCGGGGGCGTTCACGCGGGGCTAAATAGCGTTGCACGATCATGCGCCTGCGGTGGCTGCCACGCGCTACGCCGGTCCGGTGTAGCAGGCAGACTCCGTGTGCCGTCCGCCGAAGTTGCCGGTGGTTGGCACCGGCTTCGCCAGTGCTCCGTGCCCGGGCGAATCGCAGTCCCGGAATCGCGAAAAGCCATTTAGCGACTCCTGGCAGCACTCATTCTTCGGCGAGGAAAAGCTCGACCGCTTGTAACCGATAGAGCTGCAAACCGAACCAAATCGTGCCCTCGCCGGGTTGTGCAGCGCATGATAGGACAACCGTGCCGTCGGGTCGACGTACGCTCTGAAGCTGGTCGCGTAAAACCTGCGTCTGAAATAAGCTCTCAGGAAGCCATTCCTTTTCAATTTGTTTCATATCCACATCGGAACCTGTCCTGGGAATGTAGACGATGCGAAACCCGTTCCTCATGAATGTGGCCGCCACGCCGACGATCTGGGCTTTGTCGCCGGCCTTGGGAATGTGCCGAAGCATCCATGCCGGGGCGTCGACGTCGACCTGTTTCCATTCCGGCAGGTTGTCGGGAAGCGCACGAAGTTCGGAAACCTCATTCGCACGTCGGAGCACCGATTCGAGATAGCGATCGCTGCTTGCGCAGAGCACTGTGTTGGGCGTGAGCAGGACAAAATACGTTCCTTGCCACTCGGTTTCCTTTGTCCAGCGATCCATGACCGTCGTCGAGGGAAAGACGAAGACCTCGCGCCGACCAACCTTCGAACGGCCTTCGCCTGTTTGCGAAGACCTTCGGTCCACTCCCGGGCCGCGTCGCCGAGGTCGGTCTCAAAGACGATGATTGCGCAACCTTCACTGCGAAGACTGCCGAATTTGCTGACGCCGTCAAAATTCCTTGCACCGCTGACAATGCACTCGATCTTGCGGCCTCGCAGTGCCTTCGAGTGTCTCCCGCCATCCACCAGAGCGAAATCCCCGGCCGCAAGGCTCACTCCAATATCCTGCCAATTCACTTTTTGGCGTCCGTCTGGATTGAAATCAGGCAGGGTAACGGACCGGGCAACGAACAGAGTCTCCGTGTCATCAGGCAGCCACCGTAAGACGCGCGCGACGCGTGGAGGCAGCCCTTTTGTCTGAGCGTCTTGCGCGAGCAAACTCTGCGGGGTTATGCACGCGAGCGGCAAGCCGAAGAGCATCCACCAAGAAACACTCAACGGTTTGTGGCGACGTGGAGCCACTCTCATCTCAGATCCTTTCACAGATTTGGCAGTACCTCTTGCAGCTCTTCCGCGCTGTTGTTCGACACGTGATGCTTGAGGGCGAGCTCCCGGAGCTCGGTCAGTTCTTTCAGGCGCAACAGTTCTCATAAGCCGGTGGGTCGTGGGACTCCAGCTAACGGGAGAGTGAAAAAGAACGCGATCGCGTAACCTACGATCGCTACTGCCGCGAGCAGGGCCACCAGTGTTTCCCTCAACGACTCAGATCTTTCTAATCCCCATGCAACGCCCATCAGGCCGAGTGGAATGAACACCAACACCGACCAAAAACCGACGATCGGCAGCACACATCCGGCTTTTGCACCTGCGGAGAGCGCCCACATTGGCCCAGTTGCAGCGACGAGAAAGATTTGAATGGTCCGGATGCGAAACTTCATCGTCGCCTCTCGCCATATGAAGGCAAGCCACGCCCGCGAGGGATCAAGATCCGACTACATCATCGGCGCAAGGAAAGTGCGTTCGCCGGTCGTGTTGCAATCCGAAAGGAGTGCGTCGATGAGATAACTGGGCGTCAGGCGCTTCCACACGGTGTTTCCTCTCGAAGTTGCCGTGTCCGTTCCAGCCCTGAATCGTTTTTTCGCGATCCCGCACCCGACTCTCTGCGCGAACGATACTTCAGCCAATGCGACTTCGGACCAAATCGAGCGCATCCTGAGCAAGCGGGCGCATCTGTTCGTAGGAGTATAGATAGTCTCCTCCCTCCGGGCGATACTGGGCCAGCGAATCAGCGAACTCCTGGAGCTCGTCATCCTCGGGCAGCGAGGTAGCGATGAAGCCCTCGATCCGATGTGCGGCCTCCAATGACCTGTCTTCCGGGCCGCCGGCCACGAACGCCACGAGGAGCCGCTTCAGCTCGTTCAAGTCGCATGCGGGGTCAGACATGAGCATTTTCCCCACGAAGATCTCAACAGAGTGTCGCGAAGCCGAGACAGCGAGCGACGGGGCGTGCAGCACTGGCAGAGCCACTGCCACCCCGGCGGGCTCGGCTTGATGAATCGAACGATTTCTATGGCTGAACCAGTCCTTGGCTGATCAGGATCTCCGCATGATCAAGCGCCATCTTGGTCGAGTTCATCGCGCTTTCGCGGATCCTTTGCAGGAGCTGGGGGCTGACGGGGCTCTGGATCAGCAGAGCATTAGCATCTCGGGCAGCGACGAGCTTTTCCAGCGTGGTTACGTTCGAATCCCCATAATTGACGCACGTAGCATGTCGAATCCAGGGATGATCCCCCACTTTGAGCACGCACGATTGGTCCTTGCGCGGAGCGAGAGTAGTGAGATTTACAATAAGGACGTTTTGGGGGTCCAGCTCCGGATCAGAGATGATGATCCAGAGATGGATATCGCCGGCACTCAGCAAGAACGTTGTGCCGGCGTCCATGCTCCACTACCTCCCCAACAGCCGGTCGAAGGCCGCCAAGCTCTCGGCCTCCCTTGAAATCTCATCGATCGCATCAGCTCGCCCGATCGCTTCCAGGATGCTGGACAGCGGGATCGGCTTGGAAGACTTCCCTGGGTCATTCTGATTCCACTCGGGGAACTTGTGTGTGATGTCAACCAGAGCCCACTCGTCGTCGTCTTGGTAGGTCTTCGCAACCTCCTGAAGTTTGCCGATCTCGTACTTGGACAGTTGTCCAACGTCTGGCTCCGCCAGTTCGAGCAGGTCGTATCGTTCCTTGCGGTAGAATTGGGACCAGAGGGACATCTCTCGATGCTGGCCCAGAATCAGATCGTAGACCTCTCTGAGCACTGGGCCTCGCTCCATGGCGATCACCGGCCCACCTGTGACGGGTCGCCCAGTCTCCTTAAGGCTCTCACGGTCTGCGATATAGAGTAATTTCAGGAGACGCATGTAGTTCATTCGTTTCACGCCGTCGTGACGGAGCAAAACGCCGATTGCCTGAATTGTCTTCAACACTCGCAAAGGAAAACTCATCGAGGATCTCCTGCGCGCCGATGTGGTCCGCCCGGCCCGTATGAACGGACTGCCACTATCTTCTTATGATTCAAGATGGGGAATGTCAACAATCAGGCTACACGATTTCGCCCCTATCGGGGCTTAGGAGTAGAACCCGCGATCGCCAACGGGCGCGGTAGGGATGCAGTGGGCCTCCCTCGAGCGATCGCCTGCTGGCCGCTGATTCCGTGCGATCCGTCCCAATCATGTCGCTCCGCGCCGCTCGTTTCATCACTCGCGCCCCCGCGCGTGCAGACGTGGCCTGCCCAGCGTGATGCCCTTCGCGCTGCGGCACCTCGCGCCCCCGCGCGTGCAGACGTGGCCCCGAGGCGGTGTCGAAGGTAAATGCGGCGTTCCCGGAACTCCGAGAAAGCGAGGTTTTTGGTCGGCGGGAGCCAAGAATTCTGACGGCGCATGACTCAATCTCTCGCACGCGATCCCGCGTGATTCCGAACACACGTGCGACTTCGTCGAGGGTATGGGTGTATCCGTCGGACAGGCCGTATCGGAGCGTGATAATCTCTCGTTCGAGGCTACCAAGTACCGAAAGTGCCTGATCGATCTTCTCTTTCAACGCTTCTTGCGTAGCTGCGTCGATTGGGCTCCGATCACGCTCCTGTGCGGCGCCCCCAAGCATCTTTCGATGCTCGACTATTGATACGCAGAGTTCAGCGCAATCGCCGCAGATGCAGGCGGGCGTGCTGCCGGGCTGCGCTGGTCCTTCGACCAGTTCTCCGACTGTTTCTGGACCCTTGTTGCAGCAGGAGCAACGTTCCAATCCTTCCTCCATTCCAGGCGTGAATTGGTGGTCTCTGGGGGTTGTCATGGGCCCAGTCCCGCTCCCGATGGCGTTCAGTGTCGTTTCTAGGGCACCGTGTCCACGTTGCCAAATCGTCTCGTGTCCGAATGGCTGCGCCAATTATAGACCGGCCTTGTCATGGCGTCCCCGAATCGAATCGTCGTCGGCCTGTTCGATTCCTATGACTCAAACAATTCCTCGAACGCCTCGTCCGAGAGTCTGGTCAACCGAAGACGATCGACGATGTGCGTTGGAACCTCGTTCTGGCGCACGAGCCGACATCGACAAACTCCTCGCAAAGACTCAGCAAATCCGTCTCGGGCGCGACTTCGTACGCGATGGGAGCCCAGGTCGAGAGATACCAGACCCCTTGCTGGTTACTCAGCCAAAAGCTGTTGCCGTTGAACGGCAACACCGGACCGCGCTGACGGCTGACCACGAGTTGGTCTTCGGACTGGAAGTAGGTGCACACGGAGCGAGCTCGTAGCCCTTCGATGATCGGTTTGTAGACTTCGTTGGTCACGCTGGTTGTCCAATGGCGTTTCCGAATTGAGCGGTGCGTATCCATTGCGCCTATGACCGTCCCGGTGGGCCGGGCGTGGCGAGGGCGTCGAGCCTGGGAGCGATCTCTTGCGCCGGAAGCGATTCGCAGGCGGCGTCGATCTTGACGGCGAATTTTGCCGTTCCATAGATCATCGATGTCGACCTGTCCTGCACGATCGTGTAGCCGCCGTTGTCGCGAACCTCTCTCATCCCCTCGGCGCCGTCGCCACCTAATCCGTCCAGGATCACCGCCAACGCCGCAGACTCGAGGTCCCACGCCATCGAACAAAACAGAGCGTCCTTGACCCGGCGGTGGCACCGATCTGCCTTCCTACGCAGAAACCTCAGGCGGCCCTGCATGATGAGTACGCCGGGATCTTCGGCCGCCACGTAAATACAACCCGGCGAAGGGACCTGCCCGTCCTCGGCGGCGATGACCTGTAACCGGCTTTTCGCATCAAGTCGCGCGGCGAGCCAGTTGACGTAGTCTGGATTGATGCCTGGGAGTAACAATATGGGCACCGGGAACTCGTGCGGCAAGTTGCCAAGGATTTCCTCCAGGGGACTGAGACCGCCCGCCGAGGATGCAATGCCTATCAGGCGGGGCGTGACCGGCTCTCGTGATGACGTGTGCATCTCGCACCTCCGACATCTCGCCCCGGTTAGTTCTTCAGTCTCGTCAGAACCACGTCGGCTCGGTTCGGCTTACCTTCCCTGAGAAACTCGACCGACACCGTATCACCCGCCTGATGCTTTCGGACGATCTGGGTGAGGCTCGGAATGTCAGCGACGCCTTCCCCGTTCACCGCCGTGATCACGTCCCCAGGTTTCAGTCCCGCCGCATCGGCCGAGCTGCCGGCGACCACTTCCGTGACCCGGCAGCCGCCCTCGTGTGCCTCGCCGAAGACGCCAAGCCTTGGCGCGGCCGCGTCGGCCGCGAGACTTCCGGCCAGCAAGATCATGCCCACGGCGTTCACCGCGGCGTGCAACAGGATCGGGGTCAGGAGCGTCTTGCGCCATTCGTACACCAGCACGATCACCAGGGAGCACGTTCCTATCCCAACTGAGTTGGCCAGGCCAAAGGGATGGGCGTAGCCGAAGACGGCTGCCTGAATCAAACCGGCCAGGATCGGGTGGAATCTTTGTCGGAGCGCGTTGTACAAGCAGCCGCGATAGAACGTCTCCTCGGCAAGCGGCCCCAGCGTGACCGCCAGCAGCGCGAAGGTCAGCCATTCGATCCAATTGAACGAACCAGCCACCGAACCCCAGTGGGCGTTCGGCGGCTCCGTCCTGCCGAGCAAATGAGTCACGAGCGGGGGAATCGCGTTCAAGGCCCCGAACGCGACCGGGAACGCGAGCAGGGCGCAGAACGCCTCGACGAGGACGGCACGCGGCCGTGGGAGACTTGCCCGATGGGCGATTCTCGAGCGAGCGATCCACAAGGGGACGAGGAGCATCCATACCTGGCCGAGCACGGTCAGCGGCAGCAAGAGCTGGCGCGATGCCGCGGCCACCCATGGTCGCGGGCCGATCAAGAACATGGCCGCGCGGAGCAAGAGGAACGGGCCAAAGCCGAGGAGCACGTCACTCCACCGCCAAGGCACTTCGCGAAAAACCGATCGGCGAGAGATACGTGCCGGCATCGCCGCCGGCACCGGCGGTGTGGAATCCCGGGGTGCCTGCGAATCGACGAAAACTCCCATTTGTGGTCTCCCAGCGAGAAATGATATCGATTCTCGCCGCTCGTTACATCAGTCACAAGGCCGGGAGTGACGCCGTACACGCGCAGCGGTGATGCTCCGGTGCCCAGACGTGACGGAATTCGGTCGACGGATGATTGGGATTGCGGCTTTGCCGCCTTGTGCTGGAATGGTGTACAATTGCTTGATCTGGCGACTTCACTCCTCGTCGTTGGAATGTTCTAGGTATCTCGGGGCTCGGTCAAACCGGGTGGATCGATGTAGCGGTAAACCTCCGCTGGCTTTCCGGCTCGATCGGGGCTCAAGAGAAGAGCGTGGTGACGTCGATGCCTGACCAGACAGACGAGGTCGATCAGCTTTTGCGGCTTGCCGCCGAAGGTGATCCGGGCTCGTGGGAAGCACTACTGGGCCGGAGCCGGCAGCGGCTGCATCGGATGGTGGCTTTTCGTCTCGATCAGCGGCTGCAAGGGCGTGTTGATCCATCTGACGTCTTGCAGGATGCCTACCTGGAGGCGTGGCAGGACCTGGGGTCGTATATCCGGCAGCCGTCGATGCCCTTTTTTCTGTGGCTGCGAGGGATTGCCGGCAACAAGCTGCGGGAGCTGCACCGGCATCACCTGGGAACGCAGATGCGCGACCCCCGGCGCGAGGTGTCGATCTATGGCGATGCGCTTTCTGAGTCGACGACCGCCGCACTTGCGGCCCGGCTTCTGGGGGACCTTACGCGCGCAAGTGAGGAAGCGGTCCGGGAAGAGCTGAAGATGCGGCTGCAGGACGCGCTCAACAGCATGGATCCGCTCGACCGCGAGGTGCTGGCGCTGCGGCACTTCGAGCAGCTATCGCCGGCCGAGACGGCCGGAGTTCTCGGGATCAAAGAGAAGGCCGCGGGCATGCGCTACGTGCGGGCGCTGCGGCGTCTACGTGAGATCTTGAAGAGCCTGGGCGGGGGCTGGCTGGAGCCTTGAACATGCTCGACGCGATGTCCGGGTCTGACTTACTCAATGAGCTGGCGCACGAGTTCGCCGAGCGCTACCGCCGAGGCGAGCGGCCGCCGTTGCGCGAGTATGCCGATCGCTATCCTGAGCTGGCGGATGAGATCCGCGAGCTGTTCCCGACCCTGGTGATGATGGAGCAACTGGGCAGCGGCGTAGATCATGCGTTGGGCACAGCGGGTCGTCGGGAGCGGAGTTCCGAGCCGATACCGGAGCGTCTGGGCGACTACCGGATCCTGCGCGAAGTGGGCCGAGGAGGCATGGGCATCGTCTACGAGGCCGTGCAGGAGAGCCTGGGCCGGCATGTCGCCCTCAAGGTGCTGTCGCAGCACCGTCAGTTCGGGGCCGTGCAGTTGCTGCGATTCGAGCGTGAAGCCAAGGCGGCGGCGCTATTGCACCACACCAACATCGTGCCGGTCTTCGGAGTAGGCGAGCATGAGGGTCTGCATTATTACGCGATGCAGTACATCGAGGGACAGAGCCTGGATTCGGTGCTGGCCGAGATCATCAAGATTCGCCACAACTCGGGGCGCTCAAACGGCGAGCCGGCCGGGATATCGGTGAGCCTGGCGGAGGGTTTGTTCACGCGCGGGCTGCCGGCTCTGCGAACGCCTACCGAGATGAGGCGATCGGATGCGCATCAGGCGGAGCCGTCGCCAGGCTCGAGCGCGTCATCGGCCGAGGGGCGTGAAGGGGCTTCGGGGTCGACGACGACGTCGAGAATCCTGGGAACCTCTGAATCGCACTATTTCCGTAGCGTCGCGCGCCTGGGCATGCAGGTGGCCGAGGCGCTCGGCTATGCGCATCTCCACGGCGTGTACCATCGCGACATCAAGCCGGCCAACCTGCTGCTGGACATGGGAGGCACGGTGTGGGTGACAGACTTCGGCCTGGCGAAAGCCGAAGGGGCGGACGAGCTGACGAGCCCCGGCGACATCGTCGGTACACTGCGTTACATGGCACCTGAGCGGTTTCGCGGCGTAGCCGATGCGAGCAGCGACATCTACAGCCTGGGGCTGACGCTTTACGAGATGCTGACATTCGCGCCGGTGTTTTCGGCAACGCATCGAGTGGAGTACATACACGCGATTCTACATGAAGAGCCCAGGCGTCCGCGCAGCGTCGACCCTCGCGTTCCACTGGACCTGGAGACGATCGTGCTGCGGGCGATTTCCAAGAACCCGTCAGACCGGTTCGCCACGGCCGATGAGATGGCGCGGGAGCTTGGCCGATTTGTCGATGGCCGGCCGATACTGTCGCGCCGCGTGTGGCTGCATGAACGCGTCTGGCGATGGTCGCGGCGGAACCCCGCGGTGGCGGCGCTCTTGCTGCTGGCGGCCAGCCTGACCTCGATTCTGGCCGTGGGCTCGACGATGGCGGCGTGGAAGTACCGCGAGCAGCGCGATGCGATTGGAGTCGAAGAAGCGCGGACGCGGGCCAGCCTTGATCGCGTCACGGAAGCCCAGCGCGACCAGAAGGCCGAGCTGGGGCGGTCTCTGCTGGTGCAGGCCCGGGCCGTGCGATATTCGGGCCAGCCAGGGCGGCGCGCTGATGCACTTGAGACGCTCCGCCGTGCGGCGCAGATCGCGCACGCGGTCGATGCGCCGCCTTCGCACCTGGCGGAGCTGCGCGATGAGGTGATCGCGGTGCTGGCCCTGGCCGACGATCATCCGGTGCAGACATGGCCGGAGCTGCCGGCATTCGACATCCGGCGGGCGTTCAGCGTGGTGGGCGATCGGTATGTGGACGTGGGGCGCGACGGGTTGATCCATGTTTATCGGCTGTCGGACCGGTCGAAACTGAAGGTTCTCGCGGCCGAGGAGCCTGTTCGCCGGTTATGGCCGATGATGGTCCCGGGTGGCCGTTTCCTCTTGATAGACGTCGCCGACGTTAAATCCTGCTGGGAGCTCTGGGACCTCGAGCGGGGCATTCGGCCCGACGCCTGGCCGGCGGACGTGCGCGCGGCGTCGGCCCGACCCGACGGCTCGCGGGTGGCTGCCTTGCGGTCGACAGGCGAGCTGGTGGTATACGACTTACCTTCGTTAAACCGGAGATCGAGCTGTCGCCTGGGCTTCGAGGTTCGATTGCTGTTCCCGATCGGCTGGATGTCTCTTTCGCAGAGTGGGCGCCAACTGGCCCTGATCCATCCTGACGAGAAGGTTGTCCGGGTGATCGATGTCGAGAGCGGGCGGATCGTCCGCGAGGTCGAGATACCCACGTGCCGCGTTGACAAGTCGGTGGCGCTGAACCGAACCGAGGGCCTGCTCGCCATTGCCCACGATCGGGCCATCTCGGTATTCGATATGGCCGACGGCCGGCAGCTTTCGCTGTTGCAGGCTCATCAAAGCGAAGGCATCGTCGCGCGATTCCAGCCTGGTGGCGATCTGCTGGCCTCATCCTCGTGGGACGGCACGACCCGGCTGTGGGACCCGATCCGGGGCCGGTCAGTCGGCACGCTCCAGGGAGCGTTTAACGAGTGGGTCGATGGCGGGCAGAGCATGGTCGTCGGCTTGTTGAACGAGCTGACGGTCCACCGGATCGCCGTGGGCAAAGAGCGGCGTACGATCGACTGCCGGATGCTCGGCGACGCGGCCGGAGCCGCGCTATACGGGCCCGCGCGAATATCTTTCAGTCCGGACGGGCAATTGCTCGCCATGGCCGTGCGGCCCGAGGGCGTGCGCATTGCTCGCACCAGCGACGGAGCGGGGCTTGCTTTTCTTCCGATCGAATCGTGCGACGAAGTGCGGTTCCTGCCCGACGGAGACCTGCTGACCTTCAACGAGCGTGGACTCTGCCGCTGGCCGATCGGGCCGGAGGAGGGCGCCACGCTCCGGCTAGGGCCGCCCGAGCCGCTGGCCCTGATCGGGAAGGACGCATTCGCGCTCAACAGCGGGTTGGCCGTGAGTGCAGACGGGCGAACGATCGCCGTATCGTCGATTTTGGACCGCGCTGTGATCCTGCTGGAGAAGGATCGTCCCGGCCGGCAGACCTTGCTCACTCCCCACGCCGGAGTAGTGGATGTGGCGATCAGTGCGGACGGCCGATGGGTCTCTAGCGGCAGTTGGGGCGACTCTACTGATCGCCACCTGGTCAAGGTGTGGGAAGTTTCGACTGGCAAAATCGTCACGCAGCTTCCGCTTGGGAACGCCCGCGTCGCCTTCAGCCCCGACTCGCGATGGCTCGGCGTCGGCGGCAGATCCGCCTACCGTTTCTTCAGGACTGGCTCCTGGAAGGCCGGCCCGGTGATCAAATACGGAGAACACATCGCCGAGATGCCTTTGGCCTTTCATCCTGGGAGCCGCCTCGCCGCGCTACTGGGTTCCAGCTATTCGATCGTGCAGATCGTCGACGTCGAGACAGGGGATATCCTCGCCAAACTCGACGCCCCCGAGCAGTCGAGGGTGTATTCCCTGGCCTTCAGCCCCGACGGACGCCATCTTGCCGTTGCGCACTCTGATCAGCGGGTCGATTTGTGGGACCTGTCGTCGATCCGTGGCCGCCTGGAATCGCTTGGTTTAGCGACCGGAATTCCGGACATCTTTGGCAACGAGGGATCCCGGCGGAAGCAAACGCCCATCGCTGGAATTGACGTTCGTGGAGCCGATGCGTTCGGGCTCAGGATTCTGGCGATTCGCCACGTTCTCTCTCGAGCGTGGTTCAACTTCTGGTCGTTCGTTCAGCCTGGTCTCGCCGATCCCGAGGCGTTGCGACTACGCGGTCATATGCTGCACCGGCTGGGCCACTGGGCGCTGGCGGAGGCGGACTTTCGCGCGTCGCTTTCTCGCCGCGGGGAATCGCCGGCAACCGCCAATGACCTGGCGTGGCTGCTCGCCTCCGTCCCGGGCCGCGGCAACCCGGAAGAGGCGCTGGTGTCGGCGCGGAAAGCGGTGAATCTGGACGCCGAGTTACCTGCCTATCGGAACACATTGGGGACGGCCCTGTACCGCGCCGGCAGGTATGCGGAAGCGGTCGCCGTTTTCGAGCGAAATATCCCGCTCAACCGTCCGGATCACGGCTACGACCTCGTGTTCCTGGCGATGTGCAAGCTACGGCTCGGGCAGCGGGCCGCCGCCCGCGAAGCGATGTCCGGCGTCCGAGCGTGGAGGTCCAGGTTCTCGCGGATGAGCTCGTGGCAATCCGACCAATTCGAGTCGTACGTCCACGAATTCGAATCGATCGCGGCTGAATCTCTTCCCGACCTGCCCAGAGAGCTCTTCGCCCGCTGACATTGCATTCGCCAAACGATGCTCGCCCGGTGCCGCCAAAGTGCGCGACACCCTCCTCCCGGCGCGAACGTTCGCCGTTCCACGATCACTTCTTCCCAGCAAAATGCGAACCCGCCGGTTACCAAAGATCGTCCGAGCGCAAATAAGTGAATAGGGACGGTGGCCCTCGCGGTCTGGCGAGCGGGGCCAACAGCCCGATCGTAGACCGCCGGGACGATAGGGTCGCTCGCGGCAAGCGTGTCTGCGCGTTTAGACACCGAAAGGCAACGGCAATGCGTGCGCTGTTTGACCGCATGACTCGAAGCGCTGATCGTACCCGGACTCGCTCACGCCGGCCTCGTTTTGAGAGAATGGAAGAACGGACGCTGCTTTCGCCCGTGACATGGACCGGCGCAGCCGGTAATAACGATTGGGACACCCCGGACAACTGGAGCACCGCCAGCGTGCCGGGATCGATGGACGACGTGACGATCAACATCCCTGCCGACATAACGCACGCGAGCAACACCGCTGACTCGATTAACAGCTTGACCTCGGATCAGCCGCTCACGATCTCTTCCGGGTCGATCTCGATCGCAACGGCATCGACGCTAGGCGACCTCACTCTCAAGGGCGGGACCCTTTCCGGCAGCGGCGACGTCACCGTCAGCGGCCTGACGACTCTGAGCTCAGGAAACCTCGCGGGCTCGGGTGCCTTGAATGCGGATGGAGGGATGCTCATCAACCCCTCCAACAGTGCAGTTGGAATGGACGGGCGAACCGTGAACAATGCGGCCGGCCAGACGGCGACGATGATGGGAACCAACAGCAACGTCTCGATGTCCGACGGGGCCGTCTTCAACAACCTGGGCACGTTCCTGAGCCAGGCGCAGGGGAGCTTTGCTTTCGCAAGTGGGACGACGGTGCCGTCCTTTGTCAACGCAGGCAGCTTTATCAACACGGGAACGTTGTCGTTTGAATCCGTGCCCTTCGACGCGACGAGTGGCTCATCGGTGGAAGTTCAGGGAGGTGACCTCAGCTTGTCCGCAGGCGGTACCGGCACCGGCGCGAGCTTCACGAGCGACGCGGGTGGCGACCTCGATCTCGGTGGACCGCTGACTCTGGACTCGAACAGCAGAGTCGCCGGGGCCGGTGTTGTGAACTTCCTGGCCAGTGCGGAATCGACCGCCCAGTTGAATGGTACGTATGACGTGACCGGATCGACGCTTCTCGATTTCGGAATCGGCACGGTGACGATCGCCGGAACCGTTCAATCGATTGGTTCCGTGTTCACCGCGTCGTCGGGCGCAATCGACTTCACCAGCGCGTTTTCCGGGACGGCCGCCACAATCGGCGCAGTGACGGTCAAGGCGGGGACGGTGAACTTTGGGACCAACGCGATTGACGCCGGCACGCTCACGATGACGTCTGGCACGCTGACCTCCACCGCGACGATCACCGTGGACGGGCTGACCACGCTGGGCGGCGGCACCATCGCCGGCTCGGGCGCTGTGGACGCCAATGGCGGAATACTGATGAACGGTTCGAACAGCAACGTTATCTTTGACGGTCGCACAATCGACAACCCTTCCGGCCAGACCGTGACCTGGACCGGCACGAACAGCAACATGGAGGAATCTGACGGGGCGATCTTCGACAACCAGGGTACGTTCTATGCCGAGAACCAGGGGCAATTCGTCGCGGGCAGCGGCGCTGCCTCGTCGTTTGAAGACCAGGGGAGCTTCATCCGATCGAATAATTCAGGCAATCTGTCAATTGAGATCCTGCCGTTCCATGTGACTGGCGGGTCGGTCGACGTTCAGTCGGGGACGCTGGAGCTCCTGGGCGGTGGCGCGAGCACCAGCGCCACCTTCACCGCGGAAGCCGGCGGCACGCTCGAATTTGGCGGCGGGCACACGCTCGATGCGAACAGCACCGTGGGCGGTGCCGGCAGTGTGATCTTCGGCAGCTCAACGAGTACGACGACGGTGGCGGGCGCATATGACGTCACGGGATCGACGTCGTCGGTCTCGGGGGGGACGGTGAACTTCACGGGCACTGTCGACGGGATTGGCTCGACGATGACGATCGACGGCGGCACGCTCAACTTCGACATTCCGCTCTCGGGGAATGCCGGAACGATCGGCACGCTCACAGTGCTTGCGGGGACGGTCAACGTTGGAGCCAATGCGCTTGAGCTGACGACCTTCACGCTTGACGGTGGAACATTGAGCGGCACGGGCGACGTGGCGGTGAGCGGCCTTACGACGCTGAGCGCGGGCATCATGTCGGGGTCGGGAGATTTCGACGCGAACGGTGGAATGACGATCAATCCCGCCGGTGCTTACCTCGAAATCAGCGGCAAGACGGTGACGAACGCCGCGGGCCAGACCGCAACCTGGACGGGCACCAACAGCAACATTCAACTGGCTCAGGCGGCGGTGTTCCAAAATCTCGGAACGCTTCTGGCAGAGAATCAGGGGACCATGAACCAGGGGACCGACACGGGGTCGTCGTTCCTCAATAAGGGGAGTTTCATCAAGCAGTCCAATAGCCAAGAATTCGATTTCGAGGTGGTGCCCTTCAATTCCATCGGTGGAACCGTCGAGGTGCAGACCGGAACTCTGGGCCTCGAGGATGGAGGAACGATTTCGGGCACCGCCTTCACCATCGACAGCGGCGCCGTGCTCGATTTCGAGGGGACGGCTGCCTTCACACTTGATGACACCACAACCTTCAGCGGGGCCGGGAGCTTGACGGATGACAACTTCGGCACGCTTACAATTCCCGGGTCGAGCCCATCGCTTTCCGGGCCGACAACCGTCGAAGCCGGGACGCTGCTTGTTAATGGCTCGCAACCGGGAAGCTCGGTTTCCGTCATCCAGAATTCCACACTCGGCGGATCGGGGACCGTGGGAAGTGTGACGACGACGGGAAGCACCGTGAGCCCGGGAGATGGCCCGGGGATTCTGACTGTCCAGGGGAACGCGACTTTCGATTCCGCCTCGACGTTCAAGGTCGGGCTGGACGGCTCAACCGCCGGAACGGGCTACGATCAGCTCAACGTCATGGGCGAGGTCAATCTGGGGGGCAGCTCACTCAGCGCCTCCCTCGGGTTCACGCCTGCAGACGGCGAAACATTCACGATCGTGCAGAGCACCTCGCCGATTGTGGGAACGTTCAAGGGCCTTGCCGAGGGCGCCACGCTTTCGATCGGCTCCGTTCCATTCACGATCAGCTACGTTGGTGGAGGGGGCGACGACGTCGTCCTGACGCAGGCGATCACGAGCACGCCAACAACGACCACCTTGAAATCCTCCGAGAATCCGTCGATTGTGGGCAATCAAGTGACTTTCACGGCGACGGTAGCGCCGACGACTGGCGAAGGAACACCGAGCGGCGATGTGACGTTCTCAATCGACGGGACGCCGCAAACCCCGGTTGCCCTGCAGGTGACCGGCGGCATGGACCAGGCTTCGTTCTCGACGTCGACGCTTTCCGTGGGCCCACATTCGATCAGCGTGACGTACGGCGGCGATCCGACTTTCGCCGGCAGTACGGTGGCGAGCCCGCTCTCGCAAGTTGTCAATGCTCTGGCGACCACGACGACGACCTTGAAATCGTCGGAAAACCCGGCGACTGTGGGCGCCCAGGTGACGTTCACAGCGACGGTGGCACCGGCGTCAGGGTCGGGCACGCCGAGCGGCAACGCGACGTTTTCGATTGATGGAACTCCGGAAACGCCGGTGGCGCTTCAAGTGGTCGGTGGGATGGACCAGGCCGTGTTTGTTACGTCGACGCTCGCGGTGGGACAACACTCGATCAGCGTGACGTATGCCGGCGATTCGACGTTCGCCGGCAGCACCGTGACGAGCCCGCTTACGCAGAACGTGAATGCTCGGGCGACAACGACGAGTCTGAAATCGTCGGAAAACCCGTCGAATGTGGGCGACCAGGTGACGTTCACGGCGACAGTGGCACCGACGTCGGGAACCGGCACGCCGAGCGGTGATGTGACGTTTTCGATTGACGGAACTCCGGAAACGCCGGTGGCGCTTCAAGTGGTCGGCGGGGTAGACCAGGCCGTGTTTGTTACGTCGGCGCTCTCGGTGGGACAACACTCGATCAGCGTGACGTATGCCGGCGATTCGACGTTCGCCGGCAGTGTGGTGGCGAGCCCGCTTACTCAGAACGTGAATGCTCGGGCGACGACGACGACTTTGAAATCGTCGGAAAATCCGGCGAACGTGGGCGACCAGGTGACGTTCACGGCGACGGTGGCACCGACTTCAGGGACGGGCACTCCAAGCGGCGATGTGACGTTTTCGATCAACGGCACTCCGGAAATACCCGTGGCGCTTCAATTGGTGGGCGGAGTGGATCAGGCCTCGTTTTCGACCTCGACGCTCTCGGTGGGACAGCACTCGATAAGCGTGACGTATGCGGGCGATTCGAGCTTCGCCAGCAGTATGGTGGCGAGTCCACTTGCGCAGGTCGTTAACACGCTCCCGACGACCACGACAGTGAAGTCGTCAGAGAACCCATCGAATGTGGGCGACCAGGTGACGTTCACGGCGACGGTGGCACCGACGTCGGGGACCGACACGCCGAGCGGGGACGTGACATTTGCGATCGATGGCAAGCAGGAAACGCCGGTGGAGCTTCAAGTGGTCAGTGGGGTTGATCAGGCGTCGTTCTCGATCTCGACGCTCTCCGCCGGCCAGCACTCGATCAACGTGACCTACGCCGGCGATTCGACGTTCGCAAGAAGCGTCGTGTCGAGCCCGGTCGTGCAAGTAGTAAGCGCACTGGGCACGAGGCTGAAGCTAGAATCGTCGGGGAGCCAGGCGACCGTGGGCGAGCAGGTGACGTTCACGGCGATCTTGGCACCAATGTCGGGTAATGGCACGCCCAGCGGCGACGTGACGTTTTCCGTCGATGGAACCACGGAGCCGCCCGTTGCGCTTCAGGTAGTGAATGGGGTCGATCAGGCGACCTTTTCGATCTCGACGCTCTCTTCCGGCCAGCACTCGATCACCGCGAGTTATGCCGGGGACTCCTCGTTCGCGGGAAGCCTGGTCACGACTCCGTTGTCGCTGGCTGTCACCGGATCGACGGTGGCACCGTCGCCCTTCGTCACGTTGGTGCAGCGGTTTGGCGTCCATATGCAGCCGACGATGCTGTTGGTGACATTCAGCTCAGGCGCTCGATGCGGCGAGCGCTCAGGACGTTCAGAATTTCGTCGTCGTGGGTCCTTCCGGCCGGCGAATCGCGATTGATTCGGCTGTCTACAACGCGTCGACGGATAGCGTGACTTTGCAGCCGAGCACTCGGATCAACCTGCACCACAACTATCAATTCACCATCGTGGGCACCGGTCAGAACGGGATTGCCGGTGCCAGCGGTGCTCTTCTGGATGGCGCGCACGACGGCGATGCGGGCAGCAACTTCGTGACGACCCTGAACTGGAAGAACCTGGTGTTGACACCGCGCTTGTCACGCGAGCTGCATGCGCAGAGTCATGGCAAGCCCGCCGGGGCGCTCGTTCACCAATTTGTTTCCCGCAAGCGCTGAATCGCATTGAGACGGCCGGCCGCGACGATCACGTTACTCGCTCAAGGTTCCGTCGTTCGCCGAATGCTCAAGGCCACGTCATCTTCATGATCGGGCGAGGCGATCTGGACCGGACCGCCGCGGCTCTCGAAGCTTTGCGATTTGTCGATCGTGCCGGTGCGCGGGTTTAACCACTGCGCGCGGTAAATGCCGGCAGGAAGCTCGAGCGTCAAATCGAGCTTCTTTGCACCGTGAGAGTAGATCGCATAGGCACGACCCGGGTCACTGAGGGTGCGTACCGAAGCCGAAGTGGGCACCACTCGAGTGACTGATTTCTTGTCCGGAGCCATTCGCAGGAAATCGAATCCGTCGATGAAATGTTTCAGGATTTGAAATTGTTTCCTGATCGTCGCGCCCCCTCCTCCGGGTGTGGGATCCGTGATCTTGGCCGTTCCGTTTTCGTGTTCCGTCGTGAACGAGTAGTCGAGGTGATCGAAGATCGCGCCTCCGGCAATGATGAAATCCCACGCCTCGATGCGATACGGCCGATCGTGAATCCCTCGGAAGCCGGTCTCGTCGTCGCCGATGACTTTATTCAGCCCGAAGTTCATGGCCACGGTTTCCGGCGGCGCAGCGTAATGGAAGTTGAAGATCGAGACAGCCGGAAGCGGCCGCTCGATCCGCGCTTTTTCGTTGGCGATGTTCTGAGCGATCAGGTGTTTGTGGGGCAGTTGCTTTTCGGTGTCGACGATGACCGAGGCGATTCGCGCCTGCCAGTCAAGTGTGACGCCGCCGAAATACGGCTCGTTGCAGATCTCGAAGTAGAGGTTGTCGAAGCCATTCAATTCCGTGACTGCTTTTCGTACGAAAACTTCCTGCTTCTGCTGGAGATCGGGATGCTTGAGGGTGAATGCGTCGGTCCTCTTGATCGCGCGTAAGCCGTTCACGTTGTTACGAGCGTTCATGGGATTGATATCCCAGAGGTTTTCTTCATAGAAGGGGCAGAACAAGACATACTCGACGACGACGCCGCGCTCGGCCGCCGCGGCGACGAAGTTCATGAGCCTCTCGAAGTATTGATGATTCCAGCGAGTGAGATCAAACTTGTCTCCACCATCCGCGGCGCCTGGCGTTTGGGATCGCGGCCAAGGGCCGATGTATTTCTCGGGCTTGGGCGCGAGCGTATTGCTCCCGATCTTGAACGAGCCGGGGACTTCGCGGTACGTACCCGAGAAGATGCGGGTGAGGTTGAGGCCACGCGCGTGCAGCTCGTCCAGATAGGGGATCGCGTCGAAGTCGCCGTTCAGTACGGCCCCGTAATGCTCGGTCGAGGAGATCAGTACGGTGGGCTTTCCCCGGAAGCGAAGGTAATGAGAGTTGGCGGGATGAAGCGAGATCGGTTCATCGGCAGCAGTCAGGGTGATGATCAATAACAGAGTCCCGATCATGCTTCGTTCTCCTCAGGCGAGTGTGTCAACCAATGGATCGCCTCAGGAGTATAAGGTAGATTCGAGATTGTTCCCCAGTCGAAATCGAGATTTGTCGTTGCAAAACCATGCCCGAGCTGCCGGACATCACCGTATACGTTGAAGCGCTCGAGCGGCGAGTCGTCGGCGAGACGCTCGAGCGGGTGCGCATTCAGGCCCCGTTCTTGCTGCGCACGTTTGATCCGCCGATTGATTCGGTTCATGGGAGAAACGTTTGCGAGATCCGGCGACTGGGAAAACGCATCGCTTTTGGGCTGGATGACGATCTGTGGCTCGTGCTGCATCTGATGATCGCCGGGCGGCTCGCGTGGAAGCCGCGCGGCGCCAAGCTGGGTGGGAAGATCTCGCTGGCATCGTTTGATTTCCCGAAAGGCTGCCTGGTGCTCACCGAGGCAGGAAGCAAGCGCAGGGCGTCGCTGCACGTGCTGCGCGGAGAGGAAGCACTCCACGGTCAGGACCCAGGCGGGCTTGAACCGCTCTCGGCGACTCGCGATCAATTTGAAGCCGTTCTGCGCGGGCAGAACCACACGCTGAAACGATCGCTCACGGACCCGCGGTTGTTCAGCGGCATCGGCAATGCATATTCCGACGAGATCCTCCATCGTGCGCGATTGTCGCCGCTGGCACACTCACAAAAACTGACTCGCGCTCAAGCCGAGCGGCTCTACGATGCCACGCGTGAAGTTCTTCTGGAATGGGTCGCGCGTCTTCGAGCGGAGACCGGGGACGGTTTTCCCGAGAAGGTCACGGCCTTTCGGCCGGAAATGGCCGTGCACGGCCGGTTTGGCGAGCCCTGCCCCGTGTGCAGTGCGCCGGTTCAGCGCATTCGCTATGCCGATAACGAAACCAACTACTGTCCCCGCTGCCAGACCGAGAGCCGCATCCTGGCGGATCGCTCACTGTCGCGGCTTCTCAAGGATGATTGGCCGCGGCATCTCGATGAGTTGTGATGATGCTCGAATAGAAAGTGACAAGCAAACGATGCGACTCGCGTTTTCATTGATGATGGCCCTTGGCGCTTCGACGGCCGGTCAGGTTCACGTTTCGACCCAGATTCCGCCGCGACCCAATGTCGTCATCATTCTTGCGGATGATCTTGGCTTCTCGGATCTGGGATGCTATGGCGGAGAGATCAAGACGCCCAACCTCGATGGGCTTGCGGCGGGCGGCCTGCGGTTCACGCAGTTCTACAATACGGCGCGATGCTGGCCGACGCGGGCCGCCCTGCTGACGGGTTATTATGCCCAGCAGGTTCGTCGCGATACCGTTCCGGGTGTGCCCAGCGGAGTGGAGGGCAAGCGCCCTTCGTGGGCGAGGCTGCTTCCCGAGATGCTCTATCCGCTTGGCTATCGTTCCTACCACGCGGGCAAGTGGCACATCGATGGGATGCCTGTGGCTGATGGGTTCGACCATTCGTACTATCTGGAGGATGTCGGGCGGTACTTCCATCCGCGCGTCTCGTACCAGGACGATCAGAAACAACCGCCCGTCGGGCAAGACTCGGGATTCTACGCAACGACCGCCATTGCCGACCACGGGATCGGCTTTCTTGCCGAACATGCAGCCAGGTACCGGGGCCAGCCTTTCTTTCTGTATCTCGCGTTCAATGCGCCGCATTTCCCGCTTCAGGCGCCGAAGGATGACATCGAGCGTTACCGAGGACGTTACCGCGACGGGTGGGAGTTCATCCGAGCCGAACGAGCCAAGCGTGTCGCCGATCTGGGCATCGTGAGCGCGCAATTGTCGAAAGTCGAGCGGACGGTGGGACCACCTTATGACCATCCAGGTACACTCAAGATCCTCGGCGCGGATGAGGTTGACCGTCCCCTGCCCTGGGTCTCGTTGACGGAAAAACAGCGTGCGTTTCAGGCCATGAAGATGTCCATTCACGCTGCGATGATCGACCGGATGGACCGCGAGATCGGCCGCGTGCTGGATCAGCTTCGAGCGATGGGCGTCCTTGACGACACGCTCATCCTCTTCCTGTCCGACAACGGCGCGAGTGCGGAGATCATGGTGCGCGACGACGGGCACGATCCCGCCGCGCCGGCCGGTTCCCGGGCCACGCACCTTTGCCTGGGCCCGGGCTGGTCCACCGTGGCGAACACTCCCTTCCGTCGCCATAAGACCTGGGTGCACGAAGGAGGGATTTCGACGCCGCTGATCGTGCACTGGCCCAGAGGAATCAGAGCGCGGGGGAGCTGAGGCGCGATCCCGGCCACGTCATCGACGTCGTGCCGACGATCCTCGAACTCGCCGGCACTTCGCCGCTGGCCTCCGCACAAGCGCCGGAAGGCCCCGCGCGCGCCCGGACTGAGCCTTGTGCCGGCGTTTGCGCGCGATGGCGCGGTCAGGCACGATGAGCTGTGGTGGCAGCATGAAGGAAATCGGGCGATCCGCGTGGGCGACTGGAAGCTCGTCGCCGCGGGCAAGGATGGGCCGTGGGAGTTGTATGACCTGGCGAAGGACCGCACGGAGACACATGACCTTGCGAAGGAGTCTCCGAAGAAGGCGGGCGAGCTGGCGCGCCGCTGGGAAGAACGCAGGGGTGAGTTCGCGGCGATTGCGCGAGGAAACTGATCGCCTTACGCTTGGGAGTTTTTCGTTGCCAGTGCCGTGATTCTGGCGGTGCCGTCGTGATGGGCGGTTGCGACACGGAGCCCGTCGGGGTGGATGTCCATGTCACGGAGGATATTGGGCAGGCCAAAGCGGTGATAGTCTTTGTCTGTGCCAGATTTCCAGAAGAGAAGGATGCCCCCGTTCGACCCGCCGCAGCCGCCCATCAAGGTGCCGTCGGACAAATAGCGCAGCCTCCAGATCACACCACCGGTGATGCCATCGGTCAGGAGTGTTCTCGAGAGCTTGCGGGTTTTTGCGTCAAACACGAGGACGAGCGGCTCATGCACGGCGCCAAGGGGATTCGTCGCCTTGTGCAAGCCTCCCGCGGCCAGCATGGCGTGATCCGGCGAGAACGCCAAGCCGCGCACGCCGCCAAAGTCGACCTGCTGGCCGCTCTCGTATGTGTGAAGAGCCTTGGCGTCGAATGCACCCAGAGCCGCCCCGGAAGACGAATCCCATTCCTTGATCACACCCAGCAGGTCGCCGCTCGAGAGCGACTTGCCGCCAGGATGAAATGTAAGTGAATAGATGTGATTGGCGTGGCCCGTGAGCTCGCGAACGAGCTTGCCGGTCGAGGTATCCCAGAGGCGGACGACGCGATCATTGCCGGCGGTGGCAAGCAGCTTGCCGTCGGGGCTCGGCGCGATTGCGCGAACCCAGCCCTTGTGGGCGTCGATCGTGCGCATCGCTCGGGGCGAGGCGGCGGCCGTTTCCCAGAAGACCACACGGCCTTCGCCTCCGCCGCTGTAGCAGGTATCGCCCGATGGTGCGAATGCCAGCGCGAAGACCCACGAGTCGTGGCCGCCGGGAAACGACGTTGTCTTGCCGTCGGTGAGGTTAAAGCGTGCGATCGTGGAGCTTTCCAGTCCGCAGAAAAGGAAGCGGCCCTTGGGGTCGAACCGGCAACAGACGATCGGCCTTCCAGCGGGCCACTGGGCAATGAGATGGGCTTGTTTGGGGTCGATCCTGGGAGGGTCTGTGCGCACGGCCGGCACTCCGAGTGGGTGGGGGCGAGAGGCGAGTCATGATCAAGCGAGGATCGGCCGGATCATCTTGGAAGACGGGTCGGCGATCGGGACGTCGCGTCCTTCAATTTCGAACGTATCCGTCGAATCGACGCCCACAGCCTGGAGGTACGTATGGAAAAGATTCGCGTGATCAACCTGGCCGTCGACCACTTCGGTGCCTTTGGCGTTCGTCTTGCCGTAGGCCATGCCGCGGTGAATCTTGCCGCCGCCAACAACCACCGACCAGGCTCGCGACCAGTGATCGCGGCCGTAGAAGTGGTTGATGTTCGGGGTGCGGCCGAATTCGGATATGACGACGATCAAGGTTGAATCGAGCATGCCCCGATCGGCCAGGTCGGCCACCAGGGCCGCAAATGATTGGTCAAACTCGCCCAGTTGCTCGATGTGGAAGTTGAAGTTCTCGTTGTGCGTGTCGTAATTCGAATGCGAGACCTGCACGAACGTGGCTCCCTTTTCAAGGAGCCGCCGCGCGAGCAAGCAGTGGCGGCCGAGGTCGTACTTGCCGTAGCGGTCGTGATCCCTCGGCGGTTCCTTGGAAACGTCGAATACATCCTTCTGCGCCATCAAGTCGAGAGCCTGCTCGTAGGAATAGGTGTAGGCTTCGGTCACGGCCGTGCGCCGGCGGTTCAAGAATCGTTCGTTGACGCGGCGTCGAAATTCGTTGCGCGAGGCGTCCATCGCCTGGGTCAAGGCTCCGGGACGGGTCGTGTATTGAGGGGGTTTGCCATTGCCCAGCACGATGCTCGAGTATCTGGGGCCCAGGTAGGCGGCATCATTGCCGCGGCCGCCGCCTCCACCGGGCGTGATCACGATGTGACCTGGAAGTGCGTTGTCTTCAGGGGCCATCGCCTTGGCGCAGACAGCCCCGAACATGGGGTATTCGGCGGCGGGCGTCTGTCTGCGCCCCGTGGCCATCAAGTAAGCACCCTTGCCGTGGTCGTCCTCGGCGGTGTTGACGCCCCGCACCAGACAGAGGTGGTGCATCTGCCTCGCGACATTGGGCAGCAGTTCGGAGATCTGAATTCCGGGGACAGACGTGCTGATTGCACGGAACGGGCCACCGGTGTCGGTGCCGGGCTTGGGGTCCCAGCTTTCGAGCTGGCTCAGACCACCGTGCATGTAAAAAAGAACGACCCGCTTCTGATCGTTCATGAGCTCTTTGGCAGCAGCCGGATGGGAGAAGAAATCTAGACCTCCGACCGTTGCCCCCGCGGCGGTGGCAGCCATGCCGGCCAAAAACTGCCGCCGTGCCATGTTGTGCTCCGGAGAATGGCATTTGTATGTGCACTTCACGATATAGCCTCCATCATGAGGGATCTTTCGATCAGTGGTTGAATCGGAACTCGACGGAAGTGAGCAGGGCCCAGACCAGTTCTTGCACAACCGCCGCTTTTTCCTTGGGATTGGCCGTGAGCATGTGGACGACGTCGGCCGATTCATCCGCAAGCGGCGGGCGGCAGAGAATCGTCATGTACAGGTCTTCCGCGGCCTTGCGAGGATCGTTTTCCTGGATCATTCGCTGTGAGACATTGCCGCCGGCCGGTGCGATCCAGCTATTGATGGACCCGCCGTTGGCTGCGAAGAGGGCCTGGTCGGCGGTCGCGAAAAAGTCGTTCTGGGGCTGGCCGGGGGCGGCTGCGTAGATGGAAACGAATGGCGGCAGCGTTCCCTTGAGCTTTTCGTACGTTCGGCGCTCGAGCTCGAGCACTCGCGCGATTCTGACGAACGGGTCGAATGCCGCCGGGCCAAAGAGCGGCTCTTTCTTGTTGAGCTCGGCCTCCTCGGTCTTCCAGTATCGATCGTAGACACCGGTAACTTTCAGGATACTGAAGCAGATCTGCTCGGGCGTGAGCGCCTTCAACTGGGCTTGTGCAAACTGGCTGCTTCGCAGAGGCGCTCAATTCCGTGCGGGATTCGGCGAGCTCGGACCTCGCGGATTTTCCGCGCAGCGTCCTCGGCGGCCTGGGCTCTCGCCGCGGCGGCCAAGGCCTCGTCGCGCCGGGCCTTCTCGGCCAGGCACACCTGGAGCGCGGCTTGTGCCGACTTCTGGCGCTCGTTGGCTTTGGCCAGCGATGCGACCGCAGCATCGAACCGTGCCTGGAGAGGGAGCCCGGCTTTTCGTAGCTCGGCCGATTTCTCGTTGATCTTCTGCACTGCCAGCGACAAAGCGCAATCGTCAGGCAGGAGCTGTTGTGCGGCCTGGGTCGCGGCCAGGGCGGCATCGACGCTCGTCGCGATCTTTTGATGAAGCACCAAGGCAGCGTGAGCTCGGGACTGGGTTTCCTCGGCGGCGGCTCGTGAGCGATCGACAGAGCCGCGTTTCTTCCTGCTTTTGCCGCAGCACCGTCTCGATGTCGGCGGACCGTGTCTTGGCGGCGGAGACTGCATTTCCCAGGGCGAGGGAGGCCCGCTCGCTCTTGGTGATCTGCTGTTGCAGCCTCTGGCAATGAGCAAGTGTTTCGAGAAGCTTGAGCCGTTTCTGATGATGCTCGGCGACGGAGCGGGTTTCGGCCATCCTCCGTCGCGCTTCCAGGACGATTTTCTCCTTCTGGCGGACCGCCTCGCGGATCGGTGAAACGCTGGCTCGAGCCGTCAGCACGGCCTGGGCGGCTGCGGCCAGTTCGTCGCCGGCTTTCTTGAGCGCGGTTGTTTGGTCGGCGATTGTTTTCTCCAGTGCCACGAGCTCGGTCGCGGCGCTCGCCCCGCGCTTCGTGAAGACCGCGGCGGCAGCAATCAGCTCTTTGTCCTTGGGCAGTTTTTTCGCGACCTCTTGCCCACGGGCCGCGGCCTCGCCCAGGGCTCTCGCCGTCTCCTGTTTGGTCTTCCATTGCGATTGGGCATCGGCGACGGCTTTCCGGGCTGCCTCTTTCTTCTTTGCCGATTCGGCGTGCTTGGCTGTCGCCGTGTCTTGCCCGGCGAGGAGCGGGATGAGTGCCCCCTCGTTCTGGTACCAGGCTTTGACGGCGCTCGAGTATGTGTTCCGTGCAGCTTCGGCAGTCGCTTCGAGCGGCTCGGCACGAGCCTTCTCGTCTGTGAGCTTGGCGTCCAGATCGCGAGGAAACGCACCGTCGTCGGGCGGCAAGTCGATCGTCTGCTGGTAGACCTTTGTCAAGGCGACCTCGCGCAGAAAGCTCCGGACGTTGAATTTGCCGGCGACGAGCTCGTCGGCGAGTAGCTTCAACAGCTCGGGGTGGCTCGCAGGGTTGGCGGGATGATGAAGGTCAGAGGGATGGACAAGCCCGCGACCCATCATCACCGCCCAGAGACGGTTCGCAATGTTCTCGTTGAAAGCGCGGTTGCTGCCGCCGGTCGCCAACGACGCCAGCTTGTGCCTCCGGCTGAATCTTGGCACCGCAATCACGCCATCGGCCGGGTTGACCTGGTACTCTTCGCCGGGCGGGCTTGCCGGTTCAGGAAGCTCGGTCTCGCCGGGAACGCGTGGGCCCGTCACGTGTTTATCGTTTTTGACGAACACCGAGTCGAAAGTGAGGTCAGTTCCCGCCTTCTCGGCGAGGAACGTGACGTCCTTCTGCCCTTCTTTCCGGGTCACGGAGTAGCCGGGGTTGATGAATGCGAGCAGACCAAAGTAATCGGACTGCTGATAGTCCTTGACCAGGGGGTGGTTGTGGCACTGGGCGCATTGCATGTCGCGGCCAAAGAAGATTCTGCCGACGTCGCGCGTGATCAGGTTCGGATCGGAGCCACGATCGAGGAAGAACCTCGCGGCGGCCCGCAGCTTGGGGTCGGCACCGTTTGCGGTCACCAGCTCGCTCATCACCTCGTTGAGAGGGCGATTCGATTGTGCCGTGCGGAGCAGGTAGTTCTGCCACTCATCGGCGGGAACATGGACGTTCGGTCGGCGCTCCATCAGCATGACGTCGAGCGTGGTTGCCCAGTGGCGGGCGAAGAGCGGGCTCGTCAGCAGCCTGTCGATCGTTCGGGACCGCTTCTCGGCCGTCTTGTCGGCCAGAAACTCGCGTAGCTCATCCACCGACGGAGGCATGCCGGTGAGGTCCAAAGAAACGCGGCGCAGGAACTCGGCGTCGCCCGCTTGCGGTGCGGGTGTGCCGACCCTGGCCGATTCGATGACCCGATCGATCCGGCAATGGAGGGGCTCGCTGCCGGCATCCGCGGCCGTCGCCAACCTGGCCAACACGGCAAACAGGACAATCAGCCCGTAAACGCGCAATCTCTGCGGCAGGCGGTTGTGTTTCATGGGGTGAGCCTCGAGCGATGTTCAGAGGCGGGAACATCGAGCCATCGCTTGACCGGGGGGTGGGCATTCCGGCGGGGTGGGCCATTCCGTTATTAAACAACGGTATAACAAAAGGCCAACACGGAGTAAACCCCTCAGGCTTCGGGTATCGGCTGGAAACGGGCGAGCGAGATTTGCTTGCGGTCAGGAGTGGCTGTGCGGCTCCGTCTCCCGCCCGGCGTCCTGTCTCGTCGCCGCACGGCGGCGCTCGGCCTTCGCGTCTTCGAGCTTGAGCCAGCGTTCGATGCCGTCGACAACCGGCGGCAGGCTGGAGAACGCATTCATGAAGCCGAGCAGGATGATGCCGTGACCGATCCGGACTCGCAGGTGAGACACATCTTCCTTGAAAGTGGAATACGCTTCGATGAATCCGCTGATGATGAGGATGAGCGCGACCGCGAGCCTGGTTACGGGGTGATCGACGAAGGCTCTCAATGCGTGCAGGAACGGCCACCGGGTCGGCGGCTCGTCGATCGAGCCTGGAGGATCAACGGGTGAATTGGTGCTGTCTGTCACTTCGTGACTTGGCGGAGCCATCGTCCCCTCAGATCTTCGCCGATCAGCGGCTTCACAGCATACTCGATCGAGCTCGAGGGGAATTATCGCGGAAGCGACGGCGCTTCGCAAGCAGCGGCACTGGAGAACAAATGGTGCTTTGAGACCTACTGGCTCGTGTTCTACTCGCGAAGCGAGTCCATGATTCTCCCAGTCGAGGACCTGCCGGAAGACATCCAGGACTTCTTCAAGGCGAAGGTTCTGGAAAATGGTGGTAAAATCACGGGAAAAGTCACGAAGCCGGAACGAATCGCCGATCGATGACGATCCAGCGGCCTTCGAGGGCAGCGCCGTGAACGTTCAATCGCCAGACGGCGACACCGGCCGGGTCGCTCCCGAGGCGCGACGCCGTTCCGACCTGTGAGCTACAGTCAAACGCCTCCAGAACATCGATGCGGCGCATCGAGTCTTCGAACATCAGTAGGCCCATAGTTGGCCCGACATCGGCACAATACCACATCGCCACGCTCCTCGCTCGGCGAGAAATGCGCACTTTCGCGGCGCGAAAGGTGACTTTGGTTTTCGCGGCCCCTCGGTCCGCGGTCGTCCGATGTGCCCTGCCCTCTGGGTCCGTGCGCCCCCCTGCTCTACTCTATGTCACGCGTCGCAATCGTGTGGCGGAAATCGCAACTCGATCGGCGGACTCGACGTCGTTGCTTCCACAGCATCACATTCTCGAACGTAGGCCACTACATGCGCCTGATTCGCAAATAGCGGCCTGCATCCGGAATGAAAAACACGACTCCGACGATTACGAGCAGAAGCAGGTTGACGATTCCCAGGCAGATGCCGGCGAGTTTTTCCAACATCGGAGAGCCTTCCTTTCGTGTTACGCGCATGGCGCCGGATCGGGTTGAATGTTGGTGTTCCGCGACGAGGCGCTCAACCTGGTTCCGTGCGTGATGCGTGCACAGGTAATCAGAGTGCAAATCGTGGACCAAGTATCCGGTGTCGCCAGGTATCAGGCTGGCGTAAGGAGCGCCGAGGGGGATCCATGCTCGCGAGGTGAAGCGCCTTTTGCCCCGATTAATTGCAGCAGCACAGCGCAGTCGACCGGCTTGGTCAAGTGATGATCGAACCCGGCCTGGTATGCGCGGAGTTGATCTTCCTTCTTACCGTACCCGGTGACGGCGATGAGGGTTGCTTGCCGGGAAGCAGGGTCGTTGCGAATCTGGCGGGCGACCTCGTAGCCGTCCATGCCCGGCAGCCCGATGTCGAGCACGATGAATTCGGGCCGGAAGCTCGAAGCCTCTTCAACCGCGGTGGGCCCGTCGAGAGCGATCCTCACATCATGGCCGGCCAGGGCGAGCATTTTCATCAGGCTTTCAGCAACCCGAGGATAGTCGTCGACGACCAGGATTCGGCGCGCGTGGGAGTGCGCGGCGTCGCGGGACTGGGGGCGGGTCTTTGAATCCAAGGCGGCTGCCGGATCGAGCGCCGGTAGGCGAATGACGAACTGGCTGCCGCGATTGGCCCCTTCGCTTGTCGCTTGCACGGTTCCGCCATGCAGCTCGATCAACCTGCGCACCAGTGTGAGGCCGATTCCCAGGCCGCCTTGTGAACGGTCGAGAGAATGGTCGACTTGAGTGAACAGGTCGAAAATCGCCGAGAGTTTTTCCGCCGAGATTCCCACGCCGTTGTCGCGAACGCTGTAGACGGCCTGAGAGCCACGAGCGCACGAGCTCGAGATCAATCTTGCCTCCTGGCTCGGTATACTTGGCGGCATTATTGAGCAGGTTGGCCAGCACCTGCGCCAGGCGGCACCGGGTCGGCCTTGATCGGCACCGGGTGGGCGGGAACGGACAGCGCGAGCGTGTGTTTGCGGGCATCCAAGAGCGGCCTGCTGGTTTCAACCGCACGGTCAACGACCGTCCTCGCGTCGATGGTCTCGACTCGGAGCTGGATCTTCCCGCCGGTGATCCGCGAGATATCGAGGAGATCGTCGACCAGTCTGACCAGATGCTCGACCTGCCGCGAGATGACTTCGCTCGCCCAGATCAGGTTTTCATTGTCGAGCTCGAGCATTTTCAGCAGCTCGGCCGCGGTCCGGATCGGTGCAAGTGGGTTTCGCAGCTCGTGGGCGAGCATCGCCAGGAATTCATTCTTGCGGCGGTCGTTCTCCTCGACATGCCGATAGAGTCTCGCATTCTCGATTGCGACGGCTGCGCGGGCGGCGAGGTCTTCGATCAAGGAAACCTCGTCCGGCTCGACGGGTGGGCCGGGATGGCGGCGGGCGATGGCCAGTGCGCCATAGATCTGCCCGCGAACCTGAAGCGGAACTGCAATAACGGCACACAAGCCGAGCTCCCCGGGCGAATCCGGGATCGGGCCGGCCGGTGGTGTCGCGGAGAGTTCGGCCAGCAGCAGGCAAGTTTCGGCGGTCCCGGTTGCAATGACGCGGCTCAGGAGCGCGGTGAGGGGCTCAATCGTTTGACCGGCGCTCGAGCGTGAGCTCTCGAGTCAAGAGCTCGCGTTGGGTCGACCCAGGCAAGCTCGGACTGAGTGCTTCCATAGCCCGGATCGTTTGCGAGGGAGAGCATGCAGAGGTCGCCCAGGAACGGAACGGCCTGGCGGACGAGCCCGCGCGAGATGGCTTCAAGGTCGAGCGACCGCCCCAGCACGTTGCTGGCTTCGGCCAGAAACGCCAGGCGGCGATTCGCGGCTTCCGCGGCGGCCCTGCCGGCTTCGGCGCGGGCGAGCGCAACGCGTTCCTCGGCTTGCCTCGAAACCTGGAGCGTCTTCTTGTACAGCTCGACGAAAACCCCGACCTTGGTCCGCAAAATCTGGGGCACGACCGGCGAGAGGATATAGTCGACTGCCCCCAGCGAATAGCCCTGAGCCGTGTGCATCTCGTCGTTGAAGGCGGTGACGAAGATGATCGGCGTCTGGGCGGTCTGGCGGCGGCTCCGGATCATCGCGGCCGTCTCGAACCCGTCCATGTCGGGCATGTTCACGTCGAGCAGGATGACAGCGAAATCGCGCTCGAGCAGCAGCCGCAGCGCGTCCTTTCCCGAACGCGCAGCGACGACGTTCTGGCCCAAGCCTTCGAGGATGGTTTCGTACACCAGGAGTTTTTCGGGCAGGTCGTCCACCACGAGGATGTCGACCTTTTCGTCGTTGGCCATTCAGGTGCACCGTTGCCAGGGGCGAATGCAGTCGGCGGCATGTTGCGCGAAGGAAATAACGGGGGCTGTTTCTCCTGTAATCTACCGATGGAGCCAGACTCTCAAGACCGAGAGCAATTGCTCGGTATCGACGGGCTTGGATAGATAGTCCCAGGCCCCAGCCTCGATGCATTTTTCTCGATCGCCCTTCATCGCCTTAGCGGTCACGGCGATGATCGGCAGCGTGTTGAACTGGGGAAGCTTGCGAATAACTCGCATGGTATCAAGGCCATCCATTTCGGGCATCATGATGTCCATGAGCACGATGTCGATGTCGGGCCTGGTCTGCAACAGCCTGATGGCATCGCGGCCAGTCTCGGCGGAGACGATGTTCATGTTGCGCCACTCGAGGATGCTCGTCAACGCGAAGATGTTGCGGATGTCGTCGTCGACGATCAAGACCGTGCGGCCGGCGAGGACGTGGTCGGTCTGGTACGAGGCGCTCGAGGATCCGCCGCTTGGGCTCTGCGAGCTTCTCGACCGGAGAGTGGAGGAAGAACGCGGTCTGGTCGAGCAGGCGCTCGGGGGAGGAGACTTCGCGGAAGCTCACTGCCTCGTTCTCCCACCTGGGCAGCTCGGAGTCGATTCTGCCGCCGCCCTGGCTCGAATACAGGATGACCGGCAAGGTGGCGAACTGACGCTGCCGGGCGAGACTTGCCAGGAGACGATCAATCGGCATGTCGGGGGGTGGCGACTGCAGCACCACGCAGTCGACCGTTCGCTCTGCGAGCAGTTCGAGCGCGGCCTGCGCCGGTGGCGGCTTCGGTCAGGCGGAACTGCTCCCCTCCGATATAATCGGCGAGCTGTTCGCGGCCGGGCGGGGCGGAGCCGATCACGACCAGCTCTTTCACCGGCTGGCTGATGAACTCGCGAATCGTATCCAGCAGCTCGTCCAGTTTCTCACGGCTCTTGATGGGCTTGTCGAGCACCGCCAGCGCTCCGTATCGGGCACCGCGGTCGTGGGCCGTCTCGGTCGACAGGATGCACACGGGGATGTGTCGCGTGGTCATGTCGTTCTTGAGCCGGTCGATCACGCGCCAGCCGTCGATATCGGGCAGGCAGATATCCAGGGTGATGGCATCGGGCTTGAATTCGCTGGTCATGGCCAGAGCCGCGGCCCCGAGGGAGGTGACCAGTCCCTTGAAGCCTCTTTCGCGGGCAGCCTCGAGTAGCAGCCGGGCGAACGACAGGTCGTTTTCCACGATCAAGAGGATCGGATCGCCGGGCTCCAGGCAGTTGCGGTCATCACCAACCTCGTTGACGAGCTTGGGCGTTTCCAGGACGACGGGATCAGACTCAGGCTGGGCCGAGACCTGCCTGGACGCGCCGTTTTCACCAGGTGAGGCGGCGGGCCGGCGTTGAGTCTTCTGCGGGACGAAAGTCTGGGGCAGGAAGAGCGTGAACGTGCTGCCCTTGCCCGGCGAGCTGACCAGCCGGATCTCGCCCCCCAGCAATCGCGCGATCTCGCGGCTGATCGCCAGCCCTAATCCGGTGCCGCCGAACTTGCGGCTCGTGCTGCCGTCGGCTTGCTGGAAGGCCTCGAAGATGATCTGCTGCTTGTCGGGCGGGATGCCGATGCCCGTGTCGGAGACCGAAAATTCGAGCACGGACCCGGCGCGGTTAAGGTTCTCGTTCTCGGTGTTCCAGCCGAAGGCAGCCGGCTTGACGGTGAACGAAACGTGGCCCTCCTGGGTGAACTTGAACGCATTCGACAGCAGGTTCTTGATCACTTGCTGTAGCCGTTTGGCGTCGGTGTAGACCGACTTCTGCACATCCGTGGCCATGTCGATTGAAAAGTCCAACCCCTTCGATTCGGCAACGTGATTGAAGGTGCGCTCGACGTAGCTCTGCAAGTCAGCCAGCCGCAGCTCGCCCAGATCGACGACGACCGTTCCCGACTCGATCTTGGAGATGTCGAGAATATCGTTGATCAGAGTCAAAAGGTCATTGCCGGAAGAGTGAATCGTCTTGGCGAACTCGGTCTGTCTTGGGGTTCAAGTTGCCGTCAGGGTTCTTCGAAAGCTGGTCCGAAAGGATGAGCAAGCTGTTGAGCGGCGTGCGCAGCTCATGCGACATGTTGGCCAGGAACTCTGACTTGTACTTGGATGTCACCGAGAGCTGCTTGGCTTTCTCTTCGAGTGCCTGGCGGGCCTGCTCGACTTCCTGATTCTTGCGCTCGACCTCCTGGTTCTGGTGGGCGAGCAGCCTTGCCTTTTCTTGAAGCTCCTGATTCGTCTGCTGTAGCTCTTCCTGGCGGCTCTGCAGCTCCTGGGCCAGCGACTGCGACTGCTTGAGCAGATCTTCGGTGCGCATGTTGGCGACGATCGTGTTGAGCACGATGCCGATACTCTCCGTCAATTGCTCGAGGAACGCCTGGTGAGTGGAGTTGAACCTTTCGAACGAGGCGAGCTCGAGCACGCCCTTGACCTGGCCTTCGAAGATCACGGGAAGAACGATGATGTTCTGCGGCGCCGCGTCGCCTAGACCGGAAGAGATCCGGATGTAGTCGGGTGGGATGTTCGAGAGCAGGATCTTCTGCTTCTCAAGGGCGCACTGCCCGACCAGGCCCTCGCCCAGGCTGAGCTGGCTGCCCACGGCGGACTGGCCCTTGTAGGCGTAGCTCGCCAGCAGCGTGAGCTGCGCCGGCTCACGGCTGGAATCAAAGATATAGAAGACGGCATGCTGGGCCGAGACGACCGGCGCCAGCTCCGAGAGGATGAGCCGCCCGACCGTGAGCAGGTCCTTCTGTCCCTGGAGCATTCGGCTGAATTTCGCCAGATTGGTCTTGAGCCAGTCTTGCTCGCTGTTCTTGAGCGTTGTGTCCTTCAAGTTGCGGATCATCTCGTTGATGTTGTCCTTGAGCACGGCGACTTCACCCAGGGCCTCGACCTTGATTGACCGCGTGAGGTCGCCCTTGGTGACGGCTGTCGCCACTTCGGCGATGGCACGCACCTGGGTGGTCAAGTTGGCCGCAAGCTGGTTCACGTTGTCGGTCAAGTCTTTCCATGTACCGGCTGCCCCCGGCACACTGGCCTGGCCGCCGAGCTTTCCTTCCACGCCGACTTCGCGCGCAACCGAGGTCACCTGATCGGCGAACGTGGCCAGGGTGTCGATCATGCTGTTGATCGTATCGGCGAGCGCCGCGATCTCTCCCTTGGCCTCGACCGTGAGCTTTTGATTCAGGTCGCCGTTGGCGACGGCGGTCACGACCTTGGCAATGCCGCGCACCTGGCCGGTCAAGTTGCCGGCCATGAAGTTGACGTTGTCGGTGAGATCTTTCCAGGTGCCGGAAACTCCCTTGACCTGGGCCTGGCCCCCCAGCTTGCCCTCGGTGCCGACCTCGCGGGCCACGCGGGTCACCTCGGCCGCAAACGAGCTCAACTGGTCGACCATCGTGTTGACGGTGTTCTTGAGCTCGAGGATCTCGCCCTTGACGTCGACCGTGATCTTCTTGGACAGGTCACCGCTGGCCACGGCCTTGGTGACGTCCGCGATGTTGCGCACCTGGCCGGTCAAGTTGCCGGCCATGAAGTTCACGCTGTCCGTGAGATCCTTCCACGTTCCGGCGACGTCCTTGACATCGGCCTGGCCGCCGAGCTTGCCCTCGGTGCCGACCTCGCGGGCCACGCGCGTGACCTCGGCCGCGAACGACCGAAGCTGGTCGACCATCGTATTGATGGTGTTCTTGAGCTCGAGGATCTCGCCCTTGACGTCGACTGTGATTTTCTTGGACAGGTCGCCATTGGCAACGGCCGTGGTCACGTCGGCGATATTGCGCACCTGGCCGGTCAAGTTGCCGGCCATCGAGTTGACGCTGTCCGTCAGGTCCTTCCACGTGCCGGCGACGCCCTTCACATCCGCCTGGCCGCCCAGCTTGCCCTCGGTGCCGACCTCGCGGGCCACGCGCGTGACCTCGGACGCAAACGAGCCGAGCTGGTCGACCATCGTGTTGATCGTGTTCTTGAGCTCGAGGATCTCGCCCTTGACGTCGACCGTGATCTTCCTGGAAAGGTCTCCCTTGGCGACGGCAGTGGTGACGTCGGCGATGTTGCGAACCTGAGCGGTCAAGTTTCCAGCCATGAAATTCACGCTGTCCGTCAGATCTTTCCATGTACCGGCGACGTCGCGCACATCGGCCTGGCCGCCCAGCTTCCCTTCGGTGCCGACCTCGCGGGCCACGCGCGTGACTTCGGCCGCGAACGACCGGAGCTGGTCGACCATCGTGTTGATGGTGTTCTTGAGCTCGAGGATCTCGCCCTTGACGTCGACCGTGATTTTCTTGGAAAGGTCGCCGTTGGCGACGGCCGTGGTGACATCGGCGATATTGCGGACCTGGCCGGTCAAGTTGCCGGCCATGGAGTTCACGCTGTCCGTCAAGTCTTTCCAGGTGCCGGCGACGCCCTTGACGTCGGCCTGGCCGCCGAGCTTGCCCTCAGTGCCGACCTCGCGGGCCACGCGGGTGACCTCGGAGGCAAACGAGCCGAGCTGATCGACCATGGTGTTGATCGTGTTCTTGAGCTCGAGGATCTCGCCTTTGACATCGACGGTGATCTTTCGCGACAGGTCGCCGTTGGCCACGGCGGTCGTCACGTCCGCGATATTGCGGACCTGGGCGGTCAAGTTACCGGCCATGAAGTTGACGCTGTCCGTGAGGTCTTTCCATGTGCCGGCGACGTCCTTGACGTCGGCCTGGCCGCCCAGCTTGCCCTCGGTGCCGACCTCGCGGGCCACTCGCGTGACCTCCGAGGCGAACGAGCTGAGCTGGTCAACCATGGTATTGACCGTGTTCTTGAGCTCGAGGATCTCGCCCTTGACGTCGACGGTGATGTGTCGCGAGAGGTCACCCTTGGCGACGGCCGTCGTCACGGCGGCGATGTTTCGGACCTGGGCGGTGAGGTTGCCGGCCATGAAGTTGACGCTGTCCGTCAGGTCTTTCCACGTGCCGGAGACGCCTTCGACTCGCGCTTGTCCGCCCAGCCTTCCTTCGGTGCCGACCTCGCGGGCCACGCGGGTGACCTCGGCTGCGAACGAGCGAAGCTGGTCGACCATCGTATTGATGGTGTTCTTGAGCTCGAGGATCTCGCCCTTGACGTCGACGGTGATCTTCTTGGAAAGGTCGCCGTTGGCGACGGCCGTGGTGACCTCGGCAATGTTGCGCACCTGGCCGGTCAAGTTCCCGGCCATCGAGTTGACGCTGTCCGTCAAGTCCTTCCAGGTGCCGGCGACGCCTTTGACGTCGGCCTGCCCGCCGAGCTTGCCTTCGGTACCCACCTCACGGGCCACGCGAGTCACCTCCGACGCGAACGAGCCAAGCTGGTCGACCATCTTGTTGATGGTCTTGGCCGTCCGCAGGAATTCGCCTTGCAGCTCGCGGCCCTCGATCTCGAGGGCGACGGATTGCGAGAGGTCGCCCTGCGCGACCGCGCCGATGACTCGCGAGGTCTCACTGGTGGGATGCACCAGATCCCCGATCAAGTTGTTGACCGAGTCGAACGACGATTTCCAGGAACCGGTGACGGCCCCCAGCGAAGCACGTTCGTTGATCTTGCCCTCTTTCCCGACCACCCGGCTGATTCGTTCAAGCTCATCGGCCATTCTCTCGTTGAGCTCGATCACCTCATTGAAGGTGTCGGCGACCTTGCCGGCAACACCGATCCAATCCAGCGGCAGGCGGACGGTGAAGTCTCCCTTTCGAAGCGCAGCAAGCGCTGTGAGCAACGATGTCGTATCAATCCCGGAAGTCGTAGTTCCTTGGAGAGTCACCATGAAGCTTGCTCCGATTCGATTTCGCGGGGGAAGTCCGGCGACGCGTCATTGTCGCGTGCGGCGAGACCTCTTGACGTTTCTTGTTAGATCCGGCCCTGAGTTTGCAGGGAGGTCTTCTGATCCTCGAGGGGCGATGTCTCCCGATGCAAGGTGACAAGCGGGACCGAAAAAGGACGCCCATCAACAATCAGCGGACGAGTTTTGAGAATCGCGGCGCTCACGATTCGCGCGGAGCCTCCCAGACCGCACCCCGGAGACCACGGGGATTTGTCGCACCGGCGCGGATTCTGAGGCTTTCTGAGCACAGAATTTCCCATTGTCGCCCAGCGCTCCGCGATGGGGTTTACACCAGGCACGGGATCTAACACCTTCTGAGCACAGGATTTGCGTGTCGTTCGAGCCATCCAGGCGATCCCGCCCATGAATGCCAACGCTGCAAAGGGCCAGTTTAACATTATGCAAATCCGATGCCGGATTTGAGCATTACGACCGGTGGGTTCTTCCGTCTCTTGCCCTCCGCCCTGCGTTTCAGAACTAGTGAACAAGGCCGGTGTCCCGTAGTGCCATTTTCGGTGTGGGTGGTGGCGCACCGTTTGTGAATCGGTGGAGCACGCCCGACGCATCTCCGATGTATTGGCTATTGAGGGATTTACAGATCGCTTGTTGCCCTTGGGACGCCCTGTTTTGGATTGCACTGTGTTGCACTATGTTGCACTCCTGGAGGAGTTTTCCAGCATAGCATTCGTGCACTAGTGTAAATTCGCGGCGCGCGGAGGCGGAAGTGAAAGCGGCCGCAGCCGTAGTCCGTTGGTAGTGTCTCCAAACTCGCTCGATGGACTTGGAACCATGGGGGTGTTCTCGCAACGAATGGATAGCAATCAAACGCCGGCGCTGACTCCGCCGTCGCCGGCCACCGCGCCACATCTCCGGTTCGGCAGAGAACCAGAGCCAAGGCGCTCTTGCAGAGAAGAAAATGCGGGCGTGTCTCTCGCGAAAAGGCTCGCGCATTTTCCTCTCTACTATTAATATGAAACATCCGCCGGCAGAAAGCAGCGAAAAATGAATCAAAATTAAAGATATTTTCGGCCCAGCTTCGCATTCTAACGATGAGCCCGGTAATCACGCGCTGAATCCCTCGAAACGTGCGCCCAGGCGAATGCCAACGCGCTCCGCCGCCGCCCGAGCGAACCCGGAACTAAGCGACAAGCAAGCGTCGCCAGCGTGAGTCCTGATCGTACTCGTGCTCGTACTCGTACTCGTACTCGTACTCCCACTCCCACTCCTACTCGTATTTGCTCACGACGGCAGCGCCCCCCGAGCGTGAGGTATAATGGCTCGCGCCAGTGAATCACCCGGAGTACCGACATGTCGAGCGTCATCGCTTGGCCGGACATTGCGTTGCGGCTCGCACTTGCGATCGCCGCTGGAGGTTTGATCGGGCTGAATCGCGGCGAGCAGGGGCTGCCCGCTGGTCTGCGCACGACCCTTCTCGTATGCCTGGCCGCGTGTCTCTCGATGATTCAAGCCAATATCCTGATCGCGAGCGCCGGCAGACCTGCGGATTCGTTTGTCACAATAGACGTGATGCGGCTTCCGCTGGGCATCTTGTCCGGAATGGGCTTCATCGGCGGGGGTGTGATCCTGAAGCGTGAGAACCTCGTGCTGGGCGTCACGACAGCGGCCACGCTCTGGTTCGTTACCGTACTTGGCTTATGCTTCGGCGGCGGCCAGATCGCGCTGGGCATTATCGCATTCGCGCTTGGCATACTCGTGCTGCACTTCCTGAAGACGCTCGAGATGAAGATTCGCAGCGTACGGCGTGGTACGCTGATGATCACCCTGAGCCAATCGGGCGCGGGTGAGTCCGAGCTCCGAAAGGTCATTTACGGAAGTGCGTTTCAGGTTGTATCGACGGGTTCGATCTACGACCGCTCGAACGAGCAGCGGGCATGGACGTTCGAGCTTCGCTGGCGGGCTTTGCCGCACGAGTCCGACGAGCCTGTCTTCTTGCAGACGCTCACAGCGATCGAAGGCTTCAAGTCACTCAACTGGCGTCCCCAGGGCCTGCGGGCGTACATGGAGGAATAGACCAAATTGTCGTCCGGAATGACCAACGCGAATCGACCGGCACCCCACAGACGCGTCACGCCTCCCTGGGTGTGGCTCCTCCTGATCGGCGGTTTTGGTTTGATCTTCTACCAATTCGTGCCGAAACGCGAGGGGCCGAACCGACCGCCTGCGCCGCCCTTCGAGCCCTGGTTGCTGCTCCTTTGGATTGGCCCGCAAATTTCCGTGATAACCTGCATCGTTTCTCTCCATACCTGCCTCGCGCTGGGCGAACTGGGCCGTTGGGACGAAGCCCACGAGCAATTCCGCTTCGCTGAAGAAGCCGCCGGTACACTGCGAAAAGCGCACCGGGCCGCGCTCGACAAGGCTTTCGAGAAATGCCGGCAGAAGTTGGAGCAGCAGCCTCGAGACAAACCGAAGCCCGAGGGGCTCACAGAGTTCTAACGGTGTAAACCGGCCAGGATCTACGCATGATCTTCCCGAAACCTTAGCGAAATCCCGAGCGAAGCGAATTTGACCCGTCGGTACGCTCGCTGAGATAATCGGCGTGGCCATATGAGACGCGAACGGACTCGTTCCGTCCGAGGAGCATCGGGCCGGCGCCACCATTTCTTGTTCATCGGCTTGGAGCAGCAATTGTCGTCGGGAATGATCAACACGATTCGACCGGCACCCGATAGGCGCGTGACGCCGCTCTGGGTGTGGCTCCTCATGCTCCTCGGCTTTGGATTGATCTTCTACCTATTTGCGCCGGAGCGCGAGGGGCCGAATCCACCGCCCGGCCCGGCTTCCCAGCTCTCGGGGCTCCTTTGGATTGTCGGCGCTGTTGTTGCCTTGATTCTTTTGTTCGCAATCCGGTTCTTCCGCCATTTTGACCCGGGCGTTCGTCGCGCCAACAAGCGTGCCCAGGCCGGGGATCTCGATGGGGCGATTGAAGACCTGCGCGAACAAATGGAAGACAAAGGGCCAACGCAGGTCCGTGCCAACACGCTTGGCCTCCTCTTGCTGCAACGCGAGCGTTGGGCTGAGGCCGCCGCCTCGTTCCGAAAGGCGTCGGAATTCGGGAAAGCCAAGTCCGTGTGCCAGGCAAATCTCGGCCTCGCGTTGCTGAACGGTGGTAGGCCCGAGGAGGCCCTTCCCGTTCTCGAGGAGGCGTTACACTTTCACCCGCAAACCGCGGTGATGACCTGCCTCATTTCTCTCCATACCTGCCGTGCGCTGGCCGGACTGGGCCGTTGGGACGAAGCCCACGAGCAATTCCGCCTCGCTGAAGACGCTGCCGGTACACTGCGAAGAGTGGACCTGGCCGCGCTGGACAAGGCTTTCCAGAAATGCCGGCAGCAGTTGGAGCAGCAGCCTCGAGACAAACCGAAGCCCGAGGGGCTCACAGAGCTCTAATAGTGATAGGTTTCGGACCACAACCCACACAGACATCGGATGATGCCCATTCCGTGCGGGTACCAGTCAGGAATTCCTGACAACCTGGCAGCATGAAACTTCTGCATAATTTGCTGTCACAATCGCATCTGCGATGGACATCTTGGTGTATTGGGTCGAAACGCTGCCATACACTTTTTGCCGGCTAAGTTCCCGCCGGGTGAGCCGAGGTGCCATTTCGACATGGGTGAAGAACTGAGCGACAAGCTCGGCGAAGTGGGCATCGAGCTGGCACGGCGGATCGACGCGGCGTGCCGGCGGTTCGAGGCAGATCGCCAGGCCGGCATAGTGCTTCCGATCGATGATTATCTCGACGATGTCCCCGAGGAAGGCCGCGCTGCGCTCAAGGCGGAGCTCGAGGCCCTCGAGCGCGAGCTGGGCCAAACGAAAGAGACTGTGGCTCGTACCTCGCAGTCCGGTGCAGCCTCGACCGAGGCAGACTCCGAGTTGGCGCCAGCCGAATCACCGAACAGCAAGCTGATCGCCGGCTCCGCGGCGCCTTCGGTTCACGAGGAAGCGACTGTGGCGCCCGACCGCGGCGCCACGATCGGGTTGGCACAAGTCGAATCCGCGCGGGCCGGACGTCCGGCGAGCTCGACGATCCGCTATTTCGGCGATTACGAAATCGTCCGCGAGATCGCCCGCGGCGGCATGGGAGTCGTGTTTGAGGCGCGGCAGGTGAGCCTCAACCGGCCGGTCGCGCTCAAGATGATCCTTGCGGGTCAGCTTGCCGATGATACCGACGTCAAGCGATTTCACACCGAAGCTGAGGCGGCGGCTCAACTCGATCATCCAGGGATCGTGCCGATCTATGAAGTGGGCCGGCATGAAGACCAACATTATTTCTCGATGGGATTCGTCGAGGGCGAAAGTTTGGCGGCGCGCCTCGCCGGCGGCCCGCTGCCCCCTCGCGAGGCTGCGTTGCTCGTGGCGAAGATCACGGATGCCATTAATTATGCACACGCACGCGGCATCATTCACCGCGATTTGAAACCGGCCAACGTGCTGATCGACCAGAACGGCAATCCCCGGGTCACCGATTTCGGGCTGGCGAAGAGACTAGAAGCCGACAGCGGTCTGACGGGCTCGGGCCAGATCATGGGGACGCCAAGCTACATGCCGCCCGAGCAAGCCGGCGGACGTCGCGGCGAGATCGGCCCGGCCGCCGACGTGTATTCGCTGGGGGCGACGCTCTACGCCTTGATCACCGGGCGCCCGCCGTTCCAGGCGGCCACAGCGATGGACACGGTGATCCAGGTCGTGGGCGATGAGCCCGTGCCTCCGCGGCGGCTCAATCCGTCGATCCCGCGCGATCTGGAGACAATCGTCCTCAAGTGCCTGGAGAAAGAGCCGCATAAGCGCTATGAGTCGGCTGCGGCACTCGCACAAGACCTACGCCGGTTTCTCTCACACGAGCCGATCTCCGCGCGGCCGATCAGCTCGCCCGAGCGAGCGTGGCGGTGGTGCCGGCGCAACCCGGCGGTCGCCAGCCTGACCGCCGGAATCGCGCTCGCGCTCCTGGCCGGTACCGTCGTGTCGACCTACTTCCTCGATCGCGCGTTGAAGGGAGAACGCGCCGCCGTCTCGAAGGCGAACGAGGCGAGCAGCAACCTGGTGTTCGCCAAGCAGGAGACTGATCGCGCAAACAAGGAAGCGCTGCGGGTGCTCGCGGAGAAGAAGCTCGGCGATCACCGACTTTACGTGGCTGAGATGAATCTGGCGCAGCAAGCCTGGCGGGAAACGAGCATGGCGCTTCTGGGCGGACGGCTCGATGGGCAGCGCCCGAAGAAGCCGGGCGATGCCGACCTCCGCGGCTTCGAATGGCATTATCTGGATCGGTTGCGGCAGCTCGAGCTGCGCGGGCTGCGCGGGCACTCGGCGAGGGTCAATCACATCGCGTTTAGCCCCGATGGCGCTCAGATCGCCACGGCCAGTGAAGATCAAACCGTCCGGCTCTGGGAAACCGCATCCGGCAAGCCAGGCTTGATAATCACACCCGATGCCCAGGCCCTTTATTACCCGCAGCGTGTGGCTTATAGCCCCGATGGAAAGCTGCTCGCCTCCGCGGGGACCTCACCCGACGTCCGCCTTTGGGACACAACGACTGGGGAATTGATGCAGCGCATACCGGCACCTCGGTTCGGCGGCACCGCGAACCTGGCGTTCAGCCCCAACGGGCTATCGATCGCTATTCTCAATCGTGGAGGAATCGGGACCGCGGCTATCTGCGACCTTTCAAGCGCGAAGGGGTTCCAGATTCTGGACCCCAAGGGCGACCCGTGCAGCCTGGCCTTTAGTCCCGACGGCCAATCGATCGCGTGCGCCTGCATGGAAGGCAAGATCGTGATCTGGGACGCAGCCACGCGGAAGGAAGCCATCGCGTTCGGTTCACATGGAGGCTTTTTCACGCGAGTGGCATTTACGCCCGATGGCCACAACGTCGTTTCGCTCGGCCAGGAGACGGTGAAGATCTGGCAAGTGGGCACAGGGAGGGAACTGCGCTCGTTCCCCCAGCGCGGTTTTTTTGCGCTCTCGAGCGATGGAGACACGCTCGTTTCTGTGGGCGAGGCTGCGGGGGTCACCAAGCTCAACGACGTGACCACCGCAACGATCAGACTCGCATCGCTCGAAACGGGGAAGCAGACGCAGCTCCTTCCCGGTCACGTCGCTCCGGCCAGCGCGATTGGTTTCAGCCCCGACGGGAGGCTGATCGCCTCGGGCAGCGTCGACGGCAGCGTGAAGCTCTGGGATAGAAGGGCGAGTCGCGCCGCGTCGATCATTGTGCAGGAGAATCGCCTGGATTTCGCCGAGCTGATTAGGAACGGCAAGCTGCCCGCGAACGAAGCGGCGGCGAGCGCAATGGGAGATCAAGGCGAGCTTCGATGCGTTGCGTTCAGTCCCGATGGTCGCATCCTCGCCGCGGGGGGCAATGACGTGAAGCTCTGGGACGCCGAAACGCGCCGGCAGACGGGCGTGCTGCGTGGGCACTTAGGGCACGTGTTTCGCCTCGCATTCAGCCGCGATGGCCGGCGCCTCGTCTCGGCCGGCTGGGACGGGACCGTGAGGATCTGGGATATCTCGACGAAACGCGAGATTCGCAAAATTCAGGTGCAACAAGGGCCAATCCTTGTCATCGCGTTTAGCCGCGACGGGCTGCGGATTGCGACCGTCGCGAGCGGTCCGGCGGTGAAGTTGTGGGATGCCACATCCGGAACAGAGATTGGCAGTTTGATGGGATCACCCGGTGCGGTCGACGGCCTCTCATTCAGCCCCGATGGACGGATTCTCGCGTCTGCCGGACGAGACGCTGGCACGAAGCTATGGGACATGGAAACGCGGCGCGAAATCCGAACCCTCCACCGCTCGGCGAACTGCGTGTTGTTTAGCCCCGATGGCCGAGCGCTCGCCGCAGGTGAAGGCTCGGTGATCAAGCTGTGGGACGTCGCCACGGGAGTCGAGCTCCACGCTATGCGCGGACACGCCGACGAGATCCAGGACATCGCCTTCAGCTCCGATGGCAGGCGGCTCGTCTCGGCGCGAGGGACAACACCGTCAGGCTCTGGGATCTCGTCACCGGACAGGAGTTGCTCGCGCTTGGCGGGCCGGTGGACGCTGTATCGGGCGTCGCCTTCCGCCCCGACGGGAATGAGCTTGCTGCGACGAGCCTGGACGGGAGTCTCAGAGTCTGGGACGCGGCACCGCTCACCCCGGACGTGCAGGCTTTACGCGAAGCGCGCAGCCTCGTGGAGTTTATGCTCGAGCGAAAAGTGCCCATTTCCGAGATTCCGCAATGGATCCGCCGCGACACCACGATCAGCGCAGCGGTTCGCGACCTTGCGTTGGGTATGGCCGCGCGCGGGCCATAGAGGCATTCGTGCGCCGCCTCGATCCGAAGCGAGGCAGCGTTCCCGGAACCCAGAGCCAAATCCCCAGCGAAGGCCAGGCGCTCGCAGACGTATCGTGCCTCGGCCAGTGATAATCCTCCCGCGAGGCTCGCCGTGATCGATACCGCCGGGAGGAGATCGATCCGCTCGAGCCGGTCGGGCGTGCGATCCTGGCGAATCGTGGCAAACGAACGGACGGGCACCAACGCGCCCTTGTCGTTCCGGACCTTGATCCGTTCGAACGTCTCGATATCGATGCCGCGCCGCGAGTCGACCTCCACCCAGATTGGCAGGGTTCGACCGAAGCATTTGACGCTGCGGGTCCGCGCCGTCCCGAAATCCCATGAGCAGGCCGGGCGACGGTTTTCGGACGGTGAGCCCGAGCCCCTGGATTTCCGTGGGGAGCGCGGGCAGCGCAACCGCGACCCGGTTCTGAAGGAGTTCCTGGGCCAGGTCAATGTCGGTGCCGGGCGCGAAGCTCACTTCCAGCCGGTACGAGCCGTCGCGGCCGCATCGCGAGCGCAACTGTCGCAGGTGCTCGACGCCATTGATCTGGGTTTCAAGCGCGCGGCGAGCTTCTCCTCGGCGACCGCGGCCGTCGCCCCGGGATAGGCCGCCTCGACGGTCAGCGCGGGCAGCTCCAGGGCGGCGGGTCCGGGCTTCACGCCGACGATTATGATCCAGACGGCCACGCCCAGGGAGATGACCCCCGTGGCCAGCAAGACGACGATGAGCGGGACGGCCGCTCGCTCGCGGATCAGGGTGGGAACCTCCGGGTGACTCCGATCCGCCGCCCCGATTCTCGCGGCCTCCGCAGCCCCATCGAGGCAGGTCAGCTCTGGTATACTGCGATTCGGAGAGCATTTCGAGAATGGCAAAATGAGCAACCAATGGGTAGGAAGCCTGAACGGATCGCGTCATCAACCGAGGGCCAAACGAACAGAGGACGGGCGAGCCATCGGTGCGGGCCGACCCGATGAGATGTCCCTTCGCCTTCTCGACGTCTCCCCTTCTCAAGGCGATCCGGCCCAGGACAAGGTTGCCCATATGGATGGCGTCCCCTGGATGATGAACGGGCGATGCTCGAGCCAGAAGGTCTCGGGCATAGCCCTCCGCCATCTCCAGGTCGCCTGCCTCGAATGCTGCTTTGGCCAGGTGGTCGAGCCGCTCGGTCCGACCCTGCACCCCTGTGGGCAGCGATCCTGCGTGCTGCCACTCAGCCAGCGCCATCGCCGCCCAGTCCTGACGTGACTCATCCTCGCGGTTGGCCATTTCCAGGCTATAGAGGAATGCAAGCCGCTGAGACCATCTTGGGTTTTCGGGCTCGATCGCCTTCGCCCGTCTAAGGAGTTCCCCGCTCCAGACCTTATCGAGGAGCGTGAAGAACCCAGCGGCTCGCCCGAGAAGGCGCGCATTCTGTGGTTTCGCCGTCACGACACCGAGCCAAAGCCGCTTCACTTGGTCGTAAAGCTCGCCCCGGTCCTTTAATTCTCCGAAGCACAAAGAGCCGAGCTTCCCGGCGATCGAGGATTCGGGCACGTTCTCGACGATCCACGAGATGTGTCCGCGCAGTTTGCTTCGAGCCGTCTCAGATTGACGCTTGCGGTGATAGCAACCGATGAGCACGATCCGGAGCCACAGATCCTCCGGCCCTGGTCCCACGTGCTCCTCAAGCTGCTCCGCCTCTCAGAGATCGAGCTTGTTCCCGAAGATCATGAGGTGTGACGTCGCATGGTCTTGGGCCTCCACCGTGGGATCATCCAGCATCGCTCGGAGTCGTGGCAACTCCTTATCGCAGCTCCAAAAAAACCGCGGATCGGCTGTCCAGAACACGTGTGCGTGCGGAGGTATTATGGTATGGGGGCGCTGATGGAGAAAAACTTGGCCGATTCGGAGAATCTGCTCGAGCGCGCACGGGTTGGAGATCGAGAGGCCCTGAATTCCCTCATCGACCGATATCGTGACCGGCTGCGCCGCATGGTGGAAATTCGCCTCGACACCCGTCTGCAAGCGCGCCTCGACGCCTCGGACGTGGTCCAGGAGGCCTTCGTCGAAGTAAGCGAGCGACTCGCGGAATATCTGCGCGATCCCAAGCTACCGTTGTTCCTATGGTTGCGCCTTGTGGTCGGCGAACGGTTGATGAAGCTGCACCGACATCACCTTGGCACGCAGATGCGCGACGCCGGCCGGGAAGTGTCGCTGTTCCACGGGGCCCTGCCGGCGGCCAACTCGGCCGCACTGGCGGCCCAGTTGCTCGGCCGGCACACGTCTCCGACCCAGGCCGTGCTGCGCGCCGAACGCATCCTCCGCTTGCAGGAGGCTCTCAATGCCCTTGAGCCGATCGACCGGGAGGTCCTGTCACTGCGACACTTTGAGGAGCTGACCGCGCCCGAGGCCGCTCGCGTCTTGGGCATCGAGGAATCAGCCTCCGCCAAACGTTACTTCCGTGCTCTCAAACGCCTCAAAGCGATCCTCGCGGCGATGCCCGTGTGCAGGAAGGAGTCTGACATGTCCGGCGATAGCTCCGAGCGCTTTGTCCTGCTCAACCACCTGGCGGACGAATTCGCGGAACGTTACCGGCGGGGCGAACGACCGGCGTTGCAGGCGTACATCGACCGGCACCCGGAGTTAGCCGGCGACATCCGCGAGTTCTTCCCGGCCATGGTCGAGATCGAGCAGGTCAAGGAAGATCGCGGGGATGTAACAGAGCCCCCAACCTTCGGTCCGTTGCCGCCGCCAGCGCGCCTGGGCGACTATCGAATCATCCGCGAGATCGGCCGCGGCGGCATGGGCGTCGTCTACGAAGCCGAGCAGGTGTCGCTGGGCCGGCACGTCGCTTTGAAAGTGCTGCCCAAGAGCCGGCTGCTCGACGCCATGACCCAGCGCCGATTCGAGCGCGAGGCCAGGTCGGCCGCCAAGTTGCACCACACCAATATTGTGCCGGTCTTCGGCTTCGGCGAGCAGGACGGCATGCCGTACTACGTGATGCAGTTCATCCAGGGGTTGGGGCTGGATGAGGTGCTCGACGAGCTGAAAAAGCTGCAACCCGGCAAGGTCAAGGCTGGCGCGTTCGCCGACAGCGAGCTCTGCGTGGCGCGGAATGTGGGCCAGAGTTCCCAACCCGCTGGAGAACCGGAAGACCGGTCAGGAACCCTGCTCCACGGCGAACTGTCCGCGGCGCACGTGGCCCGCTCACTCCTGACGGGAGAATTTCGAAAAAACTGGAAATCGTCAATACGCAGGAGATGCACTCCAGGAGCGGGAAGTCGTTATTGCTGCCAAGGACCAGGCGTCGGACGCCCACCATTCGCCAGCGGCGTCCGATTCGTTCATGCTCACTTCCTCTTCGGTGGTGCTCCCGGGGCACGGCCGGAGCGGTAGCAAGTCCAGGAAGGGGAAGCTGACCTACTGGCAGAGCGTGGCCTCCATCGGCGCACAGGTGGCCGACGCGCTGGAGTACGCCCACAAGCAAGGGATCAATCACCGCGACATCAAGCCGTCGAACTTGTTGCTCGACACGCAGGGGACGGTGTGGGTAACCGACTTCGGTCTGGCCAAGGTCGACGATCAGAAGAACCTCACTCAAACCGGCGATGTCCTCGGTACCCTGCGCGACATGCCGCCGGAAGCCTTCGAAGGCAAGACCGATGCTCGCAGCGACGTCTATTCCCTGGGCCTGACCCTCTACGAAATGCTGGCGTTCAGGTCGGCGTTTGATGAACGGGAGCGGAACCGGCTGATCAAGCAAGTGATCCATGATGATCCAACGCCGCTTGGCCTTGTGAACCGGGTGGTGCCTCGCGATCTGGCAACCATCGTCCATAAGGCCATCGACCGCGATTCAGCCCGCCGCTATGCCACGGCCGCCGACCTGGCCGCCGATTTGCAGCGATTCCTGGACGACGAGCCGATCAAAGCCCGTCGGATTTCAGGGTTTGAGCGCCTGGCTCGATGGTGTCGGCACCATCCAGGAGTCGCAACTTTGCTGGCGGTGATCGACCTGCTGGTGATCACCGGACTTGCTGGCCTTTTGATCGGCCTGGTGCGTTTTCGCGAGCAGGCCCAAGTGCAAACAGCGCTCGCGGTTGATCGGGACAAGGAGACAGCAAAAGCCGTTGAGTCGAGGGTGCAGGCCGAGACAGCCCGCCGCAAGTTGGCTCTCACGCTTACCGACATGCACACTTCCCAGGGAGTCGTGGCGGGGCAGCGCGACGAACCAGCCCAGGCCGTGCTTTGGTTCGCGAGCGCCGTCCGATTGGCCGGGGAAGACCCCCAGCGCGAACGACTCAACCGCATCCGGGCTCGCACCTGGGGGTGCGCCGCCTTCACTCCGATCCACGGCTTCCGCCGCGCAGGCGGCTACGCGGCATTCGAACAATTTGCGTTCCATCCCGGCGGCCGTTACTTGCTCGTACAGCAGGGTGCCCAGTCAGAGGGTCCCGATTTCCCAAGCGGATTGAGTATCTGGGACCTTGAACTGGAGCAGTCATTGCCTTTGCCGGCCGCGGCCGCCACGGCCTGTAGCGCAACCTTCAGTCCCGACGGCCGGGAACTGGCATTCGGCTGCCTCACTGGCAGCGTTACCGTGGCGAGCTTCCCGGCCGGCGACGTGGAGCGGCAAATCCAGTTCGACGCCCCTGTGACATGGTTGTCGTTCAGCTCCGACGGGCGCTTCCTGGCGATTGCCGCCGGCTCGACGGCACGCGTCTGGGACTGCCGCGGGCGGGTCTTCGCCACGCCGGAGCTCCGCCATCCCTCCGCAATAGACGCTCTCGCCTTCAACCCCAAGGGCGATCGCCTGGCGACAGCTTGCCAGGACGGTCAATGCCGCCTCTATGACATGGCTCGGAACTCCGCTGAACCGTCATTCGCCCCTGTGCCGCATCTGAGCAAGCGACCCAGCATCGTCCCCGGCTCCAAGGTAACGCCGCCACTTTTTGTTTCTGACGGTCGAGAGCTGCTGACACGGGACGAAAAAGCCCTCTTGTGGTGGGACGCCAGTACCGGGGAAAAGGTTCGGTCTGTTCCGCGCGAGTATATGGCCAGAATGTCGCTGCCGCCGCAGGGCACCGACGCGGTGGCCAAAAGTCGCACGGTACCCTTCCTTGGCGGCGCAAGTGCGTGATCACGCTGAGCCCCGACGGCAAGTACATCGCGCTGGGCGAGGGACGAGCGGGCCTGGGGATAGCGCAACTCTTCGACGCGAAAACGGGACGTGCCATCTTCGCCTTTGAGTACCGCAATTCCGTCGCGTCCCTTGCGTTTAGCCCGGACAGCAGCCGATTGCTGATCGGTTCGACCGATAACACCGCTGAGCTCCGTTCCGTGCCATCCGGCCAATTCATCGGCCAGCCACTGGTGCATGCGGCCAGTATCTATCACGTCGGTTTCGCGCCCGACGGCCAATCATTCGCAATCGCCCAGGACGGTGGCATGATCCGGGTCTGGGCGCTTCCCCGGCAACGTGCCTCGAGTTTCCGGGTTGCACTGGACGGCATGTATTCATTCGCCGAAGTCACTCCCGATGGCAAGTACCTGTTGCCCACCGGGATGAACCAGATGCGCTGCACGCTTGCCGGCACGCGCGTTTACGAACTGGCTACGGGAAAGCCCGCCGGGCCGCTGCTCCGGCCAGGCGGAGTCATGATGGGAGCGGCCTTCGCCCCCGACGGTCGCCACGTCGCCATACTCAGCGGCCGTAGTAAACAGCCGTCGCGCGTCCACTTCTACGACTGGCGCACAGGACTGTCAGCGCTCGACCCGGTACCGCTACCCTCCGAGCCTCGTTCCCTGAGCTTTACGCCGGACGGGCGGCGCCTTGCCATTTATTGTGCCGGCGGCGAGCTCTTGATCCTCGATTCGGCCTCTGGTCACCTGGCAGCCCAATGGCAAGCTCTGCGGCAACTGTCGGAAGCACAACACTACATCAACGGCAACGGCGCTATACGTTTCGGCCCTGATGGCCGGACCCTGTTTGTGTGGGGCTTGATCACAAAAGTCTCGGCGTTTGACATCGAGACCGGCAAGGTGCGCTTTGAGCTCGTTCACGAATGCGCCGTGTCACAACGTGCGCTTCTCGCCGGACGGGCGGCATGTCGTCACCGCGTCATTCGACCGGAGAGCACGCATCTGGAATTATGCGACCGGCGAGCCGGTGGCCGAGCCGATCCAGCATCCTGATTGGGTATTCGACGCACAGTTCCATCCCGACGGACGGCACCTGCTGACCACGAGTCGCGACGGCCGCGCCCGTGTCTGGGACTGGCAGTCGGGCCGGCTGGTAAGCCCGGCGTTCGAGCACCGCGACGAAATCCACCCGGCCGCTTTTACTCCCGATGGCAACTGGGTGGTCACTGCCAGTCTGGATAAAACGGCTCGAGTTTGGGATTGGCACACAGGCATGCCAGTGACTCCGGCCTTGCCACTAGCAGGGAAAGGTTTGAGCGTGACCGCTAGCCCAGACAGCCGCCGAGTCGTGATCGGGGGGCTCACCGATGCACTTGACGTCATTGACCTCGATGACCTGTACGCGCAGGACGATTTGGATCCGGACGACCTGTGCCTCTGGGCTGAAGTCCTCTCAGGTCAGCGCGTACACGACGCCGGCGGCTTGACCACCCTCACCGCCGACGAATGGCTCGACCGCTGGCAGCTATTCCGCAGACGCCATCCGGGGTATGGGATGCTGATTCCGATGGGCGACAAGGAGTAATTATAAATATAAAGTAGTTTCTGTATTTTCTCTCAAACGTCCATCCGACCATTTTGGGAATCCAAGCATGCGGGACGAGCGGGCCTATGAACGACTCGTAGCCGATCTTCTGCGGCGCGCGATGGCGCTCTCATCATTCCGTCACCATCGCAACGTGAAATCGCTTTTGAGATAGACAGCGGCTATCACGTCGGGCAACGACTCCACGATCGCTTGTTGAAGCGCGGATACCAGTCGATCGGCCGCAAGATCGGCTTCACCAATCGCGCCATGTGGGAGCAGTTCAAGGTGAGTGAACCGATCTGGCGCACATTTACGCCCAGACCGTCCAGGGCGCGCCGACGAAGGTTACCTGCGCCTTCTCTCTTGACGGTATGGTAGCCCCGCGGCTCGAGCCGGAGGTGGTTCTCAAACTCCGCCATGCAATTCCCAACGACGATCCGTCGGTCGTGGAATTAGCGGGCTGTCTTGAGTGGGTGGCAATCGGATTCGAGATCGTGGATTCACATTACCCAGACTGGCGCTTTACCGCGTCCGAGGCCATCGCCGATTTCGGCGCTCACGCGGCTCTTGTGGTCGGAAGTCCTTGGTATACAGACTCGGAAGATCCCGAGTTCATAGCCACGAGTCTCGAGACGCTGGAGGTCACGCTCCGCGGCGGTAAGGATTTCGTCGCCAAGGGGGACGGTCGCAACGCCCTGGGCAGTCCGCTGCTTGCGCTCGGCTATCTGGCGCGGGTGCTGGCGACCCACTCGCAGGCGCCGCCATTGCGGCCTGGCGAGTTAATCACCACCGGTACGCTCACGGCGGTGCCCTACCTGCACCCCGGTGAAATCTATCGCGTCGAGGTTGCGGGGGCGCCCCTTGCCCAGGTGAAACTGGAAATAGCGCCACGTTTCGGCGGATTGGCAGACGCGATCGAGCCGCGGGGTGGAGTCATCGTGAACGAACCGAATCAGACCGAACCACCCAGTCGACAGGAAGCGATTGCATGACGCTTTGCAAATTGACTCTGAAAAATGTGCACGTCCGGCCGGTCATCGTGCCGTTGAAGCGCCCGATTCTCTCAAAGGTCGGATTCTTCCATGACTGGCCGTTGATCCTCATCGATCTCGAAACGGAAGAGGGCATTGTCGGCCGAAGTTACCTGGAGCCGTATCTCAAGCAGGCAGCGCGTTATCTGGCTCCCGCGATCATGGATTTGGCCGAACTGCACAAAGGTCAGTTGCTGGCGCCGTTCGAGTTCTTCCGCAAGGGCTTGAATGCGCTCCACCTGGTGGGGCGAGAAGGCTTGTCGATGATAGCCGTGGCGGGGCTCGACATGGCGGCCTGGGACGCATTGGCTCAGGCCGCCGGCATGCCGCTAGCCGTGTTTCTGGGCGGAACGCTCGGCCGGGTACCCGCCTACAACAGCAACGGGCTCTGGCCGACTCCCGTGGAGGCTCTCGGTAAGGAAGCCGAAGCACTTGTCGGGGAGGGCGGCTTCACGGCGCTGAAGCTGCGCCTCGGTCGGGAACGCCTCGCCGATGATCTCGCCGCCATCGCAGCCGTTCGCCAGTCGGTAGGCGAAGAAGTCAAGCTGATGTGTGACTTCAATCAAGGATTATCACTGGGCGACGCCTTGCAGCGTTGTCACGCGCTCGATGATCAGGGCCTTTTCTGGTTCGAGGAGCCGATTGTCTACGACAACCTCGCCAGCTACGTCCAGCTCACGCGCGAGTTGAAGACGCCCGTTCAACTCGGCGAGAACTTCTACGGCCCGCGTGCGCTGTATCAGGCGATTGTGTCAAAGGCCGGGGATTTCGTCATGCCCGACCTGATGCGCATTGGGGGAGTATCGGGCTGGTTGCGTTCGGCGGCAATCGCCGGCGCGGCGGGCATACCGATGTCCACTCACCTCTACCCCGAGTTTGCCGCCCACCTCATGCGGGTGACGGAGACGGCCCACTGGCTGGAATGGCAGGACTTCGCCAACCCGATTCTGGCCGAGCCATTCCAACTGCAAGACGGCCACCTGATGATCCCAGACACGCCAGGCAGCGGAATTTCGTGGGATGAGGATGCCGTCAAACGCTTCTCAGCCTGAAGTTGGTACGTCGTGGCAACTCCTTCTGATCATCACGAACGGTCAGCGGGAAGCTGGACTCCGGATTCGATCGAGGGGGCTCCTCATTCAAATCCGCGGTTCCAGTACTGAGCTGCCAGACGATATGGCCCTTAGAGATGGTCCTTCGACACCAGGGGCAGACCCCTGCGATCATCCGTGAATGAGCCTCACGACAGGATGGTAGAGGCAAAATGAGCGACCTCTCATGAGGAGGCAGTGACGCACTGCGACCCATTCGCTGCACGGAATGCCACCGTCGAATTATAATCGGAGCGCGCACGCGTGAGACGCGAAGGGACTCGTTCCGTCCACGGCAGCTTCGGGGCGAAGCCACCATTTCTTGTTCATCGGCTTGGCACAGCAGTCGTCGTCGGGAATGACCAAGGACACATCGTTACCTGGAGAGAAGTCGAGGAAGTCCTGGCCTCAGTCGCGATCATGGCAATTCCTCGACCGTGATGTCCGGAAAGTTCGCCAACTGGTTGTCGTTGGTCAGAAATACGTCGCAGCCGAACTCGATCGCAGTCGCGAGATGCAGGGCGTCCGCCAGTCCGTAACGCTTCGGCTGAGCGGGCGGAATCGCTTGGTATGTGTGACCGCCCCGGAAAACGCTCGCCCGGGTGTACGTCCCCGCAGTCAAGCCCAGCGTCCGCAGGTTCGGCCCGTTGAAGAACCGGAAAAAGTCCGATAGCCGTTGGCCGTCGCCTGGGCCGAGGACGGGGACCAAACATTCAGTGAGGGTCAACTCATTGATGGCGAATCGATGGCCGGCCTGTTCCAGCGCGGCGAGGTGATTTGACGCACGTTGCTGGTTGGCCGGGTTGCCCTCTACCGCGTAGATAACGATCACGGTGTCCAGGTAGTACAGCACTCATGGTCCCCCCGACGAGGCTCCGCGGCGCGCGGCATCCAGTTCACGATCACGATCGGCGTCTTCGGCCAGGCGTGCGTCGTCTTCAGAGCGCAAGTCTTCGGGCGACCGGCCAGGGAAGCCGCGGGAGCGCTGGTCGGCCGCGATCTCTCGGATCACGTCCGCCAAGCCGCGTTCTGGACCAACGGTCGCGGCGACACGGATCGTGACGCGCACAGGGCCGGGGGGCAGGCTCGGCTGGTGTGTAAGTCGTAGTTGCCCGTCCGAGTCCAGCATGGCATCGATTGTCTCTTCGGTGACACTCATAGTGAGTCCTCCTCGACTCTATCGTAGCCAGGATGGCGCCTGTCAGGAATGTCTCGCGCCGGGAAAACGGTCGTCATGCGCGCGAACCGAAGTCCATAGCGAGTATCGCGAGTTGCGTCCGTTCGTCAGGGAAATGAAGCGGACAGGCGAGGCGACGCGACTCACCCAGGCCGAGTCGTCCCGGCCTTGTGGGATCGACAAGCGCGCTCTTTCTCGCCTTGAAAGCGGGCACATTAAAAACCCGACGCTCGCCACGCTTCCGCGTTACGCTGTCGCAACACGGCGGCTCCCGGCCCCTGGCTGCAAGGCGAGCGCTGGGCTGAGGCCGCCGCCTTGTTTCGCAAGGCGGCGGAGCTTGGAAGATCCAAGTCCGTGTGCCAGGCAAATCTCGGCCTCGCGTTGCCTCACGGCGGTAAGCCCGAGGAGGCCCTTCGGGTTCTCCAGGAGGCCTTACACTTTGTCCCGCAAATTCCGGTGATGACCTGCGCCGTGTGTCTCCATATTTGCCTTGCGCTGGGCGAACTTGGCCGTTGGGACGAAGCCCACGAGCAATTCCGCCTCGCTGAAGAAGCCGCCGGTACACTGCAAAAAGCGCAACTGGCCGCGCTCGACAAGGCTTTCCAGAAATGCCGGCAGAAGTTGGAGCAGCAGCCTCGAGACAAACCGAAGCCTGAGGGGCTCACAGAGGTCTAAACGGCATTTCGCGAGTGCGAGGCTCCGGCCGAGCAGCACTCGCGCTCGCCTCACCGCGGGCCGCTGCGTCCCACATTCGCGAAAAACCATTTCGAACAGTCGCGTTTCGGACTACGACATACACACTATCGATTCACGGATGACGGGCGGCAGAGGCGAGAGGGCTTGATCATTAGCAAGCGTTAATAGAGTCACAACTGTCCGGCTAATGGTTTCGGGATTTGACGCAACGCGCAATGATTAAACAGGTTATCACAAGGAATGTGTACGCACGATATTAGCTCGGGTCGTCAAAATCTACCTCTGGGGATCGATCCCATACGGTGGAGGATGACGCATGGACCCGGGAAAACTCGTGTTCGCTCAGCTCATGGACTTCATTCCCCGGCACGATTTCGACGCGTGCGTGAGGCGGTACGGTGGAGACAGTCGCCCTCGCGGCTTCACCTGTCGGGACCAGTTTCTCTCCATGGCATTCGCGCAACTGACCTTTCGCGAAAGCTTGCGCGACATCGAGACGTGCCTGCGGGCTCTCGAACGCAAGCTCTATCACGCCGGTTTTCGGGGCAAGGTCTCACGGAGCACACTGGCCGATGCCAATCGCGCTCACGACTGGCGCATCTTCGCCGAATTCGCTCAGGTGTTGATCGGTCGAGCGCGGAAACTCTACACCGACGAGCCCTTCGGCGTCGAGTTGGAGCAGACGGTCTACGCCCTCGACAGCACCACGATCGACCTCTGCCTCAGCTTGTTCCCCTGGGCGCGATTCCGTCGTCGCAAAGGAGCGGTGAAGCTGCATACGCTCGTCGACCTGCGCGGCAACATCCCCACCTTTGTGCGAATTACCCACCGAAAAACCCACGATGGGACGGTTCTCGATCATCTGCCAATCGAGCCCGGCGCGTTTTACGTAATGGATCGAGGATATGTCGATTTTCAACGTCTTTAGCGGTTCACGACGTATTCGGCGTTCTTCGTAACGCGAGCCAAGCGCGGTCTCGACTTCACCCGCCGAGCCCGTCGGCAGGTCGACAAGACGACGGGGTTACGGAGCGACCAAACGATCGTGCTGGTGGGCCCGAAGACGTCGCGGCTGTACCCCGACCCGATGCGTCGCGTCGCGTTCTACGACGCCGAGAACGACCGGAGGTTCGTGTTCCTGACCAACAACTTCACCCTACCTGCATTGACGATCGCGAAACTCTACAAGTGTCGATGGCAGGTCGAGCTGTTTTTCAAATGGATCAAACAGAATTTGTATATCAAAGCCTTTTATGGAACGAGCGACAACGCAGTGAGAACTCAAGTGTGGATCGCAATCAGCATTTAGTTGCTTGTGGCCATCGTCAGGAGGGAACTCGGTATTGAACGCAGCCTCAGCGAAATCTTGCAAATCCTCAGCCTGACACTCTTCGAGAAAACCCCTATTTTTCAGGCATTGAGCGGATCAAAACTACAGAATCCGCAACCGCCGTCCTCTAACCAGTTGAACCTCTTCGACTTATAGCCGGACAGTTGTGACTTCGAGAAGCGAAAACCAAGAGAAATGTGATAATCCGGGAGTTCCAAGATAGTATCCCCGCACATTTTATCTTCAAGCACGGCACTCGATGGGAAGTCTTGCCTCTGAAAAAACCCCACTCAGGAAGCGACAGCACAATTAAGTATTAAGGCGCGATCCCAGTACTAAGCAGGGAGCGCCTCAGAAGGAAGGCCATTTCTGCGAGTTCTGCGATCTCGGCTAGGACAAATACGTCCATCCAAGACGTCAGACCTATTTCCAAGTTAAGTCCCTTCCATCCAGGGGATCGGGTCTGCTGGGCGTCAGTCCAATTCGTACGCCCGCAAGGCGTGGCGCTTCTCGCAATGTGCCAAAACGCCGGCGATTTCCCGGAACCGATCGTTCGCACCGGGCCCGTTTATGGACTACTTGCCGCACTTGCAACGAACGACGAGTCAACGCCCGCGGCGACGTGCCGAATCGCGGAATCCTTCTGAAACCGCAAGCAAACGACGAGGCGGAGGCAAACTCAGATGCGCTGCGAATCAACACGGACCGTGGAGGCAACGGCCGGCACACAGCCAAACAAAAAAGCCGCCGAACGCCCATTGATGGGAATTCGACGGCCCGGATTCTGATGCTTGCTCTGCTCAAGGCTTGACGATGACCTTCGTTTCGGTCGTCACGGCAGCCGGCGTCTCGATAACCCGCGCGGTCGGTTTCGACTTGATAACCTTGACGTCCTTTACTACGGCCAGCTCATCGACGACCGAGCTGACGCCGATCGTGTTTGACACCAGGTCCACGGCCCGCAATTTCAGAGCGGGGCTGAGGACCGACCCACGAAGGACGACGGCTCGATCGGGTTGGACCACGAATTGAATGGTCGAACCGACAAGCTGCTTATCCCACTCCACCCGGCGCATGACACGGACGAGCAATTCCCGATCCTGGGCATCCACCTGCCCACGAGCGATTTCGGAATCGACGGTATTGCGAATGTTCCGTCCGGCATTGTCCAGCGCGCGGCCGGTTCGGCTCAGTATACCGTCCTGTGCAAACGACACCGAAACCATGAGGGCGAGCGTGAGAACGGCAGCGAAGGAACGAAGCATGTTGTTTAACTCCAAATCGGGGACTTGGACGCCTGAGAAGCTTAGGCGGCGGTGGAAACGGGAGAGATAGGGTTGCAGTTGGCATGCCGAACGGTGGGCGTGAGACTTTCAATTGGGCGGGCGAAGTGCGGATTGGCGCGATTCTGCGTGATAACGGACGAACAACGATTCTTCTCGCCGCGTCGCACGCTTAACTGCCTTGACCCCGTGCCTGTATACTGTTCCATCATCGAGACGCCGGACAGGTGTCTCCCTCGGTCGGCCAGGCCGTCAGACCTGGGCGGCTACGGTTTGGCCGGCGCCCGCGCAGCCGGCATCGATCGCAGCCAGGCCAGGCGATAGTCCGACGAGCGCTCGTTCGTGAGCACCTCCTCGGCCAGGTGCTCGCAGACGAATCGCGCCTCGGCCAGTGATAATCCTCCAGCGAGGCTCGCCGTGATCGATACCGCCGGGAAGAGATCGATTTGCTCGAGCCCGTCGGGCGCACGATCCCGGCGAACCGTGGCGATCGAACGCACGGGCACCATCTCGCCCTTGTCGTTGCGCACCTTGAGCTGTTCAAGCCTGTCGATATCGATGCGGCGCTCCGGGTCGACCTCCACCCAGATCGGCCAGGTTCGACCGAAGCATTCGATGCTGCCGCCCGGCGCGGCCCCGAGGACCGGCCCGATCCACGCGGATATATCGGCCGGAGACACTCCCATAGCCGCCGCCTTGGCCCGATCGATGTCCACCACGCGAACAGACACCTGCCGAGGGCCGCTCCACAGATCGGTCAGTGCCGGTCTTGCGACAGCCGTGTTACGAGCTGGCCGGCCAGCGTTTGCGCGCGGGCGCGATCCGGCCCGACAATCGCGAAGTGAATCGGATAGCCGGACCGTAGCGACCGGGCGGCCCCGGAGAGGTCGCGGATCCGGATGGAGCCTGCATTCTCGCCGCGGGGAACAGTGCGCGGATCTCGTCGACAAGCGGCTTGCGGTCGACGGCCGCGCCCTTCGTCGGAGCGAGGCACGCCACCAGGCAGGGCCCGTCGCGCTCCCGATCGAAGGGCTGCTCCTCACGTGGGGATGTACAGCCCTTCTTACATCGGTTTATAATGCCGGCCGCCGCGACGGTCATGTTGATGGCGCAGCGTGGATTGAAGCGGTGCGCCGGCTTCCGCGAGTTAAGGGCCGGGCCGCGCTGCCCCGTAAGTAGACGGCCGTGTTCATTGAGCGATCCGAAATAGATGCCGGACTACCGGCGCGATCAGCAATTAGTAAGACCGCAGTAACGTAATAGGAGGCATACCGTGGAAAGTCCGATTCAATCGATAATTGAAGAGCAGCAGAGGCGAAGCATCCGCTCGAGCGCGGTGCCGTTCATCAGCCTGAATTCCAAGCCAGGCGGAAAGGCCGTCGCGGCCGCTTTCCCGGGCTCGGCGCATGTTTTTCTTGCTCGAAAGGGCAGCGGCGTGCTCGATCGGATTCGTGCTGCCGTAGATTCCGGGGAAGAGCGATTCAAGGAAGTGATCACGGGGATCGTCGGATCTGGCCGGCCCCGCCGGAAGCCGCTTTCCATCGCCGCGATGGCCAAGCTCACGATCCAGCAGCCCGTCTTCGCAGAGCTTCGTTTGAGTGGAGAGCGGGTACATTCCGGGCTGTTCGTCCCGCCTGGCTTCGATGCCCTTCCACTGACGTACCCATACAATGGCGGGCCTTTGCCGTCGCGGGGTTTGGAGCTAGTCGAGTATATCGCCGACGGCGCGACCGACGGATCGCTCGAAGCCCTTGGGCTCAAGTGCGATCCCGTGCTGACGAAGGCGGAGGCGGCGGCACTTAAACTTGCGCCGAAAGAGCAGCTTATCAGAAGTGTGGCCATCCCGCTCGATTGCGAAACAACGTACGCGGCCGTAGCGGTGGTAGTGGTCGTGGCTGTGGCTGCGGTGGCCCTCGCGGTTGCCACTGACACGTGTGGTGTTCGGCGTGAGGAGGCACATCTCAGCGATGAAACCATCCGCGAGCTAGGACCGGGTGCTTCAGCCCGCCGATTGCTTGAGATGCGTCGCAAGGCGCTGGGCAAGATGGCGCGGGACGTCGCGAGTCGAGCCAAGCGGTTGGGGTTATGAGACTCGATCCCCGGGCCCTGGCCGCCGGACTGATTTTCGGTGCCTGGGCCCTCGCGACTCTGCTTCAGAACATCGGGCGATTTCGCATTTTTATCCGTGCGGTTGACCCGCTGGTTGTTGTCCCGGAGTGGCGATTCTTTGGTGCCAACCCCGGGCGCTTTCGATTTCTATCTGCTCTATCGCGACCAGCTCGTGACGCACGAGCTCACTGAGTGGATCGAAATCCCGTTGATCGTTACGCGCCCTTGGTACGCGTTCGTCTTCAATCCGGGGCGGCGATCGGCCAAGGCGTTCATGGATGTGATTTCTGACTTTACGCGTCAATCGAAGGACCACCCCGAGTCGATCGTTGGCTCGATGCCGTACCTGACGCTTTTGCATCATGTATCGGCCCAACCCTCGACCGAATTGTCGACTCATCGGCAGTTCCTGGTACTGGTCGAATCGGCCGAGACCGACGAGGCCCAACCGCAACTGATGCTCTCGAGCGATTTCCATGAGATCGGTTCTGTCCCTGGGTCTTGACCGCAGTCCGTTCGACTTCCTGGTGCTCGTACTGCGCATGGGCTGCTGCCCGATTCTGATGACAACCATCGAGCTGCTCGCCCGTCCTGCGATCATCGGTGACACCACGCTCATGAGCTGGGAGGTCGGCAGGCTGCGGCATCCGTATCTCTCGGTGGGGAGATTCGGCAAGATCTGTGACGCTTTGATGCGACCCACAATTTTCCTGCCAGTGCTCTGGTTGCGGGCATTGCTGGCCGGGGCGCTGTTGATCGCGCCGTCAGCCTGGCTTCTAAACCCGGCGGTTGTCGCGACGATGACCGCATTCTTGATCTTGTGGAGCAAACGCAGCATTTACGGGCAGGACGGCGCCGATCAGATGTTGCTGATCATCTGGCTGGCTGCGCTCGTGGCGGTCGGCGTTGGCGGCGAGACGGCCGTTCGTCTCTGCCTCTGGTTCATCGCCTACCAGTGTTGCATGGCATACACGGTGGCCGGCTTCGCCAAGGTGACGGCCGCGGGCTGGCGCGGCGGGCAGTTCCTTCCCGGCGTTCTGGGCACGAAGATCTATGGCACCCAGTTTGTCGGCGGATTCTTGCGCCACCATCGGCGACTCGCCGTCGCAGGTTCCTGGGTGGTCCTGCTCTTCGAAATGGGTTTCCCGCTCGCGTGGCTGCTACCGTGGCCCTGGGGTATCGCCTATCTTGTGCTCGGGGGCGTTTTTCACTTGTCCAACGCGTTCTTGATGGGGCTCGGCAGCTTCCTCGCGACTTTTGTCGCGACATACCCGGCTGTCTGGTTCACACTCGAGCGCAAGGGATGGTGAGAACGTTATCAGTCGCAATCCCGACACTGTCGCCGAAATCGCAATCGCCAGCCATAATGACGCCTGCGACAATTTGCCTGTCCTTTGCGTTTCTTTGGCGTTGAACTGGAGCGACAAGCGTGACGACGGAAGAAAACTCGGCCCCGGCGCAGCCCCCTGTCCTGTGCGATTTCTGTGGGCGGAATAGCGCCGACGCTGGCCCGATGATCGAGGGAGCAGCGCTGAATCCCGTGGCCACGGGCAGGCCGATCGCACACATTTGCTCCCATTGCGTCGAGGTGTGTGACAACCTCTTCGACCAGCACGAGCGCAAGAATTCCGGGCTCGAGAAAATCCCCACGCCCCGCGAGCTGGTGGCTCACCTGAACGAGTACATCATCGGCCAGGAGCGGGTGAAGAAGACTCTGGCCGTCGCGGTCGTCAACCATTACAAGCGAGTGGTCGGCGGCCAGATCGACGATCCCGATCTCGAGGAAGTCGAGGTCTCCAAGAGCAATGTTCTCCTGATCGGCCCGACGGGCTGCGGCAAGACCGCCCTGGCCCAGACCCTTGCCCGCCGACTGCACGTCCCGTTCGCCATCGGCGACGCCACCACCTTGACCGAGGCCGGCTACGTCGGCGAGGACGTCGAGAACCTGATCCTCAAGCTCGTGATGGCGGCCAACTACCAGATCCCCGCCGCCGAGAAGGGCATCATCTACATCGATGAGATTGACAAGATCGGCAAGACCAGCCAGAACGTCTCGATCACCCGCGACGTCTCCGGCGAGGGCGTGCAGCAAGCCTTGCTCAAGCTGCTCGAGGGGACCGTCGCCAACGTGCCGCCGCAGGGGGGCCGAAAGCACCCGGAGCAGCAGTACCTCCAGGTCAACACCACCGACATCCTCTTCATCTGCGGCGGAACGTTCGTCGGCCTCGAGGAGATCGTCGGCAAGCGCCTCGGCCGCAAGATGATCGGCTTCGGCCGCGGTGCCGAACGCGACCACGACCGCGAGCTCGAGCGCAACGAGCTGGTGGCCCAGGTCACCCCCGAAGACCTCGAGCGATACGGCATGATCCCCGAGCTGATCGGCCGGCTGCCCATCATCGCGACGCTCAACCAGCTCTCCGAAGCAGACCTGGCGCGGATCCTGACCGAGCCCAGAGACGCGCTCACCAGGCAGTACGAAGTCCTCTTCCACTACGACGGCGCCCGATTGAAATTCGATGACGACGCGATCCGAGAAATCGCGCGGCGGGCCAAGGCGCGAGGCACCGGTGCACGAGCGCTGCGGTCGATCATGGAAAGCCTGATGCTCGACATCATGTACGACCTCCCCGAGCGTCAACGAGGCCAGACCTATACAATCACCGAGCCAGTCGTCCACGGCGAACAGTCGCTGTTCGGCCCCGAGGGAGTTTGATGTCCGATTGGCTCGTCAATCCCGGCATCAAGGAAAAGCCCTGAAATACCTCGTTCCCACGCTCTGCGTGGGAACGCCCCTCCTGCCGCTCCGCGGTCGCCCGCGGCTAAACCCTACCTCGTTCCCACGCTCTGCGTGGGAACGCCCCTCCTGCCGCTCCGCGGCGCCCGGAAGGCGACATCAGCACTTGAGGGTCTTCAAGTACGCGACACTTTGCCAAGTGAGCTCCCAGTTCTGCTCGACGAAATAATTCTTGACGCCGGCTGACCTCGCCGCCGCGAAAGTCTTCACCCAATCGATGCTGCCTTTACCCAGGGCGACCTGGGGGCGGCGGTGCGCCGCGTCGCTTCGGCGGGGAAGCGAGCAATGACGTGTTCATGTCGACGCCCTGCAAATGCATCGAGATGAACCGGCCGGGGTATTTCGTGAAGTATTCGGCGGCAATCAGGCCAGCCGTGATCGTGGACATTTGAAACTGGAACTTGACGAGCTTGGGATCTAGTAAATCGAAGAGCCGGTCATAAGTTCGTTTGCCATCGACGATCGAAATCTCGAAGACCTCGTTGTGCAAGCCCTGCTGGATGCCGGCCCGGGCCGCCACATCGGCGATCTTGTTGTACTCCTCGGCAGCTGCGCTTGATCTGGTCGAGCGTGATTATGATGTCGTAGTTACCGCCGCCCAGAGTCGCAGTGATCATCTGCGTGATGCCGACTTCCTTGGCCCATTCGATGCTCTTTGGCTGGCTCTTTCGCAGCTCGGGCATGCTGAAATGAGAGCTCTCGGCGCAAATGCCGTGATCGGCCAGGATCTTCTTGACTTCGCTGCCGCTCGCCAGCGACGCGAAGTCGGCGCCGTAACCGAGCGGCGAGCATAGCTCCAGGCGCGTCACGCCGATCTCGGCCATTTGCCGGGCGAATGCCGGCAAATCCTTGAGCATCGAGCGCAGCGGATAGACCTGGCTTCCGATCGGTAGATCGAGCGGGTTTGCCTGGACGTAGGCCGCATGGGAGCTCAGGAGCAAGGCCGCGCCGGAACCGGCCGCTGCCCTGCGCATAAACTTTCGCCTCGAGATCGCAGTCATGAGTGTCGCTCCTCTTGATAGCAGGTTGCAGGATTCCGCGACAGTGCGCCTGGATAATAGACGAGCGCTCCGAGCGGCTCAAAGCTTCGGCCGCCTGGGATCGCGAAAGGCCGTTTTGTGGATTTATAGTTCCCAGCCGGGGCGGTACTCGCGCGTAAGAAGTTTGTTCGCCTCGGAGATGTTTGTGATCTTTGCGCTCGCCGAATCGAAAAGAACTCTCCGGCCGCCGAGTCGCAGAGAGATACACGCCAGGTTCACCGCATCGCTGATCGGGCCCGCGCGCTGAAAGTCGCCGTAGCTGGTGGTGCCGCCTTTGAATGCGGTGATCCAGGCCGCGTTACGGCCCGCGGGGTTACCGCCCTGCCCTTGCCTGCCGCCGCGCCCGCGTGGGGCGGGTTCGGGCAGGTTGTGCGCCTTGCGATAGTCGCGCATGGCTGCATCGGGAAGCAGTTGCGGGTTTTCACTGCGGAAGCCACCCAGGATCTTCCCCTTGTCGCCGACGAACATCATGCCTTCCTCTGCGAATTCCTGGTTCGCCGCCATGAGCTCTTCGGGCACGGGCGGTTTGATGCCGCCGTCGTACCAGAAAATGTCCAGCGCGGGACGCTCTGCCTTGGCTGCGAAGCGCATACGAATCGTGCAGGCGGCCGGGAACGAGTAGTCGTTCTTGATCCGGTCGCAAATGCCGGCTGAAACCGTGCAGACGTGGCTCGGCGTTGATTCGACGCTGATCGGCGAGTCCAGCTCGAGGAGCTGGAAGATCGGCCAGAGGCTGTAGTGCCCCATGTCGGCGAGCGAGCCGCCGCCGAATTCATACCAGCCGCGAAAATTGGTGTGGGTAAAATTCGGGTGATAAGGGCGGTCGAGCGACGGGCCAAGCCACAGGGTCCAGTCGAAGCCTGCCGGAATGCGAGGGGAATCGGCCGGCAACGTCGGGAACTGGGGCCACATGGGGCGCATCGACCAGTTATGGATCTCGCGAAGAGTCCCGATCGCGCCATTCTTGATCATGTCCACGGACTGCTTCTGAGCGCTGCCTTCGCTGGCGGGCAGGAAGTGGGTGGCGATCTTCTTTGCGCGGGCGGCTTCGATCACGGCGCGGGCTTCGAGCAGACGGTTTGCCAGCGGTTTGTGCACGATCACGTTCATGCCCTTCTTGAGCGCAGCGATCGCGATGGTGGCGTGGGTGTGGTCGGGCGTCATCACCTTGACCGCGGTGACGTCCTTCTCTTTGTCGAGCAGCTCGCGGAAATCAGCGTATGTCGCGCACGCTTTATACTTGTCTTTGGCGCGCTCCCTGGCGTAGTAGGTTTCGACGATCTCCTTGCCAACATCGCGACCGCCGGGGGTGTGGCTTTTGCCTTCGCGCCAGGATGGGTTACCGATCAACCGCCGGATGCCGTTGCGAATGTCGTTCTTGCCCCATTCGAGGTAATTGACGCCGTCTTTCTCGACGTCGCAGACGGCGACGATCTGGACGTCGGGGCTCGCGAGTATTCCGCCGATTTCGCGGATGGCCTGGGTCCCGAACCCAATGCAGGCGAGGGTGATTTTCTCGCTGGGTGGGATGAATCCTGCCCCGCCCAGGACATGCCGTGGGACGATGGTGAAGGTAGCGGCGGCCGCGCCGCCGGCGAGCATTAACTGGCGGCGGGAGAGACCGCCCGGCTCGGGCGGCTTGCTCGGCGTGTCTGTGTTGCGGGACACGGGATCGTTGGTTTTCACGGGAGAAACCTCGGACTTTCCCTGGGGAGGTGTAGTGGGAAGAGTGTGTCCGGACGCTTCACCGCATTTTCAGGGGCGGGTCGGGACGAGTCAATATGGGAGACGGCGATGGTTGCGTGGCGGGCTTTGGTCATATCGATTCACGGCCGAGAATGAGGTATGATGTCCCCTGAACTCCGGAGCTCCGCCATACCAACCCGAAGCGTCAGCTCCCGATCTTGATCAACAACCTTCGTTCCGCCATCGAACGTGCCCGAGTTCCCTCGAACGTCTCACGAGCCAGAGATCGCCCTCTGGCCCGCACGCGCGAGCGACCCGCGACCGAACTCCAAAGTCGCCTTTCGCTCCGCGAAAGTGCGCCGATTCTTTTTCCAATCCTCACCTCCCGCCGCTCGCGCCCGTTCGGCGCCCCGGCAGGTCGTCGCGGGCCCTGAAGCCAGGACCTGAACCAGGGCGGACCCGAACAGCGACGACTCCAATCCACTGCTCATCGCAAGGCGGGCAGTCCAACCTGGGCAGCTCCTGGAAAGGGTCGGGACATCGGCTCCTCGAAACGGCCATTGGCGCTTTCACGGGAGCATCGTTCGATTGCGACCCCTGACTCCACGCCGTGACGGCCTCTTCGGCTCAGAAAGTCGTTCGATCAACAATCGGGCGATGGCCGTGCCCTCCGCCTCGGCTCGCCCTTCATCGCGCGGGCCGCCGACGGGGATGAGGCGTCCCGACTTGAGCAGGGCCGTCCCGTGCAACCCCGCCCAGATCGCCGTCGCCACCCCCTTCGTCTCACCTTCACCGTAGTTCGCCGGCAATCGCGCGCCGACTGAGTCCTGGAGCTCCTGGAACGCCGCCATCGAGCTCCTCGCCAGAGCGTCATCGAACCGGATCGCGAGGCGGTTCTCCGTGAACATCACCCGATATAAGCCGATATTCTTCGACGCGAACGCCAGGTAGGCCGTCGCCATCGCCAGGAGCTCCGCCCCCTTCACCGCGGACTCCCGGGCCCGACTGAGCACTTGCCGCAGCCGATCGAAGCCGATCGTCGCCACCGCCGCCATGAGGGCCTCGCGGTCCTGGAAATGACGATAGGGTGCCGCGTTGGAGACGCCGGCCCGGGCTGCGACGGTCCTCAAACTCAGGCCCTGCTCCTCGCCGGCCTCGACCAGCGCCAGGGCCGCGTCGAGCAGGGCCTGCCGGAGATTGCCGTGGTGGTAGCCCCGTCCGGCGGGGACGGCAAGGTTTTTTTTCGCCATGGATGTTGACACCGCTTACATTAGGGCCTAGGATGTAATCAGTGACAACATTAACCGCTCGCCCCGGGCCGGGGCAAGCCCTTCTGGAGGCCAATCATGAACCACGCCAGCGTCACGACGGCATCTCGCGGCCCGACCCCAGTCGCCTCGTCGCCCCGCATCCTCGGCGATTCCGAGCCGAAAGAGGAGGTCCCCGGGATACGAATCGGAACCTACATCGACCTTCACAAGGCCCTGGTCATTCCGGTCGTCCTGGCCCTGATGGCGTACTACCACAACGGGTCGACGGACGCCTTCATCTATCTCGGCATGCATGGCAGCTATTCGCTGCTGTGGCTGATCAAGCAGCGGACCTATCGCGACGTGCGGTTCGACCAGCGGGCACCGCTCCCGATCGGCCTGCTCTTCGTCTTCCTGCCGTTGGCCGGCTACTACGTGGCCCCGTATCTGCTCATCAGCCGGCACATCAGCGTTCCGCCCGCTTTGGTCGGGCTGGCCGTGTTCGCGTTCACGATCGGAGTGTTCCTGCATTTTGTCAGCGATGCGCAGAAGTATTACACGCTCCAACTGCGCAAGGGGCTGATCCGCCAAGGCCTCTTCGGCCGGATGCGGAACCCCAATTATCTCGGCGAGATCCTGATCTATCTGTCCTACGCGACCTTGTCGATGCACTGGCTGCCGTTTGTTATCCTCGCGGGTTGGGTGTTCGGCTTCTTCGCGAGGAACATGGCGGCCAAGGACCGATCGATGTCGCGCCACCCCGGGTTCGAGGACTACCGAAAGTCGAGCGGTCTTCTTTTCCCCAAGCTTTTCTGAACCGACGCGGCGCGGCGGCGCCGCGAGAGAGGAGAATGACCATGAACGAGCCGCGCCAGACATCCCCGACGACGGCAACCAACCCGTTCCTGTCCGGAAATTTCGCACCGGTGGAGGCGGAGACCACCAGCTTCGACCTGGAGGTGCGCGGGAGGATCCCCGAGGGGCTGGACGGGCGATTCCTCCGGATCGGCCCCAACCCGATCGGGCCGGTCGACCCGTTGCGGTTCCACTGGTTCCTCGGCACCGGCATGGCGCACGGGCTGCGGCTGCGTGGCGGCCGCGCCGAGTGGTATCGCAGCCGCTTCGTGAAGAGCGCCAAGGCCGCCGACGCGCTCGGCCGCGCGGCGATCCCCGGCCCGGGCACCGGCCGTCGCGACGGCGAGGTCAATACCCACTTCACCACCGCGGCCGGCAAGCTCTACGCGCTGGTCGAGGCCGGCAGCCTGCCGGTCGAGCTCGACGAGGGCCTGGAGAGCGTGGCCCGCTCGGACTTCGGCGGCACGCTGGAGGCCGGCTTCGCGGCGCATCCCCGATACGATCCCGCGACGGGGGTGCAGCACGCGATCGTCTACGAGCCGGGTCTGCCCGTGCGGTACCTCACCCTCGACGCCGCGGGCCGCGCCGCCACCGTGGCGCGGATCGATCTGCCGCAGACGCCGATGATCCACGACGTCGCCTTCACGGCCTCGAGCATCGTCGTGCTCGACCTGCCGGTGACCTGCCAGCCCGAGGCGGCGCGTACGGGCCGGCCCTGGCTCTGGGACGAGCGGAAGGCCGCCCGGGTCGGGCTCCTGCCGCGCGACGGCGACGTCGGGCGGCTGCGATGGTTCGAGGCCCCGCGGTGCTTCGTCTTCCACCTCCTCAACGCCTACGACGCCGGCGATCGCACGATCGTCGACGTCGTCCGCCACCCGCGGATGTTCGCGGACGAGCAGGCGGGGCCCGGGGAGGGGCTGCCGGCGCTGGCGCGATGGACGCTCGACCGGTCGAGCGGCCGGCTCGTCGAGGCGATCCTCGACGAGCGCGGCTCGGAGTTCCCGCGCATCAACGGCGCCTTCGCCGGTCGGCCCTATCGCTACGGATACACTGCTCGATCGAGTATCACCGCGCGCCCGCACGGAGACACCGCGCCAGACGCGCCGGACGCAGGCGCCGGCCCGGCCATCAAGCACGACCTCGAGCGGCAATCGTCCGAGGTCCACGACTTTGGCCCCGGGCGCGTCACAGCCGAGCCGGTCTTCGTCCCGCGCCAGGGCGCCGTCGCCGAAGACGACGGTTGGATCCTGTCGTACGTCTACGACGCCGGCCGCGACCGGAGCGACGTCGTGATCCTCGACGCGCGCGACTTCGGCGGCGATCCGGTCGCGACCATTCGCCTGCCGGTCCGCGTCCCCTACGGCTTCCACGGCGGCTGGGTGCCCGACGGCTCCCCCATCCCGCCGGTCGCCTGAACCGGACCGGCCTGAAAAATGGTAAGATGTCCCTCATCCAGGCGACTGCGAGCACGGGTGCCACGGACTACCCGCTAGTCCCCGATGAGTGACCGACCAGGTTCTTCGCCATGACAGCCGCTCATGTAGACGGCCCGGCCACGGCCTCCGGCGAGCCGTACCGGGCTTTGCTGGCCGTTTCGGAAGCGATCGTCGCGCATCGCGACCTGACCGCGCTGTTCCACGAGCTGGCCGGCCGGCTTCACCAGGTGCTGCGCTTCGACTACCTCGGCCTCGTCCTGCACGAGGCGGCGAGCCAGACCATGCGGTTGCACATCATCGAGGGCCACCAATCCACCCGCGCCCCTGGGTGGAGTTTCCCATCGGAGAATTGCCGGAGGGGTTGGTCTGGCAAACCCAGCAGGCACTGATCATCGCAGACGTGGCCGAGGAGAAGCGCTGGCCTCGGTTCCTGGAACAAGTGCGGCCCTTCGGAGGTCGGAGCGTCTGCCAGCTTCCGCTCTCTACATCACGGCGGCGGCTGGGTACGCTGATCCTCGTCTCAAAGCAGCCGTCCGCCTACGATGCCACTGACGTCGGCTTCCTCCAGCTCGTCGCCAATCAGGTCGCCCTCGCCGTTGAGAATGCCCTCGCCTTCCAGGAGATCGAGGCTCTCAAGGACCAGCTCTCGCAGGAGAAAGCCTACCTGGAAGAGGAAGCCCGCACCGAGCACGACTTCGGCGAGATCATCGGGGAGAGCCCCGCCCTGCGCCGGGTGCTCAAGCAGGTTGAGACGGTCGCCTCCACCGGCTCGACCGTCCTGATCCGCGGCGAGACCGGCACGGGCAAGGAGCTCATCGCCCGGGCCCTCCACGACTTGAGCCCGCGCCGCGAGCGGCACGTTCGTCAAGCTCAACTGCGCCGCCATCCCCACCGGCCTCCTGGAGAGCGAGCTGTTCGGCCACGAGAAGGGCGCCTTCACCGGCGCCATCAGCCAGAAAGTGGGCCGTTTCGAGCTGGCGCACCAGGGGACATTGTTCCTCGACGAGGTCGGCGACATCCCTCCGGAGCTGCAGCCCAAGCTGCTCCGCGTCTTGCAGGAGCAGGAGTTCGAGCGGCTGGGAAGTACGCGGACGATTCGTGTGGATGTCCGCCTCGTGGCGGCCACGAACCGCGACCTCGCGCGAATGGTCGCCGACGGCCACTTCCGCGAAGACCTCTACTACCGCCTGAACGTCTTCCCGCTCGTGCTGCCGCCGCTGCGGGAGCGCCCGGAAGACGTCCCGCGGCTGGTGCGGCATTTCACCCAGCGGTTCGCCCGGCGGATGGGCCGGAGGATCGAGAGCATTCCGACCGCTGTCATGCAAGCCCTGGCGCGCTACCCCTGGCCGGGCAACGTGCGGGAGCTGCAAAACGTCATCGAGCGCGCCGTGATCCTCTCGCCTGGCCCGACGCTCCAGGTCCCGCTCGGCGACTTGCCTCCGGCCAAGCTGCCGGCCCCGGCGCCGACCGCCCCGGGAGTGACGCTGGCCGCTGCCGAGCGCGAGCACATCCTCGGTGCCTTGCGCGAGACGGACTGGGTGCTGGGCGGTCCCAAGGGGGCCGCGGCCCGGTTGGGGATGAAACGCTCCACGTTGCAGTGGAAGATGAAGAAGCTCGGCCTCTCCCGGCCGTAATAGTGCCAGCGCGTTGGCACTGTGCCCGTCCGTTGGCATCCGTCCTCTGGCACGTCGGCACTTCTCCCGGAACGCATCTCGCCCGATCGAAATCGCAAGTCCCTGCAATGGCTCCGCTTCCGGCCCGACATCGGAACGCGCTCCCCTTTGGTACATCCCGTGCTTTAGCACAAGCTCGAAGGGAGAAAAGAGGACACCATGCAATCGACTGAATTCACGACGAGCAACCGATTAGCCCCGAGCAGTAACGGCCATGCGGAGGTCGTATACACCCTCGACTCCAGGATCGTGGCCGACCTGGGCGGCACCCGAGATCTCGACGAAGGTGACGCTCCATCCCGGCAGCCCGGCAAGCCGCGGCCCCGCTGGGGGCGCCGGTTTGTCATCGGCTCAGTCGCCGCTGCGGTCCTCTGGTTGGCGTCCTCCGAAGGCATCCCTTTCGTGCGGGAGGTATTCGAGACGGTACAGACCGACGATGCGTTCGTCACCGGCCACATCACGTATGTCAGCCCCCGGATCGAGGACGTCGTCACCGAGGTGCTGGTCGACCAGAATGACCGGATCGAGCCCGGAGACTTCTGGTGAAGCTCGACCGCGAGCCGTTCGAGGTGGCCGTCGCGCAGGCTGAGGCGTCGCTGGAGGAGGCCCGGGCCAACGTCGTGCAGGCGCGGGCGCAGGTCGCGTTCGCAGATCGCCCGGGCGCGTGGGTCTTATTACCAGAGGAAGAACGCCCAGGAGGCCCTGCGGCGCCAGGTCGCCATTCTGAGCGCCCAGTTCGCCACGCTCAAGAGCAGGCAGGCCAGTCTGGAGCTGGCGCGGAACAACCTCAGCCGGGGCGAGGAGCTCCTGCCGAGCGGAGGCATCAGCAAGGAAGACGTCGACCAGAGGAACAACACCCTGAAAGTCGCCATCGAGCAGGAGAAGGAGGCGTGGGCAGCGATCCAGCAGACCCGCGCCACGCTCGGACTGGCCCCGGACTACAAGGACCCGTTGAAGCTCCCCGCGGACCTCGAGGTCCAGCAGTCGACGGTCCAGACCGCCGTCTCCGATATTGCGTCGTCCCTGGCCCAGGTGGGTATCCCGTTCGACCCGAAGGACGCGGAGCAGGCCAAGGCCTTCGCGGATTTCCTCCGCCCCGACGGGGACAAGTCGGCCGGCGAGGGGCTGGAGGCAGTCGTCGAGCGGGCCCCGGCCGTTCGGGTGGCGCGGGCCGCCGTCGCCCGCGCCCTCGAAGCAGCTCGCGGACGCCCGGCTCCGGCTCGAGCTGGACCGAGATCCGCTCCGAGGTCGCCGGCTATGTCCAGGACCGGCAGGTCCACCCGGGCAACCGGGTCCAGCCGGGTCAGACGCTGCTCTCGATCCGCCCGAGCTACGTCTGGATCGACGCCAATTACAAGGAGACCCAGCTCCATTACATCCGGATCGGCATGCCGGTTGACCTCTACGTCGACGCCTACCCGGGCCGGGTCTTCAAGGGGCGCGTGGCCGGCTTCAGCCCGGGGACGGGGCTTTCGGAGTCGCTCCTGCCGCCCGAGAACGCCACCGGCAATTACGTCAAGGTGACCCAGCGCCTGCCGGTGCGGATCGAGCTGGCCGAGCCCAATCCCGACGACACCCCGCTGTTCGTCGGCCTCTCGGTCGTGCCGCACGTTCGGTTCACGGAGCGGCCGACCGGGCCCGGCGCGGGCGAGCGGCTGCACACGTTCGGGCGGCTCAGGCCACCCGATAACGGCGCTGGCCCGGCGGGCTCGCAGCCGAGCAACCCTGTCCGGCCAGAGGAGGTCGTGAAGCCATGCACGCCGCATCCGGAAATGGCCATGGGGACGGTCCGCGGGTTCAGGCCCCGGTCAACCACTGGATCGTCGCCTTGACAGTCACGCTGGCGACCTTCATGGAGGTGCTCGACACCTCGATCGCCAACGTCGCCCTGCCGTATATCTCCGGCGGTCTGGCGGTCGGCCGCAGCCAGGCGACCTGGGTGCTGACCAGCTACCTGGTCGCCAACGCGATCGTCCTGCCGCTCTCCGGCTGGCTGATGGGCCTCTTCGGCCGCAAGCGGTTCTACATGACCTGCGTGATCCTGTTCACCGTCAGCTCGGCCCTCTGCGGCGCAGCGCCGAACATCGAGCTCTTGATCTTCTTCCGCGTGTTCCAGGGGCTCGGCGGCGGCGGGCTGCAGCCGTCCGAGCAGGGCATCCTGGTCGACACGTTCCCGCGCCACCAACTGGGCATGGCCATGGCCATCTACGGCGTGGCGGTCGTCGTGGCGCCGATCCTCGGGCCAGTGCTCGGCGGCTACATCAGCGACAACTACTCCTGGCGGTGGATCTTCTACATCAACGTCCCGATCGGCATCGTCTCGCTGGTCTTGACCCACTTCATCGTCCGCGACCCGCCGGGCATGGACGAGGAGGTCACGGCGAACTGGCGGCGCGGACTGAAGATCGACTACGTCGGCCTGGCCCTGGTCTCGCTCGGGCTCGGGTCGCTGGAGGTCCTTTACGCCAAGGGGCAGGAATGGGACTGGTTCGGCGACCCGTTCTGGCGGGTCCAGACCTTCTTCGTGACGATGGTGATCGGCCTGGGCGCGTTCATCATCTGGGAGCTTCGCCACCCCGACCCGATGATCAACCTCCGGCTGCTGGGGGAGCGCAATTTCCTCGCCTGCGGCCTGATCATCTACCTCTCGTTCGCCGTGCTCTACGGGGCGAACGTCGCCACGCCGGAGATGCTCCAGGAGCTCTTCGGCTACGACGCGTTCCACGCCGGGCTTGGTTCTCTCGCCGCCGGTCTTCTTCACCATGGCGATGATGGCGATCGGCGGGTTCTTGCTGGGTAAGAAGGTCGACGCCCGGTATATCCTCCCGCTGGGCCTGTGTGCCTCGCCGGCGGCTCGTACTGGCAGGCACACCTGGACCTCTACGCGTCGCCCTATACGCTCATCGCACCCCGATGCGTGCAGATGACGGGCGTGGGTATGCTGTTCGTCCCGCTGAACAACGCGGCGTATCTGTACCTGCCCGCGCATCAGGTCAACAACGCTGCCGGGCTGTTCAACATGCTGCGCAACGAGGGGGGCAGCCTGGGCATCGCGATCGTCGAACGTACTGGTCGACCGCCGGGGACAGTTCCACCAGTTGCGGCTGGCCGAGCACGTCACGCGGCTGAACCCAGCGGTGAACCTCTGGACCAATTACTTCGCCCAGACCCGCATGATCCGCGGCGGAGTCACTCAGGCCGTGGCCGCGCAGCAAGGCCATGGCCTGCTCTCCCAGATGGTCCACAACCAGGCGCGGGCGATGGCCTATCTCGACCCCTTCTGGGTGTTCGCGATCATGGCCCTGGCGGCGCTCCCGCTGGTCTTGCTGATGAAGAAGGCGGTGGCCAAGGGTGGCCTCGCGATGCACTGAGGCGACCCCACTCCCGGTACCAACCCGAAGCGTCAGCGAGGTCGCATTCTTGATCAACAACCTTCGTGCTGCCACCTCCAAAGCTGGAGAGCTCGCTCCCATGCCCACAGACGACTTTGCACATTAGTGCTGTCAGCCGTATCGGTCCTCATTCTGGCCATGAAGGTTGGCCTTGGAATCATTTACGGAATTGTGGCATTGATCCCGTCAGTGGGCATGATCGATCCTGACGACCGCGGCGACCGCCCGCGCGGCTCGTCCAGAGCCGCGCCCTCCCGAAACCTTGTGCACCAATCAGCACTTGAGGGTCTTCAAGTACGCGACGCTTTGCTGGGTAAGCGGCCAGCTTTGCTCGACGAAGTAATTCTTGACGCCGGCTGCCCTGGCCGCCGTGAAAGTCTTCACCCAATCGATGCTGCCTTTACCCACGGCGACCTGGGGACGGCGCGCGCCGCGTCGACTCGGTGGGGAAGCGAGAAACGAAGTGTTCATGTCGACGTCTTGCAAATGCATCGAGATGAAGCGGCCGGGGTATTTCGTGAAGTATTCGGCGGCGACCAGGCCGGCCGTGATCGTCGACATTTGAAACTGGAATTTGACGAGCTTGGGATCGAGTAAATCGAAGAGCCGGTCATACACTCGTTTACCATCGACGATCGAAATCTCGAAGACCTCGTTGTGCAAGCCCTGCTGGATGCCGGCCCGGGCCGCCACATCGGCAATCTTGTTGTACTCTTCCGCAGCTCGCTTGATCCGGTCGAGCGTGATGATGATGTCGAAGTTACCATCATCGCCCAGAGTCGCGGTGATCATCTGCGTGATGCCCACTTCCTTGGCCCATTCGATGCTCTTTGGCTGGTTCTTTCGCAGCTCGGGCATGCTGAAGTGAGAGCTCTCGGCGCGTATGCCGTGATCGGCCAGGATCTTCTTGACTTCCTTTCCGCTCGCAAGCGACGCGAAGTCCGAGCCGTAACCAATCGGCGAGCACAGCTCCAGGCGCGTCACGCCGATCTCGGCCATTTGCCGGGCGAATGCAGGCAAATCCTTGAGCATCGAGCGCAGGGGATAGACCTGGCTTCCGATCGGTAGATCGAGCGGATTCGCCCGGACGTAGGCCGCATTCGCGCTCAGGAGCAAGGCCGCCCCGGAACAGGCCGCTGCCCTCCCCATGAGCTCCCGCCTGGTGATCGCAGTCATGAGTGTCGCTCCTCTTGTGTGTCTGAGCTGCTGGACACGGGATCGTTGATTTTCATGGGAGAAACCTCGGACTTTCCCTTCTGGAGGTGCGGTGGGAAGAGCGTGTCCGGACGCTTCACCGCATTTTCAGGGGCGGGTTGGGACGAGTCAATATGGGGGTTGGTGATCGCTGGTGGCGGGCTCTGGTCATATATGAGCACGCTCATTTTCCCCTTGACGCGCCCGGATCGCCGGCTACAATATGAGCATGATCATATTGCGGCGGCGAGGCGAACCATGCGAGTGACAGCCGAAACCAAGGCCGCGACGCGGCAGCGAATTCTCGACGCGGCCCGGCAACTGTTCGCGACCGGCGGATTTGATACCAGCACCACTCGCGACATTGCCGACGCCGCGGGTATCGCCACGGGCACGCTCTTCAACTATTTCCCCACCAAGGAGGCCCTCCTGGCCTCTCTGGCCGCCGAGGCCATCGCCGGTGTGGACCGTGATTTCCGGGAGAGCGCCGGGGAGTCTCTTGAAGAGGAGCTGTTTGCGTTCGTCGCGGCCGGCTTGCGCAAGCTCAAGCCATTGCGGAAGCACTTGCCCGTGCTCCTTGACACGGCCCTGAGCCCCCTGGCCGCTGCGCCTCTCGAGGAGGGGCAGTCGCTCCGCCTTTCGCAGCTTGAGACGGTCGCGCGGCTGTCCAAGAAGCGCGGCGCCCTTGAGCTGTCGCCTGTCGCATTACAGCTTTACTGGACGCTCTACACCGGCGTGCTGATGTTCTGGGCGCAGGATCGCTCGCCAAAGCAGGAAGACACGCTGGCGCTTTTGGACCAATCGTTGGCGATGTTCGTAGGCTGGCTGCAACGTGAAAGTGACAACGAGTCCGCGAGCTAACAGAAAGGGTAACGCCATGTCCCCATCGATAGCCGAACTGATGCGGGCCCTGCCTGAGTTGGATGAGACGAGCGCAAGACGCTCGCGAGCCATTGCCCGCGGCGAGCATGCGCCCGGTGCCCCTCGGCCGCTGGCGACGCTTGCGCGTGCTGGCGACGCTCCAGGCCCAGATCGCCGCCGCGTATCTCTTTCACTGGGTTCGCGGCTGGTTCCTCCAGGCCGACGAACGGGAGCGGAGGCTGGCCGAAACTCACTGGAAGGTCGCGCTGCGGCTGCTCGATTCCATGGGCTATCTGCGCGGGGCGGTCATGAAGGTGGGTCAGACGCTGGCCAACTTTCCCGATATCGTTCCTCGCGAGTTCGTCGAGACACTGGATCAATTGCACTATAGTGCGCCGCCCATGCATTGGGCGCTCTTGCGTGAGATGGTCCGGAATGAACTGGGCGATGATCCCGAGAATGTCTTCGCCTGGTTTGACACAAATGCCTTCGCCGCGGCTTCGCTCGGCCAGGTGCACCGTGCGCGGGTCAAGTCTGGCCAGGACGTCGCGGTCAAGATTCAATATCCCGGCATGGCCCGGGCCATTCGCGAAGACTTCCGCAACTTCTTCCTCGCTCTGTGCGCCAGGCCGTCTGGGCAAGGACTGGCAGAACACAAAAGACCAGCTTGACGATCTACGGGCGCGGCTGGAGCGAGAAACCGATTATGTCGCGGAAGCCGCCGTCCAGGAGCAGGTACGATCCTTGTTCCGCGAAGACGACGGCATCGTTGTGCCGCGCGTCTATCCTGGAGTACTCGACCGCGCGAATCTTGACGATGGACCGGCTCGACGGCATTCACATCGACAAGTTCATGGCGCGCGATCCGTTGCCGTCGCAGGAGGAGCGCAACGAAATCGCCTGCAAGATGGTGCGTGCCTGGGCTCGCATGGTCTTTGCGGGTCGGCTCTCGTACGCCGACTGGCATCCCGGCAATTTTCTGTTCATGGACGACGGCCGCCTCGGCTTGATCGACTTCGGCTTCGTCGTCGCGCACGGGGATGAAGAGTGGAGATTGCTACATTTGATGGATCGTGGCATGACGACAGGGCGCCGCGAAGATCGCATTGCGGCCATGAAAGAATGGTCCTGCATCACGGATGATCCTATCGATGCGGATCGGCTGCGACTGCACGACGAGTTCGCCCAGTGGTGCTGGCTGGCGCGCTACCGGGGCGAGGCCTTCGATTTCGGGGACGAAGCCGACTTCCGCCGCGGTGTCGATCTGTTCATCGAGATGATCCGCAAGCGCTATAACCGGGCCCGGCCATCGACGCCGGCGTTTGCCCGCATGAATTTCGGCGTGCGCTCGATGCTCTACCGGCTCAAGGCGAAGATCGACTCCCAGATCATTGCTGAAGAGGAGGTCAAAGCGACCGGATGGGATCGTAGCGACTATGCCTGAGGGCCGCCGAGATGGCCCAGGTCACCGCGAGCGGTATTGCTGCCAGATCCGGTCCAGCGCCTCCGCTGCTCCGCCGGCGATCTTGAGATCAACCCGGCGCGTCACAGCCGTTGACTCCGGGTTGATCTCCACTGTCGGAATCCCCGTCTCGCGCGCGAAGAGCACCGGCGCGGCGATGTAGGGGAACAAGCTGCTCGTGCCGATGCTGAAGACGACGTCGAACCCGGCCTCGACCTCCGACGATAGCCGGACCATCTTCGTCTCCGGCAGCTCCTCGCCGAAGAGCACGACGGCAGGGCGAAGGATCGCCTGGCACTTCGGGCAGCGCGGCAACGGGTCCAACCCCTCGTAGTCCGAGACCCTCTCGGCGTGTTCGCACCGTGTGCAGGCCAGGTCGTGAAGGTCGCCGTGAACGTCCAGGACCCGCTGCGAGCCCGCGCGCCGGTGCAAACCGTCGACGTTCTGGGTCAACGTCCAGACGGCATCGAAATGACTCTCCATCTCGGCGATGACCTCGTGCCCCCGGTTGGGGACCGCCTGCCGCGAGGGACGCTCCAGTTCGCGGATGAACTGCCAGGTGATCTCGGGCCGGTTGGTCATCATGGCCCCGGAGAGCACCTCCTCCACGGGCAGGCCGTATGCTGTCGTGCGGCCGCCGGCATAGAGCCCTCCGACACCGCGATAGGTGGGCAGCCCGGAATCGGCCGAGAGGCCGGCGCCGGTGATGAAGAGCAGGCGGCGGGCGGAGCGCAACAGCTCGACGACGCGATCGATCGCGTTGAGATCGGCCTGCGACAGTGGCATGGTTTGTCCTCCGGCTTATTCCCTTCGGCTCCTCTGGTAGCGCGGCGGTGGCATCGCCCCCCCTCCGACTGGTTTAAACGATCGGCCCGCAGGCAGAGTCACCCACGATCCACGTCGGAGACGCTAATGACGAACAAGGCATCCTTGCTCTGGAGAAAGAGGCGCTCCCGCCGGCCGTAAGCGATAAACGATTTGATGGGCTTGCCATCGCCATCTATGGGGATGATGGTCTTACTCCTCATGTTACCGAGCCGGACCAGGAACAGCTCATCCTTCCGGTTGTATCCACCAGCGAACAGGACGGTTTCTCCGGAGACAGCAAAGCCAGGCGGCCCGCTGACCGGCTGCTTCCTCCAGATGCCTTCCGGCTTGCCGTCAAGAAGCCGGATCAGCGGGAAGTCGGTGTAGTAGCAGAGCCAAGCCTCACGGTCCGAGCAGACGTTGAGTGCATAGCAGTCGACGATCTGAGGGACATCATCACCTACTAAATCCGCATAGTCGAAGATGCAATGTCCACGATTGTCAAGACACACCAGGCCCGACCGTCCGAGCTTGGTGCGACCGCCGACACCTTCGTCAAAATAGCTCACCCATATCCGTCCATCCTTGGTCGCCTGCACGTCCTGGATGCCGTCCCCAGCGTGGAACGAGCGGACGTGCCGGCCGGTGTTGTCGTGGACGTGGGCGTTCCGGTCTTCGTCGTCATCCGAACGGCCCCGTACCAGTAGCCATTCGTCCTCGCCGAGCGGCTGAACGGCGTGGAAGTTCTCTACCGTTTCGGGAAGGTCGATCGACTTCCACCCTTTGTCCGAAAACACCCGCTGGATTCGGAACTGATTGGGGCTGTCGGCCCGTTTCTTCGGGAAGCTGAATCCCCGCGGATCCTCGATGCGGTAGTCCGGCGCCCGCTCGAGCGACAGGACGACGGGATCGAGGTTTGGTCCGACTGTGGCGCTGATGAGGTGTCGGTTGCCGATGACCTCGCAGAAATCGAAGAGACGCCTGGCCTCGATCGTCGTCCTTTGCCTCTTCATAGATCGGAGTCCAGAAGCTCATCGAGTCTCGCCCCGACCTCGTTGAGGATTGGATCTGCAGCCTCGAAAGTCGCACGGTCCATTGTTACCTCCGCTTTGCAGAAGCCTTCTCATCGGAACTCATGATACTGAGCGGGAACGATCTCATCCTACATCGACGCGCCGCCTGTTCGCGCGGGGGGCTGGAAACAATCGAGAGGTCGCGCGAAAATGTCGATGAGAGACCGTCTCACATTTTAACTGCGGTCGAGACACAGTCCGTTCGTGGAACGGCATGTGTCCACGTGGAAGCTGTCGAAAGAGGTAATTCGCGCCTTGGATACCATTGATTGGCTGCTCGATTCGGACCCGGCAATACGCTGGCAGGCGATGCGCGATCTGACGGGCGCTTCCCTGGCGGCGATTGCCGCAGAGCGCGCCCGCGTGCCGCGCGAAGGGATCGGCGCCGAAATCCTCGCCCGCCAAGGGTCGGACGGCTCGTGGCACCTTACCGACAAACCCGATTGGTTGCCGACCCTCTACACGTTGCTCCTCCTGCGCGCGACCGGCGTGGACCGTGCCGAGCCTGCGGTCGAGTCCGCGGTGGCTGGTCTCGAGGCGGGATTCCGCTGGGACCAGGAATTCGGCGCGAAGCCGTTCTTCGAGGGCGAGGTTGAGCCGTGCATCAACGGGGGCACGCTCGCGCTCGGCGCGTACTTCGGGCGCCCGACGGAGAGCCTCGCTCGCCGCCTCGTCGGCGAGCAGCTCGAAGACGGCGGTTGGAACTGCGAGGCGCCGAAGAGCACGCGCTCGTCGTTCCATACCACGATCTGCGTGCTGGAGGGGCTCCTCGAGTACGAGCGTGCTGTCGGGTCCGCGCCGGAGATCGCGGCGGCGAGACGGCGAGGCGAGGAGTACCTGCTCACGCGTGCTCTCTTCAGACGGCTCTCGACCGGCGAGGTCGCGAATGCGGCGTTCCTGAGGTTCGCGTTTCCGCCCCGCTACCACTACGACATCCTCCGTGCGCTCGACTACCTCCGGGACGCCGGCGTTCAGCCCGACGTGCGCGTCGAAGCTGCCGTGCACGTCGTCGAGAGCAGCCGCCAGGCCGAAGGTCGATGGCTCCTCGATGACGCGCACGACGAAGCGCTTGCGTTCCCGTTCGGCGAACGCGTGGGTGAACCGAGTCGCTGGAACACGCTCCGTGCGCTGCGGGTGCTTGCCTGGGGCGAGCGACGAGTGCTCGAGCGGACGAGCACTCGATAGACCATTCTCCTCCCGGGGTGCTCCTGATATGCACGACTGGAAGCCGCGAATGCAGAAGACGGTGCGTCACCTCGCTGAGCAACTCTCGGGTATCCGAACCGGCACGATCAGCATGCGTTTCATCGAGACTGTCCGCTTGGAGAACCAGGGAAGTTCCGCCCCGATCCGGCATATCGGGGTCATCAAGCAGCAGGGTGACCGCATCCTCGTCACGCCGTTCGACAAGACAAATGTCCCCGCTGTGGTCCGCGCGCTCGTCGACTCTCGCCTGAACGCCTATGCTCTGAACCCGGCCACCGTGAGCGTAAGCGCGCCACCGGTGAGCAGCGAGCAGCGGGGAGAAATCGCCCGGCACGTCAAGAAGCTGGGCGAGGACGCCAAGATCGCCGTCCGGGCGATCGGGCAGGATGCCCGCAAGCTGATCGAGGTCTCAGGACGGGGCTCGCAGCGACGGGTTCAAGAAGCGACCGATGCGGCCGTCTCCGAGATCGATCAGCTCGTGAAGGCGAAGATCCACGAAGTGGGGTCATGACGAATTCAACGCCCCGCGCGGGCGGCGTTCCGCTTGCGCGTGGCGGCCGCTTTCTTGGCCGAGGCGGAGCGTTGCTTCGCCGGGCGAGCGGCCGCGGCAGCACCCCCGAGCTTGCCCCCCTTCTTGCTCGAAACGTGCGTATCCGGCCGGCCGCGACCGCTTCCGGATTTGTTGCCGCCGCCTGATTCCTTGTTGACGGTTGCCCACGCCCGGCGCTGGGCCTCGTCTTCGGGGACACCCCGTTTGGTGTAACCTTCTTCGATATGTTCAGCCTTGCGTTTTTGCTTGTCGGAATACTTGGTTTTGTCGCCCCTGGGCATGGTCTCCTCCCGTTCATTGAATTCGACGCTGATTGAACACGTTGGGTGCAAGCAACTTACAGGGAAACCCAATGCATATTGCGTGCCAAGTGCACGTGCCCACGCAGCCGTGTGCGGCGGCCGTTCGGAGCGCGAATTGCTGTGGTAATCGATGGGCTCCGGGCGGATAATACGAACAGGGAGAAATGTGAAGACGAGGGCCGCACGCCTCGGACCGGCACTGAGAGCATTGGCAAACGGGAGCAACGAGGACCAAACTTTTCGGTCTCGATCGGAGAACACGATATCCGACCTCGTTTTGACGGAGGTGGAATCATGAATCCTACACGAGAGATCAGAAGCCCGGAACCTCCATGGTGCGACGCCGTGATGCGGGCTCTGCCCGAAATGTACCGGCGCGGGGAAGTGAGCGGGGTCGATCATTCTGGTTTCGTTTACGCAGTCACATTCTTCAGTGTGATAGAAGAAATGAGGAGGGGCGCGTCCCAGAGGGCGGTGCGGAAACAGCGCAGTCGCGTTTTGCGATCCATCGATCGAACAGACCGTTCGGACTACGACAAGGAACAGTTCGCCGGACCATTTGCTCGTGCTGTGGAGGACGCGCTGGCGGGGCGGTCGCCCTGCGTGTTGCAATGGCCTGAGCTACCGTAAGGGCGGGCAATTCAATCACCCGGACCTGGCGAGGACCTTCTCGCGGTTTTCGGCGGTTGTGCGCCCGCGGTTGGGTCGCGGCGATGGGGCGTGAGCCTGCTGGAATAGACCCGGAGGCAAGAACGATGCACACCCCACCAGCATGATCAGGCCGAAGGTCCACATTCCCAGGCAGGCGCCGATGCCGACGTGCAGCACCACGGCCCCTGCCAGTACCAGCGGCCTGAAGCGCTTCTGCCACACGAGGACGCAGAAGGAGATTTCCCACAGGATCGAGAAATGCGACATCGCATTGACCAGCCAGGGATGCCACGCGAGCCAAGTCATGTCGAGCGACTGATACTCGCGATTGGCGAAGGCCCGCCACATCGCCTCGCCGTCCCACCAGGAGGGGCCTTGCAGCTTGGAGATGCCCGCAAAGAAATAGATCACGCACATGTGAACCTGGATTAACCTGAGGGCGAGATTGGCGCCGGCGGTCGAGGCCGCCGGCGCAGTCGAGCCGGTTCGCTTGCGTGCAAGCCATCGGTCCACGGAGAAAGCCGCTCCGCTGGGTCCGATGGCCAGGTAGAGGTTCAGCATGATGTTGATCTGGTCCAGGCCGAAGAGCGCGGCCGGAACGCGATTGGCGTAAGAAATGGTGGTCAGAAGCGACAGAATCGAGGTGACGCGGGTGAAGAGACCGACGGTGAAGAGTGCAAAGACGACCAGCGACAGGGCGTAGGCGGGCCAGATCCAGCCATCCGGAACCAGGTACCAGAACGAGTAGTGGTACTGGTTTTCGTGCATGCGTCGGACGAGCGCCGGGCTGAGCCAGCCGGTCGAGCTGAAGAAATCGCCCAGGGCCAAGCCCCACACCGCATGGGTGTAGAGCAGCATGAGGCCGGTCATGATCCGGATCGAGCCCAGGAGGGCAGGATTGGCCGGGGTGTACCAGAACGCGTTCCAGTCGGCCGCCACCGACTGCGCCGTCTGGATGAGATAACGGGTGGCGAGTTTCAGTGGACTTTGCATTCGAGGACCTTTAGCGTCTCGCTCACATAGCTTTCGGGGTCGTTTAATTTCATGCCGTTCTGAACATCTTCCCGGCTCGGCAGTCCATGGCGGTGGCCGGTCAGTGTGACCCGCACCGCTTGATTTTTCCGGCAAAGGTGTTCGGCGTAGGAGTCGAGCCACGCTTGCTGGATCTCTTCGGGCGCGTCGCGCAGCGTGTCCGCAAGGTGCTCGGTCAGCATGAAGTGGCGATGATAGAGGAGGCGAGGCTGGGTCTTACGGGTGGGCATAAAGCCGCTTGAGACTGTGCCGTCGGCTCGCTCGGCCTCGAAGGAGACGAGGAAACTCTCACTGGGCTCGGGCGCGAAGAAGTGATAGCCGTGGTTCAGGTAGACGAGGTCGAGGTAGGGCTGAAAGACATTCCAGGCTGAGAGGATAAGCTCGGACGTGGGTGCGACCGAAGCCGGAGCGATGATGATGGCGGCGAGGTGGAAGACAAGCCAGCAATTAACGGCCCACCGAAGCACCTTCCAGCGGGTGCCTTGGCGAGCCGTCGGGGTTTCGATCTGTCCCGGTGGAGCGTTTGACCGAGGGCTCACGTCGGGATCTCCCACCTTGGATCGATCGGACGGCAAGACCTCGGCGGAACAGAGGGCTCCCTCCGATTTCCCCCGAGGCCAGATGGTCAAGTATAACCCACGCCCGCCGGAAGTCGCCTTTTGATCCGCGAAAGCGTGTCTCCTCCGAAAGTCGCCTTTCGCTCCGCGAAAGTGCGTCCCCGCGTGGAGAGATGGTCAAGTGTATAACCCACGCCCGCCGGGAGGACCCGGCGGGGCGTGAGAAATCACACTTAGTTGCTGGCAACCGTCGTGGCCGGCTGCTGGCCTTCGAAGGCAACCGCGACATAGGCTTCCTGCCCGGCCGTGACGGTGGTCTGGGCCGTCTTCGTCAGGGTTTTGCCGTCGCGAACGACCTCAACCTTGACGGTGTAGAGGTGCGTTTCGCCAGACTGGATCGCCGGGGTGACGAAGCGGCGCTGAGCCCCTTCGACCGTCATGAGTTGATCCTGGAGGAAGAGCTTGGCGTCAGCAGGAACGTTGATGGTGAGGTAGGCAACGCCGCTGTTGACCGGGGCGATGACCGCAGGCGTCGAATTCTGGCTCATGTAAACCTGGCTGCTGGGATAGCTGGTGGCCGCGTAGCCGCCGCTCGACCCGCCGCTTGATCCACCGCTTGACCCGCCGCCGCTCGACCCGTGGGAGAAGAGCTTGTGGCCGCCGCCCGATGACCCGCCGCTCGACCCGTGGGAGAAGAGCTTGTGGCCGCCGCCCGATGACCCGCCGCTCGACCCGTGGGAGAAGAGCTTATGGCCGCCGCCCGATGACCCGCCGCTCGACCCGTGGGAGAAGAGCTTGTGGCCGCCGCCCGACGATCCGCCGCCGCTCGATCCGTGAGAAAAGAGCTTGTGGCCGCCGCCTGACGATCCACCGCTCGATCCGTGAGAGAACAGCTTATGGCCGCCGCCGGAGGAGCCACCGCTGGATCCGCCGCTCGAACCGCCGGACGAATTGGCCGACGCCGAGCTGGTCACGGCGAAGGTCAAAGCCAGGGCACCCAGGGAGGCACCCGCGAAAGTGGACCAACGAGAACGCTTCATTGTGAAAACCTCGATAGTTGCAAGTCGCGACCTGTGGAATCGAAACACCAATCCGAGAGACAACACACTGCAAGCCAGAGCCCTCTAGCTTCCGGCACGCCATTCCAAGCAGGATAGACAACGCGTGATCGTGCCCTCACAATGCACGAGGCGAGCGCCTCAAACAAGGCGCCACCACCAGCCATTCCGAGGAGCAAGAAACACGGTGCGATCTACAGCGTCGGAAGGGGGGAAGCAGTGCAAAAAGGGAGACCTGAATCGGGGTTCGTCGAGCTGGCTTCTTTTTGCACGTTAATATAAGGGCTCTATGAATGCTACTCTGAGTGAGAATACTGGGTATTTTACAGTAAGTCAAACGATTAACTGAACTTTGACAGTGATTTCACGGGGGTCAATCGCATGGCCTACCGGATAATCGGCAAGACCAGAAAAACCGGCTGTTATGGGGCTCGGCGAGAGGGGCGAAGGATGGGTAAAACGAGTGAATTGATGGGTGAAACTGATGGTTCCGACGATTGAGCAGGTGCGGGGAGCGGCTTATGAGCGATGGGTACGGAGGGGCCGGCCGCACGGGGGCGACCGTGGCGATTGGTTTGCGGTTGAAGACGAGCTGATTTTCACGCTCAATTATCAATCGATTGTGGAGTATCCACTGGATGTTTCCGGAGCGGTGATTCTCAACGATCGCCGGGGTCGATATTGCCGCTTTTGCGAGCGCACTGCTGTGCAGGTTGCGTTTGGACCGCCGATGCCGCTTCTGGCGGGTGGCTGCTCGCCGTCGCTATCGAGCTCGTCCGTCTGCAACGAGTGCCGGGCAGGATTTCGTGATGCGCAGGCTGGCCGGCTGGAACGGTTTCTCGCGAAGCCCGTGGAGCAGGCAAGTCGAGACGCAGGAGTTGCCGGTGCCGGCACGGCGGTGATCTACTCGCTGGACGTTTTCAAAGCGCTCTGCGGGTGTGCGCTCTTGATCATGCCGGAAAGCGAGCTGGGCTACTTCGTGGATGCGCTGGAATGGGTGAGCAATCCGCACGAGCGGAGCGACGGGCCGCTTCTCGAGCAGGAGGCAACGTGCGTGGTGTACAGGGCGCCGTTCTGGGCCGAGCAGGCGTGGATGTCGCTTGCGCGGCGGATCGAGAAGGACGTTCCGCTGCCGTACATGGTGTACTTTCTGGCCGCAGGCGGGGTGGTCTTGCAGATTTCGCTTCCGCTGTGCATCCGCGATCAGGATCTCGACGGGCGTGTCGTGTATTTACCGCGCCGGTCGTTCGCGGTGGGGGAAGACCAATCGTTTGAGCAGGCTCGGGTGGTGGAGGTTCGGGTCGGGCAGGGGTGATCCCTCACCTCGGCAGTTCTTCGTCGTCGGCTGAGGCTGGTTCAGGAGCGCGACCCAGTGGAGTATAAACGACGTGGTTCGGGCCGATCAGACTCGCCCGGATCAGCTTTTTCCGCAGCTCCGCCAGGCCTCCGGACGTGACTCCGGGCCCGGAGGCGAACAAAATCTTCATAGGGCCACGGTTCAGCCGATCGGCCAGATCCGCGAGGCCCGCATCGGTGACGCGGGTGTCGTTTAAGTTCAGCCACATGATCCGCGGAAGGTCGCAGAGGAGCCGTGTGCCTGCGTCACCAATGCGCGTTCGGGCCAGGTCCAGGTGCCCGAGATTGGACAGAGTGGAGAAATGTGCAATTCCCGCGTCCGTGACCTGGGTGTCGTCCAAGGAAAGCCGCTGCAAGCTCGTGAAGCCGTGCAGCGGCTCGAGCCCTTCGTCGGTGATCGGTGCGCCTTCGAGTTGGAGCTGCTTCAATTGCGTCAGCCCTCGGATCGGCTCGAGTGTCGTGATTCTCGCGTTGATCAGCCCGAGCGATTCCAATTGCCGCATCCCGGAGAGGTGCGATAATCCTCTGTGCGTGATTTGCGCGCACCGAAGGAACGTACAGATGTTTGAGGCGGGTGAGGCCGGCGAGATGGGCGAGGTCGTCATCGGAAATGGGGTGGCTCGGGAGTGCCAGCTTCTCGAGAGCGGACAGCTTCTCGAGATCCGCCAGGCCGCTGCCCGTCAGCGTCGTGCCCGAGAGAAAAAGACGCTCGAGATGGGTGAGGCGGCCGATGTGGGTCATCAGGGCGCCGTCCGCGTGGCCTGTGAAGAGCTCGACCTCCACGACGTGTCCGAATAGATCCCGGCCGAGCGTTCGTACGAGCCATTTCGGCCAAGGGGGTTCTGCACCGGGACGGGCGCGCCGGCCGTTTGTCCATTCCCAGTCGTAGGCGACTGATCCACCGGCCTTTTGGATGGCCGCGACGGCGTTGCGCCTGCGGGCCAACGACAACCTCCCAGAAGCCCCAGTGGATGACGAGCGCGAGGGCCGCGACGGCAGCCGCGCTGGCGATCGCGCGGCGGCGGCGCCAAAGCCCATTGCGGAAGGAGATGAGGCATTTCCAGAGAAAATAGAAGCTGGGAAAGTGGCGGGAGAGCGAGTGAACCCGGGGATCGGCGGTCAAGGATTCGGCAGGGTGTCGATGGGTGCTGTTCACCGAAAAAGCGCCTCTTGATTCGAGCACGGAATGGATCGGCGGATTGATTCGACTCTCACCTCGGCAGTTCTTCGTCGTCGGCTGAGGCTGAGGGAGGAGCGCGGCCCATTGGAGGATAAACGATGTGGTCCGGGCCCATCACACTCGCTCGAATCAGTTTTTTTCGCAGCTCCGCCACGCCTCCAGACGTGACTCCAGGCCCGGCGACGGCCAGTTGCCGACAAGGACCGCCGTTCAACCCGTCGGCCAGATCGGCGAGCCCCGCGTCGGTGACGCGCGTTTCGTTCAGGTTCAAGTATTCGATCCGCGGTAGATCGAAGAGAACCCGTGTGCCCGCGTCACCGACCCGCGTTCGGTTCAGGTCCAGCACCATGAGATTTGACAGGGTAGAGAAATGCGCGATTCCCACGTCGGTCACCTGGGTCTGCGCCGAATAGCAGCGTGTGCAAGCTTGTGAATTGTTCCAGCGGCGCGAGTCCGTCGTCGCCGATCGAGGAACGCGTGAGGTTGAGCAGCTTCAATTGCGTCAACCCGCGGATCGGCTCGAGCGACGTGATGCTGGTGTCGGTCAAACCAAGCGATTCCAACTGCCGCATCCCGGCGATGTGCGCCAGGCCTTTGTTTGTGATTTGCCGGCCGACGACATTGAGCTGCTTGAGCTTGGTGAGGCCGGCGAGATGGGCGAGATCGTCGTCGGAAAACGGGACGGCGGGGAGGGCGAGCGTCTCGAGCGCGGTGAGCTTCCCGAGTTTCGCCAATGCGTTTCGCGGTATTGTAGTGTTAAAGAAGCGAAGGTCCTCCAGATGGGTGAGGCTGGCGATCTGAGTCATCAAGGCGTCGTCCGCGGGACCTCCCTCGAGGTGCATCGCCACGACGTTTCCGAAGGCATCTGTGCCGAGCGTCTTGACGAGCCAGCTTGGCCACGGGGGTTGTGCGCCAGGCGGCGCTGGGCGGCCGTTGTTCCACGCCCAGTCATAGGTGACTGATCCGCCGGCCTTCTGGATGGCCGCGACGGCGTTGCGCTGCGGGCCGACCACGGTTTCCCAGCATCCATAGAGCACGAGGAGCGCGAGGGCCGCCACGACCAGGGTGCTCGCGATCGCGCGACGGCAGCGCCAGAGCCCAGTGCGGAAGGAGATGAGGCATTTCCAGAGAAAATAGAAGTTGGGGAAGTGGCGGGAGCACGAGTGAGCCGAGGGATCGGCGGTCAAGCCTTCGATGGCGTGTCGATCTGCGCTGCTCACCGGATCGGTCCTCGCTGAGAGATCCTACTAGCGTGATTCACTTGCCTCTCACCTCGGCAGTTCTTCGTCGGCGATTGCGGCTGGGGGAGGAGCGCGGCCCGTTGGAGGATAAACGACGTTGTCCGGGCCTACCAGACTCACTCGAATCAACTTTTTCCGCAGCTCCGCCAGGGCTCCGGACGTGACTCCTGGCCCGGAGACGATCAAACTCCGCAACGGGCCACGGTTCAGCCGGTCGGCCAGATCGGCGAGGCCCGCATCGGTGACGCGGGTGTCGTACAGGTTCAGTGACATGATCCGCGGAAGGTTAATGAGGAGCCGTGTGCCTGCGTCACCGACACGCGTTCCCGTCAGGTCCACCATCATGAGATTGGGCAGCGTGGAAAAATGAGCGATTCCCCCGTCGGTGACTTGGGTCCCGCCGAGGAACAGCCACTCCAAGCTCGTGAAGTCGTGCAGAGGCTCGAGCCCTTCGTCGGTGATCGGTGCGCCCTGGAGGTGGAGCTCCTTTAATTGCGTCAGCCCTCGGATCGGCTCGAGTGTCGTGATTCTCGTGTTGATCAGCCCGAGCGATTCCAACTGCCGCATCCCGGAGAGGTGCGTCAATCCTCTGTTCGTGATTAGTACGCCCGAATAAACGTACAGGTGTTTGAGGCGGGTGAGGCCGGCGAGATGGGCGAGGTCGTCGTCGGAAATGGGGTAGTTCGGGAGTACCAGCTTCTCGAGAGCGGTCAGCTTCTCGAGATTTGTCAGGCCGCTGCCCGTCAGGGTCGTGCCCGAAAGGTTCAGACGCTTGAGCTGGGTGAGGCGGCCGATGTGGGTCATGAGGGCGTCGTCCGCGCGACCTGCGAACAGGTCGACAGCCACGACGTTTCCGAAGGCACCCTCGCCCAGCGTGTTGACGAGCCAGCTTGGCCACGGGGGTTCTGCACTCGGCCGGGCCGGCCGGCCGTTTTTCCATTCCCAGTCGTAGGTCACTGATCCACGAGCCTTTTGGATGGCCGCGACGGCGTTGCGCTGCGGACCAATGACGGCCTCCCAGAAGCCCCAGAGAACGACGAGCGCGAGGGCCGCGACGGCCACCGCGCTGGCGATCGCGCGGCGGCGGCGCCAGAGCCCGTTCCGGAAGGAGATCAGGCATCTCCACAGAGAGATGAGGCGTTTCCAGAGAAAATAGAAGGTGGGGAAGTGACGCGAGAGCGAATGAACCCGGGGATCGGCGGTCAAGACTTCGGCGGCGTGTCGATCTGCGGTGCTCACCGAAAAAGCTCCTCTTGAATCGAGCACGGAATGGATCGGCGGATTGATTCGACTCTTACTTCGGCAGTTCTTCGTCGGCGACTGACGCTGCTGGAGCAACGCGGTCGCGGGAGCCCGGCATGCGTAGGCGTCGGCGCGTGGGGCCCGTGACATCGACTTGCGGCAGCTTCTCCCGCAGCGCGTCGACCCCGTCAGGCGTGACTCTAGCTCCGTGGACGTCCAAACTCTGCAAGGGCCCGCGGCTTATCCGATCGGCCAGCTCGACGAGGCCCGCATCGGTGACGCGGGTATCGTCCAGGTTCAGTGACATGAGGCGCGGGAGGTCGAGCAAAAGCCGCACGCCGGCGTCGCCGACGCGGGTTCGTTCCAGGTCGAGCGTCGTGAGATTTGAGAGAGTAGAAAAATGTGCGATTCCCGCGTCGGTGATCTGGGTCCCACCCATCTGTAACGACTGCAAGCTCGTGAGGCCTGCCAGCGGGCTGAGTCCTTCATCGCCGATCGGAGAGCCGTTGAGCATGAGCTCCTTCAATTGAGTCAGCCCGCGGATCGGCTCGAGGGTCGTGATCTTCGTGTTGATGAGCTGGAGCGAATCCATTTGCCGCATCCCGGCAAGGTGCGCCAGGCCCTTGTCCGTGATCTGGGGGCCAATCAGAGCGATCTGCTTGAGTTTGGTCATGCCGGCAAGGTGCGAGAGGTCGTCATCGGAAAAGCGGTGATTTGGAAGTGCGAGCATTTCGAGAGCGGTCAGCTTCTCGAGCTGCGCGAAGCCGGTGCCCGTCCGGATCCCGTCACTGAGATAAAGCCACTCGAGATGGCGCAGGCAGCCGATGTGGGTCATCAAGGCATCGCCGGCGTCGCGGCCGATCAGATTGACCGCCACGACGTTTCCGAAGGCGTCCCGCCCGAGCGTTTTGACGAGCCATTTGGGCCAAGGGGGCTCTGCACCCGGCGGCGCTGGGCGGCCGCTCGTCCACTCCCATTCATAGAAAGCCGATCCACCGGCCTTCTGGATGGCCGCGACGGCGTCGCGCTGCGGGCCGACCACAGACTCCCAGCAGCCGTAAAGCACGACGAGCGAGAGGGCCGCCACGACCAGGGTGCTGGCGATCGTGCGGCGGCGGCGCCAGAGCCCGTTGCGGAAGGAGATGAGGCATTTCCGGAGAAAATAGAAGGTCGGGAAGTGGCGGGAGAGCGAGTGAGGCGCGGGATCAGCGGTCAAGGCTTCGGCGGGGTGTCGATCTGTGCTGGTCACCGAAAAAGTCCCTCTTGACTCGAGCGGTGGAATGGATCGATGGATTGATTCGACTCTCACCTCGGCAGTTCTTCGTCGGCGACTGAGGCTTTGGGAACATTGCGGAGGAGGGGACGCCGAGGGACGAGGTCCGGGCCCATGACGCTTACGCGCGGAAGCTTCTTCCGCAGTTCTTCCACCCCGCCAGGCGTGACCCCAAGCCCGGAGGCGACGAGATTCTGCAAAGGGCCGCGATTTATCCTTTCGGCCAGACCGGCGAGGCCTGCGTCGGTGACGCGGGTGTCGTAAAGGTTCAGTGTTGTGATCTGCGGAAGGTCGAACAGTGTGCGTAGCCCGGCGTCGGTGACGCGCGTGCTGTTGAGGGCCAGAGACGACAAATTCGACAGCTTGGAGAAATGCGCGACTCCCGCATCCGTGACCTGGGTCTCACCCAACTGCAACCACTGCAAGCTCGTGAAGCCTTCCAGCGGCCTGAGTCCTTCGTCGCCGATCGGAGAGCGGTTGATGTCGAGCACCTTTAACTGCGTCAGCCCGCGGATCGGCTCGAGTGTCGTGATGTTCGTGCCGATGAGCTGGAGCGATTCCATTTGCCGCATCCCGGTGAGGTGCGCCAGGCCTTTGTCCGTGATTTGCGGGCCAACGAGAGTGAACCGTTTCAGCTTGGTCATGCCGGCAAGGTGGGAGAGGTCGTCATCGGAAAAGCGGTGATTTGGAAGTCTGAGCGTTTCGAGAGCGGTCAGCTTCTCGAGCTGCGCGAAGCCCGTGCCCGTCCGGATCCTGCCGCTGAGATGCAGCCGCTCGAGATGGTGCAGGCAGCCGATGTGGGTCATCAAGGCATCGCCGAAGTCGTGGCCGATCAAACTGACCGCCACGACGTTTCCGAAGGCATCCGGGCCGAGCGTCTTGACGAGCCACTTGGGCCAAGGGGGCTCTGAATCCCCCGTCGGCGCTGGCCGGCCGCTCGTCCACTCCCAGTCGTAGACGACTGATCCACCCGCCTTCTGGATGGCCGCGACCGCGTTGCGCTGCGGCCCGACCACAGATTCCCAGCAGCCGTAGAGCACGACGAGCGAGAGGGCTGCCACGATCAGGGTGCTGGCGATCGCGCGGCGGCGGCGCCAGAGCCCGTTGTGGAAGGATATGAGGCATTTCCAGCAAAAATAGAAGGTGGGGAAGTGGCGGGAGAGCGGATGAACCCGACGATCGGCGGTCAAGGATTCGGTGGGGTGTTGATCTGTGCTGCTCATCGAACGGCTTCTGGTCAATGGTGGATAGAGAAGTTCGTCGAGACCCCCTTGAGCTGGGCCACTCCTGCCGCGGTGACCCTCGTGCGCTTGAGTTGCACACCGATGAGCTTGGGCAGCCCCTTGAGATGCACCAACCCGGTGTCGGTGACGCAAGTTTCGTTGAGGAAGAGCAGCGAGAGCTTGGTCAGACCCTTCAGATGCTCCAGCCCCGCGTCGGTCACTCTTGATCTGCTGAGGCTCAACATGGTGAGGTTGGACAGCCCGTTCAGGTGCTCGAGACCGCTGCCGGAGACCTGCGAGCCGTCGAGATAGAGCACCCTCAGAGTGCTCAGTCCATTCAGACGTGCCAGCCCCGCATCACTGACTCGGGAATCGTAAAGGGCGAGATACCAGAGATTGGTCATCCCCTGCAGGTATGCCAGCCCGGAATCGGTGACTTGCGCACTGGCGAAGTCGAGTTTCTCGAGTTTTTTCAGGCCTTTCAAGTGCGCCAGACCGGTGTCGGTGATGTGAGCACCACGAAGCGTCAGTTCCGACAGGTTGGTCAAGCCCTTCAGACTCGCCAGGCCGGCGTCGGTGAATTGGGAATAGCCGAGGTCCAGGTGGGTGAGCTTGGTCAGTCCCTTGAGATGAGCCAGCCCGGCATCGGTGAGCCGTGTGCTGTGGAGACGGAGCTCGGAGAGGTTGGTCAAGCCTGTCAGATGCGCCAGCCCGTCATCGGTGAGTTCAGAACTGCCCATGGAGAGTATCGTGAGCCTGGTCATTTGCTTCAGATGCACCAACTCCGCGTCGGTGACCTGGGAAAGGTGCAGGTCGAGGTCGGTGAGGTCGGTCAGGTTCTTCAGGTGGGCCAGACGGCCGGCCATGTTGGAGGCCGAGAGTCGCTCCAGTCGATGGAGACGCCCGACGTGCGCAACTGTCTCATCAGTTGTCGGGTCGAGCATGACGGAGGAAACGTGGCCGAAGTAGTCGATGCCGATCAGATCTGTGAGGGTTTGTGGTGCCCAGGGTCGCCCTCCAGGTATGAAGTTCCCGGTGGCCGTTCCCAGTCGTATTCGATTAGACCGCGTTCCTTGATGATCGCCGCCACTGCTTCGCGCTGGATTCGTGCGCCGCGCACGATCCAGCCAAGCCAGCCGCCGATCAAGAGCACGACGATGATCAGCCCGCGCACGCTGAACCGGAGGTAGCGCCGAGAAAGGCGCGGGACGTGACCGGCCGACATGGTGGGCACGCTCCTCGCTGGGACACACTCCGAGTGTGATTTGCTTCCACGACTGCGATCATACCGAAAATTCGGCTGGCTCGCTGGATCAACCACTTTTGCCCGCGGATAGCGATCTGGCGAATGCTCACAGAATTGTTGCGACTCACGGATCCGCCATTGGAGAACGTGCGATGGATCATCCCGACACGAACTTCCCGAGCGGCAGCCGGAGATCATGCTCGACCGGGCTCGTCAGTTCCGGAACGACGACGATGAGTGATCGGTGGTAATGGCGTGTGCCTGCTACGGAAGAGCGGACTGCCCTCGGCATGTGGCTGGTACGGAAGAGCGGACGGCACACGGCGTGTGGCTGGTACGGAAGAGCGGACGGCACACGGCGTGTGGCTGGTACGGAAGAGCGGACGGCACACGGCGTGTGGCTGCAACGGAAGAGCGGACTGCCCTCGGCATGTGGCTGGTACGGAAGAGCGGACGGCACACGGCGTGTGGCTGCAACGGAAGAGCGGACTGCCCTCGGCGTGTGGCTGGTACGGAAGAGCGGACGGCACACGGCGTGTGGCTGGTACGGAAGAGCGGACTGCCCTCGGCGTGTGGCTGCTACGGAAGAGCGGACTGCCCTCGGCGTGTGCCTGCTACACCGGATCCACGGCGACTCCATGGGCCTTGAACGCGTCGAACATCGGCGCGTGCCAGGTCTCGATAGCGCCGCCATCGGCCGACGGAGCGATCGTGAATGGGCTGGCGAACCTGGGCGAGGCTGGCGGTTCGAATGACCCGGCGGGTCGTCGCGAAATCGAGACACGCAGGGTCCCAGTCCAGGTCCAGGAATTCGATCATCCGGCGCGCATTCTGCTCGAGATCTTGCACGCATTCTTCATAGATCACTTCCAGCCAATCAACGGGCGCACCAGTCGCCAGTGGGCCAGGATGCGCTGATAGTCGGCAAATCGCCACGCGATGGACTGCCAGTCGTCGGTCCACATGTTGGCGGTGAAGGCGGCTTGCCGGCAGGATACGGCGACGTCGCGGATGTCGCGCTGGCAGAGAATCACGCGAGCGCCGGGGAAAATGCGGCCGATCAGGCCCAAGAGCCGGATGTTATCGTGCATCTTGTCCACGATGCGAGCGACGCCCGCCGGTGCCAGTGCAGCGAGGCGATCGGTGTACTGGCGAGCCATGATCTCGGCGACGGCATCGTCCAGATTGGCGAGCGCCTCGACGGGCGTGAGCTCCGGGTGGCCGACCAACTGGGCAAGGCCTCGAAAGACGTCGTGCAGGTCGTGCAGCTCGCCGGCGCCCCAGACGGCCGGATGGGACGCGAGGATTTGCTCGATCAGACTGGTACCGGAACGGGGCAGACCGACGATGAAAACGGGGCGAGCGGCGAGGTCGCTGCGGGGTCGGGGCCCGTCGAAGCTTCCGGGAGGGAAGGCCGCGATCATTCGTTCGTTGAACAGCGACTGCCTGGCGGCGTCGTAGGTCTTTCCGCGAGCGGCCCGCAATGCCGCCTGGAGCTCGTGGGCCTTGTCGAAGAGCGCGGCGGCTTCTGCGTAAAGCCCGCGGCGATCGCGGACGATCGCCAGGCTGAAGTGCAGGTGGGCTCTGGCTTCAGCGGGCAGATGAGGCTCGCGGATCAGCCGTTCGAGGCCGTGCTGTTCCGAATCGGTCAGGCGGCCGTGCAGATTGACCGCGAGCCGCAAATAGGGCTCGACCATCTCCTGGCGGGTTGCCAGTGCGGTGCGGGCCGACTCGCACGAAAGCTCGAGGTCACCACGTTCGGCCTGAATGCGGGCGATCGCGGTCCACGAACTGCGCGAGCGTTTCATCTTGCCGCAGCGCGAGGCGAAATTCGGCTTCGGCTTCATCCAGGCGCCCTTCTTCCATCAGCACGCGGCCCAGCCCATGATGGGCCTCAGCGTTTGAGGGATCGCACTCAAGCGCACTCTGAAAATGCGGGCGGGCTTCGGCCCAGCGCAAGCATGCGGCGAGCACGTCGCCCAGGTCGAGATGGAACCGCGGGTCGTGGGGACTCTTGGCGCGGCCGGCGAGGAAATGCTGGAATGCTTCGTCCACGCGGCCCTGCTCGAGCCAGAGCTGCCCGAGATAGTGATGTGGGGCGGGGTCGCGCGGGCTCGCGACCAGTGCCCGCTCATAGCAGGCCCTGGCTTCGTCCAGTTTGCCCCGAAGCGCAGGACCTTGCCGAGGCCATTCAGGGCACTTGCAAGATGGGGGGCAAGCTGGACGGCGCGGCGGCAGAGGCTTTCGGCGTTGCCAAGGTCCTTGGGGTCTGTTTCGCAGAGCATCTGCCCCAGGTTGGTCAGGGCGAGGATGTTGTTGGGCTCGGCCTCGATGACCACGCGCAGCTCGGCGACGGCTTCATCCAGGCGGCCGAGACTGTGGAGAGCGTTGGCCAGGTTGACGCGGGCGGCCATGACGCGGGGGTTCAGGCGGATGGCCTCGCGGAACCTGGATTCGGCCTCGGCGTGCCGCCTGTAGTCAGCCGCCAGAAGACCGAGGCTGTTCCAGGTCTGGGCGAGGGTGGGTTCGAGGGTGACGGCCGCGCTCAAGTGCTCCTGCGCCTTGTCGAGCTGCTTGACGGTCCGCAGCGCTTCACCCAGGTTGGCCTGGAGGCGGGCTGATCGTGGGTTCAAGGGGACGGCTCGACTGAAGTACTCGACGGCTCCCGCGGCGCGGTTCTGCTGGAACAGAAGCACACCCAGCCCTTCGAGAGCACCGACCGCGCGGGGGTCGATTGCCAGGACCTGGCGGTAGCGCTCCTCGGCCTGGACGAGCTGGCCGCGGAGATGGCAGGCCTGTGCCTCACGAAATATGTCTTCGATGCGCATCCATGTAAGGTACCACGAGTCACGCCTTGCGGGAGAGGCAGACGAGTGTGATGTCGTCAAATTGGGGGCGTTCGGCGACGTGGCGCTGGATCAGATTCACGATGTCTTCGCCGACAGCAGCGGCGCCGGGCTGGGATTTGAGCAGCGCGGCTCGAAAGGCGTCGTCGCCGAGGCGCTCGCCGTTTGCATCCATCGCGTCGGTGACGCCGTCGGTGTAGAGGACGACGGTTTCACCGGGCTCGAGCCCGGTCTCGACGGATTCGTAGGCGTAGTCGGGCATGATTCCCAGGGGCAATCCGGAGGCTTTGCGGCCGAACTCTTCGAGGCGGCCGTCGTGGCGGATGATCAGAGGGCATGGGTGACCGGCGTTGACGACGGTCAAACGGTGTTTCTGGACGTCGAGAATGGCGAGCAGGAACGTGATGTACATATCGAGGACGCCGCCGTCAAACGGGCGATTGAGCTGGGCGACGACCCGCTCGGGCTCGAGGTTGCCGCGGAGACTCATGCGCACCTCGGCCGAGAGCTTGGCGGTCAGGAGCGCGGCGGGCATTCCCTTGCCGACGACGTCGCCGACGGCGATCGCCCATCGGCTTGCAGTCGACTCGTCTTCGCCGCTGGCGCAGGGCATGGGAATGAACCCGTAATAATCACCGCCGACGTGGCGGGCCGGCTCGTAATAGGCCCAGAACTCGTAACCCGGAACCGAAGCCGGCCGGTCGGGCAGCAGCGATTGCATGACCTGGCGGGCGAACTGGAGCTCTTGCTCCATCTCACGCTGCCGGACCAGGGCCTTGTGAAGCTGGGCGTTCTGGACCGCCACGCTGATCTGGCTGGCGACGGCGGCCATGAGATCCAGGTCGTCCTGCTCGAACCGCCCGCGGCCGTCACGGGTGTCGATCTGCATGATGCCGACGGCTCTGCGGTCTTCATTGAAGAGCGGCACGCACATGAGCGAGCGAATCTTGCTGTCAGAGACGCTGGCGCTGTCGGGGAATTCCTCGGCCAGGTCCTTGCTCAGGATGGCCTGGCCGGCGTTCATCACGCGGTTGAGCACGGTCTTGCTGATCTTGAGATCGCCAGCCGGGCCGGTTCGCGACCGGATGATCTGCGGCAGCAAGGCGCCTGAGGTTTCGTCTTTCAGGAGCACGAAGCCGCGCTCGGCCCTGGGGAATATCTCGAAGAGGGAGTTGAAGATCCGTTCGAGCACCTCGGTGAGGACCAGCGTTCCGCCCAGCTCCTGGCCGATGAGCCGCAAGGCGCGAAACTTGGCCTCGGGCTTGACCATCGGAAAGTTCTTGTCGCTCTGATTGAGCACGTCGATGGCCGCGAAGACCGTCGACTGCTCATCGCCCTCCTCGATCTGGACCAGACGGCTGGAGAAGTTGAGCAAGCACCTCGCCCATCTGGATCGCATTGCCATCCTTGCAGGAACACCGGCTGAGAGAGCTTCTGGCCGTCGAGGTAAGTTCCGCGTGTGCTGCCCAGGTCCTTGAGCTCGTAGCCGGCGAGCTTGCGCACGATCACGGCGTGCTTGCGGGAAACGGATTTCGGTGCCAAGACGATGTCGCAATCAGGGTTGCGGCCGACGATCGTGATCTCTTTATCAAGCTGGTAGAGACGACCCGTCGTCGTTCCGTTCATGACCTGGAGCGTCGGGATCATGCTTTGAGGAGTCGCCATGTTGTCGCCAGCTCTCTCCGGCCCGCCGAGGAGTCGAATGCCCTTCAGCGCGACTTTCCGCACCAAAGATTCTATCAAATTAAAGAGTCCAGTACGCGAGTGACTTTTCCGGAACTGCTTTAACTCTCTCGGGCATCGGCTGCCGCGGCATCGGGAGAAGGGCCGCCTGCGGCCAGGAGTACCTGCAGTCATTATCAAGGAACGGAACCACAATCCGAACGACGCGGTGGCCAGACTACACGAATAGTCTGCCCGCGCTCTGCGCGGGAACGTGCTTTCGTCGAGCGAGGGCCAAGATATGCGGCCGGCCCTTATGTTTTCCCGGCGGGTGTCAGGTCGTCGTCGAGTCATGCACACGTGCGTGGACGGGTGAGGTTCGGAGGCGGAGATTATTCAAATTTGGCGGGGTCATTCGGTGCAACTCGGGTGTTCGTTGATTACATTAGCGTGGTGCAAGAATGCGTGGCTCATTACGGTCGAATTCGGTGGATTCCGTAGTCTGATTTCGGAGGAGCGGTCATGAGCTCGATCGGTTCTCTGACACTGTACATTGCCGACCTGCGCTCGCCGGACACTCGCCAGCGGGACGAAGCGGCGCGGGTGATCTGGGAGCGGTTCTCGTCACGGCTTCAGACACTGGTGCGCCGGCACATTGACAACCGGATCCGGCGGCGCGAGGACGAGAATGACATTTTGCAGAGCATGTATTCGAGCTTCTGCATCGGGCAGCTCGAGGGCAAGACGCCGCCGGCGAGTCGCGAGGAGCTGTGGAAACTGCTGGTGCGGATCACGATGTGCAAGGTGGTGAACACAGCGCACAAGCATATGGCGGCGAGGCGGCGACGTGCGCCGCGAGACGGTGGCAGGGCGTGACCGATCGGGCGGCGGTGAATCGATGTTCCCGCAGTGGATGCTCGAGCATGTCGACAGGACCCAGCCCAGCCACGAAGAGAAAGTCATCGTGCTGGAGGAGTTGGAGCGGCTGTTGCAGGGCCTTCCGCAGGAGCTGCGGCAAATCGTGCTCTGGAAGCTGGAGGGGTATACCAACGCGGAGATCGCCTGCTCGATCGGGCGGCACGGTGCGCTGCGTGGAGCTGAAGATGCAATTGATTCGCAAGCGGCTCGAGCTCTTGGGAGAGGAGCTCGGGGCTGCGGGGATGCAGGAGGATTGAGCGGGCGGAAGCTCGAGCCTACCGGTGCATCTGGTTTTTACGGTGCTCGACGTGTGCGCGGGGTTCGATCACGCCGGTGCAGCGACAAAAAGCTCGCACGCCGGGGGATGGAGAATGGCTCGGCATTCCCCTTGATCACTAATCTCGATTTCGCAGCATCCCGGCGAAGCGTCTGCGGTGTTTTCCGAGAACGTTCCCATGCTCGCCGCCCTGAGCTTGGAGAGCGCCATGAGTCGCCAATGCTCGACGGCCGATGTATGCCCGCCGCGGCTGGCGGAATAAATCGCCCTTGAGTACTCTTTGATGTGGTCAAGGGTGCTCGGATCCGGCAAGTTAAATCGCTTGAATGGCGTCAGAGCGGCGAGCGGCTTCTCTGTTCCGCCAGCAGACAATACCGGCCAGAGCCCGGTGCAGGAACCGGTGCCTGATCCATGATGGCTGATTTTGACGACGTGAGACTCGAGTTCCTCTGGCCGATGTTCGCCCAGAACAGTTTTCCAACCCCCATCGTCGACGTCACCCCCCAGGAGGACCGTTGCTTTGCCATAGCGAATCCGTAGGGCGATTGAGATCATGTTGTGCGCGGCATATGGCAGCGCTTGGACTGGTCCGTGCGCCGAAAGAGGCTCTTGAAAATCGACTGTTTGTAAATCTTCGATCGGTCGTCCGTCGGCGCAATGCCTCGGATTTCAATCCCGCTGTCGTCGTCGCTCGGGAGAGGATAGATGTCCCTGCGTGACGTCACGACTTGGCGCTTGATTCCGAATCGTTCCACGGCGTCGAAGATGGAGGCCAGCTCCTCGGCCGAGGATTTGAGGTTCGAACGACCTGCCTGTTCGGCCTCGGCGATGAAGTAAGCGCTCAGAAGTCTGAAGTCATTCGGGTCCAACGCCCAGAATGTCCAGAATTGCTTGACGCTGAAGTCGCTGAGGAGCCGGCTCATCCCATTGAAGTGATCGACATGTGGGTGAGTCAAACAGAGAAATTCAATCTGGTCCACGTTCTTTGACTTCAGCAGCGCGTGTACCGGGTTGGTGGCCGTGCTATCGAGCGAGGACGCAAAACAATCCACAACTCCCCATTTTCCGTTGGGAAGCTGGATCGCGATCGATTCGCCCCGGGTCGCGCCGAAGAGATAGATTCGAAGCAAGCCGGCCTCAACCGCCATCGGTGTCTAGCTCACCCTTGCTCGGTAATGAGCGGCCAATTCGTCGATCTCCTGGAGCAACTGACTGGACAGCGGTTGCAGGCGATCCAGAGTAAACTTGAATCGCATCGTGTCGGAGGTCGTCACGGTCTCGAGGGTGAATGGTTGCCGTTCCCCGATCGACTTGGCGGCGAGCTCCGCAGCATCCCATTCCAGCTCAAGCCGGTGTCCATCTGCAGTCTCGAGCGTCAGGTAGGCCATCCCATGGTGTACGGCGTCCACGAATCCCTGAAAGGTTTGGACCACGCCGTTGGATGCGGAATTCTCACCGTGGTTCATATCAAGTCCGTCGCGATTTCTGCGTCGGTCTCGCCGCTGCCAGGCCCGCAAGCCGCGAAAGAATCCAGAGATTCGCGACCATAAAGAGTTCGCCCAGATCCGTAGCGCAGCGACGATCTTGGGCAGACCCCGCCGGACCAGTAGCCACGGGATCACGAGCGGCGCGAATACGAGGCCGAAGGCGGCAAGCGCCATATTCCGGCGGCACCACCGCGCCAGCCGCTCTGCCGGCGAGACTCGCCTCGCACGGATCGGCTGACCTTTGACGAAGCGCCGCAGGTCTTCCGCCAGCGCCTCCGCCGATGCATACCGACGCGTGGGGTCTCGCTCGATCGCTTTGGTCACGATCGTTTCCAGATCACGCGGCACTCCCGGCGCCAGCTTTTTCAATCGCTCCGGACTGTCGTGCATGATCCGCTGAATCAGGGCGGACCGGTCCGATGCCTCGAACGCTGGTTGCAATGCGACGAGCTCGTAGAGCGTTAAGCCGAGGCTGTACACGTCCGACCGCGCATCGCATTGCCCCCAGAACCGCTCGGGAGCCATGTACCGAATCGTGCCCACGATGTCGCCGGCGTGCATCAAGTCGTCGGTCTCGCCCGAATTGGCCAATCCGAATTCGGTCACCCAGACGGTGCCGTGACTGTCAAGTAGCAGGTTCGACGGTTTGATGTCACGGTGCAGGATGCCATGACGATTGGCGTGTTCCAGCGCGTCGGCGACCTGGACGCCGATGCGGGCGACGCTACGGAAGAACTGGCGGCCGGGGTCGGACGACGTCGACTGCTGGGACGAACCCGGCAGGATAGCGGAGGATGAACCGACACCATCGTGCGGGGCGTTTGCGGCGGCAAGGGTTGCGTCGTCGACGTCGACGCCCATGAGGCCGGTGATCCGGGTTGTTGCCGGCGCGGACGCAGCAGCGGGACCCAACCCGGACTCCGCTCGCCGCAACCGCCGCAGATTGTCCAAAGCGACGTCGAGACTCAAGCCGGCGATGAATGGCATCACGACATAGTGTTGGCTCGTTTGCTGGCCCATTGCCAAGTAGGGCACGATGTTGGCGTGGTGCAACTTCGCCGCGGCCTCCATCTCGCGCTCGAATTGGCGCACCTGCTTGGAGTCGCGCTCCGGCCAATCCCTGAGCACCTTGAGCGCTACCCGTCGGCCGGACAACCTGTGCTCGGCTTCGTACATCACGCCTCTTCCGCCGCGGCCGATTTCACGGAGGCGCCGGTAGGCGTCCAGCCCTCGGTCGGGCGAGGTCGGCGTCGCGGGGTTGTCAGCCGCCAGCGGGCCGCTGGTCGCGCCGAAGCCTTCCATCATGAGCAGCGCCGGCAAGACTTCGCGGATCTCGCCGGAAAGTTCGGGGTGGCGCTCGACGAATTCGCGGAGCGTCGAGTGCTCGCCATGGCGCAAGTGGTCGAGGAGCTCCTCGGCCAGGAGCTCGACTAGGCTCCGATCTCCGCTGGAGGCATTCAAGGGCTGGCTCCTGGAGCTTCGAGAATGTGCGAATCCGCCGCTTCGGTGAGCTGACCCACAAGCTTTCCGATCGGTTTCGTCATCTGCTCAAGCACATGCGGATTCAGGATTTCCTCCTCCATCATGGAGGCACCAGGTAGTTCAATCGTAATGCTTCGATTCTAAGGGTTTGCGGCCGAATTCTCAAACGAAATCAGGAAGTGGCGTGCAACCCCTACGACCAGCACCACGTCGTCAAGGCGCTGCCCGCACGCGGAGCAACCCATGAATCAAGATCCCCGCCGCGACGGCCACGTTGAGCGAGCGAGCGCCCTTGCGCATGGGGATCGTGATTCGCTGGTGGCAAACTGCGAGCCATTCGGAATCGATGCCGCGGTCTTCGTCGCCCAGGACCAGAGCCGAGCGCGGAGGGAGTGCGACTTGTTCGAATGGAACGGCGGTCGGATCGGGTACGGCCGCATACAAGCGGAGGTCGAAGCGATGGATCAGGCTGTGCACCACGTCGGCGAGCTGGTCTGATTTGACGACGGGTACGCGCAGGACCGACCCCATCGAAACGCGAAGCACTCGGCGCGAGAAGGGGTCGGGGCACTCCTCTCCGGTCAGGATCGCGTCGATGTCGAACACGTCGCCGATGCGAGCGATGGCGCCCAGGTTCTCGGGATCGCTGAGCTTGGGGCAGACGACCAGAAACACCGGCGGCGGACGTGAGGAGATGATTTCCTCGATCGCCGGCCCGGGCCGCCGCTCGGCGCACGCGAGCACGCCGCGGTGAAACGGGAAGCCAACGAGGCGATCCATCCGCTCGTGAGGGACGACGAACACGGGGACGTCTTCCGGCACATTGAAACTCAGGGCCGGCAAGTGCCGGTCGGTCGCCAGGATCGAGACCAAGGGAAACCGGCTCTCGAGCAGTCGAGTGACGAGCTTCTCGCCCTCGACGACGAACTGATCGAGGCCACGGGTCAGATTCGTCGTTTTGAGCGAGCGGTAGATGGCGAGGCGCGGGTCGTCGAGGTCGTCGATCGGGATTCGAGGCATGGGTTTATCATTCGAACGAGCGGCCTTCGAGCGTTTCGATGGCGCGGCGGACGGATTCCGGCACGGGGTGAGACTTGCGGGCCTGGTAGTCGTAGACGACGGTCGTCGAGGTTCCGTCGGCGACGATGGCTTGCTGCGCCTCGCTCACGATCGCATGCTCAAAAGCGATGCTGGTCCGGCCGATCCGCGCCACGCGGATGCCGACCTGGACCGTGTCCGGGAAATTGATCTGCAGGCGATAGTTGCAGGAAACGGCTGCCAGGATCGGGCCGATGCGCTGCGTTTTCTGCATCTCGAGCAGGCCGATGCGCCCGAAGAGGGCGATCCGGGCTGACTCGAACCAGCGGTGAGGGACCGTATTGTTGACGTGACCAAATGCGTCCTGGTCACCCCAGTGAACCGGGAGTTTGATCACGACCGAGAACTTTTCAAGCAATTCGTGCCTGGATTGTGTTTCCACGCGACCTCACTGCCGAAGGTTGATGTTCCAAAGATAGGGGGCATCCAAGAATCGACAGCCGTGGGCGGCTGTGCGAGATCGACCTATTCTAAGTCGAACGGACCCCGTTCGGGGAGAGTGCATCGGGCGGCTGCAAGCTTGCATCCGCGGACATGACATGCGCAAATGGACGCGACAGCTTGAACGAGGGGCCGGGCCACGGGAGCCGCCTGCACGGGAAACGAGGAGTTTGCATGCCGACGGGAGAAAAATCGGAGCGGAGCCGCGATGACCTCCAGGCCGCGAGCGAGCTCACGGAGGCCTATCAAAGGATCCGCGCCGAGATCGGCAGGGTGATCATCGGCCAGGATCTGGTGGTCGAAGAGCTGTTGATCGGGCTTTTTGCCCGCGGGCACGTGCTGCTCGTGGGTGTGCCGGGACTGGCGAAGACGCTCCTGGTCAGCACGATTGCCCGGATCTCGAGCCTCAGCTTCCGCCGCATTCAGTTCACGCCCGATATGATGCCCTCGGACATCACGGGGACGGATATCCTCCAGGATGACCCGGAAACCGGCCGGCGGCGGTTCACGTTCATTGCCGGACCGATCTTCGCCAACATGATTCTGGCGGACGAGATCAACCGCACGCCGCCCAAGACACAGGCCGCTCTGCTGGAAGCCATGCAAGAGCGGCATGTGAGCGCCGGCGGCGTGACCTACCCTTTGCCCGAACCATTCTTCGTGCTGGCGACGCAGAACCCGATCGAGCAGGAAGGGACCTACCCGCTTCCTGAGGCCCAGCTTGACCGATTCATGCTCAACATCCTGGTCAAATACCCCTCCAGCGAGGAAGAGCTGGAGATCCTCAAGCGAACGACCGGCGACGAGACTGCGGAGACGGTGGTGGCGCTTTCGGCCGAGCAGATCGTGGCGATTCAGCGACTGGTGCGGCGCGTTCCGGTACCGGAACACGTGTTTCGATATGCTCGCGACCTGGTCCGCGCCAGCCGGCCGCAGGAGCCGGGCGCCGGAGAGATGGTTCAAAAGTGCGTTTCATGGGGGGCCGGGCCGCGGGCCGGTCAATCGCTGATCCTGGCCGCGAAGACCCGCGCCGTACTGCACGGCCGGCTGCACGCGGGAATCGCCGACATTCGCGAGCTTGCCAGGCCGGTGCTGCGGCATCGGATCGTCACCACGTTTCACGCCGAAGCCGAAGGCATCGGCCCCGAGCAGATCATCGCCAAGCTGATGGAAGAAGTTCCCGCCGAGAGCGAGCGGGCGGCGGCGCGGGTTTAGTTCTTGGATTTTGGATTTTGGATTTTGGATTTTGAATCTCGGCGTATTCCCGAAACCAGAAAGGCTTGCTCGTGCCGGAGGCTCATGCGGAACGGATTGATCCGACAGCTTTGGCTCGCTTTGGGCGGCTGGAGCTGCTGGCCCGGCTGGTGGTCGAAGGTGTCATGTCCGGGCTGCACAAGAGCCCGTTCAAGGGGTTTTCGGTCGAGTTTGCCGAGCACCGGCAATATGGGCCTGGAGATGAAATCCGGCACATTGACTGGCGGGCATTCGGCAAGACCGACCGGTACTACGTGAAGGAATTTGAGGAGGAGACGAACCTCAAGGCGATGATCGTTGTCGACTCGTCGGGAAGCATGGGCTACGCGGGGGCGACGATCTCGAAGCTGGAGCACGCCCGGCGCATGGCTGCGTCACTGGCGTATCTGATGATCGGGCAGCGCGACGCCGTGGGGCTGGCGACGTTTGACACGCGGGTGCGATCGATGATTCCCCCGCGGGCTGCGCCCTCGCATTTTTCGGTCATTTGCCAGGGTCTGGAAGCCACCACGCCCGGCGGCGATGTTGCGCTCTCACGGATCGTGCACACGATCGCCGATCGGATCAGGCGGCGCGGGCTGGTGATCGTTCTTTCCGACGGCTTCGACGAGCTGGACGACCTGATCAAGGCGCTACGGCACCTTCGGCACCGGCATCACGAAGTGCTGTTCTTCCACATCCTGGCACCCGAAGAGGAGGAGTTTCCCTTCCGGAGCCCGATGCAGCTTCGCAATCTCGAGCGGCCCGAGCACCTTCTGCGGGTGGACCCGCTCGCGCTTCGGGCTGCGTACCTCGATCGATTCAATGCGTTTTGCCGGGACCTGAAGGAGCAAGTTCGCGCCATCGGAGCCGATTATCACCGGGCGTCGACGGGCGAAGGGGTCGAAAAGATTTTGCTCGATTACCTCTCGAGAAGATCGCGGCGCGGGGGCTAGCGCGATGAGCTGGGGAGTGCTGAACGGGGCGATTCTGTTGGGGCTCCTGGGGGTGGCGCTGCCGCTGGTGATCCACTTGCTCAACCGGCGGCGCGGAGAGGTGATCGACTGGGGCGCGATGCGGTTCCTCGAGCCCGGACGACGCGCCCGCCGGAGAATCCGGCTGGCGGAGATCTTGTTGATGGCGGCCAGGATGGCCTTGCTCGGTCTGGTTGTGCTGGCGCTTGCGCGCCCGTTCTGGTCGCGCACGGGCAGCGCCAGAGCCGGTGCCTCAGCCGGAGCGGGTTTGAGCCTGGACGGGTCACCTCGCGACGTCGTCTTGATCGTCGACGTCTCCGAGAGCATGGAGCGCAAGAGCGGCGATTCGAGTGTGCTCGGCCGGGCGACCGCGTGGGCCAAGACGTTCGTGGGCCGCTGCCGGCCCGGAGATTCAATCGCGCTGTTGCTGGCAGGGGACGGCGTGCAGCGGCTGATCGATCCGCCCACGTACGACCTGGGCAAGGTCCAGGCGGTTTTGGAGAACATCAAGCGGCCGCGTGGCGCGAGCGACCTGGCGGCGGCCCTGGCCGAAGCGCTCCGGATCCTCGAGCGAACGGAGAACCCCGGTCGCGACGTGATCGTGCTCTCGGACGGGCAACGCTTCCCGTGGCGGCCCGGCGAGACGGGCCGATGGAACTTGTTGCGCGCTCTGCGCAGGCGGATGCCTGTGCCGCCGAGAATCTGGTCGATCGCGTTTCCAGGGTCGAGTTCGAGTGATGCCCCCGTGGCGTCGGTCGGGAGATTGACCGTTTCTCGGTGGCTGCTGGCGCCCGGGTTGCCGCTCGACGTGACGACCGACGTGAGCAATGCCGGGCCGGGCGAGTTCTCCGGCGCCGCGGAGCTGCTGGTGGATGACAAGCCTGGTTCGAGCTCACCGCAAATGGTCGGGCCGATTCCCGCCGGGGGACGCTTTCCGCTGCACTTTCGCACGTCCTTGAGCGAGGGAGGCTCACACGTGCTGACAGTTCGTTTAACGGGAGGTGATGCACTCGAGGCCGGTCATGTTTCTGCGGTGCCGGTAGAGGTGGCGCCAGCGATTCCCGTGCTGCTTGTCGATGGTGAGCCGGGGGTCGAGCCGTTCACGGGCGAGACCGACTTCCTGCGGGCCGCACTGGCGCCCTCCGGCGACGAGACACCCATGTTCCGGATCAAAGTGGTGAGCGTGCCAGAGCTCAGCACTCGAGGCGCTCGAGGGAATGAAGGTGGCGGTGCTCGCGAATGTCGAGCGAATCTCGCGTGAGCAGTCGGCCGCGATCGGCGGCTTTATCGGGGCTGGGGGTGGAATTCTGGTCGCGCCCGGCGACCGGACGGAGGCTTCGTCGTGGAACAGCCTTGACTGGATGCCGGCGCGGCTAAGCGGTTACAGGGGAACTGCCTCGGAAAGGAAAGTGGTTGCGCACCCTGCCCCGCGGACATTCAGCGGGCCGCTCATGACGGCGCTGGGCCGGGGCGATGCACCGGCCCTGGCCGAGGCAGATTTCTTCGCGTTTGCGAAACTCGAACCGTCCACCGGCAGTGCCGTCCTGGGCCGGCTGGATACGGGTGACCCCTGGCTGGTCGAGCGAAGTCAGGGGCGCGGGCGCGTACTCATGCTCGCGACGGCGATTGACGCCGAGGCGGGGACCCTGCCGGTGAATCCCGATTTCGTGCCGCTGTGCCACGAGTGGATTTTCCACCTCGCCGGCGCCGGCGATCCGCTTCTGGTGCGGGCGGGGGAGCCACTGGTTTTTCCGCTGGACGCTGTGCCTGAGGCGGATGTGAAATCGCTCTCGGTCGAAACACCCAGCGGCACGAAGGGACAAGCGGAAGTGATTCGAAGCGGCGGGCTGGCGACTGCCCGATTCGAGAACACGGTCGAGTCGGGGATCTATCGGCTTGCTCTGCCCGGCGGATCACCGGCGGGTTTTGTGTATGGTGCCGTTGAACGCGACGGACGCGAGTCGGATCGCGCGGCGCTCGAGCCGGCGGAGGCGGCCAGGCTGGCCGAGGGCTGGCCGCTCGAGTTCGTCACGGATGCAGAGGGTGCAGAGATTGGGATTTTTGCCGGCGAGGCGGGAGGCAAACACGAGGTCTGGCGGTGGTTGATCCTTGCGGTGCTCTCGGGGCTATGTCTGGAGATTTACTTGACGAGGAGGCTGGTGCGGGTGCAGGCGGGGGCGGGTGGAATGGAGTGAGCAGGCGGGCGGGGAAAGAGCTATGTTGCGCATTTTGGTTCTTGCCCTGAAAGGGCAAAACAAATCAGCCCAGGGCATCGCCCTGGGTTCCCGAATTCAAACCATATTCAAGCCCTGCAAGGGCGGCACGATCGGAGAACGCCGCGCGATGCTGAGATCGCTGGCGGAAACCCCGACCCATGTGGTCCGGCCGGCTTGTTTCGCCCTTTCAGGGCGATACCCTGTTTTTTTGGCGTGATTCCCCAGGGCGTTGCCCTGGGCTGTCTTGTGACTGCCCCATTCGGGGCGAGGGGAAGAACATCGCAGCATCAAAACTGGCGCATCGGGCTGGTGTGCTAGACCCGGCATCGTTGGCGCTTTAGGTGGAGGGAGATTCCCATGCTGGCATCCGAATATACTGGTGGCAAATCATCCCCGCGCAAACCGACGTCCTGATCGTCGGCTCCGGGCCGACCGGATTGATGGCGGCCACGCTGCTGGCCCGGTGCGGCGTTCGCGTGCGCATCGTCGACAAGGCCGAGCAGCAGGCTCATGAATCGCGCGCGTTCGGCGTGCAGGCGAAGTCCCTGGAATTGTTCCTGAACATCGGCCTCGCGGATGAATTCTTGAACCGCGGGGTGATCGCCGGCGGTGCACAGATTTTTCTGGATGGCAAGCAAGTTTCCGAGCTCAACTTCGACGATATCGGCCGGGCTGATACGCCGTACTCATTCCTGCTCATGGTGCCGCAGTGGGACACCGAGGCCATCCTGGTCGATGACCTCAAGCGCGCAGGACATCGAAGTCGAGCACGGCGTCGAGGTCATCGGCTTCATACAGACCGAAAAAGGCGTCGTCGCACGTGCAAGAGACAAGGCCGGCGCCGGCTTCGAGATAAACGCCGCTTATCTGATCGGGGCCGATGGCGCCCATAGCATCGTGCGCAAGACGCTCGGGCTCACGTATGAAGGGGATGCCTATCCGCAAGGCTTCTTGCTTGCCGACTGCAAGATCGACTGGCCGCTTGATTATGATCACATGAAGCTCTTTCTGCGCGGCCGGGATTTCGCGGTTTACCTGCCGTTGAAAGGGAAAGACGTTTGCCGGGTGATCGCGATTCTGGGCGAGCCGCCGGCCGCGGCAGCACCCGGCTCGCGCGAGGCCGAGGCGACCACGGCCGAGCCGGTTTCGCTCGATGAGGTTCAGGCGGCCTTGCGCGAAGCTTTTGGACCGGCGGTGACCTTGAGCGACCCGGTGTGGACGACGCGGTACCGCATTCATCATCGTGGGGTAAACAAATACAGAGAGAGGAGGGTTTTCGTCGGTGGCGACGCCGCCCATATTCACAGCCCGGCCGGTGGCCAGGGGATGAACACCGGCTTGCAAGATGCCGCCAATCTGGCGTGGAAGCTTGCTGCGGTGCTCAGAGGGGGAGCGCCCGATGCCCTGCTGGATACGTATCATTCGGAGCGGTGGCCCGTGGGCCAGAAGGTGCTGGAATTCACCGACCGTGTTTTCAGCACGATGACTTCGCAATCGGGCTGGATCGCCGGGATTCGCAACATGCTGCTGCCCCTGTTCGGGGCACTTATCACCCGGTCGGGGACGGCGCGGTCGCGCGCGTTTCATTTCATCTCGCAACTGGGGATTCGTTACGAGGAGAGCACGTTTGTCAAGGACGGGTCGCACTCTCATGCGACAAGCGCGTGGCGCGACGGGCCCAGCGCCGGACGCCGCGCTCCCAACGGGCAGATCGCGCGGAACTGCGACGTCTTCAGCCTGATCAAGGGATATCGCTGGCACGTCGTGGCGCTGTCGCGAAAACCGCTTTCGCGCGAAGAGATCGCGTCGCTCGTCTCGGAGCTCGACGCACTGCCGCGATCGATCGGCGTCCCGCTCGAGACGCACATCGTGGCTCACTCGCTTCTCGGCCGCGACGCGCGGATCGTCCAGGCCGAGTCGAACCAGGTGTTCGAGGCTTATGGGGTTTCGGCGGAAACCCCGCCGCGCTGTACTTGATCCGGCCCGACGGATATGTCGCTTTCCGGTCGGACGGGCTGGATTTCGCCGCGCTTCGAGACTTCATGGCGTGCTTCGCCGGCCTCAAGCCGGTATGATGCGGGGTCTCCTGGAACGACCGAATCGGGATTGGGAGACTCCATGGGTTTCGAGCTTTTCGGCGGGCGGCGGTTGTTGCTCGCCGGTTCTCGCCTGGGCTGGATCTGGACGCTGGCGCTTGTGGCTGCCGTGATCTTGCTGGTGGTGCTCTACCGGGAAGAGCGCCGGCTGGTCGCGCGGCGGGCCGGGCTGTTTCTGCTCTGCCTTCGCCTGGCTGCTGCTGCGGCGCTGGCCCTGGCCCTTTTTGAGCCGATCGCCGCGCGAACTCTGGTGGAAACCGAGCGCGGGCGAGTGATCGTCGCGGTCGACGTCTCCGAGAGCATGACGATGGTGGACGAGGACCGCACGCCCGAGCAGAATGCGAAGCTGGCGCAAGCGGCCGGCCTGGAGCGCGGCGCAGAGGTGGCGAAGCTCTCGCGGCGCGAGGTGGCGCGGCGGTTGATCGATGGAGCGAGCTCGCCCATCGGGCGGCTCGAAAAGGAACACGCCGTCGAGGCGGTCAGCTTTGCCCGCGAGACGGCGGCGGCGAGCCTGGCGACGCTTGCCGAATCGCTAAGGGCCCCGGACAAAGCGGGTGATCCGTCGCGATCGGAGACGGATTGGGAGCCCGTGCTGGCGCGAGCGCATCAGCCGGGCAGCACAGCGACCGGTGTGACCGGTGTGGTGCTGCTGACCGACGGGCGGCGAAACGGGCCAGTTGATCCGTTGCCGGCGATCGATCGTCTGGCGGCGCGGGGCATTCCGGTCTATTCGGTGTTGATCGGGTCGAGCACACCGCCGCGCGATGCGGCGGTCGCGGCGATCAAGGCCCCGCAGAGCGTTTATCGCGGCGATGTTGCGACCGTATCGGCCGCGATCAAGATCGACGGATATGCAGGGCGGGCGGTGGCCGTCACCCTGGACCGGCCGGGTGCCTCGCCGATGCGGCAGATGGTGCAGGCGCCAGCGACGGCGGGCGCGCCCGGCCGGTCGTGTCGTTTGCGGTGCCGCTGGATCAGACGGGAACCATATCGCTGGCCCTGGCGGTCGAGCCGCTTCCGGGAGATGTTCGGCCCGACAACGACCGACGGACCATCTCGATCCAGGTCGTCGACGACAAGGCGCGGGTGCTGCTCATCGACAGCGAGCCGCGGTGGGAGCTGCGGTACCTGCGGAATGCCCTGCAGCGCGACACTCGCGTCAAGCTGCGGACCGTCGTGTTCAACCAGACACCCGCGACCGGGGCCGCCGGGCATTCTTATGAAACCGCCGTGCCATCGCGCGAGGGCGTGAAGGGAAACGAGCCGGATCCGCTGGGTTCGTTCGACGCGATCATTCTGGGTGACGTCGGCCGGGAGGAAGTCTCTTCGAAGCTCTGGGCCAGGCTCGAGGCATTCGTGGGGGAGCGTGGCGGAACGCTCGTGTTTTCGAGCGGCCCGCGGAACTGGGCGTCCCTGGCGATCGACGAGACAGCGCGAAAGCTTTTGCCCGTGGTCGAGCCGCGGCTCGTGGAGATGGATGCGAGCCCTGCGCAGGCCGATCAAACCGCGCTGCCTGGTGGTGCTTTGATTCGCCCGCTCGAGGATGGTCTGGAGCGGAGTTCCTGGCCGATGCTGCAGCTTGACCAGGACCCGGAGCGGAACCGGGCGATCTGGGCCGGGCTGCCGCGGCTGCCGTGGCTGGTCGCGGGGAGGGCGAAGCCGGGTGCGACCGTGCTGGCCGTGGCGGGTCGAGACGACGGGGCCGCTGTGATCGCGGCACAGCCTTACGGGCTGGGAAAAATCCTGTGGATCGGTACCGACGGTACCTGGCGTTTTCGTTTTCGAGCGGGCGACCGGTACCATCACCGATTCTGGGGGCAGGTGGTGCGCTGGGCATCGGGCGGAACTCTCGCGGCGGGAAACGCCCACGTGCGATTCGGGCCGTCGAAGCCCCGATACGAGGAAGGAGAGCGTGTGACGCTTCAGGCGAGGATCAGCGACGGCATTGCGGGGGTTGGACCCGACCTCTTGATCGCCGCGAAGATCTTCAGGGTTGATCCGGGCAAGACAGGCAGTGCGTCGGGCGAGCCGGTTGCGATCGTGCCGATGCGGACAGTGGCGGGTCAGCCACGTACCTTCGGCGGTGACGTGCCGGCTCTGGAGGCAGGCACGTACGTGATGCGGCTCGATGTTCCGCAGCTTGTGGAGACGCTCAAACTGGATCAAGGCTTGAACAACGGAAAGGTGCCTGAAGCTCCATTCGAAATCGTGAGCCGTGAGAGCTCGGAGCGTGTGGAGCTTGCCGCCGCGCGCGATCAGGTCGAGCAGCTCGCGTCGGCGACGGGTGGGCGGGTACTTGCGGATTTTGAGGCGAATGAGCTGGCCGGCTTGCTGCGTGCCCGCACGAGGCGATCAACGCGCATGGTCGAGACGCCGCTGTGGGATCAGCCGGCGTTTCTGGTGCTGTTTTTTGGAATTCTCACGGTCGAGTGGGTGGCGCGGAAACGGGTGGGGTTGCCGTGAACTTGAGGAGAATAGATGAGCGATATCACCGCAGGCGGCAGAGGATCGGACTTGGGGCGGGAGGCCCCGCGCGGGTGCTCTTCGGAGAGCGAGCACGATCGTAAGGTGCCGGAGATCGATCTTCTGAGCCCGCTCTCGATCCGCGGCGTGACATTTCGGAACCGGATTGTCATGTCGCCGATGTGCCAGTACTCGGCGACGGACGGGATGGCCAATGACTGGCATCTCGTTCATCTCGGCAGCCGGGCGGCCGGTGGAGTGGCTCTGGTGATGGTCGAGGCGACGGCCGTGGTTCCGGAAGGACGGATCACGCCGGGCGACATGGGGATCTGGGATGAGCGCCATGTCGAGCCCCTGGCAAGGATCGCTCGCTTTGTTCACAGCCAGGGGGCGGTCGCGGGCATTCAGCTCGCACACGCCGGGCGCAAGGCAAGCTGCGACTTGCCTTGGAAAGGTGGCGCCAGGCTCAAGACACAAGCGGAAGGGGCGTGGACGGTTGTCGCGCCCAGCCCGATTCCGTTCGCTGAAGGCGACCCGGTTCCCGTTGCTCTCGATGGCGCCGGGATCGACGGAGTGGTCGCCGCGTTCGAAGCCGGCGCCAGGCGCGCACTTGCTGCCGGATTTCGATTGATCGAGATCCACGCCGCACATGGATATCTGCTTCATGAATTCCTTTCTCCGCTCAGCAATCAGCGCGAGGATTCGTTTGGAGGCAGTCTGGAGAATCGGATGCGGCTGGTTCTGCGGGTCGCCGCGGCGGTCCGGAAATTGATGCCCGATGGTCTACCGCTTTTCGTGCGGATTTCGGCGACCGATTGGGAGGCCGGCGGCTGGGAGGCTGAGCAGTCGGTGGTTCTCTCCGGGCGCCTCAAGGAACTGGGCGTGGACTTGATCGACGTCTCCTCAGGGGCACTCGTGCCCAGGGCGCGCATTCCGGTAGCGAAGGGCTATCAAGTGCCGTTCGCGCGGAAGATTCGATGCGAGGCGGGGATCATGACGGGGGCGGTGGGGTTGATCACCGAGACCGCACACGCGAATGAAATCATCACCGGGGGCGACGCGGACCTGGTGTTCCTGGCGCGCGAGCTGTTGCGGGAGCCGTACTGGGCGCTCCATGCGCAGCACGAGCTGGGCGTGGATCCGAGCTGGCCCATTCCGTATGGGTATGCGGTGCGGCGTCGGGCGAGGTGACGGGGCCCGGGTGATCTGGCTGCGGGTGGGAAAGGCCCGGCGGAGTGCAGCCGAGTGAATCTTGGAATGAAGGCGACGCCCGGATGTAGCAGGCACACGCCGTGTGCCGTCCGCCGAGAAAGACGGGCAGGAGTATGTTGGGGGCCGGGTGTTGGACTGTGCTGGAGGCGGACGCCAGTACGGGTAAGGCAATGGGCGGACGGCACACGGCGTGTGCCTGCTAGTGCGCCTGTAATTGCATCGAATCAGCAGGGTGAAAGTCCTTGCGGAGGTGTTCTGGCACTTCGTAACCGACGGTAACTGCGTCGCCGCGAGGCGGGGTGGAGAGCAACCCGAGGTGAACGATCAGTCCGTAACGTAAGTGAATTCGATTCGGCCGACCGTCGTGGCGAGCCTGCTAGCAAATGGCGAAGCCCAATTGACGCTTGGTCCTGAAAGGGATGTCCATGGAAACATGGTCCGGTAAGCCTGGCATTGAAAAACCCAGAAATGTGCCAGGACGACGGTAGGTGGTTGGAAACGGAATGATCGGAAGATTCGGTGACAAAACGCAGGGAGACCTGGGCGGCATCAAGCCGGTGTACACGCTCGCTGAGCCGAAGAGCCGACTGCCCAGGAGTCAGAGCATCCGTAGTAGCGAAGAAACCGCTAATCACGGTGGAGCGAAGGGATGTAGGAAGGTGGAGACGCATATGACCAAACCGATGGAACACAAACCGGTGGCAGTTCCCGAAAGGGATATACGCGACGGAGAGATCCTGGCCCGTTGGATCTGGGTCGAACCGACGGTTTGGACAGTGCGGATGTTGACGGCCCTCGAAACGGGGGTCAAAGGAGGCAAATGGTTCAGCCTGATCGACAAGGTCCATCCTGTGCGAACCCTGAACGCGGCGTTCTACCAAGTCGCCGACAACAAGGGAGCTGCCGGAGTGGATCACGTGACCGTTGAGGGTTTCAAACTCCGCCTGGACGAGAACCTGAAGAAACTCAGCGAAGACCTGCGTAGCGGCAATTACCAGCCGCAGCAGATCCGCCGACACCACATCCCCAAACCGGGGAGCAAGGAAACGCGGCCGCTGGGAATTCCCACAGTTCGAGATCGGGTGGTTCAGACGGCAGTGCTGATGGTAATGGAACCTATCTTCGAGCGTGACTTCGCGGAGCACAGCTACGGCTTTCGCCCCGGACGGGGATGTAAAGACGCGCTGCGTCGAGTGGACCAGTTGCTCAAAGAGGGCTACACGTACATCGTCGATGCCGATTTGAAAAGCTACTTCGACACGATCCCGCATGACCGCCTGATGTCCCTCGTGGAACAGAAGGTGTCGGACGGGCGCGTGCTGAACCTGATCCAGTCGTTTCTCAAGCAAGGCGTCCTGGACGGCTTGCAAGAGTGGACGCCGGAAGAAGGGTCGCCGCAAGGCGGCTGTATCAGCCCGCTGCTCAGTAACATCAATCTCAACCCCCTGGACCATCTGATGGCACAGCGGGGATTTAAGATGGTGCGTTACGCTGACGATTTCGTGATCAGGTGTCGCAGTCCCGAGGACGCCGCTCGTGCCTTGGCCCTGGTGCAAGAATGGACGGCGGAAGCCGGCCTGAAACTGCACCCGGAGAAGACCAAGATCGTCGATGCGAAGACAGGAACCTTTGATTTTCTGGGCTATCGGTTCAAGCGAGGCAGCATACGCTTCCCGCGACCCAAGAGCATGCAGAAACTCAAAGACTCGGTCCGAGCGAAGACGGAGCGAACATCGGGGGAGAGCTTGACGAAGATCATCAACGACCTCACGCCCATGCTGCGAGGTTGGTTTGAATACTTCAAGCACAGCCAACGCACGACGTTCCAAAGCTTGGACGGGTGGATTCGGATGAGGCTGCGAAGCATCCTCCGAAAACGCCGGGGCAGGAAGGGACGTGGTCGTGGGAGCGATCATAACCGCTGGCCGAACGCTTTCTTTGCGAAGCACGGGCTGTACAGCTTGAAAACCGCCCATGCTTTGGCTCATCAATCCTCTTTGAGGTAAAACCACCAACTGGAGAGCCGTGTGCGGGAAATCCGCCTGCACGGTTCGGAGGGGGGAGGGATCGAACTCAATCGATCCTTCCTACCCCTATCACAGAGCTAAGTGAAGTCCCGGGTCTCGGTTTCCAGAAGAATGTTGCTCGTCATCGCGAGCTGCGCCAGCAAGAGAGGTGGGAAGGCGATGATCCACCAGTGCGGGGCATTCAGCAGGAAGAGAACGGGAAGCGCGACGGCGAAGAGAGGGAACAACCGGGAGCCGAACCAGCGGGCGGGGCGCATGCCGCTGGCGAAGGCGGCCAGGTAGACGAGGGGCATCGACAGCCAGAGGTGAACCATCGGGGCGGTCATCGACCACTCGAAAGGGCCGGGATGCGTTCCGGGAGTTGCGGCCCAGGCGGCGTAGATAGCGAGCGGCAGCAGCGTGCACGCCAGGAGGATGGCTATGCCTGAGAAGAGCTTGGTCAGGATGATCGCCCGGCGAGACAGAGGGCGGTGCAACAGATATGGGGCTGTGCCCTGGAAGAGCTCCCAGACCGATTGGCGGAATCCCAGCGCGATCGCCAGCGAGAAGCCGACGAACCCGAAGATCGTGGCGAAGCTATCCTGAACGAACGGGACGTCAGGCAACGGGCCGGATAATCCTGAAATCCAGCCCAGGAATTGCCTGAGGAGGTGGTTCCAGTGGCCGGTCAGCTTGCTTACGTAGACGCCGAAGATGGCCAGCGCCAGCGCGGCGAACAACCGCGTTTCACGCAACTCTTTGGCCACGATTGCCAGAACCATGGTGACTCATCTCCTGCGAATACGGGTTGTCGTCAGGCGAAGATTTCGATTCCCTTGGGCGGGGAGGGCGGGAACGCGGTTATACACCAAGAACAGGCTTCGCGATCGCGCGGTGCCCGCGCATGACAATGTGGGCACTCTGCGCGGGGCGGCCAGCGGCGGTGCAGGCGAAAGCCGAGGTAGCCGAGGATGCCGAAGAGAAACACGAAGATTGCCCAGGCGGCCTGGTGCCAGCGGGGTAGACCAAACGCGCGCGACCGACGCCAGGCTACGGCGGCGAGAACGAGCGCCAGTATCGTCACGGCCAGGAACGACGGCCAGGAGGTCGCGAGCATCATTTGCACCGCGGCTCCGAAGCTGCTCGGCTGGTTGATGAACGAGACGAAGAACCACTCGGCGACCGGTAAAAGGGCGGGCGCCGGGAATGCGGGGAACAAGAGCGTTGATTCAGTCTGCTTGCTCCAGACCAACATGCCGCTCTGCAGACGAAGCTCGGACTGGCTGCGCAGCGTTCCGTCGGGGCCGATCCGGTACAAGCTGACCGGCGTGATGTTCTCTTCCCCTTCGGTGCGCCGCGGCTCGATAAGCTCGCGCGAGGGCCTGGCCGTCGTCGAGCGGATACCAGAACGCAAGATAGGCCGTTCGCGACTTGTCCGGGATGGTGAACGATCGGATGACGCCGTGATCGCGATTCAATTCGACGATTTTTTGCGTGGTTCGCACCACGAGCGCCGGCCTGCGGGCCGGTGGCTCGCGGCTGCCGGAAGTCTTCTGGCAGAACCCGAATGACTCGATGGGCTCGCCGGCCGTGAACGCCGTGCGCACGGTGCGGGTGCCAAGATCGACCAGCAGCAATCGATCGTTGCACGGGACGTACACAGAACTTGGGGGTATCGGCGAGTTGACGGAGTCGGATTCCGACAGGCGGCCCTGCAAGAGCCTGTATTGCGACGGGCTCCAGAACGGAACGCTGTACATCAGGTCGAGTTGCACGGGGAACTGCTCAGCCGGAGGTGGACGATTGGAGCGGAATCCGGATACTCCGATAAACCCGAGCAGCCTGTTGGTGGGTCGATCAAACCCGGCAAAGTAGCCCGAACCTTCAAGTGCGCCGTCGTGACGGAAATACCAGACCACGCTCGGTTGCGCGGGATCCACAATCGGCTTGAGGCGACTCTGCCAGTCGAGCTCGGAAAACCACGAGTTCGGCAGCCAGACGCCGGCCATGTAAGTTCCGTCGAGCAGTTCACCGTGCTTGGGCTGGGGGTGGCCGTCCAGGTCCCGGTAGGTTTCCTGCGACGGGTACCCGCGCGGGGAACTCTTGATGAGCGGAGTGCCGTCGCGCTTGATCGCCAGCTCTTCGCGATCGGGCCATTTCACATCCGGGCCTCGCCAGGCTTCCAGGGCGAATCCGCCCAGGAGGAACGCGAGGAGGAGCCAGAGCGTGCCGGAGCCGAGCGCGAGCGTGGCGGCCGAGATGAGCTGACGGAAAAGGAGCAACTTTTTTGGTTTCATGATCATGCAGCTCCTCTGTCGCGGGTGCCGCCTTGGGGTTCGGCTGTCTCGGGTTCAAACGTGGGAAGCCCAGGTCGCGAGCCGCGGGTGTAGGCGACGAAGGCATCCTCGAGGTTCAAGCCCACGACATCGCACGACCGGGGCGAGAGTGATGCGACCAACTTTTCGTGGTCGGGGCCGAAGTTGACGATCACGAGCTCGAGGCGGTTGCCGGTTTCCGAGGCGCTGACGAGGCCCGGGCAGGCGGGGAGTGTTGGCGGGCGGCCGGGGAACTCGATGACCACCTTGCGGATCGATTCCTTGAAATGCTCCGTGGGGCAGTCGACGCGGAGGATGCCGTCGACGAGGATGCCGATCCGGTCTGCCACGCGCTCGACGTCGGTGAGGATGTGGGAGCTGAACAGGATCGTTCGACCCTGGCGCTGGATAAACTGGACGATTGACACCAGGAAATCGCGGCGGGCGACGGTGTCGAGGCCGAGGGTGGGGTCGTCGAGGATGAGCAGGTCGGGATCGGGTGCGATCGCCAGCGCGAGTGCGACGTGGGCTCGCTGGCCGAGCGAGAGCCGGCGGATTTTCTGGCGCCGCGGCAGCTCGAAGTGGTCGAGTATCTGGTCGAGCATGGGCCCGTTCCAGCGATCGGGGTGGAATGCGCGGGTAAAATGCGCGGCTTCGGCTACGGTCATCCAGCGGTAGAGAGGGTGACCTTCCGCCAGATAAGCGATGCGGCCACGGACCTGAGGCGGGAGAGCCGCGACGTCGTGACCCAGAAGCGCGGCGGTGCCGCAGGTTGGCTGGACCATGCCCAGGAGCATGCGGATGGTCGTCGACTTGCCGGCGCCGTTGCGGCCCAGGAGGCCGTAGACGGTGCCGGGTGGAATGGAAATGGTCAGGGAATCGACTACGCATGTTGTGCCGTAGTACTTCGTGAGGCGGTGGGTCTCGATGGCGTGGGTCATGAGTTTGAGCTCCACTGGAACTGTGCCGAGCGGTCGGATACGAGCTTCAAGACTTCTTCTTCCGAGAATCCCAGATGAACCGCCTCGGTGAGCAGCTTGTCGAGGGTCTCGATCAAGCGCTGGCGGCGGGCGTCCTTTTTTAGCTCGATTCGTGAGCCGGCGACGAACACGCCGCGGCCGGGGCGGTTGTTGAGAAGGCCCTCGCGCTCGAGCTCGGTGTAGGCCCGGGCCACGGTGTTGGGGTTGATCACCAGGTCGCGCGAGAGCTGGCGCACCGAGGGCAACTGCTGTTCTGGCTGCACGTCACCACGAGCAATGGCCTCGCGGACCTGCTGCACCAACTGCTGGTAGATCGGGTGACGGCTGGCGCCGTCGATTTCAAATTGCATAGGTGTCTCGCGCTAACTGTACTAAGAGTATTAATACAGTTGGCGAGAGGGAAGTCAAGGGGGAATTCTCTGGGGGATGGTCGATGCGCCGGGTGCGTGGGGGCTAGGGGCTCACGCGAATCGAGGAGATTCGGTGGTCGGTGTATGTGAAGCGAAGAGAGAAGATGGGCTCACGCAAAGTCGCAAAGGCGCGAAACGGAAAAAGGCGCGAAGAGGTGAGACCAGTGGTGGGATCAGGTGCTGGGTGTTCGGACGACTTTGACGGTTGCGCCCGGGCGAGCTCGGAGAGCCGCGCCCAACATTCTGGCCTCGTCGGCTCAGGGCAATTCTCCGAGGTATGGGAACGCGAACCAGAAGAGCCAGCAGTGGAGCACTGTCGCGAATAGAAGTGCACTTGCCTTCGAGGTTCGCTGTCGGAGACGCAGCCACCAGGTCCACAGGATGATGAGAATCGCGAGGTTGATCGAGGCGGTTGCCAGAGTGTAGGAAGCTCCTTGAAAGCGTGAGCCACCTTCACAGCCCATGGCGAAGTAAAGAACGGAGAGCAGCGACGTCAGGCCGAGCAGAACTGAGAACCGCGCCCGGAGAGGAGCGGGACCGGTGAGGTCGAGCTCGTAGAGATTCATCAACAAGAACGTGCCGAAGGGAAAAGACGCGGCGAACAACCAAGGATTCGTGGCGCCGAGCGCCGGCGCCAACAGGAAGGAAACGAAGACGGCGAATGGCAGGGGTGAGAGGATTGTCGGCACGCCGGTCGAGCATGCAAAGCGGGCAGCCATCGCGCACAAGGATGCGCACAGGATCAAATTGATGAGTGTCGGGACGGTGTCGAGGAGGGGTGGTCGGAACCGTGGTACCGAGCTTCTTGTGCTCAGGATACGCTCCACTGCCAAGCTGGATAGAAAAACGGCGATCGTGATTGTGAGTCGTATGCCAACCCATTGCACCAGGGCCAGTGTGCAGGCGATTGCGCCGATCAAGTACATCAGGGTTTGGATGTGGAATTGTGGTGCGTTGAGCTTGTTCATGGCGTGGCTTTCGGACCGGGAGGTTCGCCGGTTAGAACGGCGGTTGCGACGGTACCGGTACTTCCATGGCGAACGCCGGGTTTACCGTGCCATCTGGGGATGAACGGTGAAGGGCACCGGGATCGCCGGATTCTTTTTCGCTGAGCGAACGGAGTGGAATGATGGGGGCAAACGGAGGGGGGTAAAGCAAGAGAATAGGTAGCTCGTGCTTTCGAGATGGAGATCCGGGCGCGTAGGCGGTCGTTGTGCTCAATCGTCGCCAGCGCGGCGGCGATGCCGATCGAGATTGGTGGGGCGAGCGGTCAGGGCCTGCTTTCGCTCGGGTCGTGGCTGGGAATCACTTCTCGGGCGAGTAGGTCCGCAACGCTGGAATGGGACCAATGCCCAAGTTGCCTTGACGAATATAGACTTCCCCAGTTGCTTCGATACGAATCGGACAATCGCTACTGAGTTCCCCCGAGCGCGAGAGTCCGTCGACATTGAGCCGAAAACTTTGGGCGTTCAAGAAGAAATCGGATTTTGGATGTTCATTTGGTTTGGGCTTGCTTTGGCTGTCGCCTTGGTCAGTACTCGCAACCTTGACGTCGCCAAAAAACTCCATGACGCGACCGCCAGACGTTGCCTCGCGCTCGAGACTCCAACAGGCTGTCATGCCCGTGCTGAACGAGATCCCGACATGCGAGAGAGGCGCCAAGGGCCCATCGGCCGCCCGTTTCTTCGCGTCTTGCGCGGGCAGGCTGCAGTGGAACTCGCCCTTGCCGGAAACCCGATACTCGCCAGATTTGCGATCGTAGGACAGCATTTCGTCGGCAAGCACTCGTTGTCGATTGGAAATCGCATGCCGATCGGGGTCAATCATGTGCCCGATCACGACAACGTTGCGGCAGGCATCGACTCGGGCAATTCTTGTTCGCGGGTGGTGCGAGAGGGTGTCGCTTGCTGGCGGCTTCATTGCAAGCTGAATGCGCTCGAGCGGGACCGGAAGCGTGGTGCAGATGCGCATCCAATCCTCACAGACGATTGAACCATCGCTCAACTGCGCGGTGACTTTGCCTCGAAAGCGGGCTTCGCAAGAATGCGGACCGGCGGCGTCGGCCGTTCGAGCGATGAGCTGCATTCCCTGCGTCCATGAAATCCTCAATAACGTCGTCTCGCGGCCCGACTCATCGGGCGAATCCGTGAGCGTGGCCGACATGAAATTGCGGTCGACCCAGAGGGACATCGTGCCGGGACCATCGACTAATACTTGATTGTCCTTGGCTTTCGTTTGAATCGCGTCGGCCACGATCAACATGTCTTGAGATGGCTCGCGATTCGGAACGGCTGGGAGAGTTTTCGCGGGAGCTTGCGGCGCGGGCTGGACCTGGGCTTGCAGGCCGGCGAACGCGAGGCCGGCGGTGGCCACGAGGGTCGCGGCGATCAGGCGCAGGACGCGGGTCACGGACATCATTGTGAGGGCTCCTTCCGCCATTCTTAAGACCGAGGGGGTTATTGCCTTCTTTGCCGTCAACGGGTTTGAGAACGCAATCGCGGATCGGGTCGTGGCGTCGAGGAGCGGAGGCGGGACGGGCGCGATTGAGCAGGATTCGGAGCGCGGACTGTTCGAAATATCGAGTTCGAGATCGCGCGAAAGGCGTTGTCGCAAACGATCCCGGGCTTTGGCCAGGCGGCCGCGAATGGTGGCTTCGGGCAGTCCGAGAGCCAGGGCGGCTGACTTGTAGCTCATTCGCTCGAAGTAACAGAGCACGATCGGTGCGCACAGGTGATCGGGGAGCCTGTCGACGGCTTCGCGCAGTGGCTCGGAGAGATCGAAACGGGCCGTGTCTTGGAGGGACACGATCGGGACTGCTGATCGCTGTTCGTGAATGCGTCTGCGGATCGCGGCGGTTCTGGCCTTCATGGCGATGCGGCGGGCGACGCTCTGGAGCCAAGGACCGACTGAGTCTTGCGGGTGGAGTGATCGAGCTCGGCGGGCGAGGACCAGGAACGTTGCCTGGAAAGCGTCGTCGGCTTCGCCGCGATCGCCGAGCACCCGCCGACAGATGCGCAGAACCGATGGGCCATGACGCCGCACCAGCGTTTCGAACGCGACTTCAGCGTCACTTCGGTGAAGGCAGAACTGCTCGAGGATCCGGGCATCAGAAAGGTGGCCGAGTGCCCCGCGAGCCAGAAGGCTCTGGACCTCAACGATCGCTCGCCGGGATTTTATGCCGACCATGGCTCTGGTCCTTGTGAATCCGTCCGGTCTTCTGTTCTGCACTCTAATGCCCGGCCGGCGAGCGAACGTCAGCGCTTTTCCTGAGGATCTTAGAGAATCGGCGCCAGAATGGCCAGCATGGGTCGTTTTGTCGTGCCGCGAGTGTGATTGCGGGGTTTGCGCGGGGACCGTAGGCTATATCTCGCGTCGGCGATCGACGATCGCAATGGCCGGGAGTGAACGGACGTATTCGCCATCGCGTTGTCGAGATCAGCGATCTGAAGGAGTTTGACCATATGAGGGCGCCGACGATTCCGGTTCGGTCATTGAATCGCACGCTGCCGAAACCGATCGGCGGGATGCTGGGGCGGCTCGATCGGCGCGTGCGAGTCGCCTCGCTGGCGCGCGGGCTGGGAACGACCGGCCTGGTCGTCTCACTTGTGGCGGCGCTGGGGATGACTGCGGATTTCGTGTGGCCACTACCACAGGTGCTGCGCTGGGCGAGTTTGAGCGCGGCGGTTGCCGCGGTTTTGATCACGTTCGGCGTGACGGTGGTCTGGGCGACTTTGCGGCGCCGCAGTGCGTTTGACCTGGCGGCCGTCGCCGAGCGGGCACATCCCGGCGTGGGCGAGCTGTTGACAGGGGCGGTGGGGCTGCTGGCGGGCGGAGCGCCGTCGCACGGATCGCCGAAGCTGATTGCGGCCGTTGCCGATCGCGCGGCCGAGCGGGTCGAAGCGGTCGAGCCCTCTCGGGTAATTCCCTGGCGCGGAGCGAGCTCGCGGCTGGCGATCGGACTCGGTGCGCTCCTGGTGCTTTTCGCTCCGATCCTCGTGTGGCCGGAGACGTATGGACGGCTGGCGCGACATTTTCTGATGCCCTGGGCCAATGTGGAGCGGCCCGGCCGGCACGTGGTTGAAGTGTCACCGGGCGATTGCGCCCTGCCGGTGGGGGCGGATCTCTCTGTCTCGGCGGTCGTCCGAGCGCGGCTGCCGGTTGATTCCGTGCCGGGCGAAGCTTGGCTCGAGTGGTCTGCCCTGGGCGAGCACGCGGTCCACCGCGTGGCGCTGCCCGCGGCGACGGAACCGGAATCGCACGAGGACTCGAGCGCCCATTCCCATCAAGCTGGACGTCGTTACGCGATCGTGCTACCGCGTCTGGCCCGGTCGATTTCCTATCAGGTCGCAAGTGTATCGGTGAAGAGCAAGCAATACACGGTCAAGGTTGTCGAACCGCCCGCGGTCGCTGAAATCAAGGCGCGGGTCGAGCCGCCGGCTTACACCAAGCGGCCGGCCGCTTCGGCGCTTGACCCGAGCCGGATCGAGGCGTTCGAGGGAAGCCGCGTGACGCTCGAGATCACGGCGAGCCGTGCAGTGCGATCGATCGAGGTCGAATGGCCGCAGGGGAACGACGAGGGCGAAGCGTCGACGGCCGGGAAGCTGGCCGCCACGCTGGAACTGGAAAGCGGCGGCCGTGGCGGCAAGCTTTCGGTCGAGGCGGTGCGCTCGGGGCCGTATACGGTGTCGCTGTGCGACGGGCTGGGAATCTTGAGTCGTCCCGAGCCGCTGCGCCGGGTCATCGTGCGTGCCGATGCGCCGCCGGTCGTCGCGGTGCTGGGGCCGGAGGACGCTGGCGAGGCGAGTGCGAACGATTCGGTGGGCCTGGCGATCGCGGCGCGCGACGACGTTGCAGTTGCCTCGGTGGAGCTGCATTACACCATCGAGAGAAGAGATTCGGCTGCTGGCGACGCCGAGACCGGGCATGTCGAGGTGGGTCTAGACGGGCTGGGCTCGCGATCGGTCACAGGGAGCGCGGCACTTGGGCTGGGACCGCTCAAGGTCAGGCCGGGGGATTCCGTATCCTATCGGGTGCGGGTGGCGGATAACCGCCCTGCCCCGCGCGGGCCGAACGTCGTGTGGTCGCCGGTCCGAACGCTGTCGATTGTGGCGGCGGCCGAGCCGCTGCGGGTGCGGGCGAGCCGGGCAAGGACATCGGGCTTGCACAGCAGGCTCGAAACGCTCAAGAAAGAGGTGGACGCCGACCGGGAAAAGACGGAGAAGCTTCGTCAGAAGGCGGATGCCGTACGGCGCGGGGATGACGCGTGGGACGGCGTGCAGCGAGACGCCCTGGCGGAACGCGAGACCCAGACGCGCGCGATTGAAGACGGGCTCAAGCTGCTCTCGCGCGACCTTGAGCGAGACGCGGGAATGCACGAGCTGGCGCGTGAGGCGCGCCAGGTTGCCACCGGGGAAGTGGAGGCGGCGCGGGCCGGGCTCGATCAAGCCGGGCGCGAGAAGGACGCGGTCGCGCGGCACGACGGAATCGAGCGGGCGGCCGGGCGGCTGGCGGCTGTGAGCGAGCGCCTTGGTGAATTGACGCGCAAGCTTGACGACAAGGCACGGGAAGCGGCCGAGATGAACCGGCTGGGCGAGCTGGCCAAGCGAGAAGAAGAGCTGGCCGCCGAAGCGAAGCAGACGAATGGCGACCGCGCCTCGAGGGACCGCGTGGGGGCCGAACAACAGGCGGTGCGAAACGAGCTGGATGAACTGCTTCGCAAAACGCCGGCCCTGCGCGGCCTGGTGCTGGAAGGCGAGCTCCGCGAGGCCCAGCGACTGGCGGGCCGAGCGCGAGCTTTGGCGGAGCGAGAGCGCCAGGAGGCCGCAAAGACGGTCGAGCCTTCCAAGCAAACAGCGCGGCTCAAGGAGCTTGCGGAGCTGCAGCGCGAGCTGGAAGACGATGCCCGCAAGCTGGGCGTCTCGGTGGACCAGGCGCTGGCAGAGAACTTTCGCGGCCGGCTGAACGCGGAGGGAATTCGTCAGGCGATCGAGCCGATCGAGCGAGGCGACGTCGAGGGAGGCCGCGAGCGTCTGGAGGCGGCCGAGGGCGAGCTCCGGCGAGTGGCGCGGGACATCGCGGACGTGCCGGATGATCCCAAGGCGCTGGCCTACCGGCTGCTGCGCCGCCAGGATGCGCTCAACCGCGATATCGACCGGGCCATCGAATCGGTCGCCCGACGGGAGCTCTCGGGTGAAGAGAAAACGGCATTTGCCGCGCGGCTGAAACCGCTGGAGCAGCGTCAGCGTGCGATCGCCGATCTGGCCAAATCGATCAAGCCTCCGGAGGGCAAGGAGAGCCAGGCGCGGTTTCCTCATGATGCGGCGCGCGAAGCGGCTGCCAGGACGGCCCGCGCGGCCGAGACGCTGCCGTCGCAGAAGACACAGGAGATTGCGGACCGGAAGAATGAAGCCCGGCAGCGCTCGACCGGCTGGTGAACGAGCTGCCGGATCACTGGCGGCGGCAGGAGCCGGCACGGCAAAAATTCGACGAGGCGCGAAGACAAGCGAATGAAGTTGCCGAGGAGATCGGGCGAAACCTGCGCGAGACTGACCCGCGTCCAGACCGGCCGGCGACGACGGAGGGCGCGGCGGCAGAGCTTGCCGGGCGCTTAAGCGGAACGGCCGACAAGCAAGCGCGGGCGGTAGCGGCGCTCGAGGCCATGGAGCCCGAGCCGCGCGCCCTGCCGCAGCGGGAGCGGGCCATCAAGCGGGGGCGGAGGCTCGAGGCGGTCTTGCGCGATCTGCGTGATCCGAGCAAGCGCGAGCAGGCCCGCGCTGCGCTTCAAGCAGCGGAAATGGAAGCGCACGTGGCGCTGGACCGGCTCCAGCTCAAGCTGGGCGGCCATATCCCCGCAGACGATCTTGCCCAGGAACTGGCCGACGATGCGCGAGGGGTTCAGGAATCGGTCGCCGCCAGAAGGCAACCCGCGCCGGACGCGACAGATCGGGCGCGCGGCCGTGCAACAGCGCACGCTCGCCGGGGCCATGCGGAACCTGGCGGCTCCCGATGCGGCTGCACAGAAGGAGGAGGCGGTGCGCGTGGCCCAGCGCGCTGCGGAGGTGATCGAGAAGGGCGATCGTGCCGAGGGTGGCGACACCTCGGGTGGCCGGAGACCTGCGCCCAACGAGACGGCCATGGCTTTGCGAGAGTCAGCGGCCGCAGCGCAAGCGCTGGCGGATCGGTTGGCGGATCGGACGAAGGCAGCGGCGGCCGCGGGCGAGGCGGGCAAATCGCCGGGCGCGGGCAAGCCTTCGCACGCGGCCGAGCCGGAGCTGGCAGTCGGGCCGGAACACGCCGAACGCGCGGCAGAGCTTGCCCGCCGCGAGCGGCGGATCAAGGAGGGTTTGCAGGCGCTGCTGGGTGAACGAGCGGGGCCGCAGGAAACGATCCGGAAGGAAGCTGTCGCGCTGGGTCAGGAGCTGATGGAGTTCGGTGAGCGCATGCGAAAACTGAGCGATCCAGCGGGGAATACGGCGTTGGAGGCGGGTAACCACGTCGGCAACCAAGCGCCGAATGCAATCGATCAGGGGGTCGAACACCTGGCCGGCGGGCAGGCGCGCGCGGCGCGAGATGACGAGCGCCGGGCCGCGTCGCTGCTGGGCCGGGGCGCCGAGCTGGCCGAGGACGCGGTGGCGGCGCTGCGAGCGGCGCGGCCCGATGGCCAGGGTGCCCTCGCCCAGGATGGTGCCGGCGCCGGCAAACGGGAAGACGCGGGCAAGGCGCTGGGCGACGCTCGCGACCAGATGCGCAAGGCTTCGCAGGAGCTGGATCAGGCTCGCGACCCGGCGCGGGCGGACGAGGCGGGGCTCGAAGCGCGCAGGCCATGCTGAGGGCTGCTCGCGATTTGCAGGCGGCTGCCGAGCTGACGGGCATGGACGCGGCACCGGCCCTTGCCGGTTTTGACGACTCAGGCGGCGCGGAGCAACCGGCCGACGGGGACGCTGTGGGTCTAGAGCATTCGCGGACCGCAGGAGAGACGCGCGACCCCGAGAGCGCACCCGGCGGCAAGGTTGAAGCAGATTTGACCGAGTTGAAAACGCTGGTTCGACAGAGGACCGGCCGGTCGTGGGGAGAGCTGCCGGGGCACTTGCGCAACGAGATCCTGCAGATGCAGGCCGGGCGGTATCGCGACGATTATGCGCGGATCATTCAGCTCTACTTCCGGGAGATCGCCGCCGAGGCGGGCGCGCGCGAGAATGCGAAGCCATGATATTCGAAGTGGGCGTTGCTTTGCGAAGATTGGTGGTCTTCTCCGTGGCCTTCGGGCTCGGGGGGCATGGTCCGCGTCCCGGCCGCGGGGATGACGGGGCGAAGGCGGCGCCGGCGAGACGTGACGTGCGCCAGGCGGACGAGGCGATCCACAAGGCACTGGAGTATTTGAAGACGCACCAGCAAGCGGATGGGGCCTGGGTCTCAGGGGGGTTTGGGCCGGCGACCTCGGTGACCTCGCTCGCGGTGATGGCGTTTCTGGCCGCGGGGCACGTGCCAGGGGATCAGGGGCCTTATCGCGAGTCGATCGCGAAGGGCATCCGGTACGTCCTGGCGCATCAACAATCCAACGGGCTGCTGGTGGCACAGACGAGCCACGGGCCGATGTATTGCCATGGCATCAGCACGCTCATGCTGGCGGAAGTTGCGGGGATGACGCCCGACCGGGAGATATCCAGCCGCGTGCACACGGCGCTTGCGCGCGCGGTGAAGGTGATCCTGGCCGCGCAGAACATTCCCAAGGCGGCCGAACATAAAGGCGGCTGGCGCTATCAGTGGAACTCGGGCGACAGCGACATCAGCGTGACGGGATGGCAGCTCATGGCGCTGCGGGCGGCCAAGTCGGCGGGGTGCGAGGTTCCGTCGTCGAGCATCGACCGGGCCATTGCGTATTTGAAACAGTGCGCGGTCAAGCAGGGCGGAGGGTTTGGCTATCAACCGGGGGGCGGGCCGAACAACCCCCGCACCGGGACGGGAGTTCTGGCACTGGAGATCTGCGGCGAGCACCTCACCGCGGAAGCCGTGGCCGGGGCGGAGTATCTGCTCAAGCATCCGCCGCAGTGGTCGACGCAGTATTTCTTTTATGAGGTCTATTACTGTCCGATCGCGATGTTTCAGATGGGGGACAAGTATTTCCTTCCCTATCAATCGAAGCTCACGGCGATCTTGCTCGGGCACCAGCAGGCGGATGGGAGCTGGCTTTCGGATGACGGCAATGACCGGAACGGAGGGCGGAATTACTGCACGGCGATGGCGGTGCTGGCGCTGACGGTGGAATATCAGTATTTGCCTATCTATCAGAGATAGTTGGTGGTTGTCAGTTGTCAGTTGCCAGTTGTTGATACGATCCTCTGAGTTTGATCCTATCTATGCGGATCTGGCGGGGGGATAATGGCGGCGGGGAACTGCTGGTGCGATGGGGCCTCTCCTGGGAGGGTGATGTCATGGCGCGAACTTGGTCCGGCGGCGGTGCGGGGCTTTGGGGGTGTTCGAAACTCGGCGCGACACTGACGGGCGCGATGGTGATGATGGGCGTCGCGGCCTGGATTGTTCGAGAGTCGCCGGCTCGAGCGGGAGGGGGCGGCTCGGAGGGGGCTCGTCAAGAGGGGCCGGTGGCTTCCGGGGAGCGGGAGCGGTTTGTGGCGGAGGTTGAGCGGAGGCTGAAGGGGTGTCATGAGCGGGTGGCGGCGGCCGGGACGGCCGTACTGGTGGGGATCGATGAAGCCGGGCGCAGCCGCGATGCGTTGACCAACCAGCAGATCGCGACCCGTAGCGCGGACGCCAACTTCAAGAACGCGACGCTCGCGCGTGAGATTGCGGAGATTGCTGTGGTGGAATATGTCGAGGGCATCTTCAAACAAGAGGACGCGACACTTGCAGGCGAGCTCAAGCTGGCCGAGAGCGAGGCGGCACGCGCTCAAGACGCTCTCGAATTTACCAAGCAGCGGCTGGCGAAGATCAAGGAGGTGTCGAAGGGCACCGCGGCGGAGGTCGCTGTCGAGTACTCGTACGAAGACAACGTACTGAATGCGGAGCGGCGGGAGCCCAAGGCCCGACTCGCGATCGGGCAGGCACAGTTCAAGCTGAAGTTCCTGCGTGAATACACCAAGCCCAGACGCGTCAAGGAACTGCAGGCCGAAGTTGAGAGGCTTCGGGCGGGTGAACTTGCGAAGAAGGCGATCTGGGAGAGCGAGAAAGCGAAGGAGCGGCGTCACGAGACGCAGATCGCTAGCTCCGATCGCAACCTATCGGCGATGGAAGGAGTCGAGGCCTTGAAGCGTGCGTTTGGCATCGACGACAAGATCCGGGTTGAGATGGCGAAGATCGCCAAGAGCACAACGATTGATCAAGTCCATGCCGAGGCAATCACGGGGCTGCTGGACGAGCTTGAAAGGGTTGTCGATCACGTGGAGGCCGAGGCCGCCGTAGCGCGGGTCGATCGCTTGAAGACAGCGATCAAAGGGGCATCTCTTTCCTCAGGGAGGTCCAAGCCATGATCCGCGTACGAACACCGATGATGCCTCACGCTTTGCAGAGGGGGAGCGCGATGCTCTTGCGTGTGACGATGGCGGCCGGGGCGGTCGTGCTGGCGGGGCTCTGGATGGCAGAAGGCACGCCGCCTGGATCCGGCAGGGATGCCCAGGCGGGCGTTCAGGAAGCGGCTCCTGCGGAATTATCTGGATTCCTGACGAGTATCCGGAAACGCCTCAAGGTGTGCCACGAGCGGATGGCTCGTGCTGGCGAGCCGCTGGCGGAAACGATTTCCGGTATGCAGGCCGCCGACGTCGATCCGGAAAGCCTGACGAGCAAGGTTGAAGCGGCCAAGGCGGCTTTCAAGAGCGCGACCCTGGCCCGTGAAGGTTTCGAGATCGAGCTGAAGGGGTATCTTGATGTCACTTTCCCCCAAGAGCAGGCGATGCATGAAGCGGAGCTGGCACAGGCCAACGACGACCTGGCACGAGCGAAGAAGATGCAGTCTGTGGCGGACGAGCGGTTCGAGCGGATCAAGAAACTGTTTGAGAGATCGGCAGTGGGCGTTGATCTCGAGTATCGATTCGAGGCTGGCCGTTTCATTGCCGAGCTCGAGAAGAAGAAGGCCGGATTCGCAATCGAACAGGCCAAATTCAAGCTCAAGGTGCTCAGGGAGTATGAAAAGGACAAGCGCACGAAGGAGCTGAAAGCGGAGATTGCAGGAGCCGAGTCGAAGGAGCTAGTGGCGAAAGTCGACCTGAATCTGGCAGAAGCGGCGATCAGGCGACCGCGCAGGGGCGGCAAGGAGCTTTCGGACTCCCAGAAGAGACTGGTGGGTTTGCTCGATCGAGCGCTGGCCGTTGATACGGCGGTTCGGAGCAAGCTGGAAGAGCTGGGCAAGAATGGAAAAACCGACGCGGGACTGGAGAAGGAAATCACGGAACTGGCGAATCAGTTGGAGGCGGCGATCGATCGTGCGGAAGCGGAGGATGCGATTATACGGTTTGATGCTCTCAAGAGTGCTGTCGAGCGGTCGCCGGCGCGGAGGCGGCGGTTGTGATGTCGTCAGGTGGGAGGCTGCATGATCCGGATAAAAGACTTGCGGGTTGATTATGACAATACGTGCGCGGTCGACGATTTGACGCTCTCGGTCGACCCCGGGGAAGTGTGCGGGCTGATCGGGCCCAACGGGGCGGGCAAGACGAGCACCATGAAGGCCCTGCTGGGGCTGATCGAGCCGACGTACGGCGAGATCGAAGTCATGGGGGTCGACATGCGCGACCACCCCGAGGACGTGTATCGCGTGATGGGATTCATGCCGGATTTCCCGCCGGTTTATGAAGATCTGCTCGTGTGGGAGTTCCTCGATCTTTTTGCCGCCAGCTACGGCACTCCTCGCTCCAAGCGGCGGACGGAGGTGGACCGGCACCTCGAAATGGTGGGGCTCTCCGAGAAGCGGAAGGCGATGGTGATCGAGCTTTCGCGAGGGATGCGCCAGCGGCTGATGCTGGCCAAGACGCTCATGCCCGAGCCCAAGGTGCTGCTCCTGGACGAGCCGGCCAGCGGCGTTGATCCCCAAGGGCGAATCGATCTCAAGAACATCTTGCGGCGGCTGGCGGAAGAGAATCGCACCGTTTTGATCTCATCGCACATCTTGACCGAGATGGACGAGTTCTGCACGTCGGTTGCGATCATGGGGCGCGGGAAGCTGGTGGTCGGCGGCCGGATCGATGAAGTGAATCAGCGGGTGATGGGCGACAGCTTGATCGCGATCGAGGTGCTGTCTGATCCGGAACGGTTCCTTTCGATCGTGGGAAGCGACGTCAATGCTTCCGCCGTGGAGCACAAGAACGGGGCTTATGAATTCCGATTCCAGGGTGATCGGGAGGCGGCGAGCGACCTGCTTTCGACCCTGGTGCGCGCGGGTGTGCGGGTGGCGTCGTTCGAGCGGCGAAGCAGCAACCTGGAAGAGCTTTTTCTCAAGGTCGGGCCCAAGGAGCTTTCGTGATGATCTGGGGGCGGGTTCTTGCGTGGCTGGACAACCCGATCTTCGTGAAGCACATGCGGTCGCGGCTGCGGGTGCAGGCGCTGTTGAGCGGGATCGTGGTGGTGCAGGCGCTTTGTCTTTGCATTGCCTGGGCGGGCTTTCAGCTCAATTTGTTCGCGAACGGAGGGGCGTTCGCCACGCTGTTTCTGCTCCAGATCATGATCATCATGGCGGTGGGCGGGGCGCAGGTTGCGACGGCGGTGGGGGCGAGCCGGTCATCGGGCGTTCTCGATTTTCACCGCGTCTCGCCCCTGTCGCGCGACGAGCTTTTGCTGGGGTTCTTCTTCGGGGCGCCGGTCCGGGAGTATGTGCTCCTGGCCACGACGCTGCCCTATGCGCTACTTTGCGTGGGATTTGGCGTTCCGAGCATGCTCGGGCTGATTCAGTTGATGGTCGCGCTCATTGCGTTTGCGTGGCTGTTTCACGGAATGGGGCTCTTGAGCTCGCTGCTGGCCAAGCCCAGAGTGGGCTCGCGGGGAGGGGTCGGGACCATGGTTTTCCTGGTGATCATGTTCGCCTGGGCCGGGGTCGCCCTGATCGGCCGCGCCAGCGTGATGATGGTCGATATGGATCAGCGGCTCTTGTTCTTCGGGATCTCGCTGCCGTGGCTGGTGGTGACGCTGATTTACATCGCGGCGACGCTATTTTATCTCTACCTGGCTTCGCGAAGGCGGATGGGGAGTGAGCGTATTCACCCGCTGTCGAAGCCGCAGGGTCTGGCCGCGGTGCTGACGATTTCGATCCTTGCGCTGGGAGGGATCTGGAAGCAACAGTCGTACGATGTGCTTCAGGTCGTGGCGCTTTACTTTCTCGTGGGTGTTTCTATTTTTGCGATCATGATGGTGACACCGACGCAGGCGGAATACGTGAAGGGGCTCTTGCGTGCCAGGAAGCTGGGGCTCTCGCAGCTTGCGCCCTGGGATGACCTTTCGCTGAACTGGCTTTTCCTGCTCGGCGCCTGCGCGATCTTGCTCGTGACGGGGACGATCATCTGGACTGCCGGCGTGAATGCGCCGACCGCGCTGCCGCCGGGCGCGGCGAGGAATTACCCGCTGGCCCTTGCGCTCTCCGTGCTGGTGGTGGCGTACTTCGGGCTGGGGGTGCAGTACTTTTTTCTGCGGTTCGGGTCGCGGGGGACGATGTATTTCGGGCTCTTCCTGTTTCTGGCGTGGCTCTTGCCGCTGGTGGCCGGCACGATCTTCATGTTCGCGTCGATGCCGAGGGACAAAAGCCAGGTGGGCCAATTCATCTATAGCCTGAGCCCGATCGCGGGAATCGCGGTGAGCGCAAACGACGCCGAGTCGCCGAATTTCACGAAGGTGCTGCAGGGGGCGGCGATCACGCCGGCCTTGGGTTTTGTGTTCATCTTCAATAGCATGCTGATCGGGGCGCGAGGGCGGCGCGCAGGGAGATTCTGGTGGGCGCGGAAAGGCCGAAATCGGAATTCGATGGGGAAGTTGCAGGCGAATGATCTGGCGTCGGAACTATTGAACGGCTTTCGGAGCGGAGTTTCCTCGAGCCGCGCGAGCCGGTTGCTTGAACACGCGGGCCAAGGTGTCGTCGAGGGCCTTGCCGCGGAGGTCCATGCGGACGATCGTTCCGGCGGGGTCGATCAGGTAGACGGCTGGAATGGTGATGACGCCGAATGACTCGACCAGGTCGGCCCGGGCCGTGGCGTTGTGGAGCTGGGGCCAGGGAAGGTTCCGCGCTTTCACGAAGTCGGTCACCGCAGATTTGTTTTCGTCGAGGCTGACGCTCACGATCTCGAAGCCGGCGTCGTGGTAGGTGCGATAGGCGGCTTGCAGACGCGGCAGCTCGGCGACGCAGGGCGCAGCACCAGGTTGCCCAGAAATCGATTAGCACGTACTTACCGCGATAATTGGCCAGTCGCACCGGGCTGCCGTTCACATCGTCGGCGGCGAACGCAGGGGCTGGCTTTCCAACCTTGTCGAGACGTTTGAGCTCGGCCTGGACCTTCTGCCGCAAGTTCGGGTTGTTGCCGAAGCGAGCGAGCAGGATGTTGTGGACCTGGCGGGCTGTGGCGACATCGCCCGCGGCGACGGCGGTGGCGGCGAGGTTTTCGGCAAAGCTGGCGGCGAATTCTTCTTGTTCGTCCTGGCCCAGGCCCTGCATGAGGACTCGAAACCGCTCGAGAGCGAGATCGAAGCGGCCGGTGTGGGCGTGGGCCATCGTCTGGATGATCTGCGCGAGTGCTTTTACCGGGCCGTCAGGGTCGGACTTCAAGTACTGGTCGGCGAGATTCTCGACTTCGCCGAACCAATCGTGCTCGATGGCCTTGTTGAAGAGGGCCGCGTATGCCTGGTCGCGGTCGTGGGCACGGGGGTTTTTCTGGAGGTACTGCGCCAGCTCATTGATGAACGCGCGATCGTGGCGGGCCTGGATCTCGGCGACTCCGCCGGTGGTCGACTGGGCAGGAGCCTGATGATGGATGAGCGCGATGGCAGCCAGTGCGATGGCGGCCCCGTGTTTTGTCGTGGTCCTCATGGGCTTTCCTCGATTCTGGGTCTGGCGATCACTCTCGATTCCGGTGATTGGTGAATCTGGTACGACGCGACGCGATGCAGTGCAATGCAACTTCTCACGATCAAGAGCCGAGGGCGGCCTCCTGGTAGGCCGGCCGCGGACGATGTGCCCGCTCGGCGGTGTGCGGGATTGTGCGATCGGGTGGTGCCAGGGATTCCGCGATCAGCTCGCACCAGCGCATGCAGCATAGCCGTTGTTCGTAATGCGCGATGAAGGCTGAGCGGGCGCGCTCGCCCATGCGGCGGGCGAGGCTGGGGTCAGAACTCAAGAGCTCAAGCGAGCTGACCAGGGAGGAGGCATCGCCGGAGGGGAGCGTGAAGCCGCAGCCGGCGTTGCGAATGGTGTCGGCGGGCTCGCAGTGTTCGGGACCGATGAAAACGATTGGCCGGCCGGCGGCCATGGCGCCGTAGAGCTTGCCGGGCACCACGATTCCGTTCATCTGGGGCCGCATCGAGATCAGGTGGACGTCGGCGAGCGAAAGGGAGGCGTGCAGCCAGTCGCGCGGGACGGGGTCGATCACGCGGATGTTAGTCAGCCCTTCGGAATCGCGGGCCCTCTCGACCTCACATTTCCGGGGTCCATCACCCACGAAGAGGAACACGATGTCCGAGCGGTTGCGCAGCCGGCGGGCTGCCTCGATGAATTCCTCGAAGGAGTGGGCGAGGCCGAGGTTTCCCGAGTACATGGCGACGAAAGATCCCTCGAGTGCGAGCGACTTGCGGAGGGGATTCGAATCGCGGGGGACCGGATAGATCTCGTCGCGGCGGCTCCAGACGGGAATCGTGGCGATTCTTGCGGCGGCGACCTGCTTGATGCGCCATGCGGTCGGCCATATAGGGACCGAGGACGACGACCTTGTCGGCCCGGCGGTAGACGGCGCGGCTCAGGGCGTACATCAAGCGGCCAAAGGAGCTGGTGGGCGACATCCGGCCCAGCGCCATGCTGGCGTCGGGATGAAGGTCCATGCTCCACACGATGTGGCGAGAGCCGCGCAGGCGCTTGAGGATGGTGCCGACGAGTCCGATGATCGGCGGCGTGGTCAAGGTGACGACGACGTCAAATCTCGGCAGGCTCAGCGCCTTGAAGACGGCTCCGGAGTAGAAACTCAAGTAATCGGTCATGCGGGACCAGGTGCCGCGACGACCGAGCGAGGTTGCAGGAACGCGATGGATGTGGACGCCTTCATGGGTTTCGAAGGCGGAGGGCCTGGGCTGGCCCGGTTTGTAGCGGCCCTGGGAGGCGAGGACGTGGCACTCGAATCCCCGCTCGGCCAGGAATTCCGCCAGATCGGTCAGGTGCTGGGCGGTCGATGCGTGGTCGGGCCAGTAATACTGGTTGACGAAGAGGATGCGCGGGGGCGAAGAATCGCGCTTTTCGGAGCCGGCTGGAGTGAGAGGATGAGGAACGGCGATCTGGGGCGGGTCGAGACCGATCCAGCTCGCGGTCAAAGTAGGATTGATACCAGAGTGTCGTGCAGAGGCTGCGGCTCTGGCTTTGTCCAGGAGGATGCCTTGGCGCAGCCAGCGTCGTTCGTTCACCATTTCCGTCCGCCCGGACCTCGCTCCAGGCCCTCGTCGTTGCAGGATCAATCAATCCGTTGTGTCGCTGCGGGCGGCGGGCGATCCGCAGATCCATTGCTTGAGAGAGAGGGGCTTGCGTGCCTTTCGTCTCCCTCGTTCGCCCGGGAGGGCGACACTATTGTCCAACGGCCCAGATCTGTCAACGGCAGTCTTTGCAAGGGCGGTGGTGAGCTGATGACCCGTGATGACAGTCGAATGGCTTTGGACTATGCTGGGCGAGCGTTCTGTGACGACGGATCGAAGGTGGTCTGAAATACGTTTTTGGATCGACCGCGGTGGCGCCGCAGAGCGGCAGGAGGGACGTTCCCACGCAGAGCGTGGGAACGAGGAGAGGAAGTGAAGCGCACTTTCGCGGAGCGAAAGGCGACTTTGAAGAGGGATCGTGCCGATGTGTGGGATCGTGGGGTACACCGGGGGGCACCAGGCTCAAGCGATACTCGTCGCGGGATTGCGGCGGCTCGAGTATCGGGGGTATGACAGCGCCGGGCTGGCGACGATCGATGGTGAAGAGCTCTGCGTGCGGAAATGCGCGGGACGGGTGCGAACGCTCGAGGAGCTGCTGGAACGGGAGAATGGGCCCGGCGAGTGTGGGATCAGTCACACGCGGTGGGCGACTCACGGCCCGGCCACGGACAGGAATGCCCATCCCCACATTGGCGGCCGCGCGGGCGCGGCCGCGGTGGCGGTGGTGCACAACGGCGTGATCGAGAACCACGCCGTGCTGCGCCGGGAGCTCCAGTCGCAGGGCTTCGTCTTCGTGAGCGAAACCGATACCGAAGTCGTGGCGCACCTGATTGCGCGTGAGCTGGAATCGTTCGACCTGTTTGATGCGCTCTTGCGGGCGCTGCTCGCGACTTGAGGGAACTTATGGACTGGCCGTGGTGAGCCCGAAGGAGCCGGGAGTGATCGTCGGCGCCCGGTTCGGCAGTCCGCTGGTTGTCGGGCTGGGCGACGGCGAGCATTTGCTCGCCAGCGATGCGATGCCGATCTCGCCGCACACGGCGCGGGTGGCGTATTTGCAGGACGGCGAAGTTGTGCGGCTGACTCCTCGCGAGTTCGAGATCCGCCATGTCGAGCACGGGCCGATCACGCCGCGGATAGATCGAATCGACTGGAAGCCGGACGCCGTCGAGCTGGGCGGGCACTCGCACTACATGATGAAGGAGATTCGCGAGCAGCCGGACACCGTCATCGACGCCTGCCGCGGGCGGCTGCGGCGGGCGGAGGCGACGGCCCAGTTCGGCGGGCTGAACATGAGCGCGCGCCGGCTCAGACGGGTGCGGCGCATCGTCTTCGCGGCGTGCGGGACGAGCTGGCACGCGGCACTTCTGGGCGAGTACCTGATCGAGAGACTGGCGCACGTGCCGGTCGAGGTCGAATATGCCAGTGAGTTTCGCTATCGCAATGCACCACTCGAGGAACAGACGCTGGTGTTCGTGCTTTCGCAGTCGGGTGAAACCGCCGACACGCTGGGCGCCTTGCGCGAGGCGAAGCGCCGCGGCCATCCGACGCTGGCGATCGTGAACACGGTGGGGAGTACGATCGCCCGCGAAGCCGAGGGGGGCATCTATCTTCACGCGGGGCCGGAGGTCGGCGTCGCCAGCACCAAGGCGTTCTCGGCGCAGGTGACGGTGATGCTTTTGCTGGCGCTGCATCTTGCGCGGCTGAAGCATCTTTCGTTCCAGGATGGGATGGCCGTGGTCGAGGCGATCGAGGCGATTCCGGCGCTGCTGGGCGAGGTGTTGAAGTCAGAACCCGTGATCGAAGAGGCGGCGCGGCGGGTCGCGGGTTCGCAAAACGCGCTTTACCTGGGACGAGACGTGTTTTATCCGGTTGCACTCGAGGGTGCGCTCAAGCTCAAGGAGATCAGCTACATTCACGCCGCCGGCTATCCGACGGCCGAGATGAAGCACGGGCCGATCGCCCTGGTTGATGAGAAGACACCGTGCGTGTTCGTGGCACCTCAAGGGCCGTTGCACGCCAAGACACTGTCGAACATTGAGGAAGTGCGGGCACGGCACGGGCGGATCATCTCGGTGGGCACGTGCGGCGACTCGGCGATCGAGTCGGTCTCGGAATTGTTCCTGCCCATTCCGAATGCACCCGAGATCATTCAGCCGCTCCTGGCGGTGGTGCCGCTGCAGTTACTGGCTTATCACGTGGCGCTTCAACTCGGCCGGGACATCGACAAGCCGCGGAACCTGGCCAAGAGCGTGACGGTCGAGTAATAAACAAGAAACCCCGCGCTGGTTGACGCGGGGTTTCTTTTGAAACGCGAGTTCACTGCGCGCTGCGCGGTGGATTTCGAATCAGTTGTTGTTGCGGGGACGGAAGGGAGTCGGCGTGTAGTCGAAGTGAGCGCCGAGCATCTCTTTCCAGGTTTTCTGCTGTTCGTCGTTGAGCTTGGCGACGACCTTGGTGAGGGTCTCTTTGTTGTGCTCGGCCATCTTCTTCATGCTTCCTTCGCGGTCGTTTTGGAAATCCAGTCCAAGGTCACGCATCGCCGCCATCTGGTCGTCCATGATCGTCTTGATCTCGCCCTTCTGGGCGTCGGTGATGTTCAGCTTCTTGGCGACCTCGGCGTCAGCGAACGCCTGCGCGCCGCGGACCTGGTAGGAGCACTGGTGAAGCCGGGTGACCTGCTCGGGCTTCAAGAACTCGGCGACGGCCTTGAGCGTCGATTCGTTCAACTCCTTGGTGATTTCCTGCATTTTGGCCATTCGCTCTTCGCGGTCGAGATCCTTGGTCTCCGCCATTTTCTCGCGACGAGTCGCCGTGGTCTTTTCGGCGAGCTCCTTGAGCTTGGTGGTCTGTGTGTCGTCGAGCTTCAGCTCTTTCTGAACGCTCTCATTGGCGATGAGGCCGGAGATTCCGCCGCCGCCGCCCATCATGCCGAAACCGCCGCGGCCCTGTGCAAGCGCCGGGCCTGCCAGCAAAGCGACCAATCCTAAACCAACTGCCCCTCGTAACATTGCTCTCATGGTTGCCGACTCCTGGGTGTTGAAACAGAAATGGGATTCAATCAGTGGCCATCCCGCCATGAGTGCGCCGATGCGTGAGCGGAGTTGGCGGGATTTCCTGTATCGATGCCGTTGATGCGACTGACTAAATGAGCGTCAACGAATGTGGATCGGACCGGCTTTTCACGAATAACACGAACGATTTCCGGAAAAGTCTCGCTGGGAAACGATGAGCTCAAAAGCGAACGAGTTGGCGGCGATCTCGGCTACTTCTCGTCTTCATCTTCAATGAGTTTGTAGAAATCGTCGTCGGCCGGTTGCTTTTTCGGCTTTGGGGCTGACGACTTGAAATGCTGTGGGACGGCGTCATCAAATTCGGCCTCGTCGGCCGAGACGCGCTCGATGACGTTGGGCGCCCGGGTGGCACGCTTGGGGGCCTTGGCGTCGTCGGTATCGAGACCGGCGAGTTCCATGAGCGAGTGGCGCTGGCGCTCGGCGACGACTTCTTCGTCGAGGTCTTTATGGGCGTTCAAGAAGGCCTCGGGGCCGGCGGCTTCGTACTCGATGGTGAACATGTGGCCGGCGATACCCAGCTCTTCGTCGGGCATGAGGCTTTGTTCGCTGGCCAGGGCGGAGCCGTTGATGGTGGTGCCGTTGGTGCTACCGAGATCCTTGACCATCCAGAGCCCGTTCAAGAACCGCAGGGAGCAGTGCTTGCCCGAGATGTTTTCGTAATCGAGCCGGATGTCGCAGCCCGGCCGGCGGCCGACGACCATCAAGGCTTTGGTGAGCGGGATGGGATCACCCCCGCCGACAGGTTGCAGGATGCCCATGATACCGGGAAGAGGCCGCATCGGTGTGTGCCCTCTCTGGTCTGGAAGGTCTGCCACTTGGTCCGGGTTCAAGATGGTCGAGGACCCAAGGCCAAACCGCGACGCATTTTACCAGATCGTGAAGACGGTTCTCAATAGTTCTCTTTTGCCGAGATAACGAATGGGATATTGCTTGGGTGAGGGGTTGGCGTTGGTATCGGCATTCTTATCGCTTCGGGCGAGGAATGCGTCAGGCTGAAGCCTGACCTACATGGGGCTGGCGTTGGTACCTGCATTCGTATAGCCTCGGTGTGGGTTATTCGGCGCGGCGGCTTTTCTTCGAGTGCGTGGTGCAGCGCCGGAGGCGAGAGGCGACACACTCTGGTGGGGAGCGACTTCATGTCCAATGCACAATTGCCGAGCGGCTGGAACCGGCGGGAAGTGCTGGGAGCGGGCTGCCTGCTCGTTGGGGGCGGTTTGCGCGGAGCCCGCGCTGCGGTGGACGACCGGCCGCAAGCGGATTCGCAGGATGTGTATCGACCGTTCAAGATGGGCTTGCAGAGCTATTCCCTGCGCGGGCTCAAGCGCGACGGGAAGCCGGACCTGGACAAGGCCCTGGCCGCGACCAAGGGGCTGGGCCTTCATTACTGGGAGTCGTACACGGCCCACGTACCGATGAACGATCCCAAGGCGCTCGAGGCCGCCAGGCGGGCGCTGTCTGAAGCGGGGGTTGCGCTTGCCGGTTATGGTGTCGTGCACATGGGCACCGACGCGGACGCGAACCGGCGCATGTTCGAGTTTGCCAAGTCGCTCGGGCTTGAATACATGTCGGCCGACATCGAGCCGGGGGCGTTCGACGGGATTGACAAGCTGGTGGAAGAATTCGGCGTCGGCGTCGGCATTCACAACCACGGTCCGGGGCACCGGTATGCCAAGATCGAAACGATCCGCGATGCGATCAAGGATCACCATCAAAAGATCGGCTGCTGCATCGACACGGGGCATTTTCTGCGGTCACGGATCGATCCGGTGGACGCGGCCGAGGCATTCGCCGGCCGCACCTACGGCGTGCACCTCAAGGATGTGAAGGACGCCAAGACGTTCACTGTACTGGGTAAGGGAGACCTGCGCACGGTCGACTTCCTCAAGGTCCTCGCCAAGAACAAGTACAAGTACTGCCTGGCGATCGAATACGAGGAGAGCGAAGACGATCCGGTCGCGGACATCAAGGAATGCCTGGCCGAGGCCGCCAAGGCGATCGGGCAGGTTCGCGAAGCCTGAAGGGACCGATAGCCTGCCATGATCGCCCGCGTGCTCGAGCCTGAAGCCATGGAGACCGCCGAGGAAGTGCGTCAATATGACGCGATGGACCACTCGGCGGTCAACGCTCGGTTTGTGGAAGACTTCCTGGCGGTCCACGGGCCGTGCCGGGGGGGGCTCGTCCTCGACGTCGGCACCGGTACGGCGAGGATTCCGATCGCGCTGGTGCGCGCCGATGAGAAGGCCAGCGTGATGGCGCTTGATCTCTCGGAGGCCATGCTTGCGCAGGGTCAGATCAACATCGCACGGGAGGGACTCTCGCACCGTATCCGCTGTCAGCTTGGCGATGCGAAATCGCTCCTTGAGGATTTCGGCGAAGGCTCGTTCGAGGGTGTCATTTCGAACACGATCATCCATCACATTCCCGATCCCGAGCCGGTGCTGGACGAGATGGCCCGGCTGGTTGGCGCGGTGGAACGCTGCTGGTGCGCGACCTGCGCGTCCCGACTCGCATGCGGAGATCATTCGCCTGGCCGATCTGTATGCCGCCCGGGAGACACAAGCGGCGCGGGCCTTGTTTGAAGCTTCACTGAACGCGGCGCGAGAGCTCGATGAGATTCGTGCGATCGTACATTCGCTGGGCCATGACCGAAGCGAGGTGTCCATGACCTCGGACCGGCACTGGACGTGGTGCTTCCGTCGTCCGTGAGGAAAAAACGGAATCATGTCGGAAAGGAAGGATTCCTTGAACACGACCACGCCCGACGCAGTTTCCCGGTCGCGTGCTCGGGCACTGCCGCCGGTGCTTTCGCGGCTTCTCTCCGGTACGTTCTGGCTCGCCTTGCGGGTGCCGCTGCAGGTCGTTTTTTCGCTTTGGACGACGCGGCTGGTGCTCGAGTCGGCCTCGGTCGGAGCCGAACAGTGGGGGGCGTATCGATTCGCCTGGGGCTTCGGGTTCTTTCAGTTCCTGTTCGAGTTCGGGGCGAGCTCGGCCTTGCAGCGGCAGATCTCGGAAGCGTGGACGCGGGGCGATCACGACGCCGTTGACCGGTCGATCGCCTGCGGCATGACGTTTTACACGGCCGTCGCGTTCCTGCAAATTGCGGCCCTGGTCGGGGTGGCCTACTGGCGCTGCCGGCCACGGCCTTCGAGGGCAAGGCGTACGAGCTGATTGTCAAGCTGCTCTGGCTGCAAGTGGCGACGGCCCCTTGCTACGGATACTCGGTGGTGGTTTCCAGCGTGCTCCAGGCCTGCGCGGCGCTATGATTTCATGCCGCGGCTGGAGATTTTCAGCGTCATTGCGCGGTTCCTGGTGCTGCTCGTGGGACTGAAGTCGGGATTCGACTTCTTCAATGTGGTGATTGCCCAGAGCGTGATCCAGGTGGGGATCGGGTTCGTGCCGGGGCTGTGGGTCATGATCCGCGATCTGGGCCACTGGCCGCACTTCGCCGGGGCACGGCTGTCGGACTACAAGTCGCTCTTGAACTTCAGCTTTTACATTGCGCTCATCCAGCTCAGCGTGGTGCTGGCCGACAAGGTCGACACGAGCGTGCTGGGCTTCATTCTGGCCGACCCCGGTCCGGCCAATGCGGTGTACGACGTGGTGAGCAAGCCGTTCCTGCAGCTCAGGCAGACGGGCTGGATGCTGGCGTACATGGTGATGCCGGCGGTTGCCAGCCTGCTTGCCGCGGGCGACCACCGCGGGCTCGACCGCGTGAAGTACGACGGGACGAGGCTGCACATCGGCGCGCTATTGCCCGTGGGTCTCCTGGCCTGGCTCTACGCCGGTCCTTTTCTCTCGCTCTGGATCGGCAATCGCCTGGGTTACCCCGCGGCCGATCGGGCCGATCTCATGCGTTTATTCCTGGTGGCGGCGGTGCCGCTTGTGCTTTCGGTGCTGGTTCAGGTGTCGATCGGGCTGAACAAAGTCAAGGTGATTGCGCTGGCTGCGCTTATGGGGTCGGCGGTCAACCTCCCCGTCAGTTGTTACCTCACCGCCCGGTTGGGTGTGTCGGGCGTGATCTGGGGGACGGTGATCACGACGTTGTTCTCGAACCTGCTGGTCCCGGGAATCTACGTGTTTCGCGAGCTAAAGCTAGATTGGCGAATCTTCTTGACGCGGACCTTGAGCGCGCCGTGCGCCGGAGGGGTGCTCCTGGTGGCGTCGACATGGGTTTTGCGATGGGTGGCGCCGGTGAGCTACCCGGGAAATTCGCTCTGGATGCGAGCAACGCCGCTCCTGGCGCACTTGACGGTCGGGACGCTGGCAGACTGCGCCGGGTATTTGCTGACGGAGGTCGGTCGCCGCGACGCGGTCGAGCTCTCCGGCAAGCTGTGGCGTGGCAGGAATGCTTGACTCGCCTTCTGAGCCGAGTTCGGGTAATCTCGGGCCTGGCGGTGGTTCTTTGAATCCCTTCTCGGAGCGAAGGGCGACTATGGTGGATAGGGTGAATCCCTTCGCGGAGCGAAGGGCGACTATGGGGATAGGGTGAATCCCTTCGCGGAGCGAAGGCACTATGGGGAATGGGGGGAAGGCCCCTTGAGGGCGGAGACATGACTTCGAGCGAAGGAACGACGACGGTCAAGACCCGGGTAAGCGACATCAACGTTCGAGCGGCCGATGGGCTGGTTTTGAGAGGCCGCTGGTGGCACCGGAGCGCACCACGGGGCGTGCTGGTGATCGCCCACGGTTATGGCGAGCACGGCGGGTGCTACCGCAGGGTGGCGGAAGCCGTGTGCGAACGGGCGGAGCTCGACGTCATCGCCGTCGATTTTCGGGGCCACGGACGCAGCCCCGGCCGGCGGGGAGTCGTGGGAGATTACGAGGAGCTGACCGACGATCTCCTGCAGACTCTGGGCTGGGTGGTCAAGGAGATTCCCGGGCTCGATCGCTTTGTTCTCGGTCATTCGAACGGCGGGCAGGTCGCGCTGAGGGCGTGCCTGCGCAAGCCCGCCGGTGCCAAGGGGCTGATCCTGTCGAACCCCGTCTTGCGGGTGTCGGTGGAGGTGCCGCCGCTCAAGTTGAAGGTGGCGCGATTTCTGGCGCGGCACGCTCCGTGGGTCACGCTGAAAGGGAATCTCAACGCCGCGCTGCTCACTCGCGACCCCGAAATCCAGGAAGAGCATCGAACCGACCCCCTGCGTCATAGCCGGATGCAGCGCACCGCTCTTCTTCGGCATGATCGAGGGGGGGAAAATGCTCATGGATCGCGCCGGTGAAATCGAGACACCGATCCTGATGCTGCTGGGAGGGCAGGACACGGTCACGGACCCCGGGGCCGGACGCGAGTTCTTCGAGTGCATTGGAACGGAAGACAAAACGCTGACGATCTATCCCAAGATGATGCATGAGCCGTTAAACGAGATCGGCCGGGGGCAAGTGCTGGACGACGTGCTGCGGTGGATCCTGGCGCGATTGTGATTCTCTTACGTCAAGCTCGAACGAATCGGTGGCCGGGAAGGCGTTTGGCCAGGCGCTTCACTTCGAGCACGCTGAGAGTGGCCAGGACCTGGCCGGGCGTCATGCCGGTGCGAACGATCAGATCGTCGACGCCGGAGGGCGTGTCGTCAAGCTGACCGAGAAGTGAGCGCTCGAGGTCGGTCAGGGCGAGCTCGGCGGGGTGGCGAACGGGTGGGTCGCCGGTGCCGCTCTTGATTTCATGGCTCAAGGGGCCGAGCTCCTCGATGATGTCGTCGACGGTTTCGACGAGCCGGGCTCCGTCGCGGATCAAGCGGTGGCAGCCGCGGCTGGTGAGGCTGTCGGCCGGGCCGGGCACGGCGAATACCTCGCGGTTCTGCTCGACGGCGTGGTGCGCGGTTGAGAGCGAGCCGCTGCGCGGGGTGGCTTCGACCACCACGACGCCCAGGGCGATCCCGGAGATGATCCGGTTGCGCTGGGTGAAGAGGCCGGGCAGCGGCACCTGGCGCATGGGCATCTCGGAGATGACCGCTCCGGACTCGCCCAGGGCGCGGGCGAGGTCCTCGTGTTCGGGCGGATAGATGGACGATAGTCCGTTGGCCAGGACGGCGATCGAGCGGCCGCCGGAGGAGATCGCCCCGCGGTGCGCGGCCGCGTCGATGCCCCGGGCCAGGCCGGAGACGACGGTGAAACCGGTTCGCGCCAGGGCCCCGGCGAGCCGCTCGGCCATGCGCGCTCCGTAAGGCGTGCAGCGGCGTGAGCCGACCAGCGCGATGGCCAGCTCGTCGCTGGGCTCGATCGTTCCCTTCACGTAGAGCAGAACGGGTGGATCGGGAATGTTCTCGAGCGCGGCGGGGTAACCCTGGCCGCCTTGCGCCACGACCGTCACGCCCAGCTTCCGGCAGAGTGCCAGCTCCTCGGCTGCGTCGAAATCCAGCCGGGCGCTGCCGATTTTTTTGGCGAGCTTGGGCCCGACGCCGCTCACGGCGGCGAGCGCGGACTGGCTGGCGGCAAGGGCTGCTCCAGCCGAGCCAAACCGGGAGAGGAGGGAGCGGCAAGTCTGCGGGCCGACGCCCGGCACGGCCGTGAGCTGGATCAAGTCTCGCGTTTCTTCGTCGGGGTCATTTTCGGCCAAGCATCACTCCCCTTCGGGCAGAAAGAGACTCGCGTGCCGGAGGCATCCTGGTCGCTTCAGAGAGTCTCGAGGACGGCCTGCACGTCGTCTTCGCCGGGCGAGTCGGTGAGCTCCACCTGCCCGATCCGGCGCGGCAGGACGAAGCGAATCTTGCCGAGGCGATTCTTCTTGTCGCGGCTCATGGCGTGTTTCAGCGCGGCGAGATCGAGCCCGGGTGCCTTCACCGGAAGCTCGAAGGCCTCGAGCAAGCGGACCAAGCGGTCGGTGACGTCGCTCTTGATCCAGCCCAGCCGCTCGGCGAGCCGGCATTCGGCGACCATGCCGATCGCGACGGCTTCGCCGTGGCGGAAGGGGCCATCGTAGCCGGCGACCGTCTCGATCGCATGCGCGATCGTGTGGCCGAAATTGAGCATGGCTCGTACCTCGCCTTCTTCGCGCTCATCGCGTTCGACCACGTACGCCTTGGTCCCGCAGCTCGAGAAGATCACCTTCTCGAGTGCTTGCGGTGTGCGCGCCAGAATCGTGCCGGCATTCTGTTCGAGGAACGAAAACATCGCCTCGCTCGCGATCATGCCGTACTTGACCACCTCGGCCAGTCCCGCACGGAATTCGCGATCGGGCAGCGTGACGAGCGACTCGGTGTCGATCCAGACGCCCAGCGGCTGGTAGAACGCACCGATCAGGTTCTTGCGCGCGGGTGGTCGACGCCGACCTTGCCCCCGACCGAGCTGTCGACCTGCGCCAGGAGCGAGGTGGGCACCATGATGAGGGGGAGCCCGCGGGTGAAGGTGGCGGCGACGAAGCCGGCGAGATCGCCGACGACTCCGCCACCGAGGGCGACCAGGAGCGTGTGGCGATCGGCGCCGCGGCCGGCCAGCTCGTCGTAAAGCCGCTCGACGTGGGCCAGCGACTTGGAAGGCTCGCCGGCGGGAACGGCGGCCAACTCGGCCGCGATGCCCACGGAGTCGAGCGCGGACTGGTAGGGGGCGGGGATCGAGAGATCCGCGAGATTCGCGTCGGTGACGATCAGGGCACGCCGGCACGACGAACCGGTCCACGAGCGTTCGAGAGCTCGGCGCGCGAACGGGCCGAAATCAGGGATGCGGCCCGTCACGATCTCGATCTCATAAGACCGGGGGCCGAGCTCGACGGTCAAGCGGTTGGGCGCGGATGAGCTGGGTACAAACAAGGGAGGCGTGCTCGAGGAGTCAAGAATTGCTTCCTGGTTTCCGGCTAATCTAGCAGGGTGGCGGCTTACTCTCCAGGTATTCCAAAAAGGTGAACGGGCGGACGGCACACGGCGTGTGCCTGCTACAAGCGGCTCTCCGGGCTTTGTGAGTCGAAGGAATTCGGGCCTTGGGTGCAGAGCTGCGCTCTCGGGTTGCGTTGCGAGCCGAAGCGGCGGCTGTTAGATTAGATTCCAGGGAGAATACAACGACGTCTGGCCGCGGGCAGCGCAGACGACCTCGGGTGGGGACCATGACCGATTTTCTGACGTGGTCGCCGATCAGTCTGGGCCGATGGTTCGGAACCGCGGTCCGGGTGCATATCGCCCTGGTCGTCTTTGTCGTCTACGAGCTGGTGGCGACGGTGGTGTCGCCGGCGGAGAAGGGCCATCTGCAGCAGTTCGCGGTGACGGCGTGCTGGCTGGGGCTCTTGCTGGCGGCTCTGGGATTGCATGAGCTGGCCCATGCGCTGGCGGCATACTGGCTCGACTGCGACCAGGAAGAGGTCCACGTCTGGCCGCTGGGCAGCCTGGTGGGGCCATCGTATGTGCCGCGGTCGAGCGAGCACGTGCTGGTGGCGCTGGCGGGCCCGCTCATGAGCGGTGCGATCTTCCTGGGCGCGGCCATCGGCGTGAACGTGATCGTGGGATGCGCAATTTGCGTGGAACCCGTTCGGTTTCGACAAGGATGCGGGCGCACCGCTGCGCGGCGGCCTGCCGGTGCCGGCTCTGTCTGCGATCTGGATCATCGGCTGGTTCGGCTACCTCAATTACGTTCTGATGCTGGTCAACATCTTCATTCCCGCTCTGCCCTTCGACTGCGGCCGGATGCTGCGGGCGTATCTTGCGAGCACGTCGGTGGTTTCGACCCGCGAGAGCATTGCGGCGCCTTGGACGGCTCACACGTGCGCGGTGATGCTGGGCATCATCGGCGTGGTGCGGCTGGCGCTGTACCGGCAATTCGACGGCTTGACCGTGATTGGGCTGGCAGTCCTGGTGGAAGTGCTCGCCCGGAGCGAGGCGAGGATGCTCGAAGACGGCGGTTATTTCGACGACGGAGTCTTCGGTTACGATTTCTCGGAAGGGTATACCAGTCTCGAGAGCGGAGCGCCCAAGGTGCGGCCGTACCGGGAAAGCGCGCTCAAACGCTGGCGGCGGCGGCGGTCCGAACTGCGCCGGGAGCGCCGCATGATTCGCGAGGCGGCCGAAGAGAAACGGATGGACGAGATCCTCGAAAAGCTGCACCGCGAGGGCCGCGGGGCGCTCACCGATGAAGAGCACCGCTTCCTGGTGCGAGTGAGCACCCGCTACCGTAACCGGACCAAGCACACGTGATTCCTTCCATCGGGCGGGGTGTGACCGACGCGGCCGCTGCCGCTTCGGCCGGGGCAGCTTGTGAGGCGCCAACCGGACCTGGCTGGCCCGATTCGGCCAGGTAAGCGAGGTGGGCGCCGTCAATCGTGTCGCGGTCGCGGTGGCCGGGAGTGCCGCGGGTGAGGACCGGCTCGTGATCGGCTCGATCGGACCGAAGACGCGGTGGCTGCCTGCCTGCGAATTCATCGTGTATCTTTGCGGTACAGAAAAGGAGACCGAGGGCGATGAAAACCCGATCCAGAAAACCGCGGCCGCGGCGCGACGAGCTGGCGCCTGGGGACTGCCTGTGCAACCACTGCACCGGCCGCTGCTGCCGCTATTTCTCGCTGCCGATCGACAACCCGACCACATGGAATGATTATGACTCGATCCGGTGGTACCTGGCGCATGGTCAAACGCTGATCTACGTCGAGAAGAAGCAGTGGTACTTGCTGGTGATGACGAAGTGCACGTATCTGACCGACGACGACCTTTGCCGTATCTATTTGAATCGGCCCAAGGTCTGCCGGGATTACACCACGGACAATTGCGAATACGACGGTGAATGGACTTTTGACAAGCTTTTCGAAACCCCGGAGCAGCTCTGGGAATACGCGGAGGCTGTTCTGCCGCCAAAGAGGAGGGGGAAATCGACATTTGAGCTGCCGGTTGTTAGGATTGAGTGAATGAGGCGGACGAATCATTATGAGGCGGCATTTGAGGGGTTTGTTCGTTCGATTCGGGTTCCCTGCGTGGCCATTGACGAGGCCAAGCGGGCGATCTGCGGCGATGATGCGCTCAAGAACCCCGATTTCCTGCTTTATCCGCAGTTCGGGTCGAACCTGGTGGTGGAGGTGAAGGGGAAGAGGGCCAAGAATGCGCGGGGCCGACGCGACTGGGAAAACTGGGTTACGACCGACGATCTCGAGGGACTGGTGCGATGGCAGGCGATGTTCGGGCCGGGTTTCCGGGCGGTGCTGGCGTTTGCCTACGCCGAGCCGATGGGGGCCTTCCCGCTGCCGCGAGAGAACGGAGCCTATGAGTTTCGGGGGCTCGAGTATCGATTCTGGGCGGTGGGGCTGGATGATTACGTAGTACACTTGCGGTCGCGGGGGCCGGCGTGGAAGGCTGTCGCCATGGCCCGCCGGGCGTTCCGCCGGAGGGTGCGGCCTCTACTCGAATGGCTGCCGATGAGTTACGATTGGAGTCGTCGTCCGATTCCCGTAAAGGAGCGTCTGCGATGAATCTGGTCTTGAAGCGATGGAGGGGGCGGATTGCCGTCGCCCTGCTGGGCACGGGGCTTTTGATCGCTCCGGCCTTTGGCCGGCCCGCCCGTGCGCAGGTGCCGGATGATCCCAGCGCCGCACCGGTTGCCGGCGAAGGGTCGGGCCGCTCGCTCGACGGCTATCTGGGGACGATCGTCCTGGTGCTTCTGGTGTTGTTCATCGTCGGGAAGTCAGCCCGGAGATGACGGCCGGGGCAGCCTGACTGAGCCGGGGTGCTCTTCATGGTCTGTGACCATGCCACGCGGAAAGCCGCATGAATCCCAAATTGAACGATTGCTTTCGCACCGCGGTGTTCACCGGCACGTTTGACCCGATCTCGCTCGGTCACCTCGACGTGATCCAGCGCGGCTGCCTGCTGTTTGACCAGCTTGTGGTTGGAATCGGCATCAACGTCAACAAGGCGTCGCTGTTCGACGTGGACGAGCGCGTCGAAATGGCCCGGTGTGTGCTGCGCGCCTACTCCAACGTCTCGGTCGAATCGTTCGAGGGGCTGACCGTCCACTTCGTGCGGAAAATCGGCGCGCGGGTGATTCTGCGCGGACTGCGCACCCTGTCGGACATGGAGTACGAATTCGGCATGACGCTGACGAACCACCGGCTCGACCCGGAGGTGGAGACGGTCTTTCTCATGGCTTGCGGCGAGTATTCGCACGTGTCCAGCACGCTGGTCAAGCAGGTGGCTTATTTCGGCGGCATTGACGAACTGAGGAAGTTCGTGCCCGAGCTGCTGGTGGGGCCGATTCTTTCGAAGGTCGCGCGCGGGGTCAGCGCCGGGTCCTTGGGATGAAGAGGTCGCGGGACCACTGGCGCATGCCCACGCCGTGCGATTTGAGGGACTCGTGGAGTGTGCCCACGGCCTTGTAGGCCCGATCGAAATTCGAATAAGCGAGCCAGCCACTGAACTGGTCGTCCTGGGTTCGGCACCGCGAGCTGACCACCCGGCTCGCGACGGTCATGTGGTCGAAGGTCTCCTGGAGGCCTGAGAGGATTTGCGCCTGGTCGTCGTGCGAGAGCGATCGGGCCGCGGCGTTTTCATCGGGCCAGCTCATGGTCAGGTTGCAGCTCAGGAAGCGGTCCTCGTCAGGGACTCTCTGGGTGAGCCAGACGTAATCGGCATCGTCCCAGAGATAGCGAATGCACAGAAGCTCGACGGCGACGATTCGCGACTGTGGGACTTCGTGGTCGAAGATGCCGGCGTGCGACGACTCGGTCTGGCGCTCGGGACGGGGCCGGTCTGCGTAAGAGTGGGCTTGTTCGTGGGCCTGGGCATGCGCTCGAGCGTGGGGTTGCGGCTGCGGTTGTGGCTGTGGCTGTGGCTGTGGTGGGCGGGGGGCTGTGTCGCGGGAAGCGGCTCTTGCCACGCGTGCGGTGCTGGCCATTTCATAGGCCTGGGAGAGGATTCGAAATGTCCAGTCTTCGCCCCCCTTGTCGGGGTGGTATCGCTTGGCTTTCTCGCGATAGGCGGCGCGGATTTCATCGAGCGTCGCCTGGGCGGATACGCCAAGGACGTGGAGCGGGTCGAGCTCAAAGCTGAAGAAGGACACCGGACGGATACCTCATTAGCGCGCCGGTGGCTGCCTGCCGTTGGAGAGGCGGCTTCGTAGATAGGACGCGCGGGCGACGTTGCGTTCCTCGACTCCCAGCTCGGTGCCGCGCAGCTTCTGGAGGAACGCGGGCTGGGTCTGGATGAACAGCTCGTTGACGGTAGCGATCGAGAGGTCGTCGATCAAGCCGAGGTTGATGCCCATCCTCACGCTGGAGAGCAAGAGCATGGTTTCCTCGCTGGTGATGGTCTGGGCGGTTTTCAAGACGCCGTAGGCGCGGCTGACCTGGTCGTGGAGGTGCTGGCGGCGCTGGGTCAGGAGGTCCTGGCGGGCGGCCCGCTCGTACTGGAGGACCTGGGGAACGACGTCGGTGAGGATCTTGATCAGCTCGGGCTCACTTTTGCCCAAGGTCTGCTGGTTTGAGATCTGGTAGAAATCGCCCGAGGCCTGGCTGCCTTCGCCGTAAAGGCCGCGGACGGCGAGGTTGATTTTCTGGAGGGCGCGGAAGACTTTGTCGATGCGTTTGTTCTGGACCAGCCCGGGTAGATGGAGCATCACGCCGACGCGGATGCCGGTGCCGACGTTGGTGGGGCAGGCCGTCAAGTACCCGAGCTGGGGGCTGAAGGCGAAAGCAAGCTGCTCTTCGAGCTTGTCGTCCAGGCTGTTGACGGCTTCCCAGACCTCGCTCAAGCGAAATCCGGAGAGCATGAACTGGACGCGGAGGTGGTCTTCCTCATTGACCATGATCGCGACATTTTCGAGTGAGCTGATCGCCACGCCGCGGGGGCCTTCGCTGGAGGAGAGCTCGCGGGAGATGACCTGGCGCTCGACCAGGAACTGGCGGTCGAGCGTGGAGAGGGCATTGACGTCGAGATAGGAGAGATCGAGCTTGGCGTTTGAGAGGGCCGCGGTGAAATTGGCCTCGATTTCGGCCTTCTCGTTGCGGCTGGCGCGATTGCAGAAGGGAAAATCGGCGATGTTCCGTGCCAGGCGGATGCGTGAGCACATCACGATGTCGCTTTCGGGGCCCGTGCCCCGGAGCCACTCGCCGGAGGTCTTCGTCAGGTCGTCAAGAGTCATGAGCGCAAGTCCCTCGGGCGCAGCAAGTCTCGCAGCCGCGCAGGCCTCCTCGTAGTCTTCGCGGCTGACCGCCTCGCGCAGCCTGGTGCGCAGCCTGAGCCGGTCGGAGGCGCCGTCTCGCCGGCGGGCTCGTTTGCCCACGTGGCGAGTGGCGCCGTGGTATCGCTGGAGCAGTGCGGTGAGCCCCTTGGCAAAGACCGCGTAATCCTGAGGGCAGCCCAGGCGGCCGCCGGCGCGGAATTCCATGAACTTGATTCCGCAGTCCGGGCACTGGAGCTCGGCGAGCTCTCCGACCAGCTCGCCCACATTGGCGACGATCAGGCTCTGGACCACCGCGTCGAGGGGCAGGGACGGGGGCGCCTCGGGGAGCGACAATCCCGCCTTTCGCGCACAGGAGGGGCAGAGATGGAACTCTCGCCTCTGACCTTTTCCGGGCTCGGTCAAGTGGACTGTCGCCTCGTTCTGACACCGTTGACACATCATCGGCGCGACCATCCGGCGGGAGGGTGCGATCCATCGTCTCGTTCTGGGCCGGAGGGTCGCCACATCATCGCCGTCATCGCCCCTGTTCAAGCTCGATGTCCTTGATCTGGTCTCGGAGCCGAGCAGCCGATTCGTAGTCTTCGGCAGCGACGGCCCGCTTGAGCTCGTTGCGGAGCTGAATGAGGGTCGTCTGCTGCTGCGTGTTCCGCGGCGCCCTTCTGGGGACTTTGCCCGAGTGCCGCGTCTCGCCGTGAATGTTTTCCAGAAGGGGCATCAACTCGTCGCGGAACACCTCATAATCATACGGACACCCCAGGCGGCCCGAATTGCGGAACTCGAGAAACGTGATCTGGCAGATGGGGCAAATCTGCTTGTCGGCCGGCGATGGCTCGCGGAGGGGCCCCTGCCCGCTGACGATGAGCTTCTTGGCGAGCTCGCTGATCGGCTGTTCGGATGTCTCGTCGGTGGGGGCCAGGTGCTGGCGGGCGTGCTCATCGCAGAAATGAAACTCGCGGTGCTTCCCCTTCTCGACGATGTCGGTGATGTGGAAGGTTGCAGGCTTCGGGCATTTCTCGCATCTCATGGGGCGTCTCCGCCAGTCGGCCTGAATGTGCATCAGGCTGCCCCGGCGCCAGTTCCGTTTCTCTGGCACGGTCAACCGGACTCGTCGCGACGAGCGATGCCCCTTGGTTCCCGATTGAAGCCTGATCGCTTTTTGTATTGTAATTTCCCCACCCGGGGTGTCAAGCAAGCGAGCCCGAGGCCCTCACTTCGCAAACCGTTTGAAGAACGAAGAATCCTTCCACCGCGGCCGGTTCTCCCGGTTGGCGACACGTTCGAGCAGCTTCGCCACCAGGTTGTCAAATTCGCCCGCAGCCTGCTTGTCCACGGGCTGATTCACGTCATCGGAGGGCCCATGGTAGCGCTCGGTGAGCCACTTCATGACCGTCTGCTCTTCGGGCGAGCCCTTGTCGAACCCCACCATCAGCATCAGGGATGGAATGCCCCGGCGGATGAAACTATACTGGTCGCTCCGGATGAAGACATTGCGCTCGGGCACCGGATCGGGCCGCGGCAGGACCCCCTGCGCCGCGCGACCTCGGCTGCAAGATCGCCCAGGTCAGACTCTTCACTGCCGAAGACCGTGAGCTTCTTGAATGGGTAAAGCGGGAGGATCATATCGATATTGATGTCGGCCACGATGGTCTTGTCTCCGGCGATCGGCGAAGAGGCAAAGAATCGCGACCCGAGCAGCCCCTTCTCCTCGGCCGTCACCGCGACAAAGAGCACCGACCGCCTGAGCTTTAAACCCGATTCCTGGAGCATGGCGGCGACATCGAGCAGCGTGGCGACGCCCGAGGCATTGTCCATCGCCCCGTTGTAGATTTCGTCCCCATTGACCGGCTTGCCCACGCCGATGTGATCGAGGTGAGCAGTGAAGACGACAAATTCGTTTTTGAGCACAGGATCATGACCGGGCAGCAATGCCACGACGTTTTGCGACAGGATTGGGGCGTGCTCGACCTTGGCCTTCTCCTGGAGCCGCGCGGGCAAAGGGAAATGGGGCAGCGGCTTCTGGGCGCTGGCTGCATCGACGTTCTCCTGGAAAGTATGCCCTGAGCCCTCAAAAATCTTGTCCGCGTGGGCGGGGTTGATCACGACCATGAGCTTCATGCCCTGCGTTTCATCAAGACCCGGGCCGGCGAGACCCATTGACGGCATGAAGCGGGCGAGCTTGGCGCGTTCCCAGGGGATGTCCATGGTCTTGGGGTTCTGGATCATGATAACACCCATCGCCCCATGCTGCTTGAGCGTGGCGGCACGTTCGGCGGTGGACTGCATGTGAGACGCGAGTGGTCCTGCGATCCTGGCCGGTGCACCGGTGAGGCATACAACCAGCTTGCCGCGGACATCGAGGCCGGCGAAGTCATCGTGCTTTGCTTCGGGAATCGACAGGCCATAACCGGCGAAGACGAGATCTGCTTCGAGCGCGGCGGCCGGTTCGACGCGGGCGCTCAGGATGGCGTCCTCGCCCAGGATCAGCGGCTCGCTCTTGCCGTTGCGCACGAGCAGGAGGCTCGACTCGCGTTCCACGATCGTGCGAGAGGTCAGTTTGACGGGCTGGAAAAAACCGTCGGTGCCAGCGGGCTGGAGGCCGGATCGGGCGAATTCGCGCGCCACATACTCGGCGGCCTGGCGATGGCCCTCGCTGCCGGTGTCGCGGCCCTTGAGCTTGTCGTCGGCCAGGAACGTCACATGGGACCACCAGCGCTTGCCGTCCGGTGCGTCTGCGCCACGCGTGCGCTGCGCGAAAATGGACGAGACCAGGACGACGACCACCAATCCGATCAAACTCGAGCGATTCATAGGGTCTCCAGTCCGAGTGAGCCTACGACAATTCGGTCACTTGTTATAGACGGGTCCCATGGACCGGTGCCAGTCAGGCCCTTTGGGAATCAAGTGTTCTCCCCCTCGAGTGATTGCGGTGTCTCGGCGAGCTTAGCCCGCCGCTCGGCTTCTAACGCGAAAAGTCTCAAATGTAATTCATAGTTAGTTTTCATATGATAATATAACTCCGGCCATTGTTCCTGGTCCAAATCAAACGCGATCTTAAAATGCTCATCCGAGAGCCCCGCATCCTCATCCGAGGGCGATTGGGTGTATTTGCGAAACAGCAGAGCGAGCTCAAGGTGCACAGTATGCCATAATTCCGGCCAGCTTTCCTTCGATATGAGCGCCAGGGCCATCTGATAATGCACGAGCGAGATCTCTTTGAGCAGTCGCTGTTGCCCGTCGGAGAGCTCAAGGTACGCGCGACCTAATTCCGCGTTGCAGATAACGAGCTCTTGCGGATAACGCTGACATTCGTATACCGTTAAAGCCTCATCATAGCACTGGATCGCGAGCCCGAGATTCTTTGCCCTTTCACCGGCCTTTCTTCTGCGATACAAGTCGCCCAGCTTGACCGTAAGCTCGGCCCATTCCTCGGGGCGCTCTTGGGCGTTCACAGCACGGCGCGCATCGCTCAGCTCAACAAGAGAGCGCTCAATCTCGCGGGCTCTCATCGCACCGAAAAGGGAATCGCCGGGAGTTTTCACCCTGTGCGGCCGTTCGTGACTTGTCGATTCCTGCGAAGGCTCGCTCACACGTGCTCCTGTCTGAAGAATACGCCCCGAAACATCGCTTCAAGCTCGTTCCTACCACCCCGCTCGGCGCAAATCGCTCAGCTTTCCCATTGCGGCAAGATCATGAACGCCACGGCCGTGATGATCCAGAACCATCCGAGGGCGCGGCCGGCGCGATCGATCCAGGTCGATTCGGATCGCCAGAGCCGCGTTGACCAGAGTGCCAGGTACGCTCCGGCGACGGCCAGGCCGGGGGCTTGGCCGATCGAGAAAGCCATCGAGCTGAACAGGGTGATTCCGGCGAGCCGCATGCCTTTTGCGTAACTATCGATTGAGTTCGCCAGCGCCGCCACGTCCGCGAACCGGGTCGCCAGGTCGAGAAAATAATTAACGACCTCGAGCGAGAGAGCGATCGCCGCGACCGTGCATGCCGATGCGCCGCCGCGGCGAAAGCAGTGTGCCAGTGAGGGCCGAGGCTGCCGCAATTGCAGCATGCAGAGAGCAAAAGTCAGGGGCGCGAAGAAGGCGGCCAAGGGATGCAGCGACCGGCGAACCACGACGAAAGTCAGGCGCGCGGAGAAGCCGCCCGGCGGATGCAGCGGCCAGAGAAGCAGGCCATCGGCCGTTGCGAACGAAATCAGTAGCGTTAGGGCCTCGATCATCCAGGTGACACCCAGGGCCAGGGCTGCCAGCAGCACCAGCGCGTCGACGGTCGTGAATCGTCGCTCGGGTGGGGGGCTCATCGGTCGCTCGTTTCTTCCTGGAGGACGCGTTTGAGCATCAAGTCCCGCCTGGCATTCGCTCGATGCGTGTCATAATGGCAGAAGGAAAAAATGGCACGCCGCGATGATCCAGAAGACACCGATCAATCGCCCCAGGCGATCGAACCAGCTCCGCTCTGGACGCCATGCTCCGGCCAGCATCAAGGCCAGCCATGCCCCGCCGATGACGACACCGGCGTGGCGCGGCATCCAGAGGAGCGTTGTGCGCAGGAGATCCCCCATCGCCATCGCCGGGAAGCGGATATCATCAGAAAAACTCCAGCCCCAGATTCTGACGTGCCGTGGGTTCTCGGTCACGTACAGGATTTGCTGGATGCCGGCGACGGGCCAGATGGCTTGCCGCACCAGCTCAAAGATCAGAACGACCGTTCCGGCCAAGCACGCAACGGCGCCCGGCCGCCGCGCCCGCCAGAATGGACGGCGCCGACCGGCGCCGCCCGCGAAGCATGAGCAGCACCATCCAGGGGCAGACGATCGCGGTTGCGACATAAAGGGCATCCTTCGTGAACACGCGGGTCATTTGATAGAACGGACGATCGCCGAGGAACCATTTGGTGTACTGCGGCTGATTGGCGTACTGGCCGGCGAAAAGCTGGATTGTGTCCCACTGGGCCTGGACCCAGGCAAAACCGATCGCCGTCGCCGCGATGGCGAGCATGGCGTCTTTGATCCTGAAGCCGTCGCGTCTGGATCGCGCCATTGGTGTTTTCCAGGGCGATGCCTTGGGCTGATTTGTTGCGCCCTTCGGGGCAGTTGAGAACATTCAGCGCGTCCCGACAGCCGTGGTCACGACCGCGATGTTGCCACCGGCATCCGCCAGGAACGTCATCAGCTTGACCCCATCCGACTCGGAGTTTGCTTTTTTCTTCACAGCGTTTTCCAGCATTCTGAAGAGATTACTTCCAAACGGCGTGCGGGTGTCGATTGGCAGCTTGATCTCGAGGTCCTGGCTTTTCCCTTTCAGTTGCGATCCGCCGATCACGGTGTCGTTCTGAGGATCGTAGAACACCGCGGCGCGAAGGCCGCGGTCGTCGCGAGCCTTGAGGGAGACCGCAATTGCGGGAGCGCGACCGGTCGATGCCTTCAGGTTGATCTCGGCCGTTGGCGGGGTGTTGTCCGTCCGATCGGTTTCCGACACGAGATAGCGCGAGACGTACAGCAGGCGGGCGTTTTCCTTGGAGAACGTGAGCCGCGGTTTTCTTGCCGAGGCGGGAAGATAATTCACCCGCAAGTCGCGGAAGCCTTGGCCCATGATGTCGATCGCAGTGCGCCAGTCGTGCGGCAATCCCAGCGCGTGGCCGAGCTCATGCGCGGCGGCCCCGAACCCGTCTTCGATGAACTCGAATCGGGGCGCATTGAGCTGTCTTGTCCCGAAGGACGTGCGGCCGGCGATCGGTGTTCTGTCGAACAGGAGCTTCTTCTGGTCCTCGTAACTCGTCGCGCAGAATTCGTCGCGGAGGATCCAGGCCGACATCATTGCCAGGCCGCCGTCGGTGGTGATGTGAATGCCGCGGCCGATTGATCCGCGCCATTCCACCGGCGCCGGGCCCGGATCGTATGTTTCCGGGAATACCATGATCATGTGCCGGCGCGGCGAGCCGGCCTCGGCGGGAAGGGCATCCGCGATCCTCTGAAACTGCTTGGCGTCGTCGTAGGTTGGACCGTCATTAAAATAAGACGCGGGCCTGTCCCCGCGGATCAAATGCACAATCGGCTCGCCGTTCGAGTTCAGCTCGAAAGAAAGCCTGGTGGAACGATGGCCCTCGGTCTTCAAATCCGCGTAGACGTCGGCGACCAGCCGCATGACGACGCGAATCTTGGCTTCAAAGCGGTCGATTGGCGCGCGGTCCTGGGGTACGAAATACACGAGGCGAATCTTTTGATCGGTCGGAATGAACCGAATGGATTTGGGCAATTCGTCGATCTTGATCCACTTGCCGTTTTCCCATGGCTGCCAGGCCGGGGAATTGGGCAGCCGCAGCTCGCCGTGGGTGGCGTGCACGCGTAGACCGACATCGCGCGAGCGATCGATGAGCTCGATTGTTTCCGCCGAGCGAGCGGTTTCCTCGAACAGGTAGCTTTCGCGCGATCCCGCGAACTCAACCCAGCGGGTTGCGTAGTCGTGGATCAGCGCTCCACCCGCGGCGTCGTTGCCATACCGGAACACTTTTCGCTCCGGCTCCGATGCCGGCGCCGCCCCGGCCTGCATGGCCGCGATCAGTCCGATTACGAGGGAGACAATGCGTGTTCGCACGGGATTCAAACTCCGGGCGCGTTGTATCAGATTCAAAGAAGTATGGTCAGACCCACATCGCGTATTCTAGAGCGTCGCGATTGGGGCGATAAGCCAAGATCAGCTCACGCAAAGGCGCAAAGCCGCAAAGAAGCTAGGACGCAATGGAAGACACGCATAAAATCGAGTTTTGAGACTTCAAGAGACCGTGATTGGCTTCTCCGCGTTCCCTTTTGCGCCTCGCGCCTTTGCGTGAGATTCTTCGTCACCGAGCTTGCTCACTCCCATATCGAATGACTTTACAATTCACGCAGTGCCCCTGAGGAAAATCGGTCATTCGTCCTCCGCAAATCAGGCAACGATCATTCCTGAGCGGCTCAACGTACTTCGCCGGCAGTGGCTGTTCGGCCGATCTCGACGCGAGCCAGACTGCGAACAGGGCTGCAAGACATCCGAAGACGCCTCTCAAAGTCCAGACGATCGTGGCTTCATCGTCGTTGTGGGGAACCAAGATGGTAATGACGAAAGCCAGCAAAAACGTGAGGAGACCCGCGATGATGACGGTGAGCGAAGCGCGGACGCGTTCTCGTGGATTTCCGCCGCATTGTGTACACTGCCGCTTCTTGCGGAAACCGAGCGGAATCAGTGGAATCCAGTAGACGTGTCCCAGATAGAACGAGCGCCACTGCTGGGCCAGCACGGGCTTGTCGCAGTGAGTGCACCAGTCATTTCGATACGCCACCAGCTTCGGTGCTAGGCGATAATGCCCGTGGATGATGAGCATGAGAGGGGACCTTTCGCAGGGGTTCACAATCAAATGAACTTTGTGGCACTTGGCGCCTTCCTGATCGCCGCACAAGCGCCCGATCAAGGCGCATTCGAGCGCGTTGAATGCCAGCGTCGACGCGGTCGTTGAGCGAGCTCAGCGTGAGCCAGACATCGATGGCGCCGGCTCGATACTCGTGTCGCTCCTTTCTGACGAGCCCAAGCTCAGGCGGGCCATCACAAATTCTGGATTCCTGGACGAGCGATCCATCTACATCTTGTTTGCAGGCGAATGGGGCTCCCGAGCCACTGGCACGTCGAAGGTTCGTGAGCTCTGGCACCGTGTTCTGGTCGAGGCGATTTCCGCCAAGCCCGCGTTGATCGACGCGGCGATGCGCGCTGACCGCTACGATACCTATCTCAGGAAGCGAGAGCGACAGTCCCGCGGAGCGCAGACGATCAACAGCTTTACATTCTTCTCGTTTTCTTCTTATGCGGACGATCTCGCAGAGGTGTTCATTGAGACTTTGAGGAAGGCATCGACTCACCCGGCCGAGCCGACCACATTTCCGCTCGGCGCAGGGGGTCGAAAATTCGTGCTCCGAACCGCCCAGGAGAACGAGCTCGATCTGCTTGACCGCTGGCAGATGCTCTGCGGCCTATGCGGCCGGCTCGACCTCATTGAGGCAACGACGGCGAAGAACTGGCGAGAGCGATTCCCGGAATTGGAGAAATGGTTTCAGAAAAACCGGCCGTACATCCTTTGGGCCGACGACGGATCATTCTTCGTGATCGATCAAGAGGCGCAGCAATCGGGAAGACCCACGCCAAGGAAGTCGCGGTCCATTCCCGAGCTCAAGCCCCCTTGGCTCGTCGACGAGGCGAATTGACCTGACATGCGATGGAGTGTGTCGCCCAGTCCTCACTTGCGCCAAAGTGGAGTCGGGCAAGGCTGTAACCCATAGTTAGGCCCGTTCATGCCGAATGATGTTGAATTGCTCTTCGATCGAAGGCGGCTCGAAATACGCCGTGATGGCGTCGAACTCGGCGTCAGTCGTCCATGCAGTGCCCGCGGGGAGCCCTTTGCTTCGTTCTTTGAGCTGACGCTTGCAAAGATCGTTCGAAGCATCGATGAAATGGAGCTCATGGTCGGCTCCGGCAGCCTCAAATAAGTGGCGGAACCAGGCTCGCTGGCTCCTTGCGTTGCCCGGGAAATCGAGTACGACCGAGATGCCCTTGGACAGCAATGAGCAAATGTGCGGTCCGAGGGCATCGTGGAGCCGGGATGAGCACTTCAGAAAGGCTGGGATGTCGACGATTTCTCCTGGGAAGAGCCGTTCGAGGAATTCGTCCTGAACCAAGAGAACAGCATTCTCTTGCTGAGCGAGCGTTCTGGACATCGTCGACTTGCCAGCGGCCATCTTTCCGCAGAGGAAGAGCAGCTTGGCCTTGGTTGCCTCCTCGCCTCCCTGATCCTGCGCCGCTTTCACCATAGCCGCCGCCGATTCTTTGCCGAATCGTTTCTGTATCGCCCTCATCCAACGGTAGCCCACCTTCATGATTCCGCGCGGACGAGAGAACGCAAGAATGTCGTACCACACCGCGCCATCCGCGGGATTCCACTCGACCAGAAACCGCTCCTCGCCGATTGCGGGGTGGTCGGGGAGTGTGCCATAAGCATATCCATATCGGGACACCGGGTCTGTTTCATCGACGACAAAAATCACCCGGCACGCGTTCAGCCAGTGCAAGCCGAATTGATGCGCCAGCACGGCGACGTGATTTCCGGGCTGAATCCGCTGTTCGTCCGAGTGGGCCTCCACCCACCCGAGGCGAAATTGCTCCCATCGCATGAGAGCCCGTTTCGCCGTCTCAAAGACACGCTGGCCGTGTCCAAGCTGAACCCTCGTATGATCCACCACAAACCCGGTCGGCGGCTCCTGCATTGACTTGGTCGCTCCGACCGCGCTGTACGTGAATTCGCGCCCGGTTTGCGACCTCAAGAACTTCGAAACTGTCTCGGGCCCGGGTCGGTGAAACAAAATCATCCGTTGTTCTCGGCGCTCCAAGATTGCCGCGTCACGATCGCCGGATCATAATCGAGTATTCACCCTCGGTCAAAAAGCCATGGCATTTCAGGTCGTGGCACCCGGCTGCTCGCGAGGATCACCATGGCAGCTCCCTCCCCTGCGCTCGAAGCATTCATGTCCAAGATGGTCGCCCATATGACCGGTGGCGCGATTTGCTACAGCGTCTGGCTGGGCGACGAGCTGGGCCTCTATCGCGAGCTGGCGAATACCGGGCCTCGCACGGCGGATTCCGTGGCTAACGGAGCCGGCTGCAACCCGCGCGTGGTCCGCGAATGGCTTGATGGTCAGGCGGCGGGCGGGCTGGTCACTTACGACGCGAATGCCGATACGTATGAGCTCGGCCCGGAAGCGGCACTCGCCCTCGCGGATGAAAACTCGCCCGTCTTCGTGGCGCAGGGGGATGAACACGCTGGGTTCGCTGTTCATGGACATGCAGAAGATCGTGGCCGCGTTCCGGGGCAACGGAGCCATGAGCTGGGGCGACCATCACCCGTGCCTCTTCGCCGGGACCGAGTGGTTCTTCCGGACCGGGTACCGCGCTCATCTCTCCACGTCGTGGATTCCCGCTCTGGACGGTGTCGATGCCAAGCTCAAGGCCGGCGCCGGCGTCGCGGACGTGGGCTGCGGTCACGGTGCCTCGGCGGTGGCGATGGCGAGCGCTTATCCGAGCGCGACGATTCACGGATTCGATTTCCATCCGCCGTCGATCGAGACCTGCCGCAACCGCGCTCGGGACGCCGGGGTGAGTGATCGGGTGCGCTTCGAAGTGGCCTCGGCCACGAGCTACGCCGGTGAGTTCGACCTGATCTGCTTCTTCGATTGCCTTCACGATATGGGAGATCCTGTCGGGGCGGCGCGGCACGCGCGCGAGCATCTCGTTCCCGGCGGCACGGTCATGCTGGTCGAGCCGTTCGCGCTCGACTCGCGCCCGCAGAACATCGCAGAGAACCCGATGGCTGCTCTCTTGTACGTGGCCTCGTCGTGCGTCTGCACGCCGAATGCCCTGTCGCAAAACGGCGGCGTCGCCCTGGGCGCCCAGGCCGGCGAGGTGAAGCTGCGCGAAATCTTCGAGCAGGCCGGCTTCACCCACTTCCGGCGCACGACGCAGACGCCGATGAACCTCGTCTTCGAGGCGCGCGTCAAATGAGTACGGAAGACTTCGTTGCAGCCTTGAGATGCCGGCCATGTTTCAACCCGACGAGCTGAAGAAGAACGAGCGTCTGGTCTGGTCTACCGGCACGGGCACCGATGTCTGGGAAATGTTCTGCGCCGCGATCAAGGGCGACGTGACGGCACTCGAGGGCCTGCTGCAAAAGGACCGGTCGCTGGCGCGCTGCCAGTATTCCTATCGTACGCCGTTGTATTTTGCGGTGCGCGAAAACCGGGTCGATGCCGCGGCCTTGCTGCTCGAACGCGGCACGGATCCGGTCGGTCTTGCCATCTTCGACAGCCTTGTCGAAATCGCGCGCGACCGCGGTTACTCGGCGATGGAGACGATGCTTTCCTCGAAGCTCGCGAGCATTCACAATGCATCCCCGGCCGGCGAGCCGATCGCGGCGGCCATCCGCGGGCGCGACCTGCCCAGGGTCCAGAGTCTGCTCGATGGCTCGCCCGAGCTGCTGAACGCCGGCGACTTGCAGTCCAATCAGCCGATACACTGGGCGGTGATGATGCGGCAGCTTGATGTGATCGACGAGCTGCTCAAGCGCGGGGCCGATATCAATGCAGCTCGTTGCGACGGCGCACGGCCGATTCAACTGACCAACGGCGACTATCGCTTTCGCGGCTGGCGCGACGTGCCTGGTGACGTAGCAACCACGCCTGCGGAAGTGCTTGCGCACCTGCGCGCCGCGGCGCGTTTGTCGACATCTGCACGGCCGCGAGCATCGGTGATCTTGAACGCGTGCGAGAGCTGCTCGACCAGGATCCATCGCTCGCCAACCGAGTCTCGGACTACGTCACCTACTACATAGGCTCCGGATCACCTCTCAGGAACGCGGCGGCCCGCGGCCATCTCGAGATCGTGAAGCTCCTGCTCGACCGCGGGGCCGATCCTGATCTGCCCGAGGAGGGGATCGCTCCTCGCGGCCATGCACTCTATTCAGCCGTGTACAACCGGCACCACGAGATCGCCAGGCTCTTGCTCGAACACGGTGCGTTTCCCAGCCCGCCGGTGGAAAGCTCGGCCGACGCGCTCAGTATCGCCATCAAGGGCGATGACCAGCCGATGATCGAGCTGCTGGCTTCGTATGGTTCGACGAGGGGCGTCCATCTGCTGGCGTATTACGGCGACGTAATGACCGCGGCCGCCGTGTTCGCCGCCAATCCGGCGCTGGCCGATGACGCCGAGGCGCTCGGGAATGCCGCCGAGCAGGGTCAGGAATCGTTCGTTCGATTGATGCTGCGATTAGCGCCGGAACTTCCCAAGCGAATTTCGGTGGGCGCGCAAGACTCGCGAGCTGAGCGAGCTTCTCTTTCAGCACGGCATGAATCCGAGCCAGCCGGACTGGTTGGGAGTGACCCCCCTGCACCGCTTCGCCAAGCGCGGTGATGTGGAAAAGGCGGCCTTGTTTATTGACCACGGTGCGGATGTGCATGCCCGCGACGACGATCTTTGTTCAACGCCGCTGGGCTGGGCGGCCAAGTTCGGGAAGAAGGAGATGGTCGAGCTGCTTCTGGGCCGCGGTGCCAGGCCGAATCTGGCGGATGATCCGCCGTGGGCCACGCCGCTTGAGTGGGCAAGGCGGCGCGGGCACGCGGAGATTGCGGAACTGCTCAAGAAGCACGGGGCATTTTCGTGAGCACCACGACTTCCCCGATTCCTCTCAGCCGTCAAATCACCAAAGATCACGGTTCCGGTTTCACGCGCGCCGTCTCATGCACGCCAGGGACAAAGCCTGCACGGATGGCCTCGACTGTGGATCGCGGTGTCAGCAGCAGAACCTGCGCTCGCGGCGGGCGCGGTACGCGCGCTGGCGATATCCCCCCGGCGACCACTCGAGCAAACTTCGGCCCTGGATCAAAAATGCCTCATGCGGGCGGCCGATCATGGCAACAAACACGCCGTCGGGAAGCGAGTGCAGAGGCGTCGTGACGAGCCGTTTCGAACCATCGTCGTCGATTCGGTCGCGATGAAGGATCTCGTCGATGAATTCCGCGGAAAGTCGCTCCGAGGGAGAGTGCGGGTTTCCCCCGGCCCAGGCGGCGTGAAATTCGTTGTATCGGCCGCGCAGACACTCGGCACACGGCCGGTGGCCGGCGGCCAGCGCGGTCGCTTCATCGAGAAAAAAGAGCTCGGTATACCGCCTAGGGGCCATCACCTGGCGATGGCGTCCCTTGAACTCGAGGACGCAGTGGATCCAGCGCTTGAGCCGCCACTCCCGCCGGATTTTCCCGCGATCGTCGTGCAAAAGCCCCCGGTTGCCCATCAGCGTGCCGCGCTCAGGTGTGGCGATGATGGTTCCATGGGGCGTGACCCGGTTCTGTCTAGGCATAGAGTTCACCTCTTAACTCTTGTTAGCTTTGCCAAACTCGAAAAACCCATGTAGAATTCCTATCATTCCCAGACTATTGCTTTTCTCTTCGAAGAAGATGGGGAGATCCCGTGTCGGACTGCTCTCGACGTGCGTCGTTGGTTGCGCATCTGGGTTCGTCGCGCAGGGTGCCGTGGACCCTTACCATGGGCTGCAATATCTTTTGCGGAAGGATTTTGCGCCGTTTGTCGATGCTCGCTCGTGGTCCTGGACGACGTGGCAGTACGGGGCACCGGGCGCGGTATCGTCCGGCGGGTGAGTGCCTCGAGTCGATGACCCTGCTTTCGGATTTGCTCGGATGGACCGGGGGAAGCGGGGGCACTCAGAATTCGGCGATCACACCTGCAAATATCTCGCAACTGACGCAGCATTACGCGGATGTGGTTGATGGGGCGATTGTGGCCGAGCCGCTGGTTGCCTCGGTGAATGTCACAGTGGGGCCCAGGCAGGGACTTCAATCGTTGGTCTTCGTGGCGACACAACACGACAGTCTTTACGCCTTCAATGTGAACACGGGCCAGCTTGATTGGCACACGAGTTTTCTCACTCCCAGCGAAATGGCGCTGCCGTCGTCCGAAATGGACTTCCAGGGAAGCGGTATCATCAGCACACCGGTGATTGATCCCGCCACCAATACGATCTATCTCGTCTCATCCGAGTGTTACACCGCCGGGGACGTCATTTATTACACCAAGACCCTGCACGCAATTGATATGAGTGATGGGATGGAAATGCCGGGCAGCCCGGCGGTGATTGCGGATACGGGATACGTGGGGGGCAACGCGATCAATTACGCCGGGCCGAGTGTACGTGGTAGGGGGGCCGAAAGCGTTCGAGGGCGGGTGCCCTTCGACGTGTATCGAGAGATGCAACGCCCGGGGCTCTCCATCGACGGCAATGACGTGCTGATTGCCTTTGGATCAGCGCACGGTGTTGCGCCGTTTTACCACGGGTGGCTTCTGGCTTATAACATGAACTCGCTTCAACTGACCGGGGTTTTCAACGACACGCCGAATGGGCACAACGGCGGAATCTGGATGGACGGCAACCCGATCCAGGTCGATTCCAAGGGGTATATCTATACGTTGACGGGAAACGGGACGTTTGACGCGAAACTCAATGCCGAGGGTTTTCCGAGCCGGGGTGACTACGGAGAGTCCGTTCTCAAGCTGGCGGTTGATCCCGGGTACAAAGGGCCAAACGGTTTCGGGATCCGGGTCGTCGATTACTTCGCGCCTCACAATGCAGTCAAGCTGGCGAAGTATGATGAGGACCTGGCGTCATCGGGCGCGCTGCTTCTGCCTGACGGGTTGGGTGGGCCGAAGCATCCCAACCTCATGATTGCCTCGGGCAAGACGGGAATCGTCTACGTCATCAATCGGAACAAGATGGGTGGTTTTCACCCGTATTCCGATCAGGTTGTCCAGGAGCTTGCCGGGGCGGTTACCTCATCGTTCGATACACCGGCCTACTTCCTCGGTACCATTTACTACGCCGGGGCGGGAGACGTGCTCAGGTCGTTCGCGTTCGTGAACGGGCGCCTGGTGCAAACGGGGCAGTCATCGAATACGTTCGGGTTGCACGGGGCGAGTGCGGTTGTTTCGTCGGACGGGGCTGAGAATGGCATCGTGTGGGTGATTTCGAGCTCGAAACAGTTGATCGCGTACAACGCCGGGAATCTGAGCAGCGAATTGTGGTCAGCGAAACTTCCGGGATACTCCACGTTTTCGATTCCGGATGTGACCGCGGGCGGGGAAGTCGAGGTCGGTGCCGGGAATGTGCTGGTTGGGTTCGGACCAGGCGAGGCGGGGTGATCGCTGGGGCGGTCAAGTACTCTGAGACAGCTCGTTGAATCGGTTCCTGACACCTTTTCTGGAATCGGTTCCTGACACCTTTTCGTGAGGTTCGCGGAAGGGCTTGCCGTGCTCTACCATGTGATCGATGCGCTTGAATGTTGCTTCGGTCTTGACCAGGTCCATGAAAGCGGTGCGTTCGAGGTCGAGCAACTGCTGCTCAGTGAGTGCGCGGGTCAGGTTGGTGTTTCCGCCGCAGAGGACCGTGGACAGCGCTCTGGAGACGACCGCGTCGTGCGCTGTGATCTTGCCTTTGCGCGCTAACGCCTCCACCTTGCCGTCGATAATGCGTTTTAGAAGGGCACCGGGAAGGTGCACGGTGTGCGGCTTCGGCGGCGAGTAAACCATCGCCATTTGCAGACAGCGTGCCTTGGCGTCGGCGAGGAGGCGCGCGCGGTTCATGGTGACGCCGTCGCCGGCGCGCAGGATTTTCATCTCACGCGCTTCATCGATGGAATTCGCCACCCTGCATCGGGCGATGTTCTGGAAAACCTTGGGAACATGCCTGACCACGGGGAACGACTGGCGCATCAGCATTTGCGTGCAGCCGCCCCAGGCCGGAACCAGGCCGACGGCCGGCTCGACCAGGCCGGGAAAGGAATTAGCATGCGCCTGGATCGCATCGCTGTGCAGCAGCAGCTCGCAGCCGCCTCCCAGCGCCTTGCCGGCGAGCGCCGAAACGACCGGGAACGGTGCAAATTTCAGGCCCTGCATCGCGTGCTGGCCGGCCTTGATCGCGTTGTCGATTTCCGTCCAGTTCCGCCGAGCCGGCTGCGCCGCTTCGCGCAATAGTCTCAGATCAGCGCCCGCGGAGAAGGTGTCCGTGTCGTTGCCGATCACCAGACCCTTGAATCGTTTGTCAGTGCCGAGTTGGATGGCTTCCCCGATGATCTTCACGACATCGGGCGTGATCACGTTGTCCTTCGTGGTCAACTCGAGGCAGGCGATTCCGTCGCCCATGTCCCAGAGAGATGCGTCGTTGTTGCCGGCAAGGGGGACAGGCTTGCGGCGTTTGACGTCGTCGAGGGACAGATAGCCCTCGGGGGTTACTATCGGCCTGTATTTTCCGTCGGTGCCGATTGCCAGACGTTTGCCGCCGTCCGCGATGTAAAGGCTCTTGCCGCGGGCTGCCTGGAGGAGCTGCGGAACGGCGCGGCCTTCGTCCTCGAGCTTGCGGATGAACCAGTCCACGCCCAGCTTGTCGATCATCTCGCCTGGGCCGAGCTTCCAGTTGTAGCCCTTGCGCATGGCCTCATCGACCGCGGCAATGCCGTCGGTGATGGCGGGAACCAAGGAGGCGGCGTAGCTGAGCGTATCGGAGAGCACTGACCAGGCATAGGGGCCAGCCTCGGTATGCATCACGAGTCCCTGGATGTCCTCTTTCGTGGAGTCGAGGCCAGACAGTTCCGTTTTTTTGCCTGCAGGTTGGTACTCGCCGGTAACAAGGTCCCTGACTTCCTTGAATTTCTGGCCGCCTTCGGTGCTAAGCCGGTAGAACCCGCCTTTGCCCTTGCGTCCGTTATAGCCCTGTTCGATCAGGTGGCGAAGCAGCGCCAGCGTGCGTTCCGGGTCGAGTTTGCGGAGCGGGTCGTCCGCGGGGAGTGATGGCGACGCTGTGATCGCCGATGCGGTATGGAGTATCAGGTCGATGCCCACCCGGTCGAAGAGCCCGAAGATACCCGTCCTGGGAAAGCCAGCCGGCGCGCCCATCGCCGCATCGGCCTGCTCGACACTCACACCCCGCCGCACGGCTTCTTCCAGCCCGCGCATCATCCAGTAGCCACCGATGCGATTGGCGATGAAGCCCGGTGTATCCTTGCATTGCAATACGGTCTTGCCGAGCGACAGGTCAGCGAAGCGGCGAATCTCATCGGCTGCGCCCGGGCGGCGTGTTGTCGCCCTGGACGACTTCGAGCAATTGCGTGAAGCGCGGGGGGTTGAAGAAATGCGTGATCATGAAATCGCGGGTGAAGCTTTCCGGCATGCCGGCAGAGAGCGCTGCGAGCGTGAGCGTCGACGTATTTGAGGCCACGATCGAGCCGGACTTACGGTTTGCGTCGATCTTGCGATAGACGTCTTGCTTGATGCGGACGTCTTCCTTCACTGCCTCGATGATCCAGTCGCAGTCCTTGAGCTTGCCGAGATCATCCTCCAGGTTGCCACAGGTGATGAGGCCGGCCCGGCTCGGGTACACAAAGCCCGGGGGGGTGCTTTCCTTCTGTGACTTGACCGCAGCCTCGGCCAGCTCGTTGCGGTTTGTGGCTCCTTCGGGGACCAGGTCGAGCAGGATCGCTTCCACTCCGGCATCCGCCATCTGTGCCGCGATGCCGCCGCCCATCACCCCTGCGCCGATGATGGCGACTCTTTTGATCTTCGCAGCAGTATCAGCCATCAAACAAAACCTCTTCCGGCTAGATGAAACCAACAACGCTCCGCCGTCCGGCTACGGCATCGCCGGTCGCTGCTCCGCTGACGCCCCCTCGGTGCCCGCGGCCGATGGCTTCGCTCCCTTGACCGGTGCCCCGTCCGCGCTGACTCCAGACAGACTCAGGGCCAGGCGGAAGCCGTAGAAGAGCGAGCGGACCGACGGGGTGAACGAGGAGCGGAATGCCGACCGGCAAGGCGCCGCGCCATAGCCCCAGGCGCCGCCACGGAACACGCGGTTCGAGCCCTCTTTGGCACCCAGCGGATCGGTGATGGCGTCGACACCATAGTCCCCGAACCAATCGTGCGTCCACTCTAACAGGTTGCCGTGCATGTCAAACAAGCCTCGAACGCTCGGACGCAATTCCCGCGGCGAATGGACGTGCTTGCCGCTGTTCTCCGCGAACCAACCAAATCGCCCCAGCAGGCTCTCGTCGCTGCCAAAGCCGTAAGGCGTCCGCGCTCCGGCGCGGCTGGCCGCTTCCCACTCCGATTCTGTCGGCAATCGAAATCCCCGTCGACCCAGCTCCAGCGGCCAGTCGCGCGGGGCCCAGTTCGCGTCCGGATTCGGTTCGCGAGGATACTTCGCCTTGTCCAGGGCCTCTGGAGCCGCATACGACTGGTCTCCTTCCGACAAGCCCGAGTGCTGGCCCAGCCACCGGCAAAAGCGCACCGCGTCGTACCAATCCGCACCGAACGCGGCATCCCCGGCTTTCGTACCGACGCCCCGCATGAATTCCGCGTATCCTGGGGAAAAGGCGATCAGCTCCTCAAAGGTGATCTCGCGATCCAAGAGCGCATAGGGACGCGTCAGCGTGATGCGGTGCCGGACTTCGGTTTTTATGCGGTCGGCTTCGTCATTAACCGATCCGATATCGTAGGCGCCCGCCCGAAATACGGTCAACGTGTAGTAAAACGTCATGGTCGGCAGGGGAAGGGCGGGTGGTTCGAGTTTGGCCTTATCGGCTGGCGCTTTAGATTTGCTCGATGCGGCCGGTTTTGCAGTTTCGTCAGGTTTCGACTGCCGGGACTCGGCCGGTTTCCGTGGCTCTGATTTCAATCCGCCATTCTCTTTCGCCGGTTCCGTTTTCGGCTTCGGTGGCGCTGTCGGCGTGACCGTAATCGCCAGCGTGAACCACTCGCGGTCAGGCGCATACGGCACCGCGGTGTGGTCCACCTGCCGTGCGACCTCCGCCTGTCCCCATTGTCGCAGCAGCCAACCCGCCGCACCGTGCACTCCCGAGCTCGGGTCATGGCGGTACCAGCCTGCCAGTTGCTGAAGGAGTGCGGCCCGATGCGATTCGGGAATCTCCTCGAGTGAAAACTCCCCCAGTGCCAGCAGCAGGGCGTGCCGAGTGTTTTTTGCATAGCGATCTTTCGGAGCGACACTGACCAGTTGCAGACAGTCCAACAGCGCATCCACGGCGACTCCACGTGGGCGGCAGCGGAAGATGAATTGCGTGAGCGCCTCCGGATCGTCGCTCATCTCAAACACCGGCAGCACCTTCTCGCGCTCGCCGAGCCGCAGCAAGGTGACCGCGGCGTTCGCGCGGCGCTGTCCGTAGGGTACGCGCTCTACGGAGCCCAGCTCCGCCGATGGCGGCGCGGCGGCGATCCTGGCGAGATCGTCGATCGTGGCGGGCGCGAGGCTGGCCTCCACGATCGGGTAGAGCACCGCGAATTGCTCCGGCGTGGCGACGGCGAGTAGCTGGGACAACTTCGGGATATCGCCCGCGGCGTAATCAGCGAACGCATTGGCGGCACCTAACTTCTGAGCGTCGGTCGCCCTGGCATCGGCGAAGATCCGCTCCAGATCCCCCAGCAGTCGCCCACGAATCGGACGCAGCGCATCGCGGAGCAGCGGCTGGGACTCAGCATTGGACGTGACCAGTTGCTCGGCCACGAACTTCAAGTCCTGCTCAGTCCACGACGCCGCCTCGGATTCGGGAACGTAATCCGCCAGCGCCACCGCGGCGCGGAAGCGGCGAATAACCTCGGCTTTCTGGTCCCGCAGGATGGCCCGGAGTTTTTCCGTGAGCTCACCCGCGTAGGGACGCAGTAGCTGACGAATCGGGCCGACGTAAACGACCTTGTTGGTGAGCAGTTCTTCCAGCAGTGGCTCGACGAGCGCCCGGTCGCGGGAAACGACTGCGAGGCGAGCATGCAGTTGCGCGCGCTTCTCGTCGACCGTTGTTGCATTGGCCGCAAGCAGCGGAGACAGATAGGTTGCGGCAACCTCGGGATTCGCATCGAGCTCATTGACGATGGCTGGCAACTGATTCGGTTCCGCACTCACCAGGCGTCCGACGAGCCCCTCGACGCGGGTTGCTTCCTGCTTTCTGGCGACCTCGGTGCGAACCACGACTCCGATGGAAATCAATGCGACGAGACCAGTCAGAGCGAGCGCGGATCGGAGACTGTGCAACCGGGTCGCCTTGGACATCATCACGCGCTGCGGTGAGGTCCACTTTTTCGGATCTGTCAGCGTGCGGATGGCGAGCCATTCCCGGAGGGCCGGTAGATGGCGGTTTTCTGGCTTGGCGTTCCACAGGCCGGAGCGTTCCGCCAGTTTCAGCTCCGCCCGGCCGCGGCGAGTTTCCTTCTGCTTGCGCGTTAGCCAGTCCCGCAGGGAGTGGACCAGGTAATCATGCGCGAGCTGGTAGTATTGCCCGCTCGGTAGGTTCGCCTGATTCTCGCTTGCGGAACCTTCCGGGTCGGTGGGCGTGATCAGGCGAAGCTCGGGATCCAGGATGTGGATCAGGTCGTCGAAGTCCCTCGGACGGTTCGCATACCCCGAAGCCTCGAGCAATTCCTGGCGCGATCTCATCTGCCCCTTGATGTCGGTGCCGCTTTCGGGCAGCGAAGCTTTCAGTACCGCCTGGGCGGCTTTTTGATGGAGGCGATGTTTGGGGTTAGCCTGGGCTGAACCAAATGTCTCCTCGAGGAAGGTAACGCCGACGCCCTCCGTCCCGCCGATTTCCCGCAATGTCGTCGGAGACCAGACCTTCGCCTTGACCATCTCGGCAAACAGAGCCAGGCGCACCGAGACGATCTTGCCGGCCTCGAGCAATTCCGCAATTGCTAGATCCAGAAAGCTTTGCTGTTCCCTGGCGAGATCGTTCAATTTTTCGGGCAGTGTTCCATACGCTTGGCCAAATAGCGTCAGCACCTTCTTCGCATGGCGCGGATCGAAAAGATCGACCAGAGCAATGTTCCGATCCGGCACGAGGTCGACCTCCAGGTCCGCCATGAACCGGCTGGCGGCAAGCCAGAAATCATCCCGCACCATCACAACGGCCTGGACATGCTCGCCATCGCACTGACGAAGCGCGGCGACCAGTTCCGTGTTTTCCTGACCGCGCTTTGCGTGGAGCCATTGCTCAAACTGATCCAGGACGAGCAGCACCTTTCGTTCCGGCGACAAGACGCGACCTCTCCGCAAGCTTGCAAGCGAGTCGACCAGCCCGAACTCTCGCGATAGTTCAGGACAGACCTTGCGCAGGCCCTTGAGTAACCGAGGCTCGGTCTCCTCCGGAGTCGCCTCGATGTACACCGGCATTACATGTTTGCCGAGCCGGGGCAAGAGTCCGGCCTTGACCAGTGACGACTTTCCGCACCCCGAGGGACCAAAGATCAGCCCCACCTTGAAACTACGATCAGGGTCGATCTGCTCGATCTTCCGCTTCCAGAACTGGATGCTCTCGGGCAATCCGTCTCGATCCCGAGGTCCGGGAAGCAGCTCCAGGAAGAAGTAGGCATCATGCTCATCAAAAGATCGCAGCCCTCTGGGGACGATCTTGACCGGCCGATGGTCGGAGTCGGATTGCCTCGATGTGGGCGGGAGTGGAGCGGATTCCAGGGTTGATCCCGGCGGGGTGCTCACGGGAGCGGCGGGGGTCAAGGGCAAGACCGCGTCCGCTGCCGTCAGGAGGAACGATCGCAGGTCTTCCGCCATGTCCTTGGCGGTCGTGTGACGATCGTTTGCCCGCTTCGCGAGCGACTTCAGGCAGATCCGTTCCAGCTCCTTGGGAATCGTATCGTCAACCTGGCGTGGCGGGCGAGCTTCCGTCGCGGCGATCAGGTCCATCAATTCGTTTCGGGCTTCGTCTTTGTCCAGAGCTTTGGCTGAGAACGGTCGCCTTCCGGTCAATAGCTCGTAGAAGACGACGCCCAGGCTGAAGATGTCCGATCGCCCATCGACCCGGTGGCCTTCGCCCCTGGCTTGCTCGGGACTCATGTAGGCCGGCGTGCCCGCCAGCCCGCCGCCCTTGCCGAAGTCTTCATCCTTGAGCGCGAGCCCGAAATCGGCCACGCAGGGTTTGCCTGGGGCGTCGATCAGGATGTTGGCCGGCTTGATGTCCCGGTGGACCAGCCCGCGGATGTGGGCGTAATGCAAGGCGTCGGCGACCGTGGCAACCAGCTCCGCCGAATCCCGAAAGGGCATTCGTGCCTGCCTTATCCTGACCGCCAGGTCGCTCCCTTCGATGAGCTTCGACACGACGAAGCAGAGTCCATCCTCCGTGCGACCCACATCGAAGACCGGCACGATGTGGGGATGGTCAAGCTTCGCGAGGATTCGGGCTTCAACGAGAAATGCCTCGACATCCTCCGGGTGCGTGATTCGCTCAGGGATTGGCACCTTGACGGCCACCGGGCGATCCAGATCGTCGTCGTGCGCAAGATAGACTTTCCCGAATCCGCCCTGACCGAGCCGATGGATGATCCGATAGCGCCCAATTTTGGCGGGCTGTGCGTCCAGGGCGCCGCTCGAACTCTCGATTGGCGGTTGCGAGCCGGCCGTTCCCGAGGAGCTCCTCGTCTCATCGGAGGAAACACTCACAGCCGCACCCGGCGTTAGAGAGGCTCCCGTTTCTGCGCGCCTCTTCGTCTCATCCATCGTTCGATACCATACATCGACCGATCACTTTCATGACAGCAAAGCGGAGCCATTGTCTCATCCCGGGCCGGGACGGGGAAGTGCGGCGACACGATCTGTGATTACTGCGGAATGACTCTTGATCAGGCGCCGCATGAATCAATCGGAACGATGAATGGCTCTTTTTCCAATCGGGCAGAGCAATCACATGTACTCTTCGGCCGCTCCGAAGAGATAGTGGACGAGCGAAATCAACATGCGCCCATAGGACGTCTCGGTCAGTTCTTCCCAGATCGGGAATGCGTATTCGACGGGCGTTGCTGTCGGGGCATCCGATGGCCAGGGATACTCAGGATTTGGGCCATCATTGGCCAAAGCGGGAGCCATTTTCTGAAGGCTTTCTGCTATAGGCGTGATTTTCCGAATTGTGTGCGTCCAGTTCTCGTTCTGTCCTTCGTACCCGAGCTGCCTTTGCGCTTTCGTGTTAGCTGACAGGCTACGGAGGAAACTCACGAGTGCCTTGTGCGATTTTCTTGTTGGGCCGTTCTTCCACGCACTCGCCTTACCGAGGAGTTCGGTCGCCATCTGGAGGTAATGGAGGGCGTGGCAATGATGTAACGAGTTGTCGGCGTTGAGAAGTCTGTAGACTGTGTACGCCGACTTCGCCTGGACGAGATATAGCCGCTGCTCTTCCTTCATTGCTGACGCCCGCGGCGACCCCAGATGAGCGCGCTATCGATTTTCCAGTCTTTCGGAAGCGATTTTGCAGGGTCGTCCTTAATCCTTTTGAGGTGCTCCATCGAGACATCGGCGACCAGCACCTTGTATTTCGCACCGTTGACGTCGAGACCGAAATCGATCGGCTCGATTTTGGTGGCTTCGCCCGTGAACCGCTCGCTGACCTCCAACAAGCGGATTTCATCTGTAGGAGATCCCGAGTGCAAGAACCAGACTTGGTGAATCCCCCCGTCGGCTCCCATGTGGCGCTTCGCTACCCACTCTGCGATCTGATCCCGGTTGCTGCCCTGCTTCGGTTCGTTGGTTTCACTCATCTTCTTGCGGATTTTCGTTGCGGAGTCTGCTTCTTCAAGGAAGTCGAACCACTCGTCCTGGGTCATCGACTTCGCATACTCCGCGGGGACAGGGTAGTAACGCTGGCGATACTCGGACCAGGAATAAACAACGAATGGCGTGTTGAAATGGACGAACTCGAACGCGGCAGCGTCAAGCTCCTCTCGAAACTTGAATACCTTGTAATGCTTTGGGTTTTTTGGATCGCGGCCGAGCTGTGGATTCGGGCGAGGCTGGCCGTCTGGCCAGAGATGGATCGCATTCATGTCATAGTCGAGCGTCACTCCCTCGATCACGTCACCTTTGTACCCTTCGGTTCGCGGGTCCGTTTGTGTAAAGACGTAGTTGTCCATCCCGAGGCGGCGGTCTTTGACCAGGAACATTATATACTCCAAATCAATTCGACGAAGGCTCCCATACAGTGTACCCGTTTTGGGAGGTAAGAAGCTTGGTGGATCAGGAGGAATAGGTGAATGAAGTAAGTCATTTTTGAATCTGATGTCGAATAGAGTTCGATGGCTCCCGCGGGAATTCGGGTCATTTTGTCTCCGCACATGTCGCGCAAAGCAGATCGACGGTGTCGTTGGTAAACGTCGCCCTAAACGTGGAGCGGCGGCAGCGGCTGCAAGACAGCGGCTCAAACTTCTTGAGCAGCGAGTTCCAGTACAGCCTGTACTCTCGGATCGCTTGTTTCCGTTGAATCACGACGGGAACGACGAGCGCCGGAATGCGAACCCTGGCCACGACGAGCGGCCGCAACACGGCTTGCAAGGCAAAGTTCTCGTTCAATTCCGCCAGCTTGCGACGAAGCTCGAGATCCACCGCCCGCTTCTTGGCTGCGATTTCCTCAGGTGTGGGAGCGGCCGCCGCGCGACGCTTCGAGCCGGCCGCTTCGCGCTGACGCGCTCGGTAATACTCCTGCAATCGCTTGGTGTCCCGCTCCAGTCGCCCTTCGACACGTCGAACGAACTCGGTCGACGCCTTGATCAGCCGTCGCTTCCCTTCCGCGGTCGCGGTGGCCAACGTGGCCGGATCGCCGGAACCGTTCACCTGTTCCTCGCCGACCAGGTCAGGCTCCTGACAGACGTCCGGCAATTCGACGATGGCCTGGCTTTCCGCGTTCACCGCGACGTGGAAGATCGCTTCCCAGACATCCTCCGACCGTAACGAGCCAAGGAGCGTCCAGAGGTGATATTCCACCAGGGCCGGCTCGGCCGGGCGGCATTTGGCGCGCGCGTTCTGCCAGCCGAATGTGTTGGCGACCTTGTCCGACAGATCACGCTTGGTGAGATAGCGCTGCGGGATGCAAAAAGAACCATCGCGCGGCACCGCTTCTTCCAGCACACGTGCCGCCACGTCGAGAAACTCGCCTCCAAGACCAACCTGCAGCGTTCCCGGAGCGGCCGTCACGTCCAGGTGAAACTCTTCGCCCGGCAGGTGCGCCGCGGTTGCCACCGCACGCGGAACCACGACCGAACCGGGAACCTCCAGGGCGGGCCAATCGGCGACCCCGCCGCTGCGTTCAAACAGTTCGACGACAAACGTCCGCAAGTCGCGATCGAGGGCGCTCGTGGGCATGATTACTGAAAATCCTCGCCGAAGAGAGCTTCGTCCAGTTCCTTGGATTGCACGTATTGTTCCTGGGCATCAAGCAGTGTCTCACCCAGCGTCACAAACGACTCTTCGAGCTCCGCGTCGTCGCGGGAGCGGAGCCAGAGATTGAGAACGAGCGACTCGAACTGATCGCCGTCCTCAAGGTTGCCCAGGATCGAGCCGACCTCGCCCACGACGAGCTCGAACATGCGAATCTTCTCGTTGAGCACCTTCAGAATGCGGGCCTCCAGCGACCCGGCGGTGCAGAGGTTGAAGACAAACACCTCGCGAGTCTGCCCAAAGCGATGCACACGTCCGACGCGCTGTTCAATCTTCATGGGATTCCAGGGCAGATCGTAGTTGATCAGCGTGTCGGCGAATTGCAGGTTACGTCCCTCGCCTCCCGACTCCGTGCAGAGCATGATCGGCACGCGGTCCCGAAATAACGCGACTGCCTCGTCTTTCTGGTGAGCCGTCTGCTCGCCGGAAAACAACGAGAACTCGAGCCCCTTCGACTGAAGCAGCCCTGCGACGTGCGCCAGGGTGCGGCGAAAGTTGACGAAGATCAACAGCTTGTGGCCCTGCGACTGCTGGACCAGTTCCAGCAGACACGCGTCCTTGGCGGACTCGCCGATCGACGCGGCCGAAGATGCAAGCGCAAGAGCCTCGGGATCCGTTATTCCGATTCGCTCGAGCGACGCGGCCACCGCCATCGGGTGACTGCCTTGCGCGGCGAGCAGACTGCTCAACTGCATCCGCGAGACAACCGATGAGATGGCGCCCGAGGAGCCGGCCAGATCGGTGATGGAATCGGTCTCGCCGAAGTCATCGGCCGCCGCTTCATCGATCGGCAAGATTCCGTTCGCCAGCCCGCTGCCGCGACTTCGCAAGAAAGCCGTCAGTTTCCGATAGAGCTCGGCCTCGGCCCCCTTGGGTGTGGCCATGACGGTCTGGGCATAACGTGCAGGAAGATTGATCTGCACGAGGCTGCGCGTGTTGCGGACCATCACCTCGCCGAGCAGCGATCGCAACCGCTGGCGGTTCAGCGCGTCGCGCGGGTTGCCGCGCTTGACATATTGCTTCTTGAAATCGGATTCGGTGCGCAGATGGCCGGGCGCGAGCAGCGTGAGCAAGTTATAGAGCTCGAGCAGATTGTTCTGCACGGGCGTCGCGGAGAGCAGGAACATGAACCGACGTTGCAGCGAGTTGACGAGTTGCCAGTTCAGCGTCGCGCGGTTCTTGCAGTGGTGGGCCTCGTCAACGATGACCAGGTCCCAGGGTTGCGCCGCCACGATCGCCGATCGCTTTTTGGCCTTCACGAACGCGAGAGACGCCAGCACGCGGTCGTGCCTCGTCCAGAATTCGGCTCGGTCGGCCGAGACGCCCTTGGGCGGAACGGTGAAATGGAGGTCGAACTTGCTGCTCAACTCCTCGTGCCACTGGGAAACAAGCGGTGCCGGGACCAGAATCAACACGCGCCGGGCCATGCCTCGCAGTAAATACTCGCGGAGCAGCAGGCACGCCTCGATCGTTTTGCCCAAGCCGACCTCATCCGCCAGCAGCACCCGGCCGCGAAAATGCCGCAGCACCTTGCGGACGGTCTCGATCTGATGGGGCAAATGCTCGACGCCGTGCAGTCCTTCCAGGCAGAGCAGCTCATCGAACCCGCGGAGCAGACTCAGCCGTGCATGTTCCTGATGCAGCCAGAGGTCGCGCGGATCGGTGGTTTGGCGCCGGACAGGAACGGCTCGACGCGAAAGGAGACCGGGATTCCACCGGGAGTTAACCAGCGATCAGCGGACGGGTTTGCCGTTTCTGCTGCTTCCGAGACGATTTCGCGGTTCTCCGGGCGTTCATCCAAGAAAAGCCGAGACGCCATGAATCCATTCCCTCAGTGACCGATGAACCGCGATCATGCTACCACTTGCGGCGTCGAATGGAAACATTCCAGGGACTTCGGCCCCGGACCGGAACTAACAACGCTGTGTCTGGCGCTGCCCCAGGGTCGTTGCGGCTACCGGCACCAGACGGCCTCGGGATTGGAGCGACGAAACTGCCGCGGCCTCCGGCTACGGCATCGCCGGGCGCTGTTCGGCAGACGCTCCCTCCGTACTTGCACCCGATGGCTTCGCTCCCTTCTTGGATGCCGCCTTCGGCGTGACTCCAGGCAGACTCACGGCCAGGCGGAAGCCGTCGAAGTCCGAGCGGGAAGTCGAGTCGTCCGTGCGGCGGGACGCCGACCGGCAAAGCGCCGCGTCGTAGACCCAACCGCCGCCACGGATCGCGCGGGTCGAGCCGTCTTTGGGACCTAACGGATCGATGATGGCTCCGACACCGTAGTCCCCAATCCAATCGTGCGTCCACTCAAACAGATTGCCGTGCAGATCAAACAACCCACGAACGCTCGGACGTAATTCCCGCGGCGGATGGACGTGCTTGCCGCTGTTCTCCGCGAACCAGCCGAATCGCCCCAGCAGGCTCACCTCGCTGCCAAAGCCATAGAGCGTCCGTGACCCGGCGCGGCTGGCCACTTCCCACTCCGATTCCGTCGGTAGTCGAAATCCTGGTCGACCCAGTTCCAGCGGCCAGTTCCGCGGGGCCCAGTTCGCCGCAGGATTCGGTTCGCGTGGATAATTCGTTTTGTCCACGGTGTCCGGAGCCGGATACGACTGGTCGCTTTCTGACAAGCCCAACCGCTGGCCCAGCCACCGGCAAAAGCCCACTGCGTCGTACCAATCCGCACCCCACCCGGCATCCGCGGGTTTTGAGTCGTGCATCCGCATGAATTCCGCGTATCGTGGCGAAAAGGCTCGCAGCTCGTCAAAGGTGATCTCACGATCCAGCAGCGCGAAGGGGCGCGTCAGCGTTACGCTATGCCGGACTTCGCTTTTTACCCGGCCTGGTTCGTCATTGGCCGAGCCGATGTTGTAGGCGCCCGCCGGAAATACGATAAACGTGTAGTAAAACGTCTCTTTCGCCGGTTCCGTTTTCGGCTTCGGTGGTGCTGCCGGCGTTACCGTAATCGCGAGCGTGAACCACTCCCGAAGAGGCGCATATGGCACCGCGAGCTGACCCATCACGCCCACGATATCCGCCCGCCCCCATTGCCGTAGCAGCCAACCCGCGGCACCGTGTACTCCCGAGCTCGGATCATCGCGGTACCAGTGGGCCAGTTGATTGAGAATTGCTCTCCGACGCGATTCGGGAATCTCCCGGAATGAAAACTCCCCCAACGACAGCAGCAGGGCGTATCGAGTGTTTTTTGGATAACGATCCTTCGGAGCGACGCTGACCCGTTCCAGACAGTCCAGCAGCGCGTGCACGGCGACTCCACGTGGGCGGCAGCGGAAAATGAATTGCGTGAGCGCCTCTGGATCATCGGTCATCTCGAACACGGGCAGCACCTTCTCGCGTTCGCCCAGCCGCAGCAAGGTGACTGCGGCGTTCGCACGGCGCTGGCCAAAGGGTATGCGCTCTACGGAGCGCAGTTCCACCGAAGGCGGCGTGGCGGCGGTCCTGGCGAGATCGTCGATCGCGGCGGGCGCGGGGCCCGCCTCCACGATCGGGTAGAGCACCGCGAATTGCTCGGGCGTGGCGACGGCGAGTAGTTGGGACAACTTCGGGATATCGCCGGCGGCGTAATCTGCAAACGCGTTGGCGGCGCCCACCTGCTGAGCGACGGTCGCCTTGGCGTCGGCGAAGTTCCGCTCCAGATCCCCCAGCAGTCGCGCACGAATCGGACGCAGCGCATCGCGGAGCAGCGGCTGGAACTCGGCATTGGACGTGACCAGTTGCTCGGCCACGAACTTCAGCTCCTGCTCGCTCCAGGATCCCGCGCCGGACTCGGGAACGCGATCCACCAGCGCCACCGCGGCACGGAAGCGCCGATTGGTCTCGGCTTTCCCGTCGTGCAGGATGGCGCGGATTTTTTCCGTGAGCTCACGCCCGTAGGGACGCAGTTGCTGACGAATCGGGCCGACGTAAACAACCTTGTTGGTGAGCAGCTCTTCGAGCAGTGGTTCGACGAGCGTCCGGTCGCGGGAAACCCGCGCGAGGCGAGCATGGAGTTGCGCGCGTTTCTCGTCGACCGTTTTCGCATTGGCACCAAGCAGCGGCGACAGATAGGTCGCGGCAACCTCGGGATTCGCATCGAGCTCTTTGACGATGGCTGGCAACTGATTCGGTTCCGCGCTCACCAGGCGACCCACGAGCCCTTCGATGCGGGTCGCTTCCTGCTGCCGGGCAACTTCGGTGCGAACCACGACTCCGATGGAAATCAATGCGACGAGACCAGCCAGAGCGAGCGCCGATCGGAGACTGTGCAACCGGGTCGCCTTGGACATCATCACCCGCTGCGGTGAGGTCCACTTTTTCGGATCTGTCAGCGTGCGGATGGCGAGCCATTCCCGGAGGGTCGGCAGATGGCGGTCTTCTCGTTTGGCGTTCCACAGGCCTGAGCGTTCCGCCAGTTTCAGCTCCGACCGGCCGCGGCGAGTTTCCTTCTGCTTGCGCGTCAGCCATTCTCGCAACGGATGAACTAGATAGTCGTGGGTGAGCTGGTAGTAGCGGGTGGCGCGTGGCGGGTGGTGGGTGGGGGGAGTCGAACTGCCTTCTCCGATCACCCGTCGCCCGTCACCCGCCACCCCCTCGTTTTCTCCCGCCACCCGCCACTCGTCACCCGCCACCCCTTCGGGGTCGGTCGGCGTGATCAGGCGGATTTCGCTGTCGAGAATGCGGATCAAGTCGTCGAAGTCCTTGAGGCGGCTCCCACAACCGGACGCTTCCAGCAACTGGGCGTGGGACCGCATGGACCCCTTGATGTCGGTGCCGGAATCGGGGAGCAAGTCTTTCAGAACCGCACGAGCCGCTTTCTGGTGATAGCGATGCTCCGGGGGAGCGGTGGCTGCGCTGAACGTCTCTTCGAGGAAAGCGACGCCAACACCCGCGGTGCCGCCGACTGCCTTCAACGAGGCGAGTGTCCATGCCCTGCCCTTCATCATTTCCGCGAACAGGGCCAGCCGAACGCAGATCACCTTTCCTTCCTGGGCTAGTCCCGACACGGCCTGATTTAAGAACTCCTCCTGGTCCTTGGTCGTCTCGCCGGGGTTCTCAGGAAGTTTGCCGAAGGCCCGTCCGAAGGCAGCCAACACTTTCCTCGCGTGGTCCAGGTCGAAGAGATCGGCGAGCGCACTGTTCTGGCCTTCGACCAATCGGATTTCTAAATCCCGCAAGAATCGGCTCACAGCCAGCCAGAAATCATCGCGCACCATCACAATTCCCTGCACCCGGCCACCGTCGCACTGCCGCAGGGCTTGCACCAGCTCGGTGTTCTGTTCGTCCTTCCTGGCGTGCAGCCATTGCTCGAACTGGTCCAGCACGATCAGCACTTTCTTGCCGAGGGGAACACCTTGCCCTCGCCGCAGCGCCGCCAATGTGTCTTTCAGGCTCAGGTCGCCTTCCAGTGCCGGACACCGCTTTTGCAATGCATGCAGCAGGCGGGTCTCGGTTTCCTCCGGTGTGGTCTCGATGTAGACGCGGATTACCTCCTCGGAGAGCCGAGGCAACAGTCCCGCTTTGACCAGCGATGACTTCCCACAGCCCGATGGTCCGTAGATCAAGCCGACCGTGAACGTATTGTCGGCATCGGTTTCCTCGATGCGAGTCTTCCAGAACCGCAGGCTGTCAGGCAGTCCCTCTCGATCACGCGGACCGGGCAACAGCTCAAGAAAGAATTCGGCGTCATGCTCGTCAAATGACCGCAGCCCCTTGGGCACGATCCGCAGCGGTTTACTCTCAGAGACCGGCTTGCTGTCGGAGCCCGGAATTGGAACGGGTGCGGAGAAACGCTCGCCGGCTTGTGGCGATGTGGCGAGAAAATGCCTCAAATCGTCGGCCAGATCATAAGCGGTCGAATAACGTTCGCTGGCTCGCTTCGATAGTGCCTTGAGACAGATCCGTTCCAGTTCCTTCGGGATGTGCTCGTCGTACTGACGTGGCGGGCGGGGGTCACGGTAGACGATCTGTTCGAGTACTTCGGCCGGCGTGTCGCCCGAGAACGGACGACGGGCGGCCAGGAGCTCGTAGAACACGACGCCCAGACTGAAGATGTCGCTGCGGCCGTCGACCCGATGCCCTTCGCCACGGGCCTGTTCGGGCGACATGTAGGCGGGGGTTCCGGCGTATTCCGGTCCCTTGCCGAAATTCTCTTCTCGGAGTGCCAGACCAAAATCGACGACGTAAGGCTTGCCGCCCTCGCCGATCAGGATGTTGCCCGGCTTCACATCCCGATGGACGAGTCCCTGCTTGTGGGCGTAGTGCAGGGCGTCAGCGACGGTGGCGATCAACTCGGCGGCATCCCGATACGGGAGCCGCTCTTGCTTGAGCTTCGTCGCGAGATCGCTCCCCTTGATGTACTTGGAGACGACGTAACAAGGAAACTCCTCGGTGCTGCCAACATCATGTACGGGTACGATGCCGGGATGATCGAGGTTGGCGACGGTGCGGGCTTCGACGAGATACGCTTCGGCATCTTCGGGCTTCGAGATCAGCCTGGCGTGTGGCACCTTGACGGCCACACTACGGTTCAGTTGCTCATCCTGGGCCAGATAGACGAGTCCGAATCCCCCTTTTCCCAGGACTTTCTCGATCCGGTAACGACCGATCCGCTGTGGGCATGCGGCGGCCGTAGCCTCATCGTGCTGGATGGTGTCCCTTTGGTAATCCTGCGTCACATCGTGGGGAGTCGAGTCGTTCACGTCGGCCGTCGGTTCGTTGAGCGAAGCGGATCATGTGGGGGCGATTCGTGCGGCGGACGGACTGGGCACTGATTTGGGTTCGGACCGGATCTTTGTCGGCGTGAATGCGCCGAAAGCGGAGATTCGGTTCCTGACACCTTTTCCCGTTCGAAGGAGAAGTCGATGTCGACCTCGCCAGCGGTCGGGAAGTTGGCTGGGAATGCTTCCACCATGAAGACATCGTCAGATGAAATGATCCCAGACGACGCGCCGATCGTCAGGATGCCCGCGGGGACAAGAGCAGTAGTCGGGCCCATCACGTGGCTCGATGGTGATCCAGAGAGCATCACGCGACCCTCGAGCAATTCCAGACGAAGGCTTGATGTGCGGCCTCGCTGGTGAATCCTCTGAGGCGACCGATGCGGAAAACCGGAAGCAGGCTTCATTCGTTCGATGCGGTTCATCGTTGATTCCTCACGAATTTGGGTGAGGCAAGAGCCGGCGACGGAAACCAACAACGAATTGTTCGCGGCACCCCAAAGCGGTGGCGACGATCACGGTCACGGGTTCATGCATGGTGTTCATCAATAGTAACTACGAGGTCGGGCAGGATGCAATGAGACCGCGAAAAGGGCGGCCGGGCATTGGAGTCTGGGACGGTAGGATCTCTTTGCTGCGCAGGTATCATGGATCGCCGGGCGGAGCCGGCTCCTACACAAATGTGCGTGCCGCTGTCCTACTTGTACGAGGGGGCGCCGTCCCGCGATCTCCGGCGTTGTGGGTTCGTTGCGTTGGGATTGGGAGTACGATTGGGAGTAGGATTAGGATTAGAATTAGGTTAGGCCCGGCATGGACCCTTGAGGGATGACATCATGAGAAAGGCCTCACGCCGCCAGTTCCTCCGGTCTCTGGGGATCTTGCCCGGGGCCGCTCTTCTTTCCCGGTATCGGGCGCTGGCTGCTTCGGAGAAGGTCAAAACCAAGATCCGCGATATCAAGGTGATGATGCTGCAGGGGCCGCGGACGTACGCCTTGGTCAAGGTTCTAAGCGATGCCGGCCTCCATGGCATCGGTGAGGCGTACGGAAGCCCCGGCGTGGGAGTGAAGGAGGGCATCCTCGCCCTCAAGCCGGAGTTGATCGGCAAGGACCCGCTCGGCATCGACGTGTTGATGACCGGCCTGGGATGGCGTACTGACGGTTCGGCCCACATGCTGATTCGAGCGGCCAGCGGCATCGAGATGGCACTCTGGGACCTCGCGGGCAAGACATTGGGCGTGCCCACGACAACTCTACTCGGCGGCAAGTTTCGCGACCGCGTGCGCATGTACGACCATTCCGCCCCGCGCGATATGATGGATCCGTCGTCCTGCCGCGATTGGGCCGCACGCGTGAAGTCAGACCCGAGTGGCTTCAAAATTCACAAGTTCGGATTTGAGCATACCGACCCGCGTGTAGACCCTGCGCGCGATCGCTCGAACCGCCTTCTCACCACAACCGAGCTTGCGCGGATTCGCCGCGGGTTCGAGAACTGCCGGGAAGCGCTCGGTTGGGACCACGATATCATGGTCCACTGTCACTGGGAGTATGACCTTCGCACGTCGATCCAGATCGCCGAGGCGGTCGAGCCGATCCGTCCGCTGTGGCTCGAGGATCCGATGCCTGTTGAATACACCGAGGGCTGGCGGCGTCTTGTTGCAAGCTCCAAGGTTTCCATCTGCACCGGCGAAAACCTGAGCCGGCGGCAGGGATTCAAGGATTTCATCATCAACCAGGGCTGTGACATCCTCCATCCTGACTTGCGCAACACGGGAGGATTTCTGGAGACGAAGCGGATCGCCGACCTGGCCGAGGTGTTCGCGCTGCCGATGGCAACGCACAATACGGGCAGCCTCGTGTATACCATCGCCACGGCGCACTGGGCCAGCACGGTCCGTGATTTTCTGGCATCGGAGACGGTGCTGGGTCACGGGGACTGGATGGACGACGTCGTCATCCATGAGGATCGGGTCATCAAGGATGGTCACATCCAGCCCGCCGAGAGGCCCGGTCTCGGTCTCGAACTGAACGCGGACGTCGTGAAAGCCCACCTCGCAGAGGGCGAATCTTACTGGGACCAGGAAGGTCGCGGTTAAGAGACCGAGGCGGCCGGATTTACGTACAGCGGGTCTGCCCGGCGCGAACGATGCCGGTCGACAGCAACGTGGACGCTCGTAATCCCCTCGGCGGGTGGTGCTGGGGACGTGCCAGTCATGGTCGTGGAGGGGTCGGATTGCGGCCCTGGAGGATGTCTTCCATCCGCGTGCGGCACGTGCTCTTCCCGTTCCGTGTGCGTGAGGATGTAAAACTGATTTTTCCGGATCGCCTCGAAGACGGCATCGGCGACTTCCCCCGGAGGCATGCCCGAGGCCACCCGCTCGCGGAGGGCTTCCCACCGCGCCGCGGACGCTGGATCGAGTGGCGCCGTTGTCGGAAGGTGCCGGGGGCGGTTCCGCGCTGACTCCATGATCCGTGTGCTGACAACCCCCGGACAGAGCACCGAGACGTTCACTCTTGCTCCGCGCTCGGCCAGCTCGTGGTAGAGCGTTTCCGAGAGGGTGACGACAGCGTGCTTGGTCACCTTGTAAGCTCCCAACCCGGGCCCCGAAATGAGTCCCGCCAGAGAGGCGGTGTTGACGATGTGACACTCCGTGTGTTGCTGCAGCATGATGGGGACAAAGACCCGCACGCCATGAATCACGCCCCAGAGATTGACGCCGATGACCCACTCCCAGTCGGCGATGGTGTTTTGCCAGATGGCAGCCGCACCTGTGCCGACGCCGGCGTTGTTGCAGAGCAAGTGGACAGCGCCAAAGGCCTCAAGGGTCTTTTGGGCCAGCGCTTCGACGTCGCCGGCCTGGGAAACATCGGTGCGGACGGCCAGCACTGTCGCGCCTGAGGCTTTCATGCTCCTTTCGGTTTTCGCCAATTCTTCCACTTCCACATCGGCCAGGACAACCTTCATGCCCTGTTGCACAGAGCGATCTGCCATGGCACGTCCGAGGCCGCTGGCCGCGCCTGTGATAACCGCCACTTTGTCTTTGAAATCCTTCATGGCTGCTCCTCGTGTGACCTGTTGTGATACCGGGGTTGTGGCGATTCACCGTGCAAGCCGTCGAACGTCAGCGATCAGCGCCTCGGCTTTGGGTCAGGCGGTTTTCGGGTCCGGCTCCCCCGCCTACCGTGGGCGCCGAGGGCGAAAGTCCATCTTCCTCAATACCCTCTTTCCGCAGGATGAGCTAGCACGCTCCGGTCCGGCAAGCGGGAGCGCGGTGGGCTGATCGATGCGATGGTGGCGGGGTCATCAGCAGAGTTGCATATCCACCGAGGTGTTCTACCCTTGGGCACGAGCATGAATAATCGTCGCGGCGGGTCAGCGACTGACCGCCTTGTTTGTGCTCGAGGCGGAGAATAGGATAAAAACGCCTCCCAAGGCCGTTGCCGGTCGTGAGGAAAGGCGAGTTCACAGCGCTTGGTCGCGAATCCAACCCACGATGTCACAAAGGTGAACAATGATCCGACTCTCCCTCAGATCGTCGCTATTCCTGGTTGTCACCGGGCTGCTTACGTGGTCAGGGACTGTCCTCGCTCAGGATTCGGCGGTCGGAAAAACCGCCGAGAATGTGTCTCAGGAGCCAGCTTCGACGTCGCTGGTTTTCGCGAATGGGCACTGCGCTGAGTCCGATCCTGACCGCGATCATGGGGCCGCCGGCCGCGGAAGGTCTCGCGCCGGCTTCGAGCGGAGATCCAGGCAGGCGCAGTGCCGGCCGAGGACGTCGGGTCGCGACCTTCCAGGCCGCGTGAGATCGAAGTGCCGGAGGCTGTCCGGATCAAGCGACCAACTGCGCAGGAGCTAGCGATCGCCGAGAAAGCGCTGGCGGATTTCAAGGAGTCTGCTGATCCGCGGGTGAAGGCGGTTTTGAAAGCGTTCCCGTCGCTGGTGGAAGTGCGCGTTCCCCGACCAAATTCATCGATCGTTCCCGGATTGGCTCCGTTTTTTCGCCAGAAGCACGAAGCAAATAAAGCGGTCGCGAAGCAAGGGAAGGCCGAGCTGCTCCTGATGGGCGATTCGATCACGGATTTCTGGCGAAACGAACGTGGTCCGTACGCGGGCAAGCAGGTGCTGGAGAAGCATTTCGGTGCTGGAACGTCGCGAACTTCGGCATCGCCGGCGATACAACTCAAGGGGTGTTGTATCGACTGCTGAACGGCGAAGGAGAAGGGTTTTCTCCCAGGGCCGTCATGTTGATGATCGGAACAAATAACACAGGCAGGAACACGGCAGAAGAAATTGCCGAGGGAATCGGTGCTGTGGTCTCGCTGCTGCGCAAGTGCTTTCCTGAGTCCAGGATTTTGTTGCTCGGGGTCTTTCCTCGAGGTCGAGCCAGCGACCCCGTTCGCCAGACCATTCGCGAAATCAACAACACGATTTCCAAACTCGACGATGGCGAGAAGGTACACTATCTGGACATTGGTGAGCGATTCTTGAATGCGGATAAGAACATTCCAGCGGATGTGATGAGTGACTCCCTGCATCCCTCGAGCAAAGGCTACGAGATCTGGGCAGACGCTGTAGGCACCACCCTGAGCAAACTCATGGAGCGTGGGCCTGCGCAGAAGAGTAACCCCTGAGGGACCGTTCGTGAGGTGCTGGTCACGCAGTCACTTGCTGGGCTGAACGCCGAAGGGTTCCTCTCGCCATTGTTTTCGCCTCGGTTTCTGGCAAGTCTGGGCGAATAGGTTCCTGACACCTTATCCGAATTGGTTCCTGACACCTTTTCTGGTCATGCGATCGTAACGGACTTACTGCTGAACGTGATGACGACGTTCTTGCCGCCGTTCAGGGGGCGGCCGAAGCTGTCGGTGAGCAGTCCCGCGGAGACGGTCAATTGCTCGGGCTTGGACAGGTTCAGCTTGCCGGTGGGATAGAGTGTCACTGTTTCTGTCGCGGAGGTTAAACCCGGCCGAGGCCAGGGGGACTTTCGCCTTGAAGGTCGTGGCCCCCTTCTTGGTTGTGCCGGACAAGACCATATAGGCGCCCACGTTCGTGGTGCCGCTGAGCGCGCCGCTGAGCTCCAGCTCGATCACGGTTTCGGACTTCGTCTTCGCCTTCTTGCCCGTGCCCGTCTTGACCTTGATCGTCGGATGTTGCAACGACACGATCGTCACGGGTGGGGGCAGCGGGTTGTTGTCGCGGATGACCAGGCTGGCGGACGAGGCGGCGCCGAGCTTCGCGCCGACGCCAGGTGAGGAGAGCGACACCGGAATCGCGACGTTGGCCTCGCCCGGCCGGCCGTCGTTGGCGATCGGGATTGTGACGTTTGAGCTCGATACGTTGGGACCGAATGTGATTGTCCGCGAGAACGGGGCGACCTCGTGCCCTCCGGAACTGGAGAGGACAACGGTGACGCTCGAGGACAGGTTGCCGACGCGGGTCACGACGACCTGTCCCGAGCCGGCGGTGACGTTGGCGGTGAAGGGGCCGCTCGAGAACTGTAGGACGGCCGGGTTGGCCAGCGTGGTGAAGTTGAGGATCGATCCGGTGGTCGTCCCGCCGGCGCTCGTCGCCTTTACCTCGAAATAAAAGGTTGTGCCCGGCGAGACGGAGGTGAGCGCCGCGGTCACGGCCTGCGCGCTGGTCCCGCTGCCAATGGATTGTGCGGTGGTCGTTGTTGTTCCTGTCGCCAGGTTGGAGTTTGTCCCGTAGACGAATGAGACGTTCGTGGTGCTTCCCTTGGGGTTGACGCTGGCGTTCAGGGTGGCGCCGGTCTTGGTTACGGCGGTGGCCGCCGTCGTCGTCACAGTGGGTGGAGCCACAGGCGAGGTTACCTCGATCGCGGCGGGCGACGCCGAAATCGAGCCGCTGGTTGCCACGATCGCGTAGTTGCCGGCCGTGGCGATCGACAAGCCAGTGAACGTGGCCACGCCGTTCTGGGCGAAAGCGGTGACGTTACCGCCAAGGGTGACACTGCCGGCGTTGGCGGCCAGGGCCAAAGTGACGCCGCCACTGAAGCTGGTGTCGATCTGGCTTGGGGAGACTTCCAGTGTCACCGCCAGGCCAAAGGTCGCGCCGACCGCGACCGGCGAGGGGGGTGGAATGGTCACGACCAGTTGAACGGTCTCCGTGTTGAGGGCCCCGCCTCCGGAGAAGAAGTCAGGCTGATTGGCTGCGCCGGCCGATCCGGGACTGCCGCCGGCGCCGTCAGGACTATTGATGCCCGCCTGGGGAAGGGCGCCGACCGGGCCTGGGTTGCCGTTTCCCCCATTGTCGCCGCCGTAGGACCCGTTGCCGCCCAGGCCACCGCTGCCACCGGCGCCCGCGGCGTCACCGCCCATGCCGCCTTTGGCGCCCTGACCGCCTTTGCCACCGACACCGGCCGCGCCAGCGGTCACCGTGTCGCCCGAAGGCGAGGTGCTGGCCAGGGTGAGCTGTCCACCCACGAGATAGACACCGCCGCCGTCGGCCGTGCCGCCGTTGCCGCCTATGCCGCCGCTGCCGCCGTTGCCGTAGCCGGTAGGAACTCCGCCGGTATCGCCCCGGCCGCCGGTTCCTCCGTTCCCACCTGCGCCGCCCTGGGCAGATCCGGTTGTCAGGTTGTCGAGAGTCAAAGTCACGGTGCCGCCCACAACGGCGATGCTGCCACCAGCGCCCAATCCGCCACCGCCGCCGCCGCCCGGTCCGCCCTCACCGCCGTCGCCGCCGACGCCTCCCGCGGCCCCGCCCCGCCATTGCCGCCGCCACCGCCATTGCCAGTATGAAAAACAGCGCCGCCAGGGGTAGGCTGGTAGCCGCCTCCACGCCCGCCATTGCCGCCGGCGCCGCCCGGTTTAAAGGAACCTCCGAGGCCACCAGTACCGCCGTTACCCCCCGCGCCACCTCCTCCTCCCAAGGCAGAGTCTTGGGTGAGGGTTGAGTTGTTCAGACTGACGGTCCCCGTCGCGACGAAGATCGCGCCGCCCCGTCCGGTACTGCCCGCACCGCCATTGCCGCCGGCGCCTCCGAGGCCGCCAGCGCCACCATGACCAGCGGCGGCGCCTGGTCCGCCGGAACCGCCAATGCCACCGTGGACACCGGGCGCGGCGGCATTGACGCCTCCCGCGCCGTTGGCGCCGTTGGCTCCCTTGTCCGCCGTGCCACCGCCACCACCTATTCCTCCAGAGCCTCCGACGGCCTCATTGTGAGTGACTACGGAGTTGACCACGCTCAATTGACCGCCGGCCAAATAAATGCCGCCACCGGCTGCCGTCCCACCAGCGCCGCCGTTGCCACCTTCGCCGCCCACTCCGCCGGGCACCGCCTTGCCCCCGTTGCCGCCGTTGCCGCCCTTGCCGCCTAACGCCGCATTCCCCGAAACGAAGCCGAAGTCAGAGTTGATCAGGGTCAGTTGGCCGGCCGCCACGTAGATGGCGCCCCCAAATGCACTGGCACCGTCGCTGCCTTTGTCTCCGGTCCTGCCGTCCGTGGCGGCCGTGCCCGCGGCCCCTGCTGCCACGCGCGTAGTTTTTCGTCATGCTAGCGCCGCTGAGCGTCACTTGACCCCCGTCGACCAGGATCCCGCCGCCGAGCGCAGCGGTCCCGCCGAGGGCGCCCCCGTCATGCGCCTCGCCGCCCTCGATCACCAGGTTCTTGAACACCACCGTCACACCAGCCCCGCCGGCCCCGACGATTTCGAAGATTCGCGAGTTCCAACCCGCTGTGAAACCTGAGATCACACTCTGGGACGCACCCTGACTTTCGATTGTGAGCGACTTTGCCGTGCTCGTGCCGTTCTGGATCACCAGTTGCCCGGCGGCGGTGTCGGAGAGGGAGATCGAGCTTGAGAGCTCGATGACGTTATCGGCGAAGCTGTTGGTGTTCGCGGCCGCGATGTCGCTGCGCAACGCGCTTTCCGACGCCACATTGCTTAATATATTTACGTTGGCGGCTAGTGCGATCCGGGGTTCCAGTCCCTCAAGGACCAAGGAACGCGATTTGCGCGACGCGGCGCAACAACTGAGAAGGGTGCTTCCTCGCGGCCATCGGGATTCTCCTCGCGAAAAAACAATTACAAAAAAATGTCGCTGCCACCGCGACTTGTTTGATTAAATCGATAATCACATTCAGGCTACGTGATGGAATGCGTTTCTGCAATGAGCTGGCCGCTTGTGCGAATGGAATTACATCGCTGTTGTCATTCTGCCCGAAGAGCGCGTCACGGCCGATCGCGACGGCTGCGTCGTGTCGGCGGTGCGCGAATGCGCCCGCGTCGAGGGTTGTTGTTCATGACGAAGTCCTTGGTGAATTGGTTCCTGACACCTTTTCTGAATCCCGCTCTTCGGGTAGAATCGCCGTCAAGACCTGCGCGGCGCAGGACATCGTGAAGCGGAGACCACATCACCGATCGCGATTCTGGGAGGGCGAGGATCGGCCCAAGCGGCTTGGCTAAACGGCTCACCACGGGGTTCGCCCTCCGAGAATCGATCAATTGCTTTCGAGAATCATCCGATGCCGCTCGACCCGAAAGTTGTCCAAGCCGTGTTCTTATCGGTTGTCGAATGCCAGGAGCCGGCGGCCCGCGCGGCCGTGCTGGACCGGGAGTGTGCGACTGATCCGGAGCTGCGGAGGCGAGTCGAGGCGCTCCTCGTGGGTTACGACTATCCCGACAGCCTCCTCGATCGACCGGTCGAAAGACCTGCCGGCCACGACATCACGGGCATGAAAGGACGCGCGGATGATGACGGGCTCGAAGGCGCGGGGGCCGAGGCGCCAGCGACGCCGGCACGGAGTCCAACCCGACGATCGGTGTGTTTGAGTCGATCGGGGCGACGACCGGGGCGGTGCCGCGCGTCTTGCTGCGCGATGAACCTTGCGGTGAAGACCTCGGGCCGATCATCCGGCCCTCGCGGGGCAACGAGAACTCGAGCCGGTACCGGATCGACGGCGAGATTGCCCGAGGCGGTATGGGGGCCGTGCTGAAAGGCCGCGATCCCGACCTCGGTCGTGACGTGGCGATCAAGGTGCTTCTGGAAGGCCATGGCGACAACGATGACATGGTGCGCCGGTTTGTCGAGGAAGCTCAGATCGGTGGGCAGTTGCAGCATCCGGGAGTCGTGCCCATTTACGAGCTGGGGACGTTCGCCGACCGGCGGCCGTTCTTCAGCATGAAGCTGGTGAAGGGCCAAACGCTGGCCGATCTACTCGCGGCCCGTCCGGCCCCGGCGGATGATTTGCCCCGTTTTCTGTCGATCTTCGCGGCGATTGCGCAAACGATGGCCTACGCGCACACGCGCGGCGTGATTCATCGGGATTTGAAGCCTTCGAACGTGATGGTCGGCTCGTTCGGCGAGGTCCAGGTGATGGACTGGGGACTGGCGAAAGTGCTGGCTCGCGGCGGTGCCGTGAGCGATGCGAAGGCCGGCAAGGAGAAGCCCCCGCAGACGATGATCGCCACGGGGCGGAGCGGCTCGGACGTCGATCTTTCGCAAGCCGGCTCGATCCTGGGCACGCCGAGTTACATGGCGCCCGAGCAGGCCCGGGGCGAGGTCGAGCTGATCAGCGAACGGGCCGACGTCTTTGCGCTGGGCTCGATCCTGGCCGAGATCCTGACGGGGTCGCCGGCTTTCACGGGACGTACTTCGGGCGAGATCGTGCGCAAAGCGGGCAGGGGCGACACGGGCGACGCGATATCGCGGCTGGATGGCTGCGGGGCTGAGCCTGAACTGATCACCTTATCGAAGGATTGCCTGGCCGCCGAGGCGGAGGACCGGCCTCGCGACGCCAAAGTCGTCTCCGAGCGGATCACGGCCTACCTAACTGGCGTTCAGGATCGGGTGAACGCGGCAGAGCGCGAACGCGCCGTGGCCGTCGCAAAAGCGATCGAGGAAAGGCGGCGCCGCAAGGTGCAAGTCGCGCTTGCGGCGTCGGTCCTGGCGCTCGCGACCGTCGTCGGCCTGGCCGGCACGGCCTACCTTCACCAGCGCCAGGCCCGGGCAGCCCAGGTCGAGCTGGCGCTCTCCGAGACAACGCTACTGCACAACCAGGCCCTCGAGGAGCCCGAGGATCTCATTCGCTGGCAAGCGGCGCGGGAGGCGATCAAGCGCGTGGAGGTGGCCCTTGGCGACGAGGGTAACGCTGCGGCCCGGCTCCGGCTCGACGGGCTGCGCCGCGAGGTCGAGACCGGCATGGCAGCCGCGCGCCGCGACCGCGAGTTGCTGGACGCGCTGGCGGAGATCCGCAGTGGACATCTGGGTGCCAAGCCCGGCGTCACGGACATGGCGTATGCCGAGGCCTTCCGCCGGGCCGGAATTGACATCGACATCTTGACCCCGGCTGAAGCCGCCGAGCGGCTGCGTGCCCGCCCCGCCGCGGTGGTAATCCAGGTGCTGCCTTACCTCGATAGCTGGTCGCTCGTTCGCCGTAACGACGAGCAACCGGCGGAGCGGCGGCAGCGCCCTCTGGCCGTGGCCCGCGCTGCCGACTCCGACGCCTATCGCAACCAGCTTCGCGCGCTGGTCGAACGCCCGGACATCCGAAAACAGGGCGCGGCGCTGCGGGCCCTATCACAGGATCGGCAAGTCGCCGAGCTGCCGCCCGCCAGCATTCTTCTGCTGGCTTCAGCGCTGAGAGAGGCCGGTGATCTGGGGGCGGCCGTCACGTTGCTCGAGTCGGCTGCGCAGCGCTTCCCAGGCGACGTCTGGATCAACTACAACCTGGCGGACTTCCTGGCAGGCTTGCCCACGCGGCGTGAGGAAGCGGTGGTTTACTACACCGCGGCGCGGGCGCTGCGACCGGAGACGGCCCATAATCTGGGACATCTGCTTGATCAGATGGGACGAGGCGACGACGCGATCGCCACCTTTCGCGCGCTGGTCAAATTGCGGCCCACGGAGGCGCGGAACATCGGGTGCCTGGGCACGATTCTTCTGGGACGAGAGCATCGGGAAGAGGGGCTGAAGACGCTCGACCAGGCCATCGCCGCGGCGCGGGAGACGATCGGGCGCCGCCCCGGCGACGCAGGGGAGCATTACATTCTCGGTTACTTGCTCGGGGTCAGGGGCGATCAGGAAGCGGCCATCGCCGCCTACCATGAATCCCTCCGGATTGAACCCGGCCATCCGGGCGCCATCACGAATCTTGTTGCGATGTTGAAAAGCAGGGGCGATCACGACGGTATCATCGCAATCCTGCGTACGGCGATCAGGGCCAGGCCGGACCATGCCTGGTCGCATGAGGCTTTGAGCGCGGCACTCCAGAAGAAGGGGGACGCCGACGGCGCCATCGCCGAGATCCGTGAGGCGATCCGGCTCAATCCGGAAGAACAGGCATACCACGCGCAACTCTCGGCCTTGCTCAAGTCGCAGAGGGACTCGACGACGCCGTCGCCGTGAACCGCTTGACTGGGTCGGGTGTCCACGAGCGAGTGCCGCCACATAGAATGCATACTGGAGGCTCGACATGAAAATCACCCGGAAGGTCTTCGAGGCTCAGCAGCAACGCCGGTTCGGCACTGCAAACCCGGAACGCCAGCCGCTCGCATTCTGGGAATGGATGATCCGCAGCTCGGAGGATTCCCGGCTGCGCGACTGGTCGCTAGACGATCAGCCGGCGAAGCACACGCCCTACGCACTCCGGAGATTCTTCGGCCAGGAGGGCGACTACTCGAAGGGTCCGATCTGGACCTTTGATCGGATGGGCGCGATGCGCACGCCGCATCCTGACGGCAGGATCATCTGCATCGCCGGCGAGCACGAGGACCACTACGACCCCGATTTCTGCATCTACAACGACGTCGTCGTGCTCGACCTTGATGGGTCGGTCTCGATCTACGGCTACCCCAAGGACGTCTTCCCTCCCACTGACTTTCACACGGCCACACTGCTGGGCGACCGGGTCATCATCATCGGTCGACTTGGGTACGCGGAGGACTGCCATCCTGGGACGACGCCGGTGTTTGCCCTGGACCTGAACAGCTATCGCACGGAACCGCTGCCGAGCCACGGGGAGACGCCGGGCTGGATCTTCCGGCATGAGGCCGAACTCGGGCCGGACGGGATCGTCATTCATGGCGGCGAAGTCTGGGAGGAACACAGCGGCGAGGTGCAGATAAGGCGCAATTTCGACGACTTTCTGTACGACCCCGGAAGCGGTGGCTGGAAACGGCTTACCAACCGGAAGTGGCGGCAGTTCTCGATCTGCAACGAGGAAAACAAGGTCTTCATGAAAGGCCAGCCCTTCAGGGGATGCTCCGGAATGGAAGGCGAGTCGTGGAAAGGTGAGGCTTTGGAAACACCAGACATCGAAGAAACATTCGCGTACATCCTTCCCGAAGCCCTCTTCCCCCCGCATTTCGAGTATGAGACGGTCTTTTCCGAACAGTTTTCACAAGAGGAACGGATTGTCGTCGCGGGGATACCAGTCTCGATCAAGGTTGAATGCTTCTCCGTCGAGATCGTCATCGAAGGCCAGATGGAGGAGGCCCAAGCGGTCGCGCTCGTTCAGGACATCAAGGAGAGTATCGAGGCCGACACGGGGCTACGCTGCGTGCTGAAGAGCTACCCGTAGCGCTAACTCTATGATCCCCGTGCGATTGCCGAGCCCAATCTCGTGCAAGCACGGTTCCATGCGGTTTCGCGCATTCCGTGGTTCAGTGAATTATCCGAGCCGGTGCTTGAAGTTTGGTCAGAATCGGTTCCTGACACCTTATTGGGTTCATGCTCCAAGAATGGGCGGAACGGTTCCTGACACCTTATTCGAGGTTTGCGAGCGAACGGTTCAGGTTCTCTCGGGCGGCTGATTCGAGGGCGGCGCTGAAATGGTCGGTTGTGTAGATCCGCGGGCGGTCGAGAAAGGACTGGAGGACTTTGGACCGCCCCTCGCGAAAGGCGGATTCCGTCACCCAAGCATATTCAAATCGAATGCCCGCTTCATAGGCGTCGAAGATGGGGGCGGGTTGACCGAGGATCGACAGGTCGATATCCACCAGAAGCGCGGGGTCAGGATCGGCGGGCGGGGCGTTGTGCTGGGTGGCGAGGATCAGGTCGCAGACGGATTGCCTTGTGGCGCGCGGAACGCCCAGTTGCATCAGGGCGGAATCTGCCAGGCTCGCGCTGGTCGCTTCATTGTCGGATTTGTGGCTGTCGTAGATCGCATCATGGAACCAGATTGCAAGCTCGATGGCATCGGGTTGCGATGCCAAGGTGCGAACGGTATCGAAGAGTTGCAGGCAGTGGTCGATGTGGTGGATATCGTGGTAACGCCGATGCGGCTCTGTGTATCGGGTATGGAGGTCATCAAAGACATTTTTGGCCGCGTCGTGCCCGGGCGTTTTTAGAACGCGAGCGATCAGCGCGAGCCAGCGATCAAGCATGACGCCCTCCGCCTCCGTGAAGGGCTTTGAGGGCTTGAAACACGCAGGGGGGAACACTGCGCTGGACAACGGATTCCCACCCTTCGGGGCCAACCATCCCTTTGACCATACTGGAGCTGAGCTCCGCGAGCTGGCGCGGCGGCATGAGGAAGACGGTTAGCACTTCGGGGCGCAGGTCACTGTTGATGTGCCGCATCGCGCGCTCAAAAGTGAAATCGGATTCATTGCGGATTCCGCGGATGATGTAGCCGGCGCCGATTTGATTGGCGTAGTCGACGAGGTATCTGTTTTCGAATGCGGTGACGGTGCAGGTGGCCATTCCGGAGGTGGTCTCACGGATGAATGCAAGACGCTCTTCAACTGTAAAGGCCGCCCTTTTATCGGGGTTCACGCCGATCGCGACGACCAACTGATCGAAGAGCGGAGCCGCGTGCTCGATGATCCACTGATGACCGAGTGTGATCGGGTCGAAACTGCCTGCGTATACGGCTTTTCGCATCGAGGGGCTCCCGTGTTTGGTCGTGTGGGTTCTCGTAACGATTTCCGACTAACACGTTGAGTTGCTGTACCAACGCAGGACTCGCAGGGCGCGCAGTGTGTTCCAGCGGCTTGCTCTGCCGACAGTGGTTGATCGGCCAGAGCGTCGTTCGGTTCCTTGAAATACGAACCGATGCCGAGGATTCTGCCCCTGATGCAGGGCTCCATTTCGCCGCGAAGGTAAGGCCGGTCGCCCAGCCACTTAAACACGAGCCGCTTGTCGACGCGGTCGATCATTTTGCGAGCCTGCTTGCCGGCGGGGTCGAGACCGAGGTCCTTCAAGACGACGAGACTGTAGAGGGTAATCAGGTCCCATTTCGGCCCGCCCCAGTTGCCGGCAGAAGATTGGAGGGCGAGAAGTTGGGCTCCCAAGCCTTCGGTTGCGACGCGCGACCGCTCGGTTGCAATCGTGCTCTGGGCTTCACCGGTGAGGTCCCTCATGACCTGCCAACGGATGGCCGGGTCAGAATCGAGGAGCCATTTGATGTGCGCGGGCCGGGGTGCGTAATCGTCTAGGCGCATTGGTCCCTTATAACGCGTTTGGCGTCAAATGTCTGGCCACTTGGGCTCACAAAGGCGTTTGTGACACGCTTTCCGGATCGAGACTCGGCGAATCGGTTCCTGACACCTTTTCTGGTCTGACCAGCGCTCGAAGGCTTCGAGCCTTTCCTCTCACAACACTTGAGTAGGGGTAGTCCTCAAGCAGCTTCAACAACGGTACACTGCTGTGCCTCTTGAATAGCGTGAAATAGTGCAAGCACGCCAAGAGACTGTCTGTGTGCCTGGCGTCCCTTGAGACACGCATGGCGTAGTTATGAACCGATTCCCACATACGCTCGTTGCGAGTGGCGCAAAAAGCCCTCACCATCTGTTCCATCACGTAAGGCCCAAGTTCTGGGTCTTCCAGTTGACCGCGAACAAATTCGTCAAGCTCACCCTCCTCCACCTTTCCCGAAGCCCAGGCAAAGATGAAGGCTGATTCAGGCCACCGTTGTCGATTCTTGAGCTGACCTCGCCACTCACCGTTTCCACTTACAATGGCCATCGCTAAATCAAAATTCGACAGCGCGTTTCTTTTCCCCGCCAGAACTAGCTCGATTGATTCGCCCGATTGCCGCAGTGCATCACGAAATCCGGGAACGCATAGGCCAATTCGCATCAACGAATCGTTTCCGGCCGCATACCACTTGAGGGCCAGACGCACCCCATCTTTCAATGCAACTGAACATAACACAGGAAAGAACTCTTCAAGTTGCCGCATGTCGTCTTCGCGTACGATTTCTTGCACGGCGCGCCGTTGTCTTGCGATTGGCCGAAGGGGAATCTGCCGATCTGGAACTGGCGCGGCAATCGGCGCTTCATTTTCGATAGGCGCAAGCCGGATGCGAGGCGCAAGGTGGATGTCTTCCGCCATGGCATCTATCTCTACGCCGGGCAAGCGCGCTCGAACTGATCCCCATCGGGCAATCACATCACAGGCTGTCAAAACGTCGTTTGTCCTTCCATCCCATTCGGAGGCCGCCCAGACTGCTTGCATAAATTGTCGAATCTTTGCGCTTCTTTCTGCCGCGCCCAGTGCTGTCTTGTCATCATCTGGGAGGCCCGCGGCCAAGATTTCGCGTGCTTTCTTGACCACATCCGGGTCTTGACTCCGGATTGCGGTCAGAAAGATCCTGGTTTCGTCAAAGTCGAACGACATTGGCCGCAGTACGCGCGTCTTGATGGCGACCGGTTTCGGTTGAAGTGGATAACGCCTCCAGTCCGAGTTCCCAAGTCGATACTCGCAAATCAGTTTGCCAAGGCCCACCAGCGACCGAGTCGACACAAAAGTCACCGAGAACTCCACCTCTTGTTCGGGCGGAATTGTTAGATTCGCAGGGACACGTTTTTGAATACGTGAATCGGAACCGTCATCCAAGTCCATGACGGTACCGAAACTGGTCGACTGCATCATTAGTCGCTCTAGGGACGCCAGCATATTTCCAAATGCCATTCGCCAATCTGGATACAGCGCGCCTTGCAACCTGGTTCCGAAGACCCGGTTGAGAAAAATGCCTTCTTCATCGAGCTGTACCTTCTGGAAATGCCGAGCATAAAATCTCACGCGTTCGGACTCGGCGTTCGAGGGCTCGAATAAACCCAAGAACGTCACAAGGCCCGAATGAACGTTGGGGTCAATCGGACCAGAGCCTGCTGTGGAAACCCAGCTATCGCCAACATACTGGCGGCTAACCATGGCAGCGAACGACACCTCCGGCACGTCGAGTGCCGTGGTAATTGGGGAACCGCCATATGCAAACTGAAACGGCTGGGCCTTCTTGCCTATTCTCATGGACACATATTGCCCTGCATCGTCGTCTCCAAGCTCGAATGCATTAGGAGACAAATCCAACAGGGCCGCCACCTTCGGGCCGTCTTCACGGAGCGGTCGAATCCGAGCATCGGGTTCCGGCCAGGTGTTCGCCGAATAATAGGAGAGTCGTCCTCGCTTCATTTTGCCCCAACCGACATTCGTGGCTTTCACAACAACGCGGTCAAGAAAAGGCGTCGCATCACATACGACAAAAGGTTCAGAATCAATTTGCAGCTTTTCCGGCTCAAACAGCAGTGCCTTGATTTCGAGTGGCACCTTATGCGGATTTCGAATCGTGACGAAAGCGACATCGCCACGACTCAATGAATCTGATGGAGGGCCAAAACCAAACCCTGGTGGTCGTCTGTTGATTTCCGCTTCAGGTGCCGGCGACTGCGCAGTCAACTGAGGTGACGCCAGGCAAAGGGCGAAAATGAGCGCTACCGGCCGGCAGTATGTTCGGGTAGAGGGTGCGGGCATATCGAGGTCCTTCCGATCTGCACTGGTTTCTATCATAGAGTCTAACGGTTCTCGAAGGGTGGGCGGATTCTCACGTCGATTTTCTTGGCTGATCGTTCCCCGCGCACAGTGATCCAAGCCGTCACGGCTTCGGTGCCAAGCTCGGTAGCAGAATAGACCACTCTAGGTCCATCAAGGCGGTTCAAGATACCCAAGCGGGGAGGTACCCAGGTAACCTGAGCGTAAGGCGGGGCTTTTTCCACGACAAGTTCGACCGATTCTTGGAGGGGAATGTTGTCCTTTGAGAATCGATCAGAATGAACCATGACTTCGATTTCATTTGACCAGTCCGGGATAGAGGAAGCGGCAGCAAACGGCCACCAGCGCTCTCGTGGGGCGACGATCGCGTAGCCGGTCGAGACCAAGACGAAACAAGCGAGCAGCGCATAAAGGACGTAAACGCCCCATGGTCGGGATGTAACTGGCTCAGTAACGACCCGATGTTCGGGCAAAATTGGATCAACCGGCCGCCTCAGGAACGGCAGCCAAAACTCTTTCATGTGGTCTTCAAAAAAATAATCGCTGTGCTTGAATGGAAACTGATCTTGCTCAAGACGTTCGTGCTTGCGGATGAACCCCCTGTTTCCCGACGGACCGGTACCGGCAACAAACCAGCGAACAAGCTTCGTCCATGTGTCCTTGACGCCATATTCATTGCGAACAGCTTGCACCTGGCCCCGCTTTATCAGCTCGTCCCAAGGGAAGCCTGCTGGCAAGATCGATCCGATCAAGATGACTTTGTTGAATCTTAGCGTTTCGTATTTCAGGAGCGCATTTCCCAGAATATACGTCCCAAAACTATGAGCGACTATTGATGGATATTGTCCTTGATCAAGGAGGACCGACCGGCTCTGGATCTCGTCACCATACATCTTGCGAAACCACTCAACCTTTGCGTTTCGCGCCGAAGGCGACAGGAATTTGAGCAGCGAAAAATATCCATAGTTCTGCTGTTCGGCCCTAACTTGCCAGGAGACGAGCTGAAAAAACTGGAACAGGGAGTCCTTCCAGGCCGCGTAGGTCATTATGCCGTGCAGGGCGAATAAAACGTTTCCCGTGTGCCCCGGTCTGCCACTTTCCGGGGAAAAGCGAGTAGGGACCCGTTCAATTCTCGGAGTCAAGTCCTTGTCGCCAACGAATTGATCTGGGTCAGCACCTGGTCTCGTTCCGGTAATTCCCCAAATCAATCGAGAAATACTATCTGATTCCTGAATGGATTCCCGAAATTGAACCCAGTTGAACTCACTCAGAAAAGTCAACGAGAGTGGCAGCCTGGAAACGCCGGGTAATAGCACAGGGATCACAGGAATGCCCCGTTCGATCGATTGTGAGATGAGACTCCTCAGTTCGGCGGCTTGCCACTTGCCAGTACCTGTTGGTCCGACCAGTATTGCCGCGGATTTGACCTGGCGAATTGCCTTTTGGATTTCGTCTTGAAATAGCACGCCTGGCGCTAGCTCGTTTGAGTCAAGCCAGGTCTTCAGGCCCTTCGACTCGAGCAGTTCGCTCATCTGCTTAGCGGCCGCGGAGTCAGCCCGATTGTATGAAATGAATACGTCGCCGGATTCATTTGACGAATGAATCCTGTTCATCGAGTCTCCTCTCTCGTCGATGTTCCGCATCGAATTGAGAGACTACCGTGTCTTGCGTTGCTTGCAGGATTTCATTTTACGGCACAAACATCTGGAGCCAACCCGAATGGGGAATAACCGCCGGTGGCGCCGGTGCGCGAACCTGTCCGATTCGTGAGCGCGGCCGCCGCAACGGCTGGGAGCATTTCCGCGGCGGCTCGCTGAATCATTCGGATGCACGGGCCATGTTCCTCGGTTATCATGAGTCCTGCTCCATCACGAAGGCGCAGGGCGACGTCGGCAATGAGCGATCTGCCTCGGACTATCCGCCGCGATGTTCGAGTCTTCATCAGCGCGGTCACGCGCGAGTTCGGCTCGGTGCGCAAGCTCGTGAAACGCGGGCTCGAAGACAACGACTATCACGCCGTCGAACAAGATAACTTCCCCCCCGATTACCGAGATCTGGTCGCCAAGCTCCGCACCAGGATCAACTCGTGCGACGCGGTGGTGCACATCGCCGGCCAGTGTTTTGGGGTCGAGCCTCCTGAACGCCCCGCCGATTCCCCGCGACGCAGCTACACACAGCTCGAATACGACATCGCCGTCGAGCTGGGCAAGCCGGTGTATGCCTTCGTTACCGGGGCCGGGTTCCCGACCGATCCGCACGAGCCCGAGCCGCCCGAGCTTCGGGAGTTACAAGCGGCGCATCGCGGGCGCTTGATTTCGACCGGTCAGGACTACAACCCGTCGGAATCGATCGAGCAGCTTGACCAGAAGATCCGTAGCTTGCAGCTCAAGGTGGAGCGGCTCACGGATGAGATCCAGCAGGTCGACCAGAAAATGGACGTGCACGGCGGGCGGTTGCGGCGCTGGCTGGTCGCCGTGGCGGTTCTGGTCGTTGCCGGGTTGGGCACGCTGGCTTACGTTGGCTGGCGGCAACAGCAAGAACAGGCGAGGCAGCAGGCGGAGCGCGAAGAGCAGGAACGCGAACGCACGGCGGCCGAGGCCGCTCGGAAGGAAGCTCAGACGATTCAGCAGGTCCAGCAAGAATTTGCTGAGCGGTTCCTCCAGCAACTGCTCTTGAACAAGGAGATCAAGGCGGAGGACGCCCGGCAGCGTGCTCTGAAGGAGTTACCGGGACTGGTCAAGCTTCCCCTGTCGGAGATCCAGTCGCTGATCGATCGCAAGATCGCGCGACGAGCCACCGAGAAGAGTCTCTCTGGTCTCGATCGGGCACGCGCGGCCCTGGCCCAGGGGAACTACGACGAGGTGTTCCAGGCGGCGGACGAACAGACGCTGCAGGGCCGCGAGCTGGCGATGCTGGAAGGAACAGCGGCGCTGGCTCGGTTTCGTGAATCGCCCAAACCGGAATGGAACGCTCGCGCACTCGCGGCGTTCCAGCGAGCAATGGCCTTGGCCGACCCGAATTCGCCGACGGACTGGCAAGCCTGGGCCGACGCTGCGGTATCAGCGAGTTCAGTGCTGTCTGGCCTTGCCCGTTATGCCGAAGCGGAGCCGCTGCTGCGGCAGTGCCAGCGACTCCGCGAAGCCAAGAGCGGGCCCGACTCGCCGGGAGTCGCCGTGGTCCTCAGCAACCTGGCGTCGTTGCTCCAGGCCACGAATCGCCTGTCGGAGGCCGAGCCGCTCTTTCGCCGTGCCCTGGCCATCGATGAGAAGTCGTTCGGCCCCGACCACCCCGACGTCGCGACGGACCTCAACAACCTGGCGTTGTTACTCCAGACCACGAATCGCCTGTCGGAGGCCGAGCCGCTCTATCGCCGCGCCCCTGGCTATCGGCGAGAAATCGTACGGCCCCGACCACCCCGACGTCGCGGTCCGCCTCAACAACCTCGCGGAGTTGCTCCGGGCCACGAATCGCCGGTCGGAGGCCGAGCCGCTCTATCGCCGCGCGTTGGCCATCGACGAGAAATCATACGGCCCCGACCATCCCAACGTCGCGAGGGATCTCAACAACCTGGCGCTGTTGCTCCAGGACACGAATCGCCTGTCGGAGGCCGAGCCGCTCTATCGCCGCGCCCTGGCCATCGACGAGAAATCATATGGCTCCGACCATCCCAACGTCGCGAGGGGCCTCAACAACCTGGCGCTGTTGCTCCGGGACACGAATCGGCTGTCGGAGGCCGAGCCGCTCTGTCGCCGCGCCCTGGATATCGATGAGAAATCGTACGGCCACGACCACCCGGACGTCGCGACGGACTTCAACAATCTGGCGTTGTTACTCCAGGACACGAATCGCCTGTCGGAGGCCGAGCCGCTCTATCGCCGCGCCCTGGCCATCGGCGAGAAATCGTACGGTCCCGACCACCCCAACGTCGCGATCCGCCTCAACAATTTGGCGAATCTGCTCCAGGCCACGAATCGCCTGTCGGGTGCCGAGCCGCTCTTTCGCCGCGCCCTGGCCATCGACGAGAAATCGTACGGCCCCGACCACCCCAACGTCGCGATCGACCTGTGGGGCCTCGCTGTGTTGCTCCAGGCCACCAATCGCCTGTCGGAGGCCGAGCCGCTCATTGCACGCCGCCGTGTGCGTCTTCTCGCGATTGCAGGGATCGACGGGCCACGAACATCCGAATCTTCGTCGAGGCCTCGAAAACTACGGCCAACTGCTCACTGAGCTCAAGCTGGCCGAGCCCGAGATTTCCAGGCGGATCAAAGCGGCGACGGAGGCGACGGGCAAGCTGCCGCCGATCGTGCCGGAGGTGGAGCGAATTCTCGGCCCGGCCAAACCGGTTGCGGACGTGCTGGCATCCCTCGATCGCCAGTACAAGGAACGGGGCAAGCCGGGTGTCTATCACCTCAAGCCGGACGAGCCGATCGCGCCACACCTCGACGAACTGTTCCGGCCGAGTGCGGATGGATTGAACGCCCAGGCGGTCCTGGCCTTCCGCAGAAGTGCTCATGCCGACGGGGCGGTGGTTGCCGAAGCCGCGCTGCGCGCTGTTGGCCGACCAACCGGGGGCGGCCCCGGCCAAGGTCGCGGCACGTATCGATCGCGAGGCGGCATGGCGTGAACTGGGACTGATCACACAGGCTCGCGACGAGCTTTTCAGGTTGGTGCCTGAGCTCGACCAAGCTCCGGCAATGGACTACGCGGCGAATGGACGAGCCCGCTACCATCTCAGTCTCTGCCAGTGGCGCCTGGGCGATCGGGCCTCGGCGCAGCGATCCGCGGAAGCGTCGCTCGCTGCCTACGATGACTCGCCGAAAGCAAATCCGGTTGTACCCGCGCTCCGCCGGCAATCGGAGGAATTGCTCGCCGCCGTAAAGGCGGGCGAGGCCCCCCCGCCGCTCGCCAAGATCGACGCCCCTGCCGCGCTCGAGGCCGCCCGCGCCGCTTTCGAGCCCGCGCTGCGCTGGCCAAGCTACCCCTTAACGAGAAGGCGGCCCCGTTGCTCGATCAGGTCCTTGGCCGGGCCCGGTCCACGCAGGAGGTGTTCGACGCACTCGACCGCTACTATCGCGAGCAGGGGAAACCGGCGGTCTGGTTCTTGCAGCTCGATCAGCCGATCGGGCCGCACCTTGACGAGTTGTTGGGAAAGGTGTCGAGGTAGGGGTCGTTTGGGACGTAGCGAATCGGTTCCTGACACCTTTTCTCGCGCTCAGAAGTTCCACTTCGGTTCCCAGCTCGGCTGGTGGGCCGCCTTCATGTAGGCGGCGGCTTTGGCGGCCAGGTCGGCGTGCTGGGCGGCGACGTTCGATGTCTCGCCGGGGTCGGTGGCCAGGTTATACAACTCGGGCGTCGCGTCGGGCGCCTTGTTCACTTTGTTGCGAACTGCCTTCCAAGGGCCAAAACGCACGGCCTCGGCGCGCCCGGCACTGTGGTATTCCCAGTAGAGGTACTCGTGGACTGTCTGCCCGGGCTGGCCTAGCAGCGTGGGGATGATGCTGACGCCGTCGATGCCGCTCGGTGGCGGCACGCCGGCGACGTCGCATAGCGTCGGCAAGATATCCCAGTAGGCACCGATGAAATCACTCGTCGTGCCTGGCTTGATCCGGCCCGGCCAGCGGGCGATGAATGGGGTTCGAATACCTCCTTCGTAAAGGTCTTGCTTGAAGCCGCGGAGGGGGCCCGTGCTGCGGAAGAAGTTCGGGTCCGTTCCCGACAGCGGGAAGACTGCGCCATTGTCGCTGCCGAAGAGCACGAGCGTGTGATCGTCCAGGCCGAGTGCCTTGAGCCGGTCCATGAGGCGACCGATGTCGCGGTCCATGCGCGTGATCATCGCGGCATAGGCCGCGCGCGGAGTTTCGTGGTTCGCGTAATGCTTCGAGGTTCTCATCGGCGTCTCGGGCCAGCGCCCCTTGTACATCGCAAGGGAATCTTCGGGCACCTGAAGCGAAACGTGAGGGATCGTGAAGGCCAGGTAGAGGAAGAACGGCTGAGCGCAGTGCGCTTCTACCCAGAGGAGTGCGTCCTCGGCCATCAAATCGTGCGCGTAGGTCCGCCCCGTGGGTGAGATTGTACCAGACTGGGCAAAGACATAGGGCGGGTTGCCGAGCAGGGGCTCCTGCTTGTCGTCGCGCCAGAGATAGGGCGGATAGTACGTATGCGCCATTCCTTGGCAAAGGTAGCCAAAATGATGGTCGAAGCCAAAGTCAAGCGGGCTGCTGTGGTCCTCGGGCATCCCGAGACCCCACTTGCCAATGACCGCCGTGGCGTAGCCCTCGCGCTTCAGGAGCTGGGCCACGGTGATGGTGCCTGGCTCCATCGGGTGCTGGCCTTCCGCGCCAGGTTTGCGCTGCATGTTGTCGCGCACTGTCGCGTGGCCCAGGTGTTTACCTGTCAGCAGTGTGCAACGGCTCGGTGCACAGACCGTGCTGCCGGCGTAGAAGTTCGTGAAGCGCATTCCTTCCGCGGCCATGCGGTCGAGATTCGGCGTTTGGATCTTCGTCTGTCCAAAGCAGCCGAGGTCGCCATAGCCAAGGTCATCAGCCAGGATGAAGACGATGTTTGGCTTGGGCTGGGCTTCGCCCACCGGACTGCTGCACGTGGCCAAAGCGAGGAGGGAGAGTGCGGCGATTCTCATGAGGGTGTTGCTCCCGGTGAGCTGGGTGTGAGCATGGCCGGCCACACGAGTGTGCAGTTCCGGCAGAACGGGCGTTCGCCGGGCTCAATACACCTCTGGCAGCTCTCCGCGCTCGCTTTTCGCGTACCAGGACTGTTGCACCCCCTCGGGCCGTGTGTTGACGGGAGGGGATTGATCCAGCCTCGGCAGGTCGTCAGGAAAACCCATCATACGCTTGAAGTGCTCCTGATCGTATGCTTCGGCCAGTTCAACATTCCGCAACCAGACAGATCTCCAGCGTCGATAGGAGTCCGAATCAAGGCCAAGAATCGCGATAAGCGTGCGCACATCGGGGCTCCGTCCTTTAATGCTGCCGTCTGGATTTACTCGAACCGTTTCGGCGGTGAAAACCTGACTGGGGTCAGGCAAGCCCTTGTCGCCTTTCAGCAGGTTGCAAGTATGGCAGGCATAGAGCAGATTGTCGTACGTTAACCCCAGTTCCGGGTTGTTGACCTGTGGTTGAAAGTGCTCAACATCAAACTCGGCGATCACTCTTGCCCATTGTTCGCGATACAAACAGTAGACGCAACGAAACGCGAACTCGTCGCGAAGCCATGGGCGGTAGGTAATCGCACGTTTGTAGCCCTGCGGGCCGTGACGGCGGTTGTGTGATTCAGGCGGATAGTCGAAAGCAGCCATTCCGTTAGCCGCCTTCGCACTGGCGTTTCGTTTCGAGGAGATGTTGGTGTAAGCGCCGTGCTCCTTCGATGGGTAAGGGAGCTACTCGATCGCGGTAAGCGACCGCTTTGCGCTGCAATTCTGCCAGTTCGGCACGCTCTCCTGGTGTCGTGTTGTCCTGGATATCCTTGTCGATCAGTTCGATACGTCGTTCGTTTAGTTCATCCGACCAATCGGCATCAATCGGACAATCACCGCTGGTGGCGTCATCTACTTCTAGCTTCATCTCGGGAGTCGGGCGAACGTTCCCCGAGATGTCGGCCAGGAGCTCGTCCGTAGGATTCCCGGTGGCGTTCGTCGGTTTCATCTTTGCTTTCTCGCGGATGCGATTCCACGCTCGTGTTGCCCAAGCGTCGCTCTTGCCGATCGCATGGGCTGCGCAGGCCTTGTTCGCCGTGGCGTTCGCCTTTGGCGAGGATCCAGCCGAGCAGGAACGACTCCGATTCGTCCAACCGGTCGAACAGGGTGCCAAGCAAGTCCCTGGTCTCGAGCGAACCCGGGAACGCCGCCGATGTTCCGTGGAGTGGGGCGTTCAATACCTGAGAGATGCCCACCTCGATTGCTTGGGTGTTGTCGAGTTTCGTCCGAAGGAACGTCACGCCAACGTCCGCGATGAAGGGCGGGTCCACGTCGGCGTCTACGAGGATCAGGGTTCGCTTCTTCAGGGCCTGGGCAAATCCCAGCTCGAAAAACACATTGCTGTTCACGCCGCTATCGAAGATCGCGAGCACGACATCTGCATTGGCGATAGCGTGTTGAAGGATGTCCGACAACCTGCCCCCAGGCGGGAGGATCTGGTCAGCGGTAAACGCGTCGATCCCCTGGTGTTGCAAAATCTGGCGGATGCCGCCCGTGTTTGTCGAAACGGGAGCGGAGATAAACGCGGTTCTTCTTGGCTTATCCCGTTGTTTTGGCTCTTTGGTTGCAGTTGTCAATTGTCTACCTCCCTTGGAGCTCTGCCATGTTTCATTATAGCGAACGCAGGGGCCGCGGCGCCTGGGCCTTTGCTCCACTCCGATAAATACGGCCAGAAGGCCGTGACGGACCGCCCAACGCCAGACTTGCAGGGGGCCGGTGCGATCGTCGCGCGCCGTGGAGTACTGAGCAAGAATGTTGATTCGAGAGGCGGTCCGGTTGCGATTTCCCGTTGTGATCATCCACATGGTTCTACTGTTTCCAGAACGGTTCGCATAACATAATCCACGAACGAGGCATCGCGGAGCGCTCAACGCCGGCTTTGCAAAAGCGATCGATCGCAACAAGTCTGGAAGAACGGTCTTGGGAGCGATAGGAGTGAATCATGGCGATGAAGCGTGGAGATGCTCTGAACACTATAACCGAGGGGATTGCATGGGTAGCGACGTTATGCGACATGCGTGGCGCGATTCATCTATTTGATGCCAACACGATCTCTCATGAGTTCTACTGTCGGTTGCTCAACGAAATCCACGATTTGAAGCTTCTCGTGATGGATCGGATTCAAGCAAACTTTCCAGCGGTAGACCTGGGTGATAAGATCAATAAACGAGCATTCCAGATTACTGCCGAAAAGGGCAGCGATAAGATTCAGACGACGCTTGACAGGTATGTCAAGCACGAGCTGGCCAACAAGTACGGCAAGATCCAGTTTCTGGTTATAGGGGACAAGCAAAGGTCTTATAAGGGCGTGATCGTACCGGCAGGTTTGGATTTCGTGCCAGATAACGATATCATCGACGTTAAGGGGCTCATCAGGGTCATTGAGGGGCTTGGCACCGAGAGGCTGCAGCGTATCGCAGGGATCGTCCAAGCCGAGATCAAGACGGTCGACTCGCCAAGCGGATCTACGCCGACCTTGAAGGCCGGCAAGAAGGCTGCGGGTGAGCGCAAGAAAGCCGCGGAGGAGACCCGCAAGCGGGTCGAGCGGTTGCTGCAACGGTTGGAGGCCGAGGTCAAGGAAGAACTCGCCGTGCGTCTGGGTTGGCGTGCGGATCCGTTGTTGACCGGGACTGCGGACCGGTCGGACTTCCTTGTGAGGACCATCCTGGAAGGTGGGGACTACAACGTGCTGGGCCAGCTTTCGGCGACTCACACGGACTTGTGCGTGGGTAAGACGCCTCGCGCGGAGCAGGCCGTGGTCGTTTCCGCGCTCATCGATGAGGCCATTCCGCTCGTGTTTCCTCCTGAGGTCGCCGCGAGGCTCTGGGACCAGATCCATCTCGGGGGGGCGGCGTTTTTCGAGGTCGTCGACCATCATCTGGTTACCATCGAAGGGCAGATGGCGCGGGCGGATCGCATGAACGCGAGGTACAGGGAGAATTCGAGTCAGCCGCTCGGCGACTACGAGGGAGAATCCCTGCTCAACCGGCCCTGGGACGCACCGATCGGCAAGCCGGAAAGTCCGGAGGACGTCGCTCGATCTATCCTGGTCGACATTTGGAAAGGAAATGACGCGGCTGAACCGATCAGAGGAACGGAGACTCTGGACCAACTGGTCGCCGGACTGGCGGGCATCCTGGTATGGAACCGCGGCGATGGCACGCGGACGCTTTATGCCGTTCACAAGGTGAAGGTGTTGCACTATCCGACGACGCAAACTGTGCATGAGGAAGCGTTGAGATTGATCGGAGAGAAACTGCGCAAGCACAAGGAGAGCAAACCAAGAGCCTTTGTGAACATGCCCGGGTTCATCTTCCTCCTGCTTGCGGAGAGGAGCGATCATGAGGATCTTCGGAAAATCATCGTTAAAGTGATCAGAACGCGTTCGGAACACGCCAGGAAGCGAAGCCCTCATGCCGCCAGCGAGTAAGAGCCACGGTCTCACGATTCCTCCCGTCAGGGATTTCCTCAAGAAGCCGGTCACGCTTGTTGAGCGTGCTGGATTGGCGGAGCAATACCACGTCTTCGACCACGACAGCGCCCAGGCGATTCGCGCGTGCGCTGGCGTCGAAGCGGCCTCTCCTGGTGAGGGGGGAACCGGGGGTCGGCAAGACGCAACTGGCGGCCGCGGCCGCCAAAGTGCTCAAGAGACCGCTGGTGACGCGGGTGGTCGACTCGCGCACGGAGTCGCGTGACTTGCTCTGGACGTTCGACGCCGTGATGCGGCTGGCCGACGCTCAGGCGGCGTCTTCGTTCTTGAATCCGATCCATCAATCGGGGGCGGATCTGGGAGATTGCGTCGAGGAGGCATTGGCGCGGATCAAGAAGAAGCTCCGCGAGGCACTGGCCGTCGCCGACTATGTGCGGCCGGGACCGCTGTGGTGGGCGTTTGACTGGGAAAACGCGTTTGCTCAGGCGCAGCGGAGCGACACGACGGCTCCGGCGTATGACGGCGACGCCGACCCCAAGAACGGGCGCGTCGTGTTGATTGACGAAATCGACAAGGCGGACACGGACGTACCGAACGGGCTGTTGGAAGCGCTCGGCGCGGGGCAATTCTCGCCGCAAGGACGCGCGGAACCGGTTTGCATTGTCGAACCGTTCCCGCTCGTGGTCGTCACCACGAACGAAGAGCGCGTGCTGCCGGCGGCGTTCGTGCGGCGTTGTTTCGTGCTGCATCTGGTGCTGCCAAATGAACCAGAGAAACTGAAGTCTCTCCTGGTTAAACGGGCGCGGGTGCATTTTCCGGATGCGGGCAAGGAATCGGAAACGCTGTTCGAGACCGCGGCCAAATTGATTGCCGAGGAACGCGCCGCGGCGCGCGAGCGTTTCGTGAAGCCGCTGCCCGGCCAGGCGGAGTTCCTTGACCTGCTTCGGGCCGTGCTGGAACTGAGTGGATTGGATGGCGATCCGGTGAAGCTTCTTGATGACATTAAAGCGTACGTTCTCAAGAAACAGGAAACCCCTGGTGCATGAGTGGCAAAGGCTTCACGCGTGGCTTGGCGGGACGGGCCGATCTCGTCCGGGCTCGACAACTCGGAGATCCCGCGCTTGAAGCGTATCTCGCGGGGCTTCTGGGCTATGAATTTGTCGCGCCCGAGCCAACTGCCGTCGAGAAGGAAGCCGAACCGTCGATTGCGCCGAGCACCGCCCAGCCGACTTCGGTGGAGATCGTACGCGACGTCCGCTTCTGGCAGCCGACTCGCTTCCAGATTCTGGAACGCCCCGTGAGTGTCACGCGGGGAACCGCGGTGAAGCCGGCGCGACCGTCCGGTCGATTGGAACGGAGGTCGGTCGATCTCTCGTTTTTGCCGTTGTCGTCGAACGCGAGCGTGCTGACGCGGCTGCGCACGTCCTCTCCGACGAAGGCGATCAGTGGAGAATTGGACGTTGACCGGATCGTCGAGGAATGGGGCCGTGGACGATTCCTGGCGTCGATGCCGAGGACTTCGCGCACGATATGGGGCCGGTCGGTGCAGGTCCTGGTCGATCGTTCGCGGCGATTGATTCCCTACTGGGACGATCAGTCGCTCGTGTGCGGCGCCCTTCGTAGCACCTATCCGCCGGAAGGTTATTCCGAAGTGGTCTTGCCCGAGGGGCGTTTCGAACCGTCGTGGATGAGAGTTGGCGGGCAGGTGGTGGAATACACGCTCCCTCCCCCGGGATCGGCGGTGGTCGCGCTGGGGGATCTGGGAGCCCTGGCGCGGGGCGGCTCGCGGTTGATCGCGCTCTGGGCCGAACGCGGGCGCCGGCTCCGCGACCTCGAGGTGACGCCGCTGGCGCTCGTTCCGTTTCGCCGCGCGGCCTGCCCGGAAGAGCTCAGTCGCTACTGGACGATCCTGCCGTGGGAGTTGAGCGCCGAGCTTGATGCGCCGCGCTCGGTGACGAGAAAGCAAACGAGGTCGTTGCGGCGATCTTGACGCTCTTGTCGTTCGCGCTCCGGATCGAGCCGCAACTGATCCGTTTCGTCCGGCGGTTGCTGGAGGACGGTCGTGGTGAGCCTGGCATCGAGTCGCTTGTCTGGCAGCACGAGGCGTTGGGCGAACCGCATTGCGAAGCGGCCAAGCTTTCCCGTGAACAGGCGCGTCGGCTCCGAGGCGGGCTCGGCGCGGCATGAGGAATCACTCCGCGATGCGATCTACCAACGCGCTCGAGCGTTACATCGCAAGGTGTATGAAGGTGTTTGGTTTGCCGAGATGGCGAATATCGGGGCCGATGGGACGTTCAAACCTGCTCAGCGCGGCGCGATGCTCGCCTGGTTCAAGGAACAGCTCGGTTTGATGGGTTCAAAGATACCCGACGAATGGAACCCGCTTGAGGCGTGGCATTACGAGGTGACCGACCGAGTCTTGCCTGTCGCTTCCGCGGATCGGGAGGGGCTGGCGGACGTTTTGCACAAGATCTGGGATTTGGTTCACCGCGACAACCCGAACGCCGTGCTACCCGAAGGGGCGGATCTTCGCCTGCTGCCTCACGGGGCCGAACGACTGGTCGAGCTTCGCTGGCGTGGTGATAGCCTGAGCGCGGGCGAATCCCTTCACGAGGGGAGCCCCGTAGCCCTGATTCGCACCTGCCAAAGCCGCATCAAAATTGAGCCGCTCGAAGAGCTCATGAAATTGGGTGCCGAGTTCTGGCGCGGCGGCGAGCCTCCCGTTTGGGCCGACGAGTGGGGCTGGGATTCCTTCGGCGCGTGGGTCACGTTTCGCGTAGGCGAGGTGGTTCAGCGGATGCGCTGGATTCCGCCTGGCACTTTTCTGATGGGATCGCCCGAGGGCGAGGAAGGGCGTTGGGACGATGAGGGGCCGAGGCACGAGGAGGCGATTACTCAAGGCTTCTGGATGTTCGACACGCCTTGCGCAGGCGTTGTGGGAGGCAGTGGTGGGGAACAATCCAAGTCAATTCAAGGGGACGGATCGCCCTGTCGAAAGCGTGAGCTGGAACGATTGCCAGAATTTCGTCGCGCGGTTGAAGGCGCAGTGCACGGGCTTGGAATTGTCGCTGCCGACGGAGGCGCAATGGGAATATGCCTGCCGTGCGGGGACGGAGACGCCGCGTTATCGCGAGAACCTTGACGAGATCGCGTGGTACGACGAGAACAGCGGCGGAGAGACGCATCCGGTTGGACTGAAACTTCCCAACGAGTGGGGTTTGTACGACACTCTCGGGAACGTCTGGGAGTGGTGCGCGGATGCATGGCGCGGCGATTACACTCAAGAAGGGGCTGCGTCCGCCGACCGTGTGGTCCGGGGCGGCTCGTGGGACGACGTCGCGCGGCATGTGCCGCGCGGCGTACCGCTTCAACGACGAGCCGGCGGACCGGGGCGACGATGTCGGCTGCCGTCTTGCCGAGTTCAAGAGTGGTCGTGAGCCAAGCGTGCAGTCACGAGAGCGAGGGCGGGAGCGAGGCGCAGGTCGCGGAGCGACCGAAGACCGCGACCAAGCGAGCGCAGCGGGCTGGATCAATCTGGACGCGCCGGGGAAAAGCGGGCTGGCTTTCGCGGCGGTGACGCCGCGCCGAATTGCGTCGGATGTCGAGCAAATCGTGCTGGGCACGATGAGGCTGCCGGAATGGGCCTCGGCGATCGGGCGGGATAAGTATGGATTGTGGGCGGAGCTGACGCTCGAGGGGAAGGCCGCGAGGGCACCCGCGAAGCGAAGGGGCAAGACGAAGAGCGCGCCGCCCGCATCGCCGATTGGCCCCGTCCGCCAGCGCCTGCGGTGGATTCCGCCTGGGCGGTTCCTGATGGGATCGCCTCCGGAGGAAGAAGGGCGCTACGATTGGGAGCAGCTCCCGCACGAGGTTTTGATCGATGAAGGCTTCTGGATGTTCGCGGCGCCCTGCACGCAGGCGCTTTGGGAGGCGCTGATGCACGAGAACCCGAGCGGGTTCAAGTCACCGGATCGGCCGGTCGAGAACGTGAGTTGGAATGACTGTCAAGAATTCGTCACAGAGTTGAACAAGCATATCAACGGACTTGAGCTGTCGCTCCCGTCGGAAGCTCAATGGGAATACGCCTGCCGCGCCGGCACAATGACCTCGACCTATGCCGGCCCGCTGGAGATCAAAGGAGCCAACAACGCACCGCTTCTCGACGCGATCGCGTGTTACGGGGGGAACAGCGGTCACGAATTTGATCTTGAGAACGGTTATGATGCTTCCGGTTGGGAGCAGAAGCAGTACGCGTTCGACAAGGCCGGAACTCGCCCCGTCGCCAAAAAGAGAGCGAATCGGTGGGGCCTTTACGATATGCTGGGAAATGTGTGGGAATGGTGTGCGGACGAGTGGGTGCATGGTGCGAGCGGGGAAGCGTCCGCCGACCGTGTGGTCCGGGGCGGCTCGTGGTACGGCGGCGCGCAGGATTGTGCGCGCGGCGTACCGCTTCAACGTCGGGCCGGCGGGCCGGGTCGACGATGTCGGCTGCCGTCTTGCCGAGTTCAGGAGGAGTCGTGAGGCAAGTGAGGCGAGCGGAGTGAGCCAGGGAAGCGAGGCGCAGGTTGCGGAGCAACCGAAGACCGCGCCCCGGCGAACGAAGCGGGGCGGGCGAAGAAAAGGGGTGGATTGAGTCGAATTGCCGTGACGAAACTTGGGCAGGGTATTTAAGGAATTGGTCAGAAAAAACTTCCTGCGACCCACGTGAAGCACGCCGCAGAGCGGCACGAAGACCGTTGCGACGCAGAGCGTCGGAACGAGGGTTTTTTCGTTCCGCAAGGGTTTGATCTCAGAGTCAGGAAATTGGTTCCGGTCTGTTCGTAAGAGGCGCGCGGGTGAAGCTCCGGTTTTTCGTGGTGCCGATGTTCGATGGGGAGGAGGAGTCGCGGGAGTTGAACAAATTCCTGGCGATGAACCGTGTGTTGTTGGTGGAGCGTCATTTCGTCGCGGACGGCCCGCGCAGCGCGTGGGCGCTGTGCGTGAGCTACGTCGATCGCGGCGGCCGTGCTGCGCCGGAACCGGGCCAGGCGAGGCGCGTCGATTATCGGGAAGTGCTTTCCGAAACCGACTTCGCGGTTTTTGTCGAGTTACGGGCCTTGAGGAAGTCGGTGGCGGATCGGGAGGGGCTGCCGGCGTACGCGCTATTCACGAACGAGCAACTCGCGGCGATGGTTCAACAGCGCGTCAGCACGTTGAAAGCGCTGGAAGGGATTCCGGGCGTGGGCGACGCGCGGGTCAAAAAGTACGGACCGGCGTTTCTCGAAGTTTTGAAGGCCCAATTGCCCGCGCCGACGGTGGGCGCTCCGACCCAGGAAAGAGCCTCTGAAACGAGTACGCATTGAACTTGAAGACGTTGCGTCCCGCGACAACCTAGCCGCGGCGGCGTTTCTCGCCGCGCGCGGCAAGAGAAATCGACCGGAGGTGTGTGAGTTCCTCGGTGATCTGGAAGCGCGGATTGGCGGTCTGCGCCGAAATACTGGAAGGGACGGTGCGCGTCGGTGCGGGGCGTCGCTTCGAGATTCGCGATCCCAAGCCGCGCGCGATCTTCGCGCCGTGTTTTGGCGAGCGTGTGCTGCATCACGCGCTGATGAACCACGTCGGCCCGGTGCTCGACCGAGGGCTCGTGGACGATTCGTTTGCGTGTCGCGTCGGCAAGGGAACCCTTGCCGCGACGGCGCGTGCTCATGAACATGTCCGCCGATACCCGTGGTATGCGAAGATGGACGTTCGCGCCTATTTCGCGAGCATCCGCCATTCGATTTTGATGGAACGGGTCCGGCGTCGCATCAAGGGAAGCGGCGTGCTGGCACTGTTGGGTCGCATAGTTGGCGCTTCCGGCGCCGGGACCGGGCAAGGCTTACCGATCGGCGCGCTGACATCGCAATGCCTGGCCAACTACAATCTCGATCCATTGGATCGATATCTGCTCGCGGATCAGGCGACGCTGGGATATGTGCGCTACATGGACGACTTCGTGTTCTGGACGGGCGCACGATTGGATGCGCGTCGGCTCGTCGGTGAGGCGTCGGAATTCCTGGTGGGCGCGCTTGCGTTGACGGCGAAGACAGCCGTGCAACTCAACCAAAGCGTTCGCGGAATCTCGGTCTGCGGCTATCGGGTGCTTCCCGGCTCAATCCGGTTGGGCCGTCGCCGCAAAGGACGGTACTGGGAGTCACGCCGGCAGTGCGAGGCGGCCTATCAGGCGGGAGACCTGGATGCGGGGCAACTGCAACGCGCCCACGACGCGGCCTTGGCGATCACGGCTCATGCCGAAACGCGCAGCGTGGTTTCGGGCGCGCGCGGCGGCGACATCTGGAATCAAGTGGCGGGATGAGGTCTAATCGTGGGGGGATGTTGGTCGAAGCGTCCGCCGACCGTGTGGTCCGGGGCGGCTCGTGGAACGACGACGCGCGGGAATGTGCCGCACGGCGTACCGCAACAACGACGAGCCGGCGAACCGGAACGACAATGTCGGCTGCCGTCTTGCCGAGCTCACGACGAAGCCGGATGGCTCCCTCTTGAACAGACCCGCGTCCCGTCCGTCGTACTGGACGACGGCGAATGGCTGGCGGCGACCGGCGTGCTAGTAGCCCGTCGCGGATGCGCGGGCGAACGCTCGCCGGTCGCTCTTCTCGTGTGAAGCGAAATGTCAGCGACTCGTCATTCTTCGCGAACTTGGAGGCACCCGCTCGAGGGAGGCATTCCGCCGCCCTGGGCGTCGGAATGGGGCGTCGATCGCCAGTACGGTCCCTTTTGCGCCTTTGAGATCGACGGCGTCGTGCAGCGTCTTCGGTGGATTCCGCCCGGCACGTTCTGGATGGGTTCGCCGAAGGAGGAAGCGGGCCGGTATGCTGCTGAAGGACCGAGACGTCTGGTGACGATCGACTCCGGCTTCTGGATCTTTGACACGCCGTGTACTCAAGCCTTCTGGCAAGCCGTGATGGGAAAGAATCCCAGCGAAATCAAGAATGAAGAACGGCCCAAGGAAACGGAGCATCATCCCGTCGAATCGGTGAGCTGGGAAGACTGTCTGGAATTTGTCTCGAAGTTGAACGGGCGTCTGGAGGGGTTGACGTTGTCCCTTCCGTCGGAGGCGCAATGGGAGTATGCGTGCCGCGCGGGAACGAAGACAGCGCAATATCTGGGGGACCTCGACGCGACTGCGTGGTACGCGGCAAACAGCGGAGGCAAGACCCATTCCGTCGCTGGCAAGGAGGCAAATGCGTGGGGTCTGTACGACATGCTGGGGAATGTATGGGAATGGTGTGCGGATCGGTGGACGAGTGATTACACGGAGAAATCCCGTGTGGCCGAATCTGCCGACCGTGTGGCCCGGGGCGGCTCGTGGTACGACGTCGCGCGGGATGTGCGCACGGCGTCCCGCATCAGCGACGAACCGACGCTCCGGATCGACTACTTCGGCTGCCGTTTTGCCGAGTTGCGGGAGGGGTCGTGAGCCAGGCATATGGGCGAAATGGAGCGGGCAAGGGAAGCGCGGCGCAGGTTGCGGAGCAACGGAAGACCGCGCTCGGGCGAGCGCGGCGGGGTCACCCGGCGTTGACACGCCGGGCTATAGGATGTCGCCCCGGATGGGGCTCGACATCGTGACCCGACGGGTCAGCAAGGCCTTGTCATCAGCGCCGACCGCCAACCGCTGGGGAGCCTCGCTGGCGCGTGGGGCTGGTGTGCGATCGTGAGACTGCCAATCAGCGGAACCCTCGCTGATGCTTCGGGTTAGTGTGCGATCGTGACGATTGAGCTGCGTTCGCCGACCGGCCGAATTCCATAAAACAGGATATTTTTTTGCTAATACGGGTACAGCATGCTATGCTTCGGAATTCAGGTGGATGATCGGGGATGCTGTGTCGGTCGGCACGGGCGGTCGTGCTGGGGCGTCAGGGCCACGATCTTCTGCTCAGAGCGGACGGGATTCCATGGTTTCTCGATGCCGGGTGGATTCGAACGGGGTCGATCGCGGCAAGCCAACGGGCTTTGCCAGTATCAGTCGATCGCAGCGTTTGTTCACCCTTCCCTTGGGTGCGAAGGGCGGGCTGTGCTGCGGTACCGAAACCGCGAGTGCGAGAGAGGGAATTCTTCGAAAAAGTGATCACTTACTATCATTTACTATCATTTTTGGGGAGGGTCACAGGCGTGTCCGGGGAAGCTAAAAAAATTGGGAAAACCCAACTGGCCCTTGCGGTTGCGCGGGGCGTTCCGATCGCCAAATGGGCGCGCAAGAGCGGAGTGCCGGTGGCGACGGCTTTCCGATGGGCGCGTGAGCCGGATGTCCGGAAGGCGGTTGAGGCTTATCGGCGCCGCACGATCGATGAGGCGGTCGGCCAGATGACCAGTCATTTTACCAAGGCAGCCGAGATCATTTACAAGACCTCGATCGACGGCGATACGGCCTCGCTCCGGTTCAAGGCGGCCCGGGCGATTTTCTCGGACATGATCACGATTTCCAAGTATTCGGGGCTGGAATACCGGATGACCGAGCTCGAGCAGGGACGAGAACGGGAGCGGGCCGCCGGCCCGGGCACGAACCCGTGGGGCCAGGCGAACAACTATGGTAGGGGCGCGGCCAAAGCTCCGGCGGTGCCGCCCATTTCGCCGGGCGGGACGGGCGCGGGGTGATTAACGAGAAATATCAGCGGACGGCACACGGCGTGTGCCTGCTACACCAGAGCGCTGGCCAACTAGTTTCGGCGCGCGTACGCCAGTGCAGCGGACCCATCCAGCGCTGTTCCCTCTTTACTTCCGGCGCCGCCAGGGCACCCGCCAGCGCGCGGCTTGTCCGCGCTGCGTCAGACTGTTAACGTACATTTCTGCGAATCGTTGGAAACGCAAACGCAGCCGGAACTTCCCGTTTATGAGCCGCTATCGACCATCCTTTGAGGATTTCGCTCCACTCGTCGGCTCGGCGCCGTGCATTCCGGTGTGGCGGCAGTTGACGGGCGATGGGCTCACGCCGGTCTCCGCGTTTCGATTGATTGACCGCGGACGATTCTCCTTTCTGTTCGAAAGCGTCGTCGGCGGCGAAAAGGTGGGGCGGTTCAGCTTTTTGGGGACAGAGCCGTTTCTGCGGTTCGAGGCTCGCGGCGAGGATGCCTTGATCGAAACGGCAGACGATGCCGCACCGGCGCGACGGTTCAAGTCGGCTGATCCGTTTCGTGAGCTCGAGCAGCTTGTCGCGACCTATCGCACTGTTCCCCTCAAAGGCCTGCCGCGGTTTGTGAGCGGGGCGGTTGGATTCGCGTCGTATGACGCGGTGCGATACACGGAGAAGCTTCCGGATGTGCCGCCCGATGACCGGGGGATTCCCGACCTTTCGTTCGCACTTTATGACCGGATGCTGTTGTTCGACCACATTCGCAAGACGGTGCTGGCCGTGGCGCTGGCGCACGTTGGGCCCGGCACCGATCCCAAGGCTGCGTATGCGCGGGCGTGCGAACGGCTCGATGAGCTGGTTGGGCGGCTGGCCGGGCCTGCGCCCGTTCTGGGATTGAGCGATATCGACACCGAGTCGCCGCCGGCGCCTGCGCCGCGATCCAACTTCACGAAGGCCGAGTACGAGGCGGTGGTGCGGCGGTGCCAGGAGTTCATCAAGGCGGGCGACATTTTTCAGGTCGTCCCCAGCCAGCGGTTCGCGCTGGAGACCAACGCCGATCCGTTCGACATCTACCGCGTGTTGCGGGTGGTCAATCCCAGCCCGTTTCTGTTTTACCTGCCTTATGAGAGCTTTTCCCTGATCGGGTGCTCGCCCGAGATTCTGGTTCGCGTCGAGGATGGGCTGGTGACGATTCGTCCGCTGGCGGGCACGCGGCGCCGGGGGGCCGATTCAGCCGAGGACGAGGCGCTGGCCCTCGAGCTTCTGGCTGATCCCAAGGAGCGGGCCGAGCATATCATGCTGGTCGACCTGGGCCGCAATGACGTGGGCCGGGTCGCCGATTATCAAACGGTGGAGCTTTCGGATGTGATGAAGGTTGAGAGATACTCGCACGTAATGCATATCACGTCCAACGTGACCGGAAGGCTGCGGCGCGGGCAGACGGCATTTGACGCGCTGCGGGCGGGCTTGCCCGCGGGCACGGTCTCGGGCGCGCCCAAGGTGCGCGCGATGCAGATCATCGACATGGTCGAGCGGCAGAAGCGAGGGCCGTACGGCGGGGCGGTCGGATATATTGACTTCACGGGAAATATGGATACGTGCATCGCCCTGAGGACGCTCGTTCTTCAAGGGAAGACGGCCTACATCCAGGCGGGCGGAGGGGTGGTTTACGACAGTGACCCGGCGGCCGAATACGAGGAGACCGTCAGCAAGGCGCGGGGGTTGCTGAAGGCGATCGAGATCGCCGAGGGAGAGCTCCAGGGCCAGAGGCATACGCAAGTTGCTCCATGTTAGATGACCGCACGCTGATCCAGATTCGTGAGCGACCTTTTCTCGACTTGCTCGACCTGTCGCTGCACGTCATCCGGGCCAGGCCGCTCGCGCTGGCGGTGCCCGCCTTGATTGGAATCGCGCCATTTGCCGCGCTCAACGCGTGGCTGCTATCGGATCCCAGCTTCCCGACGATCGGCTGGATCGTGCTTCTGGTACTGGAGGTGCCGTGGGCGACGGCCCCGCTGACCTTGGTGATCGGCGATCTGATGTTTGGAATTCCCGCCAAGCCGCGCCGGCTGGCCAGGAGGCTGCTGGCGGGCGTGCCGGCTTTGATCTTGAGCCAGCTCATCGTTCGCGGGCTGTACTGTGTGTGCTTCCCACTTTATCCCGTGATGCCGTCGCAGCATCCTTTCTTGAACGAGGTGGTCTTGCTCGAGAGGTCGGGCCCGATCGAGCAGTTCAAGCGATCGAGGGCACTCAGCCGCGGCATCGAGGGGGAGCTTTTCCTGCGCTGGCTGGTCCAGCTCTTTCTTGGTGCGACTTTTGCGGTGTGCCTGCTCATGAGCGTGAGGATGATCGGCGGGGCCTTGATCGGGAACGAGCTGACGTGGTACAGCCCGGGCATGACGGATCGGAATGGCGTGCTGTTTCAAGCGGCTGTGTGGTTGGCCGTCGCTTTTTTGGGAGTGTATCGCTTCTTTTCCTACATTGACCGGCGGATTCGCCTCGAGGGCTGGGAGCTTACTCAGCGGATCAAGGCGTTGGCGCATAGCCTGGAGGCGCGACCCGGCTGATGATGTTTGTTCCTGCGTACATCATGATGCTGGTGGTCGTTCCGGGCTTGCAGTCGCAGAGCGCCGCACCCGAGCCTGCCCCCATCTCCACCACCCCTGGCGGCGGCGGCGCCAGAGCGGATCGCCCGGTCCGGGAGGCGCTGCGGCAAGGGGGCTACCCCTGGTACGACTCGGCGGCGGATCGCGTGCGACCGATCTGGGTTTCGCGGCTGTCGTGGGTCAAGTGGATCGTCGGCAAGCTTCAGTCGATGGGAAAGGCGATTGACCGCTTTTTCAGAGGGATGGGTGGGGGGAGGATGCCATCGGTCGGAGTGGGGGGTGAGTACCTGGGAACGCTGTTGCTCTTGACGGTCCTCGTTGCGTTCTTCGTTTTTCTGGTCGTGCTCTGGATGCGACGGGAGCCGTTCGCGGCCGGGTTGTCGGCGGCTCAGTCGAGCGCGGGCACAGCCGTTCTGCTGGCCCAGCTTCCGGAGGAGATGATGCCCGGGTTCGATGACCCCTGGGCCGAAGCCCAGCGCAGGCGCAGTGCGGGTGATTACTCGCGTGCGGTGATTTACTTGTTTGCACATCAACTTTTGAGCCTACATCGAGCGGGTTTGATCCGTCTGGCGCCGGGCTGGACGGGGCGTTATTATGTGCGCTGGCTGCGAGATCCCGTGCTGGTTGACTCGCTGAGGGCGACGCTCTTGCTCTTCGAGGAGATTTATTACGGACACAGGCAGCCTTCCGCGGGGGCGTTCGAGCGGGTCTGGAGCCGGGCCGAGGCGTTCGAGGCGCGGCGGCAGGAGCTGGAGGGGTCGTCATGAAAGCCCGGCGCAGTGCGCAAGCGGCGATTCTCTGCTGTATGAGTTTGATCGTGATCCTGCCGGGCTGCGGGTTCGGGGGGCCGCAGACCGAGTACGGGTTGAGCCGGGGGCCCAGCTTGAACGGAACGGCGGCGCTGGCGGCGCTGTTGCGCAGCCGCGGGCACAGCGTACGGGCGGCGGTTCGCTTGACCGACACGCTGGCCGAGTGGGCGGAGGGGATGGTGCGGTTTGCGCCTCATCCGGGGCCACCGGAGGCGGACGAGGCTCGCTGGCTGGCCGAGTGGCTCGATCAAGACTCGGATCGCTGGCTGATTTACGTCGTGCGCGACTTCGAAGCGACGGAGGAGTACTGGACCGAGATCCGGGATGGCATCTCGGAATCGGCGGAGCCGGAGCGCCGGGCTGACGCGGAGGCCAGTCGGGTCCTGGCGGAGGACTGGGTGCACAAGCTGCCGCCAAAGCCGGCGAAGAGCGGCGGCGCGCGCGACTGGTTCGCAGTGGAGTCGGCAGCGAGCCCGCCGAGGGTCTGCAAGGCGCTTGAAGGTCCGTGGGCCGAAGACGTTCACGCTGCGACGGCGGCGGTGTGGCTGCACGAGGCGATCGTGGCGGAGGGCCTTGGCGTCTTGCTCTGGGGAGACGGCGAGGCGCTCGTGGTCGACAAGAGCTTGATCGGTGGGCGGCGGGTTCTGATCGTTGCCAACGGCTCGTTCCTGCTCAATGAAGCCCTGGTCAACGCGGGGCGCCGAAGTCTGGCTCTTCGGGTGGCCGAGTGGCCGGAAGGGCAGATGGAGAACATTGCGTTCGTGGAGGGCTCGTTTGTCTTGAGCGAGGAAGGAGTGGGGATGCCATCGATCTGGCAGCTCATGGAGCGGCTGCCGCCGTTCCGCTGGGTGGCCGGGCAGTTGGCGGTGGCGGCCTTGTTTGCGGCGCTCGCGCGGGCGCCACGGCTGGGGCGGCCGCGGCCCGACCCGCCCTCGGGCGCAGACCGGCCGGCCGCGCACGCCGAGGCGCTGGGGCGCTCCTGGAGGGGAGCCACGCCAGGGTGGAGTCGCTTGACCTGGTCGAGCGCTACCGTCAGTGGCGCTGGCCGCATGGGCTGCGCGGGCCTGGCCGTGGCACGCGACCTGTTGCCGGCCCAGGCCGGGCCGCGCTTTCCCGCGGGGCGGTGCTCGAGGTCAGCGGCGGCCAGAAGGATTCAACAGGCAGCTCAACGAAACCTGCTGATAACGATATTGATTGGAAGTATTAACGCTTGTTTTATTGATCGAAGATAGAAGGCGAGCTCGTAATGGATGAGATTCGATTCGAGAGCGACGAAATGAGCCGCGGGACCGCCGCCGGAGGGGGCTCTCGCCAGCGCCAGCGCGCCCGCCGAGCTTGCCTCGGGGGAAGGATCGCAGGTGATCAGTTGGGCCGATCGGGTGGTAGGCGAGGTCAGCAAGGTTTTCGTGGGTCAGACCAAGCTGGTGCGCGGCGTTTTGACGGCGCTTCTGGCTGACGGGCACGTGTTGTTCGAGAGTGTGCCGGGGCTGGGCAAGACGCTTCTGGTGCGCGTGCTGGGGCGGGTGCTGGGCTGTTCGTTCAGCCGGATCCAGTTCACGCCCGACCTGATGCCCTCGGACGTCACGGGCTCGCCGATTTATGACGAGCGGATCTCGGATTTCCGGTTTCGGCCGGGCCCGGTCTTCACGCAGATCTTGCTGGCGGACGAGATCAATCGGGCGCCGGCGAAGACGCATTCGGCGCTCCTGGAGATCATGCAGGAGAGCCGGGTGACGATTGACGGCGTGACGCATGCGATCGAGCCGCCGTTTCTGGTGATGGCTACGCAGAACCCGATCGAGTCGGAAGGGACGTACAACCTTCCCGAGGCGCAGCTCGACCGTTTTCTGCTCAAGCTTGTGGTCGACTATCCCAGTGCTGCGGAGGAGATCGACATTCTGAGGCTGCACACTCGCAGCCAGGCGCCGGATCGGGACATTGCGGCGGAGCTTGCGGTCGTGACGGGCCCCGCGGAGGTGATCGACATGCAGCGGCGCGCACGCGAGGTGCTGGTCGATGCTCACTTGCTGGGATACATCTCGAGCTTGGTGCGGAAGACGCGCGAGTGGCCGACGTTTTCGCTGGGGGCCTCGCCGCGGGCGGGCGTGGCGATCTTGCGTGCGGCGCGGGCCGTTGCGGCGCTGGAGGGTCGCAGGTACCTGTTGCCGGACGACATTCAGGACGTGGTTCTGCCGTCGCTGCGTCATCGGGTGATGCTGACGCCGGAGGCCGAGGTTGAGGGCCGCTCTGCCGACGAGCTGCTCACGGAGCTGATCCGATCGGTCGAGGTTCCGCTGCGATGAAGATGATCTGGCCGGGAAGGGCGCTTGGGGTCGCGTTGCTGGTGCCGGGGATCCTGTCGCTGACATTGCTTGTCAGCGAGGATTTTCTGCCGCTGGTGCTGCTGGTTGACACCGCTGTCGGGGCGCTTGCGGTCTTCGACCTGTTCACGCTGTGGGGGGCGAGTGAGGTCTCGTTCGAGCGGCACCTGAACGTGGTCTGCTCGCTGAACGAGCCCGGTACGGTCGAGCTGGTTGTCGAAAACCTGGGAAAGGCACCGAGGTTCCTCACGCTGCGCGACGACGTGCCTGATGAATTCACGGCGGTGCCGGCGTCGTTCGAGGTGAAGCTTCCCGGTAAGCGTAAAGTCATGCTCGCTTATGAAATCATACCCAAGAAACGGGGAACGTATCGCTTCGAGCGAGTGGACGCGCTCTCGTCGAGCCGGCTGGGGTTCTGGCGATGGCAGGGTCACTGGCCGGTGGCGACGGAGGTGCGAGTTTACCCTGACATTCACCAGGTGGGGCGTTATTCGATGCTGGCGCGGCGCGACCGGTTGAGCACGATCGGCGTGCGGCGGTCGCGGCGGCTGGGAACCGACAATGAGTTTGAGCGGCTGCGCGATTACACCGAGGGGGATGACCCCCGGCACCTGGACTGGCGAGCGACGGCCCGGCGGCGCAAGCTCACGTGCCGGGCGTTTCAGCTCAACCAGAGCCAGCGGATCATCTTTTTGATCGATTGCGGGCGGTTGATGGCTGGAGACACCGGCGACGGGCTCTCGCCGCTGGACCATGCGTTCAACGCGATGCTGCTGCTGGCCCACGTGGCGTTCATCCGAGGCGACCAGGTTGGACTGCTGGCTTTTTCGGATCGGGTGCGTGCGTTCGTTTCACCCTCGGGGGGTCCTTTGCGGATCAAGCGACTGGTGCACAGTGTGCACAACGTGTTTCCCGAGATGGTGGAATCGCGGTATGATCGCGCGTTTATCGAGCTGGAGAATCGGTGCCGCAAGCGGTCGCTGGTCGTGCTGATGACCAATCTGTTCGACGACCTGAACGCCCAGCTTGCCTGCACCTATCTGCGCAACGTGCGGGGCCGCCATCTGCCGCTGGCGGTTTTCCTGCGCGACCACGACCTGTTTGCCCTGGCAGACCGGGCGGGTTCCGAGGGGTCGAGCCTTTATCAGGGCGCGGGTGCCGCGGCGATGCTGAACTGGCGTGAGCGCGTGCTGGCCGGCCTGCGGCAGGCCGGGGTCTTGACGATCGACGCGTTTCCCGAAGAGCTGACCGCCCAGCTCGTCAATCGTTATCTCGAGGTCAAGGCGCGGCACCTGCTTTGAGGGCTGTTTTCGGTTCGCGATGACACACTTCGCGGAGCACGACGATGTCGATGGATCCCTACCGGCCGGGCGACGACCTTGATTTCGACAATCCGTACGCTGCACCAAGTCATCGTTCGAGCGCGAACCGATCGAATACCAAGGAAGCCTGTCGATTCCTTGCTCGATCGAGGCCATCACGAGCGCAGCGTGGTCGATCTTTCAAAACAACGTGGGAAGCTGTCTCTGGGTCGTGTGGGGGGTGGTCGGGATCGAGATGGGGATCGGGTTCATGGTGGGCGCGGTGCTCGCCGGCCTTCAGATCGCGATGCCGGGTGAACCCGGGACGGTCATGGCGATCTACTGGTGCTTTACTTTAGCGAGCAGGATCATTCAGGTCTGGCTGGGAATCGGCATGAATCTGGCTCTGCTCAAGATTGCGCGGGGGCAGCCGGTCTCGTTCGACGTGCTCTTCAGCGGCGGACAATATCTGCTGAGATCGATTCTGGCGCTCATCATGTTCGTCCTTGCCTTCCTGGCCATCGCGTTCGTACCGCTCGTGATGGGGGGAGTGATTATTGCGGTCCTTCGAGATCAGGTAGCCATCTTGCTCGGGGTCCTGATTTCGGGCGGAATTTGCTGGGTCGGCTTGTTGCTCTACGTGTGGGCACGCCTCGGGCAATTCTACTGGCTGGTGATCGATCAGGATGCCGGTGCATTCGAGTCGATGCAGCGCGCGTGGGAAATCTCCGGCGGGCGCGCGGGAACAATTATCCTGGTGTACGTTTCGCAGGCGGTATTCCTCATCGCGGGAATCCTCGCGTTTTGCGTGGGAGTGGTCGTCGCGATACCGTTTTGCAGTCTGTTGCTGGTTGTTACGTATCTTTCGCTGGCCGGGCGGGCAAAGCCGGCCGGGGGCACGGCTCAACAGCCGGTGCGCGAGTGGTTCACGAACTGGGAGGAGGAGCTCTAAGTGCGACCGCTCGAGGCGCTGCGCGAGCCGGCGGCCGCGTCTGATCGGACCGATCGGTCGGATCGGACGGATCAGACGCGGCGGCCGGCGTGGCCTGATCGCCCGCGCTCTGCGCAGGCAATTCTGCGGCCCCACTTATTTGCCGCGAGCTTTTCCATGAACTTTATGACCCGCGGCTCGTGCCAGTCGGCCGATCCGACTTCGACGGCGGCGATCTTGCCGTCGGCGGCGATCAGAAAGGTGGCCGGGATGCCTTCCGAATAAAACACGGGCGGGATCTTGCCGTCTTTGACTCGCAGGAACGTCATTCCGTAGTTCTTGCCGTTCAAGAATTGGCGGACGGTTTCGGCCTCGTCGTCGACGGAGATGCACACGAACTCGATCGATTTTCCGGCAAGCTGGGGATCGCGCGCAGGCTGTCGATCGAGGGCATTTCGCGAATACAAGGGCCGCACCAGGTGGCCCAGAAATTGAGGAAGACGGGCTTGCCCTTGAACCTGGAGAATTCAACGGGGCGGTCGTCGAGGTCCAGCACGGTCCAGTCGTACCGCGCGGGCTCGCTCATTCCCGAGTTTTCCAGGGTCGCGGTTGGCCTGGGCAAGAAAAACGTCAGGTAAGCAACCCAGACCACGACAAAACCAATCGCCGCGTAGAGCAAGACGCGAGCGGGTTTGGCCGGAGTCTCCGAAGATGGCGAAGCAGTCACGTGAGGCCTCCTGGTGCTTCTCTTGCTCTCGTGCGCTTTCGGCGCCGGCATGTCGTCAATCGGTTCCTCTCGTCTCTGCCACCGGCGCGAGCAAGTTGTCGACCGGGGCGTAATCGTCGGTGAGGGTGATGTTGCGCGATCTCAGGTCGATGGCCTTTTCTTCTTCCGGAGTGTAGGGCATGGAGAGTGTCAAGCGGCCGTCCTTGAAAAACTTGGGGTCGTCGGCGCGCTTGCCCAGATCAATAAGGTCCAGTTCCTGATTCGAGGCGACGACGACGAACGTCTCGCGGCTGCCTTTGCCGGGGACCTCATCAGTTCCGAAGATATAGACATGATTGAAGGTTTTCTTGGCGGTGCGCACCCAGGCGCCGACGAAACCGCCATAGCGGTAGGCCGCGGCCTTGGCATCGGCGTGGATTCTCTTCTTCCTCGAGTCGGTTGCTTCGCCGGATTTGAGCCGGTCGATCTCCAGTTCGGCCTTCTCGCGGGCACGCTCATCGGATTCGTAGGCGTCGATGATATTGATCATATAGACGCCCGTAGGCGTCATCATTTTCTTGAGCTTCTCGTTGAATTCGAGGGTGGTCAAGTGCCAGGGAACGGAGAAGTCGTTGAAGGCGTCGCCGAAGATCAAGTCATATTTCTTGGTGTCCTGGTGGAGCTCGACGAACTGGCGGGCGTCGCCCCAGTAGGTGGTGATGGTGGTGTCGCGCGGCAGGCCGGTGGCCTCGAAGTTGGCACGGGTGACGTTGGGGTCGATCTCGGCGACGTCGACCTCGGTGCCGGGATAGGCGAACTGCATATGCCGCTGGAAGCAATAGGCACCGCCGCCCAGGAACAGCGTTTTCATGTCGGCGTGCTTGACGGCGGGGAGGATCGAGCCGTTATCGGGCGTTTCTTCGGACATCGGGTTGTCGAGATCGGCCGAGCGGAGCTTGGGCTTGGGCGTTTTCGAGTCCTTGGGCTGGTCGGGAAGGTCGTCTGCAAAAACGTCCTTGGGAAGTTCCGTGATCTGCTTGGCCTGCCCCTCTGTTTTTCCGCCGACCTGGACGCTCTGAAGCCCGCCGGGAGCCGCCGGCTCGGAAGATTCCTTTGTTGCCTTGCCTTTGCTCTCGGGCTGTTTGTCTTCGCCGCTTTTCTTCCGGGAGGGGAGCTGGTCCTGCTTGGTGCTGGGTGGGGCGTCTCTCTGGTCATGTCGCTCGGGTCCGGTTTGCTGGGTTGCGGGGCGTCATCCATCGTGAGCTTGCCGCTGGCCTTGGCCGCGCGATACGCCACCATCGCGTAGATGTGTTCATAATCGTAATCGAGCCGCTCGGGATGTCCCAGGATGAAGTAGCCGTGAATCAGGTTGTCGAGCACGAGGGTGCGCATGGTCAGCTCGCCGTTCTCGAGGCGCTTGTTCTCGATCTTGATGAAGTAGTAGTTGCTCTCGTCGATCCAGGCGTATTTGCCCGAGTCCTCGAGGTCGGCCTGCTCTTCGCGAATTCCCATGTGGATTGTGAGCTCCTCGAAGCGCTTGCCCTCGGCGATGGGCAGGAACTTGCGGACGGTGCTATCGACGAGCCAGGGGGGGGTGAACGCCATTGCGCAGAGCCCCAGAGGAATGCCGGCCCAGATGGCGTGCCAGATGGGACCGAAGAACGTCGCGCAGAACGCCAGAAGCGTTGCGAGAACGAGAATCACCCCTTTCGTGCCCAGGAAGTTGATCATGACGAAGCCGGTGAGGAACGTGCCGATGATGCTGCCGACCATTCCCCAGGCATATACCTCGCCGATTGCGGTGCCGGTGCGGCGGAATTCCTTGAGCCGGTCAACGGCCAGCTTGGCGACGACGGGGCTGACCGTTCCCATCGTGACGGCCGGGCAGAAGAACACCAGCGTGACGAGGAACAGGATGCGGTACGGCCAGCTCAGCGAGATCAGCACGGGACCGAGCTTGAGTGTCGAGATTTCGTTGGCCTGCTGGAGAACCGAGTCGTGCTTGCCGCCGAAGAGCATATCGGCCAGGAACTCAGGCTGAGTGTCCATCGGGATGACGAAGAGCGTTACCACCGACGCCGCCAGGAACAGCCAGCTCGCCTGTTTCTCGTCCTCGACGAAATTCGCGATCTTGCCGCCGAGGTAGTTGCCCAGGCTGAGCCCGGCGAGCAAGACGCCGATCACGCTCGTCCAGCCGTAGATACTCGAGCCCATGTAGCGCTGCACGAGCCGTCCCGCAACCATCTCGAACGACATGAAGACCAGGCTGGCGACGAAGGCCAGGAACGCCAGATCGGCCAGACTCGGCCGCTGCGAATCGTCGCCCTTGGCATCGGATGCATGCTTCGAGCTCTTCGCCCTGGGGGGAGCCGCTGGTTCGGCGCGTCGTGCTGCCAGCAAGCCACTCAAACCCATGAAGCCGAGCACACAGCCGGCAAGATTGCCGAGGAGGGCCACGTAGTTGATCTGGTAAGAGCCGAGGTTGAGTGCGCCCAAGCCGGGGTTGCCCAGCATCGAGAGGATCGAGCCGATGAGCAGCAAGGCGGCCGTGCCGAGCCCGACGAGAAGCCCCGTGAGATCGCTCATGAGCGCGCCGGCCAAGGCCGCCAGGGCCGCGGCGACAATCAGGATGATCACCGATGAAGGTGCCAGATAGATGAGAACAAAACCACAGAAGAACGTGCCGATGATCGAGCCCACGGCCCCGATGAAATACACGTCGCCGATGGCACTGCCGGCCCTGCGGGCTTCTTCGACGGCGATCTTGGCGACGACCGGCCCGACCATTCCCAGCACGGTCGCGGGAATCAGGAAAACCAGGGAGACGACGAGTACGGTGCGGATTTCCCAGGGGATGCTCAGACTGCTGGGTAGAAGCACGCCGACGAACGCGTTCATCCACAACGTGAAAATCGTCAAGAACGCACCGATGGCAAAGAGCGGCCCGACGGCGCGGCGGGGGTCGACGCGGTCGGCCAGGCGCCCTCCGAGCACGTTGCCCAGACAGATGCCACCCAGGATGATCCCGATGACGCTGGTCCAGACTGTGAGCGACGCGCCCACGTGCTGCGCGACCAGCCGGCTCGAAACCAGCTCGAGAGTCATGATGCACATGCTGCTGAAGAAGGCCAGGGCATACGGCAGCAGCCGCTTGGCAGGACCTACCATGGAACGAGCACTCCCAGTTTCACCGACGGATGGCACAGGCGAACGGAAACTTTTGGCGGGTAACCACTCGAAACGATCGCTTACACCATATACGACGTGAGGACATCCCGACAACGGGGCACTTTTCCGGCACCGATCGGTTGCTCCGGCGCATTGGAGCCCCAAAATAAAAGGTCAATAACTTGCACGCGTTCTGACGGACAACTGGCCACTGACGAGCGACAATTGAAAAAATGATCCTTTGCGTCACGTTAAACCCTTGCTTGGATAAGACACTGACGGTTCCCGCCTGGCAACCGGGCGATCTGGTGCGGGGAACGGCCGTGCGCGAAGTGGTCGGCGGCAAGGGCAACAACGTGGCGCCGCGCTCTTGAGGCTAGGGCGGGAGGCGCGGCCGGTCACGTTTCTGGGTGGGTCGGTGGGGCGTGATTGTGAACGCTTGCTGCGATCGGACGACGCCCTCGAGGCGATCGTCGTTCCCACCGAGTCGTCGACGCGGGTGATCTTGACTCTGCGGACCGAGGCGACTTCAGAACAAACCGCGTTCTTCGACCCCAACCCGGCGATCACGGTCGAAGAAGCCCGGGCGCTGGCGGCATGCGTCGAGCGCGAGCTGTGCGGCGGAGGAATCGAGGCACTTTGCCTGTCGGGTTCTAGCCCCGCGCTGGCAACGCACGGCCTGTATAGCGAACTGATCGAGCTGGCGCAGACGGGCGGGGTTCCGGTTTTTCTGGACACGTATGGTCCCTCGCTCGCGGCGATCTCGGGCTTCTGGCCGACATCGATTCAGCTCAATCGTCGCGAGGCGGCTCTCTATCTAAGCAAGTCCGCGGCTTCCGACAGTGATGTGGCCGCGCTGCTGGACGAATGGAGTCGGCGCGGAGTTCTTTGCGGAGTCGTAACGGACGGGCCCAATCCGGTGGCGATCATTTACCGCGGGAAGAGATACCGCGCGGTCCCGCCGCGAATCACGCCGGTCAACCCGATCGGGTCGGGCGACTGCTTTCTGGCGGGCCTGGTTGACGGCTGGCTGAGCGGGCTCGAGCCGGAGCCGCTCTTTTCTCATGCGATCGGCTGTGCGGTGGCCAACGCACTGGTCTGGGACGCGGGCGCGATCGAGAGTGAGCTTGTAGCCCAGTGGAGAGATGAGGTGATGGTTGAGCCTGCGAGCTGATGAACCGACTCGTTCGTCGCGAAATCGGTCACTGGCGACCGCCGGCGCTCGATGCGGCGGCCGCCGGCGCCGGCTTCTCGGGTTGCCTGGGTTTCCGCAATTCTTTGAGCTCTTCGATCAGACTTTGCGTGAGCTTCGAGAGCGATTCGATGAGAGCCTTGTTCTGTTTGGCTTCGTCGGATTCGGCTGGCGTGTGTGCCAGCGTGCCGCCGATTCCATCGTGTACCAGTTGCAGCTCGCCAAGTTCCTTTTGGGTTGTGTCGAGCTCTTTCTGGATTTTGAACATCTCGACCAGGTCTTTCATCTCGTCCAGCGTCAGCTCGCCGCGTTCGGCTTTTTCGAGCATCTCCATGCGAGGCGAGGGCGCGGGCATGCTCGGAGGCAGGGAGCTATTCTGGGCCGACTCGAGCGTCGTGATGTAGAGCATCCCATCGACGATGAAGTATCCGAGATCGAGTTGAGAAAGTGCCAGTTGCAGAGTGCGGCGCAGCGGAACGCCTTCCAGCTCGAGATTGCGGACGGGCGAAGACATGGTTTTGTCGGCCTCGGACAGGCCGATCGGGTCGACATAGATGGGAATGCCGTTGGGCATGTCGGAGGATCTGGTCGATTTCTTGATGTGTTCGATGATGTTCTCGAGCGGCGTTTCTTCGAGGAACTTCATGGCGACGGGTTCTTCGAGCTTTCCGATGATCTGTCGCGAACGCGGGTCCTGGCCGGGCCGGGGCGTGTGTTTGGGTTCGGATCCGGTGTGGTCACGGTCTGGGTCGTTGTTTGCGCTGGATGCCGCGCCAGCCGAAATTCGAATCGCCGCGCGCCCCGTCGCGCAGAATCTGGCCGCTGCGCGCACCGCCAGAGGTCGGCCTCGGCCGAATAAGCGTTCACGAGGGAAGTCTGGCTTTCCGACTTAGACGGATTTGCGTGCTGGATTCGCGCCACATCGCGCATCCGTTCTGCGTGCGCGCTCGCAGCGGCCTGGTCGGCTGCCGAGCCTTTGCCATCCTCTTCGGCGGCGATGAGCCGCAGCGACGCCTGGTAGATCCGATCGAGGGGGGCCTTGTTCGTCCGGAAGTCCTCGATCGCCGTGGTCCAGTCACGCTTGGCCGCTTGAATGAGGCGGCTGCGAAGATCTTCCAGCTCGGCACTTGCCGTATCGGACAGTTTGGCTTCGTCGCCACTTTCGTTGCCGGAATCAGACTGATCTGGGTTCAGGCGGTTGTCCACGAGCGACTTATTTCTTGCTGGAGTTTTTGGTCGAGGGGGCGCGGACGAGCCTCCTTGTCGCGCCATGACGGCGGCGCCGGTGAGAGTCACTCCGGCTACGAGCGCCGCGAGTCCTGCCCATTTCACTTTTTGGATGATCATGGCCGACAGAGCTCCTTTGACCAGAGAGGCGATCGAAATGGAGACGGCATCGACGGAGGCTTGTCCCAGAGTCACGCGCATGCAGTTGCTGACGGTTTGATCAAAGATTGTGCGTTCAAGCGCCGCGGACGCTTCGCCGGCGATCGAGGAGCTCACCAGCGCCGCAGCCGGTGCGATTCCGCGGCGGCGCAAGCGGCCTCGAAGCAGCTCGCGCGCCCGGGCGAGCCTGCCCTTGACGCTTCCCACCGGCCACTCGAGCTGCCGGGCTGCTTCTTCGTGGGTGAGGCCTTGCAAGTAACAGAGCACAATCGGCGAGCGGTACTTGGCGGGAAGCCCGTTTACTTCCTGATCGACGATCGCCGCCAGCTCGGCATCGGGCTCGGTCGCGGCGGGAAACACGTTGAGCTCACTGAGGCTGGGCTCGACTCGCCGCCGCCGCGCCGCCTGGGCGCGGGCCCGCATGGACACGCGTGCGGCCACGCCGTGCAACCAGGGCCCGATGGCGTCACGAGGCCCCAGCGAGCGGGCGCGACGGACCAACACGAGAAATGTGGCCTGAAACGCATCGTCGGCGTCGGCTCCTCCAGAGAGCATCCGCCGGCAGGTTCCCATCACCATTGGTCCGTGCTTGGCGACGAGGGCAGCGAATGCAAGCTCGTCCCGGTGCTCGATGTATCGCGCCAGGAGCTGCCATTCCGAGAGGCCGGCGACGGTCTCCCCATGGAAGATCCGCTCCAGCTCGGGCGTTGCCAGTCGGTGGTGGCTCATGGGCGAATTCCTCGAGCTCGGAGTGTTTTTCTTTATGATGATGTCGGATTGGCCTCCGATCGATACAAATTTCTGGGAAGATTTCGAATGTGGCCCGAATCCGTACTGTTGCTAATCCTCGAACACGACGGTGAGCTTGCCGTGCGAAGGTCCCTTCCCCTTGGCCGGCTTCAGCGTGAGGACGGACTCGCCGCTGCCGGTGTCGCCGGCAAATATGCCGCTCGAGCCGGTGATCGTGTAGAACACCGGATCATCTGGTCCGGCGGTTGTCAGACTGGCGATGATCTCGCCGTGTTTCCTGGTCGCGATGGAAACGGTCACTGTCCCCGTCGGGTGCAAGATGCCGTACTGAATCGAGCCCTTGATCTTCACTTTGCCAAGTGGACTGATCGTGCCCTTTTCGGAAAACGTTGAGAGAAAGCTGGAGCTTGTCTTGTACGTCCCTTTCGCGATGCCCATGAACACAATTTGCGCATCAGCCACGGGCTCCCGCGCCAGCATGACGGCGCTGGCTGCGTGCTCCGCGGCTGAAATCCCCGAAAGTAGAACCATCGTTTCCAGCGACTCGAGCTCGGGACGCCGACGCAACCTCTTGCGAACCATGAATCACCTCATGGAGATAGCAGTTTTCATCCGACCGGAACCTGCGCTTGTTGCGCCCGACAACGGCACCCGTCAGGTTCCAGGGGCGGCACACCAGAAATCGCGGCGCTCGATCATACAATGCCATGCCTTGGTGGATGCAATAGGGAATTCAATCAAGGAAAGAAGGTGCCAATCGATTCGCGACGGTTTGCCGGCATGGTTCCCGCATTGCCGCAATATCTAACCTGTGATAGCTTAACAATTTCAAGTGGGATGTCGCCCGGGAGGCTCCCGGGTGAGGCACGGAGGCCACGGCGATCGATGGATGGATCTGCGGCAGCGATCTGGTTTGTCGGCGATCTGAGTGATCCCTGGGTCGCGTCGATTGGGGACGCACTTCCTGCTTCGTACGGCATTTTTCGGATTGATTCCGCGGCCGAGCCGCTGGCGGGGCGGCCTCTCGACCTCGATCATCCGCCTCGGCTGATCGTGGTGCACCGGCAGACGCTTGCGCCGCGCGATGCGGAGCGGCTCACGGAATGGCGACCTCAGGCAAGCGTCGCAACCTCCCCTGCACTCGTGTTGTGTGTCGGCCCGTATGTGCGTTATGAGGAACTGGAGCGGTATTCGGGGCTGGTCGACCTGGTTCTTTCCGAAGCGACTGCGGCGGACGTGCTCCCCCGCCATGTGGCGCGGCTGCTGGATGGCCGTGCCGGCCGCACGGCTCGGGCCGAGAACGATCCTGTCGTTCGCGTGTCGGTGGCGAGCGCGAGCCCGGAGTTGTGTCGGACGATCTCTGACGCGTGTGCGGCGGCCGGGTATCGCATTGAACAGGCCGACGACCAGATGGTCGGCGAGCGACTGCCCAGCAGCGACGAACAATCGCAAGCGGCCGAACCTTGCCTCACGATCTGGGACGTCCCCGTGCTTGAAGAATGGACCGATCGACTGGAGCGGCATGCGCGACACAACGGGCCGGTCGTCGCGCTCATGGGGTTTCCTGACCGGAATATGGTTGCGGTGGCCAAGTCGAAGGGCGCCGTTGCATGCCTCGAGCTTCCTTTGAATCTCGACGACCTCGTGGACGTGATCGATCGCATTGCCCATTCGCTCGCCCGCGGGGCGCGGTCCGCGCCGGCCCGGGCCGAGTCACCCCACATGCTTCCCCCGCGGCCGCGGCGCCAGGCCGGCGATCGCCGTACGCCTGCGAACCCAAAAGAGTGGCCATCCGCGGCGGGTATCCCTAGAATTACCAAGTAGGCAACCGACACGCGTCAACCGATCACTGACAATCGACATTCAAGAGAGGAAATGCCCAGGACCAAACGGCAATCCGGTACTCGCGCGAGTATCCTGGGGCTGAAGGATCTGACCAGGGAGATCCAGCGCGCGCCGGGTTTTGGCGAGGTACTGGCGGCCCTCAAGAATGGCAAGAGCGCGACGGTTGACGGCGCGTGGGGTTCGGCCTCGGCTCTCGCGGCGGCCGCGCTCGCTTTGCATGCGCCAAGACCCTCGTCATCGTGCTCGCCCACGTTGGCGACGTCGACGACTTCCGGGATGACGTGGCTACCTTCGCGGGAATCGTGCCCGAGATCTTCCCCGCATGGGAGAAGCCGCCACGAGAGCTCACGGCCGTTGACGATGTGTTCGGGCGGCGAATGCGCACGCTCAGGCTGCTCACGAGCCCGAGCCCTCCGCGGCTCGTAGTCGCGCCGTTTCAAGCCACGCTCCAGCCGGTTCCCAAACCCGAATTGCTCGCTCGAATCATTCGCACCGTGGGCGTGGGCCAGGTCGTGCCGATCGAAGAATTGACCGCGTGGATGCTCGAGCGCGGGATGTCGCGAGCGGAGGTCGTCGAGGTGCCCGGGGAGTTCAGCTCGCGAGGCGGAATCCTCGACGTGTTCCCCACCGACGCGACCGATCCGGTCCGCATCGAGTTCTTCGGCGACGAAATCGAGTCGATCCGGCCGTTCGACGTCGAATCGCAGCGCTCACTGGACCGCTGGAATTCGGTGATGCTCACGGCGGCCATCGCATTCGGCGAGAGTGACGTCGCTGGTTTCGGTCATGCTGTCGACTTTTATCCGGAAGGCACCTGGGTTGCGCTCATCGAGCCGTCTGATCTTCGCGAGGAGGGGCGTCACTACCTCGATCGTCTTGAGGACCGCCGCGGGCTCTATAGCGTGGAAGCGAGTTTTGAGAAGTTGATTCGGTTGCCCACCATCGCGATCTCCACACTGGCGGCAGATTCGCTCGAGACGACCTGCCACATGCGGATCGAAAGCATCGAGCGGTTCTCGGGCGAGCTGACCAAGGTGAAGGCCGAGCTCGACAGCGCGGCCGCCGGTGAAGATGTCCTGATCGCGTGCCATAACGCCGCCGAGGTGGAGAGACTGGGCGAAGTCTTCTCCGACACGGAGCTCGCGCAATCGAAGCGGCTGCACTTGACCGAAGGGCGTATTCGCGCTGGTTTCCACCTGATCGAGGCCCGCACGCTCGTGATCGGCGATCACGAGCTCTTCGCCCGTGCCGAGGTGCGGCGGCCGATCTCGCGCAGACGGTACGAGAGCCGGGCGATCGACAGCTTCCTCGACCTGAATGAAGACGACCTGGTGGTGCACGTGAATCATGGAATCGCGCGGTACCGCGGCCTTCACTTCGTCGACCAGTCGGCCGAGCACGCCGAGGAGACGCTCCTCCTCGAGTTCGCCGAAGGCACGCGGCTCTACGTCCCAGTCGCCAAGATCGACCTCGTGCAGAAATATGTGGGCGGTGGCAAAGGTGCGCCGGCGCTCTCCAAACTGGGCTCGTCGACCTGGGAAAAACGCAAGAAGCGGGTTGCCGAGGCCGTCATCGATCTCGCCCAGGAGCTGATTGATATCCAGGCACAGCGAGCGGCTCGGCCGGGAATCGCCTATCCGGCCGAGGACTCGCACTGGGTGGCCGAGTTTGAAGCCGCCTTCCCTTACGAGGAAACGCCCGACCAGCTCTCGGCGATTGAAGCCGTCAAGCGCGACATGTCCCAGGGCAAGCCGATGGACCGCTTGATTTGCGGCGACGTCGGTTACGGCAAGACTGAAGTCGCCATTCGCGGAGCCTTTCGGGCGGTCGACTCCGGCAGACAGGTTGCCGTGCTCGTGCCCACCACGATCCTTGCCGAACAGCACCATCGCACCTTCGCTGCGCGGATGGCCGAGTTCCCGTTCGTGATCGAGGTCGTCAACCGGTTCCGGCCCAAGGCCGAGATCCGCGAGGTCCTCAAGAGCGCCGCGGCGGGAAAAGTCGACATCCTGATCGGCACGCACCGCATCCTGCAGAAAGACGTCGCCTTCAAGGACCTGGGGCTCGTGATCATTGACGAGGAACAGCGATTCGGCGTTGAGGACAAGGAATGGCTGAAAACCCTCCGCAGCACGGTTGACGTCCTGACTCTCTCGGCCACACCGATCCCACGCACGCTGCACATGAGCCTGCTGGGCATTCGCGATATCTCCAACCTCGAAACGCCTCCTCCGGATCGCAAGGCCATCGAGACTCGCGTGCTTCGATTTGATCGCGAGGTCATCAAGCGTGCCATCCACCGCGAGCTGAATCGCGACGGGCAGATCTATTTCGTTCACAACCGGGTTTACGACATCACGACGATCGCCGACTGCATTCAATCCATCGTGCCCGAGGCTCGGATCGGAATCGCCCACGGGCAGATGTCGGGTGACGAGCTCGAGCGCACCATGATGAGCTTCATCAAGCGAAAGTTCGACATCCTGGTGGCCACGACGATCATCGAGAGCGGGCTGGATATTCCCAACGTCAACACGATCTTCATCAACGAGGCCGACAAGTACGGTCTGGCCGACCTCCATCAGCTTCGGGGCCGTGTCGGCCGCTACAAGCATCGTGCTTACGCCTATTTGATGCTCGAATCGGATCGGCCCGTCACTCCCAACGCCGTGAAACGATTGAAGGCGATCGAGGAGTTCACCCTGCTTGGTGCCGGGTTCAAGATCGCACTTCGCGACCTGGAAATCCGCGGCGCGGGCAACATCCTCGGGGCCGAGCAGTCGGGCCACATTGAGAGCGTCGGCTACGAACTTTATTGTTCGCTGCTCGAATCGGCCGCGAGATCTTTGACCAATCAGCCCGATCGGCCGCTGTTCGATTGCTCGGTCGAGCTCAAGTGGCGGGCGTACCTCCCGCGCGACTACGTCACCTCGCCCCGGATCAAGCTGGAGCTCTATCGCCGGATCGGGCGCCTGCGGTCGCTGGCGCATCTTTCCGACCTGCGCAAGGAAATGATCGACCGGTTCGGCCCCCTCCCCCGCCCGGCCGAGACGCTGCTTGTCGAGACCGAGATCCGGATCCTCTCCGGAGCCTGGAAACTCAACCGAATCCACGTCGAACAGGGGCAGTATATTGTACTTTCTTACGGCGACTCGTCCCGCATCGAAGCACTCTCCCGCCGCCATCCGGGTTTGGTCCGGATCGTTGACGCCAAGAATGCGTATGTTCCGCTGGGCGACGATCCTGTGACGATACCCGAGATCGCCCAGCGTCTGCTCGCGCTCTTGCGGCCCTGATGTGCGCAAAAAAACTGTGACGAAACTTGTCGCCTCTGCACAGTATGGGGTGGGTGGGAGCAGGATTGGGAGTAAGAGTAAGAGTAAGAAATGAGTGCAGATTCCATGGCCACCAAACGGCTCCTGGCGGGTTCGCGAAGCTTTGTCACGCTCTTCGACTCGGGCAGTCTGGGCACCCAAAGCGACCGCGAGCTGCTCGAGTGCTTTCAGACCGACCCGGGCTCGATGGGCCAGGAGGCGTTTCGAAATCCTGGTTGAGCGGCACGGGCCCATGGTTCTTGGTCTTTGTCGCAGCCTGGTTCACGATCAGCATGAAGCCGAGGATGCCTTCCAGGCCACATTCCTCGTGCTCGTGCGTAAGGCGGCCTCGATCGAGCGCAGAGATAGCCTTGGCCCGTGGCTCTATGGAGTCGCGGCCAAGGTCGCTCGAAGAGCACGCAACCGGTTGATTGATCGCCGCAAACGCGAAGTTCCGGTCGCTCCAGATATTCCGAGCCGAGATTGCCGGGCTCCGGATCGTCTCTGGTCCGAAGGCATCGTTCATGAGGAAATCGCGCGATTGCCTGACTCTTTCCGGAAACCTCTCGTGCTCTGTTACCTTCAAGGTTTGAGCTACGACCTGGCTGCTTTGCAACTGGGAGTAAACCACGCGACTCTCAGAGGCCGTCTCGAGCGAGCGAGAAAACGGCTTCATTCTCGACTGCAACGCCGCGAACTGCCTGCGCTTGTCGGCGCGGGGCCATCCGCCTCGGTCTTCGCCGCCCCGCCCCCCCTGCCCTGCTCGCTCGTCGAGGCCACGGTTCGGTTCTCGCTGCAATGGTCACGGTTGACCGGGCTCCTTGGAGGGCTCACCGCTGTTCCCCAATCGATCACAACACTCGCACAAGGAGTTGTTCAATCCATGTTCTTGCAAACGATTCGCGCATCGGCCGCGGCTTTGCTGACAGTTGCCGCAATCGGAACGGTCGTCGTGGCTCAACAGGGAAAGGGTCAACCCACCGGTGCCGCCGCCCCAGCAGCGATCGCGCGAGATCGGCAGGATGAACCCATCAAACCACAGGACGAGAAAATCGTCGATCAACCCAGCGCTGTCACCTACGTTGATTATGAAGCAAAGGAAGTGCTGCTCTCGATCACCAAAGGGATGGGCGCGCGGCCGCAGATGAAGCTCTCAATCCGCGACGCGCATGAGAAGCAGGGCACCCTGCCCACGCCCAAAGGGATCATCGAACTCACTTCGGTCGATGAGCGCAGCAGCAAAGCTCGCATCATCAAGACCACGAACGCGATTAACCCGATTCAAGTCGGCGACATCGCCTTCTCGCCGTTGTGGTCGCCAAACGGTCCGACGAGATTTGCCTTGCTGGGCAAGATCGACCTCAACCGTGACGGCAACGACGATCGGAACGAGCTGAAGCGATTGATCCAGGAAGCCGGAGGTGTCATCGATTTTGACCTTCCTGCGCCGGAAATCGACAAGCAATCAGGCACGCTCACGCCCCGCATCGACTGGTACGTCACCGACGACCGGCCGCCCTTGCGTGACCTCGTCCAGCGGCCGAATGGCGTCACCCCCGCGAAGGAAGCCGGCTTCACCGATCGCGTGCGAGCGGCCGTTAGAGAGGCTCGTCTGAGCGGCATCCGCCCCATGCCGATCGCCAAGCTGGTCGCGTATCTCGGTCTGGACGAGAACGCAAAAGCCGCCGAACGCCCAGCGTCGAACGGCCCTGCCGCGCAGGCCGCCAAGGATCCTCTGCCGGACGCCAACGCGCGAATTCGCCAGAGGCTCGACATGGTCGTCGGCGCCGATTTTCCAAAGGTGGCCTCGATCGAGACGCTATTGAAAACCATCAAGAAGATCACGGCCGACGAGACGTACTCGGGCATTCCCATCTTCGTTGACCCAGCCGGAATCACGGATGCCAAGGTGACGATGGCTAGCGAGGTCGTGGATATTCCCGGCCAGCAGCCGATTCGCATCGTGCTGTCGGATTCGTTGCGGTCGCTAGGATTGATGTACGACGTGCGCGATGGGTTCTTGATGATCTCATCCCGCACGGCGATCCTCGAGCATCGCGTCGAAGAGATCGATCGCAAGCTCGACCGGGTGATCGAGATGCTCGGCCGGCTGGAGCAGAAAAATTGAACGCGATGGAAGAGAGTGCCACGTTCTCGCTGGGGAACGTCGCTAAGTGAACCCGCGGAAAGCGCTGGGCGGACGGCAACAGCTTGGGCACGAAGTCAGGCTAAAGCCTAACCTACTCAACGCGCGGTCGTTTTCGCGGCTTGCCGTCAGCGGCGAAAACGATTCTCGCCGCGGCCGCTTCAGGATCGCCCCGTTCTCTTCGTCGTCGTCTTCGCTTTGCCGCGCGGCCGCCCCCGCTTGGGCGTGGCCGTGGCCGTGCTCGTCGTCGCGGTCTTCGCCGTCGTCTTCGGCTCACGATGTTTGAGCTCGTCGACCCAGTCATTCGCGGCTCGGGCGCCGTCGATCATTCCCGTCACGACTGGGTTGTTCGCGGGGATCGACCTGGCGATGAACGCGACGGGAAAGACAGTGCCGTACGAGAACGAGTAAGACATCGTGTAAACGATCCTGGAGAGAAATCGCCCCGCGGCCGGCATTGCGTCTCCCGCACTGGCCTTCGCGTGGGCCGCACCATCCTTCGCCGCCTGCAAAGCGATGTCCCATGCATCCGACACAGTTTGAAGCGCATCACGCGACGGCGCCATCGTAAACCCGTTCTTGGACATGATTGACCACCCTTCGGAAGTTACTCTGGGAGAAATACGATGTTCAGGCTAAAATCGATCCCTGATGACATTGTTTGGAGAGGCGCTGATCAAAACTGTTGAGGAGTTCAAATTGAACGCGACGAATGCGTCGAGCATCGTGGGAAGGCGACCGCGCCGAGGGAGGGCATCGGATGTCACAATCGAGCACCTGGACCAGATTCGCAGGGTCCGGGAGATGCCCACGGAGGTCGGAGTCTTGCTGATTGTCTCTGGGATTGGAGGAATCTTGCTGCCTGGTCCGGTCGGAACGCCGTTTCTGGTGCTGGGCTGCCTGATGCTCTGGCCCAAGGCTTTCCACGGGGTCGGAATCTGTCTCGAGTCGCACTTCCCCAAGATGCACCATCACGGCGTCAAGCAAATCAATCGATTTCTGGATGACCTTGGGCGGCGGTATCCTGATTCCAACTAGAATCATACCACACACCGTACACTTAGAGGATCACCGCGGACCGGTGCCGGGCCGCGGGGGTTGTGGCGGGGCCTTCTTTTGCAGGTCTTGATATTCCATGCCCGAGAAGAAGTCGCCGACCTCGTTGCCGGTGGTTTTTGTTGGAGCGGCGCCAGCCAGGGCTGGTGCGACTTCGGCGCGGAGTGCCGCCAGCTTGGGATAGAGCGAGTCATACACTTGTTTCTGAGCGGGCGTGGTGGCCTGGCCGAAGCGCAGGTTGTACGCGTTCATGAACGCGAGTAACTGGCCCAGGGTTGCCTCGGGGTGCTCTTCCACGCCCGCGAGGAGGAGATCCAAGGCCGGAGTTTGCAGCATGCCGAGCAAGCCATGCAGGGCCTTCAAGTATTTGTCGGCGTCATTGCGGTCCTTGGTGTTCCGGGGCAGGATCTTGTCGGCCTTGGCCTCGGCAGTGTTGATCACGGCGAGCGCTTTCTCGACGGTTTCCGGGTTGGGCTTCTCGCCGTCCTTCAAATCTTTGCGGATCTCTTGACCCAGACTTTTGAACGCCGCGCGATCTTCGTCAAAGGAAGCGGTTAATAGTGCAGCGGGCGGTTGGCCGTTGGCGAGGTGCTCGATACTGACGGTGATGGCGCCGGGGGCGTAGCGGAACGGAATGTTCCGGATCATCTGGCCGCCGATCTTGACCTTCGCACCCTGGAGAGTTCGGGAATAGGCCCGCGGATCTTCGATCTGCGTCACGAGCGCGTTAAGCGCATCGCCCATGTAAACATCTTGACGCGTGGGATTATCGCGCAGCCTCGCCTGCGTCTTGTCGTACGCCTCAAGGTTCTGGGACTTGTCGGCGGCCATCTTGGCGTGGTACTTGCGATTGGCTTCCTCATTCGATTCGTACATGTATTGATTATATCGCATTGCGGTATCGACGTTGATCGATCGGGCGACGGCCGTCTGCTGGTTGTAATAGCCGGCGCCGGCGGCATAAGCTCCCATGCCACGGGCTATGCTTCCCTGCGGTGTTTCGCCGCCGCCGCCCCAGCCGCCCCAGCCGTAGCCCCCGTAGCCGCGCGGGTAGTAGCCGTACTGAGCGCGGGCGGTCGCGGCGTGAGTCGCCGCCAGGGCAACCACCAGCGCCGCGGCAAATCGCAAACTTCTTTTCATTCTGCTCGCTCCCAGGCTTTGGACCCGCGGACGCCGCATCCGTCGACAGTGTCATTGCGGGAGATAGAGAAGTCGGCCTCAAGATTCAACATGAAAAACGACCGACTGATGTTTTATCGATATGACCGTAGCCTAATAGAGTACCCACGCTTCGCACTGCGGGCAATCAAGTAGCGGTAACGACGGCAAATTCATTCGAACGCTGGTTGCTCAAGACGTGCTCGTTACATGAGGAAGCGGACCCTTCCCCTGGCGATATCGTAAACCGCCCCGACAAGCATTGTCTTGTTTTGCCCGACGTTCACTTTCCTGTCGGCCAGGGCCGCGAGCTGGCGCATCGACCAGCGCACGTTGGCCTCGACTGCCGCGTGCACGCGACGGGCGCCGGCGAGCTCGGCCGGAAGGTCCTTGAGACCGGGCTCGATCGCGGCCACGAGGGCGGCGATGAATCGAGGCTCCGTGCCTCGGCCCTCGAGCGCGTCAACCGCTGCCGTGACGGCGCCGCAGGACTCGTGGCCCATCACGACGATCAGAGGCGTTTGCAGATGCTGAAGCGCGTACTGGAGGCTTCCCAGCACGTCCAGGGAGACGATGTTCCCGGCCACGCGGATCACGAACAGGTCGCCAAATCCCTGGTCGAAGACGAGCTCCGGCGGCACTCGCGAGTCGGCGCAGGCCAGAATCGTTGCGAACGGATGTTGACCCGCCGTCAAGTGCTTGCGCAGGCGGCCGCCTGGTGCGCGTGGCGCAGCTTGCCCGATATAAATCGCGCGTTGCCTTCCTTGAGCCGGGCGAGGGCCGCCGCGGCGTCCTTTGGCCTCGCAACGCCCGGCTGGGCGTTGCGTTTTGCCCCGGCGGCCGCTGCACTGCGCGGGTTGGTCGCAGGCTTCTTCATTGCTCGAGCTCCACTTCATCGTTTGGCGTGTGATCAGTTATTGGGAATTCTGGGCTTCTCGTGAGGCAGCCCGCCGTCTTCGATGTCGAAGTCGGGGTCAAACAGCGTGGCACTCTGGGCCCCGAGAAAGACTGGCTGAGCCTTGATCCACTCGCTCGGCTTCATCTGCCGTGCGTACGCGACCAGCCGGGCATCCAGGTCGCGGACGATCTCGGGGTGCTCGAGCGCGACGTTGTTTTTCTCCTCGGGGTCCTGGGCAAGGTTAAACAGTTCGGTCTTGCCCGGGAACGTGGCCATTCGCACGAGCTTCCAGTCGCCCTTGCGAATCGCGCCCCGGATTGCTTCGACGTTGATCAGGATCACATCGTGAGGGGACGGCGCGCCCTCGGAAAGCACGGGCCAGATGTCCTTGCCATCGAACGGATGGTCCGCGCTGCCCTTGCCGCCGGAGAGTGCGAGCAGTGTGGGCATGATGTCCACCATTGCGATCGGTGCCGCGACCACCGCCGGCTTCAAATGGCCTGGCCAGTTGACGAACGCCGGGACGCGCACGCCCCCTTCGTAAAGCGAGCCCTTGCCGGCGCGGAATCGCCCGTTTGAGGCCGGCGGCCTTTCGCCCAGGCCCACGCCGCCACTCTTCTTGCGGTCCTCCGCTGAACGGGCGCCGGTGGCGAAGAGCGCGCTCGTCGCGCCGCCGTTGTCGCTGGCGAACAGGATGATCGTGTTTTCGCGCAGCCCCTTCTGTTCGAGCGCGGCCACCACGCGGCCGACCTGATCATCAAGCGCCGTGATCATGCCGGCGTAGGCCCGCCGTTTCTCGTCCTGGATCGAGGCGTATCGGTCGCTAAACTCCTTGGGCACCTGGTATGGTGCGTGCGGGGCCAGTGAGGCGAAGTAGAGAAAGAAGGGCTTTTTCGGGTCGTGACCATCGATGAGCTTGACCGCTTCGTCGCCGATCAAGGTCGTGAAGTACGTTTCGTCTTTGAGGAACTTGCCGTTGCGCTGCCAGTCGATCAAGCCTCCTCGCTCCTTGGTGAAGTAATCGACTTCGCCCACGAGATTGCCATAGAAGTGGTCGAATCCGCGGTTCTGCGGCCAGTACTTCTGGTCGGCATGGCCGAGATGCCATTTGCCCACCATAAAAGTCTGGTAGCCGGCCTCTTTCAGGGCCTGAGGCAGCGTGCGCTCGTCGGTCGGCAGCCCGTAGCCGTGGCTCGGGAAGATCACCAGCGTCTGCAGTCCGTGACGGATCGGATGGCGGCCCGTCATCAAAGCGGCCCGCGACGGCGTGCACACCGGCATGCCATAGAATGACTCGCAGCGTACGCCGGTGGCGGCGAGCTTGTCGATATTGGGCGTGCTAATTTCGCCGCCGCGGTAGCCAAGATCGGCATTGCCCAGGTCGTCGGCCATGATGAAGACGATGTTGGGCTTCGTGTCGGCGGCGCCTGCAGAGCAAAGTGTGGCAGTGATCAGAAAGCACGCCGATGTCATTGTTTTGAGCATGTGCCGATTCCGTTGGAGCTCGTCGAATTTGTGGTGTTCATTTGCCGCCGCGAAGCTCTCTGCCAAACGGCGGTTCGATCAAACGCTTTCGGTCTTGCCGGCAAACGGTCACGATCGCGCCGGCGTGGTCGATGTAGTACCATTTGCCGCCTTCCCACCAGCAGGCCGTATGCGGCGTGGCCTCGCTCATTTTGCCACCGACGTGCACTCTCGCCGACCCGCGCAGGCCTCCGGAATACTCCTGCGCATCGTGATACTTCGGAGGAATCAACACGTTGCCGTCCGCATCGATGCAGCCGCGTAACCCCGCCTGAGCGAACCAAGCGCGCCCTGCGCTGAAGTGTCCCGAAGGGTAAGCTTCCGCCGGCAGCAATTTCGCCCAGGAACCATCCGGACGAATGAACCCGGCTTTTTCCCACCTGCCCCAGATCGCGACCGCGGCTCGATCCTCGAAAAAATCCATCGCCCAGTCAAATTGCGGCTTGATGACAACGTCGCCACGATTGTCAACATAACCCCATTGGCCGTCTCTGAAAACAGGGTGCAAAGCGGCCACCTTTGCCGGCCTATGTCCGGGAAGCCCGCGCTCAGTTCTGCGCGCGACCCTTCCCGCGCGCGAGCAACAAGAAAAAGATCGCCGCTGCGATGACGAAAACGACGCTGAGCCGGAAGACCTGTCGGGTCATGACATATCGCTCTCGAAAATCCAAGAATCAACGCGCTGGAAGCGAAGCTGGAAGATATCGGACGAGGCTTTAACGTCAGCAGGCGGCGTTTCAGCGCACGCTGGCGGTCGATGTTCGACAGGACGCCTAGATCTGGCGTCTTACGCATTGCGCCGTTACAAGTCTGGGCTGGATGGCATTGGCTTCGCCAGTGTCTGCGAGTTCTCGAGAGATCGTCGACGCCATGTTGGCCCCTCGAATGAGTGGGTCGCGCTCGCCACCCCAGGTCAGCGCGCAGCCGGGGAGCCAGCTCAGCGCGTACCCAGGCCCGCAGTCGTTGCGCCGAGCGTGATCCGGCGCGTCGATCTTCTTCGAGCACCCAGCGACCGACCTCGTCGGAACGAACCGGCAAGAATTCGCTCATGTCGACAGGCTGGTTGGTCCCGTCCTCGCGCAGGCGCTCGATGACAATGCGCTTGGCTTCGCCGTCGAACCGCCAGACCTCTGCTACTCGCAGCGCGGCGTAGATCGCGGGTCGGTCAATCTTCGGGGGAGACAGGTCGACTTCGATCTCGAGATCCTTCCCATCGTAATCGACGTGGATGTTGGCTCCTTCGGGAATCGAGTTCACGAGCTGCTCGTAAAAGGCCCAGGCCACTCCCTTTATCACCACGCGATGGTCGGGCTCGGACGTCCACGCGCGGAGCTCATCCAGACTCGGAATGGAGCGGTCCGGGAGACCGGGCGGCGAGGCAGGGATCACGGATGGCGGGGTTGTTACCGAGCGCATGTCGCCTCCAAGCGTGGCGAGAGGCCGTCGGAATAGTAGTTCTTCCACGCAGCGTTTCGATTTCGCGGGTCGCAGCGCCGGATTCATTCTAGCCTTCATGCGATCAAAGCTGTAGTCGGGTCTTTGTATCCGAAGCGAGGATGACCGGGATCGAACCCCTTACCTCTGACATGACGACAGGCTTCGCCAGTGTCTTCTCCAATCTCCCTCTGCACCTACGGTTGTTGCCCGAGCCGGCCAATCGACTGGATATGGTTGCCGAATCCCCGGTACTTCGCGACTGGCCTCGCCCGAAGTTGGCTCCCTTAGTAAAACCCCGCCACGAAGGGGATTGCCATGCAGACCGTCACGCTGTCCGAGAATGCCGTCGCCATGCTCCGGTTTGCGATCAAGGGGTGGCGGCCGAAGAACAACGAAAGCCGTTTGCCGGCCTACCGTGAGCTGGCCGCAGCAGGGATCATGGAGCCTGTGCCGGGCTCGGGTTGCGAAATCCCTGGCATGGGCCGCTGGGTCGTGGCACATGGGGCGATGGGATGGTGGCGTGCCGATCATCGATTGTGACCGCGCAGTTGTTCTGCGACGAGCGGAGCCATGGCGCCGAGCGAGCGACCGTCACCGATCAGTGCGCAGCATTTACTCTCTTCTCCCTTCCGTCATTCGTGAGATTCGTAGGATTCGTCGTTCCTTTTCCTTGCGCCGTGCCACACAAGCAGATTCGACCACGAATCTCACGAATCATTCGGCGCGAAATTCACCGGCGGCGACGTGGCTGGGGGGTTGGTCGTCGGGCGCGTTAAGAATCGTCAGGCTAAAGCCTGACCTACTCCGGCGCGAAATTCACTGCGGGCGACGTGGCCCGCGGGGATTGGTCGCCAGGGCGCACCAGGGCTGAGGCTGGCTTGGTACCGCGCCGACGATGGGGCTTTCGCCTGCGGCGGCACCGCCCCCACGACGAGGAGGGATGTTCACTCGAAATGCACGAATTCTTTCTTCATCTGGCAACTGGATCGTGGTTCGTGCTGATCATTCTTTTAGAGAGGTTATTCGTTGTCGGACGCCCGGTTTCCATCCTGCCACCATCAGCGAGTTTCATCGTTTGATCGTCAAGTCGCAAACACGGCATCTCGTTCCAGGATCATGCACGGCCGTTTTGAGGACCGATGCCGTTACTCACCCAACCGACGACGAGGCCGCTTCTGCGTTCGCTTCAGGTTTTGGGAGCCGCCGATTTACACAGCGGGAGCTTCGCCCTCCCGATACGTCATGCATTGCCTCGGCCTGGATCCGATCGTTTCCCGTCAAGATGGCGCAAATATGTCGTCATTCGGAAGTGTTCACGGTCACAAGAGTTATATCGAATCGGCCGGCGAGCTCAAAATGTCGTCATTCGTAAGTCCGCTTGGAGCAAGGAGATGACGCCATGACGACATTTTTGAGGGGCAGCTCGAGCGAAGTGTGCGAATGGGACACAAAGCGGAGCGCAACTGATCCTTGGGGTCAGGGAGCCAAATTTCTTGGTCTCGAGTTGGAACAGAAGGAAACAGAGTGAACGAAGGTGAAGAGGAATTCGAGTCTTTTTCCACGGCCCACGAGTCAGAGGTTTGGATCTTTTCTGGGCGTGGATTTCCGCATTCAGCGATGAACAACGCCGGATTGCTCCGCGGCATAGCGCGGGTCCCTTCGCCGGAAGTTCTTGGCGGGGCGGGACAGGCGAGCCGCACTTCGGTCGGACCCGCTGCGGAGATAGCGCGAAATCGTCAGATCCGGACTTTTTCCGTGCCGATTGGCAGAAGGTCCGAATATTCAGCCGTCACCGCATAACGTGAAGGGGCGTCGTGTGTTGGGTCCAAGAAATGGTTCCGATTATTCAGCCGTCACTTTTAAGTCCAAGGGATGTAAGGAGATGACAGCGGTGACAGCAATTTGGGGGGCGGGACGTGTGCGCGCACTTTGCGCGACGGGTCAAAAGGTGCGGCGGTACTGGTTGGAGCGAGACCTTCGGGCGGAACGAGCGGATTGCATCCCCTCAGAACGCCCATTGCGTGCAGTCAACCAAGGACAATCCCCATTGTCTCCCGCCCACGGAAGCGTTCGACGCGCCAGCCCCATTGCATCCTTCGCTTCCCATTCCGCCTTGCCATCCGGGCCGCTCTGGGTAAGATAACGCGCGCGGCGGGCTCTCGACGCTGCCGCTGGTTCGGTCTGACGTTCGGGCGCACTTCCTTCGCATCCATATTCTTCGGCCTTTTCTTTGGCCGGATGCCCGCGCCCGAGGGATCGATTCTTTTCTTCAGGCTAAGATGGCCGAGACGGCCGTCGGACGCGGGTCAGAGAGGCGCATCTCGGGTGCGCCGGCCGCGGCCGGCCATCTCCAAGGATGGAGACCAAGCCAATCATGAAACGAGTGTTCGTGGTAACCCTTCTGAGCTTGGGGGCGGCCGGTTGTGCCCAGTCGCGCTCGGCCCTCTCCCAGCAGGATCCGCCCGGGAGCGAATCCAAGCTCGGGCCGGTCGGCTTGACGCCGATCCCCTCACTGGATGACACCGTGAACCGGGGGATGGGCAACTCGGCCGTTGTTCGGACGGCGATCAAGGATCCCAACGATCCGCGATGGTCGGGCCGGGCGCCCGCAAGCGTCGGTTCCAGTTCCAATCCGGTCGGGGCTGTCGCCGCCGGCCCGGGCCCCGGTCAATCGACAACCCAAACGCAGACGGCTCAAGCCGCCCACGGCATGCCCTTGCCGACCTACCCGCCAGGTCCGCTGGCGGCCCAGGTGCCCGCGACCGCGCCGGCAACCGGGGCGCCATACAGCGCGCGGGAAACAGCCGGCGATGTTTCAGCCCTGCCGCCATCGGGTGCAGGAGCGGTCGCCGCGTCTTCGATCGCCAGCGCCGCGCCGGGGAACGTAGCAGCTTCGCAGCCGGACGCACTCACCGCGCCGGTGCCGTTGCCCGCTCCCGATGGGACGCGTGCTGCTCTGTCGATGCCAACTCCGGTGTCGACCCTTGGTCCGGAATCGGGCCCGGCACCGGCGGCAGCAACGGCCGGCGCGGGCCAGGGCGAACCACCCGGGACCAGCATGGGACTGCCGGTCAGCGGGCCGATTCCGGTTCCGCCCGAAGCGTCGCAGAATCGCGCGCCAGCATTGCCTGCCGTGCCCGAGAACGCGCTTGCCAACCCGCCGGGACGGCTCGCGCCAGGGTCGGCTGATGTCGCACCTGGCGCAGCGGGGTCGGACAACGCATTTGCGAACCCGCCCAGTCCGGTCCCGCCGCCGTCGCCAGACGTCGCGCCTCCGCCGGGTGGGCCGGATACGCGCGCTTGCCAACCCGCCGGGCGCGCTGGCGCCGGGATCGCCGGAAGCCGCCCCGACGCGGCAGGCACGCAAACCAATCGCCGACCCTTTGCTGGGGCCGAACCCGGAAATGATGCCGCCGATGCCCGACCTGCCGGAAGCATCATCCGTTCCGGTCAAGAAGGCGGCTCAGCCCGCCGTGGCAAAGCCCGCGGCCGCACGGCCGGCCGCCTTGAGGTCTCCGGCCTCGAGCTCGGCGGCGGTGGCGGCGCCCGATGTCAAGCCTGCCGCACTCCCCGATCTCCCCACGTTGCCGGAGCCCCCTCCAGCAGCCGGGGCACCGCCGGCATCGTCGCCTTCGGCGAGTGGTCCGGCTGCGGCTCCCGTGCCGATCGAGCTGGAAACCGCTCCCGGTCCCTCGCCTGACTCTGGCGCCGGCGTCTCCCCGGCGCCGGCCGCGAGTCCTGCGGGATCGGGTGATTCTGCCGCCCTCACCGAGCCGGCTCCTGCCGGCTCGGTGGTGGCCCTGCCGAGCCTGGAAGCGGCGCCCCCGACAACGGCAGCGGTCGCGGCGATTGCTGCGTCAAGGGCGCCGAGCGCCGCCGGTTCGCCGCCGAGCGACCCGCAGTTCGTCCTGGCCTCCGGTGAATTGATCAAGAAACAACCGGCTCCGCCGACGGATCCCAAGAATTCCGCTGATCGGCGCAGACGCGTCGAGCTGCTGGAGCCGGGGCGCCCGCTCGCGAAAGTCGGTGAAGAGGTCGTCACGTACCATGACGTGATGGCACTCGTTCTGCAACACCGCGCGTATGAGCAGTTATTCGCGGCGGCCTTTACAGGAAACGACTCCGAAAAACGCGAGGCCGAGAAGCATTTGAAGATGTTGAAAATCGCCATGCTCGAAGACTTGATCAATCGCAGCCTGCTGGCTCAGGAAGCCAAGCGCCAGATCACCAAACAGAAAGAAGGCGCAAAAATGCTGGATGCCATCTACGAAGAGGCCGACCAGCGTTTTCACGATACCGAAGTCCTGCCGCTGCAGCGTAAGTACAACCTCGACACCGAGGCTCAGGTCAGGGAGAAGCTCGCCGAGGGAGGCCGCTCACTCCCCGAGATGCAAAGATCGTTCCGTCAGATGTTCCTCGGTGAGATGTTCCTGCATACCAAGGTGAGAGACAAGGTCAAGGTCGAGCTGCCGGACATGCGGAAATACTACGCCGAGCACGTCAAGAAACACGAATTCGACCGCCCCGCGCTCATCACCTGGCGAGAAATCGTTGTCGAGCCGGCCAGATCGGCCCCTTCAAAAACCAAAGGGGACGCCACGAAAATCCCATTTGAAGGCGAGAGCATCAACCGCGCGGCCGCCCGCGGCGAGGCCATCGCCATTCTCGAGCGGCTGCGTCACGGCGAAGACTTCGCCACTCTCGCCAGGAAAGAAAGTGACGGACCTTCGGCGTCGCGCAACAATGGCGGACTCATGGAAACTTCACCGGGCGGCTATGGAATCCCCGCGGTGAACAAGGCCCTCGAATCCCTGCGGATCGGCCAGGTCAGCGACCTGATCGAGGGGCCGGACGGTTTCCATATCGTGAAGGTCGAGAAACGTCGCGGCGCGGGACCGGCGTCGTTCGAAGAACTTCAGAGCAAGATCAAGCCGCTCATCGAGAATGAGAAATGGATTGCCGAGCGAAATGCCCTGATCGCCAAGCTCCGTAAAAGTAATTACATAAAAATATACAGTGCAAAATCGAAAAAAACCGATGACGTCAAAGCGGCAAAGACATGACCTTGTCGGTCGCGGGTCGCGGGGCACCCGAAGCATCGCCGCCCTCAGCCGCGACCGGAGAGCTTCGAGATCCGCACATCGCGCACGAACCCCATTTCAATCGGCGTCGGCAGTCTTCGCCGCCCCCTTCCGCGCGTTTCCTTTCTTCTCCGCCTTCATGAGCTCGCTGATTCTGACCTCCGCCAGGCGGCCTTCCTTGGTGCCAGAAGCCTCGCGAGCGATCTCCTGGTAGAAGGCGATCGCGCCGGTGATCTTGCCCATCTTTTCCAGTGAGCGGGCCAGTGGAATCTGGGCTCGCGCCCGCCTTGCAGCCTCGTCGGCCCGGCGTTTGCGCAGTGCCTGAAGGAATCGCTCCTCGTCGCGGGCCGACGCTTCTTCTCGCGCCTGCCGCACCTGCGTTTCGGCCGCTATCCGGCCTTCCGGCTCGATGCTCGCCGCCAGCTCGGCGGTCTGCGCCGGCCCCGCTCCACCCGAAGGGCCTGGTGCGATCAGTGATTTCAGAAAGGCCTCGACTTGCACGCGCTCCTTGGACGTCAGTCGGAAGAACTGGTGCGCCGACGCCTTGCTCTGCCCTTCGTGCATGGCGACGGCTTCTTCGAGCGTGCGTGCGCGGCCGTCGTGCATGTAGGGCCCGGAATCGCGATAGCCCCACAGTGGCGCTGTGCGCCACTCGCGTGGGCTTGGCTCCTCGGATGAATCGGGACGATTGCTGCCGTAGGCGGTCCCCTGGTCGCTCAGGCTCTGGCCCATGTTGTGCAGCAGCAGGTCGCTAAAGATGCCCTCGACGTCCCCGAGCTTGGGAACGTGGCACGAAGCGCAGCCGACCTGGGCGAAGAGCCGGCGACCGGTGCGCATGTCGGGCGTACCGAGCAACCCGTTCGGGTCGAGTGCCTCGGGCGCCGGCAGTTCCCGCACGTAAGCCACCAGGTCGTCGCATTCCGGCTCGGTCAGGTCGAGCCCCTTCGCCATGCCTTGCGGAGCAAGAGGCGAAACCCCCTGCGAGTGGCCCGGCACCTCGAGTCCCAGCTCATTGGCGCAGGCCCCTCGCACGAACTCGTGGAGCGTGGGAATCTGTGCCTTCGAGCCGAACCGGCCGATCCTTCCCTCCTTGGTGCGGTTGATGCGGCCCCGGATCGCCGCCGGCTGCCGCGCGGCCACCGCCATGAGCACCTCCGACGGGATCTCGTCGATCAAGCCCACCCCGAACAAAGGGGGTGTGTTTCGTTCGGAGATGCTCACATTGAAGCCGTTCATCGACCGCTCGCCGGCAGATAGCTCGCGGATCCGCCGCTGGGGCGAGGTCTGCTCTTTGAGCGCCTGAATTCGCCCTTCCACGGAGTCGTCTCGCCGCGCCGCGGGCGCGTTTGCCTGCCGGCCGCGATTGGCCAGAAAGAACCTGTTCAGCCAGGGAGCATATTCCGGATCGGTTCCGTAACGATGCAAGATTGCACTCTTCGACCCGCGGAAACCCGGGTGAATCCTCTCGGGAGACGTGATTGGGCCGCATCCGTTCGGCGACACTGTGATCAAGACCACGTTCTTGCTCTCGGGCCCGGCCCCGCCAGGGGCTCCCAGACCATGGCAAGCGACGCAAGAAGTCGCGTTAAAGACCGGGCCCAGCCCGTCGCCGCCGTGGCTTTTGGGGTCATCGGGCATCCATTCCTTGCTGAAGAGGATGGCCCCCCGCGCCCGCTCTCCACGGGCGAGGCGCTGCTCTTCGTCTCTCGGCGCGATCCCCGCTATCGCCGCGCCCATCTTGTTGGCCGTCCAGCCTTCAGGCGTCGTGTCCGGTACGAAAACATCGTCCGGCAATGTGGGTAGGCCCGGGCTCGCGTGGACCTTCGGCACGTCCGCAGTTTCCTGGCGAGCGAGCTGAGCCGGGGTGGCAGCGCCGGAATCGTGTGTGGCACTGGCAATGCCGGTGCGTTCGTCCGCTGTCGCGGCAGCATCTCGCGTAGGGGTCACCGCGGCCAGTGCAGCCGGCACTTCCGCAACCATCGCCTGCCGCGGCAGGGCCAGCCAGGCGACGGCCAGGGAGATTCCGATCGCAAGGCCAAGCTGGATCGCCAGCTTGTACGGTGAGAAAGCCATGAGTCGCAGGATCCTCTCCGAGAGCGCGATCATGGGCGTGCTCGCAATGCCGGCCGTCGCCGACGAGCTTGCCACGAACCCCATCGCCGCCTTGACGGTGCAATCGACCAAAAGCGGCGGCGGGCAGCTCGCCCCCACTTCCGGGGCCAGGAGCGAAGCCAGCAGGCCTGCGGTCGGGGCCAGTCCGCGTCGTGTCATCCGCGTTCGCAGCCGCTGCCGTGCCCGTCGTAGGCGCACACCGATCGTGCCGATGGGGCATCCCAACTTGCTCGCTGCGTCCTGATAGGAAAGTCCCTCGAGATCGCAAAGCACGACGGGCGCACGGTATCGTTCAGGCAGCCGCGAGACCTCGTCGTGCAGGGCTTCGAGCTGCTCGCGACAGACCAGCGCCACGTCCGGCCGCCCGGATCGGTCGACTGGTTCGAGCGTGCCCGAGATCGCGCATTCACGCTGTTGTCTGCGATATCGCTGCATCCTGGCCTCCCGCGCCGTTCGAAACGCCACCCCATGGAGCCACTGCCCCAAGAGCTCCGGCCCCTGGATCGAGCCGGCTCTCCTTGCCAGGATGAGGAAGGTCGCCTGAAAAGCGTCCTCCGCCGTATGCCGGTCACCGACAATCTGCCGGCAAACGCGGAAGACCATCGGCCCATGGCGAGAGACCAGCGCCGCAAAGGCACCCTCGGCCGCAAGATCGCGTTCCGCCGTGAATCGCGCGAGCAGCTCCGAGTCGCTCGGTTCCGCAACCTTGACCCCAGCCCGGGACCCATTGACCCGCGCGCTCGACTCTGCTTGCCGAATCGCCATGATTGTGACCTCCCGAAATCGTCTGGCCTTTCTACTTGATACTGGGAGGGAGCCACGGACTTATTTCAGACTTCCGGCAGACTTGCCAAGATTTCGACGTGCACCCACACGCAAACGAGCTCATCCCGAGCCCGGACGCACGGGTTGTCCGGAAGCGGAACCAAACAGGCCGGCGATTCTGCTGTAGCGGGCACACGCTCATTTCGCCTTGACCAGCTCCCAAACCTCTTCGATCTTGAGCCCGCTGGACAGCTCCCCGTTTTGGTGCAACGTGCCGCCATCGATCTTGATCGTGAACGTGTGCCGCTTGCCTTCAACGACCTTGAAGTCACCGCCCAGTCCGTATTGCGGCGACTCTTCATACTTCTCGCCGTCCAGAGTGTATGTCCCACCCGCGGCGCGAGTGACTTGGTTCGTGTCCGGTTCATAAGTCACCCACACGAAATTCCCCGGTGTGATGTGCTTGAGCGTGGTGCTGTTCTTGGGCAGGTCGCTTTCCTCGCCATCGTACTTGGCGGAAACCAGCTTCCACGTGCCGATGATCTTGCCGGTCGCTCCGTCGGTTTTCGCCGGGTCTTGAGCGCTTTCGCGCCGAGCATGACGAGCAAAGTTACAGCGAGCAAGGGAAGTGACCATCTCCAGTGCCTCATGATGACCCTCCCGTGAAATGGATTTGATGCGATGCGAAGCTTTGTCTCAACCTAACTCACGGCCCGCGCGATCGCAAGCGTCGCCGGTCCGAAGGGCCGGGACGGCAGTCGACAGACTGAGCGAGCACGCGGCGCTCGATGTCGGAATCACGATGGAAACCCGATTGCCAGCGACGTTCGCAAGCGGGAGAATCAGGTTGCGCGCGCAGCCGCTGCCTCGAGTCGAGACTTTAGCCCATTGCCTCCAGAATAGAATCAAACTCGCCAGTTCCAGTTTCCCCACTCGCAGTCCCTCTTGGTCCAGTTCGGCCACCGCCAGGAACCCCGACCCCATCGACTGGGTCGTCCGCCTGGTCACGCCCGCGAAAGGAGCCTTCCCGCTTCCGATGTCATCAACTGCCTGGCAAGAGTGGTTTGAACGGGTGTGGGCTGACCGAGAAGAGAGGATCTTCCCGCAGCTCTTCGGTCCGTGCTCGCGCGGTATCTTCACGCTCACGCCTGCGACCTTTGAGCCGTTCAAGCAGCCTTCGTTAGACCCGCGTTGGCTGACTTACGGCGTCATCGAGTTCCAGCCGACGCCGGTTCGCTCGTCCTGGCTCTACGTCACGTCCGGAATGTCTAATGCATGGGAGGACGACGAACCCAACCCCGACGGTCCATCTGGACTCGGTTCTGAGTTTGTCCTGGAGACGACCGAACAGGCGGAATGGGCGATCCTCCGGTTGCAGCACCTGACGGCATTCCAGATTCTAACGGCGCACGGCCGCTATCCCGGTCATGATCCCGTTCGGCCATATGCTCGCATCGCGCAACAAGGGCCGATCAATTTCCAGGAGTCAGAGCTCCGGTGGCTGATCCTGGCGCCGCCCGTCTCATTCGAGTCGGAATTCGCACTGGAATCGGGCTGGGTTGAGCTCCACGAGGCCTTCGGCGCTACGGAGGACGAGGCGGGATATGCGCGTAAGCATGGTGGCGACAAACTGGTGGAAATCCTCACTCGCGCCGGAGCGTTTCCCGTCACGGATCCGCGTCGCCATTCGGCGGTGCCGGCTGATTTGACCCGCGCGTAGGAGGCGGCTCCGCCCGGCGGAAACGAGCGATGCACGAAGGTGACATGATGAATGCGAAAGACTTTCGACAGCTAGCGCTCAGTTTTGACGGAGCCGAGGAAGGTTCCCACATGGGCGCGCCTGACTTCCGCGTGGGCGGCCGCATCTTCGCGACGCTGGCCATGCAGGATCAAGGGTTCGGCAATTTGATGCTGACACCCGAAATGCAGCGAGATTTCATCGCCGAATCCCCAGCCGTCTTTATCCCGGTCAAGGGCGGCTGGGGCCGCATGGGCTGCACTCATATCCGGCTGGCCGACACAACCCCGCAACAACTGCTCAAGGGCCTCCACGCGGCCTGGAACCTGCGCGTCGAGAAAAACACCGGGTCCGGATCTTCGAAACCGAAGCGAGGCCGCAAAGCGCTATAGCCAATTGAGATCTGACACCTGACAACGAAAGAGTTCCCATTCCCGATTGGGTTGTTTGGACTTAGAATTGGCGACATAGCTCGAGTTACGCCGCCTACCCGGAGTGCCCGCCGTTGTCGACCACCTCGGCCGCCGCCAAGACCGCCGACCCGATCGACTGCGTCGTGCGCCTGGTCACGCCCGAACGGATCCTCGTCGTCCACCCTCTGGCGGGCCCGTTCCGGCGATTTGCCGCCTACTTGATCGACCTGAGCTTGCTGTCCGTCTCCACCGTGCTGCTGGCGTTCGCAGCTTTCTTCCTGGCCGCTGTCTCGGGCGGATCAGCCGCCGTCATGGGGCCGGCCCTCGTGGCGTTCTTCGTGCTGAGCTGGGGCTACGGCGCTTTTTGTGAAGGTGTTTTTAATGGACGCACGCTTGGCAAGGTGTGTCTGGGCATCCGGGTCGTCTCCGACCGAGGCGTTCCGATCACCGGCGTACAGGCGATCTTGCGCAACCTGGTCGGGGCCATCGACGGCCTGTTCCCCTTTTTTTTTCAAATCGGTTTGGCCAGCATGATGCTCTCATCCCGATTCCAGCGGCTCGGTGACCTGGCGGCGGGCACGATGGTCGTGCGCGAGGAGCGCAAAGAGCGGCGCGGGTTCACCAAGGTGACGGAGCCCGAGGTTCTCGCGCTGCTCCCCTGGCTTCCCGGCCGGATCTCCGTTCGCTCCGACGTCGCCCGCGCTCTTTCCGATTACATCGTGGCCAGGCGCCGGTTCTCGCCGTCCGGCCGCGCCGAGATCGCCGAGCCGCTGGCCCGTGTTCTCCGGCTCAGATTCGGTCTTTCGCCAAAGGCCTCGGCCGATGCCGTGTTGTGTGCGGTCTATCATCGAGTCTTCATCGGTGAATAGAGAATTCCTCTTGTATGAAGGGATAGTGATACCATGCTGGTTGCCGAGCGGCTGGCGCAGCGCGAAATCGCCTGGCGCGAGCTCGATCTGCTCCTGTTGAAGCTGGCGAACCGGCGTAAGCTGCAAGCCGCGGAAGTGCTGCGGCTGGGTGAGCTTTACCGGTCGGCATGCACTGACTTGATGCTGGCCGATGTTCACGACCTGCCGCGCGAGACGGTTGCCCACCTGCAGGCACTTGTGGCGCGTGCACACAACTTGATCTACCGGGCCACCGGCTTCCAGTTTCGCGATCTGGGCGCGCGCTGTTTGATACGGCTCCTCGTCGGCTGCGGCACGACCCGGCTCTGCGGCTGGCGACACTGGTCTTCTGGGGCGTGTTCCTCTTCTCGGCTCTGCTCGCGGCCGCGGCGCTCCGAGCTGGCTCCGCAGATTCTGACCGAGTCGTTTGTCGAGAGCATCGACCAGATGTACGCCGAACCGGTGAATGCCCCGCGGGACGATGGGCGGCAGCGAAGCGATACAGCGATGGCCGGCTTTTACATTCAGCACAACACGACCATCGGCCTGCAGTGCTACGCCTGGGGCATCCTGTTCGGGATTGGAAGCCTCTACCAGTTATTCACGAACGCGCTGGTTTTCGGCACGCTCTTCGGCTACATGCTGACCCAGCCGCACGGCGCGAATTTCTTCGAGTTCGTCACGGCGCACTCGGCTTTCGAGCTGACGGCGATCATCATATCGAGCGCCGCCGGCATGCGCCTCGGATGGGGCTTGATCGATACTCAGGGGCAATCGCGAATCTCGTCGCTGCGGCGCGAGGCGGTCAATTCACTGCCGGCGGTGGGCGTCGCCATCGTGCTCTTCGTGCTGGCTGCGCTGGTCGAGGGCTACGTCTCGGCGTCGTCGCTACCTTACTGGGCAAAGGCGTCCGTGGCCATCTTGAGTGGGGCGAGCATTCTCGCGTATCTCGCCCTGGGCGGCCGCGGCCAGCCGAACCTGCGGCCGGCACGCGAAGAGCCCGTGCGCCCGATTGCGGCCCCGGCCCATTGAACCGGCAGAAGCGTGCCTGACGTGAACCCGTCGAAAGAAAGTCCCCATGCCGCTGGAACCACAATTCCGCTATCGCCCCTCTTGCACCTGGGCAAGCTGTGAGGCACCGGCTCTGTACAAGATTGCGGCGACGTGGAGCGGCGGCTCGAGCCGCGAGCTGAAAAATTACGGCCTGGCTTGCGAGCAGCACCGCGATCAGTTATTCGCCGCGGCAGGACGCAACCACGAGCGGCTGAGACTCGCCGAAGACGAGACGGTCGGGCCGCTGGAACTATATTTTCTTCGAGGAGGCTGCCGCGACGCCGAGCTCGTGCCGCTGCGATCCGAGCTGATACACGCGAGCGCCGATTCCGGCCCGGATTCGACGTCACAGCCCGTTGCGCCGGGGGGCGAGCCCGGCAGCGAAGAGAACACGATCGCCCCATGACGATCGATCAAGAAAGCGGTGGCATAGGCAAATCTTGCTACGTCGAGGCGGTCGCAAAATGAACAGAAGCGGGCGGTGCACCCTTGACACAGCGACACCGGGGATTACTTTATGCGCTGTTGGACGTGAACGCTCCGATGAGAGCTATTCCGCCCAGCCGAAGCGTCTGCTTCGTTCATAACGGACGGCCTCTTCTCTGTTCCGGCCCCGCCGATTCGCAACCATACGAGTCGGCGGGGTTTTTCGTAGGTCAGGCTTTTAGCCTGACGATTCGCTCCACCACTCCCGCCGGGCCCCAAGGGTCAATCGGCTTTCGGGTGACCAGCGTGGAAAAACGAGAGTGGGAAGGTTCCGGCCCGGAGTTCACGCTCTTCTGGGGCGGCCGCGTCTGGGCGCTCAAGGTCGATGACTCTTGTCCGGGACTTTGCCTTCTGAAAGGCGAAATCCCTCCGAAGCTCCTCTCCCTCGATCGGCTCGCCCGCCCCAAGCGGTGCGACTTTCATGCCTTCAGCGCGGCGACGCTTGTCGGCTTCGAGCGCTATCGATCGTCGGTGCGCGCGACGTTGCGCCTCCGTCGTGGAATGGTTTGGTGGTGCGTGCGTCGTGGACCGCCGTATCCGGCGAGGCTCTCGACTTCGAAGTCCAGTTGAGCGCCAGCTCCGTTGGCGAGCTTGAAGGGCTTGAGGTCGGCGTCGTGAGCCGCCTCGATGCTGCGGCAGTCGAAGAGTCTGTGCAGAGGTCTATTTTCATGGAAGCGCATGACTGGGCAATTCGCGCCGATAATGAGACTAGCAATCCCTCGCGCGGCAGCTTGAGCTACTCCGCTTTCTCGCGGACCCCGCTGCGGCCGTGCCTCTACCCCGCGCCGGGTGGCACGAACGATCGCTTTTATGTCGAGATGGTGCACCCGGATGACCTCGCCAGGAGGGTCTCGACCGAGCCGATTCCAAAACGAACCCTCACCGTGCCTGGGCGGTATATTCGCTATGGTCTCTTTGGGTTGGCGATTGAAAAGGGGGTTATTCTTCGTGCCCGTCTCCGGGGATGCTGGATACAGACCACCAGCCCGGAAGAAGCGGCACTGGCTCTTTACCAGGAGTTCTTGGCCAACCCCCGCCGCTTGGGCCATGAGCGCTCTCGCCTCCGAACAGCGTTGCATGATTACGAGACTCAGGCATCATCCCCACGTCCAGATCCACTCCGCGGAATTCGCAGGCAGGGCGACGCAGAACCGCACCTGTCCGTTCCGCGGGTCGAACGACGGCTCCGGCCCCGGAGCCGAGCTTTCCCAGGGGCCTAGCTCCGACAGGCCCGGACACGTGAGCAGAACGTCGAGTAGAGCGGCATGCTTGAGGTTTGTCTTGACGTGCAGACGATACAGCCTCGTCCCGATTGGCCGCTCGAGTAAATACCAGACGTCTCCGCACGCGAGAGACTGCTTGATTCCGGTCTGGGTCCACTGGCCGATCAGGGCTGGGCGCAATGAGACTCGACCGTCGACGGCGTCGTAGTCGAGTCCGGCCAGATCGAGCATCGTATCGATCAACTTGGCATGCAGGTTGGAAGCAGGCCGCCCGGGTCGGTTGTCTGCCTGCCGGATTCGGATCCGCGAGAAAAAGATCTGAGTGACAGCCCCAGGTGCGAAATCCGGCTGATGATACCGTCAAAGAGCGCCAGTGCCTTGGTCCAGTGCCGCGCCTGACCGGTTTCGCGGCCCACCTCCGTCAGGAACCTTGCCATCCAGAACGTCGCCTGGCTCGAGACATCGTGGGAATCCGTGCTCGCGCCGCTCGAGCTGGTGGCGGGCGGCTCGTAGATTGACTGGGAGAGGACGTTGGGATCGCCCTTGTGGGCCTCGTGGCGCGGAGGATTGCCTCGGCCGTGCGCAGCAGCCGCGGGTCTGCGGCCGGCAGCAGGCCAAACGGCACCGCCAGCGATAGCGCGGTGATGTCGAGTGTGCCCGGATACTCGACCAGCAGGTCAGGGTTCTCGGTCCAGAGTCCTCGCAGTTTGGAGACTCTCCGAGCAGACAGGAACCGGCCGGTCTCCGGGTCCGTGAGCCCAGGACCCTTGTCCCGGCGGGTGGCAATCGTCGGCAAGATTCCTTCATTCCAGATGCGGTCGGCGAAGCTGTTCCACCGCGCTTTCGGTTCGTCGTGGCCCAGCTTCTCCGCGAGCCTTGCGGCGGCCCGCAGCCCGGCCACGACGCAGGCATTGGAGTAAAGGAACGCACCGAAGTGCTGGTCGCGGCTGCCGGCCGAGCTGATCAGGTGCAGGTCCTCGAGGAGCACCAGACCCGGATGGCCACCTGAATCACCGCAGCAGACCTGACACGCCTGCTCGATCATCGGCCAGACCGAATGAACGAATTCCAGGTCGCCCGTGCGGCGGTAGTGGCGCTCGAGCCCCCACGGTATCAGCGCGGTCTGGTCAACCGCGGGCGTTTCCCATTCGGGCACGCCGTCGATCGAGTATTTTTGAAACCAGTACAGGAACGGGAGATGCTTTGACCGAACCTTGTTGAGCCACTGGTAAACGCCGCGGCCGATCTCGTGGTGGCCCAGGCGATCGAGCGCGCCGCCCACCCAGATCGCGTCCCTGGGCCAGCAATAGGCGCTGAGCCCGCGGTCAAATCCCGAGGCAACCGCCCCGGTCTCTGCGTCAGCATGCATTGCCGCTGCGAGCGCCGAGCGGCGAAGATGAACGCCATAAGCGGGCTTGGGAAAGAGCAAGTCCGGAACGGGCTCGATGAAGTCGTCCCAGACCCGGCCGCTCGTGTACTCGACCTTGTCCAGATCGGCCCCGCGAAACCAGGATAGCGCCGGTTTCAACCAGTGCTCGAATGTGCCCCGGTCGCCGCTCCATCCCGTGAACGCCCCGCTCACGAGCATGTCGATTTTGACTTCGCCGCGGGCCGGCAAGTCGACGGGGCGGAACAAGATCGCTTCATTCGGTCCGGTTGGCTCGCACTGCACTTCTCCGCGATCGTCGAGCGCCAGCACGAACTCGATCGTCGCGTCGCGAGCGAGCTTCTTGTTGGCATGAGGATGGCCCCGGTTGATCGCCCGGATCGCCCGGTCGCTGTCGTGCCAGCTAAAGCCCACGTCACCGACACCGCCGTTGACCTCGGCATGAACGTACACCGCGAAAACCGCCCGGCAAGGCTCGGTCCCGTCGTTCTTGATCGAGAATCGCTTGAGGTACTGGCCGGGCGACGTCTCGTGCCCGGCGTTGGTGGGCAGGCAATCTCCGATCACTGCCAAGTCCGAGATCATGACGTTGATAGGCCCGCGCCGCCACGAGAGCTTGGTGGTCAGCAGGTTCGTGACACCCAGGTACTGCTGATAGGGCACCCACGCAGCCTGCTCCGTGAACCAGTCGAGCCGCCGCCCGACCGATAGCCCGCCCATGATCGCGCAAAATGGCAGCGGCTGTACGGAAGGTCTCCTTCCCGCGGCCGAACCGACGAGCGCAGACCGACGGTGGGAAAATAAAGGTCGTAAGTCGAGCCTCTGGAATCAACCCGAACCGTCATCATCCGGTTTCCGACGAGTGCCTCGGCGCCCGAAATCAGGGCATCGGCCCCCTCGGTCATGTCCGGCAAGTTGGGCCGAACAATCGTGTCCTGATACGTGCTCTGCGCGGTGTCGCCGTCCGCCGAGTCGACGATCGCGCGATAGTGCATCCGCACGCCCACCCCCTGCGGAGGTATCGGTGCCGTCCACAGACTGTTTCCGCCCTTGTTCTCGATCCAGTATGCCGGGAGCAAGCCGAGAAACAGATCATCGGCCGATAACTCGATTCGCACCCGTTGATTATCCTGGATGGGATGCGTGCCGATCACCGCCGTTGACCACATCCCAGCCCGAACCGGGCCGCCGAGCCGGCCTTTCGCCGCCGTTTCAATCCAGGTCGCCAGCATCGCCTTGGGGATCTCACCCGCCGGTGTCGCGCTCGCTAAGGATGCGAACCTTATCCCATTCGAATCAGAATGCGCAAACTCCAGCGTGCCCGATTCTGGTGTATCGAAATGGGTGCGCCAAGAGGAGGGCGGGCGCAAGACCACCAGTTCCTGAATACGTCGGGCCTGGACCTGATGATTTTAATGGGCGAGCACAACATCGCCGGACCGCGGCTTGGAGGCCATCCGCTGCGGCGCAATCTCTTCGCGAAAAACAGGAACGTCGCCAGGCGCCTCGATGCCAATGCGAATTTGATTGCGATCGATCTTCACCACCGTGATCCGAATATTCTCGCCGATCACGATCTTCTCACCCAGCTTCCTGCTCAGAACCAACATGGCCATCTCCCGGTTGACGAATCGATTTCAGAAACTCTCATTCCCAATCAACACCCACACAGTTGCTCCGTGTATTAAGCATTTCTCGCGCCACGCCAATCCATATAAGCCTCTGGTCATGACTTAATCGTTTTTGCAATAATCAGTTAGGTACGAGAAGAAGTATTCCGCGACCGCAAATTAGTGTACAAAAGATGCAACCATCATCGCCCGTTATTTCACCGAATTGTAAAAATGGGAAGCAGAGATCGCCAAAAACCCAAAAAAAGTTAACGTCTGTTCATCGCACGCCGATTTCAAAGCGGATGGCGCGGATCGCCGGATTGAGGCAGATCCAGGCGAGGTGCGGATTCATTCGATGGTGCTGCCCGCGAAGACCTGGCGGAGCGCTTCGCTCATGACCGCCGGATCCGGCTGGAGTCCGGACCAGAGCTTGATTGCGATGGCGCCTTGGTTTACGAGCATACCGAGGCCGTCAAGAACGGTGCAGCCGCGCGCGGCTGCCTCTGCGAGAAACACGGTTCGGGGCGGGTTGGGAATCACATCGCAGGCGATGGTTCCGGGATCGAGGGATGCGACGTCAATTGGTACGCGCGCGGTCCGATCGGGGTAAAGTCCAATCGGCGTGGCGTTGACCAGGAGGTCGGTGCCGGTCGGTATCCGATAGTTCCCTTCCCAATCAACAAATGAGGCCCGCGCAGCCGTGCGTTCATTGATGAGATCGCACAGTGACGGGCCGCGTGTTCGAGTGCGATTCACGATGGTCAACGCTGATGCGCCGGCGAGTGCGAGCTCGACCGCGATTGCGCGGGCGGCCCCTCCTGCCCCCAGGATCACGACGGAGAGCCCTGCCACATGGCGGAGGCTTGACACCGATTCCAGAAAGCCCTTGCCGTCGGTGTTGTCGCCCCAGAGCTCTCCATTCCGGATGCTCACGCAATTGACTGCGCCGATGGCTTGCGCTGCCGGGCTCAAGCGATCAAGATGCTTGATCACGGCCACCTTGTGTGGAATTGTGCAGTTGAATCCATGCCATTGCATCGCCTGAGCACCGCGGACCGCGGCTCCCAGATTCTCAGGGCGCACCTCCACGGTCAGGTACCGCCATGAAAGTCCAAGCCCGGTAGGCAGGCTCCATCATCGCCTGAGTCGGGTTTTCGGCCACTGGAAACCCAAAGACTCCAGTCAGCTCCTGCTTGAAGGAAAGTGAATCGGCCATCGGCCCTCCGAATCAACGCGGTCATCTCGAGCCAAACGAACGTTCATCATAGATCGTCGCCATGGCTCATACAATCGACCGCGGAACCGGAGCAGATTGGCACACGGCTTGCAGCACTCATTCACACTCGAATGGTACTACCGGATCGTAGCCGATGTTGATAGTGTGGATGCATGATTGTTCGGCCGCAGCAAGGAGAGGAACCAGCTATGTTGGAGCATTGGATTGAGCCCAAGCCGTTGCGGACTGTGCGTGAACGGAGTCGCCGCGTCGCCGCGAGCCGAAGCCGGTTTCTACCGTGCGTCAGTGAGCTGGAGGCTCGGACTTTGCTGAGCAATATTGCCGTCGTGAGCACGGCGGACAGCGGGACTGGTTCACTGCGAGCGGCCATCGCCTCGGCGGCGCCGGGGGATGTGATCACCTTCGCAAAAAGCCTGCGCGGGCAGACGATCACACTGGCCAGCCCGGTCGATGTCGGCACGAGCCTGACGATTCGCGGGTTCGCCGGCGGGCCTGTCATCAGTGGTAACGGTGCGACGGAGATCTTCTCGATTTCCTCGGGCGTCTCCGCGAATCTGACGACGCTCAAGCTGGTTAACGGCAGTGCTGCCAGCGGTGGAGCGATCGACAACTCGGGCGCGCTATTGATCAGGTCGTGCGTCCTCCAGAACAACGACGCAGTCGGAAATGCCACGACGGCCGGTTCCGGCGGCGCGATCGACAACGAGAATGGTGCGAGATTGACGATCATCAATAGCAAGCTCAGCGGCAATGAATCGATTGACAACGTGGTATCGGGCAGCGTGGCCTCGGGCGGCGCGATCGAAAGTGCACCCGGCAGCGTCACGACCATTCGGGGCACGACATTTTCATTCAATCAGGCGATATCGGTCCAGGGGCCGAATGGGCGTGCCGTTGGAGGTGCGATCGACTTGACCAGCGCGGTCTTGACGATCACAGCGAGCCGGTTCAACGGCAACATCGCGGTCGGATACAGCATGGGTCAAAGCGGCGCGATCAATAATCGCCAGGGAACGGTCACGATCGCGACTTCGGTCTTCTCGAGCAACAAGGCCATGGCTGTTGGTATGGGTGGCAGTGCCGCGTCCGGCGCCATCACCAACGTCGGGTCCACGCCGGCCTCGACCACGATGTCGATCCGCAGCAGCTCATTCACGCGCAACCAGGCGATTGCGGCCTCGGGCGGCGACGGTGTGACGACGATGAGCGGCGCTTTCGGCGGTGCGATGGGGACATCGGGAAGCGGTGTGATCGTGAATGTGAGCACGAGCAGTTTCATCGCCAACCAGGCGATCGCGGCGATGCCAAGTTCGACATCCACGGGCAACGTTCTGGCGGGAATCGCCGTCGGTGGCGCGATTGAGAATGACACGACAGCCATCTTCAACGTGCGCAGCAGTGTCATCACCGGCAATCGCGCCGTGGGTGGCTCGAGCGGGGCGAACGGATCAGGAGGCGGGGCGTTCGGCGGCGGGATCGGCGATTTTCTAAGCAACGCGCGAGTGAACGTGACGAATTCGACCGTGGCGGGCAACTCCGCAGTCGGTGGCGGAGGCAACTACGGCGACGGTTTGGGTGGAGGAATCGCGGTATTTCAAGGCGGCGACGCAACGATCAGCGGCGTGGTGTTCGCCGGCAATCGGGCCTCGGGCTCGACGAGCGCCGACGGCAGCACCGGCAGTCTCGGCGGCGGCGGCGCGCTGCTGGTCGGCCTCGGATTTGGTTCGGGCACGCCGGGGTTCACGTTCCCCGATCAATCATCCGTCGTAGTGACCCACAGCACGATCTCCGGCAACGGCGCTTCGGGCGGCTCGGGCCTGACGGCCGGCGCGGCCGAGGGCGGCGGCATCGATCTGGCCTCCGGGAGTCTGCTGGTGCAATCGAGCTTCCTGGCGGCCAACAGTGCGCGGGGCGGCGCCGGCTCCTCGGGCGGTCAATCGGGCAACGGCTCCGGCGGCGGTGTGTTTGCCGACTACGGCACGATCCTGCAGTTGCAGCGGTCGAACATTGTCGGCAACTTCGCCACGGGCGGCCCCGTCTTCATGGGAGCGCTCGCCGGCACCGGCATCGGCGGCGGCCTCTATATCCAGCCCACCGCCTCCGTGACGCTGGACACAGCGACGGTGGTCATCGCCAACTCAGCGACAACATCGTCGACTCAGATATTCGGCCCGTACACGCGAATCTGACTCGACTTCGTAGCGTCCGCTACTGCGGACCAACGGTCTTTCGATCAACTTTGCTCGACCCGCGTAGAGCCGCGGTTTCCAGGATAAAATCCAAACCGTCCCTTGATGACCTCATGCCCTGCCTTCACCTCCGGATACACCCACGCCACATCCTTGACAATCCGTCCGTCTGCGCCGACAAAGTCGACCCAGTTGCAAGTCCCTTTGACCGGGCACGTGTAAGTGCGCTCGGTGATGCGCAATGTGTCGGCCTTCACCGCACTCGGATCGAAATACCAGTTCCCTTCATACTTCAGCAGGGCCGGTCCGACCTCGGCCTCAGCCAAAGTTGTTGTCGAGCCAATCTCTCGAACGGTGATCCCCATCGTCAGTTTCCTCGATCACTTCAAAAGCGAGGCGTTGCGGAGCCCGCGGCGCGGACTTCTTTCAGCACGTCGTCGATCGAGCGATCGAGCGCCTCGTCGTGAGCATCCTTCGCCCGAATGACCCCGGCGGGGTCGATGACTAGCAGCAGCGGAATCCCCTGGATCCCGTAGCGAGCCTTGATCCGATCATCGTGCCCGGCGCGCCAATTCCGCCAGGCGATGTGGTGCTCGGCGATCGCGTTTCGCATCAATTGTTCATTATGGTCGATGTTGACGCCGAGCAGCACGAATGGCTTGTCTCGCAGCCGCTCCATGATCGCGAGTTCGTGTTTGACCTGCTGGAGGCATGGCGGGCACCAGGAAGCCCAGAACACGAGCAGCACCACCTTGCCTCGATATTCGCTCAGCTTGAGAGGCTTGCCGTCCGTGTCCTCGCCGTCAATCTCCGGCGCAGGCTTCCCCGGTGCTAGCGCGCGCAAGCGGTTCAGCCGCCTCTTCGCGAATTCGCCGATCGTCTGGCTCGCGCGGGGAGAGTTTGACGTCGCCAAATTCGTTCTGCGCCTGAGCGTAGAGGGATTCACTCTCTCCCAGGAGTGCGATCGAATCGGCCGTCAAGATCCGGTTGAGATGATCCTTTTTGTAATAGCGTTCCAGGAGCTGGGCTTTCTCCGGGCTTTCGTTGCGATGCATGAGGATTGCGGCATACCCCTCGAGCAGCGTGGCGAGGACCAGTAGAGCTGGCCCGCGCGCGTTGCGGTCCGCGTTCTTCGCAATGACTTCGCGGAGCAGATTCTCCGCGTTTGGCGACATGGACGATCCGATCGGGAAGATGACTTCAGCCATCCGCGCGCTAGTTTTCCAATCGCGGCGGAGCTGATCGACGGCTGCATCGGCAGACTCACCGCGCCCGCAAAGGATCGCTCGATTGAGCGCGTCGAAAGCGCTCGGGCCCATTGGATCTTCCTGCGCACCGCGAGAAACCGCTGCGCATAACCCGCGGGGTCCGGCCGAAGCTTGGCCGTTTTTTCGCGCTCTTCGGCCGTCTTCGCCTTGATGTTTGCCCGGTGAAATTCCTCGAATTTGGAATCGTATTCCTTCGCCAAGTCGTTAAACCTTGTTTCGAGCGATTTGCCAGCAGCGGCGCTTGGCTGCTGGCGAGGAGGACCCTCGAGCATTCCTGCGACCGCGATGACACACGCGAAATGGATCATCAGGTTCTCCCTTGCCGGAGTTCTTCGACGATGCGGACGCCATAAGGGCGGCTGTATTCCGTTTATACAAGCTCCAGCGCCGGGCCAAGGTATCAGGCCGCAACCGAATCGGCGTTTCGATCGATTGCAGCGTCCCTTCCGCATGTCCCTTGGAGCCAGTTAAGATGATAGCGCGTAGCCGCACGACGCCCCGCAATCGGAACGGCCGAATGGGACGGTCGCCTTCGAGCTCACTAGAGATCACCGGATCCTGGTTCCTGCGAGCGAATGTAAGGCCCGCAACAGCCACGGAATGACGATCGAATATCGCGCGCCGACCTGATTCCAGAGCGAAATGATGACCAAATTGTTCCGTTGGCCGATCCTGGCGCTGTGCTTGCTTGGCTTTTCCTGCGTTGGCTGTGGTCCCCCGGCGGCGTTCCAGATCGAGACAATCATCCATTCGGACGGCTCGTGCGACCGGACGATCTGGCAGCCCAAGGGCAAGTTCCTGCCGGACCAAGCGCTCAAGCCCGAATGGAAGGCGCGCTGGAAGACCGTCGCGGACGCGAGTGGTCGACCCGGAGGTGCGCGTTCCTGGGCTTCCGATGACCAGCTCAAGTATTTCATCGCGCGCGGCACATTCACGAATCCTCGCGAGATCCCTCCTCACTACCACTACGCCGATCCGGAAGTTCCCGACGCCGGATCGAGTGAGCTCGAGCGAACCTACGAGCGGAAGGATTTTGGGTTCGTCGTGGAATACCGCTGGCAGGAGAAGCTCACAAATATCGTGACCTTGTCCGGTTTCGTGAAAGGCCGGGACGAGGTGCTCGACATGTTGCTGCCAGTCTACACCGACGCGATCGAAAAAATCTTCAGCAAGGACTACGACGTCTCCCGGTTCGTCACCTTCGTTCGCTCAGACGTCAGGCGATTTCTGGAAAATGTATCCATCGTCTGGTACGACGCCGCAGTCCGCGGCAGAATCCTGGACGATCGCGGCAGACTCGACAGCGCTTTAAAGAACCGTGTGTTCCAGGAGGTCGAGCGCCTGGGCTTTGACCCCAAACTGGTGGCACAAGCGTCGACGGCCGCTCCGGACGAACAAGCGAGTTCGCGGGCGGCCAACGCGTTGTTCTCGCACCTGATCGTTCAGCACTTCCGCCACCGAAATGGCAACGCGGTCACTACCGACGAAGCCGACAAGCTCGTCGCAGCCATTTCGAAGAACCTCCTCTATGAGGGCGCGATCCGGGAACAAACGAAGCGGATGGACGACCTGTTCACGGGTGACGACAAAAAGCGGTTCAAGCGCGCCCTTGTTCGCATGATGGGCCTTTACGCGAGCTTGAGCTTCCTGTTCTCGGGTGGCGGTCCCGAGTACGACTTCGCGATCGTCCTTCCCGGCGAGATCATCGAGTCGAACGGCACTCGGTTGAGGGCCGGTCGCACTCGCTGGAAATTCAACAGCGGGGAGACATTCCCGGATGGTTACGACATGAAGGCGAGGAGCATCTGGATCGATCGCGAAGGGCAACAAAAAGTACTCGGGCGGGTGGTCATCGACGACGAGGCGAAGGCGATGGAATTCATCGAGCTTGCCGGCGGCGAAGGACCGGTGCTCGATGCCCTGGGCAAGCTCCGCCAGACCGGCGACCGCAATGCGTTCCGGCAGACGAACGCCCCCACTTTCCAGGAGGCCCTGCGACTCAGGAAGCTGCAGGATATGTTGCTCAAATGACGTCCGGCGTTCTAGCTCTCTGCCACGCGGTCTACCGTGAGCGGGCAAAACCCGATTGCATCCGCCGCCACGCAGTAATAGCGCACGCCCTGACGCAACCCGTGAACAGCGGCCGCCCACTCCTTCTGGCTGTGAAGATGCCCGTAGACGCAGGCCGTCACCTTGGCCTTCTCGAGCATTTCGACGCACGGTCCGGGCACGCCATGAGCGTCGAACGGAGGATAATGCCAGAGAACGTACACTGGCGTCGCAGGCTGCCCCCTCAGCACCGCTGCCTTGTCCAGGGCGTGGCGCAGCGATTCGAGGGCAACGTCAATGGACTTCGAACCCGCAGCCGCATCTCGTTCAGCCGCAACCGGCGCTCCGGCCGTTCCGCAGACAACGACCCCTTGCCACGCCACCGCATCGCCATCGACCGCCCGCAGCGAATCGCGCAGCATCGGCCGTATCTTCTCCACCCCATTCCACCACTGGTCGTGATTCCCCGGCGCGAGCACCTTCGTTCCCGGAAGCCGATCCAGCCAGACAAGGTCGTCTTGGAGGTCGCGGTGGTTCCGTGCCATCGAGATGTCGCCTGGAATCAGCACCAGGTCATCGGGCCCTACCCGAGTGCGCCAGTGTTGCTCGATCCGTTGGGCGTGGTCACGCCATCTCGCCGCAAAGCGCTCGCGCCGATCGGGCCGTGCGAAGGAAAGATGAAGGTCGGAGATTGCCCAAACATTCATCGCGATCTGCCAGATCCTTGGGACGTTCATCCCGCCCGCCCGCGAAGTTTCGGGTCTTATTTGGGATGATACAAACCGGCAGCCGCGCCCACGAACGGGTTCGACCGTTTTTCTGTGCCGATCGTCGTGGGAGGGCCGTGGCCGGGATAGATCACAGTCGAGTCGGGGAGCGTGAACAGCTTGGCGTGTATTCCTCGTGCGAGCAGGCCGAAGTCTCCTCCCAGATCCGTGCGGCCGACCGAGCCCGAGAACAAGACGTCGCCGCCGATGACGAAATGCGGGTCGAATTCGTCGCAGAGGAATACCACCGAGCCGGGGCTGTGACCGGGAATCTCGCGAACTTCGAGCTCGAAGCCCGCGAGCTTGATGCGTTCGCCGTCCGCCAGGACGCGGTCGGGCTCGGGGCTCACCAGGGGCTGCCCGAAGGGAGCGCTCATGTTGGCCTCCGGATCTCCCAGGAGGAATGCCTCGTTCTGGCCGATGCACAGAGGCGCTTCCGGAAACGCGTCCTTCATGGTGCGGTTGCCGGCGATATGGTCGGCGTGCCCGTGAGTGTTCAAGATCGCCGCGAGAGCGAGCCCCCTGCCGCCTAGCCACTGCCGCAGCGACCACGTGTCGAAGCCGGGATCGAACAGGAGCGCTTCCGTCTGACCCGGCCGCCAAAGCAGGTAAGCGTTTTGTGCGAACGGAGCCGATTCAATGGTTTCAATTGTGAATTCGGACACGGTCGCTGTACTCCCGATTTCCCGTCCAGTCTTCCCGATCGTCACGGCGGGGGCACGTGAGCTCTGGCGAACTTGCGAAGAGTATTGAAGTCTTGACAACGCCCGATCGCCATCACCACGCTTCGCTCGTCTGGTTATAACAGCTCAGCAAGGACTGACGCCAGGTTTTCGAAAGTTCCGGCTCCGGACGCAACCGGCTTACGAATTGCGTGGTATACTCATTTCGCTCGATTTGCGATCGATCATGGCAAGCAGGTAGGGGCGACCGGACTCTTGCCTGCGCACCGGAAACGAGAGTTCCATGCCAGCGCGACCGTCGGGAATGAGTCCTGCAAAGAACGGTCTGTTCGCGGTAGGGCGCGGACTCACGTCGCTGTGCCTGGCGGCCGGCCTCTCAGCCCCAAGCGGTGCCGGAGAAGACCGCAACGCGAGCACTCCCACCACCGAAAAGACGACATCGGCTTCGAAATCGGGCGGCGCTGCCGAAAAAGGGACGAGCGACAAGACGTCTTCGGCCAGCAACAGCCGTGATCCCGTCGCCGCACCCGCTGAATCGTCCACCCGAGTCGCGGTCGCAGGCAGCGACACCAAATCCCGGGCCGCCAGAAAACCCGAGAGCTCAGCGGTCCCCGAAACGCCGATCCAGCGTGCCAACCGGATGATCGCCGAGTGCCAGGATCGCTACCAGTCGGTGAGCGATTACACTTGCACGTTTCTCAAGCGCGAACGGATCTCCGGAAAATTGATTCCCGCGCACATCATGGCCATGAAAGTCCGCACCAAACCCCAGAGCATCTACTTGAGATTCCAGCAGCCCGCCCGCGGACGCGAAGCGATCTACATCGCCGGCCGGCACGGTGGCAAGGTGCTGGCGCACGACGTCGGCTTCAACAAGCTGCTCGCGGGAACCCTGGCGCTCGAGCCGACATCTTCGCGTGCCATGGCAGAGTGCCGGCACCCGATCACCGAAGCCGGAATCGGCCCGCTGCTCGAAACCATATCCCGACGCTGGGCGCTGGAGCTCAACCCCAAGGAATCAGTCGTCAACTTCGAGAACATGCTCGTCGGCGAGCAGCACTGCCTCATGATCGAAACCACCCACCCCCAGCAGCAGGCGAGTTTCTTGTTCTACAGGGTGCGCCTGTACATAGACAAAGAACTCGGCCTGCCCATCCGCTTCGAAGCGTACGACTGGCCCAAGCGCAAAGGTGCCGAGCCAGATCTCGCCGAGGAATACACGTACAGCGACCTCAAGCTGAACGTCGGGCTCTCCGAGGTGGACTTCGATGTCGCCAACGGTGCCTATTCGTTTGGCCGGTTCTGATCGCACTCTGAGTTTAAAAAAGCCGGATCGATCCAAGGTCTGCCGTCGATAGAGGTTGCGATGGTTTGGGTGGTGTTTTCGTGGTTCTTTCGCTCGTTTCGTCCTGCCCAATCCTCACGAACACTTGTGAAGAAGTCCGATATTACGATAGCCAAGCGACTCACGTGGAGAGTGAGAACAGCCTAATCAGGGGAGACGGGAAGGCTGGCCGGCAACCGAGAGGCGAGCTGGTCACACGCTGCGGAGGTGTAGTAAGGGATCTTGGCAGGGAAGCGATAGTACGCTAGAATCCCGCCGCCTCGATGCCCGAGAGCACATCGCAGAGTTTAAAACCTTCTCACGTCTCGTCCCGGGGCTAACTTCTCCACGACGCCGCCTCCGCCGAACTCTTTGGCTTAATATTGCACAGTGGCCGTTCCAAGGCGGAAAACGGTCGTGGTTCGTTTGTTGTGTTCCATGGAAGGAGGCGCGATGAGTCCGGTTCCAACCTCCCCGGCACAGACCCGTGTGCATATTCGATGGATGATCCGGCGCGATATGCCCGAGGTTCTCGCCATCGAACACGCGAGTTTCGAGTATCCCTGGTGTGAGGAGGAGTTCCTTCGCGTCTTGAGGCAGCGAAATTGCATTGGGATGGTGGCCGAGCACAGCGAGCGCATCATCGGCTTCATGATTTACGAGTTGCACCGCAACAAGATTCACGTTCTCGATTTCGCCACCCACGCCGATTATCGCCGGCGCGGAGTGGGCCGCCAGATGATCGCCAAGCTCGTCGGCAAGCTTTCAAACCAGCGCCGAAACCGTATCTCGCTCTATGTGCGAGAGACCAATCTGGCTTGCCAGCTCTTCTACCGCGTCATGGGCTTCCGCGCGATGGAAGTCGTGCGTGAGCATTATCCCGATAGCGGCGAGGACGCCTACCTGATGCAGTATTATCTCGATGAATCGATGATCGAGGAAGACCGTCCGGCCAACCGGATCGCCAAGCAGCTCGGTGGTTGACCGGCTCGCGTGATTCTCTCGAAAAAGACAGTACCGCGTCGGGGCGCACTTCGAGCCGCCCCGGCGCGGTCTTTTCGTTTTCGAATTGGTCGCAGGCTTTCCTTCGAGCAATAATTCACTCATGAACGACAACGTCGAGCCAGAGCCGTCCGAGCGACTGCCGCACCCATCGCCGCCCGGAGATGCCCATCTAGAAACGGGCCCGGAGTCCCTTGCCGCACTGGGTGTTTCAATCGGTGTGGGACTTCTGGTGCTGGGTCTGGCCGCCGCTGTACTGGCCTGGCTCGATCCCGTGTCCTCTGCTCCGGCACCAAGGGCCGCCGCGCCGCTGAGCCAAGTCCTTCGCGCGGGCTGGCTCGTTCTGGTGTTTTCCTTCGCGGGCTGGGGCTGTTTCGCCTTGCTACGACTTCTGGCCGGCTTGCTTCGAGACCGACTCGAACGCGACTCGCGACGGTTGCGGGAACTGGAAACCTCGCTCGACCAAGTGGTCGGTCTGCTGGAGCGAATTGCCGAGGGGATGGACCGCGGCACGACGTCTCGCTACGAGCCGCCGGAAGGCCACGAGCGTGCGCACGCCGTCGCGGAGATCGAGACCGCGCTCCGCGACGCGCAATGGGCCCTCGCCGAGTCGCTGCTCGAGGCATTCGACACGGCTAACCCGTCTGACCCCAAGGCCAGTGCCTTGCGCGAGTCCCTCGGCTCGACCCGCAAAAGCGCTCTGGACGAGCAAATCGCCAGTCTCGCCGCGGCCCGGGAAGTGAACGATCCGGCGCGGGTGCTCGACCTCTACCAGGTGATCGCCCCCGAACTCGAGCCGGAACATCGCCGAACGCTCCAGTCCGAGGTGGCCCGCTGGTTTCTCACACTGCTCTACCGTCGCCTGCAGACGGGCACGATCCAGGTCGACGTCGTGGAGCTCGCCAGCCAGTTCGCGAATTCATTCGGAGCCACCAACGAGGGGGCCAGCGTCTTTGCGGCACTCCCCACCCTGCGCCGAAGCGCAGGATTATGTCCCCGCTGTGCCCAACCGTACACTGGAGTAGACCAGGCATGTCCCGAGTGTCAGCGGCCCAACTGGAAGGCGGTTCCTCCGTCCTTGCCGCCGGCAACCGACAATCAACCGGATTCATGAGGTCGCAGGTCCACAAATCTCCAGAAGGATGGTACGATTAAGTGCAAAGCACCGAAATTGCCTGGAGCGTCTTGCTTTCCGCGGCTTGACGCGCGCCTGGCAGTCGGCTAAGCAGGAATGAGTTGAGATGTCGCGCGGCTTCGAACCGGCTCCGTCGATCCGCTACCTCGAAAGGACGACTCCATGTTTCGGCGACTGGTGTCAGCTTGGGTGATGGTTGGCACGATTCTGGTCGGGGGAACGGCGAAAGCACAGCGGCCTTTCCCCGTGAACATTATACCGAAGCGAACGTCCCTTGACCGATTGGGCCTGGAGCGCCAGTGGTTCGGGGTGGTTCCGCTCGTCGAGACTGAGCGACTGCTCAAGATCAGCGTGGCGGGCAAGGTGAAGCCGGACGACCGGTCCTTGCTCTTTGCGCAGACGAGCTACGCGATGGTCCACGCATTCGACGCCGAGACGGGCCAGCTCGTGTGGTCGGCCCAGCTCGGGGAGCGTTCGGGCTTCGCCCGCGGGGTGGCCGCCAACAGCTTCGCTGTCTACGTAACCAATGCGGATACCTTCTTCTCGCTCGACAAGAAAACCGGGCGCCCCATCTGGCGGCACGATCTGGGTACGATTCCAACCACCTCGCCAACTTGCACCGAGGAGCTGGCGATGCTGGGACTGACGACCGGCAAGATCTACGCATTCGCTCTCAAACACAGGGACGACAAGGGGAACGCCACCATTTTGACGCAGTCGCGCGAAGCCTGGAACTGGCAGGCCGGCGGCCCGATGCTGACGCGGCCGCTCCCGGCCGACAATGTCACAGTGTTCGGCTCCTCCGATGGGAAAGTGTACGTCGTCATGAACGACGAGCGCACGAACCTGTTCCGGTTCAGCACCGGGGGGGCTATCGGCGCAGGTCTGGGCAGCTATGGCACTCGGATGCTGTTGATCCCATCCGGCGACAACAATCTCTACGCCGTCGACCTTTTCACAACGCTCGGATTATGGACCTTTCCTTCGGGTTCGCCCATTGACCAGGAACCGCTCGTCTCCGGCAACGACATCTACATTGCAAACACCGCCGGTTACTTGAGCTCGCTCGACCCGGGAACCGGCGAGCCCAGGTGGACCAGGTCGACCCAGGGCGGCCAGACCGTTTCGATCAGCAGCACCAAGCTCTATCTTCGCTCCTATAACCTCGATCTGTTCGTCATCGATCGCAAAACCGGCCGGGTGCTCGTCGATCCCGGCGAAACCTTGCTTCGCGCGGGTCTCGATCTCCGGGAGTTCGACCAGACCATCGTCAATCGCTTCAATGACCGGCTCTACTTCGCCACGGGGTCGGGGCTGATCGTCTGCATTCGCGAAGCGGGCCAGTTGAATCCTCGTCCGCTCAAAGACCCCGCGGCGCTGCCGTTCGGTTATGTGCCGCCGGAAGGCATCAAGCCGCCTGTCCCACCGGCTGCCACCGAGGAAGCCAAGCCCGAAGCCGGCGCCGAGCCGGGTGCCGACGCCGAGAAGAAGGAGCCCGCCGACGCGGAAGAGAAACCCGCGGCGGCCGATACGGAAAAGAAGAAAGATCCGGAGGCCGAAAAGGACGAGCCGAAATGAGCACGATCGTCCCGATTCGCCGTGCGCTACTGAGCGTGTACGACAAGACGGGATTGATCGACCTCGCCCGAGCTCTCGCTCGCGGCTCGGCCGAGCTTCTGGCCAGCGGCGGCACTCGGACGGCCCTGTCCGATGCTGGCATCCCGGTTACCGAGGTCGCCGACTTCACCGGCCAGCCGGAAATCCTCGGCGGCCGCGTCAAGACGCTCCATCCCAAGATCCACGCGGGCATCCTGGCTCGACGCGAGTTGCCCGCCGACATGGCCGCGCTCCAAGCGCAGGGCTTCGCCCCCATCGATCTCGTGGTCGTTAACCTCTATCCATTCGAGTCCACGATCGCCCGCGCGGGCGCGAGTTTTGCAGACGCCATCGAGAACATCGACGTCGGTGGACCGACCCTTTTGCGCCAGCCGCCAAAAACCACGAGCACGTCGCCGTTCTCACTAGCCCCGCCCAGTACGAGGCTTTGATGGCTTCCATCGAGAAGCACGGCGGCACCGCGCTCGAGGATCGGCGCCGGCTCGCCGCCGCTGCGTTCGAGCGATCCAGCGAATACGACCGCGTCATCGCCGCTTATATGAAACGGGCCGCCGCTGCACCGGAACAAATCGCATTTCCTGGGACGCTCGAGCTCCATTTCACCTTGCGCGGGCCCTTGCGCTACGGAGAAAACCCGCACCAGCAAGCCGCTTTTTACGTCGAGCCCGAAACCGTTGGCCCCAACCTCGCAACCGCGCGCCTCTTGCACGGCAAGGAGCTCTCGTACAATAACTTGCTCGACCTGGACAGCGCACTGCGTCTGGTTCGCTCCTTCGCTCTGCCGGCGGCCTGCATTCTGAAACACAACAACCCCTGTGGCGCGGCCGTCGCCCAGGCTCCGTCCATCGCGTTCGAACGGGCTTACGAGGGCGACCCGACCAGCGCATTCGGCGGGATCGTCGCGCTGAACAGGCCCGTCGATCTGGCGACGGCCCAGCGCATCTGCCAGCCCGGCCGGTTCATCGAAGCCATTCTCGCGCCGGCCTTTGACCAGGATGCGCTCGATTGGCTGACAACGAAGCCCACCTGGCGCAACAGCGTTCGCCTGCTCGAGCTGGGCTCGCCTCTTGCCCCCGGCGCCGCGGGCCCCGCGGGACTTGACGTGCGCCGCGTCGACGGCGGCTTGCTCGCGCAGAGCTGGGACTCACTCGAGCCCGACCCGGCCGCCGGAGAAGTCGCGACGGCCCGGGCGCCGTCCGAGGCAGAGCGCACGGACCTCGACTTCGCGTGGCGAGTTTGCGCGTGCGTGAAATCGAACGCCATCGTGCTGGCCAAAGACGGACAGTTGGTCGGCGTCGGCGCCGGCCAGATGAGCAGGCTCGACTCGGTGCGTATCGCCGTGGAGAAGGCAGGCGATCGCGCGCAGGGGAGCGTGCTGGCTTCGGACGCCTTCTTCCCGTTCCGCGACGGCCCCGACCTGGCGGCGTCCCGCGGGGTGACGGCCATCATCCAGCCCGGCGGCTCTCGCCGCGACGACGAGACCATCGACGCCTGTAACGAGCACGGCATGGCCATGCTCCTCACCGGCCGCCGCCATTTCCGGCATTGAGGCCGCGTGCGCTTTTCAGCGGTGCCCGCCGCCGCCGCCGCCGTGCCCGCCGCCACCGAATCCACCCATTCCGCCGCCGCGGAACCCACCGCCGCTGAATCCGCCAAACCCGCCCATTCCACCACTACGGAACCCTCCGTTGCTCAGCGACGATCCGCCCAGGCTCGACCCGCGGTAGGCGCCGTATCCACCACTCCCCATCGGCATCCCGCCCTGCCCTGGATGGGTGGCCATTCCTCCCATCCCCGCCCCGCCCACGCCGCGGCTCCCGAGCGCGCCAGAGCCGGCTGCGCCCATCCGGCCCATGCCCGTGTTCCCCATTCCGCCGCGTGCCATGTTGTTAGCGCCGCCAAGGCCCTGGCCGGCGCCGCCTCGTGAAAGGCCATTCGCACCGCTCGGCTGACCCAGCGACCGCCCAGCGCCTCCCAGCCCCTGGCCACCGCTGCGCGCAGTCATCGCCGAGCTCGAACCCGATGTCGTTGCCCGGCTCGTCGTGTGCGAATTGGACGCGTTGTTCGCCGTGCGCCAGCCATTCGAGCCCGATGACAGCGCGGACGCCTGGCGGACGTGTCCCGACCCGGTTCCCGTTCGGCCCGCTGTACTACTACTACCACGGCCCGCTGTCGAGCCTCGATTGAACGGGTTGCCAAACGCATGCGACGAAGGCGGTGAGCTCGCCCGCCCACCCCCGGCCGAACGATTGACACTCCTGGTACTGCTCACAGTCCGCGTCGTCGTCTTCCCATTCCGGGTCACGCTTGTTGTTCGTGTGACTGTGCGGCTGATCGACCGACTGGCGAAAGGCATACCTCTTCCCCAGCCTCCCCGGCCCCCGCCGCCCCAACCACCCCAGCGACCCCATCCGCCACCCCACCACGGGAAGCCGCCCCAGCCGAACCCGAATCCGAGCCCCAACCCGAAGCCGAAGTACGGGTATCCGAATCCGAATCCGAACCCGAATCCTGGAAAGCCCAAACCGAACCCACCATAGCCGAATCCCCCACCGAAGCCGGCGAACGGGGGGCCGAAGCCAATTCCCAGGCCCAGTCCGCCAAAGCCCACGCCGCCCGAGATTCCGCCGCCGTAGGCATAAGTCGGATACCCGTACGAATTGAACGGCGAATAAAACCCGCCGAATCCGCCGCCGAACCCGCCTCCCAGCAGACCACCGTAATAGCCCATGAAGGGGTACGCGCCGTATCCGCCGTAACCGCTCAACGGGCCATATCCGCCGTACGCGCCGGCACCACTACCGTAGCCGCCGAATACGCCGTACTGGACTGGCGAGGCGACGTAGGGATAGCCCGCCCCCCCATAGTACGGATAGTCAAGATAGCCGTAATAACCGTTCAAATACCCATAGGAGCCGTAACCGTAGTAGCGGCCGGTGTCGTCATAGGCGACGCCTGGATATCCGTCGTAGTTCGAGTTGGGCCGGCCGAAAGCGCCATTCAACTGGCCGTACATTTCCGGCGACACCTTGGTGTAAGGCTGATAAACCAGGTCGTTCGATCCTCGCGCGCCCGGCTCGACGGCGGCGGGGGTGAACAGTGTACCTCGATCCTCGAGGATCCGGTCCCAGTAGCCGTCCTGAAAGACCCAGCCGTCCGGCTGGCGCACCCATTGTGCCGGCACCCACGACCAGCCGGGCTGTACCTTGGCCCAGAACCCTTTCTTCCAAACGACGCCGTCCCCGTCGGGGAAGTATTGCCCCGGGATATAGAAACAATCTGCCGAAGGCGGCTCGCCCGGATCCTCATCGGGCCGGTCTTGAGGCGGTCCATTTTTGCGGTAATCGATCCGGTCCGTCTTACGCTCGCTCCAGAACCCCGATACGCGATACCAGCCCTGGTCATCTCGCTTCCAGTAGCCGTTGACCCAGAATCGCCCCGGCGGTGCAACTCGCCACGTTCCGGTGACCCAGACAAAGTCTTTTCGGCCGGCGTCCCACTCCCAGTAGCCCTCGATCCATTCCGCATTCCCGTTCGGCGGGTCAATCCCCGGCCGTTCCGAAAGCGGCGCAGGCGGCGCCTTTTCAATGCGAACCGGACTTTGGTCCTTCCGCGGCGAGAGAAACGCCTCGTGCAGCGGGCCCTCCATCAGCGGCTTCACCCGCCCGTCGCCTGGCGGCCTGGCCGGCGTTTGTGCCCCCTCGAGCAACGGCGGCGGCAGATTGTCGACGCGGTCCGTCGCCGCCGGCTCCTGTGCGGTCGCGGCCACCGCAACGAAACTTCCCAGCACGCTCACGAGCCCGAAGCCGAAACCCTGAATACGGCTCATCGAAGGCACTCCGACCGAACGTCTCCGGACCGAGAACGACGCCCCTCCGGAATCACTACGCTCGGCTCGATTCAAAGGAACGAGAAGATCGCGGAATCATGGACCGGCTCAATCCCTGGAAGCCCCACGACCGCTCCACGTCGACCTTCTGGCCCCTCATTGTATCAAGACGTCGGCCGTTTTGTCCCACCTTCTTGGGCGAAACTGGTCGCGCTATGGGATTGTCGCCCCGGCGCCGCTGAAAGACGTGTAGTGCGCGATCTGCCCGGCAATGTCCGAAAACCCGAGTGCCTGCGTGAAACTCGTGTGACTGAAGCCCACTCTCGAGTAAAGATCGACTTGCTCGACGCGAGCGGACAAGGGCCCCAGGGCCGCCCTATCGTGAGACGTCAGTCCGACCATCCCGATCGCGGGGCGGAAACCGGTGAATCGGCCCAGAATGAAGAGCATGAGGGCCGCGTCGCCCGTGTTGTAAATGTTGAAGAGTGCTTCGCACGACGGCAGTGCTTGATCGAGCCGCTGCCCGGGGTTGAGCCAGTGGTGCCCAGCGGCGGCGTTCACGATCACGCACCGAAATCGAAGATCGGGCCGTCCCGCGCTCAACTGCGCCGACGGCTCGCCGTAGATCGGCGGCAGCACGGCCCCCGAAAGGAGGTGCATGGTGGTGAGCGCGAGGCGGCCGCCGTCACTCTGGCCCAGGAGGCACAGACGCGAGCCCGCCGGCGACTCTTGCAAGAATCGCGCGAGGTGGAAGGCGGCGATCCGCGTTCTTCTCGACTTCTCGTTCAAGTCCGCGTACAGACCGCGCAGCTCGCGCTCACTCGGCCAGTCGAAAACGATGAAGAGTGTCTCGTTCGGCAAGCCGCCGGCCGCCTCGAGCTGGCCCCGCACCGTCACCGCCTCTTGAACTGCGTTTCGATAGCTGTAGCCGTACCCATGAATCAAAATGACGCACGTCCGCGCGGCCATTCGCTCCAGGAGCGCCTCGGGCGGCGTGCCGTGCAATGGCACGCCGAGCCCGTCAAATCGTGCAACCGTGATGCTCGACCAGGGGTCCGTTCCCATCTTCTGCTCGCAAGCACGAGTGTGAACGACCCAGGTCTCAACAAGCGACGATGGGTCCGCTGTATCGGAAACCGGGCCTGATGCCCCCGGCGCCACGAGGCCGGATTGGAAATCCGCCGGCCCTGACCCTGCCGAATTCGCCGTCAAAACGGGCGGGGACAGGCTCGACGCGGTGCGGCCCCCTGGCGAAATGCACCCGGCCGTGGTCCCCAGCAGGGCCGTCCAGGTCCATACGACCGTGTGTGCCATTCGGCGCCGGTGCCATCGTCTGCGCATCAGGCTGACCCCAGCTCAAGACCGTCCCCTGGTTTCGGTGGAGTTCCTGCCGGAACTATACTCCACTTTCAGGACACCGAACTCAGTCCGCTGGCCATTCCCTGAACACCGGCCAGTGAGCCATTCGGGACGAGGGCATCGCCTCCACGCGATCGCCGATCCGACGTCCCTACCGCTCCCTGACTCCATCGATCAGTTGCGCTCAGTTTTGTGTCCCATTCGCCCACATCGCTCGAGCTGACCCCCAAAAATGTCGTCATGGCGTCATCTCCTTGCCGCAACAGGGGTTACGAATGACGACATTTTGGGCGCGCCGAGCACTTCGATGTAACTCTTGCGGCCGTGAACACTTGCGCATGACGACATTTTTGATGCCCCGGCGACGTTGTGGGGTGGGTGTAAGCCACCGCCTTCACACGGAAGTGACTGGTTGAAGAGATCGTGACCAACGGTCAAGGCTTTTCGTACTCGAACGGCGATGCGAGGCCTTTTCTACTCGTATTCGTATTCGTTTTCTTGATTCCCGTCCTCCGCCTTGGCAATGGCTACGGATGTTGAGTCAGGGCCGTTCATGGTGTAAACTTGACCGGTGTGCTCGAATTGTGCCAGGTGGAGCACGGCGCTCGTACCTTTCCTCTTGATCGGGAGGCGGCCAGCCATGGGCAATGAATCCGCTCAAAAGAGCCGAATGGCGCAGGAAACGCAGGATCCGCAGGAGACGGTGGACTTGACGGCGGAGGAGCTTCGCGCGATCGCCGGCGGGCATGGTGTTTTTTTGAACATAGTTGTTAAAAAAGACAAGTCGAACAACGCAGAACATAAGCCGCATCATCATCATCATCCGCACCCGGGATGAGCTCCCTGATCCTCCGACGATTTGCAAGCCGCTCAACTTCGGCCTAGAACTCGGACTCCAAGGCGTGCACCCAGTTTATCCTGGGTTCGGGCTTGGCCACCGTCCACAGCCCCACCTCGTGTCGCCTAACGTCAACGATTCGCAGCCCGCCGGGGGGTCCGCTGGATCGCAAAGTTGTTAGCCAGCGTCGCCCTCAGCCTTATCCGGCGGAGGATACAATCGCTCGATGGCGTCTAGCAGCTTCCTGCCGTTGTCCATGAGGCCGCACTCCGAGACTCTCCCGGCGTGCCAGAGGAGATCTCGATGACGGAAGTCCTCAGTTCTGTGAGCAGATGTTGTCACGCCAAGAACAGCGAGAGTAGCACCTGGGGGCTTTGTCTATCACGTCCTGAACCGATCCGTCGGCAGGACGCACATGTTCCGCAAGGAGTCCGACTTTGAGGCGTTCGAGCGTGTCATGGTTGAGGCTCACCTGCGGCAACCCATTCGTATCCTCTCAAAGCGTTGTTATCGCCTTGGCCGGTGGAACGTCCGGCGAACTGGACGGCTCGCGTCAACGCTCCTTTGACCACGAAGCAATTAGACCGAGTGCGGGTGAGCATCGAAAGAGGGCATACGGCGAAGTGCAGTGGGTGCGCGAAACGGTGAGAGATCTCGGCCTGGAGCAGACCGTTCGTCCGAGGCGCTGGACAGGGAAACCTCCGGGGTGGAGACGTTGGAGTGGCGGTGGCGAGACGGGGGAAGAGAGGAGCTGCCAGGTTATTTTACCTGCTTCGGCGTCACGAATGCCGCGAGCCATCTGGCCGAATTCCGCCGGAAGGCAGCCGCGGAATCGCGGCAGCGAGAACAGCGACCGCCCAGCGCAGCAGAGGCCGCCAGTCTGCAAGCGATGTCGCGAATTACGCGCGAGCTTGCCCCGGAAGTGCTGGCCGTGTTCGATCGCGGGAAACTCTCCTACACCGTCGCTACGGGCGACGCGGTACTCGACGAGTTAAGAACGGGGTGCGGTTGCCGCTCGCGCGAGGTATTCCTCGCCGAGCAGACCTTTGTCGCCGACTTTCCCGATGCCCTGGCCACCTTCCTTCACGAGCACGCGCACATCTTTGGCTATGACGGCGGGCGGGGCTTCACCGATGCCCTGACGGAGTTGCTCGAGACCGTGGTCAGGCAACGGAGCGTGCTGGACCGTTACGAGAAGGAATGGGATGTCGCCCGCGAAGAGGTTCAGCGGGAGCGCGAACGGAACCCCGCTTCAACGTCTAACGAACCGCCGGAGGCTTAGCTGGCAGCGCTCGGCGAGCCGGAACTGCGGGCTCTTCTCGCTCGTGTGCCTTACGCCGTTCTGCGGAAATTGCGCGAATGAATTGGGCGAGTCCATCGGGCCGGAAGCCGATGGCCGCCTCCCCAATCTCCCCCTGCACGATCGCCCGAATCCGCCGTTTAGAACGGGCGGTCGTGCATCCGCTCGGCATCCATTTTCATCCCAAAGAATTCCTACTCTGGCCACTTGATTTCTATGTAACGATCGATTAACACTCTGTCTGTTCTTTTAGTTATGGATAGCTACTTTGGCGAGCATTTCCTCACGCCCGGTCGATGAAGGAGATGCTCAGGCCCCTGCGAGGTGCTCGGCTTCGCCGGGCATGGGGCCTCGTTAAAAAAATGATGAATTAGGACGATCTCATCTGTTTCGGCCGTTGTGCGCGCCTTGCATTTCTCCTCCGGCGCGAGCAACTCCAGGGATCGGTGTGCGCTCGGCACCCCGCTAACCTTCGTTCAAAACGATTTTCGACGGGCTCGTGGACGGCATGCGCCACGCCTACTGTCCACCGCACCACGCTAGCACGCCTGTTGTCAGCCACGGAGAGTGTTCGCCCGTCTCCGGGACATGCGACTGGCATCGCGCGCCGCCCACCAAGTTCGCACGTATGATATCAAGGAGTGCAGTCATGCTAAGCGGGCAGTTGTTGATGCTGGTGAAGCTGTTCCTCACACGAACGCACGGCCGACCCACACGGGAGGAGAACGATGCGTGGGAGGAGTTCTTTCTGACCGTTGATCCGATTGTGCGCGCCTGCGTGCGCCGCAGCTACGGAGCATCGGAAGATGGCGAGGACGTGATTCAGGCGATTTGGCTCGAGCTTGTCAGCGCCTGCCGCGGTGGCGCTTCGATCCCGCGCGGGACGATCGAGGCGTGGGTCGCCAAGATCGCGAGGCGAGAAGCGCTGCGCCGCGCTCGGAGACGCTTGCCGCTGCGTCAACAACCACTCGATCCCGTCGTTGCTAGCTTGCTGGACCCCGAACCGAACCCGGAGGAGGTGCTCGAGGAGGCGCAGCGACACGAGCAGTTTGAGTCGCTCGTCTCGTCATTCTCCAGCACGCTCCGCGAACCGGATCGGCAGATTGTGCTCATGCACTGGCTGGAGCGGTGCTCGCTCCTCGTCATTTGCCGCCGGGTCAACAAGTGCGAGAGTTCGGTGTGTTCGGTGCTCCGCCGCGCAAAGCCGAAGCTGGCGAAGCAATTGCGCCAGGCAGGAATCGGTACAGCCTGAGTTGACCTCCGACAAAATCAAAAAATTTTAGAGAATTCTGCGCGGTAACAGGGGTGTCGATGCCTATATATTTATAGAGAACAGGAAGTGCCGATGGATGGACGACAGGACGTCAAGCGATAAGCGACCAGCGAAATCTGCGTACGAACGGGCCTCTCTCGCATCGGTGGATGCCGGCTCGTTGTGATTCTGTCACACGTCGCAGATCGCTGTCCTACTGCGGAGCAGTTAGCGAGCGCGAAGCGGTGACCACGCACGGCAGTGCGTTGGTTCGTACGGGACGGAGGTCCTCCAATTTCGGGCGGAAGCCCGACTCCCGCGTGAGCGCAAGCCGAGTCCCGCGTGGCGGTCGCGCTCGCACGCGCATCTGGCAATTCGCCTTTCGCATCGCGGCTCCGACGATCGCAGTCACGCACAAGCTATCCGGAATCGCATCCCCTTTTGCTCTCAGGCCGCTTGCCCCGCCAACACCAATGGAGCGACTCCCATGAATTCGCGGGACCAAGAACACAACGGCTCAACTAACCGGCGCGGCCGATCACGCCGACTGCCGCGCCCTGCTGAGCGACCACCGGCAGACCCTCTCGGGCCCGCCACGACGGACGTCGTTATTGATCCTCTCGACAGGATAACGACGCTCGAGCTCTCCTCGGCGGGATTCGCTCAGCCACGCCGCACTAGCCGACGCGCTAACCAAACGAACGCCAAACCCAGCCATCGCCCCCGGCACCATCGCGTGACCTGACCAAGCCTCGTTGTCGAAACCCAACCGCCGCTTGCAAAACATCGAACACGCACGGGCTGGTACGCGCGGCCAGTGATATTCCGCGAGTGCCGCCCACGTCATGGTCTCTCATAATCTACGTTCGCTTGATTGTTTTCGCGTTTCCATCCCGATCACTCGCCGTTCATCGCCGCACCTCGGTCTTTATACATCCAGTACCACCCCGGAACGGGAAAGACACGCGCGGGGCAATACCCCCGCGCCTAATTCAGGGAGCGAGCCATGAATTTCCGCCTGCGCCTTTCCTTTACAGAACGTCGCCGCCGTATGCTGGCCAAGAAGGTTGATCGGCTCGATCGACTCGAGGCGCGGACAACCATCACCGAGCCGATCAGCTTCACAGGGCTTTCCATCAGCGCGCTGCGCGGCCTTGTGCAACTTGGGCTCATGTCACCTTATGGCGGAAGCAATGCCCCGAGCCCGTTCGTTCGTGCCAAGGACATCGAGAAGCAGGCGGGCCGCGCGGTTCCTAAGCCGTACGCGATCCCCGCAAAGCTGCTCAAATCGATCGATGCACTGGCATTGAGCCAGCACGCGGGCGGCGGCGCGGGTTCGGCGGCCGCGTCGTCGACCGCGAGTTCGTCCGCCGCCCACAACAGCGACTCGTCGAACGACTGGCTCACGTTGAATGCGAAGCCGTCCGCCGATGCAGCCTCGACCGGGATTTCCAAGCCGTGGCACCCGGCCAAGGGCGCAGGCGGGGGCGCCGCGCGGGCACCTCGCGGCGGTACGAGCGCTTCGCGTGGGATCACGCCGGCAGGTCGAGGTGCAATCACCCCGTTGCGATTGCCGTCGAACAGTGCGTCGGCAAGCACAGGCGGCGGTGCTTCGGCGGCTCTGCTGGCCGCCGTTGCAGGAGCCAGCAGCGTCGACACTCAACCCGGCGTTGCCGGCGCCTTACCCGTTCCCAAGATCTCGCTCGTCCATGCAGGCGCCGGCGCTGCTTCTGGCGCCAGCAACCAGGGCGGCGGCGTCACGTTAAGTGCGGATGCCGACCCGGGACCAACTCCGTCCGGCGGCAGCACGCCGCTTCCCGGCTCGACTCCCGACCTGGTGACCGGCAACGCGTCGCCCATGACCGAGGGCGACGATGTCTCAGAACCGTTCCAGGTTTACGTGCTGGATAATCAAGCCGGTGTTGTCTTGTACCCGGGCGTCGACCAGCTTGCCACGCTCGACGGCTGGATGGACTTGAAGGCGCAGGTTCAGGGTGCCACTGTATCGTCGTACAGTTGGAGCACTTCGGGCATGCCAGTAACGTCCGTTTCCGGCAGCAGCACCGACCAGCTCAATTTCCGGTGGGATAACAGCAACGAGAGTTCGAGCGGCTATGTCACTTCCTTGACGCTCAGCGTGACTGACACGAGCTCGCAAACCCTGACGTACACGTACGATTTCTGGTTCCCGCCGGGCTCAGTCGGCGGCGACTTCCGGCGGCGGCACGGACGCCACCTGGGCAACATCGCTGGCGCCCAGCCAGCAGCTTGACTCTTCGCCGTCGTTTTCCAGCGATGACGCGAGCGTCGACGCCAACAGCGGCTCACTCGATACCGAGATCGACTTGCCCAGCTACAACCCGAACGTCGGCGCGCTCGCCTTGACCTATGATTCGATAACGGCCAGTCCCCAGCCCATCATTACCGTCGAGAATACGATTCCCGCCACGGTGCCAAGCCAGGTAAGCACCCAGCTCACGTTCAATGGCGGTACTCCGCTGACAACTTACTACTACAATACGTCGACGAGTACGAGCACGTTGAACACGGGCGATGTGCAGCAGATCAACCTTCAGGCCACCAACGCGACATCCCTCAGCACCGGCCGTTACACGTATTCGGCGCAGGTGGTGGATATCGGGTCAGGCGTGGCAACCCTGACCTACAGCGGTGGTACCAATCTGCTGAACTACTCCAGCAACGCCTTCGGCGCCGGCTGGACGCTCGACGGTCTGGAGCACATCACGACCGCAACAGGCGGCGTGATCCTCGACCTGGGCGATGACGGGCGTTCGCTCTGGTTCGCGAGCGGTGGCAGCGGCGGCGGCTACACCGACCCGGCCGGTGAGTTCTCGACCCTGGTCAGCAACTCGGGGGGTGGCTGGACCCGCACCCTGACCGATGGCACGCAAATCAAGTTCAATTCCAGCGGCCAAGAGACCGCCGCGATCGATTTAAGCAGCAATCACACCACGTTCTCATACAGCGGGGGCAACCTGACCTCGATCGAAGATTACCTCGGCAACGATACGACATTTACCTACAGCGGCGGTTACCTCCAGAGTATCGAAGACCCGGCGAGCCGCCGTACCACCTTCACTGTTTCTGGGGGCAATTTGACCGAGGCCGAACTGCCAGACGGCTCAACATGGAACTACGGTTACGCGTCGGGTGCTCAGTTGACACAGATCACCGACCCCAGGAGCAGCACCGTCACCGTCAATTACGACTCGGCCGGACGCGTGAGTTCGATCAATCGGCCGGACAGCACCACCGAAGACTTCAGCAACGATCAGGAATCAGGCTGGACGAACAGCGGCACGTCGGGCAGCCCCGCGCCATCCACGCTTCTCGCGGTCGCCGGCAGCACGTACACGAGCCCCAACGGCAACCTGACCACCATCCAGCCCGATTGGATGGGCTTGGGCCAGCCTGGCAATATTATTGACCCGCTTGGCAATGTGCGGCTCTTCGACAACAATTCCAACGGCCTGCCGACGATCACAGTGGACCAGGCAAACCGCAACACGCAGTTTGGCTATGATTCAAAAGGCAACGTCGGCACCATCATCTACGAAGATGGGAACAAAGAGAGCTACACCTACAATTCCGATTCCGAGCCGCTTACGTTCACGAACGCCGACGGGAATACGACAACTTACACCTGGAGCTCAGGCAACAACACGGTCATTGAGGATGCCCTGACCGACCTGACGACGATGACGTACACCTCGACGGGGCAGGTTCAAACGGTTATCGACTCCGACGATTACACAACGACATATTTGTATGATAATCAAGACCGGCTGACGACGGTCCAGTTCCCCGATGGAACGACGAATCTGTACAGCTACGACTCGCAGGGCGACGTCATCAAGTCTGTCGATGAGGCAGGAAACGCCACGACATTTAGCTTCGATGCGATGGACCGGGAGACCGGGTCGACCGATGCACTGAACGACATCACCACGCTCACCTACGACTCCGGAGGCAACCTGATCGAGGACCAGGAGCCCACGCCCAGCGGCTCGGCCGCCCGAACCACGACTTATGCTTACGATTCGATGAATAGGCTTACCACTGTGACCGACCCACTCGGACTTCAGACCGTTGATGGGTATGACTCGGACGGGAACCAGGTGACGGTCAAGGATCCGATGGGGCGGGTCACGACCACGGTTTACGACGCGCTCGACCGGCCAATCGTCGTGATCGACCCGCTGGGTAAGGCCACCACGACGACCTACGATGGCGACTCCGAGGTCATCCAGGTTGAGGACGGGATGGGTCGCATCACAACGACCACGTACGACAATCGTGGCTGGGTGGCGACGCAAACGGACTCGCTCGGCAATACGACGACGTACTCATATTCGGCGACCGGCAAGGAAGAGACGTATACTTATCCGGGCAGCGGCGGCGGCACGTTCGTCTCTTTCGTCTACGACAAGGACGACCGGCTCATCTCGGAAACCGACGCCAATGACGACACCACGACCTACACGCTTGACGGCGTCGGCAACCAAATCGCGGTCACTGACGCCAACAATAATACGACATCGTATGCATATGACAGCATCAATCGCTTGACCACGGTAACGACGCCGATCTCCGGAGATGTGACAGTCTATGGGTACTCGGGCGGCAATCAGATCACGGTGACCGATGGCCTGAATCACACCACGACCACGCAATATGACGCCCTCAACCGCGCGACGACGATCACAAGCCCTGTGTCCGGCGGAACGACCGTGATCGCCTACGGTGCTGCCGGGCGCGAAATCAGTCTGACCGATCCGGACGGAAATGAAACTCAGTGGGCCTACGATGCTGATGATCGGGTAACGACCGAGACCCTGCCGAATTCAGCGACGGTGACGTACGTCTACGATAACGACGGCGAGCTCACGGACACGACGGATGCCGATGACCGGCGGACAACTTACTCCTACGATTCGGGCGGCAACCAGACCGGGGAAACGTGGGTTGGGTCGTCGCCGGCGGAGCGCATTACCTACACGTATGATGCGGATCACGAGCTCACCGGGGCCGATGATGCTTATGCCACGTTGACCTTCACCTACGACTCGGGTGGAAACAACATCACCTCGGCTACCTCAGGCCCGGGAACCGGCCAACCGAGCGTGACATTGACCGCGGGTTATGATTCGCTGCACAACATCACGAGCCTGAGCGACAACATCACGGGCAATCTCGGACTCACGACTTTCGTCTACGACGCCAGCGAGCGATTAACCACGATAACGACGTCATACGGCGGCACGGCCGGGCCAGAGATCATCACTAGCTACGCGCCGAATGATCAGATTTCCGCGCAGTTGCGCACGATCGGCGGCAGTGGCACGGAGGTCAATACAACGTATCAGTACGACGCCGCGGACAGGCAGACGACGATCACCGATTATGTCTCAGGCGGATCGGCGCTGGCGACCTATCTCTACAGCTATGACAACGCCAACCGAGTCACGACCATGGTCGATGCCGAGGGAACATATACTTACACGTACGACAACGGCAACGAACTCACGAGCGTGTATAAAGGCGGAACTCAGGTGGAGTCCTACGCATACGACGCCAACGGCAACCGAACGGGAACCGGGTACTCGACGACGGTGATGAACGAAACCTTGACCTCGCCGGGCGTCACATACACTTATAGCAGCATAGCCGCAACCAAAGGATTCACTGGGCTCGAGCGGCGTCTCGCCGCGTGAGGGACGTCCTGACCCGGAGCCCGCGGCATCGTGCCGCGGAGGTTTGACGCATTGGTGCCAATCCCGGAGCTGCGGCCTAGGCCAGCTTCGCGATGTGGGGAGCAAGGCCGGGCACTCGGGCTCGGCCTTGGCTCCGGTCTTGGCCCCTGGGTCGTGCGCTCGGGGTGCTCCTCAGCAGAGCCCTATCCTCCGTCCAGGCCAATGGCGATTGTCGCTGCGCCTCGGCTCGGCGCCAATCGCCCGTTGAAGTTGTCTCGCTTGGGCAAACCCGGTCGCGTCCCGCGATGCGTAGCTGCCGGGCTCATCTCCGGCGCCTGCCCACTTGGTTTTTGGCCCAGACCAAGTAAAACGGTGTTGCCCCTCGCTGGGATCACGGACACTGGCCCAGCCTGCGAGGGCTAGCCATACCAGCAGCAAGGAACAACACCGTGAACTCATTTGTCGCCAAGCATCGATCGGAAATCAACGGGGTTCTCGAATGTTTTGACCGCGTGATCTTGCGCGGCCATCTTCCCATCGCCGGCGTGGGATACTTTGCGACCTGGCTCTTCTCCAAGCAGATCGCTCTCAATATGAGGGAGCTCTCGGACGGTTGGTGGAACTTCAAGCACGCCGCACCGTGGTTTGCCGAGACCTTAAAGGCACACGCTCGCGAATTGGCTGAGAAGGCGGGCCGCACCTACCGTCATCTATCGCGGCCGGAGCCGATGGAGGAGAACGCTCGCCAACTGGCCCAGCGAGACGGCATCACCGAGGGCCTCGTATGCGTCTATGGGGCGATGGAAACCTGCCGTACTTTCCGCGTGCACTATAGCGACGACGGTCCCAAGGTACGTTCGGACCAACGCGTCTGTTTGGTCATCTACTTCTACTGGATAGACCGCGAATTTGGCTTGATGCACGTGAAGCTCCAAACTTGGTTTCCCTTCACGGTGCAAGTATATGTCAACGGCCACGAATGGCTGGCGCGGAAGCTCACCGCTCGCGGGATCGCCTTCGAGAAACACGACAACGCGTTCGTGGAACTGGCTGATGTCGAGAAGGCCAACGAGTGGCACGGAGCTTCTGGCGGCGCGATTGGCCTAGACTGCTCGATCGCCTGGCCGGCCGGGTCAATCCCCTGCTCAAGGACTGGCTAGCCGGGCAAAACTACTACTGGGTGATCGACCAGGCCGAGTTCTCAACGGATGTGCTTTTTGCCAACAAGACGGCGCTGTCATCATTGCGCCGTGGTCTGTACGAGCACGCAGTTCATTGTTTTGGCGCGGATCAGATGATGACGTTTTTGGGACGGAAGTACCGTGCGACGTTCAAGGGGGAAGTCCGAACGCACTGGCGGCGACGCGAGCCGGGTGCGGCCGTCAAGCATTGGGTCAAGAGCAACGCCATCAAGATGTACGACAAGTCGGGCCGGGTGTTGCGGATCGAGACAGTGATCAACGATCCCAAAGAATTCTTCGTGCACCGACCCCGGCTCAAGAATGATGGAAGCAAGGTCGTCGGTTGGTTTGAGATGAATAAGGGTGTGGCCAATATGTACCGGTACGCGCAGGTTAGCCAGCGGGCTAACGATCGTTATCTGGAGGGGCTCGCGGTCGTAAATGACGTGGGCGTCGGCCAGAGGGAATTAGACTCGAGATGTGCGCGCGGTATCTTTTCAAGGGCGGAAACGTCGCGGCTTGCAGCCGCTTTCACGCGACGATCAGGCCCTGTTTCAAGCCGTGCTGCGTGGTGAACACGCCGTGCGCGGTTTCCGCAGCGGTGAGGTGGCCGAACGGTTGTACGGTTCCAGACCAAAAGATGAAGTGGAACGGCGCAGGCGGTCCGGGCGGGTGAGTCGCCGGATCAGCCTGCTGCGTGCCCACGGCTTGGTTGCGAAATATCCGCGCTCGAGGCGTTACCGCGTGACGCGCGCCGGTCAGCGATTCATGAGCATGGCAATTGATGTTCGCGCTAAGCTGTTTGCGCAGGAGTTTGGTCGAGCGGAATAGTACATCTCGTCACCCTCGCGCAAATGATTTTTTGCGCGCCACCGTTGCTCTCGCGCTACCGGTGCGCGCCAAAGATTTGTGCGCCGAACGCTCATCTGAACACCGTATCATTGTACGACAACGCGGGAAACATGATCAGCGCGAATAGCGGCGGGACGATCACGACGTACACGTATGATTATCGGAACCGTCTAACGGAAGTGGAGCAGGCCGGGACGATTATAGCGACCTACACCTATAACGCCTTGGACCAGCGCATCGGAATTCAGGAATCCGGCGGCCAGACGTGGACCGTCTATAACGGGACGAGCGCGGACGCGTTACCGTATGGGGATTTCAACGGCTCGGGCACGCTGCTCACTCGTTACGTCTCCGGGCCAGGAATGGTGAACGGTCGCCGTCGTTGACGAGCTGCTCGCCCGGACGAGCTCGGGAGGGACGACGGCGTGGTACCTGACGGACAAGCTAGATTCGGTGCGGGATGTTGTTAGCTCCTCGGGGACTGAGCTGGATCACATTGTTTACGACAGCTTCGGGAACATTCTCACCGAGACGAACGCGAGCAATGGCGATCGGTTCAAGTTTGCGGGGATGGAGTGGGACTCAGCGACGGACGAGTATTTCGACCATGCGAGAATGCTCGCCCCCTCCATCGGTAGGTTCGATTCGCTCGATCCGGACAGCTTCGACTCCGGCGAAGTAGATCTTTACAGATACGCGACCAACGATCCGCTAAGTGCTGTTGATCCCACGGGTGAGGATCAGATTAGCCAGATGGTGGGCCAGACCGCCGCCATGGGAACGCAAATTGCAGCGCAACAAGGCGACCAAAACGGCACAACGGCACCGGCCAGCAATCAAGGCGGTTCGCTGTCAAACCCATCGCCAGGTAATCTAGTCAACAGAGATTATTTCCCCGGCCTGCCAACATCTATAGGATCGACACCTCCTAATCCGTTCAATAGGAACTACTTTCCCGTTCCGCCGGAACCGTTAAGCCCATACTGGCTCGTCGCTCCACACGTCCCTATGCCCACGATGCCGAGATTAGGCAATCAGCCCAATCCCTTCTCTACGCCGTCGCTCGATAATTTCTGGCTGTTCGGCGGGGGATGGCAGAACAGTATCGAAGTTAGCACCCTCGCCGGCGCCAAGGCGTTTCAGGAATATACTTTTCGCACGACCAACAGTGGTAACCCTTCAGCTGTGGGTTCTTTCAGCCTAAGCCATCCGCAAATGCCATCAGAGTGGCTCTCGCACATCCTTGGCTACGCCGGGAGTACCCTCTCAGACATGGTCACACAAATGGGTATGCCCGACTGGAGTTCACCTGTTCCCGGCGTTAACGTCTCGTCTCCTGACTGGGAGCTAGGAGAGGGCATGACCGGAACCATAAGCGTAGGTATTCCATCGAAGGGCCATTTGCCGACCGGAACGTCCGCGACTATAACCTTGCCGTTGCCCTCGCATGGGTGGATAAAGACGCCTTCGCTCACGGATCCACAGGACTAAGTGCAGTATTCGAGATAAGTAACGCTGTTTTGTCTGTAACAGCCCCCGATGCGAGTCACCGGCAGCAGCCGAACTGGAATCGTTGGTATTCTACCGCGCATCGGTTTAGTAATGCGACTGACCAGGAGTTATACGAACTGAACCAATGAGATTGGACTGAAATGGGAGCGCGAGACACCGCCCAGACAGCTGCGAGACTCGCGTTGTGCGATCGATCACTTTCTGCTATCTACGGTCGGGGCTCTGGTTGAGTTCCGGCGCGAAGAGGTGCGCATGGGAAGCCCGAACGATTCAAGGGAGCGACAAATGCATGTCCGACGGAAAGCGTCCATATCTGCGCTCGGATCGTTAATAGTTGTATGGACCATCACTTCATTGGCAGCTGCGCACGATCACGAGATCGCCCGTGAAAATGAACTAGCTGTACCGCGATCGCTCCAGGTCAAGCTCGAACACGAAGGCAGTCGAGTCCCGGCAGGAGCCGTCGTGTACCGTGTTCAGAGGTCTGATGGCGGGCGATTGCATGTTGAGTGTGCGGACGTGGGTTATCCTAGGGGATGGGTGGCTGGTTCCGACGTCGTACCGCTCGATCAGGCGATTGTTTTTTTCACCAGCGAATGTAGATCAAACCAGAAGTCTTCAGACGCCTACTTGCTGCGGGGGGCGGTTCATCACTATCTCGGAAATATCCAGGCGGGGACCTCGGACATGCTTCGCGCAAGCGAAATTGATCCGAACCTCGCCCTTCCACACGTTCTGTTAGCTTCGGCAAAGTTCAAACAAGGCGATTATGCCGGAGCCCTGCAGGAATCTAATGAAGCACTTCGACTAGATTCGCACCTAGCTGCAGCCTTTGTGAGCCGTGCTCAAACGTATTACATCACCAATCGGCTGAACGAAGCAACAGCTGACCTCACAGAGGCAATTCGCTTAGAGCCCATGAACGGATTTCTGTACTCGGCACGGGCACGCTTCTTCAAAACCCTCGGGTTCGATGAAAGGGCCACAGCCGACATCGACTCAGGGCTTCGGCTCGGACCGGAAACGTGGTGGGCGCAACGGGATCGAGGTGAACGGTTGAACGACAGAAACGAATGGGAGCTGGCGGTTAGTGCGTTCGACGCAGCAATACGATCGCGGGCTCAATGTGCTGATGCGTTCGCGGGTGCGCGCTCGCGAAGCTCAATCTAGGCTTATACCAGGGAGCCCTGACGGACGCTGACGAGTCGATTCGCATTCGCCCTGGCCGCCCGGGGCATTACTTCGTCCGAGCGGCGGTTCTTATTGAGCTCGGAGATCTCGATCGAGCTCTCCTTGACCTGAACCGTTGCGTTGCGATGGAACCGCGAAACACGACGTTCATGACGATGCGTGGAATCTGCTTGAACGACAGCGGGAGACCGCAGTCAGCAATTCCAGACTTCACTGAGGTCTTGGAGTCCGACCCTAGGAACGCAATGGTTTATTGCATGCGAGCCAGAGCCTTAACCCGGTTGGGCGATCTCGCGAAGGCGTCCGCGGATTTGGATGCAGCGATCCGACTGCGACCCGAACTCGGACTTGCTTACCTTGAACGGGCCTATCTGGAGTGTTGGGCGCGTCAATACGACCGCGCAATCACCGATCTGGACCTAGCAGCTCGACACGATCGAGCGTTGGAAATCCCTGTTGCTGCCCATCGGTCGTATCTGATGTCCACATGCCCGGACAGCAAGTACCGAAACAGTGAAAAGGCGATTGCGTACGCTCGACGCGTCCTCGAAAGCAACCGGCGCAGCGATAATTATAACCAAGAGTCGAAGAGGATTGGATCAATCCTAATGGCGCGTCGCGCACGCAAGCTCGGGCGACTTTGACTCGGCGGTTGAATGGCAGCGAAAAGCTATGGAAGTTTTTAAGCACGAGCACGCCGACGGGGACCTGACCTGCCGCCTTCACTTCACGGGGGAACTATGGCTCGAGAAGGTGCTCAGCTCATTCGAGGCTCGCCAGGCTTACCGCGAGGGATCCGATGACGCTAACTTGGATCTCGCCACGGAGGTTTTGCGGCCGACCACGTTAACGGCTTTCAAGTTTTAATCCCGTTTTACTTGGCGCTGAGAGTGATCACGATGATCAAGGACGTCCCGATCACGATAATCGATGGCCCGTCTCCGGTGTGGTGATTGGCCCGAGTACCGGTGGCCTCTTCTCTATTGGATTTTGCGATGCGTTGGGGTGGGGAGAGGCCCGCGTAGCAGTTCTTCACCGACGCCGAACCCAGGCGACCCCGCCACCGAGCGTCTGGCTGAGGTCGATGCTAGCCCCGTGGACGGGCAGCTTGGTAGCAGCGGCCCAGAGCTCGAGCTAGTTGCCGTGACCGTGGCAACGATGGCGACAGTAGCGGGCGGCCGCCACGTTCACCGACAAGGAACGAATGCGTCCTGACCTGGACTGGTGCAACGGGCAACCCCGTACCACTGCGCACCGGATCGACACGCGGGCCGGAACCAAGCAGCGTCAGGACCTGCTCCATGGTGATCTCGGCGCGAACTGCGATGGCGCCACGCCAAGAACAGCGAGAGTGGCTCCAGGCGGGGTAGTTTCCCACATTCTGAAGCGTGGCGCGCGTGCAATTGTTCGAGAAGCCAACGGATTACCAAGCGTTCGGTCTGGAACCGAGCATTCAATCGTTCCTGGATATCACATCGTGAGAGGAGAACTGCAATGGGTTATTGCCTCTGCGTGTTTGCGTCGGATTTCGACGACGATCCGGAGCCGGAGGAATTGGCTGAATGCGATATTGGCGACTTCTGCGATCTGGCGTTCTTCCGTAGTTCCATCGACCGTAACCTGGGCGCTGGCCGGTACCCGACCCTGATGCGCCTTCTGGACACCGATGCCAGGTTCCCGGCGAGTGAGGTCCGAGCGCTGGAGCGAGAGCTTCAGGAGATTGCGTCCGCATTTCGGGAATTGCCATCGGAACGGATGAGGACCGCCTTTAAACGCGCGGCGGAAGCGCGCACGGTAGCCGGGTCGCCTTGCAAGTGCGCTCAAGAACGCCTCCACGACCCAAACGCCCGCATGACCACGTTGGAGTGGTCGCCGAACGGGAAGCGAGACACCCACCCTCTGGAGCCACGGGACGGGAGGGAAGCGAGACACCCACCCTCTGGAGCCAGTTTAGTCGGATGCCAGGCGCACGTCACGCGCGCGCACCGGTCCAAGCTCCGCGCCTGCTCTACCGTCGCGGCCGATGCCGCGCGTCATACGCGCCCTGACACCACAGTGAACAATCCCACGCCACTTCGTCGCCGGCGTTTGCACCGTCAGTTGCCGCTCGCCGTGCAATACGGACAGCGGTACTTCGTCGCTTGCCGCACCGTCCACGCCAACGACGTTAGCTGGCCTCAAGTCAATCGAACTCTGCGTCTGACACTCCATCCAGGGCTCTCGAGCGAGCGACCAGATTACTTACAGAAACGCAGCCCGTGCGGCAGCCTTCCCCTGAAACCACTGCCGCGAGCAACGCTGCGCCGCGTGCACGAGCGAGCGCACTCGACCTGCAGCCTGCTTGAACATGCGGCCAAACTCGCGCACCGTCTCGACCCAGTTCGATCGATCCACACCGAGCCGGTCCAAGATCGGAGCCAGGCCTTCAGGAATTGCCCAACTCTTGTCCCGACGAAGTTCGCGCCCTGTCTAACGACAATGCTTGATTGTTTGCGATCGCGGGTCGTCAACGGGATGAACGCCGTCTGAGGCAACGCGTCGCAACATGAAGACCCGACCGCTGCCCGAAACCGACAACCTGCAATCCATGCGCGTCGGTAGGCGGCGACCAGCCGTCCGGCGGCCCTGCGCCGCCTTTCCCAAAGTGCATCGCTTCCAGTCACCATCCGGAGGCTTGACCGATGTCAACTCAACAGCCACCGCCGACCTCAATCTTGACCATGAGCCACCCCGAATTCCGCGGCCGATTCGGCAGCGCCGCGTTCGCCGGAGCCGTTTACGGTTACACGCGCGAAGCCGATACCCACGCGGTGCTCACGCTTCTTAGCTACGCCAGACCGCGGCGAGTGCTCGAGATCGGCACCGCATTGGGCCACATGACGGCCAACCTGACACGCTGGACGCTCGATGATACCCAGATTTTCAGCCTGGGAATCGTTCAGGGGATGGAACGGTCGGCGCCCGGGGCGCCGGAACAACAGGTCGACCAGCCGACGCGCGGCCAGGTTGGCCAGTTCGCGAACCAGTTCGGTAAAGCCTGGAAGGTGCTTTTCATCCAGGCGGATTCGATGCTCTACGACTTCGGCCGTTTGGCGCCGCTCGACTTCGCCTTCATCGACGGCGGGCATGGCCTCGAGCACGCGCTCAATGACAGCCGGAAAGCCTATAACGCTCTCTCGCCTCCTGGATGGCTCGTGTGGCATGACTTCAATTCTTCGACACCCTGGGTCAAAGTCCGCGAGGCGATCGAGCGCCTGGGCTTCGCTGAGCCCGTCGTGCACGTCGAGGGAACCGAGGTCGCCTTCCTCCGCAAGCAGGCGCCGCTTCCGCCACTGCCGAGCAAGCCAACGTATTCGGGTCCCGTACGAGTGGCCTGGGAAGGAGACCCGCATGGCCTGCATTCGCTCGCGATCGTCAACCGGGCACTTTGCCGGGCCCTCCTCGATCGCGGCCACGATCTTGGCTTGATCTGGGATTCATCGCACGCCGGCGTGACCGCGGAAAGCGAACGGGTTGTCCTCGACGAAAGGCTGGCTGCGCGGGTGGGGCGTGGGCCGGTCGGTGGGCCTGCGCAGGTCTGTGTGCGGCACCGGTGGCCGCCGAGGCTCGACCCTCCCGACGGAGGGCGCTGTGTCCTCATGCAGCCTTGGGAGTTCGGCAGCCTGCCGAAGGCTTGGCTGCCAGCCCTTCACGTGGTCGATGAGATTTGGGCTTATAGCCGATCAACCCGCGATTGCTACCTCGAAGCGGGCGTGCCCGAAAGCCGCGTGCGGGTCATTCCGCTAGGCGTCGACCCGGAGGTGTTCAAGCCCGGGCAGGCGCCTCTCGTGTTACCGCCTGGCCCCAGCTTTCGGTTCCTGTTCGTTGGCGGCACGATTTTTCGCAAGGGAATCGATGTTCTTCTGGCCGCATTTGCACGAGCCGTGCAACCGGGCGACGACGTCGGCCTGGTGATCAAAGACATGGGAAGCAAGAGCTTCTATCGCGGCCAGACGGCCGAGACAAAGGTGGCCGCGCTGCGTGAGCGAGGCTATTCGGTCAACTATATCGATCGCAACCTGGATGAGCTGGACATGGCCAGACTCTATGCCGCATGCGATTGTCTGGTTCATCCCTTTCGCGGTGAAGGCTTTGCCCTGCCGATCGTCGAAGCAATGGCGTGTGGCTTGCCCGTGATCGTCACCGGCGCCGGGCCGGTGCTCGACTATGCGAGCGAGGAAACTGCGTTCTTGATTCCAGCCCGCCGAGGCAATTTCGCCGAGTTTCGCGTGGGGGATCTGGAGACGATCGGGCGGCCGTGGCTCTGGGAGCCGGATCTCGACGCACTGGTTGACCATATGCGAACCGTGGCCCGTGAGCCGGCGGCAGCACATACAAAGGGGAGTGCTGCCTCGGCGTGGATTCGCGAGCGGTTCACATGGTCGCGTTCCGCGGAGGCGATCGAGCGGCGCCTGCGTGTATTGGCGGCGGGTGGCGAGTCGCGGGAGGCAGGAGAAGGAGTGTCAGCGCGAGCGAGGCCGTCCTGTGGGTCGAACGGGTCCACGGCGGCCCCGAACCATGAGACTGAAACTGCCGCACGCGGCCCGGACGGCGCTTCGCCGTCGCAAAACGGAGTGTCTTCGTCCGGCTTGAACGTATCGTCGGCCTCCCGGAACGCTGCCGGCTCGTGCCGCGTGAGCCTGACGATGATTGTCAGGGACGAGCAAAATAACTTGCCGCGTTGCCTCGCATCGGCGAAGGGACTATTCGACGAGACCATTGTCCTGGATACCGGCAGCAAGGATCGCACGGTTGAAATCGCCCGATCGTTCGGGGCGCGGGTGTTTGATTTTGTGTGGGTCGATGATTTTGGGGCGGCTCGAAATGCGGCGCTCGCACGGGCCACGGGGGATTACGCATTCTGGCTGGATGCGGACGACCTGATCGAGCCCCCGGAACGTGCGAAGCTTGAGGCGTTGTTCACACGGTTGGGACGCGGTGGGAAGATGCCCGCGTTTGTCGTGCGCTGTAAGTGTGACCCGGGGCCGGACGGAGCGGGCGGCGACACCGTGGTTGATCATATTCGGCTCTTTCCTGTGATCGAAGGCGTACGGTGGACATATCGCGTGCACGAGCAGATTTTGCCGGCGCTGAACAGGGCTCGTGTGCCGGTCGAGTGGACGGAGATCACCGTTCGGCATACCGGGTATGCTGACAGGGCCTTGCGGTTCCGGAAGCTCGAACGGGATTCACGGATCTTGCATGAGGAGCTGGCCGAACGGCCCAACGATGCGTTCACGCTGTTTAATCTCGGGTCGATCGCGATCGAGCGGGCGGAGTGGAACGAATCGCTCGGATACTTCAAACGCAGCCTGGCGGCCTCGGCGCCGACGGATTCGATCGTGCGCAAGCTCTATGCGAACATCGCGCGGTGTCATCAGATGCTGCGGGATTTTCCAGCCGCGCGAGCTAGCTGCGCCGAAGGGCTTTCGCTTGACCTGGAAGATGCTGAGCTGCTGTTTCGCAAGGCGGTTGTGCATCGGGGTCTCGGCCAATCGGCGGAGGCGGAGCAGTGCTGGCGGCGGATCTTGACGCTGTCGCGGCCGCGGAGGTTTGCGAGTTTGGATCAAGGGATTTACGGCCACCTCTCGCGGCGGAATCTGGCGGCGCTGGCACAGCAGCGGGGGGATTTCGACGAGGCGCGGCAGCAATGGCGCGCGGTGCTCGTGGAATGCCCCGGAGACAGCGAGGCAGCGAAGCATCTGGGTCTGTGAGCGCCTAGATTTCCACGAAGGGACCATCTCCCTTCGGATGTCCACATCCCCTGACCCCGTACCCGGGCGGGGAATAGTGGAAATGGACGGCGGGATCGAGAAAACGGCCTTCGATCATCAGGTCGGCCTTCACGAAGAACGCATTTACGCCCCGTGAGTCGGTGGCGACCAGTGAGTATCCCTTCTTGCGCCCGAGGCGGGCGAGCGAGGCGAGGCTGGCACCGTAATAGGTCGTCCCATTCCAAGTGTGTTCATGGTTTTCCACCATGACCCACAAACGCGGCGGAGGGAAGCTCGCGTTGTACTCGATCACGACGATCCGGGGATGCCAGTTCTGGATGGCCGCCCAGACCCAGTAGTCGTTGCCGTCGATGTCGATCGAGAGCAGGTCAAACTCCTGCGGGATGTGATACTCGGAAAGGCCTGCCACCGCCCGTGTCACGAAGTCGCTATGATCCATGGCATCCACCTCCTCTGTTCGCGAGACGTTCAACAATCGTGTTGGAGAATTCCTTATGGGTCACCGCTTACTCTTTGCGTCGATTCACAGCTATCTTGATCCCTCGAGCGGTGCCGCGATAGCCACCCGCGAGCTGCTCGAACTGCTCGCCGCGCGGGGCTGGGACTGCCGCGCGTTCACGTGCGGCGTGCTCGACTACCAGAACGAAACACCCATCGAGGATGTTCTGGCCGCGATCGAGCGGCCGACCTCGCGGTCTGGTGCCGCGCTTAGCCTCGGCGGCGAAGCGGAAGTCTTCGACCTGGAGGTCGACGGCGTGCGCCTAACGATTTTGCCCACATCGCATAGCCGGGCGGAGCGGGCACCGAACCCACGCGAGGGCGCGATGTTCATTGACCTGGCGACTACAGTGCTCGATCGATTCCGCCCCGACATTCTGCTGACCTACGGTGGGCATCACGCTAGCCGTTCGTTGATGCTCAAGGCGAGAGCACGCGGCACGGCAGTCGTTTTCCATGTGCATAACTTCGGCTACAACGACCGGCGCGGCTTCGAAGACGTCGATGGAATCATCTTTCCGTCCGAGTATTCGCGCCGACTCTACGCTCGCCGGGTCGGAACCGACGGAGTGGTCATTCCCGACCCCATACGGCTCGACAAAGTGATCGCCGACGACCCCGAGCGGAAATATGTGACGTTTGTCAACCCGCAGCCTGAAAAGGGAGCCGCCGTCTTAGCGCGGATTGCGCTTGAGCTCGGCCGGCGCCGGCCGGATATTCCGCTCCTCATCGTCGAAGGCCGCGGTACCGCTGACGGCCTGGCGGGTTTGCCGGTCGATCTCTCGGCGCTCACCAACCTGCACCGAATGGCCAATACGTCCGATCCGCGCGATTTCTATCGGGTGAGCCGCGTGGTGCTGATGCCATCGCTCTGGCGAGAATCGCTCGGCCGCGTGCCGATCGAGGCCATGGCGAACGGTATTCCCGTACTGGCCAGCGACCGCGGCGCGCTGCCGGAGACCCTTGGCGATGCCGGGTTCGTGTTCACGATCCCCGATCGCTGCACGCCCGCCGGCAGCGTGGTCCCGACAGCTCAGGAAGTCGCTCCCTGGGTGGCTGTGATCGAGCGGCTGTGGGACGATCCGGAATTCGAGGCCGAGCATCGGCGGCGGGCACTGGCGGAGGCCAGGCGCTGGGATGGAGACAAACTGGCGGAACAGTACGAGGTGTTTTTCCGATCATTGTGCCGCGGAGGCGCTCGCTTGTCGGTCAAGATCTCCTGAATAGAATGAGTACGCCGCAGCGGCTTCCCGTCCATGGGCGGAGCGCGGTTCACATGGCCTCGTCATTCTCATCGCCGGGCATTCCGGCGCGGGGAGCGGCGGGGCTTTTTTCTTGCGCTATGGAACAGGCCGGAAATAACTTCCCAATTTCGGTCTCAACCCTACCACCACGGAAAGCCCTCGTTCCGACGCTCTGCGTCGGAACGGTCTTTGTGCCGCTCCGCGGCGCACTTCACGTAAATCGACGGAAGTTGTTTCCGACCCGTTCCTAACGCGATCCCCTGGGGACTTCGTCTTGACGATCTGGTCAAATAGTTCTTGGCCAGAGGCGGTCCGCGGCGATCGAACTTCGGATTCCCTTGTTCGTTTTGTAAGTAAACGCTTGTTCGAGCTACCAATACTTCTGGAACCCGGTGTTACAAGGAGCATCGCGTGACGAAGATCCAATTGCTGTCGATTGCCGTCGGGCTATTGATTCTCACCGGCTCAAGCGGGCCGCGTACGGCCTCGGGCGCGGATGGCGAATCGTTGCGGTTGCAAACCGACCGACTGGTACAGCCCTATCTCGACAACGACATCATCGTCGGCATGACGATCGGCGTGCTGCGCCAGGGCAAGCAGGAAGTCTTCGGATATGGCCGGATGAGTCGCGACGATCGGCGAGTTCCTGATGGCGATACGATTTATGAATTCGGTTCGGCAACCAAGGTCCTGACCGGAATTCTGCTGGCCGATGCCGTCGTCCAGGGTCAGGTCAAGCTGACCCAGCCCGCCCGCGAGTTGCTGCCCGCGGGCGTGAAGATGCCGGCGAACGGTAAACGCGCCATCACGCTGCAGGATCTGGCGACGCACGTGTCGGGTCTGCCCACGATTCCCGATAACATGAAGCTCGCCAACCCTGCTAATCCGTATGCCGATTACCGGGAGGAACACCTGTACGCGTTCCTGAACAAGCACAAGCTCGCGCGGGCCCCGGGGACGAAATACGAGTACTCCAATCTTGGCCAGGGGCTGCTTGGTTACCTATTGTCGCTGCGGGCGAAGTCGACGTACGAGGATCTGGTGCGGAACCGGATCGCCGTGCCGCTGGAGATGTCCAGCACGAGAATCACCATCGACAAGGACGCGAAATCACGGTTCGTGCCCGGGCATATGGCTGATGGTCAACCCGCGGCCAACTGGGACCTGCCCGTGCTGGCCGGCGCGGGAGGCGTTCGCACCACGGTCAATGACATGTTGTTGTTCGCCGCGGCCAATCTGGCTCCTCCCAAAGGCAAGCTGGGTAGCGCGATCGAAATGGCCTGGACCATTCATCAGAAGCCGATCACAAAGGGCGACGCGCCGCTCGGGCTGGGTTGGCATGTGGCGCTCGATGGAACTCGCTGGCACAACGGCGAAACGGGCGGTTATCACGCGATGATTCTCATCAACCGCCAATCCAGAGCGAGCGTGGTCTTGTTGACCAATACGGCCACGCGCGAGGTCGATCAATTAGCAATCGACATCTTGAAGATGATCTCCGGTGCGAAGGTTGCCCCGCGGAAATTCGAGAAGACCATCGAAGTGCCGGCCGAAGCGTTACAGAAACTCGTCGGCAGTTACGAGCTGGCCCCGGGTATCCTGTTCACCGTGAAAGCCATGGACGGCAAGCTGATGATCGGTTTGACGGGTCAACCGTCGTATCAGGTCTTTCCTCGCTCGGAAACAGTCTGGTTCTACAAAGTCGTCGACGCCACGATCACGTTCAATGTGAACAAGAACGGCAAATGCGATTCGTTGGTCCTCTTTCAGAACGGCATCAAACAAACCGCCAAACGAAAGTAAGATTCAGCCTGGGTCGGCCATCCGGTGTAGCAGGCACACGCCGTGTGCCGTCCGCCGAAGTTGCCGGTAAGTTCCCGGGCGACGTCACCGATCCAGTGTAGCAGGCACACGCCGTGTGCCGTCCGCCGAAGTTGCCGTTAGCTTCCCGCTCGAGTTCACCCCGTGCGGTTAGGAACGCGCCGCTCGTTCATGAACTGTACAACGCCGATCGCGATCAAGGTAACGCCGATCACGAGGGATATGATCGATAGGGCTATGCCCGTTTTCGCCGCCCAGTTTCGCCGCGGCCTGTCGCCCATGACGCCCAGGACGATGCCGGCGATTGCACAGGGCACGCTGATCACTGGGATCAAGCAGCCGACGAGGGCAAACACGCCAAGACAAAGGCTTGTCGTGGCCTTGCTGGCGCTCGGGTCTGCTGGTTCCGATGGCGCGGACCGCCTTGACCACAGACCCACGGCAACGATCGCCATCGGCGCCCACACGAAGATCAGAAATACCCACTCCCAGACTTCCCTGAATGTTGTCAAACTCCCAAAACATGCGCCGCCAATCGCGCCGCCCAACAGGACGACGCTCACCAGGTGCCGCGACTTCCGGGAGACGAGAAGTGCCGCCAAACATGCGACTGGGGCAACCAGGATCGTCCCCAGCCACAGCGCGGCCGTAGCGAAGTCTCGCCCAGGGAACGGTGAACCATAAATTCCAGCGCCGCCGCCCGCGAAGCCCACGGCGAAGAGGATGGAGAGGGCAAGTACGAGAACCAGTGCTTTGCTCATGGTGCGGAGCATACAATCAGAGCAAAGTTCGAGCAAGAAGTCAGCATTCCTCCTGCGATCATCGTAGCCATCGTCGGCGGCCGTCGTGGTCGGGCTCCGCCTCACGGGCAGGTACTTGCGGGGCCGCAGGGCTTTTCCGAAGATGAGTGCAAGATTCTTCCCGCTCGTGGACTACTATCTATGGACCCCGTGTCCGGCAACGCAACGGATGTCAGCCTGTTGGTACGGGTCGGGCGCGATCCTGCGAACCAGGGCGCTGGCGCGACTTCGTTCAGCGCTACGGCAGGCAGATCTTCCTCTGGTGCCGGCACTGGAATATGCAGGATGCGGACGCCGAAGACGTAACGCAGCTCGTCCTGTTGATCCTCGCGGAGAAGATGCGTGATTTCCGCTACGATCCCAACGGCAGCTTCCGGGCCTGGCTCAAAACGGTCGCGCACCATGCCTGGAGCAAGTATCTCGCCAGTCAGCAGCGCCCGGGTCGCGGCAGCGGCGACAGCGAAATGCTGCCGGTGCTCGCATCGCTTGCGGCCAGGGACGACCTGGCAGCCAGGCTCGAGGACGAGTTCGACCGCGAATTGCTCGACCTCGCCATGCTTCGGGTGGCGCAACGAGTCGAGCCGCACACCTGGAAAGCATTCCAGATGTTGGCGATCGATGGTCTATCGGGTGCAGAGGCCGCCGCGAAACTGGGAATGCAGGTCGGCATGGTCTACGTGGCCAAGGGTCGGGTACAGAAGCTGCTTCAAGGAGAGATTCTGCTCCTCGAACGCGGGCAGTAGCTGCCCTTAGCACATCGTCTTTCCGCTTTTTCACCAGGCTTTCTTCGTGAAGAACTGCCCGCCAGTCAAACAACTGCAATCACTCCTGGCGGAACAACTCGACGATCTCGAGGTGAGCTCGCTGTGCGAGCACATCGAGGGGTGCGACTCGTGCCGGCGGAAGCTCGATCGGTTGAGCGCCGACGTCGCAAGCGACAAATGGCGACGGCTGTGCGCCGACGAGCGGGTTTCGGGTGACAGACTCAGGGCCGATTTTGCTCGCCGGCTCGAGCAAGCAGTGCGGGGGCTCCAGACGCCGTCGCTTCTTGCCATCGCCCGGGATCAGCAGGCGGCTCCGGGAGGAAGCGCGCCGCACTACCAGGCGCCGGAGGGCTACGAGCTCCTGGAGATGCTCGGCCGGGGCGGCATGGGCGTAGTCTTTAAAGCCCGGCATCAGAAGTTGAAGCGGATCGTCGCCCTCAAGATGTTGCTGGCAGACCGTCAGGTCGAGCCGGAGGGTCTTGCCCGCTTTCGCGCCGAAGCCGAGATTCTGGCGCGTTTGCATCACCCCAACATCGTCCAGATTTACGAGGTCGGCGAGCAGAGCGGCCTGCCGTTCCTGGCGCTGGAGTACGTGGAGGGCCCGAGCCTGGCCGCCCAGCTCGAGGGTACACCGCAGTCGCCACCGGACGCGGCCGAGCTCATCGAGACGCTGGCGCGCGCCGTTCACCATGCCCACGACCACGGCGTCGTCCATCGGGATCTCAAGCCGGCGAATGTCTTACTCCAGGGACGAGCCGCTTATCCCCCGCGAAGCCGGCAAAACACGCCGGATCAATCCCAGCAATCGAACGAGGCTGATCTACCGGCCGCATCGCAATGGCTCATCGGATCACTGGCCCACTATGTCCCCAAGATCACCGATTTCGGCCTGGCGAAGCGGCTCGACGAGGCGGGCCAGACCGTCTCCGGTCAATTGCTGGGAACGCCGGGCTACATGGCTCCCGAACAGGCCCGCGGGCCGAGGCACGCGATCTCCCCGGCCACCGATGTCTACGCGCTGGGGGCGATTCTCTACCAGTTATTGACCGGCCGGCCACCCTTTCAAGGAGTCACGGGCGTCGATACGGTCATGCAAGTGTTGCATCAAGATCCGGTCTCACCCCGCCGTCTCCAACCGAAGCTCCCGCCGGACCTGAACACGATCTGCCTGAAATGTCTTCAGAAAGATCCGCGAAAGCGCTATCAGAGCGCTGCGCTTCTGGCTGACGATCTTCGCCGTTTTCTCGACGGTAAGTCAATCAATGCACGCCCGGTTGGCCGGCTGGGCCAGACCCGGAAATGGGTCCAGCGCAATCCGGGGCCGGCCGGTCTACTCGTGGGCACGATCTTGTCGCTCCTGGCAGGGACTGTCGCCTCCACCTATTTCGCCTTGCAGTCGAGCGGACGCGCTCGCCAGCTCGAGCGGGAAAAAATCGAGGTGGGCAGGGCACGCGAGGCCGCGCGGCGCGCTCAGTTGGTGTCGGACCGACAGTCCGCCAACCTCCTGCTCGACCGCGGCTTGGAGCTGGCAAACAAGGGGACGGTCGTCGACGGCCTCCACTGGATGCTTGCCAGTCTTCGGACTGCACCGGATTCAGATTTTCAGCGTCTCGTTCGCATCCATGTCGCCACCTGGGGCGGACGCGTGCCTACCCTGACGCACTGGCTCGCGAGCCCGCCCAAACGCCTGTGCGCTGACTCTCGACGGCCGCATGCTTGTGACCGCAGGCCCGGCCGACGCCACCGGGGGGGAACGACGCGTAACCCTGGAATTCTGGGATATGGACGGTTTCCGACCGCTGGGAGCACCCTTGGCGACCCCGGACATCGACATGAGCTGCCCGACCTTCAGCCCCGACGGACTGACTCTACTGGCCGGTAACGGCAGTGCCCAGGAATACCAGCACGTGCCTGGCTGGGCCAGGCGCTGGGACGTGACCAATCGCCGGCTCGTTGGCGGACCGCTGCCGCATCCCGTCCTTGTGGACTGGGTGGCGTGGTCCAAGGACGGTCGACGATTCGCGACAGGCGCCAACCATCGCCAGGCTCAAGTTTGGGACGCGACGACCGGACTTCCGGCCGGGCCGCCCATTCCGGAGCAGAGCGAGATCCATGATGGAGCATTCAGCCCCGACGGCCGGTTTCTTCTGCTGGGCACCGACGCTGGCGCCGAAATCATCATGCTGGACGAGAGTCCGTCGCGGAAATTGCGAGTGCCGCTCCCGGCCGATCAAGGCGAAACCCGGGTCATCTCGGCTTCCTTCGGCGCAGACGGCCATTCGATTCTGGTTGGGGGTGGGAGACGGGAAACCGACAGCTTCGCGGTCTGGCAGCGTTTCGACCCCGAGACCCGTTCCCTGGTCGCGGGGCCGGCTCGCATCGCCACCCCCACGGGCGAGCTTGCAGTCCTGGATGACGGCCGTGTGGTTCTGGGGGCGAGCCGTCAGATGAGCGCGGACGGCCAAACCTATGCCAGGTTCGACGATGGGTTGAAGGTGTGGCGTGCGGCGCGGACTCTGTCCCCGTCTGCCGACGAGCTTCGACTGCCGCCCACTGACGAAAGCCCCCGTAAACTGGAGCTGCGCACCGCCGTCGTTTCCCCGGATCGGACACGCGTGTGGACGGCCGGCGGCGAAGGAGAAATCGCCCAGGCCTGGGACCTTGCCACGGGACGTCCCGTCGGCAAACCCTTACGGGACATACCCGCATGGGGATCCAGCCGCCTCGCTCAAAGTTCAGACGGCCGATGGATTGCCACGGCCCTCGATACCAAATATGCACCCGGGCTCATCGATGGTCTCACGCAGGTCTGGGAAGCTGGCACTGGCCGGCCGATCGGGCCGCCCCTTGCACACCCGAATTACGTCCTGAAGATGTCCTTCAGCCCGGACGGCCGGACGCTGGCCTGTGGGGGTCATTTCCATTCGGTATTCTTGTGGGATGTAGCCAGCGGCCACCTGGTGGGAACGCCACTGCCGCAGGGAGGCATCATCACCGACATCGCCTTTGCGCCCGATGGCAACAGATTGGCCGTCGTCACCTGGGCTCACGAAGCGCGGCTATGGGATCTGACCACGCGCCAGCTCGTCTTCCCTGCCTGGCCACATCCCGAGATTGTCGTCCGGACGCGATTCAGCCCGGACGGTCGACACTTGCTGACCATGTGCCTGTCGGCGGCCTATCTGTGGGACACGCAGACCGGACAGAGAACTGCGGTCATGCCTTATCCGCCTTGTCCCGACAATCGCCTCGTCGAACTACAAGGTCTGTTCAGCCCGGATGGTAAGAAGATCCTGCTCAGCAGCGGCTACGGTTCCTTCCGCCTGTGGTCTACGGATACCGGCCAGGCGCTCGGAGCGCCCACGCCGCTCCTGGCAACGGAGCCAGCCTGTTTCGAGTTCAGCCCGGAAGGCAGGCTGATCGTGTCCGGACACACGCAGGGCACTGCCCAGCTCTGGGATGTCGCCACGAGCCGGCCCGTTGGAGCTCCCGTGGCGCAGAGCCGGCCCGTGATTGGCGTAGGCTTCCACCCGAACGGCCAGTCCTTCTGGACGGTGGCCAGCGACGGAACCGTCCGCACCTGGCCCGTGCCAGAGCCCTACGAAGGAGATCTCGAGCGGATCGCCCAGGCTCTGGAGCTGACGACCGGCCGGCGGCTGGACCACGACGCGGTGGCCGCGCTGAGCACCGAGGTCTGGAACGACAGCCGGCGCGCCTGGCAAGAACGCGAAGGCTTGGCGGCGGACTGGACCCTCGCCATGCCGGCCGACATCGCCGGATGGCACGATGCTCGGGCGAGCGACGCCGAGGAGGCAGGTGCGTCATTCACCGCCGCCTGGCATCTCGATCGGCTGATCGCCGAGCGTTCCGATGATTGGTTGCTCTACGCCCGTCGTGCGCGGACGCACGTGGAAGCAAACCGGTGGAAGCAGGCTGAGGCGGATTACCAGAGGGCTCGGCGACTGGCAAAGGGCGACGCACTTGTCGAATGGTACCAGCTCCAGGCATGGGTCAATCAGGCCCGCGGGCGCAGCGCGTGTGGCGCTGTGGTACCTCGATCGCCTCCTGGCCGCCCAGCCCAAGGACTGGACGCTGTACGAGCGGCGCGCAGCCGTGTTTGCCTCGATGGGCAAGGCCGTCGAGTGCCAGGCTGACGTGGAGAAGGCCATCGAGTTGGGTGCCGGCGCGCTGTTCTTATGCCGCGTGGCCTGCGAGCGAGCCGAGCAGGACCGGTGGCCGGAAGTCGTGGCATTGTTCGCACGCGCCCGCCGGCTTGGGCCCTTGCCCCAGCCGTACGGCCACTGGCACGCCCTTGCCTGTCTCAAGGTCAACGACGCCGCCGGCTTTCGCACCATCTGCGAGGACATGCTCCGGGATGCAGTCCAGCCCGTGCACGACCGTTTTATCTCGACCTTCGATGTCCTGGAGACCGCGGTGCTGGCACCGGACGCCGTGGAGGATTTCAAGATCCCGCTGGCCTTGGCCGAGCGCCTGGCTGGGGCCCTGGGGCTCGATCAGCAAGCGCGTGCCGTTCCGGCCGCCAACGCTCAGTCCGGCCGCCTGCGACACTCGTATCTCAGCCTGCTCGGTGCCGTTCTGTACCGCGCCGCCCGCTACCAGGATGCCGTCGATCGTTTGAAGGAAGGCATCACGGCCCATGGCGACGGCGGCGAGCTCGCCGATTGGGCCTTTCTCGCCATGGCAAATCACCGGCTCAACCGGACAGCCGATGCGCAGGCCTGGCTCGATCGAATGCGCAACTCGCGAAGAGAAGCCGGTACTTTTCTGAGCTGGGACGAGGTGCAGCGCGACATTTTGAGCCGCGAGGCGGAGGCTCTGGTTCGTCCCAAGTCGACAAGGTGAATCGGACCGGGTTGTCGTATCGATCTCGGGGTGAGCCAGAAAAAACTTGCCCCCAGTGCTAGGTCCCTGGCCCCTCTCGGCTATTCAACTACGAAGCCGGTGGCTCGATCTTACGCTGACCCTTTACGCGGACGGGACACCGTCCGCGCTACTGAGCGTTCTGCTGAGCCCACCCACGATTTTCACATTTCCGCGCCAACGGGGACGTACAACATGAAATCGTCGAACCGCAGGACGTTGCAGTCGATGAATTCGTTCCAGGAACGCGAGCGAAATGAAATCGATCGCCGGCGGCGCAGGTTGAGGCAGAGACGGCCGGGCGCGGCTTGTCTGCCCTGGATGGAACGGCTCGAGGATCGAATCCACCTCTCAATCACCGCGACCTTGAACGGCTCGGTGGCGACGTTCACCGGCGGTTCGCAAGGGAACAACCTGATCCTCGCGGCCAGTGCCGACGTCCTGGAATTTAGTGTCAACAACGGAACCACGTTCTCCGAAGAGCTCACCACCTCATCCGGCGAGCAGACGCTTTCCATCACAAGCGCTGTCACGATCGACGTCGACCTGGGCACGGGCACCAACCAACTGACGATTGACGACTCCTTGATGCAGGCGCTCCTCGCCTCCGGCGGAGCAAGTCTCACCTATTCCGGAAACTCGAGCGACAGGCTCGTCGGCCCCGATGTCCAGAACACCTGGACCGTCACAGGACCCGGCGCGGGAGGCGCGGACGGGAACCTCGACGGCGTCGTCCAGTTCACCTCCGTCCAGACACTCACCGGCTCTGGCCTGGGAGATCCTCTGATCCTCCAGGGATCGTACACGCAGGAAACGTTCTCCGAAAGCTCGCCCTCCGCCGGTCAGGTCTACCTCGACAGCACGACGACCCCCTCATTCTCGTACGCCGGCTTGGGAAACATCATCGACAACTCGACTGGACAGGCTCGCTCGCTCACGATCAATACGCCTTCCGCCAGCGACTCGCTCGACGTTCAAAGCGCCGGCAACGCAATGGCCGTCGTACAGAGCGGGGCGAGCGGAGGAGCCGGGTTCGAAAGCGTCACCTTTGACGACGATATGGTGAGCAGCCTGAACCTCGGCCCCGGCCAGGGAGCCGCGACGCCCGGCACCGGGACTGCGACCCTCGACGTTTCACCGCTTGACACCAAGTTCCAGGCCAACGTCACTGTCAACCCAATCGACCAGTTGAACATCGGCTCTGTGAACGCCCCCGCCGGGTTCGTCGTCGATTCTCCCTCGAGCATCACGCTGGGTCCCGCCATCACAAATCAGCAGCAGCTCGCACACGACGACTGGACCGCCGGCCGATCGTATACCAACGTGCCACAGGCAAGCACGACCGGCTCCGGTACCGGCATGACCGTCAACATCCAGGTCGGGGCAAACGGCGCTCCCGTCGCGACGCTGAGCTCCTTTGGCAGCGGTTACGACCCGGGCGACATCGTGACCTTCGCGGCACCCAATGGAATCGGCACTCCGATCGAGGTCGAGGTGGAAACGATCCCCGCCCTCACGCAGGTATCCTATCCCTCAGGATTTGTACCGTGGACGGCCAGTAAGACGTTCAAAAACGTGCCTATGGCATCAACCGACGGCTCCGGCACGGGCATGCAGTCGACCATCGTCGTCGATTCCAACGGCGATCCGTCGGTGACGATCTCAAACACGGGCTCGGGCTACGCAATCGGCGACGACGTGACGTTCAACCCACCGGACGGCGCCGGCACGCCGGTGACGATCCAGGTCCAGCCGGTTCTGGCTCCGCCGGTACTGCCGGCCGGCTTCACGCCGTGGACCGGTAACCAGGATTGGACGTCCGTGGCGGCGTCGGGCACCTCCGGTGCGGGGTCCGGCTTGACTGCGAATATCACGGTGGATGGTCACGGGAGCCCGACACCGACGGTCGCGACGCGCGGGTGCGGCCCCGCCTCAGCCGTGGACTTTGAACAGCGTCGATGACGGCCTGTCCCAATCGTCGACCAGCGGCAACGGCACCGGCATGACGGCCAACGTCACGGCGAGTGCCGCGGGCGACCCCTCGGCGGTGGTCGCGAGCCGGGGAACCAACTACCAGATCGGCGACACGGTCACCTTTGATCCGCCCGACAGCATCGGCACGCCCGTGACGCTGGTGGTGAACCCGGTGATCACGCAAGCCGTGTTGCCGAACAACTTCACACCATGGACGCCGAAGCAGTCGTACGCGAATGTGCCGCAGGCGAGCACGTCGGGCTCGGGAACAGGCATGAACGTTTCGATCACGGTGAACGCGGCCGGCAAGCCGGTGGCGGTGCTCCTTGACGCCGGCACAGGCTACCAGGTCGGCGACACGGTCAAATTTGAACCGCCGGACAACGTCGGCAGCCCGATCACCGTGACCATCTCCGGCACGGTGGTCGTCCAGTTGCCGCTGACGTCGCCGGGCTACCTTGTCGGCGACACCGTCACGTTTGAGCCGCCGGACGGTGTTGGTGATCCCATCACGTCCACGATCTTGGGCGTGACCTTTACGCAGCTCTTGAATTTCGGCTGGACGCCGAACATGGATTACGCGGGGCTAACTCCGACGTCGACATCCGGCTCGGGAACGGGCATGACAGCCGACGTGGTCACAGACGACAACGGCACCCCCGTGATTCTCGTCGATTCGTTCGGCACGGGGTACCAGTTCGGCGATTCCGTCACCTTCAGCCCGCCCGACAGCGGAGCCGATCCGATCGTCGGTGTGATTTCCGCCGTGGGCACAATTTCTCAGCTTCCCGGCGCCGAGTGGACAGCCGGGCAGACGCACGACGATGTGTCGCCGAGCTCGACCAGCGGCAGGGGAACCGGGATGCTGGTGAATATCGCCGTCAGCTCCCAGGGTGATCCATACGCGACCCTGGTTAGGTTGGGTACCGGCTATCACAACGGCGACGTGGTCACCTTCAGTCCGCCCGACGGCGCGGGTGATCCGCTTTGCGTCACGGTGTCCGAACTTGCGCAGGTGGGCCCGTGATCTCGACCCGCATGGTCGCAGGTGGTTCCAATCCGGCGTTGTCCTCGACGCCGTCCACCGGGAATTCAGGACCGATCAGCCTGAACGCGCCTTCGATCACGCTTGGCCCGGGCACGCAGCTTCTGGCCTGGGCCAATGCAGGCTACACACCCGGCAACATCAGCATCATCGCCAGCACTACAGTAGACGGATCGTTGGGCGAGACTCTCAACAACGAGGTTGACCCACTGAAGCAGTATGACGTCGATTCGGGTGTGCAGATCGACGATGCCACGCTCGACGGCGGCAACGTTGACGTGAGTGCGAACGCCAGCACCTACACGTTTGCCGAGTACGACGTTTACGGCCCGTCCTTGAGCACCCTGGTCATTGACGAGCTCGTCGCCCAGATGAGCAACCCCACGGTGACGACCCTCACCTTCACGAACGCATCGGGAGGGGCACCCTCGACCATCTCCCGCAGTGTCGGAGACTGGATTTCCGACGGCTTCGCCGTGGGGCAGGAGATTCAGGCGGTCGGCTCACAGTCCAACGACGGCGAGGTTTACACGATCGCAGGGATCAGCCCGCAGACGCTCGACCTGGCGCCGGGCGAGTACCTCACCGACGAGACCGACACAGACACGGCGTCGGTCCAGCAGGTTGTTTCGTCGCTTCTGCCGCAGAACCTCCCCACGGTGGCGTTTGATTCGAGCGGCAACGAGGTCTCCGCGCCGGGCTCGGCGACGCCGGTCACGTCGACGGCGCTTGCCGACTTCGAAGAACTCGCCCAGCAGGTCGAGCTCCTGGGCGCATTTCCCGTCTTCGACGGTGTCATCAGCCACGCGACCAGCTCGGTCGAGCTCCTGGGCGCTTCGTCGATCAACGCGTCGGGCGACGTCGATATCGAAAGCGACTCGACGGCCGATGCGCAGATCGACACGCCGTCGTACATCCTGGGCGGAGCCTACGCCGATTCGGAGGGGTATGCCACCACGACGCTCGGCGACGGCGTGACCATCGACGCAGGCGGCACCTTCACGCTTGGGTCCACGGTCGAAAATACGATGACGGCGAACATCGACATCGAGGGCGGCCTTGTCGACCCCAATGCCACTTTCCTCGCCAACGGCGCGGAAAAACTCGGCGGGCAGTATGGCTTGAAGATTCCCGGCCCGGCGCTCGATGTCGCCTACGGCGTGGGTGTCTCGGACGCTTCGACCTCGCTCGACTCTGGCGCCAGTGTGCAGGCCGCTCAAGTCAAGATCTGCTCGAACGTCACGAACTTTTTCGACACAACCGCGGCCAGCGCGGTGACCGCTCCCGGCTTGCAAAACCCGGCTACGAACCAAGGCAATGCCGATTACCAGGGACAGGCAGTCTCGGTTGCCATCAGCAACCTCACTTCCAGCAGCTCGACGCAAGTCGACGGCACCGTGATCGCCGGGACAGGGGCCGCGATCACGGCAAATGCAAACAATGAAATGAATATAACATATGCCAATGCCAAGGTGCGCAACGAGCCGATATCTGAGCAATATGCACCGGCGAAGTATATCAACAGCATAGAAGACCTCGAAGATGTCTACCAGCTCAAGGATCTCTCGTCGGAGAACGGCCTGCGCCAGTCGACCGGTCACCTGGGTATTGCTGCTGGCATCACTTATGTGCAGTCGTCAAACCTGGCCAGCGCGAGCATCGGCCCCACCGGCATCGTTTCATCGCAAGGCAGCCTCACGGAGAACGCGACGGCGACAGACGCCTTCGCCGCCGCGGCCATCGGCGCCGCATTGACGCAATCGACCGTGGCGCTCGGCGGTGCACTCGTGATCGCCAACGAGTCCAATCAGGCCTTTGCCACGATCGAGAGCACGGGTGGTGTCAATGCCTCCGGCGCGTTGTCCGTCACGGCCGACGCCACGATCCCCTTGTTGCATTCCGCAGAAACGCAGTTGGAGAATATCCCGCAGTTCTTTGCCAACGCCTTCGCGCCTTCACAAACACAATCGTCCCAGCCGGGGGTTCCCAGCAACCTTTCCGACCCGGACAGTCTCGATTCGATCGAGGCTTTGCTCAGCCAGCTTGAGCTCGGGGCCTCGCTCCTGGGTGATATCTCGAACTACACCAACGCCGAGACAGGTCTGCCGACGTCCGTGGCCACCACGTTCGTCGGGGCGGCAAACGAGTCGGGCCAGGCAAAGACACAAACAAACGGATCCCAGAACGAAGGGGTGTTGGGTGTGTCTGGCTCGGTAGACTTGTTCAGCGCCAACAACGAGGCGGAAGCCTGGATCGGGCCAGATGCGAAAGTCAACGTCGATTCGCCGTCTGCCTCGGACCAGCAGAGCGTGAGCGTCACGGCGAGCGCCTCGAGCACGCGCGATTGACTTCGGTGGCTTCACCGCCACGCCGACCGCTGCTCCCCTTGTCGGTACCGGGCACGGCACATTCGCCTCGGCCGGCGGCACGGCCGTGATCCTGAGCTTGACCAACACCGCAGATGCCTATATCGCCGACGGGGCGCAGATCGATTGCCAGGGCAACCTGAGCGTCTCGTCGAACACCAACGTCCTGGTGGTCAACTTCATCTCGCAGGGCGGGCAGGCCCATGAGGTGGGGCTCAACGGCGGAATCGGCTATACACAGCTTTCCAACCAGTCTGAGGCGTACGTAGCGGCGACGGCTACGATTTCCGCCGGCGGCAATGTCTCGGTGAACGCGACCTACAACCTGCTCGGCGTCATAATCACCGGCGCCAACAGCAAGGCGCCGATCGGCGTCGGCGTCTCGGTGGCATTTAACGACATGTCGAACGACACGCAGGCCTTCATCGGCGAGCCCGCCGGAGATTCGCCGGGCTTGCCAGCCGGATCGGTCACGGCCGGCGGCAATGTGAGCGTTGAAGCGACGACCAGCGAGATGGTCTATTCCGTCTCTGTCGCCGGGACGTTGTCCAGCACGAACGAAGGCGGGGAGAGCGGCAAAGGTGGCGCAGCCCAGGGCACGCCGGCCCCCGCGGATGTCACTGTGTCAGACCCCCAGGGCACCGAGGAAAGCGCCGAGAAACAAGGGGGCATTGGGATCTCGGGCGCCGCAACGGTAAACGACCTGCACAATGACGCCACCGAGGCTTATATCACGAACAATGCGACCGTCTCGACACCCGATTCGCTCACCGTTCAAGCCACCAGCACCCTCGACCTGCTGGGCGCAGGGGGGGCGATTTCTGCTGACCGCACGATCGGGGCATCGAACGGAGTACAGCTTGCCGGCGCATTTGTGATCAACGTCTTGAACGAGGATTCCAGCGGCAACGAACGGGAAGCCGAGGCCTTTACCCAGAACGCGACTCTGCTTGCAAAAAACACCACGATCGATGCGAGCAACACCGCCCTCGTCTTGGCATTCGCGGCCGGGGCGGCAGGCTCGCTTTCCACCAAAGGCCTGGCGGGAGTCGCCGGATCGGTCACGCTTGACCTGCTCAGCTTCGAGACCCTGGCCGAGCTGGGCCAGAACACCACGCTGCTCCCCGCGTCGGGAATCACTCCCCAGGGTCTAACCATTTCGGCGGGAAGCAGCATCCTGCAGGTTTCGGCCGCGGGCGGAGTCGCGGTCTCGGGAAAGGTTGGTGCGGGCGCGGGCATCGACGTGGGCGTCTCCAGCAATACGGTCACTGCAACCATCGGGCCTGATGCCGACGTGCGGCCGACCGGCAACGTGGAGGTAACGGGCACGGGCACCGAATACGCAGTCTCAGCCGCGATCAGCCTGGCCGCTGCTCTCGGGAACCTGGGCGTCTCGGGCTCGGCAGCCAGCCAGACGTGGTCGCCGGACATCGAGGCGTTCATCGCTCCGGGGTCAACCGTTCTCACCCCTGGCAGCGTTCTGGTTGCCGCCACCGACAACCTGATCGTGATTGCGGTGGGCGGCGGCATCGGCGCCGGCGATGACGCGGGCCTGGGCGCGGCACTCGGCAATGTCAACCTGATCGAGACCGTCGAAGCGTGCGTGGCGTCCAATGACGTGATTGCCGCCGCCGGCAATGGCGCGAAGCTCACCACTCCCGACGGAGATCTTGGCGCGAACGGCCTCGTTGTTTATGCCTCCGGGGTCGAATCGCTCGGCTCCTTCGGCGCTGCCGGTGCCGGAGGCCAAGACGCCGGTGTTGCCGGGTCTGCCGCCGTCAATACGGTTACCAACACTATCCTGGCCTACATCAATCAGGGCACGACTGTCAACGCCGGAGTCAACGATCTGGCGGCCGATGAGGCCGTTGATGTCGTCGCCAACCAATCGTTGCTCGATATCAGCGTCGGCGGCGCGCTCGGTGTCGCGATCTCGCCGACCGAGGGAGGAGAGGCGGTGACGATCGGTGTCGGCGTGGCGACTGAAGTGACGAGCGGCACCGTTCTCGCGTATACCGACGGAGCGATTATCGACGCAGGCGGGGGTGGCATCGAGCTGAGCGCGGTCGAGGCGGCAACGGTCGTTTGCCTTGCACTGGGCGGCGCGGTCTCCGCGAGTTTCGGCGGCGACGGCGGCACTTCGGTGGGCCTGGTGGGGGCGGGGTGTGCCGTCACGATCGATGACGAAGTCGAGGCCGACGCCCAGAACGGCTCGTCGCTCTCCACCACCAATGGCGGAAATGTCTCGATCTCCTCGAGCGACACGACGAACGACACGGCAAACGCCGGTGGTGTCGGCTTCACGGCGGCCTCGAGCGACGGAACGAGTGTCGGCGTCTCGGTTGGCACGGCCGTTGCGATCAACGTGGTTGGCAACACGGTCGAAGCGTTTCTCGACCGGTCGTCGGTTGACTCTAGCGGTGGTGTCTCGCTCTCGGCCACGGAGAAGGCGACGGTCTCGACTCTTTCGATCGGCGGCGCGGTCGCTGCGGGCGCGAGCACGGGTTCGGGCACAGCGCCGGCGGAGCGGTGGCGGGCGCCGGCTCGACCAACACCGTTTCCAACGACGTCCAGGCTTACGACGACGACGGCGGCGTGTCGGCCTCGGGCGGCTCGATCGCGATCACGGCGACGGATACTTCCGTTCTCTACACCACGGCCGGCGGGGTTGCTGCGGGCATAGCCGGCACGGCCGAGTCGTCGGTCGTCGGCGTGTCGATTGGGATTTCGGCCGCGACAAACCTGGTCACGAACCAGGTGCTCGCCTGGGTCTCTGGATCGGACTTGACCGCGTCGGGCGCAATCACGATCTCCGCTGGCGAGACCGCGACGATCGATGCGCTCACAGTCGGTGGCGCGCTGGCCGCAGGCGTGAGCACCGGGGGTGTCGGTGTGGGAATCGGCGCTGCGGGCGCCGGCTCGGGCAACGTCGTCAAGACCCAGGTCGAGGCCTATGCCAGGGACGGATCGGACCTTGTCGCGCGGGGGGGCGGCGTCACGCTGTCGGCGACCGATTCGCCGACCGTTATCGCCAATGCCGGCGGCGTGGGGCTGACAGCGTCGATCGCCGAGAACGGCATCGGAGTGAGCTTCGGCGTCGCCGTCGCCGTGAACAAGGAGGAAGACACGGTCGAGGCTTATCTCGACGACTCGGGCGCGACTGCCTCGCAAGGTGTGTCGCTCGCAGCTTCCGAGGGGGGCGTGGTGTGGGCGCTCACGATCGGCGGCGCCGTTACTGCCGCCGCCGGGAACGAGAACGGCGGCGCAGCCGCGGTCGCGGGTGCCTCGTCTGCCAACACCGTGGTCGATGATGTCGAGGCCACGATCTCGGGCTCGCCGGGAAACCAGGCGGACGCCGTAACCGCCCAGGGCGGCTCGGTCCAGCTCATGGCGACCGACACGACCAGCATCCTGGCCAACGGCGGCGGGGTCGGGTTTGCACTGGGTGTAGGCACCGGTACCGTCGGGCTGAGCTTGACCTTGGGATTATCGGCGGCGAGCAACGAGGTCGATAACGAGGTTCTTGCCGATATCGACGGATCGGGTGTCGTGGCTTCACAGGGAGTCTCGGTGTCGGCCTCAGAGGGGCAGGCGTCGATCGAGGCGCTCACGATCGGCGGAGCAGCGGCTTTGGGCGCTGCCACCGGTGAGGTCGGCGTCGGCGTCGGGGCCGCGGCGGCTGGGTCTGTAAACACGATCACCAACGTGGTCGAAGCCATGATCGAAGGGGGTGCCGTCGTCGTCGCGCAGGATGGCGCCGTCATCCTCACGGCCACCGATACGCCGTCAATCACAGCCAATGGCGGCGGGCTCGGTTTCAGCGTCGGCGTCGCCAGTACAGCGGGCGTGGCTGTCTCGCTCGGCGTCTCGTTTGCCAGCAACACGATGCAGGACCAGGTTGAAGCCACCATCTCCGACTCGAGTGTCACGGCATCCGGCCAGGTGTCTCTGTCCGCGTCCGAAGATGCCACCATCGCCGCGATCACGATCGGCGGCGCGATTGCCGTCGGGGGCGCCAGCTCTGGCGGCGGCGGCGGCGCCGTCGCGGGAGCCGATTCCTATAACTTGATCAGCAACCTGGTTCAGGCTTCCATTTCGGGCACGCCACACGATCAGTCCAACTCGGTGACCTCGACCGCCGGCAGCGTCAAGCTCTCCGCCACCGATACGTCCACAATCCTGGCGCATGCCGGCGGGCTTGGCGTGGCGGCCGGCGGCGCGAGCGAGTTTGCCATCGCCGCGACTGTCGGCATATCCGAGGCGACCAACATGGTCGACAACCAGGTTCTCGCGTTCATCGACGGCTCGATCGCGACCGCATCGAGCCGCGTGTCCCTCTCGGCAACGGAGACGGCCACGATCGAGGCACTCACGCTCGGCGGTGCCATAGGCGGCGGCGCCACGGGTGGCGTCGGGGTCGAAATCGGCGGGGCCGGCGCAGGTTCCGGCAACACGATCGGCGACACGGTCGAAGCGTACATCCAGGACGGCTCGACCGTCTCCTCCATGACCGGCGACATCGCGCTCGAAGCTTCCAACAAGCCCAGCATCACAGCCAATGCAGGAGGCATCGGCATCGGGGTCGGGATCGGCGGCACGGTGGGAATCGCCGCGTCGCTGGGCGTGTCGTTCGCCGCCAACATCGAGAAGGATACCGTCAAAGCTTACATCCGCAACTCGCAGGTAACTGCCACTGGTAATCTTGGTTTGACGGCGACCGAGCGCGCCACGATCCAGGCGCTCACGATTGGCGGCACCGTGGCCGTAGGCGGCGGCTCGACGGGCGCCGGCGGGGTCGCGATTGCGGGCGCCGGCTCGTACAACACGATCAGCAACGACGTCGAGGCGTCGATTACCGGGCAGGCCGGAAAAGCCTCAGACGCCGCGACGGCCGGCGGCAACGTGATGCTCATGGCTTCCGACACGTCGATGATCGAAGCCCATGGCGGCGCCTTGGGCATTGCCTTCGGTGGTGCCAGCGCCCTGGCGATTTCGGCCTCGATCGGAATTGCGGCGAGCGCAAACAAGGTCAATAACACTGTGAAGTCATCGATTGCCGGCGCATCGGTCACGTCTGCGGGCAATGTCTCGCTTTCGGCGACCGAGGGTGCGAGCGTCGAGTCGCTCACCGTCGGCGGCGCGCTCTCGGGAAACATCGGCGGCGGCTTCAGCATAGGTGTCGGGGCGCTGGGGCCGGCTCCGGCAACACCATCAGCGACGACGTCGAGGCTGTGATCAGCGCGGGAGCGGTCGTCAATTCCACCGGCGGCGACATCAGTTTGAATGCGGCCGACACCTCCGTGATCGACTCCAACGGTGGTGGACTTGCGATTCACATTTCCGGCGCCATCGGGGCTGGCATCGCGGCGTCGCTGGGCGTTGCCTACGCGATGAATGACATCACGAACACGGTCAAGGCGTTCATCGATAGCTCGAGTGCAACCGCATCCGGGAGCGTAACGCTCTCGGCGACCGAGAACGACACGGTTCAGTCACTGACGGTCGGCGGTGCTGCCGCAATTGGTGTGGGGGGGGAGTCGGCGCCGGCATTGCCGGCGCAGGCGCCCTGTCGCTGAATACGGTTGCCAACGTAGTCAAAGCGTACGTGTCCAATACCCAGGACAGCGCAAACGCCGCGGTGACGGCGCAGGGCGGTGTCCTATCGATCACTGCGTCGGACGTGTCGAATGTCTTCGCGCAGGCGGGCGAAGCCTCGATCAGCTTGGGCGGCGGCCTGGCAGTCGGGGTCGGAGTGACTATTGGGGCATCGGCGATTGCCAACACCGTGACGAACACGGTCCTTGCCTACGCCGATGATGGCACGCTCACCGCGGATGGGAACGACCTCACTTTAAGCGCCAGCGAAGCGGCCAATGTCGGCGGGCTTACGATCGGCGGCGCCGCTTCGGGCGCCGGCGGTGTTACGGCTGGTGTGGCCGTTGGGGGCGTCGGGGCCACGTCGCCCAATATCCTGGGAAACACCGTTGAAGCCTACGCGCAAGACGGAGCGACCCTCCAGACAGAGGGTGCGGGCGACATCGAGATCACCGCCACCGACACGTCGACAGCCGACTCGCAGGCCGTCGCCGGCTCGGCCAAACTGGCCGTGGGTACGGTCGCGGTCGGGTTCTCAATCGGATCGTCGGTCTCGGCCAACCAGATCGACGAAACGGTCGAGGCCTTTACCAGCGATGCGACCCTGATCTCGGCGGGCAAGGTGACGATCGCAGCGACAACCACCATCTCCGGCACGTCGCTTTCGGTCGCCGCTTCAATCGCCGCCGCGCTCGGGCTCGGCGGCAGCTTCGCCGGCGGAGGAGCCGGCTCGAGCAATACCGTGGATGACACCGTCGAAGCCTATATCGACGGCGCAAGCCCGAATGAGACGAGCACCGTCAATGCCGGCGGCGACGTGTCGGTGACGGCCACTGAAAGCATCCCCACGCTCGAAGCCGACGTCGCCTCGGGCGGCTTTGCCGGTGGCCTTGTCGGCGTCTCGGCCGGTGTATCGGTGTCGCTCGAGATGGACACCAGCAAGGTCACCGCATATATCGACAATGCCGAAGTAAACACGCCCGGCAACATCTCGATCGGCGCCGGCAGCTCCGGGACGATCACGGGTACGACGATTGCGACCTCTGGCGCGCTCATCATCGGCGTTGCGACCATGGGCGCGTCCACGACGCTGATTGCCAGCCCGAAGGTCTGCTCCTATGCGGGGACCGGCGCGACGCTTGACGCCGGCGACAACATCACGATCAACGCCGACATGGCCCCGAAGCTCAGTTCTACCACTGGCGGGCTCGTCGTCGGCTACGTCGCCCTGGGAGCGAGTGCGGACGTGGCGACGGTTGGTGGCTCGGTGATGGCGAGCATGGAAGGCACCGTCGACGACTCTTCGGGCGACGGCAATCTCACCGTCGATGCCGAAGCAGATGGGTATGCGAAGGCGCAGCTCGGCCGGGCTGGCCGGCAGCGCGCTCGTTTCTCTCGCCGGCTCCGACGCGACAACAGAGTACGACCCGACGGTGACAAGCTCGCTTGGCGCCATGAGCAATGTCAATATTCCTGGCACGCTCACGGTCGAGGCGGTGGCCAACCCGGAATCTTCCGCCGTATCCGTCGGGGTTGCGCTTTCCACGCTGGGAGCGGTCGGGGAGGCGTCGGCGATGGCTGACAGCTCCTCCGACGTGACCGCTTCAGTGGGCGATCACAGCCGCATCGTGGCTGGGTCCGTCGCGATCCAGGCGCAGCAGTCCCAAGGCAACTTGAAAAACTATACGAGCTCAGCGCAGGCCGACGCCGGCGCCGGCGGGAGCTTGATTGGTGCCACCGCCGCGGTGTCCCGTGCGACCGCCGGCGGCGAGGTCGAGGCGAAAGCGGGCAACTACGTCTCCTTGCCCGACGGGGATGTCTCGATCACCGTGTCAAACTCCACATGGCAGTATTCGAACGCGACCGGCGAGTTTGGCGGCACAATCGCCCTGGGTGCCGAGTCGGCGACGGCCAAGTCGAACGACACCACGTTGGCGTCCCTCGGAGACAGTTACAACACAGACGTGGATCGAACCGGCTCGTTGACGATCCAGGCCAACGGCACCGACAACAACATGGCGGAGACCACGTCAGGATCGGGCGGAGTAATTGATGGCGACGTCGCGGTCTCCACTACCACTGACACGTCCAGCGTCAGCGCTAGCCTGGGCGAGGGCAGGCTCAACTCAGGCGATGTGACGGTGTCGGCGGAACACCTCGACACTTATGACCCCAGCGCCGACTCGACCAGCGCCGCCCTGCTGAACGCCAGCGGTGCGGCCGCAAGCGACACGGGCACGACGTCGACAACCGTCAACATTGCGTCGGGCACGCAGATCAACGCGACCGGCACTGTGGTGTTCTCGGCGCAGAACCAGTTCGCGGAAGAGAGCTCGGGCGATAACGTCAGCGCCGGCTCAGGCGGCGTGCTCAGCGGCTCGGCGGGCGTGAGCTTGACCACGATCACCGGCACGTCGGCAGTGGTGCTCGGCAATTCGGTGGTGATCAGCTCGGAGAGCGATTCAGCGCCGTGGCATCCGGGATCACTGTCGAGGCTTCGAGCGTTCTGGATACCGCCGATACGGTCAAGCTGGTATCCGGCGGCGCGATCGATGGCGCGGGAGTCAATTCGTCGCTCTCAGCCACGCTCGACAACAACGTGACGTTCGGATCGGACGACAACTTGAGCACCGACGCCGACTTGACCGCGGCAACGTATACGACCGGCAACGCCGCGAATACTTCCGAGGTCACCACCTATGGCGGGCTGGCCGTCGGTGCCGCGGTCGCCAGCACGGACGTGACGACCAACCAGACGGTCAGTGCCGGAACGGGCTCGTCGTTCGTGGCCCTGGGCAACGTCAATTTCACTCCCGGCGAGGATGATCTCGGCAATACCACCAACCTCGAGGGCGACGCGATCGCCGAGGGTTATGTGCGCGGGTTCATCGCGGTGCCGACGGCGTCGGCGTCCAGCGATATCAAGAGCAATGCCACCCTCGACGTCGCCTCGGGAGATTCGATCGGAAGCGGTGAAAATACCACGATCGGAGCCTATCCCGGCACTCCGAGCGCGAACGCCGACGGCAGCGCCCAAGGTTATGAGATCGGATTTATCCCCGTCTCGAAGCATGACAGCTCGCCCTCAACCAGCACCACGTCGGCGGTGACGATCGACGGCACCGTCGCCGCCGGAATTTACCACACGCTCGATATCACGATCCCCAATAGCAAGAATTCGGGCAAGATCTTCAGCTCGACGATCAACACCACATCCGGCGGTGCGCCCTACGTCTCGCAGTTCATACCTGACTTCAATCCGCAGTCGTTCATCGGCAGTTTGCTCTCGGGGAACGAAGCGTCCGTTCTCGAATCGGGAAGTTCGACAACACCGGTGGGGGCGTTCCTGCTGGGCCCGCTGTTTGCCTCCGGCGGAACGGTCACGGTCAATGCCGGCAAACTGAGCGGGTCGGGCTCGATCACCGCTTACGGCAGTCCCACGATCACGGTGACGAACGCGAGTCCCGATTACCTGGTGCTGGGCGCGACCGAGTCGGCTCCCGGTCAGTTCCAGTTAACGACGAATGCGGCGGTAATACCTGACATCCCCGGCGGAACGGTCCTCTTCACCGGGCAGGTGGGCCTCGGGCACACCGGCTCGGTCACGGTCCATCAGAACGGTGCAGGCGGCACGCCGGCGATCACGGTCAACTGCGATTATGACGCGGGATCGGTGGGGAGTGTTCCCTACGGCCCGGCCCTCTTTGTCACCGGCGAAATCAACAACCTGGGCGGCTCGATCAGCTTGACCGACCTGCTCGGATCCTACGGTGAGGTCGCCGGAATCTATGGCGATCAAGTTGATACCTTTGCTCCCAACGGCGTCGCAGTCATCGCGCCGCCCCCGCCGGAGCCTTACATCTCGGGATCTGACCCTTCGTCCGACTGGCAGAACGTCATGACATGGCCCGGCGGCAACCCCGACCAGGGCGTGCCCAACCCCAACGTCGCGATTGCCTACGTTGCCAACGCTCAGTTCAACGCGAGCGGCCAGTATGCCACCGCTGAAGCGCTTACGGCTGCGCTCATCGGCTCCGCCGGTCAAACGCCGAACCTGGAAGACCAGGAGAACTATGATTACGTACCTGGCGCCGGGGACAGCTATGAATATCTGGGCGGTGTCATTCCCTGGGTGTCCGGCTCGGTCGACGAGGGCACCGAGCAATCCGCCGACGCGCTCAGTCCGGCGGGCCAGGCCTACGCGATCTCCGGTTCGTCGGCCGATGACAACGAGGGTTATTTCCCGGTGATTCCAGTCAAGCAGCTCACCGAAACGGCCAACAGCTACTCGTCGGCCGACTTGACGGGCGACTCAGCGAGCACAGAGGTATACGGCAGCGACGTTGACATCCAGGCCCAGACGCTTGATATAGACAGCGAGGTCTCCGCCGGTCAGCCCACCAATTGGTCGGTGACCCTTAACTCGAGCCTCGCGGCGGTCCTCCAGGTCTACGAGCTAGAATATGCCGCGGGCCTCACTGGGCCGATCTTCACTTTCAAGCCGACACTGCCGGCCGAGCTCCAGAATGCGGATCCAGACTTCAAGGTGACGTTCGACGCCCGGACGCAAGAGCTCACGCTGGATAACATCACCGCGTCGTCCGACGGCGAGTCCGTTTACCTCGACGGCGCGATCATCAACACGGCCGGCGTCAGCTCCGGGCAATCTCCTCTGGGCCAAATACATGTCAATAATGGCCTGGGTCATGTCACCGTGACCAATCAGACCGGCTACGCGCTGGTCATCCAGAACATTTCCACCGGCGACAGCACGCTTGCGGCGAACGCGGTCAGCACAGTCGATATCATCGACACCAACCAGCCCAAGAGCTCGGACCAGACGCTGTATGTTTACCAAAATGGCCAGGGGATCTCGGTCTATACGGGATCAGCCGGGGCGACGCTCGGGACCGGCACTCCCACGAGCACTGTGGCAGGCAACTCGACAACCTACAACCTCAAATCCGGCCTTCGCTGGCAGTGGACCATGACCGCAAGTCTGTCGCGGACGGCCACAAGCATCGAGCCGGGTCAACTGTCAATCAGCAACTGGGTCTGGGACTTCCCGACAGGCTCGCCCAACGATCCCTGGCAGTTCGTCGCTCCCAACGGCTCGCTCAGCACGGGTACCGTCGGCGAAGTGATCGATGAACAGGGCTTGCCGGTCTTCGACGAGTCGATCACGAGCAACTTCGCCACTCCCAGTAACGGGCAAGGTTGGCTCAACGCCGGCAACGGCACAGTCTTCGTCGCTGGTGCTTATGTCAATGGCCAGGAAGGCTTCGCCCCTTCCGGTCAGACCAGCCCGGAAGGGCCGGTCGACCCGTGGCTCTATTATTTTCCGCTTAAGGAGAGCCTGACGTTAACGAGCTCTGTCAAAGCCGACAACCCGATCGGCATCGACTTCTCGGGCTCAACTTCGGGTTCGGTTGACATCACTTCGGACGCGCCGGTGATCTTGAAGGGGACGATCTCGAATCCCCAAGGCAACACGACGATCAGCGCGTCTGGCGGCGTCACCGCGCATCGCCACGCATCGATCGTGACCGAGAACCTGACGCTGACGACGACGGGGCCGCCCTCAGGCGGCATCGGCACCGCGCAGCAACCGCTGGAGGCGACACTCGAATCGGGCGGAATCCTTTCCGCGCAGGCAAGCAGCGCCGGCATCTATCTGACGCTGACCTCCGGCGCGATCGTGAGCCAGGTTACATCCGGCGACGAAAAAGACGGCTATGGCGACGTGGATATCACCGCGGACGGCAGCCTCACGGCGCAACGCCTCAACGCGAGCTCAGCGAATATCACCGGCGACAACATCACAATTACGAACTCGTCGGGTTCGGTTGGTTCGGCGAACAAACCCTTGATTCTCTCAGCCAACTCCACACAGCAAGCCAACGGCGGCACGTCCGGCGGAGTCGTCAACATCTCCGCGCCGGGCGATATCGGGATCGAGCAGACCGCGGGCGATCTCCTGGTGGGCACCATCAGCTCAACCGCCGGCGACGTTTACGTTGACGTTCCCTCCGGGGCGATCCTCGACGCAAGCGGCGAGACACCGGCTCAGGCGCTCTCGCCGGCTCAGTCAGCAAAAATCTGGAAAGACCTGCGCCTGACTGCGGCCGATGGCGCCGCGGCTAATGCGCAAGCTACCGTTACCGCGTTCCAGAACCTTATCGACGCCGAGTACCAGGAGTACTGGCAACTGCTCGACTATGGCACGGTGACGAATGGCATTTACACGCTGAACCCCTCGAACGTCTCGATCTACCAGGCCCAGGCGGCCGCGGCACTGGGATTGACCACGACGCCCACGAATCAGCAGGTCGAAGCCTATGCCACCGCGCTCTACAAGAACGTCGTCTCCTTCTTCGTCACAAACCTGGGAGCAAGCTGGAACGATCTTTCCGAATTCCAGACATACGACGGGAGCTTCCAGTACAGCGCGACAGCCGCACAAGTGACCGCTCTGACGAAAAACTCGGTCTGGACCACGGCAGAGCTGAGCTATACGGTCGACCAGATCGCACTCGAGAACAGCGCGGGCGCACCGGTCGGCATCGGGACAGCCAACATCGTGGGCCACAACATCACACTCGACGCGAGTGGGGGCATCGGCACCCTGGCGCTGCCGGTCTTGATCCTTCTGAGCGATCTGCAAGCCGGCACGTTGACCAAGCAGCAGGCCACCGCGCTGGCACTGGCGACGACACCCGGCGATGTCTTGCTCGAGGGCACGAACGGGCACGGCAAGACGGTCACTTTCCCGTTCGGTGAGCAGCCGGCGGGAGTCACCACCGTGACCGGGATCTCGGTCCAGCAGACGGCGCCGCTGTTCATCTCGGCCACCGGGAGCCTTTCCACCACTGACGGCGGCGCGGCGTATCTGCAAAGCACCGCCGCGATATTGACCTTGAGCCAAGTGCAGGCCGGCGGCAACGTGGACGTGGTCGCCCCGCAGGAGATCGTCGGCTCCGGCGCCGCCACGCCCCAGATCGAGACGCCTGGAAACCTCACGCTGCTCGCGGGCAGCGGCGCGATTGGCGGCGGCCCGTCTTCCCCGCTCGTTTTTCAGATCGGCGGCGAATTGCTCTCGGCGGCGGCCGGCACCTCCGTTTCCATCGCGCAGTCTTCTTCCATCGCACAGCCTTCCGGCAATCTCATCTTTGGCAGCATGTTCGCCGGCACGACGGCGACTGTGAGCGCGGTTGGATCGATCTCGAGCGGCGGGGCCACCGATGGAATTATCACCGCTGGGAGCGTCGCGCTCACGGCCCTTGGGGGAACGATCGGCGCATCCACAAGCCCCGTCACTGTCGACCAGACCGCCAGCGGCTCGGTCACTTTAGAGGCCAAGGACGGCATCACTCTGGCCGGCGAGTCGACCACGGGCGCATTTGACCTCGCCAGCGCGGTCTCGACCACGGGCAACGTCACGATCGACATCACGATCGACGGCATCGTTGAGACCAGCGCCGATCTCGGCCAGGTGACTGCGCAGAGCGGCAACGTCTCGATCACCGCGGTGGGCTCGATCGTCAATGACAACTCCACCGGCAGCGACAACATTGAGAGCGCAAACATCACCCTGGATGCCACCGCGGGAAGCATCGGGTCCAGCACGCTTCCCCTGGTTATCGGCTCGCCCCGGCCGGGCGTGCTTTCGGCGACCGCGGCAACCGGAATCTGGATTAACGAGACGAACACCGGCATCACGACTGAGAAAGCGAAGAGTGCGCCGGGCGCGGTGCTGATCGTCGGCCCCCCGCCGCCGGGCGGCGGTGGGAATGCAGAAGCATCGGCCGCAGGGCTTGTCGGTGCCCCGGAAGATGTCGCCCGCGACACAGGCAGTAGCCTCGAGCTTGCGTCGCTGGGCCAGGCCTCGTCGTCGCCATCCGGCGGCGCTCCTGGGTAACACGAACGTCGCCGGCCCGCCCACCGCGGCCGGCAAGATGCCGCCCCCACTGTGATTGACCTGGCGCTCGAGCAGTTGCTCAGCGAAGTGCAGGATGTGACCGGTCTTGTCGCAGCCCTGATCTGTGGCTCATCAGGAAGTGCGGATGCCGGAACTCCGGGTCAGCGGCCGGCATGATTCGCATGGATTTCAATCATCCCAACGAAAGACTCTTCTTCAGCGCGTGCCCCTTCGCACGCGTGGCCAGCGTCAGGTCGAGCGCTGTTACGGTGCCGTCGCCGGTCACGTCCGCGCCCAGGGGTGCAAACCCGGCCGGGTTCGACAGATTGATTTCGGCGGCGATTTCATTCAGGTCGTTTTCGTCCACGGTTCCATCACCCGTTACGTCGCCAAGCAGCCGGTAGAAGTTGTGCACGGCGGTCGTTCCACTCGGAAGCTTGATATCGATCTCGTAATAGCCGTCGGCGGTCGTGGTGGTCGGGCTGCCGCCCAGGCCGTTTGCACCGAAGTCGAGCTCGATCGCGTGGTCGACGACCGTGACGGATATCCCCGCCAGCGAGACGGCTGTCTTGCTCGACGCATCGTCGTTCAAGTCGTACTGGTAGAGCTGGATCTCGGGTGATGCCGTCTTGAGGGAACTGGCGATCTGTGTGAGCTCGCCGCCGGACTGGCTGTCCGACTCGTTGAAATCGACTTGCAGGTAACGGATAAACGACCGCTCGACGGCACCGTCCTCGACGACCAGGGCCGTCGTCTGGAGCTGCGATGGCGTTACAGTTGCGAATGTCTCTGTGAGCGTCAGATCAGGGCTGCCCGGTGCCGTTTGCACATTGCCCGCGCTGTCGAGCCCGATGCTGTAGAACGCGTAGGTGTGTTTGGCGCCGTCGGTGAGGCCCTGGTAGGGAATGGTCGTCTGGACATTCCCCGCGCTATTTGCCGGGCCGGCGGGAATCGCCGGTCCGACGAGCGTGTACGACCCGGAATCGACCGATACGAAGACCTCGAAGTACGTCACAACACCACCGCCGGGATCACTCCCCGTGAGGTTGAGCGTGAACGTGCCGGTGGTGGTATTCACCTTGCTCGGGTTGGTTCCGGTCGTACTGTCGACCACTGTGACCGGCGGTGTCAAGTCGGGCAGATACGTGCTGGCCTCGATCTTCGGAGTGTAAGCCGAGGTATTTCCGGCGTTGTCTGTCGCCGTGCTGTAAAACGCGTAGGTGGTGTTGCTCTGGCCGGTGAAATTCGCTGTTGGGCTGGAGGCGGGGACGGTGGTCCACAGCGTCCATGCTCCGCCGTTGATGCTTGAGTAGATATTGTAGGACTTGATGCCAGAGGGAGGTGAGCCGCCGTCGGAGCCGGTGACGGAGACTGCGAACGTGAGGCTCGTGCCGCGCTGCGATAGCGGATTCACCGTGCTTGTGGGGGGCGTTGTGTCCATCAACCACGCGGTCGAGAGGGTTCCCAAACCGGGGTGGCCGTTCAGGTCGTCGAGGCCGGCGGCGTTCACGCTCAAGCTGTAGTTACCGTTGTTCGTGGTGAGCGTGCTGAGGCCGTTGATCCGGTACGTCGAGCCCGAGACCAGGCTGATCGGGACCGCGCCCGTGATCAGGTTGGGCCCGTTATTATCGGTCAGCGTCAAGGCGCCCGCAGTCAGGCTGCTGGTATTGATCGGCTCGTTGAAGGTGACGTTAATGGACGAGACGGCCGAGTTGCGCGGGTTGGGCGAGACGGCGGCAAACGATGAGACGGACAGGGGGATGTAGACGTTGATCTTTGCCGAGCCGGATGCATCCGTGTAATCCGCCGAGTCGCTGGGTGTAAAGGCCACCGAGAGGGCCTGATTGTTAGCCGCACCAAGAACGGTGCCGGTGGGCGGGTTGTAGTTGAAGGCGCCAGGTACGCTCCCGAAGATTCCCGCAACGGTCCAGGAGGCTGTGGCGTCAAGCTGGTTGCCACCCAGCGGCGTACCATACGGGATGTCCGCCGGGTTGGCCCATGCGATGGTGGGCGTCGCTCGCAAGACGTTGATCATCGCCGTGGCGGAGGCAGTGGTGTAATCTGCCGAGTCAGTGGGGGCGAAGCTGACGAAGAGCGTCTGGTTGTTGGCGGCGCCGAGCACGGTCCCCACGACAGGCGTGTAGGTGAAGTTCCCCTGCACGTTCGCGGTCGCGTCGAGCTGAGTTCCGCTCGGCGCCGTCCCATAGGCAATGTCCGCCGGGTCGGCCCAGGAGATCGAGGGCGTCGCACTCGCTACGTTGATCATCACCGTGGCCGAGGCCGTGGTGTAATCGGTCGAGTCAGTGGGGGCGAAGCTGACCGAGAGCGTCTGATCAAGGCCGGCCCCCAGGACAGTCCCCGCGGCCGGAGTGTAGGTGAAGGTCCCCTGCACGTTGGCGGTCGCGTCGAGCTGCGTTCCAGTCAGGGCCGTGCCGTACACAATATCCGCCGGGTCGGTCCAAGAGATCGTCGGCGTTGCTCGCAAGACATTGATCATCACCGTGGCCGAGGCCGTGGTGTAATCGGTCGAGTCTGTAGGCACAAAGCTAACCGAGAGCGTCTGGTCAAGGCCGGCCCCCAGGACAGTCCCCGCAGCCGGCGTGTAGGTAAACGTCCCCTGCACATTCGCGGTGGCGTCGAGCTGGGTACCGCTGAGGGCGGTTCCGTAAACGATATCCGCCGGGTTGGACCAAGCGATCGACGGCGTCGCACGCGCTACGACGTTGATCATGACAGTGGCTGACGCGTTGGTGTAATCGATCGAGTCGGTGGGTGCGAAGCTGACCGAGAGCGTCTGGTCAAGACCGGCGCCGAGCACGGTCCCTGCGACAGGCGTGTAGGTAAACATCCCCTGCACGTTGGCGGTGGCGTCGAGCTGGGTACCGCTGAGGGCGGTTCCGTAAACGATATCCGCCGGGTTGGACCAAGAGATCGACGGCGTCGCTCTCGCGACATTGATCATCACGGTGGCCGAGGCCGTTGTGTAATCAGTCGAGTCGGTGGGTGCGAAGCTGACCGAGAGCGTCTGCTCAAGGCCCGCCCCCAGAACGGTGCCGGACGCGGGCGTGTACGTGAATGTCCCCTGCACGTTGGCGGTGGCGTCGAGCTGGGTACCGCTGAGGGCGGTTCCGTAAACGATATCCGCCGGGTCGGTCCACGAGATCGAGGGCGTCGCACGCGCTACGTTGATCATCACGGTGGCCGAGGCCGTGGTGTAATCGGTCGAGTCGGTTGGGGCGAAGCTCACGGACAGCGTCTGATCAATGCCTGCTCCGAGAACGGTGCCGGACCCGGGCGTGTAGGTGAAGTTCCCCTGGACGTTGGCGGTCGCGTCGAGCTGGGTACCGCTGAGGGCGGCCCCGTAAACGATATCCGCCGGGTCGGTCCAAGAGATCGAGGGCGTCGCACGCGCTACGTTAATCATCACCGTGGCCGAGGCCGTGGTGTAATCGGTCGTGTCGGTGGGCATGAAGGTGACCGAAAGCGTCTGGTCGTTGCCGGCGCCCGGGACGGTGCCCGCGGCCGGCGTGTAGGTGAAGGTCCCCTGCACGTTGGCGGTGGCGTCGAGCTGCGTCCCGCTCAGGGCCGTGCCGTACACAATATCAGCCGGGTCGGACCAGGAGATCGTCGGCACCGCCGCTCCGCTCAGTACCCACGAGGTGGATAGCGATCCGGCGCCCGCGTTGCCGTATTGATCCTGGATGCCGGCGGCGTTGATCGTGAACTGGTAGGTGCCAGAAGCGGCGGTGAACGCCGATAGATCGCCAACCTCGTACGTCGAGGTCGTGCCCGCAACGAGCGTGAACGTGAGGTCGCTGAGCGGAACGGAATTGCCGTTATCGGTCAGTGTCACGGCGTCCGTTGTCGGGCTGCTCGTGTCGATCGGCAGGTTGAAGGTGACGTCGATGGTCGAGACCGGTGTGTGCCGCGGGTTGGGCGAAACGGCGGCAATCGATGAGATCGACAGCGGGTAAAGGATCTGGACAGTTGCCTGGGGTGCGGCCGGCGTGGCCTCGACGTTCCCGGCGTTATCGGTCGCGATGCTGAAAAACCCGTAAGTATGGCCGGCCTGACCCGTGAACTCGGCAGAAGGATCGGCGGTTGTCACCGTGGCGAAGAAACCGAAAGTCCCGTCGTCCTCCGAGTCATAGATCGCCATCGACGCGACACCCGACGGCGCACCGCCGTCCGACCCGTTCGGGTCGCTTGCGCTCACCGTGACGAGGAAGCTGGTGGACGTGGTCTGAGCCGGCAGTGAGCCAACCTTGCTCACGGGCGATGTCGTGTCCATCAGCCACGAGGTCGACACCGAGCCGGTCCCCGCGTTCCCGGCGATGTCGGCAATCTTGGTTCCGTCGAAACTCAGATCGTACGAGCCCTCCGCAGTCGTGAGCTGCGCGAGCCCGCCGATCTGGTATGTGTTCCCGGAACCTGCCGTGAACGTGAGACCCGTGATGGTGACCGCGTTCCCGTTGAGTGTGAGCGAGACGGCCCCTGCGGTCTCCAGCGTCGCCGGATCGATCGGCTCGGAGAAAGTCACCACGTCCGACGACACGGGTGTGTTCCGTGGTCCGGTGACTGCTCTGAGGGCCGTGACCTGAGGTCGCGTCAGAACCACCTGCACGATGAGGTCCGCAGGGGCAGACTTCTGGCCAAACGAATCCACCGCGATGACCCGAAGGTCGTGAGTGCCTCCGGCAAGCGACAGCGACTCGCTCAAGCTCGTGCCCTTGACTGTCGCATTTGCAAGTTGCACGCCCGCCGTCTCGTCGAAGACCTCGACCGTCAGGCCCGAAGCGCTCAGGCTGCCGGTCAGGGTGAGCGTCCCGGTGTCGGTGATGCCGTCGGAGGATGACGCTCCGGTATCGGGCGATATCGCCAGGTCAGTCGGTGCACCCGGAGGAGGAATGAGCTGGTTGGTCACCGACACGCTATTCGCGACGAGACCAGAGTAATTCGGATCATCACTCACCGCCGCGGCCAGGACGATCATGTAATCGACATCGGCCGCCGTTTGTCCCGACTGGCCCGTGACGGTCACCACCTGCGGAACGTTCCAATCAAGAGGCGTGAATTCGAGCGAAGTCGGTGCCTCAGTACCCACCGCCGGGTCGCTCGATGACAACCCGATCGATACGTCGGCCGTCGGCTCGCTCGCGAGCGACACGTCGAAGGTCGCGGTGCCGCCGACATTGGTCGTGATCAGTCCCGAAGTTGGCGTGACGATGAACCCGGCGGGCTCGACGTCAAAGATCCGTACGTAATCGCCGCCGGGCACACCATCGCCGTCACCGTCGAGGTCGATGCCTTCCAGGTCGTGCAGGCTCCGGTTCGCGTCGCTGTAAATGGTCAAACTGTACTCGCCCGGCAGCAATCCCCCAGGTGGCACCGCAAACGAGAGCGTCACTGTGTTCGAACCCAGCGTATAGCTGGGTGTGAGCGGATAGATCACGTCGTCGGCTGTGCCGAGGATACCGTCGGGCCCGGCGCCATCGAGCTGGTACTCGGCCGGAGCGTTGGCATCGATCGGGTTGAGCTGCTTGGAGAACGTGACCGTGATCGTGCCCGAAAGCGCGTCGACGGTCCCGTCGCTTTCGATCGCGCCGGGCGTGGTCAAGACGACTACAGCGGGGGTGGTGTCATGCGGGTTGCCCAGGAACTCGTAGGCGCCGATGTCGACGCCTTCCTGCTCGAGGTTGAACTCGACCGAGGGCACGTTCGACAGGTTTTCCAGCCCGTCATACTGCGAGAGGCGAAGGACGTTGTTCACGCCAACCGAGAGGCCCACCGTCGGCGTGAGGTTGGCGTTCCCGTCGCCATAATCGAAGCGGATGCTGCCGTTGCTGAAGAGCGTGATTGCCACGTTGACGGGGCTATTGTCCTGTACCTCGGAGCCTTGCCAGCGGATCGTGATCTGACCGGCCGTCGATGTGTCGACAAAGATATCGTCGCCCGGCTGGTCCGTTCGAATGGCGGCCCACAAAGGGGCGATCCGGGGATAGGGGGCCAGGTTTGCGTTGCTGTTGTAGATGCTGTCGTTATTGGGCCCGCCGCCGAACTGGAGGTAGCCGCTCGAGGAAACGTCAACCTGCGTGTAGCTAGTGCCAGCGTAGGAGAATGCGAACGGCAAGTTGAGGGTCCAGTCGGATTGATAGCCATTCCAGCCCATGGCGGTGCCGGTCTGCGCGAAGCTGTTTGATCCCAACGGCGACTCGACGTAATCAGCGCGGCCTTCGCCGGGCGCAGCCGGCCCTTCCACTCGCGTGCTTCCCGCGATGTCCGTCGCCGGCACATACCACGGATCGCCCGCGTCGATGGCCGGCGAGTTGAGTACAGTGTAGAAGTTGTCGTCGTCGCCGCCGTTAAAACCGCCGTTGGCCGCAACGTAGCCCAGCACGTTATCGGCACCGTCGAGTTCGACAAAACCGGGGTTGCCCGCGAGCGAGTGCGCATCCTGGCCCGTCGCCTGCCACTGGGCCAGCGTGGCCAGCACGCCTCCAAAGTAAGCGACATTGGCGTTGGCGTCGGTCCCCGTGTTGAACAGGTTAAAGTTGCTGATCAACCCCGACTGGCTGTCGGCCGCGACGTCGATGTCATACCCCGAATCGACCCACAGGATGTTGTTCTCAACCCGGATATTATTCGACCCGCCCGAAATCCCCAGCGCATCGCCGACGACTTCGTAGACGGTGTTGTTAACCACCAGGGCGCCGGACGAGCCCGATATCTCGATGCCCCCATCGACATTGACGTACACCAGGTTGTTCGACACCGTACCAGAATAGTATCCGACGCCATAATCATAATAAGCTGTTTGAATGCCGACCCCATTGCTGTAAACGTAGTTGCCGTCGATGCTCGTATTCGCGTAGGCGTAAATGCCGGTTCCGGAATTGTCGTAGACTCGGTTTCCACTGATCGTGGAAGATGAATAGTACGACAAGATCCCGGTCGAGTTCCCGTATACCTGGTTGTCCGACGCGGTCGCGTTCTGCACGGAGATCCCCACGCCCGTCACATTGTCAAAAGCCGTATTCTGGGCCACCAGCACGTCACCCGAGGCGAAGATTCCGTAGCTGTTGTTCTCGCGCACGATGTTGTTCGTCACCGTGGTCAGATCAGCCGGGCCCGAGCTGCCGTCACTGACCTCGATTCCCGTGTTGTCATCGTAGGCCTCGTTGCCTTCGACCAGGTTTCGCAGCCCATTCACCTGGATGCCCGTGCTCGACTCATCGTTGGCCACATTCGCCTTGACCTCGCTGTCGTTGACGTTGTTCAAAAACAGGCCGTAAGTCTGCGTCGTCGTCGCCGTGCCGTAAAATGCATTTCCCACGAACGTGGCGCCGTCGAAGTCGCCGTTGTTATCGGACTCGAGGTCCACGCCGGCGTAGGTGTTCGCAAAGAACGATGAATTGGTGACAGTGAGCCCGGTGCTGTCGGAGCCATAATCCCCGTGGATTCCATCATAGCCGCCGGTGATTCCCAGCCCCTCGATCGTGACATCCGTCGCACCGTCCAGCTCGAAGACATAACTCCCCGCGTTCGTATTGCCCCGGTCGAGCGTGACGAGCTCCGCGCCCGTTCCCTCGATCGTGATGCCGCTGTCATTGGGCCCGAGAACGATGTTCTTGAGGATCTGATAACTGCCGGAATCGACATAGATGATGTCGCCGGGGTGCATCACGTAGGCATTGAGCAGCGCCCCCAGGCTGGCCATCGGCGTGGCTTTGGTCTTGCCGTCGTCGGCGTTGTTGCCGGCGCTGGCGCTCACATAATAGAGATTGCCCGAGTTGGCCACGGTGAACGCGCCGGCCGAGACCCCCCGCACTGCCGGAACCTGGTCCGAAGTCACGCGGAACAGGTAGTCCGTTCCCGTGGCGGCATTGGCGGGTATGGTCCAGTTAAAGCTGCCGTTTCCGTATTGATCCATCGAGACATCGGAAGCAATCGGCATCCACGTCGTGCCGCCGTCTGGCGAGTAGGCGAGGTCAACCGTCGGGTTCGTCAGTGACACCGGGTTTGACCGGCTCAGCTCGATGCCCGAGAGTATCGCGGGATCGTACGTGTCGTTGACCAGGTCCAGCGCGATTCCATGGCCGCCGGATGCGGTGACCGTGAACGTCAGTTCTGTCGCCTTGTCGTCCACATCGCCCGCCGCCGCGTAGATGTCGTACCCGGCCTGGACCGTCGTGCCCTGGAGGTCGACGTCGAAGACTCTCTGGGCTTCCGCCGAAGCGTCGGGTTCGACGAAGTCGAGGCGAATGGTGTAGGTCCCGTCCGGTACCGGCAGTTGGTAAGAAAGCGTACTGCCGGCGCCGAGATAGGCGCTCGTGTACGACTGATAGACGGCCTGGGGAGCGGGGCCGGCGACGCCGCTCGTATCAACCGGGCTCGTGATCGAGCCGTTGTAGTAAGAATAGCCGTTGGTCTGGTCGGTGTTGGCCTGGAAGTCGCCGACAGCGGGACCATTTCCCGTGTTGATGTTGAGAACGGTCTGCTGCTCGGCCAGCCCGTCGGATCGCCATTGAAGATCGACTTGCTGGCCCTGGACGTATTTCTGCAGTCCATTGGGCGAGAGCACCTGGATCAACTGCGCGGGACTGGTCTTGGCCTGGCTCGTGTTTCCGTCGAACCCGAGATTGATGCGTCCGCCGTTGGGGAGCGGTTCGTTGAACGACGGCGAGAGAGGGTCTCCGGCATCGATCGTGGGTGAGCCGGACTGGACGTGGAAGTCGTCGTCGGCTCCAGCGTCCCCCTGGATCGGCTGAACGCTGACGGCGTCCGCGACCGCGGGGTAAACTCCGTAGTAGCCATCATACTGAGCGATCTGGACCTGGAGCGTCGAGCCGGTGACGTAGAAGATCCCGAGGCTCTGCCAGGAAGATGAGGGGTCGCTCGCGTCGACCGAGTTCTGCGACTGATCGACATTGATCGTGGCGATCAAGCCGCCGCCGTCGATGATCGAGAAGGGCGAATCGCCGGCCCCTGAGGTCGCCGGCCAGGTGGCTGCAACCTGGACGTACGAGTCTGGCGTCAGCCCGGTGAAGGTGTAAGTGGCCAGGTCGCCGGCGGAGCCGTCGCTGATGGCGAACTCGCCGTTGTAGCCGCCGGTGTTCTCGGTGGTCCAGTTGCCGGTGAAGGTGACACCGCTCGAGCTGCTGTCGTCGAGGATGATCGGGTCGCCGGAGAGCTGATTGCTGAATCCGATCACGCCGTCCGGGCCCGCGGGGTTGACGAACTGAGGGTCGACGTCGATGCTGTGTGCGTCGAGCCCCAGCTCGTAGTACCAGTCGTCGAGCGCAGTGAACGAGACTCCTTCCCAGAGACCGATCGCTCCGGCGCCGGTGAAATAGAGGTCGTTAAAATCGCTGGAGAGACCAACCTCGCTGTCGGGATTGATGTTGAGGTCGTGACCATTCTGGGTCCAGAGGATGTTGTTTCGCAGAGAGATGCTCTGCGAGGAATTCTCGAGCACGATCGCGTCGCCGGTCGTCTGGTAAACGGTGTTCGAGAGCACTTGAGCGCCGTCTGCTTCGGTCAGGATGATTCCGTCGCTCGTGTTATCGTAGACGAGGTTGCTGGCGATGGTGCCGCTAAAGTAGCCGTAGTAGTTGCCGTAAGAGTAGGTATCGCCAAGGATCCCGACGTTGTTGGCATAGACGTCGTTGCCCTGGATGTTTGGGCTGCCGTACGCGTCGATCCCGGTACCGGTGTTGTGGAAGACGCGGTTGCCGGTGATGGTTGAGACGTAGTACGAGAGGATTCCCTCGGCATTGTCGTGGATGCTGTTATCGGAGATGGTGGCGGTGTAGGCCACGATGCCTTGCGCGTTTGTGTTGTTATAGACGAAGTTGCCCGTGACGAGAACATTACCATTGACGTAGATGCCAGTCGAGGAGTTCTCGCGGACGACGTTACGCGCTGACGGTGTCAAGGTCGGCTTCGGCGCCGCTGCTGTTTCCGACATCAATCCCGGTGCCGTCGTTGTAGACGGTGTTGCCCCGGACCAGGTCGCGAGAGCCGTAAACGTCGATGCCGTAGCCGTAGCGCCCTGAGCCTGAGTCATAGGAGAGGCTGCCGGAGATGGTGGCGCCGTTGACGTAGTTGAGAAGGAGGCCGTAGGCTTGGTCGCCGGCAACTCCGTAGAAGGTGTCGCCAGTGAAGCTGGCCCCGTCGAAGTTGTCGCCGCCGTTCTGGGATTCCAGGTCGGCGCCGGCATAGGCGTTTCCAAAGAGTGACGAGCTGGTCACGGTCAGTCCAGTGCTGTCGGAGCCATAATCTCCGTGGATTCCATCATAGCCGCCGGTGATTCCCAGCCCCTCGATCGTGACATCCGTCGCGCCGTCGAGCTCGAACACGTAGCTGCCCGCGTTGGCATTTCCCCGGTTGAGTGTGACGAGTCCTGCGCCCGTCCCCTCGATCGTGATACCGCTGTCATTGGGCCCGAGAACGATGTTCTTGAGGATCTGATAACTGCCCGCCTCCACATAGATGATGTCGCCGGGGTGCATCAGGTAGGCATTGAGCAACGCCCCCAGGCTGGCCATCGGTGTGTCCTGGGTCTTGCCGTCATCGGCGTTATTGCCGGTGGCACTCACATAATAGAGGTTGCCCGAGTTGGCCACCGTAAAGGCCCCGGCCGAGACTCCCTGCACCGCCGGAACCTGGTCCGACGTCACGCGGAACAGGTAGTCCGTTCCCGTGGCGGCATTCGCGGGTATGGTCCAGTCAAAGCTGCCGTTTCCGTATTGATCCATCGAGATATCTGTGGCGATCGGCATCCAGCTCGAACCGCCGTCCGGTGAATAGGCGAGATCGACGGTTGGATTTGCCAGCCCCGTCGGGTTCATGCGGTTGATTTCGATGCCCGAGAGGATCGCCGGGTTGTACGTGTCGTTGACCAGGTCGAGTGCGATTCCGTTGCCGCCGGAGGCGGTGACCGTGAAGGTGAGCTCGGTGGCCTTGTCGACGACATCGCCCGCGGCCTGGAAGATGTCGTAGCTGGCCCGGACCGTGGTGCCCTGGAGATTGACGTCGAGGACTCTCTGGCCTTCGTACGACGAATAATCATCGGCGAAGTCGAGGCGGATGGTGTAGGTGCCGTCGGGTACCGGCAGCCGGTAGGAGAGCGTGTTGCCGACGCCGCCGGGGGCGGATACGTAGGACTGGTAGACGGCTTGAGGGGCAGGGTTGTCGACACCGCTGACATCGACGGGGTTCGTGAATGAGCCGTTGTTGTAATAGTTGCCGTCGATTTGATCGGTGTTGGCCTGGAAGTCGCCGATGGCGGGGCCGTTTCCGGCATTGATGTCGAGAACGTTTTGCAGGTTGGCCAGTCCGTCGGATCGCCACTGGAGATCAACCTGCTGGCCCTGGACAAATTTCTCCAGCCCGTTGGGCGTGAGCACCTGGATCAACTGGGCGGGACTGGTCGCGGCCTGGCTCGTGTTTCCGTCGAACCCGAGATTGATGCGTCCGCCGTTGGGCAGAGGTTCGTTGTAGGAGGGCGAATATGGATCTCCGGCATCGATGGTTGGCGAGCTTGCAAGCACATGGAAGTTGTCGTCAGCGCCGACATCGCCTCGAACCGGCTGGAGGCTGACGGCGTCGGCAACAGCAGTGTAGTTGTCGTAGTAATAGTTTTCGTAGACGATCTCAACCTTGAGGGTGTCGCCGGAGACGTAGAAAGTGCCGAGAGAGAGCCAGGGTGAGGAGGGGTCGTTGGAGCCGTTGGGTGCCTGGGTCTGGTCGACGTCGAACGAGGAGATGACCTGATCGCCATCGAGGACGTAGAGAGAGGTGTATGAGGCGCCGGGTGTGGCGGGCCAGGTAATCGAGACTTGCTCGTAGGAACCCGGAGTAAGGCCGGTGAACGAGTAGGTTGCGCTATCGCCGTTGGTGGAGTCGCTGACGGCGGATTCGCCGTTGTAGCCGCCGGTGTACTGTGTATACCAGTTTCCGGAGAAGGCGACGCCGGTGGGGCTGCTGTCGTCGAGGATGATGGGGCTTCCGACAGTCTGGTTGCTGAAACCGAGGAGGCCGTCGGGCCCGGCTGGGTTGATGAACTTGGGATCGACATCGATGCTGCGGCCGTCGAGCCCCAGCTCGTAATACCAGTCGTCGAGCGCCTTGAAAGAGACCCCTTCCCAGAGACCGATCGCTCCGGCGCCTGTGAAATAGAGGTCGTTATAATCGCTCGAGAGTCCGATCTCGCTGCTGGGATCGACGTTGATGTCGTAACCGTTCTGGGTCCAGAGGATGTTGTTGAGGAGTGAGATGCTCTGCGAGGAATTCTCGAGCACGATCGCGTCGCCGGTCGTCTGGTAAACGGTGTTCGAGAGCACTTGAGCGCCGTCTGCTTCGGTCAGGATGATTCCGTCGCTCGCGTTATCGTAGACGAGGTTGTTGGCGATGGTGCCGCTGAAGTAACCGTAGTAGTAGCCGTAAGAGTAAGTGTCGCCAAGGATCCCGACGTTGTTGGCATAGAGGTCGTTGCCCTGGATGCTGGGGCTGCCGTACGCGTCGATCCCGGTACCGGTATTGTGGAAGACGCGGTTGCCGGTGATGGTTGAGGCGTAGTACGAGAGGATTCCCAGGTTATTGTCGTGGACGCTGTTATCGGAGATGGTGGCGGTGTAGGCCACGATGCCTTGCGCGTTTGTGTTGTTATAGACGAAGTTGCCCGTGACGAGGGTATTACCGTTGACGTAGATGCCGCTCGAGGAGTTCTCGCGGACGACGTTGTCGCTGACGGTGTCGAGGTCAGCGGCGGCGTTGCTGTTGTTGGCGACGTCGATTCCGGTGCCGTCACCGTAGACGGTGTTGCCCTGGACCAGGTCGCGAGAGCCGTAAACGTCGATGCCGTAGCCGTAGCGCCCTGAGCCTGAGTTATAGGAGGTGCTGCCGGAAATGGTGGCGCCGTTGACATAGTTGAGAAGGATGCCGTAGGCCTGGTTGCCGGCAACTCCGTAGAAAGTGTCGCCGGCGAGGTTGGCGCCGTCGAAGTTATCGCCGCCGTTCTGGGATTCAAGGTCGACGCCGGCATAGGCGTTTCCGAAGAGTGACGAGCTGGTCACGGTCAGTCCGGTGCTGTCGGAGCCATAATCTCCGTGGATTCCATCATAGCCGTCGGTGATTTGCAGGTGGTCGAGCGTGACATTGGTCGCGCCGTCGAGCTCGAAGACGTAGCTCCCGTTGCTCGTGTTGCCGCGGTCCAGAACAGTCGATAGGCCGGGCTCGGCGGGATTGTTGTACCCTTCGATGGTGTACCCGGATGATGCGGCAGTGAGAAGGATGTTCGCGCTCAGCTCGTAGGTGCCGGCATCGACCTGAATGATGTCGCCCGGGCCAAGCTGATAGGCGGAAAGCACCGCACTGATCGAGGCCTTGGGGTCGGCCGGGTCGAGGCCGGAATTGGCGTCATCGCCCGGGGCCGTGGCCCAGTTGGGGTCGCCACTGGGCGTGGACGTCGCGACGTAGTAGATGTGGACCGGCGGCGTGACAGCGAATGTCGCATCACTCGTGCCCTCTAGCGCGCTGGATCATCTGTCCGCGTCACGCGGACGAGGTAGTTTCCGGGAGCCAGCGACTCGGGAATCGCCCAGAGGTACTCGCCATTGTCGGGAACGTCGCTGGCAATGTTTGCCACCAGCGTGGTCCCGTTCGACGCGATCAGATCGATGTTGACGTCGGCTAGAGGTGCGTGCGATGCCACGGACACTGGTTCCTTCGCCAGGACGCCGCCGCCCAGAATCGCGGTGTTGCCCTTGCCGGTGATGTCGGCCGCGGTGCCGCTGGTGATGCTGTCGAACGTGTAATACGCATCCAGGCCGCTTTCCGAGCCCGAAAGCGTCTTGTTCATGTTCGCCTGGATCGTGGCCTGGGGCAGCGCGGAGCTCCAGAACCGGACTTCGTCCATCGTCCCCGAGAACCAGTTGCCAAGCGCCCCATTCTGCGACTGGGCGCCCAACAGCACCGGATTCGAGTCAAAGCCGATCGTCTGGTTTGCGCTCCCCGATGCCACCGGGACCCCGTCGAGATACAGTGTTTCGGTCTGCGACGCCGCGTCGAACGTGAACGCGATCTCATGCCAGGTCCCGAGCTGCGGCGTCCAGGCAGACGAGACGCCCGAGCCGTTTCCGCCCGGCCCGCCGATGACCGCTCTCAGGTAGGTTCCATCATACGTGACCGCAAACGAGCTCGAGTCTCCCGTTCCCGCCGCCTTGGTGAAGAGAGCCTGCGTGCCGCCGGCCGAGGCAAAGTTGAACCAGCCCTCGACGGTCAAACTTGCGGTGTCGATGCTCGGCGAATTCGGGATCGTCACATACTGGCTGGACCCGTTGAACGAAAGGGCATTCGCGGTGCTCTCGTCGCTCCGCCACTCGATCGGGAACGTCTGATCCTGCGGCCAGCTCTCACCCCCGTTCGGCTTTGTCACAAGCACATACGCCAGGGGGCTCTTCGATGCTTCGTTCGTATTCCCGTAGGCTCCGATATTGATGTAACCGCCGTTGGGAGCCGGTTCGTTGATGAACGAATCGGTCGGGGCGCCGCGGTCGATCACGGGCGACTCCGCGGCATCGATCGTGTAGGTGCCCGAAAGCGCCAAAGGCAACCCCGAGACCGGCGAAAGCGCCGGCGCCAGCGATGCGCCGTGGTCGCTGCCGTAGAGGCTCTGCTCGTGAAAATCGTCGTCGCTGCCGTCTTCCGTCGGGCTGAAATAGCCGATCACACCGCTCGCCCCACCGGGATTGACGAACAACGGGTCCGCCGAGATGCTGTTGGCGTCGGTGAAGTCCGTGTTCTGCCAGGCCGTGAGCGTGGGTCGCGGTACGTTCTGCCACACGGCGACTTTGCCGGCTTCGGTGGCGTAAAGGATGTTAAAGTCGCTTGCAAAGCCCGTCTGGCTGTCGCTGGCGACGTTCAAGTCGTACCCGTCGTGCACCCACAAGACGTTGTTCCGAATCGTCACGTCCGCCGACGCGTCGTCGATCACGATCGCGTCGCCGATCAGCTCGTCCACGGTGTTGTTGATGACGAGAGCACCACCCGCGCCGTTGAGGATGATTCCGTCGAGGGCGTTGGCATAGACGAGGTTGTTCGACAACGTTCCCGAGAACGGACCGTAGTATTGATTCGAGTTGCCTTCGATGCCAATTTCGTTGCTGTAGACAACGTTGCCGTGTACGAGGTCGCCGGCGTAGACATTGATGCCGACTCCCGAGTTATCGTAGACCCGATTGAAGGTGATACTCGACGCACCATAGCTGTAGCTGTCAATCCCCTCCGCGTTACCGAAGACCACGTTCTCTGTCGCCGTGCCGCCATCGATCTCGATGCCCGTGCTGCCCAGGTTGTTCGCGACCGTGTTCCCCGCCACGACCACATTGCCGCTGGCGAAAATCCCGTCGCCTCCGTTGTTCTCGATCAGGTTACCCAGCCCGGCCGCCAGGTTCGTGCTCCCCACCGTGGGCAGGACGCCCGAGCTCGAGATGTCGATTCCGTCACGGGCGTTGCCAGATGACGTCGTGCCGACGACCGAGACCGCTCCCGGGTTCGACAGGACGATCCCCGCCCCGGCGTTGTTCTCGAACAGCCCGCCCGCGATGCTGCCGATCGTGCCCTCCACATCGAGTCCGTCACCCCCCTGCGCCGCTGGCGGTAATGCCGGTGAGACTCGTCACCGTCGTCCCCAGCTCGAACCGGAATCCCTCCAGAGATTGGTTGCTCGCGACCAGGTTGTTCCCGACGAAGTTCGTGCTTCCCGCGAAATCCCAGATTCCATAGGAGCCGCCCGCCAGGCGCAAGTTCTCGATCGTCATGAAACTCGCATTGTTCACCTCAATGACGGGCGTGGCCGCGCCGGGAAGCGCCGGCTCGAGGACCGCGCCGCGCCGGTTCCGGTCGGCCCGGTCACGACAAAACCCTGGCCGTCGCCGACGCCGATCGTTCCCGACAGGACCATCGGCGTGAAGAGCGGATAGACGCCGGTGTCGATGAAGAGCTTGTCGGTCGGACCTAGCGTGTACGTCCGCAGAAGGTTCAGCGGGTTCGGCTTCGGTGCGCTCGCAATCCGGCCGTCGTTCCGGTTGCTGCCGGGCGCCGTGGTGTACATGTCGCCGGCTGTCGAGCTGTCGTTGACGTAGAAGGTGGTCGTATTCTCGGGAACCGTGAACGTCTCGGCGCTTCGATTGAACGCCGCCGCGTCGCCGACAATCGAAACCTCGATGCGCAGGCCGTAGGTGTCAAAGGCGATGTTGTTGTTCGATGGCGTCCAGGCGTAGCTGCCCGTGTCGGCGGCGCCGGCGGCGATCGTCTGCAAGAAAGCCGGTCCGTTGGGGCCGTCCTGGTAGAGGTCGATGCGAAGCGGCGCATCCGTCACGTTGCCGTATGTGTTCCACTGGATGATGAGCGGCGAATTGCGCACGGCGTCGACGTAGAGGTAGGGCGTATTCAGCACAATCCGCGGTGCGACGACCGGTGCCGCGTCGGCCGCGGTCTCGCCGAAGGCGCCGACGTCGGGAGCGACCCCCTCCGGCACGAGCTTGAGCACGGCGTTGTCCAGGCTCGCGTCGTCGGTTGAGCCCGATAGCCGGACGGCATCAAACAAATACTCGATCGACCGCGTTCCCACCGGTATCGCCAAGCGGCTCCCGAGGAGCTCCCAGCGGTCAGACGCTCCTTGCGCCTCGTCCGTCGTCTGCGAGATCACGTTGCCTGAGGCACCCAGGAACTTGATGGTGATCTCGCCCAGGTCTGGAGGCGATTTCGCCGAGGTCCGCACCCGCCCGCTGAAGACGGCGTAGAGCCCGCCACTATCCAGCTCGGCCGCCGTGTACCCCGCCGCCAGCAAGTTCACGGTCTGCGACGCCGAGCCGTCGGCCACCGCGCCGGCATCAAAGAAGTACGATCCGTCGAATGGTGTGCCGGCCGGCGACGACGTCGTGGCCAGAGCGCCCGTGTTGGTCGCCCAGCCCGACAGGCCCGACTCAAAACTCCCGTTCGAGAGGAGGTTGGGCGGCGAAGAGGCGGGCAACCCTTGATCCGTGATCGGGTCGCCCAGGCCGACAGTTGGGCTCGAGCCCCGCTGGCTGTCGACGATCGGGAAGACCTGCAAATCCCCAGCCCCTCGGTTCAGGAATTGAGGCTGCGCACCAGTGGGGTTGATGACCGTCGTGCCGATCGATTGAAGGTCATACTTGGCGACGTCATCCTGCCAGTCGAGCAAGTCAGTGAAGGGCCGCGTCCAGTAAACCAGCGTGCCCCCGGGGCCGGCATTCAAGTCGTTAAAGTCGCTCCAGAACCCCGACTGGCTGTCGTTGGCAACGTAGATATCGTAGCCGCCGTCGGCCCAGAGGATGTTGTTCTCAATATCGACGTTGCTCGAGCTGCCTTCGACGTCGATGTTGTCGCCTGTGGCGGAGTAGAACGTGTTGTTGAAGATCCGCACATCGGTATTGCCGGCGAGATCCACCCCGCTCTGGGTGTTGAGATCGAATTCGTTGTGCGCGATCAGATGGCCGTCGGCCGTGTCGCCCCCCTGCCCCGTGGAAACGACGATCTCGACTCCGATCGCATTCCCCGTGATCTGGTTGAACTGGATCGTCCCGGCGAAGTCGACGCCGACGGCGTTGGATTCAATCACGTTGGGATGCGCGAAATCCGTACCTCCGAGCGTTCCGTCGCCGGTCACGCCCGTGGTGTTGTCGAAGATATGCTGACCTTGCATCTGGCCCAGCAGGTCGACGCCGGTCGTGTTTCCGAAGATCTGGTTCGGACTGACGGAGCCGACAAATCCCAGGGCCGACGCCGGGTTGATGACGGTGGCCATCACGCCAGTCACGTTGTCGAAGATCTGGTTGCCGCCCACCGCCGCCGCCGCATTGTACGCCAACCCGATTGCAGAGCCGTACAGTGTGTTGCCCGTGATTGTTCCGCCGAAAGGAGCGTCGACCGCCAGCGCCGTGCCTGCGCCACTGACATCGTTGCCAGAGATCGTTCCATCCGATGCGCTGCCGATTGTGATCCCGCCAATCGTATTGCCGCGCACGAGGATTGCGGTCGCCCCACCGATGAAGAGACCGCCTCCCCCGATTGTATTCGACTCGACGTCAGTGCCAGAAGCACCGCCCGTGATGGACAGCCCGCCGATCTGATTATCGGACAGTAAGGCTCCCGATCCCCCCTGAATGTCCACTCCGTCGGCGCTGCTGTCTCGCAACGTGAAGCCGCTGCCGGCATCCACGGGCAACGCGCCGGTAATGGTGACGTCTTGCAATGTGGTGTCACTGGCAGACACGCTGGAGTCGCCAACTTCGAGCGTCGTTCCCCCGTCGGGCGCTCCGACGAGCGTGACGCCTGTCGCCGACCTTCCGAAGGCATCGGGAATTGTGTAGATACCTGGATCGATCAGGATCAGATCGCCCGGCTGCAACGTATACTCGTTCATCAAACCCTGGATCGATGCCAGCGGGGCCGAAGGCGTTAGCCCGCTGTTGCTGTCGCTGCCCGGCGCCGTCGTGTAAATCTCACCGGCCGTTCCACTGCTGACGTAGAAGACCCGATCGGCCTCGAACGTGTTGCCCACTACGTAAACGGCCGGCGATCCGCCGGCACCCTGGTTCCAGGCGATGAACGGCTGACCGGCCGGGTTAACTGCAAGGGCCAGCGTCTGGATCGAGACGCTCGTCGCGCTGATGCCACCGTCCCGCGCGTCGCCCGGCATATTTTCAGCGAACGACGTGCCGTTCCAGCTCTTTGTGTAGATCACGCTGCGGGGCGTCGCGGCCGTGTTCCACACATCGCTCCAGCCGAGGACCAGACCGCCGGAGGAGGCCGCCAGCACGGGATCACTTGCATCAACTGTTGAGCTTGAAACCTGGCTTTGGCTTGCGGCCGACCCCGCCGGGGTCCACGTTGAGCCGCTCAACCTGGCCGCGTAGACCTGGTTGTAAAAGCCGTCGTTCGCGACCCAGCCCGCGAACAGCGAGCCGCCAAAATACGCGAGCGTCGGCGCCCAGCGCCGGAGCTCGCCAGGCCGCCGAGCCCGTCGCCGCCGACCGCTGCCCAGGCGCCGTTGCTGAAGCCAAACACTCGCACAGCGCCGTCGCTGTGAACCCAGCCGAGGGCGACATGTGTCCCATCTGTCGCCAGCGTCAAATCGTGGGCATCTGCGTCTGATCCAACCGCATCGTTCGCACCTGCGCTCAGCGGTCGCCAGCTCAAGCCGTTGAACAACAGTGCCCTGACCTGCGCGGTCCCACCCGTGTCGTCAATCCACGCGACCACCGGACCGCTGGAGGTGACAACGATGTTTGCGTTGTCCGATGCGCCCAGCCCGCTGATTCCACCGGCACCGAGCGAGTCGCCGAGTGCGACCCACGTTCCCGTGCTCGCATCATATTCGGCGACTTTGATCGAACTTCCCCCCGAAGAGAAGTCGGTCCACGCCACGATCGGCTCGCCCGCGGAGTCGATCGCGATACTCGGCCTTCGCGCCGAACCGCTCGAGTCGCTGATGCCTGGGGAACTGGTCGATCCGCCCAGCGGCATCCATGCTCCGGCGATGTGCTCGGCCACGTCGATCTGGAAGGTGCCCGAGCTCGTGTCGGGCCAGGCGACATATTCACCCGAAGCGGTGGCTGCGATGCTGGGCTCAAGCTCCAGACCGTTGCCGCCCAGTCCCTGCCCCGTCGCGGATTGGCCCGCCAGTTCGCCCCACAGACCCGCTTCATCGCCACCCGAGGGGAGTGTCTCGGGCGCGGTCTGGGGAATGGTCGGCGCCGGCGGAGGGGTGAATTCGCCTGAGATCGCACTGACGCCGGAGTTGTTGTTCACCTGCGAGCCCGCGCCGCCCGGTAAGATGGTATCGCCTTGACCGAGCAGGATATCGTTGCCCACGCCTCCGTAGAGGGTCGAATGTCCCGAGCCGCCGATCAGCGTATCGACATCGGTCAGTCCACCGGGAGAGCCCGGCGCGTCGCCATAGAGCGTGTTGGCACCGGTCCCGCTGATCAAGAGGTCGTTGCCCGCTCCGCCGATCAAGGTGTCGTGGCCGCTGCCGCCGGTGAGGGTGTCGTTGCCCGACCCTCCCTCCACCAAGGTATTGCCACCGTAGGCGTACAGACGGTCATTGCCCGTGCCTCCATTGAGAGTGTCGTTGCCGGCCGAGCCGTAGAGTACGGAATCGCCGCTCCCTCCAAAGAGGCTGTCGCCTATTGTCCCCATCGCGTAAAGGACGCTGTCGCCCGTTCCGCCCAGGAGCGTGTCGCCGCCGATCGGGCCGCCCACGAGCGTGTCGTCGCCCGAGCCTGCCGAAAGCGTGTTGCCGCTGCCAGCGCCGATGATCGTGTCGTTGCCGCTCCCACCTTCGAGCGACGCGCCGCCGGCCGTTGAGCCGTAAATAAAGGTGTTTCCAGTGCCGCCGAACACCTGGTCGAACGGCCCCGAGCCGGCAAAAATCGTGTCGTTGCCGCTCCCGCCAGTGATCGTGTCGCTACCAGTACCGCCATGAATCAAGTCGTTGCCGGCACCGCCGTCGATCGAGTCGTTCCCGTTGAGCGCCCAGATCGTGGCGTTGCCTGTGCCACCCATCAGCGTGTCGCCCAGCGCGGAGTTGTTAGCCGGCGGCACGACACCAGTTGGGCCGTAGATCGTGACCTTCGCACTGCCGCCGGACACCAACTGCCCAAAGCCCGTGCCGGCGATCAGCACCGCGGTTCCCGACCCCCCCACGAGCGTGTCCGGCCCGGGCCCGCCGTAGAGAGTGTCATTGCCGGTGCCGCCAATCAGGCTGCTCGCCAGCGGGCCTTGCGAAATGAGCACATCATTACCATTTCCCGCCAGGATCGTGTCGCCGCCGGCCGTGCTGCCGGTCAGCGTATCGAAGCCCGAGCCACCCTGGATGGTGTTGCCGCGGCCCTGTGCATAGATGGTGTCATTGTCCATGCCGCCTTCAAGGAGTGCGCCCCCCGCGGACGAGCCGAAGATCACGTTGTTACCCGAGTCGCCGTATACCTGGTCGTGCGGACCGGAGCCTGCCCAGACGGTGTCGTCGCCGGAGCCCGAGTGGATCGTGTCGCTGCCTGAGCCGCCGTGAATCTGATCGTCGCCGGCTCCGCCGTCGATATCGTCACTGCCGGCGCCGGCGTAGATCGTGTCGTTGCCGGCGTCGCCGAAGATGCTATCGTTGCCGTCTCCGGCAATGATCAAGTCCGGGCCGTCGCCGCCGTTGATCGTGTCGTTACCGTTGCCGGCGTAGATGTCGTCCGTGCCTGAGCCGCAGGTGATGCTGTCGCTGCCGTCGCCGGCGTACACCAGATCGTTGCCGTTGCCGGCGAAGATCGTGTCGGTCCCGCTGCCCACGTGGATTGTGTCGTTGCCGTCACCGGCGGAGATCCCGTCATTTCCCCCGCCGGCCGTGATCGAGTCGTCGCCGCCGAGGACCTGAATCGAGTCGTTGCCCAGGCCCACTGTGATGATATCCGCGCCGCCGCCGGCATAGACGGTATCAGAGCCGTCACCGGCCGTAATGCTGTCATTGCCGTCGCCGCAGACGAGCGAGTCAGCGCCATCTCGCAGAGTGATGCTGTCGAACCCGTCGCCGACGGAAACCGTGTCGTTGCCCTGACCGAGTTGAATGGTGTCATTACCGTTGCCGCAAGTGACGCTGTCATCGCCGTCGCCGGCGAAGATGCTGTCTGGTCCGTTGCCCAGGGAGATCGTGCTGGCGCCGTTGCCGGCGACGATCGTGTCGTCGCCTGCGCCGCAGGTGATGCTATCGCTTTGATCGACGAGGAGAATCAGGTCGCTGCCGTCGGCGGAGTTGATCGTGTCGGTGCCGGTGCCGGCAACGATGGTGTCGTTACCGTAGTCGGTGATCGAATCGTTGCCGAATCCCCCGACGATGAAGTTGCTGCCCGCGGTGGCCGTGATTGTGGAATTGCCCTGGCCGCCGATGATTAACTCGCGTGCGTTCGCGTTATACGCGCCGGCCGTGATTGTGTCGTTGCCGGTGCCCGCGAAGATCGTGTCATTGCCGCCGCCTGCTGTGATCGTGTCGTCGCCCACGCCGGCGGACACAGAGTCGTTCCCATCGCCCAGCATCACGCTGTCGTTGCCTGCCCCGAGGAGCACGAAGTCGTCGCCTTTGCCCGCGGTGAGGCTGTCGTTGCCGGCACCGGTGTAAATCGTATCATTGCCGTCACCCGCGATGATCGTCACGTTGCCGATCAAGCTCGGATCGTTCGCGACGTCTTGATCGCTGCCCATCGGAAACGAGCCGTCGATGACATCGTTGCCGCCGCCGGCGGTGACGTAGTCGCTGCCGCCGCCTCCCTCGATCGAGTCAGTCCCGCTCCCGCCGATGATCGAGTCATTACCCGTGCCGCCGATCAAGGTGTCGTTGCCCCCGCCGCCGGTCAGAGTTCCTCCGGCGTTTCCAGCAATCAACATGTCGTTGCCACTGCCGGCTGTGAACTGGACTGGAACGCCCGTCCCGGTGGCGTCGATCTCGTCCTGCCCGTTACCGGAGGTGCCGACGATCAGCGAGACGCCCGTGTATGTTTCTGTGGTGCCGAAGGCGGAGACAATGACCGAGCCGTCGCGCGGGTTGCCCGGGTCAGTCGGTCGGATCACATAGAATTCGTTTGCGGCGGTCGGATCGACGCCTCGCTGGTTTGCGAGCGGACCCGTGTCGAGCGTCAGCGTACCGCCGGTTTGCGTGGCGAGTTCCCCCGTTGTCGTGGTGGTATTACCGTCCGCAAGCGCGATATTCGTGGCAGCGTCAGGCTGCCCGACTGTGAACTGATAGAGCACCTGATCGAAGAACGGGTTCCCCTCGACATCCGTGCCGGATCCATCGGAGGATGAATCGTCCGCGAGGCCCAATCCCTTGCAGCACGACGTCACGGTGTTGACCACGTTGTGGTAAGTGCTCGCAGCTTCGCTGCCGGCGTGATTGAGATCGCCACCCAGGTTCTGAAGCGCTTGCGTCGGGTTCGAGATAAAGTCCTGGAAAGTCTGAGTCGCCTGGTACTTGACGCTTTGCAGGCCGGCGATCACGGCTTGCACGCTCTGGCTGGGATCGCCCAGGAGTGCCTGGACTGCGGCCGGAGGTATGAACTTGGGGAAGTACTTGCTGTTCTCGAGTGCACTGGCAAGTTTGTCAGCGACCAGGCTCGCCGGATTTGCCTCGACGAAGATTTCGAATACCGATTTCAGCGTTTGCTCGAGCGCCGCGAGCGTGAGATTGAATTGCGTGTTGTAAAAGAGGGCCAGGTTGGCCGTGATTTGCCCATTGCCCTGGAGCGGGAAAGATGGCAGGTCGTCGAGGTAGGCAATCCCTTGGTCGTTCGCGCCGGTAAAATAGAGGTCGAAGCTTCCTTTGATGTCTCCCGAGATTCCGGCAACAATCGAGATCAGGTCTTCATCCCAGCCCACGCCGAACCGGATCTTGAGCGTCGGGTCCATGTCGAACAGCGGCGGCGCGTTCGGGCCTGCGTTCACGTACAAGCCCTGCGATGGCTGACCGGTGGCCAGGCCGCTCGAGTCAAGTCCCATGTCGAGCGTGAAATCGACATTCGGCACGGTGAAGTCGATCTGGAAATTGACCGGTACGATGCCGATCACGAAATTCTGGCTGTAGAGGGTGATGTCGGCGGCATTTGAGAGTGACACGCTGCTATCCAGCTCAACGATCTTGACGTTCGTATCGCCCATGAGCAGGTTGAATGCGAGCGCCGGGTCATCGAGCATCGGGACGTTGAGTGAGACTTGAAACGGATTCGGTGTGTTATCAGGCCCAGGCGACGTGGGCCACGCGAGCGCGTTGGCAATCGCGCTTAAACTTGAGCTCGATGCTGGATTTGAGCTCACGATTGGAACCGTCGAGAGCGTGCCGGCGGCGAATGTCCGCAGGTCGTTGACCCCGGATCCCCCGAGCGTGAATGAGCCGAACTCAGGTATCTGGTCTTGAAAGCCCTCGACCGTGGTGGCGAAAGTGGCGATCTGGTGGATGCTGTCCAGGGCAGAAGCGACGTCTTCGGCGTAGCCGTACAGACTGGCATCGGATGGGTCGAGGGTCTGCGCCGCCTGGGCTCCGATCGTGATCATGTTGTCGAGTGTGGGATTGTTCAGAAAATCCAGAATGGCCTGGGTCGGCCCCTGGTCCGGTCCGCCGCTGCTCGAGTCATCGACGCCCGATAGCAAACCGTTGATCTGAGTGCCCAGCGACTGGAGCGAGGGATTGGGCGTGCCGAACACATTCGCCAGAGTCACGAGCGGCTTGATGTCGGTGAGGATTGGGGTCAGAAGCTGCTCGATCGCGTTATTCAGAAGGGGCCCGAGTTCCATCGAAACGTTGGAGAGCGAAACCGTCGGTGGTTCTCCGAATTGCTCCACGGAGCTGACTTCGGCCGGGCTGTTGCTGAACTTCCAATCGAGTTCGAAATCACTGGTCAGCTCCGGGTTCAGCCCGGCCGAATTGAGCGCCGCGAAGCCGAGTTTGAGGCCCAGCATCAGGTCCTGCGCTGCCGTTCAACACAGGGCTCGCCGCCAGTGCCGTACCGTTCGCGAACGTCTGGTTCGTGAGGTTCATCGAGTACGTGAGGCCAAGAAGGTTCACTCCCGGATTCTGGCGCTGCCTGGGCGTGAAAGGGCCCGTACATTCCATCCAGCGTGGGAACCGCCGAGCTTGGCAGCGTGACGGTCAAATCGAGCGGATCGTTGTTTGCTCGCGTCGCTTCGGCGAAGAAGCCCGCGGAGGTTGTCCCGGTCGTGCCGACCGTGAGATCCAGCGAGTAGCTCGCCTGTGCATTGAAGCTGTTCGCGGCGGTGAAGCCGAGGACGGGCAGGCCGGCGTCAAACCCGGAGACAGGGATCGTGAGCGGAGTTGAGTTGGTTCCGCCGTCAAGCACGAGCTCGAACGTATCCCCAACAGGAGTCACCGGAACGCCGAGCGCGGTTTGCAGCAAGGCGGCCTCTGCCGTCGCGGTGTCGACGGTCGAGTCGTCGATCGCGCCGGCAGCCTGGGCTTGCGACTGGAGCAGCGGGTTTTGTTGCAGGTAACTGGAGAGAGCCGAGCCGATTGCCGGCAGCGGCATGGCCGTGGTGGTCTGGGTAATCGTGTCGAGACTCTGGAGCGTCGACTCGACAAATTCCCCGAAACCTGCGTATTTTGCCAGCAGGGTGTGCGCTTCGAGCGATTCGAGCGAGGCCTTCAAGGCGTGGGCTCGCGGCCGGGATGCCGTGCGCCGGGAATGTTGAGATCTCTTTGCCTTCCGGTGATGCTCGGGGTTGTCGTTCATCGCGGAGGTCTCACCTTCCTGGAGTATCTCGGGCTGAGCTCAATATTGTCAGACTGGGGCGGTGTCGAACGAACGGCGAACCGGGGCGGAGTGTGGCAGGCGATGTCTCGATCAGTGGACGGCGGGGCGGAATGGAAACTTCCGTCCTCGGTTCCCGTTTCCGCCGAAGTTTGCCCGCTCACGGCGCGGCGGCGAACGACGCACCACCGAGTCGCAGCATGTCGCCCATCCTGTTGCCATGGTCGTCGCTGATTCTTCTTGGCCTACAAGCCAACTCCTGCGGATCGAGCAGGAAGGTTACACCGCGCCGCAATTTTTCGTCCTGCGCATGGGATGCGTGCGTTGTGTTGGGGGGGCGAGGGGGGCCGACGCAAGCTCGGCGTCAAATCGGTGTCGGCCTGGTAGGAAGCTTCGAGAACAGCGCACGTAATCGTCAGGCTGGAAGCCTCACCTACGCGCCGGCGCGGGGAAGGGACGCACTTTCGCGGAGCGAACGGCGACTATCAGTGACCTACGGGTGGGCGTGGGGGCCGGGACGCGCTTTCGCGGAGCGAAAAGAGTGCCCACTCGGAAAGGACGAATTCTTTTTTCTTCTGGCAACTGGATCGCGGTTTTTGCAGACCATTCTTGTAGAGGCCGGATACGTGCGCGGTTGTCGCGTCTTCATACCGGGGCCTCGTCGTGTTGAGGGGTTGAGTGAGACTGTGTTCATCCCATCGATCGAACCGCAGTTGATCGACAACCGATTCTTGCGATCGGAGTCACGTCGGACCGTTCCCGTAATCTTTGCGGACAAAAGAGAAAAGGCGAATATACAAAACGAACTCGACCCCCGAGGTGAGGGCGAAGGGAGAAACACGACGCAGGACCACCACTGGGCGCGTCTGAGACCGGCCGATTTACACCAGTGTACGGATGCTCGAAAAACACCCGAATCACTGCCATTTACTGCCACAATTGGATGTGTTCTTTTGTTCATTATAGGTGGAGAACCTCGTTCCGCATGTCGAATCGACAGGGGAGGATCGGATCTGACGTGGGCGTTCTCCGGCGATTGCAACACCCGTGGCAGTGAACGGCCCAAAACTGCCATCACCAGGTTCGTCTCTTGTTCACTACACATACTCGTATTTGTGCCCGTACTCGCAACCACTTCGAGGGATCGCCGGACGGAGCGGGCGCCCGGCCCTCTCGGCCGACTGCGGCACCTCCCCGACGGTTTGCGGTTGCGCAGAGTGTGCCCATCGCCGCGCGGGCGAGCACCGGGGGGTGCCACGGCGAACGGATTTCCGGTGGGCGAAAGAAGGGTCCGCAAGGCGATCCAATGTTATCGGCGCCGCACGATCGACCTGGCGGTTGGCCAGATGACCGAGATATTGACCCCGGCCGTGGGAGCTTTACCTGGTGATGGCTCGGCGCTTCAGTTAAGACCTGGGCGCGGGGAAATCGTCAGGCTAAAGCCTGACCTACTCGTGGGCGCTTCATACGCTCCGGCGGCGCGGCGATCGTCCGTCGTCGCCTTTCGCTCCGCTCGCTGCGAGCAGAGCCGAGCGGCGAAACTGTGTCCATCGGCTCGTCGACGAGGGGCGATTGTCAGGCTGAAGCCTGACCTACTTTTGGGGGAGATTGTCAGGCTGAAGCCTGACCTACTTTTGGGGGAGATTGTCAGGCTGAAGCCTGACCTACTTTTGGGGAGATTGTCAGGCTGAAGCCTGACCTACTTTTGGGGAGATTGTCAGGCTGAAGCCTGACCTACTTTTGGGGGAGATTGTCAGGCTGAAGCCTGACCTACTTTTGGGGAGATTGTCAGGCTGAAGCCTGACCTACTTTTGGGGAGATTGTCAGGCTGAAGCCTGACCTACTTTTGGGGAGATTGTCAGGCTGAAGCCTGACCTACTTTTGGGGAGATTGTCAGGCTGAAGCCTGACCTACTTTTGGGGAGATTGTCAGGCTGAAGCCTGACCTACTTTTGGGGAGATTGTCAGGCTGAAGCCTGACCTACTTTTGGGGAGAGGCTGAAGCCTGACCTACTTTTGGGGAGATTGTCAGGCTGAAGCCTGACCTACTTTTGGGGGAGATTGTCAGGCTGAAGCCTGACCTACTTTTGGGGAGATTGTCAGGCTGAAGCCTGACCTACTTTTGGGGGAGATTGTCAGGCTGAAGCCTGACCTACTTTTGGGGAGATTGTCAGGCTGAAGCCTGACCTACTTTTGGGGAGATTGTCAGGCTGAAGCCTGACCTACTTTTGGGGGAGATTGTCAGGCTGAAGCCTGACCTACTTTTGGGGAGATTGTCAGGCTGAAGCCTGACCTACTTTTGGGGAGATTGTCAGGCTAAAGCCTGACCTGCTTGGGGGGATTTGACAATTCAATGCACCGCGGAATGCGCCGAACGAAGCCAATTTTGGAAAAACATGTTCAAGACACAAGACCAAGAGATTGTTGAGGTTTGAGCGAAAATGAGTATCGATTGGGGACTTGACAAAGTCAAAAACGAAGCCAATCACGTCGAAAACGAAGCCAACGGCGGCGGGATGCAATCAGGCGTCAACCAAATGCCGTTGGACCGCGCGGGGCTTCCGCCTGTGCCGGCCTCCTCCGCCACCTGCGGCGGCACCTCCCCACGGCGGGAGGAGGAATACCGACTCGAAACGGACGAATTCTTTTTTCTCTTGGCAACTGGATCGCAGTTTTTGCAGATCATGTTGGTAGAGGAGATGCGTGCGCCGGCGGGTGCGCGGCGCGAGCAAGAACAAAGGCGAGAACCCGAAACTCGAGGAGCAAATTCGCGTCAGGCTGATCGAAAGTCTGACCTGTACAACATGCCTTGCCACACCGTTCCAATCATGACGTCTCGGTGGGAACCCGGGGCGGTGCATCGGAAACCCAAGGCGTTGCTTTGGAAACCCGAGGCGTTGCCGTTGGCCGGGCCGCGTCAACCTGGCGCCTCCAACCGGAGCTGAAAGATCGCGCACTTGACCAAAAATGCCGGTATGATCGACCAAGCTGTAACCATGGTGAGGTATTTCGCAGGAAGAGGAGCAGCGGGTCGTTCGTGGGGAACTCGTTCGAAGACGCCGAAACCGAGGAATTGCTCCGGTGCGCGGGGGGCGGTGCGGCGGGTCTGCCCGCGCTCGAGCAGTTGCTTACGCGCCATCGCGATCGCCTGCGGCGGATGGTCGCCATCCGCCTGGACCGCCGTCTCGCTCCACTGGTTGACCCTTCGGACGTCGTCCAGGAAGCCCTGGCCGACGCCAGCCGCAAGCTCGATGACTTCATTCGCGACCGCCCCCTGCCCTTTTATCCATGGCTCCGCCGGCTTGCCTCCGAGCGGATCATTCAGTGCCATCGCCACCATCTGGGCACCCAGAAGCGGGATGTCACGCGTACCGAGCGGCTGGATCTCCCGTTGCCCGACGAATCCGCCTCGCTTCTGGCTGACCGGCTTGCTTCGAGCGGTACATCACCCAGCCAGCGGCTGGTCCGCGACGAGCAAGCTTGCCGGCTCCGCGAAGTGCTCGACCGCCTTGGCCCCAACGACCGTGAGGTCCTCGTGATGTGCTACCTGGAGGAGCTTTCGTTCGCCGAGATCGCCGCCGCGCTGGGCATCACCGAAAATGCCGCCAAGGTCCGGCATTTCCGGGCCATGGAGCGAATCCGGAAACTGATCGAATCCCATGATGCCGGCGAGCTAAAGCGATGAGTAATGGCTTCGAGGCCGAGCCCGTCGACGAGCCCGAAAGCGAGGACGAAGCGCTCCTGGTCGAGTGGGCCGCCGAGCTCGCCGTGCGCATTCGGGAGGGGCAGCAAATCGACTGGGCGGAGCTTGGTAGAGAGCATCCCGAGCAGGCTGAGGCGCTCCGTAGGATGCTCCCCGCTTTCTCACTGATGGCCCGGATGGAGGGCCCCCTGCATCGCGAAGCCGCCCGGGACGAACCTGCCTCCGACCCGATCGCTCTTCTCGGCTGTCTCGGCGACTACAGGTTGGTGCGCGAAGTCGGCCGCGGCGGCATGGGTGTTGTCTACGAGGGCTACCAGATTTCCCTCAAGCGCCGGGTCGCACTCAAGGTCTTGCCGGCCGCTGCGGCGCTTGACGCGCGCCAGCTTCAGAGGTTCCAGATCGAGGCGCAGGCCGCCGCTGCGCTCCATCATCCGAATATCGTGCCGGTGTTCGCTGTCGGCACCGAGCGCGGCGTCCCCTTCTTTGCGATGCAGTTCATCGAAGGGCACACGCTATCCCAGGTCATTCGCGAGATGCGGCAACTGGACGGCGTCGACCTCGCCGCAGCATCCACGGTCTCCGAGCTGACTCGGGCTCTGGCTTCGGGGCAATTCTCTCCGGTGCCCGAGCCCGTTGACAAAGCAGCCAAATCCGATGTCCGACCTCTTGTCACCTCACGGCGGCGAGGCGGATCCGACAGTTCGTCGGGACCCAGACAGAGCTTCATCCGCACGATCGCCCGGTTTGGAATCCAGGCTGCCGATGCGCTCGATCACGCCCACGGGCGCGGCATCTTGCACCGCGACATCAAGCCCTCCAACCTGCTCATCGATCGAACGGGCCACCTCTGGGTGACCGACTTCGGTCTCGCTCGCATTCCGGGCGAAAGCAGCCTGACCATGACGGGCGACGTGCTGGGCACCTTGCGTTTCATGAGCCCGGAGCAAGCCCTGGGAAAGCGCCGGATGCTTGATGAATCAAGCGATGTTTATTCGCTCGGGGCCACGCTCTACGAGCTGTTGACCTTGCGCCCCGCGATTGCCGGCGACGATCGCCAGGAGGTCTTGCGGCGGATTGCCCAGGAGGAGGTGCGCTCTCCGCGCAGGCTGAACCGGTCGATTCCCGCGGCTCTCGACACGATCGTCTTGAAGGCGATGGCCCGCGAGCCGTCGGGCCGCTATGCGACGGCCGCGGCGCTACGTGATGATCTCGCACGGTTCATTGATGGTCGTCCGATTCTGGGCCGGCCGGTTCCGCTCTGGCAGCGTGGCCTCGCCTGGGCGCGGCGCCGTCCGGCGGTGGCGGCGTTGCTGTCGCTGGTGATCCTGCTCGGCTGCGGCCTGGTGAGCGGAGTCGCCGCGTGGGCGAGCTGGCTCTCCTGGCACAACCGGCGGCTCGAGACGCAGATCGCCCGCGCCGACGCGAAGGAGCGGGAGGCTGATCGATCGCGCCGCGTCGCCCAGGATCGCCAGCATCAGGCCGACCGGCACCGCTACGCTGCGAGCCTTCGTCGCGCCCGCGAGGCGCTCGACGTCCGCCAGCTCGAGCTGGCCCAGGACATTCTTCACGAGATCAAGCCCGAGCTCGCTGCCGACCGAGCGGACTTCGCCTGGGGCTATCTCTGGCGCCAGGCCACTTGGGAGTTCACCCAGCTCTGGGGGCACGAAGCGAGGGTGGCGCCTCCGGTGGTTTCCGCCGACGGAAGCACCCTCGTCACACGCGACATCATGGGCAAGATCCTGGTGTGGCCGCTCGGGCCCGGGTTGGACCCGGAGAAGCCGCGCACCGCGATCACCGCTTCCAGAAGCAGAGACCACGAGCCCGAACTGTGCCTCTCGGCCGATGGCCGATACCTCGCAGTTGCTCCGCAGGTATCGTCGGTTCCCCACGTTGAAGTTTATGAAACCGCCTCCGGGCAGCGGATGAGCCAGTTCCGGGGCGAGGCGCCGGAGAACCTCGTCGCCTGTGCGTTCCACCCGGAGGGAAGGCGGCTTCTGATGCTCGCGTCGCGTGCGGACGGCACCTACGTGATCCGGACGTGGACGATCGCCGAACCCCAGAACAAGCCCCACCTCTGGACGACTAGAAAGGGCTCGTATGTCATCCACGATACAAAGGCGTCGGGCGATCGATTGCCGCATGGAATGGCAGCACGTTGACGATATACGACCCGTGGACCGGTGAGGTCAAGGTTGTTCTGAACAGCTCGGGAATGAAAAGCGGCGAGGTTGTGAATCTGTTCGGTTTTTCCGACGACGCGTGTGTGCTCGCGGCGCGCACGAGCCTCAATCGCCTGCACTCGTGGGAAGCCGGCTCCAGTCGCGCCCAGGCCATCTTGCCGTCGGCCAGCGGCGTCCTCTTGGGCATCAGCCCCCGAGGGTCCTATCTCGCGGTCGTGGACGACCGCGCACATGTGACCGTGTTCAATCCGTCGCGCCAGGAAAAAGCGATCCTGGATCGAGGAAACGGAGATTACTCACTGCGTGGCTGTGCGCTCTCTTTCTCGTCGGATGAAACGATGCTGGCGATTGTGATTGACCCGAACCCGGGCGAGACTCAGCCCGCCGAGGTCTGGGACCTTGCTTCGATGCGAAGGGTCAACGTCTTTCCCGGCCGGCACGATCTCGACAGCGTGACGTTCATTCCCCAGAGCCGATCGCTGGTTGTCACCGGCGGAACGAAGCCGAGGATCTGGCGTCTCGACCCTCCTTCTTCGCCCGACGCCTTGCGCGGACACACTGACGAGGCGTGGTCCGCTGCCTTCTCGCCGGATGGCAAGGTGCTCGCCACCGGCAGCGACGACACCGATGAGCGTGAGACGATCAAGCTCTGGGATCCCGCTTCCGGGCGCCTTCTCGCCGACTGGAAGGCCCACACCGCCACGGTCGCCTCTCTGGCCTTCAGCCCCGACGGCCGCTTCCTCGCCTCTTCGAGCCTGGATTCCGGAACGCCCGAGAACGCAAATGCCCTGGTCTGGGATGTTGCGTCGCGAAGGTTGATTGCCACTCTGCCCGGCCACGACGGATATGTCCGTTGCGTTGCGTTCAGCCCCGACGGAAAACTGCTGGCCACCGCGGGCGACGACGGCTCCGTTCGCCTCTGGAACACGGCCGATTATTCGAGCCGCGCCGTTCTCTCAGGTCACTCCACCAGGCTGGCCTCGGTCGCCTTCAGCCCCGACTCAGCTCGTCTGGCCTCAGGGTCGTGTGACGCGACCGTGAAGATATGGGACGCAGCCACTGGAGAGCTACAACTCACACGGCAGCACGGCGCCAATGTCAACGCGGTTGCCTTTGCGCCGGGCGGCACGCTTCTTGCCGCGGCGGGCGACGACGGTCAGATCAAGCTCTGGAATCAACAAACGGGCGATCTCGTACTGAATATCTATTCCGCCGCCGATCAGCTACGCTGCCTGGCGTTCACGCGCGACGGCCATTACTTGACGGCCTCCGGACAAGACAAGGTCATTCGCCTATGGGACATCACCACCGGACAGGAAGTCCTCACCGTGACCGGCCACGACGCGCAGGTCAACGCGCTGGCCTTCTCGCCCGACGGCTTGGTACTGGCCTCGTGCAGTCACGACGGCGCCGTCAAGCTCTGGCGTGCCGAGCCCATCGAGGTCGTGCCGGGAAGATGAGTCACCGAATGATGGAAAGCCACGACGTCGGCGGAATTGAATAATGAGCGTACGATTCAAGGCGGACGACTGCGATGAGCCCGGCGACGACGACTCACTGCTGGTCGAGTGGGCCGCCGAGTTTGCCGTTCGCGTTCGGGACGGCCAGACCGTCGACTGGGAAGCGCTCGCACGAGAACATCCCGAAGCACGCCGACGCTCTCCGGCGCATGCTGCCGGCATTCGCCCTGATGGCCCAATTGGGCAGTTCGGCGCACGGTGAGGCCGCCCCTCCCGATCCCGATCCCGACTCCATCGCTGCGCTGGGCTGCCTGGGCGATTACAAGCTGCTTCGCGAAGTCGGCCGCGGCGGCATGGGCGTCGTCTACGAGGGCCACCAGATCTCGCTCAATCGCCGAGTCGCCGTCAAGGTGCTGCCCTGCGCTCGCGCGATGGACTCGCGCCAGCTCGAGCGATTCCGGATCGAGGCGCAGGCCGCCGCCGCGCTGCACCACAAGAACATCGTGCCGGTCTTCAGCGTCAGCACCGAAGCAGGCGTCCCCTTCTATGCAATGCAGTTCATCGAAGGCCAAAGCCTGGCCGAGCTGATCCGCGAGCTCCGCCAGTTGGACGGCCTGGAGCCGGCGAGCACGGCGGCGGCGGCGGCGCTCACTCGCTCGATGATCGCCGGGCAATTTGCTCCAACGCCCGTGAGTGACGAGCTCGCCGGTTGCGAGCCTTCTGCCGCTTTGACAATCTTCTCTCAGCCATCCTGGCCGACACCCTTGCTGGCTGAATCCTCGGCCCGCGGTCGCGGCTTCATCCGCACCGTCGCCGCGCTCGGAATTCAGGCGTCGGACGCTCTCGAGCATGCGCATCAACGGGGTATTTTGCATCGCGACATCAAGCCGTCGAATTTGCTCGTCGATCTGGCCGGCCATCTCTGGGTGACCGATTTCGGCCTGGCCCGCATCCCGGGCGAGAACAACCTGACTTTGACCGGCGACGTGCTGGGTACCCTGCGCTACATGAGCCCGGAACAGGCGCTGGGAAAGCGGCCTTTGGTCGATGGCCGGACCGACGTGTATTCGCTGGGAGCGACTCTGTACGAGCTGTTGACACTTCGCCCGGCGTTTGCCGGCGACGATCGCCAGGAGATCTTGCGGCGCATTGCCCAGGAGGAGCCACCATCCCCACGGCGGTTGAACCCGGCGATGCCGGCCCCGCTCGAGACGATCGTCCTGACGGCGATGGCCAAGGAGCCGGCGCGGCGATATGCAACCGCGGCGGCGCTTCGCGATGACCTCCAGCGGTTCCTCGACAACCGGCCGATCCTGGCTCTGCCGACGAGCAGAGCGGAGCGGTTCCGGCGCTGGTGTCGTCGCAACCCGCTGGTTGCCGGTCTGACGGGCGGCATCATGCTGGTGCTCTTGCTGGGCACTTTCGTGTCGAGCTTCTTCGCCGTGAGAGCAGGCCAGAAAGCGAACGAAGCCCTGGCCAATGCCCGGCGGGCCAACCAGGAGACCCAGCGCGCCAATCAGGCGGTGCGCGATGCCCGTGACGAAGCCCGGCGGGCAACCGATGAAAAGCGGCTGGCCGACTACCGCCTGTACCTCTCGGAGATGAGCCTGGGTCAGCAAGCCTGGCAAGAGGGCCTGACCGGGCTGGCCCAGCAGCACCTCGACGTGCACGTGCCGAGGCACGCCCTGGACTTCGATCCCCGCGGCTTCGAGTGGTATTATCTCCAGCGCCTCTGCCAGCTCGAGCTCCGCACGTTCCGTGGACACCTCGCCCCGGTCCGGGCAGTGGCATTTTCTCCGGACCGGCGCCTCCTCGCCTCCGCGAGCAACGACGGCACCGTGAGACTCTGGGACGTATCCTCCGGACTCGAGCTCCGCTGCCTGCACGGTCACACAAACCAAGTCAAGAGCGTGGCGTTTTCCCCCGACGGCCGCCGCATCGCCTCGGCCAGCGAGGACGGCACCTTGAGGCTCTGGGATACTGCCAGCGGCGGCGAGATCATGACGCTGCGCCGGCACCTTGGCCAGGTTTACGGCGTGGCGTTTTCCCCCGACGGCCGCCGCATCGCCTCGGCCAGCGAGGACGGAAGCGTGAGGATCTGGGATTCGACCAGGGGAGACGAGATCCTCAGCATGCGCGGCCATTCCAACGAGGTCAACGTGCGCGAGTTCCGGCAGGGACGATCCCAGCACCGTGATGCCCTGGGTCGTGTGCATTCAGATCGAGCCGGCGGCGTGGCGTTTTCCCCCGACGGCCTGCGAGTTGCCGCCGCAGCGTGGGACGGCACCATCAGATTCTGGGATGCCTCGAGCGGGCGGGAGATCCGCACGCTTCGCGGACACACGCAGGAGGTCTCGGCGGTCGCGTTCAGCCCCGATGGCCGCCAGTTGGCCTCCGCCAGTCGAGACGGCACGGTGAAACTCTGGGACAATCGCACGGGCCAGGAGACAGTGACCCTGAAAGGACATTCAGGCGCTGTATGGGCCGCGACATGGAGCCCGGATGGCCGTCGCATTGGGTCATCGAGCGCAGACCGTACGGTCAGGTTATGGGACGCAGCCACGGGCCAGGAGCTTCTCTCCCTGCGAGGACACGCTTCCGGAGTCTGGAGCGTCGCATTTTCAGTCGACGGCCGGTGTCTCGCCTCGGCCGGCGATGACCAGACCGTCAAGCTCTGGGACATCAACCTGGACCAGGAGGCTCTGATCGCTCGAGGTCACTTCGGCGGGGTTTTGAGCGTGGTGTTTTCTCCCGACGGCCGTCGAATCGCGTCGGCTGGCGACGACCGCACCGTGAGGCTCTGGGACGTCACGACCGGCGAGGAGCTGCGCGCCTTCCGCGGCCACTCGGCCCCCGTAGAAAGCGTCTCGTTTTTTCCCGATGGCCGCCAGATCGTCTCCGCCGGGTGGGACCGCACCGTCAAGCTGTGGGACGTCGCCACCGGCCGGCAGACACTCTCCCTGCCCGGTCACTCCCCCTGGCTGCGGGGCCTGGCGGTTTCCCCGAACGGGCTCCACATCGCATCCGTCCTCGATGACTTGAGCGTGAGCCTGTTGCACACCGCCACGGGGAAGGAGGTCGTCAACCTGCGCGGACACACATTAGACGTCTCGGGCGTCACGTTCAGCCCCGACGGCCGCCGCGTCGCCGCCGCCGGCTCAAACGGCACGGTCAAGCTGTGGGATGCGGCCACCGCTCTGGAGATCCTGACCTTGCCCGGACGATCCGACGGGGTCAATGGCGTGGCGTTTTCCCCGGACGGTCGCTTCGTCGCTGCGCCCCGGGAAGATGGCACCGTCGGGATCTGGGACGCAACAACTCGGCAGGAAGTCCTGATGCTGCACGGTCACGCTAGCCCGGTCAACAGCGTGGCGTTCAATCCGGACGGACGCCGCATCGCCTCTGCGAGCGGCGATGGCACCGTGAAGCTCTGGGACGCGATCGAAGGGCAGGAAGTCCTCACCCTCCGCGGCCACACCGCCGAGGTTCATTCCGTGGCGTTTTCGCCCGACGGCCATCGCATTGCCTCCGCCGGAGCGGACGGTACCGTGAGGCTCTGGGACGCGACCCCGCTGACCACCGGCGATCGGGTTCTTCGCGAAGCCCGGGGCGTGGTCGATTTCGCCTTCCGCGAGCCCCGGCCCATCACCGAGCTTCTCGCTCGCATTCGAGACGATCCCACGATCAGTGAACCGGTGCGCCACCGCGCTTTAGCGTTGGCTGAATCTCGAGAACGAAGCATGGTCGCACGCCAGGCCGAGCGCGTCGTGCACGCTTTGTTCGCGAGGCCGATGTTGCGCCCGGACGTCCTGGCGAGCCTGCGGACCGATTGCAGCCTGACCGACCGAGTGCGGCAGCAAGCCATCGCCTTGGCGGAACATTCTTCGGAGGACGCGTGGCGCTTGAATGCTGCCAGTTGGCGTGCGGTTCGCGATCCGGGGGCCGAACCGGCCGTCTACCGCATGGCGCTTCAGCAAGCGGAAGCCGCCTGCCGCCTGATCCCGTTGCACGGCGGTTTGCTCCGCACGCTCGGCGTGGCTTTGTATCGAACGGGCAACTACCGAGCGGCCGTCGCCGCTCTGAAATCGGCCGACCGTGTCAATGCGCCGGCCCACGGCGGTTTCTCGGCCCCTCAGGATGCGGCGGTCCTGGCCTTGGCCCAGTACCGCCTGGGCGAATTCGAGCAGGCAAGATTCGCCCTGGGCCGCTTGCGCGAGTCAATGAAAAAAACCAGGTGGCTCGGGAACGATGAGGCCCAGGCGTTCCTGCGCGAGGCCGAGACGCTGGAGCGAGACCTGGTTTTTCCGGCTGATCCGTTCGCGCGTTGACCCGGGTCTTTGTGGTTCAATGCTGCCCTTGCCTGAATGTGAGCGTCCCCTCGCCGGTCCACCAGTACGCCAGGGGCTTGGTTGACCCCAGAACAAAAGGAGCCGTTTGTGCATACATGATCCAGCTCCCGCTCACACCGGCGAATTTCCCGGTGCATGCTGGCAGATACGGAACAAACTCCGCAATAAAGTAGGCGACGTACACACCTTCGCCAGCACTCGGCATCGGGACCAGCTCGAACGATCCCGGCTGACTGGCACCGAATTCCGTGTTGCCGTAATAGCAGGCCAGCAGATCCCCAGTTGCGTCGATGAACCGATACGGAACCGGGCTTCCAAACTGACCAGTAATGTCTCCATTCTGCTGAAAGTTTGCCGTATCCGTTGCGACTTCCCCGTCTCCGTAGTAGGCGAAGAGATCTGTCGCGAGGCCGTAGGACCAGTGAGGCCGTGGCGGCTGACCGGGCAGCGGCAGGCCTTGCGGTGCGATTCCCTGGCCGATGATCACAAAAGGTACGGTCTGAGCGTGTGCCTGGTTCTGAGTCAGAGCCAGGGCAAGCGCGCAAACGGCCAGGATGGCCAATCGTGGATTGCGAATCATGCTGAGTCCTCAGGGTTAGTCGAGCGTGTCTCGCCGAGTCACATAAGGCTACCCGGCGGCGACCTTTCCCGAGATTGAGTCAGATCGTGTAGTAGAATCCTGCGAACCGGCGGAAAAGGTTACACCGATTCTCAAAGTTGAAGGATTGAACCAGCATCGTCCCGCTCTCCCTGAGGGCATGATGGTCACGTTAAGGTAAGATGAGAGTCCTCCCCACGACGACGCGACACGCTACGAGGCACGTGAGCTAGAGTTGATGGATAAGCCGCCTTTCCGCGATCAGGTAACTCGCCCGGGCAATGCCGAACTGAACGTTGCGGCAAGCGCCCGGTCCACAGTCGAGGATGACATCACCGTGACGAGTAGCGGCGAGGCCTCGCCAGGCCCGTCACGCTTCGCCGCCCTCGACATTCCCGGCTACGAGATCATCGACGAGCTCGGCCGCGGTGGCATGGGCGTGGTCTACCTCGCCCGCCAGGTCCAGTTAAACCGCCCTTGCGCGCTCAAGATGATCCTGGCCGGAGCTCATGCTTCAACCCAGGTCGCGTCGCGGTTCCTCTCCGAGGCCCAGGCGATCGCCCGGCTGCATCATCCCCATATCGTGCAGATCTACTCAATTGGCGATGCCAGCGGGCTGCCTTATGTCGAGCTCGAATATGTCCCAGGCGGCAGCCTGGATCGACAGCTCGACGGCACGCCCTGGAAAGCGGCGCGAGCTGCCGGGCTGGTCGAGCAACTGGCGAGGGCCGTCGCCTTTGCCCATGAGCAGGGGATCATTCACCGCGACCTGAAGCCCGCCAATGTGTTGCTTGCGTTCGATGGATTGCCCAAGATCAGCGACTTTGGTCTGGCCAAGTTCCTGGGGAGCGATTCGGGCCTGACCGGAACTGATGCGATCATGGGCTCGCCCAGCTACATGGCGCCCGAGCAGGCCGAGGGGAAGACCAGGGAAGTCGGCCCTGAGGCCGATGTCTACGCACTCGGGACGATTCTCTACGAATTGATTACCGGCCGCCCGCCGTTCCGGGGCGCCTCGATCCTGGAGACGCTCGAACAGGTCAAGACGGCGGAGGCCGTGCCGCCGTCGCGGCTGGTGCCGCGGGTGCCTCGGGATATTGAGACGATCAACCTGAAATGCCTTCAAAAGGAGCCGGTGAAGCGGTACCGCAGCGCGGCGGCCCTGGCCGAAGACCTCCGTCGCTTCCAGGCCGGCGAGCCGATTCTGGCGCGGCCGATCGGCGGGCCTGAGCGAGCCTGGAGGTGGTGTCGCCGCAATCCGGTCGTCTCGGGGCTGATTGCCTCGGTCGCGATGGCGCTCGTCCTCGGCACGGCGGTATCGGCGTACTTCGCCATCCGAGCGACACGGGGCGAGCAACTCGCCGTCCGAAAGGCCGCGGAGGCACTGGAAAACGCCAACCGCGCGGAAAAGGCGACGCAGACGGCCCGGGAGGAGAAGGATCTCAGCGATCGCAGCCTGTACCTGGCCGAGATGAGGCTGGCCCATCAGGCTTGGCAGGAGGGCCTCGTCGACCTCGTGCAGCAGTACTTGCAAAACCAGGTGCCCAAACAGTCCGACGCTCCCGACCGGCGCGGCTTCGAATGGCACTATCTCGAGCGGCTCTGCCAGTCCGAGCTCCGCACCCTGCGGGGTCATTCGGATATGGTCCGCAGCGTGGCATTCGGCTCGGCCGGTCGTCTCATTGCCTCCGCCGGCGATGACAACAAAATCAAGCTCTGGGACACGGCCACCGGTGCGAATGTTCGCACCTGGAGCGGACACACGGATTTTGTCTGGAACATCGCGTTCAGCCCAGACGGTGCCTCGCTCGCGTCCGCCGGCGAAGACCAGAAAATCAAGCTGTGGGATGTTGCCACGGGGCGGGAGCTCCGCACCCTGCGCGGTCATGCCGGCGTAGTCAATGTCGTCTCCTACAGCCCAGCCGGACAGACCCTTGTCTCCGCCGGTGATGATGGAACACTGAAGTTGTGGGACGTTGCCACCGGAAAAGAGATCCGCACTCTGCGCGGGCATACGCGCGAGATCAACGGCGTCTCGTTCAGTCCCGACGGGAATTTCATCGCTTCTGCCGGCATGGATCGAACGGTGAAATGGTGGTCCGTGGCGACCGGCCGCGAGGTCCGAACGCTGCGCGGGCACACGGCCTCCGTTCAGATGGTCAGGCTCAGCCCGGACGGTCGCACCATCGCCTCTGCCAGCAGTGACAGCACGATCAAGCTTTGGGCAGCGGCCACCGGAGCGGAGCTGCGCACCCTGCGCGGACACACCGCGGCCGTCACGGCAGTTGAGTTCAGTCCCGACGGCGGAAATCTCGCCTCCGCCGGCAAGGATCGAATGGTGAAACTCTGGGATCCATCCACGGGCCGTGAGATCCGCAGCTTGCGAGGACACGCGGATTGGGTTTCCGGTGTCGCGTTCAGTCCCGACGGTCGGATCCTGGCCTCGTCGAGCACCGACCGGACCGTGAAGTTGTGGGAGACCGTCACCGATCAAGAGGTCCAGACCTGGCGCGGGCACGACGCCCGGGTCGCGAGTGTGTCGCACGCTCCGGACGGCCGCACCCTCGCCTCGGGCTCTGGCGATCGCACCGTGAAGCTCTGGGACTCAAGCACCGGGCTAGAGCGACTGACCCTGCGCGGGCACGTCGATTCAGTGTCCGACGTGAAGTTTAGTCCGGACGGAAAATCGCTCGCCTCCTCCGGCCATGACTGCACCGTCAAGCTGTGGGACACGGCCACGGGCAAGGAGCTACGGACCTTTCACGGGCACTCAGGCGCGGTCGAGTGCGTATCGTACAGCCCGGATGGCCGGGCCCTCGCCTCCGGCGGCCATGACCGCACAGTCAAGATCTGGGACGCGGTCACCGGAGCAGTGACCCGCACGCTCAAGGGACACACCGACTGGGTTACCGCCGTGTCGTTTAGCCCGGATGGCCGCGCAATCGCATCGGCAGGTGACGATGCCACGATCAAACTCTGGGACATCGCGACGGGCAAGCCGTTGTACACTCTGAGCGGACACAAGGGTCGCGTCAATCGGCTCTCTTTCAGCCCCGATGGGCACACACTGGCCTCCGCCCACGATCGCACCATCAAGCTGTGGAATGCCAGTACCGGCCACGAGCTGCGGACGCTTCACGGCCATGCGGATTCGGTCACCGGCGTGTCCCACAGTCCCGACGGCAGCACAATCGCCTCGGCCAGCAACGATGGCACGATCAAGCTCTGGGACGCGACGACCGGCCAGGAAATTCTCACACTTCGCGCGAACTCCAGCCTGCTGTGGGGCATTTCGTACAACCGCGACGGTCGCACCCTCGCCGCCGGCTGCGACGACGGCACCGTCAAGGTCTGGGACACCACGTCGATGACTTCCGAGCTGCAAATCCTGCGTGAAGCACGCACTGCGGTCGAGTACCTATTCACCAAGCCATCGACGACAGCCGATGTGCGTTCCCGTATCCGCCAGGATGAAACCATGACGGCCGAGGTGCGTGCTCACGCCCTGGCGCTGGCCGAGTCCGGCAGCGCCAGCGCACTGACCCACCAGGCGGAGCACCAGGTGAACATGCTCTACGCCAAGTTGATGTTCCGGTCCGAAGTCCTGGCCAGCCTGCGCGACGATTCCACCCTCAGCGATCCCGTGCGGCGCCAGGCCCTCGCCCTCGCGCAGCAGGTCCCCGAGAACCCGAGAAACCTCGACCGCGAAAGCTGGGAGGTGGTCCGCGCTCCCGGTGCCGGCGCGGCCGCGTATGACCGTGCGCTGCGGCAGGCCGAAGCCGCCTGCCGGCTCGTACCGGACGACGGGAACTATCTCAACACCCTGGGCGCCACCCAGTACCGCGCGGGGAAATACCGCGAGGCCGTGGCCACACTGACAAGGTCAGGGTCGCTCAATGCAGCTGTCCACGACGGACCGTTGCCCGAAGACCTCGCCTTCCTCGCCTTGGCCCAATACCGCCTGGGGCAGACCGCACACGCCCGAGCGACGCTCGGCGGCCTCCGCCAAGCCATGAAGAATCCGAAATGGGCTGAATACGACGAAGAGGCACAGTCAATCGCCCGCGAGGCCGAGACGATCGAGCTGGACCTGGTATTTCCGGTTGATCCGTTCAGGCGTTGAATCGACTCGGAACGGCATGATCCCGGTCTGCCAGAGCAATGTTCGCCGAATACACCAGGGGGATGATCAACCCGAGCGGCACGCTGATCGGCGCTCATACGCCGCACAATCGAGCATCATTCAAGAATGCTTCAACAATGCCATCGGCGCAAACCCCTTGCCCACAATCGGCTCGGCAGCACATCCAAGCCAATCACCGGCCAGCGTTGCATAAACCCTGCGAAAGTCCGTGTGATACTTCAAATCACCGTCGTCCAGATCGTCGAAGCCGGGATGTGCGCCGACGAGCCCACCCGTCGCGACGGGCCCGACCAGAAACACTGGCGCGGCTGCGCCATGGTCGGTGCCCCCGGAGGCATTCTCCAGAACTCGTCGCCCGAATTCACTGAACGTCAGCAAGGCCACACGGTCGCCGTGCCCCGCCGAGCTCAGATCGTCGTGAAACGCGGCGATCGAATCAGACAGCTCCAGCAGCAAGGCCGCGTGAGTTCCAAGCTGGTTGGCATGTGTGTCGAAACCATCGAGCGACGTGTAGAAGATGCGCGTGCCGAAATCTGCCTTGATGATCTGGGCGATCAGCTCCAGCCGCTTCGCCAGCCCGTAGTTCGGGTACTTGGCCACCCCCTGCCCTCGCTTGGCAAGCTGCTCGAGCCGGCTGCTCGATTCATAGGCCGAAACCGTGGTCCGGCTGATGAAGCCCAGGAGCGCGTCGTCGCCACGGCGCTCGATCGCTGCGAGCTTGTTGAGGGCGCCTCGCTCTGCTTGCTTCTCGGCATCGGTGCCCGCGAGCTGAAGCTTGTAACTCTCCAGGCTCTCGACCGAAGGAACCCCCGTCTTCTTCGCGCAAAGCGCCAGCGGCAGCGACCGGTTGCCGATATGAAGTCCCGGCGGATCTTGCCCGGCCTTGCCGCTGCCGGCGGCTGAATCAAGGGCTCGGCCCAGCCAGCCTGATTCAATCGCCTTCGCGTCGTTTTCCAGTCGCCCCGATTCCCAGATCTCCATCGAGCGAAAGTGCGAGCGGTCGGGGTTGGGGTATCCCACTCCCTGGATCACCGTCAGGCGCTTGCTCTCCAGCAGCTTGGCCATCGCACCCATCGACGTGTGTAGACCAATATCAGGCGTAATTTTATGAATCTGCCCGCTCGAAAGACGCAACAGCCTGCGCCCGCGGTTGTAGCCTTCGATTCCATGCGGCACCACCGTGTTCAGCCCGTCGTTCCCCCCCAGAAGCTGAACGACGACAAGGATGCGCTCGTTTGACTTCGCGCCTCGCGCCGCCACAGCCGAACGGCTCAGGAACGTGGGAACCGTGCTCCCGCCGAGCGCAACCAGGGTGCTGGAAGAAAGCGAACAGCCCAGGAATCGTCGTCGGCTCCAGCTCATCAAAAGGCTCCTTTTTCAACCAACCTGATACTCGGGTGACGTCAAAACGAGCCGCACCACTTCCCGCGCCGCTTGCTCGTCGCTCGCGTTCTTTGCCGACGCCGCCTGCTCGATCTGCTGCCGGGCTTTGGGCGCGAGGGCGTCTTGCAACAGCAAATCGATGAAAAACCCCGCCAGGTCGTTGCGGCGCCCTGAGCCGCGAGTGCCGGCGAGCGCCCACGGGTTGCACCGGCCGCCCAGCGGTGTGTCGCCTTCCGAAAGCAATCCCAGCGCGAGATTGGCACGCGCCAGCATCGCAGTGGAATTGATCCAGCCCGCCCCACCGTCCCAGCCCGCGACGGAGGGCGGAGCGAACAGGCTCTGGCCCATGCGGTCGCACGATTCCGCCAGCGCCGCGGTCGCCACCGTGGGGTTCAGGATTTCGAGTGAGCGAATCGTCCCGACCGCGAATTCCACCGGCGACTTCACCCGCCGCCCCAGGATGCTCGCGTCAAAGAACAGATTGGATCGCAGGATCATCTCCACGGGCTTCTCAATCCGGTAGCCCGAATCTCGCAGCGACTTGGCCAGGGGCGCCAGCAGGGCGTCTGAAGGATCATCCATCTCACTGACGAAATGACGGAAGAGCTTGCGGCAGATGAACAGCGCGCACGCGGGCTGCTCGAGCAAGATGGCGGGGATATCGTCGCCACTCCAGTTCCCGGTATGGCCCAGGATCGACTTGGACCCGTCGTCGTGCTGCCGCGGAACTTCCTCGAACTGATCCCGCACTACGAACCAGCCGGTGAACGCCCGCGCCGCTTCCTGGATGTCTCGTTCGGTGTAGTGCCCGCGCCCGAGCGTGAAAAGCTCCATGACCTCGCGGGCGTAGTTCTCGTTGGGCTTCGCCTTGCGGTTGATCGTCGAATCGAGCCAGATGAGCATCGCCGGGTCCTTGCCGATTGCGCTCACCAGGGCCCGAAAATCTCCCAGCGCATGCGTCCGAAAAAGGTCGTTTTGCCGCTGCATGAGCAGCGGACTCTGGACCTTGACGTTCGAGGTGGCGAAGTGATTGTGCCAGAAAAGTGTCATCCGCTCGCGCAGTGGATGCGGCGTGAAGATCATCCGGTAGAGCCAGATCGCCTGGATCCGCGTCAAGTCCGCCGACGGGGAAAGCTGACTGCCCATCGCCGCAAACGTTGCCTCGAGCTCGGATGCGGGCGTCCCGACTTCGCTATTTGCCTCGCCTTTCAATAGCCGGTCGACACTCTCGGAAGGGCCGGAGGCGAGGTCTCGCTTGAGCACGCTAAAGCTCGGCGCGAACGCCGCGCGCCGGTGAAGGTGGGCGACCGTTGCAATCGTCCACGGCCGCGTCCGAGACGGCTCGAACGGTTTCCACGCCCAGTGCGGGTCAAATGGCTCACGAGTCTGCGCGACTCTCATCGGGGCGATTGGCTCCGGATCGTTTCTTCACTCACTTGGAAAGCTTGAAGACGAGCTTCACGGATGTCTTCTCGGGCCCATCGCGAACGGTCATGCGGCCCGCACTCAGGTACCGCAGCAATTCCAGGCCCTTGCCGACCTCGGCCTCGGCTTTCTCCTTGGTCAGGCCGCGGCTCAGCATGAGCTGCATCGCGAGGCGCGCCCGATTCAGCTCGAGCAAACGGGCGAGCTCGGCGCCGTCGGCCTCCAGCACGGCCGTCTCATTTGACTCCCCTGAGAGCTTCCGCGGCGCGTTCGGCATTTTTGAGGTCCTTGATCAGCGCGCGGGCCAGGCCGGCGCTGGTGCTCAAGATGAAGTACTTGCCGACCTGCGCGGCCGAGGGACTGACATTGTACCGCGCGTCCGGCGAGGTCGCCGCCGGAGAATCGCTCTTCGGAACCATGTACCTGGCCGTCGCCAGCGTGACACCCTCGACCTGTTCCGAGCCCAGCTCGAGCGGCGGGCCCTTCTTCTGCACGGCATCGACGTTCGAGAGCCCCACGAACGTCTGGAACGCCACCTTGAGACGCTGCGCAAAATCGGAATCGGGCTCGTTCAGCTCCGTCACGAAAGCCAGTCCCGGATACTTGACTTCGGGAACCGGCTTGATCGAGTCGTAATTCTGCGCGGCCACGACAAGGCGCCAGTGCGGCTCGAATGCCCCCAGCACGTCCGGGCCGAATTCACGAACGCCGAAGAACTGGCCGGCGAACGTGTCGAGCTGCGTGAAACCCTGCACGGTCTCCGGCGAGAACAGATCGGCTTTCGCTTCCCAGATCGCGGACCAATTGCGCCACAGGGACAGCGACGCGATCGTGCCCGGCGGACGGACGAGTGGCCCCGCACCTTTGCCCGAAGCTGGCACATAACCCTTGAAAGCCGGCGCTCGCCCAGCCTCGGGCTGCATGAAGTCAACGCTGGCGGCGAGCTCCGTGTCCGACCAGCGGATCGAAGCAGTTGCCGCAGTCGCCTTGCGCAACGTCTCATACCAGGACCCGAACAGCAGCATGACGCCCGTATCGGGAGGAGTCTGGTAGGAAAATCTTGCCGGATCAATCTTGCGCAGGCGGTTGAAATCGACGAACGACCATGCCAGAGCGTCCAACGGCTGTTTCGCCCGCATCTCCTTCCAGCGCGGCGAGGCCCCCAGGGCCGCAAGCGCGCCGTCGGCTTTGCCCGTCGCCGAGGGTTTGCCGGCGAGTGCAGCCAGCTCGACTCCGCGGTCGATCAATCGCTCGAGGTTCTTCACGGACTTTGTCGCCAGCAGCTTGCCGTCGCCGATGCAGTAGGCGATTCCCTCCGGGCCGCCCAGCGCCGTGATGGTGAGCCCGCGATGAGCAGACTCACTGGCCGGGTCGGGATTTCCTTTCTGCTGCGCATCCTGGCGAACGAGCTTCAGAAACACCTCACTTGCTCTTGCGAGGAGCTCCGGCTTCCGGGCAGTAAAGAGGACGTGGATCCGCGGCCCCTGGCCCGGCGAGGCCTCGACCTCGGCCAGGATTCCCCCGCCGGTCAGGTCGCCCAGCCCGACTTCCCAGGTCGTGTCAAGCTGAGACGCGATTAAACCGGCGACACCCCGCAGGTCGGCAAGCTGCTTGCCGCCCGCGAATTTCTCGTACTGCGGCAGGAGCTTCAGGTACCCCTGAATTCGCGGGTCGGTCAAACGATCGATCAGCCGCTCCGGATGCGGCAGTTCGAGACAAACGACCGTCTCGGGCTCCGTGGCCTTGGTCGAGTCTTTCTTGTCGTCGGCCAGGACCGTAACGGCCACGATGAAGATTGCCGTTGCCGAGACCCCGGAGAAGAGCAGCCGCGCCATTGCGCGTCGCGAAAATCGAACCGAATCGGGAAGGCGATAGGTCTCGCACCGCGTTTCGCCCACAACGGCCGCCCTCGCGCATCGTGTTTTCATCGTGGTGCCCTGCCCTTCGAGTATCTAACCCACCTTACCCGATCGGATCGACCGAAGTCGCACAACGACTCCATCAAACCATTACCTTCGCTGGCGATGCCGGGTTTCGGCACTTTCGATATTCTCTTTGAAAAAGCCGCATCTCAAGATAGCGGTAGACTTGCCAGCTTTGGCCTCAGAGCGTCCTGGACGGGCGCTGCGGCACGGAGCGCGGCAGCCAGAAAGCCGCTCGCCTGGTAACCGCTGGCCGTCGAAGCGTTTTGAAAGGGAGTCGGGCCAACCCATGAATCCGGGCCTGCGTCCAGAGCGCTCAGATCGGCCAGCGCAAGGTCGACGACAGACGAACTCGCCGCGGCTCCGGCGCCACTAACCGCCAGCTCAAGGACGACAATCGCCGCGCTCGGCTGCGCTCCCGTGCTTTCGGTCAGCTTTGCGTCAGGTGCATAGATCACGCCCGTGATGCCCGAGGCATTCCCGCCGATCGAGAGCGTGCTCGAATTGTCGTGCGGCTGGAAAAGCACCATTCCCGCGTACATCCCGGTCGACATCGGGCTCAAGTTGTAAGTCCCGGTGCCGCTCAGCATGATCGTGCCGTAGCTTCCCCCTGGGCTCGGATACTTGCTCCCGGCATTGACGATCATCACGCCTGACCCGTTCACGCTCGCGTTGCCCGAGACGGAGAAGCCACCCCCTTCCATGATGTACACCCCGCTGCTCAGTGTGAGCTTGGCATTTCCCGAGACGGCGATCTGGGTGTAGATGCCCGGTTGAATGGTCGCCGCTGAATTGCCGGAGAGCCGCTCGCTTCCGCGGTTTTGCATTCCCACTTTGATCGGCAGTGCCAGTGCGCCGAGCGGGTCGGCAAGGATCGTCGCCCCTGTGATCGGCTTGGGGGTGAGGCTTGCGCTGCCGCTCTTCTGGACATTGCCGTGCACATCGATGGCCGCGGCTTTGATCTGCGCGGTGCCGCTGGCTGAAAGTGCCGATGACGAGCTGGAATCGACATAGATGACACCGGGAATTTGAATTCGGGCGCTGCCCGATGCGCTGAGTGCACCTGAAGCCGTGGGGTCCAGCACGATGATCGACGGGTTCACCGTGGCGGTGTACGCCGCGGCGCTTTTGAGGAAGTTAGCATCGCCACTGTATCTGGCCGCAATCATGTTGGCGCCCACGGGCAGCGACGACGTCTTGAGAGAAGCGACTCCGTCCGTGATCCCGACCGTCCCGAGATCGAGACCGGTCGTGGTGTTGAAGAAATCGATACTGCCGGTGGGAATGCCCGAGCCCGGTGGGTCGGCAAGGAGCTTTGCGGTAAACGTGACCGCCAGGCCGAATGACGACGGATTTGCGGATGTCGTCAACTGGATGCTCGCGCCGTCCCGATTGACGGTTTGCGTGAGCGAAGCGAAGCTTGTCGTGAAGTCACTCTCACCGCTGTATGTCGCCTGGATCACGTGATTGCCCACCCCCAGCGCAGACGTCTTGAGCGTGGCCTCGCCGCCCGTGAGCGAGATCGTACCCAGATCCACGCTCGTCGTGGTGTCGAATAAGTCCACGCTGCCGCCCGGCGTACCGGTCTCGGATGTGTTCGAGCTGACGGTCGCAGTGAACGTCACAGCCTGCCCGCGGACGGACGGGTTCGCCGAGCTGGTGAGCAACGTCGTCGTGGCCGCCACGGTCGCTTGAGTCTCGTAAGCACCGATATCAACGCGGCCGTTGCTGATCCGCGGAAAGCCCGGACCGCGCTGGTCGGTGGCCAGCGGCTGGCCGGTGGTCGGGTCGATGGCGATCAGTGCGTTGCTGCCCGCGTCGATGGCCGGGCTGCCCGCAACCAGCTTGATCGTTTCGGTCGGCCCGCCGTTGTTTTGCAGTCCGTTCGGATCGAGTCCCGGATCGACGACGACGAGGTTGTTCGAACCGGAGAGGGTCGCGGTGGGGGCGTTCTGAAACAGGCAGTAATTCGCGATTCCCGTGCCGGCGTAATCGTCGTCGCCGTTCTCGGCGAAGATCGAGTTATGGGAGATCACGGTCGCGATGCCGGTCTGAACCACGCCGTCGCCGGAGCCGTTAGCGCGCTATTGAGTGCGACGGTGGAGTCATCGAGGTTCATTATCCCAGCGGTCACGTACAGGCCGCCGCCGCCAACAGTGCCGGTGAATCCACTGCTGCCTGCCCCGACACGCGAACCGGAGGTGCCCGACCGGCCGCGATAGCCGGACGAACCGGATGGACCGCGAGTTCCGCCGGGGTTTACACCGGGTGCCCCCGGCGGACCGCCGCTGCCACCTTCGCCTCCGCGGCCGGCGAATGCCATTCCAAGCTGCACCGGCCCTGGCGAACCCCCGGAGACCGAATTATCTGCGACCGTGACGTTTTCAATAGTGACCGTCCCGCCAGCCTGGTAAAGCCCGCCGCCGTTCGCCGTTCCGCCGTTGCCGCTCACTCCTGCCGCGCCGGCCATGCCGCCCCGGCCGCCGCTGCCGCCGTGGCCTCCGCTGCCGCCGGGCCCCGGGCCGGAACCACTGCCACCGTTCCCACCCACGCCGCCACGGCCACCCCGCCCGCCGGTTCCACCGGTGCCACCAACCCCGCCGATCCCTCCATTGCCACCAATTGCTTCGTTATTCTGCAGACTGCTGTCAACGACAGTGACGGATCCCCCCAGGATGAACACGGCTCCCCCTTGCCCCGCGCCTCCCTGGCCTCCAGTGCCTCCAGTGCCGCCGGTTCCGCCACTGTTGCCGTTTCCTCCCGCGCCGCCATGTCCGCCGCTACCGCCGCGGACGCCGGCGGCTGTCGCCGGTGCACCATTTCCTCCCGTTCCGCCTTGGCCGCCAGTTCCACCGCGACCTCCCTTGGCTCCCTTGGCCCCCGCGCCGCCGCGGCCACCCATGACCTTGTTGGAATCGAAAACATCATCGATGAGCGTGACCGTTCCATTGAAGACACCCAGCCCGCCCCCTGCTCCGATTCCAGCCTCGAACCCCGCGTGACCGGTTGGACCATGTGGCCCCCGTCCGCCGATGCCACCGGCTTGTCCCGATCTTCCGCGACCGGCTCCGATTGTCCCGGTCGTCTTTCCGTAAGACGTTCCCCTGATTCCTGTGCCGGTCGAACCGCCTTGCGTGCCGTTTTCCGCCTGGCCGCCAAAGGCGGCGTTGTCGGCGATCGTTGTCGAGTTAACGGTCAGCGATCCGCCCGAAACGAAAATCCCACCACCTTCCCCGATTCCTGCAACACCCCGGCCGCCAGGCTGAGGGCCGACAGAGGTGCCGGTGCTCTGTCCATATCCACCCTGGGCGGTGTCGTGGCTCACAACATCGTTGTTCAAAATGACGGTGCCGCCTGCCACGTAGAGCCCGCCGCCATGGGCAAAAGAATCGGCGAATCCCTCCGCATAATTCCCCGTGAACGCGTCATTGGTGAACGTCGCATACCCACCACCGACATACACCGCTGCACCATCTGTGGATTGGTTCTGCGTCAATGTGCTTGCCGAGACCGACAGCGAGCCGTTGCTCGCGATGCCGCCACCGTTCGATTCCGCGAAATTATGGGAAATCGTGCAGTCCGTGACCGTCAAATTGCCGCTATTGTTGATTCCCCCGCCGATCGTTGCGTTGCCGCCAGAGATCGTCAATCCCATGAGGCTTGCCGTTACACCCGAACTCACGACGAACACGCTGCCGTTATGATTTTCGCCGATTGTCACCAAGCTCGCGCCTGGCCCTTCGATCGTCTCTTCCCCGGGTGTTTCCAAAAGCGCAAGCGAGGTTCCGAGTGTGATGACCTGCGGCGTCGAGAAGACCGTCGGGTCAAACTGAATCTCGCTCCCGCCCGGATCCGAGTTAGCATTTGCTAGACCGACAACATAGCGCAAATCACCCGCGTCAGGACCCGTGGACGCGCCGCTGTCGCTCGTGAGATCAATGGTGTAAATCGTCGCGAGAAGCGTCCGATTCTCGAGGTCTTCGAAGAATCGAGATGCTGGTCGCGAGCGGTTACTCGGGCGCCGTTTCGGGCGAACGGCCAGAAGCGTGGACAGATTAGCATAAAGGATTGACGCCATCTTATGATGCTCCTCGAACTGGGTAGCGAATGCGCCGCCCTTCATGCGCGGGCGAACGGATCAGCGACCTGCCGTCGATTAACTAGTTGTTCTTGAGTCGAGACTCTTGTGTCGTCCTTCGCTCCGCGAAAGACAACCTCAGTCAACGTCGGAAGAAATGACAGACTCGCCAGTCCCGGTTGAGCGGGTCCAAGAACTTCGATAAGTGAAACTGGCTGAGGCGTTCGACCCGGGAAGTCGAATCAATTCTCACTAAACTCCCAGCGTTCCTGCAGCAATCTTCCGGCCCCGTGCTTCTCGTGCCAGCCAGCCAGATGCGATTACGACGACCCTTCCGGAACCCTCCTTACTATCGATCCTGCGAGCATCACCGTACTCGGCCCCAACGGTCGCGCCAAGTGTGTAGGGTTGGGGCGCTTTCGGGGACGCATCCCGCTCGCTTTTCCCGCTTTGATCCGCTGTCCTCCGCTGTTTCGTCAGTCGTCGCGCTCGCTAGGGCGCTCCCTCGTTTCGACCGAACGGGTTTGCCGGAAACGACAGGTCCAGTAGCATTTCCTGGAAGTCGGCGCGGCTGCGCAGCGGTTCAAGGGCGGTTTCCTGGCGAAGCCAGTCGACGAGATGAAAGCCAATCGCGACTGCTTCGCGCAGCATCGTCATCGCCGTCGCAGCCTCGGCCCGGCCCTGGGCCGGTGAAACGTCCGCTCCCGGCAAGCCGGCGACGGTTGACAGCTCGGCATGGCAGCACGCCTCGAGCACCCGTCTCTCCGCCGACTTCGGGAAGACGTCCGCGAAGAGTGCGACGGCCCGCCGCCAGGCTGCGGCTGCGTCCGCGGCATGGCCTTCGGCCCGCTGCACCTCGCCGAGCCGGAGCAGATCCTCGGCCAGCCGCACGCGAAGCTCGACGGTCTTCGGCTCAGCCTGCAACATCGCTTCGTTGATGCCCATCGCACGCTCGCACAGGCGGCGAGCCTCTTGCCAGCGCCAAGCGCAATCAGGGCGCTCGCGGTGTCGGCCGCGGCATTGGCAAGCGATCCCCGATGCGTGGCGATGCCGGGATTCTTCGCCACGAGGCTCTCCCAGATCTTCAATTCCGGCTCGAAGAAGCCCATCGCCTCGGCCGGCTGGCCCGTCCGGCAATGCAGCAGGGCTATGTTGTGATTGACCCACGCCAGATCGACCTGGAAAGTGGTTACGGTCGGCTGGTCTTCGACCAGCTTCCGCAGCACCGCAAGTGCCTCGCGTGCCTCCTCGAGCGCCTGGGCCGGGTGCCCCGTATCGGATAAGACCAATCCGATGCTGCGGTGGCAAAACGCCAGGTCGGCGCGGAACTGGGCAACGGCCGGCTGATCGTGGACCAGTTGCTGCTGGATCTCGAGCGCCGCTCGCTCCGCCTCGAGCGCCTCGGCCGGATGCCCCAAGCTCGCGAGCAATCTGCCGATGGCGATCTGGGTGGTCGCGACATCCTGACGGAACTGCGCGACGGCGGGTTGCTCGTGCGCCAGCTTCTTCCTGATGCTCAAGGACGCGCGAAGTTCCCCAACGGCCTCGGCTGCGTTTCCCGTCGATGTATACGCGTTCGCAATGTGCTGGATCGTCATGGCCAGATCACGCCGTGAATCGACCGTCGCGCCCGCCTCGTCCGCAATCGCCTCCTGCTCGGCCCGCGCAGCTTGAGCAATCGCAGGACCTCATCGACGCCGCCGCTGGCGTTCGGCCAGTACGCGAGACCCTCGCGGCACGCCGCCAGCAGAGCTCGTGCTGACCCAGGCGCCGTCCGCACCAGTTCGACCAGCAGCCGTTCCGCGTCGCGGTACCTCGCGCCCCCCTCCTCGAATCGGCCTATCCGAGACAGCAAATCCCCCACGATCATCAGGCTTCTGCCGACGTCGGCCTTCATCTCCGCATCGGCCCCCGGCTCTTCTGCCAGCTTCTCGCGGTACAAGAGCACCCGCTGGTGGGCCGCCAAGGCGGCCTCGAAACGGCCCACCTTGGCCGTGAGCTCGGCGGCTTCGTAGTTGGCCAGCCCCAGTGCCCGCCTCGCCTTCAGGTCGGGTTCCTTCCCCAGGAGCGCACCAGCCTGGCGTAGAAATCCCCCGCTGACTCCAGCAGCTTTTCGCGAAACTCCTTGAATTGCTCCTCCTTGAGCAGGAAGTCCTCACTGACCCCGGTGTGAAACGTCTTGATCGCCTCCATCGCCAGGTCGAGCCGGGCTTCGAGCCCCGCCTTGGCCTGGGTCAAGTCCTGGTTCGCCGTGGCGAGTTGGGCATTCGCCCGCGACTCTCGGCCCAGCGAGTCGCGAAGCTGCACGTTGGCCCGCGTCTGCACCGCAACCACCGAGACCAGCCCGATCACCCCCGCCAGCACCGCCGCCGTACCGGCCGTCACCGCTGTGCGATGAGCCCGCATCCACCGCTGAAGCTGCCTCCCCCAGGGCTCGCGCCACGCCGTGACCGGCTCATCGGCCATCCATCGCTCGAGGTCTTCTCCCAGCGCCCGCGCCGTTGCATACGCGCCGGCCGGCTCAAGCGCCATGGCCTTCACGCAGATCGCCTCGAGCGCCCTGTCGATTGTGGGGTCAACTTGCCGCGGCGGCGAGAAGTCCCCTTTGCCCACCCGGCCGATGACCTCGATCACCTCACCCTCGAACGGTGCCCTTCCAGTCAGCAGGTAGTACAGCGTGCCGCCCAGGCTGTAAACGTCGCTCCGCGGCCCGAGCTGTTCCAGATCACCCGCAGCCTGCTCGGGGCTCATGTAGGCCGGGGTTCCCAGTGCGGTTCCCGGCAGGGTTTCCGAGCTGCCGCTCGATGAGCTGGGCATCAAGCTCCGTTCGCCGGCGATCGGCTCCGATTTCCCCATCGCCTTGGCCAGCCCCCAGTCAACAAGCAGGGTCTCGCCGTGCTCGCCCACGATCACATTCGCGGGTTTGACGTCGCGGTGCAGCACGCCCCGGCTGTGGGCGTATTCGATCGCGTTACAGACGTCGGTGAACCTGCGCAGGAGCTGACGCAGCTCCAGGGTCCGCCGGCCCGGGTCCTTCTGAAGCGATTCCTCGGCGTGGAATCGGTCGATCACCACCTTGAGGCTGTCGCCGCGGATGAAGCGCATGGCGTAATACGGGCGCCCGTCCGGGTGCGTGCCCAGACCGTAAACCGGCACGATTCCGGGATGCTCGAGTCCGCCGGTGACCTCGGCTTCGAGCACGAACCGCTGCCGGCTGATCGGATCGTCGGCGTGCGACTCGAGAATCTGCTTGAGCGCGACCTCGCGACGCAGCTCGGTGTCGAGCGCGACGAAGACGGCCCCGAGTCCGCCCCGCGCGTGCGGGCGGATGATGCGGAAGCGCTGGCCCTCCGAAGTGACCGAGCCGACGGAATAGCTAAGGTTGCTCCAGCCGTCGAGTGCGCTATCAATGGTAGCCGCTTCGTACCGGGGTTGGATGTGGCTCAAGGTGGCCTCAACGTCCTGCCCGCCCGCCCGCTTGAGCGAGTCGCGGGTGCTTGCTCGCACCTCGAGCGCAGCGAGGCTCCGCACGGTTGAGCCGTCATGTTTCTTCACGTGCAGTGCGACGAGCGCCTCGACTCCGGCCCTCTGCTCCGCATCGAGGTCGCCCCGCGCGGCCAGATGAGCGGCCAAAGGTACGGCCCTCGCGCGAGCCCAGGCTCCGAAGGCAGCCACGAGCTGCCGCTGATCGATCAGGCCCGTCTGAAGCGCCATTAGCCCGAAAAGCAGGTTGCGTTCCGCATCGCCCTGAAACATCGTCGTCATCCTCACCGTCGTGTCGTTCTACGAGGGGGCCGCGTACCGATCGTGTCTACCTCTTCGATGACACACGGACTTTTCCCGCCCCCATGCTATGATAGGACGCGTCGATACGTGCTTGCCACAAGAACTTCGGGCGACTTGTTCTTTGCTGCTGGAATACCTTAAGATCCATTGTCTCTCCCCACGGAACGGAAGCCGGCCGGGTCGCCGAGGATGATATCTTGCCGTGACGTTTTCGTGGAATTGCGTCGAGGCTGATAGAATCGTTAAACGGAAGCACAATAATGGCCACGATCACGCCGACACAGACTTTGATCTTGGAGGCTGCGCATCCGGACTTGCCGGACGTTGCGACGAACGCTGTCAGCCCGGGGATTGTGTTACGGCTTCACCGCTTAACGGTTCGGCAGTTCGACCAGATGGTTGCCAACGGAGTGATCGCTGAGGACGACCCCGTCGAGTTGATCGAAGGGTTGCTCGTGACCAAGATGAGCAGGAATAGGCATCACATCGTTGCGGGGAAAAAAGGCCTGAAAGTCCTTTCCAGAATCATCCCGCCCGGTTGGCACGTTGCCAAGGAAGACCCCGTCGTGGCGTTGGACTGGAGCAAGCCGGAGCCCGACCTGGCGATTGTTCGCGGGGCCGGCGAAGATTACCTCGATCACGATGTCACCGCAGCCGATGTGGCGCTGGTGATCGAGATCGCCGAGTCGAGCCTCTCGATCGATCAAATCGACATGGCCCGCGTCTACGCCTCGAGCCGAATCCCGACGTACTGGATTGTCAACCTGGTCGATCGTCAGCTCGAGGTCTACACGAACCCCGGACCACACGGGTATGAAACAAGCCAGATCTTCACGGCAGCACACGAAGTCTCCGTCGTGATCGAAGGCCGTGAGGTTGGACGAATCACCGTGGCCGAGATTATGCCCTGAAATCGTCCGCGAATTGGGGTCAGCCAGTCCGCTCCCGCACCGCGGCCGCGACTTCCCTGGCCGCCCGAAGCAACAGCGAGCAGTCGCCGCCCATCGCCAGCCACTGCACGCCGTGCGCAATCCAGTCCGTGAGCTGGTCCGGGTCGTCGCCGATGCCGATGCCGACGGGAACGCCGGCCTTGCGTGCCTTGGCGATGACCGATTCGATGGCCTTGAGCACGTCCGGATGCCTGGGCTGCCCCATCAGTCCCATCGAGCCCGCCAGGTCGTTGGGCCCGAAGACGATGCTCGCCAGTCGGGGAATGCTCAGGATCTCCTCGATGCTCTCGACGGCCTCGATGTGCTCGATCTGAACAATCGGCATGATGCTCGCATTGGCCGCACGGCAGAATTCCGGGCCGCCGACCGCGCCGAAATTCGACGCCCGGCGCGGGCCGAAACCGCGAATTCCCTCCGGTGGGTACAGGCACGCCGCGACCGCGCGGCGGGCCTCTTCCGCCGAGCGGACCAGCGGAACGATGATCCCAGGTGCTCCGATGTCGAGCACAGGCTTGATCAAAACCGGGTCGTTCCACGGAACGCGAACGAGGGCCGTCGTGTCGCTCCCCTTCGTTGCCATCAGATGCGCCTGCACCGTCTCGAGCGACAGCGCATTGTGCTCCATATCGATCCACACGAAATCGAGCACCTGGCAGAGCGCCTCTGTGACCGTCGCATCGGTAAATGTGATGACCGTGCCCAGGCAAGTCTGGCCGGCAGCCAGCTTGGCGCGGAATCCGTCGCTGTGCGGCAACAACATCGGTGTGGCTCCGAAAGAAGGTGACGCCAGGATACGTTGCCCCTTCCGGTGGTGCAAGCGACCCGATGGCCAGCCGCCGAGGCTCGCAAGTTTCCTCGATTCGACGCTCCTCGGGTTTCCCTGGTCGATCAAACAGGCTCGTTCCGTCATACCAACCCCAAGCGTCAGCGAGGCCCCACTCGCCATGCCGACCCGAATAGAGGTGCCGCCGCGCGCGGCGCTTGGCCTGCGCCGAGCTCGGTCGAAGCGGGGCCCTCCCTGCGTTGACATCTTCTTCCAGCCCGCAGCAAGTGGCTTCGTTTCCAACCGAATTGGCTTCGTTTTTGACTTTGTCAAGTCCCCGATCGATGCCCATTATCGCTCAAACCTCAACAATCTCTTGGCGTTATGTCTTGCACATGTTTTCCCAGAATTGGCTTCGTTCGGCGCGTTCCGCGGTGCACTGAATTGTCAAATCCTCGCAAGTAGGTCAGGCTTTAGCCTGACGGTCTCCCCGCGCCCAGGTTTTGACTGAAGCGCCGAGTCGTCAGTAGCTATCGCTCTCAACGCTCCGGTGTGACGCTTGTTCATCCGTCCAACCGCGAGATGACTCGTCCGGCAACCATCACACCGGCCCGCCTTGCGGACCCGTCTTTCGCCCACCGGAAAGCCGTTCGCCGTGGTGCGCCGTTGGTGCGTGCCCACGCGGCGAGACGCAAACCCTGCGCAACTGCAAGGGTAAGTTGGGCTTTCGTACTCTTTTGAGGCTGTTCACTCTTGGCACTTTTTGGCACTCCCCTAGAGAAATTCCCCGCTCTGCCTGGCGGTTCGCAGCCCGGGGCCAAGGGCTTGCCGGCACCGCACGCCCTGAACGGGCAATGAAATGAGGTGTCCGCCAACTGGCGTTCAACGGTTGAAGCTCGCTACCTGATGGAGGATGGAAATCGGGCATCCGACGACGAACGCCCTCTCTAGAAGCATGATCTGCACGAGCCACGATTGAGTTGCCAAAAGAAGAAAGAATTCTTCCGTTTCGAGTCGGTAATCTTCCCCCGCCGCTGGCGAAGTGTCGCCGCAAGACGGCGGACGGGGCCGGCACACACGTGAGTTCGCGCAGTCCACCGGTATCGGTAATTTCCCGCCCTCCGCGCCGGTTCCCACCCGCCCCCCGGCGCCGTCTTCCAAGCACTTCGAATTTCGTGCTTCGAATCTCGGATTACCTCCCCGAGTTCGTTTTGTATATTCGCCGCGCGCCCTTTCCCCGCAAGGCTTAAGGGAACGGTCCCATTGTTCTCCTCCTATTTGCTTCGGCGCCGAATCCCCCCGCCACATCGACGACCAGATCCCGATCCCCGACCTCGTCACCCGCCATCTCGACCGCGACTTTGGCGTTCATCTCATCCGGCTGCGCAGGCATCGCCCCTCCCAGTTCCTCGAAGAAAAAAAACGTTGGCTCGATTCAATCAACCGAATCAACTGGTGCTGGCCGAGCCCCGCCCCGCCGCCGTCGCGTCCCCGCTGGACTCGACTCGAGTCACTCCGACGGCTTCACAGCGTTCTCCATCCGAAACGATCTACACAGCGCCCGAAAAAGTTGTGGCAATCCCCGAGAATTCCGCCCCACGAAATCGAGCCGAGCCCGGTTATGCCGATTGCAACGATTAGTATCCCCTCCCTCCTCCATCGGGGAGGTGTCGCCGCGAGGCGGCGAAGGGGGGGCCGGCGCATACGGGGGGCAGCAGAGGCCAACGCCGCGCGGGGGCGCGCAGCGGAGGCGCCGCCGCAGTCTTTGAATCCCGGGAGAGCGAAGCTCCCGCTGAGCCGCTCTTCACGATCTTCGATCCGTCCCTCCGCCCTGGTTCCCACCCGCGTTATGATAGAATCCCCGTTCATCACTCGCATGGTGGGGAAACCACCCGGAGCTGCCGGCGATGCTCTCCCGTTACCACCGTGTTGCCGTGGGATACGGGCCAACGATGTCCCGTAGGAGTTCACAATGGCCGCTGACGTCAATCTGCTATTCGGACTGCTCGCCTTGCAAAACAGCGTCATCAACCAAGCCCAGCTCGTGCTTGCGTTTCAGGCCTGGACGCTCGACAAGTCGATGAGACTGGCCGACCATCTCGAAGCGCAGGGCGTGCTGACGAGTCGCAAGCGGGCGCTGCTGGAAGGTCTCGTCGAGGTCCATCTGGAAGCGCACGGGGGAGATGTGACAAAGAGTCTCTGCGCCGTTTCGACTGGCAAGTCGACGTCTGAGAGCTTGGCCAAGCTCAACGACCCCGAGATTGAGGTAACGCTCAACCGCGTGGCATCGGGCCGCGGCCCGGCCGAGGACAGCGAGGCTGACAGAACAAGCAGCTACTCTGTCGGCACGTCGACATCTGACGGCCAGCGGTTCCACGTGCTGCGACCGCACGCCAAGGGTGGCTTGGGCGCCGTATTTGTCGCTCTCGACTCTGAATTGCATCGTGAAGTCGCATTCAAGCAAATTCTCGACCAGCACGCTGATGATCCTGCCAGTCGCCAGCGTTTCTTGATTGAAGCCGAGATCACCGGCGGATTGGAGCATCCCGGTGTGGTTCCCGTTTACGGCCTGGGCACCGATTCGCGCGGTCGCCCTTACTACGCGATGCGGTTCATCAAAGGCGATTCGCTCAAGGAGGCCATTGCCCACTTTCACGGCGAGCCCGGACACGCCGGAGCCGGAGGCTCACGCGCAGACCAGCCCGGTCGTCTTGGCGCCGGAAGTCGCAAGAAAACAAAGAGTGCCCACGCGTCTCCACTCGCTCTCCGCCAACTCCTTCGCCGCTTTATCGACGTCTGCAACGCCGTTGATTACGCACATTCCCGTGGGGTGATCCACCGCGACCTGAAGCCGAGCAATATCATCGTTGGTAAATATGGCGAGACGCTGGTGGTCGACTGGGGGCTGGCCAAGGTCATTGGCCGCCCTGAGTCGGCTGTCGGCGAGCAGACGTTAGCGCCAAGCGCGAGTGGATCATCGGAAACTCTGCCCGGAAGCGCGCTGGGAACACCGGCGTACATGAGCCCGGAACAGGCGCGCGGCGAGCTCAGCCTGCTGGGCGCGCCTTCGGATGTTTACAGTCTGGGCGCCACGCTGTACTGCCTCTTGACCGGCAAGCCGCCGTTCGCGAATTCGGATGTCGGACTCGTCTTGAAAGCCGTCCAAGACGGACGGTTCCAGCCTCCTTCTCACCACATTCCCGATTTGGATAAGGCCCTGGAGGCCGTTTGCCTGAAAGCGATGTCAACGAACGTCGAAGACCGGTACAAAAGGGCCAAGGCTCTGGCCGACGACTTGGAAGGGTGGATGGCCGACGAGCCCGTGACTGCCTTCGCCGAGCCGTTCACATCGCGCGCCCGGCGATGGGGGCGGCGAAATCGGACGGTGGTCACATCGATGGCCGCCTCGGTGCTCGTTGCACTCGCGGGCACCGCCTCGGTGCTCGCAGTCCAAACCCGCTCGAACGGCCGGCTCCAGCACGCCAACAGCGAGCTCGTGATTGCCAATCGCCGCGCCGCTGAGGCAAACGTGGCTTTGAAGTGGGCCAACGAGCGCGAGAAGCAGCGATTCGACCTCGCGATGGACGCCATCGAGCTCTTTCACGGCGAAGTGAGCGCAGACCTGCTCTTGAAGCAGAAGCAGTTCGGCTCGCTGCGTGCCAAGCTCCTGAATGGAGCCGCGGATTTTTACGGCCGACTGCAAGATCTACTGAAGGGCCAGAGCGACCGCGAATCTCGAGCGGCTCTGGGCAAAGCCTATTATGAACTGGGACAGCTCACCGAGAAAATCGGCAGCCAGACGGCTGCTGCGGCGCTTCATCGCAAAGCGCTGGCCGTGCACAGGGCACTGGCTGCCGAGCCGGGCGGCAGCGCCGATGCGAAACTCGCAGTAGCGGCGAGTCTCTGCGCCTCGGCCGACTTGCAGCGATCGACCGGAGACTCCGCTGCCGCACGTGCTTCTTGCGACGAGGCGCTGCGCCTGGCAGAAGAGGCCGAGAGGTCCGGAGCTTCGGCCGAACGCTCCAATGACATTCTGGCAGGGGCTTACCAACGCATCGGACTCCTGCTCGCCGATACGGGCGACACAGCCGGTGCACTGACGGCTTTCAACAAAGCCGGGGCCATTTGGCAGAAGCTCGCAGACTCGAACCCCGGTGTCATTCGGTTCCAGCAAGAATTGGCACTTGGCTATCTTGGCCTTCTCTCACAGCTTTCCCGGAAGGGCGACCTGGCCGGGGCGCGAGCGAGCTCCGAGAGGGCGTTGGCCATCCAGCAGAAGCTGGCCGATGCCCATCCGGGTGACATGCAGGTTCGCGAACAGCTCGCGACGATCGCCAACGGATCAGCAATCGTTCGTTTTGAGATGGGCGACACGGCAGGGGCTCTGGCCGCCTACCGACTGGCGAGCGGCATTTTCCAGGAGCTTGCCGACTTGAGCCCCAACGTGACACAGTTTCAGAGGAACCTGGCGTGGACGCTGAACAGCCTTGCCTTCACATTAGCCCAGTCGGGCGAGTGGACCGGGGCGCGCGCAGCGTATGAAAAGGTGCTCCAGATACGCCAGAATCTGGTCCACACTAACCCCAGCGTCGTTGATCTCCAATTTGAGCTGGCGACCACTCACAGCAACCTCGGATTCCTTCTCTCCCGCAGCGGCGATACGGCAGGGGCGCTTTCGGCGTACAACAAAACTCTCGTCCGCCTCCAGAAACTTGTGGACGCTAACCCCAACGTCATCCAGTACCGGTCTGCCTTGGCTCAAGACCTCGCCAACCTGGGATGGCTTCTGGTCCGAAATGGAAAGCCAGCAGACTCGATCGCCTATTTCACGCGTGAAGAAGCAATCTGGAAGGCACTTGCCGAGTCCAACCCGACTATCCCCGACTTTCAGACCGGCCTGGCGAACTGCCAGACGAATACCGCGACCGTTCTGCTGCGCCTCGGCAGGCCCGCCGAAGCCCGACTGCTTTGCGAGCGGGCGGTCACGCTGCGGGATGCGGTCGTCGCCGCCCACGCCAATTTTCCCCGATATCGCAAAGAGCTCGCCGAGAGCCTGCTAAGACGCGGCCAGGTGCGGCGTGCAGAAGGAGACATTTCGGGGGCGGTGGTTGACTGGACTCGGGCGGTCACTCTCTTTAAAACGGTTCCCATGCTGGACGGGGAATACGTGTTCTACTACGCGGCGACAAACGCGTGTTTGTCGGCTCTCTCCGGCGCCCCGGGCACCGGGAAATCACAAAGCGAGCGAGAAACCGAAGCCGAAAATGCGCTGGCCCTGTTGCAGCGAGCCATCACTCTCGGCTACCGCGACCCGGTTACCTTCCGCACCGAGACCGCTCTCGATCCGCTCCGGAGCCGCGACAAATTTCGGCTGATGATGATGGACCTGGCAATGCCCGGGTCGCCATTCGCCGCGCCACGCTGAGGGGAAACGAGAATCACGATGCAAACGACGATGGCGGATAGTCAGTGCAACTCCTAGCCGGCTCGCCTGGTTTTCCACCACCAGAGGAGAATAATCGGAATGACAGCAACTCCCGAAAGAACCCAGAACCATGAAACGTTTCTGGACGGCGGAATGAAGACGAGCTTGGTGATCCGGTCGGCCTTAACCGAAATATTGTCGTATTCGAAGTCGATCGGCGACTTTGAGGGCCGGCGCCAGAACGTGGAATCCCACGAGGTCGATTGGTTGGTCGCCGAAGTCGACCTTGCCGATCTCTTTAAGCGGTCGGCCGCGCGCCGAGGCGTAAAAGAACAGTTCCTTGCCGACCCGCGACAGTCGCAATGTTCCCGCTCGATCAGTCGTCGGCATGCCGCTCGCGGTCCCACGGGCCTTGCTCTCCCTGGATGGCTGAAACCAGATGCTGTAGCCGTCGCCCGACTTCGAATGGTTTGTCCGGGTCATCGCGGCCATGCCGTCCGGACCCTGGACAAAGATAGAAAGATTGACCCACTCCTCCGTGGGATGAGGCAGCGAACGGATCGAGTAATCGACGCTGATGTCGAAATCTCCCTCGAGGCCGAACCGGCTCTCGAGCCCCATGAGCGGTTGCTTATTCGTCGTGGGTGGGATCACAAGCCGCATCGTCCCCTTCGAAAAATCGGCCTTGGCGGTCGTCACACCGGTGGTCAGTGTCCACCGCATCCGGTCGAAATTTCCGCCGGCAAATGTCTCGTTAATTTCGGTCGGCGCACTTTCCTGGCCATTGGCGCGATATGCCCCAGCGACTGACGCGAGGAATATAGCGACAGCCAAAAAACGACTCAGGAAACCGAAGCCGCGGAAGCGACGGATGAGTCGTCTCAACATCTGCTACTCCGGCTAATACTGGTCCGCGCTTATCACTTCTCCCCCAGCGATTGAGGCCAGGGCCTGCCACGGAGGAAGCGCCACGGTCCGCTTTATAAATCGAACCGCACCATCGGCTGTCAGGAGGTTGACGCCGCCCGGGTGCCGGCTGGTTGCCGTGATTGCCAGGTCGCCGCTGTAATCCACGGTCCCGGTGGTGCAGCTTTGCATCTGAGGCGTCAAGTAATGGTGATAGCGGCGTGTAGAACGCGTTGCCATCAGACCACCGCTGGCCGGACCATTCGAGAGAATGGTCAAAGCGAGGCGTGGTGGTCGGTCCGGCCGAAGCGCACGATGCAAGCGTAGGTCCGATCTCGTAGATGTCCCCGAGCGGGTCGGGATTCGTACTATTGCCAAGGCAGCGTTCGCTGAACGCGGCGGTGTTACTGGTTCCGTCCGTGAAGGACGAGATTCTCACTGCACTCTGGAACCAGAACGCTCCATTGTTGATTCCGGTCGTGGCTACCAGATTGTCGACGAGGTTGATGGGCTTGGTGCCCGCACAGGCGCGATAGTTATTGCACGACATGCCGTCGCGGTCGGCAATGAAATTGATGTCGGACGGGCACAGAAAAACCGAGATACTTGTCAACACCCCCGTCAAGTTCTCGGTCCCAAAGGACGCATTGTGGGCCCAGGGCACGCCGCTGAAATTGAGGGCGTTATAAACGGACGTCTTTTCGATCCACATAAGCAGTTGCGAATGCGCCGACCAGCGCGGCAAGAAGCCGGGCGGTCCGCCTCCGCCCACGCCGAATGGATATACCCTGTGGCGCAACTTCGTAGGACGCCAGGGCCAATCCGATCTGCTTGAGGTTGTTCTCGCACGCAGCCCTCCGCGACGACTCGCGCACCATTTGCACCGCGGGTAACAGCAGGGCTACAAGCAAGCCGATAATGGAGATCACAACAAGAAGTTCGATCAGCGTGAAGGCGCTCGGCGGGAAGGCCCGCCGGCGAACATGGAAACTTCTCATGTTTCAATTCCCCTCGGTTTGAGGAAACGCGACGGCCTCGGCCGACACCAGAGCCTCTTCTCGAACGGAACCGGGCTCACTCCCCTACCTCGCCGGGAACTCCGCTTTCATTTAACTGGGGAAATCCCAGTCCCCGGCGTACTCGGTTCGCTTCGCTTACGTCGATATCGTAAATGTAGATCGAATGGCCTAAGATCGCAATCGGCCTGAATTGGCGATAATGTATGTAAGCATTAAGCGGCACGGATGTCAACGATCCTTTACCGTTCGGCGACAGAAACGGCACGCCGATCAGGTAATTCGCGCTCACAGCATGAAGTCCGGGAACCGGACCAAGTTGTTTGCGCTTTGAGGAGGTTTCCTGCACGCCAAACGGTGGTAACTCATACGGAATTTCGAGCACCTCTGGAAACATGAAGCCAAAATACGCCAACTGAATCTTCCGCCCGGGGTCATGCTGATTCAGCCAATCCCTCAGCTCAACGAGTCCCTGGCCCCAGTCGATATTACTATCCGCAAGGTGCTCAAGCCCCCGTTTGGGCCCGCCGACCGCCTCGTTGAAGTAGGTCAAGAAAAACGGATACACGGAGACAACTCCCACGACCGTCCAGGCCATAATGCCTGCAACCGCCGCGGACCAGATCCGCCGGCCGGAAGCAAGAAATGGCCCGAGTCGCCCCGTATGAATGAAGAGATAAGGATAAACAGGAAGCGCATAGCGGCCGAAATTCAAGCCGGTTTGCGAGCTCACAGCAATGAAAAGTGCGAGAGCCGGAACGACCCAGCAGGCCTCGTCAACCAGATGACCACGACAGTCTTTGCGCAAACGCGGCCCATGCCGCCAGAAGCATAAGGGCGAGCATGCCGACGGGCGTTTTAACTGCCAGGTAATAAAGATAGTACCAATACCAACCGTCGCCACGTGTTAGCTCACCACGGAGGTACTTGTAGTAATTGCCGCCGTCGATGTCGGCCATCTGGTCGTCGAAGCCGAGCAGATAATGGCGGGGTACGGGCATCGGAAGCGGTGCCAGAAAAGAGTTCAGAAACCGATTGCCGGGCGGAGGATGCCAGTTAGGACGATCACTCGGTTCACGTCCCGTCAGTAGTCGACTGTGGAACTCGAAATCTCCGAGGCGTTCTCCCGTACCCTCGAAAAGGTATAGGCTGTTAAGCACGTACAGGGATGTGCAGATCACGATTGCGGCATGCGTCACGAGTGCCTTGGCACGAAGGCGTTCCCCGACCTCGCCGAGTCGACTGGACCACACTTTTATGCCGACCAAGGCGAACCATGCAACTGGCAGGACTACAAGTGAGAACTTGGACGCCTCGGCGATGCCTAGAAGCGCTCCGCAGATGACCGCTTCTTCCCAGCTCGGCCTCGTCAGATAGACGCGAAAGCGGTAGCAGGCGGCCAGGGCCACGACTGTCGCTCCCATGTCGACCGTGGCGAGGCCGGCATGGGCCAGTATTTCGGGGCAGGTCGCCCAACACGTGACGCTGATCAAGCCGCCGAGTGCCCCGAACATCTCGTTCGACCAGCGGAAAACCAGGTATCCTCCGAGCACCGAGATCGCAATAACGACAAGCCGGGCTTTCACATAAATTCCCATGTAGTCGTGCCTGTTCAACATCATGAAGTCGCGACCAGTCTCTGCCCCGCGTGAGTCCCCCGCCGGATTGAAGTGTTGATAGTCAGTCGGAACACGGCCGAGCACAGCGGGGAGTGAAATTGCGAGCTTGACGAGCGGTGGGTTTTGGTGATAGCACCAGAATTGGCCGAAATGCCAGTAGCTTATTCCAGCAGGCAGGTGGTAGACCTCGTCGATCGTCACTGAGTTCCTCGGCAAGCCCATTCCAACAACGAAGGCGTGGGCGGCGAGTATGCACGCGACGGCAACGTTGGTCCCAACCGCTTTATTCAATGCAATTTTCATGGGAATGGGCTTCGAACTCGACTTTCAGGTAGGACCACACGGTTACTTTCGTACGATCCCGGGTGATGCGCCACCGGCTTTGACTCGACCTGTCAGCAACCATCCAAGGTTCTCCGCTCCCCAAAACACGAAAAGCACCTTGATCCCCAGCAGTGGCAGCCCGTATCGATCGTAATAAGCCACGAACACGTACGGAACCAGGTACGTCAAGTAGACAATCACAGTGATGGTTTTGAGGCGGTCCCCTGCCCACCCGGGTCTCATCAAGGTAAGCAGAAGCCCATAAAATGGTAACGGGTGAATCAGATAGCCCAAAAGCAGAGACAGTCCCGCATCATATTCTGAGTACGGGCAATAGATGACCGTCACGGCAAGCAAGCGGTTGCCGACTCGTTCGAAATATTTCACCGGGTCGCGACCAAGTGCGCCCAGGAATAGCTCTCGCGCATTCTCAACATATCTCATCTCGCCTAGCTCTCGATAGCGTTCCCTTTCCTCTGTATCGTTGAGTGGATGACCGTAAGCCGTGGACAGCCTGAGCACCCCATCGGGCTCCAAGACGTTAGACTGATAGAGCTCGTAGAACATGTTCGATTTGATCGGAACGAAGCGTCCAAAAACGAGTGCATTTCGAATTGTCCACGGCGCTACGACAACAATCGCCACCAATCCAGACACCAGGAATATTGTCCTCGTACGCGACGAGCGAGCGATGAAAAGTGTCAGCACTCCCCAAACTGGCGCCAGCACGGGCCCCGAGATCGCGGCCATGCCCCCGAGAAGGCCCCAGCCTGTACTGGCTCGAAACCCAGGTGACTTCGCACAAAGACGGTCGGCCATGAGAACGAGCACGCCGATCAAGAACATGACGAGCCATGGATCGTGTGTTGACTGATAGCATGAAAAAAAGTGATACCAGGTTGCCCCAATAAACAAGACGACCGCAGTGACTGGATGCGCCGCGCCAGTCCGAACGCCTGGCGGCTCGCAGGACAACCCACCCCGTGAAAATCAACGACATATTCTGGAGCATCGCCACGGCGATCGTTGCCAGCCTGATACCGCCGATCGCCATGGGGACCGCTTGTATAAATGGCAGAACTGGAGCCACCCAGGCGCTTGGCCCGGTCGGTTCCCGGAATGGATCCGAAAACCCCTTTCCCGCCGCAAGCGCCGTCGCGATCCAGCGGTGCTCGCCGCCCAGGTGATCCATCATCCAACTGTCACGTCCGGTAAACGGCGGTACGAATCGGAAGAACCACTGAAGGCCCAGCATATGAGCAATATTGGCGTACAGCGACGTGGTGAGGACAATCGCCGCCAGGACGATCGTTAGCCCCTTGGTCCTCAATGCCGAATCGACATTCGACGGGTGCGTCAAGCCGGCTTTATCGCTGGCGCCCATCGTCGAGTCCTTTACAACAAGTTGTGTCGAGTGTAACAGAGATTGTATCAATCGCAGGGTATCGAGCGATACGTAAGCTCGAAAGCGGGCGCACGGACAATGATGTCGTCGGGTTCCGACATCGTCGCGAGGCCGACCGGCTCCTCCCAGCATCGTCGACCGCCACGATCCGGGCGCGCTCGCGTTGTCGAAGTGGGCAACACTCTGGGGAAATCCCAGGCGACCCTCTTGAATCGCCGGATCAGCGATGTTATAACCCGGTTTCTCGTCTAGTCGTGCCAAAAATAGAAGAATTCGAACGACCTCTGTTGACCCTCGGAGGACACCTCATAGCAAAATCCGGTACACGGCTACCGCGTCCGGCGGGGCATGTCGGGATGCTCCACGTAGAGCGACCGTAACGTTTGTACTTTTAGTTAAGACGCCTGGACCCCGCCAAGCTTTCTCGCGAGCTGGTCTCGTTTACATATGGGATAAACGGGTGAAGCACCTTGGGTTCCTTCATTGCCGGTTTCCGTTTCGGACGAAGGTCCTCGCGGGCATCTCGTTTCTGGCTATCGGCGGTGTGATTCTGGTGATAGGACTCGCCGGGTCTCCAGTACTGCGGACGGCTGATCGATGGGGCAACGCAGAGTACGCCGCCGATCGGGCACGGACCGATCCCTGGTCGATCCGCCCGGCGCGCCTTCAGCTTATTAGAGCAACGGCTTCCGAAATCGAGACGCTAAATCACCAAATCCAATCGCCTAACCGCACGACGTCGAGCTCTTCCTATCTGCTCCACGTGCTGCGAGTTAACGGGAAGAGCGGGCGGGTCGAGGGCGGGGAGCCGGCCTCTAGTGAGGGTATTCTCAGCCTCTTCACCGAGGAGCGAGCTGGTGAGGCTTACTTCGGCCGATCGCCTCTGGTGCGGTCCGCCAGCGGAATCCGGTACCCGACGATGGACCGGGCCGCCACAGCTGACCGGTCGTTGGAACAGCACCGCGATCATACCTTGGCTGCCTTCGGCGAGCTCGGGCTGCCTCTGAGCTACCCGCTCAAGGTCGGCGGGCGGCCAGCTTCGCTACGCGACGTGCTGCGGGATTCGATCGCCAATTTTCATCTAGGTCAGGAAGAGATTGCGTGGACGGCGATGGCTTATGCCTTGTACCTTCCGCCCATTCGCGCCTGGGTCAACCGCTACGGCGAGCGATTCACGTTCGATGATCTGGCCGTCGAGCTCCAGCATCGGCCGATGGATAAGGAGAGTTGCGGCGGGACCCACCTCCTCTACTCGTTGACTTTGCTAGCGCGCGTCGACGCGAAGGCGACAGTCCTCTCAGGGACCGCGCGCGGCCGCGTCATCGCTCACCTGATGCAGTGCGTCGATGTGCTCGAGCGAACTCAGCAACCGGACGGATCGTGGCCGGCCTGGTGGAATCACGAACTTCTCCCGGGAGGGCATCCCGCTGGTCTGTCGCTCGCGGACAACGCCGTCAACAGGTTATTGATGACGGGGCATCTCGCGGAATGGTTGCTCTATCTTCCTGAGCAAATACGGGCGTGCCCGTCGGCGCTCACCCGAGCCGCGGAATGGTTGCGCCGGAGCGTGCGCACGGCAAATCACCAGGACAAGGAGGGGGCGTTCTGCCCCCATTCACACGCCGTGTGCGTGCTGAAACAAGTGGTTTTCCTCCCGATGGAAGTCGATCCGCGTAGCTCAACCACCGAGGATGCATTGCGGCGAACTCGTTGATTCGGTCCGTGAGTTTTTACTTGTCTCGAAATAGGAGATTCTATCATGACGCGACATCGGTTGCTTCCCATCCTATTCTCGGTCGTTGCGCTCGGCATCGGGTGTGGCAACCTCTTCCGCGACGAATACGCGGTCGGCGACGCTGAGGCGTCCCAACTGGTGGGCGGGTGAGAATCTAGCTACGGGGTAGCTAAGTGCACCAAGGATAGCCCGTGCACCGGTTCCTGCTTCTGCGGAAGCGGCGAGGTGTATGCTGGCAGTAGCGGAGACGTTTGCGGCGGCGGCAGCAACGCTTCTGAGTGCGGCACGGTGTGGCTTTATTGCACTGGCAGCTGAGTGCCTTCAGTTTGTGCGGTGCTTGCGTATCCTTCCGACGAACGCCTGCGCATCGGCGGAGCGGCGCTTGTGAGTTTCTCCCGAAAACGAGCGACGTGCTGGGCCGCATCCGTCGGTGCAGCCCAGCCGCCACGCAACTCGATTGTCGGAGATACGTCGACAGAGTGTCGTTCGGTGCGGACGTTGCCCGGTCATCTTGTTAAGATCGCGTTTGATGATCATCTTTGTCGAGAGTCCGATGGCTCAACTCCGGTTGTCATTGGTCGGTGCCGTACTGCTCTCAGGTGTTGGGATTGCTATGTCGCGAGGCGGTGAAAATCTCGAGTCAAAGGCCGGCCCCGGTGTTTCTATCTTGCCCGTCAAGAGGCTGGTCTGCGGCCCGAACGTCCTGTATATGCTCCTCAATTTGCAAGGGCGACGCGTTTCGTTCCAGCAGGTAGTGCGTGAGCTGGGATCGGATAATAAGATAACAAGCATGCTCGAGTTGCGCGAGGCCGCAGCTCGACTCGGGCTGCCGAGCCGAATCCGTCGTTGTAGTTTGGAGGATCTCGATCGTTGCTCGCTACCTTGCATCGCCCACACCCGAAGCGACTATATCCAGCGCGATAACCAGAGCGGCCACTACATCGTCGTGCTGAAGGTCGACATGAATATATTTGAATTTATTGATGGAACTTGCGGCAATGTAGTCCGTACCCGTCGAACAAAGATCTCGGATATCTGGACGGGCTATGTGCTCGAACCGAGGTTGGCGAATGAAGCCTGGGTGCAGTTGATTACTTTGAATGGCGGCGGCCTCTTGGCAGTTCTCGGGGTGGCTCTGCTTGCGTCGCATCGGCGCTCGCCGCCCAGGGCACGGAAGCTCGGCGAGGCTTTGCTCGTCATTGCGTGCTGGTCAGCCGGTGGTGAGACTGCCGTCGTCGGGTCTGAGCCCACTCTCGGAGCTCGGGACGGCCTAAGAGAGTGGCGCACAATGGCGAACGATGCGGTTAATTGCCTTTACCTGGAACTCGCGCTCCTAGGACATCCCGTCGAATACGTTCGCGTAAAGGAGGCAGTCTTCGCCAAGGGCGGCGAGGTGAGCATCGTGGAACTGCGCGAAGCCGCCCATCGTTGTGGATTGTCGATGAAGATCGTCCGGTGCGGTCCTAACGAGCTGAGGCGGATGCCGATGCCCGTGATTGTTTACATGCACGGTTCGCGCGCAGGTGGTGGATTCAGTCTTGTTTGCAGTTTGGACGATGAGAGGTGTTGCTTCATCCCGGGTGCAACAGCGTGTATTCGCGACGCGGAGATCGACAAGTTCCGGAGAGATTGGAGCGGATTCGCGCTCGTGCGCGTGCCTAAGGACGACGGCTGGTGGTACCTGATCGCTGGCAGTTTTATCCTTATCGCAGGGTACTCTGGCTGGCGACTCCGGCTTGGCGCGTAATAGAGGCAGTTCCGCCTCGGTCACCCCGCCGTCGCGTCGCCACTTGCTGAGCCCAGGTTCGAGTCGATCCAATTAGAGTGGTTCGCCCGATGATCGAGATAGTTCTTCATGATGAATCGCCCGAGATGGCCCCTGATGAGCACCAGCAGACGGGAGTCGTATGCGGGGCATATGCCGGACGAGAGGATGGAGGAGACATGGGTTTCCGCCCAACATCGGTTTTATTAAAATTATCGGTTAGCGCGGTCTTTCTCTGGCTCAGCGTTACCGTACGGCCGTGCGCCGCCGCCGATATCCCTGCACAGATCCGGCAGGCGTTGGAATCGAATGCACGGGCACTCAGCCCGATCACGATCGCCTGGGAAAGGACGCGAACGAGTGACCTGCCACGTCCGAAGGCGCTATCCATGCTGGCGGGCGAGACAAGTTCGGTGTTCCTGCCCCAAGAATCGCGACTAATGTGGGACAACGGGCGATTCTACGCCGACAGAGTGTCTCAGTCGGTGCCGCTCGACATTCGCCCCGGGGGGCGAATCACCGAGCTGAAGGGATCTCCCCCACGTAGGACCAGAGTCGAGACGGCGTTCGACGGTCAGAAGAGCTACTGCGGCACGAAGACTGACGTGGCGGGCTCACCGCCCGTACTCGTCATCGACCCACCAACTTACATGGCGACCCGCGGGAAGGGTGATAGGTTTCACAATGCCGAGTTCCTCTACCATTGCGGACTTCATATTCCGGAACGGGCGGGGGAATTTGCGGCGAAGGAACCGGCGAAATCCCTACCGCTATATCTGATCGAGCACGGGGCGAGCGTTGTTGGCGTCGGGAGCGATCAGGTCGACGGGGTGAAATGCACAACCCTAGACCTGCGGTCCGCGAAAGCAGACATTCAATTCCTGCTCGACCCAGCCAAGGGTTACGCAGTCCGGCGACGCGTGGAGAAGACCATGGGGGAGTTGGCGGTGCGGGCCGATTCTTCGAACTTCATCGAGGTCCCCGGCTCGGGACTCTGGATGCCCAAGACAGTTGAGGTCGAGTGGCACATATGGCCCAACTCTCTGACCAAGCCCGTTAAGGAGGCTGTTGTCCGCGAGACGTTTCGGGTGTCGGAGCTCAACAGCAAGCCGATCCCGCCTACGCAGTTCGTCCTGAAATATGATGAGCCTGGCACAACCGTTGCGGACGGGAGTCTCGAGGGCGAGAAGGATTCAGAGGGCCGAGTCACCTATCGCGTGCCGGCTGATCCCAGTCAACTCGACGAGGTCATCAAGTCCGCGGCGGCGGGAAAGAATTACCGGCCGACCATCGTGTCGTTCCGGAGGAACTTCATCATCGCGAATGTCCTCCTCATCCTGATCGTGATCGGCGTCGTCTGGTGGCGTGTCGGTCGCAAGTCCCGCTGACGGCAGGATTGCTGGCAATGGACGGATCTCGCCAATCGCGCGAAACTGACCCAGGACCTTTCTCCCCACAATCACGATGATACAGGCATCGCTCTCCGGCCTCCTGCTCACCCTCGTCCTTACGCAGGCGCCGCCCACGGCAACCTCGGCTAATGAGCGGCCGCGGGCGACTTACACGGCGCAGCAACTTCGCAGGGGGCTTCTCGGGACGGCGGGAAAGATCAAGAGCCTCCATGTGATCTACCGGTCGGATGACTACGACGCGGAACACTTCCCTAAGGGGGCCTACCTGTACCGGGAGATCATCGCGAAGTCGCCCGGGTCGCTGCATCATGTCTCCGCGCATGGCCACGCAAAGCTGGCCTGGGAGGACGACCCGCTCCAGCAGTCGGCTTACGTGACCGATGACCATTGGTTCAATGAGTTCCCGGTGAACCGCGAGTATCGGGACGCTCACATCGACCCGAAGGACGAGTTGCCCGGTACGCTGCCGAATGAAGCCTTTTTCTTGGCGACCGGGATCTGGCCATTCGATAGTCGACCCGCCCCGAGGCTCTTGGGCCGGCCGTACGTGCTCCGCGATGTTGCCAAGGCCGAGGAATTCTCGGTGGTCAGGCCCCAGCAGGAATTGGTCGACGGCCGCTGGTGCCACGTGCTGGAGTGGCCGGGAAAGGACCACTTGTGGCTCGACACGGAGCGAGGTTTCGTCCTGCTCGCGCGCGAGATGTTCGTCGGCAAGTGGGGCGCGTTGGGCCAGCGGTTCGAGTTGGCAGGGTACCACGAGGTCGGATCCGGTATTTGGATGCCCACTTCGATACAGAACATCCGACTCGATTGCGAGGCGCCAACCGAAGAGGGGCGGCGTAGGAAGCTCCTCAATGCGCGACTCGACGTGCTCCGAGCGGACGTAGGCCCAGTCGACGACAGCGTCTTCGCATTCCGGCCCCGGCCGGGTTCGCTGAGGATGACGGGACCAAACACCATCCAGGCACAGCCCGGTGGGCTGGACCAACTCGATTACGTCGCGCGCTGGGTAAAGACGCACGCGCCGGCCACGCGGTTTCGGCCACGGCCCGCCATGCCGATCGGCCTAGTGGCGGTCCTTGTTAGTCTGCTCTATATCGTCGCATGCGAGGTCCGTCGGCGCCGGGCGGCGAAGTCGTCGGTGGCGATGGAACGCCCCTCTAAGTGAGGGAAGGCTTCGGATGTCGCCCAAACCGCATCGGGGGATCGAAACTGGTCGCGGATGGATCGCCGTCGTGGTCGGGTCACTGCTGGGGGCGCACGCCGTAATGCTGGGCTGGATCGCGGCGAGGTCCAGCCCGACTTTCGACGAACCGGCCCACTTGGCCGCAGGCCTCTACATCTGGAAGTACGGGCGCTTCGATCTGTACCGGGTCAACCCGCCGTTGGTCAAGGCCGTCGCGGCCCTGCCGTTGGCCTTCGCCGACCCCGCCACGAACTGGAGGTGGATCCCGGGCGATCTCCGGCCGGAGTTTGGCCTCGGCGATGCCTTCATGATTGCGAACGGCGAGCGGGCGTTTTGGCTACTCACGCTGGCGCGATGGTCCTGTATCCCCCTGAGCTTGATCGGTGGCTACGCCTGCTTCCGCTGGGCCAGCGAGTTATACGGGTCGGCGTCTGGCCTCCTCGCCTTGGTGCTTTGGTGCTTCTCGCCCGAGATACTGGCACATGGATCGCTGATAGCCTCGGACGCCAGTGCGGCCGCTCTGGGGGTCGCGGGCTCCTACCTGTTTTGGAGGTGGCTGGACCGCCCGAGCTGGGTACGGGCAGCGTTCGCCGGCTTGGTGCTGGGGCTGATCGAGCTGACCAAGCTGACCTGGCTGATCCTGTTCGGGCTCTGGCCGGCCCTGTGCTTGCTCTGGGTTGCCTCGTCGCCGCCGCGCCGGCGCGACGGGTCGCGCCGGCTGGCGCAACTGGCGACCATCGGCCTCTTCGGCCTTTATGTCCTGAACGCGGGCTACGGATTCGAGGGAGTATTCCGGCCGCTGCGGCGGATCGGCTTCGTGAGCGAGCGGCTCGCCGGCCCGTATCCTCGAGGCGCCGGCGTGGGCAACCGATTCGCCGGCCATTGGTCGGGTAAGATCCCGGTCCCGCTTCCCGAGAGCTACATCACCGGCCTCGACTTGCAGCAGCGAGATTTCGAGCGCCCGAATTTGTCTTATCTCCGGGGAGAGCACCGACGGCGTGGCTGGTGGTACTATTACCTCTACGGATTGGCGATTAAGATCCCGCTGGGGATCTGGGCCCTCGGGGCGCTCGCGATCGGCGTGACGTTTCGGTGGCCGGGCCGCTACTCGGCTGGCTGGTGCCACGAGGCGGTCCTGCTGGCGCCGGCCGCCTTTGTGATCGCTCTCGTGAGTTCGGAGACCCGTTACAATCATCACCTACGCTACGTCCTGCCGGCCTATCCTTTCGCGCTGATCTGGGCGAGCAAGGTGGCGAAGTGCGTCAATCTCGGCAACCGCAAGGTCGCAGCGGCGGTGGGCGTGGCGACGGCGTGGGCGGTCGGGAGCAGCCTTGCGATCTACCCCCACAGCCTGTCGTACTTCAACGAACTGGTCGGCGGGCCGATGAAGGGCCACTACCACCTGATCGACTCGAACATCGATTGGGGCCAGGACATCTTGGCGCTCCGCGACTGGCTGATGCGGCATCCCGAGGCGCACCCGCTGTATTACGACTGCGTCGGGGATCAGTTCCTGCGTCGATCCGGGATCGAGAACCAGACCTCCGCGACGGGCCCGGGGCCCCGCTGGGTCGCGCTCGAGCGCAGATCGCCTCCGAGAGCACACAGGCAAATATAGAATGTTCTACGACCGTGCACCAGATTACACGATAGGGTATTCAATTTATTTATATAGAATCAATTAATTTAGAGCGACGGCGAGCGCGGCCCCATGCGCCAGGAGGTTCGTGGGCTTGACCGTGACGGCCATGGCTGAGTCGCTTGCCCTGACCAAGACGCAGTGCCGCGTCAAGACGTCATCGTTCGCCCGCTGGCCGCACAGCGTTCAGGTCGCGGGGAGTGAAACAGCCCGTCGCCCGACTGCTGCCGACCATGCCGGCGCCCGCCAGGAAGCCTCGAGGGTTTGGCACGCTACGCGGAACGGTGCTGTCCATGGAGCACTTCGATTAACGCCGACCATCAGGGTGTGGTTTCCGTGCCTGTTAGCCACCGCCGCCGATTGTAAAAAACGTGAAGCCGAGCGTGAAGAGCGACGCAGTCTTCAATGCTGGGTATGAGACAGTGGTGACCGGCACGGACGGGTCGATCGGCTGCGAGAGATTGAGCGTTGCGACGCCACTGCCGTTGTCGACTCCGGCGGCGAGAAGGAAAGCGCCGAACGTGCCGGGCATTTCGGCAGAGAACTTGAGGGCTCCGCCTGGCTGGAAGCCTGACTCGGCGCCGACAAGCGCCGTGCTGACCGCTGGACTCAGCGGGTTCTCGAAGTCGATGCGCGACACATTTGCGTTGAGGATGAAGCCAGCGGCGACCACATCGCCCTTAACCGCGATCGATGTAACGGAGCCGAGGCCCGACGGGGATTGACCTATGAAGTTCGGAACTAATCCGTCTGCGATCGTGAACAGGTAAACATTGCCGGTGAAGTCACCAAAGGCCGCTGCCGAACCGTCGAAGTCGCACGTGACCGGGCCCTGGAATGTAATGTTGCCGTTGCCAGCATCGGGTTTGTACGGGGCCATCGACGGCGAGCTGGGCGGGGTGTAGTCAATCACGCCAAAGCCGAAAGTCCCGGATGCGACCGCGGATGAGCCTTTGAGTGCGACAGCAGAGAAGCCGCCAGCGGTGACGAAATCCCCGACGTTGAAGGAGGACACGATAGACGACGCTGGCGGTTTGCTGACATCGATCAGAACGAGGTTCGGCCCGTTGAACTCGCCGACCAGCAAGTTCGTGCCGTCAAGCGAAAGAGCGCCAATGCCGGTGTGACCGAATTCCGGCCCAAGCTCGCTGTCGAACGTGCCGATCAGCTCCGGCTTCGCCGGATTGAGGATGTCATAGATCGCGACCTTGCCGCCCATGTAGTTGCCCACGGCGGCAAGAATGCTTGTGCCCCCAAGATTAGCGACGGAGCAGTCCACCAGGCAGCCGCCCGAGAAGGGCGAGGTGACAACGAAGCTGCGGGGAGGATCCAGCGTGTCGATAACGACAAAGTTGGGATCATTGTTGCTGCCCGAGACGACGATGCTGACATCGGCCATGTTCCACCTTCCATCATGGATGAGTATTAGGTTGCATCCCGGTTTCCCGGGAGTGCGAGCACGTCACGGCACCCGTCAATCGCCTGTGGATTTCCGTGCTGAGCGGATTATCACGAACTGATAACGGGATTTCCCGGATGAGCGTTGACTTGATGGTCCGGGACCTCGCCCGGCGCTCCGGAACACACATTGGATACCGGACACATTGCCGTGTCAAAGGAAAAACGGCGAGATTGATGCGGTCGGCAAGCCAGTCTTCCACGCAATCCCCTTGACACGACTACTCAGTCTGTCTAAATATCTGAGTATGAAACCCATCGGCGGAGACCAACTGCGGGGGCATCTCGAGAGCCTGGTTCTGGCCGTGCTTGAGGACGGCGCGGCGCATGGCTGGGACATCTGCCGCAGGCTCGATTCTACGAGCGAGGGAGCCTTGTCGCTCAAGGAGGGCTCGGTTTATCCGGCGCTTTACCGTCTGGAGCGCCGGGGGCTGGTCACCGCCCAGTGGGACGATGAGCCCGCCCAGCGGCGCGGGCCCCGGCGGCGGGTCTACCGCCTGTCGCCCAAGGGACGGCGGGCGCTGGTCACGGCCCGGGGCCAGTGGCAGCATTTTGCCGCGATCGTCACCACCATCTTGGGAGCGCCGGCATGATTGAGCTACGCAAAGACGTCGAGCGAGTGGTTCGACCCATTCGGGCCAAACCCTGGAGGAAAAACCAGATGCGCGAAGAGCTGCTCGCCCATATCGAGGGACTCTTGGCTGACGAAAAGGCCCGGCGAGGCGACGACGTCGATGCTGTCCGCCGCGCGCGGGCGCGATTCGGCGAGCCCGGCCAACTCACCACCGAGCTTCAGGCCACGGTCCCCCGCTGGGAGCGATGGGCGTGTGTGCCGGTGCCCGGGCTGGAAGGAGGCCGCCGCCGCCCGGGGGAGACGCTAGCCGCCTACCAGCGGCGCTGGAATGTGCGAATGACGTACGTTGTCTTGGTTTGGTGTGGGTTTGCCGTGGGCTGCGCGCTCGTTGGCCCGCGACCAATCGAAGTGACCGGAATCTTTCTGGTCCCAGTTCTAGTCTGCACCCTACCGCTTGGACTTGAGATCCTGGCCGAGGCGATTCGCCGGAGCCTGATGCGGCTTGAATCGGCGGGCCCCGCCGCTCGTCGCGCGGCATGGCGGGCCGTGGCATTCGAGGCACTGGCCGCCGCTTTGCTGGCGGGCAGCACCATCGCTGGGGCAATGCTGTTGATCGAAAGGTCGGCCCACGTGCCGGTGTACTCGCCCCGCATTTTTTGGGGCGTGACGCTCGTGTTCGAGCTCCTCACGCTGCCGGCACTGGCCGGACAGGTCCGATCAAAGATTGCCCAGATTCGCCAGTTCGACCAGTGGGACGGCCTCGATCTTTCGCTCGATGCGTGATTCGGCAAGCGTGATCGTACCGGGCTGCTCAAGCAGCCGGTTGCTTGAAGAGCGGGCTCGCGTGGCTTCAGGCTCTGATCCAGAATCCGCCGGCAGCTCCGCCTCATGGGCTTCGCGTGGGAAAAGGTGCCAGGAACCGATTTGCCGCTTTCTGCACGCCCAGGCGCGCAGAGTTTCGATCCCACACCCAATAAGTGCGACGTCCGCCCGCTCCCACTACCCCCTGGCGACTGGTATTGGCGCGACCGCCGCCCCGATCGGCTCGATGATGGCCAGCGCCGAGAACAGCGCCGTGGCAAGCGTGAGATCAAGTACTTCGGCGTCCGAGAGCCCAAGCGCATGAAAGATTCCCGATCTGTTCGTCGCTAACCGTGTACGCCGCGTTCGCCACCTGCCACGAATATCGGCGACACGCGGAAACGAGACCCGAATCGGTGGCGACACCTGACGGAGCAGCCCGCGAGAGAAGCCGATTCGAATCGGGCAACGATCCCTGCAACAGCCACTGATCGACCGCCCTGCTCAGGCCCGAACCCGACATCGCCCGCGATGCCACGCCGATCGCCGCCGCTTCCTTCAAAAGATCGAATCGCACCCCCGCACTCGTGACGTTGACTTCGATCATCTCAAGCACCCCTTCGAGCACCACCGGCGATCGACTCAACCACTTGAAGACGTCGGGCACTTCCGTTGCACCCAGACGCCCAAACAAAACACCCAGCCGATCCAGCAGCTCGGCTTGCGAGTGACGAGGCTGATGCTTGTAAGACAAGTCATAAGTCAGACCGGTCAGCCACGCCAACCGGCGCTCCACCCACCCCCGAATCGGCTTCCACTCGCGAAGGAAGCCGTATTCCAGCCGCACCCGGCGCGCGTTGGCGATGCGATTGACCGCGTTGAACGCGAACACGACCCCGGCCGCCTCGAGCAGGAGATCCGGGTCCCCTATACGAGCTGCGGCCGAGGCGATCCAGTCGACGTCCAGGTGTGTCACCGGCGAGGCCAGCGTCGCGTGCGCCGCCAGCGCCACAAGCAAGCTCTCCGCACCCTTACAACCAGCCCGCTCGACCCGCTCTACAATCCGCTCGGGATCCAGTACCGGAGGCCCAAGGGCGAACCCATTATTTATACTCGAGTTATAGCGGGCAAGTATGCGGATATCTCCGCACGCCTGTTCGCCCCGCGGAGATCGGATCGCCTCTGTGACGGCGTCGACCAGGTCATGTGCTCTACCGAAATCGGTTCCTGCAGCCTGCAGGAAAAGCAGATGTTCGGACGTTCAGTAGAAGCACTGATTGGCCGCCGAAATAGCGACAGCGATCGACTCCCGCAACCGCCGGGTACCGGCCTCGCCGCCCCACATCAGCGAAAGCCAGGTCTTCTTGAACGAAGCCTGGTACGCCGGCCGGCAACGGAAAGTCTCGGCGATGCTTGGGTTCGTCCAGACATAACGCTCGGCGAGCTGCCTGGTCGCGCGTACCATTGCACTCGTGATCAAGCTGCGCATCGTCAGGTAAACCTCCAGTTCGGGATCATCTCGCGGTGGCAGCCATCCCCGGCTCAAGCGTGAGCGGTCCTCGCTGACTCGTCCCGATGGACCGCCAAGCCGCCCAGGCGTACAATCCCGCACCCCGCATAGCACAGACGATCGCCAGTGCGAGGAACAAACCGTACACCACATGCTCGACCAGCAGCACGCCATACACCGCCGCAATGGCCATAGCGAATAGCGCTTGGGGCAGCGTCTTGACCGGCGTCGTTGCCGGGTCAGGGATCATGTACAGGGTAAATACCATGAAAGCCGCACTTGTCATCGGCGTCAGCGGCACGATCCAGGAAGTGCCAAAGTACCAGCTTCGCACCTGACCCTGGATGACAAACGCAACGAGCCAAGTCAAAACGAGTGTCAGCCGGCCCGTGAACAGCGCATGGACGATGATGCCCGTCGCCAGTACGAAGCCGGGCAGCGCCCAGTGCCACATCCCGGTCAAGTTCTCCGTGAATTCATACGGGGGCGCGACTCCGATCGAGGGAAATAAGAGCAGCGTGGCGACAATCCCGATGTTTGACGGGTTGAAGATATGCTGTGTTTTGCCCTCACCCACAGGTGCCCGGAAAATCACCTTCGAGCAGATGGCCACGCCGACGCCGAATATCACCGGCATCAGCCTCTCGTTGGGAAAGAGAAGCATCGTGACAGCCAGGCCCGGGATGATGGCAGGCGGCAGAAAGTTGATAAAGTCCCCCCACGAGCCGGCGAACCGCAGCTTGCGGTTGCTCGCTCGCGCGTCGATCCACTCCAGCAGGAATTGCAGGCTGATCGCCGTCGCTAGCCCGACCAGCGGTTGGATGTGTGACTGCTCGAAGCCGAGAAACAGATGGCCGACGAGGTTCCAGATGATGAGTAAAAGGGTGAAGTACCACAGGGCGAAATATCGGCGGCATGGCGCTGCGCTTGGGGTAAAACTGCAGCGTCGTGATCGGTTCTGCTGTTGTCGTCATCAAAGCTCTCTCTTCCCATCTGCCGGCCAACCGAGCCGGATGGTGTGCCATCCCGCCTTCAGTTGAAGAGTCTCCGCATGCTGATTGCCGTCCGGGTCGCGCCAGCGAATCTCCACGGGCGCTTTGGTGATTGCACCGAGCCCCAGATGCACATCCGGGGCACGTTTTCCGGCATAGCCGCTTCCGCCGTCGATCTGGGCCACCCGCTTACTGCCGTCCGGTAAGCGGATGGCCACCGTGGCGCCGATGGCCGGCCGGCCCGGTATCTCGTCGACCGGATGCCCAATACCCGGCTCGACCAGCGTTGCCGTTGCCCTTTTCCAGCGGGAGCAGCAAGTGCAGCCCCATGAAGTTGCCGGGCTTGGGACACTCATTGTGGTAAAAGTAGGACGGCTGCCATTGATTGGCAATGGCGAAATCGAGCCGGCCGTCGCCGTCGACATCGGCCAGGGAGATGCCGCGCGTCACCATCGCCTCGGACATGGACTGACCGTCCGGCAACATCAGTTTCGGGGCCACGTCGTAATAGCGCCCGTCCCTGGCCCTGGCAAAGAAGGCGAAGGTGTCATGGCCGCTGACGTCGTCGCCAGGCTGAAGGTTCGGCCAGAACTTCGGGTTGTGCAAGAGTTGGCTGTTGCTGGTGCCAAGGCTTTGCAGTTCGGGCCACTTGTTGATTTTCCCCTTGATGAAGCCATTCGCCTGAAGCGCTTCAAGGACGCCATCGTTGTTCAAATCTGCCAGCCGGCAGTCCCACGACCAGCCACTGCGTGCCAGGCCCAGTTCTTCGCTGGCTTGCCGGAACGGCGCGATCCCGTCTTTCATGCGCTCGGTCTGGCCGGTGTTCAGCCAGAGGAAATGGCTCTCGGTCAGGGCCCACCTGGACGTCAGGTTGCTCACGTAGATATCCAGCAGCCCATCGCCGTTGATGTCGCCGAAGTCCACGCCCATACCTTTGAAAGAGTCCTGGTTGATCACGCACGAAGCCGGAGTGCTCATTGTGCCCTCACCGTGCAACGCCACGAACTGAAAGTGGCCGGGCGTCGAGCGATTGTGCAGCAGGCGGTCGGGGCCAAAGTCGTTGGAAACGTAGATTTCCGGCAGCAAGTCACCGTCGAGATCAGCGGGCCCGATTGCAAAGCTCCAGCCGTGGGTCAGCTCTTCGGCGATCGAATCCTTCTGCAGGTCGAAGCGGACCGTCGGATGCTCGCCCTTGGTCGCACTCACAAACCGGAAAAATCGCAGACCACCCCCATTGCCGGACCTCGCCAGCGAATCATGCAAGGTTTGGAACCCCTCGGCATTCTCGTCGAACATTCGGGAGCTGTCGGGGAGGTAATTGCCAACGACCAGATCGAGGTGTCCATTGCCATCCAGGTTGGCCACAACGGCCGTTGAGGAGTACCAGCGATCACCCCCCGCGACCAATTCCTGCGCTTCGAATTCGGACGCCGAGGGTGGGGTCTTCGAGTCGGCCGGCGTTCGGCGCAGATAAGCGATCGGGCTACGGCCCCAATGGAGGACGAGCACGTCCATGAGACCGTCCTCATTCAAGTCGGCGATGAGGGGGCTCTGAGGGCACATTGTCGCCGGGTTCCAGTTGGGGAACGACGATCCGGGGTCGAGTGCGAATGTTTCGTAACGCGCCCCGGTACCCGGCACAGTACCGCAAATGACCTGGTCAGTGCGTGGATCGACCCAGACGACGTCGTTTTGCAGTCCGTCGCCGTCGAGATCGCCCAGCGCCAAACTGGCCCCGAGTGCGGAGATGTATGCTCGGATGTGCCGTACGCTGGGGTGGACCTTGCGGACATACTTGTACGGCGGGTGGTTGGCCACTTCGGGCAACGGAGTCCGGCTAAACCGGAAGGTGTTGACGACCTCTTCTGACTCGCTCCTGGACAGTGCCCGCTCGCGAGTCAGCAGCGTACAGGCTTAGTACAATAACCGCAGACACGAGCAAGGTAGCTCGGCGCCGGACCGATCCAGGTGGTCGGTTCATGCTGCAAGTTCCTTTCTCAATGCCAATGCAAGAGACGCGTCGACTGCCGCGCTTTCCCAATGTGCCAGCGCTCGATAATCGTCCAAGAGTTAGTTCATTTTAATCCGCGCTGGGTCGCGTCGCAAGCATAAGGAAAAAGGTGTCAGGAACCGTTTATTCGCTCATCGAGCTCCGTTCGGCAGTTTGCACCCTGGCGAGAAACACCGTGGTCCTCACTCCCAAAAAGCCCCTCACCTTCTCGCGGACGCGTCACTCGTGGCGCTCTGCGGCTCCGAGCCTCCTCAACTCGTCCTCGATTCTGGCGAGTTCGCGCGGTGGGGCAAAACCCAGCACTTTGATGACATCACCTTGATCAATCCGCGCCAGCCAGTCGCATTTGGCCACGTTGGGCTTGTTCAGTCCTGTCCTGGGGTGGTGCGGCCGCTGCCAAGGCAGCGGGATGTGGTGTTCTGGACATGGGTCCTCGACCTGGGACGACACGCAGACGACGCGGAGCGTCGCCCCCGGAGCGATCTCGTCGGATGGCGAAAGGATCACGGCGGGGTGAGGCTTGATGTTGCCGTGACCATCGGCCACGGGCACCAGGATGATCTGGCCGTACTCATAGGGCATCCGACCACCCCGGTTCGGTGCCCCATTCCGCTGGGACTGGATACCGGTCGATCAATTCATCGAGCTCCTCGTTGCGTAACGCCGTCCTCTCTATCTCGGCCCTGACAGCGGCTTCATCGGCTTCGTCGCCCACCTTGGCCTGGACGACCAAGAGACGGCCGTCAGGCATCACGGCGATCACGTCGAGGTTTCGCTTGAGCTCCTCAATCAACTCCGAGAGCTCGTCGTGCTCAATAACGAGACGGGGCTGCTCGGCAACCAAAGCCCGAAATCGACCCGCTTCCGTACGGTCGATAGTGATTGTCAGCGACATGCCTCGACTCCGAATCCGCCAGTCTATCGATATCCTCCCAGTGTATATTAACCAGATTCCGGGTCAGCCGGCATCCCAATAACGGGAGGCGCAAAAGGTGTCAGGAACCGAATAGTTGACGGACTGAGACCGACAAACACGTCCGGAGCCCGATGGAACCGCGACCCGTCAGTAAAGCGCAATCGCTCTCCCATGCCCGCCGTGGCCACCCTGAATCTTCACGGCGGCGAAAAGAAAATACGCATTGCGCGGCATCTGCCCGACGTTCGTCAAGCACTCGACCCCGGCCATCCCCTTGCCCCCGAGCGCCCAGTACGTCCAGAGCGGCACGCTTCGGCTCGACCCCGCCCAGTGTTGGTGCATCCGTGGCCACGCAGCGCACGCCCTTCCCCGCCAGATAAACGATCGCATCCGGCCCCGGCGCCGGCCAGCCTTCGCTCTCTCCATTGAGCGGATCCTCCATGACATGCCTTCCCGATGGGAAGCGGGCGCAGCAATCGGTCGGTCCAGCCCGTGTGAAAAACCACGACGTCGCCCGGCCGCAGGTCACCGTGCGCTTTCTCATCGCTTTCAATCATCGGCGACGGTGATCTCCGGCGAGATGGGCCACGTCTTCGCGTCGCTCGTTCCCGCGAGATGCCGCACGTCGATCACCCGCGCCGGTCCGCACGTCTGCGCGATCGGCACCTTGTCGGTCGTGACACTGCTCGCGCCGCGCGGGCCGTATTTCTGTTCGATATGCCGCCAGCCATTCCTGCACTTCACGGCGCGTACGTGCGGTCATCAAATCCTTCATCCGGCAACGCGTACGACGGAGGGACCAGGTGCGTCCCCGAGTGGCTGTCGAGCATGTGCATATCAAACGGCAACCGCGTGTTGGGGTTATAGCCGAACCTGATCGTGACAAACGGCTGACGATGATGGCCCACGCCCGGCACCGGGCCACGAAACCGGCAGGTCTTCCGCGAGCACCACCGAAAGGTCGATGACTTTCCTCTTCCGGGCCGATTCGATGAGACGCTTGGCCAGCGGGTCGCCGACTACGGCAAAGGCGCGCCCTTCGGCGTACGCACCGCCCGCGTACTTCGGGCGCAGAGAATGCAGTAGAACGCACCCGTCGCCGGCAACGCCGCTAGCCCGGTCGCGCTCTCGGTCCAGATCATCCCGTGCTTGAGGCCGGCGAAATGCGTCGGCTCAGCCAGGTCGACCAGCGGCCCCATGCTCGCGCTGTCGGTGCCCAGGGCCATGACCTTGCGCCCGGCCAGATATTCCATGCACTCGGGATCGGGGTCGGGCCACGCCGGCGACTCCTTCGCCAGCGGTACGGCCGCGTACCGCCGCCCTTGCGGAAGCGGTTGGTAATAGGCGTCACTATAACCGCTCTTGAAAAGCACCACGTCTCCCGGCCCAAGCGGCCGATGCTGTTTCTCCCATGCGATCACCCGTTCCTTCTTGATCAGGCTGCTCTGGCCCGTGCGGCGCATTGTCTCGCAGGTCGCGGCAATCGATCACGCAGGCTTCGCCGGCAAACTGCCAGGCGGGAATCTTGTCCGTGTAGGCACGGCCGAACTCGCCCGCGTTCGAAAAACCTGACTCACGCGGCGTGACCGAGTGCGGCGGGACGTCGAGCTGTGTCCCGGTGTTGCCGTCGATGATCAGGATCTCGCTGCGATACGGGCTGAGCGGGCCGATCCGCTCGTAGTGGTTGATCTGAAACGGCGGAAACGTCGGCCAGATGCACGGATAGTCGGTCGAGACCAGCAGTGAGAGATCAACGAATCGCGGCTCGGGACTGCCCCCGTCCTGGCCCCGGCAGGGCTCAGTCCAGATCACCATCGGCATGCACACGCACGCCGCCAGCACAGTCGTTCGAGCCGCGTCGCAGCCCCACGGAGAGAGTGGGCGGCATGGTTTCGGTTCCTTTCGATCGGATTCGAGCGTCACATGGCTGCCTATTCAGGCGTATCTGCATAGACAGTACGTCGATGCAAGCACGCAAATCTTGTGAGATTGGGTTCGATGGGTTAGAATACGACAGCCGGCGCCATTCTGCGAGCGGGGCCTGCCGTTTCCAAGATTCACTCGTGATTCACGAGGCGAGAGAAACCTGATGAAGGCTGAGTTGGTGCCGGAAAACGGTGATCCGCCGATTCCGATCCTGCGCGACGTCACGGTGATTGGCCGTCATGAGAGCTGTGACGTGGTGCTTCAGGGCCCGGGCCTATCGAAGCGGCACTGTGTCATGGTGAAGACCGACGGGTTGCTGGTGGTCCGCGACCTTGCGACGACCAACGGCACGAAGGTGAAGGGGCAGCGGGTGCGGTGGGCCGCGCTTTTGCCCGAAGACCGGGTCAGCCTGGGCGGGTACAAGATTCGCATTTATCTCGGCTCGGACGAGATGCCGTCGCCGTCGGAGGTGCGTCGCGAGCGGGCCGCACTTGCCAGCGCGCCGCCGGCGGCCTTGCGGGCGGCGCCGTGAAAGCGGCCGGAAATGCCCCGACGGCGCGCCAGCCCAAGGAGGATGCGGCTGCCGGCGTGGAGCGGCCGCGAAAGTGCCGTCGCGGCCAGTGCCGAGCCCGAGTTCCTGCAAGGCGGCTTCGAGATTGTCGATGACGATGATGACGAAATCATCGATCTCGAATAGCCGCCCCGCGAGCGTCAATCCCCTTCGGACCGGCGCCGCGGATCGCGCCTGGGCGGCGGCGGACTGTGGCGGTCAATCTGGCGGGCGTCATGCGGCTCCAGCCGGCTCGCCTGGCGATTCTCGCGCTGGATCGCCTCGTACACCTCTTGCCGGTGTACCGAGATTTCGATCGGGGCCGCGATCCCCAGTCGAACTTTATCGCCGCGAATATCCACGACGGTGATAACTATATCATCGCCGATGATGATACTCTCGTCGCGATGTCGGGACAGGACCAGCATCGTTTACGGCTCCTTCCTCCTGCCAGCGAGACCCGCGGCCGTCCCTGATCACAAGCGCCTGGGCACAGTTCGACCGTGACGGAGCTGGGGGTGGTATGTTGCTCTTTTCGACTCATGCTGCTTTTAGCAAGAGCGGGTTACGCCGTCGCTCGCAGCGGTGACGGCCCAGGCAGCAGGGTTGGTGCCGGGGCGTAAGCATACGTCTCTACAGGATACCGCACGGGATAGCGGCTGGAGGTCAAAACCAGTTGCCGGCCCAGGCGGCGCATCGGATTGAAGACCAGCGGTCCTTGCAGATTGACCGTCAGCCCTCCCCCTTCTGCCCGGTTCAGAATCACGTAGACGAGCGCGGATCGCTCATCGTCCAGCTCGAGTGCGGCGCGGTCACCCTGTCGAAGCTCGATCCGGTAGTCGCCGACGGCCAGCGGTGGCGGCACGAGCCCGAACGCGAGTTCCGGAGCCGTGATGCTCTGCAGCCACGACAGACCGTTTGCAACCGGGTCGGGCAGATGGACGAACTGATTGAACGAGCGGAAGCCCAGTAACCCTTCCGGAATCAGAATCACGTCCGTTTCGCTAGCCTCAATCAGGCCGAAGCGAGTCGAGAGGATGTTCACTCCGTTACCTCCTTGATCGTCACGCCGGGCGAAAGCCTGCTATTCGTCATGCATCTCCCGGCGCGATCGGGACGTCCTGTGGTGAGCGATCTGCATTTTGCCTGCGAGCACTGTTGCCCGTCCAGGAACCAGCTTGACCGCCCTTTATATCGTCCCTCCTCGCGAGCAAGGTCGAGTCGCACTCGACGGAAATCCAAGCCCAGTACGCCTCGCGATGGCTGCGCCAGTCGCTCCGTTCGTAACGGAGGCGCAACGTAACTCCTGAGCCGCTGTGCGCGCAACCGACCAGTTGCGCCGGTTGTGGCCACGCCGCCTGTTTGGCCAGCGCCCGTCAGGAACGATAGTTCTCTTCCAACCCCCACAATCGTTGCAGGAAACGGTCGCGCTTGCCCGGCTCGTACCGGTAAATTGCCATTTCCTCGATCGTTTCACCAGGCCCCGGCGTGTAGTGCTGCTGCCGCTCGAGCGAATCTCTGAACACCTCACCCACATGCTCCGAGCACGCAAAACCGTAGGTCTTCAATTCGGCCAGGCGCCCATCTGTCCACCGGGCGGCGATCTTGTATGCGGCCTGCTCGGCACAAATCGGGTGCGAGCATGTGACATGAATGGCCTTCGCCATCGCCTCTCCTGCCTTCACCAGTGGTCACAGGAAATCAAAATCGAACCGCCGTCCGACGTCACTACCTTAACGATTCCTTCCATAATTGTTATACCCAAGGAGTCGGAACCAGCACGAACATGACGAAAAATTGGGCGTCCGGCGGCTTGCCGGCGGCCGCGCTCCGCGTGAATTCAGAGGATTCGCTCACCATGACTCAGATCGAAATGGCCCGGCAGGGGAAGATCAGCAACGAGATGCACCATGTCGCTCGCCGCGAATCGCTGGATCCCGAGCTGGTTCGATCCGAGGTGGCGCGAGGCCGGATGATCATCCCCGCCAACACCGTTCATCTCTCGCTCGGCCTCGAGCCCATGGCCATCGGAATCAAGGCCCGCTGCAAGATCAACGCCAACATCGGCAACTCGGCCGTCACCTCCAACATCGACAACGAGCTCGCCAAGCTCAAACTCGCCGTCGAGCTCGGCTCCGACACCGTCATGGACCTCTCCACCGGCGGCAACATCGACGCCATTCGCCAGGCAATCATCGCCGCGAGCCCCGTTCCGGTCGGTACGGTTCCGATCTATCAGGCCATTCAACAAGTCAAGAAGGTCGAGGAGCTCTCGGAACGCGACATGCTCGACATGATCGAGCACCAGGCGAAGCAAGGCGTCGACTACATGACCGTCCACGCCGGCATCCTCCGCGACTACATCCCGCTCACCGCGAATCGCGTCACTGGAATCGTCTCCCGCGGCGGCTCGCTCATGGCCCAGTGGATGTTCGCCAGGGGCAAGGAAAACCCCTTCTACACTCATTTTGACGACATGTGCGACATCATGCGGCAGTACGACGTTTCCTTCAGCCTGGGTGACAGCCTTCGCCCCGGCAGTATCGCCGATGCATCCGACGCCGCCCAGTTCGCCGAGCTCAAGACTTTGGGTGAGCTCACACGGCGAGCCCAGGCACGCGGCTGCCAGGTCATGGTCGAAGGCCCCGGGCACGTCCCCATGGACCAGATCGCCATGAACATGGAGAAACAGGCCGTCGAATGCGACGAGGCACCGTTCTACGTCCTCGGGCCCCTGGTCACCGACATCGCCCCCGGCTACGACCATATCACCTCCGCAATCGGTGCCGCCTTGGCCGGCTGGCACGGAGCCAGCATGCTCTGCTACGTCACCCCCAAGGAACACCTGGGCCTCCCCGAGGTCGAAGACGTCCGCCAGGGCGTCATCGCCTACAAGATCGCCGCCCACGCCGCCGATCTCGCTCGCCACCGCAAGGGTGCCCGCGACCGTGACGACGCACTCTCGCGCGCCCGTTACAACTTCAACTGGGAAGAACAGTTCCGGCTCTCCCTTGACCCGGAAACCGCCCGCCGCATGCACGACGAGACACTCCCCCAGGACGCCTTCAAATCAGCCGCCTTTTGCAGCATGTGCGGCCCGAAGTTCTGCTCGATGCGCATCACCGAGGACATCCGCAAACAAGCCGCCGCAACCGCCGCACTCGTTCATCTCGAGCCGGCCGGGGCCGGTGCGTGATCCCGGAATTGTTGCAGCACTAGCCTCTTACACCGCGGCCATCCGGCCAGTACGATATTCGGGTCCACGCTCGACCTGGCGACAGCCGAGTCCACATCTTCACTGGGTGTGACAACAACGACGACGGCCCAAACTCTCCATGTGCCTCAGGGAGATTCACGATGCACCGATTGATACGAACTGCTCTGGGAATGCTCTTTATTTCACTGATGTCAGCGGGAAGTGCGCGTGCCGAGGGCTGGGGCTGGGAAGGGTGGGGAGGGTGGTCACAGACGCCCGAAGGCGCACTCGCCCAGGGTATGGGGCACTATTACACGGGCGCCGGCATCTTCAACGAAAAGACCGCGATCGCCGATTCGATCAACCTCGACACGCTCACACGGTGGAACGACTACCTCTATCAAGCCAACCTCGAAGCAGCCCGACGCAACGTCGCACGGCGCCGCGAAAACTCCGCCAATAATCGGGCCCAGAACGATGCGATTCTCAAAAGGATCAGGGACAATCCCACCGCACGCGACATCGAGATGGGCGATGCGCTCAATGCCGCGGTCAATCAACTCACCCATCCCAAAGTTGCCAGCTCGGCCTTGCGGATTGCCTCTTCTCCCGTCGAAGCAAGCGTCATCGCCGATATCCCGTTTCGCAATGCTTCCGAAGCCGTGACCATGGTGCTCAGTCAGATCAAAGCGGTGACCAAGTGGCCCGCAGCACTCGAGGGCGAGCGATTCGCCCAGGAAAAGAAGACGTTCGGCGAAATCGTCGACAAGGCGATCAAGGAAGACGATGAAGGCGATATATCGTCGGGTACGCTCAAGGCCGGGCATGAATTCATCAATGGGCTTCGGCGCAACTCGCCGCCCAGCCGCTCGAGGGAGCCAGGGCTCGTGACGAAGCGTCCAGGTTCGTGAAAACCTTCGCGGGCCTGGTGCGGCTGCTCGAGAATCCTGACACGACCGAGGCCTTGAAGCAGTTGCGCATGGTCAAGACCACTCCGCTCAGCAACCTGATCGCGTTCATGGAGATTTACAACCTCCGGTTCGGCCAGGCCACGACCCCCAAGCAGCGGGCCATCTACCGCGATCTCTTCGCTCAACTCGACGCGGTGCGCGACCGGGTCGTCAAAGAAGCCAACCTCGACGAATCCTCGGCCGCCCTGCCCGATCCCGCTCCCGTCACAGACTTTTTCAGCAAGCTGATCGTCGACTCAGCTGCCGACAAAGCCAAGAAGTAAGCACGCTATCGCGGCGCAAACGTGCTGATTGACGGCACGAACATCCCTGCGCCGCCAGGAATTTCACGATGATTCGATTGATGCGCCCGATTCTAGGATTGGTTGCGCGAAGCTCGCCACCCAGCCGCTCGAGGGTGCCAAAGCACGAGAGGAAGCGTCGAAAGTTCATAAAATCCATCGCCGGGCTGGTCAGGCTGCTCGAACGACCCGATACCACCGATGCCTTCAACCCGTTGCGCACTGTCAAGTCAACGTCGCTCGGCAACCTGATCGCATTCATGGAGATTGATAATCTCCGATTCGGCCAGGCAACGACTCCTGCTCAGCGGGTCATCTACCGTGACTCTTCGCCCAGATCGACGCCGTTCGCAAACAAGTCATCAAAACGCCCGCGAGCGCGGCGAGCTCATCGATCCTTTCAAATCTGAACCCGTTCTTCGATTTTTTCGGCAGCCCGTTTCGTTGAATACGAACTTGCCTCTCCGCTGATCCCCTCGCGCGATGGCAATCGGAACTTCAAAAGTCGCACGACCGCTACAACCGATAACAGAAGCGGCGTGCTCCCGCTGCGCGCGTGCGCTGTAACGGAGCTTGGGTGAAGCCCGCAGCTCTCCTGAATCGCCTCGCTTGCGGCGAGACCCTTGAGCTGCCATACCCCAGCCAGGGATCGACGTGTTCCAGGTGCTGATCGATCGTTCACATCGCGGCCTCGATCTGCGCCTCCGCGCACGAAAAGCTCGATATCTGTTCGAGATTGCCTGTGTGATGGTTGCCGTCTCTGCGGTGCTCGCCTCGTGTGCGGCCGCGCAGGATTCGCCGACGGCATTGCCAAGTCCCTTGCCGGATGTCGAGGCGAGTGCGGCGCCGCAACCCCCGGTCACCGTGGAGCAGCTAGCCGAGCGCTTACGCGCAATGGAGCAGGTCAACCGCAAGCTCGCCGGTCAGCTTGACGAGGTGAACAAGGCCCATCAAGCTCAAATGAACGTGCTGCTCCAGAGAATCGGCGAGCTTTCCGAGCGCGTGGGCGTGGCCTCGCCCTCGCCTGCGATGAACCCGAGCGCCTCCGAGTCGATTCCGCCGGCGCCCGACGAGAGCACTGCTCCGGAAGACGTTGCTTTTCCCGTTGATGATCCCGTCCCTGACTACACCGAGGGCCAATTCTCCCCGTTCACGCCCGCGCCTGGCTATCCATACTCATACGCTCTGAACAAAAGAAAACTGCCGATGGGCGCGACGTTCGGCAACGGCATTCAGTTCAGCACGGCCGACGACGAATTCGGGCTCCAGATTCATCTGGGGTCTCAGATTGATGCGCGGGTCTGGGGTCAGCGCGACCAGGTTCCGGGCAACAGTGGTCTTTATCTTCCGCGGCAACGTATTTTCTTCGACGGCAACATCACCCGCCGCATCGAGTACCAGTTGTCGCTGAACCGCGGGCTCGGCGGCAGTGTGAACATCCTGAACGCGTTCATCAACTTGCATTTTGACGATCGTTTCGAGCTGCGAATCGGCCGCTTTTTCACGCCTCTCACGTATGAGCAATATGCAATTCCAATCTACTGGATGCAGACGCCCGAGCGGTCGGTTTACACGACGAACGTCGGTCAGGGCCGCCAGGTCGGCGTCATGGGCTGGGGCTACCTCTTCGACAAGCGGCTCGACTATGCGGCCGGAGTCTTCAACGGTTCGGCCAACTCGTTCGAGAGCTTCAACAACAGTGTCGACTTCACCGGTTATCTGAATGCGAGGCCATTTCAGGAATCAGAGTCGTTCGAGTTCGCCAGAGACCTCAATCTGGGCACTTCAGTTGCATTCGGGTACCAGAACCAGCCACCCGTGCCGGTCGCATTTTCACTGGGGGCAACCGGGCCGAGTGCCGAAAACCCGATCCCCGGCACGACTCCATTTCTGATCTTGAACCCGGGAACGACCCAGCGAGGCGATCGCTTGCTGGGCTCGGTGCATTCGGCCTATTTCTACAAGGGGCTCTCGTTGATCGGAGAGTGGCAGTACGGCTATGGGAGCTATGCATCGCTTGCGCATCCGGCGCCCACGGCCGTGCCTTTCGGCGGCTTCTATGTGACCGCGAGCTACCTGCTGACCGGTGAACATGTCCAGCGCCGCACCGCCGTCTATCCGCTTCGGCCTGTCATTCCAACAACCAAAGGCGTTCCTGCGGGCCTGGGAGCCTGGGAGCTCGTCGCCAGTGTCAGCGAGCTGCGCCTCGGTGAGAAAATCTTCTCGGCGGGCTTTGCCGAGCCGGCTCTCTGGTCGAACCAGGCGCTCCAGACCGAGCTCGGCGTGAACTGGTACCTGAACGAATACTTGAAGATTTACACGTTCTGGCTCCACGCAGATTTTGCCGACCCGGTCCAGTATCGTCCCGGCGGTCTTCAGTCGACTGCCGACATGTTCTGGTTGAGGTTTCAGCTCTACTTCTGATGCTGCTTGCCGCAGCTTGGCCAGACAAACGCCGCGGGCGATCTGTTCCAGCGTAAATGGACTCGCCCGTGCACGATCGCGCTCATTCGAATCAGTCGCAGGTTCGGGCGAGACGGAATCCGTTGAGTGTGTAACGGCCCGATGGGGCGTCCCAAAGACGATACGCGGAGCGGACGATGGCGGGGCGATTGACGAACGTGCCGCCGCGGAGAACGCGGGGGTTTTTTTCGACGATCAATTCCTTTTCACTTACGATATCGTTGTAGACTCCTTTCCGCCCAGCTCTGACCGCGTTCGAGCTGTCCTCGCACCATTCAACCACGTTCCCCAGCATGTCGAACAATCCCAGGTCGTTCGGGAACAAGCTGCCGCACGCCCAGGCATGCTCGTGCGCTATTCGCTTGATACTGAGCATGAGCGTCAAGCAGATGGATGGAATGACCGTATGAGCGGCTGGTCACGGCACCGGCCCGGCAGGCGTATTCCCATTCTGCCTCGGTCGGTAGCCGATAACCTTTGCGCTCCAGGACGTCGGCAGGAATCGACATCCGCTCGCCGTAGGCGTCTCCCGCGTTCGGCAGATAGCACCACTCTTCCCTCGGCAAACCCTCCTGCTCGGACAGCCAGTTGCAGAAGTGAGCCGCCATATACCAGTCGGGCCCGACCCACGGCCCCTGGGGGTCGGGGCTATACCTGGCGAGGAAGCTGGCGGACGCGTGGTAGCGGTCGATCGTGATGCCGGCCGCGTTTCAAGAACCGCTGAAACTGCTCGACCGAAACCTCCTTGGCGGCGATCGCGAAATGACGGGGTATTCGCATGCGACTCATCGGCTCGTTTCCAGGGATGCGTTCCGTCTCTGCTGCCGGCGAACCCATGCCGAATTCGACCGGTCCCTCGATCACGGCAAACGTCTGTCCCTGCCCGTTGACGTACCACCGCCGCCGGCCCCGGTCCTTGACCTTCATCAACTCGGCATCGAGCTTGATTAGCTTTTTCTGCTCGCTCAGTCGCCGAAGGGTCCATTCCGCCGCCCCGTGAATGCCCGCATCGGGATCGTTGCGGTACAGATCGAGAAGTTTGCTGATCAAAGCCTCGCGCCCGGCGGGAGCCAATCGTTCGGCTGCGTATGTACCCAGGAGCAGGATCAGCGCCCGCCGCTGGGAGGTCTCGGGGTGGAACAGGACCGCGTCCATCCACTGTTTCCCTTGCGAGTGCTGGGGCGTGGCGCTGGGGTCGATCCGGTCGAGCTGGGCGACAATTCGTTGTGGATCCGTACCCAGGCGAAAAAGCCAGGCGACGATGAAGCTGCGAACGCGGGGATCGGCGCTGTGCCGAGCAGCGGCATGATCTCAGCGGGCCTGCCCATGCGCACCAGTGCGATCGCCGCGCGTGCTTGGCGTTCCGCCAGTTGGTCCCTCGTCGCATCCGTGATGACCGGGCGGTGCCAGACCGACGCGGTCACCAGCGGCGCGTCGGCTGTGAGCTGGCTTGCGACCATGACACCGGGCGGTAGCCCTGGGCGATCAGTGCGGGACATTTCCGCAACTGGACCAGGGGATCTGCCCCGTGAATCAAAGTCGATTCGAACCTCCAATCGCTGCTCCAGACGCGCGGAATAGCGGCAGTCGGAGTGACCAGCCTTCGATGTTCTAGAGCGAACGCCCTTGCGTCCGGGCTCGGTCGTGAGTTGTCTCCCGCGCTCATCGCCACGTCCAGCAGCAACTGGTCGCGCAGTTTCGCCTGTCGCTCCTCGAAATTCTCCGCGAGCTCGTTCTCGACAGGTCTGACCCATGATGTCCGGCTGCGGCGGGTCGCCCCCAGACGCCGCAATATCGCGTGAGCCCGTCGGCACCGATCACGGGGTAAAGGGCCCGGGGAATGAGCTTGAGCCTCCTTCAAGTTGACCTCGAGCTCGGCTCACGAAGATCGGCGGTGATCCCAACGTATAACCGGGCGTCGTCATCGCCGAGTTTCTCGACCCATAGCGCGGCGTAGCGATCAGCCGGCTTTGCCGTCTCTTATCAATCACCACGTAGCCCGGCGACGTCGACAGGAACGAACCCATCCTTCCTGTTCCGGTCATCCTGCTGCTCGAACCTCCTCGGCAGACAGACCGGACGAGATTCGCCAATTTCGTTCATCTCGAGTCCAGATCGCCGAGACGCGAACCGTGCGCACTCCTGGTGTAGGGTCGCAGCCGCACCGGGCGGTATCCCGAGTCGGCGAAGGCCTTCGGCACAGGTGATGAACTCGTCCAGGGCCATTATCTGACAGAAGGCGAAACCGCTCGGCGACGATCCCCTGTGCCAGCTCGACCCGGCGCACGAGTGCTCGGTCCGGCTCTGTCCAGGTTGAGCTCGAGCGGCGGATCATTCCACGAGTGCGTTAGTTTCTTGCGCAGCTCGGCCCGCAATACGGGCACGATCTTTTCGGCCCTTCTTGCCGCGAGCGGGAAGAGGCTCAAGTATGCTTTCGGGTCGGCGACCACGAGCAACTCGGCGAGCCGTTCCGGATCGTCGTCGGCGAATTCGGCGAGGATGCTGGTCGCCAATGTATGTTCTGACTCGGGGCGTCCGGCATCCTTGAACACGGTGGTGATCGGCGCCGACAGCCTGGACCGAACCGGGCGGAGAGCTTCGATCCAGGTCCCGAGGACGATGGCGTTGACCGACACGAGCGCGTGCGCCTACCTTGTCGCCTACCGCCGTCCCACCGGGCGTCAGCCGGGTCGTAGCCTGCCAGTGCGCCGGCGGCGGGAAGCACGCTGGCATCGCCCGGCTTCGCTCTTTCCAGCGCGGTCCAGAGCCAGGGCTTCAGAGTGGATCGATGCGGTTTCAGGGCATCACGCAGAACAGGAAATTCGGCTGGAGTGGCGGAGAGCAGACGTTTGAAGAGGTAATTGACCTGCGTGGCATCGACTGCCAGGAGGGCGAGGCTGGCGTGCAGATGCTCCCGACTTTGATCGTCGGTATTTTGTACCGCACGCGCGCAACCGAGGCTCGGCCCAGCGGCGGTAGTTTGAGAGTTGCTCGACGATCGGAGGCACGTCCGGTGTGCTTACTTTCTCAAGCGACTCGACGAGCGCCGAAGCCCGTAGTGTCCCGTAGCCTTCGATCGCTGCCCAGGTCGCCAGAGAAATCGACAAAACGAGGGCCAGAGCCCTCCGACCGTGGGCCCGCCCCGCGCGCCGCATCATACGACGCTCCAGCTCGGACCAGCTCTGCCGCCTCGTCAGCAAGTTGATTTGTGCCCACTCCGCGAACGTCGGCAGGTTCCGGTTTTCCGACCTGGTGTTCCAGAGCGACGCGCATTCCGCCAGCCGCAAGTTCGGCCCTTCCTCGACGGCTCTTACGCTGCTTGCGGCTCAACCATTCGCGCAGGGAGTGCACGAGGTAATCGTGGCTCAATTGATAATAACACTCATCAGAGCTGGCCTTCGTTTGGCCGTCGTTCGAGGGCCCTTCCGCCTCGGTGGGCGTGATCAGCCGAAGTTTCTGGTCGAGGATGTGGACCAGATCACTGAAGTCGCTCGCGCGATTCGCGTATCCGGACGCGTGGAGCAATTCTCGACGCGATCTCATCTGACCCTTGATGTTCGTGCCGCTCACGGGAAGCAGCGCTTTCAGCACGGCCTGGGCGGCGTTCTGGTGAAGGCGGTGTTCGGGAGCCGCGGCCTTCGCGCTGAAAGTCTCTTCCAGAAACGTCACGCCCACACCTTTCGTGCCGCCCACTTCTCTGAGCGTGCGCAGGTTCCAGTCCTTGCTTTTCATCATTTCGGCAAATAATGCCAGACGTACCGAAATCACCTTGCCTTCCTCGGCCAGTCCGTTCACGGATTCCTTGATGAAGTCCACCTGGTTGCGCGTGTGATCCGCCGCGTTCTCGGAGAGCCTGCCAAATGCCAGGCCGAATGCCGTCAGGACTTTCCGGGCGTGGTCGACGTCGAAGAGATCAACGGGGGCCGAGTTCTCCCCTTCGACCAGGCGGATTTCCAGGTCCCTCATGAAGCGGGTCGCCGCCATCCAGAAATCATCGCGCACCATCACGACGACCTGGAGACGTTCGCCATCGCAGTGCCGAAGAGCAGATACCAGTTCCGTGTCGCCACCTCGCCTGGCGGAGAGCCATTGCTCAAACTGGTCCAGAACCAGAAGCACCTTCGTCCCGGGGTGCAATACTCGGCCCCTCCGCAAGGTTGCGAGCGCTTCGACGATGCCCGATCCAGCGGAGAGTTGAGGGCAAGCCTTCGATAACGCTCTCAGCAGCCGGGTCTCTGTCTCCTCGGGGGTCGCCTCGATGTAAACCGGCAAGACATGCTTGCCGAGCCGGGGCAAGAGCCCCGCCTTGACCAGCGACGACTTCCCACAGCCCGAGGGACCGTAGACCAGCCCAACCTTGAATGTCAGATCCGGGTCAATCTGGTCGATCGCGTGCTTCCAGAATCGGATGATGTCCGGCAATCCATCCCGGTCGCGAGGTCCCGGAAGCAAATCGAGAAAAACGTCCGCATCATGCTCATCGAACGATCGCAGGCCTTTCGGGACGATTTGATGAGGCCGCCCACCGGAGTAAGTCTGCCCGCGGCCGGTCAGCGTTGCGGTGGCCGCGAGGTTTGATCCCCATGGACGCACCCATGGACGAGCCGTGTGCGAAAGGCGAGACTCCGCCGCCGGTCGTTTGAAGGAACAGGCGAAGTTCTTCCGCCAGCTCATGAGCCGTGTTGTACCGCTCCGACGCACGTTTCGAGATCGCCTTCTGGCAGATCCGTTCGAGTTCCTCGGGGATCGTGTCATCGATCAGGCGGGGACGGCGAGGCTCGGAGGTGGTGATCTGCTGTATGATCGCCAGCAGCGAATCGCCTTGGAACGGTTTCTGCCCTGTCAGCAATTCGTAGAGAACGATACCCAGGCTGAAGACGTCGGACCTCCGATCGACCCGATGCCCTTCCCCCCTGGCCTGCTCCGGACTCATATAGGCGGGTGTGCCGGCCAGCCCGCCGCCTTTGCCAAAATCTTCGTCCTTGAGGGCGAGCCCGAAGTCAGTCACGCAGGGCCTGCCCGATGCATCGAGCAGGATGTTGGCGGGCTTGATATCGCGGTGGACCAGCCCTCGCGAGTGCGCATAATGAAGTGCGTCGGCCACGGCGGCGACCAGCCCTGCCGATTCGCGGCAGGAAGGTCGTGCTTGTCCGATCTTCACCGCCAGATCGCTCCCATCGACGAACTTCGACACGACGAAGCAGAGTCCGTCCTCTGTGCGGCCAACGTCAAAAACGGGCACGATATCGGGATGGTCCAGCCTGGCGACGTTTCGAGCTTCGGTGAGAAACGCTTCCAGGTCTTCGGAGCGTGTTATCCGTTCGGGATTCGGGACTTTGATCGCAACCGGGCGGTCGAGGTCATCGTCGTGCGCAAGATAGACACACCCATACCCGCCCTTGCCGAGCCTGTGGATGACCGCGTAGCGGCCGATCTTGCAGGGATCGCCGTCCGAGCCCCTGCCGCGGCGACCGGGGCCGCGCAGGCGATCGATCGTCGGGGTGAAGTCGTCGGATGCGCCGGCGAGCGAGTTGGAATCCGCGGCGGCGAGACCGTTATCCTGGGAACCCGCCTCAGGCACGATGCCGGTGGCCCGTCCCACGATCGGCTGATCCAGCAGGCTGCTGGGCTGCTCGCTGGCATTCAAGAGCCCCTCGACGCGGCGTCGCAGCTCGACGTCAGGCCCGCACTCGTCATCCAGCACGGCGGCACGGGCCGCGGGCTCGCAGCATTCGACGGCTCTCAGGAAAATGGCTTCAACACGTTTCAGGTCAAGCGGCATGAAAAGGCTCTAACCCCGGGTATATACTTCCCGCGCCGTGCGTATTCTTACTTTGATCATGACTGACGGAGCGGTTCAGCCGCTCAGTCCATCGCTCAGCCACGCTCGAGCGAAGGTCCATTTCTGGCGAGCAAGGTAGACCGAGATGCCGAGCGTGGCAGCGATTTTTTCGTGACCCAAACCGGCGAACTGGCGGAGCTCGACCACTTTTGCGGCGACCGGGTCTTCCGTCGCGAGCCGGGTCAAGGCCTCGTCGAGGGCGATCAGGTCCGCGTCCGGATCGGGTGCCGGCACATCAACAAGGTCGGTCCGCCGGCGGCCCCCGCCCCGCTTTCGCGCGGCATTGCGCCGAGCGTTGTCGAGCAAAATGTAACGCATCGCCTGGGCGGCGGCGGCAAAGAAATGGCCCTGGCTATCCCAATGGTGGCCCGGGGCAGTGCCGACCAGCCGCAGATAGGCCTCGTGCACCAAGGCCGTCGCCTCAAGCGAATGCCCGGGCGATTCCTGGGCCAGCTTCCGGGCCGCCAGCCGCCTTAGCTCGTCGTAGACCAACGGGAGCAACTGCTCGGCGGCATGCCGGTCGCCCTGCTCGATAGCCGTCAGAATCTGAGCCGCCTCATTCATTGCAGCGCCACCACCTGGATCGACGGAATACACTATCGGGGCACATGCACGATTGCAGCTCCGTGTTGGATCGGAGTAGAGCGCAGCGAAAGCGAAGGCATGATTATACTTCCGCGAATTTCGGAGGTACAGGGTGAGGGTTGCACGAACGAGTTGGTTGCGCTCTACGCGTCGGCGCCACGCTCCTGCTCGCACGCAAGATCAAGCCGATTCCCGACATTGATCGATTTGCTACCTGGCGTTCCGAACTTTTTTTGAGAAGTCTCGACAGCTTCTGGGGCGGAATGCGCTTACAGAGGGGATAACGACGAGCGAAGCATCTCATGCCGATCGACCCGGAGCGCGTAGAAACCAAGGTCCGTGCCAGGCTTCAGCTTTTCATCTGAGGCAAATCGCATGAGCGGAACGAGACGAAATTCGGAGACTTTCTCGGCCGTTGATTCGATAAATGCCGTCGTGTTATCATTTCCACCTTCATGAGAGCGTTGATTGCGCGCTCGTGCAACCTTTCAACTCCCGTTCGTGCGATTCAGCTTCAATGTGTGCATTCGACCCGTCGCGGTGAGCCGGCGAGGTCGTTGAACCAACAGATTCGGAGTCAGATCTCATGCGACCACCGTACCGCTCGTCCCGACGCGAGTTTGTGCGGCTTACAGGTTTGGCGGCCGGCGCAGCGGGGTTGGGCGCTGCCGCGATCACTCGGGGGGCGCAACCCGCTGCCGCTCGAGATCCGGACGCGGTGCTTGCGCGGCTGCTCGAGGGCAACAAGCGGTTCGTGAACGGGCAGCTCGAACACCCGGGGCGAAAACCGGAAGACTTCAAGGCGCTCGCCGAGGGGCAGGCACCGCTGGCGGCCATCGTTGGCTGTGCCGATTCACGCGCCGCGCCGGAGCTGATTTTCGACCAGGGCGTCGGCGATCTGTTCGTGGTGCGCGTTGCCGGCAATATCGTGAGCGGCGCAGGGCCGACCGTGAAGGGAAGCCTCGAGTTTGCCGTGGCCGAGCTTGGCGTCCGGCTCATCATGGTTCTGGGGCACAGCCAGTGCGGTGCGGTCAAAGCGGCGATCAAACATATCGACGACAAAGACGTGCTGCCCGGCTCGATCGGCGACCTGATCGACCCGATCCGGCCCGCGGTGCGGGCGGTCACGGGCCAGCCCGGCGACAAATTGACGAATGTTATCAAGGCTAACGTGCTGGCCGGCGTTGACCGCCTCAAGACGCTTGATCCCATTCTGGCAAAGTTTGCAAAAAACGGCGAGCTGAAGGTGGTCGGCGGCTCGTACGAGCTGCGCACCGGCGCGGTCGAGATCTTTGACTGATCGCGCGGCGAACAACGAATCGAGCTGAGATGAGCATGATCTCCGATAGTGCGGTGCCCGAGCCCATTCGCGCCATCTTGCGCGGCATCGCTCAGGTGTTCTTCCAGGAACACGCCCTGACCGGAGCATTCTTTGTGCTGGGAATCGCGCCAATTCACCCTTGATGGCCGCCGGAGCGGTCGCCGGCTCGGCGATCGGCTGGGCGACAGCCCTGGCACTGAAATTCGACAAAGCCGAAATCTCTGCCGGAATCTTTGGCTTCAACGCGGCGCTCGTGGGTATCGCCACATTCTTCTTCTTCAAGCCGGCCGCGATCAGCATCGGCCTGCTGGTTGCGGGCTGCGTTGTCGCGACGCTCGTGACGTGGTCTGGCGCGGCGGTACATTCCCTTTCCCACCTACACCGGCCCGTTCATCGTCACGACCTGGGGGGTTTACTTTCTGGGTCTGGCGCTGGGCCTCACGACTGTCGATCCGGGCTCCCCGCCTGAGGCGACGGGTTTTGCGACCGCGGTGGCACATGGGGTCGGTCAGGTCATGTTCCAGGCGAGTGTCTGGACGGCTCTTTGCTTCGTCGTCGGTATCGCAATCTCGGACTGGCACCACGCCTTGTGGGTGGTTACCGGCTCGCTACTGGGAATGCTCGTTGGCATTTACCATCACGACTCGCCGGACGAGATCGCGGCGCTTGGGCTTTACGGCTACAACGCGACACTCGCCGCCGTCGCGCTCTATCTCTGGCGGCGTCGCGTTGATCCCGCCGTTGCTCGGAATTCTTATCTGCGTGCCGATCACCGAGCTCTTCCCGAAACTCGGGTTGCCTGCTCTGACGGCCCCGTTCGTGCTCGCGACCTGGCTCGTTCTCTCGCTTGGCTGGCTCGAATCCAAACTGTTCGCATCGCGCGTTTCACCGGCTGCGTGATCAACTACCCTGTGTCGATGCGAGTTTCGCGTCGACCGTTGTTCCGGCTCCTGGAGTACTTAACATGCATCTTTCACCTCAAGAACGCGACAAGCTGCTCATCTTCGTGGCGGCCCAGGTAGCCAGGGAACGCAAGAAGCGCGGCTTGAAGCTGAACGTACCTGAGTCGATCGCGCTCATCACGGCCGACTTGCTCGAGCTGGCTCGCGACGGGAAATCCGTCGCCGAGATCATGAGTGCCGGTCGAGAGATCCTCAAGCGCGACGACGTGATGGAGGGTGTGCCTGAGATGGTGACCATGATTCAGGTCGAGCCGACCTTTCCCGACGGCTCGAAGCTGATCACCGTGCACGACCCGATCCGCTGAAAACCGCTGCGAACGATGACCAGACAACCCCACCCTTTGGAGCACGACAATGATTCCGGGCGAGTACTTCTTTGACGGCGAGGATATCGAGCTCAACGCGGGCCGCACCGTGGTGACTCTCCGGGTCAATAACACCGGCGACCGTCCGATCCAGGTTGGTGCGCATTACCATTTCTACGAAACCAACCGTGCGCTCGTGTTCGATCGAGAGAAGGCTTACGGCATGCGGCTCGACCTGCCCAGTGGCACCTCGGTGCGGTTCGAGCCCGGCGACGTCAAGGACGTCAATCTCGTCGCCTATGGCGGCCGTCGCGTGGTCTTCGGGTTCAACGGCCTGGTAAGCGGCCGGCTCGATGATCCCTACACTCGACACACCAGTTTGAAGCGGTTCGTGGAACAGGGCTACGGGCACAAGAAGGCTTGAGCGGCGGCGTCATTTTGACTTTCATCTCGAGATGGCAGGGGGAGTATTTCCATGAGCGTGAAGCTGTCGCGAAAAGCGTATGCAAAGAAGTACGGCCCGACCGTCGGCGATCGCATCCGTCTGGCTGACTCCGAGTTGATCATCGAGGTCGAGCAGGATTACACCGTCTATGGTGAAGAAGCGATCTTCGGCGGTGGCAAGTCAATCCGCGACGGCCAGGCGCAGTGTCCGTTTGATGAAGCAATGAGTCCGGAGCATTGCGACCTGGTGGTCACCAACGCGGTGATCATCGATCACTGGGGCATCGTCAAGGGTGACATCGGGATTCGCTCGGGCCGGATCGTGGCCGTGGGAAAGGCGGGCAACCCGCTTACCCAGCCCGGCGTCGATCCCCGCCTCGTGATCGGCCCCCACACCGAGATCATCGCGGGTGAGGGACTGATCTGCACCCCCGGCGGCATCGATACGCATATCCACTTCATTTGCCCCCAGCAGATCGAGACCGCGATCGCCTCCGGCGTCACGACGCTGATCGGCGGCGGCACGGGCTCCGCCACGGGCACGTGGGCGACAACCTGCACTCCCGGCCCCTGGAACATCATGCGAATGCTTCAAGCATTCGAGGGGTTGCCGATCAACGTCGGCATCCTGGGCAAGGGCAATGGCAGCATGGCCAAACCGCTCCGGGACCAGATCGAGGCCGGTGCCTGCGGCCTCAAGCTCCACGAAGACTGGGGCACCACGCCCGCGGTCATCGACACGAGCCTGGCGGTCGCCGATGAGTACGACATCCAGATCGCGATCCACACCGATACGCTCAACGAGTCGGGCTTCATTGATGACTCGATCGCGGCCATGAAGGGGCGAGCAATCCACAGCTTTCATACCGAAGGCGCCGGCGGCGGCCACGCCCCCGACATCATCAAGATCGCCGGCTTGCCCAACGTCTTGCCCTCGAGCACAAACCCGACGCGGCCGTTCACCGTCAACACGATCGACGAGCATCTCGACATGCTGATGGTTTGCCATCACCTGTCGCGCAACATCCCCGAGGACGTCGCGTTCGCCGAAAGCCGCATCCGGGCCGAAACAATCGGAGCGGAAGACGTCTTTCACGACCGCGGCATCATCAGCATGACCAGCTCCGACTCGCAGGCGATGGGCCGCATCGGCGAGGCGATTGTTCGCACCTGGCAAACCGCACACAAGATGAAGGTGCAGTTGGGCGCTCTCGAGGGCGACAGCAAGCGCAACGACAACGAGCGGGTGAAACGCTACGTGGCGAAATACACGATCAACCCGGCGATCACGCACGGAATTGCCGCCCACGTCGGCAGTATTGAAGGCGGCAAGCTCGCCGACCTGCTGTTCTACAAGCCGGCGTATTTCGGTGTGAAGCCCGAGCTCGTGCTCAAGGGCGGGTTGCTTGTTTCGGCACAGATGGGCGACCCGAACGCCAGCATCGCCACGCCCCAGCCGGTTTATCCTCGCCCCCAGTTCGCTGCGTTTGGCCGGGCCCTCGCGAAGTCGTGCCTCTCCTTTGTTTCAAAGGCCTCGCTCCAGGCCGGCATCGCCGAACGATATGGCTTGCAGCGTGAGGTGGTGGCCGTCGAGCATTGCCGCGATATCAGCAAGAAGGACATGAAACGGAATGAGGCCACTCCCGAGATCAAGGTTGATGCAGACACCTATCAGGTCTGGGTCGATGGCGAGAAGGTCGGCAGCCAGCCGCTCGAAGTGCTGCCGATGGCCCAGCGCGTACTTCTTGTTCTGATTCAGTCGGTCGCAAGTGATCCCGTCGGCAGGTCTCGACGCTCTGGCCCGAGAATGATGAATCTATGTCTACTTCAGATGGCTGACTCGGCCCTGCCGATCAGCGGCTACACACATTCGTGGGGGCTCGAAGCGGCGATCGCGCGGAAACTCGTGCACGACCCCGAGACGCTCGAGGGCTTCACCCGGCGATGGCTTCGCTCCTCATTGGGGCCGCTCGAGGGCGTGCTGGTGGCCGCGAGCTGTCGGGCCGGACATTGCGGCGATTCTGCCGCCCTGCGGGCTATGAACTCCCTGGCGGGGGTCTCGATCCTGCCTCCTTCGACCCGTCGCGCGAGTCGTGAGATGGGTGAGCAACTGATCGCACTCGCGTCCACATGGATCTGGTCGTCGACATTGCTCAAGCCCTTCCTGCAAGACGCGCCTGATCCGACCACCCTCTGGCACCATGCTGTGGCATTCGGGCTGCTTGGCGCACTCTCAGGCGCCGGGCCTCTCGAGGTCCTGACGGCCTACCTCCATCAAGCCTCCCTCGGTATGATCGGCGCCGGAGTCCGTGCAATTCCGGTCGGCCACACTCACGGCCAGCAGGTGCTGGCCTATCTACACGAAGAGATTGGCAAGCTCGCCGGGGAACTCGTCCTACGCGATCCCGAGACGGCCGGAGCTGGCTGCCCTTTCTACGAGGTCCTTTGCGATGAGCAAACTCGATTGTATGCCCGGATGTTCCGATCTTGATCCTCTTTCGCCGTGGGCGTGGTTGCCTCATCGCGCTTGCCGGCGGCGGTTGCGCCACCTTGCTCCCTCGCATAAAGACCACGAGCATTCGCACGATCACCTGGGCCGGCCCGGGCCGGCGCGTTACGCCGGCCCGATAAGGAAGGTCTACACGATCGGGGTGGCGGGGCCGGTCGGGTCGGGCAAGACCGCGCTTGTCGAAGCCCTTTGCCGCGCTCTCTGGCCCGAGGTGAACCTCGCGGTTGTCACCAATGATATCTACACGCACGAGGATGCAGAGTTTCTTTCACGCAGCGGTGCCTTGCCGGTCGAGCGGATCGTCGGCGTGCAGACCGGCGGCTGCCCCCACACCGCGATTCGTGATGATGCAAGCGCCAACTTGAGCGCGATAGCAAACTTCCAGCGGCAATTCCCCGGGCTCGAGCTCGGCGATCGTCGAGTCGGGCGGCGATAACCTGACCGCCGTGTTCTCGCGCGAGCTGGCCGACCGCTTTATTTTTGTGATCGATGTGGCCGAGGGAGACAAGATCCCCCGCAAGGGCGGCCCGGGAATCTGCAACAGCGACCTCCTGGTCATTAACAAGATCGACCTGGCCCCCCATGTCGGGGCAGACCTGGAAGTCATGCGCCGGGACAGCGAAAGGATGCGGGGCGAACGTCCGTTCCTCATGATCAGCCTCCGCCAGAAGCAAGGGGTCGAGGAGGTGATCACGTGGGTGCGGCAGCAGCTCGCATCACGCGCGACGAGCTCGTGACGCCTCCGGAGTTCCGCGGCCTCCAGTCGGCAGCACATCAAGCCGCCCGTGTGGGAGGCGCACGCATCGAGCTCATCCAGTCCCGCGGAGAAACTCGCCTGGGAAAGTGTTACCAGCAAGTGCCGGTGCGTTTGATGCCACCCTTTGCCATCGAATCGGAGCCGGCCTCACTGCTCTATTTGATCAACCTCACCGCGGGATTGATGGATGGCGACGGCCATTTGATCGAGCTGACCGCGCGGGCGGGCACACGCGCCGTTGTGACCGGACAGTCTGCCACCCGAATTCATCCCGCGCTGGGTAGCTTCGCTACCCAGCAATGGAACGTCAATATTGAGGGTGACGCCTGTGTGGTGGCGCTCCCAGGCCCGGCCATTCCCTTCCGCAGCAGCCGGTACTTCCAGCGCGGCCGCGTCAACCTCGTACCGGGGGCACGTTTTATCTGGGGCGACATCTGGCTTCCCGGCCGCTATGAGCGCGGCGAGCTTTCCGAACGATTTCAGTTCGAGCGGATCGTTCAAGACTTCCAGGTTCGCCGTGACTCGCGACTGATCTTTCGCGACCGATTTTGCTGGGATGGACCCTGGGATCGCGAGCAAGCGAGCTGGTACCTCGGCGACGCCCTCGCCTCCGCCAGCTTGTTCATCGCCGGGCCGATGCCCGATGGTTTACCTGCGCCCCGCGCGATGACAATGCGATCAATCTTTCCGCTCGAGTCCGGTGACACTTGCGTGCGCTGGTGCGGCCACCCCGAGGCCGTCACCGCCGATCTGGTCTATCTATCGCTCAAAATCGCGGCGGATTGGACCATCGGGCCGGATGCCCTGCCCTGGATGCTCTCTTCGAGCAGCATCGCCCCCAATCACTGGTTCTCGACACCGGCAGGCGAGCTTGCGGAAGCTGAACTGAATCGTCGCGTCGATGGCAAGTCACCTTAGAATTTAAGCAGCGCGCTGATCCCGCCGGTCAACTGGCTTCGATCGTGGTGAGTGCCGTCTGCCCCGAACGCCGGCGCACCGGCAAAGTCACCGCGGATTTCCGGGCGAAACTCGAGGCACCGGAACGGGTGCCAGTTGAGCCCAAGTGTGACCTCGGAGTAGTTGGTGTCGATCCCGGTTCTCGTCCCCTTCACGTCGTCGAACCATTCCGCCCGGCAGAGCGCGTCGACCTGAGTGGTCAAATGCGCGATGCTGATCAGATAAATGCCGTACCACGATCCGGTACCGACCGGCGTGTTGGCGTCCCAGCCCATGTTGGACTGGAGCACCTGAGTGAAGCGTGGGCTCCAATCTTGCTGGGCTCGCAGCTCAACCATCGAGTCATAAGTGCCGGCAAGTCCCGGGGCCGCAAAAAGGGCGTGCGGTCCGCAGTAGACTGACGCGGTCAGCCGCGTGCGTTTCGCTTCTTGCAGCCAGTAGTTGATCTGGCCGATGTAGCAGTACGAATCCTTGCTGCGCAGGGTGAAAAACGTGTTGGCACCCAGGGTCATGCCATTCCAGATGTCCAGCCGGTCATTGACGTGCAGGTCGGTGAGAAACCCAGTGAATGCACCATCTTGAGAATAGAAGAACTGGTAGTCGCTTGAATAGAACGGCCTGTAGGGGGATAGAAAACCGTTGTAGCCGATGATCGTGTTCATTCGGCCGATTTTGAAGTCCACCCCACCGTCAGTGAGGATCGGTAAGTGTGCCGAGATGTACAGGTCCCGGAAATCCTGGCCGAAGTGGGAATCGCCCACCGGATACCCGATACCCCCTTTAGGCTGGCCAAGCGCCGCATCCGCACCGGCAAAGTATGCGCACGTTGAATCCGATATCGAACTGGTCTTGCCGCAGCGGTCTCTGGAAGACAAAGCCGATCTGGTTGAGCAGGAACTCATTGCCATAACGGTTTTGCCGTGGCTGGACCGAAAGTGGACCGGTCCCGGTCGACGCACCCGAGTATCCCCCTTCGACCCAGCCAAACGTCCGGATCCCCGGCCCGCTCAGCCAGTTATCGAGGCCGAGGCCGTCCATCAGAAACCGAACGTTCGATACGGCCGTTGGCCCCAGGCGGATGCCGTCACTTGCGTCAAAAATGTCTTCAGCGAGCTCGCCTGGCAGCGACTCGGCTTCGATTCCAGTTCCGGAGTTCGAGGTTGGTGGCGCTTCCGTGGGCGCCGTGTCCGGCGCGAAATAGCTCGATAGCGGCGGCGCCGCTCCCTCCTCAGGCGGAGGAGAGGGCTGCGGAGGTTGCGCTGTAAACGGCCGGGGAGGCGGAATTTCCTGCGCCAACGCGGCCGATGCCCTCAAGCAAGTCGCGCACAAAATCAAGGGCAAACAAGCTCTTAAGTCCATGGCACCCGAGTCCCGCAGTCCCGGCGAAGGGATGAAGTGAAGATCGCAGCCTGTCAGGCGCGATCGCGAAACGCACGACACCGGCGATTCGGGTTGCACCATTATTTTCGGCTTTATCGAGCTGGCTGCTTTAGATCGTTGGCGAGGCTTGAAGGATTTTGAGGCTTCTGTGGAATTCCGGGCAACTGGGCGGGCTAGACATGAGCCGTTGTCGAACAACGGGCGTCTGGGATATCCTCGACGTGCTCGTCCTGTCTTCCCTCGTCTTTCGATTGGATACACCCATGCTCAGCGCCCGCAACCAACTCCCCGCTACGATCAAGTCCGTCAAGCTCGGCAACGTGATGGCCGAGGTGGTGATGGCCGTGGGCGGGGTCGAGATCGTCGCCGCCATCACCCGCGAATCTGCCGAGCAGATGGGGCTCAAAGCTGGCGACGCGGTCAAGGCCGTGATCAAGTCCACCGAAGTGATGATCGACAAGTCGTGATTGCGGCCCCCGCACTCACGCCCGCCCGATCTTGAGCGCGGTCACCTGGCGAACCCATCGCGCGTGCTTCTTCTCGCCGGGCACGATCACCTGGAGCGGCCCATGCTTGTCGTCGAGCGGTTTCTTGTCCTTCTGGTCGGCGAGCAGAATGACCCGATCGGTGAAACCGGCGTCGAGCTCGGGTAATGCGTAGACGGCCCGATACCCGTCAGCGGCCTCGACCACGAGATAGTTCGCAAGCGCTTTGCCTCGCAGATCCGATCCGAACTTCACACCAGCAGACTTCAGCACGTCCACCAGCGCGACTCCATCGTAGTCAGCCTCTTTGCCTTCGTGGTCCTTGGCGTGGACGCTCTGCCGGGGAAGCTTGGCGAAGTCAGCCGCCGTCAGCTCGAGCGGGCGCTCGGCCTCGCCTTTGACGCTGAGGAAAGCACGCGGCTCCTCGGTCTTCGCGGCCGGCCGATCCTGGCCCTTGGCAGGAGAATGGTGCAAGAGCGTCACCACGACCAGAAACAGCCAGGGCGCCCGGAAACGGGTCATGATATTCGATCTCCTTTGAATGGCAGTCGTTGAAAGTATGTGAATCAGCTCAGCCGTGAACGACGGAGACGACGGCGCGTTGCGCCAAGGCTAGAGCGTAACGCGCGACCAGCAGCACGACCAGCGGGTTCAATCCCGTCAAACCGGCTCGGCCCGCCTTCCTGTCACCGCTTTAGTTGACAATCACCGAACGATCAGCCCGGGCCGCGAGCGTACAAGGCGTTCGACGGCTTCCCGGAGTTCATTCTCGTGTTGCACCAGCGGCGAATCCATGGCCAGGAATAGCTGCGTCAGGTTGGGAAGTTCAGCAAGGTGATGCAGGCCCGCGCCGGGCACACCGTCGCCTTGAAGATCGAGCTCCTTCAAATTTCGCAATGGCTTGAGCAACGCGAGCCCGTCTTGAGAAAACCGGAAGGCACCGAACGTGAACCGGAGCGCCTTCAGATTGACCAGCTTGGCGACTGACGCGAGACACTCATCGGTGAACGAGCCATTGACGATTGTAAGCTCCTCGAGACTGGTGAGCCCGGAAATGTGTCGCACTCCCGCATCGGTGATCCCTCGGAGCTCGGGCTCGCCCGGAGCGGGCCAGATGTAGAGCTGCTTCAGAGCGTAGAGCCTCGAGAGATGCGCAAGCCCCACGTCCGTGACTTTGACCTCGCCGAGCGAGAGATCTTTGAGGTGTCTTAATCCTGCCAGATTGGCGAGACCGGCGTCGGTCAGGCCGGGCCCTTCGGGAATGGACAGGTTTTCGAGAGAGCCGAGATGCCGGACCACTTCGATCGACCGGTCTGTCGCCTGGCCTTCGTGGATGGACAGCATCTTGAGGCCCGGCAAGTCGCGCAGCACCGGCATCACGGCATCGTCCATGCGGGCCGTCTGAACCTGCGCCGCGCCGACACCCTCAAATATCAAGTTCACCTCGACCGCCGTGCGGAAGAAGTCGTCACCGATCGCGACCCGGAGCCACGAAGGCGCCCACGGCTCGCACCCTGTTTTGTACGCGCCGTTCACGTACTCATAGTCGTAGTGTACGAACCCGCCGTATGCCTTCAGCTCGGCCACCGCGCGCGCCTGCGTTCGCGCCCGGTTCACCTGCACGCCGAGAAACACGGCGGTTATCAGCACGGCAAGCAGCAGCGCCCGCACGCTGAACTGAAGCCACGATCGCCGCTTCTGTTTCGTCTTTACCTCGTCCATGACATCCTTGCCTCGAGTGTCTTCTTCGTCGTTCCGCTTCGACTCTTTCTGTACCTCGGCATTCCAACCGCACCGGAGACCATTCCACGCATCGTCTCGATCAGGGCGTCGGTGATGCCGCCGGAAAGCTTCGCACCTGAGCGTGCATCCGCGGTCGTCGCCATCGGGTTGTGAGTGATCCGATCGAGAGCCTGATGCAGTTCGCGATCCTGGCCAAGCTGCCGTGCGGTTAGACCGATATAGCCAGGTTCATGATACCGTGCATCCGCGTTGGTTGCGACCGCCGCCGACTTGGAGCGAGCAGCGACCGCGCCGAAACGGAGACCGGACTCCCGGCACGTCGATTGCCGGCTCCCCCCGCGGGAGTCGTCGCGGTCGAGTGCGCGGAATCGAGTCGTTGCCGGCGCTATCGGAGCGTCGTCATGGCTCGACGAGCGACCCAGGACGCAAACAGCCAGCCGAGCCCCGCGAACACGAGCGTGAAGGCCGCGTGGGCCGAGCACTCGAAGGAATAGAATTGGTTCGGGCCGGAGGGAACGTAGCTGGAGTTGATCCCCATGTTCGTGACACCGATGATCGGTCGAGGTCCGCCCCCGGCTAACGCGACGAACTGCGGCGCCGGCACTTGAGTCGGACTGGCTGTAGCAAGGATCCTCGCCCTGATCGGCACGCCCGCGCCCGGCAGCGGGTTCAAGGTCATCAACTCGACCCGCAGCTCCGGGTGCACGTGCCGGTAGGACTCGACGATCGCGACCGACGTGAACAGGTGCGGCCTCACAACGTCACGGAACGGTGAAGTGAACGTGAGGATGAAGTAGCCCCACCCAAAGATCGCGAATCCCGACCAAGCCGCGCGATGGCGGCCCAGGAGGCTCGCCACCACCGATCCCAGCAAGACCAGAACTGTCACGCTCACCATCGCGGAGGCGAGGTACGGCGAGGACGTGCGAAGTGCCGCGAACGTCGCTGCGCAGAAAGCGACCAAGGCCATCAGAGCGGCGATCGTTAACTTTGGGCGGGTCATCAGCGCGTATCCGGGAGTGAATGCGGCCGGCGGACCAATGCGCTCGGCACCGCGTCGCGCATGCGCTCTGAAACCCGAATCATCGAACGCGACGCCCTCTTCCACAAAGAGGAAAGATCGAGCCGATACATCGGACAGCCGCCCCGACGGGCGCCGGTTACTAGCCAGCGGCATTCAGCCCCTGACTTCCGGCGCCGCGAGGATTCCACAACTGTTTTGATTCGTCCAGAACCGGGCGCCGATCCACACGCCTGGGGGCGAGCATTGATTGTGCGATCGGGATCTCGCGCAGCGAGATCCCGATCGCACCGCTTCAGCCAACCTTCGCGAGCGCAGGCGCGTTCCGCGTGGCCGCTGCGGCCTCGACGAAAGCCTCGATCAATTGCGTGTCGAGGGAGATGTTTCCCTCGTTTTCAGGATGCCACTGCACGCCGGTCACCCACCAGCCAGGATCCTTGCCTTCGAAGGCCTCGATCAGACCGTCGGGAGCCACCGCCCCGACGCGGAAGTTCGGTGCAAGCTTGCGAATTCCCTGATGGTGATAGCTGTTGACGCGGATCTCGCCCGGACCATAAATCTGCTCGAGCCGCGTCCCGGGCTGCATGACGACCGTGTGCCGATGAGCACCCCCGTGCGGGTCGCGGTGCGGAATCGACTTGGGCATGTCCTCGGGAAGATGGACGTACAAGCCGCCCCCACAGACCACGTTCAACTCTTGCATGCCCAGCCCGATGCCCAGCACCGGCATTTTCCTCTGCTGAATCATCCTGCAAAGCATGCGGTCCGAGAGCTCGCGGCGCTCGGGTACGACGGTGACGCTCGGATGCGGCGCCAGCCCCATCTTCCGCGGGTCGAGGTCATCGCCGCCGGTCAGCACCATTCCGTCCAGCTTGTCGAGGATCGGAGACAGGTCCGATTCCTTGATCAGCGGTGGAATGAAGATGGCCAGGGCGTTGGCCGTCATCAGGATTTCGTAATAGCCGCTATGCAGATAGCAGTGCGGCGTCCGCCCCTTTGCGGGAGCACGGTAATCGGTGTTGATTCCGATCATTGGACGGTACTTCATGGCAGCCATCCCCTCCTTGAAATGGACTCGGCGAACTGCGGTTCGCTCTGTTGTCTGCTTGGGATTTCGTACCCGATTGATCCGTCAATCACCTTGCACTTTTCCGGCAAGGGACGGCGAGTCTATCGAGAGCACTTCAGGAATTTCAAGCGAAAACCCCAGAAAATTCTGGATTTTTTCGAGAAAGCCCGGGAATTCCAGTTTGGGAAGCCAGGTGATTGCTACGAGGCTTCCCAACGTGCGGCATTGCGAACGAGACAAAGCGCGACGCTTGTCATGAACAGCCGGTGGCTCGAAGACGAGCAGCCGCGTGCGCACTTGTTTGCCCAGCCAGGCGCCGGAACAAAGTCGCTCAATGGGCCCCACCCGTCGCATCGGGCTTGGCGTAGTCGCCTTTCAGAAAGCGAATGAGCGTCTCCAGGTCGCTCGGCGCGATCTGGTCATCGCCGAACGCGGGCATCTGGCCGGGTTGTTTGGCGTCGAGAAAGCCGTACTTGTCGGAGCTTCGCGGGTTGCGGATCATGCGCGCAATCCACCACGGCGATCCCCAGCCGAACAGGTTGGGTGCCTTGCGCATTCCGCCTTTCGTCAGGCCTTCGATGACGTGGCAAGTTCCACACTCCTCGATGAACGACTCGCGCCCCGCGTGCTTGGCGATTTCGGGGGCTTTGAGCCAGTCAACAGGCGTCATCCCCTCGGGAATCGCGGCAAATGCGGCCACGAAGTCGGCGACCTTGTCAAGATCCGCAGACTCAAGCCCCGAGCCCTCTTTCCATTCCTTCATGCCGCCAAATTTTGTCTTTCCGAAATACGCCGGTGCAACCGGGTTTTCGAGCAGACCGCGAACCCAAAGCCGCGTGCCGAAGTCCTTGAGGTCAGATGCCGTCTGATTGCCGGTGCCTTTACCGCCAAACTGGTGGCATCCCAGGCAGCGCCGGTCGAGATTGCTGCTCCCCTGGAAGAGCGGATCCCGGCGCAAGATGTACGACGCGCCGTCCGGGGGAATGCCCACGTCAGGCAGCCCGGCCAGGTAGAGTGCTCGCTGCCGGGCCGCGTCGGCGTTCTTTCGGCCCTGCTGGAACATCGCATCCCGCCCGTCGTCGATCATCGCCTGGACAGTCAAGTAACCGGCCCCACCGACAACCGCAAAGACAAAACCGCATGCCAGGAAATGGGCCAGCTTGCGCGGCAACACCCGGTCAAGGAACGGCAGGACCATCATCACCACCACAAGCGAAGTCGGGATCACCATCGTGCCGATGATCTCGCGATTGCCCGGAAAGAGCTTGAGCATCTGGAAGAGAGATAGGAAATACCATTCGGGGCGAGCGGGGTAGTCTGAGCTGGCGGGGTCAGCGGGGGCATCCAGGTTGGCGCCTCCCTCGGCCAGAACGAGCACGATCACGACGCCCAGGACCAGGGCACTGGCGACTGTGTCCATGAAGAGCTGCTCGGGCCAGAACGTGGCCACGGGGCCTTTTTCGGAGCCCGCGGGGGCGGTGATTCCGTGGCGTCTGAACAGAGCAACGTGTGCGACCAGGCAGAGCACGAGCAGCACGGGCAAGAAGCCGACGTGAAGTCCGTAGAAACGAGTCACTGTCTGATTGCCGTAGTCGGGCCCGCCGACAATGGTTTTTTGGAGATAAGGTCCGATTCCGGGCGCTCCGCCCATGATGTTGGTTGCGACCTTGGTGGCCCAGTACCCTTTCTGGTCCCAGGGAAGGAGGTAGCCGGTCAGGCTGAAGCCGAGCGTCAGGAAGAGGAGTGCCATTCCGAACCACCAGTTGAGCTCGCGAGGCCGGCGATACGCGCCGGCGAGGAGCACTTGCAGCAAGTGCAGGGCCAGCAGCACCACCATGGCCTGCGCTGCGAAGTGGTGAACGCCGCGGATGAACCAGCCTCCCCACATCTCGTGGCTGATATAGAAGACGCTGCCCCAGGCAGTTGACGACGAGGGGCTGTAAGAGGTCATGAGCAGAAGTCCGGTGAAGACCTGGACCATGAAGATGACCGCCAGGGCCGAGCCGAAAACGTATCGCCAGCGCGCGCCGCCGGGTATCGACTCGTCGAGCGCTTCGTGCATGAGATGGCGGTATCCGGTCCGGTCATCGAGCCAGTCAGCCAGTTGCTTAAACAAGGGGTTGCTGCTCCTCGGTCTGGGTGCGGAACCGCTCAAACTTGACGCGGACCTCGGGGTCGTCGCCCTCGGTCAGCTCAACTTTCAAGCGATCCATCGGCCGCGGGGGGACCGGGTTGGTGGGCTTTCCACTAAAGTTGAACGAACTGGTATGGCAGGGGCAGAGGAACCCTTTCTTGTCAGCCGAGAGATTGACGGCGCAGCCCAGGTGGGGGCATTCCGACGTGAAGGCGATGACCGCCGGATCGGTGCCCTTGGGCTGGCGGATGAGCCAGACCGAGCCCACCGGCTCCCGGGGATATTTCACCCAGGCATCGCGCCGGTCTTTGATGATTGCGAACGAGCGGGGAACTCCCGCTTCAAGTTGGCTGAGGCGAGTGAGCGTCTCGAATGATCCTTCGCTCTCTTTTTTTCGCAACGGAGAAACCACATACGCCACGCCGGGCACGGCCAGCACCAGCCCCATCAGGCTGCCGACGGCCATGGTGGCGTATCGATAAAAGTCGCGTCGGGTCATGCGGATGTCTTCTCCCGGTAGGAAACGAGGACATGCGGAGTGCGGTTAGAGGGCGCGATGGCGGGATCTCCACAGTGAGCTAATATAGCGACCGGCTCGCAGATTTCCACCGCTTGCCGCCTCGGAACCCATGCGAGAAAGGCGCTGTTAATCGCTCTCTAGTGCTCCCTTCGAGTCGGGAAGCTCCGGCTGCGAAGAGTCCTGATGTTTGGATCCGCGTTGGCGAGCGGGCCGAATTCGGGGTGGGCTGCGGATGAGCATTGGTGATAAAATGCCAAAATACTCGGCGACGACATCGATCTGCTGGCCATAATAGATGGCGACGAACCTATGGGTCTGCCAAAGTCGCCGCTGGACAGCTTTCCGTATCAACGTGATTTGCGGAGTGAGCCAATTGGAACAGCCATCGCCGATGGTAATTACGTTTACGTGCAGGACGCGAGCGGAACCATTTATGTCTTGCCGGATGGAAGCCACATGCACCCAAAGGTGCTCGGCAATGCGTCCCCGGCGATGTATGCAGGTGATCTGCGGATCAACATGAACAGAATCGCAGACGTGACAAACTTATCAGGCACCTTTCAATTCGATGATCCGCAAGGATTGCTCGCGGTGGCAACGCAACTAGAACAGTTAGGTTTCGTCATCGAGGATGGCGCAGTTCGGTTCTTTCCGATCGATGGCTCTTGGCCTTACATACTGAGTTAACATGCGCGCCCTCATTCTTGAAGATAATCGCGATCGCCGAGTTGCCATGATTGGACGATTGGCAGAGAGATTTCCATTTCTTCACGTCACCTTTTTTGACGCGTCGCAGGCAATGATCGATTTCATGGAATCCGATGAATTGCTGGATGTTGCAATGATCTCCCTTGACCACGACCTTGAGTTTGTCGCGGGCGTAAACGGTGACTGGGTTGATCCGGGCACAGGACTCGAAGTCGCCAGATGGCTTTCGGAACGACCCAAGCCGATTTGTCCCGTCGTGGTGCATACGACGAACTCGAGGGAGGGCTCCAAGATGATGCGATTACTTGAGAAATCGAAATGGGTAGCGCATCGAGTTGTTCCACACGACGACCTGCACTGGATTGATACGGATTGGTTCCGAGTCGTAAGAAACGCCATCGTCGAGTTTGCTCCAGAGCGCCGTTCCGCGCCCAGCCACCAACTACAGAACAAGGTGAGCCTCATTCGCGCATTGCTGGCCTGCGAGTACGACAGCGGGCAGGCGTTCTGCAGGGCTGCAATCGTAAGGATTGCCGAGGCTTATACCCGCGATCTTCGAGAAATGTTGGATGAAGTTTCGGTCGAAGTCATATCAATCCTCGGCAAGCATGTTCTTGCGTCCGTGCTCGACTTGGAAGGCCCAATTCTGCGGTGGTGTCGCGAAACTGGGATCCCGCTAGCGGCTCTTTCTGAGTGGGCGGAGCGCGGACCTCTTGCGCCGGAAGAATTGGAGGCCGGTGCGGGGGCCGCTGAGCGCCTGTTATCCTCTGGCATACAGCAGATTCAGATCAGAATTCTGGAGGTAGCCGACATGCAAGCACTACTGGCTGTGTCCGCTACCCGCTCACTTGCGGTGACGACGGTGCAGGCGGCCATCACGGAACTGAAGCAGGCGATTGAGATTGCTGTATTTGTCGGCCTCCACTGGTCCCCTTCCGGCAAACAATCGAAATTGACCCGAAGCCAGAAACGGAATAGACTCCAATAGTCTCAGTTCGAGGCGAAGGAGTGGCAATGTCAAGGACGACAAAGAGCAGCAGTCAGACCCCGCATTCGTGCATCGACATCGAGAAGTTGCTTCGATTCTCTAATTGGTTTTTTACCAATCAGGTGAATAAAGTACTTCGTAGCGAAGAGCATTCGAGCGAGCAAAAATCGCACGGCGAGTCCGCTGCATGACGTGCTAAGGTCGGGTCGCGTCCGTGAGAATTGCCAGGCCGAAAAGCCGCTCGGCGCTCGCATCCTATCGGACACCGTCACGTTCGCCGCATCGCCTGCGCATCATCCTTCCCACACCCTGGGTCATTCTGCGCTCGCGTCGCTCGGCTCGCACCACCGAACCCCCTGCCACGTGATGCCGGGCTTGTCATTGTACGTTTCACCGAGGTCTTCCGTCGTTTCGACCGTGGCCGGCAAGTGGTAGCACTCGGCTTGCTGAGCGATCGCGGCGCGAGCGGCTTCGTCTTCATCGCGGGCAAGCACACCCCAGAGGCAGCGATACGTCGTCCAGTCCGATTGTCCATTAAGGCAGCCCGGAGAGAGAGCCCAGCGAGCATCGAGCGGCTGCACGAGCACGCAGCGATAGTGCTTCACCGACGACGCGGCTCCGCTCGCGAGTCTTCGCGGCTCGAAAAGCGAATCCGGCGCCAACCCCGCAAGGATCAAACGCTGGCCCAGACGTGCGATCTGCTCGTCACCGGCAGGAAGGCACGATCCGGCCTTCCAGAGGCGCTCAAAGAGCCGCAACAAGCCCGTCGTCGAGAAGTAGTCGATCGTGGACCAACGATAGTTCAGTACGCGCTCGAGGTATTCTCGAAAGCGTTCGGGCTGCCCCAGAGCACTCGCGGCGCAGGCCCGCAGCGCGGTGATGCCGAATGGGCAGCCCGGGTTGCGCTTCTTCTTGCGCCAGGGCTTCGTTCGCCGCTTCCGGCTGGCCCTGGTCCAGAAGCCCGAAAGCCCGGTAATAGCACACCCAGGGCCGGCCTGGGTCGAGCGACTCCATGCGGTCAAGGTAGGTGAGCATTGATTCGAACTGCTCGATTCCCACAGCGACCATCGCGGCTTCCCAGGCAACGCGGGCATCCGTGCAGCCTTCCCGCAGGCACAGGTCGAGCACGCCCAGGGCGTCGCGCGGTCGATCGGTGCGCCGGTAGATTTCGGCGAGGCGAAGCGCGATGTCTCCGTCGTCTCTCTGCAAGCGAGAGCCGCGAGCCAGGCACCGTTCAGCCTCGCCCAGCTTGCCTTGCTCGAAATAGAAGTTGCCCGCTCGCTCGTGATTCGACGCGTCGTCGGGATCGAGATCGAGTGAGCGGCGAAACAGAGTCTCGATCCGCTCCAGGTCGATTTGCCCGCTTGGCTCCGCATCGGCAGCGCCGCAAACGCGCATGCGCCAGAGTTGCCAGCAGGTTCACGACCTGAGCGTTCTTCAAGTGGGCGCAGCAGTCTGCTGGCCCCATTCCCAGATTCTCTCGAATGGCGCTTCGTCGGTGAGCAGGTACGGAAGCATGTGCAGGAACGCGCCGGCGTCGCGCGGATCGGTGATTGACGACGGTTGGATTTGGAGGAGTTGTTCCAGAACCTGGGGCCCCACCCTCTCTTCCTCGCTCGATTCAAGACGTTCGATCATCTCCTTGTAGATGCCGAAGAGTGGCGGCGGCTTTCGCTCGGGATCGAGAGCGGTCTCGCCTGGGCGCCCGCCGCCGGAATGGGACTCGACCGCCGCCGTGATGCCGCCTGCCGCGAACGGACCCACCCGCGGCGAGGCGAGCATGGCCGTCGGCGTGGGAGGTTCTTTGGGATCGAGCAGTCGATTGAGACGGCGCAATGTCAGGAAATCTCGCGCCTTCTGGGCCCGTTTGACCAGCGGACCGGCAAGCGCCTCGAGTTTTTCGGGTGATCCGGCCAGGCGAAAAGCGGCGATCAACCGCAGGCGTGCTTCGAACCAATATGGGCCGAGATTTGCTTTGCCGAACTCGTTGTCCCATCTCGAGAGCAGCTCGATGGTCTGTGCGAATTCACCCTGGCAACAGGCTCTGACGGCATCGCGGGCATCCCAGAACCAGTCCAGAACCTTCATCTCACCAGGCGGCACGTCGCGCTTGCCCAGAGGCTCGCCGGCAATCGAAGGAAACGTGTCCTGCTCTCCCGATAGCCAGAGGACCGTTTCCATGTGCACGAGTGTACTCAAGCGAGCATAGAGCGGACTATGAAACTCCGCAGATCGTTCCAGCGCGACGATCGAGCCGTCGCGGGAAGCGGCCAGCTCACCCATGAGGGCCAGCGTTTTGGCCTCTCCCATCGCACCAGCCCAGCGCCGGTCGCTCGCTGCATCATCGGCCGATACGGCGGAAACCTGCCTGATGTGATGAAGCGCCATTTCGATGTCGTCGGCGGCGAGGTGCACGTCGTGAGCGTACTCGCGGAAACAGGCGATGCAGGCGAGCTTGCCGGTCCGGCGGCAGACCTCGATGCCGTCGGAAATGCACTGGTGCATACCCTCGGAGTTGTAGCCGTAAAGCTCTCCCGTGTGCTTTGCGAGGTTGTCGTATGCGCAGGCTGTCATCCAGGCGCGCGTCTCGGCGAATTCGCTTTCAGAAAAGTCCGCCTGAATCTGGCGCGCCCGATCGGGGCTTTCCAGCAGTGCGATCATTTCCACGGCCACCTCGCGGCCGCGCTCGTGCTGAAAAAGATGCAGCGCCTGATTGACCACGTCGAATTGTGCTCTCAAGAGCGGGATCAGCCTGCGCTCGCGCCGGGCAAGGCGGATCAGGTCCTCCGCCAGTTTCTGAGCACTCCGATCGTGGCAGCGCCCATTGAGCTCCGCGATCGATTGTTTCATGTCGGCGATGCGCTGCTCGAGATCCTGGCTCTCCGCGTCGGTCGGTTGCATCGTTTCCGTTCCTCCCAGGTCACTTGGCGGTGTTTTTTCCCCAGAGTGCATCGGCGATCCACTCCAGATCGTCGACCTGCAGGCTTTCCGCAGATCTCGGCAGGGCGGCGCCGGCGGCGATCAGGGCGTTGTGAACCAGCAGGCGCAATACGCTGGCAAGAGGGCTGTTCGTCTTCTGCTCGAGGGCACGCGCGACTAGCCGGTGGTTCCTGTTGAGCACGACCTCGTTGCGCTTGACCTGCGTCTCATTCACGTGTGCGTCGATCAGTCGCTGGAACCCGGACGGGATGGTTCCTTGTTTCTTCAGATCGTCGAGCGTGCGAAAGAGTTCATATCGCTCGTTCAAGAACGCCATGACGGGTTGATCATCGCGGAAGCTGCCGCAAAGGATCCTGGCGCCGGTGGCTGCGAGAAAACTCTCCCAGGCTGCTGGAGCGTCTTCCATGTCGCGCACGCCGAGCACGGTCTCGGCGAACCCCGGAGAGCCAGGGCTGGCCGGCGCAGATCGGTGGTGCAGCCGGCCTCGTTGGCGTCCGACACCCAGCGAGCCAGCAGTGATTCCTCAAAGCCCCGCAGCGCATGGACGCAAGGCGTCGTCCGAGACGCGAACAGGCTGTTGATCCAGCGCTCCTGCCGCCGGTCGCCGTTGTACCAGACGACGCGCTCGGCGTCCGACTCGACCAGGAAGTCGGCCTCGCTGCGCTTGAGAATCTCGTCGAACGTGAGCAGCCCTTGCGACGTGGGAAAACAATAGGTCGTCTGCAGGAGCTGGCGCAGCCTGGGCACATCGAGCGCAGCCCCCACGATGTGGTAATGGTGCCATGCCAGAATCGCTTCAAGGCGAGGTAAGTCTTGCCGCGCCAGCCGCTCCAGATGCTCGAAGAGCCGCTCCTCCAGGGTGGATTTCACCTTGTCGAAGGCGGCGTCGCGCACCAGGTCTTCGCGGCTGGCCGTGGGAGCACAATCGGCTAGCTCCAGCACGCCGCGCACGAACGACGCCCATTCCGGCAGCAGCCCCTGGACCTTTCGTGAGATGACCATCCGCCGCAGGGTGGCCGTGACGACCGGTTCGCCGGAAAAGCCCGGAGTCCGCTGCGGGGTGAAATAAAGCGCGCCTGCGATGGAAACCGGCTTCTCGAGCCGCAAAGGAAGGACGTCGAGCGGCGTTTCTCCGAAGTAGCTCTCGAGCGCCAGCTCCGTTGCTTCCGGGTCGGGCGTCGCATCGAACCAGGCGACGTTGATCACGTTGGCGCGGGTTTGGCCGTCGTTGAGGAAGATCGGAACCGGTAGAAAGTCGGCGTACTGCTTGATTGCCTGCTCGAGGGGCTCGGCGCTCTCGGCGAATCGATAATGATCGAGTTTCAAGTGGAGCGTAACGATCGTGCCCGGCTGACTCAGCTCGCAGTTGGAGAGCGCGATCTCGGTGCCACGGCCTGCCTCCCAGCGTACTCCTTCGGCCTCTCGCGCGTGCAGGCTTTCGACCACCAGGCGATCGGCGAGCATGAACGAGCTCAGCAGGCCGATGCCGAACTGGCCGATGAGATCCTGATCGTCGCCGGGCTCACCCGCCTGTGCGAGCGATGCTCCTTTCTTGATCAGTCCAGTGATGCCGATTCCAAGCGTGCCCAGGTATTCCTCTGCCTCTAGGGCGGTCAGGCCGATACCGTCATCGTGAACGGACAGCGTGTGGTTTACGGCGTTTTGTCGGATGTCGATGCGGCCTCGATAACTCAGGTCGCGTCGCCGGCGGCGCTGGATCGCGTCGTGTGCATTCTGGATCAACTCGCGAATGGGAGTGTCCGGCCGGCTGTAAAGCGCCGAGCTCATGATCTCGATGATGCCAGCCAGGTGAACTCGGAACGGAATACACCGGCGCCAGGGAGTCATTCTTCAAACCCCTCGGTTTTTGAGCTGCCCGAATATCGCAGGATCCTGGATCTCGACATCGCGAGCCAGGAGGAGCACCTTGGATATCACTCCGGCCGACTTGGACCCGTCACTTGCACAAGGAGGAAGCTCTCGGCCCCGGTGCTGTGCGTGCCCCGGAACCATGCACAACGGTCCGCCGGGCGGCTCATCCGCGACCACGCTCCCCAGATCATACTTTATTTTGCCGATTCGCGGTCTACAATCGCTTGCATTTGCTCTGCGTGAACGTTCGAGTGCTGGCGAAGCGGGCACGCCTCGCCGCCAAGCCAGCCGCGCGTCTTCGCGGTCGAGTTGCGCGCGTCCGGTCCGTTCGCTCCTATCCCGTTGAATCGCCCTTCGGCATAGCGCGGCAAGTTCAAGTCCTTCCCATCGCTTCACTGCCGGTTCAAGACGGCGTAAAACAGCAAGAACGATCAAGCAGCGTTTCGCGTCTTCGCGTACAAACCTGTAACACGATGGGAGCGAGTCTCATGGATCCGGTTCAAAAGGCGCTCTGGTACGTCGAAAGTCATTCCCGAGAATCGATCACTCTCGACGACATTGCTGGCGCATGCAAGGTGTCGCCGTTTCACCTGACGCGTCTGTTTGCCACGACCATGGGGCTTTCGCTCATGCGGTACGTTCGTGCTCGGCGCCTGTGTGAAGCCGCACGGCTGCTGGCGCAGGGCGCTGACGATATCCTGGCCGTCGCCCTCGCCGTGGGATACGGCTCTCACGAGGCATTCACACGTGCGTTCCGCGACCAGTTCGGCCTGACTCCGGAGCAAGTTCGCGCCAGGGTCATCTCAACAATCTTCAACTCGTGGAGGCTATTCCGATGAACGCGACACCGCTTCCTGATCTTGCGCCACCTCGCTTCGAAACGCTCGAGCCCATGGTCCTGGCCGGCCTGGTCGAGCGCTACAACTGTGAGTCGGCCGCCGGGATCTCTGACCAGTGGCAACGCTTCTCGCCTTACTTCGGATCGTTCAAGAAACAGGTGGGAATGCACGCCTACGGCGCGAGCTTCAATTTCGACAATGACTCGAACTTCGACTATCTGTGCGGCGTTCAGGTCGCCAGTGCCGCCGACTTGCCCAAGGGTCTGACCAGCCTGTCGGTTCCGCAGCACAAATACGCTGTGTTTAAGCATGTCGGTCATGTCGCAGGCGTGCGCGCCACGTTCTCCGCGATCTGGAACAAATGGCTTCCCGAGTCGGGGCTCCAGATTGCGGACGCTCCTAACTTTGAACGGTATGGTCCGGAGTTTAACCCGATGACGGGCCTGGGCGGGTTTGAGATCTGGGTGCCGATCCGGGAGTGAGCGGCGCCCGGGCCTGTCGCTCGTATTCGCTAACGTTCATCTGCCCACCACCGTGTGCCGGAGCTTCTCGATGGCCACTTTCGCCGTCGCCACATCGGCCCGCTCGATAAAGCCGATGCTGAACCGAGCGGGCAAACGCTTCAGATCCGGCACGTGCTCGACCAGCTCCTTGTACCCTTTCCGGCCGAAGCCGAAGACCGTCATGTCCTGGAACGACCCATCCTTTGCCGGCTCAAATGGCCAGGAGACGTACGAGTCGACCTCGCCGCGCTCGGGTTCCTGATGATTGACGAGAACGAGTCCGACCGGCGTCTCGACCGCACCGAAGCAGACCCAGGGCACGACCTGCGACCAGGGTTCATCGAGCGCGGTTTTTTTCCCGTCGGGCCGGATCACGAAGTCGCCTTTGGCATCGAGCTTGCCCCCGGGTGTTCCCTCGCAGAGGAACCAATAGGTCGGCAGGCCGATTCGCGTCAACGTCAGCGTGGCGTGGTCTGCAAAGAAGTCCCAGGTGCAGGCCGATTTCCCGTCACGCGTCTCTGACTCGATCCGGGCGTGATCGGCGTCTTCCACCGAGATGCGGCTCGAAAAGGGGTTGCCGGTCTTGTACTGGCCGTAGCCAAAGCCGCAGTGGAAGAACTTGGTCGGCTGGCCGCATTTGGGTAGGCCGCGGTATTCGCCGCGGGCCTGGCCGCCGGGACGATACGAAACCCAGTCGCGACCGTCCTTGTCGAGGATGCTGACGAAGCCCGCGCCTCGCTTGCCGTAGACGTACGTTGCTGTGGACGTCTCGACCCGGAAGCAGTCCATGTCGCCGTGGGCCGTAACCTCGGAGACCCGCACGGCCGCATCCTTCACCTTCGGTTGCTGCGCCTGCTCGGGCGGGGCGCCGCCGTTCTCCAAGGGGATCGCGACGACCGGCGCCGACGAGCCAGGTCCGCAGGCCGGAACCTCGTCGCACGATCCGCGGACGGGGTTCTGTGGGATGAGCAGGCAGACGATGCCGATGAGCCAGGCGGTGGTCTCGGTTCTTCCCGCCGTCAGTCCAGACCGCGCCGGTGGTGAAGGTCTCATTGTGCTTGCTCCGGGCAAACGACGACACCGCTCCGCGCGCGACTGTTCTCACGACGGTGGACCAAGCATGTTCCGCACCGCCTGAAGCACCCTCTCGACGCACTCCACCATCGGCGCGTTGATCGTGGCTCCCGCCGCCTCCTTGTGGCCGCCGCCGCCGAACTGGGCGGCAAGAGCCGCACAGTCCACACCGCTGCGCGTGCGAATCGAGACCTTGGCACCGCCCCGCAGTTGCTCGATGAACAACAGGCCCAGCTCGACTCCCCGCATGCTCACGGTGTAGTCGACGAGGTCTTCCGAATCCTGGGGAATGGCGCCGCTGCGAAGCAGGTCTTCTTTCGTGATCGTTGCGTAGGCGACCCGGCCGTCGAGCTCGGTTCTCAAGCCCCGCAGGGTCTCGCCGATCAGCCTCAGGCGGGCGAGTGTATTCTGCTCGAACAGGTTGCGATAGATCTGGTTGATCGGGGCCCCGGCATCGGCCAGCGCGGCGACGGCCCGTAGTGTTTCCGCCCGCGTGTTGGAGTGATGGAACCAGCCCGTGTCCATCGCGATGGCCGTGAACAGCCCCTGGGCGATCTCCGGCGTGAGCTCGCCGCCCACGGCTGGAAAGGCCTTGAGCACCAGGATGCCGGTCGCCTCGGCCGTCGAGTCCTTGAAGACCGTCGCACCCAGGTCATCCTGGCTGACGTGGTGATCGATCACCGCCCGTGGCCCGGGAAATCGCCGGATGAATTCAGCCATATCGCCAAGCTGATTCCAGCTCGAAAGATCAAGGATGATCGCCACCTCCCGATCGACGAGCTGTGCAGGCTTGACACCGGTGCCGAACCACTCGAACAGTTTCTTCTCAGGGTCGAGATAATCATAGCGCGGCGGCATCGGGCTGGAGTTGACGACGCGCACGTCTTTCCCCTTCTGCCGCAGCAGCCCGGCCATCCCGACCTCCGAGCCCAGGGCGTCGCCGTCGGGCCGGACGTGAGTCGTCACCAGGAACCGCTCGTGAGTTTCAATCAAGTCTCTCAGCGGGGACCAGTCGATCGTCATCTGCGGTTGGCCTCGGTGTGAATGTGCGAGCTCGCGCAATCCAGCGTACTGAGTCGGTACCGAGCCTGGCAACTTGGCCGCTTCAGGTTACGTACGAATCGACGCGGAAACGGTCGATGTGGCCTGCGCACCCATTCGATCGTTTCGTCGAGGCCGGCTTCGAGCGAATAGCGCGGCTTCCAGCCCCAGAGGCTCTGGGCCAGCGCCGTGCCCGCGAGCAATCGCTCGACTTCGCTCTTCGCCGGCCGATGGCGCGCCTCCTCGGAGCGAACCGTGATCGTGCATCCCATCCGCTCTCCGATCAACTCAACCAGTTCGCCAATCGAGAGATCGTCGCCACGCCCGATGTTCACGACGCGTCCCAGCGCTTCCTCGCAGCCGGCGATGGCGATGAAACCCGCCACCGTGTCCTTGACGTACGTCAGGTCCCGGCGCGGATCCAGGCGGCCGAGATTCACCTCGGGCCGGGCCAGGGCCTGACTGATGATCGTGGGGATGATCGCACGGGCTGACTGCCGCGGCCCGAACGTGTTGAACGGCCTGAGAATCGCCACCGGCAGGCCGAACGAGCGGTGGTAGCTGGCGCCGAGCGCGTCCGCCGCGATTTTCGTCGCCGCGTACGGCGATTGACCTTGAAGCGGATGGCGTTCGTCGATTGGAATCCGCTGCGCTGTTCCGTAGACCTCGGATGTGGACGTCAGGATCACCCGCTCGAGGGCAACACTCATCCGGCACGCATCCAGCACGTGCGCGGTGCCCAGGACGTTTGTTTGAACGACGTCGTACGGGTTCTGATAAGAATAAGGGATCGCGATCAGCGCCCCCAGGTGGAAGACCCATTCACACCCCTCGGTCGCCTTCCGAACGGCACTTGGGTCCTTCAGGTCGCCGCGATCGACTTCGACGGCCGACCGGATCTCGGCGGGCAGGTCAGCCAGGCTGCCATGATCGTCGCGGCCGTTATAGCGCACCAGCGCACGGACGATATGCCCTTGCCGCACAAGCTCTTCGGTCAGGTGGCTTCCGATGAACCCCCCTGCACCGGTGACGAGCACCTTCTTGGTCATGGAAATCCTTTCCCTCGCATCGAACAAAGGCGCGCGCCGCGTACAACGCGAGTTGCCAGTGGACGTAGCGCTTCGCATCGCTGGCAACGCGACTTTCGTTCGTCAGACCGTCCGGCCGCTTCCGTTGCGCTGATCGTACGAATTCCCGGACGGTTCGGCTATGCCGATTCGACGCGGATCCCCTCGCCGTCAAATCCGCTTCATTCGCTCAGGTCGGCTTCCGGCACCATGCATCCGCCGACGCCCTCGCCGAGCTGTTCATCGGAAAACTCAACTCCAGCCGCCTCCCGCGGCAAATTCGCCGCGGCGGAGCTCGCAACCAGCAGGGATGCGCGAGCCAGTATGGACAACGTCGGCGAGAGTGCCGCCAACGCGACCGCCGTCAGACAGACGGGGAACATGCCCGCCGCACGCTCGATGTGCGCCGCGGAGCCCGAACTTGCACCAGTACCCATTTTGCAACCCTCCATCGCGGAGAAATTTACAATGGCCACCGAGCGATAGGTGCGCCAACACGGTGCGATGCCATTTCGGCCAGTCGTGACCCAACGCCTGGCCCCATCATTAGAGGCGGTGATGCGCACACCAGTTAAACTTCTTTACGTTAGAATTGCCATCGAGCGGCCATCCGAGACGAAAATCGTTCGGATTGTTGCTTTTCGACCGCATGTTTGTTTTGCTGCGACGATGCAGAATTGCCCGGTTCGGGGCCTGGTTCAAATCGCGGTCAACAACCCGCGGCATTTTCAGACGAAGCGGCAGCGAGTGTAAGTGGAACTCTCGCTTGTACTTCGGGCTAGTATGGTCGGCAGGTTGAGCGCGCGAACGTGTGACTCGGTCAGCCGCATGCGTGCACCACGCCCCGGTTCGCCGTCGTAATCGGTGCGAAATGCCGATCAACCTTTCAGCAGTCCTCGGAATAGCCAACTTAGCTTATCTAGCTTTTTCTGTCTTCCTAAAGGCGACACTCATCTGAGTCGATATTTTTTACCAGGAGGTATCAGATTAACTCACGCAGATCCACAGCGCGATGACCTGGACTACGACAAAGAACCATGAAAACAACACGGCGTGGAGAACATTCAATGATGTTGCGACTGGTCCTGGTCGGGGCGGTTGCCGCGCTAGGGGTATCTGTCCCTGGCGAGCCGAGCTGCGAGCATTGGTACGACTCGGCGCAGGCATGGGCGACATCCCTTCTTGCGGAGTGGGATACGTGGACCGCCGTCGACGAATCCGAGCCGCGGCTCCCGATGACCGCGAATCACATGGCCTGCGAGGAGTGCCGCCTCGCCCGCATGCGGCTTGTGGCAAAGGCCAATGAGAATCTGCGGAAAGACGCCGTCCTGGCCGAAGCCAAACCGGGGGCGAACGACACCAAAAACAAGCCAGCCCTGGCCGATTCGAAGGCCGCTAAAGCGACTTCGGTTGCGACCGATCCCAATCCTTTCCAGGCCATTCCGGCTGACCCTGCTTTCGGGCCAATCGCTGCGATCGCCCTGAACGGAGCGCGGAAAGCCCGTGGGGATCATGGACCGATCTCCCCGGCGAACGACTCGACCTCGCCCGGTCCAGTGCTGTCCCAGCCTGCGGACGCCGCAGAGTTGGAAAATTGGGATGAGCTATATCAGCTCGCGAATGAACCTGCGCCCACCGCGGCCCAGACCGATGCTTTCCCCGTCGAGGACTCAGACCTATCGATTTCTGAACAATCGTTCATTTGCGCCTTCGGCGTGTTCGATCCGGCGGACCGGATTGTGCCACGTCCTTCGATACCGGCAGCGGAGCGTCAAAGTTCGTTCGACATGGGCGTCGACCTCGGCGAATCGGGCGGCGACGTGGTCTCGTGTCTCGATGAAGCATTGAGCTGGGATGAAGAGGAAGAAGTCGTCGCCAGCGCTCCTCGCCCGGACCCTTTCCTCGCGGACCTTCCGGCCGATGTGTTTGTTCCGGAACAGGTTATGGTTGAATTGTCTGCTCCCGAGGCTCCCTCGGTGGTGGCGGTCGACGCTCCGCTGGCGACGGGTGCTCCTGACTCGCCGGGATCGGTTGCGGCCGGGCCCTTTCTGGCGGACCTTCCCAGCGATGTCTTTGTTCCGATGCCGCAATCCAGCGATCCGGATTCACTTGCGAAGGATCAGCCGCTCGCTGGAAAAGAGCCCCAGCCACGCGCGGTTGGGTGATGCGGTCGAGCTGACCCGCAGGGCCGTATCGGCATGGGTCAGCGTGCTGATCGGTCCGGCGCTCGTCAACGGCTCGCGCCGTTGAGAGCCCCGATGGACCGTGCTCAGACGGATTGACGTGCCAGGCCATGGTCCGCGTTCTGTGTGCGTGACCGTGGCCGGCATATCCGCATTTCAGGCGTCGACGGTGGATTCCTGGAGCAGGATCGGCTCATCGAAATCGCTTTCAGACAGGCTGGGATCGGGCTCGACGATGACGCGGCGGTAGCCCAGATCGACCAGCACCCTGAGAACTTCCCGGTACGTCGGGAAGCTCTTGCCCGACCTCTCCTTGAATCTTTGCATCGCGTTCATGAATTCCATTTCGTCGTCGGTGTACTGCTTGTCGAACGTCGTCGGATCGATGCGCCGGCGGCGGTCTTTCTTGGCACGCCGTTCGGCGGGACGGTGCTGGGCAGGTGGTGTTTCCGCAGGGCCGGCTGGTGCCTCTTGCTCCCGGCGGTCGCGTCCGGTTCGTCGTTCGTGGAACAGAGTATCGAACGGATAAGCAGAAAAATCGAATTCGGGAGAGTCCGGATTCGTCTTCTTGTTGTTCTCTCTCATTGCTGTGACCGGGTCGCGTGGACATTCCGGGCGGCCGCGTTCGAGAAACTCGTTTCACCGGCTCGGATTACAGAATTGCTAGGACGTTTCTGCCCTGCTGTCAAGCGAACGGCCTTGACCGAAGGCGGTGCGCGTGGCGGTGTTGGATTTGTGCTCAGGGAGCTGTTCCGGGTTATTGCTGGAGGGGGCAATCGCCTCCGTTGGTGATCAAGGCGACAAGCTTGAATCCGCGAGGGCCCGGTTTGGCCGACCGAGATCCTTGTGGCATAATGAAGGCGTAGAGCAAACCAGCCCCCACGCCGCGTCGCTGCGCGGCCGATCTGGCACGCCCTGATCAAGAAAGATCGGGAAGGCAAGGGCTTGTGGAGCAGTGCTGTTTTGATGTAGCTTGATCTGGAGTTACCTCGAGCGCCGCAGCCGGTTATCCGTGCCGGCCAACTCTTCTGGGGGAGCATCGAACATGTCAGGAATCGCGCGTCCGTGGAGAGGTGCTGGGTTGCTGCTGCTGTCTGGCGCGCTTTTGTCTGGCGCACGCGTCTCGGCGCCGACGACCCGCCGATGTCGATTCAACTGGTTGATCTGGGGCAGCAGGCTTTGTCCCAGGGAGCCAACCGTGCGGCCGAGACATTTTTCAAGCAGGCCCTCGAGCTCGACCCGGCGAGTAAAGCCGCGACAGACGGGCTCAAGGAAATCAAGCGTGCCGACGAGGTCCTCCTCGTCGCGATGCAAGAGCCCAAAGAAGAAAAGCCGGCTGCTCCGGCGGCCGACACCCCCCGCCGCCTCAGCCCGACGACGTCAAATCGACCCTGGAGAAGACTCAGGCAGGCGAGAATATCCAGCGCCAGGAACTGACCGATAACGTCGAACAGCGGCTGAAAACCGCTCAGTCCTTGATGAATCAAAACCAGCCCGAGGCAGCGATGAACGCGCTGCGGCTGGCCTTGAACGTCATCCGGTCGTCGCCCGAGGTGGCTGAAGACGTCCGCACCAAGCTCGAACGGCGGGTCCAGGCCCAGCTCATGTCCGTCGCGCAGGCCGAAGACCGGATCGTTGCCGAGCGGGCCGAGCGCACCCGGCTGGATTCCGCCGCCGAACAGCGCACCCGCACGGTCGACATCCTGCAGCGAGACAAGAAAACCATCGAAGCGATGATGATTCAGTTCGACCTGCTGATGAGAGAGGGCGTTTACAACGTTCTCTACAGCGGCGGCATGGGGGACATTGTCAGGACGTCTGCCCCCTTCGGCGAAGCAAGGCTCCTGGCTCAGCAAGCCTATGCCTTGCAGCGAGGCGGGCCGCTTCCGTACAGCGACAATGACCCAGCTCCCGGGGCGGGTTATTTCGTCTCCTATACCGTGGGTTTCTACAGCCAGGAAATCCAGTTCCGGACGCTGACGAAATATCGATTCCTGCTCACGATGCAAGACATCACTCGCGCGTCGGTTCCGTTCCCGGATACCCAGACAATCGAATATCCCGATGCCGTGTGGTGGCGAGCGATTTCCGAAAGGCGCATCCGGAAGTACGGCAAAGCCGTTGACCTTTTCGAGCGTGACGAAAAGACGAAGAAAATCATCGAGAAGCTCGACGAGCCGATCTCGATGTCGTTTAACGAGGAGACTCCTCTCGAAGACGTCCTCAAATACATCAAGCAGGCGACCACCACCGCAACTTACGGCGGTATCCCCATCTATGTCGACCCGATCGGGCTCTCAGAAGCCGACAAGACGATGGCCTCGCCGGTCCGCAACCTGGAGCTCGAGGGTGTTCCACTCAGAATCACCCTGAACCTCCTGCTCAAGCAGCTCGACTTGACTTTCACCGTCAAGGACGGGTTCCTCATGATCACGTCCAAAGAGTCGGAAGACCAGCAAACTGAGATCCGCGTCTACCCCGTCGCTGACCTCGCCATCATTCCCCTCTCCCTCATGGGCGGCGGCGGCATGGGCGGCGGCGGCATGATGGGCGGCATGGGCGGCGGTATGGGCGGCGGTATGGGCGGCATGGGCGGCGGTATGGGCGGCGGTATGGGCGGCGGCATGGGCGGCGGCATGGGCGGTGGTATGGGCGGTATGATGTCTGTCCCAGTCACCGATCCTCAGGATCTGGCACCGCCTGTGGGTGCACTCGATCAAAAAAAAAGCAAATGAATGAGGCCCTTCTGGGGCCCAGGCCGAAATCGACGAGATCAGCACAGGGCCAGTCCGGCACAGCGCCGGCTGGCCCTTCGTCTTCCAGGAAGAAGTCGGGCGCCGACGACGAGCCCTTCTTCGTAGTGCCTGAGAAGAAAGGCTCCGGCGCCGATGGGGGCGCGGGCAAGCCTGGTGCGGCGGGTGAGCCAAACTACATCAAGATCGAGCCCAATACGGGCGTTGTCCCGCGCCCGGCTGCCAATGTTGATCCCCGCAAGTTCTATGAGTCGTACTATCATTCGCGCGACAAGGACCGGATCGATCCCGAGAAGCTCCGGAATACGTTGGCGAGCTTGAATCGGCTGCGCAAGCCTCGCGAGGTATACGCCGCGATCCTCGGATACTTGAAGAACCACCAATACCACCGCGTGAAAATCGAGCCGTGGATGTACGAGGCGCTCGCGATGGCCATCAGCATGAACGAAGGATCCGAGGCGGACGTCAAAACGTCGCTGAACTACGCAGCCGATCTCGCCCAGGAAACGCACAATCCCAACCACCTGGTAAGCGTGGCCGATCTGCTGTTCAGGAAGGGCTATTTCGAGCGGGTGGGCCCGCTGCTGGATGAGGCGATGCCCAAGGTCCCGCACCGGTCCGAGCCCATCGTCATGTCCATCAATGTCTCACAGAAAACCAAAGACCCCGCGCGAATGGGCGACGCGCATCGAACGCCTCCTCTCGCTGGGCTGGCCTGGCCAGGACGAATACTTCCGCATCGAGGCGGGAAACCAAGTCGATCAGTTGGTCAAAAAGCTCCGTGCCGAGAACAAGGCGGCCGAAGCCGATTTACTCCAGAAGAAACTCGAAGAATCACTGTCGCGCGACGTGTTCATCAGGCTCACCTGGGACGGATTCGCTGACTTCGACCTCTCGGTCGAGGAACCGTTCGGCGTGAAGGCGGAATACATCTTGCCGCGCACCGTGTTCGGCGGAGCACTGATCAAGAACGGCTACGGAGGCCACCCGGAAGAGATCTACGTCTGCCCCCGTGGTTTCAACGGCAAATACACGGTGCGCGTCTCGAAAATCTGGGACGATCCCAAGCAACCGGTGACCAGGCTGACGCTCGATGTGATCACGCACGAAGGAACAGGCCACGATAAGAAGGAGACCCGCAGTCTCAAGCCGGGCGCCGAGAACCCGCCGACAGTCGTCACCTTGACCGACGGCAGGCGTAAACGGGCTCTTCCCTACGTCGATCCGTCCGCGACCATCATGGAGACAGCAATCGACTCCTTGAAAAACTCGGGTGCCGCGGCAAGGGCCAAGCAACACCTCACGACCAAGGACGGCGGGGCCCAGAAGAGCGCGTCGGCAGCTTCAACCGGCGCGAGCAAGTCCAAGCCGCGAGCGACTGTGCCCCAGTAAGGCTTTCGGAAGCGTGCCGCGAATCTCGTGCTCACACCGCGTTCAACGTGGCTGAGGAAGCGCGGTTGACTCGAGACGGCGGTAATGGCCGTCGAACTCGGTGATCGAGATGGCCTGGTCCGCGGCGACGCCATGGAAAACCTGGGTTGTGTGGCTGGCCGGCCAGGTGATTTCCAGGGTGGCCACGCCTTTGGCACCGGCCAGGCCGATGGTCTGCTGCAAGGCGTTGGCCCCGAAGCTGCTTCCGGAAGACACCAGCCGGAAGATCGACCGTGCCTTCGGCCCGTCGATCACGACCTTGATGCGAGCCCCGATGGCGGATCGGTTGGTTTTCCTGCCGATGAGCTTGACGGTGAGCCAGTGGTTTCCCTGCCCGGGATTCTGGAAGAGTATGTTGTGATACTTATCGCCGTTGATGGCGCCCCCCATTTCGATGAAGAGGTCGACGTCGCCGTCGCGGTCCCAGTCGCCGCAGGCGACGCCGTGGCCTTTCTGGAGGTGACCGGTGCGTGAAGAGCCGGTGATATCGGCGAATCGGGCTCCGGCGATGTTCTTGAACATCCGGTTGGGGACGAGCGTGGACAGGCTCGGGTCGCCGGTGCCGAGGTAGAAATCGAGCCAGCCGTCGTTGTCGAAATCGGCGAAGTTGCAGCCCATCGGCGAATAGACGGCGTCCAATCCAGCCTGCTTCGTGACGTTTTCAAACCGTTCGCCGCGCAGGTTGTGGAACAGCCTCCCTGTCGTCAAGTTGTGCGGCTCGCCGATCATCCCTTTGACGATCGACGACAGGTCTTGACCGTACGCAGCGGCGAAGAGGTCGAGCCAGCCGTCGTTGTCATAATCCCAGGCCCAGCAGGCGAATCCTGACTCCGGGCCGTCGATGCCCATTTTCTCGGTCACGTCGGTGAAGAGACCGTTTCGTTCGTTGTGATAAAGCCTGGCAGTCGCTTGCAGGTTGGTGACGAACAAGTCCGGGTAACCGTCGTTGTCGTAATCGATCCAGTTGCATCCCTTGGCGAAGCGAGACGCTGCGCCATCCGCTCCGGCGGTCGCGGCAACTTCCTCGAACGTTCCGTCGCCCTTGTTGTGGTACAGACGATTGAACTGGCGCTCACAGGTGACATAAAGGTCGAGCCGGCCGTCATTGTCGTAGTCGGCCCACGCGGCTGCATTCGAGTTGACCGGGTCGAGCAAGCCTGCTTCGCGAGTCACATCGGTGAACCCGCCGGCGCCGTTGTTCTTCAGGAGCGACGGCCGTACCGGCCACTGAAGCCATGCGCCTCGCGGAATGAAGATATCAGGCCGGCCGTCGTTGTCGTAATCTCCCTGATAGCAGACGAGTCCGCCAAACTCGCCGGAGAGGCCAGCGGCGGCAGTCCGATCCTCGAACGTGCCGTCGCCCCGGTTGCGATAGAACGCCATGTGCTCCGTTGGATCGAAGCACGTGATGACGACGTCGAGGAGTCCATCACCGTCGAAGTCGTCCATGATTGCGCCTCCGCTCTGGTTGAACCGATCGAGCCCGGCCTCGTGCCCCTTGTCGCGAAACGCGCCGATGTCGAATTCGGATTGAAAGAAACCGTCGATCGCGCGATGAAACGGGGAGTCGGAGTCGTCCGGAGTTTCACCGAGTGTCATGTAAGCGACATCCAGCAGCCAGCGGACACCCACGTCGTCGGGGAACAATTCCAGGTATTCTTTGAAGTGCTTGACGGCAAGACGTGACCCGGCCGGGTTGGTATGGACTGCCGACGGCGCGATCGGAACGATGCACGAGCTTTCGCCACGACAGTCGATGCAATTATCGTTCTCACCGCGCCGCAAGGCCGAGACACCTTGAACGAAGATCACCGTTCCCAGAGTTTGCCGCGCGGCCTCCGGATCACTTTCGAGCCTCGTGCGCGCCTCCGTGAGCGTTTCGTAAGCCGTTTCGGCCCGCCCGTCGTAGAGCTGAAACGCGGCCTTCGTCAACAATAACTCACTGACAACGAGGTTCGAGAAGCGAGTGGGATCGGCGAGCTGCGCGTCGATCATCGCCACGCCTCGGCGGCCGACGCCGTCCCACTTTCGGGCGACTTCCCCGAGGGTCGCGTCGCCTTGCCAGGGTCGGAGCACCTCATTGAGTGCGCTGAAGCCGCTGACGTCCAGCACCCGAGGCCGGGGCCGCATCTCTGCGCGGGGAATCCCCAACTTCCCGCGGCTATTGATCGGTCGCGCGACTCGCACAATCAACGCAACCGCCGCAACGACCGCGATCAAGAAGATCGCGGTCCGGCGCAGTGCACTCATGCATGATCCTCAGGGATGCCAGCGCAAACCGCGAGCCTCATCCTGGCCAAACAAGTCGGCGAAGATGTACCCTGCGGTCGAGACCCACTGACTAAAGAATTAGGCGTTCGCGTGAGCCGGCGTGACCCGATAAACCAGCGCACGGATAAGAATTCTTGTTTCTTAACCGCATGGCGGGGTTGTTAATTTGGCTGAGGCAGCGCATTCCATGGCAAAAACCGATACTGGTCGTCGAATTCGGTGATCGAGATCGCCTGGTCCGCGGCGACGCCATGAAAAACCTGGGTCGTGTGGCTGGCTGGCCAGGTGATTTCCAGGGTGGCGACGCTCTTGGCATCGGCCAGGCCGATGGTCTGCTGCAAGGCGTTGGCCCCGAAGCTACCTCCGGTAGACACCAGTCTGAAGATCGACCGTGCCTTCGGCCCTTCGATCACGACCTTGATGCGAGCTCCGATGGCGGACCGGTTGGTCTTCTTGCCGATGAGCTTGACGGTGAGCCAGTGGTTTCCCTGCCCGGGATTCTGAAAGAGGAGGTTGTGATACTTATCGCCGTTGATAGCGCTCCCCATTTCGATGAAGAGGTCGACGTCGCCGTCGCGGTCCCAGTCGCCGCAGGCGACGCCGTGGCCTTTCTGGAGGTGACCGGTGCGGGAAGAGCCGGTGATATCGGCGAATCGCGCCCCGGCCACGTTCTTGAACATCCGGTTGGGGACAAGGGTGGACAGGTTCGGCTCGCCGGTACCAAGGTAGAAATCGAGCCAGCCGTCATTGTCGAAATCGGCGAAGTTGCAGCCCATGGGTGCGTACGCGCCATCCACGCCGGCTTCCTTGGTGCGGTCTTCGAACCCCACGCCCCCTGAGTTTCGGAAAAGCTTGCAAGTTGCGACTTGATGGGGCTCGCCGATCATGCTCTTGACGATCGAATTCAGGTCGCGGTCTGCCGACGCGGCGAAGAGGTCGAGCCAGCCGTCGTTGTCGTAATCCCAGGCCCAGCAGGCGAAGCCCCGTTTCGGGCCGTTAATCCCCATTTCCAGGGTCGTTTCCTCGAATCGGCCGTCTTGCTCGTTGTGATACAGCCTGCCCGTGTCGTCCAGGTTGGTGACGAACAGGTCCTGGAAGCCGTCGTTGTCGTAATCAATCCAGGTGCAGCCTTTCGCCCAGCGAGAGGGTTCCCCTGCCACTCCGGCGCGCGCGGCCACGTCCTCGAACGTGCCGTCGCCGCGGTTCCGATACAGCCGGTTGTACTGGTGTTCGCAGGCTACGAAGAGGTCAATCCAGCCGTCGTTGTCGAAATCGCCCCAAGCAGCGCCGTTCGAGTTGACGGGATCGAGCAAGCCCGAGACTCGAGTCACGTCGCTGAATCCGCCCGCTTTGTTGTTCTCCAGGAGCGTCGGCCGGATCGGCCCGGGCAACCAGGCCGCGCGAGGAATGAAGATGTCCAGGCGGCCATCGTTATTGTAGTCGGCCTGGTAACAGACAAGCCCGCCGAGCTGATCGGTCACTCCCGCTTGGGCGCTGCGGTCTTCAAAAGTGCCGTCACCGCGGTTTCGATAGTAGGCCATCGGCGCGGTGGGATCGGTGGCGGTCACCACCACGTCGAGCAGCCCGTCGTTGTCGAAATCGTCCATGATCGCTCCGCCGGACTGGTTCATCCGGTCGAGCCCCGCCTCGTGGCTCTTGTCGCGAAATACGCCGATGTCGAACTCGGAGTGGAAGAAACGATCGATCGCTCGGTGAAACCGCGGGTCACCCTCTTCCGAAGATTCACCGAGGGTCATATGAGCGATCTCGAGCAGCCAGCGCACGCCGGCGTCATCCGGGAAGAGCTCGATGTATTCGTTAAAATGCTTGATGGCCAGCCGCGATCCCGCCGGATTCGTATGCACGGCCTCCCGTGAGATCGGCACGATGCACGAGCTGTCGCCCCGACAGGCGATGCAGTTGTCGTTCTCGCCCCGTCTCATCGCCGAGACGCCCTGAAGGAAGATCAGGCTGGCCAGTGAAAGCCTGGCCATCCGCGGATCAGTCTCCACCCTGGCCCGCAGTCGAGTGATTGTTCCGTACGATCCCTCCGCGTCGCCGTCGTAAAGCTGGAACGCAGCCTTCTTCATGAGCAGTTGCTGCTCACCGATGAAGTCCAGCCCGGGCTCGGCCAACCGGGCCTCGACCATCGCAATGCCACGGCTGCCTATACCATCCCACTCCCGCGCAATCTCCTGGAGGCTCGCGTCGGCGTGCCAGGGCCTCAGGATGTCATTGACCGCCCCATAGCCGCTTTCGTCCAGATCAGGGCGTCGCGGGTGCAGTTCGCCGCGGGGCACGATCGGCTTGCGATGCCCCTGGCTCGGCCTGCTCGACCACGCGACGAGCACACCGGCTGCTACGACCAGGACTAGCGGAACAACCACGCGTCGCGGCGCGATCAACCGAGACTCCTTGAGCTGGTTCGGCGCACACCTCAACCGTTGCCGGCCCGCGTGTGGGAGCCGGGTTTGCGCCATCGTCCGCCCTTCTGCGGATCGTCTATACTAGTGAATTAGGCGTCAAACCGGTCGATGCGTGCCTTCAAATTTCAAAAAATCGACAGACGATAAGGTTTTCACGGAAGTTTGAGCGTTGTTTAACCTTGGGTTTCCGTTTCCATTGCGGCCTGGGGTCGCATCTGGTTATAGTCGCGGAAGGGGCCGGCGGTTTTGCTGGGCCGGAAGCGGCCGGGCATGGTGCGGCGAGAGGCGCCGCGGCACGAGGATGGGTGTGGAGGCCGCGAGTTTATTGAGGGAGCAATGGGCTATGAGGGGCAAACGGCCGGTCAGTTCTATATCGGCGCAACTCGCGTGGGCACTGGCGATTCTTTCGCTGCCCTCGGCGGCCGCTGTGGCTCAGAATCAGGCTGAGTCGCTGTCGGCGAGTTTTCGCAAGGCTGCCCAGCGCGTCGCGCCGGCGCTCGTGGGTGTGCGGCCGATCGGTGCGGCGCGCCCTCTGGTGACGGTGCCGATTCCGAACGTGGGCCCGTTCCGGGCGACCGATTTCATTCCGCGCGGAGTGCTCAGGAATAGTAACGACACGGAAGGCGACGCGATCGGATCGGGGTTCATCATCGACCCTCGAATCGTGGTGACGACCGAAGGGGTCTTGCGGGCGCGTCGCAGGCGCTGGTCGTCTTCGCCGATGGGACCGAGCGGGCGACTTCGCAAATCCGCCGCGATCCGCGTTCCGAGGTCGCCATTCTGGTGGTCGATTTGCAGGGGCTGAACACGAGTGCGGTATCTTGGGCTGACGACGGTGCCATCGAGCCGGGTGACTGGGTGCTGGCGCTGGGATCCGCGGGCGGCTCGCCTCCTTCGATGTCGGCGGGCATTTATCAGCGCGGCGGCGCGGGGCCGGGCCCTCCTCAGGCGAGGAATGGCTCGAGACCGACACGCGACCGGGTGCGGCCAGCCTCGGTGGGCCGATCGTGAATCTGAAGGGAGAGGTGGTCGGAATGAACGCCTCCCTCCCGGGCCGGCCGCGTGAGCTTGGCGGGTTCAATCACGTCCTTCCAGCCGCCCGGATTCGTCGCATTGCCACCGATCTGGTGCAATTCGGGCAGGTTCGCCGGGGATATCTGGGTGTCCAGGTCGAGCCCCTCGAGCTGGTTGCGGGTCGCACGGGCGCCCCTGGCGGGGTTGTGATCAGCAGCGTGGGCGCCGGAACGCCGGCCGCCGCGGCCGGATTGCGGCCGGGCGATCGGATCGTAAGTGCCAACGGCCGCAAACTGGTGATGCTCGGTCAGCTTCAGGCTGTCGTCGAGGAAACACCGATCGGCGAGGAGCTCACGCTGCTCGTCGACCGCAATGGCCAGAGGCTGGAGGTGAAGGTACGCCCTCAGGCCCAGCCTGGTCCGGCCGCATTGCCGGGCATGCCGCGCTCGCGAATCGAAAGCGACGGACGCGTCGATCCGGGGCCGGGCCGGGTGCGCAGCCGGGTGGTGCCTGCACGGCCGGCACCTCAGCCGGCCAAGCCGTCCGATTCTTCTGACCCGACTTCGCTCGAGCCGATACCGGGCGCAGTCCAGGTTCCCGCACAGCCGGCTCCCGCGTCGCCCTCTCGTGAACCGGAAGGAAATGCTTGGTGAATTCACTCGCCTCGAGGTGACGGGCGAAGAGCTCGGGCGCCATCGCATGAGTCTCCCGCCCGTCTTTTTCTTTGCCGAACCTGACGATTCTTCAAAGGATGGAAGAGCCGTGACCCGACGCCGAATTCTCGTCATCGACGACATGGAGTTCAACCGCCATCATCTCAAGAAGGTCCTCGAATCCGACGACCTGGAAGTCGATACCGCCGAAGACGGCCGCTCGGCCTGGGATCGCCTCAGAGCCCAGAAATACCACCTTGTGATCACTGACTTGCGCCATGCCCGACGTGGGGGGCCACGAGCTGCTCGCTCGCATTCGCCTCGAGAAACTCCCCCTGGGGGTGATCGTGCTCACGGCCTTTGGCGATCCCGAAGAGGCGCTGCGCCATGAAGGCCGGCGCCGATGACTTCGTGTCGAAGCCATATGATCCCGATCGGCTCCGCCTGCTGGTGAAGCGCGTTCTCGAGCGCCGCGAGCTCGCTGACGAGCTCGAGCGACTGCGCAAACAGTTGCGCGGCGATTATCCCTTTCACAACATGGTTTCAAAGAGCCCCAGGATCCGCCGGGTATTCGATCTGATCGAACAGGTCGCTCCGCTGGGCTCGACGGTTTTGATCCACGGCGAGACCGGAACCGGCAAAGAGCTTGTCGCCCAGGCGCTGCACACGGCTGATACGACCCGCACGGGCCCCTTCGTGGTGCTCAACTGCGCCGTTCTGAACGAATCGCTGCTCGAGAGCGAGCTGTTCGGTCATGAGCGAGGGGCTTTCACCGGCGCCGAGAAGCGAAAGATCGGCCGGTTCGAGCTCGCCCATGGCGGCACGTTGCTGCTGGACGAGATCGGCGATCTGGCTCCCAGCCTACAGGCCAAGCTGCTGCGAGTGCTCCAGACCGGCGCGTTCGAGCGAGTGGGTGGCACCGAGAGTTTGAAGGTCAACGTCCGGATCGTCGCCGCCACGCATCGCGCCGTCGAGAGCGAGGTCAAGAAGGGGCGTTTCCGGGCCGATCTCTTCTACCGTTTGAACGTGATCCGCATCGAGCTCCCGCCGCTGCGCGAGCGCACCGAAGACATCCCGCTCCTGGCGACGCACTTCGTCCAGAAGCACGGCTCCGAGAGCGGGCTCGCTCGCACCGAGATTGCCTCGGACGCGATGCAGGCCCTCCTGCGCCACAACTGGCCGGGCAACGTGCGTGAGCTGGAAAACGCCATCAAGGCCGCGCTGGCCATGGCCGAGGGGACAATCATCCACCGCCATGATCTGCCCGAGTCGGTCGCGCCGCGAACCGAGGAAGCGCCTCGGCGCGGTTCCCTGGTCGACATCAATCGCCCGCTTCCCGATCTGACTTCCACCTTGATCGGCCGGGTGGAAAGCGATTATTTCTCGCGAGTTCTCTCGCTCTACAAGGGCAACGTGGCAAAGACGGCCCGTCACAGCGGCCTCTCGCGGCGGAGCGTGACGCAGAAGCTGCAGCGATACGGCCTCGATCGCTCGACATTCAAGACGGCAAAGCGGCGGGGAGCGGTGGACGGGATCGCGTGAAGGACCCGGCAGACCTCCGCGTCAAGCTGTTGGAGCCGTCGTATGCTTGGTCACGATCGTACGCGCTTGAGGCACGAGCCGACCTTGATGTCCGCGGATCGTTGCTGATTCCACTCATGTCCGCCAGCACGCACGGCCAGGTCACAATGCGGTTGTTGGTACCTGTTCATTCTGACATTCACCAACTTCGCGCGTAACAATTTGGTCAGGGAATGGGGCTCTAAGGATAGGAGGATCTCACGAATTCCAATGGGAGGTTTTGCGCCACAAGGCGAGCGACAGACCCATGAGTTACACCTTGACAACATCGCAGGCACCGCGAGCTGACTTTATTCGCCAAGCGCGGGTGAATTGAAACCACAGCATTGCAACCGAGGAACCGCTTGTGGAAACTGACGATGCCGGATGCCACATCGCGAAGGGGGCCTGATGAACGCCAAGGGCAGATTCGATCCCGAACAGCTCCTGGCTGACGCCCGCGGCGGGCGCACAGAGTCGCTGGGCAGAGTACTGGAGTTCAATCGCACCGACCTTGCCCTCCTGGCCCGGGCGCAAATTGATCTCCAGCTCCAGGGCCGCCTCGATGCCTCGGATCTGGTCCAGGAGACATTCCTCGATGCCTGCCGCGACTTCCACCACTTCCGCGGCACGAGCCATCGAGAATGGGTCGCCTGGCTGCGCAAGATCTTGTTCTTTAACCTGGCCCGCGTCGTCCAGAGGCAAGTCGCGGCGAAGAAACGAAGTACCCGGCGGGAAGTGTCGCTGGACCAGCGGGTCTCGGCAATGGAGCGGTCCTCGGGAACAATCCAGCTCGAGACCGCGCTCGTCAGCCGCTCGAGCTCGCCCAGCAGCCACGCCGGGCGCCGCGAACGCGCCGCTTGCCTCGCCGATCAGTTGGCTCGACTGCCCGCTGACTACCGTGAAGTGCTCGTCCTGCGGAACCTGGATGGGCTGCCGTTCCCCGAGGTGGCCCGCCGCATGGGCCGGTCTTCCGGAGCCGTCCGCATCCTCTGGGTGCGCGCCGTCGATCAGCTCCGCCGGCTGCTGCAAGCGGAGGAACTCTTATGAATGCCATAGTGCCCCTGGAAGAGGCGCTCGAGCCAACCAGCGAAGTCATCAGCATTCTCGAAGAGTTCCTGACGAAGCTGGAAGCCGGTGCCCCGCTGAACCCCGAGGATCTGACAGCCCGCTGCCCAGCCCTGGCAGAGCCGCTGAAAGCCTGCCTGGCGAGCCTGGAATTCCTGCATGACGCTTCGCTCAGTCTGCGAGATCCAAGAGCGCCTGAGCCGCCGTCCGCCACCGTATGCCAAACCGACCTCGGCCGCTTCGGCGACTTCCAGCTCGTCCGCGAAATCGGCCGTGGCGGCATGGGTGTCGTCTACGAAGCCGAGCAGATCTCACTCGGTCGCCGCGTCGCGCTCAAGGTGCTGCCGTTTGCGGCCGCGCTCGATGCCCGGCAGTTGCAGCGCTTCAAGAACGAAGCACAGGCCGCCGCCTGCCTGCACCACACGAACATCGTGCCCGTCTTCGGCGTCGGCTGCGAGCGCGGCGTCCACTACTACGCCATGCAGTACATCGAAGGGACAAACGCTCGCCGCGATCATCAAGAACTTGCGCCGCGGGAATGATTGCGGCCTAGCCGGGCTCGAGCTTCGAACCGAGCAATCGACATTCATCTGCACGTATGCAGGCCACCGAAGGCTCCTGCCGCTGCTCCCGCGCACGTCCGCGCGGCGGCGCTCCTGGGCATGCAGGCCGCCCTTGCGCTGGAACACGCTCATCAGCTCGGTGTCGTGCATCGCGATATCAAGCCGGCCAACCTGCTCGTCGAAGCGGGTTCTGCCATCGCCCCAGGAGGAAACGGAGCCGAAGCCGGCGGCGTCCGCTTGTGGGTCACCGACTTCGGCCTCGCTCACTGCCGCCAGGGACAAGTCGGGCTGACCGTCACCGGAGACCTCGTGGGCACGCTGCGTTACATGAGCCCGGAACAAACCCTGGCCCAACCCATCGGCGTGGACCACCGCACCGACCTCTATTCGCTGGGCGCAACCCTCTATGAGTTTTTGACCCTCGAGCCGGCGTTCAACGGCCATGACCGTCACGAGCTGCTGCGGCAGATCGCGATCGAAGAACCCAGGCCCGTGCGCAAGGTCAACAAGGCGGTGCCCGCCGATCTGGAAACCATCGTGCACAAGGCGATGGCCAAGAACCCCCAAGAGCGGCTACGCCACGGCCCAGGAAATGGCCAGCGACCTGCAGCGGTTCTTGAAAGACGAGCCGATCCTCGCCAGGCCCGTGACACTGCTCAATCGCGCGCGAAGGTGGGCGCGCAGACACCGGGGGGTGATGCTCTCGGCGGCGGTGGCCTCGCTCGCCGCCTTGACCGTGCTGGCCGGCAGCATCGGCTGGATCATGCGCGAGCGAGGCGTGCAGCAGGCCAAGTTGACCGCCGAGCTCCACGCCGCGATGGAAGAATCGCACCGCCTTGAGAAGGAAGGTATGGGGCCGCAAGCGCAGGCAGCCGCCGAGCGCGCGGACGCCCTGCTTGGTTACGGCGCCGCCGATCCGGCCGTGGCCCAGCGAGTCAGAGCGTTGCTGCGCAAGCTGGCCGAACAGCAGGCCGACGTTGTCCTCGCTCGCGAGCCTCGAGGCCATCCGCCTTCGCCAGGCGGACGTCGAGGACAACCATTTCGTCATCTTTCGTTCGCGCAAAGAGTATGAACAGGCTTTCGTAACATATGGTGTGCACAGAAATGCGATGGCACCGGAGGAGGCGGCCCGTGCACTTTCGCGCCGGCCTCCTCGGGTTTGCGCCACCCTCCTGGCGGCCCTGGACCACTGGTCGATCCTGGCGAATTCTGAGAAGGCGCCGGAAGCAGCCTGGCTCAAGCAGGTTCTTGCCCTGGCAGACTCTGACCCTTGGCGCCAGGGCCTGCGCCTGGCGCGCGAGAAAAATGACCGCCAGGCGATGGAGAAGCTGGCGCGCGAGGTCGATTTTGCCCTACAGCCGCCGGAAGCATTGTTCGTCCTGGAAATGGGTCTGAGCCAGCGAGGCTCAAGGGCCGCTGCCCTGGCGCTTTTGCGACGCGCCCAGAAGGCTTTCCCGGCAGACTTCTGGATCAACCACGACCTCGGCATCGCGCTGAAAGAATGCCAGCCGCCGAAGCACGAGGAGGCCATTCGTTTCTTGACCGTCGCCGTGGGGCTGCGGCCCGACAGCCCTGGAGTGCGATACAACCTCGGCAACGCGCTGGCCGGCGCCGGGCGGTCCGACGAGGCGCTCGGCGCCTATCGCCAGGCCATCGACCTGAAGCCGGATTATGCCATGGCTCACTATAAGGTTGGCTTTGTCCTCGGCGAGCAGCGCCAGCTTGACGAGGCGATCGCCGCTTGCCGGCGTGCCATCGAGTTAAAGCCCGATTTTGCCGACGCCCTCTGCATCCTCGGCAATTATCTGAATGACGCCGGTCGACCCGCCGACGCGGAGGCTGCCTACCGCAAGGCCATCGCGCTGAGTCCCGATTATGCCGAGAGTCACTGCAACCTGGGCTTGGCACTCTTCAATCAAGGGAAGCTCGCCGCGGCTCTCTCTAGCCTGGAGCGTGGCCACGAGCTGGGCTCGCGACGCAAGGACTGGCACTATCCGTCGGCCCAGTGGGTGCAAGAATGCCGAGAGCAGGTCAAGCGGGACGGCCGGCCGCGATGACGCGCTTTTGCGGGACACGGATCTTGCCCACACACCGTGGCCGTGCCCCAGAGGAACAACCCTATTGTTCTGACCTGATCGTTCGGCAGGGGCGGTTTCCATATCCCCTCGAAGCGAAGCCGCGTTCCGTGGTAAAATAACACGAAAAGGAGAATCCCGTGCCGCTACGCGATCACTTTCGTCCACCCTTGGATGATGTTCATTCCTGGGACGAACTTCACGGCATGTGGCCAGCGGTGATCGTCCAGAAGCTGATCGAGATTCTCCCGGAGCCTTATTTCGCCGCTCCGGGCGTCCATCTTGGGACGCTCTACGAAGTCGATATCGGCACTTATCGTAGGCCCTTGGCGGATGCGAATGACTTCGATGTTGCCAAAGGTGGTGTGTCTGTCTCCACTTATGCGCCCCCGAAGCCTACGCTGACACTGGAACCGCAGTTGCCGAATCAGGATGTTTACGAAGTCCGCATCTACGACAGCCGGCGCAACCGGCAGTTGGTGGCCGCTATCGAAATCCTCAGTCCCTCGAATAAGGACCGCCCCGAAAACCGCGCAACGTTCGTTGCCAAAGCGGCCACGCTGCTCAAGAACAACATCTGCGTATCGATCGTCGATGTCGTGAGCACGTACGATTTCAATCTGTATGCGGAGTTGATGAGGTTTCTCAAAAGCGTCGATCCGGATCTGGGAAGCGAACCGCCGCCGATGTACGCCGCGACGCTTCGCATGCGCTACGAAGATCGCCGCCGCATGATGGACAATTGGTATCATCCGCTGGCCATCGGCCAACCCTTGCCGACGCTGCCGATCTGGCTCAAGGAAAACTGGGCTATCTCGCTCGATTTGGAATCGAGCTACGAAGCGACTTGCCGCACTCTCAGGATCAGGTGACGTCGGTCCCCCATGGCTTCCGCTGGCGAAATTCGACGCGCCGGCTGAGCCGATCATCCGCGAATGCCGGGCTCGCATCGACAAGGCCGGTCCTATCTGGGCAGTACATCAAGTCAAATCGGAAACACCTCGCGCTTGTCGTAGGCAACCGCACGTTCACAGGCAACCAATCCCTGGGCGGCTCCAACCTCTTTTATGCGGTCTCTAATTTCTACCCGCAGTACCCGGCCGACGCCGGCTCCGGCCATGGCGAGTGTGTTGAGCACAACCTGGCCCAGGGTGGGCCCGCCGGCTCAGGCGGAAGCGCCGGCCAGGGCATCGGGGGAGGAATCTATAACCTCGGCACGTTCTCCCTCGATACGCTCTCCGTGGTCCTTGGCAAGTATGCCTCCACGAGCAACGATAATAAGTTCGGAGTCTAGCGCCGTTTGGCAGCCAGGGCCACCGCCGCCAGGAGGGCGACCTGCACCACGATCAAGAGCAGGATCACCGGCGGGATGGGGAACCAGAATGTGAAACCCCAGAACAGCAGACGCTCGCCGCCGATCGCGATCACCGGCAAAAAGCCGAGCGTCCACGCCAGTGCGGTGGCCCGCAATGCCCTCTCCGTCGGCGACGCCGTTCGCCAGAGCTGGGCCATCCGGCCCCGGAGATGTTTGTTCTTCAAGAATGAAAGCACAATGATCGGCAAGAAGGGCGCGAACAGGAGCAAGTTCACCAACTGAAACGAAGCAAGCCCGACCTTCGGCGCGAGCCACTTCGCCATGTGTATCGCCACGAATTGCCAGGTGCCGATCGCTAGCACGAGCAACAGCAATCGGACGATCAGCGCAATGAGCTGTTGGCGAGTTGCCTTCTGTTTCGGCACCGGGACGAGGCCACCCGTCTGGTTGTGCCACATCAGCCGGGTAAACCACGTCATCAGGCCGATCCATACGAAAAAGAAGCAGAACACGAGGTTCACCGCGAGAAAAGCCTGGGCCGTCCAGAGACGCAACTGAGCCGGCGTGCCGGTGATCCAGCCGCTTCGCACAATCCATGCCGTCACGGCGTTGGGGAGTGCCCAGACGCCGACCAGGATCATGAAGCTCTTGATTGTGAATCTCGGCCGCGGAGCGCGCACGGGCGACGGGTTTTGGTGCTTGGCCGCGTAGCAATCTTCGCAGTACCAGGCTTCTACAAACCGGCCATCAGAAGAAGGTTCCGTGACATGGCGGGTTGCCGCTCTGGCGAGGCACAGTTGACAGATCATCGCGCGTTTGCCTCAAGAAGCGCGGCGGCTCGCGTGTGCGACGTCCATCTGAACTATTCTATCGCTCCCGCATAAAAACAGTCAGGCCCAGATGCGCCCCGCACCTGGGCCCGGGCAAATCAGCCTTTCGCTGGCAGATCATCACCCTTTCACTTCCAGCCGGTGCCGCTGTCGCTCCCGGCGCCCCTGCGCCGGAATCGTGATCTCCAGAACACCGTCCCGGAAATTCACGTTGGCCTTGTCGGCCTCGGCACCCTCGGGGAGAAGAATCGTGCGAGAGAAGCTCCCGTAGCTGCGCTCGCTACAGTAGAAGCCGTCGCGATTTTCCTCGTGTTCCGCTCGCCGCTGGCCTCGGATCGACATTGCTCCATCCATTACCTCCACTTGGATGTCGTCCTTGGCCACGCCCGGGAGGTCGGCCCGGACGACCAGCCGGTCACCGCGCCAGAGCACTTCAACCAGCGGCATCCACGAGCCGGTGCTCGCATCGGTGCTCCACGGCGAGCGTAGTATCGAGTTGCCCCAGAGGGAATTGTTCCCGAACCCGAAGCCCTCGAACACCCGGTCGAACTCATCAGCTAAGCGGCGCACCATTGGAAAGGCGTCGCCCATCCAGCCTGACGGTACCAGCGGGCGTCGATAGGCGAGAATTTCGTCGCGTCCGTCCGAGCGCTCGGTGCCACGTTCCGCAACGGCGGTCGCACCCTTCTGCTCAGACCCGTTTGACTTGTCTTTATGCTTATTCATCGTCGGCTCTCCTTCATCAGGGATCCGAGAAAGAATCTGGCCGGCTCAGTGGGACCGCCAACACAGACCTCGATGGTGAAATTCAAACGTTGGCGGCACTCACAAGGCCGATTTGCAATTCGTTCCTTCGATCCGTGCGCCGTCGCACCGAGCGTGTCTTCCAGTCAGGCCGGTCGCCACGCTCGGCGCCCCGACGTCCCCCTCATCCTGATGGTGAGACCTCATTCTTTCTACGATCTTCGGCTACGTCGAGGCGCAGATTTTCTGCCAGAAGGTTGAGTTTACGGCTGTAACCTTCCAGCCTCACGCCGTTTGCAATGGGTTTCACCCAACGCCGACGACGGATTAGGGTCCTCACTTCGGGGAGTTGTTTGCTGGCAACGGCTTGGAGCCAGCCCTCGTTGAGGAAATTGGCCTAAAGCATGAGACCGTCTCCTGTCATCATGGGTGCGGGTCTGGACAAACCCCCCATGAATACAAGGACGGTCTCATGGCTGCACAGTGTTCGGCTTCCGCGTCGCGCAACTGCCAAACGGGCAAAACAGCGAGCAGAGCGTTCCAAGTCGCTCTCTGGTTCGATGCGACAGTTTCTCACCCCCGGTGTTTGGAAACAAGTCAAACAAGCCGCAAGCGAGCATGGATGCCGGAAGGGGGTTCGCTGGACACTGCAACCCCTCATCGTGATTGGCACAATCATGACTTGGTGTGCCGGGGAGACTGATGCCGACCGGTTCGTGCTCTCCAGGGCCTTCTACGTCCAGGTCCATTGCCCCAAGCGACAGCGACCGGGAAAGGCATACAGCGGGTTTTGCAGGGCGATTCTGCGTTTGCCGATGCCCGTCTGGTGGGCATTTTGCGATGCCGTGCGTGGGCAAGTCTTCCAGCTCTTGTACGTCCGCATGACCTTGGGCGGTTGGCTTCCGTTGGGGTGTGACGGGTCGCGGATGGAATGTCCTCGCACCGTGGAGTTGGAACAGAACTTGGGAAAATCGAGCAAGGACAAATCGCCACCGACGCTTTGGGTCATCGCGTTGGTCAGTTTGACTACCGGGGTACTCTGGTCCTGGCGATTGGGGACATCCAAAACAGGGGAACCCCCGACTTGATCGAGCTTTTGGAGACTCTCCCCCAAGCGGTTCTCAAGAGCGTGCTTTTGGTCTGCGACGCCGGTTACGTGGGTTACGAGGTGATCAGTAAATTGCTCAAGCAGGAGTGCTCGTTTCTGATCCGGCTCTCTTCACACGCACAACTCTACAGCCTGAAAATGGTCGAGCTGACGGGATTCGCCGAGGGAGAGTTCTGGTACTGGACTGACTAGGCCGAGAAAAAGAGCCAGCCGCCGTTGCGAGTACGAGTCATCCGAGTTACGGGCCGGAAGCGCAAGAACGACGTGTGGTTGGTCACCAACGTCATGGACCCCGAGCGATTGCCCGTGGAATTGGCGGGTCGCCTCTACCGGATGAGGTGGGAAAGTGAATGTTTTTTCAGAACATACAAGCGGGTAGTTAAAGATGTGCGACTGGTGAGCCAGACCGCACCGATGGTCGTGCGAGAAGCCGAGATTTCCCTTTTGGCGTGCCAGCTCTTGTTGGGGCAAGGGGCGTTGGCCTTGAAGGTGGGAGGGAAGCGAGCGGGTCGGGATGAATTGAAATGCGGCGCGGCAGAAGTGCTCCGGGAGATTCGCCGAGAGCTGGACGCGGCCAGAAGGCCGGTGTTTCGAATCAGCTTCGCCGAGCGGTTGCAACACACTGGACGAGATCGTCGGGCGCGAACCAGTGCCAAGATGAAGAGACAGCCACACCGTCGAAAAAAGCATGCGGCTCCCCACCCGCCGCGACTGAAGATTTTCAGTGCGCAGCAAAAGCAGCAGATCGAGGACTCGCAACTCACGGTCGAGGTGGCCTAAGTTATTATGCGAAGAAGAGATAATTGAAGAATCAATCGAATCAGTGATCGGCGTTGGGTTTCACCCACCCTACAAAAGGCTCACCGGCGCCCGCTCGCGGTTCAGCAGCTCGCTGCTGTTGTGTCGGCAGAGACCGGCGGGGCCAGCGACCTCAGGAACGCCTGGACCCGGAGTCGTTCGCTGGGAGCCAGCTTGAAGAACCGCTTCGCCGACTCCTTTGCCTGGCCTCCGTGAAGCGCGACGGCTTCTTCCAGGTTCTTCGCCCGGCCGTCGTGCAGGTACGGGGCCGAATCGCGGAAACCCCACAGCGGCGGCGTCCGCCATTCCCGCTTCTTCACCTCTTCCTTCGACGAGTCAGGCTCGGAGATGCCCAAGTAGCTGCCCGAGTCAGACAGTGCCGGGCCCATGTCGTGCAGGAGAAGATCGCTGTAGATGCCGTCGGCATCACCGAGAGCGGGCCGATGACAGGCCGCGCAGCCGGCGGCGTCGAACATGGCTCGCCCGGCCGCGGTCGCCGGCGATTCCCCCGGCAAGCTCGAGACGCTGCCCTTCGGGGCGCCCAGATCCCTCACGTAGGCGACCAGGGCGTCGCATTCCGGTTGCGTCAGATCAAGCCCCTTGGCGATTGCGTCCGGCTCGAGCGGCGAGGCGGCCTGGTGATGGCCGGGAACCTCCAGTCCGATCTCATTCGCACATGCCGTGAGAACAAATTCACGCAGGTTGGGTGTCTCGGCCTTCCACCCGAAACGGCCGAGACGGCCATCCTTGAGGCGGTTGACGCGGCCTCGGATTTTGGGGAAATCGGGGAACGTTTGCTTTTCGACGGCGAGCAACGTTTCTTCCGGGATCGCGTCGATCTTTCCCATACCGAACAGGGCAGGCGGATTGCGCTGCGAGAGCGACATTCCGTTCTCGAAGCGGGAGGCTAACATCAGCATCGACCCGAATCCTGGAGATCCGACCATCTTCTGGACCTGTGCGATCTCGGTTTCGACCGATTCGGCCATCTGGGCGACGCGATCATCAAACAGCAGGCTGAGCCGCTTCCGCGTGTACTCGGGATCAACCCCGTAACGGTGCAGGACGATACTCTGCGATTTCCGGAAGCCGGGGTGCAATTCGGCCGGAGTGCTTGCGCCACGTTTGCTTCCGCCGGCCGTCAAGATCTCGACGTTCGTACTCGTGGGCCCCGCACCGCCGGGACCTCCCTGGGTAGTGACAGGCGACGCACGACGTCTCGTTGTAGACCGGCCCGAGTCCATCGCCGCCTGGGCTGTTCGCGTCGGCGGGCTGCCATTCCCGCGTGAACAGCTCGGCTCCGCGCATCAAGACTTCTTTTTTTGGTGGATCGTCGCCGGCCCGGCGCAAGCGACCGCGACAACTCCGACTGCCGCGATGGCCGCCACATCCCCAGGAACGCCGCACCATCGCACGCGGCACATCGCGGTCCGTTTACTCATTGACATCGCAGGCTCCAAGTTAGACACATCGCGTGTACCAGGTTCCCGCAGCTTTCGACTCTAATCGTTCTCACAGTTGCGGTCCATTCATGTCGGTTCGCAGGCAGCGGTTTCTCCGTCGGCGGCCGGGTTTAGAAATCTGGTCGGGGGCCTGCTTGGCCTGGTGGCCGGATCGATCTGCGTTATATGCGTTGAGTGGCGCGGCTTCGTCGCAATCACTCTGGGAATGGTCCAAGTTCCCGCGTATGCTACTGAAAGAGCCTGACAAGCGATCTGCTTTGCTACGCTGCCCATGCTTTCCGAGGTAGATTACCATGCCGACTGATGCGATCCTGGAGCAGCGGCTGACGGTCGTGGAGGCCGCAGTCGCCGAGATTCAGCATAAGCTCGCGAGCCAATCTCAGCCCCCGACCTCTGATTGGGTCGAGCGGTTCAACGGCGCCTTCAAAGACGAACCCGCGTTCGCGGAAGTGGTAGCGTACGGACGCGCCATGCGGGAGGCCGACCGTCCGCGCGATGGCGATGAGTCGTGAAGTATCTTCTGGACACCGATCACATCAGCATCTTCCAGAGGCAGTCCGGGGCAGAATACCGCTCGATCGCGTTGCGGATTTCGTCGCATCCACCAACGGATTTGACGCTTTCCGTTGTCAGCTTCCACGAGCAGGTTCTCGGCTGCCACACCTACATCACGCGGGCGACGACGGCCACTGAGATCGTCCGAGGCTACGCGATGCTCGGCCGCCTGCTGAGCGACTACGCGGCCGTCGCGGTCCTGTCCTTCGACACGCACGCAGCGGCTCTTTTCGAAGGGCTTCTCGCCCAGCGCATTCGAATCAGCACAATGGATCTGCGAATCGCGTCGGTTGCTCTGGCCAATCGGCTCATTCTGGTGACAAGGAACCTGACCGATTTCCGCCGGGTGCCCGGTTTGACCCTCGAGGATTGGGCGATCTAGCTTCCGAACGGAACGCACAACGTCAAACCGTGCGCAGACGCCCGGTCAAATTTAGCCCGCACGCCACGTCGAGTCACGGCAGCGGAATATCCTTGAACTCGAATTCCAGCGGAACCGTGATCACCCGGCTCGGTGTTTCATAAACGAGCTGGTAGTCGGATGGTTTCCCCGGGGCATCGACGAAGAGGTACTCGAAGCTGAGCTTGCCGCCGTCGGAGCCGGTATTGGAATACCCGCCGTTGTGCTCAAACCGCGACCCGTCGGCGTGCTGCAGCCAGAGCCGGTTGTTGAAGAGCCCCTGGCGATAGCTTTCGAATGCCGGTCCTTCGCCCGGGTAGTTCAAGGTGATGTTCACTTTCCAGGTCTGCTCCTCGACATCGGTGTCCTCGAGCGTCACGCTCACGTCTCCTTGCTTGATGGTCACATCCTTTCGCGCCAGACTGGGAAACTTGAACGTCTTGATTCCCGCCGGAATCGTCATTTCCGCTTTCACTTTGAGCGAGGCCAGCTTCTTGGCGTCGCGCTCGGGGGCAGCCAGGTTGAGATTGATCTCGGATGAGGGATTTTCAGGCCGAACCACGACCTCGTCCGATTCCATGTTGACCTGGGCAGCCACCTCTTTTTTCCGGTCGTCGATGATCTTCAAGTTCTCGTAGTTGAGCTTGAGCAGCATGGGCCGCAGCCGCGGCTCCCAGGCGGCTTCGAGCTGAAGGTTCGCGGTCGCGACGCCGGTCGTGAAATCGCGATTGATGGCTAGCCCCTTGAGCTCGACGCGAAACGGGCCGGTGTAGATCACCATCGGCTTGTGGTCTTTGGGCGGCGCGGGCTTGTCGGGAGCCTCGTCCATCGAGCCGCCGGCCATGATGCCGATCGTGCCGTCGCCGGTCGAATACGTCGTGGTCACACCCGCAAGCCGCGCGATTTCATCGAGCGCTTCAAAGAACCCCTTGTCCGCAATTTCGAGATCGATCGCCGGGTTCGTGACTTCTGCGCCGAGCTGCTCGCGCATGTCGGTGATGCCGTTGCCCGATTGCTTTTGAAGCTGCTGGAGCGCTTCGCTCAACCGGATGCCCTTGCCCTTGATCGTGACCTTGGTCGCCGCCGTGGTGTTGTCCGGCGCCATGTCCTTGAGGGCCGCGCGGATCTTCTCGAGGCGGCTCTTTCGCTCCGGTGTCTTGACGGAGGCGTCGTCGGGGAGGAGCGACAAGATCTTGGGCCCGAGCTTGATGAGCGCGGCCTGGGCTGCGTCTTGCGCCGGCTTCGCGGGCGCGTCGCAGGCGATCGACAAGCTGCAGCACCCGATCGCGCAGCGCCGCATCAGAGCCGCCTTGCCCGCGAGACGCGACGCACGGGATCGTGACCACCAGACAGAAGCAGAAAATCGAAACCGCGATGGGACGCCCGTGGACAGGGATTTCACGATTCGAGGCAGGTCGCATCTTTGGTGTCTCCGATTGCAGGTTGAGGAGTGCAGCTAGCCGACTAACCACTGGCCGTCTTGCATGACGACGCGGCCGTCAGCCGTGATTCGCCCATCTGTTCTGGTGTCGACGATCAAGTCCCAGTGCAGTGCCGATTGGTTCATGCCCCCAGTTTCGGGATAGCTCTGGCCCAGTGCAAGGTGCACGGTCCCGCCGATCTTCTCGTCGTAAAGGATGCTTCCGGTGAACCGGTCGATGCCGGTGTTGAGCCCGAGCCCGAGCTCGCCCAACCGGCGGGCGCCTGAGTCCAGGTCGAGCATGGCCTGGAGGTAGTCTTCACCACCGGTTGCTCGGGCCGAGACCACCTTACCGTCGGTTATCTCGAGCTGGATTCCGTCGATCTCCCGGCCGTCGCGGCAGACCGGAAAACCGCATCGGAGGCAGCCCTGGGCCGAATTCTCGATCGGACCGGTGAAGATCTCGCCGGAGGGCATGTTGCGCTTGCCGTCGGAATTGATCCAGGTTCTGCCGGCTACCGAAAGAGTCAAATCGGTGCCGGGCGCTTCGATCCGCAGGTTTTTTGCGGTCGTCATGAATTCGGCCAGGCCGGCCTGGCGGCGGCCGAGCTCTTGCCAGGCCACTCCTGGATCATCCCGGTCGAGGAACATGGCCCGGGTGACGAAATCTTCGTACTCCGCGAGGCTCATACTCGCAGCCTGCGCGTAAGCCTCGGTCGGATACTGGGTCAAGACCCACCGTCCCTTCCGCGCCGCCTGGCGGATCGGGTCGCGTGCGCGATCAAAGGCTGCCTGCCGGCGCGGGTCGATTTGGCTCATCGAGCGCGTGTCGTTCTCGGCCGCGATGCGGATCCGTCCCGCGACCTTCTGGGCCTCGAAGAGTGCCTCCGGCGGCAGAAACGAAAGCTGGGCGTCACTGGCCCGCTCGAGGAAATACTCGTGCAACCCCGGGATCTCCAGCCGCAGGAGCGGATGCCCCCCCCGGTCGACGATTGCCTTGAAGCAGGCCTCGACCAGCGGCCGGGCAATCACGCTCGAGGAGAGCGAGATCGTCTCTCCACGCTCGACGCGCAGACAGTAATCGACCAGCAACAGGGCCCAGCGTGCGGCCATGACCTCGGTCACGTGTGCGTCTCCAGTGCAGCTCGGGAAACCGCTGTCGTCACCGGCGAGTGACAAGTGTCGTAGTTTCAAAAATCAGCTTATCGAAACCCGCAATGCTCTGCAACAGAAGTCGGATTCGGCCCGGCTTGTACGGGGGCCTCAACCCTCGATCGCCGCACTGGATCGGCCGCGGTGTGCTTGACGCTTCGAGCAAAAGACTTGAGAATCTCCAGTGTCGCCACCGGTCACAGGGCCCTCCAGGCTTCGGATGCACAGGACGGTTTCATGCTCAGCGAAATGACTCGAATGACGCCACTTTCAATCCGCGTCGCCCAGGCGGCAGCTCCATTGTTTTCTCTACCGCGAAGGAGGGGCCTGAGCCGCTCGACCGGCGTGGCCGCGGGCGGTCTCCTCGCCGCCTTCCTTGCCTGTTCTGCCGCCGGTGGAGACGACACGCCCTCAGGCACCGGTTTGACTCCGGCCGCGGCGCGGATGAAGGCAGACGTGACCTTTCTCGCGGCCGACGAGCAGGAAGGGCGCGAGCCCGGCACCAAGGGCATCGAGGCCTCGGCCGATTACATCGCAAACGTATTCAAGAAGTCGGGGCTCAAGCATGCTCCCGGCGCCGTGGGGTACTTCCAGCCGTTCTCGATCTCGGGCGCCGTAGCCGTCAAGAATGACCAGTTCCTGGAATTGAACGGCCCGGATGGCAAAGTGATCTCGCCCGAATATACGGCTGACTTCACACCGCTGGCCATCGGCCCGGGCCGGAACCTTGAAAACGTGCCCGTCGTCTTCGCCGGCTATGGGATCAGCGCCACCAATAGCCGGAGGCATCCGGGGCTCGACTATGACGACTATGCCAGGGTCGACGTCAAGGGCAAGGCCGTCCTGATCCTGCGCCGCGAGCCGCGACAGCACGATGAGAACAGTCCGTTCGAAGGCAAGACCGATTCCAGCTTCGCGACCTTTATTCATAAGGCCGTCAATGCGTTTCAGCACGGGGCCGCGGCCGTGATTCTGGTCAACAACCGGGCTGGATTGGCTGGTGAGCAAGATCGCTTGATCGCGTTCAAGCAGGCGGGCCCGGCGCCGGTCTCGAACATTCCGTTCCTCATGATGACTCGCGAGAAGGCCGACGAGTTTCTCAAGGCGGCCGGCCAGCCCTCGCTCGATGATTTCGAGCTCAAGATCGACGACGAGCTCAAGCCGAGATCTCGCGAGATCAAGGGGTGGACTCTGACCGCGAAGATCAATATTGAAGAAAAGAAAATCGAGACCAAGAACGTGATCGGTGTTCTCGAAGGGGCCGGGCCGCATGCGAGTGAAACCGTGATCATCGGCGGCCATTATGACCATCTCGGGCACGGCGGGCTCTTGTCGGGGTCGCTCGCCATGCTCTCCAGAGACATTCACAACGGGGCCGACGATAATGCCTCGGGCACCTCGCTGGTCCTCGAGCTCGCAAGGCGCCTGGGCTCTCGCCCTGACCCTCTTCCTCGCAGGGTCGTATTCATGGCCTTCAGCGGCGAAGAAAAAGGGCTCCTGGGCTCACAGTATTACGTCGATCATCCGCTCATCCGGCTCGATGACACGGTCATGATGATCAACTGCGACATGGTCGGGCGGATGGACTCACATGGCGCACTCACGATGGTCGGCACGGGCACCACGCCAGGAATCGGGGCGATCGTGGACGCGCTCGGTGAATCGGCGGGCCTGAAGGTCAAGAAAGTGCCCGGGCTCTCTGACGGGTTCGGCGGCAGCGACCACGAGTCGTTCTATCACAAGGGTATCCCGGTCCTTTTTGCATTCACCGGCTTACACGGTGATTACCACCGGCCCAGCGACGATTCGGACAAGATCAACTACACGGGCATGGATCGCATCGCCGACTATCTCGAGCTCATCACGCTCGACCTGGCGCGACGGCCGGCGCGGCCTTCCTATCTCAAGATCACCGAAGACCGTCAGGCACATCCCCGAGGCATGTCGGTCTCACTGGGCATCACGCCCGACTATGGCAACGACAAGCCCGACGGCTTGCGGATCACGGCCGTGCGCGGCGGCGGACCGGCGGAAAAGGCCGGCCTCAAGGGGGGCGACCGCATCGTGCGCTGCGGTTCCAAAGCCATCGGCACGCTGGATGATTACATGGAAACCATGTCGGACTATAAACCCGGCGATGAGCTCGAAATCGTCGTGATCCGCGACGGCAAGGAGCTCAAGCTCAAGGCCAAACTGGGTGGCGCCGTGCGTCCTCAGTGACGCCCGCGTGCGGCTCACGCTCGCTCCTCCTCCGGAACACGGCGCTGGACCAGGACCTTGATTCGCAACCCCTCTTGCTTCGCTCTGTCACACCACATGCGGATCCCGGTGCTCGCCTTGGCGGCTGTGCTTCTGCTGTCGCCAGGTTGCGCGCGGCCGTCGTCGGATCGCTTCGTTACAGAACACTCGCCGCGCCCGCCCGCCCCAGAAAGCCCCTGGGCTGACCCTAGGCGCGATCCCGATTCGCTCCGCTGGGCGATCGATCAGCTTGCCGGGACAGAATGGCGTCAAGGTTACGGCGGGCTCGTTCAGAAGGCAGCAGCGTCCGATCGCATCGGCCGGTCGACCGTGCAATCCTTCACGATCGCGCCCTCGAACGAGGAGCTGCCGGCAGCCGAAACAAGCTCGCTGATCGCCGATTTACTGGGATCGACGTTGGTCGATGCCCAGGACGAGCTCTGGGTGGCGGTTCGGGCGCTCGACCAGGTTGCCGATCGCGACAAGGCGATCGACTGGCTGATCGAGCCTCCCCCGTGGCCGCCCGCGTCGGTCACCAAGTATTTGAGCCGCGAGGGCGAGCGCGCAATGGCGCTCATCGAGACGCTTGCGGCCGAAGTTGCGCCCGAAGCGCCGTCACGAGCCTGGCTGCTCCGAAGCTGGCTCTCGCCCCCGCGATCGGTTGATCGGGCTCTTCTCTCCGAGCTGGCGCAAGCCGCTGACGGCCGGCTCTGTCGCGAGGGGCGTTTTCGTGCCTGGCTTCGTGAGGAGTGGACGGCCTGGGCCCGGCAGCGGTATCGTCGCGTCGCGCGCTGGGCCGGCTCTCGGCCGCCCTCGCGCTGAAAGGAGGCCGATGATTCGCGTCATCCTGGAACATCTGGAGAAGAGATTTGGCGGCCTTGCCGCCGTGGACGGGGCCTCACTCGAGCTTCGTCCCGGTGAAATAACGTATGTTCTGGGGCCGCCCGGAGCGGGCAAGACGACCCTGGCTCGCCTGGTGTCGGGGCTCGAGAATCCCGATCAGGGCGAGATCTACTTCGGAGATCGCCTCGTTGTCGCGTTGCCTCCTCACGAGCGCGGTGCGGGGATGGTGTTCCAGGATCTGGCACTGTGGCCGGGGCTCTCCGTCGCCGAGAACGTCGGCTACCCGCTCAAGATTCAAAAGCTGGCGCGGCCGGAGCGCCGGCGGCGGATCTCGGAGGTGCTCTCCGCGCTGCGGATTGACAGCCTGGCCGGCCGCCGCCCCGCGAGTCTGACGCCACAACAGAAGCTGCGCACCGCTCTGGCTCGTGCACTGGTGACGCAGCCGGGCTTCGTGGTACTCGACGAGCCGCTGGGATCGCTCGAGCCGCGCGCGCGGGAAGAGTGCTGGGACGACCTGAGGAGAATTCATGCCGAGACAGGCGTGACGATGCTGGTCTTCACGGACAACCCGCTCGAGGCGCTGGCGCTGGCCGACCAGCTTGCCGTGATGGATCTGGGTAAAATCGTCCAGTGCGGCACGCCGCAGGAGCTTTACAGCCGGCCACACGACGTCTTTGTTGCCCGACTGCTCGGCCCCACAAATCTGTTGCAAGGCCAGGTCGAGAGCCAGATGACCGAAGCCAAGGGCGAAGTCGTGGTGCGCACGCCCCTGGGACGTTTGATCGGGCACATGATCCCGGGGCACGCGGGCCCGGGCGCCCCGGTCACGATCTCCGTGCGGCCCGAGACCGTTTCACTCGGACCGAGCACGCCCGCGGGCTGGAACCGGTTCCCCGCGACGATCGAGCGCATCATCTTCCGAGGCGAGCTGAGACAGATTCACCTCCGCGGGCCGGGCGACTGGCCGGTGGTCGTCTCGGCGCTACAGAGCCAGTCGACGTCTCTGCGCGAGGGGCAGAGCCTCACACTCTCGGTCGCGCCGGAGCACGTGGTGGTCTTGTCCGGGAAATTTGCCGTGGGGCGAGGCGGGTAGGAAAGGAGAAGGAGGAAATGAAGAAACACGAGCCGAGAAAACCTGCGGTGAAGCAACGGTTGCCGCGCGGCTGGACCGAAAAGAAAATCGTAGAACTTCGCGAACACTATGAGATTCAAACCGAGGAAGAGCAGGAGGCCGAACACGAGGCTGCATACTCTGCCGGCGATCAAAACTATTCGGCGCGCCCAAAATGACGATTGCCGTATTCGACGGCGTCTCGACCAAACTCGACCGTGTCTCCATCGGCTGTGAAGAATAGTCCCTGGCGGTACTCCCTGAGTTTCAATCGATCGTTCCAGTAGACGTAACCGTTTTTCAGCGCAACCCGCCCTTCCACATCCTGTCCGTACGCAGTCGCATGATAGGCGCCCAGAAATGCGGTCCATTCCGGCTTTGCCGGGCCTGGCGGGTCGCGCGGGGAATCGTTGGGAACAAAGAAACTCACGCCATTGTCGCCATGGTTGCGAACCTCGCGCACGCTTCCCCGGTCGTCGAGCAAGAATTCGTAAAGATCGCCGCCGCGGACGAATCGTGTCGGCGTGAGTGCGTCGAGCGGATTGTCACGTTTGCCCCTGACAATGTGGAGACGGTCGCCTTCCACGCGGAAGCTTGTGAGCTGTGCTCCGACCAGATAGCTCCCCTCGAGCCGCTTGAGTTCCTCGGCTTTGATGGCAATCACCGGCTCGCGAGTCCAGGGAAGCGGCTCCTCGGGAGGCACCACCCCCCGCTTGGCGAGAATCAACGCCTGCAAGGTGCGGTCTGCGAGATCGGACACAAAGTTGTCGCCCTCTTCGCCGTTTGTTAACACCACGACTCCGAGACCAAATTCCGGAACCCAACGCTGGTCGGTCGAATAGCCGTACCCGCCGCCACCGTGAAACACGAGCGTGGCCCCATGGTACGGCCGGCTGTTGACTCCGAGGGCGTAACCCGCCCGCGCCCCCGGAAGTGTGAATTGCGGGACGTACTGTGTTCGAAGAACATCGGCCGGAATCAACCGACGACCTTGCGCGACCCCTCCTGCGAGATGGAATGAAATGAACTTCGCCATATCGCGCGCGCTGGAGTACAGCCCACCGGCTCCAAGCATCGGTACCTCGAGCGGCGGCACCACCTTTCCCTCGATATGGCCCCGCGCGCGATTCATGGTGTGCAGGGCCTGGGTCTGATCAACGGTGCTCGTCGACATACCGAGCGGCTCGAGCAGCTCCTCGCGCATATAGCGGTGGAATGGTTTGCCAGCGCGCTCTTGCAGGGCGTAAGCAACCAGGTCGTATCCGAGATTCGAATATCGGAATCGCTGACCAACCTCGCATTTGAGCCAGGTATTCGAGATGCTCCGGACGTGTTCGTCGAAAGGGCAGTGCCAATCACCGTAGTTGTTGCCGATCGGCGCTTCATGGCAGAGGCCTCCCCAATGACAGAGCAGGTGGCGAAAAGTGATGCGATCCAGTTCGGCTTCACCCCGGGCACACTGAACCAAGAATCCCGGTACGGCTTTCCGCAGCGGCTGATCGAGAGTGAACTGATTCCGCCCGACCGCCAGAAGGAACGCCGTGGCCGTATACGTCTTGGTCACGGATTGAAGGCTGAAGAGCGTCTCGGCTGTGACTGGCTGCTTCGCTCGCCGATTCGTAAATCCGAAGCCGCCTGCCCAGACGACTGCTTGGTCATCAACCAAGGCGATCGCGGCTCCTGGTACCCCATTGTCGTTCAAGAGCTTTGGAACGTCGCGCTCGAGCCGCGCCACGACGGGTGCGTAATCGGGCCCCTTCGCAGGACCATTTGGTCCTTCAAAGCGCGCTCCGCTCGAAATCTCGTCCGATGCTCTAGTGCCGGCCGGCTGCGGTTGAGGGAGTCCCGAGCACGCGTCCGTCGCGCCCTTGAAGCCGAGAAGGAGGGCGCAGGGCAGCAAGATGAGAATTTGGGATGTCATCGATCAAGATCCTTTGGTTTCCAAACTGCGTTTGACAACCTGAGCTTAGACCCTGGCGCCAGCCGCGTCTTGCCGGAAATTAAGTGGCTTGTATCGAATTAAGATCGCCCGGCGAAGAGCTGCCGGTAGGCCAGAGGCGTCATGCCCGTGATCGCCTTGAAAACGCGACAGAAATGGCTCTGATGAGCGAAGCCGGCCTCGAGTGCGATCTCCACCAGGGTCTTGTCGGTGCCCACCAATTGGCGAGCGGCGAAGCTGACGCGAATCCGCCGCAAGTAGTCAAACGGTGTGTAATGCACGTGCAGGCGAAACGCGGTCACGAGATGCACGGGGTGGACGCCGGCCTCGCGTGCGATCTCGGCGAGTGTCAATGGTTCCTTGAAGCGAGCCGTGAGTAACTCTGTGACTCGCCTGATCCAGGCCGGCTTCCCGCCGCGCAACGCATTGGTCGCGCCACGGGCCACGTGGGTGACCAGCTCCAGAGCAAGGCCTTCGATCGCCAACGGTGAGAGCTCGTCGGGCGCTCGGAGCTCGCGGTAAAGCCGCGACGCCAGCCAGATCGTCGTCCCGCCCCGGAATTCTGCGGGATGTTCGAGGACGGGCGAATGTTCGCGAACCTGGTCCATCCAGTGCGCGTTGAACTCGAGATGCAGGCAACGGCCGCCGCGGACATGCCAGCAGTCGGAGTGAATCTCACCGGCTGGGTGGAACGCCAGGTTCGACGTTGATCCAGTTCGCTCACGATTGCCGCACTTTTGAGTGCAAGCACCCTCCAAGATCAGGTAAAAGAATGCGCATTCATGGGAATGTGGGCGACTCTCGAAACCAGGGCCGTATCCCGATTCCACCAGCAACAAGTGGTCTGCCTGGTACCGCCTGAGGGTTTGGCCGAGAAACGAACCCGGCTTGAGCGATCGAGTTCGCGCATTGTGCGTCACCGCATTCTCCTCACGTGAACGGGAATGCTCTAGCTGTAGGGACAACTCACGATCATCATACCCTGAAGAGACGATTCGCTGTACCCGCTGAGCCCCCGAGGAAAACCTTGTGCGCTGGCGATTCATCGACCCCAAGAACCAGCCCGAGTGCGCCGAACGTAGCGCGGTCATCGCCAGGATTGACTCGTGGTGGCGCAACTTTCAGGGCAAGACCGATCAAATCTCGGACTTGTTTTCCCAGAAGACCCAGTGGGATCTTCCGGAGTGGATGGCGCAGCACCTGGGCGCCATCGATTCGCGCCTGTGCTGGGAATTCGGCCCGGCAGTGCGCGGCACCGGGCATCGACTGGTCATCACGCCCGAATCTGTGCACCATTTGCGGCCGCTGGTGCGGGCGATCCTCGCACGGGCCCCGGACCTCGCCGGCTGGGAATTTTTTGAGTACCGACTGGCTGAAGACCTCGAGCTGGCAAAGCACTCGGTCGAAGGGAGATGCGGATGTGACATCGCCAATTTCAAGGTCCGCGCGTTGCGCGGCGAGTTGGATCGCATCGACTTGAATTTTGCGTCACCCACGATCGACGACCGCAACGATCAAGCTGCTCTCCATGCCGCTTTTGTCGCTACGGAATCGCTTCTGGGAGAAGAATACCTGGATAAGTGGATCGGGGCGATCGAGTTGACGCCGTTGTCGCGCGGCAAGGGGCTCAAGTCGCTGTTTCGACGCGGAGAGCCGGATCTGCGCCATTTCTTTGGGCTCGACCGGTTGAACGAGACTGTGCACGCTCTGATCGGCAGCATCCACGATCAGATGCCGCCGGGCGCGCATTGCGATTGGGTCGAAGAAGCGAAATGGACGATCTGGAAACTGACTCCCGAACAGGCCGACGACTACGTCGGGCAGTTGGATCTATTTGTCGGCAAGTCAATCAATCAATCGCTCTGGACGGCGTCGCACGGCGGTGGCCTGTTTTGTTCGGAGCGATTCAGCCGTTGCGGAGAGACATTTTGTTATGTCAAGCTCGACGGATCACAGGGACTCGCAGAGGAAAGTTTCGCCGACAAGAAAGAGATCGAGGATGCGCTGGATGCCGCGCTCAAGCCCGGGAAACTCGGGTGCTGCGTCGGCGGCGGGACGGGACTGCGCTATTCGTACATCGACCTCGCCCTCACGGATCTGGACAACGGAATCAAGCTTATCAGGCACGCACTCCAGGCGGGACACGTTCCCAATCGATCGTGGATTCAGTTCTTTGACAGCGACCTGGCCGCGGAATGGGCGGGGGTTTATGACGACAGTCCGCCGCCGCCCCTTGCATCGGATCCCTCGATGCAATGAACCCGAATTTTGGTAAACTGGATGACCACGCCGTCGCCGGGTTCGAGAACATCTTGGGCACGCGACTGCGGGTCGTTTGCCAGCACCATTGAAGCATCATGACAAATCGGTGAGTTGGAAATGATCATCGCCCTGGCATCGCCTCGTGTCGCTTTGTCACTCGATGATGGCCTGGACAAGGTCAAGAAGTGCTTGTCGCAAGCGAGCGCTCAAGGCGCCGAGATCGTGTGTTTCCCGGAAGCGTATCTTCCAGGCTTGAGGGGAGTGGGCATCGACGTGCTGCCATTCGGCCCGTCGGAGCACGCTCGGGTGCTCGACGCTGTGGGCCATTGCTCGAACGAATACAAGGTGGCCACGATCCTGGGCACAGAAAGACTCACCGAGGCGGGACGCCAGATTGCCGCCTACGTGTTTGACGCCCGGGGCCGAGTTCAGGGATATCAAACCAAGAACCAGATCGCGCCGTCCGAAGATCCGTACTATGTGCCCGGAAACACCCGGCAGCTCTTCGAGGTGAACGGCGTGAAGTTCGGCGTGGCGATTTGCCACGAGGGCTGGCGCTATCCCGAGACGGTGCGCTGGGCTGCAGTGCGCGGCGCCAGAATCGTCTTTCACCCCCAGCACACCGGTAGCGACCAAGAAGGAGTGCTTCTGGAGCATTGGGGTGGCGTCGATTCGCCCTATTATGAGAAAGCCATGATGTGTCGCGGTCTGGAAAACACGATCTATTTCGCCAGCGTCAATTACGCGCTGCGCTACCAGGAATCGGCGACGAGTCTCATCGACCCATCGGGCAAGTGCCAGGCGTACTTACCCTACGGGCAGGAAGGCGTGCTGGTGCAGGCGATCGACGTCGAGAAAGCAACCGGTTTACTGGCCAATCGATACGCACCGGGGCGTTATCAGGAAGAGGCAGCGAGCCATGGATGAAAAACAGTGAGCCATGGATGAAGCACGGTGAGCCACGGCTGAATTATCGCACCGTCGACCACCCGCGGAGGCGGCTTGATATGACTTTTAAATATCAGCGTTTCCTTGACGGAAGCGAGCAAAATTGATAGAAACCAATCAGCGGCTCGAGTGTTCGCCACGTGTTCTACCCACCTTCGACGGTGACTTCGGCGACATCCGCTGCTTGATCGGCCATGCTTTATTCGCGTCCGCGCAGAGTCCATGAGCGGCAATGGAAAGAGTCCCGGCGCGGTTCCAGTCAGCGCTCGAGGGGCCCGACGGCTCGTCGTCCGGCCCGAGATCGAGCTGCTGGAAACACGGCTCACGCTGACCGGCAATATCGCGGTCACAAATGCCTTCATCGTCAATTCAAGTGACCAGCCGCTCTCCTCTGTAAGTCCCGGCCAGCAAGTGGACATCCAGGTTGATTTCACCACGCAGAATTTGCCGAGCAATGCGTCGTATCGAATCGAATTCGATCTGAACGGACTCAGCTTTGACACCAGCTACTTCACCACCGGTGCTGGTGATTCGGGATTGAATTCCTGGTACGAGTACGACGGCCCGGTGATTCTCACACCTGGCGTCAACGCGGTCTCGGTCGACGTCGATCCGGACGAGTCGGTGCCGGAGACCACCTACGCCGATAACTCGATGAGCTTCACCGTCGACGCCGCGGGGCCCGCGGTGGGTCTTTCTCCTACTCGGCCTCTCAGATTCGCGCCGCCTATGGAATCAGCAGCATTCCTGACTTTGGGTCGGCGACTCCCGACGGTACCGGGCAAACGATCGCCATCATCGATCCGTTCGACGACCCAAATATCATCACCGACCTGGACGGCTTCGACGAATCGATGAACACGACGACGAACACGAGCCCCACCTTGTACCAGCAGTACGGGCCGGCGTCGTCATTCTTCACGGTATACAACCAGACCGGTGTCAATATCACGAGCGAGATCGGCAATAGCGGCGAGGACGGTGTGCCTCCTCTGGACCCGACAGGCGATTGGGAATCCGAGGAAACGCTGGACGTGGAATGGGCGCACGCGATCGCGCCGGGGGCCAAGATCGACCTGATTGAATGCGCCGGCAGCGGGCAATACTACGGCGATTTTATCGGGATTGCCACCGCAGCAGACTTGCCCGGCGTGACCGTCGTTTCATTGAGCATGTACTGGCCCGAGAGCGATTTCAGCGAACCTGGCGAGCTCGGCTACGATTCCACGTTCACGACCCCCAGCGGCCACCCCGGCGTGACGTTCTTGGCGGCCACAGGCGATAGCGGAGTCCCCTCCGGATATCCCGCCTACTCTCCCAACGTGATCAGCGTCGGCGCGTCACAGCTCGAGATGAACGGCGACAGCTACTCGAGCGAAACAGCCTGGAGCTTTCCGACCCCGCGCACGCTCAATAATGGGAGCAGCTCCTATTCCGAGACCGGCTCCTTGACGTCGCAATCGGGAGGCTACAGCGGCACCTACAGCACGGCATCGGCGGGAAGTAACAGCACGGCCCAGTGGACAACCTCCATCGCCGCGTCGGACGAAGGCTGGAACCAGGCCGTGGAGGTCTCGGCAACCTGGGTGCCGGCCGCGACCAATGCGACGAACGCCACTTACGAGATCTACGATGGGTTGGCCACGAGCGGCACTTTGCTCGGAACGGTGAATGTTAATCAAACGCAAGCTCCCGTCGGCACGAGCGACGGCGGCACACAGTTCCAGTCGCTCGGCGTCTATTATCCCGAAAGCGGTAAGCTCACCGTGGTGCTTCCAGTACGGCCAGCTCCAGTACGACTACTCCGGTACAAGTCTGGCCACTCCCTGCTGGGCAGGCCTCATGGCGATTGTCAATCAGGGGCGTGCGGCAAACGGCGGAGCAAGCCTGAATTCCCCGTCAAATCCGACTCAAGCGTTGCAGGGCCTCTACAGCCTGCCCGCAACGGATTTCAACGAAGTCACGACCGGCTACAACGGTTTGAGCGCCGGCCCCGGCTACAACGAGGTCACCGGATTGGGCACGCCGATCGCCAATCTCCTGGTGCCTGCTCTGGCTACCTACGATTTAGGGAGCGCCCAGCTCGCGGTGACCATGCAGCCGCCCGCGTCCGTTGCCGCAGGAAGCACCTTCGAGCTTTGGGTCAGTGTGGAGAATGCCGCGGGGAGCGTGCTGACCAATTATCACGGCACGGTGACCATCGCTCTCCTGGCTAACCCCGGCCACGGAACGCTCAGCGGCACGCTGACGGTTCCGGTTTCGAACGGTGTGGCCACATTCTCGGGATTGACCCTGGATGCGGCCGGCACGGGATACACCATCGTGGCCAATAGCAGCGAGCTCTCGTCCGCGACCACGAGCGCCTTCGCGGTCACTGCCGGCGCGGCGGTGAAGCTGGCTGTCTTGAATGAGCCGCCCCCGAGCGTGAGGGCGGGCAGCACGTTCGCCTTCGGCGTGGCCGTCGAAGATCAGTTCAACAACGTCGTGACCACCTATTTCGGCAGCGTATCCATACTGCTGGCCACCGATCCCACGGGCGACACGCTGCGCGGGACGCTGAGTGCGATGGTGACGGACGGCATCGCCAGTTTCTCCGGTCTCACGCTCGACCTGGCCGCGACCGGCTATTCAATCGAAGCCACCTCGACCGGCCTGACGTCGAACACCACGGATCCTTTCGCGGTCACAGCCTCGAGCGCCACTCAGCTTATGCTCGCCACCGGGCCCTCGTCGACGGCGACGGCCGGTCAGGCATTCTCGACCCAGCCGGTCATCGAAGAAGTGGACGAGCACGGCAATCTGGAAATGAGCGATGATAGCAACGTCGTGTTGGTGGTCCTGGCAAGTGGTGCCGGGCCGCTACAGGGTACGACCAGCGTGACCTTGTCGGACGGCATCGCGACCTTCACGAGCCTGGCGGACAACAAGGCCGGCACGATCACGCTCAGCTTCAAGAGCGGCAATTTGAAATCGGTCACTTCGAGCGCGATCGTGGTGAGTGCGTCAACGGCGAGCGAGTTTGTGATCCAGACAGAGCCGTCATCGAACGCGACCGCCGGAGTGGCTTTCCTGACGCAGCCGGTCATCGAAGAAGAGGACCGGTACGGCAACGTCGAGACGAGCGACGATAGCACCGTGGTGATGGCATCGCTCGCGAGCGGCACCGGCCCGCTCCAGGGAGACAACATGGCCACGCTTTCCGGAGGCGTGGCGACGTTTATCGGGCTGGCCGATGACACGGCCGAGACGATGCGGCTCAACTTTGAGAGCGGAAATTTGCAAGCGGCCCGATCGAACGCAATCGTCGTTGGTTCCGGGGCTGCGACGAAGCTCGCAATCGAGATCCAGCCGTCGGCGACGGCGACGGCTGGCCAAACATTCGGCGCCCAGCCCGTCATTCTCGAGGAAGACGCGTTCGGCAACATCGAGACGAGCGACTACAGCACAGACGTGACCGTCGCTCTCGGCAGCGGGCTGGGCCCGCTCCAGGGCACGAACAGCGTCAACGTGATCGGAGGCGCGGCGATCTTCGGGGACCTCGCCGACAACAAGGCCGAGACACTCACGCTTTCGTTCACGAGTGGAAGCCTGACCCCGGCCACGTCAAACCCGATCGTCATCTCGCCGGCAGGCGCGAGCCAGTTGGTCGTGAGCACGCAGCCATCGACGACGGCGATGGCCGGGGAGGCGTTCACGGTGCAGCCGATCGTCATGGAGGAAGATCGATACGGCAACGTCGAGTCAAGCGATGACAGCGCTGTGGTGACGGCCTCGGTCGCGGGCGGCCCCGGCGCACTCGATGGCACGGCGACGGCCACGCTCTCCGGCGGCGTCGCGACGTTCACCAATCTGGCCGACAAAAAAGCCGGCACGCTCAAGCTCTCGTTCGCGAGCGGCTTCCTGGCCGCGGCCACGTCAGCCCCCATCTTGGTCTCGCCGGGGCCGGCAACCCAGTTGGTGGTGGCAGCGCAGCCATCGGCGACGGCGACGGCCGGCTTGGCATTTTCATCGCCGTCGGTCATCGACGAACAGGATGAGTACGGCAATGTCGAGACCGGTGACAGCAGCACCGTGGTGACGGCGTCGCTTCAGGGTGGCGCCGGCGTACTTTCAGGCGTGACCACAGCCACGGTTTCCAGCGGTGTCGCCACATTCACCAAGTTGTACGATAACACATCCGGCACGCTGGCACTTCAATTCACGGGCGGCGGCCTGACTCCGGCGGTCTCGGCCCAGACCGTGGTGAGCGCACGCGCCGGCGAGCCAGTTGGTGCTGCAGACTCAGGTGTCGTCCACTGCGACGGCCGGGCAGCCGTTTGCCATCCAGCCGGTCGTCTATGAGGAAGATCCGTTCGGAAACCTCGAAACCGGCGATGATCGCACGGTTGTGACGGCCTCGCTTCCCAGTGGCTCGGGTCCGCTCGAAGGGACGCCGACAATAACCGTGTCGGGCGGCATCGCGAACTTCGTGGGGCTGGCTGACGACAAGGCCGAAACGGTCATGCTCAGCTTCAAGAGCGGCGGCCTGAAATCGGCCGCAACCGGAGGCATTGTCGTGAGCCCGGCGCCGGCGAGCCAGTTGGTGCTCGAGACACAGCCCTCGGCAACGGTGACGGCCGGCCAGGCATTCCCGGCGCAGCCGGTCATCGCAGAGGAAGATCAATACGGCAATGTCGAGACGGGTGACAGCAGCACGGTGGTGACGGCCTCGATTCAGAACGGCGCTGGACCGCTTCAGGGCACGATGACGGCGACAGTTTCCGGGGGCGTGGCGACGTTCGCTGGCCTGGCCGACAATTTGGCCGAGCGCATCACGCTCGCGTTCACGAGCGGCAGCCTGACGAGTGCGACGGCCAATCCGGTCACAATCGTGCCCGCTTCGCCGTCCATCCTGGTGATCACCAATCAGCCGCCGTCGAGCGTCACGGCCGGCGCGGCGTTCAGCCTCGTCGTCACGGCGGAAGATCGCTTCGGGAATGTTGAGCCGTCGTTTGCGGGGAATGTCGTCGTCTCGCTGGCCAAGAATCCGCGTGGGGATAATCTGAACGGGTCGCTCACCGTACAGGCAGTCGGCGGAATGGCTTCCTTCGCTGGACTGGCGCTCGACAAAGCTACGGCCGGCGACACAGTCCGCGTGAGTGCCGCGGGTCTCACTGCGGCGGTGACGATTGCGATTGACGTGACGGCCGGGCCTGCGACGCAACTGGGCGTGACGAGCCAGCCGCCGTCGGCAGTCGCGCCCGAGGCTGCTTTCGGCCTGGTTGTGGCAGCCGAGGATCGCTTCGGCAACGTGGTTCCGGCGCAGACCGGCACCGTGACGATCGCTCTGGCGAGTGGCTCGGGAGGGACACTCAGCGGTCCGGCGACGGTGTCTTTGGTGCGCGGTATAGCAAATCTCAATGGACTCACGTTGAACAGGGCCGGCGGCTATGCGCTCGAGTTGAGCGGCGCCGGCCTGGCTTCGGCGATTTCGAATTCCTTCACCGTCACGCCGCCTCCGACGATCACGAGCGAGCAAGTGCTCATGACAGGCAAAGGCAAGCAGAAGCACTTCTCCGGATTCGAGCTGTTTTTCAGCGCACCGCTTGCGCCGTCTCGCGCGGAGAATGCGGCCAATTTCGTTGTGACGCAGACGGTGAAGCACGGCAAGAAGAAGAGTGCGACTCCGGTGAGTGTGCGGGTTGTTTACAACGCGGCGTCGCAGAGTGTGAGCCTGATGCTCGCCGGCAAGCCGGCGTTTACGCTCGGGGGCCAGATTGTGGTGAACGCTTCTGCCGCGAGCGGGATCACCGATTTAGCGGGCACGGCGCTCGATGGTAACAACGAGGGCGTGCCTGGAGACAATGCGGTCTTGACGGTGGCACCGAAGGGGAAGCGGGTGACGGGGTGAGGCAGGGTGACCGTCGAGGTCACTGGCGCCGTGTCGTCTTCGGCCGGCACGGAACGACACACCAACCCGACGCGCCAGTTTTGGTGTTGCGCATTTGGTTCTTGCCCTGAAAGGGCACAACAAATCAGGGCACCGCCCTGGGTTCCCGACGCGTCAGTTTTGATGTCGCGCGGTAACGCGCGGCGACCGCAAAACAGGTGACCCCGGTCTCACGACCGTGGTCACGTCGTGCTGATCCGTCTTCATCGCGTCGACCCAAACCCGGCGGCGCACCGTCAGGTTCTTTTAGCCCGGTCGCTGCGAAGGCGTCCCTCAACTCTCTTGAGCCTCTGGTCGTTGAGGTCGGGTCCTGGGAATTGCCGCTGCATTCGCGATAGCGAGAGCGCCTGAAGCTGTTCCAACTCGGAGCGGTCGACGTCGTTTAGATGCCCCCGGTTCTTCTTGAAGACCAGTTCCGCCCGGCGACGGTTCATGCCGCTCCACGCCTCCTCCTCATCGCCGTCGTGTCCGTCGGACCCAGGGTCGGCGATTCCCGACGAATCAGTCGACGTTTCCCGGTCCGGTTGCGCGAGTCTGCCGACCGCGAGCGTACGCGGTTGGGGCTTGGCCTGACGACCAGGCGCTCTGCCGAGCCCTCATCGAGCAGACGTTCAACAACTTCGGCTAGAACGCAACCGGCGTCCGTCAGTCCATAAAAGTTATTCGCGCCCTCTCGTCGCGGGGCGATAAAACCGGCAGCACGGAGCAACGCAAGGTGATAGCTGACTGCAGGTTGGCTCTGGCCCAGGCGGACGTAGAAAGTGCGAACGTGCTGCTCACCGTTGGCCAAGATCAGGACGATCTCCAGCCGCGTCGGATCACTGACGTTCTTCATCAGGATCGACGCGCGACGAACTTGATCTTCTCGCAAGCCTTGCTTGGAGGCTAGTCGCGGTTTCGACTCGGATATTGGCCGAGCCTTGGAACGCTTGCCAAGTTTGTCGTCGGACGGCTTGCGATAAGTTGCGGCCATGGCAGTCCTCAAACCTTTGGTAAGACCCGGTGAAATCTTCGCCCAACGCTCCTCTCCGAGAGGCGCGGGTGAGGACTTCTGAATATATCATACGTGGCAGGCGATTACGGCAGAAGCCCCGTCGCCACGCACGTCACCTGGCCGCCTGCCGCCGCAGTTGACTGCGAATGTCCATGAGAATGTCGTAGTAGCGCCACGCGGTCGGGGCGTCAGGTTCCTGGTGATGGTCGGGCTTGAGCTTCAAGTCACCGGTGGCCAGCAGCACGCGCTTGACCTCCGGGTTCTGCCGCACCTTTTCCCACGTCGCCTCGACAATCAGGCGATAGTGCTCGCCCGGTTCCACGGGTCGATACGGCATCTTTTTGCCTTCGAACGTCACCCAGTCAATCTGCATCGTTTTCATGTGTGCCTCGGCGAGCGTGCCGGCTGCCTTGGCGTCGAACGAAGTCAACTGGGCGACCTGGTCGCGCGTGTATTCCCACTTCAACCCTGCGAATCTGGCCCGCTCATCCTCCGGCGACTCAGGATACAGCATCATCTGCCAGAACCCTTCGAGGCTGGCATAGCGCTTGCCGCGGTAAGTGAACGGCGTCGGGGCGAAGTTGGAGAGCAGCCCCAGCTCGTGGCGCTTAGACAGAATCACCTCGCCCGGACCTGCTTCTTGCGGGAAAATCTCCCAACTGGGAGCGCCTTCTTTTGAGACGGGTGCCCACCAATGCGCGGGGTAAGCCGGTCTTGGCGGCACGGCAACCTTAGGCGACTCCGCGGACCCGCAGCCAAGATTGACAATCAGAAATGCCACGAGCGCGACCACCCGGCATTTGTGCAGCGTGCGCAGAAGCACCTCGGTCACCAGAAGATCGCCCGGAATCGTCTCGAAAGTTTCCATCGTCGCCGTTGACAATACACGTAACCTCAGATACGAGTCGTTCTGGATGTCGCGTCTCGATCGATTGAAAGCATTCTACACCGCGGAGAACAAGGCGAAACAACCATGAACACAACCGAGATCACCGTGAGCCGCACGATCCCCGCGCCAGCCGAGAAAATCTTCGACGTCTGGCTCGATCGCGAGAGTCCCGGTGGGCCGTGGCATGGCACCGAACGCGTTATCTTGAATCCTCGTGTCGACGGGCTATTTTATCTTCCCGTGAAGCATGAAGGGCGGATCTGGGCGCATTACGGGCGCTTCATTCAGATCGACCGGCCCCGACGCATCGAGTTCACCTGGGTGTCCGAGGCGACCAAGGGGCTGGAAACGATCGTCCTGCTGTCACTAGAGCCAAAGGGGAACAGCACCGAGGTCACCCTGCGCCACTCCAGAATGGCCGATGACGAGATGGGGCGCGGGCACAAGGAGGGCTGGACGTGGTCTTTGTCGGCGCTGGCGGATTGTATGACGTCCAGGTAGATGTTCCGCGTTCCGCGCGGCGGGAGCGTATGATCCGGGTACCTGTCTGACTAATCCTTAGCCCGGATTCCCCGGACAACGATCCGATCGCTTTCTGTGGCCAATTCCAACGAAATACACATACCTGCCCGCAAGTCGGAGAGTCGGCCCTCCTTGGTGCCGATCAGGATGTGCGTGTCCTTCGCCAGCGAGATATCGTCTACCGTCAATATACCGGTAGCCCCGACGGCCACGCTAATCGTCCTCTTCATGTGGTCCACGGCCTTCAAGAAGAAGCAGGCATTCTGCGATTTTGCCGTGATTCTCGTAATCTTGCCGCGCTCCTTGTCGATCTGGAGGTTGATCTGCATCCCGATCTTGAGGTCGGTCAACCTCCCCTTCTTGTCGTCGATCAGGATCTCGGCCTCCTCGACGACCGGCAAGTCTCGGAATGAGAGGTGAAGGCCAGTCTGCAAGCTCGTCTTCTCGAACTCGTCATTGCTCATGGAGTTGAATGTCCACCGGTTAAGGGCACTGACACGCCTCTTGTCCGGGTCAACCGCCGTCAAGGCCCAGTCCAGTGCCTCAAGCAGTTTGCCCGAGCCCGCCGAATCGAGGGAGTTTGCAGCCTTTGCCGGCGTCAAGCTTCGGGCGACCGGGCCATCACCCACTTTGGCAACTCCCAGTGATCGGATGGGATGCAGGATCAGTCCGAGCCCGAGGCCGATTGCGCCGATGAAGAACAGTACTGTCATCATCCCCTTGAGTTTGCCGAGCAACATCATCTTCAATACCTCCCGTGTCAGGGCAGTGACCTCGGCAGAGACCATCCCTACCGACACGGCTCGCCCCGCGGCGAACAGGCTTGCGGTCTGAACCGCAGAACCGATCAGCTTGGGCAGCACGCTGGCCGACTCTGCATCCGGGGCAACCAGTAGAGTCAGCGATCCGGCCGACAGCGACACGCCAGTCCGGGCCAGACGTTGCGCCAGCAATGACTTCGCCCTGGATAGACGACCCGAGACCGTTCCGATTGGCCACCCGAGTAGTTCGGCTGCCTCCTGGTGAGTCTTCTCCTGCAATTCGCACAGGATGATCGGGATGCGGTACTTGTCTGGCAGGCGGCTCAGCTCTCGATCTAGGGACTCAGTCAGGTCGTCTCGATGGTTCAGCGACACTGCCTCGGGCGCCGGCATGTTCGTGACCTGGCCTTCCCGCATTCGCCTTCTCGCCTTCATCGATCTCGCTTTCAAAGCCGTCTGGTACGCCACCGCGTAGAGCCAGTTGGCGACCAATTCCCGTTGGGCGATGGATTGGCCCTTCCTGGCCAACACAAGGAACGTCACCTGAAAGGCGTCCTCGGCATCATGATGGTCCCGGAGGAGACGTCGACAGATGCCCCAGACCATCGAGCCGTGACGGCGAACGAGAGCCTCGAATGCCGCCTCGTCTCGATGGGCTGCGAATCGCTCCAGGAGCCTGCCGTCTGATACTCCTCCTAGCGTCCCCACGCTGAAGAGCGTCTGGAGTTCTCGGCTGGAAACATTCATCCTGCTGGCCTCCCCCGCTTTGACTGGCTCGACTGGCATCGATGGCTTCTGCCAGTTAACTACCCGGTCGAGCCGGTTTCATACGCCTTTTTCCCAAAGCGGATCGGAAATGATGAAGGCGGACGAGCGTGGATGGTTTCCGGGCAGTCCCGCCCGTCAGCATGGGCCGGGCTTGGGCGGCGTCGGGAGACTCGCGGGCAACGGGGGTGACATTGGGTGACTTCGCGCAAAGTCTAAGTCCGAATCACAACCTTCCCAAAATGGGCGCCGCTTTCCATGTAGGTCATCGCCTCGCCCGCCTGGTCGAAGTTGAATACTCGGTCAACCACCGGGTGAAGCTTGGCCGTCTCGATCGCGCGGTTCATGGCCTCGAACATCCGCCGGGACCCCACGAAAATTCCATGCACGCGAATGGTCTTCATCAGGATCGGCACCGGGTTGACGTCGCCTCCTCCGGTCAAGATGCCGATCAAGGCGATGGTGCCGCCCATGCGCACGGCTTTGAGGGACATGGGCAAAGTCCCTGCCCCGCCGACCTCGACGATCATGTCGACACCTTTGCCCCCGGTCAGCACCCGAGCTCGTTTGTCCCAGTCGGGGATCGCCTTGTAATTGATCCCGTCCGAGGCACCCATTTCGATGGCCCGCGCGAGCTTCGAGTCACTTTTCGAAGTCACGAACACGCGTGCCCCTGCCAGGCGGGCGAACTGCAGCGCGAAGATGGAAACTCCCCCCGTGCCTTGAACGAGCACAGAGTCTCCCGGTTTGATACCACCGCTTTCCACAAGCGCATTCCATGCCGTGACACCGGCACAAGGGAGCGTCGCCGCTTCTTCAAAGCTCAGGTGGTTCGGAATCGGCACCAGCCCGTGCTCCGGCAGCACTGCCAGCTCGGCGAGCAGTCCGTCGCCGCCGCCGCCTAAGGCCGATCGCGCCTTCTCCTCGTCAGGCGGCCCGTCAATCCAACCGGGCATGAAGCTGGCGACGACGCGCTGGCCCGGCTGGAAACGCGTCGCTCCCGCGCCGGTCGAGACGACTTCGCCAGCACCGTCGGAGACCGGAATGAAGGGAAGGCGAAGCTTGGGGTTGTAGAGACCCTTGCACACGAGCAGGTCTCGGAAATTGAGCGAGCAAGCCTGCAAACGGATGAGGACCTGACCGGGGCCGGGGACGGGATCGGGCAGATCGTCGAGCCGGAGCCCGCCCGGACCGCTCAATTCGTGCAGCCGATACGCTTTCATAACTGGCCCTCCCCTTCTCTTTTCGTGTGAGAGACGCGGCTCGCCTGATTTCGTCCGCCCGGTTAGCCGAGGTCGCCCCATTCTAAGCACTCGGCGGCCGCTTCAAAACCATTTCGCGGTCGAAAACACTGGCGATTCTGTTAGGATGTTGGTCATGTGGCCTTTCCGGTGGTTGCGAATCCTGGCGAGGTGGCTGCTTCGGACTCTGCAGCTTGCGCCTGGGGTTCTGCTGCTGGCGGCGATTCTTCTCGACGAAGGGCCCACGGGCGAAGCGCGGGTGTCATCGCATTTCTTTCCCCTGGTGCTCTGGCTCTTCGATGACTTCGCCTGGACGTGTGCTCGAAACAGCGTGATCTTTGCGCTGGTTGTGTCGATCGGTTCGCTGGTGCTGGGCGTCGGATTGCGGTGTGCGCTCAAATGGATATGGCCCAATGCGCGGCCGGCGCTGGCCGCGTCTGCGCTGGCCGCCGTGGCGGTCTCACCCGCTTTTCTGGCACTTGGGCAAAAGGGTTGCTTCGGCGAAGGAGGAATCTGGCCGGCCGCGCTTGAGTCGATGGGCGCGGGAAGCCCGGGGGCGAGCCTGGAATCTTGGTCCGGCATTTTTCTGTGGCTGATGTGGATCTATTCCGCCGTGCCGCCGGGAGCGGCGTTTGTGGCGATGGCCTGCGGGTCGTCATTCCGGCGGTTGGACGCGGCGCAGGCGGAAGCGGCGCGGCTGGCCGGGGCGAGCACGCTGCGAATCGCGCGCGAACTCTCGTGGCCGATTGTTCGCCCCGCGGCCGTTCGCGCGGCCGGGCTCGTCTTTCTGATCGCGCTCGTCGAGCCCGGGGCACCGCTGGTGCTCGGGTTGCGTCGCACGCTCGCCTTCCAGATCGTGGACGCGGCCACCGGGGCCAGTCCATTCCCGCGCACGGCCGTCTGGGCGCTCATGGCCGGCTTGATCGGGCTCGGCGGCTGGCTCGTTTTTCGGTGGAAGGGACGGGGGTCAATTCTCGCCGAGTCTTCGAGCGCTGTATCGGCCGGGAAGCTCGACCGACCCGTGCGCCGCGGAACTGCCGTCGCATCCATCGTCTCGGCCGTTGCGCTGGCACTCTGGGCAATCGTCGTCTGGCTGCCGCTGGCGGGATTGGTGCGGCTCTTCGCGCGAAGCGGAAGGTCATCGCAGCACGCGGATGCCGGGCTGGCAAGCGGCTTACTCACCGCGGCCGCTCCGCTCGGCGACCCGGTTTTCTTGCAGATCCTGCTTGATTCGGCTGTGTTCGCGCTCGAGGTTGCGTGTGGTCTCTTGCTCATCGCGTGGGTGGCCGGTCTCGGGTCTCGTGCCGCATCGCCGGGCAAGTGGCGGCGCTGGCTCCGGCCGATCACGTCGCTTCCGCCGCTCGTCCAGGGCACAGGCGTGCTCGCCCTGCCCTGGCTCGCAGCGCTGGCGTCTCGCTTTATGCTCGATCGCGGAGCAGATCGCGCCGCGGAGCTGGCCGGGGAACTTGCGGCTGCGATCGACACGCGCCAGCATCCGTGGATACTCATGGCTGCTGCGGTGGGGCTCGTGCTTCTGCCCCGATTCATTGCCGGCCAGGGCGTGGCGCTTGCGGGTGCGGCCGGGAGACGTCCGTCCGATTCCTGTTACGCGGCAGCGGTGCTTACGGGTGCGCCCAGGTGGAGGGCGTGGGTGCTCTGCACGCCGGGATATCCGTCGCGGCTGGCGGGCCGGTTCGTGATCGTGTGGGTGGGCGCGGCGACGAACCTGACCCCGGCCCTGCTCTACTCCCCCGGTGGTGACGGGAGAATACTCGGTCCGGCGTTCCTGTCGCTTGCCGGCGGCGACGCAACCGCGCGTTCGCAGGCCGCCGCGCTTGCGCTGGCGGCCGTGCTGGCGAATCTGACGGCCGTCGCCGTCGCATACGGGACCGGTGTCGTGCCTGACGAGAGAGACCTCTGAACAGGGAGACTCCAGCGCGGAAATCTTGATTGGTGTTGTCGCGAATCAGGCGCGATGCGAGAGTCATAAGGTATGGGCGACGCGATGAAAGATTCACCGAGCGGGACGGTGCACTTGGTCGAGCGGCTTCGGGCCGGGGATCGCCGCGCGCTCGCCGAGCTGTTTGAGCGGCACCGCGATCGCTTGCGGAGGATGGTCGAGCTGCGCATGGACTCACGGCTCCAGGGCCGGGTGGGTGCCTCCGATGTGCTGCAGGACGGATTCCTCGACCTGGAAAAGCGGGTTGAGGGCTATCTGAGCGACCCGCGGCTGCCGGCGTTTCTCTGGCTGAGAATGGTCGTCAGCGATCGGCTCGCACAAGTCCACCGCCACCACCTGGGCACGCGGATGCGTGACGTTGCTCAGGAGGTGTCGCTCTATCGTGATCCGTTGCCACAGGCGAGCTCGGCGGCCCTGGCCTCGATGCTGCTGGGGCGCCTGACGACTCCTTCGAACGCGGCGATCCGGGCCGAGCAGATCCTTCAGGTCCAGGAAGCGATCAACTCGCTCGAGCCGCTCGATCGGGAAGTGGTGGCGCTGCGGCATTTTGAGCAGCTTTCACGAGCCGAGACCGCGGTGGTGCTGGGCATCACCGAGGAGGCCGGTGCCAAGCGTTACATCCGGGCGCTCAAGAAGCTCAAGTCGATCCTGGCCGCGATGCCGGGAGGCCTGTCGGGATTCTGACCGATGTCGATTTCGCATTCGGATCAATACGACTTTCTCGATCGGCTGGCCGAAGAATTCGCAGAGCGCTTCCGCCGCGGCGAGCGGCCCGCGCTCGAGGAATACATCGACCGCTACCCCGATCTCGCCGACGAGATCCGTGAGCTCTTCCCTGCGATGGCGAAAATGGAGCACGTCGAGGATGCCCGGCAAGGCGAGCCGGAAGAGAGCGGTGAGTCCCGGGCTGCGAACCCACCCCTGTCGCAGATCGGTGATTACCGGATCCTTCGCGAGGTTGGCCGGGGCGGCATGGGCGTCGTGTACGAGGCCGAGCAGGTCTCCCTCGCCCGCCGCGTGGCGCTCAAGGTCCTGCCGCGGCGGATCTCGGGCGATCCGACGGTGCAGGAGCGATTCCGGCGCGAGGCCCGCGCCGCCGGACGACTGCACCACACCAACATCGTGCCCGTCTACGAAGTGGGCCAGGATGGGGACGTGCGCTTTTACGCCATGCAGCTCATCCCGGGCCAGGGGCTCGACGCGGTCATCATCGAGCTGCGGCGCCTTCGCGAGCGGGCCGGATCCGAGCCCAAGGTTACGTCGGCCGCGAGAGGCCAGTCATTCGGGCGCGACGGAAGGCACAACGGCCAGGACAAGAACGGCGCGATGATCGGCGGAGGAGTGGGCGCGAGCGCGGTGTTGAAGTCGATCCTGACCGGTCGATTCGACCCCGGCGGCCAGCGCCCGGAGCTACCGGCGGACGCACAATCGATGCTGGCTCGCGCTGCGGGGGCGGGCCTTTCGACTCTGGACGCGGTCGGGACGGAAACCCATCCTGCGGAATCCGGTCATTCGGGCGCGCGCACGGAGTCGGCCGAGAGGAATCTCGACCCTCCGTCGTCAAGCTCGGCGATCCTGCCGGGTGGTACTCAGCTTTCATCCGCAGAGTCGAGTCGGCGCGCGTTCTACCGGAGCATGGCTCAAATCGGCCGCCAGGTCGCCGGGGGCCTGGCGTACGCCCACGCGCGCGGGATTGTGCACCGGGACATCAAGCCGTCGAACTTACTGCTGGACACGGAAGGTGTGGTCTGGATCACGGATTTCGGCCTGGCCAAGGCGGACAACGAGGGGTTGACCTCAAGCGGCGACATCCTGGGCACAATTCGCTACATGGCCCCCGAGCGGTTCCGCGGTGAAGGGGATGCTCGGGCCGATGTGTATGCGCTGGGGCTGTCGCTCTATGAGCTGCTGGCGCTCCGCTCGGCTTTCGCGTCCCCGGACCGGCTGGCCTTGATCGAGCAAATCAAGACCGAAGAGCCGCAGAAGCCGCGGACGATCGATGCGCGGATCCCGCGCGATCTCGAGACGATCGTGCTCAAGGCGATCGAGAAGGACCCTCGGGCGCGGTACCAGTCGGCCGAGGCGATGGGCGAGGACTTGCGGCGATTCCTCGCCGATGAGCCGATCCGTGCCCGCCAGGTCAGCGCAGCAGAGCGAGCGTGGCGGTGGTGCCAGCGGCACAAGGCCGTGGCGGGGCTGCTCTGCGTGATCGCGGTGGCGCTCGTCGTGGGCACGACCGTTTCGACCTTTTTCGCCATCGTGGCGGGCCACAATGCAAGCCGTGCCGACCTCGAGGCGAAGAGAGCCAATCGCGAGGCTGAAAATGCCAACAAGGAGGCGGAGCGAGCCCGGGACGAGAAGTCACTCAGCGACCATCGCCTCTATCTCGCCGTGATGAACCTGGCCCGGCTGGGCTGGCGAGACAACCAGGTGACGGTGACACAGCGACACTTGAAAAGCCTCGAGCCGGCAAGAGCCCAGGATCCCGATCTCCGTGGCTTTGAGTGGTACTATCTCGAGCGGCTCTGTCATCCCGAGCTGCTGACCATATCCGGCCACACGAGGGCGGTCGCCGGCGTCGCGTTCCATCCCGACGGCCGCCTGGTCGCCACGGCAGGTGTCGACCGCACCGTGCGGTTGTGGGACAGCGTCACCGGTGCGGAGATCCGTACCCTGCTCGGGCACACCGACGAGGTTCTTTGCGTGGCGTTCTCGGCGGACAGAGCGAAGCTTGCGTCTGCCGGCTCCGACAAGACCGTGAGACTCTGGGACCGCGACACGGGGCAGGCAAGCCTCATCCTGCGCGGCCATACGAGTCAAATCCGGTGCCTGTCGTTCAGCCCGGACGGCGGCCGCATCGCCTCGGCCAGCGGCAGCCCGGACCGCACGGTCAGGGTCTGGGACGTGGCCACAGGTAAGCAGATCCTGCGCATGCACTGCGAGACCGACGGCTTCTCCGGGGTGATTTATTCTCCGGACGGCCGCGAGCTGGCCTCGGCCGGCACGGACAGGATGGTCAGGATCTGGAACGCCTCAAGCGGCCAGGAGCGCCTCTCCTTGCGCGGCCACACGGCCGCGGTGGTGTCCGTGGCGTACAGCCCCGACGGCCGCCGCATCGCCTCGGGCAGCCGGGACCGCACCGTCAAGCTCTGGGATGCCGCGACGGGACGCGAGGTTCTGACGCTTCAAGGGGATAACTCGTCTGTATCGAGCGTCGAGTATCTCCGATACGGCTCGATCCCCGTCGTGTTCTCGCCTGACGGCAGGCGCATCGCTTCTGCCAGCGATGACCTCACGGCGAAACTCTGGGACTCGAGCACCGGCCACGCGCTCTTAACGCTGCGCGGGCACGGGCTGCCCGTCCGCGGCGTGGCGTTTTCTCCTGACGGCAGGCGCATTGCCACAGCCAGCGATGACCAGTCCGTGAGACTCTGGGATGTCACAGTCGAGCAAGGGGTCCAGACCCTCTCCGGGCACACTTCCAACGTTGTCAGCGTGGCGTTCTCGAATGATACGCGGCACATCGCGTCGGTCGGCGAGGACCGCACCTTGAAACTCTGGGATGCGGCCACCGGCCTTACCATGCAGACCATGCACGGGCACGCCGACCAGGTCTGGGGCGTGGCGTTTTCGCCCGATGATCGCCACATTGCCACCGCCAGTCATGACGGCACCGTGAAGCTTTGGAACGCGGGCACCGGCCAGGAGGTCCGGACAATGCGCGGGCACGCCGATCAGGTGTGGAGCGTGGCGTTTTCTCCGGACGGGCGCCGGATCGCCTCTGGCGGCACCGATGGAACCGTGAGGCTCTGGGACCCTACGATCGGCAAAGAGCTCGGCACTCTGCGCGGGCACACAGCGGTCGTGGTGGGCGTGGCGTTCTCGCCCGATGGCGCCGTCATCGCATCGGGGAGCTGGGACGGCACAGTGAAGCTCTGGGACACCATCGCTGGCCGGGAGCTTCTCACCCTGCGCGGGCATTCGGCGGGCGTCGGCGGTGTGGCGTTTTCACGCGACGGGCGCCAGCTCGCTTCGGCTTCCTGGGATCACACGGCGAAGCTCTGGGAGGCAGCGACGGGCCGGGAAATCTTGACCATGTGCGGCCATTCTGCCGCGGTCATCAAAGTGGCCTTCTCGCCCGACGGCCGGCGAATCGCCTCGGCCAGTTGGGATCACACCGTGAAGATCTGGGACTCGGGCATCGGCCAGGAGCTTTTGACGCTGAATGGTCATCTGTCCGAAGTTCTGGGCGTGGCATTCAGCCCGGACGGCCGGCGCATCGCCTCGGCAAGCTGGGACTTCGACGTGAAGCTCTGGGATGCGACCACCCTGACGCCCGAGCTGCGGGCGCTCGAAGAAGCCCGCGGCCTCGTGCTCTATCTCATCAGAAAGAAATTGCCGACGGTCGAGGTGCTGGACCGCATCCACCACGACACCACGATCACCGAGGGGGTTCGCGCCAAAGCCCTGGCCCTGGTCGGGCCACTGGAGCACGATGCGCTTGCCCGCCAGGCGGAGCGCCGCGTCGAGGCGCTCTACGCTAAGGCGCTGTTGCGGCCGGAAGTGCTGCAGAACTTGCGCAGCGATTCCTCTCTGAGCGATCCGGAGCGACGGCTGGGGCTGGCCCTGGCTGAGAAGATTGTCGAGAACGCGGTGCAACTCAATCGGGCGAGCTGGAGTGTCGTCCGTCAGCCGGATCCGCGCCGGCGGCCATCGATCGTGCGCTGCGGCAGGCCGAAGCAGCGTGCCGGCTGATCCCGGAGCGGACCTCGTTTCGGAGTACGCTGGGAGTCGCGCAATACCGCGCGGGAAGCTACCAGGAAGCCGCCGCGACGCTGGAACAAGCCGACCGCCTGAATCATGCGGCCGATCACGGTTCATCGCTACCACGAGACCTGGCGTTCCTGGCACTGGCGCAGCACCGCCTGGGTCGTGCGGACGCGGCCCGGGCGACTCTGGGCCGGCTGCGAGGATTGATGAAGGCAGGACAGTGGGCCAAGGATGAGGAAGCGCAGACCTTCATGCGCGAGGCCGACATGATCGAGCTGGACCAGGCCTTCCCCGCCGATCCGTTTGCGCAGTGGGCGGCGATGCGCGGGGGCGGCGACTTCAGTCACGTAAGTCGCATCCCGATGAGGTAACGGAGTTTAAGACGGTCGATCAATCGCCGTGGCGGGCTAATCAGAAGGGCGCTTGGGGGGCGATTTGTCGGACGTCGGGACGCGGTCGGCAGGAGCCTCGGTCTTTTTCTTGTCCCGAACCGCCGAGATCGCGCCAGTCATAAGGTATGGGCCGGACCATGACGGAATCGGAGCAGTACAATCTGCTGGATCAAATCGCCGAGGAATTCGCGGAGCGCTTCCGGTGCGGCGAGCGCCCGCGCTCGACGAATACATTGAGCGTTACCCGGAGCTGGCCGACGAAATCCGGGACCTTTTTCCGGCGATGGTCAAGGTGGAGCGGATCGACGGTGTGCGTCGCCGCGTTGAGGGGAAGCAATCAGGGGATGCCCTGGCCGCGAGTCCGCCTCCGTTGCAGATCGGCGACTACCGTATCCTTCGCGAGATCGGCCGGGGCGGCATGGGTGTGGTGTACGAGGCCGACCAGATCTCCCTGGGCCGCCACGTGGCGCTCAAGGTCCTGCCGCGGCAGGTCTCGGGCGACCCGACGGTTCAGGAGCGATTCCGCCGCGAGGCCCGCGCTGCCGGCGGTTTGCACCATACGAACATCGTGCCCGTCTACGACGTGGGCCAGGATGGGGATTTCCGCTTTTACGCCATGCAATTCATCCAGGGCCACGGTCTGGACCTGGTCATCACCGAGCTGCGGCGGCTTCGCGCACACCCCGGAACCGAGCCCGAAATGACGGCGGCCCTGGACGGAGCGTCTCTCCGGATCGGAGGGGAGGCGTCCCGCTCGGCGAGCAAACGCACGACAGTCGGTGAGGTGGAAGAGCAGAGCGCGGCGCTTGAGTCCATTCTCGGCGGGCGGTTCGACCCTCAAGGGCCGTCCAACGAGATCGCGGGCGTTTCACCCTATTCCGGCTCGGCGATCCTGCCCGGGGGAACACAGCTTTCATCGGTTGAGCCGGGCCGGCACGCGTTCTTCCGCAGCCTGGCCGAGATCGGCCGGCAGGTCGCAGGGGGGCTCGCTTACGCCCACTCGCGCGGGATCGTGCACCGGGACATCAAACCGTCGAACTTGCTCCTGGACACGGCAGGCGTGGTCTGGATCACGGATTTCGGTCTGGCCAAGGGTGATGACGACGGGTTGACTCAGAGCGGCGACTTCCTGGGCACGATTCGCTACATGGCGCCCGAGCGGTTCCGGGGTGGTGGGGATGGTCGGGCCGACGTCTACGCGCTGGGGCTTACCCTTTACGAGCTGCTCACTCTCCGCTCGGGATTCGCCTCTTCGGACCGGCTGGCGCTCATCGATCAGATCAAGAACGCTGAGCCGTCCAGGCCACGGACGATCGATGCCCGGATCCCGCGGGACCTGGAGACGATCGTGCTCAAGGCGATCGAGAAGGACCCCAAAGCGCGGTACCAGTCGGTCGAAGCGATGGGCGAGGACTTGCGGCGGTTCCTGGCGGATGAGCCGATCAGGGCCCGCGAGATCGGCGCGGTCGAGCGATCCTGGCGGTGGGCCCGCCGCAACCCCGGCACGGCCGCGCTTGGCGGCGCGCTGGCCGGAGCGCTCGTGCTCGCCACGGTGAGCTCACTTCTGGCTGCCGGCTACTTCAACCAGGCTGCCCGTAGCGAGCGGGCTGCGCGGCGCGAGGGGGAGCTGCTGCGGCAGGCTGAGTGGTCGCAGCGACAGCGCGCGGAAACGGAAAAGAAGCGTGCCGACATCACGCTGGCCGACATGTTTACTTCGCGTGGACTGCTCGCCGGCGAGCGCGGTGCTGCCGCCGAGGCGGTGCACTGGTTTGCCGCCGCGGCGGACCAATCCGCGAGCGCCCTTGATCTCGCTCGCGTCGAAAACAATCGGTTGCGCGCCCGCAACTGGATGCGCCAGGCGATCTTGCCCGTGGCGGCGATGTGGCAGTCGGGCGATCCGAAGCAGCTCGATTTTCAACCGCGGGGGGATTTGCTGCTCGCCCGCGCCGATGACGGCGCGATGAGCTTCTGGTCTTGGCGTGACGGCAAACGACTCGCCTGGGCCGAAGAGCTTTCAGGCTCAAGCGCTGTCCACTGGAGTCCCGACGGCGCGTCCGTCGCAGTCGGTTTCCATTCCGGCGAGGTGCAAATCCGGCAAGCGACCAATGGTGAGGTCCGCGCGAAAATCGAGCACCGGGGGCCGATCTCGGCATTGGCCTATAGCCGGGACGGGAAGTTTCTGGCCATCGCGGGCAAAAGCGTGCGGGTCTGGGATATCAATGGGCAGGCATTTCTCAATTCAGGCAGCGACCATCCGCGGCAAGTCACCGCTCTCATGTTCAATCGAAAGGGCGATCGCCTGATCACGGTTTGCGACGACAAGCTCGTGCGCGTGTTTGCTGTGCAAGGCGGGCTCGACGGCATGGTGCCCCTGTATTCGCCTCTGGTCCATACCGCGGCTTCGCCGCCGGCACTGGTCGAGGAAGACCGCATTCTGATCACGGTCAGCCGGGAATCCGAGCTCAGTCGCTGGGACATGGCGACCGGCAAACTGGTTGCGCAGCCGATCCATACCAGGCCGTGGAACCTTGGGAGCGTGGTGGCCTCGCCAGACCGCAACTGGTTTGCCACTTCCGGCTACAGCGGCGTTGAGCTGTACGCTGTGGACGCCAGGCAGCCGCCGGTGTACCTGCGCCACACGAACAGGGTCGCGAGCTTTGCATTCAGCCCCGACGGTCGGGCGCTGCTCTCCGTGAGCTGGGACCAGACGGCCCGCCTCTGGTCGGTCCCCGACGGCCAGCCGCTCGGCCAACCGCTGCCGCACATGGCAAGGCGCAGAGTTGTGCCTGGTCTGACAATGCCATGTACCTGGCCACCGGCCAACTCGGTGGCTTCATTCGCGTCTGGCAGCGCCCGGTGGATGACCTCGTGATCGCCAGGGAGCCCGGATGGGGGGCGCGGCCGCGGATCAGTTTTGACGGCCGGCTTGCCGTCCCGGGCCGCTGGCATGAGGCGCCATTCGAAGGCCACCGGAAGGTCAATCGCCTGCGGGTCGTCGCCACCGCGAGCGGGCAACCCGCGGGAGCGGACATTTCCGTGCCCGGCGAGCTGGTCGATTCCTGCGTGTGTGCCGACAACCTTGCCGTCGCGACCGTCGTTGCACGCGGCGAGACGGGGCAGCTCGGCGTCTGGGACGTGGCTGCTTCACGCGCGAGGTTTGACCCGATCACGCTTCCCGGCGCGCCGCTCTCCGTCGCCGCGCGGCCCCGGAGCGGTCAACTGGCCGTGATGTGCAGGGGCGGCGACTTGCTCGTGATCGACGACAGAACGGGAAATCGCGTGCTCGAGCTGCGCTATGAGCCCTGGAAGGATTCGGGAAACTGGTCTCAAATACAATATACGCCGAATGGTAAGTCGCTCGTATCCCTGAATAGTGGCATGATCGCCACGATCGACGTTCGTGACGCCGACACGGGCAAGTTGCGTTTTCCGGGTCTACGTGCCAGCGTGGCCGGCTCGAACTTTCACAGCTTTACTCTGTCGGCAGACAGCCGGCTGCTGGCGACGATCACCCTCGTCAAGAATGCCGTTCAAGTCTGGGACCTGGAAACCGGCCGCGCGGTTTCGCAGCCGCTGCCGCATCCCGGCGACCACTGGGGGTTGTTTTCCGTTCGGTTCAGCCCCGATGGGCACTTTCTGCTCACAGCCCACAAGGACGGGCAGGTTCGCTACTGGGACTGGCAAGCCGCCAAGCTCGCCTGCCCGATCATGGCGCATGACAACGAAGTCATGGATGTGGCGATCACCCCCGACGGGCGCTTTGCGCTTTCGGCGGTGAGTGGTCGAGCGGAGATTCAGGTCTGGGAGCTCAAGACGGGCCGGCGCATCGCACCACGCGTACGGCTGGGGTATGTCGAGGGGACCTGGGCCCAGACGCTCGCGATCACGCCGGACGCACGACGTGCCCTGGTCTGTTTCGTGGGATCGACGGCGAGCGACGAAACGGACATGGCCGTCGTCGATCTCGAGGCGATGCTTTCTCCGTCAACCACGCCGAGTGCCGATCTGGCACTTCTGGCTGAGCTGGCCACCGCGCGGCGCATCGAGCTAGGCGACCTGAGCGGCCTGACAGTCGACCAGTGGCAAGAGCGCTGGAACCTGCTGCAAGCACGGAACCCCGATCTCGCGCGACCGCGGCAGGCGGCGAAGCCGGAGCACTCAGGCGAGACGAAGGAGGGGCTTTGATCGATGTCGCTGCGTGAATCGGAACAGTACAAACTGCTCGATCAACTTGCCGAGGAATTTGCCGAGCGATTCCGGCGCGGCGAGCGCCCTGCGCTTGAGGAATACACCGACCGCTACCCGGAGCTTGCCGACGATATACGCGAGCTGTTCCCGGCGATGGTCAAGGTCGAGCAGGCCGAGGAGGCACTGAAAGGCGAAGAGGGGACGGGCGAAGCCCGGCCCAAGGATCCGCCCCGGCTGCGAATCGGCGACTACCGGATCGTCCGCAAGATCGGCCACGGCGGCATGGGCGTGGTGTACGAGGCCGAGCAGATCTCGCTGGGCCGCCGCGTGGCGCTCAAGGTTCTGCCGCGGCAGATTTCGAGCGACTGGATGGTCCTGGAACGATTCCGCCGCGAAGCGCGCCTGCGGCACGGCTGCACCACACCAACATCGTGCCTGTGTACGAGATCGGCCAGGACGGAGACATCCGCTTTTACGCCATGCAGTTCATCCAGGGACAGGGGCTCGACGCCGTGATCGCCGAGCTGCGGCGGTTGCGCGACCGGGCTGGAACCGAGTCCGGGAAGGACAGGGCCGAGGCGTGCCGGCCGCTCGAACTTAGCGGAGCGCATTCCCGCCCGGCAATCGGGGGCACCTCGCCCGCGGGCGAGTTCGAGGTCAGCGCGGTGCTGCCGTTGATTTTTGGTAGTCGGCTCGACTCTGGTGGCCGGCGTGCTGATCAGACGGAAGCCGGGCAATCGACGATCGCGTTCCGTCCCAGCGGCGACCTCACGACACTGGCCGGCAATGGAATCACCCGTCGCATTGCCGACGCCGACGACCCCGCACGGGTGCAGACCGAGTCGGCCGAGGCGCGTGGAGGCGCTACGTCCGGCGATGCGGGCGCTCGCGGCGAGGGAGTGGGCGGGACACGGCGTGTGCGTGCTGCGTCGTCGACCTCGGCGCTGCTGCCGGGCGGTACCCAGCTCTCGACCGTCGAGTCGGGCCGTGCGCGTCCTTTCACAGCCTGGCTCAGATCGGCCTGCAGGTCGCCGCGGGGCTCGCGTACGCCCATGCACGCGGCATCGTGCACCGGGACATCAAGCCGTCGAACTTGCTGCTGGACACCGAAGGCGTGGTGTGGATCACGGATTTCGGTCTGGCCAAGGGGGATGACGAGGGGCTGACTCTCACCGGTGACATCCTGGGCACGATCCGGTACATGGCCCCCGAGCGGTTCCGTGGTGAAGCGGACGCCCGGACCGATGTCTATGCGCTGGGGCTTTCGCTCTACGAGCTGGTGACGCTCCGCCCGGGATTCGGCTCGGCGGACCGGCTCGAATTGATCGAGCAGATCAAGACCGCAGAGCCCACGCGACCACGGACCATCGATGTGCGAATCCCGCGCGATCTGGAGACGATCGTGCTCAAGGCGATCGAGAAGGACCCGCGGGCGCGGTACCAGTCGGCCGAGGCGATGGGGGAGGACTTGAGGCGGTTCCTTGCCGACGAGCCGGTCAAGGCGCGGCGGGCGAGCGCGACTGAGCGGTTCGCCCGCTGGGCGCGGCATCACCCGGGGACCGCCGGATTGGGGGCGGCGCTTCTGACGGTTCTGATCGTGGCCACGACGGTTGCGGTCTTCGTCGCGCGGCACATGACCACGCTGGCCGAGCAGGAGCGCAGCGCAGCCCGCGCCGAGCGATTGGCTCGTCAGGAGGCGAACCAACGGGCGAGGGCGGAGTCGCTGGCACGGGGTCTGGAGGCCGCGGCGCGCGGCAAGGCCGACGAAGCCAACGCGAGCCTGCTGGCCACCCGCGAGGAGCTGCGCCGGACGGTGTACGTCACCCGCTCGAACCTGGCGCTGGCCGCCTGGTACGGCAACGACATCGGCCGCCTGCGCAGTCTGCTCGACCTGCTGCGGCCGGCCGCCGGCGAGCCCGACCTCCGCGGCTGGGAGTGGCGTTATCTCTGGCTACTCGGTCACGAGGAAGGGCTCACGCTTCGGGCGTATGAGGAGAGTTTCACATCCGTGGCCTACAGTCCCGACGGGCAAGCCCTGGCCGGCCTCAAGAGCAACGGCCGCATCCGGCTCTGGGACCGCCGCACCGGGGAAACCCGCTGGACGACCAGCGTGAGAACCGCGGGCGGGCAGCCGAGTTTAGCCGGCGGCGTCCATGACCTTGCCTTCAGCCCTGACGGCCGCAGCCTCGCCGGGCCAGGCCCCGACGCGAGCCTGGTGCTCTTCAGCGTGGACACCGGGCGTGCCACCGTGCGCTTCGAGGGCCCCACGGGCGCGGTTCAGAAGCTGGCCTTCAACGCGGATGGACGGACCCTGGTCGCCGCTCTCTCGACGCATGCGATGCGGGTCTGGACGACGCACGACGGTGAGCTTGTTCACAAGAACTTCGGCCGCCACGCCGGCCCGGTCGCTTCAGTCGCAATCAGCCCCGACGGCCACACGGTCGCTTCGGCCAGCTATGATCGCACGGTCAAGCTCTGGAACCTGGAAGATCCCAACCAGCCGCGCACCGTGCTCAAGGGGCACACCGACGAGGTCCGCGCCGTGGGCTTCAGCCCCGACGGCCAGCGGATCGCCTCCGCCGGCCTTGACCGGACCCTGCGGATCTGGGATGCGCAGTCCGGTGCCGAGCTAGCCGTGATCTGGGGCCACTCGAGCGGGGTGTTGTCGCTGGCCTACTTGCCCGACAGCACGCGGATCGTGACGGGCTCTGCCGACCAGACGGTACGCGTCTGGGACACGACCACGGGCCAGGAGCTTCGCACCTTCAAGGGGCACACCGACCAGGTCGTCGCGGTGGCGGCGAGCCCTGACGGCCGCAACTTCGCTTCGGCGAGCGAGGACCAGACCGTGCGAGTCTGGGACGCCGCGAGCCCGGCCCGGCCCCGAACACTCCAGAGCCCCTCCGTGCACACGTACGGCGGGAGCTTCGAATGCCTGTCATTCAGCCCCGACGGCCGCCTGCTCGTTTCGGGCCACGACGACAACTCGCTGCGCCTCTGGGACCTTTTCTCGGGTCAGCCCCTGCGGGTGATGGAAGGTCACACCCAGTCGGTCAAATGCGTCGCGTTCAGCCCCGACGGCCGCACCATCGCCTCCGGCGGCCTTGACCGCACGGTGCGCCTCTGGGACACGGCCACCGGCGTGCCGGGCATCACGTTCACGGGACACAAGGATCGAATCACCGGGCTGGCCTTCGCGCCCGACGGACAGTCCGTCCTCTCAGCGAGCTTTGACCGTACGATCCAGGCATGGGACCCCGCGACCGGGGCTGTGCGGCAGGTGCTCCGGGCGCACTCCAAGGCGATCAGTGGGCTGGCACTGGCCCCGGATGGCCGCACCCTCGCTTCGGCCAGTGTCGACAAGACGGCGATCCTCTGGGATCTCACCGGCAAGCGGCCGAGCATGACACTCCGGGGGCATGCCGGCGAGTTGAACGCGGTCGCCTTCAGCGCCGATGGCGGCACCGTCGCGACCTCATCCGACGACCACACGATCCGGCTGTGGGAAGCAGCCAGCGGCGCGCCACGAGGCATCCTGCACGGACACATCGACGAAGTGCACAGCCTCGCGTTCAACCCTGACGGCCGTCTCGCCTCGTCCTCTCTGGACAAGACCATCCGGCTCTGGGACCTGGCCAGCGGCCAGACCTTGCTGGTCCTCAAAGGCCACGCGGGACGCATCCGATGCATCCGATTCAGCCCCGACGGCCGAACTCTCGCCTCGGCCGGTGATGACCGTACCATGAAGCTCTGGGAAGCCGCCCCCGGGTCTGTACTCGCCGCGCCGTAAAGGACTCTGCTCGATGTCGTTCTCGGAATCGGAACAATTCAACCTGCTCGATCAGCTTGCGGAGGAGTTCGCGGAGCGGTTCCGGCGTGGCGAGCACCCGGCGCTTGCGGAATACATCGACCGCTACCCGGAGCTGGCCGATGACATCCGCGAGCTGTTTCCCGCGATGGTGAAGGTGGAACAGGCGGAGCGAGTGCTGCAGGGCGAGGAGGAAATGCAACCCGCGGATTTCCTGGTTGCGCATCAGCCCCAGCGCGAAATCGGCGACTACCGGATCATCCGCGAGATCGGCCGGGGAGGAATGGGCGTCGTGTACGAGGCCGAGCAAATCTCGCTGGGCCGCCGCGTGGCGCTCAAGGTCCTGCCGCGGCAGATCTCGGGCGACCGGATGCTGCGCGAGCGGTTCCGCCGCGAGGCCCGCGCTGCCGCCAAGCTGCATCACACGAACATCGTGCCGGTCTACGAGGTGGGCCAGGATGGAGACGACCGCTTTTACGCCATGCAGTTCATCCAGGGCCAGGGGCTCGACGCCGTGATCACCGAGCTGCGGCGGCTGCGCGACCGGTCCGCGCCCGAGCGCAAGCCCGTGCGGGGGTCGGGGGGCCGGTCTTCCCGGCGCCGCGCGGAGTACTCCCGCCCGCCCGGTGACGCTCCGTTGCCTGGCGGCGAGCGCGAGGTCAGCGCGGTTTTGCAGTCCATTCTTGACGGTCGGTTCGATCCTGGCGGCGGGCGGCCGGGTCGGGCGGGAGCCTCGTCATCGATGCCGGTAAAGGCCGTCGCCGTGAGCCTCACGACCGAACCTGGGACCGGGATCGAGCGTTCCGCGGCAATTGCCGATTCCGCACTGGCGCGCACCGAGCCGGCCGAGCCGAGTCGCGGCCGTGCGGCGGGCGCTCTCGGCGCTGCCGACGAGGGAGCGGACAGCACACGGAGTGTGCCTGCTACATCGTCAACTTCGGCAATCCTGCCCGGGGGTACCCAGCTCTCATCGGTCGAGTCGGGCCGGCGTGCCTTCTTTCGCAGCCTGGCCCACATTGGCCGGCAGGTCGCCGCGGGTCTGGCATATGCCCACGCGCGGGGATCGTGCATCGGGACATCAAGCCCTCGAACTTGCTGCTGGACACCGAAGGCGTGGTGTGGATCACCGATTTCGGGCTGGCCAAGGGTGATGACGAAGGGCTGACCTTGAGCGGCGACATCCTGGGCACGATCCGTTACATGGCGCCGGAGCGGTTCCGGGGTGAAGGCGATGCTCGGGCGGATGTCTATGCGCTCGGGCTCTCGCTCTACGAGCTGATCACGCTCCGCTCGGGCTTCGCCTCGGCCGACCGGCTGGCGCTGATCGAGCAGATCAAGAACGAGGAGCCGCAACGGCCGCGGGCGATCGATTCCCGGATCCCTCGTGATCTCGAGACGATCGTGCTCAAGGCGATCGAGAAGGACCCGAAGGCGCGGTACCGATCTGCCGAGGCGATGGGTGAGGACTTGCGGCGGTTCGTGGCGGACGAGCCCATCAAGGCCCGCCAGATCAGCGCCCCGGAGCGATACTGGCGATGGGCGCGACGCAATCCGTGGATCGCGAGCCTGGCCGGATCGCTCGCGATGGTGCTGGTCGCGACCACCGTGATTTCGCTTGGAGCGATGGAGCGGTTCCGCGCCCAGGCCGGAGTCCAGAGCACGCTCGCGGCAGAGGAGGCCGATGCCCGCCGCAAGGCCGACCAGGCCAACGCCAGACTGGAAGCCACGCAGGCGGAGCTGCGCCGGACGGTTTATGCCACCCGAACCAACCTCGCGCTGGCAGCCTGGGACGCCGCCGACGTCGGCCGCGTCCGCAGTTTGCTCGACCTGCTGCGGCCGGCTCCGAGGGAGGCCGACCTCCGCGGCTGGGAGTGGCGCTATCTCTGGCAGCTCGTTCACGAGGATCGGCTCACGCTGCGGGCGCAGGACGCGAGTTTCTCCGACGTGGCATTCAGTCCCGACGGGAAAATCCTCGCCGCCCTCGAGGGGAAGGGCCGCATCCAATTCTGGGACCGGCAGACCGGGGAATTGCGGCTGACGACCGGCGTCACGACGCAGGGCCGGGTCGCGGATCTGGGCGGCGGTGTCAACGGCATTGCGTTCAGCCCGGATGGCCGCAGCCTCGCCGGGCCGGGCCCCGAGGAGAGCCTCATGCTCTACGCCGTCGACACGGGCTTGCCCACTCTCAGCTTCGAGGGCCCGCCGGAGGCTGTTCTGAAGCTGGCCTGGAGCCCCGATGGCCGAACCCTGGTCGCCGCCCACTCGAAACATCGCATGCGGGTCTGGGACGCCCGGGACGGCCATCTGATCCGGCAATCTTTTGGTGCACACAACGGCCCGGTTGCCGACGTGGCGTTCAGCCCCGACGGCCGCACCATCGCCTCGGCCAGCTTTGACCGTAAAGTCAAGCTCTGGAAACTCGAGGACCGGATCCACCCGCTCGCCACGCTCGAGGGGCACACCGACGAGGTGCGCGCCGTGGCGTTCAGCCCCGACGGCCGGCGGATCGCCTCCGCCGGCCTCGACCGGACGATCCGGCTCTGGGACCCCACGTCGGGGGCGGAGGTCGCCGAGATCCGCGGGCACACGGGTGCGGTGTTGTCACTGGCCTACGGGCCCGACAGCACGCGGGTCGTCACGGGCTCCTCCGACGAGACGGTCCGCGTCTGGGACACGACCTCGGGCCAGGAGCTTCGAATCTTCAAGGGGCACGCCGGCCACGATGTCAACGCCGTCGCCGTGAGCCCCGACGGCCGCGACTTTGCCTCGGCTGGCGGAGATCTGACGGTGCGGGTCTGGGACGCCGCCAGCCCCAATCGCCCGCGCACGCTCCAGAGCCACTCGGTGCTGACCTACGGCGGGGAGGTCGAATGCCTGGCGTTTTCCCCCGATGGCCGCCGGCTGGTCTCCGGCCACACCGACCACGCGCTGCGGGTCTGGGAACTCCCATCAGGACGGCTGCTGCCGCTTATCAAAGGGCACACGATGCCAATGAAGTGTGTCGTGTTCAGCCCCGACGGCCGCGCCGTCGCCGCCGGCGGCGACGACGGCACGGTGCGACTTTGGGACGCGGCCAGCGGCACGCCACGGCGCACCTTCACCGGACACACCGGCGCGATCTTCGGGGTGGTCTTCACGCCCGACGGCAAGACCGTGCTCTCGGGTGGCATGGACCGCACGATCCAGGCCCTGGGACCCCGAGACCGGGGTCGTCCGCTACACTCTCCGAGGCCACACCGACGGGGTTCACGACCTGGCGCTCTTCCCCGACGGCCGCACCCTCGCATCAGCCAGCTACGACAAGACCTGCATCCTCTGGGACCTGGTCGCCAGGCAGCCTCGTGTCACGCTCCGAGGACATGCCGGCGCGATCAACTCGGTCGCCTTGAGCCCGGACGGCCGCATCATCGCGACGGCGTCGACCGACGACACGATTCGGTTGTGGGACTCAGACGACGGCTCGCCTCGAGGCGTGCTGGTAGGGCACCTCTATGAGGTCGAGGGCCTCGCGTTCAGCCCGGACGGCCGGCTCGCATCTTCCGGTTACGACAAGACCATCCGGCTCTGGGACCCGTCGAGCGGGCAGACCCTGCTGATCCTCAAAGGCCATGCGGGGCGAATCCGCAACGTCAGGTTCAGCCCCGACGGCCGGACGCTCGCCTCGGCCAGCTCTGACCGCACCATCAAGCTCTGGGACGCCGCCCCCGCGTCCGTTCTCGCGGCCGCCCGGGATGAGATCGCTACGGGCAGCATCACCGAGGCGGCCGATGCACGGCTGCGGAGAACCCGTGAGGCTCGCTCGAGCTTGTACGCAGCCAGCTCGAACCTGGCCATGGGCGCGTCGGAAGCCAACGACCTCCTCCGGCTCCGGTTCCTGGCCGATCTGATGAAACCTCGCCAGGACGAACCGGACCTCCGCGGGTGGGAGTGGCACTATCTGAACCGGCTTGCCCAAGAGGATCGAGTGACGCTGCGCGGTCAAGACCGTGAGGCCAAACAGCTCGCCTTCAGCCCCGACGGCCGCACCCTCGCCTCGGTGCACGCGGGTGGCCGTGTCAGGCTGTGGGACCTGGCGAGCGGGGTCATTCGGCTCACACTCAATCCACCGCAGCCGGCTACGTGGGACCTGTCTCAGGCGGGTGTCTCGAGCGTGGCATTCAGCCCCGACGGCGAACGCCTCGCGGGTCCGGGACCGGGGGCACACCTTGGGATCTGGAACACTCGCACGGGGGAACTGCTTCGCCATTACATGGTAAGCGCCGGGTGGACCTCGACCCTCATGTTCAGCCCGGACGGCCGGACGATCGTCACAGGCTCCGTTTCGCGGAGGGTGCGGATCTGGGATGCCACGGGCCGGCTTCCTGATGCCAATGGCTACGGCCCGCGCCTGCGGCTCTTTGACAACGCTCATGAGGGCACCGTGGATCGGGTCGAATTCAGCCCGGACGGCCGGCGAGTCGCCTCGACCGGCGGCGGGACGATCAAGGTCTGGGACGTCGATGCCGACAAACTGCACGCGACTCTGCCATCGCCCAACGTCCAGGTTCTTTCGCTGGCCTTCAGCCCGGATGGCCGCACTCTCGCTTCAGGCGGGTCTGACAAGCTGGTGCATATATGGGATGCCGGCACCGGGCGGCCGCGCAGCCAACTCTCGGGACACACAACCAACGTCACGGCCCTGGCCTTCCGTGCCGGTGGCCGCCAGCTCCTGTCGGGCGGGTCTGATGGTGTCGTGAAACTCTGGGATATGGAAACTGGCCGCGAGTTGCGCAGCTTCAAGGAGCAGGCAGTTCCCGTCACTTGGGACTCATTCCGTCCCGACGGCGAGAGCCTCGCCTCGAGCAGTTTCGACCGAATGCGGAAGATGTGGGACGCGAGCCATCCGCTTGCGTCCCTCGTCCTCAAAACCTCGTCATTCTCGAAGAATGCGGTCGCCGGCTCCTCGGTGGCGTCGAGCCTCGGAAGGCCGGCGGATCGTCGCGGGCTACGGCGATGGGGCTGTCCGGGTCTGGGATAAGGACACCGGGGGAGTCAGGCTGACTCTCACGGGCCACGACAAGGCCGTGCTCAGTGTGGCACTGAGCCATTCCGGTCAGATCATCGCGTCGGCGGGCCAGGACGGCACAGTGCGACTCTGGGACGCCGGCACCGGTGCGCTCCGTTTCCGCCTCGCGCAGCACACAGCGCCCGTCAGATCCGCAAGATTCAGTCCGGACGGCCGCCGTTTGGTCTCGGCGAGCGACGACGGCACGCTCAAGGTCTGGGACCCCGCGACGGGCCAGTGCGCGCTGTCGATACCGAGCCAGGGCAGCGCAGTGCATGCCGCGACGTACAGCCGCGATGGCCGGTCCATCGCCTCGAGCGGTTTCGACGGGCGCATCAGGCTGTGGAATGCGGAGACCGGTGAGCTCTTGGGCTCCTTCACAGGCCATTCTATTCCAGTGCTTGATCTGGCCTATAGCCCGGATGGTGAGACGATCGCATCGAGCTCGAGCGACCAGACGGTGATCCTGCGGGACGTCGCCACCGGCAAGCCCCGGCGCACGCTCGAGGGACACGCCGGCTCGGTCGACAGCGCCGCGTTCAGCCCCGACGGCCGCCGGGTCGTCTCGGCGAGCCAGGACCAGACCGTCCGGGTCTGGGACTCCGCCACCGGAACGAGCCTGCTGACGCTCAAGGGGCATTCCAGTCCGGTTAAATCGGTCACGTTCAGCGGCGATGGGCGGCAGATTGTTTCAGCCGGCGACGATGGCACGGTGATCGTCTGGGAAGCCGACCAGGTGGACCCGCAACCGCCCGCAAAGGGAGAACGCTGATCGATGCCGATCTCCGAATCGGAACAGTTCAACCTGCTCGACCAACTGGCTGAGGAATTCGCCGAGCGCTTTCGCCGCGGCGAGCGGCCTGCGCTTTCGGAATACACCGATCGCTACCCGGAGCTCGCCGACGACATCCGGGAGCTCTTCCCGGCGATGGTGAAAATTGAACAGGTCGAAGGCGCTCTGGATTGCGGGGAGGGGGTGCAAGATTCCCAGGCTGCAAACGCGCCGCCAAGGCAGATCGGCGATTACCGGATTCTCAGCGAGATCGGCCGGGGCGGCATGGGCGTCGTTTACGAGGCCGAGCAGATCTCGCTGGGCCGCCGGGTGGCGCTCAAGGTCTTGCCGCGGCACGTCTCCCGCGACCGGATGATCCAGGAGCGCTTTCGCCGCGAGGCGCAGCGCCGCCGCCCGGTTGCACCACACCAACATCGTGCCGGTCTACGAGGTGGGGCAGGATGGAGACGTCCGCTTCTATGCGATGCAGTTCATCCAGGGTCAGGGCCTCGACGCAATCATCACCGAGCTGCGGCGGCTGCGCGATCGGTCTGGGGCCGAGCACAGAGCCATGCGGGCGTCCGAAGGCCAGTCTTCCGGACCCCGAGGAGAGCACTCCCCTCGGGCCGGCGATGCCTCGGCAACGGGCGGCGAGATTCAGGTCAGCGCGGTGTTGCGGTCCTTTCTTGACGGTCGATTCGACCCCGGCGGATGGCCTCCGGAGCGGATGGAAGCCGCGCAATCGATGCTGGCCAAGGCCGGCGCCGGCAACCTCATAACCCAGCCCGGGACCGGGATCGAGCGTTCCGCGGGCGCAGCCGGCGACCTCGCACTGGCGCAGACCGAGGCGGCATCCGGCGCTCTCGGCGCTCGCGGCGAGGAAGCGGACGACACTCGAAGTGTGCCTGCCACGTCGCCAAGCTCGGCAATCCTACCCGGGGGTACCCAGCTCTCCTCCGCCGAGTCGGGTCGGCGGGGGTTCTTCCGTAGCGTCGCGCAGGTTGGCCGGCAAGTGGCGGGAGGCCTCGCCTACGCTCATGCGCGGGGGATCGTGCACCGGGACATCAAGCCGTCGAACTTGTTGCTGGACACCGAAGGGGTGGTCTGGATCACGGATTTCGGCCTGGCCAAGGGAGACGACGAGGGGCTGACCCAGAGTGGTGACATCCTGGGTACGATCCGCTACATGGCGCCGGAGCGGTTTCGGGGCGAAGGCGACGCTCGGGCCGACGTCTACGCGCTGGGTTTGACGCTCTACGAGCTGCTCACGCTGCGTTCGGGATTCAGCTCTTCTGACCGGCTCGAGCTGATCGAGCGAATCAAGACCGAGGAGCCGCAAAGGCCCCGGGCTGTCGATGCGCGGATCCCACGGGACCTGGAAACGATCGTGCTCAAGGCGATCGACAAGGACCCCAAGGCGCGGTACCAGTCGGCCGAGGCTATGGGCGAAGACCTGGGGCGGTTCGTCGCCGACGAGCCGATCCAAGCGCGTCCGGTAAGCGCGTTGGAACGGATGTGGATCTGGGCCAAGCGGCGGCCGGCCGTCGCGGCGCTCCTGGCCGTCAGTTGTCTGGCGGTATTGAGCCTTCTCATTGGCGCGTGGTGGCATGTCTTTGAATTGCGGATCGCCAACCAACTGGCGGAAAACCGCCGACACCTGGCTGAGGATCGCCAAAGCGAGGCGCAGCACCATCTTTATCGCGCCCTCGTCGGAGAGGCTCGGGCACTTCGGCAGGCGAGGGGTTTTGGCTTTCGTGACAAAGCCTGGCAACTCCTCCATCAGGCGCTCTTGCTGGAGACGCCCGAGAAGGACTTGGGACAGCTCCGCCAGGAGGCCGTCGCTTGCATGGGGAACGATGTCGGCCCGGAGCCGACTGTTTGGGAAGACCTCGAAGCGGATATCCACCGGCTGGTAATTCAGCCGCGCGGCGTGCTTGTGGCCCTGGGGCTCGCCGATGGAAGCGTCCTCGTGCGCAACACCAAGAGCGGCGCCAAAATCGCCAGGCTATCTCAACCCGGGGCCTGGATCACTGCCGTGCAGTTTACTCCCGATGGCAGCAAACTGGTAACCGGAGATCATCGTGGGATCATCAATGTCTGGGAAACCAGCGCCAACGGGTCAGTGGACCTGCGCCCGAACATTGACCAAGGGTCCCTCCCCGGGTCAAATCACTTCGCTGGCCCTGACTCCCGATGGCAACGTGCTCGCCACCTGTTTTCCGAACGATCAAACGATCCTGGTCTGGAACTTCGTGGATGGGACGCCGCAGGCGCCGTTCCGAGGGGCTCGGGGAGAGAAATTCCGGTGCCTGGCGCTGGGCCCCCAAGGTCAATCTCCTGGCGGCGGGGTTCGACCATGAGGACAGGCACGGCATTCTGGTCTGGGACGTCGCCACGCGGCAGCTCAAACCTGTTGTCCTGCCTTCACTCGACCTGGTATCCGACGTCGTGTTCAGCCCCGACGGCCGGCATTTGGCGGCGACTTGTGGCGATGGAGGGACTGCCCTTTTCGATACGTCGACCTTCCAGCGCCATCTCTTTGTGGCCGGGTACAATCCGATAGGAGTCGCTTTCAGTCCGGACAGCCAACTGCTCGCGGTTCCCTCGATTCATTTTGGCGTCGTCCGGTTGTGGAGCGTGACCGCCAATCGGGAATTGGCTGTGCTCAACCATCCCGGAGATCCCCGCTGGGTCGCGTTCCGCGCCGACGGGCAAGCTCTCATAACGGCCGATCCCCGCTTCGTCCGCATCTGGAACCTTGGCGGCAACGAGGAAAAACGGGTCCTGTCCGGTCATGAGGGTGGAACGCCCGGCATGGCCTTCAGTCCCGATGGCAAGTTGCTGGCGTCCGTCGGAAAGGACATGAAAGCCACCGTCTGGGACCCGGGCACGGGGCAAGTTGTCCACAGGCTTTCGGGGTTCAGCGGGGTGCCCCATGCCGTCGCGTTCAGTTCCGACGGCCAGTTGCTGGCGATCGGGGACAGGTCAGGCGCGATCCGGCTCTGGCAAGTTGGCTCGTGGCAGGAACTGTCGCCCCCCATGCATAACATCCGATGGATATGGGCTGTGGCGTTCAGTCCCGACGGCCGCTACTTCGCTGCCTGTGGCGAGCCTGGCGGCGTGGTCCTCTGGCGCCTGGACAGGCAACCCGCCCGCGATGGCGACAAAGTGCGGTGGGAGCTGGTTGAACCGGCGCGCCTATCAGACCGTCGTGCCCATTTTCTGTGCTTCAGTCCCGATAGTCATCTGCTGGCTTGGTGTTCGGATGCGCTCGAGATCTGGGACCTGGGGAAGTCACGCACATTTCCTTCCCCTCCGGCCCGTCTGCTCGGCTCCCTGTTCAGCGTTGCGTTCCTGCCGGATGGCAGGCAAATGACGATGATCGGTCCCATGCGGGTTCCCGAGGTGTGGGATGTGACCACCGGGCAGAAGGTATTTTCCTTCCCAGGCGAAGATTCGGGGGGTCGCCGCTATTCGACCATCGCGAGTGCGATCGCTCTGAGTGCGGATGGTTCCTGGCTGGCCCAGCAGGGCACGGCCGTCAAGGTTTGGGACCTCGAAAACAAGAACTTGCTTCTGGTCTTGCCCGAGGAACGCAGTACACCCTGGTGCTTGGCCTGGAGTCCCAACAAAGAATGCTTGGCCGTCGGCTCGGAGCACGGCGGCATCGCCATCTGGAACCTGCCCAAGATGCGAGCGCAACTGGCCACCATCGGCCTGGACTGGTAGGCCAATCCGTGCCATGGGCAATGCCGTGCCGACGCCGAAGCCGGGTTCTTCCTCGACCCGGCCTTCCCCGCCGACCCGTTTGCCCGGTAAATTCGGGATCGCTTCCAGCGGCACCGCAGTCGCCCGCTGACGAGGGAAGATGCACGATGTCGAGTCCTAATTCAGAACAATATAGCCTTCTCGATCAACTGGCCGAGGAATTCGCCGACCGGTTCCGGCGCGGCGAACGCCCGACGCTTGACGAATACATCGACCGCTGCCCGGAGCTGGCCGACGACATCCGAGGGCTCTTTCCGGCGATGGTCAAGATGGAGCAGGTCGAGGGCGTGCGGCAGGCCGAGGAGGAAAAGCAACCCGGAGATTCCCGGGCCGCGAATCGAGCCATGCGCCAGATCGGCGACTACCGGATTCTCCGCGAAGTCGGCGGGGGCGGCATGGGGGTCGTTTACGAGGCCGAGCAGATCTCGCTGGGCCGCCGCGTGGCGCTCAAGGTCCTGCCGCAGCAGATGTCGGGCGACCCGATGGTCCGGGAGCGATTTCGCCGCGAGGCCCGCGCCGCCGCACGGCTGCATCACACCAATATCGTGCCGGTCTACGAAGTGGGCCAGGATGCAGACGTCCGCTTCTATGCCATGCAGTTCATCCAGGGACAGGGGCTTGACTCTGTCATCGCCGAGCTGCGGTGGCTGCGCGACCGATCTGGGCCCGAGCAGAGATCTGCGCAGGGCGCGGAGGGCCAGCCTTCCATGCCCCCGGAGGAGCACGCCCATCTGGGCAAAGAAGCCCACTCACCTGGCGACGAGCTCGAAGTCAGTGCGGTGTTGCAATCTGTTCTCGACGGTCGGTTTGACCCTGGCGGCCGGCCTCCGGAGCGGATGGAAGTCTCACAATTGACGCCGGATCCCTCCGGGCGTAGACGCCTCGCGACACCGGCCACGACCGGGATGGAACCTCGAAGCGCGAATCCGACCCCGCGCTGGCACCCACGGTAGGGCCGCCACTCGTGTTGGCCTCGCCCGCACTCGCGTCCGCCGAGTCGGCCGACAGGAGCGTTAGCTCGGCGATCCTGCCCGGCGGCACTCAGCTCTCGTCGGTCGAGTCGGGCCGGCGCGCGTTCTTCCGCAGTATGGCTCACATCGCCCGGCAGGTCGCCGGGGGCCTGGCTTACGCCCACGCGCGGGGGATTGTGCACCGGGACATCAAGCCGTCGAACTTGCTGCTGGACACCGAAGGCGTGGTCTGGATCACGGATTTCGGCCTGGCCAAGGGGGACGATGAGGGGCTGACCGCAAGTGGCGACATCCTGGGGACGATTCGCTACATGGCGCCTGAGCGGTTCCGGGGTGAAGGGGACGCTCGGGCGGACGTGTACGCGCTGGGGCTCTCGCTCTACGAGCTGCTCACGCTCCACGCAGGGTTCCACTCCGCGGACAGGCTCGAGCTGATCGAGCGGATCAAGACCGAAGAGCCGCGAAGGCCCCGGGCCATCGATTCCCGGATCCCGCGGGACCTGGAGACGATTGTGCTCAAGTCGATCGAGAAGGACGCTCGGGCGCGGTACCAGACGGCCGAGGCGATGGGCGAGGACTTGAGACGGTTCGTCGCCGACGAGCCGATCCGGGCGCGCCAGGTCAGTAGCGCGGAACGATACTGGCGATGGGCCAGGCGCAATCCCTGGATCGCGGCCCTGGGAGCAGCGCTGGCGGTGGTGCTGGTCGCGACGACGGTGATTTCGCTGCTGGCGATGGAGCGGTTCCGCGCCCAGGCCGCGACCGAGCGCGCGCGCACGCGAGCGCGAGTGAGGCTGCGCAGAAGGGGACGGAGCTCGCTCGCGCCGAGGAAGCGGCGGCCCGCGGGAAGGCCGACCAGGCCAATGCGAGCCTCCGCGCCAACGAGGAGGTGCTGCGCCGGACCGTATGCGCGACGCGATCCAACCTCGCGCTGGCCGCGTGGGACGCCAACGACGTCGGCCGTCTTTTCAGTCTACTCGACCTCATGCGGCCAGTTCCCGGCGGGCCCGACCTCCGCGGCTGGGAGTGGCGCTATCTCTGGCAGCTTGGTCACGAGGATCGACTCACACTGCGGTTCCGGACGGTCCGTTTCATCGACGTGGCGTTCAGTCGCGACGGGAAATCCGTTGCCGCCCTGGGACGGAGAGGACGCATCCAGCTCTGGGACAGCCAGACCGGTAAACCCGGACAGACGATGCGGGTCTCGGGTGAGCGCGCGAGCGTCTCCGGCGGCGTCGGTGCCATCGCCTTCAGCCCCGACGGCAAGTGCCTCGCCGGGCCGGGGCCGGACGCGACCCTCGTGCTCTACGCCGTCGACTCAGGCCTGCGCACGCTGACCTTCGAGGGCTCACCGGGCGCGGTTCAGGATCTGGCCTTTAGCCCTGATGGCCGGTCCCTCCTCGCCGCGATCTCGGAACGTTCGATGCGGGTCTGGGACGCCCGCGACGGCCGTCTGATCCACAAGGCCTTCGGCGCACACGACGCCCCCGTCGCCGCCGTTGCATTCAGTCCCGACGGCCGCACGATCGCCTCGGCCAGCTTCGACCGCGCGGTCAAGCTCTGGAAGGGCGAGGGCCCGCTCCACTCGTTCGCCGTGCTCAAGGGGCATACCGACGAGGTCCGAGCCGTGGCCTTCAGCCCCGACGGCCGGCGAGTCGCCTCCGGCGGGCTCGACCGGACCCTCCGGATCTGGGATGCGCAGTCGGGTGTGCCGCTCGACGTGATCTGGGGGCACACGAGCTCGGTGTTGTCGCTGGCCTTCGGGCCCGACAGCGCAACAGTCGTCACGGGCTCCGCCGACCAGACGATACGCGTCTGGGATACCACCTCGGGCCAGGAGCTGCGCACTTTCAAGGGGCACGCCGACGCGGTCACCGCCGTGGCGGTTAGCCCCGACGGCCGCAACGTCGCCTCGGCAGGCAACGACTGGACGGTGCGGGTCTGGGACGCTGCGGGCCCGCCCCGCCCCCGCACGCTTCAGGGCCCGTCCGTGCTCGGCTACGGAGGGGGCGTGGAATGCCTCGCGTTTTCCCCCGACGGCCGCCGGCTGGTCACAGGCCACAACGACAACGCGCTGCGCGTCTGGGAACTTTCCTGGGGACGGCCGCCGCACGTGATCAAGGGCCACACGGCGCCCAGCGGGTGCGTCGTGTTCAGCCCCGACGGCCGTACCATCGCCTCCGGCGGATTTGACCGCACTGTACGGCTGTGGGACGCTGCCACCGGCACGCCCCGGACCACGTTCACCAGACACACCGACGTGATCGAGGGGCTGGTATTCACGCCCGACGGCCGGACCGTCCTCTCGGGTAGCGTTGACCGCACGATCCAGGCCTGGGACGCCGCGACCGGGATCGTTCGGTATGTCCTTCGGGGCCACTCCGAGGCGGTTCAGGACCTGGCGCTATCCCCCGACGGCCGCACCCTCGCTTCCGCCGGCTTCGACAATACGTGCATCCTCTGGGATCTCCCAGCCGGAGAGCCCCGCGTGACACTCCACGGACATACCGACCCCATCAACGCGGTCACCTTCAGCTTTGACGGCGTCACAATCGCCACGGCGTCCGACGACCACACCGTGCGACTATGGGACGCCGTCACCGGATCGCAACGAGGTATCCTGGAAGGGCACACCGAACGAGTCGACAGTGTCGCGTTCAGCCCCGACGGCCGGCTGGCCTCGTGCGATCGGGACAAGACCATCCGGCTCTGGGATCCAGCCAGTGGGCAGACCTTACTGGTCCTCAAAGAGTACGCTGGGCGCATGCTGGGCTCCAGGAAGAGCATCCAGTTCAGCCCCGACGGCGGGATTCTCGCCTCGGCCAGCGATGGCCGCGCCGTGAAGCTCTGGGAAGCCGCCCCCCCGGCCGCCTTGGCCCCGGGATCGACATCACTCCAAAGACCTCATTGAAGGATTCTGAACGATGTCGATCCCTGATTCAGAACAATATAACCTTCTCGATCAACTGGCCGAGGAATTCGCCGAGCGGTTCCGGCGCGGCGAAGCGCCCTACGCTTGACGAATACATCGACCGCTACCCGGCGCTGGCCGATGACATCCGGGAGCTCTTCCCGGCGCTGGTCAAGGTCGAGCAGATCGACGAGGGGCAAGTTGATCGTGAAGGTGAAGCGGAGGCTCGGAGAGCGGCGAGGTCGGTGCAACAAATCGGTGATTACCGGATTCTGGGGCAGATCGGCCGGGGAGGGATGGGAGTCGTCTACGAGGCCGAGCAGATCTCGCTCGGGCGGCGGGTGGCACTCAAAGTGCTGCCCCGACATGTGGCCGCGGACCGGACGACGCTCGAGCGGTTTCGCCGCGAGGCCCGCGCCGCGGCGAGGCTCCATCACACCAACATCGTGCCGGTTTACGAGGTCGGCCAGGACGGTGACACTCGCTTCTACGCGATGCAATTCATCCAGGGGCAGAGCCTGGACGGCGTGATCGCGGAATTGCGCGACCTGCGCATCCGGTCACAATCAAGAGCGACCGGCGAGGACAAGGAGAAGAGCAGCTCGCAAACGCGAACCCTGGCCGCGTCGGTTGCCCACTCGATCCTGGCGGGCGGTTTCCTGCCGGAAGGCGACGACCGCGCAACCTCTGCAATCGTCGGGGAGCAGACCGAACCAGAACGCACGAGTGCGACCCTTGCCTTGGCGAAGGCGGTGGCCGTGGATGCGGCGCCCACGCAGGCTGGCACGTTGGCCGAGTTTGCTCCGGACTCGTCTTCGACTCCGACTCCGCTCTCCCAGGCCGTGCTGCCGGGCGGGACGCAGCTCTCGGTTGCTGAGATGAGCCATCGGGTGTTCCATCGCAGCGTGGCCCACATCGGCAGGCAAGCGGCCTCGGCCCTCGTTCATGCACATGCCCGCGGGGTGATCCATCGAGACATCAAACCCTCAAATCTCCTGCTCGATACCGACGGCGTCGTCTGGGTGACCGACTTCGGCCTGGCCAAGGCCGAGGATGATGGACTGACCCAGACCGGCGACGTCCTGGGCACGATCCGCTACATGGCGCCCGAGCGGTTCCTCGGCCAGGCTGACGCGCGGTCGGACGTCTATGCGCTGGGACTGACGCTCTACGAGCTTCTTCTGCTCCGACCGGCGTTCGACTCGCCCAACCGGCTTGCCTTGATCGAACAGGTCAGGAGCGTCGATCCCCCGCGACCCCGTTCGATCGACCCGCGGATCCCTCTCGATCTCGAAACCATTGTGCTCAAGGCCGTCGAGAAGGACGCGAAAGCGCGGTACGCCTCGGCCGACGCGATGAGCGAAGACCTGCGGCGGTTCCTGGCCGACGAGCCGATCCAGGCGCGACAGGTCAGCACCACCGAGCGCTACTGGCGGTGGGCCCGGCGAACCCCGTGATCGCGATACTGGGCGGAGTGCTGACGGCGCTCTTGGTCGCGGTTACCGTGGGCTCAATGATGACCGCAAGTTACTTCCAGCGACTCGCCGGCAGTGAGACCCGGGCCAACCAACGACTGCAAGTGACTCAGAAGGTTGCTGACGACGCGCGGCGGGAGGCGCTCCTGGAGCGCGACCGTTCGCGGCGACAATCAGCACGCCTCGCTCTCGACAAGGGAATCGCCCTGGCCGAGACGGGGGAGGCCGCTCGGGGCCTGCACTGGATGCTCGAAGGCCTCACGGTCGCCCCGGCCGAAGCTGCCGAGATAGAGAGGGTGATCCGGATCAACTTGTCTGCCTGGAGCGAGCAGGTTCATGGTTTGCGGCACATTATCCGGGTTCCGGTCCGGGAAACTGAAGCGACCGCAGCCGCCTACCGCTGCGCTTCAGTCCCGATGGCCGGGTGATCGCCATCGCCTCGGCGGACCGTTTGGAATACTGGGATGCGAGCACCCTCGAGCCCACGGGCAAATCCCTCGTTTTCGAGAGCTTGCCGCAGGCATTCGCCTTTAGCCCTGACGGAAAGGCCCTGGTCACGGGGCACGATCGGGGCGGCGAGGCGCTGGGATGTGACCACAGGGAGCCGCGTCGGCGTCCCCTTGCCGCATGGCGGCATCGTAAGTGGTGTGGCCTACAGCCCTGATGGCACCATCATCGCGACCGGGTGTTCCGACGGCAGCATGCGAATCTGGGATTCGAGCACGGGCGAGCCACTCGGTGCTCCTTTCGGAACCGGGCAGCCCGTCTACAGCGTGGCATTTGGCCCGGACGGCAAGTCGATCTTGGTCGGGACAGGTTCGGAAGGCCGCAGCGGGGCCGCCTACGTCTGGGACGTCGCCACCCGGACAAAGCTGGCCGGCCCCTTGACTCACCCGGACACGGTCTTCGCGGTCGCGTTCAACCCCGCCGGCACGACGTTCCTGACCGCGTGCCTGGACGGGACCGCCCAGCTCTGGGAGAGGGATACAAACCGGCCGCGTGGCGCCCCCCTATGGCATCGGCAAGCCGTCTATGGTGCCCTCTTCACTCCGGACGGCGCCACGATCCTGACCCGGCCCAGGGATGAACTTTCCGTCTTCTTGTGGGAGGCGGCGACGGGCCAGCGTATCGGCACAGCCCTCTGGCACGAGGGTCCGGTGGATTGTGTTGCGGTCAGCCCCGACGGCCGGACCGTCCTGTCCGGGGGTTCGGACGAGTCGGCCCGCCTCTGGGAGATCGGCCGGAACCGGTCGCGCCCCCTCGACCCGAGCCAGCGCACCAAACGGCCCGCGAACCCGGGCCCGCAGGACGAGCCCAGGCTTCCGGACTATCTCTTGAAGAAGACCATCGCCTACAGCACCGACAGGAAGACCGTGCTGACCAGCGATGGCGGCCGCATCGCGAGGCTTTGGGAGACCTCGACCGGTCGGCCGCTCGGCACCCCGCTGCACCACGCCCGAAACGTGCGGACGGTCGCCTTTAGCCCGGATGGGAGCCGGGTCGCCACGGCGAGCCACGACTTTAACGTCGGTGGCGAGCACGCCAATTTGAGCGACATCCAGCTCTGGGACGCGGCCACCGGACGGCCGCTGGGGCCTGCAATCCGGCGCGACCAGTGGGTTTCGGCGCTCGCGTTCAGCCCGGACGGCCGGGTGCTTGCCTCGGGCGATTACGGACGGACCGTCCGGTTCTGGGACGCCGTGACGGGGCAGCCCGCCGGCGTGCCGCTCGAGCAGCGCGGCATCGTCTTCAGCGTGGCGTTCAGCCCCGACGGCAAGACGCTGGCTGTGGGTACCGTCGACCCGGCGAAAGAGGCGCGGCTCTGGAACCTGGCGACCGGCCGTCCGCAGGGCATCGCCATGCCTCACAAGGATTGGGTCGTGGAGGTCGCCTTCAGCCCGGACGGGCGTGTGCTCCTGACCCGATCGCATGACGCGACGGCCCGCCTCTGGGACGCAACGAGCGGTCAGCCCCTCACCGACTACCTGCGGCATGAGGGTCTCCCCGCCGCCGCGTTCAGCCCTGACGGCCGGAGAGTCGCGTCCGCGGGCAACCTCGAGGACCAGGCCCGGATCTGGGACGCGCAGACCGGCCAGACGCTCCCCGGGGCGACGCTCAGCCAGGGGAGTCAGGTGACCGCGCTGGCCTTCAGCCCTGACGGCGCAGTGCTCGGCGTCGGCTGCAAGGACGGCTCAGCGCGGCTGTGGGATGTCGCCACCGCCAAACCACTCGGCCCCCCAATGGTGCAGCGGTCGACGATCGTCGCCGTGACCTTCACCCAGGCCGGCTCCGCGCTCCTGGCCACCGCCGCTGACGGCACCACCCGGTCCTGGCCTGTACCTTCGCCGATGGGGGGCAATACGGATCAGATCGCGCTTCGGCTCGAGATCCTCACCGGACTGCGCATGAACGCCGGTCAAGACGTCGAGAAGCTCGCCGCCGTTGGCTGGGACGAGCGCTGCCGTCGCCTGACCGCCCTCGATGGGTCGGTCGCTCTTGCTTACGCATCCTCGGTGAGCGAGCTGGACTACCACGAAGCCCGGGCTCGGGACGCCGAGCAGGATGGGAACACATTCGCTGCGCGGTGGCACCTGGATCGCTTGATCTCCATTCGTGCGGCAGAGCAAAACGGCGAGAGTACGCCCGACCTCTGGTTGCTGCATGCCCGACGTGCCCGGGCTTGTTCGATCGCCGGCCGGCTCGACCTTGCGGATGCCGACTACTCCCGCGCCCTCCAGCTCGGCTCCCGTGGCCTGATCCTCAACTGGTATCGTCACCGAGTCGCGGATTGCGAGCATGCCGCGCAGTGGCCGACCGCGCTCTGGTACATTGACCGCTGTATTGCCGCCGAACCGAGTAACTGGGAGCTGTACGCGAGCCGGAGCAGGGTCTTTGGCCGGCTTGGCAAGTCGCAGCAGCGCCTCGCCGACCCGAACAGGGCTCTCCTCGACAGCCAACTGACGGTGGAAACTCCCAAGAAAGCCGAGACCGCGGTGGTGCTGGGCATCACCGAGGAGGCCGGAGCCAAGCATTGCATCCGGGCGCGCGAGAAGCTCAAGACGACCCTGGCCGCGATGCCGGGGGGCCTGGAAGGACCTTGAACGATGTCGACTTCGGAATCGGAACAGTACAACCTGCTCGATCAACTGGCCGAGGAATTCGCCGAGCGCTTCCGGCGCGGCGAACGCCCGACGCTTGACGAATACATCGACCGCTACCCGGAGCTGGCCGACGACATCCGCGAGCTCTTCCCGGCGCTGGTCAAGGTCGAGCAGGTCGACGAGGGGCAGGCTAACCGCGAAGGTGAAGCGGAGGCTCGGAGAGCGGCGAGATCGCTCCAGCAGATCGGTGATTATCGGATCCTGGCACAGATCGGCCGGGGAGGCATGGGGGTCGTCTACGAGGCCGAGCAGATCTCACTGGGCCGGCGGGTTGCGCTCAAAGTGCTGCCCCGGCATCTGGGCGCGGACCGGACCACGCTCGAGCGGTTTCGCCGCGAGGCCCGCGCCGCGGCAAAGCTCCATCACACCAACATCGTGCCGGTTTACGACGTGGGTCAGGACGGCGACGTCCGCTTCTATGCGATGCAATTCATCCAGGGGCAGAGCCTGGACGGCGTGATCGCGGAGCTGCGCCGACCTGCGCATCCAGTCGCAATCAAGAGCCAGCGGCGAGGACAAGGAGAAGAACGGACTGGAAACGCAAACGATAGCCGCATCGGTTGCTCATTCGATCCTGGCGGGCGGTTTCCTGCCGGAAGGTGTCGGCCGCGCAACGTCTGCAGACGTCACGGAGCGGACCGAAGCAGACCGCGCAAGCGCGACGCTCGTCTTGGCGAAAGCCATGGCCCTGGATGTGGCGGCCACGGAGGGTGGCTCACTACCCGAATTTGCTCCCGACTCGTCCTCGAGTCCGACCCCGCTCTCCCAGGCCGTCTTGCCGGGTGGGACGCAGCTCTCGGTCGCAGAGTTTAGACATCGCGTGTTCCATCGCAGCGTGGCCCACATCGGCAGGCAGGCGGCGTCGGCCCTGGTACATGCTCATGCCCGCGGTGTGATCCACCGGGACATCAAGCCGTCGAACCTCTTGCTCGATACCGACGGCGTCGTGTGGGTGACCGACTTCGGTCTGGCCAAGGCCGAGGATGATGGATTGACCCAGACCGGCGACGTGCTGGGCACGATCCGCTACATGGCGCCTGAGCGATTTTCCGGCCAGGCTGACCCGCGGTCCGACGTCTACGCGCTGGGACTGACGCTCTACGAGCTTCTCGTTCTTCGCCCGGCGTTTGACTCACCCAACGGGCTCGCTCTGATCGAGCAGGTCAGGTCCGTCGACCCGCCTCGACCTCGATCGATTGACCCGCGAATCCCCCTCGATCTCGAAACCATCGTGCTCAAGGCCGTCGAGAAGGACCCGAAAGCGCGGTATGCCTCGGCCGACGCGATGAGCGAGGACTTGCGGCGGTTCCTGGCCGACGAGCCAATCCAGGCCCGCCAGGTGGGCACTGCCGAGCGCTACTGGCGATGGGCGCGGCGCAATCCGTCGATCGCAACACTGGGCGGGATTGTGACGGCCCTGCTCGTCGCGGTAACGGTCGGTTCAATCGTGGCGGCCGCCTACTTCAAGGAGTCGGCCCGGCGAGACGAATCTTGCCGCGAGCGAGCAGCTTGCGAATCAGCAGTCGCAGCGCGACCGGAAAGACGCGATCGAGGCGAGACGGCTGGCGATTCTCGAGCGCGACAAGTCGCTTCAGGTCTCTTCCGAATCTGACGCTTGAAAAGGGGCTGGCTCTGGCCGAGGAGGGCCACGCCGACCGGGGCTTGCTCTGGATGCTCGAGGCATACAAGAGCGCTCCGGCCGAGGCGCATGAATTCCGGAGGATGGTTCGCTGGAACCTGGGTGCCTGGCTCGCTCAAGTGCACAAGCCGCTCAGAATCATGGACGCGGAAGCCCGGTGCGACCGCATCGGATTCAGCCCCGACGGGAAGTCGTTCGCAACGGGCTTCTGTCCCGGCGATCAAGCCAACGCGACACCGATCGAATTGTGGGACACCGACTCCGGCGTGAAGCTGCGCTCGTTGCGCGGTGCGTTTGCACCGTTCGTGTTCGGCCGCGACGGTAAGGTCCTTTTTGCTTGCGCTGACAGTCGCCGTATAGTCGCAGTCGACCTGGCCACGGGGCGGGTCCTGTGGAAGACGGGGGCGTTACCCGGACAGTTCAACCAGAGGTTCGATATCAGCCATGAAGGTTCCACGGTTTATGTCGAACGCGATGATGGTTCAGCCAATTCGTGGTCATTGCCATTCGATGCCGTAACCGGAAAGCCGCGCGGAGAGGCGGTGCAAGGGCGAGGCAGTGTGACCATCACGGCCGACGGGAGCTTGGCCGCCACCGGCCGGATCGAGAATGGCGAGGAATTCGTTGACCTGCGCGAGCTGCCTTCAGGCCGGCGTGTTGCGTCCTGGCCCACGAACGGGCAGCGGATTTATCAATTACTGTTCAGCCCCAACGCGAAGTCGCTCTTCGGCGTGGTCTTCGAAGGCGATTTATTCAAAGGAAACCTCCGTTTCGGCCAGATTCGGGAACGGGCTACCGGAAAACCGACCAGTCCGCTCATGCCTCTGGCGACCGCCGGCGCTTACAGCCCCGCCGGCGATCGCCTTGTGACCGTTAGCGACGACAGCCACGCGGATGTCCGTGATGCCGCCACCGGCCGCGTGTGTGGCGCGGCGTTTCCTGCGACCCGTTTCGTAGCCACGCATCCGGACGGCCGTCTCATGCTCGCGGCCGGCGAGGACAAGACGTTTCGATTGTGGCAGATTTCGCCGGACGCGCAGCCGATTGCCGGCAGAGAAGCCAGCAGTCAGGACCTGAATTTCTGGGTCCCACCCGATCGCCAGACGCGGGGCTTCAGCGTCTTCTGGGCAGGGCTGCGGGCGGACGGGCAGGTTGCCCTCTCGCTCGCCAAGGACTCCGCGGAGCGTGAGTCGGTGCGATTATCGGATCCCGCGACCGGTCGTCCCCTGGGAAGGCCCGCGCCGCATCACCCGCGCTGGGTCGTCAGGTCCGTTGCCTTGAGTCCGGACGGCCGAATGCTGGCAACCGGCAGCCACCCGCACTCTCCGCCGATTGGCGAGCTGCGATTCTGGAACGCGACGACCGGAGGGCTGCTGCTCCCGCCGATTCCTCTCACCAACTATGTTTCCGCGATCGCATTCCACCCCGGCGGTGAGCTGGTGGCCACGGGTGACTTCAACGGTCTGGTGCGGTTCTGGGACATCACCACCGGAAAGGAGATCGGCCGGCCGCTCTCTCAAGGCGAGATCGTGCTGAGCCTGGCTTTTAGCCCGGACGGCTCCACTCTCGCGGTGGGCCTGGCGCTGGACCATGCCCGCAAGCCCGGCACCCGGCTGTGGAATCCCATCACGCGGCAACCCATCGGCGAGATCTTGCCCAGCACGGACAGGATCACCCGGCTCGACTTCCGGCCGGATGGTCAAGCGTTGCTGGCGGGCACCGATCGCGCAAGCACCCGGCTCTGGAGTGTGCCGGACGGGCACGCGCTTTGCGAGCCGATGATCGACGAGGCGAGCGGCGGCTTTCGTCCCGACGGCCGTGCGTTCCTCACGGTCGGGAAGGACGGCACGGTGAAGCTCCGCGATGCCAGCACCGGTGAGGTGCTCACCAGGCTGCTCGCCTCGTCGTCACCGGGGACTTGTACGGCGTTTCGCGGCGACGGCACACTGATCGCCGCCGGTTTCGAGGACGGTACTGTCCGGCTGTTCGATCTCGTCACTTCGCGGCCGGTCGGTCCACCGCAGTCCATGAGGCACGGTGTGCATCAGGTCACGTTCACCACCGGCGGCCGGACGGTCGTCGGCGTTGACGAGTTCGGCGAGTCTCGAAGCTGGCCGGTCAAGGAGCCGCTTGGCGATGACATTATCAACGACTTGACCCTGCGAATCGAGGCGCAAACGGGCCTCCGTGTGGAGACCGGCCTGGCGATCTCGCGGCTGGGTGCCGCAGCCTGGCGCGAGCGGCTCGAGCAGCTTGGCCGCCTCGATTCCGCGGCCGTGCGAGCCGATGACGACCCCGCCTGGCATGAGCCGATGATCCGCGAGGCCGAGCAAAATGGGAACGACTTCGCGGCGATCTGGCACCTCGACCGCCTGATCAAGGCTCGGCCCGATGACTGGTTCCTTTATGCCCGCCGCGCACTGCGCGTGGTCTTCTTCCGACAAGTTCGACAAGGCCGCGGCCGATTATGAGCAGGCACAGCGGCTCGGCTCGCGTGATGAAGTCCTGGTCTACCAGAGACACTACGTGGTCGACTGCACGAAAGCCGGGCGCTGGGCCCTCGCGCTGTGGTATCTCGACCGCCTGATCGCCGCTTGGCCCGATGACGGTTTGCTGCGCGAAGAGCGCGCGGCGGTCTACGGAAAGCTGGGCCGCGAGGTCGACCGCCAGGCCGAGCTCGCCCGCGTGTTTGAGCTGGGAGCCGACGAGGGGCTCGTGATCCCCCACGCCGAAGAGCTGGGCCGGTCCGGCCGCTGGGCCGAAGCCGCGAGAATTCTGGCACGATGCGGGCGCCCTGGACCGGTGAGCCAGTTGCTGGCTCTATCGTGGGGCATCGCGTGTTTGCAGGCCGGCGACCGCGCCGGCTATCGCGAGGCCTGCGCGGCATTCATTGCTTGCCAGGGACCGGACCCGACGGTCGTCTGGAACGCCTTCACCGCGGCGTCGCTCTTGGCAATGGGAAACGAGGGAATCGACGATTTCCGCGTCCCGATAGGCTGGTTCGAAAGCCGGCTGCGCGCGACTCCTGCGCCACGACCGATGTACCAGCACCTGTTCTCGAGCGCGCTCGGGGGGCTCCTTCTGCGGGCCGCGCGGCTCGACGAAGCGATCGCCCGCATAAACGAGGGAATCGCTGCCGCCAAGGAAGTCGAGCTTCCCACTGACTGGGCCTACCTGGCCATCGCGCACTGCGCATAAGGGGCAATATGACGAAGTGCGCCGGTGGGTCGACCGCGTCCGCACCTGGCGGCCTGATTCAACGACGACTTTCTGGGATCTCCAGGAGGTGGCCGTCTTGCGGAGCGAGGCCGAGTCGCTCCTCTTCGATGCCGAGTTTCCAAGTGATCCGTTTCAAGGTGCGAAGCCGTGACGACCAGGGAAGCGGCCGAGGCTTGAGGCCGTGTTGCGTAAAAATCCGAGTTTTTCTTGTCCTGAATCGCCCGAGGCGCGCCGGTTATAAGGTATGGCGAACGTGACGAAAGACCCGTCGAGTGGGACCGTCCGCCTGAGTAGGCGGCTCGAAGCTGGGGACCGGAGCGCGCTCGCCGAGGTGTTCCAGCGGCACCGCGACCGCTTGAAACGGATGGTCGAGCTGCGGTTGGACGCGCGACTTCAGGGTCGAGTCGACGCCTCCGACGTGCTTCAGGATGCTTTTCTCGACCTGGAGAAGCACTCGGAGAGCTATCTGAAAGATCCCATGCTGCCGATATTTTTGTGGCTGCGCCTGGTCGTCAGTGAGCGGCTGGCGCTTTACCACCGCCAATATCTGGCGCGCGGGTGCGTGACGTTTCGCGCGAGGTCTCGCTGTACCGCGATCCGCTTCCCCAGGCCAGCTCGGCGGCCCTGGCCTCGATGCTGCTGGGCCGTCTGCCGGCTCCCTCGAATGCGCTCGTCCGGGCCGAGCAGATTCTCCAGATCCAGGAAGCGATTAACTCACTCGAGCCCCTCGATCGGGAAGTGGTGGCGCTGCGGCACTTCGAGCAGCTTTCTCGAGCCGAGACCGCGGTGGTGCTGGGCACCACCGAGGAGGCCGGTGCCAAGCGTTACATCCGGGCGCTCAAGAAGCTCAAGTCGATTCTGGCGGCGATGCCTGGAGGCCTGTCGGGATTCTGAATCATGTCGAACTCCGAACAGGGCGGCCCGGCGGAGCGGGTTGGCTTCTGGCCGGCGTTTTGCTACCATCACGTTCCTGGAGGCACTCGATACGATCGATGGACATCGCGAAGCTAGCCCTCGAGGATGGCACGGTCTTTACTGGCAAGGCATTCGGCGCTCGTGGCGAAAGCGACGGCGAGGTCGTTTTCAATACCAGCATGACGGGATACCAGGAAATTCTAACTGACCCGTCCTATCACGGCCAGATCGTGACGATGACCGCCGCCCAGATTGGCAATTACGGGATCAACGACGAAGATTCCGAGAGCGCCCGGCCCTGGGTGCGCGGGTTTGTCGTCCGCGAGCTTTCCGTCCGGGTGAGCAATTATCGCGCGACCCGATCGCTCTCCGACTTTCTGGAAGAGCACGGCGTGATCGGCATCTCGGGAATCGACACGCGGGCCCTGGTTCGGCGCACGCGCGAAAAGGGAGCGATGAAGGGAATTCTCTCCACTGTTGACTCGGACGATGCCAGCCTGGTTGAGAAAGCCAAGGCCAGCCCGGGCTTGATCGGCCGGGATTTGACCCGCGAGGTCATGCCGCCGGGCTCGAGTACCTGGGAGCTCGGTCTGGACCACAGCTTTATGTTGCCGCCGCTTGACCCGGTGACGCAGACGGCCATGCCGTTTCCGACCCACACAACCCCGATCGAGCTGCGCCCGCACGTGGTGGCGCTCGACTTCGGAATGAAGCGGAACATCTTGCGGCACCTGGTCGAGATCGGCTGCCGGGTGACCGTCATGCCGGGTTCTGAGCCGGCCGGGGCGGTTCTCAAAATGCGGCCCGACGGCATCTTCATTTCCAACGGACCGGGTGATCCCGACGCGCTGGATGAAGCCACGGAGATGCTCAAGACCCTGATTCGCACGGCCACCGAAGCGCGTGGGATTCCGATCTTCGGGATCTGCCTGGGCCACCAGCTTCTGGGCCAGGCGTTCGGGGCGAAAACCTTTAAGCTCAAGTTCGGCCATCGCGGCGCCAATCACCCGGTGCGGAACCTGCTCACTTCGAAAATCGAGATCACGACGCAGAACCACGGGTTCGCCGTCGACCCAGCGACACTTCCGGTCGAAGTCGAAGTGACCCATATCAACCTGAACGACCAGACGCTCGAGGGGATGCGGCATAAACATTTGCCGATTTTCAGCGTCCAGTATCACCCCGAGGCATCGGCCGGTCCGCACGACAGCCAGTACCTCTTCAAGGAATTCCGCCGCATGCTGCCGGCGACACGCTGCCGCGCGAATTGCCCAGCGCGCGTGAGTCCTTGATCGTTGATCGAAGGTCTGGTTTGGTGTTGGGAGGCGAGGAGTATTCGTTCGATCATGTCCATGACGATTCGCGTTGCCACCGTCGACGATGCCCCACAGTGCCTGGAGATCTATGCCCCGTTTTGCCTGGAGACGCCGGTTTCTTTTGAGACAGAAGCGCCGTCGCTTGAGGAGATGCAAGGGCGCATCGTGAAGACCCTGGAGTTCTTTCCCTGGCTGATTGCCGATGAGGGGGGGCGGGTGCTGGGCTACGCGTACGCCAGCCGGCACCGCGAGCGGGCCGGTTATCGCTGGGCGGCCGACGTGTCGGTGTATGTGCGAGAGGGGGAACGCGGCAAGGGGTTGGGGCGAACATTGTACACGTCGTTGTTTGCGATCCTGAAGCTCCAGGGAATCTATAGCGTGCTCGCCGGAATCACGCTGCCGAATCGCGCGAGTGTGGTGCTGCACGAGGCGATGGGGCTGCGGCCGCTGGGTGTTTACACTTCAATCGGCTACAAATGCGGGGCATGGCACGATGTCGGGTGGTGGCAATACTCGCTGCGCCCCCATGACGGCCCGCCCGCAGAGCCGATCGCCTTTTCGGCGCTTCGGGAAACGGCGGCCTGCGCTTTAGCAATTCAGGCCGGAGTGGCGCGTGATTGAACGCCGATGCTGGAAGTCGATGAATTTAAATATCGCAGGCTTGAACAGAAGGAAACGAAGGAAACGAAGTTGTAGACGGATTCGCTGACTTGGCAGTCGTTTTGATCGGTGGGTGGCTGGATCCGGCGCCGTGGGCAATTGCCGAGGCGTCCTGACTGTTGCGGCCCCTGTCTGCGTTTGCATCCGGGCTTTGGCTCCCCCTTCGTTGCCTTAGTTGCCTTCTGTTCAAGCCTGTATTTGCACCGGGCATGGCACGTCTCGATAGTCTGTCAGTTCACGCGAACCGGGAGGCTGATTACCGCTCTCAGATTGGAACAGAAGGAAACGAAGGAAACGAAGGTAAAGACAAATTCGCTGACCTGTCAGCCGGTTTGAGCGTTTGGCACCCGGATGCGTAGGGGCGGGCAGTTGCCGGTACAATCCTGACTCCTCCGTGCCCTGCCCTGTCTGCGACCGCTTCCCTCGTTCGCATGGTCTGCGAGTTGGGCTTTTCGAGGTTGGCTCGACGCGGAGCGGTGTCCCCAGGCAGAGCGTAGGTACAAGGGTCCGGGAGTCACCTTCGCTTGTTCCGCGCGCCTTCCCTCGGCCCGGTCGGCTCGATGACCTCGAAGTCCTTTCCCTTGACCTTCCGCAGCTCGTCGAGCCCGGAGATCCGGCTGTCGGGCGCCACCGAGATCCGCCAGTCACCGCCGTTATCGGCGACGAACATACCGTGTTTTTTCAGCCCTTTCAGAATGGCCTTCGGGTGGGGCGAGAACCCCGAGATGTCGAAGTCGGCGCGCAATCGAAATCGCTCGCCCATCCGGGGAAGGTCCACGCTCGTCTTGCTGCTGGCAAAGTGCGTCGCGGGATAAACATAAGCGCGGCGTGAGTTCCGGATGGTGAACCGCAGTGCGTGCTCGACCATCCCCCGCTCGACCTCGTCGAATCGCACGATGCTTGGAAAGATCGGCAGCCCGGCCGCGTCGCTCGAGGTCCAGCCGTCCGGCCTGAGCTTGTTCGATTTGAGGTCGAAGATCGACGCTTGCATGGCCGTCCAGCCGGCGTCCGTCTTTCGCCCGGAATAAAACTCATAGAGCATCCGATGGAACGGATCGACCACCAGCAAATGGCGGTCGCCTTCGCCTTGGCGCTGAATGGTCTCAAGAGGTTCGCCCGAAAGCGGCCACCCTTCAATCGGTCCATTATCGGGAACCGGATACGGTCCGGGGTCGGATTCCCCGGCATAGTCGCTGAGCTTGACCGGCACGCGTTTCTGGTCGGGAGGCACGAGAATGAACGCCATGTCGAGGTTGTAGGCCAGATTTTTTTCGCGGCCGACGGAGGCGATCAGGTTCCTGGAATTCCGGTGGACGGGTCGTTTGGAGATGTCTTCATTCCAGGGATTGTCGGCAGGGTAAACCTGAAGCGCGGCGAGGATGCGATCGGCTTCGGGTGTGTTGAACATCACCGGTTGGGTGATCTGGGGCATCGCGGGGCGGTCGGGATTGCGACGTTCAGCCCTGCCGGTTGTTCTCTGTTGATCCGCTCCACGCGATCTTTGCGCGTTGTACATGCCGGCGAGGGCGAGCACGGCGCCAAGACCGAACAACCATTTCGAGATCGCGTGTGCCACTCGTGAACTCCAGAGCAGGGAAGCTTTCGCCATTGGGTCGCGCGAGCCTGGCTCAGGGATTGTCACGTCGCTCGAATTTCTGAGCCTTGACTTTCCCCTCTCGATCTACCGTCATGTTGAGCCAGCTTTTTCCGGTTTTGTCGGTCAGCCGCAGTTCAGGCAGTCCGTCAGCACTGAGGCTCAATCCGGCTCTGGTGCGACCATCGTTGTCGGTCATGGAAAAACTTGGTCCGAGGTCCTCATCATTAGTTAGCATAGCCCTCAGGTTGCCTTTCGCATCTGCAATTTGAACGGAAGGTCCCCCTTCACTTACCGTCGCGAATGTCCTTCCAACTCCGCCTTTCGCTAACATGAGACTGGACAGGCTTTTGTCTGCAGATAGCCGGGCTCCTGTCCCGTCTTTCAGCGCGCCATCAGAGAGCTGTACCACGGCACCATCAATCTGTTCATCCAGGTAAACCTGCAGCCTGAGTTGGCCTCGTCCGTCAAGGATACTGAGTCCGGGGCCGGTCGGATGAATGCCGATAGTGAGTCGTCCGGCGCCTTTCTCATCGAGGAACGAGAGCATCGGCTTGCCGTCCCCTCCAAGCTGGAGCGTTGCTACCGGCGCTCCTCTCGGGCCAACCAACTGGAATTTCTCCGCAACGAACGTGTCGGCACGAACGACCTTGTCTGCCTTCTGAACGCCGCTTGCCATTCGCCCCAATGCGAAGAATAGCACGGAGACTGACACAAGGAGCACAACGCAGCGCTTCCACCCCTGCTGGCGGAGCCGACCGCCGTCCTGCGGCGGCATGTCTGGTCCCGAGTTAACGCGTAACGCAGTTCCAATTGCCAGAACGTTCATTGGTTTCTCCGATCCTGTTAGCTTAGCAGTCAACGTGTTGGCCCGCCGCGAAAAAACCACCCGTCTCCCGGCACCAGCGGTGATACTCGATTTCCGAGTCGAACATACGGAGAATCTCGTCGTCTTCGACGACGATGCAGGCCCAGTAATACCCCGGGTTGGAGCTCCAGGCCAGCGGCATGCCGTTTTCGTCAAGCGGCACGCCGTAGTCCTCGAGCGGCGGCTCGTCGTATTCGATTAAAAACGGCGGGTCCAGGACCGGCAACTCTTCGCGGTGTCTGCTGCGTCCGGGCGAACGATGTTTGTGGTAGCACCGCTTGCAAAATGGGCCCGGGTCTTTGACGTCGCCGCCAATCCACACGGGCCGCTTCTTGCAGATCCGGCATTTACGAGGCTTGCGCTTCCTCATTCAGGTGGCTCAAACGCAACGTTCGGTGTGAGTTTGGGGTTATGGCCGTAGGCGCGCCGACGGCTCACGGACTCGCCTCGACGTTCCAGACCAGCACGGATGTATCCGCCATGCCGCATACCAGCTTGGAACCGTCGGGTGTGAACGTCAAGGCCGAGGTGCGGATCGCCGGGGTATCGATCGTGCGGAATTCACGGCCGGTGGCGACTTCGTAGAGGTGAATCTGGCCGGTTTCCCAGCCGCTGGTGGCGGCGAGGGTTTTGCCGTCGGGGGAGAAGGCCAGGGACCAGACTTCGGAGCCAGGGACCTCCATTTGACGTATTTCCCGGCATGTGTTGGCGTCGACGAGGACGATCGTTGCGCTTGTAATCACCGGCTCTTGTTGGTCGTTGCCCATTCTTTTCCATACGTAGTTCAACCCACTCCGTGTGATCGCAAGCGTTTTCTGGTCCGGCGAGTGGGCGACAAGTTTCGCACGACCGACGCGACCGATTTCCTTTCCAGTCTCAACGTCAACGACGTGGAGCCCGCTGCTCCGCGCAGTCGTGGCGAGTTTGGCACCGTCGGCGAAGAAGATTGCGCTTAAGAGGGACTCCCCGGGCACAAGAAAGGATTTGAGTGAAACTTCGTTTAGCATCCGGCGGTCCGCGGAATTCCACCGACGAAGGATGCCGTTCCCACTCAAAGTCAGGACGAGCTGACCGTGCTGCGAGCATGCAACGGCGAAGTTCAATTCCTCTTCGGACCCCATCCGGATCGCCGACGACTCTCCTCCTTCGAGATCGCAGCACCTGATGACCGGACTGAAGGCCATTCCCGCGACCAACGACCGGCCGTCTCGAGACAGCGAGATCGTGGCCACGCCGTCTGGTTGGTTTAGAACCTTGAACTGGCGGCCGGTCGTCATGCTCCACACACGGATGGTTCGATCGGCGCTGGCTGTGATCAACTTCTCGCCATCAGGCGTCACCAGAGCTGCATTCACCCGGTCGGCATGCGCATTGCCTGCCGCGTGCCGCTCAGTTTTAGCAGCAACTTCGTATAAGTGGAGTACGTTGGCACCGCCGTTGGCGGCGAAGGTTTGGCCATCAAATGAGAAGGCAAGTTGACCTGCTAGACTTGTGGGGGCCTTAAGTAGGCCAATGAATTTAGGTGCGAGTGCGTCCCAAAAAACGACCTCGTCCCGCGGCATGTGGATGCCGGCGATGCGATGCCCGTCCGCCGAGAATGCGATCTCTTGGATGAACGCATCGTGAAATTGCTTTCGCTCGCGGGAGAGGACGTTGAGGAGCACGAGCTTAGCGCCATCCGCGGAGATGGCGAATGTGGTGCCGTCCGGCGAGAACGCGATTTCTCGGCACTTCTCGTCGAAACTAGCTACAGATCGAAGATCGCTTGCATTCTTGGTGTCGAAGACTCTCAGACGGCGCCGGCGCAGCACCGCGTCGTCCTTCACGGCGCTAATAACCGCCAGGCGATCACGGTTGGCCGAAAATGCAAGAGACCGGACTTCTTCGTTTTCCAGCACGACGCGAGCGATCTCAGTGCCTGTGGCGACGCGAACGATTTGCAGTTGCCCAGCGCGGGACCCGGTGACCAGTAACTGCCGGTCCGGGTCGAGTGCGACCATCAGGCCAAACAGGCTTTCCACCCAGGATGATTGTGACACTTGCCGGCCGGTCTCGAGTTCGTGGAAGACCACGTGCCGTATAGTTCCTTTTCCATTCACGAAATTGGTTCCCGTTGCCACGACGGTCTTCGCGTCCGAGCACAGGGAGAAATCGCTCAGGGCACCGATTGGAACGGGAATGCGGCGAATGAGCTTGCCGTCGCGTGCATCCCAGACGCGAAGCTGGCTATCGTCGCCGTCGGTGACGATGACCTTGTCATCCCGCGTGAACGCGATTCGATAGATCGGTGCCTCCTGGCGATGGCGGATCGTTCCGAATCGCATGGTGGCACCTGCCGGCAGCGGGTCGCCGTAGAGATCGAGCTTGGGCGGGGTCGCCGATGATGCGACCTTTGCAACGGGCTCGGGACGGTCCGCGCCGCGTGTGCGCGCCCAGTTTGAGCGAGGACGAATGCGGTCGAAGCGCTAACCAAGATGCCGGCAATCGCCAGACCCAGTGCGATTAATTTCATGCGAGCCAATCTCATCATGTTCAAGACTCCTTCCACCAGATACTGCACGGATGCGGCGACCGCGGCACCACGAACGGAATCGCTGATCGCCAATCGCGTCGCTGCTCCGAGCGTCTGGCGAACGAGATCCTGCGGGATCGAACGCGCCAGAAGATTCTCGGATATCGAAGCTGTTCCCAGCGCGACCGACGGCGCCAGGCCGCGCCGCGCGAGCTTGCGGGTCAGAGTGGCCCGACCGGCCGCAATTCGGGTCTTCACGGTTCCGAGGGGACAGCCGAGCTCGGCCGCGGCTGCTTCGTGCGTTTTTCCCTGAACGAGGCAGAGAACGATTGCGGATTGTTGTTTTTCGGGGAGACGGCCGATCTCTTCGTCGAGGATCAGTTGCGTCTCGTGGTCGGGCGGACGATCCTGTGTGGCTTCGGCCATGGCAACTGCCTCGGCGTTTAGGTGCTCACGGCTGCGCCGGTGGGCGGTACTGGCGCGTGCTCGTTGTGCCACTCGCATCGCCACGCCGTAGAGCCAGCTCGAGAGGCTGCTTCGGTCTCGCAGTGAGGCTGCCTTTCGAACAAGGATCAGGAAGACGGCCTGAAAGGCGTCTTCCGTGTCTTGCGGGTCGCTGAGCCAGCGGCGGCAGATGCCGAGGACCATCGGGCCATGGCGCGCCAGGATTTCCTCGAAGGCGGTCTCATCCCGGTGCGAGAGGAATCGCCCGAGCAGCTCGCCCTCGGCGAGGCCGGTCAGGGTTCCCACGCCGAAGAGAGTGCGCAAGTGACTGAAGAGCGTGGGTGGTTGCACTGAGGGCATCGAACGCGGCTCCTGATTCATACCGTACCGTGTTATACTGCATGTTCGAGAGCGGTGGATTGGACTTTTTTTGGGTAAACCAATCGAATGCACCGTTCGATCGCGGGTAGGGTGCACCCGGCGTTGGCAACTCGCAACAATCTGCGATATGATGTTGACGAAGCCTCAATTGTGGGAGCCACTCACGCATGAGACCTCAGCATATTCTCGAACATCTGCGCGTGCAGCCGTTTCAGCCGTTTCGCCTGACGTTGACCGATGGGCGAACCTACGACGTGGTTCATCCGGAGCTGGCGATGGTCGGGCACAGCGTGGTCATCATCGGCGTGCCACGGCCTCGTGCGGCGGAGCCGGTCTTCGATCGGGCGGTTACTGTCGCATTGCTGCATATCATGCAAATCGAGCCGATCCCACCAGTGTCGTCGCAAAACTGAGCAAGATCGCCGATATCGATGACGCAGTTGCGATCTGGGGCGCCTGGATCACGGTTTCGACTGCAGATCCCAGGCCAGGACGGACGTATCCGCCGTGCCGCACACGAGCTGAGAACCAGTTCAGTGGGCAACCACTGTGGCCGGGAGATCCTCCCTTAGCTTTGCCACTGCCGCGTCAGTGACCTCCGTGCCGGTGAGATCGAGCTCGCCGAGCTCCGGCAGCGCCTTCAGATGTTCTAGCCCGGCATCGGTGACATGAGTTCCTGAGAGATCGAGCACCTGGAGTTTGGTAAGCCCGTTCAAATGAACCGTTGCCGTTCCAGGACTCGATAAGTCGTTTTAGTATTCTCGGCTTGATCTGCGCTGCTTAATTTGGATCTGGCGCCCTGGTCAACGTCGACAATGGCGTGCGATTTGGCTTTCACAGCGAGATCAAATGAGAATATCTTAGAAACTGCGGCGTGATAGGCAGCGACTGAGGATTCCGGGTCCATCGCATTGTCTTGGTTAGCTGCGGACGTTACGAGCGCGGACCGTACTTCGTCGCGTGCGCGCCCGGTTTGAGCGAGGACAAGCGCGGTGAAGCGCCGACCAGGATGCCGGCGACCGCCAATCCCATCGCGATCGATTTCATGCGGGCGAGTCGCATCGTGTTCAGGGCCCCTTCCGTCAAACTGAGCACGGACGCCGTGACAGCGGCACCGCGAACCGAACGGTTGATTGCGAAGTCCAGCGCCGCCTTGAGGGTTTTGAAAGGCTGTTTCGATCCCGAAGCGCGGCCGCTTTGCGAAGCAGGATCAGAAAAACGGCCTGGAAGGCGTCATCGACTTCGTGCGGATCGTCGAGCCAGCGCCGGCAGATTGAAAAATCGGGACCTTTTGGCCCTCGGCGCGCCTCAATACAGGTAGGATACGAGAAGTGAAACTCCGATCGGCGAGGGAGCTTATGCCCGGCACCAAGAACGCAAGCACGTTCGGCAAGCAGATCGGGATGCTCTTTGACCTGGGTGCCCTTGGAGCCATGCCGGATCGGGGGTTGCTCGAGCTGTTCGCCCGCGGCGGAGAAGTGTCCGAAGCGGCCTTTGCCACCCTGCTTGAGCGGCATGGTCCCATGGTTTTGCGCGTTTGCCGGAGTGTGCTCTCCGATGGGCATCTCGCCGAAGATGCGTTTCAAGTCACGTTCTTGCTGCTGGCCCGGCGAGCCCGCTCGATCCATGATCCTGATGCACTGGCGGGGTGGCTCCATCGTGTGGGTCGAAGGGTCGCGCTGCGGGCCCGGGCGGGGATCCATCGGCGCACCGACCGTGAGGGTCAGCAGAACGGCGACACCGATCTGGCCATTGCCGCCGTGGACACGGTGGAACGCGACGAGCTTTGCGCCGTCGTGCATGATGAAATCGATCGGTTGGCCGATGCTCAGCGGCTGCCTATCTTGCTGTGCGCGCTCGAAGGCCTATCGCACGAAGAGGCGGCGCAGCAGCTTGGGTGGCCGCTGGGGACGGTCAAGAGCCGGCTGGTGCGCGGGCGGAAACGGCTGCAAGGACGACTGGCGCGGCGGGGGCTGGCGCCGGAACGCACGTATGTTGGCGGCGGTGACGATGTTTCTGCCCATGCGGCACCGGTGCCGCTGGTGCTCGCCCTGGCCACGACCCGGGCTGCTGTGCGATCTTGCCCAGGCGGGATAACCAGCGGTGCGCCGGTCTCGCCGTCGATCGCTTTGCTCCTCCAGAGGGAGCTGGCGGCCATGTTCCTGGCGAAGATCAAGCTGGCCGCGGGTGCGGCGATTGCGGGGGCGGCGGCCGTCTTGATCGGGATCACGATGGCCGGCCCGTTGTTCGGGCGGGGGCAGGAACTATTGCCGCTTGACGGCACTGCCGGATCTCGGAAGGTTGTCGCGAGGTCGGCGCAGGTGGCGCCGAAGACGGGTGGCGTCGCGCGGAACACGCAGGCCCTTCCGCCGGAAGGTCAGGGAACGCCGGTGGTCGGTCGCGAGCGTGTTCTGTCCCCGTTCGGCAAAGACGTGCTTCGCTCGATTCACGGCGGGGTTGACTTCCTGCTATCCCGCCAGCTACCGGACGGCTCATGGGCGGAGGTCGATGCGGCTGCCAAGACGGGTATGACCAGTCTCGCCGTGCTCGCGCTCGTCGCGGCCGGTGAGAAAGTCGACTCACCGGCGATTGGCAAGGCCCTGGAATTCCTACGTCGGGTCGCGCCCGATGATCTGAAAAGCACCTATGCGATCTCGCTGCATACCATGGCGCGTAGCTGTCGGCGACATCGAACGTGAACAGCTTCGAAATCGCCGCGAATGTCGAATGGCTGGAGCGAGCACAGATCAAGGTGGGAGGGGGTCAATCCTGGCCGGGCTCGTGGACGTACTCGATGCCGGACGCCGCTCGGCCGGGTGACAATTCAAATACGCAGTATGCTTTGCTCGGTCTCGCGGCCGCGAGTGACGCGGGCGAGCCGGTCCATTCGTCTGTCTGGCAACGTGCTCGCGACTACTGGGAAGGTTGCCAGCAACGGGATGGGAGCTGGGCTTATACGCGGGAATCAAAGGGGAGCAGCGCGAGCATGACGTGCGCGGGGATCTCAAGCCTGGCAGCCTCGCGGCCTCGAAGCTTGTTTCCGGGGAATGAGGCACCCCCCACGGGCGAGATCATACACAAATGCGATGGGGGTGGGGCCGACATTCCTCTGCAACGCGGCATCGACTGGTTGGGCGCTCACTTCAAGGTCGACCAGAATTTCGGTAGCGGCAAACAGTGGAAGTTCTATTACCTCTACGGACTGGAGCGTGCGGGGCGCCTCACGGGCGCACGGTTTTTCGGCGAGCACGACTGGTTTCGACTCGGGGCCGAGGAGCTGGTACGCACCCAGGTGAAGAAGTCGGGGGCCTGGAGCGGCGTGCTCGTCGAAGGCGACAAGGTGCTGGCGACGAGTTTCGCGCTGCTCTTCCTGGGCAAAGGGCGGGCGCCCGTCCTGATCAACAAGCTCCGCCACGGCCCGGGCGGCGACTGGAACAATGATCCGGATGATGTCGGCAACCTGGTCGGAATGGTCTCGAGCGACTGGAAGACGCTGCTGACATGGCAGTCGGTTGACTCGACAAAGGCCACGGTCGCTGATCTGAAGCGGGCGCCGATCCTGTTCATGAATGGTCACAAGGCCCCGGAACTTGCACCAGCCGAACGGCAGACGCTGCGAGCCTACGTCGAACGGGGAGGGGTCATCTTTGGCGAAGCCTGCTGCGGCAGCGTCGAGTTTGACAAGGGCTTCCGGAGCTTGATGAAGGAGCTGTTCCCCGAGCAGGCAGACGCGCTGCGGCCCCTGCCCGACGATCATCCGGTCTGGCGGTCCAAGCATCGGCTTGACCCGCAGGCGCATCCCATGCTGGGCATCCCACGTGGTTTCCGGACCGTGGTGATTTACTCGCCAAAGGATCTGTCGTGCTACTGGAATCAGGCCGAGCGCGTGCGGGACAACCCGGCGGTGGTCCGGGCGGTCAGAGTGGGCCAGAACGTCGTCGACTATGTGACGGGCCGCGAAGCGCCGGCGGATAAGCTTTCGGAGTAATTTGTCGCGGGAAATTCGTCCCGCGCAGCAGACGACGGGCGCCGTTCCGCCCAGACATTTCACAAATGTCCGAAGATTGTCGTTGACAGGCCCGCGGGACACAGGATACTCAGTTATTGGGGGCCACAACCATGCAAATCGCCAAGGCCTGGATTGCAGTCGTGTTCATGGTCGTTGCGGCGCGGGCCGATGGGCCGCGCAGAGCCGTAGCGAGCAACCGGACTCAGTCGACCCGGCGCGGTACGCCAGCGACGCGCGAGCACTCGCCGCCCGGATTGATGGCGTGCTCGCGAACCGCTGGGCGGCCGCCAAGGTCAAGCCGGCACCGATCGCCGACGATGGAGAATTCCTCCGGCGCGTCAGCCTCGATTTGATCGGCAAAATCCCTACCGCCTCCGAGGCCCGCGATTTCCTGGACGACCCGGGCAAGGATAAGCGCCAGGCGCTGGTCGAGCGGCTGCTTGACAGCCCGGCCTACACCACGCGTGCCACCGAGATCTGGCGCAAGCTACTCTTGCCCGAGGCCGACACCGACGATCAGGCGCGGGCCGTGGTGGGGAGCTTTGAAACGTGGTTACGCAAGAAAGTCATCGAAGAAGCCGGCTATGACAAGATCGTCCGCGAGATCCTGACCGCCAAACTCAGCCGGCCAGACCCGGAAGTGCTGCAGCAGGTTTTCCGGGTGGATCCGTCGCCGGGGGCGTACTATCTGGCCAAGGACCGCAAGCCCGAGAACATCGCCTCGGGTGTCGCCAGCGTGTTCCTCGGCCTGAAGCTGGAATGTGCTCAATGCCACAAGCACCCCTTTGCAGACTGGAAACGGGAGCAGTTCTGGAGCCTCGCCGCGTTTTTTGCGGAGATGCCGGCCGAGGCGCAGGCGAACAACGGCGGCATGATGCAACGCGGACGCGACGCCAAGCCGCTGCGCGAGCTGACCATCCCCGGAACGAAGCAGGTTGTCAAAGCGACACACCTGGACGGCTCGACGCCGGCCTGGCGCCCGCGGGCCGACACGCGGGAGATATTGGCTGACTGGGTCACGTCGCCCGATAACCGTTATTTCGCCCGAGCGGTTGTGAACCGGGTCTGGGCGCGGTTCTTCGGCGTGGGGTTGATCGAGCCGGCCGATGACCTCGAGAGCGAAGCCGACCCCGAATTGAGCCGTCTGCTCGACGAGCTGGCGGGCCAATTCCGGTCGCACGGCTACAAGTTGAAGTTTTTGATCCGCGCACTGACGGCGACACAGGCCTACAACCTTTCAAGCAGCGGCGCCGTGCAGAGCGAAGGGGTCGGGCCGATGTTTGCCTCGATGCCGGTGCGCGGGCTCGGCGCCGGGCAGCTCTTCGACAGTCTCACGCGGGCAACCGGCTCGGAGCAATTCGACGCTCGACGCGCGGTTCCTGGAATTGTTTGCCAGCCGTGAAAACCGGCCGGTTGAAGCCGAGACGACGATCATCGAGGCACTCTCGATGATGAACGGGTCTTACATCGAGGGGGCGACGAACCCGGAGACCAGCCAGGCGCTGGCCGCGATCGTCAAGGCGCCGTTCCTGGACACTCCCAGTCGCCTCGAGACCTTGTACCTGGCGACACTCACCCGCCGGCCCAAGCCGGAGGAGATGACGCTGCTCGTGAAGTTCGTCGAGAAGCGAAAGACTGCGGATGAGAAGGAAAAAGCATTCGCCGACATCCTGTGGGCCATTCTGAACGGCCCGGAGTTTCATCTGAACCATTAATTAGCACCGCGCGGCCTATGCGGGTCGCTGCGATTGACGGTTTCTGTGTACCCCTGCTCGAGAACTCGAGTCGCCCCCAGGGGCGCAAAGGGAGTGACGTCATGAGCCGCCTGAACGGCCCAAATCCGGAACTGACCCGCCGGCAGTTGATGCGGCTTGCGGCCGCCGGCGCAATCGGCGCCTCGGCATCGGGCTGGATCGAGGCCCTGGCGGCGGAGGCTGCCGCGAACCCGAGCCGCCGCAAGTCGTGCATTCTGCTCTGGATGTCGGGAGGCCCGAGCCAGACCGACACCTTTGATCCCAAGCCCGGCCACGCCAACAGCGGTCCGTTCAAACCGATCCAGTCGGCCGTGCCGACCCTGATGCTGGGGCCGCACTTGCCCAAGCTGGCGAAACAGGCCAAGGACCTGGCCATCGTCCGCTCGATGAGCTCGAAGGAGGGGGACCACGGCCGGGCGACTTACTACCTGCGCACGGGATATTTGCCCCAGGGCCCGATTCGCTACCCAACCCTGGGCTCGCTCGTTGCCAACGAGCTCGACGACGAATCGGCCGAGCTGCCCGGATTTGTCAGCATCTCGCCGGTGCGCGCGATCAATGCGGCCGCATTCAGCTCCGGGTTCCTGGGACCGCGATGCGCTCCCTTGAACGTCGGCGAGCGAGGTCTGGCAGGCGGCCCGGATGGGGGCGCTCCCTCTTTGCGGGTTGAAGACCTCGAGATCCCGCGCGGAATCGGCCGCCCGCGCGCCGATGAACGGCTGGACCTGATGCTCACATTGGGAAGTGAATTCATGGCGACTCGCCAGGCCGGTCCCACTTCGAGCCATCAAAGCGCTTATCGCCGGGCGGTGAAGATGATGCGGTCGTCGGCCGCCAAGGCGTTCGAGCTCGATGAAGAACCTGCTGCCATCCAGGACGCTTACGGGCGGAACCCGTTCGGCCAGGGCTGCCTGCTGGCCCGCCGGCTGGTCGAGCGCGGGGTGCCGTTCGTGGAGGTGACGCTCTCCTCGGTCGACGGCACCAACGGGCTGGGGTGGGACACTCACGCGCAGAATTTTGACAACGTGGGGAAGCTCTGCGACGTGCTCGACGCCGGCTGGGCCACCTTGATGACGGATCTCCGTTCTCGCGGCCTGCTCGACAGCACGCTCATCGTCTGGATGGGCGAGTTCGGCCGGACGCCAAAGATCAACGAGCAAGCCGGCCGCGACCACTTTCCCAACGCCTGGTCAACGGTGCTCGCCGGCGGCGGAATTCATGGCGGGCAGTCGATCGGCAACACGGGGGCCGACGGCGAAGAGGTCAAGGACCGGCCCGTGGATGTTCCCGACCTGCTGGCGACCGTGGTCAAAGCTCTGGGAATCGACCCGGCCAAGCAGAATGTCGTCGACAACGGCCGGCCGATCCGGATCGTCGATCTCAAGGCCAAGCCAATCAAGGAAATTCTGGGATGAACGCTGCCGCGGCTGTCGTGGTGCTTGCCTTGACCGCCGCCGCTGCCGCCCCTGCACAAAACCCTGCATCTGCGGCGGCCGGCGGCGAGAGTTTGCACGACTTGATCTTTCTGGCGGAGAACCGCCCGGTGTTCGTGCGTCTGCGGATCACGAACGGGGACCGGCCTTTTGACGCGTCGTGGATCGACTCGGTGCGCGCGATTCACTCGACTCTCGACCGCAATGGCGACGGCACGCTGACGACCAAGGAGGCGGACGCGAAGTTCGTGATCGCGCTCGTGAAGCTGGCCAAGGGGGCGGCGGCCCCGGCCAAGTTGCCCGAGCTCGATGTGGCCCCAAAGGATGGCAAGGTCTCGATCGAAGAGCTGGCCGAAGCAATGCGCCCGATACTGGGTCCGTTCGAGCTGCAAGTCGAGCGGCAGGCTGTGGGGCGCACCGATGCGCTGTTTGATCAGCTTGATCGCGACAAGGATGGGCTGCTCACCCGGTCCGAGTTAACGGTGATTGCCGGGTCTGTACGGCCGCTGGATCTCGATGACGATCAAATGATCAGCGCCTATGAGCTCGAGCCGTTCGATAATGGGGCGATGACGAACGCGGTTGTGATCGCCTCGCCGGGCAGACAGGAGCGTCTGAATGCTTCGCCGCCGGTCGTCGACCTTATGCCGGGTGAGTCGACGCTTCGGCCGGCGCGGCTGCTGCTGCGGAAGTACGACAAGCCGAAGGAGGGCATTCCGGGAAGCCAGGATGGCAAGCTCTCGCCCGAGGAGCTGGCGATCGATCCGGATGTTTTTGCCGAAGCCGACAAGAACCACAATGGCAAGCTCGATCTCGACGAGCTTCGAAAGTTCTTCAAAGCGGCGCCGATTGACGTGACGCTCGACGTGAGCCTTTCGTCTCAGTCGGCAGGACGGCGCGACGGTCCACGTGGCGTCCGGAGTGACTTCGGCGAAGGGGGCTCAGGTGCGGCAGATTTCGGACGGTGACGTCGAGATCGTTGTCGGGCAGGTGCGGGTGGATGTGCGGGTTGATGACGGGGCGCAACTGGCCGGTGATGTGGTGCGCGTTCTCACACAGCGATTCAAGGCGGCCGACGCGAACAAAGATGGCTACCTTGAGGGCAAGGAGCTGGCCGCGATCGATGGGCCGCAGTCACCGCTTCAGGGGCTGACCGAGGTCATCGATCGGAACGGGGACAAGAAGATCTATTTGAAGGAGCTGCTCGAGTTTGGCGACAGGCAGAGTGAGGCTGCGCGAGGGCGTCTGGCGGCGGGTGCATCCGATCAAGGGCGGGCGATTTTCGGTATCGTCGACCTGGATCGAGACCGGCGGCTCGGGCGCGGGAATTGATGCGCAGCAGTCGAGCGGGTGACGTCGTGGGATGGCGACGGCGACAGCCGCGTTTCAGCAGACGAGATTCCGTATCACTTTCAGGTGAGCATCGGCCGCAGTGGGTTGGTTGGGTTGACGGGTATTTTCATGGGCGCTCCTGTGGCCAGCGCGATGGCGGCTGGCCGGGGAGCCTCCGAGCCTGGGGCTGGTCCGGTATGGTTTCAGAAGATGGACCGAAACCATGACGGTGACATTTCGAGGAGGGAGTTTCTGGGGCCGCGGGAAGCGTTTGACAAGCTGGACAAGGATACGGATGGGTTGATCGATGTTGATGAGGCGAGCGCTGCGGGGGCGGTGAAGAGTAAGGACGCTCCGTGATGTAGTAGGCACACGCCGTGTGCCGTTCACCAGATAAAAGTAGTAGGCACACGCCGTGTGCCGTTCACCACGGCCGCCACCCGCCCACCAGTTACGGCGACACGTGGTCTGCCGACTGCATGAGCTTTGGAGCAGCTCACAAGACGCACTTTCGCGGAGCGAAGGGCGACTATGGGGAAAATCCCTTCGCGGAGCGAAGGGCGACTATGGGGAAAATCCCTTCGCGGAGCGAAGGGCGACTATGGAGAATCGTCAGGCTAAAGCCTGACCTACTCGTTTTCGGGGACGGGGAGGCGCTCGCCGATTTTCACTAGCGAGTCGCGGATTTCGTCTTGTGTGGCTTCTAGCGTTTCGAGCTCTTGCCGCAGTGCGGGAGGCAGTGCCGGGGCGGCGGCGGGGCGGGTCTTGTCTACCACGACCGTGTCGTCGTTGAGACGCGACTGGAGCAGGCGCACCATCTTGAGCTCGGCGACCAGGCGGTTGAGCTCGCGCTCGCGCTCGCGCGGCTCGGAGGGAAGCGGCTCGCCGGGCGGTGGAGGTGTCGTGGGCGGCAGGCGGCGAATCGCCTGGACCAGTGCCAGCAAGTCTTCTTCAACGCGGATTTCCAGGGTGATCGTTCGCTTCGAAACATCTTCGGCCTTGAGCCAGCTTTCGATCGTGCGCATCTCGCGTGAAAGGACGTGGAGCGTGGTCGGCAGGGCGATGCCGAATTCGGTTTCCTGCACCAGCGCCAGCAAATGCTCGCAACGGTCGCCGAGCTCGCCCTCTTTCTTGGAGAGACTCGCCACGGTCAGCAGCGCGGTCCGCGATTTCTGTGCGACCTTGGGGGCCAGGGACTGGGTCGTTTCGCGGATCATCATTTGAGTTTCGTGCATCTCGGTCAATTCAATCACGAGCCGGCCCTGGAGCTCGATGCGGAGCTCGACGAGCAGTTTCTCGATTGAGCCGCCCAGATCGTCGCGCGTCTTCGTCAGGATTTCGAGGGCCGTCGTCTGGTGCTCGGCCGCCGGGGCCGCGGCGGTCTTGCCCAGGTTATCCTGGGCCGACCGCATCGATGCGCCGGCGTGAATCAGGTCCTTGCGCAAGGCGACGCCGATGTCTCCCAGCCGGGCCGAGGCTTCGGAAAGCCGCTCGGTCGACTCGTGGTTCTTGCCTTGATCGCCTGCCCGGCGCCGGAATTCGGGCTCGGCGATCGTTTTCTGGGTCTGGGCCACCTGGTCGTTCAAACGATTGAGCTCCTCGCGCAGCAGGCCGAGTGCTTTGTTCTCGGACGAGACCGCGGCGGTCGAATCGGCGTCGTCCAGGTATTTCACGGCGTCAGCAAGCTGGGCGTCGGCGCGGCGCAGGTGAGGCGGCTGAAGGTCGGCGAACAACGGGTCCGTGGCCACTCCGGCCGCGGCGCGGCGGAGCGTTGTTTCTCGCTCGCGGATGGCGCGCCAACGTGCCCTTGGGGGTCTTTTCCTTCCCCTTCGATGCGTTCTTGGTATCGGCGATGATGGCCTCCTGGTCGCGAACGAGTGCAGCCAGGTCAGGCTGGCGGGCCGTCGATCGTTCGAGACGCTTGCGCTCGGCCAGCGCGAAGCGCGACCAGCCGAGCTCGCGCTTTTCTTCGACGATGATGTGCTCGAGCTGGGCGAGCGTCTCGCGCATCTGCCGCAGCCGCGCCAGCTTGAGCTGGAAGTCGAGATCCTCGGCGAGCAAGAGGTTGCGCAGGTGCTGGAGCTTGGCGATCAGCTCTTTTACCTCGGTCTCGGCTTTGCTGAGCTGTGCGTCCTTGAGCAGCTTGTGCGTTTCGCGCATCTGGTCGAGGATCTGTTCCTCGCGGGAAAACTGGAGCGCCAGGCGAAGCCGTGAGGCGTTTTCGGGCTCGAGGCCGCGAAGGGCCTCGGAAAGGCGAAACATCCGCTCTTCCAGCTCATTCATCTGGGACGCTGCGTTTTGCTGGCTGAAGCCGATTGTGTCGCGGTCGGTGATCTTGGTCTCGGGAGCACTTTTGGCGGCGTCGGCCGGCTTCTTATCCTTGTCCTTGTCTTCATCGAAGACGGCGTCCGGCTTGGCGGCGTCTTTTTGCTCCTGGGCCGCCGCGAGAGGGACGATGAATCCGGTGGCGGCGATGAAGAGCAGCAGCCGGAGGACGAAGTCCAGGCGGCGATGAACGGTCTGGCTTGCCATCGAAGACCTCCTGGGTGCGCGGAAGATTTGCGGCGATCGCCGGCGGCTTTCTGAAAGTCTGCTCGCCATCATAGACCTCGGGCTTCAGCCGGGCCAGTGTTTTACTTTCGTCGAAGGGGGGAGCGGATTGCAAGGGGAACTTCGGGGAATTGGCCGGACGGATAGTTCGCCGTGTCAGGGCCTGGGTGGTCAGGCGACGCCGAGATCGGGGGCGACGACATGGCCGAAGGCGACGATGCCGTCGAGTGGGGGAGTGAGTGGCGCCGTCCCGCTGAAGAGGAAGAAGTTATTATTGAGGACTGTGTTTGGCGCCTTCGGTGTGGTGAACGAGAATACCGGCGAAACGGTGCCTGCGGCGACTTCGGCCCCGGGATCATTGTTCCATGACCAGAAGGTTCCGAACTCGTTAAAGGGCGGGTTGGCGATTCCTCCCGACACCGATGTATCGAATTCCCATCCGGCGGGCGAGGTTTGCGAATTCGGGACCAGGCTGAAGTTGGATTGCGTGCTATCGACCAGAACATTGAGTTGCGCGACGGCGAAGGCGCCCTGGCGGTTGTCCACGACATAGCTGTAGATGTAAAGGCCGATGCGATCGTCGAACGACACACTTCCGAACAGGTAGATCACCGGCTCGAGGCGTTTTCGGATCGGTCCATGTAAGAGCTTCATCGCTGCGGCGCTAATCGTTTTCATCTGTTATCCTCGTTGTGTTTTGCCCCGGCAGTTCATGAGACGCGGCGAGGCTCATATTACGATCCGACGAGCAAGATCGCCAGGGAACGGAAGAACCTGCGTTTTGAAATGCGGGTTTTGCAATCGTGCGCTCAGCGCGGTGTGGCGGCGAAGACCATCATGAGAAGGTAAGGCTCACCCAGGATGTGGTAGATGCTGTGCGCCAGGATTACCGGCGTGAGGCTCCGGCGGCCGAGGACGTAGAGTCCGGCGTGGAGTGAGAACAGAATGAATGAGGGGAGGAAGCCGATCAGGGTCGGATTCTGGAAGCTGTGATAGACCGCCGAGCAAGCGCCGGAGGCGAGGATCTGAAGCCAGGCCGGCACGCGGCCGCGCTGTAGCTCGGTCATGAAAAGGCCGCGCATCAGCGTTTCTTCCGTGACCGCCAGGAAGATGCCCAGTGGAGCGAGTAGGAGCCGTGTCCACGTGAACTGTGTGACGTCGACGCCGGGCAGGAGGTGCCGCGCACCGAAGTAGGCAAAGCTCGTGTAGGCGACTCCGAGTATCACCCCCAGCACAAGGGCCAAGCGCGTGGTCGGGCGGCCCCAGCCCAGTTCTGCGAGCGAGGAGCCGCGGCGGCGCTGCCAGACGACGATGTAGACGAACGCGAATACGGCCGCGATTGCAAAGCCGAGCTTCGGCCAGACGGCGGTGCGGTACCGGCCCAGTCGTAGGTCAAAATAGGAGGTCACGTTGAACGCCGGATTCGCTCGGTCTCCCGGTCAACTGGCGACGCGGATTCCCATGACCAGCGAGCCTTTCTAACAGAATTGTGGGATCAGAGAGATGGCTGGCATTTCGCGTCGCGTTTCCCGATGCACGATATGCAATTTACGCCGGCTCTGGAAAGAAAACGTCTAATCGGAGAGAATCAACACGTAGAATTCGGATCTGCTCAACTGGACCGGTTGCGCAGGTCTCGATTCGGTTCGGGTAATGCAGAATCCGGCACTTCGGTGCACGAAGGGACTGGTCCGGTCCTGGTTGTGTCAAGCTGCGCTGACTGGGGTCCCGCCAAATCACAGGCCAGAGAGCCGACGAGCGATTCTATGGTCACGCAATCAAAGGACCATAACGGAAGCGACGAACAAGTTTGCCCCGTGTTCCTGTGCTACCGACGCACCGACGGTACGATCACCGCGGAGTGGCTGTACCGCCACTTGGATTACGCGCAACGCGGCACGATCAACCTGACGGCGTTGGCGCACGAGGGCATGAAGCTCGCCATCTATTACGATCAGACGGCACCAGTCGTTTCTGATTGGCAAGCGGTGCACGGTTCGGCCCTTCGCCAGTCACGCGCGATGATTCTCGTAAGTACGCCAGGCTCAGCCGTCCGCCTGAACTCGGACGATTGGGTCCATAACGAGATTGATTGGTGGCTAAAGAATCGGAAGGTTGCTCCGATCGTCATCGACGCGACCGGCGAGGGGGAGCGCTGGGTTCCTCAATCGGTTACAAGACGCTGGCCAGACGCGCAACGGTTGGTTCTCATCACCGATGAGTGGGATCGCCTTTCTCAGGAAGAACGGAGAATCTACGAGGAGCGGATGCTGTCCCGGATCCTGCGCGGAATCTCGTTGAGCGAGCGACACGTCATCAATGAGGACCTCGCCCGTGAGCAGCGGATTTCGCGGCGGCTGAGATTCGCGATTACATGTGTAATTGCTCTTTTGGTTATCGCCGTCGGAACAGCGGGCGTTGCTCTCTGGCAATACCGGGAGACCGATAAAGCCAAAGCAACCGTTCAGTTACAAGCGGATGAATTGCTTAAGACGCAGGCGAAGCTGGTAGGTGCGTTGAATTCGGCGAATGAGAATGCGGACGCGGCCAAGACGCAGCAAGGTATCGCCGAAAAACAGAAAAATCGGGCGATCATCGGTGAGGCAGCGGCCAAAGAGCAAAAGAAGATCGCAGACGCGCAGCGTAAACTCGCTTTCGACGAGGCTAAGCGGGCCGATTCTCGCTCCCGCATTGCCGAGGCTCGTCGGCTTGCGGCCGAAGCGGTCAATGCGTCACCACTGAGTCCGCAGCTCGCGAACCTGCTTGCCGTCGAGTCGATCCGGACTACACAGCGAATGGGTGAGCCGGCAGAACCAGCCGCTCAGACGGCGCTGCGGACCGTACTTTCCGCAACGGAAGGTTCGGTCCTGTGTCGAGTCGGAGCTCCGATCGGATGGTTTCACATTTCGCCCGACGGAGACCGCGCCGTCGTCGTCGCGATCGATAAATCCAGCCTCGAAGTGCATCGGCTTGACCGAGCTGATGCACCACCAACGACTCTAGCCGACGGAGCAAACGCTCGCGCGCTCACGGTTGATCCGGCGGGCCGTTTTTTGGCGGCTTTGTCTGGTGAATCGCTCTTGGTCTGGGATCTGGAACACCCGGAGTCCCGTCCGCTGGCCCTTTCTGCGGAAGTCCGAAGCTTGACCTACCTCGTGTTCCTTCCCGGCGGTCGACGACTTGCGGCGCTCAAGTCGACAACCGACCCCCGCAACCGGCAAGTCCGCACAGCTCTCCAAGTTTGGGATCTCGACCGTCCGGACAATGCGGCGACACAATATGAGGGTGGTGCAGGTTTCGACTTGGGTTTGCACGTCGCCTCTGGCGCACCCATCGTCGCCTCCGTAAGCAGTCTTACGAACGCATCAGCGACGCCGGGTACCCCAGTCCAGTCCCAGTCGACGATTCGTGTTTGGGATCTCACGGGGACACAGAGTGGTGCGCGGGTTCTCGGGCAGTTCGACGGGTTCGTTAGCGAGATAGCCCTCCACCCGCTTGGCAAATCGCTCGCTGCGTTGTTTAGCGATGGCATCCGGGTGTTCGCGCTCGGCCAGCCTGATCTTCCTCCTGTGGTCCTTCCACTGGCCGAAAAACCTTTCGCGGGGCGTCTGGTTTACCACCCATTGAAGAATAGGCTCATCATGACACTCTCAAACGGCCGGACGACGCTGGGCGACGATATGATCGGAACGGTCAGCATCTGGGACCTGGATCACCCCGGCGAATCGCCGCTCCGTCTTCTAGACACCGTCGGGCAAGTGAGAGACCTAATGGTTCACTCGAATGGACGAGAGTTAGTCGTGACCGCCGCGAGTTCGCGCGGAATTTCCGATCGATGCGTTTCATATCCCTCATTGACCTTACCGAGTCGGAGACGCCCCAAGCAACACTTCGCGGTCATGAGGGTCATATCACTAGAGTTGAATTTCACCCAGACGGGCGCCGGCTGGTCAGCGCCGCCACCGACGGTACCTTGCGGGTCTGGGATCTCCGGCAGCCTCATACAGAGCCCCGCGTTCTTGGTTGGCATGCCAAAGGTGCATTCATATCTGCTGCCGACGCGCTTGGACAGCAGTATCCTGTTTTCGAGAGCATCAACGGCTTCGCACTCCACTCTACGGGCCGGTGGATTGCTACTCTGGATGTGAAGGGCACAGTGCGTGTTTGGGACCTGGAGCGATCCGGCGCATCGCTCGCCGCCTCACGGTCGCTGCAAGTGGGACAGGGCGCCGTGCGGGCCGAAATGACTTTCTCTCAAGTTGGAAGCGGACTTGTTATCGCAATAGGCCACGGAGTTTGGACGTGGGATGTGCCGGCCGATTTGACGTCTACGCCCACGCTCGTCACGCGACTTGACAGTTTCCCCTCGTTGCTTGCCGTTCGGCCGGACGGGAAGATGCTCATCGCGGCGGGGTCCAATTACAAGCCGGGTCCAACTCCCGAGTTTTCAAATTGGTGTGAGTTTGTAGATCTGGGCGCTCCCCGGGCCGAGTCTCGACCGCTGGTCGCTTTGAATTGGAACGAGACGGTCTCGGCGGCGCTCTTTCATCCCGACGGCGCCCGGCTGGTAACCGTCAGCTCGGAACCGGCCGTCCGTGTAGGCTTGGCGGCTAGGCGATGGCTTCGGATTTGGGATCTACATAGGCCGCAATTGGCGATGCGATCCTTTCCGATATCAGGCGGGTTCTTTGAGAGATTGCGGATTGACCCAAGCGGCCGGTGGCTCATCCTAGTCGAGGACAGGGGGATCGCCCCGGCTGAGCGGTTTGCACTCACGCTTTTTGACCTGGCAAGCGCGAGCGCGCTCAGCCGGTTGAACTGCGTGAGATCGACGGCCGGCACGCGGGTAGCGTCTTCGATAGGAATGGTCAGACGCTCTTCGCCGCGAGTAGCGACGGGCGAATTTACATCAAGAGTCTTTCGAGGCAGCAAGAACCCGCGCGCGAGGTCACTTTAGCCGAGGGATCGATTACTCAAATCGCCATCCACCCCGATGGTCTTTTGTTGGCGACAGCCGCTGACGACGGAAGCATTTTCATTCGGGATCAGAGTGTGCTGGAAAGGCCCCCAGTCACGCTCCACGGCCATGTGGGCGTTCTGCAGCACCTCATTTTTCACCCAGACGGCAAACGTCTGATTTCCGCGGGCACCGATGGGTCGCTCCGTGTGTGGGACCTTGAACTCCAGTCCTTGATCACTCTCGCCGGTCGACGCGCAGGACGAAACCTGACGCAGGCCGAATGGCAGCGATTCATCCCTGGCCAAGCTTACCGGGAAACGTTTGAACACTTTTCGAGCGCAAGGGACTAGGTTGTCGAATGGATTCACTGATTGGTGATGAGCTCGGCTGTCACGCCGAGGCCACAACGCTGAATCAGGCATGCTGCCGGTGGAGAAACGGGCGGGCCGAAAGGCGTCAGTCGTCGTCGCCGGCTCGGGCTTCTGGCGCCTCTTTTGAGTGGGGCGCAGGCCGTTTGGGGGGGCCCGCCACGCGGTGCGGTTCCGGCGGAGCGTATGTCTGCTCGGGAGACACGGTCCAGCCAGGGGCATTGCCAACCAGCTTGTAAAGGGCCGCGCCGGGGCCGTCGACCAAGAGCATGGTCGGAATGTCGTGGTCGACGAGCGTCACGTCCGGATGCGCGGGAGCGTCTTCATGACGTCGCCCGAGTCGGTTCCAGGACCGACGCGTCGAACGATGTAACGGGCCATGGCTGCCTTAGGATAGGAGAACGGAGGAGACTACGCCTTGACCAGTCCTTAACCCTCAAGTGCCATGTCGAATCCTAACGTTTTCGCTGCCTGAAATGCAAGGTTCGCGATTGCGTCGGAGCGGGCTTGATCGCGAGGCATCGCCAGCGTCGCGGAGTCTGCCGCAAGCAATCGGGCGGTCGCGCCGGGAAGGGCCGGGCAGGTCCATCGAAGTGCCGCTCATGATCGCGTGGCCGCCTGGAACGGTCGAGATACCGCCTGCCCCGGGGGCCGTGAGTTCCACTTCCGGCCCGCTGTTTGGGAACGCGGCGATGAAATCCTTGGAGTCGGTGCCGAACGATCCTTCGATGTCGCCGACCGATGAGTCTGATCGTCTAGTCAAGATGCGACCATCATGATACGCCGCGCGGTTCGAGAATCCAGCCTATGACAACCGCAGATGGATAATATCCAGGTTGAGGCAGGTGAGACATGCGACTACATGCGCGTTCGCTCGCATTGAAGGCATCTATCAGTGCGGCGTGGCGGCGAAGACCATCATGAGAAGGTGGGGCTCACCCAGGACATGGTAGATGCTGTGCGCCAGGATTACCGGCGTGAGGCTCCGGCGGCCGAGGACGTAGAGACCGGCATGAAGCGAGAAAAGAATGAATGAAGGGAGGAAGCCGATCAAGGTCGGATTCTGGAAGCTGTGATAGACCGCCGAGCAAGCGCCGGAGGCGAGGATCTGGAGCCAGGCCGGCACGCGGCCGCGCTGTAACTCGGTCATGAACAGGCCGCGCATCAGCGTTTCTTCCGTCACGGCCAGCACGATGCCCAGTGGAGCGAGTAGGAACCGTGCCCAGGTAAACTGTGTGACGTCGACGCCGGGCAGGAGGTGCTGCGCACCGAAGTAGGCAAAGCTCGTGTAAGCGACTCCGAGTATCACCGCCAGCGCAAGGGCCAAGCGCGTGGTCGGGCGGCCCCAGCCCAGCTCTGCCAGCGAGGAGCCGCGGCGGCGCTGCCAGACGACGATGTAGACGAACGCGAATACGGCCGCGATTGCAAAGCAGACCTCGAGCCAGATGGCGGCGCGGTACCGATTCATCCGCCGGGATAATTCACCGCCCAAGAGCACGAAACACAGTAAGCCGAAGAGTGAGCAGCCGAGGAGAGTGATTGCCGACGCATTGCGGCACGCGATCCAGCGCGAGACCTGCGGTCGAACTTGATTGGACTGGGGTTTGCTACTCACGTCGCTCGCCTCGTCGCGTGGATCGGGGAGCCGTCGCGTCGCACGATGAGCCAATATCAGCGTTCTTGCGGCGCACGAGAGGCCGGCCGCTAACGACCGCGGCCGAGCAGCTTCGGTGCAATACTAACGGCCGGTACGGTCTGTTGTCAGTCCCGCCTGATGGAAATGTGTGGATTGGGTTCTCCAGCCGGGCCACGCCTGTGGACTGGCCGCACCGCTTGCCCTGGATTGCGGGGTGCCTGGCCAGGCGCGCCGGGGCATTTGAGTGGCTAAAGCCACCGGATGCGGCTAGAACAAATCAGTGATTTCATCATCGGACTGGCCGAGTCATGCGATTGGATCGGAACCGGAAGCGACCGGCGGCGTTCGACAGCACGTATCCGACGGAGTGACGATTTTGGTGTGGGCACAGGACCGACCGATCGAGCTGGCGGTTTTGCTCTGCGCCGTGGTGCTGGCGTTTCTGGGGCTGGCTCGCTGGAACGCCAGTGCCCGGGCCGCTCGTTCGTGGCTCCTGCTTTTATTGCGCGCGAGTGTGCTGGCCGGCGTTGTCCTCATTCTGGTCGGGCCGTCACGGGTGCGCGAAATTCGAGAGCCGGGTCGGGACCCGAGCGTCGTCTATCTTATTGACGCCTCGCGCAGCATGGCGCATCGGCGCGCCGAGAGCCGGCTCGAGCAGGTGCGGCACACGATCGACGAAGCGAACGGTTTGCTGCGCGGTGGGCCGACCGTCAAGATCGAGTGCTACCGGTTCGGTGAGCGGCTGGCGGCGCTCGCCGACACGACGGTGCCGGACGCGGTCGACAACGAGACCCGCCTGGCTTCTGCCGTCGAGCAACTGCCGGCGCGATTCACGGGCGGCTTGCCGATCGGCGTGGTGGTCTTTTCCGACGGCCGGACGACCGGGCAAGAGGCTCTGGGCGCCACGGCGCAAGGTTATGCCGGTCTTGGCGTGCCGATTCATGTTGTGCCGGTTGGTGACCCGCGGACGGCAGGAGACGTGGCGGTCGCGAACGTGATCGCTCCGCGAGATACTCCTGCGGGCGCACGCGTTCCGGTCTCGGTCGTGGTGCGCAGCCACGGGTATTCGGGGCGCCGGGCCGAGATCCAGATCCGGTACCAGGACGAAGCGACGCGTGACGCGCTCGCCTCGCTGCCGGTTCTGCTTTCTGACGGAGAGCAAACGCATTCGCTGGTCATCGAGACCGGTCGCACACGGAGCCGGGTTATGCTGGCCGAAGTGACGGAGCTCGACCACGAGGCGATCCGCGAGAACAACCGCGTTCCGTTTGAGACGCGCTCTCAGACGAGGAAGGTGCGCGTGATTTACATGGAAGGAGGACCGCCCAATGGATTTCGGCGGTTGAGCGAGGCCCTGGCCGAAGATGCGGACATTGAGTGCCTTGATATCGGGACCGTGTTTCGTCGTGGGGGCCGGACTGGCCTGGCGCGGAAGAATGATCCGGCTCGAGGTTATCCGGAGACGCGGGCCGAGCTGTTTGAGTATGACGTTGTCATTTGCAGCGACATCGCGCGTGAGAGCTTCACACAAGATCAGCTCAACTGGACGGTCGAGCTGGTCGCCCAGCGCGGTGGCGGGTTTGCGATGGTGGGCGGAAACAAGAGTTATGGGGCGGGCGAGTATCAACAGACGGCGTGGAACGGGTTGATTCCCGTGGATATGGGACAGTGGGGGCTCGAGCGGGGATTTGAGAACATCATCTACTGGGGCTCGGGCCGGCTGTTCCGGGTGGTCGTGCCGGCGGCAGCGCTGGGACATCCCATCTGGCACTTCACCGACGACGCCGCAAAAAACCGGGCGATCCTGGCAAAGATGCCGGTGTTTTACGGTTGCAACCTGGTCGACAGGCTCAAGCCGGCGGCGATGGTGCTGGGTCTCTCCGACCGGCCGCTCTTGAGTGTGGGCAAGGCGCCGATCTTCTCGTGCGAGAGCTTCGGGCAAGGGCGCACGTTCGCGATGCTGGCGGACACGACGCCCGACTGGGGCCGCGACTTCGAGAGCACGTGGGGCGAGAACGGGGATAACCGCCATTTTCGTCGCTTCTGGCGGAATGTCGTCTCATGGCTGGGCGAGAACTCGGCCGGCCGCAGCCGGCGGCTGCGGATCGAGACCGACAAGCTGGTCTACGCACCGGGTGAGCCCGTGCACTTGAGCGCCCGTGCTTTCGACGATCAAAAGGAATTGACGACGCGATATCGGCTGGGGGCGCGATTGGGGCTTCCGGCGCACCGGCTGAAGCAACGTCGGTTCGTGGCATGGCGCCGCGGACGGACCGGCCGGAATACGAGGCTGAGTTGATCTGCCCTGGTTTGGAAGCGGGGCGGCCCGGGGCGTTTCATGCTGCGGTGGCCCAGGTTGTCGCGTTTGATGGATCACGCGAGGTTGCGCGAGCGGACGTCGAGATTCAAGTGCGCGACGATCCGGCCGAGTTTCGAGACCCGCGGCCGGACCCTGATGGACTCGCCGCTCTGGCGGAAGCAAGCGGAGGACAGGTCATTCACGATGCTCGTGGGCTGGCGGCGGTCTTGAGAGACGCCAAGAGGAATCCAGACTTGCTCATCGTTTCGCGCACACCGGTGTGGGATCACCCGATGTTGTGGGCACTGCTTGTAGGAGTGTTGAGCGCGGAGTGGATCGTCCGGCGGCGGCGGGGGTTGGCGTGACATGGTGAATAAAAGTGTGAGGCACCATTGCGGTTTTCGGTTCCTGACACCTTTTATGTGGGCGGTGTGCGGTGCCTTGAATGCCGGGCTGGGCCGGGATAGGCTGACCCGGGTTGCCTTTTCCTGAGCGATCCTCACTGTGCGGGGTCATCAAAGCCATGAAACTCGCGACGCTGATCGTTGCGGCGGTGGTCGCCCTTGTGGGGCTCCTGGCCGGAGGCGTGATCGGGCAGTCCCATGCCGGCACGCAGGATCGCGCCCGTTCGAGCGATGCGGGGCGCGGGCCGAATGAGAAAGGTGCGGTCAGGAATGCCGCTCAGGATGGGCAGCGTGGCGCGGTTACAAAGCCGGCTATCGAGCAGGGTGCGCCGATCGTGCAGGTCGACGCGGTTGATGCGGACGGTCACGCCGCGGCCGGGGCTGAGATCGTTGCCCAGGTGACATATTCGCGCGGCCCGAGCGACATCGAGGTGATCTCGGAGCGGGCGAAGAGCGATGGCAACGGCCACGCGCGATTCGAGCTGGCGCAAGAGCGCCGGGGAGCGAGACTCTATTACGCTCGCGTCTGGGCCTACCAGGAAAAATGTGCCGTTGCGATGTCCAACAACATCATGCTTGGCGGACGAACGCCGGCGCCCGCTGTTCGATTGACACTTGATCGACCCACGGACAGGACCGTCACAATCGTCGGCGCGGATCAAATGCCGGTCGCGGGACTGCGGGTGGCGCCGGTTCTGCTGCGGCAGGCAGACGGGCGGTTCGCATGGGTCACGATTCCCGAGGAATGGATCGAGCGATTGACGACGACGACGGACGCGAAGGGTGTGGGGACGCTTGCGGGCCTGTTCACGAGCGTTGTGCCCATATCGATACGCGTCACTGGTTCGCAACTGGCCCCGCACACGCTGCCGCTCGATGAGCCTCAGGGAAAAAACTACGTTCTGAAGGTCGGTCGCCCTGGGCGCCTGGTTGGGGTCGTTCGCACGGAGACGGGTGAGCCGCTGGGTGATATCCCGGTCGAGGTGTGGGTGCGCGGTGCGGGCGCGGTGGCGGGTGACCCAGCTCGCCGTCGGATCACTCCCGACGCCCTCGTGCGGCTCGATCCTGCCCCGATCAAGAGCGGACCACAGGGTACGTTTCAGACGCCGCCCAAGTTGCTGGGAGGCTCAACGTATCGCGTATCGATCCGGTGTGACGGGTACGTGCCGTTTGTTTCGGACTGGATCAAGCTGGATGGCGAGCGAGCGAACGTGCAGCCGATCCGGCTGCGGGCGCTCAGGAACGTGACGGGCCGGATCGAGGACGGGCAAGGCCGGGCGATCGCCGGCGCGGCGTGTTTTCCTGCCGGTGTACGGGGCGGCGACTTGGACGGATGCGGACGGGCGGTTCGCGCTCGCCGGCATCACCCCCGTCAAGACGGTTCTGGTGGCCGAGCACGCGGGGTTCAGGCTCCGCGGGTGGGTGGTCGATCCAGCGGTGCACGCTGAGGTGGGGGCGCTCAAACTGGTCCGAGCAAATCAGGGCGCGGGGCCTGCCGTCAAGCCTCTGCCTGATCCGATTTCGCCTGAGGAATCGCGGGCGCTGGCGGATCGCCTGCTCGCACCGTACTTGAAGGACGATCCGCAAAAGGATGATGACCGCACGAGACTCGCGGCCATCTCCAGCCTGAGCGAGTTCGACCCGGAGCGCGCGTACTGCGCTTTTGCACGCCGGTGAATTCCACGAAGCTGACCCGGCCTACGTAAACGCCCAGGGATCGGTGGCCGTCAGTCTGGCGAAGCGCGATCCGGCGCGTGCCGCGGAACTGGCGCTTGCGCAGCCGCTGACAACGAGGGCAGGCGTGCTGGAGAGAGTTGCCGCGGCGTTTCCCGCTGCAGAACGTGACCGGCGGCGGGCGATCCTGGAACAAGCGACCGACTTGTTCAAGGGTGCGGGAAGACCGGTGAATCGGCAGGGGCAGCTCACGCTTGCGTCCAAGCTCGCCGAGCAATGGATGGACCTGGGGGAGCGCGATCGCGCCCGGCTGGCGCTCGCTTTGGGACAGGCGATTGTCGACGCACCATCGGCCCCGCCGCAGGATTTTTTTCTGACCGCACTGGCGCGGGTCGATCCGGATCAAGCCGTGCAACAGTTGCAGAAGCTGCCGCGCCCATCGGCTAAAGTGGGAGTCACGATATTCTACGATTATGCGGCTACGATTGCGGCCGAGATCGCGACCGAACGGCCCGCGGAGGCGGTGCGAGTTTTCAATCTGTGGGAGCGCGCGGGTGTTCAGTGGGCCACCAATGGTCGTGTGATGCAGATGAGTCGTCGGCTCGCGAGGTTGATCCGGAGCGTGCCCGCGGGTTTGCGGCGTCACAGCGCGGCCCGTCCGAGCGGGCCTTGGCTTGGGCGTGCGTGGCGCTCGGGCTGGAGCGAAAGAAGGACAAATCGGGCGCAAGCGAGGCGATCGATCGCGCGATCGCAGAAATCGATCGACTGCGGGAATCGGGACCTGCCTCTGATCCGGTTGTGGTCCTGGGCACGGTGCGCTTGATCTATCCGACGAATCCAGCCGTGCTCATGCTGCCGGTCGTTGAGACGATTGCGCCGGACCGACTGGCAGATGTCTTCTGGAGGGCCGTGGCGCTTCATCCGGCGCTCGAGCAGGAGAAGAAGGGGCAGCTTCAGTATTCCTATATTGGGACGGAGTGCATCTTGCTGGCGCGCTATGACCGCGAGGTGGCCGCTGCCCTGTTCGGGCCGATGGATGATTACCTCCGGTCGCTCCCGACGGGCGATGGGCCGGGCAACGAATTCAATATTTTAGCCCTTCTGGCCAAGGGGTGCATTGAACCGCGCGCGGCGGTCACACTGATCGAAGCCCTGGCAACGGGCGAGTACGATCGAGCGAATCCGGCGCACGCGGCCAAGCTTCGGCTCGCCGAGATGCTCGGCTTGCCTTCCGACGAGCGATGGCGGCGATTGTGGCGGTCGATGAATGGGCAGGTTCCGCTGGACGAATGAGCCGGCGACTGCATCAACCCAGGTCACAACGCCCGGGACAGGCCAACCCGGTTCGTCAAAGCTGACAGACTTTCGATTGTTGTGATGCTCGATGCGAAACCAGATTTGAACAGAAGGTAACAAAGTTAACGAAGAGGGAGCTACGGAACGGGTCGGGAATGGCTTCCCGGTTCGGCCGCGGGCACGCCGCGGAGCGGCACGAGGCAAGGTGTCAGGCACCATTGCGGTTTTCGGTTCCTGACACCTTTTATCCGGGCTTGCGTTCGAGCGTGAAATCCAGGTTCGCGATGTCGGGCTCTTCGGCGTCGATGTCGAGGTGCTTGATCACCTGCGGCTTGGGATACGCGAAGCCGTCGGGCAGGCTGTTGAAGTAGAGGTTCGCGCCGCCGGCGGGGAGACGTAATTGATACTTGCCCGCCGCGTTCGTGAAGTCGTCCGCGAGGCCCGGTCCGAGCTGGCTGTCGGCTACGGCCGAGATCGCGGCGCCTTCCACGGGCTTGCCGTCGGGGTCAAGCACCCGGCCGCTGACGCGCTTTCCGGTCTGCATCCTCAGCGTCAGGTGCGGGTCCTTTTCCGGCTCAACGAGCAATTTCTCGATCGGTCGAAAGGTCCAGAGGTTCTTTGAATCGTGAGCCTTGAGAACGAACGGGATCTGCGGCAGGCCGTGGAGGGCGAACGTTCCATCTTCGTCGGTTTTCGCGCGGAACGAGCTCAGGTAAAACATGTGCTTTTCTGGTGGAGGGGAGAGACGTGCGACGACCTGCACGCCGGCTGCGGGACTGCCGTTGGGCTCCAGGACCCGGCCCGTAACGAGGCTCTCCGGGCGAATCGTCAGTTGGATTGGCTGATCGAAGGTCTTGCCTTCGTTCCGCCATTGCGCTTCGGCCAGGCCCTCGCCGACGGATATCAGAGTGAGGTGCCCGCTGACCGGGACGTCGCTGAAGTGAATTCGACCCTGGCTGTCGGGACGGCAGTCGAAACGCTCGGGCAATGCGGTGTCGAGACCCGGGAAGTGGTCTTCCCGCGGGATCGACCCAAAGTCGAAGAAGCCGGGCCCGATGATCACCTGCAAGTTGCGCGTGCGAACGACGACCTTGGTGGGGTCGATACCTGCCGGGACCGTCACCTGGCCCTCAATGGAACGCGACGGCTGCAGCGTCACGCGGCCTTCCGGATTGAATGGGGCGCGGTTCGTCCACTTTGCGCCACGGGCGGCGCAACCAGGCGGCTGGGCACGCGAGCGTAGATCCATCGATCGAAGTTGCCGACATCGTTCGAGAAAATCGCTTCGCCGCAGAGAGCCCTGCCCTGCTCGTCCGAGATGAACGGGCCGGATTGCATGTAGGGGCTTTTGTCACCGGCAGGGTGCTGGAAGAGATACACCTCCGCGTTTGGAACGGGCTTGCCGTCTGCATCTACGCAGAGAACGGTGACCCTTGGGGTGGATGGTTGTGAAGCTAGTGGTGGGGCTGGGCTGGGGTTTGCAGGCTGAGAGTTTGGAGAGCTCGCCGGAGTGATGGCAGGCGTGGCCCACGCGGTTGTCCATGTGAAACCGGCTACGAGGCCGAGGACCATCACGCTTGTGGTGCATGACCGACGACTTGCCTTCTTATCCAGGATCGCGCGGATTCGGCCGTGGAGCTCGGTTGGGCCGGTGATCGCCACCGCGGCGGTCGGAGCGGGAGGCTGGACCACCATGCTGCCGGAGTCATCGACGTCGCTGAACTTGTGCAAGAGACGATTCATAGCAAGCCCCCCTGCTCTTGGCTTGGACCGAACTCGAATATGCATGAATCCACGGCCGGGCTTCCGGTTCTGGATGCGACTCTTTTCTACACTAACACGGATGGAAGGTGGAAGATTGCATTCGTCTGGGCTCGTCTCGCTGGCATGTGACGGGCTCACGGCACCGATCGGCGCTGTTCGAGATTCGGAAACCGTTCCTTGAGCGCGCGAAGTACATTTTGCCGATTGTCGGCACTCAAGAAAGCCATGGCACCCGGCAGGCCGGCGAACAGCTTACGGCCGTCTGCGTCCTTCATGACTGGTGTCGATGCCGACGCCTGCGAAAGCATTCAGCGGCGCCCACACGAGGGCCGCGATGAGCAAAAACGTGAATCCTGAGATGGGCCGTTTTGGCTTCATCACGCACGTCAACGGGTGGCGTGTGCTCGGGATGGAATTGTTCTGATTTGCGCCGCGGAACGTGATGCTCTTCCTCGTCTCCTGGCGTGTGGGTGTCTGCGCGTGATTGTACCATGATCGCTTCACGCAGATAAGTTGCCGCTTTCGTGCTTCACGTAGCCCACGACAACGTGGGAATGGGTGGCGGTTGGTTGGTGAGGGGTGTTCGTGGATGTTGCCGCGGAGCGGCGGGGGGAGCGTTCCCACGCGGGAGCGTGGGAACGAGGGCGCGGAATCGTCGCGAGTGGCCAATCGTTGCGGCCGTGGCGGAGGATCGGGTTTACGCCCGAGGTTGGAGGACTTTCGTCCCGTCCGAACCATGGTCTCACGACCGTGGTCACTCATCTCGAATTCGGCTCTCGAATTCGGCTCGCCGGTCACGCAGTGACCTTGCGGCGATAGGAACGGGAGTAGACGAGGGCTCCGGCGAACCCCACGATGCCGAGCACGATGGACGCCGGCTCTGGAACGGACGCGATCGTGGTCGCGCACGCCGTACCTCGGCACACCGGATCGTAATAGGTTGTGCCGCAGATCTCCGGGTTGCCGCCCGTTGGGAAATACGTGTACTCCACCTGCGAATCATAGTTCGGCGGGCCGTAGGGCTTCACGATGCCGAACGGGCTGCCAAAATGCCAGTGATTGAACTCCAGTGAAAGCGGCGCGACATCCACCGACGTGCCATTTCCCAGGTTCACGATTCCCGAGACGGACAGGTACGTGTAGCCGTGGGCGCCGGCCGTTATCGTGTCGTAACCGCCATTCCCGATCGTGAAGAGAAGGACGTGACTCGAATTAAAAAAGTTGACGTCGGCAGTCGACGAAATCACCGTGTTACCGGCTGTCGGTAACGACGCGAACGTCACGGTGCCGGAGAAATAACCATCGTTGAGGGGAGCGGGTTGATTCCCGTAGCTGAACTCCCCGAAACTGCCCGAGATACTCACGACCACTTCCGACGCGATGACCTGAGGGCCGGCCAGCGCGAAGATCCCGAGGGCTGCCATCATCGCCACATACGGTGCTTTTCGTCGCATGCTCGAAGTTCCTTACATAAGGTCGATGCTCCCTCATCTGTTCGCAAACTTTTACGACTTCGGTGACATCCACCTGGTCATGTCTGCGGGAATTGATGCTAAGAGATGTGGCAGCTTGGGTTCGATGAGTGATGGAAAATATCAATGTTCTAACAACCATTGGTTGCAAAAATGCGACAGTTCCGTGGTGGGGAGTGTACGGTGACGTTTTTCTTGCGCGCTGGGTGGCGAAAAATGAACAAGGGCGGCTCAAACTCGACAGCGCGGGGGAATTCTGGCGGGGCACAGAGGAGCGGCGAAGCAGATGGATCGCTTCCCGGGTCGGTGGCGTGATGTCACAATCGTGATTGAAACGGACATGGTGCTCGTGGCGGGTCGTCTGTTCTGGTATCCATTCTGATAGGTGCATGGCGGGACGCGGCCTCTTGAGAGCGTGCCATGCGGCGCTTCGGGCGAAGGGGAGGGAGCGTTCAAACGTGAAAAGTGCATGGTCCGTCGGGTTGGGTGTTGTCTGGGCTTTCGTGGCCGGGGGCATCGGCGGCGGCGGGGTCTGGTGGATCACCAACCAAATTACCGTCAATGACCGGAGCATCCTCAGTCGTGCGGGGTTTCCACTCAACACGCCTATCCCGTTCATCGTGGTCGGGGCGGTGCTCACCGGTATCTCGGTACTCAGATCGAACCGGCAGTCGCAGGCGCTTCGGGACGAGCTGCCCGGGTTGGCCGGCGAGCTCGGGCTGGTTTATGAGGAGGGCCAAGTCGAAGTGCCCCTGGAGGCTCGCCCCAAGATTCCGCTGCTTGGGCGATGGACCCGCTGCGAGAACCGGCTGAGCGGGAAGAGCCACGGCGCTGCTGCGCAGATGTTCGATCTCACCGCGGTCACCGGGCAAGGGGATGGCACGATGCTACGGCGGTGGACGGTGGTGCTGTTCGAGCAAACGGACTTGCCTGTGTTCAGTTGTCTCCCGAACGTCTGGTGGACCAAAGGAGATCGGTTGCGCATGTCGCCGGTCAACTTCGACACTGAGAGAGGCGACCAGGTGACGCGCCAGGCCGTGGCCGAATTTCAAAGAGCTTATCAGGTGTGCCTGCGCGAAACGGCGACAAGTTCCGAGGAAGACGACGCGCGGCGGCTCTTTCGCTCGCCGCTCATGTCGGCGCTGGCGCGGCACCCCGGGTGGTGCATTCAGTCGGGCGATGGGTGTCTGGTCCTTGCTCGCCGCGGGATCGCGCCTGCGGCCGAGCGGGCGACGCTCTGGCATGAAGCGGGCGAGCTGCGGCGGGTGCTGCTGGCGCCGGCGTCCTCGGCGGTTGTGCCGATCCCAGCCGCGCCGGGGATGGAGCGCGGCCGCGAGCTAAACCGCCGGGCCGGTCGGGCCGGTGGCGGCATCGCCGGCGCGGTGCTGGGCTTCTTCGCCAGCTTCATCGCTTTTGCCACGTTCACGTTCGGCCGGACGGGACCGCAGAGTCCATTGGTGGTGATCGCGATTTTCCCGATGGTGATCGGCGGCGTGGTTGTCGGTGCCCTCGTGGGCACTTGGCTGGGAAGGTGGCTGGCGGACCGAACTTTCCGGCCGCCACCCGACGGCGCACCTCCGCCTGGGATCGCCCGGGGCTGGGCTATCGCCGGGGCATTTGGCGGCTGGATTCTCGGCATGGTGGTCGGGATGGGGCTGGTGACGCTTATTCCCAAGCAGTTCCACTCCGCGCGGTTCATGCCGATCGTTTTCTTCTCACCGCCGGTCCTCTTGCTGATTCTGGGAGGCTTCGCCGGCAACCGGTTCGGGCGCGGGCGACAAAGTCGGCGTACGCGTGCATGATCGCGGATTGAGCCGATCATTCTCGGTGCGATTGACAGGATTTGCGGTTTTCTCTAACATCCCGCGCCCTGACCGCGGCCGCGCCGCGATCGATACGCCGTGCGCAGAGACCAGATCATGCTGTGGGTCGATCATGGAATCGAAGTCCGGGGGAGTGCCTGCAATGCGAAGGGCTGTTCCGGGACCAGTGGTCTTGATCATCGTGGCCGCGACGGCCGGATGTCAGATGACGGGCATGCGGCCGACCGATGCGCCGGGGGACAAGCTGACCGTCAGTCGATTTTACTCGGCCAAATTCGATCCCGTGAAGGTCGCCGTCGAAGACATCATGCACGATCACGAGTTCATGCAAAAAATCGCCGGATTCGATTATTCCCAAGGGGTTACAACGTCTTCCTGGAGCTGGAAGGGGCCGTTCCACAAGGTGGCGCATCGGGACATGGAGAACCTCGGCCGGACGCTCTTCGTCAAAGTCGAGCGAGAGGACGAGGGATGCGTTGTGACGGTGCGACTGTCGACGGGTGATGCGAACAAAGATCCGGAGCAGGCGGCTGAATTCCTCGATCGGATCGGCGAGTCGGTTGTCTTGACGGGGGCGCCTGCGCCTGCGGTCGCGCCTGCGACTGCGACTGCGCCTACCGCTGCGACTGCGCCAGCACCGCACGGGTGACCAAGGGCTGGGTTTTGACCCCCGATATCGCGATCTGGACTGCGAATGTCTCTAGCGCCAGAAGACGCACTTTCGCGGAGCGAAAGGCGACTTTGCGGCTTCACAGGCCGACTGGGGTGAACAGAGCTCGCCAATCGAAGGGGATCTCGGTTTTTTCGCCGACGGCGGGCAGCGTGAAAGGCACGAAGCTCTGGCCGCGGAAGCAGAGCCATACGAACGACGGCGACTCGAGCGGCTCGTCGAAATGGAACGTCACCACGGCCGGGCGGCCGTCTGCGGTGAGCGCCTTGACGCGCGCGGTCATGCCGGTGAGCTTCACTTCCTGGCCCAGGGCCATTGGCCGTCGCTCGCTGCGGAAAACCTGGTCCAGGACGAAGTCGAGGTAGCCCGATGCGGGGGTGATCTCCAGCGTGCGCTCGTCGAGGCGGCTAATGCTGACTGAGGGAACCGCCGGCGCCAGGACGCGTATCTGGCGTGGAACGGGCTTGCCGGCGGCCAACTGACGGAAGCCGAAATAGGCCGCATGAGCCACGCTGGGTGCATTGACCACGACCAGCGTCTTTTCTCCGATCGACGGTCCGAGAGACCCATTGATATAGAGACGATGCTCGACCCAGAACGGTCCCAGCGGACTGGTCGAGCGGCAGGGGGAAAAGAGCGGCGCCCAGACCGCGTGCACGGCCACGAAAAACCAGGCGAGCGACCGAGCGGGGATTCGCCACCAGGGGTTTTCCGGGGCGGCACCCGACTTGTCGAACACGAACGCCCAGAACTGAGCGAGCAGGCCAAACGCGCCCAGGCCGACGAATGTCAAGAGCCGGTCCATCGGCAAGGTGGCGCAGACGGGCACCGTCGCGAAGAGCATGCCTGTGGTCCAGAAGCGGGCGCGGCGATCACGCTTGAGCAAGGGCGCAACGGCGAACATCAGGAGCATGACCAGGACCACGGCCGTCCACCAGAATACAGTCGACAACGGTGGATCGAGCACGGCGCCGGCTTCCGCCGGAACCGGGCCCCACTGGCCGAAGAGCATCAGCGGCAGGCGCCGGGCCAGGGCGAACGCGTACGGACCCGGGTCGGTCAGGGGATCGATGTAGACGCCGACGTTGTGAACGCCATAACCCCACGAGTCGCGGAGAGTGCGCCAGATCAGCACGATCATGGCATAGGGAACCAGTGCCACACAGCCCCGGGCGCGGCCCTTGACGTCGATACACAGCGCATACGCACCGAGATAGGCACACGTTCCAATTCCTTCCTCTTTCGAGAAGAGTGCCAGCGAGAAAAGGAGCACGGCGAGGAAAGCCGACCTGGCGGAGCCATCGCGTCTCCAGCGATCGTGGCAGAACAGCGCCGAGAAGCCAAAGGTCGCGGCGATCATGACGTTGCGGTTGGCGATGAACCCGATGGTCGTGCCTCGCGCATCATCCACGGCAAAGAGGATCGCCGCGACCGCCGCGACCCAGGTTGGCCCGAGCATCCGCCGGTAGAATACGGCCGCGGCCGCCACCGCGGTGGCTAGCCAGAACAAGCTGTGGGCGTGCATGAGCGCCGGCGAGAGCGGCCAGAGGGCGTAATCGAGCCGGTGGGTGAGGACCGGAACGGCCTGGAGGAACTCGGCCTTGAGAGTCGGGTCAGTCCACCAGGGGAAAGCGCCCTTGTCCATGATGCGGCCGGTGCGCTGCGGGTCGCCGCGGAAGAACCGGAACATCTCGCTGGGAGGGCCGAGCAAGTCGCGATAGGCGGAATAGGGCTGCAAGACTTCCCGGTGATACAAGTCGTCCAGGATAAGGCCCGTTCCCAGCGAGGGCAGACCGAGCAGGACGGCCAGGGCCGCGATCGATAGTGGAAAGAAACGCGACTTCGGTAGCGAGGTGAGGATCGCCGTCAGTCGCTGTGCAAAACGTCCACGCGATGATCCTGCGCTTTGCATTGCGCGGTCTCTCCGAACAAGCCTCGCATCGTGATTTAAATGACATTTGTCAGGGTAGCAGTTAACCTCGGGCGGCACCACAGTCGAGTGTCAAGAATGGGCCTGGTTCAAAGGCGGGTAACATCCGCGGCATCCTGGCCCGAAGCGGCAACGATGGTAAGCGGAATCCTCGCTGGCGCTTTGGGCTAGTGTGGTCGCTCGGTCGAGCGCGCGAACGTGTCACGCGGTCAGCCGCACGCGTCAGCCACGCCCAAGAAGGCCAATGGATGCTTCCGCACGCGAATGTGAGCTATCCTTGACTACGATTGGTGTAACCGATCGATGGGGTGTGTGTGCGTGCACCTGGGAACCCAGGGCGATGCGCTGTGAAGCCAGGGCGATGCCCTGGGCTGATTTGTTGTGCCCTTTCAGGGCGAGAACCAAAATGCGCAACATCAAGAATTGCGCGTGAGGGTGAAACCGCCGTTCCTGGGGCTCGCGGAGTCGAGACTGATGTCCAGCAAGATTCTCCTGGTCGAGGACGACGAGATGAACGGCGACATGCTTTCCCGTCGCCTCGAGCTCAAGGGATATCGTGTGGTCCAGGCGGTGAACGGGTTGCAAGGTCTCGAGATGGCTTGTTCGGAGACTCCTGACCTGATCCTGCTGGACATGAGCTTGCCCGAGCTCGACGGCTGGGAGGTATCACGGCGATTGAAGGCTGACCGAGGCACGCGTCCGATCCCGCTCATCGCGCTGACTGCGCACGCCCTCGTGGGAGATCGATCCAAGGTGCTTCAGGCTGGTTGCGACGACTACGATACGAAGCCCGTTGACCTTCGGCGACTGCTGGCGAAGATCGAGACACTTCTGAGTCGCGAGGCAACGATATGAGCGAGCCGGTGGCTTCCTTGCTTCTCGTGGATGACGAGGAGCTGAACCGTGACATGCTAGGTCGCCGCCTCGAGTTGCACGGCTATCGTGTGACTCCGGCCGAAAGTGGGCGTGCCGCGCTCGACCTGATCGAGCGCGAAGCCTTCGACCTGGTCCTGCTCGACGTGATGATGCCGGAGCTCAACGGCTTTCAAGTCCTCTCGCGCATCCGTCAGACTCGCCTGGCGTCTGACCTGCCCGTGATCATCGTGACCGCCAAGAACCAGAGCACCGATGTGGTCGAGGGGTTCCGGCTGGGCTCGAACGATTACGTGACCAAGCCGATCGATTTTCCGGTCGCACTGGCGCGCATCTCGGCGCACGTCGCCCACCGCAGAGCGATTCTGGCGCTGCACGAGAGTGAAACGCGTTATGCCCTGGCGGCGCGCGGGACCAACGACGGGCTGTGGGACTGGGACCTGCGGACGGGCCAGGTTTATTTTTCGCCGCGCTGGAAGGAAATGCTCGGTTTCCAGGAGGACGAGATCGGCCAGGGCCTCGAGGAATGGCTGGCCCGGCTTCATCCGGAAGATCTCCCAAAGGTCATGGCGGATCTCGAAAACCACCGCGCGGGTGTTACCAAGCAGTTTGAATGCGAGTATCGTATCCTGAACAAGGCGGAGGTGTTCCGCTGGATGCTCTGTCGAGGGCTTGCCATCACCGACCCGGGAGGCAGGGCCCTGCGCATGGCCGGGTCGCAGACCGACATCACGACCGGAAAGGTGGCCGATGCGCTCACCGGTCTGCCGAACCGCGTGCTGTTCATGGACCGGCTGGCGATGGCGTTTGAACGGTTCAAACGCGATCCCGCCCGGATCTTCGCGGTGCTCTTCCTCGACCTCGACGGCTTCAAGACCGTGAACGACAGCCTCGGTCACCGCTCGGGCGATCAGTTACTGGTTGCGGTGGCGCGTCGCCTCGAGCAGAGCGTGCGCGCCACCGACTCGGTGGCACAGCTCGGGCGGGAACAAACCATCGCCCGACTGGGGGGCGACGAGTTCACCATCCTGCTCGACGGTCTCTACTCTGCCGGCCACGCATCAACTGCGGCGCAGCGCCTCCTCGATTCTTTGTCGGCCCCGTTTGAGCTCGGGACGGAAGTGTTCGTCAACGCCAGCATCGGCATTGCCCTGGCGCGGGCTGATTACGGGTCTCCGGAAGAGATCGTGCGCGACGCCGACACGGCGATGTACAGCGCCAAGGCCCAGGGGAAGGGACGTCTGGCTGTCTTTGACGATCGCATGCGCGAAATGGTCGTCGCGCGACTGCGGCTTGAGAACGACCTTCGCAGGGCACTCGAGCGAGGCGAGTTCCGCCTCAACTACCAACCGATTCTCTCGATGGAATCGAATCGCATCGTGAGCTTCGAGGCACTGCTGCGCTGGGAACACCCCGAGTGGGGGGAGGTGAAACCGGCGGAATTCATCCCGGTCGCCGAAGAGACCGGGATGATCGTGCAGCTTGGCCACTGGGTCCTGTGCCAGGCGTGCCGCGAGATGAGCCAGTGGCAACAGAAGTTCCCGGCCGATCCCCCGCTACGCGTGGCCGTCAACCTGTCGAGCAAGCAGTTCGTGCAGCCCGACCTGGCGGCGCAAGTGCAGCGCCGTACTTGACGAGACGGGACTCCCACCGAGCAGCCTCGAGCTCGAGATCACCGAAAGCTCGATCATCGACCACCCGCAGACTGCGGCCGCGATCCTCACAAGTCTGCGAGCACTGGGCGTCCAGGTCAGCGTCGATGACTTCGGCACCGGATACTCGTCGCTCTCGTACTTCCAGAAGTTCACGGTCGACGCCGTGAAGATCGACCGCTCATTCGTTCGCCAGATGGGAACAACGGAAAGCCATGAGATCGTCAACGCAATCGTCAGTCTTGCCCATAACTTGAAGCTCGCCGTGGTCGCCGAGGGCATCGAAAACGAAATCCAGGAAGGGCGTCTCAAAGCTCTCGAGTGCGATTACGGCCAGGGATTCTACTTCTCCCAGCCCCTGGATAGCGCAGCCACCGCGGCCCTGATCGCGGCGAACAGCGAGGCCGCGCGAACTGCGCGTTCGTTATTAATCCTTGACACACCTGAAAAGACGCTATTTAATGGTGCTTGCAGGTTATAACAGGCCGAACTTGCCGTTTTGATGGCCGATGCTGGTGCAAAAGGGAGTACCCGCGTCGAGAACCGTGATCGCGACTGCCTGCTCGAGCCCGACCATGACCGAAGCCACGGCACGCTACGGTGCGAAGAGTGCAGAGACGCCGGCCCTCGAGGTGATGGACGTGCTGTGGCTCACAGCCGGGTTGGGCTGTGACGGTGACACCATCGCGATGACGGCCGCGACGCAGCCGAGCATTGAGGACCTGGTCGCCGGCGCGATTCCCGGGATACCGAGGCTTCGACTGCATAACCCGGTGCTGGCTTATGAGAATGGGAGTGAGTTTCTCAAAGTCTGGCACCGCGCGGCCGCGGGTGAGGTCGACCCGTACGTCCTCGTTGTCGAGGGCTCGATCCCGAACGAGGGCAACAAGGACGAAGGATTCTGGGCGGGGTTTGGAACTGACCCGGCGACGGGCCAGCCGATCACCACGTGCCAGTGGCTGGAATGGCTTGCGCCTCGAGCGTGGTGTGTGGTTGCGGCGGGAACATGCTCGAGCTTTGGCGGTATTCACGCGATGGCGGGCAACCCCACGGGTTGCATGGGCCTACCCGATTTCCTGGGGTGGCAGTGGCGCTCGAAAGCGGGCATTCCGATCGTGTGTGTTCCGGGCTGCCCGGTACTGCCGGACAACATGACGGAAACGCTGCTGTATCTGCTCTCGCAAGCGGTGGGACGCGCACCGATGATTCCGCTCGATACCTTGCTGCGGCCGACCTGGTTGTTCGGCCAGACAGTGCACGAGGGCTGCGATCGTGCGGGATTCTACGAGCAAGCGGACTTCGCGACCGAGATCGGATCGCCCAAATGCATCGTCAAGCAAGGGTGCTGGGGGCCGGTCGTGCAGTGCAATGCCGGCAAACGGGGCTGGATGAACGGCGTGGGCGGCTGCGCCAACGTGGGCGGGGCGTGCATCGGCTGCACGATGCCCGGGTTCCCCGACAAGTTCATGCCGTTCATGGAGATGCCGCCTGGTGCGCACCTTTCGACGTCGGCTGTGGCGATGTATGGCAAGACGGTCAGGGCGCGTGCGGGCGTTCACGCAGGCGTCGATGAATCGAGAGCCGGACTGGCGGCAGCCTGCGCGTCGCGCCGGCCGGAGAGCCAGGCGCGACGCTCTGAGCGCGGCCTTGCGCGAAGATGCGAGCGCGGGAGCGAGAAAGGGGGAGCCGAAATGGCGCCGGCGATCGAGGCAGGCTCAGGCGAAGAGCCCAGGAAGCTCGTGGAGATGTCTTGGGACCCGATCACCCGCGTGGTTGGAAGCCTGGGCATCCACACGAAGATCGATTTCGCCAACCGCCAGGTTGTGGAATGTAAAAGCACCTCCTCGATCTTCCGCGGTTACAGCGTTTTCATGAGGGGGAAGGACCCGCGAGACGCACACGCGATCACCAGCCGGATTTGCGGGATCTGCGGTGACAACCACGCGACCTGCGCATGCTACGCCCAGAACATGGCCTTCGGCGTGCGGCCTCCTCACCTTGCGGAGTGGATCATCAACCTTGGCGAGGCTGCCGAGTACATGTTCGATCACAACATCTTCCAGGACAATCTTGTCGGTGTCGACTTCTGTGAGCAGATGGTGAAGGAGACCAATCCGGGCGTGCTGGCCAGGGCCGAGCGGACGCCGGCTGCGGGCTCAGGGCAGCATGGTTTCCGAACGATTGCCGACATCATGCGCGGCGCTCAATCCGTTCAGCGGGGCGTTTTATCTCGAGGCGCTACAAATGAGCCGGTTGACTCGCGAGATGTTCTGCCTGATGGAAGGCCGGCATGTGCACCCCTCGACACTTTACCCGGGCGGCGTGGGGACCGTGCCGTCGGTACAGCTCTTCAGCGACTACCAGGTGCGCCTGCTCAAGTACATCGAGTTCATGAAACGGTCCGTTCCGTTGCACGACGACCTTTTCGACTTCTTCTACGAGGCCCTGCCCGGCTACGAGGCGGTTGGCCGGCGGCGCGTGCTGCTGGGCTGCTGGGGGTCTTTCAACGACCCGGAAGTGTGCGATTACACTTACAAGAACATGTCCGAATGGGGGCGGGCCATGTTCGTGACGCCGGGGATCGTGGTTGACGGTGAGCTCGTCACCACGGACTTGGTCGAGATCAATCTCGGGCTGCGCATCCTGCTGGGAAGCTCGTTCTATGAAGACTGGCAGACCGGCGAGATGTTCGTCAAAGCCGACCCGCTGGGCAACCCGGTCGACCAGCGCCATCCCTGGAACCAGACGACGACTCCGCGGCCGCAGAAGCGCGACTTCAACTCAAAATATACGTGGGTGATGTCGCCACGATGGTTTGACAAGCGGACGGGCGACCACCTGGCACTGGACACCGGGGGCGGGCCGCTGGCGCGCCTGTGGACGACCGCCCTGGCGGGAATGGTCGAGCTCGACTACATCAAGGCGTGCGGTCAATCCGTGAAGATCTGTCTGCCCAGGACCGCCTCGCGCGGTGAAGTGGAATTCGAATGGCGGATTCCGCGCTGGAACAACACGCTCGAACGAGACCGCGCGCGCACGTATTTCCAGGCTTATGCGGCGGCGGCGGCGCTCACGTTCATCGACCGGGCCCTTGGCGAGGTTCACGCCGGGAGAACGCGAACCTGGAATGCCTCGAGCGTGCCGGAGGAGGGCATTGCGTGCGGCTTCCATGAAGCGGTGCGCGGGGTGCTTTCTCATCATGTGGTGATCAGGGACGGCAAGATCGCCAACTACCACCCTTATCCGCCCACATGCTGGAACTCGAGCCCGCGCGATTCTCTGGGAACGCCCGGGCCGTACGAAGACGCGGTGCAGAACACGCCTCTCTTCGAAGAAAACGGTCCCGATTCGTTCAAGGGGATCGACATCATGCGGCACGGTGCGCAGCTTCGATCCCTGCTTGCCGTGCGGCGTTCACATGTATCTTGGTGCGGGCCGGGTGATTCTGGCGCGGGCACTCGAGCATGTTCGGCGCGGGAGTGAAGGCCGATCGAGATGCATGATCTTCCCTTCTCAATCGAGCAGGCCGAATCGGTTCTCCGCGAGCTCTCGCTCCAGTTCGCGCCGGGGGGCCCGGAGACGACGGCGCGGGCCACGCACATGCCCGCAGTGCGCGGCGAAAAGGTCATGTCCGGGGAAGAGATCCGGCAGAGCGCCGAGGCGCGATATCGCTCGCTCGTGGAACGGCTGCCGGCCGTCACTTTCATGGCAGCGCTTGATGCCGGCTTGAACGCACTGTACGTGAGCCCGCAGATCGAATCATTGCTGGGCTTCACGCAGCAGCAGTGGCTCGAGGACCCGGTTTTGTGGCACCGTCAGCTTCACCCCGATGATCGGGAGCGCTGGCGCACCGAATTTGCGCTGACCTGCGCGACCGGCAAACATTTCCGCTCGGAATACCGGTTCCTGTCGCGCGACGGGCGGGTGGTGTGGGTTCACGGTGAGGCGCAGGTGATTCGCGACGATCGGGGACAGCCGATCTATCTCCAGGGGATCGCGTTCGACATCACGGCACGGAAGCAAGCCGAGGAAGAGCTGCTCCGGAGCCGGGAATTCCTCGAGCAGGAGGTCATGCGGCGCACTGCGGAGGTGCGCAGGATTAACCAGGAACTGGAGAGGGCCCACTTGCAGGCAGTCGAGGCCAACCGCACCAAGAGCACGTTCCTCGCCAACATGAGCCACGAGCTGCGCACTCCCTTGAACGCGATCATCGGCTACAGCGAGCTGCTCCAGGAGCTGGCCGAGCGTGACGGCCGGCCTGATGCGCTGCCGGACCTGGCGAAAATCAACAAGGCCGGCAAGCATCTCCTCGCCTTGATCAACGACATTCTCGACATCTCGAAGATCGAAGCGGGGCGCATGGAGCTTTGCCTCGAGACGGTGTGCGTCTCGGATCTGATCCAGGAGGTACGCGCCACCGTCGCGCCCCTGGTGGCGGCCAACGGAAACTCACTGGAAATCGTGACTGTGAATTCTCCGGTGTCGATCTCCAGCGACATCACGCGGCTGCGCCAATGCTTGCTGAACCTGCTGAGCAATGCCTGTAAGTTCACGACCAACGGAGCGATCCGGCTCGTTCTGGACCGCGAGGCTGCCGGCGGCCAGGAGTGCCTCGTTTTCAGCGTGCGCGACACCGGCATCGGCATGACGGCCGAGCAGATGGGCAGGCTGTTCCGGGCATTTTCGCAAGCCGATGCGTCGATGACGCGGCGATATGGGGGAACGGGCCTGGGGCTGGCGATCACGCGCAAGATCGCGCAGTTGATGGGCGGCGAGGTCACGGTGCAGAGCGCTCCCGGGGAGGGATCGACGTTCTCGCTGCGAGTGCCCGTGGCGGCAAGCGATGTTTCTCTTGGGGCATGAGGGGTCGCGGTTCCTGGCGTGCGATCCGGAGGCGAGTGCCCTACTCCGCCCTGCTTTCTTTGAGGAGGTTGGTTCCCTCGTTACTCACCCGCGTTTCGGGCTGTGCCAGAGCGCGATCGACCGGGGTCGATGTTCCGTTGCCGTTAGCGTGTGGGGCAGCGGCAGCGGCCTGTGAATCGCGCTTCAGGTTGGCCGCCTCGTTTTGAGTGGTTTCCGATTGGCTTGCGAGCGAAGACGGAGCGACTTTGGCGGCTCCGATCACACCGGCCTGCTGCAGAGCGACCTTGGTCTTGAGCTTCGCTTCACTCAAGAGCGCAAACCAGTCGGCGTTTTGCGAAGGAGCCCAGAGATAGGCGCGAATCCGGACGCCGTCCGGCTCGAGCGCCTCAACCAGGGCACGGGGGGGCGGGTCGTCGAGAATTCCCTTGAGCGACTTGAGGGCGCGATTGATTGCCTCGATGGCGTCGACGACCGAGGCGTCATTGGGGATCACGACGTCGAAACTGTTTCGGAAGCTGGGCGAGGCGGTCGAGTTGATCATGGTCTCCTTGAACACGGTCGCGTTGGGGATGCGCACGTGATTACCTTCCAGTGTGACGAGGACGGTTGCTCGTGTGTTCAGCGATTTGACGACTCCGCTCTGGCCGGCCACGGTGATGTAATCACCGATCTGGAACGGGCGGCGTAGGCCCAGGAGCACGGAGGCGATGAAGTTCTCGGTGATGTCACGAAACGCGAAGCCGATTGCCAGGCCGGCGATCGACGCCACGCCGACGATCGAGAGCACCAGGTGCGTGAGCCGCAGCAGACTCAGAGCCAGGAGCAGTCCACCGAGGACCAGCACCGAGCTGATGACCGAGCCCGCGACCGATCGAAGCAGTACGTTGCGGACGAACGGCGCGAGGATCGTCTCGGAGCGCGTCGCGAACAACCGCGCCAGGAGCATCGCGATCACGGCGAATGCGATCGCGAGAATCATGTGGACCCACGAGCGCCGGAAATAGTCCAGAACGGCTCCCGCGTCACGAGCCGCAAGTTGCAACGCCGACATGGTCTGCTCGTCGGTCTTGAGGATGTTCATGACCAGGCGCACACCCTCGACGCGCTTGACGACTTCGGTGATCTCGTCATGCGTGTCGTCGTTGTCGACCTGGCCTGTCAGAGTGACGACTCCATCATCGACGGCGACTTTGATCTGGCGTATGCCTGGATATTTGGGCAGGAATTTGGAGAGAAAGCGTTCGAGGGTCTGGTCGGACACTTCTTGAAAAACGGTGATCGGTCCGCTGGCCGCGGCGACCGCCGACTTGGGTTTGTCGAGCCCCGGCGGAGAATGTGCGCCGGCTGCGGTGTTACTCTGCGCCACGGAAGCCGGCGCGGGCAGGCCAGGAACCTGGGCAGAGGCCGGTGGGCCCGCTGCGTCGAGCGATATCATGAATATCAGCAGCCATGCGGCGCGAACTTCAATCCGGGAGTACGGTCTGGTCATCATGATTGGCCTCCGCCCAGTGGCGCCGCCGTGTTTGAAAAGGACGGGGGAGAATTTCGAGTCCTTTCGCGCGTTTGGCTCCCTGCCGGCGAGGTTTTCGAGCAAAATCTGCGCCGTCGCTACGCCGACTGCTCGGGACTTCCGGTTTTTGTATACTGGCTGCGTGATGTACGTTCGCTCTGCATCCGGATTCCCGCGGGTTGGGTGGGACGGGGAGCGTCGGGGAGCAGTGTGCCCACGCAGAGCATCGGCACGAGGGCGCTCTCATGAAGCGCGAGGAGGTTGTCTGCGGTGAATGAAACGTCAGCGGGAACGCGCGAGCCAGGCGAGGGGCGGACTCTGAATCCGCGGTGGGAGTGGTCCGCGGATGAAATCCGGCGCGTGGGGTATCGCGTTGCGGATATGATCGCCGAGCATCTCACGGCGTTACCCGAAGAGCCGGTTTTTCGACCTGTTCCGCCGGAGCTGGCGTCGGAGGGGCTGAGTTCGGAGCCGCCGGAATCGGGGGAGGATGCGGACGATGTTCTGGACGCATTTGCGCAGGACGTCGAGCCGTTTCCGTTTGGGAACGGGCATCCACGGTTCTATGGCTGGGTAAATTCGCCGCCGGTGGTCCTGAGCATCTTCGCCGAGGCGCTGGCGGCGGCGATGAACCCGAGCTGCGCGGGAGGTAATCACGCCGCGGTTTACGTGGAACGCGCGGTGATCAACTGGTTCAAGAAGATCGTGGGATTTCCCGAGCAGAGCATGGGACTGCTCGTCAGCGGGGGATCGATGGCCGCGCTCACGGCGCTGGCGGTTGCGCGGCAGGTGAAATGCGGATTTGATGTGCGGGCGCACGGCGTGCAAGGTGCTCCGGCGCGGATGACGTTCTACCGCAGCGGGGAAGGACATGGCTGTCATCAGAAGGCGATCGAGCTGCTGGGAATCGGGCATGAGAATTTCCGGAGCGTGGAGCATGATCGTGCGCTGCGGATGAAGCCCGCTGCGCTTGCGGCCGCCATTGTCGCGGACCGGGGGCAAGGTAACGTTCCAGTTGCCGTCATCGCCAGCGCCGGCACGGTGAATACCGGGGCGATTGATCCGCTCGATGAGATTGCCGATGTGTGCGCGGAGCAGAATGTCTGGCTGCACGTCGACGGGGCGTACGGGGCGCCGGCGATTTTGACACAGGCGTATGGAAGTAAGCTTGCGGCGCTCGGGCGGGCGGATAGCCTGGCGCTGGATCCGCACAAGTGGTTGTATGTGCCGGTGGAGGCAGGGTTGGTGCTGGTGCGGGACGCCGAGGCGATGCGCAGCACGTTCAGCTTGGTTCCTCCCTATCTCAGGACAGACGGGAAGCTCGAAGGTGTGGGCGGGCTGCCTTGGTTCAGTGAATTTGGGTTTCAGCAGACTCGCGGGTTTCGGGCGCTCAAGGTGTGGATGGCGCTGCGGTATCACGGGCTGGCGGGATATCGTGCTTCGATCGAGCGGGATATCCAGTTTGCGCGGAAGCTGGCGGGCCGGCTGCAGGATTCGAGTGAATTCGAGGTTTTTGAGCCACAGAGTCTGTCGATCGTGTGTTTCCGGTTTGCTCCGTTTGAGCTTCGCGACGAGGCTGAGATCGATCAGGTGAACAAAGCCATGCTGGAAGACGTCCAGCTTGGCGGGCAGGTGTTTCTCTCGAGCACGATCATTGATGGGAGGTTCTGGCTGCGAGCGTGTATCGTCAATCATCGGGCTCAGGTCGCGGACCTGGAGACGCTCGTTGACGTGGTGACGTGCAGCGGGCGTGCGGCGAGGGCGCGAATGGATGAAGCCGCGGATGGGAGCGAATCTGGCGGGAAGGTGAAGAACTGAACGAGAAGAGGGGCGAAGATTTTAGCCACGGATCAAACACGGATCGAACACGGATAATTCAAACTGCGGCAGGGAGTGCTTGGGTGTGGGTCGGTCGCACTGCCCTGCCCTGCCCTGGACTGGATCCTTGTCATACCTGATGTTCCACGGGATTTGAACAGACGATAGTTGACGCCGGCCAGTGTGGAAGCTTGAGGCGCTGCGCTGGATTGGCCGCGAGGTGATTGAGGACTTCCGCGATTTGCTGAGGATGATCTTCGAGAGCGACTTGCGCAGAAGAAAACCGATCCAGTTTTGCGCCCTGTTTTCAAGTTGAAGACCGCACCGCTCAAGGTCAGGGCGTATGCCATCGGGATGCCACGAACATTCGCGCCGACAAATTGTGACCACGGTAGCCGCACCCGGTGCGAGCGAAAGCCCTGGAGACTCAGAATCGACCAGGCGACGTGCACCAGGCCTGGCACCAGCGGCACATTATCCAGTGACGTGACACCGACCAGATTACACTCGATGCCTTCGCGGTAGCACCGGATCAGCGGAGTCATCCGAGCGATAATCGCGGAGAGTGCGAGCGTAGCGACGGCGAGAAGGCAGGAACCGACAATGACCATTGGCGGCCCAGCTTCCGGTCGAGGCTTATCGAGGGCATCTTTCATGGTGCCGGTCCAGAACAACACGCCGAAAATGACACCGAAGGCGCCGAAGCTGCCGCAGCCGATCAGTTGAGCCTGGTAGATCCACGTCTTGGCACGAAATCGGTCTTGCATGGCGTTTACTCCTTGCGAGAGAGCCCCGACTGGCGCATTCTCCAGTGCTATGTGCGATGTCACAATCCGGGGCGAAATCGACATAGACTAAAAGTTAGTCGTGTGAGATCGAATCGGAAAGGAGCGCACATGCCGTCGGTCCGCTTGGATCCGTTAGATGTGGTACTGTCGCTGCTCGCACTGGGCTACGCCGGATTGATCGCCCGGGAAGCCGTCTACCGGATGAAGGCCGGACCGGTGCGGTTCCGGCTGGCGCTTGCGTCGCTGGCGAAACCGGCGACGAGGGGCACGCCAATGGCCTACGTCATGATCGCGCTCGCCTTTTTTCTGCTGCTGCTTGGTGGGATCACGTCGAATCTTTCGGCGATCTCGCGCCTCATGCCATTCTGGTTGATGTGGGTGGGTGCGCACACGATTTCGGTGAACTCACGGCGCGACGCAAAACGCTGGGCAGTGGTGGTTACAGGTTTGCTCGGACTGGTGGCGGGGGTGGCGAGCCTGGTGATCGGGTACCTGGCGTCTCAGGCCGGCAAGAGCCCGGCACCGGACCTGCCGTGGCCGCTGATCCTCGTTTACGCGATCATTTTTGTCGTAACGGGCCGCTGCGGCGCTGGAAGAGTATTTTACGGGCACGCGGGTGCGCGAGGAGGGGATCGAGATGTTCTGGGCGACCAAGCCGTGGTCGCGGATCGCCGTCAAGGACTGGCGCGCTCGCGAAGGTGGATTCGATCTTCATTTGGTCGTTTCCTCGCTGCGGGTTTTCGGGACGCAGTGGGGGCCCGACCGTGAATTCATCGTGCCCGTGAGTGCTTCGGATCGGCCCGCGCTCGAGGCCTTCCTGGCCGGACACTCACCGGAGGGCCAGGCGCCCGCGAGCTGATCGCGTCCGGACGCGGCGTGCCGTAGGTTGTCCTCGGAGCCCGGGCAGGAATCGACAAGGAGTGTGTCGCAGTTGCCACTGACGGACCAAGAAAGAGGATTGAAATGGCGACGCGGGCATTCAGCAACAATCACCCAGACCGCAAGGCATACAGCATCACCGGCCCGACTTCGGGCATTGGCCGCGCGACTGCATTTGAGGTAGCCAAGCACGGCACCGTCGTCCTGGTCGGGCGCAAGTGCGCGAGGCGAGTGGAAACCGGGCGGTGCAACGCGACCGGGCTTTGACGCTTGCGCCACGTCGAAACAGTGCAACCTCGCCACGGTGATGGTGTTGACTCGTGAGACTCCACGGTTGCACTTCAACGCGGTCGAGCCGGGCCTAAATCCGACTACCGGCCTCGCCGGCGATTCCAACGCCTTCGTGCTCTTTTTGTTGAAATACGTTATTCCGCTGCTGGTACCGCTGCTCATGCCATTCATGAAGTCTTTGAGCACCTCGAAGCGAGCCGCGCGCGTGATCACCAAAATCCTGACCGATGAATCAGGTCAGACCGGAGTCTACTACGACGAAAGCGGCCATCCGATGCTCGGCTCGGCGCTGGTGTGCGACCCGAAGTTCCAAGACCGCGACGTCGCTGAAACTCGCGCCTTGCTGGCGACGGTTCGGGCATAGTGGCACTGGTTTTGCAAGCGAGTGCAAAGCCAGGGTAAAGGGGAGGAGATGACTGCAGCAGCGGTGATCGATCGCGGGACATTCCGGTCAAACGTACCCGCGCGGCTCGACCGCTTGCCGTGGAGCCGATGGCATTGGCGAGTGGTTCTCGCACTCGGTATCACCTGGGTCATCGACGGTCTGGAGGTAACCCTCGTCGGTGCGGTTAGCCCGGTGCTGCAACGGCCAGACACGCTTGGTTTTTCGAGCAGTCAGAACGGGTTGCTCAACACGGCTTATCTCGTCGGGGCCGTTATCGGGTCGCTGGTCTTCGGTTATCTGACCGACCTCTGGGGCCGGAAGAAACTCTTCACCGTGACGCTTGGTCTGTACGTGGTCGCCGCGTTCCTGACGGCTTTCTCCTGGAATTTCTGGAGCTTTGCGTTCTTTCGATTCCTGACCGGCGCGGGGGTCGGGGGCGAATACTCGGCGATCAACTCGGCGATCGACGAGCTGATTCCCGCCCGCGTGCGGGGCCGGGTTGACCTTGCGATCAACGGCACGTTCTGGGTCGGGTTTGCCGCCGGCTCACTGGCGACGATCATCCTGCTCGACCCCCGTTACTTTCCAATCAACCTGGGGTGGCGGCTGGGATTTGGCATCGGGGCGACGCTCGCGCTCGTCATCGTCTTTTTCCGCAAGGCGGTGCCGGAAAGTCCGCGCTGGCTGATGACGCGAGGCGATCGAGCCGAGGCCGAGCGTGTGATGGGAGGGATCGAGAAGTCAGTCGAGAGCGACGCGCGTGAGGGCAAGCTACCGGCCGCCGAAGGGACGATCACAATCCGCCCGCACGGCCCCGTTGGCTTCGGGACGATCGCCAAGGTCCTGCTCAGCACGTATCCCAAACGGACCGCTCTGGGGCTTGCGATGATCATGGCGCAGGCGTTCCTGTATAACGGCGTCGCATTCACCTTCGCGATGATCCTGGCGAAGTTTTATGGAGTCAGGGCGGACCGGATCGGCCTTTACCTGATGCCGTTTGCCCTGGGCAACTTTCTGGGCCCACTGCTCTTGGGGCGGCTCTTTGACACGTTCGGGCGAAAGCCGATGATTGCGGGTACGTATGCGGTCGCGGCCTCGCTGCTGGTCGTGACGGGTTTCCTGTTCGAGCGGGGTGTGCTCACTGCTACGACGCAGACCGTGGCGTGGGGCATCATCTTTTTCTTCGCCTCGGCGGCGGCCAGCTCGGCGTATTTGACGGTCAGCGAGATCTTCCCGCTGGAGCTGCGCGGGTTGGCGATTGCCTTGTTCTACTCGACCGGCACGGCACTGGGCGGGCCGCTGTCGTCGTGGTTGTTCGGCCGTCTGATCGACAAAGGGGCGCGGATTTACATTTTTTACGGCGACCTGCTCGCGGCCGCGATCCTCGTCGTTACAGTCATCGTGGTTTTGAACTTCGGGGTCAAGGCCGAGCGGACGTCGCTCGAGGAGGTTGCTGAGCCGTTGTCGGCGGCGAAGGCCGAGGCAGGTGAGTGATCGAGCGATTGAGTGTTGAGCCCTCGAACCCTCACGCGTGAGACTTTCGCGATCGACAGATTCGCTTGTTTGACTCGCTGTTTCAGGGAGGCTGAGCTTGAGGCGAATTCGGCGGTGCGGTTATAGACCATGCGGATATCGTGTGTACCTGCCGCGAGCAGGCTTGTTTGGAATGAGGCCCGCCCACTGCTCAAGGGAATCGTCCCCAGGATCGTCGAACCGTCCAGGAAAGATACGGAGCCAGTTGGAACCGCCTTCGCTTTTCCCGTGGTGCTGAGTTTGGCGGTGAAGGTAACGGGCTGGCCGTAAACTGAAGATTTCCGGGACGAGCTCGCGCTGGTTCTTGTCGGCGACGGCTCGATCGTCTCGTCGACGATGTTGGATGGACTGCCCAACAACTGCTGGTCCCCCGAGTAGATCACCTGGATCGCGTCTGGGCCAAGCGGCAGGGTCGAAATCGTAAGCGTCGCTCTACCGTTCTTCAGAGGGTACGCACCCAGGCTGGTCGTGCCGTCCATGAACGTGACGTTGCCGCTGGGCGTTCCGCGCACTGCCGCGGCCGGCTTTACCGTCGCCGTCAGCTTGACGGGCTGCCCGATGGTAGCGACCCGATTCGATGCGGTCAGGATCGTCACGCTGCCGTAATCAGGGCTGGTTCCGGTCGCGGGATTGATCGTCACGTGCAGCGGCGACGAGATGTTCGCGACGAAGTCGGTATCGCCGTTGTAGCCGGCCGTTATGGCGTCGGTACCTACCGGCAAATTGTGAATCGTCAGCGTGGCGGTGCCGCCGGTGAGAGTGGCCCCGCCAAGGTTGTCATTTCCCGCGTCGTAGAAGGTAACTGAGCCGGTCGGGGTGTCTCCGCCCGGCGCGTCTGGACTAACCATCGCCGTGAATGTGATCGCCTCACCCGCGTCTGCTTGACTGGCGGACGACTTGAGGCTCACCGACGTCCCATCCAGCTTCACGGTTACATCCACTGGCGTGGAAGTACTTGCCGCAAACACGGAGTCGCCGCTGTACTCGGCGGTGATCGCATCCGTTCCCACCGGCAAATCGCTGAACGGCAGCGTCGCACTGCCGCCGCTGAGTGGAACTGTACCTAGATTCAAAGTCCCATCGTAGAAGGTTACCGATCCGGTCGGAGTGCCGCTCGAGCCCGATTCGGCGGTAACGGTTGCCGAAAGCGTGACCTGCTGGCCGTAAACGGTGCTCATGCTGCTTGTGTGAAGCGATGTTAGTACTTCGTGTGTGCCTGTCCCGCCCCCGCCGGATGTAGACAGCAGATATCCGTGGGCGACACCATGATAGCTTCCCATACCGCCGATCACGCCTTGATCGTTGATGGCGGTGGCCGTGAGAAGCACCCAACCCGAATTCGCCGGCAGCAACGAGTTGAGATCGGTCATTTGTCCGTTAGCGTCCAGAAATGCGTGGTAAATTGTGCTGCCTATGTGCGGTTCAACCGCGTATCCGACAATTTGCCCGGAGTCGTTGATTGCGGTGGCGTATGAGTCCAGGTAGCCGGGTAGCGATCCCAGGTCTTGCATTCCGTTTCCCTGGCTCCAGAGGAATGCGTGTCCGTTGCTGCCGAAACTTGTGTTGATCGACGAGTAGCCAACGATCTGACCCGAGTCGTTGATGCCGGTGGCGTAACTGTCTGGGTATCCGGCGAGCGTTCCCAGGTCAGTCCAGTTGCCATCGGTGTAGTGCGCGGCGTGATCAACAGGAGACGATGTGCCTGTGGCCAGGTAACCTACAATTGTTCCAGCGTCGTTGATACCGGTTGCATAGCTATCGCTGTAGCCGGTGCCGGGCGGCAGGGCGAGCATTGAGCCTTGGCTGTAGAGGAAGGCATTGGTGGGACTGCTGACACTGGCTGAAGTCGTCGAATAGCCCACGACCTGCCCTGAATCATTGAGGCTCGTGGCGAGGCTGTCGGTACCTCCCAACGTTCCCAGATCCTTCAGCGTGCCCTGGCTGTAGAGAAAGGCCTCGCGCGTTGGCGTGGCTCCTATTCCTCCGTCTCCGCTTGGCACTTCAGAATAGCCGGATATCTGATCCGAATCGTTCAGGGCGGTGGCGAAGCTCGCGGTGTAGCCGGATTCCGGACCTATGTTATGCGTAACGCCATTGTTGTCGAGGAAAAAGGCTTGATAAGCCGAGGGATCAGAGGAGGGTGCTTTCTGGCCGACCACTTCGGCGTTTGAGTCGACGCCCGATACAGAGGATCCTTCCGGCGAGCCGAAGATGACCGCGGCCAGGCCGTCGAATTCGCCCAGATCAACGGGCGAGGCCAGTAACGATCGGGCCTCAAGACGTTCCACACGCGGCATATTCTTGCGACGCCGTCTTCGTGCCAACCGAGTGAATTCAGACGGCTCGCGATTGTCGAATCGGTGCAGCATACGACAGGCTCCAGCGCGAGCAGAGGTTGAGCGAGTGGAGTCTTCCGTTTAGAATGATTGCGGCCGGCAACGCATGCGTACCGAAGAAATCCTCCAGTAAGATTACGCCGGGCCTTGATGTCAGCCCCGAAGAATCTTTGACCGATTCGCATCCTTGCCTCGAATGCGAAGGGCCCTTGCGATGCCCCAGGTCAAGCTCGATTCGACCGATCCCGAATTGCTCAAGCGGATTGCCGCGTTGTGGGACAATCCGGCCTGGTACCAATTCTTCGCTCTTTACAACCCGTTCGTACTCCGATGCTGCTCGGCGTACGGCCTGGACGCCGCTTCGGTCGATGAGCTTCGACAGCGCGTCTGGGTTGAGCTGGCGCGGCGGATGCCGGCCTACCAGTACGACCCCTCCGGCTCGTTTCGCGGCTGGCTGAGGCAGCTATGCCATCACCGCGCGATCGACCTGCTGCGTGAGCGGAGCGACTCGCCATGGCACTCGTTGAATGACGACGACTTGCCGGCCGATGGCCGAGGGGCCGATGGTCGCATCGATGGCGAGCCAGATGACGCCGCCGGCGCGGCGAAGAGACTGCTTCTCCTTCGCGAGGCTCAGGAAGCCCAGGAGGAAGTCAAGAGCAAGGTCAAGCCGATGCGGTGGGAGGTCTTCTGGCGCGTGGTGATCGAAGGTGAGCCGCTCAGCGAAGCAGCCATCGCACTGGGGCTCAAGTACGCCACGGCGTATGCCGCTCTCAGGCATGTGGCGAAACTGCTGCGAGAGGAAGGACGCAGGCGCAGAGCGCATCTGGGTTTGGATGATTCACTCAGTCCGGAGGAGGCCTGACGATCATGAACACAGCATGCCCAAGCCGCGCGGAACTGGCCGAAATCGGGATGGGCGCGTTTGCCGGGTCGTGTCCTCCGGGAATGGCGACCCACATCGAGGGCTGCGCCCAATGCCGGGAATTCCTCAGGCGCTTGGTCGAAGACGGCCTGGCCTCCCACCCCTCGGTGCGCGCCGGGCTTCCGAAGCCGGACGCGCTTCCGAGGATCGACGGATTCATCGTCGAGCGCGAGCTGGGCCGTGGGGCGATGGGCGTGGTGTATCTGGCCCGCCGCGATACACCGCGGCGCCAGGTGGCGCTCAAGCTACTACCGGGCGGCCGGCTGGCCGGCCCGCGCGAGCGGCGGCAATGGCTGCGCGAGGCCGAGGCGGCGTCGCTCGTGCGGCATCCCAACGTTGTCACACTCTACGAAGTGGACGAGGTCGACGACTGGTTCCTGCTGGCGCTCGAATATATTCCAGGCGGGACGCTGGCCGATCGCCTTTCCGAGCCGCTCGCGCCGCGGGATGCCGGGCGGCTCATGCAGACCATCGCCCGCGCCGTGCATCATATCCACCAGTGCGGCCAGCTTCACCTCGACCTCAAGCCATCGAACATCCTGCTCGACGGGGAAGCGGGCGCGGGATGGGACGCGGTGATCCCAAAGGTTTCGGACTTTGGAATCGCCCGGACGGCAGAGGCCGGCGCGACCGACACGGGCGGGCCGGGTGCGGGCGGAACGCCTCCGTACATGGCGCCCGAACAGATCACGAAGGCGCGCAACGACATGACGGCCGGGGCCGACATCCACGGCCTGGGAGCCATCCTCTACCACATGCTAACCGGCAGGCCGCCGTACCTGGGAGCGACCGTCCTGGAGACGATTGACCTTGTGCAAAGGCAGGACCCTATCCCGCCGCGGCGATTGAACCCGAAGATTCCATCCGACCTCGAAACGATCTGTCTCAAATGCCTGGAGAAAGACCCTGCCCGGCGCTCTGCATCGGCCGAGCTGGTCGCCGACGATCTGGCGCGATGGCTCGACGGACGGCCGATTTCGGCACGGCCGGCGTCGCCGGTCGAAAAAAGCTGGCGCTGGTGCCTGAGGCGGCCGGTGATCGCGGCGCTGGCGGCGGCCCTCTTGCTGACATTCTCAGTAGGCTTCGCCGCAGCGATCCTGTTGTGGCGGCAAGCCGAGGCGGCACGGGCGCAGGCCGAGACGAATTTTCGCATGTCAAACGAAGTTCTCACGGACCTGGTGAATTTGACCACCGGCGGAGACAACGGCTCCCTCATGAGGGCGACACTCGATCGAGCGATTCCGCGCTTCGAGGATATCAGAAAGCGTCTCGCCGTTCTCTCGAGGAGCCAACCCGATGACCTGGTAATCGCTCGCAACCTCGCTTATGTGGAACTTCATCTGGCCGAGAGATTGCAGCAAACCCGACGACCCGAGGATGCATTCGCCGTATTGCTCGAGTCTGAGGCCAAGCTGGACGTGCTCGTGCGGCAACATCCATTGAATAACAATCTCCGTGGTATCGACATCTCGGAATTGCGCCTTTTTGCCGAATTGAGAGAAGCACAGGGTAGGACCGAAGAAAGCATCGATTACCTCGCGCGTGCGATCCAATCGAGTGAGGCGGAACTCCGAGTCGCGCCTGATGCAAATGGTTTCAGTTTGCTCCTTGCAAACCGACGAGCGCTCGCGTGGACTCTTTTCAGCCGAGGCGATCACGGCAAATCGAGGTCTTTGCTCGCGGCGAGTTGCCGTCTGCTCGAGAATCTTACCTTCGAGTGCGAAAACCTCAACGTGCCGCTTGAACGCATGATCGCGCACATCGACTTGAAGCTGATGGCCGATCGCTCGCCTTCGGAACCGGTCGCCGCTGTGGACGCGCACGAGGTAGGCAGCGCGCCCTTGTCAGCGCTGGCTTCCCCAGCGGACGCTTCACAGTCGCCTGAGGACTGGGCGACCGTTGCGGCTCTCGTGCTTCGTTCCACCAAGCACTCAGGCTCTGCCACTTCGGCACGTTGCGAGTCGGAATGCACGCTCAATGTGATGGAGTATCTCCGCGCAGTCGCGTCGCGGTTCAATCGCGCTGGCAAGCTGGAGGAAGCCAGGCGGATCGCCGAGAAAATGCTCGCCCTCGCGAAGTACTTCGTTGAAAACTGTCCGGCGGAGCCAGATACGCACCTCGCGCTGAGTCTGGCGTATACTCAGGTTTACAAGAACGCCTCGCGGATCGAAGACCAGGCAGCCGTAAAAGCGAACATGAAATCGGCCGAGGACGCGGCCCAGTTTGCGCTCAACCTCGATCCGAACTACGAACGCGCTCAGCAGGCAACCCAATCGCTTCGGAGAAGGCTCGCTGATCTCCATGCCAAGCAGTGAGGAGACCACCATGAAACGACGCCCCCGATTATCATTATCGATCGAGCAACTCGAAGCTCGAAGCTTGTCGACGCTCGTCTTCGTTTTCAACGGCAACGGCTTTGCGGAGGCCAAACCGAATCCGTTGACGCAAAACACAGCGGCGCTCCTGGATTCACACGGCGACCGCGCGATCCAGTTGACGATGCCTGCGATGAATGGGCCAGGCCCGTTCTACCAGGTTGCGAGCGAGGTTCGCTCGCTCAGTAAGGGTCAGCCGATCGGGTTAATCGGCTTCAGCGCCGGCGGGACGCTGGCGTTGCGCCTGGTTGGGATACCGGGGTTGAACGTCAAGACCGCTGCGGCATTCTACGGGCCGCCGGACTTGAGAGATTATCTGGCTTTTCACCATGGCGATCGCGATTACCGTTATGTGACGGGGCACGCCCATCTGGACCCAGCCATCATTGGCCTGCTGAGCGGGCCGGGCAATACGAGTGCTTATGAGATCGATGCCTTCGGGTCGCGCGATCACAACGTCGTTGCCGGGCCGAGCACCATGTATTTCAACCAGGATTTCCCGGGCGAGCACGTGTATTATTACGAAGGCCCGCACGGAGTGAGCCCGACTGCTGATCCGCAAGCGCTCAGTGACTTCCTGAATCATCTTTGATAGGATTCCAGACACCCATCCTTTGGATTCCAGACACCCATCCTTTTGTCATGGTCCGCCGCATCCATTCACTCGCGGTTCGCTCGTTTGGCGCAAAACCACGGCCTCTGATCATTTGGGACACGCAGACGGCGAGTGCCTGACGCTCGGACGGGCCTGGGCGACTGACTCTCATGTAAGGTTTGTCTTATGGTTCACCACTTGCGCCCGAACGAATTCATTCCGGCGGCCCGGGCGGGTCGGGTTCGACGGGCAGCCAGGGGCGACGCGCAGCCACCGTCAGTCGGGTTAATTTCCGACGCTACTGTCCGTGGCCGGCTTCTGAATTAACTTGAAACTTGGTCTGACCCCGCGGATGGTCTGACCCCGTGAGCCCTCGTCGTGGTCAGCCGCGGGGGGCGGACACCATACCTACGAGGAAGGCTATTCGGGGCCCGCAGGCGCCGGGGCGACCTGCACCGGGGCCTGGTCATGGAGGGTCGACAGGTCGCCGAGGATCACCCGTTCCGAACCGTCGATCGGCGTCCAGGACACTTCGCCCTTGGATGCCGCAGGCGCCCCGGGGCGCCTCGCCGGATGACCTCGATCCACCCGCCGTCGCTGACGCCGGTCTCGATTGCAGTCCGCACTGCGCGGCCGTCCCGGTAGGTCCAGCAGTAGGACTTGCCATCGATCGCGATGACGGCCGCGGTGGGCAGCGCCCGGACGCCGGACCGCTCGATGAACACCTTGGCGTCGGCGTACATGCCGGGCAAGATCCGGCCGCCGGGATTGGGCAGGTCGATCTCGGCGCGGAGGGCCCGGCTGGCGCTCAGCGCCCAGGCGGTGCGGGTCACGCTGGCCGGTATCGGCTCCCCGCGGTAGGCCCTGGCCAGCACGGTGCATTTGCTGCCGACGTGGACGTCATTGGCGTACTGCTCGGGGATGTCGACGAACACTCGGATGATGTCGGTGCGGTCGACAACATAGATCGGCTTGGCGCCCTGGGCGGGCTGGACCAGGTCGAAAGTGTTGGCGTTGCGCGCCACGATCACGCCATCGATGGGGGCAGTGAGCGTCAGGTAGCCGACCCAGGCGGCTATCCGCCGCTTCTCGCTCTCGGCCACCAACGACTCGGCCTTCGCGACCCGCACGTCGGCCTTGGCCCTCGAGAGCGCGGCCTGCTGGGTCTGCAGCTCGGCCTCGGCCTCTTCGATTGTCGCCTTGGCGGCATCGCGTTCGGCGATATTCGACTCGAACTGGTCGCGGGACTCGCTCAGGAGCTTGGGATCGACCACGCCTCGATCGACCTCGGTCTTGAGCCGCTGGACCTCCGATTCCGACCGGCGGGCGCGGGCATCGTCTCTCGCGAGCATCGACCGGGCTGCCTTGACGCGCGCCTCGGCCGACTTCACGTGCCCGGCGGCCGCCTCCACGCCTGCCGCGGCCACGACGATCCGCTCGCGGTCCAGCACGACGGTGGCGACCTTGGTTTGCTGGTCTTCGAGTAGCTCCGTGCATAGAGGGTCGCAAGCACCTGGCCTTTCTGCACCCTGTCGCCGATGTCCACGTTCCACTTGCTGATGTAGGCGGTCAACCTGGGAAAGATCGAGGTGCGCTCGTAAGCCTCGATAGAACTGGGCTGCCCTAGGGCGCCGGCGATGTTCCGGACCGCGGGGCTGATGAGCTGGACGGTGGGGATTTTCGGGCCGGGATTCGTCTGACCTTTCCCATCGCCGGCCGCGACGAGCGCATGCACGGCCCAAAGGCTGCACCCGAGGGCGAGGCAGAAGACGACGGTCGCGAGTCGTAATCGGTTGAGCAGCATGGAATACAAGACTCCCCGCGCCAGGGCGTGGGCCGCGTGGCCGGCGACGAAGCCCGTGGCGATGCAAATGGTGGAATGGATCAATGCCGCGGGGGCGGCCGCCTGCGCCTGTGCGGCCGCGCCGGCGACGAGGAGACCGGCCGGGAAAGTGATGCCGCGCCGGGTCAGCCGCAGCCGCAGCCGCTCCCGCGCCCGGGCCAGCCGGCCCCGGACGGCGACCTCCGAGATCCCGAGCTGTTCCCCCGCCGCGGCATAGGTCAACCCCTGCAGGTAGCAGAGGACGACGGGTGCGCGCACCCGCTCGGGCAGGGCGGCGATCTCCTCGTGGAGGACCTCCCGATCGGGGTCGTCCTGCGACGGGAGATAAGCCTCAGGATTCCGCAACGCAACGCGGCGATCGCGCGTCCGCCGCCGGGCGGCGGCCCGCCGGGAGCGCGCGGCCACCCGGCGAGCGACTCCGAAGAGCCAGTTCGCGACGGACCCGTCCCGGCGGATCGTGCCGGCGCGGCTGGCGAGGACGAGGAAGACGGCCTGGAAGGCGTCCTCGGCGTCGTGGGCGTCGTGCAGGGCGCCCCGGCAAACTTCCAGCACCATTGGTGCGTGCCGGATGACCAGCTCCTCGAAGGCCGTTTCCGCGGCGTCGTCGCGCCCCGAGACGAACCGGTTCAGGAGCTGCGCATCGGACATCGCCCCAACCGCCCCAAGCTGGAACAGCCGGCGCACTTGCCCGATCACCCGCGTCGATGGACCGCCCGCCATTGCTGCCGATCTCCTCGAAGGTGGGTCTCCTTAATATAGTACCCGCTCGCGCAATCTCCATCACGAGCACTCCTCGCCGGCCCGGCCCGGACTGGCGGTTCTACAAGGTTGCGCTACAGGCTTGGTTGGGGGCGGCGCGACCCAAGAGAGGTATCCTTAACCACATCGGGCGGGTCGAGGACGATCCTTACGCTCGAAGCCGTTTTCGGTTCCTGACACCTTTTCGCCGTCATGGTTCTCGACGGCGTGCTGGGGATGAAGATGCGGCTCAGGCAAATGCGGAGGCCGCGGCTCGACCGAAAAGCGGATGCCGATGCGCCGGGTGAAGGCGACGAAACTGTCGAGAATGGCGTAGAAGACCGGCGTGACCAGCAAGGCCAGCACGAGCGAAAGCACCTGCCCGCCGATGATCACTTTGGCCATGCTGGCGCGAGCACCTGCCCCTGGCCCGGTGCCCAGCGCGATCGGCACCATGGCCGCCACCAGCATCACGGTTGTCATCAGAATCGGCCGCAGCCGTGTGTGGTTGGCCGCCATGATCGCGTCGTGCCGCGATTCGCCCCTGGCCCGGAGCTGGTTGGTGGCGTCGACCTGCAAGATGCCGTTTTTCTTGACGATTCCCACCAGCATGAAAAGGCCGAACATCGCATAGAGGTCCATGGGCGTGTGGAACAACACCAGTGACAGCATCCCGAACGGAATCGTGACCGGGAGCGCCATCAGGATGGCGATCGGCTGCACCCAGCTTTCGAACTGGGCGGCCAGAATCAGATACATGAACGTGATCGACAACGTAAAGGCGACCATGAAGTAATACCCGGTCTCACCCAGTGTCTTGGCCTGACCGGTGAACGAGTAGGAATACTGGGGCGGTAGATTCATCGGTTTCAAGATCCGCTCGGCTTGCGTGATCGCATCGCCCAGCGCGATTCCTTCGGGGTTTCCCAGCACGGTCACGATTCGCTCACGGCCCAGGCGTTCGATCGACGTCGGTCCGCGGTCTTCGTTGAGCTTGGCCAGGCTGGCGAGCTTGACGAGACCAACGGCCGTTGAAGGAAGCGTGATCTGGTACAGATCCTGGCTGGTCGAGCGTTTGCCCGAGTCGGCGCGAAGCCAGACGTCGTACTGCTCGCCTCCGTCGCGAAACTTTGAGACCGGCAGACCGCCGACCAATACCCGCAGAGTGTCGGCGATCGTGCCGACCGGCACGCCCAGGTCGCTGGCTGCTTCGCGATCGATCACGACCTGCACCTCGGGCTTGCGCAGTGAGAGTGTCGTGTCGAGGTCGACGATCGATCCGGCCTCCTTGAGCTTGGCGATGAGCTGGTCGCCAAAGGCGGCGAGCTGCCCCAACTCGGGGCCAGCCAGGCTCACCTGAAAGGTTTGCGGCCGGGCGCCCCCCTGAAAGGGCGATACGTCGTTCACGCTCACGCCGCAGGTCGGGATAATCTTCGAGAAACTTGCGAGCCTCTTGCTGGATCTGGAACTGGTCAAATTCAGCGCCCTTCAAGAATCGGCGAACATGGCCGCCAATGTCCCACCAACCTTTGACCGGGACGACGGAGTGGCGCTTTTCGAGGTCCGTGATCCGGACGTAGATCGTCCCCCGCGTGACGTCTCCTTCACCTTTGACAACGCGGCCCCCCTGGGTCTGACCGATGGTGGTAAAGACGTGCTCGGTTCCTTTGAGCTTCCAGATCCGCGACTCGAGCTCGGCGGTGACCCGGCTGGTCCGTTCCAGACTGTAGCCCTCGGGCGTGGTCAAGCTGATTTCATATTCGCTTTGATCGTCGCGCGGAATCAGCGAGACGCCCATGACTTTGCCGATGGGGATCGTGCTGTAGATCACGAGGCCCGTCAGGACGACGACCAGAAACTTGTGACGCATCGCCCCCTTGAGCACGGCTCCATAGGCGCCGTCGATCAAGCGGTAGAAGATGCCTGACTTCGACCTGGCCTGGTGCGCCCCGCCGACCGGCGTTGCCTCCAGCTTCAAGAACCGGCTGCACAGCATCGGCGTCAGCGTGAATGAGACAAAAAGACTCATGATCACTGCGAAGGCGACGGTCAGCCCAAAGCTCGAAAAGAACCGGCCGACGATTCCCCCCATGAACGCGATGGGCACAAAGATCACGACGAGCGAAATGCTGGTCGCCAGGACGGCGAGCGCGATCTCTCGCGTTCCCTTGCGCGACGCGGACATGGCGTCCATGCCGTCCTCTTCCATGTGCCGGAAGATGTTTTCATGAACGACCACCGCGTCGTCGATCACGATGCCGATCGCCAGGATCAAGGCGAGCATCGTGATGTTGTTGAGCGTGAAGTCCATATAGCGCATGAACATAAAGGTCGGTATAATTGACGTGGGAATCGCCAGGGTGGCGATCAAGGTGGTGCGCCAGTCGCGGATGAAGAGGAGGATGGTGGCCGATACCAGCACGGCGGCGAGAAGGAGGTGGAATTTGACTTCCTCGATCGACTTTTTGATAAACCGCGACTGATCGCGAATGACCTCGGTGGTGATGTCGGCGGGGAGGGCGGCCTTCAAGAGATCGAGGCGGGCTTTGACGTCCTCGACGACCTTGACCGTGTTCACGCCCGACTGCTTTTGCACCACCAGGCTGACGGCGCTCGTCGCCGTCGAGTCTGGCCTGCGATCGCGGCTCTTCAAACGCATCTTCGGCACGGCCGACATCGCTGACGCGGATCGGGTAGCCGTTGCGGTTGGCGACGATCAGGTTGTTGAATTCTTTCTGGGTTCGCAGCCTTCCCAGCGTTCTGAGCACGAGCTCGCGGGCTCCTTGATCCATTCGACCGCCGGGCACCTCGAGGTTTTGCCGGATCAGTGCGATCCGAACGTCTTCGACCGACAGGTTGTAGCCGGCCATGCGCTCGATATCCAGGACGACGTTCATCGCGCGGACGCGGCCGCCGACCAGGTTGATCGAGCCGACGCCATTGACCGTTTCCAGTCGCTCCTTGATCTGTTTGCGAGCCAGCTCGGTCACTTCGCGAAAGTCGCGCCGGCCTGATACGGCGATCGTCATGACGGGCATCGAGCTGGTGTCGAATTTGTCGACGATCGGAGGGTCGGTGCCGTCGGGAAGGTCGGCCAGGATCGTGTTGACCTTGTCGCGCACTTCCTGCATTCCGACATCGCCGTTCTTGGAGAGCAAGAACTGGACGGTCACAACCGACACGCCCTCGGTGGTGGTCGACCGCACCTCGTCGATGCCCGAAACCGTGTTGATGATGCCTTCGATCGGCTTGGTGACGGTTGTCTCCATCTCCTCGACGCTCGCCCCTTGCAGCACGGTCGTGACCGTGCAGACAGGGAAGTCGACGTCGGGAAAGAGGTCGACCCCGAGCTCGCCGTAGGAAAATAGGCCCAGGACCACCGGGATGGCCACGAGCACCCAGGTAAACACGGGCCGGTTGATACAGACGTCGGATAGGGTCATGGAAATGCCCGGATAAAGACAAGGAAAGGAGAAAAATCCTGAGGTCGCGCCAAAGCGACCTGGTTTGGGCCCAGCGCTAGCGTCTCGAAGGGGCGCCGGGGGCAACGGCGGTCTCGGAACCTGGTTCGGTTTCGCCCGAGTGCGGATTCGCCGTGGGCTCGGGCTCGCGAATCACGACGGGCGTTCCTTCGGCGAGCTGAGTTTGACCGGTGGTGACGACCTGAGCGGTTGTGGGCAGCAGCTTGCTCGTCACCTCGACCCATCCGCGGCCCTCGGTTCCGGTCTGGATGTCGTTGATCGATCTTGCCTTGCCGTTTTCGACTATGAAGAGCTTGGTGACACCCGCGAACCGCACGATCGATTCGGTGGGCACGACGGCCGCCCTGGACTCGGCATCGACGATGATCGCGGCCTTGGCAAATCCGCCGGGGCGCAGGAGCCCGCGCTGGTTGGACACCACGGTTTCGACCTGGAAAGTTCGGCTGGCGGTGTCTACCGACGGGTTGATCCGGGCGATCTTGCCCTCAATCTCGACTCCGGGATGGGCCCGGGTGGTGAGCCGAACGCGTTGTCCGAGCTGCACGTCGTCGACATATTGCTCGGGGACCTGGCTCCAGAGGCGGATCGGGTCTTCGATGACGAGCTCGGCGATCGCCTCTCCCTCCTTGATCATCTGCCCTTCGGACACCAGCCGCTTGGTGATGCCATACGAAAGAACGCTGGTGCGCTTGAAGCCGGGGGGGATGAGCTTGGGAGTGGGAGCGCGGATTGTCATATCAAGCAACGTCTGGCCGGCCTGGCTGAGGCTGACCTTGGATGCGATCGCGTTGGCGATGACGGTACGCGCCGATTGGAACGCGTCGTCATAATTGGCGACGGCTGTTTTCAAGTCGGTTTCGGCGTCCTCCAGCTCCTGGGGCGTTCCCGCTCCGCGCTGGGTGAGTGCGCGCTGCCGCGCGAGGTGTTGCTGGGCTTTTTCGCATGCGACGTGTTTCTGGACGACGGCGGGCACCTTGGCGATCGCATCGTCGGCAACCTTGCCGATCAATAGCGCTTCGCTGATCCCGTATTTCTTGACGAACTCTTCCGCCTGTTGTTTGGTGATTCCGAGCTTGACCAGCTCACCCAGGTACTTCGATTCGGCCTGTTGCACGCCGAGATTGGCATCAACGGGGTCGAGGTCGACGAGGGGCTCACCGGGCTTGACGCGGTCGCCGATGTCGTGATGGACCTTGACGACGCGGCCGGTTCGCTTGCTCCCGACGGTCACCTGTTCCCAGCCACGCAGGCTGCCGATGACCTCGACCGTCCGCTCGACGACCCGATGCTCGAGATTCGCCACCGTGACCGGTACGATCCTGGCCACGGCCGGGCCGTTGTCTTCGGTCGCACCGCCGCCATGCCCGCAGCCGGCCGCTCCGGCGAGGAAGATCGTCGCGGCCAGCGCTTCGAGTCTTTTCCAGCTACTCGGCAAACTCATTATTATGATTCCAATTCTTCAAGGTATCGGCTGTCGCCAAAGCCACGCAGGAGGTCATGCACGTTTTGTCGTGCGAGGTCGCACCCCAGGGGTTTGTCGTGATACAGGTAGTCGAGCGTGGAAATGACGATCAGCCCCCGGCAGGCCGTCGCGCACGAATCCACGCGGTGCAAAGGAAGGATCTGTACTTCCGCGAGCCGGCGCACCGCAGCGCTCGTACAGTCCGCCAGGCATTCCTTGGGTAGTTCCAGCTCTCGGCCCACTTCTGATCCGAGAGGGCCGAACAAGAGTGCATAAATGAATCGGGCGCGATCGGGATCCTCGCGGCAAAAATTGTAGTGAGCCTCGATCACTTGCTCGAGGCAGTTAACGGGATCTTCCACGCGCAAAACGATTTGCTCGAGCGTCGAGCGCAGGGTGGACAACGGCGCCGTGATCAGCGCCTGGGCCAGTCCCTCTTTACTTCCGAAGTAATAGTAAAGCGTGGGCTTGGCGACCCCGGCCGCCTCGACGATCTCGCGCACCGGACGTGGCTTCGAAACCTCTCTCCGCAAAAAGACGAGCAGCCGCCCGGGCGATATGACCCGCGACGGGGCACAGCTCTTCGTTCTTGGAGTTCGCGGCAATTGTCATTTGTTACCCAAGCAACCCAGAGCGCCGTTTTTACGCCGACTTTCCACGTTCCTACCGACCGGTAGGTATTGTGGATGTAATCCCGAAATTGGTCAAGCGACAAATTTGGGAGAACCACGGTTCGAGTTGGGGGAGGGTCGATGTCCAGGGTTTCGAAGGCTGGCGTGGGTGCACCACGGCCTATCCAACGATGGGATGTCAGGATCTCAGACACGCGCCTTCTGCGGGGATGTCAGACAACCACCATCTGCGGGACGTCAGACTCCCACGTGCTGCGGAGCGTCCGACACGCGCCTTCTGCGCGTTCGAAATGCCTGGAGGCCATGGTTTTGCGCGGAACACGCGAGCCGCGCACGACTGGATGCGGGGTCCGTGACAGAAGGATGGGTGTCTGGAATCCCGGCTATACTCTTTCCAGAGACGCCAGAGAGGCAGTACAAATCTCCGAGCGATCTCCGATTCTCCAGCCACCCTGCTTGAGAGACCGTCAATGAAGACCTTCCTCCCCACTTTGCTGCTCCTCGTCATATGCTGGCCGACATTGGTCACCGCCCGGCAGCAACCGATCACGCTGAAGGATGTCCCGGTAGGCTTGCCGGTGATCTCGGCGGACGAACCGATGGCTGCCGGGTTTTCGGCGGAAAGGGCGGCTCAGTATCTGGATCGTTCCGCGCTGAACTGGGTGAAGACCAAGAAGTGCGCCACTTGCCATACCAACCTGTTCTACATGGTTGCGCGACCGGCGCTGCGAACGATCCTGCCGGACTCGGGTGAAGTACGCAGCTTCTACGAAAACTATCTCAAGGTGCGCTGGCAGAAGAATGCTCCCACGGAAGCAGAGGGCTTCTGGCCGATCGTGGTCGGCACCGGCCTCACTTTCAACGACGCGCAGACAACCGGAAAGCACAGCGAGGTCGCGCGTGGAGTGCTGGACATGATGTGGACAGTGCAGCGAGCGGACGGCGGCTGGAACTGGCCGCATTGCGACTATGCGCCGATGGAGATCGACGATCACTATGGCGTTACCGTCGCCGCGCTCGCCGTCGGGATCGCGCCTGGGGATTATGCGAAAACCCCACAGTCTCGCGCCGGCCTCAACAAGCTGCGGACTTATTTAAAGAACAATCCTCCCAAGTCGCTGCACCATCGCGCCATGCTGGCCTGGTGCTCCGTCAGGATCGACGGCATCGCGACCGAGGAGCAGCGCAAACAAACGCTGGCTGAGTTGCTGGCGCTTCAACTCGATGATGGCGGTTGGTCCACGGCCGGTTTCCTCAGCGATTGGAAGGGGCTGGCTCGGGACGACGGCAAGCCGCTCAACACCGGAAAAAGTGACGGCTACGGCACGGGCCTGGTCATTGTCGTCGCGCGAGAACTTGGTGTCCCGCGGGACGATGCTCGACTGCAGCGCGGCATCAAATGGATACGCGCCGAATCAGCGCGAGAGTGGCAAGTGGTTTACGCGATCCCCAGTCAAGGACGCTGGCAACCTCATCTCCAATGCCGGCAGCGCCTATGTCATCCTGGCGCTGCAGGCCTGTGGTGAGTTGCCGGGCTGGCCTCTCACGCCGACGAACCCGGCCAGCCGCTGATGTCGAAGGGGATTCCAGGATTCCAGACACCCATCGTTGACTGTAGATCGGCCGGGATCACCGTCTCAATACGGATATTGGCTCTTCGGCACGTCCAAATTCACCTATCAATGTCGTCGACGAGTTTTGGCAGACTGCGGAGCCACACTAAAGGATTGAACGTTTCATCGAACGTCCAACCCGCGAAGCTGCATTGCGCAACGAACGTCTCACGAGCGGTATTTCCTGATTTCCAGTGGCGGCCTGGAATGGCTTCCAGTGATTCAAACTCGGTCAACACGGCATCGCAGTTTATGTTGTTCGTCGGCTTTTCACCCAATCGCCACCAGTTGGTGAGTCGGTCAGAGCGAGTTCGATAAAAATCTCGCACTTCTGAGCCTTGCGGTGGGGAACTCTCCTTGTCTTGCGAAACTAAACGGGCAACTACAGCTTCGACCCTTGGTGATTTATCCGGATGATGGAAAATCACGCATACGGAGTTACCCGCGCAAAAAACCATTGCCAGCGTGGTGAGTCGCGAACCAGGCGGCTGAGTTCGGATCGCGGCGGCACTGTTTCACGATGTTTCGTAGTTCCGTGGCAGGATGAGGCCCGCCATTGATCGAAAGCTTTATTAGAATATGTGAATAATGTTTAACTGAAGTCGAAGCCATAAGCTGGTTCTCTCCTGGAGTTTTGCTGATTGCGTGAGACAACTTCCGGGATGGCGCCCGGCGACGGTCATCGTGACCGACGACGACGTCCCGGGATTGAGTGAGGTTCAAATCGCGGCCGAATCGACTGCGAACAGCATTATAACCAATCGGCACAAAACGTCATGGTAGGACGGTCCACGGGGCCACACGATTGCTGACCAAGCGTCGTGCGACGCCGGGCGCCGGCGTTGGCCGCGAGGCACCCCAGCAATCTTGGGGGCGCGAACCGTGCGAGTCGCGTCTGGTCTGGCTTCCCCCGGAACCCGGTCCGTCTTCATGAACCGGTCTTCTTCCGGCGGGCCGACGCCTGACCTGCGGTTACAGGGTGTCTCACATCCCCGTCACATCTCCCGGATCGGGCGCCGCCGTCGGGTCGGCCGATCAGCCGGTCGGCGCGGCCTGATGGCCGGCCGTCTGAGCCGTCGGGAACAGGGCGTCCACTGTCGCGGCGCCGACCTGGGGTCGGCAGGGTCCGAGCGACATCAACCGTCGGCTGCCTGTCCTTTGATCCCCCGTCACGGTTCGAGATCCGACGACGCGCTCATCTGGGCGCCGCTGCCGGCGCTTACAACAGCCGGCCTTCGCAGCAGCGGAACTCTCTAAGGCGTGCCGGCGATGATGGCGATGTTCCGCGAGTGATCAGCGGGCGGCGCATTGGAGCGGCTTGCGCAACGCGCTCGATCGAAATGGCTGACCGGCTCTGCCTGAAGTCAGTCGACCCCAGGTAAACCACGCGGACGCGATGCCGTCCGGCCGGCAACGTGGCAGTAGTGAGCGTCGCTGTGCCAGCTTGCAAGTCGGCAGTGCCGAGGCGGATGTCGCCGGCCATGAAGGCGACGGTGCCGGTCGGATTGAGCTGGGGGTGACTGAGATCGGCGACCCTGGCGGTCAGAAAGACAGGCTGTCCCAGTGCCGTCGACCGGGGCTTGATCGAAAGGACCGTGCGTGTGGCCAAGGGCTGGGAGCTCGGCGAAGCGGAGCGCACGTTTGGTGCGGGCCGCGGCGGCGTGGCGGGCAGCGGTGTCGTTGGCCCCGTTGAGATCGGCGTCGGTGTCGGCGTGGGTGACGGGGTTGGTGTCGGTGCTGGCGTGGGTGACGGGGTTGGTGTCGGCGTCGGCGTCGGCGTGGACGTGGGCGATGTGACAACGAATGTATCCGTGCTGCTTGTCGTCCCCGTCACAAAGGACGTTCCCACGGGCGTTCCAGGGTAGAATATGGAGTTGCCATACACCGATGAGGGGGTGTCGGCACTCGTGAACGAGAAACCCAACGAGTTCCCGGGCGGAAGCAGATCAGAGGTCGTGTTGTTGGCGTAGAACTGAATGGAGTACCCATCGTCCGACCCACCGCCCATGGTGGTGCCCGTCCAATTTGCCGGTGCGGTGACGGAAAGAGGCTTTGTTGCGAGATAATCCTGGCCAGGCTCGGCCCAGGCGTACCAAAACACGCCGATACCCTCGGTGCTCGCGCTCGAGTTGGTGAGCTGGATCGTGTAGTTGTAGTTCGAACCGTCTAGCGTCGAGCTGATGACGGCGCTGGCTGTGATGGACATCAGCCCGCGACATTCCAGCGATTCTGCAATGGGGATTCGGCTAACGCGGGACCGACGATCCTTGCGGTGTCGAGGTGCCGCTGTATTCAGGATCTCATGCAACTGTGTAACGATAGGCGGACGTGCCATCGTATTCCCCTTGGCAATTGCTCAATGAAGCGGAGGTTGATCGTAGGAAATCGTTCAGCGCGTGAGGTTTGCCAGAAGCCCGTATCGCGATTCGAGGTGTGCAGTCCTCGCTGCCGAGGTCAATCGCCATTGAAGCCGTGGATTCTGCTCGCGACCCATCCATGGAGCCGCCCTTGCTAAGTGTCTCGTAGGTGAGCTTCGATTACGTAGTCACGTTTCTCCGGACGTTCGCGCCGCCACAATTCGGCGTTCCACGGCCAAATAGTGAATTCGATCAGGACCTTTCCCACACCGCGCTTTGGCCCTGGAGTTGCGGAAAAAATCTTGGACACATGGTGACGGCTTCCCGTGGCGGTAAAATACAGGGGATGGCGTTTTGAGGTGCGGTGAAGACCCGGCAGGCTGCCGGTGAAGTTTCCCAGGGAAATCGAAGTATTCCCCCCCGCGAACTGCGCAACTCAGGCCAGAGCAAAGAGAGAGAAGCCAGCGTCAAGACGATCAACTTTCCGAGTGACCGGTCAAGATGTCGAAAAAACCGAAGGCGTCCCGTGTACGAACGGCCTGGCGCGGCAGTTGTCATGTAAGAGTAGCCTGTGCACGCTATGACTGACCGGAGAGTCGGCAGGAACCAGAGCGGTGCCCGCCGGGATGGTGGTCGGTACCATCTACGTGGGACGACCAAGGCAAAGATCGACCTCTTGGGCGCGGATCCATGGCGGACGTCGATGGCAGCGATGCGGCATTGATCGGCAAGGCGCAGTCCGGAGATCGGCAGGCGTTTGCGGAGCTCTTCAGCCGACACCGCAAGCGCCTGCGGCGGATGGTGAGCCTCCGCTTGGACCGGCGGCTACAAGGAAAGATCGATCCGTCAGACGTCCTGCAAGAAGCATTTCTCGATGTCTTCCGCCGACAGTCACAGTACCTGCTTGATCCCCGGATGCCTCCCTTTCTCTGGCTGCGAATTGTGACCGGCCAACGGCTCCTGGCCTTGCACCGCAAGCATCTGGGCACACAGATGCGCGAGGCCGAACGCGAGGTTTCGCTACAAACCGGGGCCATGCCGCACGCCGACTCCATGTCGCTGGCCAACCTCCTCTTGGGCCGGCTCACGACTCCGAGCCTGGCGGCCATGCGCGCCGAGATGCAAGTCAAGCTGCAAGACATCTTGAATGCGATGGAGCCGATCGACCGCGAGGTGCTGGTGCTTCGGCATTTTGAAGAGCTTTCCAACAACGAGACCGCCCAGATCCTTGGTTTGCAGAAAGCGGCCGCCAGCAACCGTTACGTGCGGGCCCTCAAGAGGCTGACGGACATTCTGGCCACAATGCCTGGCTTTCTCGACTGAAAACGCATTGTCCCACTTCCCACGCTCGGACCCTTTGCATGGATAACTCCACGGCGGACCCAAACCTCTTCGATCGGCTTGCCGAGGAGTTCGCCATGCGCAGTGCGCCGCGGCGAGCGCCCCGCACTCGCGGAGTATGCAGAAAAACATCCCGATCTGGCGAGGGACATCGAGAAAGTCTTTCCGGCGATCGTGATCATGGAGCGGCTCAAGCCAGGCTTGGACGGGTCTGCCAGCTCGTCGCCGCCGCGCACCCGAATGGGCCGCCGGGCGATACCCGAACAGCTCGGCGACTTCCGCATCATCAGTTTTCTTGCCGAAGGGGGCATGGGCTATGTCTTTGAAGCCGAACAAGAATCGATGGGCCGGCACGTTGCGCTCAAGATCTTGAAGCCCGAGATCCACAGCCCGAAAATGCTGGCTCGCTTCTTGCGCGAGTCGAAAGCGCCTGGACGGCTGCACCATACCAATATCATCCCCGTCTTCGGCATCGGCGAGTGCGACGGGCTTCACTTTTACGCCATGCAGTTTATCCACGGCGAATCCCTTGAGCGAATAATCGCCGACCTGCGCCAGATTCGTGGAACGCACACCGCGCAGCGGAACGCCCCCGGAAACACAGGATCCCCCTGACCAGGGAACGACACTCGAAGCGATTTCGCAGTACGTACGCAACGGCAGCTTCTCCGCTACCCTTCCCACGGATCTCACCGGTTCGACCGAAGGGGGGAAAGTCGCCGCGCTCACGTGCGCCGAATCAAGCCAAACGCCTGCCAATCCGCCAGACGTCGCTGATCCACCCGACCGGCCCGCGACACAAACGACCAAGAGCCGGTCAGGTCTGGCCGTTCCGGCCAGCATGGGATTTTACAAGAGCGTCGCGCGGATCGGCGAACAGGCAGCCCGGGCGCTGGCGAATGCGCATTCGAATGGCGTGCTGCACCGCGATATCAAGCCGTCCAATTTGCTGGTCGACCTCCAGGGAACTGTCTGGGTCGCCGATTTCGGTCTGGCCTACGAAGCGGATGCTGAAGACATTTCTCGCGGAGATGTCGTCGGCACGCTGCGCTTCATCCCGCCCGAGCGGTTCAAGCAAGAGTCGATTCCCCAGGGGGACGTTTATTCGCTCGGACTTACCCTTTATGAGCTGGTCACGCTCGCGCCGGCGTTTCAAGGCTCGAGCGCGCGAGAGCTCATGCACCTCGTTCAGCACATGCAGCCGACGACACCCCGCGCGATCGATCCGGAAATTCCCAGAGATCTCGAGACGATCATCTTGAAGGCGATCGACAAGGATCCGGCGCGGCGCTATGCGACGGCTGACCTGATGGCTGATGACTTGCTGGCGTTTCGCGAAGACCGCGAGATCCGAGGTCGTCGTCCGCGGTGGGATGAGCGAATCATGCGCTGGTGCCGGCGCGAGCCGGCGGTTGCCGCTTTGTCGGCACTCGCGCTCGTCTTGCTCGTCGCAATCGCCGGCGTCACGCTCCAGATGCTCAAGAGGTCCGAGCGAGCTCGAGCACTCTTGCAACACCAATTTCAGGAGGCGCAGGAGAGCCGTCTCGCGGCCCATCTCTCGGAGGCGCACACCGCCGTTACAGCGGCAGGATCGGTCAACGATTCGCGAGTCTCGACGCCCTGGCCAATGCCACCCGCCTGGCGCACGACCTCAAGAAGGCGCCTGAAGTGTTCCAGGCGCTCCGCAATGAGGCGATTGCCAGCATGGCTGTTGTTGATTTGCGGCCCCTCCCGGCATGGACATACGAGCCCAGACCCAGGTCCGGCAACGGCGCTGAGCTCCGTCACTCATTCGACGAGAAGCTCCGGATTTCCGCTTACTACGAGGACGACCGCGGCACGATCTGTGTCCGGAGAGTCGAAGACGGGGCCCAACTGCAGCGACTCGCGGCATCGCCGACCAGTTCGAGCAACCTGAAATTGAGTCCGGATGGACGTTTCCTGGCGAGCTGGGGAACGCGGAGCGTCAGGGTCTGGAACATGACCAAGCAGCCGGCCGCGCTCGTGCTCGACGGGAATGCCGATATGGCCTATCTGAATGTTGAGGCGTGGAGGTTTGATTTGTTCAGCCCGGACAGCCGCTGGATCGTCGTGCCGCACCGTGACGATGGCTCGCTTCAGTTCCACGACGCCGCGACCGGGAAAATCGAACGTATCTTGAAACTCGGTGGTTATTGCCCGTTTTACGTCTTCGACCCCACCGGACGCCGCTTGGCGGTGGGTCGCGCACCGACTACGCAGATCTGGGACCTGGGCACGGGCAAAATCGTCGCGGAGCTGGGACAGGCGCCTGATGTCTGTCCCGTCGCCTGGAGCCCTGACGGCTCGTCGTTGGCGGTTGCCGCGCTAGCCACGTGACCATCTACGATGTCGCCACCAGAATCGAACTCCGGCGGTTCACACACAGGGGAGACGCCCTCCTGGCGGCCTTCGACTCTGGAGGCGATATTTTGTGTACCGCGAGCACTTGGGCCAGGACCACAAAGCTCTGGCACGCGCGAACCGGCAAGCTGCTTTTGAGCGACGATCGCTTTTACTTCGCCGACCATTTCCAGAAGCAAGCCGTTTTGCGCGATGAGACCCAGGACCGCCTGTTTGAAGTGGCGCTGGCGCGCGAGTACCGAACGCTCACGAACGGACTTGGTGGTGCCGGCGATTACTCACATCCCGCCATCGATCCCACGGGCCGCGTGCTCGCGGTCTCCCGGTCGGGCGCTATCCGGTTCATGGATATCGCCACGGGAGTCGAGCTCGGTCAGATCCCAAACAAAGTGGTGCGCGAACCGGTCTTCGAGAAGTCCGGCAGCTTCCTGATTTACCAGGATCTGGGGATTGTCCGCTGGCGAATGTCCTGGGAAAGTCGAACGCTCGTTCGCCTGGGACCGCCGCAGTTGCTGACAACCTCGCGATTTGCGTTCCACGACCTCTCAGCCTCGTCGAGTGACGATCAAACCATTCTCGCTGCCGCCGATTACGGAGGCGCGATGTTGCTGCGGCCGAGCACTCGCGACCGACCAACTCTTTTGGCGCCGCAGGTCGATTGCCGCATCGCGGCCGTAAGCCCTGACGGGCGCTGGGTCGCCACGGCGTGGGGACCGGTCGTCAATATCTGGGACGCCACAACAGGCCAGTGGGTCAAGCAACTGGACGACCTCGGCGATGTGGCTCGCTTCAGTCCTGACGGGCGCTGGCTGGCCACACATTCCCGCCTCTGGGAAACAGGAAAATGGCGCGCGGCAGCGACGCTCAAACCCGGAGCGGCCGTATTCTCGGGCGACGGCACGCTTGTCGCAATCGGTGGCAGTCCTGGCCCGGTGATCCTGGTCGAGCCCGACACAGGCCGTGAGCTCGCGCGAATTCGAAGATCCAAACCAGGATCGAGCCGAAAACAAGCGACTCAACCACGACGGGTCGATCCTCGTGACCACCAACTACGATCCCGGATCGATCCACGTCTGGAACATACGATTGATCCGCCGGCAACTGGCTGATCTCGGCCTCGACTGGGACATGCCCTCGCTCGCGCCGGAGCCCGCCATCGACAACGCACCATTGCGCATGGTCGTCGACTCAGGCGCACTCCGAGGTCACCTCGAGGATCCGAAAGTGCTACTGGCGCGGGCGAATGCAATGCTCGCAATGCAGCCGTTTGACTCCAGAGCTTCCGGCCTCCGCACCCTGGCCTACATGCGGCATGCAACAGTGGAAAGAAGCTCTGGCCAGTGCCCGGTGGAATCTGATCTCGAGCCCCTTCGACGGCGAGACTCTCCGCAGGCTGGGGCTGATCCATTTCAAGCTGGGCCAGCTAGACGATTCGGTTGCTTCGCTACACCGGTCTCTGGCCTGTCCGATCTCGCAGAGCAGCCAGCCATTCGATTTTGCGACCGCCGACCTGCTGAATGTTGTGGCCTGGAAATGTGTCGCTGACCCCGTGAATCTACACGAGCCGGCCAAGGCCCTCAGCCTGGCGCTGCGAGCCGTCGAGATCCTGCCCTCTCCGATGTATCGAAATACTCTCGGGGTCATCTACTACCGCCTCGGCCGCCACCACGACGCGATCGCCTGTCTCGAGCTGAGTGCCGGCCAGCAAAACACGACTTTCGTGGCACACGATCTGTACTTCCTGGCCATGTGCTATCAGAAGACCGGCCAGATCTCCAAAGCCAGGGAATTTTATGACCGCGCGGTCGCCGCCGATCTCGCGGTCGACCATAGCCGATCGGCGATGGCCGAGCTCAAGGCCTTCCGCGCTGAGGCCAGAGGCACCCTGGGTCTGCCTTGAAGGTTTTGGCCCGGCTCCGCCGGCAGGCGAAGCTGCCTAGAATGCAAGTCGCGCCCACGATCAGCAGACTCAGGCTCGAGGGTTCCGGGACAGCGCTCAGGCTGACGTCATCAAGAGCCAGATAGCCCAGGTCATTCCGTTCCAGCAGCGTGAGCGTATCGTTACCGGTGCCTTGGACCAGGAAACTCAACGCGTTGTATTGATCACCATTCCCGCGGGTATCGCCAAGATTGGTCGCATCAAATAACGTCGTCCCGTTCCACTCGACGGCAAATTCGTTCGGAGTGCTTCCGTCGCTCCCAAGGAACATGCTGAGGAGATACTCCTGACCGGGCGCCGAGTTGACCGTCTGGCTCAGGACGCCGAGACCTCCGCCGTTTCCCAGGGCCGCGAAGTAATTGCCGCTATGAGGCGAAAAGCCGTCCAGGTATTGAGTCACTGTCGTGAAATCGGCGAATACGCTCCAGCCGCTGAAGTCGCCTGTCTCGAATCCCCCGTTCGTGATCAAGCCCGCTCTGGCCGGAATCGACGTCGTCGACAGCAGAGCGAGGGCCAAGAGTAACGGACACAACCGGTTCATGAGTCGTTTCCTTTCCAGATTAGTTGAGTCTCGACCGTCGAGTTATCGACAACAACGTGAAGTGATGCATCGGCATTACGCATGAATGACCAGCGTGGCCGTACCTACCCCGGTAAACAGACCTTCGAGTGACGGGTCATAGCTCACCGCGCCGCTGGCTGTCACGATGAAGACAAGTGTCTGCTGGCTCTGGTCGACGTAGCTAAACGACCCGGGAAGGCAATCGAATGTGATTCGCGACGTCGCGTTGAACGTCAAGCCGTCGATCCGAATGGTCGGTACGCCCAGGTCGCGCGCGTCGATCGTGATGGTCTGGCCCGCGACGATGAGGGTCGCGCTGCCCGCGCCAAGCAGAGTTCCTTGCAGCGACGAGTCGTAGCCGATCGTTCCTGTCGCCGAGACGGTGAACGAAACGCCGTTGCCGGTGGACAGATCGTGGAGGGATTCGGCACCGGGCAAGACAACCAGGTGGAGAGGTGCGGTGTTGTTGAACTCTCGGCCGTCGACCAGCACACTGGGCGTTGCAAGCGCCGTCGCATCGACGGTAATTGGAGTGCCGTTGACGACAAGCTGTGACGTTCCCGACCCGCTCAAGATGCCTTGCAGCGAGGCGTCAAAGCCAATCGTTCCCGCGGTCGAGACGGTAAACGAGACGCCGTCGCCGGTGGACAGATCGTGGAGGGACTCAGCACCGGGCAAGACAACCAGGTCGAGTGGCGCGGTGTTGTTGAACTCTCGCCCGTCGGCGTGCACACTCGGGGTCGAGAGCGCCGTCGCATCGACGGTGATCGCAGTGCCCTTGACGATAAGCTCCGACGTCCCCGACCCGCTCAAGATGCCTTGCAGCGAGGCGTCAAAGCCAATCGTTCCCGCAGTCGAGACGGTAAACGAGACGCCGTCGCCGGTGGACAGATCGTGGAGGGACTCGGCACCGGGCAAGACAACCAGGTCGAGTGGCGCGGTGTTGTTGAACTCTCGCCCGTCGGCCTGCACACTCGGGGTCGAGACGCGCCGTCGCATCGACGGTGATCGCAGTGCCCTTGACGACAAGCTGTGACGTTCCCGACCCGCTCAAGATGCCTTGCAGCGAGGCGTCAAAGCCAATCGTTCCCGCGGTCGAGACGGTAAACGAGACGCCGTCGCCGGTGGAGAGATCGTTGAGCGATTCCGCACCGGGCAAGACAACCAGGTCGAGTGGCGCGGTGTTGTTGAACTCTCGCCCGTCGGCCTGCACACTCGGGGTCGAGAGCGCCGTCGCATCGATGGTGATCGCAGTGCCCTTGACGATAAGCTCCGACGTCCCCGACCCGCTCAAGATCCCTTGAAGCGAGGCGTCAAAGGCGATTGTGCCTGTGTTCGAGACGGTGAACGAAACGCCGTCGCCGGTGGAGAGATCGTTGAGCGATTCCGCGCCGGGCAAGAGCACGAGGCCGAGAGGCGCTGTGTTGTTATACTCTCGCCCGTCGACCTGCACACTGGGCGTCGAAAGCGCCGTCGCGTCGACAGTAACCGCGGCCCCCTTGACGACCAGCTCCGAAGTTCCCGACCCGCTCAGGATGCCTTGTAACGAAGGATCGTAGCCGACCGCGCCCACATTCGACACCGAATAGGTGACGGTATTGTCATTGACGTCCTGGATCGTTTCGGATCCCGGCAAGACGAAAAGCGTAATCAGCGCCGTGTTGCTGTAACTACGGCCTTGCAGCACAACGGAGGGAGACGTCAGTGCGGTCGCGTCGACCGTGATTCCGATCGGGTTGATGCGCAGTACCGTGGTGCCCGTGCCTTCAAAGACGCCTTCGAGCGTCGGGTCGTAGCTGATAAGGCCGAGTGTGGACACCTGGAACATGAGTTGGCCCCCGGTGTACGAGAGCGTGTGCGAGCCCACCGAAAGAAGGGCACGAGTGATATCCGTCGAGGAAATGGCGGTGCCGTCGAGGGCGAGGCTGCCGATGTTCTGAAGATTCGGTTCGATCGAGATATAATACGCCGACGCCGTGTTGACGGTGATCGAGAACGACCGCACATCGTGAGACCCGACGCTATCAATCGCCGTGATCTGGAACGTCGAAGTTCCAGGAGCGGTCGGAGTGCCGCTGATTGTGCCCGTGGTCGCGTTCAGGCTCATGCCCGTGGGAAGCGCGCCGGAAGTCAGGGCGAACGTGATGCTTCCGGTTCCTCCCGTGACGCCGAGGGTTTGACTGTAACCGGATTGGTTCACCGTCGCGGCGGGCAGTGAAGATGTGGCGAACTTCACCGCGGGGTTGATCACGAGCGAATATGCCTTGGTGACGAACTCTCCGTCACCACTGTGAACTCCGATCGTGAAGGAGAATGGGCTGCTCGCGGTTGATGTGGGCTCACCGGAGATGGCGCCCGTTGTCGGGTTCAGGCTGAGACCTGGCGGCAGGCTGCCTGACGCAACCGCGAACGTGTATGGACCAACGCCCCCCGTCGCGGTCACGGACTGCTGGTAACCGGGAACATTGACGGTCCAGGCGGGAAGTGAGGGTGTCGCGATCGCGAGTGAAGTCGTGACGACAACGCCTGAAGTGCTGATATTGCCGTTGGCCCCGCCGTCCCGATCGGCGCCACCGCCGTCCCAGACGTTGAGTGTGACGCGGCTGTCCGCCGCGTCTGGCACGAGGGCGCCGTTGATCGAGAACCAGCCGGACGCATAGGAATCGAAGCCGTACGACGAAGATGCGGTCAGGTTGCCTTCTGGGTACTGGAAGACGACCTGCGCCGCCGCGCCCTCGGGGATGGACGGGATCTGCAAGGACAAATACTCGGGGAATACCGCGATGATCCCACTGGGAAGAGGCGCCGGCAGCGGGTTGAGGCTGACATTCGAGATCGCCGCTCCCGAGGGTGAACCAGCGCCGAGGGAAAGATCGAGGTACGGCAGGCCCACCAGCGGGGCGCTGGTGAGGAACACCACCTGCGCGTTACTGAAACTCAGTCCGCCGAAACCACTGCGGCTCACCGATTGCGCGGTTACGTTGTAGGAGGGAAGGGTCGCAACCCTTTGGTCGTCGAGGGCGATGGACGTCTGCAAGGACTTAGAGACGGTCACGCGTCCCTTGAGCGGGTCAAGCGTGTGCGTGGCGGCGCCGAGCGTGATTGCCTCGGTGCCGCCCGTTACATTCACGTTGAGCGGGCCGGAAGTTCCATCCACTTCGAGTTGGTTCGTGCCGCCGGTCGCAGTGACGCTCACTGGATAGCCGGCATCGGCGAGCGTGTTGGCCACCCGGAAGTCGCCGCCGCCTTGCCCCAGGACCAGGTTGACGCTGGTGACTCCGTAGTATGGAACCGCAACCCAGACGACAGCCCCGTTCCCCGAGAATCCAGACGAATTGAACCCGGTTCCGCTGATACTGCCGGTTTGATAAGAGGAGTCGCCACTATCGACAACATTCAACGTGTTATTGCCGAGCGAACCCGATAACGTAATCGGAGCACTGATGCCGGCCAGTGTCCCGAGCCCGGCCGCCGCATCGCTTCCAACGTTGACCGTTTGCCGATTGAACACACTGGCGGTCTCGAGAATGTCGATCGGGTTGGACGCTTCTTCAACGTTGATCGTGTCGCTCTGATCGGAACCGGGGTTGTAGGTCAAGGGCGCGCTCGTGCCGGTAATCGTTACGACCGTCGGAGAGCCGGGACCAGTTACACCCAGCCCGGAAAGGTACGAGTAGCTGATCGGAATCGGCGTGAAGCCGATGACCGACGAAGGTGTGATCGTGATCGCTCCGATAACCTGTCCGCTGTCCGCAACGACGTTCAGATATCCCGAGTCGACGACGATCAGGCCGTTCAAGAGCCCCCACGTGTTGACGGTGGTCTGGGAAGCCGCGTCGACATCAAGCACTTGCGTGGTCTTGTCGACGATCACGTCGTAGTCGGGAGTAAAGAGCGCGGTTGGAGTGCCTGTGTCGAGGATCGTGATCGTCGGCAACGGCGAAGGAACTTGCTGTGAGGCAGCGAGATAGACGGAAATCCCTGGAGCGTAATAGAGTCCGCTGTTGATCATGCCCTTGATTTCATAGAGGCCGGAAAAGCCCGCGAACCCCAGATAGGGCAAGGGGCTAACGATCCCGGTCATGGTGATGGCGCTTGAAGGCGCCTGCTCCGGGTCGACATCCGCCAAGATCTCCCCGGCGCCCGTGACGATCACGGCGCCGCTTAGATTCGGGTAGTAAGTACTCTCGTCGAAGCTGACGAACGAAGGCAGGCTCGTGTTCGTGCCGTTGACCCAGACGGGGCCCGAAGCTCCGTGGATGGTCACGTTGCCACCATTGACATTCAATGACCCAGGCGTGCCGTCGACGATCGTCTGGCTGTAGTCTTCCGCATTGATGACCACGCCGATCGGCGTGACCGCTGTGACGAGGATGGGGTGCCCCAGGTAGGTCGACGGCACGTTCGTGTAATCTCGCGTGCTGACTTGGAGCGAGACCGGCGACCCGTCGCCGGCGGAGGCAGTGCCAGACATCCAGTGGATGCCGCCCGCGGTCACGTCGAGCGAATGCCCGAAGTAGCCGTCGCTGTCATCGAGGGAGAGGCTCAGGCTGCCCAGGGCATTGTCCAGCGACATCGATCCGAAGATCGCCCCGAGGTTCTTGCCGGCCGTGGCGACGTCCACGATGGCGTTGCCGCCCTTTGGATCGAAGACCAGGTTGCCTTCATTCCCCTCGATGTCGAGCGAGATGGTCGCCGACTTGCTCCCCAGCGGCTGGTCGCCGCCGATCGTGAAGTTGCCGACGCTCGCCGGCTCGGTCAGAATCGTGCTCGCGATGCCCGCCTCGGTGCCGACGTCCAGCGTCGTGGCACAGGAGACCGAGCCAAAGTAGTAATAACTCGCTGGGCTCACGCTGCTGCCCGTCACGTTCAATCTGCCCGTGGTGCCGTTATCGAAGGCGATTGTCGTTGCGCTGGTCTGGACGTGGTCCTCGAAGTTCGAATACACGTCGGCCCGGGCGCTAACGTCGAGCTCGCCGGCCTTCAGGTCTACCGACACGTTACCGACAGGGACGTTTGCGTTCTTGAAATGATTGTATGTGCTCAGGTTCACGTTGAGAGACGCGCTTCCGGCTGCTGCATTCGTATTGGCGATCTGCAAGTTGACCGGAGTGCGGTTGTCGAGGTTGACGGCGTAGGTATTGTGGCCGGAGCCGCCGTCCACCGTGATGCTGTCATCGGGCTCGACTTCCGACAGAACGATCGTAGGCCCGGACTCCGTAACCATCTGCGTCCCCACCAGGGCGGGAAACGTGTTGCTGATTTCCACGCCGCCGTAACCAGTTTCGGTGCCGCTGGCCAGATAAGTATCATCGGAATCCGTCGGCCCGCCTTTGACCGGAACTGTGTTGATTGTGTAAGCATTATCATTCGTTCCGCCATCGATCACGACGGTCTGCGGCGGGTCGTACTCGGGATTGACGGTGCGATAGAACATATCGTCGAAGACGTACATAAGCCCACTGCCGTTCAGGCTGCCGTCGAGATATAGGTTGTTCGTGCGCACGGTCAAAGTCTGGATGTCGCTCGCGTGCAGGAATTCGTTGCTCGTGGTGTGGTCTTCCACGACGAGCACGCTGTTCCTGGAGAACGCTTCGATCGGCGGTCCTTGATGGAAAGCAAAGTCGGGAGCAGCCCCATCTCCGTCGGGGAACATGTCGTTGACAATGATGGCATTGTCGGCACCCTGGCCGCCGGTGAGTTCGTAGTAGTCGGTATCGGCCGCGCTTGTCACCGTGAAGTTGTTGAGCGTGGTGTAAGCCGGCGACGGGCTGGAGTCGATCAGGTCGTATGATCCACCGTAGACCATCCCGCCTGAGTAGAAGTTGTTGACGCCGGGCCCGCCGACGACGATGGCGAGGGCGTTCGTGTCTTCCAAGGTATCCTCCGGCTCCGGCGGCGACGAACCGAGGACGTCGAAATCGGGGGCTTGAAAAAGACTTACCAGGCTCTCATGGTATGGCGTCGTGCCGTCCGCGGGCACGACAGTCCCGGGAAGCTGAGACAGATAAGTTGAGATCGCGTTATTCACGTCGCCGTGGCTTTGCAGAAAGCCCGGATCCATCTTGCCGCCGAATTCGATGCTCGCCCCCGAGACCCTGTTATTTCCCGGCCCGCCGATGATGAGGCTCTGGCTATCACCGATGACTTCGTCGGTGACTTCGTAATCATGCGTGCCGGCAGCGTCGCCGTAGGGTTCCAGCAGGACGTTGGGCGTGGGTTCCAGCGAGGAATGGTCGCCGATATCTGCTTGATCGGCAGGATTCCCGTCATCCACGACGATCGTCTCACTGCCCTTGAACGTATCGGTGCCGGTGGCGATCAAGGTGTACTGGGGAAAGCCGGCGGTCGTCACGACTCCGTCTGACTCAGTGCCTTCCGGGTAAAAGTCAGTAAAGGTCGGGTAGTAGACCGCGATGCCGAAATTGTATCCCCCGGTGACGTTGCCGCCTTCATCCTCATTCGAGTACGGCATTTCGTAAGGTCCCGCGGTGATCACTTCGCCCCCGCCATGAGGATGGATGAGGATTGTGTTGGCGGGCCCGGGGTTGGACGACGGGCCCGGGCTGGATCCGAAACTTAGCAAGGTCACTCTGGCGAGGTTTAATGTGGCGATCGTAACGTCGAAAGGTCCGATGTAGAGCCCTACGCTGACGTTGGCTTCGATGTAGATCTCGCCGCTGGTCTCGACGTCGGCGGTGCCGAGCTGGTCGACGTAAAGGTGGGTCGTTGAGGGACCGAGAGTGAGTTTGAGTTCGCCGCCTAGACCGCCGGAAACCTCGACGACCAACGCGCTGCATGTGAGGAAGAGCTCGGCGTTGAAATCGACGTTCGATGTCACGGTGTTGAGATAGAGGCCGTCGGCGAGGTCGCCCATCTGGATGCCCCGGGTGTCGTAGCCTCCGTCGATTTCGAAGCCGACACCGAAATCACCTCCAAAGCCAAGGGAGATGGGTCCCAGAACCGGGAAGTTCTCGATGGGCGGGTCCCAACTCCAGTTGGCGTCGAGATTGAAATCCACGAGATCGACGTTCTGGCCGAGCAGGAAGCCGAAGGCCATCTCGGGATCGGTGATGATCGGGAAGGAAATCGGGGGGTTGTTGCCCGCGCCCTCCGCCGTATCCTGCGTATCCACGGCCTCAAGCGAGGTCAAGGCAGACTCCGCCGCGGTGTCGCCGCCGGCGTCGGCCAGGACGGATCCGAGCGTGTTGGTCACTTCGGTCACATTGGATACGAGCCCCGCGAGGGGGGCGGTCGCCAGATCGTCGAAGTTAGCCGATGTTGCGATGTTGAAGCTGCCCAGATTGATGTAGGTGTCGGCTCCGTTGTTCGACGAGAAGCCCGTGAAGCTCTGGATGTAGGCGATGGCGGATACGACCTCACCGAGGGAGTTGCCGATGAGATCGGCGATCGACTCATTCAAGATCGGGACCTTATTGTTCAGTAAATCGATGACTTGCTTGAGCGAAGGGAAGTCCAGGACCTGGCTCAGGGAAGAGAAAACGCTGCCGATCATGCCCGACGAGCCCCCGAGCAGCGTGTCGATGTCGAGCTTAACGCCTTGGAACGCGATCGTGAAGTCCGACCAGAGTGGGTTGCCGGTGTTGGTGTCCGTGTCGTTGAGCGATTGTGATGAGCTCGCCTGCCACGTCACTTCCAGGCCGGTAGTGAACAGAGGAGAGGACGGGTTATTCGCAAGCGAGAGATTGAGCATCAGGTCAACGTCGACGTCGCCCGCGATCGCCAGGTTGGCCGATGTCGGATCAAAGCCCAGGATGAGGTCGAGCGACTTCGAGTCGCTCTCGACGTATCCGCTCAGTGTGAGCAAGCCGCCGAGGCCGCCGCTGATGCCAATACCGGGGGGAAGCGTCGGCGTGACGACGAGGGCCATGGAAGTGTCGGGAAGGTCTTGGTCCGCATTCGCCGTGTGATGAATATCGGTGGTCGAGAGTGCTGTCGGAAAGCTTGCACCGGAGGCCGTGTTGAGATCGAACCAATAGGCCGACCCGACGACGGACTTGAGGGAGGTGGGCGTGACCGAGGCGTTCAGCTCGCGGGGGGATACATCAACCGTGAACGCGAACTTGAAGTCGAACGTGACCTGGATATTCTTCGAGAGGTTGATGTAGCTGCCGACGCCCAGGTTGAGCGGGATGGTTTCCGTGTCCTCGACGTCGAGGACGAAGTTGAACGTGTTGTTCTGGGTCGGCAAGGGCAACGACGACAGCGCATTTTCGGCGAGCGCGACTTCGCTGGCAACTTTCGTCATCGGATTCCCGTTGGCCTGGAGATAGGGGCCGATGAACGGGAGTGCCGCCGCGTTTTGCGCCACCATTGAGAGCGACTGCGTCCACGCCGAGATATCATTCCCGATTGTCTCGCCAGGCAGCCCGGTCAGAAGGGTACGATCCTCGAGCGCCTCGAACACCGGACGCCGCGCATGGCGCGTCTCCAGCAGTCGGCGATTCTTGTCCCGCGTCGCGGAACGGCGGAAAGGCTTGCGGTAGAAACGCGGCATGGGACGAATTCCTGGTGTACGTCAAGGAGGCAGTCAAATCCACGCAAGAACCGGCACCCGAACTGGTCAGAAAGTCTGGGAAAGATCGAGTCGTCTGCGATCGGCCCACGCCGCTGCCGAAACACTCCAGCGGCATGCGAATTCGCGGTGCCCGCGCGGAATGCGCCCCTGGAATTTCGCGCGTTCACTGCCGCAGGACGCCACCGCGAGAGGTAAGCATCCGATCAGGTTCTCTCGTCTCGCTCAGATTTCTGCGATCAGATAGTCCGACTGTTGAATAACTGCCGTGCAATCGCGGTCGTACACCGGCCGACTCGGTTTTTGTGAAGCTGCCTGACGGGACCACAGCTTTCCGGCTGGTTTCCTTGGTTTACCGCATCGCTGTTCGTTCCGCTTGTCCACGGAACGGCTGACCGCCCGGGAGATCGATGCCAAAAGTCCGGACGGCTTTCCCGTGCGGCATCGTCAGGTCTTGCGTCGCCGTCTCGTTTTCCTGGAGAGAAGCGGCAGTGATTTGATGGCGAGGGGCTTCCGCGACCGGCCCTCGCTCGACTGGTGGCTCGCTCTCTCAATGGGGTTCGGTTCGGCTCCTTCCCGAGGCTCAAAGGTTCGGCAGACCGTCGCGTTGACCTCCGGCTCATCGCTTCACTGAGCCATCAGGGCGCGGAGCGACGCACAAGCCCCGAGGCAGGTGGGTGTCTGCAACCCCCTGGCGTGGCGACGGTGGCTGTCTCGGCGTCGCCGAGGCAAACCAATGCCGTGGTCCAGATTCTCTCGTCTGGAGGAGCGATACAGTCTTCCCCGCGTCCGGGTGGTCCACGGCTTGGTGAGCAGCGCAGCGAAGTCATGAGATGAGGAGCCGGATGCCTCGTTGACGGGCAAGTCCGGATCTGTGGGAACCCGGGGCGGGTAACCGCCCTGGGTGACCCGGCCGGTTTCATTCCCCCTACCACATTCCTGACAGCGCAGAGCTCTGACATCCGTAGGCGAGTGCCTGAGGCTCGGGAAAATGTGGGTGTCTCAAATCTCTTGTCATGGTCCGCCGCATCCATTCATTCGGGACTCGCTCGTTCGGCGCAAAACCACGGCCTCTGGTCATCTCGAACACGCAGAGGGCGAGTGCCTGACGCGCGGCAAGAGGTGGGTGTCTCACATCCCCTCGGCAAAAGGTGGGTGTCTCACATCCCCGAGCCGTCGGAACGAGTGAGCCAGATCGAGCCCGGGAGCTGGCGATGGCGGTGCGACGCGCCGCGACCCGCGTTAGTGGGTTGGGGCTGGGATCAAGGGTCGAGCTGCGGTAATGTAGAGTCGAGTTGGCCCCGCGTCACGGCGCCGCCTATCGTTGCTGTGAGACCCCGAGCCACGCCATGCAAGAGACTCCGCCTTCGGCCGGCTTCCCGACGACCCAATGGAGCCGGATAGCCCGCGCGGGCAACCCGGCGGCGCCGGGGGCCCTTGAGGCGCTCGAGGGGCTTTGCCGCGAGTATTGGTACCCTCTCTACGCATACCTTCGCCGGGCGGGCTATGGCCCGGAGGATGCTGGTGACCTCGTCCAGAGCCTCTTCGCCGAATTGATCGAACGGGGCGACCTAGCTGCGGCCGACCGAGACCGTGGCCGCTTCCGGTCGTACCTGCGTGCCGCCTGCGACCATCATGTCGCCCACTGGCGCGAACACAACCAGGCCCTCAAGCGCGGAGGGGGCCGGCGGCGGATCTCGATCGACCTGCTCGATGCCGAGGGGCGGTATGGCAGCGAGCCGTCGCATGAGCTGACGGCCGAGCGGCTCTTCGAGCGGCGTTGGGCGCTCGAGCTTCTCACCCGCGTTCTGGGCCGGCTCGAAGCCGAAGCTGTCCAGGCCGGCAGGCCCGAATTATTCCGTCGAATCCGGCCGATGCTCGAGGGGGATAAACGCGAGGATTCGTACCGTGAGGTCGGGCTGGCTTTGGGCTTGACCGAGGGTGCCGTCAAGGCGGCCGCCCATCGTCTGCGCGGGCGATACCGCGAGTTGCTTCGCGAGGAGGTCGCCAGCACAGTCGTCGACCCGGCGGAGGTCGACGACGAGCTCGACGACCTGCTGGCCGCGTTGTCCGGCTGAACGGATTCCGACCCGGGTCTTGTAACTTTCGGTGGCCGATCCGTCCTGAAGAGGTAGAAGACGATACAAACCAGATTGATCGGAGCCAGGCGATGGATGAACCGAGTCGCTGCCGGGGGTGCGGCAAACCGCGGCCGTCCGACGCGCCGGCGGGGCTTTGTCCGGTCTGTCTGCTCAAAGCGGGTCAGGCGGATAGTGGGCTTTCGTGCGAGCTGGACCGGCTGGAGCTGACCGTCTCACTCGCTCCGGCCAGGTCGAGTGCCTTCGCCAACCTGGCCGAGTCGCTGGGCGGCCTGCCGCGGATCCTGTTGATCGACACCGATCCCGGCGAAGATGCCTCGCCCCTGATCAAACCCCGCTCGCCGGAGATGCCGGCCGCGAGCGATCGAACGGATCGCTATCAGCTCTTCGGCGAGATCGCGCACGGCGGCATGGGCGCGGTCCTCCGCGGCCGCGACGTCGAGATCGGCAGAGACCTCGCCGTCAAAGTTCTGCTCGACGCTCACGCCGGGAACCCCGAGCTCGTCCGCCGCTTCATCGAGGAGGCGCAGATCGGCGGTCAGCTCCAGCACCCGGGCGTCGTGCCCATATACGATGTCGGCACCTTCGCCGACCGAAGACCGTTCTTCACCATGAAGCTGGTCAAGGGGCGGACGCTCGCCGGGCTGCTTCAGGCCCGCAAGGATCCCACCGACTCGATTCCCCGGTTCCTGGGGATCTTCGAGCAGGTCTGTCAGACGATCGCCTACGCCCACGCCCGGGGCGTCATCCACCGCGACCTGAAGCCGTCGAATATCATGGTGGGCAGCTTCGGCGAGGTGCAAGTGATGGACTGGGGCCTGGCCAAAGTCTTGCGTCGGGGTGGAGTGGCGGATGACGCCGCGGCCGGTAAGGGAGTCGCGGAAGAGACGATCATCGCCACAGCCCGGAGCGGATCGGCCGACGACCTCTCACAGGCCGGTAGCGTGCTGGGGACACCGGCTTACATGGCCCCCGAGCAGGCGCGGGGCGAGGGCGACCGGGTGGATGAGCGAGTCGACGTGTTCGCGCTGGGCTCGATCCTCTGTGAGATGCTCACCGGCGAGCCCGCATTCACGGGGCGAAGCTCCGCCGAGATTCAGCGCAAGGCGGCGCGGGGCGAGATGGCCGCGGCGTTCGAGAGACTGGAAGGCTGCGGGGCCGAACCCGAGCTGATCGGGTTGGCGAAGCATTGCCTGGCGAGCGATCGCGACGATCGGCCGTGGAGCGCGCGGGAGGTCGTCGATGCGATCACCGCCCATCTGGCGGGTGTGCAGGAGCGGTTGCGCAGGGCAGAACTGGCGCGGGTGGCGGCCGATGCCCGCGCAGTCGCAGAGCGGACGCGGCGGCGGTTGACGCTGGCTCTCGCCGCGTCGATCATCGGCACGATCGTCTCAGGCGGCGGCGGATGGTTCTGGATTGAGCGCCAGCGGCGCGAGCGTGCGACTCGGGTCGACCTGGCCCTGCGCAAGGCGCAACTGCTGCACGGGCAGGCCCAGCAGACCGGCGACGATCGGGATCGATGGATCGCTGCCGGGAGTGCGGTGAATGTCGTCGAGGGACTGCGCAGCGACGCCCGGGACAACGCGACAGGAGCCACCATCACCGATATCGTGCCGCGCGGTGACCGCGGGGGCTGCCGAAGCTGAGAAGGACCGGCAGCTCCGTGAGCGATTGGTCGACATCCGATCGGCCGAGGCCGACGACCAGGACGGCTCGACCAGCGACATGGCCTATGCGTCGGCGTTTCGCGACGCGGGGTACGACGTCGATGTACTAGGCGCCCAAGCGGCTGGCGCGCTGATCAAGGCGCGGCCATCCGGCGTGTCGCTGGCCCTGGCCGCGGCGCTCGACGACTGGTCGTTAGCACGCCGCAAGGCTCGTCCCACAGAGAAAAACGCGTGGACACGCCTGGTCGCAACTGCCCGAGAGGCAGACCCTGACCCGCTTCGCGATCGACTCCGGCAGGTCTGGTCGGAACCCGATCGCAAGGCCCGGCGCGAGTCATTGCGCGAGCTGGCCAGTGAAGCCGACCCGCACGGCTGGCCGGCGGCGAGCCTGACTCTGCTGGCCGCTGCTCTGGCCGAGGCGGGCGAGCGCGACGCCGCCGTAGAACTTCTGGGCCGCGCCAGATCGAGCACCCCGGGGACGTCAGGGTCAACTACAACCTGGGACGCGAGCTGGAGCAGGTTCAGCCACCTCGGATGGAAGAGGCAATCCGTTACTACACGGCAGCCCGCGCCCTGCGGGCGGAGACGGCGCACGAGCTGGCGCACGCCTGGCAGTCCCGCGGTCGACGGGATGAGGCTCGGGCGATCTTCGAGGACCTGACGCGGCTGCGGCCGGCGAGCAGCCGCCATTGGGTGTGCTTGGGTTTCCTTCTGCGGTCGCTGGGTGATCGCGACGCCGCCCTGGCGGCGCTCGACCAGGCCATCGCGACATCGCGCGATGCGATCCGGCTCGGGCCCGACGTTGCCGAAGCCCACTTCCGGCTCGGCAACGCCCTGGCCGGCAAGGGAATGATGGAGGAAGCAGTCGCCGCATACCGCCGGGCGATCCAACTCGGACCCGACGACTCTCGGTTCTACACCAACCTCGCGAACGCGTTGAAAGCCCAGGGGAAGCTGTCGGAGGCGATCGACTCGTGCCGCGCGGCCATTCGCCTCAAGCCCGACAACCCGTTCATCTACAACAACCTTGGCGTCGCCCTGGCCGGCCAGGGGAAACTGCCCGAGGCGGTGGCCGAATTCCGCGCAGCGATCCGGCTGAAGCCCGAATACGCGTTCGCCCACCATGGTCTGGGCAACGCCCTGGCCGGGCAGGGTAAACCGGCCGAGGCGGTGCTCGCGTACCGCACGGCGATCCGGTTTCAACCTGACCTCGCTGAAGCCCACCTTGGCCTGGGCACCACCCTCTTCGGACAGGGAGAATTCAGCGAGGCAGCCGCGGCCTTCCGCGACGCGCTCCGTTTCAAGCCCGACGACGCCCTGGCCCACGTCAACCTCGGCAATGCGCTGATCCGGCAAGGGAAGTTTGCCGAAGTGATCGCCCTTTCCCGCGAGGCGATCCGGCTCCAGCCCGATTACGCCGAAGCCCACGCCAACCTCGGCATCGGCCTGCGGACGCAGGGAGATTTCGCCGCCGCCCGTGACGAATTCCACAAGGCCCGCGACCTGGCCGGACGTGACGCCGAGCGCCGGCTGCCTGGAATAACGCGGGTGCTGGCCCACGCCGAGCGCAAGGCCGCACTGGCCGCGCGTCTGCCAGGCGTGCTGCGCGGTCAAGAGATACCCAAAGACGCCGCCGAGACCCTGGAATTCGCCGACCTCTCCTACAGGGCCCAGCGCTATGCGACCGCAGCCAGGCTTTTCGCCGATGCCTTCCGGGCCGACCCCAAGCTCGCCGAAGACATGAGCGCCGGCAACCGTTACAACGCCGCTTGCCCTGCGCCATGGCCGCCTGCGGTAAGGGGCAAGACCAACCGTCGCTCGACGAGCCGGCCAAGATCCGCTCGCGACAACAGGGCGTCGACTGGCTCAAGGCCGACCTCGCCTACTGGACCAAGCAGGTCTCGACCGGCCCGCCCGCGGCGAAGGCCTTCGTCCACTCGACTCTCCGGCACTGGAAGTCCGATCTCGACCTGGCCGGCATCCGCGACGAGCCGGCCGTGAAGGCATTGACCGAGACCGAGCAAGTGGCCTGCCGAACGTTATGGACGGAAGTCGACGAGTTACTCAAGGGCTCCGCCGCCCGATCGCCCTGAGATGAACCAACCATGGTGCGCGCCGCGATCTGAGACGACGCCCGCGGTGGCGCGACGGATTCGGAGGTTCTCGCGGAAGCGGGAGTAGATACGGTACGTTGTGCGCGACTGGCACCCCAGGGGCCAGCGCGGCGTGTCGAAAAAGTCCCAACAACCTGGGGTGACACCAAAGGACCGCAACCATGAAACCGAAACGGCAACAGTGGTGGATGCTTGGGCAGCGGCGAGCGCGACACGGTCGCGGTTTGTCACGTTCCCGATGCGGGGCAAGAGCCTACCTCGTCGAATGTCTCGAGGCGAGGAGCCTCTTGACCGTCTTTGCCCCGAAGATTTTCGCCGACGGCGGTAACGGTAGCGGAAGCCTGCGCGCGGCGATCGTCGCCGCCAATGCCGATCCGGGGCACGGCACGGATGTCATCCAGCTCTCCTCCGGCAGGTACTCGCTGACCCTGGGCGAGCTCGAGATCCTTACCACAGCCCACAACGTGACGATCCAAGGTCGGGGTGTGACCGGGCCCGGCGCCTCGATTATCGATGCGAACGGGCTGAGCCGCGTGCTGCAGCTCGCACCTGGAACTCAGTTGACCTTGCAAGGGGTGGAGATCAAGGATGGGCTGGCCCACGACAATGGATCGTCGTCGTCAGGCCCGACGCCCGCCGAGGGAGGCGGAATCCTCGACGACGGCGGAGCGCTGATTCTCGATGAGGTTCTGATCGATCACAACACTGCGGAGGGGGTGGCCGGGGTTTTTGGGCAGGCCGCCATTGGCAGCGGTGGCCCCGGAGGCGCCGGGCAGGTCGCACTCGGGGGTGGGCTGTACGTCAGCGATGGCACGGTTCGTATCAACAACTCCGTGTTCGACTTCAACTCGGCGTTGGGTGGCGCCGGCGGCGCCGGCGGCGACGGCCGCCTGGGTAGCTCCGGCAGGTCATTCGCGCCCGGAGGAGCCGGCGGCAACGGCGGCGCGGGTGAAGGGGGTGGAGTCTACGTCGCCGGGGGATCGCTCAGCCTTAACAACGCCGTCGTCGACTCCGACACCGCCCGAGGTGGCGTCGGTGGTGACAACGGCAGCGCCGAAACCGGTAGCGGATCGAAGATCCGTGGCAACCAGACTGGAGCGGGCGGCGCCGGCGAAGGCGGTGGAATGTATGTCGTCGGGGGGGTGCTCAGCGTCAACGACGTCGCCATCGGCTCCAACATCGCCGAAGGTGGCGCCGGCGGCGCCCTGCTGTTATTCCCCGACGGTGTGCACCAGGGCGGCGGTGACGGCCAGGGCGGCGGACTGTTCCTCAGCGGCGCGCTCGCAGGTGTGAACAACACGTCCATCACCTCCAACATCGCTCGGGGCGGTGACAGCGGCGCGTCCGCGGAGATCGGCAACGGCGGCGACGGCATGGGCGGCGGTGTGTACAACAGCGGAGGCTCGGTCGCCCTCAACAACGTGGCCGTCAGCTCGGACTTCGCGCAGGGCGGCAATGACCTGGTGTATGTTAGCCACGGCGGCGACGGCGAGGGGGGCGGCCTCTGCACCGTTGCGGGAACGGTCACCCTCTTGAACGCCGTCCTCACCAGGGACGCCGCCCTTGGCGGTAGTGCTTCATTCTTCCTTCCCGCGTCGCAGAACGCGCCCGCGCTGGAGCTCGCCGGTGCGGGCGAAGGTGGGGGCCTGTTTGAGGGCGGAGGGACGGTCAGCGTCGCAAACTCGCTCGTCGATTCCGACACCGCACTCGGCGGCGCGGGCGCCGCCGGGGACACAGACTTCAACCCCACTCCCAACAGCCCCGGCCTCCCTGGCGGTTCCGGCGGCGCCGGCCTGGGGGGCGGCTTGTTCGTTGACGGCGGGTTGGCCACGGTCGCCAATACGCTGATCGTTCTCAGCACGGCTCAAGGCGGCGTCGGAGGAACCGGTGGCATCAATCTCGGACCCGGCGGAGTCGAGGGAGACGGTGGCTCCGGCGGCCCTGGCGCCGGAGGCGGCGTTTTCGTCGCCGGTGGCTCGGTCACCTTGAGAAACGTCTTGGTTTCGGCGAACACGGCCAAAGGCGGCGAGGGTGGCATCGGGACCAGCAACGGCAGTACCGGCACCGCAGCCGATGGAGGCCTCGGTTCCGATGTTTCGGTCGTGCTGATCCTCACGTGGATCGCCGACAACCAGCCCGATGATGTCAATGTCTCTTAGATCGCGGCGGATGATTTCAGCAAGGAAAACAGACTAGGAGACGACGCCAACGGTAGACTGAGAAGTCGTCAAATCAAAGGCGCCCTATCATTATCTCGATCAAAGGTGCGTCGATTGCCCTGGTCACTCTCAACGTAGCACCGATCCAGACGAGGCGCCGAACGATGTCGTCCGTGTCCAAGGCGCGAAGCCGAAGTGAATGCGTGGCGCTCTGTCGGATCAGCAACGTCGGATAAGGGTGCGTGGTGCCGCTCCCCTGATGTCTCGTTTCCTCGTGAACGTCGCTTCGATCGCTACCGGCTGTCACGTTAGCACTGCCCTATGGCATGGTATCTGACCCCGATGAGGGTGACGAGGAAGCCGCATCTCGCGCCGGCCCCGCTTCGTGTTTCCGTTCGTCGCGTATACGCTCGAGGAGCTTCGCAGCGCGAGGATTGCCACCAGGCTGTTTAACAATGAGCTCGCACCGGGCGATGGCGTCATCCCACAGCTTTTTTGCGGCGTCGCGGTCGTTCCGTTTCCACGCGATGTTGGCGCGGCGAGAGAGAGTGCGCGCGAGCAAGCACGCGGCACTGGGGATGCCACACATTGCGCCAAGAAGCTCGGAAAAGGAGGATCATTCCAATGTGAAACCTTTTAGTGGAACCCTGCGGGTACCCAATCCCGCCCGGCAGAGCCGGGCCAGTCCGCCGCAGGCGGAGAAGCGAGTCTTGCGTGGGGAGAGGCGACTCTCACTGCGAAGCGTAGACAGCAAGATCAAACGCTGTGCGATTGAGCCTCGAAATTTTCCCTTTTTGTCCTGAGCCCTCGTCCTTGTCTGACGCGGGGGCCATGCCGGGCATTAGCGACACCTGGACCCACTAGCGTGCCTGGTCAGACCGGGGTCGGAGAACATGGCGAATGATAAGGAGGTGGGAGTTCCAGCGGCAATCCCTGGGGCGGCCCGGCCCTATCGTTTTGTAACGTCCCCCGCATCCGTTCATTCGCGGCTCGCTAGTTCGACGCGAAACCACGGGCTCTGGTCATTTCGAACACACAGCGGGCGAGTGGCTGACGCTCGCCCGAGGCTCGGCGGAAGGTGGGTGTCTCACATCCCCACGAAGACCATCAGCTTGACGATCGTTCGCAAAGATGCGAACAATGACGGAGGAGGTCAATCATGCCTCGAATTCAGGTGGTCTTTTATCAGGATGAGGACGGGTCTGTGCCCATCCTGGAATGGTTCGAGCTGATCCCGGAGAAGGTGCTCGACAAATGCCGCGTCAAGCTGGAGCGGCTTCGGGATCTCGGCCATGAGCTGCGCCGCCCCGAGATACGCATCAGGAGGTTTGATTATGCCGAAGAAACGCCCATCGACCAGCGATGCCGTCGAAATCATGCACCGCCGGTATTACGACGGCAAACCGAAAAGGATCGCCGCTTTGGAGGAGGCCAGGGCCGATGACGAAGTGGCCCGCAAGATTCTGCAGCTCCGCAGCCAGGCGGGCCTCAGCCAGCGGGAACTCGCCAAGCTGGTCGGCACTACGGCCTCCGTTATCTGCCGCTTGGAGGATGCCGAATACGAAGGCCATTCCCTGCCCTTACTTCGTCGGATCGCCGCCGCCCTCGACCGGCGGGTTGAGATTCGTTTCCTGCCACTCCGGCATAAGCCGCCACAACCTGGCGAACACGGCACTCCAGCACTGTGATAAGGGGATTCGAGACATCCAGCCTTTTCTCATCGATCCGCGCATCCATTCATTCGCGGCTCGCACGTTCGGCGCGAAACCACGGTCTCTGGTCATTTCGAACACGCCGAAGGCGAGTGCCTGACGCTCGGCAAAAGGTGGGTGGCTCGCATCCCCCCGACGTATTGGGTTCGGGGAGCGGACGCATCGCGTGGCGTCGCGAGGAGTATTCCGCCCATGAAAGTGATCGACCTGAACGAGGCGAAGGCGAATCTTGAGGGTTATGCCGAAGAGTGCCAACAATCGCCGGTGATTGTCACGATTGGCGGGATCCCGAAATTCGAGCTCGTCCCGATCCACACGGATGATCCCGACTTCATCGACCGGCTGCTCGAAGAGAACGAGTCGTTTCGCAGTCTCGCCGAGGAGAGCCGACGGGAAGCGGATGAGGGTCGCGTCTCGACGCTGGCCGACGTCCGCAAAAGACTTGAGGGTTCTTCGTAAACCAGAGCGTCCGGGTTTCCGCGACCGATCGAGACGAATCCGTCCTGGAGCGAGAGTCGGAACCGGAATCGCCAAGCGGGCGCCAGGTCGAGCGAGTTCGCTTGTGCGCGTCGCTCACGGCGGCTGGTTTCGGGGCAAGGCGGCGGACTCGCGTTTTTGTAAGTAAGCGGCTCGCTCTTACGCGAGTCCCGGTCGCAGCGACAGACCGTGAATACGACTTGGACTCGAGGCCGGCGAGCGTCGTTTCCTTCGCCGGCGCGGCAAGCGACGAACCACCGCCGTCGATCTCGAACGGTTCGCAGCAACCGACTGGTGCAAGCGCCGGCGGTCTATCCGAGCGCACACGATTGCTGACCAAGGTTGGTACGGCGCCGGCAGTGCGCGGCGTCGGCCGCGGGGCACCCCCCGCAGTCGCGGGACGCGAACCGGGGCGAGTCGCGTCTGGTCTGGCTTCCGCCGGAACCCGGTCCGGAGACTGGGTGTCTGGTTCCCCTGGTTCCCCTCTGGTCCGCTTCGTTTGCAAGCTCAATTCTCCCGCCAGTTCTGTGACCAGTATGTGTATTCAGAAATCAGCCGGTAGTTCGGGTCATCCTTTTTGAGTTCGATCACTTCGAGCGGGATCTCGATCTCTTCTTCCTGAGCAAGATTCGTGTACGGTTGCACTCTGCAAACGTGCCGAGTAATGTCTGCGATTAGCGGGGGCGATTCAGGCTTCTTGGGGCTCTGACATGATCGACTCTGAGCGATTCAAACTGCTCTACGGCCCGTACAAGGTGCCGAAGTGCAGGCTCGGAGATAAGCTTCTCTGCGAATACCGAGACCGAGAGCTAACGGTCAAGGGAATCACCGATGGCCTGATTCAATGGCCCAGCGCGTTCAATGGGCATCTCACTCCTTGCCCAACGTTGGAATGAAGAACAGATCGCATTGCTCGGCACGGCACCCGACCGCCAACTCGCTCGCCGGTTCGGGAAATCCACTACATCGGATTGGAACAAGCGAGAGAAACTTGGAATTCCTGCGTTTGATCCCAAGCCGTGGACCCCAGCAGAAATCGCACTGGTTGGGACAGCAAGCGACCTCGAAGTCGGGCGCAAGCTCGGAAGGGCCGCCTCCTGCGTTCAAGCGAAACGTATGCAACTTGAGATTCCTGCCTTTATGCTTCGTTGGACAACGGCAGAGCTTGCGTTGCTCGGCACTGACACGGACGAGAACATCGCAAGGCTCCTCAACCGAACCGAAGAGGCTGTCAAGGTTCGACGGAATAAATCCCGAATTCCGGTCTATCGCTGATTAGAGCCTTGGTCCAGATCATTCTGTACCGTCGCGCGGCGAAGGTTTGGAATGAGGAGCCGTGTGCGTTCATTGCGCGAGCACGGGTCTGAGGGACCCCTGGGGGCAATCCCTGGGGCGACCCGGCTCTGGGACGACTGACGCAATGCACTTCTCGCTCGTATGCCGTGCGTGGTAAAATCCAAGGAGCCTGGACGATTGACTCGCGACTAGACGAGGTTTCGCATGGTGGCCCATGGTCGAGTGCAAAACGGCGTGGTTGTGCTGGACGACGGCGTGCGCTTGCCGGAGGGACAAGAGGTAACCGTTCTCTCTCGCGCCACCTTGCCGCCCGCCCCGCGGATGGAAGGCTCGCAGTCGCAGAGCGTCCTCGACATTGCGACCGTGAGTTTGGGCTCGGTACTTCGTCCACTCTTGTCCGACGACGACCTGCTCGGCGAAATGCTTGAAGGTCGGCCATGATCCATGGCCTGGACACCGGGTTCCTTGTGGCCGCGGAGGTAAGAGAACACCCGCGCACGGTGACGCGCGTGCCACGCTGGCGCATCTGCTCTCGGCGGGCGACGTCGTTGCTGTCGCTCCACAAGTATTGGCAGAGTTTATCCATGTCGTCACCGACCCGCGTCGTTTCACGCAGCCGCTCGACATGAGCGCGGCACGTCATGTTGCCGAGCAGTGGTGGACGTCAAGCGACGTCTTGCAAGCGTTCCCCGACGCTGGTGCCGTGCGACAGTTTCTCACGTGGCTGCAGCAGTTCTCGTTGGGCCGCAAGCGACTGCTGGATACGCTCCTTGCCGCAACCTACCGGCAGGCGGGCATCCAATCGCTCCTCACCACGAACCAGTCTGACTTTCTGGTTTTCGGCGTATTTACCTGCATCGCGCCCGGGCAGAGCGGCACGAATCCCTGACAATTCCGGTGGGGTGTCATCGGACTCTGGAGGAGATGGCTTGGCCGCCGCCATCGCGGTGGCGAAGTCGCCTGGGAGCGAATGTATCGTCTGCTGGAGCGGTATCCGCTCCCAGCAGCGACCGTCGTCCACTCGGTGTACCGTCGCGCAGCGAAGGTTTGAAATGAGGAGCCGTGTGCGTTAATTGCGCGTGCACGGATCTGCTGGGGGTCTGGGTGGTCAACCACCCAGACCTACCCAGCGACATCCCTGACATCCCTCTCGGCAAAAGGTGGGTGTCTCGCATCTCGTGGTCACGCGTGGTCGCGCGCATCCATTCATTCGCGGCAGGCTCGTTCGGCGCGGAACCACGGCCTCTGGTTATTTGGGACACGCAGAAGGCGAGTGGCTGACGCTCGGCAAAAGGAGGGTGTCTCACGTCCCCGTAACCAAGTCCAGAGAATGGGTGTCTGCCTCCCTTATGCCTATCCCGCACCCGGCGAATATTCGATCACGAACGCCGACGGCGACACGACAACCACCTTGAACGACGACCAGGGCAACGTCGGCGAAACGATCGATGGACTCGGCAACATCACGCGCTGACTCGTATGACGCGAACGACAACCTGACCGAAGTGGTCGCGCCCGACGGCACCACCACGACCTACCAGTACGACGCTAACGGCAACATGACGAGCGAGATTGACGTGGATTCCAGACACCCATCCTTTTGTCATGGTCCCCCGCATCCATTCATTCGCGGCTCGCTCGTTCGGCGCAATACCACGGCGTCTGGTCATTTCGAACACGCAGAAGGCGAGTGCCTGACGCTCGGCAAAAGGTGGGTGGTTCGCGTCCCACATCCCCGCAGAAGGCGAGTGCCTGACGCTCGGCAAAAGGTGGGTGTCTCACATCCCTGTCTCACATCCCTTGAAGTCCGAAAACGCGCGATGCTGCGGATAAGTGATCCGCAGATCATCGATCGCAATGTATTGGCCCCGTGTCGCTTCGCGCGATCGAGCTTTCAGAGTGTCAGTAAGTTTGCCAGTGAAGGGGCCGGCGACTGCCCGCGGATGCAGTGGCGGATTCACCCGATGCGTTAGCGAAGGCAAACGACTGGGGCATGCTATTGAGACCGCCAGACGCCTCGCCGTGAAGGCCGAGGTGCTTCGGCCAAGGGATCGGACGTCTAGGGCCGGCGGCTTGACCTGGCGATTGTGGGCGCTGCTGCGCTGTCCGCTTAACGTGACGCGTACGGCGCGATCATTCAGCATCCGTAGCGGGATATCGGACTAACCCCCGTGACTCATACAGACATAAAGTTTTGATGTAGCGACAAAAGGCCATTGCGATTTTTACAGCCTCAAACGGTTTTGAGCACAATTCAACAAATTCATTGCCGTCTAGCACGGCGAACGGTCGCATTAGGTCGATGGTTCTACTAATCAAACCGGAATTATGCCTCGTCCATTCCGGCGAATTCTCGTCCCAGATTTCGTTTAGACGGTTCTTTCGTATATAGGTGGCTAAATCGTCGTACTGGGCATTGATGAAATCCTTGTTTGCTTTGAACACAAAGAGGCATTTTGTAACCTGTTCAGCTATTTTCCCGTTTAGCCTGAATCGCATGAATCCCGGTGAAGAATACTGAATCGCGGAAACATACGCTCTGTCTTGTCTGGGCACTGCATCCGCAAGCCAATTAAAAAAATGCATCGCGCTGAAGCCGCCGCGCCATGGGTGCTGGACTTGATGTTTCAAGTGAAGCACATTGGACCAATACAACAGCGAATATACCTTCGAGAAGAGACTGGGAAAGTCTCCGATTTCACGCACAGACCAATTACCCTCGACTAGCACCGCATAGGAACTCGCGTCTTGCCGGTGCTCGACTGCGTCGAGATAACAGTTATCTTCCGGGCGGTAGCTCTCCGGCACGTTTGAGACTGGCGTCAGCACAACATTGTGTGGCTTTCGATCAGTCGCGAAGTCCACGAAGTAAACAAAGTCGTCCCGGCAGCCCTTAGGAATAACATAACCAAGCGGAACAATTCTGTTCACGAGCCTCAGAACGCTTGCCTCATCGATCCGAAGAATCATCCAACGATTGACTTTGTCATCAGCATCACACCAATAATATAAATACTTCTCACCATTAGTGTGTTCGTAAACCGAGAGCAGCGGGCCGTCGAAGTAGATTAGGTCCGTGGTGCGCCGAAGGTCGGCGATCGGAAAACTAGATAGTGACATCCCGCTAAGTGAGATCATGCCGATAGCGCCTGAATAATGACGAATTTGTCGGAGAAATTCGCCTCGTTCGATTCCCAGAGCGAAAAGTGGCCGTCGGATCGATCGACAGAAACTCGGCCGTCAGCCGGAACGACCGGACCGCGTGCCAAATGTGTCCCTACCGTTTTTTCGATGTTCGGCGACGTTTTCTTCAATTTCTGGTAGAATGCCACCGCCTTTTCCTTAGACGAAAAGAAAGAGAGCGCCCAGGACGCGCATCGTCTTGCGTCAGTATCGAATTCCCGACTTGGCGATAAAGTCGCGGCGCACTGGAAATTCCTTGGATTTTCGATCGCTGCGTGCACGAATCGGAACGCTTCGCCATCGCGAACTGTTGTCCGGACCGGCGGACAATCGGAATACTGCTTGAGTTTTTCGGCGTATCTCAACTCCACCTTCCATCTCCTCTAACGCAAATCTCGTCCAGAGCAATGTCCTCGATAAAGTCACACGCTCAAGCCGCGCGTTGGGACGAATGCGATTCGCCAATTACACTTAGAAAGCGGCCTGTCTGTGGTGGGTTGCCGGTTTTTCTCCGTCGACAATCATCATCGCATGTTTGCTAGGGATGCGAAAGACTACCCGAGCCGTTACCTGGCAGGCTAACGCCCGGGCTGGCGTGGTTCACGATCGCACCGGGCGCGAGTGAAGTACCATTGAGCGCGACGGCGCAGCGAGCCGGCCGAGCACCTTACGATCCGCTTGGCTCCGCGGGCCGGAAGGCATTTAGCTTCGCCGTCCGGACGCCCCAACACAAGCGGGCGGCTCGCTCGACGGCGAACCCAGTCGGAAACCGCGTAACGCCAGAGCGGCGGATGAACCATTTGGAGATCATGAGATCCAACGCCGTTGGCTAATTTACTTTGAGCGGTCAAGCTCTTGGGGCGTCAGTGAGATTGGCAGCGAACGGACCGCGCCGCCAGAGCGGAAGATGCAGGGCAACTAAACACGCCGATAGCTTGCTTAGGTAAACGGCGGGTAGGACAATAGCGTGCTCTGTGGTAACCATCCAAGTTTTCGACCGAGCATCATGGGCGTGTAGGTCTTTCGCTCGAAGTCGATTGTGAATCCGTTTGCGGCCACGTTACCGAGCCATAAATCGACGCCTGGATTTTGCGCGGCCAAGATTATGCAGATCAAATCAACCACTTGGATGTCGACTCTGGGGCCGAAGTATACCGCCTTCAACGCGTCGGGAGTGTACTTATAGAGCGTTCCAGCCTCATGGTGGATGGCACGCCATTCTTTTTCGTAAGCCCAAGACCGGGATTTCGTGCAGTACGCCTTTTCGATCAACTGGCTCGCATCCCGGTCCCGCACAAAAGGCACAAGTGAGATTTCCGGGATGTCGTCAACGTAATCGACTCGCCGAAGCTTTGATTTGAACGGCTCGATGTCGGTGCGGAATTCGAGACAAAAGCCGCGGTAACTGTCGCCATAATGCGCCCACATTAGCAGATTGTCGTGTTCCTCCGAAAAGCACGTTATCCCTTTGGTTGCGAGAAAATGTTCTTTTTGTTGCTGGTAAATCGCAGTAAAGCTCCCAACCAACGAATCTCGAAGTTCGCGCGGCGACATCGAGTTGAGTTGTCTTTTGGCGTCTTCAGGCGTGTCATCTCGTGCCAAATAACACTGGCGCATCTCTTGGAGTTCGTCACTCGTTGGCTCTTGAATTCGAGTGGTAATCGTGCAGTCGAATGGATCATTAAACCGCGCGGGCGAGCCGAAGTAGATCGACTGCTTTTTGAGGTTCAGTAGGCTGTTTACATTAAAGCCTTCGTACTTGAAAACGGTCCTTGGCATTGCGGTCATTCTGGGTCTCCTTGGACCCGCCTATCATCCGCATGGCTTGAGCCGGCTGCAACACTCGAATCGGGGTAGTGCTGCGCTGAGCGGCAGTACTTGTCTACCTCGAACACCTTCGTTCCAAGGCTCGCAGGGGTGAGTCATCGCGCCGAACCTCTGAGAGAAGAGTCCTTTATTTCAGCGGCATCACCTTCAAGACGTCATCCCCAGAATGCTTGATCATCTTCACCGCAATCTTCCCGCTCTCCGGCTTTGGGAACGGCCGGCTCGTGGTGCTGTAATGCGATGAACACGCTGCTTCGTCGATCTCGGCCTTGAGCGCCCGCTTGAGCTTTTCGTATGGCTCGTCGGCGCCCGTGAGGTAGGCCTGCCGGGCGAAGAAGCTTTCGCCGTTGTAGTCGGTGTCGATGAACCAGCAGGCAGTGTCGTCTGTTGACGAGTTGTGGATCTGGCCGGTTGTGCGGCCGTAGACATCAAGATCCTCGATCTCGAGTTCCAAAGGCTGAAGCCCATGGCGATTGGCCCGGGGCCAGTTGGGGCCGATGTGGGAGATTGATTCGACGTTGGTTTCACCCGGCGGGTTCTTCTTGGCCATCAGGGGGTTTGCTCCGGAAGCGGCGGGATCAACGGCTCCAATTGTTCGAGCAGTTGATCCGCCTTCGTCGTCGCGATTTCCCCTATCATTTCAGGATCACGATCCATAGATCACCTGAGCTGTCTCGAGAATATGGTTCCTGCGTATCCAATTCTCGCTCTGCAGAACGCTCTCTTTCGTCACGACGTCGACCTCGTGGCCCACAGGCTCACTCAGCGCCTTTTCCAGTTGCTGTACCTTGACATCCAAGGTCCGTAGTCGTCAGTTCGGATCACGGCCATGAAGTCGATGTCGCTTTCGGGGCCAAAGTCGTCGCGCAGCACCGAACCGAAAATGGATAGTTCGACGACATCAAACGTACGGCAAATCTCGGCGATTTTGTCTAGCGGCAGCTTACCGGCGAGATGACTCTCGGCGTTTCCGATGCTCATGGTTATCAACCCCCGTCGTGGGCTCTGGCGGATGTCAGGCTCAGCGACTGACCTATGCCGATCCACGCGTGCGGGCGAACGAGAAGACTTACTTTCGCGGAGCGAAAAGCGACTATGTGAATGGCGCGGGTGCCCGCGGCCATGGACGGAAGAGCGGGCGTCAAGCTGAAGCCTGACCTACTTTTTCAAGCCCGGCGAGGGCCGAACGAATTTGTTCCAGTACTTCGGATGCGCGGAGATTCTGGACACCAATCCATTTGTCATGGTCCCCCGCATCTATCCATTCGCGGCACGCTCGTTGGGCGCAAAATCACTGCCTCTGGACTTTTCCAAGACGCAGAAGGCGAGTTGCAGGCGCCCGGCAAAAGGTGGAATGTCTCGCATCCCTGCATCACGTGGTCGCGCTTGGATGAGGGCGGAAGGCGGTCGGATCGGGCGTATGCGTAACGATCGAAACGGAGCCGAAGCTCGCCTGGGATCGCTCCGGCAGCGAACACAATGGTCGAGTCTACATGTCTTATGCGGACATCAGCCTGGCTGGGTCGACGCTTGCCTCCTGACTGAAGCCGCATCAAGGGCAGATTGCGGAGAATCCCGCGATGGTGTAAGCTCCGCCCCCCGCACATTTCCTTCTTCATCCTGTCATTCGGAGATCTGGCCAAGAGATGACTCGTTGCGGCCCGGTCGTTTTGGCTTTGATTGCTGTTCTTGCGACTTCCGGCTGTATGGCACCGGGGCGGTTACCGGTGCTCGCAGAGCGAGCGCCCTTGAGGAGTGCCACTCGCCAGATGGGCAGCGGTACGCCGGTCGCTGAGCCTCAAGCCGCGAAGACATTCACGATCACGTTCGCGACGTTCATACCAAACAACTACCTTCTCGCCCCGTGGTACCACCCGCAATCATTTTGCAGCTTGCTGCCCCCAGCGCGGCTTGCATTCGCAGGCGACGATCGAGGCTTCGATCCCGACTCGCCATGTTTTCGCGCCAAGCAGGTTGTGACGGTGATTCCGGAGCAAGCCGATGACCCCGACGGCCTGCTCGAAGGGTCGACTCGAAACCTGGGCGGGATGACTGAATCGTTTGACCCTCGGGTGGCGCTCGTAGACGGACGCATCGACGCCGGCGAGAAGGCGTCTCGAACCGGCATCAAGAGGTGCAAGCGCGGCGAGATTCCGGTGAACACCGAAGGAATGATCATTGAGGGCCCGAACCGGCTCGGCCCGCACACTGTCTCCGTGCGACTTCGAACCGGAGCGCCGGGTGGTCCAACAAACCGCCTGATCGAAGGCTCGCCGTCGATTGATTGGGACATCACGATCACGATTGATGCATCGGGCGCACAGCCGCGCTACCGCGTGGCCGGCAAGTGGGATGGCTATCCGGCCGCGGAGCTGTACATCAACCGGCAGCCGGTGTGGACTTACACGCCGAGCGCCGAAAGGCTGACGACGTCAAGTATTCTCAAACTCTTGCCTGGCTATGCCGATGTTCGCCTCGACGAGACGGGGGTGATTCATTAACGCACGCGAGCGCCGCCAACAGAGCAGCGAACTGGGTCACGGGATCGGCCGAACATGCGGCCGAGCCGAAACCGGTATCGGGAGCTTCGATACACCCATCGTTTTGTCACGGTCCCCCGCACCCATGCATTCGCGGCTCGCTCGTTCGGCGCAAAACCACGGCATCTGGTCATTTCGAGCACGCAGAAGGCGAGTGCCTGACGCTCGGCGAAAGGTGGGTGTCTGACATCCCTGAAGAACGCGAAGCCTGCCCACCAATACCGCTCCCTGCCGCGCAGGATGACTGCCCCCAGTAAGGCAGTGCCAATTGCGGCCAAGGCGACTAGCGGCATCGTCCCCGCCCAAGGCTCATTCGCGTTTCTGAGCGCGGCCAGGCCGACGGCGGAAACGAGGACGAATACCATTAAGCTGCGGATCGAGATGCGGCGCATCGGTCACCTCCAGCCGTAGCGTACCGAACGATGGCCTGCACCGCCACAAGGCAGTCAAGGTTGATTCAGCCCTAGAACAGTCCTTCCGCCATCAACTCTTCGCGGAGCTCAACTCGAACGTCGTCATTGATGTGAAGTAGGGCCACAGTCACGCGGCCGACCGGCGTTCGGCCGATCAGGTATGGACCATCCCAGCGGAAATGCGTCACCCAGTTGTGGCGACGAGGATTGAACAGCGGGGTGAGTTTGCGTGATGGGCGGTCCAAGCTGGAAATGTCGGAACCCTTGAAAGAATTGCAATAGTAACAGCTTAAGCATAAATTGCTAGCTATATCTGATCCCAGGTGCTTGCGGGAGATGATGTGGTCGATCTCGAAGGCGGCGTCGTCGACCGCGTGCGGCATCTGGCAGTATTCACAGCGGCCGTGTGCACGTTGCCAAACAAGCCGAGTGAGTGCCGCATCCATGGGCGAATACTAAGAGACGGTGCGTGTCTTCAGCTTGTCGCCTAGCGTGCGGCGTGCTTTGGATTTGAAGATCGAAAGCACGGTTGCGGCCTTGGCGTAATCGTGCATTTCCTTCTTTTCGGCCGCAGTGAGATCGTCGTTCTGATTCCGCACGGCGAGGTCGTGCATCCGGGCCTTGTCACGGTCACTTATCGTCAGGCCGAGAACGTGGCGGGCGAGGCTCTTAGAGAACGGACGGTCATAATTGGTAAGGAACCGGGTGAGGATCGTCACCTCGTCGTTGGCCGGCTGGGAAGTTCGGGAGTGGGTTGCCATGAACGGAGCTCTTAAGTTTGTTGTAACGGCACGTGTTTATTACCGTAGCGGAAAACCTTGCGGTTGACAACTGCGCGTAACATCCCGGCTAGAAAGGATTATAGCACGCCAGAGCGAGAAGACTCGGGGCACAGTGGTCCGGAAACGGTTTCGGCAAGGGGATTCGATACACCCGTCCTTTTATCATGGTCCCCCGCGACCATTCATTCGCGGCTCGCTCTTTCGGCGCATGACCACGGCGTCTGGTCATTTCGAAGACGCAGAAGGCGAGTGCCTGACGCTCGGCAAAAGGTGGGTGTCTCACGTCCTGGTCTTTCGAACACGCAGAAGGCGAGTGCCTGACGCTCGGCAAAAGGTGGGTGTCTCACATCCCTTACCGCATTGCAGATCTGGCAGGTTGTTGGGTCGTAGACGTCGAGGACCTTGATCTCGAGTTCCAAGGTCTGATGCCCATGGCTACTGACCCGGGGCCCGTTGGGGACGAGGGGGAGGGTTGATTCGACTTTGGTTTCAGTCGTCGGCTTGTTCTTGTTGGCCATCAGGGGGTTGGCTCCGGTGGCTGCGGGAGCAGCGGCTCCAGTTGTTCCAGCAGTTGATTCGCCTTCGTCGCCGCGATTTCCCACATCCTTTCAGGATCTCGGTCCATAGATCACCTGAGCTGTCTCGAGAATGTGGTTCCTTCGTATCCAATTCTCGCTCTGCTGGACGCTCTCCTTCGTCACGACGTCTACCTCGCGGCCCACAAGCTCATTGAGCGCCTTTTCCAGTTGCTGTATCCGAGACATCCAGGGTCCGTCGTCGTCATTTCGGATCACGGCCATGGAGTCGATGTCGCTTTCGGGGCCAAAGTCGTCGCGCAGCACCGAACCGAAAATGGATAGTTCGACGACATCAAGCGTACGGCAGATCTCGGCGATTCGATCGAGCGGTAGGTAGATGCCATGCCGTTCGAATGGTGCGCCTCTCATCACGGTGATGGGTCCATTGTCGTTTGCGGCAAATGTCAGGCTAAAGCCTGACCTACTCGGAATTCAGGCTAAAGCCCGACCTACTTTATATGCCCTGCGGCTGCGAAAGAACGAAAGTGTTCGAGCTGTTCGAACGTATCTGTCACCTCGAGGAAACTCCAGCGCCCGATCTCGCCTGGCATCTGCCCCGCGTGGGAGGGCGTGATACTAATCGTTGCGATCGGCATAACCGGACTCGGGTTGATTTCGTGAGGCGGAATTCTCGCGGTTTGCCGCAACTTTTTCGGGCGCTGTGTAGACCATTTCGGATGGAGAGCGCTGTGCGGCCGTCGGAGTAAGTCGAGTCCAGCCGGGACGCGACGGCGGCGGGGCGGGCTCGGTCAGCAGGACGGAGGACGGGCATCAGGACGGAGGACGGGCATCAGGGCGGAGGACGGAGGACGGAGGACGGAGGACGGAGGACGGGTACCGGGACGGAGGGCGGAGGACGGGGATGAGCAGTACGAGCACGAGCACGAGTACGAGTACGATCAAGGCTTAAGCTGACGGTGATCGCTTGGCACATTACATTGGTTGGGCCGAAGGGCGGGGATTGGGATCTGGTCGTCGATCTGCGCGGGGGAGCTGGGCGCCGGAACGACGGGGAGGAGAGCGATCGGATCGTTCCCTTAAGCCTTATGGGGAAAGGGCGCGCGACAAATATACAAAACGAACTTGGGGAGGAAATTCGAAGTTTCGAAATCCGAAATTCGAAGCACGCAATTCGAATACTAGTGCGCAGCGAAGTACGGAGGGCGGAGGAAGAGAATCACGAAGACGACTGCGAGTAGGAGTAGGAGTAGGACACAAGATGGCGACGTTCGCTTGTGGCATTGGTCGGGCGGATGGCGGGGGTCGGCGCGGCCGCCGGGGCCTCCACCGCCGCCGTTCGGGGCACCGCTTCCGTGGCGGTGAGAGGACTGCCGACTCGAAATGAATGAATTCTTCTTTCTTTTGGCAAATGGATCGCAGTGCTTGCAGATCATGTTGGTAGGAGGAACGGGCGCGCGGGCGGTTGAGGGCGCGCGAATAAGATCAGAGGCTACAACCGGCGGCTCTTGGAGCAAATTCGCGTCAGGCTGAATGCCTGCGTAAAGGACATGCGTGACCACAACGTTCAAATCTTGATCTCTCGGTGGGAAGCCAGGGCAGTGCATCGGAAACTCAAGCCGTTGCATCGGAAACTCAAGGCGTTGCATCGGAAACCCAAGGCGTTGCATCGGAAACCCAAGGCGTTGCCGTTGGGCTGGTATGTTGTGGCCCTTTCAGGGCAACGAAGAGGATCGCACGACAACAAGACGAGCGCGAGGTGTGTGCCGGATGCGCCTTGCCCGCTTCGCGCCAAAAGTGGGGAACCGCTGCGCGTCGGAATCGGGTTCCGGAAGCGGCTAATTTACACCTGTGTACGGATGCTGAAAACACGGTCGAAAACCTGCCACTTTTTGCCACTTTTCGCGCGGGGCGGCGATCATCGAGCGCAGAAACATCGCGACGTATGTCGAATCGATACACAAGGATCGGGACTTTCCGGTGCGTGGTTGGACGGCCCCCCAAAAAAGTGGCAAATACACACGGAAAAATGGCACATGTCAACCTCGTTGCTGTTCACTATGTCTCGAAGAAGCGCGGAGAATGGGAATCAGGACGGAGGGGCGGGAGTCAGGCGTCTGGGTACGAGTAGGAGTAGGAGTAGGATACAAGATGGCGACGTTCGCTTGTCCCATTGGTCGGGCGGAGGGCGGTCGGAACCTTTCAATGCATAATGAACGGGCTCATCTTTCATGTAAATGTGCGACACGAAAACACTGGTCAATTCCTTTTCGTGCTTGAACTTGCGCTTTGTTCGAAAACTGATGGAGTCCGCAGGGAAGTTGGAGGGGCCGCAAAAGCGGCGCATATTAATGTAGGGGGAAAGTGCGCGGCGTTGCACGCGCGGGGCCGAGCCGGAGGCCGCCGCGAGGCCTCCCGTTGTCTGGACGACCGAACGTCAGTGATTGGCCGCTGTCTCAAATCTGGATCTCAATCTCAATCTCAAATCGCCTATCGTCCGTCTCAAATCTCAAATCCAGCGCATTGACCGCGTGCCAAGCTCGATCCTCCATGCGAGTTTTACAGGCCACAACCAGCAACTCGAGGAGCAACGAAGTGTCAGGCGAAACGTGGGGTTGCCCCTCAATCGGAGACCGGGCGCGTCGGAAGCGGCTTCGGGAAGCGGGCGGTTTACACTGGTGTACGGATGCTCGTAAACTCTTCAGGAGTGCCAGAAAGTGCCAGAAAGTGCAACGCTCCGAAGTCCGAAACCCGGTGTCCAACGTGCGACATAAGTCGAACATAAATCAATGGATCGGAGATGAGGTAAGCGTGCTCCAGCGATTCAAAAACCTTGTGCCACGATGCAGCCCGAAACTGGCAAACCGGAACGCGGGCGTTGTTCACTTGCTAATCGCGAGTGGGAACGGCGGGGATTTTTCGAAAAATCGCCCGCCAGAGTGCCATTCAGTGCCACGGCGAGAGCTTCCAAGAAGACGAAAGCTCACATTGGCCTTGAACTTGTGTCTGGCGTCTGCGATGCGCCCAGGGAACGCCCCAATTAGTGGGTGTAGTGCCACTCTTTCCGGATCGACATTTGCACTTGCGTTCGGGCGGTTGGGCGCTCGTTCGCGCCGCGACGGACGATGTCCCGCCGGAGGCACTTCGCGGGAGCTAGCTTCCCGCTTCGTCCGGTCGCGGCGGACCGGCTTCGGTCTGGGCGGCGATGAAGTGCACAACGCCGGGAACGGTGCGTTGGATCGGGGGCCAACGTGGCCCTCGCTCGCGCTTTTTGATGTTGCGTTGTTCTTCTCCTCGCCCCGAACGGGGCAGTCACAAGACAGCCCAGGGCATAGCCCTGGGGGGACGACGCCGAGAAAACAGGGTATCGCCATGAAAGGGCGGCGAAACAAGCCCTCCGAACCGCATGGGTCAGGATTTACGCGAGCGGTCTCAGCATTGCGCGAGGTTCTCCGATTGTGCCGCCCTTTCAGGGCTTGAATATGGTTTGAATTCCGGGACCCAGGGCGATGCCCTGGGCTGATTTGTTGTGCTCTTTCAGGGCAAGAACCAAAATGCGCAACATCAAAACTCGCGCTTCGGGATCGTGGTCACGCAACACGCCCGGCTACGCTGATTGACTGCGAACATCGCGGGCGGTACCTTGGAACTTTACCGTACCAAGTTGACGAATTTACTGATCTGAGAAGCTGGGGAAGTTTTACTGTGGGTTCGACGTGTGTGGTGGGGTTGCAGTGGGGTGACGAGGCGAAGGGGAAGATCGTCGACCTCCTGTGCGACCGGCACGACGTCGTTGTGCGGTACCAGGGAGGGGCGAACGCGGGTCATACCGTCGTCGTCGATGGGTCGACGTACAAGCTGTCGCTGGTGCCTACGGGTATCTTGCGCAACGGCGTGCATGCCGTGATCGGCAATGGAGTGGTGATTCACCCGCCTGCGATACTCAAAGAAATTGACACGCTGCGCGGACAGGGGGTGGAGATTGGCGACCGGCTGCACATCAGTGATCGCGCCCACGTGATTCTGCCGTATCATGTCGAGGAAGAGCGATTGACCGAGGAATCGGCGTCGTCGGCGGACCACCTGGGAACGACACGCCGAGGGATCGGGCCGTGCTATCGGGACAAGGTGGGACGCGTGCACGGCGTGCGGGTCGCCGATCTTTATCGAGCGAACGCATTCAAGGATCGACTCGCCCGGATCATCGACTACAAGAACCGGCTGCTCGAGGCGATGCTGCCGGATTTCCGTCCGTTCGATGCGGACGTGGTTGCGGCGGAATACCTCGAGTATGCCGAGCGATTGCGGGAATATGTCTGCGATTCGACGGTGTGGCTGCATAAGGCGATCGAGGGGGGGAAGCGGCTGCTGTTCGAGGGGGCGCAGGGCTCGCTGCTGGATGTGGACCATGGCAGCTATCCGTATGTGACGAGCTCCAATTCGAGCACGTGCGGGATTCCGGCGGGCTCGGGCGTGCCGTCGCGGCATATCGATCGGTGGATCGGGGTGGTCAAGGCGTATACTACGCGCGTTGGCGGAGGGCCGTTTCCGACGGAGCAGGACAACGCGATTGGAGAGCGGATCCGGCGTGTGGGCAAGGAATACGGGACGGTGACGGGGCGGCCGCGCCGGTGCGGGTGGTTTGATGCGGTGGCGACGCGGCATGCGGTGCGGGTGAGCGGCTCGACGGAGCTGGCGGTGATGCTGCTCGACGTCATTTCCGGAATCGAAGAGCTGAACGTCGCGGTGGCGTACGAGTGCGAAGGCCGGCGGATCACGGAGCTTCCCAGCTCGCTCACAACGTTCGAAGAATGCCGGCCGATCTACGAGACGGTGCCGGGCTTCAGCGGCGATATCACGCGAGTGACCACGTGGGCCGGCTTGCCTCCAGAGGCGCGGCGATATGTGGAATTCATCGGGCGAAGTGTGGGCGTTCCGCCGGCGATCGTTTCGGTCGGCCCGGAACGCGGCCAGACGATCATGATTGAGTAAAACAAAGAATGGCCATTTCACAAGAAGGGTTGGAACGGATCGAGGCTTTCGGCCTCCGCCCGGAGCAGCTTCCGCGGCACGTCGCGGTGATCATGGACGGCAATGGGCGGTGGGCGCAGCGCCGGAGGCTGCCGCGGCTGATGGGGCATCGCCGGGGCATCCAGAGCGTGCGGTCGGTGGTCGAGGAGGGGTGCAGGCTGGGGCTTGAGCAGCTCACGCTCTACTGTCTTTCGGTCGAGAACTGGAAGCGGCCGCCGAGAGAGCTCACGTTCTTGATGCGACTGCTGCGGCACTTTTTGGTGGTCGAGCGCAGGGAGCTCTCTGAGCAGAATGTCCAGCTCAGGATGATCGGGCGGCCCAGCGGTCTGCCGGCGGAAGTGGTCGACGAGTTCGAGCGCACGGCCGAGCTTCTGGCCTCGAACGATGGGATGATCCTGTGCCTTGCGGTGAATTATGGCGGCCGGTGCGAGATTGCCGACGCGGCTCGCAGGCTGGCGGAGGACGTGCGAGCCGGGCGGCTCGATCCGGAGCAGGTGGGCGAAGAGACCGTGGCGTCGTATCTCTATACGAGTGGAATGAGCGATCCGGATCTGCTGATCCGTACGGCGGGCGAGATGCGGATCAGCAACTTCCTGCTCTGGCAGGTTTCGTATGCGGAGATGTGGGTCACACCGACGCTCTGGCCCGATTTCCGCGGGGACGACCTGCTGCAGGCTTGTCTCGAGTTTGCCTCGCGCGAGCGCAAGTTCGGCGGGCTCCCGGAAGACGCTCTTCTGGGCTAAATAGAAGCTAACAGCATCCACCAAACAAGAAATATATGCTCGGAACCCGTGTTGTCTTTGGGTTGTTGATGGTTGCCGCGCTCGTGGTAGCGCTCTGGGTTGATGAATGGTTCGCTCCGTGGTATCCGTTCTGGCTGCTCACGTGCGGCGCGGTGATGATCGCGGCGTCGCGGGAGCTGGTGAACTTGCTGGCGAGCAGCACGCTGCGCCCGTCCGCGAACTCGGTGTTCGGCGGCGTGCTGGCGATCCTGATTGCCAACTGGGTTCCGCACCTGGCGATTAATATTCCGAGCAGCGGCGGCCTTTCAGCCCTCACCTACGACCCTGCACGCCCCCAGGATGCGTTGAGTTATATATTCTTGTCTTTTGTGGCTGTCACGATGGTCAGCTTCGTGGTGCAGAGTGTGCAGTTCGAGAAGCCGGGCCGGGCCACGCTACGGATCGCCGGCACGCTGTTCGTGCTGGGTTATGTGGGGCTCCTGGGCAGCTTCATCGTGCAGCTTCGCTGGTTTGAAGGGCGGCACGAGGGGCTGATCGCGCTGCTGTTTCTGGTCGCCTGTGCCAAGGGCGCCGACACCGGGGCGTATACGCTGGGGCGGCTGGCGGGGCGGCACAAGCTGTGGCCGGCGCTCAGCCCGCACAAGACGGTGGAGGGGGCGTTAGGGGGGCTGATCTTCGCGGTTGCGGCGGCCTTGATCGTGGCGGCGATCGCGCGTTATGCGCTCGAGACGCCGGTGCTCTCCTGGGGCAATGCGGCGCTTTACGGGCTGTTGATCGGGGTGGTGGCCCAGGTCGGCGACTTGATGGAGTCGATGATCAAGCGAGACTGTGAGCGGAAGGATGCGTCCGACGCGGTGCCCGGGTTCGGCGGCATCCTTGACGTCGTCGACTCGCTCATCTTCGCCGGTCCCGTCGCCTTCGTGTTCTGGCTCCGGTACGGGCCTTGAGCTGCCTGGTTACTTCGACCAAGCATCCACAAAGTGCAATCCAACATCGAGGAGCAAGACCGCCACGATGATGAGCTCGAGCGCGACCTGGAAGGCCAGCGCCTGGTAGTGGTCGAGCGATTCCGAGAGGGAATCGAGCACGGTTTCGACGACCTCGATGCGTTCGTCGATCTCGCGCCTGAAGCGGCCCAGGCTCGAGCCGGCGGCAGAGCCGGCGGTAGAGGCGGACGGTACGAGAGCTCGAACAGTGGCCGAGCGGGTTTGTGAGCGGGCGTTCAAAATGGGGCAGGTCGAGAATGATCGTCTGGAGCGTGCGCCTCAGTGCTCGGAGCTGGCGCGATCGCGCTCGATCGATCATGCTCAGGAAGCTCGAGTTCGATCGAGGTCGCGGCGAGACCATTCGGAAAGCTCGTCGAGCGTGCGATTGATGACGGTGAACCGCCAGTACTGGGCCACGGCGAACAGGACCGTTTCTCCCACGCGTAACCATGTGTCAACATCAACACGGATCCTGGCGATATTAGAGTCGATTTCGAGATCGAACGGCAGGCTCGACTGCCGCGAGCGACTGCGGCTCGGCGGTGCTTGCCCGCGCGCTCCAATCTTGCGGCCGGTGCTCGACGTTTCGCTCGAGGGTTTCATCACGTCTTTGCTGCAGAGAGTGAGTGTCGTCGATCGCGACGAACTCGACGCGAAAGTGCGGTGGAGGGGTTTTCCATGACGGGGCGGGAGCGAACCAGAATCCGAAAGGGGAGGCGAAACCGTCGCGGGGCAAGTCAGGGTGGATTTTCCCCGATGCGGAATCGAGGTTGTGATGGCTGGACGGGCCGCGGCTTGTTCGCCAGGCGGAGTGTGTCTCATTCGGTCCGGTCAGGTCGAGGGCAAAGAGCGTGTGCATGGGCTGGACGGCCCTCAGGTGTCGATCGGGCGCGCGGGCCGTTGCGGGTCGAGCCGGCGAGGGGACGCGCGGGCTTCGACCGGCGCGAGCTGCGGGAGAACACCTCAGCCACGGGAGCGGGAAGAATCGGCCGCCGCACCGATTCGAGGGGCAGACCCGTCTTGCGAGCGCAGAGGGCGCCGGCTGCTTCCAGGTAATTCTCAACACGGCAAAACTGGCCTGGTGCCCAGGGCAGCGCGTCCAGGTCATTGGCCATCAGATGATCGGGGTCGCGGACGGCGATGACGGGAATTCCTTGCTCGAGCGCCGCGAGCACGGGGAGGCCGATGCAGCCGTCGGGGATGACCAGAACAGAGACGTCGGAAGCGGTGAGGCACCCGGAGTTTTGCAGCAGCGCGGGGTCGGTCTCGATTCTGGGACTGCACTTGAGCCCCTTGAGGATGGACTGGAGGAAGGTGAGGGATACGGCCTCGGCCGCCATTCTGGGGTCGACGATGCCGGGATCGATCGACTCGATTTCTTCGGACTCGATCATGGGAGAGTGGGCTGTGGGCAAGCCAAAGAGGAGCGAAAGCGAGTGGGTGAATATGGCCTCGACGCCGCCCCAGGGGTTGACCATTGCTCCGTCGGAATCGAAGTAGTCCTGATGGAACTCGGGCGGGACGGCGATGACGGACGAGACCGCGATTGCGTCGGCTTCGGGAAGATACGGGCGAATTCCTTCGAGGAAATCCGAGAGATTATCGACCCGGCCGGCGGCGCGTCCGGTGGAGGTGTATTCCGACACGAGCTTGACGGGCGGGTCGAGCATGACGATGCGAGGGCAGTCGAAGCCGTAGCAGGCGCGGGCTGCGTTCACGGCATTGATGGCGGCGTTGGAATAGGCGATTTCTTCATGGCGGTCGATCACCACCAGCACCCGGTTGCTGCGCACCCGGCGCAGGCCGGCTGTCCCCATCAGGAGCCGGCAGATGATGCTTCCCTCGACGTAGAGTGCGTTTTCCGGCATCTCGTTGATGTCGGAGGCGTTGACGACGTTCGGGTGCACGATCAAGGAGTCGCAGACCGTGGATAAGAGCCGCGCCACCGGTCCGGCATCACCGGCGTGTCCGCCGATCGTGGCATTGATTCCGGTGGGAACCAGGAACACGACGTTGAAGCGATCCGCATTCTCGAATGGCCGCTTGCGAAACTCGAAGATGGAGGGAATCGGCTGCGAAGGGCCCGGCCGCGCTTCGGCCGGCGCGCTCAAGATGCCGACCTCGCAGTGGCAGCGCCCGGCGGAGGTATCACTCGAGCAGACGACGAACCGGACGGGGTGTTCGCCGTCTGCGAGCCGTTCCTGCACCATCCTGGCGAAATGGCCGAGCGCGTCGCCGGGGCTCTTTGGCCAGGGTAATTCCCATTCATGCTCATACAGCCGCATCACGGCAGGCTCCGAAGCGAGAGACAAAATCTTCGTATGTAAAGCTGCGTCGGAGGACCAGGTCTCCCGCCGGGCTGACCGAATAAATCGAAGGGAGGTTGATCCCGTTGAACATGTGCGCCTTGACGATCGAATAGGCGCCGACATTTGCAAGCACCACGCGCGAGCCGATGTTCAGGCGTTTTTCGAACGCGTAAACGCCCAGGACATCACCGGCCAGGCACGAGCTGCCGGCGAGGAGGTACTCAAATTGCCCCTGGTCGTCGTCGTCCTGCACGTCGGGTTCAAACTGATATTCGAATACCTCGGGGACGTGGTTCACCGTGGCATCGAGCACGGCGGTCGTGGTGCCGCGGAAGCGGAAAAGGTCGATGACCGAGGCGACCAGATAGCCGGCTTTGCGCACCAGGGCGGCGCCGGGCTCGATAATGACGCAGAGGCCATGGCGCGACTCGAGCAGCTCGACCGAACGGGCGAGAAGGTCGACGGCCTCGGGCTCATCGAGGAGATAGCCGCCGCCCAGATTGATCCAGCTCAAGCCGGAGAGCTGTTCTCGCAGCATTGTCTCGACGTGCGTGACCGTACGGTGGAGCGGCTCGAAGGTCGTCGAGTCGCAGTTATTGTGAAACAGCAAGCCGGCGACTGGCTCGAAGAGCTCGGGCTCGCGCTGCCAGCGTCTGGCCAGGGAGTCGAGCGGCACGCCCAGTTTGGAGAGAGGCCGGCAGGGGTTATATCGATCGTCGACGACCAGCGAAAGCTGGGGATTCACACGGAGACCGACCTGATCGGGCTTCTCGAGCGAGCCGGAGAAGCGGCGCAACTGCGACAGCGAGTTGAACGAGATGACATCGCAAAGGTCACCGAGCTCGAGAAGCTCGCAATCGCGCAGGCCGGGCGTTGTCAAATGGACCGTTCCGCGCGAGTCGAGCACCTCACGAGCCAGCCGCGCTTCGAAGAGCGAGCTGACAGCGAAGCCGTCCACCTTGCCGACCATCCATTCCAATACGAATTCGCAAGTCATCGGCTTGAGCGCATAAAGAATCTTGCACCCGCACTGGTCGCGCAGCCTTGCGGCGGACTCGAGATCGCGGAGAACTTGCTGCTCGTCGAGCACGAGCGCGGGTGTTTGAACGCTGCGAACTACCCGGGCACTCAGCGGCATCGTCGTCACTCTTCGATGACTTGATCGGACGAAGTCCAGATGAATATAGCCGAGCCGGACCAGCCGAACCAGATTCTGCCGGAGGGGCGCGAGACAAATTCTGGGAGATTGGCCCACGAGTCACTTGCGATCGGCCACGGGGCGTGAGTACGTTGACAGCCGGCATGATGGACCATCGCAATTGCCGGAGCTCGGAATCGCGGGATCGTGTTCTATGGATTCTTGGGTGAGGGGGTTGGCCTCGCAGGTGTTTTCCGGACAGAGGGGCTTTTGCGGATGAGGCACACACGCAAGCTTTTCTTCGTCTCAAACGCGCTGGTGCTCGCGGCGTTTTCGATCTGTGTGCTGGGAGTCGTGGCTCTGGCGGAGGGTGCTCAAAATCCGCCCGGTCCGGGTCAAACGGCGACGAATCCTCTGCGCTACCAGGTCAATTACCGAGCGTCATCGAATGATCCGTGGCAGCTTTACGCATCGACACGCAGCCTGGCGAACGCAAACGCGATCGCGGCTGAGGTCAAGGCCACGGGTTACGAGGCGGAGGTTGTGAGCAACCAGACGCCGGCAGCGCAGCTTTATCCAGATGCGGAGGAGACGAGCGCTTCACGATACTATCCCACATCGAACTGGGCCCAGGATTACAACTACTATGTTGTTCCCGGCGGGAATAACAATTACGGAACATACGCGGGATGGAATCCGTGGTACGGTTATCGCTCCTATCCCAATTACTGGTGGAATGGCGGCCGGTCATACTACGGGGCGGGCTGGGGCGGACATTACTGGGGAGGCGGCTGGCGGCGCGGCGGTGGCTGGGGCGGCGCCGGGTGGAGTGGTGGCGCCTGGAGCGGCCATCATCGGAACTGGAACATGAGCCACGCGGATCGGAGCACGCACGCCGCGCACAGTGAGCGCAACGGCGAGCAGACTCATCAACAATATCACGCGCACCAGGCCTCCGCGGGCCATCATCAGCCGGGTCATCATGCCGCGGCGCGGCATGCGAGCCAGGCGTCGAGCGAGCATCGGGGCGCCGGTCATCGTGGCAACGGCGCGGCCGTACGGCCGGCCATCGCGCCGGCGGGCACAGTGCAGCGGGGCACGCCGCTCGCGGACACGGCGCAGCGGGAGCGGGCGGGCACCACAACTCGCCGGGGCGCCATGCCGGCGCCAATCACGCGGGCCATCACGATCCATGAGAAGACGCCGGCAAGTTCAATCAACTCCAATTCCGTTCCTTGCAACAGGCACGACAATGGACAACGTCAAGCGTCAAACCGGTATCTTGCATATCGTTCTGGTCGGAATGCTTCTGCTCTCCTCCGGGAGATGTTGCACGGCGCAAGACGCCCGGTCGAAGCCTCTTGAACAGTGGCTGGCCCAGTTGAAGGATCCCGATGCGACGCAACGGCGAGCAGCCGTGGTGGCGCTGGGGGCGTTCGGTCCTGATTTGACCAAGGCGATGATCGCGCAGGTCGGCGAGCTGCTGAAGGATCCCGATCAGAGCGTTCGTCACGCCGCCGCACTTTCGATCGGCAATTTCGGCCCGGCATCAAAGGCGGCGCTGGTGAACATGCGCGGCGCCGTGAAGGACGAGTCGGCGGTTGTAAGGCGCGCGGCCGTCTTTGCGATCGGCAACATGGGGACGGCGGCGCGGTCGGCGGTCCCTGAGTTGGTCGTGGCCCTGGGTGATGGCAACGAGACCGTTCGCCATGCCGCTGCATACGCGCTGGGGAGCGTCGGTGAAGAAGCCAAAGCGGCCGCGGGCGCACTGGGCAAGGTACTTTCGAGTGATGCCGATCCCGATGTCCGGCAAGCCGCGGCATTCGCGCTGGGCGAGATCGGGTCCGATGCCGCCGAGGCCATTCCCGCCCTCACGCAGGCGCTTGCCGACGCTGATGAAGCCGTGCGGAAGTCGGTGATCGAGGCGCTGGGGTCGATGGGACCCGAGGCCAAGCCGGCGGTTGTTGCGCTGGCCGTGATCGTCACAAATGATCCGGACTTCGTGCTCAGGCGATCGGCCGCGTTTGTACTGGGCGAGATCGGGCCGGAGGCCCGTGGCGCGGCTGTGGCGCTTGGCAAGGCGCTCAAGGACTCTGACCTATCCGTGCGCTACGACGCGGCCCAGTCGCTCGCGACGCTGGGGCCTGAGGCCAAGGAGGCGCTTCCCGCGTTGACGGCGGCGTTGGCGGAGGAAGACGTCGAGGTGCTCAAGAAGGTGATCTACACACTTGGCGAGATGGGCCCATCCGCCGACCCCGCTGCGCAGTGCGCTCGGCAATGCGATGAATCATGAAGACGAAGACGTTCGCAAGGCGGTGGCTTATGCGCTGGCGTCGATGGGCCCGGGTGCAGGGCCGGCCGTGGCGAACCTCGTCAAGGGCCTGCATGACAAGCATACGACTGTCCGGCTGGCCTCGGCGTATGCCATCGGCGAGCTGGGCCCCAATCATCCGCGTGCGTTGCAAGCTTTGCTCAACGCGATCAAGGACCACGACGATGACGTGCGCGAGGAAGTTGTCTTCGCGATTGGCGAGATGGGCTCCGACGCCAAACCCGTCATGGATGCGCTCCAGAGTGCCCTCCAGGACGTGTCCCCGACCGTGCGCGAAGCCGCCAAGGAGGCCATTGAGAAACTCGAGGAGGACGACGACGAGGAAGAAGACACTCCAAAAAAGAAAAACAATCCGGCGACCAAGAAGCCTCAACGCTAAATCCGATAACCCTTTCTGGCGGGACCAACACATTCCAGCGAAGAGCAAATGCCGGCGACGGCCTGCGTCATCGGCAGTTTGCGCAATCATTGTCCATATAAGGCGTTGGGTTGTGCGAATCGCGGTGTCGCTTTGAGGACACTCGGGTCGATAGCATGTTGCTTTTTTGGGTTCCGGAAACCCATAATGGAGAGTAAGTTTGAAGTCGCCCTCACCCTGAGGCTGTGAATTCGACGGAAGAACGCGACGGTGTCTTGAGGGGTTTCTTCCTGGAAAAACGGGGCGGCGAAAGGTCGGGCATGCCGGACGTGACAATCAGCCTGGAAGGTCATGCCGAGGAACTCGCGGTCTTCGGCAGTCGGGACCAGTATCTCAGGCAGGTTCGCGACGCAGTGGGCGTGAAGGTTCTTGCCCGGCACGGGGAAGTGCGAATCGAGGGGGACCCCACCCGGATCGAACAGGCGAAGCGCATTTTCGAGGGCCTACGTGCTATTTATCGCGCGCGGCGGACCATTGCCGCGGGTGACGTCAGCGACTTGATCGACGCCACGCTGGGCAGCCCGCAAGCGGATCAGTCGGCCGAGCTGGAGATTCGCGAGGGCGGCCGGGCCGTTCGGCCCCGGTCCGACGGCCAGGCGCGGTACATGAAGGCCTTAATGGAGAATGAGCTGGTCTTTTGCATCGGGCCGGCTGGAACCGGAAAGACTTACCTCGCTGTAGCGACGGCGGTTTCTTTCTTGCGGCGCGGGCGAATCAAGAAGATTGTTCTGGTGCGGCCGGCCGTGGAAGCCGGCGAGCACCTCGGCTTTCTGCCGGGCGACCTTGAGGCCAAGATCAATCCCTATCTGCGGCCACTCCTGGACGCGCTCCACGACCTGATGGACTACGACCAGATCAGGCGATACATGGACAACGATCTGATCGAGATCGCACCGCTGGCATACATGCGCGGGCGCACCCTGAACGACGCTGCGATCATTCTCGACGAGGGACAGAACGCGACAGTTCCTCAAATGAAGATGTTCTTGACGCGGATGGGTCAGAATGCCCGGATCGTGGTTACGGGCGACGTCACGCAGGTGGACCTTCCGGTCGCGACCAGGAGTGGCCTTGCCGACGCGATCGAGCGACTCAAGGAGATTCCCGGTATTGGAACGGCGTTTCTTGATCGGTCGGACATCGTGCGGCACCCCCTGGTGCAGGCGATCGTCGACTGTTATGAATCTACCGAATCGGTGCTGGAGCGCGACGCTCGGGCTGAGCACGTCGCGGCCGAGCCGGTTGCAAATCCTCGTACGCCAAAATCGCCTCGGAGTGAAGGCGAAGCGAGCCCGTCGGGGAGCACGATCGCATGATCATGAACAACATGACCTGCGTGTGTGCGGGACGAGTCGCGAAAGCCTGGGCCGCGTGGCTCCGGCATACTTCCGCGTGGCACGGCAGAAGAAAGCCGGCCGCGTCGTATTGAGAATGATCCATGAGTATCGGCCGCCGTCGTCCTAAACTCGCTCGGGTGCACCTGCGCCCGCCGCAATCAATCTCGCTTAACGAGAACCGCGCTGCCAGGCAGCGTGCGCGGTTGACGCTGCTTCTGGGCGTGACCGGCGCCGTGGTGTTGACTGCTGTCATCGTGCATGGCCCCGGGCCACCGTTCACGTTCCGGCCAGGCGAGCGGCCCGCGCGCGAGCTGCGGGTCAACGTCGCGGAGTTCAAGCTTCGTAATCAGACCAAGACCAGCAGCGAGCGCCGCTCGGCCGCTGACGAGGTCGCGCCCGAGATGGTCAACGATCCCGGGCCGCTGCGGGAGCTGGCCGAGAACCTGGACGACTTGACAACGGCGGTGGCGCGCTCGAGCCGATTCGAGGATCTCCGCGAAAGCCTGCGCGAGAGCTGGAAGCTCAAACCCGACAGCTATCTCGACCTCAAGGCGGCGACCGACACGCCGGAGCGGCGCGATAACTTGCACGCCAAGCTGGCGCTAGCCTTCGAGCCGCTCTTGCGCGACGGCGTGCTTGGGCCGGGTATGCTGCCGTCGAACGAGGAAAAATCCAGGGTACTCTCCGTGCGAAACGCCGGAGAGCCGCGCACCGCTGCCAGGCTTGTGCCCAGAGACCGCGTGGTGCCCGAGCGAATCATCAAGCCTGAAGGGCCCGTGGCCCAGGAATTCAAATCGGTATTCACAACCCCGCGGGTCGGCCAGATCCTGTTCGACCTGGTCGTGGGGAAGCTCGACTCACTGGCGACGCTCAAATTCCAGGCCGACGCAACTGCCAAGCTTCGCGACGCGGCACGCGCGGGAGTGCAGGATGTCTACGATACCTACAGCCGCGGCGACGTGCTGGTTGAAGCCGGTCGAAGAATCGGTGCCGAGCAGTTCATCCTGCTTCGTCATGAGCATGCCGCCGCAATGAAAGAACTCACCTTCGGCGATCGGGCCAAGCGAGCCTTCGGAATCCTGGCGCTGGTCGCCGGGCTCTATTTCCTGGCGGCCTTGTTCGCCGTCCGGCGCGAGCCGCGGTTCCTCGAAGATTATCGCGGCATCGCCATGATCTGCGGCCTGGTCATTGCGGCTTTGGGGCTGATCCGCCTGCTCGGTGCGCAGACGTGGAATGCCGAGATCGTGCCGGTCGCCATCGTCGGGATGATCGTCGCGATCGCCTACACCCCGAGCTTTGCGATGATGGTGACGTTCGCGCTTTCCATCCTGACGTGCATCACGCTTGGTACCCAGATGCCCCATTTTCTGGTTGTGATGGGTGGGACTGCGGCGGCTGTGCTCACGCTGAGCGAAGTCCGCACGCGCACCAAGCTGATCAAGGTTGGTGCGACGGCGTCGGCTACCTACTTCCTTGTCACCTGGGCGACAGGACTCTGGCAGGATCAGCCGCTCGATGTCGTCCGCGACGATAGCCTGTGGCGCGCGGGCTGGGGATTGATGTCCGGGTTCCTTCTGGGAGGAAGCCTGCCGTTCATCGAGAACGCACTGGGAATCGTCACCGGCATCAGCCTGCTCGAGCTGGGCGACAACACTCATCCCCTTCTCCAGGAACTTGTCCGCCGGGCGCCGGGAACACACAATCACTCGATCACCGTGGGCGCGATCGCCGAATCGGCGGCCGAGCGCATCGGCGCCGACGGCTTGCTCGTTCGCATCGGGGCGTATTTTCACGATATCGGCAAGATGCTCAAGCCGCACTACTTCGTGGAGAACCAGGTTGGGTCCACCAGTCGCCACGCGAAGCTCGCACCGGCGATGAGCACGCTGATCATCATCGGCCACGTCAAGGACGGCGTCGACCTCGGCCGCCAGCACCACCTGCCCGAGCGGATCATCGATTTGATCGAGCAGCATCATGGGACGACTCTCGTCGAGTACTTCTATCATGAAGCCAACAGGCGCAACGGGAACAACCCGGATGCTTCACCCGTCGCCGAAAGCTCCTATCGCTACCCGGGTCCCAAGCCACAGACTCGCGAGGCGGCCATTCTCATGGTCGCCGACGCCGTCGAGAGTGCCAGCAGGACGTTGTCAGACCCGGCTCCCGCCCGGCTCGAAGGGCTCGTGAGCGACCTTGTCGACAAACGCCTCCGCGACGGCCAGTTTGACGAGTGCGGGCTCACCCTCTGCGAGATCGCCGAGATTCGCGAGAGCCTGATCAAATCGCTCATCGGTATCTACCACGGGCGGGTGAAGTATCCCGAACATCGAACTGCTTGAGACGATGCCCATCGAGATCCAGATAGCCGACACGCAATGTCACCTGAAGATCGACCAGCCGGCGATCACGCGATTCGCCCAGGCAGTCCTGGTCGCCGAAAACCGTCGGGCTGCGTCGATCTCGATCGCCCTTGTCGACAACGACACAATCCATCGGCTGAACCGGCTGCACCTCGGCCACGACTGGTCGACCGACGTCATCACGTTCCCCCTATCCCAGCCCGATGACGACGAATTGTCCGGCGAGCTTGTCATTTCCACCGAGATGGCCGTTGCGACGGCCCGCGAGTTGAGCGCCGATCCACGCGACGAGCTGGCCCTGTACATCGTCCACGGACTGCTGCATCTCTGCGGTTACGATGATTCGATCCCGGAGCAGGCCTCTGCCATGGATCGCCGCCAAACCGAGCTCTGGACGACGCTTCGCTAACGCGCTGGCCAGATCTATTTTTCTCGGCCTTCGCTCCACGTACGCCCGTCCCCTCGCGGAGGAAGGGCCGACGATCCGGGAAAGTCATTCCTGGCCCGTTCCTGACTCGAAAGCTCCGCAAACGCAGAGGGTCACACGTGACGTGTCGTTCGCCCGAGCGGTACCCCTCTGGCCAGGAGTGCGTCGATCAAGCGGATATTTTTATCATGAGATGTATCGATCTGAGCAAGTGCGACTGCCGAGACCGTCACGCCTTTCTTGGACAGGATCGCGACCGCGTTCCCACCGGGCTGGCCGTCGTCGTTGCCGTCGATCAAGCGGCCGAAGCTGTCTTCCAGGCCCGATGGCGGCAGCCCGTTGATCAGGAGCTGGACCGGCTTGGTGAGTGCGAACGGCTTCTTGGGGATCAGCACGACGGAGTCCGTCGAGCCCGTGTACACGGCCGACTTGAGTGGGATGACCGCGGCGTTCTTGGCTGTGTAGGATCCATGCTTGCCCGGAGTGGCCAGACGGTAGATGCCTGTTTTCATATCGGCTTGACTGGAATTGACCGAGCCGCTGAAGACGACCGTCACTTGCGTGACCTGATGCTTCTTGTTCAGCTTGTCTGTCACGCCCGTCACGGTCACCAAAGGTGGCAGCACGGTGATCGTTTGCACGGCACTCGGACTGCTGACGTCGCCGTACTTGTCAATCACTTCGACCTGATACGAATAGGAGCCCGGGGAAAGCGGTCCCGGCACCGTGAATTGATAGTTGCCGGACCCGTTCGCGGTCGTGCTAGTGGTCGTGGTCGGACCAGACCCGGCGGTTGCGCTGGGAATAAGGAGCCGCACGGTTGCTCCAGGGAACGTCGTCCCGACAATCTCGGGACTGGTGGACGTCGTCGTCTCGCCCCCTGCCGCGCCGGTGCTCTGGGACGACAACAGCTCGGGAGCGCTCGGCACCGGCGGTGCCGCCACGATGGTCAACTTGTATGGCAGGCTCGCCGGGCTACTGCTGTAGGCGTTCACCGCCACGACGCTGAACGAGTAAGTGCCGGGGCCCAGCGGAGCGCCCGGCACCGGCACGATGAAGCTGCCGCTGCTGCCGGCCGTGGTCGAGGCAACGACAGTGTTCTGCAGATTGAGAAGCTGGACCGTCGCGCCGGGTTCGGCTGTTCCGGACAGGCTCGGGGACTCGTCATCCGTGATGGCGTCGCCCTTCGTGCCGCTGTCGTCGGCGGCGACAAGCGCCGGCGCTGTCGGCTGGGCCGGCTTCGGTCTGTGAATGGTGAGAACCGTCGAGCTGGGGCTGCCGACTTCCGCCCCGCTGCTGGCGTCGAAGAGAACCACGTTCACCGTCAAGTCGGGAATAAGGCCGTCGTTCAGGACGGGGACCGTGACCGTCTCGCTGTTCTGGCCTGCGGGGAAGTTCACCGTCGTATCCACCGCAGTGTAATTGGTCCCGGCGATCGCGATGCCGCCGGACGTCATCACGTCGACACTCACCGCGCCCTGGTACCCGCTTGCGCGTACGACCTCGATCGTCGCGTCGCCGGTGGTCTCGTCCACCGTCGCGGTGCCGGTCGCGAACTGCAGAGCCGCCGCCCCGGGGTTGACGGCGATCGACCCCGTCGTCGCCGCGGTCAAACTGCCGCCCGTCGCTCGCAATGTGTAGGTGCCGGCGGCGGCCAGCGTCAGATCCGGGAAGCGCGCGAATCCGTCGACCGCGTCGACGGGCGTTGTCCCCGCCAGTGGAACACCTGTCGGGCCCGTCAAGATCGTGATCGACACCGGCTGCGTGAAGGACTGATCGGTGTTGCCATAGGGATCAAGGGCGCTGACGTCGACTTCAAATTCGATGTTGCCCGTCACGCTCGTGGTTGGCTGACTCGAGATGCTGAGCTTGGTAGCCGCCGCAGCGGTGACGCTCGTCGAATTGCTTGTCGCGGAGGTCAGTCCAGGGTAGGCGGCAGTGATCGTGTACCCGCTGCCGGCCTGCTCGAGCGAAGGATCCGTATCCGGGAACGTGGCCACGCCGTCGACGGCCGTCTCGGTTACCGTGCCGTAGAGCATGCCCGGGCCCTGGCTGTTCGCGACCGAGAGCGTGACGGCCTGGTTGAAGTTCGAGATGACCTGTCCCTGCGGGTCGATTGCTTCCACGGTCAGGCCGAACGGCGCTCCCGCGACGACCCCGCTCGGCGGTTCGGACATCACACGGAGCGATCCGACGAAGATCTCCACTCCGAACGTGCCCACGCTGCCGGTCTTGACCGCATTGCCCGCCAGGTCGGTCGGAGCTCCGCTCACGAGGTTGACGCTATAGGTTCCGTCATCCGCTTCACTCCACGATCCGCCTGGCGGCGTGATCTGATAAGTAACGACAAAGCCCTGCGCGTCTCCGGCGGAGTCGGTGTTTCCTTGCGGCACGGTGCTGACGACGCTCGCCGCAAGCGGAGACCCGAGCCCGGGCGCAGCCACCTGCACCACCGTTCCCGCCAGGCTCGATTTCTTGACGGCCAGATTGTCGGTGTAGGTGATGGTGAACGTGTACGGATTGAGCATCGCGCCATTGAGCACGTTGACCTCGTTCGCCTGCAGCGAGGCCGTCGGAGGTGTCGTGTCGACCGCCGGCCCGATCTGGTAAGCACCGATGTCGGTCGCGCCCGCAACGGTCCGCGGCGCCCCTCGCTGATCCGTCAGGATGTGCTCGGGATTGGCGCGGCGCCGGCGGCCGGGCTCCCTGATTGCAGCGCAATCGTGGCGGTCGGCCCACCGTTGCTGGCCAGGCCCTGCGTCGCAAGCAGCGGATTGACTCCGACCAGGTTGCCTGTGCCGTTGACCGTGCCCGAAGGCGCCGTCTGAAACAGTGAATCCGTGGCGGTGACGTTACCCTGATAGTCGAGCGATCCGTTGCCCGCGAACAGAGTGCTGATCGCGCTCACGGTCCCTCCAGGCGCGCACGCGACTCCCTCCCCGCCGTTCAGAGCGATCGTGGTGTTGTCGAGTGCGGCCGTTCCTGCGATCACCGCCGCGCCCGCGGCGCCCGGCGCTGCGGTATTCCCTCCCAGGCCGCGTGTGCCGGCACCACCGGCGAGAGCGGCCGATCCGGCCTGGCCACGAATTCCTGCGGCTCCGTTCGTTGCACCGCGGCCGCCGGCGTTCCCGCCCAGTCCAGGGCGACCCCCCGGCCCCGCGTTGCCGCCGCCGCCGCCTGACCCGGGCATACCCCCGGGTCCGCCCGTTCCAGCCCCAGCAGAATCATTCGCGATCGTCGTGTTCAAGGTCGTGAGCGACCCCGCGGCGAGATAGATGCCACCGCCGGAACCCGTTCCGCCGTCGCCTCCGCCGGATCAATTCCCGCCCGATCCTCCCACTCCACCGTTCCCGCCCGCGCCGCCATCGCCCCCGATTCCGCCAGCACCCGACTTGCCCGCGGCGACCTGAGCATTGGTCGGCAGCCCGGTCAGCGACCCTCCTGCGCCTCCATCGTTGTACGTGAACGAATTGGTCGCGTTGCTGCTGGCGCCGACCAGGCCCCCGCGGCCCCCGTCACCGCCGTGCCCTCCCGCTCCGCCGCTTCCGCCCTCGCCGCCGTTGCCGCCGATCGCCGCGTTGTAAGCTAGCGTATCCGCCGTCACCGCGACGGTCCCGCCCGTGATGAACAATCCTCCGCCGGCCGCAATTCCTCCATCACCGGCGCGGCCCCCGTTCCCGCCTGCCGCCCCGTGTCCGCCGCTATCGCCGGCCCCGTCGCTGCCCCCGGAGCCGCCCTTACCGCCGATGTTCCCATCCACGATCACTTGATTGCCGTTCGGACGCTTGATATCCCCGGCTTTCCCTCCTGCTCCGCCGGCCCCGCCCGCGCCGCCCCCCCCACTCAGAAACAAGTCGTTCGTCATTCCGCCGCCCGCGGCACCTCCGTGCCCGCCGGTCCCACCGTCGCCTCCCTGCGCGCTGTTGCTGTCGAGCGTCGAGCCCAAGATCGCCACGCTACCGCCGGTCACGAGAATACCGCCGCCAGACGCCGTTCCCCCGGAACCGCCATCGCCGGCGGCCCCGCCGGTCTGCGCTGTCCCGACCGCGCCCGCATCGCCTCCGTCGCCGCCATTTCCTCCCGCGCCGGCACGGGCTCCCAGACCGATGACTCCACCTCCCGCGGATGCACCCGGCGGTCCCGCCGACCCGCCACCCCCGCCATTTCCGCCACCACCCCCGACTCCGCCCGGCACGGCCGCGCCGCCGGCCCCGCCTCCTCCGCCGGCTCCTCCTCGACCACCAACAACCTGGTTGCCACGAAGACTGATTCCCGAGAACGCCACATCGCCGCCTGCGTACACCGCGCCGCCTGCGGCGGAGCCGCCCGCTTCCCCCGGCACCACCCCGCCCGGCGCTGCCTCCGGCGCTCGCCTTCCCACCTGCTCCTCCGGCACCCCCGTTCCCGCCGGCTCCTCCGTCGTAATGGGAAGTGCCAGGTCCGCCCGCGTGGTCAATCCCGAACTATCCCCCTCCGCCGCCTCCGCCGCCTCCACCACGGCCGCCATACCCGGCGGCCCCCGTGCCGCCGTCGCCGCCGTCGCCCCCTGGCCCACCTGTGCCTGCGTTCGCCGAATTGCTCTCCATGGCAACAGCAGTGAAACCCACACTGGTCACGCCGCTGCCGACATAAACGCCGCCGCCGTCCGCGGAACCCCCAGCGCCACCCTGGCCCCCGGCGGACCCGGCCGCACCCGCGCCGCCCTTGCCCGCTGCACCGCCACTACCCCCCTGACCACCGGCTCCACCCGACAGCGACGATGCCTGCGATACCGTCCCATGCCCTCCCGCACCACCGCTGCCGCCAAAGCCTCCTTCGCCACCGCGTCCCCCTTTGCCACCCCGGCCGCCTCCTCCGCCGCTGCCCCCGGCACCCGCGTCGGCATCGTTGGACGTGAATGAGCCGCCGGAGACGGATATGGTTCCCGCTGCAATGTACACCGCGCCGCCGTCAGCATTGCCACCGGAACCCCCCGTCCCCGCCTGGCCCGCGGCACCTCCGGCGCCGCCTTCTCCGCCGATTCCTCCGCGACCCCCGCCGCCTCCCGCGTGCGCAGGCCTTTGAGCCCGGAGCGCCACCCGCCCCGGATCCGCCGCTCCCCCCCTGCCCGCCACTACCGCCGGTCCCGCCGCCACCTGCGGCCCCGCCCGCTCCGCCGTCCGCATCGTTCGATCCGAATTGATCATTTGATAACCCGACCGCCCCGGCACCCACATACAACCCGCCGCCGAACGCGATTCCGCCGTCGCCGCCACCACCTCCGTTACCCCCGGCCTTCCCCACGCTGCCGCTGGCTCCATTTCCGCCCGCTCGCCCATTGCCAGCCCCGCCCGTTCCGTTGCCCGCAGATCCCGCCGCGCCAGTCCGCCCAGCAGATCCGCTGCCCCCCGTACCACCCTCGCCCCCCATTCCCCCGCCGCGCAACGTTTGAGCCTAGACTACTTGTTTTCAGCGTCAGCCCACCCCCCGCAAGATCGATCGCACCACCAGCCGCTCCACCCCCTTCTCCGCCGGCACCACCGTTATCTCCCAGTCCTCCTGGGCCACCTAGGCCCCCTCGGCCGCCGCCGACTTGGTTACTGGTGAACTTTGAGCCAACCACCACGCCGGATCCTCCGGAAATGTAAAGTCCACCGCCCGCGGCCGTCCCGCCGGCGCCCCCGGCTCCGCCGTTGCGGTTATGGATCGCGCTGACATGCCCGAGTGCCCCGGCGATTCCGTCAACGCAATACGCAGAGTTATCGCTGACCGCCACATCGTTCATCGTCAGCGTGCCCGAGGCGATGTAGATCCCGCCACCTTGCGCCGCGGCACCTGCTCCGCCTTCGGCGCCGGCCGGTGCCGACAAGCCGCCCCCCGCGCTCGTATTCGTCGGACCCGGTGCACCCGCGCGATTGCTCTTCACGCTCACGCTCGAAAGCGTCACATGACCGCCGTCGATAAGAAATCCGCCCCCCAGCGCAGCACTGCCCCCGAGCGCTCCGCCGTTGCTCGCTGCCCCACCCTTCACCGTCAGGTTCTGGAAAACGACCGTAACACCCGCTCCCTCGCTGCTCACGATCTGAAACACGCGATTCTCAAGCTCGCATCCACGATCGTCGTCCCGTCGCCGGCGCCCGAAAGCGTCAGCGTCTTGGCCGTGACGCCTGCCCCCTGGTCGTCGATGAGCAGGTCCGCGGAAGATGTATCCGTGAGCGAATACGTTCCCGCCGCCAGATTGATCCTGTTGCTCGCGTCGCTGTTCGTATCCGACTCACCGATCGCGTCGCGAAGACTTCCGGCCGCTCCGTCCGCTGTCGCTGCCACCACGTTGAACACCGCCGGATTGATCCGTATTTCCAGCCCCTCAAAATTGGGAAGTATCCGACGCTTGCGGCGGAGTCGCAACGATCGCGGGCGCAAAGCCATGTATCTCTCCAGGTCCTGATGCCGGCTGCCGTGGGATCCAAACCCCTCATCTATGACGAGGTAAACTCTTCGCCCGTGGCGCCGGCGAACTTCACAATATAATGCGATCACGCATTCGTTTTCCAGACTCCGCCACGCGCAATGCCCCGCGGATGCTAAAATCGAAACTCGTCGGCTCCCTTTTCCAGAATCAAGTCAGCGGTATACAACCATTCAAAGGAACTGTTTCTTCGTGCCGGCCATCCGAACTCTAGCCCTGGTGCTGCGATCGGTCGACGTCTTCGAATCCAGCTCCGTCGCCACCTTGTTCACGCGTGAGCTGGGCAAGGTCTCCGTGCTGGCCAAGGGCGCCCGCCGCCTCAAATCCCCGCTTCAGGGTGGCCTTGACCTGCTAGGCGTTTCCGATATTGTGGTCCTCACGAAAGCGGGCGATGCGCTCGAATTGTTGGCGGAGGCCGCCCCCGTCGAACGCTTTCCATCTCTTCGCCGCGATCTTGCGGCCCTCTATGCCGGTTATTACATCGCCGAGCTGCTGTCCGACCTGACCGACTCCCACGATCCGCATCCCAAGCTGTTCGACGCGGCGACTGTCACCTTGCGGCATCTGGGGGACGAGGGATTGCGCTCGGGGCGGGTTCTCCGGTTCGAGCTGGCGTGCCTCCGCGAGCTCGGCATCATGCCGTCTCTCGCCCAGTGCGCTCAATGCGGCGGCGACGTCGCACCGGAAGGGGGAAAGGTGTCCTTCGGGCTCTCAACCGGCGGTGTTCTCTGTCAGGCCTGCCGGCCCGGACAGCCGCACGTCGTCTCGTTACCCGAGCGCGACCTCCACGCGATTCGCATCCTGGCCAGTCCGGGAAGCGCCTGCGCGAGCTCGGCTTTCGCCCGCGACAACTCGTCGCCGCGAGAGGCCATCGGCGCCGTCGTCAGCCACGTCGCGCGGCCGTCGTTCCCACCTCCGGCCCTTGCTGGGAGTTTGACTTGATGCTTCGCGGTGATCGCGATCTTCAGACCGAGCCCGCCCACCCTGCGCCCTCCACGCGTCAATCTCTCCCCCCCCTGGGCATTCACCGATCGCTCCGTCGCTCTCACGTCGCCCGTCTTCTGGCCTTCGCGCTGATACCGCTCGGATTGACCGGATGCCAGAGCTTCGTCAGCCCCCTCGCAACGCTCAGAGCCGCTTACGACGGCGGCCTCGTCCGCGGTCCCACCAAGGAAGAAATGGCCGACACCACTGGCACGACGGCCAACTCGGATAACTTGCTCGAACGCTGGCTCACTCCGCGCCGAGATTCGAACGGTTCAGCCAGCTCCAAATCGACGATGATTCTCGGCTCCGACGGCTGGAAACCCATGACCAAATCGGCCAAAGATCCCGCCGCCGAGGCCGAGTTCAACGCCGCCCACACCCTCTTCCAGCAAGGCAAGCTCGCCGAGGCAGAAAAGGAATTCGCCAGGATCGCCAAGAAGCGAAAAGGATCGCCCGTCGGCGAAGACTGCCAGTACTATCTCGCCGAGACCCAGTTCCAGCGCCAGAACTACTTCCATTCTCACGACAGTTTCGAACTGCTGCACAAAGACTACCCCGCAAGCGACTACATCGAAAAGGCCGCCGCGCGCGAGTACGAGATCGCCCTGCTCTGGTTCAGCCAGGATGACCCCAAAACTCCCAAGGACAAAGTCCTGCCCTGGTACGGACGCTTCGACGGCCGCCTGCCCCTATTCGACATCCAGGGCTACGGTCTCAAAGCCCTGGAACACGTCCGCCAGAACAACCCCACCGGCCCCCTGGCGGAAACCGCTACCAAGGGAATCGCCGAGTACTATGTCCGACATCACGACTACGACTCTGCCGCCATGTATTACGATCAATTTATGCAGGAATACCGCAAGAGCCCCCATCTCTACGACATCCAGCTCGCTGCCATCGACGCCCGCATGAAAGGCTATCTCGGCCCTGATTACGACTCCTCCGGCCTCGTCAAAGCTCGCTCCTTGGTCAGAAAAACCATGGACGATTTCCGCCAGATTCAAGTCAACGAAGGCCTCTATCATACCCTCGACGTCATCAACGAGGCCGAGGCCGAGAAGACCTACAAGGTCGGCGCCCATTACAAGAAAATCGGCAAGGTCGCTTCCGCTGAATACTACTTCGGAAAGCTCCCCAGACGCTGGCCCAAAAGCCCCTGGGCCGTCAAGGCCAAGGTCGAGCTCGCCGAGCTCGCCAAGCTCCCACGAACACCCTCCAAGCCCAGCCGCATGATCATCCCCCCAGGCGCAACCGACGTATTCGGCGGCATGGGCGGCGGCATGGGCGGCGGTATGGGCGGCGGCATGGGCGGCATGGGTGGCATGGGCGGCATGGGCATGCCCATGGGCGGCATGGGTGGCATGGGAATGATGTAACGAACTGGAGAGAGCGCGATGCGACGAATCAACTCTCCGTGTCCCCCGCGTGCAGCCGCCTGCATTCGACCTTCCTCCCTCGCGCGCCTGTTCTTGGCCCTCATGACGGCCGGCTCGGTCGGCTGCACCGGCTCGCTGAGAAACTCGGCGGTGAACGGTCAGGACGGCGGTTTCTTCGGCTGGCACTTCCACGCGCCGTTCGATACCTCCGAGGTCAAGACCATCGCCGTCTTCATCAAGTCCAACACGTTCCGCCGTGATCTCCAGCAAATGCTCACGGAAGCCGTGATCAAGGAGATCAATCTCCGCACCCCCTACCGCGTCGTCGCCAGCCCCGAAAATGCCGATGCCCTGCTCACCGCAACAATCACCTCCGACAACAAGAACCTGGTCGTCGAAGCTCCCACAAACTTCGCCCGCGAGCTCAACGCCACGCTCACCGTCAACGCAAACTTTACACACAACCCGCCCACCGACATCGAAGCCAACCGGCTCCCGACGCTGGTCTCGGAAACGCTCAACTTCGTCCCCGAAGTCGGCCAGACGACACTGAGCGCCTACAACCAGGTGGTCGAGAGCATTGCCAAGCAGTTGGTCGATATGATGGAACAGGGCTGGTACAAACCCGGTGACCTGCAATAATCTCGTGATCTGTTCTTGATCGCTCCGTTCTTCCGGCGACTCTTCCCGTTGGTCGTCCCCATTTCCCAGATTCGCCCGATCGAGTCCAAGATTGAGGCCCCGGTCCACCACAGTCTGGGAAGCCCGCGGCCGCACGATTCTGAGCGGTTCGAACGCTGTTCCCAAGGTGATGGGCATCCTGAACCTGACGCCCGATAGCTTTTCCGACGGCGGCGAGATCGAAGATCTTCTCGAAGCAATCGCCTTCGCCAGGCTCTTGGTCGCACAGGGCGCCGACATCCTGGACGTCGGCGGCGAATCGTCCCGCCCGGCGCAGCACCCGTCTCACTCGGCGAAGAAGCCCGGAGAGTCATCCCTCTCGTCGAGGCGCTGGCGAGACGCTTGAGATCCCGATCTCGATCGACACCACCAAGGCCGAGGTCGCCCGCCTGGCCCTGGACGCGGGGGCCTCGATCATCAACGATACAAGCGCACTGACTGCCGATCCCCTCATGGCTCGCTGGGCTGCCGAATCCGGCGCCGGCGTCGTCCTCATGCACATGCAAGGCACTCCCGCCACCATGCAGGCCAACCCTTCTTATCAGGATGTCGTCACCGAGGTGTATGACTTCCTCGCTCGCCGCATCGACTGGGCCGCCAGCCACGGCATCCCGCCAAAGCGAATCGCCATCGATCCCGGTATCGGCTTTGGCAAGACCCTTGAGCACAATCTCGATCTCTTGCGGAACCTTGAACGTTTTGACACGCTGGGGTGTCCCATCCTGGTCGGTTTGTCGCGCAAGGGGTTCCTCGGTTCGATCACGGGAAAGCCGGTCTCAGATCGCACCGCCGCGACCATCGCCGCCTCGCTCGACGCGTGCCGCCGCGGTGCCCGAATCGTCCGCGTTCACGATGTCGCCGGGATGGTCGACGCCATCCGAGTCTGGGCCGCCTTGAAGAATTGGGAGATTCGCACATGAGCGCGCAAGCGGAAATCAAGCTGGCTCCAGAATCCTACGCCCTTGCCGAAACCAGCCCTTGCCGCGCCGTGGCGGAAGCCGCCAGGGCCGCCTCGCGCCGCCTCGCCATCACCCGGGGCGAGGTTCGAAACGCCTGGCTCGCGCCAGTCCGCCGCCTCGCTGAAAACTCGCCGCCAGGAAGTGCTCGAAGCCAACGCCCGCGACATCGCCGAAGCGAATGCCGCCGGGCTCTCCGCCGCCGCCATCGAGCGTTTGACCCTCTCCACCAGCCGCGTGGACGACATGGCGCAGAGCCTGCTCGACGTCGCCGCACTCCCCGACCCGATCGGCGAGGTCGTCACCGCGAGTCGGCGGCCCAATGGACTCGACGTCCGCCAGATCCGCGTTCCGCTCGGCGTCATCTTCATGATATTTGAGAGCCGCCCCAACGTCACCGTTGACGCGGCCGCACTCTGCGTGAAGAGCGGAAACGCAGTCATCCTCCGCGGAGGCAAGGAGGCCCTCTCGACCAACTGCGCGCTCCATCGTGTGCTGGCTGATGAACTGGTCCTCTGTGGCCTGCCCGAGGCATCCGTTCAGCTCGTCGCGACCACCGACCGCTCTGCCGTCGGCGAGTTCCTGGCGCTCTCCGATCTGATCGATCTGGCCATCCCCCGCGGCGGCGAGAGCCTGATTCGCCGCGTCGTCGCCGAGGCGACGATGCCCGTCCTCAAACACTACCAGGGTAACTGCCACGTCTTTGTCGATTCCCGTTGCGACCTCGATATGGCCGTCAAAATCATCGTGAATGCAAAGGTCCAGCGCCCCGCTGTGTGCAACGCCGCCGAAACCTTGCTGGTCCATCGTGAGATCGCCCCTCAGTTCCTTCCCCTCGCCGCCCAGGCGCTTCTTGCACGAGGGAGTCGAGCTTCGCGGTGACGCCGCCGCCAGACGCCTCGTTCCCGCGATGAAGGCCGCCCAGCCCGCCGATTGGGATACCGAATATCTCGACAAGATCTTGGCGGTCGCCGTTGTCGACTCGCTGGATGATGCGATCTCTCATATCACCCGTCACGGCTCCGGCCACACCGACGCGATCGTGACTTCCGATCTCGCGTCGGCCCAGCGGTTCGTAGCCGAAGTCGACAGCTCGGCCGTAATAGTCAACGCCAGCACCCGCTTCAACGACGGCGGCCAGCTCGGCTTGGGCGCCGAAATCGGCATCAGCACCGACAAGATCCACGCCCGCGGCCCCTGCGGACTGAAAGAGCTGACGACAACAAAGTGGATCATCTTCGGCGACGGCCAAATCCGCGAGTGATCCGCCCGAAACGCCGCAACCAACCGAACGCAACCCCGCGCACCTTTCCCCCCCTTTCAAAGGGGGCCCCACTACTTTCCCCCCCTTTCAAAGGGGGGGCCAGGGGGGGTGTGGCGCAAGCGAAGTCACAGCCGATCCGCTGATCCGCCCGAAACACCGCAACCAACCGAACGCAACCGGCGCACCTTTCCCCCCCTTTCAAAGGGGGCCCCACTACTTTCCCCCCCCTTCAAAGGGGGGGCCAGGGCGGGTGGGCGCAAGCGAAGTCGCAGCCAAGCCGCTGATCCGCCCGAAACGCCGCAACCAACCGAACGCCACCCCGCGCACCTTTACCCCCCCCTTCAAAGGAGGCCCACTACTTTCCCCCCCTTTCAAAGGGGGGGCCAGGGGGGGTGTGGCGCAAGCGAAGTCGCAGCCGATCCGCTGATCCGCCCGAAACACCGCAACCAACCGAACGCAACCGCGCACACCTTTCCCCCCTTTCAAAGGGGGCCCCACTACTTTCCCCCCCTTCAAAGGGGGGGCCAGGGGGGGTGGGCGCAAGCGAAGTCGCAGCCAAGCCGCTGATCCGCCCGAAACGCCGCAACCAACCGAACGCCACCCCGCGCACCTTTACCCCCCCCTTCAAAGGAGGCCCACTACTTTCCCCCCCTTTCAAAGGGGGGGCCAGGGGGGGTGGGGCGCAAGCGAAGTCGCAGCCGATCCGCTGATCCGCCCGAAACGCCGCAACCAACCGAACGCCACCCCGCGCACCTTTCCCCCCCCTTTCAAAGGGGGCCCCACTACTTTCCCCCCCTTTCAAAGGGGGGGCCAGGGGGGGTGGGGCGCAAGCGAGGTCGCAGCCGATCCGCTAATCCGCCCGAAACGCCACGTAAAAGCGAAAGCCCCCCGCCGACAATTCCCCCATTCACGGCACGTCCCGATGCACCCGCTGCCGGATCTCCTTCGCCTTCCTCACCAGCCCGCTAAACTCCTTCCGATACCCAGACTCATCCTCGCCACTCATCTGCCCCGCAATCTCCAAAACCCCATCAAACGTGATAGTCCCTTTATACTTCGAGTCTCGCAGCAGCATCCCAAATCCCGCGACAGCCGCCGCAAACTTCAGGTCCCCCGAAGCCCGCGCAAAATCAACTCCTTCATCCACGACTGGGTAGACCAACGGCACGCTCTTATCCTCATTCGGTTTCTTGTACCGCAGATTGACAACGAACGAATTCGCCCGCCTGCCTCCCTTGCCCTCCGCTTTCTTCGAGGAATCCTTCAATGCGACCTCAACCCCTCGTTCAGCCCCCTTCGCCGGCACCAGCTCATAAAGCGCCGTTACATGGTGCCCCGCCCCGATCTCCCCCGCGTCCTTGGCATCGTTATCGAAGTCTGCATTCGCCAGCGCCCGGTTTTCATACCCGATCAGCCGATATTCGGCCACTTGCTCCGGATTGAAGTCGACCTGAATTTTCACGTCCTTCGCCACGGTAACCAGCGTCGACCCCATTTCCGTGACCAGCACGCGATAAGCCTCGTGCGGCGAGTCGATATAGGCGTAGTGGCCATTTCCCTTGTCGGCAAGCTGCTCGAGCTTGGCATCCTTGATGTTTCCCATGCCGAAGCCGAGCACGCTCAGAAAGACGCCCGATTTCGCCTTCTCCGTGATCAGCTCGATGAGCTTCTTGTCATCCGTGATCCCGACGTTGAAATCACCGTCGGTGGCCAGAATCACCCGATTGGTCCCGTTCTTGATGAAGTTCTTGACGGCAACGTCATAAGCAAGCTGAATTCCCTCACCGCCATTCGTCGAGCCGCCGGCCCTGAGCCGGTCGATCGCCGTCATGATCTCGGCTTTCATATGGCAAGACGTCGAGGGCAGAACCAGCCCCGCTGCGCCCAGATACACAACGATCGCCACCCGATCATTTTCACCGAGCTGTTCGACCAGTCTCTGCAAGCCCCACTGCACCAGCTTGAGCTTGTCGGGCTCGTCCATCGACCCCGAAACATCCACCAGGAACACCAGATTGCTGGCCGGCCGGTTCGCCCGGTCAATCGGTTTGGCGGCAATTCCGATCCGCGCCAGCCGGTGGGCCGCGCTCCACGGGCACCCGCCCACCTCGACGTGCACCGCAAACGGCTGATCGCTCGCATCGGCCCCAGGCGAATCGTGATATGGAAAATAGTTGAGCATCTCCTCGATGCGAACGTATTCCCGCGGCGGCAGCGACTCCTGGTTCAAGTACCGCCGGATCATCGCGTAGCTCGCCGTATCAACGTCGATCGAAAACGTCGACTGCGGCTCCTTGCTCGTGAGCAAGAACGCGTTCTCGACGATGGGCGCAACCGCCTCTACATCGGCGACGACTTCTTGCTCGATCCGCGCTTCGACCTTCTGCTCGGGAACTTTCAGGGCGAAATCCTGCGGCTGCCCATCCATGACTTTCTTGTCAATCGTTTTCGGCAACGCGTCATCGCCTTCGTTCGCCTTCCGCTTGAACCCAAGTTGATTCCGTTGGCCACCCTGTCCCTTAGCACCGCCCGTTTGCATTTGGCCCGCAGGCGCATTCCCCAGCCCGCCGCCTTGAGTCCCCACGACGAGCGCCGGCGCGGAGGGTGCCGGCGCCGCTGGAGCGGACTGGACTGGCTTCTCGGTTGTCCCGGCCGATAGCGGGCTCGCGCCTTGCTTCGCTTCTCGCTCCGATTGCTCTTCACTCCGCAGCGCTGAGCTCGGCATCGCTCGCGACGCAGCGCCGCGCTTGGCCTTGCCACCTGACGGCGCTTGCAAGTCCTGCAATTCCACCACGCGCTCTCGCCTGTAGAGAGCGCGCGTGTCTTGGGTAGGAGCGGCCGCAGCCGGGAACTTTGAACGCTCGATCGGCGCCGAAGATGCCGACGCCACGGTGGCTTCTGATGCCGGCGGCATCGGCGGACCGGAACCGCCCGCTCCGGTTTGGCCCTCTTTCGCGAGTGTCCGCCCGGTCATCGCGAGCTGCCTGCCACGGTCAGACTCTCCCTCTCCGCGCCCGCCGCCGCCCTGACCCACCTTCGACTCGAGCGCGGCGGATTTCTTGGACTTCCGCGCAGACTCCCCGCGCGTGCCGCCGACCCGACCCTCGGGGCTGGCGAGCGTCGCCATGTCCACCTCTTGAAATGCCGTGACAATCCCGTCTTCCGCCGCCTTCTTCGCCGCACCCTGGCTCACTCCGAGATCTCGCGCGAAACCCTCGCCCGTCTCGCCGTCGGTCGTACGTACACGCACAGACTTCGGTGTCGCGGCCCGGGCGCAGCCGCAGTCCGAACCGCCGTTTTCGCGAAACGATCCGGCCCAAGCTTCGCCTGCGGGGCTGGCGCGGCCGCTCGTTCCCCGAGTTCTTGCAGGGCAATCTGATCCACCTCTCCCCGCGGCCGCAAATCCACGCGAACAAACGGCAGCACCGCCAGGCCCACCAGCAAAAGGATCGCGGCCGCAATCAAGTTCATCCGGATGGCAGGCCGTCCCCACCACCGTGCGTGCGGCCGCGGCGAATCCGGCTTGGGAATGATCTCGCCCCCAGCATGATGGTTGATCGTCGCCGCCGTCTCTGCCTGGTGATGCGCCCTGCTCTCCTCTTGAAGCTGCTCGGAAAGCCACCGGGTCGTCAACCGAATCTCTTCAACGGCCTCGCGGCAGTCGGCAGATTCAATGAGATACGCCTCGACAACCGCACGCTCGGTGGGGTCGAGCTCGCCAACCACAAAGGCCGTCAGCCGCGGGTCATCTTGGTCAAAGTTCATGATAGGCTCTCCTCTCGATCGGCGCCGGTCTTGGACTCGGCTGCTTCGCCGGCAAAGAGTTGACCACGAAGCGCCTTGACCCCGGCATGAATCAAGTAGCCCACGTTGGACACGCTGTGTCCGCTGATCCGGCTGATTTCCTGGTAGGAAAACCCGTTCTGAAACTTGAGGCGAATCACCTCACGCTGATTCACGGGCAGTGCCTCGAGCAAGTCCAGCACCCGCGACGCCAGATCTCGCCGCACGGCCGTTTCATACGGCCCGGGCATCGGGCTCAAGCACCGATGCACCTGCTCCTCGTGCAACTGAGTCATTCGATTCTCCTTCCGCAGGACATCAAGCGCCCGGTTGCGGCAAACCGTGAACAGCCACTCGGCCAGGTGCCCTTCGATCGATGCAAACTCCGAAGCGCACAGCTTCAAGAACGTATCCTGGACCACATCTCGTGCAGCCTCGGCGTCACGCAGCAGGCGCGCGGCATAGAGCAGCAACGGCCCCTCATACCGGGACACCGCGTCGCGCACCCATGACTGCTGCTCGCCCGTTACTTGCGACATCAGCCCACTCGAAAGGAATTCCAGTTCCGTTCATTCTATAAAACGGGCGTCGGGCGAGTCTCTTAGAAAGGAAAATCATCGTTCCGACGCTCTGCCGGAACGGTGTTCGTGCCGCTCCGCGGCGAGCTTGAAGGAAAGTGCTCGTTCCGACGCTCTGCGTCGGAACGGTGTTCGTGCCGCTCCGCGGCGAGCTTCACGTAATTCGCCGGAAGTTGTTTCCGACCCGTTCCTGACCGGCGTTTCGCGATTCCGGGAGTGCGAGGCTCCTGCCGAGCTGCACCGGCGTTCGCTTTCCCCCCTGGCCACCGCCTAGCCGTGCAAATCGGGACGAAAAAAACTCTTTCGGCCTGCGTCATATGTCATTTGTGTCATCTCCTTGCAGCGATTGGACTTAACTTATGACGCAGGAATAATCAGACCTTGGGCAAAATGGAGATAACTCTTTTTTGCAAAACAAGTTATGAAATGACACAGGCATGACATTAGACCCGCTCCGCGGCGATCGTGATGAAACGGCTGGCCGTAGTCCTGCCGAACACAACGGATACTCCGCGGGTACGAAGCTGCGGGGCGATTCGCCGTAGCTCGTCGCTGAAGGCTCGAGTCGTTTTCGGCCACTGCGCCGACGTCCGCACCCGCCGCGGCACCTCTCTCGTCAGCTCGGCGAGCATGTCGGTCGGCGAACGTTTCCAATCCGCTCGCAGCCCCCCAAGCTCCGCGCTCTCGAGCAAGGCCCGACCCAGCGGAGAATCCTCCAGGGATGCGCTGGCGCGCTCACGCCGGTTCTCGCCGTAAATCGAAAGAAAAGTCTCCGACGGCCAGCCCAGCCCCCGGCCGACCGCCTCTCCAAATCGAGCGAAGTCTGCCATTCGCGGTAGCTTGAGTGGGGTGACCGAGGGAAGCACTCTCAAGCCCCCCACAATCGCATCGAGCAGCCCGCCCACGATCACCGGGTAGTCTGCCCGGAATCCCTGCCAGAATTCGGCCTCCGCCCGCCGGCTCGTCTGACTGATCGGCGGAGGCAGCAAGAACACACACCGATCCGCCAGGTCGTCCCGTCGGACAAATTCATCGATACCATTTAATACGACTGGCCGCTCGGCGTGGATCGTCCTCCGCTCGTCGTCCGAATAGAACGCTCGCCCCGAAAATCCACCGCCGGTCGCCAGCCGGCAGAAACTATCGGAAAGCCAGTTCGGCAAGACGCTGATGTTGTCATACACCAGCAGCCACCCGCCTAAGGCCGTGACCATCAGGTCGCGCGTGCTCCCCGGCTGCGCCAGCACCGGCGAGGCCTGCGGATCAATCAGCAGCCGCACAACCTTTGCGAGCGTGCTCTTCGCCGACCCTTGCTCGCCGTGGATCGCCAGCAGTGGATAAGGCCCCTCCGGCAACAGTGCCGCCGCCAGCCAGCCGACCAGAAGTCGAAAATCCGGCTCGGTCAGGTTCACATAGCCTTGCAGCCGCTCGATCGAGCCCTCCCGCCTGGGAACCGGCAACGCCAACTGTCCGTCCGGACGGCGGAATTTCACCGCCGGTTGATCGACCACGAGCCAGCCCCGCGCGTTGATCTTCACCGCTCGGCCGCTCGAGTCTCCCAGGTCGATGTAGAAATCCCCCGTCCCCGGTTCGCCCTCGCGGCCCACTCGCACGTGCACCGCCGGCACGCCACGATCGAATCGCGCGCGAGCCACCAGCGACGCGACCACGCTCCTCACCGCGCCCGCCGGTGGCAGTTCGCCGCGCACGCACCGGAAGCTGTCGATCAGCCAGTCGCCAAAAGCCGTCGATTTGAGCCCGTAGATCTCCTGCCGGTCGCCAATCGGCACCTGGGCATGAAACCGCCCGTCCGCCGACCGGAAAACCCGAGCCGTCGCCGCGATCTCGAGCAGCGCCTCGACCACGCCTCCGGACTGCTGTGATTCGTCTGCTTGGTCGCCACCAATCGTTTCAACCGACATGCCGTTGCTCCCCTTTCGTCGTTTCGCGTCCGTTTGCCTCCACCCTCTGGCCCTCATTGGGCGTGGGTCTCCGGCCACCTGAAGGATCGCCGCCCGTCTTTACCGCGTCCCCTCTCGTCTCACTCGCTCCATCGCAGGAATGACGCTGAAGCCTGAGCAGTCCGTTGAGGTTTTCGCTCGCCGTCCTGATACTCCGCTTCTCCCGTCGCTTCATTTCCTGCGCTAGCGGCGACGAATCGAATTCCCGACCAGCGGCCTCCCTCGCCTCGTCGCTGCTGGCGCGCATTCGATGCTCCTCGGCGCGCTCGCTCAGCCGTTTCATCGCACGCTCCAAGATGGCGATGATCGTCGCACGCCCCTGCTCCGGATCGCCCAGAACAAGCCTCGTTGACGCCAGCTCTCTGACGCGGCTCAGGAAGTCCCTGACGCGCGCAAACCCTATCTCCCACTTCATGACCATGAAGGCGTTGTTGCGGCGACGACTAAACGCGTCCGCCGCCATGAAAACGACAGCAACTTCCGGGTCCTCGACCCCATCCATTGGCCGTTTCCCCATCAACCGCGTGACGGTGAAAGCATCGTCGGCCAGCCAGTCCCTGCGCCCGGCAAAGCGCTCGTGAATATTCGTCCACTTGGCCAACAGACACCGGCATCCAGCCTCCGTCGACTCCAGGTGCTCCACGATTGGTCCCGGCGGTGGGAACTCGAATTTTCGGCCCCACGTCCTTATCGACTCACCTCCGTCCGGCATCGGGTCAATGTCCACTCCGTGCAACATCCAGCACGCGGTCGGCAGAAGCCGGCGCACGAGAGTGACGGCGTCCAGCTTCTCCTTGTCGCGCCGCACGGATTCCACGATATGAAGCTCTCGTTTGGCCGCCGCGACACGCCGAAGTTTCTCGAGTTGAGAGATTTCAAGATTCAGGAGCTCAAGCACGTCTTCCTCCACCACATTGCGAGGCTCGATTCGACTTGCCCGTTCCTTCAACTCTTCAAAAGTCACGTCAAACCTCTGTTGAGCTGTCCAGCCAGAAAGCGGTCCCGCGCCAGCCCATGGCGCGCGAGAACACGCCTCGCACTTTTGCACCCTTCCGTACATCGAAAAATCGCGCCGACTACGATGGACTCGATATCCCTTTATCGGGAATTCGTGCAGCGAGTATTGAACGATTTCCCTTAAATGCAAGCACTACCGGATTCGATTGGTTGGGTCGATCGAGTGCGAACAAATCTGGCGGCGCATCGTCTGCGCAGTTCGCATGTTGCGCACCCGTCTTGGCGACGACACGAGCCCGACGCGCAAGCTTTCTTGATGTTGCGTTCTTCTTCGCGTCGCCCCGAACGGGGCAGTTACAAAACAGCCCAGGGCAACGCCCTGGGTGTCCATGTCCAATCCAACCCTAAGCCCTGAAAGGGCGCAACAAGTCAGCCCAGGGCAACGCCCTGGGTTCCCGATGCAACGCCCTGGGTTCCCGATGCAACGCCCTGGGTTCCCGATGCAACGCCCTGGGTTCCCGATGCAACGCCCTGGGTTCCCGATGCAACGCCCTGGGTTCCCGATGCAACGCCCTGGGTTCCCGATGCAACGCCCTGAGTTTCCAAGACAACGCCCCCGGGAAGTCCCCAAAACTGATAGTAAATGATAGCCAGTGATCAGTTTCTCGAAAAAATCTCCGCTCTCTCCCAATCACGTTTCTCAGCTTGTGGTAACCCTTTCCGTCGAAAGCTGCTATCGAAAGAGACACATCACTGGGCATCGAAGGAATCGGTCGATTTTGCCGATCCCCCAACCCGAGACGTAATGCCAGTTTGCCCGTCTCTCCGAACGTGGCCGCTCACCCTCACGCCCCGGCACGAACAACCGTGCCGAACATTGCAGCGAGCTCGATGATCCACCATCACCCAGAATCCTAGCACATTTATCCCTGTAATGCAATAAAAATCCTGTTCACGAAGTATTCCTCCCCCATCGTAGGGGAGGTACCGCCCCTCGCGGCGGTCGGGGGGCGTGCATGCGGATGGCTGTGGTGCCCCGCAGATGACTTGCAGAGCCCAGGGGTGTTCTCGTCGCCGCAGTCGCAGGTGCTGGACCTGTTCTCGCTCTTAATCCTAATCCTAATCCTAATCTTGCTCCCGCCCTACGCCCTCCGTCCTCATACAAATTCAGGACATAGGTGACACTTCACGTTCAGGATTTAGGTGACACTTCGAGGCACGATTGGTCCGAAAGGGGGGACGAAGCGATGCCTTGGAACGTGATCAATCCTACGGATGCCAGAACCGAGTTCGACCTTCACCCAACCGGATCTCGTGCGTGTGGACGGATTGCCGATTGAATCGAACCCTTTGTCCGTATCCCCAACGCGCGTCGGTGTCGTCGGACCGAAGCGTCTCGCAGCGAGGGGGGGTGGAAAGATGCGGATCGCGTATCCAGGGGTTTCAACGACGGAGCAAAATCTTGATTTGCAGCGTGATGCCCTGAAGCGGGCGGCGTGTGTGAAGATTATCGAGGACACGGCCAGCCGTTCTGTAATATCCAGCGCGCTCGTCCGACATTGGTGTATCAGCATCAGGCTTGGGAGATTTGTAGTGGCAATCTGGCAAGTGATCGTTCAAGAGCACGGCTCCCTGGTTTGGCGCTTGGCCAACCGGCTGCTCGGCAACGTGCACGATGCCGCCGACTGCTACCAGACGGTTTTCGTTGAAGCCTTTGAAGCATCGCAACGCCAGTCCATTGAGAACTGGCCTGGTTTTCTGACGCGTCTTGTGACGCGACGGGCGATCGATCTGCTCCGTGCACGCAACCGAGGCCGAAATCGTGTCGAGGTAGGGGCGCTCCGACAGCAGGCACAATCGCCCGCTGCCGATAGTCCAGGGCGTATCGCTCAGGGTAGGGAATCCATTGAGCGGCTGCACGAAGCCTTGACGCGACTGCCTGCGGACCAGGTGCAGGTGTTTTGTCTGCGATATTTTGAACAGATGTCGAACCAGGAAATCGCGGCCGTGTTGACGACCAACGCGAACCGCGTTGGTGTGTTGCTGCAGCGCGCACGCGATTTTTTGCGGGAAGCCATCGACGCGCTACCGAGGCATTCCAGACACCCATCCTTTTGTCATGGTCTCCCGCATCCATTCATTCGCGGCTCGCGCGTTCGGCGCAAAACCACGGCCTCTGGTTGTTTCGAACACGCAGAAGGCGAGTGCCTAACGCTCGGCAGAAGGTGGGTGTCTCACATCCCTCTTGCTGAAGAACAATTACGCCCGGCGGCAAAGGCCGGGCTCGCCGTGCTGCTGGCGGAAGGCGAATCGATCACCGATGCGTCGACCTGGGCGGACGAGCACCGCAGGGAGTGGCCCAAAAACCTCGCCATGGCACTACGTGGACGTTTCGCTCGATGAACCGGCCTATGATGCCAAGTGGTCGGCAGACGATCCCAAGAAGGGCTGCGTGGTCGACAAGATCAACGAGTTCCGCAAGACCTTGAAGGACAAATCCAAGACGGTCGCGGAGCGACGTTTCGCGCTTAGGTTCCTGATCCACTGCGTCGAAGACATGCACATGCCGATGCACGTCGGGGACAACAAGGACCGAGGAGGCAACGATACGCAGGTCCGGTTCTATGACCGGGGCGCGAATATGCACTGCCTTTGGGATAGCGGCATGATCGAGCGAGCCCATAAGGACGAGGCGGCGTGGCTGGCCGACCTACACGAGTTCGACACCGGCCAAAAGCGCGTCGAGGCGATTCTTGTCCCCACGGTCGAGGAGTGGGCCACAGAGAGCTTAACGGCGGCCAGAGACGCCTACCAAGTGCCCGGGACCGATCGGCGGATCAAGCCGCGCGAAAAGCTGAGCGATGCCTACTTCGACAAGAATCTTCCGGTGGCACGCAAACGGCTCTATCAGGCGAGCATTAGACTGGCTCGAGTGTTGAACGAGTGTTTTCAATGACACCCGGGCGCAACCTTCTAGGGCGGAATCTTGCCGTCGGCTGAAAGACGGAGCGGCGGATGAACCATCCGCAGATCGATTGACGCAACGTGATTCTTCGGTTTGCTTTAGGTGTTTGAGAGGCGCCTTTCGGTAGCGGATTCGACAGTATCGGGTGCAAAAATGATCGAACGCAAGGTGCTCTGTGAGCGATGCGGCGACGTTGAATCGCTCTCGGTGAAGAATTGCGTGCGACACGCAGGTGGCAGCGGGCTAGAGTAGATTACACACAGTGGATGAGTTGATAACCTCTGCGATGGTTAGTGAACGCACGAGCCGTTTGTCTCTGAACAGGCCATTGCAAAACCTTAACCCCATAGTAAGATGCAACCAGGCCAAGAGTTGGCAATAACCGGAACCCACTCGGAGACGCTCGATGCTGAAAGACTCCGACTTGTATAGCGTCGTGATCCTAGGCTCGATGAATCCGAAAATTCATCACCCAAAATGGTATCAGTTGGCCGCCATCTTCACTGAGGCGGAGGCAGAGAGCGCGATCAAGACGTACCCCGTGGTCTGCACACCGGCTTTTTCTCAGTTCAGCGTCGATGGTTTGGTGATCAAGTGCTTGCCAGAGCGATGGGATATTACGACGCAGAAAGCTGCAAACGTCGACCGGATTCGCGAAATCGCGGAGAAGATCTTCGACGATCTGCTACCGCATACCCCAGTCAACATCATCGCGTTGAATTTTGACTACGTCCGCCAGGCCAGCGGAGAAAACGCGACAGGCTTCATGGCCGCGATACTCAACGGCGCCGCGGCGAGAATTGGTTTGCCCGCAGCCGAAGGCGGCGATCTTATCTTGAAGCGGCGGCTTGAGACGATCGCTGATGTTCAGGGGCTTGCGTCCATCGCCATCAGGTCGACTGATGATGCCGAAACAATTAGTCTGTGCTGCAATTACCAGTACACGATGAAGTCCGCCGTCTTCGGTCTTTTTCGGATGGATAAGTTTCTTCCTGGGTACGCGAAAAGGGATCGGGCTGATTCTGAGGATTCGTTGGTTCGTCTCTTGTCGGCGATCAGGTCGACATCGAAGGACTAAATCCATGCCGATCATGTTGAACGCCGCAGACGGTTCTTGGCAGGCCGGCGCCTATACGCTCGGAACCACCGGCCTTCTCGCCTCCGTTGAGCAGGCGTTTCAACAGGCGATCGTCGCGGCGTGCCTTGCGATAGGCAGCGGCGAATCTACACCGCCGGCGCTGAATGCCCCGTCCTGCCGACTAGGGTCAGAGACCTTTCCCGCGCCCAGCAGCGGCGATTCTGATATCATCGGCCAGCACTACCTCAAGCAAATCAAAATAATTACGACTTTTCAACAATTAGACGCTATGGGCGAGTTACAGCATGACTGGAATGGTTATGGCGCCATTCCGATCGACCGAGCGATAATTGCTAGCGCGAGCCGTTTCATTGACAACTTCGGGGAACAATTCTGTGGTTCTCCGCGGATAGTCCCGATGACCAAAGGTAGATTGCAGTTCGAATGGAGTCGAGGAAATCGTTCGCTAGAAATGGAATTCGAGGACCCGGATAATATCCATTACCTGAAATGGGATAGTGACGACGCTTTCGAGGAGGAAGGAATCGTTCCTATCTCGGACCCGGATGTAATCAATACGGTCTTGGCCTGGTTCTCCTCGGAGTAGAGGAATGCCGATCCCGCCGGATGCAGGACCGCAGGTTCCTGACGATGAAAACGCGTATAGAGTCGTCGTAGCGCCGAGTCAATGGGACCCGTCGATCGATCTGCCTTCGAGCGCCTTCTTTGACGATGACGTCATTTCGGCCGAATTGTGCTCGCGAGCGACTCCGCAGGAGACAGTGGGACGACAGGTAGCACGAGGTAAAAAGGCGCTCTACCTCGTTCAGTTCAATTGCGGATCGGCACGCCAGATCGGCTTTGACACGAGAGACGAGCGCGACAGAATAGATCCAGACAATGTCGCGCACGTGCACATATATAACTCGTGGTACGACACCGAAATGGGGCGATCGCAACGAAAGGCGAAAGCCAAACTGTTGAGCAAATTATGCTCCAAAGTGCCCTTCTAGAGGAATCGGGGGCCGTCTGCGTCCAGCCGTGAAAAATGCCTCGATTCGGTGTGTGTCGCGGCGATTTCTAAAGGGATGTCAGACGCCAAGATGTGGGATGTCAGACACCCACCTTCCGCGGGGACGTCAGACACCCACCTTTTGCCGGGCGTGTCAGACACCCGCCTTTTGCCGGGGGACGTCAGACACCCACCTTTTGCCGGGCGTGTCAGACACCCGCCTTTTGCCGAGCGTCGGGCACCCTCCTTCTGCGTGTTCGAAATGACCAGCGGCCAAGGTTTTGCGCCGAACGTGCGAGCCGCGAATGAATGGACGTGCGTCCCGGTTTCCGTTCCTGCGACCGAACGAGTCGCCCTTCATCGTCTGCAAGCCCGACACGATAAGCTCGGTCACGACGGCGTGATGCTCTTCCCGCCCTTGGAGATCGTGAACACCGTGGTTCCTGCCAGTGCGGCGCCCGAGGCGCCCGCCAGATTATTGAGGATCGTGACCTGGCCCCCAGTCTTGAACGCCACGCGACGCGCAGAACGATCGTGACCGCGTCGTTGCTGTATGACACGTTGAACTTTGTAATCGGTTGCAGGATGCGCTCGACCTTTTTCTTGACGCGTTTCTTGGTGACGTTATCGACCCGGTAATTGGCGGCATTCGTTGCTGAGGCCGGATCAAGGGGGCTGCTGAACTCGAATTCGAAGCCGGTAAGTACCGGCCTGCCGACCGGCCTGCCTTTCTTGTTGGTCTTGCGCAAAAACAACGACTGCTCGCCGATGATCACGGGGTGAGGCTTGGTGGCGGGCTGGTTGATGATATCGGTGACCGTGCCGCTGGCGCTCCGGTAATTGCCGGTGGGGTCGTTGAAGGTCCAGGCGTCGCCGTTGTATGTGCCAGCATTGGTGTGCGTGGTGCCGCTCAGGTCCAGGTCGTTACTCAGGTTCGCCCCCCCCACTCCCGTCGCGGTGCCCGTTGCGGTGTGGGGGTTGGCGTCGTAGGTGACGGTGTACGGAGTCACGATAATCGTCACTGTGGCCGCCGTGATGGAGCCGGATCCGCTGGCGCTGGTCGGCAAAGTGTAGTCACTCACGAGCGTCCCGGTGGCCGCCGTGAAGTCGCCCGCTGTCAGGCTGGCAGTCACCGTGGTCGCCGACGCCACGTTCGGGCTATTGTACATGCCCGCGGTCTGGGTCACCGTGAAGCTCTCGCCGCCGACCAAGCCTGAGATGCTGAAGTTGTTCGGTGCCAGCGTCGCGGTAATCGTGCCATTGTAGGACGTTGTGGGATCATTGGTGATCGACGCAGTCAGCGTCGCCGGCGTGATGGTCACCGAGCCGGTCGCGCCAGTCAGCGTGTAGTCGCCAGCCGTGTTGTTGCCCAGCGTCAAACCCGCGAAGCTCGTGATCGCCTCCGGCCCGACGTCCTTGGCGGCCAGCGTGGCGCTACCCGAGACGGTCACGTCGTCGCCGCCGACCTTGTTCGACACTGACAGGATTGACGATGTCGCCGCGGCGGTACCGTTGTAAACGTGGCTGCCCGTAAGATCGACCGCCAGCGGGTTCACCGTCTGGCTCAAGGTGCCGCTGGAACTACCAAGGTTCGATCCCGTTGCCGTGTAAACCGCATTGATCGCGTGCCCGCCTGCGCTCAGGGTGGAAATCGTGAAGGTGGAAATCGCCGAATTACCGGTAACTGCAAGCGCGCTCCCAGGCCCGAGTGGCGTAGCGCCATCATAGAACTCCACAGTCCCGCTCGGCGGGCTGGCGTGGCGCCGGTGACTGTCGCCTGGAAGGTAAGCGCTGCGCTGTACACCGCTGGATTGGTACCGGTCAGCAGGGTCACGCTGGTCGTCGTGTCAGCACCGTCGAAAGTCAGCACGACGTTGTTCTCCTGGCCACCGGCGTAGGAGATCGTGAATTCATAACCGCTGACAACAAACGTGTCCCCAGACGCCAGCCCGGAGAACATCCCGCTCACTCCCTGCGTCGTGTTGACGATGGTGAAACTGGTCCCGATGGTGGCACTCGCGGCGAAGCTGCTGCCAAGCAGGAGATCGAGCGTGCTGTTCCCGAGGCTCGCCGTCCCCGTGATGTTGAGCTCGTCGTAACCAAGGCCCGCCGTGGTTCCATCCAGCAGGACGGCGAACGTCGAGCCGCTTTCGAGCGTCGCAGTCGCACTCTTAAGAATCCCCGTGGCGCCGGCCAGGCCCGGCTCGACCATGCCACCGCTGCTGGCGGTAATCGCTCCAACCGTGCCGGTGCCCCCGAGCGTGCCGCCGGAATTGACCGTTACCGAGCTGCCCGACAGCCTGCCGGTGACGTCCAGCGTGCCGCCGCTCACGGTTGTGACGCCCGCGTAGGGATCGGTGTTCGACAGGGTCAGCATGCCAGTGCCCGTCTCGGTCAAGCTATTGACGGGTTCGCCGAAGGCGGAGTTGGGAATATCCACGAAGTTGGTGCCGCCGGTGGGGTCCCACTGCACGTCCATGGTCGCGGCGCCGCCCCCCTGGTAGTATTCGACGTCAATAGTGTGCAAGCCCGGAGTCAAATCCACCAGGCCTGTTGCCTGGGTCGCTCCCTGGAAGTTGTTGTTGTTCACCACCGCGTTGCCGTCAATGTAGAGCATGCTGCCGTCGTCGCTGGTGGTGGCGAAGTTAATCGGTACCGGGGTGGTTCCGGTGCCTGGAATCATGATATCGCCATACCAGCGGGCTTCGACGTTGTCATTGATGCCGGGGCCGAGGTCGTAATACGCAGCGTCGCCCACGCTATCGGCGAACCCATTGTCGGCAATGTCCGGGAAGTCGATGGGCCCGACAAGTTGAGCGGTCACGGCTGGAGTCTGATTCCCCAGCCAGGCGAGATTGCTGGGGTTAGCGGGCTGGATCAGGTCTCCTGCCGCGGGAAGGTTGAAATACGTGCCGGTAAGTCCCGGGGTCGAATCCCGACGTCGCAGTACCGCTGATGACACCGGTAATGTTGTCTTGACCGGAACTGGAATCAATGAGGTTGCCCGTCGCGCCCAGGTTGATGTTACCGGCAATGTTGATAGTACCTCCGTCCGCCAGGCTCAACGTCGCGTCCTGCGAATTCATGTTGCCATTGATCGTGATCGTGCCGGCACCGATGACCGTGAGCATGTTGCCGTCCGCGGAAATATTGCCACCGAGAGTCAAGGTGCCGGCATCCGTGCCAATCGTCGCCTCCCCGGACAGGGTGATGGGCAAGGCAATGGTGTTCGCGTCACTGATATTCTCGATGGCGCCGTTGCCGGCCGGACCAGAGCCGCTGATTGAAATCGGCTCCGCGGAAGTGTAGTCAAGTCCGCCGGTAAAGGCCAAGGCGCCGCCGGTATTCACGACGATGCCCGCGGCCGTGGCCGGTCCCATGGCACCGTTAACCGTCACGACCAGCGTGCCGGCGTCACCGTGGTTGACCCGACATAGGAGTTGGTGCTCGACAGTGTCAATGTGCCAGTGCCGGTCATACTCAAGGTGTTAACGGCCTGGATACTGGAAAAGGCGGAATTGGGGATATCCACGAAGTTGGTGCCGCCGGTGGGGTCCCACTGCAAGTCCATGGTCGCGGCGCCGCCCCCCTGGTAGTATTCGACGTCAATGGTGTGCAAGCCCGGAGTCAAATGCACCAGGCCTGTTGCCTGGGTCGCTCCCTGAAAGTTGTTGTTGTTGACCACCGCGTTGCCGTCAATGTAGAGCATGCTGCCGTCGTCGCTGGTGGTGGCGAAGTCAATCGGTACCGGGGTGGTTCCGGTGCCTGGAATCGTGATATCGCCATACCAGCGGGCCTCGACGTTGTCGTTGATGCCGGGGCCGAGGTCGTAATACGCAGGGTCGCCCACGCTATCGGCGAACCCATTGTCGGCGATGTCCGGGAAGTCGATGGGCCCGACAAGTTGAGCGGTCACGGCTGGAGTTTGATTCCCCAGCCAGGCGAGATTGCCGGGGTTAGCGGGCTGGATCAGGTCTCCTGCCGCGATAAGGTTGAAATAGGTACCGATGAGCCCCTGCTCCACGGTGAATCCCGAGGTGGCAGTGCCGCTGATGACACCGGTGATCGTGTCTTGACCGGAACTGGAATCAGTGAGGTTGCCCGTCGTGCCCAGGTTGATATTGCCGGCCATGTCGATGGTGCCCGCGCCGCCAGAGTGACACCCCCGCTCCCAGGGCAACTGATATCGCCGTTTACAGACAATGTGCCGGCATCGCAGCCAATCGTCGCCTGCCCGGACGCGGTGATTGGGCCATTGATGGCGTTCGAGCCGCCAAGATTCTCGATGGCGCCGGTACCGGTGATGGTGATGGCCTCGTCTGATGAGAGAGTGATCCCACCCGAAGCCCCAAGAGCCAGGGTGCCGCCGCTGACGACCACGCTGCCGTTTGCCGCACTCAGAGCGCCGTTCGACGCCGCCACCAGTTCTCCCGACACGACCGAAGTGGGACTGTAATACGTGTTGTTTCCCGAAAGTGTCAGGGCTCCGCTGCCGTTGACGATGACGCCTCCGGGGTCGCCCGCGATGCGGAACAAATCGCCACTGCCGTCGTCCGTCGGAATGACGTAGTCCGCGATATTGGTGCTGTCGGCCAGCGGATCGTCGGGCCCGGTATCGACCCGGTAAAGAAATCCTACACCCGGATCCTCTTCATCAGGAATGAGGCCGCCGGCAGCACTGCTGCTGCTGGCAACGCGGAAATCGAAGTTGTGCCAGCCGGGCGTCAGCTTCACCTCAGCTTGGTTGCCGCCATCGAAGTCGCTGCTCGACCACAACAGGTTGCCGTCGATCCTGAGGGATGAATTGTCATCTTCATAGGCCCAGAAGGAAAGATAGCCATGAGTGGGATCGTCGACCGAGGGGGCGACATAGATCAGGCCCTCGTAGACCCATTCGTCGGGAGAGGCCCACGTCTGTTCTGAGGTCGGCTGGATTGATGAAGCGGGGCTGTCGGTGAATGTTTCCCCCATGACGGGGGACAACACAACGTCCCCTCCGTAGGCTGGGTTGGGCGGACTCGTGGTATCGATGTCCGCGTCGAGCTGCCCTTCCACCAGGCCGGCAGCGGTGTCCGAATTGCCGCTGATATTGCCGCTGACAACTGCCGCGCCGGAACCGGACTCGGTCAGGTTGCCATAGCCGAGGTTGATGTCGCCGCTTATGTTCACCGGACCCGAACCCGTAATCGACACACCGCCGGAGCCTGGGGCGTCGATCGTACCGGTGATGTTCGTGGTGCCGGAACCAGAGATGGAAATAGTGCCGTTGCTCAGGTTGGTGATGTCGCCGCTAATGATGGTGTTATTGGCGGGATCGCCCAGCGTGATGTCCGGGTCGCCGCCGCCGGAATCGGCGGTGATCATGATGGGCACGGCGTCATTGAGGATGGTTATGTTGTTGTTCAAAACATTCGAGGTTCCGAGGGTCATATTGCTGACGTCAGCGGCCGGGATGGCGACCGACGACATTCCCGTGCCGCTGACGTCGCCGGCGCACGTACCCGTCACCGCGATGGTTACGGCGGTATCGGTCACGGTGTAAGTTCCATTCTCCAGATTCACAACGAGCCGGGGAAAAGGTGTCAGGAACCAATTTGCCAAAACTCAAAGCCCGAGCGGGGATAATTCACCGATCCACGAAATGCGCGAAACCACACGGAAACGCGTTCGTGGTCAGGTCATGATCTTTTGAGAGCACCGCGCTAAGTTCCGTGGACACCATACCTGATTACCACAGCCAGCACGAATGAGCTACGCCCAGGTGGCGGCGGCCGCGCTGGCATCCGACACGCATGGTTAGCCCCTGCCCCGCACCAATTGCATGATCGCTGCCCTCACATCCGGCGTCAGGCAGTGCCAGTTCGCGACCAGTTCCTTTTGTGCCTCCTCAGTGCAGACATGCTGACTCATCGCTTTGGCTCCCAGGTTGCCCTTGGTCGAGTCGGGGGCCAATGGCGTGCTAACTGCCACGGTTTTTTCGAAACCATTTGTCACACACGAATCAATCGCGCATGCGTCTCCCTCACGATTTGAGACGACAGATCCAACCCCCCAATCTCGTGCGTCGTTGATAGCAGCACACGCAGCCGCTGCGCTACCCACGTCATTTCGATTTCAGTGGTGAATTTCCGGAGGGCGTTTTTCCCGACGATCTCGTCGCTCTCCTTCCGAAGCATCGCGCCGTCGCGCACGGTCGGCCGTGTCGATGTGGGCGAAAAACGCACGCTCAAGGCTTTGTTTGTCCGTATTCCCAACGTGCGTCGGTGTCGTCGGACCGAATCGTCAAACAGTACGCCCTGACTTCTCGCACCATAACTTCTCAAATTGGGAACGAAATCGTGCGTTTCTTTAACGGTTAGCACCTTGCTCTCAAAAAATCCACTTCCATACGCCGTGATGGGTTTCTTTACTCTGGCAGCGAGGGGGGTGGAAAGATGCGGATCGGGTATGCACGAGTTTCAACGACGGAGCAGAATCTCGATTTGCAGCGTGATGCCCTGAGACGGGCGGGGTGTGAGAAGGTCATCGAGGACACTGTCAGTGGCGGCGAGGTGCAACGCCCCGGTTTCGAGCGTGTGCACGATGCGACTCCGATCTGGCGATGTGCTGGCGGTCTGGCGGCTCGACCGGCTGGGACTGTCGCTCAAACACTTGATCGAGATGATGGCCAAGCTGGAGGCCGAGCGGATCGCGTTCCAGAGCGTCACCGAATCCATTGATACAACCACACCGGGCGGCAAGCCGGTGTTTCACATCTTCGGAGCGCTCGCGGAGTTTGAGCGGAACCTGATCCGCGAACGAACGTACGCGGGGCTGGCGGCCGCGAGAGCACGCGGGAGGGGCGAAGAGGCTGAACCCGGCGTTGACGAAGAGCAGGTCGAAGGTGTCGAATTCGGCCTTCACCCGAGAGGCGAGGGCGTCGATGTCCGTCAACGATCGCGCGTCGCTCGAAACCACGAGGGCGCCCTTCCCGAGCTCTTTCTGCGCCGAATCCAGGCCGGCCTGCGACCGCCCCGTCACTAGAACGCGCGCGCCCCCATCCATGAGCATCTTCGCCGTCGCGAGCCCTATGCCGCTCGTGCCGCCGATGATCACCACTTTTTTACCTTCGTAACGTTCCATCTGAATTCTCCTCGCGAGGGTAGGGTTGCTTTGCTAATTTTGAACTGTTTGGTACGATAATAGACACGATGGCCGTGGTCAAGGAATTTTTGAACTATTTATTTCAAAATACCCTCAGACCCCGTGGACGATTACGTAGCTCCGCAATCGCATGCTGATTCTGGTCACCGCAACCATTTCGCCGCGACCGGCGCTCCTTCAGGACACCGCGCTCAAGGATGCTGGGTAAGACAAGTCGACGCCAGAGACCTTGACGACGGCCTGCCACGCGGCTTCCTGGTTGGCGCGATCGTGAAAGTGCGGGTGGCGCATCGCCTCAATTGGGCCGGTGAGCTTCTTGGGCGCCGAGGCGAAGAATTGCCCCGAGACGTCGGTCCCGAACTCCGATGCCTGGAGGTACCGACGGGCTGCGGTCTCCGGCGTCTGGGACATGCCGGGGATGAGCTTCACGATTGGAATCATCAGCTACTTCAAGGCCGGGCCAGCGTTTCGCACCGCCTTGGTGTCGGGCGCGCTACCGGGCGAGACGGCGTATACGGCCATGCCGGAGGGTAGCCGGCGGGCCAGCGCCGCGGCCCACCAAGCGACCATGAGCTTCGCGTCGGCGTACGCCCGGTTGGGCTCGTACTTCACGTTCGGCCCGTTACGCAGCAAGGCTTCCACCGCGGCGGTTCGGTCGCCCTGGTGTTGCGTGGCCGCAAGGGCCGCCACGTCGGTGTAGCTGAACAAGGGTACGTCCCCTCGGGCAGCTTCCGAGCCGGCGATAACAATCCGCGCGTTGGGGCTCAGCAGGTTGGCGCGGAGCAACCCGACAGTCAGTTGATGATGGCCGATCAGCGGGGCCTGAGACGCCTCGACGCCCGCCGCAGTGAGCACGCGCTTCTTACCTGGGAACCATCCCTGCATTGAGCAGTAGGAAATCGATCGGCCGACCTCGCTTGACGAGCTCGGCGAGGGCGGACTGAACGCTGGACGAAGTGTCCAGCTCCAGCTCCAGCGGCGTGAAGACCTGTATTTTGGTCTCAGCCGCGAGTTGAGCGGCCGTTTCCTGGGCCCGAGCCAGGCTGCGGCCGGTGACGATGATCTCGCGCCAGCCCTCTCCGGCAAGAATGCGGGCTGCCGCATAACCGAGCCCGGAGGTGGTGCCGGTGACGAGCGCGATCGAATGTTCCATGGGCGTCTCCGTGGTGAAGGGTGAAGGTCGAGTCGTGAGGCCCCGCGAGGCCAGGGTCGGCTTGCTAATTACGAACTATTCGGTTATTATATTGGTGCGATGGCCATTGTCCAGGAGTTTTGAACTAAATGTTTCAAAATGACGCTAGGCCGCGTGGACGGCCGCGCAGCTTCGACGAGAGGGTCGCGCTGGAAAAGGCGACCCAGGTATTCTGGTCGAAGGGCTACGACGGAGTGACGATCGACGATCTCGTCGCCGGGATGGGCGTGGGACGGCCGAGCCTGTATTCCGTCTTCGGAGACAAGCGGACGTTGTTCTTGCGCGTCCTTAGGGCGTACGCAGAGACGAAAGGCGCTCTCGCTGCGAAGGCACTCCTCTCGCCGCGCACTCTTCGCGACTCGCTCGCCGCCTTCCTGAGGCACGCCGTAGAAACTGCGACCGAGGAAGGATCCGCTCGGGGATGTCTTCTCGAGTGCGTCGCGCCGCTTGTGGACGATGCTGAGGTCCGGCAGTTCCTGCAGAACGCGGCCGCCGGCGCGGCGGCGCTGGTGGAAGGTCGTTTCCGGGACGCGATCAGCTGCGGGCGAAATCCCGTCCGACTTTCCTGTGGCCGTGCGCGCAAGCCAGCTCATTGATTTTGCTCGTGGCCTTACCATGCGTGCGCAGATAGGCACGCCGCGCAAGACGCTTCTCAGGGATGCCGAGGAAGCGGCCGACTTGGTGCTCCTGCCGCGCCTGAAGGCCATCGGCAAGCAGAAGCTATAACTTTCTCTCGCCACCGAGAGGGAAAAGGTGTCAGGAACCAATTCGCCCGAATCTGTGGTCGTGGGCGCAGCGCCCGCAGCAGCGGCGCAGGCCACCTTATGAAGCCTGAACCTCATCCAGTATTAATTGCGACCTGCCCGCGTCCTCACTGATTCCGCCGCATCATCGCTGTGAATGCCCAACCCCTCCTGATCACGTCCTTGCCAGCGAGATCGCTGGTCACAAGGCCCAGCGGCGGCCAACGGCCGGAGAAGAATGGCTTGCCGCCCCCAAGCACGACCAATTCCCGCTCTCAGTCCTGATCGAGTCGAGCCACACCATTCCCCGGCTTCGGGAACCGCACGAACACATCCGGATCGTGTCCCGGGATGATCAATCGAGGGTTGGTCGCGAGCTGCTTCATCCGGTCCTGCGCAGCCAGGTTTGACTTGGCGTCGAGCGTAGCCGTGATCGGCACGTGCTTGTCCAGGTTCGCGTACAGATAGACGTTGTCCGACGCCACCACCAAGCGGCCCGACTTCGTATTGACGCCCACGTACTGCGACGCAAACGTGTGCTTCCCTCCGGTGTATACCGTCACTCCCGGTATGATCTCCTTGGCGTCGCCGTCGACCAGACGAACACGGCCCTCGGTGTTCAGCTTCACCAGGGCCGAGACCTCATCCAGCTCGGTCGGCGCACCTTTTGCCGGACGGCGGCTTCACGTCGCGCGTGTAATAATTGAACTCATCTTTCTGGATCCACACCGTTGCCTTCGGAAACAAATCGACACCATCGACGTGATCCGAGTGCATGTGTGTGACGATGACGTCGGTGACCTCTTCCGGCTTGATCCCGAGTCGCCCGACCGCCCGGTCGGGTCGAGTGTAGTCGGCGATCCCTTTGTACTCCTCGAAGATCTTCGGCCGGTAGAACCCGGCATCAACCAGGACCGTCCGCTTGCCTGGGCCTTTCAGTACCCAGAAAGTCATGGCGAGGTCGACCTTCCGCTGCGGTTCGGCCCCCGGCACGAGCAGAGAGACTGGACAGCCGGGGATCGTGCCAAACCGGACAGCATACACCTCGTAGCGCGGCGGCTCGTCGGCCCCTGCGTCGAGCCCATAGAGGCCGCTAACTCCAGTCATGACGACGAGGGCGAGAAACCGTCGATGTAGCATGAAAAGCTCACAAAACAGAACGGGGATAGGCCCTGTAGTCGGACACAGGCTCGACAACGACACCGCACCATAGTGTAGTCAGTTGGATTGCGCCGGCGAAGAGGCTGGTGATTCACGCGCCGTCCCAGCGCGTTCCGGGAACGGCGACTGCTCATCGGCTCAACCGGCGACCCTTGTCTGCTCGTCGACGATGAGCGCCGAGACAACGGGCTGTTGATTGACTGCGGCGACAACGCGGTACTGGGCGGCGATCGGCTCGCGGACCTTGAAGCCTGGGTGTCTGTATTCCCTTCGAGGATCAATCCACGAAGATCATCCCGTCCTTGACGTAGATCACCGCCCCTCTGACTTCGTGCCATCGCCAATCGCTGTCCAGATACCTGTACGACCCCCAGTAGAATCCGTCCCTCGGCCCCCAGTATCCCAGAATGAAACGAACCGCCATCAGCAGGGCGGCCACGATCGCGACCGCCATCATCATCCCACGCAAGCTCATCTGGACGCGGGGCAACCGCACGCCTCACTCCTGACACGTCTCAAGACAGGCTCGACAACTTGATCGATCATACCGCGCTGCTAACCTGAAATCGACAACGGCTTCTGGCAGTTCACGGCCTCGATGGCCAACAAGCTCGTACACGACGGAGTTCGAACGGCGGCCAAGGCGACGGCCAAAATCGCGATCCGGGCCAGGCCACTGGCGATCGTGAAACGTGGCAATCGCATGTTATCGCTCGATTCTGTGAGCCCCTGGGACCTGATATGATCGCCAAGGCGGGCCCCATCCCGATGGTACAGTTTCGGCAATCGCAATGCGCCCGAGTCCGCGCGGTAAATGGGAGTCCATCGCAAAAGAAGAGAGCATCATCATGAGCCTTGAGAGCAAGTTGCTGAACCAGCTACGGAACCCAGCAGGCTGGCTAGGACGATGGAATCTGCAAGGGATGAACCGGCGGCATTCCAGATTGACGGACTGGGGTCTGAAGCATGTTTCGATCGACAGCGACGCCGCGATTCTCGACAAAGGTTGGATTTGTGCCATTGGCAAGAGCCCTTCGCCCGTGGCTGACAACGAGGCAAGAGGGAAATCCTAGACGCTCAGCTCGGCTCCTTCGGCTCGACGACCGAAGAATCTCGCTCCCAGCCCTCGTTCTCGAGTTTGATGTGTTCAATGGCGACGGCGTTTTCGTCCGAGTCGAGCTGTGGCAGTGCCTGGTACTCAGAAACCCAGCACCTGAATATGTTGTAGGCAAGCACGAGCTGCCCGGCCTCGTTGTAGAGCTCGAGCCTGATATCTTTACGGAAATCGGCGAGCGCCACCTCGCTGCCGCCCGGCGCACCCAGCGTCCAAACCTTGTTGGCCCAATCCTGGAAGGCCGTATCCTGGGTGACGCCACGCTCAAGGACGATCGGTGCAAATGAGGTAACGCCCGGCGACTTGCGAGATGTCGAAGGATCGCCACCTTCGCGGTGCTCGACGACGCCCGTCGAGCGCAAGAGCGGGCTCACCCGACTGACGGCGGCGACATAGGCGCCGTCCCACTTCACACGAAACTTGAAGTTCTTGTAAGGGTCAAACCGGCTCGGGTTCACGGGGAATTCAGCCATACTCAGTCTCCTTTTCGCGATGGCACGAGTATCATACCAACCCCAGCCGCCGACCGCCGCAAATCTTCAAAAAGCGGGTGTCTCTCTGCGCCTTTCATCGTCGCCCTTCGCTCCGCGAAGGGATTTCCTCGTTAGGTGCGCCTGTCCCGACCTCTGCGCAGTGTCGCCTTTCGCTCCGCGAAAGTGCGTCCTCGTTCGGGCGCGGGTCTCCTGACCCCGCCCTCCTGGCGGACCGAAGGTCTGATGAGCCGTCTCGAGTCCACACAGCACCGAAAAATCATGGCAGTTTGCCCCGCCTTCATTGCCGTGCAAACTCATCACACGCCACCCAGCATCCGCCGCGGACAAGCGACCGCCCCGCCGCGCCCGACCGAACGCCACCCCGCCCACCTTTCCCCCTCTTGCAAAGGGGGGGCCAGGGGGGCTGGGGCGCAAGCGGTGTCGCAGCCGAGCCGCTGATCCGATCGCCCCGCCGCGCGAAAGCGAAAGCGACCCCGCCCACCTTTCCCACATTGCAACGGGGTGGCCAGGGGGGGTGAAGGGCGTCACCCGCCAGTGATCCGCCCGAAACGCCGCAAACAAGCGTATACCCCGCGCACACTGTTCCCGCCTTGCAACAGGGGAATTCCGGGGACACTATACAGAATAGTTGACCGTCGGCAGTGACGTTGCTACCCTTTTGTAATGGCTCGATTAGCGCGTGTCGTAGCTCCTGGCTTGCCACATTACATAACCCAGCGGGGAAACCGCCGGCAGCCGACGTTCTTTTGCGATGACGATTACCAGGCGTATCTGGATTTAATGCGTGAGTGGTGCGGCGCGCACGACGTCCAGATCTGGGCATACTGCCTGATGCCTGACCACGTGCATTTGATTGCGGTTCCGAAATCAGCCGATGCGTTGAAACGCGCCCTCGGCGAGGTTCACCGGCGTTATACGCGCATGGTCAACTTCCGCGAGGGTTGGCGTGGGCATCTCTGGCAGGGCCGATTCGCATCCTATGTCTTGGATAAGCGCTACTTGTTGACGGCCGCGCGGTACATTGAGTTGAACCCAGTGCGAGCGGGTCTGGTCAAGGCGCCAACCCGGTATCGATGGAGCAGCGCCGCAGCCCACGCACGCGGCCGAGATGATGGGGTGGTAACGGTCGCTCCGTTCCTCGAGCTGGCCCCAAACTGGCGCGGTTTTCTCTCGAAAGTGGTTCGAGAGGAGGACATCAAGCTCCTTCAATCGCACGAACGAACTGGCCGGCCACTGGGAGAGGACGCCTTTCTGGCGAAGCTTGAGAAGAAATTGAAGAGAACCCTGAAGAAGCAAAAACCCGGCCCGAAGCGACGCCCGAACAATTCGGTATGATGTCCACGCAACTCAACATAGTCGCCCTTCGCTCCGCAAAGGGATTGAGTCCGCGAACACATGCGCACCATCGCCTTCCCGGCCACCTCTCTCATTTACCGCTTCACTCTGTCTGCGGGCTCCCTCGAACTTGACGGCTCGCCTTTCTTGTCGACCCATGTGGCCGAACAGAGCGATCGGCCAACCCGGAACACGCAGTTCCACTTATTGACGCGCTCGGCTTTGAACCGAAACCGCCCATAGCCCGGCGAGGGCTCGGCTGAGTAGACGCCCATCGCATGCAATCCGTTAGCAGTCGCCAGCGCCACCGGAAAGGCCTGCTCACCCGGGCCGTCATCGAGCGTCACCATCCGCCCCGTCGCCCCCTCAACGCTTCCAGAACGGCGCAATGCTCTCCAGCGTGCTGCTGCCGCCCAGCACTTCGTACTTGCCGTCTTCAGTCACCCGCCAGGGCTGTTCCACGTAGCCCGCGTTGATCCCAAGCCTTTGTCCCCGGCGAATGACGGCCTGCGCCCAGGGCTCTTCGATCGCTGAGAGCGGAGCATATTCGCTAAACAGCTCCGCGAGCTGCTTCTCTTCCCGGTTGGCCTTGATCGCCTGGAGCTCGCCCAGCACGGTTCGGGCCACCTCGTGGAATCGGTCGTAATCCACCACCGCCAGCACCTGATTCTCCGGCGTCATGGTCCCACCGTCCCGTGCCACCCACTGAATGGCCCCCGCCGCAGCAGCTTGTTGATGAGCAGCCAGTGCCCGCGCTGGTGCATCTCGGCCAGCGTCCGGTCCTTGGACAGCCGTTGCAGGAAATCGCTCGCGTACAGATCGTACGTGAGCTGTCGGAACCGCTTGGCCTCGTTCGCATCTTTAAGCGCACCGGCCTCGACCAGCTTGGGGTCGTCCACAAAAACAAGCGCCGTCAGGTCGGCACGCTCCTCTTCAAGAGCACTACCGAGCCTGCCCAGAACCGAGACCGGATCATCCGTCTTGCCGTACTTGCCCGTGTCATAAGTTCCCGAGCCGTGACCGATGATTTCGTGCATCAGCACGATGTTGCGCCAGATCCTCTCCTGCTCTGCCAGGACGGGCTCGACCTTGGCCGCTGGCAAAAACTCCTGCATGGCTTCGCGGCGCATCGCTTTGAGCGCCTTGTCGGCATCCTCACCCGGCATCGACAGGCGAATGATGTTCTTGGCGCCGACATCGCGGCGGATGTCGTCGAAATTGGGGAGATTGTAGCCGCCGGAACGAAACCCGGAGATCTCCTGAAAGTAATACACCATGAGCGCAGGCGGCGAATAATCGGCCGGGAACTTTTTCTTGAACACGCCGTAAGGCATGGCGTTTTCAAAATCTTGCGCCCGCTTCGACAGTGCCTGAGCTAACCGGCTGACTTCCGGATCGACGATCTGCACGTAAGACTCCCAGGCCGCCATGCGCGACAGAAAATCGCCTTCAAATTCGACCCAGCCGATCATGAAGTCCACCCGGGAATCGGCCCGGTCGCGCACCCAGGAGATGCTGGCCTGTCGAAAATCCTCCACGTCACCGCCCTGAAAATACTTGATCGACTGCTCGATCTGCTCCTTCTGGTGATCCGAAAGCGCGAATGGCCGTGCGGCTTGCAGGTGAGCTACCACCTTCTGCAAAGCAGCGCCGACCACTCCCGGGCTCTGCGTCGTGAGCGTCTCGCACGCCAGTCCGTTGCCCGACCGGACGACGCGTGAATTGATGTTGGGCTTGAGGGTCTTGTCGAGGACCGCCATGACTTCCGGCCCAGTGATGCCTTTCTCGTAAAAGTTGCTGCCCGTCCGCTCGAGCCCCTTTCCATCCAGACTCTCGGGCGCTTGCTCCACCTCGTACTCCCTGTCGCAGAGCAGCCGCGCGATCTCGGTTCGATCCGAGTTGGACAGACCGGACGCCCCGCTCGAGCCGTCGATGAGGGCCTGGACCTGACTCTGCGTCAGATGCTCGAGCACGTACTTGCGGTTCGACGGTGCGTACGGACCCCCCTGGTCGAGAAACCTGGCCGCGTAGACGAGAAACTCCTGAAACGCCTTCTCGCCGAGCTGGCTCTTGGTTTTCTGGATCTGCTCCCGAGAAAGGGCTTCTTCGAGCAGACCCTTGATGGTCAAGGAGTGCCGGTGAGTACGCTGGAACAGCAAGTCACGGCCGGCATTGGCCGCCTGGATCAAGTGGTATGCGGCCATCTTCTCCCTGGGAGAAAGCTTGGCCCACACCTCGCCCCGGGGCGCAGCACTCTGCACGCGGATCGTTTTCGGCAGTGGCAGCGGCTTCACATCACCCCCCTGGCCGCGAGCAGGGCAACCACAACCCAGAACGAACGAGATCGCCAGAAGGATTGAGATGCGCATGAGTGCTTTCCTATGAACGTAAGATCAAAAAACGAATTCAACGGAGACGTCCCGCCTCTCGTCGACAGTCTCGTGGCTTCGGCCCTTTTCCGACGTTACCCGGCTCCGGCCGGCTCGGCAATGGATTGGTCTCTACGCCTCGCGTCCGGCGTTTCGTCGCTTGCCGCGCGTCCTTTCCCTCTGGTACGCCTTCAAGATCGACTCGAGCAGCCCCGGAAACCGCCCTTCAATCTCTCGCAGCCGCAGCCGGCTCGTCAGCTCGACCCCCTTGCGCTCGCAGCGAATCAGCCCCGCGTCGCGCAAGATCTGAAAATGCTGCGAACACGTCGATTTGGGCAGGGCGATCTTCGCACCGCTCATCGTCTCCACGCAGCTCAACCCTGACCCAGCCTCGAGGAGTTCGCTCACGATCGCCAGCCGCACCGGGTCAGCCAGCGCGTGCAGGATGTCCGCGACCGTGACGCTTTCGATCTGGGGATGCCGGAGCGCCTCGCTGCCATGCGTGCAACCCACGTCTCTTGACGAATTGACCCGGTGTGCGCTAGTTCCCTTGTTCGGAACTTATGAACTATCTATACTGGAGTCTACAAGGTTATCGTCGCACCTTCAAGAGGATTGACTGCATGCCCAGTCTCTTTGACCCGCTCGACCTTGGCGATTGGAAGCTGCCCAACCGTGTGATCATGGCCCCACTCACCCGTTGCCGCGCCGGCGCGGGCAGGGTGCCGGTCCCGCTCAATGCCGAGTATTACGCGCAGCGGGCTTCGGCTGGACTGATCATATCGGAGGCCACTTCGGTCTCGCCCATGGGCGTCGGCTATCCCAGTACGCCGGGCATCTGGTCGTCCGAGCAGGTCGAGGGCTGGAAGCTCGTCACCCGCGCCGTGCACAACGCCGATCGCTTCGCAATCAATGCCCCGCTAAACGAGCCCAACCCGGCGACGTTCTACGCGTCCGGCCCCGAGGGATACACCGATTATCCATTCCTCGACCGCGCCGTCCGATCGGCATGACAACGCGAGCGGATCGCCAGAGTCGCCCTTCGCTCCGCGAAGGGATTCTCCGAAAACCATTGTCGCCTTTCGCTCCGCGAAAGTGCGTACCCGCTATCCTGCACAAGCCGTTCGCCTTCACAATCACTTGCTTAACCCCTCTTGGAGTGAGTCCAGATCATGGAATACCGACAGCTCGGCGGCTCAGGCTTCAAGGTCCCGGTCCTCAGTCTCGGCACTGGCACCTTCGGCGGCGCCAACGAGTTCTTCAAGGTGTGGGGCTCGAGCGGCGTCGCCGAGGCCACGCGGCTGGTCGACATTTGCCTTGACTCTGGCTTGAACATGTTTGACACGGCCGACATCTATTCCGGCGGCCTGGCCGAGGAGATCCTGGGCCAGGCGGTGAAAGGGCGCCGCGACCAGGTCCTCATCTCGACCAAGGGAACGTTTCGCGCGGGCCCCGGCCCCAACGACGTCGGCTCATCGCGGTTCCATCTGATCAAGGCGGTCGAGGCCAGTCTCAAGCGGCTGGGCACCGACTTCATCGACCTCTATCAGCTCCACGGCTTCGACGCGCTGACGCCCGTCGAAGAGGTCCTGGGCACGCTCACCGACCTCGTTCGAGCCGGCAAGATTCGCTACATCGGCTGCTCGAACTTCTCGGGCTGGCACCTCATGAAGTCGCTCGCGGTATCAGAAAGGTACGGGCTGCCGCGCTACGTCGCGCACCAGGCATATTACTCGCTCGTGGGCCGCGAATACGAGTGGGAGCTGATGCCTCTGGCTCTCGACCAGAAGGTGGGAGCCGTCGTCTGGAGCCCGCTCGGCTGGGGCCGCCTCACCGGCAAGGTCCGCCGCGGCCATCCGCTCCCTGAGATCAGCCGCCTGCAAAGCAAGGCCGTGACCGACATCGGCCCGCCGGTCGCCGACGAGTATCTCTTTCGCGTGGTCGATGCGCTCGATGAAGTTGCGAAAGAGACCGGCAAGACCGTCGCTCAGATCGCACTCAACTGGCTGATTCAACGTCCCAGCGTGGCCAACGTCATCATCGGCGCCCGCAACGAAGATCAGCTCCGCCAGAACTTCGGGCGCGGTGGGTTGGAATTTGACGCCGGCCCAGATCGCCAAGCTCGATGCCGCAAGCGCCACGACCCTCGCCTATCCCTACTGGCACCAGCGCAGGCTTCCCCGAGCGCAATCCGCCGCCAGTGGGTTGAGGCTCGCTCTATGACCGTGAAGGAGCCGAGCCAACTTGGAAATGGGATAGCAGCTCACTTTCCAAGCTTGTTGCACGCGCTGACTGATCTGACCTACAGGTTCCGCAAAATCCGTGGATCGGACCCCGGAAACCTCGCTCGCTGATACGCATGCTCTTGCCTGACGAATGGCAGAGGACTGTTCAAAGCAGCCGCGAGGTCGTCCAGAAAAGCGTGCAGAAACGGACAGTGAGGTGCCGGACCGAGCACGCTTTCCCAATCGAGTGCTTGGAGGGCTGCCACGCCATTGCGGGCCTCCTTGTATCTTTGCCGTTTGTCCGAAAGCGTCGGGTCGCAGAGATATTGGAGATAGTCCTTGGGGCGCAATGCTCGCTCGGGCATGGGTGCGATCCGCTGAGTCTCGGGCGTCAGAGCCAGGAACTCTGGATCGATCGTGCGAAAGTCTTCAAGATCCCCATTCTCGGGTAGATGAGGCTGTCGAGCCACTTGGGCACGCGCGAGCGCGGCCTCGTCCCCGAAGAAATACGCCTCGGTCATCGGACGAAAGAGGTGGAACGAACATCGCTCGCGAACTTCGGCGAATACGGCCTCCGACTGTCGAGGCCAGGCCTGGTGAATGTACGAGCTCACCGCGCCACGAAACAAGCTGAGGACCAGGTCGGGTTGGTGTCGGTTGCACAACTCCAGGTCTTCCATGACGTAAGCGAAGTCTATCCTTCTTTTCCCACGCCGGCCGGGGAAAATTGCGTTTACGAGCTCGGCGGCAAGCTCGTCGATTTTGGTTGTAACTCCTCTGGGCATCGGTCTTGCGGGTCGAGCGACATCGCACGACGTGAAGCTACCCATGTGCGTTTCCGACGGCCACTCGATGAAATCATGAGCCGGGAAAACCCTGGCCAAGGCGGTGCCCAGCGCCAGGTATTCCATTTTTCCGGTGGGAATCAACGCAACAACAGCCATCGTTATACCGCGGGTCTGTGCCTTCGTTACACGGCGCCCGCGACGGTTTGCCCCCGCTGCCCGCCGAATTCACCGTGCTCGTAGAGCCTCCCGAGCGAGAACCGCGCAAGCCAGTCCGGTTCGAACAGTTCCGTCAACGGTACCGGGCGGCTTTCAAGGCCATGCTCCATGACGAACACCGAGCCCGGTTGCTCCTTGAACTCATCCAGAAGTACCGGAGAGTGTGAGGCAAGACACACGACCATATCGCGCTCTTCGGTCCACTCCCGAATCGCCTCGGTTAGTGTTCGGATCGCGTAAGGGTGCAGGTCGTTCCCAAAATCGTCGATGGCGACAAGCGAGTTTTCCTGTGCACCAGCGACTGCCATTAGATGCAGAAACCCCATCAGCCAGCCGTCGGGGGCCAGTGTCGGCGGAAAAGTCTCGTGCCACTTTGGGTCAATTAGGGCGATGGTGACGGTGACCCCTGCCACATGAAATTCCACGTCCTCGAAAACCTGCGGAAACGCGGACCTCAAGCTAGTGACGACAAAATCGTATTGGGGCCTCAGGTCACGGCGGTCGCGCCAGTTGCGGAATACCGTGAACGCGTTCTTCCCGGACGGATGCAGATACAGATCACCTCCGTGCCGGGATCCATCGGTCTGCAGTCCCCAGAGGTTGTAGTTGCGATACACGCGAATGCCGTTCAGAGCCCGAACGAGCGGCGCCAGCTCCGCGGGGTTATCCGCGTCCGCCACGATCCTGACAGCGGGGCGCTGTTCGTGATCGGCGATTGTTCGCTCCGCGCCACGAAAAACGAGCCGGTCCGATAATGCGGCGCAGAGAGAATGACCTGGTCCCCAAGCATCACTTTTTCCTGGAGCCGATGCGACAGAGAAGGCCCCTCGACACTCAGGTGGAGCTCCCAACGTAAATCGCCCACGGTGAGCGCGACGACAACAGGCTCGTCGACCCGCGCTCCCCACGACCGCAAGCCATACACCCCACCGATCTGGTCGATCGCACTCGGTGCGCCTCGGAGGTAGATGTTACGTAGGAATTCGAGCAGCGTCAGCAACGTCGTCTTACCGGCGCCATTTGGTCCGACCACGACGCAGACGCCCGACGGTGTCCACGCCGATTGGTGCAGCGCCCGGTAATTCCGTGTTTCGGTTGTCAGTGCGAACGGAACTCGCGAACTCGGCTCTGTCATGCAAACTCCTCGCGGCGGCAATAAGCACCGGCGCTGGGCGGTGGTCAAAAACCAATACCGCGTTCCAGACACAGCTTCTGGGACTCATCACCAAAAAAAGCAGCGCAGGATAGTCGATCATTATTATTGCAAATGGTGGAACTTTCGTCACGCCCCGGCGACGCTCCGACTAGACGCAGCCCACCTGAGGGCGATCCTGGCTCGATGCGTGCCAGGAGGCCTCCACCACCCCCTTGACACATCGCTGCTCGATCTCGACGATCAGTGGTAGTCGGTTCCATCATCTTCCCACAGGGTCGGCTCCGCTATCGACGGCGGCAACCGGTATAGCATGCATTCCGATCATTGGCACTCGCGATCGAACAGCATCAGGCTCGTGATCGGGTTCGTGCTCGCGCTCGCTCTGGCATGCGGTGCCGAAGGGGCGTTCGGCGAATCGGTTTCGGCATCCCCTGGCAACGCCGAGGCGCATGCTCAGCTCTGCAACTGCACACGCTGCCGGCAAGAGACGTGCTGCTGCGGTCGTAGCTCGGCGAGCCGTGGTTCTTCGACGTCGGCCGAGCCGCTCGCGTCTCCACGAGAGAAGGCACCCTCCACCGACGCTTGCCTGGGCGAAGCTCCCTGCGAAAACCCGGGGCTGCCCGGGCCGCCTTCGTCGCCGGTAACGTGCCGCGCCACCGCTCTGGCCTTCTTCTCATGGCCCCGGTCTCTGGCGCCGGGGCATCTCCTGACCCCGCCCAATTCGTGCGGGCGCAGTTCGTGCCGGTCATTGCCGATCGACCGTCCTCCTCGACCGCGCAGCGCGGCCTGATCTCACACAAGAGCCCAGCGTCCGCTTTCCAGTCCCTGTTCCGCCCGCACGCGGCAAGCTCGCTTGCCCGCACTCCGTCGGCCAGGGCTGGACCTGCGACATCATGCCCGCACACCAAAAGTGCGAGACCGGTGGATCGATTCTCGCCGTCTCGCCGTCACAAGCCTCCTCGCCGCGAGGGGTGTGACCCGACCGAAACGGATCAGGCGGTGAGTACCGGGTCGGGCCAGCGCATCGGCATGTAAAACCCCGCCAGCCGGGGCGGATGATCTCCTCATCCGGCCCCGGCGCCAACTTTACAGTCTGACGTTTGCAGTTTCTGTCCCTCTTTACCTTCCGGAGTTTCCAGATGAAGAAGCTGACCTGCCTGTTCTTCGTGCCGGCCTTGATGATCGTGTTCAGCCCGGCGATCAAATTCGCCAGGTCCGATGATGACGAGAAGAAATACACCATCAAGGAGGTCATGCAAAAGCTGCACAAAGGGCCCAATGCCGCGCTGGCGAAGATGAAGAAAGCCCTCGCCGCAGATACGCCCGACTGGACCGACATCAAGGCGCTGGCCAAGGACTTTGAAACCTACGGCAAATCCCTGCCTGAGGATGACCCGCCCAAGGGAGAGAAGGACGATTGGAAGAAGCTCGCCGACTCGTATTACGACAACGCCAAGGACATGCACGCAGCGGCGAAAAAAGAAGAAAAGGACGGTGTTCAATCCTCGTTCTCAAAGATCCAGAAAGCCTGTGCAGCCTGTCACAAAGCCCACAGGGGTTGACGACCGCCACACGCCGCGCCCGTCCACTCGCGAGTCCCCTCCTCGGGCGCGGACTGACCCAGAGCACGAGCGAGGATCCTGGGCATCCGCACACACGAACCCGAAGCGCCGGTTTTGATGTCGCGCATTTTGGTATTTGCCCTGAAAGGGCACAACAAATCAGCCCAGGGCACCGCCCTGGGTTCCCGAATTCACAGGATATTCAAGCCCTGAAAGGGCGGCACAACCCGGGAACCTCGTGCGATGTTGAAATCGTGCGCGGAAATTCGGGCCCACGCGGTTCCGAAGGGTTGTTTCGCCGTCCCTCAACTCACGCCTCCGCAATTCCTATCCTCTGCCGCCACCGCGGGGCCCCTTTGATCGAGCCGTCTGCTTCTTCTTTTTTTGATCCCGATCTGCCCCGGCGGCTAGAGCCTCGCGCCCATGCCCTTTCGACCTTTGCCCTGCTTGCCTTCAAGATACGGCGCCAGCAAGAACTCAAGATCCCGCCACACCCACTCTCGCGCACCCCCCTCGCGAAAAATCGCCCACGCCACGAGCGACCCTTGAATCGTCTCCTGCACCACCCGCGCCAGCCGGTCCGTGTCGCACGCACAGAGCTCGCCCGCTTTGACCGCATCGTCGAGCAGCCCGCGCATCGACGCATGTGACGACCGCGCCTGCACGAGCGCAAAATGATGAAATTCCGGATCCGTCAAGTCCATCACCAGGAAGCTCAGATGATTGGCCAGCTCCTCGGGCGAGCCCGCCATTCCCGTCCAGCATTCGGCCACGGCGAACAGCGCGCAAGGGCGATGTGTGCGCCGCGCGAATCGCTGCCATCTGGTTCCCCTCCGACGCACTTCCCAGCCGAATCAGCTCGAGCAGCATGCCCCGCTTGGTGCCAAACCGCTGCATCAGCGTCGCCGGCACCACGCCCGCTTCCTTTGCCACATCAGCCAGCGTCAGCCGCGCCGGACCCACCCGGCTCACCGCGCGCGCCGCCGCTTGCAGCAATTCCAGGTCACTCACTGTTCGCGGCCGAGCACACATCCCACTTTATCTTAAATAAATGAATCACAATTAATTCACGCCCCGGCCCGCGGTAACACCCGCAGCGCCAGCCCAAGAGCGATCCAGTTCATCCCGCGGAAGACCAGGTTGATCCCCACGAACAAGCCGATCACCCAGAGCGCCGACTCCGGCCACTCCAGCCAGATCAACACGCCGAGCACGACGTCGATGATCCCACCGGCCAGCGACCAGCCCCACGCCGCGAACCGATAGCCCACGGCAGCCACGATCTTGAAGATGCCGCCGACAAGCAGGAAGCAGGCGATCAGCAGCGTCAGGGCGGCCAGGGCATTGAGCGGAGCTCGAATGAACAGGAGCCCGACGACGATCGACAGCACGCCGGAAAGCAAGTGCAGGAAAAACCCGCTCCAACCCCGGCACCAGAACGCGCCGATGACCTCGGCCGCCCCCGCCATGAGCAGAAGGACGCCAATCGCAATGGCCGCGGCCAGCGAGGCGATCACCACCGCGCCTAACGCAACCATGCCCAGAACGACCAGTGCAACTCCCAGCAACACAAACCAGAACCAGTTTCCGCGAAGGGCACTCAGACCGTGGCGCAGCTCCGAGACGAGTGGACGGTCAAAACTTGTGCTCATTGTTGATGTCCTCGAAATAGAAAGGTGTTACCCATCTTTCCTGGCTTCGATCCCCGTTGCAAGGTGCTCGCCCTCTCCGAGAAGAAAAAAAGAGAATATACCGGCCACACCTGCCACGTTTGCGCGAGAAATCCTTACATCAACGTAGAGGGTCGTCTGCGCAACGGCTCGGGAGCCATTCATGCATGATCAGCAGACACCCGGTCGACTTGATGTGTATGCGCCAGCCGAGGGCCTACTCCCCGCGAATCAGCAAGCGACGAGGTGATCCTCTTGACTGGCCGGGCTCCTGACCGCGTGGGTGGGACCCGATGATCCCTTTTGACGTCCGGCACCGCGAAAGGAATTCCTCTTGAGTCACGGCAGAAGAGTAGCACGCAACCTGAGAAGCAAATACGATCGCCGACGAGTCGATACGGCCTGGAAAACAGTGGCCGTGCTCGGAATGTCCGCGCTCGTCTTGGGGCTCGGCGCGACCGGCCTTGCTCGGGCGGGCGATCTGATTATGAACGGCGGCTTCGAGACCTACACGATGGGCTCCAACTCCACCTATCCCGCGGGTGACCTCCAGTACAGCCCGGTCGCGAATTGGTCGTCGCCAGCGACCGACTCGGGAGGCACCACAACCGGGAATTTCCTCTTCACACCCGGGTCCGCGGATACGACCGGCACCTATTACGACAATACCGGTAGCAGCCCCGGCGTCGCGGTCTTCACGCTATGGGGCCCAAACAACGCACCTCCCGGTTCCCCTCAGTACTCTGGGGGCGGTGGGCCCTACCTGCCCGCCACCAGCCCCGCCGGCGGCAACTTCATCGGCCTTGATGCTGATTCCAGTTACAGTGGTGCACTATCGCAGACGGTCAGTGGCCTGACCAGCGGCCAGACTTACGGGGTCTACTTCTACTGGGCGGGCGCCCAGTTAAGTACCACTTACGGCCCCACCACCGAGCAACTACAGGTCAGCCTGGGCAGCCAGACCCTGGATACGAGCGTCGTGAGTAATGCGAGTCGAGGTTTCACCGGCTGGATGGCCGAGACGCTCGTTTTCACGGCGACCAGCTCCAGCGAAACGCTCTCATTTCTGGCACTCGGCACTCCAGACGGCTTACCTCCGTTCGTGCTGCTCGACGGCGTGCAAATGTACTCCGTGCCGGAACCTTCAACGGTGGTGCTCTTGGGAATCGGACTGCTCGGCATTGCGCGCCTGAGCCGGCGCCTACGCGCACGTGCAGCGAGGCACGCCGCGGTCTGATCGACACCCGGGTCCGCTCGTGCAAAAATGCTGTTCGCGGCTGGGCGGGGAGACTGCTGTTCGCCCAGCCGTGATCGCACTATTACTGTTCGTGGATTCGGCGGGACTCGCCCCATGCAGCAGCTCCTCGCTTCGCTCTATGTATCACTGATCCCGATCCTCCGGTTAGCACTGTGGCTGGCGCTCCTGGCCATGATCTTCGTGCCGCTCGAGCGGCTCTTCGCCGTCACTCCGCAAAAAGTCCTGCGCAAAGCGATCGGTATTGATCTTTCCTACTATTTCCTCAACAGCCTGCTCCCGGCACTGCTTTTGAGCCTGCCGGTCAGCCTGCTTGCCTGGGCGGTGCACCGCGCGATACCGGGTGGATTTCTCGCGGCGGCGGCCACCTTGCCGCTTTGGGCGCGCCTGCTCGCCGGGATGGTGGTGGGGGAAATTGGCTATTACTGGGGCCATCGCTGGACCCACGAGATCCCGTTCCTTTGGCGATTCCATTCCATTCACCACAGCGCCGAGCAGGTCGATTTCCTGGTCAACACCCGCGCCCATCCGGTCGACATGGTCTTCAGCCGATTCTGTGCCTTGGTACCGATCTACATCCTGGGCCTGGGCAGCCCGGCTGGCCCCTCGGACAGCGTCGTGCCCGTCGCCGTCAGCTTGATCGGCACAGTATGGGGCTTCTTCATTCACGCCAACCTGCGCTGGCGGCTCGGGCCGCTCGAATGGCTCATCTCCACCCCCGCATTCCACCACTGGCACCACACCCTGACCGGTCCCATCAACCACAACTACGCCTCCACCCTGCCCTGGATCGACCGGATCTTCCAGACCCACTACCTGCCAAGCACATTCCCAACGTCTTACGGCATCAAGGCGAAGTTGCCCGATTCGCTGGCCGCCCAACTGACCTATCCGCTCCTCCCGGAGCCCCCAGCGCCCCACCGCCCGCTGTAAAAAAGGTGTCAGGAACCTTTTTTCTTTACAAACGCCGGCAGAATCCCCCCCAGGCCCGATTCTGAAAAAGGTGTCAGGAACCTTTTGTCTTTACAAACGCCGGCAGAATCGCCCCCTGGCCCGATTTCCTGTACAATGTCGTCGGCCCCATCCGGTCTGAAGAAAAGCGGCTCATTGGTTCCTCCCCAACTGTTTCAGCACTGGGGATCAGATCACCCAAATCTCCGGTCGCCAATCCTTCGAGTCGACCACGCTTCGGGCCCACGCAGCGCCAGCTCGCGCGGAATGCCAATGCCCGGCTCGATCTCGATTTCAAGGCGAAGCCGGGGGTCGACGCCAAGGAAGACTGGATCGCTAGAATTGTGCAGGTGCCTTGCCCGGATCGCGTGTATGATGTGAAGGCTCCGGTTAAACTCACCCGCAAGGTCATCGCGTTGGAGGCCAGGCATGAAGACGCTCTTTTATCTGGGACCGATTATCGTCGCGCTTTTTGCGCGATATTCCCCAGACAAACCCTCGCAAGCGGAAAGCGCAGACAATACGCTCACGACCACCGAAAAGGAGGCAGGGTGGCTACTCTTGTATAGCGGCAAGAACCTGGACGGCTGGCAAACCAGCTCAAAACAGCCCAGCAAGATTCCCGTTGAGAACGGGTGCATTAACCCCCACGGCTGCGGAGGTTACATGATGATCCACGAGAAAACCTGGGCCGACTTCATCCTGGCACTGGACTTCAAGATCAGCAAAGGTTGCAATAGCGGAGTTTTCATCCGTACTCACCCGCTCGAGCCGCGGCCGGGCAAGGATGTGGGATTCAACGGAATCGAGATCGCCATTGACGACACCAAGACGGCCGGTTTCCACGATTCGGGGGCAATTTATGACCTTGTTGAACCAACCAAGAACGCCATGAAGCCCGTCGGCGATTGGAATCACATGGTGATCACCTGCAACGGACCCAGGATTTCCGTCGAGCTGAACGGGGAAACCGTCACTCGCATGAACCTCGACGAATGGACCGAGCCCAATCGCAGGCCCGATGGCACGGCGCACAAGTTCGACATTGCCTACAAGACCCACCCCCGATTCGGGTACATCGGTCTCCAGGACCATGGCTCGGCCTGCTGGTTTAAGAACATCAAGCTCAAGCCGCTGGATCGCCCTTGATGCATCTGAATATCACGTTCGAGATGGGCGCAACGCTGCTGGTCCTGGCCGGGTTGCTCTTCGGGTTAATCAAGGACCGGCCCCCTGACGTCTTGTTCGTCGGCGCAGTCGTGCTTCTTGCGGCGCTGGGTGTGATCGCCCCGGAAGATGCCGTTTCGGGTTTCGCCAATTCCGGCGTGTTGATCGTCGCTGCGCTCTTCGTGGTCGCCGCCGGACTGCGCGAGACCGGCGTGATGGACTATATCGGCGAGCGTTTCCTGGGGCGAGTGACTACAGAAGGCCAGGCCCTCTTTCTGATGGCCGCCGTCCTGATCCCCTCGTCGATGATCTTGAACAACACGCCCAAGGTGGCGCTCTTGGTGCCGGTCTTGATCGCCTGGTGCCGCAAGCGTCGTATTTCTCCCTCCCGATTGCTCATGCCTCTCTCCTTCCTGTGCATTCTGGGCGGCACGTGCTCGCTGATCGGCACGAGCACCAACCTGGTGGTGCAAGGATTGCTCATCAAGAGCCATTTGAAGCCCATGTCGTTCTTCGAGGTCGGCTCGGTCGGCTTGCCCTGCGCATTGCTAGGTGCATTTTATATGCTCACGGTTGGCAGGAAGCTCTTGCCCGATCGGAAGGAGATGATCGAGCAGCTCGAGGATACACGACGGGAATACCTCGTCGAGATGCTGGTTCAACCGGGCTGCCGCCTGGCGGGCAAGACAGTCGCCCAGGCCGGTCTGCGGCAGTTGCCCGGCCTGTTCCTGATCGAGATCGACCGCGTGGGCGTCATCCACGGACCGGTCAGTCCCGAGGAGGTGATTCGCGTCGATGATCGCCTGATCTTCACGGGCGTGGTGAACACGATCGTCGACCTCGAGAAGATTCCCGGCCTGGTACCGGCTGCCGACAACCAGTACGAGCTCTCGCCCGTCAAACAGTGGGGAAGACGGCTTTGCGAGGCGGTCATCAGCCCGAGCTCTCCCTTGGTCGGCGTCGCCGTCCGCGACGCCGATTTTCGCGCGCTTTACGACGCGGCCATCGTCGCCGTGCATCGCAACGGCACTCGCGTCACCAACAAGGTGGGTGACATCAGGCTGCGCGCCGGTGACACCCTGCTCTTGCAGACCGGCACCGAATTCACAACGTCATTCCGCAACAAGCCGGACTTCTATCTCGTGAGTGCCGTCGAGGACTCGCGCCCGGTCCGGTTCAATCGAAGCTGGCTGGCCGCGATCATCTTCCTGGCGATGATCACGGCCTTTGTCAGCGGGCGGGTCGACATCATGGTGGCCGGTTTTCTCGCGGCCGGCGCGATGGTGGCGACCGGCTGCATCTCCGCCGGCGACGCCCGGCGATCGGTTGACCTGCCCGTCTTGATCGCGATTGCCGCCTCGTTCGGCGTGGGCAAGGCGCTCGAGCAGTCCGGAGTCGCCAAGCTCTTCGCGGGCATGCTGGTCGAGGCCACTCGCTCACTGGGCCCGACGGCGACGCTGGCGACAATCTACTTCGGCACGATGGTCCTGAACGAGTTGATCAGCAATAACGCAGCCGCGGCACTTTCCTTTCCGTTCTGCCTCGAATCGGCGCGGCTCCTGGGGGTGAGTGAACGCCCCTTCGTGATGGCAGTGACCCTGGCGGCTTCGTATGCGTTCGCCTCGCCGGTCGGCTATCAGACGCACATGATGGTCTTCGGCCCCGGCGGCTACCGCTTCACCGACTTCATGCGGGTCGGGATCCCGTTAAACCTGCTCATGTGGATCATCGCGATCGTCTTGATTCCCATGATCTGGCCGTTCGTGCCGCCGGTCCCGTGAAGGCCGCCTGCCCCAAGTCCTCCGTTGGGTCTGCCACTGCGGACCATCCAGACGGAGGGACGCTCGAAGTGCGCGGAGGCGAGCGTAAATTCACTCCCGCCGCACGATCCACTTCTCGATGGCCGCTTCCAGCCACGCCGTTCGTTCCGGCTCCGAATCTGCGAACGGTGACCACTCGGCACGAATGGAATTCACATCGATCGAATCGCGATTGGCCACGAGCAGCGTCTCGATGTCGACTTGATCCTGGGCCCGAAAGGAGACCATCTTGGTCAAAATTAGCCCCTCCGCGGTGGCCACTTGTACCGAGTGACCTTCAGACCACTTCATCGGCTTTGCGTCCGCAATCGTTCGTGCGTAGAAAGGGAGCATTGGCTTGAGCCAATCAATCCGGACGCCCGCAAATGAGAAAGACGTAATATAGTCGCGCGTATACTCTCTGATTGTACCCTCTTGATCGAGCGTGAATCCTCGGTGCGCGAGATCCTCGAGCAATGCCGGCAAGGCGATCGCGGGCACGTCGACCAGAAAATCGACATCGTCGGTGACCCGGAGGCGGCCGCGCAGCGCCGTTGCCAGTCCTCCGATCAGCGCATGGCGAACTGATCGAGCAGCAAACGATTCGGCGAGTAATTCGACCGCCCGGAATAATTCCTCAGGCAGCGGACCGAGGTCAGTATCCATGGCGCGCCAAGAAATCCCGAATCGCTCGACGCTCGAGATTCTTCTGTTCCTCGGCATACTGCCGGGCCCATGCCGCCTTCGGTGAGATTCGCGTGATCCGTGCTCCGGAGTTAAGGAGGCTACGAAACGCTCGGAGCTGTTCATCCGGCTCTACGCCCGAAACCTGGCAACATCCTCGAGAATCACCTCCGACTCGCTAGGAAACTTTACTGGCAGGTCCATGGTCATCTCCCTGCGCCTGGGGTTGCAGAAGCGGCATCGTACCAGTTCGCCCGCCGCATTCCGCACAATGCCTCGATCTATCTTACCTCAAGCACAATCACCTCGTCGCGAACAACGGCTCGCAAGCCCAGCGGCCCGACCAGCTTCTCGAGCGCCTCCCCCAGCGGCACCTTTGTTCCGGATCCGGTGATCGTCACCTTGGGGTCAATCTTGCCCTGCAATCGCCCGCGCGGATCGAGCACCACGTTCTCGTTCGTCTGGTCCTCGAAGAACGACGCTACTTTGGCCAGCGGAGCTTTATCGAAGTCGTAACTCGTCTTCGATTCCTTCAACTTCTTCTCAATTCTGGCTCGAACCGCTTCCTGGATCTTCGTTGGCCCCGGCTCATCGCCTGAGCCGCCGCTTGGCCTGGGCGTGATCACATAACCATTCAGTCCCACGACGGCGGTCAGGTCGAGCGAATCGAGCAGCAGCTCCAGTGCGCGTCGCAGCGACACCCGGCCCGTGAACGAAAGTGGCACCGTGGTCGACTCGCTCACTCCGGGCAGCGAGACCTTCTTGTCCAGCTCGAAATCGACGTGCGTCATCATTTTCAGATACGCAAACGCATCCTTGAGCGTGCTGTTGTCGCACGAAAAGATGGTCTGTCGATCGAGCTTGCGCGGCAGGAGAGTTTCGAGCGGCACCTTCTTGAGCTTCGCCTCGAGCGCCTCGGGCTGCACCTCGCCGACGAGCTTGCCTTCCGGGTCGAAGAGAAGCGTCGTCGGCCAGTGGCTCACGCCGAACGTTTCCGTGATCTTGCCGTCGCCGTCGAGCAAAATCGGGAACGGCAGCTTGCGGCCCGCCCAGGTATCGCTCACGACCGACTTGGCTTTCTCGTCAAGCATGAAGAAGTTCTTGGTGTCCGAGGCATGGACCGTCAAGATGACATACCTGTCGCGTTCGTCTTCGTGGTCGTCGTAGATTTCCATCAGTTGCGGCAGCGCGCGGCCGACGCAGGGCCCGCACCAGTAGCCCCAGAACTCGAGCACAACCCATTTGCCGTGATAATCCGAGATCTGTGCGTTTTTTCTCACGCCGCGCGCATCGGTGGAAAGGAGCGTCGGAGCTGCCTTGCCCGTGAGCTTGGCGATCTTGGACGCGGCCAGGTCGATCGCGCCCAGGTCGACATCGGGCTTGCCCGCTTCAAGCGTGATTTCGCGTTTGTGCTGCGCGACTTCGCTCGAGCCGTAGCCCTGTATCTGGTAGGTCCCGGGCGGCAGCCAGAAGTCGAACCGCGAGGTGTCCGACTGGAAATTGCTGAAGTTGACCCGGCCCGGCATCGCGAAAAGAATGGTATTGGTCCATCCGACCGGCTTGCCGAGTTCCTTGGCTTCGTAAGTGCCGTGGAAGTGAATAAGCGGGCCGGCTTTGATCGTGATCGGCTCCGTCGCGTTCGTTCCCTCCACGAGCAAGAGCCCCCCTCGTTTGCGATCGGTATCGAGCGTCACGAGCGCATAAGGCCTGCCGTAATAAAACGTCAAGTCAATCGCGAAAGTGCCGTCCACCGCGGTGTTCACGGGCTCGTACGCCTTGAGTTTTTGATCCCTGGGGTTGTGCCAGAGACGCGAGACCACCGCGTTCGCAACCGGCTTGCCGGCCTCGTCAACAACCACGCCGCGGATTCGCCGGGTCACCGACTGCGGCTGGGCCGGGGCTTGCTGTTGGCCCCATGCCTGCGCACTCAGAATCCCGAGTACGATCAAAACCGCGTGCCCCTTGAAAATCGCCGTCTTCATCTCTTGGCTCTCCAGGTTGAGTCCCGGCCCTCACTTCGATCCTGGTCTTTATCCTACTACTTTTGTCAATTGAATCCAGACAGCGCTCCCCGAGACGGTCGCTTTCATGCGGCGATGCAGCGACCTCCTCATGACGCGACGACGCGTCAGATTCTGAGTCACGGGCTATTTCGAGATTCACCGCTCACTTCGTACCGCCGCCGGGCTTCAGCTCCATCCTCACCGTCGACTCGATTTCCTGCGTGACCGTCTGGCCGTTGAACGTCGCCGTGAACGACATCTTTTGAACCACTTCCGAACCCTTGAGCACGCCTGCCGTGTTGTCAAAGCGATAATGGCCCTTCATCTCCGGCGACTTCAATTTGACTTCCCCGGGTAAGTCGCTTCCCGGCTCGAGCGTCAACTTGGCGTCGATCCCGATGTTCTGGACCTCCCCGGTGGGGCTCTCGAGCGTGTAGGTCGTGTCTGCAACGATGGTCCCGAACGGCGGCATCGGGTACCTGCGCGACCCCCTCCACGATTTGCCCTGAGCCATCGCCGCCTCCGGAAACTCGGTCATCGATTGCACAAATAGATTCTTGAGGCTTTCTTCATTGGCGATCATCGCCCCGATCGGCCCTGTGGCCTTGACGGCTTCAACAAGCTTGGGTTCGACGGTAAAGCTGCGAATCTCGCCCCGCGGGGTGACCTTCATTCGGAACGGAGCTCCGGTCATGGCTCGGAACAGCTTGGACAGATGCTCCGCCTCGCCCGCGGCATCCTCGGCGTTGGCAGTATCGGTCTCGACCTTGCTGCCCGGGCCCGCCAACTGAAACCGGGTTCGGTCGATCGTTCCCACCAGATCGGCATTGCCGTCCTTGTCGACTCCCTTCACTTCCCAGCTCAGGTCGCTTGTCCGCGTGAAGGTTCGCTCGAGCTTCTGCCCGGGCAGATCCGCCTTCATCTTTTGTCTCTCGGTAAGGATGAGACTCCGCTTCTGGCCCGCCGCGAACTTCCATCGCAGCGTCGTGTCGGCTGCCCTGGCCGAAGCGATTGCCGAAACTACCACAACAGTCGCCAGGCACGATACAAAAGCGCCGAGCCTTGCGTTCTTCATCGCGAGCCTCCCCATGTTGCCGATCCCTCACCCGCCTCGACGAACAATACCTCCTCCGGCGGCCGGCAATCATGATCGCAGCATTGCACAATCCCGGCAAGGCATCCCGCTCGCCGCCGGTCAGGTGAAGAACGGAATCCCCACCCCCCCGGCCGCCAGCTTATCCGCCAGCGTGTTCAGCTTCGTCATCGCATCCCTTGCCTGGATGATCGCGGCACGCTCCTCGATTTGCCCCGTGGAATAGGCCGTGGTGAGCTCCGCCACGATCGATCGATAAAGGTCGAGCGCGTCCTTCACGGCCGGATCGCCGGGCGCGGCAAGGGTCACCGCGCGGAGGAACTGCGGCGACTTCTGGGGGTACTGCCGCATGACGAGCCCAATGTCGCGAAATCGCTCGAAGTGGTCCATCCCCTCGTTGACGATGCGTGATGCGAGCTGGTACAGAGCATCGGGATACTCGGGCGCCCTGAGCGTGGCCGTCACCCGCGCGTACTGTCCCTCGATGAACCCGCTCGGCTGCTCGACCGCCACAAAGTCGGCCAGGACCGCCGGGTCAAGCGCCCTCAGCGCCCGCGGCCGGCTCACGCCCGGGCCACTGGCGCTGGTGGGAATACTCGGGGCCACGCCGAGCTGCGGGCCGTACTTCCCCGGCGGGAAGAACCCTGCTTCGGCCAGCTCCCACAAGAGCTGGTTCGCCCAGCGCAGATGCAGCATCTCGCCGATTGCGACCAGAAGCACGAAATGTCGGATGAACGTCACGTCGTCGCGCAGGTGCGGCCAGGTCGAGAGCGAGGCCGTGGTCTCCTCGGGCGCCTTGACCGTGTAGAAAGCATAGAGGTATTCCAGCGCCAGGACATGTTCGAGCGTCGCAAGCTGCGAGAGCTTGGCGCCCAGCTCGTCAGGGCTCGCAAACGGGTTGGCCAGGTCTGCCGAGCGCGGCAGATAGACCGCCGGCGTCTCGGAGCCGCCTAAGACGATGGCCAGCTCCTGCCAGCGCTCGTTGATCTCGTAGTGATCCATCTGAAACGGCCGGTTGGCCCCGAAGGTTCCCAGGGCTGCGGCAGCGCGGGCACGGTCGCGGTCTGATCGCAGCCAGTCGATGCGAAGCTCGGCGCGGTGCGGGTCGGCCGCCTCGCCCGAAGGCAGCACAAGGTCCGTGGGCCGCTCTTCCGCCAGCACGACATCGGGGTGGTTTGAAGCCCAGTAGTGGCAAGCGCAATCGCGAAAGTCGTGCTGCCAGGGCGAGCACAGGCTCTGCGTCAGCTCGCCCGCACGATACGCGGTGGAAAGCACTCCGGTGATCTTGTTCGCAAAGTCTCGTCGCCACCCCTTGAGCGTGACAGTTGGCGCCGCTGGTGGTGCCGGCGCCGGCGGGTTCCCGGTGGCAGGCGGTGCCGGCGCCTGAGTCGGCGCTCCGGCGCCGGCGCCGCGGGCCGCTGCACCAGCGTGATCTCGACTTCGGGCCCCGGTTGCAGAGCAGCGCACCAGGCGCCAGACGATGAGCCCGTCCTGCGGACCGGGCGTGCCGTCGGACTGAATCGACAGCGGAATCTTCCGGCCCCCCTGGCTGATCGAGTCGAGGAACCAGCTCCCCGTGCCCAGCGCCGTCCCCTCTTCGCCATTGAGAGCTGCGACGAGCGCGCCCGCCGCGGCACGCCGATCGGCCGGCGCAGTCGGCAGGCGGGCTCAGATCGGGGTCAGAGGTATCGACCTCCACCAGCCGTGCTCCCGTGCGTGGCAGGTCAGCCGGCCCGGAATTCGAGTTGAAGTCGAAGACCAGGCCCGGGAAGAACCGCCGGTCGAGATTGCGATGGTCGAATTCCAGCCCCGGGAAGCAGTTGGCCACACCGCTTTCGAGCCGGCTGTTGTCCGGGTTGCCTGCGGTCCTCTTGTCGGCACGGGCTGTCAAGTTCCGCGGAAAGATCTTGTCGGTCATGGGCTCGCCTCGCTGCCATGCGGCGGGAAGAGTTCGGGGCGTTCGGAAAGCAGCTCGTCATAAACGCGAAGACAGTAATCAAGCCAGCCTCGTATATAATCACATCCTGTCCTGCCTGCGGCGATCACCTCGACGTGACACCCGCCGCCGCAGAGGTATCTTGCCCAGCACGACCGGCAGGGCTCCTGCCGCTCGACGTGCCGGGCCTCGAGAAATTGGCTGCGGGCCGCGTGGTCGAGCCCCTCGATCAGGCTTCCCAGCCGGTATCGCTCCTGGTCGACGGCCCGATGGCAGGTAAAGTACTCGCCGCGCGCGGAGAGCGAGACGTAGCCGTTGCCCGCGCCGCAGGGAAGCGGCCGGCACGAGCCACGGTGCAGCTCCTTGAGCGCGATCGCCAGGTTGGAAAATCGCCAGGGCGCGCCGCGCCGAACGCGGTCGCGCTCGCTGTCGGCGGCGCGCACCATCTCGGCGAGGAACCGCGCCCAGTCCTCGCCCCGCAGCTCCAGCTCCGGATCGGCGCTTCTGCGCAGCGGGCTCACGCCAATTTCGCCAAAGCCCGCCCCCGCGAGCGCCTCGACCCGCTCCAGCACGCAAAGGTCATCTCGAGCCACGGTCGCCCGCGCCGCAACCCGCGCCCTTCCCGGTTCGTCCAGCAGCGGACGCACCGCCTCGATCGCCCGCGAGCTCGAGCCGCCCCGGCCCCCGCGCTGTTGCCGGTGCCGGTCGCTCTGCGCCCCTGCTCCGTCCAGGCTGACCGAGACAGAGAATCCGTGCCGCCTCAAAAGCTCCAGGTCCGCCGGCTCGAGCAGCGTCGCATTCGTCGTGACCGAAAAGCCGACCGGCGTCTTGAGCTCGCGCCCTCGCGCCACGGCATGCTCAACACATTCATAGATGAGCGAGCGATTGAGGAACGGCTCGCCACCCATGAACCCGATCGTGACCCGCCGCCCCGCCGCGCCCGCGATCAGCCGCTCGATCGCCGCAATCGCCACCTCCGGCTCCATCATCTTGGCCGCCCCGCCAAAGCGGCCTTGATCGGCGTAGCAATACGAGCAAGACAGATTGCACGCCTGGGCCACGTTGAGCGAGAGCGAAACCGGCTCGGCGAGATCCGAGTAACAAGAACGCTCGAAACCGTGGCCGGCGCCGCCGATGGCTTCTTGAAACTCCCGGATGCTGCGTGCTTCTCCTCGAGACAAACCGGCAAAGAGATCGGGCGAGACTTCGTACAGCCGTGAACCGTCGACGACGAAGACCAGCGGTTTCGACCCGGGAACCAGACGCATCCACGGCACCGGTGCCGGTTCAGCTCCGGCGGCCGTCGCAGGCGGCCCAAGAGCCGAACCCAGACCGCGCAGCGACTCGATCGGAATGAATGTTGTATTCATGGCCGGGGTGCCCCCGCGCCGGCTGTCCCGTCGATGCCAGAGCGCCGGGCCTCTCTGGCGATGAACGCTCGCACGCGCCGGCGGATGGGTAGCTCGTATTCCGGTGCTGCCGCCGGTGCCGCCGCCGTGGCGCCCTTGACCATTGCGGCGGCCGGCGCGGCTGCCCTGGGCTCGAGGAAATCCAGAAGCGCCTGAATTTGCAGATACTGGCGGCGCGTGAGCGAGAGGGCACTGGCATCTGCGTCACGCATGTACGGCGGCATGCGCATGTCATGCGCACGGTCGCGATTTATGCGCGCGTCTCGGTGATCGGGATCGGGTGTCGCGGTTGGCGCCGGATTCTCGCTAAGCTCGGCAAAGGCGCCGTACGGGCGGCGAAGCATCTGGCGCACTCGCTGGCCATTGAAGGTGAGGAACTGGATGAGGTCGTCAAGCTCAGAGAGCCGGGCGTGGGCCGTGCCGGCGGCGTCGGCATACGGCAAGGGGGCCTGGGCCGTCGGCGGCTGAACCAGCGTGGTGGTCAGATCGGCGAAGGGGGCGTCAGCCGGCGTCATCGTCTGGCGGTCGGTGCGCGGCGGCTGCGTGAAGCCGTCGACGCCGTTTGCGGCATTGTCGGCGATGGCGTTGGCACGCGTGGCATCGAGATTGGCCAGACTCACCGTCTCGTACACCCGCTGGAACAGATCGGCGATCTCGGCCTCCGCCAGCGTGACGTCCGCCGCGGTCACAGGCGGGGCGCTCCGATCGTGCGGTCGGCCAGCTCATCCACCAGTGCGACGAACGGCCGGCGGTCGGGGGCGAAGTCCGGCGGCCCGGAAAATACCCGAGCCGCGGCGAAGAAGCGCACACCAGAGACGACCAGCGTCGCCTCGATAAGGGCATCGCACGTGTCGTCCACCACCCCCCACGAGACGTTGTTCAGCGGGTTGTTCGGGTCGACGTCCGCCCCGTCAAACGTGTCCGACGGCTCCGGATTGTCGAACTTCGTGTAGTCGGCGTTATAGGCAAGCCATGAGGCCTTCGGGTTCAGGATCCGGTTTTCTTTCTTGACGATCGTGTGCACGCGCCCGAGCCCCGGAGCCGGCGCGGCCGTGGCCGACGGCGGGCCGTAGACTTCGCCCTTCCCCGGCGTGAACCGCACGCGAATTCCCCCCAGGTCAATGCCCAGCTCTCGGCCGCCCGTCGGCCGGATGACCTGGAAGTAACCCAGCGAGATCGGATGCTCATCCAGCACCAGCGGCTCGCTCCCTTGCGCGCGCGGGGTCGACGCCAGCAGCTCGTGCCCGCGGTGATCGTCACCGGCGACTTCAACCCGCCCCTGGAACCCGTTCGATGCATCACCCGTTCGCCGCGCCGCCTTCAGGTTCGCCCCCGTCACCACATACGATATTGACTCGGTCGTCGCCCCGGCCTGGCCCAGAATCTCGCGCGTCAGGGCTTCGTCGTGGACCACGTCGTCGGGCGTCTGGTAGCGCACCCACAGCTCGAAGAACGGCGCGACCGGCCGGAAATGCTCGCCGTCGCGGAACCGGAGCGTCCCCGGGATATAAGGCCGGACCGAGCCGTCCCGCTCGACTCCCAGCGACACCGCCGGCTCGATCACCGTCTTGGCCGCACCCGATATCGTCGGGTCTTCACTCCAGATGAAGCTCTCGAGCGGCGTGTCGCTTCCCCCCAGTCGAGCAATCGCCATCGGGGGCCGGAAGTAAATCTCCAGCACGCTGATACCCATTGTTTGGACCTCGATTGTGATGTGCGGAAGGTCGCGGCATCATGCTAATTCGGAAAAAACGCCAAATCAAGCATGCTGCGCCGGATCTCCTCAGTCGGCGATTTTGCCGGCTGCGAGACTCCGCCGCGCGCGAGGCCAGACGTCGTTGCATCAGCCCGGCCCTCGCTAGCAAGGGGCCAGTTCGACTACAATACCGCACAGCTTGTCCCGGCTCCCTCAGGCGCGGCAGGCTGGTGCTTGATAGCGGCGAGCCTGTCGTTTGCCTCGGCACAACGGCGCAATGGCGCCAACGGCCCAGAAAGGTCGACTCCATGGCCACCGCCTCGCCTCGGTCGGAAGCTGCTTCCCAGATCCGCGCCGGAACCGGCATCAGCGGTCTCGACGACATTCTGCGCGGAGGCTTCACTCCGAGACGGCTGTATCTGATTGAAGGCGTGCCCGGCTCGGGGAAGACGACGCTCGCAATGCAATTCTTGATGGAGGGCGCTCGCCGCGGTGAGCCCGTCTTGTACATAACCCTGTCGGAATCCGAGGAAGAGCTCCGCGACGTGGCAGCCTCTCATGGTTGGTCCCTGGACGGCATCACGATCCAGGAACTTTTCCCATCGGAAGAGAGTCTGCGCCGGACGAGCAGTACACAATGTTCCATCCGTCGGAAATGGAGCTGAGCGAGACGGCGAAGACGATCCTGGCGGATGTGGAGCGAATCAAACCGGTGCGCGTGGTGTTTGATTCACTTTCGGAACTGCGGCTCCTCGCGGGAAATCCGCTGCGATACCGCCGCCAGATTCTGGCCCTCAAGCAGTTCTTCAGTGGGCAGCATTGCACCGTCCTGCTCCTGGACGATCTGACCAGCACGGATCGCGACCTCCAGGTTCAAAGCATTGCACACGGCGTGGTGCGCCTGGAGCAAGTGAATCCCGAGTACGGCGCAGAGCGGCGGCGGCTCGTTGTCGTCAAGTTTCGCGGTGTCGCCTGCCGTGGCGGGTATCACGACTACGTCATTCAGCGCGGGGGGCTCGAAGTCTTCCCGCGACTCATCGCCAGCGAACACCGCTCGCTGCCGGTCATGGAAAAGCTGGGCAGCGGCATCGCCGAGCTGGACACCTTGCTCGGCGGAGGCATCGAGCGTGGCACGAGCACTCTCATTGTCGGCGCCGCCCGGGTCCGGAAAGTCGTCGCTGGCCGCAAAGTTTGCGGTGTCGGCTGCCGAGCTTGGACAGAACTCCGCACTGTTTGTATTCGACGAAAGTACCACGACTCTCTTGACCCGCACCGCTGGTTTGGGAATCGACCTGAAAAAGCACCTGGACGCGAAGATGGTCTCGATTCAACAGGTAGACCCGGCCGAGTTGTCGCCGGGCGAATTCGCCCACGTCATCCGTCGCGCCGTGGAGCACGAGCATGCCTCCGTCGTGGTGATCGACAGTTTGAATGGCTATTTGAACGCCATGCCCGAGGAGCGATTCTTGACCATTCAGCTCCACGAGCTCTTGTCTTATCTGGGTCATGCCGGAGTCGCCACGCTCTTGATTGGCGCTGATCAAGGCCTGATCGGCGGCCCAATGATCGCGCCTGTCGACGCCAGCTACCTCGCGGACGCCGTGATTCTGCTGCGTTATTTCGAGATGAAGGGCGAGGTGCGGCAGGCCATATCGGTGGTGAAGAAGCGTGGCGGTGCGCACGAGCGCTCGATCCGGGAATTCCGGATGGAGCAAGGTCGCATCAGCGTCGGTCAGCCGCTGCGCGACTTCCGAGGGGTGCTCACTGGCGTTCCGATTTTCGAGCCGGGCCCCGCTCCACCCAAAGAAAGGGAGGCCTCGTGACCGAAGCCGGCGGCAAAGCAGCAGAGCAGCGCGTGCTGGTCCTGGCTCCGACGACCAAGGACGCAGCGCTCACTCGTTCCCTGTTGGAGCGGGCAGGCGTTGCGTGTTTCGGCTGTCGCGATCTGAATGAGATCTGTATCCAGTTGGACGCCGGCGCCGCCGCCATCATGCTGCCGGAAGACGCCATCATTCAGGACGGCAATCACCGTCTAGCCCACTGGCTAGCCTGCCAGCCGCCGTGGTCCGACTTGCCCGTTTTGATCCTCGCGCGCCCCGGAGCCGATTCCGCCGCGGTTGCTCAGGCCATGAACCTCTTGGGCAGCGTCGTGGTGCTCGAGCGACCGATCCGGGTCGCGGCGCTCGTCAGCGCCGTCCGCTCGGCGCTACGTGCCCGTCAGCGGCAGTACCAGATCCGCGATCATCTTGCCGAACGCGATCGCGAAATGCAGGCCATGTCGCTTCTGGCCGCGATCGTCGCCTCCTCCGACGACGCCATCGTCAGCAAAACCTTGACCGGCAAGATCCTGAGCTGGAATGCGGGAGCCGAGCGCCTTTTTGGGTACTCGGCGGCCGAGGCGATCGGCCAGCCGATCACGATGCTCATCCCGGCGGAACGGCATGACGAGGAAAGGGCGATATTGGGACGCCTGAGCCGGGGCGAGCACATCGAGCATTTCGAGACCGTCCGGGTCGCCAAGGACGGCCGGCGAATCGACGTCTCCTTGACTGTCTCTCCGGTGCGGAATGCCAGCGGCGAGATCATTGGCGCGTCCAAAGTCGCGCGGGATATCACCGAGCGCAAGGAAGCCGAAGCGGCGCTGCGCGATGCTGACCGTCGCAAGAACGAGTTCCTGGCAATCCTGCGCACGAGCTCGCAACCCCCTCGCACCCATTCGCAATTCGTTGCACATTCTGCGCATGTCGGCAGGCAGTGACCCAGGCGCCGACGGCGTCAGTGAGATAATGGAGCGGCAGGTCAATCACATGGTGCGCCTGGTGGATGACCTCCTGGAAATATCGCGCATCACGCGCGGCAAGATCGAGCTGCGCAAAGAACCGGTGGAGCTAGCTGCCATCTTGCGCGTAGCGATCGAAACCAGCCGGCCGCTCATTGAAGACGCCCGACACCAACTGGCCGTGGCGATCCCGCCGGAACCTCTGACGTTGGAAGCGGACGTCGTCCGTTTGACTCAGGTCATCGCCAACCTCCTGAACAATGCGGCAAAGTACACCGACGCAGGCGGCCAGATCTGGCTCACGGTCCGGCGCGAGGGCGAAAGCGTCGCGATCTCGGTGCGGGACAACGGCACGGGAATCCCGGCGGATATGCTGCCGTCCGTATTCGACTTGTTCACGCAGGTAAACCGCTCCTCCGATCGCGCCCAGGGCGGGCTGGGGATCGGCCTGGCGCTGGTGAAGAGCCTCGTTGAAATGCACGGGGGAACCGTCCAGGCCCACAGCGAAGGGCTCGGCAAAGGCAGCCGTTTCGTGGTCCGGCTGCCGCTCGTGGCCAGCTTGCTCCCCCCGGGCAGGGCAGAACCACAGCCCAGGCCGTCCGCTGTGCTCGCCTCACGCCGCGTCCTGGTTGTAGATGACAACCGCGATGCGGCCGAGAGCTTGGGAATGTTGCTCAGACTGCTCGGCGCCGACGTTCATATCGTCTTTAACGGTCTGGACGCCCTGGAGGCACTCTCAGCGTTCAGGCCGGCTGTGGTGCTGCTGGACATTGGTATGCCGAGCATGGACGGCCACGAGGTGGCACGGCAAATCCGGCAACAGCCTGAATTCCAGGACGTGACTCTTATTGCATTGACCGGGTGGGGGCAGGAGGAAGATCGCCGCCGATCCCGAACGGCTGGGTTCAATTATCACTTGATCAAACCCGTTGACGCCGGCGCCTTGCAAACGCTGTTGATTGCCCCCGAAGATCGCGAGAACGGCCACTGAACCGCGCGATAATCTAAGAAGTCGACAGACGCCAAGCAGCCCATTCCACTTTCTGCGCCCCCAGCTTCAGGTCCTCGCGTGACGCCGCCCGACGCAATGCCATTGTCGCCCTTCGCTCCGCGAAGGGATTCTTGAAAGAAAGGCCCTCGCGTGACGCCGTACGACGTGTTGATTGCGGGCGCAGGCATCGCGGCTGCCGCGGTCGCGTCTCGCCTGCTCGACCAGGGCTTTAGCGTGCTGCTCCTGCGCAAATCGTCGCCGAAAAAGCCGGGGGCCGAGATATTGCCCCCCGAGGCAAACGCGCAGATCGAGGCCCTCGCCTGGAAGGCCGTCTTCGACGCCGCCGAAGTGACAACGGTTGAACGCTTCGAGAATTGCTGGAACCTCGATGAGACCGTCGTCAAGCCCGGTCCGTTCCTCCATGTCGACCGCGCGGCACTTGCCCAGGCGGCACTGGCATTTGTCGCGCGGCGCGGGGCTCGGGTCCATGACGTTCGGCGCTGCCCTCGCCCACAGCGCAAGACGACGAATCCGTTACCGTCAGGCTCGACGGTGTGGATCGGCCGTTCATCGCCGCGGTCGACGCCACCGGCCGCGCCGCGGCCTGGTCGCGGCCCGTCCGGCGCCAGGGCCAGGACATCGCCCATCTCTTTGAAGGACCCCCCGGCGCGTCCCCGTTATGCGGTCGTGTCGTTGCCGATTCAGGTAGAAGGCGCTGGGCCTACCGGGCAGGTTTGTCCGGGTCGACCACCGTCGGTGTCGTCGGCTCGGGCGAGTCATCCCACGAGCTGGACCCAGCCCTGGCCAAATCGCTCGATCTGCCCGCCGGGCATTTCCGTTGCATCGGCCGTCGCCCGTCGTTCCCGCAGTGGGCGGCCGATCCGGTCCGTGGCCGCTGCCTCGCGGTCGGCGATGCGGCCTTTGCGTCCGACCCACTGGCAGGCCACGGCATCCGGTTCGCGATGGCCAGCGGCATCGCCGCCGCGGCTGCAATCGACGGCCTGGCTCGTCGCATCGACGCTGATCTGGCTCGGGACTATTACCGCGAATTCGTGAACGCCGCCCGCGCCCGTCACCTCCGGTCGCTGGCGCTGCTTCGCGCCGGCCCATCCCCGATCGCACCGCCTCTGGTGCTACCGGAAATCGTCCGCTTCACCGTGCGCCCCCGACTGGCCGCGCTCCACTCGCGCGGCACACTTGCCGCCGACGTTGCATTTGAGCTCCCCGACGGCGCCCTGGTGCGCTGGGCCGGCGGGTTCGACCTCCGCAATCTCGCCCGCCTGGCCCCAGAGCCTATCCCCGCCGCCGAGCTGCTGCAAAGACTTCATTCCGAGGGCCTATCCCTCCCGGACGCGCGCACCCTACTCGCCTGGTGCGTCGCACACAACATTCTCGGCTGATCGATTGATTCCGACCAGCCAACTGACAACTGACTATTAATTGCGACTCAATTCCTGAGCCTTCCGCACCGCCGCGATGAATTCCTTGCGGTATCCCGAGCCGTCACGCGAGAGTGTCTGCCCGGCGATTTCGATGACGCCCGGATACGTCAGGCTTCCCTTGCCGTCCGAGTTGCGCAACAGCATGCCGAAGCCCGCGACGGCCGACGCGAACTTCAGATCGTCTGAAGACGCACCGAACGAATGTCCGTTATCAACCACGCCGATTTCGATCTTCCGGCTCTCGTTCTCGTTCGGCCGCTTGTACCGCAGCCGCACGGCGAACGACTCGTCGCTTGGCGTATGCGTGGTGGTCGTCTTGGTGTACTTGAGCGCCTCGCTGCCCTCGAGGGCGCCTTCCCTCCCCGCCGGCACCAGCTCGTACAGGGCCGTCACGTGGTGCCCTGCCCCGATCTCGCCTGCGTCCTTGGTGTCGTCGTTGAAATCCTTGTGCGCCATGACCCGGTTTTCGTAGCCGATCAAGCGGAAGGCGCCGACCTTGGCCGGGTTGAACTCAACCTGGATCTTTACGTCCTTGGCCACGGTGACCAGCGTCGACCCCATCTCTTCGACCAGGACCTTGTAAGCCTCGCGCGGCGAGTCGATATAGGCGTAATGGCCGTTCCCCTTGTCGGCGAGCTTCTCGAGCTTCGAGTCCTTGATGTTGCCCATGCCAAAGCCCAGAACGCTCAGAAACACGCCGCTCTTGGCCTTGGCCGTGATCAACTTGACCAGCGTGTCGTCGTCCGAAACGCCGACGTTGAAATCGCCGTCGGTGGCCATGATCACGCGGTTGGTGCCGTTCTTGATGAAGTTCTGGGTGGCGATGTCGTAAGCGAGCTGAATGCCCGCCCCGCCGTTGGTCGAGCCGCCGGCCCGAAGCTGTTCGATGGCCGAGGTGATCTCGGCCCGCTTGATGCACGACGTCGAAGGCAGCACGAGTCCCGATGCGCTGGCGTAGACCACGATGGCGATCTGGTCGTTCTCACCGAGCTGCTCGATCATTCGCTGCAAGCCCCACTGCACGAGCGGCAGCTTGTTGGCGTCGGCCATCGAGCCCGACACGTCGACCAGGAACACCAGGTTGCTCGGCGGTCGCCGCGACTGGTCGATCGACTTGGCCGCAATGCCGACGCGCGCCAGCCGGTGGTTGGCATTCCACGGGCAGCCGGCCGTCTCGATGTACACCGCGAACGGATGCTCGCTTGCGGCGGCCGGCGGCTCGTCGTCGTAAGCAAAATAATTCAACATCTCTTCAATCCGGACGGCACCGCGCGGCGGAAGCATGTTCTGGGCGAGGAAACGCCGGATATTCGAATAGCTCGCGGTATCGACATCAATCGAAAACGTCGAAAGGGGCTCAGTGGCCGTCTTGCGAAACGGATTATCTGTAACCGATTCGTAAGTCTCCGCGGCGGGCGCTTGCGGTTCCTCGGGTTCAGTTGCAAATGTCCCGCCGCTTCTCGGCTTCCCGCCCAGCGCGAGGCCGCCGTCTTTACCACCCATCCCACCACGCATCGATTTCACCAGGGGCGCGCCGATACGCTTCGACGCGTCTCCCGGTGCTTCTGCGGGGGCACTGTAGTCCGCGCTTGGTACGGGATTACTGTAGCTGCGCTTCGTCCGCCGGCGCCGCGACGCGGGCAGACCCTCGGCCACGCCTCGACTCTGCCCGCCGACTCTCCCCTCGTCACCACACCCGATGACAAACCAGAACATGCCCAAAATCGCACAAATCGAACCGAATATTTTCAGACTCGAGTTGCAACGCATTCCGAAAGGTCTCCTTGTGGCGACGAACGACGTCAAGATCGGGGACCAGCGATGATTGGATAAGGACGTGCCGCTCTCCGCCCGCGAACGCGGTGGAGAAACGCTCGGCGCCAGAACACGTGATCACGCCGAAGGCGAAGACCGAAACATTTGATAGACGTACGCGTCGCCAGCTTATTAGACGATGGGAATGGAGAAAGCGTTCGTACGGATGTCAGAATTCCTTCTCTGTTCGGCGCGGGTCTCCAGACCCCCGCCCATAGTCGCCCTTCGCTCCGCGAAGGGATTTCTTCTCTGTTCGGCGCGGGTCTCCGGGCACCCGAAGGGTCGCCGCCGTCCGCCTGACCGAACGTCCCCCGCCCTTGCAGAGCTGCTCGCGAGAATTCGAGCAGGCTTTTCCCGACCCATTCCTTACCCGTTTGTCTGCTTCAAAACATTCTCCACCACGCCCCAAAGGCCCCGCCAAGCCTTCTGCTCATCCTCCGGCAGCTTTCTGACCGCTTCCGAGTCCCGAACCCCGGCAAGCCCTTGATCTGTCTTCCACTGCTCGAGTGTCTGCCTGATGGCTTTCCTGTCCTCCGGCGTGCCTTTCTCGACAAGTTTCGTCCAGAAATCCAGGTCGGCCTTGAGCCAGTCAAACGCCCGCTTGCGCCATTGGGCCATCTGTTTCTCATCGAGCGCGGGCTTTCCCTTGTCCTTCCCCGTCCCGGCCATCGCAGCGCAGCAGGCCGCGCGATACCGGATTGACGAAGCGCTCGGCTCGGCTGCCTTGGGCTCCGCTTCCATGACCTGCCCGCACAGCATTGCCGCGGATGCATACAGCCCTTTGAAATTCGCGATCCTCGCCAGCTCGGTCCGTTCGACAACATCTTTCGGCTGTTTGTTCCCTTGCAGCACTTCCGGCAGAAGTCGCTCCAGCGCGACCAGACGCTCGCATTCCGCGACCCACTGCGCCGACGGATAATTCCAGTCCCCTCGCTTGGAGCCCACCGCGTGCCCGCGCCGGAAGTGGTCGAGCGCCTCGGAATACTCGCCCTTGTTCTCGAGGGCTTGTCCCAGGTTGCAGCGGGCTTCGGGGTGGTTCGGGTCGAGCCGTAGTGCCTCGCGGAATGACTTGATCGCGCCATCGGTGTCTCCGGCAATCATCACGAGCGTGCCCAGGCCGTAATGGCTGTCAGCCTCCGTGGGAAAGAGGCGAAGAGTCTCCCGCGCAGTCCGAACGGCTTCGTCGAGCTGCCCATCTTGATAGAGAGCAACGCTCAGCCGATTGCGGGCCTTCGTGAATTCGGGCCGCAGGCGAATGGCCTCCCGATAAGCCGCGACCGCATCCCGATAGCGGTTCCGTTCAACCAGGAATTGGGCCAGCCAGTACCGATGGTCGGCATCATGCGAAGCAACGCGCGTCACCTTCTCGTAGGCGGCGATCGCGCCGTCGACATCGCCCTTGGCGTGCAGGGCGAGGCCGAGGTTGGCCAGCGAGTCCGCATCATCGGGGCTCAATCGCAGACTCTCGTGAAACGCACCGATCGCACCGTCAAGGTCGCCCTTCTTGTAAAGTGCCGTACCCAGGTTCATGTGGGCCATTGCATCCCCAGGCGCAATCGCGATAGCCCGCTTGAGCGCGCTGATGGCGTCGTCGACTCGGCCTGCTCGAGCGAGATTGATGCCCAGCATCGTCGCGATCCATCCGTCCTTGGGACTGAGCTCGACCGCCGTCTGAAGGGGTTTGAGTGCCTCCCCGGCTCGCCCTTGGTCCGAGAGCGCCTTTCCCAGATAGGCTTGGCCCTCCGGCGACTCGGGACGGGACCGCACCAGGTCTTGCAATGCCTCGATATCGCCCTTCATTGCCAGGACTCTCGCGAAGTTGCCCCAGGCTCGCGCGTGATCCGGCCGTCTCCGCGTCGCATCGCGCAGCGTTGCGATCCCCTGTTCGACCGCCCCGGAATCGCACTGAGCGCAGCCCAGATTGATGAGCGCATCGACGTGATTGGCGTCCAGCCGGAGCGCTTCGCGATACTCAGCAATCGCCCCGGCAAATTCCTTGTGGCCCCAGAGCGCATTAGCCAGGTTGAAGTGCAACAGGGCGAGGTGAGGCGATTGATGGATCAACGCCCGAAACTCGCGTATGGCGTCATCAAACCGGCCCTCGTATTGCAACGCACTGGCGAGATTGGCCCGGGCGGTCATGAGACTTGGGTCTAGCCGGAGGGCGGCCTGAAATTCGGCCTTTGCCTCTGCCTTCTTGCCTGTGTGAGCCAGTATGCTACCGAGAGTGGAGTGAGCTTGAGGGAGGTCTGGCTGCACTTCGATCGCCCGGCGGCAAGCGGCGATGGCCTCGTCCGTTCTTTCCAGACCGTACAGCGAAGTCGCCAGATTGTGGTAGGTCGCCGGGTCGCGGGGCTCTGCGGCGATTGAGCGGCCGTATGCCGCCACGGCTCGTTCGAACGCGGCGCGTGCTTCCTCGCCCCGTCCGATCTCCTTCAAGGTGTGTCCCTGGCAGCCGGCGTTGCTGCCGAGGTCGGGCTGTCGCCGCTCCAGGTCCCGGAAAACGGCAACCGCTTCACTCCCTCGGCCTCGGTCTGCCAGGGTGTGGGCGAGGTCGTGGGCTGACGTGGGCCGCAGTGCCCGGGCCGCGGTGAAGTAGCCAATGGCTTCGTCGGGCTGAGAAGGGTTTGATGACTTCAGATAGGTCGCCAGATCGTAGTTGACCCAGAGGTCCGACGGATTCCGCTCGATCGATCTTTTCAGCAGCGCGACGGCCGCGGCCACGTCGCCGGCAGATACCAGCGCCGGCCAGCAGCGTGCTGCTTGTGGGGGGCAGTTGATCGGCGTTGGGCTGGATGGCCAGCTCGCGCAGCACGGCAAGCTGGGCAGCGAGGTCCACAGCTTCCAGCGTCTTCCGAATGCGGCCACGATAAGGGTCGGGGTCGATGCCCTGAGCGGTTCTCAGCAGTTTCACCCACCGTCCTGCCGGCTCGCGCATGGCTCGCCGCAGGCTGGACCAGTCATCCAGGTAACCTGCCAGCTCGGCACGAACCGCCGCCGGCCGTTCCTGGAGCAATGCCGATATCTGCTCGGTCGTCAGGTCATCGACGTCAAGCTCCGCGCGATGGAACGCCGCGGCATACGCAAGGCTGGCGGCGGTCACGCCGAGATCTTGCTTGCCTGTCCGGGTATCTGAGAGGCTCAACAGCAGCGTGCGGTCGCGCCGAGCCGCCCGGTCACCCGTCTCGATCAGCCGCGAGAGCTCATCAAGGCTGCGCATGAGCTCGGCATTCCCCTGCTCTTTCACAGTCCGCTCAGCTCCATGCAGCGTGGCCATCGCAGCGCTCCATCGCTCGAGATTCTCGGCCTTGTCGCTGGCCTGATTGAACAACACACGCACTTCCTCAAGAGCCAGCGCACGCGCGAGCAATGCTGGCCTGTCGCTGATGCAGATAATACGCCGCACTCGAGCCGCCCACGGCGACCAGCGCCAGTACCGATGCCGCCAGGGCCAGCGTGGCGCGCCGCCGGCGGGTTTCCGCCGTCGCGCGGGCCTGCGCTTCGACCCTCAGCTCGTCGGCGAGCACCCGTCGTTTCTCTTCTTCCTGCGCGCGGGCAATCGCCTCGACCTTCGCCAGCTCAGCCTGTCGCAATCGCTCTTGCACGCCCGCTTGATGCGCCGTGATCTGCTGCGAGACCTCCCCGGCATTCCGGATTCGATCGCTGCGCTCGGGAGCGAGGCAATGCCGCGCCAGCTCGACCAGCTCGGGCTCGCATCCACAGCTCTCGAGCCTGCCAAACGCGTCGGCAACCTCGCCCCGTGCCGACCGCCGCAGTCGTTCGGCCGAATCGCCGTGGGCGAACGCGGGCAGACCGGTGAGGATCTCGCACAGGATCGATCCCAGCCCGAACACATCGGCCCGTTCATCCAGGTCTTCAATCTCGCCCCGCGCCTGCTCGGGGGCCATGTAACCCGGTGTTCCCAGCACCGAGCCGGCCTGCGACGCATCGGCATCCGAGCCGGATCGGGCCGTGCGGATGACGCTGGCCGGCACGTCCCGATCGCGGCGCGGCAGGGCTTGATCGTCGGCCGCTCCGCCGCGCGGCAGCACCTTGGCGAGTCCCCAATCCATGACCTGGACCTCGCCGAACGAGCCCACCATCACGTTCGACGGCTTCAAGTCGCGGTGAATCACCCCGCGGGCGTGGGCATAGGCCATGGTCTGGCAGATGGCCTCGAAGATAGACAAGAAGCGAGGGAGGTCTTCGTAGGGTGGGTGCAACCCACCGGATCCGCGTAAGTCGGCGGCGCGGGAATCGGTGGGTTGCACCCACGCTACGGACTGGCGCTCCGCCAGCAACGACGAGAGCGTGCGGCCCTTGACCAGCTTCATCGTGAAATAAGGCCGGCGGTCGGCGAAGGAGCCCAACTCATAAACCGGCACGATTCCGGGATGCTGAAGCTGTCCGCCGATCTGTGCTTCTTCGACGAACCGCCTGACCAGGTCGGGCTTCTCCCTGTGCGATTCGAGCAGCACCTTGATAGCGAGGTCCCGGCCCAGATCGACGTCCCTGCCCTTCAAGACGGCTCCCATTCCCCCGCGGGCGATCTCGCCGAAGAGCTGGTAGCGATCGGGCCTTACTTCGGGCATCTCGTCCGACAGCGGCGCGACAATGGGAGAAAAAGCCGAGTCGGATCCGGAATCTCGCAAAAGCACTCGCGTCAAGCCACCCGCGGAGCCGGAGATCTCGGCCAGAACGCTCGAGACCGCCGGTTCAAGGCTGAATGTTCGATCAGGCGGGCGCTGCGGCGGATTGGTCACTTCCGGCTCTGCGGCGGCCTCGGCCATCAGGCAGACGAGGCAAAGACCCCGCGGCGACCGGCCGTGCCGTAGTGACCCGCAACGAGGACAGCGATCTGGTTCGGACATGGCAGGCGCTCCAGGGCGTTTTGCAGCAAGCTCCTCCCATAGAATAGGGAATTCTTCCGGGGAGCCATCGCGGCGGCCGGAATTTTTTCGCCGGACCTTACCGCGCCAGCGCGCTGAACAAGGCGCCAAGCTCGTCTTGTACCGACTCGGGAGTGGGATTTTCAATCGTGTCCGCGATCAGCGCGCGAACGAGCTCCCGAAACCGCTTACGCAGGCGCTGGGCGGCTGACTGCACGGCGATTTCCGTGGTGCCCAGCTCAGCGGCGATCGCGGCGTACGGGAGGGCCTCAGCTCCATCAGTCAATACGGCCTTGAGCCGTTCAAACAGCGTGCCCCGGCCCGCTTGGGCGTACTCGAGGCTGATCTGCTCGATCACTCGCTCGAGCACCGTGGCGGCCCAGGCGCGGTCGAAGAGCCCCTCGGCGGTCAGCTCGTCAGCCGCCGGCTCAAAGCGGTATCTCCCTTCCGCATCGACCGCATCCATCGACACGATCGCGCGGCCGCCCCCGCGCTTCTGAGCGTTCTGCCGGTCGCGCTCCCCGGCAAGGAAGAACCCGCAATCCGTCCTGAGGAAGGCCCGGAATCTTCCCTTGTGCGGGTCAGCCGCGCCCAGAACGCCTTGTTCCAGCAGCCGGACGAAATAGGCCTGCGTGAGGTCCTCAGCCTGATCGGCGTCGTATCCCTTGCGGCGGATGAAGACGTAGAGGGGATACCAGTACGCGTTACAAAGCTCACCGAGCGCTTCCTGCTCCTGCCTGGAACCTCGCGCACCCGCGGCGACAATCTTGGTCCAATGCGTTGTTGGAAACCGCTCGCCTGGCGTCGCAGGTTGTTCGCTCATGCGGATCTCTGCCACAATTGTGAATGCAATCGTACGTCAGGCTTCAGCCTCGCGCATTCTACGGCAAACAAAAAGGGACGCCCTCCTCGGGCGTCCCTGGTGTGTTCGAACGCGGCGGCCATCGATGGGTCGGTCAGATACCGCGTGCACGGTGGGAAACAACCCTCGCCTCCGAATGGAAAGCCGGCTCCAAACCTTGCACGTCGATCAAGATCGCGTCAACCATGGACGGATCGACGGCGGAAATGCCGGAATTGGCAATCGGATTCGCCGTGCCACTCCCGACCGAGAAACTCGCGAAGTTCTGCGACAAAAAGCCCGCGCCCGCGTTGAACTCGCCGTAGACCCAGTGGCCGGTGGCATTGTCCATGACCATCCCCGAAGAGTTCGTGCCCCACGGATTATACACCAGGAAGGGCTCGCTGCTCGACGCGTTGTATCCCACGACTGCGTAGGCGTGGCCGCCCACGATATCAGAGTTGGTTGGGTTCGTGTCGGAGCCAAGCACGATGAGGTCGCCCGCGTTCCAGTCGGCGGCGAGGTTCGTCGACGAGCTGAAAGTGAAGCTGCTGGCCGACTTCCCGGTTATGGCTGACAGTGCCCAGGAAGGCTGCCCACTGTTCAGGGCGCTGTAAGAATCGCTGCCGTCATCTCCGGACGTGACCCAGCCCGCCCCGTTCGCCTCGGCGTAAGCCTTCTCGGCCAGGGCCACCCACAAGACGCCGTTGACGGGTTGATCGTAGTACTGGCCCCCGGAGGGCAATTCCGTGTCCACGGTGACGTACTCGGGGGTTCCCTTGTCGAAGAAGCGCACGTTATAAAGGTTGACCACGACACCGTTCTCCACCGTGGTGCCGTCGGAGGTGAACATATTGCGAATGTCCTGCGGGTCCCGCGCCGCCACCTCGGCCAGGCTCGCAAGCAACCAGCAGTCGCCCTGGTCTCCCTGCTTCACGTCCAGGTAAGAAGGTCCATTGGACCCGAATAACGTACCGCTGACCGGCGAATAGGCCGTTGCCGCCACGGGGTGGTTCACCGCAATACTGGTGGTGGCAAATTGTTGGTTTCCCCAGGTCGAGCCGTATGAGTTGGAAGCGACCACGTCGAAGTCGTAGGTGGTGTTGGCATTCAGGCTGTTCACGAGGCACCCGGTGGTGCTGCCATTGAAGTTGCCGATCTGCGACCAGCGGCCGTTGCTCACGATATCGATCTGGTAGCTCGTGGCTGTAGGCACCGATCGCCACGCGAGGCTGACTTGTGAGGCCGAATACGGCGCGGCGGTGAACACCGGCGCGGCCGGAGGCCCGCCCGTCAGCACCAGCCGGTTTTCGAGCGACTCCATGCTCACGCGGGCAACCCGGCGCTGCCGGCGCGTGTTCGTCGTTCGGGTGTGACAGCGTGTGCGGATGGCCGACAGGAGCGTCGCGAACATGGTTGTAGCCCTTTCCTTCCGTTGCGTTGCGTTGCGAATGCGCCGCCACGCGGCGGCCGTTACTGGGCTGATAATCCGCGGCCGGCCCCGTGACCCTTCACCCCACTCGATTTTTTTGGGCGGTAGTCACCGGCTGGGGACGAATCGGAACCGCCAGGCAGCCGAAGACGGGAAGAAAAGCTCCTGGAGCGCGAACAGGATCCTTGGTGATCGCGCCCGATCGAGGCCGCGAATTCGACGAGGTGCGGCTGGTATTTCGAAGCCGTCGCGAAAAAATCGGCAGACGGTGAGGGGTTCATCCGGCGTTTGCGGATTCTCACCTCGGAAGCAGCTCGCCAGTGGTAAACCGGTGAGTCATCGAACCGGCCAAACCACGGGCTCACCGAGGAATCGGGGAGTTGCCGAATCTGAGTCCCCCGCGCGTTAGAATCGTACCCCAATGCGACCGAGGCAACTCACGGCCCGATGAGGGGAGAATTGTCATGACGACCGACGGTGAAGGTTCCGTCACACGCTGGGTTGGCGGGCTGAAGCTCGGTGATCCGGAGGCCACGCGACACCTCTGGGATCGCTATTTCGCCGACCTGGTTCACCTCGCCCGTGTGCGTCTCCGAGGCGCGCGGAGTGGCGCTGCCGACGAGGAGAATGCGGCCCTCAGCGCCTTCGACAGCTTCTGCCGGGCGGCGGAGAATGGCCGCTTCCCGCGGCTCGACGATCGCCAGGACCTGTGGCGCGTGCTCGTCACGATCACCGCGCGCAAGGCCGCCGACCTCGTCCAGCTCGAGCGCCGGCTCAAACGCGGCGGCGGCACGGTCGTCACCGAGGCCGACCTCGCCGCCGCGGCACTGGAAGCCGGGGGGCTCGGGCAGGCGCCCGCCAAGGACCCCGGCCCCGAGCTCGCGGTGATGATGGCCGAGGAGTGCCGGCGCCTTTTCGACCTGCTGCCGGACGAGTCGCTCCGGCAAGTGGCAGGGCTCAAGCTGGAGGGGCACACAGACCAGGAGATCGCCGAGCGGCTCAACTGCGGGCTGAGCACCGTCGAGCGGCGGCTGAGGACCATCCGCACCGTCTGGTCGGCAAGGGGGTAATCATGGACCGAGAACGACCGCTGGGAGACGACTCAATCTCCCCGACTCAACTCCTCGAGATCAACCGCGTGTGCGACCGCTTCGAGAAGGCGTGGCAGTCGGGCCGGCGGCCCGCGGCCGAGGACCACCTCGGCGACGCGGCCGGCCCGGTGCGCTCGGCCCTTCTCGGCGAGCTGCTGGCGACCGAGCTCGAGTGCCGGCTATCGCTGGGCGAGCGCCCGTCGGCCGGAGAATACCGGGCGCGCTTCCCCGACGACATCGCGACGGTCGAGGCGGCGTTTGCCCGGGTGGGAATCGGTCCGGCGCCGGCGGCGGCCCCGGACGCCGGGCGAAACCTGCTCTTCGGGTTGCTGGCGTTGCAGAACGACTTCATCGGTCGTGAGGCGCTTCTGGCGGCATTCACCGCCTGGGTCGCCGACAAGTCGCGGGCGCTCGGGGGCATCCTGCTGGAGCGCGGGGCGATCGACGCGCCGCGACACGCGCTACTGGAGGCGCTAGTCGCTGAGCACCTCAAGCAGCACGGCGGCGACGTCGAGCGCAGTCTGGCGGCATTCGAGGTAGGGAGCGCAACCCGCGAATCATTGAAGGGCGTCGGCGATCCCGACCTGGACGCCTCGGTGGCCCACGCCGGGGCGGCGGCGAGGGCTAGCGGCGACGAGTACGCGACCGTGCACGTTGCCAGCGCGTCGACCGAGAGCGGTGCGCGATTCCGGGTGCTGCGGCCCCACGCCCGAGGCGGCCTGGGGGCGGTGTTCGTGGCGCTCGACGCCGAGCTGAACCGCGAGGTCGCCCTCAAGGAGATTCTCGATCACCACGCCGACGACCCCGTGAGCCGCCAGCGGTTCCTCCTCGAGGCCGAGATCACCGGTGGCCTCGAGCATCCCGGCATCGTCCCGGTCTACGGCCTGGGCACCTACGCAGACGGCCGCCCGTATTACGCCATGCGGTTCATCAAGGGGGATAGCCTCAAGGCGGCAATCGCCGCGTTCCACGCCGACGCAGCGCTCAAGTCCGACCCCGGCGCACGGTCGCTGGCCATGAGCAAGCTGCTGCGGCGCTTCCTCGACGTGTGCAACGCGATCGACTACGCCCATAGCCGCGGTGTGCTCCACCGTGACATCAAGCCGGGCAACGTGATCGTGGGCAGATACGGCGAGACACTGGTGATCGATTGGGGCCTGGCCAAGCCGACCGGCCGCCGCGAGCCGGGGTCTTCGGCCGACGAGCGGACGCTCGCACCGGCCGCTTCGGGCGGAAAGCGCCGAAACGCAAGCCGGCGCCCTCATGGGAACGCCGGGTTATGCGAGCCCCGAGCAGGCGGCCGGCGACCTCGCCCAGCTCGGCCCGCGGAGCGACGTCTATAGCCTGGGGGCCACGCTCTACAGCCTCCTGACAGGCCGCCCGCCGGTGTCAAAGAGCGACGCGAGTACCGGGCACCCCGCAGCAACGCCGCAGGGGGAAATCCGGCCCCCACGCTCGCTCGAGCCCACGATCGACCGGGCGCTCGAGGCCGTGTGCCTCAAGGCGCTGGCAAACCACCCGGAAGACCGCTACCCGACGGCGAGAGCCCTGGCCGAAGATGTCGAGCGATGGCTGGCCGACGAGCCGGTCACGGCCGGGCAGGAGCCACTGGCGCAGCGCCCGACGATGGGCACGCAAGCACCGGACGGCGATGACGGGCGCAGCGGTAGGGCTGGTGGCCGGGGTCATCGGTCTGGCCGTGGTGTCGGTCGTCACCGTTTGGGCAAACGACCGGTTGACGAAGGCCAACGTTGCGATCACAAAAGCGAATGACGAGACGAAGGCGGCGCTGGCGGATGCGGTGGAGTCGCGGAAGCAAGCCGAGGCCGTGAGCGCGTTCCTGGAGGAGGCGTTTCGCAGCCCGGACCCTGACCTCGACGGCCTCACCGTCAAGGTGGTCGACGTGCTCGACCGCGCCGCGAACAGACTGGAGAGCGAGTTCGGCGCTTCGCAGGCGACCAAGGGGACGCTGCTCGACGCGCTGGGCCAGACCTTCCTTGACCTGGGCCTCTATGGGAGGGGAGTCAGGATGCTCGTGGAAGCGCGCGATGTGCGACAGTCTGCCCTCGGCGTCGACCACCGGGACACCCTGGCTAGTCTCAATAACCTCGGCAGAGCTTATAGCCGCGCAGGCCGTCCCCTCGACGCGATCAAGCTGCATGAGTCTACGCTCAAGTTGCGCGAGACGACCCTCGGGCCGGACCACGCAGACACACTGAGCAGCCGCTACAACCTTGCTGGTGCTTACCGTGAAGCCGACCGCATCGATGACGCGATCAGGCTTTACGCAGAGACGCTCAAAGTGCGGGAGACGAAACTCGGCGCCAACCACCCCGACACACTGACTAGTCGCTTCGGACTTGCTGCTGCGTACCTTGAGTCGGGCCGCACCGACGAAGCGATCAAGTTGCACGCAGAGACGATCAAACGGATGGAGGCAAAGTTCGGGATCGACCACACAAACACTCTGAATGCCCGAAACACCCTCGCCACGGCCTATCTCGCCGCCGGACGCACTGAGGACGCGATCGCGCTGTACGAGGGGGCGCTCAAGCAATTGGAGGCGAAACTCGGACCGGACCACCCAGAATCGCTCACCGGTCGCACCAACCTCGCCAATTCCTACATGGCCGCCGGCCACACTCTCAAGGCATTCGATCTGTACAATGGAGCGCTGAAGCGGATGGAGGTGAAGCTCGGACCCGACCACTCCAACACGCTTCATTGCCGCCTGGGTCTGGCTAACGCCTACCTCACAGTGGGGAACACCGGTGAGGCAATCAAGTTGGACGAGGAGACGCTCCGGTTGAGCGAGGCCAAGAACGGAACCGACCACCGTATCACCCTCGCGAGTCGCCACAACCTTGCGTCCGCGTACCGCATCGCGGGAAAGATCGAGAAAGCGATCACGATGCACGAGGGGACACTGAAGATGATGGAGGCAAAGTATGGAAACGAACACCCCTATACGCTCCAGAGTCGCAACGCGCTCGCCGCTGCCGACCTTGGAGCAGGCCGGACCGACGAGGCCATCAGGTTGAACACGGAGACGCTCAAGCTGCGGGAGGCGAGGCTCGGGCCCGACCACCACGATACCCTCATCAGCGGCAGCAACCTCGCCGAAGCTTATCGAGTCGCCGGCCGGCTCAAAGAGGCCATCGCACTGTATGTGGCGTGGGGAAAGCCGCAGCAGGCGGACGCATGGAAGGCCAAACTCGGCCTGGCCGACCTGCCCGCGGAGGTCTTCACGGCACCATTGCCAGGCCAACGCTAGACGCCAGGTCGAAGACGCCGCGATCGTGGGGACAAGAGAGGCAGCCTCGGGCGTGAGACCGATCTTCCGGGGAAGCGGACGGAGGTGCTGCGCGATCGCGCCGATCGTCGCCGACGTAGCGCCGGCTGGGTGGTGCGTGATCGGTCGGCGCGGGGGGGCAAAGTCAGGCGATCCCCGCGTTCCGCAAGGCCATCGAGCCCAACCCGAAATCCCCCGACGCCTGATTCAATCTTGCCAGCACCCTGCGGCTCTACGACCAGATCCCGACGGGCGCGAACACATCCGCCATGCGGGCCGGGTTCTGGATGCCCTGCTGCCCCATCCAGGAATCCGCCCTTTCAATCTGTGCTCGGCCCTCATCTCCCCCGAGGATCTCGCCCAGTCGGCGGCGTGATGCGGCGGCGTAAAGATTCATCTCGACTGCCTCGAGCTGCGTGACCGCCTCCGCGAACATGCTCGCTGCTCGTGACGTGTCGCCCCGGGCGGCGGCGACCCCGGCGCGAATCGGATATGCCAGCGCCTTCGACCATGCCATCCCCTCGCGGTCCAGCCGCCGCGCGTCGCGCTCGGCCCAGCGCAAGAGCGGGCGGGAGTCGGCCGCGCCCATCGCTGCGGCGAGCGCACACCGGGCCCGCCTGTCATAGAAGAAAATCCTGAGCCTCTGGATGCGCGTCAGGTGCGATCGAGCCAGGGACGGTGCGTACCGGGTCGTGAGGAAGTTCCAGGCGTCCTTGTAATCCCCACGGTACATCCTGATCTGGACCTCCGCGCCGAACCACTCGTTGTGCTGGATATGAAAGCCTTGCTGAGTCCACTGGCCCAGGGCCTGCCGTAAGGTGGCCTCGGCCAATTCCGGGTCGTCGGCGGCGAGGCGGAGAGTCGACATGACGAAGGTGCTCAGATTCGTCACCATGTGGCGATCGCCCCGTTCCAGTGCCTCCTTGAGGACGACTGGCCAGCGGCGGCCCAGCTCGGCGAGCTCGCCCCGGAACTGGAGGCACCAGAGGGAAAAAAGAATCATCGTATCGAGTTCAAAGGTTACTCCGGTGCAACGCGTGCGGAAAATGTCTCGAGCCCGGTCGAGCAGCTCGACCGCCCGCTTCCATTGCCCGAACATATACGCCGAAACTCCCTGCGCCGCAAACACCCCGCCCCAGATATGGGGGTTATCAACCTGCTGGGCGATCTCCTCGGCCATTCGCACGAGCTTGGAGACACGGCGCTCGCTGCGCCGGCCCGCGAATGAGCCGTAGCTCGCCTCCATGCAGATCGCTCGGCCGATCCGATACGGCTCACCCGCCCGCAGCGCCAAGAGGAGGTTCCGCGCCTGGAAGTCCGCCGCCCGGATCGGGTCGATCATTCCCAGACCGTTGGCCGCCGTCCAGCAGACCTCGATGCGCGTCAGATCATCCCCGGAGACCTGGCTGGGGTCGCGCGGGCGAAAATGGAGTCCGCGAAATCGGATCTTGGTCCGATTCAGGACCAGGGACACGATGGCGCACCCGAGGGGTGTCTGGAAGGGTCATCCCGACGGCTTTCAAGACCGCACTGAGCTGTGCGTGTCCTTCGTCGAGGTGGCCCGTGACCAGGTACTGCATGGCGGCGCGCCGCCTGAGCTCGAAAGTCTCCTCGACCGTGGCTCCGGCGGCCGCGGCCAGGTATTCCCTCGCCGCCTCGGGGCCGCGCCCGGCGTTCGCCAATGCATCCGCGAGCCCCACCCGGAGCCGGCGCGCAGGTGCGTCTTCCCCCGGTCGCAGGTCCAGGGCTTGGCGGTACAGCTTCGCGGCGCGGTCGAAGGCCAGGGCCTCCGCCGCCTGCGCCGCCGCCTCCCCGTAATACATCCCCGCGCGCTCGTGTTGCCCTGACCAATGAAAGTGGACGGCCAGGACCTCGGGATCGGCCCGGCCCGAGGACTCCAGCACCTGCGCCAGGCTTCGGTGGTGGCCCTCGAGCGCCGTCGGTGGGACGTGGGCGACCACCGCCTCGCGGACGCGGTCGTGGTAGGTCTCGATTAGGTCACGCTCCGCAGGCCCGGTGCTGCGGATCAGCCGGCCCGACCGCAGGAGGTGTACTGCCTTCTGCTCGCCGGCGCCCAGAAGGGCGGCCCGGGACGCGTCCGCCTGCCCGAGCGGCCGGCCCGACACGGCGACGACCTCCAGGAGCCGCCGCGCGTCCTCCGGCAAGCGCCGGACGCGCCGCCCAGAGCACCTCGTCAAAGACCACCTCATCGGCTCCCGACCCTCGGTGCACGAGGCCGGTATCGGCCTGCACGTATCGCACGAGCTCAGCGACGAAGAACGGGTTACCGCCCGACTCGCGGGCAATCGCCGCGGCGTGGGCGCAGCCGGCCTCGTCCAGGCGGTCCAGCAGGGTCAGGGCCAGGCCCTCGGCGTCCGCGGGCGCCAGCGTCCCCAGAGCCAGCACCCGGCGGTCCACCCTGGGGCCTGCCGCTTCGTCGACGTTGAGCAGTGCTCGCAAGAGCGGACTGGTCGGCGCATCGTCGCTGCGGTAACAGCCCAGAAGGAGAAGCCGTGGCCCGTCCGGTGGACGGAGGAGTTCGGAGAGCAGGACCGCGCTGTCGGAGTCGCCCCATTGAAGATCATCGATCGCCAGGACCAGCGCGCGCCGGTCTCCCAGGCGGGCCAGGAGCTCACGAAGCGCGCGAAAGGCCCGGCGCCGCAGCTCCTGCGGGTCGGGCACAAGGGAGGCGAGCCGTGACGCCGTCGCCACCGCCTCGGCCTCCCCCAGCGTTGGGAAGACCCGGACCAGGGATCGGATGTCGCCGGGCACAAGCGCCTGCGCTTCCCAGAGCGGCAGGCGCTGCAGGTATTGACTCAGAGCATCGACGACACTGTCGAGCGCCTTGTAGGGCACCGACTCCTGCTCGTAGCACCGGCCCGCCAGGATAACGGCCTGGTCGCGACCGATCAGCTCGTCCAGGAAGTGCCGGACCAGGGCGGTCTTGCCGACACCCGAAGGGCCATGGATGTAGAGGGCTACGGTCTGGCCTCTCTCCACGTCCGCGAATGCCGCCTCCAGGGACTCGAGATCTCGGCGCGGCCGACCAAAGGCGCTCGTTGATGCCGAGATGGCGCAAGCGGGATCGCGATCTTCGGCGCGCCCGTGCGGCTCCCCAGGCGGAGCAGCACATCGCGGCCCGTGGGCCGCGCCCGGGATCGCGCCTCAGCAGGTCGACACACAGCACGTTCAAGTCGTCGGGAACACCGCTCACCAGCTCCGACGGTGCGGGCGGATCCAGCCGCAGCTTGTCGATCAGTATTTTGTGAGGCCGGCCCGGAAAGGGAGGGTGGCCGGTGAGCACCTCGTAGAGCATCGAGCCCAAGCTGTACCAGTCGCTCGCCGGGGAGACGGGCAGTCCTGCGGCCTGTTCCGGGGCCATGTAGGCGCTGGTGCCCAGGACGTATGGCACCAAGCTCTGGTGCAGCCCCGACGCCCCCAGGTCCGCGGCGAGCCCGAAGTCAAGAATCACGACCCGGCCCTGTCTGGTCACCAGCACGTTCGAGGGTTTCAGGTCGCGGTGAAGCTTGCCCGCCTCATGGAGAACGGCGACTCCCTCGGCCAGTTGCAAGAGGGCGACTCGCAGCCGGGCCAGGACAGCCGGCGATAGGCTGAATCCGCGATGAGCTCGAACGCGGGGGCCAGCCTCGACCTGCTTCAGGTCCAAGGGTTCGGTGTCGCCGAATGCACTTTGGGTCGAACCTGGAGCCCCCGGCATTGATGGGCTCGGCGGTCCCACGTCGTCGGACGTCTGCGGGAGCCGGGCTGTCTGCTCGCTCCCCCATCGCACAAAGCTCAGGAAATCGACCCCTTCGACGAGCTCCATGGTGAAAAACCAGCTCGGACCGTCCGCGGTGAGCTCATGGAGCGCCACCAGGTTGGGATGAGACACGTCGGCCAGGGCCCGGAACTCTTGCTTGAAGCGGAGGATGGCCGTGGAATCGTCCCGCTTCAGGGTCTTCAAGGCCACCGCCACGCCGCGCTTCTCGTCGAACGCCCGGTAGACGACTCCCATGCCACCACGGCCCAGCTCGCTTTCGATGCGATAGCCACCCAGCCGTTGCGGGCAGCCGGCAGCTCCGGCGGGTTCGCCGCCGGGGTCCGTGTCGTATGCGCGGTCCACCGGTTGGTCGAGCGCGGTCTTGGGCGTCTCGCACAGCTCCAGGTGCAGAAACACGTCGAAGATCCGCTCGGCGTGCTCCGGGCATCGGGCCGCGTACTCGGCGGGCATGGGCTGCTCGCCCAAGCGGCGGCGCGCGTGGAGTTCCGCGGCCAAGAGGTCGTAGAGCAGAGCCGGGCGGTACGCCTCGGCGATCTGGCCGAGGACCTCCTCGATCCGCGGCGGCTCACCCACCTCCCACGCCGCCTCGAATCGGTCACAGATCCGGTCGATCTGGTCGAGTACGGCCAGGGGCAGAGCGGTGCAATCGGGTGTTCTCTGGGCGCTCATCATGCGATCTCGTTCTCGGCGAGCCAGCTCCTGCGGATCAACTCGACCTTGCGGGCGATGGTGCGCAGGCTGCACCCGAGTTGACCGGCGACCTCCTTGTTGGAGTATCCCTCCATCCGCAGCCGCGCGACGACCCGGAGGGACTCATCGCGGAGCACCCACAGGAGGCGGCGGCACTCGTCGGCCACCTGCGCGGCGAACTCGGGTGTTGGCTCGGCCCCGGCGAGGCACACCAGTTCCCCTTCGAGAGAAGCGGTGTCGACCGCGCCGGCAACGCTCCTGATTTTCCCCCCGCCGCGTCTCTGGCGCCGCTCGCGCTGGGCCTGGTCGATGGCCTTGCGCTCGGTGATGACTACGAGCAGCCTCCACAGGTCATCGCGGTCATCGAGCCGGGGATAACGTCCGCGGGCGGCCCCGCGGACGAAGCTGTCGAAGGCGCTCAAGGCGGCATCTTCCTCGTCGGCCACGGTCCGGGCGCACCGCGGAGCCGGTCGCGCGCCAGCCGGACCAGGGTCTCGAAATAGCGCTGCCAGAGCTTCTGGGCGGCATCGGCATCCCCGGCCTTGAGGGAGGCGATCCAGACGGTCACGGAATCCTCGATCTCGCCGGCCATGCAGTAGTTCCCAGGTTGCGGGCCGTGCGCGGCTCGTGACGACGTGGTTCCCCGGCATTCTAACGCGTCCACCACGACCTGTCTCAAGAAATTCTTGCCGCTGGGGTGGCATTTCCCGCTGATGTTGTGGATGAGGATATTGTGGGCCGGACTCGCCGGGCTCTGGAGAGTGGACGAGTCGAACGGTCATCCCCAGCCGAGAGTCCCTCATCCAGTTCTGAGTCGCGGCCAACCGGCCGCTCGACCTGGGAGGCGATTGCGATGCGTCCATACCTCTGCCGATTGCGCCCTGTTGACGGCCGGTCACGGTCCAGGTCGTGCCGGCCTCGCCTGGAGTGTATGGAGGAACGGACCCTGCTGTCCAGCGTTGTCTGGACGGGCAACGCCCACGACAACAACTGGGACACGCCCGGGAACTGGAGCACCGATAGCCTGCCCGGCATGGGCGACGATGTCACCATCAACGCATCGGCCGATGTCGTCCACTCCGATAGCATGACGGACACGATTAACAGCCTGACGTCAAGCCAGCCTTTGACGATCAGCGGAGGGACGCTTTCGATCGCATCGGCGTTCACGACCTCGTCAACCTTGACGATCGGCGGGGGGACGCTCAACGACCCGGGAGCCATCACGGTGGGCGGCCTGCTGACCCTGAGCGGCGGCGGCATATCTGGCTCGGGAACGGTGACCGCGAGCGGAGGGACTCTCATCAATCCGCCCAACTCGAACCTCGTGCTTGATGGCTGCACCCTGATCAATCCGGCCGGCCAGACGGCCACGTGGTCCGGGGCGGGCAGCGACGGCGTCCAGATGGACGACGGCGCCGTCTTCAACAACCTCGGCACCTTCCTCGCCCAGACCCATGGCCAGATCGAAAATGACACAGGCGCCGCTGCGGCGTTCAACAACCAGGGCAGCTTCACCAAGTCCACCGACTCGGGCTCATTGGAGTTCGGTGAGGGAGTCACCTTCAACAACAACGGGGGCACCGTCGACGTCCAGACCGGCACGCTCAGCCTCGATATCGGCGGGACCGACACCGGCGGCAGCTACACCTCGGAGTCGGGCGCCACCCTCGAGCTCGGTGGCCCGCGAACGCTCGATGCCGCCAGCACCATCGCCGGAGCGGGCACCGTCGAGTTCGGCTACTTCGGAATTACACCGACCATCTCCATGCTGGGGACCTACAACGTCACCGGCACCACAATCGATAACACCTACGATGGTACGGTGAATATCGGCGGCACGGTCGACTCGATCGGCACGGCATTCACAATGGCGGAGGGTGGGACGCTCAACTTCACCACGGCCTTCCCAGGCTCTGCCGGCACCATCGCCACGGTGAATCTCAGCGGCGTCTCGGTGGCCAACTTCGGCACCAACGCCTTGACCATCACCACGCTCACGAACAGCAGCGATCTGACCAGCACTGCCGACATCACGATCAGCGGACTGACCACCCTGAGCGGCGGCAGCATTTCTGGCTCGGGAGACGTGACTGCCAACGGCGGGATTCTGATGAATGGGACCTCCCTCCTGGATGGCCGCACCCTGATCAATCCGGCCGGCCAGACGGTCACGTTCACCGGGGGCGGGGGCGCTCGGCATCGGCCTCCAGATGGGCGACGGCGCCATCGTCAACAACTTCGGCACCTTCCTGGTCCAGACCCACGGCTTCATCGAGCAAGGCTTTGGGGCCGCTGCCGTGTTCAACAATCAGGGCAGCTTCGTCAAGTCCACCGACTCGGGCATACTCGAGGTCACCCCCTCTATCGTCTTCAACGTCAACGGGGGCACCGTCGACGTCCAGACCGGCACTCTCAACCTCCAGGGCGGCGGCATCAATACCAGCGCGGCCTATACGATCGAGTCCGGAGCCACGTTGGACTTTGGCGGCGACGCTTATTATACCTTCGACAATGCCTCGACGGTCAGTGGAACGGGGAACCTCATCAAGGATGGCACCAGCTCGATCACGTTAGGCGGAAGCAGCCCATCGTTCACCGGAGCCAACACGGTAAACGGCGGGATGTTCCTCGTCGACGGATCGCAGCCCAACAGCGCAATCGCCGCCAACGTCGGGGTCACGGTCGGCGGATCAGGCACCGTGGGTCCGATTACCACCGTCGAGGCGACCATCAGCCCTGGAGCGAGCCGTCTCGTGTATGGCCCTGGAATCTTGACTGTTCAGGGCGACGTGACGATGAATTCCACGTCGGTATACAAAGTCGAATTAAACGGGCCCAACCCGGGCACCGGTGGCTACGGCCAGCTCGATGCCATGGGCACAGTCGACCTCGCTGGAAGCACTCTCAGCCTTTCGCTGGGTTTCACGCCGTCACTCGGTGAGTCCTTCACCATCATCCATAGTACCGCCCCGATCATGCACACGTTCAATGATCTGGCCGAAGGCGCGATGTTCACGATCGGTTCCGTCCCATTCCGCATCACTTATGTCGGGGGCAGCGGCGATGACGTCGTTCTGACCCAGGCGGGCGCTCTCCAAGGCACGATGACCACGACCGTCTCCTCGCAGAACCCCTCGAACGTGGGCCGGCAGGTGACCTTCACCGCGACCGTGGCGCCGACCTCCGGTTCCGGCACCCCGACCGGTGACGTTACCTTCACCATCGATGGTCACGCACAAACCCCGGTACCGCTTCAGGTGGTCGGTGGCGTCGATCAGGCGAGTCTGCCGCTGATCTCGTCGCTGACGGGAGGCTCGCACATCATCGAGGCGACGTATAGCGGTGACGACAACTTCTCCACGAGCACAGCGCAGGCGTTGACCCAGACCGTCAATCCGATTGCGACGACGACCGCGCTCAGCTCATCGGCCCCCAGTGGGTCGAGCTTCGGCCAGGCGGTTACTTTCACGGTCACCGTGACGCCCGCGGCCGGATCGACGAGCACGCCGGCGGGCACCGTGACATTCGAGGAGGGAACGACCGTGCTCGGGACCGCCCCGCTGGGCGCCGACGGCACCGCCACGTTCTCCACCGCGACCCTGGCCGTGGGCTCGCACACCATCACCGCCGTCTACAGCGGCGACGCCAATTTCGCCACCTATAGCGGCGTCTACACCGTGACGGTCAACGCCCCGACCCCGCCGCCGGCCACCAGCACAGGTCCCCGGCTCACCGGGGTCAAGCGCTATCGGATACCATGCCATGCCGACGACGGTGGTCCTCACATTCGACCAGCCCCTCGATCCAGGTTCCGCCGAGGACGTCCGGAACTATGTCATCCTCGATCCGAGCGGCCATCGGATCCGCATCAACCGGGCTGTGCTCGACCCGACCCGCCTCACCGTCACGCTGCATCCCGCATCGCGGATCAGCATCCACCACCCCTACCAGTTGATCGTCAACGGTGCGGGACCAGGAGCCGTGAGCAACATGAGCGGCCAGCCCCTCGACAGCGTGGATGCGGGCCAACCGGGCAGCAGCGACCACGTCGTCCTGACCTGGCGCCAGCTCGTGCTGGGGGACGTGTCAAAAGCGTTTCGGATTCGATACGGGCTCGTTCCCAAAGGCCCACGAGCCAAGATCCCTTCCTTCGCGCGAGGCCGAGGAACTGATCAACCCCAAATCAGCGGAGAAACCGGACAAGAAATAAGGAGGCTTCTCGCCGATCACCTCAAGAGCCGAGCGGGTGCCCACGCTAACCCGACGCGCCAGCGAGGTGCCATCACCGAACTCACTACGCCCAAAGCAAAGCGGCCGGCGGGGTCCTTACCGCCAAGCAAGCCCTCGCCGGCCCGGCACCGCTCCGGCGATCGGTCTGCGCCGGGGCAATGGTGATTTCATTGTATCGCAGACCAGCTCTCGAAAGGAGAAGCATCATGTTGTTCCCTTCCTGGCTGCGAAACGTGAAACGCTCAGCGGCCGCAGCGCCTGCGCACACAAACGTCCTCTCGTCCACGGGCCAGATTCCGCCCGAGGATGGAAGCGATTGAAGATCGCTGCTTGCTCAGCGGTTATCAGCAAACCAATCTGGTGGGCTACCAGACCGGCATGGCGCACTCACCGACACCAACTTGAACGGCTGGGGCATGGCTTCCATGCCGAACGGGTCCTTCGTTGTGGCCAATACGTTCACCACCGGGCTGGCCACGTTCTACAGCAGCTCCGGCCACGTGCTCCCGCATACGATCACCATCCCGGGGTCGGCATCGCCGGCCATCGATCAGGCGCTCGGGATCGGGCCCGGCGGCCATCCCACGGGCGTCGTCTACAATCCGACGAATAACTTTGTGATCTCGGAACATGGCAAGTCCGCGCCGGCCCGCCTGATCTTCGATTCGATCGACGGTACCATCAGCGGCTGGAACCCCAAGGTCGATCCCACGCATGCGATCGTCATGGTGGACAACGGTGCCGCCGGCGACGCCTACACCGGGCTGGAGATCGCCAAGAACAGCCACGGGCAGAATGTCCTGTATGCGACCGATTTCACCCAGAACCGCGTGGAGATGTTCGGTGGCCACTTCAACGCCATCGGCTCCTTCACCGATCCGACCGTGTCGAGCATTGAGCCAAGCTTTGGCGCCTGGTCGGTGCAAGCCGTGGGCGACAAGCTCTACGTCACCTTCGCCTCTCTCGCGAATACGCATGGCGGCGTGGTGGACGTGTTCAACACCGACGGCCACCTGCTGACGCCCAACCATTTCGCCGCCAACGCCTTCGACTCCGGCCCGCTGGAAAACCCGTGGGGGATCATCCAGGCTCCGGCGAACTTCGGCGCGTATAGCCACGACCTGCTGATCGGCAACGTGGCGGGGGCCGGCAACATCAACGTTTTTAACCCGACCACGGGCGCCTACCTCGGACAGCTCGACCAGCCGGACGGCACCCCGATCGCCATCACCGGCCTGTGGGACCTGGAATTCGGCGACGGCAAGCCGGACGGCGGCAAGACCAACCAGCTCTTCTTTGACGCGGGGCCCAACGCGCCGGGCGTCTCCATCAACGGCCTCTTTGGCGTGATCCAGCCGGCCAGGGACCAGGGCAGTAGCGGTCCAGATTTTTCGCATTGTGCTCTGGACGGGCCCTGCGACCCCCGCGGCGGAGAGCAAGTCCATCCGTCACAGATCAAGAAGCGGTGAACGCGGCCCTGACCGCCGCGCAAGCCCCCGCTTGCCCGGCATCTTCCCGCGCCGCTCGGCGCCGGCGGCGAGCTCCACGTCCCCGGAATCGCATCGCATCACACGGTATCCCAGGGCATCCCACTCGAGAGAGGAGACATCGCATGGCCAGCCGTCGCAGACTCGAAGAGCGGTTCGCATTCGCCTCCCGCGCGGTTCACCATCCCCGCCTGCGCCGCAGCCCAAGTCTGGAGGTCCTCGAGGGCCGCGCCCTGCTGTCCACGTTCACGGTCAACAGCTTGGCAGATGCGGGGAGCGGTTCGGCCCGGGCGACCTGCGGTACTGCATCAACCAGGCCAATGCCGATGACCAGGCGAACTCGATCGTCTTCGATTCGACCGTGTTCGGAACGCCCCAGACGATCACGCTCTCCGGCAGCCAGCTCGAGCTGAGCGACACCGGCGGAACACAGACGATTACCGGGCCGGCCGCGGGGGTGACGATCAGCGGCGGCGGGTACAGCGGGAATAGCCGCGTCTTTGATGTCGACAACGGTGTGACCGCCTCGATCTCCGGCCTGACCATCTCAGACGGCTCCGCCTGGTCCGGCAACGGCCCCGACGGCGTGAACAATGCCGGAACGGCCGACCTGACCGGCTGCACCTCGAGCAGCAATTCCCGCGGCATGGACAATTCCGGAACGGCCGACTTGATCGACTGCACCTTGAGCAGCAACGAAACCGCCTTGCTGAACGACGGCACGGCCAACCTGATCGACTCCACCGTGAGCGGTAATAACTGCGGAGGCGGAGAAGCCGGAGGCGTGGCCAATTACAACTAGGTCACCCTGACCGGCTGCACCGTGAGCGGCAACTCCTCCGGCAATGTTGCCGCCGGCGGCCTGCAAAACCTCTTCGCGGGGACGGTGATCCTGACCGATACCATCGTCGCCGGCAACACCGATTACTCCGGTCAGTACGGCCCCGGCGACATCTCCGGTCAGGTCGTCTCGGGCGGCAACAACCTGATCGGCACCGGCGGCTCGGGGGGCCTGGTCAATGGGGTCGACGGCGACATCGTCTTGACCAGCCTCACCAACTTGGATTTAGCCCCGCTGGGCAACTTTGGCGGGCCGACTCAAACCATGGCCTTGCTCTCCGGCAGCCCGGCCATCGCCGCGGGTGCAATCGCCGACTATCCGGGCACAACCACCCCGATCACCACCGACCAGCGCGGCGAGCCGCTCGACACACCCAACCCCGACATCGGCGCCTTCCAGGTCCAGGGGTCCGGCCTCATCGCTCTCTCCTTCTCGGGACTCAGCAACCCGAGCATCAACTCCGACAACCCCAATGTGTCCATCTCCGGTACGTTGGCCAACGGCTCGCAGGCCCCGGTCGGCGAAAGCGTCACCGTGACTTTGGACGGCGTCCAGCAGTCGGCCACAATCAGCTCCGGAGGCGCCTTCTCCACGAGCTTCGACACGACCGGCCTCCTGGTCGCCAATTCGCCCTACACGGTCGAATTCGCGTATTTCGGCGACGGGACCTTCGCCCCCGCCAGCACCACTAGCACGCTGACGGTCGAGCCAACGCACACCATCTTCACGGTAAACAGCCTGGGAGATGCGGGGATCGGTTCCGGCGACGCGGGCGACCTGCGTTACTGCGTCGACCAGGCCAACGCCGATGACGGGGTAAACACGATCGTCTTCGATCCGACCATCTTCAGCACGGCCCAGAAGATCACGCTCTCCGGCGGCGAGCTCGAGCTGAGCGACACGGGCGGAATGCAGACGATCACCGCCCCGGCCGCGGGGTTGACCTTGAGCGGCGGCGGGAGCAGCCGCGTCTTCGAGATCGACCCTGGTGTGACCGCCTCGCTCTCCGGCCTGACCATCTCCGGCGGATCGATCTCGTCGGGCAATGGCGGCGGTCTGGCGAACTACGGCACGGCGACGCTCACCGGCTGCACGATAGAGGTAACTCGGCCCAGGACTCCTACGGCGGCGGCGGCGTGTTCAATGCGCGGCGGGCCAACCTGACCCTGACCGACTGCACCGTCAGCGGCAACTCCGACGACGACGACGGTGGCGGCGGTCTGGAAAACCAGGGCACGGCCACCCTGACCGACTGCACCTTGAGCGGCAACGCCGGCTCCGCTACGGCGGCGGCGTGAGCAATGCCAACACGGGCAACCTGACCCTGACCGACTGCACCTTGAGCGGCAACTCCGCCGCCACTTACGGCGGCGGCGTGTTCGAAAACTACAAGGCCCAACTGAGCCTGACCGGCTGCACGGTCAGTGGCAACTCCGCCACCTACGGCGGCGGCCTGTACGCCAACAGCTACCCCGAAAGCTACAACACAGTCCTGACCGACACGATCGTCGCCGGCAACACCAATCCCTCCGGCGCCAGCGACGTCGGCGGTAACGTTTCGGGCAGCTACAACCTGATCGGCACGGGCGGCTCGGGGGGCCTGGCCAATGGGGTCGACGGAAACATCGTCGGCGTGGCCAATCCCCTCCTGTCCGCCCTGGGCAACAACGGCGGGCCGACCCAGACCATGGCCCTCCTCGCCGGCAGCCCGGCCTTGGGCGCCGGTGTGATCGCCGACTACCCGGGCACCTCCACCCCGATCACCACCGATCAGCGTGGCGAGCCGCTCGACACACCCAACCCCGACATCGGCGCCTTCCAGACGCAGAATTCGACACTCACCTCGCTCTCCTTTTCCGGAATCAGCGGCCAGAGTATCACCTACGGCACCTCCAGCGTCACGGTTTCCGGTACGCTGAGCAACGGTTCGCAAGCCCCAGTGGGCGAGACTGTCGCCGTGACCTTAGACGGCAACGAGCAGCCGGCCACCATCGGCTCCGGCGGCGCCTTCTCCACCACGTTCAATGACGATGACCTCATCGTGTCCAGCTCGCCCGATACGATCACCTATGCGTACACTAGCGACGGGACCTTTGCCTCCGCCAGCACGACCAGCACGCTGACGGTCAACCCGGCGACACTCACGATCACGGCGAAGCCCGAAACCAAGGTCTACGGCCACGACGACCCGGCGCTGGCCTACACCGCCAGCGGCTTCCAGTTCCACGACACCGCCGCGTCGGTCCTGACCGGCGAGCAGGCCCGGGCGCAGGCAGGCACCCTGGCCGGCGAACAGGCCGGCGGATTTGCGATCAGCCAGGGGACGCTCGCGGCCAACAGTAACTACACCATCAGCTACACCGGCAGCACGCTGACCATCACCCCGGCGCACTTCCGTCACCGCCAGTGCCCAGACCAAGGTCTACGGCACCGACGATCCCGCCCTGACCGACACGGCAACCGGATTTGTCGATACCACGGTCGACGGAGTGATCATCGACGACACGGCCGCGACGGCGCTTTCGGGCCTGCTTTCGCGGACACCCGGCGAGACGGTATCCGGCGGCCCGTATGCGATCACCCAGGGCACGCTCGCGGCGAGCGACTACACGATCAGCTTCACCGGCAGTACGCTGACCATCACCCCGGCGACCTTACCGTCACGGCCAATCCCCAGACCAAGGTTTACGGCACCGCCGACCCCGCCTTGACCGTCTCGCAACGGGCTTGTCGACGCCACGGTCGACGGCGTGGCGATCGACGACACCGCCGCGACGGTGCTCACGGGCCGCTTGCCCGGACGTCCGGCGAGAGCTGGCCGGCGAGCGGTCGGCACTACGCAATCACCCAGGGCACGCTCGCCGCCAACAGCAATTACACGCTGAGCTTCACCGCCAGTCGCTCGACCATCACCCCGGCAACCTTGAACGTTACAGCCAATTCCCAGTCCAAGGTTTACGGCACCGCCGACCCCGCCCTGACCGACACGCCCGCCGGGCTAGTCGATCCGACGGTGGACGGCGTGACGATCGACGACACCGCCGCCACAGCGCTGACGGACCAGCTCGCGCGAGCACCCGGCGAAACGGTATCCGGCGGCCCCTACGCGATCACCCAGGGCACCCTCGCTGCCGACAGCAATTACACGCTGAGTTTCACTGGCGGCACGCTGGCCATCACCCCGGCGACGCTCACCATCACGGCGAATCCCGAGACAAAAGTCTTCGGCTCAGCCGACCCGACGCTGGCCTACACCGCCGCAGGCTTCCAGTTCGACGATACCGCCGCGACGGTGCTGAGCGGGCATCTTTCTGCGCGCGGCCGGCCAGACGGTAACCGGCGGTCCCTACGCGATCACGCAGGGCACGCTCGCGGCCGACGGCAACTACACGATCCAGTTCACCGCCAGCACGCTGACAATCGCCCGGGCGACGCCCGTGGTGACCGAGAGCGCCCCGGGCGGGACCTACACCGGCGCTCCGATCGCGGCCGCCGCCACCGTGACAGGCTCAGGCGGCACGGCGACCCCGATCCTGGAAGGCGTGACGCCGACCCTGACCTATTTTGCCGGTTCGGGCACCTCCGGCACGAATCTGGGCTCCACGGCCCCTTCCGCCGCCGGGACCTTTACCGTCGTGGCCAGCTTCCCCGGTAGCGCCGATTTTGCACCGGCCCAGTCCAAACCCACCACCTTCACGATCGCGCCGGCCACGACGACGATCGTCTTGCAGCCGCACGCGGTCCTCACGCGGAAGAAGGTGCTGAAGGGCGTCGAGCTCACGGCGGCGATCGACCCAGTAGCCCTCGGCGGGGGCGTGCCGACGGGCACAGTGACTTTCGAGTTCGTCAAGAAGCAAGGGAAGAAACTCAAGGTGACGAAGCTCGGCACCGCGGCCTTGAGCGGCGGAGCGGCCACGCTGACGTTCAAGCCGACGAAGGTGCTGAACCAGCCGCTCTTGATCGTCTACAGCGGCGATCCGACTTCCTGGCCAGCACAATGAGGCCGCCCAAATTGACCAAGTCCGTGGTCGCAAATTCCAGGACTTGACGGGATGAGATCGGGTGATGAGCAGGTGAGCCCACCAATCGATGTACCCTGAGCCTCTGGTGCCGGGGTCACGGGCGTCGGCTTTCGGTAGCGGCCCGTTCTCCGCCGGAGTATAACCGGACGGCTAATCCGATGCGACGCAGTTACGGGTCCGCCCCCGGTTTCTCGCATTGTATTCTGGACGAGCCCCACGGCCCGCCCCGGAGGCTCCCATGACCGCATCACCACCCGACAACGAGGCGATCTTCCACGCCGCCCGCGAAATCCGCGACCCGGACCGACGGCGGGAGGCCGTCCGGGAGGCGTGCGGCAGTGACGAGGCCCGGATCGCCCACATCGAAGCGAGCTGCTGGCCGCCGGCGACAGCCCCGACAGCCTGCTCGACCGTCCAGTGGCGGCCGCTCCCAGCGCGACCATCGACCAGCCTGCCACGGAGAGCCTCGGCACAATCGTCGGCCCCTACAAGCTCCTCCAGCAGATCGGCGAAGGGGGCATGGGCGCCGTCTTCATGGCCGAGCAGCTCGAGCCGGTCCGCCGCCGCGTCGCGCTGAAGATCATCAAGCCGGGGATGGACAGCCGCCAGGTCGTCGCCCGCTTCGAGGCCGAGCGGCAGGCCCTGGCCATGATGGACCACCAGAACATCGCCCGCGTCCTCGACGTCGGCACGACCGACAGCGGCCGGCCCTACTTCGTCATGGAGCTGGTCCACGGCGTGCCCATTACCCAGTTTTGCGACGACGGCAAACTGAACCCGCGCGAGCGGCTGGAACTGTTCGTGCCCGTGTGCCAGGCCATCCAGCACGCACATCAGAAGGGGATCATCCACCGCGACGTCAAGCCGTCCAACGTCCTGGTGACGATGTACGACGATCAAGCCGGTGCCCAAGGTGATCGACTTCGGCGTGGCCAAGGCGGTCGAGCAGCGGCTGACCGAAAAGACAATGTTCACGCAGTTCGGCGCCTTCGTCGGCACCTTCGAGTACATGAGCCCCGAGCAGGCCGAGATGAATGCCTTCGGCGTGGACACGCGCAGCGACATCTACTCGCTGGGCGTCCTGCTTTATGAGCTGCTCGACAGGGACGACGCCCCTGGAACAGAAAGCGGCTGCGGCAGCGGCGCTGGCCGAGATGGTGCGGCTGATCAAGGAAGCGGAAGCACCGCGGCCGAGCGTGCGGCTCTCGCAGCTCGAACAACCTGCCCAAGATCGCGGCGGCGCAGAACACCGATCCCGGCCGGCTCTCGGGAATTGGTCCGCGGCGAGCTCGACTGGATCGTGATGAAGTGCCTGGAGAAGGACCGCACGCGGCGGTACGAAACCGCCAGCGGCCTGGCGCGGGACATCCAGAGATACCTCGCCGACGAGCCGGTGGAGGCCGTGCCCGCCCAGCACGGGCTACCGGCTGCGCAAGGCCGCGCGCAAGCACCGCACGCCGCTGCTCGTGGCCGGCGCATTCCTGGTGCTGCTGGTCTTAGGCGCGGTCGCCAGCACCTGGCAGGCCGTCCGCGCCACCGTGGCCGAGAGAGGGCCGAGAGCCGCAAGCGCGAGGCCGACGACGCCCGGGCGCAGGCCGAAGAGCGGCGCGACAAGCTGGCGGCCGTGAACGACACCCTGCGACGGGCCAGTTACGTCGCCGACGTGAACCTGGCCCGCGTCGCCTGGGATGAGAACAACCTGAGCCGCGCCCACGAGTTGCTGGAGAACCACCGGCCCCGGCCCGGCGAGACCGATCTCCGCGGGTTCGAATGGCATTACCTTCGCCGCCTCTTTCATCGCGATCTGCTGACCGTCGAAGGCGCATCTCGGCATGGTCAGGACCGTCGCCTTCACGCCGGACGGCAAGCGGCTGGTCACTTCCGGGTTGAGCCGGCCACGGCAGAAGTATTCCAACCCGAGGTCCGGCGACGTGAAGTTCTGGGATGCGGCGACGGGCCAGCCGCTTCGCGTCCAGCTCAGTGGCCCCGCCGAAAACCTGGACAGAGCGGTCCTCAGTCCCGACGGTACCCATCTCGCCGCGACTCGTTGGGATCATTTCGGTCCTGGTCTGGGACCTGGCCACGGGTGGGCTCGTCACGCTGGAAGGGCCCGCGAAGTTGACCGCCCGCGGTGTGCGATTCAGTCCCGACGGCAAAAAATTGGTCTGCATGTATCGTCCCGATGACGACGCTCCGCTGAAGGACTCACCGCGTTCGATGCGGATCTGGGACCTGGTCAAGCGCCAGGCCGTCGTGACGATCGATCGGCTCCCCTACGGGATGGCGGCACGGTCCTTCTTCTCCAGACGGCAGACTCCTGGCCACCGTCGACCCGTTTGACGTCCGGCCTGACCCTCTCGTCAAGGTGTTGGATGCCACGACGGGACACGAGGTCTTCTCTTGCCGATACACTGAAGGGACGGTTGTGTGGGACGTGGCCTTCGGCCCGGACGGCACACGCCTGGCCGCCTGCGGGAACAAGGGGGTTCGGATCTGGGGCGTGGCAAACCGTGAGGTGCAGGCCACCTGGCCCTCCCAATCCTGGTTCATCGAATGCCTGGCCTTCAGCCCGGACGGCAAACGCCTGGCGACAGGGGGCGCCGAGGGCATCGTGGAGCTGTGGGACACCGCGACGGGTCAGAAGGTCCAGACCTTCAGAGGGCACCTCGGATCTGTGGAGACACTTGCCTTCGGTCCGGATGGGACGCGCCTGGCCACGGGGGGCGCCGACGGGACCCTCCGCCTCTGGGACACGACGGCACGGCGGGACGCCATTTCGATCACCAAAGACGGGCTGTCAGCCACGGAAATCCCCGCCCTCAGCCCCGACGGCCAGACTCTCTTGACGGGTTTCTACTTCGGTCAAGCGAAGGCCCCTCCGGCTCTGGGACACCGCGACGGGCGAACCGCTCTGCGGCCCGATCGAGCTCCCGCAGCCGATGCTCTCATCTCTGCCTGGACAGCCGATAGCAAACGCCTGTACATCGCGACTCGGGGAAGACCATCCACGTCGTGGATGTCGCGGCCGGCAAGGTCGTCCGTACGTTCCCGGTCGACGCCGTGCCCGAGGACACGTCAATACATGCGCACCGCGATCAGTCTCTGCGAGAGTGGGCGCAGATCGCCGGACGGCACGATCCGGTTACGGGATACCCGTACAGGCGCCCTATCGCGCACGATCGGAAGACTCGACGGCGAGGCGAGGCTGGGTCTTGGCGTTCAGTCCGGACGGCTCGCGGCTGCTCGGAGCTGATGACTGCGGGGTGCTCAAGATCTGGGACATCGTGACCGGACGCGACATCGCGGCGACCACGTTGACCGGCGTCTTGATCAGGCGCCCAGTGCCGCGCGGACGGAAAGCACCTGGCCATCGGGGTACTTTTTCGGTCTATTCCTGACTCATGGTGCCGATCCTGGACGCCGAGACACCCTCGAGATCTGGTCGCTCAAGGGTCACACTTTCTTAGTTTTTCACTCTTTCTTCTTCCTATGGGCTCTCGCCTGGTGACCCCGAGCGTGTCACCTCACTATCCCTATTCCTTTACCTCGCCACCTACCATTATTTCCTCACTCCACCTCTCCTCTCTCCTGACTTCCTGGCGAGCACAGTGAGCCCGCCCAAATTGACCAAGTCCGTGGTCGCAAATTCCAGGACTTGACGGGTCGAGACCGGGATTTCACAAGACGAAGCAGGGCAACTCTCGTGAGCCGCGCCGAGCCGCGCTGCGCTGCGGCCGGTTCGTGCTTGACATGCCGCCAGCCGTCGGCGAGCTTTGTTTCCTTTGAAACAGGAGCATCATCGATGACAATCTGGCCTGCACCACCCCGATCGGCGAAAAAGGGCGGGTGCGTCGTTACTTCGCCGATTCTCCTGATCCTCTTTGCGAGCCACCTGAGCCCGACCGCCACCGCCCAGCCCGCCATCCCCCCATCCGACTCCTATCTCGAGATCGCCCGCCGCCTCGAGCCCTGGATCGCCGCGGAAATCGAGCAGAAGCGCGTCCCCGCCCTCTCGATCGCCCTGGTCGACGACCAGAAGATCGTCTGGGCCCGCGGCTTCGGCTTCGCCGACGTGGCCCAAAAAGTTCCTGCCACGGCGGAAACCGTCTACCGCGTCGGCTCGGTCTCCAAGCTCCTCACCGACCTGACCGTCATGCAACGGGTCGAGCAAGGCAAGATCGACCTCGACAAGCCGGTCTCCGAATACGTTCCGGAATTTGCCCCCAAGAACCCGTTCAAGACCGCCATCACCCTGCGACAGCTCATGTCCCACCGCTCGGGCCTCGTGCGCGAGCCGCCGGTCGGCCATTACTTCGACCCGGCGCCGCCGTCGCTCGAACGGGTCGTCCGCAGCCTCGCGACCACCACCCTGGTCTTCGAGCCCGGCACCCGCACCAAGTACTCGAACGCGGGAATCACCGTCGTCGGCGCGGTCATCGAGAAAATCGGCAAAGAGCCCTTCGCCACCGCGATCGACCGCGCCCTGTTCCGCCCGCTGGGCATGTCTCGCTCGAGCTTCCAGCCCGGCCCGGAGCTCTCTTCGCAACTGGCTCATGGAATGATGTGGACCTACGACGGCCAGACCGTCGCGACACCCACCTTCTTGCTCGGCACCGGCCCGGCCGGAAACCTCGTATCCTCTGTCGTCGACCTCGGTCGCTTTCTCAGCTTCCTCTTCGCTTCGGGCGCATCACCGCAGGGCAACCTGATCAAGCCCGAAACACTCCGCGCGATGATCGAGCCCCAGCTCGCCAAACCGGGCGAGTCGCCGGGCTTCGGACTCGGCTTCGCGATCTCGACGCTGGAAAAAGAGCGGAGGATCGGCCACGGCGGGGCGATCTACGGTTTTGCAACCGAAGTGCAGGCCCTGCCCGGCGCCAAGCTGGGCGCCATCGTCGTCGCCACCGCCGACTGTGCCAACGGGTTCACCCAGCACGTCGCCGAGACGGCCCTCCGGATGATGCTGCTGGTCCGCAAGGGCCAGGCCGTGCCAGCGCTCGAGTCGTCAAAGCCGATCCCGGCCGCCCGGGCCCGCGAGCTTGCCGGCCACTATAAAGAGCGAGAGCGGTCTTATGATCTGGTGGAACAAAGCGGGAAGCTCTACCTGAGTCCGCTCAACGGAGCGCTGACTGTCGAGGTTCGATCGCTGGGCGACTCGTTGGTGATCGACGATCGCCTGGCCCACGGCGCCGAGCCCCTGCACGTCGATGCGCGAAATAAACAGCCCGATGTGAAGCCCGTCGAATCGCCCGCTCGCTGGAACGACCTGATCGGCGAATACGGCTGGGATCACGACGTCCTCTACATCCTCGAAACAGACGGCAAGCTCCACGCGCTCATCGAGTGGTTCTTCGACTACCCGCTCGAGGAAGAATCGCCCGACCACTTTCGTTTTCCCAACTTCGGCCTTTACAGCGACGAGAAGATCATCTTTCACCGCGACGATCGCGGCAAGATCAAGGATGCCGAAGCCGCAAGCGTGGTCTTCAAGCGGCGGCCCTTGGACGGCGAGGACGGCAAGACCTTTCGGATCAAGCCGGTGCGTCCCCTGGACGCGATCCGAGCCGAGGCAGAAAGAGCCCAGCCCCCCGCAGAGACCGGTGAATTTCGCCGGCCCGACCTGGTTGAGCTCACCGCGCTCGACCCCTCGATCAAGCTCGACATCCGTTATGCCACTGACAACAACTTCCTGAGCGCCCCGGTCTACACGACCGCGAGGGCGTTCATGCAGCGCCAGCGGCGCGGAGGCGCTGGTGCGGGCCCATCGCGCGCTGGCCAGCCACGGCTACGGCCTGCTCATTCACGATGCCTATCGCCCCTGGCGCGTGACGAAAATGTTCTGGGATGCGGTCCCCGACTCCGGCCGGATGTTCGTGGCCGATCCGTCCAAGGGCTCGAAACACAACCGCGGCTCCGCGGTTGACCTGACGCTGTATGAGCTGGCGACCGGGAAGCCCGTGAAGATGGTCGGCGGCTACGACGAGTTCTCGCCGCGCTCGTTTCCTTATTACCCCGGCGGAACATCGCTCGAACGCTGGCACCGCCGGCTCTTGCGCAGGCCATGGAGGCCCAGGGGTTCACGGTCTTTGAGTTTGAGTGGTGGCACTTCGACCATCAGGATTGGGCGAAGTACCCGATCCTGAACGTGCCGTTCGACGAGATTCGCTGAGTTTGCGAAACCCGGGGTGTTCGCGTATGGAGTTCAGGAATTCGTCGACATCGAAGCGGTTTGCGTAAGGGAGCCCCGCGCGAACCGCGGCTTCGAGCGCGGCGGCGGCCCGGTCTGCCAGGCGCTCTCGCAGCGGTCGAAGACCATCGGATGCTTCGGAAGAGTCGCCAATCCCCTGATCGATCCGCCCCGCGCACCACGCGGTGCAGCGGGCAAGCTGGTAGAGGTGATCGGGCCCGGCGGCGTCCATCTCGCACAGGGCAACGGCCGCCCTGGAAAAGTCGCGTGTGCGGCCGGCGGCTGCGAGCAGCCCGGCGGAAATGCGCAGGGCACGATAGACGCCCGGCGGCTTGATGGCGATGACTGTTTTCAAATCGCCCGGCATCGCAGCGATTGCCTCGCACGTCGCCAGCTCATGCTGGAAAGCCGGCAGAAGTTGAGCCCGGTCGCGGGGCCGGCCGTCGAGCGTTCCTTCACGGTCGAGCGTCTCGAGACCCTCCAGGGCTTGCCGGAGCAAAACCTTCGAGGCGTGCAAATCCAGCCGGTCCATTGCCACGCGGCCCGCGTTGAATTCCGTCTGGTGAAGTCGTAATTGGTTGTCGATATCTTCGGCGTCAGCCTTCACGAGCTGCTCGAAGAGCTGCTGGGCCTGGCGCTCGAGCGTCGCCGCCTGGTCGAGCGAGCCCAGCCTCGACAGCGTCATCCCCTGGTCATCGAGCGCAGCGCCAGATGCAGTTTCACGTCGTTATTGGCCGACTCGGCCATGAGCAGCTCGCGGCTCAAGTCAACCGCCTTCACGTACTCGGCCCGGGCCCCCACGTCGTCGCCGGCGAGCTTCCGCATATCGGCGATCTTGCGGTGGCTGGTTGAAAGCTGATCGCGCGCCAGCACGTTCGTGGGCTCCTCGGCAATCCAGCGCGTTGCCAGGCTTTCCATCTTGCGGAACCAAACCTCGCCTTGCTCGAGGTCGCGGGCGAAGCCGTACGCACGCCCAAGCCGGAAATACGCCTCCAGGAGCGCGGCCTGCGCCTGGGACTTGTCTGGGTCCTCGACGGCCGACTGTTCGACCAGCAGCACGGCCTGGCGGAAGTGTTCCACAGCTTCCTTGGTCCGATTCGCGTTCAAAGAAAGCTCGCCCAGCCCCGTATGCGAGCGCGCCAGGCACTCCCTGATCTCCGGGTCGTGCGGTCGACCGGTAGCAAGGCCGTCCGCCAGCTCGCGCGCGAAACCATACTGCCGCCCGGCTTCGGGGTTGCGGCCGACCTGGCGGAAGATGTCGCCGAGTTTCTGGTGCGCCACGGCGCGGCCCAGGTCCGGGGCCGATGCTTCGGCATCGCGGGCGACCTGTTCGAGGCCGTCGAGCGCTTTTTCGAGCAGCCCTCTTCGCATCGTGCGGGTCGCTGCCGTCTTGCCCAATCGGTCCTGCACCCCGAAGACCAGCTCGTTCAGGGCGTTCATCGTCAGGTTGCGCTCCTTGAGCGCGGTCTTTTCAGCCGTCTGGGCCTTGCGCACCGACTCGCTGAGCCTGGCGTTATAGTAGAGTGACCCCCCGATCAAGATGACCACCGCCGCCGCGGTCACCAGCAGCGCCGCCGACAAGGCCGGCCGCCGCCGCGCTCGCTTCCATAAAAGTAGCCAGATCGGCGGGTCATGCGCGTGGATCGGCTCGCCGTCGAGAAATCGGCGCAGGTCCTGGGCCAGCTCGAGCGCCGATGCATCGCGCCGCGCCGGTTGCTTCTCCAGACATTTGAGACAGATGGTCTCGATCTCGCGCGGCATTCCGGGCTGGATTCGCGCGGGCGGCACCGGATCGGCACTCTTGACGTGCGCCAGCGTTTCAAACGCGGTTGCCGCCCGGAACGGCGGGCGCCCGGTCAAGAGCTCGTAGAGAATCGCCCCCAGCGCATAGACGTCGGTCCTGGGCCCGATCTTGCTCGAGTCGCCCTCGGCTTGTTCGGGTGCCATGTAGCTGGGCGAGCCCAGCACGGCACTCGTCTTCGTGAGGCCCCCATCCGAGCCCAGGATCTTGGCCAGCCCGAAATCGGCGACCTTGGGGCGGCCGTTCTCATCGAGCAGGATATTGGCCGGCTTGAGATCCCGATGAACGATTCCAAGCTGATGCGCTTCCGCAATGGCGCGGGCCGTGATCTCGACCAGCGCGGCGGCCGCGGCGGGCGGTTTTGGCGACCCGTTGAGCGCCTGATCGAGGCCGCCACCGGCCAGATGTTCCAGCTCGAGAAACGGCAGGCCCTCCACCTCGCCGACATGGTAGATCTGAACGATGTCGGGGTGCCTGAGCCGGGCGATCGCTTCGGCCTCGCCTCGAAACCTCGCCTGCGCGACGGTGCTCGCGTGCGCGCCGGCCAGAATCATCTTCAAGGCGCAAAGCCGGTTGAGCGCCACTTTGCGCGCCAGATAAACCACCCCCATGCCGCCGCGCCCGAGCTCGCCCAGCACCTCGTATCCGGCCGATCGCAGCCCGCTCATCACGACCGTGTTGAGCTCAGCCGGCGCCAGGTCTTCGCCGGCTTTGCCGAACCTCGTGCCATTCCCGCCCGAGACATCGCCATGAAGCAAGCGGTTTCCCGCCGAGGCGAGCGTCCGGCCGTTCTCGGCGAGCGATGCGAACGTCTCGTTGATGGCATCGAGATGACCAGGGAACCGGTCGCGGTATTCCGGAGCTTCGGGCAGCTCGCCCTGGCTGCGGCGAGATTCCAGGTCGATCGCCAGCAGCTCGCGAAAGAGGCGATCGCGGCCGGGGCCTTCGACTCCCGCGAGGAACGTTGCAGGGTCGGGCCGCTCGCCGTTGGCCCAGGCGGTCTCGAACAGGCTGCAAACGGAGTCGATCCGCTTCCACTCCTCCAGCGGCAAGCCCCCGTCGTCGGCCGCGGCACGGACGGTCATGGCGAAAGCTCTTCCTGCCAGATGAGCCGGATGAGGATCAGCTTGCGATCGATGGTGCGCACGGAAGTGCCCAGCTCGGCAGCGACTTCCTCGCGGCTGTGGCCCTCGAGTCTCCGCAGGGCAACGGTCTTGAGCGTCGCGTCCTCGAGCTTGGCAAGTAGCCGCTCATAGTCCTCGGCGAACTGCGCGGCGGCCTCAGGCGTCGGCTCACTCGAAAGCACCCGCGTCATGCCCGAGTCAATCTCGTCGTCACCGGCCAGGGCCGTCTGATTCATCACCGCGCCTCCGCCCCGCTTGAGCCGGGATTGGTGCCGCACGGTCTCGGCGACCTTGCGGACGGTGATGGTGACGAGGATGCGCCAGAGGTCGTCACGATCGGCGAGCTGCGGAAACTGCCCGCGTCCCACCCGATCGCAAAAGCTGTGGAAGGCGGAAAGCGCGACGTCTTCCTCGTCGCTCACGCGGCGGGCGTGCCCCGGCAGCCGCGCACTGGCCAGGTTCACCAGCCGCTGGAAGTATCTGTCCCACAATCGCTGGACGTCCGCGTCATTCCCTTCACGCAGCCCATCGAGCCACCGCGAGACCGAATTCTCACCCGCCATCTGGGAACTCCTCGCCCGGGGATTCAGAACGAATTCAACTATCATAATTCCCTCTCCGCGTCATGTCACTGGCTGACCCGGCGCGAACGAACGAGCCAGCCCGCGAAATCCAGCGCCGATTTGCACGTGCTGCCCGCCCCGCCGGACGGCCGCGATCCCGAAACGGCAAACGTCCCGTGCAGGGTCCGCCATTGCGGACCATCCCCCATCTGAATCATAATTCGCCCAGAGGTGTGCCCATGCGATTCACGCTGCGGACAGGGATGATCGGACTGGCAATCCTGACGATCGTTCTCTCGCAAGTCGAAATGACCCGCCGCTCGAACGCGTATCTTCGTCGCGCACGACAGCACTGGAACGCCATGGAAACCGACGAAGGACGTGAGCTGGCCTGCATGGGCCCTTTTTATGAATCTTGCCGCTTGAACAACTCGATCGCGAATTGTGATTTATCACTTTCGCTCGATCAAGAATATGCCGCCTGCGATCGCTGGCAACGGGAATCAACCTCGCAGGGCTACCTCAAGCCGCTAGACCCCGACAAGCCAGCCCGCCAGCAATATCATCACCGCATGTATCACAAATGGATGCGCGCCGCCGCGCGCCCGTGTCGCTCGGTCGATCTTGACGAGCCACAGGAGTAGCGATTCGCATGACGCAAATGCTCTTCGTAGGGTCCGCAATTGCGGACCGTCCCCGGTGCGAATCATGATCCGCCAAGAGGTGTGCCGATGCGATTCAAGCTGCGAACAGGGATGTTTGGGTTGGCGATTGTTGCCACCGTTGTTTGCAGCTTCGAATCGATGCGTCGCTCGAGAGAATACCGCGAGCGAGCAGATCAACACGCCTGGGATATGCAAACGGACGAGAGCCGGTGGATCCCTTGTGTAGGCCCCTTTGGTATCGACTGCCGTCTTGGTGAATCGGCATCAAACTGTGACTTTTCTCTCTCGATCGAAGAAGAGTTTGCCGCATGCGTGCGCCGGCGACCGGCGACCCCCTCACTGTTGGTCACCCCAGCCGACGAAGTCGGAAGAGAACAGTATCACCACCGGATGTATCACAAATGGATGCGCGCCGCCGCGCGTCCCTGGCTTTCCGTCGATCCCGACAAGCCTCCGAAGTAGGTCAGGCTTTAGCCTGACGTTCGCCAACACCGATCGATGAAAGGCCCACCGCTCAAACCCCCTCCCGGCACCAGTAAATCAAATCCGTGGCCGCCGGCGTGCCCCCCGCAGCGCGAACGAGCATCGCAATCTGCCCGCGATGATACGACGAGTGCCCGAATAACTGGGCGAGGACATCGTCGAGACGGTTTCGGAACCGCCCTGCGTACAGACTCTGGTACTCGAATTCCCGGTCCAGCGCCGCGTCATCGAGGCCCGAAAGATAACTCGACCAGAGACCCTGCACCTCGCGCCATTCCGCCGCGACCCGCTCGACCTCCGCATCATCGGGAAACAGCGGCCCGGCCGTGCCCTGGATCACACCGAGCCGCAAGAGCCAGTTTCGCCGCGCGGCGACGATATGCGCCATCAGGCTGGCGGCCCGCCGAAACTCGGGTGTGCTTTTTCCTTGAGGCGGGACTGTCTCGAGCGAAGAGAGCACTTTGGCATGGGCGTCCTGCTCATACTCGAACCAGCGACGGTAGCGGTCGATCACGCTTACCCCTCCTGCCCCACCAGCCACAGCGGGCAATCCCTGCGCATCGCTTCATTGGCGGCCAGGGCCAATCGGGCGAAGGTCATCACCTCCGGCGGCTCGGCCACCCAGCCATCGTCCGGGTCCGTTGCGACGCGAAGCAGCTCGTGCAGCCCGTCGTCGTCCATCGGCAGCTCCCAGCGCTCGGCGAGGTCGGCCAGCTCATGCCGCAGGCCCAGCAAGCTGGCGCAGCGAAGTGTTCCGCCGGCGGAAAGCGGGAACGAGATCGCTTGAAGCTGAGCGGGCAAGTACACGCCCCGCCCTTCGACTCCCAGGGCCATCAAGTTGGTAATGGCCTCGGCACCGAGCGTTTCGATCGCCCGGCGCTGGAGCTCCGACCAGCCCGAATCGGCTTGCTCTCCATAATGGAGAGGCGGCGAGCCTTCCCATTCCCCCTCGGCGCCGAATGCATTGTCGAGAACGTCGGCGACTTCGTCCGCGAAGCGCCCGTCAAATGTGCCGCGAGCGCCCCAACCGTGAATGAAAGAGCCATGACACGCCCCTATTCCAAAGGGATACCGAAACCCTGCACAAAAGGTTTTCGAGGCGCCCGCCATGGCAGCAGACCCGCCGGATATCCCCGGCCTCCTCCTGGTGATGCGGTGGACATGGCTCTAGGAACGGATCGTGAAGGAACGTATCCTATTTTCCGTTCCACTCAATCTTGCCGTTCAATCCCGCTGGCATTCAATTCCAGCGATAAAGTGTGCTCCCGACGACGCCCTCCTGTCAAGCAGCTTGTTCCCGCGAAAGGTATGTCGATGAGGCGAGCCTGGATGTCTCTTTGCTGTTTCCCCGTACTGGTCACGCTCATCGCGATGGCGGCCGAGCCCGCCGGAGGCGGTTCGCCCGGCCCGGCTGAGGAGCCTCACGGTCGGTCGGCAAACCCCAAGCCCCCGCTGGGCTTCTCGCCCGGCTCGGGCCCCGCCCAGCTCGAAGCCGAGGCCCACGCCCTCACCGTCCCCACGCCCGAAAACGCCCGCAAGCTCTTGCGCACCATCACGGCCGAGCCCCACGTCGCGGGCACGCCCGCCGATCACAAGCTCGCCATCTTTGTTCGCGACAAGCTGCGCGAATGGGGCTGGAAGGCAGACATTCAGGAAATGGAGGTTCTGCTCAACTATCCGGCCGCAGATCCGAGCCTGGAGATCGAGCGTCCCGTTTCCAAAAAGCTCTCGCTCGTGGAAGCGCCGCTCGCCTCCGACAAGGATTCGGCGAGCACCGCGGCCTTTGGTGCCTTTCATGGATACGGTGTCTCAGGCGTCGCCAAGGGTCAGGTCGTCTACGCCAATTTCGGCCGGCCCGAAGATTTCGAGTCACTCGAAAAAATGGGCGTGGATGTCAAGGGGAAGATCGTGCTGGCTCGCTACGGAAGTCTGTTCCGTGGCCTGAAAGTCCGAAACGCCCAGAGCCGAGGCGCCGTCGGAATTCTGATCTTCTCTGATCCGGCCGATGATGGGTTCGCCAAAGGTGATGTTTATCCGAACGGTCCCTACCGCCCTGCCTCCGCCATCCAGCGCGGCAGCGTGCAGTTCCTATCGCTGGGGCCCGGTGACCCGTCGACACCGTTCGGTCCTTCCGTCGCCGGTGCAAAGCGGTTGACCATCGATCGGGCCGACGGATTCACGCTGAGCAGGTTGAACCATTCCAAGGACCTTCCGTCGATTGCCGAGTGGGAAAAAGAGAGCGGACTAAAACGCAACGAGTACTTCGCAACGATTCCCTGTCTCCCTTTGAGCTACGAAACCGCCCAGGAGCTCCTGAAGCTCCTGGCTGGCCCGAATGTCCCCACCGGCTGGCAGGGCGGCCTGCCCCTGGCCTACCACGTCGGGCCAGGTCCCGCCGAGATTTCGATGACTGTCTCGATGGACTACGCCATCCGCAAAATCTGGAACGTGATCGCGACGATCCCCGGCACGGTCGAGCCCGATCGCTGGGTCATGGTCGGCAACCATCGCGATGCGTGGGTGTATGGAGCCGTTGATCCCGGTAGCGGAACGGCCGCGACCCTTGAGATGTGCCACGCGCTTGGCGCGGCCGTCAAGAACGGATGGAAGCCCCGGCGCACGATCGTCTACGCAAGCTGGGACGCCGAGGAATACGGGCTCGTCGGCTCGACCGAATGGGCCGAGGAGCACGCCAAGGAAGTCGATGAAAAGGTCGTGCTCATGCTCAACGTCGACTCGGCCGTCGGCGGCAAGGAGCTCGAGATGAGCGGCGTGCCCTCACTACGCGACTTGACGCTCGGCGCGGCAGGCTCCATCAACGACCCGCGTACCGGTAAGCCGCTGCGCGACGCCTGGACGACCACCCATCGCACCGCCTGGGCGGCGGCCGCTCCGCTCCTACTCGCCGACCCGCTCTGGGATCCACCCTCCTCCGCGAACGGCTCGACCGGCGCACCCGCTCATGGATTCACCCCGCAGATGGGCTCGCTGGGCTCGGGATCAGACTACACGGCGTTTGTCGATCATCTGGGAGTTCCCGTCGTCGACGCCGGATTCAAAGGTAGCTATGGTGTTTATCATTCGATTTACGACAGTTTCAACTGGATGGAGAAGTTCTGCGACCCCGAGTTCCTCTCGCACGCCACGGCCGCCCGGCTCTACACGCTGATCGTCATGCGCGCCGCGGCCGCGGATGTTGTGCCGCTCACATTCACGCCCTATGGTCTGGCGCTGCGCGAGCACGTCGACGAGCTTCGTCGCATGAAGGCGCGCACCGTTCGCAAGAGTGCTGACCCGAAGCCCGGCGCTACGATTGAGTTTACCGGTCTCCACGATCTGGTAGAGGCGGTGCGCTCGTTTCAAGACCAGGCCGAGCAGCTCGACCGCGCCACGCAGAAGGCCGCGTCGTCGGGCGGCGGCACTGAGACCCTGGCGAAGCTGAACGACGCGCTCGCAAAGGTCGAGCGCGCGTTCTTGCTTGCGGACGGTCTGCCCGGACGTCCCTGGTTCAAGCACGCGGTGTACGCTCCGGGTTTGACGACCGGATATGCGTCCTGGCCGCTGCCGGCGATTCGCGAGGGGCTCGAGGACGAAAAAACCCCGGATGCCAAGCTAGCGGCCCAGGTGGCGCGGACCGTCGAGCGAATCAAGAAGGCTGCCGCCGCGCTCGAAGAAGCACGCCGCTGCGCGACCGGGCCCTGAGCACCCGGCAGACCAATCCCCATCTCCTCCCATTCCGAACCGCACAGGAGCGCGCTTCATGAGCCAGGATGTCGATCTTCGCCGCGAAGCGAAGCTGCCGCGAGTGCTGGGTCCGATCGACGCCTTCTGCGTGGTCGTCGGCTGCACCATCGGCTCGGGCATCTTCCTGGTGCCGGCGAAGGTTGCTCACGATGTTCCATTCATCAGCGGCATCATCCTGGTCTGGATCATCGGCGGTGTTTTCAGCGGCGCCGGCGCCCTGACCCTCGCCGAGCTGGGCGCGATGATGCCGCAGGCCGGTGGCCTTTATGTTTACTTGCGGGCTGCGTATGGGCCATTGCTCGCGTTTCTGTTCGGTTGGGTCGAGTTCCTGATCGTGCGCTCGGGCTCGATGGCAACCCTGGCCGCTGCGTTCGCCCGGTACTTTTCCCAGCTTTGCCCGCCGGTTTTTCGGATTCCCGGTGAACTGTGGCAGGCCGGCGCCGCCATCTTCGCGATCGCGGTGGTGACCGTTGTCAACGTGCTGGGCACGCGGCGCGGCGGGACGCTGCAAGTTGTCGGAACGGTGCTCAAGGTCGGCGGCGTCGCGCGTGCTTATGGCTCTACCGTTTCTCTTGCGCCAGGGCAGCCTGCAGAACATGTCTCCGGTCTGGCCGGGTGCCGTCTCGGGCGGTTCGATCTTCACCGGCATGATGGCGGCGATGGTGAGCGTGCTCTGGGCCTACGACGGCTGGACCAACGTCACTCCGCTTGCAGAGGAGATTCGCGAGCCCGGCCGGAACGTGCCGAAAGCCTTGATCCTGGGCATGGCGGTCTTGATCGCCGCCTATGTGGGAATGACCCTGGCATATCACTACGTCCTGCCCATGGACGAAGTCGCCTCGGCCAGCCGCGATTCGGCCCACATCGAGCGAGCCGCCGCGGCCGTCTATTGCAAGGCGCTCCTGGGTCACCCCGGAGTCGTCGCGATCTCGATCCTGGTGATGTGCTCGACGTTCATCTCGCTGAACGGCAACGCCCTCACCGGCCCGCGGGCTTATTTCGCCATGGCTCGCGACCGGCTCTTTCCCGGCTCGCTCTGCCGCGTTCACTCGAGGTTTCAAACGCCGGCCAACGCCATCCTTGCACAGGGAATCTGGGCCATCCTGCTCACGATTGCGGGAACGGTTTTGATCATGGTGCAGCCCCCAGCTTCTCCGGATGGGCTCGCCGGTCCGATCGTCACGGCCTGGAAGCGGCTCAACCAAACGCCGCTTTATGACTTGCTCTACACCTACGTGATCTTCGGCGCCAATCTCTTTTACATGCTGGCGATCAGCAGCGTGTTCGTGCTGCGCATCCGCCGTCCGGATCTGCCGCGGCCCTATCGCACCGTGGGCTATCCGGTCACGCCGCTGCTCTACGTGGCGGGTGGTTTCGTGCTCTTGGGCAGCATGCTCCTGGACCACACAAGCCGCGTGCAGTCGTTGGTCGGAATCGGGATCATCCTCCTGGGCATCCCGGCCTACTGGATCTTCCGGTGGGCCAACCAGGGCGACGGTTCGGCGCTGGCAGAATTGTGACCACGGTCGTGAGACCGTTCGCCTGCGAATGTGGCATCCGGTCCTTTCGGTAGTACCCGGCACTCGTTTTGGTGTAACCAAACGTTCGCGGACCGCCTTTCTCGATTGTGGAGGATTATCGCGTCTGCATTCGCAGCGCGGATCTCCGCCCGTCGCGCGACGAGTTTCAGGGTCTAACACACCGCATTCGCGAGCAGACGATCCAGCGATTCCCGCAGCTCGCAAGAGTTAACCGGGTACAGGTTTACCACCGATTGTTCAGGGAGAAGCACCATGTTTTACAGCCGATATTCGTCACGCCGTCATCCATCGCACCCCTCGTTGCAGTTGCTCGAGGAGCGCACGCTCATGAGCGGCCTGATGCCGCACCATCTACCCGACAGAGCGGTTCCAGCAGAAGTGGTCGCAGCGAAGAGAAAGCACACGGCACCGCCGATCGTGCCCAATCTTCCGGCGTCACCGTCAGTGCAGCTCACGACGGTCCCAGCCGGCGGCGAGGTGAATCCCTACGGCCTGGCGCTCGTGCCAAATGGGCGTTCCAAAGGCTTGCTTACTCCGGGAGAATTCCTGGCGTCAAATTTCAACGATGCCGCCAATGTGCAGGGCACCGGCACCACGATCGTGGCGGTCAACTCCGGTCAGAATCCTGCGAGTGCGCCCGTCTTTTACTCGTCGCCGGTCACCGGGTTTTCCGAGGCGCTTGAGATCGTGCGGCTCGACGGGGCCGATTTCGTGATCGCCGGAAATGTGCCCACGACCGATGGAACGTTTGCCACGATCGGCGCCGGGTCGCTTCAGATCCTGAACGCGAACGGCCAGCTTGTGCAATCGCTGACCAGTTCCACGATGCTCGACGGGCCATGGGCGTCGGCATTGAACGTGCAAGGGAACAACAAGGCGCAGTTATTCATCTCGGACGTTTTGAGCGGCGAGGTCACACGTCTCGATCTGAAGGGCATAAAAAGTCACGGCCAGGTCACCTTGAAAGTGGTGAGCATGACAGAAATCGCCTCGGGCTACACAGTGCAGGCAAACGCGTCGGCCGTGGTCGTCGGCCCCGGCGGCCTGGCCTATAATGCGAAAACCGACACGCTTTATGTTGCCTCGACGGGTGACAACGAGATTTTCGCGGTGTCGCATGCGAGCAAGGCACGCGCCAGTCGCGGCACTGGCAGTTTGGTCTATCAGGCCCCGGCGCATCTTCGTGGTCCGATCGGCCTTCAGCTTGCACCCAACGGCGATTTACTGACGACCAATGACGACGCCGTGAACGGCAATCCCAGCTTCCCGAGCGAGTTGATCGAGTTCACGCCCAAGGGCCGGTTCGTGGGCCAGCTTTCTCTGGATCCAGCCCAGGGGGCGGCTTTCCAGTTCCGTGTGCTCGTGCAGGGAAAGACCGTTACGATCGCGTCGCTCAATGATGACACCAGCACATTGGATTTCCGGACAGCGACCTTGTGATTGCCAGCGGCGGTCCGATGGCGAGAGACATCTGGTCGAGCGCCCGCGTTCCGGATCTCCGCGTCGGAACGCGCATTTTCCACGCTCTGCGTGTCACGAACCGAAGCGCGCTGCGCCCGTTGGACCACTCAATCGATCGTCGATTTGCCGACAGCTCGCCACCCCGTCACGACTGCGACGATCAAGTGCCCGAGCTTGGGGTGCGCCGGCTCGATATCCACCGGCAGGCCGTGCGACCGCAGAGTCTCCGATGTCGTCGGCCCGATCGAGCCCACCACCGTGTGTTGCGCCATCGCAGCGCGGAGGCTGGCTTCGCAACCCTCCGATGCGGCGATCGAAAGGACGTGTTCGACCTGCTGCGATGACGTGAACAGAGCGATCCCAACCCGCCCCATCGCGATCTCGGCGATCGCCGCACGCAGCGGTTCGAGATCCTCGGGAAGCGCCCAGCGATAGACCTGCACTCGCGTGACGGTCGCTCCGCGCAGCTCCAGGCCCTGGACCAGCTCGGCGTTCGGCGCACCGTATTCCTGTACCGCGACCCGCAAGCCCTCGACGGGAAGCTGCTCATCGAGCAGACCGAGCGTCTCGTGCCAGGTGTTCGGTGAAGGGACTTGAAAGTCGACACGCGCACCCAGCCCTCGCAGCGCCGCAGTCGGCTTAGGCCCGCGAGCCACGACCCGCGTTTTCTCGAGAGCGCGCAACCATGTCTCCCGCGGCACCAGGGTCTCGATCGCGTCGGCCAAATACCGCACGCCGACGCCGGTCTCGAAGATGACGACGTCGAATCCCCCCGCCGTCAGCGTCTGTGCAAAGGCCGCGGCCTCGGGGCCTTCGCCGAGCGGGATCTCGCGGAGCGCCGGCGCTGCCAGCACGCTGCCGCCGTGCCTGGCAACCATATCCGCCACGGTCCCCGCCATTCGTGCTTCAAAAACCGCCACCGTTACGCCGGCCAGCGAGGGCGATTCGGACGGGCTCGTCATGATGGATTCCCTGGTACAGCAGCAACGACACAGCTCTCACAGACTGTAATCGCGGACCCGTCGCCCTTTCCAGAACGTGCCCCAAAAACTGTGCTGGCATTTCACCCAGCTCAAGGAAAACGATTGAGACGCCTGACCTCGTAAATCCTTGCAGATCTGCCCAGGCTCGGGTATCCTTCGCGGTTTCTGGTATGATCTCGGATCACTCGCCGCGGGCTGGGCCGCCAGGCGTGATCTTTATTCGATGGAAGGAAAACAACGTGTTCGTTACGACGACATTCACGATCGAGGGCCACCAGATCGTCGAGTACAAGGGAGTCGTGCGCGGGATCATCGTCCGAGCACCCACGATAGCTCAAGGGATCGTCGGCGGACTGAAAAGTATCATTGGCGGGCAGATTGGTGCCTACGCCACGATGTGCGAGCAAGTGCGCCAGCAGGCCTATGACCTCCTGCTGGAACACGCCCGGGAAGTGGGAGCGAATGCCATAGTCGGGATGCGATATGAGAGTTCCGAGGTAGGAGGCAAAGCCGCCGCGGCGACCGAGGTGCTTTGCTACGGCACAGCAGTCGTGGTGCGGCCCAGCCGGGCCGTCTAACGGAAACTCACTCGTTGGTGCTTGGATCAGGTCCAGATTCTCGCGACCGATCGGGAGTTGGCCGATGCTCGACCTGAATTCTTCGACATGGCGCACGCTGCACGTGCCGACCGGCGATGCCGCCCGGATTCCTTCATTCATCCGAGCGTTCTGGCTCGAGCCGAGCGAAGATACATTCGACAACTTCTTCGACGAGCTCACCGGCGTAGGCGACCTCGCCATTCTCGATTCCTTCTACGCCGCGTTGCCCCATGCCGTTCAAATGGCACAGCGGCTGGAAGGCGACGAGGTCGAAGCGGCCGTCGCACAGCTAGGCTGGGGAATCGCGATTATTGAATGAACTCGGGGCACCTTGCCCTCACGGAATTGTGCCGGGTCGACCGCGCGGTAAGAGTGGTAGAGCCCGTTCCAATTTCTGGCGTCCGTGTCACAATCGTGCAAACAACGGACATCTGCCTGGAGGGCACGCCGAAGGGCTGGCGCGGGGCGGCGCTTTGGTGCCGGCTCAGAAGCATCTCTCACGAGTTTAATCGAGGACCTGGCAGCGATGGACGAGAAACCCCGCCGCGACTTCGAGGAGCTGGAAATCAACCTCGCTCGCCGCATCGACGCGTCGTGTCGCCGCTTCGAGGCTGACTGGCACGCCGGGCACCGGGCGCCGATCGAAGACTATCTGGTTGAGGTTCCCGACGACGGCCGCGCGCAGCTCCGGGACGAGCTGGAGGCGCTCGAGCGAGAACTGCGGCAGTCGGACGACACGCACGCGCGCCACGCTGATTCAGCCGCCCCACACGACGAAATGAAACTTCCGCCGTCGACGATTGCCGAAGCTGCGACTCTGCCCCCCGGGGGGACTGCAACCGAACCAATCTCGGGCGCGCCGGGCGCTCGACCCAACAGGAGACCACCGGCCATCCGAAGGATGAGGTCACCGCAGACCTTCGCTCGCCTCGCCGCGACGCCGCGACACCGACACGGATCGGCTACTTCGGTGACTACGAGATCATTCGCGAAGTCGCCCGCGGCGGTATGGGTGTGGTCTTCGAGGCGCGGCAGGTGAGCCTGAACCGGCCCGTCGCGCTCAAAATGATTCTCGCCGGCCAGCTCGCCGATGAAACCGACGTGAAACGCTTCTACGCCGAAGCCGAGGCCGCCGCCAACCTCGACCATCCGGGAATCGTGCCGATCTACGAGGTTGGTGAGCACGCGGGCCAGCATTATTTCTCGATGGGCTTCGTCGCGGGCGCAAGCCTTTCCCAGCGCCTGGCCGAAGGGCCGCTGCCGGCGCGCGAGGCTGCCTCGCTGCTGCTTAAGGTCGCCGAGGCCATCGAATTCGCACACCGCCGCGGGGTAATCCACCGTGACTTGAAGCCCGCCAATATCCTGCTTGACGCGAACGGGAACCCGCGAGTCACCGATTTCGGCCTTGCGAAGAAAATCGAGGGCGACAGCGGTCTGACCGGCTCGGGCCAGATCATGGGCACGCCCAGCTACATGCCGCCGGAGCAAGCCGGTGGAAATCGCGGAGAGATCGCTCCGGCGACCGACGTTTATGCCCTGGGAGCGACGCTTTATGCCCTCGTCACGGGCCGTCCACCCTTTCAGGCTGCGAACGCGATGGACACCGTGCTTCAGGTCATAAGCGACGACCCCGTGCCGCCCCGACGCCTCAACCCGCTGATTCCCCGCGACCTGGAGACGATCTGCTTGAAGTGCCTGGAAAAAGTTCCGGCCAGGCGATATCCGTCGGCTCTGGCTCTTGCCGAGGAGCTGCGCCGCTATCTCGCCGGCGAGCCGATCCTGGCTCGACCCATTGGACCGCTCGAGCGAGCCCGGAAATGGGCCAGGCGCCGGCCCCCGGCAGCCGCTCTCGTGGTCGTCAGCAGTCTGGCGGCCATCTCGCTTGCGATCAGCGGATTCGTCTACTCGAACCAGCTTCGCCGCTTCAACTCAAGTCTCGAAGCGGCCTACAACGACGTCAAGCGCGAGCGAGACGAGGCCGACAAGGAGCGCCAGCGAGCGCTCATTCAAGAACAGGTCGCGACACGCCAGGAAGCGCTCACGCGGCGCTCGCTCTACGCCGAACACATGAACCTCGCTCAACAAGCGTGGGAATCTGACAATGTCACGAGAGTGCTCGCGCTCTTGAACCAGCATCGCGCGGAGCCCGGACGCGAAGACATCCGCGGTTTTGAGTGGTACCATCTCTGGCATCTTTCACACGCCGTTCGCCGCACCCTCGGCGATCATCAAAACGTGGTGACTTCTGTCGCTTATTCCCCCGACGGCAAGTTGCTCGCAACAGCCGGAATGGATCGGACCGTCAAGCTTCGAGATCCGCTAAACGGCAGTGTGCTGAAGGATCTGCCAGGCATCACGGAGCCGGTGCGCTCGATTGTCTTCAGCCCGGATTGCAAGTCGCTTCTCGTCGTGGCCGGCAAGGGAATCAAGCTCTGGGATTTGGCCACCAACCGCGAGCGTGCGGCGATGCCCCCACAGTCGAGGATGATCACATGCGCTGCGTTCTCCCCGGACAGCTCGTCCATTGCGGTTGGCGGCCTCGGTCCCAACGTTTCGCTCTGGACTCCGTCCGATGGAAAGATCGCCACGCTCACCGGCAAAGGAGGCTGGGTCTATTCGCTTGCCTTTTCGCCCGACGGCAAGTCGCTCGCGTCGGGGGGAGCGTTTGAGGGAGCGGCCCAGTTGATCGTGTGGAACATCGCCTCCGGCGAAAAACACGCACTCAAACGACGGGTCGATCCGGGCTCGTCGTCGCTCTTGCCGCCGGAGGATCTGCGGACCACGCACTTCCTGGTCGGCCTCGGCACGGTTTTTTCCGTCGCGTTTTCGCCCGATGGCCGGTTGTTGGGCGGCGGTTTCGGAAACTCGCCCGATACAGGACACGGAGAGTTTGTCGCGCGGCTCTGGGACGTCGGTACGGGCCAGGAGCGAGCGACCTTGACAGGTCACGATCAGGCCGTTATGTCGTTGAGTTTTTCCCCCGACGGCAAGACGCTCGAGACGGCCGGCCTCGATGCAACCCTGCGGCTCTGGGACGTCGAAACCGCCCGCAGCAAAGCTGTTCTCCGCGGTCACACCAGCGGCATTGTCTCATCAGCGTTCGCCCCGGATGGCCAGACGCTCGCGACGGCAAGCCTCGACCGCACCGTGAAGCTCTGGGATGCGACTCCCGAACGCGAGCGTGACACCCTTTACCGCGGCCGTGAATTCGGTGCTTCCGCGCTCGCGTTTTCTTCAGACAGTCGCGTGCTCGCGGTTGGCAGCGTCGACGGAATGACAAGACTGTGGGACGTCGCGACGAGCCGTCCGAGCGGCGTGCTCGAAGGCTCGCTGCAAGCATCGGTGCTCGCCGTGGCGATTGCCCCTGACAACCTGAGCTTGGTGGCGGGCTGCAATGACCACCGCATCCGGTTGTGGGATCTGAAGACCAGGCGATTGCTCAACACCGTCGAGGGTCACGGCGACGCGATCGCCTGCGCTGCGTTTTCTCCCGACGGCGCGATTCTGGCGACCGGAAGCGAAGATCACTCCGTGATTTTGTGGGATGTGCCCGCGTTCCGTCGTCGTGAGCTTCTTCGAGGGCACGCGAACGGCATCACGTGCCTGGCCTTTTCGCCGGACGGCAAAACCCTGGCGGTCGCCTCCGGCAGCCGGATCGATCCGCACGATCCGGCGAGAGACTTGAAGCTCTGGGATGTCGCCAGCGCGAAGGAATTTGCGTCGCTGGGAGCACCTGCTTCTCCCGTGACGTCACTCGCGTTTTCGCCGGACGGCCAGGTGCTCGCCGTCGCTTGCAATCAGCCGGACTCCGTGGCACAGCTCTGGGATGTGGAACGTCGCCAGATCATCACGAGGTTGACGGGTCACAAGGGCACGGTTTCATCCCTGGCGTTTTCACCCGACAACAAAACCATGGCCACGGCGGGCTCGGACGCTTTCGTCAAGCTCTGGGATCCGATCACCGGCCAGGAACGAGCGACGCTCAAGGGGCACACCGGTCCGCTCACCTCGCTGGCCTTTTCGCGAGACAACAAAGTCCTCGCCTCGGCGGGCGGCGCGAGCACACCCGACATCATTCAACCCGGCGAGGTTATCTTGTGGCGAGCTGATGTCGCCGAATGGCTGCCCGACCGCTCCGCGCCATAACGGATATTCGCTGGTAGCGTTCGCGAATGGCCGCCTCGCTGGCGCTTGGGATTAGTGTGGAGCGGTTATGCTGCCGCGTTGGCCTTGATCCTGGCCCTGATCGGACTCTTTCTCCCCTACCGTCCTGACTTCTCCCCCCTGGCCCTCTTCGAAGCCTCCGCCCGAAACCTCACCGGCGCCCGATTGTCAAGCCGCTCGTCATCTCGCGTAAGCTGCAAGAACCCAATGCACATTTCATCCGTCGTCTGTTCCCCCCACGCGCACTTCAACCGGCGGCTTGCTCGGGTTCTTGGGGTTCTTCTCCGAGTTGTCGAAATGGGCGCCCATCTCGATCCTGGTGCCCTTGGGAATGGCGACGGCCGCGGCGAATTCGTACGTGCCCTGCCAGTTGAAGTCCCAGTCGTCGATCTTGATCAAGGTGCGCCGAGCACCGTCGGGGAAAACTGCTTCCAGCACGAAATCCTTACCGAGCCAGTGCATGTGGGGAATGACCGAGAGCAGATGAGCGTCATAGCCAGCCGTCCACGTTCCCTTCACTTCGTAGTTCGCTTCACCGGCGGGGATTTTCAAACGCGGACGCGCAAGCAACCCCGGCCGCGGAGGCATCACGATTCCGGCCTGGAGCTGCTTGTCGATCGTCCCCTTGGCGAAATACAAGCCGATCGCCGAGCGGTCGGTTTCGGACTTGCCGCTCTTGTGATAGTGAACCTGCAAGAGCACGTCGGCACCGGCGGGTACGTACCGGCCAACGCCTTTCGGTAGCTCGTTCGGCATTTTTCCCGGCGCCCAGCCGCTCAAACCGCCCGAAGGCAGGAACGGAAGCCCACTGGGCAGGGTGCCGTAACCCGCGAAAGTCTTGTAGCCGGGGCCAGGATCATTCTTATCGAGGCTGCGGGCGCGCCCGGTCACGTCAAAGGCCGCCAGGATGTGATGCACCACTTTCGGATTTCCGGGCCGGAAATCAACCGCCGACACCCATTTTCCTTCCGTCAAGCCCGATGGAATCACGAACACACGGTGCTCGTCACGGCCCGAGGAATCAAGAGTGTAGGCTTCCGGCGCTTCGATAACCAGATCCGGCGGCCCCAGCGCCCAGTCCGAGCTCCAGAGCTTTGCCGGCGGCTCGTCCTTGGCATCGCCCTCGGGACAGCTCGCCTCGGCCCACGCGATGAGGGTTTTCTTCTCCGCCTCGCTCAAGACCCGCGCACCCACGAACGGACCGCCTTCGGAAGTCGAGGCATGCCACGGGGGCATCAGCCGATCCTCAGTGACGCTCACAATATCTGATGACCGCTTTCGCGCCTGTTCGTACGTTAGCAACGAAAATGGCGCCACCTGGCCGGGCCGATGGCAGTCCTGGCAGTGCTTTTGCAAGATTCGCGCAACGTCGCGATGATAGGTCGGAGCCTCGCCCGCAAGGGCTGCCTGAGTCGCGACCAGCGCCATACCAAACAGAAAGGTTGAAATCCGTCGAAGGCTCGTGTTCATTCGCGGTTTTCCCAATTTGACCGTCATCGTGCTTTGTTCGCCCCGGCTCGTTGCGCTTGAACCGTGGTCAGACCACCGCCTATCAGTATAACCCAGCGCTCGAGCCGCGAGTTTCAAGTGCTTTTTTGATTCGATCGCATCAAATACAACATTCTGCCACCACCGGTCACGCGCACCACGCTCAAGATGTCGAAGTATTGCCCCATGCACCGCTCGAAATGCTCGCGGTCGTATCGGTGATGAATTCCCCGCGTTCGCTGGCTAAGCGAGATCGCCTGCGGGTCGTCTTCGGCAACAAATTCGATGACGAGCGAGGGTGTCAACCGGCTGAAGAATGCAGCGACGTTATCGAGCGGCTGGTTTCCCGCCAGTACGAGATGGTGAACCAGGGCCAGTGCCAGCACCAGATCCGGCCGCCCGCGCTCGAAGATCGAGGCGCGTTCGCGGTTTTCCCAGCCAAAAGACGGCGTGGGGTTCGCGAGATCCTGTACCAGCGCCAGAAGCCGAGTCTGGCCCTTGTCCCTGGCCTGCACGTAAATCCGATCGACGCAGGCTGCGTCCGATTCAAACGCGACCACGCGCCGGGAAAACTCACAGGCCAGGAAGCTGAAATAGCCGGTGTTGGCGCCAAGGTCCCACACGGTGCCGGCTCCGGTCTGCTGGATCCACGCCTTGACGGTTGCGGCCTTTTGGTCGAACTCCGCGGGTGTGTAGGAATGCTCGTCGTAGTACGACTCCCACTCGCCGCGCCGATGCTTCCAGCGCAGGCCGCTGACCGTCGATCGCAAGCTCTCGACCAGCCCGAGCTTGGCGGCTTTGGTAAACCGGGCAGTTCGCGAAACCGCAGTCGGGCCGGCATGCCTGCGCTGAAACGCAGAGTGCAGGTGCAGGTGCACGGCCAGGCCAAAGCGCAGCATCGATCGCCATGGCAAGAGCCGTGCGGCCAGGTCGATCGGTACGCCGTCCACACTCGAACGGCAAAGCCCACCGAGCCGGCAGTCAATCAAACCCACTAGGGCCAGCGGCGCCAGGAAATGCTCGCAGAACTGGCGATACCCCGACCAGGGCTCGTCACGATCGATCTCGAACGAAAGCGTATCAATCAGAACGGGGCGCCCGTTGTGAAACGGGAAATTGAACTGCGCTGCAATCCTTGAGTGTCATGCCACGTTCGATGCGCACGGCGCTGCACTTCGATGCGCCACGCAGCGCCACGTCCTGAAACTGCGCTGAAGCTCCATTCGGCGGGATAGGAGATGAACTCGACCCGCTCGGGACGTAAGACCTTGTACGCCCGCTCCGGCTGCGCCGCTGCGCTGGGCGAGATCTCCTCGTGCGGAACGAGCAAACCGGCCTGGATCAACTCGTCATACAGGCCGCTCGACAAGAGTTGATCGTAATGTGCCCGGTATTCCTGATTTACCTGCCGCAGCAACTCGCCTTGCTGGGAGTAAACAAATCCGGCGGGATCTCGGAAGGAAACCGACGAGAGGGAACGTGCGTTCATGCACTATTTTTTTTCAGCCAAGCTCCGTCACGAATCTGGCGGATCCACGATTTCACGAAGAACGACGAGCTCAACAACCCGGCCAGAAGCACCTGAAGCATCATACTGCCGGAACCGGGGTCGAGGTAAGCCCAGGTAACTGGAAAACTATGGACCGCCGAAGACAGAATACCGGCTGAGAGGATCGTATTCATATTCTGCAACTCACCATACAAGGAACGATACCGTCGTGGTTTCGAGTGTCTACTAGTGTTCTAGGCGTCAACCAAACTACTTCCGTGCCGTGATTAAGGAATCTTCAGGAAATGGGACATGTGGTCAATTCTCATGATTACACACGGCCTTGGTGACGTCGTCGAAGAGGTAGGGCTCGTGCCAGGTCGAGAAGAAGCTCCGGTCCTCGAGCAAATCGAGGTGCGCACCAAAACATGCGTTAAATGCAATACGAAATGAATTGACCGGCGTGACTCGCCGGTAGAGGGCCTCATAGCGGCCTCCCGGAAAATAATACGCGTTGAGGATGCTCATCCGTTCTTTGAGGTCGGTGTTGTGGATGTCGTGGGGATCGAGGTTGAGCTCCGACCCATGATCCGACTGCAGAATGATGATCGGTGGCGCGTCCGACGCGGCCAGCACGCGATCGATCGTTTCCTGGATGCGGCCCGTGATGAACTTCGACTGGTCGCGGTAACCAGCGCAGAAGCTCTTGGGATCGCGGAACCGGCCATGTATTTTCTCGCCGCTGTAGGCGACGTACTTGCGGTAGAGAGCGCTCACGTCCTCGCCGTTTTCGCCGAATACAAACGGGGGGTGTGGGCAGAATATGTGAGCAAGTGTAAATGTCGGTGCCCGCATCCGGGCGATCTGTGGAAGCTGGTCGAGCAGATAGTTCGTACGCTCTCGCGACTGCATGGTGCGGTCCAGCAGCGCGGGGTTGGGCCAGATGACCCGCAGCCAGGTGGCGTCGATCACCATGCGCTCGAAGCCGTTCCAGTACCGCTGCGGTGAGAGATACACGTCGGCCTCGGGGTGCTCGGTCGGATCGAAGCCGGTCGCAAACGTGACGAACTTGTATCCCAGCGGCCTGAGTGTCGCCATCACGTTGCTGTTGCCGATCAAATCCGACAGCTCGGTCTGATCGCGCCCGAGCCCCTTCACGAGCTCGTCGAGATAGACGGCGTTGAGCGACGCCGACAGCGAGAGCGGGGTCTGACAGTAGTTCGCCGCGCTCTGCCGCGCCACGTAGAAGCCGCGATTCTCGAGATGGCTGAGCAACGTTGAATTGTCGTAGTTGAACAACGACTTCATCACATCAGTCCTCGCATAGCCGTCGAGAATGATGTAATAGATATCCGGGAGTGCCGTTCCCGTGGGCTGTGGCGGCAGCGCAAACGGCTGGGCTATGCGGGCGGGGCGCGTCACCTGCGGGGTTTTGATCGAAATGATCTGATAGACCGGCATGGCGACGAGTACGAGCGAGAAGAGATTGAGAAACGCCGTGGCGACGCGAAAATCTCGCTTGATCTTCGAGAGCACATAGATCAGACCGATGAGCAAGAGCACTTCCGGTGCGAGCACGATTCCGGGGTGTAGCGTGGTTCTCTTCCTCACCCAGTACTGGCTCATCGAGGTGATCGCCTGTTCGACCCAGGCGACGATGAAGTCGAACGTGAAGAACAGCAGGACGGTCGCCGAAGCGGCAACCGCGGCCTTCCTCGCGTCCCTGAGCAACACCCAGAGCACGAGCCACGTCACGGCCACGCCCACCAGCGCGGCGGCGACAACCCGCACCGGGTCGCTCATGCGAACCTGGCCGGCATTCTGGGCGAAGAGTGCCAGAATCGGAAAAACACCGAGGAAGATCGGGTGAATTGGCAAATACCCGATGAGACGCCCCATCAAGCTCGACGGCGGGTGGACCGTTCCGGCAGCGCGTGGCGTCTCCGTAACCCTATCAGGCAGTTCCAGATGTGGTTGCTCTTCGGGCGCCATGATCGTTGCCGATCTTTCTCCTGGCCGGGTCATTAGTGAACAGGATCATCCCTTTGTCTCAATGCGACAAACGAGGACTTGTGGGCCCGGTTTGGTGGAAAGGGTCCAGGACATCTTCGATCGCCGGCAGCGCTAGGCCGGGCAAAAGGGCTCGCAATAGCGAGGTATCGAGCGAAACGTCCGCGGGCCTGGGCTCCGGGCCGGGCGCATTGGCGCGGCGGTTCGCTTGCGCCAGATCTCTGTCCCCGCCGAGCGCCGCCGCCGCACGCTGCATCAGCTCGAAGCGGCTCAATCGCTCCGGGCCGCCGGCGTGAACGATTCCGGTCGTGTCCATTGCGGCGAGCCGGACCAGGATGTGCGCGGCCGAGCCATAGTCGAGGGGCGTTCGGAGCTCGTCCTCGAAAAAAGCTTGCCGGCGCCCGCCGAGCAGGGCGGCGATCGCCTGGTCGAAGTAGCAGTTCTGATCGGCTCTGAAGGGACCATAGAGCAGGCTGAGCCGGACGACCAAACCCCGGCATGCGGTGAGCACGGCGGCTTCGGCGGCCGCCTTGGTCCGGCCATATTCCAGGATGGGAGCAGCCGGATCGTCCTCCCGATACCAGGATTTCATCCCGTCGAAAACCAGATCGGTGGAGGTGAACAGAAGCCGCCGCCCGTGCTTTCCAGCCCAAGCGCACAGCACTTCGGTCGCCCGGACGTTGACGTTCCATCCCCGAGCCGGCTCGCGTCGAACGGCATCGGCCCGGCTCATCGCACCGGTGTGAATCACCACGTCCGGGCTCGCCTCCTCGATCGCCGACTGCACGGCCTCCTGATCGCCTAGGTCCACTCTTTTGAGCGGAATTCCAGCGCGCTGGCCGCTACTCGAACCGCTCCATGCGACGATTTCGTGGCCAAGACCAGCCAACCTCGGAACGACGTGGGAGCCGAGCCGTCCGCTCGCTCCCGTTACGAGAATCTGCATGATCCTTAATTCCCTCCCGGCGCGTGCTGCTTCTTTCAAAGTCTTCGCAAGAGGCGCGCGACCACTGCCGATCTTAGGCCGACAGAGCTGGATTGGAAACACCTCGACATCCGAGCTCCCGCGCCCGAGTAGCCCTGCGCCTACATGCCCACAACGAAGGACTAGCCCCGATGAAGATTCGCGAGATTCCCCTCGATGACCTGGTTCTGGACCAGAACCTCAACCTGCGTGATCGCCTCGACGATTTCACGGTTGAACGATATGCCGACTCGTGGGAGCGCCTGCCGCCCATCACGGTCTACAACATCGACGAGAAGCTGCTCGTTGCCGACGGGTTCCATCGCCACGCCGCCGCGGTCATGCTCGGCAAGCGGACGATCCGCGCGGAGATTATCGACGGCACCTTCACCGACGCCCTCGACTTCGTCTCCAGCGTCAACCTCTTTCACGGCCTGCCGCTGACCCGCAGCGAACGCCGCCGTGCCGTCGAAGTCAAGCTCAAGCTGCATCACGACTGGTCTGACCGCCGGATGGCTGAAGAGCTTGCCGTCAGCCGCGAGCTGGTCGCCAAGATCCGCCGCCAGTTGGTCGAGGCCCACAAGATCCCCAATCTTCCCGGCCGGGTCGGCGCCGATGGCAAACTCTACACGTCGGCTGGCCTGCCCAAGGACCCCGGCGAAAAGTTGCCGAAGGAGCCGCAGGTTCCCGTTGAAGAGTCGACGGAGCGCGGCAAGCGTGCCATGGGCGCAGCGGCTGCCCCGGCTGCCCCGGTCAAAGGCGAGGCACCGACTCTGGGCAAACCTCCGACTCGCACCGCTGACAAGACCCCCAGCCATATCAGCCACGACGATCCTCGCTACATCGGCGATGCCCTCTCGGCTGAAGTCGGTGCCGTCAGCATCGATGAAATGCTGGAGTTCATGGTCAACCAGATCAAGCAGTTGATCGATTGGACGAACGTCGAGGGCTTCCTGGATGCGTACAAGAGCGCCTCTCCAAGCTCTCGCGGCCTCTTCCATACCGCCGCGATCAAGCTGGCCGCTCGCGCGGATCAGCTCCGCCGGGCCTGATCTGATCTGATCTGATCGATCGATTTTCATTCGATTCGGTTTGCTTGAAACCAATCGAGATCTACACCAGCTCGCAAAGGACTAAGTCGGCAACGAAGACGCCTTGTGGCGAGAGCCTGACTCTGCCGCCCATCGTCTTCCAGGTATCCCCGCGCCAGAAACCGCTGGATGATGCTGCCCGAGAGAGAGTCGAGGTCGAAACCCGTCCTCAGCTTGAAATCGTCACGCTCGATGCCGGCGGTCGTGCGTCGCAGCATCAGCATGGCTGTCTCGCGCGCCGCTCTTCGGGGCCAAGCTCCTCGTGCGGGCCGGTCGCACTTTCGCCAGCGGTTACACGCCGCAGATAAGCGTCGAGATCGCGGGTGTTGGTCGATCGAACGCCGCGAAGATATCGCGCTGCGCCCACTCCGAAGCCGAAGTAGGCGTCATTCGCCCAGTAGACCAGGTTGTGCCGGGATTCCTGTCCAGGCCGGGCGAAGTTGGAGATCTCGTACATCGCCAGGCCCGCGCTGGCGAGCCGCTCGATCGTGGTCTCGTACATCTGGCGCTCGACCTCCTCGCTCAAAGGCTGAACCAGCCCGCTCTGCTTGCGGGCCCAGAGAGGGGTTCCCTTCTCGTACACCAGGCCGTAGCACGAAAGATGCGACGGGCCGAGCGAAACCGCGGTTTCAAGGTCGTCGCGCCATTGCTTTGCCGTTGACCCGGGCACTCCGAAGATCAGGTCGAGCGACCAGCGAGGGAACCGCGGACGGACGACCTCGAGTGCCTTATCCACTTCGGCACGGCCATGCTGCCGCTCGAGGACCGCGAGGAGGTCCGGCTGAAACGACTGCGCGCCCAGGCTCACGCGGTTCACGCCCGCCTCGGCCAGTACGTCCGCCTTTTCCGCGTCGATCGTCCCGGGATTCGCTTCGACCGTCCACTCACCGTCGGTCGAGAGAATGAACCACTTCTTGAGGAAGCTGCAGAGCGTCGTCAACTGAGATGCGCCAAGCCGCGTGGGAGTGCCGCCGCCCACGAAGATTGTGTCGACCTCTTGGGGCCCGGAGAGGAAAGTCTCGACCTCGCGGGCAAGCGCCGCCAGATATCGGTCGGCGAGATGGTCTACCCCTGCAAGGGATGCGAAGTCGCAGTAGCCGCATTTGTGGCGCAGAAGGGAATATGGACGTAGACCGCCCTTGGCCAGCGCCAGGGGGGTTCGATCAGGCGATCGGGACTGACGGCGACAACATCTCCGCCGTCGGCTCTCTTGTCAGGGCCAACGCGCACTTCGCGCACGGATTCGAGGCCATCGAGCCGTTGTTCAATATTCGTTGCCGTACCCGCCGCCCCCGCGGTAGCCGCCTCCGCCGCCGCCTCCTGCGCCACGATATCCGCCGCCGCCCCCTTCACCGCCGCCGCCACGATATCCGCCCTCGCCACCACCGCCGCCACCCGGGGTGCGCGGCCTCGCTTCGTTGACGGTCAAACGGCGTCCGTCGAAATCCTGGCCGTCCAGGCTTTCGATCGCCGAAAGGGCTTCGTCGTCGTGCATCATCTCGACGAACCCGAAGCCCCGGCTTCGCCCTGTTTCCCGGTCCGAAAGGACCGACGCCGATGTGACGACACCGTATTGTTCGAATAATTCCTGAAGCTGCGCGGACGTGACGGTGTACTTGAGATTGCCTACATAAAGACGCTTCGACATCGCTCTAGCCTGCGAAAGGCTCTCCACGACCCTTGCCCGAAACTTCCCCCCCAAAAAAACTATAAACAGTCTGGATCGACGCATCAACGACAAAATGGTGCTCAAAACGAAATCTTTCGGTATACACCTCGCCCTGCCGCCAAACACTCTGGCTCGTAGCGGTAGAATCGATTCGCTTTTTGGCGTGCGCTGGAAACTGGCTTGCCACTCCAGGCGTGGTTAGAATCGAGCCGATGTGTGTCCAATCGCGCAGGATCTGGAGATATGCACCCGATTTCTGCGACCTGACGGTGATGCGCCTACCGGGACCTGCACCAAGGAGCGAGTACTCATGCGTGCCAGTGCGCAACGGATCGTTGGCCTCGCGATCGCTCTGACACTGAGTGCAATCGCCTCGAGCGCTCGCACGCACGCCGGCGAATGGCGTGTGACTGTGCGTGCGGGAGATGTCGACCTCGGGGAAACCCCGATCGCAACCGAGATCTCTGCAAACATTCCCGACGGGACGTACGACCTTCACCCCGATTCCGGCGGCACACGAATTCCCGCCCAGGTCTTCCAGCAAGGGCAAAAACGATTTCTCGCGTTTGTTCTGCCGGAAATCGACCGGTCGCGGCCGGCGAGCTTTGCCCTCCAAGCTCGCACGGGCGGTGAGGGTGATCCCGGCAAGGGACTCTCGGTGACCTCGTCGCACGGCGACAATCTCATCGTGAATCTCGATCAGAAGACGCTGACGGAGTATCGGGTCGACTCCGGAAGCAAGCCAATCTTCTTTCCGCTGGTCGGGCCCACCGGCGACTCATACACGCGTTCGTTTCCGATGCAGGCGGTCGCCGGGGAAGACGATGATCATCCGCATCAACGCTCGTGCTGGTTCACCTACGGCAAAGTGAATGGTATCGATTTTTGGGCCGAAGGTGGCAAATCCGGCAAGATCAGGGAGACCCATCGGGCCATCGTGACAGGAGGTCCGACGCTCCTTAGGCTTGCCACGCAGAATGACTGGCTAGGGCCCGACGCCAAGCGAGTTTGCAGCGACGAGCGCACCGTCACCTTCTATCGCACCAGGGAATCACGAATCATCGACTTTGAGTTCACGATTCGAGCCTCCGACGGCCCGGTGACCTTCGGCGACAGCAAGGAAGGCATGTTCGGCCTTCGCGTGGCGTCATCGATGGATGTGAAACGAAAGACCGGAGGCCGGATCACCAATGCTGAGGGTCTGACTGATGAGGAAGCTTGGGGCAAGGCCTCGCCCTGGGTTGACTACGTCGGACCGGTCAACCGGAAGACGGTGGGAATTGCCGTGCTCAATCATCCCGGCAGTTTTCGTTATCCCACCGCGTGGCACGTGCGGAGCTATGGGCTGTTTGCCGCCAATCCGTTCGGCTGGCACGATTTCGGCGGGACACAACCGGGAGACCACACGATTCCCGAGGGCGGCACGATCGGGTTCGGATACCGGGTGATTCTCCACGAGGGCGACACGAAGAGTGCGCAGGATCGATCGCTCTTTCGCAGCTTACGCAAAGCCGCCTACGGTTGAGATTGCCGGGAAATGAGCGGCGGAGCACCTCGAGTCCTGAGTTCCTGGATGATTCCATGGATGCAGGAATGGCTTTGCGGGCTTGTAACATTCCGGGGCGTTTAGCTTAATACTAAGGAGTTCGGCGACGCGGTCGAGGCCATCAAGAAGTCGGGCAAGGCGAAATTCGTCGGCTTCTCGACCCACAATCCCCGCCGCGCCGAGTACATCCAGGCCGCCGCAGAGGGTGGGTTCATCGACGTCATCATGGTCCAGTACAGTCCGTTTCTCGACAAGGAGTCGCCTTTGAACAAGGCACTCGACGTCGCGCACAAGGCGGGGATCGGCCTGATCTCGATGAAGCAGTCCGCCGGGCAGTTCGGCGGCGGCAGGGGGATGCCGACACTGCTCCAGCAGACCGCCACCTGGCTTGAACGACATTTGCCCGTGTCGCCCCTCGCTCTCGCGTGGGAAGGCACGGGCAAAGAATTCAGCCTCCACCGGAATGCCGTTGAAGTGCTTTTGAGAACCCGCAGTTCAAGTGGGGAGTTGAGGGATGCGAAGAACGAAGTTCCTGTACACCGCTGTCGGTCCCCGTCGGGTTAAATGTTGGTTCGCCAAAAGGATCACTTCTTATCGAACATGGCAGAGGCAGCGCCTGGTTAAACCAGACGATGCTAATCTAACCCGCGCCTCTGCCGCTGGCAAGATGCCACTCGAAGCGGTGCAAAAAATCACCGGAGCCGGCGCAGCGTTGCGCGAATTGCGGCTCATAAGGTTCGCCCTTCCGTGAGATTGCCAGCACGCACCGGAGCAGCCGGGCGAGCTACTCTGTGACATCGCCGCGCAGCCGGCGAATCTGGTCACGCAGCCGGGCGGCTTCCTCGTAGTCCTCACGGACGACAGACAGCTCGAGCTGCTGTTCCAGGCGCTCGAGCGGCTCCATCGGCCGTTCGCGCTTCACCTCGCGGCGCCAGTTGATGAGCGACTTGAGCTCCGCACATTCCTGCTCGCGATCCTCCTGCTTGTATTCGCGGAGAAACTTTCGAATGGCCTTGATTCCCGCGTCGATCAGCGCCAGCGCCGTCGGGTGATCGCTTTCCTTGAGGGCCATCGACGCTTTCGCCCGGGTGTACATCATCTGGACGTAGGGGCGATAGCGATCAAATTCCAGCTTGTCACGCTGCCGCGCGGCATACCGGCCCACAAACGCGAACAGCCGGAGATTGCGCAGGGTGTCGAGCGCGACAATGTCGTAACGCTCGAGATGAAAAGCAGAAAGATATCGGTGGTAATACTGCAAGCCCTCACGCATGAGCTGAGAGCAAACTTCGGGGCCGAGAGAGAAGGCCGAGCCGCGTTCGGCGGCTTCCTGGGCTTTGGCCTCATAGTGGTCGAGCAGGGATTCGTGGCCTTCGGGGCGCTCGCCGTCGGGGCGGCCGGTCGTCTCGAGCTGGATGAGGCCCAGGTCGATGCGCATCTGGATTTTTTCGCGCCCGTCTTCGCCGGTGATGAAGCGGACCTGGAGTTGGTCGGGCTCGAATTCCCAGTCATCGAGTAGGTGTTGTATGTCCTGGCTCAAGCGAACGATCTCCCCTTGGGCGGGCCGCGCGTTGGTTAGGGTCAGGGCGGCGCTGGCCGTGGCCGAGTGGTCTCTTTGTCTATTGTATGCACGTCAGGGGAACGTGGCGCTGCCCGAAAAAGAAAATTCCGAGCACGGGATGTGCTCGGAAGAAGGGCTTCGTCGAAGAAGGAGAGTGGTGGCTAGATGTCGTTGTTGTCGTGGATCATCGGCTCGAGCTCTTTGGTGTTGCGTTCCACCGCCAGCACGATCGTGCGTTCTTCGCCGCCGTCGGCGCTGGACGCGACTGCGGGGATGATCTGGCGCGAGTCGGGTAAGCTGAATCGCACCGTGAACGACCCGTCGCTGCGCAGGTTGACGGGCTCACCCTGCAGGGTGACCTGGGCGCCCGGCTCGGTTATGCCGTAAACGATCAACTCGGCGTCGATCTGGAAATGAAAGGCCCGTCCCAGGGGCACCAGCGGGGTCGTTGCCAGGTTCTGAAGGGATGCGCTGGCCATGGGCCGGCGCAGCCGCTCCTCGAAGAGATCGCGCAGATCAACCGGCGAAAGGGGCTGATGCGAGCCGTTGCCGTTGGCGCTGGGGTTATGAATCCGGTCAAATTGCTTCTGAACGTTACTCCAGTTCTCGTCGAGCGTGTCGGTCACGCCGGCGCGGGGGGTCGTGACGACGTTGGACCGCGCCAGCACGTAGAACTTGCCGCGCCGCGAGACGTAGCCGACGTCGACTCGATAGGAGCGAGGCGGCTCGAGCACGTCGATGTACCAGTTGTTCACCCCACCGTGAATGGGGATGTCGCGCACGTGCCGCTCAGCCGAGGAGGTCGTGTCTTCGCTGGAAACGTCCATGACACGGAGGATTGGCCGCGCTTCGTGCCAGTCCTGCCCGAGGGCCGCGCGCGCCGGGAAAGTGTCGTTCGCGAGAGCTCCCAGTAGGCGTGCAGCCAGTAAGAATCGCGGGTCAAAACGATGATCCGGTCCTTCTGGCACGCGTGATCCAGCGTGTGCTCCGGCGGCGCCGCGTCCAGGTGGCGCGCCGATTGGGAGGACCCGCGCCGAGCCGGTGGAGACCCTGGCCCGCCTCCCGGTTTCTTCCGCCGCACGGCACTCACCGCCGCCGGCCGAGACTTCTTCTTCTTGACACTCTTGGAAGGCGACGGTCGTGAGCCGGACAGCGCCCGGATGAGTTGGTCCTTCCGCATTGCGTGCCAGCCCGAAATGCCTTTGTCTCGCGCCAGTTGGGCCAACCGCCTTTTATTGCATTCTTTGAGCGCCTCTAAAGTCATACGGTGCCACTCCGACACCCCCCGCTCCGGCCGGTTCGGCTGCCACGAGGGATGAATGTAATTGAATAAGACATTCATCCGTGAGTGGACCGATCCGGAAGGCTCCCTGCTTCCCGGACGTCAGCTTTTCAGGAAGGCTGTGCCGGCGCGGACAATGCCACCAGAGGCGCAACAAAAAAGCGGCTATCAAGCCGGGAACACCCAGCCGGACACCGCTCGAAGTGCTCGCCCTGGAGGCACTCTGCGCGCATCATTATCGCCATGACGGATCCCCGCGGTGTGAAGCGTTAGGTGAATCGACGAGCGGCAGTCGGGGGATTTAGCACTCGCTTCCAATCGCTGGTTATCAGATACCATATCAAGGCAAGGTCTGTCAATCGCCTATTTTCCCAGTTCGGCGTTCAAATACGCACGTTTGCAGCGATCGTCGATCGAACCCGCCAAGCCTCCTTCGCAATCGCCAATCTCCGTTCAGTTTCGGTCCCCAACACGACTTTGTGAAAAATTTCTCGAATTGGACCCTGCCTTGTTGACATGGGGATTGTGCCCAGTATAACTGAACGCAGTTTGGCCTCCCTCTTGTTCTCGGATCGTGCGAGGCGACCGGGTTTTAATGGTGACTGTTGCCCCCGTGGGCATGGTTGACCTGGGCTCGGGCTGTCGAGCTAGCGGGGGGAAGTGGGGGTCTTGCGTGGGCAAGCAGCCCGAGCAGCGACCGGCTTTCTTGGTGGGCGTCGAGTGGGCCTCGAGGGTCTCGACGATCGCCTTGGGCTTCTCGCTACCGGCAATTGCCGGGTTTCTGCTGGATCGCTGGCTGAACTGGGGTCCGATTTTTACTCTGGCCGGCGTCGTACTGGGCTTTGTCTGCGGACTCTTGCAAATCCTGGGTCTGGCTCGAGAAATCCCGGGCTATACGGTGGCGAAGAGGCCCGCGCCAAAGTCCGACTCAATAGTGCCGCTCTCAGACGGAACACCCTCGGAAACGGAAATCAATCGCCCCGGCGCTCGCGAAAAAGGTTAACGCCCTGACGCTTTGCAACCCGAGCACCCGGGTTGCTCTTCCATCGCCCTCGACCGGACGAGCTTCGCTTTAATCTCATGGCTGAACACTCTTCAAACCCGCTGGACCACGTTGTCGACCAGACGTTCATCGAATTCCCGTGGTTCACCGGTCCGCACTACGAATGGAAGATTGAGCTCTGGAACATCGGCGGTTTCCAGCTCACGCGGTTCATGGTGATGGAAGTGATCGCGGCCGGCCTTGTCGTCATGATCATGGTACCGGTTGCTCGCCACATCGCGCGCACGCCGGTCAGCCGCGGTGCCTTCGCGAATATGTTCGAGGCGGTGATCCTGTTCGTTCGCGACAAGGTCGCCCGTCCGGCGATCGGCGGCCACGGCGCCGACAAGTTCCTGCCTTATCTCTGGACCGTGTTCTTTTTCATCCTGTTCAACAACCTGCTGGGCATGATTCCCGGGTTTGCGTCGGCCACCGCGAACATCAACGTGACGGCGGTGTTCGGGATTGCGACGCTGGTGGTGGTGGTGATGACGGGCATGAAGGAATCGGGAGCGATTGGCTACTGGGTGGCGCTGGTGCCGCACTTGGACGTGCCCGCGTACTTGAAACCCCCGGTCTGGGTCTTGCTGTTCTTCATCGAGGTGGCCGGGCTCTTGATCCGTCACCTGGTGCTGGCCGTTCGACTTTTTGCCAACATGTTCGCCGGTCACGTTGTTCTTTCCGTCATCCTCGGTTTCACGGTGATGGCGTGGTCATCGATGGCGATTTATCTGGTGGCGCCCGTCAGCGTTGGCGGTGTGGTCACTTTGAGCCTTCTGGAGCTATTCGTCGCATTGCTACAGGCGTACGTATTCACTTACTTGTCCGCGATGTTCATCGGCGCAGCCGCTCACCCTCATTGACCCTTCCCGGCGGGACGGACGAAGCAGGATGAGAACGGCTTTGAGTAAAGTCAAGCACGAGGCGCGACGAAAGAGCCGCGGGCAGGGATGATCGAGTCGGAAGGTGGAAAAGGTTTCTCGGGTATGGCGGGGAGGTTGTATCCGCTCCGCGTCGTTCTCTTGCAGCGTGTCTTTTCAAGCAGATAGGAGATGAGATTCCGATGAAGTTGATCAAGTCGATCATCTTGGCCGGTGCGTTCGTCCTGGTGGGCCACAGCACAGCTTTCGCTCAGGTCGGTGCCGCTCCGTTTTCAGATTTGAAGGCCATCGGTGCCGGCATCGTGACCCTCGGCGCGGCGCTGGGGATCGGCATTCTTGCCAAGGGTGCCTTCGAGAGTATGGCTCGCCAGCCCGAGATCGAGGCCAACATCCGAGGTGCGCTCATCATCGTGGCGGCCTTCATCGAAGGATTCACGTTCTTCGCACTGGCCATCATCATTCTCCAGGTGCTCGGTATCGGCGGCGGACACTGAACAGTGAGTCAGGCCGAGTGTCTGACGTACTCAAAGCAGGGAGTCAGGCTAAAAGCCTGACGTACTCAATGCAGAGCAAGTCGAAATTGGTCTTCGTGGCCGGCGTTTTCGCTGTTGCGTTCGCGTTCTTGTTCGCGCGGGCTCTGCCGGCGGCGCAAGAAAAGGGCCATCAGCCCTCGACCGGCGGCGTCGCCGCAGAAAAGGCCGGCGGTGCAGAACAAGACGCTCCCACGGCCGGCGGAGGCGCAGAAGAAAAGGCCCAACCGCCCAATCCCTTGAAGGCCGAGCCGACGCTGGCGATCTGGACCCTGGTCGTCTTCCTGTGTTTGTTCGGGGTCCTCACCAAGTTTGCCTGGAAGCCGCTCATGCACGCCCTGCACGAGCGAGAGAAGCATCTCGAGCACGTTCTCCATGAAACCGAACGCGCCCGCAACGAGAGTGAGATGCTCCTCTGCGAGCACCGCAAGCAAATGGCCCACGCGGCCGATGAGGTGCGCAGCCTGCTCGAGAAGGCGCGGCAGGACGGCCAGATGACGGCCGAGCAGATTGTCAAGGCCGCGCAGGCCGAGGCCGAGGGAGCCAAGCAGCGCGCCGCCCGCGACATCGGCGCCGCTCGTGACCAAGCTCTGGCTGAGATCTGGGAGAAAACCGCGGACATGGCCGTCTCGGTGGCCGGCCGGGTTCTTTCCAAGGAACTGACCGAAGCCGATCACCGCAGGCTCATCGCCGCTGCTGTCAGCGAGCTGCCGACCAAACCCGGGGCCAACGGGCACGGAGGGAAGGCCTGATGCCTGGTAGTGCGAACGAGGCAGCGGTGCACGAAGCGGCCGTCGTCAATGACGACTCGGCCGAAGTCGCTCGCCGCTACGCCGAAGCGCTGATTCACGCGGCCGAGCGCGAGGGGGCCGTGGACGAGGTGCTCGACGACCTGGTCCAGCTCGAGCGCGACGTTTTGAAGCCGAACCCGCGGTTTGCCCAGGTGCTGGCCTCGCCACGGGTTTCCTCGGCCGAGAAGGACCGCATTCTGGTCGATTTGCTGGAAGGCCGCGGCTCGAGCCTGCTCCTGCGGTTTTTGCGAGTGCTCAATCGCCATGAGCGGCTGGGATACTCAGGCGCCGTCGCGCACGCGGCCAGCGCCATCTGGGACAAGCGCCATGCCCGCGTTCCGGTTCACGTTCGCTCGGCGGTTCCGCTCGATGAAGGCCAGTTGCAGAGCCTTCGCGACGGGCTGGCCCGCATGACCGGCGCGACGCCGATCCTGGACGTTTCAACCGACCCGACTTTGCTCGCCGGCCTGGTGGTCCAGGTGGGCGACCTCCGTTATGACGCGTCGGCCAAAAGCCGGCTTGCACAGCTTCGCCAACGACTGATCGAAGGAAAGACGCATGAAATTCAGAGCCGACGAGATCAGTTCAGTCATCCAGCGTGAGATCGAAGCGTTCTCACCGGAAATCACTCGCAGCGAGGTCGGCCGGGTGCTCGAGGTCGGCGACGGCATCGCGCGCGTCTACGGCCTATCCGGCCTCATGGCCGGCGAGATGGTGGAATTCGAGAACGGCGTCAAGGGCATCGCGCTCAACCTCGAGGAGTCGTCGGTCGGGGTGATGGTGCTGGGTGACTTCACCCGGATCGAGGAGGGTGATTCGGTCAGTGCCACCGGCCAGTTGCTGCGCGTGCCCGTGGGTGACGCGCTCGTCGGCCGCGTGGTCAATCCGCTGGGCGAGCCGCAGGATGACGGGGGGCCGATCGCCAGTTCGACGACGTGGCCGCTCGAGTCGATCGCGCCCGGCATCGCCGAGCGCCAGCCGGTCGACGAGCCGATGCAGACCGGCATCAAGTCGATCGACGCCATGATCCCGATCGGCCGCGGCCAGCGCGAGCTGATCATCGGCGACCGCAAGACCGGCAAGACAGCCATCGCGATCGACACGATCCTGAATCAAAAGGGGACCGGAGTCATCTGCGTCTACGTGGCGATCGCCCAGAAAGAATCGACGACGGCCGCCATCGTCGACGTCTTCCGCCGCCACGGCGCGATGGACTACACGATCGTGGTCTCTGCCGGTGCCAGCGACCCCGCCCCGATCCAGTACATCGCCGCGTATGCGGGCTGTGCGATGGCCGAGTTCTTCATGTATATGCAGGGCAAGCCGACCCTGGTCATCTACGACGACCTTTCGAAGCAAGCCGTCGCTTATCGTGAAGTTTCGCTGCTCTTGCGCCGACCGCCGGGCCGGGAAGCGTTTCCGGGCGATATTTTCTACGCGCACTCGCGACTTCTGGAGCGGTCGTGCAAGCTTGCGAATCACTACGTGATTCTGCCCGAATCGGCCTCGACCGAGAACGTCACGAAGGAGATGGGTGTCGACAAGAAGGTGTACGTCGGCGTGCCGGGTATTGAGGAGGCAAACCGCCGCCCTCAAGGAACATTTCCCGCAAGGCCACAAGGTCGTGAAAACGACCACGTCGGGGGGGTCGCTCACGGCGCTGCCGATCATCGAGACGCTGGAAGGCGAGGTCTCGGCGTACATTCCGACCAACGTGATCTCGATCACCGACGGCCAGATTTACCTTCAGCCCGACCTCTTCTTCGCGGGAGTTCGTCCGGCGATTGACGTCGGCATCAGCGTCTCGCGAGTCGGCGGCAAGGCCCAGATCGGGGCGATGAAGAAGGTGGCGGGGGGGCTTCGGCTGGACCTGGCGGCTTTCCGCGAGCTGGAGGCATTTGCACAGCTCGGAACCGAGCTCGACAAGGCGACGCAGAAGCAGCTTGACCGGGGCTACCGCATGGTCGAGCTGCTCAAGCAGCCGCAGTACCGGCCGCTCGGTGCAATCGATCAGGTAATGAGTATTTATGCCGGCACGCAGGGATATCTGGACGATGTTCCTCGCCCGGAAGTCTCGCGGTGGGAAACGGCGTTCCTCACGTTCATTCGCGAGCGGAAGGCCGGCCTGCGCAGCTCACTTGAGAAGGAGCAGAAGCTGACGCCGGCGCTCGAGGCCGATTTGAAGGCCGCGATCGTCGAATTCAAGGAGAAGCATTTTCGGTAGCAGGCGCCTCGCTACGGGGTTGCTGTAGGGTGGGTGAAACCCACCATTTTGTATGGAGTTCGAGTAGGTGTAGCGTGGGTGAAACCCACCGTTTCAAATCAAGTGCGAGTAGGTGTAGGGTGGGTGAAACCCACCGTTTCAAATCAAGTTCGAGTAGGTGTAGGGTGGGTGAAACCCACCTTGTTGTATCGAGTTCGAGTCTAATCCGAGTCTGCTTCGATGGCCAAAGCCCGAGCAATCATCAAGCGCCGCAAGGCGGTTGACAACATTCGCAAGATCACCCGGACGATGGAGCTGATCGCGACCAATCGTTTCCGCAAGGCGCTCAATCGCGCCACGGAGGCCGAGGCGTTCACCCGGAAGATCGCCGAGCTGGTTGCGGACCTGGGCCAGACGAGCCAGGAAGCGCGTCACCCGCTGCTGGAAAAGCACGACCCGATCAAGAAGTCCGTTCTGCTGGTGCTGACGAGCAATCGAGGCCTGGCGGGCGGTTACAACGGCAACGTGCTGCGCGTCGCGCTGGCTCGATACCAGGACAATCAAACCGAAGGAATCGAGACTTCGCTCGAGGTTGCAGGTAAGCGAGGGATCGGCTATTTCCGCTTCCGGAAGCTGACGGCTGACGCGACCTACACCCAGTTCGAGGATAAGCCGCAGTTTGCCGAGGTTGAGGTCCTGGCCGACAAGTTCATCAAGCTTTACGTGCAGGGCTCGATCGACCGTCTTGACGTGGCGTTCACGCGGTTCGTGTCGTCCTCGCGCCAGATCGCGAGCGTGCAGACGCTTTTGCCGATTTCGACGGCTGACCTTGGTCAGGCGGGCCCGTCCGTAGGGCAGGCAGGCTCCGCTGCCAAGGCACCAGAGCCGGCCGCGCGAGGGGCCGGGCCGGTTTCATACGAGTTTCTGCCGGACGCCAAGAGCATCCTCGAGGAGATCGTGCCCGTTTCCTTCAAGGTGAGGCTCTTCAAGTGCTTTCTGGACGCGGCGGTCAGCGAGCAGATCGCGCGCATGGTGGCGATGGGCGGGGCGACCAAGAACGCGGACGACCTCGTGAAGTCACTCAGCCGCCAGTATAACCGAGCCAGGCAGATGCAGATCACCCGCGATCTGGCCGACATCGTCGGCGGTGCGGCGGCACTCAAATAATCAACCAGCGCGTTTTCCACCTGGAAGTTAGACCGCTCCATATTATCAACCGTATCGCATCAACCGTATCGCAAGGGATTCATGATGGCCACAGCGACGATGACCGGACGCATTTCCCAGGTGATCGGCTCGACCTTCGACGCCGAATTCGAAGAGGGGCATCTGCCCAATATCTTCAATGCCTTGAAGGTCGAGGGCGAAGCCAAGGGGGTCAAGATCAAGCTGACCGGCGAGGTGCAGCAGCACCTGGGAGGGAACCGCGTGCGCTGCGTGGCCCTGGGCTCGACCGACGGCCTGGTGCGCGGCATGCCGGTGCTGGACACCGGCAACCCGGTAAGCGTGCCCGTAGGCAAAGGGTCGCTCGGCCGCGTGTTCAACCTGCTCGGCGATCCGATCGACGGGCGTGGGCCGGTCGAAGCATCGGAGCGGTGGCCGATCCACCGTGATCCACCGACGTTCGAAGAGCTTTCGGCCAAGACCGAGCAGTTCGAGACCGGGATCAAGGTCGTGGATCTGCTCACTCCGTTCGTGCGAGGCGGCAAGATCGGTTTGTTTGGAGGCGCCGGGCTGGGAAAAACGGTCATCTTGACCGAGCTGATCGCCCGCATCGCGACGGTGCACAGCGGTTTTTCGGTTTTCGCCGGCGTGGGGGAACGTACTCGCGAGGGCAACGACCTCTGGCTGGAAATGCAGGAAGCGAAGATCGGTAGCACGGGCAAGTCGGTCATTGACAGCACGGTCATGTGCTTCGGCCAGATGAACGAGCCGCCGGGCGCGCGGCTGCGAGTCGCCCTATCGGCGCTCACGATGGCCGAATGGTTCCGCGACGCGACCGGCGCCGACACGCTTCTTTTCATTGACAACATCTTCCGGTTCAGCCAGGCGGGCTCAGAGGTATCCGCCCTGCTGGGCGCATGCCGTCGAACGTCGGTTACCAGCCGACGCTGGCGACCGAGATGGGCGCGCTTCAAGAGCGGATCACCTCGACCAAGAAAGGTGCGATCACCTCGGTGCAGGCGGTGTACGTTCCGGCCGACGACTTGACCGACCCGGCGCCGGCGACCACGTTCGGGTTTCTCGATGCATTCATCGTTCTGGCGCGATCGATTTCCGAAAAAGGCATTTACCCGGCAATCGATCCCCTGGGTTCCAGCTCGCGAATCCTCGACCCGCAGTACGTTGGGCAGGAGCATTACGACGTCGCCCGCCGCGTCCAGCAGACCTTGCAGCGCTACAAGGAGCTGCGCGACATCATCGCCATCCTGGGGGTTGACGAGCTTTCCGAGGAAGACAAGCTGAATGTGCACCGGGCGCGGCGGATCGAGCGATTCATGTCGCAGCCGTTCTTCGTTGCCGAGGTCTTCACCGGCAAGGCCGGCCAGTACACCAAGCTGCCCGACACGATTCGCAGCTTCAAGGAGATTTGCGACGGCAAGTGGGACCATCTGCCCGAAGGCGCGTTCATGTACGTGGGCTCGATCGAGCAGGCCGAAGAGCAAGCCAAGAAGATGAGCGCATAGCAAGTAGGTCAGGCTTTAGCCTGATGTTCGAGTAGGTCAGGCTTTAGCCTGATGTTCGAGTAGGTCAGGCTTTAGCCTGATGTTCGAGTAGGTCAGGCTTTAGCCTGATGTTCGAGTAGGTCAGGCTTTAGCCTGACGTTCGAGTAGGTCAGGCTAAAGCCTGACGATTATTCGCACCGTAAAGCCTGACATCTCCCGTGCGGTCCAGGTCCTTTATGACAAGGCGACCCATCCGATGGCGACCGAACACGAAGCAGTTGGTGAAGAGAAGCGTTCCTTGCACAAAGGCGGCAAGAAGATCCAGTGCGTGGTGGTGACGCCCGAAAAGACGTTGTTTGATGAGTGGGTCGACTTCGTCGCACTTCCGCTCTTCGACGGCGAGCTGGGGGTGATGCCGGGACGTGCTCCCCTGATCGGCCGCCTGGGCTTCGGCGAGCTGAGAACGAAGGTGGGCGCGGAGGTTCACCGCTACTTTGTCGACGGCGGCTTTGCGCAGGTACGCAACAACGTGGTCACGGTGCTGACGCAGCGTGCGATCCCCGCCGCGCAGCTCGACGCGACGGCGGCCTCGCGCGAGCTCGAAGCCGCCGACAAGATTCGCGTCGTCAGCGACGCCGAATACGCCGACCATGTCAAAACGGTCTCTCGCGCCCGCGGGATGATCCGGGTGGCGGAGCATAAGGGCTAGGCATCCCGAACCCGCGGAGAGCAGGTAGCCCATTTCGGTTTGCTGGAAGCCGGATATATAATCGAAGTGGCGATGAACGTGGCCGCATCGATGAGGGGGCCGAGCACATGAGACCAGAGAATCTGCGAGAGGTGATCCACGCGGCACCATTCCGTCCGTTCGCGCTATGCCTTGCAGATGGAACACGAGTCGACGTTCCGCATCCCGATTTCATTGCGCATCCCCCTGGCGGACGGACGGCGGTTGTCGTCGGCCTCGACGAGAGTTTGCAAATCATCGACGTCATGCTCGTTGCGAAGATTGAGATCGGGCCGCCGGCGGCGGCCGGCGCTGTGCGATCGGGCGCACCGTGACGAGGGCTCGTTGCGTGTGATCCCGGTCGGTTGCTCCAGCTCAAGAAGCTCACAAGTCGAGTCGCCCCGTGATGCCGCCTGTTCGTAGCTCCCCGAGGGCCGCATGGAGTTGGGGAGATGGGCTCATTGCTTTGGCGATCGATTGCTCGTCAGGTTGGCCCATTGTCGCGGCGAGGAACAGGCTCGATCGACTCGAGCCGCACGATGTGTAGTAGGTCGACGGTCACCGATCGTTCGAAGAGTCGGTCCGGATCGTCAGGTGCGGCGATGCCGATGACTGCCGACCGACGACCGGCCATGCACAGCTCCGGGTGTCGAATCTCATATGTGCTGCCTTCGGTGAGCGCGATCCGAAAGGGCACGAACGGCCGGCAGCGCAGGGCAGTGGCGAGTTCTTCGGGAGCCAATGGCGTCTCTCCAAGGGAAGTTGATTAAAGGGTGGCGACGAGAGCGATTCCAGCGGACCAACCATTCACGGCTTTCTTCCTCGCATGGCGAGCCACCTCGAGATTATAGTGAGAAGCTCTCGGCACGTCGAGGAACTGAGGGGCAACGCAGGTGTGATCGTCCGCGCGACCGTCCCGACGGAAGAATGCTTCCTGACACGTTTTTCAAATGAAAAGAAAAGACGTGCACCGATGGTTCAGGGCGGTGCGGGCGCCGATGCCGTTCGGGTCATACATGCGGCTCCCGCGGCATCCTGCTTACAAGTTCGAGTACTGGGATGGCCAACTGCGAATCACGCCGCGCTGGAATAGCCACGCGATGTATCTGACGCTTCAGGCACCGTCAGCGGAAGAGGTTGTGAACGACGGCGACGGCCTTGCGGCCATCCGCCCGCTGGCGAGCGGCGACTGGGAGGTCTTGCCGGACGTGCTCGCGCGTGCATTCGCGGACGCGCCGCCGCTGGGGGTGCTCAGTTCCCGACGGCGAATCTGGGCCTGCGCGCGACTGGCTCTGGTCCACCCGCGACGGCGATGAGGGCCCGCTGGTCGAGCCGGCATGTGTGGTGGCCGTGGACCGGAATGACTGGCGCGGGTGCTGGGTGCCCTGATCGTGACCCGGATGGCCGGTTTCACTCGCACGTGGTACGTCGGGCGGCGCCTCGCGGTAGCCCCGCCTCCGCCGGATCTGGCCGACGGGCGGGAGCAACCGCAAATCAGTTGGGTCTTCGTCGATCCGGCGGTTTCCGGCCGGGGAGTTGCGAAGGCTTTGCTGGCGAGCGCGACCCGATCGTTATGGAATTCCGGCTACCGCGAGCTGGCGTCGGCAACCGATTGCGGCAATGTCACCAGCATGGCATGGCACTGGCGAAATGGGTTCATGTTGCTGCCGCATCGGTCTGCCCGCCCGAACTATGGTTCCTGACACGTTTTTCCGCTCAGTTCTTCGGCTCGGGCAGTAGATCGGTGGCGGACTCGATGGTGAAGTCGACTGCGCCGGGGAGCTCCATCCCCTTGTACGAAAAGGTCATGTTTTCTCCTTTGACCCGGAAGCTACCCCGTGCGCTCACGGCATGGCCTTCCTCACGATCGAACAGGATCGTGCCGTCGGAGGACTCGATTTTCACGTCGCCCTTGAGAGCTTCAAGTCTGCCACGACATCGGGATCCTGCTTCAATTCGGCCTTGGTCGTCTTGCTCGTGATCTTGTCGAGCGTCTTGTCCCCTACTTTCTCGGTACCCACGTATTCGTACTTCTTCTGGAGAGTAAGAATCTGCTTGCTGCCGAGGTCGACAACCTCGGTGCGCTCCCATGACTCGCCGGGCCGGGTAAGGACATCAGGCAGGTGGCGCAGCGCTTGCTCGAACGCCTTCTTGAGCGTGTCGGTCTCGAGGCGGCTGCGGATTGCAGCCTTCGCTTGAGGGCTGAGCGTATCGGCTTTTTCCAGGAGCTTCTCGGTCCCTTCAATCGCCTTGACTTTGTTCTGGTTGTCGAGCACGACCGTGTAGCTGAAAGGGTCTGATGCGCCGTGCCGTCGGGCGCCCGGTGACTTCCGGCCGTTCTGGCTCGGTTTGACGTCGCTGAGCGAACGGGGTTCTTCGTGAACGACCGTGCCGGCAGGTTTAGCCTCGCGCAGGCCCTGAAACGACGGATGCCGGAGCAGCCCCTCGTCGGTCCAGTTTGAGAATTGGATTTCGGCGACCAGCTTGGGTTTGACCCAGGACACGTCCCGTGCGTCGCCGGAAGTGCTAGACAGAGTCGCATAGGGCGATTTAACTTGCACCAGCTTGACGAGTTTCTCGTGCAGCGCCCGCAGCATCGCCTCGTTGAACCCCATGCCGACTCGACCGGCATAGATGAGCTTCCTGGCGTGGTTAAAGTATCCCAGGAGCAAAGCGCCGCAATGCGCGCGGCTGCCCGCCGATTTGGTAAAGCCGCCGATGACGAATTCCTGGCGTTTCGAGCATTTGACCTTGAGCCAGTCGACCCCGCGGCCCGGCCGGTACGGCGAGCCCGCGCGCTTGCAAATGATGCCCTCCAGGTGCAGGTGGCAGGCCTTGTCGATGACCTCCGTGCCCGAACCTCGTATGGAATCACTGAAACGGATGGACGCGTGGCTCCGGGAGACCACGCGTTTGACAAGCTCCCTGCGCCTCGAGCGGGAGGCCGGTCACGTCGTGCCCGTCCAGGTGAAGAATATCAAAGAACAAAAACCAGGCTCGTTCGTCCGGCTCCGCCGAACGGCCTCCTTTGTGCACCAGCATCCAGCCGCCTTGAAGTTTTTCTCCGTGCAGAGTGAATTTCAAATGCCCTTCCCGGAACCCCTTCGCCGCGTCGCCGATTGGTTCCCACGCCCCGTGGTCCCAGAGCATTACCGTTCCCGCGCCATATTCGCCTTCGGGGATCGTCCCTTCGAAGCCGCCGTATTCCAGGGGATGGTCTTCGACCTGCATTGCCAGCCGCTTGATGGCCGGGTCAAGGTCCGGGCCCTTGGGCACGGCCCAACTTTTGAGCACGCCGCCTAGTTCCAGGCGGAAGTCGTAATGGAGATGTGAAGCATCGTGCTTCTGGATGACGTAGGCCGGCTTCCCGCTTGTACGCGCGGGGCGTTTGCCGCGAGGCTCGCGCGTTTTCTGGAAATTGCGTTTGTGCCGATACTCTTTCAGGGCCATGGGACACTACCTCGACCTGCTGGTCTTGCGCAGCTTGTTCAAGCTCGAAGCGGACTTCGATCGGCGGGCCGCTGGGTATCAACCTCCGTCAGCCCCAACGCCCGGCGGAGCCGTGGACCTCCCTGTTTCTACCCGCCGACCGAAGCTCCCGGTGTCGAACACACCGTCATGCGGCTTCGACGTTGACCGTGGTCTCGGCCAGCGCCGACAACGCTTCATCCGTTGCTTTTTCTTCCGCGAGCGTCGCCTGGAGCAGTTTCAAGACATTGCTCTTCTCTAGTAGCTTGGCATATGCACTGACCGTGCCGTATGCCGCGATCTCGTAGTGCTCAACGCGTTGTGCAGCCGCGATCAAGGCCGCATCCTTCACCTCGGGCTCGGCATCATTCTCGATTGTCTCATCGCCTTCGGCGATAAGTCCCTGCATGGCCTTGCACGTTTTCTTGGTCGCCTTCTCGTCCAGCGCCTCAAATGCCTGCTCGAGCCGCTTCACATGCCCCTCGGTCTCCGCGAGGTGCTTCTTGAAGGCGGCTTTGAGCCCAGGAGTGGTCGCAGCCTTCGCCATTTTCGGCAGCGCCCGAGTCAGCCGTTGTTCGGCGTCATAAAGGTCGTGAAGCTGTGCGACCAGTAGATCGTGGAGCGTTTCCATTTTCATGGGTAATAATCCTTGAACTGTTTGAGATTCGAGCTGTTGGGCTAGATTCCGTGCCGGACTTCGCGAACGACAACCATCCTGGCCATCAAATCGGGATGCGGAACACTTTGCAAACTCGGTGCCAGGATTCAGAGAAAGGAGCTTGAGACGCGCTGGAAAACCAACCGCTGTCACGGAACCAATCCGAATCCATTCTCGACCGGCCACGCGTCCTCATCGTTTTCGCCGGGCACTCCCCTTTCAGGCTGCGCTTTGTTGGCGACTTGGCCCTCGCCCGCGGGATGCGTGACTTGTTCGGTGCAAGGGTCCTCCATCGGCTTTTCCGCCTTGACCGGCTTCTTGGGCTCTTGCGGATCGCCGATCGGGGACTTTCCGGTTTTTTTCGTTTGATTGGCCATAGCACGGGCACCTTTCCAGTTTGCGAGAGTTTGAAATGCTTGACCACGTTCGTGACGAAGACCTCCTGGCGGTTGATTCCGACCGCTTCGAGCGCCTCGTCCAGGAGCGCGCAGGCGGGTCCGACGAACGGATGACCGGTGTTGTCCTCCTCGTCGCCGGGCGTTTCGCCGACAAAGACGATCTGCGCTCTGGTCGGTCCTTCCCCCGCGACTGCGTGGGTCGCCCACCGATACAGCTCACAGCCGCGACAAGCTTGGAGAGCGCTTCGCAATGACGCCGGGGAGCGGCGTTTCGGCAAGTAGTCAATGGCGGCGAGAATCAAACCGAACAGTGTAAGACTCGGCGACATGAACCGAGGAATCAATAAGATGATTACCAGCAGCGGATTCACGAGCTCATCGAGGCCAAGCGAGCTGGTAAGAAGGTGAAGCCAAAGCTCGCACCGCGACGGCGGCGCGAAGGGTCTCTGGCCGAGTCACTCCAGGCGAGCTTGCGCGGGGTCTCGACGCGTCGATGAACCTACCCGAGACGAGGCGGCCATGGCACGCATCCAGAAACGCATCAAGAGACGAACACGATCGAAAGCGGAAGTGCCACGATCAAGTAGACTGCCATTTCACGCGTTCTGGTCGGGCTCGCTGAGTTTTGGACTGGTCAACGTGCCGGTGCTTGTGTTTCGGGCGAGCCGGCACTCCGGGGTGCGTCTGCGGCTTTTGAGTCCGGGCGGCGCTCTTCTCGAGCGCCGGTTTGTTTGCCCGCGGGACGGCAAACACGTCGCCTCCAGCGAGATCGTTCGTGGCTTTGAGCTGGATGACGGTTCCTACATCATTGTCAACGATCGCGAGCTCGAAGCGCTCGAGCCGAAGAAGACGCGTGAAATCGAGTTGCGGCAATTCGTCGATCTTGCCGAGTTGCCGCCGGCGCTTCTGGAACGCGGTTACTACCTGACTCCGCTCAAGGACGCGACGAAGGCGTATCGGTTGCTCGCGGAAGTGATGGAGCGGACAGGGGGGCCGGCATCGCCACGGTCGTCATGCGTGAACGCGAGTACTTGATTGCCATTTTCGCCCGAGAGGGGATCCTCTGCGCCGAAACGCTCGGCTTTGCAGACGAGCTTCGGAGTCCCCAATCCATTGGCTTGCCCGAGCCGGAACCGGCCGCGCGACGGAGTGTCTCTGCATTTGGGCGCCTCCATCGAGGCTCTATTCACCAAGAGCCTTTCGAGGCGCGAGCTCGCCGACAAGACAACCGAGATACTCAGGGCGATCATCGCCAAAAAGAAAAAAGCCGGTCGCGACGTGGTTCGCGCCGATAACGAATCCGAGGATGTCCATCCCGATGGCTCGGATAGCGGCGATCTCCTGGCGACGATCAAGAGGAGCTTGCGGCAGGCACGACACTGAGAGAATTCGCCGCGTGTGATCCACGGAGTTTTGCGTGGAGTAAAGACGCACTTTCGTGGAGCGAAGGGCGATGCTAGATTGCCGGCGCCGGCGTGTGATCTCCTGGGAGACGCTGGCGTTGTGTTTGAGCCACCGTGCCGCTGCGGTCGATCGTCGGCGAGCGGACTGAATGCTCGTGCACAATCAGTCGCCACCGATGCGACCTTTTGGCGATTGTTCGTGATCGTGTCGGATGGGCGAAGGCGGGGAACGAAAGGCAACGCGATCCCGAATCGGCTGGCCATTTCCTACCATGTCGCGCCGCGGGCCTGTTTCGAGATGCCGGCCGGAATATAAATGCCGCGCTGCGGCGGGCTCGATTTCAGACGTCGTTTCGAAGAATATCAGTCGATTTGCATATTCGGGGTTTCCATCCTATAATATGGAATAACGGTGGATGATCGGGGATGCTGTTTCAGCCGGCACGGGTGTTCGTGCTGGGGCGTCAGGGCGATCGATCATCTCCTCGAAGCGGGCGGGCTGCCATGACTTCTCGATGGTACGTAAATTCGAGCCAGCTCGACTACGGTACGTCCACCGGCGGTGCCAACATCATAGACGATCATGCCGCTTTTTTGGCGACGCACTTTGTCTTTGCGGCAGCCTGCGGCGCGGGCTCGAAACGGCGTCTGGAGGAGAGACGGATTTTTTCGAAAAAGTGATCACTGACTATCATTTACTATCGATTCTGGGGAGGGCCACAAGCGCGTTGTTTGCGTGCGTGCAATCCGCCGGAAAGCATGTGAGCCTGGTGGGTTACACCCACCCTACACCATTGCAAGCCGATACGCTCGACCAACCTCCAGCTCAGAAACTTCTCTCGTGATGAATTCTTCGAAACTCCCATCCTGCACCATACCAGAAGTGATGATCCACGGTCACGTCCCTTCCCTCCATTGTGATCTCAAGAAACCCGGGATGGTGGCGGCCGCGGTGGTCGGGCATCCGCGCAGCTCCCGGGTTCATGCGGAGATGTTTTGAGGTCGAGGGCGGACGGAAGGCTCACGGCAATCACGAGGTCTCTACGTTCTGTCGCGACCGACTCGGCGGCCGCCAACAATTGCGATTCTGGGAGCCAGCCCCTCGCTTCTGCGTGGATGCTCGGGGTATGAGCGAAACAATTCAAGGGGCCGTCGCCAGCAAGCCCGGCGCTCGTCAGCTCGACGGCGGAGGAGGGAGGCCACATTAGCCAAGTATTAAAGTATATACAGGACAACGGAACAGTTGCCGACCGGACGCCGATCGAAAATGGACTTACCGCTATATTATCTAGCATGATCACGGGGACCTGGACCGCCGCGGAAATCTTTATGGAAGACATCTGGATGGGCGCGGTCGATATAAATCCAGAAGCCGCGTTGAGTCGCGAAGTTAAACCGGGTCGATTGCGTTTTGATAAAGATACCAAATGTCTTGAGTTGATCATTCCCTGGGAGGACTTCAAGCAGGCTGGATTCACTCTCGGAAGGAAATTCTCTGAATTACTTAAGGATAAATACAAATTCGACACGTTTGATAGCGTGTCGCACGCGTTTGGCGCAGCCTTTAGCAGGCAATTCGAGTCATTTGATACGGATAAGGACCGCGGGCTATATCATCTCGCGAAGACTAGGAATGTGATACTGCATAGCGGTGCTAAAGTCGACGAGCCGTTCCTCAAATCGATGGTAGACATTGATCCGACGCGGGTTTTACCAAAATTCTCGGGACTTCAACTGTCGGACACCGTGCCAATTGATGGCGAGATGGTGAGCAGGATCGTCGGTGACTCTATTGTGACGATGAAGAGGTTGATCAAGGATGTAGACGCCATTCTTTGAATCTGGACTTACAACCCATGACTGACCAGCTCGAGAAAGACAATCTGGCGTTAGAAATCATATGTAAGTTTTGCAGGGGACGTGGGGGTCCGGAAGATGGCGACCCGCTGCTCCGCTGCACTCGATGCGACGGCCGCGGTTTCGTGCCGACCGAAATTGGGGAACGCGTTCTCGCGCTTGTGCAGCACAATTTCAAACCAATGCTCCGAGAGGCAGTGCGCCGATGAGGCGACCAGCACCCGGGAGGGAGCAACGCCAGAGGTGAATGCCGGGAATATGGCGATACGATGACGCCCCGGATGGGGCTCGGAGCTCGGAAACGGCGGATTTCCCGGCGGCTGTACGATGTCGCCCCGGATGGGGCCGGGCACAGTGCCTGACGTTGGGTGATCTCGCCCCAAAACACGGGCGGCTGTCGGGCGGCGGCACGGCGGGGGGCGGCGGACTGAGGGCGGCGGACGGAGGAAATTCGGAGACCTTCAGTCGGGCGGACGGCGGCGACCCTTCGGGTGCCCGGGACCCGCGCCGAACAGCAGAGGGCGGCGGCAGCAGCTCCCCCACGGCGAGGAAGGAATTCTGACTCGAAACGGACGAATTCTTCTTTCTTTTGGCAACCGGATCGCGGTTTGTGCAGATCATTCTTGTAGGCAGGGTATTCGTTGTTGGATGCCCGATTTCCATCCTCCCGCCATCAGCGAGTTTCAAACTTTGATCGTCAGGTCGCGAGCATGTCGGTTGTTCGGCCAACGGCCTTGGTTGTTCAACCGGGTGATTGCTCTGACCTTCGCCTCCTCACCGTTCGTTCGCATCGCGAGAGTGTATCGATCGACTCGTGGGCGCGGGGAGATTATGAGGCTAAAGCCTGACCTACTTGGGGGCATTTGACAATCGGGTGTATCGTGAAACGCGCGAAACGAAGCCAATTTTGGGAAAACCTGTTCAAGACGCAAAGTCAAGAGATTTTTGAGCTTTGAGCGAAAAACAGGTGTCGATCGGGGACTTGACAAGGTCAAAAACGAAGCCAATCAGGTGGAAAACGAAGCCAACGGCGGCGGGAGGTGATAAGGCGTCAACCAAATGCGTGCGGCGGCGTTGGCCGAAGGCGGCACATCCCCCACGAAGGGGCGGAATGCCGACTCGAAACGGACGAATTCTTCTTTCTTTTGGCAACTGGATCGCGGTTTGTGCAGATCATTCCTGTAGGCAGGGCATTCGTTGTCGGATGCCCGATTTCCATCCTCTCTGAGACCGGCCGATTTACACTGGTGCACGGATGCTTGAAAAACACCCGGATCACTGCCATTTACTGCCACAATTTGTTGTGATCTTTTGTTCAGTAATGGCCGAGAGCCTCGTTCCGCATGTCCAATCGGCATGGGAGGATCAGGTCTGACCGGGGCGTAGCTGGCGATTGCAAAAGGTCGTGGCAGTGTTAGGCCCAAACCTGCCATCAAAAAATTCGTCTCGTGTTCACTATGTGCGGCGTCTGGGCCGCCGTGCTGGGACTTCGGCCTGCGGCCATCGATATGACAGCCTGGATGAGGCTCCAACTCGGACGTCGTTTTGGGAAACGAAAATTTGTTTGCATATTCGGGTTTCATATCCTATACTAAGGACAAAGCGTGGATAATCGGGGACGCTGCGTCAGCCTGCGCGGGTGTTCGTGCTGGGGCGTCAGCGCGATCGATGAGTTCCTCAGAGCGGGCGCGGTGCCATGACTTCTCGATGGTGCGGGGATTCGAGCCGGCTCAACTGCGATAAGTGCACGGGCGGTGCCAACATCATGGCCGATCATACCTCTTTTTTGACTGTGCACTTCGTGCTGGCGGCGGCCCGCGGCGCGGCCTCGAAACGGCGTGTGTGGGAGAGAGGGATTCTTTCGAAAAAGTGATCACTGACTATCATTTACTATCAATTCTGGGGAGGCTCACAAACGCGTTGTTTGCGTGCGTGCAATCCGCCGGAAAGCATGTGAGCTTGGCGGGTTACACCCACCCTACACCATTGCAAGCCGATGCGCTTGATCAACCTCCAGCCCAGAAACTCCTCTCGTGATGAATTCTTCGAAAGTCCCGGCCTGCACCATGCCAGAAGTGATGATCCACGGTCACGTCCCTTCCCTCCATCGTGATCTCAAAAAACCCGCGATGGTGGCGGCCGCGGTGGTCGTGCATCCGCGGAGCTCCCGGGTTCATGCGGAGATGTTTTGGGGTCGAGGGCGGACGGAAGGCCCACGGTGCGTGGATGTGCCCGCAGCAATAGATATGAGGGCCAATGGTCTTGGGCCAGGCAGCCAGCCCACGCCGCTGCGATTCTGGGAGCCAACCCCACGCGGAGCCGCCGGCGGCGGGTGGGGTCGAGTCCGAGGAGAGGACCACCGTGCGCGGGGCGGCACGCGGCGGGCGGACGGCGGCGGGCGGAGGACGGGGATGGTCGGTCGCAATCAATCGACCCGGGCGAGGTTTGGAGAGTCGAACCCAGCACGTGGGGCGGGACCAGTTTGTTCCCTTAAGCCTTGTAGGGAAAGGCCTGCGCGGCGAATTTACAAAACGAACTTGGGGGGGAAATCCGAAGAGGGTATTCGTCGTCGGATTCCCGATTTTTATCCTCACTCCATCATCGAGTTTCAACCATTGATCGTCAGGTCGCGAACACGGCATTAGTTTGGCCTTCCGGGGTGGGGCGTGCCGGCCAACCTTGGCCCCGGGCTGGGAATCGCCAGGAAGAGTGGGAATTTCTCGCTGGCGTGCCCGGTAAACCTTGGCGCTGATCGGAAATCGTCAGGCTGACGCCTGTTCTACTTCGATGGGCGAGTCTCAGTCCCAGAAACTCCTCTCGTGATGAATTCTTCGCAAGTCCCACCCTGCTCCATGCCAGAAGTGATGATCCACGGTCACATCGCTTCCCTCCATCGTGATCTCAAAAAATCCCGGATGGTGCCGGCTGCGGCGGTCGTGCATCAGCGGAGCACCGGGGTTCAGGCAAAGTTGGTTCGGGATCGAGGGCGGGCGGAAGGCCCAGGGTGCGTGGATGTGCCCGCAGCAATAAATATGAGGGCCGATTGTCTTCAACCATGCACCGAGCGCCGCCCCGTTTACAATCGACTTGCGCGCAAGCCTCGACTCAAATTCGGCCGGCGCCGCGATCGGATAGTGGCAGGCGATCACCAGATTTTTCTGTTCCGCCGATGTCGCGACCAGATCGGCGGCGGCGATCAACTGGGTTTCTGGGAGCCAGCCCCGCGCCGAGATACCGGCGCGGGTCGGGTCCAGGCCGAGCACGACTGTGCGCGAGTCGAGCGGCCGCAGCCACGGGTAAGGGCCCTCCGGCGCGAAGGCGCCGAAATACCGCTCGAATCGTCCCGTGCGGTGGGCCCGGATTGTGTAGCGGTCGTGATTGCCGGGAATAACCGTCACCCTCGCCGGGTTGTCTAAGAGGCCGGCGAGAGCAGTCCGGGCGTGATGAAACTCGTCGGCCAGCGCCGTCGTGGTCAGGTCGCCGGTGATTAAAACGTGGTCGGGATCGAGACTCTGCACCCGCTCGACCAGATCAGGAACCCGTTCGAGGCGGAATCGCCGGCCGCGGCCGGCCAGGAGCGAGGCTGTTCCCAGCAGACGCTTGCTCAAAAGCCGCATCGGGTGCAGGGCATAACGCCAGAAGTGAATGTCGGAGAGATGGACGATGCGCATGGGTCATCACGGGGCAGCGGGGTTCTTACGCTGGTTGGTGCTAGGATCGAAAGAAGAAGATTAGGATCGAGATTAAGATTGAGATTACGATTGAGATTAGGATTAGGATTACGATCCACGGGATGGGTTGATCGACCCGGTTTCTTGTTTCGTCCTCGTCCGAGGATCAAAAGAAGAAGATTAAGATTGAGATTAGGATTAATATTAGCGGCACGGGTGGATCGATCGCGGTCCGTCTTCCGTAGTCGCGCGTCGAGTTTCTTTTGATCAGCGCCATGAGCATACGAACAATATTCTGGAGGCGCTGTTTGCCGGGGCGGATTTCGTCGGTTGTCAACTTCGATTTCGCGACGAGAACGTCGAGACCGGCAGCGCACTCGAGCGCGGAGGCGTGGGCCATATCAAAGAAGCGACAGCGATCCTTGAGTGCGTATTTGCCGTTGCCTTCCGCAATGTTCAATGGGATCGAGGTTGATGCTCGGTCTAACTGGTCTTTGACGTCACCGAGCCCAACCGAGCCTTTTAAGAGCGCTGAAAGCCAGGCAATGAACGCGATCGCTTCTTGATAGACCTCCAGTTTTTCGTGTTCGAACCAGAATTCTTGAGGCGCGGGCATATCGTCGTACTCGTATTCCCGACTGCCGACCGGAATCGCACTGTTGACGGCGGAGCTAATCGTAATCGTAATCGTAATCCTAATCCCAATCTGAACCCCAATCCGAATTTTGCTCGGTCCACTTCTACGCCGCGGCGATTCAGCCTACCAGGATGCCGTGCGTCGCGGACGTGCGCACGGCGACTCCGATCTAGGGCAACACGAAAAACCTGGGCGAAAAACGCTCGCGCCGCCCAGCGAAAAAAGACCAAGATCGAGATTAAGATTGAGATTACGATTACGATCAAGATCGGCAGCGCGGTTCCCTCGTTTATTGTCCCGCGGCGATCCAGCTCACCAGGATATCGTAGACTGCGTGCGTGCCTACTGCGACCCCGAAGCCGCGCAAGACGAAGACCCAGGCGAAGAAAACACCCGCCATCCAGCGAAAGATGAAGGCAAACCACGTGAATGGCTCGCCGGGCATCCCCGCGTGGTGCGCCAGCGCGAACAGCAATGCCGAGCCCGTCACCGCCAACGTGCTGGCCAGAATCTGCGGCGACTGCAAGAGCCGCAGCACGCCATAGAAAACGGGAACCAGGATCAAACGGAACAGGGTTTCTTCATAGACGCCGGCGCCGACGTAGCCGATCAAGGAAGCGACGTACGGCGATCTCTTGACGGTCCCGATGCGAGTACATCCGTGCCCCGCTGCTCCAGGTACGAGAAGCCCGCGTCGATCAACCGGCTGATTCCCACGAGCATGACCGCCCAGACCAGGCTTTCGACAGCCATGCCCGCGAGGATTCCGGGTGAAAACCTCCATTCGCGATAACACAAGACCTGCCAGGCTAGCAGAATCACGACGAGCAAGAGTGGCAAGAGCCAGCGGTCATCCAGTCCCGCCGAGGCTAGCACGCTGCGCATCCAGGTGTCGGCGCCTGTCCGCAGCCTTTCGGGGGTCGGCCCGCCCAGCCAGATCACCGCCCATTCATAGCCGACTACCAGCGGTGCGACCAGAAGGAGCGACGGAAACGGCCGCCGGGTCGCCGTCCAGTACGACGTGGGCCGATGCTCGAGGAGCCAGTCGGGAGCCCTGGTGCCGCGGGCGCGCCTTGCATCGTTCCAGCGATTCTTGAGCGAAGCCTTGTGTAATGCCATCTTCTGAGTCCAGCTCAGCCCTTTTCATAATTGTTATCGTTTTCGGCGAGCACGAAAAATACGAAATTGGTCGCTGCCTTGTAGCTCTCCCGGGTGCCCGCTAGGATAATCCGGACACGAAAGATGCTCGCCCGGACCGGGTTGGGTGCGATGGACTCGGGGCCGGGGTCGTGCGGGTCCCAAGGGCTGCGTGCTTCTTGGGCGTGGGGTGGCCCTCATTGGGCACACCGGGCGGCCACGGGCACGGGTTTGATATCGGCTCCGCGTACGCAGGCTGTGGATTGAAACGCCGGATCGGGGATTTGTTAAAGATCGATCGAATGGTCCAGGATACTGGGAGGTCGGGGGCATCATGCCGCGGGTAGGTCTCGCTGTCGCGATTGGTTGCGTGTTCTTGGCCCTGTCGGTAACCGGATGTTCTGATGCGTTCAATGCCGGTCCGCTCGAATACGTCGAAAGCGACGCGATGACCAAGGAGGTCAAAGGGGGAAAGGCGAACCTGGCGAAGAGCCCGATTCTGCAGGAAAAGGTTCGCAGAGCCCTCAAGCGCGTCTACGGTGAGTCTCCGCAGCACATCAAAGTGCCGCCTGGCTCGGGCCTTCCGCTGGGAGGCCTTTATCTGGCGAGCTACGTCCAGGAGGGCGAGGGTGCGCAGGCCAAGTATTTCCGGCTCTATGAGGACAAGGCCGTCGAGGTGCCCACGCGGGTTTCGCACGGCGGCTATCCCGCAGCCAAGCCGCAGGCCGGCGGCTACAGTCTGTATCGCCGCAACTGCTTGCACTGTCACGGTGTTTCGGGGGCCGGCGACGGGCCCACGGCACCGTTCCTCTATCCCACCCCGCGAGATTATCGCAAAGGCATCTTCAAGTTCACATCGACGCCCAGCGGCAAGCCTCCGCACCGCAGCGACCTGAGGCGGACGATCTCGAACGGCTTGCACGGCACGTCGATGCCGGCGTTTCACTCGCTGATGTCGCCCACGGAAATCGAGCAGGTCATCGATTACGTGATCTTCCTGAGCATGCGCGGCGAGTCGGAGACGCTCTTGATTGAAGAAGCGTTCACCTCGGACGAGAAAGATCCCAACGCGCTTTCCGACGAGATCGTCAACGATGTGGTCAAGAGTGTGTTCAATAAATGGAAGCTTGCCCAGACCCAGCAGGTGAATCCTCCCAGCCCGCGCACGCCACCCTCTCGCGAGAGTGTGCTGCGAGGGCGGAGCCTGTTTCTGGGGCACACGGCTGAAAAGCTCGAGTGCGCCGGGTGCCACGGCAAGCTCGCGATGGGTGACGGGCCCAGCTTTGTCAGCCAGGACCTGTACAACGAGGTGGTCTTCGGGGGAAACCCGAGCGAGCGTCAGGCACGCCTTGAGGCGCACCTGGCCGAATTGGCCAAAGAGGATAAGGATAAGGCGGAGAAACTCAAGGCGCTCTGGGACGCCAAGCCCGACGATTGGGGCAACCCGCTTCGTCCGGCGAATCTGAACCGCGGGATCTACAAGGGCGGAAGGCGGCCGCTGGACATTTTCTGGCGCATTGCCAAGGGAATCAACGGCGCCCAGATGCCGGCGCACTATCCCTCGCCACTGGACGACAAGAAAGTATGGGACCTGGTGAACTTCGTGCTGGCGTTGCCTTATGAGCCTGAGTTATTGAGAGATGCACCCCCTGCCCCGGCTGCCCCAGCGGCGATCCATGCATCTCGTGAAAAACTTTAATCATGATTTTCTAGGGAGTATGTCGCCCGTGCGTTACTGGAGCATCCTCTTCGGGCTCGGCGCGGTTTTCGCGATCGGCTGCTTCGCCTACTCGCCGTTTTCGAGCGACTGGTGGATGCCGATGGAGGGCACGCCTCCCCACGTGATCTCGAAGTTCGGCCGTGAGATCGACAACCTCTACCTCCTGATCCTGTTCATCACGGGCATCGTTTTCATCGGCACCCAGATCGTCTTCGTGGTCGCATGCTACCGCTTTCCCGATCAGCTCGATGCCCAGGGCAGGCCCGTTCGCAAGGCCCAGTACTTTCACGGCAGCCAGCGGCTGGAGGTGATCTGGACGATCCTGCCGGCCGCAATCCTGGTATTCATCGCGTTCTATCAGCTTGGAACCTGGACGAGCATCAAGTTCCGCAGTGCGGCCCCCAGGGTGCCGCCGCTGGCCGAGGTCACCGCCCGCCAATTCCAGTGGGTGATTCGCTACCCGGGTCTCGATGGAAAGTTGAATACCAAGGACGACCTCTTCACCGTGAATGATCTGCATTTCGTCAAGGACAAGCAGGCGCTCATCTATTTGAGGTCGTCGGACGTGATCCATTCGTTTTACCTGCCGCAAATGCGGATCAAGCAGGACGCGGTCCCGGGCCTCTTGATTCCGGTGTGGTTTGATTCGGACACCGCGGGGGATTTCGAGCTGGTCTGCGCCGAGCTGTGCGGCTGGGGCCATTACAAGATGCGCGGCAAGGTGAAGGTCCATGAGAATGAGGCTGAGTTCGACAAATGGATGGGCGACCAGCTCATCGAGCAGAACCGCAGCCAGCTCAGCATGACCGATGGTTCGCAAGGGGGGAGATGAGGCGGATGAGCTCTGAACCGACTGGCGGTGGATCACACGGTTCTGCACCCGAGCCACACGGTCACGGGGGAGGCCATGGTCATGCCGAGGGCGATGCTCACTCGGTGGCCCATGGTGATGGCCACGGCGGCGGCCATGACGAGCACGACCATATTCATCCCGCACCTTCGACCTTTCTGACTCGCTATGTTTTCTCGACCGACCACAAGGTCATCGGCATCCAGTTTCTGACCTCGGGGTTGATCTTCTTCGTGATCGGCGGCCTGCTGGCGATGGCCGTGCGCTGGCAGCTTGCCTGGCCGTGGAAGCCGGTGCCGGTACTGTCGAGGCTGCTCTGGTCAGACCCGTCGCACGGCTACCAGATGCCGCCGGAGTTCTACAACAAGCTCTTCACCATGCACGCCACGATCATGATCTTCTTCGTGGTTATACCGCTTCTGACGGGCGCCTTCGGCAACTTCCTGATCCCGCTCATGATCGGGGCGCGGGACATGGCGTTTCCGAAGTTGAATATGTTCTCCTACTGGTTCATGCCGCCGGCGATGATCTTGATCACGTATTCCTTCTTTGTGGAAGGAGGGTCGGCTGAAGCCGGCTGGACGAGCTACCCGATCTTGACGATCGCGCGGTGGGCCACTCCCGGGTCGCTGAACGGGCAGACTTTCTGGCTGCTGGCGCTCTGCTGCGCCGGGATCTCGTCGCTCCTGGGGTCGATCAACTACATCACGACCATCGTGATGCTGCGCGCCCCGGGAATGAAGATGTTCCGGATGCCGATGACCGTCTGGGCTATGTTCATCACGGCGCTTTTGCAAGCGTTTGCCTTGCCGGTCTTGACCGCGGCCCTGATCATGCAGCTTTTGGACCGGGTGGCCGGGACCAACTTTTTCTCTCCCGTGGGCTGGACGGTGGCCAATGCGCCCGCGGTGGTGGGCGGCGGCGGGCCGATCCTTTTCCAGCATGTGTTCTGGTTTTACTCACATCCGGCGGTGTACGTGATGATTCTGCCCGCGATGGGCATGGTCTCGGACATCATCGCCACGTTCTCGCGCAAGCCGCTCTTCGGCTACAAGCCGATGGTCTTCGCCATTGCGGGAATCGCGGGGCTGGGCTTCATCGTGTGGGGCCACCACATGTTCCAGTCGGGGATGAATCCGGCCCTGGGCGCCACGTTCATGCTGTCGACGATGATGATCGCGCTGCCCTCGGCGATCAAGGTGTTCAACTGGCTGGGTACGCTGTGGGGGGGCCGAATCCAGTATACCTCGGCCATGCTCAACGCCATGTCGTTCGTGGCCATGTTCATCATCGGCGGCCTGTCGGGAATCTTCATGGCGGCGACGCCGGTCGATATCCATATTCACGATACCTACTTCATCGTGGGACACATTCACTACGTTCTCTTCGGCGGCAGCATGTTCGGCATCTTCGGCGCGATCTATTACTGGTTTCCCAAGATGTTCGGGCGGATGATGGACGAGCGGCTGGGCATGATTCATTTCATCTTCACGTTTATTTTTTTCAATGGAACGTTTTTCCTGATGCACATCATCGGGATGCACGGCCATCCTCGCCGGATCGCCGATCCCAATACGTACCTTTATCTGCAAGGTGCCGGGATCGTGGGCATGAATCGGTTCATGACGGTGAATGCGTTCCTGCTGGGACTGGCGCAGATCATCTTCGGCTACAATTTCGTGCACAGCGTTTTCTTCGGGCCCAAGGCCCCGGAGAACCCCTGGCACGCGAATACCCTCGAGTGGGCGACGTCATCTCCGCCGGCGCACTACAACTTTGCCAGGATCCCCACGGTGTATCACGCGCCCTACGAGTACAGTGTGCCGGGCGTCGAGGACGATTATCTGCCGCAGACCGTGCCGCGGCCGGCGTCGGCCGGGCCGCTCGATCCGGTGATGGCGTGAGACCCCCGGGGCGTTGCCCTGGGCTGATCTGTTGTGCCCTTTCAGGACAAGGATCAAAATGCACAGCATCAAAAACGTGGCAGCGAGGACCTATGCTGTCCATTCTCACTATGCACCGCCAGTGCCCCTCGCTCGCGCTTCGGGTTGGTATGAGGCGAGGTGACCGTCGCTGACGCTTAGGGTTAGTAATTGCGGAAACTCGATACGAACGTTTGCTTGAAGAAAGTGTGATGAGCTTCGAGACGCCGGCAAACCTGCCCGATCCAACTGATGCGCCGTTTCGCCGGGGTGCACACTTGATGGCGCTTGGCGCGGCCGTTTTCACCCTGCCGCTCCTGTATGTCGGCGGCTCGGTGACGACGTATCGCGTGGGGCTCGCGGTTCCGGACTGGCCGCGGACGTTTGGGATCAACATGTTCCTGTTCAACATGTGGAACCAGCCGTTCGGCGTTCAGGTCGAGCACAGCCATCGCCTTTATGGCGCTGCAGTCGGGTTGTTCACGCTTGTTCTGGCGGGCTGGCTGCTCATTTATGAGCCAAGGAAGTGGATGAAGTGGCTGGGCCTGTCGGCGGTGGCCACTGTGATCGCACAGGGTATTCTGGGTGGCACGCCGCGTCACTCAAACCTCGACTTTCCTCGCGGCGGTTCACGCGTGCGTGGGCCAGGCGTTTTTCGCGCTCATGGTGGCGTTGTGCGTCTTCACGGGGCGCCGCTGGCAGAGCTCGCTGGAGACGCGGATCGAATCGCCGTGGTTGAGGCCGCTGGGCTGGACCATCGTCGTTCTGGTGCCGGCGCAGATCATGCTGGGAAGCTGGCTGCGACATTTTGGGACGTGGCAGGCTCTCGCGAACCACGCTTTTCTGGCGCCGGTTGTTGTCGTGTGTTGCCTGTTCTTGGCTTTCGCGGTTGAGCAGCACAAGGCACGCTGGGGGCCGCTGGTTCCGTCGGCTCGGGCGCTGGGAATTCTGGCGGCGCTGCAGGTTGGTCTGGGTGTCGGTTCGTTCATCGCGTTGCTACCTTTTGACGGGTTGCCCAGAGCGGTGAGCTTTTACCAGGCGGTGACGCGGACTGCCCATCAAACGAGCGGTGCCCTGTTGCTGGCCGCGGCCGTGGTTTTCCAGCTTATGTGTCTTCGCAACGTGGCCGGCACTACCCCGAAGGCGGAAGAGCGGTTATCGTGTCCCGAGGTCGACCCGGTCGCACTCAAACAGGGGGCGCTCGCGTGAAATCGATGGTGTCGATCGGGCAATTCGGTCTGCCTGCGTCGGAGCCGGGGCCACTGGTATCCGCCGTGGCAGGACGCGCCGCGGCCTACGTTTCACTGACCAAGCCGCGGCTGGTGGTGCTGGTGCTGGCCACTGTGGCGGCGGGGTTCTTTCTCGGCGCGCGATGGGAGTTTCGTCCGGTGGCGGTCATGAGCCTGGCCGCGACACTCGTGGGAACAGCCCTGGTTGCCGGCGGCGCCGGCGCGCTCAATCAATGGCTTGAGCGTGATCGCGACGCCCTGATGCGGCGAACGGCGGGCCGCGCAGCTGCCGAGCGGGCGCATCGCGGGCGCGGAAGCCTTGCTGTTCGGCGGACTGCTCGTGGCCGTGGGGACGGGTGTCCTCGCGGTGGGCGCCGGCTTCCTGGCCGCGCTGGTGGCATCCCTGACGGCAGTCCTGTATGTCTTCGTCTATACGCCACTGAAAACGCGAACGACTTTGAATACCTTGATCGGTGCGATCCCGGGAGCCCTGCCCCCGCTGATCGGCTGGGCTGCGGCGGCCGGGCGGCTCGGGCCGGAAGCGTGGACGCTCTTCCTGATCGTGTTTCTCTGGCAGTTCCCTCACTTTCTGGCGATTGCCTGGATCTACCGGGAAGACTACCGGCGCACCGGTTTTCGGATGCTGACCGGAGAGGACGCTGGGGGACGAAGGACGGGCTGCCAGGCCTTTTCCTATGCACTGGTGCTGGTTCCCGCCGGGTTGTTGCCTGCGACGGTCGGACTGGCCGGCCCGGTCTTCTCGGCCGGGGCGCTTCTACTGGGGTTGTTTTATCTGACAGACGCCGCGCGGTTCTGGCTGGGGGCGAGCGATTCTCGGGCCCGGCGGCTGCTTTATTCGTCATTCTTCTACCTGCCGGCGATCTTGACTCTGCTGCTGCTGAATCCGTTGCCCTATTGACGGGCTGCCCGGTGTTCTCTTTCTCCTCGATTGAAGGGTCGATCACACGATGGCATCCGAGACACACAGTTCGAGTGCATCCGGGGCCTCCGGCGCAGGCAGTCACGCGCCCGTGCCGGCGCGCATCATGTCGCCGGTGTCGCCGGGCAAGATGGCGATGTGGCTGTTCCTGGCCACGGAGGTGATGTTCTTCACCGGGTTGATCGGCTCCTACATCGTGCTTCGCGCCGGCAGCTCCTTGAGCGGCTACACCAACCTCTATTCGCCGACGCATTCACTTGCCGGCCTGGAAAACACGCATGGCATCCTGCTCAAATCGGCGGGAGAGAGTCATGAGACGGTCGAGCACATCCTGCACACCGAGGCGGGCCTCTCCGAGGAAGAAGCCAAAAAGCTGATCGAGGACGCGCACCATTCGAAGGCCTTGATCAGTGGGCTGAAGCCCGAGAAGGCTGCTGAGCTTCTGGCGGCGCTCAAGAGTGCCGGGGCCGATGTGCAGGACGAAAAGCTCCAGAAGCACAAATGGCCTGCCCCCTACGACGAGCTGACTAATCCGCTCGCGATCAATCTCACGGCCGCCAATACGTTCATCCTGATCTGCTCGTCGCTGACGATGGTGCTGGCCTTGTCCGCCATTCAGAATGGGAAGAAGAACAAGGGCTCGGCGCTCTTGCTGGCCACCGTGCTCATCGGGTCGTGTTTCCTGTCCGTTCAGGTTTACGAATACTATCAGTTGATGGTCGGCCACCATTTCCCGCCGGGGATCAGCGCGACCGGCCATTTCCGGCCGTCGGTAAGTTTATTCGCCTCGTGTTTCTTCACGATGACCGGCTTCCACGGAGCACACGTGACGGGCGGGGTCATCTTGCTATTCGTTATCTTCATCAGGTCGGCCGTCTTTGGTGACTACTCGAGTACATCGTATGCCCCGGTCGAGCTGGCGGGCCTTTACTGGCACTTCGTCGACCTTGTGTGGATCATCTTGTTCACGATTGTTTACCTGATCTAGTTCGCGCAAGACCGCTCGTTCGGAGAGTGGCTATCCGTGCGGCGTGGTGCCGCACTGACGGGAGAACCAAACTCATGGCCGATCTGACGAAGATGACGCCGGCTGAAGTCGCCGAGGAGCACCGCACCGAGGCGCAGCGCGCCCTACTGGTGGATCTGGTTCTTCTTGCTCGTCCTGACGCTGATCGAATACTACTACGCGATGTTCGCGCAGAGCGTGTTCCTGATTTTATTGCTGGGTCTGCTCGGCCTGGCCGTCGTCAAGGCCGGGCTCGTGGGTTGGTTCTTCATGCACTTGAAGTTTGAAGGGAACTGGGTTTACATCCTGATTGTGCCGGCCTTCGTGCTGGCGACGATCTTTGTGCTGGCACTCATGCCCGACATGACGCTCAAGGAAAACGCCGATGACGTTCCGATCGAAGAGACGTCGTATTCGGCTCCGTTTCAAATAACCCGCTCGACATGATGCTCGACAGCGTGACAGCGATCGGCCCAAAGTGACCAGGTCATATCGTCTGGGTGTGCAGATTGTTGTGGGAGCGATCTTGCTCGCTGGGGCGTTTTCGCTCGCATGGGCGGCTCGCCGCGCTCCGGTTCCTCCGCCGCGGCCGAGCAGCTTCCGCCCGGGTCGTTTCCACTGGGCGAGTTTCGCCTCCTCGAGCGGTCGGGGCGAAGTGTTTCGCAGACGGATTTCCGCGGGCGAGTCTGGGTTGCCGGGTTCATCTTCACACGTTGCCCGCTGTCGTGCCCGCGCATCTCGAGCGTGATGAAGGATCTACAGCAACGGCTCGACGGCACGCGCGTGCTGCTGGCGAGCATCTCGGTCGACCCCGATTACGACACACCGGCAGTGCTCGCTCAATATGCGGAGAAATTCGGCGCACGCCCGAATCGCTGGTGGTTCTTGACAGGTTCCAAGGAGCAAATTCACGAGCTGATTCAGGACCGGTTCAAGGTCGCGTTGCAGGAGGCCTCTCCGGCCGAGAAAACCGCTGGGTCGGAGGCCATCACGCACAGCGATCGGCTCGCCCTGGTAGAAGGTGGCCAGGTCATTGGTTTCTTCGAGTCGAGCAACGCGGCTTCGCTCGATGCCCTGGTCGCCGTGGCGAGTCGCCGCGCCCTGCCGGCTTGGGTGCAGAACTTGCCCACGCTGAACGCGAGCTTGAACGGCCTTTGCGCGATTTTGCTCGTCGTCGGCTGGATTTTGATTCGCAAGCGAAGCAATCCGGAACGATCGGCATCGGTTCAGTCGCCAACGCGTGCCGCAAATTTGCTCAATCACCCGGTTGTGAGAGCACACATCGCAGTCATGCTCGCGGCCGTGGGTTTCTCCACACTCTTCCTGACGAGCTACGTGGTCTATCATAGCCAGGCGGGCAGTACCGCCTTCGCCCACGAGGGGCTACTTCGCGTTGTATACTTCACGATCCTTCTTTCCCATCTTACGCTGGCGATTGCTGTGGTTCCCCTCGTTGCAATTACGCTAATTCGCGCAATCCGCCGGAATTATGCAGGGCACCTTGCCGTGGCGCAACTGACATTCCCGATCTGGCTGTACGTCTCGGTGACCGGCGTGGTCATTTACGTCATGCTCTACCACCTGCCGACACCATCGAGCCTGGGCGGGGTTATTACCTAAGGACACGGCGCCGAACAACTTCCCGATTTCGATATCGGCGGCGTCTGAGAGCGGGAAAGCCTTTTGGTCCACGCTGCGCGCAGGGCGCGATCGTCCTGCCGGTGCGGCGTGGCCTCAGGAGTGATCCGCGAGTTGTTGCCCGCGCCGTTTCGATTTTGGCCGCCCCACCGCCATGACAACAACCAATGCGCTTCGGAACTATTGCGTTCGCACCACCAGTCAACACGCTGATAGCATGCATGAGTGCATTGCTGCGAATTATGAAAAAGTGCGGGAAAGCAGCCATTCACGCACGCTTCCAAGCACTTTTTCCTTGACTAGGAGTTTGGCTGGTGCGACGATAATTGGTCGGATGGGTTTTCCCCGGGCGTGCGCCCAACCCGTGCCGCCGTGGCGCCGTATAATTAGTGGCATTCACTGCGGGCGGCAAGCGCATCGAGAGACGCTGAAACATCTGGGACGTGATCAGCTTGAGAGGACGTGTGGATTGGCTATGATGCCGGCCGGTCGAGAGCAGACTGCAGCATGATAGGCAAGCGTCGATACCAGAGTCGATTCGAGCTGAGGGCTCGCCGTTTGCGGCGCCGGCCTGCGTGCGAGTTCATCGAGCGCCGGGTGGTGCTATCGAGCTTCACGGTGACCACCGTGGCCGACAGCACGGGTGCGAACACGTTGCGCTGGGCGATTGAACAGGTCAATGCCGGGCCGGGTGCAGGCTCGATCAGTTTCGATATTCCCGGCGGCGGCGTGCAAGTGATCGCGCTCGAGCAACCGTTGCCCGCGATCACCAACCCGGTTGTGATTGACGGGACGACGCAGCCGGGTTATTCGGGATCGCCACTGATTCAGATCGAACCCGGCGCGATTCGCCAAGCAGGCAATAACGGCCTTGTTCTGTCGGCGGCATCCAACACGATTGCGGGCCTGTCGATCGTCGGTTTTACAGGGTCGGGCATTGTCTTGAACCCGGCGGCGAATGCAACCGAGATGGTGGCCAACTACATCGGCTGGTCGGCCGCCGGCGGCCAGGCCAGTCCCAACGGCACCGGAATTTCGATCAACGGCGCCTCCAACAACACGATCGGCGGAACGAGCGCTGGTTCGGGCAATGTGATCTCGGGTAACAGTGTCGACGGAATTCTCATCAATACCGGGGGCGGCGCTGGCAGTGATAACGACATCTACGGCAATCTGATCGGCTCCGATCCGACCGGCACTTTTGCCGATGGAACTGGCCAGAGCGGCATTGACCTGGTCGCCGCGCCGGGAACCCAGATCGGACTGCCGCTGACGGGATCGGGCAACGTGATCTCGGGCAACACCGGCCCGGGGATCGAATTGCTCTCCGGCGCCACGGGCACCGTCATCCAGAACAACGAAATCGGGTTCGCACTCAACGGGAAATCTGCGCTTGGTAACGGCGGCGACGGCATTTACCTGAGCGACTCGCCGTGGAACCAGATCGGTGGCACCGCCCAGATCGATGCCAACCTGATCGGGTCCAATGACGGCAATGGGATCAATGCGCAGGGCAGTGCGTCAAACACGCTGGTGGAAGGCAATTTTATCGGCACCGACGTCACTGGCACGCTCAACCGTGGCAATCAAAGTAACGGGATCGAGCTTGGGTCATCATCGAACACGATTGGCGGCACGATAGCGGGCGCCGCCAACACGATTGACTTCAACGGTGCCGGGCAGCCTGGCTCTGGAGTTCAACTTGTGGGAAGCCCGACGTTCAATGAGATCCTCTCCAACTCGATCTACGAGAATTCGGTCCTGGGCATCAACCTCGGCAATGGCCCGACGGCGAACCATCAGCCGGGCACTCCCGGGCCCAACAATTATCAAAACTATCCGACCCTGCTGGCAGCCCAGGGCGACGGTACCCAGACGACCATCCAGGGCAAGCTCATCGGTCTGCCCAGCACCAACTACGTGATCCAGTTTTTTTGCAACGCCACGCCCTCAGCCTCGGGATTCGGGCAGGGGCAAACGCTTATCGGTTCCGATGTCGTGCCCACAAACGGCAATGGGTTGGCGACTTTTGCTGTTCCGATCTCCGCGGACACCGCTCCCGGCGAATGGATCTCGGCCACGGCTACCGACCCAGCCGGCGATACGTCGGAATTCGCCGCTTGACGTGCAGGTCCAGGGCCAGGTCAACCTGGTCCTCACGGGAGGGGCATCTCCCACGCCGGTCGCCGCTGGCGGACAAGTGACGTATTCCCTCACCGTGCAGAACCAGGGAACCATTCCCGCCACAGACGTCGTGCTCAACAACCAGCTTCCCGGCGATCTCACTTTCGTATCCGCAATTCCGAGTCAGGGCTATGTCCAACCAGTTGTTACCAGCTCACAAATCGCCGATCTTCAGACGATCGCTCCCGGCGGTACGGCGACGCTGACGGTCTTGGCCCAGACGGGCCCGAACACGCCGCTCGGTACGATCGTCGACAACGCGAGCGTCACAAGCGACCAGGTCGACCCGACTCCTGCGGACGAATCGGTTGTCATCGACGATTCAGTGACCACGTCAGCCGATCTCTCTGTTCAGCTTACGGCGAATGACACCACGGTCCTCGCGGGGACGAACCTGAATTACACGATCACCGCGACCAACAACGGCCCGCAGACGGCGAACAACGTGAGCGTCACGTTGCCGATCGTCGCCGGTGAGACGTTCGTCTCGTCAAGCGCAGCGTCTGCTTCCGATGTGAATGGTCAGGTCGTGATCAATCTGGGCAACCTGAGTTTGAACGCCAGCGCGAGCGTGCAGGTGGTTGTCGAGGCCTTGGCCGCCGGCACCTTGAGCGAAACCGCGACGGTCGCGAGCGGTAGCGTCGACCTCGATCCGTCCAACAACACGTCGACCGTGAACATCCAGGTCAACCCCGCTGCGGTGTTGCAAGTGGCGCTTGCCTCCTCGGAGTCTCCGGTCGTTCTCGGCAGCGATTTTGACTATATCGTCACGCTGACCAACGCAGGTCCCAGCTCGGCCACCGGAGTCGTCTTGAGCGACACGCTCCCCGGAGAGGTTCAGTTCGTCTCAGCAAGCGATGACCAGAATGTGACTTGGGTTTATTCCGGCGGTGTTGTCAGCTTGTCGCTCGCAACGCTGCAAGTCGGCGCGACGGCGAAATTGACCATCGATGTGATCCCGCAAAGTGCGCCGGGCTCGAGTTTGATCAATTCGGCATCCGCTACGGAGCAGGTGGGCGACCCTGAGCCGGCCAGCGGGTCCGCGACATTGGTCACTCCGGTGATCGGCGTGAGCGATCTGGCAATCGCCGCGACGAGCCAGCAGTCATCGGCGTACGTCGGTCAGAACGTCGAATACCTGCTGAGCGTTTCCAACCAAGGGCCCTACAACGAGCCCGATGCGGTCGTGTCCTGGCCGGTGCCCGCCGATGCGACGTTCGTATCGGCCGATTGCCCGCAGGGCAGTGGGACCAGCGTCGCTTCAGGGACCGTGAGCGTGATTGTCGGTGCGGTAGGCTCCGGTGATACGGTCGACCTTACCTTCGTTATCACACCCCTGGCAGGCGCTGCCGGAACTTTCGCGACGACATTCTCCGTCCAGGGAGAGAATGTCGATCCTGTCACCTCGAATAACAGTGCCACGGTTTCAGTTCAGGTGGTGCCGTCGTCTGATCTGGCAGTCACGATCACTCCCGGCCAGAACGGCCCATGCGACGAAGCGAGCTGGAGTTACACGGAGACGGTCGAGAATCTTGGCCCTTCGGATGCCACGGGGGTGATCCTGACCTCGCCGTTGCCGGGCGACGTTTCGTTGACGTCCGCCATGCCGAGCCAAGGTTCCCCGGTGAGCGTGGCAAATGGTGTTGCGACTGCCTCGCTGGGGGCGATCGGGGCGGGCCAGTCGGCGACGGTCACTTTTGTCGTACTGCCCACTTCGGTCGCCCCGATCGACTTGACGGCCTCGGTCGCGGGCGACCAGCATGATCCTTCGCTCGTCAACAACGATGCCGCGCTTAATGTATCGACTTCACCGTCAGACAGCTTGTTGGTCACCGTGGCTTCTCAGACAGCCAGTGTCACGAGCGGCCAGACCTGGAGCTTCACCGCCTGGGTACATAACGCCGGCCCCGATCCGGCCACGAATGTGGTGATGACAATTCCGCTTTCCGGCGGTCTGGTATTGAGTTCGGCTGTGCCCAGTCAGGGAACGAGCAGTTCCAGCGGTTCCGGCGTTTTGGCACGGCTCGGCCAGATCGATCCCGGATCCTCTGCATCGGTGCAAATGGTCGTGATGACAACCACCGCAGGTACCATCAGCCAGGCCGCATCGGTCAGCTCGGCGCAGAACCAGCTTGACCTCGATGGCCTTTCGGGCAACATGAACGTCAACGTCTTGCAGTCTCCGGGAACCCTCCAGTTCGCCGCGGCGTCGTACTCGGTCACCGAGACCGCCGGCGTTGCCCAACTCGTCGTGACTCGCACCGGCGGAGCACGCGGCGCGGTGACCGTCGGCTTCCAGACGGTCTCCGCCGGCGCGACCCCGGGGCTCGATTATGTTCCCACGTCGGGCACGCTTTCCTTCGCCCCCGGAGTGACCTCGGCCACGATCAGTGTGCCTGTGTTGGCAGACCAGTGGGACAGCCATAATGAATATGTGAATGTAGTGCTCAGTTCTCCTTCCGGGGGCGCGAGCATCGGGCTGCAGGCCACGACAGTTCTGCAGATCATCGACATCGACCCCAATGATAAGCCGCCTGAAGTCTCAAGCTTGACCTGGACGGGCACGTCACGCTCGATCACCAGCCTCGCAGTCGGTTTCAGCCAGCCGCTCGACCCCAAATATGCTACGCTCCAGGCCGATTATCAGCTCGTCGCGCCGGGGCTGGGCAACAGGGTCATACCCTTGACTCCGCAATCCTACAATAGCTCGAATCTCTCGGTCACGCTGGTTCCCTCGATCGCTCTTCCGTCGGGACAGTATTACTACATCGAGATCGTCGGCTCGGGCTCGAATGCGATCCGCGACATCGCCGGCAACTTGCTCGATGGGGCCGGCAGTGGTCAACCCGGATCCAATTATCAAGCGAGCTTTGCGCAAGGTACGCAGCTCAAGTATGTCGACGGTTCGGGCAACAAAGTCTCTCTCAAAATGACCGGATCAGGATACCTGGAACAGGTGCGAAACGCGTCCGGCGAAGGCGTAATGCTCGATGTTGTTGCCACGAAGCCTCACCACGCCACCCTCTCCGGTACGGTGAATGCGCCGGTCTCTCGTGCGGCCCAGAAACACAAGACGGCACGTACCACGGAACTGGGGACTATCGGAGGCTTGGGCGACTTCGGCGATGTCAAAGTGCTTCTGACATCGCCGCCTTTCCTCGTGACGTCCTACCCGTTCCAGCGCCGCGGCAAGGGCGTCCTTTGAGCGAACGGAATGGTTCGGGTTCAGACGCAATGCGGGGATTGCTGCGTGAGCCGGGCCGTTTCTGGCTTCCAGGTCCTCCTGTGGTGTCGCTTTCGGCGATTGACGACCGATCAGTTTTCGGGCTAAGATATACTCGGATTACAGGAATGGAGCTCGGGAGAATCTTGCCGTGACGAATCGAAGAGTGAGCCGATTTTACTTCGGCGTCGCGCTGGCCCTCGTGCTGGGGGCTTGCAGCGTGAGCCAGGTACGAGCTTGTCCCAACTGCAAAGAGGCCGTCAGCTCTTCCGAAGCCGAGGTCTCGAACGCATCCATGGGGTATAACTGGAGCATCTTCTTGATGCTGAGCGTTCCATTCTCGATGTTCGGCACGGGCATGTTCATTGTTCGTCGCGCGGTGAAGCGGGGCGTGCTGCCCGAGATGTGATTGCTCGCCTCGCGGTTGCACAGCAGCGATGCCCGCCAGCGGATCGATTCGAGTGTGTCGCGCCATTCTTTCAGCGAGCCGCCTGAGTGGTATCGCGGAGGCGGCCGGCGCTGGTGTTGGCCACGAGGTCATCGATCATCTCGAGAACCGCTTGCTCGATAGCGGCCTGCCAGTCGTCGCCGAATCGATTGCGGAAAGCGGCTCGCTGGTACGCGAACGTGACGCCGCGCGAGTTGTTGATGATCGCGCCCAATCCCTCGGAATCGAATGCACCGGCGACGTCGCGGCCCGTTGCGCCCTGGCTGCCGTAGCCGGGAACAAGCAGTGGCACGCCGGGAAGGGCCTGGCGCAGCTCAGCAAGTTGATCAGGATAGGTGGCGCCGACAACGGCCCCGACGAGGCCATAGCCGCGCTCGCTGCGATGCGGGAGTGACCATTGTAACAGGCGGTCGGCGACATGCCGGTAGAGCGGCTTTCCTGCCGAGACGAGGTCCTGAAATTCACCGGCAGAGCCGTTGCTGGTGCGCACCAGAACGAAGACGCCTTTGTTTTCGCGGGCCGCGACTTTGATGAATGGCGAGACTCCGTCGCTGCCGAGGTAGGGGTTGATGGTCAAGGCGTCGGCATGCCAGGTACGCTCGAATGCTGCACCGATGGGGACCTTGCCCAGGTACCCTCGAGCGTAAGCTTCGGCGGTTGACCCGATGTCGTTGCGTTTCCCGTCGATGATCACGACCAGGCCATGCTCGTGTGCATACGCTGCTGAGGAATTCAACGCGGCCACACCGTGCGGTCCATAGGATTCATAAAAGGCGGATTGAAACTTGACGGTTGGCACGAGGGGGGCGACGACGTCGATCACATCGCAGCCAAAGCGGTGAAGCGCCTGGGAGACTCCTTCGCAATCCGCGGGAAACCGCTCCAGGAAACCAGCCGGAAGTTCATCGGGGCGAGGGTCGATGCCGACGCAGACCGGATTGCCGGCTCGCTGCATCGCCTCGAACAGACGGTCGACGAAGTGCACGAGTCGTTGCTCCGCTTGGGGTTGGATTGACACTTCCGGTTTTGATTCTACAATCTAACGGCCCGTCAGGTATAGACTCGGCGTTACGCAGTGCGCTATGCTTGGGGGGACATCGGGGCGTAGCGCAGCTTGGATCACGCGCTTGCTTGGGGTGCAAGAGGTCACCGGTTCAAATCCGGTCGCCCCGATTAAGTCAGAAGGCTATGAAGCTAAAAGACTTAGGGAACGACGAAGGCGACGCAAAAGAGACGCTGAAAACCTCTGGTTTCGTGGTAACACTACCCATAGAACCCCTGAAAGCGAGAGGTTTTACCATGCGTCCGAAGAATGCGATTCCCAGCTATTTGAAGCATAAAGCGACAGGGCGCGGTCGCGTTGTCATCGACGGAAAGACCTATTACCTTCCCAGGCGCAGTACAAGAGCGAAGTCTCGATCGCTGAGTATCATCGACTCTGCCGCGAGTGGTCTGCCAATCACGCCAGCATCCCCCCTGCTCCGTCCGGCTCGGCACGGTCTGCCGCGGGCCGGGTTTCATGGTAGCACTACCACGAATCGATCGGGGCTCTACATCTCTGAATTGATTGTAGTTTACACTCGGCACGCTGATGAATATTACGTCAAAGATGGTGCCAAGACGTCGGAAGTGAGCATCATCGAAGCGGCGATGCGGCCCGTGAAGCAACTCTATGGCCACACGCTGGCGAAGGACTTCGGGCCGATTGCGATCGATGCCTGTCGGCAAACTCTGCCTCGAGCGACACGCTCTGGTTCGGCGAGGGGCCGGACGGCAAGGTGCAGGAGTGAGTCGAGCAGGAAGGCCGCAAGCTTTCGCGACACGATCAATAAGTTCGTGGCTGCGATCCGTCTCATGTTTAGATGGGCAGCGTCCAAGGAGCTCATTCCCGGTTCCGTGCCGGAAGCTGGCGGGACGCTGCCAGGATTGCGTAAGGGGCGATCCAAGGCGAAGGAAACGGCGAAGGTTCGGCCGGCTCGAGATGAGTTCGTGAACAAGAGCCTCGAGCACATGCCACGTCAGGTGGCTGCAATGGTCCGGCTCCAATCGCTTACCGGGATGCGTCCTGGCGAAGTCGTGATCATGCGAACCATCGACATCAACACGACTGGCAAGATTTGGGAGTACAACCCGCCATCGTTCAAGACCGAGCACCACGAGCTCGAGCGCGGCCGGACGGTCTACATCGGACCGCGGGCTCAAGAGATTCTCCGCCCCTGGCTCAAGGCCGATCTGGAAGCCTACCTGTTCAATCCGTCCGAAGCGTTCGCTGAGCTGCAGGCGGAGCGGCGGGAAGCCCGCCAATCGCCCGTCTATCCCTCCCACGCAGCCCGGTACCAGCGGGAGAAGAAAGCCCGCGGCCGGCGCCCGCATCACGACCATTACAGCGTCACGAGCTATCGCCAGGCGATTGAGAGGGCATGCGAGAAGGCCGGGGTGCCAGCCTACAAGCCGAATCAGATCAGGCATACCCTCGCAACGAAGATCCGTCGTGAGATCGGACTCGAAGCGTCATCGGCGGTTCTGGGGCACGGCGACATCACGACCACGCAGATTTACGCAGACAAAGACGCTGAACTGGCCAAGCAGGCGATGGAAAAGATCGGGTAACATCAGGCTACGGGACGGGGGAGTAGCTACCCTCGCAAGTCCGGTCGCGATGCATGGCCAGTTTCTCCGCCACGTGTCGCGCCGGACCCTCCCTTCAAGGAGAAACACATCATGTCGAATCGCGTTCCGTCCGAAGAACAGATCGCCAATGTCTATCAAGCTGCGACGACGCTGCTTATCGCTACCCGCTCGAATTGGGGGGGCGCGAGAGAAACGAGAAGGCTTGCGCCCCACTCTCGCCCGTCTGGTTGACGCTGTGCGTCCGGTCCGTGAACTGATCGACCACACTGAAGGATGGTCACCGGAATTCGAGCCAGTTCTTCGCACGTTTCTAGACGCGTTCGATAAAGCGGTGCCACGCTGGCCGAACGACGACAACGATCGCGACGCACTGGAGCGCGCCGGATCTGTGCGTTGCCGAAACCCGAGCGACCAGCTCTCGAAACCCCCGATGATTTGGACTGGCGAGTGTTAACCGGCACTGCACCGGAGCCCGCGCAGGGTAGAGCGCCAGAAGACGCAGTTCTCGCAAGCGCTCTTCAAGTCTCAAGAATTGTCAGATGCGCCAATCGCACTGGACTGATCAAGGGGTTGGACGGTCGGGCTTATTCGTTTCAAACGCGAGTCGACCATCGGCATTGGCTTGTGGTGCTGCGGAATGCAGACGACCAGAAACGCTTGAAGGAACTGGTCGCGAGCGATTCACTGGCGCCGGCGAAAACGAAGGCCCAAAAGCCCAAAAAAGCCAAGCGAAGTGGCGCGAGATGACATGAGATGGCGCCAAGTGACATAAATAGCATCACGTCCTAGTCCCTCATTGCAAGTTATTTCTTGATTCGATTATCTTCGGGCCAGTGGACATCAATAACGTCCTACTGGAGATCCGAAGATCATGTCCCGTCCGCTCATCCTTGACGAAGACCGATTGAGCCTTGAGGAAGCCCGCGCATTTGCTTGGCACGGGCGGCAAACCCTGCAATTTCACCACAGCCTGGCGCGCCGTAACTCAGGGACATCTTCTCCCGGACGGGTCGAAGCTCGCCCTCGAGGCCGTGCGCATCGGTGGCCAGTGGGTGACGTCCAAACAGGCCGTTGAACGCTGGGTCTCCGAGATGACGGAGAAGTGGACGGCGGAGCCATGCAAAACGCCGGTCACAACGAAACGCGAGAAGTCGCGTCGGCTTGAGGCGGCGGAACGCGAATTGGCGGCGCGGGGGATTTGAAGGGAAGGGAAGCCCGCCTAACGGTTGCAGCCGCGGCGGGCTCGAATCTTCAACGGAGTTGCACCATGCAGATTGTAGAGGCGGAGCCGGTTGAACGTCAACGCACCGAGCAAGAGAGACGCGAGATTGCTACCCGTGCGCTCGAGTTCTGGTTTGCTGTGCGGGAGATAGGGTTAATCGACGCCGTTGCGTGGTTCAGCATCGGCGCAGGCGAAGCGGCAGTCGGGCCGGAAGAGCGAGCCATCAGCCAAGCCGCAAAGGACTGGGTGAAGAGCCACGAGAGCATCAGGACGACCGCAGACGCTCGGATCATTGAGCTGATCGCTGGGAGGGCCACGTCATGAGCACGGGAACCCTTCCGGCGGACACCAGCACGAGCGTCTCGCCGATCTGTCACAAGTGCGGAGCTCGAATGCGAGTCTCCTCGGGTAGCGGCTGGCGGTGGTTGCCTTGGCCGAAAGGGGGCGAAGAATGACGTCCCCAGCAATTAAGTGTGCATGCCCAACTAAATCAGGAAATGGTGGTGCGAACGGAATTAGTTGCCCATGCCCAACTAAATCCAGAGGGCGACCAAAAGAGCCACATCTCCTTGAGCTAGATCGGCATCTTGTGCGGCTTGTGGAAGAGCAAAAACCGACGAACATCCGCAGTCTTTACTATCGGTCCGTATCGCTGGGATTAGGACCGAAGGATGAAAAGTCGCCGAACAAATCCAACGACGCCTGCTTTTGCTTAGGCGGGATGGCACTATTCCTTTTTCATCGATTGTGGAACGAATCAAGAGAAGTTTATGGGCACGATGCCTTTGATGGTCCCGATGATTTCGCTGAGGAAGTTGTGCGTTTGTACCGGCGAGATTACTGGAGACATCACGATTCTTGGGTTGTGGTGTTCCTGGAAAAGCGTGCCTTGAAGGGTGTGCTCTCTCCCATAGTGGTCGATCGGTGGGGGCTCAATATTTATTCCTGTAACGGACAGCTTAGCGAGAGCCTGCTCTACCGTTGCGGGGTCGACACATCAAGAATCGAGGCAAACCAACATACGCTTATGTGCTGAGCGATTTCGATCCGGCGGGCAATTCGGATCTTTCAGGCTATCGCGGAAGGGACCAAAAAAAGCGCCAGGCGGGTTATCGCGCTCTTCACCGGCGGAATCCCGGTCTACGTCGAGCATTTAGCCCTAACGCATCGGCAGGTGAAAGAATGGAACCTTCCCACACGAGCAACTAAATCGGGACGACAAAAGATCCCCAAAATTCTCTGCCAAGCACGGCGACATATCGGTTGAATTGCGATGCTATCGCGCTGAACGATCTCCGGGCGTAGTCGATGCAGCAATCAGCGTACACATGTCGCCGCGGGTATTAAAAACGATGCAGACGATCGAACGCCAAGAGCGGGAGACTATGCAAAACGTGTTGTCGTGGGCGGCGGCAGATCCGGAAGAGCCAGGAGGTGAGGAATGACCCGTCTGCCGGGCCAGCTTGCATTTAATTTCGACGACGAGTCAGTGGGCGAGAATCCGAGGCGCTGGTGCTGTAGATGCCCGTGCGTCTGCTATCCACATTCTGCCGGCGCATCAAGACCAGCGCTCGGATTCACGGCCACCAGACAGCGAGCCTACACGACCGGCGGCGGCCGCGCCTATCGGCCGGAGCGGAAGGCCATGCCTTTCATGTACGGGCCCGACGGTCGTCGTCCACGATCGCTCAATTCGCCAATGGGTGGAGCGGTGTGCGGCGTGCCGGGTCGATCGGGAGATTCCCAAGCCGGTGATGCGGCAGGGCGGCCACGCATGACGCAGCCATCGGCCAATGGCCATCACAACCCGGTGTTCGTCGCCGCCGACCTGGGCGTTGCCGAGCAACTCACGAAAATCGGCGTGGAAGCTGTTTGCGGCGTCACCGGCGGCGATGCGATCCATCGCCTTGTGGAACAGCGGGACGCCATCATCCTGCATTGTGGCGAGCGGTCGAAAGATCAGGCGGGGCGGACCCAGAAGTATCTTCAGAAGAACTGCAAGCCGGAGCGGGTGGGTTTGGTGAACCTGGAAGGATGGCAATTCCGCAATGCGCCGGAGCGGTTCGTTGAATGGATGCTCGGCGGGGGAAACCCGATGCTTGGGCCGGGTGTCGATCAATTTAAGAAGAGACTTCACCAGACAGCGACATGGGATAAAAAGCCTCCCCGACGTGCAACGCCCGAGACTGCCACGGCCTCGGGCTCGAGTCACAGCAACGGCGCGACGACTGGCGGCCCAGCAGCAGCCAAGCCGGCGGACGACGATATCACGCAACTCTCAGATGATGACCTTGGACTCGTGCGAGCGGATGCCGTGAAAATATGCCCGATCAAGTGGTTGTGGCCCTATCGGCTGGCCGAGGGCGAGATGGCGTTACTCTCGGGTGACGGGGGGCTTGGGAAGTCATCAATCCTGCTTCACATTGCGGCCCGAATCAGCCGCGGGGGCGAATGGCCGGACCATAGCGGGTGTGCAGCCGCTTGGCCGAGTCATGATTGTGTCGGCGGAGGATAGCAAAGAAACGACCCTCGTGCCGCGCCTGACCGCGATGGGTGCCGACCTGACACGGATTACGTTCTCTACGGCGAAGATGACCATCAAGCGACAGGATGGAAAGAGATGGTCGATCCCATGTACCTGTTAGATCGGCCTTACTGGCTTGAAGCGATTCGACGCCTCGTGGACTGCCGGCTTCTCATCTTCGATCCGCTGCCCAGTTACCTGGGACGAGGTGTGAACGATTCCAAGAATTCCGAGCTCAGAGGGGTGATCGAACCATTCTTGGACGAAGTGACGCGTCCGCTTGGGGTGTGCCTTGATCTGCAACACGCACTTGAACAAAGGAGGAACGAGTACCACGCCGTTGCATCGGGTGGCGGGCTCTATGGCATACGGAGCAGCCTCCGCGGAACGTGCACTTCGTCGTTGCCGATTCCGAGGATCCAAAGAAGCGAATCTTCGCGCCAGGCAAAGTGCAACAATGCCCCTGCCGACCTGCCCGGCCTGCGATTTCGAAATGGTGGCCGGGGTGATCGACAGCCCAGCGGGAGAGGTCGAGGTGGCGATCCCGTTATTCGATTTCGACACCGTCACGATCGACCTGGCGAAATGCCATGTCCCAGGGCGGGAAAAGCCCGGGCCTTCGCCTAGCAAGGCCAAGGAAGTGGCGGAGTGGCTCTTCAAATACCTTCGTGACGATGGCCGCCCATGTGCTTGCTCGCCAAGCTGTATGAAGAGGCTGGCCAGCTTGGGTTCGTCGGAGAATACAAGGCCGGGAACGATGGCAAGATTCGGTGGAGCAACGGCGCGGTGCTTTACCGGGCCAAGAACATCATCACGACCAGCGGCCCACCATTCGACGGTTGGATTGTTGAAGAGTGCCAAGTGGACGGAAAGAAGAATTGGGGACCTAATACCCCCAAGGAACTTGAATAACCAGGACAACCCCCTATGACACAAGCACTTATGGGTTATTCACCTATCTTGAATAACCAGGTTATTCAGGGTCATTACTACGGTTATTCACTACCACGGTTATTCAAGATACTGAATAACCACTTAACTATAAGAGAGATATATAGTTATAGTGGTTATTCAAGATCCAAGGGAATCCCCCTGCGTGCACGCGTGAGGGAAGAAGTCTCTGAGCTTTTCAAGTTCGTATTACGAACTGGAATCCCCCTGCGTCCGCACGTGAGGGAAGAACCGGATTCAATGCATGCAAGCTGATCGCGAGAATTCACATAGACTACGGATGAACTGTGGGGAAACTGTGATGGCTGAGTCAAACGAGGGAAAACCGAGAGATGGACGCGCCAACCTTGTGCCGTTCAAGCGAGGCGCTGAGTGGAACAGTAACGCCGGTGGAAGGCCGAAAGGCTTCCGACGCCTCCTGCGCGACATCATGACGCGTCGTGAGCTCTGTGGTGAACCAGTCCCGGCGGACGCACAGTCGAGGAGGCCTTGAGCCGAAGCGGCGGTCAAGCATGCAATCAAGGGCTACCAGAACAAACGACCGGATACACGATCAAGGAAGCGGTCGATATGGCGAAGGATCAGCCGATTGCCTACGGAATCCTCGCTGCGGCTGTCGGGGCGATTGTCATGAAGGACGGCAAGACGATCGACACAGCGGCCATCGGGCGGAAGTTCCGAGGGCTCAAAGATCAGAACCACGGCGGGTGGGTTCTTGAATCGGCTGGTACCAGTGACGGCGGAGTAATTCGGTGGAGAGTCAGGAAAGCATGAATGCATCCAAAATGGGGATAAGGGGGATAATGGGGATGTTTTCTTATACGTACTCACACGCGGGGCGAACCGAGATTCATGTGTTTATGGGATTGTCAGAATTTATAGGGGCGTCCGGGAATGATCCCCATTATCCCAATCATCCCCATTCCTGCTGAAAACAGCATGCAATCAAGAGAGGTGACTCGTGAGTGCATCCGATCTGATCCCTTTTCAGTTCCAGACTGGCCAATCAGGCAATCCTGGGGGACGCCCAAAGTCGCTACGTCGACTCCTGAAGGAAACGCTCGAGGCGACGAGCTCTGCGGCGAGAAGGTGCCTCATGGCCTGACTGTGAAGCAGGCCGTAGTGCAAGCATGGCTCAAGCAAGTCATCAAGGGTTCTACTCGTCGCATCTCGATCAACTCCGCCAATGCTTGGGGGAGGAAACGGGCCGCAAGCTGGACGGCGATATGCAGCGAGCCATCTTTGAGCTTATCGACAACCATCGCGACGACCCTCCCAAGCCAGTCGAGGGCACCGACAACACGCCAGGACCTGCAACCGATAGGGGCGGCAGAAGTCGTAAAGGAATGTGAAGATGGCACTGATGAACAAGCGGATAGCGTGAAAATATCTGACTGATTCGTGATACAAAGCCTTGACCGAACATTTAAGAGAGTGTATCATACCCTTAGTGACAGGGGATTGATGCTTTCTTAAGGGGTTCGAGTCATGGGATGCAAACTTGTGGCACTCAGGCGGGTGAGTACAACCAAGCAAGGCGAGTCAGGTTTGGGGCTTGAAGGGCAGGACATGGCGATCGCGAACTACGTCGCTCAGACTGGCTGCGAGCTGATCGCGACCTATACCGAGGTCGAGACGGGTACGCACGACGACGTAGAAGACCGTCCGGCGCATTCGTAAGGCCATCTCCCATGCCAAGCGAGCCAAAGCAACCCTCGTGATCGCAAAGCTTGACCGGCTTGTGCGTTCCACGGTGGCGATGGCCGAGTTACGCAAGAGCCGTGTCAAGTTCGTCGCGTGCGACAACCCGTACGCAAACGAGCTCACAATCGACATCCTGGTGGCTGTGGCTGCGGATGAGGCCCGTCTGATCAGCCAGCGGACGAAAGACGCCTTAGCAGCCTACAAGGCCCGTGGCGGGCTCCTGGGCAATTCCCTGCCGCAGTGCCGCAATCTGACCGATGAGGCCCGCCAGCGTGGCGCGAACAGGCCGCGGGTGAGGCCAGCAAGCGTTTAGCCGACGACGCGTACGGTGACCTCGTGCCGATGATGCGGGAGTGGCGAGCCAAGGGCTTGAGCCACCAAGCCATCGCAGACCGCTTGAACGCTGAGGGGCACACGACCCGCCGACAGGCCCAGTGGAACCGCATCCAAGTCAAGCGAGTGCTTGACCGCACAACGGACTGACGGAGCAACGCCTATGCCCAGCACCACAGCCGGGAGTCTACGCTTCGGGCCACAACCGGGCCCTCAGACAGACTTCCTGAAGACACCCGCGGACATCGCCATCTACGGCGGCGCAGGCCGGTGGTGGCAAGAGCTGGGCACTGACATACTGCCCGCTCCGCCACATGCGGAAGCCCGGTTTCGCTGGGGTGGTATTTCGGCGACACGTCGCCGAAATCACCAACAGCGGCGGGCTCTGGGATCAAGCCGGTGAGCTCTACCCATCGGCCGGTGGCAGGGGTGTTCGCGGCGACCTGGAATATCGTTTCCGTAACAACGTCCGCATCAGTTTCCGACACCTCGAGCACGAGGACTCGAAGTTCAGCTACCAGGGTGCTGCCTTCCCATACCTCGCATTCGATGAGCTGACGCACTTCACCGAGAGCCAGTTCTTTTATCTCCTGAGCCGCAATCGCAGCACATGCGGTATCAGGCCTTACGTCCGGGCAAGCTGCAACCCGTCTCCGGGGTGGGTCAAGACCACAATCCTCGCACCCTGGGTTGACGAGGACTTCGAGGGCGAGAGAGCCAAGCCCGGTGAACTGCGATGGTTCATCCGAGTGCAAGGTGAGTTGCGATGGGTGCCACAGGGTACCAGGCACGCCAAATCGGTCACCTTCATCCCGGCTCTTGTGACCGACAACAAGATCCTGATGGAGATCAACCCGGAATACGTCGACAACCTGCATGCCCTCCCAGAGATCGAGAAGCAGCGGCTGTTGCACGGCAATTGGCGCAGTCCGCCACGAGGGGCTTGTGTATCCTCATTTTGAAGACTGCATCGTCGATGCTCCAAGGCGTCTCCAGGTGCCACCGACAATAGGCGGACTGGACTTCGGGTGGCGAAACCCTACGGCATTCGTGGCGGGGCACGTGGATGGCGACGACGTGTTGTGGATCACATGGTGCCGTTACAAGAGCGGTGTTCCGCTCCAGATTCACAGTGAGAACATTCCGCGTGGACTTCGTTGGTGGTGTGATCCGGCCGATCCAGAATCCGCCCACGAACTGAGGATGGCCGATCACGACGTCAGAGCATGCAGGCACTTGGCAACCCGCGGTGCGTCGGGCGAAAAACGTTCCCCGAAGATGAGCGGCATTGCTGCGGTGTCCGCTCGCATGGAATCCGGCCGACTCAAGATCGTGGCCTGCCCAGAAACGCGGCCCTTGCTGAACGAGCTGGGGAACTATCACTACGATCCGAGCAAGAGCGTGGAAGAGCCGGTCGACGAGGACAATCACGCTTGCGATGCGTTGCGATACCTGATCACGGGGCTCGATCGTGGACGCGTCGTCAAGGACCGGGAATCAGACGAGCATCGCGAAGTCCGCACGGCAGCAACTCGAGAGCAACGGCGCGTCGCCGAAATCAAGGCGAACATGAAGGACTGGCAAGTATACGACGACGACTTTCCTGATGATTTCTTAACGTCCAATTGGGAGGACTGATGAAACCAAAACGACCGGGCCATGAGAAACCAGCGAAGGAAGCCCCTGGTATCTGTCCGTTCTGTCGGCAGCCAGCGGCGTGTCGAACTTTCCAGGGTTCCCCGGTGCTCAAGTGCACCCGTTGCCGGAAGGCGGGCACAGCGCCAAGTCCTCCTTCGGATTGGATATCCCTTGATGACGAAAACTGGAAGGCGAAGTTGGCTCGAGCGATTGAGCAGGATCGACGCTACGCCAAGATGATCAACGCGGGCACGGATGAAGATGACGATCACTGGATGGAGTATGGATGACATGAAAAAATAACCCGCGTGAAAATGACCAGACGTCTTGACTATTGCCTCTTGACCCCTACGATTAAATGACAGGTTTCATTTACAAGGAGAAACACCATGAACCAAGTCGAAAAAGGCCCGATCAAGATCAAACCCTCTGAGATCGACACCCGGCGAAACGAACTGACGCAGTGCACGTCGGGTCACCGATCGAAGGGCCCGCAGTCATCCCGGTGGCAGAGCCACGGTTCGGGCCGGAGATTCCGATCGAGATCGAACGGGATCACACCGTCTACAAGCCCCGCACGTTCGCCGATGGGAGCGGCATTTACGATCACCCGAACGCATCACGGCCGGACCGACCGAACATCGTCGAGGGCGGCATCAAGCCATTCGACAACACCCTTTACGGCATGCCAGGGCGGACCCGGCGGCGCATGACGATGGTCTACCTGGAGGGTGGACCCTTCGACGGGGGCGACGTCGAGGTGGCAGAGGATGCACTGGTTTACAGTGCGACCGCACCCACCGACCCGGAGAAGCTCCAGCCATTCGTGTTCGACGCCGAAGCGCACCGTCTTTACGTGAAGACACGCGGCCGGGAAGGCCGTCCCAACGTCATACAAGGAGATTTTGACACCATCACGTATCGTCGAACCAACCGACGACAGAGCGGTCTCATAATCTTCAGCGCTCTGGCAGCCACCCCGGCGGCTCAACTCGTTCCATCAACGCCTTGAACGGAGGTCTCGTCATGACGACAGCAACGCTTCATCAGAACGGCAATGGCACGAACAACGGCTCGCTCGATTTCTCGCACATCGCGTGCGGGGAATCGGCGATTGACCGGATGTTTGAACAGGACGGTGGCTTTGAAAACCTGGGCCACTACGTGCGCGTCGCCTCGCAAGTCCAAGCCAATCGCGGGGAGGTCGGCGCGTCTGATGCCGTGCTCTACCGACCTGGGGTGAGGGGAACTCGATCTACCGCAGGTGGCTTGCGGCCAAAGAGTTTCCAAAGGTGTCTCGATCGGTGAGTTCGCCAGATGGAATGTTTGAGACATCAGACCCGGACGGCGGGGCAGTCGTTCCCTCCGGGGCTCATAAAGAAGGTGTGGCTGCGAGCCATCGCGCGGGATACGCCGCTTTCCCGGGCTCGCTTTGAAGTAGTCAACAGCAATGTTGGAAGTCTGCCGTCAACGGCGGAGACGTCTCGTGTAAGCGGCTCACGTTGGGGCGGGGCTCGTTCGTACTGGCAAGGCGAAGCCCAACAGGCAACGGTCACACACCCCACTCTTCAAAGCGATCAGTTTCGTCTCAAGAAGCTGATGATGTTTATCGATGTGAGCGCCGAGGCTTTCGAGGACGCGGGACTGCTCGACTCGTTCTTAAACGAGGTCGTCATGCAGGAGTTTCGCCTTCAAACGGTCTCTGCGATGCTGACTGGAAACGGGGTAGGCGTACCGCTCGGACTGACCGCCGCGCCAGGGACAATCACCGTCGCGAAAGATACAGGCCAGGCGGCGGCCACGGTATCAACGACGAACATCACGAACATGATGGCGAGAACATACGAAGCGAATCGCCCTAATCTCGCCTGGTTTGTTCAGGGTGATATTCAGTTAGAAACGCTTGGCTTGCCAGTGGCCAGCATGGTCGGCTACGGGTCACCACAAGAGAACCCATGCGTTCTCGGCAAGCCTTGGATCGCACTGGAGAATTGTTCGGCAATCGGCACTGTGGGTGACGTGACGTTAGCCGATTTTAGTGACTACCTTCTGCTCTTCGGCGGATTCAAGAAGACGATTTCGATGGATTTTCACTTCGACCTGTATGAGAGCACGTTTCGCTTTTCGTGGCGCGTGGACGGAATGCCCTTGTGGACAACTCCGGTCACGCCGATGAACAGCACGATCACGAAGAGCGATTTCATTTGCCTGGCAGCGCGCTGACGTGCAGGAGATCACGATCATGAGCACGCAACAAAAGTATCCGGTCTCGACTCTTCCGCCCCTGGGAGGGCGCCGATTCCACGCGCATCGCGACGACGTTCTGCGGAAGCTCAAGCAGGTGTTCACCGACGCTGTAGAGCGGCTCGATTGCGGCTCGCTCCCAACATCGTTGGGAATCAGCCGATCCGCTCTCCCATCGGCGATGTTACGGCCGGACCTGGCCACGGAACTGGCAGAGATCGACCGAGCGGTGGCCGAGTTGAAGCGACTGGGTTTCGCCTCGTGGCGGAACCCACCCAACGTTAGTGGCATGGCGAGCGGGGACGCAAAGTCTGCTCTTGCGGAATACGCTCGCGATCTGCGGGGGATGCCAGCCCGTGCCGGAAGGGGGCACTGAGATGCCAATGATTCCACGGCCGGACGTGCGGAAGTTTTACAAGCAACTCGAGCGCTTCCACGCCAGGCGCGGAGCCCAGACCGGGCAAAGCTTTGAGCGATCCGTTGATGAGTTCATGGACACGGAAATTGAACCGCTCATTCTCAGCGGAAGATTGACCATTCGGCGGTCACCAACACGGAAGGAACGACAGTGATCTACTCGATGCAATCGAAAGACGGCAGTCAAAACCTGAAGGCCGAACTGACCGAGGGCACGACGCTTGACGCCATCCTGGCAGACTTCGCCACGCACGCGAAATGGTGGGATACCGAGCCAGTCGGCGGCCGAGTCGAGCATCACCATTACGACGTCATCGAACACGCTTCGCACGCGGAGCATGCTTCGGGCGCACGAGGCCGGCGGATCGGCAACATCGCAAAGCGGCGCGAGCAGCATCCGGTATTTAACCCCGCGGCGGGACTGACGGGCGACATCACGCCAACCGAGGGCGAGCTCAGAGCAACCCCGCACGGTCAATTCATTCCTGCCGATGAACGTAGTGCCAGCGCAGATCCCTGCGCCGAGCGCAGGTGTCGGCGCGGGAGCGTGCGCAAGATGACGTTTTCAGAACCTTCGACGAGACGAAAGGAAGCCTTGCAATGAGCAGCATCGCAGAGAACAACAGTCAGGTGGACGTGGACGAACTGATCGAGGCACTGCCCGAACCAGGGGCGGGGCTTGGATGGCTCGAGCTGGTCGACGGGCTATCGACGGTATCGACCATCGGGCTACTCGGCGGACTCTGGTTCCTGCGCGGGGAAAACCGCGGCGCTCTGGGTGGGCGCTGTTCACGACCGGGGCGGTGCTGACGGTGGCCAACATGGGGCTGTGCTGGTGGGTCAGGCAGCAGCGGGAGCGGTGACCGATGCGAATCATATTGGGGAAACGTCGGCGCGGCCAGAAGCACGACCGCGCCGGTCGACGCAATTCGTGACGCGGGGCCTCGCTGCCAGTGCGGGGTGTGGACAATCATCCGGGCCACGGAGCACGGAGTGCAGGCGATCTGCCCGGCTTGCGCGCATTGGAAAGCCCCTACCGGACCGTCACGCGTCCAAGAGAAAGGGATAGCACCATGCGAAGCGCCATCATGTTCGTCGTCGTCGCCTCGAGTGCGGCCACGGTCTGGGCTCAAGAGCCGGCGAAGCAACCCACCTTATCGCGGGGCAGGCGGCGTTCCGGGCCTGGAGCAAGGCCATGAGGGAAACCGCAGACGCCTCGCAGAAGATCCCGGCAAAGAAGCGTGACGCGTGGCTGGCCAAGACTTCGAGGGCGAAAGAAGACAAGCTGCTGGCGAAATACAAGACCACGCGTTCCGAGTTACGCAAGACGTTTGAGAACGGTCTCATTCTGCACTGGCAAGCCGACACGCCCGAGGATCTTGCGGTGGCTCAAGCGATACTGGACCCGATGATTCTGGGTCGTTTTATAACAGCATCTTGAACTTGTTTTGCTGTTGGCTTCCCATCTGGTGCCTTGCTGACGGCTTCCTGCCAGGCTTCGGCCCGCTGTTCTTCGGGAAGTCGCTTGAGTTCTAGTAATGGCTTTGCTGGCAAGCTGGGCAAGATTTTTGGTAAATTGGGTTCCATTTCTTCCCGGGAAGAAATTTGCCTTTCGATCTTCGCGGCCGTCAGTTGCTGATATAATTGTCCTTGGCTTTTCCCGAATTCAGCAACAACACATTCTCGCCAGGAATCGTATTCGAGAGCTTTCCATCCTTCCCGCTCGTAGAACTCAAGTAGTGACTTTCTCATGTTGTCGAGGCCGCGATTTATCAGGTTTGCTGCTTCGCGAGCTTCGTCCTTCGTCATCATCTTTTGAACTTCGATTGCCATTGCCACGCTCCGCCGAAAGGTATGATTCAAGACATCGCTGAATGATCAAGGCACGAGGAACACCGGACCTTTTCGACTCAGCATCAAGTCGTTCCTTCAATTCTTTTAAGATCGTGAGCGCGAGATCGGCGACTGGGCCGTTGAACATTCACCACCAGGGCGGCGGAAATCGATTCTCGATGGTCCGGTGGAGAAGATGGCCGATATCGTGATCGCTCTTGACGACCTGGCAGAGTGGGAAGCGAAAGCCCCTATCGTCCGGTGCGGTGCGAAGTCAGCCGGTGGGCGGTTGTGCGGGAGAAAGACAGTGGGTGAGTCAGGCCACGCTGTTACGAACATCGACACTGAGAGCAGCCGCTACACGCCTCGCTGTGAGGCGATCGAGCTTCGGTCGGTAGGATTGGACGTCTACGGCCGGCGGCTTGACCTGGGGGATTGTGGGCGATTCGTTACAGCCGGTTGAATCTGCGATGAACTGGATGTAACAAAGCTCTCTTGACGTAGTGCCTACAAAAGTGCACCCAGCGGTGCTGGTCGAATCGGTCAGGACGGAGAAGGGACCCCGGCAAAAGCACGTCTGTTACCTGGGTACGATCCGGGAAGGCCACGAGAGCAGTCACTACCATTGCGTAGACTTCTGGGCCGCGGCGACCAAGGGGCTTGATGCGGCCGGTATCAAGGGGAAGGTACGGAGCGAGCTCGAGGCGACTCTGAAGTCGGTGGTAACGAAACCGGGCCGATCGACTCGCGCGGCAGCATCCAAGCGGATGGCTGAGTTGACGAAGAAGATCAAGGGCGCATGAAAAAACCCGGACCTGCGCGCCGGGGTGGTGACTCAAAACGGTTTTGAGTCGAGGGTCTCACCGTCGAGGCCCCACACGACGCTACGATGCGTCGAATCGCCTCACCGTGGAAATCGATCGGCTCGAGGGGCGGCACGCCTCGCATGGGCCATCTAGGCGGTCAAACCGATGACGGTTTGCCGATGTAGAAAGCGATCACCGGTGTCGTAAAAAGCGGCAAAAACCAATAGTGGTAATTACCACGGAACCCCCCGAAATACCAGAAAATACCGCAAATTAATAAAGTTTCGTGGTAGGATTGCAAACGATGCGGAAGTGCGTTAGACTCTATAAATACAGTGGTTTGAGCGTCTTTGAAGTGTCGCCAGAAGTATCCTTGGGGTGCAAGAGGTCACCGGTTCAAATCCGGTCGCCCCGATTCTGGGCCGCAACTCGGCCACAAATGGAGCGGAGTAGGCAGGCAGACAGCCGGCAAGACCGCGTTCTTGAAGTCGACTGCCGGCCGACCGCTCTTTCGCAGTCTTGACGTCTGCGCCCTGCTCCCAGCAGAAACGTACGACACAAAACGCGAACTGGCCACGGTTCGATTCAGGATTGCCAAACTGGCAAATGATTGTGGCACGTTCACGACGTGTTGGCGTTCCAGCGCGCGGAACAGCCAAGGGCGACTGGCTGAGGCGCTCTTCAGATCGTCGCGCCACCCCCCCCTGCCCTCTCTCGACTTCGCGTACCTGAGCACTGGCGCTGTGGCGCCCCAGTTCTTCAGTACGCCCCGTGCCGAAGCAAGACAACGTAGACGGTCTTGGCGATGATCACGAGGTCTCCGCCAATTGACCAGTTTCGCGCATAGTCGACATCGAGCTGAACCATGCGCCGTAGTCGACTTCGCTCCGGCCACCGACCTGCCACGGACCAGTAATCCCTGGCATCACCTCAAGGCGACGTCCATAAGCTTCGGGATCGCGCTCCAGGAGTTTTTCGCTATCCCTGAGCTGAAGCGGGCGTGGGCCAACCAAGCTCATATCGCCGCACACGACATTGATCAACTGCGGCAGCTCATCGAGACTGTGGCGACGCAAGAAACGACCCAAGCGCGTGACACGGGGATCGTTACGGAGCTTGAACAGCACGCCTCCGCCGGATTCGTTGCTGTCTTCCAGTTCGACCAATCGTTGCTCGGCATCAGCCGTCATCGTGCGGAATTTGATCATGCGGAAAAGCCGGCCGCGATGTCCACGCCGCAATTGCCGGAAAAACACCGGACCCCGATTCTCCACGCGAATCAACACTGCAATAAACAAAATTACAGGTGCAAGCAGGATGAGACCCACCAACGCTCCCGAAAGATCGACGCAACGCTTGACAACGAATCGCAGACTGACATCCGCCAGCCAGCCTCGACTTTGCAACTGACCGGGAACTACAGCGAATAACTCCGCGTCATCCTGAACACAAGCCGAGTCGTCGACGGCAGGTGAATTGGACGAAGACCTTGGCGAGAACAGCAAATGACTCATCGGCGCACACTCTCCGAGGAAGATCAGTGAGGACGTATCGATGTTTCAGAATCAAATCATGCTCAGGATTGGAAACACGCGGGGAGAGTCGGCTGAAATAACCAAGTTACACTGCATTTCAAACCGGGGAGAGGAATATCGTTCGCAGGTTAACACCCCTTCGTTGCACAGTCAATCGATAAGAGCTGCCAGGGTACGAATTGTTGATTTTTGGAATCAACGTTGACACTTGGCCCCCATTTTCGGCGCGTAGCGGTTTCTTTGGAACACTTCATTGGCCCCGATTCGAGCGTCATTCGAGCCATCCCACCACAGACGTTTCGCCCTTCTCTCCCAACGGCCTCGACGCCCCCGCGAAAAAGAACACCCCGCCAAATTCGACTCGCCCAATCAATCGAGCGCGTGATTGCGTGCGTGGTTGATTGTGTGGCGAACGACCGGCGGATTCGTTTTCAGCATCCGAAGCGTTCCAGATGGTGCCGCCAAGGTGTCCAGTAGTATTTCTCCCAGCCCTCGGTCACACCGGCAAAGTCGTGGTCAGGCACGTCGAGATGAATCAAGTCGATCTGTCCGCCGCTTGGCGTTTGCGAAAAGCTCAGGATGAGGGTCGAATCAGCGTCCTCCGGTCGGAACTGGCTTGAGCGCCACGATTGAACGATGAGACGAGGATCAATCACCGCGACCATCACTCCAGTCAACACACCGCCGAACGCCTGAAAGTCGCTCCCCGCTTGGGGGCTGATTGTGACGGCAGCACCGGTGATCGCCGCATGCGCCACGGGATCGAGGTACATGGCAAACAGTTGCTCGCGCGCCGCCCTGAGCACGACGGTCTGAGTAATGACGTTCCGCATCGTGATGCCTCCATCAATCGCGTCTCCTCAAGTCTTCGCGTCCGCCAGCATCGCCGCAAGACTGTCGTACGATGCGGCCACGCCATGCTCCATCGGCGTCTTGAGAACGGCGTCGCGTGCCTCGCGCGACGAGTACAAAATCGTGTTCGTCAGTGTCGTCTTGCCGTTCCGTTCGACCAGCACGAGCGTACCCACCGCCTCGCCACCGGTCCAGTCGTCGTCAAAGAGCTGGGTGGCCACGATCCGTTCCGGACGCACGATCTCGCGATGAACGCCCCCCATGCCCATCAGCGTTCCGTCCGGCCCACGCCACACATCCCGATAAGCGCCGCCAACCTTGAGATCAACCTCGCAGATCTCCAGCGACCAGCCCGGCGGACCAAGAAACCACCGCTTCAGCAGCTCGGGCTTCGTCAGTGCCTCGAAGACCAGCTCCTGCGGCGCTTCAAAAACGCGGGTCAGCACGATCTCCCGCTCGGTCGGTGTGGTTACTTTCAAGTTTCCCGCGTTCTCCATCGGTCGTCTCCTCTATTGCTTGGATTTCGTGAGTTTTTGGTCGTCGATCTTCAATTCCTCCAGCAGTGAATCCAGTCGCTCGAAGTTCCCTTCCCAGACTCGCCGGTACTGCTCCAACCATCGCGAGGCTTCCTCGAAACGACGGCGCGACGCCCGTCCAGCCAGTGGGATCGAGAAAGCCCCGGACGATCGCAAGCCCGATTGACCCCCCGCGCTCTCGTTGTGATAATCCATCTCTCCATCAAAGTGGAAACTCCAGGAATGCCACTTGCGGAGCCGGTCATGCCCCTTTCACAGTCGCGACGCTCAAACGGCCGATCAATGCTGAAGTTCTCGATCGTGATCCTGTTGGCCCTTCAAGCCGCGCCGCCGGCCTGGGCCTGGGGGCCGCTTGGCCATCGCATCATCGGCAAGCTCGCCGAGCGAAAACTGAATCCCAGAGCACGAGCCGCTGTCGCGGCCCTGCTCGAGCCGGGCGAAACCATGGCCGACGCCTCGAACTGGGCCGACGAGCACATCCGCGACGTGCCCGGGTCCGGCCCCTGGCACTACGTCGATGTTCCGCTCGATGAACCCAGATACGACGCGAAATTCTCGGGCAATGTCCCCGAAAAGGGCTGCATCGTCACCAAGATCAATGAGTTCAAGAAAACCCTCAAGGACCCGGCGAAGTCCGTTGAAAAGCGCCGGCTTGCGCTCCGATTCCTGATTCACTTGATCGAAGATCTTCACATGCCCCTCCACGTCGGCGACAACCACGACAAGGGTGGGAACAAGACGCAGGTGCAGTTTTTTGATCAAGGCACCAACATGCATCGACTGTGGGATGGCGGGATGATCCAGCGCGTCGGTGACACCGAGGATTTCTGGGTAGCCGATCTCACCGAGCTCGATACCCCGAACAAGCGAGCCGAAGCCGTGAAGGGAACCGTCGAAGACTGGGCCACCGAAAGCCTGCAGCACGCCAGAGCCGCCTACCAGGTGCCCCAAACCGGCAAAAGGCTCAAGTCTGGCCAGAAACTCGGCGATGCCTATCTGAACACACACTTGCCAGTGGTGCGAAAACGGCTCTATCAGGCATCAATCCGCCTCGCCCTGGTGCTCAACGAGATATTTCCGGAACAGTGATCGAGTAGGTCAGGCTTCAGCCTGACGCATTCCAAAGCAGCTCAGCCTTCAGCCCGACGCATCTCCCTCTTCCCGCGGCGGACGGACGAACACCCACAGCCCCCCGCCGCCAAACACGATGATCCCCGCCACTCCAAGTCGCGATTCGCCACCCGGCTTCAGCGTCAGACCCTCTGGCAATCAGGTCGCTCAGCAACGGCGTCAGATACGGCGAGAGGCGCGCCTCCGGCATTGCCGCCGGTGTTCATCAACCCCGCGGCCGAGCCCCCAAACGGGCCGCCCAGCTCGACTGCCGTGGTCCAGAACGCAGCCTCGCACAGACCGAGAAGTGCCGCTGATACGACAAAGGCAGCAATCGTCGCCCGAGGGTTTGCGGCCAGCAACCCCATCTCGAACACCGCGCCGCTCGAGAGCATTCCCACAAAGGGCACAAGCTGCCGCGCCTGGCCCACGGTGAAAACCTGGCCGGCACCTGGCTCATCAGCCATCCGCCGCACAGCATCCCGGCTCCCATCGCCAGCGTGATCGTCGTGGTGTAGCCTCGCGCAACCACGCGATCCTGGTGTTGCACAGTCTCGAAATAATAAGAAATCCAGTAGAAGAACAGATATTGAAAATAGCCATACGCAGCGTAGCTCGCCGTGATGGCGATCACACTCCTCTGGCGCAGAACACGCCAAAGCGCGTCGAGATCGATCGGCACCAGCGACCGTTTCATTCCTTGGTGATGAGCCTCCGGATCTGTGCCCGTTCCGCCCACCCAGACCAGCGCGACGACCAGGCTCAGTGCCCCTGATAAGAGCAGCGCGACCTGCCAGTCAAACGCATCGATCAGCGCCCCGAGCACGAGCTGCGTCGCGGCAATTCCCAGACAAGCCGAAAAGTTGATCCAGCCGAGGGCCCGGGGTCTCTCCCGCGGCGGTAGCTCGTCGCCCACCATCCGCGCCGACCCAGGGTGCAGCGGCGCGTAGACCAAGCCCAGCAGTGACCTCACCACAAGCAAGCCCACCAGCAGTGCCGCGCCTTGGCGAAAAACCAATCCCACACAGCCGGTCAAGACGACGAACAGCGTTGAGCCAAAGCCCAGTAGCACAAGCGCCCGCCGTGCGCCGAAGCGGTCGATGAACCACCCACCGGGCAGCATGGCCAGCGTGTAGCAGACGAGGAACGCCGTATACACCAGTCCCATGTTCTTGGGTGTGATTCCATAAACCGGAATGATCCGCTCGGTGCCGGCGACCGAAATGCCCACCCGGTTGAAGTGCCCGCACGCGACCACGCACATCAAGAGCAGCACAGTCCGCCGCGCGGTTGGCAATGTCGATGGCAAGCTGGCCACGATCATCCTTCCAGTGTAAAACAAGCCGGAATCGTCAAGGCCGCGGCACGCCGAAATGCGCCAGCACATTCTTCAGCAGACCGCTCCATTTCGGATCGGCTGCAAGCGCCATCCCCGAATTGATCGATCCGCTGCGGAACACCCGCCCACCACCAGGCCGCTGCCAGTAGATCATCTCGGCGGCAATCGGAATTGCCGGAGCCTTCGCCGCCGGGACGCTCCGCTGGAAATAGTCCCAGGGCGCGCCGATCGCGACATTCTTCCAGTCGGCGAACCCTTCTGCCAGCAAGGTGATTCGGGCCTCGTGCTCGCTCGGGCCAGAGCCGGACCCTGACTCTGAGCCCGTCGCGGCCAGCACGCCGCCGGCGGCCGCAAGGAACTCTCTACGGGTTGACGCAATCATGGATATCGGCTCCCGCCCGCCCCGGCGTCGAGTACCTGGGCGATCAAACTCACACAATTCAGCCGGCGATGCCACCAGTTCACGCGAGAATTCCCTTCACGACCTCTCCGTGCACGTCCGTCAGACGGAAGTCACGGCCGGCGTGACGATAGGTCAGCCTCTTGTGGTCGAGCCCCAGAAGGTAAAGGATCGTCGCGTGAAGGTCGTGCACGTGCACCTTGTCTTCAACAGCGAAGTAACCATAATCGTCGGTCTTTCCCCACTGAAGCCCTGATTTCACTCCACCGCCTGCAAGCCAAATTGTGTAGCCGTGGGGATTGTGGTCGCGGCCGTCGGATCCCTCACACGTCGGCGTGCGGCCGAACTCACCGCCCCACACGACCAGCGTGTCATCCCATAGTCCACGCTGTTTCAGGTCAGTCAGCAACCCCGCAATCGGTTTATCGACCGCCCGCGCAAGCTGCCCATGCGCGGCCTTCAGGTTCGAGTGCGAATCCCACCCGCCCAGGTTGCACTGCACGAAACGCACGCCGCGCTCGGCAAACCGTCGCGCCAGCAGGCACTGCGTGCCGAAGTCGGCCGTGGCCTCCTCATCAAGGCCGTACAGCCGCTTCGTGGCGCGTGACTCGCTGGCGAATTCAAGCATCTCCGGAGCCCTGGCTTGCAGTCGGAAAGCCAGCTCGAACGACGAGATCCTGGCATCCAGCTCGCTATCGGGCTCTCGAAGAGCGGTCTGGCGCCGATCCATCGCGGCGATCAAATCCAGCTCCAGCCGCTGCAATTCAGGTCTGGCCGTACCGTCCCCCAGGAACGGGATCCGCGCATCCTTCGTCGGCTCGCCGGCGAATCCCAGAGTCGTTCCCTGGTAGAACGCCGGCAGGAACGCCGACCCGAAGTTGTTGGCTCCTCCCTGGGAAAGGTCCTGACAGATCGTGATATACCCCGGAAAGTCCTGGTTTTCACTCCCCAGCCCATACGTCACCCACGACCCGAAGCTGGGCCGTATGAACGTGTCACTGCCCGTGTGCCACTCCAGCACCGCGCCACCGTGTCGCGAATTGGAGCAGTGCATCGAGTTGATCACGCACAGGTCGTCGGCACGCTGCGCAAGCTCAGGAAACAACGAGCTGATCGGCAGCCCGCTCTCGCCATGCTGCCGGAACTCGAAAGCCGAGCCCACGAGATCGCCCATCCGGTTCGGAAACGAGACCACTCGCGGCCGTTTTTGCGATGGCAGCGGCCGGCCACTGTCGCGCGAGAGAAGAGGCTTTGGATCAAACGTATCCAGGTGCGATGGCCCACCGAACATGAAGAGCATGATCACGCGTTTCGCACGCGGTGGAAAATGCGTCGGCCGCGGCTCGAGCAAGTTGCCCGCCGAAGATTGCTCGGCAAGGAGCGCCGCCAGGGCCAATCCGCCAAACCCCGCACCCATCCGCGCAATAGCCTGCCGGCGCGAGAGTCGTCCTGCCGCCCGGTTCCCTTCGGAGTCTCGCTGCGTCATGAATGAAAAGCTCCCGGCCTTCGCGGCACGCTCACTCCACATACACAAACTCGTTGGACGACAACAAGGCGCGGCACAGCCCCTGCCACGCGAGGCGGCGATTAATCGCGGGGTCCTGCCCGGTCCTGCCGGCTGCCTTTTGATATCGATCGAGAAATGCCGCCCACAAGTCGAGCTCCTCCGCAGCGGCTTGCCGCCCGAGAACTTGCCGGCATGCCGCGCCATCCGCAGGCGATCGTTGATGCGATGATCGTCGAGCAAATTCGCTGCAAGGCTCGCGCTCGCTCGCTCGATGATCGGGCCGTTCATCATGAACAGCGCCTGTGCGGCAACGGTCGTCACCGAGCGATCGCCGCTCGATGACGCGGGATCGGGAAAATCGAACGTGCGATACACTTCGTAAAGTGCTCCTCTGAGCACGGGAAGATAAACGCTGCGCCGGGTCGATTCATAAAGCGCGGGGCTGCGCGACAGACCACCGGCCGAGAGATCCTGAAACGGAGTTGTTTGCAGGAGGGTGCCCCCCATCTTCGGATCGAGCTGTTCCGCGGCGAACAGGATCGAGTCTCGCAGCTCTTCCGCCTCGAGTCTTCGGCGCGGCATTCGCCACAGGTACGCATTCTCAGGGTCGATCCGGGCGGCACGCGCATCCCATTGCGTGCTCGTCCGATAGGCTCGCGACAGCATGATCTCCCTGTGGAACCGTTTCAGAGACCAGCCCTGCTCGACGAGTCGGTTGGCCATCCAGTCGAGCAGCTCCGGATGAGTGGGAAGCTGCCCCAGCCGGCCGAAGTTGTCGACTGAGCCGACCAGGCCGCGGCCGAAATGCCATCTCCACACGCGGTTGACAATCACGCGCGCCGCCAGCGGATGCCCCGGCGCCGTGAGCCAGCGTGCCAGCTCCAGCCGGCCGCTCCGCGCAGCGTCAATCGCAGGCCTGCGCACCGCTGGAGAGGATCGTTGGAAAACGCCGGCCTACCACCGGCCCACGCGTGAGATGGTTACCGCGCAGAAAGATTTCCAGATCGCCCGGCGTTCCGTCGACGACCGCCATCGCCTTGGGAATCGACGCGTATTCACGCTTGGCCTCCTCGAGCAGCTTGGTGTGCGCGTCCCCAGCGCCCCGCCCATCTGGGCTGGATTGCCGTTGACGAGCAGATTGTCGTGGCGGTCGATGATCTGCTCGAGATCATCCAGGCGAAGCGCAGCCCCGATTGTCCCGAGCCCGGTCACATTCCACTTGGAATCGACTCGATGCGAAAGCATCGTCCGGGTGCTCTTGAAAATCCCCGCGAGGGCGTAGTAGTCGCTCATGTCGAGAGGGTCGAACTTGTGATCGTGGCAGCGAGCGCAGCCCATGGAAATCGCCATGAAAACGCGGCACGCCGTGTCGAGCTGCTCGTCGACGATATCCATCTGCTGCTTGACCGGATCATCCTCCGCGAGCATCTTCGGCCCGATCGCCAGGAACCCCGTCGCGATCACCAGCTCATCGCGCCGCACCGGCTCGACCTCGGCGAGCAGATCGCCCGCGATCTGTTCGCGCACGAACTGGTCGTAGGCTTTGTCGGCGTTGAACGACGCGATCACATAATCTCGAAACCGCCAGGCGTCCGAGTACGCAAGGTTGTCGTCCATCCCGTTGCTATCCGCATATCGAACGAGGTCCAGCCAGTGTCGCCCCCAGCGCTCCCCATAATGAGGCGACGCGAGCAGCCGGTCGACAACGCGCTCGAAAGCGAGCGGACTCAAATCTGCCAGGAAGTCCTCGATCTCCTCGCTCGATGGCGGCAGACCCGTCAGATCGAGCGTTGCCCTGCGCAAGAGCGTTTGCTTAGATGCGGGCGGTCCGGGCGCGATCCCCTTTTCTTCCAGCTTCGCCAAAATGAAACGATCGATCGGCGAGAGAGGCCTTTGGGTGTCGCGCACCGCCGGCGGCTGAACGCTCCGCCGCGGCTGGAACGCCCAGTAGCTGCGCGCGCTTTCGTCCCATCGTGGTTGACTCTGACTTGCAACTTCCGTCGGGCGAATTGTCCCCTGCGCCGCTGCGGGCCAGGGAGTGCCCATCTTGATCCACCGGGCAAGGGTCTCGATCTCGAGTGGCGAGAGTTTCATCTCGGGTGGCATCGCCACATCACCCTCGTGACGAACCGCCAGGATCAATAAGCTCCGTTCGGGCTCGCCTCGAACCAGCGCCGGCCCGGACCGCCCTCCCTTCAATAGGCCGTCAAGCGAATCGACTCGAAGCTTCGCCTTGCCCGCACCGGATGCCGGACCGTGGCATTCGTAGCAATGGCGGGCGAAGATCGGGCGCACCTTGTCTTCGAAGAGCTTGGAGCCGCCGTCATCGGTGCGCGGGGCTGCCGTCGCCACGACGGGCTGCGCGGCAACCAGCCCGATCAAGAGCAAGAGCGTAGCCCGAATCCCACGCCGCCTGAACCGCGACCCACAACACCGGCGTATCCGCAACCGTTGTTCTCCCCAGGTGCCAATCAATGAATCAATCGAATCGGCCCGTCAAGCCGGCGGTTCGACTGATCGTCCGCCAGTCCGTCCCGGCAGGTTTAACTTTGATTGCACATTGCGCAAACGAGGCAGTCCGCCCCGCTCTGGAAATCGTCGCCGTTCGCTCCGCGAAAGTGCGTCCCTGATTTGTGCCGAGCGACAATCGTCACCAGTCAGGCGCCGGGTGCGTCCCAACGGCCACGGGCTGCAGGATGATGGTTGTCGTCGGTTGAAGTGGTCCGATCGCGGACGATGTCGGCACGGTGAATGTCTGTGGTGGCCCCATTGCGGTCGCGCTGGCCGCGACCTTCACGACGTCGGGATCGCCAGACTTCTTGGCGGTCGTGCCGTTCTTGGCCATCATCTCGGCTTTTTTCGCCACGGCTTCGGCGGCCTCGCGTCGCACCATCTCGTTGGGGTCGATGTAGAACCGCGGGTTGAGAGCCGTCATCGACGTGAACTCGCCGGAAGGAACGCTCTTTCCCGCGGTGAGTGACTTCCGTTTGTAAATGATCCGGCATTCGCGAACCATGATCTTGTCTTTTTGTTCGAATGACGTCGTCTGGTCGAGCTTGCCGAGCTTGATCATCTGGTTGAGTGCGGTCACGTTCGGCTCGGTCTCGAACTGCGTCTTCCGGCCGACATCCAGCGTTCGTTCCCCTTCGTTGACTTCCTCGGCGCGGACGATTTCATAACCGTCGGGGAAGTGGCGGGCCATCAGCGCTTCGGCTTCGTCGCGGAAGCTCGCTTTGCCCAGATAGGTGTTAATCGGAATGGCGACCACTCCGAATTCGTGGTCCTGATAAACGTAGCGTGCAACGATCGGCTTCATGCACCCCGCCGAGGGAAGCATGAATAAGCCCAGACAAATGATCACCGGGAGAAGCCTTGTGCTCCTCATTTCGAGCCCCTCGCCCCGCTCACTCGAGGTTTCGGGCCGCCCGGAAACGATTGCAAACATTCGCCCAGGTGTGGGGGCGGGAAAAACCGAGAAATGCAGTTGGCCGATTGGATTGTACGGACTCGCCCATATCAGTCAAGCTGTTCTGAATCCTGGTGCTTGGCCTGACGGGCCACAACAAATCAGCCCAGGGCATCGCCCTCGTCCTTACCCACAAGTCATAACACGATATTTAACAAGAGTTTACGATAAGATACGGAAGCATTATCGATCGACATACACAATTGTGATGTTATGCGCACTATTCACTTTCTCGGTTTTTCCGGGGAACTCTCAATATTGGCCGGCTCGTCATGTGAGTGCCTTTTGAATGCACCTGGTGTACATATAGTACACATTTTCCAATCAAAGCTCCGTTCTGTCGCCGTAACTTAATGAGCCATAACTGGTTCAGACTTGTGGGTAAGGACGAGGGCATCGCCCTCGTCCTTACCCACAAGTCATAACACGATATTTAACAAGAGTTTACGATAAGATACGGAAGCATTATCGATCGACATACACAATTGTGATGTTATGCGCACTATTCACTTTCTCGGTTTTTCCGGGGAACTCTCAATATTGGCCGGCTCGTCATGTGAGTGCCTTTTGAATGCACCTGGTGTACATGTAGTACACATTTTCCAATCAAAGCTCCGTTCTGTCGCCGTAACTTAATGAGCCATAACTGGTTCAGACTTGTGGGTAAGGACGAGGGCATCGCCCTGGGTTTGCACCTCGTCATGGCCCCCGCGCCTCCGAGCTCCCCGGATGCTCCCGCACCGCATCCTGCTTCGCCGCGCGCATCCGCATCCACTCCCGCCGCATCCGTTCCATCTGCGCCCGGCGCCACTCTGGTTGAGTCTCGCTTGCAACAACCTGTTCCCGACCCACGCCTGACGGAACGACTTGAACTGCCCCTTGGTCACGACGCTCAGCGTCACAACGCTCTCCTTCACGCTCCGCGACGACCGGGCCGTCGCTTGCAACAACCTCATCGTGACCGAAGCTCTCCCCGACCGAAGTTCGGCGTGGGTCTCTGACCTCGCCGTCCCCGTGACCGACGGTCTGCTCTTCGCTCCCGCCGTCCTCCTCGGTTCGGCGCGGGTCTCTGACCCCGCCGTCCCCACGACCGAAGGTCTCCTCTTCGCGCCCGCCGTCCTCCTCGGTTCGGCGCGGGTCTCTGACCCCGCCGTCCCCGTGACCGAAGGTCTCCTCTCCGCCCCCGCCGTCCTCCTGTGTTTGGCGCGGGTCTCGGGCACCCGGAGGGTCGCCGCCGTCATCCTGAGCTTGGCGCGGGTCTCGGGCACCCGAAGGGTCGCCGCCGTCCCCGTGACCGAAGGTCTTTCCTTCGTCTTCGCCGTCCTCCTCTCCCAGCGTTCGCCCCGACCTTGGGGTATCCAAGGCGTCGCCCCCTTCCGAACGTCCACATCCCGCCTCCGCGTCCACCTCGTTTTCGCTCCCTCGCTGGCCCCTATCTACGATCACGCTCGGCCCGTTAGTTTCGTTTTGTATATTTGCCTTTTCTTCTTTGCCCGTAAGCAATAAGGAATCGCCAGACATGAGATCGTCAACATCGAGTTCACGCCCTCCACGAACAAGAAAACCGTCATCCCCGCGGTCGACTCGCTCCTCGTTGGGATGCACCGCGTCAGAACGCTCCGCCTGCCGCTCCGCGGCGCCGTGGCCGTCGCTCGCAACAACCTCTTCCCGTCCCGCCCCTGACGAACCAACCTCGCCCGCCTCAACCCCACTGCGCAAATTCGCCGCGCCATCCGCATGCGTCCCGCCCCCGTGCCCCTCCATCCCCGTGCCTGCACTCGCCGGCCCGCGCTCTCCCTCCACCCACCGGGCGAAATCCGGAATGACATGTTTGCTGCCTCGATCGATCTCCTGCCGCTCCGCGAGCACAGTCTCGTACGGTTGCTGTCCGAACTTCGCCTTGTACCGGGCCAGTCCCTCCTCGATGTCTCCGTCGTATGCGTCGGCTTCGCGAACCGTCCCGTGCTCGTCGGCAACGAGTAGCGAGTACCACGTCGCCTTGCTGCGTCGTGCTTTGTCTTTCCTCGATTCCCGGTCCGCGCGCGTCTTTCCCCACCCCTCCGCCTCATAGCGGCGTGCCTTGTCGATGGCGTCGAGGTTTTTAAGCATCAGCCGGTTGCAGCTCCCAGAGTGACGCTGCACTCCTGCGACCGTCTTCGTCTCCTGGTCGCTCGGAATCTTGCTGTCCAGCTCCTCGACGAAGTCGGCAACTTCCGCTCGCTCGGCCTCCAGCCTCCGCAACCGCTCGATGGCCCTGTCCACGATCTCGAGCAGCACGGCCCGGCCCTCCGCCGCGCTCGCGGGCGTGATCGCCTGCATCTCATCGCGTTCGAGCCAGGCCTTCGTGACCTTGAACCGTTCTTCGTGTTCCTCGCACCGCAGCTCGTGAAACGCGGACGAAAAAGACCGCTTGATGGCATGGCTCGCGAGGAACACCAGGGCGACCTGATCATCCCACACCGAATGCAGCGGCTGCCGGCCCAGCAAGCGTATCGCTTTCAGTTTCTGCGACGAGTGCCAGACCGATCCCGCGTCAATAGGCTTCCGAAGTTCGCCCCATTCCTTCAGGAGCCAGCCTCGCCCTGCCCGGGTTGCCTCCATCCGGATCACCAGCTTGACCGGTTCATCGGGATCATCAGGTCTCTCCGAAGAGGAGGTCCGCGGCTGCTTGTTCTGATATTCCCGCGACGGATAAAGCTCCGCCGGTCCGCGCCGGTCAAAGAGCAACCGATGCCCAAGGTCTGCCGCCTCCAGCGCCGCGCGAACCGCCTCGGCCTCCGACCGGCCGGCAAGATCGCGGGTCGCCCTTGTGACTTCCAGTCGGTTCGCCCGCTCGAGCTGCCAGGCAGAAATCGCCGCGAACTTCGCCAGGTTCTCCTCGACCTTGTTTCTTGTCTCTTTGCCCGTTTGGAAGTCATCGATCAACGCCTGAAGCGCCGCCGGATCCTCCCCCGGCAAAACCGGCGTCTTGGCCGTCAGCCCATGCCTCACAGCGTTGAAACGCCTGTCACACGTTTGAGCACAACAATCGTCACCATCAATCCTCGCCTCACCGTGCACGTTCATGAACACGCCCTTTTTCCGCCGTCCAGCGGCCCTTGGTCGACGACCGGCGCCCCTGCACGAACAACCGTGCAAGATGACCCAGTATCCCCAATCTTCCACTCTGACTTCAAAATATGGGATGCGAATCCCCATTGAGCAAATAAAATCCCGTTCACAGAATCGTTGACAGCCGGCAAACCCGGCTCAATCCTCAGAATCGGCGAAATCAGGCGCACGCGTAACGAGGTGCGAGCTCAATGAGCCGGCAATGTCCTGGCAGCAACCCCGCCGTCCGCGGCGATTGCTCCCGTGTAGCAGGCACACGCCGTGCGCCGTCCGCCGCGGTCGCCGTTTGGGCGTCCCTGGATTCGCCAGCGTTCCGGTGTAGCAGGCACACGCCCTGTGCCGTCCGCCGCAGTCGCGGTTTGGGCGTCCCTGGATCCGCCAGCGTTCCGGGGTAGCAGGCACACGCCCTGTGCCGTCCGCCGCAGTCGCGGTTTGGGCGTCCCTGGATTCTCCAGCGTTCCGGTGTAGCAGGCACACGCCGTGTGCCGTCCGCCGAAGTTCGCCGTTAGGCCGTCCCTGGCTTCGCCAGTGTTCCGGTGTAGCAGGCACACGCCGTGTGCCGTCCGCCGAAGTTCGCCGTTTGGCCGTCCCTGGCTTCGCCAGTGTTCCGGTGTAGCAGGCACACGCCGTGTGCCGTCCGCCGAACTTCGCCGGTTGGGCGCCACTGGCTTGACCATCGGTCTCGTGTAGCAGGCACACTCCGTGTGCCGTCCGCGTTGACCCGGCAAGCCGCCCACGCCGATCGCACTTCGGGCTTCGCGGTGTTACATTAGGTCTCGTTCTGGAGCTCGACGTCAACCCGCCCCGAGGCGTCGACCGGTGTCAGGCAAAAGGCACGCTCGTGTGAGGCAGAGTGATTTCTGACCAGACCATGGTTAGGCCGCAGCAAATGAGCAGAAGTTCCTGCTGGCGCGCCTTTCTCGAAGCGCTCTGGGCAATATCGTGGTGGCTCATGGAAGACTCCTCAACGTTTTGCCCGTATCCGTCTGATCCGTCCACTGGGAGACCAAGGGGTTGCTATACTTCAATCGAGCTACCACTTCACCCGCGCGGGCGAGTTCGCCGTCTGGGCCCACCCCCTCGATCGGCTTGAGCTCAAAGGAGACGAGCGCCTGCTGGACATCGGCTGCGGCCGCGGCGCGGTGCTGCTGATGGCGGCCCATGCCTGCCCCGCGGCCGGGCCGTCGGCGTCGACGTCTGGAGCACCAAGGATCAATCGGGCAACACCGAGCAGGTCACGCGCCAGAACGCGGTGCTCGAGGGCGTGGCCGATCGGGTCGAGCTTCACACCGCCGACATGCGCGAAAGGCGTCTGCGGAATGGGATCCCAGACATTGCGCAAGAAGCTCGCAAACGGAGGATCATTCAAACGGGAAACCTTTTATTGGAACCCTGCGGGTACCCAATCCCGCCCGGCAGAGCCGGGTCAGCAGCCGGAAGTGAGAGAGCATCCATCGGCATCAAAGATTAAAATCTCTGATTAATGAAGATTTCTTTTGCAAGGCCCGTTCCGCGCGTTACCATGCTCCGATTTGGTAACGACCGTTGCTACAATGAGGTGTAGAGATGCCGACAATTGATGAGATTGAGCAGCAAGTGATTGATCTGGCAAGTCGAGTTGGGTCGCTGGAAAACAGCGTGCAAGCGCTCCAATCAAGTCTCCAGCAAATCACCACAACTCTGCAAGGCGACGACGTGGGAAACGTTCCGACCGTCGAGCAGGCTCTAGCAAGTTTAACCGCACGGGTGCAAGTCCTTGAAAATGCAGGTCATTAATTCTACAGCGGAACGAATTGCTCGCTCCGATCTCCGTGTTTACGATTCCATGATTTGCGTTCCGTCACCTCGATCCTGACGGGAGTCTCTTCTTCAATTTCGGCAGATAGCCGTTCGCCGGGTCATGATCGAGGAGACGCTGTGACGCGCGGATCGCATTGGCGAACTGGAAACGGAGCAACGCCGGGCCGTCGCTGATGAAGTCAGTCGCCGAGCCGGAGAACAGCTCACGGACTTTAAAGTCGGATTCATTGGTGGAGACTTCGTCGCCGATGAAGAGCCTGAGCTGGCCGACGTGAGCGAATCCTTCGCCCATGATGAGGCTTTGAGCTCCCTCTTCGGCGTTCTCCAAACCGATGAATGATCCGCCCGAGAAGAACAGCGAGGGAATGTCCTTGACAGGAACGGCCAGGTTCTCCGGGGGGACGTGGGGGACAAGGTCGAGATCGTTGACGTATCGGAAGGTCGCGTTGCCCAGCACCAGGTCGTAGGCGGATGAAAAGATCTTGTCGCCCACACGCGGTTGGCCATACGTGTAGACCGCGCTGACGTCCACACCTAGTAGCATTTTGAAAAGAGCGGCGGCGAGCACGGCAAGCTGCGCCGCCCAGGCTGTGGCCCGTGATGAACAGGCGGGAGCCGGCGGATTCCAGACACCCATCCTTTTGCCACGGCCCCCCGCATCCATTCATTGGCGGCTCGCACGTTCGGCGCAAAACCGAGGCCCCTGGTCATTTCCAACACGCATAACGCGATTGTCCGACGCTCCGCAGAAGGTGGGTGTCTGACATCCCCAGCTCAGATCCGCGTATCAGGATCTTTCGCGATGAATGATGACCCTCAACTGGTCCGGCACCGGACGCTGCTCCGGATGCTCGCAACTCGAAGGAATGGCGTCAGCATCGCCGACATGGCTCGCGAGACCGGTCGAGCTAAGAAGACTATTCGTCGCGATATCGAGTTCATTCGAGTGCGCGCCGTCCGCATGACCGAAGAGGCCACAGATCGCGGTCGAAAGCGCAGGAAGCTGGCAGAGCTGACAGTCGATTGCACCCCAAGGAACGTTTTGGCGACGCTGCTGAAACGCGAAAACCGCTATATTTGTAGAGTGCAACGCACTTCCGCAGCGTTTGCAATCCTGCCACGAAACTTTTTCCATTTGCGGTATTTTCTGGAATTTCGGGGGGGTTCGTGGTAACTACCACGATTGAGTTGTTATTCTCATGCTCATGGCTGGGCTGCGCGGAGTCCCGGAAGGGATGCTGGAGCGGCGAGCGACGGCGCGATTCGCAAAGGACTATGGCCTGACAAACCGGACGATGCGATCGGTCCGACGTCAGTCCACCACACCGAGTCGAACTGAACCTTGACCACGCCCCCGTGACGCAGGAATTCGGCCTGAAGCGGCACTTTAGCGTGACAGAGTAGCGCGAGCTCTTGCACCCATGAGAGCAGCTTAGGCAGTCCCGCCGTTCCCCGTTTTATTTCGGCTGTTGCTTCAACGTTCTTCGCAAACCATCGTATTGCTATAATGGGGACAAGCCGACCTTCGGTGTTCATGGGCTCGCACGGGTTAGATAGCTCCAGGACGATGTTGGGTTCGGGAATGGTGCCGCAAGGGTCGGCTTTCGCTAGCAGGGCACCTGTTCTCCCCCAAGATCCCAGTCTTCGGCATCGAAGAACAGGAAAGGCCCAATGTCACAAGAACGGGTTGCGCGACCGGATCTCGACGCTTGGTTGCCGACCCAACTACAGTTTGTGGCTTTTCCGATGACTCCCCCTGTCGCGATCACGCGAGACTGGTGGAGGGAAGCCACCGGCGAAGACCCGGCTGAGTCCGTCAAGCGCCCGCACGAAAAGACAGAAACTGGTCGATTTGACGGTGTTGCCCTTTCGGTGACGGCGGACCTGATCAAAATCAGTTGGACTATGGCGCCTCGGATCGAGCCCGGCAACCCGCCACTCACGATACCCACACTCGACTCTTTCATCGGGTCCAGAGATCGCTTCGTCGAATTGATGCGCGGTTGGATCTCAAAGCAATACCTGCCGATCAAAAGGTTGGGATTCGGGACCGTCCTAATTCAAAACGCTGACAGCCATGCCGACGCATATCGTTTGCTGGGACTCTACCTGCCGGCGGTTGACGTTGATCCTGAGTCGTTCGACTTTTTGTATCGAGTGAACCGAAAAAGAACGTCAAAATCAGGCATCCCGAACCTGCAGATCAACCGAGTGTCGGTTTGGTCCGCGGCGAAGTTCTCCGCCATGATCCAAACAATGAACATGGAATCGCCAATGCAACAGACCTCGACCCCGTTTTCCGAAGTTCAGTACAAAGTTGTGCTGAATCTCGACGTGAATTCGGACACCGAGCGAGAGATCGAACTCCCGCCCGAGAACCGAGACCAGCTTTTCGAGGAGTTGGTTGATCAGGCAACCGAGATGGCTACTCTCGGAGACACCAAATGAATATCGAACCAATTAGCGTTGATAGTCTGCCGAACCAAAAAGCGTTCGATTATGCGATGCTACGGATGCCGTGGTCTCCTGATTCGGCCCTTTTGTGGCCTGAAAATTCCTCCGCAAAGGCGAACACTCCGACGCCGCCTGGCGCTCAAATTCAGATCCGCGTAAACGGATCGCCAGTCGCGGCTGACAAATCGCTTTTTTGGTCGTCCAACCTGGCCGCAATCTCGAGCGCCGCACCGAACGAAGGCGAGGATTTTTCTACGGATTCCGCTCTTTCTTGGTATTTCAGTAATCCCGCCCAACGTGACATTGTGAAGTTAAATGCTGTCTGCGGATTGACAATGGCCCAGAGTAATGCGTGCTCGGGTACTCTGCTGAGCAGTCTAACTGATTTCATTTACGTGAGCTCGCCGGTCAATTGCGATGCGAAACGCCTCATCACGGATCCGGCACGAGCTCTTCCGGCCCGTGCAAAGATCCAGCCACATAACACCGAGATCGAAGACGCTCGCAAAGAGATTGAATCCCTACTAGAGGCAATGTCGCGTGGGGAGATTTTGACCCGCTCTGACGACGTAATGGATCTCTGCGGTCGACTAGCCGATCAACTGAAGAAAAGCGCGGAGACGGTCGAGATACCGAGTTGGTCGGACAAACTGGCTGCGGACCTAGGCAAGTTCACGGACTAGAGGTCATGCATCCAGTCGACTGTCCGAGCTGAGAGTACGCCAACACCCCGGGGAACTCCGCCGAACTGTCACGAAGGACGAGTGAGATCCTTACTGCCCTCCGTAGCCGCAGAACCGATGCTAAGAGCGTAGCGACCGATACTCGCCAGTACCACGCGCGGATGTTCGGAGGACTAACTCCCGATAATTGCGCCTACTATGCGGGGCATTATCGGGGCGAGGACTTCAGATGCCTAAAGTACTGTCAGCTCGGGATACGCTCAGATCCAAGAGTTGGATGCCCACCGGAACAAGTTCTGCATCGCATGGATTCTCTTAAGGATCTTATCCTAGCGGCTCTAGCTGGGCTCGATGCTGGTCACTTGCAGCCAAATTCACACCTTGATGCGAGACAGAAGATTATATACTGCGTTTGTGTCGTCTGTCGGATTTTTGAGCTTATGAATCGCATTCATCCATATGCCAACGGAAATGGGCACGCTGCGCAACTCTGCCTCATAGCAATCCTCGGGCGTTACAACTATTGGCTACGAGACTGGAGCATAGATCCCCGGCCTCCCGATCCCCCTTATACCCAGCTTATTCTTGAGTACCGCAACGGGAACACTGAGCCTCTGGAAAAGTTTATACTGCAATGCATCGTCTCATGAGACTCCTGCATGTTCGATCCGGTCGCTGATCGTAAACCATCCGACGAACTCGATCATACAAATTGCGAAGGTCCCCGTTTCGCTCGCTTCCGCGCTAATATTGAGGGGTCTTTCATGCGCTACTCGCGATGCCCCTTCCGGTCGGCGAAACTAAATACCGTCCGGCCCGCGGGGCCAAAGGATTCCAGACATTGCGCCAAGAAACTCGGAAAAGGAGGATCATCTCAAATGTGAAACCTTTACTGCAACCCTGCGGGTAACCAATCCCGCCCGGCAGAGCCGGGCCAGCAGCCGGAAGCGAGTCTTGCGTGGGGTGGCGTAATCCTCACTGCGAAGCGTAGACAGCAAGATCAAACGCTGTGCGATTGAGCCTCGAAATTTTCCCTTTTTGTCCTGAGCCCTCGTCCTTGTCTGACGCGGGGGCCGTGCCGGGCATTAGCGACACCTGGACCCACTAGCGTGGCCGGTCAGACCGGGGTCGGAGAACATGGCGAATGTCGGGTTCCCCGGGAACTTGGGAGACCTTGTCGTCTCTGTCGTGACGGCCGGCTGGAGCTCCGGCTTACCATCTCCAGGTTGATCCACAGCTCTGTCCCGAGCTGGTGGGGACGAACAGGGGACGAACGATGGTATCGCCAAGCGAAGGAAACGAAGTGCGGCGAAATGGACGGCAAGGAGTCGCAGTGCCCCATAGTAGTGTTGAAGCAGGGGAACGGCCCTCCGGACCCTGGGAAGCGAAGGGGGTACCGCGTTGTGGACGGGGAGTTGGAACCACGCTGAGGACACCGTGCCTCACGAGCGTGTCACCGCGAAACGACTTAGTCGTGTGAGGGACAGCAATTCCCCAACGTGACGAGCCGGAAGCCTCTTCGACGGGCAAGTCCGGATCTGCGGGGGGTCTGGGTGGTCAACCACCCAGACCCACCCAGAGACACCCCTTTTCTTTGAGTCAGGCATGATGTCCGCGGAACTGCTGCGGCTTACCCGCTTCGACTAGCGTCGGCGGATTTGAAATGCCCCGCCCAAGGCCCCCTTTGTTTCGAGCACGTCGCAGAGGCCGAATCGATTCTCTTCCTCGTCTTGACAGTTGTTTTGGTACGATGGACCCGGGGCCATCCATGTTTGGCAAGGCTTGAGGCACTTCGTTTCCACGAACGCTGTTTCGCCCGACATCCCTGACGACGACCCAACGGCATTCGCCGAACGATCGGACTGGCCCCGCGACGTACAATCGGAGTTGAACAAGTACGAGGAGGCGCCATGACGACGATCACGATCGAGGAAGCGCAAGCCCAACTTGCGCAACTCATTGACCAACTTGCCCCCGGCGAGGCGCTGGTCATCACTCGGAATGCTCGGCCGATCGCGAATCTGGTGGGGCTGCCCGCCGAAAAGCCCCGTCCCGTGCCAGGCCGGGGCCGGGGAAAACTCGTCATCGTGTCTGAGGATGATGATCACTTGAAGGACTTCGAGGACTATATGCCGTGAGGCTGCTCCTCGACACCCACGCCCTGCTCTGGTTCTACCTGGGCGATTCTCAGTTGAGTCCCCCGCCCAGGATTCCATCATCGATCCCAACAACATCAAGCTCATCAGCCCGGCGAGCTACTGGGAGATCGCTATCAAGCTGAGCATCCAGAAGTACACCCTGCAGGTCTCCTATGACGAGTTCATCCAGGAGGCTGTCTTCGACAACGGTTTCGAGATCCTCCCCATTGAACCCAGGCACACTGCAGCGCTGATCGCCCTGACCTTCCATCATAAAGACCCCTTCGATCGCATGTTGATCGCCCAGGCGACCGTCGAGGGCATCCCGATCGTGAGCGTGGACTCGAAGTTCGACCCCTACCCCATCACCCGGCTCTGGTAGATGATGTCCGGCGCGAGTCAAGGATTCCAGACAACCATCCTTCCTTTTGCCACGGACCCCCGCATCCATTCATTCGCGGCTCGCACGTTCGGCGCAAAACCGCGGCCTCTCGTCATTTCCAACACGCATGGGGCGACTGTCCGACGCTCCGCAGAAGGTGGGTGTCTGACATCCCGCCCCGCGAAGTCTTCGATCACCTTCGCCAGGTGGTCGAAGGTGTGCGCGAATTCGTCGTGAGCCGGCATCGAGCTGTGGCCGTATCCGGGGTAGTCGGAGGCGACGACGTGGTACTCGTCCCCCAACACCGGGATCAGGTTTCGGAACATCTGCGAGCTGGTCGGGAAGCCGTGGTCAATCTCGCCGCGCCGCTCTGGCCGAATCGAGCAGATTCACAGAAGATGATAGCAGCGAACGGACTAGGCGTCTCTAGCCGGGTCGGATCTTGGGTAATCCGCGTGCCCGGAGCTTGGTGGCGGTCGGCGCAGCCCGCTACCGTGAAGCCAGGGTGAGCACCGCGAACGCGGAGGGAGGGCTGTTTGAAAGTCGTGTCGCTGAACGTCGGGCTGCCGCGCGAGGTCGAGTGGCAGGGCCATGCCGTGCTCACCTCGATCTTCAAGGAGCCGGTCGAACGTCGCCTGCGCGTATCCACCCTCAATTTGGAGGGCGACGAGCAGTCGGACCTGACAGTCCACGGTGGCGTCGACAAGGCCGTCTACGTCTATCCGTCCGAGCACTACGAGGAATGGCGCCGGGAGCTTCCAAGCGTGGAATTCCCCCGGGCCGTCTTCGGCGAGAACCTGACCACCGAGGGGCTGGGAGAGGACGTGCGGATCGGCGACCGCTTCCGAATCGGGACGGCCGAGCTCGTCGTCACTCAGCCGCGGCTGCCCTGCTACAAGCTCGGGATTCGGTTCGGTCGGATGGACATGCTCAAGCGGATGCTCAGGAACGGCCGAACCGGCTTCTACTTCGCGGTGACGGCCGAGGGCGAGATCGGGCCGGGCGACGCCATCGAGCCGATCGAGCTGGCGGATGAGGGGCTGACCGTCGCAGACGTGGTCAGGCTCTACACGTTCGACGCGAAGAACCAGGAGCTCCTCCGCCGCGCAACGCAAACTTCCAGGCTCCCCGATAGCTGGAAGGACTACTTCCGCAAGAGGCTCTGGGACCCCGACGCCTGAGGGGGCGCCTGGCGGCTGATCCGGGCCGGAGACAAGCTCAGGCGACCCGCGACCGCATCCGGCCCATGATAGGGTTCCGGTACCGCTGTCGTCATCAACGTCTATCATCTGGTCGCTGCCGTCTCTCGAGATGCGGAACTTCGGGTTCGCCTGAAGAATGATGCCACGGTCGGCGGCCGGCTACAACGGTGGTGCCCCCTTGTAAGTGAGCCCGTACGACTGACCGGCAAATTTACCGTCGACGTCAACGCTCAGTACCCCATCTTCGAAAACCACGTTTTTGGCTGGCCGCGTCACACCGTCCGCGGCGTAATCCCCTTTCAGGGCCGATCCTTCCCTGTAGACAGTGACAACGCACTCGCGTTGCTTTCCGTCCGGTGAGACGCACCTCAGTTTCCAGGCGCCCACAGAATCTTCGGCCTTGTTGCCAGTTCCCACTTGGCTGGGGCAGTAGAGGACACCAATGGCACAGGTCGCCAGCAAGACGGGCACTACTCCGCATCTTATCCAAGTCGTTCTCCGCCGTGGCACGGCACCACCTCATGGTGGCGATGGAGATCGATCTTCCCGGGGAGAGGCTTTGGAGTTGAAGGCGCGCACCACGTCTGGGAATACGGTCTCAGGGGCCGACATTGCGACATGACTCTTCCGAGTCGGTCTCCACTCAACCAGATGGCACCAAACTCATCTGAACGAACGGTGACGGACTATTGACCGGACGGAACTCGGGCGAGTCGGACGCCGGCGATGCCGCCCAAGGCGTCCGGCTCGAACCCGGAACGGTCCGACGCCAGGCGGAAGGAGCCGTCGCCAACGGGCTGCTCATCACCGACGCGATGGCTGTCCGGGTGGCTTGTAAAACGCCGGATCCCAGGCGAACTGCGGATTTTTCAGCATCGCCATCGCCTCGCAATTGGACAGGCCCTCATCGGCCTTGCGGGCGTGCAGCCGGCGGATTTGCGACCACGTTTCGTGCTCGCCGGCGCTGGCGGCGTAGCTGTGCCGACTCGGAACTTTCATGCCGACCAGCATGGCCAGGTATCCCTCGGCCGCGAAGGGGTTGTGATTGTCAATCAGCCCGAGCTTGAACTGCGCGCTGGGCCCGTTCTCCTGGTAATACTCGACCAGGGGCTCGGCGCCGGCCAGATCGGCCTTCTCGCGGCATTCCCGCCAGAACGCGTTGTCCAATCGCGTGTTGAACTTGTAGTGCAGAGCCAGGAACGCCCGGATGCAATCCCAGTTCCGCCCGTTGCGCAGATTGAACAGCCCCCTTATCGACGGCGTCGGATCGCACCCGCAATCGCCCAGCAACGCCACCGCGACCTGGAGCGCGTAGCACAGCGAGCCGACGCCGGTGCTCTCCAGCGGCTCGACGAAGCCGTTGGCATTTCCCACCGCGAGCACGTTCTTCACCCACGCCCGCGCGAACCGGCCGGTGCGATAGTGGACGATCCGCGTATTCCCCAGCTTCGGATTCTTGACGCGAAATTCCTTCTCCGCGTCGGCGTCGGTAACGAACGACGAACTGTACACATACCCCCGGCTGATGACCGTGTCGTGGTCGATCCGCCAGCACCAGCCGCAATCCATGGTCTCGGCCAGCGTGTAGGGCTGGATCGGTTCGTCCGTCCGAGGCCACTCGCCGACGAGGGCCCGATCGCAATACAAGCTGGACGTGAACGGGATGAAGGGCTCGCCGAGCGTCTTCCCCAGCAGCAGCGAGCGAAACCCGCTGCAATCGACGTACAGATCGGCTGCAAGCGTCCGACCATCGGACAGGTGAACGCCCGAGACGCCGCGTTCGTCCTGGCTGACGCCGGTCACGTTCGCGTCCATCACGCTCACGCCGACTCGGCGCGCCCGCTTCTCCAGCCACCCGACGAACGCGCGATTCTCCAGGTGATACGCGAAGGATCTATTGACCACCGGAGCGCCGTTACTGCCGCGCGTGAACGCCTTGTTGCGCGACATGAGCGCGGTGCCTTGGCCGATGTCCTGGTTGTCGTCGTCGACGTAATACCCGACGATTTTCGGCAAGCCCGCGTAGAGCACGTCGAATTGGAACAAGAAGGAATAATCAAACCACGGCCGCGGCCCCCAGAGAAAGTGGATCCCGCGTTTGATTACCGGAGAGACTTCGCGATAAAACTCCGACGGCTCCGCCGCCAGGAAGCTGTGCAGGTGCGCCACGACGGCCACGGTCGTGCTTTCGCCGACGCCGATGACGCCGATCTCGCTGGAATGCACCAGTTGCACATCGAGTTTCGGCAGAACTGTTTTGAGCGTCAACGCCGACATGAAGCCAGCGGTCCCACCCCCCACCAGGAGTATCCGGTTTATCATCGTGAGTAGGACGAAAATCGATACGACAGACGCATGGTCCCCCAAACATCAGGCAGACCAAGATCTCTCCTCGGAGATCTTATGAACCGCGACCGGACACTGTCAAGCGTAAGGGCTGTTCAACACCGCTAAGGCGTAAGAAAGTCTAATCGTTTGAGATTATTGAAGTTGACACGGGATTCCAGACATCGCGCGAAGAAGCTCGGAAAAGGTGGATCATTCCAATCAGCAATGACGGCGGTCGCGGGATCCTGCAGCTCAGCGGCCCGCCGCATGGCTTGATTGGCCTCGCGCATCCGCGTCACGTCCTGGGCAGTCAAACGCTTGATCGCAGTCCCCAGCGCGAACAGTTCCAGGGCTTCGACAATGGCGTAGATTTCCGCGGCCTTGCCGACGTCGATGGGCGCCACGCGTGTCCAGCGGTTCAAGGCAGTTTCGACCAGGCCTTCATCCTCCAATCTGACGTTAACGACCGACGCGATTATCAAGGCTGCGGAGGCCGCCGTCACTTCGACGGCCTCCGGCGCGGCGGCTTCTTCGCACCATCCGACTTGATGATGAGACTGCCCTTCCCGTTGGATGGCAATGGAACCCTCGCCTGATCAATCGTAGCGGCGATCAGCGCTTTCACGTCGGGATGTGCCAACTGGCTGGCCGCCTCCACCTGGATGAAGCGAGTCTGCTTTCCCGATCCCCGCAGCAGCCGCTTCGGCTCGGGCAACTGAGGTCCCTGACTGAAGTACAGAGATACACCAGTGGCACATGCGCGGATCGCCACGATGGCATCGATCCCTCGGTCCGCCGGCGAATAGCCGATGACGAGGGCGTGACCGTAGTCGTACGCCAGCTCGTTGGCGGTCGGGAATCGCTTACGCACAGCAGCCCGGACCGATCGAAAGAGCTTCTGATTCTTCGGATCAAGCTTGTCGATGTAGGCCCGGAGCTGGGCCTCCGGCGTTGGTTTCTTGCTATCGGACTTCACTGTCATCGCATTCTCCCGGTCGTGCTCAGCTCCATAAGGTGAGTGTCTGACATCCAACTTACAAGTAAACGAGGCAACGAATCACCCCAACCTACAATACTTGAGCCTCCTTGAAACCGAGCCACTCTTTCGCCCGACTCTCCAGCCAGACTTTTGCCTCTTCAGTGGCGATGACATGCCGCTTGCCTTTCGCCCGAAAGAGGTGTTGCGATTCCTCGGATTTTGTTTTCGATTTCCTTCGCATACCAGCAGTCGGCGGGTTTACAATTCGCGTTTTAGGAAAGGCGGGTCAGGCCCAGCGTAACGTGATCGTTGATCATCTCAGATATTCTGGCTGAAAGCTTGCAACGCGAGGAGGCAGTTCGTGGAGCAGCGACGACCCGGAACGGATTGATGAGGCAGCAGCCAAAGGCGCGGCCAGCGGGGAGCGCTACGAGGACATGAGCGTGGTGAACCGCTGAACCGACCGCTTCCCTGTCCGCTCGACAGCAGACTGAGCGGCCTCGACAGAACGTCCGTGAACAGACTCTTCAGCTTCCGGAGGACTTCATGAGCACCATTGCTGCCCCGGATCGATCGCCAGCCACGTCCTCGCGCTCGGCTTCCGCGCTCAACCTGATCAGCGGAACCTGGGTCGAGGGCCGTGGGAACACGAGCCGCGACATCTGCAATCCGGCGGATGCGGCCGAGGTGCTGGCGCCGGTGCGCGAGGCATCGCCGGAGCAGGTGGACGCGGCATGCGCTGCCGCCGCCCGTGCTTTCCCGGGCTGGCGCGCCACTCCGGCGCCGGATCGGGCTCACGTCCTGTTCAAGTTCCGGGGCCTGTTGGAAGAGTACTTCTCGGACGTCGCACACGGCATCGTCCGCGAAAACGGCAAGCTGTTGAGCGAGGCTCGCGCCGCGCTGCGGCGCGGGCTTGACGTCGTCGAATTCGCCTGTGGCATTCCCTCCCAGCTCATGGGGCAGACTCTGACCGACATTTCGCGGGACGTCGACTGCCATGCCATCCGCGAACCTGTGGGTGTGGTGGTCGGCATCCCGCCGTTCAATTTCCCGGCCTTGATTCCGCTGTGGATGATGTCGATCGCCGTCGCCAGCGGGAACACGTTCCTCCTCAAGCCTGCCGAGAAGGCACCGCTCACGGGCACCCGACTCGTCGAGCTGTTCACTGATGCCGGCTTGCCGCCGGGCGTCGTCGGCGTGGTGCAGGGCAGCAAGGAAGCAAGCGAACGGCTCATCGCCAACCCGCACGTCCGGGCGGTTTCCTTCGTCGGCACGTCGGCAGTGGCGGAGTCGGTCTACAGCACCGCAGCGGCTCACGGCAAGCGCGTTCAGGCACACGGCGGGGCGAAGAACCATCTGATCGTCCTGCCCGATGCCGACCTGGAGCGCAGCCTGCCCGCCCTGATTGGATCGTGCTTCGGCTCTGCGGGACAGCGCTGTCTTGCCGGAAGCGTGCTGGTGGTGGTCGGCGATCCAGTGCGACAGGACGCTGTCGTCGATGCCTTCATCCGCTCGGCCGGTGAACTCAAACTGGGAGACGGCCTGGACGACACCGCGACGCTCTCTCCCGTCGTGAACCCGACGGAGGAAAAGCGGATCCGGGCTGCGATTGAGCGCGGGGTAACGGAAGGAGCCACGCTTCGCCTCGACGGCCGCTCCCGAACCGTTCCCCACCGGCCGCGCGGCTGCTTCCTCGGGCCGACGGTCTTCGACAATGTGACACCGGAGATGTTCGTCGGCCGGGAGGAGATTTTTGGCCCGGTGGTGAGCATGATGCGCGCCCCGGACCTGGACGCGGCGATCACCTTGACAAACCGTAGCCGATACGGCAACACGGCTTCCCTCTTCACGCAATCCGGCGCAGCGGCTCGCATCTTCCGCGAGCGCATCCAGGCCGGGATGCTCGGCATCAATCTCGGCGTGCCGGCGCCGATGGCGTTCTTTCCGTTCGGCGGCTGGAAGAGTTCGATTTACGGTGATCTCTATGCGCAGGGTGCTGACGCCGTTGCTTTCTACACGCGAAAGAAAGTGATCTCGGAACACTGGTTCACTGCCGAGGCGCCGAAGGATGGATGGGTTTGATCGGGGAATGAAACAGGGACGCACCTAGTATTCGATCCGAACGAATGATACCGGAACGGCACGAACCAGATGGCCACGCACTTTGTTCGCGCGGCCCGGGCTAACCGGGCTCGATCGCGCCCGATCGTTAACACAGCACACCGCGCTCAGCCAACGGAGATTGCGCACACACGCGAGGTCGGACGCGCCCTGACCTTGCACCATCGCTACGATGCGCTGGCCGAACGACGAGTACGGCCAAACTCGCTCAGATCAGATCCTCGTATCAGGATCTCTCGCTATGATCGATGAACGTCAACTGGATCGGCACTGGACTGCGGAGGGCAGCGTATGACGCTTAGGGCCGAGCTTTTCAAGCGAACCGCCTCCATAATTGCTGGAACATCATTTGCCGCACTCGCAGAAATGGCCGGCGGCGCAGATCGTAACCCTGCGGAGATCAAGAGGGCGGCCGTGTGCTTTACTGCATGCGTTAAGCTAAATATATATAATAATCGATTTTAGCCCGAAGGTCACTAACTTCCCGGATGTGCAGATCGCGGCGAAATGGTGGCCGCGGAGGTTTCCGCTCGCTTTCTTCGCTGCCGCATGCGTGTTATACGGCATCGCGATGGCCAACCTTGTCGACCATCTGTCGCTCGGCGCTGAAAGGGTATTTATAGCGGCGGCGCTTGCCGTCGATCCGCAGGCACTCGATGCGGTTCTCTCGGTCCTGAAGGCGCGGCGATGCTTAGTCTGCCTCCGACCGTCCGCATCCTGCTGGCGCGGGAAGCACTCACCGAGCTGCTGTCCGATGTCTGGTTAGACGCGCATCCTGGGGCGCGACGCCGAGCGGGTTCGCAAGACGTGAAATCAACGCGATGGCTCGAATCCCTGAACGCGGTTATCCTCGCGCTGTCGCGGCGAGTCCGGTCGCGTGTCCAGCTACTTCAAGTCGGTCATGGCTCGTACTCGGCCGATCTCGATGCGGGCAACTCCTTGGTCGCGGGCTCAGCCGATTGAACGCGCATTTGTCAACCTTCCATGCCGACGCGGGATGACATACAATCAGCAAATCGCTGCGATCGCAAGCGTGGGGAGCTAGAAAATCGGTATGGTCGAAGAGGAACCCAACGTGAGCACGGCTGAACAAGCCGCCCTGCAGGATCATGCCCGCGCGTGTTCTACGCGTCGTGTTCCCTGAAACGACGCGACAGGCCGCGTTCTTCCAATCACTCCAGAGGAACAGGCCCAAGTTGTCATTCCCGAAATCGCGCATCAGTGAGGTCTCGCCGGGAACTTATCAGGATCCGCGCCGTCGGCAGCTTGCGGCGCCTCGAATACGCCCTCGATCCCAGTAGCGGCTTCGACCATCTGACGTTAACGGCCGACGCGATTATCAAGGCTGCGGCGGCCGCCGTCACTTCGAAGGCCTCCGGCGCGGCGGCTTCTTCGCACCATCCGACTTGATGATGAGACTGCCCTTCCCGTTGGATGGCAATGGAACCCTCGCCTGATCAACCGTAGCGGCGATCAGCGCTTCCACGTCGGGATGTCCCAACTGGCTGGCCGCCTCCACCTGGATGAAGCGAGTCTGCTTTCCCGATCCCCGCAGAAGCCGCTTCGGCTCGGGCAGTTGAGGTCCCTGACTGAAGTACAGAGATACACCGGTGGCACATGCGCGGATTGCCACGATGGAATCGATCCCTCGGTCCGCCGGCGAATAGCCGATGACGAGGGCGTGACTGTAGTCGTACGCCAGCTCGTTGGCGGTCGGGAATCGCTTACGCACAGCAGCCCGGACCGATCGAAAGAGCTTCTGATTCTTCGGATCAAGCTTGTCGATGTAGGCCCGGAGCTGGGCCTCAGGCGTTAGTTTCTTGCTATCGGGCTTCACTGTCATCGCATCCTCCCGGTCGTGCTCAGCTCCACAAAAGGTGGGTGTCTGACATCCAACTTACAAGTAAACGAGGCAACGAATCACCCCAACCGACGTGGCTACGACGTCCCCAATGCCCGGCAGCGTGATCGGCGGGATGAATGGGCCTGTACGCTCAAGCTGGATGAGATTGTCCTTCCTGGGCAGGTGGCGGGACATTCCGCTGATGAGGATGCTTCCATAGTCGCCCCACAAACTTCGGCTTGAGACTCGGTAGAAAGTCATGGCTCGCCCCGTGGAGGTGAAATGGTGATCGCCAACAGACATGAGTAAATCACCGGCTTGCTGAGCATCACTAAATCTCCGGGCTACGAAGCTACACGCAAAGCAAGAATGCTAGCACATTGCCGTGATAGTTGCGATTCTCACTTAGCAGCCTACTGGTTAGAATTGCGAGAGTCTCAACACGGAGGACGTGATGCGAATTCAGGCACTATCCCCCGCGGCCCTATCGCTCTTCAAACGGCATATCGAGCTCGGCCGCACAATCGACCTGGAGGCCAATAGGGCCGGATATGAGGAGCTTGCGCGCGCGGGGCTGATGATCCTGGGCAACAGCTTCGCTCGCGGCGAGAAGAGTATCTACAGCGTCACGAAACAGGGCTTTGAGCGGAGGGCTGAAATCTTTGCTAGCGCGAAGGAATCAGCCTGATACCATGCTCGGAGGCCGCGAGGGCGGGGATTGACTCGCACGGTAAGAAGTAGGTTCACGGCACGCGCAAGGTAGCCTTCATGACGAAACGTCCCACTGCTTGCGATAGTCTTAGGGAGAGCCGGTATCAAGCCCGGCCCGCAGGCTACCTCGCCCTCGCCCTGTTCAGCCTTCTCGCCTCGTCACTGATCGGTAGCTCCGTCTTGGCCGCAAGCTTCACTGCTAGGGCGTGTGCGCACAGGGCCATGCAAATCAGCGACAGCGCCAGGAAGTAGGACTCCCAGATGATCATCTCGCGCCACCACCCCAGGGCGCTCCCAGAGGGCGATGAGACAGAACGCCACGACACCGCTCGCAGCCCCGCCGGCCACCGCGCCCGCGATGCGCTTTGGCGTCGCGCGAGTGAGGATCGCGACGACAACTGAGAGGACCAGGTAGAGGAAGTTAAACAGGTAGAACAGATAGAGCTGCGTCGTGGCCATGCCCCACTTCACTTCGCCTCAATCCTGCTTGTTCGGACACTCTATGTATACGTCGGCTTATACGTCCAGTTCCAGAGGTACTCGGCGTATAACGCCGCAGATTCGGCCCGATTGCCCGGAACAAACTCGACGTATTCCCGGCGGTCGATCCTGTCACCCATGCCCGGTTGCCCCGAAGCGGCAGATCCTTGTCGGCAGTCCTTTCGCGTAACCGGAACCCTCCTCTGATGCCCGGAATGGCGAAACCCAGATAAAAAGTGTATGAAATTGACCCCGAGCCGGTAATAGAAGATGTAGGTCGAGGGTCGCCAGCCGCCAAGGAGAGTGGGCAGCAAATGGGTGCTATTCAGAAGTTGATCGTAGCCAAACAGTTGCAAACCGTATTCTCCTCCGGCGTGCTCGGTGTTCTCTCGGACGCACAACTGCTGGATCGCTTCGTGTCACAGTTTGAGGAAGTTGCTTTCGAGACGATCGTTCGTCGCCACGGGCCGATGGTCTGGGGCGTCTGCCGACGGGTTCTCGGGGACCATCACGACGCCGAAGACGCCTTCCAGGCCACGTTTCTGGTCCTCGCCCGCAAGGCGGCTTCGGTCATGCCACGGGAGAAACTCGGCAACTGGCTCTACGGGGTGGCGTATCAGACGGCCATGAAAGCGAGGGCTGTGAATTCCAGGCAGCGGGCCAGGGAGAAGCAACTGCCGGACATGCCGGAGCAACAATCGGACCAAGCGCACTGTCCGGACGACTGGCTTCCGATACTGGATCAGGAGTTGAGCCGCCTGCCTGAGAGGTATCGCACCCCCATCATTTTGTGTGAGTTGGAGGGCAAGACCCACAAGCAGGCGGCTGATCAACTCGGGTGGCCCATCGGGACGGTCTCGGGGCGGCTGTCGAGGGGCAGGTCGATGTTGGCCGGGCGGCTGACCCGGCGTGGCGTCAAGCTCGCTAGCGGCTCGCTGGCTGTGCTGTTATCGCAGAGTTCGGCAGCGGCCAGCGTGCCGCTGTCGTTGATCACGGCCACGGCAAGGACCGCAACGAAGTTTGCGGCTGGGCGGCTGGCGGCTGGCGTCATCTCGATCAAGGCCGCCGCCCTGGCGGAAGAAGTTCTAAAGGAGATGCTGATGACCAAGATCAAGATCGTGACGGCGGTGCTGATGGTCGTGGCCTTTGGGACGGCTGGAACGAGTTCGTCCAGCCTGAGCCAACGGGCCGAAGCGTCGAGCCCGGCGAAAGGCATCGAGGGAGCCAAGCCCACAGTGGGTGAGGTACAGGCCCGAGGGAGCACCGATCACCGAGATGACCCCGGTCCTGAGGACGAGATGAAGAAGTTGGAAGGCACCTGGGCCATCACGGATGCGGCCGAGGGTGGGACTCGGGCCACCGCCGAGCAGAAAGCGAAGGGCCTCGGTAGGGCCATCATCAAGGGTGACAAGATGACGATCAAGCCGCTTGGTTCCTCAGGACCCGGAACCACCTTGTCGATCTCCGTCGATCCGACCAAGAGTCCCAAGCTCATCAGCCTGATCCCGCTGAACGACAAGATGGAGGATGACGGGAACCAGCCGATCATACTCGGGATTTACGAACTCAAGCGTGATACTCTGACGATTTGCTGCGGGAAAGACCGTCCCGATAGCTTCAAGGTGGCGCCTGACTCGAAGAACCAAGACCCTCTCGTCCTCAAATGGGCTAAGCGGTAGCCGTCCATCGAACAACGGTGTTGAGCGGGAAGACCCTCTCGGAAAACGTTCGGCCGCGTCTTTCCACCATCCGCCCGTGCAGTCCGCCAGCGTGTTTGTTTCACATCGCTCGCTCTTTTGCGGAGACGCGCTGTCCGTGGCTCAAGACACATCCGGCCGACGGGATTTAACCTCTTTTCCATATGCTTGTTGCGGCCTGCCGCCTCGGCAAGGACGAATCGAACCGGAGAATAGGGAATTTCCTTTGGCCTTTCTGTCGATCCGGCCCTTTGGCGTTCGACTACGTTGTGGCATCCGATCAGGTGACTGTGAATCACACGGTGCGACATATACAGACCACCCCCAGAAACGAGGAGAAACCATGACCGGCACGACCATCACCCCGTATCTGTTCTTCGGCGGTCGCTGCGAGGAGGCGCTGGAGTTCTACCGCAAGTCCCTCGGCGCCGAGGTCGAGGTGCTGATGCGATATGACGAGAGCCCGACGCCACCGCCGCCTGGGATGCTCCAGGCGGGCTTTGAGAAGAAGGTCATGCACGCCTCGTTCCACGTCCGCGGAGTGCCGCTGATGGCGTCCGACGGGCGCGACGACAAGTCGAAGTTCGGTGGGCTGCGGCTTGCGCTCGCCGTTCCCACGGAGGCGGACGCCCACCGGGCGTTCGACGCACTCGCTGACGGCGGAAGCATCGAGATGCCGCTGGACAAGACGTTCTATTCGCCGTGCTTCGGCATGCTCACCGATCGCTTCGGTCTGGGCTGGATGGTGATGGTCCCCCCGCCACGCGCGTTCGGGACAGCAATCGAGGCTTAACAGAGTGAGCCATGGTGCGGACCGCCGGTCGGGTGCGACGCAGGTCGCTTGAAGCACTGGCACGTGGAGGTGGCTGGATGGGAGAATGTCGTGCCTGGCTCCGTCCTCGAGCTCGGGGGCGTTCTGGGCCAGTACCGTGTGCCGTTCCTGGATGCCGCTTTACACGAGGCGGTGGGTCACCCGTGGCGGAAGGCGTGGAATCAGGCGCTGGCGAAGCGAAGATCGTGGTGCCCGCTATCCCCTATCGATTGGCCGCTTTAGATTAGGCGGATTCGAGACACCCATGATTTTGCCGCGGTACAGCGCATCCATTCATCCGCCGCTCGCACGTTCGGCGCAAATCCACGGCCTCTGGTCATCTCCAGCACGCGTAAGGCGATTGTCCGCCGCTCCGCCGCTCGGAGTCTTTGCTGGCGAGCGAAAATCTTTGACTCACCGACCCGATCGGCGTAAACTCCGTATCGACGATGTATTCACGGGTTCCCGATCGGTGTGAACTCCGCATCGACGATGTATGCAAGTGTTGAATTCGGAAACGAATCCATCTGCGAAATCCCGGTCGATTTGATCGAGGTACACTCGTGGCAGCGTCGAAATCCCATACAAGGGCGGGCAATCGGGGGCTGATGTTCGTTGTTTGGTCGGTGCCCGTCGTCCTTGCGATCGGCGGCGCCGCTCTTATTCACTTCGACCTGGAATAAAGGTGTCAGGAACCGATTCTTGGTCCCTGCGCGATGGCCGGTCGAACTATCTGCGGAGGGCGCTTTAGAATGCGATCACGATGCCCAGGACTCGATGCTCATCCCCGGCACCACAGACGGTTCCGAGCCAGTAGAGACCACCGTGCAATTGCCGAGTCCGAGGGCAATCCGGCAACCTGAATGTCAATCGACCCACCACCCATCACCCGCCACCCCAAATCCGCTCAGGGCATCTGGAGCTAGGAGCCGGCTCTCGCGACCATTCCGCCTGTGGGTGCCGGCTCCGCGTCGCGCGATCCTGTCGCCCCGTCTCAGCGCTTCTTCGCGTTCTTTGGCAATTCAATCGCTCATCCTGCATCATCGCGTAACCGCTGACGTTCTAGGATAAATGTAGAGTCTCGCCCAAAAACGTAGATTCGATAAGATGCACGTTTTGCTAAAAATAGGCAGCTTATTGCGTTGCCCACTTTTCCAAGTTACGATCCACGGCGCGTGGGAAGGTGCGGTCGAGTTGGTGCTTTGGACCGAATCGCTGGATTGGCACCTCCCAATCGGGGAAACGGGTCTCGCTCCCCACATCGGCTGCTCACGGAAGCCGTCCGGTTCGCAACCGCTCGACTCTTCGCTTGAGGCGAAGAAACAGGGCCTTCCTGATCGGAGAATTGCCCTATCGTGCAGGCGTCGCGTCGGCGTGAGCGCCGACCCGAAATCGTCGCTTTTGATCGATGATTCAATGTGATCAAAATCAATGTGTTTAATTACCTTGAGGGGCCAGCGATGAACCGCTTCAAACGACGCAGCCGTGGTCGTGGATCCCGCACTTTTTCGCGCACCAGGTCCAGAAAAGAGCTCAGCCGCAGGTCGACTTTCTTCCTCGAGGCTCTCGACAACCGCGTGCTCCTATCAGGCACTCCGTCGATGTACATCGTCAACTCGGCCTCCGGCGCCGTCTCCGGCAGCGGTAATATCGGCTCGCTCCCCTATGTCGTCGGCCAGGCGAACGTCGATCCCAACACCGCCGGCAGCGTGATCACGTTCGAGCCAACCCTCTTCAACCCCTCATCGCCGCAGTTGATCGCTCTCGCCGCACCCCTCTCGCTCACAGAATCGGCCGGTCCGGAGATCATCGACGGCCCCGGCACGGATGCCGTAGCGATCAGCGGCAACATCAGCATGGCGATCTTCATGATTCCGAGCGGCGTGAACGCAACGCTCTCCGGAATGACAATCACGTCCGGTAGAAGTTCCTCGAGTGGCGCGATCGACAACGACGGCACGCTGCACATCGCGAACTGCTCGCTAAGTAACAACGAAAACAACGGCGGCGTTGGAGGCGCAGCCATCTACGAGAGCAGCGGAGCAAATCTCTCGGTGACCCACGCAGACTTCAAGGACAACGAGACGACACAGGCCGGCGGCGCGATCTATGTGGTAAGTGGCTCCGTGACGATCGCAAGCTCGGTCTTCGAGAACAACTCGGCCGCCTCCGGCGCGGCCATCGCCAATCAAAACGGCAACATCAAGCTCACCAGCACCGTGTTCAAAGACAACCAAGCGGCCAACTCGGGCGGCGCAATTTCCAATGCCGGAGGCACGCTCCACGCGTCCGGCTGCTCCTTGACCTCGAATGTCGCCCCGGGTTCCCGCGGCGGTGGCATCTTCGTGGGCGACGGCTCCGTATCGCTGGCGCGTTGCGTGTTCTCGGAAAACTTCGCCATTTACGGCGGCGGAATCTACGTCAAATCCGGCACGTTGACACTCGACCAGGGATTGATGTCTCAGAACACGGCCAGTTCAGGCGGCGCCATCATGAACTTCGGCACGCTTTCGATTGATGATGCTCGGTTCCTCAAGAACGAAGCGTTCTACAATGGGGGAGCAATCGACGATCTGGCGTCGACGGGCGCCCGCATCCTGGACTGCGGATTCACCAGAAACTCAGGCTTGTATGGCGGTGCGGTGGCAATCTCGAAATCGGGCGCTGCCGCAGACACGGTGACGGGCTGCACCTTCTCCGCGAATTCGGGGTTCCGCACGGGTGGTGGAATCTTTGTCGGCAAGGGTCAGTTGACGCTCACTAACAGCACAGTCGCCACGAACTCCGCATCAACCGGAGGGGGAGCTTTTCTCAGCATCCTCGGCGTGCTCACGGCCATCAACGACACGATCGCCGATAATCACGTACCCCTGGACTTTGATGCTGGAGGCATCTTCTCGGAAGGCGGCAACATGTACCTGTACAACACAATCGTCGCCCAGAATACGGAAGGGACCTATGCCAGCGACATCATCGCACCTGCCTCCACCGTCACCGGTTCCTACAACCTGATCGGCACCGGCGGCAGCGGCGGACTGGTGAATGGCCAGCACGGCAACCAGGTCGGCGTCGCGAATCCCGGCCTGGCCACGCTCGCCGATAACGGCGGACCGACCGAAACGATCGCGCTCATGGCGGGCAGCCTCGCACTTGATAACGGCAGCGACTCCATCAGCGGCGTGACCGTTCCCACAATCGACCAGCGCGGCGCCCTGCGCGGTCCATCCGGTTTGAATGCAGGCCCCGCGCCCGACGTCGGCGCCTTTGAGGCCAGCTCCAGCTACCTGGTGACCACCACCGACGACTCGTTTGACGTCGGGACCCTGCGCTCCGCGGTGGGCTGGGCCAACGTGAGCACCAACGCGAACCCGGAAAACTTGGACATTTCCCCTCCCAATACCATCGTCTTCGACACCCAGAACGTCTTTAACACGCCTCAGACAATCACGCTCAATGAGTTCCTCGGCCCGCTCGAGCTTTCCGGCACAGGCGTCCCCATCGCGATCGACGCACCGGGGCCGCAGCTCGTTGCCGTCAGTGGCGATCAATTGATCGGTGTCTTCGTGGTGGACGACGACGTGACGGCCACCATCACCGGCTTGACGATCACCGACGCATTCAGCACTTTCGGCGGCGGCGTCAGCAACATTGGCAACCTGACAATCGACGACTGCGTCCTCTCGAACAACTCGGCACGCGGCGGCGGCGCCATCAGCAGTGTTGGCACTCTCTATCTGGTCGACTCGACGCTCACCGGCAATTCTTCCGATCTCGATCTCGGCGGCGCGATCTCGAACAACGGAGAGATGACCATCCTCTCCTCGACGCTCAGCGGCAACTCTTCTGCTCAAAGCGGCGGGGCGATCAGCAACTACAGCAGCTTGATGATGACCAACGTCACGATCGCAGGCAACACGGCGGCAATCGATGGTGGCGGCATCGACCAGGTCGGCGGCACGCTCGAAGCCCTCTACGTCACCATCGCGGGCAACAGGGTGAGTGCCAAGGCTGGAACCGGCGGCGGCCTCGAGATCGTCGGCGGAAGCGTCTCGCTGTACGACACGATCGTCGCTTCAAACCTGAACTCGAGCGGCGGCAGCTTCCCCAGCGACATCTCGGTGAGCTCGCCGGGAACTCTCACGGGTGCGTTTGACTTGATCGGCACCGGCGGCAGCGGCGGGCTCACAAACGGCCTTAGCGGCAACATCGTCGGCGTCGCCAACCCCGGTTTAGGTCCCCTGGCCAGTAACGGCGGGCCTGCAGAAACCATGGCGCTTTTGCCCGGCAGCCCCGCGATCGATAGCGCCAGTGTGATGGTTCCGGTCCCCGCATTTCCCATCATCGACGAGCGCGGCGCCGAGCGCGGGCAGTTCGGCGTCAATGCCGGGCCCGCCCCCGACATCGGCGCGTACGAGGCCAGCTCGAGTTATCTGGTCACGTCCACTGCCGACTCCTTTGAACGTGGCACGCTGCGCACGGGCGTGGGCTGGGCCAATGTCAGCACCAATTCCAACCCCGAACAGCAAAGCCACCCCGCGCCCAACACCGTCTTCTTCGCTCTCAACGGCAGCACCGGCCCGTCGGAAGCCGACACCATAGAGCAAACGATCACGCTGTTACCATATCTGGTGCGCTCGACCTGACCAACACCGTTACTCCCGAGGAGATTTATGGAACTGGTGCTACCTACCTGACCATCAGCGGCGATGATGAAATCCGGGTGTTCGATGTCTCCGCCGGGGTAACCGTCACCATCGCGAACTTGACCATCGCCGACGGCGGGATCCCGTTCCGTAGGGATCTGAGCGATTCGCTCGGGCCCGATCTCGAATTCGATAGGGGTGGCGGTATCTTCGATCGCCGGCAAGCTGACCATCGGCGACTGCGACTTCTCGAGCAACGCTGCTGTTGACGGCGCCGCCATCTACGAGTCGAGTTCCGGTCAGCTCTCGATTATCAATTCCAGGTTCGAGCACAACTCGGCGTTCGCCGGCGGCGGAATCTTTGTCTTCGCCGGCTCCGTGACGATCAGCGGCACAACTTTCGAGAACAACGATGCTTTCCGCGCCGGCGGCGCAATCTACAATTCGGGAACGCTGTCGTTGAACCACTCGGTATTCGAATCCAATTCGGCAGGCTCCGACTCCCTTGGCTCCGGAGGCGCCGTCGCTAACCTCGGCAAGATGAAGGCCTACGGCTGCTCGTTCAGCTCCAACTATGCGGGCTCCAAGGGCGGCGCCCTTTATAACTCCACCAGCGCGACCTTATCCGTCACCAACGCGTCCTTCTTCGGCAACAACAGCGGTTTCAGCGGCGGCGGGATCTTCGTCTCCAGCGGCGTCGTCGACATCACGGGCTCGACTTTCGCTGATAACGATGCGGATTATGGCGGTGGCGTCGGCGATTTCGGCGGCACTTTGGCCCTGGAAAACTCGACGCTTTCCGGCAACCACGCCGAATTCGAAGGCGGGGCGATTTTTGTCTCGGCAAGCGGCGAGATCATAGACGACGCAAACGATTCCGACCCGCCTGGCATCCTCACCGCGGTCAATGTCACCATCGCCAACAACACCGCTGAGATTGAAGGAGGCGGCGGCGCCGGTCTGTTCGTCGCCGAGGGCGGAACGGCTTCCCTCTGTAACACGCTTGTCGCGAGGAATTACGCCTTCGGTGAGGACGAATCAGATCCCCCCAGCGACATAACCACCAGCGGCGACGGCTTGGTCACCGGCCAGAACAACCTGGTCGGTATCGGCGGCAGCGGCCAGTTGAGCGGCAAGCTCAACCTGCTCAACGTCATTCATCCCGGCCTCGCCCCGCTCGCCGATAACGGCGGGCCGACCGACACGATCGCGCTGGAACCTGGCAGCCCGGCGATCGATGCCGGCAGCAATTCGATCCCGGGCGTCATCGTCCCGATCATCGACCAGCGCGGCGCCCTGCGCGGACCAGCCGGTCTGAACGCAGGTCCTGGCCCCGACATCGGCGCCTACGAAGCCAGCTCCAGCTACCTGGTCTCGACCACGACCGATTCCGACGACGTGGGCACCTTGCGCACGGCCGTCGGCTGGGCCAACGTGAGCACCAACGCGAACCCCGAAAACACCGTCATCATCGCCCCGAACACCATTGTCTTTGACACGAACGGCGTCTTCAGCACGCCGCAGACAATCACACTCAATACCGCGCTCGGCACCCTCGAGTTTTTAGGGACAGCGGTCCCGATCGCGATCGATGGTCCGGGACCAAACATGGTCAGCATAAGCGGCGGCGGCAAGCTCGAGATCTTCCAGGTGGACGACGACGTGTCGGTGACGTGCATCGGGCTGACGCTCACGAACGGGGCCGCCGGCGTGGGCGGTGCTCTCACGAACGCCGGCATCTCGACCATCGCTGACTGTGTCTTCTCCGACAACACGGCCTTCGGCGGCGGCGCCATTCAGAACGTGGGAACCGTAATTGTGGCCGATTCGACGTTCGTGGACAACTCGGCTTACTCCGCCAACGGAGGCGCGATCTCGAACAACGGAACGATGACGGTGAGCGACTCCACCTTCACGGGCAACTCCGCGTATACTGGCGGCGGAGCCATCGTGACTTTTGAACCACTCACCCTCACGAACGTGACGCTATCCGGCAATTTGGCCCGCCAGGCTGGCGGGGCCATTCAGCTTATGCAAGGCATGGTCCAGAATCCGGCGCGATCGTCGCCGATGACGACGGTGACCGCCCGCCCCCCAGCCTCACCGCTGTGAATGTCACGATTGCCTACAACAATGTCGGCGCTTCCGGCACCGGCGGCGGGCTCGAAGTCGATGACGGCACAGCGTCGTTGTACAACACGATCGTGGCCCAGAACACCGCGGGCACCGGGCCGGGCGCGACTCCCAGTGACATCAATGCCGTCTCCCCCGGCACAGTAACCGGCTCGTTTAACCTGATCGGCACCGGCGGCAGCGGCGGACTGACAAACGACGTCAACCACAACCAGCTCGGCGTCGCCAACCCGCTCCTGGGACCGCTTGCCTCGAACGGCGGGCTGACTCAAACCATCGCCGTCTTGCCGGGCAGTCCGGCGATCGGAATGGGAAGCGACAGCATCCCCGGTGTGACCGTGCCCCCGACCGATCAGCGCGGGGTTCCGCGCCCGCCGGACAGCGTGGACGTCGGTGCCTTCCAGGACCAGGGCTTCATCTTGACCATCGTTTCCGGCAGCCCTCAGACGACCGCTGTGAGCACCGCGTTCGCCAGCCCGCTCATTGTCAAAGTGACGAGCCCCGAAGGCGACCCGGTCGCCGGCGGCTTGGTCATCTTCGCGGCCCCATCGAGCGGCCCCTCCGCGGTCCTCACCGGCTCGCCGGCACTCATCGGCATGAGCGGCGAGGCGTCGGTTACGGCCTTTGCCAACGGGATCGCTGGCAGTTATGGCGTGACGGCGACAAACCCGGGAGCAACCGCACCGGTGTCATTCAGCCTGACCAACGTGGCGGTGGTGCACGTCACGGGCGTGACGGTCAAGTGGGGAAGCGCAGCCAGCGACGCCCTGGTCGTGCCTGGTCCGTCGGGCGGCACGCTGCTGCCGGCCGGACGTAAGACCGACCTGCCCTGGCTCGGAATCAGCCAGTTGGTCATCTCCTTGAGCGGGACCCAATCCCTGACCAGGAATGAGATCACAATCTCAAGCGCAATTGGTTACAACTATGGCCCGACGAGCGTCAGCGGCTCAGCATCGACCTACACGATCACGCTGGGCCGGCCGATCATTCAGGCGGATATCGTGACGTTCATGATCAGTGGACTGGGCGTCACGACATTCACGGGTGTGCTTCCCGTTCTGCCGGGTGACTTCAACGACGACGGCATCGTGAACTATCCCGATGAGACCGGCGTGCTCTACGAGATCCTGGGAGTCACCAAGCCGACGATCTTCGGTGACATCAACGGCGACGGCAAAGTGACACCCGCCGACTACCAGTACATCGTCGGCGCACAGAGAGCCAAGCTTCCCTCAATGGGCCCTTCAAGCACGCCATTTAGCAACGCCGCGGCGATTTCCAGCGCGGGTTCGAAGACCAGCTCGAGCATGGGCACGACGAGCGAATCTGCGGCACCCGCGGCGCAATCCGCGAGTGTCGCGGCAACGCCGGCCGTCGTGCGCACGGCCGCCGCGCCTCTCTCCCGCACGCTCGCTCCCCGAGCGGAAATCCGGCTGGCGCTGCAGGGCAAGCCCGGTGCGTTTCGCAGCCGTCTTCTCTTCTAGCAGCCGGCTCCGCCCGGCGGTCCGGCTCAGGATCCGCGAAATTTGCTCCATCATAAAGTAATCGGATTTCTCGCCCGATCCGTGCGATTTGCACGATCGCGAAAGTCCGCAAATTCCTCAAAATCAGAAGACTTATGGTCGATTCTTAAGGAGCGACCACGGTGCCAATCAGGCACGTTTCGCGATTGCCTCCGCAGGCCCCGCAAGGCGAGAACCACGCCGTTCGTGCGGCCAGGCTGGAACTCGCTAAATCGCGGCGTAAGCGGAACCATTCCCGGCATAACCGTTTGTAGCGATTTGCCTGATAGAAGGTCCGTGACCGGAAAATTTACTAAAGTTCTCGGCGGCTGGCCGTCTCACGCGGCGGCGTGATGCTGGGCGCATCGACCAACCTGCCTGTTCCCCGAGGAAAAACTGGGCTGCCCACGGTAATTCTCAATGCGAGCGACGGGGGCAATCCGGAGCAAGTGAGGATGATGGATCAGCTTCGCACCGCCACTCTGGTTCGCCTCATCCTGGCGTACTGCCTGCTAACGGCCGCCCAGGTGGCGCAGGCGCAGGAAGCCGCGCCACCACCGGCCCGGAATGATTCACCGTCCGTTCGTTCTCCCGGCTCGGCTACTTCCACCCACAAGACTCGTCCGCTGCCGCAGGCCTCCAAAGATAAACCAGCGCCGCCGCGCCGCGAGGAATCCAGGTGGCAGCGTTTTCGGAATTCAATCTCGCCGTTTCATCCCAGGAGCGACGCCGAATCAAGGCCCAATCGCGACCGTGAGAAGCGACGCTCGCTTCTGACGGAGAAGGTCGCGTACGCACCGGGCGAGGAGCCTGAGTTCCCCGAGTTTTCGCCCATGACGCGCGATTCCGATTCGTCGGTGTCGCCAGCGCGACGTGTCGTGGCCCAGGAGCCGTCGCCGCCGGTTGTCCCGGGCAATGGCACCCAGCCGCGCGGACTTCCCGGCCCGGTAAGCAACGGGGGTTACCCGAGCGACACAGTACCCGCGCTCGACCCCCTGCCCACTCCGACCCCCGAGCAGCCGGGCGAGAACGGAACCGCCGAACCCGACCTCGAAGCCGCGGTGGCAGCCCCGGACGAGGGCGAGAGTGAGCGGGAGTATTACAGCCTGCCCAAGCGGTTCCTCCGGGGATATCCAACACTCGTGCAATGGTTCCCGGATCTTCTCGGGCCCCCACGAAAGTCTGACATAGATGGCCGGGAAGAGGAGTTCCGCGCCGGCGAGCGTTCCGGCGGTGGCGGCTATGAATCACCCGAAGCCCCCAGGCGCACTCCGCCGAGCCCATGGGATTCCCCTCCGTTTCCAGGCTCAGAGTATCAAGGCTACCCGCTGATCGGCGTGCCCCCGAGCTCCACCGAGGACCCGATGATGAAGGCGATCCTCCTCGGCCCGCACGGAGACTGGTTCCGCGAGAACCGAATCGAGTTCCACGGCTGGGCAACCGTTTCGGGCAACTGGAGCAACGCCCGCAATTCGAATCTGCCGACAGCTTACTGGGTCGTGCCCAACTCATTCCAGCTCGACCAGCTCATCACAAGGTTCGAGCGCGAGGCCGACACCGTTCAGACCGATCACGTCGACTGGGGTTTCCGCGCGGTGGGCTTGTACGGCATCGACTATCGCTACACGACCGCCGGTGGAGTATTCAGTCAACAACTTTTATATCATAATAATTTGTATGGGTTCGATCCCGTCGAGTTTTTCGGCGAGCTGTACGTCCCGGGCATTTTCGAGGGCATGTCGATCCGGCTCGGCCGCTGGATCGCCTGCCCGGACATCGAGGCTCAATACGCTCCCGATAACTACCTCGCCTCGCACTCGCTCCTCTTCACCTACGACACATACACCCAGACAGGCGTTATGTTCAGCTTCCAGATCAACCAGCGGAACATGATCCAGGGCGCGATCCAGTCGGGCACCGACATGGCGCCGTGGTACGCGGCGCTCTGGCAACCGGCTTCTTCGGCTGGCGATGGATATCCGAATCGAATAATGATGCATTCTACACTTGTTTGAATAACATCAACAACGGCAAGTTCCGCTACTTCATGGCTGACGGCCGCAAGGCAGGCCATGACAACTTCAATTACATCGTCACCACGTGGGAGCACAGGTTCAGCAAGAAGATGCATACCAAGACCGAAGCGTACTATATGTGGCAGTTCGACGCGGTCGTGGGCGGAACGCCCAGCCTCGGTCCGCCAATGTCGTTCGGCGGCGGCGGCGGCCTCGGCAAGTTTCTTCCGGGAAACTCTCCGGCCTACGGCGTATTGAATTACACGATGTACCAGCTCTCCAAAAGAGATTACGCCACGCTCCGCAACGAGTGGTGGGATGACGCGCGCGGCGAGCGGTCAGGCTTTGCGACGAACTATTCGAGCCACACCATCGGAATCAGCCATCAGTTCAATGACCACGTCATGATCCGCCCCGAGCTCGGCTACTACCATTCCTACAATGTGCCGGCGTTCGACCTGGGCAAGAACAATAACCTGCTCATGGGCGGCTTCGATCTGACGGTCCGGTTCTGAAGCGTCCGACCGCGCGAGTGGACGTTCGCTTCCAGCGCAGGCTAAGCTATACTGCGGTCAGATCATCAATGCGTTTGCCACGTTCCTGGGACTAAAACCCGGCGATTCCATGCACGGCAAATCGAGCTCGACCACCGCACCGGCCTGCGAGCAGCCCGGCGCAGCCCCGCGGCCCTCGCTCTCCCACGAGCAAGCGCCGGTCCCGGATGGCGCGGAGATCGCCGCCCTCCGCGCGATCGTCGAGGGCACGGCCCAGAGCACGGGAGAGGTGTTCTTCCAGTCACTCGCGCGGCACCTCGCCACGGCGGTCGGCGTCGAGTATGCCTTCATCGCTGAGTTCGCCGGCAAGCGTACGCGAGTCCGGACTCTCGCTTACTGGAAAAAGGGCCAGATCTGTGAGAACGAAGAGTACGACCTCGCCGACACCCCCTGCGAGGACGTGGTCCGCGGCGGGTTGTGCCATCATCCCAGCGGGGTCAAGGAGCGGTTCCCGCGCGATGAGGCGCTGGTCGCGATGGGGATCGAAAGCTACCTCGGCGTGCCCCTGCTCGACTCCAGAGGTGAGGTACTTGGCCATCTCGCGGTGTTTGACGAGCGGCCCTTGCCGGCAGAGCAGCGTATGCTGTTCACGTTCCGAAGCTTTGCGGCTCGTGCCGCTGCGGAATTGGAACGGCTGCGCTATGAGCAACAGCTCCGCGACAGTGAAGCGAGGTACCGAGATCTCTATGAGGAAGCTCCTATCGGCTACGTCCAGGAAGATCTCGAATCACGCTTCATCACGGCCAATCGGGCTGCGATCAGAATGCTGGGTCTGAAGCCCGACGAAGTGATCGGCACGATCGGGATGTCGCTCGTCGCGCCCACCCCCGAGGCACAGCGAGGGGCCCGCGAAGCCTTTGAGTCGATAGGCCGGGGAACAGACACAGCCGGTGTCGTTCTTGAGCTCCGCCGCAAAGACAATGGCCGTCCTGTCTGGGTACAGTGGTGGTCCAGGCCTGAACCGAACGGAAGATACACGCGGACGATGATCGTGGACATCACCGATCGCGTGCTCGCGGAGCAAGAAAAAGCCCGGCTCCAACAGCAGAATCAATACTTGCAAGAAGAGATCAAGTCGGTCCACAACTTTGACGAGATCATCGGCCGCAGCACCGCCCTGAAGGCCGTGCTCGACAAGGTCGGCCGCGTGGCACCCACCGACGCCACCGTGCTCATCGACGGCGAGACTGGCACCGGCAAGGAACTGTTCGCTCGGGCCATCCACTCGAACAGCCGGCGCAGGGATAAGCCGCTCATCAAGGTCAACTGCGCGGCGCTTCCCGCCGGGCTCGTCGAGAGCGAGCTGTTCGGTCACGAGAAGGGGGCCTTCACTGGTGCCATCGCCCGACGGATCGGTCGGTTCGAGCTCGCCGATCGGGGCACGATCTTTCTCGACGAGATCGGCGAGCTCCCGATCGAAACCCAGGTCAAGCTGCTCCGCGTCCTACAGGAACGCGAGTTCGATCGCGTGGGCGGCGGCACCCGATCAAGGTCGATGTCCGCGTCGTCGCGGCCACCAATCGCAACCTCCAGAAGGCCGTCAGCGACAAGCTGTTCCGCGAGGACCTGTACTATCGCCTCAGCGTCTTCCCGATCGCGCTTCCACCGCTGCGTGAACGGTTGGAGGACCTCCCGCTGCTGGTGCAGTTCCTGATCGATCGGTTCGCGACCAGGATCGGCAAACGCGTCGACGGCGTCAGCCGCGAGACGATGCAGCGGCTCACAGCCTACTCCTGGCCCGGCAATGTCCGCGAGCTGGAGAATATCCTCGAGCGCGCGGTCATCCTCACGACCTGCCCCACGCTCGAGATCGCCCCGGACATCCTCGGCGCGGCCGACCCGGCCACCGCTGCCGGCGCGCGTCTCGCCCTCGAAGATGTCGAGCGCAGCCACATCCTGAAAGTTCTCGCCAAGACCGGCTGGGTGATCGACGGACCGAAGGGCGCCGCCACTCTCTTGGGTCTGCATCCCAACACCCTGCGGAGCCGGCTCAAAAAGCTCGGCATCGACCGCACTGCCCACGACCGCTCGTAGCGTCCCACGACATTTCGTGATCTCACCCCACGGCGCGACGCCGCCCCCGGGCAATCTCATCAACGGCAACCGCTTCGTAAGTGCCATCTCCGCCGCGCCTTGCGAACGGCACAGAACGAATTCTCGGGCTTCGGCACAGAAGTCGCTTTACTCATCCCTTCAAGGTCAACGCCGAGAGGAGCCCATGTTACGGATCACCACGACCAATGGCTGCCAGGACACCAGGACCCTGAAGCTCGAAGGCAAGCTCCTGGGACCCTGGATCGGCGAGCTCGAGTCGAGCCTGCCGCAAGTCCCAGGTCTTGCCGGACTGCGTTCGCCTGGACCTGGACGGCCTGTCGTTCGTCGATGCGGAGGGGGCTCGGTTCCTGGCGTGTTTGATCCGTGACGGTGCTGCGAGTCATCGCCTGCTCTGGGTTCGTCGCGGAGATCCTCGACCTCAAGGAGCCTTGATGCCCGGCTCGATCCCGGTCGCGGACGTTCCGCGCCCCCACGCCGGAAATTCAACCCACAGGAGATCACCGATGCGTTCCTACCTTCGACTCACGACCCTCGCGGCCTCGTTACTCCTGACCTCGGCCTTCCTCGGCTGTTCTGGTTCAGACGAAGCGACCGCCCCCAAGATGGACAGCGGCGCCATGCCAAGCAAGGACAAGATCGGGGGCGGAGCCATGGACAAGGACAAGATGGGGGGCGGAGCCATGGACAAGGACAAGATGGGGGGCGGAGCCATGGACAAGGACAAGATGGGCGGCGGAGCCATGGACAAGGACAAGATGGGCGGCGGGGCCATGGATAAAGGCAAGATGGACGGCGGGGCCATGGACAAGGGAAAAATGGACACACCGTCAAAGAACTGATCGTTCGCGATCGCCCGTTGGCTCTTCGCGCGGGAGGCAGAGCCAAGAGCCCCCGGGTCACCCAATGGAGCTCGCTCTCCGATGGCGCGTCTCGAGCGAAAACATTCCCTGGCGACCCGGTTGTTTCACTGGGCCAACGTGCCGGTCCTGGCGGTCATGATCTGGAGCGGGCTGCTGATCTACTGGGCCAATGACGTTTACGAGATTCGCATCGGCGGCGTCACGCTCATCAAGTTCTTCCCGGAGTGGTGTTACCAGGTCCTGCACGTCGACCACCGGTTGGCGGAGGGGATGGCCTGGCACTTCGTCTTCATGTGGTTCTTCGCCTTGAACGGGCTGCTCTACGTTGCCTACACGGCCTGGAGTGGCGAGTGGAGGCACCTGATCCCGAATCGGCACACCTTCGCCGAGGCGTGGCAGGTCGTCCGTCACGACCTCGGGCTGCGCAGGGAGCCGTTGCCGCGGCGGAAGTTCAACGGCGCCCAGCGGCTCGCTTATTCGGGCGTCGTGCTGATGGGGGCCGGATCGCTCCTGACGGGCCTGGCCATCTTTAAACCGGTCCAGCTCGCCTGGCTCACCACGCTGCTCGGCGGGTACCCGGCAGCCCGGCTCGAGCATTTCGTACTGGCCCTCGGCTACGTTGCATTCTTCGTGATCCACATCACGCAGGTGGTCCGCGCCGGCTGGAACAACTTCCGGGCGATGGTCATCGGCGTCGAGGTGGCGAAGGACGAGGAGCTCTCGTATGAATACGAATACGCCCATCGATGAAACGCCGGCCTCCGGGAACACGCCCGTCGATGAGCAACCCTTGGTTGATCGCACGCCGATCGGCGAATCGCCGGCCCAGGAGCTGGCGCCGGTTGATGTCACGGCCTGCCTCGAAAGCACCAACAGCCATGAATCGTTGCCCCCCGAGCGCGCTCCGATCGATGAGTCGCTGCGCCAAGAACGCGAACCGCCCGAGCCTCGTCTTCGCCGCTTCTCTCGTCGGGGGTTCGCCGTGGGGGGTGTAGCCGTTCTGGCGGGTTTCGCCGGCTGGAAATGGCTGGTCACGAGAAGCGAGGAGGACGGCCTGCCCTGGCCGCTCCGCCGCGTTCTGCGGTTCAACGAGCGCCTGGCACAAGCGGCGTTCCGAACGTCGAGCAAGTCACCCGAATTCCGCCGAAGCGCGGCCCAAGAGCCGCGCGTCAATGGCGAGATCGGCCTCGACCCGGCGATCGCGCCGGCCGACTGGAGACTCCGCGTCATCGGCCCACCGGGTGAAGGCGGTGCCCGGTTGTTCCGGCTCGACGAGATCAAAGCGCTGTCTTGCGTGGAAATGACGACCGAGCTGAAGTGCATCGAGGGCTGGAGCACGGTCATCCACTGGACCGGCGCGCGATTGGCCGACCTCGCCGCACTGACGGGCCTGGCGACTCGCAGCGGCCGCGGGCAAGATCGGGAGGGCTTCCTCCGTTATGCGGCGCTCGAGACACCCAACCGCGAGTATTACGTCGGGCTCGACATGGCGAGCGCGCTCCACCCCCAGACCTTGCTGTGCTACGAGATGAACGGTGAGCCGTTGACTCCCCAGCACGGCGCGCCGCTCCGCCTGGTCATTCCGGTCAAGTACGGCATCAAGAACCTCAAACAAATCGGGACCATTCGCTTCACGGACGTGCGCCCCGCCGACTACTGGGCCGAACGGGGCTATGACTGGTATGCGGGACACTGAAACTCAAGCGACGTTTAATCCTCAGCGACCATGCGTCGTCGTCAATTGGAGATATCTAGATCATCCAAAGAAAGGGGCTTATGATGCACTCGATCCGGACCGCACTGGCCCTGGGCCTCGGCACCGCGTTGTTGGGCATACCGACTCCTGGGTCGGTCGTCGCCCAGGAGCAGGAGGCTGGACACTGCCCTGGAAGACTGGAGGCGCTCGACATCTCATACCGCCGCCAACTTCGCGCAATCGAGCGCCAGTGGATCGCCGATCTCGCCGCCCTCGCGGGCAAGTCGAGCGGTCCCGAGGCGAACGACGCCTACCGGCAACTATTCACACTGGCAGTCGCGCGAGACCTTTGCCTGGACGCACAGCCGGCGGCCCAGAGCTGCTTGGCGTCGATCGCCTTGGGAGAAGCAGATCCGGCGGCCCAAAGCTGCTCGCCGTCGATCCCTGGGACACAGGATCTGCGCATCCTGGCCGCATCGGTCCAGGTCTTCGCCCGGGCCGAGAAGGGCGAGTACGAACAGTCGCTGGCCGAGCTGAAGGCACTCTTCAAGAGGCCGGGTTGTGGGCCGCAGCGCGCCGCGAAGTCGAGCGGCGCGACAGCGTTTGTTGTGGGAGAGGCCTACTTCCAGCGCCTCATCCGCAGCAGCCGCTACGACGTCGCACGCAAGTTGTGTGAGCTGGCCTGCAAGGACGACACCCCGGCCGCCCTCAAGCACCACTTCAGGGCCCGGATGGCCCGGCTCGACCTGCTGGAGGCGCACGCGCCGGCGTTCTCCGGCAACGACGTCGACGGCCGCCACCTATTCCCGGCCGATCTCAAACGAAAAATCGTCCTGGTCGAGTTCTGGGAGTCACGGTGCCCTCACTGTGTCGCCGCGATCACCGCCCTGAATGCTTTGGCCCAACAGCACGAGCGCCATGGCGTCGAGATCTCGGGCGTCGACCCCGATTCGCGGAATCTGGACGTCAAGGTTGGCATAACGGCGCCGCCAAAGACTCACCAGTTCTCGATCGGACAGGGCGCGACCTGGACATATCTATCCGGCGACCAGAGGGCGGGCAACGTCTGCACGGCCTGTGGCGTGGAAGTGATCCCGGCGAACTACCTCTTCAGCCGCGCCGGCAGGATCTTCGCCATCGAGCACGGCGATGCCTTGGAACGGGAGATCGTCCAAGCCAGGAGCGGCTTACCCGGCGGCCATTCCAACTAAAGTAATCGAGTACGACGATCCAATGATGAAAGCAACTTTACGTCAAGTGGTCTTCAACAAGAACCGGCAGATCGTCTCGCACGACGGCCAGGCCGATCGCTTCGGGTGGTCTCCGGTTCAAGGAGTCAGAGCCATGACATCGCGACCTTGGAGCATGATGGTTTCCGTTCTGGTCTTCGCCCTGGTGCTGGCCGCGGGCGATAGGGCCCGGGCGCAATGGGTCGTCTCAGGCGGCTCGGGTTATCCCCCGATCGGCCAGTTCGGCCTGGGCTACGGGACGGTCCAGGGAATCTCGCCGTTCGGCTACAGTTCATTCGGCGCAGGAGGTTACGTCGGGTCGGGCAACTTCGTCGGATTCCCGTTCCCCGGTTATGGACGGGCCATCGGGCGAACGCCGGTCACCACCACGTCGTTTGAGTCGGTCTCCGACGTCGTGACCTTGGTCCCCGGTTGGAACGGTTCGGGGGGCCAGCGGATTCACCGCCGGCATCGAGCGGTAGCGAGTATTCCCCGAGCGGCGATACGTCCGTGATCGCGGTCGATCGAGGATTCGAGGCCAGAGGTAAAACTCTGTCAGGATTTGGGGGCCGGCTGCGACAAATTCAATAAGCCCCAGCGGAACACCCCGGGGTTTGGCATGCTCGCGAGGCAGGGTTCCGCTCGACACTCGCGTGCCGTGGCGGGCATCATCACGAATTTGTATCGATCGGCTTCCATGTGTAATCTCTCGTGCCGAACTCGGAGCGAGCCATGATCCCCCACGACTCTGACCGAGACAAGCAGCCCCTTCCCTCCTCAAACGGGCTGTGCGGTAACCAGGACCCACAGGAAACAGGCTCGTATCCTCCGGCGGCCAGCCTGCCGCCCGCTGCGACCGTGCCTGGTGATCGGTTGACTGGTGAGCGCCTCGACTTCCTCGGCTCGCCTAAAGCCGACGGAGAGCTCGGCTGGCTGGCGCACTACCGCGTTCTCAGGCTCTTGGGCAAAGGTGGCATGGGCCTTGTCTTCCTGGCCGAAGACAGTCTCCTCTCCCGACCTGTCGCGTTGAAGGTCATCAGGCCCGAGATCGCGGACACCCCGGGAATCGCCGAGCGGTTCACTCGCGAGGCCCGGGCGACCGCCGCGATCAAGCACGACCATATCGTCACCATCTATCAAGTCGGGCAGGAACGGGGCGTCCCGTTTCTCGCCATGGAGTACTTGAAGGGCATGTCGCTGGCCCAGTGGCTGGACCGAGGCCACAAACCACCAGTGGAGGTCGTGCTGCGAATCGGTCGCGAGATCGCCGCGGGGCTCTCCGCAGCCCACCGCCACAGCCTGATCCACCGCGACATCAAGCCGGCCAACATCTGGCTCGAGGCACCGCTCGGCCGCGTCAAGATCCTCGACTTCGGCATGGCACGGTCGCAGCGCGAGGAAATCGAGATCACTCGGACTGGGGCGGTCATGGGCACGCCGGCCTACATGGCTCCGGAGCAAGCTCACGGTGAACCGGCTGGCGCCAGCTCCGATCTGTTCAGTCTCGGCTGCGTCCTGTACCGGCTCTGTACACTGCGTTTGCCCTTCGAGGGTGACTCGGTCATCGCCGTGCTGACATCGATCTGGACGGAAACCCCCCCTGCTCCGCGCAATCTGAACGACACGATCCCGCCCAGTCTGAGTGATCTGATCATGCGGCTCTTGCACAAGATGCCGGAGGCACGGCCGGTTTCGGCGGAGGTCGTGGTCCAGGAGCTACGGAGTATCGAACGTGCGCTGCTTGCCGCGCGACAGAACGCAGAAATGAGACCAGCCGTGCCCCCGATGGACGTTGTGGGGCAGCGCGGTCGATCTCCGGGCGAATTCGTTGCGGAGACCAGCCCGACTCGACCGTCGTCGAGGCAAGAAGTTCGCCTGCGGCTAATCGGAGTCGCGGCCCTGCTGGCGGTGCTTGTAGTCGCGGCGATCGTGACCCTCGTTTTCGCCCCGAAACGCAGGAGCAACATCACGCCAGTCGCGGCCCAGCCCACCAGTGCCCCGAACCGCGAGCCGGGCACACTTGGCCCGTCGATGCGACCAACGACCGACGATCAGCGGCCGGCTCAACCGGCTGCCGGGCCGGATCGCCTCACTGCGGGGCTTCATCATGGTGACGTTTTGGTGCCAAGTGCTCTCGGGGGCAAGGACGAACCGCGTTCCACGGCCGTGAGTAAACCCCGATTGTCTCCCGCGCCGCAGGCTGCCCACCACAAAGACCGGCCGGCGGGCCTCGTCGCCTCGAGCGATAGAAAAACGCGCAACGAACCGCCAAGGGCGACCATCGCAGACAACGGGCAAGCGCCGGAGGGACCGGACTCTACATCGCGTGAGAAGCACCCGTGGGGCGATGCCGTTGACCCCGACGGCGATTGTCAGTTCGAGCTGGACCCGCGTGAAGACAAGGTCAGGATCATCGTCCCTGGCAAGACCCATATCCTGAGCGCCGAGATTGGTCGCGTGAACGCACCACGGCTGCTGCGCGATATCAAAGGCGATTTCGACTTGATCGTGCGGATCGCGGGCACCGGCAACCCAGGAGGGAAAGCGACGACGACGATCTATCCCCCTTATCACGGCGCCGGCCTGCTCATATGGCAGGACCAGGAGAACTACGTCCGGCTCGAGCTCGCCGCGGACGTGCCGCACCGGAAGGCTCGCCCCTATGTCAACTTCGAGCATCGCAAGGACGGCACGCTCGCCGCTTCCAGCGGCATGTTGAACACCGACGGCTCGAACCATCTCCGCCTCAAGCGGCGCGGCGACGAGATCCATGCCTCTTTCGGACCGGATGGCCTTCACTGGACCTCATTCTCTCCGCTCTCCGCCAAGCTCAACGACCGCCTGAAGGTTGGTGTCTCGGCGATCAACAGCTCGACGAAGCTCCTGACCGCGGAATTCGAGGGCCTTGAGGCATTGGAAATACCCGGCGCCGGACGTGATCTCAAGACCGAAGGGGTGTGCCCATGAATCTCTTTCAGCGATCGTGGAGCACGACGATGCCGCGCAAACAGCTATCGTCCGTGGCTCAGACGGTCTGTCGGGCGGTGACTCCAAGTAGTTGAGCACGAGGATCGAATAATAATCGAAAAATTACGTCAACTTATCTTTAACAAGAACCGGCAGAAAGTCGCGCACGATGCCAAGGCTTATCGCTCCCGGATCATCTCCGGTTCAGGGAGTCAGAGCCATGACATCACAACGATTGAATTCGTCGCCCCGGGTGAATGTCCTTGTGCATCGTGTTACCGCATCCTGTTTGATCAGTTTCCCCCTTTGATTCTGAAGGAGAGCTGAATGATTAGTCGATTCCCTAATTTGACCGTCCTTGCCCTGGCGCTTTCGCTCAATACCGCCCGCGCCGCCTGGGCCGACGATGGGCCGCCGGTGAAGCCTTTCGAGGCGGATGGCATCGTCGCCGACGTCCTCGAGCTATTCCCGCGCGCGATCAAGGACGACAAGAAAGCCGATCGGGCTCGCGCGCAGTCGACGCTCAAAGAGGTTGCCGCCCGCGCTCTGGTCACCAAGGACGGCGTCTATGCGTTTCTCGAGACCCCCGAGAACAAGAAAGCCTTGAAAGGTGTGAAGCCAGGAACCGCCGTAAGCATCAAGGGACGACTGCTCGCTTCCGGCGCGCTCTTACACATCGACGCGATCTCCAAGGCGAAAGACGACCCCGGCGTTGATCTGTCGCGGTACGAAGACGAAGAAGGGAAAGAAGTCACCCTTCGCGGCGCCAACAAGTGCCAGTGCGGCCTCAACGTCGCCAGCCTCCCCCACTCTTGCACGTTGGGGCACCTGCACCACCTGGAGACCGACGACGGCAAAGTCTACCACTACCTCCAGTACGGCGACGGCAAGTCGGCGTTCCGGGGCGATGGGTCCCACTTCAAGAATGTCGAGGTGAAGGCGCGAGTGTTTCCGGGCCAATTCTTGCTGGTCGAGCGAGCGAAGCTTGCGCCGTGATCGCGACGTTTTTGACGATTTCCGCAGCCGAAAGTGCTAGCCCGATCGAGTCGAATTAGGCGGCGAGTGCCGGGTCGGGCGGCCAATCGTCGGCAACCAACCCCGCCAGCCCGGGCGGGCAATCTCTCGCCCGGCCCCGGTGCCTCAACCGCGAACGAATCATTGCCTGACCGGTGGCGCCAATCGATCGATCGTGTTTACCATGTGTTCGTCACCAAGAAAACTCGAGCCAGCCCGGCCGTGCGGCCGGGCGATGTCGAAAGGGAGTTTTGTCCATGCATGAACTGATCAAGCTCGTGGCACTGCTCTTACCGATCCTGGTCGCGCTCGGGCCAAATCAAGCTGCCTCCGCCGGCGAGCGCGACGAGCCCAAACGAATGGTCTTAGTCGAGCTCTACACCTCGCAGGGCTGCGACATGTGCCCGACAGCCGAGAAGATATTGGGCGCGCTTGCCGAGCGGGAAAGCAGGATCGTGCCGATTGCTTTTCATGTCGATTACTTCAATGATCCGTGGCAGGACGTCTTCTCCGATCCACTGTACAGCAAGCGGCAGATGGTCTATAACCAGCTCTATACCAAGCCCAAAAACCAGGAGTACGGTCTCTATTACACACCCATGTTGATGATCGACGGCAGGCAGTCAGTCAACGGCCGCGACCCGGCCTCCGCCCAGGCGGCGATCCAAGCTGCCCTGGCCAGGAAACCAGCCGTCGGGCTTGACGTCGCCCTGGACGTCGCCAGCAACGACGGCTCTGGCACGGCCACGATCAAAGTGACGAGCCGCTCGACCGCGGCCGAGAAATCGCCGCTCTTGGTCTGCGCCGTGCTCCGCGAGGACGGTGTTGTCACCGCCATCCCGTCGGGAGAAAACGCGGGCAAATCGCTGGTCGCCCGTTTCCCGGCGCGGCAGACGAAGTACGAGTTCATCGAGCTCGACGGCAAGTCGCCCACGACAAAGCGTTTCTCGTTCAAGATCGTGCCGGCCTGGAACCGTCAAAACCTCAAGCTGGCCGTGTTTGTTCAGGACAAACGCACCGGCGTGATCCACCAGGCGACCGATCTTCCCTGGCGATCGACCCCGACCGCCGCGACATCGACGACGAAAGTTACCACAGACCCATCTCAAGAACGTTGAAAGGAGTTTTGATGTTAACCCCGATCCGATCGATGACACTCGCGGCGGCGGTCGTGCTGCTCGCCGCCCCGATGGCCTTCACCCAGGACAAGGGGAAGCCCGCGTCCGACGAGCAGTCCGGCGTCAAGGTCGGCGAGAAGGCGCCGAAATTCACGCTCAAGGACCAGGAGGGCAAGGAGCGCTCGCTCGATGACCTGCTCAAGAAGGGCAACGTCGCCCTGGTGTTCTACCGCTCGGCCGACTGGTGACCATATTGCCGCAAGCAGTTGGTTCAACTGCAAAGTGATCTCAAGTCAATTGAAGACAGCGGAGTACAGCTCATCGGCATCAGCTACGATTCGCCCGCCGTGCTCAAGAAGTTCTCCGACCGGTCGAAGATCACCTTCCCGCTGCTGTCCGACCCTGAGAGCAAGACGATCGACGCCTACCACATTCGCAACAAGGGCGCGAAGGGCAAAGCCCAGGGCGTGCCCAATCCGGGTACGTTCATCGTGGATCAAGAGGGCGTGATCCGGGCGAAGCTCTTCCTCGAAAACTTTCGCGAGCGCCACTCGACCGAAGAACTTGTCAAAGCGGCGAAGGCCGTCAAGTGATGCCTTGTGCCGTCAACGATCGGGAGACTGACGATGCGTAAGCTGATCCTCGCCCTGGCGACTTGTGGGATGATGCTCGGCACGACCTCGGGTGCCTTGGCCTCGCCTTATGCGCCGAAGGTCGGCGAGAGGCATCCCGACTTCACTCTGCCGACGATCGACAATCGCACGCCCACCGCATTGTCAAGCTTTCGCGGCAAGAAGGTGCTGCTGATTCAGTTCGCCTCCTGGTGAGTGGGCTGCCGGCGGCACGTGCCAGTCTGGCACGAAGCGACTCGCGAGTGGGTGGCGCAGGGGCGGCTGCTCGTGCTGGGCGTGACCCAGGAGCAGCATGCCGACCGCTGCCGGCTGTTCGCCCAGTGGAAGCAGTTCGGCTGGCCGATCCTCCACGACCCGATCAATCTTCTCGAAGCGCCGGCTGTCCCGATCGTCGTTGCGATCGACGAGCACGGCATCGTGCGCGCTGTCCGCCCACGCCCGGAAACGTTCAAAGCCGAGTTCCTCGACAAAACGTTCGCCGACGACGCGCAGGTGCCGGCTTCGCCGTCCGCCGGTCCCCCTGATCCGGCCTTGCTGCGCCGCACGGCCGAGGCGAAACCCGACCCCGGCGCCTGGCGTGCCCTGGGCGACGCCTTGACAATCTGGAGCGCCGCGAACCGCCTCGACGAGGCGATCGACGCATACACGCGTGCCCTGGCGCTTGACCCCTCGGACAAAATTGCCCTGTTCAGGCTGGGTGTCGCCCACCGGATGCGCCACGAGTCGGCAGGACGAAAGCCCGGTGACTTCCAGGCCGCGATCGATGCGTGGGGCCGCGTCTGGCGCTCGACCCGAACCAGTACATCTGGCGACGTCGAATCGAACAGTACGGCCCGCGCCTCACCAAGCCATACGCGTTCTACGACTGGGTCGTGCAGGCCAGGGCGGAAATCGTGCGCCGCGGCGAGACGCCCGTTTCCCTCACGGTCGAGCCATACGGCTCCGAGCTCGCAGGCCCCGTCCGCGACGTCCTGACTGACCCGGCCGCCCTGGTCGAGCCCGATCCCAAGGGTCAGATCGCGCGTGACGAGCAGCGGTTCATCGAGGCCGAGGTGGTTGTTGTGCCATCGCGCGTCCGCCCCGGCCAAGCCGCGCGGGTACACCTCACCTTCCGTCCCAGCGCGGCCCACGCCGCACACTGGAACAACGAATCCACCCCGTTGCGGATCTGGGTCACCGGGGCCGAAGGCTGGACGACGTCCACTCGAATGCTCGAGGCGCCGCAGCCAGACCGGCCCGAGTCGTTTGAGGTACGCCGCCTCGACTTCGAGGTCAAGGCACCCGCGGGCGCCACCGGAAAGACCCGCCTCGCGGCCTACGCTTTGTACAACACGTGCGAACAGGCAGGAGGCCGCTGCCTCTTCCTCCGCCAGGATCTTTCGATCGAGCTGGACGTTGCGAAATGAGGGAAGCCCTTGTCCGCCTGTCGGTACGGACAACATTCGCGTTCTGAAGCCCAAGTTGGTACCGAAGGCCAGCGTCTGAAGAGCTATTATGGCAAGGAGAGTGTGGGCATTGCCTGCGGGCTGTTCGTCGCCGCCCTCCATGTGATGGGCCTGGCAACCCTGACGCACACACCCAGCCCCATGGCCTTCCTCTCAAAGATCCTTGGCCGACCAAAGAACGAACGACCGTTCGTCCTTTTCCCAATAGGCTACCCCGCGGATGATGCCACCGTGCCTGACCTCACGCGGAAATCCCTCGACGAGGTGGCAGTTTGGGCGCTGGGACCATCCCTACCAGCGCGATCAACTCACGACTGAGAGTCACCCTCGAAGAATCAGTTTCGCTCGCGGTTAATGTCTTCTAAGTTCGCATTTGATTCGCTCGCGGGCCTCGTCGGACAGTCGCGGCTCAGACAAGGATTCCGCGCGATCGACCAGCCTTGCCAGCCGTCGAAATTCGCTTCGCATGAACCTGAGTTGTCGGGAATAGCGGCGGCATGCCGAGCAATAGATCAAATGCGATCTCAAGACGACCGCTTCCAGCAAGCTCAGGTCCCGGTCGAGCGATTCCGAGGCCAAGCGAGTCATTCCTTCGCAAGGCATGTTGAGCAGTGCACAGGCGGTCCGGAAAAAGTTCATGGACGGAAATACCTCTCTGGTCATGATAAGGTCGACTTCTTCGTCCGTTCTCCGTACCACCGGGATTCGAGACATTGCCGCAAGAGAAATCGCGCGCGGTGGATGCGCTTCCAGAAACTGGCGGGTGATATGTTCAGAATTGACTGAACCTCATTTGCCTTCAAGCCGTCCACTTCGCGTAGCGTGAAGGCGTCAGCGAGGCTCGGCGGCAGCCTGGAAAGGCAACCGGCGATGACATCCCAAAACTCCACGGTCTCTAACTGTAAGCTCGGTTCACTTCTCCATTCCGCTGGCCCGACCCGCCACTCACCACGGCGGTCAAACGCCAGCTCGCTCTCGGTCGTGGCCCGCTCACCCCTTCCGGACATGGGTTGCCGACCCACCTTGCGGATGTGGTCGATAATTTTGTGCCGCAGAATTCCTACCAGCCATGTCCACTCACTGGATCGCCCCGCAAAGGAGATCCGAGCTCGGAGGGCATCCACGAAAGTTTCCTGAACCATGTCGGCCGCCAGGTCTGGTGACCGAAGCCGCAATAACGCATAGCGATACAGGCCGTCACCATGGCGATCCACCCATAGCTCGGGTTCCGTCATCACGTCAATACTCATGAACGGTTGTCCCAGTTCGGCTTTCTCCTGATGGCGCGCACACAATGGTGAGTCGCTCGACAAGTGAATTTCCTGCCAAAGAATTTGTGTTTGCTCGCGACGCTGTGCTCGACCGGCACACGGAATAAACTCTCGACCGCGCTTCCTTGCCACGCCGGTCCCGTGGACATTCCCGAGTTTGTCCCGGCGACCGGTCGCGGCGAATGGCAAGTGTTACTGTACGACCAGGCCGGCCGCGCTCTTCGGCATGACTCCGACCGGGCTCAGGAACAGCTCGTCCAGGCTTCCTCCCTTGCCGATCGTAAATGCGGCGATCTGGCCGGTGCCCCCGGCGTTCACGTAAAGAACGTCATTCCCGAGGATGGCGGTGTCGGTCGGGCCGCTCCCAGCGGGAAGTATGCCAGCCAGCCCGCCGCCGCCGACGGGGTTCAGCAAGGTCAGCGTCCCCGTGGCGGCATCGAACCCCAATGCGGTGAGGGTCGCCGGGGCGGTGTTCACGGTGAAGATGTACTTCTGGTTGTCGGTGATAGCGCACCAGCAGGGCGCGAGCTGGGTGCCGGTGGCGAGAACGTTCGTGATCGGCTGGGCGGTTCCATTCGCGAGGATCTGGTAGGAAGAAACCGCGCCGGGAGGCTCCGCATTATTCCCGAAGGTCGTCACGAGGAACCCGTTGCTGCTGAAGAGGAATCCGAAGGTGTCGGTGAGGGGTGTCGGGGTGAACGTCGGGGCAGACGCCCGGCCGTTACGCGCGAACCTTGAAGACGTCGATATTATTGCCGTCCCTCTCGGTCACGACGAGCCAATTGCCGTCCGGGGAAAAGCTGACCTGGGCGGGGAGCACCGACGCCCCGCTGAGCGTCTGCGTGGAATTCGCCAACGCCGTGAGTTTGCCCTTGGCGTCGACCGTGAACCCGGTAATCATGTCGACCGCGCCGTGGGCTCCCCCGGCGTTCAGCACGTAGAGGAAGTTGCCCGAGACGGTGACGCTAATCGGAAACGTGCCCCCGGAGGAGATGATCTGGATCAGATCCGGCTTTTTCTTGCTCAAGTCAAAGACGGAAATGCTGCCGTCGCCGGCGTTGACCAGGTAGAGAATGTCGCCGGTGGCGTCCACCGCGATCGACCCCTGGCTGCCGAGCCCGGCGCCCGCGCCAAGACCGCCCGTGTTATAGAAGAGGGGGAATTCGAGCAGGCCTTTATTGTCGCGTGCGAATACCGCGAGCTGGTTCCCGTCAGCCGCGTTGGTCATCATGTAAACTGACCCATCGCCGGCGCGAGCCGTTCCCCAGGACATCGTCAGCAGCACCGCCAACACCGCCAGTTTCGGCGCGGAGCCATAAGGTTGTCGTCTTCAAGACAGCTTCTCCTTTTGTAGTAGTTTCGTCAAATCACGGACTGAGACCGGCTTCGATATTTCGGCCTCGCAAGAATGAGTCGCCGTAGCGAGCGAATCCTGACACAAAAATCAATCGGAGCTGCGATCGCTACGCGGCAAAGTTTGTGATCCGGTCGGACGTAACAAATTGGCTGTCAGGAAATATGTGGTGGATCGACTCATACTTATGATGTAGCAACGCCTCGAGCCCGAAACGGATTGGGCCAGATGAGCGTCGGCGTGGTGAACGATCCGGACACGCAAATCGTGCTGGGAGCCGGCAAAACTATCGGCGTATCGGCCAACGGCGCGAGCTCTCCTGATTTGTGCGCGCTCGCCGAGGAATTCTGGCAGTTGCTGTCAGGAATCGGACTGCCGACCGACTCAACTGTGCAGCCTTAATTCGTCATCAAACGTTTCGGCGGCTTCGCCCCGGGATGGTTCGGGTCAACGGCCGTACCGTCCCGCTCGCCATTTCACCGGCGGGTGCATGATCCGTTTTATCCCGGGCGGTGCGGCCGTCTTCTCTTTCGCAAGATGAAGCCTGCAAGCGCGATTGATCGTACGAAGTTCGCACCGAAATAGGAGATCGACGTGACTTTATGATGAGTCGCCACTAGTTTTCGACGCAGTTTCACCCTTGTTTGGAGCATGCAATGAGTGACCTCGGAAGATTGATGTTCAGGATGACCTCCCTCGCGCTCGCCCTGGGACTTGTGACCTCCCGGCCTGCGAAGGCCTATTCGGAGGTCTCTTATTCAACGAGCGGCACGTTTGATGTAAATTCGACGACCGGCTCGCTGATCGAGCTCAATAAGGGCAAGTTCACCATCGAATTGTTTTATACTGGGACCACCCAGACGAATCTGGCGGTCCCCGACTCGACGGCCCCGCTCGGCACTTTCACCATCGACGTTGTGGAAAACGGAAAGGCCAACCTCAGCACGAGCGGTACTTTTGACTTGATGCTCAGCCAAACTGACCCAACGATCAGCAACGGAACATTCACTACCGATATCTCCGGGTCCGTCAAGCTTGGAACGTCGAACGATGTGACAATTACGTTTAATTCGCCGCCCAACCCAATTACCTTCGGAGCGATTACTTATACGCTACCAGGCTCAATCACGCTGGCTTCCCCTCCCGCCGACACGGCTTTTGCGTTCTCCACCACGGATCTGACAGCGAACATCAGCAGCGTGCCCGAACCGTCGTCTCTGCTTCTTCTCGCAAGCGCTGGGGCCGCAATGGGACTGGTCTATGCTGGCTGGCGTTGCCGAAGGAAGAGGGCACTTAGTCGAGTGCCTCCGAGGCGAGGCGTCCGAGTTCTTGGCAAGGAAGGTTCAGCCATCGCCAGAGCGAGACGAGACGTCGGATTGGCATGGGTCAGTTCGGCTTTCGTGTCGGTGGGGGGTTTTCTCCAAACCAGTTAAGTTGCAGGCAATCACGCAATAGCGACCGGGCGCGATGGAGGCGCGTCCAGAGGTTGGCGGCGCTGATCTTCAGCAGTTCGCGAGTCTCCTCGGCGCTCAAGCCGTCGACTTCCCGGAGCAAAAACGCATCGGCCAGACTGCGAGGGAGCCGCGACAGGCAAGCGCGAAAACGTCCCAGAATTCGCGCGTTTCGAGGTCAGAATGCGGGTCGCCCCGCCAGGAGTCCGGCATGGCTCGCCAGTGTCCGCGCCATCGAACGCGGGGTCGTCGATCGATCGTGACGAGGATTCTTCTGACGCCGCGCGTTCGGCATTGGTCCTCCGAAGATGGTCGACAATCCGATGCTTCAGGATCCCGAATTAATCCCGGACAAAGAAATCCTCTCATGGGGCGGTTGCAATTAATCGCATCGGGCTCGCGAGGAAGAAGGCATGAGAGTGGCCTTCTACCCGAATGCGAATCTGCGTGCAGGTTGCGAACGATGCGGTCAGTCGACAACGGAAGCAGAAGGCAAAGACGTCTAACCCAAGGAGGAACATCCCATGCTCGTCCTCAGTCGCAAGCTGGGCGAACGGATTCTGGTGCCGCACTGTGAGTTGACGTTCACCGTGGTCGCGATTGACGGGAACACCGTGAAACTCGGGATTACCGCGCCTACGAATATTGATGTCTACCGCGAAGAACTCTGGCGCCAGGTTCGCCCCGAGAAGGTCGCGCACAAGCTTAACCATCGGGGCATTCGATTCACGGCTTGGGCCCAATCAGCCTTTCAAGGGCTACGAGGAGCAATGCAAAGTCCTCGCGGCACTATTCACATATCTGCATGTGTTGCTGAACGAGGTCATAGGCTTCGTCGACCGGCCGCCCCTCGAGGGTCAGCTCGGCGAAGCTGCCCAGTTCCACCAGGCATTCGTCGCAGGTCAGCTCTCGATCCCGCGTGCGGCTGACAGCTTGCAGAAGGGCACCGATTTGGTCGACGGATAGGTTCATGCCATAAGCCTCGCTATCAACTCTCCCATGCCTCGATCAAGCTATCAGCACCAAATCCCGCGGATCCGAGCCCTGCCCTGAGTTTGCGTCGTGCGTCATGCGTGAGTTTGTAAACGGCATTGCGGTTGCTACCGAGTTGCCGGGCAATCTCGTCCTGGGGCATCCCGTTCATCTCGGCGGTCAGGGCGAGCCACTGCTTGTCGGTGAGCTGCTCGTGGATGACCCGATGCATTGCGACCAGCAACTCCGAGCGGAGCGAGGCACGCTCTGGCCCCAGCGATTGGTCGGCAACGTCAACGGTCGGACCGCTGCTTTCATCCTTGAAACGGTCCAGCGACACGCCCTTCCACCGCTCTTTCCGTATCCTGGTCTGCGCCACGCGGATGGCGATGGCCAGGGCCCAGCTCACGAACCGACCGCGGCCTGCAAACGTTTCCAGGTGGTCCAGCACTTTCAGGAGCGTCTCTTGCACAGTATCCTCAAAGAACGCATCGTCCATGCCGGCGCGTCCCGCCAGCGCACCGCGCAAGCCGCCGAGCACGTCGGCGCACAGGTCCGCCAGCGCGGCCTCGCGGGGGAGGCCGGGTTGCTTTAGTTCCTCAATCCAGACATCATTCGCGCGATCCATGGTCTCAGTGTATTCCGGCTGCCGCGCCCAGGCCACATCCAACTCGCCTGGTGTGCCTCACTCAGCGAAGGTGCACATTGATCGCCGCCAGAAGGCGATCCTTGGGCACCACCCCTGAGAACCGTTGCTGAACTTCACCCCCGCGAATCACCGCGAAGCTGGGGATCGACGTGACGCCGTACCGAACGGCCGTGACCCGCGCCTCGTCGATGTTCAACTTGACGACGCGGGCGCGGTCTCCGAGCTCTGCGGCCAGCTCATCGATGATACGGGACATCATGCGGCACGGACCGCACCACGTGGCCCAGAAGTCAACAAGAACCGGAACCTCCGACTGAAGAACTTCTGCGGCAAACGTGCCGTCGGTGAGATTGTGAGCAGACATTGTGATCTCCTTTTTCTTTTCCGTTTTGGCCGTGAATCGATCAAACAGTGGTTTCAGTTTCGTTCATGGCGGCACTCACTCCCCGGTCGTTGCCGGGCTCCTCGTTCATTTCTCGTTCTGCCGTATTCTTGGGACTACGCTGGCCGGCGATTTCTTACCCCGCGCTGGCAAGATTCGTCGTGACACGTTTTCTGAGCCGCTCGAGGTAAGAACCGCCCCAGCCATGACGTCTCAAGCATGGGCGCTCTCGCGGGCTGGTCGCCTCGGCTGATCAGTTGCCTTGGGCGACTCCGATTGGGCTCAAGTATTTGATTCACTCGGTGCTCTACCAAAGGAGAGGATCATGAGTCGTGTGTTGCTAGCTCGCTCCACGGTACTGGCAGGATCGTTGCTCGCCCTGGCGCTACTCGCCAGCGTGAGCATGCAAGTCGTCAAGGCGGATCAGGCGCAGGAGTCACGGATTGGCCTGGGAGGCTACTGTCCGGTCTGCATCCTCGACGCCAACAAGTGGGCGAAGGGGTCGCCCGAGCATCAGGCCATTTACGACGGTGTCACGTACTATTTCCCGGAGGAGGCCATCAAGGAGAAGTTCCTGGCGAACCCGGCGAAGTACGTGCCCGCGCTCGGCGGCGACTGCATCGTCTGCTACGCCAAGCTCGGCAAGCGCGTCCCCGGCACTATCAGCCACACCGCGCGGTACGACAACAGGCTTTTCCTGTTCCCTGGCGCGGAGCAGCAAGAGGCCTTCCTCAGCAACCCGAAGGAGTTTGCCAACGTGGATCTCGCCTCAAACGGCGACTGTGTGGTCTGTCAGGTCCACCACAACAAGCATGTGGCCGGCAAGCCCGAGTTCACCGAGATCAAGGACGGGTTGCGCTACCAGTTCGTCTCCGCCCGCGAGCAGGCCGCCTTCCGCAAGGACCCAGCGCGCTACGTCGGCCCGGCTTCAATGCCGAAGCCCACTGAGTCGCCGACGACCCAGCGAGCCAAGGGGAACGATGTCCTGACAGTCATGGGGAAGACGGCGTGCGCGGGCTGCGCCACGGTGTCACGCCGATCCAGAACCCTGAAGAGCTCGGGCTCGCCGTTGATACCGACGACGGACGAGTGGTGATCGTCGAGCAGGCGCACAAACTCTACCGCAGCGCCTACAAGAACCGCTACGACGGCGAACAGGTGCGTGTGAGCGGCCGCGTGATCAAGCAGCAGGGCCGCTTCACGTGGATTGAGCCGACCGAGCTGATGGTCCAGAAGTAAGTCCGAGCCGAACGCGGCGAGTGTACCGGACTCAGTGCCCGGCGCTCGTCCGCGGGCGGGACTCGATCAGATCGATCCACCTAAAACAAAGGTCGCCTCGCCATGAGCGACGGCTTGGACGTCATTCGGCTGGCTGGAGCACGTGATGGCCAGGCGGTTCGAGCGAGCCCTCGAACGACAGCTCCTTGCCGCGCCTGAGCGCGCCGGGCGAGCGGCGATGTTCCCCCGTCACGATCTCGAAGGCATCGCCTGGGAGCCGTTCTCGAAACACAGGCTCGAAGAGCTGGTCAACCGAGGCAAGACCGTCTTCGTCGATTTCACGGCCAACCGGTGCTTGACGTGCAAGGCGAACGAAGCGGTCGCGATCGAGCGACCTGAGGTCGCCCGCCTGATTCGCGAAAACGGTGTCGTCGCGCTCCAGGGCGACAAGACGGAGCCGGCTCCGGAGGTCGACGAAACGCTGCGTCGCCTGGGCAACAAGGTGGCGTCAATACCGTTCTATGCAATCTTTCCCAGCAAGTCCTCCACCAAGCCGATTCTGCTGGACGGGCTCTTTACAAGCCCGGAGCCGATCGTGCAAGCCTTTCGCGAGGCGGGACCGACGGCCGCGCCTCGCAAAGATTCTTCACGGGGCGCAGACAACTGAGCAAACTCTGGTGACTTGGTCCAGAACCTCGGCATCAGACGCGCGGCCCACGAAGAATCGTAGCGAGCCACGGCATTTCGTGCCGTCCGCGAGGCGCTCCCATGCCAGCAATTCGACCTCGCGGAGTGGAGCAATCGCCTCATCGCTGGTATTATCTGTGGTTTACGACAATTCCTTTAGAGAAGATTCGGCCTGGCACAGGCCGTGCATGCTCCAATCACGAGCTTGCTGTCGGAGCTGTTGGCGCAATTTCTTCGGATTTCCACCCCATTTTGCATCGGGAGGATGTCATGATCCGTCGAGAACTGTTCGGAGCCTTGAGCGTTACGGCCGCCGGGTTGATGGGCGCGGTCGGCCGGGCTGCGCAGGCCGGTGACCAGGACCACCACCACGACGAAGTCCACGAAGGCTGCCTCAAGAACTGCCAGGCATGCAAGCGGGAGTGCGACGAGGCGTTCCACTTCTGTGCCTCCGAACTCGCGGAAGGCAAGAAGGCGTACGCCAGTGTCCTCCACCTGGTCGCCGATTGTGCCGCGTTCTGCGACCTGTCGGCCACGATGATCGCCCGCCAGAGCCCACTCATGGTTCAAGCCTGCGCCGCATGCGCTCACGCTTGTCAGGCTTGCGGGGCCGAATGCGACAAGTTCAATGACGCGGCATTAAAGGAATGCGCCAAAGCCTGCCACGACTGCGAGGCATCTTGCCGAACAATGATCAAGTCGTCCGGCGACCATCATTCTTGAGACTCAGACCTTCAACTGGCCATAGCGGACGCTCATCCGGCGCTTGATGATCATGGCGTTCGACGGCTTCCGGCGGCGGCGGGTCTTGCCTCCCTTGGCCAGCACGCCGGTCGGCGACCGCGGTGTGTGGCCCTTGGATCGGCCCTCGCCGCCGCCCATCGGGTGGTCGACCGGGTTCATCGCCGTGCCGCGGACATGCGGCCGGCGCCGAGCCAGCGCTTGCGGCCCGCCTTGCCCAGGCGAATCTTCATATGATCGGCATTGCCAACCGCACCGATCGTCGCCCGGCAGGCCGCCGGCACGCGCCTCACCTCGCCCGAGGGAAGGGTGATCTGCGCCCACGAGCCCTCGCGGGCCGTGAGCGTCGCAAAGACCCCGGCAGACCGGCAGAGCTTCGCCCCGCCCCCCGGCACCATCTCGATGTTGTGGATCTGCATACCCGTCGGGATCTCCGTCAAGGGCAGACAGTTGCCCAGCTTCGCCTCGGTCCCCGAGCCGCTCTGGACAGTCATCCCCGCATTGAGCCCCTCGGGGGCGATGATGTAGCGCTTCACTCCGTCCGGGTAGGCCGAGTAGCGCAATCCGCGCCGAACGGTTCGGATCGTATTCAATGTGCGTGACCAAGGCCGGCACGCCGTCCCGGTCGTTCCTCCTGAAGTCAACGAGCCGGTACTTCCGCTTGTGCCCGCCACCACGGTGCCGGCACGTGATGAAGCCCTGGTTGTTCCTTCCCCCCGTCTTCTTCAGAGGGGCCGTCAGGCTCTTCTCGGGCTTCTTGTTCTTGTCGGTCAGCTCGGAAAAATCGCTGACCGAGGCGAATCGTCGCCCGGCAGTCGTCGGCTTGTAGAATCGAATGCCCATTGTGGTGGTCTCCTTAGACCGGATTCTATGAACCGCCGCAGCGAGCCGTCAATGAAAATCGCCTGAATCGCCCTTCGAATCGAGAGCGGGCGATCCAGGAACTCGTGCATCCGCATACGCACGCCCGAGGCTGGCGATTTTCATTTTCGCTCTTTTGGTCGAAGTGCGACCCGGCGACCGTGCGAGTTGCAATGAGCTTCGTGCGATTCGCACGCGCTCTTGCCAGGCCTTCCGCCCACGACATTCGAGTAAACCCCTTAATTATCCCCGCGCAATCACATTGAGAGATAGCGCTATGCGTTTGGCACGACGAATGCATTATTCAGCCCCGGGCTCAAGGGATTCCCAGAAAGGATATCAACCATGCTCAGACAATTCTCTCTAGTTGTTGTGGCCTCGGCTACCGCGCTGCCCCTGTTCGGGTGCGGCAATTCTGCCGGCCTTGCCCCGGTCTCGGGAAAGGTGCTGTACAAGGGCGAGCCCGCGGCCGGCGCGGTCGTTTACTTCCAGCGCACCGATAGCCATCCCGCCGCGCACGAGCTTGTGCCGTTCGGGGTCGTGCAGAAAGACGGGGGCTTCTCGCTCGCCTCCGAAGGCCTCGGTGATGGCGCTCCGCCCGGCAGCTACAACGTCTTGATCGAGTGGCGGGACGGAACGGAAAGCGGTTTCGTCCCCGTCAAGGGCAAAACGAATCTCGTGAAACGCACTCGCATCCATGCCGGGGCGGACCGGCTGGGCGGGCGATATTTCAACGTCAGCAAGCCGCTGCTCCAGGCGGAGGTCAAACCCGGGTCGAACCCACTTCTGGCGTTCGAGCTCAAGGACTGACCTGCCGGGCAACTGAATGATGTGGCGCCGTGTGGGCGCCTCGACTCAAGCGAAGCGAAGAATTGCATCTTGGAATTGGAGAAATGCCAATGAATGGATTGCCTCGTTCGATGAAACCTCGTGGGTTCACTCTGATCGAGCTCCTGGTCGTGATCTCGATCATCGCCGTGCTGATCGCTCTCTTGCTGCCGGCTGTACAGGCGGCGCGTGAGGCTGCGCGGCGATCTCAGTGCATCAACAATCTGAAACAGATTGGGCTGGCCACGCTCAACTTGGAAAGCACCTACCAGGCGTTGCCTTCGGACAGCCCCAGACTCGCCGTCCCCGACCCGAACCCAGACGCGCAGGCCGCGATTCCCACAATCACGTGCTCGTACCTGACCCAGCTTCTGCCGTTCCTGGAACAGTCAACCATCTTTAACCAGATCAACCTGCTTCAGGCCGCCTCCGATACCGCCAACATCCCGCCGTGCACGGGCCCCGGGGCTCTGCACTCGGGCAATAACTCGGCGTACTCGCAGGCGATCAGTGTCTTCCTGTGCCCGTCGTCGCCTGGGCCGTCGACGATCAATTACTACAACGCGTTCTGGGGGCCGTATGGCGACGGCGGCGGCGACACCTGCACGCCGGGAGCACCGGCTCCAATCGGCGGAGTGACCAACCTCAATCCGCCACCCAGCCAGATCTGGGGAAGGACCGACTACTTCCCGATCCCCGGGCTGCACAACACGGCCCTTCTGGCCGCCGGGATGAGCGCCACTTACATCGCCCTGGTGGGCGAAGGCAAAGACTCGGGCACGATCACCAATCCCCTGATCACCGGTAAGATCAAGATTGCTTCGATAACCGACGGCACCTCGAACACCATGATGGTTTCCGAATGCGGCTCGAAGCCGATCGGTTACAACGGATTCCGGCAGATTTATATCTCGGAGGTCGATGGTCTTCCTGTCGACGGCGCGATCGAGCCCGTCTCGAGCGCAGGCGGCGCCTGGGCCGACAATTTCACCTACTCGAGCCTGGCCGGAGCGCAGGGGCGAGCGAGTGGAATCCGAGGCGGAACGTGCATGGTGAACTGCACCAGTAACAACGAGATCTACGCGTTTCATCTCGGAGGCGCCAACGCTCTGTTCGTCGACGGCTCCGTTCATTTCCTGAAAGATGTTTCGACGGTTCCCTTCATCGCCGCGCTCGTGACGCGGGCCGGCGCCGAGATGATCAGCAGCGACCAGTATTGATCGAATTGTCGCGCATCCGTGCCCCACGATCGCCCTTGCGGCTCGCGCCGACGCGAGTCGGCCTGCCGCAAGGGCACGCTTCCTCTCTCGAATATCGCACTTGAGTTCGTGACCAGCGACGATGAGATTCCATTCTTGCGCATCCGCGCTTTTCATTGTGGTTTGCGCGATCTGCGGCGGCGTCGGTTGCAGCCGGCAGGGTGTCGAGCCCTCGCCGGTCCAGCCCGCCAGTACAGCGAGCGTTCAGTCTGAGATTTTGGTCACGGAAGAGAGCGATCGCGCCACGACTGCGAAGTCGCCCCCACGCCCCGCTCCGGACTATCAGAAGGACGTCGCTCCCCTCCTCGAGAAATACTGCTTGAGCTGCCATGACACTGACGGAGCCTCCGGCGGCGTCATCCTCGCGCACATCTCGACCAGACCGGCTGAGCAGCTCACGCCTCTCTTGAAAAGTGTTGCACAAAACCTGCGGTCCGAGAGCATGCCCCCCGAGGGCGAGCCGCGCCCGGACGCGGAGGAGCTCGAGATCATCTGCGGCTGGATTGACGACGCGACCAAAAAGTTTGATAGCACGCCCCGGCGATTCGTGCCGCGCCGTCTCAATCGTGCTCAATTTAACAACACAATCCGCGACCTGATCGGCCTCGATCTGCGCCCGGCCGACGAGTTCCCGTCCGATGACGTCGGATATGGGTTCGACAATATCGGCGACGTGCTCTCGACATCCCCGGTTCTGGTCGAGATGTATCTGGCCGCCGCCGCCAGGGTGATTGACGCGGCATTTCAGTCGCCCGAGCGGCGAGCGAAGATCTTGAATCCGCCCGCCGATTTCATCCCCCTGGCTTTTCGGCGATTCAAGCCGCCCGTCCGGACGTCGCGCGACTTTAAAGTCCTTCGCACCACTCCAGTTCCTGTCGATCCGGAGGCACAGCGACAGCAGCGCGATTTACGACATCTTCGCGCATTCGCCGATCGAGCGTACCGAAGGCCATTGACCCACGACGAGCTCATCCGCCTGCTCGGCATCGTGCTCTCGGCCGAAAAGGATGGCGAGACGCAGGAACACGCCCTCCAGCTCGCACTCGAGGCCGTGCTGTGCTCGCCCCATTTCCACTTCATCGGCGCTGAGCCGGTGCGGCCGAAAGGCGATCCTGAGCGAACGTCGCCGCAACACGATTTTGAGCTGGCCGCACGTCTTTCTTATTTCCTGTGGAGCAGCACGCCCGACGACGAGCTGCTCCGCCTGGCAAGCCAGGGGGCCCTGAGCCGCCCTCCTCTGCTGCAAGCTCAGGTGAAACGAATGCTCGCCGATCGCCGGTCCCGAGCACTCGCCGAGCAGTTCGCCGCTCAGTGGCTGCAAATTCGCAGGCTCGCGACATTCGAGCCCGACCGGAACCTCTTCCCCGAATTTGACCCGTCGCTCAAACACGCGATGCTCGAGGAAACGACCATGTTCTTCGCGTCGATTCTGGAAGAAGACCGGAGCATCCTCGATTTTCTGGAGGCCGACTACACATTCGTGAATGAGCGTCTGGCGAGGCACTACGGAATCACCGGCGTGCAGGGCGAGCAGTTTCGGCGCGTGTCGCTCAAGGGCACCTCACGCGGCGGTGTGATCACGATGGGGAGCGTACTGACGGCGACCTCGAGCGCCACGCGAACCTCGCCCGTGAAACGCGGCCGATGGATTCTCGAGAACATTCTGGGAGCGCCTCCCGCGCCGCCGCCGGCGGGCGTTGAAGCGCTCAAGGAAGCTCGTGGCCCCGCCGGCACTCTCAGGCAAAAGCTGGAACAGCACCGCAGCAACCCCGAGTGCGCCTCGTGTCATCGGCGAATGGATCCCCTGGGTTTCGCGCTCGAAAACTTTGATGCATTGGGAAGGTGGCGCGAACAGGAGTCCGGCCAGAGCATCGATGCGGGCGGCCATCTGCCGGGAGGCCGGGCATTCCGCGGGCCAAGCGGCCTCAGGACAGCGCTATCGTCGCGCCGCGATGCGTTTGCCCGCTGCCTGGCCGAACGGATGCTCACGTACGCGCTCGGCCGCGGAATCGACCCCGCGGAATCCCCTGCGGTGGAGCAGATTGTCCAGGGACTCAAGCGGAATGGATTCCGGTTCTCCGCACTGATCCTGGGCATCGTGGAAAGCGAGCCATTCTCGAACGGCATAAGGCAGCCGGAGGCACCATGAGTCGACACCGTAGAATTTCGCGACGAACCGTTTTGCGGGGCGTCGGTGCGTCACTGGCATTACCGCTTCTCGACGTGATGGGATATGCCGAGGTCAGTGCGCAAGCTGCTCGCGACCCGCGACCGCCCGTGCGGATGGCATTCCTGTACGTTCCCAATGGAGTGCACATGCCGGCTTGGACGCCTCGGGTCGAGGGAAAAGACTTCGTTCTGCCGCCCATCCTGGAACCGCTCTCGGCCGTCAAGAACGACATTCTGGTCCTCTCCGGGCTGACGCTCAATCCGGCGCGCGCGCTCGGCGACGGCGGAGGCGACCATGCTCGGGCCATGGCCAGCTTCTTGACGTGCCGCCACCCGCGAAAAACCGGAGGGGCCGACCTCCGCGCGGGAGTCTCGGTCGATCAAGTCGCTGCACAGAAGCTCGGCCAGTTGACCCGTTTTCCATCGCTCGAGATCGGCTGCGAGGGGGGGCAGAACGGCGGCGAGTGCGACCATGGCTATAGCTGTGCCTACCAGTCGAATCTCGCGTGGCGCAGCGAATCGGCGCCGGTCGCGAAACAGGTCAATCCCCGGTTGGTGTTCAACCGGCTCTTCGGCGCTCCCGTTCAGAATGAGAGCGCGGAAATGCGTGCCAGGATCGCCCGGCGTCAAAAGAGCATTCTCGACTTCGTCACCGAAGACACCCGTCGCCTCACGCAGGATCTACCGCCTTCGGACCGCCGCAAGCTGGATGAATACCTGACCAGCATTCGCGAGGTCGAGCGGCGGATCAAAGGCGCAGAACCCACCATGGATATCAGTGGGTCGGGCCTCGAGCGTCCGCTCGGAATTCCAGCCGATGTCGCCGAGCATTTGCGCATGATGAGCGATCTCCTGGTCCTCGCGTTTCAGACCGACCTCACCCGAATCGCGACGTTCGTCTTCGCCAACGACGGCAGCAACCGGAGCTACCCCGCGATCGGCGTTGCCGAGGGCCATCACGACTTATCGCACCACGGCGGCGACTCGGCCAAGGAAACGAAAATCCGGGCGATCAACCACTTCCACGTCGCGCAGCTCGCGTATCTGCTGCGCAAGCTGAAGTCGACTCCCGAAGGAGACGGATCATTGCTCGATCACTCGATGATCCTTTACGGCAGCGGCATCAGTGACGGCAACTCGCACCGGCACGACGACCTGCCCATCCTGCTGGCCGGTAAAGGGGCAGGCACGATTCACACGGACCGGCACATCCGCTGCGCGGCCGAGACGCCGCTCTCCAATCTCTATGTCTCGATGCTCAAACGTATGGGAGTCGATGCCACGGCATTTGGCGACAGCACGCGCGCATTGGGCGACCTTTAACTGCCGGCCTACACATCCGCGATCAGGATGTCCAGCCCGTCGGCGAGCCGCTCCAGGCGGTTCAGGATCGACCCGCTCAACTGCTTGTACCACGGCTTCTGGCTCTTGCCGACCACGATGATCTTGATCGCGTATTCGCGGGCGAACGCCAGCATGGTGCTGGCGACGTCCGGGCCGCGGAAGGTCATGGGGATGCCGCCGAGCTGCTGTGCCAGCTCGAGGTTCTTGGAGAGCAGCCGCTGGGTGGCCGCGTCGATGCGCGTCAGGTCCTCGAGCGGCGTCTGGATGTAGACGGCATACCAGGGAACATTAAGCCGGTCGGCCATCCGGGCCGTCTTGCGCAACAGCGCCGGTGCATTGGGACTGCGGCTCGAAATTCCAACCATGACCCGGTCCGTGGCCGAGAGCGGAAACTGATCGGCCTCGGCGCGCCGCGTCCGACGATCGATCAAGTGTGCAATCTCCGTCAGCGTGATCTCACGCAGCCGCGTCAGGTTCGAGGGCGTGAAGAAATTCTCAAGCGCCGTGCTGATGCGGTCCGGTGGATAGACCTTGCCGGTGTTGAGCCGCTCGATCAAGTCTTCGACCGAGATGTCCACATTGACGATCTGGTCGGCCTCGGCGAGCACCCGGTCCGGAATCCGCTCCTTCACCCGCACGGCAGTCACCCGCTCGATCTCGTCGTACAGACTTTCCAGATGCTGAACGTTCACCGTTGTGATCACATGAATTCCCACATGCAGCAAATCTTCGACATCCTGGAACCGCTTGGAGTGGCGCGAGCCGGGAGCGTTGGTGTGCGCCAGCTCGTCGACTAAGCAGACTGTCGGCCGCCGCACGATGATCGCGTCCACGTCCATCTCGCGCAGGGTCACGCCGCGATACTCGATGACGCGTGCCGGGATGATCTCCAGGTCGGCAATCTGTTCCGCAGTCTCGCGGCGCCCGTGCGTCTCGACCAGCCCGATCACGACGTCGACACCCTGCGACTTGAGCCGGTGCCCTTCCCTGAGCATCGCATAAGTCTTGCCCGTCCCGGCCGCGGAGCCCAGATAGACCTTGAGCCGTCCCCGCGTCTGCCGGCGGATCAAGTTCAGAAACTGCTCAGGCGTCGGCCGATGAGTTTCCGCGGAGGGCATGGAATGTGGCCCCGGATCGTTCGTCAACCATGAAATAGCACTGCTCTAATCACGCTTTTACTTGTCAAGCTCCAGGTTGAGCAGCAGCACGTTGACCCGCGCAGGCGCGCCGATCAACGTGCCCGACCGGTTTGTCATCTTCTCGATCAGGGCACGCACCTTGTCGATACCCAGCTCTCGAGCCTTTGCGACGCGCGGCGCCTGAAAGAAGGCTGCCTCCAGGCTGATATCCGGGTCGAGACCCGAGCCCGACGCAGTGACCAGGTCAACCGGCGCAGGCTGACTGGCGGTCGCCTCGAGTGCCTGCACCCTGGCCACGACGGCCGCCCGAAGATCGGGGTTATTCGTACCAAGGTTCGAGCCTCCGGCCGCGTCTGCCTTGAAGTCGACCGCCGACGGCCGCCCATGGAAATACCGCGGCGAGACGAACTTCTGCGCAATCAGCTCCGACCCGATCACCGTGCGCCCGTCCGACGCATAAATCAGGCTGCCATCGGCCTGGGAGGGAAACAATAACTGCGCCACCCCCCAGACCACCGCCGGGTAAATGACCGCACCGAGAATAAAGGTGAGAGCACAGGCTTTGAGTGCGTTCATGTTCGTTGTCAGTTGTCAGTTGTGAGTTGTCAGATTCCCACGAGCACCAGGATTGGGTCGATGATCACGTCGATGAGCTTGATTCCGATGAATGGCGCGATGACGCCGCCCAGGCCGTAGAACAGCATGTTGCGGCGCAGCAGGGCGCTGGCGCCGACGGGGCGGTACTTCACCCCCTTGAGCGCGATCGGGATGAGCAGCGGGATGATGATCGCGTTGAAGATCACCGCGGAGAGAATCGCCGACTGCGGGCCACCCGCGGTGGCCAGTCCCATCAGGTCGATTGCCCGAAGTGAAGAGAGCGATTCGAAGCCGACGAACATCGCCGGAATCACGGCAAAGTACTTGGCGAGGTCGTTCGCGATCGAAAAGGTTGTGAGCGCGCCCCGGGTCATCAGCAGTTGCTTGCCGATCTCGACCACTTCGATGAGCTTGGTCGGGTCGCTGTCCAGGTCGACCATGTTGCCGGCTTCCTTGGCGGCCTGAGTGCCCGAGTTCATCGCCACGCCGATATCCGCCTGGGCCAGCGCAGGTGCGTCGTTGGTACCGTCTCCCATCATCGCGACGAGCTTACCCCCGGCCTGTTCTCTGCGGATGTAGGCCAGCTTTGCCTCGGGCGTGGCCTGGGCGATGAAGTCGTCGACGCCTGCCTCCAGGGCGATCGATTTGGCGGTCAGCGGGTTATCTCCCGTGACCATCACCACCCGCAGCCCCATTTGCCTGAGCCGGGCGAACCGTTCGCGGATGCCTTGCTTCAAGATGTCTTCCAGCTTGATCAGCCCGACGATCCGGTCGTCGATCATGACGCCGAGCGGCGTTGCGCCCTTCGAGGCGATCGTATCGACCGTCTCCTGGTAGCCGTCGGGGATGCTCCCGTGCATCTCCTCCACGGCCCGGGCGACCGTGTTCGGCGCGCCCTTGCGAATCCTGCATCCGCCGGGAATATCAATGCCGCTCATCCGGGTCTGGGCGGTGAACTCGATGAAGCGGCTACCGTCGGGAGCCTCCAGCTCCAGGGTAAACTCACGTCGCGCCAGCTCGACGATGCTCTTGCCCTCAGGGGTCGTGTCGGCCAGCGAAGCCATGGCCGCTAGCCGGGCCAGCTCGCGCTCGGTCGTGCCCTGCATCGCTACAAATGACGTCGCACGCCGATTGCCCAGCGTGATCGTGCCGGTCTTGTCCAGCAGCAGCGTGTCGACATCGCCGGCAACCTCGACGGCCTTGCCGCTCTTGGCAATCAAGTTGGCCGCCAGCGCCCGGTCCATGCCCGCGATCCCGATCGCCGCCAGCAACGCGCCGATGGTCGTGGGGATCAAACACACGAGTAGCGCAATCAGCGTGGGAATGTCCAGGCTGATCCCGAAGTACCGGGCCATGGGATACAGCGTCGCCGTGACGATCAGGAAGATGATCGAAAATGCGGCGAGGATGATCGTCAGCGCGATCTCGTTGGGCGTCTTCTGCCGCGACGCCCCTTCAACCAGGGCAATCATCCGGTCCAGGAAGCTCTCGCCGGCGCCGGCGGTCACGAGGACAACGATGCGATCCGATAGCACGCGCGTTCCTCCCGTCACGCCCGACCGGTCGCCACCCGCCTCACGAATCACCGGCGCGCTTTCGCCCGTGATCGCCGACTCATCGACCGAAGCCGCGCCGATGACGATGTCGCCGTCAGCCGGGATGATCTGTCCGGCTTCGACCACGACGCGGTCGCCCGGCTTGAGCTCCGTCGAGGAAACCTCGATCGTGGCGCCCTCGCCATCAAGTCGAAGAGCCAGCGTGTCCTGACGCGTCGCCCGCAGACTCTGGGCCTGCGCTTTCCCTCGAGCCTCGGCGAGTGCCTCCGCGAAATTGGCGAAGAGCACCGTGAGCAGCAAGAGCAGCGCCAGCGCCCCCTGATAAACGATGAGCCCCGCACCCGCTCCCGAGGCGACCGACTCGATTGTCACGAGCGTCGTCAAGACCCAACCGGCTTCCACCAGGAACATCACCGGATTTCTCGCCATGTTCCGAGGATCGAGCATGACGAACGATCGAATCGTCGCCATCTTCACGAGCGCCGGCTCGAAGAGTCGCAGCCGGCGCGTATGACGGCGGTTCAGCTTCATTGCCTGAGAATCGCTCACGGGCACAGCGGGAAGCTGAGTCGGAGTGAGTAGCGTCATTGGGAGTGAGTTCCAAGATGGTCGGCAACCGGGCCCAGGACGACCGCGGGCATGAACGACAGGGCACCGACTAGAAGCACCGTTCCCAGAAGCATTGCGGCAAAAGTGAGGTCATTCGTCAAAAGCGTGCCCGAAGTCGTCGGAGTGCGCTTCTTCTCGGCCAGGAAACCAGCGATTGCCAGGGGCAGCACCAGGGCCGGAAAACGGCCCAGCAAGAGCACCACGCCGGTGGCAATGTTCCAGGCCGGGTTGTTGTCCGATAGCCCTTCAAATCCCGACCCGTTGTTGGCCGCGGCCGACGTGAACTCGTAGAGCACCTCGCTGAACCCGTGCGGGCCCGGGTTGGCTACCGTCTTTTGCCCCCAGTCGGTCGCCGCGAACAGGGCCGTCCCGCAAGTGATCAGGATCGGGTGGATGAGGACCACGATCATCGCCAGCTTCACCTCGCGAGCCTCGATCTTCTTCCCCAGGTATTCCGGAGTTCGCCCGACCATGAGCCCGGCCAGGAACACGGCCACGATCACATACATCAGCATGTTCAGGAAACCCGCTCCGATCCCGCTGAAGTCGACGTTGAGCATCATGAGCGACATCGGAACCAGCCCGCCCAGCGGCTGGAAGCTGTCGTGCATCGAGTTCACCGAGCCGTTCGACGTGGCGGTGGTGATTGCCGACCACGTCGCCGAGGGAATCGGACCCAGTCGCACCTCCTTTCCCTCGAGATTGCCGCCTGGCCGCACGGGCAGTCCGGCCATCGCCGCGCTCGGCTGGAGCTCGGCTGTGATCGCCATGGCCACGCCGGCCAGGAGCAAGGCCAGCATCACGCCGAAAATCACAAGCGCATGGGCCCTGTCCTTGATCAAGATCCCGAACATCACGATCGAGGCCATCGGGATGATGATGATCGACATCACCTCCAGAAGGTTGCTCCACGGGCTCGGGTTCTCGAACGGATGAGCCGAATTCGGCCCGAAGAAACCGCCGCCGTTGGTGCCAAGCTGCTTGATCGACAACTCGGCCGCCACCGGGCCCATGGCGATCGATTGCGTGCCCCGCTCGAGTGTGCTCGCTTGGGCCGCGCCTGCGAAGGTCATCGGCACGCCGCTGGCAACCAGGGCGACCGCCAGCACGGCGGCCAGCGGCAAGAGCACGAGCGTGATCCCCCGGATCGTATCCAGGTAAAAATCCCCCAGAACCCGCTCGCCGCGCAGGCCGCGAATCACGGCCAGCATCACGGCCAGGCCGCAGGCAGGCGTGACGATTTGCAGCCAGACGATCGCGCCCAACTGACTGAAGTAAGAGAGGTGCTGGTCCCCCGAGTAATGCTGCAGGTTCGTGTTGGTGACGAACGAGCAGACCGTATTGAAGATCACCGCCGTGTCGGCCCCGGGGTGATCGACTCCCGCGGTGTCCTTGTACCCGAGGGCCGAAAGCCCACCCTTGTGATCCGGATTGAGCAGCGGAAAATGACTCTGCAAGAGCAGGATTCCGAACGAAACCGCGAACAGCGCCGCGTTGAAGGCCAGAAGTGCGTATGCGTACTGCTTCCAGCCCATCTCGACCGGCTTGCGATGGCCGATCAGCTTCAAGAGCCCGACCGGAATGGCGTCGATCCCCTTGCCCTGCCGCGCTGGCTCGGGATCGAGAACCCTCGCCATCCACCAGCCCAGCGGCAACGAGCCCGCGATCGGCACACCGATCGCCCAGAAAGGGTGCACAAGCCCGAAATCCAATGGAGAATCTCCGATTTTGACGCTAGAACTTCTCGGGAAAGATCATCACGTATGCCAGGTAAATGAGCGCCAGCAGGGCCAGCACACCGGTGAGGTACAACATGCCGGGTCCTTCAGTTCAAAGGCGGTCACAGGCAGCGGCCATGGCGAAGAATAGGGCGAAGATCGCCAGGCCCAGTGCCAGGGTTGCCATTGCCATCATGGGAAATGCCTCATCGTCTTCCTTTACCTCCACCAGGAAACCAGTCGCGCAGGATCCGGTACGATGAGCCTTGCGACTCTTCTTCCTTGACCTTCTTCAGGCGCTCCAGCAGCGAGGCGGCTTCGGTTGACTCAGGGGCGAGGTCGAGGATCTCCTGCAACACGGTTTCCGCCTCGCGGAACTGGCACCGGTTGATCGCTCGTTTGGCCCTCGCCAGGTCGAACGCCACCTGCTTCGAGCGGTCCGCGGCCACAGGGCCGGGCTCGAGCAGCCGCGGCTCCTGCGGCGCCGCCGCCTGGCGTGCGATCACTTCGGCCACGACCCGCCTCAGCACCTCCGGCGTGATCGGCTTGGTGAGGAAATCGATCGCACCCAGCTTCATGGCCGTGACCGCCTCGGGAATGCTCCCGTGGGCGGTCAGGATCACGACCGGAACGATACTCCCTGCGTCCCTCAGCCGCGCCAGCAGCTCCATGCCATCGATCCTGGGCATCTGGAGGTCGAGCAGGACCAGGTCGAAGCGCCCCCCGGCGGAGCTCAACCGCTCGAGGGCTCTGGTGCCGTCCTCGGCCTCGACCACTTCGTATCCGACCGAGGAAAGGGCCGTGCCCAGCACGAGCCGCACGTTGGGTTCGTCATCCACGATCAGGACGCGTTTTTTTTGGTCCATGGCTTTGTCGTTTCAAGAGAAGTTGTCTCGTTCGATGCGCGGACGGCCGGCAAGGTGAACGTGAACGTGGTCCCTGTTCCGGGCTGACTGGTGACTTCGATCTGGCCGCCGTGGGCCGCGACGATCTCACGCACGATCGCCAGGCCCAGCCCCGCACCGCCGGTGTGGCTGGTTGAGGGCACGCGATAGAATTTCTCGAAGACGCGACCAACGTGCTCCTCGGAGATCCCCTCGCCGGTGTCGCGCACCGCGACGGCCGCGCTCTCGCCGTCGGCTCTGGCACCCACACTGACCGAGCCTCCACGGGGCGTGTGCTGGATCGCGTTCATGATCAAGTTGTCGAACACATGCTCGATTCTTTCGCGATCGACCATCACCGTCAGTCGGTCACGGTGAAGCTCGGCCGTCAGCGAGAGCCCTCCGGAAAGCGCCTGGGGCTGGAACCGCTTGACCGCTTCGTCGACCAGCAGGGCCGCGTCGACGGCTTTGAGCTCGAGCTGCACCCGCCCCTGCTCGATCCGGGTCAGGTCCAGGAGATCGTTGATCATTGTCAGGATGCGATCGGCATCCTGGCGCGCCGCCAGCAGCAATTCGATCTGCTTGGGAACGAGCGGGCCGACCAGCTCCTCGAGCAGGAGATGAATCGCCATCTGCACGCTGGTGAGCGGGGTCTTGAGCTCGTGGCTGACGGTGGAGACCATGTCGCTCTTGAGCCGGTCGAGCAAATGAAATTTGGTCACGTCGACCATGGCCACGGCTGCGCCCAGGAGCTCATCGGTCTCGGTGCGGATGGCCAGGACCCGCGGCAGAAAGTACCGCTCCTGGCCCCCGTCGGAGAACGAGATCGCCTGCTCGAGCGACACCGGCAAGTAGTCTCCGCCCCCGGCGAGCACGTCGCCGATCGGGGTCTTGAGCGGCTGTGCCGGGTGCCAGGGAACAGGAGATTCGGCCGCCGGGCTCACGCCCAGGATGCGCCGGCCCGCTCGATTGGCTTGCTCGATCGACCCGGTCGGGTCGACCACCACGACCGGATCGGGAAATGAATCGATCGTCGCCTGCGCGGTCTTCTGGGCCCGTAGCAGCCGCGCTGTACCGGCCTGGCGATAATCACGCAGCGTGCGAGCCATGTCGTTGAATGCATTGGCCAGCTCGCCCAGCTCGTCCCGCGAAGCCGCCGGCACGATCTGGTCCAGCTCCCCCCGCGCCAGCGCCTTGGCCCCGTCGGTCACCATGTGGATCGGTCGCAGGATCGACCGGGCCAGACGCACCGCGACCCCCACCGTCAAGACGACCGCCGCGATCAGCGCGCCGATCATCAGCCGGATCGAAGTCGCCGCATTGGTTCGAGCCTGGCGGTCCATGGCCGCCATGTTCTCCTGGTTGAGCGCCAGGATTCGATCGGCGTCTTGCTTGATCTTCTCGAAAGTCGGCAGCAGCACCCCGAAATATAACTCGGCTCGTTGCCCGCTCGGTTGCTCCGGTAGCCCGAAAAACCGCTCGCCTCCCTCGACATACTGCTTGAAGAGACCATCCACCTTCTGAGCCAGCTCGTCTTCGCCCGCCACCGTGATGTTGGCTTGTTCGACCTTCAAGTGCTCGAGAAACCGCGGACGATTCGCGTCGAACTGTTCGCGCCCGTGCCGGTCGCGGCCGCCGACCGCAAACAATAATCCGGAATCCATCCGCTCGATCGCTTCCTTCATGCCTTCTGCCGCCAGGATGCTCGTGTAGTTCTCGCGCAAGATCACGTCGATGTTCCCGCCCAGGCGGTAGAACATGATGATCGCCCAGAGGCCCAGCACCACAAGGATCGCCAGGGTCGGCAGAAGTCCGAGCAAAAGCTTCGTCTGGAGCGTCTTCACCGTGGAATTCCAGTCAGGAGAGCAGCGAGTTCCGTGCCGCACGCCGCACGCGAGACCTCATGTCGGCTCAAAGTATACGAAATCCAGGCCATGACGTTCTCTCTTGTTCACCCAGCCGCCGTCCGGGTATTGCATTATGCACGAACCGGCGGCATTTATCGTGCAAAATGCACGTCAAAGCCCGAGCTGTTTGCGCTTGCGATAGAGGGTGCTTGGGTCGATTCCCAGGATGCGTGCTGCGTCGTCGAGGGTGGGCGCCTGCCTCAGGACGAGCCTGATATGTTCGGTCTCGAGCTGATCGAGCCGCACCTGCCCGCCCACTTCGATCGTGCCGGCTCCCTCGGACGCGGTGCCCTGCCCCGCGGCGGCGACTCGGCTGGGTAGATCGCCCAGACCGAGATTGGGCCCTGCGGCGAAGATGACCGCGCGTTCGATCGCATTGCGCAGCTCGCGAAGGTTGCCGGGCCATGAGTACTCTTCCAGGGCCCGCCTGGCCTCGGCCGAGAATCCCTCGATGTTCTTGCCGAGATGTTTGCAAAAGAATGCCAGCATGTGTTCCGCCAACAGCATGCGGTCCGATCGCGCACGTAAGGGCGGCAGCACCAGCTCGACGACGTTCAAACGGAACAGCAGGTCTTCGCGGAAGGCACCCACAGAAACGGCCTCTTCCAGGTCGCGATTGGATGCCGCGATCAAGCGGACGTCGGAAGTCCGGGTGCGGGTTTCGCCCACGCGCTCGTCAGCGCCGCTCCTGGAGATATCGCAGCAGCTTGGGCTGAAGCAACCGCGGCAGGTCGCCGATTTCATCGAGGAACAGGCTGCCCCCCTCGGCGGCCTCGACCTTGCCTTCCGTATCGGTGACGGCCCCGGTGAACGATCCGCGGGCATGTCCGAAAAGCTCGCTTTCCAGCAGCTCGGCGTTCAAACTCGGGCAGCTTACCGTGACAAACGGCCCGGAGGCGCGGGCGCTCCAGGCGTGGATTGCGCGAGCGAGCACTCCCTTGCCCGTGCCACTCTCCCCGCGGATCAAGACGACGGCGTCCGTGGCGGCGACTTTGTGTCCCTGGTCGAAGACCAGCTCGAGCGCCCGGTCATGGCATTCGAACGACGCCTCGGGCACTTCGTTGCCGATCTGTTCCTTGAGCCCCGCGAGCTGGTTCTCCAGCGAGCGGACGCGGGCCAGACGCTCCAGCACGGCGCGAACCTGGGCGGGTGTGAACGGCTTGGGCAGGTAGTCGAACGCGCCGCGGCGCATGGCGTCCACCGCATTCTCGATGCTGGCAAACGCCGTCACGATGACGACAGCCAGCCGTGGATACCGCGAAGAGAGGGCCTCGAGCAGGCTGAATCCCGATTCCTCTCCGAGCTTCAAGTCGACGAGCGCCAGGTCGAAATGGGCTCGCTCGAATTGACGCAGCGCATCCGGCACGCCAGTCGCTTCGTCAACGGAGTGCTTGGCTGCTTCGAGGGCGATTCGAAGTGTTTTTCGGATATTCGCTTCATCATCGACGATCAAGATTCGCATGTGTGGTTCGCAACGGGGGAAGGAGGAAACACCTCCTCCATTCTGGTCGATCGGGGGCCGGGATCAAAAGAGGCAACCGCCGCGTGGATGGCTCCCGGCGTCGCACCGTTGCTAGCAAAGGGTGCGCCGTTCGATTCACCAATCGAGCCCCATCTCGCCCAGGCTGCGGCGGCGCTGGGGCAGGTTCCAGACAATCGTGCGGAAGGCAGGCCCGCCGTCGAAGGCTTCGCCTGTTCACGGACTTTGTTTGGCGTCCGGCCCGACCGACCCCACGAGCAGCGCTCGAAAGTCGGCACGCGACCGGATGCCGTCGAAGCTGTGGTCGCTCCTCAGGGCTTCGACGTCCTGATGTCCCTGTTTCTTGGCCATTTGCAGCAGCTCAATCGCCCGGTCGCCAAACGTCTTGGCCAGTTCGCTAGGCCGCGCGTCAGTCGGTCGCGCGTCGGCAGCCGGCGACGGCACACACCGTGCCAGGAGCGAGCCAGCTCGGAAGCACTGCGGCCCTGCGTCCGGAGAGAATGAGACAAGCTCCGACACCGCCCTTGCCGCGTCTTCGTATTGACCCAGCCGGATGAAGGTCTCGATGAGGGCGACCTGGGACGTGCTCACCCTCTGGAGATAGTCGGGGTTAGCCGGAGCCAGCGCCAGGGCCGCACGTTTCTGGGCGATCGCCTGCTCCTCAATCTGACGCGCCGCGGCAAGGTCACCGCGAAGAGCGACCAGGCTGGCCAGTCGCGCGAGCAGATTCCCCGCCTGGATGAAGTTCCAGGGATATTTGGGCCAGTCCTTGCTCAACTCCAGGCGCACGTCGGCAGACCGGCGAAGGACTCGCTCGGCCTCGGGCATGTGGTTGGTCTTCTCCAGCACGTCGGCGAGGTCCGTGAGCGTGATGGCCAGCTTGGACCGGTGATTCATGACTGCGGGCTCGGCGGCCGCCGACTTCTCCCAGAATTCAACGATCGGGCGGAGGAGTTTCTCTTTGTCGTCGAGCCGGCCGGAGTCTCCCATCCAGCAAGCCAGATTATAGCGTGCGATGGCAGCGTCGCTCTGATACTTCGGGATGGCCGGGAAGCTTGCGGCCAGCCCGTCGAACAGCTCGGCGGCCTTGCGAAAATCGGCCTCAGCGGCCGAAACCTGGCGCAGACGCTGGACAAGCAGCATGCCCCGCGCCCATGTGTCGCGGCCAGCTCCCTCCGATATTCGGGATTACTTGGGTCAACCGACCCAAGCTCCTCCAGCAAGACGATGGCTTTCTGCAGGGCGTCGAGTGCTTCGTCGCTTCCTCCGAAGGAGAGCTGCGCGAGCTGGCCCAGCGAGCGATAGGTCTGCGCCAGCGCCCATCGATAGACGGCCACAGTGGGGTAACCCGAGGCAAGTTCCCGCTGGATCGCGAGCGCTTCGCGGAAACTGCTGGAGGCATCGTCCGCTCGCCCTATCCCATCGTACGCAAGCCCCAACCGCCAGTAGGCCTGGCTCGCCTCGATCAGGATTTCCGGGTCGCCACTGGCCTGGCGGGCGAAGCCCCGGTAGAAGTTCCGCGCGTCCTCCAGTAGCTCGACCCGGATCATCTCGACCTGGGGAACATCCCGCAGCCGGTGCGTGCTGACGCGCGTCAGCATGCTGTCCACCGCCTCACGGGCCTTGCGCAGATTGGCCTCGGCGCGGTCCCGCTCGACGCGATAGCGGTCGCGCTCGCGGACGACGCGCCAGAACCCAAAGGATGCGACGGCGGCGATCGCGAGAATTGCGACGGCGATCGTCGAGGCCAGGGCCGGTTCGCGGCGGCACCAGAGCGCGATGCGCGCCGCCGAGCCGACCCGGCGCGCAACGACCGGCTTCCCCGCCAGGTACCGGTCCAGGTCAGCGGCCAGCGCATCGGCTGAGGCGTATCGCTTCTGCGGCCGCTTGTCCAGACACTTGAGACAGATTGTCTCCAGATCGCGCGGCAGCCGAGGCCGGAGATGGGAAGGAGCGATCGGCTCCTCGGTCCGCAACAACAGCAACGTGTCCAGCGGGCTGGGCGACTGAAACGGGGGCCGGCCGGTGAGCAGGGCATACAGGATGCCCCCGAGGCCATACACGTCGGTCGCCGGACCAATGGCCCCGACCCGTCCGTCCGCCTGTTCCGGCGACATGTACGACGGCGTGCCCAGGATCTCGCCTGACTGCGTCGCGGCCGTCGCTTCCGCCCCCGCTGCGCTCATGCGCGCAAGGCCGAAATCCGTCACCCGCGGAATGAAATTCATCCCATCCCTTCCAGGCGAGGATGGGATGTCATCGGGAAGCGGCTCGAGCATGATGTTGCCGGGCTTCAAATCGCGATGCAGCACGCCGCGCGCAGTGCGCATGCGCAATCGCGCCGGCAAGTGTGGCCACGATGCGTGCGGCCAGCCGCGGTGCCACCGGCTCTTCGCGAGACTTCAGCCATTCGGAGAGCGTCGTCCCCGGGCAATAGGCCGATGCGATGAAGCAGATCGATCCCTCCTCACCCGCCTCGAAAACCGACACAAGGTTGGGATGATCGAGCATCGCGGCGGCCCGCGCCTCGCGTGCAAACCGCGCGCGCATCTCGGCCGTTACCATCACCTCCGGCCGCGGCAGCTCGAGCGCCACCTGCCGGCGCAGCCGGGGGTCAAAAGCCAGGAAGACGACACCGAACGAGCCTCGCCCCAGCTCCCCGCGAATCTCGAAGCGGCCAAACCGGCTCATGCTGTCATTCAAGGGCAGTGATGGGGCCGCCTCCGCTGGCAGACCATCGCCGGATGAGCCCCAAGCCGCACGGACGAATTCGCACCAGGCCCCGTCCTCCTCGAGCTTCACGCGCACAGCCGCCGGCAGGCTTGACATGTCCTGTTCGAGCTTGGCCGGCTGCCGCGCGGCGACGGCATCATCGTGGGCGGCGAGCCAGGCGATGTACTCGTCTTCCTGAATCAGACCCGTTTCGTCGGTCATTGAGAGCTTGCCCACGCATCGCGCAGTGAGTCCATCGCGCGCGCCCAGACCTTCCGTGCCGCATCCGGCGATCGCCCCATCTCCCGCGCAATCTCTTCGAAGGAGAGGTTGCCCTCGTACCGCAGCCTGATGATCCGCCGATAGTCCTCCGGCAGTTTTTCGACCGCGGCCTTGAGCGCGTGCGAGTGCTCGCGCGCCGTGAGCTTTGCGCTGGGAGTGGCCGTCGACGCGGCCACATCGTAGATCGGCCCGGCGTTGGCACTCGTGACCCCCAGCCCGGTCTCCCGCGCGATGCACCTTTTATCTGTATCGCGATAGTGCCTGGTGAACGCACTCACGTTGTGCAAAAGAATCCGCCGCAGCCAGAATCGAAATTCACCGCGCGATCCGCCTTGAAACCGCCCGAAGTCGCGCTGGGCTTCCAGAAACGTCTCCTGCACCAGGTCCGATGCCCCCGCCTTGGCACGCAAGTCTGCTCCCAGCTCCTTCTCGGCCACGAGCTCCAGATAACGGCGGCAAGTTTCCAGCGCACGCCCAAGCGCCTTGGGCGAGCCCGCGCGCTTCACTCAAGAACCGGTCGGCTTCGCCGATCTCCCCAGTCACGGACATCGACCCGCCCCCAGACCCCGAGGCTTTCGACAGGAAAGGCACTCGACAGTGTCGGAGTATAGCCGGGACGCGCTTGTGGATTCAACTGCTTGCTTGGATGGTCACACCGGCATGTTGCTCAAAGGCCACACCTAATTATTTCGGCGAATTGTGGGGGACAGGACTGAACACCCCGACCCGCGGCAGGGCGGCTGGATACGGAAACCCGTCCCACCTGAATAGGCTCGAAACGGCATCCAAACCGAACGCGAATCGAAATCTTTTTTCGAGCGCGTCCGGTTTTCCGATTTTTGGAGCCTATTCAGTGCCCCGAGATGCGCAGCTCGCAAGTCGGGCAAAGCCGTCGCCCCGGATTCCTCGTCGTTCACTCGCGCCGGTCGAGCGCGCGAGAGCGCCCAAGCAGCCCAGTGCCTGATCCCAGGATTCGAACTCCGTCCGTCGATTTTCGATGTCGATTCTCAAGGAGCCGCACCGATGTCTCGCACCTTCTCCCGTCAATTGAACGCTCTTCTTGCCGCCGGCAACGTTGGACGCCGCCGCAGTCGTCCGCGTGGCGTTTTGCGTGGATTGGAAGTGCTCGAACCCCGCACGCTCCTCTCCAACCTGTGGTACGTGAATTCGGCGGACAGCGGAACGCCCGACGGAATGACACCCGCCACCGGCTTCTTGACGATCCAGACCGCGATCAACGCGGCGTCTGCGGGTGACACAATTCTCGTGGAAACGAGCAACGGGTACAACGAGTCCGACACGGTCGGAGTTTCCAATCTGACGATCGGAGCCGATACAGAGCAAACCCCAGTGCTCGACGGAACGAATCCCGGCACCAGTCTTCACCCGGCTTCACCGTCACGGCCGGCACCACCGGCGTGACGATCGAAGGACTAACGATCCAGAACTTCACGGGCGCCTCTGGCGTGGTCATTCAGAACGGCGCCTCGCTCACGCTCGATGGCGACACGCTCCAGGACAACACGAACGGCGGCGGCAACGGCGGGGGCATCGCAAACTATGGTACGGCCACGCTCACCGGCGACACGATCGCAAACAACACCGCTTCCTACGGCGGCGCCATCGCAAACTCTGGCGGCACACTGACGATCACCGGCGGCACGATGGATGACAACACGGCCCAGTGGAGGGGCGGCGGCATCCTGATCAATTCGGGCTCGGTCAACATCTCCGGCGGCACGATCGAGGACAACACCGCGACAAACTCATCTGGTGGCGGCATCGCCAACGGCGGCATGCTCTCGATCTCCGGTGGCACCATCTCGGGCAATGAATCCGGCGGTGGCGGAGGGGGAAGCGGCGCCGGCATCGCGAACTTCAACACCGTCACGCTAACGGGCGGCTTGATCGAGAATAACTACGCACAGGGCCGGGGCGGCGGCATCGCAAATGAAGGCGGCGCCACCCTCACGATGACCGGCGGCACCGTCTCGGGCAACGGGTGCTGGTTTGGCGGCGGTGGTATCGAAAATTGGGGCACGCTGTCGGTCTCGGGGGGCACATTCGAAAATAACTCGACGTACCTCGGTGGCGCGATCGAGAACGACGGCACGGCAACGATCTCGGGCGACGCGACGATCTCGGGCAACAACGGCTACTACGACGGCGGCATCGACAATGATGGCACGCTGACGATGACCGGCGGCACAGTGGATGATAACACGGCCCACCAACGGGGCGGTGGCATAGGTAATTCCGGTACTCTCAACATCTACGGCGGCATAATCGAAGATAACACCACCGTGGACGGGGGGGGCGGGGGCATCATCAATGGTGGAGTGCTCACGATCTCCGGCGGCACGATCTCGGGTAACAACGGCCACGGCGGCGGCGGCATCGACAACTTCAATTCGCTGAAAATCACCGGCGGAACGATTGCCAATAACTCTGCCGAGGGCTATGGCGGCGGCATCGCAAATGAAGGCGGCGCCACGCTCACGATGACCGACGGCACAATCTCGGGCAACGGGTGCTGGTTTGGCGGCGGTGGTATCGAGAACTGGGGCACGCTGTCGGTCTCGGGGGGCACATTCGAGAATAACTCGACGTACCTCGGTGGCGCGATCAAGAACGACGGCACGGCGACGATCTCGGGCGACGTGACGATCTCGGGCAACGGCGCTGGCTACGACGGCGGCATCGACAATGATGGCACGCTGACGATGACCGGCGGCACAGTGGATGATAACACGGCCCAGCATAGGGGCGGTGGCTTAGGCAATGGCGGCACTCTCGATATCTGCGGCGGCACTATCGAAGATAACACCACCGGGAACGGGGGGGGCGGCGGCATCATCAATGGTGGTGTCCTCACGATCTCCGGCGGCACGATCTCGGGCAATTACGGCCACGGCGGCGGCGGCATCGACAACTTCAACACGCTGACAATCACCGGCGGCACGGTCGCCAATAACTACGCTGCGGGCCGAGGCGGCGGGATCGCCAACGAATCCGGCGCCACCCTCACGGTGTCCGACGGCACCATCTCCGCCAACGGGTCCTGGTGGGGCGGCGACGGCATCGTGAACTCGGGCACGCTCACGCTCTCGGGCGGCTCGATCGAGAATAATACCGGTGGCGGCAATGGCGCCGGCATCGAGAATTACGGCGCCGCCACGATCTCAGGCGACGTGATGATCTCGGATAACGGCGCTGGATATGGGGGCGGCGTTGCAAACTCAGGCGGCACGATGACGATCTCAGGCGGCACGATAGGTGGCAATACCGCCCAGTGGCGGGGCGGCGGCGTCCTCATCAATTCCGGTACGGTCACGATCTCCGGTGGCTTGATCGAGAACAACATCACCGTGCACGGCGGAGGCGCTGGGGTTGCGAACGGTGGCACGCTGACGATCTCAGACGCCACAATCTCGGACAACTCCTCCGGCGGTGGCGGCGCGGTCTTGAATCTTTCCACGCTCACCGTCACCGGCGGCACGATCGACGATAATTCCGGCGGCGGCATGGTGAACACCGGCACCGCGACGATCTCGGGCGAGACAATCTCGGGCAACAATGCCGGCTATGGTGGCGGCATCTGGAACTTCGGCACGCTGACGATTTCCGGCGGTACGATCGAAAACAACACGGCCAACCAGGGTGGAGGGGTTCGTGACGACGGCACCCTCACGATCACGGGCGGAGCAATCGAGAACAACACCGGCTGGGCCTCGAGCGGAGGCCTGTTCCTTTCGTTCTCAGCGGCCACGGCCACGATCGAAGGCGGCACGATCTCAGGCAACAACTCGAACTTTGGCGCCGGAATCAATAATTATCTAGGGACGCTCACGATCTCCGGCGGCACGATCGAGGATAACTCCTGCACCGGCGACGGTGGAGGCATCGGAAACGACGGCACACTCACGATCTCCGGAGGCACCATCTCGGGCAACACCGCCTCCCATCGGGCCGGCGGCATCGAAAACTATGCAACGCTTGTGATCACTGGCGGCACAATCGAAAACGACTTCGCCGGATGGGTTGGCGGCGGCATCATGAACTATTCCACCGCAACGATCACGGGTGACACAATCTCAGGCAACAGCAGCCCGTACGGCGGCGGAATCGACAACGTCGGCACGCTCACGATCTCGAGCGCCGCGATCGAAGACAACTCGGCCTATGTCGGCGGCGCTGTATTCAACTCGGGCGGGTCTCTATCGGTAGGCGACTCCACCTTCGACGCGAACAAAGCCACCGGATTTGGAGGCGCAATCTTCAACCAGTACGGGTACCTCTCCTTGACCGATTGCGATTTCACTGACAACACGGCCGGCTTCACCGGCGGGGCCATTTCCGCTTACGACGGGCAAGGCTCGATCTCCGGCTGCACTGTCTGGAATAACTCGTCCGGGTCATTCGGCGGTGGGGGTATCGGCGTCTTCGTGGGCGGCGCTGACGATCGCCAACACCACGATCGCCGGCAACAGTTCCACCGGTGACGGCGGCGGACTCCTCGTCTGGGGCGCCGCGGTCACGGTCGACAACTCTACGATTTCGGGTAACTCGGCGAGCGCCGGCGGCGGCGTTGACGTGGAGAACGGCGGCTCGGTCGCGGTCGACAACTGCACCATTTCGGGAAACTCGGCCGGCAACGGCGGCGGCATCTATAACGATGGTGGAACAGTCGCCACGACCGGCTGCACGATCAGCGGCAACTCCGCTCCCACGGGCGCAGCGATCTTCACGCAAGGCGGATCGCTCACGATGAGCGGCGGGACAATCCAGGCCCCGGCGAATTTGACCGGTAACAACATCGAAATTGAGGGAGGAGCGAGCGTCACCATCTCCAGCGTGACCGTCGACAGCGCCAGCACCTCGACAGCCATCGATGTGAACGGCAGCTCCCTAACGGCGAGCAGCATCACCGTCACGGGCTACCTGGTCGGCGTCTCGGTCGAGAACAACGCCAGCGCCACGGTCACCGATAGCACGCTCACGAGCGACACAACAGGCATTGTCGTGGGCTCGGGCGCAAGCGACACCTGCTTTGTGACGGCCACGAACGACAGCTTCGCCAGCGACACCACCGGCGTGCAGAACAACCAGACCAGCGGGTCATTGAATGCCACCCTCGACTGGTGGGGCAGCACCACCGGCCCAACGAATGTAAGCAACTCCGGCGGCACCGGCGCCAAAGCGATCGGCAACGTCAGCTTCAGCCCCTGGCTCGGCGACGCGAATATTGTCACGCCCGATTACCTCGTCTTCCTTTCCACGAGCGGCGATCAATACGCAGTGACCCCGAACAGCGGCAACACCAGCTTGCAGGTCACCCTGGGGGGCATGCCTGTGGGCTCGATCCCGGGCGGCGACACACTGGCGTTCACCGGCAGCGGTGGGACCGTGACGATCAACGGCGAAACCGGCGCCGGCAGCTCCGATGTCTTCACCATCAACGACACCTCGGTGCAATTTGCTGCCGCCGACGGCCTCTTGGGCTCAACGATCAGCTTCGTCGCCACCGCCATCACCCGCAACGTCGATGGCCAGGGGACCACCAACACGTTCAACGTCCAAGGTGCCGGCGCCAGCGGGCCATTCGGAACCCTGGTCGGCGACGCGGGCACGAATGCGTTTATCCTCAGCGGCTCGTCGAAGCTGATCGGCAATATCGAGGGCGGTGGCTCGAGCGCGCTGAGCTACGCGGCCTACGCAAGCAAGGCAACGGTCAACCTCGGAAACGGCACCAACGGAACGGCCACCGGAGTCAGCGGCACCATCACGGGTATCACCGCCCTGATCGGCAGCAATTTCAATGACACGCTGAACGCAGGCAGTATTCCCAATGTCGCGTTGACCGGCGGGATGGGCACCAACACCCTGAGCGGCACGGGCGCCGGCGACATCGTGGTTGAATCGATCGCATCGGGCTACACCCTGACGAGCACCAAGTTGACGGGCACCGGCGCCACGTTCACGGACAACCTCAGCGGCATCACCGTCGCGTCACTGACGGGCGTCAGTCCCAGCAGCAATGCCTTCACGGTGAGCGGCTGGACAGGCACCGGCTCGCTCTCTGCACCGGCCGGCACGGGTACCGTCACGGCAAGCAAGAGCGCCGGCTTCACCTTGGCCAACAACGTGCTATCTTCAACCGACGGGATGTCGCTCGGCCTGAGCGGGATCACCGCCGCGAAACTCACCGACAACGGCTCGGGCGGCAACACGTTCACGGTCACCGGCTGGACGGGGACCGGAACGCTCAAGGGTACATCGGAAACCCTGGCAGACATCCTCTCGAGCAGCATCGCGCTGGCCAAGACCTCGCTGGCGGTAACGAGCGGGGCAACATTGACCTTGAACGGTTTCACTACAGCCAACCTGACCGACATAGCCGGCGGCAACACGTTCACGGTCAGCGGCTGGACGGGTAGCGGATCGCTCGACGATACCGGTTCCACGCCGGACACCGTGACGGCAAGCAAGGCAGCCAGCTATACGCTCACGAGTACCGCACTCACGTCGACAGACGGTATGACGCTCGGCTTGACCGGCTTCGCCACGGCCAACCTCACCACCACCGGAGGGGGCCAGACCTTCACCGAGACCGGCTGGACCGGAAGCGGGTCGCTTACCGCGACGGCCGGCACCGTCACAGCCTCGAACTCGTCCGGCTTCACGCTCACACCGACTTCGTTAACAGCCGGGTCCATGTCGCTCTCTCTGAGCGGCGTCAGCACGGCCAATCTCACGGACTCGAGCAGCGGAGGCACTACGTTCAACATCACCGGTTGGACCGGCAAGGGCACGTTCACGGGCTCGACGGAAACGCTGGTCGACAGTGTCTCGGCCAAGACGACGCTGACGACTACGTCCCTCGCCGTGACCGGCAATCCCACGCTGACGCTGTCCGGGTTTACCGCCGCCAACCTCACTGACCCAACCGGCGGCAACACCTTCACCGTAAGCGGCTGGATGGGAGGCGGATCGCTCGATGACATCGGATCCACCGCCGACACAGTGACGGCGAGCAAGAGCGCCGGTTTCACACTGGCCAACAATTTGCTTTCGTCGACCGAAGGAATGAACCTCACGCTCGGCGGCATCACTACTGCAAACCTCACCGACTCAGGCAGCGGCGGCAACACGTTCACGGTCAGCGGCTGGACGGGCACAGGAACGCTCAAAGGCACAACCGAGACGCTGGTCGATTCGGTCGCAGCCAGTATGGCACTGACGAATTCATCTCTCGCCGTGACACTTGGGGCCACGCTGACGTTGAACGGATTCACAACCGCCAATTTGACTGACTCAGCCGGCGACAACACCTTCACAATAAGCGGCTGGACCGGGGGCGGCTCGCTGGCCGATTTGGGCGCCGGCGGGGACACGGCGGTCGCGAGCAAGTCTGCCGGCTACACGCTTGCGAATAACTCCCTGGCGTCCACGGACGGGATGTCGTTGGTCTTGAGTGGAATAACGACGGCCAATCTCACGGCGACGAGCTCGGGGAAGACGTTCGACGTGAGCGGCTGGACCGGCAGCGGGTCGCTCACCGACACCGCGGCGACAGGCGACACGGTGACCGCTACGAAGAGCGCCTCGATGACCCTGACTGGCTCATCGCTCTGGTCGACCGACGGCATGACGCTCGCCCTCAGCAACTTCAAGACCGCCGCTCTGACGGTGACGGCCGCGAGCGGCAATCCCTCGCACGTCGTCGATGCCAGTGCGTTCACGGGTGTGACAAACCTCAACGCGACCGGGACGGTCGACGCGATCCTGCTCGGCGGCTCGACCAACGGCAGCACGCTGAGCGCAACCGGCTCGGGCAACGACGTCTTGATCGGCGGGCCGGGCAAGAACACGCTGAGCGACACGGGGACTGGCTTCAACATCCTGATCGGCGGCGGCGGGGGCGATACGCTGACCGGCAACGGCAACGACATCCTGATCAGCGGAACAACCAGCTACGACAGCAACACAAGCGCCAACATCGCGGCGCTGGATGCAATCCTGGCTGAATGGTCCTCGAGTGATTCGTATTCGACGAGGATCAGCAAGATCATGGCCGGGATCACGGTGGGCATGAGTACCGTCGAGCTGAACGCGACGACATGCCAGTCCGACGGTGTGGCCAACACGGTCAGCGATGGAAGCGCCCCCGCTCAAAACAACTGGTTCATCGTCAACACCAAGGATAAGGTGACCAAGCAGGCGGGTGAAACGGCGACGGTCGTCTAACGAATTTCCCCCTCGTAGGGTCCGCCATTGCGGACCGTTTTCCTGGTTCATCGTGCCCAGAAGGGCAACGTGGCCAAACAATCAGGCGAGAGACGATCGTCTGACCCAGACGTGCGCTACGTGTCGAGGCACGGACGGCACCCCCGCCCAAGAACCGTCGTTCAGGCGGCGATCGGGCGGGTCGCGGCGATGCGACGACCGGGACGAAGCGACGCATCCGGGAAAAAAAACGCGAGCGGACTTTTACCAAACTCGCGTCAAGCGCAAAGAAGCCTGTAGGAGCGATGGGCGCCCCGACCGTGCGACGGGGCGCCGCCCCACCCATTCTGCTCCTCCCGATAACTGGCGGAACGCAAATCCGCCAGGGCGATCTTGCTGCGCGAGGTACACCATGGCGAGTGACAACAATTGGTTGATGATCAAGGCCGCGAAGGGACTACGAGGGCGACGTCGGTTACGTGAGCGGGACGCGAGGCTAAGCGCCGCGCGCAAGCGGGGCCGATTGTTGCGAATGGAGGAGCTCGAGCCGCGGCTGGTGTTGACCGGGACCATCGATTACACCGCCCCCGCCGCGGGCTCCAACCTGACTCTGCGCGTGGCCAAGGTCGCCGGAGCAGCAAATCTGCAGCTCTTTGACAACACCGGCGCGACGGTGATCCAGCAAGTCGCGCTCGACCAGGATATCCAGGTCAACATCACCGGGTCTGCGACGGCCGGCGACCTGCTCGCCGTCGATTTCTCCTACGCCGCCGGCGGCACACCTGAGCCGATCACCGTGATGTTTAATGGCGGATCGTCCACGATGAATTCCACCGATCAAGTCACGATCGATGGCACAGGCACGCTTTACCAGCCCGCATCGTTCTCGCTGACGAGCAACGCCAGTATCCTGGTTTCCGGTGCGCTCCAGACCTCGGGAGACATCAATCTGACCTCCAGCCAGGAGAGCGACGGCACTGTCAACTCTCCCGGTACCATCAGGGCGGACGCCTCGGCCGGCATCACGGTCAGCAACGGCAGCTTGACCGGTGACAACATCACTCTGGCGGCGCAGTCCATCATCAACGTGAACAGCCAGAGCGCCGGCCTGTTCAACGGGCTGGTCCAGTCGGGCATCGTTTCTTCGAGCTCGGGCGCCAGCGTTCAGTTCGAAAGCGGAAGCCTCCTCGCCTCGGGCGACGCGAGCTTGACGGCGACGTCAAATGTGACCAGTGTGCTCGCCACGGCGCCCCAGTCGACCGGCTCCACGAACACCGACGCGGCGGTGTCGAGCGCGACGATCGCCAGCACGGCGAATGTCGTGGTATCGGGCGGAGACTTCAGCGCCGCCGGCGGCCCGGCGACCATCTCCGCGACCAATACCGTGAACATCTCCACGACGGCCGACGGGACTGCGGGCGGCTTCGCTTCGAATGCCAAGGGGGGCACGACGGCCCTGAGCGTGCTCTCGGGCGACACCGATGCGACGGTCAGCGGCGGCACCCTGAGCGCCCCCGCGGTGAACGTGTCCGCGACCGACAACCGGACGATCACCACCATCGCACGCGCAACCCAGGGAGGCGCGTCCCCCGGCAGCCCGAATCCCACCGCGGGCCAGCAGGTACTCAGTAATAACGGTGCCGAAACTCCCGACGGCGCCATCAACGTTGCCGGCGCGTTAGCTGTGACGAATCTCTCGGGTGACACCAATGCAACCATAACCGGCGGGAGCCTGACCTCGAGTGCGGCTCCGCTTTCCGTCATTTTAATCGCCGCCAATCACCCGACAACGACCGCCGACGGATCTCCCGCAGGCGGTGCACCGGGCACTGGCGTGGGCGTCGCGGTCGCCATCGGCCACACGAACGCCAACAGTCTCGCATCCCTGGGTGGCACGACGACCGTCACGGCTCCCGCGGTGAACATCAGCAGCATGATGCCGGCCACCGTGGGCAGTGTGACGCCCGCCAGCCAATTCCAGGTGAGCGCCACTTCGGGCCCCAGCGGCGCCGCCGTCGGCGTGGCCGGCTCCCTGGCCATCGACGTGACCAGCGCCCTTGCCAGTGCCCTCATCCCGTCCGGCTCAAACGTCAACGTCAACGGGGCGAATGTGACACTCTCGGCCCAGTCGACGACGGTCAGCCCCGCTTCGGCGTCGCCCGAGAAGGTCGCCGGCCAGAGCGTCGGCGTGGGAGCGTCGGTCGCCATCGACGTTCCCGCCGCCGGCGAGCTCGCCGCGGTCCAGAACAACGCGACGCTCACCGGGGCCGATGCGCTTTCGCTTTCGGCCGTGGGGAACCACACGGCAACGGTGTCGTCGCTCGTCGGTGCGGCCGGCGGCACCGCGACGGCCGGAGCATTCAGCTTGGCAGTCCCCTCCGGCGCCACCTCGGCAGAAATCGACGCGGGGCCGGCACTGACGCTGCCCGCCGGGTTGAACGTCACGGCCAACCGGACCACGGCGACCACAACGCAGGTCGATAGCGCCACAGCCGCGTCCGGAGTCGCCACGGGTGCTTCGGTCGGGCTAACGATCGCCAACGAATCGGCCGCGGCGACTGTGGGCCGAAGCATCACCACCGGCGCGGCGGCGGCGCTCATCGATGCCCAGGCACAGGGGACCAGCAAAACGTCGGCCCTGGCCAGCTCAAGCGGTGCGCAGCCGGGAACGACCGTGGTCAACACCCTGCTCGGCAATGTGGCGAGCTTCATCGCCGGCCAGGGATGGACGCCCGGCACCGTGACCATTCCCACGTCGGCGACGCCGGACGGTCAAGTCGGGGTCGCCGGCGCAATCGCCGTCAACCTCGCCAGCCTTGACGCCTCGGCCCAGTTGCTCACTGGCGCCTTGTTTCAGATCCCAGGCGGCGCCCTCACGGTAGAGGCGTCAACGACTTATACCGACTCGGCGCTGGCCGACGGCACGGCCGTGAATGCGGCGACCGGCGTCGCGGCGGCGGTGGCGATCAATCAATCGACGCCCACCGCGGAGGCGACCATCGCCGGCTCGGTCACAGCCACGGCGGTGAGTGTCACCACGACCGTCAGCGGCCAGACGGGCGTCACGGCCAACTCCGGTCAGGGCTCGACGAACTTCGGCGTGGCGGGATCGCTCGCGCTCGACCTTCCCGCTGCCAGCGGTCACGCCGCCGTTGCTTCCGGGGGCACTGTCGTGCTGAACGGCCCAACGACCGACACGGTGGCGGTACAGGCAACGACGATCACGCAGGACAACGCGACGGCCAGCGGCAACGCCCTCGGCTCTGGCAACACCGGGGTCGGTGCCTCGGTCGCACTCGATATCGCGGACAACGGGGCCACCGCGGAGGCGTCCGGCACCGTCACCTCGCCCGGCGACGTCAACGTGTTTGCCATTGGAAACTACACAGAAAATGACGTGGCCGACTCGGGTGCCACTGGCGGAACGGCGCCGGCGCCCGCTCTGGCACTGGCGGTGAGCAATAACGTCACGGTCGCGCTGGTGGGCGCGGCGGCCATGATCAGCGCCGGGGGAGCCATGCTGGTGCAAGCCATGCACCGCGATGAGTCCACGAGCACGGCGTCGGGCGCAAGCGCCGGAACAGACCTGGCGGTTGGCCCGGCTCTCGGCGTGGACGTCGGCCACGACACGGACGAGGCAACGATCGAAGGGAATGTGACCGGCAGTGCCTCCCTCACCGTCGAGAGCAACCTGGGAGACGTCGGCTTCGCACTGAGCACCTCGAGCGCAGCAGGGACGGCGTCCGGCGCGGCCCCAATCGACAATGTGATCGCCGGAGCGGTGAATTTCGGGGAATCTTCCGGCTGGCTGCCGTCGCTTGTTCAGGTTCCGAGCGCCGCGACCGCCACTGGCAACCTGGCCATCGCGGCGGCGGCGGCGGTGAACGTCGACGTGGCGAGTGAGACGGCGACGATCGGCTCGGACGCCTCGGTCGTGACGTCAAGCCCGCTGCTCGTTCACAACTTGAGTCAATTCAGTGACATCTCCCATGCCGATGGCAGCCCGGCCGACGGTTCGGCGGTGGGCGTGGGTGCGGCGCTAGCGATCAACGTCGCTCGGCCGTCGATCGAGGCGAGTATCGCCGGTGCCGCCACGGCACCGGCGATCAACGTCAAGACGGAAATGAGCGGCGGCGGGACAAACACCTTCGGAGCGACGGCGATATCGGGGGCAGGCGAGACGGACACCGGCGTCGCGGGCGCGCTGGCGCTCAACGTCGGCGCGAGCCAGAGCACCTCGGCGATCGAGGACGGCGCCACGCTCTCGATCGGAGGGGGCAGCCTGTTGGTGAGCTCGCTCGACGTGACGACGGACTTCGCGACGGCGGGGGCCCAAGCCTCAAACGCGGTCCTCGGCTTCGGTGCCTCCGTTGCGACCAACGTCGCGCTCAACGAGAGCGAAGCTTACCTCGGTGCGGCGACGATAACCGGCGAAGACGCGATCATCGTCCTCGCCGGCGGAACGCACACCGTGACCACCAAGAGCATTGCCGGCGCCGATATTCCGACCGCGGCGGCGGCCGCCGCGGTGGCCGCCGCGTTCTCTGGCGACGAGACGATCGCAGAAGTGACGAGGGCCCCCACCGCACTGGTTGTCCCCGGCGCGCTCGTGATCGACGCAAGCGGCAACGCCACGATCACGACCTCCGCGAGTGGCAATTCAAGCGGCGGCACGGGAGGTGTGGGTGCGGCGATCGCAGTCGGTGTCAATCGCGAGATCGTCACGGCCCAGCTCGCACGCAACGCAAGCGTCAACTCGCTCAACCTCGTAGCCGACGCGGTCTCGCCGACCGTCACGAGCTCGAGCGCGAGCTCCCTGGGGGGCAAAGACCTCGGCGCATCGGTCGGACGGACAACATCATCGCCGTCGTGGGCGCGGCGGCGCGGGGAATGTGCAGGCGACGTATAGCAAGACCGACATCGGTGGCGCCTCCTTCACCGGCCTTCACATCGGCACGCTGTCCGTGGGCGGAACACCCGGGCTGACCTCGGCCACGGTCAACAGCCAGGTGTCCGCTCAGTCGCTCAACGTGACCTCGCAGTCGACGAACACGCCGAGCGTGGAATCGGTCCTGGTCGGCGGCGGGGCAGTCTCAGTCAGTGCGGCCGCCCCGACCGCGCAGACGTCGCTCCAAACTCAAGCATCACTGGGATCGTCCGCAAACGTGAACGTCACCACCCTGACCGGCCCCAAGGCAAGCTCGGTTAACGAACCCAGCGCTGTCGACACTCACGTGAACGTGGGAACGATTGCCGGCGCCGCACTCTTGCCCGACGCCTCCGCCGGAGGCGATACCACCGCTTTCGTCGCGGAGGGCGCCCGACGTCGCGGCCTCGAGCCTGAACGTGCTGGCCCAAGCCACCAACGTGGCGACCGTGACACCAGTGCAGATCACCGCCGGCGCGCTCTCGGGCGGCTACGCGGCCCCGCAGGCCAGCACGTCCCAGGACGTCGAGGCGTACATCGGCCCGGCCTATGGTGCCGCTCCGAACCTGGGCCTTACCGGCACGATCAACGTCGGCACCGGCACGGTCTCCGTGACCGCCCAGACGCTCCAGAACCAGGCGACAGTCAACGATCTCGATATTCTGGCCGGTGCGGTCGGCGTGAACTACATGCACCCTCAGGCAACCGCCGGCGGCGAAGCTCGCGGGCACATCGGAGGCAAATTCAACATCACGGCAGGAGCGGTGAATGTGAGCGGCAGCAGCACGAACACCGCAACCACCGATATCATCTCGATCGACGTGAGCGCAGCGAGCGTCGATGCGAATCTGCAAGGCGCGATCACGAGCGCAGCAACCGATGCCTACGTGGGCACGAGCGCCGATCTCACGCTCACCGGCGAGGCGCTGGGCCTGACGGCGACTTCGACAAATACCGCCACGGCCGGTGAAGACAGTATCAAGGTGAGCTTTGCCAGCGCTTCAACCGTGAAGTCGCAAACCGATGCGGGGGGCTCGACCGATGCGTATGTGCAAGAAGGAGCGACGATCCTTTCCAAGGGTATGAGCCTTTCGGCCCAGTCGACCAACACGGCCCAGTCAAACCCATTTGATTTCGGGCTCGGCGCGGCGAGCGTGACGCTCGCCGACCCGCTGGCCGAAACCACGCACAGCACCGAAGTCTATATCGGCCCCGAGGGAACCGCGGCGCCCACGGCGGGCGACTCGGGCACCATTTCCGTGGGGCACGGTTCCGTGACCGGCACGGCGACCTCGACCAGCACCGCCACCATCGACCCCACCTCCATCAGTGTGAGCGGTGTCGATATAGGCGTGCTGCACCCGGCAGTCACGGCGGGCGGCTCGACGCTCTCGCACCTGGGCGGCAACTTCTCCATTTCCGCCGGCAACGTCAACTTCACATCGAAGTCGACGAGCACGGCCACGTCGAAGTCAGTCTCGCTAGACGTCACCGGCGTCTCGGTCAGTGACGCCGCCAAGTCGGCTCTAACGAACGACGTCACCGATGCATTCGTGAACCCGCAGTCCAGTTTGACCATCAGCGGCGCCTCACTCACCCTGGGCGCCACGTCGACCAATACCGCGACCGCCGGCTCCTCGTCGATCACGGTTTCGGGTGTACCCGTGTCGCTCGTGAAGCCGGCGGCGAACGCCGACGGGGCCACCTATGCCTACGTCGGAGAAGGCGCCGATCTCCACGCTCAAGGGCTATCCGCAACGGCCACCTCGACCAACGACGCCACGGCGAGTGTCGACATGGCCGTCGTGGGAGCGGTGACCGTATCGCTCATCACGCCGACCGCAACGACCGGCGACAACGTACAAGCTTACGTCGGGCCCTCCTCCGGGTCGGCGCAAGCGAAAGCTTGAACGGCAACATCTCGGTCACCGGAGCCGTCACGCTCTCAGCCACTTCGCACGACGATGCACAGGTAACATCGACCGAGATTTCAGTGGGCGCGGTCAACGTGCCGCTCGATTAACCCCACCATCACCGCCGGAGGCTCTACAACAGCCCATCTGGGCGGCAATTTCACGATCAATGCGTCAGCGGTGAACGTCACCGCGAGCGCGCCCGACACGCAGGCCAGCACCAAAACCTTCTCGCTCGACATCGGCGCGCTCAACGGCGGCGCGACCAGCACCCCGGTGACAGCCGGGCATGAAACCGACGCATTCGTGGCGCCCGACTCGAACCTGACCGTGAATGCTCCGCTCGTCCTGCACGCCACCTCAAACGACAGCGCCACCGCCACGACGGAGGATGTGAGCATCGGCGCGGCCAATGTCGCATCGATCAGCGGCAATACCGATGTGGACGCCGGCACGACCGCATTCGTGGGCCAAGGAGCGATGCTCTCCGGAACGACCATCTCGCTCATGGCCGACTCCACCAGCAATGCCACCGCATCCCAGAAAAGTGTCGGAGTCAGCCTGCTCGCGCTCGCCAAGCTCGACCCATCGGCAACCGACGAGCATCAGGTCGAGGCCTACGTCGATACCGGGTCGACCGTCAATGCGACCGGCACGCTCACGCTGAGCGCCACGGACACCAACAACGCGAATGCGTCCGCCGGCGGCGTGCAGGGGAACTTGATCGGAGTCGCAAGCGTCGATCCCTCGGCGACCGCCGAGGGAGCTACGACGGCCACGATCGCCGGCACGGTCAATGCCGCCAACCTGTCCGTCACAGCCACTTCGAACCACAACGCCCAGTCGACGGCCTCGGTGATCAGCATCGACATCGGCGGCGGCGGTGAGGCCACGGCCGACGCCGAAGACCACGGCGATACCGACGCCAAGCTCGCGGGCACCGGCAAGCTCAACGTGCCGGGAACCGCCGCGTTCGACGCCGTGTCAAACCCGAGCACGAATGCCTCCGGCACCGGCGGCGGCGGGGGCATCGTCAACGGCTCTGTCCTTGCGGGAACCACCACCATCGACGGCTACACCAACGCCTTCGCCGATAACAATTCGGTCGTCACTCAGGCAGGCACGCTCCAGTTTGAGGCGACTTGCACGGCCACCGGCAGCGCCAATGCCTTTTCCGGCAACGGCGGCATTTTCGCAGCCGGCGGTGCCAACGCCACCGCCAACATCGATCCCGGAGTTCAGGCCTACATCGGCAACAACGTTGACGTCAAGAATGTCACCGGCGACATCCTGATCCAGGCCGATTCGGTCCGTGCCCAGGGCGATGCCACGTCCAAGGTCGACGGCGGCGGAGCGGCCTTCTACGGCGCAGCCAACTCGGTCGTCAACAGCAACCCGGTAGTCAATGCTTATATCGGCTCAGGCTCGACCGTCGTTGCAAACGGCAACGTGACCGTCTCGGCAATCTCGGCGGCCGAGAGTAGCGGCTCGCCGCTCGGTGACACGTTCAACCCCGCGACCGACGTGAATGTCCAGAACGACACGATCACATTCCCCAGCCACGGCCTGGTCACCGGCGACGTGGTGACTTATGACGCCAATGGCAGCACCCCGATCGGTACGCCGAGCGGCCCGCTCCGCAACGGCGAGTTCGACGCAATCGTTGTAAATCCCAACGTGCTCGTGCTCGGCGCGACCTTCAGCGGTGCGCCGGCGAACACCGGCGACCTGTTCAACCCGCAACCCGGCGTCAATCCCAACGACGGTGTGATCCGGTTTGCCACGCCCGACAATTTCCAGACGGGAGACGCAGTCAAATACGACGCGAATGGCAACACGTTCGTGAGCTCGGCCATCAACGAAACAGGAACCTATTACGTCCGCGTGCTCGATCCCTACACCATTGAGCTATTCTCGACTCTCGCAGACGCCAAGGCACCAGCCTCGCAGCTCAACCCGTCGGCAGCAGGGGCCGTGAACGGCTCGACAATCACACTGCCCGGCAGCACGTTCACATCGGGCGAAGCGGTGACCTACGATGCACCCGCTCCCGCAGCCTTCAGCAGCAAGGGCGTCGACGTTGATCTGAACGGCAACCACCAGATCAGCGGTGATGATTCGAGCGCCAACAACATCTACCTGGGCCTGAACAACGGCAGCAACGTGGTACAGCCCGATACGTTCGTCACCGGCGAGGCGGTGACCTACGAGGTCCAGCCCGGCAAGGCGGCGCTCGGCGGTTTGACGAACGGAACGACGTATTACATCATCCAGGACGGCGGCTACGCGGTCCAGCTTGCCAGCAGTTATTCAAACGCGATATCCGGCGACGCGATCGGGCTCTCGCCCGACCAAAGCGCCTCCGCCGAGGCGGTCATGAACGAGCTGGTTCCAGCCCCGATCGGCGGCCTGACGAGCGGCCAGGTTTACTACGTTCGCAATGCCTCGGGCGCCACCTTCCAGCGCTCGTCGACGGCCACCGGGGCGATCATCCACCTGAACGCAGGCTCGTCCTCGGGCATCATGGGTATGCACAGCTTCCACAAAGCCGGCATCCAGTTCAACAACTCCTCGGGCGGCACGCAGGACCTGTTTATCAACTTCACCTCGAATCCAGCCGGTAACGACAAGCTGCTGGGCCCGGGAGACGTCTCACTACGCACCATCTCGCCGCCGCCGGGGAACGGCATTTCCAGTTCGTCGGCTGCGGGTGGCGCAGGGGGTCTCCTGGCGGTCTCCAGTCCCGATGCCGAAACCGACGTCGTGGCCAATGTGCAGGCCTACGTCGCGCCCAGGCTCCTGACCGTCGGGGGCAATCTGTCCGTCATCACCAAGTCCACGGCCAACACGTCGTCCCAGGCTAATAATGGCGGCGGCGGCCTGGTTTACGGTGGCGACGCGTCGTCCGACACCAGCGTCGAGAACTTCAATTCGGCATTCGTCGGTTCTCCGGGCAACCCGCCGAATGCTGACGGCGTGAATGTCGTAGTCGGCGGCGAGTTCCAGTTGAACGCAATCTCATCTGAAGTTACCAACGTCTCGACCACGACCGATGGCGGCGGTCTTGTCTCCACCGTCGACGCCGAGTCTGACTCGGACGTGGGTGGTACGACCCAGGCCGTGGTGGGCCGGAACGCCAACGTCCAGGCCCAGACCGTCTCGATTCTCGCAAACTTGACATCGGCCAAGGGCAGCATGACCTCGAACGCGACGGCCGGCGGGCTGTTCGGCTCGGCGTCGGCCAACTCGAATGGCACTTGGGACCCGCAGGTCCTGGCGCTCATCTCCGGCGGCGGGAACGCGACTTCGCTCTCCGGCACGGAGGGAGTCGATATGCGGGCGCTCACGGGGCACGTCGATCCCAACCAGCAGGAAAATGCCAGTTTCTACGGAATCGGCCCTGCCAGCTCGGGTGCGAATATCACCCCGAGTCTGAATACGAGTGTCCAGGCCGGCAGCGGTGCGACGGTCACCGCCGGCCCCCGCATCCTCCCCGGACCAGGAATCCCTGCGTCCTACGTTACCCCGCTCCGGCAGCCCGGCGGCCAACCGAATCTGGCTCTCTATGTCGACGTGTCGAGCCCCGACGGCGGAGAGCGGTTTGTAACCTGGAATTCGAACGCGGTGATCCTGAGCGGGCCTGATCCGGATTTGCAGATCGATTCGAGCGGCAACATCGTCCGTGCGATCAATGTGAGTGTCGATGGTGGCCAGAAAACGGGCAAGGTTCAGGGCACGGTCGTCGTTGACCCGATCGTCAACGAGGATCCCGGCCAGGTACTGCTCCAGGCGGACAACGCAGCCGGCACGGCGATCGAAACCACCTTGGCCACAGGGCCGCTGTTCACATTCCGCCAGACGTATCAGAACGTCTCTCTTGTCAATCAGTCGGCCGGGTCGCTGGCTCTTTCGGATATCCAGGTGGTTGACACCACGCCGATCGTGCCCGGCAACCAGATCACGCTCGACGCCAACATCGTCACCTTCTTCCAGTTCAACGTCAACCACGACTTCAAGCCCACGACGATCAACGTGCAGGAGACGAGCTCCGGCGCAGACATTCGTCCTCACATCATTGTGAATGGTGTCATCAACAACCCGATCGGTGTAACGAACATCAGCAACCTTTATGGAGATATCGTCGGGCCGGCGCCGAGTGAGTTGTCCTCGGGCGGGCTGATCGTCACCGACAATTTCGCCTTCTCGGCGCCGGATGGGAGTATCGGCGGCGGCAACGGGTATCTCCAGCTCGATATCGTCGACAGCACCGACGGACTGACTGATTCCTCCGGCACCGGCCGCACGGCCGACGCGGGAGGCGACATCGACCTGATCATCCAGGGTCTCTACCGCGAGGGCACGGAAGGAAGCATCCCGCCCAAAGGCTACACGACCCACATCGACCGTATTTCCGCTGGAGACGACGTGAACGTGGCCCTCCTGGATCCGTCGATCGAGACCACAGTGACCCCGTTCGATTACTTGGTGACAGTGGACGAGACGCCCGCGGTCTTCATGCCAGACATTCCCAACCCGGAGGGAGTCATCAATCATTTCCTGCCGGGCGAGCCCGGCTCGGCATCGACGGTGCTCCCGATGGGCATATTCGGGACGACAACGACCGATTACAGTTCCGAGGACTACAACTTCGGATCGTCGACGAATCTCAACTCCGGGATCATCGCCGCGAATGACATCGCGGTAAGCTATACCAGCAGCTTCTTCTACGTCAGCGGCTATGCCCATCTGGGCGGAACGCTCACGCTCGACACCAACGGCAATCTCACGCAGAGGTAAAGTAGAATTTTCTCTAGCGGCTTGTGTCACTCGGCGTATCATCGGCGACGGGGCAACTCATGCTCTTGGCATACATCCCAGACCGATCGAAGCAGCAGGGGCGTCGCTTTCCTTTGGCGAGCATATCGCAGGCACTCTCGATGCGCTTCAATCGCGTCTCTTCCCGCTTGGCGGACTCGATCCACTGGATCCAGTCTCTACGCGCGACAGGCGTGATGTCCGACCACACCGCCCGCGCCTTCAGGTCGGCGGCCGCGAGAGCTTGCCGCAGCCCGGCCGGTACGCTGGGTTCCGGTTCCTGTGCCACCGGCGCGATTTCCAGCGAAATGACGTCGCCCACCTCTGCGCCCGCCGCTTCGCGCAACGTCTGGTCCACTTTGAGCCAATGGCCTCCCTGGCCGTCCGGCTCGAGCGTGGCTTGCACGGCAAGGCCGTTAAAGGTGCCTTCAACAGACGTCATGCCTCGCGATGGGAGCTTCGCACTTGTTTCCTTGGGCAAGTTCAGAAAGGTCCAGGTGACGGCCTTCGTCGTCGCCACCGGCCGGTGCAGCGTCGCGCTGAAACGGATTGTGGAAGCAGTCGTAGAATCCCCGAGCGCGCTGGCCGTTCGCGGTTTGCTCGAGCGCGGCGTCCCCTTGCGCTCTCCTTCTTCATGCTCTTTGTCATGGTTCGTTTCTCTTCGCGAGACAATTCTTTGCGTCGCTCCAGGACATCGGCAGCTCCTAATGAGGCTCGCCTTAAAAATCATGTAGCCGATGGAAATCACTCGCCAGGACTCACACCGGTGACCGTACCCTGGCTGTTAACGGTGACCGCGCAGTGCCCGCCCGGCATTTTTGGCAGACGGGTGACACGCAATCTACTTCGTTATCGTACGAGGCACTGTTGATTCCATATAATAAAATGCAGCTAGCGTGTTTATCAATAAGAGCACGCTCCAGCCTGCGAGGCAATACAAGAGGTGCACCAGGTATGAATCGTCTAGCCCCTCGTAAATCGCAATCGGTAACAATAACATGCCGAGAATGGATGTCGTGATTAATAACCACCTGACGAGCCATCTACGCAGGATTACCCCAAAGAAACAGAAGCCTACTCCAAAAAATGAAACAAAATACAAGGTGGCTGCCAGTACGTGAAGGTCGAGCACAATCCACCTGGCGGGATCTGATTTCCCGGGCCCTATGAGGATCATAAAAGACATCAGTCCGAAATATGCCATGGGAACGGCGATTTCGCATAAAAACATTAGCACTAATATATGTGCAGTCGTCTTAAACATAGCGATCAGTTCTTTGTAATGAAGCTGTGGGTGAAATACCTTTTTGGTCTTGTGCAGTTCCACCCGCGCTGAGGGTCTCACGCGGCGCAGCCGCAACGAAATCGGATAACCAAGATTGCGTCATCCCGCGGAATCCGAAGTATGCCAATTTAATCCGGCACGTTTTCCTTACCAGCCCGAGCCAGCAAAATCACAGTTTTGTGGCGACCACTCGATCCAAAGCGCCCCAAAAACCAAAAACCCGACTGCGATGGGCATCGCGAGCAACGTCTTGAGACTAAAGCGCATGAATCTCATGGCAATCCCCCACAACTCGGCTCCCGACCGTCCGCGCCGACTACGGATCATCGTTTTCCATCGATCGGCGGTGAGCCGGGGCTCACGCGGTGCCCGGTCTCCCGGCTCACCGCGGCTTCATCGACGTCTGTCGACGAGTTGGTCGCATATCGCCTGGATCTGCCGGTCCAGATCCTGGTATGTGCCCTCCAGCGTGAATTTCAGCTCAGGCCGGTGTCGACTCAGGGCCTCGGCGGCGGCATCGCAAACGCGAATCTCGAGCCGCTTGTTCTGGTCTTCTCGATGGACTGCATAGGTATACCCGCCAACGGGGCGCCTGTCATCGAGCAGCCGAGTCAGGATCGCAATGCACCATTCCCCCCGGCTCTTTCCCCTGGCCAGGACCTCGGCCGCGCTGTGGCCGCGCTGGGCGGTCGCACCCTTGAGGTAGCGATCGATTGCCGGGGCCGCATCACGGCCCAGGCGAGCGGCGAACGCCTCGAGCAAGTGGTAGCCGTCCCCATAGGCCCCTCCTTCCACCGCCGGGACGGCGTCCAGGAAGGCTTGAAGGCGATCGCGGATCAGTACACGGTCCGCGTCGTCGATGCCCGGAAGGGCGGCACGCAAGACGTCGATATCGGTCGTCTTCCTGAAGATGTCCCCGATCGCCTCGTGAACTTTGGGCTCGCGACACCAAGAGACCGCCTTGATGAAATCATCCGTCCTCACGCGGTTGGCGGCCTCGCGACGGGTGCGGGCGTCCATCTCCTGATCGGTCGCCGGGGAGCCTTTGCCGTGGGTGGCGGTCCTCCGCACATCGAGGCCGCGCAGCCTCTCCGCGATCAGCGCCGCCGTCTCCTTCGGGAAATAATAGAGCAGGCGCAGCGCCGCCTGCGATTGCAGCAAGCTGCTAATCGACCAGCCATCGGACGAGGGTTCCTGGGGTATCCCCTCGGTGGCGTAGTCCAGCAGCAGGGAGTCGAGGAGCTTGCGGAACGGATCGTCGCTCGACCAGATTTTGCGCACCTGCTCGCGGAAGTTGGCATCCTCGATGGGGCTGTTGATCACGATGCAGGCCGTCGGCTGATACCGCACCGCCTGGTAACCGCGGCCGACGATCTGGCCGACAGCGACCAGGCAGATATCGCCGACCTTGACGTTGTAGGAATGGATGATCTTGTCCTGCCTCGAGTCCCCCCAGACCGCCTCGGCGTGGACCACGCGCCCTCATCTCGAACTCGTTGGCAGGGTTGCCCCACAGCTCGTTGTCGAGCCACATCGCCCCGAACCCGCCCCCGTGTTCGATCTTGAGCTTCGTGGGCGTTTTGTCGGCGAGCGCGTCCAGGAGGAACGGGAGGGCATCCGGCCCGATCTCGACCAGGGTCTGAAGTGCGGCCGATGAGTGGAGCTGATGGTCGGTCAGGATCATGGCATGGCGTTCCCGCTGACTCGGTATGGGGAGGAAAGCCTGCCCGCTCATCGTGGCCGAGAGCCCGAGATCCGGCTGGTCGATGCTCGCCAGGTGGGCGATCAAGGTCTTTATCTGATTGGCCTTCTCCCTGGCCAATGGCTTCCGCGGCTCGAGCGCGATCGCGGGGACTTTGCCGAGTCGCACCTTCCCGCGGAGTTGCGTGAGGCCATCGTTACTGGCTTCGCCCCGTGACTTATCCGGTGCGGCCGTTTGCGCCGAGCGTGGGTCGCGCCGACGAGGCCGAGGGTAACAATCATCGCGAATTGCACGAGAGTGGACGTGGTAGAACCGATAAGTGTATGCCGGATCATTGCGACCGGTCCTTTCTCCGTCGTTGCCCGAAGCTCTGGTCCATTGGCCCATCCTGCCGCCCACGTGGAAAGGGTCGACAATAGACGGTCCGTTGCGCTCTTCGGCTGCCGCCGATTCACCACGAGAGGCCCATCCAGGTCACCTTCGCCTTCTGAAAAGCCGCGTACTTGGCCGTCTCGTCGGCCTTGGCTTTCTCGATCTCAATATTCAACTCCGCTATCGTCTGAGGCTTGGTGATTTCTTCCAGGGTCCCCCGCTCCTTCTGAGCACGCGCAGAACGACCTTTGATCGAGCGGCTGCCTTCTCCTCTGAGGCGATCTCCGCTGCGAGGATCTTTTGCTCCTCGGCTCCCATGCGTTTCGCCTCGCCAAGTAACTCCTCGGCCCCTCTCAATCTCGTCTCGGCTGAAGAGATCTCAAGTTCGATAGATTTAACATCCTGCTTGTAAATCCCATCGACGTACTCCGCCAGCGCGATCTCGGCCACGATTCTTGTGAGCTTGGCGTTCGTGTAGGCGGATTCGGCCGCCCTCAAGCGGATGCGGTGTTCGACCCACCCAAGAATGACGCCTGCTATCAATACGATCAACATCAGTACACGTATACTTATTTGGAACCGGCGCCGGCGTCCATGGATCGGGGGGTTTTGGTCTGTCATCTCAACGCATCCTGACGTCAGTTCTGTACTCTGATCGAGGCTTGACACCGGTAGTCGGCCGTAAGCCTTTAAGCGACGTCTCAATTCTCGTCAATGCGATGGGGATATTCACCCTTTACACTCGCGACTTTTGCAAGATCGCATTTGGCGCGAGTGTCAGAGAAGTCCAAGACTCCCACAATTCGCGCCTACCATCGAAAACTCCAAGAGGCAAGGAGCGCGGGTGTCGGGGAGTCCGTCGTCCGGGAGTCTGTCGTCAATTCACGTGCGTCTGGAACTCGGATTCTGTGGGTGTCTGGCACTCGTCCGGGAGTTTGCCTCCGTTTGCCTGGCCACGCAGCCATGCCTGACGGCCCCACTCCGACAGCCGGAAGAGCACAAACCAGATTGTTGTGATCGCGATGAATGCCCCGGATATCGTGCGTAGGAACGCGTTTGGCAAACGCAGCACAAAAGCCACACAAGCTATGTACAGAGCCACCACAGCTACGACGCGCATCATCGCCCAAATTCCGAGTCGCGCGCGCCACGCACGGTACGTCTGGTATAGGCCCAGGAGCGTGAAAAACATCACCGGAACAAGAGACAGAACGGCCGCGAGCGCGATTCGCGTCAGCCCATCCCAGGCCTCGGCCATGCCCCAACCTGCGTCACCGAAATTGTCGGAAACGGTCTCCTGGGTCCGAATTTTCGTTTGCCACCTTGGAAGGAATCCCATTCCGAAAATGTGATCGAGGTCGGACTCGAGCATTTCGTATGTCGCTCTGTCATCGACATCAAATTGAATGAGGAGTGTCCCTGGTTGCGATGGGTCGTGTGTAAGCGAGAAGGAGTGGACTTTGGGGTCCTTGAGGCGCTGGCTTACGATCGATTGATGATCGCGGATATATTGCGATACCTCGCGTGACCCGATCCACTCGTCTATTCGTCCCCAGGTGAACAGCACGCCAACGAACACTACGGGAATTGCAAGCAAAGAAAGGATCGCCGCCCGGAAGGTGCGTGATAGTGCTTCCATGAGCGCACTCCCCCAACGTCGAGGACGAGAACGTCTCGAGCCGGTGCCGCTCAAGTTAGCTTATAGCAGGAACCACTCGCGGTGGACACTTCAGTCCGCTCAGGGGGACTGCGACGTCCAGGACGTGCCAGGCCCGTTTCGGCCAGACCCGACCGAGTGACTTCATGACCATACTGCTGGGTTCGAGACATCGAGCCCGGCCATCTGTTGACGCCGATCGCCGCGATCCGGCGACGACTCGAATGGTGCGCTCCGGACCGGAGGCGCGCGATCCGGCTTGATGCATTGCCGGAAACCGGTATTGTGGACGCTCCCATGCCGGGGCTCGCCGCAATTCCTTTCGCGAAGGATCGGGGCTCACGCGAGTTTTCGCTTTGCAAGGCACGGAAGCCTACCATGCTCCATCTCATGCTTCGGCTCACGGTCATCGTCGTCGTACTCGGATGTTTGACGGAACCGGCACCGGCACAGGCTCCTGTGGCCCAGGCACCGCAGTCAGCGGTCCCCGCTTCGGGCCCGAAGCTCGACGACCCCGCGCGATGGAACGATCGCACGACGCCGCGAAAGACACTGGAGACCTTTTACTTCGCCATTTCTGGCTATGATCGCTCGCCAGGTCTGATCGCCAATGCCATCGACTGCCTCGACCTGACCGCCCTCGACCCCGCGATGCGCGAGCGAGATGCGGCGCTTCTGGCCCATCAGCTCGAGTTCATCCTCAATCTCCAGGCCATTCCGCTCTATGGAGTCCCTGATCGCCCGGACGGCGATCGCGTGGTGCTGGACGAGGTGGCCGGGCAGCCGATCGTCCTTGCCCGACAGCTCGACGGCCGCTGGCGGTTCGACTCCGAGACTGTCGGGCGGATCGGACGGCTGCGGAAGCTCGCCTCGAGCGGGCAGCATCAGGCCCAGGAAGCCCGGGCCGCGATGGCGGACGGCCGAACGGACCCCGCCGCGACGATCCGCTCGTTCGCCGGCGCTGCGATGGGTCGTCGCGACTTCGCGACCGCGGCTCGATGCCTGGACCTGCGCGACGTCCCACCCAAGCTCCGTGCCTCCGAGGGCGCCCAGCTCGCGCGGAAGCTCGCGTTTGTAATGCAACGCTGCGGGTTCATGTTCTCGCAAGAGGTTCCGAACGATCCCGACGGCTACCGCTACGTCTGGCACTCGAATCATCGCGGGCGAATCATGCTGGAGCGGGTTCGCCTGCCCGAGGGGCGGGACGCGTGGTTATTCTCTCGAGGAACGCTGCGCAACCTCGACGCGCTGGTCGAGGGCCACCGCGACAAAACCCCGGACCCGCGCTACGCCACCATCGGGGTGGTGATCGGCGACGACGTGCTCACCATCGGCAAGGACGCGAAGGTGCCGCCGCCACCGGGCGTACCGAAAGGGCTCGGTTCACCACGCAAGGTGCTTCGCACCTTCCTCGAGTCGATGGACGAGCTGGAGTTCGACGCCGATCAGGCAGATATCCTGCTCGGCTGCCTCGACCTGAGCGCGGTCCCGCCCGAGGACCAAGCCGGAATCGGGCTCCGGCTGGCCGCCAAGCTGGAGGCCATTCTGCGACGGCTGAGTGTCGACCTGCTGACGGTCGCCGACACTTGGGAGGCTGACCCTCTTGTCCTCGGCCGCGATACGGAGTGGCAAGTCACGCTTGCGCGAGGGACGGACGGCGGCTGGCGTTTCGACCGCGAGACAGTCTCTCGCGTGCCCGACATGTTCGAGCGGCTCACACCCGACGAGAAGTCTGCTCGCGAGCGCCGCTCGAATTTCCACTCGGCACAGCAAACGATGAGAACGCTCCTCCATGCCTCCGACGCCGGGGACCTCGCCTTGGCGGCTCGCTGCCTCGACCTCGATGGCGTGCCTCAAGGTGCGCGGAGCGAACTGGGGCCGATCCTGGCATGCAAGCTCAAGTACGTCCTGGACCGGATCGGCCGGATTATCCTCGAAGAGATTCCGTCCGAGGCCGACGGGCCACGGTACTATTTTCATCGCAGCACCCTGGGCCGCATCGACCTCGCGGTGCGCCCAAGGGAACCGCGTCGGCGACTGGCTGTTCTCGCGCGAGACCGTGACTCAGATCGAGGAAATGTTCCGCGTGGCGTTCGACCATCGCCTCGCGCCGGGCCTCTCGCCTGACAGGGGCATCCGCGCGGGCCTCTCGCCTGGGCTGGTCCCCTCGCTGTGGCTCCGGAGCCGGCTGCCCGCCTGGCTCAGGGGCCTAGTACTGGGGCTCGAGGGCTACCAGTGGATCGGACTGGCCGTTGCGCTGGCGGGCTGCGGGGTCGCCTCATGGCTGGGACTTCGTGTCATTGAACGCGTCGCGCAATATGCCCTTTTCCGGGGCGGATTCGTGCTCGATCGGGCAGTGCTTGCCCCCAAGATGCGGCCGCTGGCCCTCCAGCTCGGCCTTTGGTGCGTTTACCTCCAGGTCCGGCTGCTCGACCTTCCCATGGCCGTCGTGGGCACGGCGATTCCGGCCGTCAAGGTCGCCTGGATCGGCCTCTTGGGCTGGTCGGCTTTCCGCCTGATTGATCTGGCCATGATCCTTTATGGTCGAAGCGAACGGCTGCATGATCGCCGCAGCCTTAGCGATATGATCGTGCCGACGGCCGCCAACGGCCTCAAGCTCTCCGTCTTTCTGCTCGCCATATCGTGCCAGGTGTATTTGATCGGCAGCCACGAGACGCTCACCCAGCTCCTGGCCGGGCTAGGCCTGATCGGCCTGGCCGCATCGCTTGCGGCTCAGGATACGCTCAAGAATTTCTTCGGGACGCTGCTCTTGATCGGCGAGCACCCTTTCCGGATCGGCGAACACATCTCCGTACAGGGCTCGGAGGGGCTGGTGGAGAGCGTCGGCTTCCGCTCGACGCGGGTGCGAACGTTCGACGACTCGCTTCTGACGATCCCCAACTCGGTGATGGCGGCTGCCCTGATCGACAACCGGGCCACCAGGTCCTGCCGGCGCTATCGCGCTACCGTATCGCTGGACTATGGCGCGCCGATCGACAAGGTGGTCGCGATGCGCGACGCCCTCAGGACGTTCGCGCTGGCCCAGCCTCGTTTCGTCCCGGACAAAGTCGAGATCCACATCGTGGGCCTGGGCGCGGACGGCGTGCAACTGCTCGTGCAGGCCTATTTCCGGGCGGCGAGCACCAGCGAAGAACTGGCGTGCTGCGACGTGCTGAGTCGCGAGATCCTCGCGCAGGCCGGCCGGCTGGGGATCGACCTGGCCGTCCCGGGCCGGACGGTCAAGTTGGCCACCTCGAGCTCCGAGCCCCATCCTGTGCCTCCTGCCCCCAAGTTCGCCGGTCGCGAACGATCGGTATCAACTCGGCACGATCTTCCCGCCGGCGGCGAGCCGCAGGGCAGACGTAACGCATAATCGGTCCGACTCACCTTCCGAGTGCGCGACACGCGCTCAGGGAAGGAGATCGTCGTCGGCGACCTGGCCAACGGCCGTTCCGTCTCCGCGATCAAGGCAAGATTTCGGCCACCGGGAACTCGCCGACTTCGACACCATTGATCGTCACGGTCAGGACGTGCGGCGGTACGAAGACTTCGAGCGATTGGTAACCCGACGGGCCGGGGTTTGAATAGACCTCGACCTGGCGATCGATCAGGTTGATGAGCCAGTACACCGGAATACCGGCGCGGCCGTAGATGTCGGCCTGCATGCGGTCGTCTTCGAGGCTGGAATCCGCTACTTCGACCGCCAGGGAGATATCGGCCGGCCCGGGATGCCGGGCCGCATAATCCCGAATGCCACCCCGAACCACACATCGGTCTGGTTCGGGCTCGCTGGATTCAGTTGGGAGGCGGATCGGCTTCGCTGCCCGCACAGACCAGCCGGCTGGTATCACGCGATTCAGCAGATCGCCACACAGTTCATCGGCTGTGGCGTGAGGCGTGTTTTGGGTCATCTTGGCCACCAGGTATCCGTTGATGAGGTGGACCTTATCCCGCCCGGTGAAGATGCCGGCGTCAACCATCGCCTCGTACTGTTCCAGAGTCAAGCGATAGAGCGACGACGGGATCCAGCACCGGTTGCTCGAAGGCTTCCTCGACTTCTTCGCCGTGATCGTGGACATAGATTACCTGACTCCTGAATTCCGATTTGGCGGAATCAAACTCTGCCCGGATGAACTCCGGTCCGGACTCCGATCTAACCTTCCAGGATAATCGATCCGGCTCCCACGAGAAACCGCTTTATTGGCTCAGGCGGGAATTCTGCGGACACCAGGAATTCCGCGGTTTGTCATCAGGTAATCGCGGAATAAGTTGCCACTACTCGAATCCTGACTCTTCGATACCTCAATCTCGCCGGGAGTAGGAAGGATGGTTACACCGTACCTGTGAGCGATCTTCCCGAATGAGAATGTGATGACCTCGTCGCTCGGCTTGGAGGCATTGCTTGGCTCGACGGCAGCACTTGTTAATGTGTACTGGAGATACGACGTCTTGCTGTGGTCCTTGGAGACCTTCGTCGTCATCTGGATGTCGAGGGTGACCGATTCGAAGGTCTGCCCGGCTACCAACTGGTTGATAAGCTTTGTGCCGTTCTTGTGGACTGCATTCGTGAGCTGCAGATTCCCGTTCTGCTCGCCGTTCGGGTTCGTAACAACGTAGGCGCCGATCTGGATGTCTTCCTTGTTCGATTCGAGATGTGGCTTCTGTCCTTTGGTTAAGTGGGCCTGCAAGTCTGGGATCACGTAGAGAAAAGCCGTGGTTGACAGAAGGCTGCGGCTCTCAAATCCCTCGACCGAAACACGAACCTGACGCGAGCGACGTCGACCAGACGACATGGAACCGGCTCCCGGGAAGAAAAAATTGCCGGCCAATCTTCGGGCGGTGTGAGCATCGGCCCATACGAGCTGAACCGCAGACGTCGCGCTCAATTGGTCTTGGCACACCTTCCTGAAAAATCCTCACGCTATCAACATAACACAATTGCTGAATTCCGGGCAAGAATGACCCCCGATTGGAGATCGGTTCCGCGGAACGGATCGCCAGCCGCTCACTACTCTTACTCTTACTCTTACTCTTACCCGTATTCGTACGTGGGGAGCAGTAGGAGGAGTAAGAGCAAGAGCAGGAGTAGGAAAGGGATGAGGCACAACAAGGGACGACGTCTTTACGCTGAGCGAGCGTGGGAACGAGTCTGCGATCATTCAAGAATTCAGGCCCCGTTTCCCGGCCTTATCGCGAACCTTGTCGGCAAATCTCGCCACATTGATGACGCGGAGCTTGTGATAACCGCGGCAAATCACTTCGTGTTCGTCGCGCGCTTCGAGCTGAAACGAGACCACGCGGCCCTCGGCCTGGACAACGCGGGCCAGACACGTAACGGTTTGGCCCAGCGGTGTCGCGGCCAGGTGACGAACCTCGACCAGCGTGCCGACCGTGCTCTCGCCGGCGTCGAGCCAGGGTAGCACGGCCGCTCGCGCGGCATGCTCCAGGAACCAGATCAGCCAGGGAGTGGAGAGCACCGCCGGCATCTGCGCATCCGCGAAATCAATCGCGTGCTTCGGCTCGACCACAAACCGCTGCTCGCCCAGGGTGCCCGTCTTGGGGTTACCCTTCATCTCGCCCTCGCGGCAGGCTCTGGCGAGCAGAGTGCGCCACACGCTTCGTCCGACGCTTCGTCCGCCATTTCGAAAGCCTTCCCGTGCCGTGGCCGCGGTCACTCCGGCGTTGACTGCCGAGGAGATACTCACCAGGGCGTTCAGCACATCATCGCCGATGCCCGCCGCCCGAGCCTTTTCGATCCGGCCCCGCGTGCACACCTGGCAGCCGCGGGTCATCGTCACCGCGAGCCCGATCAGGTGCTTCTCTCGCTCGGTGATGAGGGACGTATCGTGCGTCCGACCGAGAAAATCCAGCACCGCTCCGCCATCGTATCCCATTGCTCAGCTCCTCTCGCTTGTGGAATCAGGGATCAACCAAAAGTTTTCGTTTCGTCAGGTGTTCCTTCAACTCAGGGTTACTCGGGCCGATCTTCAGACTGGGCGGCCAGGGGTGCCAGAACGGTCCGAACCCAGGAGCGGAACGAACGGATCCAGGCAGTCTCCCCCATTGTGGCGCTTGCAACCAGGAATCGGCTCAACTCGTCCAGGGGCAGCCATGGGAAGCTTGGACTCTGGGACACGGAAACGTAAGTTCCATCGTCCTGAAGCTGGGCCACCGTGATCCGCTCTCCATCGCTGCGCCAGATCTCCGAGACGCGAAGCGCCGCATAAATTCCCATGCGATTGAGCACGCTCGTCGAGATTTCGACCTCAACTGCGATATCCGGCGCCGGATCCATCTCCAGATCGAGTTCGACCAGTCCGCGTACGGCGGGCTCATTGGCCACCCAGTAGCACTCGTCGGGCTCGAGCCCCTTCCTCATCAACTCCTTCTTGAACGTCGTCGAGCCGCCACTGCGCATCGGAATATTCAGTTCCTCGGTCATCGCTTCGATCATTCGCCCGATCAGTCTCTTGGACCGTTCGTGGCGGCCTGATAACGTCATGATTTCCAGGTCCCCGTTGTCGTAGGTCAACCGGATGTGGCGATTGCCCATGTCCTCGAGCAGCGCCTCATACGTGCTCCAGCGCACGCCGTGAAGCAAAACGGACTCATTTTCACGTGCCTGAACCTGGGCGGAGAGCGTTGCGGTCGCCATGCCGAATAACCCTCGGGCGGAAATCCCTGACTGACTGGATCGATTATACCTCGGGCCGATCGGAATCGGCATCACGAGTTGCGCCACAGGTCTCGCGGCAATCGAGCCAGCCGGCTTTCGCCGGGAAGGCCGGCAAAGTGTTCATCTCAGCAAGTCATAGACTCATGCCGCTCTTGGCGTGCAGCCGCCGCGTGATACATCCTGCCCGCTTCCATTGCGTGCGGGTGTGCCGGTGGCTCTTCAATCTTGTAGGTGCGGCGTGAGAAAGACCTCGAGGAAGAACTGGGGAAGCGTGACGCGGTGCAAGGTGATTCCCGGCTCCGCCGCCAGTTTTTCGCGCAGGGCCGGAAGCTCGTACCAGTTCAGTCGCGGGCGGACGTGGTGCTCGAGGTGGTGGTCGTAGTGCAAGAGCCAGACGCTCAGCCAGCGAGGCAGGACGAGCTGCCAGGTGTCGTGGTACTTGCCGGCGGGGAGATCCATGTGGCCGGTCACGATGCGCACATTCTGCAAGAAGGCCACCACCATCAGCGGACCCAGCAGCGACCACTCGCGGACAGCTCGGGGCGGCAGCGTGAACACCAGGAAGAGCAGTGTCACGATTCCGACTAGCTCGACCAGGTATCGCACCAGTGCGCGGCCGCGCATGTGCTGCCAGGCATAGAGGTGCGTGAGCGTGATGTAGGTCGGCACGCCGAAGAGGATCATCCAGCGCGACTTGAGGATCTTGTTCGGGTCGTCGTCGCGGTTGGTCGTCTGGTGGTGCTTCAGGTGCAGCGCGCGATAGGCCGACACGGGGGTCGCCAGAAATGTGCCGGCCAGATTGCCCAGCAAGTCGTTGAGCCAGACTCGCCGTGCCAGAAGCTGATGGCTCGCCTCGTGCACCAATCCCGTCAGCACGAATAGACTCGTTCCTGCGACGAGCGACAAGACGATCCGCATCGAGTCGGAGTGGTTCAAGGCGAGGGCGTAGCCCGCAGCCAGAACCAACAGGAGGTGTGCGCCGATCACGCATCGTGACCACAACGGTCGGCGAATCGCCATGGGTGAGATTCCTTTCTCCACGCCAGCTTACTCCCCGAGACCAACGTTGGGCACCGGGCGACCATGTTGTTCGAACGAGTCGCGCGTTAAATCGTCAGCGGCGGCGGGCCGTGTCGAACAAAAGAATTCACGTCCGATGCAACGGGGCCGATCAGCGCTGAATTGCCGGCTGTGCGGGGCTCTTTTCCAGGACAATCGGCGTCGCAAGCCGTAGAATCGGTACAAAGCTCAACGCCTGCGGCTTGGGCAGAATCGCGGCGACGTGCGAAGTGGGCGATCTCGACCTCGCGGCCCGATACGCCTTCCCCAAATTGTCTTGTGAAAGGAACCCGTGATGCGATTGAATCCCCATCTGGCGTTCAACGGCCAGTGCGAAGCGGCCTTCGAATTCTACGAGAAATGCCTGGGCGGTAAAATCGTTGTGATGATGACGTTTGGAGACTCGCCCGCGGCCGCGCAGCGCCGTCTGAGTGGCGTAAAAAGATCCTCCACGCGACGCTCGACCTGGGCGAAGATCGATTGACGGGCGGCGATGCGCCCCCGGGGCAATATGAGAAACCGCAGGGCGTCGCCATTTTGCTCAGCCTGGATGACGCGGCGGAAGCCGATCGAATCTTCGAAGCGCTGGCGGAGAACGGCACCGTGCAAATGCCGATCCAGAAAACCTTCTGGGCGCAGCGATTTGGTATGCTCGTCGACCAGTTCGGCACACCCTGGCTGATCAATTGCGGGAAGCCGGCGTGAAAAGGCCGGGCTTTCAGGCCGCAATCGATCATTTCTGTTCAACTGCGGACCTGCACCGATGGCACAGACGGTTCCCGCCGCACGTCGAGAGCCGCTCACCGACGTTGCTGGCCGCGTGGCCGATTGCTACGATTGGATTCGTCGTAGCCTCGCCGATCAACTCCGGGAGCCGGGTCATGATCCACGTCGCGTTTCTGGCGGCAGTTCTCAGTGCGTGCGCTTCCGATGATACTTCGGGTCCGGCTGCGGCCGAGCGACAGACTTATGAGGCGCTGCGGCTGAAGGCCGGCAAGGATCCAGCCGCTCTCGTCAAGCTTTCGCTGTGGTGCGAGGCCCACGGTCTTTCGGCCGAACGCGGCAAGCACCTCATGGAGGCCATCGGGGTCAACCCCGACAACATCGCGGCGCACGGGCTGCTCGGCCTGATTTCCTATCGCGGCAAGTGGCTCAAGCCCGAGGAAGTTCATGGCGAGCGGCAGTCGGACCCAAAACTCGCCGAGATGCTCAAGGCTTATCTGGCGCGGCGCGCGGCGGTCGTGGCTTTGCTCAAGGACGCGAAGACCGACTCAGCCGGCCGCCGCAAAGCGGCCCTGGCGCATGAGAAGCTGGGAGCATGGTGCCAGGAGCAGGGATTGAAAGACGAGGCGATCGCACATTTCACGATGGCCGCTCAATACGACCCTTACCTCGACGCGCCGAGGAAACGCCTGGGGTACGTCAAGCGTCACGGCCGCTGGATGACGCATGACAAGATTGCCGCCGAGGAGCAGGAGGCAGCGGCTCAGCGCAAGGCCGACCGATACTGGGAGCCGCTCTTGCGGAAATGGAAGAGCGACCTGCGCGAACCGCGGCGACGGCAAGAGGCGGAGAAGTCGCTGGCGATGGTCACCGACCCACGCGCAGTGCCGTCAATCGCACGCAGCTTCGCCGCCGGCACGCCCGACGATCAGTTGAGAGCCGGCGCGATGCTCGGAAGGATCGATGCTCCCGAGTCGACCAGGGAGCTGGCCCGCCTTGCGGTCTGGACCGCGGGGGAACCGGTGCGGAAAATCGCGATCGATGCCCTGAGAGACCGCGAGCCCCGCGACTACGTCAGCCTGCTGATTGCCATGATTCCCCTGCCCGTCGAGTACAAGGTGCAGCCGGTGCGAGGGCCCGGTTCGCAAGGCGCGCTGCTCGTCGACACACCGCGATTCACCATGCTGCGCACCTACGATGCACCGGTCGCCTTCACCCTGGCCAGCTCATTTCGAGGGGCAGTGACGGTTGATGAATCCGACGGCATGCCGATCGTGTATCGCGGCGTCGACCTGGACGCGATGAAACTGTTGAATCCGCAGAACCAGATGCTGAAAATGCGTGAAGTCAAGGCGCGGACGGCACAGCTCCTGTTTGACGCAAACTTGAAGGCCGCCGCCGCGCAAGAGCAGTTGACGGCCGACGTGGCTGCGATCGAGCAGTTCAATCTGCAGGGAGCGGCCGCAAGCGAGCGAGTGCTGCCGATTCTTCAGCAGGCAGCCCTTGCACCCGCGTCGAGTACCGATCAAGACAGCCTGTATGAGTGGTGGTACGACCGCCTCGGGTACAGCTACCAGCCGCCAGAAAAAGTCCAGGCCGCGGTGAACGTATTCCCGGAGACCACGCCTCCGAGCCTGACAACCTGCTTCGCGGCCGGCACTCAGGTACGTACGATCGAAGGGTCCCGGCCGATCGAAGAGATTCGCCCGGGTGATCTCGTGCTGAGCCAGGACGCCGCGACCGGCGGTCTCGAGTTCCGGCCCATCGTGTTCGTTCATCACAACCCGGCGAACCAGACGCTGCGAATCACGTTGAACAACGACGAGATCCTGGCCGCGAGCGTCTACCACCGCTTCTGGCGCCCCGGCGACGGCTGGGCGCAGGCGCGCGAGCTGAAGCCCGGCGACGTGCTGCGAGCGCTCGGCCGCTCGCTTCGGGTCGTCTCGGTCGAGCCGGGAGCCGTCGAGCCGCTTTATAACCTCGACGTGGCCCAGAATCGGAGCTTCTTCGTCGGTGAGGGCAACGTCCTGGTCCACGACAACACGCTGCCGCCGGCTCGGCAGGCACTCTTTGATGCCGGGCCGGATCTGAGCCTCGCCGAGGGCGGGCGCGTAAGTGATCGCGGCAAGGCCGACAAGAAATGGCGCGATACTTCCGACCGACTGCGGTGTTCACGCTTATGTGGACCGCGAAGCGCACCACGTCGTCGATAGCGACGCTCATCCCCGAGGTGGGTCATGTTGCATGCCGCGTTGCTGGCAATCATTGCGGCTGGTTTTTCTCCGGACGATGCCTCCGGTCAGGCGTCGGCCGACCGAAAGACCTACGAAGCCATTCGCGTCAAGGCGGGCCAGAATCCGGGGGCGCTCGTCAAACTTTCGCTCTGGTGCGAGGCTCACGGCCTGACGGCCGAGCGCGGCAAGCACCTCATGGAGGCGATCGGGATCGATCCGGCCAACACGGCGGCGCGTGGGCTGCTCGGGCTCATTTCTTATCGCGGGGAATGGCTCTCGCCCGAAGAGGTCCGCGGCAAACGAAAATCGGACGAGGAGCTTGCGCGGAAGCTCGAAGCATACAATGCACGGCGGGCCGAGCTCGATGCCGAGATCAGGAATAGAAAGAACGACGCAGCCGGCCGGCACAAGGCTGCGCTGGCACATGAGAAGCTGGGAGCCTGGTGCGAACAACAGGGACTCAAGGACGAGGCGATCGCCCACTTCACCACGGCCGTTCAGCTCGACCCTTATCTGGATGCGCCTTGGAAGCATCTCGGTTATGTCAAACATCACGGGCAGTGGCTCTCACGCGAGAATCTCGCCGCCTTCGAGCAGGAGACGGCGGCTCAGCACAAGGCCGACCATCACTGGGAGACGCTGCTGCGCAAATGGAAAGCCGAGCTCGGCGAGAAGAAGAGGCGGAAGCAGGCCGAAGAATCAGTGGCAGGCGTAACTGACCCTCGAGCCGTTCCGGCGATTGCGCGGATCTTCGGCAAAGGGACCTCGGGCGAACAGTTGACAGCCGTGGCGATGCTCGGACGAATCGAGGGCCAGGCGTCGTCGCGAGAACTGGCTCGCCTCGCCGTTTTCGGCGGTTCGCAGGAAGTGCGTGATGCGGCGATCGTCGCGCTCGAAGAAGCGCGAGCCGCGCGACTACGTCGGTGCCCTGATCGATCTGGTGCAGTTCCCCGTGGAATTCAAGGTCCAGGCCGTGACCGGGCCTGGATCTCGCGGCGGTCTACTGATCGACACTCCGCGGTTCAGGCTGCTGCGCACGTATAGCGCGCCGGCGGCATTCCACCTGACATCGAGCTTCCGCGGCACCGTCGTCTACGACGCGGATGGCATGCCCGTCCCGTACCGCGGCATCGAGCTGCAACAGTTGAGTTCCATGAAACCGGCGCAACAGGTCGCGAAAGAGTTCCAGATCGATATGCGCGAGAGAGATGATGGCCGAAGCAAACCTCAAAGCTGCCGCCGCGCAGCAGCAATTGATTACCGATGTCAGCGCGATCGAGCAATTCAATTCCCAGGCTGCCGCGCTCAACGAGCGTGTCTTGCCGATCCTTCAAGAAACTGTCGGCGCGCCCGCTACCAGCACGGACCCGGACTCGCTCAACAAGTGGTGGTACAACAAGCTCGGTTACAACTACGAGCCGCCGCAGAAAGTGCAGGTCACTCAGAACGCATTCCCGCAGCTTCCGCCTCCCACCCTCACCACGTGCTTCGTGGCCGGGACGCCGGTGCGGACCATGGAAGGCTTCCTGCCTATCGAGAAGATCCGCACGGGCGATCTGGTCCTCAGCCAGGATGTCACGACCGGCACGCTCGAGTTCCGGCCGATCCTGGTTGTTCATCACAACCCTCCCAATCGCACGCTCCGGATTAGCCTGAGCGACAACCAGGTGCTGGTGGCGAGCGTCTACCATCGGTTCTGGCGATCCGGAAAGGGCTGGGCACAGGCGCGCGAGCTGGAGCCCGGCGACTTGCTGCGATCGCTGGGCAGCACACTTCGGGTCGTCTCGGTCGAGCCCGGAAAGGTCGAGCCGCTTTTTAACCTCGACGTCGCGCAGAACCGCAGCTTCTTTGTCGGCGAGAGCAACGTGCTGGTGCACGACAACACTCTGCCGCCGGCGCGGCTCATTCATTTCGACCAGCCGCCCGTGTTGGAAGAAGCGAGAACGCCCTGACCGCCGTACCTGCGAATCAATCGGCAGGGAGCCTCTGGCCAGCGTCGCAGCTTGACCCTTCGGCGTCCACCCGGTAGGCTGTTCTACGACGATTGTCTTAGGCTGAACGGCCATCAGGGGAGACGCGTCGTGCACTGGGCCGCTTTCGTTGTCTTCGTGCTTGCTCAAGTTTCCGCGCCGTCACCGCACGCTGAGCCGCTGCGCGGCGTCGTTGTCGATTCGGAGGGCAAGCCACTTGGCGGCGTGGATGTCTGGCTGTCGAGCGGGTTGCCGCCGACGGGCGAGCGGCCGTCGATCGGGGGAATCTTGTGGATGACGGGTCGCGCGCCTACTCTCGCCGAGTTGCAAACCACGCTTGCGCATTCGCAAACGAATGACGGCGGAGAGTTCGGCCTCGAGCTGCCCGCGGAGGTTGTAACGAGCCAGGAGCCTCTGCCGGTGGCAATCTGGGCTCACGCTGTGGGCGGCCGGGTTGCGACGAAACGACTGCCCTCGGCGATCCCCGCGCCACCGAGACCGATTCGCCTCGTGATCGAGAAGCCCGGAGCCACGGGCTTCCGGCTGCTTGGTGCCGACGGGGCTGCACTTGCCGGCGCCCGCGTCGTGGCAAGCGCCCTGGCTCACACGGCGATTCCGCGTGAGCTCGGGGAAAAGGTCGCCTCGGTTTCCGGAGGCGACGGGGTCGTCGTGCTTCCGGCATTTGCGCCGGGCGAGCTCCGCTGGATTCGCGTCGATTCACCGAAGTTCGGGACGCAGATTATTCGCACTTTAGGCCCGAATACAACGCGGGAAACCGCGTTTCGGCTGGAGCCTGCCGGTCGCGTGTCGGGGCGCGTTGTCGTCGCGGGAGGGCAGCCGGTCACGGGCTTGCCGGTGCGGGCGGAAACGCTTCCCGATGGATATGACTCCGGCGGCACGCTGGGGGTGGCCACAGTCACGACTGACGCCAACGGGCAGTTCGAGATTCCGGCGATCGCCGCCGGAGGGTTGTCGCTGGTGCTTGATCTGCGATCTCGTCCGGACCTTCCGCTTCGCGGTTTGCCGCCGGCCAATCAGGTCGTCGAGGCCGGCCGGACCACGACGCTGGAAATACAGTTGAAGCGGGCCGTGCACATGGAGGGGATCATTCGCGAGCGCGGGACCGGCTTGCCGATCGCCGGCGTGAGCCCCCAGATCCCCGACATGGCCTGGCGACTGGGGGGTAATTCCAGGGTCGTCACGGATGCCCACGGTAGGTTCGAGGGATACATGGAAGGCGACCAGCCCTACGCCTTTATTTATGCGACGCCTAAACCGTATTACATCCCCAAAACTCCGGACACCTTTCATCTGCTGCCCGCGGGTGCGACCGAATTCAAACTTCCGCCCATTGAATTGGTGCGGGGCGGATCGCTTCGTGGCACGGTGGTTGACACCACAGGTCAGTACGTTTCGGGCGCGCTCGTGCGGGCCTCATGGGGCGGTGGCGACAGTGTGCACCAGTCGGTCGCCGTCCGGACTGACTCGAGCGGGCGCTGACTTGCTCGAGGGACTCGACCCGCTCGTCGATCTGTACCTCACGGCCGAATCAGAAGGGCGGAGCTCGGGCGCCGCTGTCACGGCACGGGTTGCTCCGGACAAAGCGGTCAAGCTCACTGTGAGCCGGGCGAATACGGTCATCCTTTCCGGGCGTGTGGTCGATTCAGCCGGAAGGCCGGTCGAGGTCGCCCTGGTTCGGCTGCGGTCACAGACCCGCGACCCCAAAGGCCAGACGTGGCGCACCGACGTGGTATTCTTCGGTGAGCAGACTGTGCTGCATACGGCGGCGGATGGGCGATTTCAGTCGCCCAGCAGAGTGCCCGCGGGCCTCGAGTACGAGGCATCCGTTACCGCCGCGAATGCGTCTCCGGGCCGCACCGGCATGCTCAAGACGACGGCCGGCACTCCCGTGGTGACGTTTGCCGAAGTTGTGTTGCAGGGCATCCGGGCCGTCCCAGGCTTCGTGCACGATCGCGAGGGCCGGCCGGTCGAAGGCGTGACCGTCTTCCAGTCGGGAGATGGCCCGATCCGCACGCGGACGGTAACCGACGCTCGTGGACGGTTTCGACTTCCAGGGGTGATCGCAGGCAAGGCGATTCTCTTCGCGCGCAAGGACGGCTTTCGCTTCCAGGGTCAACCCATCGACACCGAAGCGGGCGCGGCGGATCTGACGCTGGCGCGAGCCGACGAGACCCCGCCGGTGAAAAAGACGCCTGATGGCGCCGTTCCTCATCAGGAAGAGCTGGCGATTGCTCGACGGATCCTTGCGCCATACGTCGAAAAGGTCATGTCCAAGGGCACCGATGGGCAAAAGATCCAGATGTTCCGCGTCCTGGCGCAGGCTGACCCGGCCCGCGCACTCGAGCTGCTCGACTCAGCCGCCGCCGGCAAGCCCCAGTTTGCGGTGGACGCTTTGCGCAGCATGGTCGCCATCGAGCTGGCGAGACAGAGCCCCGACGAAGCCGTGAGCATCGCGGAGGCGATTCACGAAGAAGGCTCCCGATCGTGGTGTCTTACCGACCTGGTCGACAGGCTAGCCCCCGCGGACCGCCAGCGCAAATTCGAGCTGCTGGCTCAAGTGCAGTTGCAAGCAAACGGCGTGAAGCAGCCCGGAATGCGAATCAGATTGATTGCTCGCGTCGCCGAGCGCTGGCTCGACCTGGGTGAGCTCGAACGGGCGACGGCTCTATTCGACGCGGGCAGGTCGCTCGCCAGGGAAGTGCCCCCACCGGCTTACGACGTCACAGCGTTCGCCGAGGCGCTGGCCCGCGTCGACTTGAAAAGTTCGCTTGCGCTCGTCGAGAGCACAAAGGGCCTGGCCAAACGCGGCGACAGGGTGAACCGCGTCTTCGTTTTCGACCGCGCTTACGGCGAGATTGCCTACCGTGTTGCCGCAAGCGACCCGGCCGGTGCCGAGGCCGCGCTGGGCTTGATCGTCGACTCCCACCGCCGCGGCGGATACGCTATCGCGGCGTGCACGCGGATCGTTCTCAAGGACGCCGCTCGCGCTCGGCGGCTCGTGGAAACGATTGAAGACCCGATGATCCGAGCTTACGGCCTGGGCCGGATGGCGCGCGCACTGGCGAGCACGGACAGGCCGCGAGCGATCGGCTTGCTGACCGAAGCGTTCAAGCAGCTCGAGCAACATCGGGATGACCGGCAAACTTACTCATCGGCCGACGGCGTGGCTGCGGTGCTGCTGGAAGCCGTCGAGGCGGTCGATCCCGCGCGGTTGCAGGAGATGGTCTGGCAGGCGATTTCGCTGCGGGCGCATTTGCTCGATGAACGGGGTGATGGACCGAGCGGCCGATCCAATGCCGAGCTCGCCATGAACATCGCCCGGTATGACCGCGCCGCCGCCGCGGCCGTTCTGGCGCGGCGCTCGATGCTTTTCAGAAAACCGATGTTGATAGTTTTCGCCAGGCCTTTGTTGCGATGGCCGAGGCGCTCATCGACCCTGTCCGTACAGTGTCGCTGGTCGAATCGCTTCCCGAGGACCCGGGATTGGATCGCCAGCTTTGCAAGAACGCCTCGCGACTCTTCGCGGCGGAGATCCTGGCCAAGCAAGGCAAGGAGCGCTGGCAGGCCGCGCGCAACTGGGGCGTATCGATCTGGAAGCCGGAAGGGAGCGACCTGTGAGGCGGGCTGCGGCCTTTGTCTTCCTCCTGCTGTTTCCGGCGACGAGCGCCCGCGCCATCGAAGGCTGGCGGTTCGTTCTGCCGAGCCCCGGCGATGCCTTCGAGCACCCGCCGATGCGGGCCCTAGCTCTTTCTCGTACCAAGCCCGAAGATGTCGTGGAGAAAAGTGCGCTACCGCGGAGCGAGCCAGCGATATGCCCAGATCCGGTATGGGAGCCCCGGGTCGATCCGGATCACCGTTGTCCTCGACGAGGCGTCGTCGAGCGATGTGGATCTCTACATTGACGCCGACCGCAACCGGCGGATCGAGGCCAAGGACCGAGTTACCGGCAACGACCGTACCTGGAGGATGCCGCTTTCCGTCGCGGTCGTCGAGGGAGAAACGACGAAGCTGATCCCGCGCGCTGCAATCTTCCGCCTGGGCGCCACCGGCGTGACCTTCAGCTTCGCCGCCGCGGGGTACCTCGAAGGAACGGTGAGCGTCTCCGGAGCCACTCACCCTGCGCGGCGGACGGACGGCGATGGCAACGGCCTTCTCACGGATTCCCAAGACCGGCTCTGGATCGACTCGAACGACGACGGGCGATGGGACCCTGGCGACGAGCAGTTCCTCTATTCGTCGCTCTTGTCGCTGGGCCGCGAGCGATTCGCCCTTCGCTCGGATGAGCTGGGCACGCGGCTTGCCTTCGAACGAGTCGACGGCGCTGGAATTGTGAAGTTAAAACTGAGCCGGCCTGGCGGAAGTGCTCCGTCAACTGAGCTGCACGCGACGCTGCTGGGCCGCGATGGATCGGCCGTGAGGCTAAGCGGTGACGGCGAGGGAATGACCGTGCCGGCGGGAGAATACCGCCTGGGCACGCTGTCGCTTTCCTTTGATGACCCGCGTGGCGGGCAACCCTGGAGCTTCATCTTTTCGGACAACGGCGGCACGGCTGACCACAAGTGGCACAACGTTCAAAAAGGGAGCACCGTCGAGATCGACCCGGTCGGCAAGCTCGTCATCGAGACGGGCATGGAAGACGCAGGACAGACCGTCGCGGCCGGAGACGACATCGCGCTCCAGCCCAGGCTCTTTACTGGCGATGGGCTATTGATCAACACATGCTTTCGCGGCTCGCCGACTGCGCCCGGCGGCCACGATGGTGCCGCGGCCGACATCAGGCTCAAGGGAATCGCCGCGGCGGAGTCGCTCGCGGTCGCATGCTCGGGCTTTGCCTGAGGCACGTTCTGCCCGGCCTCGGTCCGAGTGCCGCGATCGCAGCCAGCAGGCGAGATCGTCCTGCAAGTCGAGTTTGATTCCGGGCCGCTTGCGGGGATTCTGCGGGCGTCGACGAGCGTGACGATCGTCGAACCGAAGTAGTGACCGGCCGATCGCGTCGCATCCGAGGCCAGTCGCGGTTTGCGAACCGCAATCGCTGGCGGGCGAGTCGAATAGAGAATTCGACGGGGTGGTGAAGAATTCGCCTGGTGCCATATAATAATCGTGGGCGTCGCCCGACTACGAAGGAAACCGTCATGGGCTTTACCGTCACACACAAAGGCGAAACTAAAGACGTTGAGTTCGAGGACTACGCCCGCCTGCTGCGGCAGACGGGCGTGGACTTGGCCAAGCTCAACCGTGTCCCCGAACCGGGCGACAGCCGGCGCTGGCTGCACGTCTGGGATGTCGAGGCCGATGCCTTGGGGTTCGCGGACGAACTCAAGAAACGCACACGGGACAATGCCTGGGAAGTGGTCCCGGTCAATGCGGCTCCCTCGGAGGGGCCGCTCGGGCCGGTGGAAATCCAGGTCGGTCGGCAAAGCAACGGCTGGATGTTCGTAGTGCACCCGTTCAGCCGTCAGATGCTCCAAGAGGTCTTTCCCGGTTCGTGCCGCGTTCCGAGCGTGTTCATTGCCAACGACACCCGACAAGATTTCCAGGCGACGATGGGAAATGTCGCCGATCTCGCAGAACAGGTGGCAATCATTCTGACCGGCGTCAGCATCGAACAGCTTACGAATAAGTTTGGCGGCTACCGCGTCTACGACGCCGCAACTAAGAAAGAGTTGGTGCCTTCTCAGACGGTTCAGGCCTGAGGCCGAGCGTCGGGTAGGACGGAGCCCGGTCCGGAACCTTCCTGAGCATCGTCGTTTTTCGCCGCGGTCAGTTCGACCGGATCAGCGGCACCGGCCACGGCTTCCCAAGCCTCAGTAATAGCGAGCTGGGGTAGGCTCTGCCACGCGTTCCGGTAGTCATTGAGTTCCTCCCTTCCGCACGTAATAGTCTCTTCGCTCAAGGAGAATGTTAGCTTCAAGCATTGTGTGCCGGTGCTCTCGTCTACATATTCCGAGCCAACGTCTTTATTCAAACGCAGGTCGTCCAGACGCTGGCGGCTGATAACGATGAAGTCCCGGTACCGCCCTTCAAAATAGAACGAGAAAACGTAAAAGAGATTGCTCGGCAACTTCAGCTCCGCTAATTGCAGTTCCAACTCCGCCGTGTAGGTGCCGGGTTCATCCGCCGAAACGCCGTTGCTGCCCTTCACGCGAATGTGCGTGAAGCCCGGTTCTTCGTCCTGGAAGGCAAGAAGTTTGTCAATTTCTGTCGTAGCCACGTTGCAGCCCATCCCCAAGAGTTTTGACGTGACCGCTGTCTGAGCGGCCGTGTGAATGGGCTGTCCGGCGGTGGCCTGTGCGGGCGGCTGGTCGCGGATCTCTGGAGAGCTCGGCAACTTGTTCCAGGAGTTGCGGTGGTCGTTGAACGGCAAGACTCCACATGTCACGCCAGCCTCTCCGAAGCTGAACGTGAATTTCAGGTGTTCCTTCCTGCCCTTGGGGTACAACGTGCCGATGCCGTGCTTAACTCGCAATTCATTCAACTTGTCGCGGGCGATGATGATGTACTCCACCCAATCTCCGTTAAGGCCGAACACGAAAACGTAGTAGAGCTCACCGCCAACCGTCAATTGCGACAGCGGCACGTCGATCTTTCCGCTGAACGCACCTGATGCCTTGAGGTGATCACAAGCCGTGCTTTTTACTTGGACGGCGGTGACATCGGGCTTCGTATCCAAGAAGGCGAGCACGTCTGTGCCGACATCAACTTCAGGAACAGTGACCTTGTAGCCCAAAACCGGCAGCTTCGACATGACGGCCAAGTGAGCGCTTCGGCCCATGTAAGTATTCTTGTCCTTGGGATTCATAAGTCCCTGGTCTCCTTGCCAGGGCGGCGGTGAGTCTGCCTGAGGTGTGCGCGGCGCACGTTGGGCTGATTGCTTCGTCGACGACAATCAGCTCAAGATCGCCTTGATCACGTTGCCGTCGACGTCGGTCAGCCGGAAGTCGCGGCCGGCGTAGCGGTAGACCAGCCTGGTGTGATCGATGCCCATCAGGTGCAGGATCGTCGCATGGTAGTCGTGCACGTGCACGGGGTTCTCGACAATGTTGGCCCCGAATTCGTCGGTCTGGCCGAACGTGCAGCCCCCCTTCACTCCCCCGCCGGCGAGCAAGGCGGTGAACGCCTTGGCGTAATGATTGCGGCCCTGGGTTCCGGTCGCATCGGTCCATGGGGTCCGGCCGAACTCCGTGCATATGGCAACCAGCGTCGAGTCAAACAGACCACGCGCTTTCAAATCTTGGATCAGGGCCGCGATCGCCCGGTCCACCCGCAGGGCCTTAGGGCGATGGTCCTGCATGTTGCCGTGGGCGTCCCAGTTGTTGTTCGACCCGGTGTCGATCAGCTCGACCACCCGCACGCCCCGCTCGATCAGCCGGCGGGCGACCAGGCATTGATAGGCGAACGAAGTGGTGTCGCCCGCGGTGACCCCGTAAGCCTGCCGCGTGGCTTCGGTCTCGCGAAGCGAGTCGAGCACCTCGGGCGCCTCGCGCATCATCCCGGCCGCCACATCGAAGCTGGCGATCCTGGCGCGAAGGTCGGCGTTGCCCGGGTGCATGGCGATATGGCGTTCGTTCACGTCGCGCAGCGTCATCCGCTCGAGCGCATTGAGCGAGAGCGACTGTTCCTGAGGACGCAGGTCGGGGATCGGCTGCGGCCCCGGAACGATGCGCACCCCCTGGTGAATCGGCGGCAGGAAGTTGCTGTCCCACACCTGGCTGCCAGCATACGGCAGATGCTCGCAAAGAACCACGTACGACGGCAGCGATGCGCTCTGCGTGCCCAGGCCATAGCTCAGCCAGGCGCCGAGCGAGGGCAATGGCACCGTCGCCGAGCCGGTGTGCATGGCCAGCACCGCCTGGAAGTGCTCGACGATATCGGTGTGCAGGCTGCGAATCACGCACAGATCGTCGGCCAGCGCCGCCAGGTGTGGAAAAAGTTCGCTCACCCAGAGACCTGACTGGCCGCACTGGCGAAACCGAAACGGCGATCCCAGGAGCGGGCGCTGGCCCGTCTCATCGCTCCTCAAGCCGAAAGAGGGGACGGGCTTGCCGTGGTATTTGTCCAGCGCGGGCTTATAGTCAAACGTATCGACGTGTGAAAAACCACCGGTCAGAAAGATCACGACCAGGTTCTGCGCCTTCGCCAGATGGTGGGCGGGCTTGGGCGCGAGCAGCCCGCCGCCATTCTGCTCGGCCGCCAGGAGGAGTGCTCCGCGCAGGCCCGGCCCGGCGAGCGCGGCGGCCGAGACCGCCCTCTTCAAGAACCCGCGACGGGCGATCGGTGAGTGGTGGAAGATGTCTAGGTTACTTAACATGTTCTAGTCAATATAGAGGAACTCATTGGAAGTCAGTATCACCTTGGCCAGGCTGGCCCACGCGAGTCGCTCGCGATCCGGCTCGGAAGCTCCGGCCGCCGCCAGGGCCGTCTTGCAGTCGGATAGGTAGCGAACCGCCCGCTTGAGCTCATCGGGTGCGGCAGGACGACCCCACGCCAGCTCGTGCGCAGCGGCGATCCGCGCTCGATTGTCATGGAAGCCGGCGATCAAGCGGTCGGCAAAACCGGCGGCCTGCTCGTGCACGAAGGCGTTGTTGCGCAGGTACAGTGCTTGAAGCGGGACGGTCGACCGGGCCCGGACGTCGGTCGACACGTTGGTGTCGGGCCCGTCGAAGATCGACAGGAACGGGTGCCTCACCAGGCGCTGGGTCATCATGAAGACGCTGCGGGCGTTCGTGGCGTAAACCGCCTTGAACGGGTTGTGCTGGGTCCAGTGCCAGTCGGCGATCGGCGGGAACGGATGAGGGCCGGGCCTCTTCTGCTCGAGCCGTCCCGAGACGAAAAGCATCGCGTCGCGGATGGACTCGGCTGCCAATCGCGTGGGAGGAAACCGCCAGAGCCAGAGGTCACCGGGGTCGCGAGACTCGTTGGCGCTGTCGGTTTCGCTCGAGAGTTGATAGGTGTCGGAGAGCAGGATCTCCCGGTGCAGCCTCTTGATCGACCAGCCGTCCGCGACGAACCTGGCGGCCAGCCAGTCGAGCAGCTCGGGGTGAGTCGGCGGCTCACCGCGCACGCCGAAGTTGGACGGAGTCGCCACGATCCCTCGCCCGAAATGGTATTGCCAGATCCGGTTCGCCATCACGCGGGCCGAGAGCGGATGCCCGGGCTGCACCAGCCAGTCGGCGAGCTCGAGGCGGCCGCTCGACGTGGCGCCTGCGGACCGCGCCGGCTCCGCGGCCAGGAAGGCGAATCTCGGCACGCCGCGGGAAACGACTTCCCCCGGTGCTGCCGGCTCTCCGCGTCGTTGAAGCGGTACATCCACGGGTTTTCCCTCGCCCACGGCATAGCAGCCGGGGACGTCCTCAGGCAGCGACGAGCGCCGCAGCTTCGACCACTCGCCGCGAAGCTCGCCCATCCGCTTCTTCGATGCCGGATCACCCTTCGCCTCGAGCGCTTTCGCCTCGCGGTCGAGCTCGGCCAGCCGCCGTTCGTATTTCGCAAGCCTCGCCCTGCACTCCTCGGGCGGCGCCACCGGCACGAAATTCATCCGCGGGAACGCCTTGGATTGCAGCTCTTCCGAGCCGGCGTAAGGGAACGTGGTGCTGGCGAAGATCCCGTAAAGCGCGTAATAGTCGCGCTGGGTGACCGGGTCGAACTTGTGGTCGTGACACCGCGCAGCGCAGCGTGAGCCCCAGAAACGCGCGGCCGGTCGTGTCGATCGTGTCTTCGAGTGTGAGATGCCAGAGCTCAAACGGAGCGGTCGCGTAACGTCGCGAGAGCGCCAGGAACCCCGTGGCGATCACCGCTTGAGCGTAGTTCTCCGCGGACCCGTTCCGGGCAAGGATGTCGCCGGCCAGATGCTCGCGGACCATGCGACTATACGGCTTGTCGGCGTTCCACGAGTCGATGATATAGTCGCGGTAGCGCACGGCTTCCGGGATGGGGTAGTCGGCGTTGTCGCCGGCGGTGTCGGCATAGCGCACGACGTCCATCCAGTGCCGCCCCCAGTGCTCGCCGTAGTGCGGCGAGGCCAGCAGACGATCCACCACCCGCGCGAACGCATCCGGCGATCGATCGGCCAGGAAATCGGCGATCTCCTCAGGGGCAGGCGGCAGACCGATCAGGTCGAATGTCACGCGGCGAATCAAGGTTTGCCTGTCTGCCTGCCGGACCGGCGCGAGCCCGTGCGCTTTCCGCCTGGCTGCGATGAAGCGGTCGATGGGCGTTTCCGAAGAGCCAGTTGGATCCCGCGGCGGCTCGACGGTCTTCACTTTCTGGAACGCCCAGTGATGCCCGCTGACTTCGGCGCGGCCGATTGCCCGGCCGTCGCTTTGGGCCAGGCCGCCCCGGTTGCAACCCAGTTGGTGAAGGCACTGACGGCCTCGGGAGGCAGGGGATGCTCCGGCGGCATCTTGAGGTCTTCATCGATCCGACGAACCGCCTGGATCAGCAGACTTTTCCCGGGCTCACCCGGCACGATGGCAGGGCCGCGGTCGCCGCCGCGCAGCAACGAATCACGCGAGTCGACCTTGAGCCCGCTGCTGACCTTCTTCCCGCCGTGGCAGGGCAGGCATTTCGTGACCAGGACCGGACGTATCTTCAACTCGAAGAACGTCTCGGGCGTCTCGTCTCCGGCCGCCGCTGCCGTGTTGACAAGCGCCGCGGCGACCAACCCGATCGACGCCAAGAGTCGAGCCATCGCGTCGACTCCTAATAATAGTAAGGTGGGGTAGTTTCCGGCGGGCGTGCATCCTGTTCAATAGGATTAGACTAACTGTTTGACAAAATTTACACAATATTTCAACGGCAGGCAACGCGGCGCGATCGGAAGGCCCATGGTGGGGTTTGATCTCCCGGATACGCTTGAGGTCGTCGCGAAATGACGCTGCGGTCATGGTCTGGCCGCAATAATAAGCGTCAATCTTGTCGCTCCATTTGACACGCTCGATCGGCGACCTAAGCTCAGAGATGGGAGATCCTCATATGGACGCCAAAGCCAGTACCCATCTTTGTGCGTCGCCGCTTCTGCCGGCCGAGCAGGCCGACGGCGACGGTGCGGAGACGCCGTCGGCCTACATGATCGTCGTGAACGGGAGTGTGCCGGGGACGATGGTCCCGCTGGGCGAGAGCGGCACGACTTTCGGCCGAGCTGGCGAAAGTGGATTTCAGGTCGACGACAACACGGTCTCGCGCCGGCACGCGTCGGTCGCGGTCGACCCGGATGGAATCGTTCAGATCACAGATGAAGGCAGCTCAAACGGCACCTTCGTGAATGGAGAGCCGATCGCCGCACACCGCCCGACCCGGGTCGAGGACGGCGATCGCATTCAGCTCGGTGCCACGCTGGTATTCAAGCTCGTGCGTCTCGATCCGCACGACGAGCGGTTCCAGCGCGACATGTTCGAGCGGACAGTACGGGACACGCTGACCGGCTTGTATCACCGCGCGTATTTTCTGAATCAGATCGGCTCGCTGGCCGAGCGTTACGCCGCGGGCGGCATCGGGATGGCGATTCTGATGCTGGACATCGATCATTTCAAGCAGATCAATGACCGCTACGGCCACGTGGCGGGCGATGACGTCCTGCGTGCAGTCGCCACGGTGATACGCGAATCAACCCGCGCTGAGGATCTGGTCGCGCGGTACGGCGGCGAGGAGTTCGTGATTGCCCTGCCGGTCTCGCTGGCGGGCCTGGCCGTCCGGCGAGCCGAGCGGATTCGGGTGGAGCTTGCCGGCCGCATGATTGCCGCGGGGTCTCAGCACGTGCGGTTGACGACCAGCGTCGGGCTCTCGTTCAACCCTCCCGGCTGGCCCCGGAACGAGCGGGCACTCATCGTCGCGGCCGACAAGGCCCTCTACCAGGCCAAGGCCGGCGGGCGAAACCGCGTGGTGTGCGCGCCTCCGCCCTCGCCGAATGGAACACCGAAGACCGAGTCGTCGATTCTCGTCGTGATGCCGCAGACGTAGCACGAGACCGAGCGTCCTTGCGGCCAGGCGCACGCCGAGGTGTTGCTCGAGCGACTTCGGACTTTTTCTATCCGAGCCGATTCGGATAGAATCTCGCGATCGGGTCTTCTCGCTTTCGCGCCGATCTACACTTGATACACGGATGAACGGTGCCGTGAAAAAGACAACGCTTGCCGCACTATCGCTTGTCGTGCTGGCCGGATGCTTCGCCGAGCCGATTCCGGTCCAGGAAAAGACTGCATTACCGCAGGCGCGACAGGGCTTCAAACCCAAGCTGGTCACGCGCTCGACCGATCGCGATCCGGTTGAAGAGCCGCCGGAACAGGTCTTTCGCACGGTCACGTTTGATTCCCCAGTCGGCAAGCTCGCGGGCTATCTCGGCACCCGGGGTGACGACGGGCAAAAGCACCCGGCGATCATCTGGATCACGGGCGGAGACTGCAACTCGATCGGCGACGTCTGGAGCCCGGTCTCGCCGAGCAACGACCAGACGGCCAGCGCGTTTCGCCAGGCCGGCGTGATCATGTTTTTTCCGTCGCTTCGTGGTGGAAATCAGAATCCCGGAACCAAGGAAGGATTTCTGGGCGAGGTCGACGACGTGCTGGCCGCGGCTGACTATCTGGCAAACGATCCCCGGGTCGATCCCAAACGCATGTACCTGGGTGGCCATAGCACCGGCGGCACGCTCGTGCTGCTGGTGGCCGAAAGCAGCGACCGCTTCCGGGCGGTTTTCTCGTTCGGGCCCGCGAGCGACGTGAGCGGCTACCCCGACGAATACCTGCCGTTCGACACAACGAACCCTCGAGAAGTCCAGCTCAGATCGCCCGGGCGATGGCTGGACGGGATTCACTCGCCGACGTTCGTGTTCGAGGGCGAGACTCAAGGCAACATCGGGTCGCTCAAGGCGATGGCGGCCGCGACCAAGAACGCCATGGTTCATTTTTACCCGGTTCCGCGTGCCAATCACTTCAGTGTGCTCGCGCCGGCCAACGCCGCACTCGCAAAAAAAGTCATGGCGGACCAAGGTTCGCAAACCAACATCGCGTTCACTGACACGGAGCTGAATCAGCTCATGCCGCAGTGAACGAAACTGGCCTTAATTGATTGACAACCAGGAGCGAAACGAACGTGTCGCAGTCTTTCCTCACGCCCGCACACCCCGGCTTGCCTCCGCTGGCCCTGGGGGTTTGTAGCTGGAGTTTGCAGGTCAAAAGCATCCCGGAGCTTCAGAGGTTCCTGGCGACTCTGGGAATCAATGTCGTTCAGATCGCCTGTGGCGACCCGCATCACGCGAGCTGGGACGAAGGCGAATCGATGCCCGCCGTCGCGCATGATTCGGGCATCGTCATGACCGGGGCCATGCTGGGATTCCCCGGTGAAGACTACAGCACGCCGCAAACGATCAAGGCGACCGGCGGCTTTGGCGATCCCGCACTTCGGCCGGAGCGGATCAAACGCCTGAAGTGGGCTCTGGACCGCACGATCGCGCTGGGGCTCAGCGACCTTTCGCTACACGCGGGGTTCATTCCCGAGCCCGGCGATGCCGGCCGAGCGTCAATGATCGAAACACTCGCACAGGCGGGAGATCTCGCCGCTAGCAAGGGAGTCACCCTGGCATTCGAGACAGGTCAGGAAACGGCCGACTTGCTGCGGCTGACTCTCGATGAGCTGCGCTGCGGGAGCCTGAAGGTCAACTTCGACCCTGCCAACATGCTGCTCTATGACATGGGAGATCCGATCCGTGCCGTCGAGATCCTGGGCCCGGATATCCGCTCGGTGCACGTCAAGGACGCGCGCCGGCCCAAAGCGCCGGGCCAGTGGGGCCAGGAAGTTGTTCTGGGAGAGGGCGAGGTTGACATCAAGCGATTCGTGCAGGCGCTCAAGAAGATCGGCTACACGGGGCCGCTCGTCGTCGAGCGCGAGGTCGGCGATCAAGCCGGCCGCCTGCGCGACGTCGCCCGCGGGCTCGAATTTCTGCGTGGCTGCCTGGTGGGTTAGGCGGGGAAGAAGGCAAGTAGACGAACGCCGGCTCGCCTCGCTGGCGCTTTTTGATGTTGCGCATTTTGGTTCTTGCCCTGAAAGGGCATAACAAATCAGCCCAGGGCATCGCCCTGGGTCCCCGAATTCAAACCATATTCAAGCCCTATAAGAGCGGCACAATCGGAGAACCTCGCGCGATGCTGAGCTCGCTCGCGGAAATCCTGATCCGTGCGGTTCGGAGGGCTTGTTTCGCCCTTTCAGGGCGATACCTGTGATCTTGGCGTCGTCCCCCAGGGCGTTGCCCTGGGCTGTCTTGTGACTGCCCCATTCGGGGCGAGGAGAGGAACAGCGCGACATCAAAACTGGCGCTTCGGGTTGGTATCAGCGCCATCGCTCAGGCGCGCGGCGCGGCCCTCGATTCGCCAAAACGATCGCGGGCGCGCCTGGCTAACGCTCCGGGCTGGTATGGCCGGGCGGAATTCTGTCGTCCCGAAGGGGCAGCCACAAGATAGCCCAGGGTTTCGCCCTGAGTTTCCGTGGCATCGCCCTGGGTTTCCGTGGCATCGCTCTGGGTTTCGGCGTCAGCCGACGACCGAATTCACGACCTGCGCGAGCTGGCGGCCGGCGTCGGTCAGTGCGTAGAAGTTATGCTTGCCCGCGCGGCGCGGCTCAATTAACCGGCCATGACGCAACAGCGCGAGATGGTGGCTGACGGCGGGCTGGCTCTGCGTGCCGAGATCGCCGCAGAGCTCGGTTACATTGCGCTCTTTTTCGCTCAAGAGCATGAGCACCTGAAGGCGAGTCGGATCCGAAACCTGCTTCAATAATTCGGCGACCCGGCGGATTTCCGAAGCCGATCGGGTTGAAGTCGCCGCTGCTTTCGCGGATCGAGCCGTGCTGGATTTGGTCGAGGGGGGCATTACATTCCTCAAGCTGTAGGCTAGTTTGGGTTTCCGTCGTGTACGTCACGTACCGAGAACCTCGACTCCGGCGACGAGGCTTTCGACGGCTCATGATAGATTTATCCGTAGGTCACGTCAAGCCCGCTTGGAACGTTCATTCAATTGAATTCTCAGTTTAGTGAAGATTTCCAATGTGATATCCAATTCTAGGTACACGCGAGCGGCTTTCCGATGCCGCAAGAGCGGCGAGTCGTGGAGCGAACCGGGCGGACGCAGGTCCTACGGTGGGGAGTCAGGTCGAAGCCTGCCCGCTTGTAGACGACTCTTCCGGACCGGTAGAGTGTGATGGGCTGGCCGAGCTCGTGCGTGCAAGTTCGTCCGTCCTCCTCGCTTGCGTGCCGCTCTTTCAAGCTCGCCGCGGGTTCGGGTGTGCAGGAAGCGAATTCTGCGCGACATCAAAATGTGAACAGACGGAAGGGTAAAGCGGTGGAGATGTCAAGCACAGCCGAAGCCACCGAGAAGAAATCCGTGCACTCGAGAGCATTCCAGCAGTGCTTGAGCCCCTCCTGCGCCGCCAAGTTCGGCGTGGATGAGGCCCATTTCTCCTGCCCGGCCTGCGGCGATGCGCTCGACGTCGTCTACGAATGGGACAAGCTCGCCGTGCCGCGACGGCTCGCTGATTTCGAGGCACGCTGGAGCCAGCGCAGCGACCCGCTCGCCTTCTCGGGCGTGTGGCGCTTCCGCGAGCTGCTCCCCTTCGCACCCGAGAGCCACATCGTCACCATTGGTGAGGGCCAGACGTTGCTTCAGCGCGCCGACAAGGTTGGTCGCTATGTCGGCGTCGATCCCGGCTCACTCTGGCTCCAGTACGAAGGAATGAACCCCTCCGGAAGCTTCAAAGACAACGGCATGACCGCCGCTTTTACGCATGCACGCATGGTTTCCGCTCAGCGGGTTGCATGTGCGAGCACGGGCAACACGTCGGCGGCCCTGTCGCTGTACTGTTCGGCGACCGATTTCGGGTTTCGTGCCATCATCTTCATCGGGTCGGGCAAGATTGCTTATGGGAAGCTGGCACAAGCCCTTGATCATGGGGCCTTGACGATCCAGATCGTCGGCGACTTTGACGATGCCATGCAGCGCGTGCGGCAGGTTGCCGACCGGCTGGGCATTTACCTGATGAACTCGATCAACCCGTTCCGCCTCGAAGGCCAGAAAGCGATCATCTTCCGGGTTCTCGAGGGGCTGCGATGGGAAGTGCCCGACTGGATCGTGGTGCCGGGGGGCAATCTCGGCAATTCGAGCGCCTTCGGCAAGGCGCTGATCGAGCTCAACTACCTGGGGTTGATTTCACGCGTTCCGCGGCTGGCAGTCATCAATGCGTCCGGCGCCCAGACTCTGAATGAGCTGGTCGGCAGCCGGCATCTCCAGTGGCGAAATGGTCTTCCGGAAATGGATAAAGTCGATGCGTACTACCGCCAGCTCGATTCGGAACACGTCAAGGCTTCGACGGTGGCATCGGCGATCGAGATCAACCGCCCGGTGAATTTGAAGAAATGCTTGAGGGCGCTCGATTTCTGCAAGGGAGTGGTCACCATGGTCACGGACCAGGAAATCATGGACGCCAAGGCGCGGGTGGGGTCGGGTGGGCTGGGTTGCGAGCCCGCCAGCGCAGCGAGCGTCGCCGGCGCCAGACGATTGCGGGAAGACGGGGTGATTGCCCGGACGGACCGCGTGGTCTGCATCCTGACCGGGCATCAGCTCAAGGACCCGACCGCGACGGTTGCCTATCACAGCGCCGACCAGGCCCAGTTCGATCAGGTGCTGGCAGCGCGCGGAGTGCACCGCGGGGATTCGCCAATCGCCCGATCGTGGTGGCCAACGACCTTGACGACATCATCCGCTCGATCGCCCTCTACACCGGCACCGAGCCGGCGGCCTAGAGCGACGGCCGAGCCGCGCGATTTTGAAAGGAACCTGACCTGTGAGTGAAGCGATCAAGAAGGTCGGCATCCACGGTGCGAAGGGTCGGATGGGCATGCGGCTGATCCAGCTCATTGCCGACGACCCCGATCTTGTGCTCGGCGCTGCGCTCGATCGAGCCGGGCATCAAGACCTCGGGGCTGATGCCGGCACCCTGGCCGGCGTCTCGCGCCTCGGCGTGGCACTCGAAGCGTCATTGCCCGAGGGCTGTCAGCTCGACGTCATGATCGACTTCTCGCTTCCGGAGGGCTCGCTCGCCGCGGCACGCCTGTGCGCCGGGCGGAAGATTCCGCTGGTCGTCGGCACCACCGGCTTTGACCCGGCCGGGCGAGCCGCTCTCGAGAGCCTCGCCGATCGCATTCCGATCCTGATCGCTCCCAACATGAGCCGGGCGGTCAATCTGTTGATGCGGCTGGTGCGCGATGCCGCGGGCACTCTGGCGCAAAAGCCGACATTGCAATCATCGAGCGCCATCACCGCACCAAGATGGATGCTCCCAGCGGAACGGCTCTGCGATTGGCCGAGTTCGCGCGCAGGGCCTTTCCGGCGCGACGCCGGAGGGCCGGGGTAAACCGGTTGATGCCGACATCAGCATGCACGCGCTTCGCGTGGCCGACTCTCCCGGCGAGCATACGGTCGTCTTCGCACTTCTGGGCGAGACGATCGAGCTAAGCCACCGAGCGCTCAACCGGGATGGTTTCGCCCGAGGTGCGCTCGACGCGGCGAAGTTCCTCGCCGGCAAGCCGCCCGGGCTCTACTCGATCGAAAATGTTCTCGGATGCTGACAGGAGTGCAATCGTGTAGAATCAAATGGAGCGGTGCGAGGCCAGTTCCTATTCACCAATGCCAGACGGCGGGGATGGGGCGACTGCACGCTCAGGCGGCGAGCGGCCCTCGGGTTGGGCCAAAGGCGGCCTCCGGTATCATGAATTCCCATTCTGGCGGCAAGTCGTTCGACGAGGGAGGGCCGTTCCGGCAGGCGTGGTGCCGGCTTGCGCGCCTGGCGAGGCGCATTCTTTTCGGGAAGACCGCGCCTCGCCTGCTCTTCCTTGACGACGACCCGCAACGCGCCGAGACGTTTCTGGCCGAGCACCCGCACGCCGTATGGGTCGAAACCGTCCCCGATTGCGTCGATCGCCTGCGCGAGACCTGGGATGAAGTGCATCTCGATCATGACCTGGGCGGCAGGCAGCTTGTCGGGGTTGACGACGTCGATTGCGGCATGGAGGTGATTCGGTGGATGTGCAAGGAGCCGCGCGACCACTTGCGCTCGACCCGTTTCTTCGTGCACACGCACAACCTGGTGGCCGGCCTCATGATGGTGCTGCAGATGCGTTCGAGCGGCTTCAAGGCCGAATTTCGGCCGTTCGGCCAGGACCTGGCGAAGCTTCTCGCCCATAACGAGCCGGGCGACGAACCGCGCGGGCTCAGCGGTGTTCTGGAACAAACCCTCGATCGCTGGCTTGGCGGGACGAGGTTGTGGCGATGGCTTTTGCGAAAGACCGGGCGCGAACCTGAGGTTCGCCGAGATCCGGCTGACGGGGCGGAGGCACCCCGGAGGCAACCGGAGAATTGCCAATAGCCGGTCGGGATTGTATTCTGAGCAACGGATGCAGGGTGCGTCGCATCGGGCGGATTGCACCGATTGGTATATTCAGGAGGATGCTCGTTGAGAACGGTCATTACCGGCGGGGCGGGGTTCATCGGATCGCACCTTTGCGAGCGGTTCCTCGACGACGGTGGCGAAGTCATCTGCGTTGACAATCTGCTCACCGGCTCGCGCCGCAACATCGCGCCGCTTGTGGAAAGGGCCGGGTTCCGGTACTTCGAGCACAACGTCTCCGAGCCGATCGAGATCGACGGGCCGGTTGACAACGTGCTCCACTTCGCCAGCCCGGCGAGCCCTGTTGACTACCTCACGCACCCGATCCCAACTCTCAAGGTCGGCTCCCTCGGCACTCATAACTCGCTGGGGCTGGCCAGGGCCAAGGATGCGCGGTTTCTGCTGGCCAGTACCTCAGAAGTCTACGGCGACCCCGAAGTTCACCCCCAGCGAGAAGATTACTGGGGGAATGTGAACCCCATCGGCCCACGGGGGTGCTACGACGAGGCCAAACGGTTTGCCGAGGCCATCACGATGGCCTACTACCGCTACCATGGCGTCAAGACTGCGCATCGTGCGCATCTTCAATACCTATGGGCCGCGAATGCGGTTGAACGACGGCCGGGTGCTTCCCAATTTCATGAAGCAGGCTCTCACCGGCGAGCCGATCACGATCTACGGAGAAGGCCAGCAGACGCGCAGCTTCTGCTTTGTGTCGGATCTGGTGGAGGGGATCGTCCGTTTGCTGCACACCGATTTTTCCGAGCCGGTGAACCTGGGAAATCCCAATGAGATCACGGTCCTACAGCTCGCCGAGGAAATCATCCGTCTGGTCGATGGGACGAAGAGCAAGATCGTTCACGAGGGCTTGCCGCAGGACGACCCCAAACGGCGGAAGCCGGACATCACACGGGCCAAGACCTTGCTGGGCTGGGAGCCGGTGGTGGACCGTGCCGAGGGGCTCAAGCGGGCGCTCGAGTATTTTCGCGCGGTGATTTGAATAAATCGCGAAACGTGTGTGTCACATTCAACACAATCGTCCGTCTCGTGATGAAGGAACAGGCCGCGAGGCACTTCTTTTTGTTCGTCGTCCAGTGTAACCTATGCTCATCTTAGACGGACGCTCCGAGTAGCGCCGCTGGCGCAATAGCGCCTTCGGGCGCAAGGGCCAAGGGTCGATAGGGGGGCCGTGCTGGGCGGGTGCGCGCGAGCAACAGGCTTGCGTCATGAGCGCACCCGCGGGCACGGCGAACCGAGTGGATCGCCGGCGGAGACCTCAGGCCTGGCCCGCTGCCAGCCAGATCTTTCCAGTCCGCATAAACGCACAAGCCGTCATTTTGAAGACAGCCGGGCGCTGGGCTTCGCCCTGGTCTGGTGCGAGATCATTCATTCAGGAGACGTGGCGGCATTCGCACTCGAATCGCGATCTCTTAGCATACACCTTTTGCGTCATCATCCAGGAGAGGTTTCAATGAGGCCGAGGATTCCGCGCCCGTCTCATCGCCGGCCGATCAGGGATTCGCAGCGTGTCTGGCCGGCAATTGATCAGCTCGAATCGCGCTCGCTCCTGAGCGCGACGGTTGTCCATCCCACGTTCCTGCTCTCGCCGATGGGTGGCGGTGGGGGGGCGCCTGGGGGCGGGTTCACGCCCGCGCAGCTCCAGGAGGCGTACGGGTTCAACAGTATCTCGTTCAACGGCACGCCGGGAACGGGCAAAGGCGAGACGATCGCGATCGTCGATGCCTACGACGATCCGAACATCCAGTCCGATCTGAACACGTTTGATAACGAGTTCGGGCTGCCCGCCATCACGGTCACGCGGGTCAATGAGAACGGCGGGACGAGCTACCCGCAGAGCGACCCCACGGGAGGCTGGGAGCTGGAAGAGTCGCTCGACGTGGAGTGGGCGCACGCGATCGCGCCGGGGCGAACATTTTGCTGGTCGAGGCCAGCTCGGCCGACAATAACGACCTGCTCTCCGCCGTCAAGTATGCGGCGACCCATGCGAATGTCGTGTCGATGAGCTGGGGCGGGAGCGAGTTTTCGGGTGAGAAGGCGTATGACACCGAGTTCTTTGACCAGCCCGGCGTGGCGTTTGTTGCTTCATCGGGTGATTCGGGTGCGCCGGCCGAGTGGCCGGCGGCCTCACCGAACGTGCTCTCGGTCGGCGGCACGGCCCTCACCTTGAGCACGACTAATGCGTGGGCGGGCGAGAGCGGCTGGAATGACAGCAGCGGGGGGCCGAGTGCGTACGAGAGTCAGCCGTCCTACCAGACTGGTGTGGTCACGCAAGAGTCGTCGGCGCGAGCGACGCCGGACGTTGCCTATGACGCGTCGCCCTCGACCGGCGTGGGCGTCTACGACTCCGTCCCCTACGAGGGAGAAACCTACGGCTGGGTCGAGGTCGGCGGTACGAGCGCGGGCGCACCGCAGTGGTCGGCGCTCCTGGCGATCGCCGACCAGGGCCGCGCTTTGAACCACGAGTCGGCGCTCAACAGCAGCGGTCCGCAGCAGTTGATGACCACGCTGTACGAGAACGCGGGCGACTTTCACGACATCACGAGCGGTACGAGCGCGGGCCGTCCCCGATACTCGGCCGGGCCGGGCTACGACTATGTCACCGGCTTGGGGTCTCCGATGGCGAATCTCGTGGTGGGCTCGCTCGTCGGCACCAGCACGACCGCGTCAAACGATACGCTGGTTTTAACCGCTCCTACAAGTGAGACGGCGGGCCAGACGTTCAGCCTCACCGTTACGGCTGAGAAGTCGGGTGGTGGTACGGACACCGGCTATACCGGTACGATTCACTTCTCGAGCAGCGACGTGCGGGCGGGTCTGCCGGCCAACTTTCAGTTCACGGCGGCCGACGACGGAACGTACACTTTCACGGTGATGCTCGAGACGGCAGGCAGCCAGTCGATCGCGGTGACGGATACCTCGACGGCGGCAATCACGGGAACGCTTTCCGGGATCAAAGTCAGCCCGGCCGCCGCCAGCGTGCTGACGATTTCCGGACTTCCCTCGACCGCGACCGCCGGCGCCGTGCAGACCTTCACGGTCACTGGGTATGACGCCTTCGGCAACGTCGCAACCGGGTACACCGGCACGGTGCAGTTCTCGAGCAGCGATCCAGCGGCCAGCCTGCCGGCGAGCACGACGTTCATGCTCGTCAATCAGGGGACGCAGGCCTTCTCGATCACGTTCGAGACGGCGGGCACGCAGTCGCTGACCGTGACGGATATGACCTCGCAGCTCACGACCACGCAGTCGGGCATCAACGTGGCGCCGGCGGCGCCCTTGAACCTGGTGGCCACCGCGGTCTCGACGAGCCAGATCAATCTCGCGTGGACAGCCTCGAGTGGCGCCACGGGTTATTTGATCCAGCAGAGTCTCACGGGGAGCAGCGGGTGGACGCAGGTCGGGAGCACGTCGAGCGGGAGCACCACGACGTTCCAGGAAACGGGGCTCTCGGCGGGGACGACTTATTACTATCGTGTGGTTGCGACACTCGGTAACGAGGATTCGCCGTACAGCAACGTGGCGAGTGCGACCACGACCGGCACCGGCACGACGGCGTCGGCCAGCAGCATCTGGAGCAACTCGTTCGTCCCGCCCGAGAACGCGTACAGCTACGGGTCTTACGAGCTGGGGGTGAAGTTCACCTCGAGCATCGCGGGCGAGGTGACGGGGGTTCGGTTCTACAAGCAGACGTGGATGGCCGGGTATCTTCACGTCGGCCATCTCTGGTCGTCGAGCGGGGCGCTGCTGGCGACGGCCACGTTCACGAACGAGACGGCTTACGGCTGGCAGCAAGTGAGTTTTGCGAGCCCCGTGGCGATCCAGGCCAACACCGAGTACGTGGTTTCGTTCTCGACCGGAGGGGGCTATTTCGGCATCACGTCCGGCTACTTCAATGGCGGCGGCGTCACCAACGGGTCGCTCGAAGCGTTACCGAACAGCGTGCTCGGAGGCGACGGGGTGTACAATCGCGCCGGTGCTTTTCCGAATGTGAGCGGCAATGGGATGAATTTCTGGGCCGACCTTGCCTTCACGGCTTCGTCAGGCGGTGGAGGCCTGGCCCCGGCGGGCTCGACGGGTTCCCATTCCGTCTCGGCGGGCGTGTCTGGGATGGGCGCGTTGACCACTGGTCAAACCAGCCGGCCACTCACTTTTGGCACGGTGGACACGGTACCGGCGGGTCCAGCGTATTACTTCGCCGTATCGCGCGGCACGACGCCGGCTTTTGTCGGCTCGATGTCCTCGCGCGGGTTGGTAACGCAGGCAGTGACGCGGGCGAGCTCGCTTCTGGACCCATCCTTGCGATCAGGTCTTGATCTCTGAGGTATATCGCCCGGCGAGGCGGGATGAAAAGACGACGCAGGATACCGACCGGCATCGTGGTGGCGCATTATTTTCTCTGCCAGCACAGGGTGTTGGCGAGAATCCGCTCCTGTTCCTGCGCCGGGACGTCGATCTCCGGTCAGTTCGCGCGCCGGCTCCGAGGCTCGACCCCGCCGAGAATGTGTCAGCCGCGCCGGAACTCGGAATGACCGTGGTCAACTATCCCAAAGTCGATGGGTCGACCTCGGCTCAGCCTTTGCTCATAGAATCCCGTGGCGAGTCTGACGATCGAGCAGATCCGCGGGATCTACTCCGGAGGGATCGCCAACTGGCGACAGGTTGGTGGTGCCGACGCGGCGATCCAGCCTTATCACCGCACGAGAAACTCAGGAAGCCAGGAGTTGATGCAAAAGCTGGTCATGAAGGATTCCACGATGATCAAGGCGCCTGATCTATTGGTCGGCGTGATTATGTCTTCCCCCTTCCTGGCAATTGGTAAGGATACGCACGGCATTGGCTATTCGGTTTACTTCTATCAGGAATTCATGGCGCCGCCTTCGGCCATCAAGGCGTGCGCGGTGGAGGGTGTGCTCCCGACGTCGGAGACGATCGGAAGGCGCCGATATCCGCTGGTCACGGAGGTCTACGTCGTGATGCGCCGCGACACCCCGGCCGATCACGCGGCGTGCCGCCTTCGAGACTGGATGCTCGCGCCGGCAGGCCAGCGCGTCGTGAGCGAGAGCGGGTATGTGCCTTTGCCGGTGCGGTAGACTTCGCTTCTCCGAGCCGACGGCTTGATTGCACCTGACCAGGCACCGACCATGCGTATAGGGTTCCTGACACGTTTTCCGCAGAGATGTTCGGTTCCTGACAAGATCTCTCAGGTGCCACCTTTGCTCAGGAACGTCGCGGGTAAGACGCTGAAGTAGCGCGAGAATGCTTCAATGTGCTTGCGGCTGAAGTCACGCTTGCCGCTGAGGATCTCGGAAATGGTCGAGGGCGACAATCCCAGCTCCCGAGCCACCTCGGCTTGAGGCTTCCCTTGTTCGCTCAAGAGGAACCGGAGCAGCTCCACTCCCGAAGCGTGATGGACCGGGTAGTGGATGGATTCAAATCTTTCGATCATGTCCGTCAGGACGTCGAGGTAGTCCGTCTCATCCTGGGTCAAATCGTCGCGGATCGCCAGCGCGTTCGCGATCTTTGAGGCGCGGTCGAGGTCGCGATTGGACCGGAGGGGCCGGAGCGGGAACCTGGCGACCAGAGACATGTAAAGCGCCGCGCCTTTGTCGCGTGGGGATTTGGGGCCGGTGGCGGTTGGCATGGAATCGTCTCCTACGGGGGTTAGCATTCGCAATCCTTCTTCCAGGACCCCTCGTCGTGCTCTGCGTGGGTCAAGACATTTCGGACATAGACTCGCCCCTCGATCACTTCGCCGTCATTCGTCATCTTCTGGTAGTGGATCGCCGCAATAAGCCGAAACTTATTTCCACCGAAAAAGCAGAACGAATCAAGGGCAGCCGTTCTGATTTTCAGAACAGCCGGGCATGAATCACGAAGCCGGCTGTTTCGTCGAGCTTACGGATGCCACAGCCTCATCAAATGCGTCGCCGTCCATCACGCCGGTCGCATCGAGCATCATGCGTACCGCGATCAGATGATGGGGCAGGACAATTTGGTTGGATCGATAGATCGGAATGGCGAACTCGGCACCGGATGAGGCGTGCGCAAAAAACGTATACTTTTTGGGTGTGACCGTCTCAACGAAACCCAGACCCGGCAACAATTTGCGAAGCTGCGCGAATTTGATCCTCGGATTAGACATGCTCGGGACCCCTGCGGCGAATTCGTTTGTGGAGTCGATTCCTCGTTCGTGCCATTGTCCGGATCGCAGACGCTTCCAGTCGGTTTTCGATCGGGATATGGATTGAGATCGTATCACAACCGGCGAATAGTTCCGGGACTCGCCTTTCCAGGATGTTCGGCGTTCGGTCTTTCAACCGTGTCGCCCCTCAAGACGCCCTCACTCAATAAAAGCCGCCAGCTCCCCTTCGCGAGTACGATCTTATCTGGAGAGGTCTTGTTCCGAATGGTAGAATTGCTAGGGGATTCAAAGGCCGGCATGATGCGGGATTCGAAAGCCTCCCTCTTCCGACGACATGAGGTGAATTGTGGCATCTCCTCGGCTAGCCGTGAGCATACACGACTCCGACTTCGTTGAAGAAGTCCAGTCGGCGCTCGATTCGTTGCGAGCGCTTGCTCCGAACTGGGACGGGTACGGCGCTCCTCCGATCGACCCCGCCGTGATCGACGCAGCCAAGACGTTTGTCGCCAATTTGCCAGATAAACAATCGCCCCGTCCTCGCGTCGTACCGATGTCTAATGGAACTCTCCAGTTGGAATGGCACCGCGGTTCCAAGTCATTGGAGCTTGAATTCGAGTCGCCATCAATAATTCGCTACCTCCAATGGCATCCGGAGCAGAGGATTGAAGAGGAAGATAGCTTTCCCAACGCGGACCTCGAGAAGGCAATGGGCTTAATCCGCTGGTTTAGGGCAGAGACCAGCGAATGACTCCAGCCGACGAGGCGGCGATCGATCGACCGCACGGACCACCCGTCGGCGACGCTGTCAGCCGCCGAGGCTGGATAGCACCGCGTGAGCCAGGAGCTTCGTGACGCCGGCCAGGAACTCAAAATCGAGCGTCTCCGGCGTGTCGGTCGGCATGTGATAGTGCCGGTTGCGGAACTCGGAAGTGTCTGTCCACATCAAGGCCGGAATACCCTCCCGCCAGAACGGGGCGTGGTCGCTGCGAAGCAGATGGTGCGAGATCCGCCCGATCATCTCGAGCGGCACGTCCGGCAGGAAGAGGGCCTGAACCGGGAGGGCATGGCAATCGGCCGTGACCAGGACGTGTTCCTGGAGGCGCCGAGACCCAAACGTTCCAATCAGGCCAAGGAAATCACCGACGGTTGGGACCTGGATCAAGGGGATGGGATTGCGCTGTGAGCCCGGTTCCCGGCTGGTATAGCCGACCATCTCCAGGACGTGGACCTGCTCCAGCCGATGCCGCCCAAGGCCGGCCACCAGCGCCTGGCTGCCCAAGAAGCCACATTCCTCACCGTCGAAGGCAACATAGCAAACGTCTTCCTGCGGACCAATCGCACGGGCGGCTCCGATCATGGCGGCCACGGCGCTGGCGTTGTCGTCGGCACCGGGAGTTCCGGGGACCGAATCGTAGTGTGCCCCGATCAGGATCTTCGCTCGTCGAGGGTCGCCCACGACCACGTTGTTTGCCCCGTCCACCTTGACGCCGAGGCGGCTGGCTTCCATGTTCGAAAACAACTCGATGAGTGACCGCCTTACGGCCGCGTTTTCGGGACTGCCGGTTGGACGTGGGACGCTGATCCGTTCGACAACCTCCCGCAGATCATTCTCGGAGATGGCGGCGAGCCGGCCACTGATCGAGTTGGGCACGGGCTTCGAATTGGGCCTGCTTGGAACAAGCTGCATCGTGATGATCCCTCGAAGCCCCCAGTTACCCTGCGGAGCGCCGCCACCATTTGTCTGCGACGAAGAACAACGCTCCCAGTACCAGCGACAGCATGGACCAGGAGACGAATTCTAGCTTGAATGACGTCTGACCGCCTGTGATCGTTTCCCTGCCCCGCACTTGCTCGCTGTGTGATTGCTCCACTATCAATAGAGGTGAAGGCGGAACACCTAAAGTGAATGCGTCCCTCTTTTCGGTCGATGCAGCAGCCACGTTTGTCGTCTTCACCCGCCGCCAGTTCGGCATCAACCCGATGATCAGGAATAGGATTGCCAAGGAAATGAAGGCTTTTCGGAACCAACTCATGGTCACCATCTCCATACTCGATCCAGGAACCGACATCGAGCCTAGACCATCCGGGATGGCTGAGCAACGTGGAACGCTGACAATCGCCGGGACGCCGGCGACTGTCGTGTCGGAAGGTGAAACGGCAAGTGAGCCTCCTCAGCGTTCGGCCGTCGCCGCATGATCAAGCCACAACGCAATCGCGTGATCCAGATGATTCTGATTGCCCTGGTATGCTTCCTGGGTCTTGGCTCCCGTCGCTATGCTCAGGTGTTGCCAGGGTTCATCGCCGCTTACGCCGGCGACACTCTCTGGCGCTTGCAGCATTTCTCGGCATCGGGCTGATGCTGCCCCGGGCATCGACGCGGACGATCGCCGGTATGGCGTTGGCTGTCTCGGTCGCGGTGGAGATCAGTCAACTCTATCACGCCCCGTGGATCGACTCGATCCGGCAAACGACTCTGGGCGGGCTGATACTGGGCTTCGGGTTCCTGTGGAGTGACCTTGCTTGTTACCTGGTGGGAGTCGTCCTGGGCGCTGTGATCGACGTTGGGATCATCGCCGTCAAGGAGACACAACGTTGAGCATGGACGGAGCACTCTCGCACCCGTCAATCCTGCCCGGGTTACAAGCTCTCCACATAATCCTTGGCTTCCTTCAATCCGACTCCGGTCTGCTGACGGTGCAATTTGATCGCCTGGATTTTGTTGCCGGACTTCATGAGATCCATGACTTCTGAATTCACGCCTTGATTGGGATCGAGTCCCAGGTGCGTCAAAATCAGATCGACCTTTCGCTCAAGGCGTACGAGTCGCCAGTCGCCGCTGGTCCGGGAGGCGGTCGCTAAGGACCCCAGAACCAGTACGAAAATCGCCGCGACCAGCCAGAATGTCGCGTCCACGGTATGCTCCAAAGGGTTCTTGTGAGTGAAGGGTTTTCACGACGGTCTCGGTTATACCAAGTTCAACTTGACGCTACCCGATCCCCAACTCAGCCGCGACAGCAGCCACCTTCATTGCCGCATCGTTACGGCTCAGCCCCCGAGTCTCTTCGAGGAACCGGATCGCATTCTCGGACATCCCCTTCAGCACTTCTGACATTTTGCGAGGCTGGGCAGGCATGGTGGTGTGATCTCCTTGTGGAGGAGAGATTATACTGGACACACGGAGCAATTGTCTCGGCGAAGGAGGCGTCGATGAACGGAACAGGCGGGAACAGCGGCGAATTGTCCGATGATCAACGAAAGCAACGCTTGGTGCGAATCGAGCGAGAAGGCGACGATCTGGTGCTCTGGCACCGCTGGGGGCGCTTGCCATCCTCGCCGCCTGAGATCGGACTTTTGTTCCTTTTCTGGACGGAGTGGGCGGCGGTATGTCTCTTTGTGATTCGCCACGTGATGAATCAGGCGGTTCGAAACCTCGTTCTCTTTGCAGTCCCGTTCGTTGCCGCCTGGGCGATCACGTTCTGCTTCGTTGTCGCATGGAGGCTCATGTTCCGCTTCCTGCGCGGGATTCTCTTCGGCTGCTCCGAGTTCCGGATCGGGCCGGATGGTCTCACGCTCACCCGGATTATGTCGTTCCTGAGATGGAAGCGACACGTTCCCCTGGCGGAGATCATGGGAATCGCGGAATATCGTGCCCAGGTCGCAAACGATGAAGGCAGAGGCTCACACACCGAGACTGGTTTAATGATCGTGACCACTGGAAAGCCCGTTCGATTCGCGCAGGGCGTGGACCCGGATGAGATCTCTCGCTTGATCGACTTGCTTGAGAGTCACCTTGATCTCGACAATCTGGGTGTCTCGTCAGATCGCAGTCCCGCGAAGGCATTCTCGACGCCAGCGCCGGTGCCTGAGCGCGCCGATCCATTCCTCTGGGACCGGGAGCTGGACTCATGAATGACCGTCGCCGTGGAGCCTTGATCGGCCTGGCCGTGGGTGATGCCCTGGGGGCCGCTGTGGAGTTCAAATCACCAGGGAGCTTCGCCCCGGTCACCGGCTATCGAAGCGGCGGGCCGCATCGGCTGGAGGCTGGAGAGTGGACGGATGACACCAGCATGGCGCTGGCCCTGGCCGACAGCATCGCCACGGCAGGCTGGGACTTGAACGATCAAGCCGACCGATATGTTCAATGGTGGAAGACCGGCAAGTATTCCGTGAACGGGCAATGTTTCGACATTGGAATCACCACCCGGAGCTGCGCTGGGCCATTTCGCCGCGAACAAGAACGCATTCGCATCCGGCGACCGCTCGGAAGCAGCCAGCGGCAACGGCTCGATCATGCGACTGGCTCCGGTTCCGATCCGATTCGGGCATCTTTACGCCGATCGGCTCGATGAGCTTTCGAGACTCGCTGAAGAATCGAGTTTGCCGACTCACGCCAGCGAACAATGCATTTCCGCGTGCAGGTATCTGGCGACTGTGCTCGCTGCGCTCATCCACGGCGAAGATCGTGACGAGGTTCTCTCGCCGGACTGGCGGCCGTTGCGAAAGCTCAACGAGATCAAGCCTCTGCACCCGTTGATTCAGGAAATTGCCCGAGGCAGCTTTCGCCAGAAGCAGCCTCCCAAGATTTGCGGATCGGGATGGGTGGTCAAGAGCCTGGAGGCGGCGTTGTGGGCCTTTCACGATGCCGAATCGTTTGCAGAAGCTGTCCTCAAGGCAGTGAACCTGGGTGACGACGCCGATACCACCGGAGCCGTCTGCGGGCAAGTGGCCGGGGCGTTTTGGGGTGAATCCGGGATTTCCGAATCGCTGCGCGCGGGTCTGGCTCGAGCGGATCTGCTTGAAAGGGCGCTCGCGGGGATTGTGGGGGAACAGTGACCGATATGAAGATTCTTTTCCTTCACGGCTGGCACTCGGTTCCGGGCGGCGTCAAGCCGACGTTTCTCGCCCAGCACGGTCACCAAGTCTTCAATCCTGCCCTCGATGACGACGATTTCGCCGCTGCTCTTGCCACCGCCCAGGCCGAGTACGATGCGCATCAGCCCCAGGTTGTCGTGGGGTCATCGAGGGGTGGGGCCGTTGCCATGAATATTGAGATTGGCACGGCGAAGCTCGTCTTGCTTTGCCCGGCATGGAAGCATTGGGGAACGGCCAGGACTGTCAAGCGCGGCACGGTGATTCTGCACAGCCGGGCCGACGACGTGATTCCATTTGCTGACTCGGAAGAACTGATCCGGATCAGCTCGCTGCCATTGTCGGCTTTGATCGAGGTCGGGAACGATCACCGATTGGCGGACCGGGAGCCGTTGGTGGCGATGCTCCTGGAGTGCGAGGCGATTCGATGAACCCGATGGATTTCATCCTGCTGATCGTCTCCGTCGCTCTGGCTGGGATGTGCGTCCTGGTTCAGGGCCCGACCTGGAACGGCATCGGCCCGGCGATTCTCTTGGTGGCGGGTGGGGTCTGGCAGTTCTGGATGCAATGGTTGCGTCACGGGAGTTGGTTGCGCCACCGTGATTCCGGCTTCGCTCCTGGCACGCCGCGCCTGGCGCTAGCCGCAGCAGTCGGTTGGTTTCTCGGAATTGCGGGTGCGACGACCTGGGTAGTGGCGACACGACTGAGACCGTGACGGAGGGAGATTCCTGAGATCAGGGAGCATGTGATGAGGCGTTTTCGTTTCCATCTCGGCAGCCTCGTGACCCTCGTCCTGGTATTGGGAGTCGGCCTTGCCGCCCTTCGTGAGTCCAATACGATCTGGGACAGCGGCATCTTCAGTGCGGCAGCCGGTGTTCTACTGATCGCGGTTCTTCTCGCGACCCATCGGACTGAAAAGAAGCGGGCGTTCTGGATCGGTTTCGCTCTATTCGGCTGGGTCTACATGGGGCTGTCACTGGTTCCGTCCGTTGAATCCAGATTGATCACGAGCAGGGGGTTGGCTTGTCTCCCTTCCAAGATTCCCAGATCGATCGCAGGCGGACTCGCCTACTTCGATTACGATAACGACGGATTGATGGACCTCGCTGTCGCAAACGGCTTTCAACTGAGCCCCTTCTATCGAAACAAGGGAGACGGTACTTTCGTGGAAGGAACCGCGGCGGCTGGATCGAACACGGGGTGGTTCTTGAAAAGCCTGGTGGGACAGCGCGGCACCACCGAGCACTTCGTGCGGATTGGTCACTCGCTCGTGACTCTGATAGCAGCATTCCTGGGCGGGATGATTTCTCGCTACCTCTTCGCCAAGAATCGGGAGCCGGTCCATGGGTAACCGCGAGTGCCCAATCAAAGCCCTGGGCGAGATTGCGCTACGGGTCGCTGACCTTGCCAGGATTCTTCGATCCCGAGGGGAACACGGTGGAGCGGGTGTGTTACGATGAATCGGTTAAATGAGCGAGAGGAGTTGCCGTAAGCCCATGCTCACAGAGTTGATCGGCAAGGACATCGCCAACGAGGTCAAGCGACTGATCATCGGGAACTCGGAGAGCCCGGCGGCGTCTAAGCCTGTTGGACTATGAATGGATGACCTGATGGGGACAAACCTTGCCATTTCGCAGGAGGGTTCTACCTTCACGCCCCGGTAGATATAGGCGATCATCGGACAGCGGAGTGAAGTCTCGGAGCTTTCCGCTGGGAGCGGCACGGTATCGACTGTGGCGGGTGCTCAGACCACCGACGATCGAAGATTTCATCCTGATATGGTTGAATGCCAAAGGCGGCGGCGAGCTGGATGAAGATGACTACAAAGGGGTTTCGTGATGTCTCCGCCCGACACGTTGATCCGATTGCTACCTCCCTGCTTGCACTGGCATCCCGATGGTGAAATCCGTGTGGTCGGGCACCGGATCGGACTCTATCACTTCGTCTACAATTACAATCGGGGTTTCACGGCCGAGATGATCCTTTGCCAGTTCCCCACCCTGGAACTGGCGACAATTCATAAGGTCAGTGCGTTTTATCTCGACCATCACGACGAAGTCGATCGTGGAGTGGTCCATCCGTTGCCGGAGGGATTCACCGGGACCATGGAAGAAATGTGTGCGCATGTCGCCCGATATCCTGACTGGGTTCTGGCGGTTGTCGTCCTGTTTTGGAGTGCGACAGCGTTTGTGAGCACATGGGTCGCCGCACGAATTGGAAATCGATTGGCGGGCATCTCAGTCGCCTACATGTTGACGGTTGCGATCGTGTTCAACGTCTCCAAGCTCCGATACGCGATGTGGTTCAAGGTCGTCATGCTGAGTTGTTGTTTCCCCGTGGCGTGTTACGTCGGAGGTGTGCTCGGGGTGCGAATGGCCTCGCGTGCGGCCGACTCGAATACCGAAATGAAAGCTGATCTCGGGGAGACCGCTTAAGCTAAAGTCAAACACGGTGGGTCTCTGGCAGCACCATAAACTTAAGTCAAACTCGATTGCAAGCGCGAGAGCGAGAACTCACGTGGGTGACCTTTGTTCGTTCACGACGATCCTGCCTTCTGCCTGAGTCGACGTCGGAGGGACCAGGCTGCCCTTATCGGCCGGAGGCACGACGGGCACGTCGTCCCTCGGGTCGCGATCCTTCGCGCTGCCCTTGAGTTGCGGCGGCCGAGCGACTTCTCGCCGGACCGGCTCTCGCTCGCGGAGGGTGAGCCGCTCGCCCCGGTGCTCGATGGTCAGCCCGGAGGAGCCGTGCAGTGTGTAGGTGACGGCGCCGTTCTCGAGGCAGACTTCGAGACGCTGGTCGCGGAGAGTCAGGACGAAGTGCAGCCTGTCAAACCCGGGACGCGGATCGAACGAGAGGCGGCCGCGGCGGTCTCGCATGCCGGCGAAGCCATACACCGCGGCCATCCAGCTCCCACCCATCGAGGCGATGTGGCAGCCGTCCTTGACGTTGCCGCCAACGTCGGCCATATCCATGAGCAGGGCCAACTTCCAGTATTCACACGCTTTGGTCGGGTATCCCAGCTCGGCGGCCATGATGCTCTGGATGCACGCTGAGAGGGATGAGTCGCCGGTGGTGAGCGGGTCGTAATAGTCGAAGTTCCGCCGCTTTTGCTCGGGGGTGAAGTCTTCGCCCAGGAGGAACATGGCGAAGACCACATCAGTCTGCTTGAGAACCTGGCGACGGTAAATGACAAGCGGGTGATAGTGCAGGAGCAGCGGGTGGTGGTCGGGCGGGGTGCTGGCGAAGTCCCAGACCTCGAGATCGAGGAAACCGTCGTCCTGGGGATGGATGCCCAGCCCTTCATCAAATGCGACGTACATCGCGTCGGCCGCGCGCCGCCAGTCGGCGGTTTCCTCCGGCGCCAATCCGGTGCGGTAGACCAGCTCGCGGAAGGCTTCGGGCTCTTTGCGCTCGAGCGTTTCCACAACTCCAGCGGCGTAGCGCAGGTGCTCTTGCGCCATCAGGTTGGTGTAAGTGTTGTTGTGGACGACGGTGGTGTACTCGTCCGGGCCGGTGACCGCGTTGATGCAGAAGCGGCCGCCGCGCCGATCGGAGAAGAAACCGAGGTCATACCACAGCCGGGCTGTCTCCACGAGGATTTCGGCTCCATAGCGGTTGAGAAAATCGTCGTCGCCGCTCACCTCGACGTATTTGCGGATCGCATAGGCGATGGCGGCGTTGATGTGGTACTGGGCGGTGCCCGCTGGATAATAGGCGGACGCTTCCTGCCCATTGATCGTGCGCCATGGGTAGAGTGCGCCTCGCTGGCTGACCTGTCGTGCCCGTTCCCGTGCGGCACCCAACATGCGGTAGCGGAACAAGAGCAGGTTCCTGGCGGCCTGCGCTTTGTTATAGATCAAGAACGGGATCATGAACATTTCTGTATCCCAGAAATAGTGGCCCTCGTAGGCCTGGCCGGTCAATCCCTTGGCCGGGATGCCGGCGCCGTCTGCCCGCGCGGTGGCCTGGAGAAGCTGGAAGAGGTCCCAGCGCAGGCACTGCTGTGCGCGGGTGTGCGGCCCGCTGACCTCGACGTCGGTCTTGCTCCAGAAGTCGTCGAGGTACTGGCGCTGGTCCAGAAGCAGGCTGTCAAACCCGCGTGCAACGGCCCGGTCGAGCACGCGCGCGGCCCGGTCGAGTTGCTCCTCGACGGCGACCCTGTGCGACGTGTGGAACGTGAGGTACTTGGTCAGCTTGATCGGCTTGCCCGGCTCGGCCACGGCGGAAAAAACGACGCGGTCGATGTCGTCGCGCGTCTCCTGCTCGACCGAAAAAGCACACTCGGTCTCGAACGTGTGGTCAAAGCCGCAGGCCAAGGTCATCCGGCTCGAGCGGGTCGTGAACGCGCGGAGCAACCGTTGGTTCGAGGCGTGCCGGGCCTCGCTCACCAGTACCGACTTACCGAGCTGCCGGGCCAAGCGGGGATCATCGTGCCCGAGCATGCGCGGCTCTGGATGCTGCACCAGCTCGGACGAGAGCACGACCGGCGCCTTGGCATTGAGCACGGTCATCTCGTAGGAAAGAGCCGCGAGGTGCCGATCGGCGAGTGAGACGAACCGGCGAGAGCGAATGCGCACTCGCTTGCCTGTGGGAGTCTCCCAGAGGACGGTCCGATCGAGCGTCCCGGCTCTCAAGTCCAGTGCACGCTCATACTCGAGCACGACGGCTCGAGTGAGGATGAACGGCTCGTCGTCGACGTAAAGCCGGATCAACTTGCCGTCGGGTACGTTGACGATCGTCTGGCCTGTTGTCGCGAACCCGTAGGCCGGCTCTCCATAAGGTATGTCCCAGGTCTCGTGGAAGCCGTTGATGAGAGTGGCGGGCTCAAACGCAGGCACTCCCTCTTCGAACCCACCGCGCATGCCGAGATAGCCGTTGGCGGTCGCGAAGATCGTCTCCGTCTGGGCCACGAGCGCGGAAGCGAACTCCCGCTCCACGACGCGCCAATCCTCGATGGGAAAGAGGAACTCCGGCGGTAGAACTGGTTCGTGACGGATCAACGTGGAAGCCCTCCGTCTTTTCGATCGATGAGCTCGCCCAAGTCGGCGACGACCAGATCGGCCCCGTGGCGCGCGAGCTCTTGAGACTGACCAACTCGGTCCACGCCCACCACCAGGCCGAAGCCGCCGGCACGGCCAGCCTCGACTCCAACCAGCGCATCCTCAACGACCGCAGCGAACTCGGGCCGCACGCCGAGCTGCTTGGCTGCGAGCACAAAGGTGTCGGGAGCAGGCTTCCCGGCGAGATGCAACTGATCCAGCACCTGGCCGTCGACGTGAACATCGAACAAGTCGTCGATTCCGATTGCCCGCAGGACTTCGAGACAATGGTGGCTGGACGAGACGACCGCGGTCTTGAGTCCGCGCCCTCGAACCCAGTGAACGAATGCGACCGAGCCGGGATACGCATGGGCATTACCCGCGCGGATTGACTTCTCGACGAGCTTGTCTTTGCGATTGGCGAGGCCGGAAATCGACTCTTCGCCGGACTCTGCGGACTCGGTCGCTTCGGGAAGGCTGATGCCGCGCGACTCGAGGAAGCCGCGAACCCCCTCGTTGCGCGGTTTGCCGTCCACGAAACGCCGATAGTCGTTTTCGGCATCGAAGGGGCGGAACGGCTTGCCGGTGCGCTCGCTGCGACGTTTCAGGAATTCATCAAAGGCCTGCTTCCAGCACGCTGCATGGATCCTTGCCGTAGTGGCGAGTACACCATCCAGGTCGAACAGGATCGCCTTGATCTTCCTCGTGGTGATCGCGTCGTGAGAAGGTTCTCGAGACAGCGCCGCGGGTGGAAATGGGCTCGTCATGATGTCGTGCCTCGACTTCGATCGCGCGGGCTTCATCAACGAGCGGACAGCCCGGCGCTTGTGCTAGCGAGGACTTATACCCGCAAACGCCAGGCCAAATATCCCTTGGGCGAAGGCCTGATCCGGATGATCGAGCTGTTATTGACTCAGTTGCGCCTGCTCGATGACCTCATTGAGATTCTGCTCAGTTTCGACTTCCTTGGTCAGACCATCGCTCTTCTTGAGCACTTCGAGAATCTCAACGCCCTTCGGTCCGAGCGACTCGAAGAGATCGAGCGATTGCTCGCGAATACGCGGGACCGGGTCTGCAAGAGAGTCCACCAGAACCGCTCCGGCTTCCGCGATGCTGGATTCAGCCGACAGCAAGTAACTTGCGGCGATCAAGCGGACGCGCGAGGAGGGATCTCCGAGCAACTGGTGCATGACCTCGGGAATCGCAGAGTCGGAGGAGAGCTTGAGAGCCATGGCGGCATTCATCCGCACTCCCTCGTCATCGTCGGCCGTGCATTCGATGAGCACGGGAACGGCATCGACAGGAATGGAGTCGAGGCGGGAAAGTGCGTTCGCGACGTTTGCCCGGACCTGAAGGGCAGGGTCGCGTAACGCCTCGACAAGGGCGGGGATGACTGCGGAAGGAATGGCGGGCACCTTCATCCAACCCGCGGAAGCCAGAACCCGGATGTCGTCGGCGCCGTCTCTCAAGCCGGTGAAGAGTGCCTGCGCCGCCTCCGGAGGCTGGATGATAGCGATCGCTCTCATGGCCTGTTCTCGTACGTTCACATCTCCGGTCTGCGCGGCGTGGACCAATGCTTCGCCGGCGCCCAGGGCGGCGGGCCCGAGCTTGGCCAGGGCCATTGCCGCCTGAGCCTGCACCGTGACACTATCGTCCTCGAGTAGAAGCTTGCACAAGCCTTCAATCAAATCAGAACCGGCGCGGTCGAGCTTCGACAGCGACCGCATCGCTTCGATTTTGACCTGGTCATTCGCGTCTTCCAGCAGGGCTGTCAGGCAGCCGAGAATCGCTTCGCTCGCCTCGCCCCGCTGCCGCATGGATTGGGCCGCGGCTGCTCGAACGAGCGGGTCGGAGTCCTGCATTCCGGAAACGATTAACTGAGTGACGGCGGGCGTTGGGGGACCAATCGCGCCGAGGGCGAGGATGGCCTCGCTGCGGACTGCGCTGTCTTCGTCTCGCGCGGCGATTGCGAGCGCCCTGGCGCGTGGAACTCGCGGCCTCACCAAGGCTGCCCAGAGCTTTGGCGGCATTGCGGCGCACCTGCGGATTGAGATGGCTCAGCGATTCGCCGAGGGCTGGGATGGCCTCGTCGGCCGATTCTCCCATCTGCCCGAGGGCTTCGACAGCCAGCGCAATGACGCGATTATCTTGATCCTGGAGTGCCTGCACCAGATGTGGAACCGCCGCGTTGGCCGCGGACTCTCCAATCTTGCCTAGCGCTTCCACAGCCTCGGCCCGCACCGTGTCATTCTCATCAGAGATCGCCTCGATCAGCGCAGGCGTGGCCTCTTCGGCAGCGGCGCCAATGGTCCCCAGCGCCTGTGCAACCTGTGCTCGCACCACGTTATCCGGGCTGGTCAGGCCTTCAACGAGGAACTCCGTGGCCGCGTGATCAAGTGGTCCGACCTGCGCGATGGCCTGGGACGCTGCGGTCCGCACCAAATCGTCTCTGTCTTGCAGAAGAGGAATGAGCGAGGAAACAGCAGGTGTAGCCGCATTCTTCAAAGCACCAAGCGCCGCGCGGCGCTTGCCTTGACCGAAGAGCTTGGGTCTTGCAGTAGATCAATCAAAGCCGCTCGCGTGGCCTCTATTTCGCCGGCGATCTCGCCCACTGACTGAGCAGCCTGGCAGCGAAGCGACTCGTCACCTTCTCGCGACAAGGAGATCAGCTTTGGAGCTACGGCCGCGGCCGGCTTCCCGATCTGTCCCAGCGACGAGACGGCCTGGGTTCGTACTGCAGTCGATTCATCATCCAGGGCGAGCTCCAGGGACTTGACGGCGAGCTCGACAGGGTCCAGAGCAGTTGGCGGTGTAGCGTCTCTTCTCCAGATTCTCCACCACGGCATCCCGCCTTTAAACAAGTTCTGGCGTCTCCGGAAAAACTTTCTCTTCCGGGTCACGACCGCCCGTTGTTTGCCAAGAACCCCGAGGGCTTCGGCCACGCTTTGCCGCACGAAAGGACTGGGGTCCTGGCTCAAGTCGGCGACCAAGGGAATCGATTCGATCGAATGAAGTCGGCCAAGTCCCGCAACAACGACGGAACGCACGTGCTCGTTGGGATCATTCAGGTGTCGGACGAGCGCGGGAATGATCGACGGTCCCATCGTCTCCAGGATCAGAGGAAGCTGTTCTCTTTGTTCCTTCGTCAGCGCAGAGATTGAATTCAAAGAACGCAGGAGCGGACTGATGGCCACGATACCGAAGACGGGGAGTGCATTTCTCGCCCGCATATGAATCGGCTCGTGCGGACTCCAGAAATCGGAAATGGTCTCCGCTACCAGCTTGCCTTGTCGGAATGAAGCAAGAATCTGGTGCAACAAGACCATCGTGAAGAAAAGCTTGAAACCAGCGAGCAAGGTTTTTGCCGGCCAGCCTGTCTGATAAACGAATTCACCGCCCAGGATGTGGTGGGATTTGGCAAGGTTGAGCACATCCACAAGGTTCATGATTCGCGTCAAGGAATTTGCCAGGAAATCCGCGTAAACTGGTTCTCGGTTCTCATCAGCCACCTCGTACCACGTATGACCCACCGTCTGATACAGTCCCTGGTTGAGCAAGGCAAACCCGCCAATTACTGCAACGGACGCGGATATGAGCAGAGGGATGTGAACTTGCTTGCCATACCGCTTCAGATGCATGGCAAGAAGCTGGCCTTTGAGTGGATTGTGGACAGCCTTGTACCCCCGCTCCACCTCATTCCGTTCCAGGTCGATCAACATGTATGCCAGGCAGGCTGCGGCGCCCATGAACATCAACACCACGCTGCACAGAATCCTCAGGACCGGGAAGGAGCCACCAGCAAGACCTCCGGCGAGTAAAAGGATCAACGCCAGCACAAGGAATTCGGACCAAGATGCCCAGGCCAGGAGATACTCCCAGACCAGAAAGCCACCGCGAATACTGCCCTTTACCAGGTTGCCAGATGCCCGTAGCACCCATCCGATCAGTCCAATGTGGTGCAGCACGCCGATAGCTATCGCGGCACCGGCGAGCATACCCAAGAGCATATACGAAATATGCACATGTTCTACTTGTGTAATCCAGTTGGGATAATTCACACACGTTCTCCTGAGCAAGCGACAACGTCACTGGCTTTCAGTCCATCCTGAACGGGAACCAAGTCGTCGGCAGTATCGAGAGCGCAAGTGGCTTCAGGGCCTCTCCCGCAAAATACATGAAGGCGATGATGGCGAAAATCAGGACCGTGAGCTTGAATGTATAAATAATTATATATATATCGCGTTCGTCGGACACGACATTGTTCCTGACACAATGTCAGCGACCCTCTACTAGCACGGTCCGATCGAGCTGCAAGTATCATGCCAATTAGAGCTATGCCTGTATTGCAGCTTCAGATCTGAGCCTCGTCGGATCTCCGGGTGGATTACATTCATCGCGTGAGGAAAGCCCAGCCGAAACTTTTGATCGTCCGGATGCCTGGCTGTGCGAACTGACGTTCCGGGAGACGAACGTCGTTCCCAGAACCGGCCAGGCCGAACGCTCGCCGGCTGTACCGTCAGAAACGGCTCCGCCGCGCGAGCCGATCGCGAGCGACCATGTCGATGCCGCGGGGTGTTGGGCACCGGTAGGCTCTTCTGCCGCGGTCTCGACCGTGCCGCGCCCGGCGGCGTCAAAACGGCCGCTCCCTGCGCGGGCGCTGGATCAAGGGTTCCTGCCGATCGAGACGAAAAAGTACGTCACGCTGCTCGATTGGACGGGCCAGGAACCGCAGGGGGACAAGCGTGGGGCAATTGACGTGGCTCCCATCCTGGACTGGCTCGGTGTGGATCGATCGAATTGGGTACACACGGTGCGCGAATTCGCATCGTCTTCGCTGATCCGGCGATCGCCGTGCTTACACTATCGTTTTTCAGGGTGCGCCGGAGTTCCCGGCCCTGACTCGTTCCCGAGGAGGAGGAGTAATTCGGCTGGGATATCGAGATCCAGGCCCTTGCACAGGTCAACCAGTAGTCGAGCGTGAGTGGCCTTCATTTGAGCAAGCTGGTTGTTGGTCGCTGGCCCGGCCGGGGCATTGCCGACGTAAAGAGCTCGCAGTTTTTCGAGGTTATCGGCGAGCTGACCGACCTTGTCGCGAGTCATCTTGGCGACAAGGCGGTCCTCTCGCACCCGGGCCGCTTCGGCTTTCATCCGCGGAAAGGTCTGCTGCTCAAGACGTTTGACGGCCGCGTCGTAAAAGCCGCCGAATACTCTGCGCTTGGTTTTCGCAGGCGTCTGATTGCGCTTCATGCTGACCCCGACGCTGTAGAGCGCACCGCCGGCGCCCAGCTCTTTGACCGCAAGGACGAGACGGTGGTGCGACTGCTGGCGATCGATTGCGTCTTGCGGGAAGCCCATCACCTTGTCGAGGGCGAGAGTGAGGTCCTCAACGGGGATGCAGAAGGCAAGTTGCTCTTGCATGGCACTTTTTCGGGTGACGACTCCGATGACGTCACCGTAGGAGTTGAACACCGGACCGCCGGAATTGCCCGGGTTGACAGCGATCCCGAGCTGATAATATCGCTGGCCTTCCAGCGAGGTCTTGGTGCTCATGACCCCGCGGCTGATGGCGTTCTCGAGGACCAGCTCGCCGCCGGCGCCGGGATTGCCGATCGCCGTGATGTCTTCCCCCTTGCGAAACTTATAGGACTCGGCGATGCGGAGTGGCGGAAGCGACGACTTTACCTTGAGAAAGGCGAGGTCGCGGCGAGTGTCTTCAAACAGAAGCTCGGTCGTCATCGGGCCCTGCTGGTCCTTTTCGGCGGAAGGGAAACGGACCCTGAGAGTGGTGACGAATTCGCTATCAATCACATGGGCGTTGGTCGCGAGGATGCCGGGCCGGACAAGGAAACCGGTCCCGACTGATCCATCGCCGGTGATCAAGGCGATCGATGCTTCGGATTCCGCGGCGATGTCGGCCGAGGAGAGTGGGCGCGCGGGTTCCTTGCGGCGAGCGGGCATGGCCGCAGACTTGGCGGTGCCCGTGGATTTGCTTGTCGAAGCCCCCTTGGCCGCGATCCGCGGGTTCGGCGGAAAGCTTGACATGCGAGAGCCAGTGCATGGCATTGAGCGCGAACTGACGGTTATCAGTGCCCGGCACGTTCATGCCCATTCGCCCACCCCCGCGGTTGACCTGAGCGGAGAGCATTCCCGCCTCTCCAAGCACGACGACATTGCCCTTACCCAGCGTGAAGGCGATACCCTGGGCACGTCCGCCGGCGGGCCCGGTACGACCGGGGGCGGCGGGGCCGGGCTGATCGACGGCTGTCTGAGAAAACTTGAGGAGGGCGACCGCGTTTTTGGGACCCTTCAAAGATTGCCCGGCGAACGTCAGCACCCGGTCGATTCGCTCGGAGCCGTCGCGGCCTGAGAGAATCGGGTGATCACCGAGCAGCTTGTTCACGCGAGTGAAGTTCAATTGCGCAGGTAGTCCCGTGTCGGCATTGGCCGGGTCATAGGTCGTGCTCTTACCCATCTCGACACCGATCCGCTTGGCCAATTGATCGCTCGAGGCGCCAAAGGGGTGATGGTCGGCGATCAAGAGCAGCGAGCCGCCTTGCTGAACCCAGGTGAAGACGGCGTCGCACTCGGCCGCGTCGAAGGCGGAATTTGCCGCCTCAGGACTTCTCATGGCCGGCGCCACCATTGCGTTTGCCACCACGAGAATTGAGCAGCCCTTCAAGGCTTTGGCCGTGAGCTTTTCCTTGTTGCCTGAGACTTTGTAACCGTCGTTCTTGAGCAGATCGGCAAACGGCTTGTAGCGGCCGAAGGTGGTGTGGAAGTTATTGTGGGCCTCGTCGACCACGACAAGCGGGTGAGCGTCGGTGAAGGCCGGGCGATCGACCTTGGCGTCGAACTCGGGGTCGGCAAACTGCTGGGCCAGCGCGCTACCGCAGACGCTGGTCAGAAACGCGACAGCAAAAGAGAGCGGAATAAAGCGAGGCATGAGCAAATCCTTTCGAGAACAGGACGCGCGCTATCACCCCAGGATAATTGGTAGAGCGCCGCCGCCACAAGGCGCCAGTAAAGAGGTGTCGTACGGTGCGCTCGCCGCAAACTCGCTGGTGGTGGGCGAAGTGGCTGATCAGGACGCGCACCAACGACCGACGAAGGGGCTGGCCCGCCATGCTGTGCCGATCATGCTGCTCGCCCGGCTCGCGGTCAGTAGCGGATCGCAAGGCCAAGGGATCGGTGCGGGTTTGCTCAAGGATGCGATGCTGCGGACACCCCAGGCCGCGGACATCGCCGGCATCCGTGCCGTGGCGGTCCACGCCAAGGACGAGAACGCTCGCCGGTTCTATGAGCACTTCGGATTCATTCCGTCGCCAACGGACGCTCTGCACCTTTACCTGCTGGTCAAGGACGTCAAGCGTCTGGGCCTCAGGTAGCCCATGTTTGAGGTCGCGCGCCGGAGGGCCAGGAGAGTCGCGCCGAGGCACCCGCCGAAGGTGGCCAGATGGTGGACGCCGAGGCGTAAGGTCGCGGGGTTGCCGAATCGATCGTTGCAGTTCCAGGAGCAAGGCGTATAAAGCCTCTTCGCCGGTGACCCAAGACATAGGAATAGTACCAACCTTCACGCGTGCTGCTATCGGGAGGACCGAGCAGATCGCTGAGTTGGCTTTTTGTCATACCGAGTAAGCGAGCACCGTTCATCAAATCATCCACCATGGAGAGTCGCGGTCGCCAATCTCCATCGTGCAAGTATCATTTCTGCTCGCTGTCCCAGACGTCAGTTCTCCAAAGGGCAGCATTAAACTTCCGCTGATGTCGCCAATTGTCGATTGCATCCCCGAAGAAGAACCAAGTGATGCCCGCTAACGGCAAACTCAAGCAAGATCCAACGACCGTGATTGGGACCGCCATGTCCATCCACATGTTCATCCAACGCCGAATCGTCATTCGACCAATCCTTGATTGTCCTCGCGGGGAGCATGCCTTGCGGGCGGCCGTTCGGCGCACCGGGACGGGTTCAACGCCGCCGCGGCCATGCGTCGCTCGAGCACGGCGTGGAGACGGCTGACCGTTCGTAGCAGATCGGCGCGGTCAACTTCACTCAATTCATCGAATACCGTCGACATCGCCCTGCAATGTTCCCCCCAAACCCGCTCGCCGACCTTGCTCCCTTCCTGAGTGGTTTCGATCACGGTGGCGCGCCGGTCGGTGCAATGGGCCACTCGCCGGACCAACCCCTCGTGCTCGAGCGCATCAACCAGCTTGGTGATGTTGCGGGCCGAGACATCGAGCTTCACGCCCAGTTCGCTCATGATCATCGGCCCTTTGACGTGAAGCATGCCGATCAGCTTGAGCCGGGCGTAGCTCATCGTTCCCTTCTCATACTTTAACTCGAGCCAACGCCTGAATACCGGCATGAGGCGCCCGAAGGCTTCAACGAGAGACTGGGAGTCGGACGTGCGGTCCGAGGAAGACCTTGACATTTCAGACTCGACCCTCATAATGCTGGACCGGTACAATATCAACTCGGTAAGTAAATTGGTCGATATTATAAACCGGCGGCAGGCTCCAGGACAGTAAAGCCTTCGCCCGGCCCCGACAATAAGTCGGGCTCCAGGGCAGAGGCCGACACGGGGGCCGGCAAAGTGGTCTCGAAGAGGAAACGGGCCGTTTGCAGCCGGTGACAGGATACCCGGCAATCTGGGCGAGTTCCGCACGACGCCGGTCTGGTGTCCACTTCATGGCTGCGAGTTTCCTTAAAAAACGAAGGCGACGACATGGATGCGATGCTGCGGATGCTGCTGGGACCTCAGCGTTGGGACGTCGACCAACGTGGGTATCCGCGCCTTGATCGAGCCGACGATCGGTCCAGCATCCCAGTCACGCCAAGAACAATGGAGGCGCGGAGAATGGTGCTTTATCTCCTTTGGCTTCTCGTACTTTCAGCACCGTTGATTGCTCTGACGCTAACGGCCGGTTGCACGCCTTTACAGAGGACGGTCTCCGAAACGCGCTTCGTCGCGACGACCGCGAGCGATGCGACGGCTGGGGCGGAGCCACAAGAGGCCGCCGGGCAGTTTGGGAAGCGCGAGCACTCACGGGAGATAAAAATTTGGCGCGGCGGAATCGTGTCGATCATCGAAAGGGAAGGTCCGCTCGAAGAAGAATTGACTGTGGGCCGACGTGTAGACCACACGGCGTCGCCGTGACCGTTCGGCTGGCGGCGGGGGCCATGAAATAAACGATTGGACCCTGATCGATGGCTGCCGTCGTCTCGCTCTCGACCCTGTGGCTTGCCGGCCGACTTCGGCTGCAAGATGAAACAAGGCCGCATCGACGAATTCCAGGGGCTGACGCACCCTGGCTACGTGCTGTCGCCCCCTCCGGGGGCTGAAAACGTAAGGTCGCGGGGTTGGCGAATCAATCGTTCCAGTTCCAGGGGCTCGCGCACCCTGGCTACGTGCTGTCGCCCCCTCCGGGGGCTGAAAACGTTTGGCAAGGGAGTTGCGTGACAATCCAACGACGACAACTGGCTTCGCGAGCACTTCCGATCGCGTCCCTATGTCGAATCGGATGATGAATATGAAGATTTTCGTTCCGCGTATCGTTACGGACCTCTGATGGAATCGGGGAAGTCAGACACCCACCATCTGCGGAGCGTCGGACAATCGCCTGATGCGTGTTGGAAATGACTGGAGGCCGTGGTTTTGCGCCGAACGTGCGAGCCGCGAATGAATGGATGCGGGGGACCGTGACACAAGGATGGGTGTCTGGAATCCACTTGCGATTTCTCGCAAGTGCCTCTAATGGAGGCGGCAGGAATTGCACCCGCAGCTCATTGGGATTCCGCCGCGCGGCGGCGCAAGGATTTCCAGCGGCGGCGGAGTGCGGCAAGCAGCACCGCGGAGCCGAAGCCCATCATCACCAATGTCGACGGCTCGGGAACCGCGCTGGCCGTTACCGCGATGCCGACGGGGTCGTACAGCCCCGAGATGAGCGAGGTGTTGACGGTGGCTCCGGAGGTCGTGTATTCGCCGATCGTGCCAGTGGAGAAGTTCGCGACAAAGATGTCCGACCCAGACACCGCGATGCCGACGGGCCCGTTTAGCCCCGAGATGAGCGAGGTGTTGACGGTGGCTCCGGAGGTCGTGTATTCGCCGATCGTGCCAGTGGAGAAGTTCGCGACAAAGATGTCCGACCCGGTCACCGCGATGCCGAAGGGATTGTTTAGGTCCGAGACGAGCGAGGCGTTGACCGTGGCTCCGGAGGTTGTGTATTCGCCGATCGTGCCGCTGCCGTAGTTCGCGACAAAGATGTCCGAACCAGACGCCGCGATGCCGGCGGGCACGTTTAGCCCCGAGATGAGCGAGGGGTTGACCGTGGCTCCGGAGGTTGTGTATTTGCCGATCGTGCCGTTGCCGTAGTCCGTGACAAAGATGTCCGACCCAGACACCGCGATGCCCTCGGCGCCGCCGCTGCTCAGCCCCGAGATGAGCGAGGGGTTGACCGTGGCTCCGGAGGTTGTGTATTCGCCGATGGTGCCGCTGCCGTAGTTCACGACAAAGATGTCCGAGCCAGACAACGCGATCATCTGGGGCATGTTCAGCCCCGAGATGAGCGAGGTGTTGACCGTGGCTCCGGAGGTCGTGTATTCGCCGATCGTGCCACCATTGGTGTAGTTCGTGACAAAGATGTCCGAAGCCCGCGCGCCTCGGTGCATCGGCAGAAGCAGGCTGACGATGCCAGCGGAAATCACGCTGAGAGTCAAGATGCCGGGTTTGTGTCTACGCGTTCTCGTCGCTGCTGCTGGGCTCACGTCGCCCGTCGAGGTAGCCAACTCGGTTTGAAGTCCGGCTCCGTCGTCGCAGTCGGAACAGTGGAATCGGACTGTAACCCGTTGGTTGGCCTCGGTCAACGAATCACCGCCGCACGCGGCACTTGCGCGGGTTGGTTGTTTAAACTTATCAACGTTCATCGAGACCTCCAGGGTGAAATCAAGGTGTAGAGGAAGCATCAACGGTCACTTGTCATTCGTCATCGAGAAGTAGTGAAAGCCCACTCGACCCCGTTGTGTCGCCGCCTTCAGGTGAATACAATTACCCATCGATTCAAGCGACGGATACTTTGGCGCGGTGCATACCTCCTATATGGTTTACGAATCCTTTCGACACGGAACTCGAAAAAAACGACTGGGCGTCCTCTAGTCGTTTGATCGTGGCCCTTTCCGTGCACGGGAGCACACACCGATGAGGCTGGACGCTGACGGCTCAACGAGCCCGTCGCTGCTCAGCGAGGTGTCGGACTGGCAAGACCATTCGGCCTGGGTCAGCTTCAGGGAAAGGTACGATCCCCGGCTTCGGTGCTGGTGCCGCGGTTACGGCCTCGACGAGGATTCGGTTGACGAAGTCTGCCAGCGCATCTGGATCGAGCTGGCGGACCGGATGCGGACGTTCCATTACGACCCGAACCGCACGTTTCGTGGCTGGCTCAGGCGCGTCTGCGAATCGCGGGTCGTCGATTTCTTGCGGCAGCGCCAGGCCGTTTGTCCCCTTAGCCTCGACGATCGCGATGGCGAAGTCGAGGCTTCAGTGCACCGAAAGTCGATCGCTCTGGACGACGGCGATCGCGGCGAATGGGCGGCCGAAGGGTTTCGGCTCTTCCTGCTTGACGAGGCCGGGAAGATCCAGGCGGCGGTGAGTGCGAGAGTCAAGCCCTGGACGTGGGAAGCGTTCTGGCTGGTCGCCGTCTGCGACTGGACCGTCGACAGGACCGCCAAGACCCTGGGGATGACGCATTCCGCCGTGTACGCCGCCAGTGAGCGGGTGGCGCGGATGCTCTGCGACGAAGGCAAGCGCGTGTCGGACCGCTGGAAAGCCGGCTCTTGATGGCCGGCCGATCGGGGAGGGCTGGTAACCATGTTGTCTTGCCCAAGGGAGGGGACTCTACTCTTGCTTGGCACCGATACGCTCGGTGAGGGGACTTACACCGCCATCGAAGAGCATGTCGAGGGCTGCCCGGAATGTAAGTCGGTCCTGGAGCGGCTCGCCCATCGGCGCCGCGATCCCAAAGTCGTCGTGCCTGCCCCGGAGCCATGGCCGCGCATCCCGGGTTTCGAGATCCAGTCCGAACTGGGCCGGGGTGGTATGGGCGTGGTGTACCTGGCGATCGAGACGGGCCTGGATCGCCCGATCGCTCTGAAGGTTCTGCCGGCCGTCGCGGGGCCGGAAGCGAGCGCTGGCCCTCGGCGCCGCTGGCTGCGCGAGGCGCGTGCGGTATCGAGAGTCCGGCACCCGAACGTCGTACCGCTCTATGATTACGGCGAGGCGGACGGGTGGTTCTTCCTGGTGCTCGAATACGTCGCCGGCGGCACCCTGAAGAAAAGACTGACGGAACCCTTTCCGCCGCGCGTGGCGGCCGGACTGATGCAGACGACCGCGCGCGCAGTCGGGTACATTCATGGCCGCGGCCTGCTCCATCTCGATCTCAAGCCCTCCAACATCCTCCTGGACTGCGAGGAAAACGGCCCCTGGGACCGTGTGACGCCCAGGATCTCCGATTTCGGCCTCGCACTCCCCAGTGACGGCGCCGGCGCTTCGGAGACGAGCCTGGCAGGCATTCGAGGGACACCCTCCTACATGGCGCCGGAGCAGGCGCCCACGTCCCGTGCCGGCGTCGGACCGGCGGCCGACATCCATGCCCTGGGCCATCCTGTACGAGCTGCTGACCGCTCGCCCGCCGTTCCAGGGAACTTCGACGCTGGAAACGCTCGATCAAGTCCGCGGTCAGAATCCCGTGCCCCCACGGCGACTGAATCCGAAGCTGCCCTGCGACCTGGAAACCATCGCACTGAAGTGCCTGGAGAAAAACCCCTCCCGACGCTACGCCTCGGCCGAAGCACTGGCCGACGACCTGCGGCGCTGGCTCGACGGCAAGCCGATTTCGGCACGCCCCGTCTCGCCGATCGAGCACGCCTGGCGCTGGTGCCGCCGACAACCTGTGATCGCGGCCCTGGCAGCAACATTAATACTGACGCTCTTCGGGAGTGTCCTGGGACTGTTGGGGCTGCTGCGGAGTTCCGAGACCATACGGTCGCGTTCCGAGGCCAATTATCAGGTGGCAGCGCGGTCTCTGGATGAGCTTCTCACAATATTCCTTGATGATGATAACAAATACCGCAATTGCATGAGCGATGGATACCTTCGATCGAAAGCCATGGAAACCGCGCGCTCGCAGGAAATCGAGCTTTCGAAACGATATCCGCCCGACATCCGCGGCCTGAGACGACTCGCCCTGATTGATGAGTTTCTCGCGTGCCACCTCGCTTTCCATGGGAAGCTGGACGAGGCACTGTCGCTCAGAGAGGAATCCATCGGTTGTTGGGAGTCATGTCTTGCTCTGGCCCCCGATGACGTGGAGATCCGACGGCGACTGATCGGAGCGGTGGGGAGTCTGGTGATTCATACTGCCCAGGGGAACGATCATCCGTATGACCGATGGAACGCGCGGGCGATCGAGATGGTAAACCAATTGAGAGTCCCCCATGAAGTCCATGTCGACGAGGTGTTCAAACTGACCTTTTGCCATCGCCTGCACGCGAAGTCGCTGATATCGCGCGGCAAATCGGATCGCGCTCGGAAAGAACACGAAGAGGATCTCAATCTGCTCAGGTCCGTGCCCGTTGCGGAGACCGCGTTTCCCGCATTTGTTTTGAGCGAGGCATTGACTCTGGCGGCGCTGGGACAATGGTCGGGCGAATTGACAGTTCCTCGATCGCCGGTCCAATCGCAGTTGCCGGGCGTCGAGATCAATGATCTAGAACGGAGCCTCGCCGAACTGACGGCGAGCCGGATCGGCTGGCTGCCATCGATCGACAGGTCAACCTCGCTCATACCGAATAATCTCCCGCTCGACGCATGGGTGGATCGCGTCATCTCCGCGATCCAATCCGACGCGACGAAGTTCGAAATCGATCGCACCCGGATTCCTGCGATTGCCTGGTCGATGAGGCGATTCTGCGCCCCCACGCTGGCGTGGCACAGAAGGGTCGGCGAATTCGACGACGAACACCGGCTCGTTGATCAAATACTCGCATTGGCCAGACGGCTCACGCGATCTTATCCGGATCAGGCCGCCTCCTCCATGCTTCTGAGCGAAGGGTATGTCCAGAGAGCGAAAATCGCCTACCACGTGGACGATGAATCCACGATCGGGTGGGAACGACAGGCCCTCGACGCGGCCAACCACGCGGTGATGCTTGAGCCCGAAAACGTGGAGGCCCACAGCCTCCTCGAGAACCGCCGTGCCCGCTTAAGCAAACTGGCATCAGAATAATCGTGTACTTCGTCGATCTGCTGTGCTGTATCCCTCGACCGAACGTGCCCCAACGCTCGCTCGCACCCATAACAGAAGTCCCATTTCCGCTCTTCTGAATGCGCTGGATTTCGGGTGTCAATCGCCGCCGCGTCAGCGCAGCACAACACGCGGGCAAAAGGTTTGAATGACTGCAAAGCGAAATTGCTGAGGGCGTTCCGTCTCTCGCCTGCGATAGCGAGCTGCTTGAGTGAATGGCGCCTTGGGCGAAATCGGAGGCGCGCGGTCGGAACGGCGCACCGTGGTGAGGGAATCGCGCAGGGCGTCTGTGGCGACCTTACCGGCGGGTGGTGTGTGGCGGGTAGTGGGACCCAATTGAGCATGCGCGTCACCCGTCGATTCGCGTGTTGCGATCGCGCTCTTCGTTGCATCCGTTGCGAGCGGAATAAAAAGTCCAGGTTTTCAGCTCAACGAAATGGCCAAATCGCGAAAAGTTAGTACATATTATACATAAGTCAATCTCCATCGCCGACATTGGAGTCGGCGCGAGGGACGAATCGGTGTTCCCAGGGTACTGGTTTCTGGGGCAAAAAAGCAGCTCTGCACGGAAGGAAACAAAGGCAACGAAGCCGGACCGGCACACGCCGGAGTTGTTCCCTTAATCCTTGTGGCATAAAGGCGCGCGACGAATATACAAAACGAACTTGGGGGCGAAATCCGAAGTTCGAAGCACGAAATTCGAAGGGCAGGGAGCACGGCGGAGGACGGAGATCGGAGGGCGGAGGAAAGGGGAGCCGAAAGTCGGCTGCGATTACGCTTCCACCACGAGGAAAGAGGAATGTCTCAGTCGAGATTGGGATATGCGCTTGGTTGTGGAACAGACGCTTACGCCGGCACTGTCGGGCTGGGATCGTCAGGCTAAAGCCTGACCTACTTATGCGGGCATCCTCGGGTCCGCAACGTTGGCGTCTCGTCCCGTTCTCGTCCCGTTCTCGTCCCGTTCTCGTCCCGTTCTCGTCCCGTTCCCGTCCCGTTCTCGTCACTCCTCGACAGGTTCTCGTCACCCCTCGACACGTTCTCGACACGCACTTAACCTCTGTCTTGACAAGCAGTTTGAGCGAAAAATGGGCGAAACTCAGCCGAAGTCCGAAAAGTCCTCGACACGCGTAAGTCCTTACGGAGGCAGGGGATGACGAGAATGGCGTGATTTTTGTGGTTTGATTCTCTTTTTATACGCCGTTATCTTCGTCGCTCGCGGACGGGCTGCGAAGGATTTCCATCGCGGCGTTGCGGCCGTTGATTGCGATCACGCTGCCGCCGGGGTAGGTGCAGGCGCCGCAGAGGAAGAGGCCGGGCATCGGGGTTCGCGGTGCGAAGCGGCGGTCCCACATGTTGCCGGGCAGGCATTCGCCCTGGAAGATATGGCCTCCCGAGAGACCCACTTCACGCTCGATGTCGGGCGGGCCCAGCACCTGAACGTCGATGATGGCCGCGGGGATGTTCTCGCAGTAACGAGCAATCGAGCGGATCGCCAGGTCGCGCACTTCGTCTCGGTGGGTATTCCAATCGCCGCTGGCGAATGTGTGCGGGACGTACTGGGCGAAGACGCTCATGGTGTGAACGCCCGGCGGGGCCACGCTGGGGTCGTGCGCGGATTGAAAGTACAGCTCGCACCAGAGCCGCTCGGGCAGCCGGCCGGCGCGGGCGGCTTCGTAGCCGGAATGCCATTCCGCCTTGGAGAGCGGCGTGTTGATCTGGCCGAGGTGGTGGGGCATGTTTGTGCCGGGCCGGGCCTTGAAGCTGGGCAGCTCCTTGAGCGCCAGGTTGAGCTTGACCGTGCAGCCGGTCTGGGGGATCTCCAGCACCCGGGCGCGCCAGGCCGGGTCGGCCGCATCGCCTAGCAGGGCGAGGGTCGTTCGCGGATCGGCGTTCGATACGACGCACGAAGCCAGGACCCGCTCGCCGCGGGCAAGCTCGACGCCGGTTCCTGGGATAATGCGGGCAACGGGGAGACTTGTGAGCACAACCGCCCCGGCGTCGCGCGCGATGTCGCAGAGGATGAATGACACCATGCCCATTCCCCCCTGGACGTAGCCCCACATTCCCGGGGTTCCCCCCTGCCGGCCCGATTGATGGTGGAAGTGGATCGAGGCCGTCCCGCGATCATGCGGGCTGGCGAACGTGCCGATCACGCCCTGACCCAGATAGGCCGATTGGAGGCGAAGGTCCGAGAGGAAGTGCTCCACGTATTCGACCATCGACCACTCGAACAGCACCTTGCGAGCTTCAACGTCGTTTCCCAGGCGGCGGTCGAGCTCGGCGCGGCTGGGGCGCGGCCGATCCAGAGGTCGTCGGGACCGGAGGGACGGAGGGCGTCGCGCAGACGGCGCTTGACGTCGCTGAAGGCTCGCCAGCCTTTCAGGTCGCCCGGCGCGAGCTTCGCGACTTCTTCCTCACACAGGGCGTCGTCGTCCCAGAGCTGAACGCTCGAGCCGTCATCGAAGGGGACGAACATGCCGGCGGTTGCGGCGGTCCAGCGGAACCCGTAGTCGGGCATCGCGAGCTCGTCAATCACCAAGGGGTGCAAAAGCCCGGCCAGATAAGCACAGGGGGAGATCCGATGTCCCGGCCAGACTTCATGCAGCGTGCAGGCGCCGCCGACTCGCTCGCGGGCTTCGAGCACCAGTACTTTTTTGCCCGCGCGGGCCAGGTACGCGGCGCAAGCCAACCCGTTGTGACCGGCGCCCAGAACGAGCACGTCCCAGCGCTTCTGGAGGATTTCCCGGATCGACGCTGGCGGCTCGAGCCTTCCCAGATTCGCGGCCGCGGGGACATGCCCCTTCTTTGTCTTCTGCATCGGGCTGCTCCGTTATCCGGCCGTGCCTGAGCAGCACGGGGACTCGATCGTACCGGCTGCTTGCGCTTCACGGCTTGCACGCGACGATTGTATCTTGCTGCGTGGGGACGTCATAATCGAGTTTGTGGCGTGCGGGCAGATCGGAGTGAACCACGAGGCAGTGCGATGGCGGTAGCCGGTGCGGTGGTGAGTCGGGTATCGGACCTGGTCGACGGCCAGGAAGCGGTGTGTTTCGCGGCCCTGGTGCGGAAGTCGCGGGGGGTGACGAAGTCGAACAAGCCGTACATCAAATGTGTTTTTCGCGACAAGCGCACCGAGGTGGAATCAGCCCTCTGGCACGACAGCCGGTGCTACCAGGACGCCGACTCATGGGTCGAGGGCAACGCTTATCGCCTGCACGTGCAATGCCGCCACGACGTGCGATTCGGTCTTCAACTCGACATTCTGTCGGCCCGCCCCGCCACTGCGGACGACGTCGAGGACGGGTTCGACTTTTTCGACCTGGTGCCCAGCAGCAAGGTCTCTGCCGATGAACTCCGGGCGAAGCTCGACGTGCTGATCGATCGCTCCATCGAGCCCGGGCCGCTCAAGGCGCTGGTGTGCAACATACTGGCGGAGAACGACGCACTTTTCAAGCGGATGCCGGCGGCCCAGAACATGCACCATTCCTACACATCGGGCCTGCTCGAGCACGTGTGGAGCATGACTCGGGTCGCAAAGCTCCTGGCGGACCATTACGCCAATTATTACGACGGACTGAACCCGCCGCTGAACCGGAGCTTGATCGTGGCGGCGGCGATCCTGCACGATATCGGCAAGCTGCGCGAGCTGGAGTATCATCCGGTGGAGGCGAAGTACACCAAGGAAGGGACATTGGTCGGGCACGTGCTGATGGGCCGCGACATGGTGCGGGACGCGGCGGCCAAGATCGACGGGTTTCCAGAAGAGCTGCTGCTCTGCCTGGAGCACGCGATCCTGGCGCATCACGGCAAGCGGGAATTCGGTGCGCCGGTATTGCCGGCGACGCTGGAGGCGCTGATTGTTTCGTTCGTCGACGACCTGGATGCCAAGGTGAACATGGTGGCGCAAAGGCTGATGGACTCGCAGAACGGCGAGGCGTTCACGGACAAGATCTTTGCGCTCGATAATCGCAAATTCTACCGCGGACTGCCCGAGGATAGACCGACAGAACGCGAAAAATCGGGATGACATTGCTGGACTGTTCCAAGCCGGCTTGGCGGGTTGGGCGGGGGGCGGGTAGAATTGGGCTCTTCGTTGAGACGATTGATTGCGCTAACCACTTCGCGAGCGACCTGCGATGAAAATCATGACGAAATCATTCGGTGCGATTGTGTTACTGGGTGCCCTGGCGGGATGTGCCGGTGATGAGAGCACCCCGCCGCCGTCGGCGGCCGAACCGAGCCCGGGCCAGAGTCCTTCCAAGCGCCCGGGCCCGATGGCCAAGAAGACGGATGAACCAGCCGCCAAGCCGGGCGATGGGAAGATGGAGCCGGCTGCTGCGCCTGACTCCAAGGGGAACGAGGCTCCGAAGATCGAGGGGCCGAGCAAGACCGATACGTCCAAGCCTACCGGCGCGGCCGTGAAGCTTTCGACGAAGGAACTGGCGGCTATCAAGGAGCTGCCGCAAGCCGAGCAGGAGGCCGCCATCGCGCAGGCTGTTTGTCCGGTGAGCAGCCACCACCTGGGAGGGATGGGCAAGCCCATCAAGGTCACAGCCGAAGGCCGTACGTTCTACATCTGCTGCGACGGTTGCGAGGGCGATGTCAAGTCCAACGGCAAGGAGATCGTGGCCAAGCTGGACAAGCTGAAATCGGGCAACTGACCGCCGTCGCGCGAAGTTGATAGAATGGGCGGCCCCCGAGACTGTGTTTCGCCGGGGCCGTTCGCATTGATACGCTTGGGTGGCCCAACCCTGGAAGATCGGTCCCTCACACGATATACTTCTTCCCAATGTGAGCCGGGAAGGGTACGTGCGTACCCAGGGATTCCCGGTGCACTCGCCCTGCGGCCAATCAATCCAGGATCGGCGTCTCTCCCACGCTTCGTCCGGAATTGAACGTGCTTTTTTTGTGTCCAAGCTTTAATTTCTCATCCGTCGTTGCGTGCATTGGAGAACACCTCATGCGACCGTCTCGTGCCCGTGATGCGGCCATCAAGGCCATCACGAACTGGCCCATATCCGGCCGTCGCGCTCCCCGGCTTTCGGCGTCGATCCGGCAACTTTTCGGCATCAATGTCTTCTCCGACGAAGTCATGAAGGCTCGCCTGCCTGAGAATATTTACAAAGCATTGCGAAACACGATCAAGAAGGGTGCTCCGCTCGACTCATCGATCGCCGATGTGGTCGCGGCCACGATGCGCGAGTGGGCCATGGAGCACGGAGCGACGCATTTCACGCACTGGTTCCAGCCGATGACGGGTTTGACGGCCGAGAAGCACGACTCGTTCCTGGTGCCGACGGAAGGGGGGACGGCGGTTGCCGAGTTCAGCGGCCAGGAGCTGGTGCGGGGTGAGCCGGATGCGTCGAGCTTCCCCTCCGGCGGCATTCGCACGACGTTCGAGGCGCGTGGGTACACCGCGTGGGACCCGACCAGCCCCGCGTTCATCCTGGACAATCCCAACGGGACGACGCTGTGCATTCCGACGGCGTTCTGTTCCTGGACCGGCGAGGCACTGGACAAGAAGACCCCCCTGCTCCGCTCAGTCGAGGCTCTTTCCAAGCATGCCGTGCGGATTCTCAAGCTATTCGGCTCCGGGGCGACGCGGGTGCACAGCACGGCCGGGCCGGAGCAAGAGTACTTCTTGATTGACAAGCACTTCTATTTCTCACGGCCGGACCTGCTCAACGCCGGTCGCACGCTCTTCGGGGCGAAGCCTCCCAAGGGGCAGGAGATGGAAGACCATTACTTCGGGGCCATCCCCGAGCGGGTGCTCGCCTGCATGCTCGAAACCGAGACCGAGCTGTACAAGCTGGGCGTTCCGGTGAAGACGCGGCATAATGAGGTTTCACCCGCCCAGTATGAGCTGGCCGTGACCTTTGAAAACGCGAATGTGGCGACGGACCACAACATGCTGGTGATGGAGACCATGAAGCGGGTCGCCGACCGCTACGGCCTCCAGCTCTTGCTGCACGAGAAGCCGTTTGCGGGGGTAAACGGCTCGGGCAAGCATTTGAACTGGTCGATGGCCGATGACACGGGCGCGAACCTGCTCAAGCCGGGCGAGACGCCGCACCAGAACGCGCAGTTCCTGCTGTTCCTGGTGGCGGTCATCCGGGCAGTGCATCGCCACGGCGATCTGCTGCGAGTCTCGGTTGCCAATGCTCACAACGATCACCGCCTGGGCGCCAACGAGGCGCCTCCGGCGATCATCTCGGTGTTCCTGGGCGACATGCTTCAGGACATCGTCGAGCAGGTCGAGAAGGGGGGCGCGAAGACGGCGAAGGCCGGCGGGGAGCTGAAGATCGGCAGCACGGTGCTGCCGACCTTGCCGCGCGATCCGGGCGACCGGAATCGGACGAGCCCGTTTGCGTTCACCGGCAACAAGTTCGAGTTCCGCGCAGTCGGCTCGAGCCAATCCGTCGCGGGCCCGATCGTGGTTTTGAACACCATCGTGGCCGAAACTCTCGACGAATTCGCCACCCAGCTCGAAGGGGCGGTGGCCGCCGGCAAGAAGCTCGACGGGGAGATTCAGAGCTTGCTCCAAAACGCGATCAAGGAGAGCAAGGACGTGATCTTCAACGGCGATAACTACACCGAAAGCTGGCACGCCGAAGCCGAGCGCCGGGGGCTGCCCAACAAGAAGACGTCGGTCGAGAGCTTTCCTGACATGATCTCGGCGAAGGCGAAAAAGCTCTTCGCGAAATACGGGGTCTTCAACGGGCGGGAGCTGGATTCACGCTATGAGATCTACGTCGAGGGCTACCGCAAGACGATCAATATCGAAAGCCAGCTCACGCTTCAAATGGCCAGGCGGATGATCTTGCCGGCGGCGCTTCGCTACCAGGCGGATATCGCGCAGTCGATCGGCAGCCTGAAGGCGACCGGGATCACGGTGCCCAAGGTTCAAACGGCCCATCTGAACACGATCATCGAGGCGATCGAGCAGTTGCAAACGAGCGCTGACCAGCTTGCCGAGGCGATTGACGACCATGCCGAGGGCGATTCGCTGGCTCATGCCAAGCATGCGCGCGACGTGATCATCCCGGCCATGAACGCCGTTCGTGCCGCCGGCGATAAGCTCGAGCTTCTGGTAGCAGACGACTTGTGGCCGCTGCCGACATATCAGGAGATGCTGTTTGTGAAGTAGAAAGGACGCACTTTCGCGGAGCGAAGGGCGACTTTGGAACGGGAGCCGCCCAGCACCAGGAGGAGCGTTCGCACGCGGGAGCGTGGGAACGAGGGAAAGGACGCACTTTCGCGGAGCGAACGGCGACTATGCCGTGCGCCCGATGAGACGCAAATGCACATGCAGCCTGCGGATTCTCCGGCAAACCGCTGCACCAATCGATTCCTCGCGGTCTTGCTTGCGGCGCGTGGGCATCCCGTGGTCGTGGCGCATCGGGGCGACTCGTTCCGGGCGCCTGAGAACACGCTCGAGGCCGCGAAACTCGCGTGGGAAGCCGGCGCAACGGCTTGGGAGCTCGACGTTCAGCTTACTCGCGACGGTGTGCCGATCGTTCTGCACGATGAATCCTTGCTGCGAACCACCGACGTTGCCTTGAAGTTCGCCGGTGATTCTCGTGCCGGCGACGGCTTTCAGGTGGCGGACTTCGATTTCGACGAGGTTCGATCGCTCGACGCCGGCTCGTGGTTTGTTTCCGATCAGGGCGGCCCGCGGTCGGCTCGGGACCTGGGCAGCCTGGGGCAGATAAAGGCTTCGATGCTGGGGCACTACGCCTCGGGACGTGTCAACATTCCCACGCTGGGCGAGGCCCTCGAGTTTACGTGCGAACACGATTGGCTCGTCAACGTGGAGATCAAGTCGTTTCCGGAACGGCCGTGCGCGTCGGTCGAGCCCATCTTGCGGGTGATCGCCGAAACGGGATCGGCCTCTCGTGTGTTGATTTCTTCGTTTGATCACCGGGACGTCGCGGCGGCGAATGTTTCCGGACGAGAGTATGCCCTGGGAATTCTGGCGATGACGCCGCTGCATCAGGCTTTACGCTACGCTCGCGAGCTCGTCGGCGCCGACACGGTGCACTTTTCCACGGACGTCGTCGGATCCGAGACGGTCGCTTATCGCACGCATCGCTCGCCACGTTCGCTCGAGGGCGAGCTGGTTGCGGAGCTTGGTCGCGGCGGTGTGCCCACTCTGGTGTATACCGTGAATGATCACGGGCCAGGGAGCCTTGCCGAAGACCTCGCGGCCATCGGCGTCGCAGGGCTTTTCACGGATGACCCTCTGGGGATGACGGCAAGCTTTCGGTCGAGCCGGGCGACGCCGCGATCAAGCCGGTCCGAAGGGGAGAGCACGATCACTCGCGGTAGTTGAAGATCGTCGGAAATGGCGTTCATTCGCTCTCGCAGGAGACGCCAGGGAGGCTCGATCCCGGCTCGCCACTGGGTGTGCATCAGCCGGCTTTCCGCCCGCCACATCGGGCGCCGGGCGTCGCGAAATGCGTTCTGGGTTTTCGCGAGCGACGGGTCAAGGGAGAGCAGCCGGCAGAAGCTCTGGAGGCGATCAAGCATGTCGGTGAGGTCGGTTATCAAGGCATCGCGTCCAGGGCGGCCGCGGCCCGCATCCCTGACCTTGCCTATCAAGTCGACGAGCGAGTTGGCTGCTATCTGCGCCTGGCGGCGCAGCGAATCGAGGCCGACCGCCGGCTCTGGTGCGGGCTGAGCCTGGCCTGCGGCGTTTGATTCGAGTCTTCCCACCAGCGAGTTGACGTGCCCGATTAGCTGCGAGAACGATTGGAGATCGTTAGCGGCGCGGCTCGATAGGCCCGGGAACTGCGCCAAGTGTCGACTGGACGCGGCGCTGGCCTGCGCCAAGGCGGCAAGTAAGACCGCAGCTCGCTCCAGGCTTTCGGCGTCGTCGAGCGATGAGTTGTTCACAAAATCGTAAAACGTCTGAGAATCGGTCGAAAGCGCCGTGATATCTTGATCGAGCTGCTCGCCCAGGATGCTATCCGGAAGGTCGGCGCGAACGTTCACCCGCATTGAGATCGAATTCAGGACGGCCAGCCGCGCCAGTCGCGGGAGATCATCGGGTAGATACTCCCCGGTTTGAGCCAGCCTGTAGAGCACGTCGGTTTCGAACACGTCACTGGCCGGCACCTGGAATGCCGGCAGGCGATGCTGCATACCATCTTGAGCATGAACGGCACCTGGACTCGCGAGGACGGCCAGCGCGAAGAGCAGACTCATCGGCGCATGCGCGCTTTGCGGACACAGGCTTGTCGCGGGTCTTGTTCATCTCAATCAATTCATCGGCTCGCCGCGGTCTTTGCTTCATTGGCGTCGCTGCCGGGCTTGATCTTTTTGGGAGTTTCTTTTTCCTGGGCGACTTGCCAGCCGAGGCGGTAGGCAGTGCGGGCGACGCGAGCGGCTTTTTCGAAATCGGCTTTGGCGACGTCGTCGGTCGAGCGGTGGTAATCTTCGTGCACGCCACAGAAGAAGAAGATCACCGGGATGCCCTTGCGGGCGAAATTGTAGCTGTCGGTGCGGAAGAAAAAGGCATCGGCGTCAAACTTGGTCGCGAGCCCCTCTTCCTTGGCGGCGGCCTGTGCGGCGGGAATCAAGGTCGAGTAGTCGGCGTGCCGGTCGGACGGGGTAATTCCGATCGTTTTGGCATCGTTGCGGCTGACCATGTCGAGGTTGATGTCGGCGATGATCTTGTAGCTTGCCGGCAAGGTGACGTGATCCGAGAACCACTGGCTGCCGAGCAAGCCCTTCTCTTCGCCGGAGACCCAGAGGAAGGCGACGCTGCGGGCTGGGCGGGGGCCGTCGCCGAACGCCTCGGCGATCTCCAGCAGTGCGCTTGTGCCCGAGGCGTTGTCGTCAGACCCGTTGAAGATTTCGCCGTTCTCGTTGACACCGACGTGGTCGTAGTGGGCGCTGAAGATCACGACTTCCTTGGCCTTTTCGGGATCGGTGCCTGGGAAAAGACCGATGACGTTGCGGTCTTCCTTCGATTCTTTCTTGGCGGCGAATTTGAAGCGGATGCGCAGCCCGTCGAGCAACCTGGGCTTTGAATCGGCCGTCAGACCGGTCGCCTTCACGATCACGTCGCGGATCGGGTCGGCGAACGACAGGGACGGCAGCCGGGCGGGTGCGTGGCCAAGCGTCATCGATGACTGGCCGAAGCCGAACAGTGCCATCGGGGGAGAAGAATTGACTGAAGGCTGACCGGCGGCGCTCGGGGGCGCTCGATCACGATGGTGCCGACCGCGCCGCGCTCGAGGGCCTTGTTGGACCCACCCAGACCGCGGGCGAACATCCGCCGCCCGCGCCGTGGGGGAGGAGGTGCCTCGGCCGTCTTGGCGGCGTCTTTGCCGGGCCGCTGGCCGGAGAAGATGAGCGCAAAATGCCCTTTAGCGTCGATGCCTTCGAAGTCGTCGATCTTCTCGGCCGGGTTCACCTGGCCGTAGGCGGCGAATACGACGGGCGCGTCGATCTCACCGGCGCTGAGCCCTCCAGGGAAGAACGAGACATCCACTCCCAGCTCGCAGGGCACGGTGCGCTTGGAACCGTTCTGCTCGATGGACAGCGTGACCGAGGTTCCCTCGAGCTGTGGCGTGACGACTTCAAGCGGGAAGGCCTGAAAGTAGGTCTTGCCGCCCGGGCCCGACTCTCCCGCCGGGGAAGCACCGGCGGCGGAGAGCCGGCTGGCGATGTATTCCGCTGCGAGCCGGATCTCCGGGCTGCCCGTGTCCCGGCCCCGCATGAGGTCGGAGGCGAGGAACTTCATGTGCCCGCCCAGCTCACGGCCGGTGATCCCCTTGACCACATCCGGCGCCGCTGTCGGGGCAGGCGGCTCGTCGGCACGCGCGGTGCGAAGGCAAGGGAGAAGAAGGTTGAGAATGACCGTAACGATGAGGAATCGATTCATTGGTTTACCTGTTGGAAGGTCGATGTCTAATCGCCGGGGCCGGTTGCAGTGATGAAATCGGGGTTGGTTGCGTCACTCCGATTGTATCAGCATGCCGTGGCTGGAAGTATCATCAAGTGTTCGGCCGCGAAATGATTCGAAAAAACGCCAGCGGCGCGGAAGGCCGCGCCGCTGGCAATCGGATGCCCCAGGTGATTTACCAAGCGAGGCCGTCGATCTCGCGCTGGACTTCTTCGACCCGCCTGGAAATGATGTCTGCGCGGCTCTCCTGCCGTTTCCGGACGAGCTCCTTGAGCTTGGCGACTTGTCGCTCCAAAGCCTCGATCTCGAGACCATGCCGCTTCTGGCGGAGGTCGAATTGCTGGCCGAGATTCTCGGCGAGCTTGGTTCGAAGTTCGTTGCGCTGGGAGTCGCCCTTTGCCTGCTCGAGCATCCGCTTGAGCACGTCCACTTTGCGGGCCGCGATGGCCTCGGCGCTGGACAGCTCGTTTTGCTCGCCCCCGCCACCCGAAAGCGACGGCATGTGGCGGCCGTACACGCTCTGAATGCCGATGCGAAGGTCGCTGTCGTTCGTTACCTGCGCGAGAGGGTCGACGTCCGCACTGCGTTCCAACTTTTGCGGATAGGCTGGCCGATCAGGGAGTTCGGCCTTGGTCTCTTCGCGGGGCGGAGCAAGTTGCTGGGCAGAGACGGCTGGCGCCGCCACGACCAGGGCTATCGAGGTCAAGAGCGTGCCGATGTACTTCAGTCTCATGATCATCTCCGGTTCATGGGGGAAAGGGGGTCAAAAGAACAATTCTTGATCACTTCCGGGCCGAGCCGTTCGAAAGGATGTCGCGCTCGGCGCTGAGCCGCGCTCTGCAAGCTGGAAGACCGCGCCGAGATCGGGTCGGCCGCGGAATCTGTCTCGCGGTGCATGACATCCTTTTCCATCTGCTGGGCCCGTTCGCGGCTCTGGTCGATAAGTTGCTGGATCGTGTCGCCCGCGGTGCCTTCCGGCCTGGACTCGCTTGGGGGTCGTGCGGCGGCGTTCGGCGCAGTCGCTTTCGACCGCGGGTCGGGGCCAGGTTTGCTCCGAGACGCGCTCAGAACGATCGCCGCGCCGACACAGGCGATTGACGACAGCATCGCGACCGGCTTCCAGGCTTGCTTGATCGGTCGTTTCCTTGGGCCGGCGCCGAGCCCTGGAGGCAGCGGCGAGGAGAGCGGCTGCTGGACGTGGGCGAGACATTTTTTGAGCACATCAAATGCTTCATCGGCCGTTTGATATCGTTGTGAGCGGTCCTTGGCCATCAGCCGAGCGATCAACGACTCTAGCCATGACGGAATCTCGGGATTGATTTCTCGCAGTGGGCGAGGCGGCTCGTCGCAGACCCTGCGGAGCACGGCGAGCGGAGTCTCGGCGCGGAACGGTGGGTGGCCCGCGCAGATGGCGTAAAGCGTGCTGCCGAGGCTGAAGAGGTCGGCGCGGTGATCGGTGGTTTCGCCGTTCGCCTGCTCGGGGGCCATGTAATAAGGCGTTCCGGCCACGAGGCCGCTGTGGGACATACTGGCGTCGGCGATTGCCCTCGCCAGTCCGAAGTCAGTCAGGCGCAGTGCGCTCGACGCTGTTCTCCAAAAGAATGTTGGCGGGCTTCACGTCACGGTGGACCAATCCTTGGGCGTGGGCCGCGGCGAGGCCGGCGGCCGTCTGCATGCCGATTCGAAGCACCTCGGTAACACCAAGAGGGCCGTCACGGTCCAGGCGGTCCTGGAGCGAGCGCCCGGAGACGTACTCCATTACCAGGAAGGGCAAGCCCGCTGCCTCGGCGACGGCGAAGACGCCCACCACGTGCTCGTGCACGACCGCGGCGGCGGCTCTCGCTTCGCGCAGGAACCGTGCCCTGGCCGCACCCGTCGTGGCCAAGGAAGCGGACAGGACCTTGACGGCGACGTTTCGATTCAAGGCAGGATCAAACGCCTTGAGCACGATGCCCATGCCGCCGCGGCCGAGGATCCCTTTGATCTCGTAGGTCCCGAGCCTTCCCATGGAGTCGGGCCAATCACTGGGAGCCAGGAAATGGAGTGATTCGATCGAGTGCAGCGGCGACTCGAAGACAACTGGCGACTCGTCGTCGAGGAATTCGCGCACGGCCTGCAAGCATCGATCGCTGTCGACCAGATTGTCAAGCGTTGCCCGGCAAGGCGGGCATTGCTCGAGATGCTGTTCCAGACCGATCGTGTCCTTGGGCGAGAGTCGATCGTCGACCAGGAGCTTTAGCCTGTCCGGATCACACTTGGTCGAGCCGCGTAGCACGATTCACCTCGCTCTCTACGTCTGCTTGGTCCTGGGCGAGAGTTTGAACCCGGCGCCGAATCCGGGCCAAGACACGGCTGCGGGCGACGTATACCGAACCGAGGGAAAGCCCGAGCGCCCGAGCGACAGCTTGCGGCGGGCGATTCTCGATTGCCGTTTGCCAGAACGCCTGCCAGGTTGCCGGTGTGAACTCGCCTCTTACGGACGCTGCCGCCGTCTGAAAAAGCTGCCTCTTGTACTCATAGTCGAACACTTCGGCCGCCGTTGGGTCTTCCTGCGGATGGGCCTCGAGCAGCTCCTGGACGCTGGTGGCACCGCTGCCGCGCACCTGATTGCCTGCTCGGGTTAGAAAGTTGATCATCAAGTTGCGTGCGATTCGAGAGATCCAACCGCGGAAGCTGCCGCGGGCCGGATCCCAGCGATCGACTGCGCCGGCGACGGCCCGAAACACTTCCTGAGCGAGGTCTTTCGAGTCGGCGTCCTGCAATCCCTTGCGACGCGCCAGTCGGTACACGAGCGGCTCGTAAAGTGAAACGAACTCGCTCCATGCGGCCGAATTGGTCGGGTCGCGAAGCTTGACGATCAGAGACTGCCGGGTCGCGGGCGAATCGTTCATCCATCCTCCCCACTTCAAGGTATACACGAGAGGCGGCGATTCCTTACACCGATTTTCGCGCCGACCAAACCGCGGGGCGGATTTCGGTGGCTCCGCCGATTTCTGGATGGATGTTGTATAGTGGTTGGACCCTCTGACGGTCTTGATGGGGACGAAGTGAGTTCCACATGCCCAAGAATCTCGTGATCTGCTGCGACGGGACCGACAACCAGTTCGGTTCCAACAACACGAACGTGATCCGACTGATTCAGGTGCTCGAACGCGATCCGGCCAGACAGATGGTGTACTACGACCCCGGCGTCGGCACGCTGCCGGAGCCGAATGCGTTCACCGCGGTCCAAAAGTGGATCTCGAAGGTGAATGGCCTGGCCTTCGGCGCGGGGCTCTTGCGCAAGGTCGGGGAAGCTTACGGCTACTTGATGGACCTGTGGGAGCCGGACGACCGCGTGTATCTCTTCGGGTTCAGCCGCGGGTCATATGCCGTGCGTGTGCTGGCCGGGTTACTCCATTCGCTCGGACTCTTGCCCCGTGGCAACACCAACCTCGTTCCCTACGTTCTGAGATTGTTTTCGTCGGTGCGCGATGGCGGTGCAGGCGGTCCGGGCGGCGGCACGAGCTACTGGGATCTGTGCAACTCGTTCCGTCAAACGTTTGCCCGCGAAGCCGTGCCCGGCGACCTCCAGAGGCGGTTTCCGGTGCACTTCCTGGGTGTGTGGGATACGGTCTCGTCGTACGGATGGCTCTACAATCCCAAGGCATTCCCGTTCACGCGGTCCAATCCTAGCGTTAACACGGTGCGCCATGCCGTCTCGATCGACGAGCGCCGCTGCTTCTTCCGCCAGAATCTGATGGAGCCGCAGCCTGGTCAGAACTTCGACCAGCAGTGGTTTCCCGGCGTGCACTGCGATGTGGGCGGCGGGTATCCCGAGGCCGACGGCGGACTGTGGCGCGAGCCGTTCCAGTGGATGCTCGACGGCGCCGCGCGGCGCTGCTGGATGTGGATCCGGTACGGCTGGCCGCGCTTCTCGGGCGGCCGCCTGTCTCGGGCGTTCCCTGGGGCGATCCCATCCACAACCCGCTGACGCCTTGGTGGTGGCCTGTCGAATATATCCCGAAGAAGGTCTGGCAGCCCGCAACGCGGACATGGCGTTTGAAGCTGGGACTGGGCCGGCCGCGTGTGATCGAGGCTGGAGCCATTCTGCACCAATCGGCGCTCAAGCGGATCCAGCTCACGCACGGCTACAGGCCAGAGAATCTGTCGGCGGATTTTTGCCGCCGCGTTCAGGCCATCAGCGGCGGGCAATTGCCGGACTCGATGCCGTACATCCCATGAATATATGCTCGCGTTGCGACGATCGATCATGGTCGATTGTAAAGGTGGGCCTCCGGCTCCGGCGTTTGTCGGATCTTATACGTTTCGAGAAACCTCGAGCACACGCCTTCGGAGCTTAGCCCGAAAGCTTTGTCACACAAACGGACGAGCGTTCCACCCATGTTCCAGCGGTGCGGGAAGATCCGATGCTCCCATCAGGAACTCATCAATGCCACGGGCAGCCTGCCGGCCCTCGGCGATGGCCCAGACAATCAGGCTCTGGCCGCGCGTCATATCGCCCGCAGTGAAAACTTTGGGAATACTTGTCTGCTTGGATTCGCTGGCCCTGACGTTCTCGGCCGTGTCGAGCTCGACTCCGAGCTGCTCGAGCAGGCCGCGTTTTTCAGGCCCGACGAAGCCCATGGCAAGCAGGACGAGGTCCGCGGGATAAACGCGCTCGGTGCCCGGAACCTCGACGAAATCCATCCGGCCGTTCTGCGCCTTCATTTCGACACGGATGGTTTCGAGCGCGCACACATGCCCGTTTTCGCCTCGGAACCGCTTGGTGCTGATCGAGAATTCGCGGTCGCCCCCCTCCTCGTGGGCCGATGAGACACGGAGGATGTTCGACCATTGCGGCCAGGGGTTCGACGGCGCCCGCTCATCCGGCGGGCGCGGCACGATCTCGAACTGATGCACGCTCTTGCATCCCTGGCGGTGCACCGTCCCCAGGCAGTCGGCTCCCGTGTCGCCGCCGCCGATGATGATCACGTCCTTGCCATGTGCCGAAATGAACTTTTTCTCATCGATCGCGTCACCGGCGCCGCGGCGGTTCTGAAGGGTCAGGTAGTCCATCGCGAAGACGATGCCGCTGAAATTACGCCCCTCGATTGGCAGGTCGCGCGGCCGGGTTGAGCCGCCGCAGAGGCAAACGGCGTCGAACTCGTCGAGCAGTTTTTGTGCAGGGATATCGACTCCGACGTTGGCCTTGACCACGAACTCCACCCCCTCGGCTTTCATTTGCTCGAGGCGGCGGTCGAGGTGCCGCTTCTCCATCTTGAAATCGGGAATGCCGTAGCGCAGCAGGCCGCCGATCCGGTCCGCCCGCTCATAGACCGTCACGGCATGGCCGGCGCGCGCAAGCTGCTCGGCGCAGGCAAGCCCAGCCGGGCCCGAGCCGACGATGGCCACCTTCTTACCGGTCTTCGCCAGCGGTGGCTCGGGTTGGATCCAGCCTTCGTTCCAGGCCATCTCGACGATGCTGGCTTCGATCTGCTTGATCGTCACCGGGTCGTTGTTGATCCCGAGCACGCACGAGGCTTCACATGGCGCCGGGCATAACTTGCCGGTGAACTCGGGGAAGTTGTTGGTCGCGTGCAATCGCTCGATCGCGGCTTTCCACTGGTTCTTGAAGACCAGGTCGTTCCAGTCGGGAATGAGGTTGCCCAGCGGGCATCCTTGATGACAGAACGGAATCCCGCAATCCATGCAACGAGCACCCTGGGCCCGCAGCTTCTCGATCGAGAACGGTTGATAAATCTCGAGATAGTCGGAGACGCGCTCGGCGACCGGCCGCCGGGAAGGCAGCTCCCGCCGGTACTCGAGAAATCCGGTTTGCTTACCCACGGGTCACCTCCAGCATCATCGGCCGCTCGGTCACCGGAGCGGTATGGCCGTTTGCCGCGTAAGTGGCCGGGATAGCGCTCCTGCCACCACTCCTGGAGCAACATCGCGTCGCGGGCAGCCGGGACGGCCGGGTTTTGCTCGGCGAGCACGCGCCGAAAATCGAGCGGCATGACCTTGACGAAGGCTTTCACCGCGGGCTCCCAGTCCTTGAGCAGCCGCATGGCAACGGTGCTGCCGGTGCACACGGCGTGCTGGGTGAGGAGGTCGCGCACCAGCTCGATATCGTCCGGCTCCGCCAGCGGCTCGAGATCGACCATCTCCAGATTGCAGCGACGGGGGAAGTCGTGCGACTCATCGAGCACAAACGCGCGCCCACCGCTCATCCCCGCGGCGAAATTTCGGCCCGTCGGTCCGATCACCAGGACCACGCCGCCGGTCATGTATTCACAGCAATGGTCGCCGGCGCCTTCCACGACGGCCAGGATTCCGCTGTTGCGCACGGCGAAACGCTCGCCGGCCTTGCCGCGGAAGAAGGCCCGGCCTGCTGTTCCGCCGTAGAGGGCCACATTGCCGATCAACACGTTGTCCTCGGGGACGAACCGCGAGCACCTGGGCGGATAGACGATGATCCTGCCGCCTGAGAGCCCCTTGCCGATGTAGTCGTTCGCGTCGCCCTCCAGCGTGAGCGTGATGCCCCGCGGCAGGAACGCGCCGAAGCTCTGGCCGGCCGTGCCGTTGAACTTGAGCGAGATCGTGCCGTCCGGCAGCCCCTCGCCACCAAACCGCCGAGTCAGCTCGCTGCCCAGAATCGTGCCGACCGTGCGGTGGATGTTGCGGATGGGATACTCGCGTGCGACCGGCTCGCGCCGTTCCAGGGCTGGCATGCAGTCGGCCAGGAGGGTTGTCCGGTCGAGCGTCGACTCAAGCCCATGATCCTGCGCAACCATTCGCCGGCAAGCCGCTCCCGCTACGTCAGGGCGAAGCAGGATCTTGCTGAAATCGAGCCCCTTCGCCTTGAAATGATCGAGCGCCCGCCGCATTTCCAGCAGATCATTGCGTCCCACTAGGTCGTCGAATTTGCGAAAGCCCAGCCGCGCCATCAGCTCTCGCACTTCCTGGGCGATGAACTCGAAGAAGCGAACGACGTGCTCGGCCTTACCGCGGAATTTCTCGCGGAGCTCCGGGTTCTGGGTGGCAATGCCCACCGGGCACGTATCGAGGTGGCACACCCGCATGAGGATGCACCCCATCACGACCAGGGGCGCGGTTGCGAACCCGAATTCCTCGGCGCCCAGGAGCCCGGCGATCACCACGTCGCGCCCCGTCTTCAACTGGCCGTCGGTCTGGACGATGATCCGGTCACGCAGCTTGTTGAGCATCAACGTCTGCTGCGTTTCGGCCAGGCCCAGCTCCCAGGGAATTCCGGCGTGCTTGAGCGAGGTGAGGGGGCTGGCGCCGGTGCCGCCGTCGTGGCCGCTGATCAGGACCACGTCGCTGTGCGCCTTGGCGACGCCCGCCGCAACCGTTCCCACGCCCGTCTCGGCCACCAGCTTCACGCTGATCCGCGCCCGGGGATTGCTGTTCTTCAGGTCGAAAATCAACTGCGCCAGGTCCTCGATCGAGTAGATGTCGTGGTGCGGCGGCGGGCTGATCAGGCCCACGCCGGGAGTCGAATACCGCACCTTGGCGATCCACGGCCAGACCTTCTTGCCCGGGAGCTGCCCCCCTTCCCCGGGCTTGGCGCCTTGCGCCATTTTGATCTGAAGCTCGTCGGCACTGACCAGATACGCACTTGTCACGCCGAACCGGCCCGACGCCACTTGCTTGATCTTGCTGCGGCGATTGTCGAGGTAGCGCTCGGGGTCCTCGCCCCCCTCCCCCGTATTCGACTTGCCGCCAATCTGGTTCATGGCGATTGCCAGCGTTTCGTGCGCTTCAGCCGAAATTGAGCCGTAGCTCATGGCGCCGGTGGCGAACCGCTTCATAATCTCGCGCGCGTCCTCAACTTCCTCGATCGGCACCGGAAGAGCGTTGTCGAACCGGAAGGCGAAAAGGCCCCGCAGCGTGCAGAGCCGCTCGTTCTGCTCGTCGATGAGCGTGGTGTATTTCTTGAAGATGTCATACCGGCCCGAGGAGGTGGCATGCTGGAGCCGGAACACGGTCTCGGGGTTGAACAGGTGATATTCGCCGTCGCGGCGCCACTGATACTGCCCGCCTTCCAGAAGCCCGGGCTCCCTGGCGTCGCGATTCGCGAAGGCGCGGTGGTGGTGATACAGCGTCTCCTCGGCAATCTCGTTGATGCCGGCGCCCCCCACCCGCGTGGCGGTCTTGTCGAAATCGCGCCTGACGAAATCCTCGTTGAGCCCGATCGCCTCGAAGATCTGACCGCCCCGATAACAATGGATGGTGCTGATGCCCATCTTGGACATCACCTTGACGACGCCTTTCTTGATTGCCTTGCGGAACCGGTAGACGGCCTTGTCGTGGTCGATGCCGGTGATCCACCCCTGGCGGATCATGTCGTCGAGCGTCTCGAAAGCGACGTAGGGATTGATCGTCCCCGCACCATAGCCCAGGAGAAGGGCGAAATGGTGGACCTCGCGCACGTCGCCGCATTCGATCACCAGCCCGGCGCAGGCGCGCAGCCCGCGGCGAACCATCTCGTGGTGCAGGCCCGAGCACGCCAGGAGCGAGGGGATCGGCGCCATATCCGCGGTGACGCCTCGGTCCGAAAGCACGATCAAGCTGGCCCCCTGCTCGATCGCTTCGCAGGCTTGCTCGATGAGCGCTTGCAAGGCCGAGGCCATGCCGGCGGCGCGCTCGGCCACCGGGAAAAGCATCTGCAGCGTTCGCGTCGTGAAGCCGCGCCAGCTCTTGAGCTGCTTCAGCCGCGCCAGCTCGTCATTATCCAGGATCGGCGTATCCAGCGCGATCTGCCGGCAGTTCTCCGGGCCGGGATCAAGCAGGTTTGCCTCGGCTCCCGCGCCGGTGAATACCGAAGTCACCAGCTCTTCGCGGATGGCATCCAGCGGCGGGTTCGTCACCTGAGCGAAGAGCTGCTTGAAGTAGTTGAACAGCGGCTGCGCCCGCTCGGAGAGAACCGCCAGCGGCGTGTCCGTTCCCATCGACCCGATCGCCTCTTCTCCGTTCTCACCCATCGGGCCGACGATGTACTTCACGTCTTCCAGCGTGTAGCCAAACGCGATCTGCCGTTGCAGCAGCGTGTCGTGATCGGGGCCCGGCCCGCGCGGCGCCGGCGGCAGGTCGGCCAGCGAGACCATGTTCTCCCTGAGCCACTCGCCGTACGGCTTGGCCCTGGCGACCCGCAGCTTGAGCTCTTCGTCGTCGATGATCCGCCCATCTTCCAAGTCGACCAGGAACATCTTGCCGGGCTCGAGCCGTCCCTTGGAGACGATCGATTCCGGCGCGATGTCGAGTGCCCCGACCTCGGAGGCCATGATCACCCGGTCGTCGTCGGTCACGACGTAGCGGCTGGGACGAAGGCCGTTGCGGTCGAGCACGGCGCCGATCGACCGCCCATCGGTGAAGGCGACCGATGCCGGCCCGTCCCACGGTTCCATCAGGCAGCTATGATAGCGGTAGAAATCACGCCTCTCCTGCACCATCGTGTGGTTGTTCTCCCAGGCCTCGGGAACGAGCATCATCATCGCGTGCGCCAGGCTGTAGCCGGAGCGCACCAGCAGCTCGACGGCATTGTCGAGGCAGGCCGAATCGGAGAGCCCCTCGCGGATGATCGGCTTGATCTTCTTCAAGTCGCCCGGCTCGTAGAGATCCGAGGCGAAGAGCGCCTCGCGCGCCCGCATCCAGTTGATGTTTCCCCGTAGCGTATTGATTTCTCCATTGTGGGAGATCATCCGGTAAGGATGCGCAAGCTGCCAGCTCGGGAACGTATTGGTCGAGAACCGCGAGTGGACCATGCACATCGCGCTCGAAAGCAGCGGGTCTCCCAGATCGTCGGCGAAGTAAAGGCCGAGCTGCCCGCTCGTGAGCATCCCCTTGTAAACCAGCGTCCGGCAAGAAAGGCTCGAGAAGTAAAAATACTTGTGATCGTCGAGCCCGGCTTTGCGGATCTCGCTTTCAAACCGCTTGCGGATCACATAGAGCTTGCGCTCGAACCTTTCGGTATGGTCGAACCGGGGCCCGCGGCCGACAAAGGCATGCCACATCCGCGGCTCGACGGCCCGGGCGCTGTCGCCCAGCGACGACGAATCGGTCTCGACGCGCCGCCATCCCAGAAAGCTCTGCCCTTCCTGGGCCACCAGCTCCTGGAAGAGCTCCTGGCCGCGCCGCTCGGCCGCCGGATCGCGCGAGCTGAAGAACGCGCCCACGCCGTAGGTTCCCGGCTCACCGAGCGTTATGCCCAGCGTCTGACATCGGGCGACGAGGAACTCGTGCGGAATCTGGATCAAGAGCCCGGCACCATCGCCGGTATTGTTTTCACATCCACATGCACCTCGGTGACTCATATTGACGAGCGCAGTGATGCCGTCGCGCACGATCTGGTGCGATTTCCGTCCTTTCAAATTGACGATGAACCCGACGGCGCAGCTATCGTGTTCGTTATTCGGGTCGTAGAGACCCTGGGCTTCAGGTAGGCCTGAGTGCATAATTGGGGGTCCTGCTAGAGAGCAAAAAGGGCCCGCGGGGAGCAAGTCGCGCGTTGCCGTGGCTTTTTGCCGGAACAAGTGCCGGCCTCGAGACACGACGTTCGCGACCTAAGTCGCCATCACGCCGTTTGCCGTAACATCTTGTCCGATCAACAATTCCAGGAATTTCGCGGCCGGCCGCTCGAGGCACACTTGCCGGCGGTGGATGATGGCCAGAGGCCGGGTGAGGCGGTCGGCCGGATCGAGACCCTCGATCGCGATCGACTTCAGGGTTCCGGCCTTGACTTCGTGTTCGAGGGAGGGCTCCGGCAGGATGGAGATTCCGGTGGGTACTTCAATTGCACGTTTGATCGTTTCAATATTATCGAATTCGAGCACCACGTTGACCGCGACATCGTGTTTGCGGAGGAAGCGGTCGATTGCCCGTCTGATTCCCAGCTCGGTGTCGAAGGCGATGAAGGGCTCGCCGGCAAGCTCAGACACCGGCACGCTCGTGCGGTTCGCCAGCCGGTGGGCCGGGTCGACCGCCAGCACCATTGTCTCTTCGCGCCAGGTGCGCACGGTCAGGTCGGGCCACTTCTTGGGGTAGGAGAGCACGCCCAGCTCGGCCTCGCCGGAGGAGACCCGCTCGACCACTCGCTTGGGATGAAGGTATTCCAGGCGGACGCTGGCGTGGTTGTACCTTTCTTCAAAAGCTTTCACAAACCGGCTCATGCTGTGCAGCCCGGAGTAGATCGCGGCCACCCCGACGGTTCCGGCGACGGTCCCGAGATCGTCGAGCGCCTGCACCCGGTGCTCGAGCTCCTCGTACCGCTCGACCAGGTCGCGGCATCCGTCGTAGTAAACTCGCCCCGCCTGGGTCAAAACCAGCGGGCGCTTCGAGCGGTCGATCAGCTTGAGCCCCAGCCGTTCTTCGAGGTGTTGAACGGCCTGGCTGGCGGAAGACTGGGAAATACCGTTCTCGACCGCCCCGCGCGAGAAGCTCGCCGTGCGCACCACGTCGCAGAAGATTTTGAGGGATTCAAATTGCATCGGACTGTTGCTGGCGGCCCTTTGTCGGCTGGCGGAAAGGGCGAATGCACGCCCGGCTCGCGGAGCGAAAGGCGACTTTAATTATCGGCGTTTATTTGATACTGCGCACAACCTCTTATCGAGAATGCTTATAGTAGTAATCAGGATGTTGGCGCGTCAAGAGGTTGCCCCGTAAAAGTTTGCATAGGCCATTCAGTCGCAGCCTGACGGAGACCGGCTTGTTCCTGTTGAACGAAATGAGAGGATGGAAGTGGCACTGATCTCGCGGGCTTCGCGCCGCTTGACCTCATGGCGATCGCGCCTTTTTTCCAGAAAATTGTATGCCAACCATAGAATTCGCGCAGTAATGAAATGGTGCGGAGTTTGGGGAGATTGACGAATGAATCGAGCTTGCGGCGGTTCGGTCGCGCGGGGGCTTGAGCGGCTTCTGGACCCGGGCACGGTGGCCGGGCTTTCGGAACGCCAGCTTCTTGCGCGATTCGTCGAGCGGGGTGACCCGGTCGCATTCGAGGCGCTGGTCGTCCGGCATGGGCCGCCGGTCCTTTCCGTCTGTCGCCATATGCTCCGCGACGCGAATGACGTGGACGACGCCTTTCAAGCGACGTTCGTGATCCTTTTCGAAAAAGCCCGCAGTCTCAAGCAGCCTGAAAGGCTCTCGGCGTGGCTGTACGGTGTGGCGCATCGGGTTGCTTCGCGAACGCGGAGGCGCAGGCGGACGCAAGGTCTGCCGGGCGACCTTGCCGGGAGAAGTGCCGGTGAGCATCTTGCGGAAGTGGAAGATCTGGCGCTCGTCCACAACGAGATCCAGCGGCTGCCGGAAAAGTATCGTCTGCCGATCGTGCTGTGCTGTGTGAACGAGGAGTCGCACGATGCGGCCGCTCGCGCGCTCGGCTGGCCTGTCGGAACTGTGCACGGTCGCGTGGTCCGGGGCCGCGACCTGCTGCGGGCGCGGCTTCTGCGCCGGGGCATGGTGATTCCCGAAGCGGTTTTGCGGCAGGGCGCCGCGGGCCGAACCAGCCGGGAAAAAGCCGTGCCGGAGCCGCTCTTGCGGTCCACGCTTGCTCTCCTGTCCGGAACGATCCCCAAGCAATTGCGCCATCTCGTGAAAGGAGCCCTTTCTGCCATGTTCATCGAGAAACTGAGAACGACCGGTTTGGTACTCGGCCTGACAACCCTTGGCGTGGCGTCGGCTGCGACGGCTTTGATGGCATTTCAGCAACCGGAGAAGAAGGCCGTCCCGCCCGCTGGCAACTCTGCCTCTCAGGAGCCGGCTGCCGTGACGAAGAAAGGGAAAGCGCTTCGGAAGGCCGCCAACGATCCCTTTGTGCCCGTCGCCGGTGCCAGCGCCGAAGGCGAGGCGGAGGAGGAACGCGCCACGGAGGAAGTCGCCACGATGCGAGCGAAGGTTGATCTCCTTGAGATTGAGAACGATGCCCTTCGAACCCGGATCCAGCGAGCGATGGCATGGCTCGAACAGGTCGACGACCCCTTCCCGGGAGAAAGGGACAGCTTCACGGCGGAGCAACTTGAGGAGCAGAGGAAGAACCTGCAAGAAATGCGAGCACGCAGAAAGCACCAGCTCGAAGGCTGGAACAAGAGTTATTTGAAGAACCGCATCGAGATCGCGCATCTGAATCGTCGCATCGGTAAGATCACGCACATAGTGGAGAAGTCGGCGCGCGATGTTTCCGGCGGCAAGTCAGTCGATGAGCTCGTTCGCAGAATCGACCGGCTGGAAGCCAAGCTGGATCGGCTCGCGGATTCGATCCGCACCGGCAGTGGCGGCCGGTAGCCGGCGGAGGGGGCTGGCGCATCGGTGTGGCCGCGCAGACCAGCGGCGTGTGTAATCCTTCGCCCCCCCGACCCGACTTCGTTTGAAAGATTTGCCGCTTCTTCCATCGCCTCGATTTTCGTACTTCGAGTTTCGGATTGCCTCCCCGAGTTCGTTTTGTCAATTTGACGATGGCCCTTGGTGCATAAGGCTTACGGGAACAAACCATCGTCGCCGCAAGTCCGCCTTTCTTGCCTGACGTTCGTGGACGAGAGGGCTGGCTCGTTCCGACTGCCGAGCCACACCTTCGCGGCACGAACCCTGGTCCCGGATGAGGCGAAGTCTCCTGCCGAGCTCTTGAAGCGACGGCTCGGATGCACCCTCGGGCGCCTGCAGGTCCCGATCGATCCGCCCATCCGCCGCCGAGCGCTCCGTGACTCCTCACTCCCGCCCTCCGCCCGCTCTCTAGACATAGTGAACAACAACGGGGTTGACTTGTGCCACTTTTCCGCGTGTATTTGCCACTTTTTTTTGGCATCGCCTGACGACGCACCGACCAGTTCCGATCCTCCAGCGCCGATTCGATATGCGGTGCGAAGCTTCCGCCCTCTTTTGAGCGCAGCGCGGCGCGAAAAGTGGCAAAAAGTGGCAGGTTTTCGGCCGTGTTTTTAGCATCCGTACACTGGTGTAAATCGGCCGCTTCGCATCCCTGCCCCCGTCATGGGCCAAGTGCCGCCGAAACGTGGTGGTGGCGGCCTGGCGCAAAGGGGCGGCCGCGCCGATCTCCGCCTTCCCCAACCAAAAAATGAGACTGAATGAGAGTAAATGAGACTCTGGGAGGCGAATTCGCCCAAGAATGGTCTCTTTCGACCTGTGGTCTTCCGTCCGGGTCCGAGGCTGGCCGGCACGCCCTGGAAGGCCAAAGAACCGAGTTGTTCGCGACCTGACGATCAAAGGTTGAAACTCGCTGATAGAGGGAGGCTGTAAACCGGGCATCCGACAACGAATACCCTGCCTACTAGAATGATCTGCACAACGGCTTTCCCGGTTGCCAAAAGAAAAAAGAATTCGTCCTTTCCGAGTGGGTATTCCTCCCCTCGCCGTGGGCGACGTGCCGCGTTCGGCGGCGGTGGGGCGGCCGGCGCACAGGGAAGGCCTCCTGCCATCCGCGCAGGCGATGGCGGCAACGGAGCCGAGCTGGCGCACACGCAAGCCCGTGTACGCCCGCGCCGTCGAGCTCACCAAACTTCTCACGCTGTCGATTCCGGACCGTGTCATCAGTGCAGTTCACCTCCGCGTCTGGATTCCCCCCTCTACCTGAAACGATCTACAAAAAGGCCAGACCAGTTTCGCCAATCTGGCAAGAATTTTTCTGTTTTGAAGAGCCGACGGCCGATTGTGCGGGCCGTACGGCACAAAGCGAAAAATCGGGCCGCCGAGCGCGCTGGAATGGCCTCGAACGTCCCACGAGCGTGCTCCATCCTCGGAGCCCCGGCAAGAGGGCGACATCGTACAGCCCGGGGTGTGAACCCCGCGAGTACTGGGAAAAACCCCGCGCCCCGAGGATAACGCCGAGATGGATTTACGGAGCGCGGTGAAGCAAACGGTCGAAAAAGTCGAAGCCCTGACGGGCTGTCCCGTTCAGGTCGTCCAGGACTCGTCCGTCAAGAACATGGCTGTCCTGGACATCGCCCGCGGACCGACGCGTTTGCATCGAATCCGCATCCATCCGAACTTCGCCAAGGAGGCAGAGTACCTGACATGTTTCAAGTGCGGGGTCATACTTCGCAAGTTCGGCGCTCCACCCTAACAGCGATCCGACTTCGCCCCCGCCCCGACAGGCCTCCTGCACATCGAGAAAACCGTGTCCGACCATTACGCAAACACGCTGATACCGTCGGATGTCACTCGAGGCCTTGCCGCGCAGCTTTTCGACGGCTTGACGACCCAACTGATCTCGATCCCTGTGTCAATGAGAGTGGATTCGTGGGTTACCGACTCCCTCCCGGACCTCGTGGAACAACAAAAGGAGATCGTTAAACGGCAACTCCAGGACGCCCTCGCCTCGCTGAAGCCCGATGTCAAGAAGATCATCCCTCAAGACGTCGTCAAACCAAGCCTCACGATCAATGCCGCCCATGCTCTGTTCTGGTCTCGCCAATGGGGCGACCCGCTCCTGGCGATGCCCTATCGATCGGCAAACCTCAGTGCGGCAGGAAGTCGCCTCCTTGAGATCTATGATTCGACGCCGTCCGATCCGTCGCACGACACGCCGCTCGTCGATTCCTGGGCAAGCGAACTCGGTTTGACCAGCCTCTTCACATCGGTTCCCTACAAGCTGGATGAGCTCTGAGACTCGCGCCATGACCTACGACTTCGCAATCCCACCCAGCGATTTCGACGTCTCGTTGCTGCCACCCAATGCCCGCACCGTCGGCTCCGCCGAGTTTGGCGAGGCGGTTCACGCCTACCTTACGAAGGAGTTCGAAGGTTTCGGCGGGACCGCACGGATCATCGTCAGCGCCGAAGTCATCAAGGTCACCTGGAACCCCGAGACGTCCAAACCCGACCCCCTCCAACCCGCCGTTGAGAAGCTGAACCGTGGCCAGTTCCCACAAGCGATTCAACTTTTGGAGTTACTGCGGACCAGGAGCCCGAACGACACCGCCATCCTGTTTAACCTCGGAACGGCCTTGAGCGAGACGGGGCAGCTCGACCGGGCGGTGGCTCACTTGAGAAAGCTGGTGGAACTGAATCCCAGCCACTCCAATGGTCGCGTCGCCCTGGGCGTTGCTCTCACGCGCCAGAACGAAATCGAAGATGCCACCAAGGAGCTTCTGGCGGCGTTGAAGATCGATCCAGACAACGCCTTCGCCTTGCGAAATCTCGGAGCGTCCCTTCTGAAGAGTGGGAAAATAGGCGAAGCCGAAGAAGCATCGAGGCACGCGGTCAATATCGGTCCTGGCGAACAGCAGTCGTGGTTCGACCTGGCCGAGGCTATCCTCATTGACGATCGGCTCGAGGACGCCGACGATTGCGGGCGCAAGGCGATCGAAATCGACGCCAGCAGCGACATTGCAGAACTGCGCTCGCGTGCGGCTCAGCGAAATAGCCCAAAAGACATTCCGCAGCAAAACCCCTGGCGCCGAGCGGATGGACGCCGTGATGTACCTCGTCGGCGCGATCGAGAAGTTTGCCGGTATGTCGAACCAAGACGTCAAGAAGATCGGCTTCGAGGTCGCAACGCTGGGCATGAACGGGTTCGACGTCAACGATTCAACTCAGAAATACCAGCTCCGCAGCATGCCTGGACGTTTCAGCGGCCTGCACATGGTCTGCCTGATGTATGCGGCGTTCAAGATCACCGATCCAGCCGCCGACATTGGATTCGATCTTGCCGAGGAGTACGCTCTGGCAAACGAGATGAGGCGAGACCAGAGAAATCCGTGAGTTTCCATGTTCCACATCTCAAATTGCGTGCTGGATTTCGTCCCAGCGCCCGATTTCCGCTCCCAGCTCACTCAGTTTTCCGGTTGCCCTCTCCACCGCCGACTTGCTACCCACGGGTCATGATGTTATTCTGCACACTATCGGGTGCCAGGCACCTCGGCGAAGCTGGCCAGCGGTCTGGCGCAGAGTTCGCTCATCAAAGCGGCGCGGCGGGCGGCGACGTGACCATCGACGAAATCGTCCAACAGCTTTCAGACGGTGCGACCCTCGAGGGCCCGCACTGGACCGAGCCGGTCAAAGTGCTGGCGGCGAAGACACGAGGTCCGCGCGTCGAGCTACAGGCAGTCGGCGTACACACCAAGCGCCTCTGGAACAAGCTCCTCAAGGCCGAGGACTTCGCTTCGATCACGATCACCCAGGACGGCAATTTGGCCGCTCTCGACGGCAACCCGACGCATTTCCGCCTCGCCGCGGAAGCCCACCGCATTCGCCTGGCATTCCAGTACGACCCCCATTTCGCCGTCTCCGTTTCGCAGGTCGATCCGCTGCCCCACCAGATGGACGCGGTTTACTCGCACTTGCTCACGCAGCCCCAGATTCGCTTCCTGATCGCCGATGACCCCGGGGCCGGCAAGACGATCATGGCGGGGCTGGCACTCAAAGAGCTCAAATTTCGCGGGCTCGTCGAGCGGACGCTCATCGTCACTCCCGCCAATCTGACAGACCAGTGGCGCCGCGAGCTTCAGGACAAATTCGGTGAGACCTTCACCGTAATCAACCGCGGCACGGTGGGCGCCTCGTACGGGCGAAACATCTGGGAGGACAGTCCCCAGTGCATCACGTCGATTGACTTTGCTGCTCGACAGGACGACATTCTCAACCTCTTGCGCGACGTCCGTTGGGACCTTTGCATCGTAGACGAGGCCCACAAGATGGCCGCCTACCGCTACGGCCAAAAAGTCAACAAGACCCAGCGCTACGAATTCGGCGAATTCATGCGCGAGCGCACCGACCACCTCTTGTTCCTGACAGCTACACCGCACAAGGGCGACCCCGACAATTTCGCCCTGCTCCTCCAGTTACTGGACAGGGACCTCTACGCGACCGGCGACATCCTGGCGGAAGCCAGCGCCCAAGGCGAGAACCGGATCATGATCCGCCGGCTCAAGGAGGACATGAAGAAATTCGACGGCTCGCCCTGTTTCCCGCCCCGCAAGGTTCAGACTCTTCCATACAAGCTCACACCCGACGAGCTGGCTCTTTATGATGCCGTGACCGATTACGTCCGCTTTAACTTTCAGCGCGCGGAAGCTGCCGAGAACCGCAACGTCGGCCTGGCTCTCACCGTGCTCCAGCGCCGGCTGGCTTCGAGCATGGCCGCGATCCGGCTCTCCCTGGGGCGACGGCTCACGCGGCTCAAGGACCTGCAAAAACTCGGCAAGCTCAAGCAGGAATATGGTGAGCTGCCCGAAGACCTTGACGACCTGACGGAATCGGAGCGTTGGCGCTTCGAGGACGACCTCGTCGAACGCCTCACGATGGCCGGGACGATGGGCGAACTGGAATCGGAGATTGAAGATCTTGAACGGCTCGTCGCTCTCGCCAAGACCAACGAAAAGAGCGTTCCCGAAACCAAGTTCGAAGAGCTTCGCGCCGTCGTCTCCCAGAATCTCTCCGGCAAGCAAGAGCGGCTACTGGTCTTCACCGAACACAAGGACACGCTCGATTTCCTCGTCAGAAAACTCACCGATCTGGGTTTCCACTGCTGCACCATCCACGGCGGAATGTCGCTCGAAAAGCGGATCGACGCCGAGCGCGAATTCTACGAGCGCAAGCCCTCGGTGATGGTCGCGACTGAAGCAGCCGGCGAAGGAATCAATCTGCAGTTCTGCTCGCTCATGGTGAACTACGACATTCCCTGGAATCCAAACCGCCTCGAGCAACGGATGGGCGCATTCACCGCTACAAGCAGGAACGGGAGGTCATGATCTTCAACCTCGTCGCGAGGAACACGCGCGAGGGCGAGGTCATGGATCGCCTGCTCATTAAGCTCGAAGACATGCGGACCGCTCTGGGCAGCGACCGGGTCTACGACGTGATCGGCGAGATCATCCCCGTCCCCAAGTTCGACGCCCTGATGAAGGACTGGCTCTCCAAGCGCCGCACCATGGCCGAGATCCTGGCCGACATCGACCTTCAAACGGATGAATCCCAGGTGGCCCGCATTCGGGCCGACATGAACGATCGTTCGCTCGGCTCGCGCCACATCGACCTTTCCAAGCTCGATGCGGACCGCCAGAAAAGCAAAGAGCAGCGGCTCATGCCCGAATACATCGAGAAGTTCTTCGTCGAGGCGTATCGCTCCTTCGACGGCACGATCGCTCCCGTCAAGGAGCCGAAAGGCGTCTGGACGATCAACCGCGTTCCGCCCGAGCTCCGCAAGCTGGACGGCCCGATGGAGAGGCGATTCGGCAAGGTCGGCCAGTCCTATCCCAGGATCACCTTCGACAAGGATCAGTCGCAGGGCTACTCCGAGGTCGAGTTTGTCGGGCCGGGCCATCCCCTGTTCGAGGGCGTCGTCGAGCGAGTGCTCCGTGACTACGGGGGTTCGTTGCGCCAAGGAGCCACTTTCTACAATGCTGAGGCCAGCGACGCCACGGTCTTGTGGCTGCTCAAGTGCGGCGTCGAAGACGGCCGCGGCCAGACGATTGGTGAGCGGCTACTGGCCATCCACAGCACCGAGAATCGCTTCCGCAAGAGCCAGCCGTACGCGCTGCTCGACCTCAAGGCGCCCGAGACTCCTGTACAAGTCGCGCCGATCGTTCGCGAGCGGGCCACCGCAGAGGACGTGGTGATCGACTGGTCGCTCGATGAAGTGACGCCCGAGTACTTCGCCGAAATCAACGACCGCCGTGGCCGCGAGCTAGCAATCAAGGAAAAGTACGTCCGCAAGTCCCTTCAGCACTTGATCGGCGAGTCGGTCAAGAAAATCGCCAGGTACGACCAGCAGCTCCGCCCCATTCGAGATGAGACCGACCCCAAGCGGCTCTCCCTCCAAGGCAACCGCGCGCAGGAAGAGGCCCGCAAGGCCGAGCTGACTCACCGCCTGAAGCTACGCCTGAATGAGATCGAGCAAGAGTCCCACCTATCGGAAAAGCCTCCGGAAATCGTCGGCGTGGCTGTAATCTTGCCCGCACCGAAAGAAGTGGTCTCCTCGATCGAAGGCATGGAAAGCGATCCCGAAGTCGAGGCCATCGCCGTCGACTTCGTGAAGAAATTTGAGATCGAGCAAGGGCGCAAGCCGGTTTCAGTAGAGGAAGAGAACTGCGGCTGGGACATCACGTCCCTACTTGAGGGCCAGACCGACCGCTACATCGAGGTCAAGGGCCGCGCCGCCGTCGGTGGCGTGGCGCTCACCCCGAATGAGTGGATCAAGGCCCAGCGGTTTGGTGAACAATACTGGCTATACGTCGTGAGCAATTGCCGGAGCCGGCCAGAATTGTTTCTGATCCACAATCCTGCGTCGAAGCTGACTCCCCGAGAAGAAGTGAGCGTTGTACGATATCTCATCGATAAAACCGACTGGCAAAAAGCGTCGACTTCACGACAGCCGACAGGCCTGTCCGCGACACAAACTTTCACTCGGGAGGGAATCCGATGAACCCAGCACGCGTCGGGCTCAAACTCATCCTTGACGAGGCCGGCATCCCGGACATCAAGCTGGAGACGTTCTCCGAGCGTTTTAACATCCAGAAGCGGATTTTCCTGATTCAGGTGATGGGCTGTGACCTCGGCTACCGCTTCGGCTGGTACATTCGGGGCCCCTATTGCCGCGAGCTGACCGCCGATGCGTTCGCGCTGAAGGATGAGCTCAACAGCGGCGAGCGAGATCACGAGAGATTTAACCTGAAGCCGCAAACCAAGGACCGGATTCAGAAATCGAAGAAGCTGTGGTCGCCCCCCGTTGATTCGGGTGTGAGCCAGGACGACTGGCTCGAGCTCTTGGCGTCCGTGCATTACCTCAGGCACATCGTGTACTGGCCCAAAGGCGAGACACGTGACTTCAAGGCCGTTTTTAAGGCGCTCATCGACGCCAAGCCCAAGTTCGGGGGCGCCAGGGCGGCCGCGCAGCGAGCGTGGGATCGGTTGGACGAGGTTGGACTCATCCAGGCCAAGACCCTTGCGTAGTAAGGGAGGCCGCGTTGGCCGACGATTTCCGGTACAAGATCATTTGCGACCCGGTTCATGGTGAAATCTCGCTCAGCCGTCTCGAGCAGCAATTGATCGACGCACCAACATTCCAGCGACTGCGAAAACTGCATCAGCTCGGGCTCGCCACCCTCGTCTACCCCAACGCCAGCCATAGCCGGTTCGCCCATTCGTTGGGGGTGTTTCAGATCATGAGCCGGATCATTGACTTGTTGGTCCAGAAGGGACGATTCAACGACGATGATCGCCGCAAGATGCGCGTTGCGGCGCTCCTCCACGACATTGGCCACTACCCATACTCGCACCTCATGGAGTATGTGGACCGGGACAAGCATCGCCCGTTTTACCTGTCCAGGCCGAAATCCACGAAGGCAAATCAACCCGAAACCGTAACCCGCTACCCAGATCACGAGAAAATTGGACAACTGGCGATCACGAAGCGGACAGACATCGCCTCGGTCTTGAGCGAGAACAACATCGACCCCGAGCAAATCGCGGCGATTATACGAGGCGAACACTCGAAGCTTGCCTACAACCAACTGATCCACAGCAGCCTCGACATGGACCGTATGGATTACATGGTTCGAGACTCGCTCGGCACCGGGGTTCCATACGGCCAGATCGACCTGGACTACCTGCTGAGCAATCTCGACGTAACCGATGAAGACGAAGTGGTTGTATCATACAAGGCGGCAGCGGCTGCCGAGCACTTTCTCGTCGCACGTTATTTCATGTACAAGACCGTCTACATGCACAAGACCATCTTCGCGTTCGAAGCGTTATTGCGGCACATTCTGTTTTTATTGCGGGAACACGGCGCAATCCCCATGAGTGGCGAAAAGATTGAAGAGCTTGTCCTCACAGACGCGTTTCTGTCATTCCACGACGGGTACGTGGATGACCTCGTAGATAAGTATTCTCAAAAGAACAATCCCAAGGATGTCGTCCCCTTGTGCAAAGCGCTTCGATCGCGACAACCGCCATGTCTTGTTCACGAGGTTTCGGCCTTGACCCACCAATCTCAGGGCGCACCGGCCGAGTACGCTCTTTTCACGCAGAACCGGGCGCATCGGATAGGAGAGCTCGCTCGCGACTTCAAGATCGAGAAATCGCGCTGGATTTGGGAAGACCCGAAGGACATCAGGTTCGAGGCACTCGGGCCCTTCGTGCCCTTGTCCCAGGCTTCGGACGTGACCCCCGAGGAGGCTGCAGAGCTGATCCGCGTACGCGAAAAAGACGGGACGATCCGAAAACTCGTCGAAGACAAGAACAGCATTCTTCATCATCTCAGCCAGCTTCGGTTGCGAATGAGCCGCTTGTACGTCGTGGGCGTGACCGACAAAGTAGTTCTACGACGGATTCAGAACAAAGTGAAGGCGTGGTGCAAGTCTGATTGAAAGGCGATTCCCGTGCCCCGATCCTGGCAAGAAGATTTCTTCGAACGCCTCATGGCCGCCTCGCAGCAGACGGGCGATCCCCGACTGGCCTCCGCCAAGTCCCATCCGCGCAAGAAGATTCTCACCTTCATGCATCCGGGCGCGCGTTCGATCGAGTGTGTTTTCGACGCCGATCGCATCAACGGGAATCCAAACCGCCAGGTCATCGTTCTCGAATGCGCCGCCAAGCGAGGCACGGATATCGACGCCCCACTCCTGAAGCAGGAACACAAGAAGGCGCACGTCGGCGGAGAGCTGAAAGTGGACGAAGGCGTCGTGCTCCTGCAGCACCAGTGGGGCTATGGGCGTGACCAATCCTTTCCGCTCCACGAGCCACGCCGGGTCGCCGAGGTGGCCAACTGGGCGCACGCGGCCCTGCGGCTGATTTTCGCGCACATGGAGAAGCAGCGCAATGTCTTGACCGTCAGAACGGCCCAGGGCGCCGAAGCCGGCCCGGCAAACGATTTAATACCGGCGTTCGAAAAGCACCTTGAAGATTTGCTAGCCTGGATTCCCAAGGAGGCACTTTCGACTAACAGAATTGCCATGCGATCAAACATGTGTCGCTTATTCAATGTTAGTTTTCGACTTTACACCATGCTCATCGTCGGCGTCGTATGCAGCCTCCCCAAAGATCAGCCGCAACCGCTTGCCTCCCAGCCAGGGAATCTTGGCGTTCGTGGTATCAAATCCTGCAGCGAGCAGCAGCGGGTTGTGGGCGCGCCTCTGGAACCTCACAGCGACTTCGTCGTCGCTGATCGTGATCCACGCTGTGGCGTCGATGAAATCGCGGAACAGGTGCCGGGACTTGGCGGACTCGTAACCGTGGCCGATCCGAGCAGCTAGCAGGCGATAGAGACTACTGCCCATCAGCGTCAGTTGCAGGTCGCAACTGACCTTCATCGCCACCGCCGATGACAGGGCATCCATGTGGAAGAAGTCGACCCCGTCTTCGATGTTGTTCTCGATCAACATCCTTTGGGCGTAGCGACCGATGAGCTGGGAGGCGGGCCGGTCCAGATAGTTGGTCAACAGTAGCGTTGGGTTCTCGTGCCCCAAGTCGGTAATGGTCAACTGGCGGAGTGCCCCGTCGTAGTCGTTGAGCGTGATCCGCTGGTCCAGCACGCGCGGTGTCTTATATGCGCACGACACACTCTCCAACTCAGTCCGACGCCAAGCGGATGGCGGAGTCCGGGCGATCTGGTTGAGGAGCTTCTTGGAGCGTCGCCGTAATGTAATGAACTGGATCCCCATCTGGTTCAGTTTGTCGAGGTTGGCGTAGGTCGTCAGCTTCGAGTCAAAGATCAGTTCCTCAGGTAACCGGCCGGTCCGCTGCTTCCAAAACTCGACGAACCGTAGAATCTCGTCATTCTGCTCGCCCTTGCGCAACTCGCTGTTGGCGTAACAGAAGACCCGCGTATTCGCGTCTTGGGCCAAAAACGCCAACATCCCCTTCTGTCGCCGGCTCCGCTTGGAGACATAATGCTTCTCCACCAGCGGGTCCTCGCCGTGAAAGGGGATCGTATGGAAGTCGAGGTCGAACGATGTTCCCCATTTCAGGCCAAGACGACTGACGGCATCGAACCAGTTGCGCATCAGCTTGGGATAGGAGGCGGGTTCGATTCGACTGCTGTATTCGGCCAGGAAGGATCGTTTCGGGATCACGTTCAAGCCAGCGAAGAGAGCCAGCCCATCGTCGAGGACCGAACTCATGACGTGACTGTGTCGTGCGTTGCCAAAGAGCTTGAGCGCAAGCAGAGATCGTATGGCGCATGAGGCCGGGATCATCTTCGAGCCGGGAAATCCCGACCGCGCGAGAATCGCTTCGAGGTTAGCGGAGACAAGCCAAGGGACGAAGAGGAACAGGCCACCGAACTTGGTGCGAAAGCTGCGGGGAGCAAGGTCAAGTTGGCGGACGTCAGCCGCGTCTGCGACGATGGGACGAGGTTCGTCGGGGCGCTCGTCATCCGGTCGCCGCGGTAGTTTGGCAAAGCCCTCCTCTTTCAGAATGGCTGCGATCGCCGCCGGGCTCAGCGACTCGTCATCGCGAGCGAGAGAACGGCTGATATCGTGAACGGAGAGATTCTGTTTGCGGAGCGTGACCACGCGCTCACGCAGCCGTTGCTGCTTTCCGGCAGGCCGAGCCTGGTGTAGGGACGGTCCGAAGAAGACGCGGCCGGGGTTTCTACGGAACTGGTGCACAAGGACCCGGAAACTCCCCGAGGTATACCCGAAACGGGCGGCTACTTGAGCCGAGCTCAGTCCCTCAACGAAGAAAGCTCGCAGCGCCTCGTAGTGCCGATGAGTGGAGTTCGAGGGCTCGAGGAACCGGCGAGCGAGCGTTAGGCGTTCTCTGGAATTATAAGCCATACTGCCACGGTGTCATCCTGACACAACGGTGTCCATCGATTCGATCAGGGAACGCAGCGAACGCTCAAAAACGAGGCAATACCGTCTTTCAATCAACGTATAGGCGTTCATCCTATCCGTGGGGTGAGGTCGCGGCACGACTATGTATCATTCTTGACACACAATAACAAGCTCAATCGAGGAAAGACGGGAATTCACGGGATTTCTGACCCATGTACGAGCGATTTTGTTAGTGACCTTTGCCGCCTTGGGAATCCAGGCTAGGATAAAGGTGTCACGAACCGATTCTTAGTCCCTGCGCAACGGCCGGTCGAACCGTCTGCGGAGGGCGCTTCGAATGCGATCACGACGCCCAGCTCTCGACGCTCAGCCCCTGCACCGCAGACAGGTCCGAGTCGGTCGAGACCACCGTGCAATTGCCGAGACTCAGAGCAATCGCGGCAACCTGAATGTCAATCTGCTGGATCGTACGCCCATTCCGACGAAGTGCCGCGAAGATCCGGCCGTACTCCTGAGCGGCCTTTATGTCGAATGGCCAGATCCGCAGGCGAGCAAGCGCTCGCCGCATCCGCTCGATGTTCCGGTCCCGAGTCGCGCTCAACTCCATCCCCGCCCAAAGCTCGCCCAAGACCGGCAGGCAGATGCCAGTAATGTCACCCTGGAGAGCCGCGTCGCGCACCCGGATGTCGACACCTCTTCGACGCGCAATGAAGTCCCCCGCCACGCCAGTATCGAGGAGGTAGCGCCTCACGGAAAAAGACCCTCGATTCGCTTCGCGCGCTCCTCAAACCGGGCGATCTCGTACGCCTTCTGCGCATCCCTGGCGGTTCGCCAGTTCGCGTCTTCCTCGGACGTCATCTCGATCGGCTCGATCGAATCAAACCACTCAAGCCACTCGGCGATGGCTTCGGGAGTCCGAGGCCACTGTTCCTCCGTTATCCCAAGCGTCTCGACATCCCCGGGAAGGGGCGCAACGGTCACGCGGCAACCGTCCGGCCAATCGGCCGGCTCGTCGAGAACGATCTGCCCCTCCTTCCAGGTTCCTTTCAGCGTATGCGCTCGCTCGTTTGCGCTCATTCTTTCCCCCCGCTCGTTCTGCGGTCCGTCCCTTTACTATCGTAGCGTACTGCCCCTGGATGCGGCAGGGGGGTTCTTCACAAAAAGGTGCCAGCAAGGTTCGCAAATCCACGTCCACGGGGTCAGACCTCCACGGAGTCAGAGCTATTTCCAATTTAATTCAGAACCCAGCCAACGACGGTAGCCTCATGGCCTGCTCCCCAAAAACTGGTCCAGCCAATAAGGGAGACTCCCGGTAGACTAGCCCACGGAGGGACCCATGAGAAGGCGATGGACCGCATCCTGGTGTTCGTTGACCCGTAACACTTCAAGAGGGCCAATGTCGGGCACTGCGACGACGATCGTTCCGGCACAACGAACGCCTTTCGACTCAAGATTCGGCTCCGACTGGTCCGGGGGCCGCACTGCCCGTCCCTGCAACATCTCCGGTTGCGCCACGCATCTGTCGGTAATTTGCGTGCAAAGCACCGTCGAACCGACTCCCCGTAAGGCGCGAACAACCTCTTCGCGGGGGTGCCCATAAGTATTGTTTGTGCCGACAGAGAATAGTGCGTACGTCGGCGCGACCTTGCTGGCGAGCTGATCCGCGCCAAAAGCCACCGTTGTCCCAGAGTTGGAGCCGTGGTGCGGGACGATTAGCACTTGCGCGGCCAAGTCGAATCCCAATGCGTCGATGCGCTGCCAGCCCTTGAAGGTTAGATCACCGCCGAAAAGGACGATGGACGTGTCGGGATCGCTTGTCCTCACCAACCGCACGATCGCACTCAAAGCGTTCTCTGATTTTTCAGGCTGGATCCCGACAAGCGGTGCGCCACTGAGTGACCCTCTCCACCTCGAAAACGGTCGGGTAGATGCAATGCAACTGGAAAGCGTCGAGGCTGGGTTCCAGCAATCGCTTTCCGTCATCCGGGCGGGCCGTAGCCGGTGCGTACACAACGTCCGCGGTGCCGATCTTCCCAGCGAGTAGCCATTCCTGAATCGCGGTCCAATACGGAATGCGCTCCGGGGGCTGGTCGATAACGAACCGAATGCCGCCCACATGCCCAGCGAACGCCTCGACTAATGCAGCCAATCCCTTGATGTGGTCGTCGTGGTTGTGCGTCAGGACGATGAGCGGAATCCTTCCGACGCCGATTCCCTTGAGCCATCTGGCCAGGCGCACGCCATCGGCCCCGAGGTCGATAAGGGCGGCTTGGTAGCCGCCCAGCGACCGGCCGATCAAAGCAACGCACTGGCCCTGCCCAACATCGAGACAGTATACGCCGATGGCCATAGCCCGCCTGGTTCTGGTGGTTCACTCACTTTTTCCTCAAGGGCCAGCAGCCGGGCTCGTCTGCCGGCACTCTGGGCAGGCTCTCCCACAGAGCGCCGCCGGGGAAAACGTGTCAGGAACCGAAAACGGTCTTCCCGTCACACGTCACTTGGCGGATGCCAGCCCGCGCTTCACCCAGTACGCTCGCACAATGAGCGCATCAGGATCGTCCGCAAGATGCTCACGCGGCAACAGTAGCACGCCCCGTCGGCGTCAGGCCCACCACCCGAATGCCGTCCGCTGACCAGCAAAAATGCTCGGACCAACGCTGGGGAGCGAAACGCGGTCGCAGCTAGTTTCGTATCCCAAAGCGGCCGGAAACGGCGGTTCAGCTCGTTTTTCATCCCAATGCATTGCCATTCCACGGCTGCTACATTCAATCAGACCCACGTTCAATCGAATTCTGAAGTCGCCCAGCGACGGCAGCATCGCCAATCAATCCGGCTCCGCCCAATCAAAGATCGCCGCAAGCTCGATTCAACTCGCCCGCGGCACCCGCCTCGTCCGCTCGACTCACCCTTGCGAAGCCGTCGGCCCTTGCCCAGAAATTCCGGACTCTCGCCCGATCTCCCTCCTCCTTGGGCTCTTATCCCCCCGCTTCGTTGCCTTGGTTGCCTTCTGTTCAAGACTGTATCTGCACCGTCCCTGGCAGGCCTTCTCTACCCTCCGTCCGAACTCAATCCCTGAAGATCCGTGCCATCCGTGCTTAACCAGCATTTCACAGCAATTTGCGCAATTGATCCAATGGGAAGAATCGAAGGCAAACGATCTAACCGCCAATACTTCACTCCGCACGTCATCGATCGCTTCGTTTCTCGTCGGTCAGGCACCATTCGATCGAGGTCATTTCGATTCAGGTAATACATCTGGCAGAACGTGCATGAATCGGGGGTCCAACGGATTGAGGAGCGTGTCCGGCTTGACCGATCAATTGCGGGTGAGGGACTGATCCCGGAATAAAAACCCCGTCCAAGGATGGTTCATGAGGCGCGTCGTTGCGGCTCTTTTGCTCATCGCCTCGGCCAACGCCCCGGCGCAGGCACAAATTTTCAGTTGGGTCAACCTCGATCGCCTCAACAGCAAGCTGCATGGTCGGGTTGTCGACTTTACACACAACCATGGCGCCGACCGGCGGATCTGGTCGCCCATCCTGGGGAGGTCGCGCGATCTCTACGTTTACCTACCTCCGGGCTATGACCCCTCCGTCGCCTACCCGCTCATCCTGTTCCTCCACGGTGCCGTCATCGACGAGCACTACTTTCTGCACCCGTTCGACTTGAAAGAGCTCGACCGGATGATGAGCGCCGGCGAGGTCCCGCCGGCCATCGTCGCGGCCCCGGACGGAATGTACGATGGGAGGAACCGGATCAACGCCATCCATTCCCTCTGGGTTAACGGTCTCGGGGGGCGATTTGAGGATCATGTCGTCGCCGAGATCGTACCGTTCCTGATGCGCACGTATTCGATCCGGCCCGAGCGCGACGCGCACGCGCTGCTGGCCATCTCGGCCGGTGGCTTCGGCGCGATGGCGATCGCGCTCAAACATCGCGATCTCTTCGGCGTCATCGCCGCCATCGGCGGGCCCCTCAACATGCGCTACGACAATAGGGAAGGTCGATACGGCGACGACTTCGACTCCGCCACTTTCCGCCAGCGGACGCAGTACGACCGCGATATGATCATCGCTCACTACTACGGCGGGTTGCGCCGCCGGCGTGTGAGGACTTTCCTCGAGCCAGTTTACGGTCCCGGGCCGGATATGATCGCCAAGGTCGCGCGCGACAATCCGGCTGACCTCCTCCAGTCGACCGGCCTCGAGCCCGGCGAGCTGGCCATATTCGTTAACTGTGCCGGCCGCGACAACTACAACTTCGACGCCCAGGACAAGTCGTTCGCCTGGCTCGCCGCCCAGCGGGGCATCGGCGTCGATCTCGTCGAGGACCCCACCGGCCGCCATAACCTTCTCTATCTCGAACGCGCCGAGCCTCCCACATTTCTTTGGCTCGGCCATCACATCCTTCCGCCTGTCCGGCGCTAGCCCCTTGCAAGCCGGCCTTGCCTCCGAGTGCCGCTCGGGTTATCTTCCCCGCGACTGAGTGGGCAGACCCGTCGACCCAGGAGGAGGATCTCGCATCATGACGACCCTATTGTCGTTCGTGCGCCCGAGCCACTCTTTGTCCAAGCATATGCCCGGCCGGAGTTTCCGCCTCATCGCCTTCATTGCGGTGATGGCCTCGCTGACCTCTACGGCGATGGCCGATCCGGTCATGGGCACGGTGACTCTGACGGTCGCACCGCCCCCAGGACTGGCGGGCTTTGGGGGCTCAGGACTTTCCCAGTCGCCGGTCGTGTATTCGTCGGGCAATGTCGATCTGTCTCAGCTTTTCCAGAGCCAGGTTCAGCCCGGCGGGAGCACCACCTACGAAGGCCTGACCCTGACCGGCGCGCATCTGTACCCCAGTTTCGGCGGACTAGCCGCGAATTTCAACACAACGTTTCAGATGACGATCGCATTCGATGGAGCCTCGGGCAGCCAGCCTACCATCAATGTCACTGGAACTCTGATGGGGAGCGCCGCAGGCACGCCGGAAGGGACGATCAATACGGGTGCTTACACAGACTCGAGCGCGACCCCCCAGGCAGCCACCCTCCAGGGATGGAACCCTGACTCCGGTGTTCCGATGAACTTGATCAACCAATACTTGAATACATCGAATTATTACCTCTATCAACAAGACAGGTTCCAATACGGCTCGCCGCAGGATAATCCCGCCACGGGCAGTTTCGCGCTCATTGCCATTCCCTCCGCCATCACCCCTGTTCCAGAGCCCGCGACCCTCGCGGTTTTCCTGGCCGCGATCGCAAGTCTGGGTTTCCGGCATCGCGCTCGGGGAGCGAAACCGGGCCGCAGCTAGTTTCTCATCCGCAAGCGGACGGCAACGGCGGTTCAGCTCGTCTTTCATCCCAATACATTGCCCTTCCGCGGGCATTCCTCGTCGGCATGCGCTTCGGTTACAGTAAAGGAGGTCAAAAGGAGCGAAACTCATGGCAGAACCAGCAACCGAGCCCGTCGGTTGGGAAAGGGCGCTCATGGCTGCCGAGAAGGTCAAAGAGCGCCTGCGCAGGGCAACCCGCGCGCTCGACGCCGCCGGCGTGCCTTACGCGGTGGTCGGTGGCAATGCCGTCGCCGAGTGGGTCGCCCGCGTTGACGAGGACGCCGTCCGCAACACGCGCGATGTCGATCTCCTCATCCGACGCCCTGACTTTGCCGCGGCAAGAGCCTGTCTTGAAGGAGTCGGGTTTGTTTATTACCAGCTCCTCGACATCGATACATTCATCGACGGGCCGCAAGGCAAGCCAAGCGGTGGAATCCATCTCCTCTACGCCGGTGAGAAAGTTCGAAGAGACGACGACTTGGCATTGCCCGAAGTCGACGAGTCGGAACGAGCCGCCGGATTTCAAGTCGTTAAGCTCGAAGCACTCTTGCGAATGAATTTGCAATCTCATCAACTCAAAGACAGAGTCCACATCCGTGATATGATCGGTGTCGGCCTGATCGATGCGGCCTGGCCGGCTCGATTTCCGCCCCTGCTCGGCGACCGCTTGCAGCAACTGCTCGATGATCCGAACGGCTGACCGACGCTGCACTCGGCATACGCTACACGAACCTTCACTTTCAGAACAATCCGAGACGCGTGCTTGCAATCCCAGTCCTCGCGCCTGATCTTGGTGTGAGGCACGTTGATCGAGTACGCGCACCCCACCACGCCGATCACCCGGGATAAAACGCCTATGCGACCCGTCCGAACGACAAGCTTGTTGGCTCTCGGCCTGATCCTGCTCGCAACCAAGGGACCGACCGCGGCTGAGCCCGGCCCCGGTCTGGCCGACGGCAAGAAGTACCTGATCATCCACGCGGACGACGCCGGGATGTGTCATTCCGTGAACCGAGCGACGGTCGAGGCGATGGAGAAGGGCGTTGTCTCCTCGTGCAGCATCATGATCCCCTGCCCCTGGGTTACTGAGTTCGCCAACTATGCGAAAGCTCACCCTGAAAGGGACTTTGGCGTTCATCTGACTTTGAACTCCGAATGGTCAGTCTACCGCTGGGCGCCGCTCGCCGGCCGCAGCGTGGTTCCAAGCCTGGTCGATGCCGACGGCTACCTCTACCGCGACACGCCCAGCGTGGCCAAGAACGCCAAGGCCGAAGAGGTCGAGATCGAGCTGACGGCTCAGATCGAGCGGGCGAAGGCTCTGGGCATACCGCTGAGCCACATCGACACGCACATGGGTACGGTGGTGAGCCGGCCTGATCTGGTCGAGATTTATGTCAAGCTCGGGCTCAAGTACGACCTTCCCATGCTCTTCCTGCGCAAGATTGAAGGTCCGGTCGTCGCGGCGTACCCATCCCTGCGAGAGCGCGGCAAGGAGCTGCTCGCCGCCCTGGATGCGCGGCGGTTTCCCGTGCTCGACAACCTGGCCCAGTTCTACGGCGGCAAGACGCATGAAGAGCGTGTCGAGAGCTATTTGAAAACGCTGCGAGCTCTGCCGGCGGGTGTCAGTCAGATCATCATCCACTGCGGCGTCCTGGACGACGAGCTCCGCGCGGTCACCAACAGCGCCGCCAATCGCGACGGCGATCGCCGCATCTTCACCGATCCCTCGATCGCCGCCGAGATCAAACAACTGGGAATCGAAGTGATCTCCTGGAAACAATTCCGAGCGTTGACCGAAGCGGCAGCTCAAAGCAAGTGATCGGGCACTTGAAAACGTAGGGTCCGCCATTGCGGACCATCTTCTTGAACATGTAGAGGACCTACTCGTTAATCAAGCCCGCACTGTAGAGCGTGCTCTCGAAGTACGAGCGATACTCAAAGATGCTCATCTGCTGCACATAAATGATGGTGCCATCTGGGAGCACCTCGATCGACCGCCCAGCCTGGTTCTTGCTAGTCGAAAGCCCGCCCGACGTGAAGGCGAGGTTGCCGTTGGGCAGCAACTCCGAGCTTCCGAGGAAGTCGGAGTAGCCGCCCATGTCGGCATTCACCACGAGGGTCGCCGTCCTGTTCTGCTCGTTGATGATCCATTCCTGGCCGCGGCTATGCGCGCTTGGTTCAAACTCCTCGCGCGTGTTGCCGTCGTCGAAGACCAGCAGGGTATTGTCGTTGATCATGCGCGCGTCGTGCTGGTGTGTAAACCACGGCTGGGGGGTGTTGGCGATCGCCTTGAAGTTACCACCGGCTCCCAACTTCCAGAGGACGCGGCCGTTGCCCTTCCCGTCAGCGTAATTGATCTTGATAATCCAGTCCTGGGCGCGGAGGGAGACGATCAGGTCGTCGTCCTCGGGCGACCAGCTCACCGAGTTGGCGTGCAACCAGTCGCCCGCGGTCGGGTGATCCGTGCCGAGGCGGTTGGTGTTGAGCCAGCGGAAGGCGTTCCAGACCCACGCCACCTGGAAGTTCTGATCCAGAACGATGACTAGCTCGCCGATGTATTTGGTGGGTGCCCCATGGTAACTCACGACCTGCGGCGTGCTCGCCAGCACGACCGTGTCGCCGTTGGGCAGAAGCTTGGCCTCGTGGTCGAAGTCGATGATCTGCGGCTGGTGCCTCGCGGCCAGCTCGGCGTTGACGGCGTTGATATTCGTCTCGCGCAGCGTGTCGCCGGCCAGGTCCACCTGCCGAAGCGTGTTGAAGCCACCGGCGACGCCGACAGCGTTCCCGCCCAGCATCATCACTGTTCCGTTTGGCTCCAGGTTCTGGGCATAGCTGGGGAAACCGTTGCCCACCGCGTCGTAGTACCAGATCACGTTGCCGTTCAAATCGGTTGCCAGCGTATCGATGGTTTTGCCGGAGTAGAGCCCGGCGTGGAAAATCATGCTTTGGCTCAGGTCGGTCCCGGCCGCCGGCGGCTGTACCACGGTGAATTTCGGGAAATTCAGGTTCGCCGGCAGGCTCCCGGTGGTGAACGAGAGCGGGGTAGAGACGGTGCCGTTATCGAGAACGTCCCGCATGAGATAGGTCGTGTTGGGCTGCATGCCCGCCACGATGAAGTTGGTGCTCTCGCCGGGGACGATCGGCAGCGGAGAGGTATTCTGCCACGCCAGCGTCGGACCTTGCTTGGCAAACTGGACGTACATCGAGGCGCCAGTTGAAGGTGGTGCGCTGTAGAGGGCAACGAGAGGGTTGGCCATGCGGCTGACCACGGCGCTCGTCCCCACCACACGCGTCTGGGCCGTATACGTTGCGATCGTGAACTCGCTCTTCCGAGCAGCGAATCCGGTCTTCACGTCGACGCGGATCTCGTAGGTCCCCTGCTGCATGGGGTTCCACGCGAATGATTTGCTCAGGCCAAAGTCGCGCACGACCTGGAAGCCACCGCCCGGCTGCTCGACGCTGAACCGGTAAACGGCCTTGGAGCCGTGTCCGTGGGAGGTCGCTGTCCAGATGACCGGCGCTCCGACGTATTGGCCAGCCGGGGCGATGTCTGTGATCGACACGGACAGGAGGTTGCGATCCTCCAGTGGGGTGCAATCGGGCCGATAGAGCCGGGGACGACGAATCGGAGCGTACCGGGCCGTGGCCCGCGTGGAAAATGGCGTCAAGAGTCGCCGCATAGGAAGGACTCCGCATAGAAGAATGATCGCAGCGGGAGCCCAGCCTCCGGGGCCACGACTGCAAATTGACGGGACTGGTTGTTCGAGAAAACTTACGTCGTTGCGCCGCCGGGCGTTCGCACCATGAGACCGTCTTCGACAACCTACTCGTTAATCAAGCCCGCGCTGTAGAGAGTACTTTCGAAGTAGGAACGATACTCATACAGGCTCATTTGCTGCACATAAACCCGGGTGCCATCAGGGAGCACCTCGATTGACTGCCCGGTAGGCTCGCCGCCCAGCAGCAGACCCCCGGACGTGAAGGCCAGGTTGCCGTTGGGGAGTAACTCCGAGCTTCCGAGGAAGTTCGAGTAGTTTCCCATGTCGGCATTCACCACCAGCGTCGCCGTCATGTTCTGCTCGTTGATGATCCATTCCTGCCCGCGGCTATCCGCGTCTGGGTCAAATTCCTGGCGGGTGTTGCCGTCGTCGAAGACCAGCAGGGTATTGTCGTTGATCATGCGCGCGTCGTGCTGGTGGGAGAACCACGGCTCGGGGGTGTTGGCGATCGCCTTGAAATTGCCGCCGTTGCCCAGCTTCCAGACGATGTGGCCGTTGCCGGTGCCGTTGGCGTAGTCGATCTTGATAATCCAGTCCTGGGCGCGGAGGGAGACGATCAGGTCGTCGTCCTCGGGCGACCAGCTCACGGAGTTGGCATGCAGCCAGTCGCTCGGAACTCCCTGATCCGGGCCGATGCGGTTGGTGTTGAGCCAGCGGAATGCGTTCCAGACCCACGTCACCTGGAGGTTCTGATTCAAGACGATGACCATGTCGCCGTTGAACTTCGTGGGCCTCCCCTTGTAATTGACGATCTTCGGTGTGCTGGCGATGACGACCGTGTCGCCGTTGGGCAGGAGCTTGGCCTCGTGGTCGAAGTCCACGATCTGCGGCTGATGCCTCGCGGCCAGCTCGGCGTTGACGGCACGGATGTCCGTCTGGCGCAAGGTGTCGCCGGCCAGGTCGACCTGCCGCAACGTGTTGTAACCAGCGGCGACACCGACGACGTTGCCGCCCAGCATCATCACCGTGCCGTCCGGCTCGAGGTTCTGGGCATAGCCGGGAAAGTCGTTGGCCACCGGGTCAAAGTACCAGATGATGTTGCCGTTCAAGTCGGTCGCCACCGTGTTGACCGCGCTCTTGGAGGTCGTTTTGTTGACCCCGGCATGGAAGATCATGCTCTGGGTCAGGTCGGTCCCGGCCGCCGGCGGCTGCACCACGGTGAACGTGGGAAATTGCAGATTTGCCGGCAGGCTCCCGGTGGTGAACGAGAGCGGGGCAGAGACCGTGCCGTTATCGAGAACGTCCCGCATGAGATAGGTCGTGTTCGGCAGCATGCCGGCCACGATGAAGTTGGTACTCTCGCCGGGGACGATGGGCAGAGCAGACGTATTCTGCCACGCCAGCGTCGGCCCCTGCTCGGCGAACTGGACGTACATCGAGGTGCCGGGCGAGGGAGGCGCGCTGAACAGGGCGACCAGGGGGTTCGCCATGGGGCTCACCACGGCGCTGTCGCCGACAACACGCGTCTCGGCCGTATACGTCGCAATTGCGAATTGGCTCTTCCGAGCGCCGAACCCGGTCTTGACGTCCACCCGGATCTGATAGGTCCCCTGCTGGATGGGGTTCCAGGTGAAGCTGTCGCTGTGACTGTAGTCGCTCACGACCTGGAAGGCACCCCCCGGCTGCTCGATGCTGAACCGGTACACGGCGTTTGGCCCTTCGCCGCGAGACCTGGCCGTCAAGATGACCGGCGTTCCGACATAGGGGACAGCCGGGCCGATTTCGGCGAGGGAGACGGACAGCAGGCTGCGATCCTCCAGTGGCGAGCAATCGGGCCGATGCCGCCTTGGGCGACGATTCATAAGGTGCCGGGCCGCGGCCCGGGTGGAAAACGGGATCGAGGGTCGCCACATGGCAAGGACTCCGCATAGAAGAATGATCGCAGCGCGAGCCCTGCCTCCGGGGCCTCAACTGCAAAGTTTTGTTTGTGCGCTGGAATCCTTGAGGGCGCACAGGCGAGGACAGTCACCGACTGACGCCGGGCGTTCTGCACGGCCGGCTCGGTCGCATGGGCCAGGGTGTGGGCGAGTAATAGCTCTGCGGCTGGTCACAGCCCACAACACCCGTCGGTGCCGATCGTCGTCTCTCCTCGCCAGTCGGGCCGATGGGTCGATCCAAGCCCGACTATTAGAACACAACGTGACCGGATCGCAACAAAGAAAACAAGAAAATGGGAAGACGGCGTCATCTAACGCCAATCCGTGAAGATGCGTAAAGTTTGCGGGGAGCGAACGCACACGACAAACATGACCCGGGACGAAGCAGTCGAGTCTTCGTAGTAGGCACACGCCGTGTGCCGTAATTGGTGAACGGCACACGGCGTGTGCCGACTACCTGGCAAAGGCGGCGCGCCGGGGAGTTATTATTCCCGGCCTGTTCCTGACGTGGCGAGGCCGCAATGTTGGCGCGGGTCTCCGACCCCGCCCTCAGCCTGTCGGGCGCGGGTCTCCGACCCCGCCCTCAGCCTATCGGGCGCGGGTCTCCGACCCCGCCCTCAGCCGCGACCGCAGGTCTCCCAGATGTGCGCACGGCGCAGAGATCCTACAGACGAAGACTCTCACGCGAGGGGCGCCCCCTCAATCCGCCCGGACCTTCGCCCCCTCGTTCTTCGCCTGCTCAAGGAATGCCGGCCCGTTGAAGATGTCTTTCGGAAAATCCTCGGCCCGCAACGGTTTGACATTCACCCACATGAATCTGGTTCGATCCGGCTTCCGGGGCGTTGGCTTCTCGCGCTCCAGGCCGAACGTTTCCGACTTCTCCCAGAGCGACACGTACCACGAGCCGTTCGGAAGCTGCTGGAACGCCTTCGCCCGCACGTCCTGCATTTGCCACGTCTCCTTCTGGTACATCTTTTGCCACGTGACCTGGCGCACGGCAATCCAATCGTGGGCCGGGTCGAGCGTGTAGATCTGCGGATACGGCTCGCGGCGATCGCCGGCTTCAATCGTGCCATTCGTCTTGATGACGATCATTCCCGGCGGTGTGCCGGGTCCCGGGGTCAACTCCTCGAGGCCCAGTGCTCTCGACCGGACCGAGGCCCACTGCTGGTTCAGAAATGTGGGAAACTCGTGGAATCCGTGGTCCATCACATGAACTTCGATATTGCGCGGCCCGTCCGGCTCGTCGGAGAACCGGGTGAGGTGGTACGTCATCCGTCCGTCTGAAAGGCCCACACTCACGGACTTCTTGAGCGGGAACCAGAGGGCGACGCGATCGGCGTCGAATGCGCCGGTCGGAGCGTCGCCGATCCTGGGAAAGAGCCCGCCGGGGCGATTGCCGTAGTCCTGATTATCGGCTTCGAAGTAGCGGGTCAGCTCGTCGTCGAGAGATCGGTGCACATCGCTCATCATGTTCTTGCAGAAGCCGTCGATGAACGCTTGCTTTGCCGACCAGTACTCGAGGTGAATCGATCCGCGATAGTCCTTGCTCACCACGCGCAGTTCGCGTGGAAACTTGCGGATCGCCTCAACCTGTCCGGCGATCGCCTTGCGCACCTCGGGCATCTGATCGTCCCATCGGGACGACCGCCGCTTTGATTCGAGATCCACCATCGGTGTATCGCGCGGCACCCCCAGTGCCGCCAGGTTGGCCGGGCCGGTCTCGGGATAGTCATAATCAATCGTTTCGAATTCCTTGCCGTATCGATCCTGATCGGCGGCCTGATAGCGTTTCTTCGACCGCAGTCGCCGCCTGGTTTCGGCGTCGTACCACACCTGTTCTTGCAACCGCATTGCGCCCAGGGCGTCATGTTCAAAATCATCGCAGCGAATCGTCTTCTTGTCGTCGAGCGTGTCAAAGCGGTATTCCGATGCGATGACCGCCCGGAACAGCCGCAGTAATGGAGGCGTGCGCGAAGGCACCTTACGGTTCGGGTCGTCTTGAATATCCTGGCCCGCGGGTGTGATCAATCGCCCCAGTCTGTCCTTCATGTCATGATACGGGGTCGGCTTGAACTTTTCGATCGCCCCGCTTCCCCGGTACGTCTGCCATTCGCGCTTGTGGGCATCCAGCATCGAACGGGTCTTGCCCTCGCGCTGGAACTCGATGCCGGTGTCAAGATTCGCCCAGTATTCCGCACCCCGGTCGCTCTTGAGATGGACCCAGTGCACCGGTTCGAGCTCGGTCTTCTTGGCCGGCGGCGCCTGCGCTTGGGGACGGACCTTGGGCTGGACCTTCTCAGCCACAACGGGCGCGAGCGCCGGCTCGAGCACCGGCGGCCGGGCATCGCCGGCTCGTGTGAATGCGTAGGTCGCCACAACGGCCGAGAGCAAACCCGCGACGAGCAAAACCTTCGCGGCTCTTGCGAACAGGCTCGCGCGAGCCGCGCTCCTGGCCAGGGAAGTCGCCAGCGCGGAGGCCGGGCGCATGGCCAGGGCAACGCGCGTGGTCGTTTCGATCAAGCCGGCCGGCAAGGCGCTTTGCTGAGACATCGCCCCGGCTGTGCCCAGGCGACCCAGCACGATCGGCGGAACGCCCCGCGCCGCCAGCCGATTTCGCAGGCGATCTCTCGCGCCGGCGAGTCTGCGGCGGAGCGTGGCCTCGCCGCATTTGAGCACCCGGGCGGCTTCGAGCTGGGGCATGCCTTCGAGGTCGCACAGCACCAGCGGCCGGCGAAAGCGTTCGGGAAGCCGGGCGATCGCCTCGTGCAGCTCCGCGTCGTGATTGTCGGCGTTTGGCGCGGGAACCGCCGCGAAATCGATTCCGCTTTGTTCTCTGGTGCGCCGCCGCGACGCCTCACGATTGGCCCGGATCGCGACGTGATAAGCCACGCGATACAGCCAGCCGCCCAGCGATTCATCGACCCAGAGCGAGCCCGCTCGCCGGACCAAAATGAGGAACGTGGCCTGAAACGCATCTTCGACGTCATGCGAATCGCGCAGCACATCGCGGCAAACCGCGCACACCATCGGCCCATGCCGCGCCACCAGTGCGCCGAACGCTTCCTCATCGCGGCTCGCGACAAACCGGCGCAACAGCGCCGCATCCGACTGCCCCACGACCGACTGGCCGGAGAACAGCAGATGAATCGACCGTAGTGTCTCTCCCAACCGCGTGCTCGCCATGGCGCTGCGGCTCCCCTGCCCTGTCAATCGATTGATCCCACTGACTATAACTAAGATCGCAGGCCCCCGCGTCCGATCAACTTTTTCCGGGGCGGATCATTTCCATTGCAATCGCCTGATTTAGAGCCTGTCTGCGAATTCAACTTGCTTGCAGAACCCGGGGGGGAAATCGCGAGAATCATAAGGGGAAGAGTATCGGTGCAAGGAGAAATCGCCCATGACCGCATATCTCGTTGCCGGTAGGGTAATGCTCGCACATCTGCTGACCAAGCACCTGCGCATGTGGCAATGCGGCGTCATCTGCGGCTTGCTGCTGCACGCTGGCTTTAGTCGAACGGCCGGTCAAGCGATAGAACGTGCGCCCGATGGCGTGACTGCCAGGGCGATAAGGCCTGAGGCGGCTCCGCCCTTCTATCCGGATGTGCGCATTTTGTCTGCAGTCGCGCCACCGGCCTGGACCCGAGGGGCCAGGTCGAGCATCTGCCCAATCACGTACAGACGCTGCCCGAGATTCACCAGCGTTTCGTCGAGGAGTTCTCTCTGAGACCGGGATTTGGGATGGAGCGGTATCACTGGCAGCCGGGCGAATGGGCCGAGCTGGTCGCCGGCGAGTCCACCAGGGTGCCCGCCGGATCGTGTGCCAATCAGCTTTATCCGGCCCGAGATTACCTCACAAAGAGAGGCGATGACCGCAAAGAGTACACCGTGCGCCCGAAGTACGACCGGGAAGCCGAAACACTGACATTGCCGGGCGAAACCCTCAAGGATGTGGTTGAACGTCTCTGGATCCTCAAAGAGATGCACCTGGTCGGTCTGGTCAAGCACAAGGAGCCCGCGGTTTACCTCGGTGATGGCAAACACGCAGCCAGGAAGGACAAGCAGGGCAAGGATCAGCCCAAGGTTGGTGCAAATGCCACCATGCCGACCCGGGAGCTGGACAGGTTTGAAGCGGCCGCCCTCACCGAGTTGCGGCACGGGGTGGAGCTGGTCGCGCGGACGACGATGAACGACATGCGGATACTGGGAGCGATTCGCGCCCGTGCGGACTGCATGGCGTGTCACCAGGTTGACCAGGGGGCGTTGCTGGGGGCGTTCACGTATACGCTCCAGTTCAAGTCCGACGCCACGGCCCCAGCACATCGGCTCGCCGATCTCACCGGCCTGACGCAGGAGGAGCTCGCTTCGATCCAGGCGATCGAGTCCATCGGCGGCACGATCCATCGCGACCTGAATTGCCCGCCGCGGCCGGTATCCATGGTGAGCGTTTCCCATACCAAGACCAAGGATGCTGGACTCAACCGGCTCGCGGCGTTCGCGGGGCTCAAGATGCTCGACGTCTCGTACACCAAGGTAACAGACGCGGGATTCAAGGAGATTGCCGCGCGACTTGGGCAACTTGAAGATATCGACCTGGCAGGCACCAAGATTACGAACGAGGCCCTCAAGGAACTTCGAAAAGTGCCGAACCTGCGTAAGCTCAGCCTGTGGACGACGGACATCACGGACGCCGGCCTGTCGGAAGTTCGGGACCTTACGAACCTGGAATCGTTGGCTCTGGGACAATCACCGCTAACCGACGCCGGGATCAAACAGATCGCCGGGCTCAAGAAACTCCACGTGCTGACGGTGTTTAATATGGAGCGAATCACCGATGCCGCGCTGCCCCACCTCAAGGAGCTGACGCAGTTGGAGGATTTGAATCTGGCACGAACGATGATCACCGATGCCGGCCTGAAGGACTTGGAAGGGCTCCAGCAACTTCGCTCGCTCGATCTGTCGTTGACCAACGTCACCGACTCAGGCATGTTACGCATTAAAGGGCTCAAAGAGCTTCAGACCTTGCGTCTGACCCGCATCAAGAGAGTAGGCCCCGGGCTGAGGCATCTTGGGTGCCTCACGCACCTGCGGACGCTGGAGCTTTCTGTGAATGACGTGACGGACGCCACGTTGCAGTGCTTGGGCGAGCTGAAGCAGTTGGAGACGCTCGATCTCGGCAATTCGCTGCTGACCGACGTCGGGCTCGCGACGTTGCGTGAGTTCCGCCAACTCCAGTCGCTCAACCTCTGGTACGCGTCCGTGACGGATTCGGGTTTGCAGGAATTGAGCGGACTGCGCAAGCTGCGGGTGCTCGAGCTCGGACACACGCAGATTACCGATGCGGGCTTGCATTGGCTCCAAGGTTTGAGGGAACTCCAGAAGCTGAGCTTGGTCGAAACGAAAGTCACGGACGTGGGTATCGCCCGATTGAAAGCGGCCCTGCCGGGTTGTGAAATCAGTCGGTAGGGAAGGGGAAACGGGACGGCTGCATCCGTGTTTCCACCCGGAGTTGAAGAGACATTGTGGTTCCAACAAAACGCAAGGCGAGGTAAGCTTGCAACAGTCTCAACACGGAGGGCGTATGAAGATGCAAACATTGTCCGCTGAGGCCTTAGCCCTGTTTCGCCTGCACGTCGAGCGGCACGGCGAGCTGCCGATCGACGACGGCAATCGGGCCGCGTACCGCGAGCTGGAGACCGCCGGGCTGGTGGCCATGGGACATAGCTTTCGCGGAGGCCGAAACTCTGTGTATGGTCTTACCCGGGAAGGCTTCGAGCGGAAGGCCGAGCTTCTGGCCTACGCGAGGGAAGCGGGCTGACATGATTCCTGCGGGCCTGCGGAGCACAAGCCGACATTGGATTCATGGCAACAGCAGCCGCGCCCCGGGTAGAACGTGGTTTACTCCACATCGACTCCCGTTCTCAGCAATGGCGGAAACAGCGCGACGTGGACACGCCGGTCTCCAGCCTTGGCCTCATCTGGCCATTGCCCTGCATATCCTCCGAGCGCCTTCGGTGATCGGAAGTGCGGTCCTTGCCGCCGCTTTCAACGCCTGCACATGATCGCCACAGCGAGATTCCTCATATTCATGAGCGATGATCGCATCTATCCGATCGCGTAGCCTTGCTTTCCGCCACAGCCGACTGCCCTTTTGCCCTATCAGTAAATCCGGATTCCGGATGCCGGAATTCACCACAACACCAGTGATGGTGTTCCCTCCGGAGCGCCCCTGCGGTCTGAATGCGATCCACCTTCCGTCGCCGTAGAAGTCTGGCTCGCCGTTTTTGTTGGTGGGAATTCCAAGCTCGTCCATGCGAAGCGTGCAGTATTCCTCCAGCTTGTCGCGCCAAAGGTGGCTGAAGTACTCGGCGTGATCGGCGGGGTCTGCGGGCGGTTTTTCGATCATCCTCATTGAATAGCACGAAATTGCGTTCGCCGAAAACAAAAAGCCGTGCGCCGGGATTCCCCAGCGAGCGGTCTTGTGAGCAGAATCCAATCAAACTCAAGTAAAATCACTGGGGCGATACGCAACAGCGCGGCCGCAGCCCTTCATCAGTTCTCCCTCAATCCGCCTGACCGCGATAACTCCAACCTGAAGAGCATTGAATGATCATGCGACCAAGGTGGGTGGCACTGGCGTTGCCAGTGTCCCGTCCCCGGGTGAATCGACCTCGCGGGATCGCGAATTGCCATTCAGTCGTGAAAACCATTCGACCGGTAGCAACCGAACCCCCTCGCCGCCCACTGTAGCGTCAGTTGTGCAGTTACCGATTCGCGTTTTTCGGCAGAAACACGGCCCCCGGCAGCCCAAAGATGCCGGCCACCTTGTGCTTTTGCTTGACCGTGAACGACCGCTTGCCGGTCACCAGATCACTCACCGTGGCCTTGGCCAGACCGGCAGTCCGCGCCAGCACCGCCTGCGACATGCCGCGCTCCTCCAGCATCTGGGCCAGCAGCGTATGGGGTGGCAGCGGCGCCACAGCGTGGTGTTCCTGTTCGTACAGGATCACCAGATCGGAAAGTGCGTCCAGATAGACCTGTCTGCCCACGTCCAGATCCTGGCGCAACAGCTCATCGATGACCGCCTGAGCCGCATCCAGCGCGGGTTCGCTCTTGATGCTCATCAGTGGATGCCGTTTCACGAGCGCCAGGTAGCTGTCGGGAATGGCGCATGCTCGGCCCTTGTTTTTCGTTCGGCTCATCGTATTTGACTCCGTGCGTGATCGATATTAGTGAACGCGTCAAGCTCGACGTTTGACAATTGCGAACCTATCCCGGTTGTTGTTGGAGTGGACCGCCCGTACTTTGCAACGGACAACTGACAGCGGACCACTGACGCCCGGCGCCAGCCGGGCTAATGCGCCAACCCCTCGACCAGCTTCTTGAAGTCGTCCCGTCCCCGAATGGCGTCGAGGTCCGTGTCCTTTGCCATGTGTGCGGCATCGTTCCAGCCGGCCTTCACGGCCGCTTGCAGCAAGCTCATCGCCCGGTCCCCATACTCCTTCCTCTTGTCAGCGATCTTGCCGCTGGCGATCGAGTAGACGCAGGCAAAGTCGTACCATTGACCAGAATTCCAATTCGGGCTCTTCGTCAGCTCGGCGACCTCCGCCACCGCCTCGGCCACCTGACCTGCTTGCACCCGCGACACGGCGCGTGCCGCACGAAACCCGGGTTGCTTTGCTGTCGGGCTGAGCTCGATGGCTTTTTCCCAGTCCGCGACCGCCTCGGTGAACTTCCGCAGGCGATCATAAGCCATCGCTCGGTTCTCGTGGCTGTTGGTCAGAAACTGTCTGGCGGCAACCAGCCGGTGATCCTGTTCGTACACGAGCCTCAGTGTGTCGATCGCTTTCTCGAACCACTGCAGGCTTTCCGCCGGTTTCCCGTTGTTACTGAACAAAAGGCCCAGATTGCTGTATCCACCACCCAGTTCCACTCGGTACGTCGGCACGGCCGGAAACTCTGCGGTCAGTTTCTCCTGGATGGTCAAGGCTTTCCGATACTGTTCCTCCGCCTCAGCAAGCTTCGCAAGGTCCGCCAGCACGATCCCCAATGCGTTGTGGCCAGTGCCCAGGTTCGCTCGGTAGATCGGCACTGCGGGGAACTCCGCGACCAGCTTCTCCCAGATCGCCAAGGCCCTCCGGTAATGCTCCTCGGCCTCAGGTCGTCTTCCCAATCGATTGAGCAGAGAAGCCAGGTTGAGGTGGCATGCTGCAAGGCCCGCGCGGTGCTCCGGCACCGCGGGGAACAAAGCAACCAGCTTTTCCTTTATCGTCAGGGCTTTCCGATACTGTTCCTCCGCGTCAGCCAGCCTCCCAAGCCCGGCCAGCACGATCCCCAGGTTGTTGTGGCTACTAGCCACGTCCTTGCGATACTCCGGCAGGGCAGGGAAATCCCCGGCCAGCTTCTCTCGGATCGCCAGGGCTCGCCGACAGTGCTGCTCTACCTGGGTCCCCTTCCCCAGATTGGCCAGCAGATTTGCCAGGTTGGTGTGGCTGTTGGCCAGGTTCGTCCGGTAGAGCGGCACAGCGGGTCGCTCCGCGACCAGCTTCTCCTGGATCTGCAGGCTTTGCTCATACTGGCTCTCTGCCTCCGTCGCCTTCCCCACGTCGAGAAGGGAACGCCCCAGGTTATTATGGCTGTTGGCCAGGTCCGTGCGATGATTCGGTGCGGAGGGAAACTCGGCGGCCAGACGTCGCGAATCCGTCGATGGCCATGCGAAAGGCGGCGGCCGCTTCCTCCTTTCGACCCAGGCGAAATTCCATTCTCCCGACCCGGTCCGCCGCGACCGCCGTGCGCTTCCGTGATCGCTCATCGTCCGCTTTCTCTCCAGCAAACTCCTTGTAGTACGTCAGGACTTCACTCAGAAACTTCTGTTGCTCTGCGCTGATCGCCCTCTGAGTCGTGAGCGACTCCCCCGTGACCGACGACGTCATCGCATCGAGCGCCCTGGCGCGTCCGGTCTCGCGCCTTCTCGGCCTTCGCCCGCTGCTCGGCCTCTCGGTCCTTCGCTTTCCGCTCCGCCTCGGCCGCCAGGAGCGCCTTCGCTTCATTAACCTCAGCAATGCCGCGTTGCTTGGCCTCGTCCGCCCGTGCCTCGAGTGGCCTGGATCATCGCCAACGTCGTGCCGGCCATGCCGCCAACCAAGGCCAGCAGTACCAGGCTCCCCGCCAGAACTGGACCGCGATTCCGCCGCAGGAATTTGGTCAAGCGATACCTCGTCGACGGCGGCCGCGCTTCCACCGTTTCATCAGCCAGGTAGCGCTCGATATCTCGCGCCAGTGCATTCGCCGTCTCGTAGCGTCGTTCACGGTGCTTCTCCAGGCACTTCATCACCACCCAATCCAGCTCGCCGCGCAATAGCGCCGTCAGCTTGCGCGGCTCGATCTGCCGCAGTGCCGCCATCGAGGGGAGCGAATCATCGGTCGAAAGCCGCGTTGAGGGCTTGGACGGTTCCTCTTCCCGGATGATCCGGATCATCTCGGTAAGCGCCGCGCACCTCAGGCGTTTGCCATCGAACGGCCTCAGCCCGGTGAGCAACTCGTAGAGGATGACGCCAAGCGAATAGATATCGGCACGCGTATCGATGTCGACGCCCGAGAAACCCGTCTGTTCGGGCGACATGTATTCAAATGTGCCGATGACCGCGCCGAACTGAGTGGACATCGATCGGTCGGTCAGCCTGCCCGCGACCGCCTTGGCCACGCCGAAGTCAATGACCTTGGGAACCGGCTTGCCGTCGATGATCGTGACCAGGATGTTCGCCGGCTTCAGATCGCGATGCACGACGCCCTTCTGATGCGCGTGCTGCACGGCTTGGCAGATCGTCACGAACAATTCCAGCCGCTCATCGGTTGTTAACCTGGCCTCGTCGCAGAACCTCGAGAGCGACAGACCGTTGACCAGCTCCATGACGAAAAACGGCTGGCCCGTGGGGGTGAGGCCGCCGTCGAACACCTTGGCGATATTGGGATGATCCAGGATCGCCAGCGCCTGGCGTTCTTGCTCGAAGCGAGCCAGCACGGCTTTCGAATCCATGCCTGTCTTGATCAGCTTGAGCGCGACCCTGCGCTTGACCGGCTCGGTCTGCTTGGCGACCCAAACCTCGCCCATGCCTCCTTCGCCGATTTTCTCCTGGAGGGTGTAACGTCCCGCGATAACGATCCCGGCCTCGCTCTTCGGCTGATAGTCGGTGGCTGCGGTGGATGCGTCGTCGGGCACGGAAGCACCGCCGTCTGCGGTGTCAGTCAGGGCCGGGCCGGGTGCGGAGCCCGCGGTCTCAGCCTGGGCCCTGTCGAGGATGTTGCCCGACTTTTCGTGGGCCGCCAGGAGCGCCGCGACGGCCGCCAAAAGTTCAGGTCGCCCTGCACACGCTTGATCCAGAAACGCGGCGCGCTCATCGCGAGGCCGAGACAGCGCTTGTTGGAACAGCGTTTCTTCGTTCATGGCAGCACCTCGGTCAAGCGGGCTTGATTCGGACTTCAGTCGCCCCGAACAAACGGTAGAGCGAATGCACACATACTAACCCGAAGTGCCGGCGAGGGGGTACCGAGGGCTTCTAACGGATCTACGTTTGAGCTCCTCGCTGGCGCGTCGGGTTGGTGTTTCCCCGTTCCTAACTCAGTGCGACGAAACCGCATCGCCGGCGTCAGGCGTCTTTTCTATTTTCTCACACGAACCCGCCCCTTCCATCTCCCGGCGCAGCCAGGCCCGCGCGTAAACCCAGTGGCGATCAGCCGTTCTGGCAGAAACCCCGAGGATCTTGGCCGCCTCGTCTCCGGTCAGGCCCCCGAAGAAACGCAGCTCGACCAACCGGGCCTTGATCGGATCACGCTCGGCGAGCTTGGCCAGGGCGGCGTCAAGTGCGAGCAGATCCTCATCCGGCTCGGGCAAGGCGGCGACATCAGGATGGAGATCCCGCCGCGCGAGTCCGCCGCCGTGGATCGCTCGACGCTTCCGGCGGGCTCGTTCGATCAGGATGCGCCGCATGGCGGTGGCCGCCGCCGCGAAGAAATGACCGCGCCCGCTCCAGGGCATCCCCGCGCCATTTCCAACCAGTCGCAAGTACGCTTCGTGGACCAGCGCCGTCGCCTGGAGCGTTTGCCCGGGCTGCTCGCGCGCGAGTTTCTGCGCGGCCAGCTTGCGCAGTTCTCCGTAGACGAGCGGCAAGAGCTGGTCTGCGGCGCCGGGATCGCCCTGATCGATGGCTGAGAGGATGCGCGTGAGGTCGTTCATGGCCGTTGAAGCCGTCATGATACGCGTGCGCTTGCCTGAAAGCGATTCTGCGATGGGCTCTCGGCGTAGATATCATCGCACTTTTCTAGAAACCACGACACACCTCGCTGACGACAACCTTCGGGCGCAGGCTCATCCGCGCCGGAGCGTTGGCGCAGACGTTGGAACGTGGGACGATGCAGCAACCCGGAACGACCGATCCTCAAGATCCGTGTTGCCGCTCGGCTCACCGGTCGGCCGAGCCTGGTCTTCAAGCTTGATCACCCGGAGGAGGAGTGGCATGGGCAACTTCTACGTCAATTTCTCGGTCAAAAGAGATGACCCGGAACGCGTCGCTGCTGCCTTGAAGGGAGCGGGGTGCAGAGCGATCGTCACACCCCCGAGCAATGGGTATGTCGTGGTCTGCGAGGAGCAGTCCGACACCCAGGATGAGGTGGCCATCCAGCGAGTCGGTGCCCTGCTCTCGCGCGCGACCGACGCCCCGGTGCTGGCCGTCTTGAACCACGACGACGACATCCTTTGCTACTGGCTGCTCGAACACGGACTCGTGAGCGACTCCTACAATTCGTGCCCGGACTATTTCGGCGAATCCGGTGAGGAGGAATCCGACCCCGGTGGTGATGCCAATCGCCTGTGCGAAGCTCTCTCCGTCCCGTCGGCTGCCGCCGCGGTGGATGAAGTCCTGCGGAACGAGGATTACGGGTTTGCCGTCGATCGGCACACCGCGCTCGCCGCGGGATTAGGTCTACCGCCCTGCTCCGTGGGCCTCGGCTATCAATACCTGGAAAATGGTGAGACGCCGGAAGGATTGGACCCTGACCAGCTTATCCGCGTGGGGTGATCATTAGAACTCCCGGTATACCTCCTCAAACATCGCGATCCCACAGCCTGCGTTGAACCGCCAGATGCCCATCCAGCGGTGCTCCGGCGGCATCGCCAGCAGCTCGGCGAGATCGTACCGCAGATAGTTCACCGGCGCTCCGATGCTCAGCGTCCTGGCCGGCGGGAGGCCCTCGACAACCGCGACCGCGTTTTTCGGGTCGAGGCACGCCAGGGCGTGAACAACGCCGACGATAATGTCCTGGCCCCCGCGGCGCGCCCGGCTTCGAATATAGTCTGCGGCCGGCTCGAAAAGCGTCCTTGCAACCTCGCGGTCATACCGAGAAAGCAGCATCACTTCGGAGATCAGCGGGTAGTCCACGCCAAAATCGCTTCGGGGGTCGTCGCCGGGTGCGTGCAGCGCGACGGTGCGCCAGAAGACCTCGGCTACACGGTCAGGTGCGATCTGCTCGACCAGCGCCAGGATCGAGACCGCCGCGTTCGCATCGAACCGGCGATACGGATCGTGCACATCAATACTGTCAATCTCGCGCAGCGCCTGATCCAGCGCGGCCGATGCGCCGGTGCTGTCCGTCCCCACCAGGCCATGAGCGATGAACGTCCACGCATACGCCCGTTCGGCCGCATAGGGCAAGCTCGCGGCGATTTTCTTCGCCCGTGCGAGGTCGCTCCGCACCAGCCGTCGGCAGATCCGCGGTGCGCACCAGATCCGCCAGACCGGCTCCTCGATCGACTTGAGCACTCGCTCGGCTGCTTCGGGATGCTCAAACGCCAGCCGGCTTGCGATATTGCCCAATACCCGCTGTCGCGACCGTTCGGGCGAGATGCCCTTGGCCAGTGCCAGGGCGGCCGCCGGCTCGACTCGCGCAGGTGCGCCGAGAACGAGCCCGCGTCATTTCGTTTCAGTGGCGGCAGCGTTTCGGCGAGCTTCCGGCCCGCAGCAAGGAGCGCCTCCGCTTTCGCCGTTTCACCCAGCTCGAGCCATCGTTCGGCAACTTCCCCCATCTGATAAAGCTTGTTCGACGAGAGCTGGGCCGACCGCGCCTGGAGCGCTGCCCGATCGAGCAGCGCGAGCTTCGCGCCTTTTCCGTGGCTGGCAGCGCATCGACCAGGTCGACGAGCGTACCGGCCCGCCGGCCCGGATCGGCGATCGTCTCGGCGATCGCCGCGGCCTCCTCGGGATCCTGGGCGGCCAGCGCCAGCGCGGCCCGGCCCCGCAAGAAATCGGCCGAGCTACCCAGGTCGAATCGAGTCTTTTGCACTTGCTCGAGTAGACCGGCGGGGTTGAGCCAGCGCTCGATGTCCAGCACCCGGAACTTGGCCGCGTCGTCCCCCTTGGCGGTCGCCGCTTTCCGGTACGGAGCGATCAGCCGCCGAGCCAGGGCGCGGCTCTCTTCGAGAGAGATCAGCTCGGGGAGTGTCGCCATGATCCGCCCGGGTCGCTCATGTTCACGGCTCAAGATCAGCTCGATCGGCTCGGTCGCGGCGGAATCGACCATACGCCCATCGAACCGGAATCCGGCCCGATGCGCGAGGACAAACCAGCGCCCGGACCGCGCCCCTTCGAGCCGAAAGCGGCCTGCCTCGTCACTCATCGTGAACGGTCCACCGGCCGGCTCGAAGATCCGCACGCCGGCAACGGGATTCCCCTGCCGATCGACGACGCGGCCGGAAATCGTGCGCAGCGGCCGAATGATGATCGGCCCGAGAGAATTCGACTCGCGCCTCAGCGTGATCCAGTCTGACACCGCGGGCGAATGGCCGGTCGCTCGGATGACCGTGCGATACGTCGAGCCGGTCAGAAGCACCGGCGCGGTCTTGAACGAGCCGAGCGCGTCGGTTCGGATCGGCCCGGAATCAAATCGTAAACGCTCCGGGATGCCGTAGGATGCCTGTTGATCGCCGAAGGCACTGCCGCAACGGACCCAAACCTCAACATCCGCGCCGGCGATCGGCTTTCCCGAGGAATCTCTGATCTCGCCTGTGAGCCCGCTCGATTCGCCCAGCGTCAGGGTCACGTCATCGTTGGCGCTGGCAAGCGGTATGGTCACAAAGTGACCGCCTCGGGCCGGGATTGTGATCCGCACACTACGCAGTTTGATCCGCCGCGTCAACGCGGGCAGAGAAGCGACCCCGCTTTCATCGGTCGTGGTGGAGAGCCGCTCCAGCCAATCGTCGGGCAACGAATTGCCCAGGTAGCTTGTCCGATCGGTCTCCAGGACGCGAGGGGCGACCCTCGCCCCCTTGATCGCGTTCCCGCCCGCATCTCGGACCGTGATCTTCCGCGCCTGGGAAGGCTCGAGCACGAGGCGATGAGTCCGGTCCGTTTGATCTTCACGGATCAGCTCGACGACCCCGATCGCCAGCCCCGGCTTGTGAGCCCAGATGGCGCCTTCGCGGTAAAGCTTGCTTCGAAACACGCCCCGATCTTCGACGCGAAACCGGCCCATCAGGTCGGTGACTGTCGTCGCCACGATCGAAACCGAGCCATCGCGCGCCACGCCGGGCGAGAGCGCAATCTCGGCACCGGCGACCGGCTTTCCCTGGTCATCGACGACCGTGCCCTGAATCGGCGCGACGGGCTGGGCCAGCAGGCCGTAAGCAAGGGTGACCAGTGCGAGGAAGTTCATCGTGGCATGCCTCGACGCGATTTTACAAGACGGGCCAGAGCGTCGTGATCCAGGGAGGGCGAGACTCCCGCCGAGCCGCGCGGGCGTTCGCATCCGTGCCAGACGCACGAGCATGCTCAAAGACTTTCTGATCCAGGTTAATATCGTACAAACGTCATAGAACGCTCGTCAACCGGCTTAGACCCCTCGTACGCCCCGTCGCGGTCTGATATCGTTGATTGGGCCGACTCTGACCTCTGAGGGTGACAAATGAGCCTCGAATGGCGGTTGATATGCGATGGCTGCGGGCGGCACAAGAGCGGGGCTGGTCAGGAGATCCCCAAGAATTGGTCGATCGTCGGGGCTCAGACGACCGCCCATTACTGTGAAGATTGCGCGCCGCCGAAAGCACCTTCAGGTCTCACCCAACGGCTCTGGCAATGGTACAGTCGAAATCCTGCCCTCGCCATGATGACGGCCAATTGCGTGATCCTCATGATCGCCATAGCCGTGGGCAGTGTGCTGTGTACAGTGCAGTTCCAGAAACTGCACACCCGGATCGCGGAGCTGGAGCAAGCCAGACAGGCTCTGCTCCATGTGATCTCGGTTCTGCCCCGTCGTTGATTCTCCGGCCGGCCGCGACCGCGGACGGTCTTGTTCCCGCGCGCGGCGTGCGAACACCGTCTTCCAGAGTCGCGCTTCGCTCCACCGAGGGCCGATCTGCTCATCGTTCCGGCGCGGGAGCGTGGGAACGAGACATTTCGCACAGGAACATTGCGTCTCAGGCCTGGGACGCGGACGGCGTGATCGTGTTTCCCTTCTTGGATATAGCAAACACCGTTGTTCCGCCAACCGGCGCCCCGCTGCGCCCGTGACTCTGCTCTCGACCGTGAGCCGGCCGCCGGTTGCAAACGCTTGTGTGCCGATCAGGTTCAGATCCACCGTATCTGTCGCCGGGACGTAGGAGACCGTGAATTTGGTGATCGGCTTCAGAATGGTCATGACCTTCTTCTTCACCTTCTTGGTTGTGACGTTATCGAGCTGGTAGTTGCCCGGGATCATCGCAGCGCCGGAATTCAGCGCGGCGTTGAATGTAAGGCTGAATCCCGTGAGGACTGCCTTGCCGACGGGCTTGCCCTTGCTGTTCGTCTTGCGCGAGAACACGGCCTTCTCGCCGATGATCTTGGGTGGTACCGGCGGGCTCGGCAAGGCGGTCGTGGCCTGCGCGGCCTTCGGGGCCGGCTGTGTAACCCCGAGGTTATTGGTGGCGACGCTGTAGAATCCGTACGTGTTGCCGGGCTGGCCGGTTAAGGTTGTCGAAGTCGCAGTGGTGTGGTTCAGGAACGGCGTGAACGCGCCGCCATCCTTGGAGACGAAGATCTCATACGAGGTGATGCTCGTCGCGCCTGGCCCCGGCGAGCCGCTCCAGCTCACGGTGAAGGTCGTGGTCGACGTTGTGGCCGGCAGCGAGTTCACCGTGCTCGTGGGGAAGCTGGCGACACAGGTCGTCGCCTGGGCGGCGGTCGGCGTCGGCTGACGATTTCCCACGTTGTCGGTCGCGACCGAATAAAACGAGTACGTGTGGCCGGCGACGCCCTGGAACTGGATGGAGGTCGTGGTGGTGGCGGTCAGAAACGTTACGTACGGCCCGCCGTTATCGGAGACGAAGACATCATAAAAGGCGATGCCCGAGCCACTGGTGTCGTCGCGGCCGGACCAGCTCACGGTGAAGGCGGGCGACTTTTCCGTGTTCGGCAGGGCGGTCACAGCGCTGGCCGGAGGGCCCACGTCCAAAGTGTTGAGCGAGGTCGGCGTGGCGATGGCGGCGTTCGTGTCAAAGACGATCGACGCCTGAGCGGAGATCGTCGTACCGGTGGGAAGGCCGGCCTTCGGCTGCGCGGTGAACGTGAAGTAGCCCTCGCCGTCGTGGTTGGCGTCGTCGACGGGCAAGAAGCCGGCGTTGATGCCGTCGGGCGGCTCGACCGTCGCCGGGTCGAGCGATTGGAAGGTCACTGTGACGACGCCGGTGGCCTGGTTGAGGTTGAGCGTGACCGGCACCAGCAGATCGATGCCGTCGGGGCGGAGGTCGATGGTTGTCGAATACTGTGAGAGGCCTGTGGGCACAGTGAAGTTAAACGCACCGAAGCCGAACCCGGTGAACTGGAAGGTGCTGGAGTCGAGATTGGGGTCGAGGGTCATGGTGGCGGTCACGACCTGCGCGGCAGCGGTGGCGGTCGGCTCGTTCTCGAAATCCACCTCGAACGGCATTGTCTCCGGCTGGATGAAGCCCTGGGGGCCGAAACCTGCGGGGCCGACCAGGTTGTTGGGGTCGCCTGGCTTCCCGTTGTTCACCTTCGTGGTGCCGCCGCCCTTGCCGCCGGGCAGCTTGACCGGGTTGGGGTTCTTGCCGTTGCTGGCATTGCAGTTGATGAGATTGTGCCGGGCTATCGCGAAAGCGAGCTTGGCGGCGGCGAGGGCGAATTGAGCGTTGCTGAGCGTGTTCAACCCGTTCTCCAGGTTTTGCTCCGCCGTATTATAAATCTGTTGTGCCGACAAGAAGTCGTTGATGAAGGTGACGAACGTGGTAGCGGCGCCGGCGAGAGGGGCGAATACGCTGAACTGCCCAGCGATCGATTCTAAAGCGCCCGCCTTGATTGCGAGCTGCCCGGCGATGGTCGCCAGTCTTCTGACCGAATCGAGGATCGAGGCGAGGCTCGGGCCCGGTTGATTGTTCACGTACGCTTCGTAACCACTGTAAATCGCCGTGGTGAGGGCGATGATGTTCGGCCGCTGCATGGCGAGGTACGTGGAAAACTCCTGCAGGTCAGTGTAGATACTGGCCTGCGTGCCCGCTGCCTGGGCGATTCCCAGCGCCTCTTCGACGGCGTCAAGTAATGCGTCGCCTGCCGCGTAAATGTTGGCGCCCACAGCGACGAGGTCCGCGATGACCTTGAGCCGGGTTATGGTGACAATGCCGGTGTCCGCATTGATCCCGCGCCAGGTTGGGTTTGCCCCTTCTTGAGCCAGATCGACTGCCTGGAACATGTTCTGCAGGTTGTTGTACTTCGCCACCGCGATGGCGTAGAGGGGCTGGCAACACGGGTTGGCTGCGGGGGGAATGACCTTATTCTGGAGATTCACGATCGTTGTGGACTGGGTCAGCCAGCCCGGACTACTCGAGGGCGGCGGGGCGGGCGGCAGCGGGCCGCCCACGGGCTGAGAGCTCGTGTCGATCGCGGTCGGTACCGATGCCAAACTCACCCCCGACACGCTCTGCCCCGGCGAAATGTCGACACTGGTGGTCCGCGGCATGAACCCCGAGACCTCGGCCGTAAGGGTGTAATTCCCCGGCGGCAGCGTCGTCAGATCGAAACTGCCGTTGCTTCCTGCGGTGACTGTTTCCTGGAACATGCCCGTGCTGTCCACGGCCGTCACGGTCGCCCCGGAGAGAGGGCTCGAGCCGGCCATCGCAACCCCGCTCACCGAGGTTGTCGAAGGTGAGACCGAGGCGTTGACTGTTGCCTGCGCGCCGAGACAGACACGTCCGGGATGAGCTGCTGGGTGTATCCAGGGGGGTCCACGACGACGTCGTAAGTCCCGGCTGCGAGGCCACTGAGCTGGTACTGGCCCTGATCGTTCGCCGGGGTCGACGCTGCCAGGCTGCCATCCGAGGTGCGAAACAGGAAGACAACAGCGCCAGCCAGAGGCAGGCCAGACGCGGCCTCGGTGATGGTTCCCGACAGGGCGCTGGGCGGACCCATCGAAAGCGCGAGCGGGGGTGGAGTGGCCCCGCCCGCCGGCACCGTCAACGTCGTCTCGAGTGCCCCATGGTTGGGCTCGATGACGAGAATCTGGTAGGTACCAGGCGCGAGCCCTGGGATCTGGAACGTGCCGTCTGCGGCCGTGGTTACCGCCGGGAGCGAGCCGAGCGCGGCGCCGAGCAGCTCGTTGAAGACGTAGACCGTGGCGCCCGAGATCACGTCGCCGCTGGTCTGATCGGTGACTTTCCCCTGGGCCGTTGTGCTCCCCGCGACAAAGTCGACCCCTGCGACCAAATTCCCGCCCGACACAGTGACGGCTGAGTTCACGGGGAAGGAGTTCGTGCCATCGTAAGCCGCGAGCTGGTACGTCCCAGATTGGAGAATCTCGATCGTGTAGGCACCAGAGGAGTCGGTGAACGTCTGCAGCACCTGCTGGCCGCTCTGGTACAAGGCCACGGTCGCTCCTACGTCCGGGGTCGCGCCGTCGGGCTCGAATACATAGCCCGTGATGGCGCCGACGGTCGGGAGGGTGAAGTTCACGGTCGCCTGGGGCGCCTGGGCCGTCACGGTCGCGGTTGCGGAAAGCATGGCGGTGCCGTCACTGCTTGTGAGGCTCAGCGTGTAGGTGTCGAAGTCGAGCTCGTCAATTTCATAATCGCCATTCTGGTCCGTGGTGGCCGTTCCACCCGTCTGCGTCGTGCCTCCGGCGGTGACCAGGACGTTGGGGACGGGCTTGCCCGCACTGTTCAGCACCGTCCCGCGCAGGCTGCCGGCCGTCTGCAGAGCGAGGGAGAGGGTATGGGTCTGGCCGGCAGAGAGCGTCACCATCGCCGTACCGGTGATGAACCCCGGGTCCGTAAAGTCCGCGGTGTACGTGCCCGCCGGCACGTCGGGAACCTGGTACACTCCGTCGCCGTTGGCCTGGCCGGCGGTCACGACCGTGCTTCCGGAGAGGAGGGTCACGATCGCATAGGGTACGCCGCCGCCGCCGGTGGCGGCCGTCACCGTGCCTTGCAAGGTCGCCCCGGTGACGAGTGTGAGGTCGGCGCCGGAAGTGGTCGCGCCGGCCTGGACGACCAGATTGTCCAGCTCCGCCGGCGCGAATCCGCTCGCTTCGGTCACGACGGTATACGCGCCCGCTGTCAGTCCGCCGATAACGTAGCCGCCATCGGCGGCGGTGACGGCCGAGCTTCCGTCCTGGCCCGACGAGGATGCCGCGACGATCACGCCCGCTTCGGGCGCTCCGCCTGGCCCGACGACCGTACCGCTGATGCTGCCCGCCGTCTGGACCGCGAAGTCGGTGTTCGGCAAAACCTGGTCGGCGACCACGTCTAACCCGCTGGCCTGTGCGGTCGTGACCGCGCCACCCCCTGCTGTCATCTGGTAGGTACCCGGCGGCAGGCCGTCGAGCTCGTATGTTCCGTTGGCGTCGGTCGTGGCCGAGAACGAGTCACCCACGGCGTCGGTCGCGATCACGGTCGCGCCGCCCACTGGCGTCCCAACACCGGCCAGGAGCACCGAGCCAGAGATCGAGCCGCCAGGATTGACCACGATGGCGCCGGCATTGACCGAGGCGCCACCGATGGTGACCTGAAGCGGCATCGCGGTCACATAACCTGCTACCTCTACCTGGTACTTGCCCGGCCCGACTGCCGGAAGCAAGAAAGTTCCGTCGGTCAGCGAGCTGGTTTGAGCCTCCAGGTCGTCGGTCGGGTCATAGAGTGTGATCGGGACGTTGGCCAGCGGGTGGTTTTCGTCCGAGAGGAACAATTTGCCGGAAACGGACGGGCTCAGGGCCGCGTTCGCTTTGTCCACTTCGAGCTGAAAGACGTCGGCGAGGGAGTAGTTCAGACCGAGCGACGGGGGAAGCAGAGTCGCGTCGTTCGAGAGCGCCGCAACGTACCCGGGCCAGGTGCTCCCGATCTGGTCCTGGAGCTGCCCGAACAGGGCAGCCCACTGGGCATCGCTCATGCCTGTGGGCCGAAGTTGCGGGCCGATCGTGCTCCAGTCGATCGGGGTGGTCGGATAAGTCCCGACGGAAAGCTCGAGTGTTTCCTCCCCGGTGTTTGTCGAGGTGGCGTAGATGGTCAGTTGCCCATGCGCACCGGGAGGTAGAACGCCGGCTGGGGCGGTGGAGTTCACGGCCAGTAAGCTGAGCGACGTGGAACTGTTGGTGAGGTCGGGCGAGGTGCTCAAGCTGTCGATGCCGCCGCTCGATAGGGTCAGGACAGGCGCCAGCAGATCCGTGTCGCCGGTATTCGCGTAATCGATGTAGACCGTGAACGCGCGGCCGACCCGGACGTCGCTCGGGGCCGAGATGCTGGTCGTCAACTGGCCAGGCCCGCCGGCGATGATGTCGAATCCCCCAGGCAGCGATTCGGTCTGCGCCGCCGTCGTTCAACACCCGCACGTCGGCTGCACCGGCCGGCAGGCCGGTCAGGCCGAACGTCGCTGAGATCAGGCCCGAGTCGGTGTAGTACATCGCAAGCGGCTTGATGGTGACGCCGGCGCTGTCCACCAGATCGGGCTCGGAATTCACGTCGAACCCGGCGCCGTAGATCGACAGCGTCACCTGCCCGGTGTTGCTCCCCTCTACGGGACTCACGCTCGAGAGCCGAGAAGCCGGCCATGCTCGCGGTGAGCGTGAAGCTTTCACCCGAGGCAGCGCTGGCCCCGTAGACGAGGACGTAGTAAGTGCCGGCCTGCGCGCTGGCCAGCGAGACCGACTGGTTCGCCGATCCCGAACGAACGCCGCGGGCGTCGAACGACTGCTGGGTGGGGACGTTGCCGAAGGAGACATAGAGCTCGTTGGTTGCGCCGGACGGCCCCGACAGTGTAAAGTTGAGGTCGCCCACGGCGGTTGTCGTCAACTGGTACAACTCGCTCGCGCCGGTGGTCGCTAGCTGGCCGCTCTGCGGCGTGCCCAGCGTCAAGGCCGGCAGGCTCATGGCCACGGGGGTCGCCGATGCCATGACGTTGTTGGCCAGGTTTGTCCCCTCGAAGATCTCATTCTCCGAGTTGCAGCGGACCAGGAAGTAATAGTTGCCCGGGGTTACTCCCGGCAGGGTGAAGGTGCGCGAGGCGTTGTAGCTCTGGCCGGGCCCCAGGTCGCCGGTGTGCTGCACCTCGCCAAGCAGGATGGCGTCGGGAGTGAACACGGGGCTGGCCGACAGATAGATGGCGTCGTGCCACGAGCCGGTCGCCGTGCCGGTACCCACGCTCTGGACGGTCCAGTTGACCGTCGCTTGCTGATCCTCCAGCCCCGTCGCCGGCCCGGCGACGACCGTGGTGGCCAGGTCGATGTTCGATGTCGCGGTCTGCTCCACCCAGATTGCGCCTATGTCGACACCTGAGCCGTCGCCGCGCCCGGTGATATTGGGATCCTGGAACCGCGGATTGCCCAAAAAGTCTGTGGTCGGAGCGCCAACGCCGGTGCCTGCGTCCTCGGCCGGGGAGCCGGGGTGCAATTCGTACTGTCCGCTGGGTTCGTTGAAGTACTTGGGATCGGCCGACAAGTTGCCGTTCGTACCCGTCGGATCGGTTAGCCCGATATAGTCGTTGGTGCCGGCGGCCGGGTTGTACACATCGTTGTAGCTCATCGTCAAGCTAGTGGGCCCGGTCTGGTCCACACCGGCGCCGCCATTGTTGGTGATCAGGTTGTTGACGAGAGTGGCGGTCGGGGAGTCCAGGACGACGCCGAATTTGGCGTTGCCGTCGATGGTGTTGTTGATGAGCGTGTCCGTTGACCCAGCCTCGAGCTGCACGCCGTTGCCACTGTTGCCAACGAACAGGTCGCAGGTCAGTTTCACGTTCGATCCGGGCAGGGAGTACAGACCCGCGTGGCCGCCGTCGCGCTCGATACTGTTCGTCATGGTGAGCTGGACGCCGTCGATTTCGATGCAGCCGATCCCGTCGATGCCGGCGTTGCCGCCGTAGCGCACCTCGACGTAGTCCATCACGCTCGCCGTGCTGGTGGAGGTGAGCTGGATGACGTTCCAGTTGCCGGGAGAGGGGCTGCTGTTCGAGCCGTCGTTGTTGGTGTCGCCACCGGAAGAGTCGTCCTCGAGGGAAGTAAAGATGACATGCGCAGCGGCCGTCCCCTGCGAGCCAGCGTGCCGGCGACCGTCAACTGCGCCCTGCCGGTGAATTTGATGACCTGGCCCGGGTCGATCGTGAGCGTCATTCCCTGCGGCACCGTGACATCGCCGTTGATGATGTAGACGACGCCGGGGTTGTTCCAGGTCTCGCTCTGGGCGAGGCTACCCGAGTCCAGAGTGACGCCGTTCGAACCGTTGCCGGTGAAGCTCGCCGCCGTCTCGCCAGTGATGACCAGATTGGATTGAGGAGTCGCTTCAAGAGCTCGATTCGCGTTGTCCTCGAACGTGACGGAGTTGATCGCAAGCGCCGCTCCGCTGTCGTCGACCGCCGTGGTCGCGTAAAAGAGCTCCACGTTGTTCATGACGTTGTTCGAGCTGTCGGGGTTGAATTGCACGCCGTCCCAGTCGCCTGGATGGGGCGAGCCGCCGCCGCTCGTGGTGTCGCCTCCCTGCGAATCGTCATTGAGTGAAGTGAAGACGATCGGCGCCCCCGCGTTCCCCTGTGCATCGAGTGTTCCGTCAACCACTAGTGACCGATTGCCCGACTTGATGATCTGGCCGGCGCCGATCGTGAGCGTGACCCCCGCCGCCACGTTGACGTTGCCCCCCAGCGTATAGACGACGTCCGTGTTGTTCCACGTCGCGCTCTGGGAAAGGGTACCCCCATTCACGACGACGCCATTGTTGCCGTTGCCGGTGAAACTCGCCGGCGTCTCACCGGTGACGACCAGATCGGAGCCGGCGGTGGTTTCGATCGCTCCGCTCTCGTTGTCTTCGAACGTGCCGGCGTTGATTGCAAGCGGCCCGCCGTCATCGTAAATCGCCGGGCTGCCGAAGGATCCCGCGTAGAACACATCCACGTCGTCGAGGACGTTGTTCGCGCTGTCGGCGTTCAATTGCAGACCGCCCCAGTCTCCCGGGCTCGGCAAAGTCGTGCTGCCGTCGCTATTGGTGTCGCCGCCCTGGGAATCGTCCCGCAGCGAAGTGAAGACGACGGGTGCCAGCGCCGTCCCCTGGGCATCGAGCGTTCCATCTACCGTGAGCGACGCCCCGCCCGACTTGATGATCTGGCCGGCGCCGATCGTGAGCGTGATTCCTTTGGGCACGTTGACGCTGCCGCCCAGCGTGTAGACGACGTCCGGGCTGTTCCAGGTAACGCTCTGCGTGAGGGTGGCGCCGTCAACCTGCACTCCGTTGTTGCCATTGCCCGAGAAGCTCGTGGGCAATTCCCCGGTGACGACCAGATTGGAATTCACGTCGGTTTCGATTGCGGGACCGCCGTTGCCGTTAAACGTGATCGCGCTGAGCGTGGCCATCGAGTCGACGAGCCGCACGCCGGTTGCGTACGTGTGGCTCACGCCGCCGCCGGCAAGCGAAAGCGGCCCGCCGTTGGCAAAGATCGCCGGCGTGCCGAACGACCCCCCGTAAAGGACCTCGACCTGGGTCAAGACGTTGGCCGTGCTGGCGCTGTTCAATTCCAGGCCTGACCAGTCCCCCGGCTGCGGCATGCGGCTGGTGTCCGGGCCAGAGTTGCCACCAAAAGAGCAATCATAGAATGATGTAAATATGACTGGTGCCGCTGCGGTCCCCTGCGCGGCGAGTGTGCCGTCGACCGAAATCCCACCTCCGCCTGACTTGATGATCTGGCCAGCGCCGATCGTGAGCGTGCGGCCGCCCGGGACCGTGACCGTGTTGCTGAGCACGTAGACGATATCTGCGTTGTTCCAGGTCAGGTTTTCGGCCAGGGTTCCGTTGTCCACGAGGACGCCGTTATCGCCGTTGCCGGTGATCATTGCCGGGGTCTCGCCGGTGATGGTCGGGGTCGAATCAAGGTCCATGCTCACCGCCGCTCCACCGTCGTCGTTAAACGAGACGGCGCCGAGCGTCGCGGTGCTTTGAACGAGCCGAATGCCGGCGGCGTACGAATCGCTCACCGCGCCGCCGGTCATTGTGAGCGGTCCACCGTTGTCGACGACGGCCGGCGAGCCGAAGCTGCCCGCGTAGAGCACTTCCACGTCGTTCATGACGTTGCTCAAGCTGTCAGAGTTGAATTGCAGGTCGCTCCAGTCACCCCGGTGGCCTACGTTGTTGCTCGTGTCGTTGTCGGTGTTTCCGCCTGAAGCGTCGTCCTCGAGCGACGTGAATATGACCGGGGCCGCCGGTGTTCCCTGCGCGTCGAGCGTTCCCTCGACCGAGAGCGAAGCTCCGCCCGACTTGATGATCTGCCCGGCGCCGATCGAAAGCGTCTTCCCGCTCGGCACGTCGACACTGCTGTTCAAGGCGTAGACGATGTCGGGATTGTCCCAGCTCAGGTTCGTGACGAGGCTGCCGCCATCGACCCGCAGGCCGTTGGTGCTGTTGCCGGTGAAGCTGGCCGCAGTCTCGCCGGTGATGGTGGGGTTCGAATCAAGGTCCATGCTCACCGCCGGCCCGCTGTTGTTCTCGAACATGAGGGCGTCGAGCGTCGCACTGCTCTGCTGGAGCCGAACGCCGGCGCCGCCGGAGTCGCTCACCGAGCTGTTGCTCAAGCTGAGTGGCCCGCCCAGGTCCTCGACCGAGGGCCCACCGAAGCTGCCGCCATAAGAGATTGCAGCGTCCGAGACGACGCTGCCGGTGCTGTCGCTGTCGAATGTGATGCTGCCCCAATCTCCTGGAGACGCGGTGTTACTGCCCCCCGAGGCCGAGTTGTCTTGCACGGAGGTGAAGAAGATTGTCTTCGAGGCTGTCCCTTGCGCGAGCACAGTGCCATCGACGGTGAGGCTCTTGCCGCCGTTGAACTGCACGATCGTGCCGGGCTGGATCGTCAGCGTGACCCCCGGCTCAACGTCGACGTCGCCCACGATGTTCTGGACTTGCGTGCTGACGAAAGTCGTGTTGCTCGTGAGCGGGCCCGACCAGTTCGACAGCATCACGCGAGCTTCGAGCTCGGCCAGCCACGGACGAAGAACCCGTGCACGGGCGAGAATTCCGCGCGGACGGCTTCGTCCGGTGCGCGCCGACCAAGACTTCTGAATTAATTGAGGTGTCGTTGCCTCGCGGGATGGAGCAAACAACATGTTCGGCTTCCTCAACGGAGAAGCGGTGGTGAAACTCGCACCCGAGTGAACGGGGCATCACAACCCGCAAACGGCCTCCGATATCGCCAACGCGTCCATGCACGATTGCTGTCGCTTGGCAATTTGTGAGACGTTGTTCGTGGGCCCAGCTAAGCACCAGGCTCCAAACCCGTTCCAAATTGGACACATTTTTTTTGCGGCGATGGCTGAGACTGACGAGTCCCGGTTAGCAGCAAGGCTCAGGATCGCCTTCTGTATTGCGAGTATCGCTGCAAATCTTTGCAGCTAAAGGGTATCGGCTCTAAGTGGCCAATACACCGTCCGGTCGAGGGCATTTTGGTCAGCCGGCCTCGGCTGACCACCTGCGGACGGCCTCGGCGATCTGGGTGACTTCTGCCATGGCACCCACGCCGAAGTCGCCGCAAGCCAGGCGCTTCGCCTGCGGTGGGATCAAGATGATTCCCGGCGCGTGCCGGGCGAAGACAGCCGGGGCCTCGTCGAGAGTCCAGCCGGAGGGGACGATTTCACCGGCGCGGTCGTGGAGTAACTGGCCAAGCTGTCTGAGCGTGACGGGGCTCTCCCACATGAATGTGTTCATGGCCGGTGCCAGCACGACGGGCCGGGCGAAATCCCAGGCGCGGAAGACGCAGGTCAGGCAGTTGTCGGAAAGCCCGAGCGCGAACTTGGCCAGCGTGTTCGCGTCAAGGGGTGCGACGATCAACATATCGGCCCACTTGCGCAGCTCGATGTGGAGGACGGGGTCGCCGCGCTGGTACGCGCGCCGCCGGCCATTCGTCGGCGTCGCGGAAAAGCACGCGAGAATCCGGGGTCGCATCGGCCGCGGGTTCAACCTCGACTGGATTGAAGAAATAAAGCGCCGGCTGTGTCGCCACGATGCGTACCTCATGCCCGGCAGAAGAGAGCGCGCGAAAGAGCGCAGGCGTGCGAATGGCTGCTACCGAGCCGGTCACACCCAGAATGAGCCGAGCCATGGGAACACCGCAAAGTAGTAGGCACACGCCGTGTGCCGTAACAGGTCGCAGTCGGCATACAAGTTTGGCGTAAGAGGCGGACGGCACACGGCGTGTGCCTGCTTGCAAAGAGGCGGACGGCACACGGCGTGTGCCTGCTACAACAGAGGCGGACGGCACACGGCGTGTGCCTGCTACGAAAGCACTCAGTGCCGCTCGACCGTGAGCGAGGCCATTGTCTCGTTGAGGGCTCGCGTCATGTTGTTCCAGAGCTTGCGCCTGGAGCTGCCGCGCCTGGCGCGGCGGCAGCATCAATCGGTCGCTTGCTCGCTCGGCCAGCGCCCTGGCGATGACTTTCAAGTCGGAGCCGATCACTCCGCTCAAGTCTTCGAAGGCATCGGGAAGCTGCAAGTGTCTGAGCAATTCATTCCGGGTGCGAGCAGACATCAACAACCCTCCTTGGCCAAGGGTGAGACAGCACAAAAAACGGATCCGATCCGGGTAGTGCTCCAGAGGCTAACCGGCGTTCAAACCCTCAGTCAAGATACAAACAACAAATTCTGATTCGCTGTATCATGATACGACATCAGTCAACTCATCGCTCGAAGAAGAGTTCAAACGAGCACTTCGAATCACAATTATCCGTGATCCCGCGCTAGAATAACAGAGGCTCGATGTCGCGTTTTGGTTTCGGGCCCATTGCTTGATTCACCAGCTCGACCAAGCGTGGGCCGTCCAGGAGCTCGATGGGATTCTCGGCGGCGAATTTCTCGGCCGAGAGCGTGAACGTGCTCGTCGTGACGAAGAAGCCCTTCTGGCTGTGCGTATGGTGAATCGTTCCCAGGAACCGCTGAAGCTCGGGCGAGCCGACCAGGCCATGCTTGTGATACTTGCACTGGGCGACGGCCACCAGCCCGTCGCGCCGCTTCAAACGCAAGTCGGCGCCGTTGTCGCCGGAGCCGCCCACTTTCTCGACTTCGAAATCGAGCATCTCGAAAAGCTCGGCGACGAACTCCTCGAACGATTCGCCCGAGAGCGACGAAAGCTGCTCCAGCTTGAGCTCGGCGCGGCGGGCTTGCTGGATCCGTTTCTCGGCCTCCTCGCGCGCGGCACGAATCGTGGCTCGCAGCTCGCGCACCTCAGCCTCGAACGGCGCCTCCAGCGTGGCAGATTCCTTCAACAGGAAGCGATCGATTTTGAAGAGCGAGTTGTCGATCGTGTTCTCCAGGCGGGAACGCTCGGCGCGGGTCAACTGGTTGTTAAAGCGCCGGAACACCGCATATTCCAGATGCTCGATCGCGCCGGCAAGCTCCGCTGCCGAGGTGATGGCCGGCGCCTCTTCCTGGTAAGGCGGCCGACTTCCAGAGCAAACCCTGGCGCAGCTCCTCCACCGGTAGAGGCGCGGCACTCTCCTGGGCGGCGGAGCGCGACTTGAGCCACTCGAGAATCATCGCGGCGCATTCTGGTCCCAGGCAGTTCAAGAGGTACGGCCTCCGGTCTATCGCCAGTGACGGTCACTGCCAGACAGCATGCGAAAAAATGAGCGTATGGGCAACCCGGTTCCCTGACAAAAGTCGAGGCTTGTCGCCTCAGCCGGCAGGCGTTGACAGCAGGGCGGCGCCCTATACACAATCAGGGTCAAGGATATCGAAACGGCCTGGTCCAGGGAGGATCTTGCCATGGGAAAATTCGCCGTCATCCTGCCGGCCGCGGGACGGTCGTCCCGATTCGGCGACCCGAAGCAGAAGAAGATCTACGCCGAGCTCCAAGGGCGTGCGGTGTGGCTGCGGGCGGTCGAGCCGTTCGTCAATCGCGACGACGTCGCCCAGATCATCCTGGCGATCGCGCCGGAAGACCGCGAGCTCTTCGAGCGCCGCTATCGCGCGAGCGTGGTCTTCATGAACATCAAAGTGATCGATGGCGGCGACCAGCGCTGCGACACGGTCGCTCGCGCCCTGGAAGTCGTCGAGGAGGGCTGTGACTTTATCGCGGTGCACGACGCGGCCCGGCCATGCTTGAGCGCCGACCTGATCGAAACCGTGTTTGCGGCCGCGCGGGAACACGGAGCCGCGCTGCCGGCCTCGCCGGTTTCCGAGACGATCAAGCGATCGCAAGACGGGCGCTTCGCCAGTGAGACGGTGAGCCGTGCGGGGCTCTACCTGGCCCAGACCCCGCAGGTGTTCGAGCGGAGCCTGCTGTGCAGGGCCTACGCCGGGCGCGACAAGGCCCAGGACAATGTGACCGACGATTGCCAGCTAGTCGAGGCGCTCGGGCATCCTGTTGCGATCGTGCCGGGGTCGGCGCTCAATATCAAGATCACGACTCAGCTCGACTTGAAGCTGGCGGCCGCCATCCTGCCGCTCCTGGAAAAGCCGCCACGAGAGACTGGATCGCACCCGTTCCAGGACGAACGCGCCATGTGGGCCGACTTGCCCAAGTTGAAACCTTCGGATCTGTTCGGGGCGTGACCCAACCCGGGGCGATGCCGTCGAAACCCAGGGCGATGCCGTCGAAACCCAGGGCGATGACGTCGAAACCCAGGGCGATGACGTCGAAACCCAGGGCGATGACGTCGAAACCCAGGGCGATGCCCTGGGCTGATTTGTTGTGCCCTTTCAGGGCACGGACCAAGATCGAGATGATCGACGCTGGCGCGTCGGTTGATCATGCGGGGAATTGCTGGGCCTATTTTTTCTCGGCTGCTTGCTTCGGCTCATCGAGCATCGACCAGAGCGTGGGTTCCATGGCTTCGGCCCAGAGGCGATAGCCGCGGGGCGTAAGGTGAAGATAGTCAGGCATGATCTTGTTGGAAATCGTACCATCTTCATTCAAGAACGCCTTGCCGATATCGAGGTAATGTACGTTCGAGCCGTCATCGAACTTGGCGATCTTCTCGTTCAAGGATTTCAGCCGCTCGCGAATCGGCGCGGGTTTTTCTCCGCGAGGGAAAACGCCCAGCAAGAGAACCTTGGTCCTGGGAAGCCGGGTGCGCAGCTCTTCGACGATGGCCGAGACTCCCTGCGCGATTTCGTCGGGCGTGTTGTCGCCGGAGTTGTTGGTTCCAATCATGAGCACGACCACTTTGGGCTCGATTCCCTTGAGCTCGCCGTTCTGAATTCGCCACAGGACATGCTCGGTGCGGTCGCCGCCGATGCCGAAGTTGGCTGCCTTGCGCGGGCCGTAGAACCGATCCCATGTTTTCTGGGCGCCCCTCCAGCCCCACGTGATCGAGTCGCCCAGGAAGAGCAAGTCGACGCTTCCCGCCTTGGCGATCTTCAAGAAGTCTTCGTGCTGCTGCATCCATGGCCCCTGCCGCGGCTGGGGCGTGACGGTGGCCGGGCCCTGGGCGCAGGCCGGGGCGATGCAAGTGGCCAGTCCAAATATCATCACGAGTGGTCGGAGCGGTCTTCCGGTGGAGTGAGCGATCAGCATGGCTACGTCCTGCTCAAAATGTTGCAGCGGTTTCGGGGGGAATCTTGGTTTGACGGAGTGTTTCGATCGACCTTATAGCGCGGCACGCCTTTGATCCAGTCCCGAGTTTCTGAAAACGCGATTTCGGATTTCGGTGGATCGTCGCCGACCGCGCCGGAAATCTCGAGTGCAGGCGGCCAGCAACTGGACCAGCTCAAGGTGGGCAGCTATCATGGCTTATAACGGGACGTGTCTTGCACGACCGATGTGTTCACAATTTTTGGCGAGCGTTCAAACAGACCTGATGCGCTGAGACGCCGAGGACGGCAGGCGCAAACCAGCACGGGAGTTACGTCATGAGCTCCAGCAAGGGCACGGGACCGGGCGGGGACTTGAGCAAGATCCAGAGTGAGATCGCGGAAATCCGCGGCGAGCTGAAGGCGGTCGGGGACTCATTGCGAGCGCTGCAGGTCAGGGTGGGGAGCCCGGCACTTTACGACGGTACCGTGACAACGCCGGATCCGGGCCAGACTGCCCACTACACACCCGGGCAAGACCTCCAGATTGTGCTTCAGTTCGTGATTCCAGGCGACGCCGGATTATTTCTAACCGGCGCGATAAACTATGTGGACGACGACGGGACGCAGGTGCAGTGGTCCCAGGATCCGAGAGTCGTGGCCAATATCAACCTTCTTGCGAATACAGTCACTTTTAGCGTGACGACGCCCGCGCTCTATAAAACGGGTCCTGCGAAACCAGGAAAGTCACCGAAAAAACTCGCCAAGCCAGCGAGAAAACTCTACACGGGCACCGGTACGGGAACCGTGATTCACACCAAGAACCTGATCTTGTTCCAGTCGCAGTTTATATCCAGCGGAACCTTGTACTTGCAACCAGGGCCTTAGCGTCCCGAAATCCAGGGCCGCAGACGGCGGCGTGTGTTCGTCGCCTGGGTTGCTGGGAACCTCACTTCAAAAAGCCGATGGTGCTCGGGCGTGAATCGCGCGACATTTGCGATTCAGGAGCGCATCCAGCTCGAGCGAAGATTACTTCCGGTCTGGATTGCCATCGCCGCCAGCGAGTCGCCTCTCGATTTCGGCAAGAAGCTCTTTGTCGGTCGCTCGGGAAGGATCGATATCGAGTGCCTTTTTAAGGTTGTCGCGGGCCGCGATGAGCGAGTTTCGGGAATCGGCGTCTTCCTTCCGCTGGCGATGGACGAGGCCTTTCACTTCGTAGACTCTGCCGATCAAGCTCAAATGGTGTGGATTGCCGCCTGAGCGCGGGGGGGCTGCGTTCACGAGCCCTTGTGCCAGTGCAAGCGCGGCCTTGCAGTCGGCCGCCGCCTCGCGGCTGCGACCTGGATCGACAAGACAACGGGCGCGGGCCCGGGTCGTGAGAGTCGCGGCGAGCTGCTCCCGATAGAACGAAATGAATTGTGATCCCTTGATGAGCTCTTCGAGTGTCTTGATCGCCTTATCGCATGCCTCGATGGCGGCTGGGAGTGCAGCGGAGTCGTCCACCAGCCACTTGGCCCGCTGGTTCCAGAGTATGGCAAGCTGAAATCGGGCATCGGTGTAGTCCGGGTTCTCCGCCAGAATGTGATTCGCGACCGTTTCCGCCTGCATCATGTCGCTCTCGGCGGCGCTTTTTGTTCCGTCCAGCCGATGGGCGGCGGCACGATTTGCCAGTGCGAGCGAGAGCAGCCAGCGGTCGGTGGGCGTGCGTTCGTTGGGAACGGCGGGCTCGGCCAGCGGGCCCAGGAAGTCAACGGCTCTTGTCGCGGCATCGAGTGCGTTCTTGCCCTCGGCTCGGGACACGTAAATGTCAGCGAGATTGATCAGGGCTGTGCCCGATCCCCGGCGATGCCCCTCGAGCTGTCCCACGGCCTTCAGCTTGTCAGCGTGGACGATCGCCAGCTTGAAATCGCGCTCGGCGCCGGGCGTATCTCCGTGCATGTAAAAGAGCGAGCCTCGATCGATCAGCGCCTCGACCAGCCACGAGCGGATTTCGACCCCGCTGGGATTGGACTCGCAATGCTGGCTGAGAATCCCGATGGCACGTTCGTAAGCACGCTTTGAGCCGTCGAATTGATCGGTAATTCGCTCGATTCCCGCGATGACTCGATAGACCTGAGCTGTCTGGAACTGCACGCCGGTGTCGTCCGGGAAGTTGTCGGCGACTTTTTCACAGACCGAGAGGCCCATGTGCGCGATCTTGTCGCGGATCTTCTCGGTATTGGGCACGAGCGCCAGATCAACCCCGCAGACCTCGAGCATCTCGCCGACGGACAAAAGCGTCACTTTCAAGAAGCCTCGTGCTTTCGTCTCGGCGCGTGAAATCTTCCAGTCGTGATAGCCCACGCCGCACATCGCCAGGAGCAGAAGGGCCCCCATGGAGCCGGCGAGCTGCTTGTTACGGCGCATCCAGCGGGCAGCGCGGCGAGTGATCGGGTCTGGATACGCTGCGACGGGCTGGTCCGAGAGCCAGTGCTCGACATCCTCGGCCAGCGCTTTGGCCGATGGATACCGATTGCCCGGCTCGAGTGCCATCGCCTTGCGGCAGATCGCGTCCAGGGCGCGGTCGACCGTTGGTTTCACCTGGCGCGGCGGAGGAAATGTGCCTCGTTCTACCTGGAGCAGTACTTCGCCTCGGTCGTCGCCTTCGAATGGGGCCCGGCCTGTCAGCACGTAGTAAAGAGTCGCTCCCAGACCGTAGATGTCAGCGGCTGTGCTCAGGCTATTGACTTCCCCGCGCCCTGTTCCGGGCTCATGTACGCGACCGTACCCATTCGAGTGCCGGCCGTTGTTGGCTCGACGTCGCTGCTCGAGGGGGGCCGAAGCGTCGCCTCCTCGCGCGGAAGATCTTCGGCGCGCCCCACCACCTTGGCCAGGCCCCAATCGACGACCAGCGTCTCTCCGAAGGGACCGAGCAGGATGTTTCGCGGTTTGAGGTCGCGATGGATCACGCCGCGGCTGTGAGCGTAGGCCATCGTTTCGCAGACCGTCAGAAACCGCCGCAGCAGCTTCTGCAGCTCGGCTTTTCGGGCGACGGGGTCGGCGGCGAGCTCCGCGTCGCGATGGAAGAGGTCGGCGGCGGTTTTCAGATTCTCACCGCGGACGAACTGCATGGCGTAGTATGGGCAGCCGTCCGAGTATTCGCCCTTGCCGTAAACGGGCACGACGCCCGGATGCTCGAGGTTCCCGGTGATCTCGGCCTCGAAGACGAAGCGCGCCCGGCTCTGCGGGTGCCTGGCGATGTCTTCTTTCATCTGCTTGAGTGCCACGTCGCGGTTGAGCTCGCTGTCGCGCGCCAGGTAGACCTTGCCGAGCCCTCCTTCATCGATCAGCTCAATGGTACGGAAGCGGCACGCGCCGTGCTCGCCACTCGTCCAGTTTGCGGTTTCACTCGAGTCGCCCCTCTTTGCGCTTGCCGAGAGGATCGCGCTCAAGGTGCTGAGACTTTCCTGGATGTCGGGGTCGTCGATCGGTTCGAGCAGCGACCGGGCGTTGGGTGCAACTTCCAGGGCGGTCAGGCTCTGCCGGGGGTCGCCGCCGTGGCGTGCGACGTGACGGTCCACCATTTTCTCGAGGATGCTCCGGTCGTCGGGATCGAGCGCGCCCTTCGCAACCAGGATTTCACTCAGGGTCTGCGATTTCACCAGCGTCCACTGATGCATCGCCTCGACCAGGTCGTCGCGAGTGATGAAATCCATCTGGAGCGCGACGATCCCCAGGAGCATGTTCCTGTCCGAGTTTCGAGCATTCATCGCAAGCGCTCTCGCTTTCTCGACACACTTTTCGCCGGTCGCATCAAGCCAGGTAGGGAAACAAACATCGATCATACGCCAGACGCGCGATGATGGCACGTATCTGTCGGCGCCGCGCGCGATTGGGCGCCGGCGAGCCGTGGTCCGGATTGTGACAGAAACCCCTAGCCTTGGTATTCCCCTTCGCTTAGACTCGCACTCTCAAAAGCGTCGCAGGATCAGGTGTTCGCCAGGGGAATTTCATCCATGAACCGGCTAACAAGGCTTGCCGTCAGCGTGGTTGTGGCGTTCGGGTGCATCGGCTTTCTGTCGGTGCGGGGCAACGACGACGAGGGCTGGGTCTCACTCTTTGACGGCTCGACCTTGAGCGGCTGGACCAAGGCGGGGAACCGCGCCGAGAAGAGCAAGTGGGAGGTTGTCGACGGGTCGATCGTGGGCACCGGCGAGTCGTCGATGCTTTATAGCCCCAAGGGGGAATACAAGAACTTCCGGTTCCGGGCCGAGGTCAAGATCAACGACAAGGGCAACTCGGGGATGTACTTCCGCAGTCCGACGAACGAAGGCGACTTCTCGAAGGGCTATGAGGCCCAGATCGACAGCACGCACAACGACCCGATTCGCACGGGGTCGCTGTACGGCTTCGTGCACATCTACAAGCAGATCGTGCCGCCGGACACGTGGTTCACATATGAAGTGGAGTGCGTCGACAAGAACTGGCGCGGCAGTACCGTGCCCCACATCAAGATCTGGATCAACGGCGAGCTGCTGTACGAAGTGCAGGAGAAAACCAAGATGTGGAGCTCCGGCTATTTCGCGTTTCAGCAGCACGACCCCGGCAGCAAGGTCGAGATTCGCAAGATTGAAGTGAAGGAGCTTCCGAGCAAGTAAGCAGGTTGAAAGTCGATGACGACCTCGCCGTCCGTCTGGGTGGTCTGAGTCTCTCCACGATCATCGGCCAACGCACCGCCGTCGTAGCAGTCACCCAGCCGAGAAGCGCGGAAATTCCCGCGCAATTGACCGAGCGGAGAGAAAAGAGACCATGGCCAACCTGTGGGTCAGGAAATCGATCGCCGATTTGAAAGCCGAAGCGGCGGATACGTCCGGAGAGGGCTTGAAGCGAACGCTGACGGGCACCAATCTGATCTTGCTAGGCATTGGCGCGATCATCGGCGCCGGCTTTTTCGGGCTGACCGGCGAGGCGGCGGCCAAATTCGCCGGGCCGGCGATTCCGCTCTCATTCGTCCTCGGGGGGATCGTTTCGCGCGTTCGCCGGGCTGTGCTACGCCGAGATGGCCTCGACCGTACCGGTCGCCGGCTCAGCGTATACCTACGCCTATGCCACGATGGGCGAGTTCATCGCCTGGCTGATCGGCTGGGACTTGATTCTCGAATACATGGTCGGCGCCACGACGGTCGCGATCAACTGGTCCGGATACGTTGCCAGTTTTCTCCATGACCGAGGCGTCGACCTGCCGGCGCAGTTCCTGTCGTCGCCGGGCACCACGATGATCCAGGTGCCCGACGCGGTCGCGAGTGAGCTGCACCTTCGGCACGGATGGTCGATGCTCGAATCGGTTCGCGAGCGCCTCATGGCTGCCAACATCGATTTCAGCAGCTATCCCCAGCTCTCGGCCATCATCAATGTTCCGGCGATGGTGATCGTGGCGCTCGTGACGGCGTTGCTCGTGATCGGAATCAAGGAATCGGCTCGCGTCAACAACGTGATCGTTTTCGTGAAGGTATCGATCCTCGTTCTGTTGATCGCCTTGGGGCTGCCCCTGGTCAGTTCCGTGAACTGGGGCGGCCCATTCATCCCGCAATCGGACGAGTGGTTCCACTTCGGCTGGAGTGGGATCTGCCGAGCGGCGGGAGTCGTCTTCTTCGCCTACATCGGCTTCGACGCGGTTTCGACGACCGCCCAGGAGGCGAAGAATCCGCAGCGAGATATGCCGATCGGGATCATCGGCTCGCTCGTCATCTGCACGGTTCTCTACTGCCTGGGCGCATTAGTACTGACCGGAGTCGTGAACTACAAGCAGCTTCACGTGCCTGATCCCGTCGCCGTGGCCACCGATGCGATGGGCAAGCCGTGGCTCTCATTCTATGTAAAAATCGGCGCCATCCTCGGCCTCAGCTCGGTGATCCTCGTCATGCTCATGAGCCAGCCGCGAATCTTTTATGCGATGTCCAAGGACGGCCTGCTGCCGCCGATCGTCGCCAAGATCCACCCAAAGTTCCATACACCCTACCTCACCACGATCATCACGGGCTTGATCGTCATGATGGCCTCCGGACTGATCCCGCTCTCGGTCGCTGGTGAGCTGACGTCGATCGGAACGCTCTTTGCCTTCGCTGTCGTCTCGGCGGGCGTGCTTTATCTGCGGATCACCCAACCGAACATCGATCGCCCGTTCAAGGCCCCGGCGATCTGGTTCACGGGCCCGATGGGGGTCATCACGGCGGTTCTCCTCATGGCGACTCTTCCGCTGGACACGTGGATCCGCCTCATCGTCTGGATGATCATCGGACTCGTGATCTATTTCCTCTATGGCGCCCACCACAGCGTGCTGGGATCAGGGAAGCGGGTTACCGACCCTCACGGGTTGGGATCGGCGCTGGAATAAACCAAGCGAAGGCGGCCGCGATCATCATGACTTTGCATGATCTCGCAGCGCCGCCAGCGTGCGCGCAAGGTCCGCCGGCAATGCACCCGTCAAGCTCAGCTCCTTGCCCGTTGCGGGATGCACAAACTTGAGCACATGCGCGTGCAACGCCTGCCGGTCGATCAGAACGGTTCTCGGACACGTCGGTAAGCTCGAATCGGGGTCTTTTTTTCCGTGTTCGTGAACGATTTGAGTGGCTGATCCCGACGTCCATTCAAGGACGTCGCCTGCGGAGAAAGAGACCGACGGCCAAACCAGAGGCGACCGCCAGACCTACGAGCATGGCAGCGCGGAAGGGTCAGTTGTGGCGCGTTGGGACTAGCGCGATGCCGGTCCATTGGGGTGTAGCGTAAAGTTCGGCAGCGTCCGTGATGCTTGGGTCCCCGATTGTATCGATAATCTGGACCAATCTCCCGGAATGACCCACCGGACGGATGATCAGGAAATGGCCGTGCCCCTCGCGCTTCATGAAGACGAGCGCTGGTCGATCCGGTGCGGCACCATCACGACGGAGGGTGACGCCGGTTAGGACGAGTCCGTGAGCCCTCGCGGCGTCCCGCAGGTCTGCCATCGAGAGCCCTCCCGGACCAGCGACGGGCATACTTGAGTGCAGGGTGTCGATTGAGACCGGGCGGCCTTCCATTGCCAGCATCGCATGGAGGGCGATCGTTCCACAGTTATATCTCGCGATCGCAGCCCGCAATTCGGAATCGCCGTTCGAAGCAGATGAAGTACCGATGGATGCGACCCAAAATGCGGCCGACCACATCTGGACCCGTGAGCGGCTTCCCCCGGTCATGAGAATCTGCGCCTCGCCACGTACAACATCACCAGAGTTCCCGCTCCGACAAGCAGCATCGCGCTTTGCGTCAAGAGTGTCCAGTCCCAGCCGCGCCTTGCTGGGGGTGACGCATCCAGTTGCGCGGCTTGGCGATTTGCTTCCGCAAGCTTCTCATTCTGGTATTCCTGCACGCCGACAGGGTCTGTACGTTCATGGGGTGTCACGACTTTCGGTGTCGACGCGAAATCTCTTGCGGCTTTATCGAGCGCGGATTTCCTAGTCGGCTGGCCTTTCCATTTGATCGAGAACCGTTCATCGGTCAGACCGTCATTGAAGACCAGGGACCCTTGGACGACGCCGTACTTCTCATGAAAAACCGGCGTTTTCTGAAACCCCCTGCCGTAGAGGAACGATTCGTGCTCGGCGTAGACTGGGAACCAGACCGTCCTGCCCGTTGGCAACGCGACGCGCTCGAGTCGCACCTTGTCGAACTCGAGACCAAAGATTCGACCCTCTCGAGAATTCGTGCTTTAGGACGTGTCCCCCTCTCTTCATATCGACCCACATCCGCGACAAAACCCTCTCGGAAGCGGGACTCTTGGGAAACTCGTCAATTGTAATGCGAAGCACCGGATTGCCATCGATCTCGTCCCAACCGTCGCACTGATAACCGATCGTCGACGCGCTGTAACCGAGCCGCCGCCAATAGTAGAAGTAGATAAACCTCTCCGGGGAACTCGGGAACGTAAAATTACCAGGTCCGCCGCGTTCTTGCTGTATCAGTTCGGGTTGGCCCTTCTGGTCAGCGTCGCGCACGAACCTCCATGACTTCCCCTTCAGTTGAGCGTAGGTCCCACGGCGCGAGCGCGCTGTTCGGCGCGAATGGCCTCTCATAGAGGTCGAGGTACGCTGCGCCGTCGGCGACGCGATATGCGTAGCCGCCCTGAAAGGCACGTTCACGGCTTGCGCGTACCCTGGGCTTCAGATCCGGGGCCGTCTCCGCCACTCTGATCTCACCCTCGCAGATTAGTTCGAAGTCTCGAATATCCGAGTGGAGACCCTCCATGAGCCTCATGAATTGATCTCCGTCGGGCCCCGACCCAGAGGGTTGGGACGGCAGAACGCACAAGAGCATCAGAATCATCACTGCTGAGTCCTCCGGGCTACGGGACGAATTGCGCCCGAGCCGCCGCCGTCGCAACCAACGACCGCTAAAGGGCGGGCGACAAGGGCGTTCCGTTCATGACGATGAACTGTAGGATGAATTGGGGGTAAGTGCCCTCGCATTCAAAACCCGTGTCCAGAAGGTTGACACAAAACCAGTCCTGGCAAGTGCCCGCATAGGCCTCATAGGTCGTACAGTCGCCGTTTGCGCCGGACGGCTGAACGCCGCTGCTAAAGCCGGCTACGTAAATGGCTGAGGCGACACTGGCGCCGCTGCACTGATAGCACACGGTACCGTCAGGGGAACTCGCACATCCACAGGCAGAGCCGTTTGGCAGGTCGTTAAGGCAGCAAACGTCGTTGCTCGTGGTCCCGCTATAGTTCGGCAAAGCGGTCTTCGCTGAAACTAGTATGACGTCCGCGGCAGGCAATGCCCCGGCCATGCGTGTCGGAGCGCGAGCGAGGAGGCCGAATACCGCCGCTATCGGAAGAGCCGCAATCGCCACGAAAACGTGTGATCTCGACAAACTGAACATAATTCGATCTCCGCTGAGGGTTGTTGCACCGTTTAAAAGCCATGCGGATCAGTCGACAAGTTCCCCACCATTGCGCGTGCCTAGTCCGCGCCACACTTCCTCTGCAATCGAGTCGATCACGAATCGCAGGGATCCGTCGCCCATGAGGACGTTCACGCCGCCTGGATGCCTTGAGCGGGCAGTGGCCATGTCAATCATCGGCGTCACCCCGCCGTATGTGCAGTCCGGAATTGCGCCGTTTGGGACCTGCGCCTGGTTGTAGAGCGTTCGCTCCCTCCCCGTCCAAAACCACCAGCGTCCGCTCGTCACGAACGCTGGGACGTTCGAGGGCCGCGCGGCGATTCTGCATGCTATCAAAAGCTGATCAGCCGTGTTGGCGACGCCAGTCCGCCTGAAGATGTCTCGCTCCGGGTCCGGCGGCTGAGCGCCCGAGCCGCGCACACGTTCGCTGAAGGCAACCGTGTGGCTGAGTCCGTCAGGAACTCGAGCCATCGCGATGGAGCCGAGCTCAGGAAAGAGGCCGTTGCCGCTATCAGGTGACTCAGCCCACGGCGCGCCGGAGGGACCGACTCCCGTGTTCCCCCGATAGTTGTTGCCCGTTTCTGCGAATGGACCTCCATCCGAGGGGCAAAGCAGCGGGCTCACTCCAGTACCAAACGCAGTGGAGTTCACCGAATTGAGTTGTAGCTGGAGACGGGACGGAGAAACGAGATAGGTATCGACCGGCCAGGTACCCGTGTCATAGTTGATCGTGTTGTAAAGCGGTGCTAGATCGAAGTATGGCAGCAGTCGGGCCTGAACGGAATAGAGTCCAAAGTAAAAGGTACCGTCGCTTTGTCGGGTCGTGGTGATGGCGGGCGGAAAGCAATTTTGTGCCGCGGCATAGGAGTGCAGAGCCAAGCCAATTTGGTGGAGGTTGTTCTGACATTGGACCCGTCTGGCTCCTTCCCGCACCGATTGCACGGCAGGCAGTAGAAGCGCGACCACGATCGAGAGGATCGCGAGAGCGACGAGTGACTCAATCAGAGTAAACGCTCGCTTATCTGAATGGTGCATGGTCACATCCCCTTATTGGCGCGCTCGCCCGGCAGGACGAGCACGTCCACTTTCAACTCGGGCTGGTCGGGATGGTCTGTGCGGATCTCAATCGTTGATGTCCGTCCCGCGGTCGCTCGGGAGAGCTCGAGCGAGATCATCACCGAGTGGATCCGCTGAGCCGGCGTGGGGCAATGGACGGGTTTCGAGAGCAACGGGCTGGCGACCCCAGTGATTCGAATTGGCCGATCGCTTGATGTGATTGTGACGACGCGGTTCGAAACTTTCACCAACAGAGTCGACGACTATGCTCGTCGGGGACAAACGAACCTGAGGAGAAGTCTCCCATCGAACCGACTGGGTCTTCGATCGCCCGCCGGGCCAGATGAACGTGAACTGCGCTTGCTGCCGTCCCGGTACTCGCTGTTTTGGTATGGTAACTCTCACGCCCCGGGTTGTTTCCATGATCCCACCGGGGAAGTAACGCTCGGTGGCTGGTCCCTCAAAAATCACCTTGAGAACCGGATCGCCCTCGACCCCGCTTGGCGGATCAAGGCCCCCCGGCGCCTCCGTCCTGCGGGTAATGGCACGCCAAGTCTGGATCCCCTCCCGCCCGATCGGAATGGAGCCGACGAGTTCACCGACTGGAGCGATTTCCCACTCCGAAAGGAGCCGCGCTCGCAAACCGAGCATGAGCCTAGGTTTTTGGCGGGAATCGGTTTCCACGTCGAAAAACACAGACTTGTAGCCGGAGGAAAAGCCGGGCTTTAGAACGACGCGCACTGCGCCTGTGCTGTGCGCCGGGATCGACTTTGGTTGAAGCTCCACTGCCGAGCAGCATGGCGCGCTCGCGGTCACGCGGCGAATCTGAAGCGGTTGTCCTTCAGAGTTGGATATGACGAAATCGTGTCGAATTATCTGGCCTTGCGCAAGACCGTGCCGATATCGTCGACAATCTCGTTGCGGGCTGGGACCGAGATCGCGGCATCGGCAGCGCGGTTGATCCCGTTCGCCAGCCCGCCGCTCGGTGACGAACCACACCCTGCGTGCAGGAGCGCGGCACACCACACCACACCACACCACACCACACTTGACCCTTTGCCATTGGAGCACTCATGGATTGGCATATGGAGATGCGCGTCCGAGGCAAGCGAGATGCTACATACGACAAACGCTGGAAGTCAATAGGCAAGTGCTTTTCCTAGGCGCTCATAATCCCGCCTATGCGTGAATCACACCTGTGTCGGGGCAAAGCACCACGTCGCCGGGCTGAGTGGGATTGTGACGAATACTAAATTCCAGGGTTCCCGCGCGGTGAGGCGAGGTGAACCAACTTCGCCCGCCATCTGGTCTGTTCCAGTGGCGGGGCCTGTTGCGACTTTTTCACGAACCGAGGGTTCCGAGCGCCCGCAGGGCGTCAAGCGCGCGCGCAAAATCGGCCGGCAGAGAACCCGTAAGGCTCAGTTCCTTGCCCGTCGCGGGATGCACAAACTTGAGCACATGCGCATGCAGTGCCTGCCGGTCGATCAGAACGGTTTCCGACACTTCGGCGAGGCGAATCGGGGGCTTTTCCGTGGTCGAGAGCGACTCGAATGTCAGCTTGTCGCGGCCCGAGTAAAGCTTGTCGGCCACGATCGGGTGCCCGATGTGGGTCATGTGAATCCGAATCTGATGCGTTCGCCCGGTCTTGGGCTGACAGCGCACCAGGGCGTAGCCGCGAAATCGCTCTTCGACCTGATAGAACGTCACGGCCGATTTGCCGCCGTCGGAGGCAGACCGGATCGCCATCTTCTCGCGTGAGACGGGGTGAAAGCCGATCGGCTGCTCGATAAAATCGCTGTCGCGCTGGGGAACGCCGTAGACCAGGGCCAGGTATTCTTTCTGCACGGTGCGGCGTTCGAACTGATACGCCAGCTTGTGGTGGATTCGCTCGTCCTTGGCGACGACCAGGAGGCCGGTTGTGTCGCGGTCGAGGCGGTGGATGATGCCGGGCCGAAATTCGCCGGCAAGGGTGGAAAGCCGATCGAAATGAAACTGGAGGGCATTGACGAGGGTGCCGCGCCAGTTTCCTCGTGCAGGGTGTGTGACCATGCCGGCGGGTTTGTTCACGACGGCCAGATGCTCGTCTTCGTAGACGATGTCGATCGGCAGGTCCTCGGGCTGCGGGAGAGTTTCGGGCAGCTCGGGGAGATGGATCGAGATCATGTCGCCGGCGCGGACGCGGTACGAGGCCTTGACGGTGCGGCCGTTGACGCGCACGCCCTCGGCGTCGATCACCTTCTGGAGCACCTGGCGGGAATAGTCGGTGAACCGGCTGGCCAGGTACGCATCAATCCGCTTCCCATCGATGCGAGATTTGACTTCGAATTCCAGGGGCGTTTGCGAAAGCGGAGGGGGCCACATGGCGGTCGATCAGCCGATTCGAGATGCGCGTGCGAACCAGTCTAGCGCGGTGCTTTCGGGGGAGTCTTGGCTTCGGGCTTCGTTTCGGGCGCGAAGACGTCGAGTGGAATCTGACCCGTGCCCGGGGCGGGCTTGAGCTCCTTGGCGCCGGGTGGGGTTACTTCGACCGGCGGCGGAGGGACCGTGACGCTTGCGCCGCTTGTCGTCCCCTTGGGGGTGGCAGCCCCTGTTGGGCGTGTGCTGCTTGGGAAGTTCAGCCGTTCGTTGCCCATGGGCGGCAGGGTGACCCTGGGCGGGGAATAGGCGAACAGCTCTTTATAGAAGGCAGCCGCTTCGGGCTTCTTGAGGGCTTCGGCGAGTTCATTGGCTTCCGCTGCTTCGGGTGAGCCGGGCCACGTGCTGGCCACGAGATCGTATTGCGTGATCGCCTGGGCGAGCTCATTGCGAGCTTCCAGGCAGCGGGCCTTGCCGAAGAACGCGGCACGGGCCGGGAAGGAATCCTTGGGGGCTTCCTTGGCAACCTGCTCATAGATCTCGAGCGCCTTCTTCACGCCGGTGATGGCGACGTCGCGGTTGTTGGGCAGGTCGCCCATGGCCGTGGAGTAAAACTCGTTCGCCGCATGCAAGAGCGCCCACTGGGAAGCGGGCGTGCCGGGGTAATTCTTGGCGGTCTCGGCCAGGGCCTCCGGCTTGGTTTCGGCATAGAGCTTGGTCCATAGCTCCGAAGTTTTGGTGCGACTCGACGACGACCAGTTCGCGGCGACGACGATGGCGAGCACAACGGCGAGGATTCCCAGGCCCCAGGTGATGGCTTTACCCGGCTCCAGGATCAAACGTCGCGTGAACCTGGCCAGCGCCGTCATCTTCTCTTCGGGGTGGTGGATGACAGTCGGGACCTCGTGGTCGAACTGATGCCGAACCGGTATCGGCGTGACCGAGCCCGAGCCTGTCCCTGATCCTGATCCCGTTCCTGATCCTGAGCGCGAACGCGAGCGCAGCGGCGGCTTCTTCATCCTTCGAACCTCATGCCGGCGAGTGTTTTGGCAGGCAACCGGCAAATGGCGACCCTGGTTCACTCAACTCTCAGAGAATCTTATACTTTCGCTGCGAGATGGGTCAAGGTTAGGTGGGTGGGAGTCAGTTGTCAGTTGTCAGTTGCGCGGATCTGGGGTACGTTCGGCGATTGGGGCGGCGGACGATGGCTAGAACTTGCCGGCATTGCGGTGTCGAGGTTCCCGAAGTGGGGGTCCTGTTCTGTCCGTTCTGCAATAAGGTCTTGATTGAGAGCATTCCGGCTCCGCCGCCGCCGCCGCTCGAGGAAATCCGGCCGGCGCGAGTGAATACAAAGCAATTTGAGCTGGACCGGCTGGAAGCGGGCTTGTGGGCGATTGGATTGTCGGTTGCGGTCTTTGCGGTGTTGATCGGAACATCCCTGGAACGCGGGTTCCAGTCGACCGTCGTGCAAGCGTTTGGCGGCGAGCCGCTCGGAATGAGCCCCGGGACGTTTGGGTTGGTTCTCTTGACGACCGTTCTGTCGCCGTTGCCCTGGATATTCCATCATTGGTTCTTGATCGAGAGGCAAGCTCGTCGGGATGGGCAGTGGACTCGCGGGTTGTTATTCGCGCTGCTGGTTGTCTTCATCGTGGACCGGCAACATCCACATTTGCGCCCGTCGAAGTGGATCGTCCTGCTTGGATTCGTGTACTTCCTGTTGCTCGCCGTGGCGTGGGGAACTTGCCAGCGTCACCTGGGAATCAAATGAGAAGTGCGAACGGGATCGTGCAGCACGGTCCGCGGTGAGCGCGTGATTATGCTGCAAAATCGGCCGGTTCGGAATCATTCCTTCAATTGCTACCTTCGGCCTGGTCGATAAGTGCGATAAGGCACTATTCCGGATGAGTGTCGGGCCACGATCGGACCGAGGTTTGCCAATGCGAGGCATCTTTGCAGTCGCAGCACTACTCGCGCTTCTTGGCGGTTCCGGCTGCACGGATACACAGTTGCGGATCACGACCATCAACCAGGGAAGCACGCTGACGGACCTCCACTACAACATGGTGCTGCATAACCTGGCGACGTTCGCCGAAAATCAAGCGTCGATTCCTTGGCACCTCGCCATCACGGTGGGGACGGCTCAGGTGGCCGATGCGGGGACAGTTCACTTCACACCGGCCTGGCTGTGGTCCTTGACCCACGCGAGCTCGTACACCACGTTCGGCACCGGTACCAGCAATTCACGCACAATCGTGCAGCAATGGAGCACGAACCCGATCGTGCACGCCGACGCGCTCAAGATCCTTCAGTTGGCGTACCAGCGCGCGTATGGATCACAACAAATGCCGGATGCCGAGCTCCTCGACGATCTCGCGCACGACATCAAGAAACAGATCATCGCGACCGAGGACCTGAAGACCGAATCGGCAATGTTCTATCAAAGCCAGTACGCCAAGGACGGGAAGTCGTACGATACCGTGCGACGTCAGACGACATCGACAGTCGGCGAGCAATCGGTCATGACGCCCGGCAGCGGGCCGGACCCACTTGATGATCGGCAGACCCCGCTGGCGCGCGAGGTTGCCCGCGAGGTCAATGACATCGTCCAGGACCTGGAGAAGGTCCCGGTCGGCTGGTTCGGGGTCGGGCGCTGGCACGACGTGCCCAAGCATGCCCGTTATGTCGCTCGTGAAGGCAAGATCTTCGTCTGGGTTTCACCCGAGCATCTCGAGGAGCTGAGCAAGTTCACGATGCTCATCCTTGATATTGCCGCCGCCGTGCAAGAGCCCGAGTCGCTCACCGTTCAGGGCGGCGGGCTCTCCTTTTCGCCAGGGTTCACTGCGCCGCAATGACGCCCTCGATGTCGCGTGCCCCGTGCGGCCTGGGCTCACCATTGCACTCGCAACATCGCCAACGTAGCCTCGAAGGGCCGGCGGGCGAGCGTGCGGACGGGACGCGACACATTTCATGCAAACTCCGCTGGCCCCATATCGGAGCTTCGACCCATGGGCGCTGGCTGCACGTCTCCTGAGCGGAATCTCCTCTTTGGATTGCTCGCTCTTCAGGTCGGCCTGATTAACCAGGGCCAGCTTGTGGCCGCGTTTCAGGCGTGGACCCTCGACAAAGGGCGGCCGCTTGCGGATCACCTGATCGTGCGCCGCGACCTTGACACCGACCAGCGTGCCGTGATCGACGCGATGGTGGAGGTGCACCTGAAGAAACACGGCGGCGACGCCGAGCGGAGCCTGGCCGCGATTCCCGCCAGCCGAAGCGCTTGCGAGAGCCTGGCGCGGGTCGGGGGAGCTCAGATCAAGGCGTCGCTGGCACGTGTCGCCGCGGCGGGTACAACCGGCGAAAACGGGGTCGAAGACAGCACAATCGCCCATTCCGTGGGCTCCGCGACTTCGGACGGCGTGCGTTTTCGTGTGCTGCGGCCTCATGCCAGAGGTGGCCTTGGCGCAGTGTTCGTCGCGCTCGATGCCGAGCTGAACCGCGAGGTTGCCCTCAAGCAAATTCTGGATGCTCATGCCGATGATCCCGAGAGCCGGGACCGATTTGTGCTCGAGGCCGAGATCACCGGCGGGCTTGAGCATCCGGGCATCGTGCCGGTCTACGGCCTGGGCACGTATGGCGACGGACGGCCCTATTACGCCATGAGGTTCATACGCGGCGAGTCATTGAAGCAAGCGATCGGGCATTTCCACGGCGACGAGCCGCTCAAAAAAGATCCAGGCCGGCGCTCGCTCGAGCTGCGCAAGCTTCTGCACGCATTTACCGACGTTTGCAATGCCATCGAGTACGCACATAGTCGCGGCGTATTGCACCGCGATATCAAACCGGCCAACGTGATTCTGGGTAAGCACGGCGAGACCCTGGTGGTCGACTGGGGGCTGGCCAAGGCGACCGGCAAATCCGACCCCGCCTCTGGCGAGCGGACGCTCTTGCCGGGCGCCTCACACGCCGGCTCGGAAACGCTGCCGGGCTCGGCGCTGGGCACGCCGGCTTACATGAGCCCCGAGCAGGCACGCGGTGATTTTGAGCGGCTCGGCGGGCAGTCCGACGTTTACAGCCTGGGGGCGGTGCTCTACTGCCTGTTGACCGGGAAGCCGCCCCAGGCGGGCGACGTGGTGGACGTGCTGCGGGCCGTGCAGACGGGCGACTTGCGGCCGCCGCGGGCGCTCGACCCTACGATTGACCGGGCCCTTGAGGCCGTGTGCCTGAAGGCAATGGCGCTTGAGCCCGCCAACCGCTACGCCACGCCCAGGGCACTGGCCGGCGACGTCGAGCGGTGGATGGCCGACGAGCGCGTCACCGCCTGGCGCGAGCCGGTTTCCCGCCGGGCGCGGCGGTGGGGGCGCCGCAACCGGGCGGCAGTCTCCGCGCTGGCTGCGGGCGTGCTGGTCGCACTGGCGGGCACCGCATCGGTGCTCGCCGTGCAGACGAAGGCCAATTTCGATCTGACGGCTGCCAACATCGATCTGGCCGTCGCCAACGCGCAGGTCAGAAGGTCCAACTCGGATCTCGAGGCGTCGTACGGGCGCGAGCGAGAGCGATTCGACCTGGCGATGTCGGCGATCAAGCTGTTCCACGGCAACGTGAGCGAGGACCTGCTGCTTAAGGAAAGGCAGTTCGAGGGACTGCGCACCAGGCTGCTGCGTGGTGCGGCCGGCTTCTATGGCAAGCTGGAGGGACTACTGGCGCGCGAGTCGGACCCGAAGTCGCGAGCGGCGCTGGCCGCGGCCTACGATGAGCTTGCCGGTTTGACCGGGAACATTGGAAACAAACAGGAGGCACTGGCCGTGCACCAGAAGGCGATCGCGGTGTGGCGCGAGCTTGCGTCGCGGCCGTCCGGCCAAGCCGAGGCGAAACTGGAGCTGGCGCGCAGCCTGCTCGCCGCGGGCTCCTTGCAGCGCGACACCGGCGATCTGGCCGGGGCGATGGCGGCGTACGAGGAGGCGCGGCGACTGGCTGAGCGGCTGGGCACGACCGAGATCGAGCCGGACCAGGTGGGGGCCGTCCTGGGCAAAGCGCATCTTCGGATCGGACGATTGCTCGGTGAGAACATGGGCAAGCAGGATGAGGCGATCGTCTCCCTCGAAAAGTCGCTTTCGATCCGGCAGAAGCTCGCCGATGCCAATCCTTCGGTCACCGAGTTTCAAAGCGACTTGACCGCCACTCTCAACCAGATTGGCGTGGTGCTGGCGATTCAGGGCAAGCCGGCCGCGGCACTCGCGTGGTACGAGAAAGCGCAGGTGATCGCTCAGAGGTTGGCCCGTGCAGACCCAAGAGCCGAGTTCCAGAGCAACCTGGCTTTTATTTGCAACAATATCGGCATTGTGCTCGAGAAAATGGGCAAGCGGGCCGAGGCGCTCGAAGCCTATGAGCGGCGCAAGCGATCACGCAGAGGCTCGTGGCTGCGAACCCCTCGATCACCGAGTTCCAGCGAGTGCTGGCGATGAGCGAGAGTTACGTCGGCGATTTGCTGACGAGGATGGGTAAGCGGCGTGAGGCGCTCGCGGCCTACGAGCGGATGCGGGCGATCTTGCAGACGCTGGCTGACGCCAACCCGTCCGTCACCGAGTTCCAGCGAATGCTGGCGGAATCCGTGGTCAGGGTGGGGGCATTTCGTCAGACTGACGGCCATCTGGCCGCGGCGGTCGAGGCCTATCGCAAGGCACTCGCGATGTGGGAAAAAATTCCCGCGCCCACCGATCTTGATCACTACAACGCGGCCTGCGCGCACGCACGGCTGGCCGGAATCGCTGCGCTGGCCGGCTCGGGTTTCTCTGCGAAGGAGGGGGCGACCGAAGGCGATCGGGCCATGAGCTGTCTTCGCAAGGCCGTCGAGGGCGGATTCCGTGACCTCGCGGTGATGCGCACTGATTCCGACCTCGACCCCCTCCGGACGCGCCTCGACTTCCAGCTCCTGATGATGGACGTGGCCATGCCGGAGGAGCCGTTTGCACACTGAGCCGAGTTCCGGAGCTCCCCATGCCCATCTTTATCGACGCGGACGCCTGCCCGGTCAAGGAGGAAGTTTACCGGGTCGCGCGGCGCTACGAGATCAAGGTGTTCGTCGTGGCCAACTCGCCGATCCGCGTGCCGGGCGAGGCCTTGATCGAGCTGGTCGTGGTGCGGGGTGGATTCGACGCGGCCGACGATCGGATCGTCGAGAGTGTGGTGGAGGGTGACATCGTGATCACCACCGACATCCCGCTCGCGGACCGTTGTATTCGCGCGGCGCAAGAGTCCTGGGCCCGAAAGGCGTCGAGTTCACCGAGGACGCGATGGGGAACGCGCTGGCGACCCGCGCCCTGCTGGACATGCTGAGGCAGTCGGGCTCATTCGGCGGCGGCCCGGCTCCCTTTGCCAAGGCTGACCGATCGAGATTCCTGGCGAAGCTCGACGAGCTGATCCACGCGGTGCGGCGGCAAAAGAGGAAGTGACGGAAAGGGAGTCATCAACCGCAAAAAGAAAACGCGTTCGTAATTCTCTGCAATCGCTGATTGGGTAGGTGAGCTGTGTGGCGCAGCAAGGGGGGCAAAGGCTATCCGGCCGCGAGCGTGTGGGACGCCTGCACGGGATGGGGCAGTCCCAACGACGCAAAGCTGCTCGCAGGGCTAAAGAACCTGGCGAGCTCGTCAAACGCGAACGTGAAGGTGGTCAAGTGACAGCCGTGTTTTGTGTTCCCTGGAGATGAGGAGCTAACGATGAGCCAGGAATAAAAGACGATCAAGGGCAGCGAGCGCCGCCCTGGACCCACGGCGAAGCTTCTTGGTCCGGCTGACGCCGGGGAGTCCTTTACGGTAACGATTGTGCTGAGGCGACGGACGAGCCGGCCTTGCCCGCGCTCGATCATTTCTTGAGCGCGCCTCCTGAGGAGCGACGGCGCATGGGGGCGGACGAATTCGCGGCGAAATATGGCGCGTCGCCCGACACGCATTTGAAGCGATCTACCCGCATCGAAAGATCGGATCGGTCCTCTTGCAAAAGTCTTGCCCTGCCCCGTCGAAGCAATCCGGCAGCTCGCCCGAGAGCCAGCGCACCAGGAAGTCGACCAAGGGCATCTCATGCCGCTCGATGGGCTCGTATCCGTGCGGGATCAGGATGAGCGGCCAATGGTCGGGCTCTCCGTGTGTCAGCCAGTAGGCGTCCCCGCCGTTCGAGTCGCCGCCGAGTGGAAGTAGCCCTCCGGGCTCCGGGAATGTTGGGAAGGGGCAGGACCTGGGCGAGATTGACCGCATGGCTTTGTAGTTCTCGAGGGACGACTTTCCCAAGCACTCGCGACTGAAGGCCTGGTTGATGAGATTCCCGCTTTCCGATTCAAACGGATTGAATAGACTGAACAAGTCGTTGAAACATCCCGAGCCATATACGTTGATGATCAGTTTAAAGTCGGCAGGCAGAGCTGTGCCGAGCGAGCGTTCGATTTCTTCCCACTCGCGCGGCGACCCCGCGTTTACCCGCGACTCGGCGGGCGGTGCCAGACTGATCAGGTCGTCCACGGTATATCGTGCGGCCATGTTTGTTTCACGCTACGCTTTGAGTTTGCTGAACAGGATTTGCTCGGCGGTCCGAAATAAGAGCCAATCTCGTTCATCTTTCGACAGGAAGTCGAGATGATCGCGCACCAGCGCGAGGCTGTCGGTGTACTGGTCCTTGACGACCTGGAACGGGCAGTCGCTTTCCCACATGCAGCGCTTGGGGCTGAAGGCCTGCGCGACACGCTTGATGAGCGGAACAAGATCAAGATAGGGCGGCGTCTTCTTGCCCAGGGCGTAGAAGGCACCGACTTTGACCGAGATCTTGGGATGCTTGGCCAGGGCGCACAGGGCCTCGACTTGGGCGTCGCGGATCGCGCCGTCGGGTCCGGCGCCGATGCGGCCCAGATGGTCGATGATCACCGATGTGTCTGGATATCTCGTGCACATGCGGTCGACTTCGGGGAAGCCGTCGACGTCGATTAAACACGAGAGAGTTTGACCGGTCTTGGCGGCCGTGGCGAACATGTTTTCATAACCCTTCGGCGCGAGCCAGGTCTCCGGCGGCTGCTTGCTGTAGCGCGGCTGGATTCGAAACGCAGCGACGCCCCGCGGTGCCAGCTCGCGCATCGCTTTGCCCGGATCATCCGCGAGCGGGTCGACGATCGCCGTGCCGACAAACCGGTCGGGGTTGAGCTTGATCATGTCGAGCATGTAGCGGTTGTCGAAGCCGTAATAGCTCATCTGGATCAAGTTGACGCGGCCCACCCCCGCGGGCCGGCAGAGCGCCAGCAGCTCCTGTGCCGTGAACGATTTGGGCTGCATGTCGGCGACCGTGAAGTCAGCGGCGGGCGGGTAATGCGCGACGTCGGGCGTCCAGACGTGCGAGTGGGCGTCGATAAAGGGTTCGAGTGCGGTCACCGATGTGTTACCTCACGCTGATCAGTATTGGTCGGACGAAACCTTCTCACCCCCGGCGGGTGTTGACAGGGCCTTGAGCACGCTCGGCTCGACGCTGTTCTTGATGAATCGCACCGAGCCGTCGACCATCAGGAAGTTCACTCCGTACAGAGACGGGCTGGCGAAACCTCGGGGGTTCGTGTTCAAGCCGAGCGTGGGATCTCGCCAGTTCGTGGGATCACCCCAGGCCTTGAACTCCGCCGTGACCTCGCCGGCCATGAGGGTGTTGGCCGTCCCGTCGGAAACTTCCTCGAACTTGCGAGGATGGTCACCGCCCAGCATATAAACATTTGCGGCAAAATGGCTCAAGGCGTAGCCGGCGGCATTCCTGGTCGTGGGAATGCCGGGACGAAGATACTGCGGGACTTCGATTTGATAGGCGTGGGCGTTGCGAAGGTCGTTCCAGGGAATCGAGAGATCGGTGCGATCATGCAGATCACCGACCTCCAGATACGGCAGAATCGTGGTTTGCCAGCTCACGAGCGGGCGGCCCCGGCGGTCGAACGTGCCGCCGGGCGGGAGGGAGTCAAACGCTTGATGGTACACGTGAAGCGCCAGACCGATTTGCTTGAGATTGTTCGTCGATATGGCCCTCGCAAGGGCGCCGCCTGGCAAGGAGCCCGAGTTCACGACCAACGGCTCTTTCGAGCGAAGCAGCCATCCGAGCTGATGCGTCATGCCCACCACGGACATTCCTGCAACGAACATGAGCACGATCACGGCCGTAAGGCTGCCCGTCCATCGCCATTTCCAGCGTTCGCCGCCCGGCGCGGTGGTGCCGGCCCGAGTGCGGATTGCCGTGTAGAGCCAGCCAAGAAAGAGGTGCGACCCGACGATGAAGAGGACGAGACACACGGCCGCGGTCGCGACTCCCTCCGGTGCCACGTGCACCTCGGGATAAGTTCTCGCGAGATACCAGATCCAGCCCAGGACCACGGCCACGGCGAAGTCGACGGGCACGGCAAAGCCCATGCAGGTCAGTAGTACCAGAACGGCGCTCAAGATGCTGAGCAACGCTACCTTGGCGCACATCAGGGTGCCTTTCGGGGCGTCGACGACAGCTCATCTTCGTCCATAAGCAAGATCTTGCCGTCGGCCAGGAGCACAAAGCGTTTGCTGCCGAAGACGGCCGGCTCGTATGCCAGCGGTGCAGGACCTTCATCGGCGATGAGGCCGGGCGTGTAGACATAGCGCATTCCCGTTGGGTCTGGAATTCGCCAGGCGTCGTCGGGGATTTCCGGTACGGCATTGCTGGGCGGGAAGTGTCCATCGTGGTGCTTGGCATAAGTCCAGAGGGCGGCTTTGAGGCGCTCGAGGGCGGCGCGGCGCTCGGATTCGCGGTCGATCTCGGCTGGCTTCGATGCGGGTGATTCATCCTTGAGCTTGTAAGTGAAGCCCTCCTTCGTCCAGGCGCCGGGGGTCATCAGCTCTCGGGCGCCGGAAATCATCGTGAGCACCAGTACGAACAGCAGGCCCCAGAGCGCCACGAGGCCCATCGCCCGGCGAAACGAGAGCAACGGCAGCCAGGGAAAGTCGCTCCGCGCACCGTTCCAGATGCGGCGGACCACCCAGGAGCAGACGAGAAAGACCAGCAGGAAGAACGAGATCGACTGGATGCGCATGCGGGCCACGTCGGACAGGGTGACGGACGGCATGCCGGCCAGGGCGATGTTCGCGTGGTCGAAGAATAGCAGCGTGGCGATCGCGATCGTTTTCCGGTTACGCTTCACGACACCGTCCCCACGGGTTCCCGCAAGTCCCTCGTTTGCCGAATTTAGCTGCTGGTGCTCTGCCACAGCTAAGAATTCGGGTTGGGTAATCGTCGGAAATAGCGGACGATGCGGCGGACAAGGAGGTCGCCCATGAATAAGAAGTATATCGTTCGGCTGACGGATCAGGAACGAGCTGAGTTGGCGGCGGTGATCGAGAAGTGAATCGTAGCCACTTTTTACGGTCACCCCAAGGACCACTGCCATGAGACTCCCGGGCGTGCAGTTTACGGTGCGAAGCATGATGATCGCGGTGGCGGTCTTTGCAGCCTTTGCGGCTTGGACGCAGGGCGGTCAGTACGCGTGGCGCCAGCATCTGAATACCGAGATAACGTGGAGCCAGTCTCCTGAGGGCCAGTTCCTCGAGAAGCATGGCTTTGAGAGAGGTTTTGCGCGGCGAGCGCAGTACCGGGCGAACAGCATTCTGAAGGTCTCGGAACCCGGTCCCCCTGACCCGGAAGGGTACTACTTTCGACAGCGGTGGTGTCTCGGCCAAGGCGGCGAGTTGTCCAGCGACAGCCTTGGCAGCTCATTTTACGGCACAGGTGGCGGCGCAGGGCAGCGCTGGCTGACCGCGGCGGAGCTTGCGGAAGTTGAAGAAATTATCCCGAAGCTCTCACCGCCTAACGGGTCCTATCCGCAGGGCGGCCTGCTACTGGTGAGCTCCCTCAGCGAGGGTTCTTGGGTTACGAGGGCCTATGACATCGCTGCACTTCCTCCCGCGGTCAAGAAGTTAGTGAGAGTTCTTGAGCTAAGGCTTGCGATGACCCATCAGAGCGAACGTCTCCGGCCGTCCGTTGCTTACTAGGGCGGCCAGATCCCGCAGCACGCGAGTGTATTCGTGCTTGGCTCCGACGTGAATCCAGCCTGCGGGCGTTAGTCGAAGAGTTGCGCCGCGCGCTCCGAGCGTTCCTGAAGCACCCCTACCGTCTTCCAAAACGGCGCGACGTTTTGCACGGTTTTGGTCAGGCGGCGGCTTGTTCGGCCAGGGGGCTTTCGTGACGTCTCGGTGTGCTTCGTTCTCGTGTTGCGTGTCACGAATGGGCAGAGGATTGCCCATGTCGACCGTGAATCGCCCTCACAGAATTCTGTCAATCCCACGCTGGCAGAGCACTAGAGGCTCAATGCTCAAAGCGATTTGTGATATTCGGCCGGCGCCATGCCGACCATCTGCTTGAAAGCGCGGATGAAGTGTGGCTGGTCGGAATAGCCGAGCTCGAGCGCCAGGGCGGCAAAGTCGATCGACTGGTCGCGACGACCAAGGCGCGTGCGCGGCTTCGATCAGACGGTGCCGTTGGATCACCCACTTCGGGCTGACGCCGACGTAGTCCCGAAAAATCCGCTGGAGGTGTCTCGGCCCGATCCCAAACCGCTCCGTGAGCATATCGACGCGCGTGATGGAGCGGTCGCCGGCGATCGTCCCGACGATCTCTGAAATCCTGGCTAGTTCGGGCGTTACGGTCGGGTTGAATCGCGTCAGAAACGCGTCCACGAGCTCGAACGCGTCACACGCCTGCGCACACCCGGCGGCCTCGGCTTCGAGTTTGTCAATCGATGCCCCGAAGATCGCCTTGGGGGGAACGATTTTGCCGGTGAACCGCGAGACGCTCTCGCTTACGAACGCGCGAAAGCCGCCGGGCCGAAACTTCGTTCCCAGCACGCGTCCCGAACCCTCGATGATTCGAGAAAATCTCCGCGGATAAATACCATGGAGCTCGGAGCGGCCCGGTTCCAGAACCAAATGTACCGATGGGTGAGGCACCGTTTCCCGCACCACGCGCGGCTGGGCTTCCCACGTAACCGCCCAGTAATGTTCGACGAACGGTCGAAGTGCCTCACTCGGTTCAAATCGCTCCAGCCGCGGGTCGGGCTCAGCTTGGCCGAGATGCAGGATTCCGTGTGGCCGCTCGGACTTTCGTTTCAGCATGTCGCGTTTCTTCAATCAACGAGGCTGCGCACGCGATAGACTCCGCTATTCAATCAACCTTCGCGGTCCTTTTAGAGGAAGCATCGTATGCCATACGTCACTTCGCGGAAATTGGCACCCCGCGCCGGCATGCCCGGTGCAAGCTTGACGACGGCGGCCTTCTTGTTTGCGTTGTTCGGCGCCGAGCTGGTTCAGGCCGATCCACCTCAGACGAATCGCCCCCAGGAGAAGAAGTTCGTGAACGAAGCAAACGGCGAGTTCGAAGTCAAAATTGTCCCTCACGATACGGGCGATGACAAGATGGGAATGATGACGTTCGAGAAGCAGTTTCACGGCGACCTGAATGCCACCGGCAAGGGCCGCATGTTAACGGGTATGACCGATGTGAAAGGCTCCGCCGCTTACGTGGCGATCGAGCGTGTCAAAGGCAAGCTGCACGAACGCGAGGGGACGTTTCTCATGCACCACACGGGAGTCATGAGCAAAGGGACGCAATCGCTGGTCATTCGGATCGTGCCCGACTCGGGGACCGGAGACCTCACCGGGATTGAGGGAGAGATCCACATCAAGATCGCCGACGGGAAGCACTTCTATCGATTGGAATACACGCTTGCTGGTGAAAAGAAGTAGCCGGAAGATCGGCGCAGGGTTTCTGGTCTGGCGCGCCGACGATCCTCGCCGATTCGGACTCTCGCACAGGCGAGCTCACGAGAGAAACAGCGGCAGCGACTCGAAGACGCCGCCCAGGGGTTGCTTCGATCGCAGGCCGAGCCAATCCTCCAGGACGGCGGCGTAGACGCGGCGGAAGTCCACCGCGATCTTCAGGTCGCCGTCAACCAGATCGGTGAGGCTGGGGTACGCCCCGTGCAGCCCCGGACGGATCGACGGCCCCGCCAGGAGCACCGGCCCGGAAGTGCCGTGGTCGGTTCCCTTCGAGCCGTTCTCGGCGACGCGGCGGCCGAACTCGCTGAAGACCAGCACCACGACTCTGTCGGCCAGCCGCGCCAAGGCCAGGTCATCGAGGAACGCCCGGAGCGAGGCCTAGAGCTCCTCCAGCAGCGTGGCGTGGCGCGGGACCTGGTAGCTGTGCGTGTCAAAACCGCCCTGTTCCAGATAGTAGACGCGCGTGCCCAACCCGGCCTTGATCAGCCGCGCGGTCAGCTTCAGCCGGCGGGCGAGCTCCGACTCGGGATAAGCCGCATCGCCGCTGGCCTCGCTGACGGCCTCGAGACGGTCTGCGGTCGTGTAGGCGTCCAGCAGGCTGCGGCGGAGGAATTGCCCCAGATCGTCACCGGCCGACGAGGAGCCGATCGGCCGGGACTCGGCCTCCTTGTCGCTCAAGGCATAGTCGTCGAGCCGGTCGAGCGCGGCGCTGCCGGACCGCCGGCCGCGGATCGCCAGCGGCGGGTCGTCGGGCCCGATCAGCAGCGCGGACGGGCGCCGTCGCGGGTCGGCGGGCCCTCGTCGAGGCCGCGGCCGACCAGCCCATCCCGGTGTGGTCTCCCACAACGAGCCGGGCCGATTGCCAGATCGCCATGCTGCGGAAGTGCGAGCGGCTTGGGTTCGGATAGCCCACGCCCGGAACGATCGCCAGGCGGCCCGAATCCAGCAGCTTCCCCGCATCGCGCATCGCCGGGTGCAGACCGACCTCGCCGTTGACCGGGATCAGCCGCTTCTCGGGCAGGCGGAGCGCCTTGCGGTGCTTCGCGTACCCCTCGTCCTTACCTGGGACGACCGTATTGATGCCGTCATTGCCGCCGTTGAGCTGGACGACCACCAGGATGCGGCCGTCTTTCTCCGGGCCGGCGGCGTGCGCCGTGCGCGCCAGGAAGGCGGGCATGGTTGGCGCCAGTGCGATCAACGACGAATCGCGCAGGCTGCGGGCGAAGAAGCTTCGGCGTGTGATCACGGTCTTACCTCCTGGGAAAGGGGTCAAATCCGCTGCGCATCGGGCGAGGCCAGCAGTCGAACGAGGGCCTGCCGGGCCGGCCCCGGCGCATCGAGCGGGACTTCGGGGCGATCGGTGCCGAGCAACACGTTTGCGTAGAACGACGGGTTGCGCCGCTGGCCATGGCGTTCGGCCAGCGCGATCGGGTCGAACGGGTTGCTCAGCCCGACCTCCGCGCCGTCGACCAAGGCGGCGGCGAAATTGGCTCGCCCGATGGCCGAACGGGTCGTGATCCAGGATCGGCCCCCGGGCCAGCCGCCGACGTTGGGCGGATAGAACAGGTCCTGGCCCAGCCGCCCGCACCAGTCGGCGAGCACGGGCGTGCTCGGCGCCGGGTCGAACATTTCGAGAGCCCGCACCGTTCCCACGACATAATCAATCGGGCTGGCGATGCGCCCGCCCAGATTGGCGATGTCAAAGAAGTGGCGTGATCGGAGCACCGTCGCGACGCCCCAGCCGATGTCCAGGTGGTGGGCTCGCAGCCCCTCGGCGAGCGCCGTCGATTGCCCGATCGTCGACCGCCCCCTCGCCGAAGAACTCGTGGCATAGCCGCCAGGCCAGCCGCCGGGACGTCGCGGGATGGTCCAGGAGCAACGCCGCCAGTCCGTCACTGTCAAACGCGGCAGTGCGGCCGAGGATGGTCTTGGTGCCCGTGTCGTGCCGCGCGGGAATGAGCCGGACCTCATCACCCACAAACCGCCAGCCGGTCAGGGCGCGGGCCGCCTGCTTGACATCGTCCTCGGAATAGGGACCGATACCGAGCGTGAAGAGCTCCATCAGCTCGCGGGCCAGGTTCTCATTGGGCTGGCCCCTGATGTTATCGGGCGCGTCCAACCAGATGAGCAACGCCGGGTCGTGGAGCATCGCGCGCGAAAGCGCTCCGAACGGGGCCCGGGCGAGCGAGGCGCAGGGTTTCGTTCTGCCGCCGCATCAGCGCCAGGTTGTCGACCTTGACGTTGCTGGTGGCGAAGTGGCCATGCCACAAGAGCGTCAGGTGTTCGGTTAGCGGGTCCGGGCCGAAGAGCATGCGGTAGACCCACCAGGCCTTGAGGCGACTGGAGTCGGGCGCGGCGAGCGCCCGGTCGGCCAGGCGGTCGGCGAACGCCGTGAACTCCGCAGGGATGCCGCAGGATCGGGACGTCCCTTCCAGGAGCCGGTTGATCGAGGCTTCGGGGCCGTCGTTCAGGTCGCGCTGGATCTCGTCCCAGGTGGCGGCGAAGCCGGCCCGGCGGTGCAGGTGTACGACCCGCCGCAGGTTCCAAGGCAGGGTTTCGTCGGGGACATAGGGCCGCCACGGGTCGCCCGATGTCGGTCGCATGGTGTGCGCTCGCATCGGCGTTCACCCTCCGGAGCGGTCATGGTTGGCGTATTTCGTTGGCCTTCACGTCGCGCAGGTCACGGACCTCGCCCGGTTTCAGGTCGAGCTTCCGGAGGGCATTGCTGCCATTGATTGTCGTCCGAGTCTCGATTGTCACCTCGGTCGCCACGCCCGGTACGAACGCTTCGATCCGGAAGCGACCCTGGGCGTCGGAGGTGACCGCTTCGCCGAAGGCACATCCGAAGCCCGATCTTGCCGGCTGGTCCGGATCGGACATCCAGACTCTCAGCGGGACCCCCGCCCACGGCAGGCCATCGTCGTCGAGGAGCCGTCCGGTGATCGCGCCGACCGGGACGAGCTTGACCTCGAGCGGCGCGGTGGATTTCAGGTCTTCGACTTTGAGCACGGCCGCTCCGACGAGCTTGCGGGCCTTGTGCGTGAAGACCAACAGCCGAGGGTGGCCCGGCTCCAGACCTCCGACCTCGAAGGTATCGGCGTCGAGCGCGCGGGAGTGCCCAGTCCCCGACCAGTCGCAGGCGCTCAGGCCGTAAGCAAGAGCGCCCAAGACGGGCAGCCCGTCCGGGCCGATGAGCCGGCCCGCGTGGCTCTGGCCGCGGGTTAGCTCGAGATCCACAACCAGCGGTCCCGAGCCGGCCGGGATGTCGATGAATCGATAGGTGTGATGACCGACGACTTTGTGTGAATATAACCTGTCCTCGAGCGTATTGTTTCTCAGGTCCGCTGCCTTCAGGTGGGCGGCGACGTACGGGTCAAACGTCCCTTCAACGGGTGCGGCGCCGGCGATCATCCCGCGGCCGGGCCGGACCGTGAGCCCGAACGCCCCGTCAGCGAGCGGGAGGAACCCGCGGGCGTCTCCGCCGGCCACGTTATCCGGCGCCTTGGTGTATTCGACATTCCCTGGTGGGACCACCCGGCCCGTCAACTTGTCGATCAACCGTCCGGTCACGACGACCCCCGGGGGCACCTCGAGGGCCGCCTCGATCGGCTTGAGGCCCTCCGTGTCATTGATAATCACCGAGCAGCGGAGGAAGGCGTCGATCCCTTGCCTCGGGTCGACGTCGATTCCATAGAATTCGGCCTTCGGCACCCCATCGAGGCGGAAGCGGCCCGCCGCGTCGGTCCGGGCGGTGACGGCGGTATGCGTTCCCGGGTCGACGCCCTTGACGAAGGCGCCTGCGACCGGCTTGCGGGACCCCTTCAGGCGGACGACGCCGACGATCGGCTTGGTCGGTCCGGCGATAAAGTCGAAGGTCGCGCCCACGAGCTGCGTGCCCTGAGGGTACAAGCCAAGGAACGCGGCTTCGCGGTCGTTGATTCCCTTTTCCCTGCGCTTGCTGGGAAGCGGCCGGGCCCTGGGCGGTCCGTGCGCAGAGCGGGCCATCACGTCGAGAGTGCCGTTTGCCATGCCGCCGCCGTGGAATTCCAGCCGGGCGATGCGGTCTCGCCCGATGCCCTGGACTTCGAATCGACCGTCGGCGCCGGTGGTCCGGGTGTTCCGGCCGCCGGGCCAGAGGGGCGTGGGATCGGCTCGCCAGGTCGGGGTCGCCCAGCCGAGCGAGTCTCCAAACCGGCGCACGATCTGAAGCATGTTTTCTTCATCCACCGCGCCCGAGGCCAGCATGGCGTCGAGGTTGACCCCGTCGTTGACCTCCCAGATCGCGCGGACCCGTACGGTCACCCCGGCGACGGGCCGGCCCTGCGAATCCACGACGCGCCCGCGGACTGGCACATCGTCCCGGACCAGGCGCAGCGGCATCTCGCCCCGCTTGACCATGTCGCCGGCCTCGACCCAGGCCGGTGCGAATCCCGGTGCGGTGACCGCGATCTGGGCCTGGTGCCAACCGGTCACGCCGCTCCAGTACGAGCCATCGCTCGCACCCTTATCCAGCTCGAAATGGAACCGGCCGTCCGCATCGGTCGACGCCACGCGCCCCTTCTGCCGCGCGGCCATCGGGTCGTGCTCGCTCCAGCGACGTTCGGCATAGTGACGCACGTAGACCAGGGCGCCGGCCACCGGCTTGCCATCGGGGTCGAGAACCTGTCCACGAGCCGGGAATGTGCCGGACGTGTCGGCGGAGCCCGGTTTCGGCCGCGGAACGGCGGTCTCGGCTGTTGGCCGGGCGGCCGGGGCCGGCGGCGCGGTCGCCCGCTGCGAGAACTCCTGCGCGAGCGAGATCAGGGCGGCCGACGCCCCCCAGCCGATCAGGCCGGCCGCCAGAAGGGTGGCCGACAGCCACGTGAGCTTTCGGAGCACCATGACCTGGAACACTTCCCGAGCCAATTGCTGAGCTGTCGCCGAGACGACCCCGGCGGTCACCGCGTGATTCACCGTGGCGAGCGCGGCACGAACGGTCGCTTCGGACCAAGCCTGCGGAACGGCCAACCGCGCCTCGCGCAGCAATAACACACTGAGCGTCGCGCTGTCAGGCGCCAGGCCCCGTCGGGTCAGTTGACGCTTGATCCGGGCGCGGGCCGCGGCCAGCCGGAGCTGGAGCGATCGTCTGCTCCAGTGCAATTGCGCGGCGGCCTGCGCCTGGGTTATTCCCTCGAGATCGCAGTGGACGACCGCGAGACGGAGCTTCTCGGGCAGCCGGGCGATCTCTTCGTGCAACGCGGGCAGCAGATCATCCCCGGCAGCCGGGCCGTTCGTGGATGTCGCGACAGCCATCTCTGCCACCTCTCTCTCCAGCTTGCGCCGGCGGGCCAGGGCGCTATTGGCCTGGATCGCGACGCGATGCGCGACTTCGTGCAGCCAGCCCGCCAAGGCATCTCGCCGCCGGATCGCGCCGCCGTTTCTAACCAGGACCAGGAACGTGGCCTGCACAGCGTCTTCCGCATCGTGAGGGTCGCGCAGAAACGCACGGCAGACGCTCAGGACCATCGGTCCGTGCCGCCCCATCAATGCCTCAAAGGCCGCGGCGTCCCCTCGGTTGAGGAACCGCTCCAGGAGCTGCGCGTCGGAGAGCCCCGCGACGGTACCCTCGGCGAACAAGCTCCTGAGCTGCCGCAGGGCGGCGCCCAGTGTCTCAATGGCCATGTGTCGGAGTCCTCTCGTGCCCACGCACTATAATCAATGTGCGTCCGACCCGGACCGTGGCGCAGTTTTTGTTTGGGAATTCTCAATGACGAGCGGAGGATCGGCAAGCGAGTCACGCAAGCACTTCGCGAATCACCTCGGCGTCCGGTGCGATCACCATCGGCCTGCCCTGAACATCGGTGATGGTGGAGGCCGGGTCAATGCCCATAAGGTGATAGATCGTGGCCAGGATGTCCTTGGGCGAGACGGCACGCTCGAGCGGGTCGCTGGCGATCTTGTCGGACCGGCCGACGACCTGGCCGCGAGCGACGCCGCCGCCGGCCATCACCACCGAGTAGCAGCGCGACCAGTGGTCGCGGCCACCCCCCTGCACCGATGCCAGCTTGGGCGTGCGTCCGTGCTCGGAAAGCAGGACAACCAGTGTCTCGTCGAGCAGGCCGCGGCGGTCGAGGTCAAGCAAAAGGCCGGAGAGAGTCACGTCAAGGCCGGGCAGGAGCTCGTCTTTCATGCGCGGGAAATGATCCCAGTGGGTATCCCAGCCGGTTCCGGCCAGGCCGTATTCGTCCCAGAAGACGGTCACGAACCGGCCGCCGGCTTCGACTAGCCGGCGCGCGGTGAGGGACGCTTGGCCGAAAAGGGTCATGCCGTACAGGCTGCGGGTTTCGTCGGATTCTTCGGCCAGGTCGAACGCGCGCCGAAGCTCTCCGGAGCGCAGCATGTCGAAAGCGATCGAGCGGTGGCGATCGATGCCGGTGCGGTTCGCTGCGGCATCGGCCTGGCGGCGAAGGTGCTCGATCTGTTCGAGGAGTGTTTTACGCCTGTCCAGCCGGTCGAGCGTGAGCTCGGCCGCGAGCCGCGTGACCGCGACTCAATTGGAATCGGCTTTCAGGCGTGATGCCGCGATAGGGCTCGAGGTCTTCCCAGACGTTCGTCGTGAGGGTTTTTTTCGCCGTTTTCGTGCCCTTGCCCAGGAACTCGGTGGAGATCGGGTCGAAAGACTGGCCGAGGAACCCGGCGTAGGGCCCGGCACGCGCGACTTCTCCAATCCGGCGGCTGCTGAACGCCCAGGGGAGCACGACGTTGCGGGGAACGATCGGGCGTCCACGCCCGGGGCGGGCCGCCGCTTGCCGTCGACATGATCGACGACCGACCCGATGAACGGCCAGTGGCCGGGGTCGCGTGGGTTGAGCTCCATGGGGATCTCGATCCGGGGGATGCCGCTCGTCGCGTAGGCCACGCCATGGATCGGATACGGATGCGTGACCGAGCGAATCAGGCTGACCTTGTCCATCACCTGGGCCAGCCGGGGCAGGCGCTCGCAGACGTTCAAGCCGGCGACGCTGGACGGGATGCAGCCGAGCTCGCCGCGGATCTCGAGCGGCGCATCGGGCTTGGGGTCAAACGTTTCAAGCTGACTGGGCGAGCCGTACATGAACAGAAGGATGCACGCCTTCGCCCGCCCGAAGCCAGGCAGGCTCGCCGCCGACACTTGGGCCGGCGCAGTGGACCGCGCCTGGGCGGCCTGATCAACGGAAAGGAACGGGAGCCCCGCGACCGCCAGCGAGCCGACTTGCAAAAGCTCGCGGCGGGTCATGCCGTCGCAAAATCGTTTGGGCCCGCCCAGCACCCGCAGCATCGGCGCCCCTCCTGCTTTGAGGCAGACCGTCTCTCTCCCCCTCGCGCAACAGTAGCTTAACCAGAGTTAAAGGATTATTCAACAACGGGTACGGCGGCGTCTTCGTAGTATTCCAGGTAACCCATCAGCATTTCGTCCCAGCTTTGTTCGCCCCAGAGGACGACCCGGGTGGGATCCGGGTTGGCGAGATTGGCCGAGGAATTGTCGTAGTGTGCCTCGCAGTGAATCTTGGTTCCCTTGGGGAGGGCTTTGGGCTCGGCGAGCCGGTAGACGCTCTGCCAGTTGAAATCGTAGGCGGGGACGGACAGAAGCATCTCGACTCGTCCGTCCGGATAGCGGGCCTCGTAAGAGAAGCTCTTGCCGCGCAGGTGCATGTGCGGCGAGAAGCTCAGCAGATGAATATCGTGCTTGAGTGTCCAGTCAACTTGCTCAAGGTGGTCAGAGGCTCCTGGTGGAATCCGAATATCGTGGTAGGAGATGCCGCGCGTGATGGCGATATGGCGAGGAGGTTGCTTGCAGAGAATCACGCCGACCGAAGGCCGGTCGAATCGGACCTTGCCGATCGGGGTGTAGTGCAGCTCGAACTCCAGGTCCGAGCCGGCGGGTATCTTCTTGGCCACGCCGGGCGGGAACACCTGGGGCACGTCGCCGGGCAGGTAAGCTGCGAGGAAGATCTTCTTGTGCTGCTTGGCGGACGAGTTGTCATAGACGCGACTAAATACAATAATATGATGGACGACGGCGCGGTCGCTGGGCTGAGCCTCGATCGCCTGGATCCAGAGATCCTTCTTGATCCTGGCTGCGATCTGGAATTTCATGAGAGGCAGGGTGCCTTCGGCCGGAACCCGGAAAACATCGGGAGCCTCGAAGACCATATCCGGCGTGCCGATGGACCAGCCCTGCGGGAAATTGGGCGGTGCGGGTGCGCGAGAGAGGTCGCCAGGAGGGGAGCCTTGTTCGACCCAGGCCAGCAGCCGGGAGCGTTCCTGCTCGGTAAGGCGGCGGTCGTTGGAGAACCGGCCAAAGCGCGGATCGGCATGCCAGGGGGGCATGCGGCCGTCACTCACGACCTCGGCGATCGACGTCGACCAGCGCCGGGCGTGGTCAAAAGTGAGGAGCGAGAACGGGGCGACCTGGCCCGGCCGGTGGCAGGTGGCGCAGCGGCTGTGCAGGATGGCCGCGACGTCGCTCGAATACGTGACCCCGCGTGCTTCTGCCGAAGCCTTGCCGGTATCGTGGCGGGCCGAAGCAATCGGAAGGAAGCTCGCCGCGGCGGCGGCCGTTCGCGTCTTTCTTGGGGGACGAGTGCGCTCGATCGGGCAGCCGAAGACCTGGGTCGTCTCCGGGCTGACCGGCCTTCCCTCGAGTACGGCGTCGATTGCCCTGGCCAGGTATTCCTCAGCCGGCGCATCGCGGCGCGACCCCAGGGCGTACTGGTCGTCGATCGCGCCGCGGTATCGAAGGCGACCGCTCCGGTCGATCACCAGTGCTTCGCAGGTGCGCTCGGCGAGCACGCTGTCGGCGACGCGATTTTCATCGTCCTTGAGGACGGGAAATGCAATTGCCGAGCGCCTGGCGTGGTCTGCGACGTCTTCGGCGGGCTCGCTGGCATTGGAGTTGATCGCGAGGAAGTCGACGCCGCGGATTTCGTATTTCTTCGCCAGCGCATTCAGTCGCGGCAAGTAGAGCTCGCCGATGGGGCAGAGGGTGCCGGTGAAGACGATTGCGACGACCCTGCCTCGATGATCCGAGAGCCGATGGAGCTGGCCGGTGCGCACGTCACGGATTGCGAAGCCGGCGACGAGCTGACCGGGCTCGCGACGGGGCGCTTGCGTCTGCTCACGAATTTTCCAGGCCACGCCGGAGGCGACACATGCCAGAAGGATCATGCCCACGATCGCTGGCGCCTTGAAGCGGCGGAATCTCGCGGAGGTTACGCCGGGGGCGATCACGGCGCGCGTGGGAATGAGCCGGCGCAGGCGACGCGGTGGCCTGGTTGACCGCTGGTCCGGGCACTTCGTCGTGCGGCTATCCAAGACATCTCCTCCGATGGTTCCGTTGTTGCGCCGGCTCATTTTTGCTAGCGGATCGTGGCGTTGAACGAGACGTGCCCGGCGGCGCCGGGGGGCAGTGCTGCCGGCAAGATCCAGCGGAGCTCTGTCGAGCCGACGCGATTCATCGCCGCGCTGAAGGCGGTTCCTTCGGGACCTCGCGAGGTCCCCTTCACGTATTCGAGCCGGGGCAGCAGGCTGTCGACGATCGAGACGTTGGTGATGGGCGTGTTGCCCATATTGCGGTAGAAGATGACGTAGGTGACGGTGTCACCGGGCTCGGCTTCGGCGGCGCTGACGCGTTTGATGACGGCCAGGCCCGGGCGATCGGGGGGGACCTCGACGCCGGTCATCTGGTGCGGCGCCCACACACGCACGGACTCGCTGGCGCTTTCCGCGATCCCGGTGACGACCGGTCCTTCGGCCGTCTTGATGCCGTCCAGGCGGATCTTCTCCTTGAGCTGGCCGACTTTCTGACGGTTGCGGGCCAGCTCGGAGCTCTGAAGCTGGAGATCGGTGACGGTCATCTGGCCGCCGGCAACGGCGGTTGCGCCGCGGTTATTCGACTTCTCGTCCGGGAAGATCCGCCCCTTCACTCCCATCGCCCGCGCCCGGTCCTGCGTGAGCTGGGCATCCTGGTTCTGGACCAGCTTTTTGGCCCAGGCGCGGTTGTCGTACGCTGAATACTTGGTGAGGTGTTTGTCTGTATTGAGATGCTGGATGTCGACCGTTTGATTGGGGCCGGTGGTGGTGCGCACCTCGGCAAACCGGGGCGCGTAAATGCAGACGACATTGGTGGGCAGGACTCGGGGCTCGATGCGGCCCTTTTTGCCGATGTCGAAGGCGACGACGGTGTCGCGAGGATCGATGCCGCCGACTCGGCCTGTTCGTCCGGCGGCCGCCGGTGTGCCGCGATCGCCGCCGTCGCAGAGGTATTCGTCGCGCGGCAGCGAGGGCTGCTGGGGCCTGGGGGCGGGGGTGCACACGGGCCCGCAGGGCTGACCGCAGCGGCTACCGCTCGAGGAGAGGAACGGGCACGGCCCGGACCCCGAGCGCTCCGCGTATTCGAGGCCGGCATCGCCGCCGGGGCCGAACTGGAGCTCTTCGATCGTGGGCTGGCGCATGCCGAGGCGGACGATCGCGATGGGCCGTCCCAGCGCCTGGGCGATCCGTAGCGGCGGCTCGCTCGGGCCCAGCGTCAAGACGGGCACTTCGTCCTTGGGCAAATGGAATGGGATCGCCTGGTCGGGATCCTCGAGGTAGATGATCTTGGTCACCAGGCGGCCCTGGTCGACGGTGTCGTTCAAGTCATCCTGGTTGAACACAACGCGGATCGGGAATTTGGCTGGATCAATTCCCGCGGGCCGATGCAGGTGGCCAACCAGCTCGATGACGGGGTAAAGCTGGCGGCCGGGGCGTTCCGGAATTCCGTCGATTTTGAGCTGGTATCCCACTCCGCGTTTGAGGCCAACGGTGATGATGCCGCCGCCATCGCCGGCGGGCACGGGGGCCGGCTGCGGCGAGAGCACTTCGACGGTCAATCCCGGCGGTCCCTGAAAGCGGACGACCTGGACGTCGGGCTCGAGGAGCGGTGTGCCTGGGGGTGCGGCCGCGGCCGCGGCTGAGGGCTCGCCGGGACCGACAACGGCGGTGCCGGGGGCAGTTGTCTGGGCCGGCGGTGGTGCGGGGTCGATGCCGATTGGCTGGGAAGCGGCGTTTCCGGGGCCCGGCGGCGTGGTCGGGCCCTGGGCGGCCGCGGCGCCGGTGGTGGTGCAGCAGGCGGCGATCGCCAGCAACACTCCGGCCGCACTGGCAATCGTGCATGCGGGCCAAATCCGGCTGCGGTTTCCACTTTGGCGGCTCATCGCGTCATTCCCTGATCGGACGAGATCTCGGTTTCGGGCACGGATGAATGGAAAGACCCCGGGCGAAACGTGTTCCTGACACGCGTTCGCCGGGGGCGGGTGAGGCGCTCGTGCATGGGCTGCGACTTTGCTCGCGGCCGACTGCTTTCGAGCGCCCAAAGGGCGTTGTTATCTCAGTTCCCACCCGGGGTTGCCGGTGCGGGTGCCTGCACCGCGGGCGGCTCGGGCATGGCCAGGGCCGTCGTGGGCACGGAACTGTCGGCGGGAGCCGCGTCAGCCGATGCGGGCTTGGGCGCCGCCGGAGCCGGTGTCGGGGCGGCGCCGGGCTGCGGAACCGGAGGAGGGGCTGGCGCCGGGACCGGAGGCGTGACCGGCTGGGTGGCCGGCGTCGTCGGGTCGAGAATCACCGTTCCCGGCGGTGCGACGGCCGGTGCCACTCCGGGCGGCAGCGAGCCGGGAGCGACGTCGCCGATCCCCACTCCGACTCCCGGGCCTGCGGCCATGCCCGGAGGGGGCATTTCGAGGTCGATGGCACCCACCCGGACGATCAGCAGGATCGTGCCGCGCTTGTCGGCTTCGAGGATCGGATCAATACCGGGCTCGAGCCGGGTCGAAACCAGGGTCTCGACGCCCGAGACGGCAAGCTCCTGGTACTTGGGGTCGGGCAGATAGATCACCTTGGTGACGAAATTGCCGCCGTCGATGACCTGGTCGAAGTCTTCGTTGGTGAACTGGACCGGGATCGCGTTATGGGCGAGGTACGCGTCGGTCACCGGGGTGCTGGGTGCGACCTCGATGGAGGGGTAGAGCGACCTGTTGGGCCGGCCGGGAATGTTCGTCATCTTCAGCCGGTAGATGAAGCCCTGGTTGAAGTTGTAGCGAGCAGGCACCACGAGCTGTGGGGGCGGGTAGATCCGTTCGCCATTGCCTGCGGAAGTTTGCCAGCCGATTTGCATGTGGCCCGTGCCGGCGTGGTCGGGGTCAAGGAAATGGATCTGGCTTTTGGTGACGGTGAACCGCCGGCCGTTTGCAGGCCCGCGCCACGGGCGGCCATGGTCGCGGCCGTGTAGGGTGGGGCGCCGGTGGCGGCGGCTGAAACCTCCACGTGGGGGCGCAGCCATTTCTTGAGGCCCACGCCAGGGTCGGAATAGCCGAATCCGTCGCCGGCGGTCGCTGCCGCCAAGAGCAGCACTCCGATCGCTTGCATTTAATCCTCCAGCTCCCTCGGACGAAGCCGGGAAAGCCCGATGCCTCGCGCGCCCGATCCGCCGATCCGGGAGATGTTATTGCTTCCTGCGTGCCCTCGCGGCCAGTGACTTTGGCCGCCGTCGAGTTCCTTCGATCTCGCCTGTTCGACCTCCAAAAAGCAAGGTCGACTCAACCAATCCGTCCGCCTGACCGATAAAGTCTTCCAACCCCGCTCGATCGAGAGCACATCCGAAACGACGCGCATCTCTCGTGAAATCGAGGCCGAAGAGCGATTTTTGCGGTTTCCGAACCGGTTGCCGGACTTGCGTCTCCAGACGCCTAGCGATTATGATCGGGCTTTCCTTTCCGATCCCTTGAGGAATTGCCCGACATCCCAATTATGCTCAATAACCGGACCATGTCTATTCGTTCTCTTTTACTTGGTTTAGCAACTGCGGCCGTGGTGATCGGCTGGTCTATTTCGCGGCTGGCCGCGCAGCAGGTGCCCCCGCCTTCGCAGGTTCCACAGCCTTCGACGGATGCATCCGGTGGCGCTACGACTGGCAAGGCGGCAGACCCGGCGGCGTCCGGTGAAGAGCCGCCGACGGAAGCGGAGCGTACGATTGATCTTGCGATCGAACGGATCGCCAAGCTCAACTCGATCGACGCCAAGCTCGAACAAGACGTCGACATGCTCAATCAGAAGTTCAAGCTGACCGGCGAATTCAAGAAAGCGCCCAACAATCGCATCTTGATGCGGCTCGATCTCGGCAGTGGGCTGCCCGATTCGAGCGGCCGGTTCCTGCAGATCTGCGATGGCGAAACGCTCTGGGATTGTGAAATTGTGCTCGAGCAGCCGCTCTACCGCCGGTGGACGATCAAGGGGATTCTCGAGCGGCTCGCTTCGCCCGATATCGACGCGGAGTTCCGGAACCTGGTGCGGTCTCAGGTAGGGATGGCGGGGCCGGAAACCCTGTTGATGGGGCTGCGAAAGAGCATCCGGTTTGACATCAAGGAAGCGGCCGTGCTCGACGGCCGGAAGGTCTGGAAAATCCACGGCACGTGGAGGAACCGGCAGGGGTTGCTCTTCGACTCGCGACCGGTCAATCCCATCGGCGCGCTTCCCCCGTACATTCCGATGGACGCGAACCTGTATCTCGGCGTGGACGACCTGTGGCCTTATTACCTGACACTGGAAGGGCGTGAGTCGTCGGCCTTGTTGGAGACGCGACGGATCGGGCCAGACGGCCGGCCCATCGGCTCGAAGGCCTCGATCGAGAAGATTCCTCGCAGCAAGATCGTGCTGCGGTACTACGAAGTGAAGTTGAATGGCCCGATCCGCAATGATGAGTTCGTGTTTCAACCGCCGGCCTCGGCCGGCGTGGTCGACGACACCGATAACCTCGTCAAAGTGCTCGATCGTCGTATTGAAGTCAACGCGCAGAAGAAAAAAACCGACGCGGTCAACAAGGACGGCGCCATTCTCAACCAGCCGATCGAGATCCCCACGCCCGGCGGTCTCAAGGATGAGTCGAAACCGGGGCCGTGATGGATGATCCAGTCGCGCCCGCGGCGTGGTGACGAAAGCCGAGAAAAAGGCATCGAGAGATGGAGTCCACGAACAAACCGGCCGGCCCCAAGCCGAGCAAGGTCGAGCTGACGAAGCTCGCCAGCCAGTACCTGAAAACGTTCGTCGCCGACGAGCTTGCCAGCGCCGGGACGCACTTCACCGAAGACGCCGCGACGATTCTCAAGTTCCACGGCTCGTACCAGCAGGACGATCGGGACGTGCGCCGCGCCCTCAAGAAGGAAGGCAAGGAGCACGCCTACCAGTTCATGGTGCGGGTGCGGATCGTGGGCGGACATCTCACGACCGGCCAGTATCTGGCTTGCGACCAACTGGCACGAGAAATCGGCAACGGCAGCCTGCGCATCACGACGCGCCAGGAGTTTCAACTTCACGGGGTGCTCAGGCGCGACCTGAAAACGACGATCAGACGCATCAACGAATGCCTGCTCTCGACCCTGGCGGCCTGCGGCGACGTCGAGCGCAATGTGCTGTGCTGCCCGGCCCCGATTCACGACGAGCTGCACAAGGAGCTGCACGCCGACGCCCTGCGCTGGGCCGGGCACTGTGCCCCCCGTTCCACCTCTTACTGGGATATCTGGGTCGACGGCGAGAAGATCGAAACGCTGCCGGCGGGTGAGCCGGCGCTTGTGCCAAGTGCCGGCGACGATCCGGTCGAGCCGCTCTACGGCAAGGCGTATCTTCCCCGCAAGTTCAAGACCGCATTCGCCCTGCCGGAAGACAATTGTACGGATATTCATGCGAATGACCTGGGTTTCCTGGCGATCAAGAAGGCGGGGAAGCTGGCCGGCTACAACGTGCTGGTGGGAGGAGGCCTGGGCACAACCCCGAGCGCCCAGAAGACCTTTCCGTTTCTGGCCGTGCCGCTATGCTACGTCGATCGGGGCGACGTGCTGCGCATCGGCGAGGCGGTCCTCAAGGTATTTCGCGACTTCGGTAATCGGTCCGACCGCAAGCGGGCGCGGCTCAAGTACATCATTCACGACTGGGGGTTGCCGGCGTTCCGAGCCAAGGTCGAGGAGTATCTCGGGTGCAAGCTCGCCGATCCCGAGCCGGTAGTGGTTCGCGAGGTGGACGATCATCTGGGCTGGCACTCTCAGGCCGACGGCAAACTCTTTCTGGGCATCCCGGTCGAGAACGGGCGCATCCGCGATCAAGGGGACTACCGGCTTGCGAGCGGTCTGCGTGCGTTTTTCGAGGCGTTCAATACGCCAGCGCGGCTCACCTGCCAGCAATCGATCTTGCTGGCGGACATCGAGCCAGCGCGGCGTGCGGAGGTCGAACGCTGGCTCGAATCGTTCGGAATTGCCACGGTCGATTCGATCTCGACGGTGCGCCGATGGTCGATGGCCTGCCCTGCCCTGCCCACCTGCGGTCTGGCGGTGACCGAAGCCGAGCGGGCCTTGCCCGAGCTGCTTGACGAGCTGGAGCTCGAGCTGAGAGCGGCTGGGGCTGGCCGAAGAGCGGTTCACTGTGCGCATGACGGGTTGCCCCAACGGATGTGCCCGGCCCTACAACGCGGACATCGGGCTGGTTGGGCGATCGGCGGCACGTTAACGCCGATGGAACCCCCGGGCCGGGAACGTACACGATCTTCCTGGGCGGCAGGACGGTGGGCGACCGGCTGAATATCGAGTACAAGGATTACGTGCCGTATGACCGGGTGGTGGCCGAGCTGGTGCCGGTGCTGGTGCGGTTCACGGAGGAACGACGGGACGGCGAGTCATTTGGAGATTTCTGCGATCGCCTGGGCGTGGATGAGCTGGCGAGAAATCAGCCGGCCGAGCAAGAGGCGCGGCCGGTGATTGAGTAAGCAGATATTTGGCGAGGCACGCATGAAGATCAGTCCCGACGAGCTCTCCGCGCTCGAATTGGCCGCACGGCTGGCGGCCTCACGAGCGTATTGCCCGTACAGCCGGTTCTCGGTCGGTGCCGCCGTGCTCACGGGCGAAGGCGAGATCTTCGGCGGCTGCAACGTCGAGAATGCGTCGTACGGGTTGACGATCTGCGCGGAGCGGAACGCGGTTTTTCAGGCTGTGGCGAATGCTCACGGTCCGCTGTCGATTCGCGCGGTGGTGGTCTTCACGCCGACGGCGAGCCCCACGGCCCCGTGCGGCGCCTGCCGGCAGGTGATCAACGAGTTCGGGCCGCATGCGGATGTGATCTCGATCTGCGACGGCACGGGCAAGCTGGAGACGCGGCTCGATGTGCTCTTGCCGGTTGCGTTTGGGCCGGCGAATCTTGAGGGCTAGCAGTCGTCATGCAACGATTTCGATTCAGCATCAAAAGCTTGATCGGCTTTATTGTGATTTGCGCCGTTGCCCTCGCGGCGCTCAAGGAATCGAACGACTGGTGGGAGAAGGGCACGTTCACGGTGATGGTGCTCGTGCTGCTGACGGCCGCGCTGCTTGCGATTCACCGCAGCGGCGTGCGAAGGGGCTTCTGGGTGGGATTTGCGTTGTTTGGCTCAGTGTACCTCGGGCTGTCGCTCATCCCGCCGGTTGAAAGCAGATTGGTGACGTCGCCGGCGCTTGGCTACCTTCATTCCAAGCTGCCGGGGCAAGATTTGCAGAACATCGAGCTGATGATTTCGACAGGGGGGCCGGGAACGTCGACCGTGCAGAACGCGACGATTGCATTCAGGCCCAGCGGCAATCCACTCGCGGCAGTGAACAACGGGTCGGTTCGGGTTTGGAATGTGACCAATGGCAAGCTCGTCGTCGGATGGGGTGGGTCGGTCGAGAACTTCGTGAAGATCGGCCACACGTGGATCGCGCTGCTCCTGGCGTGGTTCGGAGGGATGCTTTCCCGCAGGCTCGCTCGAGTGTTAGTGACCGCGGAACGCCCCGCTGAACTGGCGGATTCTGAGCCATGAAGGACTTCAAATGACGACCATCATCGGTGAAGACAAACCGGTAGGAACGACGCGAATTCATTGCCCGGCTTGCCGTGCCCGCGATGTGGAAGCGGTGATCATCGAGCACGCCGAGAAGGTGATGGAGATGATGGTCGTCCACGTGAGCACGCACACCACCTGGTGGGTCGTGTGCACCGGATGCAAGGCGCGACTTTATTCCAAGGTTTCGGGATCGGAGCTGGCGCAGCGAACGGCCGATCAGCTCGTGGGAGTGGTTGTGCCGCGGGTGGGGCTCGTCAAGCAGTTCTGGGCGGTTGCGTCGATTTTGCTCGCGATCGCTCCTGGCCTGGGGTTCGGCGTCGCGCTCATCGCGTACTTTGTGAACAGAAAGTCGGTAGGTTGGCCCCGTATCGCCAGCAAAATCGGGCTGGGCATCGCCAGCGTCATGTTCGTGCTGCTCGTGGCGGCCATGATTATCGCACGCTGAATACCTTGAGCCCATCGGATGTTGGGCTTGGTGTCCGTGCGGTGATCGCTCGCCGGCCGTTCTTGCGGAGGAATCACCGGTGATGCAACGGTTTCGATTCCGCATCGGGAGCTTGATCGGGTTCGTTCTGATCTGCGGCGTCGCATTCGCGGCGCTCCGGGAATCGAGCGACTGGTGGGAGAAGGGCACGTTCACGCTGATCGTGCTCGTCCTCCTCGGCACGGTGCTGCTGGCGATTCATCGCAGCGGAGCGCGCAGGGCATTTTGGCTTGGATTTTCCCTGTTCGGTTGCGTCTATCTGTTGCTCTCGTTGATTCCGCCGGTCGAATCGAGGCTGGTTACGTCGAAAGTTCTGGGCTTTTTTTACCCGCCGATCCCGGGGATGAACATCACGCTCGTAGCGCCGACGACTGGGTCCGGAAGTCAGGGCCTGCTGCGCGACACGATCGCACTCAGTGCGACTGGCACTCAGCTTGGAGGCCGGAGCAGTGGGTCCGCTTGGATCTGGGATGCTGCCACGGGAAGGTTCTTCGCCGTGGCGCCGGGGGCGGCGGAGAACTTCGTCAAGATCGGCCATACTTTCATCGCGCTGCTGCTGGCCTGGCTTGGCGGGATCTTGTCCCGGAAACTTTTTCGTGCGTCAACAACGGTCGTGGGCTTCGGCTGACCGCGCTTGCCCAGGTATACGCGAAGCGTCAGAATAGCGGATGAATTCATCGAGGTTACCGGAACCGCGGGGAAGCCGTCATGTCTACAGCGACGATTGCTCCTGCCGAGATCAAGACCCTGGCCGACCTGCGGCGGCGGTTGGGCGGGATCGCGCTCGAGCGGATCTGGTTCCACCCTGCGCCGGGCACGGCCACGGAGAAGGATGTCATCGAGGCGGAAGTCCGAGAGAATCGCCTCTGCGAGTTGGTCGACGGCACCTTGGTGGAGAAAGCGATGGGCTTTGAGGAGTCGCGACTGGGCGGTGAGCTCTTATTTCTGGTCAAGTTGTACTTACGTCAGAACGACCTGGGAATCTGCGTTCCAGGCGACGGCATGATGCGGATCGCTCCTGGCCTGGTGCGAATCCCTGATTTATCGTTTATCAGTTGGGACCGGCTTCCTGGTAGAGAAAGCCCGCGAGAGCCCATTCCTGACCTGGCGCCCGACCTGGCGGTCGAGGTGCTCAGCGAGGGGAACACCAAGGCGGAGATGGACCGCAAGGTGCGGGAGTATTTCGAGGCCGGCGTCATCTTGGTCTGGCTGATCGATCCCAGAAAACGCACCGCCCGCGTCTTTTCGACCGTCGAGAAGTCGTCCCTGATTCGTGCGGATCAGTCCCTCGACGGCGGTTCCGTGTTGCCGGGGTTCGTCCTTCCGCTGGCAGACTTCCTCGACAGCGGCCGGCGGCCTCGGCGGGGTTGAGTGGCGGGCATGATGCACGCAGGATGAAGTGGAAGGGTCGGCGCACAACTGCGTCAGTCGGGGAAGAACAACTAGCTGCGTCCCCGTTTCGGTCCTCACGGCAAGTGGGTCGCGCTTGCGCGAGTTCGCAAGTCTTATCCATCACGATCGAGTGTGCAGGCTGGGCACCATCGGGCCGCGGCTACTTGCTTGGTGCCAACCGTTGCTTGCGATGCGCTGAGCGTCACCTCGGTTGAGGCGATGGCTGCGGGAAGGCCTTCCAACTCCACGATCTCGATCGCATTCCCGTCACTGTCTTCGACCTATGCTACCTTAACTTCAAGTGGGACAAGGAGATGACGATGGTCGACAGCCGTCTGCTAGCGCTCCGTGCGCAAGAAAGGTCGCGCGGTTGCGTGCGTGTCCCCGCGGGCCTTTTCGGCTTTGCACATGTTGGCCGAAAGGTTACACTTCCGCCGTGATTGTCCCGGCCTCCATTCAAGATGTGGCTCGGGCGGTTCTCAGGGACGGCCACGGAGGAGTCTTCGATGCGACGGATCGCGGTGTTGAATCAGAAGGGCGGCGTCGGCAAGACGACGACCGCCGTGAATCTTGCGGCCGCGCTGGCCATGGCCGGGCACAAGACGCTGGTGCTGGACCTCGATCCCCAGGCACACGCCACATTGCACCTCGGGCTATTGCCCGGGCGATCGGGGCCGACGCTTTACGAGGCCTTGACCGAGGGGACGCCGATCGCCACGGTGCGAAAGGCAATCACACCCAACCTCGCCATCTGCGGCAGCCACATCGATCTGGCCGGCGCGGAGCTGGAATTACTGGGGACCGTGGGACGCGAGGTCATCCTGCGTGACGCGCTCGCCGCTGATCCCGAGCCTTTCGATTTCGTGCTCATGGACTGCCCCCCTTCTCTTTCCGTCCTCACACTCAATGCCCTGTGCGCCGCCACCGAAGTGCTGATTCCGTTGCAGGCCCATTTCCTGGCGCTGCACGGGCTCTCCAAGCTGCTCGAGACCGTGAACCTGGTCTCGAAGCGGGTCAATCGCGAGCTGAAGGTGGGTGGGATCGTGCTTTGCCTCTACGACGCAGGCACACGGCACGGCGGCGAGGTTGTCGAGGACCTCCACTCGTTTTTCGCGGGCCGGCGCAATGCCGACGCGCCGTGGGCGGACGCAAAACTGTTTCGGACGCGAATCCGCAGAAACATCCGGCTCGCCGAGTGCCCCAGCTTCGGCCAATCAATCTTCCAGTACGCGCCTACCAGCCGCGGGGCCGAGGATTATGCGTCGCTGGCGGCCGAGGTTCTCGGGCAGGCGGCGGCGGCAATCTGGCTCGACAGCGATGACAAAGCCACCGAAGGGAAAGGCTCCGGGCCTGATTCGGCGTCGGCGGCGTGATTCGGAAGCCGTCTCAATGGAGAAGGCACCCGTTACTCCTCGGGCTGCCTGTCCAGACGCGTCAGGTCCCAGACCTTGGCGGTCCCGTCTCGACTCCCCGAAACGAGGCGACCACCGTCGCGGCTGAACGCCAGACTCATCACGAAACCGGTGTGACCTCGCAGCGTGTGCCGGAGCTTCCATGGCGCGGATGCCGTGTCCCAAAGTCTCACGGTCGTGTCTTCCCCCGCCGAGGCGAGCCACCGGCCGCGGCAGTCGAAGGCCACGGCGAACACGTCCCCGGTGTGCCCGCGAAGGGTTTGCTGTTCCGCGCCAGTCCTCGCGTCCCAGACCGTGATCGTGTGCTCCGCGCCCCCCGCGGCCAGGCTCCGGCCGTCCGGGCTGAACGCCACCCGGTCGCCGTAGCCGAGGCTGCACGCCGTGAGTGTCGAGCGCCGGCTTTTGCATCTCCCTGAGGCGCGCCGGGTCCCATGTCCACACTCGGACCGTGCCGTCGTTGCTTGCCGTGGCCAGACGCCGGCCGTCCGGACTGAACGTCATGCCCCAGATCCAATTGTCGTGACGGCCGATCTCACTGAGCTCGAGGCCGGTCCGGGCGTCCCACACCGCCACGGTGCGGCCCGGCCCTTCCATGAGGAGGTACCTCCCATCGGGGTCGAACGCCATGCAGAGGGTCTGGCTCTTGTCGCGGATCGTGACGGCCTCCGCGCCGGTCGCCACGTCCCAGACCTTGACGATGGCAGTCCTTTCGTCGGAGGTCACGCCGGCGGCGAGCTGCCGGCCGTCGGGGCTGAACACCACGCGGGCGATCGCCACCTGATCAGCGTAGGTGCGTAGCGGCGCGCCGGTCTGTGCGTCCAGAAGCCTCGCGGTGGTATGACTGCCGACGGCCAGAGAGCGACCGTCGGGGCTGAAGGCCACGCTCCAAACTTCTTCGCGCAGGTCCAGGTTCAGGGATTCCAGCCCCTCGTTCCCCGATACGGGGCTGGCATCCCAGACCCTGATAGTCCGGTCGCTGCTGGCAGAGACGAGCCGCCGGCCATCCAGGCTGAACGCAACACATGTACACATGTATGTATGTCCGCGGAGGTTCAGGATCTGGCGACCGGTTCGCGGGTCCCAAATCTTGACCGTCTTATCTTCGAGCTCGCTGGAAGCGAGGCGCTGGCCGTCGGGGCTGAAGGCCAGGCCGGAGATCAAGCCGGCATACCCGCTCAAGGTTTGGAGCAGTGCGCCCGTGGTGGCGTCCCAGACTTTCGCAGTGCGGTTGTGACTTGCCGTCGCCAGCCACCGGCTGTCGGGGCTGAATACGACGGCGCGGGTCCCTTCGTCGTGGCCGCCGACCGTGCGGAGGAGCTGGCCAGTCCGTGCATCCCAGATCCTGAGGGCTCCCTTCCGACTCGCCGTGGCCAGGAGCCGGCCATCAGGGCTGAGCGCCATGCTCGCCGGCGCCTTGTCGTGTCCGAGGAGTCGGCGGACCTCGCTGCCGTCCGCCGTGTCCCAGACGATTGCGCCCCCGTCTTCGCCGCCGGCGAGGAGGTGACGGCCGTCGGGGCTAAATGACAAGCAGCGGGCGAACCGCACGAAGTCGCCCGAATGCCCGGCGCGGCAGAAGACCTCCTCCTGGCCCGTCGCTCGATCCAGGTCCCAAAGCCGGATCGTCTGGTCCTCGCTGGCCGAGGCGAGATGGCGGCCGTCGGGGCTGAAGGCCACGCTGAAGACGAGGGTTCGGTGGCCGCCAAGCGTCTTCTTCACCTTCCCGGTCCTGGTGTCGAGGACCTGCAGCGTCCCATCCGCGCCGGCGGCGGCAGTCTGTTCGCCGCCGGGGGAGAGCGCCACGGCGTAGATCGCGGCCGCAGCCCGGAGGATCACCGGCTCTACTCGGCACCGCCGCTCGAGGTAGTACCATTCCCACTGCCTGAGTCCCGGCGGGCAGTCGTCGAGCAGCTTTTGGGCTCGCCCCAGGTTGTCCGCCGACAACTCGCGGTCGGCCAGGGCAATGTCGCTGAAGTAGAGGTTGGATTCTAGCGCTTCGGACAGGGCGCGGAACCGGAAGGCTGAGAGCGTCGCGCCCAGAGCCACCGCGATCAGCAGTGTGACCACGGTCGCCAGCAAGCCCGCCAGGGCCCGATTTCGCTTGCACCATCGCCAGGCCCGCTCCGGCGATCCCACCGGGCGCGCCACGATCGGCTCGCCCGCCTGGTATCGCCGCAGATCCTCGGCCAGGGCGGTCGCCGATTCGTAGCGCTTCGCCGGGTCTTTTTGCAGGCACTCAAGCGCGATCGTCTCGGCATCGCGCGGCAGGCCCGGCACCAGCCGCGACGGCGGGACCGGCTCGGCGGTCTTGACCTGCTGGAGCGTCTCCAGCACCGTCACCCCCCGGAACGGGGGGCGGCCGGTCAACAGCTCGTAGAGGATCGCCCCGAGCGCATACACGTCGGCCGCCGGGCCGGCCTGGTTGGTACGGCCCTCGGCCTGCTCGGGGGCCATGTAGCTGGGCGAGCCCAGGATCGAATCGGTCCGCGTCAGCCCCGACTCGACGTCGACCAGCTTCGCCAGGCCGAAATCGACCACCTTGGGCACGCCCTCGGGTGTGAGCAAGATGTTGCCAGGCTTGAGGTCGCGGTGGACAACCCCCTGCCGGTGCGCCTCGGCCATAGCGCCGGCGAGGGTCTCGACCAACCGAGCCGCCGAGCGGGGGGGGAGTGGGGTGCCGTCGAGCTGGTCGGCCAGGCTTCCGCCGCCGACGAGCTCCATCTCGAAGTAGGGGTAGCCGGCGTGCTCGTCGATGTGGAAGATCTGGACGATGTTGGGGTGCTGGAGCTTAGCGACGGCCTCGGCCTCGGCGAGGAACCGGGCGGCGGACTCGGCGCCGGCGTGCTGGCCGGCCAAGATCATCTTGAGCGCGACGGCGCGGTTGAGCCGGAGCTGGCGGGCCTTGTAGACGACGCCCATACCGCCGCGGCCGAGTTCACGGAGGATCTCGTAGCCGGGGAGCGTGGGCTGGGCAGCCTGAGGCGCGGTCGGGGTCGCCTGGCCATCCGACGTCGCCACGACAAAGTCGGCCGACGCGACCTCGGCCGGGAGATCCGCCGCGGTCCGCACGGCTTCGGTCCCGGACTGGTCCTGCTGGGGGCAGGACGACCCCCCGTGTGTCGAGAGATCATATGCGAGGGTTGCGCTGCCGGGATCGACCGGACCGTGAGCGGTTGCGCCGTGGCCGGGGACCGGGACGGTCGGCCGGTCGCGGCACTCGCCCTTCGCGCCATCGGGCCTCGTTTCGTCGCTCATGGAAGTAAGGTATGCTTGCCGACCGGGCCGGCCGCAAGCTGTCAAAGTTTGGGCGGCGCGACGTTGGTTTCCACGCCGATGGGGATCATCGAATTCTCGGGAAGGAAGCTGCCGGTCTGGGCATAGGTGCCGTTAGCGACGAGCTGGGGGTAGACCGCGAATTTGTAATTCTTGAGTGCGAAACCCTCGGACGGAAGCTGCTTGGCCGAAACCAGCACCCGCACGACCGGGCCCTTCACCTGGATGAGCTGGGGGGCCAGAGGCACGGTTGTTCCCGTGGTCAGGTCCGTGACCGTCGCGGAATTTCCCTGACCGTCGGGGCCGACTTCCACGGTTACGAGCGCGTCGGGTGTCAGCGCAGGGCGCAGCGGGAAGACCGGGCCCAGGCCCGCCCCGGCGCCGCGGTTGATCGCGAAGACGATGTAGGTTGGGAACGGGGTTGTGCTGAACGGCCCGCGCTGGATCGACGCCAGCTCGATCTCCTTGTGCTTCAGCAGCACTGCCCCGGCGATCGTGCCCGCCTCGACGTCGTGCAGAAATCCGGTGTAGCCGGTTTGCCAGTTCGGTGTCTTGAAGACGAGCCCCGGCGCCGTGAACTGGGTGATCGGCGCGGATTCGAAACGGCTCACGACGGAGAGCATGTCGGGCACTTCTTTTTCGGCGAGCGCGACGAACTCGTGGCCCGCTCCGCCGAAGATCGCGTTCAGCACGGCGTTTTTTCCGGCCGACGGGAATGAGATCTTGGGCACGTGGACTCGCGCAGAATGGCCGCGTGCGATGGGTGCGGTGCTTCAATCGCCATAGCGCTCATGAGTGCGCGGCCTTCGAGTGATTCGACCTGGAGGTTCCGATGATTTTTTCGGCGGGTGAGCTGCATGCCGTTACCCTTGTGGGACTTCGGTGGGGAAGCATTGCGCTCGCCAGTCGGCGAGGTGGGTCGAGCGCGGGTCTTCCGTTCCCTGTCAAGCATAGTATAAGCTGTGCGCGTTCGGAATAATTCGTGGAGGAAACTTACGTTGCGCTGGGTGGGAATCGACGAAGCCGGGTACGGACCGAATCTGGGTCCGCTGGTCATGACGGCCGTGATGGCTGAATCGTCGGTTGAAAAATCGCGGGAGGGAGAGACCGCGTCGCTCGCCTTCTGGGATGACCTTTGCGCGACCGTCGATCGAGCGGGGGGTGACCCTGACCGGTTCTGGGTTGACGACTCGAAGGCGATCTTCTGCGGCGGAAAGGGGCGGCAGCGGCTCGAGGCGTCGGCTCTGGCGGCGATTCATGCCGCCGCGGCGGCATGTCCCCGGTCGGTTCGATCGCTGCTGGAACTGGTCGGCGCCGGGACGTTTGACGACGTCGAGCTGTCTGTCTGGCTCAGGCCGAGCGACCAGGAGAATGCCGGTCCGCAGATCAACTGCGACCCGGGGCTGGAAGGGCGGCTCGAGCGAGGGCCGCTGGTGCCCTCGGGCGGTGCGTGGCGGATCATGGGGGTGCGGAGTGTGGTGGTGGGCCCGGCGCGGTTCAACCGAGGGCTTGATGACCACGGGCTCAAGTCGGCCGTGCACTACAAAGCGTTCGAGCAACTGCTCGGGTGGGCATGGGGGCGCACGACGGACGGCGCTCAAACGTCGATCCTGGGCGACAAGCACGGTGGACGGCACTATTATTACGCTCCGCTCACTCGTACGTTTCCCGGAAGCTGGATTGACCGGGGGTGCGAGGGGCCGGAGGCGAGCCGCTACACGGTGCGTGAAGGGGCACGGCGAATGCACATCAGCCTGGAGCCAAGAGCCGATCAGAATGACGGGCTGGTGGCGCTGGCCTCGATCGTGAGCAAGACGATTCGCGAGCTGTGGATGGACGTGTTCAATGATTACTGGTGCGATCGCATGCCGGGCCTGAAGCGGACCGCGGGCTATCACACGGACGCGAAGCGATTCCGGACGGAGATCGAGGCGGCGGCCGCCGCGGAGAAGTGCGACCCATCGCTCTGGTGGCGGGTGAAGTGACGCCGAGTGGATCCAGGATATCCGGCGGAGGAAGATGAGCCTTCCTGAGAAGGAACCCGGGCATGGGAACGTGGCCGCGCCTGTGGCCGTGCTGGTGACTGCGCTCGTATCGCGAGTGATTGCCGCGTTTGTGCTGCAATCGTACGTCGACAGGCTGCGTCCGCCGCGGCTGTGCGTCTTCCCGGACACAAATTATTACTGGCTGCTGGCAAGGGCGATTCGACTGGGCCGGCCGTACGAGATCGTGGAGTGGGGCACGATTTCGTTCAAGGCCATGCGGACGCCGGGCTATCCGCTGTTCCTGGCGGGGTGCCAGGCGGTGCTCGGGGAATCGCCGCTGGGTGTACGGCTTGTGCAAGCCGTCCTGGGGACTGTGAGCGTCGGGCTGGTTTACTTGCTGGCGCGGCGGTTCGAGCGGTCGCTTGCGCCTGGGCCGACCGGCGGAACACTCGGCCGGACGGCATCGCTGGCGGCGGCGATTCTGGCGGCGATCGATCCTTATTATGTCGGTGTCTCGGAGCTGATTCTCTCGGAAGCGTTCTTCATTCCTCTCATGCTTGCGAGTGTGTGGGGCATCGCGGTGCTCTGGCGTGCGCACGACGAAGCGGAACGGCTCACGCCTGCCTGGGGTGCCTTGGTGGCGCTTGCCTCCGGCGCGGCGGGAGGGGCGGCGATTCTGGTAAAGCCGTCGTTTGCGCTGTTTCTTCCGTGCGTACTCGTTTGCTGGATCGCCGCGGGCGGCTTTTCACGGGACCGGCGATTGCTGATGGAGGCGCTTCGCATCGCGTTCTTGATTGCGGCCGGAGCCGCGGTGGTGATGAGCCCGTGGTGGGTGGCGGATGCGAAACTTACGGGCGGTTTGTCGCCACATCGGTCTGGTTCGGTGCGAGCCTGTATGACGGCTTGAATCCGGTGGCAACCGGCGCGAGCGACATGAGGTTTCGCGAGCAGACCGATATCCGCACGCTTGCCGAGCTGGAGCAGGACGCGACGCTGACCGGGCGCGCGGTTGCATTCGCTCGTGAGAATCCCGGTCGTGTGCTGGAGCTGGCCGTCATCAAATTCGGGCGGTATTTCAGCCCGTGGCCCAACGCGGAGGAGATTCGATCTCCCTGGCTGGCCGTGCTGAGCGCGGCGATCGTCATCCCGGTTTATTGCCTGATCATCGCGGGGCTTTGGGGCCGGCGGCGCGATTTGCGAGCGGTCGTGCTGTTAGCCGGTCCGCTCATTTATTTTTGCGCGGTGCATCTCGTGTTCGTGAGCTCGATACGCTATCGGATTCCGGGGGAGATGGTCGCGGCGACCCTGGCGGGATTTGGTTTTCGATTGATTGTGGGGAGTATCCGCGGGCAAAGGCCTCGCTGACGCTTCGGGTTGGTGTGTCTCAGCGGCCCTGCTTTTTCTTGAGCATCTCGACGACATCCGCGACGTGCGCTGCTTCTTGCTGCCGGACGAAAATCTCTTGCGCTACTGCGAACTCCTTTACCAGTTTTTCCCTAAAATTATCCTCACACCCATATTTCTCTTTCATTTCCTGCTTCACGGAGGCGGGCACTTCTTTTTCAAAGCCGAACTTCAAGATCTCCCCATAATGGTCGTGTATCATTGCCGCACTTGCCGTCAACAACTTCATGAATTCAACATATTTACTGGGTTTGACGGCGACATAGACCCAATATGGCGTACCGTCGTCTAAAGTGCCACGGTCGAAGACGATGACAGGGCTGTCGGAATCATGATCCTTCGCCGGCTCGTCTTTTGAGATCGCGCGGATCCTGCCAGACTTAAAAAAGGGGAAATAAGACAGCGATAATATTTGATCAAGCTCCCACGTGATTGTCCCGTTGCCGTTCTTTTCAACGATCTTTACCGGGCCGACATCCTGGGCGTACCAGACCGTTTGCACTTTCTCGCCGCTTGAGTCCCGGGATTTCATCTCGGCCACGAGTGCCCCTTTGTATTCCCCTTGGGGGACTTTTACATCCTCGAACCGCGTAGCGCCTCCGACGGTGGCTTTGATGGAAGAACCTGCTGGGGATGTGCCGACCCATGTGTCACCATCACGCGCCGGCAGGGGCAGGACGCGCACGCCTGGCTTGCGCAAGGATGGAGTCGATGCCTCGCGGTATATGCCGTCGGGTTCGACGGCAATCTGTTCCGTCTCGGCTACCTTGCCGTTGACCATCGTCTTGAGCAGCCAGAATTGATATTCTTTTCCCTTGACGGCTGCCTTCGCTTGTACGATGCGCATATCGTCTTTTGTGGTTTTGTAAATCCAGGTGCGATTCTCCTTCAAAGGAAAGTAGGGTGAGCTCAACTTGCGAACCGGCGATTCGAGTAGGGCAAGAACCCTTTTGACCCCCGCGACACGGTTCGCGGAGGGGTGCGAGAGCTTGAGCCAGTTGTCGATCTCGATGTTGCGAGACCTCAGGGAGCTCAGATTCGGGCGAGCGACGATCGCGACGAGTTTCTTTTCGGCATCGGCTGCGTCGCGGTCAGCCATGTGGAGGGCGATGGCATGCATGCCGGCGAGCTCGCGCTCGAAGGTGTAGGGATTCTCGATGCCCGCTGTCGACCACTTCTCCGCTTCGAGCTTCTGGAGGATGGCGAAGCATTCGTTGGGCCTGTTCGCCCAGATCGCGGTTTCGGCCAGGTCAAGAACGATATCCTGGCATTCGTTCAATCCGCGCGCGAGCCCGATGCTCTTCTTGAGCGAAGCGAGGGACTCATCGATTCGACCAAGCTGTCGCTCAGTCAGTCCAATTCCACGGTATCCGTCGATCCACGCCTCCTCCTTGACCGATCGCTCAAACTCCGCGAGGGCTGCTCGGAAACTGTCTTTTTCCAAGAACTCCAGTCCCTTGTTGAAGGCGAACTCGGCACGCATCGATATCGCCTTCTTCGGGTCCTTCGGTACGCCGTTGCCCTGCTCGAAAAGAGAGGCCAGAAAAAATGTCGCCTTCTCAGGATCGAACTGCCGCGCTTTCTCTGCCAATTTCATGCCGTCGGGCGTCTTGCCGAGATCGATGCTGACCTTCGCGGCATTGAGCAGTGCCTGGGCAAAACGCGCGACATGATCTCGATCGGAACTGCCGAGGTGCATAACGGTTTCACGGAAATTTGTCTCCTGAAGATAGGCACGAAGGGCTTCGCCGGATTTCGACTGCTTCAATTGCGCTTCGGCCAAGGCGCGACAATTATCCGCGAGATCAAGCAGGAAGCGGATCTGCCCCTTCGCGTCGAGCCCCAGGCCCCTCACCACGACGCTCAGATCGTCCGTCCGGCCCGTCCGGGCGTTGGCCTCTGCCGCAAAAGCGTCGATGAAAGCCTGGCCTGACCGGTCCAATGCCGCCTCGACGCGTCCATAGACGCCCTTGAGATCTTCTGGCAAGTAGTGCACAAGTACCTCATCCTGTTGCAAGAGACCGGCGATTTTGCGGGTCGCCTGGCTCGCGTGCCGTGAGGCTGCGACCAAATACCAGCGCAACGCGTCGTGTCGGTCGCCTCGCCGCTCGGCTAGATTCCCGAACAGGATCGCGCTGTCGGAGAGTGCCGATCGCTGTTCCTCGGTAGGAGCATCGACCTGAAGTTGTTCGAGCAAATCCAGGCGTCGGTGGTAGCATGCAGAGGCCGCGTCGAATTCGTTCAGCGGGATGTGCGCCTGTGCGAGTGATAGCAGTGTCGTAGCCAGCCACCGGCGGGGCTCCACCTGGCCGGGCGATCTGCGGGCCAGCAGCTCCCGGAGTCGTATCGACTCTCGAAACGCCTCGACGCTCTCGCGGAACTGAGCCGCCTTGAGCAGACCCCGGCCATAGTCGGCGTAAAGCTCGGAGGCGCTTGTGGTGACGGCCGGATCATCCGGTGTGTTGTCGAGCTTTGTCTTTATCTCGACCAGACGAGCCTTCAGGACGGCAAGAGAAACACCGTCCGCCTTTGCCGTCGTTTCGGGCGACCCCGCGACAGCTTTTCCAGCACCGGTCGTCGCGGTCTCGCTTTGGCTGCTCTCGTCGGTCGGGATCTTCCCCAGCAAGAGCTCGCACAGCTCGACGAACGAGACGTTGTTTTCGTGGGCGATTCTTTGGACCCGCAGAAAGGAATCCATCACATTCTGCGGGATCTTGCCTCGGCGCTCTTCCCACAGCCATCGTGCCTGGCCTTCAAGAGGATTCGTTGGCCACGGCACGTTCGTGACGTATATGCCTGTCGGATACGTGATGCCGTCGAAGTCGCAAGGCACGGTGAATAGCTTCATACCTGTCGCCGTCGCTTGGTCGATGAGCTTCCGAATCCGGTCCGCCTCGGCTCGATCAGCCGGACGCGCGGGATCGACGTACTCTGCGATCCTGGCGCCGTACCGCGGGCCGATGATGATTTTCAGGTATTCTCGATTGGCGAGTACTTCGTTGCGAAAGTCTCCAGCCTCGTGGTAGGTCTCGGCCAACTGGTTGTAATTTATGCCAAGGTTGGACTCCAGGAACCAGTGCCACGGTGCCTTCTTGAGAGCGGAGCCGAAAATCTCGATGGTCTGGTTGAAGGCCTGGACCGCTTCGGCGTGGCGTCCGGCCTTGCGGTGCAGTTTCGCGGCATCGTTTAATATATTGCCCAGTTCAACGGCTCCCGCGTTGCTGGTGCATTGGGTCCGGACCAACATCGCGAATTGGCTCATGCGAATCACTTCGCCGTCTTTGCCCAGGGACGCAGCGCAAGCTGCGGCGCGTGCAAGCTGGGTGACGTAGGTGGTGACGTAGGTGTTCACGAAATCGGTGCTCGGCGGATCCGAGCCGGCAATCACGCGCGTGCGATAGACCTCGGCGGCTTCGAGTAGATAGGGAAGCGCCTGGTCCTGGCGTTTTGCGTCGCTATCGTAACGGCCCCGGTCGGAAAGGGTCCTGGCAAAGCTGACCTGAAGCGCGGAGTAATCCGAGAAGCGAGCCGCCAGCGCGCGGCCGCGCTCCACGGTCAGGTCGAGGGTGCGCAGCAAGTCCTGTCGGCCCTGAATCTCTCCCTGTGGCTTGGGGCCATACTCGAAGAAATCGGCCAGGTTGTTGCAGCGATCAACCCACCGGGACGCATGATGCGCCCGATCCGGGAACCGCCGCACCAGGCCGTCGGTGATCCGGATGCTCTCCTCAAAAGCCGCCCTGGCGTCGGCAGTTCGCTGTAGCGCGCTGAGATCCCGCCCGAGGCTATCCAGGACATCAGCCAGGACTGAGCCGGCGCGTTGCAGATCGGGCGTTTTGTTGAGGATCTCGCGGGCCTTGGCCAGGGCCGCTTGCCGCGCGACCATCGCTTCATTGAGTTTGCCGAGGCGTATGAGAGCCTCGGACTTGTCCTGGAGCACGAATACGACGAGGGAATTCAGATAGGGCGACGCCGGCTCCAGCGTGAGAGCTGCTTCGTCAAGCTGCGAGATCGCATCAAGCGATTTCAGCAGTGCTTGCTCATCCTTGCCGTCGAAGCGTGCCCAGACCATTCGATAAGATGCCACGCCAAGGCCGGCCCGCGAATCAACCTCCCGAAATTTCTGGTCGATCGCCTGCTGGAAAAGACGGCTGGAACGAATGGCGAGCTTTTCGCGAGCTTCGTTCGTGGTGCCGCTCGGCAGACAACCTCCCAGCCGCGCCAGGCAAACACCGAGCTCGTAGCCGATCGCGGGATCGCCGGCAGAGCGGGTGGCCTCGCCTTCCAGGCGATCGAGAGCTCGCTCATAATAGCGGCGGGCGGCCGCGGTTCGATTTTCGTCCCAGAAGAGGTAGCCCAGCTCGAGCAGTGCGCGGCACGCATCCAGACGGTAGGCCGGCACGTCTGGATTCTTGTTCGCAAGCCCGTCGTATAAATCGACTGCCTTTTCAAGCTGTTCCTGGGCTCGCTTGAACGAGCCGACTTGGGTGCTGATCATTCCCAGGATGGCATGCGCCCGGGCGAGCTTGGGCGCGACAGTCGGGTCGTCGGGGCTGGCGGTGGCGAGCTGTTTCAAGCCCTCAAGCCGGAACGCCGCCAGCTCCTCCTGGACCGAGCCGAGACCGGCCAGATGGCGGATATTCTCTTCCTTGACCGAGCTGTACGCCTGATTGACGACGTTCCAGACGATCTCCGATTCTTTCTGGCTCTTCGTCAGGTCAACCAGCGCCTTCTGGACCTTGTCTTTTTCCTGGCCCTCGCGCAGCCTGGCTGCGACGGCCTCTTGCCGTTCGGCGCTCACGCGGATGAAGGCCGCGATCGTGCCGCCGACAAGCAGGAGCAGCACCGCCGCCGCGACGCCGAGTGGGACCTTGTGGCGGCGGACGAACTTGCTCGCGACGTAGCTCAGGCTCGCCGGCTGGGCGGTAACCGGCTCATTGCCCAGGAATCGGCCCAGATCGGCGGCGAGGTCCGCGGAAGTGGCATAGCGGCGGGCGCGATCCTTTTCGAGGCACTTCAGAACGATTGCCTCGAGGTCACGGGGCACGTTCGGGTTAAATCGTCGCGGGCCCTCCGGGTCGGTCGACTGGATACGGAGCATCAGCTCCGGGGTCGGGGTCTCGTCGGTTGCGCCGAATAGGGGACGGAGGGTCAGCAGCTCCCAGAGTGTGGCACCGAGGCTGTAGACGTCGGTCCGGCGGTCGACCCGCCCGGCGGAGAGCACCTGCTCGGGGCTGGCGTAGCGGAGCGTCCCGATGAACTGGCGGGTCTTGGTCAGCCGGCCCTCGACCTCGTCGGCGAGTTGCGCGAGGCCGAGGTCCATCAGGACCGGAGTTCGCCCGTCCGAGGTCAGCATGATGTTGCCGGGTTTGATATCGCGGTGGACCACTCCGGCTTCGTGCAGAGCGTGCGCGGCGTCGGCGACCTGCTTCACGATCTCGACAATGCGGCGGACGTATCCCAGGCCGCCGGGCGCTGGGAGATACGGACTGTCCTCCCTCGCGTCGCGGCCGGCGGGTGCTTCGTCAACGGCCGAAGCTTCGCGAGCCCGGTCGAGGTTCTGCCGCGATTCCGTGAGCGGCGCCTCGTTCGAGCGCACCTTGGCGCAGGCCGATGTGAGGGCATTGCGCCAGCTCGTCTCGTCGATCGCGGAGGCGTCGCGGCCGACGAGCTGCTCGCAGACGCCGGCGAGCTCGGCCCCCTCGACCAGCTCCATTACGTAGAACCACTGGTCTCCTTCGGCGCCCGACGTGTAGACCTTGACCACGTTGGGGTGCTCGACGCGGCCGAGCGCGCGGATTTCGCGTGCAAACCGCGACTCAGCCTTGGGGTCACCGCTCTTGAGCATGCACTTGAGCGCGACCTGCCGGGAGAGCGACGGCTGCCAGGCGCGGTAGACCACGCCCATTCCGCCTCGGCCGAGCCGGCTGAGCAGCTCGAATTCACCGATCGTGCGCTCGGCGGGCGATAGAACCGCTTCGGCGGCTTGGGGCACGTCGCTCGCGGCCCGCTCGGCTTCTTCCGCGGCGCTTTCTGATTTCCCCAATACTTGAGCCAAAAGCGCCCGATGGTCGGCGCCTAGCTCCTGGCGAAGGGTGTCTCCGCCGTCATAGCAGAGGTAATCGGCCTCGTGCTTTCCCCGGCGGGAGTTCAGGAAGAAGACCTTTCCGGTGTCGGGCTGGTAGCAGATCAAAGGATGGAGGCAGCGCAGATCGGGCGCGGTGCCAGGCCCCCGTTCGAGGTAAACCCGCTGGGGCCGCGGCAGCGCGACGGCCTGGGACTCGGGAATGGTGAGCGGCTCGGACCGACGCGCGGCCTCGCCGATCAACTCGTAACGATCGACCTGCCACTCGCCGGAGGCCAGGCGGCGGACGTCATCGACAAAGATCAAACGACGGCCAGCCAGGACGTCTACCTTCTCGAAGACCTGGGACAGCCCACCCGTCAGGGCGCGGGCCATCCGCTCGTAAAAGGCCGAGGGCCTCTGGCCGGTCGCGCCGTGGCCGGTCTCGCGGTTGCGGTAGGTGACGAGCTGGTCGAACATCTCGGTCAGCCGGACCGTGGCACGCGACGTCGCCTCTCCTTCTTCTGAGCCGGCCAGCGCGGCGGCGAGCCCGGCGGCTCGCGGCAGGTCGGCGCGTGACCGGCCGAGGACGAGATCGCGGACGGCGCGGAACCCCTCGTCGGACTCGGCCAGGACCGGCACCAGCCGCCGGACGAACTCCCACCAATGGCCGACCGACGGCCGCGCCAGGTTCTTGAGCCGCTCGGTGAGATCGGGGTCGGGGTCGGATTTTTCGGCGTACTCCACGATGGCGACCGATGCGAGCAGCTTCAGACCCGCCTCCCAGAAGAAATAGGCAGCCAGGTGCCGCTCCAGCGGCGTCTTCGCGTTATGCGCCCGACGCAAGAGGTGGGCGAGGGGAAGCGGCAGCTTCTGGACCAGACTCTCGTCGATCGACTACACGTTGTTCATGGTCGCGCGCTCACCTTATGAGGCCCCGGCAGCTTTACAGCAACGGCGGGTCGATCTGCTGCGAATCGTTGAGTCGCGACCGCCGCGACGCACTACTCTGCCGATCTTGGTTCTCCGTCCCGTGCACCGGACTGGAGCCATTGACAATACCGGGAGCCAGTCGTCAGGTCTAGCGGGTCCGGTCTTTTACCTTTGCGCGGTCCATCTCGTCTTTGTCAGCTCGATACGGGATCGGGTTCAGGGGGAGATGGTCGCGGTGACGCTGGCGCGATTGGGTTCTTCGATCGATTGCGGGCCGTGCGCACTCGGCACGGGAGAGGGCGATGAGATAGGGAGCAGTTGTTGGTCCGGGCGCGGCGGACGTCCCTCTGACCCTGGCTACCGGTCACGGGAGTGATTCGTCGCGTGAAACGGATTCAATTGACCTGTCACGGGACAATAGTGTCCGACGAGAAAAGAATTATCATTTGGTCTGGCGTGAGAGTTGCGCGGTGTTAATTGTAGCATTGACTGCCAGAACAACATGGGTGATAGTTGAGAGTAAGGAATCTTTCCCGATATCAAGACTCGGTTGTGTATATGGGTGCAGAATCATGGCTGCCAAACGACTGCCTAGCAAGCCTGAAATCCCGAAGACTCCATCCGGTAAGGCTCGTGCTGCAAAGAAGCCTTCTTCCAAAGCAGTGGCTTTCAAGTCGGGCAAGGCGACCATAGTCAAGACTGAAGCAAGTGCTGCATTCAAGACTGTTCTGAAGGATTCGTTTGAAGGAAGAGGGGAGTCTACATCGAAAGCCAAAAAGGCTACTGCTTCTAAGAGGCGAGTTTTCAATGCAGAAACTGCTCAGGTTCTGCGCGACGCCGAAGCTGGCAAGAATTTGATTCACTACGGAAGTTTGGAAGAAATGTTTAAGGATTTGGGTATCTGATGTGGCAAAGCAGAAACCTAAAGTGCCAAGTCCTCGACCGACACCGGTACCATTAGAAGCCATTCCGACCGTCAAATTCAAGAAAGATGTAGACCGCCAACAGTCACGCGGAAAAGACATGAGCAAACTCCGAAGTGTTATCGAGACATTGTGTCACCATCAGCCGTTAGAGGTGAAGTTTAAAGATCACGCTCTTGTGGGCGAATGGAAAGGTTGGCGAGAGTGTCATATCGAGCCTGATTGGCTCTTAATCTATATGAAGAAGCCCCGCGAATTGACGCTTGGCCGAACGGGTACACATTCTGATCTTTTTTAGCAGAGCCGACAGCTTTCTGAACGAAGTCTATTCGCTCGAGCGCTCTGGCGAGACGCAGTCGGCGGCGTACCGGGTCTTCGACTTCTTCGAGGAGCAACTGTTTGCCGGGGGGTTTGAGTTCTGCAATACCGTGCTGGAGCGGGTGGACGTAGCACGACTTTCGACGTCCGTCATGCGCGGCAATCCTCACGGTAACCGCCCCCGTGAAGAGCAAACTGGCATCGAGGCCGGCTTTTTATGCGCGCGTGCACGCAGCGATTTTGGAAGCGAGGGGCGCCGAGACGACTCAGCGACTGATCGGCGTGCTCAGTTGAAGACTGTGCCGCTCGAGAACTTCAGCTCTGCTATCGGCCGTTCGCTTAGCGCTCGCGGTAGACTATCCGGCCTTTGGTGAGGTCGTACGGCGTGATTTCGACGGTCACCCGGTCGCCGGGGACGATCCGGATGAAGTTCTTCCGCATCTTGCCGGCGATGTGGGCCAGGATGCGGTGTCCGTTCTCCAGCTCAACCATGAATTGGGTGTTGGGGAGCGCCTCGACGATGCGCCCCTCAGTGCGGATGGGTTCCTCTTTGGCCACTCGGATCTCCTGAATCGACCACCGCGGGCCGCGACTGGTCGCGCGTTTTGCAGATCTTGTTGAATTCGAGCCATCTCACGTTGCCTCGCATCCCGCGGACTCGTGCCGGATTCCGGTCGAGCTGAGGAGGGCCGCACCGAGGCTCGGTGAGATCTGCCTTGGACTGGACAAGGCCGTCTCAGGATAATCGATCGTTTCAGACTTGAACAGCCATTGCAACGAAAGAAATCAGGCGAGGAACGGAGGCAGGATTCCCTCGACCTGGAGCTCGATCTCAAAAACGGCGTCGACCGCGGTGATTGCCAGCTTCCGGGCATCGGGGCCGCGCCACCCCAGGTTGGCGGGCCGCGCCGGCACGGACAGGATGCCCAGCAGCCTTCCATCGGGATCGAAAACCCACACTCCGAGCGCGACCGCGACATAGACTCGCCCGGCCTTGTCGACCTTCATGCCGTCGGGACCGCCGGGCCGGTCGGGATCGAGACGCGCGAACACGCGGCTGGAGCCGGGCTTCAAGGAGCCGGAAGGCTCCACGTCGAAGGCCCGCACGTGGTACCGGGCGGTGTCGCAGACGTAGAGCGTGCGCTCATCGGGCGAGAATGCCAGTCCGTTGGGCTTTTCGAAGTCGTCGGCCACGAGGCGGAGGCCACGCTCGCCGGGCCGATCCAGGTCCAGGACAAAAACGCCCTGAAAATGGAGCGATCGATCCGACGGCTGCACTCCGTACGGCGGGTCGGTGAAATAAACGAGGCCGTCGGAGCGGCAGACGACGTCGTTGGGACTGTTGAGCCTGGCGCCGGACCAGGATTCCGCCAGAGACGTCACGCCGGTGCCGTCAGCGGCCATCCGCGCCAGGCGTCGGCCGTTCTGCTCGCAAAAAACGATGAAACCGTCGGGAAGCCAGGTCTGGCCGTTGGCCGCTTTCGTCTGCTCTCGCAGGGTTTGGAGCGTTCCGTCGGGTAAAAGGCGGAACGTCCGTTCGGCCCGGATGTCCTGGAAAAGGAGGGACCCGTCCCGCACGGCGAGCGGGCCTTCCGTGAACTGAAAACCATGGCAGAGCCGCGTGAGCTCGGCCTCGCCGACCAGCATCGAGAGTCCACCGTCGCGCAGGATCGTCGTCATGAGCGCAGTTTCGGTTACGGTCAGCTTGCAATCAAGGCCCATCCGGCAAGACTTGAAAGTCGGGCATTTGTACGTGGTGACTGCCGGCCGCATGGTGTTAGAATGTAAAGAGTGGTTGTCAAGCTCGCTTGAGAGCGAAGCCGCAGACGCACGAGGAATTGCCGCGGGTGTCCGGATGATCGGGCAGACGCGTAGAGTTCTTTGGCTCTGTGGTGCGGTGTGCGACGGCAAGCGAGCAGGTTCCAGTCTGGATTTCCCGAGGAGCGCCCCCGATGTCTGAGGAGTCGCATTCTGGCGACGTGCAGAAAGCGCAAACATTTTTCAAGTATGGGAATGATGCTGCGCTCAAAGGCAACCATGACTATGCGATCACGATGTACAAGCAGGCGAGCGAGATTTGCGTGGATAATCTGGTTTACCGGCAGGCATTGCGGGGAATCGAGCGGCGCAAGTTCAATAACGATCCCGGCAAGGTAGGCATGCTGGTCGGTGCCAAGAATCAGCCGATATTGTTTCGCGCAAGAATGCTCGCTCGAAGCAGAAGTTTGCGGAAGCCATCGCGCTTTGTGAAGACGCGTTTCTGAATAATCCGTGGGACGTCGGGGCCGCCAGGGTGGCCGCGGAAGCTGCGGAATCGCTGGAGCTCCTGGTGCTGGCCGAATGGTTCGTGGAATCGGTCGAGGTGGTGACCAAGGACGTCGACTTCCTGAAATACGCGGCGCGGGTTCATGAGGCCAACGAGAGCTGGGCGAAGGCGATCCTGTGCTGGGAGAAGGTGAAGAAGCTCAATCCCAACGATCAGGACGCGAACCGGCAGATCAACGCGCTTTCGGCCAGCTCGACGATCAAGCGGGCGAAGCTGGACGATGCGCTGGACGACCGGGCCGCGGCGGCGGCCAGGGTCGAGCCGGCCGAGTCGAAGGAAGCCGAGCTGGCACGTCTCAAGCACGAGCAGCTCTCGCCCGAGCAGCGGCTGGTGAAGGACATCCTGGCCGACCCGAAGGCGGTGCATTCGTACCTCGACCTGGCCGAGATCTATCGCCGCCGGAGCGATTTTGACAAGGCCGAGAAAGTGCTCGCCAAGGGGCTCAAGGCCAACCCAGACGAGCCGTCGCTTACGGTGGTTTACGAAGACATCCAGCTCAGCCGCCTGAAGCGAGCGATCGAAGCGCAAGCGCAGCGAGTGCTTCAACATCCGGAAGACACGGGTCATAAAGCGAAGCTCAACCAATTGAACGAAATGCTGAATAAGTATGAAGTTGAGGCGTTTCGGCGGCGTGCGAAGCTGCATTCGGACGATCCCAGCGTGCACCTTCAGCTTGGCAAGGTGCTGGCACGCGTGGGCGATCATGACGGTGCGATCGGCGAGTTTCAGCAAGCCCGAACCAGTGCGCTGGCCACCGTGAAGATCGAGGCGCTTTATCATTCCGGGCTCAGTTTCGAGGCCAACGGCGCGTTCAAGCTGGCGGATCGCAATTACAAGGAGGCGCTCGAAGGTTCTCGATCCCGAAGACCAGACGATGTTCCTCTCGCTGAATTATCGCCTGGGGCGGACAGCGGAATCGCTGGGGAACAACGAGGCCGCCGAGGAGCATTACAACGAGGTTGCGGCCATCGATTACGCCTATCTCGATGTCGCCGAACGGCTGAAACGCTTGATTTGACTCGGCCAAAGATGTTATGCTTGGGCTCTCGTGCCGTTACGGAATAACGTCGCACTGCGCTGGCGCAGACGGGTTTGGTTTTTTCACACGAATTGCGGACGACTCCAGGGAACCATGCCAAATTCACCCTCTGCAGCCAAGCGGATGCGTCAAAACGCCAGCCGGCGGAAGCGCAACCGCTTCAGCAAAAAGATCATCAAGACCCTGAGCAAACGCACCATGACTGCGCTGGCCGCCAAAGATTTTGACCAGGCGCTCGTCGACTTCAAGGCCGCGGCCTCCAAAATCGACAAGGCCGGCGCGCGCCGGGTGCTGCATCCCAACACGGCCGCTCGCCGCAAGAGCAAGCTGGCTCGTGCGTATTTCGCAGCCCTGACCAAATCAAAGCAGCCGTGAACGGGCGATTAACTTTTGTTTCGCCTTGTTCTTTTTCGTGTTGCTGGTCAGGACGCGTGATCGACCCGTAGGGCGGGATGCTATGTGATGTACGGCTTGAATGCCGGTACCACGCGGAATCGATCTGCTCATGCCGACGCTCGAAGAAGCCTTTTCGACGGTTCACGAGGTTCTGGTCAAGGATTTCGGCGGTTCAGGAGCCGAAGTCGAGCGGCGAGGTCCGTTCGAGGCCATGATCGGCGTGCTGCTGGACCGTGAGCTCACGGCGACGAGCTCAGCGGCTGCGCTGGTTGCGCTCGAGCAGGCGGGTCTGCTGGCGCCGGAGCGACTGGCTAGTGCCGACGTGCTGGAGATCCGCGATACGCTGCTCGAGAATGGCGTCGCGGCTTCACCGTTTTTGATCACGCCGATGAAGCACCTGGCCCAGTGGCTTGTGGATCATCACGAGGGCCGGGTTGAATCGCTGCTCAATCCGGATCGGTCGACCGACTGGTTGCGGGGAGAGCTGGCGGCGATTCCGGGAGTCAGTCTGGCCGCGGCCGACGCGATGTTGCTCTTCGCGTTCGAGCGTGCGTCGTATCCGGTTAACCGGGCGACGTACCGGGTGCTCGCTCGCCACGGCTGGCTCGATCCCGACGCGTCGTATACGGAAGCCCGCGAAGCCATTGTGGAACAGGCGACCGAGCGGGGCGACGTCAACGACGGCGCGGCCGCCAAGGTGCTCGCCGACCTCGTGCGGGGAATGGAGCAGCTTGGGCGCCAGTTCTGCCGCGCGGCGGCTCCGCGGTGCGACCAATGCCCGCTCGAGCACCTTTTGCCCGAGGGGGGCCCGCGCGAAGCCGATGAATAAGCCCAGGCGCAGCCCGGCTTCCCCGCCTGGCAAGTCGATTCCCGGCTATGAGCTGGTGGGCCCCAAGCCCGCGCGGATGTACGAGGTGATCCTGCCCAAGAAGCTCGGCTACTTCGGCAAGGTGCAGGAGGTGCTCGAGGATCTTTTCAACGAGGAAGCGATCCGGGCGGTTCCGTTCATCCAGAAGTCGATCATCGAGCGGCGGCGGCAATCGCGTGACTTTGACGAGGATGCGTGGATCAAGACACTTTGCCAGGCCTCACGGGGGTACTCGATCTACGAGATGGACGGCCGGTACCTTTCGCCGGAAGGGCCGGTTGACGAGCGGGTGCTGGTGATCCGGTTCATTTTTCACAACCCGGAGAATCCGGCTGATTCGCGCACCGATTTCCTGGCGTCGTCGCTGGAAGTGGTCAATTATCTGGTCGCGCACCGGCTGGCGGAGGAGCTGGGGGTCGAAGAAGAGATCTGGTTCCTCGAATATCACCAGCCGCAGCTCGCGATCTGGCGCAAGGACGGCGGCGCGAGCACCGAGGGCCAAGAGCCATGACGGTTCATGCGATGCCGGTGATGGTGATCGTGCTCCTGATCCTGGTGATCGCTTACCGGTACTACAGCGCGTTTCTGGCCGCCCGGGTTGCGGTGCTCGACGACTCGCGGATCACGCCGGCCCACCGTCTCACGGACGGGCAGAACTTTGACCCCACCAACCGCTGGGTGCTCTTCGGTCATCATTTCGCGGCGATCTCCGGCGCGGGTCCGCTGATCGGGCCGGTGCTGGCGATCCAGTTTGGTTATCTGCCGGGGCTGGTGTGGCTGGTGGCCGGCGTCTGCCTGGCGGGGGCGGTCCAGGACATGATGGTGCTGGCGTGCTCGACTCGCCGAGACGGGTTGAGCCTGGCGGCCCTGGCACGCACCGAGATCGGGCGGCCGGCGGGGCTGGCCGCCGCGATCGCCATTCTTTACATCGTGATCATTGCACTCGCCGGGCTGGGCATCGTGGTCGTGAAGGCGCTGGGTGGCGAGCAAGTGAAGATGAAGGAAGGGACGGTGCTGATTTATCCCGAGGGCTCCGAGCGAGTGCGAAAGTACTTCAAGGACGGGCCCACGATCGTCAAGATTCCCCCTGGCTCGACGTATCGATTCGGCGAGAAGCCGGAAGAGCGCATGAAATTCCACGAGGGCTTCGACCTCGCGGTTCCGGGGCGAATGCCGTTCCAGCCAGATCCCTCCGGCCAAGGACTGTTGATACCGGCCAATGCGGTCAGATTGGTGCCGGGCAGCTCCTGGGGCACGTTCACGATTGCGTGTACGATTCCGATTGCGCTGTTCGTGGGCTGGTACATGTATCGCCTGCGGCGCGGGAAGATTCTCGAGGCCTCGCTGATCGGGGCGGTGCTCGTGCTGGGTGCGACGGTGGCAGGGGTCTTGATCCCCGGCTCCCGGCTCGAGCCGTATTTCTCGCTTTCGCGAGACTGGACGGTTTTCACGCTGGCCGGATACGGATTCATTGCGGCGGTGCTGCCGGTGTGGCTGTTGCTTTGCCCGCGCGACTACCTTTCGACGTTCCTCAAGATCGGCACGATTCTGCTCCTGGTCGGCGGGGTGCTCATCGTCAATCCCAAGCTCGAGGCGCCGCCGGTGAGCCCGTATTTCTCGCAGGGGGGCGGGCCGTATTTCGACGGTCCGATTTTTCCGTATGTCTTCATTTGCATCATGTGCGGGGCCATTTCCGGATTTCATTCGCTGGTGGCTTCGGGAACGACGCCCAAGATGGTCGATCGTGAGAGCGACGTGCGGATGATCGGTTATGGCGCGATGCTGATGGAGGGCCTGGTGGGTGTGGTGGCCTTGATTGCCGCGGCGGCGCTGCCGAATTCGATGTACTACGACATCAACATTTCGCTGAATCGCCGGCCGGAGTTTCTGGCCGCCCACCATGACTTTGCGCAGTCGCTCGAGAGGGGTGGTGCGATTGGCGCCAAGGTGGACGATGCAGCCCGGCCGCCGGAGAGTGAGCTGGCGGCCATGGAAAAAAACGTCGAGGAGTCGCTGCACGGGCGCACCGGCGGAGCGGTCACGCTGGCGGTGGGCATGGCGCGGATTTTTTCGGACGCCCTGCCGGGTATGAGCTGGATGCTCAAGTACTGGTATCACTTTGCGATCATGTTCGAGGCCCTGTTCATCCTGACGACGATCGATGCCGGCACGCGGATTGCGCGGTTTCTGGTGCAGGAGTTTCTGGGCAGGCTCTGGAAGCCGCTGGGCGATTTGAACTGGTGGCCGGCTGCGCTCTTGTCGACGGGGCTCGTGGTCTTCGGCTGGGGCTACTTCATTTATACCGGCAGCGTGGAGACGATCTGGCCGATGTTCGGAATGGCGAATCAGCTTCTGGCGGTGATTGCGCTGGCGGTGGTCACGACCATCCTGTTCAACACGGGTCGCGGGCGGTATGCGCCGGTGATGATTCTGCCGATGCTGTTCGTTGCGACGACGACCAGCACGACGGCCTACTATGAGATTTACGGGCGATTCTGGAAGAAGATGGTTCTGGGGGGAGAGCCCGTGCAGGGATGGCTCAATATCGGGCTGACGGCGATGTTGCTCGTGTGCGTGGCCGTGATCGTGGGGTCGGCGGTCTTGCGATGGGTGAGGCCGCCGAGGATGTCATGACGCCGGGCCCCGAGGTGTACTTGCCCGGACGCGGCGCGTCCGTGGCGACGGAGAGGGCCATGTCCACGCCCAGCCACGTCTCAAGGGCTTTTGATATTTCCGAGGTTGATCGTTTCACCAGGCTTGGGGATGACAGGGCCGAATGCCGGGCCGAAGGCGGGACGCGTGTTCCATTCCACGCTGTTGGACGAGTAGCGGACGAACTCCCCGCGCACTTCGAAACCTGGCGTGAGGACCTGTCGGAACTCGCCTAAGTGCTCTCCTGGCTTGTCGGTAACCCACAGGAAGGTATCGGGCATCACAGCAGGCCCCAAGATGCGAATGACGAAATCGAACCTGAGCTGGCCGGCCTGATCGACAAACCGTCCAGTGAGCTTGGCCGCCGGCCGCAACACGACGCGGACAGGCTCGGCGGTCCACTTTGCGGAGACCGTGGCGATTAATTGCCGTTGATCCTGGAAGAATTGCAGGGGCTCCGCACGCTGGGGATGCAGGCCATCCACTGAGATCCTGGACGGCAGTTTGTCGAAGTTGTATTCCATGGCAAACAGCCGCTGGACCTGGACATTTTCGACCGGCTTGCCTGCTTCATCGACGAGGGTGAATTCGACTGGCGGGTCGGAATCGACGACGGCCGTCAGCTCCAGAACGCCCTGATCCTTGCTCGCCTTGGTGAACACGGCGGCCGCCAGTCCAAGCTGGTCCTGCAATGGATTTCGATTGGCAGCCAGCCCATCGGTGGTCGACACGCCGGGCGTGGCGATGTGCCAGGCGTCTCCATAGGCGTAGCGTTCTTCCTCGGGCGTCCAGTCGATTCGTCCTGGTTCGAAAAACGCCTTGGGATTGACCACCGCCGGTCGATCCGTCTTCTTGCCGCGTTTGACGAGGACCGCTCCCGGACCGATGGGGACGATCCCCTCGTAGACGCCCGGGGCGACGCGCTCGGCGTCGTTGAATCTGGTTTTGATGTCGCGGCGAATGGTCCCGGGCGTTTGCTGCACGTCGACGGAGAAGACGGTTCGATCGATCGGGTTGCCCGCACGATCTGTGAGTTTCAGCCGGTATGGCACGGCATCTTCCAATTGAACGCGCGCAACGATGCCGTCTACGATTCGCTGCCGAGCGCTGCGGAAGGGAGCAGCGAACGAGCCGGCAAACGCCAATTCGTAACCCTCCAGATACTTGGCGAGGCCGGTGACCAGAAAGCGACCTTCCGAGTCGGTTTTGACGCGATCGCCCCACATTCCATCCAGGGAATTGTGATTTGCCAGCGCCACCGAAATGCCGGCGGCCTTGGTATTTCTCCCAAACTCGGCGGAGGTGACCTGTCCACGTAAGATGATGCCTTTCTGCAATTCGATCTTGAAGCCCGACCCATAAAGTGTGGGTTTTGTTTCCTCGCGTCCGCCAGACGACTGCCGATAGACGGGCTCGATGCGTCGCACGGCCGCGCGTAGTTTGGTGGTGACCGCCTGCGGATGGGCGACCTCAAGCTCCGCGATGAATCCTTCCGGGAGACCGGGCAATTCGAACCGGCCGTCCTTGTCGGTGGTGGCTTCGGTCTTCAGTCCCGGAAGCACCCACGGCCGGTGAAGCGATTCCGCGTAGTCGATTCCCGAGAACAGGCCAGATTCTTTCTTCTCTTCCATCGGGATGTGGCGATCGAGGTCATATTCGACCGGAGCGAATAATGCCGTCAGGCGGACGCGAGCCTCGGCCAGCGGAGTTCCGCCTTCGAGCGAGAACGCGCCGGCCAGAGCGGCCGGCGGCCGCGTCCGGATCGCGACGTCTTTGCCGGGAAGAGGATTCCAGTGACTACGAAAGCCACGATCATCGCCGTAGATTTCGATCCAACCGGAAACGACGCCGTCCCGGGCGGCGACGAGCAGTGTCTCCCAGCGTTTCCGGACTCCGGCGGGCGTGACCCACGACAGGTCCTGTGCGTTGAACTCAAAGCGGCCCTGGGCATCGGTGACGGCTCGCACCGGACCGAGGTCCTTGACGCCGACCTTGTCCGCCTTGGCGATTTCCAGAAGCTCGATCGTGCTGGCCGCGTAGATCGACGCGCCCGGCAGCGGATGGCCGTCGGGGCCAAGCACGATTCCGCGGTGCAGTGTCGGATTCTCGAGACTGACCTTGGGAATACTCGACGACTCCAGCATGGCTTTCGGCGCGGGGGCCACCTTGGCGGGAACCTTGGCGGGAACCTTGGGAGGCTCCGCCGGAGTGGAAATCGGCTGCTGAGCTCCATCGGCCACGGCGACGACTGCGCGTGGTGCCCGCGAGCCCGCAAACGAAGAGCAGAGTTGCCGTTGTCGTCCAGCGGAGGGACCGACTGACTCGCGTCCGCCGATCGCGCCGGCGGTCGAGGAGCCCGGCCACGCGACGTTCCAGGTCGCCTGGACCGATCACGGAGGGTGCCCATAGAGCGAGCGATTCGTGCGCGCGCCGGCCTGTTGCGCGACGACGAGCAGCGTGTGACCGTATGACGCGGGATCGCGCTCGCGAATGGCCGCGTTATCGCAAAGCTCTTCGCGAGCGCGATCGAGGGCACGGTTGAGCAGATGGACCGTCAGCACCGGCCAATAGGCCGTTGCGATCAGCCGTTGCAACAACATGGTCCAATGGTCGCGTCGCCGCAAGTGTTCTGCTTCGTGGGCTAGGACGTCGCGCAGCTCGTTCGGTGTGACTGTCGCAGCGAATCCTGCGCGGGAGAACGATTACCGGTTTCCCGAAACCGATTGCTAAAGGGATCGCGATGTTGGCTTCCAGCACGGGAATTCCGCCGGCGATCGAATCGATTGGGTCGGCGAATCGCTTCAAACGGAGCACCGACGCGAGACCGAACAGCAATCGAATGAGCAATGTCGCAGCGACGACAGCATAGACCGTTCGTCCCCACTGTGCGGCGCTTGTCTGCCAAGAGCTGCGAGGGACCGCGGTTGGGTTTTGCGGCGCTAATTGTTCAGGGCGGGCGATCGAAGTGGCACTGAGGTCAGGAATCGCCGGTGACGATCCGAACGTTTCGATGTCATTTTTTTCGGTGACGCCAAGAGCGTGGGGCGCCAGCGCGGCGGCTTCGCTCGCTGAGGTGTTGTCAATCAACGACGCGCGTTCGATCGCGGATGCGGTCGGCGGTGTTCCTGTAGGAGCGATCGTGTTACCGCGCACCTTGGTTTTGAACGTCAGCAGGGTCCAACTTGTGCCGGACCGCACAAACAATGCCATCGGCAGCAGCAGGCACGCCCCGAGTGCCGATATGAGAATGGCATGGCGGCGTGCTGCTGAACGCGGAAAACTGAGGCTGAACAGCCACCCGGCTGCTGAAACGAGAGTGACGCTGATGAATTCCAACATCACTCACCTCCTCTTGGCGTAACGACTGCACGTTTTCGCGGTAAGACGGGGCGGAGGCGCCAGTCCGCATGTGTCGAAAGGGGAATCACTTTTCTTTAAGTGGCTCTGCCTGGGCCCTTTCGAGCATCTTGCGAATGCGAGCAGCTCTCCGCGCCGCAGGCCTCGATAGTCGAGTAGTGCGGCAACAAGCCTCTCCGGGGAGCCGCCACAGATGGTTTCGATGATCTCCCGCACCTTCAGGCCGATTGATTCTGCGTGAGGCCGGGCAGTCGCGATAGAGATACGTTCGGCCGACCTCGCGATGTGTCACCCAGCCCTTTTTCTCCATGCGCTCGAGGAGTGTGCGGACGGTATTGGCGCCAGGTCGCGGGGAAGTGCGTCTCGAGCTTCGCTTGCCGAAACTTCACCCCGATCCCAAACGATCTGCATGACCTGCCGCTCGGCTGGCGACAAATTGTCGACGTGCATGTCGGCTCCTTCTGACGTCATGGCTACACCGTGTCGCCATCATAGCTACAAGATGTCGTCATGGCAAGCGAGGGAATTCTCCCGCATTCCTTATTGAAAGGGGTTTACGCCAGGCTGGGCTATCGACATTGATCTGCTCGTGGTTCATGCTGGTGGCAAGGAGGCGAACCGTGTCCGAGCCAGCTCCATCGAAATCATCAAGACAGAGCGCGACGACGAGTCCGAAAGGCACCGTGCGACCGCCGGGCACGAAAGAGCCGGCGAGCCGTGCGCAGCTTCAGCCAACCGTCTCGCCTGGTGGTGCCGCCTCGAACGACGTGCCTTTGGGCGTCGCGCTTTCGCCGCAGGGGGGCGAGAGCGGCACCGTGACGGCGCGGAAGGCCGGCGGGCTGCGCGACATGGGGCTCGAGGTCGACTTGCGGAAAGTCGGCGTGCAGGCGGCGCTCCAGCATCTTGCGAAGGCGATCAACATCGCGTTTCAAACGGATTACGGCGAGAACTACCTCGAGTCGGTTTACCAGGCTGCGATCGTGCGCCGGGGTGAGGTGCACATCATCCACCGCGAGTACTTTGGATTCGGCGACAACTGGTTCGGGCAGTTCGGGCGATTGATCCGATCGCTGCAATTGACGCTCGAAGGGCCGGACCCGGCCTCGCCCGAGGGGCAGCAGCGGATTGCCGAGAAGGGGCCCTCCACGATTCGCGGCATCCTGAGCTTGATCGGCCGCAAGCTCGACCTGGTTGCTGAGTACGAGGATCGCGTGCCGGCGTACGTCGAACAGACTTTCGACCGCCTCGAAGCGTCAGGAATCATCCTGGGCTGGGACCGCAGCCAGTGGGAGATCTGGACGACCACAATCGGGCTCGATATCCGGATCTCGCCTAAAATGGCCCGCGACCAGATGACACCAAACATGACAGGAGTCCCGCGGCGATGAATGCCGAGCCATCCGGTGCCAGTCTCGAAGCGATCTTTGCGCAAGCCTTGGAGAAAGCGAGTCGGGACGAACGAGCGTCTTACCTCGATCAGGCCTGCGGCGCCGATGCCGAACTTCGCGGACGGGTCGAGCGGTTGCTCGAGGCCCACGATCGCGCTGGCGGGCCCGTGGGATCGGCCGCCGGAGGTGTTCAGCCCGGTGCCACCGCGACGATGACGCCTTCTCCTGCTGGTCAAGTCCCGGCGGATCAACCGCGCTGGTGCGATCGAGCGAAGGGCCTGGCTCGCACATTGGCCCTTACAAGCTGCTTCAGGAGCTCGGCCAAGGGGGCATGGGCGCCGTCTACATGGCCGAGCAGGAAAAACCAGTTCGCCGCCGGGTAGCGCTCAAGATCATCAAGCCGGGAATGGACTCACACCAGGTGATCGCCCGCTTTGAAGCAGAGCGCCAGGCGCTGGCGCTCATGGACCATCCCAACATCGCCAAGGTGCTTGACGCTGGGACAATCGAGTCGGGACGCCCGAATTTCGTGATGGACCTGGTCAAGGGCGTCCCGATCACCCAGTATTGCGACGACGCCAAGCTCAGCCCGCGAGAACGGCTCGAGCTGTTCATCCCGGTCTGCCGCGCCATCCAGCACGCGCATCAAATATCGCCATCGTGATGGCCGCGGCTGCCGTCGTCAGCGCCTGGCAGGCTATCCGCGCCACGCGGGCCGAGCGCAGAGCCATCGCGGCCGAGACCCAGGCCCGCGCCGAGCGCGACCACGCGCGAGAGGCCGAGTCTGAAGCCGTGATCCAGCGCGACGGGGCAATTGAATCGAAAAAGCAAGCGGACGCGCAGGCCGCCATCGCCAAGGCCGTGAACGACTTCCTCCAGAACGACCTTTTGGCCGAGGCTAACCCCGAGAAAAACGCCCGCGACAAGAAAGTGACAGTCGAGGAATTGCTGGGACGCGCTGCCGCGAAGATCGGCGGCAAGTTCGAAAAGCAGCCGGAGGTCGAGGCGGCGATTCGGCTGACGATTGGTCAAGCCTTCCTCGGCCTCGGGCTGCTCTCGGAGGCGCGGGAGCACCTTGAGCGTGCGGCCGAAATCCGCCGCCGCGTCCTCGGCCCCGAACACCGGGACACGATCGTTGCGCAATACTGGCGAGCCAACGTTCTTTTTAGCCTTGGAAAATACGCCGAATCGGAGGCCCTCGTTCGCGAAACTCTGGAAATCGCCCGCCGTGTGCTCGGGCCACGAGATCGAATCACCCTCGACTGCCGGAATGACCTCGCCGTGCTACTCGTTTACCAGGAAAAGCTTGGAGACGCGGAAAAAGTGTTCGAGGAGTTGGCGGACGTTGCGCCGGAAGTCTTTGGCGCTGAGCATAGCAAAACGCTCATGGTGCAGGCCAACCTGGCGGCGACGTTGATGCGGCTAGGGCGGTCGGCCCAGGCCGAGATGCTGTTTCGCAAAACGCTCGAAGCAAGGCGCCGCGCCCTCGGCCCACAGCACCCGGAGACGGTCTTCGCCCTGGCGGGCCTCGCCGGGCTCTATGCCGACCAAGGGAAACTCGCCGAGGCTCAATCGCTTTTGGAAGACGCCCTGGACAACAATCGTCGCGTTTCTGGACCGGAGCACCCGCAGACCCTCCAGGTCCAGCAACAGCTCGCCGACGTGTACCGCCAACGCGGCAAGCTAGCCGAGGCCGAAGCTCTATTCCAAAAAACCGCGGAGGCAATGCCGCGCGTGCTGGGTCCGAAAACCCCGATACCCTGGGAACGCAGCAGGGCCTCGCGAACGTCAAAGCGCGAGCGGGGGAAGCTTGCCGAGGCCGAATCGCTCGGCGGAAAGATCGTGGAGACGTACCGCCGGCTGCGCGGCCCCGATCACGCCGATACGCTCGGCGCCCAGCACGACCTGGCCTTAGTCTATCGAGATCAAGGCAAGCTTGCCGAGGCCGAGGAGCTTTTACGGAAGACTCTGGATTCAAAACGGAAAAATCGCGGACCGGATGACCCCAACGCCCTTGTCACGCAGTATGAGCTGACCGATGTTCTCCGAAAACGCGGCAAACTGGCCGAGGCGGAAGCCCTCGCGCACGAAACGCTGGACGGGTATCGGCGGGTGCGCGGCCCCGAGGCCCGCGACTCGTTGAACAGCCAGCTAGCGCCGGCGCGCGTGCTCAGTGACCGGCACAAACTGGCGGAGGCCGAATCCCTGCTTCAAGCGACCGCCGAAACGCGGCGGCGCAGTGCTCGGGCCCGAGGAAGTCGACACGCTCTTCACCCAGCACGAGCTGGCAATCGTGTACAAGCAAAGCGGTAAGCTCGCCGAGGCTGAATCCCTTTTCCAGAAGACCTTGGAATCCAGGCGGCGCATGCTCGGGCCCGATGCGGTCGAGACGCTCTTCACCCAGCACGAGCTGGCAATCGTGTACAAGCAAAGCGGCAAGCTCGCCGAGGCTGAATCCCTTTTCCAGAAGACCTTGGAAGCCAGACGGCGCATGCTCGGGCCCGAGCAACCCGCAACTCTCGTCACGCAGAACCAACTGGCAATTGTACAGCGACTTGAGGGTAAGCTCGACGCGGCCGAGTCGCTGTTCGCCCAGACTCTGGAGGCGTCTCGCCGGGTATGTGGGCCCGACCACCCCGATACGCTCGTCACCCAGTGGGAGCTGGCTATTCTGAACCGGCAACGCCACAAGCTCGCCCTTGCGGAGGCCCTGCTTCAGAAAACGGTCGAGGCATACCGACGGGTGCGCGGGCCGGAGGATCTCGACACCGCCCGCGCCGAGCACGAGCTGGGCGTCGTCTATCGCGAAGAGGGCAAGTTCGCCGAGGCCAAAACACTTTTCGACAAAGTGCTCGAATCGAAACGTCGACTATGCGGACCGGACAGCCCCGAAACACTCGTCACGCAATTTGAGCTGGCGCAGGTGTACCGATCTGAACGAAAGCTCGACGTCGCCGAACGCCTGTTCCAGCAAACCCTGGAAGGATATCGCCGGGTGAGCGGGCCGGTTCACGCCGACACGCTCACCACGGAAGATGAGCTGGCGGTGGTCTACCTCGAGCTCCTCAAGCCGGCAGTGGCCGAGTCTTTCCTCCAACGGATCCTGGAAGCCCGCCGGCGTGCGCTCGGACTCGAGCACCAGAGAACGCTTACCTGCCAGCGTGTTCTGGCCGTTGCACTGGCCAATCAGGAAAAACTCGCGGAAGCGGAAGCGCTCCTCGAGAAAACGGTGGAATCGATGCGGCGAGTGAGCGGTGCCGATGACTCCGGCACCCTCGTCGCGCAATACGTCCTGGTCAACGTCCTCCGGCGACGCGCCAAGCTAACTCAAGCCGAATCGCTCGCGAAAAGTACGTTCGATGCGTATCTGCGCATGCGCGGTCCAGACCACACCGATACGCTCAACGCCGAGCACGAGCTGGCGCTCATATACGCGGAACAAGACAAGATGACCGAGGTAGAGCGCTCGCGCGGACATCCTCGAAGGGAAGCGCCGTCTCTTCGGTGCCGAACACGCGGAAACCCTGCAAGCGGAGCACGAGCTGGCATCGTCCTGTTTGCTGCAAAAAAAATAGGGCGATGCCGAGCCGCTGTTCCGGCACATTCTCGAAACGCGGCGCAAGACGCTGCCTGCGGACCAGGTTGACTCGATCCATCCCGCCATGGCGATGCTGGGCATCACGCTGACGAAGCTTGGCCGCCACCGAGATGCCGAGCCGATCCTGCGCGAATGCTTGACGATTCGCGAGAAGAAGATCCCCGACGAGTGGGCGCGCGCTACAGCGCGATCAGCGCGCTGGGGGCCGCACTGGCAGGCCAGAAGAAATACGCTGAGGGAGAACGCCTGTTGATTCAGGGATTCGAGGGGATCAGCGCCCGGGCGGACAAAATACCTTCCGGTGGCCGGATCAATCTGGTTGACGCGGGGAATCGCGTTGTCGAGCTTTACGAAGCCTGGGGCAAGCCGGAGAAGGCCGCCGAGTGGCGCAAGCGGTTGCAAGTCGGTTCGGCGACGGTCGAAAAAGGCAGTACTTCTCATTGAGCGCCAGCCCCTGCGTCTAACAAGCGGACTGCGTAAATGGCAGTCTCTGGCAGCCGGTGCCCTGCGACCGCAACTGCCAATTTGGCGTACTTCGGCGCTGGGCGTTCGCCACAAGGATTTGCGTGAACTGATTATAGAATAACAGCTTGCGTCGTGATATGCAGAATTGGCACACGTTATGCTTACTGTTGTCTATGGGAAACAAGTCATCGGCCGGTGAAACGCAGGCCACCGGCACGAGTGCCGTCGCCCGGGCGGCGACGGGCGTGTGGAATGGTTGCCTGCGAGGTCAATTGGAAGGGGAAAACGAGATGGCGTTCGAGCTTTGGGATCCGTTTCGTGAGGCCGTCAGTCTACGAGACGCGATGAACTCACTGCTCCAGGACAGCTTCGTGCGGCCTGGAGCCGCGCAGGGGCAGAGCAGCGCAGTTTGCCCTGCCGCTGGATGTTGCTGAAAACGAGAACGAATTCGTGGTCAAGGCGTCTCTGCCGGGTGTCAAGCCCGAGCAGGTGCAGATCACGGTTCAGGGCGATGCGCTCTCGATCCGTGCGGAGTCGAAGAACGAGGAGGAGCAGAAGGGCGATCGATGGCACCTGCACAAGCGCCGGTCGGGCGTGTTTCAGCGGTCGGTGTCGCTGGGCACACCGGTGGATTCTGAGAAGGCCCATGCGGATTATGAGCACGGGGTTCTGACGCTCACGCTGCCCAAGTCCGAGGCGTCAAAGCCACGGCAGATCAAGATCGGCGGGGACGGAGCGCGCCAGTTTGCCAAGGGGAACGGATCGAAGTAACGAGCGATGGACGGCAGAAGGAAAGCGACCCGAGGGTGTGTAGAGCCCTCGGGTGCTTCCCTCTGGCCGTCAAAATAGGGGTCACGACTTCCGGCGACAATTCCCGTCCTGGGTTTCAGGAGCGTGCTCCCGGCCGCTCGCCATCATGGTGCCGTGAGGTCCCTTGACGACTTTGTGCCCAAAGTGAGCGTGATTATAAAAATCAGCGTTTGTCGACACAATATGTAACAGATGTCCATGTGCGGGGCAACAGCATTGGTGAGCGACAAGCGAGGGCGTGGACGTTGGCTTGATTGACATGACTGCTCGTGAATTGACAGGTGTCGGGCGGCGCACGTAAGCTTCAGGTATCGAAGGGCGTTTTCATTTCGATTTGCCACCGGGCTCAGGGCAGACTCCGGGGAACCTGATGCCAGTTTTCACTTCGGAAGGCCTGGCTGGGGGAGATTGTCGGGAGCAGGATGTGGGCGTGGCGGGCCCGCCGGCTCACGCGGCGCCCGAGGCTGCGGTTTTTCCGGCGCGGGGGCTTCTGTGCGCAGGTTGCTCTCCCGCTCGTGGCATCCACGGACCTTGAGCGGCTGGGTCGGCTCGGTGCTGTTGCACACACTGGTCTTGCTCCTGCTTGCGTTCTGGTACTTTGCGCCTCGAGCCGTGCGGCCGCCGGAATTTGAGTCACAGATGGCCGGCTCGCTCGACGGGCGGCTGGATGGAGACGGGTCAGTGGGGGGCTCGGATGGAGACCCGGTTGCCCTGGCGGATGAGCTGGGTGAAGCGGAGTCACCGGGCGCGATCGTTCGGTCGGACGTGCCGTTGCCCAGCGAAACGGAGCTTGAGCACGGTGGGCTCACGTCTTCAAGGAGCACGCTCGAGCTGGCCGCACCACCGATCCTTTCCGAGCGGGAGCCTGCGCGGGGCCGCCTCCGGCGGGCCGGAAACGGCGTTCCCGGGAACTGGGGCGCCGGCAGTGGCGAGGGCTTTGGCCTGGCGCGGTTCGGCGATGGCGGCGAGGTCATCCGGGGCGTCAAGGTGAAAGTCGGCGATCCCCAGTTCACGCTGATCTGGGATACGAAGTCGGTGGATATCGACCTTCACGTGAAGGAGCCGAAAGGTGATCATCTCTACTTCGGCCACCGCAACGGCCGACAGGGGGGAGAGCTCGACGTCGACAACACGTGGGGATATGGTCCGGAGAACATCTACTGGCTGGTTCCATCCGGCGGGAGACGGCCGGCGAAGGTGAAGGGGCCGGGGCCATCGGGTGCGTACCGGTGGAGCGTGCACTATTACGCTGCGCACCGGCCGGATCATCCTCGAGTGCACTGGCAGGTGCGGATCAAGCACGCGGGCGAAGCCAAGGTCGTCGAGGGGTCGTTGAACGCTCCGGGGGAATGGAGCGAGATCTACGAATTGAAGGTGCACCCGCAGAAGGGTTAGGTTTGTAGAGTCATTTCACTCTTTCCCCTCAAGCTCCTTGATTCGCTCGGCCGCGGTCTTGGCTGATGGTGTGCTGGAATAGTCTTTGACGATTTGCTTGTAATTGGCGAGAGCCTGTTCGCTCTTGCCGGAGCGTTCAAGGGCTCGCCCCAGGCGAAGCAGCCTGGCTGCGCGTGTGGCGGCCTTCGCGGCTGGCGTTTGGCCATCGTCCTTCTTCTTGGGGTCTGATTTGTCTTTGGACTTTGCGGAGTCAGTTGAATCGTCGTCCGCGTCATCAGCTTTGGGGTCTTGGCGGCGGCCGGCGAGTCGGTTTTCTTCGCCTTGTGGGCGGGGCGAGCGGACTCGGTGCTTTCGTCGACGTCTGCGGCGAACGCGTCGTCGCGGCCGCGCTTCTTCGTAGGCGCGGACGCCGACTGAGGCTTTCCCGCCTGATTGGCGAGCATCAGGACGGCTTTCTTGACATATTTCTGTGGGTTGTCGTTGAATTCGCCGAGGCAGCCCGAGCAGCACAGAGGGAACGACTTGCCCTCGAATGATACCGTCATGGTGGCGGCGCCGCCGGTCACGATGCACTTGGCGCGCTCGGTCGCGGCGGCCCCCGCGGCGAACGTCTCCCCCTCCTTGGTGACGCCGACGTCCGTTGTCCGGGCGAAGACGGCGGCGCCGGGTGCTTTCCGGTCGTGCGTCATCGTGTACCGGAGGTAGTTGGCGTTGGGGCGGAACGAGATCCGCAACTCGCCCTCCGCAGGCGGCGGGTCACCTTCCTTGTGTGTTTGGTCGAGCACAAGGTGCTTGCCGGATGAATCGAGCTTGCCTTCGAAGAAGATCGTCTTGCCGCGTGCGCCTGGCTCTTTTCCTTCGAGGCGATAGACTTCCTGCTTCGGGTCAAACGTGAGCTTGCCGGATGCGAGGACCTTGCTCTCCTTCATGGTGAAGGAAAGGCCGGTGGGCTTCCCCTTGGTGAAGATCCACGCCCAGGCGTGTTTCTCGGTCCAGCCGCGAAACTGCTGGGCGGTGTGGTCCTTGGGTATGGCCTGCCCTTTCCATTCTCCGACCAGATATTCGAGCGGAGCGAACGGGGCGGGGATGACACGGGAGTCGGAAGCATCGTCACTTGCTTGCGTGTGGAAGCCTCCGCTGGCCGCGCACGCAAGGAGGAGGGCCGCAGGCAACAGCGATCGCGCCGGGTCATGGCTTGGCCCCTTTTTCCGCGGCGGGCCTGGCTTGACTCTTGGCGGCCCTGCCACGATTCATCATTTTCTGCATGGACTGCAGCACGTTGATCGCGGCCTTTTCGGTTCTGGGGCGGAAGTCGTTGTCGCGCATGATCGGCGTGCCCACGGGCACGTCCATGTCGAGGTAGCCGATCATCATTTCTTCAAACGTTTGATCACCCCAGCGCACCAGCTTGGTCGGGTCCGGGTTATATGGGTTTGAATCCGAGTTGTCAAAATGGGCGAGGCAATCGATGACGGAGCCCTTGGGCAGGAGGATTGGCTCGTCGAGCATGTAGTAGGTCTGCCACGCAAAATCAAACGCGGGGACCGAGAGAACGACCTCGGGCGAGCCGCCCGGCTTGGTGAACGTGTACATGAAATCCTTGCCGCGCAGGTGCATGTGGGGCATGAAGCTCAGCACGCGGACGTCATAGGGCATTTCCTTGGATGAGGCGATCTCGACGTTGCCCGAGTTGGGGGGAGAATCAGGTCGGCGTTGGCGATGCCCAGGGTGAAGGCCTCGCGGGTGGGCTTGGTCTTGGAGAAGATGAACCCGACCTTCGAGCGGTCTTTCTGGATTTTTCCCGTGGGTGTGTAATGGACCTGGAACATGAGCTCGGCGCCCTTGGGAAGTCGTTTGGCTGTTCCCTCGGGAAAGACCGAGGGGGCGTCGCCCGGCGCGTAGCCGCAGAAGTGCGTGAGCTTGGCGCGCATGTCGCCTTGCACGGTCGGATCGAGCATGTAGACGATGATGTGGTGAACGACCGAGCGATCGGTAGGCACCGCCTCGGCGGCCTGCACCCAGCGGTCTTCGGAGAAGTTCGTCGGCACGCGGAAATAGACGTAGGAGACTACGCCCTGCGCCGGGACGTAGTAGGGATCGGGAATCTCGAAGACTGCGTCGGGCTTACCGATTCGACCACCCTTCGGGGAAGCTGCGCGGCGGAGGGATATCCTTGGCCTCGCCCAGCGGCTTGCCCTGATCCACCCAGGCCAGGAGGGTCGCGCGGTCCTGGGCGGAAAGGCTGCGGTCGTTGGCAAAATGGCCATACCGGGGATCAGCTTGCCAGGGGGGCATGCGGCGCTCGGCGACCGTTTCGCGGATCATTCCGGCATGCTTGGCCGCATCATCATACGTTAAAAGTGAAAACGGCGCGACCTGGCCCGGCCGGTGGCATGTCTGGCACTTGTTCTCGAGGATTGCGGCAACGGAGCCCGAGTAGGTGACCTTGCCGACTTGCACGGGGTGGTCTTTCTGCTGCTCGTCCAGGATCGCGGCGACCGTCGGTGCGGCGCCTCGGACCTTGGGAATCTTGGAGGGGTCGATCGGCTTGGGGGCAACGCGGTCGATCAAGCAGCCCGGCGCCTCGGTGCCCCTTACCGCGAGTTTTCCGCCGGAGACGAGTGAATTCAATGCGTCGCGAAGGTAGTTCTTGTCCGGCTGATCCTTGCTCTTGCCCTGTACGTGCTGGTCGTCGATTGCACCGCGGTACATGATGCTGGCGAACGCGTCCAGGACGATGACTTCCGAGGTTCGTTCCACCAGGAGGGCGTCGGCGATCAAGTTCTGGGGGTCCTTGAGAACCGGGAAATCGATGCCCCTATCCTTGACGAAGCCGGCGACTTCCGCGTCGGTCTCATGGGCGTTGGAGTTGATCCCCAGCATCACGACGCCTTTTTTCGAGAACTCTTTATTGAGTTCGATCAGCCGGGGCACGTAAAGATTCACGACCGGGCACTCGTTGGCGAGGAAAACGAGGACGATCGCCTTCTTGCCCTGGAAAGCGTAGAGCATGGTCGAGCGGCCGGTCGTGACGTCGTTCAGCGTGAAATTCGAGATGCGCTGCATCATGCCGCGATCGAGCGGAAGCTTGATTTTCGTACTGGCGTCATCTCCGGCGAATGCCCGTGGCGCGAAGCCGGCAACCAGGATTCCGCAGAGCACCGCGAGCATTCCGCCGCGGTGGAGAGCAGTGGAAACCGACATACCATCTCCTTGAATTGAGGCTGCTGTCGACTGGGCGAGATCGCAGACGACGTCGCTAGAGCTTGGACATTGACCCTGTGATCTGGGCACGACAGACGCACAACCCGCCGCAGGGCACATTTCGGAGGGCGGCGCCACGACCTCTTATCGTATTAAGAGAGAGCGTTGCTCACAAGATCCTTCGCTGACGATGCTGTACAGCGCAAGGTCGCATGGGGGAACGCCGACGAGTATCGCAATGTTGCCGTTAGATCAGCTCTTGCTCCTCAAGCAATTCCCTACATTCTTCGGGCAACGAATCGGCGTCCTTGGACGCCCCGCTCCGCAATTTCGCCAGCAAACTCTTCGTGCAAGGCTCTCGCCGCGTGAGCAAACCGGCGGTGCGGAGTTTTTCCAGATCAGTGGGCGCGACAATGCGCGCGTCGCGGTACCTGACGGAAGTCTTGTGCTTGACAAACGGGTGGTCGCCCTTTTTTAGGACGCAAGCCGACTCTTCATCGATCGTGTGTGTCGTCAAGTTGACGATGACGACCCGGTCCGGATCGAGAGACGGGTCGGAAAGCGCAATCCACAAGTGATGGTACTTCCCGTCAATAAAGTGTCGCCAGCATTCATGGCTTCTTGGCGAACAGTTTGTCAAAGTACGCCTTCTCTTCGGCATCGCGCAGAATCGTGTCTTTGTCGGGAGAACGCCCGACTGCGTCGATGAGGTCCTCAAAGGGAATCGGCGATGATGTTTTAGCGTGGTGATGCCTCCGCCATTCCTCGCCGTGCGTCTCCTGCGCGATCTCAAAATCGTCTCGCCCCAGCCGCTCCGCCGAGATTTCGTCGAGCAAACTGATTTCCTGCCGCGAAAGTGCGGCAGGCGCGAAGTCGTGTACAAGCGTGACCTGATAACCCTCGTTCTGGAAATGGCGTGACCACTCAGCCTGGGCGCTGTGGGAGCCCTTGATCAGGTCATAGATCTCGCTGTGAACGGGGCCGTAGTCCAGTGCAACCAACCTACCACCAACTATCGGTCTTCCCCAGCGCTTCAGGCTTTCGCGCTCCGCCAAATAAATCAGTGCTAACAGTCGTTTGCGACCCATTAGGCGATGGGTGCGAGCCGCAAAAGTGTCGCGGCGGCTTCTATTGCCTTGCGTGTGTCCAGGCGGAAATGCATGCCGGGTGCCCCCAAAACGAAGTCTCGCGCTTGATCAATTCTATCGGCGCGACTACCGGCTCAGCAAGATTTCCTGCGCAGGGCGAAGCTCTGCCCGCTGTTCGCCGTCGCGCCGCTCGTAGCTGCCGCTAAAGAGGAGCTCTAGATTTGCGGAAACGGAGTGCAAGAGCTTGAACGCGGCGCAAACGAACCGCCCGAGAACGCGGTGATCCATCGATCGCCGCGGCCGGGCGGTCCAAAAGGCGGCCGGCGCGAAGGCTTGCTGGCTTCGCTCGCGGTGCCAGTCGAATGCGTCAATTCTGGCTGGTCGCCGGTTGTGAACCGAGACCCGCCGGGAGACCCGCCGGTTTGGTTCCAGCCGGCTGGCCGGCGCGTTCGAGCTGGTTCACGCGGCCGGCAAGCTGCTCCAAGAGCTGCTGTACTCTGCGCAAGTCTTGCTCGACCGCGGCCACGCGCTCGGCCAGGCCAGGCGGCGCGACTCCTGCGCGCGGGATTCATTGGGCCACCTGGGAGGCCGGGAGCAAGATCGTTCGGGCCCGTCCAGTGGACGGTGTCTGTTCTCCCTTTGCCGTAGCTGGGGTAGAACGCTCCAGGCTGATTGTCGTACTTCGTTACATAGCCCGCACCCGACATCGAGCCAGTCAATCGATCGAGGACGCCGATGATCCGGTCGAGTTTTTGTTCCATGACGGACATACGGTCGGCTTCCGCCGGCCGGGTCGACTGCGGCCCGGGGGTTTGCCCGAGCGCGATGGCGCCTGAGACGACGGCGACCGAAGAGCCGATGACCAGGGCGATTCCTTTGATCTTTGAAAGCAGCATGCCTTTGAGAACTCCTTCGGTAAGAGAGACGACCGAGGTCGAAACGACCGCGGCCGTGGAGGCACCGGCCGCGACGCGCATCGCGGCCTGAGTGGTCGAATCAATGAGGCGGTCGGTGAGCAGCGTGGTGGTTGCTTCGCGGATGAGCACGAACGGGACCGCGCCGCCGGGCGGCTCGAATCCGCGGCGCGCGAGTCGTTCGCGCAGCCGGGCCTTGCCGTGCGCGAGCCTGCTGGAAAGAGTCCCTTCGCGAATCGCCAGCCGTCGTGCGGCATCCTGGCGACTGAGCCCCTCCAGCTCGCACAGGACGAGTGGGCCGCGATACCGCGACGGCAGGGCGGCCAGCTCGTCGTCAAGTATTTCTCGCAGCTCGTGGGGCGAAATCTCGCCAGGCGACTGATCGCGCGGCCGTCGAGCCACCTTTGCCTCCCTTGCGCGGCGCCTCGACGTGCGAACCCGCGACTCGTTCGCCGTGCGGTATGCCACGCCGTAGAGCCAGTTCGCGACTCGATCGCGCGGCACGACCGACGTGGCCTTCCGCGCGAGCACCAGGAACGTCGCCTGGAACGCATCCTCGGCCGCGTGGGCGTCGCGCAGAATGCGGTGACAGACTCCCAGGACCATCGCGCCGTGACGCTGCACCAGCGTTGCGAACGCGGCCTCGGCGACTTCGTCACTCAGCTCGATGAAGCGATCGAGGAGCTGCTCATCACTCAAGTTGCCGACCACGCCCGCGGTGCAGAGCGTCGTCAAGTTCCTGAGCACGTCCCGGCTCAAGCCTCCGGGCATGATTTGATCTCCCCCATAACTTGTTGCATTCACAGTGTATTGGAAGCCGACGCACCGGCGCGTCCGATTTTCCCAAAATCGAATGGGCAACGCGCGAGGCCGCACGCCAGGGCGGATGCGTCAGCCGATCAACCCTATCATGGATGGTAGTTGTCTTGGACGCATGCATGATGCCAGCAGAGCGTAACTGTTGAATGCAGCAAGATTTAGGGTTGTGGCGCGTGGGATGCCTCAGTGGGGGGCTCTTGCGGACAAGGTTCTCGTTATTTCTTCATGAATCTCTGGCGACATCGATCTGGCGAAACCGTGGCTGGCCAGATAGGCTAGAATTGAAGCGATTGAGTCGTGATCGTGGCCTCGGGAAGAGGGCGCGGCTCGATCCGAAAAGTACTGGATGAGAGAAGACGAGACGGGTTTCACCATGCGTTTGGCAGCAGTGATCCTGCCCGACCTGGGTACCGGTCCGGACGTGCCGATCATAGTCACTCATTGGTTTGTGGGGCGTGGGGGGCGAGTGTGGGAGGGTCAGCGGCTGGTTGAAGTGCTGGTTGGCCCCGCCACGTTCGACGTTCCCTCGCCGGTTTCGGGGCGTCTGGCCGAGATCCGTGGTCTGGAAGACGATCGAGTGGAGGCGGGTTCGGTGCTCGGGATGGTGGCGACGGCCGATGAGGCCGCCGCCGGTCCAGAGACTGACCCGCAGCGCGGCCAGTGCGGGGAGGAGCCGCCGTTCCGTCGCCCCACCAAATGACCACGTTGCACGAGCGATCGGCCGGTGCGATTCCGTTTTGCCCGCGGGCGGGTCAGGAGCCTCTGTTCCTGATCCTGCACTCGGCGACGGTTCGGAACCCGCGGCTCGCTGGGAATTTCCCAAGGGGGGGGTGGAGTCGGGTGAATCGACGCGGCAGGCGGCGGCGCGCGAATTCACGGAGGAGACGTCCTTGGTCGACTGGTCGTTTCGCGAGGGGTTTGAGCGCACGCTCACTTACACCTACATCCGCAAGGGCCGCAAGGTGATCAAGACGGTCACCTATTACCTGGTCGAGGTGCGCCGACCGCGAGGCGATCGCCTGTTCCGCCGAACACGTCGAGGATCAGAGCGGCCAGTGGTATCGTTGGGGAACGTTCAGCGAAATCTCGGAACTTTTGTACCACACCAAGATCAAGCAAGTCTTCGCCGAGGCTGATTCCTGGTTGAAGGGGTGAGATGGAGATCGATCGCTCGCATGCGCACCCTGGGCTCTTTCTGGTTCTGGAGGGACCGGACGGCGGCGGCAAGACCACTCAAGCCCGGCGGCTGGCGCAGTGGCTTCTTGAACGCGGGTTCGACGTCGTCACCTGCCGCGATCCCGGGGGAACGGCACTGGGTGACCGGCTGCGCAGCATCTTGCAAGACCGGGTGACCGTTCCACTCTCGATGCGGGCGGAGATGTTGCTGTACATGGCCAGTCGGGCACAGCTTGTGGAAGACGTGATTGCGCCGGCGCTTTCCGCGGGCAAGATTGTGATCTCCGACCGTTATCTGCTCTCGAATATCGTGTATCAGGGGACGGCCGGTGGATTGCTGGAGGAAGAGATTGCCATGGTCGGGCTCGTGGCGACGGCTGGGCTTCTGCCGGACCTGACGGTCGTGCTCGACATTGCTCCGGCGGAGGCGATGGCCAGAATCGGGGCGCTGCGCGACCGCATCGAGGATCGGCCGCTGTTCTATCACGAGCGGGTGCGTGCCGGGTATCTGGCCGCCGCGCAGAGCGAGGAGGACGGGGCGGGCGAGCGTGGCGCGGGGTCATCTGTCTATCCGGCACCGATCGTGGTGGTCGATGCGTCGGCCGATTCCGATTCGGTATTCACGCGGATTCAGCGTGCGGTCGAGGGGGCGCTTTCCTCGCGAGGAAATTGATGGCGTGGCAGAACCTTCGAGGGCATGACCGGGTGGCCGATTCGCTGCGAAGCGCAGCTGCGCGAAGGGCGGTTCCCGCACGCGCTCTTTTTCGCTGGGCCGGAAGGGATCGGCAAGCTCGCGTTTGCGCGCAAGCTCGCGCAGACGCTGCTGTGCGAGACGCGACCGGAGGCGGAGCTTGATCCGTGCGGTGTTTGCCCGGGCTGTGTTCAGGTCGAAGCAGGCACGCATCCCGACTTTTACCAGGCCGGCAAGCCCGAAGACAAGCACGAGCTGCCGATCAGCGTCATTCGCGACCTGTGTGATCAATTCGCCTTGAAGCCGGCGCGCGGCATCCACAAGGTGGCGATCCTGAATGACGCCGATGACCTGAACGACGAGGCGGCGAATGCGTTTTTGAAGACGCTCGAGGAGCCGCCGCCGGGGGCCGTTCTGGTCTTGATCGGAACATCCCCCGAGCTTCAAAAAGAAACGATCATTTCGCGGACGAGCGTGGTGCGGTTTGAAGCCTTGCCCGAGGCTGAGATTGCCGCGCTTTTGCTGGAACGCGGCATTGCCCGCGACGCGGCCGACGCGGCGCGGCTGGCGGCGCTGGGCGAGGGAAGCGTGAGCCGGGCGGTTGGCCTGGCGGATGAAGAGCTCGAGCGGTTTCGGCGGTCGCTGATTGACGAGATCGCTGCCGTGCACGGATTTCAGCCGCCGGAGCTCACGCAGCGCATGCAGGTATACATCAAGCAGGCGGGCAAGGAATCGGTCCAGCAGCGCCGGCGGGCGGGCCTTTTGATTGGCGAGCTGGCGCGGTTTTTTCGCAGCGTGCTCTGGCAGACAGCGGGGCTGGCCCCCCCCTGCCCTGATCTTGCGGATCGGCGGGCGGCGGAGACCCTGGCGAGCCGTCTCGAGCCCGAGGATGTGCTGGTGGCGGCGGATCGGTGCATCGAGGCGGATTACTATCTGGCGCGGAGGGTTTACCTGCCGATGATCATCAGCTCGCTGGTGCATGATCTGGGAAAGGTGGTCAATCCGAAGTAAAACCGAAAAAAGGAGTCAGGAATCGAATGTTGGGAATAGCGTCGGAATTGTGCCGAATCTGGCAGTAGAGCGGCGAAATGGTTCCTGACACCTTTTCTGTGGGGCGGCGAATCGGTTCCTGACACCTTTTTGGGGGAGGGAGGGGGCGGTAGTCACGGGGTGTATGTCCATGCGAGAATCACGGTGACGCGGCGTCTCCGCGCGCCCGGGCTGCGGTGCCGTATCGTGGCGGTGCCGTATCGTGAGCGAAAGCGCGGGGGGACGCCGCAAAAGCCGCGGAGATTCCTCATGGCCGGCGCCGAAAGACATCTCCTGTTCGGATTGATCGCGCTGCAGGTCGGGCTGATCGATCAGAGGACGCTGGTTGCGGCTTTCCGGGCCTGGGCCCTCGATAAGAGCCGGGTGCTGGCTGACCGGCTTGCCGCGGGAGGGGCGCTGGACGCTGCGGACTGCGCTGCTGTCGAGGCGATGGTCGCGCGGCATCTGGCGAAGCACGACAACGACGTCGAAAAGAGCCTGGCGGCCATCCCTGTGGGCCGCTCGACCCGCGTGGGCCTGGCGGCAGTCGGCGAGCCGACGATCGAAGCCAGCGTGATCCGGATGGGGTCGGCCGCGACGTGGGACGATCGTGACGAAGCCGATGGGGCCGTCGGAGTTGGTGCCGGCGAGCCGACGATTGAAGCGAGCCTGATCCGCAATGGCTCGGCCGCGACGCAGGACGATCGCCGGGCGGACGGGATCGCAGGCTACGTTGCCGGCACGGCCGAGGGCCTTGGCTCGCGGTTTCGGATTCTCAGGCCGCACGCTCAGGGGGCCCTTGGGGCCGTCTTCGTGGCGCTCGACAGCGAATTGAACCGCGAAGTGGCACTCAAGCGGATTCTGGACAGGCATGCTGACGATCCGGTCAGCCGCGGACGATTTTTGCTGGAGGCCGAGGTGACCGGGGGCTCGAGCATCCGGGGATTGTGCCGGTTTATGGCCTGGGGACTTCCAGCGACGGCCGCCCGTACTACGCCATGCGGTTCATCAAGGGCGATAGCCTCAAGGATGCGATCGACGCGTTCCACGCAGCCGAGGTCTATGAGGGCGATCCTGGGCGATGGTCGCTGGCGCTTCGGAAACTCCTGCGGCGCTTCATCGACGTGTGCAACGCCATTGAATACGCGCATTCCCGCGGCGTGCTGCATCGCGACATCAAGCCGAGCAACATCATTCTCGGGCGGCACGGCGAAACGCTGGTGGTGGATTGGGGGCTGGCCAAAGCCACGGGCAAGGCCGATCCCTCGGTGGCCGAGCAAACGCTCTGGCCAAGCTCGGCGAGTGGGTCGTCCGAGACGTTGCCCGGGTCGACGATGGGGACTCCGGCGTACATGAGCCCCGAGCAGGCTGAAGGGCAGCTTGAGCGGCTGGGGCCGCGGTCGGACGTCTACAGCCTGGGGGCGACACTCTACTGTCTGCTGACCGGCCGGCCGCCGTTTGCGGGTCAGGTGGTCGAAGTGATCGGCGCGGTGCAGCGCGGTGAGTTTCGTCCGCCGCGCAGGTCGAGGCGAGGATCGACGCGGCGCTCGAGGCGATCTGCGTGAAGGCGATGGCTCGCCGCAGCGAAGACCGGTACCCGACCTGCCAGGCGCTGGCGGACGACCTGGATCGCTGGATGGCGGACGAGCCGATAACGGCCTGGCGCGAGCCACTGGCACGGCGGGCGCGGCGGTGGGCGAAGAGGAACCGAACTGCGGTGACGGCTGCGGGGGTGGCGGTGGCGGCGGGAGTGGTGGGGCTGGCCGCGGTGCTCGCGGTGCAGACGCAGGCCAAGGCCGCGCTGGCCGCGTCGCTCGAGCGCGAGACAACCGCGCGGACGGCACTGGCCCAGACCAACGCGGACCTGAGCCGGTCGCGGGCGGCCGTGGAGGCGCGGTATGGCCTGGCGGTCGCGGCGATTGAAACGTTTCACACCGGGGTGAGCCGGGACTTTCTGCTCAAACAGGAGCAGTTCAAGGAGGTGCGGGACCGGCTGCTCCAGTCGGGGAGCGAGTTTTACGGCAAGCTGGGTGCCTTGCTGGGGAAGGAGTCGGATCCCGCGTCGCGGCGGGGGCTCTGGCAGGCGAATTTCGAACTGGCTGGGCTGACGGGCAAGGTCGGCAAGCCGGACGCCGCGCTCGCGGCACACCGGCAGGTCCTGGCGGCGCGGCAGGCGCTTGAGGCCGAATTTCCGGCGGAGCCCGAGATCAAGGCCAACGTGGGCCGCAGCCTGATGGCCATCGCCAATCTGCTCGCGGCCACGGGCAAGCCGTCGGAGGCGGAGGCCGAGTATCGCAAGGCACTGGCCCTTTATAGGAAGCTTGCCGACGGAAACTCGCTCGCGAGCGAGGTGCGTATCGGGCTGTCAGACAGCCACCTCAACCTCGGCTACATTTTGCATCTGACGAGCCGCTCGGCGGAAGCGGAGGGCGAGTATCGCAAGGCGATCGAGATAGAGCAGAAGCTCGCCGACGAGAACCCCGAGATCGCCGACTTCCGCGACAGCCTGGGGCTCTCCCACGATAACCTGGGCCTGCTGCTGCTCGACCAGGGCAAGCCGTCGGAGGCCGAGGTTGAGACCCGCAAAGCATTGGGTCTGTTTGAGAAACTGGTTGACGAGAATCCGACGGTATCACAGTTTCGGAATCGGGTTTCAAACAGTCACCACAACGTGGGCTGGATTTGTTATCAAAGGGGGAAAGCATCGGAAGCGGAGGCCGAGTTTCACAAGGCGATTGCGATCGAGCAGAAGCTGGCCAACCTGAACCCCGCCGTGTTCCTCTTCCGCAGCAATCTTGCAAACTACCGTTACAAACTTGGCTCCTTGTTGTCGGCGACGGGGAAGGCGGCGGCGGCGGCGATTGAATACCGCACGGCACTGGAGATCCTGCAAAAGCTGGCGGATGACAATCCCGACGTTCCCCAGTCGCAGAGGGACCTGGCGAACATCCTGCTTCTGATCGGCATGCAGCATTCGCAGGCCGGGCGAACGGTCGAGGCGATTGGGTATTTCGAGCGTGAGCAGGTGATCCGGGAGCAGCTCGCCGTTCCGAGCTCGGCTACCCCAGCGGACAGCGATTCGCTGGCGAACTGTCTGACCAACATGGCCGATGCGCTACGGCGGTCGGGCAGGCTGGAGGAGTCGCTGGGGGCATGCGAGCGAGCCCTGGCGGTGCGCGAGCCGCTGGTCGAGGCCCATCCTGAGGTTGCATTCTTTCGCGCGTGCCTGGGCGAGACTTATTTGAGACTTGGCCAAGTGCGTTTCAAGTTGGCAAACCTGGGCGGAGCTGCTGCGGCTTGGAAGCGGGGATGCGCGCGATTCGAAGCGAACAATTCATTGAGTGCCGAGCAGGCGTTCTTGCTCGCTTGTTGCCGCGCGGGCCTCACCGATCTGGCGGGCCGGGCGGGCTCGGGAGTGACCACCGCGGAGAGGGTTGACCAGGCCGAGAAGGCGATGGCGGCCTTGCGCCAGGCGGTCGCGATGGGCTACCGCAATCTGGATGTTTATCGGACGGAATCGGCGACTTGACGCGCTTCGCGGGCGGGCCGACTTTGGGGCCTTGATGATGGACCTTGTGATGCCGGGGGAGCCGTTTGTGCAGTGAGACCCGGGCGAGCCGGAGGACGGTAGGTGCTTTTGGAAGGCCCGAATGGGTCCATTGATGGGAAGCTCTGAATGCAACGAGCGGCGAATTGGTTCCTGACACCTTTTCAGGGGCCGGGGAGGGCTACCTCGACGGAGAGGCCGGGGTCGGCGTTGCGGGCGGTGATCTGGCCGTTGTGAATCGCGATGGCGCGGCGCGCGATGGACAGGCCCAGGCCGACGCCGCCGCTGTTGCGGCTCCGGTCACCCTCGACGCGGAAGAATGGCTCGAAGATGGCGGACAATGCGCCGATGGGGACGCCCGGGCCGAGGTCTCGCACCACGACCTTTACGCCCGTTCCGCGTGGCTCCAGGGAGACCTCGACGGTGGTACCTTCGGGGGCGTGGCGGATGGCGTTTCGGATGACGTTTTCAAAGGCTCGATGCAATAGTTCGACATCGCCACGGATCGAGTCGGTCGATTCCGCGTGGAAGTGCAAGCGGCAGCCCTTGGCCTCGGCCTCGAGCGAACAATCTTCGACGAGGCTGGTAAGAAGGTCACCTGGCCGGACCAATTCGAAGTGCCGTGCCGTTGGGTCTCCCTCCACACGCGTGAGGTGCAGTAACTCGCCGACGAGGTCGGAAAGCCTGGAGATGTCGCGTCGAATGCGCGCCAGGAGCGGGCCGCGATCGTCGCGCTTGATGGCCAGGTCGATGGCGACGTCGAGCCGGGTGAGCGGAGACCGAAGCTCGTGCGATACGTCGAGCAGAAGTCGCCGTTCTGCTGTCATGAGGGTCTCGATGCGCTCGGCCAGGAGGTCGAACTCGCGGGAGACCGCCCCGATCTCGTCGCGGCGCCGCGAACCGGTGCGCACCTGGAGGTCGCCCCTGCCGAAGCGGTCCATCGTCTGACGGAGGCGACGGAGCGGATGTGAGAGGTAGAACGCCAGGGCAGTCCCCATGAGGGCGTTGATCGCCACGATCACGGCGATGAACGGTGTCGGGTTCGGCATGTCGAACCAGGGCTCGACGATCCAGACGAAGCGATAGCGTCCGTCTTCGGGGCTGGAGATGACGGCGAAGCGGCCGTCGGCGAGGCGGGCGGGGCCGGGGCCGATGGCCTGGAGAATGGCAGTTCGGTCGGACCCGTCGACGAGGTCCTTACCGTCGGAGCCGGTCAGGAATTGCTCACCCGGGAGCTTCAGGGCGGTTTCTCGCAGATGGGCGGAGAGCTCATCGGCGCCCCCTCGGTCGAAGGCACGACGGGCATCCTCGCCAAGCATGGCGACGATGCTCATCACGGGATCTTTGCGGACTGGCGGACGTCGCTCGAGGGCGCACGCGGTGAACCAGAGTCCCGCCACGCAGAAGGCGATGGTCGCGAAGGCCCACAGCAGGATCGTTACGAGGATGGATCTCATGACGCGGCGGTTGCGCCCGGTCCGTCGGCGACGCGGAGCAGATAGCCGACGCCGCGGACGGTGCCGATCATGTCGCCGCGACCGCCGAGCTTTCTTCTCAGGTTGCAGATGTGCGTGTCGAGGGCACGGTCGAACGGAGTGGCTCGCCGCTGAAACAGGGCGATCGTCAGCTCGCTCCGCGGGACGATCCGGCCGGCGGCGCGGGCGAGATCCTCGAGGATGTCGTATTCGACGGTCGTCAGGACGACGGGAGAGCCGTCGACGGACGCCTCGCGAGCCCGAAGCTGGAGCCGCAATCCGCTTGCTTCCAGAACGCTGGCCTCTTCGAAGACCTGACCCGACCGCCGGAGAACGGCGCGGATGCGGGCCATGAGCAGCTCGGTCCCGAAGGGCTTGGGCAGGTAGTCGTCGGCCCCGGCGTCGAGCCCAGCTACCTGGTCGGCCTGGGCGGAGCGTGCCGTGAGCATGATGACCGGGACGCGGCTCTGGCGTCGCACGAGACGAAGCAGCTCGAACCCGTCCAGGCCGGGGAGCATCACATCAAGTAGGAGCAGGTCGTGCTCGCCGGAGAGGGCCCGCGCCAGGCCGCGGCGGCCGTCATGGGCCAGCTCGACGCGGACATCGTGCTCGTCGAGTGCGTCCTGGAGTAGCTCGCCCAGTTCGACATCGTCGTCAACCAGGAGGGCCAAGCTGCCCGCGCCGGGATGTTTCTCACGGCTCGCCATGCGGCCTCCGAAGCGGGGTCGGTTAAGTTTCGCCTGCGTGGGGTCGAGAGAGCAGGCAGCGGCCCCGAACCTGAACATTGTCCCCGCCGTGCGGTCCGTTGTCACGAGGATTGACAATTCTTGACGTACTGTGTGTGGGAAAGTGGGTATCTCTGTAAGTCGATCGGGGTTGGCTTCGCATTCCGCAGCGAGCCGGCGCGAACGCGGGCACGACGGGATCGATCTGCGCAGGTGAGTTAATGACACGACGAATGATCGAGACGCAGGGACTGACGAAACGGTACGGGCGATTCGCTGCGCTTTCGGACGTGACGCTTGACGTGAGGGAGGGTGAAATCCTGGGACTTCTGGGCCCGAACGGCGCGGGCAAGACGACGCTGCTCCGGCTGCTCATGGGCTTGATCCATCCGACAGCCGGCCAGGCCGCCGTGGCGGGCCTCGACCCCTGGCGTCAGGGCCGGGAGGTGAGGCGGTTGGTCTCGTTCCTCCCGGGCGAGATCCGCCTGTTCGGCCACTTGACCGGGCTCAAGATGCTGCGATACATGTGCGGCCTGCGCGACGGATTCGGCATCGACCGCGCAGTGGCCGTGGCGGAGCGGGTCATGGGGCTCGATCTCTCCCGGAAGGTCAGGAACTATTCGACGGGCATGAAGCAGAAGCTCGCACTGGCACAGGCGTTTGCGGACCCGGTCGAGATCCTCATCCTGGATGAACCCACATCTTCCCTGGACCCGACGGTTCGGGGCGATGTGATGGGCCTGGTGGCCGGAGCCAAGGCCCAGGGGCAGACGGTTGTCTTCTCGGGACACGTACTGCCCGAGGTCGAGGCGGTGTCGGACCGGGTGGCGATCATGCGGCGAGGCCGATTGATGCACGTCGAAGATATGCACGCTCGACGCGGCCTGCGGATGGTACTGATCCGCTACGAAGGCGGAGTACCGGAGAGCTTCCCCGAAGAGCTCTGTCTCACCGTGAGGGAACGGAAAGGCGACACCGTCCTGATGGAGCACCGGGGGGCGGTCTCGCCGCTCTTCACCTGGATCGGGTTGCAGCCGATCGTTGACGTTGCCGTTGGCACCGAGGACCTGCGCAGCCTCTATGACCGGTATCACGGGCCCGACGCGACGGATGAGGACGACCGCAGATGGCGCAATCCGCACCATGCTCCGCAAGCAGCTCGGCGAATCGCGGTGGTTCCTGGGCCTCGGCTCGGCGGCGCTGTTCGGCCTCGGCTGGCTCTCGTCGTTCATCGCCTGCCGCATCGAACGACAGTTCCTGAAAGTCTCTGGCTCCGACGCCGAGCGGTTCGAGCGGTTCACGCGTGGGATGGGCGGCGCGGCGATGGACTTCTCCTCTCTTTCCTTCCAGGTGATGTTCTGGAACCACCCGTTCGTCATGATCGTGATCTGCCTCTGGGCGATCTCTCGTGGGAGCGCGGCGGTGGCCGGCGAGATCGAGCGCGGCACGCTCGACATCACGCTGTCGCGCCCGGTCTCGCGGCCGGAATATCTCGGCTCGCAGGTCGTGGGGGCACTTTTTGGGCTTGCGCTGCTCGCCTCGATGCTGGTCGCAGGCAATCGGATTGGGGGCCTGTACAACCCCGTGAAGGACCCGCCGTCGCTTCTGAGCCTTGTCAAACCCGCCACCAACCTGGCGCTGGTCGGGGCGGCCGTCTATGGTTGCGCCTTGCTATTTGCGGCAAAGGACGTTGTCCGCTGGCGGCCCAACCTGATCGCAGCTTCGGCAACGATTGGGAGCTTCGCCGCGGGGGTTGTTTCCGGGATCCCGACCCTCTCGGACTGGGAATGGGTAGGCCGATTCTCGGTGTTCAAGGCGTTCGACCCGGTCGAGGTAGCCGTCACGGGCGAGACGTTTGCCCGGCACGCGGCGGGCCTCGGAGCCGTCGCCGCCACGGGCGTCCTACTTTCGTTCATCTTGTTTCAGCGTCGCGATCTGCCGTCGAATAGCTAAGCGGCCGCGTATTCATGCGATTCTCAAGTTGGACAGAGGAGTCATCCCCATGAGCCTGTCTCCTGAGCCAATCTGGCGGCGAATGCGGGGCGTCGCGGTGGTGATGGCGGTGCTGTCGCTGGCGACATTCGTGTTCGCGGTCGTGGCGGCGCCCGATGATGGACCGGCGCCGCAGAAGGCCGCGCTTGCCGCAGGGGATCGCTTGCCCAAGCCCGCGCTTCAAGTCAACGACCCGAAAGCGTTTCAGGGATATACCTTGATCGCTCCGCTGAACTCGCAGAAGTCCTACCTGATCGACATGGAAGGGCGGGTGGTGCGCGCGTGGGAGAGCAAGTACACGGCGGGCCAGGAGGCGTACTTCCTTGAGAATGGCCACCTCCTGCGCACCGCCACGCTCGAGAACCGGGAGCGGCTCTTCGGCGGTGCCGGCCAGGGGGGGCGGGTCCAGGAGTTCGACTGGGACGGCAACATCGTGTGGGATTTCAAGTTCCATGACGACAAGCGAGTGGCTCACCACGCGATCTGCCGGCTCCCCAACGGCAACGTGCTGCTGATCGTCTGGGAGATCAAGACGGGCGCCGAGGCCGTCGCCGCCGGGCGCGACCCCAGCAATGTGCGCGGGCCGTGGCTGGCGGATTCGCTCGTTGAGATCAAGCCGAGCGGAAAGACCACCGGCGAGGTCGTGTGGGAGTGGCACGCGTGGGACCACCTGATTCAGGACCTGGACCCATTGAAGGCGAACTTCGGGAACGTGGGCAATCACCCCGAGCTGATCGACGTTAACTTCGGCGGCGGCGAGATGGGCTTCGCCGGCGGCGGCCCACCTGGCCCGCCGCGAGGTGACTTCGCGACGAGGAGTACCCCGAAGCAGGACGAGGCGAAGAAGAAGCGGGAGATGGACCGGCTCAAGAGCATCGGGTACGTCGGCAACCCCACAGCGCGAGGAAACATGGGGATTCTGCCAGACTGGACCCACGTGAATTCGGTGGCCTACAACGCCGAATTTGATCAGATCATGATCAGCGTGCCGCTCGTTCGGAGAGTTCTGGACCATCGATCACGGCACGACGACCGGCGAGGCCGGCGACCACAGGGGCGGAAAGCGCGGAAAAGGGGGAGACATCCTCTATCGCTGGGGCAACCCGAGCTCGTACCGGGCCGGGACGACGGCGGATCAACGCCTCTTTGCTCAGCACGACGCCCAGTGGATCGCCAAGGGCTCCCCCGGGGCGGGGCACGTTCTCGTTTTCAATAACGGCGGCGGGCGGCCGGCGGGAAATTACTCGTCGGTCGACGAGATCGTCGTGCCGGTTGACGCCGATGGCAACTTTAGCCGCGCGGACGGGGAGCGATTCGGGCCGAGCGAAGCGATCTGGTCATACACGGCGCCAAAGAAGGAGGACCTTTTCGCGTTCATCATGTCCGGTGCCAACCGGCTGCCCAACGGCAACACGCTGATCTGCGAAAGCGTGAGCGGCATGATCTTCGAGGTGACGCCCAAGGGCGAGACCGTCTGGAAGTATGCCAATCCCTCCGGCGGCTCGTTCGCAGGGGGCATGCCCGGCGGCCCGCCGATGGGTGGCCCGCCGACGCTGGCGGACGTCCTGCCGCCGATGTTTCAGTTCATCCTCAACCTGACGCCCGAGCAAAAGACGATGCTCGACGCGATTCAGAAGGAGGTTGTGGGCAAGCTCCAGAAGATTCTGGACGCCTCGCAGCGAAAGCAGCTCCTCGATCGCCGGGGCGCCGACCCTATGGGCTTCGCCGGGATGGCCACGCCCGGGCAGATTCTGCCGTTGCCGACTCAGATCGTGCTCAAGCTGTCAGCCGACCAGAAGTCGGCCGTGGCGGTGATCCAGAAGGAAGTTGACACTCGGGTCGAAACGCTGCTGACGGACGGCCAGAAGGAGCAGATGAAGGAGATACGCACGATGATTGCCCGAGGCGGACCACCGGGCGGTCGCCCGGGCGGTGCTGGCGCACCGCGCCCGGACCTGGTGGCCCGGCGGGCCCGCGTGGCGGCTTCGGCGGGAATTCGGTTTTCCGCGCCTACCGCTACGCGAAGGACTACCCCGGTTTAGCCGGCAAGAACCTGACACCGGGAAAGACGATCGAGGATCTCGAACGCCATCGCCCGGATGAGCAAGCGAGATGAGGCGATGGGAGGCTTATTAATTGGTTCCTGACACCTTTTTCGGGGCTACGGGGTGGAATTGGTTCCTGACACCTTTTTTTCTGCTGGTTCCTTCCAGAAGCGGCGATAAGCGAGCGGAAGCTGAGGGTCGCTGTGGGAATCCGCCTGTTCCCCGCGCGTTTGCACCTTCCAGTGATACCAGGTGCCGACACGCCAGAGCTCGAGGTGGGCACCTTCCTTGCCCCAGCCGAAGAAACCGGGTTCGCGCGCGCCGGCCCCTCGAATGCCGTCTCGCCGCTCGGGGGGACCGAGTTCGAGGTTCAAGCGGGCAGTGGATTGCTGCTGCCTGTCCAGTAACTGGTCGAGCTGGGACCACAGTCGGTCTTCGAGCATTGCGATCGGCCCCGGGTAAGGCTCGATCGTGACGACGAGGTGGCCCAGGTCGTCGTGTTGCTGCTTCATGTGCAGCGCCTCGAGCGCGAGGGCTTCCACGTAAAACTTGCGGAGGATCTTGTTCGCTTGCTCGATTTGCCCGGGTTTCAAGCGGAGCACTAATCGAGCGAAGTCGGGGGTCAAGGTGGGGCCAGTCGGCGTCAGTGCCCACCCGGGCGGAATCGTCGCCATCGGGTAGTAACTGCTAGGGGCTGGGGGCACGGGGGTAGGCGGCCTGGCGGACGATAGCCTCAAGTAGACGGCGACGAGGCTTGCCGCGCCCAGCAAGAATCCGGCGGCAATCGTGAGCAGGACGAGCGCGAGCGATCGGAAGGGCGTCCGGGCCGGCTTACGTTGAAACGCGGCCCGCACGTCTGGCCGGCTCAGGACGGTCCAGGCACAGAGGCCTGCCGGCATGCCGATCAACCAGGCGAAATGACAGGGCAGGATCGCCAGGATACAGGCCACGCGACACAGTACAAATGACCGAAGCCGCGCCATCGTGCTTCCTCCTGCGGCGATGAGCAAGGAGATTGCCAGCGAGATCGCCGACGCCAAGACCGGCGCGCTGGGCGATTCGTGGGCAGTTTGGGTGAAGCTCAACACGATGAACAGCGCGATGAACGAAATGACGAACCCTGCGCCTCCCGCAAGCCCGAGCCCGAGTGCCGGCAGCGACACTTGTGACCTCGCGTCTTTGAAATGAGACTTGTCCAGCTCGGCTTCGGGCTCGAACTCAGGCCAGCGTGATGCCGGGGCCGCACGCGAAATGTTTTCCACGTCGGATTTCACCTCGCTCGCGTGCTGATACCGGTGTTGTGGTTCTTTCTCCAGCGTGCGCAGGACCACTTCGTCGAGCCGCACGTCGATCGAGACCTTGCGCGACGGCGGTGCGAAGCGGCCCAGCGGCAGCTCGCCGGTCAACATTTCGTAGAACACGACGCCGAGCGAGTAGATGTCGGCGCGGTGATCGACGCCCAAGGGCCGCTCCATTTGCTCTGGGGCCATGTAGTGGGGCGTGCCCATGACCTGCTGCGAGCCGGTCAGTGAGTAGGCGGCCCTGCCTGCGGGCGATTCGCCGCCGCGCAGCAGCTTCGCGAGGCCGAAATCGGCGATTTTCACGCGGCCCTTCTTGTCGAGCAGGATGTTCTCGGGCTTGATGTCGCGATGCACGATGCCTTCGTCGTGGGCGTACTGGAGCGCCTCGCACACCTGGGGAACGATCGCCAGCGCCTCGGGCGGATTCAGCTTTCCGTCGGCGATCAACTCCCGGAGGTTGGCGCCGTCGACGTACTCCATGAGGAAGTAAAACATGCCGCCGGCCTCGCCGAAGTCGTGGACGGTGACCACGTGCGAGTGGTTCAATCGCGCGAGGGCGCGGGCTTCGCGAGTGAATCGATCGGCGAATCCCGGGGCCGCGGCGACCTCGGGGGGCAGGATCTTGAGCGCGACCGGGCGGTCGAGCCGCCGCTGGCGAGCTTTGTACACCGCCCCCATGCCACCGGAGCCCAACAGCTCCTCGATCTCGAGGTGGGGGAAGTGGGGGGCAAGCTCTTGAGGGCTGGGCGGAATGAATCGGCCGGGAGTCGTGTAGGGTGGCGTCGCCCACAGGGGCTGAGAACCGGACATGGGTTCCATCGGGTCTCGAGTGGTCGCGTCAGCCCGGTCACCCGCTGATCGGCCGGCGAAGCCGAGCCTCAGGACGCATTGTGGGCAGACGCCATCCGGGGCATCGGGCGGCAGCTCGGAATGGCAATGCTGGCATCTTCGGATTTCGGTCATGGCAGGGCCTCATGGCATCAAGCCTCGTGTCTACCCACCAATAACCCAGAAATCTCGGAAGGTTACAACCTGCTTCGCGTTTACTGCTGAGCGACCGACGCGAACAGGTCGCGCAGCTCTTCATCAACCTCCTCCGGACTGGACACTGTCTGGGCGATCTCGGCTCGCAACAGCTCACGGCATCGCTGCCGCAGCCGATGGACGGCAACCTTGACCGCGCCTTCCGTCTTGCCCAGGGCTGCTGCGATCTGGCTGTACGGCACCGTGCTGTCGTCGCCGCCTAAGTGCGGCTTCAGGTGCTCGAACTGCTCGAGCTTCCCGCGTCTGGCAAAGTCGTCGCGCAATTTGGCGAGGGTTTCTTCGAGCAGGGTGAGCGCCCAGCGGCGCTGGTAGATCAGCTCGGGGGTTAGCTCGTGCGCGGGCTCGAGCGTGTATCGGCTTTCGCCCGCGGCGAGATCGAGCGAGAGGACGACGTGTCCGCCGCCTCGCTTGCGGGCGCCGGCGCGGCGCCACTCCTTGGCCAGGAAGTGATCGAGTGACGTGAGCAGGAACGACCGGAACCGGCCTCGAGTGCGGTCGGCCTTGCCCGCGAGGTTCTTTTCAAGCAGCCAGGCGAAGAACTCTTGAGTCAGGTCCTGGGCATCGGCAGGGGAATGTCCCTTTCGCCTGATGTACGCGTAGAGGGGATACCAGTAGACCTGGCAGAGACTGGCGAGGGCGTCGGCAGCGCCGGGAGACGATCGCCTGCCGGCGGCGAGGACGATGCTCCAGTGCGTCGTGCGGAAGCGCTGGGGGCCGGTCGAGCTGGATCGCGACTCTTGGTCGAGAGGAGGCATGGTCTTATGGTACAGCCGAAATCCTGATTCAAGACAAAACCTTTGCTGGTGCGGAGGCGAGATTCGGTTGGAAATGAGGAAGAGCCGAGCCCAACTGCGTCAGTTCTGGAAAAACGGCTACAATTTCGGATGCCCTTCGACGGAATTCCTCCCGGGACGACCACGCAGGTCGAAAAGGAGGAAGAGGATCGTCCGTGATCCTATCGATATAGCGGGGGTTGGATTGCTGCTCCGCGTACTGGAAGGACTGCATCACGGTCGGAAAAATCTCGTGCTCCCGGAGCCAGAGACTGGCTGGTCCTGGGGCAGCAGTAACGGATTCGTGATTGAAGTGGTGCAGGAAATCGAGCTCGGCGGGGGTCAGGATGAAAGGATTACTCATCGTTATTTCCTGTCGTCAAACGTTGATCTCAAGGCAGTACCCAGAGCGAAAGTACTTGGCTCGGGGCTGTTCATCGGGGTGAGCGAGAAAAGCTTCGAGAGTTGGGTACCCTTGTTGTTGGACAGCCCAAACTTCTGCTTGAGATACGCTCCGTGTGGCAATCATCAGGTTTGGCGCTGGAACGAGCCTACCTTTGTTCAAAGTGACTGGTTGCCGGCATTGATGATGAGGACAGTCCATGGCGAATTGGCCGAGCTTGATTTGATCATATTGAGGGTTGGGGTACCACTCGTGAAACCAGTCCACAATGAGGGTCGTGCACCAAGGGCACGGAGTAAAATGGGGCATCACTACCTGGGGCGTTCACTGGTCGATCGCGGGCGGAATCACAAGAAGCGGCCCGCGCACTCGGCGTTGTGTCGCGGAGGTTCTTCGCGGAGTACCTAATTCGACGTTACTCGGGCTGGCGATTTTTGTCTATTCCGGCCGGCGAAGGATTAGTGGGTATCCGCTGCTACTACTTGCGGGAAGAGGCGATCCGGCAGAAGCTCGCCGAGCCGAGCTCCGCAACCCCCTTCGACAGGGATCGCCCGGCGAACTGTCAGGCGAACACGGCGGACGTGCTTCGTCGGTCCGGGAGGCTCGCGGGCGGCTCGCCGCCTGTGACTGTGCCCTGGCGGTGGGCGAGCCGCTCGTCGAGGCGCATCCCGAGTTCCTGATCTACCGTGCCTGCCTAGGGGGGGCGTACCTGGGACTTGGGCAGGTCCGATTCGTGCGAATTGGTTCCTGACACCTTTTCTGGGCAAGTAAGCGAGGACGGCACGGCCGGGATGCACAGGCTGCATCTGCGTGCGAGAATACCGGCGACGCCTCGTTCCTCTGTGAGTCGGATTCCGCCTTGCGACTGGAATCGCTTGGGCCCGGTGCGCCCGGGCTGTTGCCGCACCGCCGGGCCTTCGATCGAATGCGAGTTACTACCATGTCCAAGCCGAGCGATCTTTCGCGCGAGTTGCTCTTCGGCCTGCTGGCGCTGCAGAACGGCCTGATTGACCAGGGAGGGCTGTTTGAGGCATTTGCCGCATGGACGCGTGACAAGGCCCGATCGCTGGCCGACCATCTCGTCGCGCTCGGACACCTCGACGCGGCGCGGCGCGCCGCGGTCGATGCCATCGCCGGCGTGCACGTGCAGGCCCTGGGCGGCGACGCTCGGAAAAGCCTTGCGGTGCTTGCGGTCGGACGCTCCACTCGCGAACGTCTGGCGCACGCCGGCGATCCTGACGTCGAGGCAACGCTTGCGCATGTCGGCTCGACGCATGGCTCGACTCACGCGGACGATGACGCCGATCGCACCGGCAGCTATTCCGTGGGCGCGGCAACCTCCGGCGGCCAGCGGTTCCGCATCGTCAGGCCGCACGCGAAAGGCGGCCTGGGCGCGGTTTTCGTCGCGATCGACTCGGAGCTCGACCGCGAGGTCGCTCTCAAACAGATTCTCGAGGACCGCGCCGACGACCCCGTCAGCCGATTTCGCTTCTTGATCGAGGCCCAGATCACGGGCGGCCTCGAGCACCCCGGAATCGTCCCCGTCTACGGTCTGGGCTCTTACGGCGACGGCCGGCCGTACTACGCCATGCGGTTCATCCGCGGCGACTCGCTGAAGGAAGCGATTGACCGATTCCATCAACGCGCCAACACAAAATTAGCTTACCCCCTGGCGGCGAAGGGAGGGCGTGGGGGGCCGATGGGACCATCGGCGGGTTCGCACGACCTCGAGCTACGCAAGCTGCTTCGCCGGTTCATGGACGTCTGCAATGCCGTCGAGTACGCCCACGCGCGAGGCGTGATTCACCGCGACTTGAAGCCGGCGAATATTATCCTGGGCAAGCACGGCGAGACCCTGGTCGTCGACTGGGGGCTGGCCAAACCGACCGGCCGAGCCGGGCCTGAGACCGATTCGGGCGAGCGGTTGCTAATGCCGTCTTCGGTAAGCGGAAGCTCGGAGACGCTCCCCGGCAGCGCGCTGGGCACCCCAGCCTACATGAGCCCCGAGCAGGCCGAGGGCCAGCTCGAGCGGGTGGGGCCGCAATCGGACGTTTACAGTCTGGGCGCGACGCTCTACTGTCTGTTGACCGGTCAGCCGCCGTTCGCCGGCGAGCCGTTCGACGTGATCCGCGCCGTGCAGAAGGGCGAATGTCGGCCGCCGCGCAGCTCGACCCCCGGATCGACCCGGCGCTCGAGGCGGTCTGCAGGAGAGCCATGAGCCACCGAAGTGAGGACCGGTACCCCTCGTGCCGAGCGCTCTCGGACGACCTCGATCGCTGGATGGCCGACGAGCCGGTCTCGAGCTGGCGTGAGCCGCTGGCGCGCCGGGCTCGCCGATGGGCGCGGAGGAATCGTACGGCGGTCACGGCGGCAGGCGCGGGGCTCGTGGCGGGAGTGATCGGACTGTCGGCCGTGCTCGTGGTGCAAACCCAGGCCAATGCCGCCCTGGCCGAATCGCTCGAGCGCGAGACGACCGCCAAGATCGACCTGGCCAAGACGAACGCGAAGCTTTTGCGCTCGCAGGCCGCCGTCCTGGCCCGCTACGACCTGGCTGTCGAGGCGATCCAGACGTTCCACACGGGCGTGAGCCAAGACTTCTTGCTCAAGCAGGAACAGTTCAAGGAGGTGCGCGATCGGCTTTTGACTTCGGCCAGCGATTTTTACGGCAAGCTGGGCGCGCTCTTGGGCAAGGAGTCGGACGTTGCTTCGCGGCGGGCGCTCTGGCAGTCAAACTATGAAGTGGCCGAGTTGACGGGCAAGGTCGGCAAGCCGGAGGACGCGCTGGCGGCACACCGGCAAGTCCTTGTGGCCCGAGAAGTTCTGGCAGTTGAAACCCCGGCCGATTCGCCGATGAAGACTGACGTGGGGCGCAGTCTGACGGCCGTTGCCGTTCTGCTGGAGGCGACCGGCCGGATCAGGGAGGCGGAGGAGACATACCGCAAGGCTGAGGCACTGCTTCGCGAACTGCCCGCTCCGATCGCCGAGGCCCTTGCGGCGCGGGGTGTTCTGGCGAAGTGCCGGTCGCATCTGGGCTGGCTGCTCCAGGGAACGGGCCGGAATGACCAAGCTCTGCCGGTGTATCGCCTCGCGCGTGCGGACCAGGAGGCTCTGGCTGCCACGCCCGGGGCGACGGCCGAATCTCGCTGGGAGCTGACCCTGACGATCAACAGGGTTGCGTATCTGCTGGCGACGACGGGCAAGTCATCGGAAGCGGAGGCCGAGTACCGCAAGTCGCTGGCCATCGAACAGGAGCTGGTCGACAAAAACCCCGCCGTCACCGAATTCCGCAGCCGCCTGGCGCAGAGCCACATCAGCTTGGGCACCGCGCTGTCGGTTACGGGCAGGTTATCGGAAGGGGAGGCCGAGTACCGCAAGTCGCTGTCGATCCAGCAGAAGCTAGCCCAAGACCATCCGGCCGTGACCGAATTCCGCCATGAACTCGCGCGGAGCCACCACGCTCTTGGCATCATGCTGTTCAAGATGGGCACGTCATCGAACGCGGAGGCTGAATACCGGACGGAATTGACGATCCGCCAAAAGCTGGCTGACGACTACCCCGCCGTCACCGACTTCCGCGCGGGCCTGGCGGCGGGACACAACAGCCTCGGCATCCTGCTGGAGCAGACAGGTAGGAGTCTGGAAGCGGAGGCCGAAAAACGCCAGGCGCTGGCACACTACCAGAAGCTGGCTGACGATAACCCCACCGTCACGGAGTTCCGCAACGAACTGGCACGCAGCCACAACAACCTAGGTTGGCTGTTGAAGCAAACGGGCAAGCAATCGGAAGCCAATGCGGCGTACCGCGAGGCACTGGCACTCTATCAAAAGCTGGCTGACGGCAACCCGGCGGTCACCGAATTCCGCCAACGCCTGGCGCTATGCCACAGCAACCTCGGCGTCGTGCTATCGCAACTGGGCAAGTCTTCGGAAGCGGAGGCCGCATACCGCGAGGCGCTGGCAATCTATCAAAAGCTGGCCGAGGAGAACCCCTCCCTCACCAAATTTCAGAAGGACCTGGCGAACACCCTGGACGGAATCGGCTGGCTGCTGGTGCAAGCCGGCAGAACGGACGACGCGATCGGCTACTACACGCGGGAAGAGGCGATTCGAGAGAAGCTCGCCGCGGGCGGCTCGGCCACGCCGGTTGACAAAGCGTTCCTGGCGAACTGCCAGACCAACACGGGGGACGTGCTCCGTCGATCGGGGAGGCTTGTTGAGGCGCTCGCCGCATGCGAGCGCGCGCTGGCCGTCCGTGAGCCACTGGTCGAGGCGCATCCCGAGTTTCCGGACTACCGCGCGGGCCTCGGTGAGACGTACTTGCGACTTGGGCAGGTGCGGTCTGACCTGGATAACCTGGCTGGTGCGGCTGCGGCCTGGCGGCATGCGTGCGCGACTTACGACGGCATGAAGTCCCTGATCTCGGATTACACGTTCATCCGTGGCTGCTGCCACGCCGGTCTGGCGGGACTGGCAGGCCGGCCGGGCTCGGGGGTGTCTGCCGCGGACGGTGAAGACCAGGCCGAGAAGGCGATGACCGTGTTGCGCCAGGCGGTCGCTCTGGGCTACCGCGACCTCAACTCCTACCGGGCGGAATCGGCGCTTGACCCGCTGCGCAACCGACCTGACTTCCGCGTGCTGATGATGGACCTGGCGATGCCGACCAAGGCGTTTGCGGAGTGATTCAGCGCCGTTGGGAGGAACGCGGCCGCGGGCGATGAAGCCGGAAAACCTCTGGTCGGGCGGAGGGCGGCGACCGTTCGGCGCCCGAGAGCCGCGCCCAACGAGCTCGGGCAGCGCCGATTGCTCCGAATCGGTTCCTGACACCTTTTCCGGCGACGGCTGCAATCGTGCCGGGTTGGGGATAAACTGAAGAGCTGCATTGCCGACAGATCACCTGGAGAATTGACCGATGGGCGCCGTTGCCGCCGAGAGAGAATTGTTGTTCGGGTTGCTGGCTCTTCAAGTCGGCCTGATCGATCAGGCGAAACTCGTGGCCGCCTTTCAAGCCTGGACGCTCGACAAGGCCCGCGGACTGGCCGAGCATCTTGTGGGCGCGGAGCCCTCGATGCCGACGACCGTCTGGCCGTCGAGGCACTGGTCGCCAGGCACCTGAAGAAGCACGGGAATGACGTCGAAAAGAGCCTGGCCGCCGTTCCCGCGGGTCGTTCGACGCGCGAGGAACTGTCTGCCGTCGGCGAGTCTGGTATCGAAGCCAGCCTGATCCGCATCGGCTCGGCCTTGACGCTAGAGGATGACGACGCCGATGCCGGGCGCACCGCCAGCTATTCCGTCGGCACGGCCACCGGCGACGGTCTGCGGTTTCGCATTCTGCGACCGCACGCCAGGGGGGCCTTGGGGCCGTCTTCGTCGCTCTGGACGGCGAATTGCACCGGGAGGTCGCGCTCAAGCAGATGCTGGACAAGCACGCGGACGACGCGGAGAGCCGCGGGCGCTTTTTGCTCGAGGCCGAGATCACCGGCGGGCTCGAGCATCCGGGGATTGTTCCGGTTTATGGGCTGGGAGCCTACAGCGACGGGCGGCCGTTTTATGTCATGCGGTTCATCAAGGGCGACAGTCTGAAAGAGGCGATCAACCGGTTCCATGCCGACAAGAGCCATCATCACGATCCCGGCCGGCGGTCGCTTGAGCTGCGCAAGCTGCTGCGTCCGTTCATCGACGTTTGCAACGCCATCGAATATGCCCATTCGCGCGGCGTGCTGCATCGCGACATCAAGCCCAGCAACATCATCGTGGGGCGGCACGGCGAGACATTGGTGGTGGATTGGGGATTGGCAAAAGCCACGGGGAAGTCTGACCCGTTGGCCGCCGAGCGGACGCTCTTGCCTTCCTCTGCCAGCGGGACGTCGGAGACGTTGCCCGGCTCGGCGCTGGGCACCCCGGCCTTCATGAGCCCGGAGCAAGCCGAGGGGCAGCTCGATCGGCTGGGACCACGAACGGATGTCTACAGCCTGGCGCGACGCTCTACCACCTAGTAAGCGGTCAGCCGCCGTTCGCCGGTGACGCTGTCGCTGTGATTGGTGCCGTGCGGCGGGGCGAATTCCGGCGGCCGCGTCAGATCGACGCGAGTATCGACGCGGCGCTCGAGGCGATCTGTCTCAAAGCCATGGCCCTTCGGAGTGAAGACCGGTACCCCACGTGCCGTGCGCTGGCGGACGATCTGGACCGCTGGATGGCCGACGAGCCGGTGACGGCATGGCGCGAGCCTGTGCCGCGGCGGGCGCGACGATGGGCGAAGAGGAATCGTACCGCAGTAACGGCGGCTTTAGTGGCGCTGGTGGCCGGCGCGGTTGGGCTGGTTGCTATCGCGGGCGTTCAGGCCCAGGCAAACAGCGCGTTGCGGGCGGCCAACACCGAGGTCAGGAGGGCTAACACCGAGCTGGCGGCGGAGAAGGCGCGCGTGCAGGAGCGATATAACCTGGCGCTCGAGGCGATCCAGGCGTTTCACACTGGAGTCAGCGAGGACTTCCTGCTCAAGGAGGAGAAGTTCAAGGATCTGCGCGACCGGCTGCTCAAGTCGGCCAGCGATTTCTACGGCAAGCTGGCTGCGCTGCTCAAGGACCGCTCGGACAGAGCGTCGCGGCAGGCGGTGTTGCAGGCCAATTTCGAGCTGGCCGAGCTGACGGACATGGTCGGGAAGCCGGAGGCCGCGCTCGAGGCACACCGGCAGGTCCTCGCCGCCAGAGAGGCGCTTGCGGCCGAAACGTCGACCGAATCGGAGGTCAGGGCCGATGTGGGCGCAGCCTGACGGCGGTTGCCGTGCTCCTGGAGAGCACGGGACAGGTCGGGCAGGCGGAGGCGCTGTACCGTAAAGCCGAAGCACATCTTGTCAAACTGGCCTCGTCGATCGCAGAGGCCGACGCGGCGCGGGTTGCCCTGGCGGACTGCCGGTCGAAACTCGGCCGGCTGTTCCACACGACGGGCCGCAACGACGAAGCCCTTAAAGTCTACCGCCTGGCGCGTGCGGACCAGGAGGCACTGGCCGCGGCGCGCGGGGCGACCGCTGAGTCCCGGCGGGACCTGGGGGCCACGATCAACAGGCTTGCGATTGTGCTGGCGGGGACGGGTAAGTCATCGGAAGCCGAGGCCGAGTACCGCAACGCACTGACGGTTTTCGAGAAGCTCGCCCTGGCCAATCCCGACGTCACCGACTTTCGCAGCCGTCTGGCGCTTTGCCATAACAACCTCGGCAACCTGCTGGCGATGACGGGAAAGGCATCGGCGGCGCAGGACGAGTTCCGCGAGGCCGTGCGGCTCTATCAGAAGCTGGCTGACGATAACCCCGCCGTGACGGAATTCCGCAGCAACCTGGCACGGAGCCAGAGCAACTTTGCCACGCTGCTGATGAATACCGGCAAGTCGTCGGAAGCGGAGACCGAGTTCCGGGAGGCGATGCGGCTGTATCAGAAGCTGGTTGACGACAACCCCGCCGTCAGCGAATTCCGCGGCAGCCTGGCGCGATGCCATAACAACTTCGGCAACCTGCTCAAGGATACGGGTAAGTCTTTGGAAGCGGAGGCCGAGTACCGGGAAGCGCTGTCTCTCCAACAGAAGCTGGCCGACGACCATCCCGCGGTCACCGAATTCCGCAGCCTCCTGGGGCAAAGCCATTACAACCTCGGGCTGCTCTTGTGGAATACGGGCAAGCGAAGTGAGGCGGAGGCCGAGTCTCGCAAGGCGCTCGCGATCCGACAGAAGCTGGCGGATGACAACCCCGCCGTCACCGGATACCGCAACGACCTCGCCGGCAGCCACTACTACCTCGCGTGGGTGTCGCACCAGATGGGCAAGACGACTGAAGCGGAAGCCGAGTATCGCGAGGCAATGGCGATCCTGAAGAGGCTGGCAGACGATGACCCCGCCGTGACCGAATTCCGGCGAATGCTCGTGCAGTGCCACAAGCACCTCGGCATGCTGCTGGCGGATGCGGGCAGGGCATCGGAAGCGGAAACCGAGCACCGCAGCGCACTGGCGTGCTGTCAGAAGCTGGCCGACGACAACCCGACCGTCACCGAATTCCGAAATAAGCTGGCGGAGTGCCACAACAACCTCGGCGATCACCTGTCGAAGACGGGCAAGTCATCGGAGGCGGAGGCCGAGCATCGCAAGGCGCTGGCGATTCAGCAGGAGCCGGCCGATGACAATCCATGAAAGTGTAGACCTCCGGTCGGGTGTAGGGCGGGGTCGGAGGTGCGGCGCACGACACCAAGGCCCTGTTGACGAGGACGGACCAGGTGGTATGCACGGGCCGAATGTCCATGCGAGAATTCGGTTGACGCGACGCTTCCCGGTCGCCGGGGCTGCGGTACCGTATCGTACCCGGCGGCGCCGGGGACGCCGCTCTGCCGCGGAGCTTCCCCATGGCCGCCGCTGACCGGCATCTCCTTTTCGGAATGCTCGCCCTTCAGACGGGCATGATCAACCAGGGCCAGCGTGGCCGCACTCCAGGCATGGACCCCTGACAAGACGCGGGGACTCGCTGACTACCTTGAAGCCCGCGGCGACCTGAACCGCGCGAAGCGAGCCGCGCTCGATGCACTGGCGGCGGTTCACGTGGAAACGCACGGCGGCGATGTGGAGCAGAGCCTGACCGCGGTGCCTTCGAGCCGGTCCACGCGTGCCAGCCTGGCAAGTCTGGGCGAGGCCGCGCGCTCGTGCGCGTCACCCGCAGCAAGAACGGCCAAACCGCTGAGCCCGACCGGGATAATGCTGAGCGAACCACCACCTACTCGGTCGGCACGGCCACCAGCGATGGTCAGCGGTTCCGCATCTTGCGGCCCCATGCCCGGGGAGGGCTGGGTGCGGTCTTCGTGGCGTTCGATTGCGAGTTGCATCGCGAGGTGGCACTGAAGCAGATTCTCGACAAACATGCTGACGACCCGGACAGCCGCCAGCGATTCGTCGCCGAGGCGGAGATCACCGGTGGGCTCGAACACCCCGGCGTTGTCCCTGTTTACGGGCTGGGCAGCGATGCCGAGGGGCGGCCCTACTACGCGATGCGGTTCATCAAGGGTGATTCTCTCAAGGCGGCCATTGACCGGTTTCACAAGGATGAGGATCTCAAGAAAGATCCCGGGCGGCGGTCACTCGAGCTGCGCAAGCTGCTGCGGCGGTTCACTGATGTCTGCAACGCCATCGACTACGCGCATTCGCGCGGGGTGATCCATCGCGACTTGAAGCCGGCCAATATCATCGTGGGCAGGCACGGTGAGACGCTGGTTGTCGACTGGGGGCTGGCCAAGGCGGTGGGGCGGGCTGATCCATCGGCCGGCGAGCAGACGATTTCCCCCTCGGCGAGCGGTTCGTCGGAGACGTTGCCTGGCAGTGCGCTGGGCACGCCGGCGTACATGAGCCCGGAGCAGGCGCGGGGCGACCTCAACCGGCTGGGCCCTCGTTCGGATGTTTACAGTTTGGGCGCCACGCTCTACTGCCTGCTGACGGGCAAGCCGCCGTTCGAGGGCGAGGACATCGGGGTCATCTTGCGTCACGTGGAGGAGGGTCAATTTCCGCGGCCATCCCAGCATGATCCTGGGCTCGATGATGCTCTGGAGGCTGTCTGCCTGAAGGCCATGGCCACCGAGCCCGCGGACCGATATCCCACGCCCAAGGCACTCGCCGACGATCTGGAGCGGTGGATGGCCGATGAGCCGGTGACTGCGTGGCGCGAGCCCGTTATGCGGCGGGTGCGGCGGTGGGCGCGGCGCAACCGAACGGTGGTGACGGCCGCAGGCGCGGCGGTGCTGGTGGCACTGGTGGGAACGGCGGCGGTGCTGGCGGTTCAGACCCGAGCGAATGCTGACCTGAGGGCTTCGAATGTGGAGCTGGCGGTCGCCAACGCGAAGGTGAGCCTCGCCAACAACGAGCTGGCGGCCTCCAATCGGCGTGGGCGGGCGCGGTTCAAGCTGGCGGAGGACGCGATCCGGATGTTCCACACGGGAGTCAGCGAGGATCTGTTACTCAAACAGAAGGAGTTTGGCACGCTTCGCACGAAGCTGCTGCGCGGCGCAGGAGTTCTACCGCAAGCTGGAAGGGATGCTGGGGGGGCAGGCGGTCCGGGACTCGCGGCTGGCGCTGGCGCGTGCCTACTTCGAAGTGGGCGAGCTCACGAAGGACCTCGATTCAAAGAAGGATGCACTGGCTATTTACCAGCGTGCCTTGGCCCTGTTCGAAGGCCTGGCGCGCGAGTCGCCGGACGACGCGGAGCTGCGAGGCGAGGTTGAACGAAGCCTCGCTGCCATCGCACTCCTGCTCCCGACCCTGGGGCGAATGGCCGAGGCCTTGGCGGCCGCTGGCCGCGCCCGCGAAATCGCCCAGGACCTGGCCGCGGCCGACCCCACCGATATCAGGCGCCGAAGCGAGCTGGCGCGAGCTGATCATCTTTATGGAGACTGTCTCCGGGATAGCGCTCGAGGCGGCGAAGGGCTGGAGGCGCTCGAGCGGGCGCGGGCCATCCAGGAGGAGCTGGTCAGGATCAACCCGTCGGACGGGCAGGTCAAGCTCGAGCTTGCGAGCACGTGCGACGACCTCGCCAGGTACTTGGGTTCGTCGGGCCAGAGTGATGAGGCTCTGGCCGTGTACGGCCGGGCATGCGACCTGGTGGAGGAACTTGTCCGGAGAAATCCGACCAATGCCCGGATCGCCCATGAGGTGCCCCGGACTCTGGGCAACCTGGCAATTGCGCTGGAGGACGCGGGTCGTGAGAAGGAGGCGCTCGCGGCCCACGATCGGGCGCGTGAGGTGCTGCGAGTGATTGGGGACGCCAACCCGAGCCTGCTGTCGGTCACTCGCGATCGCGCCTGGATCGACGCGATGAGTGCCGCAATCCTGACGAAATCGGGACGGGATTGCGAAGCTCTCCCGTTGCTCGAGGGGGCCCGGAAGGCGCGGGAGACTCTGGTGAAGGCGGGCGGTTCGAGCGTGCGGGACCAGACGCAGCTCATCCGTATTGACGGGCAGATCGCGGCGATCCACGCCCGGGCCGGGCGGATCTCGCAGGCGCTCGAGTCTCGTGAACCGGCCGTGGCGGTCGCGACGAGGCTCGCCAATGCCGGGCTCGACGACCTCGGGATCCAGTCCGAGCTCGCCTCGGCCTACCTGGAGATCGGCGACCTCCTCACCACGACCGGCGCACCTTCGGAAGCGCTGGCGTGGCACGACAAGGCGGTGGCGATCCAGCGCAGGCTGGTCGAGGCCGAGATGTCTGGCTCGCGGTACAACCTTGCCCGCAGCCTGAGGTTCCGCGGGATCACACTTCAGAAATGCGGCCGGCCGGCCGAAGCGGTCTCGGCCTTTCGCGAGGCGATCGGACTCCTGGAAGGGGTGGCGAGCCCGACGGCCGTTGACATCTACGACCTCGCCTGCTGTCAATCGTTGCTTTCCGGCCTCGCACGGGATGCGGGCTCTGGTCTCTCGGCGGCCGACGGCCAGGCCGAGGCAGACCAGGCGATCTTGAGCCTGCGCCGGGCCTGCGCCGCCGGTTGGAAACGGCTGGGTTACATGAGGGCTGACACCGACCTTGATCCGATCCGCGGGCGCCGAGATTACGAGATGCTGTTACTCGACCAAGTGTTTCCGAGGAACCCGTTTGGGCCAGATCGCTAGGGCGGCAGCAAGCCGTGTGCGGTTTGGACCTGGCGCGAATGGCGAATCGGTTTCTGACACTTTTCCTGTCTGACACCGTGTGATTCGTGGTCGAGAGTGGTCGGCGAAAGGCCGGGGGAAGAGGAACCACGAATCTGACGAATCTCACGAATCAGGGAAGAGAGAAGAGAACAACGCTCTAGATGCTGCTCAACGACGAGGCGTAAGCGATCATGGGCGCGTGGAACGCGATATCCGATGATCGTTCCAGTAATCTCTGATTCGTGTAATTCGTGTGATTCGTGGTCGAATCTCCGTTATATTCACACGACCGGGCTTGCGATCGCGGTGATGCCGCTCGTGTGGCACGGCGCTGGGGAGCGGAACCATGAATACCACGAATGAGCGAAGAGAAAGGGCTGCAACGATGGAGATCCTGCTCAAAGAAGAGGCTTACGCGATCGTCGGCGCGTGCTTTGAGGTGTACAACAACATGGGATGCGGGTTCCTCGAGCCAGTCTATCAGGAATGTCTCGAGATCGAGCTTCAATTACGGGGGATACCATTCGTCTCCCACGCGGAGCTCAAGCTGAGGTACAAGGACCGCACGCTCAAGAAGAAATACGAACCAGACTTCATGTGTTTCGATAAGGTCATCGTGGAGATCAAGGCCGTCTCCGAGTTGACCGACGAGCACCGGTCGCAGGTTCATAACTACCTGAAAGCGACCGTATATCGTCTCGGTCTGCTGGTGAACCTCGGCGCACATGGTGAGCTTGTATACGATCGCATCGTACGATGATCGTTCCGGTGACGTCTGACTCGTAAGATTCGTGAGATTCGTGGTCGAATCTTCTTGTGTGGCACGGCGCAACGAAGAGGAACCACGAATCTTACGAATCTCACGAATGAGAAAAGGGAGAAGAGAGCAACGGTGAAGATCCTGCTCAAGGGCGAGGCGTAAGCGATCAACGGCGCATGGAACGCGATATCCGATCATCCTTCCGAAAATCTGTGATTCGTGTGATTCGTGTGATTCGTGGTCGAGTCTCCGTTATATTCACACGACCGAGCTTGCGATCGCGGAGATGCCGCTCGTGTGGCAGGGCGCTGGGAAGAGGAACCACGAATCTGACCAAGCTTACGAATGAGACGATCGGCCAATCATTGCCCGATTTTTGTCCCATTTGTGTCCATTTCCGCGGAGCGAAGGGCGACACTGGCGCGGCGAGCCTCCGGGTGCCCTGAGCCGCGGCCAACTCGGAGGCCGGGATTCATTGCTGCGAATTTGTTCGTGGCGTATGATCACGGGCATGGACCGGGAAAAGAAGCCATTCGTGCGCTGGAAGACCATCAGCATTCGCGGGCTGCTACTGGTCATACTCGCGATCGCGCTCTGCTGGGCTGGATTGCCAACAGGGCGCGGCAGCAGCGGGAAGCCGTGGCGGCGCTTCAGAAGTTTGGCGGGTTTGTGCATTACGATTGGGAGTTCACGAACGGGCGGGTCAAGGTTCCGCGCGGGAACTTGATCTGGAAGCCGACGTGGGGCACACTCACGCCGGGCAAAAAGCCGTGGGCGCCAGACTGGATGAGGCGCGCGGTGGGCGATGAGTGTTTTCAATCGATTGCTCATGTGAGCCTTTGGGTCGACATCAAGAAGGGGCTGGCGGACGCGACGTGGGTGAACATGGGCGCGGCCGACCTGGCCTTGCGCAAGCTTGCCACGCAGACGAGCGTGCGGACGCTGCAAATCGGCGGGCAGCAAGTCACCGATGAAAACCTCGCGTACGTGGGCGAGATGACCGGTCTCGAGGAACTCAGTATCGAATGGGCATTTCATCTGACGGACAAGGGATTCTTGCATCTCTCGGGGCTCAAGCGGCTGCGCATCCTGGGCATCGGCAAATCGAAGATGACGGACACCACTCTGGAGGCGATCGGGAAATTGACAAGCCTTGAAGAGCTGCGGATCGGCGGCGAAGGGTTCTCGGACCGAGGACTTCAGAAGCTCAGAGGGCTCACGCAGTTGAAATACCTGTCGGTCGACGAGGGGAGCCATCACATCTCCGATGCCGGGCTCTTGTTCCTGAGGAACATGAAGGAACTGGAGGTGCTCGACTTGCGCGGCTGGCAGGTCAGTGATGATGTCATCGCGACGCTCCGTGAGCTCTCGAATTTGAAGACGATTTACCGTGGCCTCTCCAAGGACGACGGGGAACGGCCGAAGAGACTGCAAGGACTGCTGCCCGGGGTAAAAATCGAGTGACGTCGCTCGGCAGAAATTGCGGGCTTACCGGCGAGGAAAAGCCGGTCGGTGTGGGGGTTAAGGCCGCTGCGCAGCAGGCGTTCCGTGATTCAGTGGAGAAACATACAAACAATCCAAAAAGAATTCACTTGCTATTTTTGCGCATCATCGCATAATGTGGAGCGTAAGAGAGCCTGGTGTCAACGGGCATCCGGCTCGAAAGAAAACTTGATCAGACGTCGTCGGACGACTAGGCGAAGGGCAACCCGGTTTACCCGGGTGTCCCGTCGAAGAGTAAGCCGGCATGGTCGGGGACTTGAGGGTTCTCGACCACGCCGGCTTTTTTTCGCTCGCACGTTTGGGCCGGAATATCAACCAACTCAGGAGACAGGTCATGTCGAACACGGGTGAGAAGCTGAACGAGGGAATTCACGAGGCGGCTGCGAAGGTCAAGGACGCGGCGCACGACGCCGGCGTGAAGGTGAAGGACGCGACGCACGAGGCCGGTGTGAAAGTCAAGGATGCCGCGCACAACGTGGCTGTGAAGGTCGGGGATGCTGCGCACACTGTGGCCGAGAAGACCAAGGATGTTGCGCATGACGTCGGCACGAAGATCAAGGACGCGGGCCGGTGAACGGCCTTGCGGCGAAGAAGCGGTTGGTTCTGGTGTCTTTCAAGTACATTCGGGGCGTGTAGCAATCTTTTCCGTGAAAGGGGCGTGTCCCATGCTCGGTATGGTCATCATGTTCGCGATCCTCGCACTGATCGCCGGCGTTCTCGGCTTCTTTGCGCTGGCCGGCACCCTGGCGTCGATCGCCAAAATTCTGCTGTTCGTCTTCCTGGCTCTGTTCGTGATCTCGCTCATCACTGGCAGAAGAAGGCGGATGATACTTTGAACTTTGTTCGAGTGGGCAAGCTCTTCGTGAGAGTGCCCGGACATTCATGATTCACTGCTGCGGGTCAGATGCCGGGAAACTTGCAGGGAGAGAACCATGGCCACGGGATCGAACGACGTCGAAGAGATCTATGATCGGATGGCGGTGATCCGGCGCGAGCGTCATACAAACGTGAGCGAATCCGTCGCCGGCGCCGAGGCGTTCATGGACTGGGGACGGTACACGTGGACTTATCCCTGGATCGGATTTGGCGCCGCGGCTGCGGCCGGCTTGCTGGTTTACACCGGCAGTCATCCACGAGCCACGGCCGCGCCTGCATGGCCGGCCGATCCAGCGGAGTCTATTGAACCGGTCGCGGGAGCGGCTCCCGAAGGTCGGAGACCTTCGAGGACCGGCTGGAGTCTCCTGCTCGGCGCCTGGGACTTCTTGTTCCCGGTGGCCGTCCGTGCGGGCCAGAATTACATGCTCAACTGGCTCGACATGACACAGCCGGCCGCCACGGTGGGCCGGACCCGTCATTCGGCGGCGGCCGAGGGAACGGATCGGCCGGAACAGTCCGGCGGAGCGTCAGGACATCGCGCCCCAGCGGCAGCTTCTATCGAAACACACGTTTTGGAGGACAGGACGATGAATGATCATGTTCGAGGGATGAACGCGGAGTTTACTCCGCAACTGGACGAGCTCAAGGCGATGGGCCGGCAGGACGTGGCGTTTGCCCGTGAACGGCTGGCCGACACCCGGGAAATGGCGCGGGACTTCCTGGTCAGGGAGCCCGTCAAGGCTCTAGGTATCACGCTTTGCGTAGGAGTCGCCCTGGGATGGCTGATCAGGCGTCCGTGAATGGTCGCGGGACCGATCGTGTGCCCGGCTCGAGCTCGGCTCAATTCGACGGTGTCTCCGAGTTTGTCGACGACGTCGCGTCACTTGCCGAGCTCCAGGCCAGGCTCGTGGTCGTCGACTTGAGGGAAGCCGTTCGCAAGTCGGCGGTGCCGATCGTGCTGTGCGTCGTGGGCCTCACAACCGTGGCTGCCGCTGTTCTGGTGGCGCTCCTGGGGGCAGGCTGGCTGGTCGCCTCGGCACTGGAGATACACCAGGGCTGGGCGATGCTACTCACGGCCGGAGCGGCGACGGCGCTCGGGGGACTGCTGGCGGGTTGGGGCGGTTTGAAGCTCAGCCGCGGGTTCGAGAGCTTTCGGCGGACGCGAAAGCAGTTGTCGCTGAACCTGGCATGGATCCGGACCGTCCTTGTCACCGCCGGCAGCGCGCGCCCGCATGCACGGCGTCGATCGTGAGAGCAGGCGCACGTTATTCATTAGTATGCGCACTTAAGTAGTAAAAGTTATGTGAATTCAACCAGGGAAGCCGGGATCGCACCGACCGCTCCCGAAACCAGGAGGCTTACAGATCATGGCGACGAACGCGCAGGCGATTCAGGGAGATTGGAAGCACCTCTGCGCTCTGGCAAGGCAGCGCTGGAGTCAGTTGACGGAGGACGACCTCGGGGCGCTCGAAGGGAACTTCGAGCAGCTCGTCGGCCGGATACAGGAGAAGACCGGCGAAGGGAGTGACACGATCGAGAGGTTCTTCTCGGATATGAACTCACGCGGCTCAGCGGCGGTGGCGCATGGGTCGGAGGCTGCCGGCCAGTACGTCCAGCAGGTGGGCGACCAGATCCGCCAGCGCTACGAACGTGCCGAGGGTCTGGTCCGCAGCCACCCGACGGAGACGGTGATCGCTGCGTTTGGCATCGGCGCGTTGGCCGGGCTTGTGACCGGGCTGCGCATCCGCGGCCGTTGATTCATCACGGATCACGTACAGGAACGCCCCCGTGGCCGATCAACGCAAGTCGCCGATGGACCATCCGATCGCCGTGACCTTCCTTGTGCTGGCGGTCATTGGCGCGATGTCGCTGGCGGCCGAGGTGCTGAAGCCGCTGGCCCTGGCGGTGCTCCTGAGCTTCGCACTGGCGCCGCTAGCCGGATTCTTCGAGCGGCGGCGAGTGCCGCGGGCGATTGCGGTTATCCTCACGGTGGGCCTCGCGCTCGGGACACTGAGCGGGATCGGTTACGTTGTTGTGCGGCAACTCTCCAGGCTGGCGTACCAACTGCCGGACTATCAGAAGGAAATTCAGAAGAAGGTCGATTTCCTGAAGCCCTCGGACAACACGGCATTCTATCGGGCGCAGCGAGTGGCGGGAGAGGTGGCCAGGTCGCTCGACACGCCGATCGTCGCGGGGCACGAGGCGATGGACGTGCGGGTGATCGAGCAGCCCACGTTCCGGGAGCGTCTCCAGGGAGCCGTCGGGCCCTACCTGGAGTTCGTTGGCGTCGGTATTTTCGTGCTCATCCTGGTTCTGTTCATGCTGGTGAATCGCGAGGCCCTGGGCGACCGGATCGTTCAGCTCTTCGGCCAGCGCCAGATCAACCTGACGACCCGGACCATGAGCGAGATAGGCCAGCGGATCAGCCACTACCTGGCGACGATCATGGTCGTCAATCTTGGGTTCGGGCTGACTGTGGGCAGCGGCCTTTGGTTGATCGGGGTGCCGTACGCGGCGCTCTGGGGATGCATGGCGGCGATGATGCGATTCATCCCGTACGTGGGTGCGGCGGTGGCGTTCCTTCTGCCGCTGGTGTTCTCGGTCGCTTACTTCCCCGGCTGGATGCAGCCGGTCGAGGTGGCCGTATTCTTTGGGGTGGTCGAGGTGGCACTCTCGTATCTGGAGCCGGTCGTCTACGGCAAGAGCACCGGGGTCTCGGCCCTTGGACTCCTGATCGCGGCGATGTTCTGGACGTGGCTGTGGGGGCTGCTTGGCACGTTGCTGTCGACGCCACTGACGCTTTGCCTGGCGGTGCTGGGCAAGTATGTTCCGAGCCTCGGATTCTTCGCGACACTGCTGGGGCAAGACGCCGAGCTGGACCAGAATATCCGGTTTTACCAGCGGCTGGTTTCGCTGGACCAGGACGGATCCGCGGCGGTCGTCGAAGCCGCCCTGAAGGAACGCCCGCGTGCCGAGGTGTTCGATCAGATCCTGGTTCCGGCCCTCTCGCGTGCCGAGCGTGACGCGGCGCGGGGGGAATTGGAGGAGAGCGACGTGGCCTTCATCCGGCGGGTCATCGGTGAGATCCTCGACGACCTGGAAGGGACCGAAGATCTCGCCTTGAAGTCCCCTGCCCCGACGAGCGAAGGAGGGCCGCCGCGCCTCAATGGGAAACCGGCGTTGCCATCGTTTGTGGTCGCGGGTGTGGCAGCCAGCGGCACGTCAGATGCCCTGACGCTGCGGATGCTGGGACAGATCCTCGACTCCTCGAAGTGCACACTTGTGACAATCGAGGGCGCCGGCTCGCCGATGCTGCTTGCCGGGCGCGTGGCGGACGTGTCCCCGGCAATGGTCATCCTGTCGCACCTGCCTCCGGAGGCACTCGCGCAGGCACGGTACCAGGTCAGGCGGCTCCGGGCGCGGTTCGCGGAGCTGCCGATCGTGGTGGGGCGCTGGGGAGAGGCCGAGATAGACGCGGCGTCGCAGGGGCTTTCCGGTGTCGGCGCCACGCACGTGGCCTTCACGCTGGCCGATGCCAGAGACCAGATCCTGGTGAGGGCCGCTTCTGTGGTGCGGGTGCCGCCCGCCGCGGCGACGGTGAGGGCGGACTCTATTGACGTGAGCCCGACCGCGATCTCAGGAACTCCGTGCCAGTCCTGAAGCCGCCTGGCTCGGGCGCAGATCGATTTCCGCGTCAGTACGCCCCGCCCGCGTCCCTGCCGTCGGTTCTCTCGGTAGGGGCGATCAACAGGCGGGGGACCTGCCAATCGGTGAGCCGGCCTCGATCGCCCGATCCATTTCGGCCGCGGCCAGGAGCACCAAGGCCACGACCCAGAACCAGGATAGCAGCACCATGACCCCACCGAGCGCTCCCAGCGACTCATTGTAGCGGCCGAAGTTCTGGACGTAGACCCGGAACAGGATGCAGAAGACCAGGAAGGCGATCGTTCCTGCCAGGCTACCCGGGGTTACCCAGGCCCAGGGATGGCGAACGTCGGGGCCGACGTGGAATGTCAGCGCGAAACTCATGAGTACCATCAGGAAGACGGCAAACCAATTGACAGTCGCCGCCAGCCATGCGACCGCAGCGCTTGAGTCCAAGCCCAGTGCGCGGACGACCTGCGGCCAGGCGACGATCGCCACGAGCGAAGAGAGGAGGCAGGCCGCCTGGAGGAGCGTCATCGCGAACGCGGTGAGCCGGAGCTTCATGAACGATCGCGTTTCCGTGACGCCGTAGGTCCGATTGAGCGCGTCGATGACGACGAGGAACAGGCTCGACGCACTCCAGAGAGAGATCACCGCACCCACGGAGAGCAGAGCGACGGGAGGCTCGCTCTGAATGCGCGCGATCTGATCCCTGACCAGGACATACGCTTCGTTCGGAAAGAACGACTTCAAGGTGGCTTCGAGCTGGTAGACCGTGAGGTTACCGAGGCCGATTGTCCGGCGGCCTGCGCTGGAGAGGTCGGGCAGTCGCAGGACCACGACGACCAGGACGAGAGCGAGGAACGGGACCAGGGCGAGCATCGCGTAGAAGCCGACGGCGGCCGCCCAGGTCATGGCGTCGTGTTCGGCCAGCCGTTTCCAGACTGCCACGGCAAGCTGCCGCGGGGACAGGCCGCCGAGGCTCATCGGTGTGGGCGGGCGGAGCTGGCCGGGCATGTGCGGTTCCTGTCGGCTCACAGGGGCCGCGCTGTCGGGTCGGACGTCATGCGGATTGCTCTCTTTCGTTCTCGTCCTGGTAGAACCCAGCCGCGACCACAACGGCCAGAGCCTCGAGGGCGGCAACCGCGTCGGGCCCGCACGCCTCCAAGTCGAGACGGGTACCGCACTCGGCGGCTAAGGTCATCAGCTCAAGGATGCTTTTGCCGTTGCATCCGTTGCCCTGGTAATGCACCTGAATCTCACAGTCGAACTGTCGAGCAATCCTGACGAACTGATCAGCGGCCCGCAGGTGCAGACCGAATCGGTTCACAATCTCGACCTGGCGACGGGCGATTGCCGGCTCGTGGCTCTTTCCCGGATGAACGCAGCCGTTCTCGGATGAGGATTCCGAATTGGAACGTTGCATTCTGGCCTCTTGAGGCGCTCGGGTCGAGTAAACGCGAGTGAAAAAAAAAGCCGGCGTGGTCGAAAACCCTCAGGTCCTCGACAACGCCGGCTTACTCTTCGACAGACGACCCGGAATAGCCCGGCCGCCCTTCGTCTAGTCATCCGACAAATCAAATCATTTCCGGGGGCCGACGTGCGCTTATCTCGTGTCGAATCCCGCAGAACGCTCATCAGTATGCACGCTACGGCGAGAGGACACAAGTCCCCGGTGTTCCGACCGGTATTATTGAGACCAGATCGTCTCGCGGGACGCCGACCGAGGTTCGGGCCCCTTGGCGCTGCCTGTCAGGTATCCTCGAATTCTCCCGGTTTCTCATCGTGCCGGCAACTCCGAGACGGTCGCCAAGATTTGCAGCACTTTCCCGAAATCGCCCGGTTTGACCAAGTGGTGATCGAAGCCCGCCGCAAACGAACGCTGAAGGTCACCGTCCCCGCCGTACCCGGTCATGGCGACGACCACGGCGTTCTGAAGAGCGGGCTGCTGACGGAGCTGCTTCACTACCTCATAGCCATTGAGGCCCGGCAATCCGATGTCCAGCAGCACCACGTCCGGCCGGTAATCCAGGGCCGCTTCCAGAACCGTCGAGCCATCGTACGCCGTACGAACGTCGCAGCCGGATTCTTTCGCCAGCAACGCCAGAGTCGTCACCGTATCCACGTTGTCATCCACCACCAACACTCGCAAGGATGTTGCAATCGGCTGGGCCGTTTCGGCGGGTGGCGATGACGCCCGCGGCCGGGGGGGCGCCGCCACCGGCAGACGCACGACGAACTCGCTGCCTTGCCCCAATGCACTGGAAGCCGCCACCGATCCCCCGTGCATTTCCACGAGGCGCTGCACCAAAGCCAGTCCGATGCCCAACCCGCCTTGCGCGCGATCCAGGGACCGTTCCGCCTGCGTGAACAGGTCGAAGATGCGGGGCAGTATTTCGGGGGCGATGCCGACGCCCGTATCCCGCACGCGCAGCACCGCCTCCTCGCCGCTCTTGTTGGACAGTCAGCCAGACGTGACCACCTTGATCGGTGTACTTCGCGGCATTGGTGAGGAGGTTCACCACGACCTGTTCCAACCGGGCCGCGTCCGCGTGCACCCAGATCGCTTGCGTCGGCAGCGACACCGTCAGTTCATGCTTACGTTGGTCGATCAGCGAGCGGACCGTCGCCACCGCATTTTCCGCCACGACGCCCACGGCAATCGATTCCTGGCGAAGCTGAATCCTGCCCGTGGTGATGCGAGAGACTTCGAGCAAGTCATCAACGATCCGTGTCAGTTGCCCCACTTGCCGCTCAATGATGCTGGCGGATTGCTGAAGTATCGGGTTCTCGATGCCCTGTAGACGATTCCGGGTGCTGTGCAGGCGCAAGAGAAGCGCGGCATTGAGGATGGGGGCAAGCGGGTTTCGAAGTTCATGGCCGAGCATCGCCAGGAACTCATCCTTGCGACGGTCCAAATCGGCGAGTGCCTCCGCTTGCTCTTGCGTCAGTCGCTTGAGGCGGCTGCGTTCGGTGATGTCACGGATGTTGCATTGAACGACCTGGTGGTTGTTCTCTCCATAGACATTGCTGACGAACTCGACTTCGACCTTGTGACCCGTTGTGCTTTCCAGGGGCAGATTCTCGTAGCGGACGTAGCCCTTGTCTTGCAGTTCCCGGTAAACGGCCCGGCTCTCATTGATGTCTCGGAACAGGCCGATCTCCCACAGTTCCTTGCCCAAGAACTCGTCGTGCGAGTAGCCCAGCAAGGCCGTCATGAAGGGGTTCGAGTCGATCACCTTTCCCGTGCCGGCGTCCAGGATCAAAATGCCGTCCTTGGCCATCTGGAACAACCGCCGGTACCGGACTTCGGAGTGCTCCATGGCGGCTGCGGCCCGCCTACGGTCGGTAATGTCCTCGATGGCAAGAAGGACCAAATGCGGGTCGTTGCTCTCTGGAGGGAATCTGCGGGCGTTGAGCAGCATGTTCCTTCGCCCGAGAGCGGGGAAGTCGTGTTCAACCTCGAAATCTTCGACGGGATGGCTGTTGCTCAGGACCTGGGTGAGTAGCGTACGCAGTTGGGGGATGTTCCACTGACCGTTGCCCAAGTCGTAGACGAAGCGGCCCTCCGTCTCTGGTTTCGAGGCATGAAAGTTCCGGTAGAAGGCCGCGTTGGCCGAGCGAACCCGCAGGCTGTTATCGAGAACCACAAATGGCTCTCGCAAGGTCGCAACGATATTCTCTGCGTAGGCAAGGGCGAGCTCCAGTTGATGTGCGCGGTTGTCATCGTTCGCTTCCACGTTTTCCCACCCCGATTCATAGCGCAGTCATTTGTTCGGTTGCCTGTAATCAGGCAACTTGGCCAGAGTGAAGAGCACGACCTCTTCTCCGGTCACCGTGCTGATGTCGTGGTGCAGGCTCAACACCTTGACGCCTGTGACCTCTTGGATCATTGCTTCCATGACCGGCCGAGCGGTTTCGATCAGATGGGTCCGTACTTGTTTGAGCAGGTTCCTCCCGTTCGCGGACGGGATCGACTTGACGAGCTGCTGTTCAGCCGCGGTCAACACGCCCTGGAGGCGGACCACAAGGAAATCACCGATCAGGTGGGCGTGAATGTCCCTGGGTCCACGGCCCATGTACTCCAGTTGGAAGCGTCTCATCAGTTCGCAAACGGCGGCTTCGATCTCGCCCCGAGTTTTCATAGGAACGCCAAATCCTCGTTCGGTCCACCAGCTTATCGTGTTATGTCTTTTTACGACCTGTTTTCAAAGTCGTCCGTACGCTCTCCGACAGACAGGGCTGGCTTTTTGCTTCGTCCGTCGTGAGCCTTCCTTTCGTGTTCAACCGAACAATCGTGCGAATTCATCGGTGATGCTCCGGTAGCACTCGCAAGAGCCGGCCATCAAGCCATCCCGATCGAGGACAGTGAGTTTGCCCCGGCTGTAACGGATCAATCCTTTCTGCTGGAAGGGTTCGAGAACCTCGGAGACAGTAGAACGCCGCACGCCGAGCATCTCGGCCAGGAACTCGTGCGTCATCGGGAAGACATCCGAGTGCGCCCGGTCCTGGGTCATCAACAGCCATCGGCAACAGCGCTGGTGAACCGAGTGCAGGCCATTGCAAGCCACGGCCTGCGAAACCTCGGCAAGAAAGGCGGTGTGGTAGAGGATCAGCAACCGGCGCAAGGCGCTTTCCCGGCTCACCTCTTCCCGCAGCGCTGCTTCCGGCATCCGCAGGGCGTCGCCTGGAACCTGCACGATCACCCGATTGGCCGTTATCTTGGCCCCGACGAGGAGTGGGAGGCCGACCATGCCATCGTCCCCGATCGTCGCTACCTCGATGGCCCTGCCGTCCTCCATCACGGTCAGAGCAGAGACGACACCACGGTTCGGGAAGTAGGCGTAGTCGATGGACGATCGGGCTTCGTAGAGGACGTGCTTCAACGCCAGCGGGACGAGTTGTAGGCGGGGGAGAAGGCGCGTGGTAGTCGTCCGCGGGCAACCGGCTCAGGAGCCGGTTGCCCGGCGGCACAGCGAGCGGTTTGGTCTCGGACATGGCTCCCCACCCTCCCTGCTCCCCCGCCAGCGTCCGTAGGACGAAGGCAAGGCGTATAGCGGCGGCACAGATCGACCTTCCTGGTCTGTCTGCCAGCAGACCATCCTATCCTTTTGTCTGCTGGCAGACACTCATCGTCTGTACGGTTTCCGACAAGACGGCAAGAATTTTTCTTGCGATAATGGAGCGAGAAGCGAAAGGGCCGAGTCCGGGTGCAGCGAACCCCTCGGCCCCGACCGCAGCGGGGAGGCGCAGAATGGCTAAGTTTCGGAGAGTCCACGTTCTCGGCGAGAACCGGCTGTTGGCTGCTTTGCCGAGGAAGGAATACGACCGCCTGCATCCCCATTTGGAGAAGGTGTCCTTACCCTTGAGGGAGATTCTCTACGAACCGAACGGCCCGATTCCGCACGTCTATTTCCCGCTCGGCGCGGTGGTTTCCCTGGTGATCATCATGGACAGCGGCTTCTCGCTCGAAGTGGGCATCATCGGCAACGAGGGCATGGTCGGCACCCCTGTCTTCCTCGGGTGCCAGAGCAGCATGACCAGAGCGATTTCGCAGGTTGCAGGCGATGCGCTCCGGATGGAAACCAAAGTCTTTCAGGAGGAGATGCTGCGGCGCGGCGGCGTTGTACAGCTTGGTCCAGCGGAGCACCCAGGCGATGATCAACCAGATTTCGCAGTCCACCGTCTGCAACCACCGGCACTCCGTCAAGAAACGCCTGTGCCGCTGGCTGCTGATGAGCCACGACCGGGTGGGGATCGACGAGTTCCCGCTCACGCATGAGTTCCTGGCCCAGATGCTCGGCGTGCGCCGCCCCACCGTAACCGCGGCGGCGGGCAGCCTCCAGGCGGCCGGGCTAATCAGGTACCACCGGGGCAGCGTGACCGTCCTGGACCGAAAGGGGATGGAAGCCGCTTCATGCGAATGCTACGGAATGGTCGCAAACGAGCTGGACCGCTTGCTCGGCTGACGCCAGGAGCCTGCCGACGGGCCCTCGAGCCCTCAGTGCACAGGCATTTCTTCCTGTCGAGCCGGGCTGTCCTTGCCCAAGAGCTCAGGGACGCGCTGTCTTGGTGCAGAGCGAATAGACTTGCTTTTCTCTCGCCGCTGCGCATATCATGGCGGATGTTTGACAGGAGTCGACATCGACATAAGATAACCGTTTGTCGGCTCCCGGAACTGATTTGATTTGTCGGAAGACTAGACGAAGGGCGGCCCGGATATTTCGGGTAGCCTGTCGACGGGTAAGCCGGCGTGGTCGCAGACCTGAGGGTTTTCGACCACGCCGGCTTTTTTTTCAACGATCTCGCTCGGCATGTAGCCGCCAGCGCACGCGTTTGACATTGTTTCAACGAGGCCAACAGCCATGTCCCAATCCCAAGCGATCTCGAACCACGACCCGATCGACGCGACGACCAGAACTGTGAAACTCGCCATGCAAGCCGCCCGGCGTGGGGCAGCGGACGCGCGCGCGGCGGCGGCCCGGAAATGGCCGGCGACCGGGCGCTTCGTCAGCCGATTGGTTTACACCACCTGCTACGCGACCGCGTACGGGGTGGTCTTTCCCACGGTTTTGCTGGCTCGTTCCGTCCCCGCGAACAACGCCGCGGCCCAAGGCTTGATCGACGGCACTGCGGCCGCGTGCCAGAAGGTCGAAGGGCTGTGTGAAAAAGCACCCGAGAATGGTCGACCAGCCTCAGCGCACCGGTCCTCAGGCCGGAGTGAGACCAAGCCGTCCGTTTCGACGGTGTCTCCGCCGGCGCACCGTGCGCAAGACCGTGAGACCGGGATCTTGAGCCTTTCACATTCAGCCACATCGGCCCCAAGACGATGCTGCTCAACGCCCGCTGCTATTCGCCCGATGGCCGATGTGAGTCGATTCTTCTTGCAGTGGAAGACGTCACTGACCGCAAGCGGACCGAGAGGGTTCCGCACGAGGCTGATAAAACTACATATTTTCATGTGAGAAATAACGAAAATGCCCTTGCTATTTACGTTGCGATCGGGATAATGGAAATTCAGTGGATGGCCTGCGTGAGCGAGCGGGCGAGTCCCAGTAAAACGTGAATGGACGTCGTCGGACGACTAGATAAAGGGCAACCCGGCCTGGTCCGGGGGGCTCGTTGAAGAGTAAGCCGACGTGGAGGAATACTCACGGGTGTTCCGCCACGTCGGTTTTTTTGTTGGCGGCGACGAGCGTGTTGGTTTTCTCAGAGAGGAACGGAGGGAGCTGTGGCCCCGGGTGAACAACTCGGTCCGCGACCGAGCCCGACTCCAACGCGTGTCGAGCCCGTGCCGGCGCCGTCCGGTATCGAACCTTCGACGGCTCTCCAAGCCGTCCATTTGTTTGCGGAGCCATCGCGCGAAGACGGCGTGGGCGCACTGACCCGGTTGCCCGATCACTCGGGGCTGGAGATGAACGAGCGGCGGCAGCTCGAGATCGACGGTCTCTGCCGGCAGCTCCGGGAGACCGAGCAGCGCACGGATGAATTCCTCGCCGTGGTGGGCCACGAGCTGCGGGGTCCGCTCGCCGCGATCCACGATGCGGTGCAGATTGCCTGCCTCACGGGCCCGGGCGATCCCGAGCATCGTGCGGCCACAAGCGTCATCGAGCGTCAGGTCGTGAACATGACACGGCTGGTGGACGACTTGCTCGACGTTGCCCGCGTCAAGCACGGCAAGATCCAGCTCCAGAGTGAGCGAGTGGACCTCAAAGACGTGGTGGAAAGAGCCCTCGAGACCAGCCGTTTTCTCATCGACTCGAAGAAACACGACCTGAATGTCTCGTTCCCCGAGCAGTCGGTCCTTGTGGAAGGAGACCTGAGCCGGTTGTCCCAGGTCGTGTCGAACTTGCTGGCGAACAGCGCCAAGTACACGGAGGCGGGCGGGCGGATCGAGCTGGCCGTGGAGGCCCACGGCGACGAAGCGATCCTGCGGGTGCGCGACACGGGGGCCGGCATTGCGCCGGCCATGCTGCCCCTGGTCTTCGAGCTGTATACCCAGGTGCCGGGCTGTGAGAACCGCTCGGAGGGTGGCCTGGGAATCGGCCTGAGCCTGGTGCGGCACCTGATCGATCTGCACGGCGGACGCGTACAAGCCACGAGCGCGGGGCTTGGCCACGGGAGCGAGTTCGTCGTACGCTTGCCGCTGTTATTGAGGGCGCCTCCGCCACCGGGCGCGGGGAACGTGCGCGTGGTTACGCCTGCGGGTCCCGCGCGACGCATCCTGATCATCGACGATAACAAAGATTCGGCCGACATCATGGCGACGCTGCTCAGAATAACCGGCCATGAGGTCCGGACAGCCTACGATGGGTCAACTGCTCTGGAGTTGGCCCGGCTGCAACCACCCGACGTGGTTTTGTGCGACGTGAGCATGCCGGGCATGAGCGGTCTGGAAGTGGCCCGTCGCCTGCGTGAGGATCTCGGGCTGGGCGACGCATTGCTGGTGGCCACGACGGGATATGGCCGGCAAGACGACAAAGTGCGCTCGGAGGAGGCGGGCTTCAACGCCCACATGGTCAAGCCGATGGACCTGGAGGCCTTGCAGGCGCTCTTGGGTCGCGCGACTTCCCTGGCCTCCAGGTCAACTTGAGGTGCTCGGACCTATTCGCCCGGCCACCGAACGTGTTCCAAACGTAATTCCATGCAGGATCTGGAGAGGCGCATCAAGAGCGATCGTCTCAACCGGATGCTGCGCCGTCGCGGTGATGCACAGGTGTTTTTCCACGTGTTCGTCCAGGCAGGGCCCGGAACACAGGAATTGCCCACACCGCGGGCAAAAGATGGCATCCCGCAACCTTCTACCGCATTGTTGACAGTGAGTGCGGGACGACATAGGTACTCCAATTCGGTTTGACGACCGAGCATGTCGTCGCAAATACGATGCCAGTAATTTGGAAAAGTTTTGTGCAAGTGCGGCGGAGCGAGCAGCTTCAGGCAGCTTGCCATCCGCGGAAAATCATACGAGAGCGCAAACAATTCACTTGCTAACTCGGCCCCTGCGAGGTATGATGAATCTTGCATACAGAGGTGCAGTTTTTCTTACTTCTGAATCAAAGCAAAACTAGATAACAAAAGTCGTCGGACGACTAGACGAAGGGCAACCCGGAGCTTTCGGGGCGCCCGTTGACGAGTAAGCCGGCGTGGTCGAATACCCGAGGGTGTTCTGCCGCGGCGGCTTTTTTTGTTTTCTTGTGGTGCCATCGAATGGTTGCCTGCACGAAATATCGACTTGATGAAGAGAGCCGGCCGCATATTGCCGAGCTCAGAGGAGGATACTTCTCATGACAGCGACGAAAAGCAGGCGTTTGGCCTCAGCGATCGCCTGGCCCTTCTTGATCTGGATCGGGGGGCTGCATCTCGGGGCTCTGCTGGCGTTTGTGCCTGGGTACTTCTCATGGACCGCGCTTGGCGTCTGCGTGGTGCTGCACTGGCTGACCGGCGGCGTCGGTATCTGTTTGACTTACCACCGTCTGCTGACTCACCGCAGCTTCGCGGTGCGGCCTCGGTGGCTCGAGTACGTTTTGACCATGATCGGCTGTTGTGCGTCCGAGGGTGGTGCGATCGGCTGGATGGCCGATCACCGGAATCACCATGCCCACTCAGACGGCGACCATGACGTACACAGCCCGAACCGGGGGTTTGCCTGGGCCCATATGCTCTGGTGGATGACGCCCGAAGCCGACTCGTGCCACACGCCGGCGTACTACATGAAGTGGGCTCCCGATCTGTACATCGAGGTGTTGCGGATCCACCGCGCGGGCATTTTCGTTTGGCGAAAGAATTCCCAGGTGAATTCCGGGCGACCGTGACTCAAGAGCTCGGCTTTTTCCTGGTTTCACGAACCGGGGGCGGCTTGGCGAGAGTGAAGATCAAGACTTCTTCACCGGTTATCGTGCTGATGTCGTGGTGCAGACTCACTATCGGCACGCGGGTGACATCGTTGATCATTGCCTCGAGGAGCGGCCGGGCTGTCTCGTGCAGATGGGTGCGGACTTGCTTGAGCAGGTCTCTGCCCTTTTCGGCCGGCAGGGATTTGACCAGATGCTGTTCGGCCGCGGTCAGGACGCCCTCGAGGCGGACCAGGACGAGATCATCGATCAAATGGGCGCGAATATCTTTGGGCCCGCGGCCCATGTATTCCTGCTCGAAGCGCGTGATCCCTTCGCAGATGGCGGCTTCGATCTCGCCCTGAGATTTCATGTTGACCTCGAGGGGGCCCGCGCTCGAACCGGCAGCCACACGCGCTAGGTGTGCCCGAAGACGACCGACTCCGGATCGTCCGTCCTTCAAGCACTTGAGAAATTATCATACCGAAAAGAATGACAATTCTCTTGCTATTTCCTTTGTGCTCGACACAATGATAGAGTGAGCTTGGACTCGTGTGAACTGGGCCTCGGCTCCGAAATAATCTGAGCGGGTGTCGTCGGACGACTAGATTAAGGGCAACCCGGCTGTGTCGGGGGGCCCGTTGACGAGTAAGCCGGCGTGGTCGAATACCCTCGGGGTGTTCCACCACGCCGGTTTTTTTTGGAATGCGGCGACACGAGCGGACGCGTGTGCGGGGAGGCAGCCAGTGGAGAAGCCCGATCAGACCATGGGGCAAGAGGTCGCCCTAGCAGCGGCGGCTTTCGAGGAACGGCGAACGGGCCACGTGCCGAAATCCGTCACGGTGGTCCTGGGCGAAGGGACGCTGGTCATCACGGTGCATGGCGCCTTGTCGCCGGCCGAGAGGGCATTGGCCCAGACGCTGGAAGGGGCGTCCCAGGTGCAGGAGTTTCACCGGCAGTTGTTCGACGACTCGGCCGATTGGCTGCGGAATGAAATCAAGCGCATCACCGGCGTCGAGGTACGAGAAGCCAAGGCGGAAATCGAGACGAAGACCGGCACGGTCGTGCAGGTATTCACGACCGGGACGATGGTGCAGGTGTTCCTACTCGCCACTGGCATACCAGCAGAAACCTGGAATGGGCCTGTTGATCATTCGTGAGCGTGGTACCATCTAGCGTGCGTTCATGCTCGAAGAGAGCCATTGGGCCTGCTGGCCGTGGTGCGTTCCACTGGCTTGGTGGGGCGATCGATCGGGTCAGGGAGAATACTCTTCTGGGAGGCTGGCTCATGACGTGGTATCAGCTCGCCGGCGACTGGCAACAATTCACGGCGATGGTCAAGAAGAACTGGGACAAGCTGACGGACGCCGACCTGACGACCTTCGGCGGAGGGAGCGACCAGCTCGCCGTACTGCTCCAGAAGAAATACGGCTACGGGAGAGAACAGGCGGAAAGTGAAATTGCTGAGTTCTCACATAACAATAAAACTTAGCTATGGGTTTTCTTGACTTTCGTGAGCCTGTCAGCGCGTGGAGTCACTGCGCCGGGCTCTTGCTGGCCGTGCCGGGAACATATCTGCTCTGGCGGCGGAGTGCGGGGGAGCCGACCAAGCGGTTGACCGTCGTGGTCTACGGGTTGACCTTGGCCTTCTGTTATCTGGCGAGCACGCTTTACCACGGCGTGCGGCTGCCAGCGGCAGGGATCGCGGCGTTTGCCCGCCTGGACGGCGTCGGTATATTTGCCCTGATCGCGGGCAGTTATACGCCCATGGCATTTTGTCTGCTGCGGGGCCGCTGGCGGTGGTGGACGCTGGGGGCGGTGTGGAGCGTGGCGGCGGCGGCGACGATTGTGATCGCGGCCGGCCACCACTTCTCGCCGGGACTGGCGACGTGCCTTTACCTGGGAATGGGGTGGGGGGCAGTTGCGTGTTATTTCGAGATCGCGCAGGCCGTGTCGCATCGGGCGTTGCTGCCGATCGTCGTGGGCGGCGTGTCTTACAGCGTCGGGGCGGTGCTCAACTTGCTGCACTGGCCGGTCATCTTACCGGGGATCGTGGGCGCTCACGAGATTTTTCATTTCTTCGTTCTGGCGGGGAGCCTGGCGCACTACCGGTTTATTTTCAAGATCGTGGGGCCGTTTGCGCCGGCGGCTTGAAACGGCCGCCAGAGCGGCAGCGGGTCACACGCCGGCCGGCGAGAAGCGATCCACCGTCATTTCTCCGAGCTGGCCGTCGGCGCGGATCAGGCAGTACATGTGAGCGGGCTCTACCGAGTCACCGGCGGGGAGCCAGAACCGGCCGGACCACCCGTTCGGGCCGGTGTCCTGCTCGAAGGTCCTCGCCGATCCGATACCGCGGAACGGGATATGCTCGACTCTGGGCAATGAGGTGTGAAGGCGTTCCATGCTGGGCTCCCTTTTGCCGTCGCGATGTTCTGCGTCAGCTCAGCCCCTTGAATTACGGCCGACGGGTTGGGCTGCGATCCGTGCGGGTCTTCTCTCGTCAATGATCCTAAAATGCATGTGGAAATGCAAGTGAATTTATGAAATAGATGTTCGATTTCTAGGGAAACGGTAAGGAGTTCATACTGCGTTTGGTTATGCCGTCGCCACCCCGCGTTGCAAAGGGGGGGAAGGTGGGCGGGTGGCTTCCGCTTGTGCGCGGCGGGTCGATCGGATCACTGGCGTTTGGTTGCCGGTGGGGTCACTATGTCGTCGATCAGGGCCTGGATCACCGTGCGGAGCTGTTCGGCGACCGCATGGCAGGTCGCGTGTGGGTTCTCGAGATAAGACGGGACGAACTGGCCGAGGTCGATCGGATTGCCGATGCGGAGGAAGACGTCGCGACTGGCGAGCTGGCGGGGGCGTTTGATGTTGAAGACCTCCCGCTCGAGCTTGAGGACCATTTCTGCGAGCCGTTCCTGCGACGGGTCGAGATCCACGTAGCTTGGCTGCCAGCTTCCCATCTGCGCCACGCGCTTCAGTACCGCGAGGTCGAGGCGGAAGCCTTCGCGGCGCGTGTCGCTAAACTCGCCGCCTTTTCTCAACAAGCTCCGCAAGTAGGAGCTCAATCGCCAGGTGCGATCGATCGTCTGGGCCCTTGAATCGGCCTTTGCACCAGTGTGGGCCTGTTCCATCTGCGACAGCACCGCCCGCCGCGCGGCTTGCACGCGATCGGTCAGGGCGGCGCGTCGGTCCGGGTCGGGAACCAGGTCATGGATCATCTCCTGGCGGTGCAGGAGCTCGGCGACGATCCGTGCCAGGCGGAGCGGAAGCGAGTCGGAGGGGGTCTGGCGGAAGAGACGCTGCTCCATCATGCGCGTCTTCTCGTCAAGGATTGGTTGAATGGCCTGGCGGTAACGATACTTGATGGCCAGCGGGACCAAGTAGGCGGTCCAATCGGGCTGGGTTTGCCGGCGGCAGATCACGGCTTGCATTCCAATCTCAACAGCGCCGGTTTTGAACGGTTGCACCAGATCGTTCAGGTAGTGGATCTCGCCTTCCGGAAAAATGACGAGCACCTCTTGAGCCCGTTTCACCACGTCGATCGCGTAGCGTTTGGCGACCTCGTTGTGGCCGCCTCGTTCAACGGAGAAAGAGCCGAGGCGCTGGAGCCACCAGCCGGCAAGACCGGAGGCCTCATCAAAAGCCTCTCGATTCATCATAAAAAGAAATCGGCGGCGACAGCGCCGCGATAATTCGAGGCATGCCTTCATATCGGTTTCATCGGCGTGATTGGAGGCGAGGATGATCCCCGCTGTGCGAGGAAGCGAGCGCAGCAATTCGAGATCGCGCTGCTCGATGCGCAGCCGGTTGCGCCAGGCCAGGTCGAGACGGTTGAGGATCTGGGCACCGGCCAACACCCAGGACACGGGCCTGGCGGGGCGGAAGGTCGGGCCTTCGGAAATGGTTGTCGTCTCGTTCATTTGAACGATTCTATCCGGCTAGTTGATCATCCTGGTGCAAAGAATGAAACCATTTCGCCGGCTCGTCTTGTTGAGCGCAGGATGATGGGCGCCGCTGGCGCGTATGCAATTGATCAATCTCCAATGAATCGGGTGTTGTTGAAAAAAATAAACATTGGGATGAACAAAAAACGAGAATAGCCTTATTCCGGGTGGGCGTGGGGATTCGCGAAGTTCTTGCTGGCTCAATTGTTACAACTATGCCTGCATGTTCAAGCTCGTATTCAGTGAGCCGTTCTTGAAAGCGGATTCTTGACTCGCCAACAAAGGCGGACTAGCATTTAGGTCCAACAGGGTTGACATAGCGGCATAATAGACCACTGGATCTGCATCTCGTCGTGTGTTCGTGCACACGATGGCGAATTGCATGACGCATCGCCCCCTCGCCGACTGGAGAGGGACTCAACGTCTGACGCCGCTGCTCGATTCGCTGCCTTTCGGCCATAGTGTCTTCCGATAGGGCTCGTGCGGTACTGCACCTCCGCCGCGCGAGTCTGGTGCGCCGCTAACTTGAGCGGGCAGACGATCGTGAATGGCAATTCAGAATGCGCGGGATGTGCTGGAGAGTCCAGAGTGCAGCCAGTTGTAATCGATCGGGTCGTGACAATTGCCCGTTGAGAACGTGACGCTCGGTAGCGTGCCGGGCTTTAAAAAGGCCACGCGAGATGGACGCAGAAGACTCGGGTAAGACACGAGAGCAACTGCTTGAAGATTTGTGCGAGCTGCGCGCTTCTGCCGGCCTTGTGCGCGCTCGATGCGCCCTGTTGCTAGCCGCCACCGAAGTGATTCCCGACGCGGTCTATGCCAAAGACGCGCTGGGCCGCTACACGCTGGTCAACACGGCGTGCGCACGCGTGCTGGGAATGCCGGTGGAAGAGGCCATTGGCAAGGATGATACAGAACTGTTCGCGGCCGACGACGCCTGGGAGATGATGCAAATCGACCGGCAAATCGTGGCGGACGGGGCAACGATAACCCTGGAGCAGACTGTATCGTCCGCAAAACCGATGAGGACGATTGTAAGCACCAAGGGACCGTTCCGAGACGATCGAGGCCGCATCGTGGGCGTGCTCGGCATTTCGCGCGATATCACCGAGCAAAGACAGGCCGATGCGGCGCTCGAGCAAAGCTGGCGCCGGTTCCAGGCGATCTTCGAGAACTGCCCGGACGGGATGTTGCTCATCGATGACGCTGGACGGTTCGTGGACGCCAATCCGGCGAGCTGCGAGCTCGTCGGCTACAGCCGCGAGGAGCTCTTGCAGTTGACGATCAGCGACGTCACTCCGGGCCTGGACCGAGAGCGAATTCCCGAGCTGATGGGCGGATTTCTCTTCACGGGGGCACTTAGTGATGAATACACGTTTCTGTGCAAGGACGGGTCATGGCGCGAGGTCGAGTACCGGTCCGTCTCGAACATTCTGCCCGGGCTGCACCTGGGCGCCCACCGGGATATCACGAAGCGCAAGCAGGTGGAACGAGATCGACAGGATCGCGAGGACCTATTTCACGCGGTGATCGAAGGCATCACGGACGCGATCTACGTCAAGGACCTGGACGGCCGCAACTTGATGATCAATTCCCATGGCGGGCGCGGTCTGGGCAGGACCGTCGCGGAAGTGATTGGCCGCGACGCGGGCGTGTTGTACGCCCCTGAAACAGCCGAGCGTGTCAGGGCGATCGACCGTCGGGTGATGGAGAGCGAAGAGAGCACGACGCTCGAGGAGCTCGTCACGGCGGCGGGCGTTACTCGAACCTTGCTCACGACCAAGGCGCCGTACCGGAATGCAAACGGCGAAGTGATCGGAGTGCTGGGAATCTCTCGCGACATCTCCGAGAACAAGAAGGCCGAAGAGGCCCTGCGCAGCTCGGCCGAGCGACTGCGGGTCCTTTCCCGGCGCGTTGTCGAGGTTCAGGAGCAAGAGCGGCGGCACGTTGCCCGCGAGCTGCACGATGAAATCGGGCAGGTCTTGAGCGCGGTCGGCGTCAATCTGCAAGGGCTCAAGGTCACGGCGAGCGCGGCCGCTAGTGCCCGGATCGAGGAGAGCATCCAGATCGTCGACCAGGCCGTTGAGCAAGTGCGCAACCTGTCGCTCGAATTACGGCCGTACATGCTCGACGAGATTGGCCTGGCCGCCTCATTGCGCTGGCTGGTGGATCGCCAGGCGCAGCAGCCGGGCCTGGTCGCGCACTTCGCCGTCGAGTCGTCGTCGTCGGCGCCGCTGCCCCCGAGCCTGGCGACCGCCTTATTCCGAGTCGCGCAGGGGGCACTTACCAACGTCGTGCGGCACGCGCATGCGCGAAACGTCTGGGTCGAGCTGGAGCAGGGTGAGGAGCAGGTTGGGCTGCTCGTTCGTGACGATGGAGCCGGCTTTGATCTCGAGGGCGCGCGGCTTCGCGCCCGCGAGGGTGTGGCCTTCGGCCTGCTGGCGATTCAAGAACGGGTCGCGCTCCTGGGCGGCGGTGCCACGGTCGAGTCGCAACCGGGTCACGGAGCCAGCGTCCGCGTCTGGTTCCCCCTGACAGCCACACCTGCGGCGGATGAGTCGAACGAGGAGGGCCAGCCGTGAGCACGCCGATCCGCGTCCTGCTCGCTGACGACCACGAGCTTTTCCGTGCGGGGATCCGCGCCCTGGTGCAAGGCATTGCCGGCGTCGAGGTCGTCGCCGAGGCGGGGGACGGCCGCGAGTCGCTGCGACTGTGCAAGGTGCATCACCCCGACGTCGTCCTGATGGACATCATGATGCCGGAGATGAATGGCCTCGACGCGACAGCACGAGTGGCCGCGGTTTCGCCGCAGACGCGTACGATCATCCTCTCCATGAACGGCAACGAGGAGTGCGTGGTGCAAGCGCTTCGCCTGGGCGCAGCGGGCTATCTGCTCAAGAACACCAACCCCCAGGAACTCGAGCGTGCGATCCGGGCGGTTGCCCGGGGCGAAACATACCTTTGCTCGGCGATCGCCAAGCACGTCATTGCGGCTTACGTCAAACGCGTGGGCAGCGAGATGAGCAGCCCGTTCGATCGGCTCACGCCGCGGCAGCGCGAGGTGCTGCAGTTAGTCGCGGAAGGGGACACGACCAAAGAGATCGCGCAAGCTGGGACTGAGCGTCAAGGGCGTGGAGACGCATCGGACTCAATTGATGACTGCGCTCGATATCCACCACATCGCGGGCCTGGTGCGCTATGCGATCCGGATGGGTGTGATCACACCGGACGTCTAGCCGCCCGCACGGGGAATCGGCTGGCGCCAGGGCGGCCAAAAGGCGAATCGCAGATGGTCGCGTCGCTTGCACTGTGGCGATCATTGCCAGACTCGATCCCAGGTCATTTTCCGGCGCATCCCGGGGTTTTCCCGGTTAAGCGCCGGCGTCTCTGCGTCATAGCCTGGATGTGTTAGCGCGGCTGCGCGGCTGCGCGGGTAGCTAGGATCTCGCGCGGAACGCACTCGAGGGCAGGGATGCCCGTCGATCTGACGGGCCCGTTGGGTTCCTGCTGGTCGATGCCATCATTTTGATTCGCGTACATCCTCTAGCACAGGCGGCGAAACACGTTCGTGCGACTAAGGAGCTCCGAAGTGAGATGTAAGATCCTGATTCTGATTGCGATTGCGGCACTTGCCGGTTTTTCACCGCGGGCGATGGCCGGCGGCGGTATTACGCTGGGTACGGCGGGAGACTATGCCGTCCTGGGTGCCTCGGCGGTCACCAATACCGGTTCGTCCGTGATCGACGGAGGAAACGTAGGAGTTTCCCCAGGTGCTTCCAGTTCGATCACGGGGTTCCCCCCTGGGGTTATCAACGCACCTTACGTGATCGATAACGCAGACGCGGCTCAGGCACAGGCTGATGCCCTCACTGCGTACAACCAAGCGGCGGGATTGGCGCCCACGCAGTCGGCCTTGGGCATGCAGCTTGGAGGACTTACGCTGACGCCTGGCGTCTATTCCTTTTCATCATCAGCGGTACTACTGACCTCCGGAACGCTCACTCTCAACTACGAGGGCAATCCGAATTCGCTGTTCGTGTTCCAGATCGGGAGCACGCTCACAACCGCGACTAACATCGTGGCGGAGAACGTGGGCAGCGGTGCTTCTCCGATGGTGGGGTGCAACGTGTTCTGGCAGGTTGGTTCTTCCGCGACGCTCGGTACGGGAACTGCGTTCGAAGGACACATTCTCGCGGACGTGAGCATCACCATGAACACCGGCGCAACAATCCTGGACGGAAGCGCCCTGGCGCTCACTGGTGCGGTGACACTCGACGACAATACGATCACGAATTGCATCGCGCCGGCGTCCGTGCCGGAACCCGGCACAATGACACTGGCCCTCATCGGAGGCGTTCTGGTGGGCGTGCCGGCTGCCGTCGGAAAGAGGCGGCGCGCGAGGCGATTGCGGGACTGATTCCGGCTGAGGGTGAAGGCAAGGCCGGACGGAGGCTTGATTCTGCGCGCTGGTTGTTGATGCCGGCACTGAGAATAAGGCGATTTCCGTTGCTATTCGTGCTGAGCGCGGCATAATGGGACGCATTGGGACCTAAGCAAACGCTCAGGTAACCAAAAAGATATCGTCGGGCGACTAGATAACGGGCAACTCGCCGGTGGCGGGGGGCTCGTTGACGAGTAAGCCGGCGCGGCGGATGCCTTCGGGGTATCCACTGCGCCGTTTTTTTTTGGCGGCGGCGAGGTATGGTCAAAGACGCCGGGAGATCGCTGTCGCGTATCGAGGGACCCACGCAGCCGATGGAAGCAACTGCGACCGCAGGATGTTGGCCCTGTGAGCAGAGGCTGGAATCGGCGGGGGGGGAAATCGAAACGAAGTCCGGCACGATCCTTGCAAGTGTTCACGACCGGCACGATGGTGCAGGTGTTCCTGCTCGCCCCTGGCATACCCGCCGCGAGCTGGAATGGGCCCGTTGATGCGCATGAACCAGGAGCGATGGCCGGGTGTGGCTGAACAACTTGGCCATCCGGTATTGCACCGCATTCTCGAGGAGGTTTTGGGATGAAGATGGAACGGAACTATCGGATCGCGGCCCTGGCCGCGGTGCTCTGCGTGGTGTTTGCGACCGTCGGTGGATGTGAGTCCAAGGGGCCTGCCGAGCAGGCGGGGAAGAGTATCGACAAGGGTGTTCAGGACGTCAAAGACGCAGTGAACCCTCCCGGCCCGGGGGAGAAAGCGGGGCGGGCCGTCGACAAGGCGCTCAAGCCGTGAGGGCGGTCGCTCGGAGATCAAATCCGTTTCACCCCGGACGACAGGAGATCGACATGGCGAAGCACGAATCGGATACGGGCAACGCACCAGCCGTCACGCGCGAAGACCTGGTGGCCCTGCTCAACGAAGACCTCGCACGTGAATACCAGGCTATCATCTCGTATGTGGTCTATTCGCAGACCCTCAAGGGCGCGGAGTACATGAACATCGCTGGCGAGTTGGAGACGCATGCCGCGGAGGAGCTGGCGCATGCCTTGATCATCGCCGGCCAGATCGATTATCTGGGCGGTATGCCGCTGGCCGTGCCGAAGCCGGTGAAGACCTCGGCAAAAGCAGAAGAAATGCTGCGATTTGACCTGGATAACGAGAATGAAACGATCCATCACTATCGGCAGCGTGTACGTCAGTGCGAGGCGCTCGGCGAATATGCCCTGGCCGAACACATCCGGGACATACTGGTGCAGGAGCAGGATCACCAGGTCGCTCTGGCGAATGCGCTGGGGGTCGAGATCCCCAACGTGACCAAACGGGGAGATTGATTGGCAAGCATTCGGATCTTCTGGACCGTTTGGAGGCGTTCGAGGCCGACTCTTTGATCAAGGCTTTTTCGCCGGTTGCTTTTCGGCGGCCTTGCGCGCTTCGAGCTCCTTGCGCCAGGTTGCGGCTTTGTCGGGCTTGTTGGTGGCCTCGTAGAGCTTTACGAGGCGGTCGAGGGCCTCGGTCAGGCGGACCTGCCCTGGGACCGGGATCGTCTTCTCGCGCTGCTTCATGCCGTTGTAACCGGCGATCAAGAGCGGCTCGGCGCCGGCAAAGTTCTTCTGGCCCAGGAGCGCCCCGCCGAGAGACGATTGGGTGTTGAACGTCGCCCAGACGTCGGGCTGCGTCTTCTCGCGGATGGTCAGGCACTCGCGGAGGAGCGGCTCGGCCTGGGCAAAGGCTTGGGACTGAAGTAGCGCCTGGCTGGCCGCAGCCAACTGCGCGGCGAGTTGCGGGCTGTCGTTGGGCAGGGTGTTTCGGGCGTCGGTCAACACTTCCGAAATCAAGTTGGGGAGCTTGGCGTTCTCGCCCGTCTTCGAGTAGGCGTCGAGCAAATGCGTTCTCACCCATTTCAGCGTCGGGAATTTCTTGGTCGCCTGATGGGCTTCTTCGAGAAGCGGAATCGCTTCCTTGAGCCGGCCTGCTTCCTTGTAGTTCACGCCCAGGTTCGCCGCGGTTTGAAGCGTCGTATCATCTCCGTCAGTGCCGCATTTTTCAGGCGCCGGGCGTCGATCGGGCGCAGCCCGGTCAGAAGCTCGTAGAGGATCACCCCGAGGGAATAGATGTCGGCCCGGGTGTCGATGTCCTCGCCCGAGAAGCCCGTCTGCTCCGGCGCCATGTATTCGAGCGTGCCGATGACCGAACCGAACTGGGTCGACATCGACTCATTGATGAGCTTGCCCGCGGTCGCCTTGGCGACGCCGAAGTCGATCACCTTGGGGGCGGGCCTGGCATCGATCATCGTGACGAGAATGTTGGCCGGTTTCAGGTCGCGGTGAATGATGCCTTTCTGGTGCGGCGTGCTGCACGGCCTGGCAGATGGGCACGAAGAGCTCGAGGCGTTCGTTGGGGGTGAGCTTCATCTCGTCGCAGAATTTACAGAGCGGCAGGCCGTTCACCAGCTCCATGACGAAGAACGGCTGCCCTGTGGGCGTGAGGCCGGCGTCGAAGACTTTGGCGATATTGGGGTGGTCCATCATCGCCAGGGCCTGGCGTTCCTGCTCGAAACGTTGCAGCATCGCTCGCGAATCCATGCCGGGCTTGATCAGCTTGAGGGCGACCGTGCGCTTGACCGGCTCGGACTGTTTCGCGACCCAGACCTCGCCCATGCCCCCTTCGCCGATTTTTTGCAGTAGCTTATAACGACCGGCGATGAGCATGTCCGGCGCGGAGCTGGTGTCATGATCGACCGTGATCCAGTCGGTAGGTGGATCGAGATCGGGCTTGGGCGAATTCACTCCGGTCGCACTGCTCGCCGGTTCTTGCTCCGGGTCGGAGTCAATCGTCGGAGCTTCCGTGGCGGGTAGTGGCAACGGCGAGGCGTCGTCGGCCCGAACGGAGTCTACAGGCTTCGAGTTTGATGGGATCATCGTTTTCGAGACTCTCTGGCGCGTAGTGCCGCGATCGCGAATTGCTGGAGCCACTGCCGTTCGATCCGATCGGGTGGGCGACCGAGGCCTCGCTGGTAGCAGCTCTCAGCGAGGGCCCAGAGGTCGTCGATGCTCTCCAGGAGTTTGGCGGCATCGTCCGGAGGACCTCGGAATGAAATCGGAACGATGCGCTCCGAGAAGAGGGCCGCCACCTGCTCATCTGTGAACCCGTTCGTGGCGAATTCCGTTGCGATGGCATCGGCGACCATGCTGACATCGTCGAGTGCGCTCTCTCCGAGGCAGTGGAGGCCGGCGGGATCGGTGGCCGTTTGGTCATCGGGTTGGCCCGTCTGCGGATCGATGGTCCACCAGCTTGTTTCCTCATCGCGATCCGAATCTAACCAGAGCCATTCCATTGATGGATCGAGTTGCCTCACTTGTGATCGGCTTCGGCCGTGACGGGGGGAATTCCCGGGCGGGCTTGTGCTCATGGTATGCACGCGACGCCCCCAACGCTACCGTCGAATGATCAAAGGGCGCACGCGATGCCATTTCTTGAATCGTGCGGGATCGTATACATGCACCGTTTTGTCGTTTTTCGGCAACAAGTGTCACCCAATTCGTTCGTTTGGCAGAGGGACGGATAGGGAGCCTGCATGATGACGGCCGGCGGTCGTGGAGAGCCCGACACCGAGGAGCTTTTGAACCGAGCCGGGAGGGGCGAAGAGTCGGCGCGGCAGGATTTGCTGGCGCGGCATCGGGCGCGGCTTCGGCAGATGGTCGCGCTGCGGATTGACCGGCGGATGGCTGCGCGGGTCGATCCGTCGGACGTGGTCCAAGATGCTCTGGCTGACGCTGCGCAATCTGAATGACTATCTTGCGACTCGTCCGATTCCGTTTTATCCCTGGCTGCGGCAGTTTGCGTGGGAGCGGTTGATTCAGCTTCATCGGTTTCATTTGCGGGCGAAGCGCCGGAGCGTGGATCGGGAGGAGCTACGGATTTTCGACCTTCCGGCCGATTCGGAGGCTGCCTTGACGGAACGACTGGCGTCTTCGGCGCAGAGTGCGGGCGCACGGCTTGTGGAAGACGAGCTGCGGGGGAGGGTGCAGGCGGCGATCGAGGAGCTGCCGCCGCGGGACCGGGAGGTGCTGGTGCTTCGTTATCTGGAACAGCTCAGTACCGTCGAGATTGCCTCGGTGCTGGGCATCGGTGAAGCCGCGGTGAAGACGCGGCACCGGCGGGCGCTTGAGCGTTTGAGGAAGCAACTCGATGTGGAGGCCGGGGGGGAAATCGAGTGACGATTTCGTTCGAGAGCGGGGCATCGTCGGGGAGCGGCGAGGCGGTCCTCGACAGCGTAATCGAGGAGCTGGCGAACCGGCTTCAGGCGGGCGAGCCTGTGGATCGCGAGGCGATTCTGGCGCGGTATCCCGAGCAGGCGGAGTCGCTGCGGCGATTGCTGCCGGCGATGGAATTGATGGCTCGGCTTGGGATGTCGGGGGGAAGTGAACGGGGAGTTGGTGGAGCGAGCACGATTGGTGGGCTTGATGCGGGGCTGGGGATTCTTGGTGACTTCCGGATTATTCGGGAGGTGGGTCGGGGTGGCATGGGGGTGGTGTATGAGGCCGAGCAGATCTCGCTGGGGCGGCGGGTGGCGCTCAAGGTTCTGCCGTTTGCGTCGGCGCTGGATTCGCAGCAGCTCCAGAGATTCAAGAACGAGGCTCAGGCGGCGGCGCAGTTGCACCATACGAACATCGTGCCGGTCTTCTGGGTCGGTTGCGAGCGGGGGGCGCACTTACTATGCGATGCAGTATATCGAGGGGCGCACGCTGGCGGAGTTGATTCGCGGGGAGCAGGAAGCCGGGGTGCGGCTGGATGAGGATGATGCATCGAACGCTGGGGTGGGTCGGCGGGAGCCCCGCCCTGCCGGGAATGCGGACGGCCATCAGGGCGCTGGCGGGGAGGCGGGCGCGCACGTGGCTCGGCGGGAGCCTCGCCCTCCCGAGGGGCCTTGTCCTACGGGGGTCGCCGAATCGCATTCAGGGCGCCGCGCGTCCAGACGATTATCGGCGCGTTGCCCGGCTGGGGATTCAGGCGGCGGAAGCGCTCGATCACGCGCATCGGATGGGGATTGTGCACCGCGACATCAAGCCGGCCAATTTGCTGGTTGACACTCACGACAACCTTTGGGTCACGGACTTCGGGCTAGCTCGATTTCTGAATGACAGTGGATTGACGCTGACCGGCAACCTCCTGGGCACGCTGCGGTACATGAGCCCAGAGCAGGCGATGGCGAAGCGGGCGATCGTGGACGAGCGCACCGACATTTACTCGCTGGGGGCGACGCTCTATGAGCTCTTGACGCTCAGGCCGGCGGTACCCGGGGGGGACAGGCTGGAAGTGCTGCGGCGGATTGCGCAGGACGAGCCGGTGGCGCTTCGGCGGATTGACCGATGGGCGCCACGGGATCTGGAGACCATTGTATTGAAAGCACTGGCAAAGGAGCCGGCGGCTCGTTACGGCACGGCGGGTGAACTGGCCGATGACCTGCGGCGGTTTCTGGAACATCGGCCGATCAAGGCGCGGCGGCCGAGTGCGGTGGAGCGGACGGCGAAGTGGGCGCGGCGGCATCCGGCGGTGGTTGTTTCGGCGGTGTCGGTGCTGTTCGTGGCGCTGTTCGGGCTTTCGGCTTCGCTTTACGCGGTGAACCGGGAGCGGCTGCGGACGGCGGGGAAAGCACATGAGCTGGAGGTGAAATCGAACGAGGTGAGGCGGCTGGCGGAGACGCGCGAGTGGGAGCTTTATGTCAGCCGGGTGAATCAGGCGCAGGGGGATTATGAAGCGGGGAACGTGGAGCGGGCGCTGGCGGCGTTAGAAGCCTGCCCCGAGGTTCGCCGCAACTGGGAATGGCGATACGTGGAGCGGCTGTGTCGGTTGGAGCGATATGCCGTCAAACCCACCACTGCGGGCGCCGGCGTTAATCGGCTGCCGGCGGTATTCATGCCGGATGGCAAAAGCTGGGTGGTTGGGGCGGCCGTCGGGGATTCGGTGAATCGATTGAGCGTGCTACAGCTCTGGGACACCGAGTCGGGTCGTTGTCTCGGGAACCTCGCGTCGGACACATTGCCGAGGATCGCATCGCTGGCGGCGAGCCCCGATGGCCGGTTCGTCGCGGTCAGTTTTGAGGACAATGTGCCGATTCAGGTCCGGCAGATTCCGGGTGGTCGCCTGGTGCAAAAGTTGTTTCCGGGGGGTGCATGGGGCGAAACCTGGGACATGGCGATTTCCCCCGACGGCCGCCGGCTGATTGATGGCCGGACCAATGGCAAAGTTGTGCTATGGGATCTGGTGAATGCTCAGCTCCTCCGGGCAATTGATACTCATTCGCCCTACGTGAAGGCCGTGGCGTTTCATCCTGACGGACGACTTGTCGCTTCCGGCGGCACTGATGGGCTCATCCGCGTGTGGGACGCGGAATCTGGCGCGGCGGTGCGGACGATCAAGGCGACACGACGGGGAGATTTTCGACCTCTCGTTCAGCTCGGATCGACAGAGGCTAGCGTCGGGCGGGTGGGACCAGATCCTGCGGATCTGGGATGTGGGCACCGGTGCGCTCTCGTTGGCGATCCCGTGCCAGTCGGGTTTCATCAGTCGTACGGAATTCCTGGCCGGCGGAGACCGCATCGCCGCCTCGAGCGGCGCGTCGGTGGCGATCTGGAACGCCTCGAGTGGCCGGCCTCTGCTTAGGGTGAACGTTCGGAACCAGATCGGCGGCGGTCTCGATATAAGCCACGACGGAGCGTCTCTTCTCGCAACCGCCGGGGATGGAACGGTTCGCGTCTGGGACACAACCGCAGCGGCGCCGCGAAGTCTGCAGACGAACGATTGGGTGAACGACGTCGCCTTGAGTCCTGATGGCGCGACGGTGGCGGCTGCGGCGCGCGGGGCCTCGTGAATATCTGGAATGTCGAAACTGGACAGGCCCTTCATACATTAAAAGGCCATGCCCGGCCGGTGCGATCGGTGTGCTTCACGTCTGATGGCTTCTGGGTGCTCAGCACATCGTGGGACGGCTCCGCGGGCATTTGGGATCTCAGGCGCAGGCGCGAGCTGAAGACGCTCGTCTCCAAGTACGGGCGCGGGAATTCAGACGAGCCGGCCGCGCTCGATACCAAAACTCTCAGTGCGATTAACGAGGGATCTCTTTCCACGGACGGCACGCGGCTCGCGACGGCTTCGTGGGACGGAGTCGTGCACGTTTGGGAAGTGCCCTCGGGGACGGAGCTGCTGCGCTACACGGGACATGGCCGCATCGTCTGGAGCGTGGCATTCTCGCCCGACGGCCGGACGATTGCGTCGCTGGGCGCTGACTGCAAGGTGCGGGTCTGGGATTCGCGGTCGGCGCACGATATCTGGTCGGGGAGAGTCAACGTTTCTGGCGTGACGACGGTTCAGCGGCACATGCTGGCGTTCAGCCAAGACGGACGACTGCTGGCGACTTGCGATGGTTACGAGTCGCACGGCCCGTTCGGGGTGCGACTGTGGGATGCCGCCACGGGCGAAAAGCTCATGTGGCTTCCAAATCTGGGTAGCCAGATCAACGGCGTGACCTTCTCGCCTGACGGCACGCGGGTCGCCACAGCCGGCGAAGATCAGACCGTGAAGCTTTGGGACACGACCTCGGGCCAGAACATCTTCGTGCTTCGTGGGCATACCGCATCGGTTCTGGCGGTAGCTTTTTCGTCCGACGGCCAGAGGCTCGCCTCCGGGAGCGTTGATGCCACGGTGCGGATCTGGGATGCACCGCACGATTCCGATCACCGTGTCAGCACCGGCGATGCCGCGCTGTCGGTGCCTATTCCTTCGCGATGACGCTTTGCTATTGCTGTTTTTCGTTTTTCTAACCGATGGAGCTTCACCGATGCGGTTGCGAACCTCTCCCGTCGTCCGTCAGAAATCCCGCCGAGCTCAGCGCCGCTTCCGGCTGGAATTGCTCGAAAGCCGAACGCTACTGGCGACAATGTTGTGGGCCAGCGACTCGAGTGGTGACTGGGACGTGGCCTCGAACTGGGTGAACGCGGCGGACCCGACGGACAATCACGTGCCGACGGCGGCCGACGATGCGGCGATCGATTACTCGGACATCACGGTCACGCACGATTCGGCGACGTCCGATGCGGTGAACAGCCTCACGAGCGAGGCACCCCTCAGCTTCTCGGCGGGATCGCTCTCGATCAGCTCGACGTCGTCGATCTCTGGCGGCTTGACGATTAGCGGCGGAAGCTTGAGCACAGCGGGCAATTTGACGGTGGGTGGATCCTTGACCTGGACCGGCGGGACAGTTTCCGGCGGGGGCACGCTCGCAGCCGAAGGCGGGATCGCGATCTGCGGCAACGGTGCGACCCTCGATTCCTCCACGCTGGACAATTATGGCGTGGCCACCTGGACTGGAGGAACCATCACCGCGGATAACGGGGCCGTGTTCAACAACGAGTCCGGGGCGACATTCGACGCCCAGTCCGATGCGTCCTTTGGCTGGGATGGCTCTGGCGCCGTGCCTACCTTCAACAACCTCGCTGGGGCCAGCTTTGTCAAGTCGGGAGGATCGGGACCGTCCGGCACCCAGATGAGTCTGGTCTTCAACAACGCCGGTGCGGTCGACGTGAGCGCCGGCACGCTGGCCCTGGGCGACAGCGACGTCGTCGCGACTGCGATCAGCAGCGGGTCGTTCGAGGGAGGCGCCGGGGACCACGCTGGAGTTTCTCACGTCCCAGGATTTCACGGCGACGTCGAGCATCAACGCTGACACGGTGGAGTTTTATTCCGGAGGCGACACCTCCAACGAAGCCGGTACATACAGTGCTTCCACTGCGACTTTGATCGAAGGTGGTGCACAGGTCAACTTCACCGGGACAGTCAACAGCGTGGGAGACTCACTGGACATCCTCGGCGTGGCCAACTTCATCCCGGCGGTCCCCACCACCTTGACCACCAGCGAGTGCACGGTCGATGACGCCTATCTGGTGGGCATCGACAACCTGGTGGTCACCGGCATGCTGGCGTTAGTCAACGGCATCTTGGAGACCAGTGGGACTACCGACGCCGAGGGGGGGATAACCATCACTGGCGCCATCCTGGAGTACGGCACGCTGAACAACTATGGCACGGCCGCCTGGATTGGAGGGACCATCACGGCCGATAACGGGGCCGTGTTCAACAACGAGTCCGGGGCGACATTCGACGCCCAGTCCGATGCGTCCTTTGGCTGGGATGGCTCTGGCGCCGTGCCTACCTTCAACAACCTCGCTGGGGCCAGCTTTGTCAAGTCGGGAGGATCGGGACCGTCCGGCACCCAGATGAGTCTGGTCTTCAACAACGCCGGTGCGGTCGACGTGAGCGCCGGCACGCTGGCCCTGGGCGACAGCGACGTCGTCGCGACTGCGATCAGCAGCGGGTCGTTCGAGGGAGCGCCGGGGACCACGCTGGAGTTTCTCACGTCCCAGGATTTCACGGCGACGTCGAGCATCAACGCTGACACGGTGGAGTTTTATTCCGGAGGCGACACCTCCAACGAAGCCGGTACATACAGTGCTTCCACTGCGACTTTGATCGAAGGTGGTGCACAGGTCAACTTCACCGGGACAGTCAACAGCGTGGGAGACTCACTGGACATCCTCGGCGTGGCCAACTTCATCCCGGCGGTCCCCACCACCTTGACCACCAGCGAGTGCACGGTCGATGACGCCTATCTGGTGGGCATCGACAACCTGGTGGTCACCGGCATGCTGACGTTAGTCAACGGCATCTTGGAGACCAGTGGGACTACCGACGCCGAGGGGGGGATAACCATCACTGGCGCCATCCTGGAGTACGGCACGCTGAACAACTATGGCACGGCCGCCTGGATTGGAGGGACCATCACGGCCGATAACGGGGCCGTGTTCAACAACGAGTCCGGGGCGACATTCGACGCCCAGTCCGATGCGTCCTTTGGCTGGGATGGCTCTGGCGCCGTGCCTACCTTCAACAACCTCGCTGGGGCCAGCTTTGTCAAGTCGGGAGGATCGGGACCGTCCGGCACCCAGATGAGTCTGGTCTTCAACAACGCCGGTGCGGTCGACGTGAGCGCCGGCACGCTGGCCCTGGGCGACAGCGACGTCGTCGCGACTGCGATCAGCAGCGGGTCGTTCGAGGGAGCGCCGGGGACCACGCTGGAGTTTCTCACGTCCCAGGATTTCACGGCGACGTCGAGCATCAACGCTGACACGGTGGAGTTTTATTCCGGAGGCGACACCTCCAACGAAGCCGGTACATACAGTGCTTCCACTGCGACTTTGATCGAAGGTGGTGCACAGGTCAACTTCACCGGGACAGTCAACAGCGTGGGAGACTCACTGGACATCCTCGGCGTGGCCAACTTCATCCCGGCGGTCCCCACCACCTTGACCACCAGCGAGTGCACGGTCGATGACGCCTATCTGGTGGGCATCGACAACCTGGTGGTCACCGGCATGCTGACGTTAGTCAACGGCATCTTGGAGACCAGTGGGACTACCGACGCCGAGGGGGGGATAACCATCACTGGCGCCATCCTGGAGTACGGCACGCTGAACAACTATGGCACGGCCGCCTGGATTGGAGGGACCATCACGGCCGATAACGGGGCCGTGTTCAACAACGAGTCCGGGGCGACATTCGACGCCCAGTCCGATGCGTCCTTTGGCTGGGATGGCTCTGGCGCCGTGCCTACCTTCAACAACCTCGCTGGGGCCAGCTTTGTCAAGTCGGGAGGATCGGGACCGTCCGGCACCCAGATGAGTCTGGTCTTCAACAACGCCGGTGCGGTCGACGTGAGCGCCGGCACGCTGGCCCTGGGCGACAGCGACGTCGTCGCGACTGCGATCAGCAGCGGGTCGTTCGAGGAGCGCCGGGGACCACGCTGGAGTTTCTCACGTCCCAGGATTTCACGGCGACGTCGAGCATCAACGCTGACACGGTGGAGTTTTATTCCGGAGGCGACACCTCCAACGAAGCCGGTACATACAGTGCTTCCACTGCGACTTTGATCGAAGGTGGTGCACAGGTCAACTTCACCGGGACAGTCAACAGCGTGGGAGACTCACTGGACATCCTCGGCGTGGCCAACTTCATCCCGGCGGTCCCCACCACCTTGACCACCAGCGAGTGCACGGTCGATGACGCCTATCTGGTGGGCATCGACAACCTGGTGGTCACCGGCATGCTGACGTTAGTCAACGGCATCTTGGAGACCAGTGGGACTACCGACGCCGAGGGGGGGATAACCATCACTGGCGCCATCCTGGAGTACGGCACGCTGAACAACTATGGCACGGCGGCCTGGACTGGAGGGACCGTCACGGCCGATAACGGGGCCGTGTTCAACAACGAGTCCGGGGCGACATTCGACGCCCAGTCCGATGCGTCCTTTGGCTGGGATGGCTCTGGCGCCGTGCCTACCTTCAACAACCTCGCTGGGGCCAGCTTTGTCAAGTCGGGAGGATCGGGACCGTCCGGCACCCAGATGAGTCTGGTCTTCAACAACGCCGGTGCGGTCGTGGTTCAGTCAGGGAGCCTTCAGCTCGGCGGCAGCTTTCCCGGCGGCCAGCCGGTCATGAACTCCGGTACGGTGTCCATCGGGTCGGGGACGACCCTTGGCACTCTCAGCGAGTACGATCAGACAGCCGGCTCGACCACGCTCGACGGAGGCACATTCTCGGGTGGTGATCTGAACATCGAAGGGGGTGCCCTGAGCGGCTCCGGCACGATCAACGCCAATGTCACCAATGCCAGCGAGGTATTCCCCGGTGGAGGCGGCGCTCTGACAATAAACGGGTCCTACACACAAGCCGGAGCTGGGGCACTCGACGTTGCGGTCGGTGGCTCGACCGCGGGCTCGGGGTACAGCCAGCTCGTCGTGAACGGTGCGGCGACGATCGACGGGGTGTTGGTGGTCAGTTCAAGCAATGGATTTGCGGCGACGTTTGGGCAGACGTTCACAATCCTGAGCGCGCCAGACGTCAGCGGCGAGTTTGCCACCGTCAACGAGACGGAGGTCACGGGGCCTCTGGCGTTTCAACCGACCTACCCGGGCGCCGGCGTGGTGCTGGTTGCGGAGGATTCGAGTACGACGACCCTCGCTTCCTCGGTTACCTCGTCAACTTATGGTCAATCGGTGACTTTTACCGCGACGGTAAAGCCCACTCCACCGAATAAAGGCACGCCAACGGGCAGTGTGACGTTTTTCGACGGGTCGATGAATCTGGGAAGTGTTACGCTCAGCAGCGGGAAAGCGATGTTCAAGACGACATCGCTCGCCGTCGGTTCGCGCAGCGTCAATGCTGTTTACAGCGGCGACACGACATTCGCGACCAGCAGCTCGGCGGCGCTTGCTGAGACGGTGAGCCAAGACAGCGCAACGGCGAAGGTGACGCCGTCCGCGAACCCTGCTGTCTACGGCGAAACGGTGACTTTCACCGCCACGGTGAAGGCTGTCTCGCCGGGAAGCGGAACGCCGACCGGGACGGTGACCTTCGATGACGGTGGAACGCCGATCGGCACGGGCACGCTGAGTGGCGGAGTTGCCACGTTTTCGACGGCATTCGTCGTGGTTGGCTCTCATTCGATCACGGACAGCTACGGTGGCGATTTGAACTTCACCGGGAGCAGCTCGACGGCGCTTTCGGAAACGGTGAATCAAGCGGCGGCGAGCACGGTCGTCACGGTCGCGCCGAATCCTTCGGTTTATGGTGAGTCGCTCACGCTGACGGCTACCGTCAGCGCGACCGCGCCGGGAAGCGGGACGCCTACGGGCACGGTCACGTTCACACAGGGGGCCAACGTGCTTGGGACGGCGACGTTGTCTAATGGGACGGTGAGTATCACGTCAAGCGTGTCGATTCCGGTCGGGACGGACACGATCAAGGCTGCCTACAGCGGTGACACCAATTTCAAGACGAGCACCGGTACCGTTAGCGAGACGGTTGGGCAGGACAGCACGACGACGGCGGTTGAGTCGTCAGCGAATCCGTCGGTCTTCGGGCAGTCGGTGACGTTCACCGCTACGGTGACTGCGAATGCGCCCGGGAGTGGCACGCCGACAGGATCGGTGACGTTTGTGGACGGAACGACGAAGCTCGGGACAGTGGCTCTCTCTGGGGGGACGGCGACATACACGACCGCGAAGCTTCCGACGGGGTCAGACGCGATCACCGTGACGTATAACGGCAACACCGACTTCAGCACCAGCGGCGCGAGCCTGACCCAGACGGTGAACCAGGACGGAACGACGGCGGTTGTGACGTCTTCGCTCAACCCGTCGACGTCGGGGCAGAAGGTGACTTTCACGGTGGTGGTGAGTGCGGCGGCGCCGGGCGCGGGGACGCCGACGGGGACCGTGACGTTTTATGACGGTCTGGCGCCGCTGGGAACGGGCACGCTGAGCGGCGGCAAGGCGACCTTGAGCACGAAGACGCTGGCGGTGGGTTCGCATTCGATCACGGTGATGTATGGCGGTGATACGAATTTCCTGGGGAGCACTTCGGCGGTGCTTACCCAAACGGTGAATGGAGTGGGCGGGAATTCGGTGACGGCCGATGGCTTGGCCGTCGACGCGGCGATTGGTGCCCTTTCGGCGGATGAGTGGGGGACCGCTCTGATCGATGATCTGGCCGGTGAGCAAGTTTCGGTGGGGGGCCGGCGTGCGTTCAGGATGGATTGAAGCGCGGGGAGTCAGCTCTGCGCCGCGATTGGCGAAAGTCGGTCGAGGCGGAAGCGCGCCTTCGCCGTGCTCGCGGCGGGCCGGGCGAAAGGTGCCTCTCGGCGCGTAAACGGGCCCTCAGTCCGGCCGGCAATGCGGGAGAGGATTTGAAAGCAGCAAGTTTGCCTTATTTTGCTTGTCCATGAGGGGCGGTGGGCTGGGAGTCGCGAGCGGGAGACAACAAAGGTTCCTGACACCTTTTTCGAGGCGGATCGTCACAACACTTTATTGAAAAACCACTTGCAGTGCTAATCCGGTTAAGATAAAGTGGCTTTGTCTCGTTTGGTAACGCGGCTTTATCTCACGGACTCGATATGGCTGATTGGAAGTTTTATGGTCGAAAGGCCAAGCTTGCCGATTTGGAACGGATACTCGACCGCGAGCGCTGGTTCTTCGCCAAAGTCACTGGCCGCCGTCGAATTGGCAAGACCGCGTTGATTCTGGAGGCCATGCGGGAGATCGGCAGCGAGCAACCGGTCTTCTACGTACAAATACCGGACTCCGAGCCAGCCGGTGTCCTTTCGGCGATGAGCGACGCGCTCGAATCATTCCAGGTGCCCATCGATACATATCTTCCGCCCAACAACCTACTTCAGCTCGCCAAATTACTGGAGACGATGGTTGAAGGGGGTTATATCCTCATCCTCGACGAGTTCCAATATCTCAATCGCAAGGGTTACGAAGAACTCTGCTCGTACTTGCAAGCGGCGGTAGATCGACTGGCCGCGAAGGCCGGTCAAGTGCGAGGAGGGTTGATCGTCCTCGGTTCGATCCACACCGAGATGATGGCCCTACTCGAGGATCGTACCGCTCCGCTCTACAACCGGGTCACCGACACAATTGACCTCACGCATCTCGACATCGCTTCGGTTCTTTCCATCCTTCGAGATCATGCGGAAGCCACCCCCGAGCGCTTGCTGTTTCTCTGGAACCTTTTTGAAGGAGTGCCCAAGTTCTACCGCGACTGCTACGAGCAACAAGTGCTCGGCGCCGAGCGTAAAACTCTGGTGCGCCGAATCTTTTTTGAAAGTTCATCGCCACTTCGGTCGGAGGCGGAGAATTGGTTCCTGCGTGAGTTGCGCGGCCGTTATGACGTGATTCTGAAATACGTGGCTCGTAACCCAGGGCGTATGCACAACGAACTCGTGCAGGCAATTCGAGACGCGAGTGGAAGCCCTGATACCCAAATTGGCGGCTACTTGAAGATACTGATCGAGCGTTTCGGGTTGATCGAGCGAAAGCTACCAGTCTTCGCCAGGCCTGAAGCAAAGCGCAGCCGCTACTACATCACGGATAATTTTCTTCGCTCATGGCTTGCGGCGCTGGCCAATCCGGTTTCTGCGATCCCGTTTCGTCCGCTGGACGCGTTGATTGAAGAAGCCGATCAACGCCTGGCTGACGTCGAGGGCGGGGCGCTTGGAGAAACTCGCTGGCCAGCTCTACGAGGAACGAAGCCGGAAGGGGATCGGCGATTTTCCAATCACTCACCGAGTTCAAGGATTCTGGGATCGGTCCAACACCGAGATTGATCTGGTGGCCGTGAACGAAACGGACCAATCCATCCGATTCGGATCGTGTAAGCGCTCTCCCAAGAAGTTGCTGTCCGACATGGAGAATTTGAAGCGGCACGTCAGGCGTTTTATACAGAGGACGCCGAAGTATAAAACGTGGAAACACCAATATATCGGAATCGCACCGGTGCTGGACGCAGAGCAAAGAGCGATTCTCTCCAGCCACGACATCATTCCGCAGGACCTGGTCGATTTGACAACAGGCCTCGATTGAAAACCGTGATTCGTGCAAGCCCACGCGACAGCGCAAGCGTGTTTGCAATACCGCGCTTCGTCGCGAGTCGCGGGCGGGAGCCAAGAAAGGTTCCTGACACCTTTTCAGCGGCGGTCATCGCATAACGAGGGCCGCGGGCCAGGTCAGCGGGTCGAGGTCGGACCATTCGAAAGAGGATCCATGACCTGGGTGGCCGCCGGGTGGTGCGACGGTCGCGCGCCAGTCGGGCTGGGGACCTGGCAGGCCGTAGCTGAAGAGGGTGCCTTGTATCATCAAAAAGTACTTTCGGACAGGGGCCGGTGCTGCGGGCGTCAACGTCAGAGTCTGGTCCGCCTGGTCATACGTGACCGAGGCAAGAGGGAGACCACGCGGCGCGGAGGAGCTCCGGTGCAGTTTTTCGGATCCGGCGGCGGTTTCCAGGCTAAATTGCTGGATGTCGGCGGTCGGGGGCATGCTCACTTCCCCCGCGAACCGGAACTGGAACGCCACGGCCTTGTGGGCCTCAATCAATTCAATGGCCGACCAGGGCCTTGGCAACAGCGCCATGCCATTGTCAGATACCGACGGCGTCCCTGGTCCGGGCCCGCTCAGCAGAGCACGGCACTCGAGTGGCTCGACAGCCGGGCTCAGGCGAACGCTCTTCTTGCTCCTGCCGTCGTGGCAGTGCCTTTGCATCGGGACCTCATTCCTTGAGGAGCCATGACTCGTGAGGGGCCGGCGAAGGGGAAAGTCGATCTGGGATGGTCAACGGCGACTCTTTTCTTATCGGTCCCTGAGATTGAGGGACTTGACGATTCTCGGGACTCGTCCGATTATCATGAGCGGAGGTCAGTCAATTTTGATCAGGATCAGGATCGCAAAGACAGGCGCCGCGATTCGGGCTTGGAGTTGGTTGTACTGGTCGACGAGGCGGAGAGCGGGTCGATCGGAACAGCGGGTCGGCTGCGACATCGCTTGCGCGTCACCCACCCTGGCCCCCCTTTTCAAGGGGGGGAACGGTTTGCGGGGTTGCTTTCGCTTGCTCGCGGCTGAAGCACCCGGTCAAGCGGATTCAGTGCGTCATTTGCGTGACGGATGCGTGGCCCACATCACGCACCGTTGTTGTCAGATCTTCGACGTCTTGCACGTTGACCGCAATCGGCGGCAGCCATTTCAAGACCACGGTTCGAGCGTCAGGATCATTCCATTTGCCAACCCAATACGAGTGCCAGTGGGCCCGGCGGATGTGAGGCCGCGGGCGCGCGTGGGTTCCGGTCGGGTCATCCGCCGAGCCCCGCTCTGTCGAAGCTCGCCTCAAGGCGGCGCCCAAGCGATATCCGACCTCCCAATGAGTCGGACGATCCGCGGCATACAGACGCAGTCCCTTTTTCTTTTTCTCGGGTTGCGGGTAGGCGGGACGGCGATCGCCGCCGCCGCTTTGTCGGATCTCTGCGTTTTCTGAGCACAGATAAAGCACCAGCGACACAAGCGACGGCACTTCCTTCATCTCCCTCGTCCGTTCCTGCTCGGTCAGTTGCGTCGCGACGGGATGATCGGGATGCCCGGTATTCCGAAACGTGTAGGCCAAGCTTTCGGCAACGCCACCCCGGCCCAGAATGATCGGAATGGCGACTGCCTGGTAGGTGGTGTCGTCGGGGAGCGAGAGGTCGAGCACAAGGCGCAGCTCAGTTTGCCGCGTTTTCCGATTCTGGTTGAGATGTGCGAAGAAGCCGTTGAGACGACCGCCGTGCCAGCTCTTGCCGGGCGTCGGGATGAAGACGCACCATTCGGGCAGGCAATACAGAACGTCGATTGGGATGTCACCGGTAACGGGAGTGTTCCAGAGAGCATCGAAAGTGGAAGGGTCGAACCGGTAGATCCCTTTCGTCCACCGCCAGGCAGCGACCGCGGCAAGAAAAGGAAGAAGCTTAATTTGCTCTGGGGTCTGGATCGGCAAGCCCTTATGGGTTTCCCGCGTTGCGCTGGATCTTTTTGTACAGACATGCCGTCGTCATTACACGAGTGGCCCGCTTGTGTCCCTCCCCAGCGGTCAGATTCAGAAAAATTAATCGCGTGCGTGTTTCCCTCCCGAATCCCTGCCGTGGCCCTCGTTCGGCCGGCTGGCGTACCGCAGCCCATCTGTAGATGGGCTGCGGTAGCCATTCAATCGTGACGATTCACGCGCAATCCGGACAGTTTTCGCCGTCCGAACAACAGTCGCATGCCGCGACCGTTGGTCGCCCCGTCAGGGCGAGCAACAAACGGATGAAGGGGCTCATACTAACAGTCCATGCCTTCTTTATGTTTTAACCGCCCCGGCGAAGGCGGGCCGAAGCCGTCATCACGCTAATACGCTTGCGTGAACACTCTGCCGCTCAGTGGCACATTCGGTGAGGCATAAGGCTTGGTCGAGCAGAGCAGTGACGCACTGATCGACGATCCTGTAGCGGATGCGGAGGCCGTCCCGTCGACACGCCAGGATGCTGCGGTCCACTAGCTTCTGAAGCTGGTTAGAAACGGCTTGTGGCGTCATGCCGACGGTGGTGGCGAGATCGGTGACACACAGCTCGCCCGATTTGGCCAAAGCATGCAGGAGTCGGAGCCGGGTATCGTTGGCGAGTACCTTGAAGACGGCCATCAACCGGGTGGCTTGTTCGGCGGTTAGCGAAGGCCGCTCATGCAACGCGGGCTTATCGGGCTTACATCGCATCGGCAATACCTCCACAACTATTACACGGGATAATGTAATACGTGTCAAGTGGGTGGTCGAGCGATGGAAACACGGACGCGATTCGTATTGACGGAAGTCTTGAGTTCTGTTCGCAGGTGTTGGCATGCGAAGAACAGCGAGAGTGGCACCTGGGGGCTTTGTCTATCACGTCCTGAACCGGTCGGTCGGCAGGATGCATATGTTCTGCAAGGAGTCCGACTTTGAGGCGTTCGAGCGTGTCATGGTTGAGGCTCCCCTGCGGCAACCCATTCGTATCCTCTCGTATTACGGATCAAAACGTTGTTATCGTCTCGGCCGGCGGAACGGCCGGCGAATTGGACGGCTCGCGTCAACGCTGCTTTGACCACGAGGGAATTAGACCGAGTGCGGGTGAGCATCGAAAGAAGGCAGACGGCGAATAGAAATGGGTGCGCGAAACGGTAAGAGATCTCGGGCAGGAGCAGACCGTTCGTCCCGCTCGAAGGCGTGTCACAACGACTGCGGGGCAGCCCCGGACGGGGCAAATCTGCCTTATCGCGTGGCGATACACGAGGCCGGTCACGCCGTCGCGATGGTCGTTGTTGGATTTGACGTAGTTTCGGTCGACGTTCGGCCGCGACGAATACCCGGAGGGTTCGGGAATCGCGGGACGACAGCCATGAGGGTCGTCAACGCCGAGCAGCTTATTGGCGGCAAGGAGGCGGTTGCAATGCCGTATCTGATCAGCCTCCTGGCGGGACCCGCGGCAGAAGCGATCGTGAATGAGGATGCTGAAGACGAACGGGGTGCTACAGACGATGTCTTCAAGGTTCGGGCGGTTGCAGAGCTCGCTTTCGCTCCAAGGCGCAAGAAGGGGAGACAAGTCGCCGTCGATCCGACCGAGCGCGATGCGGACAAGAAGCGCATGGAGGCGATGGTCGAAGCCGCTGGCGACAATACAGCTCGATTGCTTGGGCATCACTGGTTAGCCGTCGAAGCGGTGGCCGCGTTCCTGCTCGCACGCCAGGAACTCGATGGCGAACAGGTGGAGATGATCGTGAAGAGTTTTCCTTCCCTTGGAGGCCCTTGGGAGGGCATCAAGCTGCCCGAGATTTGAGGAGCGGATGGGGGCCTGATACGCGTCTACGAGCTCAGAGGGTATCATGTTGCGCCGAGAACGCCGACGAGATGAGTTAAGGCGCGTCTTTTGTCCGAGGGAGTGGTTTCGATGTGGTGGACACCGAGTGGTGAACGAGCGCTGCTTGGCGCGGAGTGGGATCTTTTCCGCGAAGGTCTTCATCACTGTTGGGAGTGGGTCGAGCAATCGAAGAATGATCCCGATCTGTTCCAAACCGGCGTCAGCGCGTTTGACGATCTCTTGCCGGCTCAAAGGCTCGCGCGCCTAGCCGAAGTTGCGCAGTTGGCGGGGGAGCGAATTCAATTTCTGCGGGAAAACCGCGCGCGAAGGGCGCCGGTCTTCACTACATTTCGCGGTCGGGACTCAGCCGCTCGGGGATCTGCAACTTCAACGCGGCAAGAATTCTTGCCTGCTCAGGCTTGGGGCGGGCAACCCGACGGAGGGCCAGTTTCCTGCGATCAGTCGTTTCCAAGAGGATATCGCCGATCTGGATCTCCCCCAACTGCCGCAAGATGACCTCCGGGGTCATTGGACGTGGTTTCGGTGAGGCGTTTGGGCGCCGGCGATCAGGCTTGCGTATCTCCGTCTCCAATCCCGCTCGCTTGGACAAGTGGTCCAGGGTCTTCCAAAGCGCGTACGCAAGCACGCAGACGAACACGTGTGCCCGTGTTCGTCCGCTGTAGTGGTGCCACACCGGACGCAACAGCAGTTCGTTTTTGAGCACCCGGAACGCGTGCTCCACAACCGTCAACTGCATGTACGTCTCCCAGAATCCCTCAACCGACCAGCCTGGTTGGTTGCTCTGGAGCAAGTAGGCCCCGTCACGGGCCAGGGCCTCCCTAAATTTCGCGACGTTCCAAGAGTAGCTTAACTCGGCGCGCTTGGCCTTACTGACGGTGATCGTCACAAAGCGGCGGGCCTTGGGATAACGACCCGTAAGGCGCCCCACACGCTCCAGGATTTTGTCGCGGTTTTTCAGACGCCCTGTACGGACAAGTTCCTGGAGGCGCTTTCAGACCCCGAGCCAGTCCGCGACGCTGGCGGCGACGAATGGCGCGTTCCTTCTGGCGCCGTGGGCGACTGCGGGCCAGGAGATAATGCTCCCGCTTCCGGCGGATCAGCTTGACGGAGACCTCGGGATTCTTGGGCAGTTGGTGCCACCCGCTGCCTTGCAGTTGGCTCTGGAACTTCGTTAGCTCACCGCGCCGAGCCGCCAGCACGTATTTGCGACCAGAACCCTTGAGGAAGGCCAGCGACTCCTTGCTAATCATACCCCGGTCCATGACCCAGATCCGCTGGCTCTTGCCGAATCGGGACTCGATCTCCGTCACAATGGTCTCGACGGTCTGCAGATCCTGAGTGTTTCCCGGCAGGGTGCGATGGGCCAGAGGAAAACCATCTCGAGTCACCACCAGGGCCAGAACGACTTGCTTGCAGTCGCTGCGATGGTCCCTCGAATAACCCCTCTCAGCCAGGTCGTTCTCTTCTGCCAGGCCTTCGAAGTAAGTGCTGGTCAGGTCGTAGAGCAACAGGTCGTAATCGAGCTGAAAGAGTGTGCCAAGCCGGGTCTTGAGGTCCTGCTCGATCAACTCGTGAGCGGCCAGCAAGCTATCCAGGGTCCGGTAGAGCCGATCCTTCGTCACCGCGCTGTCGGGCACGCCGAGCAGGTCTTCGAGACCGGTAGAGGCATACCAGTGCTCGGCCAGAGCGAACTCGCTGCAGGGACCGCAAAGACGATTGATCACCTCGATAGCCACGATGTCCGCCGGCCGGACTGTCTCTTTACCTTGAGGCACGTGGTGCTTGACGATCTCATCCAGACCGAGGAACTTCCAGAGCCAGAGCCCCAGCCAGACGTCGCCGAACCGCCGGCCGTTGGTCCAGCCGACCGAACCCAGTCGGATGCGCACGACATCGGGGTCATCGGGAATCGGAACCTGATCATCATCGGGGAAGAGCCGGAGTTGTTGGGAATCGCCTTGGCGGTTGTAGATCACCACGGTCCGCTGCCAACGGCGCTGTTCGTCGTGGTTCAGTTCGCCCAGATAGGCAACGACGTGCTGACGTGGTCCGGCGTCGGTACGCGCGCTCTCGACCAGGGCGTAGTAGGTGTGGGTCTTTCCGCCCTTGTTGCGGGTATAGCGGCGCAGGAACATGCCGGCCTCCTGACCAACAGGATGATCGGAGGCTGTCGCGGGATCAAGGTCTAAAGTTTCAAGTTGGTCTTCACTACAACGATCTGAGGCCCTTTCCACTACGAAAAACCCGGGAAATTCGCCTGCGCGGCACCCGTTTTGGGGTAAAATTCGCCACTAACTGCGCAACCTCGGCTAGCGTTCGTGGGGGATGCGTTGAGGGATCCCGCCCAGCCTCATCCGGAGCTCACTTCGCACACGGAGGCAACGGTCGCGGCGATGTTCGGTGAGATTGGAAAAGAGGTTGCTGTAGAGATTGAATCAGCGGGTGAGCCTGGATGGCAAGAGGACCCGACACTGTGGCGGCGACTTGTTCGGGCGGCATTTCTCGGAGTATCCGAGCAAGAGAAGCTTGAAGAGCAGATTTTGGTGCAAGAAGCTGCCAATGAGCGCGTTCATGAACTGTCGTCTGACGATGGCGAAGAACGTGAGGCAGATGAAGAGCCTTGGGTTGCTCCAGCGATCGATTCAAGTGATACGGAGAAATGGAGTTATATGATCGAGCACGTAGAAAATCGAATACTTTGGGAAGATGGTGACTATGAGATGGGGCGGTACTTCCTTGATGCGGACCCCGCGGAGGCGAAAGCGAAGATGACAATGATGGGTATAGATGATGACTACTACACCGCAATCGCTCCGGATCCGACGGACGCGGAATTAGCAGCGATCCGCAGGACTTTGCATAAACTGTGCTGCAACGAGGAGGCGTAACTATCAAGCGGTACTCTCATGGTGAACTGGCACGACCGAGCAATCGTTGGGTTGTGTTTGTGCGCCGGACGTGCGAGCCGCGAATGAATGGATGCAGGGGATTGTGACAAAAGGATGGGTGTCCGGAATCCCTGATCAGCACCGGCAACAACGGTTTCAGCGCGACGGAGGGCTACAACCTGGTAACCGGGTTGGGGCCTCCCGTGGCCAATCCCCTGGTGCCCGATCTTGTCGCATACCAGGGGCCGAGCACGGCTTACAGCGGGCCGACGGTCGCCCCGTTGCAAGACGTAGGCGTGGTCGATGGTGTTGGGGGCGAAAGCGGTCCACAAGACGTCTTCAGCGTGTTCGACGCGATTATCGGCGTGGACGCCGGACTTGATGGTGCCCTTGCGCCGATCGGTGCCGGCGAGTGCAGCGGTGGGAAATCGGCGGTCAGCATGAACACGCTGGCAGTCGGCTCACACGCGATCACGGGGATCTATGGTCGAGATGCGAGTTTCCTCGCGCGCTCTTCCGGTGTTCTTGTGCGAAGCGTGAATCAGGCTGCGGCGAGCTCTGTCGGGGCGACGAGCGTCGCGATCGATGTGGTGCTGGGTGCGCTCTCGACGGATGATCCGGCTGCATCGCTGATTGATGATCTGGCGAGCGAGCAAGTTTCGGCGGGAGGCCGGCGAGCGAACCGGATCGACTGACGCGTGGATCGCTAAGCGGGTGGATCGTGAAGGGTCGACGGAGGAACTCCATCCGGAAAGCGCCAGCGGGGCCTAGTGCTCGCAGATACGATGCGGAGTGATCGAACGGAGCCTTGTATTGCCGTATGGGCACTTTCTCTGGGCGGGGCGTTCACCCTCGCCGCAGAGCCGCCAATCGGCACGGCGCCCCCATCTGCGCCGCGATCGCACCGGGTGTTCACACGTGACCGTGCTCCAATTGGCTTAACAATTGCTCGGGATGTACGGTTCAGGTGGGTGTCGCTTCAAAACGGAGTCGCAACCGACAACCTATTTGGAGGCGCGTCGCGGAGTCGATGGGCCGGGGGTTGGGCTTGGAATGGGATCTCCGTTCGCGTGGTCGGGGCAAAGGGAGCTATTCGGTTCCTGACACCTTTTCCCGTTGTACGAGCGTTGATCTACAGTTCTGGCGGATAACCGTAGGCAACGTCGCAATAGGCGAAGTACAATTAGTTTGCAGCGCCCTGATCCTCTGGGGCGATCGCCGTGGCAAGAAAGCTATTTCCAAGTGACCGCACGAGAACTTTGCCAAGAAGACAAAGCCGGTGCATGTCGACTTCGAGCCGGAAGTGCACAAGGCATCAAGGCGATCCGCTGCTGAATGGGATCGAAGCACGGCGGCGATTGCCCGGATCATTATCGCAGAGCGTTCGGGATTCAAGGATGCACTGTGAAGGAATTCTTTCATGGCAACGCGAGAACAGTTGCGGAAAATGCTTAGCAACCGCCCATTCGTTCCATTCGTCATCAGGTTGACCGGCGGCCGCGTCTTTACAGTAGGACACCCGGAGCTTGCGTCGTGCGACATCCACGGACGGGGCATGACGATCGAGGATGACCAGGGGTCACATCTCGTCGAGATGCTTCTGGTGGAAGTAATGGAGCCTGCAAGCTCGCCGGCAGAACAGGGCGGCAACGGACCGGTGCCCGGCGGCGCGTGAATTAAAGCCTTTCGGATGGGTCCCGGCCCGCGGGACGCCCAATTCGTCGGGCGAGGGTGTGAGGACCAAAGTTTCGCTCCCGTTGTTCGCCTTTGGCCTTATCCCAACCAAGCCTTCTAGCGTTGGAGTCCCGGCACTCGGGCCAGCACCAGCATTGGCACGATGTAGCCGTTGACGGGCTCGGGGTGGAGGAACAGGCCGACAGGCAGGATGACCACGGCCGCGGTCCAGGTTCGCCCGAGCCAGGGTTGGGTCCGGAGCAGACGGCGGGCGGGGCGGGTGTTCTCGGCCGCCACTCCGAGGTACTTGCAGATTGAACGTCCGTGTCCCCAGCCAGGGCCGGCAGCACCAGAAGCCGGCTAGACTGCCGACCATCAGGGCCCAGGCCAGGATGTGCCGGTACAACGGGGCGGGATGCTGCGTCGATGGCCTGGTCGGTCGCACTCGTCGTCAGGTGTCCGTTGTCCCGTTGTAGCCGAGCCCGCGGGCCGATGCGAGGGCTGAGCACGAGGGCCAATTGGTCCTGAAGAAGGATAGCGAGCCAAGTTGAATAGGATCAGGGCTTTTTCGCCGGTTGGTTCGCGGCGGCCTTGCGAGCTTCGAGCTCCTTGCGCCAGCTTGCGGCTTTGTCGGGCTTGTTGGTGGCCTCGTAGAGCTGGACGAGGCGTTCGAGGGCCTCGGTGAGGCGGACCTGCCCTTGGGGCGGGATCGTCTTCTCGCGCTGCTTCATCCCGTTGTAACCGGCGATCAAGAGCGGCTCGGCGCCGGCAAAGTTCTTCTGGCCCAGGAGCGCCCCGCCGAGAGCCGACTGGGTGTTGAACGTCGCCCAGAAGTCGGGCTGCGTCTTCTCGCGGATGGCCAGGCACTCGCGGAGGAGTGGCTCGGCTTCGGCAAAGGCTTGGGACTGAAGCAGCGCGAGGCTGAGGACAGCCAACTGCTGGGCCAGTTGCGGGCTGTCCTTGGGCAGGGTGTTTCGGGCGTCGGTCACCATTTCCAAAACCAAGTTGAGCAGCTTGGCGTTTTCGCCAGACTTTGTGTAGGCGTCGAGCAATTTCGCTGCGATCCCGGGCCGCTTGGGGTTCGCGGCAAGATGGGCTTCTTCGAGCAGCGGAATCGCTTCCTTGAGGCGGCCCGCGTCCTTGTAACTTACACCCAGGTTCACCTCGGTTTGAAGCGTGATCGGATGGTCCCGCCCGAGCTTCGCTTTCGCGAGCTTCAGCGTCTCCTCGAGAAGCGGCAGGGCCAGGTCCAGCTTACCGGCGCACCGATACACCCCGGCGAGGTTGTTCATGCTGAGGAGCGTGCTGGGATGTTCGGGGCCGAGCTTGGCTTTCTGGAGTTTCAGCGTCTCCTCGTGGAGCGGCAGGGCCAGGTCGAGCTTACCGGCATCCTGAAACGCCAAGGCGAGGTTGTTCATGCCTAAGAGCGTGTCGGGATGTTCGAGGCCGAGCCTGGCTTTCCGGAGCTTCAGCGTCTCCTCCTGGAGCGGCAAGGCCAGGTCGAGCTTCCCGGCAGCCCGATACGCGTCGGCGAGGTTGTTCATGGTGCTGAGCGTGTGGGGATGTTCGGGGCCAAGCTTCGCTCTCGCGAGCTTCAGCGTCTCCTCGAGGAGCGGCAGGGCCAGGTGGAGCTTCCGGGCATGCAGATACGCCGCGGCGAGGATGTTCATGCTCGCGAGCGTGTCGGGATGATCGGGGCCGAGCTTGGCTTTCCGCAGCCTCAGCGTCTCCTCGATGAGCGGCAGGGCCAGGTGGAGCTTCCCGGCATCCTGATACGCCGAGGCGAGGTCGTGCATGCTCTGGAGCGTGTCGAGATGTTCGGCGCCGAGGTTGGCTTTCCGCAGCTTCAGCGCCTGCTCGAGGAGCGGCAGGGCCAGGTCGAGCTTCCCGGCGTACTTATACGCCGAGGCGAGGTTGTTCTTGCTCAGGAGCGTGTCGAGATGTTCGGGGCCGAGCTTCGCGTTCTTGAGCTTCAGCGTCTCCTCCAGCAGCGGCAGGGCCAGGTCCAGCTTGCCGACACTTTGATACGCCATCGCGAGGTTGTTCATGCCGGTGAGCGTGCCGGGATGTTCGGGACCGAGCTTGGCTTTCATGAGCTTCAGCGTCTCCTCGATGAGCGGCAGGGCCAGGTCCAGCTTACCGGCACGATAATACGCCGCAGCGAGGCTGTTCGTGCTCCGGAGCGTGTCGGGATGTTCGGGGCCGAGCTTGGCTTTCTGAGTTTCCCTAGCTTTCTTCAACACCGGGATCGCTTGCACGGACGCTCCCAAACTGGAGAGCACATCACCGAGCGTCCTTTGCATCCCGGCCACGGTGAGCGGATCGCCGATGGCGGTGCCTTCCAGGTCCTCGACGGCCTTGCCCAGGTTGGCTTTGAGCGCGTCGCGTAGCTCGGCGACCGTCGCGTAATTCCGCTTCGGGTCCAGATTCTGGAAGACCGAGCCGAGAATTGCGTTGCCCTTCCTGGCGTACTCAAGGTTCGTCTCTGCGTCGCGGCGTTTCTGGTCTGCGTCGAGCTTGGCGAGGCGTTCCCCGTCGGCCCGCGCGGCCTCGGCCTTGCGAGCCTTTTCTTTCTCGAACGTCTGATCGCGTGCGATCTTCTCCTGCCTCCGGGCCTGGAACAGGCCCCATGTCGTGCCGGCCATTCCCGCGAGCAGGGCGAGGAGGACGAGACTTGCCGCGATGACCTGTCCCTTGTTGCGACTGACGAATTTTTGCAAGCGATAAGCCGCGCTGGGGGACGCGCTTCGACGGGCTCATCGGCCAGATACGCGCTGGAGGTCGCGGGCCAGGCCGCTCGCCGTCTCGTAGCGACGGTCGCGGTGCTTCTCCAGGCACTTCATCACGACCCAATCGAGCTCGCCGCGCAGCATCGTCATCAGCTTGCGAGGATCGGTTTGGCGAAGGGCAGCCAGTGAGGGGAGAGCGTCGTCGGTGGAAAGCCTCGTCGAGGGCTTCGAAGGCTCTTCCTCGCGGATGAGCCGTATCATCTCCGTCAGTGCCGCGTTTTTCAGTCGCCGGGCGTCGATCGGCCGTAGCCCGGTGAGAAGCTCGTAGAGGATCACGCCCAGGGAGTAGATGTCGGCCCGGGTGTCGATATCCTCGGCCGAGAAACCCGCCTGCTCCGGCGACATGTATTCGAGCGTGCCGATGACTGAGCCGAACTGGGTCGACATCGACTCATCGGTGAGCCGGCCCGCGGTCGCCTTGGCGACGCCGAAGTCGATCACCTTGGGGGCGGGCCTGGTATCGATCATCGTGACGAGAATATTGGCCGGTTTCAAGTCGCGGTGGACGATGCCTTTCTGGTGCGCGTGCTGGACGGCCTGGCAGACAGGCACGAAGAGCTCGAGGCGTTCTTTGGGTGTGAGCTTCATCTCGTCGCAGAACTTGCAGAGCGGCAGGCCATTCACCAGCTCCATGACGAAAAACGGCTGCCCGGTGGGCGTCAGGCCGGCGTCCAAGACCTTGGCGATGTTGGGGTGGTCCATCATCGCCAGGGCCTGGCGTTCCTGCTCGAAACGTTGCAGCACGGCTCGCGAATCCATGCCGGGCTTAATCAGCTTCAACGCGACCTTGCGCTTAACGGGCTCGGATTGCTTGGCGACCCAGACCTCGCCCATGCCGCCTTCGCCGATTTTTTGCTGGAGCGTGTACCGGCCGGCGATGAGCACGTCCGGCGAGGCGGTGGTGTCGTGATCGACGGTGATCGAGGCTGGTGACGGATCGAGACCGGGCTCGGGCGTATGCACCGCGGTGGCTGTGTTCGCCGGTTCTTGCTCCGGGTTGGAGGCGATGGTCGCATCTTCCGTGGCGGGTGTTGGTAACGGCGAGGCGTCGTTGGCGCGTAGAGCACCTCGACCCGGGCCCGCAGCTCGTCGTCGTCGTCGCCGCACTCGCGGTCGAGGTAGGCGGCGCGCTCGGCCGGATCGGAGAGGTCTGACGCGTGAAGGAACAGGGTTTTTGCTCGAGCGGGAAGGACGGCCATGGTTCACCTCCTGGTTCGCCGCCGGGATTGAATCTACTTTCAATGCTCCATCCGCGGGAAAAGTGTCTCGCGCAATCCCAACATTTTCTCTTCGAGAGCTGCGCGGAGCCAGGCCCGAGCGTAGTTCCAGTTGGGTTCGGCGACGGCCCGCGAACCAGAGCCGTGGCATGAAGGGTATCGCCAGGGGCTTCAGTTGCGAATCGAGAAGGCGGATGACACGGAGATGCCCGTTGAAGTGCTGTCAGACACCCACCTTCTGCGGAACGTCGGATAATCGCTTTATGCGTGGTGGAAATGACCAGAAGGCGTGATTCTGCGCCGAACGTGCGAGCCGCGAATGAATGGATGCGGAGGACCGTGGCGAAAGGATGGGTGTCTGGAATCCCCGAGCCAGGGTTGGGTCCGGAGCAGACGGCGGGCGGGGCGGGTGTTCTCGGCCGCCACTCCGAGGTACTTGCAGATTGAACGTCCGTGTCCCCAGCCAGGGCCGGCAGCACCAGAAGCCGGCGAGACTGCCGACCATCAGGGCCCAGGCCAGGATGTGCCGGTACAACGGGGCGGGATGCTGCGTCGATGGCATGGTCGGTCGCACTCGTCGTCAGGTGTCCGTTGTCCCGTTGTAGCCGAGCCCGCGGGCCGATGCGAGGGCTGAGCACGAGGGCCAATTGGTCCTGAAGAAGGATAGCGAGCCAAGTTGAATAGGATCAGGGCTTTTTCGCCGGTTGCTTTTCGGCGGCCTTGCGAGCTTGCAGCTCCTTGCGCCAGCTTGCGGCTTTGTCGGGCTTGTTGGTGGCCTCGTAGAGCTGGACGAGGCGTTCGAGGGCCTCGGTGGGGCGGACCTGCCCTTGGGGCGGGATCGTCTTCTCGCGCTGCTTCATCCCGTTGTAACCGGCGATCAAGAGCGGCTCGGCGGCGGCAAAGTTCTTCTGGCCCAGGAGCGCCCCACCGAGACACGACTGGGTGTTGAACGTCGCCCAGAAGTCGGGCTGTGTCTTCTCGCGGATGGCCAGGCACTCGCGGAGGAGCGGCTCGGCCTCGGCAAAGGCTTGGGACTGAAGCAGCGCCAGGCTGAGGGCAGCCAATTGCTGGGCCAGTTGCGGGCTGTCCTTGGGCAGCGTGTTTCGGGCGTCGGTCACCATTTCCAAAACCAAGTTGAGCAGCTTGGCGTTTTCGCCAGACTTTGTGTAGGCGTCGAGCAATTTCGCTGCGTGCCCTTCTCGATTGGGGTTCGCGGCAAGATGGGCTTCTTCGAGCAGCGGAATCGCTTCCTTGAGGCGGCCCGCGTCCTTGTAGCTTACACCCAGGTTCACCTCGGTTTGAAGCGTGATCGGATGGTCCCGCCCGAGCTTCGCTTTCGCGAGCTTCAGCGTCTCCTCGAGAAGCGGCAGGGCCAGGTCCAGCTTACCGGCGCGCCAATACACCCCGGCGAGGTTGTTCATGCTGACGAGCGGCATCGGGATGATCGGGGCCGAGCTTGGCTTTCTGGAGTTTCAGCGTCTGCTCGAGGAGCGGCAGGGCCAGGTCGAGCTTCCCGGCATCCAGATACGCCAAGGCGAGGTTGTTCATGCCTAAGAGCGTGTCGGGATGTTCGAGGCCGAGCCTGGCTTTCCGGAGCTTCAGCGTCTCCTCCTGGAGCGGCAAGGCCAGGTCGAGCTTCCCGGCAGCCCGATACGCCTCGGCGAGGTCGTTCATGCTTTTGAGCGTGTCGGGATGATCGGGGCCGAGCTTGGCTTTCCGCAGCTTCAGCGTCTCTTCGAGGAGCGGCAGGGCCAGGTGGAGCTTCCGGGCATAGTAATACATCTCGGCGAGGTTGTTCATGCTTTCGAGGGTATCGGGATGTTCGGGGCCGAGCTTGGCTTTCCGGAGCTTCAGCGTCTCCTCGCTGAGCGGCAGGGCCAGGTCGAGCTTCCCGGCGTACCTATACGCCGCGGCGAGGTTGTTCATGCTGGCGAGCGTCTGGGGATGTTCGGGGCCGAGCTTCGCTCTTACGAGCTTCACCGTTTCCTCCAAAAGCGGCAGGGCCAGGTCGTACTTTCCGGCAACAGCATACGCCGCTGCGAGGTTGTGCATGCTGCCGAGCGTGTCGGGATGATCGGGGCCGAGCTTGGCTTTCTGGAGCTTCAGCGTCTCCTCGTGGAGCGGCAGGGCCAGGTCGAGCTTGCCGGCATCCTGATACATGGCGGCGAGGTTGTTCATGCTGGCGAGCGTGTCGGGATGATCGGGGCCGGGCTTGGCTTTCTGGAGTTTGAGCGTCTCCTCCAAAAGCGGCAGGGCCAGGTCGAGTTTACCGGCATCCCGATACGCCAATGCGAGGTTGTGCATGCTGCCGAGCGTGTCGGGATGATCGGGGCCGAGCGTGGCTTTCTTGAGCTTCAGGGTCTCCTGGTGGAGAGTCAGGGCCAGGTCCAGCTTTCCGGCCTGCGAATACGCCAAGGCGAGGCCGGTCATGCTCCGGAGCGTGTCGGGATGTTCCGGGCCGAGCTTGGCTTTCTGGGTTTCGCTAGCCTTCTTGAACACCGGAATCGCTTGCTCGGCCGCCCCCAAATGCCCGAGCGACTCACCGAGCGTCCTTTGCATCCCGGCCACGGTGAGCGGATCGCCGATGGCGGTGCCTTCCAGGTCCTCGACGGCCTTGCCCAGGTTGGCTTTGAGCGCGTCGCGTAGCTCGGCGACCGTCGCGTAATTCCGCTTCGGGTCCAGATTCTGGAAGACCGAGCCGAGAATTGCGTTGCCCTTCCTGGCGTACTCAAGGTTCGTCTCTGCGTCGCGGCGTTTCTGGTCTGCGTCGAGCTTGGCGAGGCGTTCCCCGTCGGCCCGCGCGGCCTCGGCCTTGCGAGCCTTTTCTTTCTCGAACGTCTGATCGCGTGCGATCTTCTCCTGCCTCCGGGCCTGGAACAGGCCCCATGTCGTGCCGGCCATTCCCGCGAGCAGGGCGAGGAGGACGAGACTTGCCGCGATGACCTGTCCCTTGTTGCGACTGACGAATTTTTGCAAGCGATAAGCCGCGCTGGGGGGACGCGCTTCGACGGGCTCATCGGCCAGATAGCGCTGGAGGTCGCGGGCCAGGCCGCTCGCCGTCTCGTAGCGACGGTCGCGGTGCTTCTCCAGGCACTTCATCACGACCCAATCGAGCTCGCCGCGCAGCATCGTCATCAGCTTGCGAGGATCGGTTTGGCGAAGGGCAGCCAGTGAGGGGAGAGCGTCGTCGGTGGAAAGCCTCGTCGAGGGCTTCGAAGGCTCTTCCTCGCGGATGAGCCGTATCATCTCCGTCAGTGCCGCGTTTTTCAGTCGCCGGGCGTCGATCGGCCGTAGCCCGGTGAGAAGCTCGTAGAGGATCACGCCCAGGGAGTAGATGTCGGCCCGGGTGTCGATATCCTCGGCCGAGAAACCCGCCTGCTCCGGCGACATGTATTCGAGCGTGCCGATGACTGAGCCGAACTGGGTCGACATCGACTCATCGGTGAGCCGGCCCGCGGTCGCCTTGGCGACGCCGAAGTCGATCACCTTGGGGGCGGGCCTGGTATCGATCATCGTGACGAGAATATTGGCCGGCGCGTAAGAGCACCTCGACCCGGGCCCGCAGCTCGTCGTCGTCGTCGCCGCACTCGCGGTCGAGGTAGGCGGCGCGCTCGGCCGGATCGGAGAGGTCTGACGCGTGAAGGAACAGGGTTTTTGCTCGAGCGGGAAGGACGGCCATGGTTCACCTCCTGGTTCGCCGCCGGGATTGAATCTACTTTCAATGCTCCATCCGCGGGAAAAGTGTCTCGCGCAATCCCAACATTTTCTCTTCGAGAGCTGCGCGGAGCAAGGCCCGAGCGTAGTTCCAGTTGGGTTCGGCGACGGCCCGCGAACCAGAGCCGTGGCATGAAGGGTATCGCCAGGGGCTTCAGTTGCGAATCGAGAAGGCGGATGACACGGAGATGCCCGTTGAAGTGCTGTCAGACACCCACCTTCTGCGGAACGTCGGATAATCGCTTTATGCGTGGTGGAAATGACCAGAAGGCGTGATTCTGCACGAACGTGCGAGCCGCGAATGAATGGATGCGGAGGACCGTGGCGAAAGGATGGGTGTCTGGAATCCCGGAATCCCGGAGCAGACGGCGAGCGGGGCGGGTGTTCTCGGCCGCCACTCCGACGTACTTGCAGAATGAACGTCCTCGTCCCCAGCCAGGGCCGGCAGCACCAGCAGCCGACCAGACCGCCGACCATCAGGGCCCAGGCCAGGATGTACCGGTACAACAGGGCGGGATGCTGCGTCGATGGCATGGTCGGTTGCACTCGGCTTCAGGTGTCCGTCGTCCCGTTGTAGCCGAGCCCGTGGGTCGATGCGAGGGCTGAGCACGAGGGCCGGGTGGTCCTGAACGAGGATTCTCCCGGAGCCGCGTCAGATGCGGTCCGAGGGCCAGGCTACTGTGCGCGCCAAAGGACGGTTTGACCGAACGGTTACCCGGATTTCGCCGATTCTGAGGATTGAGCCGGGTTTGCCGGCTGTCAACGATTCTGCGAACGGGATTTTATTTGCTCAATGGGGATTCGCATCCCATATTTTGAAGTCAGAGTGGAAGATTGGGGATACTGGGTCATCTTGCACGGTTGTTCGTGCAGGGGCGCCGGTTTTCGACCAAGGGCCGCTGGACGGCGGAAAAAGGGGCATGTTCATGAACGTGCACGGTGAGGCGAGGATTGATGGTGACGATTGTTGTGCTCAAACGTTTGACAGGCGTTTCAACGCTGTGAGGCATGGGCTGACGGCCAAGACGCCGGTTTTGCCGGGGGAGGATCCGGCGGCGCTTCAGGCGTTGATCGATGACTTCCAAACGGGCAAAGAGACAAGAAACAAGGTCGAGGAGAACCTGGCGAAGTTCGCGGCGATTTCTGCCTGGCAGCTCGAGCGGGCGAACCGACTGGAAGTCACAAGGGCGACCCGCGATCTTGCCGGCCGGTCGGAGGCCGAGGCGGTTCGCGCGGCGCTGGAGGCGGCAGACCTTGGGCATCGGTTGCTCTTTGACCGGCGCGGACCGGCGGAGCTTTATCCGTCGCGGGAATATCAGAACAAGCAGCCGCGGACCTCCTCTTCGGAGAGACCTGATGATCCCGATGAACCGGTCAAGCTGGTGATCCGGATGGAGGCAACCCGGGCAGGGCGAGGCTGGCTCCTGAAGGAATGGGGCGAGCTTCGGAAGCCTATTGACGCGGGATTGGTCTGGCACTCGTCGCAGAAACTGAAAGCGATACGCTTGCTGGGCCGGCAGCCGCTGCATTCGGTGTGGGATGATCAGGTCGCCCTGGTGTTCCTCGCGAGCCATGCCATCAAGCGGTCTTTTTCGTCCGCGTTTCACGAGCTGCGGTGCGAGGAACACGAAGAACGGTTCAAGGTCACGAAGGCCTGGCTCGAACGCGATGAGATGCAGGCGATCACGCCCGCGAGCGCGGCGGAGGGCCGGGCCGTGCTGCTCGAGATCGTGGACAGGGCCATCGAGCGGTTGCGGAGGCTGGAGGCCGAGCGAGCGGAAGTTGCCGACTTCGTCGAGGAGCTGGACAGCAAGATTCCGAGCGACCAGGAGACGAAGACGGTCGCAGGAGTGCAGCGTCACTCTGGGAGCTGCAACCGGCTGATGCTTAAAAACCTCGACGCCATCGACAAGGCACGCCGCTATGAGGCGGAGGGGTGGGGAAAGACGCGCGCGGACCGGGAATCGAGGAAAGACAAAGCACGACGCAGCAAGGCGACGTGGTACTCGCTACTCGTTGCCGACGAGCACGGGACGGTTCGCGAAGCCGACGCATACGACGGAGACATCGAGGAGGGACTGGCCCGGTACAAGGCGAAGTTCGGACAGCAACCGTACGAGACTGTGCTCGCGGAGCGGCAGGAGATCGATCGAGGCAGCAAACATGTCATTCCGGATTTCGCCCGGTGGGTGGAGGGAGAGCGCGGGCCGGCGAGTGCAAGCACGGGGATGGAGGGGCACGGGGGCGGGACGCATGCGGATGGCGCGGCGAATTTGCGCAGTGGGGTTGAGGCGGGCGAGGTTGGTTCGTCAGGGGCGGGACGGGAAGAGGTTGTTGCGAGCGACGGCCGGGGCGCGGCGGGGTGGCAGGGAGAGCACTCTGACGCAGAGCATCGCAACGAGGGGGCGCTTGTTGCGAGCGACGGCCAGGGCGCCGCGGAGCGGCAGGGGGAGCGTTGCGACGCGGAGCATCGCAACGATGGACGAGAGGGACGCGGCGATGAGGCTGTTGTCGATCGCGGAGAGCGTGATCTCGATGTTAACGATCTGATGTCTGGCGATTCCTTATTGCATACAGGGAAAGAAGAAAAGGCAAATATACAAAACGAGAATAACGGGCGAAACGTGATCGTAGATGGGGGCGAAGCAGGGAGCCCGGACGAGGTGGGCGCGCACGAGAGCTTTGGACGGGCGGAAGGGGGCGACGCTTTGGGTGCGGCAGGGTCGGGGCGAACGGGGGAGGAGGACGGCGGGGGCGAAGAGGAGACCGGCGGTGACGGGGACGGCGGCGACCCTTCGGGTGCTCACGACGAGCGCCGAACGAAGCGTGAGGACGAGGGCTTTCTCGTTCGTCACGAGGGTGATCCCGGTGTTGGCGAGGATGCCGCTGGCTGTTCCTTAAAGCTTACAGGGAAAGAAGAAGCGGAAAAAATACAAAACGAAATGAATGCACCGGGCGTGATGGTGGATGGGGGCGAGGGCGGAGCGCAAACGACGTGGGCGCGGAGGGGAGTTGTGGACGCACGGAACCGGGCGACGCTTTGGGCGCCCCAGCGTCCGGGCGAACGGAGGTTGTTGCAACCGACGGCCCGCTCGCGGCGGAGCGGCAGGGAGAACATTGCGACCAGGGGGAACGGCAGGTCGTTCTGTCGTCAGATGCGGGTGGGGAACAGGTTGCTGCACGCGAGAATCAAGAAGAGCGGCGCCGGGCTTGGATCGAACGGCGGCGGGAGTGGATGCGGATGCGCGCGGCGAAGGAGGCAGGAGCGTGGGAGCGTCCGCCGGGTGTGGAAAAGGGGGTAACGAATGGCGGGGTGGCTCCGGCCGAGGCGGTGGGACCGATCGTGTCGGAGGACGCCCGGGGGCCGTGAGCTCGCTGCAAAACGGAGGTGCGCGGCGATCGGATCAGCGGCTCGGCTGCGATACATTGTGATTTCGGACTGGAATTCTGGAATGGAACGTCAGGCTAAAGGCTGACCTACGATTTGTGTCCTCGATCGAATACAATTAACTGGCGTAACGGCGGGGATGAATTCGGCGAGGTCGTGACACTCATCGAGACGGGCATCGGGATGACGGCCTTGCTGTTTGCCTACGGGACGTTGATTCCGCGAGAGGCGCTGCGGCTCGAGAGCGAGGGCTGGGTGGCGGACGCTGTTCGGGGACGGCTCTATGACCTGGGGGCGTATCCGGGGCTGGTCGATCTCGACGACCCGACGGCCGGCTGGGTTCGAGGGTATGTCCGGCCGGTCACGATCGAAGAGCTCGAGGGGCCGCTGGATCGATACGAAGAGGTTGGTCTGGGATTGTTTCGCCGGGTCCAGACAAGGACGCGTGACGATCGAAACGTTTGGATCTATATTTATTCTCGGCCGCTGCCGCCGGAGAGACGCGGTCCGCTCGACCGCTGGCCGGCATCAGAGGACGTGACAGTGAGTTCCGCTTGAGGAACCCGGCCTGGGAGGGCACGATGTCTGACACAAGGGCGCCCAAGAAATCAAAACGGAGCGGAAGCAGCAAGCCGAGCGGCAATGGCGCGGCGCGGCGCGGTGCGACGATCGGTGAGTACGTGATCGAGCGGCTGTCGGCGCTGGGGGTCAAACACGTTTTCGGAATTCCGGGTGATTATATTCTGACCCTCTACAAACTCATCGAAGAGAGCCCGATCAAGCTCGTGAACATGACGAGGGAAGATAACGCGGGCTTTGCCGCGGATGCTTATGCGCGAATCCACGGGCTTGGTTGCATTTGCGTAACGTATTGCGTCGGTGGGCTTTCCACGTGCAACAGCATCGCCGGGGCGTATGCCGAAAAGTCGCCGGTGATCGTACTGGCGGGTTCGCCCGGGGTTTCGGAGCGGGCGAGCAACCCGCTGTTGCACCACAAGGTGAAGGGGTTTGAGACGCAGTTTGAGGTGTTTCAGAAGATCACGGGAGCATCGGCGGTACTGGACCGGCCGGAGACGGCGTTCAGCGAGATTGATCGGGTGCTGGAGGCGGCCGTCCGGTACAAGCGCCCGGTTTATCTGGAGCTGCCGCGGGACCAGATGCAGGCGCGGCAGGTTGCGCCGCACCGGGCGCCCGAGGGGCTGCCGCCGTCTGATCCGGAGGCGCTTCGAGAGGCTATTGACGAGGCCGCGGAGCTGTTGTGTGGTGCGCGGCGGCCGGTGATTCTAGCGGACGTCGAGATTCACCGATTCGGCTTGCAGGATGAGCTGGTCACACTGGCCGAATCAACCGGCATGCCGATCGCGACGACGATCCTGGGCAAGAGTGTGATATCGGAGGCACACCCGCTCTTTGCCGGACTTTATGAAGGGGCGATGGGGCGGGCCGAGGTGACCGAGCTGGTCGAGTCGGCGGACTGCCTGCTGATGCTGGGCTGCTTCTTGACGGATATCAACATGGGCATCTGGACGGCGAAGCTCGATCCATCAAAATGCATCGACGCGACGAGTGAAGCGCTGCGGATCAAGCGGCACCATTACTGCGACGTGCGGCTGGACGACTTCATTCGCGGGTTGATTGCGCGAAAGCTCAAAGTGGCGAAGACGGCGTTCCCCAAGCGGTCGTCGTCGTTCGCGGGGTTGGAGAATGCGGCGGCCGCGACGCCGATGACCTCGGCGCTGTTGTTCGCCCGGCTGAACCGGATGCTTGCGGCCACGCCGGGAATGACGGTGATCGCCGATATCGGCGATTCGCTCTTCGGGGCGGCGGATCTGGACATGGATCGGCAGACCGAGTTCGTGAGCCCGGCTTATTACACGTCGATGGGGTTCGGCGTGCCGGCGGCCGTGGGGGCGAGCATGGCCAATCCGGACGCCCGCATTCTGGTGGTCGTCGGCGACGGAGCGTTCCAGATGACGGGCATGGAGATATCGACGATTGCGCGGTATGGGCTGAATCCGATCGTCGTCGTGCTCAACAACCACGGGTACACGACGGAGCGGTTTTTACTGGACGGGCCGTTCAACGATATCCAGGAATGGGCTTATCACAAGATTCCCGAGGTCGTCGGGGCCGGTTTGGGGCTCGAGGTGCGAACGGTGGGCGAGCTTGATCGTGCAATGGAAAAGGCCGTCGCCAACGTGAAGTGCTTCAGCCTGATCAACGTGCACATCGACCCCTATGACCGCAGCCCGGCGCTGGACCGGCTGGCGCAGCGGTTATCGAAGATCGTTACGGCTTCTCGGCCTTAGTGGAGGAGGTTGTCATCGAAGCGCTGGGTCTTGTTCTGGATCGGAACGGTGCCCTTCAAGATGCCGACCTTGGGTCCCTTGTGCGTCCAGGTGTAGGTCTTCTGAGCGTGGAACCTGCTGCGGTTGAACACTGTGCTGCTCAGGGTGGTGATGCCCCTCACTTTGTGGCCCTGACCGCGGTTTGTCAGGTAGGGGCCGATGGTCTTACCCGGGTGGTTGTAGGAGTAGATCCGCTGGCGGAAGCCTTGCGGGATGAGGAATTGCTGCAGGGCCAGCGACACGGGGATCGGCTGGTAGTTGAAGGCCGAAAGGGCCGTGAGCGAAGGCGTGTACTGATTGGCACCGAAGGGCGAGATAAAGTTTGTCTCCAGATCGGGGCCGGTGGGCTGGCCGGCGAGCCCCGAGATGACGGGCGTCACGGAGCCGCCGGTGACGGTGACGGTGGTTGTTCCTGTCCAGGTGAAGCCCGAGAGGGGCGAGGTGGCGTTCATCTGGCCGGTGATTGTGATCGTGTCGACGCCGTTGGGGAGCTTGAGATTGGCGACGTGGGCTGATCGTGATGATGGCGTCCTGAATTCCGTTCTGCCAATCGTTCATGTTGGTGTCTGGAGTCAACGTTGCACCCGGGAAGGCGACGCCGTTGACGACAACGGTCGCGGGGTTGATGTCGGTGACGGGCAAGAAGTTGGGAGTCACGCTGGTGTTGCCGAAGACGTAGATCGGCAGGTTGGCGGGGGTGGTTGCGTTGATGCTGAAGGGAGGGTTCGGCGTGCCGACGCCGATCGGGGTGGTGACGAGGTTGGCCGGCGGTGGGATTTTCAGGGTGATCAAGCCGCCTTGTACGATCTGGGCACCGCCGGCTTCGGGTCGATCCGGGATGCCGAGAGCAGAATTACCGCCCTGGGTGACGTCATAGCCCGGATCGCCGATGATGAAGTCACCGATGTTGTCGAGATCAGTCGTATTCGTGGTGGTCTGGAGCCGGCCCGAGACGGACGCCCCGAACATATTGGGCGAGGTCGAAGGCGAGCCGGGGGTGGTGAGCACGAACTGAATTCCGGCGAGAGTCGCGCCCCTCGGCGTTGGAAAGCGAATACGTACCGGTCAGCGCCGGTGTTCGTCCCGGGAGCAAGTACGCGGTGCCGGCCATGGAGTTGTAGCCTGGGGCCCCGATCAGGATTTCATTGGGCTGCCCGGAGTTAATGACACCTACCAGGGAGACGGAATACCCGGCCATGTCTGCCGCGTTGGCGCCTGTGAACTCGGCCGACTGGATTCCGGTGGGGATAGTGGTCAGGGGGATCGTGCCGGTGAGATAACCGGCGGAGGTGCTGGACGCCCCGTAGAACACGTATGCTTCACCCTCGTCGGCTGTGATGGTCGTGCCGAAGTCGGGGGCGCCGAAGATGATGTCGCTGAAGCCGTCGGCGTTCCAGTCGCCGGCGGAGCTGACCGAGAAGCCGGTCAAGGCGTCGCTCGAGGCCCCGGTGAAGATGGCGCCGGCGAACTGCGCCGGTGCCGGTGATTCCCACGCGGTTCAGGTTGACGAAAGTGACAGCGTTGGTCGTAGTCGGTGCGGTGGCGAGGGCCGTGCCGCCGTAGACAAGGTAGACGAGACCGGACCCGGAGCCGCTTTGCGGTGCACCGATCAGGAGGTCGTCGGCGCCGGAGGTGGCGCCGTTGACGTTACCGGCGTCGGCCACGGAGAATCCCGTCTGGTCGCCGGAATTCACGCCGGCGAGGACAATGCCCGCGAAGCCGCCCGACTGGCCGATGGTCTGGACATCGATCGGGCTCGGATCCTGGCCCAAGCCGGTGAGGGCCGTGGTGGGTATCACGTAGACAGCACCGGTGTTGACCTGGCCATCGACGCTGGCGGCCGGCGCGCCCAGGATGACGTCGGAGGCCCCGTCGCCCAGGATATTCACGCCGCCGGCGACCGAGGTCCCGAGCTTGAGGCCGGCGACCGAACTGTCGAACGTGACGAAGTTGAGCTGGGGATAGTTTGCGGGGTCGTCGAGGTTGATCGTCTGTCCGTTGTAAGCGTTGAAGTTACCATAAATCAAATACACGCGGCCGGTTCCGATGGTACCGCCGGGAGCCGGTGCATTCTCGCACCCGATCAAGAGGCCCTGCTTGCCGCCGATGTTGACGCCAGCGACCGCGCTGGCGCCGGACATATCGAGCGTCGGGGTGTAAAAAGTCACGCCGGCGAAGGGGAACGTGAGGTCGGTGGAGGTGAACAGGGCGGGGTTTGTCTGGGTTGTCGTGCCCAACTGGCTCAAGTCGCCGACGCGGTCATTGGCGAGGTAGGTGTATACGAGGGGCGTGGTTGTGGTTGTTCCGATCCAGTTCTGGACCGAGGGGGGCGAGCCGGCGACGTTCGAGCCGAAGATCACGCTGACATAGCTGGTGCCTGAAATCCCGTTGTTGATGCCGGGCGACGGCGATGGCGAGGTCTTCATATCCGTCGCCATTCAAGTCGCCGACGTCTGCGACGTCGGTGCCTGCGAACTTTGAAGCGATCGTGGTTGATACACCGGGGATGGAGCCTGCGGCGAAATCCATTCCGAAGGGTGCGTTGGCGATGGTCGGATTGGAATTGGCGATAGTGCCGCCCAGGTCGATCGTCAAGAGGAGCTTGTCTTCGAGCCATTCGCAACGAGGCTGAAAGTACCCGCGGCTGGACCCTCGCTCATTCGACTTCCGGGCCCGGCGATTGACGAAAAGCATCGGAGACTCCCTCCTCACACTAAGCGTAAAGCTGTCCATGCACCGGTCCAGTGTCCGGCTCGATCCCCGCCTGGCGCCGCGGCTTATGGATGAAGACACACGGGAGGTTGGTCGAAAGCGACCCCGTACCGAGCGAGCCGGTGCGGGTTTGGGGCGGTGGGTATCCTGTTACCTCAGGAGTTTCGACAGAAAGCCGCATTCCTCTCCACCCAATTCAGAAGTTGTAGATCTCCTACGTTCCGATCGTTCGGTGCTTTGGGCTCAACTCGCAGAACCCTCAGTTCCGATATATTTCGCAGACGCGGAACCCCCCCCCGACCGACGCCGTGCTTCGCGCCCAACGCTTGGTGGATGGACCAGTCGCGGCAAGAAGAGGTCGAGACGCCCGCCAGTGGATCCGCGGCAAGGCTGGGATCTGGCGGTGAAATCATGCTGTCGAGGCGAGATCCATGAAAATGTCGTGGAATTGGATATCCCGGTGCTCAGTCCGCCGATGTGGGCTCAGCGCGATTCTCGTTGTGCTTGCGTCCGGGGCGCCCTTGGGCTGCAGCCGCGAGTTTTACCGGGAGTGGGCCAACCAGGATGCTTCGGAGGCGGTTTTCGAGAAGTCGCGTGATCCGCGGTGGCGGATTGACCTGTTCACGATCGAGCCGCCGATGCTGTCGCGGTTTGCCGATCCGTACGACCCTGATGTTCCGCCGGCCCCGCCGGACGACCCGGCGGCGGAGGCGCTCTCGCCCGTTCCGCAGTGGCCGGACAACCGGCTGCTCATCCCGGTGGAAGGGACCGGGTACCAGGACCTGCTGGAATACTGGAGGCGTGACGAGGCGGTCAGGGCGGCGAGGGTAGGCAAACACATTGATGTGGATGGGCCCGAATACTGGGAGCGTGCGGACAATGGGCGGCACCCGATAACCGACCCACGGCAGCCGGGCATGCCTGGCCAGCCGACCGAATCTCCAGACGGCCCAGCCGTGCCACCTGAGACGGGCTCGCCGTTTGCACCTGGGGCGCCGCCGCCGATTCCGCCGGCGCGAGGCACGCCGGCTGCGCCGAACCCGGCGGGACAACCGGGCGTGATGCCGACGCCAGCGGCGCCGGAACCGGCGCCCGGGGGGGCGGCGACACGACCGGGGGCCGGGGCGCAGATGCGGCCAACCTCCGGGGTGGCGAGCAAGGGAACGACCGGACTTCTGGTGCGTTTGCAGGATACGGGGCTCTCCGATCGCCCCGGCGGTCCCAAGCAGGGTTCCGCACAGCAGAAACAGGGCACCGCGGCGATTTCCGGGACGAAATCGGAGCGTTCGACGCCCATACCAGTATCGACTGGGGTCGATCCGGCGGCGAAGCAGAAGATTCCTCCGCCTCGCTCCGGGGCGAATTTCGGGAAAACAGCATCCGATGCCTCGAAACCGCGCACGGATCGAATGGTCTCACCAACCTCAGCTCAGGAAGGCGCGATACCGGGCCCACCTCCGGGAGCAGCCATCTCGCCCATGCGGACCGAAGTGCTTGAGCTGGTGAAGCCGATGATCGCGAGACTGCCGAATGGGGCGGCGAGTCCGGTGCAGACGAGGCCGGCCCAGCCGAGCCAGGAGAAGCCTCCCGCGGCGTCTCCAAGCAACATTCTCGACCGCGAGCTGGTGAGGGAACCACAGCCCGCGACCCCCGCGCAACTTGAAGAGGCCGGACGAATGAACCCGCAGGAGGCGGCGGAGCTGGCGAAGGTGCTCGTGCCGGACGTGTACCTGCAAAACGACACGGAGGGATACGGCTATCCGAAAGGAAGCCGGGTCTACAAGATCAATATGCAGCAGGCGTGGGCACTGGCAATCATGAACGCCCGGTTCTATCAGTATAATCTTGAACAGGTTTATCTTGCGGCCCTGCCTGTGACGCTGAACCGGTTTTCGTTTGAGCCGCAGTTTTACGCGGGGATGGGACAGGTGACGGGGGTGCCACAGAATCAAAGCGGTGTGGCGGCGACGACACCTTCGAGCCCGGGAGTGGTGACGTCGCCTGGGCTTGGGTACACGTATGCGACGCGATATGGCCCGAACGGGCAAATCTCGGCGTTAAACCTGGGAACCCTGGCCGGCTTCGGGAAGCTGTTCAATTCGGGGGGACAGCTTCTGATGGGATTTGCGAACGAGGTGGCGTTCAACTTCCTGAGCAAGAACCCGGAACGACCGACCGTGATTTCGGCCTTGCCGATCAGCTTTGTGCAGCCGCTCTTGCGAGGCGGCGGCCGGGCGGTGATCCTCGAGCCGCTCACGACTGCGGAACGAAATCTGCTTTATTCGGTTCGCCAGTTCACGTTGTTCCGGCAGCAGTTCTTCGTGGTGACGATGACGGGCGGAAACATTCAGAACTTTGGTGCGGGATTCCAGTTGCAGGGCTTCTCGGTACCGGGCAATAACGACCCGACCGTCGGGTACTTGGTGGTTGTTTTTAACCTGGTTGAAGTGGAAGTCGACCGAAGGAACCTGTTTTTTTTGGAAAGCCTTGCTAAACTATATCAAGAGTTGATTCAGGGCGAGGCGTCGGGCTTGTCGCGGTTGCAGGTGGACCAGGTGATGCAGCGGCTGATCTTGGGCCGACAGGCGTTGTTCGGCGACAAGATCACGTACCGCTCGCAGATGGATCAATTCAAGATGCAGCTTGGCATGCCGCCGGACATGCCGCTTGTGGTCGACATGGACCTGGCGCAGCCGTTTTACGATGTCTTCGACGCGGTTGACGTATGGCAAAGGAAGCCGGACCGGAGCCTGGATGACCTGCCTGCGATCATCGCCAAGATCCCCGAGCTTGAGGACGTCGACGTCGAAGGCCGGTCTGTCCTCGAGCCCTACCGCAATTACAAAAGTACCCTCAAGGAGTTTTTGCCCGAAAACGAAGAAGGCCTGGAAGACCTGCTCCAAGCCGCGGTGCGGATCGCGCTCGAGTATCGCATGGACCTGATGAACGATCGCGCCATGCTGTATGACTCGTGGCGGCAGATTCGCGTGACGGCCAATGCACTCAAAGGTGTTTTCAATCTCGCCCTCAGCAACAACGTTTACACTCCCGTAGTCACCAACACCAACCCGTTTGCCTTTTTGAGTCAGGCGAAACAGTTTTCGCTGACCATGAACGCCGAGCTTCCACTTGTGCGAATGAACGAGCGAAACACGTTTCGGACGGCGCTCATCAGCTACCAGCGACAGCGGCGTGCCCTGCAGAACGCAGAGGATAATCTGAAGATTCAGCTTCGTAATGACTTACGTACGGTTCATTCGGCGTACATCGGTTATGAGATTGCCAAGCGGAACTACGAGTTGAACGTGCGACTGAAGGACCAGTCGTTCGAGCAGATCGTTGCCCCGCCGGCGGGCGGCACGCAGTCGCTGGCCCAATCGGCCAATGCGGCCACTCAGACGACGAACCTGCTGAATTTTCAGGGAAACGTAATCACGGCGATGCTCAATCTCACCAATGGCTGGCAGGGTTACCAGTCGGCTCGTTTGTTCATATACCGTGACATCGGCATCTTGCCTTATGATGAATGGGAGGCTTTCAGTGAACTTTTCCCTTCAAGCTACCACGGGCCAATCATCGGCCAAGCTCCCGCCGGCGGGGCAGGATTTACCCCGCCTGCAGAAGCCAGTGCGGCGACGCCTGAGCGCCGGTAAGGTTGTGGGGACGGGCGTCTTCGCCGCCGTGTGCGTGGGAGTGTATTTCTTGGCGACGGTCTCGGGCATGAGCAAGCCGTTCAAGGAGATGTTCTTCACGCCGAACACCGACATCGTCACACAGGTGGTGCGGCTGGGGGAGCTGAAGATCACGGTGGTGGAGAAGGGTACGCTCGAAAGCCGCAAGAACCAGGATGCGTTCTGCAGCGTCGAGGGCGGCACGTCGATCATCATGATCAAGCCCGAGGGGACGCGGGTGAAGAAGGGCGAGGTTGTCTGTGAGCTCGATTCCGCGGCTTTGAGCGACAGCTTGACGAACCAGACGATCACGACCAAGAGCGCCGAGGCGGCTTTCAAGAACGCCACTCTGACGCGCGAGGTTGCCGAAATTGCGGTGAAGGAGTACGTCGAGGGCATCTACAAGCAGGACCTGGCGACGGTTGAAGGTGAGATCAAGCTGGCAGAATCGGAGCTCTCGCGTGCGCTGGACCGGGTCGACTGGGCGCAGCGGATGTCGGCGAAGGGTTACATCTCGATGGCGCAGAAGGTGTCGGAAGACCTGGCGCTCAAGAAGGCGCAGTTTGCGCTCGAGCAGGCGCAGAGCAAGAAGAAGGTGCTGGTGGACTACACGAGGGACAAGACGATCAAGGAGCTGGAGAGCGACGTCGAGAAGGCCCGTTCCGACGAGCTTGCCAAGGAAGCGACACATTCGCTCGAAACCAGCAAGGAGAAGAAGCTCGAGCGTCAGATTGCGGCGTGCAAGATCATCGCCCCGAGTGACGGCCTGGTGGTGTATGCCAACGATCCGACGCGGGCGTTCATGAGCAATACGCCTCAGGTCGAGGAAGGCGCGTCAGGTGCGCGAGCGGCAGAAGATCTTCTCGCTGCCGGATATTTCGCAGATGCAGGTGAACACCAAGGTACATGAATCGCACATCAACAAGGTGAAGCGGGGAATGAAGGCGAAGATCCGGGTGGACGCGTTCTCGAATGAGCTGCTGGACGGGCAGGTGACGGACGTGGCGGCGTTGCCCGACACGGCCAGCTTCTTCAGCTCGGACATCAAGGTGTACACAACCAAGGTGAAGATCCTATCGCCGCTGCCGGGGCTTCGGCCGGGCATGAACGCCGAGGTGACGATCGAGGTGAACCAGCTCGACAAGGTGCTCACGGTGCCGGTGCTGGCGGTGCTCGAGTTCGGCGGCAAGACGCATGTGACGAAGAAGACGGACGGGCGGTTCGTGCAGACGAAAGTGGATCTTGGTCTCTCGAACGAGAAATTCGCCGAGATCAAGAGCGGGGTGAAGGAAGGGGACATCGTGGCGATGAGCCCGATCTCGCTCATGACCGAGGAAGAGAAACGCAATGCGTTCGGGTCGATGGGCAAGCCGACGCTTCGCGACTGGTCGAAGGATGAAAGTGCTGAAGTTGCCGCTGCTGCGGCTGCAGGCGGCGGTGGGGCGCCCGGCCAGGGCAAGGGGGCCGGTGGTGGTGCGGCCAAGGGGAAGGCCTCGGGGAAAGCGCGAGGCAAGGGAGGATTCACGCCGCCGCCGTGGATGGCCAAGCTCTCCCAGGAGGAGAAGGGGCAGTTATTCCGAGGGACCGACGAAGAGAAGAAGGAGATCCTGAAGGCGAAGGCTGAAATGAGCGATGAGCAGGCCGACCAGTATCTCCAGCAGATGGCCGAGAGGATGCGCAGCTTCGGTGGTGGCCGCGGCGGTCCTGGGGGCGGTGGTCCTGGGGGCGGGGGCGGACGTGGGCGCGGTGGATTCGGTGGTGGCGGAGGTCGTCCTCCCGGCGGCGACGGAGGGTCTGACCAGTGATTGCCGACCAGGGACTGGGCACGTCGACCGGCAAGCCGATTGTGAAGCTGGTCGACGTGACCAAGATTTATGAGATGGGACACGCCGGCGGAGGCGGCGGCCTGCTGAGCCGCCGCAAGGTTGCGACAACCACGGTGACCGTGCACGCGCTTCGTGGCGTGTCGGTTGACTTCTTTCCCGGCGAGTACATCGCGATCATGGGTGCTTCGGGTTCCGGCAAGAGCACCATGCTCAATTTGCTGGGGTGTCTGGATCGCCCGACGGACGGGTCATACTTTCTGGGCGGGCGGGATGTGGCCGGGCTGGACGATGATGAGCTGTCGGAAATTCGGAGCCGTTACCTGGGCTTCATCTTCCAGTCTTACAATCTGATCCAGCAGTACACAGTGCTCGAGAACATTCAGCTTCCGCTGACATATCAGGGCAATGGCGACATCAGCCCGGAGGCCCAGGAGCGGTCTGTCGAAGTTGCGGGGCTGGTCGGGCTGGGCGATCGGCTTGACCACCGCCCGTCGCAGCTTTCCGGCGGCCAGCAGCAGCGCGTGGCGATTGCGCGGTCGCTGATCAACGACCCGTACATCATTCTGGCGGACGAGGCGACCGGTAACCTCGATACCAAGACCAGCCACGAAATCATGGAAGTGCTGGAACGCCTGAACGACGGCGGCAAGACGATCATCCTGGTAACGCACGAGGATGACATTGCCGCGTGCGCCAAGCGAATCATCAGGATGCGGGACGGCCGCATCATTGACGATTCACCGAGCCCCAGGATGCAGAAGGTGCAAACGAACGGCGTGGTCATTGCCGAAGTTGTGGCCCCCGAACCCGTGGCCGAAGAGGATGGCGAGCTGATCACGAACTGGGGCGCGCACGAAACCGAGCTCACGGGCCCAAGCGAAGAACTGACACACTGACGAGGACACGATGGGACGCATCTGGCGAGCACTCAAGCTGGGCATGAAGAGTCTGCTGCTGCATAAACTGCGGTCCGGGCTGACGGTGCTTGGTATCGTCTTCGGCGTTGCGGCCGTGATTTCGATGCTGGCGATTGCCGAGGGCACCAGCCGGGCGGCGCAGGAGCAGATCCGGGCGCTGGGCGCGACGAACATCATCATTCGCTCGGTGAAGCCCAGCGATGACGCACAGGCTTCCGGCGGCAACCGTCCGTCGCAGATTCTCAACTATGGTCTGAAGTACGCGGATTTTGATCGGATGGTGGAAACGATACCGACGATCCGGAAGGTATTGCCGATCCGTGAGATCCGCAAGCAGATCCGGCGGGGGAGCTACGCATTTGATGGCCGAGTGGTGGGCACGACGGAAGACTACGCGGAATTCAATTTGCTCGAAGTTGCCCGGGGCCGGTTCTTGACTGCGACCGACAACGAGCGCTACGAGAATTTCGCCGTGCTGGCGCACGACACGGCTCTCAAGCTGTTCCCGTACGAAGACCCGATCAATCAGACGATCAAGCTCGGCGCGGACTATTACACCGTGGTGGGCGTGACCCAGGAGCGCGAGAGCGAGCAAGCGGGTGCGTCGAAGATTGCCAGCAGCCTGGCGTCGCAGGACTTCAATAAAGACGTGTATATTCCGCTCAACACGTGCCGGCTTCGTTTTGGCGAGCGGATCATCGACCAGCGGTCGGGTTCCCGGCAGGCCGAGGAAACCCAGCTCACGCAGATCACGATCCAGGTCGGTTCGATGGAAGAGGTGCTTCCGACCGTGCCTCTCATCGAAGCCGCGTACGAGCCGTATCATCCCAAGAGGGACGTCGAAAAGACGGTGCCGTATGACCTTCTCCTCCAAGCCCAGAAGCAAGCGAGGCAGTTCGCCATCATTCTGGGCACGATCGCGGCCATCTCGCTCCTGGTCGGTGGCATCGGCATCATGAACATCATGCTTGCAACCGTGACCGAGCGGACCCGCGAAATTGGCATCCGCCGCGCCTCGGGCGCGAAGCGGCGGGATATCACGCAACAGTTCTTGATCGAGACTGTGGTGCTTTCGGGCGTGGGCGGATTGCTGGGTGTGGCTGTGGGTTTCGCGATTCCACGAATCATCATTTTCTTCATCAGCGATCAGAAGGCGATCGTGACCTGGACCTCCGTCGCGCTTGCATTCGGAATTTCGGTGCTCATCGGGATCGCATTCGGCATTTATCCCGCACGACGGGCGGCCTTGATGGACCCGATCGAGGCACTTCGGCACGAGTAGTCGGTGCATCGCTCGTTGCTCTGGTTCTTGAACCCAGCGCATGGATTCACTTGGGCTTGCGTCACGCCGACCATCTAGCTAGGCTTTATTCATCACAAGAGGCGGTTGACCGCGGCTCTGGGATCTCCCCGGCCGCGGTTTTTGTTCTTGTTGGCATTCACGACGGCCGAAGCTCACTCGCGAGAGCACTTCGGCCCTGAGGGACTTGGTTGGAGAAGAGCCGGATGCCCAACGACCGAATACCGATGTCGAAGGAGGGCTACGAAAAGAAGAAGGCCCAGCTCGACTACTATAAAAACGAGGAGATGCCCCGGATCGCCGAACAAATTGCCCTGGCCCGCGGCTTCGGCGACCTTTCCGAGAACGCCGAGTTTGACGCGGCCGTCGAGGCCCAAGGCATGCTGCAGGCGCGCATCAACGACCTGCAAAACTTGCTCGGGCAGGCGTACCTCGTGGAGAAGTCAAGCCTGCCAACCGATCGTGTCGTCTACGGATCGAAGGTGCGCGTTCTCGATCTGTCGCTGAACGAGGAGGAAGATTTCATCCTCGTGGGTCCCGGCGAAGAGGATTACGACCAGAACAAGATTCTTCTGACCAGCCCGATCGGTCAGGGACTCGTGGGCAAGAAGGTCGGCGAACAGGCCGAGGTTCCGATTCCCCGCGGCGTGCTCAAGCTCAAGATCCTCGAGATCGGCGTCGCTTGAGGCCGTGTGTTGATCGTCGACACGCTCGCCGGCGCGCACGGGTTAGATTGTGGATCTGCTCGACTGGCGTCACGATTCGCGAGCTGGCTCGACCAACCGCTTGGAGCAGGTCACTCCCCGCTACCCACGTCCAGTCCTTCCTCTCCCCACCATGCGGGTACCGGGGCGACGAGGACCATTTCGCGGCCGCTCGTCGGATGCTTGAGCTTGAGCGAGCGCGCATGAAGGGCGATGTGGTGGGGGTGGGCGAATGAACGGCCGGCACCATACGTGGCATCGCCGAGTATGGGAGTTCCTCGCCTGGCGGCCTGAATGCGCAACTGGTGTGTCCGGCCGGTTTGAGGCCAGAGTCGCAGCCAGGAGCACCCGTGTGGCAATGAAGTGGCGGCCTTGCTGCCGCACAGGAATGTGATGGCCTCGCGCGCACCGCGAGTATTCTGCTCGACGGCACTCACTCGGCCCGTCTCGTCGGGTCGCGTGAGCCAATCGTGCCAGAGTTGCTTGCCGGCATGTTCACCCGTTGCGACGATGTCCGGAGTGGCTTCGCCTGGATTCGGAGTCGACTCGGTCGACTCCACAATTGCCCAGTACTCCTTCTTGGCCTGCCGCTCCTGGAACTGAATCGACAGCCGTCGGGCCGCCTTCTCGGTCTTGGCCCAGAGAACGACGCCCGAAGTGGGCCGATCGAGGCGATGGACGAATCCAACGTATGCCGCGTGTGGATCGGCCGGACCGAGGTAGCGGCGCACCGCCGTTTCGAGCGTGATTTGACCCTGAGGCGCCCACGCACCCTGCGAGAACTGGCCAGCGGGCTTGGCGAGTGCCAGGCAGTGGTCGTCCTCGAACAGGATGGAGAGGGGCTCGCTCAAGTGCCGCTCAAGTCTGGCGATTGTGGTCCGGCCTCATCGGAGGGCGAGCGAGCAATCTCGCTAAGCTGGGACACCCGATGAGGGCCGAGTTTGGGACCGCGTTACTGACTCGGCGCGACACCAGCAGTGCCGGTGGGACCGTAGCGATTGTTGGTCGGCATACCGAGCGGACTCGTGTTTGGAGTCGGCGTTCCGAACTGCGGTTGGCCGGCACCGCCGGCGGCGTTGGGGTCAGATGGGTACCCCGGATACTGACCGACCGACGTGCTCGGGTGAGGGTCCGAGTTGAAGCCCACGGCGGGCGAGTTGCCATTGGTCGAGAACTGCTTGCCCTTGGGCACGTCGTTCCGCATGCTGCGGCAGCCGGACGCGGTGAAGGCAAACCCCAGGGCCAGGGCAAAACAACCTCCGAACATCAGGCGACTGAGTCGATCCATCGACATGAACTCCTCGTTCCTTGGCGCTCGATACCACCTGGCATCAAAGCGAAAAATGAGCGTCCGAATGGTTTCACGGCGGCAGCGGCTCGCGGCCGTACCAAGACTTCCAGAATGGAAGGATGAGAGCGATTCGAGCTGAAGCGAATCGTGAAGAAACGGGAGACCGGCGGGGCAGGACGCGAAATCCTGCGGCCGCGCCGGCATGATAACGACTCAATCGCCGCGGTCAAGCGCAAATGCTGAAGAACCACCCGTTTCACGCAGTCCTACTTTTTCGCCGCGGAGAACCGTCTTGCGATTTCGTCCCAGTTCAGTGTGCTCCACCATGCGGCGATGTAGTCCGCGCGGCGATTCTGATACTTGAGATAGTAGGCATGCTCCCAAACATCGATACCCATCAAGGGGGTGGTCCCATCCATGATTGGACTATCCTGGTTCGGACTTGAGATGACCGCGAGTTTTTTGTCCTTGCCGAGGATCAGCCAACCCCAGCCGGAGCCGAACCGACTGAGTGCGGCCTTGCCGAGGGATTCTTTGAAAGCGGCCAGTCCGCCCAGGTCGGACGTGATTGCCTCGGCGAGGGCGCCGCTGGGATCGCCGCCGCCACCGGGCTTCATGATCTGCCAGAAGAGCGAGTGGTTGGCGTGGCCGCCACCGTTGTTTCGCACGGCGGTTCTGATGGCCTCGGGAATCGCGTCGAGACTGGTGATCAACTCGTCGATGGGTTTGCCCTGGAGCTGGGGATGATCTTTGAGGGCGTTATTCAGATTCGTGATATACGCCTGGTGGTGTTTCGTATGATGGATCTCCATCGTTTTGGCGTCGATGTGGGGCTCGAGCGCGCCGTAATCGTAAGGCAGGGGCGGCAAGGTGTATTCGGCCATGGTTCTGTCCTCAAGAGTGGGAGTTTTGATGAAAGATCGGAACGTCGGGCACTGGCAGAGCCAGCGGCACGCCGTCAGTGTAAAGCGAACGGCGCGCCGAAGGAAGGGACTATGAGGAGACAGGAGTTGGGGGCATCGGGTCGTGATCCGTACGCAGCGTTCATTCGCATGCAAAGCGAGTCTGCCGCGGCCCGGCGGGGATTTCCACCGTCCAAGCTCGCTGACTGGGACGAGCGGTTGACTCGGGTGCGAGCGGGGCTTTCGCGTGCCTTTGGACGCATGCCGGAGGTGCCCTGCCCGCTCGATCCCGAGGTCCTGGGCACGCTGTTCCGTCGCGGATATGCGATCGAGCGTTTGACATTCCAGAGCAGGCCGGGGGTGCGCGTCACAGCGAATCTATATCGTCCAGACCCAGTGAGGCGGCCCTGCCCCGCGGTACTTTCGGTGCACGGACACTGGGCTTGGGCCCGCATGGACGAGCACGTTCAACCTCGGTGTATCGCGCTGGCGAAGCTGGGTTATGTCGTACTTGGCGTGGACGCCTTCGGCGCCGGCGAGCGGGCGATCGATCCCGGGCCCGGAACGTACCACGGCGGATTGATCGGGGCGTCCCTGCTTCCGCTCGGCACGCCGCTTTTGGGCCTGCAAGTCTATGATAACCGGCGCGCGGTCGATTACTTGATCTCCCGCGCCGAAGTCGATGCCAGCCGGCTGGGAGTCACCGGCGCGTCGGGAGGGGGCAACCAAACGCTTTACGCCGGCGCGACCGACGAACGACTGAAAGCCGTGATCCCGGTCTGCGGTGTCGGAACATACGATGCCTATCTGAGCGCCGCTTGTTGTGTCTGCGAGATGATCGTCGGTGGCGCCGTCTACGCGACCACGGGCGATTTGCTCGCGATGGTGGCGCCGCGAGCACTCCTCGTCATCAGCGCCAAACGCGATGCCCCTCAGTTCAGCGTGGCAGAGGCCGCCAAGAGTGTGGCGCAGGCGCGACAGCGATTTCGTTTGCTCGGGGCGGACGAGAAGATCCGACATCTCGCCGTCGACTCCGACCACGATTACAACGCCCCGATGCGTGAGGCATTGTACGGCTGGGTTGAGAAATGGCTGGGCGGCCGCGGCAACGGAGATCCGTTCAAGGAGCCCGAAGTTCACCTGGAGGCGATCGATTCGCTACGCTGTTATCCCGACGCCCGGTCACGTCCAAGAACGATCGTAACCATCCCTGAGTTTGCCCACGACGAAGGTATGAAACGGCTTGCGCGGCTTCCAAAGGCGCCCGACCACAAGGAGCATTGGAACGCAGAGGCCCAGAGACTGCGCTCGGAGCTCGAGCGAGGCGTCCTGGGCGGCTTCCCACGGCGCGGATCGCTCGCGGTCAAGTCGGTCGGCGGGCACGAAAGCCCATCGTATCGCATCACGACGGAAGGCGGCATCGAGTCGACTGGCGATGCGATCGTTCCGGCCGGCACTCGTGGCCGTAAGGGAACGGTGGTCATCGCCATGCCGGCCTCGAGAATTCAGCCGACTTCGAGCCGATCCTTGACAGAGCTGGCACGGCCCTGGCACGACAGCGGGTTTGCCACGCTCACCGTTGCCGACTCTCGCTGCACGCCTCGCGACGTCACCAATGTCGCACCCGTGGCGGGTGTCGCTGACCATAATCCGGCGGAATGGGGGTTATGGGTAAATCGACCTCTGCTTGGCCAGTGGACCTGGGATCTCATCCGTTGGCTCGACTTTTTGGACGAACAGGCCGGGAATGTGGCTGACGGCGGCAAGGGAGCGTGGAAACCCGCGCGGCCCTACGTGTTACTTGGGTTGGGAGCGATGAGTGTGCCGGCGCTCCTGGCAGGTGGGTTGGATCGCCGGGTGCGCAGCGTGGTTTGCGAGGGATGTCTGGTCAGCTACGTGGGTGTCGATCGCAAACCGTGGTCCGGGCATCCGATGGGACTCATGGCGCCTAACATCTTGGAGCTAGGCGACATCAGTCATTTCGCTGCTCTCCTGGCCCCTCGTCCGTTTGTGTTGTCGAGCGCGGTCGAGCCGGACGGACAGCCCGCCGATTTGGCAAGAATTCGGCAAGCGTTCGGTTTCACGGAGCGCATCTATCGGTTGCTCGGCGCTGGGGATCGGTTGAAGCTCGGTGAGCGCGCCGATATGCGGGTATTCGTGGAAGAGCCATGAACGGAGTTTACAGGGACTGCTCAGGGACTTTGGCCGTCCAGTCGCGGTGCGTTTGACGCTGAGATAGTGAGAGGCATGCGGTAGCGCGCGACAAAGCACGTAATCGCGAGCCAGGGACGTTGGCCAATTGAAGTCAGGGGCTTTTTGCCGATAATTGACTGGTCGAGTCTGGCTCGACTGCGAGATAAAGAACGCCGAGATGCGGGGTCCGAGTATGCCCTCCGAAACCGAGAAGATTAATTTCACGCCGATGGAGCTCCCCGAGGTGCGCCGGTCGCCCTGGGGCGTACTGAAAATCGCGTTGCTTTTGGTGCTCATTGGCGGAGCGGTTGCGGCGTGGCGGATGGGGTATCTGCCGAGCTTGATGGCCCGACAGACCGGGCCGGTGTTCCGCCTCGTCGAAGTTGATCGGGGCGACATTAACATTTCGGTCGTGGAGACCGGCACGGTCGAAAGCTCCAATAACGCGACGATTCGTTGTCATGTCGAAGCGATTCTGGGGACGGTTGGCGGCAGTCAGTCGACGGGAACCGGTAAGGCTGGAGGAACGGCTGCGGGTGCGCAGGCTGGGAGCACCGCGGGGGGAAGCACCTCAGGCGGAGCGGGAGCTGCTGGGGGCGCGGGCGGCGCGCAACAGAGCACGGCGAAGGCCAAGACGACCAAGAAAGCGGGGGCGTCCGGCAGCACCGGCGCGAGCACATCTTCGGGCAGCGGCACGGGGGCGGCGAGCGGTTCCGGTGGGGCATCTGGCGGCTCGACGACGGCGAGTGCATCCACTGGAGCCACCACAACCAGCTCGAAGCCCGTGATCCGGAGTTTCAGCTTGGCCGTAACACCTTATGTACCGCTCAGGCCGGCGATGACCAAAGCCGTCGACACAACCGCCCAGAAAAAAGCCTCCGGGGGTCAGGGTGGAATGGGAGGCGGCGGTGGCGGCGGTCGGGGCGGCGGCGGGGGAGGTGGCCGTGGCGGCGGAGGCGGCGGCGGCGGACGGCGCGGCATGATGCAGATCGACGAATCTCCGGGCTCAACCTCCATCGTCTATCTGATTGCCGAGGGGACCCAGATCAAGGCTGGCGAGCTGCTTTGTAAGCTTGATTCGGCGGCCTACGAAGATGAAGAACAGGCGCAGCTCATTCGCTATCACCAGGCCGAGACCTACGTCGTACAGTCAGCCAGCAGCCTTGAGGTCGCCAAGATCAGCTTGCGCGAATACCGCGATGGGATTTACCCGCAGGACATTCAGCTCGTCAAACAGTATATCGAGGCCTGTGAGCTCGATCGCGATCGGCTGGGACGGACCGCCATCTGGTCGCGCGACATGCTGAAGAAAGGCTATCGCACCGGTAATCAGGTCAAAGGTGATCAGAAGGCGTTCGAGCAGGCAGAAATCGCTCTTGGCGAAGCTCGAAACATGCTGGAGCGCCTGTTGAACCAGACCGGGCCTAAGATCCTCAAGTCTCTCGAAGCGAATGTGAAGGCGATCGAGGCCGACAACCTCATGCAGGACGCGGCGTTCAACCTCGAAAAGCAGCGGTTGGCACGCATTCGCAAGAACATAAAGAACTGCACACTTTACGCGCCTACCGACGGGATCGTCGTCTACGTCAATCAAAGCAATCAATTCGGAATGGTCACGGTGCCAATCGCAGAAGGCGTGACCGTGCGCCAGGACCAGCCCATTATCAATTTGCCTGATCCCTTGCACATGCGGGTGAAGGCCAGGATCAACGAGTCCAAGCTTTCGTTCATTCAGTCCGGCCAGGTGGCGCGAATCGTGATTGACGCGTTTCGCGACCGGCCCCTCAAAGGCCGCGTCAGTGAAGTCACCGCGATCAATACACCTTTGAACGCCTCCGACGTCCGCGTCTACTATGCCAAGGTTGATATCGCCGAGGGATTCGCTGATCTTCGGCCCGGATTGAGCGCCGAGGTGGTTTTCCTCGTCGATTCCCGCCGGGACGTGACGCGCGTTCCGCTGGATGCGATCCGCTGGGTTAATGAACGTGGCTATGTCGCCCTGTATGACCCGTCCAGCACAAACGCGCAGCAGAAATGGCGATGGAAGGAGGTCCACCTCGGTATCAGCGACTGGCAGTACGCTGAAGTCGTAAGCGGCCTCGAACCAGGAGACCGCATCGTGGCCACGCCACGCGAGCTGCCTGCGCCTGCGCCAGCATCGACATCTGAAGCCGCCGCGACCACCGTTGCCGAGGCGACACCCTGAGCTACCGTCACTTCAAGATTTCGGGCAGCGCCTGCGGTCTTCCTTCGCGGTCAACACAGGCTAGTGTCGAGTGGCCCTCCGCCAGAAGCAAGCCGTCGCGCAATACTTCGTAATGGTGCAAGATCTTCACGTGCGTCACCTTCGCAACCGTCGTCCGGATGGTGAGCACATCGTCGTACCGCGCCGGCCGTTTGAACTTGCACCCGATATCGATGATGACGAGCAGGTGACCGCTATCCTCAATTTCGCGATACGAGATTCCCCGTTCTCGCAGCATCTCCGTTCGTGCCATCTCGAAATAAACGAAGTAGTTCGCGTGGTGCAGGAGCCCCATGCGGTCCGTTTCGGCGTAACGTACGCGAACGGTCACGTCGTGGCTGTCGCTCATCATCGGATTCCTTGTCTCCGGTCCTTCTCTCTTGCCTGCCGGCCCTCACTTGCGGAGCGGTCGATCCGGCGTGGCCTCCGCCGCACCGATCACTTCCGGCTCTGACCCAGGCCGCGTGATCACAACCAGCGGATACGGGTCATATAGCCATTGCTCGCGATTGGGCAAACCTGGCTTGTAGCCCTCATGCACCCAGCGGCGGAAAGTCGTCGGGTCGTGGACGAGCTTGCTCTCGAGCAGCCAGTTCTCGTACTGATCCAGATGCTCGGCCATGACCTTGCCGTCCTTCATTCGTACGAACAGATAACCTAGTGAGAACTGCGCACGGGCATCTTCCAGCGTGCTCCCGGCGCAGCAACTCCGCGAACGCCGAGACCAGCCCGGTGCGCTCCGATCCCCAGGCGCAATGGATCAAGATGGGATACTCTGCCGTGTCGAGTGATTCGACGATCGCACGCAACTGAGCGCGCGACGTCCAGAGACACGACGACATGGCGATGTCCACCTGGGTCGCTCCCTCCTGGTTCGTTGCAGTGACCTCATCGCGATACCAGGCGTCGACGCGGTTCGAGCCACGAAGGTTCAAAACGGTCTTGATATGATGGTCGCGAAGCGCGCGTTCAAGCGCATGCGGCGGCATCTGGCCTGACCGATAAATCCGCCCCGGCTGAACTGTCCCGAAATTAAAAGTCGCCTGGTCCCACGCCACGTAGAAGCCAGGAATTGCGATGACGGCGAAGCCCAGCGCGATCGCCCAACGCATCGTTCGCCGCGGCCGCTTGATCTTTGCCATCGAGAACCTCACCGTTTGACGCGCGCCTCCTGACCAGTGAACGGTTGCAACCGCGCGAAAGCCTCGATCAGCGCCTTGTCGCCGCGGTCGGCAGCCGAGCCCGGTCGAGCCCACGGAAGCGCCCCAACCTCATTCCACGCCGCTTCGCCGGACCAGCCCAGATGCCGGATCAAGTATGCAGCGTGTGCCAGGCTCGTTCGGTGATGCCCCGCGACGCAGTGGAAGAAAACCGGCTGCAGCTCTGGTTCAGCCAGCAGATCCGCCGCTAGGGCCATCTGCTCCAGTGTCGCTCGCGAACCCCGCATGGGAACAAAGACCCACTTTACACCCGTCTCGGCAACTACCTTCTTCTGCTCGATATACTTGGGATCGTCGTGGTTGATCGCTGTGAGCGTCACAATCGTCTTGATCCGCTCCCGGTCGATGATCGACCGCAACGCCTCCGGGGTCTGCCACGCCCCCGCGATGATCCGCCCCGGCTTGATCACGCGCACTCGCTTCTCGCCCTTGCCGAGAACGCCGATCGCGAGTGCGGCACCCGCGGCCGTCACGATCACAACGCAGAGCGCCAGCGCGATCGCCAGCCGTCGATTCACGTCCTTGGCCCCGAGCCGCGAAGAAAGGCCGACATCTGGCACCGCTCACCGCAGCGAATTCTAGTCGGAAGCCCGGTTGTGGCAATCCCAACTGCCGGGCAGCCAACACCCGTTCTCACAATGCAGCTTTGTGCCGGCCTGCCAGATTGCCGGCCTGTTCGGCCTGGATCGCGGACCTACGATTCTGTCGCCGAGTGCCTCGATATAGCGCATGAACTTCTCAGTGTCGCGAAGCGGCGGCCCATGCCCGAAGCAGACGAGTTTCGGCTCCAGCGCCAGGAACCGCCGGGCCGACCGGCGATTCTCGACCGGGTCAAGCGTGAAGAACGACTCCGGCTCTCGCAGCATGACCCTCCCGTTCCAGATGTTCACGTTGCACAGCACGTCCCCCGTGATGAGCGTCCGGTCCTCCTCACGCCAGAACGCGATATGACCCGCGGTATGACCAGGCGTCTCGATCACCCGAAACGTGCCGACCTGGTCACCTTCACGTAGCCGTCGCGACACCGAATGCGGCGGCCCCGTCCAGAGCGGGCCCACCGATCCCGATAGCCAGTGCCGCGGCATCCTCGCCATGATCTCTCCGCGCGTCTCCATCGCATCCGCGTCGGCTTCTCCGCACCAGAGCGGGATATGTAGCGCCTGGCACACCGCGTGGCTCGCACCTTGGTGGTCCGGATGAGCGTGCGTAAGCGCGTGCGCTCGCACGTCGCGGCTGCGCGCTCGCCGCACGATGCGCCAGGCGTCGAAGTCGCGTGGCAGCGTCGATGAGCACCGGCCCGGCGATATAAGCATTGATCGCGTACGGCGGAAACCCCTCCAGAACAAACAGATCGTCAGCCAACTGCTTCATGCCTTTTCTCGTCGCTTCACACTTTCATTGGTCAATCGCGGTGCTGCCCCGTCTTGACCGAGATCACGATCTACGCCAGAATCCCGCTCCACTTGTGCCAGCACGGATGACCCAACGGCTCGAAGGGACTGGACGCCCGTGAACAGAGCGACCCGAATCATGACCGGCGGGCTCATCGCTCTGGCAATCGCTTCCCGCATCGCCGCCGTTTGGGTGCTGCAAAGCCACCAGGTTCCACGAAGCACGTATGAACACGGCGAGATCGCCGCAAACTTACTCGCCGGCAAGGGGTTCACCACACGATTCCTCGGCGCAGTCGGGCCCACGTCTCAACAGGCGCCGATCTATCCCGGACTGGTCGCTTGTGTATATGCCCTCGCCGGAGTCGAAACGCCCCGAGCGTTGCTTATCCTGGAGTTAGGCCAATCGATTCTCGGCGGCTTGCTCGTGCTGGGTGTGATGAATCTGGCACGGTCAATTGCACCCGACCGGCCATGGATCGCGTTCGCGGCTGGCCTGGCCACGGCTATCCATCCAACCCTCGTCTATGCCGCCACCCATGTCCAGGTCGCGCTGCTCGGCACCACGCTATTAGTCTGGACGCTCGCCGCAGCTTATCGAACCGGCACGACCAGGAGCCTGCTCGATGCCGCTATCACAGGTCTACTGCTCGCCGTGCTGACGCTTACGGACCCGATTCTAGCACTCGTCTTCCCCGGTGTCGCGTGGGCCGTGTGCGCCCCGTGGACCGAACGCCTCGCGCGCCGTCGTTCATTCGCGCTGGTGTCAGTCATCGCGATCACCGCCTTGGCGGGAATCACACCCTGGCTGGTGCGAAACGCGCGGGTCCACGGCGAATTCGTAGCGATCAAGAGCACCTTCGGTTACGCCTTCTGGCAAGGGAACTGCTCCGTAAGTGAGGGAACGGACAAGGTTGTCAGGCGATCGGTCCAGGAAGCGCTCGATCGCAATCAGAGCGCACCGGGCTTCGCGGGGCTGAATCGCAAACTCTGGGAAGCTCGCCACGAAGCCGGCTATATCGACGACATCGCCCTTTCCAAACAGGACTATCTCGTCCTTGGCCGAGTCAGTGAACCCGAGCGCTCGCGCATCTTGTTTCGTCGTGCCATTGCCGAGCTCGAATCCAACCCTGGCCGCTACTCCCACCTTTGCCTGCAGCGTCTGCGTTATTTCATCCTCTTCGACGAAACCAACCCCAAATCGCGGGTGATGGCCTACCGTATTCCCCACGTCACGCTTTCGCTCTTCGGTGTCCTCGGCCTGTTCCTCATCCCATCTTCAGTCAGGATGCGCCTCATGCCAACGATCCTGACTGCCTTTCTGATCGCGGCCTTCCACACACTGACGATCGTCTCAGCCCGATTTCACATCCCGATCGAGCCCCTGCTCGGCCTCTGGGCCGCCGCAGGGCTCGTGCTCGCGCTCGAGAGCAGACTGCCGGCGCGAAATCGACTGCGCTTCATTGCCGCCCCCAAATCGCTGTCACCGCCGTCACTTTCTCATTCAGTTTCTGAGCAGTAACAGACAAGGCTTTTAGCAGACACCGCCCACTTCGGGCGTGGTTCAATCGCGGGGACCTTTCCTGGACGCCGCTGGAGTGGAACCGTCCCGCCGGCCTCTTCGTAGGGTGGGTGCAAACCACCACCCCCATATCGTATTACGACTGGTGGTTTGCACCCACCCTACGAGCTGCCTCCCATTAACGGTGTTACCTTACCGTCGCGTCCGATGAACCACGCCCCAGTTCGTTTTGTCAATTTGACGATGGCCGTTGGTGCGTAAGGCTTACGGGAACGAGCCATCGTCGCCGGCCGCCTTCCTTGCGTGACGTTCGCGGACGAGAGGTCTGTCTCGATCCGATCGCCGAGCCACATCTTCACCGCACGAACTCCGGTCTCCAATGGGGCGACACCTCCCGCCCAGCCCCTGAAGCGATGGCTCGGAACCACCCTCGGCCGCCTTCACGCCCCGTTGGATCCGCCGATCCGACGCCAACCTCTGCCTGACCCTTGGATCAGTTGCGCTCGCCTTCGTGTCCCATTCGCACACATCGCTCGAGCTGACCCCCAAAAATGTCGTCATGTCGTCATCTCCTTGCAGCACTTGGAGTTACGAATGACGACGTTTTGAGCTCGCCGGCAGATTCGGTGTAACTCTTCTGGCCGTACAGCTTGCGCATGACGACACTTTTGATGCCCCCGGCGACGTTGTCGCGTAGGCGCAACCCATCCGACCACCCCGCCCTTGCCACCATTCCAACAGATCAGGCTTTTCGCATCGGGACGCCTATGCCAAAAGCCTTTTGGTTCGTGCCCCGCGGTCGAGCATCGGGCCTGGTCGCACTAACCTCGGTTCGAAACCACGTCAAATGCGTCCGGATCAAACGCCGGCTTGCCGTTCCTCGCCATGTTGTGTGACGATTCGGTGCCCTTCCGGACCCGCGTGTGCATGTGAGCCAGAAACAGACTGGTGATCATCCCGATGGCACCGATCATGAGCGCACATCCCCACACGATCCCGAGCACCGCGACTTCTTCTCCTTCGGGCGACGAATACGACAGCGTTGTCATCACGGCCGCGATCACCGCCGCGATCGGAACACCGGCTCCCACGGCCACAATACTCCCACCCACGCTGCGCCGAACCCGGGGGCAGCCCCATCTCGATGGCCTGCATTCGCTCCCTGTGCTCCCATTCCTTCCGAAGCGTGCGGTGCTTGAGAATCAAGATCGTCGGCACAAGCACAAGAGGCATCAAGATGCCCACGATCGGAATCCACAAAGCGTTAATCTCATGCATGTTCATTCCTGCTAATCTTTGTCAAGTTCTAGTGTGCAGTCATGCCTCGCTCGGCTCGTAAAACTCAGCCGCCCGCTATCCTCTCGAGCTCACCACGTCATACGCGTCATCCTCAACGTGCGGCTTCGACTCACGGTATGACGCGAATCCTTCGTCTTGACCGCCTCGCGTCATCCTCTGAAAAGCCGCACCCGCCAGCACCGTCCCGCAAATCACGCTGCCAAGCCCGACCATCCCGGCCGCGATCCAGATTTCTTTCTGGAATCCAACGACCAGACTCGTCAAGAACGCAAAGAGGAACACGCCCAGCGGAACCACCGCCCCGATCGACACCGAGATGATGTGCGGCACAACCCATTGAGGAACACCGGAAAGCCAGAACTTGTTGTCCCCGGGATAAGGTCGACCCACTTCGATCGACCGCATCCGCTCGATATGTTCCAGCTCGCGCTTCCGCCGCTCACCACGAAAATGCAGGAAGAACGGCATCATCACAGCCGCAGACAGGAATAACGCAAAAAGAGCGGGAACCTCACCATTCCCCATCGAACGCCTTCCTTTCTAGAGCCAGAGCACTCTCTCGCCCGCAGCGGACGCCTCGTGGTAAGTTGTCGGCACCGCTCGAGCGAGTCGGGATCGAGACCTACCTCTCCAGGAGCATCCGCTCATGACGCGCGACCATCTTTTGGTAATCGACCAGGGAACGACGAGCACTCGTGCGGTCGTCTATGACAAAAAGCTCAAACCGATTGGACAAAGTCAACTCGAAGTCCTGCCACAATACCCTCGGTCCGGCTGGGTCGAGCACAATCCCGACGCGATTCTCGAATCTGTAACATCACAGGTCCCCTCAGCGCTGGCAGCCGCCGGCGTGACTGCCGCTCGAATCGCCGCCATCGGTCTGACCAACCAGCGGGAGACGACGATCATCTGGGAGCGAAACTCCGGCAAGTCGATCGCACCGGCCCTCGTCTGGCAGGATCGCCGCACGGCGGATGCCTGCGCGGCGCTCAAGGATCGTCAGCCCGAAATCAGCCGGCGAACCGGCCTGGTGATCGATCCCTACTTCTCCGCAACCAAGATGAACTGGATCCTCGACCACGTCCCGGGGGCTCGGCCCCGCGCAGTAGCCGGCGAGCTCGCGGCGGGAACAGTCGACAGCTTCTTGATCTGGTACCTCACCAAAGGCCTTCGATTCGTCACGGACGCGACCAACGCTTCACGCACCCTGCTCATGGACCTCCGTAGTCTGCACTGGGCCGACGACCTCTGTACACTGTTCGGAGTCCCACCGCAAATATTGCCCGAAATCCTCTCAAGCTCGGGCGAATTCGGCCAGACCAAGGGCCTCGACTTTCTCCCGGATGGAATCCCGATCACGGGCGTCGCCGGCGACCAGCAAGCCTCGCTGATCGGCCAGGGTTGCATCGGCCCCGGACAGGCAAAGTGCACCTTCGGCACAGGCGCCTTCCTGCTGGCCCACACCGGCGGCCGGATCGTGCCCTCGCGCCGGGGATTGATCACGACCCTGGCCGCGACATTCGACCAATCCGCCCCCCAATACGCCCTCGAGGGAAGCGTGTTCGTCGCCGGTGCCGCCGTCCAGTGGTTTCGTGACGGACTCAAGGCCATCGGTGCTTCACCCGACATCAACCCACTCGCCCTCGAATCGGACCCTGACAACGAGCTGGTCTTCGTCCCGGCGCTCACGGGACTGGGCGCTCCACACTGGGAGCCGGCCGCCCGCGGTGCAATCTTCGGGCTCACCCGCGCCACAAGCGTGGCCGACCTCGCCCGCGCCACGCTCGAAGGCGTCGCGTTCCAGGTCGCCGACCTGATCGATGCCATGACGGAAGATCTCGGTGCTCCCCTCTCCGATATCCGCGTCGACGGCGGCATGTCGCGCTCCGACCCGTTCCTCCACTTCCAGGCCGACCTGCTCAACCTCCCAGTTCATCGCAGCCCCCAGACCGAGTCAACCGCCTTGGGCGCCGCCCTGCTCGCGGGCCTGGGAGCAGGGCTGTGGAAGAGCCCGAGCGAAGCCATCGCACTCCTCCAGGCCGGCGATCAAACCTTCCGCCCAGGTCGCGATCAGGCGTGGCGAGATGTTGTGCAAAAACGCTGGCGCAGGGCTGTCGAAAGCACGCTGCAATATTCGCGAGACTGATAACTGCTCAGCCCGACGGCGGCGGCGCCGGACGAACTGCGCCCCACGTTTGGAGTGTTTCGAGGGTGTCTTGCTATCGAGGTATGCCCTCGCTTCAACAAAGAGTGATCGAGCCGCCTTGGTGTCTCGGCCCTCACTTATCCCGACTGATCGCCCCCCCACCTTCAAGCGCCGCTTGCGCCGCCGCCAGCCGCGCAATCGGTACCCGAAACGGTGAGCACGACACGTAATCCATCCCCACCTTGTGGCAAAACGCCACGCTGTCCGGGTCGCCCCCGTGCTCGCCGCAGATCCCCACCTTCAGGTGCTCGCCGTGCTTCTCCTTGCGCGCCTTGCGGCCCTTGCTCACTCCCATCTCGATCAACTGCCCGACACCGGCCACGTCAATCGTCTGAAACGGATCGACCGGCAGGATTTTAAGATCGACATATTCTGTCATGAAAGAACTGATATCATCGCGCGAAAACCCGAAGGTCATCTGCGTCAGGTCGTTCGTGCCGAAGGAAAAGAACTCGGCTTCAACGGCGATCTGGTCCGCGGTGAGCGCGGCCCGCGGAATCTCGATCATCGTGCCCACCGAGTAGTCGATCTTCACTCCCGCCGCTTTGGCCAGCGCGTCGGCAATCGCCACGGTCCGCTTCTTGAGGAACGTGAGCTCCTCGACCGTGCCGACCAGGGGAATCATGATCTCCGGCAGCACCGTCTTCCCCTGCTTCTGGACGTGGATCGCCGCTTCGATGATCGCACGCACCTGCATGTCCCCAATCTCGGGAAACTTGATCGGCAGCCGGCAACCGCGCAAGCCCAGCATCGGGTTCTGCTCGTGAAGCTGCTCGACGCGGCGGCGAACTTTCTCGACCGGAACGCCAAGCTGTCGCGCTACCTCCGCCTGCCCGGTCGGGTTGTTGTCCTGCGGCAGGAACTCGTGCAGCGGCGGGTCGAGCAAGCGGATCGTCACCGGCAAACCGTCCATCGCCTCGAAGATCCCGATGAAATCCCGCTTCTGGAACGGCTCGAGCTCCGCCAGGGCCGCCTTCCGGCCCGCCTCGTCGTCGGACAGGATCATCTTCCGCATGGCCACGATCCGCTCGTCGCCGAAGAACATGTGCTCGGTCCGGCACAGCCCGATCCCCTCGGCCCCGAACGAGCGCGCCCGAACCGAGTCTTCCGGAGTGTCGCAGTTGGTCCTCACCTTCAGCGTCCGCACCTTGTCCGCCCACGACATCAAGATCGCAAAAAACCCGGAAATCGTCGGGTCAACCGTCGGCACCTGCCCGATCATCACGTCCCCGGTCGTCCCGTCGACCGTGATAAAGTCTCCCTCCTTCACCACGATGCCGTTGATCGAGACCTGCCCGCCGGCTTCATCAATCTGAAGCGACGAGCAGCCCACCACGCACGGCTTTCCCCAGCCCCGCGCCACCACCGCCGCGTGCGAAGCCTTGCCGCCGGTGGCTGTCAGAATCCCCTGCGCCAGATGCATCCCGGCCACATCCTCCGGGCTCGTCTCCTTGCGCACCAGGAGCATCGGGTCCTTGGGATGCGCGGCGTGGTGCGCAACCGCGTCCGCGGCGGATAACACCACCTTTCCACATGCCGCCCCCGGGCTGGCTGCAATGCCCCTGGCAGCCGCTTTGCGCTTCGCCTTCGGGTCAAGCTGCGGCAGCAGCAGGTGATTCAGGCTGTCCGGGCTCACTCGCTTGATCGCCGTCGTCTCGTCGATCAACCCCTCCTTCACCATCTCGACCGCCGTCCGCACCGCGGCAGTACCCGTCCGCTTTCCGGTGCGCGTCTGCAACATGTACAGCTTGCCGTCCTCCACCGTGAACTCGATGTCCTGCATCTCCTTGTAATGCGTCTCGAGCTTCGACCGGATGCCCAGAAGCTGGTCGTATACCTTGGGCATCTGCTCCTTGAGCTGGCTGATCGGCTCGGGAGTCCGGATCCCCGCCACCACGTCCTCTCCCTGCGCGTTGATCAGATAATCACCAAAGAACTCGTTCTCGCCCGTGTTCGGGTCACGCGTGAACGCGACCCCCGTCCCGGAATTCGTGCCCGTATTGCCAAAGACCATCGCCTGCACGTTCACCGCAGTCCCTTTTAAGGTCGTGATCCGCTCGATCCGCCGATACTCCACCGCCTTCTTCCCCATCCAGCTATCAAACACCGCCATGATCGACTTCCAGAGCTGGTCGATCGGGTCTTGCGGAAACAACTGCCCAACGTGCTTTTCATACACCCGCTTGTAGCGGCCCACCAGGTCCTTCAGATCGTCGGCCGAGAGCTCCGTGTCCAGCTTCACTCCCCGCTCGCTCTTCTTGGTCGCCAGCTCGTGCTCGAACGCCTCGTGCTCGACCCCCATCGCCGTCGATCCGAACATGTCGATCACCCGCCGATAGCCGTCATACGCGAATCGCGGATTGCCCGTCTTTCGCGCCAGGCCTTCGACCGTCGCGTCATTCAAACCGAGATTCAGAATTGTGTTCATCATTCCCGGCATCGAGAGCGCAGCCCCCGATCGCACGCTGACCAGGAGCGGGTCGGCCACATTCCCGAACTTCTTGCCGGCCAGCAATTCCATCCGCGCAAGCGCAGCCTGTACTTGCGGCTTGACCGTTTCAGGTAGCTTGCGGCCCCCTTCGTAATAGTCGGCGCAGACTTCCGTCGTGATCGTGAAGCCGGGAGGGACCGGAATCCCGATCAAGCTCATCTCGGCGAGGTTCGCTCCCTTGCCTCCCAGCAGTCCCTTCATGTCGGTACGGCCCTCGGCCGCGCCTCCGCCAAACGAGTAAACGTATTTTGGTGCATCGGCCATGGGTTCTCGCGGCTCCACGCTGTGTTTATTTACCAGGTTGTTCTGTTCGAGGAAGCGGCTCTTGAGCTGGTCTGCGCGGCTGCACTCCGGCCAAGCTTCTCCGGAGAGCCGTTGGTATCCGAACGTTATCGTTTCAAGCACCCGCAGTCAAGAATTGACAGGTGGCCGAGTTGCCGCGCCCCATCACTCTGCGGGAATTCCCAGAGACCGATCGGCCCCGACCAGCAGTCGACTGTCCGGGTTTCGGGAGATCCACGTGCCCCAGGTGACCGGCGCCGGGATGGCCACGCGCATCAAACGCGTCCTGTAAAGCTTCCCGGCCATGGCCGTCAAACCGTCGTGCATCTCGATCCAGAGACTCTCGGTGCCGCGGTCAAAGAGGAGTGGCTTCCCGTCCTGGAAATAGCCGGTCGGCGCCAGCGTGATCCGGTGCCCGTCGAGCAACGAGTCATAGATCGAGAAGGCCACGACCTGCTTCGCGAACGGGTTGAGCACCACCAGGTAAGGGTGATTGTCCACAATGTCGTTGATCACGATCACCTTGCCCAGCACGGCGACCGGGTAGACACAGTGGAGGTTCTCGATCTTGGTGCCGACAACGGGCAATTCGGACGGCATCCGCCCAAAAATCTTGCCGCCCTGCTTCTCGACCACCGGAAAATCGATCGCCTGTGAGATGAACTGACTCTCAGGGTGCCTCAGACGCGACGGGTCGATCTCGCCCGAAGCAAACCGGAACCACCGATGGCCGGTATCCCTTTCCCAACCGAACCACAGAAACGATTGCTCGCCGTCGACTCGGTACCAATCCTTGGGTCCCTGAGCAAAACTCGCGACCGGCGCGATGTTCACAAAGCCAACAACTCCATGCTGTTCCGTCACGAAGAGCTCGCCTTGGAGCTCCTTCCATTCTTCCCACAACTGGCCGGCCTGCGCAACGACGAACACAAACAGCAAGATGACCACCGGCACCGCCACCGCGCGAACGAGCCACTTCTTGGATCGACTTCGAGCCGGATCGTGTGCTTGGTTCGACTCGGCGGGAGTCTTGGACTCAGCCGAACTCATGAATGCCCCTTCCTTCCCAGCGAGTTGTCTAGTCGAAAGACCCCTGGACGGACGGAAGCGCAGCTTACTTATCGCAAGCGGGCGACCCGCCGTCAACGGGCCAGTGATAAATTCCCGCAAACCTGATTCGCGCACGCCGCCCTCGCCCTGATTCGGGACCTCCGCCCTCGAAAATGGTTGCCGCCCCTGGCAATCCCGGATGCTTACACCGAGCCATCAAGATTTCAACGTTGTTGAAAGGCATGTTGTGTAGGTCAGGCTTTCAGCCTGACGCGAACGTGCTCGTCGAGTTTCTGGTTGTTGCCTTTGATCGGTGTGGTTTCGAGCGTCCGCACTCGCCGGCGCACTCGTCGCTACTACCAAGATGATCTGCAAAAGCTACGATCCAGTTGCCAGAAGAAAAAAGAATTCGTTCGTTCCGAGTGCAGAAACCCGCGTCCTCCGCCTGATTCCCGCCCTCCCGGCCCGACCTCGTTTGAAGGATTTGCGGCTTCCTCGAGCCCTTCGAATTTCGGATTTCGAGCTTCGGATTTCGAGCTTCGATCTTCGGATTTTCTCCCGAAGTTCGTTTTGTACATTTGACGATCGCCCTTTGTGCGTAAGGCTTACGGGAACGAGCCAACGTCGCCGCAGGTTCGCGTCTCTAGCCCGAAGTTCGTGGACGTCACGCCGTGTCTAGTTCCGAATCTCCCTTCCGGCCATATGTCTGGCCGCCTTCCGGACCACTGTCGCCGGTCGCTCCGCGAAAGTGCGTCCAATCCACTCCATGGTCGTATCCCCGCCCTCCGCCCGACCGATGTGAACAGCGAACGTCGTCATCTTGAGTCCTGCTCGCACTCGTACTCCTGACTCCCGCCCTTCGCCCTGATTCCGGTCCTCCGTCCTCCGGCCTGTCTCGGGACATAGTGAACAACGCCCCGTTCGAGAGTCCCATTTCTGGGGTCGGCAGTACCACCGGGCCGTTGAATCACTGAAAAAACGCACGCCTCTTCTCCGAACCATTGATGATTTTTAGATTTACAAATCGCACGTTGCGCATGGGATGTCCCGTTTCGGACCTCGAGATATGGTACTAAATGGGACTCCTGGACCGGTTTTCAACCATCCGTACAGTAGTGTAAATTGACCTCGGCATTCCTCCCCGTCGGTGGGAGGTACCGCCGCAAGGCGGCGGAGGGGGCCGGTGCACAGGAACGGCCGCGCCGATCTCCGCCCCCAGCCCTGCTTGTCCAGCAGGAATTCGTCTTGATCACTCGCCGCGCGTCCTTTCCCTGCAAGGATTAAAGGAACAGAACCATGTTTGGTGCGCCGACCCGCCGGCGCACGCATTGCTCCCGCAAAGCTGGCGATCGGGCATCCGAAGACGAATACCCTCTCTACAAGAATGATCAGCACGAACGCCGATTTTGTTGTCCATGAAGGAAGTATTTTTCCAAATCACGGTCCCAGTCCCGCGCCTCAATTTCGGGAGGACGAGCTCCCGCTGAGCCAAGGCGCGCACACACGGCCACGGATGCGCTCGGCGTGCTCCGTCAGGAGCCACGCCACGCCCGCACCCACCGTGCTCAGCCCAACCAACCCGATTGTGATCTCGTGCATTGAGGTCTTTTGGCCTGAAAGGTAGTGAACAACACCTCCGTTCCAGCGGGAATTCCAGACACCCATCCTTTTGTCATGGTCCCGCGCATCCACTCATCCGCGGCTAGCACGTTTGCGCAAAAAACATAGCCTCGGTCTTTTCGAACACGCAGAAGGCGAGTGCCCGACGCTCGGCATTAGGTGGGTGTCTGGCATCCCCCACCGGTACGCCGTACGTACCGGCACGTTGTTCTTGCGCGCCCACGCGGTGATCGACCCACCCTGCGCGATGGCACGTGCCAGCTTGATTTTCTGATTCTTCTTCTCAAGACGTTGTTCTTCCACGAGGCACCTTCACCTTTCCACGCCCCGGGGCCAATCCCGGCGCGTATTCGTTTCTTGCCCTGACCGCGGATCTCGGCCCAAGCCGCCACGCGACCAGAACGGGCACGGAAATCCGGGCAATTGACTTCGACTAAAGATAGTGAACATCAATGGTGTTGACTTGTGCCACTTTGCCGCGCCTATTTGCCACTTTTTTTCGGCATCGCCCGACAACGCAAAAGCCAGTTCCGATCCTCTTGTGGCGATTCGACATGCGGCGCGGCGTTTCCGCCTTCCTTGACCGCCGCTCACTGCGAAAAGTGGCAAAAAGTGGCAGCTTTTTGACCGTATTTTCAGCGTCCGTACACTGGTGTAAATTGCCGGCTCTCGCGAGCCTCTTTTGGCCGCCCTCCGTTGAGTGTTCTTCGGTCTTCAGAATGAACGAAGTAGGAATCATGATCTGATTTCGTGAAGAAATGAATAGGCATGAGCGAGGGAGGAAGTGAGGCTGTCCCCCGTGCGCATTCAGCATCGCGCTGCTTCTCGCTTCTACGTATAATATGTGACGAGTTTTCGCACTCGGCAACGACAGCGTTCCAAAAAAGTGCAATCATTCAATTGATCCGCCCGCAGCAAAACGAGTTACGAAAATAAGTAAATTCGTTGCTAAGTTAGAGTACACACTCGCACGCGCCATCTCCATCCGTACAGCCGCGTGCGACATCCCCGAGCCGAAGTAGGTCAGGCTTTAGCCTGACAATCTGTTCATATCCTCCGTTTAAGTTCGTTTTGTATATTCGCCTTTTCTTCTTTCCCCGTGAGCGTTAACGGAACGCGCGGTAGGTCAGGCTTTAGCCTGACGATCAATGTCGTGCCTCAACCACAGATCTCAACCGCGGCCGTCACACGACCAGGACGGGCACCGAAATCCGCGAAAGCGACTTCGGTTAGACATAGTGAACAACACCTCCGTTCCAGAGTGCCGGTTTTGGGGCCAGTGGTGGCGCGAGGTTTTTGAATCCGTGAGACACGCACGCCTCATCTCCGATCCATTGATTTATGTTCGACTTACAGATTGCACGCCGCGCCGTGGACGCCCAGTTTCGGATTGCACTTTTTGGCGTGGTTCAATCGCGGGTAAGAATCCTGGAAGGCGCTGGAGTGGAACCGTCCCGCCGGCCTCTTCGTAGGGTGGGTGCAACCCACCATCCCATATCGTATTACGACCGGTGGGTTGCACCCGCCCTACGTACTGCTGCTCATTAACGGTGTTACCTTACCGTCGCGTCCGTTGAACCAGGCCCACTTTCTGGCACTTTTCGGCACTCCTGGAGGAAAAGTCCAGCATCAGTACACCGGTGTAAATCGACCGCAGATCGAAGCCGTCTTGGATGCACTCTGGTTCTCGGCCTGAAAGGCCGCAACAAAATAGCCCAACGGCAACGCCTTGGGTTCCCGACGCGAATTTGCTCCTCGAGTTTCTGGTTGTTGCCTTTGATCCGTGTGGTTCGAGCGTCCGCGCGCGCCGACGGGCTCGTTGCTCCTACCAAGATGATCTGCAAAAGCTACGATCCAGTTGCCAGAAGAAAAAAGAATTCGTTCGTTCCGAGTGCAGGACACCGGGTCCAAACGCTCTACAAAAAGCTGAAATGAGTTTCCAGAAATCCGAAAGAATTCGGCTCTCTTGCTCAACCGACATCAGATTCTGCCGATCGTAGGGTGTAGCGCGTAAAATTGGGATCCGAACGTGGCGAGGTCGCCTCGAACGAGTACCGCTCCCGGCCCCGGCACGGGCCGACATCGAGAGCCCGGGGTGCGAACACCGGGAACGTCTGGATGCCAGGCTTGCCAGGGCGAGGGCAAAGGTGGAACAATAACGACAGAACACCATAAACCTGACGTTCCGCACATCTGCCCCTGATTATCCCGGAATTTCGCTCGGTATCAAACCGTTCAGGCGGAGGGACTATCGCGAGGAGCCGGTAGACGGGCGGCACTTGCAACCCGTGTGCGGTCGCATCGTCAGGCGGTTTAGTCATCGCAACGGCTGTTGACCTCCCACGCTCACCCCTGGTGCTTCAACGTGGTCGAGAATAGCGGCACGCTGGCGGGCCAGGTCAGACGTCGTAGACTTTCGACATTCCAAGCAGGCGCAATACCCGACGCTGAAGCCGGCTCAATTGTGTTGTGAAGACCAGAGGTGATCGCCGCTCAACTTGCAGCGCATGTCGTTGCACGTCCTCAAACAGGTCAATCAGCCGTCGGGCTGTGGGACGCCGACACTTCCGGCCTTCGGGGTACATCGGCAGGCTTTCAATCGCCTCGCGGTCCATGGCGCGACGCAGCTCGCGTTCAAGCAGCGACTCGGCCAAGAGCACCAGAAAATAGACACAGAGCAACGCCTGGATCCGGCTGGCCTCCTTGAGATAGACCGGGGCAACCTCGAAGTCCGTCTTCAAGTGCGAGAATCGTTTCTCAAGTGCCGGCTGGCCCTTGTAAGCTAGCAACATTTCCAGACCCGACAGTGAATGGTCGTTCGTGATCAAAGGGAAGACACCGTCACCCGCCGTTTCCGCGATGAGTCGCTCGTGATCGATGTGATACGCCAGCTCGTAGCGAGTGCTCGTCTTCTTGAGGTATCGCGTCTTATCATTCGGTCGACCTCGCCGATCCTGGCGGAACTTCTCCTCAGTTCGCTCCTTGATTTCCGTGACGATCCAACTCTCAGCACCGCGGGCCCGGAGGATTTCCTGGACGGCTTCCGCAACCTTCGCTTCTTGGCGAAACCGTGTCCGCGGAGATGACAGCTTCAACCGCAGCTCCGACAATTCGATCAAGGCCCTTTCGACCTGCTGATGACGCGCATGGGAATCCTGCTCGGCTTTGCGTGTACTGTGGTACCAAACCAGTCGGTATCCTTCGACGCTCAGCGAAGCCTGCTCGGAGATCGAGTACTCATCCACAATCTTGCCGTCGTCATTTCGCTTGTCATGGATGCGCCGCCACTGGATCTGCCCACTGCCGAGTAAATCTCGAGAGGATATAAAGCAGTTGCTTGAGGTCCGGGCGATGGTCCTTGTTGTAACCCCAGGTAATTGCCATCCTGGTCCGTTTGCCCCGCATTTCTTCTTTGGCCGCGTCAGCATAGGCGCCATGAAAGGTGATAGTAGTGGAATCGTTGTGGAGCTCATCGAGGTCGACATCGAATTCCTTGATCACATGAGCCACGAGCGCCAGGACCAACGAGGTGATATCGCTTTGGAACAAGCGATCGAGACAGCGGCCCATCCGGTCGTCGTTGAGAGATGGCAGTTGGCTTTCGGCGAAGCCGAGTACTTCGGGAGCGAACCTCGCCGCCCATTCTCCGATGCCGTACAACGGCTCGCGGGAGAGGAGCACGTTCTTGAGCAGGAGTGAGATGCCCAGGGCGGGAGCGATCCGGCAGCGGCGATCGGCGCGTGGGAGATACGACCGGAGAAAATTGTCGAGCCGCATGCGTGCGAGGAGTTGATTGATGATCGGCAAGGCATCGATGCGATACGAGCTAAGAGCCTGACCCTTGGCGCGAGCGATCTCACCAGGGCGTGGGGGAGTAGTCGAAGACGGGACGTGTCGTTTCTTGGGTTTCTGCATCCGAGTTGCTCCTGACGAACGAGTGTGAGCGGCGTACACAAGATACGCTGGAGCCGCTCTGGACACATGAAGCAGAGCGGCTCCGTCGCCCCGATTCCTGGGGACATCATTGTCCTGGAAAAGAAATCTTCAAGGCATCCACGGATTGCCCTACATGAACTATGATGCTGTAGTTTGTCGTAAGTCGCGTCGAACTAGCCCTACGTGGAGGCTCGATTTCAACAAACGGTGTGTCAAATCGCGCTCGGTGGTTTGGAGAAGCGATATTCCCGAGAAAAAACGGCTCTTTCCCTGGAGGGAGGGCAAGGAAGTGCTCGACTGGATTCTTGGGTTGTCACACTCGGCGAGACTTACGTCGAAGAGCAGCCAATTGAAGAATTTCAAAAATTCCCGCTCGGGGAATCGGACACTGCGGTGAGACTTGACCTGACGAGAAGATGTCGATGTCAGGCAATGAGTCTTGGTGTAGCCGCCTACCGCTGAGCCGGCGCGATCCGCAACGATCAGACCGGCAACCTGCGCGAGGCGATAGCCGTGAGGCCTGCGCGTGTCATTGCGCCCATGAGCCAAGCTCGGTCTGTTCGGGGCTACTCAGCCATAGTCGACTGGCTCAGGCGGCGGTAATTCGGAGATAATAAGGGGCAGATGTGCGGAACGTCAGTGACAATCTGTTCATATCCTCCGTTTAAGTTCGTTTTGTATATTCGCCTTTTCTTCTTTCCCCGTGAGCGTTAACGGAACGCGCGGTAGGTCAGGCTTTAGCCTGACGATCAATGTCGTGCCTCAACCACAGATCTCAACCGCGGCCGTCACACGACCAGGACGGGCACCGAAATCCGCGAAAGCGACTTCGGTTAGACATAGTGAACAACACCTCCGTTCCAGAGTGCCGGTTTTGGGGCCAGTGGTGGCGCGAGGTTTTTGAATCCGTGAGACACGCACGCCTCATCTCCGATCCATTGATTTATGTTCGACTTACAGATTGCACGCCGCGCCGTGGACGCCCAGTTTCGGATTGCACTTTTTGGCGTGGTTCAATCGCGGGTAAGAATCCTGGAAGGCGCTGGAGTGGAACCGTCCCGCCGGCCTCTTCGTAGGGTGGGTGCAACCCACCATCCCATATCGTATTACGACCGGTGGGTTGCACCCGCCCTACGTACTGCTGCTCATTAACGGTGTTACCTTACCGTCGCGTCCGTTGAACCAGGCCCACTTTCTGGCACTTTTCGGCACTCCTGGAGGAAAAGTCCAGCATCAGTACACCGGTGTAAATCGACCGCAGATCGAAGCCGTCTTGGATGCACTCTGGTTCTCGGCCTGAAAGGCCGCAACAAAATAGCCCAACGGCAACGCCTTGGGTTCCCGACGCGAATTTGCTCCTCGAGTTTCTGGTTGTTGCCTTTGATCCGTGTGGTTCGAGCGTCCGCGCGCGCCGACGGGCTCGTTGCTCCTACCAAGATGATCTGCAAAAGCTACGATCCAGTTGCCAGAAGAAAAAAGAATTCGTTCGTTCCGAGTGCAGGACACCGGGTCCAAACGCTCTACAAAAAGCTGAAATGAGTTTCCAGAAATCCGAAAGAATTCGGCTCTCTTGCTCAACCGACATCAGATTCTGCCGATCGTAGGGTGTAGCGCGTAAAATTGGGATCCGAACGTGGCGAGGTCGCCTCGAACGAGTACCGCTCCCGGCCCCGGCACGGGCCGACATCGAGAGCCCGGGGTGCGAACACCGGGAACGTCTGGATGCCAGGCTTGCCAGGGCGAGGGCAAAGGTGGAACAATAACGACAGAACACCATAAACCTGACGTTCCGCACATCTGCCCCTGATTATCCCGGAATTTCGCTCGGTATCAAACCGTTCAGGCGGAGGGACTATCGCGAGGAGCCGGTAGACGGGCGGCACTTGCAACCCGTGTGCGGTCGCATCGTCAGGCGGTTTAGTCATCGCAACGGCTGTTGACCTCCCACGCTCACCCCTGGTGCTTCAACGTGGTCGAGAATAGCGGCACGCTGGCGGGCCAGGTCAGACGTCGTAGACTTTCGACATTCCAAGCAGGTGCAATACCCGACGCTGAAGCCGGCTCAATTGTGTTGTGAAGACCAGAGGTGATCGCCGCTCAACTTGCAGCGCATGTCGTTGCACGTCCTCAAACAGGTCAATCAGCCGTCGGGCTGTGGGACGCCGACACTTCCGGCCTTCGGGGTACATCGGCAGGCTTTCAATCGCCTCGCGGTCCATTGAGAGTGGGCACGATAATCGATGGTGGCCTGCTCAAGATAATCGATGGTTTGTCGTCGAAGTGGCTGGCCGCTTGAATCGTCGCGTTGCAGCGTGATCTCCAAGGCACTCCGACTGGCGCGGCCGACCCGTGTCGGACATCCTGTCCCGGATGTCGCGGCTCCTACCGCGAAGGTTTTTCGCATTGGTGCCGATCCCGGAGCTTCAATTGCGACATCGCAACGGAGCCAGGCCGAGCTGGAACACTCGGCCTGGGCTCCCGTCGCGGACCCTGGGTCGGCGCTCGGGTCTGCGCCTCGGCAGCGCCTTATCCTCCGCCCAGGCCGTTCCTCAGTGGGGCCGTCGTGTCTTTCACGCAACCTCTTGCACCGCGCGACCGGCCAAAAGCCCAACCGTCTCGCGTCGCCCGCAATCGGCGATCGCGCACCAAGGCCGGCGTGACGTATCCGATCGTCCCGTTCACGCGGCAAAGCCCACCGACGCCGTTCCGTTCCCAATTATCTCTATAGGGGGAACGGGAACGACCCCTCCGCGCAATCGATCGAGCCGCTGCCATCCCGCGGCCGTTCGGCTTAACCGGCCAACGGGCTCTAGCGACTCGAGCACCTCGCCCAGACGCTCATTCTTGACCTCGAGGCAGTCACGGAGCATCGCTCGTGTGGGCATCATGCCCCGGGCCAAATTGTACAGCACTCGCTCCTCGAGACTGTGTCGCCGTGCAGAGGCCACTCGATGACCGGCGGCGTCCTCACCGCCGGTCAATCGACTGGATCTCGCGCCGAAGACAATGGCAAGGATCAATCGTGGCCTCGGGCAGCGGCTGATGCGCAAGGGATCGCTCTGCAGAGCTCGACGCGTACGCTTGCTTCCCAGGCGGCCCGGTGCTCGCCGACCGTTCCGTTCCCTCCCAACTCTTTATGGGAAACGGGAACGGCCCGGTCGCTCGGGTTTTCACGAGGCAATCGGCTGCGCAGCTTCGACCATATCGGTTCGAGCCGATCGGCAAAGAGTCCGGCGCGGTATGCGGCCGTCGCAGAATCAGGGCCACTTTCAGATGTCTTGGTCGACTTACACTGCGTGAAAGCTCCTGGTGAGACGACGGGAGCTTGATCAAAACCTTCGGAGACGCATCCTCTGCGGGAAAGTTCTGGTTATCGCGAGATGTTGATCGAAGGAAAGTTCGGGAGAGTCAGGGGCGACAGAAAACGCAATAGCCGCACCCAATCCTGATAGGGATCGTTGCCGCGCCCGAACGCCTCGACGAGCGATAGCGGCAACGTGACAATCTCGACTACGGGTACGAGGCGAGCACGCGCCGACTTCCAGAACGGCGTGCTGGGAACGTGGTCGCGCCAGAAGGTTTGCCACCGCGTGATGGTCGTCCGGTCAACGCCGAACAGGTTTGAAAGCTCGCGGACCCGTCGTGGTGCTGGCCCCTGCCGCATCGCGCTGACAAGGACGACGACGACACCAAGGTAGACCTTCCTGCCGAGAAAACGCACCGACGGCGGTGTTACACGCTTTCTGCATCCGTCGCGATCGCAGCAGAAGCTGAACCGGTAGCGACACTCATCGGGCAGATGATCGAGGCCGCTCCGGGGTGAGCGCGGGTAGTCGGCACAATGCAGGCGACCACCGCAAGAGCAGCCATCTCTTCGAGCGCATTCAGCGAGGTCCTTGTCGACCGACGACAGGAACGACCAGAGACCTCCCGTTTGGTGTAATTCTTGCGCTAGCATCGTATGCTCGTTGGAGTGGGGACATCCAAAGAGGACAGACGCTGCTAGCGCTCTCGCCTGATCACGATAACTGATGGTGATCCACCGGCGACCATCAAATAAGTTGCTCACAACTCTTGAGTTTCACATCAGCTAGGTTGCGCACGCTCACGGCGAACTCGCCACGGCCTCCAGGAACTCGCCTGACGCCAGTAATCTCAAGTGCTCACGGCCCGCGGGAAGGTAGATTTCCGGCTTAACGGAACGGCGGTAGCCGAGGCCAAGACCTGAACTGACGTTCGGCAGTGCAGTATCGGCGAACGGATCGATCGATAGTGAATTTGCGGGCCTACTGACAACGTTGTCGTGGTGCTGTGCACCAACGGTTATCACATTCATAGCCTCGGCCGGTGAAAGGATTGTGCGCTCGTGTTTGGCAGCGTTTAACGCGACGAGCACGGTGCGCTCGCGGTCCGTGCGCGTTGCGTGCTCAAACTGGGTCCAATTCTGATATTCAGGAATCCGTAGTGCGCCTCTAACGTTACCCGCACTGACTAAGAACAGCAGCCCGTACCTATGTGCAAGGTAGTCCAGAAGCCTGGCGAGAGGGCTGACGACGCCCGCAAATGGACGAAGCTCATCGCCAACTGACAGATTGGCCAAGAACACGGCGGGAGCCGTCGGAGCATGTCCGGCAGCACCCTTCATTTCAAGGACGGCCCGGTGAATGGTGTCGATCAACAGGTGATCGCCATCTGTTTGTTCGCGTGTGTCATCGGGCGCATACATTATGGGGCGGACGTAGAGGGGACGGCCGATCGGCCCCTCATCGGAATTCAAATCTCCGTGGATAATAAGCGATGCCATTGCTGTGCCGTGCACGCGGCGGGATACGAGGGCGATGTCCTCCATTCCATCGGGATCATAAGTAAGGATGCGATTAGCGAGCAGGCGGTGGTTTTGAAGAGGGACGCCGTCGAAGAGCGCTGCGATCGGCACGTTCTCCGGCGGGTAATGATGCGTTTCACCTTGTGCTTCGCCCTCGATCACTTCAATGTCAATCGGCCCCGTGAGCTGGCTCTGCGGCCGAATGAACATTACGTCGTCCGCCAGGGCAAGACGCACCGACCGACGTTCAACCAAGGCCTGCACGTCGGAGGCAGGAATATCGATAAATGCCCCGTGATACGCGATTTCCGAAATGACTGCCTCATGCACGATGCGGCCGCCTGGCGCTGCGTTTACGATTGCTGCTAGCGCGCGCGAGGCATTGCGCCGTTTGCCGTCTTGTCGGTGAAACCAAAGCTCTACCTCAGTACGGATGGGCTGACCTGGACTCCTCTCTGCTTTTTCCCGCCAATAACGAATGGTTTCTTCCGGGATACGATCACGCGGACCCCAAGGTCGCAAGTCATGAAGATTTGCAAAAACATATTCAAAGGGCGCGAGGCCGTGGTCGAGAGCTTCGTTTCTCGACCATCTCTCCCAGAGGCTCAGGAGCTGAGTAAGAGCCGTGGTATCCGGCATCGCCAAATAAAATCGACCATTGATGGGCTTATCCGTGCGGTCCAGCCCTTCCTTACCTTTTCGTGCATCAACGATGGAAAAGTGTTGGTCGCTTTCGAATTCAGTTTCGTTTTCTGCTACAAATTCGAATCCCGGAATACGTGAAATTGCCTTGTAAAAATCCCCGGCCGACCCCGCAACTTCGAAGACGATGACGCGATCAGGCGCGAGGCTGCTCGGGTCATCCCGAAGCTCTATGCGACCCCTTTCGTTGCCGAGCATTGAGCGCAAACGATCGAAGATCGGCCCGAAGGTAGAAATTTGGCGCCCTTTCGTAGGACGCCTGAGTTTTTCCTGGCCGAACCGGCCCTTGGGCGGCGTAATCCGCTCAGGTGTTGGAAGAATCAGTAGTGGCCGCTTCGCCATCCCCTAGTCCCCTCCTAGTTGGTTCTTTTTCCTGGGCTCGCTGTGCCCACAGTTTCAATTGCTCGGTAACAATCACCTTAAGGGTTTTCTGTCCGATCGAGAGAATCTGCCGACGACGAAGATCGAGGCAAAACTGTTCGGCTTCGGCGTAGCTGATACGACCCAACGTTTTAGCAATCGTTGAGGATGATTGCCCCAGCGGTTCCCCGAATCCTTTCGCAAAATCGTCGATGTAGCTTGCAAGCGCCTTCCCCGTCGGCACTGGAAGGGTGAATCGCAACTCAAAACGCCGCCATGCCGCCCGGTCCAGAAGTTCTGGATGATTGGTTGCGGCCGCGACGATGGTATAGCTCGGTAGCTCGTCAATCTGCATCAAAAGGGATGTGACGACACGCTTGATTTCACCAGTTTCATGGATATCGCCTCGCTCCTTTCCGATGGCATCGAATTCGTCAAAGAACAACACGCACGGCGTCGTGCGTGCGTAATCAAAGACCCGCTTCAAGCGCCCGGCGGTCTCTCCCAGATAACTCCCGATCATCGATTCATAGCGCACCACGAACAAAGGCACGGCAATCGCTTCTGCGATTGCCTCAGCAAGGGAGGTCTTGCCGGTGCCGGGAGGGCCGACTATGAGCACCCGATGGCGGGGTTCGATACCATTCGACCGCAGAAGCTCGGCACGCTGCTGCTCTTCGATCAGTTCCCGAACGCCTCTGCTGACCGGATCGGGTAGAACCAGGTCTTCCAGGCGGCGCCGCGGCACGACCTCGGCAATAAAATCGCGGCCGCGTGCGGCACGTTCAGTCACCGGTAAACTTGAATAACTGCCGTTGCCGTTCGCCTGGATCGCCTGGGAGAGTCGGTCTGCAAGGATGGTATGCTGCTTTGTGCGCTCTTCAGCGATGATTGCCTCAGTTGCTGAAAGCACGCCGCGCTTGTCACCAGCCGTCCCAGCCTTCACCAAAGCAACAAGAAGGTCACTGCGTGCCATCCAGGCCCTCCTGATTCGGCTCGTTGAAGCTTCCCAACAGCCGCTTCTAGTAAACAATCATTGCGCGAAATTGGGATGACACGTTGCCCTAAGTTACCGTCTATTAATCGGACGATGTGCTCCGGCAGCCTAACCGTCACCGGAGCCCGTGCCTCACGACCTTTGTTTGGTGACGCTCTAGTTATTGGCTCAGCGTCATAGTGACAACATAGTGACGTCACCGCCGAACGAAAGAGATCTCTTAATAAACGGGCCCCCCTAATTCTGAGCTATAACCAGCCAATTCATTACGGCGATCTTCTCGGACAAGATCGGCGACATCACTCGCCCGCACCTGCTCGACAAACTCAGCGTAGCCCTCCTACCTCAGCGGGAACCGCAGGACCCTCGGTGTGAATGCCATCGTCGAATGGAGCCAGCCCGCACAGCCAAAGCAGAGGACGAGAGGTGGTCCGGCCTCATGATGCTGAACAAAACTATTCTATCCATTTATTCTGAGCTCTTCTAGGGAACGATTTCCATGTCTCTGACGTTCCGCATATCTGACGTTGATTATTTCCGAATTTCCGGCTCCGCGGTCATAGAACCAGGGATGAGTGCTACCTCACCGATGTCGGCCAATCGCTGAACGAAGCCGGGCGGCACTCTGCCGATCAATACCGGGAAGCCAGACATCCACTCTCGGGGAAGCCAGACATCCACTCTCCGGAGCGGATTCCGGGAACAGCCAGTCGCTCCTGCCTCGCACCGGTTCGCGTCCCGGGAAGCCAGGGAAGCCAGACATCCACTCTCCGGAGCGGATTCCGGGAACAGCCAGTCTCTCCTTCCTCGCACCGGTTCGCGTCCCGCGATTGCTGGTTGACCCGCGGCAGAGGCCGCGCACGGCAGGTACTTTACAACGCTCGGCCCGCGAGTGTATGAGATTTCAAGACAGCCACTTTTCGCCCCGCCGGCCTATTCGTCGGTCGCACGAACGCCCAAGCCGGCAGCGCACGACCACACCTGCAAGTTTACTTCCGATCTTCAAATCGCCCAATCCCCGTCGCACAACACGAGTGATCACTCGCTTAGCGCACCTTCGCGCCGAACCGCCAAGACGAGACTCGACCACGACGAGACTCGCACAATCACGCCTACCACCTACTGGCCTTTCTCCACCGAGCGGTCTTTCACTGAATCGCGACTCGCGCCGCAGTTTGACCCTGGAACCAACGTCGTCCGCATCGCAACGCTGCGGATGCCAGCGATTCTCGTCCACCGGCGGCCCGTTTGAACCATCGGCCAAAGTGACTCACGGTTTCTAACCAGCATTCGCCGTTCAGCCCCAGGCGATTCAAAATCGGCGAAAGTTCGACCGGGATCGTTCCCCGCTTCCCGGCACGCAGCGCGCGCCCTGTCCAATCTAGCCGAAGTTGCGCAGTTGGCGGGGCAGCGAATTCAATTTCTGCGGGAAAACCGCGCGCGAGGGGCGCCGGTCTTCACTACATTTCGCGGTCGGGACTCAGCCGCTCGGGGATCTGCAACTTCAACGCGGCAAGAATTCTTGCCTGCTCAGGCTTGGGGCGGGCAACCCGACGGAGGGCCAGTTTCCTGCGATCAGTCGTTTCCAAGAGGATATCGCCGATCTGGATCTCCCCCAACTGCCGCAAGATGACCTCCGGGGTCATTGGACGTGGTTTCGGTGAGGCGTTTGGGCGCCGGCGATCAGGCTTGCGTATCTCCGTCTCCAATCCCGCTCGCTTGGACAAGTGGTCCAGGGTCTTCCAAAGCGCGTACGCAAGCACGCAGACGAACACGTGTGCCCGTGTTCGTCCGCTGTAGTGGTGCCACACCGGACGCAACAGCAGTTCGTTTTTGAGCACCCGGAACGCGTGCTCCACAACCGTCAACTGCATGTACGTCTCCCAGAATCCCTCAACCGACCAGCCTGGTTGGTTGCTCTGGAGCAAGTAGGCCCCGTCACGGGCCAGGGCCTCCCTAAATTTCGCGACGTTCCAAGAGTAGCTTAACTCGGCGCGCTTGGCCTTACTGACGGTGATCGTCACAAAGCGGCGGGCCTTGGGATAACGACCCGTAAGGCGCCCCACACGCTCCAGGATTTTGTCGCGGTTTTTCAGACGCCCTGTACGGACAAGTTCCTGGAGGCGCTTTCAGACCCCGAGCCAGTCCGCGACGCTGGCGGCGACGAATGGCGCGCTCCTTCTGGCGCCGTGGGCGACTGCGGGCCAGGAGATAATGCTCCCGCTTCCGGCGGATCAGCTTGGGAAGCCAGACATCCACTCTCCGGAGCGGATTCCGGGAACAGCCAGTCGCTCCTGCCTCGCACCGGTTCGCGTCCCGGGAGGGAAGCCAGACATCCACTCTCCCGAGCGGATTCCGGGAACAGCCAGTCGCTCCTGCCTCGCACCGGTTCGCGTCCCGCGATTGCTGGCTGACCCGCGGCAGAGGCCGCGCACGGCAGGTACTTTACAACGCTCGGCCCGCGAGCGTATGAGATTTCAAGACAACCACTTTTCGCCCCGCCGGCCTATTCGTCGGTCGCACGGACGCCCAAGCCGGCAGCGCAGGACCACACCTGCAAGTTGACTTCCGACCTTCAAATCGCGCAATCGCCGTTGCACAACACGAGTTATCACTCGCTTACGCGCACCTTCGCGCCGAACCGCCAAGACGAGACTCGGCCACGACGAGTCTCGCACAATCACGCCTACCACCTACCGGCCTTTCGCCACCGAGCGGTCTTTCACTGAAACGCGACTCGCGCCGCAGCTTGACCCTGGAACCAACGTCGTCCGCATCGCAACGCTGCGGATGCCAGCGATTCTCGTCCACCGGCGGCCCGCTTGAACCATCGGCCAAAGTGACTCACGGTTTCTAACCAGCATTCGCCGTTCAGCCCCAGGCGATCCAAAATCGGCGAAAGTTCGACCGGGATCGTTCCCCGCTTCCCGGCACGCAGCGCAGCGCCCTGTCCAATCTAGCAGCTCCAAGTAACGCTCAATCGTAATCGGCAAATATCCTTGATCTGACGCCCTCAAACCAACCGTCGGCCGTGATGACCGGCACCCAGGTCGATCTGGAGCAATAATCTCGCCCGCGACCTCATCTGCCACTTCTCTCGTCACGCACTGCTCGGTCGCGGCTTCGTTCAGGTTGAACTCGCAAAGCCAAGCGTCCGCTCGATCTGAGATCGAGCATAGCCCGGCATGAGCAAGCTCCAAGGTGCAGGCTTTGAGGAATCGGAGGCACGGCGTGATCGCAATGTCATTAGTGGACAAAATAACAAAAGAATTCCGCCAGTCAAGTACGCCGCATCGGGTTTTGCGCAAATCACATCTCCCCGCTTGGACGGTTCCGACAGGATTCGACCGGGAAAATGGATGTCTGGCAATCCAAGGTTTTGCGAAAGCCCGCCGACCGCCGACTCGAAACCATCGATTCCGTAAAGTAAAATGCGGCGGAGTCGTAAAGGCGGGGCGTTCAACGACCCCATTTCTGGCGATGGCTTACCCATGCTGAAGCGAGAGCGAGCTACGACCTCAATCGACCGAGGCTCTTTCACGAGGGCGATCTCACGAAAAGACCCTGCAACGTGCGGTGAAAACCTCGAGGCAACGCCAAGTGAAACTGGCTCGTCACGGCCGCCACCACCCCCGGTCCAGCAGCGTGGTGTGGAGGACTTGCGTCGCCGGCCCGAACATTCCATCCCTCGAATTCTGGCATGGGCCGATGCCTATCGCGAGCGCAATGGCCAATGGCCTTCGCCCACCAGCGGCCCCATCGCGGATGCACCCGGCGAGACCTGGCCGGCCGTGAATCTCGCGCTTTACGTTGGGTTACGCGGTTTGAAAGGTGGTTCTTCACTCGCCCGCCTGCTCGCTGAGCAACGAGGAGTTCCGAAGGGGGTAAGAAGTCGGCCGTTGCGAATCACCGAGATTCTGACGTGGGTCGATGCCTATCACTCGCGCCATGGCACGTGGCCCAAGCACACCTCCGGTCCGATTCCCGAATCCCCGCTCGAGTCTTGGTTCAAGGTCAATAGGGCACTTCAACGCGGGGTGCGCGGTCTCGAGCCCGGCTCATCACTGGCTCAGCTACTCGCCGCCCATCGCGGCGTCAAAAAGGGCGGGAACCGTCCCGAACTGCGTCAACAGGAAATTCTCAAGTGGGCCGATGCGTTTCACTCGCGCACCAGTCGGTGGCCAATCAGGCGGGCCGGCCCGATCCCCGAGGCGCCGGGTGAACACTGGAGCAAAGTCGACTTTGCCCTCAAGGTGGGTACGCGCGGTCTCCCCGGCGGCTCGTCGCTCGCGCAGTTTCTTTTCCGGCACCGCGGCGCGCGGATCCGCACCCATCCCCCTCATTTGACCATCGCTCAAATCCTGCGCTGGGCCGATGCTCATCACAATCGCACGGGAATGTGGCCCAAGGCCAAGTGCGGTCCCATCGCGGATGCCCCCGGCGAGACCTGGATGGCCGTCGCACTCGCGCTCGCGAATGGACGGCGGGGACTACCCGGCGGATCGTCACTCCTGAAGCTCTTGGCCAGCAAGCGGGGAGTGCCCAACCAGAGGGAATTGCCACCGCTCGAAGTCTCCCAGATACTCACCTGGGTGGATGCTTATCGTACGCGCCATGGCGCCTGGCCGAAGAAGACCTCCGGTCCAATTCCGGGAGTTCCGAACGAAACGTGGTCGAAGGTTACGTCGGCACTCGTGAACGGCACGCGCGGCCTGCCGGGCGGCTCATCACTGGCCCGGCTCCTCGCCGAGCATCGCGGCGTGAGGAACCCAGCCAACATTCCTACCATGAGTGTAGAACAAGTTCTGAGCTGGGTCGACGCGTTTCACCAGCGCACGGGTCGCTGGCCCTTGCCGGAATCCGGCCCGATTCCAGAGGCCCCCGGCGAGACATGGTCCAACGTGCAGAGCGCGCTGATCAGAGGCACGCGGGGTATGCCCGGCGGTTTGACGATTGCGCGGTTTCTGTTCATGCATCGCAGCGTCCGCGACCGCCGGCTTGGCCCGCCATTGACCTTCGCTCAGATCCTGCGTTGGGCCGATGCACACCATGAGCGCACCGGTTGCTGGCCCACGCAGAACAGTGGCCCTGTCATCGACTCGCCCAACGAAACATGGGCTTCGATCTCGCACGCTCTCTGGAGCGGCGCTCGCGGTCTCCCCTGCCGCTCCTCGCTTGTCTCGCTTATCGCGCTGCTCGCGAGAAGAAAGGACAGGCTTCGCGCTGTTGACGTCAACTGGCAGTTTAGGTGAGTTCCATCGATCAATCACCGTATTAGGTCCATCAATGACCATGCCCCGTGCGCACCTCGTCAACCCCGCCGTAACTCGCTGATATCACTGCGTAACACGCTGTGTGAGACGCGCGTTCTTGTTGAGCGAAGGCCCGCTCGACCCTCGGCGCGCACGCGTTCGAGAGTGGCTCCAACACCATGCGCACCTGATCCAGCAGAATCCCATGGATCGCAATCGTTTTTGGCATGTGCTCGTCTGCGTCGTTTTCAAAGCGGTCATTCAACCGTCGCGCGAACCCGGGTGATCGCTCCGCTATGTTGGCAAGCCGTTGCTCAAAGTCGGTAGCCGCACTTCTGGTCAGCCTGACGCGAAAGCTCATGGCTTGGCAGGCGTCTGGAATTTCTGCCGCATCCGCTCGGCAAACTCGAACGCGTCGACGGTTCGCCCTGCGTACATGTCGTCCAGGCCGAGTCGAATTGCCTGAGGCGTTTCCTCCCGCTCTGCGTCAGTCTGATTCTCGAGCTCCCATTTGACGAGCGCCTCGTCGAGCGTGAGGTTCGTTCCATCATTGCCCAGCCTCTCCTCGATGAACCCTCTGAACGCCGAGAGGTCGTTGATACGTTCGTTAGCCATGCCAATGCCTCCTCTAATCCCCTGACCCTCTTTTAGAATATCACGCCTTCGCGCTTGAAGCACGCCCGACATGATGCAGAGTTGCCTGAGAGCAAGGGCCGCCTCCTGGGCCGATTCTTCGCAGCCAGTCGCGCCCGGCTGCGAGAAGTTGCCGCTTGCCTCGGCGTCCACCACCTGGCCAACCTCGCCGGTTGCCCCGCACGATAAACAACGATCGAATTCCCCGTTCTACCCAACTCAAACAATAGCCAGCGCGATGCCATCGGGCGTGACGAGAAAGGGCCGCGGAGTGATCTGATAGCTCGACGTGCGATAATCCTTCTCAAGTTGGCGCTCGGTCCGTTTCCTCAGGCGGCGGCGGTCGGAATACACAACCAGGGTATCTCGATCCGGAATGCCGGCCCGGAACGGGCTCCCCAGCGGCCCGCGGAACAGGCGGTGCAGGTCGGGATGCAGCAGCCGGCTCGACGCCATCCCGTCGCCGGTCGCAATCAAGATGAGACGCCCCCCGTCCGGCTGACTCGCCCCTTCCAGCTTTTTCGGCCACTCGAGGCGGGTCAGGTTCGCCACGGCCAGTTGGTGAACGGCTTGAGCATCCGTGTGCCATCGCTCCGCGTCCGCGGTGGTCACGAACCGGAAAATGTCCTTGCTCCGCAGCGCGTAGCAGATCACCACATCGGCGAGCCATTCATTGACCAGCGTATGCCGGTTGGCGGAATCAGTTTCGAGGTAGCTGCGAGGCTTCAAAAGGGGAAGGACGCGAGCGGACGCTTCTTCCCACGTTTCCTCACCCAGGGGCAGATCCATCGAATTCCCAAGGCTCTCCACGAAGTGCTCGATGATCTCCACGCGACGCCCCGGAGCCGCGCGAACCTCGCGATGGAGGTTGCTCATGAACACGACGCGGTTTTGCCCGCGAATCCCCTTCTCGTCGACCCGGAAGTCCTGCTCGGGATGTCGTTCCCGCAACAGCGTCAACACCTCGTCGGTCAGTTGTCGCAGCGCCAGCTCTTCATCGCGCGTGATCTCCAGCGTGGCCATCAACTGCTCAAAAGTCGGGTTCCACTTATCGCGCTCCGCCACCGGAACCTGGCTGCTCGCGAACAGCACCACATCACCGCCCGCGATCAGCCAGAAGTGCCCTCCCTCGCCCTCCTTGTGCACGTCGGCCTTCACGCCGTAGTGCCGCAGAGTCGGATCGCGGCGGACGTTGCCTCCTTCCATCTTCGGCAGCACCTGGTTCAGAATCTTGGGAAGCTCCTCGGCCACTCGGTTGCTGTCCACGCTGACCGGCATCAGGGAAATCCAGAGCCCGACATCATCGCGTTCATGAGGCCCGAATCCACAGGACCGTGCCTCGTCCTTCTGGAGCTGGTCCCAGTAGGTTGGGTAGTCAAGCCGGTAGACTCCCGCGGGATGAACGAATTTCTTCAATTGAATCGGGTTCATGAGCATCCCCACGACAATCTTCGCGCGTGCCGCTCTGCCGCGCTGGCGCTACACTCGTAATGTACAACCTCCTTAATGTGTTAAGCCATAGCTTGGTTCTTGCCCTGCGAGGCCATGACAAATCGGCCGAGGGCATCGCCCCGGGTTTCTCCCACCCAAACATGGATGCTTCCGTGCGATCGCCCGGGTTGCCCGTTTTTCGGAATTGCATTTGCTCGCCGCCATACAATTCGGGCGGTTTTGTCACTCGAGATTCCACTTGCACAAGGAGCGACCCATGGCCAAGGTCGTGCGGTTCCACAAAGTTGGCGGTCCCGAGGTCCTCCAGCTCGACGAGGTCGACGTTGCCCCGCCGAAGCAGGGCGAGATCCAGATCCGCGTCAAAGCCTTGGGAAAAAGGTGTCAGGAACCGTTTCCCCGTAGCAGGCACACTCTGTGTGCCGCCCGCCCTGCCCGATCAGTCGATTGAGCGTGTTGGGCGCGGGTCTCTGACCCCGCCCGCCCACGAGACCCCAGGTCTCCCGCGCACGCACGTCGGCGAGACCACAATGTTCGGCGCGAGTCTCCGACCCCGCCCGCCCACGCGACGGCAGGTCTCCCGGGCGGGCGCACGGCGAACAAGAAGGCACTAACGTCCGCCAGACGCAGCCGCCGATCCCCGAGTGCCGGCCTTCCCCATCCGGACCACGGTCGAAGGCGGCAGCGCCGCGCGTAGCTCGGCGACGCCAGGAGCACTGATCCCGGCCCCACCAACCACGACCATCCTCAGCGACTTCAGCCGGTACAGACTCGAGAGCCCCTCGTCGGTGATTTCCGACCCATCGAGGAACAATTGCTCGAGCCCGCTCAGACCCGCGAAATCCTTGAGGCTGGCGTCGGTAATGTGTGTTCCACTCAGGTTCAACCATCGCAGTGATTGGATCTTGCCCAATCGCATGATCCCGGCGTCCCCGACATCCGTCCCGCTCAGGTTCAACCATCGCAGCATTTTCAGCTCGCCGAGAGACTTGAGCCCGGCGTCCGTCACGCCCGAGCCCCCCGCGTTCAAGACTTCAAGGTGCGACAAACCAGCAAGGCGCGCCAGACCGGCGTCCGTGAACTTCCCGCCCTGCCCCTCCATCTGAAGCCCTTCGAGCCCGGCAAAGCCATCAAGATGGGCGAGGGCCTCGTCGGTCACGCCCGTGCGGCTAACCAGCAAGTGCTTCAGTCCGGAAACGTTCAACGATAGGAATCGAATCCCTTCATCGGTCACCCCGCGGTTCCCGATCAGATTCAGGATGTGAAGCTTCCTCAACTTGACCAGGCTCGGCAGTCCGGCGTCGGTAACCTGCGCATTGCCCAGCCACAACACCTCGAGTTGCCCCAAGCTCTCGAGCCGCGCCAGACCCGCGTCGGTGACGCTCGTATTCTGAAGCCGGATCTCTTGCAGCGACGGCAGTCCGGCAAGCTCCGAGAGCACGTCGTCGTTCACGCCCTGGCCATCGAAATAAGCTTGCGCACGGCGGCTTGATAACGGCACGTTTCGCAAGTTGGCCCATGACGGGCACCGTTACTGATCTGGAGGCGGATCCGCGATGACCGCCCCAGTCTCGCCTGACCGCTTCGTCCTCGACGGCTCAGTCACGCTCGCCTGGCTCTTCCATGACGAGCAGGACCCGTACGCCGACGCCATCATCGGGAAGCTCCCGCACATCGAGATGATCGTCCCACAGCTCTGGCACCTTGAAGTCGCGAACGTGCTGTCGGTCGGCGAGCGTCGGGGCCGCTGCACCCAGGCCGATACCACGAGCTGGCTCAGCTTTCTCTCCGCACTCCCCATTCTGGTGGACGGATCGACGATGGTTCGGGCTTGGTCGGACACGATCGGCCTCGCCGGCTGCACGGGCTGACGCAATACGACAGTGCCTACCTCGAGCTCGCCCTGCGTGATGGCCTCCCGCTCGCAACGCTCGATGCGAGCCTCAAAGCCGCGGCAACCGCCGCTGGCGTCCCGCTCTACCAGCCGTAAATGACCTCTCAGCCGCGTTTGCCCCTACCCGTACCCCCAAAAAGCCGGATCCAGCTCGTTCCCCGTAGTGTGCGCCAGGTGCTCGATGCGCTGCCTGAGCAGCGCGGCCTCGATTTCAAGACCGTTCAAACCTACTTGCGCCGCCTCGATGCCAAAGGCTATCTTCGCTCGCGGCGCGACGGACGTGCCAAGATCTATGTGGCCCGAGTGCAGCCGGAGCAGGTCCGTCGCGAGGTGATCAACGACTTCATTCATCGCGTCTTCGGCGGCGAAACCATCCCGCTCTTCCAACATCTCATCTCAGACCGCGGCTTGAGCGATTCAGAAATCACGCAGTTGCGCACGATGCTTGACAAGCTGGAGGACCACAAATCATGACTCCGCTCAGCCAGCTCGCCTGGAGGCAGCTCTGGCAGGTCACGGCCGTCGCGCTGGGCGTCGGACTCCTGGTCAAAACATCGTGCCGGCACCGCCCGCATCTCGCCCACGTGCTCTGGCTCGTTGTGCTCGTCAAATGCTTGACGCCCCCACTCTGGAGCAGCTCCACCAGCGTCTTCAGTTGGGCCACCCGCAATGCGGTCCGGTCAGTCCCAACCAGCGTATCACCGGCCAATGCCGCAATGGGTTTCGCGTCCATCTCGCGGTCCCGATCTGAAACGCACCAAGAAACCGACAGTAGCCAACTGCCGCTGTCGGCCGTGATCTCCGCCGGAGATCACCATGCCTTGGACCATTCGTTGTCCGGCTCGTCCTCGCGACCGCAAATTGCCGCCGCCCCTTTCCCCATCGCCCGGCTGCTTGGCATCACGTGGCTTATCGGTGCTCTCGCCTACGCGGGCTACGCATTGCTGGCGACCGTATTCTGCTGGCGAACGATTCGCACCAGTCGATTGCCGGACGACGACCGACTGACGAATCCGGCCGCCGATTTGTCGCGGCGGCTCGGTATCAGCCGCCCCGTCCGCCTGTGGATCATCCGTGAGCCGCTCGGCCCCTTGAGCGTCAGCTTGATGCGGCCCACCGTCATCTTGCCGGAGGCACTCGCGGCAAGCCGCGCTCCTGCCGAACTCGAGCCGCTCCTCGCGCATGAGCTGGTCCATGTCCGTCGCCGCGATTCGCTTTTCGGTCTGCTCCAGCTCGCCGCGCACTGCCTCTGGTGGTTTCACCCGCTCGTCTGGTGGGCGAATCGCCGGATCGACTTCGAGCGCGAGCGGTGCTGCGACGAGGAGGTCGTCGCGAATCTGGCGATCGACCCTGCTCGCTACGCGCGAGCCCTCTTGTCGGTCCTGGAGCTCAAGCGGCAGTTGCGCTCGATGCCGGTCTCACCCGGTGCCCGTCCCTTCGAGATCACCCAGCGCCGACTGGAGCACATCAGGCTGCGCAGCGATCGATTCCGAGCCAGAACACCTCGCCGCGATTGGCTGGCGCTTCTCGCCCTGGGTCTGCTGCTGATCCCAGGAGCCGGACTCGCCGGCTGGAGCAGCCAGACCAGCGACCGTCCCGCGCCGCCCGTCCAGGCAGACACCACGAAACCCGCGGTGATCAATCACCCCGGTCCTGCCGCAACGGTGAAGAAAACCAGCGACGCCGAAGCCGAAATGCACGTCATCGGTGTTTACCAGGCGATCGATCGCCCCGGCAATGTCACGGCACGCGTGTTTGTGAACGTGCGGCCGACCGCCAAGCCGGTCGTGCTGGTGGTCACCGGATATATGGCCCTTGACTGGCACGTCACTCTCGCCGACGGAGCACGTGTCAAAAAGGTGATCATGAGCGGTTATTTCGAACAGGAGATCCGAGGTCTTCCCGCCGGCATTCCCGTCGAGAACCGATCGTTTTTCCCCAGAGACGGTTCCCGGCGCACGGAAGGCTGGTTCTACGCCTACCAGTGGAACACTCTCGAGTGGCGAGAAATGGTCCGGCGACTGAACGAGCTGACGGGCCTCGCCGTCACGACCTTCCAGGGAGCGACCCAGGGCGACTCCTTTGTTGTCGATGGGAAACTCGGCCGCGAGTTTGGCCAGGCTGCGCTGAGCCTGGCCACCGCCCACGCGCCGGCGCCGCAGGATCTCCGGGCGGCTTCGGAGAATGCAGACTTGCACGTCCTGGGCATCTATCATCCGGGCAACGAAAATCGAGGCGGGCTCGTTGACGTCGAGGTTCGCCCTGCCCCCAAACCCGTGGTGCTGGTGTTGACGTCGTATTTCTCGGCGAGTTGGAGCATCAAGCTCGCTCCAGCGCGCCCGGATCAGGTCCGTGATTGTGGGCAGTCCGTTTGCCCAGGAAGTCGAGGGCGTTCCCCCCGGCGTGCCGGTTCATTATTACTGCCCCGATCCCGCGAAGTCCTTCTTCGACAGAAAGCAACGGCCCCCGCGCGAGCCGCAAGGCTTCTACGCCGACAAGTGGAACACGCTTGAGTACCGTCGCATGTTGGAAGAGCTCAACGATCTGACAGGGCTCCTGGTTTCCACCTTCCAGGGTGAATACACCGGCACATCATTTATCGTCGATGGAACACGCGGCCGCGTGTTCGCCCAGAAAGAGCGTCAAGTGAGGCCGGCGCCTCCCAAAGAGGTCAAACCCGAGGAGCTCCTGGCGGCCTCGGCAAATGCCGGCCTGCATGTCGTGAGCGTCTACGGGGCCGGCCCTGGAAATAACGGTCGCCCTGTCGCCGTGGAAGTTCGACCGACGGGCAATCCGATTGTGCTGGCGCTGGCATCCTACATGTCGGTTCAGTGGAACGTCAAGATTGCCCAGGGCGCACGCGTAAGCGCGGTGATCGTCGGCGGCCATTTCGAGCAAGAGATTCAAGGCGTTCCGCCGGAAATTCCGGTCGTGATCAAAACCTATTTTCCATCGCAAAGCCGAGATTACTTTTACGGCTTTAAATGGAATTCGGACGAGTGCCGCGACATGATTGGCAAGTTGAACGACCTGACAGGCCAACTCGTTTCGACCTTCCAGGGCCAGGAAGTAGGCGTGTCGTTCGTGGTCGACGGCGAGCACGGCCGCAACTTTGCCCAGACGGCGCGAATGCCTGCCAGCTCAAAAGCGATAGCGCCCGCCCAGAAAAAGGCCCAACCGCAGGAAGACGCATTAGCCGACGTGGCCGATATTTCCTCACAGGAGTTTCTCTCAGGCGGAGACGCAGACAAACGCTTTATGCTGATCGGCCCGAAGACCGACTCCAAGCCCCCGGCCAAGGGTTATGGTCTGGTTGTAATCATGCCCGGCGGGAATGGCATGCGCACAGTTCCATCCGTTCGTGAAACGAATCTACAAAAATGCGATCCCAGATGGATATCTCGCCGTCCAGCCGATTGCCGTGAAGTGGGCTGCCGGCCAGCAGATCGTCTGGCCAACGAAGGCGAATCCCGTCGCCGGAATGAAGTTTGGCACCGAGGAATTCATCGAGGCGGTGATCGACGACGTGGCGAAAAAACACAAGCTTGACCGTAGCAAGGTTTTTTCCCTCTCCTGGTCCTCGAGCGGCCCGGCCGCCTACGCCGCGTCGCTGCAAGAGAAGCACAGCATCCGCGGTTCGTTCATCGCCATGTCGGTCTTCGACCCGCAGTTCCTGCCCCCACTGAAGGCGGCGAGCGGTCAGGCCTTTTACCTCTACCATTCGCAGCAGGATCGCGTCTGCCCGTATCGGATGGCCGAACAAGCCAAGGAGAAGCTGATAGAGAATGGCGCCAACGTGCAGCTCCAAACCTACGAAGGCGGCCACGGCTGGCGCGGCAACCTCTACAACGACATTCGCGAAGGAATCGAGTGGCTCGCAAAAGCACGAGGCAAGCCATAACAGTCTTCGGACTGCGAACCTCCCGGCGAGCTGGCGCGTAGCGGAGGGCTCCGGCTCCGGGACGGCAAGACCCAGCACCTGTTGGGAATCCGGCGCGACGATCAATCGTTCCCTCTCCCTCCGGGAGAGGGCCGGGGTGAGGGTCCTTCCGCACACGATTGCAATTCGCAGACACGCTCTCAGATAACGCCCGCCCAAAAACGTCGCGACATGGACGGCTACGGCTATCAGATCAAACCGATCACCGATCGCCAGGCGAGACGAATTCTGCCGGGAATACCCTGCCGATTGGGCGTGCCACCAGCCACCTAACGGCGCGTCCGCTATCGCGAGTACGCAGCCCGGCAGGCCTTCGAGACGGTACAACGCCGAGCGCCTTAGCGGCCGATTCGCGCCTGGAGCCTCGCGAGGACGTCCGGGGACACGTCGAGCCCGAACCGGGCGAACAGGTTCCGAGTAGCCCCCGCTGCCAGTTCACCCGGCCGGGCGATCAATTCAGTCTGCGAGCCCTCCCAGCGATGGCTCCACTCCGACATCTGTGTCACGTAGTCTTCGGTAAGGCACACCATGATATCGGTTGACACAAGACGCCGCCCCTGGAGCCCGTGAAGCTGCACTTCGACATGCATGGAACTTGCGCCAGCCGACGAAAACGCCAGACGCGCAGCGAATTCATAGATTTCGACGAACTCATAAATGGTATCTATATAATCGAGACTGCGGCCCGGCGCCCAACCATTGTCCGCGGGCGAGTTGCTCGATTGGTCCCTCCAGTCGCCCGTAATGGCAAACGAATGCACGAATTGTCCGCTCAGATACAGGCGCCAGACCTCAATAATACGATCCCAATCGATTTCCTGACCGACCCAGTCGGCCCCGCCCATCGGTGGGTTCCTGTGATCTACGTGCGGGTAGCCCCACCCTCGGCGCTGCACCGAGTTCTTCGCGACGATCGGGAAGAGCTCGGCGTAATTCGGGATATGGCTTTGCCCGAACGAGAAGGGACGGATCACAACGCGCCAGTAACCCCGCGTACGGATCTTGTCCAGGACAGATTGTTCTTGAGCGACACTCATTCCATCTCCTCAATCTCTTGCTTGAACAGAGCCTCATCCGAAGGAGGAGCCGGTGCGCCCGCGACGGTCGGAAACAGTCCGGCCTTCTGGGCTCGGGTCACGAATTTCCGAACGCCTTTATCGATCGCCAGTTCCAGCAATTCCCGCATCTCCTCCTCAGAAGGGACTTCCGACGTTTCCGGCTTGTGACGCGCTCTGACGTAGCAAGCGCCTCGGCGCAAAACCGGTGTTGCTTTTCCGACTTCATTATAATCCTTTGCGCAGAGGATCGGGACGTCGTCAAACTCTCGCACCCGAACGACCACAAACTTCTTGCCCCGGTAGGTGCACAAGTCCACTTCGAAACGCACACACGCGCTCGCGTATTCATTGATAGACGCCGACACGTCGTCGTAGTTCAGCCACGACTCGGCTTGCTCATCATTCAGACCGACCGGGTCCGGCTTGGTCGACTCTTTTACCCCAAGAATCACTAGCCCACCGTCACGACGGTTCGACATGCCAAGAATAGCCCGAACGACCATCGCGTGAAACAGCTTATCCGTTCTGATCCACGCGCCCTTGAACTCCACCCCGTCCGTCTCGTAGCCTCTCGCCAGCAGGCTATCGAATTCCTGTTCCGTCACGGCGATTCCTCGGCTCCCGGAGCGTCCTTGACCCACGCGGATTGTCCGCCCGTTCCCTCGAGGACGTTAACCCAAGCGGCGGCTCCCCGTTTCATCGGTCGTCCCCCGCCCGTCCGGCTACTCGATCAATGCGGCGTCGACTGAATCATACCAACCCGATCGCCTCGACGATCCGATCCAGAAACTCGTTCGTCAATGATGCTAGCAACCTTCGCTTTCAGCGCGTCGGCGATCGGGCTGAGCCTTGTCTTGCTCAGCGTCCCCTCACTGCGCGGCGCCGAGGCCAATAGTGTCGCGAACGCCGCATGCACCGCCAGGACCACCGCCGCCCTCCGCGTGGGAACGTTTACCCCGACGCTCCGCGTCGTCCGGCGAACCCCGATGCCTCGCGCAAAGCAGAGCGCCGCGAGCGCCCATCCCCACGCAAAGCACTCGGGGCTCTAGCGGTGGTCCAAGGCATGCGTTATGATCCCTTTTCAGCGCAGTATCACGATTGCGAGAAACATAATACCGTTCTGATAATCCTCGAGACTGCTGTGTGTGCGAGGACCGGAACGTCGCCACCTGCCGGGCACCCAGTCGTTTTGCCGCCCGCGAGCTTCTCAGCGCCAATGCCTGTTTAATGCGGAGCAACACACATGCGAACAAAATCGGTCTTCCTGGCAACGGCGATCGTCGGTTCCATGCTCTCGCCGGCGCGCCCACGAGCTGTGGCTCCATCAGAAACCCGGTGCTGACTCGGGCGTGGTGCGCCTCACCTTCGGTGACTCGCCCAGCCTGAACGAAGCCGAACGGGTGGCCGAGATCGCGTATGCCAAAGTCTGGGCCGGCGGCACGCCTTTGGAAGTCAAACGGCTGCCGGACGGCATCGAGGTGAAACTGCCGGAGACTCGGCCCGCCGTGATCAGCGCGTTCGCCGATCGAGGCGTCGTGACGCACAGGGGCGTGTCGCAGGTCATCTACCTGGCCGCCTACGCTCAGACTCAGGCCATTGAGCCCAATCAAGCCGCGAGCCTCGGCCTGGGCGACGACCAGTTGCGTCTCTTGTTATTCTCCAGTGAGAACGGGCCACCCGTCGTTCGCGTACTCTGGAAAGGAAAGCCCGCCGCCGACACCGTCGTGAAAATCTTCCACGGATCGAGCGAGCCGACGGAAGCGCGAACAGATGCTCACGGCGAAATCCCCTGCCCCGACCTCCGCGAGGGCCCGTGGTCGCTGCTGGCGCAGGTAGTGGACAAGACCCCGGGCAAGCGCGACGGCCGCGATTACTCAGAAATCCGTTTTAAGGCGACCCTGGCCATCAGCTCGGAAGCCGCCTTCGGTCCCGCGGTGGCCGCGTGTCTGGCGCGAGTCAAGGAAATCCACGGAGCAGCCGGCGCGTGGGCCGTCGCCGGCTACCGTATCGGCGAGCGTGCCCTCAAGGAATTAGGGCTTTCCAGGCACAGTCACGACCTGGAAGTCGTGCATCACTGCCCGTCGCAGGTCCAGTACTCCTGCATGGCCGACGGCGTGCAGGCCGCCACCGGGGCCAGCGCCGGCAAGCTCAACTTGCACATCGAGGAAACGACGGTGGACGGGCTGAAGACAGTGGTCCGCAACCGGAAGACGAACCGCTCGTTGACTTTCAGTCTCAAACCCGAGTTCGCCAAATCGATCCTCAACCTTCCTTACGGGCGGATGGAATCCGAGGGCCGAAGAATAGCCGCGCTTCCCGACGAGGTCATCTTCAACTTGAGCGAATCGAAGTAGCCGGAAAACCTACTGAACGGGGTCGGTCGGAACTCTATGGACGCGCCTGCCGGCGAGTGACTCCCGACGTTTCCAGCGGCCATGTCGGTTCCCGAGTCATTCAGGGCCAACGCGGTGACGGGTGCTCCTCCGGACGACGCCAATGAGGAACGCCAGGCCGCATGCGACCAGCGCGAGTGTAATCAGCGTGCCTTCCTTCGCATTGCGTTTCGCTCCGTCTTCTCGAGCGACTTCCGCAGGCGGCGGGCCGGCTTCCGATTTCGCCACCGGCTCATCGCTCTTCGTTCCAGGTGAAGGGGCGGCCCCCGCGCGAGCGACCTGCTCGGGCGCCGAGGCCTTACCCGGCGATTCCTTGATGACGGGGCCCTCGACGACCTGCACGGCGGCTGTGTTCTGGGTGGAGGCGCCGGCCGCCTTCCGAATCACTTCTTCGAACCGCGCGATTGTAGCGGGATTGACGCGGCCGCTCGCTCCGGCCAGCCGGACCGCCAGCGCGTTCAGCTCCTTCCCGCCGCAGATGTGTCCATTGCAAGCCGCGCCATGCCGCGCGATCGACTCCACGTAGGCAACCGCGGCGAGTTCTTTCGTCGCCGAATCAAGGGCGTGAAGGCCTTTGCGATCGACCTCGAGTACCGCGCGACGCGATGTTTTGCAGCGCGTGGGGGTTCGTCTGATCGAAAAACTCTCGCAAGCCGAGGCCCAGCTTGTCGGCCAGGTAAATCTCGGCGGTCGCTTTCCAATCCTCGGCGCGGATCGCGTCGCTCGTCACGTCCCAGCCGAACTGGTTATCCACGATTTTGCTGAGGTATTTCGCGCCATCATACCCCTCGGCGCGCATGGCGCTCAGGAACTCCGGATTGTGGTATCGGCTCAGCAGCTCGAGCACGACGGCCTCGCGGCCGTCGTGGACAGCCTTACCTCCCACCAGGTCGTTCATGTAGAGGCGCGGTGCTTTTCCGCCGACCTGTTCGATGGCCAGTGCCATGCCACCCTGATATTCGTAGTTGTCATCCACGTCGATGATGCCGTAGAGGCTGCTGCTGCGGCCGTGGATGACGCCTTCGACTCCCTTGAGCTGGCGTCGAAACAGCTCAGGGGCAGCGCGCGCCCAGGCGTCCGCTGAAAAACCGAACGACATCCGGTCGAGGTAGTCACCGGCGATCTGTCCGCGATCGGTCCAGACGCCCGAATCCGGCACGCGATGCATGCCCGCGCCGTACTGGCCGGGCTCGGCACCGAAGATCCTCACCCGCGCCAGTTGACGGGCCTCCTCGGGCTTGGCTCCCCGCCCGATCAGCTCACGGGCAACCGCGTCCGTGTTCGATCGTGCCAAGTTCGGCTGGTCAGACTCTGGCAGCGCTTCCTGGGCAAGGCGGATTGCTTTGTCGAGCAACAGCACTTTGTCGGCGAACGTGTCGCGATACATCCCGGTCATCGTGATCACGACATCGATCCTCGGCCGTCCCAGCGGCGTGACCAGTTTCACATCGGTCACGTCGCCCCGAGCGTTCCATACCGGCTCGACCCCCAAGAGGTAGAGCACTTCCGACTCGAGCGCCCCTTGAGAGCGGATCAGTGTGTTGGCCCAGAGCGTGAAGCCGAGCTTGGCCGGAAGCGAGCCTTGAGCCCGGCGGTGTTTCTCGAGGGTCTGCTCGGCCATTCGGCGGCCCACCGTCCACGCTTCGCGGCTGGGTATCTTGGCCGGGTCGGTCTGGAACTGGTTTCGTCCGGTGGGAAATGTGTCCGGATTAGACAACGGGTCACCGGGTGGCCCCACCGGCACAAAGCCTCCGTCAAGGGCGTGCGCGAGGCCGTCGAGTTCGCCGTTGTGGCGCATGTGCCACGCTGTCGCGGCAATGCGGGACCGCGCGTCGTCCGTCTTGACTTCGGGCGGGGCCGCCGACTCGGCCCGGGCGATCTCAGCCAGCCACCGCGCCAGAGCCGCGGCATCTAGTTTGAGACCCGCCAGCTCGTCGACGAACATCCGCGGCAGCATCGCTGCCGTCGAGTCGGCCGAGTACGGTTCACCGAACGTGTGTAGTCCGCGCGGCGCGCGCTGCGATTCGATTGTCTCGAGCCAGTGGGCGATTTCTTCAACCGACGGTGCGTCGTGACCGTGCTCCGCATCAGCCGTGTGACCTGAATCGCCCAAAGTCTCTGCGGCTTTTCGGATGCCGGCAAGCAATTCAGCCGAAAGGCCCGTCTGGCCGTCGCGCTTCGCCTGCGCGTACTGGTCGATTTTCCGGCGCAGCTCGGCGACCGCGCCGTACAGCGGCGAATTGGTGATCGGCGGCGTCGCGTGCGTGATGATCACCGCGGCAGACCGGCGTTTGGCCGCGACTGCCTCGCCGATTCCGTCCACGATGTACGGATAGATGTTCGGGAGGTCACCCAGCACTACCACGGGCGGGTCTTCCCACGACAGGCCATTCCCCTTGCCCGGCAGGAATTCGTGTGTCCCGTGCCGCCCCAGATGCACAACCGCGTCCGCCTTCCACTCGTGCCGCAGCCAAAAGTAAAACGCCAGGTACTGGTGCGTCGGCCAGAGCTGCGGGTCGTGATAGGAAGAATCCTGGCGGTCGCCACGGGCGCGGGCCGGCTGCGGCGCGCAGGCGACGTTGCCGCGCACGCTCACCGGCAGCACGAAGTACCGCCGTCCTTCACGGGTCACGGTCATCACGTCACCGGGCGGCTGGCCCCATTGCCTGGTCATCGCCGACTTGAATGCCGGCGCAAGCCGGTCGAAGTACGCGAGGTAGCTCTCCACGGGCCAGAGGACTGCCCCATTGCGGACAAGCTCATCGACCTCACCCGGCGCCCACGTCCCCACGTTGCGGCCGACCGCGCGCATCGAGTCGAGAAGCCCCTGCCGCTCGACCGTGCCCTCAATCTTGTAGCCGCGCGCGGCTAGCTCCGTGAAGATGCGCGCCAGGCTTTCGGTCACGTTCAGGTAGCTGGCGCCGATGCCCTGTTTTCCCCCCGCGTGATTGTAGTAGAGGATCGCCAGCTTGCGGTCGGCCGGTTTCGCGTGACGTAGCTTCGCCCATGCCAGAGCACGGCGCACCAGGCGCTGATAGTTCTCCTGTACGAGCATAGTGCGGTGGTATTTTTGCCCGGTCGCGGGGCTGGTCACGCCCTGGCGCGTCGCCACCACCGTGGGCTCGATCAGCCCGGCGAGCTCGGGCGTGATCACTCCGAACAGCAGGTACGAGGCAGGCAATCCCGGGCCGCTTTGCTCCCACTCCTCGCGGGTGATGTTGAGGATGATTGCGTTCAAGACCGGCACGTCGAGCTTGCGCATCGCGTCGTAATGCCGCAACTTCTCGTCCATGAGACGGAAGCTGGAGCTCACGACGACGTCGACTCCCGTGAAAAACTTCAAGACGAGGTCCGACTTGGCAACCTCGCCCGGGCCCGCGACGCCGAATCGTCGCGAGCCGGGCGTCGTCTCGCTCCCCGAGGGGAAATCAAAGCCGAGAACCGGACTGGCTCCGGCCGCCTCGAATCCGCGAACAAGCTGAGTCAGATAGTCGAACTCTTCGTTCAAGTACAGCGTGTTGTAGAGGAACAGGCCGATCTTGGGAGCATCGGCCTTGTAGCCGGGCCGCGCGGCGTACCACGCCCAGTAGGCGGCAGCGTCCGGAAAGATGCGGTCCGCGTCGGGGTGGTAGATCCCCGCCGTCGGCATCATCTTCACCGGCCGGGCCACGACGCCGGGCACTTTGTACAACTCGCACACCTTTTCAAGGAATCCGATCATGTTGCCAAGGCCGCGCGAGCGGTAATACGGGCCGAGCTCCGCGACGTCATCGAGCGCGGTCGCGCTGTCACCGTACTTCATCGTGGATTGCGCCACGACCCAGGTTCCCTTGGCCTCGGCCTCCGCCACGGCCTTCTCGTGACCCGGAATCGAGCAGCGCAGGGCAAAAATCATGTCGTAGGGCGTGAAATTGAGCGGGCTGGGCTGCTCGGCCCAGTCCTCCTGGACCCAGAGATCCAGCACCAGCTTGTCCTTGCCGTGTGCCTCGCAGAACCGGGCGTAGGCCTCGACGATGATCGGCGTGTTGGTCCGCACCGTCAGCACGGCGAGCCGAACGGGTCCGTCTCTCGTCTTCCGCTGCGACGACTTGAGCCGCACGGGCGCACCGGCCGCCTTCGGGTCGGGCCGGGCCGCACGTTGCTTGCCGGGCTCCTGCGCTTCGGCCGCCGCACCAAGCAGCGCAAGAGTTACGCCGAGAACGAGGAGACGACGAATCGACAAAGACCGGCGCAGGGCATTCTCAGTCAGGCACATAAATGATCTCCCCGTTCTCGAGCTGATAGGCGACCCCGAGGCGGCTGCCGCGCCCCGCCGACTTACGATCGCTGGGGCGCTTCAATGATTTCTCTGCGGACTGGCGCGCGACGGTGAGGGCGGCTTTGCGCAGCCCGTTCTCGATTTGTCCCGGCCTCGTGGCGGCTCGCCCGCCTCCGCCGGCGACACTCAGGGCCGCGACCAGAAAGGCAACGGCCAGCACGATCGAGACGTCGAACAGATTCGGAACGAGTGACAGCGGGTCGTCATCGGCCGCAACGGCCGCGAAGCGCCGGCGACGGTTGCTCATGACGCTGCCTCCTGCGATGCGGGGAGGAATTCGGCTGGATGAATCTCGTCCTCGCCCGTAAGTGATTGCGCGGCGGCCATCTCTCCGAGCAGCTCGATGTCCCCGGCGGTGAGGTCCGCGGCCCGGGCTCGTGCAACCGACAGCATGTACCCGACCCCGCCGATTGCCAGCCCCACAACCGTCGCCGAGAAAGCGACGACCAGTCGCGACGACAGCGTCTCGAGATCGCCTTGCCCAAGCGCGGCCAGACCCGGTCCCAGCGGGATCAGCGTCGCGGCCAGCCCCAGGCAGGGCCCGACCCGGACCAGAACCCGAACGCGGTCGACATCTCGCGCCAGCTCGGCCTCGAACTGGCCGGCGAGATGTCGCACCCGCGCCGGCAGAGTCCGCCCCTCACCTCGCCCAACCTCCCGCGCGAGCTGGCGAGCAAACCGCCGTACAGCCGGGTTTTGCCCGGCATCAAGAGCGACAGCGGATAGCTCGCGGATCAGTGAGGCCGAGCCGCTCAATTCAATCTCCCTGAGCCGGCGTGCTGCCTCTCGCCGCCGACGTGGACGCATCATCAACAAATCGGCGGCCGCCTCCCCCAGATATCCGATCACCCGCAAGGCATACCAGGTAAGCAATGCCAGCGCGGGATAAAACAGCAAGGCGCTGCCGCGGGCGATCAGCTCTTCGAGAACACGCAGCGTGTTCGTCATTCGGACGTCCAGGTCTAAGTGCGTTAGCAGATCAGCGAAAAAACTCCCCTCACCGATCCGCGAAATCAACCCGATTGTTTTCAGCAGGCCCCGGTATTATGATTCTTGAAAACGTAATATTCCAGGGTGCACCCGGGATATCGAAATTTTTTCACTTTCTGCCGCGAGGCCCCCCATGAACCGACGCCGCGGATTCACGTTGATCGAGCTGTTGGTGGTCATCGCGATCATCGCCGTGTTGATCGCGCTATTGCTTCCCGCCGTTCAGTCCGCGCGTGAAGCGGCACGGCGCATTCAATGCACCAACAACTTGAAACAGCTCGGCTTAGCATTGAGCAACTACCACGACTCGCTGGGCGCCTACCCGTTCAATCGATGGTCGACCACCTTCTACACCTGGTCCGCGATGGCGCAGTTGGTGCCGTACATGGAGCAAGTCAGCCTGTACAACACGTTGAATTTCTCCTGGGGCCCCTACACGATCGCCTTCGCCGGCGTGAACGGCGCCGCCAACACCACCGCGGGCAACACGATGCTCACTGTGCTTCTGTGCCCGTCCGACACTGGTCAGCGGATCAACTCGACCGGCCTGGCGCCGACCAACTACTTCATCAACATTGGCAGCGGCATGATCAACAACGGCTTGCTCTTCGACCCCACCAATCCCCTGAACAACGCCTTTACGATTCCTCCGCCCACCGTGAGCCGGGCGCCGGACGGCATCAGCTATCAGGTGTCGGCGATCCGGATCCAGAGCATCACCGACGGGAGCTCAAACACCGTCGCCTTCAGTGAAAGTGCTCTGGGCACGGGGGCCCCGAATGGAGTGTCGTTTCAGAACGTGAAAGTGCAGTACATGAGCGACCCCAACTACCCGGCCTGCGTGCCCATCCAGTCCAACGGGAGCCTGTGGAACAACGACCGCGGCAACGCCTGGATCATGGGAACGTACACCGGCGCGGCGATGACGTTCTTCCTGCCCCCCAACTCGCAACAGCCCGACTGCATGAACGGCTTTCTGGACCAGGCGCTCATGGCGCCGCGAAGCTATCACCCAGGGGGTGCGGACACTCTCTTTTGCGACGGCCACGCGTCGTTCATCAAAGATTCGACCAACGTGAACATCGTCCACGCACTGGCGACCCGCGCCGGCGGCGAGGTAATCAGCGCCGACGCGTACTGACATACGCACTGATGGAACCGGTCGCCTCCGCCATGAACCGGAGCGTTTGAGCCCTTCCCGCGGGGTCCCGAAATGCACATTCCTGATGGAGTCCTGTCCGCTCCCGTTGCCGCCGCGACAGCCGTGATCGGCGCTGGCGGATTGGCTGTTTGCTTGCGAAAACTGCACGGCGAGCACCGCGAACGAACGACCGTGCTCATGGGCACGATGGCCGCCTTCGTCTTCGCCGCTCAGATGGTCAATTTCCCCTTGTTTCCCCTGCCGATCTCCGGCCACCTTCTGGGCGGCGTGCTCTCCGCAGTGCTCCTGGGCCCGTGGGCCGGCGCGGCGGTTATCGCCACAGTGCTCATCGTGCAGTGTCTGCTCTTCGGCGATGGCGGGGTGACCACCCTCGGGGCGAACTTCGTCAACATGGGACTGGTGGGCGCGATCGGCGGCTACGCGATCCATGCGCCGATCCGCCGGGCCGTCGGTGGTCGCGCCGGCGTGCTGATCGGCGGCATGCTCGCCGCCTGGTTCTCCGTGATCCTGGCCTCGGGAGCGTTCGCCATCGAGCTCGCAGCCTCAACTCGGTGGTCAAGTTTCTTCGATGTCTTGGGTTGGATGGCGCTCGTGCACGCCGGAATCGGCCTGGGCGAAGCGCTGATAACCGGCGCGGTTTTGCGGTTTCTGCTCCTGATGCGCCCCGACCTCATCGAGCAGGCCGCGTCATCGGATAGCTCGCTCGTGCGGCGATGGGGCCAGGTCCTCGTGGGAGGATTGGCCATCGCCGTGGCCGTGGCGGTCTTCCTGGCCCCTTTCGCCTCCGAGCACGACGATGGTCTGGAATGGGTCGGCGGCAAACTCGGATTCCTGAAGGAAGAATCGCCCGTCCTCACCGCGCCGATCCCTGATTACAAGCTGCCCGGCGTTCCTTACGTGAAGGCCGCCACGGCCGTCGCCGGCCTGGTCGGCACGGTCGTTGTTTTTGGTGTTGGGTTCGTCCTCGCAAGAGTTTTCTCACGTCGCTCTCCCACCGCCGTTGATCCGGACGTCGCTCATGTGGCGGAAGCCTCTCCACCGACCTAACGCTCGACGAACGTGGAATCACCGCAACAATCCCCACTCCGAACCTGTGAACGAAACCGTCACCACTTTCACAAGCAAAGGACCGCAACCATGAACCGCCGTGGGTTCACTCTCATCGAGCTACTCGTCGTCATCGCGATCATCGCCGTGCTGATCGCATTGCTGTTGCCTGCCGTCCAGTCGGCGCGGGAAGCAGCCCGCCGCATCCAGTGCACCAACAATCTCAAGCAGCTCGGCCTCGCGTTGCACAACTATCATTCTGGTATCAACTTGACGCCGAACTCCAGGCAACTTTATGACTGCGTGAGCTATAACCCGTTGCGCCCGGCTGGAAGGCACCACGTAGCCTGCACCCTGGCGGCGTGAACGTGATGTTCTGCGATGGCCACGTCCAGTTCATCAAGGATGCCGTCAACCCCCTCACCTGGACGGCGCTAGGGACACGCAACAGCGGCGAGACGATCTCCTCCGACGCGTACTGACTCTCCAGATGGTGTATTCGGAAGCAACCATCGCCGTTCCGCTCATCGTTTCCTACGCTTATCATAGAAAGTCATGGGCGGACCGTGTGCCCAGTCATTGGAATCGATTGCTGGAAGCCGTGCCCGTCTAGGCCGCGTGAACCCGGACGGACCTGGAGTCGAACGACAATCACTCAGATACGCTGTAACAGTGATAAAAGGAGATGACCCATGGGAAGAACCGTAGCCTCTTCGGTGATGCTCGCGTTACTCGTCATGCTAAACGGGCCCTCAGTTCGGGCGGACGAGACCGGCACGGCCATGGCCGACGCAGCGAGCCGATTCGTGGCGGCACTCGACGCGCAGCAGAAAGCCCAGGCGACATTTGCCTTTGACAGCCCCGAACGCTTCAACTGGCACTGGATCCCCCGCGTGCGGAAGGGGCTGCCGATTAAGGATCTAAAACCTGAGCAGCGAGCTCTCGCTTTCGGCTTGCTGGACACGGGCCTTTCGACAAAAGGCATGCTCAAAGCGACGACGATTATGAGCCTCGAGGAAATTCTCCGTGTCCAGGAACACGGCACCGGCCCGATCCGTGACCCGGAGCTCTACTTCGTCAGCGTCTTCGGTAACCCCGGCGATCAATCGGAATGGGGATGGCGAGTCGAGGGACACCATCTCTCATTGAACTACACTCTGCGTGACGGCAAGGTCGTCTCGGCCACGCCGTTCATGTTTGGCTCCAACCCCGCCCAGGTTCGTGACGGATCAAGAAAAGGACTGCGCAACCTCGCCGACATCGAGGGCCCGGCGAACAAGCTCCTGCTTTCGCTCAACGACGACCAGCGCAAGGAAGCAGTCGTGAGCACCGACGTACCGGACGTCACGACGACCCCCAACTCGGCACAGCCGCCGCCGGCATCGCCCGAAGGGATCTCCAGCGCGAAGCTCGACTCAGGGCAGCGCGAAACCATCACGCGACTCGTCCAGGCGTACTACGAGAATTTCCCCGCCCCGGTCCGCACCCAGTTGCTCGATCAACTCGCCCGCGGTGAGGAAGCCTTCCACTTCGCCTGGTTCGGGCCGGCCGACCCCTCAAAGCCTCACTCTTTCCGAATTCAGGGCCCGACCCTGTTTATCGACTTCAATGACAAGCAGGACGAAGCCAACCACATCCACACCTTCTACCGAAGTCTGCTCGGCGACTTTGGTGCAACCGCGGCGCGCTGACAGTTGTTTCCGGCGTGCCTCAACCGGTCCCTGATGGGAACTGATCCATGAATTCCAATAAGTACAGGAATGTGGCGGCAGAGCTCGCGGCGCTCGATGCGAAGGTGAGCGCGCTCCTCCCGGCGCGGTATGAACACTGCTACACTTCCGTGTCGCCCAACTCGATGGGCTCGGCCCGGCTCACGTACGGGCCCGACGGCAGGGTCGCCTGGGACCAGATATGGACAACATTCTGCGACCTGGCCCTCGCCGGTGGGCCGCCGCATCGGGGCAAGCTCCTTGAGCCGGTGTCCGAGGCGGAGGTGGCGGCTGAGCCGGGACGTTACCGTGATGTGATCGCGGAGATCGATCGCGCCATCTGGTTGACGACCGGTTTGCCCGTGTTGAGCGGTTATGCACCCGGTTGGCTCGGCGTGCAGTGCGGGTCTCCCGAAGAGGCCGCCTGGCTCCAATTTGCCGTCACCGCGGAGAACGTGTCCGCCCGACGGCGACAGTCTGTCCTTCAGCTCCCCGCCGGCCCCGCTTTCGGCATCGAGAAGGAGATCAAGAATGTCGTGGTGGCGCTGGCCAAGGCGACTCACTACTGGGACGGCCACCTGTCCACCACCCAGCAGGCACTCGCTGGCGACGGCGTCTGGGAGCCGGCAACTCCGGCCGAGGCGGCTGCAAGCGCCGCCCAGTACGAAGCGGCGCGGGCTAGCGTGGAAAACAACCTGCTCGCGGCCGGGCTCCCGGCGCCGTCGCGCAAATATATTGGCTGGGTCGGCGTGGAGACGGCTGGCGAGGAGGACGCCGTATGGCTCCTGCGAGCGGTTCTGGTCGAGCAAGTACTTGCCCGGAGGGAAGGAAAAGTCCTCTACCTCCCCGTCGCCGCGACCCCGACTTCAGACCAAACGGCCCGTGCCGGGCAGGCGTTTCGCCGCGCCTGGGATCTCTGGACGGCATCCGCGCCGCGTCGCCCCGCGTGGCGACCCGCCGGCCGTTCAACGTGAACGATCCACCCCCAGCCGGCCGCAGCGAAGATCGCGCGTTGGCGGATTCAGCGGCAGTCGTCGCAACGCGTGCGAGTCGAGGGTGATCGAGCTGCTCGTCGTCATCGCCATTATCGCCGTGTTGATCGCCCCGCCGTTAAACACCACCGAACAGACTCATGGGGGGACCCTGAAGACCGTGCCCCCTGGCGAGACCGTGGCAGATACGTTATGATTCCCCCCTGGTCGACAGGTTCCGTCCGCCGCCGCGGGCGGGCTGAAAGAGGGAAGCCGGTGAGAGTCCGGCACAGGGCCGCTGCTGTATTCGGCGAGAGGCTCGGGCTGAGAAGCCACTGCGGGGCAATCCGCGGGAAGGTTGCACGAGTCTCGCCTGAAGCCGTAAGTCAGAAGACCTGCCTGTTGACACAGCTCCATGGTGCCTCGGACCCAGGCACGCGGGCAGGCTCCCACTTTTCCGCGTGTTGCGGAAGCCTCCTGCGTCCACGTCCGAGCGCGATGCTGCCCCGGATCGCCAGGAAGGTGAAACAGTGCCTGAACCGGGAAACACAAGTCATCGAGCGGGCGCACATCTGCTCTGCTCGAGGCCGAGCCTCAAATCGCCACGGCTAACCCCACGTGGCTACCGCCATCTTGTCGCGGCGGACTTGCTTCTGACCCCGCACTCCCCGAATGATTGGAACGCACTGCCCGCTCTCACTCACATGGAGGACTCAACATCATGGCCCGCGAAACCGCAACCATCCCTTCACGCGATAACGGCGCGCAGCTCAATGGTGAGGGTTCACCGCCGCCCGCGGCGCAGCAAACCGGGTCCAGCATGCACGTGCGGAAGCGCAACGGCCGGCTCGAGCCGGTCGACGTCAACAAGATCGTCCGGGCCGTCCAGCGCTCGGCCGGCGGGCTGCCGCACGTGGACATCATGCGCATCGCCGTGAAGACCATCGGCGGCCTCTTCGACGGCGCGACCACCCGCGAGCTCGACCGGCTCTCGATCCAGACGGCCGCCTCGCTGATCGCCGAGGAGCCAGAATACTCCCAGCTCGCAGCCCGCCTCCTCGACTGCTACATCGCCAAGGAAGTGACAAACCAGGACATCCACTCTTTCTCCCAGGCAATCGCGGCAGGTCGCCGGCTGGGATTGATCGCCGCTGACACGGCAGGGCTCGTCGCGGCAGATTCCCGCAAGCTGAATACGGCCGCCGATCGTTCGTGCGACCTGTTCGAATACTTCGGTCTGCGCACGCTCTACGACCGGTACTTGCTGCGCCATCCGGAGACGCGCGACGTCATCGAGACCCCTGTCTACTTCTTCCTGCGGGTCGCCTGCGGGCTGTCGTCGACCGTGGCCGAGGCGCTCGAGCTCTTCGACCTCATGGCATCGCACCGTTACATGCCCAGCTCGCCGACCCTGTTCAACTCCGGAACAGTGCGCCCTCAGATGTCTTCGTGCTACTTGCTCGACTCGCCCAACGACGATCTTGAAGACATCTATGCGCGATATACCGACGTCGCGCGGCTTTCGAAGTATGCGGGCGGAATCGGACTCGCCTATCACCGGATCCGATCGCGCGGATCGTACATTCAGGGAACCAACGGGCACAGCAACGGTGTGGTTCCTTGGCTCAAGACGCTGGACTCTTCGGTCGCCGCTGTGAATCAGGGAGGGCGAAGGAAAGGTGCCTGCGCTGTCTACCTCGAGACCTGGCACGCCGACATCGAAGAATTCCTCGAGCTCAAGGACAACACCGGCGACGAAGCCCGGCGAACATATAACCTGAACCTCGCCAACTGGGTACCCGACCTTTTCATGAGGCGCGTCGAATCCGGCGAACGATGGTCGCTCTTCGACCCCAAATCCGCGCCTCACCTCACGGACCTCCACGGCGAGGCGTTTGACGCGGCCTATGCCCAGGCAGAGGCCGACGGCCTTGCCGTGAAGCAGGTGGGAGCCCGCGAGCTGTTCGCCCGGATGATGAAGACGCTGGCCGAAACGGGCAACGGTTGGATGAACTTCAAGGACGCCTGCAACCGGAAATCGAACCAGACGCTCGCGAGCGCAAATGTCGTTCATTCCTCGAATCTCTGCACCGAGATCGTCGAGGTGACTTCGGCCGGCGAAACCGCGGTGTGCAATCTCGGCTCGCTCAACCTGGCTCGGCATGTCGACGGCGCGGCAATCGACTTCGACGGCCTCGCCGCGGCCACTCGGACTGCCGTCCGTTTCCTCGACGCCGTCGTCGACGTCAACTTCTATCCTACACCGGAATCGGCCGCGTCCAACCAGCGATGGCGCCCGGTCGGCCTCGGCCTGATGGGCCTTCAGGACGTCTTCTTCCAGCTCCGCCTCCCCTTCGACAGCCCCGAGGCAAGGGAACTATCCGTACGCATCCAGGAAGAGATCTATTTCCACGCGCTTTCCACCTCGTGCGAGCTGGCGCGACTGCACGGCCCGCACCCTGCGTTTCCCGAGACGCGGGCGGCCCAAGGAGTCTTCCAGTTCGACCTCTGGGATACCGCGCCCGGCGACCCCGCTCGCTGGCAGGCGCTGCGCGATCGGGTTCGCGATTTCGGCTTGCGAAATTCGCTCGTGGTGGCCATCGCGCCGACGGCCACGATCGCGTCAATCGTCGGGGCCTATGAGTGCATCGAGCCGCAGATCTCGAACCTCTTCAAGCGTGAGACGCTTTCCGGAGAATTCCTCCAGATAAACCGTTATCTCGTCCGCGAGCTGAAGGCGCTTGGGCTCTGGACCGACGAGATTCGCAACCGGATCAAGCTCGCCGAGGGCTCGATCCAGGGCATCGCCGAGATCCCCGGCGAGTTGAAGACCATCTTCCGCACCGTCTGGGAAATCCCGATGCGGTCGCTCGTCGATATGGCGGCCGAGCGCACGCCGTATATCGACCAGAGCCAGTCGCTGAACCTGTTTATCGAGAGTCCGACGATCGGCAAGCTGTCGTCGATGTACATGTACGCGTGGAAGAAGGGACTGAAGACGACGTACTATCTGCGCTCGCGCCCCGCGACGGGCATCGCCAAGACGACGACTCGCGGCGTGGAAGCAACGAGAGATGTCACTTGCTCCCTCGAGGCACCTGAGACGTGCGAGTCCTGCCAGTGATGCCCCTTGGTAACAATGTGACGCTCTGCCTCATGAACCCCGAAAGGTAAATGCTCATGCTCCTTGACCCAGGGATGGACCTGACGCTCCGGCCGATGCGCTATCCCGCCTTCTTCGAGATGTACAAGGCGGCGATCAAAAATACCTGGACGGTGGAGGAGGTCGATTTCTCGACCGATCTCACCGACCTCGACCGGCGCGTTACCCCCGCCGAGCGCCACCTGATCCAGCGGCTGGTGGCGTTCTTCGCCACCGGTGACTCGATCGTCGGCAACAACCTCGTCTTGAACCTCTACCAGCACATCAACTCGCCCGAGGCGCGAATGTACCTCTCGCGCACAGCTCTACGAGGAGGCGGTGCACGTCCAGTTCTACTTGACGCTCCTCGACAACTACCTGCCCGAAATGGCCGAGCGCGAGCAGGCGTTCGCCGCGATCGACAACATCCCGTCAATCAAGGCCAAGGCCGATTTCTGCTTCCGCTGGATCGACTCCATCCAGGAGCTGGACCAGCTCCGCTCGCAGGACGACCGCAGAAGATTCCTGCTGAACCTCGTCTGCTTCGCAGCCTGCATCGAGGGGCTGTTCTTTTTCGGAGCATTCGCCTACGTGTACTTCTTGCGGTCGAAAGGGCTGCTACACGGGTTGGCGACCGGCACAAACTGGGTCTTCCGGGACGAGAGCGCGCCACATCGCGTTCGCCTTCAACGTCATCGCGACAGCGCCGCGAGGAGCCCGACCTCTTCGATGCCGCGCTCGAAGCGGACGTCGTTGCCATGATCCGCGAGGCAGTCGACTGCGAGGCCGCATTCGCGCAGGACGTGCTCGCACTCGGTGTCGTGGGCCTGAGCCCCCTCGAGCTGCGCGAATACCTCGAATATGTGGCCAACCGCCGCCTGGAATCGCTGGGAATCGCCGGCGTCTTCGGCGCGCGAAACCCGTTCGCGTTCATGGAGCTCCAGGACGTGCAAGAGCTCGCGAACTTCTTCGAACGGCGAGGTCTCGGCCTACCAGGTGGGCGTGACGGGCGACGTCGTCTTCGGCGAGGAATTCTGATCCAGCGCCACCTTGAGGTGCAGGCCGGGGCTCTTCTGCCCCTTTTCTGAAGTCGCTTGACGGACCACCGACGCGTCTGGTATCCTTTCCCCCTATTGAGATTGAATCTCAATCCTATTTGGAAATGAGTCCATTGAGCTGGGGCGCTGGTCCCGCCTGGCTTTCGTCATGTTACGAGCGGAACGACATGCACTCACAAGCTGCGACACGAACGAACAAGGCGGCATGGGTGTGGATCTGCACTGGCGCACTCGCCGCTACCCTCACGGCGCCGCTACCGGCGGCAGCGCATTTCCTCTGGCTTTGTTGCGCGAATGAAGAGGGCAAGCCCGTGGTCAGGGCGTTCCTCAGCGAAACGCCGGCGCCCGATGGACCTGAATTCCTCAAGCATATCGCGGCGTCGAAGATTACCGCCGCCGGCAAGACGCTCGAGTGGACGGCAGAGGAGGACACCTATCGTGTGGCCTTGCCCAGGCCAGCTCCCGACATCGTCGATGGTTACTGCGACCTGGGAGTCATGAAACGAGGCGGGGCGGCATTCCGCCTGATCTACACGGCGCGGGCGCAGCTTGGCCCGGCTGCGATCGGAGTCGCCGAGTTACCTGATCATCTGCGGCTGCGGCTTGTGCGCCGGGCGGGCCAGACTCCGGTGGTGGTCGTCAGCTTCCGCGGCAAACCGGCGCCCGCCGCGGTTGTGAAGGCGTTCCCCGAGGATGGCGATCCAGTCGAGCTCAAAACCGATGACCAGGGTCGCCTCGAATATCGTCTCGCAGCCGACGGTAAGGCGAGCTTGCTGGCCAAGTGGTCGACGAAAGAGTCTGGCTCGCTCGACGGCAAGTCTTACGATGAGACCCGCTTTTATGCGACCTTGACCGTCGCACCGGCCGCGGTCAGCCAACCGCCTGCCACCGAAAATCTGGCAGCAGGCGGCGTGCATCTCAGCAACCTTCCGCTGGCGGTCGACAGCTTCGGCGGGGCGGTGCTTGGCGACTGGCTCTATGTGTATGGAGGTCACACCGGCAAGACGCATAAATACAGCACCGAAACCGCCTCCAAGCACTTCTGGCGGCTCGACCTCCGCGACGGAAAGCGCTGGGAGGAACTTCCGTGCGGTGTCGCATTGCAGGGCGTGACGCTGCTCAGTCACGGTTCTCACCTTTATCGGATCGGCGGAATGGCGCCGCACAACGCGCCGGGATCGCCGCACGACTTGGTTTCGGTGGCAGACTTCGCTCGCTTCGACCCAGCCTCAAAGACATGGACCGAAATGCCCCGACTCCCAACTCCGCGTTCGACCCACGATTCGGTCGTGGTGGGCGACAAGGTTTATGTGATCGGTGGTTGGTCGATGAATGGTGGCGATTCAGCCAACTCCGAATTCCTCGAAACGGCTGTGGTTTTCGATCTGGCGCGACCGCAAGCCGGTTGGGCGGAACTGCCGGCCCCTCCCTTTCGCCGCCGCGCATTGGCGGTCGCCGCGATCGAGGGCAAAGTGTATGCGATCGGCGGCTTGAACGCCGACGGCAAGGTGGTCGCGGCTGTCGACGTGTACGATCCCACGGATCAGACATGGCGTCGCGGACCAGACCTACCCGGGAGCAAACGCCAGGGCTTTGCGCCATCGGCGTTCGCAGTCGACGGCAATCTATACGTGAGCGGCGTCGATGGCCAACTGCTCTGCCTCAGCTCCAGGAAGGATTCCTGGGAGGTCGTCGGCAAGGTTGTCACGCCTCGACTTGCGCATCGTCTGCTGCCGGGTGTCTCACACCATCTGCTTGCGGTCGGCGGCAGCCTCTCAGGTGCGCCCATCTCATCCGTGGAGTCCATTCCGCTCTCCCGATAGTCGCAGCGAAGCGGAAGCGGACAAAACCTGTCCACGCTTGGCGACGATTTGGCAGCGCGGCTTCGTTCTATCACGGGCCTTATTGACGCAACATGCAGCTCGATCCCGAGCTGGGACATTTGGATTGTGTGGCACGCCGATTGCATGATCGCCTGCTCGACCGCCTCGGAGCCCGCTCTACTTCCCCGCTAATTCGCAGTCACTCCTACCTCGCCGTGGGCTCGGAAAAAAGCCAAACCATGAAAACATCAGCGCGCCTGAAATCTGACCGTCGCCGCCGTTCCGCATTCACGCTCATCGAGCTCCTCGTCGTGATCGCGATCATCGCGGTCTTGATCGCGCTGTTATTGCCCGCGGTTCAGTCGGCTCGTGAGGCCGCCAGGCGAATCCAGTGCACCAACAACCTCAAGCAGCTCGGCCTGGGGATTCACAACTACGAATCGTCAAACAACGTTTTGCCGCCCCAGGAGGTTCTGACGTTTGCCGGAACGACGGTCGCGTGGAAGTCCCAGTGGGGCGTGTCCTCGCGCGTGGCTCCCTACCTGGAACTGGGAACGCTCTATAACACCATGAACTTCACGAACAAGACGACCGACCCCTCCAACATCACCGCGGTCTCAGCAACGCTCTCGGTGTTGATCTGTCCGAGCGAGATCAATCCGCAACCTGCTGCGAGCACAAACAGCGCTGGCATAACGGTGAACTACGCGGTGTCGAATTACGGCTGGTGCGAGGGAGATTGGTACGTCTTCGGCGGTGTTGGCACGACCTTACAAAACCGAAGCGCCTTTGGTCCGAACGCGAGCCGGCGGTTCGCGTCGTTTACCGATGGTCTGAGCCTGTCGTTGCTTGCCTCCGAGGTCAAAGCGTATCAGCAGGCCTATCACAATTGTGGCGGTGCGCCCCCGCCGGCCACGGCAATCCCAACCGTGGTTCCCACTCCGGCAACCATCCTCGCGGCGATCGCGGCCGCCCCGGCACAATGCAAGAGCGCGTCGGGTCATACGCATTGGTTCAACGGTGATTGCTTTTACGATGGGTTCACAACCGCGCTTCCCCCGAATACGTACTCTCCCGCCGGAACGCCCCTTGTCGACTCCGACGTCAGCGCGAATGACGAGGACGATGGCGGCCCGACCTACGCCGCGGTCACGTCCCGTAGCTATCACCCCGGCGGCGTCAATACGCTGTTCGGCGACGGAAGAGTTCAGTGCATCAAGAGCTCAATCAACGTTCAGACCTGGCAAGCCCTGGGGACGATCGCCGGTGGCGAGGTGATTTCGTCTGATTCCTACTAAGGAGGATCGCGACAGCGGTCCTGCGCCACAATCGCCAGCCCAAAGTCCCCAATTTGCCGCCACTGAGCTGTTGCACCGGGCTGGCGGACGCGTTACCTTTTTAAAACGTCGCCTTGATCCAAGGAGGGGCGACGTCGGACGGATTGAACTGTTCCATGCTGCTCGATGGTGGATGAACACGTACCCGCTTCGCGGCCGCGATACGCTGGCGCGAGCGGAGAGCCATCACGCAGCCCGAATTCAGGCGATCGCCTCACTTCGCGGAGACACCCGATGAATCGCCGCGGCCTCTTTGCGTGCGCGCTTTTCGCTGGCGGCTTGTCATTGGTCGGCGCCTCGTTGCTCTTGACAGGTTTTTCCTCGGGCCAGGAGCCGGGGGGCAAGCCCGGACGGTCGAAAACCGTGACCCGCTCGAGGGACCGCGCTCGGAAAGTGGCATCGCGGCAGACGGCGGGTCGCCCCGTCCTGCAGAACATGCCCGGTGGTCAACCGCAAGGGCTTCCGGCCGCCCCGACTGAGCCTCTGATCCCGGGGCTATCGCCGGCGGAACAGCTCGGTGAGGACATCTTTTTCGACCAGACGCTCTCGCAGCCGACGGGCCTCTCGTGCGCCACGTGTCACCTGCCGGCGGCGGGCTTCACGGGAGAAAGCTCGGGAATCAACAGCATGACCGGTCCCATGCCAGGGGCAATCGCCGGACTGCGCCGGGCGGCGAAAGCCCCAGACGGTTCCCTACACGACCTTCAGTCCTTACGGGCCATACTTCAGCGATGCCTTGCAAGTGTGGCTGGGGGGCACTTTCTGGGACGGACGCACGCCCAACACCGAATTTCAATCGAGGATGCCGTTTCTCGACGCCAACGAAATGGCCAACACTGCCGACGGCCCCTATCCTCCGCACAGCGGCGGCTATTCGCCGCTGGTCGCCCATAAGCTTCGCCAGCGGCCTTATTCGAAGCTTTTCCCGGAGGTCTTCGGCCCCGACGCACTCGAGGCCACAGACGCCAACCTCTACACAATGGCCACTCAGGCGATCGCCGCGTTCGAGGCCTCGGTGCAGGTGAGCCCGTTCAGCGCGAAGTTCGACGCATCGAGCGCCGCAACGCCACCCATGAACAAGTATAAGTTCAGCCCCGCCGAGTCGCGCGGCATGACGTTGTTCTTCGGCAAGGCTCAGTGCTTTCAGTGCCACTCATCGGCGACGCTGGATCCGGTGCTTGAGGTTACCGGCGGGCGGAACACGTTCACCATGTACTGCTATGCCAACATCGGCGTGCCCAAGAATCCGAACAATCCCTTTTATCACAACACAAACTGCACGACGAACCCGTATGGCTGCAATTCCTTGGGGGCGGCGTTCATCGACTTTGGTCTGGGTGCGAACCCCAATCCTAGCCCCAATGGCACGCGATTCATGAACACGACACCGGGCGATATCGAAGAGTTTCGCGGCCTGTTCAAGGCGCCGACCGTGCGCAACGTGGACAAGCGGCCCGCGGCCACCTTTGTGAAGGCATATATGCACAACGCAGTCTTCAAGAGTCTCGACGACGTGGTGCACTTCTATAACAAAAGAAACGTCGCCGTCAATGCAGCCGGAAACGAGGTGGCGTTTGACTTGCGCGACGGGCCGCCGGCGGGGTATATCCCGCTGTTTCCTCCGCCGGAGGTTCTCGACAACGTGCAGAACGTCGCCGGACTTTCGCCCGCCGACGCCGGCGGTGACGTTTCAAACAACGGCCAGGTGGGCAACCTCGGTTTGACCGCGGATGAGGAAGCCGACGTCGTGGCGTTCCTCGAAGCCCTCACTGATGGGTTCGTGGCGACGAATTCGGCGAAGGTCCCTTGAGGTATGCGGCACGACCGTGAGTTCGCGTTGATGTCGTGCGCTCGATCTGCGCCACGCGGGTCGAAGGGGGCGGCGCTGTGATCGGTGTTAGCTTGACCTTCGATTTCTCGTCCTTGATGTGCCGCGGATATTCATAACGACCGACATGCTCGCGAACCCAGTCATAGTAGAAGCGAATGCCTCGGTCCGTGGGGCCTGTGCCAAAACCGCCCGCTTCCGCATGCGGTGCACTTCCGCTTCGGTTGGTAATCCCCTGCGTGTAGGCGCTGATGAAACATCATCACCGCGTGCGGGGCGTCGAGATAGCTCTGGCACGTTTCAAGGATCGCGGCAATGTCCTCGGGCTTGAACACGCCGTCGTTCTCGAAGACGTCCTTGCGTGGGATCTCGACGTTCACCACGAAACCGTCACTCGGTATCGCCGCTGCCTTCTCGATGATGTGCACGTCCATGCCCGGGTAGCCTTCCGTTGTGTCGGTCGGGAAATTCGGACAGACGCCGACTTCGATGTCCGGCGCGACATCCTTGAACCACTTCGTCAGCTTGGCCTTCTTGCCCGCGCTGTCCGGCTCGCGCAGGATGTCATGATCGATCCGGTCGGGATGCCCGTACTCATGCACCAGATCCACGAATATATTCTTCAATTGATGTTGAACAAGCAAGTGGGCCGTCTCCTCGATCGCCCTGCGAATCGCCGCCTCGTCGAGGAAGGTCTGATCCTTTCGTGGAGAAATCAGGCCGACCTGGACGACCATGCCGCGCTCATTGGCCTCGCTGATCAGCCACACGAGGCGTTCCGCGACGGCCGGCTTCAGCTTGCCGTTGCGTTCGAATCCGATCGAATCCGCCCTCCGGGTTCGGCCATCCGGCGTTCGGCCCCTGGATATAGACGCCAACCATATTGATACCGTGAGCCACCATCGCGTCGAAGCCGTTGATGGTTCGTTCAGTTACGGCCGGGCTGAGCAGAGCATTGCCGCATCGGATTCCCCATAGATCAATCGGCTCACCGCCCAGATAAGCCCGGTTGTTCCGGATCTCGAACTCACGAGTCGGGGCCCTCTTCTCGGCTTCGCTCGCCCCTGACCCTGACCCATCGCCACGCCTGCCGTGCCCGACAGCACGAGCGCCGTCAACAAACTCCCCATTCGGCACATTGTGGTGTTCCTCTTCTTGCCGTAGGAAACTCGGGTTCAGTGGTCGCTCCGCAGCACGGACAGCGTCGGCTCGGTCGCGACCTGGTAGCGCGCCTCGCGGCGGACACGTTTCCCTTTGGCGTCGCGCAATTCAAGAATCACCTCAACGTCGTGGTGCATCTTGATTGGCGACTCCGGCTCCTCGATTTCATACTCGGCTAAACGCAGGCCCGATAGCAGGTCGTCATCTTTGAAGCGGATCGGCGGATTGCGCTTCGCGAGCGATTTCGTCTCCCCTTTCTTCCAGGCGTCGAGCGCCGCGATCAGTGCCGTGCGGGCCCCGTCGGAATCGTAATGGGCCTCTGGGGCGGACCGGGAGCCTCCCGAACAACCCATAATCACCACCAGCAGGACTGGCGAAATTAGACGCCCGTTCATGAATGAATCGGCCTCCGCCCTGGTTCGACAGCGCAGTCAGTACGAATCGGCGCTCAGTATCTCACCGCCGGCGACGGTGCCCAGGCGCGCGCGATACAAACCCGTCGATCGAGCTCTTGACCCACCGCACGCTGCCGTCGCCCAGCAAGACGTTTACGCCGCCGGGATGGTAGCTGCGCGCGGTGATTGCCGCGTAGGTCGGGCCGCCGATCCGCTCTCGCTCGCTGGTGATGTCCATGTCCGGGGTCGTATATCCGGGCCCGCCCGGGGTCTGTTTGTTGGGCGGCCACGCGGTCGTCATGCCGATATGCTGCACGGCCAGTTCGGGCCATTCGCAATGGCCTTCCAGATGATACGCACAGCCGGTGCCTTGATACTCGGGGCAGACCACCATCGGATCGGCGTAGGGGCTCGGAATATTTGCCGGGTTGTTGATCTGCGACAGAGTGCCGCAGTCGCGGATATACGGCTGCCAGTTCTTGACCTCGGAAAGCAGCATCGTCAGGCTCATGCCGTCGGTGAAAGCAGACCAGTGACGGCTCAGGTTGGGACCGAATGCACTCCGGGTGATCGGTCCTCCCGGCGCCGGGCCCGCCCAGACGAACCAGTCGCCCAGGCAGAACCCATAGTTGGTCGGGCCCACAATCCCGAACGTCGCATTGTTCTCCCGGTCCGACCGGACCTCGCTCGGGCAGATGAACGTGCTGATCGTCTCTGCGGTCGCCGTCATGTTGCCCGGGTCGCCGTAAGTCCCGCTGAGGTTGATCGAGTTGTAGATGTTGCCTTGCTCGACAAAGGGCAAGATGCGGCCGAAAATCCCGAAGTCGCTCGTCCACAGCGTTCCGGGTGAGGGTGCGACCACAATTCCTGAAGGAGGCAGCCCGCCCAGCGTCAACTCGTAGTTGTGGACCGCCAGACCGAGCTGCTTGACGTTGTTGGCACACTGCCCCCGCCTGGCCGCCTCTCGAGTCGGCCTGCACCGCGGGCAACAAGAGCGCGATCAGAATCGCAATGATCGCGATCACGACCAGCAGCTCGATCAGTGTGAACGCGCGACGTTGACGACGTGTCATGGCTCAGCTCCCGGTTGAGATTTGCGCCACATCGTACGACAACCGTAAGGGCTCTCGCAACCCCCCTGCCTAAGGAATTAAATCATGGGCCCGCCAAGAGGCGGATCTGACCTGTTCAGAACGGGATGGAATGAACGATCGAGCGCCCTTTCGCCGCATGGGCTGCGCAGACGATCGACGCCTCTCTCGTTCCCACGCTCCGCGTGGGAACGTTTTCCTCGACGCTCTGCGTCGTCGGCCAAGGCCCGGACGCTTGCGCAGTAAGAGGACGCAGAGCCGCCCAAGACCCGCGTCCCGACGCAGAGCGTCGGAACGAGCTTCCGCGAGTCGTCGCCCCCGGCAGTTGCGCCAGTTCCTCGTTCCCACGCTCTGCGTGGGAACGTTTTCCCCGACGCTCTGCGTCGTCCGACCAAGCCCGATCACTTGCCGAACCACAGGACGGAGATCGCCGGCACCAGGAATCTCGCTCGCCCCTCGGCGACCGGCGCTGACTTCGCTTCCCCGCGGTCACGCCTTGGCGGTCGCCTTCGCCAGCGTCGCCTTCTTTACGATTTCTTCCTGAAATCTCGAGGGAATCTTCTGGTATTTGCAGAACTCCATGCTGAAGCTTCCCTTGCCCTGGGTCATGCTTCGCAGGTCGTTCGAATACCCGAACATTTCCGCCAGCGGCACTTCGGCGCTGATGACGGTGTAGCCCGATCGCGACTCCGTTCCGTGCACCACGCCTCGCTTCGACGAGATCGCCCCGGTGACCGGGCCCTGGAATTCGGTCGGGATCTCCACCTCAACCTTCATGATCGGCTCGAGGAGGACCGGGTCGGCTTTCCGGAATGTCTCCCGGAAGCAGTCGCGAGCGCAGATCTCGAACGCCATCGTCGACGAGTCGACGTCGTGGTACGAGCCATCTTCAAGCCGCATGTGCACGCCGATTACTTCGTAGCCGGCCACCGGACCCTTGTGCAGCGACTCGCGGAACCCTTTCTCGACCGAGGGGATGTACTCGCTGGGAATCCGCCCGCCCGTGACCTTGTTCTCGAACACGAACGGCTCGGGCGCCTGCGGGTCGAGCGGAATCAGCTTGCCCACGACGTGGGCATACTGCCCGGAGCCGCCGGTCTGCTTCCTGTGCTTGTAGTTGAACGGTGTTTCTTTGGTCGGCGCCTCGCGGTAGCTCACTTTGGGAGCACCGACGGTGCACTCGACCTTGTATTCGCGGCGAATCCGCTCGACGTAGATCTCCAGGTGCAGCTCACCCATGCCCGAGATGATCGTCTCGCTCGTCTCCTGGTCGACGTGCACCCGGAACGTCGGGTCTTCACGCATGAAGCGATGGAGCGCCTTGGCGAGCTTGTCATAATCGGCTCGCTTCACCGGCTGAATTGACAGATCGATCACCGGCTCGGCCGCGTAGATCGATTCGAGCGAAAGGTCGGTCCCCTCCGAGCAGTAGGTATCGCCGGTGGCGCACTCGACTCCCATGACCGCGACAATGTCGCCGGCCGAAGCCGAATCGATGTCTTCCTTTTGATCGGCGTGAATGCGGAGGATCCGGCTGATTCGCGTCCGCTTGCGCTGTCGAGTGTTGTAGTAGAAGTTCCCCTTGGCCAGCGTTCCCTGGTAAATCCGCATGAACGTCACCTGGCCGAACGGCTCTTCAACCAGCTTGAATGCCATGGCCACCAGCGGGGCATCCGGGTCCGGAGCCAGGGGCAGCTCGGCTCCCAGGTTGCTGTGGTCCTTCGCATAGACCTCGCGGTCGAGCGGGCTGGGCAGATAGCGGTTGATGCCGTCCAGGAGCGGCTGGATTCCCTTGTTCCGGTACGCCGAGCCGATCATCACCGGGCAAATCTGCTGCGCGAGCGTCCCTTCGCGGATGGTCTTGTGAATCAGATCGAGCGGAACCTCGCCTTCCTCCAGCAGAAGCGCCATGATCTCGTCCGAGAGCATCGACAGCTCCTCGAGCATCCCCTGTCGTGCCCGCTCGGCCGCCGTGGCCAGTTCGGCCGGAATCGGCTCGCGCCTCACGTCTTCGCCGTTATCGCCGTCGAAGTAGATGGCCACGCGATCGATCAGGTCGATCACGCCCTGAAAACCCGACTCGGCGCCGATCGGCAACTGGAGCGGAATCGCCGTCAGCCCCAGCTTGCTCTCGAGCTGCTGAATCACATTCGCCGGGTTGGCCCCGGTCCGGTCCATCTTGTTGATGAACGCGATCCGCGGAATCGCATACCGCTTCATCTGGCGATCGACCGTGATCGACTGCGACTGCACTCCCGCTACCGCGCAGAGCACAAGAACCGCTCCGTCCAGGACCCGCAGCGATCGCTCCACCTCCACCGTGAAATCAACGTGGCCTGGTGTGTCGATGATGTTGATCTTGGTGTCATTCCAGCGCACCGTCGTCGCTGCCGAGGTGATGGTGATCCCTCGCTCGCGCTCGAGCTCCATGTGGTCCATCACCGCGCCCTCACCCTTCACTTCCTTGATGATGTGGGTGCGGCCGGTGTAATAGAGCACCCGCTCGGTCAGCGTCGTCTTGCCCGAGTCGATGTGCGCCGAGATCCCGATGTTGCGAACCAGACGAAGATTTTCCATGGTCCAATTGCACTCTCGCACCGTCCGGAGGGTGGAACGCCCTCGGCCGGAGCTACGGGCCGCAATTCAACGTCCTTCAGCCGGGTTTGAATCAGAACGTCGTTCCAAGACGCACTGACGGGGCATGCCGAAGAGGATTTCGGACGCACACCAGAACCGACCGAGAGCGGATATTAGCCGATTTTGGTGTGAAGCATGCCAAGCTTCCGTGTAATGTTAATGAATGCGAGCACAGTATTCTATCAAAGCGCATGACGGTGTCAAGAAATAACGACACGAAACGCCAGCCGCCTCATCGTCTGCTCCGGTGCGTGCATGCCCATACGAACGACGTCCTCAAATGAAGAACGAATGAAGTTCTCCCGTGCGAGATTCGCCGATCCCTGCAACACGACCCCGGTCTCCCCGCCGCTTGCTCCGCTGGAAACCATGAAACACCGGGTTCGCCCGCTGCGGCCACTGGCAAATCGCCCGGCTCGCGAGTTAACATGAAATAATCAATCGGAACCTGCGAATTCACTTTCATCGTCCAGCGTCTTCGGATTTGACGCTCATATTAGAATAGAGCAAACGCTGGCAAGCGCTGGGCCCTTCAGACGCCGCCGCCGTCTCATCGATTCACTGCACCGGGAATCATAACTCTTGTTCGCCTTCGTTCATAAGCCTGGGGCTCGACTGGGGCGACCTGAGATCGGATCGAGGAGGGAACCATGTGGGGCCTCCTGACGGAAGATTTGGCGGCAGAATTGTCACCGTCTTCGCGTGGCCGCCCAGTCGGGTTTTCCACGGGTTTGGGGTTGCTGCTCCCCGGGCTCTTGCAGCATCGCTGGGGCCAGCGGCAGCGCGGTTGGGTGTTCTTCGGATCATTTGCGTCTACGTTGATGGTTGCGCTCTGGACCTGGGGGACCGCCCAGGGCTCCGGTTTTCTGGCGTTTGCGTATCTGACCCACGTCGCATCGGTCACCGATGTCCTCAGGCAAGTGTCGTTTCCGATTTTCCCGGGTAAGCGGGCGCTGTTGCTCGTGGCGTTTGCGCTCGGGTTCGTGTTTTATCTGCCGGTCGTGACGACATTGTCCGCGCTCGCATGGCCCGGATTCGAGCCCGCCGACACCAGTATCGGCTTTCTCGTCAACCGGTATGCCTATCGTGTGAAGGGGCCCAAACAGGGCCAATGGGTCTGGCTCAACCCGTCTACTTCGGAAGCGCCTGGTGCAGCACAGGTTGTGGCGATCTCCGGCGACGAAGTCGAGTGGACGGGGCGCAACTGGATCGTTGACGGCGAGAGCCAGTTTCTCCAGTCTCCAGGGCGATTCAAATCTTGGCCGCAGGCCTGCCGGTTCAAAATCCCACCCAACCAGGTGCTGGTCGAGCCGCGCGACGAAAGCGAATCACCCACCCGCGTGGGCCCATGCGTGCTTGTGCCCGCCGATCGAATCGTTGGCCGCGCATGGGCGCAGATCTATCCCGTCTGGGACCGCCGCCTGCTCTGAGCCGGCCCGGATTCGAGACGACTGGGCAATAACCACCTCAGGCACGCCGCTCCCCACACTAACCCGACGCGCCAGCGAGGTTTCCGGCGATCGACATTCGGTATTTGCTTTTCCGCCCTCACTGGCGCGTCGGGCTCGAGTGTCCTCTAGCCTCGGCAGAGCGCTGCCGAGTATCTCCCCCGCTCCAACGGGTGGTGCCGAGCGAGAACTCTCCCGAATTGGCTTCCGTTGCAGCCGGGCCGGAATCTCGCGCGACGGCTCGCGCGAATCGATCAACCCGCTGGCTCGGGCACCTTCACCTGGTCTGATTTGGCCGAGTGCGAAGGAGCTGGCCCCTGGCGCCCCCATGACCCGGTCAATTCCCGCCGTGCCCCGCGGTTTCGTGCCGAGCCTTGATCGCGAAGTCCCGGTCCCTTCGGTTGCAACCGCAGCATGGTCGCACACTGCCGCGTGCCGCGACTGCAAAGGAGCAGGCTCGCAGGTCTGCGCCCGCGCCGCCCCAGACAGCCAGCCTCGGCTAAAGCGGCAAAAATGTTCCGGAATCGCGACAACAAGACGTTGCGTTGATATGATTAAGGTGCCCTTGGCATCCTTGGCTTACGCGGCGGAGATTTTCCGCCGGTCGGCTCGGGTCAGGCGCATCACGCTCCGGAGGTTCTCAACTGATGTTGGACGGGAGTCGAAGATCGTGCTGAGCCGGATCTGGGCGCCCTGGCGTGCGCAGTATGTCCGGGAAGCAGCCTCGTCGCCTCAGGTGCACTCGGGTTGCTTCTTATGCCAGGCTTGCTCCGGGGACAACGATCGAGAGACCTTCGTCATCCTGCGTGAAGCGCACACGATCGTGGTACTCAATCGTTATCCGTACAACAATGGGCATCTGCTCGTTGCCCCGTGTTCACACCGCGAGACACTGGCCGAGCTGAGCTCGTGTGACTTACTTGAGCCGATCGAGACGATCCGGAAAATGACCGTGATTCTCGATCGAATGTTTCGACCGCAGGGTTACAATATCGGGCTGAATCAGGGAAAGTCGGCCGGCGAGGCCTGCCCGGGCACCTGCACTGGCACATCGTTCCGCGCTGGGACGGTGATACGAACTTCATGCCTATTCTGGCAGGTTTCGAAGGTTTTGATTGAAAGTTTGTATGAGTTATACGACCGAATCACGGAGGAGCTCGGCCAGCAGCCCACCTGAGAATTTCGCGGTTGGGCGGCTCAATCGATCGGTTTATCCGGGGTGCGCTCGCGTCCCCGCTCCAGGATGGAAACGCTGGGAAAGGGCGGAAAAGGTGATATCCCTATGCTCTTGATGCTGATTCGGGCGGTTTTCCTCCTGGCATCCGCCGGCTTCGCCGCTTTGGCCGCGAAGGTTGTCGGGGAAGTACTTTCCAGGCCCTACCTTACCTATGTCGTCTTTATCGGCGTTTTTCTGGCTTCGGTGGCCGCGGTCGTCTTCGACGTGCTCACGCCGCGCAAGCGGATCCAGACGATCTCGGCGATCTACATCGGATTCATCGTCGGAGTTTTGCTGTCCAACCTGCTCTACAACACACTCCAGCCCACGTTGCAGCTCTACCTCGATCCGCGACTGCAATCAACGCTTTACCAGTTAATGCTGGTATTCATCTGCTTCCTCTGTATTTCGACCCTGTTGCAGACGAAGGACGACTTTCGGTTCATCATCCCGTACGTCGAGTTTTCCAAGGAGATCAAAGGTGCCCGGCCGCTGGTGCTTGATACGTCGGTGATCATCGACGGCCGCATCGCCGACGTCGCGGAAACCAAGGTGATCGACCAGCAGTTCATCATCCCGCGCTTCGTGCTTCAAGAGCTTCAGAGCATCGCCGACAGCTCCGATAAGCTCAGACGCAACCGCGGCCGGCGCGGCCTGGATATCCTGAATCGTCTACAGAAGTCGCCGGGGATCGAGGTCCGCATCCACGACGCCGAGATCCCCGAACTCGCTGGAATTCGCGAGGTCGACCAGCGGCTGGTGGTCCTGGCGAAGCACCTGGGGGGCAAGGTCGTTACCAACGACTACAACCTCAACAAGATCGCCCGCCTGCAAGGCGTCGAGGTGATCAACTTGAACGACCTGGCCAACGCCATGAAGCCGATCGTGCTGCCCGGCGAAAGCCTGACCGTCAAACTGCTCAAGCGCGGTGAGGAGCAAGGCCAGGGCATCGGCTATCTGGATGACGGCACGATGGTCGTCGCCGAGCAAGGCGCCTACCACCTGGGTGAAACCCTGAAGCTGACGGTCACCAGCGTGCTCCAGACCAGCGCCGGCCGGATGATCTTCGGCCGCATCGACACGGTTCAAGCCAAGCAGCCCGTGGCCACCGCCGCCGGCGGTCAACAAGAATCCCAGGCCCCAGGCCGCAATACCTGAAACAAAAAAAGGTGTCAGGAACCTTTCTCCTGAAAAAGGTGTCAGGAACCTTTCTCCTGAAAGGTTCCTGACACCTTTTTCCGAGTGTTCTTGTGGGAAGCTATAGCAGTTATGCCGGCGGTGCGCATGCCCGCGCTGATTTGATGCAAATTCCCACGGTGCCGCACTCGATACTCCAGGTACCACCACGAAGGACTCCCCGACTCGAATTACTCCCTCCACGAATCGACTCCGCGGTTTCGGGTCAATCTGGATAATGATAGAAAAGGGGGCGGTCCAGGTAATCCGGTCCGCCCCCTTTTTCTCGCTTGGTTTTATCGAGATCACCGGCTGAGGGCGGCGCTCTGCCGTCCCCGAGTCCGGCCGATCATCTGCGAATCATTTGGGTGCCTTCGAGAGAGCCACCAAGGTGCCGCTGCTCCCTCGCTGAACGAAGATCGCCAGGTCGTTTGACTTGGAAGCGAGCTCCTGGAACGCCTTGACGCTTCCAACCGGCTGCGGCCGGTGATCGCGTACGACCTTGGTGATCACGTCGCCCTCTTTAATCCCCTTCTCCTCGGCGGGGCTCCCCTCTTTGACCGAAGTAACGATCAGTCCTGTTACGGAGGATGGAACGCCGAAAGGCTTGGCCAGCTCGGGCGTGAGCGGCTGAACTTCCAGGCCAAAATCCGCAATCGAGCCTTTGGAATCCTCGCTCTTTTCCTCGGACGTCTTCGAAGGGTTTTGCTCCTTTTGAAACGCGAGCTTGTCGAAATCAGCCAGAACGATGTTCGTCTTGTGCTCCTTGCCTTCTCGGAGATAGACGATCTCGTATTCCTTGGCAACCTCGCTCGTCGCAACCTTGAGCGTGAACGACGACGGATCGTTCACCTTCTCGCCTCCGAAGCCGACGATGATGTCGCCTTGCTTGAGGCCCGCCTTTTCGGCCGGGCTGTCCGCAACCACCATTCCCACGGCCACACCTTTAGTTGCTGTGCTGAGGCCCAGCGTTCTCGCCAGTTCGGGGCTGAGCGGAGCAAGCCCGATCCCGATCCCGGCGTAATGGACCTTCCCGTCCTTGATCAGCATGCTGGCCACGCTCGAGGCCAGGTTGATCGGAATCGCGAAGCCGATTCCGTCGTTGCCGCCTCCGCCGCCCATCACGCTGCCGCCGGAAACAATCGCCGAGTTCACGCCGATCACGTTGCCGTTCATGTCGACGAGCGGGCCGCCCGAGTTGCCCCGATTGATCGCGGCATCAGTCTGAATGAACGACTCATAGGTGTTGATGCCTGCATGACGGTCCAGGGCCGAGATGATCCCCGTGGTCACGCTCTGGGAAAACCCGTACGGAGACCCGACGGCCATGACCATCTCGCCGACTTTCAGTGCAGTGCTGTCACCTCGCGGCAACGCCGGATAACTCGTGTTCTCCACCTGGATCACCGCGATGTCGGATTTCTTGTCCGTGCCCACCAGCTTGGCCTTGAGCTCGACACCGTCAGAGAATGTCACTTCAATCTTCTCGGCGTCCTCGACCACGTGGTTGTTGGTCACGATGTGGCCTTTGTTGTCATACACGAATCCGGATCCAACCCCCCGGCCGGGCGTTCCGAACTGCTCTTTCTCGGGCATCCCCTCGAAAAACCGCTTCTGTAGCTCTTTCAGCATTTCTTCGAGATCGCGGTTGCCGGGCTGCCCGTTCCGCGGCGCCGGAGTCCCGAACCGCCGCAAGTTACCGGGCAAGCCTGCACCGGCCTTCTTTTGAACGGCGATCTGAACCACGGAAGGTCGGGCAAACTCGGCAACAGCGCCGAACGCTTCGGAGAGCGCCTTGGCCGTCCGCTGGCTCTCCGCTGTAACCTTGGGTGCGGCGGGCATCGGCCGCAAAAAGCCCGCTGAGCTCACGAGCGCGGCGGACGAGACGATCAAAGCTGCCCATGCAACTGGATTGCGCTTTATTCTTATCGATTCTCCTGTGAACACTGCCTGTCTGGTCCTGGTTAACCCGATACCGGGTCACTTCATAAAGTACTTCCTTGCTACGACCGAGATATTCAGAAGGTTGGCTGCAATTTACCGATTTGCCGCATCCATACCCGCTATTGATGGCCGTTCCCGGCCCCAAGTGGGTCGCCAGGAAGGCTTTGTCCCGGCAACCGCTTCGCGTATGATGCCGCTACGGTCTTTTAGCGAGAGGTCCAGATTCTTCAAGAGCGATTTCGCCGTGTTTGACCCCCGAAACGTGGCGCCGAAGTCTTCGCCAGCGGGGCTCGCGCGCTCGATGTCCCCGATGACGCGATTCGCGGGCTGGTCGCGGCCGTGGTCGGGCGCGGAATCCTCGACCCGGCGATCTGGGCACGTGAGTACCAAACCCCGCGACGCCTTCGCGACTGGGTCCCGGCACCGATGCCCAGGCTCGTTTGCGAACGCTCGCTCACGTCCCCGGTCGATGGCTTTCAAAAGCTGCTGTTCCGGACCATCGACGGCTTGCCCGTCGAGTCGGTGCTCATCCCATTGCACAAGCCCGGTGCCGTGAGCGTCTGTCTCTCGTCGCAAGTCGGCTGTGCGATGGGATGTGTGTTCTGCGCAACAGCCAGAATGCCCACCCGGCGCAGCCTCGAAACCTGGGAAATCATCGAGCAGTTCCTCCAGGCACGCGACCTGGTTCGTTCCCAGGGCCGCAGGGTCACCGGCGCGGTCTTCATGGGGATGGGCGAGCCGTTCCTCAATTACGACCGCGTCCTGGCCGCAGCCGACCTGCTGCGCTGCCCCTATGGCGCTTCGGTCGGTGCCCGCTCGATCACGATCAGCACGGTCGGCCTCGTGCCGGAGATCGACCGCTACACCCGGGAACGCAGGCCGTTCCGGCTCGCGATCAGTCTGGGCGCAGCGACCGACTCCAAACGTGCCCACCTCGTGCCGGTCGCCGCGCGCACTCCCGTCCGCGAGGTCATGGAAGCGGCGCGCCGGCACGCGCTGGACCGCCGGGAGCGCGTGATGCTCGTTTATGTCTGCATCCGCGGCGTGAATGTCGACTCTGCCGATGCCCACGCCCTCGCCGACTTGATCGGCGACACGCCGGTGCGTCTCGACTTGATCGAAGTAACCGATCACACCGGCGAATTCCTCCGGCCCACGCTCGAGGAATTCAGCCAATTCCGCGACGAGCTGGCTCGCAAGCTGAAGCAGCCCGTCGTACGCCGCTATTCCGGCGGCGCCGACATCAAGGCCGCTTGCGGCACCCTGGCGGGGGTCTCATAAAGGACGGACGAAGAGTTTCCATCTCTCCTCCGCCCTCCGCCCTGCCTCAGAAGTGCCGCGAATGAGCGCGCCGGAAGAGCTCACGCCTGAGCGCCGCCAGCAACTCGAGCGTTTCCTTCAGGTAAGGCCGCAGCGTCGCCTGGGTTTCGACCCACGACTCGGCATGCGGCAAGGGCTCGAAGACGCGACGGCCTTTGCGAATCCCGCGCTCGACCACGCCCCGGTCGACCAGGAATAACACGACGATCGCTCGTCGATGCAGCGGCATCGTTGACCAGTACTTGGAATGCGCGAGGTCGTTTTCCAGGTGCAGCCCCGCGTACCGGATGGCTTCCTCGAACAACGCGGCGCAGTGCTCGTCGTTACCGTGCAGCCCGTAATGAGCGAGCTTGCCGATCCAGTGCCGAGCCAGATGCTTGACCAGTGATACCGACACGGACGTTGTCATCCTCATAAACCGAAGGTAGTTCGTACGACGCTCTAACTAATTCGTAGGTCACGAGACCCTGCCGGACAAGTCCCTGGTCACGAAATCAGCATTTCTCGCACCAAGTCATTCCTGCTTGCCGGCGCGGCCCTTTGCTGGATAGCAGGCACGTTGGCATTCGTCGCGAGCCGGCATTTCTTTTTGACATTGATGCCTGCGATCGACTATGTTTCTGTCTTCTCATATCCAGGCCCTCTCCGGATGATCGGGCAAGTTCAGAAAGCTCGCAAGTGGCGAGCTCACCGTATGGGGCCCATTGGAGGTCGGAAACCTAAGCTCTCATGTTTTCGTTCCTTTCAGGCGTGGTGCTCCGCCGCCCCTGGGCCGTCGTTCTGGCGTGGTTCGCTCTGACCTCCGCCCTCTACGTGCTCGGACCGCGCTGGGAAGACGTCACCAAGGACGACGACGTCCGCTTCTTTCCCGCCGGCTCGACCAGTGTGATCGGCCAGGACCTGCTCGAACGCGGCTTTCCCAGGGACGCGTCGAGCTCACAGCTCGTCCTGGTTTACGAGCGCAAAGACCGGGCTGTGACACCGGAAGACCTCCGTCACCTGGATGATGTGGCTTCAAAGCTCTTCCTGTTTGCACAGGCGAATCCGTCGCTGGGCATCGACAAACGTCCGGATTCACCCGCCACTCCGCTCATCGGCCCGCGACTCATCGGCAGGGACTCCGCGGGCACCGAGCACGCCGCGCTCGTGATCGTAAGGTTCCAGGGCACATACCTTTCCAAAAAAACGCGAGTCGCCGTCGATCGTATCCTGAAGTGGCTCGTGGATGAGGCGCCCCGGGCACCGGCTGGGCTCGACCTGGCCAGGACCGGCTCGGCCGCAGTCGGCCGCGACACCAACGTCGCCGCCACCCAGAGCATCAACAACACCACCTACAGTACCGTCGGCCTCGTCGTGTTGATCTTGCTCATCGTCTATCGATCCCCGCTCCTGGCGATGATTCCTTTGATCACGATCGTTCTCTCGGTCTTCGTCTCCTTGCGATTGATCGCCCTCATGACCTTCGTTCCCGGGCTCGGATTCACAGTCATCAACATCACCCGCGTCTTCGTGATCGTGGTCCTCTTCGGCGCCGGCACGGACTACTGTCTCTTCTTGATCGCGCGTTACTGCGAGGAGCTGCACCACCGCAAATCGCGCAAGACGCCGCTCGCAGAAGCGATCTCCCAGGTCGGTGCCGCGCTCGTCGCCAGCGCGGGCACTGTGATCCTCGGGCTGGGCATGCTTTATTTCTCGTCGTTCGCCAAGGTGAAGTACACCGGCCCGACAATCGCGCTTTCCCTCGCGGTGGCCCTGGTCGCAGCCCTGACGCTCGCCCCGGCCTTGCTCGCAATCTTCGGCAGGACGATCTTCTGGCCGTTTCGCGCGCCGCACCTTTCCGCTGCCGCGGAGAGCGGTGACATGGTTGAAAGCTCAAAAGCCGCAAACGGCGGTCGTCCCGCTCAAGGTTTCTGGGCGCGCGTCGCCGACCTCGTCGTCGCCCAGCCCCTGCCGATCCTCTCCGTCTGCCTGCTCGTGCTGCTGCCCCTGGCCGTCATCGGTGCCCGGGCTGTCTCGAGCTACAGCCAGTTGAGCGACCTCGACCCGGATACCCCGAGCGTCGTCGGCACCAACACCGTCAGGCGGTATTTCGCCGTCGGCGAATTGAGCCCTGCGGCGGCCCTTGTCCATCATCCCACAATCGACTTCCGCTCGCCGGCGGGCCGCCAAGTCATCGCCGAGGTTTCCCGCAGGCTGCTCGCGATTGGAAATATTGCCGAGGTTCGCTCGCTTACCCAGCCGCTGGGCAAGCCCCCCGAGGCCGCGGGCAATTCGGGACTCTTGAATCGGCTCGCGGGTTCCGCCGTCAGCCTGGGGGCCGAGTCCCGTTACGTTGGCACCCAGCCCGCCGCCGCAGCCGACCGCAACCACATCACCCGCCTCGACCTCGTCTTCAAGACCGACCCCTTCTCCGAGCCCAGCCTGCGCGCGCTCGAGGAAGTGCACGAGACGCTCCGATCCGCCTCCAGCCCTGGCGGGCCCCTCGCCGGCTCACAATCAATCGGCATCGCCGGTTCGAGCTCGATGCTTCACGACCTGAAGTCCGTCACCGGCGCCGACCAGCGCAGGATGTACGTTCTGGTCACGATAGGCGTCTATCTGGTCCTGGTCGCCCTGCTGCGCCGCCCCGGAATCTGTCTCTATCTGATCGCCACGGTCGTCCTGGGCTACCTGGCGTCGCTGGGAGTCACCGATCTCCTCTTCCGGGCGCTGCACCACGGAGCCGAGCCCTGGCTCGGTCTGGACTGGACTGTCGCTTTCTTCCTCTTCGTGATCCTGGTCGCCGTGGGCGAAGATTACAACATCTTCCTGATGGCCCGGGTCATCGAAGAAGAGCGCACCCACGGTACGATCGAAGGTACCCGGCTTGCTGTGGCCCATACCGGCGGCATCATCAGCTCATGCGGTTTGATCATGGCCGGCACGTTCGGCTCGATGCTCACCGGCCGCCTGACGTCGCTGCGCGAACTGGGGTTCGCACTCGGGCTGGGTGTCCTACTCGACACATTCCTGGTACGGCCGATCCTGGTCCCGGCATTCGTGGTGCTACTCGAGCGGATCAAACGCCGCCGTCCGGCCCGCGCCCACGGCGAGGAACCCGCATTGGTCACCCCCGGCGAAGGCGTTTCGTAATCAGTTCTAGGGGCCTGACCCGGCGCTAGTTCTCGTTCTCACGCTCCGCGTGGGAATGTCCAGCGAGACGCTCCGCGTCTTCCCCGATGCGAGAGGAACAGAGCATGCAGGACGCGCGTCCCCACGCAGAGCGTGGGGACGCCGCTGATTCCCGCTCCGCGATCACGAATCTGAGTCTGCCCCGTCGTCGGCCGGTTTGTCGCTCCCGACCGCAACCAGGGCAGCTTCCTCACGCTCCTGCTTGTTGCTCGCCACGAACGTGAGCTTCCTCTGCTCGGCTTCGCCGCTGACGACGGCAACCACCATGTCTTTGCCCTTGAATGAGTTTCTGAGGATTTCCTCGCTCAAGGGGTTCTCGATCAAATTCTCAATTGCCCGTCGCAGCGGGCGAGCCCCGTAGTCCGGGTTGTAGCCCTTGATGATCAAGAATTCCTTGGCCGCGTCGTCGAGCACCAGCTCCAGCCCCCGGTCGGCCATCCGGCCGCGGATCTTGGCGAGCTCGATATCGACGATGTGCTTGAGGTCTTCCTTGTTGAGGGCGTGGAAGACGATGACGTCGTCGAGCCGGTTCAAGAATTCAGGCCGGAAGTACTTCTCGATTGCGACTTTAAGTCGCTCTTTCATCTGCTCGTAGCTGCCGGCCTCGTCGCGCCCGCGGTCGAAACCGAAAATGTTGGTATACGACGTGACCTCGGCGCCGGCATTGGTCGTCATGATGATGATCGTGTTCTTGAAATCGACGTTGCGCCCGAAGCTATCGGTAAGCCGGCCCTCTTCCATGATCTGGAGCAACGTGTTGTAGACGTCGGGATGGGCCTTCTCGATCTCGTCGAGCAGGACCACGGCATACGGCCGGCGGCGGATCTTCTCCGTGAGCTGGCCCCCTTCCTCGTAGCCGATGTAGCCCGGCGGCGCCCCGATCAACCGCGACACATTGTGCTTTTCCATGTACTCGGACATGTCGATCTGGATCAGCGCGTCGGCGTCGCCGAACATGAATTCGGCCAGGGCCTTGGCCAGCAGTGTTTTGCCGACACCGGTCGGACCGGCGAAGATGAAGCTGCCGATCGGGCGTTGGGATCTTTGAGCCCCGCCCTGCTGCGGCGCACGGCCTCGCTGATCCGCCGGATCGCCTCGGTCTGCGAGATGACCTTCTTCTGGATGTCCAGTTCCATGTGCAGGAGCCGGGCGGTCTCTTCGGTCTCGAGCCTCGTGAGCGGAATGCCCGTCATCTTGCTCACGACTTCGGCGACGACCTCTTCATCGACCGTGCCGTCGATTTCCTTCGATCGCTCGCGCCACTCGCGAGTGATTGTCTCCTTGCGCTTCTTGAGCTTGTCGGCCTGATCGCGCAGCGACGCGGCCCGCTCGAAGTCTTGGTTGGCAACCGCCTCTTCCTTGTCCTGGTTCAGCCGCTCGATCTGCTCGTCCAGGTCTTTGAGATCAGGCGGGCGAGTCATCGCCTTCAGCCGCACCCGCGCCCCGGCTTCGTCAACCACGTCGATCGCTTTATCCGGCAGGCAGCGCCCGGTGATGTAGCGGTCGGAAAGGTCGACCGATGCCTCGAGCGCTTCGTCGGTGATCTGAACGCGGTGGTGCGCCTCGTAGCGGTCTCGCAGGCCGCGCAGAATCTCCAGGGCTTCGGCCTTGCTGGGGGGCTCGACCAGGATCGTCTGGAACCGCCGTTCGAGTGCGCCGTCTTTCTCGATGTACTTGCGATATTCATCGAGCGTGGTCGCGCCGATGCACTGCACCTCGCCGCGCGCCAGGGCCGGCTTGAGCACGTTCGAGGCGTCAATCGCCCCTTCCGCGCCGCCGGCACCCACCAGCGTGTGCAGCTCGTCAATGAACAGGATGGTGTTCTTGGCGCGGCGAACCTCGTTCATCACGGCCTTGATCCGCTCTTCGAACTGGCCGCGATACTTGGTGCCGGCGACCATCATGGCCAGATCCAGGACCACGATCCGCCGGTCGCGCAGCAGCTCGGGAACATTGCCGTCGACGATCATCTGGGCCAGGCCCTCGACGATGGCCGTCTTGCCGACCCCCGCCTCGCCGAGCAGCACCGGATTGTTCTTGGTGCGACGCGACAGAACTTGAATCACACGCTCGATTTCATTGTGGCGGCCGATGACCGGGTCGAGCTTGGCTTGCCGCGCCAGGTCGGTCAGGTCGCGCCCGAAAGAGTCCAAGGCCGGAGTCTTGGACTTGTTGCCTTTTGACGTGGCACCGCGTTCACTTTCGCCGCCAGCGTCCATCCCGTGACCGAGCAAGTTCAATACCTCCTCGCGCACTTCGTCCAATTTCAGTTGCAGGTTCAACAGCACCTGGGCAGCCACCCCTTCCTGCTCCCGTAAGAGCCCCAGAAGGAGGTGTTCGGTCCCCACGTAATTGTGGTTGAGGTTGCGGGCCTCCTCGATCGCGTATTCGATTGCCTTTTTCGCTCGAGGAGTCTGGGGAAGCTTCCCCATCGTGACCATTTCCGGGCCGGCCTGAACGATCTTCTCGACCTCGTTGCGTATCTTCCGCAGGTCGATTTCAAGATTCTTGAGGACGTTGGCGGCGACTCCGCTCCCCTCCTTGATCAGGCCGAGTAACATGTGCTCGGTTCCGACGTACTCGTGATTGAATCGCTGAGCCTCCTGATTGGCAAGGTGCATGACCTTACGAGCACGGTCGGTGAAGCGCTCAAACATGCGGGTCTACTCCGATCCGATAATCAACTTCCAGCGGCTTTCTTTCCCAGCGAGATGCGCTTATTTGCCTCCCAGTCTGGCTAGTGCTTGCTGGATCTCCCAACGCCACTTCTCACCTTGCCTCAATTGTAAGCATTGTTGCAGTGCCTGGCGAGCCAGGTCCGGCTGATCGGTTCGCTGATACAGGGTTGCCAGTTGCAATAGTGCATCAGCGTCTGTCTCATCCCATGACAGGATCCGCTCCAGCTTTCGCTTCGAATCCCGCCACCTCCCTTGCAAGTAAGCCTCTTGCGCCTCACGATACAACCGATCGATCTCGGCCCGGTGCCGGTCGGGATGGCAGATCACTATCCACCACACCGTGTAAGCCAGGCTGGCAAACCACCACGCCGACGCAACAACCAGAAAAAAGTCACTCCATCCCGGCGCAAAAACCTCCGTCCAGATCCAGCGAGAGACGATCGCGAGATTGAGCGACCAGGCGAAGCAAATCCCCAGGAAGAGCCCCAGCACCTCCTGGCCCAGCCACACCTGCGGCAGCCCGGGCCAGATCGCCAGCGCGACCGCCCGCACTCGCTTCGGAACCCGCACTCCCCCCGTCTGCTCCCGCGATCGATTTCCCATCCAGCCCGTCCGCCTCAGGATTGTAGACCACGCCCCCCCCTGAATCAAGCCGCGCCGTAGGTCAGGCTTTAGCCTGATGTTCCCTTCGCTCTCAGTGCTGCGATTTAGTCCGTTTCCTGCGCGATGCCGTAGAACCGCTGCAACCCGCCGAATCCCTCACCGCACCAGCTCGTCCAGTAACTTTTTGCCCAGAACTCGTAGTTTCTCGCGATCCTGCTTCTTCACCCTCAATCCGGCATCACGCACGAAGTCGCGATCGAGCGATACGCCGTTGAGCTGGACGACCATCTGATTGATCGATCCTTTGAGCGTGAGAACCTTGAGCGTCTGCATATCGACCTTGAGATCGCTCAAGAAGCGGCGGGCCTGATCCGGCAGCCGGTCGTTCAGGCCACTCAAATTGATGCGGTAGTCGAGTTTGCCGTCGAAGTCGGTCCACCCGGCCAGCGACAGGGGCACGCGGCCGACATCCAGGACGAAATGGTCGGTCGCAACGCGCCGGCTGCCGATCAAGAAGTCGGTCTTGATCGACGCAACTCGTCCTTGCCGCTTGAGATCCACAATCTTCGAAAGCTCGGCGACGATCGGCGATCCATCGAGATCGATCGGGTTGATCGAAACCACGCCGCGGCCGCTGAGCGTCCGGCTGATCGCCGGCCAGGTCTTGCCCGTGGCCTGAAGGTGCATGTCGGTGTCGAGCTGCCCCTTGAGGTCCAGCGTCGAGCCCGCCAGTACGGGAACGGCGTACCGGATCAGCCTCATGCCGTCGTCCAGGACCACCTTCTCGGCCCGGAACTTAAGCTCCATGGCGAGCTCTTCCCCGGAGCGGTCGAGCTGGCCCGAGAATTGAAATGGACCACCGTTCAACGTGCCCCTCATATTGTGGACAACCAGTCGCTTCCCTTCGCGCGACGCGTCGCCTTCGACGCTCCGCAAGTGCAACACGCTGTTCGAGGGCTCGTCGATCACCGACACGTCGGTCTCGCGGAACTGGACGGTGATCGGCTCCGATCCGTGGTCTTCGCGGTACCGCCCGTTCTTATCTCGCGGCGGCGGCAGGACGAGGTCGGCCAGCTCAAGGCTCCCGTCGGCCCTGCGCATCACGCGCAACTGGCTGCCATCGATCTCGATCGAGCAAGGGCCGAGCCGCCCCACCATGAGCTGGAAGGCACTGACATCGACCCGGATATGCTTCGCCGTGAACCAGGGGTCGTCGGTGTTCCTGGGCGACCCGATTGAGAGGCCGCGTAGCTCAAGTCCGCCCAGCAAGGGCACCGACATCCCGGAAAGGGCGACCGATCGGCCGCTGCTGGCTTCGAGCACCGCCACCACATGGTTCCTGGCCCACGCTGTGGGTGCGACCAGAACCACCCCGAGCCACAGCAATGGAGGGACCAGAGCCACACCAGCCAGACCGAGTGCGTAGCGTCGAACGCGGCGGCTTACCATGGGAATCCCTCCCCTGCCTCGCCTCAACTCGGGCGAGTTAACCAATCCGGATCGTTCCGAAGCTTCCGTGCCGTCACATCGAAAATGGAGGCGCGTGGGGACAATAACCCAACTTCGCAAACCCGGCAAGCACAATCTGGCGTGTCGGCGTGTCCCGGCGTGCCCGCCCCTTCGCAGGTCACTCATTGAACCGCCGTTGCCCGTCCACCATAATCCACGAGGTTCTGCAAGATCATCGTAAGAGGTTGAGCTTGGCTTCTATGTGCTGACGGACCTGGCTCTGAACGATGCCTCTCTTCATTGCCGTATAAGCGAACTTGCCAAGCATAAGTCCGCAACGGTCCGTCGCAACTTGGCCTTTTATCTGTCAAGCCAGTTGCCTCCCGAACTCAGCTGCTCGGTATTTGCAGAGTTGCTTCGAGATAAAGCGGCCTCTGTTCGCATAAAAGCAATTGAAACCATCGGCATGCGCAATTTGAAGACGATGCTGCCGGATTTGCACGCATTGCGCTCCCATGAGCAGAGTGATAAGGTGATTCAATCGCTGAACTACTGGATCCCGCTGCTTGAGGCTGGTTATCGAGTTAAGCGGTCCCAGGAGCCCGGTCGCTTCGAGGTAACCGCGCTCACCGGACGCGGAATCGCCTCAAGAACCGTGGACGCATCCGGCCCGGACGATCCGCGAATCCGTGTTGCGGTTGAGGAACTTCGTAAATTCCCGTAGCCGAAGTTCTCGGACTCCAACCTATTCGAGGGGCGTCCGCAGGCGAGGCAGCCAGACACCCAATCTCCACATCCGATCGGTGGGTGTCTGCCTCCCCCCGTCAGCCGGCGAACGGGCTCGCCGGGAATCCCGGGTCGAGAATGAGCCGCTCGCTCTCGCGGAGCAGTAGCCGGCGCCCGCGCCACGCCCACCAGTCCTCCGCGGATGGACCATCCGGCTCATCGCGCCACGGGCCGGACAAAAGCGCGCGCGCCTTTGCGTGATGACCCAACCTGAAATGCGTCATGGCCAGGAAGATCGCCTCGACCGGCGCGACCAAGCCGTCGCCCGTCACGCTTGCCTCGTCCAGCCGCGCTATGGCTTCTCCGTATCGGCCGGCGCGATAGTGGACCGCCCCCAGGGTTTGGAGGATCGCTCGCTTCCATTGCTTCTGCGCCGGGCTCACCCCCGCCGGCAGCGGCGCGATCCAGCCCAGCACCTTGCCGTCGTCGCCGACGCCCCCGGGTGCGAGCGTCACCACGTCGGCCAGCGATGCGGCGACCCCGCGCTCGAAGATCTCCGCCGGCTGCCGGGCGCGCATGGTCTGGCAAACCCGCCGGAAGCCCGGCTCGTCGCCGATCTCCAGGTGGGCTGTCGTCGCCTGCATCCAGACCTCGTACGGGACTGTCCCCATGGCGATGGCCCGGTCGAACAGCCGCGCGGCGTCCGCCCATCGGCCCGCCCGGCTGCGCTCGTCGGCGGTCCGGATCACGAACGTGATTTCCGCGCCCTCTCGATCGCGCGGTCCTGGTCTGCCTCGCGGTCGGTCGTGCGGCCGAGCTGTTCAAGTTGATGAGCTCGCAGCGCGTAGGTCAGCCAGTCGTCGGGTCGGGCGGCGACGACCCGGTCCAGCACGCGGATGGCGTCCGCCCGCTGCCCATCGTAACCGATGTCCTCGGCGCAGTGGAGCATCCAGTCGAGGATGCGGTCGCGCGGCCCGAGCGCAATGGCTCGCTCGATATCGGCCTCGGCCGAGGCGTTATCTCCGGTCCAGAGCCAGGCCCGATACCGCCGGGCGTAAAGAAGGCCAACTCCGGGACGCTCGGCGATGAGGCGGTCCAGGTGCCAGCGCGCCACCGAAACCGTCGCCCATTGCCTCGGCGTCGCGGGCACAAGCCTCGTGCCAATCCCGCTCGTCGACCGCGTCCGTGGCCGCCAGAGGCCCGTCGCCGACCTCCTCCCATAGTCGCTTCCATTCCTGTTGATCGATGCCGACGATCGCCTTCGTCGAATCGAGCTCTCTGGCAGTCCGCGCCCGCAAGTGCCGGACCAGACCCTCGATTGGCCCCGTCATCGACTGCGGGATCGGCCAGGTTCGGACATTCCCGCGCTCGTCCACCGCCGACAACGATCGCCCGTCGTGCCCGACCCGGACGGATAGACACCGCTGGCGGAGCCTCCACCCGGCGCCCTTCGGCCTGGCGGTGGCCATGTCCCAGAGGCGACCCGTTCCATCCCCGTCGCCGATGGCGAAGGTCTTGAAATCGGCGAAAAAGACCGGCGGCTGTGCTCACGCTGCGCGGTTGCGAGATCGGCGGCGAGATTGGCTCGCCCGTATGGGCGTCCCAGAGCCGCGCCGACGGGGCGTCCATATTGCTACCGTCGCTCAAGATGTGCCACCCGTCCGGCGTGAACTGGATCGACCGGGGACTCCCGTTGAGCCGTAGAGTGACATCGGCCCTGCCATCCTTTGTATCGATAACCTGGGCCGTGTGGTCTTCGGCGCCGGCGGCAAGCTCGGCGCCATCCTGACTGAAAGCGAGCCGGTCAACCAGTCTCGTGAAGCGAACCGGATCGCCGCGCGGCTGGCCCGTTTCCAGGTCCCACAGCACCATCTGGTTGGCGGGCGAGGCCGTGCCGGTGGCCAGCAGCCTGCCTTCGGGGCTGAACGCGAGGCTCATGACGATCGAGCCCGTGGCGAACGGCCGGCCGATCATCGCCCCGGTCTCGACATCCCAGCGATGAACCATGCCGCTGTAATCGCCGGTGGCGAGCACCTTGCCATCAGGGCTGAAGGCCATCACGCGCAGCCAGTTGCCATGCGGAAGCAGCGGCGAAACCACCCGCCCGGTAACCGCGTCCCGGACTTGACAGGTGGACCACGTACTCCCGCCTTCACCATGAGTTTTGTCGTGGGCACAGGTTGCGATGCGGCGGCCGTCCGGACTGAGGATCGCGACGTGGGAATACCGCCAGCGACTGACCATGGGCTTTCCGATCGGCTGGCTCGTTTCGGTCTCGACCAGGCGCGCCAGCCGAAATTGATCGAGAAGGACGCGCGATCCGTCCACACTGAACTGAGCACGGGCGAACGAAACACCCAGCGGGCGCGGCGTGCCGACGTCTGCGGCCGCTTCCCGGCGCTCCGCCCGATTGGAGGGCGGGATGAGGCCGATCCGGCCGATCTCCCAGACGTCGGCGGTCCCCCCGGTTGAGGCCGTCACCACGAGCCGTCCGTCCGGCGAGAACGACGCATCCGTAATGCCACCGAGATGACGAAGCGGCGAGCCGATGCGGCCGCCCGTGGCCCGATCCCAGAGCTGTACCGTCCTGTCTCCGGCACCGGTCAGGATGAGCCGGCCGTCGGGCGAGAACGTTGCAAGCGTGATCGGGTCGCCCGCGCGGGCGGCGACCCCGGCCGGCCGTCGGTTCACGACGTCCCAGATCCTTGCCGTGCCATCGGCGCCGTACGTGAGGAGCCAGCGGCCGTCAGGGGAGAATGTCGCTCCGCGGAAATGGTTTTTCGTCCCCGGCAGCGATGCGACCAGCCGGCCTGTGGCGGCATCCCAGACCTGGCCCTTCTCATCGTCATCTCCGCTGGCGATCAGCCGGCCGTCGGGTGACCAGCAAGCCCAACGAAGCCGGTCGATCGCGATGGCCGGCCCGACCATCTGCCTGGTGGCGCAGATCCCAGGATCGCGCTTGTCTTCCCGATCGGTCCACCAGGAGCAGACGACGCCCGTCCGGCGAAAAGTGACTGACCTGGCTCGTCTCCACGTCCTTCGGCAAGTCGAGCCGCCGGCCGCTCGTGACGTCCCAAAGTTTGGTGCCCTCCTGCAAATCGCTGCTGACGAGCCGCCGGCCGTCGGGAGAAAACTCGACCGAGTCGGCAACGGCGATATTCCACAGGCCCGACTGGCGGTGTGCGAGGGTCGGCCCGGCGGCCTGACCCGTCGAGCTGTCCCAGAGGCGGATTTTGCCGTCGCCGCCGCCGGTCGCGGCGAGCCGGCCATCGGGTGAGAACGCACAACAGTTGACGGATGCGGGGTGCGCGAGCGGCGGGCCAATTGGCCGGCCAGTCGCCGTCTCCCAGAACTGGGCCTTACCAGAGTCGCTGCCGGTCAGGATCTCCCGGCCGTCGGGGCTGAACCGGGCGAAGCTTTGTTCGTGGTTTACAGGTTGCTCGAGGATGGCCCGGCGGCGGAGCATCTGCCCCTCCCAGCCAGCAAGGTTGGCCAGGACTATCCGGGCGATCTCGGGCCGCTCCAGGGGCGCCTGCTCGAGCGCCTCGCCCATCCAGAGCAGCGCCATAGTCGACGTCGCCCTGGTGGGCGAAGTCGAGGGCGTGATCCAGGTTTCGCTCGGCGATCTCGGACTGGGCCCGCACCCGTAGCTTCGACTCGGCGCCACGGGCCTCGGTCTCGGCCAGTGCCGTCCTGTTGGCGCGGGTCGCCTCGGCGTCGGCGCGCAGCCATTGGTACGTCACGCCCGCGAACCCGGCGGTGAACACCATGACCAGGACGACCAATAGTGTGGCGACCGCCCGGTTGCGGCGGCACCAGCGCCAGGTGCCGCTCCGCCGGCCCCGCCCGCCGCGCCAGGATCGAACGCTCGTCGAGGAACCGCCGCAAGTCCTCCGCCATTGCGGAGGCGAGCGAATACCGCTCGCGCGGGTCGCGGGCCATCGCCTTCAAGACGATCGTCTCCAGGTCGCGCGCGATTGCCGGGTTAACCTGCCGCGGGCGCGGCGGGCCCTCGTGCAGGACCTGGTGCAAGAGCAGCGACCGGTCAGCCTCCGGGTACGCCGGCCGTCCGCACACCAGCTCGTAGAGCGTCACGCCCAGCCCGTAGATGTCGGCGCGCACGATCGCCCCGGCCCTGGAACCGCTCCGGCGCCACGTACCGCAAAGTTCCCAGGAAGTCGCCGGTCTGGGTCAGCGAGTGGGTGTCGCTGGCGTCGTGAGCGAGGCCGAAGTCGGTCACCCACACCGTCCCCTGCTCGTCGAGCAGCAGGTTTGAGGGCTTGATGTCACGGTGGATCACGCCCTGCGAATGGGCGTAGGCCAGGGCATCGGCCACCTGGGCGCCGATCCTCGCCGCCTCGCGGTCGTCGAGCCGGCCCGAGGCAGCGCCGCCGCCTGCCGCGCCGCCCCCGCCGCCGCGGTCCTCCAGTACGCGGTCGAGCGGCCGTCCGACGATGTACTGCATCACGTAGAAGGCGCGGCCGCGATGCTCGCCGACGCCAAAGACGGGCACGATGTTGGTGTGGTGCAGCCGTCCGGCGGCCTGGGCCTCGCGGCGGAACCTTGAGAGGCTTCCGTGCTCCGGCAGCAATTTGAGCGCGACGTGGCGGTTGAGCGAGCCCTGGTACGCCTCGCAAACCACTCCCATGCCGCCCCGCCCGATCTCCCGCACGATCCGGAACTCGCCCCAGGTCCCGGTCGCGGAGGGCATGTCGGCCCCGCCTGAGGGCGAGAGAACCTCCGTCGAGTCGCCGGCGATCGTATCGGCCCCGCGAATCCGCCTCAGTTCCGAGACGACGTCATCGGTCATCCCGTCAAGCAGTTCGATCTTTTGCTCGCATTCTGTGCATACCTCGAGATGCCCGGCCACCGTGCCCAGATCGGCAACTCGGATTTTCCCCAGCACGTAATCGGAGAGCGTGTCCGGGCTCGGACAGTCGGTACGGCTCATCGGCGCCTCGTCCGGTCCCCTCGCTCCGTGATCCGCGTGGACCGAGGCGAGCGCCGGTTCCGTGTTGTATTCTGGATTCTTCGGGAGAAATGTCATAGTATAAGAGAAGATGTGAAATTTAGCACGATACCGGCACTGGCCCGGTGTCAAGAGTCCGATTTCGCAATGCGAGCGGGCCGAACGAACCCCGCGGAGATTCTCGCATTGAATCCGGCAAATCCGACGTCGTCCTCTCTTTTGCGCCGTGCCATGGCGCGCGAACCGGAAGCCTGGAAGCGTCTCGTCACCCTGTACTCCCCGCTGGTCCGCCACTGGTGCCGCCAATCGCTGATCCCGCAGGAAGAGATCGCGGACGTCACGCAGGAGGTCTTCTCGGCGGTCGCCTCGAGCCTCGCTCAGTTCCGGCCCGATCAGCCGGGAACGACGTTCCGGAGCTGGATGCGCGGCATCACGCGGCACAAGCTCCTGCACCACGCCAGCAGGCGGGTTGAGCCGGGCGTGGGTGGAACGGATGCCCAGGACCGGCTGCGCGAAATCCCCGCGCCGGCACGGGAGCTCGAGCTCTCGGAGAGCCCGGCCGACATCTCCGGTCTGTACCAGCGGGCCTTGCGGCTGGTCCAGCACGAGGTCGAAAACCGGACCTGGACGGCGTTCTGGCAGGCGACCGTCGAGGCCCGCGCGACAGCGGAAGTCGCCGCCGAGCTGGGAATGACCCCCAACGCCGTCCGCCTGGCCAAGTCCCGCGTGCTCAGTCGCCTCCGCGAGGAGATGGGCGACCTGATCGCCTGAAGCCAGCCCCCGACGGGGGCGACAGCCCATAGCCAGGAGGCGTGAGCCCCTGGAAAATCGCGCCATGCCGGTCGAGTGTTAGCCCCCGAAGGGGGCGGCAGCCCGTAGCCAGGCGGCGTCAGCCCCTGGAAGCAACGACGCGACGACAGATTGAGCCCCCGAAGGGGGCGGCAGCCCGTAGCCAGGCGGCGTCAGCCCCTGGAATCAACGACGCGACGACAGATTGAGCCCCCGAAGGGGGCGGCAGCCCGTAGCCAGGCGGCGTCAGCCCCTGGAAGCAACGACGCGACGACAGATTGAGCCCCCGAAGGGGGCGGCAGCCCGTAGCCAGGCGGCGTCAACCCCTGGAAAATATCGCGATGCCGGTCGAGTTCTAGCCCCCGAAGGGGGCGGCAGCCCGTAGCCAGGCGGCGTCAGCCCCTGGAAAATATCGCGATGCCGGTCGAGTTCTAGCCCCCGAAGGGGGCGGCAGCCCGTAGCCAGGCGGCGTCAGCCCCTGGAAGCAACGACGCGACGACAGATTGAGCCCCCGAAGGGGGCGGCAGCCCGTAGCCAGGCGGCGTCAGCCCCTGGAAAATAGCGCGATGCCGGTCGAGTTCTAGCCCCCGAAGGGGGCGGCAGCCCGTAGCCAGGCGGCGTGAGCCCCTGGAAGCAACGACGCGACGACAGATTGAGCCCCCGAAGGGGGCGGCAGCCCGTAGCCAGGTGGCGTCAGCCCCTGGAAAATAGCGCGATGCCGGTCGAGTTCTAGCCCCCGAAGGGGGCGGCAGCCCGTAGCCAGGCGGCGTCAACCCCTGGAAAATAGCGCGATGCCGGTCGAGTGTTAGCCCCCGAAGGGGGCGGCAGCCCTTAGCCAGGCGGCGTCAGCCCCCGGAAGCAACGACGCGACGACAGATTGAGCCCCCGAAGGGGGCGGCAGCCCGTAGCCAGGTGGCGTCAGCCCCTGGAACCAATGCCGTGAACCCCCGGCAACAATGCCGTGAACCCCCGGCAACAATGCCGTGAACCCCCGGGTAACAATGCCGTGAACCCCCTGGAACCAATGCCATGGCAAACACCTACACCAAACTCCTCTACCACGTCATCTTCAGCACCAAGCGCCGGGAACCGCTCATCACCGATGATTTGCGCGATGATCTCTATTCATACATCGGCGGCATCCTTCGCGGCCAAGCGGGCTCGCTCGTGGAGATCGGCGGGATCGCGGACCACGTTCATCTCGTGATCCGCATCCGTCCAGACGTCTCGGTGTCGGATATCGTTCGTCTGGTCAAATCGAATTCCTCAAAATGGGTCAACGAGCGTCCGGACGCTCCTGGGTCGGAACGATTCGCGTGGCAGGAGGGCTACGGGGCGTTTACCTTGAGCTCCTCGCAATTGCCTGGTGTTCGAAAATATGTCCAAGGTCAAGAAGCCCACCACCGCACCAAATCATTCCAGGAGGAGTTTGTCGAGTTCTTGAAGCGCCATGAGGTCGAATTCAATGAGTCGTATCTCTGGGATTGAGATTGAGAATCATGGAAATCATTCCAGACATGGATTGCACATGCGCCCGGTCTGGGGATCACACCCACCGCCGTCCGCCTGGCCGAGTCACACGTCCTCCGCCGCCTCCGCGAGGAAATGGTCGACCTGATCGCCCGAAGCCGCCCCTGAGCCCCCGAAGGGGGCGACATCACGTAGCCAGGCGGCGTCAGCCCCTGGAACCAATTGCGTCAGCCCCTGGAACCAATTGCGTCAGCCCCTGGACCCAATCGCGTCAGCCCCTGGAACCAATTGCGTCAGCCCCTGGAACCAATTGCGTCAGCCCCTGGACCCAATTGGGTCAGCCCCTGGACCCAATTGCGTCAGCCCCTGGACCCAATCGCGTCAGCCCCTGGAACCAATTGCGTCAGCCCCTGGAACCAATTGCGTCAGCCCCTGGATTCAATTGCGTCAGCCCCAGCAACCAAAGACACAACGATCGATTGAGCCCCCGAAGGGGGCGACATCACGTAGCCAGGCGGCGTCAGCCCCTGGAGCACATATCGTGAGCCCCTGGCCCCAATATTCGTCATCCCTGATCGCCCGACGCAAACCCCTGCGCCCTCGTGGGTTCGCTCATATCATCCCCATCTCGAAAAAATCGATACATACTCCCGGGAATACTTAGATAGAGGATAGAAGAATCGCGGAGACGCGATTCGTTTGGTTCCGACGGTGAGCATTAGACGTACTTCGGAGCGCAATTTAGGGCTCGACGTAGCCTGCGCACATGTTGCGTGCGCACGGCACCCCATTTCGCTTGACTCGCAGCTTTTGCAGAGGGCAAACAGCATGTCTTTCTCCCGGCGCAAGCGGTCGCTTGAGGCTCATCAGAAGCGTGAATCACGGGCGGCGGCGCGGCGGCGACTGAGGCAGATTCGCCTCGGTCAGCTCGGCGGACTGGAGCGCTACGACCTGGAGTTGCTCGAACGCCGAGTGCTGCTTTCGATCACTCCCTCGCTCATCGGCTCGGCCGTGACGTTCACGGGGACCGGGACCGGCCCCAACAACTTGTGGCTCGAGGACAGCGGTGGGAATCTCGAGTTCAGCACCACCGGCTCGGACGCCTCGGACTACAGCGCGGATCTGGATCCGACGACTCCGGGCGTGCAGTCCATTCTGGTGAGCGCCATCTCGACGATCAACGTGACCCTGGGTGGAGGGGCAAGCACGCTAAACCTCGATGATACGATCACGACCGACTTGCTCACCGACACGGCGACGCTCACCGACAATGCCGATTCGACCGAGACCGTCAGCCTGGCAGGCGGATCGAATGATCACACGTGGACGATTAACGGCTCGAATTCGGTCCAGCTCGACAACCACATCACGATCAATGGTGCGGGAACCCTGGTCGGCAGCGGCGGCAGCAATGTCTTCGACGTTACCACCGGTGCCGCCGGAGACACCGTCAACATCAACGGCGGGAGCGGCAGCACCAATGCACTCGATTATAGCGCCTTCTCGACCCCGGTGACCGTCAACCTTCTGACCGGCACCGCCACGGATCTCGGCAACATCAGCCACATCAGTGTCGTCAATGGCGGCGCGGGCAACGACACGCTGACGGCCGGCGTCGGCAATGAGACCTTGAATGGCGGCACGGGAGACGACACGTTCGTCTTCAACCCGGACTCCCAGGAGGGCAGCGACACCGTCATCGAAAACCCCGGAACTTCCGGTGGCGCGGGGACGCTGGACTTCTCGGCGGCGCAACAATCGACGATCACGCTTGACATCTCGAGCACGGAAGCGCAGCAGATCAACAGCCATCTCACATTAACTCTCGCCTCGGACGACACGATCGACAACGTCATCGGCGGGGCGGGGAGTAACACGATCACCTGCAACGCGCTGGACGACACCATCACTGCCGGCTCGGGCACCGAGACGTTCAACGCAGGCCCGGGAGACGACGTCTTCAAATTTGGCCCGAATTGGGGCACCGGCACCGTCGCCGTCAATGGCGCGCAGGAAGGCCTCTACACGCTCGACTTCTCAAAAGTAACGGCAAACCTGAAGGCCAAGATCAACCCTGGCAATTCGACCGGTTCCGATGCCAACGGTGCGCTCGAGGTCACCGCCGGCGCCGACACGGTGACCGCCACCGATATCGCGAACCTGATCGGCGGCTCCGGGTCGAACACGCTGGATTACGGCGACTACTACTCCAGCACTGGCACCGGCATCACCGTCGACCTCGCCACCGACACCGCCACGACCTTTCAAAGCGTGCAGGGCTTTGAGAACGTGACCGGGTCGAATTACAACGATTCGATCACCGGTGACTCGAATCCGAACCTGATCATGGCCGGCCCGGGCGACAACACGCTCTCAGGCGGCGGGGGCGCCGACACGATCATGGGGGGCTCAGGCGTGAACACGCTCGTCGAAACCTTCGACGGCAACATGACGCTCACCAACACGTTGCTTCAGTACACTCTCTACGGCCAGGCGACCCCTATCACCGAAACGCTCTCCAACATTCAGATCGCCGATCTGACCGGAGGCGCCCATTCAGACAAGATCGACGCGTCTGCCTTCACCGCCGGCCACGTCGTCTTGAGCGGGGGCACGACCCTGCCACTCTCGTCGCTCGCGAACGGCTTCAGCACGGTGACTGGAACGTTCAACAACCTGCTCGGCGCAGAGAGCACCACGCTCGTCTCGACGCTCAACAACGGCTTCGGCGTGCGGACAGCCGGCGGAGACTTGCCCGACTTCGAGATCATCTTGACCGACGGCACATCGGTCGACGTGACGCTGTCGATCAACTACACGACGACCGTCCAGTCTCTGCTCAACCAGATCCAGGACGCCGCACCAAGCCGCCTGATCGTCCAGCTCGACCAGCAGCTCGGCAACGCGATCACGATCCAGGACACCGAGAATGGCGGCCAGAACATTCAGGTGGTCCCGCTCAACAATTCACCGGCGGCCGACGACCTGGGCATCGACACGACCGGAAGCGGGCAGTTTCTTGAAGGGACGGAGATCACCGCCGACAATGCCGATATCGACGTGACCCTCACGGATGGAACGCAGCTCCCGATCTCGTTGAGCGGTGCGCAGACCATTGCAGACGTCATCAACTTTATCGACGCGGCCAGTCCCTACTTGACCGCCACAATCAACTCGGCGGGAACCGGCCTCGACCTGAACGACACCTCCGGTGGAACGGGCAATCTCACGGTGGAGGCGGCCAACGGCTCAGCCGCCGGTGCCGATCTCGGCTTGATCGGCGTCGGATCGGGCGGCGTGTTGCACGGCACGAGCATTATCAGCGCGAATCTGTTCCTGGACAACCGGGACCGGAATGACACGCTGATCGGCTCTCCGGGCAACGACACGATTACGGCGGGCGGGGGCAACGCCACGATCGAGGGAGGTGGTGGCACCGACACACTCGTCGAGGCCTTCGACGCCAACTTCACGCTCACGAATTCGAGCCTGGTCGTCGCTCTGAAGAACAGCACGGCCACATTCACCGAATCCCTCTCCGGCATCGATCAGGCGAGCTTGACCGGCGGCAATAGCGGCGACGAAATCAACGCCTCCGCGTTCACGCTGGGCAATGTCACGCTGATGGGCGGAACGGGCAACGACACCCTTCTCGGCGGCTCGGGTAACGACTTCCTCACCGGTGGCGGAGGGCAGGACATCATCAACGGCGGCGGCGGTTACAACACCGAGGTCGAGACACAGGACACTCGGTTCATCGTCGCTGGCACACCCGAAAACGCCACGCTCGACATGGGCCAGGGAACGAACCAGGTCGACACGTTGAGCTTGACCGGAAACGTCACCGGCGGCACGTTCACGCTTTCCTACGCGAACTACGAGACCGATCCGATCGAATATGACGCCAATGCCTCCGAGGTCCAATCTGCTCTGCAGGCACTGCCAAGCATCGGCCCGGACAACGTTGCCGTGCAACAGGCCACCGTGGGCGGTCCTTGGGTCATCACGTTCCTCGGCGTCCTGGGCACCCGGCCACCCCGCTCGCCAACCTCGGCACCGACGGCAGCGATCTGACCGGCGACGGGATGGTGTCGATCAGCTCCGCGATCACGACCACGGGTGTGCATGAAGTCAACACCCTGACGAATATTCAGGGCGTCGATCTGACCGGCGGCCCCAGCGACATGCTGATCGACGCGAGCCAATACTCAGGCGACGCCACTCTCTACGGCGGCTCCGGCCAGAACACGATTCTCGCCAGCTCGGGCAAAGACTACATCAACGGTGGAATCGGCAACAACTATATCACTGCTGGCGCCGGCCTGGACACGCTCATTGGCGGCAGTGGGCAGAACGAGCTCATCGTCAACTCGACGACCGACATCAGCTACACCCTGACGAACACTTCGCTCACCGCGACGGGCGCGGGGATCACCGGAAGCCAGGTTGACCCGATCTCCGGCTTCCAGATGGCGGAAATCACCAGCGGCGCCGCGTCGAATTCTTCCGGCGTGAAGCTCGACGCATCGGGATTCTCGGGCTTCTCCAGCAGCACGGGCCTCGGATACTTCAACAATGGCCAGGGGCTGGGGATCATCTCCGGCTCGGTCGTCAACTTGACCGGTCTACTCGCGTCGACGGCGCTTTCCAGCTTGAACAACGGCACGGGTGTTCAAACCGCTTCGAACGGCGGGAACGACTTTCAGATCACCTTGACCAATGGCTCGACCGCCGACGTCTCGCTCAACGGCGCGCAATCGTTGCAAGACGTCGTGAATGACATCCAGAACGCGTCGAGGAATCTCACCGTGAACCTGAACGCGGCCGGCGATGCGCGTCGTCATCACCGATTCCAGCGGCGGCAACGGCAACCTCGCGGTCAGCTCGCTCAACAACTCCCCGGCCGCCAGCGACCTGGGAATTCTCGGCACCGGAGAAGGCTCCACGCTCACCGGCTGGCCGATCAGCGACAACGCGAGCGACCTGCGCATCTCGCTTCGCAACGGCACGAAGGTCGACGTCAACCTCGAGATCGCGACCACAATCCAGGATGTCATATCCGCGATTGAGGCGGCGAGCACGTACCTAACGGCGAGCTTGAACTCCGCCGGCACGGCGCTTTGTGCTCACCGATTCGTCCCCCGCTGGCTCCGGCACCTTCGCGGTCGCCGATATGAACGGCAGCTCCGCGGCCCAAGACCTGGGGCTCAACGTCGCCGCGTCCGGCGGCACGATCGAGGGCGACCCGATCGCCTTCGGCAGTGTGACGCTCACCGGCGGCGCCGGCGACGATACCTTGATCGGCGGCCGGGGCACCGACTTTTTGAGCGGCGGATCTGGGAACAATGTGCTCTCCGCCAGTGGCGGGACGGCCACGGTCGTCGAGTCTGGCGACTGGAACTTCACGCTCACCAACAACACGCTCACGATGGCATCCGACGGAGGAAGCGCGCCTGCCAGCTCCGACCTCTTGAGTGGGATCACCAACGCAGAGCTCACCGGCGGCGCACACACCACGCTCTTGAACGCGTCAGCCTTCTCGCTGGGCAACGTGACGCTGACCACGACCGGAGGACTGGCGACCTTGGAGGGAGGCACAGGTAGCGAGAACGTCTCCGGCGCCGAGAACGTCTACAACCTCGATGTGGCCAACCTCGCCGCCCCTGACAGCGCGACCGACGCGAACCAACAGTTCAGCCTCGATGACGCGGGGTCCTCGAATACGGTGAAGATCATGAATGCCCCGACGAGCATCACTCAGGACGACTTCTACTGGGCGCATATCGTCAGCCAACCGGGCCAGCCGACCCCGAACTACGACGTCGATTCGTTCAGCCCGCTTCTCTTCACCACCGCGAGCTCCAACTCGAACACGATCAACGTCACGGGCAACATCATCGTGCCGGGGATGAACATTACGCTTGAAGCCGAGTACGTCAATATCGACGGCAACATCCTGAACACGAGCGCGGCCGTGCCTGGGGGCATCAACATCACGGCCCGGAATATCACGATCGATGACGGAGCGCAACTTCTCGCCAACTCGACGGACCCCAACGGCGCGGGCGGATCAATTGTGATCGATGCCGAGGACCCTTCGCGCAAGATCACGCAGGTCCCCCTTTTGGGCAACGTGCAGGTGAACTTGAACAAAACCACAGTGACGGTCGACGGCGCGTAACATCTCCGGCGGCGAGGTATCGGTGCTCGCCAACTCGGACAGCCAGCACTTCTTGCAGGCAGGCGACACGAGCAGCACAGCGGCGACCGATCTCTATCCGGTTACCGACGCGCTCATCAAGACGGTGCTCAACATCTCGTTCCTGGCGGCTGTCGCCTATGCCAGGTCGGAGGCAACCATCACGATCGGCTCGACAACCGCCGCTCCGACGTCAATCAACGCGACCGACTTCGTGGCATCGTCAACCGCTGCCGTTGCCCCATCTGCCAGCCCGATCGGCGTCAAGATCGGTTCATTTGCCGTCGGCGTCGCCGACACCGACGCCGATACCACGATCGGCGACGCAACCATCACCACGACCGGCGACACCACAATCCGTGCGTCGTCGAACGACGAACTGAGCGTGGTCGCCTATGCCCAGCTCGAGAACGCGGCCGCGGTCGCGGTCACGGTGACGAGGTACAACACCACTGCCCTTGTCCAGCCGGCGGCAACGATCACGGCGGGGGGCAACATCTCGGTGCAGGCCGATACCACGTTTGATCGACAGACCGTGGCACAGACCGTCGGCGGCCCCGCAGGCGAATTCGGTGCCGCCGTCGCCGTCGATGATGCCAGTGGTTACACGCATGCATACCTGGACGGGAAGGCGACTGCGGGCTCGAACGTGAATGTCACCGCCACTGAGCTGACCACGCCCCTGTCCGGTTTCCAATACTTGAACTCGACCCAGTATGGATATGGCGTCACGGCCAGTGCGGGTACAGGTCCGGCGACGACTGGAAACAGCATCAACGATCTCAAGAATTATATTATCGCCCCAATCGCTGCCTGGGCGAAGGAAAAAATCTTCGGGAAGAGCAAGACCCCGGAACCCGCCACCTTCCAGCTCGTCGGGGCGATTGCTGTGGACGTCATGACATTCACAACCACGGCCACGATCGGCGATGGCGTCGCCGGTGATCCCGCCACTGTCACGAGCCCTACCGGCGTCAATGTCTTTAGCTCGGTGACCTCGACTCCCAACATTGGTGCCGGCGCCGCGGCCGACAGCACCCAGATTAACCAATCCCGGGAGGAAAACAGCGACGAAGAAGACGGTGACGACGAGAGCACGAAGCCGATCAACAACGGAGGGGCACTGGCCGTCGACATTGGCGACTTTACCAATAACGCAACCGCGACCATCGCCGGCAACGCAGCAGTCGATTCAGGCGGTCCGCTCTCCGTCATGTCAGACCCCAACAACATCTTCAATCCGGCGGATACCGAGTTCACGAACCTCGCTTACCCGTTCGAGAGCGGCCAGGACACAGCGACCTACAACAGCAACTCGGGCTCAAAAACGATGAAGGAAGGGGAAACGGTCGATGTCCAACCCGGTTACACGGGTGGCGGCGACGCAGGCGGCACCTACCAGTACACCGGACCCCAGAACGCCTTGGTGAACCTGGGTACGACGAACTACGCAAATCCCAACAACTGGACCCCCTACAACATTGCTGAAACTACGGCGGAGTCGTTCCTCATCAACGTGGCCAGCTACCTGGACGGCAACCTGGGGCTCAGCAACAACCTGGCGACCTCAACCGCGTCGGCCATCGCGATCGGTCAGAAGAAACTCTCGATCGCCGGATCGGTCTCGGTGATTCTGCTCGAGAACACGTCGACCGCCACGATCGACACAGGCGCACAGATCAATCAAGGCACTTACACCACGAACACGCCCGGCACGGTGACCGTGCAGCCGAACCAGACGGTCCGGGTCGAGCCGGGGCACGCCGCCGGCGGACTTGTCGGGAGCGAGTATCAGTTTATCGGCTCGACGCCCAGTTCGTTCAATCTCGCGACGACCAACTTCGCCAACTCGAACGACTGGTCGGAGTTCGGGCAGCAAGACGTGCTCGTCCAGGCCGAGAACGAGAACGACACGATCAACTACGTGGGAAATCTCAAGCTACCCGGGTTCCGTCCCAACACGTTGGGCGGCGTGGGTGCCGGCGGCTCGGGGACAGCCAGGGGCGTGGGTGTCGCCGTCCTGACGCTCGAGACGACCGCAAAAACAACCGCCCAGATCCAAGATGGCGTTTCCCTTTACGCGGATGATCTCGCCGTCGAGGCGAATAACGAGATCCTGGCAGTCGGCATCGGCGTCTCGGGAGGTAAGAGCACGAACTTCGGCTTGAACGGGGTCGTGCTCTACAACAGCGTCGACGACACGACAATTGCCTCGATCGGCGCCGGTGCGTCGGTCACCGTCGGCAGCGCGCACGTGATCTTGCCGGGCACGCCCAACCCGTTCAATTCGGCCGCCCCCGTGCCATCGACTGACACCGGAGACAGCACCTACGTCGAGGCCAACGATGACGTCAAGCTCGTCACCGCCGCCGGCTCGATCGCCGAGGGGCAGAAGACCGGAGTCGGCGCTTCGATCGCTCTCAACGATGTCAGTCGCGATACCGAGGCTTTTATCGGCAACGCCTACAACGCCTCGAGCGGACCTACCCCTGGCGGGGTCAATTCTACCGGGCCGATCGCCATCGATGCGACCAACTCTGGGTTCATCTACGCGGTCGCCGTCGCCGGCGCAGTCGCGACCAAGCCCGATCCCCCGAGCAATGGGGATGATGAGGATGATGAGGATGATGAGGAAGACGACAACCCGCCGGCGGCACCGGAGAAGACGACGTTCGACCTGGCCGTCGCCGTGGCGATGAACACGGTCAACGATGGCGACCTGGCCTACGTTAACGGCGCGACCGTGCAGTCGAGTGCGGGCATCTCCTTGGACGCCCAGTATACGCCGAACATCGGGGCGTTCACGATCGGCGGCGCGATCAACACCACGGCCGGACAGACTGGAGTCGCTTTGGCCGGCGCCTACTCAGCCAACGTGATCGACGGGCTCACAGTCGAGTCGTTCATCACCCAAACCGCAGGCAACCAGAGCACCGTCACCGCGACCGCCGGCAACATCAGCCTGACCGCCAATGACGGCTCGGCGGCCTTTTCCGATGCTGGGGCGTTTTCGCTTGCGTGGTCGGGAATGCCATCGGAAGGCGCGTCCGAGACGACCGAGATATCGATGGGACTTTCCATCGCCCTGGACAACGTCGGCCAGCACACCGGCAACTCGATTTTAGCGTATATCCACAACTCGACGGTCACGGCGAGCGGCAGCGTGATCTTGAGCGCCACATCGACGGCCAAGGACCAGGTGCTCGCCGTCGGCGGTGCGATCTCAGGCGCGAAGGGCGCGCCCTCGGCGGAAACCGTGATCGGCGCAGCCGGCGGCGGCGCCTACGCAGCGGCCAACATCGCGAACACGATCGAGACGTACGTGGACGGCGGGAGTGTTGTCACGACCACGAAGGGCAGCGGAGGCGACATCGATCTCACGGCCACAGACAGCACGAAGCTGATCGACTCGGATGCCTTCGGTATCGCGGTGGCCTACGCCGCGGCAACCGGGGCGGCGGAGGCTGGGAGCGTGGCCATCGGCGTGGGCATTGCTCAGAACTCGATCAGCAATACCGTGAAGTCCTACATCAATGCGGCGAAGGCATTGGCCGATGCGGGGATCACCTTGGACGCGAGCTCGTCGCCCGACGTGCACGCGCTCGGGCTGGGCGTCGCGGCGGCGATCTCGCGAGGCAGCGACTCAACCGGCGCGCTGGCCGGCGCGGGCTCGGCGGCCACGAACAGCGTGAACGACACGATCGCCGCTTACATCACCGCCTGCACCACAGCCAACCAGCAACCGGTTACCGCCGGCACCGGCGGCGTGTCGGTGACCGCCTCCGACAGCGCGAGCGTGACCGCGGACGCGGCTGCATTCTCCTTGGCGGGGGCCCTCGCGGAGGGGGAAGAACCGGCGGTCGCGATCGCCGTCGGGGCTTCGATCGCCGAGAACAACGTCGGCACCGGCAGCGGCGAGGCGATCAAGGCCTATATCGACGGCTCGGATGTCTCCGCGGCCGGGCCTGTTGTCGTCTCTGCGACTTCGACCGCGACGATCAACACGCTCGCAATCGGCGGTGCGCTCGCCGGGACCGACGGCGAGGGCCTCGACGTCTCGGTGGCGGCGGCCGGGGCGGGAACCTACACCACGCTCAAGCAGACGATTCTCTCGAGCATCCAGGACGCGAGCACGGTCACGACCACTCTCGGCGGGAATGTCACCGTGACCGCGACCGACAGCAGCACCATCCTCGCCGATGCCGGCGGAGTCTCGATTTCGTTAGCGTACGGCGAAGAAACGTCGGTGTCCGGGTCAATCGGCGCGGCCAATGCAAACAACACGATGAACGACACGGTGAAGGCCTTCATCGACAGCTCGAGTGTCACAGCCAGTGGCGGCATCTCGGTTACAGCAGTCGCGCAAGAAACTCCGGGCTCTTCAGCAGATTACCAGATCGATGCGCTCGCGTTCGGCGTGGCGGCCTCCGGCTCGGTGTCGACCGAGCAATCTTCGATCGCCCTGGACGGCGCCGGCTCAAGCGCCTTGAACACGATCGACAACGTCATTTCCGCCTATATCAATAACTGCGGAGGCGCGAACGAGATTTCCGCCGCCGGCACTGGCGTAAGCGCGGCCGACCCGGCACTCGAGGTCTCGGCCAGCGATCAACTGACCGTTCGGGCGGATTCCGGCGGTTATGCGCTGGCGATTGCGGCGGCGTCCAAAGGCCTCGCCTTCTCGGGCGCGGTCGGCGCCTCGGAGTCAAAAAACGAAGTCGGCCAGAACAGTGGAGATTCGGTCGAGGCGTATATCAACAATTCAAAGATCGTCGTCACCGGCGCGGTGACGCTCTCCGCGGTCTCATCGGCCTCGTTCGATGCGCTGGGTATCGGTGCCGCCGTTGCCGGCGCGGGATCGGGGAATGGCGCGCTCACGGGCGCGCTCGCCGGGGCGGGTGCCGGTACCCTGAACAACGTCGCGATCACAATCGAGTCCCTGATCGAGGGGAGCAGCTCGGTCACGACCAGCTCGCCGAGCGGGGACGTCTCGCTGGCGGCGACGGATAATACGCGGGTCAAAGCCGACGCGGGGGGAGTTGCCGTGGCGATCGCTCTGGGAAAGGAAGGCCAGGCTGCGATAACGATTGGCGCGTCGATTGCGAAGAACACGGTGGCGAACACAATTTATGCCGCCATCATCGGGTCAACTGTGGATGCCTCGGGATCAGTCCTCGCGACAGCTCAGACCGAGGCCGATCCCGATCAGACGCTCACGTTCAAGCCGTCGGCCGTGAGCACGGCTTCGAGCCAGATCGCGCTGCCGGGCCACGGGCTGCACACGGGCGACCGTGTCATTTACAACGACGGCGGGGGGACGCCGATCGGTGGGCTCACGAACGGGCAGAGCTACTTCGTGATCGTGGTCAACTCGAACACGATCGAGCTGGCCCTCTCGATGGCGGATGCACTGGCGAAGAGCCCGACGCCGATTTCGTTTTCGAGCACCGGCACGTCGGACAACCAGACGCTCGTCACGCTCTCGCCCACGGTGGACGCTTTGGCCATCGGCGGAGCGCTCTCCGGCGCGAAAGGCAGCGGCGAGCTGACGCTGGCCCTCGCCGGGGCCGGGGCCAGCGCGGCGAACAACGTCGACAATGATATCGAAGCATTTATCACGGGTTGCTCAGGCCCCGGGCTCTCTGTGATGGCCGGTGCGGGCGGGGTGGCGCGTATCTGCGCTGGACCAGAGCTCTATCAACGCAGACGCCGGTGGCTTCTCGGTCGCGATCGGCATCGGCTCAGGCGGCCTCGCGGGCGGGATCGCGGTCTCGATCGGGGCGTCGAATTCGGACAATGAGATCGGGAAGAAGAGCGGACAGAAGGTTGAAGCCTACATCGACAGCTTGAACTGTGACGACGCCCTCGAGTGTGTCGCTATCGAGTCTGGCGTCACCGCAGATCGACGCACTGGCGATGGGGGGCTCGTTTTCCGGCGCAGGGGCGAGTGCGGGCATCGCGGTGGGCGTAGGACTGGCAGGCGCGGTCACGACCAATGACATCGACGAGCAGATCCTGGCGGCGATTCAGAATGGCTCGAATGTGACGACGAACGGCACCGGCGGGGACGTGGATCTCTACGCGACCGACTCGTCGGTGATCACCGGCGACGCAGGGGGCGTGGCAGTTGCGATCGCGCGCTCCACCGGCGCGGGATCGGGATCGATCGGTTTTGCTCAGGCCACGAACACGATCACCAACAGTGTGACTGCGGACATCCAGTCGTCAACAGTGGGGGCCGCAGGCAATATCTCGGTGCAGGCCGCATCATTTGCTTCGATCAGTGCACTTTCATTCGGCGGGTCGCTCGCGGGCGCACTCGCGACGGGTGTCAGCATCGCGGCGGCGGGCGCGGGGGCGGGCTCGACGAACACGATTCACGATCAGGTCGAGTCATTTATCGACTCATGCGTAGCTCCGCATTTTCATGTGACATCGGCGACGGGGTCGGTGATGCTCTCGTCGACGGACAGCCCTGCCATCCTTTCCTCCGCGGGCGGCGGAAGCGTGGCCGTCGCGATTAGCAACGGGGGTACAGTCGCAGTAGCGATCGCCGGCGTGCAATCGATCAATACGATCGGAGATACCGTCGAAAGCGATATCAATGACTCGACGGTGCAGGCGCTCGCGACGGGGCAAGAGGTGACGGTCGAGGCGACGACCCCTTCCACCTCGGAGATCAAATCGTTCGGCGTGGCTGCAGCGGTCGCCGTGGCAGCGAGCGAGGTGAGTGTGGGCTCCGCGGGTGCCGGCGTGGTCGCGACGAACACGATCACGAACACCGTCGAGGCGTTTATCGCCGGCGGAGGGTCGGTACAAGCCGACGGCTTGATTTCGGTCCAGGCCAGCGACGCGGCCCAGATCAAATCGACAGTGGGCGCCGGGGCGCTCGCGGTTGGGGATGCCGGCAGGTCGATCGGCATCTCCATCTCCCTGAACACCGTGAGCAGCAGCATCACCGCTTACGTGGATAATGCCACGGTGACCTCCTCCGAAGGCGATATTGCGATCAAAGCCAGCTCGAACGATTCGGTGACCACGCTGTCGGTCGCCACCGCGGTCGCGGTGGCAATCGGCGGCGCCGGCGCCGGCGCAAGTGCCACCGCGACCGTCAGCCCTGCCGTGGAAGCCTACGCCGGTAGTGGGGCCAGCTTGAACGCTGCCGGCAACATCTCCGTCACCGCCGCCACGACTAACAGCGCCACGGCCACTACCTATGGCATCGCCGCCGGCTTCGTCGCGATCGGTACCAGCACCGCGACCGCCTCGGCCAATGGCTCCTCGATCGCTTACGTCGATGGCGCGATCACCGGCTGCGACAATCTCACGGTCCAGGCGACGGCAACCGATTCATCGGATGCCGAGGCCACCGCCTTCGCGGGCGGCGTGATCTCGGGCGACGGCGCCGGCTCAAGCGCGACCACGTCGCCGACGGTGCAGGCTGACACGGGCATCAACCCGATCACGGTCACGAACGCCATGCAGGTCACGGCCATGGTGACCCCCACGGCCACGGCCGACGCCTTCGGCGTCGCCGTCGGGGTCGCAGCGGGCATCGGCGCGTCGGTCACCGATGCGACGGTCGCACCGACTGTTCAAGCCTTTGTGGGCAAACTTCGTCCGCTCGAGCGGCAACTCGGGCACGGCCACCATCACTGCCGGCAGTCTGACCGTGACGGCGGGTCAGGGCCAGGACAGCAACGACGATCCGACGGCTTATGCCTCCTCGGTGGGCGGTGCCGGCGGCATCTTGCTGGGCGCGGAAGCCACGGATGCCACCGCGTCCAACCAGGGAAACATCCAGGCCTACACCGGAGAGGACGTCGTGCTTCCCGACGGGAATGTGACGATCGAGGCCACGAATCAGACCGTGCAATCGGCCAATGCCACCGCCGGCGCGGCGGGCTTGGTCGGCATCGGTTCCAGCACGGCCACGGCCACCTCCGGTGCCACGACCACGGCCAACCTGGGAACCGATAACAAAACCAGCACCACCCGTACGGGATCGCTTTCGGTCACGGCGACGGGCTCGGACAGGAACGCCGCCTCGAGCACGGCCGGCAGCGGCGGCCTGGTGGCCGGCGATGCGGCGGCGGCGATCAGCAACGACACCTCGACCGCAAGCGCGGGCATCGGCGGCGGCAGCACCATCTACGCCGGCACCGTCACGGTGAGCGCCACCAACACCGACAATTACGCCCCCAGCGCCAGCTCCACGAACGCCGCCGCCCTGGGCGCCAGCGGCGCCCAGGCGACCGCCACGGACACCACCGGATCCGGATCGTCGTCGCCTACAAGTGCGACCGTGAACATCGGGGACACCAACGGGGACGACACCACGATCAACGCGACGGGCACGGTGACCGCTACGGCGCAGAACCAGTTCGCCGAGCCCGCAGGCAGCGGCGCCGCCGGCGGGGCGGGTGGCGTGGCCAACGGCTCGGCCGTTTCTTCCGAGGCCATCCTCGCGGGCACTTCGAGTGTAAACCTGGGGAACAATGTTTCCATCAGCTCGGAGAGCGATTCCAGCACGAACCCCGGCGGCATCGATCTCGTCGCTTCGAGCACGCTCAATACGACCGACACCGTTACGCTCACGTCCGGCGGTGCCCTCGAGGGCGCGTCCACTGATTCGACGCTTGGCGCCAAACTGACAAATTCCGTTACCACCGGCACGGGCGACAACTTGAACACCAGCGGCAATATCGGCCTGGGCACCTACACGACGGTGAATGCGCAGACCAATTCCGAGGTGCACACCTACGGGCTGGCCGCGGTGGGCGTCGCCTCCGCCACCACGAGCGTGACCACGAATCAGTCGGTCACTGTGGGCACGAACACCACCATGACCGCCTTCGGCAATGTCAATCTCACAGCCGGCAACGAGCCCACGGGCGCCTTCAGCACCGACATGGCCGGGCTCTCCAACGCCCAGAGTTATTTTATCGGACTGTTCGCCGTTCCCCAGGCCACGGCGGTCACCACTCTGACTTCAAACGCAACGCTTTCCATCGACACGGGCGCTGTGGTCAGCAGCGGGCAGAACGTCACCATCGGCGCCTTCCCGGGTGCACCCAGTCCCACGGCCGACGGCACCGCTCACTACGACTCGTCGACCTTGAACACTTCGGCCAGCTCGAGCACGGCCACCAATCCGACGTCGTCGAGCGTGACCGAGGACGGCAAGATCACCGCCGGTATCTACCACAAGCTGGATATCGTCATTCCCAACGCGGGGAACGCGGGCGTTTACACTGACACCAGGGATATCCAGGTGAACCCCGATAGCGCGCCCTTCACGGTGACCTTCACCTCGACCTTTAGCCCATCGGACGAGAGCAGTTATTTCAGCTCGCAAGCGGACGCCACTGCGTTTGACAAAGAAACGTCGAGCTCGCCGGTCGGCGCGCTTGAATTCGGACCACTCTACGCCGCGGGGGGCATCGTGACGGTGAACGCGGGCACCCTGGCGGGCAACGGCGACGGGTCCATCACCGCCTACGGCGCGCCCACCATCTCGATCACGAACAATAGCCCCGACTATCTCGTCTTTGACCCGATCACCATCCCGTACTTGCCGGGCGGAGAGGTGCTCTTCACGGGGGCGGCGGGGCTACCGGCGGCCGCACCGGCCGGAATCAGTATCACGCAATCAGGCCAGGGCGCAAGCCCGGTCGTGACCATCGACGAAAACTACCCGACCTCGGTCGGCACGCCCGCGAACGGCCCCGGCCCGGCGGTCTACCTGAACGGTGACATCAACAACCTGGGCGGAGAGGTTGCCATCGCCAACGTCGATGGCTCGGTGGCGCAATTGGGCGCGATCAACGCCGAACAGTATAACATCACCGCCCCCAATGGCCTCCTGATCATCAGCGGCACGAACGGCGTCGAAATCACCGGCTCGGCGCCGTACTCGGAGTGGGCTAACGTGATGCTGTGGCCTGGCGGTAACCCCTACCAGGTCCTGCCCGACGCGAACGACGCCGTCGCCTGGGCCGCCAACGCGCAGTTCGACTCAGGCGGCCAGTTCGCAAACAGCTACGACTTCACCGCGGCCCTTATCGGCGCCGCCGGAGAATCGAAAACCAACGGAGAATCGACTTACCTGACGAGCTATGTCTTCTATGGCGGCGACGTGCCCTGGGCTGACAATATCACGCACACTGGCAGCGTGGCAGCGGCGAATCAAGACAGCCCAGTCGGGCAGGCTTACGCAATCTCGACCTCGGCCGGCGGCAACGACGGTTATTTTCCCGTGGTCCCGCTCGAGCCGCTCAGCGAGAACGCGTTGTACAGTCAAGCGAACCTGTCGGGCAGCGCGGCCAGCACCATTGACGCGGCGCAGGTTCTCATCAACGCCGGCACAATCGACCTCGACAGCTACATCACGGTCGGGCAGCCTAACGCCTGGTCGGTTGATCTGCCCGCGACGCTCGCCGGGCTCATGGCCGAGGACCGGACGTCCTACGACCAGAGCCGCGGCAATCCGCTGTTCGAGTTGCCGGTGGCGCCGGTCGAATCCACCGACTCCACGATCACCGCGCAGTACAATGCGGCCACCAACCAGATCATCCTCAACAACGTCAGCGCCTCGTCCGGGGGCGGCGTCTTCGCCATGGACGGCGCGATCATCAGCACCAACACCCTGGGCCACATCCACGTCAATGGCGGCTTAGGCGCGGTGAACATCGACAATGAAACGGGCATCCCGGTGTTGGTGCAGAATGTGTCCGCCGGCACCAATGCCCTGAACTCAACGGTATCCAGCAGCGTCGATATCATCGACACCAACCAAACGACGGGGTCCCAGCAGACCCTGTACGTTTACCGACCCGGCATGGGCATTTCCACTTACCAAGGCCCGGCAAACCAGGTCCTGGGGGGTTCTGGCGGCACGCTCACGACCGGGACAACGGCGAGCTATTCTCCCGAGTCCGGCCTCCGGTTTCAGTGGCAGCTCCAGGCCAATCTCACCCGTAACCCCGGTGTTGTCATTGGTCCGAAAGGCAACCTCACCAGCATCTCGCCCGGCAACTGGGTTTTCACAACCCCCCAAAACGAGGTAAATGCGAACGACCCATGGTACTACCTCGATGCTAATGGCACCGCCACCCCCGTTGAAAGCGGCGTGAGCACCCCGACCGGCGCCATCGTGGACGACCCTTCTCTGGAGTCCGACGACTTCAACGAAACGATCACCGGCTCGACGTTGGCGGCGTATGCCGTGTTCGTTTCCTACCACGGGGGGGACTACTCATTCGCAGCAAATCCCTGGACCTACGATTACATGGGCGGCGCGACGATCACGCTGACCAACTCGGTGAAGGCGGACAATCCGATCGGCATCGATTTCTCGGGGTTGACCAGCGGCCTGGTCAACATCAACTCAAATGCTCCGGTGATCTTGTCCGGTGCCATCGTCAATCCCGACGGCAACACGACGATAACCGCCGGAGGGAGCATCACGAATCTTGCGGACGCGTCCCTGGCGTCGAACTACCTGACGCTCGAGGCGACGGGGGGCAGCAGCACGGTTCAAACTGTTCCCACCGGGGCGCAGCAGCTCTGGAATAACGCCACCGGCGGCACCTTCACGCTCTCGGTAACCGTGGGTAGCCAGATCGAGACGGCCGGCCCGCTGGCCTATAACGTCACCGCGCCCGAGTTCCAAGTAGCGCTCGATGCCCTTCCGGGCGTGCAGCAGGCGACCGTGACCGGCGCGGGCACGCTGGCTGACCCCTGGCTGATTAACGGCGTGTCCGGAGTTACCCCAAACGACCAGGGACTCGACGGGGGTAGCGGTGCCTTGGCGACCGTGGCGAACGGAGAACAGCGGCTGTGGAATGCGGCGGAAGGCGGCACGTTCACGATCACCGCGACCGAGAATGGCACTCCCGAGACCACCGGATCCCTGGCTTATAATGCCGGCTCAGGCGCCGTGCAGACGGCACTCAACATGCTGGCCGGCGTCCAGGTCACGGTGACCGGCGCGGGCACCGCGGGAAGCCCGTGGGTCATCATCGGCACCGGCGTTTCCAGCCTCGCCACCAACGACGCAGGTTTATCCTTCCAGAGCACGCAGCAGCCTGAGCCCGCCGGCGCCCTGGAGTTGTTTAACGACGCCAGTGGCGGCACCTTCACGATCTTAGCCGTCGTGAGCGGCACGACCGAGGTCACGGATGCCCTGGACTACGACGCCACCTCCGTTGCGGTTCAAGCGGCGCTCGATGCGCTTGCCGGCGTGCAGGCCACGGTGACAGGCGGCGGGACAGCCGGCGACCCGTGGGTCATCATCGGCACCGGGTTCTCGTCGCTTCTGGTCAACGACTTGAGTGTGTCCGGGGGCACCAGCACGCTGGAGCCCGCGCCGGCCGGAGCACTCCAGCTCTGGAACAACGCGACTGGCGGCACGTTTAACATCACCGCGACCTCAAGCGGCACGTCCGAGAGCGGCACCCTGCTACCCTTCAATGCCACCGCCGCCGCACTGGAAACGGCACTGCCCGGCGTGAGCGTAACCGGCATGGGGACCGCGACCGACCCCTGGCTTTTGAGCGGTACCGGATTGTCCCAGATCACCACCGATGACTCCGGCCTCTCAGGCAGCAGCACGATTCAGTTCGTGCCTTTTGTGCAAGAGGAGCTGTCGAACAATGCCAGCGCCGGCACCTTCACCATCTCGGCGACGGCGAGCGGCTCGACCGAAACGACCGGCGCCATCGACTACAATGCTTCTGCCACGACCGTGCAAAACGCGCTGAACGAGCTGTCGGGTGTGCAGGTCATGGTGACCGGCTCAGGCACGACAGCCGACCCCTGGCTCATCCTCGGGGCCGGCTTTGCGTCGCTGGTCAGTAACGACGCTTTGTCGGGCGGCAGCAGCACGCTGGCGCCGGTTCCGACGGGCGCGCAACAGTTGTGGACGACGGCTTCCGGCGGCGACTTGACGATTCAGATGACCGTCGACGATCAGGTGCGGACGGCCACGTTCGCCTTTAATGCCAGCGCCGCCACTGTCCAGGCTGCGCTCGACGGCATGGACCTCAGCGTCGCCGCGCAGGTGACCGGCCAGGGTACCCCCGGCGACCCCTGGCTGGTCAGCGGCACGGGCGTGTCGGCGATAAGCGTGGTCCCATCCGGCCTGAATGGCGGCAGCAGCACGCTAAGTACGCCGCCCGCCAATTCGCAGCTTCTGTGGAACACCGCCAGCGGCGGGACGTTCACGGCGACGGTCAGCCCGAGCGAAACGACCAGCGCCATCCCACCGAGTGCCTCTGCCGCGGCCGTGCAATACTACCTGAACGCGCTGGGGGATGGGGTTCAAGTCACGGTGACGGGTTCGGGCACAGCACCGGACCCCTGGCTCATCGCCGGCAGCGGCTTTACGTCGCTGTTTAGCAGCTCCTTGTCGGGCGCCAGCACGGTGACACCGGTTCCGGCGGGTGCGGAAGAGTGGTCGACCAAGTCTACCGGCGGGTCGATTGAGGTGACCGCCGCCGGTCAGACGCAGATGGTCACCTTCCCCGACGATGCCAGCCCCGAGACTGTCCAGTATGAACTTGACAAGCTGGACCCAAGCATCCGGGTCACCGGGCTGGGCGCGACCACCGACCCGTGGTTAATCATCGGCTCCGGCGCGTCGAGTTTCACGGTGACCCCAATCGGCTCGCTTTACGGCAAATTCAATATCAGTGCCGCGCCCGCGAATTCCTACCTTCTCACCGCCGAAGGCGGCACGTTCACGGCGACGGTGTTTCTCCCGGCTGAGACAACCGGGGCGATCGCTTATAACGCCAGCGCCGCTACGGTGGCTCAGACGCTGAACTCTCTGCCCTTCGTATCGTCGGTCAACGTGACCGGCGGGGGCATCGCCACTGATCCCTGGGTCATCAGCGGACTCAGCTCGGCTTTGACTACCGACGACTCCGGCCTGGCCGGCGGCGTTGTCGGCAGTGCCGCCGCGCCCCTCAACCTGCAGACGACTGCGGGGGGCGTCCTCAATGTTCAGTCGGGCAACCTGGGCGTGTACCTCGATCTGAACTCGGGGGCGCTCATCGATCAGGTCAGCGCGGGAACTGCGGGCAGCGGCTACGGCGACGTGGTGCTGAGCGCGACCGGCGATCTGGACCCGGCTCCCGGTCTAGTGGCCGGCACGATCAACGTCACCGGCGACAACATCACGCTTACGAGCAATCAAGGCGGCATTGGTACGCCCCCGACCGCGACTGCGCCGCTCGCGACCGCGCCGCTTGACGTGAGCGCCAACGGCACGCTTCAGGCCGACGGCGCCACAATAGGGGGAACCCTGACGGCCAGCGCCCTGGACGATATCAGCGTGGAGCAAGACACAGGCGACCTCATTATCAACACCGTCGCCTCAGCCACCGGCGACGTCTACTTGGATGTCACGAACGGTGGGATACTTGACGCTCGCAGCGAGACGCCCGCGCAGGTGCTTTCCACCACACAGATCGAGCAGGTCTGGTCGAACCTGCAACTGAGGGACGACGATGGCACCTCGACCACGCCGTCGAGCGCCGCCCTCAGCGGCGACCAAACCGTCGCGGTCTTCGAGAATCAGGTTGACGTCAATTACCTCCAGTACTGGCAGCTACTGGATAACGGCACGGTGCAGAAAGGCACTTACACCTTGGATTCCACGGGCACAGCGGGCCAGACGGCGCTGCAACTGTTCCTGCCGCGGACGGTCGCCGCGCTCGAGGCAGCGGATAACAACAGCAACCCGGCCGATGCCGACCCGACCGATGCCCAGATCGAAGCCTACGCCCTGGGTGTTTACCAGCAGACGGTGACTTTCTTAAATAACAACCTTCCCGCCGACTGGATGACTCTGCCCGACTTCCAGACGTTTAACCCCAACTACCAGTACACCGCGACCGCGGCCCAGGTAACGGCACTCACCCAGAACTCGGGCTGGACGGAGGCCGAGCTCACGTATGCGGTCAGCGCGACAGGCCTCTCGTCCGCGGCCACGGGCACACCTGTCGGGACCACCACCCCGAACGTCTCCGGGCGCAATGTGACGCTCAATGCCAGCGGCGGCGTCGGCAAGCTCGCCGCGCCCGTCATCGTCAGCCTGGCCGATTTGCAAAGCGGCAATCTCACCGAGGCACAAGAAGCGGCCCTGGCACTGGCCACAGCCCCGGGCGATGTGCTGCTGCAAGGCACGGACGCCAACGACAACACCGTGACCTTCGAGCTGGGCCAGCAGCCGGCGGGAGTCACGCTCACAGATCTCAGCCTCACTCAAACCGCGCCGCTCTTTGTCGCCGCCACCGGCACCTTCAACGCCTCGGCCGGCAGTAGCGTTTATCTGCAGAGCACCGGGCCTGCGGGCCAGGACCTGACGATCGGCCGAGTGACGGCGGGCGGGGACGTCAACATCACGGCGCCACAGAACATCCAGAGCGCGGGAACTTCGAGCGTGCAGATCGTGACGCCGGGCAACCTGACCCTTCTGGCCGGAACCGGCGACCTGGGAACCAACGCGAGTACGCCCCTGGTTGTCGAGTATGGCGGTCTCCTTGAGTCAGCCAGCGCAGGGGGGGACATCGATCTGCAGCAGATTGATGGGAACCTGAGTTTTGACCGCATCGTGGCCAACGGCACCGTGCAGCTCACGGACTTGCAGGGCGGTCTCTATCAGCAGGTGACCGATCTGCCTCTGGTCGCCAGCTCGCTGACATTCCACGTCGCGGCCGGAGTAAACGGAATCGATCCAACTGACGAGATGATTGTTCCGCTCGAGATCGGGCTCAGCTCGCCCGCGACGATCGCCGGCCAGGCGGGGAACAGCATCAACATCGACAACGTTCAGGGCTCGCTCACGGTGGCCGGGCCGACTTCCATCAACGGCGTCACGGTGGAAGGACTGAATTCGATCTCAGGCGACGTCACTCTCCAATCGGCACTGTCGTCCATCCTGGACGGCATCGATCGCTCGGGTGGCGACCGGACGGCCGACATCACGGGCAACAACATCAACCTGACCACGGGAGGGACAACGGGCAATATCGGCGCCTCCCCTGCGGCCCCCCTGTATATCGATTCGCGGGAAGAGCTGTCGGCCACGACAAACCAGAACGCCTACATCGTCGAAACCATCGGTAATTTGACGCTGAATCAGGTCAGCAATGCCGACAATGTTCTGGTCGGTACGGTGTATCTCGAAGCGCCCTACGGGAGCATTGTCAACGGCAACACCGCAGTCGAGAACGTCGTCGCCGAGAATGCGTACCTCTCGGCGGGCCAGAACGTCGGCACGGTTTCGCTACCCATCGACACGGAAGTCAGTTACCTGGAGGGGATGGCCACGTTCGGCTCGTTCATCGCGAGCAACACCGGGGCGGCCGTCATCGGGTTCGCAGGCGGCAATGGCTCCGGCGACGCCGTGCAAGCAGGCGGCGAGGTCGCGATCACGGCGCACAGTCCCGTGACCGTCATGCAGAGCATCATCAGCAACGCGGACATCTACCTCACCGCCACCTACGTCGCGGCCGACGACGGGACTGATGATGTCACGATCGAGCCCGGAGTGACCATCCAGTCGGCCGGCAACGTCTTTCTGCAGGGCGGCGACACCGTGATCATCGACGCGGGCGCCACCGTCCTGGCGGCAAACACGGTCACCATCCAGGACAACTTCGGTGGTGGGGACACGTCGGGGTCAACAATCGTCCTTGACGGCACCGTGAGCGCGTCGCAGACCGACATTGACGGCAGCCCCTACGGCGACACCTTCGACCTCGAGGGTGTGTTCTACGGTGACGTGTCGGTCCAGGGCGGCGCCGGCAACGACACCATCAACGTCAATCCGGCCGGCATCGAGGGCCCATTGACCGTCAATGGCGGTTTGGGTAGCAACACGCTCAACGTCAGCGACACCGGGAACGGCACGGCGACCACCAGCACGCTTTCCAGCACGGAGCTGGAATCGACTGCCTTTGGCGATGGCGGCAGTCTGAGCTACCTGTCGATCGCCGTTCTGAACATCAGCATGGGCTCGGGGGGCAACACGTTCTTTGTCAACAGCACGGCCGTTCCCACGTGCACGTTCCTGAACACGGGCACCGGGGCGGATACGGTGAACGTGCTGGCGACGGACGGGCCGATCACGATCAACACCGGGGGCGGGTCGAACGTGAACACGGTGAACCTGGGCAGCAGCGGGCCGCCGGAGCCCAACAACGGCAGCTTGAGCAGCATCCAGGGACGGGTAACGGTGATCGGCGACCAGGCGGACACGATGAACGTGGACGACAGCGGCGTCACGACGCCCCAGACGGGCACGCTGACGCAGGACACGGTCACGGGATTTCAGATGGGGCTTGCGGGCATCACGTATTCGGGCCTGCTGACCCTGAATGTTTATCTGGGATCGGGCGGAACGACCGGGAACACGTTCAATATCGCGGTTGCCGCCGGAGGGAAGTTGCCGGCCAACACGACGATCGTGGCAGGGTCTGGCGGCCACGACATGCTGAATGCGGCGTGGGCCGGCGATTTCAACGGCAATCTCGCGTTCAGCCGGTTCGCGACGTCTACCTTCATGATTGGCGGCAACCTGAATGGCACTCTGAGCACCAGCAGTCCTGGCGCCATCGCGTCGATCAACATCGGCGGGTCGATCACGGCCTCGGGAACGCTGAATGTGGAGAATGCCGGCGACGTGTCAGTCCCGGCCAAGGGGACCGGTCTGCTGGGGAACATCGGAACGATGACCGTCGGGGGCTCGATTGCCGGGAAAGTCGAGGTCTCGGGCAACATCACCATGCTCGACGTCGGGCCGGCGAACATGCCCACGACGGGCGACCTGAACGACCTCACCGGCGAGGTGGTTGTGGGCGGGGGGATCGGGGCGGCCAGCGTTTCGGGAAATGTCTCCGGACGGCTCACGACGCTGTTCACGATCGGCAGCCTGTACATCGGCGGGTCGCTTGATCAGACGGGAGCGGTGTTGGTCTCCACCACCTCGATTCCCAAGGTCTACGACGGGACCCAGAATCTGAATACCTTCATGATTGGGCAGGACCTGGCGGGCCTGCTCGATGTTTTCGGCGCGGTCACGACGGGGAGCATCGGGGGATCGCTCTGTTACACGGGAGTGCTGAGCGCGGGCGCAATCAACTCGCTGTCGGTGGGGGACAATCTGGCCGGGCAGCTTGACGTTATCGGCACGCTGGGAACGACCACGGTGCAGGGCGCGACGCCGGGCACGATCAATGCCGGGGAGATCGGTACGATCAGCGTCGACGCCGGTTATGGGCCGCTGGTCGCTCAGATCGAAGAATTCGGCGTCGAGCGCCTGATTGAAGCGACCGTGCCCGGAGCGCCATTCCCGATCGCGCCGGCAACGCCGCAGCCACCGGCGCAAGCTTCACCGGGCTCGGTAACGTTCAAATACTTCTATGAAGGGCTGGTGAGCGACTTATTTGAGGGGACGCCAACGTCTGCCGCGCTCGGTGCGCCTCAGGCGATCATCCGGGTGGATAATCAGTCGGGAAACACGGCTCCGGACCAGTTTGACCTGAGCCTGGTGACTTACAGCGACACGGGCAAGTTCAACCTCGCGCGGCTGGACTCGACCGGCAACTCGGGAATCTCGGGCATTCGCAACGTATCGGTGGAAGGGAACCTTCTCAATCAAGTCACCGCAGCGGCCGCTGCGTTCTTCGGGGGAGACACTTCGCCGGGCGGTGTCTACCTGCCCGGCGACAAACTGGCGAGCGTGAGCGTCCGGGACACCGCATACGAACACAGCGTCGCGGCCAGGAGCATTCAGGCTGTCGCTTTCGGCACGCTCATCACGCCGGTCGTGGGTAAGGGAATGCTGCCCCCGCCGCAGGTGGGTATCCGCGCGACGGGATCGGCGGCCGCGGAGCTGCTGGCCCCGGGCACGGCGATCGTTCAAGCCGGCTCGGTCAACGGCTCGACCGAGGAGACTTTCCGCGTGGCGTTCTCCGATATCCGCGGGGTCGGCTTCTTCATGGACGACACGCCGGGCAGCGGTGTTTTCGATAGCAAGAACGTTGCGTTCACAGTGGAGGGAGTGAGCACGGCCAATAGTAGCGGAACGGCGAATACCGTGACGCCGAGCAATGCGGCGCGCGGAGCGGTGGTCGCGCTGGTGACGGTCGCGGAGACCTTCGCCGCCAACGGCCGTCTGGATGATTCGATCATCGAGTCGATCAGCCTGCACGGCGACGGCGGCTCGTTCCAGACGCAACAGACGATCGGCGAGCTCGAGCGATGGCAGCCGGCCGAAGGTGACGATCACGCCTTCGATTACCAGCACGGGGCCGCTGGGCGACGTGAGCCTCGCAGGCCCGCTGCCGGATGTCACGGCGCCGTCCATCTTCGGCTCGATTCTTCCGGGCGGAGCGATTCCCGCCGGGACGATCATCGAGACGACGGGGTTGAGAACGGACCCGATCACGGGCGCTGTGTCGCAGGTGCCCGCGAACATCGGGCGTGTGTACGTACAGTCATCATCGCCGGTTCCGATCGAGGCGACCACCGTCATCGCGGCCAACGGCGCCGGCTTGGGCGGCGAGATCATCTGCGGCGGCGACCTGATCAGCCAGGTTACGATTGCGAGCGGAGGATCGCTTTCCGGGCAGATTGTGACCATGGGCAATCTGAACGGAGGGGTGACGGTCAACGGCCCGATGAGCGGCGTGATTGCAACGAACGGCTCGATGAACGGCGGCGTGGTGATCGGCGGGCCGCTCAGCGGCGGAAAGATCCTGTGCGTGGGCAATATCAACGGCAACATGTTGATCAACGGGTCGCTCGAGAGCGGACGGATTGCAACGCGCGGCTCGATCCTGGGCAATCTCACGATCAACGGTTCCGTCGACCGGCAGAGCGCGATCATCTCGGGCGGGTCAATCGGCAAGGCCCTGGCTGGAACGGGACTATCCGTCGGCGCCGTCTCCGGAATTCTGGCCTCGGTCGGGCCGATGCATGTGATCAAGATCGGCACCACGGGCGGCGCCTTGCTCTACGACCAGAATGACGCAACGGACGCGGCCGCGATTGACGACGTCTTCAGCGAGGGCATGGTGCCGCTGAGTCCGACGGACATTTTCGATGAAGCGACGCCCGAGGATTTACTGAACCTTGCGAAGATCCTGGCCAACCTGTCTGGCCTGGGCGTCAGTAAGGGTAAGTTGACTTGAGCGGCGAGCGCTATCCGCAAGAATGGGCGAGACTCAACCCCGTGATTGAAGTTTTCGCCGATTGACTTCCTTCGAAGTCGTTGAAGTCCCGCGCACAAGCGATCAAGATGGTGGGCGCAAGACGCGTCGTCCTGCTCACGAATTGCGGCGTTCGTCCACGAGGCCCCACCATGCGAATCCGATTGCAGTATTCGTCTCTCTTCCGCCTCACCATGGGCTTCGTCCTGGTCGCGACGGCTGCCGCCGCACTCGGCCGATAAGCTTCCCATTGTCACGGACGTCGAGTTCCAGCCTCTTTCAGCCCAGGTGAAGCGAGTCGTGGAGGCGCTCGAGCAGCTCGGCCAGCCGCTCAGCCGGGAGGAGAAGACGTCGCTCGAAAAGGCCATTGATTCCACGGGCGGTCTCGCCGCGATCAAGTCCATCCAGCAAATACTCGACGGTCACGTCCTGGTCGGAGTCGAGATCAACGCCGAGAGCCGAGTCAAAGCCGCCCAAGGCGCCGCGCTGCCCCACCTGCTTCAAAACGGCTGGTCAGTCTTCCTGGTCAAGATCAACAACCTGGCAGGAGTAACCGCCCAACTGGTCGCCGAGAGCCCCAACGCCGCACTGCCCTACCGCCAGTCGACCAACCGGGCCGAGCCCAAGGTCTCGGTTCGTCCGTCGGACGTGCTCCAGCGCTGGGCCGATGTCGCCATGTACACGGACCGCCCGCTCAAAAAATCCCTGTCCGGTCTCACGCTCGAGTACGGCATCATTCAGATTCACAGCCGCGATGCCGGCAAGCGTGAGGCGAAGATCAGCTTCAACGTCGGCCAGGGAACGCAGGACCTGGGTTTCCGCAGCGACGTCGACATCCTCTTTAACTGTGATCCGGCCGTCGCCTTGGTCGTCGACGTACGCGACGAGGACGGAAAGCCGACGATGGCCTCGTTCATCTTTCGCGACCGAATGGGACGAGTCTATCCCTCGCCGACTCGCCGGCTGGCACCCGATTTCTTCTTCCACCCCCAGATTTACCGCCAGAGCGGTGAAACCGTGCTCTTGCCGCCGGGCACGTATCAGGTCGAGGTAGGCCGGGGGCCGGAGTACCTCGTTCAGACGGGCCAGATCACCGTTCCCAAGACAAGGACATTTCATCAATCGTTCGAGCTCAAGCGCTGGATTCACCTCGCCAAGATGGGGTGGTATTCCGGCGACCATCACGTACACGCCGCGGGCTGCGGCCACTACGAAAGCCCGACCGAGGGGGTCAAGCCCGAGGACATGTGGCGGCACATCCTGGGCGAGGATCTCGATGTCGGCTGCGTGCTCAGTTGGGGCCCGTGCTGGTATGCCCAGAAGCAGTTCTTCGAAGGCAAGATCCACCCGCTTTCCACGCGTGATTACTTGATGCGCTACGACATCGAGGTCTCGGGGTTCCCCTCCTCGCACGCGGGCCACCTCTGCCTGTTGCGGCTCAAGGAAGACGACTACCCGGGCACGACCCGCATCGAGCAATGGCCGAGCTGGGACCTGCCGGTGCTCAAATGGGGCAAGTCGCAAGGCGGCGTCGTGGGCTTTTCGCACTCGGGCTGGGGGCTCAAGGCTTCCGACGACCGGCTGCCCACTTACGAAATCCCCCCCTTTGACGGCATCGGGGCCAACGAATACATCGTGGACGTGGTGCACGACGCGGTCGATTTCATCTCGACCGTGGACACGCCGGCGCCCTGGGAGCTCAACATCTGGTATCACACGCTCAATTGCGGCTATCGCGCCCGGATCAGCGGCGAGACCGATTTTCCCTGCATCTACGGCGAGCGCGTGGGCCTGGGGCGGGTTTACGTCAAGCTCCCCGAGGGCCAGCTTGATTTCGACCAGTGGTGCGAGGGCGTGAAGCTCGGTCGTTCGTATGTCTCCGATGGCCGCAGCCATCTGATCGACTTCCAGGTCGATGACCGGGTGCTGGGCACCTCCGGCAGCGAGTTGAAGCTCGACAAGCCGGCAACGGTCAAGGTGACGGCGCAGGTCGCCGCCTATCTGCCGCCGGGCATTTCGCCCGAGGCCCGTTCCATCGCCGCCCGGCCGCTCGATCAAAAGCCGTACTGGGATCTCGAGCGTGCCCGAGTGGGCGAAACGCGGAAGGTCCCCGTCGAGGTGATCGTCAACGGCTTCCCGGTGGCCAAGACCGAGATCACCGCCGACGGCAGCGTCGAAGGCGTCTCGTTCGACGTCCCGATCAAGCAATCAAGCTGGGTGGCGCTGCGGGTCTACCCGTCTTCGCATACGAATCCGATTTTCGTCACGGTCGGCGGCAAGCCGGTTCGCGCCTCGAAGAAATCAGCCGAATGGTGCCTGAAGTCGGTCGACCAGTGCTGGTCAAAGAAAGAGCCGGCGATCCGGGCGACGGAAAAAGAGGCGGCCAAGAAGGCGTACGACTTGGCCCGCGATGCATACAAGAAGATCCTGAGCGAGTGCGACGGGGAGTGAGTGTTCGGCGCGGGTCTCTGACCCCGCCGTCCGTGTTCCCATAGTGTTCGGCGCGGGTCTCCGACCCCGCCGTCCGTGTTCCCATAGTGTTCGGCGCGGGTCTCCGACCCCGCCGTCCGTGTTCCCATAGTGTTCGGCGGGGTCTCCGACCCCGCCGTCCGTGTTCCCATAGTGTTCGGCGGGTCTCCGACCCCGCCGTCTTCCCGACCGAAGGTCTCCAGAACGAGAGGCGCCGCAACTGTGTTCGGCGCGGGTCTCCGACCCCGCCGTCTTCCCGACCGAAGGTCGTGTTCTCGTGTTCGGCGCGGGTCTCCGACCCCGCCGTCTTCCCGACCGAAGGTCTCCAAGACGAAAGCCGCCGCAACTGTGTTCGGCGCGGGTCTCCGACCCCGCCGTCTTCCCGACCGAAGGTCTCCAAGACGAAAGCCGCCCCATCCATGGAACGATACCGCATTTCCGACGACGTCGCCCTCCACTTCGTGACCATGACCGTGGTCGATTGGCTTCCGGTCTTCGTATCAGAGGCGACTTGCAAGATTCTCGCCGACAGCTTGAACTTCTGTCACAACCAAAAAGGATTGCGAATCCACGCGTACGTCGCCATGCCCACGCACTTCCATGCGATGCTCTTCTTCCGCCAGTTCGATCCGCCGGCCTTTAAATCGACTTTGATCGACTTCCGGAAATTCACCGGGAGAAAACTCATCGAACACTGCCATCGGTTTATGCCTCCTTGTTTCGACGAAGCATTTCAGGCAAATTCCGGCGAGGATCGCGATCGCCGCTTCTGGAAACCGACGATGCATCCGGAGCAGATCGAAACGGAGGCGTTCTATCGTCAGAAGATTGATTACTTGCACGACAATCCCTGTCGCAAGGGGCTGGTCGTTCGACCAGAGCACTGGCGCGTATTCGTCGGCCTCATATTGGATGGGTGACGGAACAGCGACGAACGATGTTGCATTGAGCCGGATTGAGTGGTGAGTGCGGCGTGCGTGATGGAGACCTTCGGTCGAGGGACGGCGGGGTCAGAGACCCGCGCCGAACACAGTGAGTGCGGCGTGCGTGATGGAGACCTTCGGTCGAGGGACGGCGGGGTCAGAGACCCGCGCCGAACAGAGGCATCAGCTCGCGCCCAGATTTCCTGCGGCTGGTCGTAATCCAAGCCCGCCTCCAGGCAAAGAGTTTGGGACGGATCTGTTCCCAACTGCCGCAGCCGTTCCACCAGACTGTCGAGATCATCAGCGACGGCGACAACTTCACCATTGCTGATCCCGATGAATCTCCCTGCGTACAGCGACGCAGGGTCCTTGCGCGCCTGTTCGTTAATGCGATCGGCTAGGCTTCGATTGAGTTCGTCTATAATCTGTTGGGGAGCTGTCACGCCTGATATCTCCACCGGTTCGACGATCCGCTATCCGCACGTCTCATTTTAGCGAATCTTCCGCGCGGCGACACCCAGTTTGGCCCGATTCGATTCGCGAGATCAACCCACCATCGCTGAACGCAATCAGGTGCGTAGCCTCGGCCAATCTGGTAAAACTTCCCATATCACGAAAGACGCCACGCGACCGCACCCAGTGCGGCCCGGATTGCTTCGCGGCACGATTGAGGCACGCCTCGAATGACCGACCACGACCAGCAACTAGCCCAGGGCTTCGACGCCCAAGCACCCAAATTCGAGCGAGCGCCAGTCCAGAGCGACCCGGCCGCCATCGAGCGCCTGGTGCACCACGCTGACTTCCCCCCCGGCGGCCGCGTGCTCGACGCCGGCTGCGGGCCAGGCCTCGTCAGCAACGGGCTGCTCGATGCCGGTCTGCACGTCGTCGGCGTCGACCTGTCGACCGAGATGATCGAGCGCGCCGAAGGCGCTGTGCCGCGCACGCTGAGCGCGCCCGGTTCCTGCTCGGCTCGGTCTACGACCCAATCCTCGATCCATTCGCGCCGTTCGATGGCACCCTGTCGCGTTTCGTGCTTCACCATGTTGTCGACCCGCTCGCCTTCCTGACGCGGCAGGTCGCCCTCGTTCGCAGCGGCGGCGGCGTGGTCGTGGCCTGCGACCATTCCACCGATCCGAACCCCGACATCGCTGCGCATCACAACGCGCTGGAAATCGCGCGCGACCGCACCCACACGCGCAACCTGACCAGCGGCGAGCTTGTCGACCTCTTGGCCCGCGTCGGCTTGAACGAAATCCGTTTGGTCGAGGATTCGTTCACGCTCGATTTCGACGAATGGTTCGACCGGGGCACCCCGGGCGACACCAAGGATGCCGTTCGCGGCAAACTGCTGGGCGGTCCGGTCTCCCGCAGTTTCCGCCCCACTGTGATGGGCGACGGCTCGATCCGGATTGACGGCGTTCGCACGATCGTGCGGGGCTTGAAATCTTGAGGGATGGTTAAGACATCCCGGTCGTTTGCCCGCCGTCCTCCAAATCTCGCCGAACCATAACAGATTGGACTTGTCACTTGCGAGCGATTTTACTAGGTTGCCGGCATGGTGCGGATAGCCCTTTCCCAGAACTGTCATGGAAGACGTTTGACCGCGCCTTGGTCCCATCTGAGAAGCTCCACGATCGCATCGCCTGCACGTCCAACGCTCGTCGCCATCGCGGTCAAGAGGGAAGCCAAGATGGTCAGGTCAAGAGCAGCGACCGGTAGAGCGCAAATGAATCGGGGCAGAGCAAGACGTCGCTGCGGCCTGGGGCCGCAACCCGGCCAACGGAGACATAAGGGCGTATTTAAATGAAAGATAATGCTTGCCAAATCTATCTCGTCAGCATGGTTCGAAACGAAGCCGATCTCTTTCCGGCGTTCCTCGATCGTGCAACAGCCTTGTTCGATAAGTTGTTCATCGTCGATCATCAGTCGACCGACGGTACGAGATCGATGCTTGAGCGGTTTGCGACTGAATGTGATAAAATCAAGATATTTAATTTTCGATATCAGGGATACTATCAGAGCGAGATTTCAAACTGCCTTGCCCGCCATGCGTTCGGCCAGGGTGCCGACTGGGTTTTTTTCCTTGATGCGGATGAATTCATCGACATCGACGACCGCCAGAGCCTGGAGGCCCTGGTCAAGACTTTTCCGCATGAAGTGATGCACCTTCCCTGGATGAACCTCGTTCCGACGGAACGAGGTTCATTTACTGGCTTCGATGCAAGTCAGGCATTCCACTGGGACGGACGCTTTTCAAGATATGGCAAGGTCGCCGTGAGCGCGACCTTCGCCGCCAATCATCCCCGCTTCTTCCTGCATCAGGGTAATCACGCCATCTCGCGTTCGAGTTCTCAGGCACCTGCTCATGCGCAGCAAGGTTGCCCGCTTTTGCACGTGCCGATCCGGTCGCTCAATCGTCTTCGCTACAAGCTCGCTGCCGGGATGCGCGCCTACGAAGCCAAGGCAGGACGCAATCCGATCGATGGCTTCCATTGGTTCGAATTGCACGACCGCCTGGAGCGGGGAACTGCCGCCGCTGACTGGGTGAACGGAGTGATCGCAAAGTATGGAGAGCCGCTAAACGGGATAGAAGCGGTAAATATAGCAGACAAAGAGTGGACGCTCAAGCATATCAAGGGCGCTGCCGCATCGAACCTTGCCGTTTCTGCCACGTCGCTTGGCAACACGGTCGATGCCGATGCGCGACAGGCATGGACGGAAATGGTGACGGTCAAGGGCGCCCTTCTGCGTGCCGAGATATGTAATCAGGATGTCATCTTACGACCGCAACCAGTAAGCGCGGACGGAGAGTTCTACGACGGTGGTTTCGCCCCGTTGCCGCCGGGAAACGGAGAATTACCGGCCTCGTTCGACGACAACCAGATTGCCGAAGCCATCTCGCGAGCTTTCTTGTCTATCAAGACGGTCGTGCCCAGTGCATGGACCGACCACACACCGTTTCTGTTCGCGCTCTTCAGTCTCATTCGCCCACGCCGCTATGTCGAGATTGGCACACATCACGGCATGAGTTTTTTTGCTGCTTGTCAGGCAGCCGAGCAAATTGGCAGAGCGACACAGTGCGTCGCCGTCGACGGTTGGCTCGGCGACGAACATGCCGGTTTTTACGAAACCGAGGTCTTCGAGGATTTCAAAGCGAAATTGCAGGCGGATCACCCCAGCAACAGTTACTATATACGTGCATTCTTTGACCAAGCTCGGTCATGCTTTGGCGATGGTAGCATTGATCTCTTACATATTGATGGTCTACATACCTATGAAGCCGTCAAGAAAGACTATGAGACCTGGCTGCCGCAGATGTCGTCACGGGGCGTGATCATTTTCCACGACACGAACGTTTACGAACAGAACTTCGGCGTCTGGCGACTCTGGAATGAGCTGAAACGCAAACATCCGCATTTCCACCTTCCGCACTGCCACGGTCTGGGCGTGATTTATGTGGGCATCGAGCCTTCGCCGGTCGCCGAATTGCTGCGCCGACTCGAGCAGAACGAGCGTCTCAGAATGGCCACGATCAGCATTCTCGCGGGAGTCGGCGCCATGTCGCGCAAGAAGAGCGTGCTGGAACAGGAGCTCGTAAGCGCGCGCTCGGAAAAAGAAGTGCTTGCGGCGCAGCTCGAGCAGTTGCAAGCAACGCTCGGATCCGTCTGGACCACGACTTCGTGGCGATTGACCAAACCTGTCAGAATCGTCGGCGACGTACTCAAGTATCTACGCCGCTCGATAAAACGGGGGCGGGGCGCCGCTGGATTTGCGGACGGTCCGCATCTTCGTAGCGGCCTGAGATCATCGGCGAGACATTCAGGCGCGGGGTCCCGCCACAGCCGCTTGAGCTTACGAGAGAGCGGATCACGACTGAAGCAGCTCGACGACCCCGAATGACTCTTCTGCGGACCGAGGTGATGCTGAAGCTCAGGCAGGTCGAAAAAATCAAGAGCTACGGCGTGTTTCTCGAGGCCGATTACGCACGCGCGTATCTGGGCAGTGCTCGCCTGGCGCCGCTGGCGGTGCTCCATTACTTACTCGTTGGAGAGCGCAAGGGATTCCGGCCACATCCCTTGTTCGATCCCGTCAAGTTCCGCCTGAACGCCGGTGCTGGCCTCAAGCGCGACGAATGCGCGCTGATTGCCTATCTGGAACGGTTCTCGGGAGCCAATGTCTCTCCCTCGACCGAATTCGAACAAGCGTGGTACGAATGGCAGAATCCGGACTGGCCGCACTCGTTTACACATTCGTTTCTTCATTGCGCGAAGCTCGGCCTGCTCCAGGGCCGTGATCCCGCACCCTGCATCGACTTCCAGAAGCTTTCGCAGAGCTGGGGCTTGGTCGGTGCAGAACTGGTCTCGCGCATGTACAGGGAAATCAGCAACCACGGACGGCTTCGGCCCACCGATGCGAACTACACGGTCGAGGAATTGCACGCGAATCAGCATGCGTTTCGCGGCGCGATCCAGATCCAGAAGTTGATGGATCGCCGCCGTGCAAAGCGAGATTTCCTGGTATTCGTCCAGGCCGACGCCGCATTTGACCGCAGTTTCCTTCATGAGCCGCGCGAATTCGACGTTTTGCTCAATTACTTTGGCGGTACTCCCGAAACCGTTCCCGCGGACGTGGACATCGCGATCTCGCAGCGTGGAACCAAGACAACCGCAATCGACAAGCTTCTGAACACGGAGCCGCAGCTACTGCTGGAATACGATGCCGTTCTCTTCCTGGACAACGACATCGCCCTGGAAGCGCGAGATATCGAGCGGCTGTTCGCCACCATGAGGGAGCACGGGCTCGATCTGGCCCAGGCTTCTTTATCGCCCGAGAGCGACTGCGTCTGGCCGGTGTTCAAGCAGCCCAATGTCGGTGACGGCCTGCGCCGCGTGAACAGCGTCGAGATCATGATGCCCTGTCTCTCTCGCCGCGCGCTGGTGAATGTCGGCTGGGCATTCTCGGAGTCGGTCAGCGGCTTTGGCTCGGACCTGTTGCTCGGCCACTGCATGGAGCAGTCCGGTGGAGTTCGTGCCGCTGTGATCGGCTCGGTGGTCGCTCATCACGAGAAGAAGATCGACGATCGGGGCGGCGAGTTTTACAGTTTCATGCGGCGAAACAACATCAATCCCAAGCTGGAACTGTGGTTCATCATGAATCGCTATGGCGTCAAGCCGGCGTTCGAATACCTCTGAAATCTCTGACGCGATCCGGTCTCGTCGCGTCCGTCTTTGACATTTGCGCACAAACTTGCGCAACGGCATTCAAGTAGCTGTGCCCGAATTTCACGTCGGGCTCGAGGTACATCCCTTCCGCCCATTCATTCCACGCGTTGATGAACACCACGCGTTCTTCTCGCTCCTTGTGCATCACGCCCGTGGCCATGAGCTCGAGCTGGCTCTTGAAAATCTCGGGGCCCGAGTCGATCATCACGATCGCATCGCGGCCCCGGCGGGCCGTGTTGTCCCAGCCGGTGAAGCAACAGGGAAAATGCGGGAACGACGGCCGCACCCGCGCCATCCAGCCGACCGCTCGACGATGCGAATAGACCTTAAGGCTCGCGCTGGCGATGCCTTGCCTCAAGTTCCGCACGATTCGGGTGCGACGCGGCCCGTCGATGAACGCATCGGGGCCCAGCGCCCCCAGTTGCGGCTCGTGATGCTCGGTCATGTCGAAGCCGAGCTCGCGCATGTCGGTGCCCGGGCAGTGCGCGTCGATTCCGACCAGAAAAGGCTCCGGCCCGCCGAGCTTGCGGCATTCGTCCCGGAAGATGTCCGTCGTGTGCTTCGCATCCGGCAGTGAGAGCGGCTTGTAAATCACCAGCATCGGCCTGCCGCTCACGTGAATGTAGCGTGGGTCGGCAAAGGCACGCGCGAGCCATCGGGCGTGCGCCCGGTCATCCCCTTCGGAGTACGTCTGCTCGATCAAGATTTCGCGTTTGTCGCCGAGCCAGCTCCGCGACCACGACTCGTTCGCCCAGGCCAGGCAGAACGGGAAGTCTGGTTCGCCGGAGGCGAGAATCTCGTCGACGGGCCGCTCCAGCAGTCGATTTCCGTGAAACCAGTAATGCCAGTAGCAAAACCCTTCGATGCCGTACTCGCTCGCAAGATCAGCCTGCGCTTGACGTGTTTCCGGCAACCTCAGGTCGTAATAGCCCAGGTCCGCCGGCAAGCGAGGCTGATGATGGCCCCGGAACAGCGGCTTCGCCTTGGCGACGTTCGTCCACTCCGTGAATCCCCTGCCCCACCACCGGTCGTTCTCGATGATCGGGTGGAACTGCGGCAGGTGAAAGGCGATCAGCCTCAGGGCCGATGGATTGGAATTCTGTCCCACGGCGCGTCCCTGCAGAAAACTTGAGCGTCGAGATCACGGCGCGGACCGAACGAGCATCGACCGGAATCTGGCCCAGGGTACCTGCTACAAGAAACGGATCTGGACGTCAAGGTCGAAAGCAGGCTATAGTCCCGCGCGATTTCGTCTCGCCAATTTGCCTTCCGGCGCGCCGGAAGGTGGCCGTCCGCGGTGGTTTTGTTGGTTCTGACTTCGGGGGAGGGTGGCGTGTCTGCCAGGGGTGCTCAGGGTAAAAGGGCGACGGACAGCGCACCGGCGGCAACTGCGGCAGCTCCCCGCGCGTGCCTGCCGGAATGCGGCGCCCGGCTGGAAAGCCTGGGAAAGCTCAAGGTCGCGCTCGACCTCCGCGACTTGCCTCGAGAGCAGGTCGGCACCCGCACCTACGCCGTTAACCTGGCGCGCGAGCTTGGCAAGCTCCCGGAGCTCGAGCTGACGCTGCTGGTTCAAAGCCCGGCGCAAGCCCGAGGAATGCAGGGACGCGTCGTTGCGGCCGCGGCGTGGGCCGACGATGTGGCCGTCATCCACAAGCCCGCGCAAGTGCTCGATCCGGCCGAGCTCCGACTGCTCTTCGAGTCAAAAGCCCAACTGGTGATCACCTATCAAGACTTGATTGCTTTCCGCATTCCCCTGGTATTTGCTTCGGAATCGAGGTTTGACAGCTACCGGGCGACCAGCCGGCTTGCGCTGCCGGCCGTGCAGCGGGTCATCGCGATCTCGCAGAGTGTACGAGACGAGATCGCCGCCGAATTCGGGATTCCGCACTCGGAAATTCCAGTCGTCATGCATGGAGCTGACAGTGGAAACGGGCCCCGTGCCGCGCAGCACCGGTTGTCCGATCGGTTGCCCAGGCGCTACTTCTTCAGCCTCGCCAGCGATTACCCTCATAAAAACCTGCCCAATCTGCTCGATGCGTACGCGCAGCTCAGAGCTCGCTGGAAGGGCGGTGACCCGCCGCACCTGGTACTCGCCGGTTACTCGTCCGGGGCGCGTAGCGGCTTGTATCCGCAGTTGGAGCACACACCCTCACCCAGAGGAGTGCGCTTTCTCGGTCCCGTAAAGCAAGATCAGCTTGTCAATCTTTTTAAACATGCTGAGGCGCTGGTATTTGCCTCGCTTTACGAAGGGTTCGGCTTGCCGCCGCTGGAAGCGATGGCCCTCGGAACGCCCGTGATCGCGATGCCGGTCTCGGCCATGCCGGAGGTCTGCGGCGACGCCGCGCTCTACCCCCACGGCTTATCGGCCACAGCACTCTGCAGCGCCATGGAGCGGATCGCCTGCGATTCGGAGATGCGCGAAGATCTACGCGAGCGGGGATTCGAGCGCGTTCGGCGTTACAGATGGGAAAGGACGGCGAAAGCGACCTTCGAGGCTTATCGGTCAGCGGTGCTGCACCCGTCCGATCGCTCGCTGCTCACGCGGCGGTTGCTGCGTGAAGCCATCATCGATTGGTCGGAGAAGAACACGCGTCAAGGCACGAGTGCTCTTGCGAACGCAGGCATCCGCGAGGCCGGCCACGCCCTCCTTGGGGCGCTGCGAGCGTGCTCGCAGCGCCGTTTGGGGCGCTGGCGGTCGCGATTAACCAGCGGCATCTCGTGATTTGAGCTCAACGAGCGGCTTCGGTCGAGTTTGGATTGCCAGCTCGAGCGCCGGTTGCTATAAGACTGTGTCGCGGCATTGATTGGGACGGAGCAAGCCGGTTCATGGAAGAGAAAGGGACCCTCGAGCTGGAAGCTATTCCGGCGCGCTCGCCAGCGCACGATGACGAGCTCAAACGCGCTCGCGACGAGCGGGATCAATTACGCCAGCTAGTCGCCAATCTCGAGCGCGAACGGGACACGTTCGAAAGTCAATTAAACGAGATCCAATCCAGCCTGAGCTGGCTGGTGGTGTTGCGGATCGTGCGGCTGCGCTCGAAGCTCTTTCGCCCCGGAACGTTTCAGGGCCGCTGCTGGGCATTGGCTTCACGTTTTGCCAACACGGCCCGCAAAGCGGGCCTGGGCGTTGCCTTGCGCAGGGTCCGGGAACGCGTGGTTCAAAAGATCGGGAAGGCCCGGCGGGGCCATGGCGTAGCGGCGCCCCGGTTTCTCGGGCAAGCGTTCCGGCAAGGCGCCGCCGCGGACAGATTTCGAGAGCTGCCCTGGAGATTCCTGGGTCAAGATCAGGGCTCGGTCGCTCGCGAGGCCGGACATTTCAAGGTCCTTCTGGTCTCCCATTCCGCTTGCCGCACCGGCGCACCGCTGTGCCTGCTCAGGCTTGCGGAGGAACTCTCGAATGTGCCCGGCATCGCGTGTTTCGTGGTGTTGATCAAAGGGGGTGAGCTCGCAGACTCCTTCGCACGTCTTGCCCCCACGCTGGATGTCGAACGGCTTCAGGCGCAGGGGATCAAGCGGCATGACGTTCCGCGGTTGATTGCTTCGACGTTCCACGCGTTCTCCAGCCGCGGCGTCGCCGTGTGCAACACGCTCGCCGCCAGTCCGTTCCACGAGGCGCTCGCCGAATTCCACGTCGAAGTTCTCTCGTGGATTCACGAGCTGCCGACGTTCATCTCGCTCCTGGGCGGACATCGTTCGATCGATTTGCTCGCTCGCGCGTCACGGAAGATCATGGTGCCGTCGCAAGCCGTGCGCGCTGCGCTTGTCTCGGGATTCCAGATTGATGGGAACAGCATCAAGACGATCTACAACGGCCAGGACCCCCACACCATCGGGCTCGACCGCGAATCACTGCGCCGCGAGATCCGGCGCGAGCTGGGCCTGCCCACCGACGCGAAAATCGTGCTCGGCTGCGGGACGGTCGATCTCAGAAAGGGGGCGGACGTCTTCGTGAGCGTGGCGCGCAGGGTGTTGCTCGACGAGGCAAACACGCGATCTTTGCCCGGAACCTGGTTCGTCTGGGTTGGCGACTTCATCGATCCGCACCTGCGGCGCTGGTTGCTGCACGACTCCGGAGTCGACAGTCTGGGCGACCGCATTCGCTTCATCGGGCCAAGGAGCACGGTGGCTCCCTATTACATGGCCGCCGACTTGTTCGCGCTCACTTCGCGCGAAGACCCTTGTCCGCTGGTCAACATGGAGGCCATGGAAAGCGGCCTGGCGGTGGTGGCCTTCTCAGGCGCCGGAGGCGCGCCGGAAGTGCTCGGGGATGCCGGCATCTGCGTTCCCTACATCGACCAGGCGGCGATGGCGGCGGCCATTCGTGACTTGCTCAAGGATGACCGGCTCAGGCTCGAGATGGGTCGCCGCGGCAGCGAGCGAATCCGCAGCCAATTCACCTGGAGCCGGTTCTTGCACGAGTTTCTCGACATCCTCCAGACTGACTATCACTATCGCCCTTCGCAGCAATTGAAAGTCTCGGTGATCGTTCCCAACTACCGCCACGCCCGATATCTCGAGGAACGGCTCCAGAGCATTCTCGGCCAGTCATTGCACCCTCATGAACTCATCTTTCTGGACGACGCTTCGCCGGACGATAGCGTCGAGGTCGCCAGGCGCATCGCCGGCCGTGCAAATGTGCCGATGCAAATCGTGGTCAACGAGAAAAACTGCGGAAGCCCGTTCACCCAATGGCTCAAGGGCCTTTCGCTGGCCACCGGCGATCTCGTCTGGATCGCCGAATCGGACGACTCGGCCCACCCACTGTTCCTCGAGCGCCTCGCGCCGGAGTTCTTCGACCCCGATGTCGCGCTGGCGTACTGCCAGTCGGCGCTCATCGGCTCGCACAGCGAGCGACTCTCCGACGACTTCCTCGCGCACACCGACGACATCGACACCGACCACTGGCGCCGCCATTTTTCGGCGATCGCGGCAGAGGAAGTCGAATTTGCCCTCTCCCAGAAGAACACGATCCCAAATGCAAGCGCGGTCGTGTTTCGCAAGCCCGACGACCTCGACTTCGCCGATGAGCTGGGGAAGCTCAAATTCGCCGGAGACTGGCTATTCTACGTGATGATCATTCGCGGCAAGAAGGTGAATTACCTGCCGGAGGTCTTGAACTTCTATCGCCGCCACGAGGCCACCGTCACCCACCGGAGCATTCGCGACGACTCGCAGGCCCAGGAATCGCTCTACGTCAAAGCCAGAGTGCTCGAGACCTACCCCGTCTCTGCACGAGCCGTCACCAGCAGTCTGGCCAGAAGCATATTTGAATACAACGACCTGACCGACCGCCTGGATCTGAAACGGCCGGCGCTTTCCGCGAACCCGCTCCTGGCCGAACCGCTGGCCCGGCTGCGCTCGGTCGTCGACTCGAGGCTCGAGAATCCATCGTCGCTTCGGGTCCTTCTGGTCCTGTCTGGCCTGGCCGCGCACGACGAGACGGGCGCAGCGATCGAGCTGGCCAATGCGCTGGCACGCGCGCACACGGTCTTCCTGTGCAACGCCCAGCCGCACCTGGTCGACGAATCTGCCAGAGGACGTTTGAGCCATCGCCTCATCTTCGTCGAAGGCACGCTCGGGCCGACTCCCTGGTCGGTCGCGGACGAGCGAGCCGCCGACCAGAACCTGCGCCGGCCTCCACGCCGGCCGCGCGTGCTGGGCGAGCTTTTGCGCCTGCTGCGCATCGATGTGGTGCATTCCCACTCGTCTGCGGCCAACCGCCTGGTGCTCGCCTCTGGCGGCGAGCTGTTCGTCCCCTGGCTGATTCATGCGGGGAGTGTGCTTCAGTCCCTCACGGAAGCCACGCCAGACCCGGATTCGCGCCGACTCGATTCCTTGATCTTGAACGAGGCCCGAGGCTTCTTCTACGCGGACGCCGCCCAGCTCGATCGGCTCGAACAATTCGCGCCCTCGGCCCTGGCCGGCAAGCCAAGCTGGATTCTGGAACAAAGCGCGCCCGCCGACCTGGTCGCTGCCTGCTGCGGCGAGGCTTACCTGGAAGTCCGCAACCTGATCGCCTTCCCGCGCACCGCGGGTCCCGGCGAATCACCCGAAGTCGGGCGGTTCGCCGCCGTGCGCAGCGCGGCGTGAGCCGGCCTGATCGATGCCGTCTAATTCTTGCGATAGATCCCGAATAACTCGGTGGGCCGCAGTTTGCCCGAGGCAATCAGCTCCATCTCCTCGTCGACGAGCGACTCGAGGAGCGTGCGATTGCCGACCTCGTCCGGGTCAAGGCGCGGGCCCAGCGTCGCGTTGGTGCAGATCAGCCGCATGTAGGCATCGAAATAGAAAACCTTCTCCGGCTGGAAGAACCGATCGAGCAGGGGCGCGATCTCTTCCTGGCGAATGCCTTCCATCCCCGTCTGAATCTCGGGCTCGACGAACGGCGAGATGATCGTATAGGGGTCGAAGAACAATCGCTCGAGCGGCCGCCGGCGACCGGCCCTCAGGCCAAAGCGGCTCGCCAGCCGCTTGACTACCCGCGCGGCATATTCCACGTTCTCGCGCCAGAACTCGACCTGGGTCTTGCCGATGATGTCGAAGACGATCAGCTTCCCGTCGTCCTTGAGGCCGCGGCGCACCTGGCAGAGCAAATGCTCAAGGTTCAAAATATGATGGATCGACGCGACGGCGTAGATCACGTCGAAATAGCCCGGCGCGATCTCGACGCGGTTGAGGTCGAGCGCTTCAAAGCGGATCGGCAGCCCCTCATCGGCAGCGCGGCGCGAAGCCGAGTCGTACACTCGCGGGTTCAAGTCCACGGCGACCAGCTCGGCAAGGTCAGCGGCGTTGCGGGCGATCTCCAGGTCGTGGCCGCCGTATCCGCATCCCAGGCTCAACACGCGGGCCGATTCCCGTCCTTTGAGCGCAGCCCAGACCGCGTCATAAAATGAGAGTCCGAAGTGCTTTGAATACAGGTATTCAAAATAGTAGCCCCAGGATCTGTGCGCGTGGACACCGCCCTCGGTCAGCTCGTCAGTGACGGCGATTTCCGTGTAGTGTTCGAGCTCTTCGGTCACGAGCCGGTCGTAGTTGTCGTTGTCGGTCTGGTCCAGAAGCACGCTTCCGGCGGTCCTGAGAGGCGGCAGCGCAGTTCGCATGGATCGCTTCCGAAAACGTGTGCTCGGGCTCGTGCTGCGAGCCAGATGGGAATGTGCCGGTATCACCTCAATCGGCTCACCTGGGCCGGCGCGTTAAGAGAATTGTCGGTCGCGCGTGGGTGTCACCGATCAACGTGACCCGCATAATCGGCGGCGACCGCCTGGATGGACTGGTCGAGAGAAAATTGCGGCGCGTAGCCGAACCGACGGTGGGCCTCGGCGATCGAGACCTCCCAGTTGACGCCTTCTTCGGGATCGTCAACACCGGTAAAGCGAATCTCCGACGACGAGCCCAGGAGAAACCGGCACTTTTCGGCGAGCTCCAGGTTCGAGGTGCTCTTGCCCGCGGCAATGTTGAACACTCCGGCGGGCCGCTCGCGCAAGCAGGCGGCGACCGCGGCCGCCGCGTCGCGGACATCGACATAGTCCTGGTGCCGCGTCCCCCGGCCGGCCAGCAGCAAAGGCTCGCGCTCGAGCGCCCGGCGCACGAACACCGACAGGATGCGGTCAGCCGGCATTCCCGGCCCCACCGGCGAGGTCAACCGCAGGCTCGTCGTACTCAGGCCGCTCCGGCCGGCGAGTTGCATCAGTATTTCACCGAAGAGCTTCGAAGCGTGGTACGCGGTCGGCGGGTCGGTGGGATGTGCCTCGGTGACCGGCAAATCGCGAGGCCGCCCGATCACGGGAACGCCCGAGATGAAGACGATCTGCGCGGAGTCCCAGCGCTGGGCCAGGCGGACGATCTGCTGGGTGCCCAGAACGTTGACCAGCGCGATGGCCGGCGCGTCGAGCTGCTTTTCCATCGAGGCGGCGGCGTGCACGATTGCTGCGCAGGAAGGCACCTGTTCGGCGATCTGCTCGGCCGCGGTCTCCGAGCCGAGGTCCAGTTCTAGGGCGCCGGCCAGGCCCGCGACGCGGCTCGGCCGCCGGCTCAGGCCGATCACCTCACAGCCGGATGCGACCAGGTGCCGGGCGATCGCCCCGCCGACGTGGCCGCTCGCCCCGGTGACCAGGACGCGCATGATCAGGGGGCTCCGTAGTCTTCGACCGTGATCGGGTAATCGGCCGGACGGTCCAGACGCCCCGTCCGGGCCAGCTCCTCATGAGCCGCCGGATCGACATAGGCCTCGTTCCAGTAGCGCAGGGCGATTCCCCGGGTCACTACCGGCAAATCGACGGCGGGCTCGCCCAGCACGTAGTGCCGCAGTGCGGCCTCGACGTCGTTGAACCCCAGGCGGGCCCGCACGGGCGTGGTGCCGGAGAATCGCACGTTGATTTCGAAACAAACGGGCCGCCCCCGCGCGACCCGCATCTGCACATTGCACGGCCCCATCGGATTGAGGGCCGCGGCGATCCGCTCGGCCTCATGGCGGACTTCGGGGAAGGCCCCGACCACCGCCCGGTGCGTCGTTCCCTCGAGCAAATCGCGTCTCATGGTGATCGTGCCGCGCACCCGGCCGTCGCGGTCCGTGAAGCAGCCGGCGGTGAACTCGGTGGAGGCGTCACCCAGTAGTTCCTGCACGACATAGCCGGGCCGGCCGGCAACCATGGCCAGGGCCGCGCGATCGCCGATCTCCATCACCCCCTGAGCGGATTTGCCCGCGCGCGGCTTGGCAAAAAGCGGGAAGCCGCAATCCGCCAGAAGCGTTTCCAGGCCGTCGCGATCCTGTGCGTCGGCATAGCGCGGGCGCTCAACCCGTGAGCTTCCAGCCAGCGGCACGTCTCGAGCTTGTCGTCGCCGATGGCCAGCACATCCGGCGGAGCAACCACGCAGACGGCCCCGGTCTCGGCCCGGATTCGGGCCTCGTCGCGCGCCAGGACCGCGAGCACCGGCTCGACCCCCGACAGCACGGCGCGAACCCCCTCGGCGCGACACGTTTCGATCAGCCACTCGACGAAGCCCGGGTCGCCCGCCAGGGGCGAGACATACGCCCGGTCAACCGTGTAGAGCCCGAGCGAAAGCGGGCTGATGCACGCCCCGACCACCCGCACCGGCAGCTTGCAGAGGGCCAGGGCCTTGAGGATTCCCTGGCTGACATTGCCTCCCACGCCCAGGACCAGCACGCCGAGCGGTTCCAAGAGTGATCGCCTCCGTGAGACGCCGGTTCCGATTGAGTCAACCCGCGAAAAATACCACGCACGCCGACGACCGCGTCATCATACACTAACGCGAATCGCCAGCGAGGTCCCACTGTTCCGGCAGAGATGCCAGAGATGCCGAGACTCTCTGTTCATCTTGACCCTCACCGCATAAAGGAGGTATACCCTCATCGGCCGTCGAGATGAATTCGCAACAACCGCATCCTGATCGACCCGATGAGGCAGGACACACAGCCCTCAATGGAGATGCACGGGCATGCCGCCGGCAAGGACCGCCGATGTCATCGTCGCCGTGGACCAGGTGACATCCTCGACGGTTCGCTCTCTGCGACGTGTCCTGGAAGTCGGCGACCCGGTTCTGAACCGATTGATCATCGTTACGCGGCAGAGCGATGATGCTGACCTCGAAGGCTTCGCCCGAACGAGTCCAGCCGTCCGCATCGTGCGAGATTCGGATCGTCCGATTGATACGGAATCCTGGAACCTCGGACTGCGCGAACGCGGCGGAGACTGCGTCCTGCTCGCCGCCGGCACGATGGTCGCGCCCGGGTGGCTCACCGAGCTTTCGGCCGCCGCTGCCAGCGAAGAGCGCGTCGCGTTCGCCTGGCCGCTCTCGAATCTGAGCTTGATCGACTCGCAAAGCGTCAATGGCGAGCATCTCTGTACCGGTATCGTCGAGCGTCTGGCCAGCAGAGCGTTCTCCGGACTGCCGCCAGCCACGACCGCTCCAATCGTACGCGGTCCGTGCGTGTACCTGCGCGGCCCGATCGTCGACGCGATCGGATTGCTGGATTCCCGTCTTTCGACCGTTCAAGCCGCCATCGAAGATTGGGTCATGCGTGCTCAAACAGTTGGCTTTTTCGGTAAGCGAGCCAATCATGCGTACGTCGAGTATTTGCCGACCGGAGACAATGTGGACGACATTCGCTTCCTGCCCGAGCACGAGCAAGCCATCCTCGAACAACGACATCCCTATCGCGCCCATCAGATCGCCGCGTTCGAGAAGAGCCTGGATGGCCAACTGCCCCGCCACGCCATCGATTTTCTTCGAACCGGCAAGCTGCGAATCGCCTTCGACATCCGCCACGTGACAACGGCCGATGAGGCCGCACGAACGGACGCGATCAACCTGGCAAAAGCGCTCGCTCAGGCCCCCGAGATCGATCTTTGCCTGCTGGTCAACGACCCGGCGCAAGCGGCGGGATTTTGCGCCCCGGTGATCACAGGCGACGCCTGGCGCGACGATATCGCGGTGCTTCACAAGCCTGCCCCGTTCCTTGATCGCGAGGAACTGGAAATCCCGTATGGCTCGTCGGCCCACGTCGTGGTGACAGTCGACGAATGGGCTTTCCGCAGCACACCGGCATCCGCCGGTGGCGCTGCAATTCATGACGCCGAGGGCACGACATGCTCGCTCGGTCTGCTTTGCGCCAGGATGTTCTGGTCAGCACGCAACAATTCCGCGAACAGATTGCCTCTGAGCTCTCAATCCCGCCGGTGGAGATCACCCTCGTACCGCGCGAGACGATGGTTGAAGCCGTGATACGGACTTACCGCTCGGTTGTGCTCAATCCCTCGGAACGATCGCTTCAATCGCGGCGGATGCTTCGTGACGCGATTCTGAGCTGGTCCAAGCCGGCCTGGGAACGCCCGCGCATCGATGCGGCGCACTCGGTTCCAGAGGGACCAACTGTCGGCGTGCGTCAAGCGTGGCATGCGCTCAATGCCGCGTTGCAACGGCGGCTCAGCCGCGAAGTGAGACGGCTTCACCCATCGATCGTACGCCGCTGGCAGGCGCACCTTCCTGGAAAGGATCATTCATGAGAAGCCTCACGCGAAAAGCCGTATCTCGTGCTCTGAACACGCTGGGCATGGCTCCCTTTAAACGCGACCTTGCCGGCCTGCGCTCGCTGCTGGAGCGATCGGCCGGCGGGACCGTCGGCACCGCCGATAAGGTCTCGCAGTTGATCCTCGCCAATCAGTACCGTGAGCTTGCGCGCGGAAAGACCCCCCTGCCCCCGTTTGAAGACACGGAGTTCCGCGCCTTCAGCCAGAACGGCGAGGACGGCATCTTGCTCTTTGTCTTCAGCTTGCTCGGAATGGGCGGGCGGCGCTGCGTCGAGATCTGCGCGGGAGACGGAATCGAGTGCAACACGGCGAATTTGATCGTGAATCACGGCTGGACGGGATTGCTTTTCGACGGCGACGATCGCCTGGTTGAAAGGGGGCGTGCCTATTATTCCCGGCTTCCGGATACCAGCCCTCTGCCGCCCCGATTTGTCCCTGCATGGATCACACGCGAGAACATCAATGAGCTGATCAAAGCGAATGGCTTTGAAGGGCCCGTTGATCTGCTGTCTCTCGATCTCGACGGCGTGGACTACTGGATCTGGGAAGCGCTCGAGGTGATTCGGCCCCGGGTCGTGATTGCCGAAGTGCAATGCATCTGGGGGGCGGATCGCGCGGTGACGGTTCCCTATTCCGATTCATTCAAGACCCCGCCCATCGACCGATTTCTGATCTACTCAGGCGCCAGCCTGCCGGCGTTCGTGAAGCTGGGGAGGAAGAAGGGCTATCGGCTGGTCGGCGTGCAGCGGCTCGGTTTCAACGCGGTGTTCGTCGCCGACGGCATTGGTGAAGAGCTGCTGCCGGAAGTGACAGTTGACTCGTGCGTGGACCGTCCCTTCGTCGCCTGGGCCAGCCGCGAGCTGCTGCCCAAGGTGGCCGGCCTGGAATGGGTCGATGTTTGACCCCCTATCGGCTCGATGATCAGGCGACCTGAAGTGCGCTTAGCTCCCTGATTCAGCGCACCAATCGGGGCGGTGCCTCGAGCGAGATCTCGCCAGTCCGGGTGAGCTGGATTGCGATTGCACTGATCGGCTTTCCCCACCAGTTCATGATGCTGTCCAGGTCGACCACCGGCGGGCCCTCGCTCCGCGGCGACTGGAGCCAGCGGATCGACTGGTCCACTCGCCAGCGACCCGTTTCATCGCACAGAAAAATAATCAGATCCTGGTCTGTCCTGAGACCGGGCAGCGCCAGGAAGCGAGCGTCGGTCGTCGGATCGAAGGCAAACTTGACGGCTCCCGGTACAAGATCGCTGCGATACCGACCGGGCTGGTCCTGGCGAATGTGTTGCAGCTCCTGGCACTTGCTGATCGAAACTGTCCGCGCGTCGGCACCCAACCGGCCGGGGGTCAAGGAGACGCAGGCTGCTGATCCCAATGCCAATCGCTCGGCGCGTGTCAACCGCTCCGCGACGAGGCTGCGTGCCTCGCGATCAGGGCGATCCTGGGCCACCGTCTCTGGCGCCTGTACCAGTTTCATCAAAGAGAATGCATCGGGCGCGTCCGACAAGAGCGGCGCGTTCCAGGGCCGCAGTGCCGGCGCGATGATTCGCGCGAGTTGCTTGCGGCTGATGCCCTCTTCGCGCGCCACCTGGCCCACACGGTCGACCGCGGCCAGAGTCGCCTGCTGGTCGGTGTAGTTCAGAATCCAGCACCATGTATTGACCTCGTGACGCTGGATCGCGAGCATCGCGAGTCCCACGCACGCAGCGATAGCGCCGGCGCGCACGACGGGCATCGCACTGCCGGATCGGCCGCCAGGCGGCCAGCACCGCCGCCAGCACTGCCGCCAGGCCCAGCAACGGCAGCAGATGGTACCTGGAAGCGTACTGGTAGATCAATTGTGCCTCGGTCCAGTGCCCTCGAGTCACCAGTCCGGCGCGGGCCGAATAGGTCAGTCCGTACCCGAGGTAGATCATGGCCGCGCCGACGAGCGCCAGGCGACGATTCCACGAAGCTCGCGGCCAGGCCGCCAGCGCCGCCATGCTCCCAAGCGCCAGGATCCCCGCTCCCCAGCATAGCCAGGCCGGCAGAACGCCCGCGCACCAGGAGGCCGGCACGCCCAGTGCCGACGGCAAGAGCAGCCGCCCCGGCACAGTCAGGGCGTAACCGAGGCCCGCAATGGCGTCCGCCATCTGCGCGTTGTTTCTTCGAGCCGTGGCCAATACACCGACACCCCCGAACTGGCAAACGAGCAGATAGGCCGTCTCTCCGCCGAGCGCAGCAATGGTCAGCAGCAGCTTCGAGCGACGCGATGCTTTCTGGTCTGAAAGTCCCCGCAGGATCGCCAGCGGCATCGCAAGGTGGCCAAGCGATGTTGCCGCCGGGCCCAGCGCCGTGCATAGGCCGACCAGGAGCGACGATCGGATTGGTCGCCCAGCGATTGAGCTGGCGCGAGGAGCGCCAGGAGTATAAAGACGACCGCCCATGCAAAACTGCTGGCCGAGTACCACCATGCGGTCTCGACGACGAGCGGCGACTGGGCGACGATCGCGACAGCGACCATTGACGCCGTCAGCGAGCCGCTCTCACGCACGAGCCACCGACCCAGGAGCATCAAGACGAGAACCCACGGAATCACCGAACCAACGCTGTACGCGAGCGGGGCCAGCCGCAAGTCGTGTCCGATTGCCTGCCAGATGATCCATGAGACCAGGTCAAAAAAAACCGCGACATGCTCGTTGCACGGCCAGAAGATGAGCTCGCGCAGCGGGTGCTCGATCAGGTTGACAATTCGAATCAAGTCATCGCCGTGCAGCGTGGCATGAAGAAGCCGCCGGAGCACGGGCAGAAGCGTCACGAGCGAGAAGACCAGAAATGCCCACCCGGCAGGTCGCGCGCCGAACATTCGGGCCAATCGTATGCGGTTCATAGAGTGTTCCTAAGGAGACGGTACGGTGGGAGCCGTCAGCACCCGTTCCACCATCTCCTGGATGACAACGTCGGGGTTCTCCCGCTCGACGATCTCCCGATCGAACGTGTACTGCCACGTATAGCGAATGCGGCTGAAGTTCTCCGAAAGCAGGGGGATGAGCGCAATCGCATACGAATCACGAAACATGACGGCCCTCGGCAGGCCCGCTTCCGGGTGTTCAAAGACGATGTCAGGCCCTCCGGCCGCAAGCTTGCTCGCGGGCGGAGGCGGCTTGATCTCATGGGCGAGACCCGGCCTGGTCAGCTTCATGTCGACGTAGCGGTCCCAGAAATCCTCCGGCATTCCCAGCAGTGTCGGAAGGTCTCTTCCCGCCTGGAAATAAGTGTGGAATTCCTCGAACGCGGAAATCGGAATGACCTCGAGCTCTGGAAACCAGCGCGAGAGTGTTTTGATGATCTCGGTGTAACCGACGTACGTGCCCCGGTTGTTCCAGTGCGTATCGGTGCGGTAGAAGACCTGGTTGCGCGACTTCTCGTCCAGGATCGCGGTGCGCAAATCGATGACCTTCAGGCCGGAGTGCGCCTTCAAGTGCGCCATGAGCTGGTCCAGCCGCGACAGCGTTCCGATCCGGTTATAGGCGCGTGGCATGTACTCGGGATAGACCGTGCTTTTGACGGGCGTGAACACGAGGAGATAGGGGATTCCGCGGTCCGCGAGCCACGCTTGCCGCTCCTCAAGGCGCTTTTGCCAGCCATCAAGCTCAGCCGGAGTCAGAGGCTGGACGCCCCGGAAGTACGGGATATCCTCGTCGCCGTAGAAGAGCCACCGGTTGTTTCCGAGGATGACCTTGGACGATGGCGATACGCCAAGCGCCGCGACTTTCGTCACATTCAGCCAGTAGATCAAGCGCTTGCGGAATCCGAAGTGGTCGTTGAAATACGCTTCGGACCTGGCTGGGAACTCGGCCAGGTCTTTCCTGTTCGCCTTGAACCTGGGCCAGGACGCCTGGGTCCGGTTCTCCTCGAGAACGAATCCGCGGTCGAGCGAGAACAGCAGGCCCAGGAGCGGCAGGTTGATGCCGATCAAGAAGCACCCGATCAGGACGAAGTCGGCGAGCTTCGCCGTGCGTGCGGGGCGGGTGACCTGCGTGCGGAAGATCTGGGACGGCCGGCGTGCGTTCTTGCTACGAAGCGATTCCGACTGTGCTCGATCCGCTACCGCGTCCGCTCTCAAACCGTGCTCGAGGACTCGCTCGCTCATGGCCAAGCTCCTCCAGGGTGCTGGCAGTCGCCGACAGGCCGGCCCACGCCAGAAGCTCGTCGATCGGCCCGACGGCGGCCTCAACCGAGAAATGCTCTTGCACGTTGAGCAAGCCGTTCTTTGAGATCTTCCTCCAGAGGTCAGGCGAAGACCAGAGCCGCACCACGGCCTGGGCGAAGCTCTCCGGTTCGTCGGCGATCATCGTGTCGACTTCATGCGTCAGGTACATCCCCTCGGCCGCGATCGAGCTGACGACCGTGGGGACGCCCAGCGCCATGCTCTGATTGATCTTGCCCTTGACGCCGGCTCCGAACCGCAGCGGTGCGACCGAGAGGCGGGCCTTGTCGAACAGCGGTTTGACGTCGGGAACGAACCCCAGGATGTGGATGCTCTTCGAGGCAAGCCCGCTGATCTCAGGCGTCGGGTGTGGCCCGATCACCTTGAAAACCGCACGCCCAATGCGCTGCCGTACCTGCGGAAAGATCTCCCTTGCGAAGAACAGCACGGCGTCGATATTGGGCCTGTGATCGAAGCCGCCGATGAAGAGAATATCCCTTCGATCGTCATATCCCGGCGGCTCGCCCGTCTCGACCCGATGGATATTGGACAGGATCCGAACGTCGACTTCGGGTCCGCATTCGGCTTCGAGCACATCCTTCTCGATTGCGCTCACGACCAGAGTGAGATCCGCGTTTCTCGCGAGCCGAAGCTCCTGTTCCTTGCGGCTGGAGGCCGCGGCCAGGAGGGTCGCGTCCTCTCCCATCTGGGCCCGGCGCTCCTCGCGCAGGAAGCAGAGGTCGACGGTGTCAAAGACGATTTTGGCTTGTGGCGCGTGTCGTCGCACGGTGGCCATGTGCCGTTCGGCCACCTCGGCACGCGAGATGATGGCCAGGCTCAATTCACGGCCGTGTCGCTTCAAGAATTCCTCGGCCGAGCTGAAGAAGGGCGGATAGACGACTTCAACGCCGATGCGATGCAGGTCCTCGAGATACTTCGCATACACGGCCTCGTTGTCGGGAATGAACGTGACAAGGTGGCCCCGGCGCGCGATGGCGCGGATCAGCTCCATCATGCGAACTGAGCCGCTGTCGCGATCGGGAGTCGGAAGCCGGTGGTCGATCACGAGCACGGGCCGCGGCGACCGGGCGGCCCGGCCCAGAGGGTGGATCATCGGCGAGGCAAAATCCGGGTGCCCAGCAAGTGCCCCGGCCTGCGGCGCTGCGCCGCGGCGGGTGAGAAGCTTGGGTAGCGATCGGATCGTCTGATACCCGAAACGGAGCACACGTCTCCGCACGCTCGACGGCGGGGCAATCGTTGCGAGCAGCGGACGGACTTGCTGAGCCAGGCTCATCACGGTACATCCTGACCGCCGGAATCCCGGTTGGGACGAGTCGCTGGATCCATCCAGCGTCGCAGCGCAGATTAAACCCCGTTCACGAGGAGGCGACAAGTGCAGTCCCCTGCCCTTCCTGTACCGAACTCGCGATTGACACTTCCGCCGCTAGAGATTAGAACTCCCGCTCCCAGTGCGAGTTGCGCGGCGGGATGGATCGCCGCTTCTGGTGGCTCAGGTCCCGCACCATGGAAGGCGGGGGCAAAGGATGCGTGTTCAAGGCGCTCCGAGTCGGTTGCATCGTCCCTGGCAACGGCTCCCTCATCTGATCACCGCCCTCGAACGAGAGGGACTGAGTGCACTCGTGCGCCGAAAGCTCTCCCAGCTTTCGGCCCGCCTGGCCGAGGCGCTCGCGAATCCGGCGAATGAGCCGCTCGCCCTGGATCGCCGACCAGCGGCCGGTCTTCCTCTTGATCAACCATCGCTGCGGCGGCGGCACGGAACGGCACATCGGCGATCTCGAGCAGTCGCTCAAGATGGAAGGCGTCCGGCCCATCGTGGTGCGCCCCAGTCAAGCCGGGCGAGTGCTGTGGGAAGAGCGCGACGATCGCCGCGAGTCACTTTGGTGCCGCGAATCGACCACCGATCGGCAATCGATCGCGGCGATGCTGGGCACAATCGGCCCCGCGCACGCGCACGTTCACCATTCCTTGGGGCTGCCTGAATCCCTGTTCGAGGCCCTCGCCGAGCGCGGCGTGGCGTACGACTGGACGATTCACGACTACCACACCATCTGCCCGCGCATCAATCTCATCAGTTTCGGCGGCCGTTATTGCGGTGAGCCCGATGAAGCGGCGTGCAACCGTTGCCTCGCTCAGCTTGGTGACGATTCCGGCCGGCCGGTTTCCGAATCGATCACGACATGGCGCCAGAAGAGCGCCGCTCGACTCGCGGGAGCCCGGCGCATCTTCGTTCCCAGCGCCGACGTCTCCCGGCGCCTCGGCGGGTATTTCCCCGATCTTCCATTGACCCTGCGGCCGCACGAAGAGTCGCTCTCTGTCGTCGAGCCGCTCGCCCGGCCGCTGCGAGCCGATGAAGCGATTCGCGTCGCCGTGATCGGCACGCTGGTCGCGGTGAAAGGCTCCGAGCGCCTGCTCGCCTGCGCCCGCGACGCCCGGCTGCGCGGGTTGCCACTGGAGTTTCACCTGATCGGCTCCAGTGACCGTGACGCCGCGCTCCGTCGCCTGGGCAACGTGTACATCTCGGGCCGCTATCGCGAGCACGACGTTTTCGATCTCCTCGCCTCAAATCGCCCGCATCTGGCCTTGCTCCCGTCCGAGTGCCCGGAATCGTTTATGTACACGCTTTCGATCGCGATGGCCGCGGGGTTATTCGTCGTTTGCTTCGATCTGGGGGCCCAGGCCGACCGTCTGCGAAGCTGGGGCTGGGGCCGGCCGCTCTTGATTGAGCTTGCCCCGGGTCAAATCAATGACGAGCTCCTCGCCGCGGCACATTCGCTGAGAAGCAATGCCAATCCGCCCCCCGCACCGACACCTGTGTATTATCCGGATACGCTCACATCTTATTACGGTTTTACGGAGGAAGATCGACGCCGAATGGACGGCTCTTTCGCTCTTCCCAACCGCCTGAAAGGCGCAAGCCCGCACGTCGTTTCCCGGAGGGGTCATGCACATTTTCACTAGCATCACCGCCAACTATCTGCCCAAGGCGGCGGCCCTGGCCTATTCCGTCAAGCGAGTTCACCCCGAGGCGGTTTTTCACGTCGTGCTCTGCGACGATCTGCCGGATTGCCCGAGCACGACGACCGGCGCGTTCGACAGCATCATCAACATCAAGGAGCTGCCGATCGACGATCTGCCGTCGTGGATTTTCAAGCACCGGCTGGTCGAATTGTGCACGGCTGTGAAGGGAACCGCGTTCCAGCACATCGTCGACCGCTTCGGTGCCGAGCGCATCTATTACTTCGACCCCGACATCGTCGTGCTTTCCCGGCTCGACGCGCTCGAACGAAAGCTTGATTCCAAGAGCATCCTGCTCACACCGCACCTCGCCGAGCCCGAGACCTCGCATCAGGCGATCCTGGATAACGAGCTCTGCGCCTGCGGCACGGGGTTTACAACCTCGGGTTCCTCGCGGTGCGGACTCTCGGACAAGGGCGGAGGTTCATCGACTGGTGGGCCGACCGGCTCAAGCAGTTTTGTTACGACGACGTCCAGAGCGGCCTCTTCACCGATCAGCGCTGGGTCGACTTGGCGCCGGCCTATTTCGACGACATCGCCATCGTGCGCGACCCCGAGTTCAACGTCGCGACCTGGAATCTCTCCCACCGGCGCGCCACCGGCACAGCCCCTTATGAGATCCGGATCAACGACCGGCCGCTCGTGTTCTATCACTTTTCGGGCTTTGACTCGGGGGCCCAGCGCGTCATGCTCGATCGCTACGGTTCGCACAGCCCGGTGCTTTTTGAGCTACGCGAGTGGTACATCGCTCGATGCCAGGAGCTCGGGCAGGAAAGTCTGGGCGGGATCGACTGCGTCTACAACTCGTTCCGTGACGGCCGGCGAATCACCGACACACACCGGAAGGTCTACCGCAGCCGCGACGATCTGGCGACCCACTTTCCCGACCCATTCGATACTAGCGGTCGCTCGTACCACCGCTGGTTCGAGCTGCACGGGCCGGCCGAGCGACTGCGGCCGCTGGTCAAGCTGCTCAAGAAATCAGCCCCTCCCAGGGCAATCTCGCTGGCCCGCTCGGCCCGTTCCGCGTGGCGGCGCTGGTCGAGGCCGGCTTGAAGGAAATGACCCCGATGAAGAAGACCATCGTCTGCACGATCGGCACTCGCCCCGAGGCGATCAAGATGGCTCCCGTCGTGCTGGCTTTGCGCGAGGCTTCGTGGGCTTGCCCCCGCGTCATCCTGACCGGGCAGCATCACGAGCTGGTGGGAAGCGTGCTCGCCGCAAACGGGATCGAGCCGGACCTTGACCTCGTCGTGATGAAGCTCGCATTGCCGCCGGAACGGCTGGCGGCTCACCTGGCGCAAGAGCTTCTGAAAGCGCTTTCGCAGTATCGCCCCGACCTGGTGCTCGCCCAGGGCGACACCACCAGCGTGCTGGCGACGGCCATGGCTGCTTCCCGGCTCGAGATCCCCTTCGGTCACGTGGAAGCCGGCCTGCGCAGCGGAGATCTCCTTGCGCCTTTTCCCGAGGAGGCGAACCGCGTCGTTGCGTCGCACCTCGCCTCGATTCACTTCGCTCCGACGGATGGGTCGCGCGAAAACCTGGTGAAGGAAGGAATCGAGCCGGCCCGGATTCACGTCACCGGCAACACAGTGATCGACGCACTCCTCTCGACCGCCCGGCGCGACTGGCCGATCGGTGTGCGGCTCGACCCTCGCAAACGGCTGGTGCTCGTGACGGTGCACCGCCGCGACTCATTCGGTGCTCCGCTCGAGCGGATCTGCGCGGCAATCGGCATGCTGCACCAGCGGCATCCGGAGGTCGAGGTTCTCTGGCCGGTGCACCCCAATCCCGCGGTCAAGAACGTGGTTCCACGCTTGATGTCGGCCTATCCGCGGGTGCACCTGTGCGAGCCCATGGATTACGGTCCGTTCGTCTCGGCGATGAAACGGGCCGCGTTTGTGCTGACGGATTCCGGCGGCGTGCAGGAAGAGGCGCCCGCCCTGGGCAAGCCCGTGCTCGTACTGCGGAACGAAAGCGAGCGTCCTGAAGCGATCGAGCTGGGAGTCGCCAGGCTCCTCGGCCACGACCCGAAGGTCATCGTCCAGGAATGCTCGCGGCTTCTGTGCGACCCTGCCGCCTACCGGTCGATGGCGCACGGAATCAGCCCTTACGGCGACGGCCAGGCCGCCCATCGAATTGTGTCGATCGTTGCGAGCGAATCGTTCAATGAGAGCCGTTCCGCTCGACGATCGTTGCCTCGCCGATCGAGTGAATCAGCCGTTTGAGACGCCGACGTCCCCGGAGTGCGACTCCCAGGACCGGATGCCCTTCAAATCGCGCCAGGCGATCGCGAAGCTGGCTCATCTCGCGCCATGCCTGGAGCTCGCGGTCCTGTGCGTCGATCAATCGCGACTGAAGCACTCCTCGAGCTCGCTCGGTCTCGTCCAGCTTGTTGTTGACATCGCGCAGCTCGCTTTCGAGCTTGCCGACTCGGTTGGAGAGCCTTTGGGCTTCTTCACGCGATTCCGCCTCCCCGAGCTTGTTCGTCTTCCAGTGGTCGAGGCGCAGACGCTCGAGGAACCGGGCGTCCTTTTCGAGATGCGCCCGGCTGGTGTCGCCGTCGCGGGTGGTCACCATGTCTCCGCAGATCGCCTCGAACAGTACCTGGGCCTCATGGGCCACGGCGGCGGGCCGTTGATGCACGGCCGAGCTGTCAAATCGCTCGAGGACGGCCGCCGCATCCCAGGAGAGCCCAGTCTGCTTGACGGCCAGTTCGAGAGTCTTGAGATAATCCGGGCTTCCGAAGCACAACGCAGGTATCTGGTCTTGCCGGCTTTCAAGAATCTGCTGCTGACGGCCGAAATGAACGGCGATCACGTCCAGGGAAGTCCAGTAGGGGAGCCAGCCGCTGCTCCGCGTGACCAGGCTCATGGCGATCTCGTGCGGAGAGCGGATGAGCCCCAGCGGGATAACCCGCAAATCCGGAAAACTCTCGAGCACTCGCTGCCAGAATGGCCACGTGAGAACGGTACGCGGATCCTTGAAGCCCGAGACTTCTCCCGAGTCGATCAGCGTGCGCACGAGCGAGCGGCCCTCGGCCAGGTATTCTTCTGGAATACAGATGTCGTGATTCCAGCGCCCCTTGGTCCCGATGAACCGCTCGAGCACCTCTTCCGTTTCGGGTAGGTCTTCCGTGAACCCGAACGCCAGGTTCTGAACACGCCGGTTCAAATCCTGGAACGGCAGCGCCTCAAATTGACCGTAGGGATTACTCGGCCGGGCGCCATCCAATGGAAACGGCCCCAACGACATACCCAGATGAGCGAGAACCTGCGTCGTGAAGCTCGACCCGCATCGATGCATCGTTAGCAGCACGATCAGCGTGCGCTCGCGATCTTCCATGATCACCTACCCCGTCGAGCGGTGCTTGTTGAACCGAAGATTGAACGCGCCACGTAATTATTATCGAAAATCGGAAATTGAAGCAGTCGAGAAAAGCTGAATTTCACGATTCTTTGCGCTCGATGACGATTTGAGCGACTGGCAAGGGTTCGATGCCCCGTTTTGACCGGCAGCCGCAGCGTGATCGTGGCGTTGCTCGGCCCGGTTGCCATCCACCCGCGCGGCGCTTGTCGCATGCATGTACCAGCTCGGACGAAGTGCATCGGCTTGCAGTTTATGCGGCTTGACCGATTGGGCGTACCGATCTAGGATGTCGCCCCGCCCTCCCGTGGCGTCGTGCATGCCGGGGGCATGGACGCTGTTGCCGCTTGGCTGAGCCCGAAACAAAGGGGAAACAGCAAACGGCCGCCAACTGCCTGAACGAAGGCCCACTCAAGCCGGGTAAACCCAAAGAATGCGGGGTGAGCGTCATGTCCGCTCATGATCCGACCGCCGACCACATGCCAGGCGAAGACCGCGGCGCCTCGCGGTCGATCCCGTTCAACAAACCGTTCATCGCCGGCAAGGAGCTGGAATACATCGCGCAGGCCGTGACCAGGGGGAACATCGGCGGCGACGGGTATTTCACCAAGGCGTGCCGCCGACCTGCTCGAGCGCCGATTCCGGATTCCGCATGTCCTGCTGACTCCGTCGTGCACTGCCGCGCTTGAGGCCGCCGCAATCCTGGCGGGCCTGGGGCCCGGGGACGAAGCGATCCTGCCGTCGTTCACATTCGTCTCGACCGCCAACGCCGTCGCGAGGCTGGGGGCCCGGCCCGTCTTTGTCGACATCTGCCGCGGACACGCTCAATATCGACGAAACGAAGATCGAAGCGGCGATCACCCGGCGTACCAAGGCCATTCTGCCCGTGCACTACGCGGGCGTAGGATGCCGCATGGATCGCATCATGGAGATCGCGCGACGACCGCGGTCTCAAGGTCATCGAGGATGCGGCTCAAGGCGTCAACGCATTTCAGAACGGCCGCGCACTGGGATCGATCGGCGACCTGGGCGCGTTCAGCTTCCATGAGACGAAGAACTTCATCTGCGGCGAGGGAGGCGCGCTGTGCGTCAACGATCCGGGTCTGCTCGAGCGAGCGGAGATCCTCCGCGATAAAGGGACCAATCGCAAGCAGTTCTTTCGCGGCCAGGTCGACAAGTACACCTGGGTCGACATCGGCTCGAGCTACGTCCCCAGTGAGATCTGTTCGGCCTTTCTGTATGCACAACTCGAGATGATGGAACAGATCACCGAAGTGCGGCGGCTGCGTTTCGAGTTCTATCAAGAGCAGCTTGCGCCGCTCGAAGCACAGGGGCTGTTGCGTCTGCCGCATGTGCCGGCTGACTGCCAGAGCAACCACCATCTCTTTTATGTCATCCTCGGCAGCCAGGCGGCCCGCGACGGCTTGATCGAGCATCTCATGGGCCAGGAGATCCTGGCCGTTTTCCATTATGTGCCCCTGCATTCCTCGCCGGTGGGACTGCAATTCGGGTACCACGAAGGCGACCTGCCCGTGACCGAAGAATTGAGCCGCCGCCTGTTGCGACTGCCGCTCTTTCACGAGATCACGAACGCAGAGCAGACGCGAGTCGTCGATCAGATCCGCCATTACCTTCACAAGAATGCGAAGGCGGCCGGCACCCTCGCGGCCTAGGCTTCGGGTGCCTGTCGTCACGGAGTCGTCGATGTCTGGAGTGCAGGTCTCTGTGGTCGTACCGGTCTATCGATCCCAAGCGTGGCTCCGCGTGCTCGTGGCACGTCTTCGCGCACGCTCGAAGCGACCGGCCTCTCATTTGAGCTCGTGTTCGTCGAGGACGGCGGCGGAGACGGATCGTTCCGAGTTCTCGAGGAGCTCCAGGCAGCCGACCCGGATCGCATCGTCCTGATCGAGCTCATGCGCAACTTTGGTCAGCACAACGCCCTCATGTGCGGTTTTCGCCACGCCCGGGGCGAATTCATCGTCACGCTCGACGACGACCTGCAAAACCCCCCGGAGGAAATCCCCAAGCTCCTGGACCAGATTTGCACCGGCCGATTTGATCTGGTCTACGGGGTTTGCTCGTCGAAACGGCATAGTCTCTGGAGAAACGCCGGCTCGGCGCTCGTGGGCGTGTTTTACAAGCTCGCGTTCCAGAACAATGTCATGATCACGCCGTTCCGTGCGATTCACCGCAGGCTTCTGTTGAACATCCTTTCGTACGACGGGAACTTCACCTTCGTCGACGGGCTGCTCGCGTGGAATACCCAGCGAATCGGCCAGGTCGAGGTGGAGCATCACCCGCGAGCGGCAGGACGTTCCGGGTACAACGCGGCCAAGCTCGTGCTCCTGGCCCTCAATCTGTTCACGAACTTCACCTTGCTGCCGCTGCGCATCGTCTCGTGGTTTGGCCTGGCGCTCTCAGCCAGCGGGTTCTTCGTGGCGCTCTTCTACGTTTTCGAGTTCCTGCGCTCGCGGATCAGTGTGCCCGGATTTGCCTCGACGATCATCGCGATCCTGGTGGTGGGCGGCACGCAACTGCTCGCGCTGGGCATGATCGGCGAGTATCTCGGCCGGCTGCATCTCAACGTGAACCGCAAGCCCCAGTACACGGTGAGGAACATCCGCCAGCGTCGCTCGGGCGATGACGGGCCGATCAGCACCTCGGACGACGATGCCGCCGCACCGGCTGGACAGACCGGGCGAGTGACCCGCGCCGATCCGGCTCAATCGCTCGCGTTTCGAGGCATCCGCCCGGCTGCGCTCGAGCCTCGTCATGCGTTCGACCGTGCCGATTCGCACAGCTCACCGTGAGGCTATCGTGATGCAGGAAGCGGAAGTTATTCATCGCGACCATGAGTACGACAGCCGGTTTCTACCCTTGCTGCAGCGGATGCAGAACGACCACTTCTGGTATCGCGGGCGACATCGCTTCCTGCTCGACGCGGTCCACCGCCGGATCCGGAACTCAAAGAGCGAGGCGCGCGCCTACCGGGTGGTCGATCTGGGCGGCGGCTGTGGCGGCTGGCTGCGGTACTTGCTGGCGGAGAAAAAGTTTGCCGTCGCCGGAGCCACGCTGGCTGATTCCTCCGTCGCAGCCCTCGCACTGGCCGGCGAGTGTCTTCCGCCAAAGGTCGAGCGCCGGCAAGTCGACCTGATGGAGCTGCCCTGGTCCCAGGAATGGGACATGGCGTTTCTGCTCGATGTGCTCGAGCATCTGCCGCATCAGGAAGCCGTCCTCGAGCAAATTCGCGAGTCGCTCGTTCCGGGCGGCCTGCTGTTCGTCACCGTGCCCGCCCTGCGCCGCTTCTGGAGCTGGAACGACGATGTCAGCAGGCATCTGCGACGTTACGCCCGGCGCGACTTTGCCGAGCTTTCCAGTGCCTGCGGCTTGCGGCTACTCGACGCTCGCTACTTCATGTTCTTGCTCAGCCCGCTGCTGCTCGCTTCCCGGCTGGCAACATCGTCGCGCGTGAGCTGCCAGACCGAGCAGCAGACGCGTGAGCTGGTGGCGAAGATGCACGCGATCCCTCACCCGATCGTCAACGAAGCGCTCGCAGCGGCTTTCCGTGCCGAGACGCCCCTGGGGCATCTCGTACGCTTTCCCTGGGGCACATCGCTGCTGGCGGTCCTGGAACGGCCGCACCGTTAGTCGAGCTTCAACCGCTTCAGCGGGTGAGCACCATGATTCCCCCGCTGCTCATCGCGACGCGCGGGTAGTTCTGGCGAATGAAGTGTTCGACGTTCGCATGTGATCGCCGGCAATTGCGCACCAATTCATCACCGGTTCCCTCTTGCGTATTGTTGAAGTCGGACGGCACGACCACCAGCTTGGGCATGTCGGCTTTGATCGCCGCGAGGTTATCGCTTTGACAACGGGGGGTGTCCAGGACGCCGGCATAATAGGCGTGAAGTCGCCCGCTGATCCGGCGCCGCGCCAGGGCGTAGAACTGAGGATCCAGCGGAAAAACCAGGATCGCATCCGATTTGTCGGTCTCACGCGCTACAAAGGCCAGCGCTGCGGCTTGCGGGTTGGTGTCGGCGTCGCTCAGGGGGCTGGCCAGGCGACGGTACCGTTCGTTCGGCCAGAATGAGAACGCGTCGAGGTCCGCTTGACCAAACCGCGCGAGCTTCATACCGAGCAACCCCAGGAGCAAAGCGTAACCCACCCCTGCCCAGCGTGCGCAACGCCTGAGCCGGCCGCTTTGCACAGCGCCGTCGAGCCCACGAATCATCCAGGACGCCAGCAGCGCGGAACAGACGATTGCCGGCGAAAGCACCTGAAGAAGGTGTCCCGGGTCCATGCGAAACCGGGATTGGTGCTGGCACGCAAGTCCGGCCATTGCGGAAGTGAGTAAGAGCCAGGAGAATGCGTCCGCGCACGCCGTTCTTGATGCGGAGCAAGACGGCACACACGACAAACAGGTACGTTGCCGGGAGCAGGTTGTACACGAGCAATACGCTCCGGATCGGCGGGGGCGGCTGCGCCATTCCTCGCGAAACCGCCAGGGCGGTCATCACGGTGGTCTCGAGGTACTCAAGCGGAGCACGTAAGCCGACGTGCAAGGCCAGGTAGCCAAGCCATGCCAGAGGAAGCAGGGAAAACGATGCGATGAGAATCCCGAGCGATTTGAGCGCCCGGCCTGCGCTCCGACCGGGTTCACACGCCTCGAAGAAGCCGAGGAGAATGACAAATGCCGCCGTCTCGGTCGTCCCGAAATCGGGCCGGTACAGCCAGCAAACGCCCAGGACCAGTCCGGATGCGACGATCCAGCGCCTTCGCCGCTCGGGCACCGCATTCAGGTAACGGTGCCAGACCCAAAGGATGGCCAGTGGAATCAGCCAGACGTACCATTTGTAAAACCGGATTTGAAGGAAAAAGCCAAACCCGGCCGCGACCAGCCCCAGTCGCTTCGACGCATAGCGCGAGACAAGATGATAGATCAAGAAGAGGCACAATGCATGCCCGATCGAACAGATGATCGTTTCGCCGATCAAGGAACTATTGGTGAGCCACAATCCGAGCGCAGTCGTGTACAAGACGAGCGGCCCATAGCCGATCACAACGTCGCTGCCGGGAACTCTGCCGAGCAACACCTGCGTGCCGACGCTGAGCTGAAAGCCGTGGTCACGTGCTCGCTGAAGTAAAACCCCATGCCGGGGGCCTTCAGCAGAAAAAGCGAGAGGAAGCCGAGGAAGACAAGGGTTCCCAGAATCAGCTCGCGACGCGAAAGCGATGAGCCGGGAACCGAATCGGGAACGGCTACGAAGTGGGTTCGGCAAGGGGCGGCCAGGCGCCGTAGACGGAACCTCGTTCCCTGGCCTCCTTGCCTGAGCTGCATCGCGTTCCTCCGGAGAGCTCCGCTCTACCGTGAAGGCCGTTCCTTCCGTGACTTCCAGACCGCTTCACCCGTCGCGGCACGATTCTAACATTGAGATGGAATGCTGACCAGCCCTTAAACAAGCGTGTGTGGCGAGAAAAATCTCCGGAATCAGCGGATCACCGCGGGCTCGACCGACGCGTCACACTACTGGCGAGCCGATCCATTGGAGCATTCCAGCAAGACGTGGGTGTAGGGGATCCGAAGAAGGTCATGGCGTACGCTGAGACTCACCTGGGGGAAGACCTGGGAAGCCAAGCCGTGGTAGGCTTCGGCGTACCGCACGAACTTCCCGCGGTCGCGTCTCAGCAGGATACGGGCCACCCGCGCCTGGGCTTCGACAAAGGCGCCATCCAGGGACACGAAGCGCCCGTTGGGCTTGAGAGCTGCTCGCGCCAGGCCGAAGCAGGCCCAAAGCAGAGGTGTCGTCGAGGTGATGAACCAACCCATTTGCCATCACGATGTCAAATGACGCGGGCTCTTCGACGGAGAACTCCTCGACTGGTTTACAAATGAACCGCGCCGGCTGCCAAACCGGCTCTGCGCCGCCCTGATATAGTTCGGGCTGAGATCGACACCCACATATTCGACGCCGGGTAGATATTCCAGCATGCTGCCGGGCCCGCACCCGATGTCCAGCACCCGGTCACCCGTTCTGGACCGGACGTAGTCTCGGGCGTAAATCTTGTGGCAAGAGCCGCTGCCGACGAGCTTCTGGAACTGCGTGTACGCGGTCGGTATCTCCAGGATCGATGTCAACTCCATTTGTCGCAACCTCTCCATGGAACACGATGGTTTAAGCTCGCACCCCGGGGTCCCACCGAGAAGGAGCGTGCTCGGCTCGGCACTTTGGCGATCGTGAAGGAGTTGCAACACCTCCGAGAGGTGAACCGGTAGGTGAACGACGATGGGAGTTTCAAGGCGACGACCACTTACTTCATCGACCAGTACGAGTGCTCCGTCGCAGCTTAATTGTCGGGTAGACCGCCTTTAGTTTTGTCCAGGCGTCACTGATCGTCATTTGCGAATCGACGCCGGGTTGTGTTGTGTTCGAGTCAGTCGACCAAGCGTCGATTTCCTCGCTCAGCGTCGCTAAGTCGGCGAAGCGGCGCCCGGAAACGCATTGACGGGTTAGAGAATTCAACTGATTTTCGGCGATGTTGAGCCAATGAGCACTACGTCGAATCGGGACCTCACAGCAGTCGAACGCTGGAGATGTTCGGAAACCCCGAGCCCGCGCCTGGTCCCCTCCGTGCCGGGCAGATTGTACCCTACCAGGCCACGTCACGGTGTCAATCTCAATGGACCCCGCCCGTCTCGTGGAGCAGTGTGCCCCTACGCCGCTGCGGTGGCTGCAGAGTCGGCCCTCGCTGTCCGCAGGCCATCGAAGACACGAAACCAAGGCCGTTGACAGCGGACCCGCCTCAGCTTCGGCACTTGGGGACCAACGCTCTCGATACTTCGACGAGCCAGAATCCGGAGCGGGGAGCGAGGTCGTCGCCGGCTGCGAGACGGCGATCTGGCGCCGTAGACGAAACCTCGTTCCCTGGCGTCCTTGCCTGAGCTGCATCGCGTTCCTCGGGACAGCTCCGCTCCACCGTGAAACAATCGGCCGATTGTGCGGTGATTTCCGTACCAGATCACCCATCGGCGACTGATCCTAACATCGTGGTGGAATGGTGACTAGCTCGGCTCTTCCTCACTCGACTCGAGCACGTCGCCTTCTGCGACGACCTCATCCTCGCGCACCTTGCCGCGCTGTCTTTGCCGCGAACCCCGAGCATCCTTGCCGTTGATCTTCATCTCGTAACCGTGTTAACGTGTAATCCGGAAGCTGTTTCTTGGCGGTCTCCATGACGACTGGCGGCACGTCGGCGAGGGGGAGGATCGCGTCGCTCTCCGGCCGCACTGCGAGCCGTCGGCGAATGCCATGAACCAGGACCGAATTGCAGTTGTCGCATGATCAATAATCTACCGAGATGGAGCTGTCGCATGATCAATAATCTCCGGAGATCATCTCGCCGCCCGCCCGCGTTGCGAGGGCGCGGAAAACCTGGTTGGGCATGGACGTCTTCAGAAATGAGACATGTCCGTCGGCGAACAGGAAGTTCACGCCGCCGGGATGCCGGCTATAGAACTGATTGACCTCGGCGTTGGGATCGCCGGGCCCGAGATTGCCCCCGGCGTGTCCGAGAATCATCCCCGGCCCGCTCTCCACGCGAGGATAGCCGATTCCATCGTTATCCACAGGATAAAGCAATGCGCCGGTGACCGAGCCGACCCACGTCGCTTCGCCCAAGGCGTGGCCTCGCTCGCCGATGGCGATTGTCTGAGCGGTGCCGTCGGTGATGTTGGGGATGCCGATATTGCTGTCGCGGAAGAAGATGCCGTCGCCGTCGATTCCCGGGTCGCTCGTGCCAAACACGCCGACGTAGTTCGCCGAGGGCACCTGGCAGATACTCTGAATCGGATTGCCGCTGGCATCGCGCGTCACTGCCAGCCACGAGAGTGGAGCATCGTCAGACGGACACAGGCAGATCGTGATGCGCGTCTGACCGAGGCAGCTTGCGTTGGAAGCATCTTCAATCGGCGCGTTAAAATTGATGGCGTTAAAAAGCGACGCCTACTCGATCTGGGGCAGATCATGGTCGCCCAGCCCCAGCCCGGGCCGGTGTCATTCCCGTTTGCGTCGAAATTCGAGATATAACCCGGGGGTAAGACGCGGGTCGCACCCTCGTAATTATGTAAGAGCGAGCCCGAGCTGCTTGAGGTTGTTCACGCAGCTGGGCCCGCCGGCAGCCTCGCGGGCCCCTTGCACGGCAGGCAGAAGCAAGCCAATCAAGACGCTGATGATCGTGACGACCACCAGGAGCTCGATCAGAGTAAAACCCGCCAGTGGTTTGGTGTCGCAAGGTCGATTGTACATCCGCAGTCTTTCATGCACAGGACTCTCGATCGAAGTGGCGAATCAGGATACGCTCCCAACATGACCGGAGCGTGGCTTCAAGATGACAGGACTGTAATCTTCGCGTTCGGACGGTCACTCCGATTAAAATGTGCACGAGCGGAAGCTTATGCGATCTTGACCCGGAGCTTTGTGGCGATGCGCGTGCTGGTGGTGGAAGACAACCCGGACATGGGCCCGTATCTGAAGCGAGGCTTGATGGAACATGGATTCGCCGTCGACCTTGCGACCGACGGCAATGAAGGACTGCGTCACGCGGCGACCGGCGTCTACGACTTGCTCATCCTCGATCGCATGCTTCCCGGCCGCGATGGACTGGACATCCTGCGCCATTGCGCAGTGGCCGACGGTGGCACGCCCGCCATCTTCCTGACCGCGAAAGCGCTGTGGATGACCGGATTGCCGGGCTCGATTCCGTCGCGGACGACTACTTCGATCAAGCCGTTTTCATTTGCCGAGCTGCTTGCGCGATCCGGGTCTTCTTGCGGCGTGGGCCCGGCTGCTGCCGGCGATCTTGCGCGTCGGTGATCTTGTCCCTTGATCCCGCGACGCACGCGGTCGAACGCTCCGGTCAAGCGCATCGAGCTTTCCGCCAAGCAGCTCGTGCTGCTTCATTACCTGATGCGGCATGCCGGCCAGGTCGTGAGCAGGACGATGATCCAGGAACACGTGTGGAATTTTGAGTTTGACGGTTTGACGAACGTTGTCGATGTTCACATCAATCGGCTGAGGAACAAAGTCTACCGCGGTTTGATCGCTCCCTGATTCACACGCTGCGTGGGTGGGCTATGTTCTCCGCGCCGCGTAGGCCTCTCGGGCTGCGAATGCGCTCATGCTCTGGTGGCGCTCGTGCTCGTCGCGACGATGGCGGCGGGCTTTCTCTGGGTGCTCTTCGGACTGGGTCGCGTTCTGGACTCGCGCAATGACGCGTTCCTCGAGCGCAAGGCGTCCGAGCTGCTCGCGGTCGTCAGGCACGAGCGGCCCGGCGGCCAGGAAGAGCTGGCTGCCGAAATCGGCCGCGAGGTCATGGCCTACGAGCCGGAAGGCCCTGATCGTCGTGGTCCGCGAGCCGGCGCGAGTCTCGCACGCCGCGAAGACAACTGCCGCGGAGCTGCTGGCGGCCGGGCCGGTGCCGCCGCGTTCGCCGCAGACGGTTGAGCTCGCGGGCGTTCCCAGCAGATTCCGCGTGCTCACGGCTTTCTCCGCAGGCGCAGGGCTGTCGCTCGAGCTGGGGATGTCACTGGCCGAGACCGAAAAGACCATCGCCGCATTCGACCGGCAGATCGCCGGAGGGGCCCTTGCCGTGCTCATCCTTGCCGCCGCGGGCGGCGTATTCCTCTCGCGTCAATCGCTGCATCTCGTTGCCCAGAGCATTCGCTCAGCGCGGCGGTGGATGCCGAGAATCTTTCTGAGCGTTTGCCGCAATCTGGAGTGGCGACGGCTGGACGATGCTCGCCGCAACGACCATACGGCTTGCTCGACCGCTTGGCGACTTTTCTCACACAAGCCAGCCGCTTCACCGCCGATGCCTCCACACGAGCTGCGCAGCCCGCTCGGCGCAATGCAGGCGGCGATCGAGCTGGCCTTGCAGAAGCCGTGCACGGCGGAAGAGTATCAGGAAACGCTGTGCACGCTCAGCGGTCAGTGCGAGCGGTTGACCGCTCTGGTGAACGGCCTGCTGCTGCTCGCGCGATCCGATGCCGGCGAAATTGGGATGAAGCGAGAACTCACTCGACCTGGCCGCGCTCGTTCGCGACGTGGTCGAAATGTTCGAGCCGGTCGCGGACGACCGGGGGCTTCGTCTCGTCGCCGAGACTTCGCAGCTCGTGGTGATCGTGGGAGACCCGTCACGACTCCGGCAACTGGTCACAAACCTTCTTGACAACGCGATCCGCTTCACCGATTCGGGCGGCTCCGTGACTGTGCGGCTGGAAGTGGCTGACGCGGCCGCGGTGCTCCGCGTCATTGATACCGGCATCGGGATTCCTCCGGAGCACCTACCGCACGTCTTCGAGCGGTTCTATCAAGTCGACCCCGCCCGAGCCTCGGTCGGGAGTGGGCTTGGCCTCAGCATCTGCAACTGGATTGCAACCGCGCACGGTGGCACGATCGCAGCGGCGAGCGGAGTGAAAGTCGGCACCGAGATGACGGTGGTGCTGCCGATGAGGCCCGAAGTCGAGGCGCGGCAGCGCTCGCGTTTGACAATTGCGTGCTTCTGACGATCAACAGGCGTCGTTGAACTACCGGGGTCAAGGTGTTAGCGTGGAAACTGCCACGCTCGCTCGGAACGCCACCTCAGCGCTGGTTTGATTTGCTCGATGCAGGGTTCATCCGGAGCGGAATCTTCCCGCAGACGGCGGAACTTTTTGGTGCGGTTTCTGGATTCGTAGTCGGACTGTTCGTGTGGGGCACGCTGGAGCTCGCGGGCAAGATTGGCCCAACCTGAAGTCGTCTTTCGCTCCGCGAAAGTGCGTCCTGTTTTCAGATGCCATCCGGTTACGGCACACGGAGTGTGCCTACTACATAGGGAGAGCTCACCGCGCCTCAATCTTCGGAAAAAGCGGCGCCGGCTTGCCGCCTGTGATCGGCGCCGTCACCTGCAATGTGCCCGGCAGTTGCGGCGTCGCCGCATCCGTATAGCTCACCTGATCCCAGGCTCGAGCCTCCTCGAAATTGAACGCCCGGTAAAACGTCTCGGCCGTGCGCGGCAGAAATGGCTTGATCAAGATCGCGGCCACCCGCAGCCACTCGGCGAGGTTCATCAACACGGCGCGGCAAGCTTCCAGATCGGTCTTCGCCAGCTTGAACGGCTCGGTCTCCTGGATGTAGCGGTTGGCCACGTCGATCACGTCGCGCCAGATCCGCTGCAACGAAGCGCTGTAATCGAACGAGCCGATCGACTCGCGGAGCGACGAGACCAGATCGGGCAGGTCGACACCGCGCCGCCACTGGGTGGCGTCAATGGCCGTGGCGCCCTCGAACCGGCCGTCGAAGTACTTGATGCACATCGTCAGGATGCGGCTGTAAAGATTTCCCAGGTTATTGGCCAGGCCGCTGTTGTACGTCTCGGCGAAGCGCTCGAACGAAAACTCCCCGTCGCCGCCGAAGGGGCACTGGCTCATGAAATAGTAGCGGAAGCCCTCGACCGAGAACTTGTCGATCAGCTCCATCGGCTCGACCACGTTGCCCAGCGTCTTGGAGAGCTTCTGCACCTCGCCCGTTTCTTCATTCTTGCGATAGACGAAGCCATGCCCGAATACTCGCTCAGGCAGCGGCACCCCGGCTGACATCAGCATGGCCGGCCACAGGGCGCAGTGGAACCGCGTGATATCTTTGCCGATGACGTGCACGCTGGCGGGCCAGATCTTCTTGAATCGCTCTTCGTCCGTGGCGTATCCGATTCCCGTGATGTAGTTGAGCAAGGCGTCGAACCAGACGTAGATCGTCTGCTCGGGGTCGAAAGGCGCCTTGATGCCCCAGGAGAACCCTTTGCGGGTGATGGCGATATCCCTGAGCTCGGTTTCGACGAGGTTCACCACCTCGTTGCGGCGGCTTTCGGGCTGGATGAACTCGGGATGGGTCGAATAGTGCGCCAGCAGCTTTTCGCGATAGGCCGATAGACGAAAGAAGTAGTTGTTCTCCTCGAGCCACACCAGCGCCGTGGTCGGGTGATTGGGGCACCGGCCGTTTCCTTCTTCCACTTCCTTCTCGGTCTTGAAAGTCTCGCAGCCGTTGCAATAGTGGCCCTGATACACGCCTTTGTAGATGTCGCCGGCATCGAATACGGCCTGGATGAACTTTTGACAGCCGGCATGATGGCGCGGCTCGCTTGTCTGGATGAATTCGTCAAACGAGATGTCGAGCGCGCGCCAGACGTCCTGGAACTGGCGGGCCATATCATCCACGTATTCCTGGGGGCTGACGCCCAGGTCACGGGCGTGCTGGGGCACCTTGATCGTGTTCTCGTCGTTCCCCATCAAGAAGTGAACGTCGAAGCCTTCCATGCGGCGGAAGCGGGCCTGAACGTCGGCCCCGATTTTCTCGAACGCCGTGCCGATGTGCGGCCGGCTGTTGGGGTAGTCAATCGCCGTGGTGATGAAATAGCGCGGTTTGTCGGACATTATCCATTCCGTGTCGTGTTGCTCGGCCTGGCCCAGAATCTCGAATGTAGCCGCCAATAACCGGACAAGGGCCTGTGTCGGGCGGTTCACAAGTAAGCAAGCCGGTTGAATCTACCATCCCGGACGATTTTTCGACACTCACCGCGGGCGGCGGCGCCACCAGAGCCCCCAGCCGGTCATCCCCAGCGCCAGCAGCCAGGGTCCCGGCTCGGGAACGGACGGGGTCAGCGTTTGGGGCTGTGTGATCGGGGTCGTACCGGTGCCCGTCGACGTCGTCGGCGCGATTGTCTGGCTTCCCAGGCTTGCCGTGGAAATCCGGTTGAGGATCGGAGCAACATGAGGGTGGAATCGGGCGAAACGAGCCGGGTCGAGGCTCTGTTTCCACAGCAGGAAATCCACCATCGGGTTCGTCGCCGCATCGGCGCGACCCGAGGGCCTTCCAGATCGACGCGCGAAGGTCAGGAGTGACGGCCGGATGGATCACCTTCGACCATACGCTCGGCCCCGCCATCAAATAAGCAGCCCAGGAATGCCCGATTTCCGCGTCGAGACGCTGAATCTCCGTGACCGGATGCGAATGTTTGATCGGCGACGCCACTGCCGGGCGCGATGGCCAGACCTCGCACCCCGCGGCAAGAAGCACGATCGCAAGTAGCCGGGCGGTCCCGTGCCCGTTCGGAGAAAGGACGTCAGGCTGGAAGCCTGACCTTCGACTGCCGACCGACCGAGCTTCAGGTTTCCTCTGAACTGGTCGTGTGAATCCGATCATGCTTCACTCACAGGCTAAAGACTGCGGGCATCCATGCTTGCTGAAACGCTCGCGTCCGAGTGATTTGCCGTGTAAATTAAGTATCGGATGGAACGATCAGGTGAATTGAGCCGATTGATCGGCGTTTACCGAATGATTGGCCGAAAATGTGCAATATAGGGCATTTAGGCAGGAAAAAGAGCGGGGTTGCTCCAGCCCGGGGTGCTCATTGAATGTCGGTGGTGTGCCCGCTATCCTGGCGCTTGATCACCTCATTAAGATGCATCGAGTCGAGGCTGTCCTTGCGAGAGGAGATCGGCCTGCGTCATTCGTCACACCAAGTTTGAGCAACGAGGGGAGAGAGATGGCCATGTCGACCGCGGTAGCGCAGAACATCCCGACGCAGATGTACATTGACGGCGCATGGTGCGACGCCCAGGCGGGCAAGACGCTGGCTGTGATCAATCCGGCCGATGAGTCGGTGGTGGCCGAGGTGGCGTATGGAACCGGGGACGAGGCCCGGCGCGCGGTCGATGCGGCGAGCCGGGCGTTTCCTGGCTGGCGCGCGTTGTCGGCTTACGACCGCGGCAAGATCCTGAAAAAGACCGCCGATCTGATGCGCGACCGCGTCGAGACAATCGGCCGGACACTCACGCTCGAGCAAGGCAAGCCGCTGGCCGAGGCCAAGACCGAGGTCCTGCACGCGGCCGATACGTTCGAGTGGTTTGCCGAGGAGGGTAAGCGCACGTACGGCCGGATCATTCCCCCCGCCAACATCGCCAAGCGCTATTATGCGATCAAGCACCCGGTCGGGGTTGTCTGCACGATCACTCCCTGGAATTTTCCGGCGGCGCTTCCCAGCCGCAAGATCGCGGCCGCCATGGCGGCAGGCTGCACGGTCGTGAGCCGGCCGGCCGACCAGACTCCGCTCACCTTGATCCAGATGTTCGCGTGTATGGCCGACGCGGGTGCGCCGCCGGGCGTCGCAAATCTGGTGCTCGGGCCCTCGCGCACGCTCGCGGACGTCTTCTTCGAGAGCCCGGCCGTGCGCAAGATCAGTTTCACCGGGTCGACCGAGGTCGGCAAAGAGCTGATCAAGCGATCGGCCGCGCAGGTGAAACGGCTGAGCCTCGAGCTGGGCGGGCACGCGCCGCTCATCGTTTTTCCCGACGCCGACATCGAGCAGGTCGCGCAGGCGGCCGTGCTGGGCAAGTTCCGCAATAACGGCCAGGTGTGCATCTCGCCGTCGAGGTTCTACTTGCATGAAAAGATCGCCAAGAGCTTCACCGAGGCCGCCGTCGAGTTGACCCGGAAGCTCAACATCGGCAATGGACTGGAGCCGGGCGTGCAGGTAGGCCCCATGTTCGAGGCGAAGGCGCTCGAAAAAACCGCCGCACTCGTCGACGACGCCCGCGGCAAGGGAGCCAAGGTCTTGACCGGCGGCGCCCGCTCGACGCGATTTTCAAAAGGCTTCTGGTTCGAGCCGACCGTGCTGCGTGAAGTGACAAACGGCATGCACGTCATGACCGAAGAGCCTTTTGCACCGGTCATGCCCCTCGTCGACTTTTCGAAGATCGACGACGTGATTGCCGCCGCCAACAACACGCCCTATGGGCTGGCTGCGTACGTATTCACCAACGACCTGACCGTTGCCACCCGAATGGCGGAGGGCCTGGAAGCCGGCATCATCGGCATCAACGACCCGGTTCCCGCCACGCCGCAATGCCCATTCGGGGGCATGAAGGAATCGGGCATGGGCCGCGAGCTGGGGATCGAGGGTCTCGACGCCTACCTGGAAACCAAGTGTGTCTCGATCGGGCTCAAGCAGGGGTGAACAGGCGCGTCCGTCAGTTCAGCACCGGAAGCGCCAGCTTCTGTTGCTTCTGTTTTTCCTTCTCGAGGTAAGAATCGAGCGGACGCGTTTCTTCCTCGAACCGCTCGACTTCCTCGAGCAGTGCCTGCACCATGTCGGCTTCCATGACGTGGCGGATCGGCACCCCGCGCTTGAAGATGATGCCCTTGCCCGCGCCGGCGGCGATGCCCAGGTCGGCCTCCTTGGCCTCACCGAATCCGTTGACCAGGCAGCCCAGGATGCTGACGCGGAGCGGGTTCTTCATGTCCTTCATCTTGTGTTCAACTTCGGCGACGATGCGCTCGAGGTCGATGTCAAGCCGCCCGCAGGTGGGGCAGGCGACGACCTCGGGCCTGGTCACTCTTCGGTCGCAGGCCCGCAGGATATCAAAGCCGGCTGCAATCTCGGGCACCGGGTCGCCCAGCAGGGAAACGCGGATCGTATCGCCGATGCCGCGCAGGAGCACCGCTCCGATGCCCGCGGCGCTCTTGAGCGTACCATATTCGCGCGAGCCGGCCTCGGTGATCCCCACGTGCGTGGGATAGTCGCTCTGGGCTGCAAACTGCGTGTAACACGCGACGGCTGTGGGCACGTGGCTGGCCTTCAGGCTGATGATCATGAGCTTGTAGCCCAGCCGCTCTGCCATCTCGATGTACCGTAGCGAGCTCTCGACCATCGCTTCGGGACAAGGGTAGCCAAATTTCTCGATCAGGTCTTTCTCGAGGCTGCCCGAATTCACGCCGATGCGCATCGGAATGCCTTTGTCGCGTGCCTTGCGGACCACTTCCTTGAATCGCTCTTCCCCGCCGATATTGCCCGGGTTGATCCGGATCTTGTCGATGGCGGGTTTACCGGAGGGCGTGACCGCGTCCAGGCACTGAAGCGCCATCCGGTAGTCATAATGAATATCTGCAATCAAGGGGATGCTGATCTTATCACGAATCAACTTGACAGCTTCAACGTCTTCCTTCTTGGGCACGGTCACGCGCACGACCTCGCAGCCGGCCTCTTCCAGAGCGTGGATCTGGGCGAGCGTTGCGGCGACGTCGAAGGTGTTGGTCGTCGTCATCGACTGCACCGAGATGGGATTGTCACCTCCGACAATCTGGCCGCCAAGGCCGACTTCGCGGGTCTTGTGGCGCTCGACTGTGGTCGCGTAGGCCATTGATTTGCGTCCTGAAGTCCTGATGCAACAAGCAATTGCGCGTAGAACTTCGCCGAACACATGCACCCATCGTAATCGAAGAAAGGCGTGGGGTCAAGGTGAGGGGGACTCTTGATGCGGCGTGGTTTTCTTCGAGGGAGGAAGAGGCCACTCGCCGGCGGGGTGGGTTGTGGGCGAGGAAAACGACACCGTCGTCGAGAGAGTATTTTTCGCCTACACTACGACGATCCTCGTGGAGCACCGTCGATGGCGCGTAAGAAGAAGAAGACGAAGACGACGATCAAACGAGCGACGACCGTCCGGCCTGCCGGCTACGCTGCGTTCCTCGATTCGCTCAAGAAACGCATTCAGCGAGCCCAGACGAAGGCAGTCCTCTCGGCTAACCGAGAGGTCATTCAACTGTACTGGGACATCGGGCGGCTTGATCTGCGAGCGGCAAGAACAAGCGGGGTGGGGGCAAAACGTTCTGGAACGCCTGGCGGATGACTTGCGGAAAGCCTTCCCGGGTGTCATTGGTTTCTCCCGGAGTAATGTCTTCCGGATGCGGGCATTTTACCTGGCGTATCGTTCGGCGGAAAAAGTCGCACAGGCTGTGCGACAATTGGAATCCCCTCGAAAAGTCGCACAGGCTATGCGACAAACCAAGGCGTTGCCAAAAGTCGCACAAGCTGTGCGACAAACCAAGGCGTTGCCAAAAGTCGCACAGGCTGTGCGACAATTGGAAGCCCCTCGAAAAGTCGCACAGTCTGTGCGACAAACCAAGGCGTTGCCAAAAGTCGCACAAGCTGTGCGACAATTAGACGATGAAAAACCTCCCGCCGAGGTTGCCACCCTTCCTTGGGGTCATAATGTGATCCTGATTCAGAAAGTGAAGGACCGAGCCCAGCGGCTTTGGTACGCCGCGAAGACGGTCGAACATGGTTGGAGTCGAGCGATCCTGGCCGTGCAGATTGAGACCGGCCTGTACGGCAGACACGGAAAGGCGGTGACGAACTTCGAGGCCCGGCTACCACCACTGCAATCTGACCTGGCTCAGCAGTCATTCAAAGATCCCTACTTCTTTGACTTCCTCACGCTGCGAGAAGAGGCCGTCGAGCGAGATCTGGAAACGGGATTGATCGGGCATATCCAGAAGTTTCTCCTGGAGCTCGGAGCGGGATTCGCCTTTGTTGGTCGTCAAATGCCACTCACGGTTGGTGACAGTGACTTCTGCATTGACCTCTTATTCTATCATCTGAAGCTACGTTGCTTCGTTGTGATCGATTTGAAAATGAGAGCATTCACACCCGAAGATGCCGGCAAGATGAACTTTTACCTGACGACGATTGACGAACAATTGCGGCACAAGAGCGACGCTCCGACCATTGGGCTTATCCTCTGCAAGACCCGCGATCGCCTTGTTGCCGAATACGCCCTGAGAGACATCGCCAAGCCGATCGGTGTGGCCCGGTGGCAAACGAAACTCGTCCAGTCCTTGCCGGCGTCGCTGAAGGGGAGCTTGCCGACTATTGCAGAGATCGAAGCCGAGTTCGGACCAGAAGAATAATGATGAGCCTGTGAATTGCGATTATCTCAAAGAATCGTCGCCTTGACGTGCCAGTCGTGCGGTAAGCGGGGATACCCGGCCGCTTCTTCTTCGGAGATTGCAGTTTTCGTTCGGATCGTGAAGTGAATCCAGCCGCCGCATCGCGGGCATCCGCCGGCGAATCCTGTATCGTTCCACCAGGCGCGAACCAGCGGATCGTGGATCTCCCGACCGTGATCCTCGAGCCGGAAATCAAGAGCTTGCATGGGCTGCGAACAGCCGGGATGAGGGCAAGTGGCTTCCGAGTAGACAATGTGAGGTGCCATCTGGCGTGCTAGCCCCCCTTGCCGATAAAGTTCGTGCATCTGTTGGTGGTCTTCACCGGCTGGAGCAAGGGTTCTCGTATCGAGCTCGGCCATACTTCGCTCTCCGCTTCAGACACCCAGCAACAAGGAGGCATCCACTCCCCAAACCGCTACTTGCAAGTGCATTATAGTCTGTGTCATCGTGTCTGTGTCATTTTGTGCAAACCAGCGAACTCGTTCCACGCCCAATGTCGCTCCCTGCTCATCTCAAAGCCGGCCTGAAACCCTTCGCCGTCCCGATCTGGAACGCCGCCCATCACGGTGGCTGGCTCGCCTACGATTATGTGAGCGCAATCGCATCCGGCCGGTTCGGGCGCTGCATCGTCTGCGGGCGGTTTGCCCTTTTCATTTACCGGCGCAGGGTGGTCACGCCCAGACTTGCAGAGCTCTGGGGCCTCTCGCCTCGACTGGCAGATGCCCTGGCTCGCAAGGAATCCGGCGATTGTGCGCACTGCGGCGCCAAGCTGCGCGGCCGCCGGCTCGCTCAGGTCTTGCTCTCGCTTTACTCGGGTGGGGCACCTCCTGCCCCCTCACTGGCACGCTGGGTCGAAGCGCCCGAGATCCGCAAGCTGCGCGTGGCCGAGATTAACAGGATTGACGGTGTGCACGCGTTCGTCCGGACTTTGCCGTTCTATGCAGGGTCGGACTACAGCGGCGAATTGGATTCCGCCTCGCCCGATCCCGAGGCACGATCAGAGGATCTCACTCGCCTGAGCTACCACGACGGCTCCTTCGACTTGATTCTGACCTCGGAGACCCTCGAGCACGTGCCTGACCTGCATGCGGCCCTCGGCGAAATTCATCGCGTGCTGGCGCCGGGAGGACGACACGTCTTCACCGTCCCCGTCCTTCCCGCCACCAAACACACGCTCGCGCGGGCCGTTGTCGGGCCGGACGGGTCGATTTGTGATCGCCTACCGCGCGTCTGTCATCCCGGCGGCGACTGGGGCTATCCCGTCTTCACCGAGCTTGGCACCGACCTCGCGGAGTTACTCACACAGGCAGGATTTCAGAGCGATATCCACTTCGGTCCGGTTACTGAGGACGATCTCGCACAGGTGTACGTCTGCCGTAAACCAGCGGGCTAGACGCCCTTCCTGACTCGCGCGCGCTCGTTGCATCGAACCCGAGCTTGGCATTGAGTCGCGCGGCGTCTTCTTCGCTGAGCTTGAAGATCTTGATCGAGTGACCGATGGCCTCGATCAGCGGTTCCCGGCGAAAGTACGTATACGCGCCATTGTCGGACACGTCCCACATGTGATTCATGGCCTCGGCGGGGAGGTTCTCTAGCGGCGCTGGGTCGTAATAGCGCCAGGGAAGCCCGCTGAGCAAACTGACGCTGACGGCGTAGTATCCTGCCTCCAATCGTTTTGCGGGACCAAGCGAGTAAGGCACTCGGCTGGGATTCATCGCATGCGCCATTCCCGGGGGAATCGGAGCGAGGAACCAGTCGAACTGCTCTCCGCGGAGCGCGAAGATTGACGGATTGATCTGGCCGAAGTACGCCAGACCGATCGGCTGGTCCGGGATCTTCTCCTTCCACCATTTTTGGAGCCCGACTAAGTCCTGGCCCCAGTCGAGATTGCTGTCGATCAGCCGCGGAGGAACGCGGTCCGGCCCTCCGGAAGCCCAGTTGAAATAGGCGAGGTAATGGGGGTGGATCGACACCGTCGCGGCGAGCACGAGTGCGAGCGAGCCGGCAACAAGCGTCCCGGTCACTCGCTTCCAGAAACGGCGCATGCCGAAAACCCAGGGCACGACTTTGCCGGCCGCGATGAATGCGTACGGCAGGACGCCGAGGACGTAGCGCAGGCCGAGGTTGATATCGGTCAAGAAGCTCATCGAAAAAAGGACCACGGCCGGCACCGTCCAGAGTGCGATCTCGTCGGCCAGCGCAGCACGCGTGCGAATCGTAGCCAGTGACACAACGATCGAGAGCAAGAGCAGGGCCCAGGTCCCTTCCGGTATTTTATATAATAAGGCAAGTACGTAATAATACCACCATCCAGTTCGACCCAGATCTCCATTCAGATAGACCGGATATCCCATGATGACTTCGCGGGTGGGTTCGGGCTGGCTCAAGACCTTGTCGACTTCCCACGGCGGAGTGAGCGCGAAATGCTGCGGGATACCCTCGGTTTCGATCTTCTGTTCGTCGAAGCCGGAGACGTAATGCTCGGGCAACGGACAGGGAAGTCGTTCGAGCCAGGAGTCGCGAAATCGATTCTCGCGGAATCGCAGGGTCAAGTCGTAGATGCGGTTCTTCCGGCTATGGAGCTCCCTGCCCGGTCTGGCACGCCTCGTCAAGGTGCGGGACCCGAACTCGTACTCTCCGAGCGGCTTGCCGACTCCTTCAAAGAGGTAACCGGCATCGATCACGAGGAATGAGAGGGCGACGATCACGAGGCCCTGGGCCGATGCCCGGAAGATCTGGCGGAGCAGTCCGCCCCGCGGACAGGCGAGCAACACATGCACCAGCCAGAGAAACGGCCAAACTGCGTAGAGGAGGAGCAAGCTGAACTTTGTCAACTGGGCCACTCCCAGCAATACACCGGAGGCAGCGGCGAGGATCCAGTTGGTTTGTTCAGATAGGTCCAGAAGACGAACGTCGCCGCAACGCCCAGGGCTGCCGAGGCTGCGTCGGAGGTGATGAGGCGCGAATGAGCGAGTATGTTCGGGCAGAAGACCCAGAGCGTGAGGCTCAACAGTCCGGCGAGGTTACCGAACAACCGCCGGGACCAGGCGAACACAGCCAGCCCGCCAATCACGGAGAAGAGCGGCACGACCAGTCGTGCGCGTGCGAATAGCTCGAAGTACCGGGCTGCGTTGTCGCGTGCGAACAGGTGTGCGATCGTGGCCTGATCGGGTTCCCTGGAATTCCAGCTTGGCGACTCGTAGATCCGCGCGGTCTGGAGTCCCGACCAGAGGGCCGGAAGCGCTGCGGCCAGCTTCACTAGCGGCGGGTTGTGGTGATACAGACGAAACGTGGCTTTCTGCCAGTATGTCACGCCGGCCGGCAGGTGCACAACTTCGTCGATCGTCGGGTTTTCCTGGAGCAAGCTCTGCGCGGCAAGGCCGTAGTGAAGCAAAAGCAACCCAGCGACCGCCAGGCCGATCCAGACTCGCGCCGAACGCTCGACCCGATTTCGGATTTCGGATTTCGAGCTTCGGATTTCGAGCTTCGGATTTCGGATTTCGGATTTGGAATTTCGAACTGACTCCTAACCTGCCGCCACGAGTCTACCGATTGCCTTGAACGAATCACGCAGATCGAGGTAGAGCTTCTGGTAGATGGCATGCGCACGGTCGTAAGAGCCCTTGGCTCGCTCGTCGACTACGGTTGAATCGACGGATCGAATCGTCGCGTCGCAGGCCTCGGGCACGGTCTTGAACGCGCCGGTTCCGACCTGGGCCAGGAGCGCCACGCCGAACGCGGGGCCCTCGGCGGAATTGAGTGTATGGACGTCACAGCCGTAGATATCAGCCTGTATTTGGCGCCAGAGTGCGTTCCTGGCGCCGCCGCCGGAGACGCGCACCTGGGCGATGGCCACGCCCATCTCGCGAATCAGCTCGAGGCTGTCGCGCATGGCGAACGTCGCCCCTTCCATCACGCTGCGGATCATGTGCGCCCGGCCGTGGCGGACGGTCAGGCCGACCCAGGCGCCTTTGGCGTCGGGGTCGAAGTGCGGAGTTCGCTCACCGGTCAAGTACGGCAGGAAGAAGAGCCCTTCGGCTCCTGGACCGGCCAGAGCGGCCTCGTCGGTCAAGATGAAGTATGGATCTTCGCCTCTTTGTTTAGCGAGCGTCATTTCGGCCTTGCCGAGCTCGTTGCGGAACCATTGCAGGCTGCCGCCGGCGGCCAGCACGACGCCCATCACGTGCCACGCTCCGGGCACGGCATGACAGCCGCGCTGCAGGCGGCCGAGGGGGTCAAACCCGAGCGAATCCGTGTGGGCGAAGACAACTCCGGACGTTCCCATCGTCGCGGAGACCACACCCTGGCGGCACGATGCCGTTGCCGATTGCGCCGGCGGGCTGGTCGCCGCCGCCGCCGACTACCGGCACGCCGACGGGCAGCCCGGTGGCCTTCGCACCCAGCTCGCTCACTTTGCCGGAGACCTCGGGGCTCTCATAGCAAGGGGGCAATAGCGCAGCGTCAATGCCGAGCCTCGAAAGAAGCTCGCTGCTCCAGCGGCGGTTGGCCACGTCGAGCAACAGCGTTCCAGAAGCGTCGCTCACTTCGGTCGCGTACGTGCCGGTGAGCCGAAATCGCACGTAGTCCTTGGGCAGCAGCACCTGCCGCACTCGCCCCCAGTGCTCGGGCTCATGCTTGCGCACCCACAAGAGCTTGGGCGCGGTGAATCCGGTGAGCGCGGGGTTCGCCACCATCTTGATCAAGGCTTCACGGCCGCCGGCCTTCGCTTCAATCTCCGCACATTCTGCGGCCGTGCGCTGATCGTTCCAGAGCAAGGCCGGACGGATGACCGCGCCGGCAGAATCGAGAAACACCGAGCCGTGCATCTGGCCGCTCAAGCCGATTCCGGCGATGTTCTTTGCCGGCACGCGGCCGGAGCCCAGGATCTTGCCGATCGTCTGGACGGTCGCCTCCCACCAGAGCTCCGGGTGCTGCTCGGACCACCCCGGGTGGGGATGGTCGCAGGGATACTCGGCGGATGCCGCAGCCAGGATCGCCCCGGTTTCGTCGATCGCCAGTGTCTTGGTTGCGGAGGTTCCGACGTCGATGCCCAGCGTGATGCTCATCCATTATTCTCCCGGCGCTCGCCGCAGGAGAGGCCCTGAAGGGAGCCCTCCCCCTGGCCTTGCTCGATCATTCATTGAACTTTTTCCGGACCAGCCTGACCCCCTCGACCAGGGCTTTTGCCTTGCCAATCGCCACCGACCGCGCGGTTTGCGAGAAGCCACAATCGGGCGTGACCGAGACTCGCCGGGCGTGGACGTGGCGGAACACCTGCCAGATTCGCTCGGCGACGAGCTCCGGGGGCTCGATCCAGGTGTTCTTGACGTCGACGATGCCCACGGCGACATCCATCGTTTCAGGCAGTGTCTCGAGCAGCTCGACTTCGGCCATTTCACGGCTGGCAAATTCGAGCGCGAGCTGATTGACTGGCGCTTGAGCCAGATAGGGCAACAGCGGCGCGTAAGAACGATGGCCGACGGCTCGGGCTCGAAAGTTGCCAAAGCAGAGATGCATGCTGATGTATGCATTTATTCCATCGACTGTCCGGGCCAGTGTTTCCAGGAAGAGCTCGGGCTCGCCGGGATGGCAGGCGAAGCTGGGCTCGTCGAGCTGGATGAAGTCGACCCCGGCGGCGACGAGTGCTTTCAGCTCGGCATTGACGATCGGCGCCAGCGCCCGAGCGACGGCAGCTCGGTCATCATAGACTGTACCACAATCGATGCAGCCCGAGAGTGTGAACGGGCCGGGGACGGGCATCTTGACCGGGGCGGTTGTGTATTCGCGGAGGCGGCGGTACTCGGCGACCGTGCCCAAGCCCTCGGGCGCCCTGAGAGTGCCGACGGCCTTGTATTTGTCTCGTTGATCGTGGGCAGGCGCCCCCCAGCGGCGAGCGCGAGGAACCGGCTCGATGCCGCGGAGGTATTCGTAAAACCCCAGATTGAAGTCGACTCGCTGCATCTCGCCGTCGGTGATCCGGTCGAGGCCCGCGCGGAGCTGGTCGTCGATCGCCAGGCGCACGGCGTCGCGCAGGGCCTCGTCGCGATCGGCCGGCCCGAACAGCTCGGGGTGTTCTCTGACGTCGGCGGCGAATTTCTCGAACCAGCCGGGGAACGACCAGCTTCCGATCACGGTGGCGGGAACGATGAGATCGGACATTTTTTGGTTGACACTCGGGGATTTCACTGGCCCTTGCGCTCATTGTTTATTCTGTTGCGCTGAGCGACCAATGAAAAGAGGCGCCCATTTCAGAGGGCTGCTGCCGATCGCACTCTCAGGCATGACTCGACTGGAATCACCATCCAAAGTAAAGATCGCCTGTTGTCGTCTTCGGTTTGCCGAGCGTATGCTTCGGTTATTTCTCCTTGCGATCTACTCGTTTTTCGAGTAAAATCGGACGAACAATGCGTCTAGCGGATCACGCGGACGCGATGCAAGTTCGAGTGGTGTGGCGCGGAGCAATTAGTTGTTACGCGCCTGCCAGCGCTAGGGGTTTCTTGGGAAACTGGAATCCTCGCCGACGGGAGTTCGCTGTGAGCAGCCTTTCACGATTTCAAATTGATCTGACTGCCGAAGAGCTCGACTCGATTGAGCGGTGGAGCTCGATGGCGGGTTTCCGGACGAAAAAGGATTTCCTGCTCAACGCCTTCACGATTTTCAAGTGGGCCGCGCAGCAGGTCTTGCTCGGCCGTACGATCTGTGCGATGAATGAGGCGACCGGCGAGATTCGTCACCTTGAAATGCCTGCGCTGTCCGCGATCGCCGGGTGGGGCGCACCGCCTCGAATGAGCGAAGCCGAGCGTCTTCGACGGGTCACCGAACCGGGGCATCGTCTGCCCGCGAATGCGTTCAGTACCGGAGAAGTGCGCGATGTCGAAGCCGAGCGTGCTCTGGACGGCGAGTGCACTGGAAGACTTGAATCGCATCTGGAACAAGAACCCACGATTTCATGACGAGCTGATGTTGATTCGTCCACGGCTCGAGCAGCACCTTCAGAGCGACCCGAAGGGCTTTGCTCTCGAAATACGCCCAGATGGCTCGGCCGTGGGCCTCGAACCGAAGCTCCCTCTCGAAAAAGGGGCGAATGTTGCAGTCGGCGTGGAGTATATCGTCAAGGAACGAAGGGTTTACCGTGCGTGGATCTACATCAGGCCGAAGCGCGCATAGGTATCGCGCGAGCGTAAGAAAAGCAAACTATCGGGTGACTCTCATGATTCCCAGCGCGCTTTTCGCCCTGACATTGCTCGGGCTCTGCACATACGGCGGCTCCGGCGAACAGAATGCGGAGCTCAAGAACGGCGGGTTCGACGAGATGGCGATCGAACGAATCGACCCCAGCGATTCGCCGGTTGTGATCACGCGCGAATTTCTGCGTCCGGGCCACATCAATCCCTACCAGTACGGCCAGTTCATCGAGTACCTGTGCACGATGGTGCCGGCCATGTGGGCCGAGAAGCTCTTTGACGGCAGCTTCGAGGGCCTCAGTCCTTACAAGGTCGCCTACCTCAAAGAGACCGATTTCCGCGAACGGCCGTGGTACCCCAGCGGAGCAACGAATCGCGCTCGTTTCGTGCGAGACGAATCGACCAAGGTCAGCGGCGAGCGGTCCTACAAGATCGAGACAGTCGGAGGCACGCCTTGCACCGTCTCGATCGCCCAGGATGGCATTGCCGTGCAGGCCGGCCTGGGGTGCGACTTCGCCTGCTTGGTGAAGCAGACTGGGTTGAACGGTAAGGTCCGGGTGCGACTCCATCGCGATTCGACCGTCTACGCCTCCGCCGAGCTCGACGCGACGCCGGACTGGACCAAGCAGCGAGCAGGGCTTGTGCCCTCTGGAACCGACACCAACGCCACCCTGACGATCGAATTTCGCGGGCCCGGGACGCTCTGGCTCGATAACGCCTCGCTCATGCCGCGCGACGCGAAGGGGGGCTGGCGGGCCGACGTGGTCGAGGCGGTGAAGGCGATGCGCCCGGGTATCATCCGCTTCGGCGGCAGCACGCTTGATGATCCCAACCTGGGCGAATTTGAATGGCGCGACACGATCGGTGACCCGGACCATCGCCGTCCGTTCCGTGCTTGGGGAGGCCTTCAGCCCACCGGGCCTGGCCTCGAAGAGTTCGTGCAGTTCTGCCGGATGGTCGACGCCGAGCCCTTGATCTGCGTGCGTTTCAGTCGTCGTGACCCGGCTGATGCCGCTGAGCTCGTGCAATACTTAAATGGCGCGGTTGACACGCCGATGGGCGCGCTGCGGGCGAAGAACGGGCATCCGGAGCCACATCACGTCAAGTTCTGGCAAGTGGGCAACGAACGTAGCGGCACGGATTACGAAGCGCGGCTGGCGGCCTTCTGCGAAGCGATGAAGAAGGCGGACGGCTCGATCGAGCTCATGTCGAGCTACCCCACCGCGAACGTGATCGAGCGTGCGGGGAAGTGGCTGAATTACGTCTCGCCTCATCACTACGAATGCGCCAATCTTCGCGCGGAGGAGGACAGCCTGAACTCCGTTCGGAAGATGATTGCCGAGCATGCACACGACCTGCCGATCGCCATCGCTGTCACCGAATGGAACACCACGGGCGGCGACTGGGGGCCGGGGAGGGGGCAGCTCTGGAACCTGGCCAACGCGCTGGCTTGCTCGCGCTACCACAACTTGATTCACCGGCATTGCGACCTGGTGCAGATCGCCTGCCGGTCGAACCTGGTCAACAGCTTCTGCTCGGGCTGCATCCAGACGGATAACCACCGGCTGTACAAGACACCGACGTATTACGCCCAGCAGCTTTATGCGACCCTGGCCGGCGACCGATCGCTTCGGATTGATTCGACGTTGCCCGTGACGTCCGGACCCGACTTGAGTGCGACACTTTCGCCGAAAGGCGACGCCGTGATTCTCTTCGCAATTAATGATGCACGCGCGCCAATTTCGCGCCCGCTGGATTTCTCGGCTTTTGCAGGCGATGGCACCGAGAGGCATCGGGTTGTCGTCTGGACGCTGTCGGATCAGAAGGAAGCGGGCGAGCCCGATGCCACGAACAACTTTGCCGAGCCCTCGCGCATCATCTCCCGCCAGACGGAAGTGATAACGCCCGCGTCGCCGCGATTTGTGTTCCGGTTTCCGGCGCTGTCGTTGAGCGTGCTCAGGTGGGAACGAGCGGCAAAGTGAAGGTGGGCGGGGCCCACGCGCGACCATCTGAACCTACGCGCGATCCTAATAACTGTTCGGGGAGACATCCTCGCTGTCGTCGCGGCCGAGGAGTGTGTTCAAATCGCTACGAGCGATTGATCTTTGCAAGAACCGAACGGAGCCATCCGCAAAGAGAGCGTTGAAGCCGTTATTGTGATCGCCGTGATGGCTGCCCAGGCCTTCTGGTGCGACAGCCAAAGCTAGCGGGATGTCGTCCGGCTTGGTCCAGGGAACGGCTCGGCGCGACTCGGCAACGAGGATCGTTCGCTCGACGCCGTCGGAAATGTCCTGATAGCGAACCGGCTGGTAATCTGGACGGAAGACGGTGCGGGCGCCAATGACGGCGATGTAGCCCGTCATTCCCCACTTATGAGTGGTGTCACTCGGGCAGTTGAATTCCGGCGGCATCTGCTCGACGAGTGCGATATTGTGCGGGCTGTCCCAGGGCTCGTCGAGATCGAACTTCCAGTAGGGGCTGCCTGTGCCGATATAAGGTAGTATCGCAACCCGCCAGGAAAGCAGCGGCTTGCCGTCTTTGCCGGTGATCGCCGCTGCGGGCAAACAGCCATTCACTTCATGGTAAATCTGGATGGCCAGGCCGATCTGCTTGAGATTGTTCGTACACTGCACGCGGCGGGCGGCTTCGCGAGCCGAGCGGTGCGCGGGCAGGAATATCGCGACCAGCAGAAGGCAGTCGATCACGCCGAGCACAATCCCGGCGATCGCCAGCCGCCGGCCGCGAAGCTGTCCCCTGCCGCGTTTGATCTCACGGATCGCCTGGAACCCGAAGTGGATCGCCGGGACGCCGGCAAAGCACACGAAAAAGAACAGGCAGCCCAGGAACAGGCTAAAGATTGCGTTGCCGCTGGTGCGCAGTCTGGTCGCTTCCCACGACTCGAACGACTCTTCGCTTCGGGCGACTGGCTGGGGAACCGTTTGCTCGTGCCCGCAATCGGGGCAGCGCACGCGAGTGCCCGCGATTGACTCGGGTGTCTCGAAATTTCGGCCGCAGTTGCATAAAATCGGAATCGCCATGTTGCGGCTCCGGATCGCGCACGTGGCCGGGACTCGAGAAACGACAAATGTCGTTGACCTAGTTTTCAATCGTAGTCTTGCGCCGTATGGATCGCAACGGCCCTCATCTACTGGTTTCGCCGTTGACAACTACGGTTAAACCCGTATGATCGGCCGCACGGGTCGGAAACCAATGGTCGAAGGCAGGGAGGTCCGCATCCATGTCGCGCCCGCGTCACGAGCAGCCCACGCCGGCTGAGCTCGATATTCTCAAGATACTCTGGACCCGCGGCAGCCCGGCGTCGGTCCGGGATGTGCTCGCCCAGGTCAATGAGCAGGCTGATCCGCCCCGCGCTTACACGTCGGTCATGAGCTTGCTCAATGTCATGACAGACAAGGGGCTCGTCGTGCGCGAGCCGCACGGCCGGGCGTTTCTGTACGCGGCTGCTTCGCCGCGAGAGCACACACTTCGCTCGATGTTGCGAGAGACACTCGAGCGGGTTTACAGCGGGTCGGCCAGTTTGCTGGTGGCGCACTTGCTTGACCAGTCCAATCCCTCGGGAGCCGAGCTGCACGAGATTCGGTCGCTGCTCGACGATTTTCAGAGCCGGCGCCAGGCCAAACCCGAGAAAGGAGCGGCTCGATGCAAGCCTTCGCGCTCGAAGCGTTCCGAGAGCTGAGCGCACGCTGGATCTGGCCGGCGTTGCTTCATAGCGTGTGGATCGGGTTGCTCGCCGCTGCGATTTCTGCCTTGATCATCCAGGGAACGCCTCGTCGTTCTCATGGAGGTCGCCACGCAATACTGCTCGGGGCGCTGCTGCTGGTTGTCGCAGGAAGCGTTCTCGCCACGGCTCTTCAACGTGCGCTCGCAATCCACTCGCCCGTTGCAAGAAGCCCGGCGTGGCAGATCACCGCTCTGAGCGGACCGGGCGAGACGGCCATGACGAGCGATGGAGCGGAACGCCCGACAATGTCTGTCGCGCGTGTGAGACCGACGGGGTCGGACAGGCTGTTCGACTTGTCGGGTCGGCTCGCGAGCCTGGTGACGATCGCGAATCGCGTGCGACCGTTTCTGGTTGCTCTTTGGCTGCTCACCGTCGTGGGCATCGCGGGTTTCCTGGCGATCGGGGCCAGGACGGTTTGTCGTTTGTGTCGCGAAGCCGAGCCGGCCGCGGAGGAAACGCAGCAGAAGACGCTTGCAATCGCTCGCCGGCTGCGGCTGGCTCGCGTGCCGCGGGTGCTGGTCCATGCCCGGGTGGAAGAGCCCTTTCTTGTTGGAATCTTCCGGCCCGCGATTTTACTGCCGGGGCGCTGGATCGCCAGCGTGCCCGGCGATTGCCTGGACGCGATTCTGGCCCATGAGCTGGCCCACGCCCGGCGCCTGGATCATGCCGTAAATCTGGCCCAGCGGGTTGTGGAAGCGCTTCTGTTCTTTCATCCGGCCGTGCACTGGCTTTCGCGGTCACTGCGCCGAAGCCGCGAGTTCTGCGCGGATGCACTCGCCGTTCGCTTGACCGGCGACGCACTCGCACTTGCCGCGGCTCTGGAATCGGCCGCTCTTTTCCGTAGCTCGTCCCGCCCCGCGCCGGCGAGTGCAAGCTCGCTGGGCGGAGAATCCACTTCGCTTCTTCCTCGTATTCAGGAGTTGCTTGGCATGACGCCGTCTCGAACACGTCTGCGACGTTGGCCGTTCGTGGCCCTGCCTGCGGCAGGGATCTTCGCGCTCTTCGCCGTATCCGCTGGCAGGGCGCAGAATAAACCACCCGTGCAGCCGGCCGTCGCGTCGGAAAAGCCCTCACCGGCGGCACTGCCGCACGGAAACTCCTTGCGCGGGGTGCCGCTGCAGGTCGCTTACCAATCAAAGCCGGATGATGTTACACGTATGATCGTTTACGAAGTCCGATTTCTGACCGGCGACGCGAGTGACTGGCGCCGATTCCTGGGCGAGCGGTCGAAGGTCGAAAAGCAAGAAGGCGATTGCACAGCTTGGCTCATTGATGAGAAAACGCTTCGCGCCTGGTTCGCGCATGTGCGCAAGACGATGCCGCGACCAACGTTCTTCAAGCGCCCAGAGTCGCGACATTCGACGGCGGGCTTGCCTCGATTTTTGACGGCCAGCCAACACGTCCGGGCTTTTCCGGGGGCGTGCGCCGCGGGATCGCGACCAGACCGGCCGAGCTCGAGCCCGAACCGGACGGCATGCCAAGAATTCAATCTTCACAACCAATTGTCGAAAAGCTCCCCATCGGGTCTGTCGTTTCGATGGTCGGAAAGATCATGCCGGGCAAGATTCGGCTGACGGTCGACGTGCGTGATTCGACGCTACTTCCCCTCGCGGAAAACCGGCTCAACGCCCAGAGGCGAAAACCGGAGCGTCGCGCCAGCGACGAGCAACCGGTGATCTTCGAACGACGGTCGCGCGTTGGGTGCGATGTGCCCGCAGGCTCGTACCTGGCGATCTGCATGGGCCTTCACGAGCAGCCGGTGATCCCGTTTACCGCGACCGGGCCAGTGACCGGCGTCGAACCGGGGGGCGCGACACACTTCGAAGCCCGGACCGACGCGAACCGGCTGGTTGTCTTTATTGTGCGGCGCGAGAAGCTACGGATGCGTCGCCAAGTCCTCAGATCGATCGCGGCCGCACCAAGTCGAATGCCAGGACGCCTTGATCGACAAGTCCCGACTAATGAAACGGCTGGACGTTCACGCAAGAATTGGCTTCACGACCTTGCCATGCACGTCCGTAAGGCGGAAGTCGCGGCCCTGGAACTTGTAGATTAATTTCGTGTGGTCAATCCCAAGCAAGTGCAGGATCGTGGCGTTCAGGTCATAGACCTCGACCGGGTCCTTGACGATGTTGTAGGAAAAGTCGTCGGACTCGCCGAGCGTCATGCCCGGCTTGATGCCGCCGCCGGCCAGCCAGATCGTGTAGCAGCGCGGGTGGTGGTCTCGCCCGTAATTCGTGGCTGTGAGCGTGCCTTGCGAATAGATCGTGCGGCCGAATTCGCCGCCCCAGATCACCAGGGTGTCGTCCAGCAAGCCGCGCTGTTTCAGGTCCTTGATCAGGCCCGCGGAGGCCATATCCGTGTCCTTGCACTGGCTGCGGATCTGGTTGGGCAGGTCGCCGTGCTGGTCCCAGCCCATGTGGTAAAGCTGGATGAAACGTACGCCACGCTCGGCCAGCCGGCGGGCGAGCAGGCAGTTCGCTGCGTAGCTGCCGGGCTTTTGCACGTCGGGGCCATACAGGTCGAGGATCGAGGCCGGTTCACTCGAGAGGTCGGTGAGCTCCGGGACAGAGCTTTGCATCCGATAACCCAGCTCGTACTGGGCGACGCGGGTCACGATCTCGGGATCGCCGGTCTTTTCATGGTGCAAACCGTCGAGCGCGGCGATCTCGTCGAGCATTTGCCGCCGGGTCGACGGGGTGCAGCCGGCGGGATTCGCGAGATACAGGACGGGCTCCTTGCCTCCGCGCAATTTCACTCCCTGGTACCGGGTGGGCAGGAAGCCGCTTCCCCAGAGGCGGTCATATAACGGCTGATCGGTGCGCCCGCCGAGAGCAGCACGACGAAGCCCGGCAGGTCCTGGTTCTCGCTGCCCAAGCCATAGGCGATCCAGGCTCCCATGCTGGGCCGGCCGGCGAGCTGGGAGCCGGTTTGCACGAACGTGATCGCCGGGTCATGGTTGATCGCCTCGGTCTGCATCGAGCGAATGATGCAGATGTCATCCGCGATGCTGGCCGTGTGCGGCAGCAGCTCACTGAGCGACGCACCGCTTTCGCCATAGCGGGCAAAACGGAAGATCGACGGGGCGACCGGAAAGCTCTTCTGGCCCGATGTCATCGTGGTGATTCGCTGTCCCATCCGCACCGAGTCGGGCAGCTCGATCCCGCGCCGGCTGGAGATCGCCGTCTTGTCGTCGAAGAGGTCCATCTGCGACGGCGCGCCTGACTGGAACAAGTAAATCACCCGCTTGGCCTTGGCCGGGAAATGCGGCAGGCCCGCCAGCCCTGCATTCGCTGCGGAAGCTTCGCCGCCAGGGCCGCCGGGGTGCGCGCGGCCGTCGCGTGCCAGCAGAGAGCCCAGGGCCATCGCGCCCAGACCGACTCCGGAACTCCTGAGGAACGTCCTGCGGTTCGCGTGCTGGACCAGCTTGAGTTCGTCCACCTTGGGCCTCGTCATTCATTCCAGCGTGATGGTTTCGTCCAGATTCAGGATGACACTGCAAGAGGCGGTAAATGACGCCAGCAGGGCGGGGTCGATCTGAGTATCCCGGCCGCTATCGCCATGCTGAATCAATTGCTGCGCGGCGGCAGGATCCTGACGGAAAGTCACTTGGTATCGGGCCAGCCCGCGCAGCAGAGATTCGAGCTCGGCGCTGGACGGTAGACGGCCGAGCGCGCGGCGAAACGCATAAATCAGGCGCTGCGAGTCGTTCGCGCCACCGTGTTTGATCGCCGTCTCGGCGAGCGCGCGTGCGGCCTCGACGTAGGTCAGGTCGTTGAGCAGCTCCAGTGCCTGGAGCGGCGTGTTGGTTCGCGGACGCTTCACCTGACAGACTTCGCGGCTGGGGGCGTCGAAGGTCGCCATGATGGGATGCGGCACCGTTCGCTTGCGGTAGACATACAGGCTGCGCCGGTAAAGCGGCGACCCCTTGTCCTGGACGTACGGCGCTTCACCGGCGCCGCCGGCGAGCTCTTCCCACAGCCCGGCGGGCTGATAAGGCTTCACCGACGGGCCGCCCAGGCGCTTGACGAGCAACTCGGAGATCGCCAGGGCATTGTCGCGCACGACCTCGGCCGGCAGGCGAAATCTCGGCCCGCGCCAGCAGGCGGTTTTCCGGGTCGCGAGCAAGCAATGCGGCACTCGCTTTTGAGTGCTGGCGGAAGGTAGCGCTCTCCACGATCAGGCGGTGCAGTGCCTTCACGTCCCAGCCCGAGCCGATCAGCTCGCTCGAGAGCCAGTCGAGCAGCTCCGGATGCGACGGCGGCTCGCCCTGGACGCCGAAGTTCTCGGCGGTCTTGACCAGGCCCGTGCCGAAATGGTGCTGCCAGATCCGGTTGACGGCCACCCGCGCGGTGAGCGGGTTTTGAGGCGAGCAGAGCCACGCCGACAGACCGAGACGGTTGCTCCCGGCACCCTTGGGCAAGGGTGGCAGCGAACCGGGCACACCCGGCTCGACCGCATGGCTCTTGTCAGGCATGTCATACCGCCCGCGCTTGAGCACATAGGTCGGCCGCGGCTTGGCGGTGTCTTCCATCACCATCACGCTGGTGATCGCCTTTGTAAAATCGTCCTTATCCTTGGTGGCCTTTTCGATTTCCTTCTTGTCGCCGCGCTTGGTGGCGGCGGCCAGGGCGGTCTCGAGCTCTTTCTGCCGCTGCTTGTCTTTCTGCGGTCGGGAGCCGGACGAGCGGCGGGACATTCCCGCGCGTTTCTGTGTACACGCCTTGCTCGTTGACGCTGTTGAAGAACCCCAGGAACTGGTAGAACTCCTGCTGCGAGACCGGGTCGAACTTGTGGTCGTGACAGCGGGCGCAGCCCATCGTCAGGCCCAGGAATACGGTTGCGGTCGTTTCGACGCGGTCGACGGCGTTCTCGATGCGCCATTCTTCCTCGATCGAGCCGGCTTCGGTCACCGTGCGGTTATTGCGGTTGAACCCCGTGGCGATTCTCTGCGCCAGCGACGGCTGAGGGAGCAAGTCGCCGGCGAGCTGCTCGGTCAAGAACTGGTCGAACGGAAGGTTGCGGTTATAGGCGGCGATCACCCAGTCGCGCCAGGGCCACATGATCCGCGCGAAATCGTTCTGGTAGCCGTTGGTATCGGCAAAGCGGGCGCCGTCGAGCCAGTCCATCGCCATGCGCTCGCCGTAGAGCGGCGAAGCCAGCAGGCGGTCGACGTGCTGCCGCGGGCGCCGAGGGCCCAGAGCCAGGAACGCGTCGACCTCTTCCGGCGCCGGCGGCACTCCGGCCAGGTCGAGGCTCAATCGTCTGATCAACGTGGCCGCGTCGGCCTCGGGACTGGGCGCGAGCCCCTGGGATTCCAGCTCGGCGAGCACGAATCGGTCGATCGGGTTTCGGACCCACGCCCCATCACGCACTGGCGGCGGGCTCGGCCGGGTGAGCGGCTCGAACGCCCAGTGACCCTTCCAGCGCGCGCCCTGGTCGATCCATCGCTTGAGGGCTTCGATTTGGGCCGGCGTAGCTTCTTGCCCGATTTTGGCGGAGGCATCAATTCATCGGGGTCCTTGCTCGATACGCGCTGAAACAATTCGCTCTCGCTGCTCTTGCCCGGCACGATTACCGGGTCTTTGGTTTTAAGGGCGCCCTCCTTGAGGTCGAGCCGCAAGTCGGCCTTGCGCAGTCTTCGAGTCGGGCCCGTGACAGGTGAAGCAGTTTTGCGACAGGACCGGAAGGACGTCGCGGCGGAAGTCGACTGGCTCTTGGGCGGGCGCAAGTCTGGGAGCGAAAGCCAGCACGGCCAGCACGAACAGCGTGGCTCGCAGAAATTTGTGCGCGTGCCGATGGCGCGTCGAGCACGCTAATTCGCGGGCGGCACACGGCGCGTGCCTGCTACACTTGGCCCGATCACGCGTGGAGCGCACATCCAAACGCTCGAGCCTGGGCGATTCCGGAATCATTCGTTCTGGAAACTCATTCATGGGAGGGCAGTGCATGGTGGGACAACTCCCTATTATCGCCCTTAGGAGCTTGGGGGTTCAATGCGAAAATCGAAATCGATTCTGGCATGGCAGTTCAGAACTGATTAGGATTCAATTCATCTCTCGGACAGTAGTCGGACTCAGATGGTGGTTTGTGTGGAGCGATTGATGTTGTTCAGCCTGGGGCCGGTGATGCGGTATGAGCTGATCACCACGTCGCGGCGCCGGCGTTATTACGTCCTCAGAGCGATCTACGGTCTTCTGTTGCTTGCGCAGCTCTCATTGTTGTTTCGCGTGTGGGAATCCATGCACCCGGCGGGGGGAACGCTCAAGGAGATCAAGAGCTTCGCGGAGGACGCATTCATCCAGTTCGCCGGGGCCCAGGGGCTCTGCCTGTTGTTGTTGATTCCGGCGCTCGTTGCCGGAATCATTTCGGACGAATACCAGCGAAAGACGCTGCATTACCTGCTGGCCAGCCGGCTTTCGAGCGCCGAGATCGTGCTGGGCAAGCTGGGCGCGCGGCTGGTGCACGTGGTTGCGTTCGTCGCGGTCGGGCTGCCGATTGTCGCCTTGCTCATGCTTTACGGGGGGCTGAATCCGGTCAACATCTTTTACGTTTACATGGGCACGACGACGCTCGTGCTCTTCACGTCGGGGTTTTCGGTCCTGACCTCGACTCTGGCGCGGCGGCCGCGCGATGCGATCCTGATCACTTATGGTCTGGGAACGCTCTGGCTGCTGGCGCCGCTCTGGATCGAGCGGATCTCACGTTTTCTCGACGGGCCGCTCGGCTGGGTTCCGCCCGCCAACGATTTTCTGATCCTCTCCAATCCGATCAAGGTCTGGTTGAACTGGACCTCTCGGAATAGTCGCTGGATGGGCGCCGCCGCCCGGTTGCCCTTCTCGGAGGTCCGTATCGGCTTCGTGTGGCACTTTGCGATCATGGCGGCCATTCAAACGCTCGCCGGTCTTCTCTTCGTCGGTGTGGCGGTCGCCGGGCTGCGGCCGCTGCGGGGCAGCTCGTGGCCCGGCGGCAAGCCGCAGACCGGGTGGTTCGCCCGGCTCGCCGGCCGGTATCGCCGGTTCGTCGAGGCACGCGCCACGGCGGCGCTCGTGCGAAACCAGTTGCTCGTCAACCGAGCCGATCGGCCGTCGTGCGGCGATGATGCCATGCTCTGGAAAGAGCGTTTCAGCCGCATGGGAGGCGGCCTCAAATGGCTGGGGAGCCGGCCGGTGGCGCTGTTCTTCATCGTATTTCTGTGCTGTTATCTCTTCGATGTGGCGGTGCCGGCCGTCGGCGGATTCACACACAGCTTGTGGCAGGCACGCACCTGGGGCACCTGGTTCGAGATGAATGCGGCGCTGCGCGACCTCGAGCGCCATTCTTGCAGCACTCGCCATGCTGCCGATCAGCGCGCGGCGGCCGCGAGCGTGACTTCCGAGCGTGAACAAGACACTTGGATCAGCCTGGCGACCACGCTCCTTACGCCGGTCGAAGTCATTCGGGGCAAGCAGTTCGGGTCGATCTGGAGTGCGCGCTGGCTAGGCATCGGGCTCTTGGCGATGTTGGGAATGGGTTTGCTCTCAGGCGCGTTTCATCCACTGGGGCCTTTTGCCGCGCTCGCGGTGCTGGCGACGTCGTCCTGGCTCTCCGCGGCCATCGGGGTGCTCGCCTCGACGCTCGCCCGCAACTCGACCCGTGCGGCGTTCTTCACATTCTTTGCAATGTTCGTGTTTGTGTGGGCTAGCGGCTGGCCGTCCGTGTTCTGGCAAACCCTGGCTTCCTACGCCGACATGCGCGTACTTGTGGTCCGGAGAGGTTCCCACGGGATATTCCCGGAGGAACATCGTCGCGCCACCGCTCCTGGGCGCGGCTGTGCTCTCGGCGGTCGATTCGATACTCGCGGGCTTGCTCACACTCTGGTCGATCAAACGCCTGGCAACGACCTGGGGGCGTGGCTGATCAAGGGCTTCGTCACTGGGGCGTTTGTTTCTTCTTAATCGTAGTTCTGCGGAGCCGTCGATGTTGTTCAGCCTGGGCCCGGTGATGCGGTATGAGTTGATCACCACGTCGCGCCGACGGCGGTATTATGTGCTGAGGGTGGTTTACGGCCTGGTCTTGCTCAGTCAGCTCTGGAGCTTGTTTCGCAAGTGGGAGGTAGAGCATGGACCAGAGGGCAGAGCGATGCCGGCGTATTATGTGCCCACGCCGCTCGAGGAAGTCCAGGCCTTCGCGGAAGACGCGTTCATCCAGTTCGCGGGCGTGCAGGGGCTGGCTCTGCTGCTTCTGATCCCGGCGCTCGTCGCCGGAATCATTCCCGATGAATTTCAGCGGAAGACGCTGCATTATTTGCTGGCCAGCCGGCTCTCGAGCGCCGAGATCGTGCTGGGCAAGCTGGGCGCGCGGCTCGTGCACGTCGTCGCGTTCGTGGCGCTTGGGCTGCCGATCGTCAGCCTGCTCATGCTCTACGGCGGGCTGAACCCGGTCAATATCTTTTACGTCTACCTGGGCACGGCGACGCTGGTGCTTTTTGCAGCCGGATTGTCGACGCTGATCTCGGTGCTGGCCCGGCGGCCGCGCGACGCCATTCTGGCCGTTTATGGTCTGGGAGCGGTCTGGCTCTGTGCGCCGCTCTCGAGGGGAGTCACCGTTTTATTTCAGGACGGGCCGCTCGGCTGGACGGATCTGGTGATGCAAGCGCTGCTCGTCTTCAACCCCATTCACGTCTGGTCGCTTTCGACCCTGCGGAACTACAACCCGAGGGTCGGGTTCACACCAGGCTGGGCGGCTCCCTGGAACTCGTTTGAGTGGCACTTCGGCATGATGGCGATCATTCAGACGGTGCTTGGCTCGCTGTTTCTGGTGCTGGCCATTGCCGGCCTGCGGCCCCTGCGCGGCACGGCGTGGCCCGGCGGCAAACCGCAAACCGGCTGGCTCACCCGCGTTCGCGCGCGTTTTCACCAGTTTGTCGAAGCGCGGGCTACGGCCGCGCTCACGCGGAATACGCTTCTGGCCACTTGTAAGGATCGCCCCTCTTGCGGGGAGGATCCCATGCTCTGGAAAGAGCGATTCACTCGCATGGGCGGCGGGCTGAAATGGCTGGGCAGCCGACCGGTTGCCCTGTTCTTCATTGTGCTCTTATGCTGCTACCTCGGCGACATTTCGGCTTCCTTGATCGTGGACACGGTCAGCGGCACGCGGCGCAGCCGCGTGATCGACGAGATCAACCTCGGCCTGCGGACATCGACGGCCGTGCTGGCCGTTCTGGCCATTTTGCCCATCGGCGCCGCGGCGGCCTCGAGCATCACCGGCGAGCGCGAGGGAGACACCTGGATCAGCCTGGCGACGACCCTGCTGACGCCGCGCGAGGTGATCCGGGGCAAGCAGTTCGGTGCGGTCTGGAGTGCGCGCTGGCTGGGTATCGGGCTGATCTCCATCCTGGCCGCGGGGCTCATCCTGGGCGTGGTACACCCGATCGGCGTGGCCGCGGGACTGGCCATTCTCGTCAGTTGCGCCTGGTTCACGGCCGCCGCGGGCGTGCTCGCGTCGACGTTCGCCAGCAACTCGACGCGCGCCGTGTTCCTCACGGCCGTGGCGCTCTTCGTCTTTGGAATGTGCACGGCGTGGCCGTACTTTTTCTGGATGACGCTGGCATCGTATCGCGACATCCAGTTCATGCATTCTGGCGAAGTCGTGACCGGGTACTCTCGTTCGGCCCGCATTGTGCCGCCACTGGGAGGGTCGACCTTGCTGGCGGCCATCAGCGCGGTGATTGCGAGTCTGCTTTCATACGTCTCGGTCATGAGGCTTAGATCGACGTGGGGGCGAGGCTGACCGGGAGGGCACGCCGGCGTTCTTGTGCTTTCACGACCATCGCGCCGGCCACGAATGCGAACAGCAGCCACCATGGGGTTTCGCCCAGATAGGCGGTGTAAACCGTCATTTCATCGATCAATCGCACCTTGGCCGCGAGCGTGCCGGCGGTGAAATCGGGGATGCTGGCGATCGTGCGCCCGGTGGGATCAACGACGGCGGTATAGCCGGAATTCGTGCAGCGGATCAGGTAGCGGCGGTTCTCGATGGCGCGAAACGCGGCGATCAAGTGGTGCTGGTACGGCGCGTGGGTCCGCCCGAACCACGTGTCAAAGGTCATGTTGACCAGGAGCTGCGCCCCCCGGCGCGTGGCCTGGCGTGCGAGAGTAGGCAGGGTGTCTTCGTAGCAGATCAGCGGAGCGGCCCTCATGTGATATTGCTGACCGTCCAGACGCCTCATGGGGTACGAGAAGACCTTCACCGCGTCGCCGGCCGTGAAGATCCCGGCGTTCTCATTGGCCTGGTTGAGCCACGGGAAAATCGACGCTCCCGGAATATATTCGCCGAATGGGATAAGGATTTGTTTGTTGTAGGGCGTGGGGACTGTGCCGTCGGGGTAAACGGCGAATGCCGAGTTATAGCGATGGTCTTCGTCGCTGAAAGAGTAGGCCCCGATCAAGAGCGCGGAGCCGTCGCCGAGCCAGGGGAGCGACGCATCTTTACGTGCTGAGCCCAGATTCGCCGGCAGGTAGGCGGGAATCGATCCTTCGGGCCAGACGATGAGCGCGCCGGGTCTGGCGGCGCGGGTGGTCAGCTCATACGTCCGCCTGAGAACCCGCTCGAGTGAGCTGGGCTCACTCATCTCGGGGAGCGACCCGTTTCCCTGAACGACGATCACGTCTTGTTCGCGATCGCGGCGGTGTGCGTGGGCATCGGTCACTTCGGTGCCGTAGCCCAGGGCAAGGCCAAAAGCCACCAGCGGCAGAACGAGCTCGCGCCGGCGCTCACGAAACACGATTGCCCGTACCGCGGCCTCGGCAACCCAGAAGAGCACGAACGACACCAGGATCGCCCCGCCCAGGCTCGCGAGCTGCACAAACGGACGGAATGCGATCTGAGTGTGACCGAAGTGCCAGGGGAACAGGCGGATCGTGAGCAGTTCGGCGATCGCGATGGAAATCGGTGCACGCAGAGCGAAGCGATCGACGAACGGCGGAAGATGGCGATGGAAGAACGAGAAAACGAAGAAGAGGAGCGCACCGGTGACGACGAAGACACCGAAGATCAACCCCGAGACGATGAATCCGAATCCGCCGAAGGTGGCAACGGTCGGGAATACCCAGTAAAAAGCGATGGCGTGGCCGACGGCTCCGCCAAGATAGACGGGAAGGCAGTCGGCGCGGAGGCGCAGAGAATAAATCAGGAGCGCCGCGGCGACCCAGCCCAAGGCGGCGCTGGCCACCGTTTCGGGAATGAGCCAGGCGCAGGCGGTGACGATGCCGCCACCGAGTGCGGTGAGGTAGACGACAAGCGAGCGCGACAGGGGCGATTTACTTGAGGCCGTGGCATCCGGTGCGGTGATCAATCGCCGCCGGGAGCGGCCCTCTGACGCCGGCGCGACCGGAATTGCCTCCGGCAGGCTTTGTGCGAGCGGCATCGTGGGCCTCCGTTGCGTCCCTCGTAGGCCAGGCTGCTAGCCTGACGTATTTCCTTTGTGCGTCGAGCTTTAGCCTGACGTTGCTCTGACTTGCGTCAGGCTGAAGCCTGACCTACTCAACGCGGCAGGATCATAGGCGCCCTGGGTTAGAAGGTCAATCTCGTCTGCGTGTCAGTTCGCCCAACCCGTACGCATGTCGCCGCCGACGAGCCGCAGAAGGATAATCACCTGGCTGGCGACGATCAGCGTCGGTAATGCCGCAACGCACACGACGACGAAACCGGAGACCAGCCAGACGAAGCGCCGCAAGTGCTCGGGTGATTTCGCGAGTTGGTCGAACGGTGAATCCAGTCGCGGGTTGTCACGAATGAGCAGCTCGATCACCAAGCACATCGTCGCCAGAATCAGCGACGTCCACAGGAGATTCTCGATTGCGAGCATTCTGAGCGCACCTGTGGTGAACGAATCGGGGAATTGCTCCCAGAAGCGGGCGATGCTTTCTTTGATAAGGACAACGGTTGACGTGACAAAGCGAGGAGCATAGGGCTCGAGCTGCGCGGAATCGGGCAAGAGGTTCAAGGCGGCGAATAGAATCACGCCCAGAATCGACAATCCGTAGCAAGCCCGGAGCCAGCCGATCCAGCGCGATGGTTGCGGCTGTGTGGCGCCGGCGATCGCCCGGGCGGCCATGCCCGCGCCGAAGAGACTGAAGCCGCCGGCGATCGTGGCGGCCTCTGCTGGGCCAAGTACCTGCCGAAAACCTTGGGCAAACCAGGGATGAATCGCGGGAATCGTCACGGCAAAGATGTACAGTCCCGCACCTGCTGCGCCGGCGAGCAACAGCAGGCGCAGCACTTGGCCGGTGCGGCTGGCCGCGGGAGGATTGCCGCGGCGCAGCATCTCGAAGTCTCGCGCCACGGCCAGCGCCAGAGCCAGGCATACGGCGGCGGAGATGGCGGCGTCGATTCCGGCGTGCAACATACGTGTCCAGAGCCCAGGACCGCGACTCGCCGCGTGATACATCGCATTGTTCACTGCCTCGAGCACGACCAAGACCAAGGAAGTGATGAGCCCTCCTACGCCGTCATTGGCAGCGATCAGTACCGCAGCCACTCCCGCAAGGACGACAAACAACCAGTAGGGCCTGCGCCTGGGCCGCGGAGACGCCGGCAACAAGAAACGGGCGCCGCTGCCCAGAAGCAGCCCGAGGATCGCAAAGAGCCCGCAAGCGGGTAAGAGCGATTGGTGCACGCGGTAGATGGAAGTCCAGCCGGGAACCCAAGTGGAGATCTCGGCCTCTCTTACCAGATCGATTCGTAACAATTGCGTCTCGGCCGAGATGAACCAGAGCAGAAAACAGGCTGCCCCGGTGCGCCAGGCGATAGCCCACGCGCGAATTCGGCGCTCCGGCCGATCAGCCGAACGGGCGCTCCCCCGAAGCACTCCGATCAGGCCGCGGGCCAGAACGACGAGCAAGAACACCGCGACGATCTCGAGCGCGATGCCGGCCGTCCTCTCAATCGGCACCTGGGCACTTGCCCAGAGCGTAGAACCGGCGGCCATTCCCGAGGTAGGGATTACGCGAGAGCCCCAAACTTCGCGAGCACTTCGCACAGCGCCCGCCGCGACGCCGGCGGCCAGCACGAGCACCATCAACCCTCTCAGACTGACCTGAAAGCCCCGCGACTGAACTGCCGGCCTTTGCGTCTCGACCACACTTGCCATTCCGCCCCCCTGCCGTTTGGTGCCCACGCGATGCGCCAGGCGTTTGTCCCTGACAAATGTACCACGAAAAGGCTATGTGTCGGAAGAGCGCGGCTCGAGGCAGTCACGCTGCCGGCTTGGGAATCTACGACTAATGTGATAGGATGCGCCGGATGTGTGGATCTTGATTGGGCGTACTGCGACATTCGTTCCCGATGCGAGGCCCGATGATGCTCACTTGCGGACCGCTTTCGATGGTGATGGTGGTGCTCCTGGGTTTGGTTCCGGGGGACGCAGCCGGCGAGCGCCGGCCGGTGCAATTCAAGCTTCAGGATTTTCGCGGTGCGTGGCACGAGCCGGGGCAGGTCAAGGATCGCAAACTCATTGTGCTGGCGTTTCTGGGAACCGAGTGCCCGCTTGCGAACATTTACGCTCCTCGGCTGGCGGAGCTGGCGCGAGGCTATGAAAAAAAGGGTGTGGCGTTCTTCGGTATCGATTCCAACGAGCAGGATGCACCGTCGCGGTTGGCACAGTTTGCCAAGGACTGCGACCTTCCGTTTCCGTTCTTGAAGGACGTGGGCAACGAGCTGGCGGACAAGCTGAGCGTGGAGCGCACGCCCGAAGTGTTCGTGCTCGATTCGGAACGGGTGGTGCGGTATCGCGGGCGGGTCGACGACCAGTTTGGCCTGGGAATTCACCGCGCGGCGCCCACGCGGCACGAGTTGACCGACGCGCTCGAAAGCCTGCTGGCCGGACGTGCTGTTGGGACGATTCGCACTGAACCCGCGGGATGCAGGATTGGACGCGTGGCGAAGGCAGCGGCGGATGCGAAGGTCACGTATTCGAAGCAGGTTGCCAGGATCCTGCGCGACCGCTGCGTGGCCTGTCATCGCGAGGGGGAGATCGCGCCGTTCGCGCTCGATTCGTTTAAGCAGGCCGCAGGCTGGGCGAGCATGATTGACGAAGTGGTTCAAGGCGGCCGAATGCCTCCGTGGCACGCCAACCCGGCGTTCGGCAAGTTCTCGAACAAGGCGCAGTTGACGGCCGACGAGAAGCGGACGATCGCCGAGTGGGTTTCTTCGGGGGCCCCCGAAGGCGACGCCAAGGACCTGCCCGAGCCGGCGAAATACGTGGCAGGCTGGCGAATTCCCGCGCCGGACTTGCGGATCTCGCTGCCCAGGACGGTCAAGATCCAGGCGGAAGGGACGATGCCGTATGAGAACTTCGTGGTCGACCCCAAGCTTACGGAAGATGTCTGGGTGCGTGCCTCGCAGGTTCGGCCGGGAAATCCTTCGGTCGTCCATCATCTCGTCGTGTTCGTGATTCCGCCGGGGGAGCGCGAGTCGCGGAACAGCATCGACTTCCTGGCGGCCTATGCGCCGGGGATGCCGCCACGCATCCTGCCGGAGGGCGCTGCCAAGCTGATTCCGGCGGGGTCGAAGCTGATGTTCCAGGTGCATTACACGCCGCGCGGGATGCCTCAAACCGATCGCAGCGAGATCGGACTGGTCTTCGCCGATCCCAAGGCGGTTCGCAAGGAGATGACGGCGATCGCGGCCATCAATATGGACTTGAAGATTCCCGCCGGCAATGCCGATTTCGCGGCCGAGGCTTACCACCGATTCGATCAAGATACGCTGGTTTATTCACTGTTGCCCCACATGCACCTGCGCGGCAAGGCATTCCGGTTCGAGGCGGTGTATCCCGACAAGAAGCGCGAAATCCTGCTCGACGTGCCACGGTACGAATTCGACTGGCAGAACGTGTATGTGCTCGAACAGCCCAGGCTGATGCCTGAGGGAACGGTGCTGCGCTGCATCGCGCGGTATGACAATTCCTCGGAGAACCCGTCGAACCCTGACCCGAGCCGCACGGTGCGCTGGGGCGAGCAAACGCGGGATGAGATGCTGGTGGGGTACGTCGAGGTCGCGCTGGCCGACCAGGACCTGGGCCTCGGAGGGCCAAGGATGCGAAAGCTGAATGACGGGAAGTATGAGGTGACGTTCCGCTACAAGGCGCCAGCGAGCACGAAAGCCGTGTATCTGGCCGGGGATTTCAACGGCTGGAAGCCTGATGACTTGAAGATGGATGGCCCCGATGCCTCGGGGACGTTTGAGCGGAAGCAGACGCTGGCTGCCGGCAGCCACGAATATAAGTTTGTTCTTGAAGGCAAGAAATGGCGGCACGACCCAGGCAATCGGCGGCAGGTGGGTGGGTATCATAATAGTGGGTTCGAGGTTGGGAGCGAGAAGGCCAAATGACGGGCCAGGTTAGGTCGTTTAGCATGCTGAAATGGTGCGGGCGGCCTCGGAGAATCGAGTTCGCAGAATTGAGCCACGGATGGAACGGAGTGCGGCCTTTGGCTGCAATAAAGCTTGGAGTCGGAAATCTGAATCGAGCGGCGAGTCTGGGTGCTGCGCCAAGGATTTGAAGATCGTTCAGAAGAGATCAGAGCAAAGAAGATTTAGCCACGGATGAAACACGGATGAAACACGGATAAAGAAATCAGGGAGTTCTGAATCGCCTTGCTCGAATCTTCTGAGTTGGCTCGCTCGACCTCGACAAAATCATTTCTGACATACACCATTCCTTGTATTATTCGTGTTTTATCCGTGTTTCATCCGTGGCTGAATCTTCCGACTTTCGTTATGCCTTGTCTCATCCCTGGCTCGTTCATCCGAGCTTCATTTCGCCTAATCCCCGGCCCGATCGCGTGCCGATCATCCTGACTCATCCGCGGCAGATCTCTCCCCTTGACATATCGCTGTCCGACTTGTACTATTCTTCTAGAACAATAGGACACGGTGGCCCATGTTCGCGATTGACCACACTGACGCGTTGCCGATTTATGCGCAGCTCGACCGGGCGATTCGTCTGGCGGTGGCGACGGGGAAGCTGCGGCGGGGGGATCAGTTGCCCACGGTGAGGCAGCTTGCGGTTCAACTGCGCATCAACGCGAATACGGTAGCCAAGGTTTATGCCGAGCTCGAACGGGCCGGCGTGGTGGCGACCCAGCGCGGCGTGGGCACTTTTATTCAGAACGGCGAGAACGCAGCGCTTTCGCTCTCCGAGCGGCAGCGACAGCTCACGGCGCTGGCCGATGAGTTTCTCGACAGGTCCGTGGTTCTGGGGTTCACGCAGGAGGAAGCGATTGAAGTCATCAACACTCGATCAAGGCACAGAAGACGGGAGAAATCCAATGGCTGAAGCGAAGGCGGCATCGGAGTCATTGAAGATCGCCATCGAGGAGCGGAAGGCCAAGCAGATGCGCGCGACACCGCCGCGGGTCAACATCGTCTCGGCGTTCCTGTTCCTCGTTTGCTTCGGCGCGGGATTGGGCGCGGGCATCGTGCGGAACGCCCCGGTTGCGATCATCGCCGGCATGGTGATCGGTTTGAGCGCGTCCCTGGCGCCCAAGGTCGCGCAGCAGTGGGAGCGAGCGATCGTCTTGCGGCTGGGGCGATTCGTCGGGTTGCAAGGTCCGGGGCTGTTCTGGATCATTCCCGGCATCGACCAGGTCTCGTCATGGATCGATCAGCGCACGATCACGACGAGCTTCGCCGCCGAGGAAACCTTGACGAGCGACACGGTGCCCGTGAACGTCGACGCCGTTCTCTTCTGGATGGTATACGACCCCGAAAAGGCCGCTCTCGAGGTCCAAGACTACAAGCTGGCCGTGAGCTGGGCCGCCCAGACTGCGCTGCGAGATATCATCGGCCGCACGCCGCTGACGACGCTGCTCCGCGGCCGGGAACAGATCGAGGCCCAGCTCCAGAAGCTCATCGACGAGCGGTCCAATCCGTGGGGCGTTACCGTCCATTCGGTCGAAATGCGAGACGTGATTATTCCCGAATCGCTCCAGGATGCCATGTCACGCGAGGCACAGGCCGCGCGAGAGAAAGAAGCGAGGATCATCCTTGGCCAGGCGGAAGTCGAGATCGCTCACCTTTTCTCGAACGCCGCCGAATCGTACGTGAAGAACCCGACGGCGCTTCAGCTCCGGGCCATGAACATTCTTTACGAAGGGCTCAAGGAGCAAGGCGGGCTGATGGTGGTGCCCAGCAGCATCGTGGACTCGATGAATCTGGGTGGGCTGATCGGAATGGCTGCGGCGCGGCACCAGCTTCATATTCCGGATGTTCCGAAAGCAAGTGTGGAGAATGGGCCGGTGGGTTGAGTCATGACGGTCGAAATCACTCCGTCATTCTGGCACCTAGCGTCGCCAGCTCGTTGAACCGATCGATCGGCTCCTTCGCGGTCCAGGCGATACCTCGGAGAATCAAGACACGGAAGAGCGGGTCGTCGAACGTCCACGTGAAGTGACCCGGGATGCTCACAAAGACGCGCCCGGAGCCTGCCTGGCGAGACCAGAACAGCGGGCGCGGCTGGCCGTCCTCGACCCCCGTTCCGATCAGCTCGACTGCTGTCGTATCGCCAATCAAATTCCAGTAGCTCTCGTCAACCAGGTGGAGATTCGCGAATCCGCGTGTGATCGGGTGCTTTGACTTTGAAAAGTCGATCTCGAGCGGTCCGTGGCGAAAGGCTGATTTTCCCCCTTGCCAGGCCAGGCCGATGCGGCCGGCCAGTGCGGGCACAGCGTCGTGGCCGTCGACGGCAAAGTGAATCAGCACGACGCCGCCGCCGCGAGCGAAGAAGCGATCGAGTGCCGCAGCCTTAGCCTCGTTCCAACCGGGGTTGTTCGAGTAGAAGACGATCACGTCTGCCGTTTCGAGCTGTTTCGGCGCCGGCCAGCCGTTTGCGGTCTCGACGGTCAGGGATCGATCGGTTGCCAGCAGAGCACTCCATCGTTTGAGCCAGAGGGGATAGTCGTGCTCGCCCGGACCGTGGTCCTTGGGGCCGCCGGCCAGGACGATTTCGAAGGTGCCTGGGATTCTCGACCGCCGCGCTGCCTTTGAGGACCGCATCAAGCTCGGATCGCTTGCGCGGCGGAGGGGGGCCGTCGTGCTCAAGCGGCGCTGGCGCATAGCGGATCGGTCAGCAGGAACGTGAGCAAGTCTCGCAGGCGCTCTGGTCCCAGGGCAGTGTCCAGGCCCTCGGGCATGATCGAGACCGAGGAAGGCGACGTCGTCTCGACGGCCGCGCGGTCGACGGTTGTCGTGCGACCTGTGCTGTCGCCGACGATCAAACGGTTGCCTTCGGTGCGGAGCGTGCCGGTCAGGACCCGGCCGTCGGCAAGCGCCACGATGTGGGTGATAAAATCGGGATTGATGGCGGCGGCGGGCAAATGGATGTCGCGGAACACCGACGCATAATCGCGGTGCACCAGGTTCGAGAGGTCCGGTCCGATCTCGCCGCCCTTGCCGCGGACTTTATGACAGGACTGCGCACTTCGACTGCTCACTAAAGAAAAGGGCGCGGCCCCGACCCCAATCGCCACCGGCGAGCTCTGGCAAGTCGCGCCCGGCGATCGTCTCGGCGTCTTTCTTCACGCTAACCCAGGGGAGCAAGAATCGCCGTAGCGGCAGTGCTCGCGGGCGGTTGTCCTCCTTGGTTGTGTACGACACCTCGAGCGTCGTTTCCCCGCCGGTATCAAGGGAGATCTCTATCCGGAACGGCTGGTGCTCCTTCGGCATGAGCGGAACGCGAGCGTTGAACGGCCCGGCGGGGCTTGCGATGTGGGTCACCAGGCCCGCAGGCACGGTCACCGAAATCGGTCCGGTGACTCGAAAACGCGAACGAGACGAGTTCCTCCGGCAGAGTGTAATCGATGGTCGATCCGGGCTGGAGTGCCGGCCGGAGCATTTGCCATACGTCGAGCTGCGTCACCAGGGTGAGCCGGCCCGGACGCTGGATCGCATCCCAGAGCCGGTCGTGGTCCGCACTCCCAGCCGTGAATGCTCTCGCAACGGCGAGGTCCAGGTGCGGCAGCCAGCCGGACCAGCCTTCTCCACCTGAGGAGGGGCGCCACGTGGCCAGCACACCGCAGAGATCGTAGCCGAGGTCGACAGTCGAGACCTGTGGCAAGTCACCCTGGCGAGCTTTTTCCGCACTGGTCGATCTCAAACCCCCAAGCGTGATGGCATAAGCGGAAGCTCCCGGGTGCGGGGTGGTGGTGAGCAAGAGGCAGCGCATGTCGCCGGAGATCTGCGCCGAGAGGATCGGCAATGGAAATCTGGGCGCGGCCATCTGGCGGGCCACGACCTCGTAGCCGGGCCGCAGCGATTCGAACCGATCGCCGGGGCGGACGCTCGCGCCATACTCGATCGAGACCGAGCGCGCCAGGTCGCTCAATCGTTTGGGGTCGAGGGGGCGGTCGAACGCGATGCGTGCCTCCTGCGGGCCCTGGGCCCAGGCCCGTACGGGCTGAGGTGCCGTGCGGTCGCGGTATTCGATCTTGAAAAGCTTGCCTTTGCCTCTGGGCCCGGTGCCCCAGTCGGGCAAGCCGCTGTGAACGGCGACGACCAGGTCTCCGCGCGGTGAGACGCAGGCATCCGCGGCGAGCATGTTCAGCACGGCCAGAAGTTGATTCTGGGCGACGTAACCGCGTGGCGTCTTCACCAGCTTGGTGCGGAAGAGCTTGCCGCGCGAATAGCCGGTGACAAGTGCGTCGGAAGCCCACAGGGCCGGGCCGAAGATCGGGCCGCCGTTCACCGGCTCGTTGAAAATCAAGCCGCACGTCGACTGGTGCTGGGGTCCAAAGTCAAAAACGCTGGGCTCGTCGATCACGGAGGGAAGGTGCCTGGGGTGGCGGGGTGGGAAGCCATAATGGCGTCCGGGCTGGATGTGCAGCAGCTCGTCGAACGGGTTGCCGTTGGCGAGCCAGGTGGCGCCTTCCTGGTCGGTCGCAAACAGGTCGCCCTGGCGATTGAAGGCCAGTGCGACCGGGAATCGGATGCCCGTGGCGATGATCTCGCGCGTTTTGAAGTCAGGGGAGACTCGCTGGATCGTGCCGTGGTCGTTCTTGAGGTCAAAAGCCGCCTGGCCGGCGCGGTCGATTTGATAGGCGTTTGTGAAGTCGGGCGTTCCCAAACCGAAGTAGACGTTACCGGAGGAGTCGAGCGCCACACCGAGCGCATCGACCCCATGCGGTAACTCCTTCCAGCCCTGCGCGACGATGATCTCCTTGTCGGCCTTGCCGTCGGCGTCCGAGTCGGCGATGAACGAGAGCTTCCCTTTGGACGCGACGAACACACCCTCCCCGAATCGGCTCCCTCTGGGCGAAAGCGCCATGCCGATGGGTGCGACCAGGCTGCCCTTGTTCTCCCAGAAGCGATCGATTTTCTCTTCGAGGCCGTCGCCGTCGGCATCGGAGAGAAGGTTGATGTCGCCTGAGTAGGAGAGAGCCACGAGCTTGCCGTCGGGGCGAAATTTGATGTTGTTGATGTTGGTCAGATCGACAGGTAGTTCTCTCACTTCGAAGCCCGGGACCAGCATTTGCACCGGCGGTGGGTTGGCGACCGATTCAAGGGGCTTGCCGGGCTTCTGCGGCAGCGGACGGATGATCGGGGAGCTTCCTCCCAACCGGGCGGTGAGGTGGTTTTCGAGATCCTTCCGCTCGGCCTCATCGAGCACGCGAGCAAAGAGCAAGACTTGCAGGATGTCGCCGTCGAGAAAGCCTTGAATCGTCGGTGGAAAACCGAAGTAGCGAGCACCGACCACGACGCGATCCACATCGAGAATCGACGCCGCGCGGTCGCGAGCGCCGGCTGGTTTGCCGTCCATGTAAAGCTTGGTTCCGCGCGGGCCGGGCGATGAGGTGACGACCATCCGGCGCACGATGCCGAAACTGGATGGCTCGGCCAGCAGGCTTCGCTCTCCCCCGAAGCCCTCGCCCTCGACGTTTAGCGATTCGAGCTTCATGGAGAAGGGCGCACCCATGTCGACCGTCAGGCCGCTTGTGAAGTCGACTTCGCCCTGTTCGTGGGCGGCGAGGAAGGCGCGGTACCCGCCGGCGTTCGAGAAGGGGGCGGCCACGATGACGAGAGTGAAATCTTCCAGTCGCGCGGCTGCTCCGGCGCGTTCCAGAGAGGTCTTCGCTCCGTCAAAGCGCACGCCGCCTTGCACAAAGAGCGGCTGTGCCTCGGGACGGATCTGGGCGAAATGCCGGCCTTTGCCCGAGCCGTCGTACCAGGTGGGGACGCGGCTGCCGTCTGCCAGATCTGCGCGGCCATACCACTTGCGGGCGGCGTTCAAACGGGAGGCGTCGAGCCAGAGCATGAGCCCTCGGGTGACTTTCAAACCAGGGTCGGCCCAGGATTCGAGCGGTCGCGTGGGCGCTGGCTCATCGATCGGTTTTGGATCTGCCGCTCGGTCCTGACCCACCGCCGGGCCCGCGACGAGTAACGTCGCGAGTAGCGCGAAGACCAGAGCCAAGAAAATGTAGCGGCCCATGTTGGACATCGAGCTTCGCGAGCGGGGATGGCCGCGGCCTTCGGCAGCGAACGCGGATTTGCACGATGATGCCATCGGCTGAGCGTAACGACCCCTGACGACGGAAACAAGAACCGAGACGACGGCGTGTGTTGCCCTGAGCGATCAATACTTGAACTGAATCGGTCGATAGCTGCGGGCTGCCGAGGTCGAGACGCTGCCGTCGACGCCGATCGCCCAGACGCACCAGCGCATGTGCTCGCTCCCCATACCCGTGAGGTCGTTGTCGGTTTCGGCAGCCAGCAACGCCCGTGAGCGTGGCTCGCCTGGAAAGACCTTCAACCGACTCAAAGGCCAGCTACTGTCCTTGTCGTCGAGCAAGACTTCGCAGATTTGCGCGGCCAGCGGGATATCGCCGGGCGGAACCTCCCACGCGAACGAACGGCCTTTTTCGCGAATCCGTCCTCCGTCATCGGGATACAAGAGCAGCGGGGACGGTGGGGTATTTCGAGCCACAGTCGATTGGGCCAGTAAATTGAGACGAGCGAGCTCAGGCAGCGCCTTGACCGAGTGCACGTCACCACTCACCGAAAATGCCTTCCAATGTGACTGTTCGCGCCGCAAGACCACCAGCAAGGGATCGGCACCGATCATGTTTTTGCCCTCAAACCGCATCTCCACCTTGGCGAATGCGACCGCATGGTTGCCGCGAACCTCGACCGGCCCGGTCTCGACGACCCACCCGCGCCGATGGACATCGGGCCGGGTGCAGCGAGAGAGTTGGGGCGAAGACGATGAGGCGACCTGCTTGAGGAGCTCGGGGTCACCCCCGACATAACCCATGACCGCGCGGCGAGCTACATCGACGGCCTCAGCGCGCCCGGCAGTCGCCGGCAACTCGGTTCCCGGCAAGCTGGTCTCGGGTCCCGGTCTCAAGAGCTCGCGGACGGCGATCTTGGCGGTGGCCGCATGCCAAGAATCATTGACGACGAACAACCACCGGCCCTTGAAGTCGGGACAGGACGCGATGTCGGTCATCCAGCTCAGCCGGTCCGAGCGTACCAGCAAGAAGCGATCCAGGCTCTGAAGCGATCGGATCAGGCCACCCCCATTGTGCCGCCGAGATCACGTCGGGTGCCTTGTTCGCCGCCGCGGCTGATTCCCACCGAGCTGGAAAATCGGCACGGGCCACGTGCTCGACACGCGGATGCAATCCCGCGGCATGGAGCACCTGTAACAACTGCAGGTGACCGGTCCAATCGCGGTCGGACCAGCGGTCCATGTCCTCCGTCACGTCCACGAACCAGATGACGACGTCGGATTCCTTCTCAGCAGCACCGACCGGCGCCGGCGGTCTCGGGTTCCGGGCGTCGGCGACTGGGGCCGGCGGCGTGGTAGCGACATTCTTCAGCCAGGACGCAAACTCCGTGGCCGCGAGGTATCCGGTGCGCCGATCGATCACGCGTCCATCCGGGGTGAAGACGTACGTCCGCGGGATCGAGTCGATCTGATACTCGTCGGCCAGACGAAGGTTTTTGTCGTTCCGGATATCGATCTCGACGCACACGAACTGCTTGGCCAGCGCGACGACTTCGGCGTCGATAAACGTCCGCTTCTCGAGCGCGCGACACCAGCCGCACCAGTCGCTCGTGAAATACGCCACGAGCCGGCGGCCGGAACGCTTCGCCTCGGCGCGCGCGTCGTCCCATGATCTGGAGAATAAGATCGGCGCCGCGGCCTTGGGCCGCTTGGGCTCGTCGGCGAAGAACGGGTCCGCGGGGGCGGCAGTGGGCTCCTGCGCTCGAAGCCGCGCGATCGGTTGTGCGAAGGCAAGGACGCAGCAGAAAGTAAGGAATCTTGCCAATGCCCGCCAAGAGTCCGGCCGGGTCGTGGTGATCATTGCAGGATCCACCTTACAGTGTTCCTTGGTGGGGTCTCGGCGCTGTGCGCGCATCCGGGAGACCCTCGGTCGCGCCTGGGGCGGGGTCGGAGACCCGCGCCCAACAGTGCGGCCGGGCGAGGTCGCTCGTCGGCAGAATCACGCGGGCGCTTCATCACTATCATCGACAGGCGTCGGAGATTGGTCAAGAGACCCGCGCCCAACAACGAGCTATTGCGCCTGGCGGCTCTCGCGCACCCGGATCGAGCGACCGCGCCAGGCCACTTCCCCGCGGATCAGATAGAGGAAGAGGGCGCGTGCCATGCAGCAGAAAACGGGCACGACGACGAGCGGGTAGCAGAGCGCCTTGAGAGGATGAAACGGAAACAGCCGGCGGCCCGACCACATTGATGCATAGGGAATCACGTAGCCAGCCACTCCGATCAGCGTCAGCGCGACGTTTCGTTCGATCAGGCCGGCGATCGCGCAATAAATCGGCGTCCAGAAAGCGAAGGCGGGCAGGACCATCACGGCGGGTGCGATCCACAATCGCCCCTCGATCGCGATGAGCACGTTCTTGGTCATGGCCCAGAACGCGTGGCTGTTGCCTTTGTAGATTCGTACATTCAAGAACTCCGGGGCGAACCGGAAGCCGACCCGGTAGCCTTTGGACTTGACGAGGCGCGCCAGGCCCACGTCGTCGCCCATCTCGCCGCGGATTGGCTCGAACCCGCCGATGGCGCGGAAGACCGGGGCGCGAATCAGGAGAAACGCGCCGGCGGCCAGCGCCTCGGTTGAGTTCGGATCCTCGATCCCCGGCGGCGCCAGCATGGCCAGGCCGCCGACGAAAGAGGGTACAACGATGTTCTCCCAGAGCGAGATGGTGTCCATCCGGGGAAAAAGGCTGAAGAGATCGAGATGCAGCTTCTCTAGCTCGGCGACGCCCGCTGCCAGGGTGTGCGGCTCGTGGATGATATCGGCATCGGCGAAGAGAAGAAGCTCGCCGCCGGCCAGCGCAGCGGCTTTCTGCATGGCGTTGCATTTGCCCAGCCAGCCGGGGGGCAGCTCGGGGTTGTGAATGACTCTGACGCGGACGTCGGCGCCCGCGGCTGCCTCGGCAATCTCGCCGGTCTGGTCGGTGGAATGGTCGTTGACGACGAACAATTCCAGGTCGACGTCTTGCTGGGCGAGCACCGACTCGATCGAGCGGCCGATATCGGCGGCTTCATTGCGAGCGGGCATGATGACCGAGACCTTGACTGCGCACGACAAGGCGCCGGACTGCGGCGGTGAGTGCCACGTCCAGCGCTTGAGCGCGGCCACGAACAGCACGGCCACGAGGAGAGACATCCCGGCCGCGGTGGTACCCAGGATCAGGCGAGGGTCTGTCAATTCAAGAGACCGAGCGAAGGTACATTGCGCTCAATCGCCGGCGCTGAGCGGTACCATGATGATTCTAAGTGTCGTCTTGGTTCGTGTACAGGATACCATCCACCACCGTCTCCTTGAAATCTCCGCTACTCGAGCCGCGAAACCGTCATGGGCCGTTGTAGATATCGGCGTAGGCGGTTGTGGCTAAATTGCCCGTTACGGTACCGGCGGTGCGCTTCAAGACGCCGCCGTGGCTGTAGATCCCACCGCCCTCGCCCAGCACCGTGCCACTGGCCTGGTTGGCAGTCACCGTGCAACTCTGCAAGTTTATGGTACTACCGAAGGCGTAGATCCCCCCACCGAGGGCCGTGGCGCCGTTCGCCTGGTTGGCGTTAAGCGTGCAGGTGGTCAGCGACAGAAGAGTGTTGTCACTATAGATCCCACCGCCCAGCGCGGTCCCGGTGGAAATAGCCTTGTTATTGCTGATGGTGGAACCGGTGATCGTCGCCTTTCCCGAGGTCGTGGCGATGCCACCACCCTCGGAAGTCACGTGGTTCGTGAGGATCTGGCAGGAGGAGACGGTCAGCGTGCCCTCGTTGGCGATGCCGCCGCCAAGGTTGGCGGAGTTGCCGCTGACGGAGCAGGTGTTGAGATTGGCCGTGGCTGCGCCGTATTTGCTTTTGACGTTATAGAGGCCACCGCCGCTCGCGCCGGCGGAGTTGCCACTGACTGTGCAGTTCGTCAGGGTGGCGGTGCCCCCGTAATAGCCTGCGATGTTGAACAGCCCGCCGCCGCTGGTGGTTGCGGAGTTGCCGCTGACGGTGCAGTTATTCAGCGTGGCTTTGCCCCCGTCGTTGAACACGCCACCGCCGTTAATGGTTGCGGAGTTGTTGCTGACGGCGCAGTAGTTATTGAAGGTGGCCTTGCCCGCCTCGTTGAACACGCCGCCGCCGAATGCGCCGGTGTTTCCGCTGATCGTGGTGGTGGTCAGCTTGGCCGTGCCGTAGAAGTTATAAAGGCCGCCTCCCCAGTCGGCGGAGTTGCCGCTGACGGTGCAGTCAGTCAAAGTGACCTTGCCGAGCCAGTTTGTCACGCCGCCGCCGAACCCGGCGGTGTTTGCGGTGACGGTGGTGTTGGTCAGCGTGGTCGTGCCCGTGTTACCGCCGTTATACACGCCGCCGCCGGTGCTGCCGGTGTTACCGCTGACAACGCAGTTTTTCAGCGTGGCCGTGCCATCGAGGTTGTCCAGGCCGGCGCCGTAGTACGAGCTGTTTTCGCTGATGGTGCAGTTGTTCAGCGTGAGGGTGCCGCCCTGGTTGAACAGCCCGCCCCCGTCGCCGGAGGGGGAGGAGGGAATAGTGGAATTCCCGCTGACGGTGCAGTTGGTCAGCGTGGCCGTGCCCCCGTCGTTGTACAGACCAGCACCGTTGTCAACGGCGCTGCCGCCGGAGATCGTCAGTCCGGAGATTGACGCCGTGGCACCCCCGTCGATCTGAAATACCCGGCTCAGACCACCGCCGCTGACCGTCACGCCCGCCTTGGGGCCCGTGATCGTTTCCGTCCCGCTCGTGTCGAAAAGCTCGAGCTGGGTGCCCGTCAGGTTGAGCGTCTTCGGCGTCTTGAACACCGTTTTGTCAAACGTGATCGTCTCGGCGCCTCCGGCCGAATTCGCCTGGCCAATCGCCCAGCGGAGACTGCCCACGCTGCCGTTATCGAGCGTGCTGGTGACCGTGAACGTGGATAGCAGCCTGCGGTCCTCGAGCGCCAGCACCGTCGGCCGCATCCGCCGCCGATTCCGGGCCTCGAGCGTCTTCCGCACGTCCCTACACTGATCCTTCGATTCGATGTGAATCATGGTTTCATCGCTCCTGTTGTGATCAACGACCTCTGGTAATGAACAAGCTCTTTCACGCCTTCACGAACGTTCCACGCAGCGCACGGTTTGCCGGAGGAACCGAGCGCCGACATGGAGACCACCGGCAGGGTCGACGAGGGGACGGAGTTGCCCGAGGCGTCGGTCACCTTGATCTTGAGCGCGAGCGGGATCGAGCCGACGCTCGCGGCCGGCGTGGTCGGGTCGAACAGCGCGACGGCCTCGCTGGTGCTGGGCAGCACGCTCGGGCCGGCGACGCTGTTGCCGCTTATCGCTAGCTTCTCGACGATGAGAGACGCATTGAGCGACCCAGTCCCGCTCTCGGAAAGCAGCGCCGCCGGCGCGTAGATCGTGCCGGTGATTCCCGTGGCGCTCGCAGTCACGGTCATGGTCTCTTTGTTGTCGCCCGGCTGGAGGAACACGATCCCGGCGTAGGGCCCGCGCGTCATCGGGCTCAGGCTAAATTTGCCGGTGCCGCTGAGCGCGATGCTGCCGTACGAGCCTCCGTGAAAGGGATACAAGGTTCCGGCGCACACAATCATCACGCCGGAGCCGGTGACGCTCGAGTTGCCCGATACGGAGAAGCCGCCGCCTTCGACGATGTAGACGCCGCTGGCCATCGTGAGCTTGGCGTTTCCGGAGACGCTGATCTGCTTGTAGATGCCCGGCTGGATCGTCATGGACGAATTTCCGGCGAGGCGCAGCGAACCGCGATTGGTCATCCCCGCGGTGCTTGGTGACGGTAGTGATGCCACCGCGAGCACTGGGGCGCCCGTGATGGGGGCCGGACTGAGGCTCGAGTTGCCACTCTTGGTGACCTTGCCGTGGACGTCGATGGCCGCAGCCTCGACGCGCGCGCTGCCGCCGGCTGAGAGGGCACTCGACGAGCTCGAGTCGACATAGACAATACCGGGGCTGTTGATGCGAGCGTTGCCCGAGAGGCTGAGTGCTGACGACGCCGACGGGTCGAGGGCGATGATCAACGGGTTGTTGGTCAGGCTGAAGCTCGCGGGGGCCGTGACGCCGCTGGTGCCGGCCACGACTGTGTAGCGGCCCGCGATGCCGTTGGCGGTGGCCTGGACGCTCGCCGTGCCGGCGGCGCTCAAGGCCGCCGGGCTTCCACCGATCGTCGCCGACGCCCCGCTCGCGGGCGGGCTGAATCTGACCAGGCCCCCCGCCACGGGCTCGCTCGAGTTCCTGGCGGTGACGGTTACGACCAGGCCCGATGACGGGAAGGCCGTGAGCACGCCTGTGGACTGGCCGCTTCCCGATCGGACGGCGATCGTGAACCCGCTCGATTCGAAGGCGCCGATGTCCACGGCGCCGAGGCGAGCCTCGCCGCGCTGGTCGCTGGCGGCGGCGCCGGTGCTTGTGCCGGCGTCGATCGCCGGGCTGCCAGGCAGCAAGGCCATTGTCTGCGTCGGCCCTCCATAGTTGCCCAGGGGCGCGAGCTGCGGGTTGCCGCCGATCAGGTTGTTGGTGCCGGAGTAGCCACCGCCGCCACTGATGTCTGCGTCGGACAGATTGCCGGCGACAATTGTGTTGGTCAGCGTGGCGGACCCGCCGTAGCTGTTGTACAGGCCGCCGCCATAGCCGGAGTTACCGGCGACGGTGCAGTTGGTAAGCGTGGCCGACCCACCACCATTGTTGTACAGGCCACCGCCCTCTGAGATAGCGGAGTTGCCGCTGACGGTGCAGTTGGTGAGAGTTGTCGTGCCGTCGATGTTGACCAGGCCGGCGCCGTTGGTCGCGGAGTTTCCGCTGACGGTGCAGCTCGTCAGCGTCGTGGTGTTGCGACCAGAGGCGCTGAGCACGCCGCCGCCGAAAGTGCCGGCGGAGTTTCGGCTGACCGTGCAGTCGGTCAGGGTTGCCGTGCCGCCGCGGTTGTAAAGGCCGCCGCCGTCATTGCCGGCGGTGTTGCTGCTGAGCGTGCAGTTGGTCAGTGTGGTCGTGCCGTCGGAGCTCGACAGGATGCCCGTAGTGTTGGCCAGGCCGCCGCCGTTGTTGCCGGCTGTGTTTCCGCTGACGGTGCAATTGGTAAGGGTCGTCGTGCTGTCGTATCCCACGGTCTCCACGCCGCCGCCGTTATTGCTGGCGGAGTTGCCGCTGACGTTGGTGTTGTCCAGCGTGGTCGTGCCGTAGCTGGAGCTGAAAACGCCGCCGCCGGTAGAGGCGGAGTTGCCGCTGACGGTGCAATTGGTCAGCGTGGTCGTACCGTAATAGGTATAGCCGTAATCATAGTTATACACGCCGCCGGTGAAGACGCCGCCGCCATTGGTTGCGGAGCTGCCGGTGACGGTGCAGTTGGTCAGGCTGAGCGTGCCGCTCTGGTTGTACAGGCCGCCGCCGGTGCTGGCGCTGCCGCCGGTGATCGTCAGGCCCGACAGCGCCACCGAGGCGTAGTTGATGAAGAACACCCGGCTCGCGTTGTTGCCGCTGATCGACAGCAGGCCCGCGCCCGGGCCTGTGATCGTCTCGGTCCCGGTCGTGTCCGAGAGCTCGAGCTGGCCGAGGGCGGGGTCGAGGGTGATCGTCTGCGGCGTCTGGAACGCCTGCTCGTCAAAGGTGATCGTCTGGTCGCCCCCGCTGCTGTTCGCCTCGACGATCGCCTGGCGCAAGTCGATCTCGCCAATGACGGGGATGTCGGTGGGGTTGTTCACGACGATCGTGGACAGCAGCTTGCGGTCCTCGAGCGGCAGCAAGGATGGCCGGATTGGCCACCGCCGCCGGGTCCGGGCCTCGATCGTTTCCCGCCCGCTTGTTCGCTGATCGCTCGGGAAGATGCTGCTCATGGTTCTGTCTCTCCTCGGTTAGAACATCGGCTGTTGCCGTTCCGCGAAGTCTCGCCGCCTCACCCGACGGTGGCGCTGCCGGTGTCGGTCAGTGCGATTTTCAGCGTGTCGGTGATCGTGAGCGTTCGCTTGCCCTTCTTCCGCAGGATCGTCTGGTTAATGAAGGTATGCTGGCCGGCGTCGGCTGCGGTGAAGGTGTAGGTGGCCGGTAGCGTCGCCGTGCTGTCCGAGCGCAGACCGAACGCCCGGGCGAGGCCCGGTCGCTGAGCGCCTCCTTGGCGGAGAGAACTCAGCGGCCGATCGTCTCGAGATCAGCTCAACGAGGTTTCCGGCGGAGCGTCTTGATCAACTCCTGGAAATCGGGGCGGTCGCGGAGCGAACTGAGCTCAGGGTCACGCTCGGTCCAGTCGGCTTCCTTCCACCCTCGGTCGACAGCTTGGCGAAGAACCGCCATCGCCTTGTCAGAGTAATGCTGGGCATTGTTGTTTGACGCCACTTCCGGGCCGGACTGGCCTCGACCGACGAATTCACTGTAAAGGGCCAGCGAGCAGGCGAGGTCATAGGAAAAAAGAATGTCCTCGCCGGCGATTCGCTCGCCGATGGTGATGGCCTGACGAAGTGAATCGAGTGCATCGGAAAACTTCCCCTGCTTCGCGCGTGACCTGCCGATTCCGCGATGAATCGCGGCCAACGAGTTCAAGTTTCTGACGTCATTGGGGTTTATCCGAGTTATTGTTTCCGCTTGATCTCGCGCCTTGATGAGGACGACGAGCCCGGCCTCGATCTCATCGTGGTCGATCAAGTACTGACCAGCCTGAGAAGCGAGGGTCGCCAGGACTGCCCTGAACTCGGTGACCGCTGGGTTCTCGGCGACGAGGCGGCTCATGATCTCGACCGACTCGAGGTGGAGCGGCCTGGATTCCTTCGATCGGCCAAGGGAATTGAGGTTGACGGCCATCCCCAGTGTGCTGAGCGCCAAAGTGGATCGGAGACGGGGGTCTTCGGGGTGCTCCTCGACCAGGGCGCGCTGGATCGCGTTAGCGGCGCGGACTGAATCGAGGGCCTCGGTGTTCCTTCCCTGACGGCTAAGGATCGCGCCCAGATTGCTCAAGCTGAGCACAGGTCGACGCGATGCGACCACTGTTTCGGGAACTCCGCTGCGAGGCTTTTGCGAAGCTCGATAGCCGCTCGCTGATGCCCCAGCACCTCTTCCGGACTTCCCTTCTTCATGAGCTTCTTGGCCAGGTAATGATGTGCGAGGGCCAGATCGGCGCGGATGCTCTCGTCTCCGGGCAGGTCGTGATTGAGCCGACCCAGCAGTTCGATTGATCGTTGGAATTCTGTGAGCGACTCGTCTGAATGGCCTTGGTTGTCCTCGATCATTGCGATCCTGACGAGGCAGCGGCCCTGACCGGCCCGGTAAGAGCGGCTCGAAGGTGAGGAGTTCCCTCTTTCGAGCAACTCGTACATGTGAAACGCCGTCCGGAATGCCTTCGCGCCTCTTCCTGGGAGCCGATCTGGTCCGTGATCTCTCCGACGCGAAGCGTGGCCGCAGCAAGGTCGGCCTGGAGGACCGGCTCGTCTTGATGCCGGTTGACGAAGTCCTGGTAGTATTTCAGCGCGGTGGTCAGGAGCTCCTTACGGAGAGGCTGAAGGCCGGGCAAGGGCGACTTGAGCAGGCGGCTCTCGCTGATGGTGGTCAGGTAGTCATCCACGGCGGCGCGGGCACGGTTCATGCTGGCGGTTGCATCCTCCTCTGCCTTGAATGCCCGGTCGCGTTGATCCTGGGCCTCCCGGCGCTGGAGAGACTCGGCCGCGTAGGCCAGGACCGCTTCGGCCCTTGCCCGATTGGCACGAACTGCCTGCCAGACGCTGACGGCGGTCGCTCCCACCAGCACGGCGACGAACGCGCACGCGGTCGCCAGGGCGACGCGATACTTCCTGGCGAACTTGCTCAGGCGGTATGCGGCCGTCGGAGGGCAGGCCTGCACCGCCTCATCGTTCGGATCGCGCAGCAGGTCGGCCGCCAGGCCGTTGGCCGTCTCGTACCGCCGGTCACGGTCCTTTTCGAGCGCCTTCATCACGATCCAGTCGAGCTCACCCCGCATGAGCGCGCTGAGCCTCCGCGGCTCGACGTTTCGATTGGCCGCGATCGATGGCAGCTCGGCGGTGGTCGAGATTCGCAGGCTTGGTCGCGGCGGCTCCTCTTCTCGAATCAGCCGCAACACCTCGAGAACCGCCGCCTGTTTCAGCCGCTTGCGCTGCAACGGCGTGGAGCCGGTCAGGAGCTCGTAAATGAGAACGCCCAAGCTGTAGATGTCGCTGCGAGTGTCGATGTCGAGCTGGTTGAGCTCGGCCTGTTCCGGGCTCATGTACTCGACCGTGCCGACGACCGCGCCGAACTCAGTGAAGAGGGTCTGGTCGGTCAGCTTGGGACCGGTCGCCTTGGCCACACCGAAATCGATGACCTTGGGCACGGGCTTGCCGTCATAGAGGGCGATCAGGACGTTGGAGGGCTTGATGTCGCGATGGATGACCCCTTTCTGATGGGCGTGTTGCACGGCCTTACAGACGGGGATGGCCAGCTCGAGTCGCTCGCGGGTTGACAGCCGTCGATCGTCGCAGAACCTGGTGATCGGAATGCCCTTGACCAGCTCCATGACGAAATAAGGCCGGCCGTCATTGGTGGTTCCGGCGTCGAGGACCTTGGCGATATTCGGGTGGTCCATCAGAGCGATGGCCTGCCGCTCGGCCCCGAACCGGGCCAGCAACTGACGGCTATCCATGCCGGGCTTCATGAGCTTCAGGGCGACCGTCCGCCGCACGGGCTGGGTCTGTTCGGCCATGAAGACCGTGCCCATGCCTCCCTCGCCGATCGGCTGAAGGAGCTTGTATGGGCCAATGACCGTGCCGGAGACCTCCGGGCCCGGTGGCACGGGAGCGGCGCCGGTGGCAGGAGGCTCGGCCTGCGAGAGGTCGCCAGACTCGGGACCAACAAGTCCATCTCCCGCGGTCTCGACCGGCACACTGGCCGACCCCTGTGCGGTCCCCAGGAATCGGCCGATCCGCTCGTGGTCGCGCAACAGTGCTTCAACCTGGGCCCGCAGATCCGCATCGCCAAGGCATGCCTCGTCCAGGTAAGCCGTGCGCTCAGGACCGCTTTGTCGGACGAGTGCCGCGGTGAAAGCCGTCTTGAGCCTGGGCGAGTCCATCGATGCCTCCGAGACAGAGCCGTTCTACTTCATCATGCTCCGTCCGGGGCCGGAGCCCGCCAAGCAATTCGGTGGAATCTCGATTTGCGAGCTCAGGCCGGCTCGTCGCGCGGGCCGAGGCGGCCGAAGAGCCAGGTGCGGGCGAAGGTCCAATCACGCTCGGCGGTACGACGGCTAATCCCCAGGGTCAAGGCCACCTGCTCGATCGTCAGCCCGGCGAAAAGGCGAAGCTTGACGAGCGCGGCGGCCTGTGCGTCGGTAGCTTTGAGCAGGGCGATCGCTTGGTCGAGGTCGATCAGGTCGTCGGCCGGGGCATCGACTTCGAGGAGCGACTCGAGGTCGAGATCCTGACGCCGGCGGTTGCCGCCCCGTTTCAGCCGCTTGCGGTCGCGTGCTCTGTCGATCAGGATGCGGCGCATCGCCTCGGCAGCGGCGGCGAGGAAGTGGACGCGATTGTCCCAGGGGCGTTCTTCCGCAGGATCAACCAACCTGAGGTATGCCTCGTGGACCAAGGCCGTAGCCTGGAGAGTTTGCCCGGGCTTCTCGTGGGCGAGCTTCTGGGCGGCGAGTCTGCGCAATTCCTCATACACCAGCGGGAAAAGCTGCACGGCACCCGTTGGGTCACCCTGCTCGATCGCCGCGAGGATCCGGGTCACTTCGGTCATTATAGACGGTCGTCTCCGGCCATCCACTCGTACCACGGTCCCGATCGACCGCGAATCGCCGTTGACACGGCTTATCCCGGGCGGGACCACCCGGAGGGCGGACGACGAGCTTTGAGCATAAACGCAGAGGCCAAAATATGATAGGCAGGCGTCGCTTCGGCGACTTGGACTCGCGGCCGCACGCCTACTGAGCAATTGACGTTCGCCGGGGCGTTACCCAGGATCAGGCGAGGGTCGATCAGGCGAAGAGCCCCGAAAGCCCGACGCTCGCGGGCGGCCAGCGTTACCACGCCGCGCTTTTTGGAACGATCAAGGCGCGAACGGGTCGGGTGGGAATACCTGGTCGAACATTTCGGCCAATACTCGCCGGAAGTCGTCGCGACCGCGGAGTGGTGCGAGCGTGTAATCGATGAGGGTATCGTTGACCTCACGCCAACCCGCCTTGACGGCCTCTCGCAGAGTGTCGACCGCTTCGGCGGCGAGGGCCTGTTTTGCGACGGGATCGTGGGTGATCGGAATGCAGAGTGAGATCGCGGATGCGACGGCGTACAGGTCTGCCGGAGATCCGCTCACGAGGCGGCGCCAGGCCCGAGCGGCGACTGCGGACTCTTCTGGCATCCGCCGGTCCCGGAGGATCTCGGCCAAGCTGCTGAGCGAGCCGCAGAGCTCGGCGCGGTAACGAACCGGCTGCACGGAGTGCTCAAACGCGATCGTGTGATTCTCGACGGCTCGGCGAAAAGATGCCGTCGCTTCCTCGAGCTTGCCCGCGCTCTCCTGGAGACCTCCCAGAAGCTCAAAACACAATCCGAGCGTACGGCGGTACTCGGGAATATCAGGCTGGTCTGCCGTCAGCTTCGTTCCGATCGCGATGGCTTCGCGCACATACTCCCCGGCGCTTTTGCTATCGCCAGAGCGCGATCGAACTCCGGCGAGTTGTTTGTACGCAATGACCAATTCTTGCGAATACTTCGGAACGTTAGGGTACCGGCTTTTGAGTTTGATCAAGACAGGAACCGCAGCGAGCAAGGAATCAATCCCTCCTTTCGGATCGCCGGTCATCACCAATGACTCACCCAGGTAGGCTCGATTCGACGCGAGGATTGACTCGTTCTGCGGGTCATCCGGGCTCAGCTTGGATAAGCCGGTGCGGATCTTGATTGCCTCAAGGTTCGAGTTGCGAGCACCTGGCCAGTCAGGAATCTCGCGCTGCGCCATCGCCAGGTTGCCATGAGCCAGCGCGAGGCTGCTCAGGTAGCCGGGGACATCCGGACGCGACTTCACCAGCTCCGTCCCGATCTCGACAGCGCGCCGGTAAGATTCCGCCGCGCCGACGGGATCCTTGCTCACCAACTTGATATTGCCGAGATGCACGTGCCCGATAGCCAACTCCTCCTGGAAGTCTGGGCCGGCGGGGCCGGACCGCGACGCTGTCTGGATCACGTCGTTGTACTCGGCTGCTGCGCCGGAGACATCGCCCGTCGACCACCGCACATTACCAAGCGAGATAGCAGAGCGCAAGAGCCCGTGCCGATATCGACTAATGTTGGGATGGGTTTGATCGAGGCGGCGGTATAGCCTGCGCGCCTCCTCGAGCTGGCTTCGTGCTTCGTCGTTGCGGCCGAGATTCAAGGAAATCAGTCCGAGCGTGCCCCAACCTTCAGCGAGATGGTATGACTCTTGTTCATCGGGAGCGTTGATCTGGCTCAGCTCGCTGGTCAAGCGGGTGTAGAACTGGCGCGGTTTTTCCAGCAGGCGCTGCCGCAGTGACTTGAACTCGGCCTGGGTCAAGAGCAGCTCTGCCGACACACCGGTGTAATAATCAGCGATGGCTTGAAAGGACTCGTCAAGGCGGCGGTCGGAATCAGCCTTTGCGTTGGAAACCGCGTTTTTCGCTTTGAGAAGCTCGGAGTTAATCTTGACCAGCCCCTGATTGGCCTCATCGCGCTGGCGGATGATTTCCGCGAGGCGAATGTTGACGACCGTCTCGCGGAGAAACGCGAGTCCCACGCCGACGAGCCCGACGAACATCGCAGCCAGCAAGCAAGCGACAGCCGTTCGATGGCGCCGCATCCAGCGGCTGGCCCGGGCGGCCAGGGGTTCGGGATAGGCGGTCACGGGCTGATCGTCGAGCCAGCGCGTCACGTCGGCCGCGAGTGCCCGCGCCGAGGCATAGCGGTCCTCCGGGCCGGTTGCCATTGCCTTGCGGCAGATTGCCTCGAGTGGTCGCGGGATGGTCGCATCGATCGTTCTCGGCGGCGCGATCTCACCTCGATGGGTGCGGCGCATGACTTCTTCCAAGTCGCCGCGCTCGACGGGTGCTCTTCCGGTAAGTAAGGCGTAAAGCGTTGCGCCGAGGCCGTAGACGTCGCTTGCCGGCCCGAGCAGGTCGAGACGCCCGGTGAGTTGCTCGGGGCTGGCATAGGCTGGCGTGCCGATCGTCCGGCCGGCGGCCGTCTCTTCGCGTGAGCCGCTCAGGGTCGATAGCCGGATCGGACCTTCAAGGACCGACGAGTCGGTGGCGCGCGTGGTTGCGGTTGTGGCCTGGTCGAGCGGCTTGGCGAGCCCCCAGTCGACGACGAGCGTCTCGCCGTACGGTCCCAGCATGATGTTCCCGGGCTTCAGGTCTCTGTGCAGAACTCCGCGGCTGTGCGCGTATGCGATCGCGTTGCAAACGTCGGTGAACCGCCGCAACAGTTCGCGGAGCCGAGCCAGCCGCTTGATCGTGTTCCGCTTGAGCGTCTCATCGCCGTGGAATGCGCCGATCGCCTCTTTGAGGCTATCGCCCTGGATGAACCGCATCGCATAAAACGGCCGACCGCTCGCGTCGTGGCCGAGCCCGTAAACCGGGATGATGCCCGGGTGCTCCAGCTTACCCGTTATTTCCGCTTCCTGCATGAATCGAGCACGGCTCTCGGGCTCGTCCGCGTGACGATCTTGAATCTCCTTGAGCGCAACGGGGCGATCCAGCTCTTGGTCCAGCGCGACGGAGACCTGGCCCAGCCCGCCCCTGGCGTGCGGTCGAAGGATGCGGAATCGAGATCCGGCCGACGACGCTTGGCCAAGGCTGGCGTGGTTGACGGTCCCGTAAGGGTCGTCTTCCGGCCGATGATGCGCGGCGGAAACCCGGGCCAAACTTGCTTGCAGGTCGGGGTCGGCGATGCGGGCGAGGCTCTCACGCACCTCGCCGAAAGAGCTCAAGGCCGCCAGGCTCTTCTGCGGGTCGTCGCCGTGCCGCTTGATGTGTTCGTTGACCAAGCCAGCCAGGAGCATGTGCTGGCTCGGTGACAGGGCGCCGCGATCGAGGAGCACCCGGTCCAGCTCTTCAAGTGGGTCGTGAACCCAGCGCTGGAACCCATCGAGCAGCGTGTCGCGGTCGATGAAATTGTTCTGAAGGGCGAGTAGCCCGAAGAGGAGGTTGCGATCGGCTGAGCGGGGCATGGGCTGACTCGTCAAAAACTCACGTGACAGCCTGGCGATGCTTGCCCGGGACGAACGGGGCCACGATGGCACCGAAGGCGGCCGCGAGCAACGCAAGCAGGCAATGACCCACGATCATGAAGGAATCGTAATAGAACGGATGCATCTCGCTTTCGGTCGAGGTGATCCGCAGCAGACCGCCCCGGACCACGTACTTGAGATCGAGCTGTTCGAGGCAGAGCTGCAAGCCTGCCTTGAGCGGGACGCTTTCGAGGTCAATGTTGCGGACTGTTGACGGCCCGCTTGGGTGGTGTGGTAGCCCGAGCGGGTCGACGTAGATCGGAATGCCGTCGCGACCGGAGCCGTTCGTCGCGGAATGAATGAATTTCATGACGTCGTCCAACGGTGTTTCGTCGGCAAAGTGCATGGAGACGGGTTGCTCAAGCGCCTCAAGGATGCGCGCGTTCGCGAAGTTGACGGTGGCTGAAGAAGTCGAGTCACCGCTGACAGTGGGCGGAAACCAGCGCCTGAGGGAAGCCAGCAAGGGGTCGGTCGGAAGACCGAGCAATGGGTTTGAATCGGCGGAGCGGGCGAAGGTCAGAGTCATGTAGCCGACACCGAGAATTGCGGCCCCGAGGCAGACTTGCCGGCGCTTTCCCTGCCTGGTCGCGGCGCCCATGATGGCGATGCCGAGAAGCACGCACGTTGAGAAAAACGCGGCGCCGGCCCAGAATCCTTGCGACGATCTGGCGGGGAAGGTGCCGAGAACCACGACAAGGACGAACGCCGCAAGCCCGAGGATCGCCGCCAGCGAGTGCCACGACCGCCGGCGAGCTTGAGCCGGGGTGTCGGGCCGGGGGACGTGGGTCTCATCGCGTTCCGTTCGACCGCCGAACAACAAGGTTGAGCTCGCCCCGCCCAGCAGAGCTGCCAGCAGCGCCAGAAGGCAGTGGCCGATCTGTGCAAAGTGCTGGTTCGGCCTGCGGACGGCAGCGCCGCCGAAATTGGCGGCCAGCATGGCGCCTTGCGGGGCGCCTCCGACGTGGTGCGTCGCGCGCAGACGCGTTTCAAGCGCGTTCAGCAGGCCTGTCGTTGGCAGCGAGTCGGGGGACCAGTATGCCAGCACCAGGTAGCCCCAGCCGAACAGCGCGAAGCCCAGCCACCATGCGGGTGATTTATCCGTGCGGCAGACGACCCCGACGATCGCCAGCCAGAGCACACCGCATGTCGCCACGAACGTGGCGCCCGCCCAGACGTGCGAGGCGTTGCGCAATGCCGCCAGGCCGAGTGCAGCGACCACCACGGCCCAGATGAGTCCGGCGATTGGTAAGCGGAAGGTGCGCATGGGTTCGGTCCTCGTTTCGCGACGTGCCTGATTCTCCGCTCCGGCATTGGTGCCGACAAGAACCGGCTCCTTCAAGATGAGGCGGACGGCACACGGCGTGTGCCTGCTACGATAGGCGGATGGCACACGGCGTGTGCTACAACTCCGCTCTTGACAGCTTTGGCGGTTGGGCTAAAGTGGCCCATTGAACACGTCTGTTCCCGGGCGCGGCGGGAAGAGCTCCTATTCCTTTAATGGAAATACGTCAGGCTAAAGCCTGACCTACTCGTCCGAAAGCCGCCATGGGATCGGTTCATCGGCCGGTGTTGGTTGACGAGATCGCCTCGTGGCTTCCTGTGCTCGAGCGCGGCGGCGCAGTCGTTCTTGACGGCACGGCCGGCGGCGGGGGTCATCTCGTGGCGATGGCGAAGCGGCTCGGGCCCGGCGGACGAGCGATCGGGCTGGACCGCGACCCGGAGATGGTGGCGAGGGCCGAGCTCGCCGTGCGGGATGCGGGCCTTTCTGAGCGGGTCACTCTGGTGCACGCTGCGTACTCTGAAATGCGTGCGGTCCTGGATCAAATCGGAATCGAGGGGGTGGATGCGATCATCCTGGACCTGGGCCTCTCGTCGGACCAGCTCGCGGCGCAGGAGCGCGGGTTCAGCTTCGCGTCGGAGGGCCCGCTGGACATGCGATATGACCCGGGCGAAGGAGTGCCAAGCGCTGCCGACCTCGTCAATCGGCTTGGCGAGACCGAGCTGGCCAATCTGTTCTATGAATTCGGCGAGGAGCGATTCAGCCGGCGCATTGCCCGCAGGATCGTGGAAGAACGGAAGAAGGACAAGATCCGCACGTCCGCCGGGCTCGCGGCGATCGTGCGGCGCGCGATTCCGGGCCATGCGCGACACGGACCGATCGACGCGGCGACCCGCGTCTTCCAGGCGCTTCGGATCGCCGTCAACGACGAGCTGGGGCAGCTCGACAGCGCTCTTGCCGCAATTCCGGCACTGCTACTTCCCCTGGGGCGAGCCGCGATTATCAGTTTTCATTCGCTGGAAGACCGGCGAGTCAAGTGGGCGTTCAAGGCCGACCCGGAACTGAAAGTTCTGACGAAGAAACCCGTAACCGCGGCGGCCCGGGAAGTGGCTGAGAACCCGCGAGCCCGTAGCGCCAAACTGAGGGTGGTGGAGAAATGTCCGAACCCGTCGTGATCTTCGGGCCGGCCTCGGGGCCGGCGGGGCCGATCTCGGGGCAGCCCGGTGGGCCGGCAAACGACGACACGCCGGCCCCGGAAACGGCCGACGGCGCCGCAGACGACAAGGCGACCGCGGCTGGCGGTGCGCAAGAGACTCGCGGTGTTGGGCTTTGCCGGGCGAATCGCGGGGTTTGCACTGTCGCTTGCAAAACGCGCCATCGGATCAACAGCCGCGATGCTCATGTGGATGGTGCGCCGATACCCGCGGCATTCGATGGCCGCCCTCGCCTCGATCGTGATTCTGGGCGGGATCCTCTACTCCCAGTCCGGGTCCGGGACCACCCGGCGCACGGTGACGAACGCGATCGCAGGAAACGGATCTTCCGAGAAAACCGAAGGGAAATCGGAAGCTCCACCAGCCGACGCGGCAACCAAGGTCGCCGGCGACCCGAAGGCCGGTGAAGGCTCCGACAAGGAAAAAGTCCCGCCGTCCGATCCGGCAAAGCTGCCCAAGACTGAGAAGACCGATGTGACGATCGCGCAGACGGAAGGCGGTGCGCAGCCGACGAGCCCCGCGCCGAAGCGCAGTCCAGCGAGCCCGACCTGGCACCCCCCACGCGCGGTGGCTCACGCGGACCAACCACCGGCCAAGGACGAGCAGAAGCCGGAAGCCGCGCCGGCGCCAGCACCGGCCGTGGCGTCAGTGCCTGCGGTCTCCATCGCCGACCCCGGGTTGGTGCCGCTGCCGGCACCCACGGGAGAAACGGCAAAAGCGACTCTGCTTTCCGGGACACCGCCGCAGGAGCACGCGACGCCCCCTGCCCCGGTCTCGTCTGCAGGCGAAGACAAAGGGAACGCCAATTCCAGCGTGAGTGTTCCGGCTCCAGCAACCGATCAGCCGGTGGTGCCATCGCCGACGCCGGCACCCCACGCCTCCGGTGAGCAAGTCGCCAAGACGGACCCGATGCCCGAAATACCCGCCGATCTGTTGCTCCCGGATGGCGTGCCCAAAGCGGCCGACGAGAAATCCAATGAGAAACCCAAGGATTCCAAGACCAGCGAAGTCGCGCCGGCGGCAACGACGCCGGTGGCAGCGCCCTCGGGGGAAAGCAAGCCAGTCGCTGAGCCGAAGAAGGCCGACGGACCCGCTCCTCAACCAATCGAGCCGGCCGTGAAGCTCCCGGGCGAGCCGGCACCAGCTTTGAGCGGAGCGTCCGAGCCGCCGGCTACCATTCATCCCCAGAAGCCGGACGAATCGAAGCTGCCGGAGCCATCGAAGTCAAACGCGGCGCCGGGCCCCGCGCCGGTGCTGGCCCCGGTGCCTGAGGCTGCTGAGCATACGAAGAACGACGAGAAAGTAGCCATGCCCCCGGGCGAGCCGGCCGAATCGAAGCCGCTCGAGCGAGAGTCATCCAGCAAGAAGGGGGTCGAAGACGGCTGGATTCCGATTCCCAACGCGGGCAGCCTGCCCGTCGACCCCGACGAAAGAGCCGTAGGGCAACCTGATCCTGGCGGACTGGAACGAGGCTCGGGTTCGACGGCTGCTGCCGATTCCCGGTTTCATGCCAAGCGTGCCATCGACTTCGAGCCCGAACCCAGCCAGTCGCACCCGATCGGGGGGGGAGCGACGCCATCAGCCCGTCGGTCCGGCGGCGCGGAAGCAGCCGGTGCCGCTCTCGGTGCCGCTGCCGGTGCCGGTGCCGCGGAGCACCAGCCGCGAGCGGCCTCGCACATGGAACGGGTCGAGGCGACGGAGCACGTGGTTGAGCGAGGCGAGAACTACTGGATCATTTCGCGCCAGTACTGGGGCTCGGGACGGTACTTCGCCGCGCTATGGAAGGCCAATTCCGCCAATCATCCCGATATCGACGTGCTGCACGTGGGCGACGTGATCATCGTGCCGGCGATCGAGGACCTCAATCCCGACTACATCCTGCCGCCGGGGAAGACGGCGTCAGCGCAGTGGCTGGCATCGCTGGGCATCAAGAGCCGGGCAAGTCGAGGATCGAAGACCGGTGCGGGTGGTGACGAGACCGACGCGGGCTTGGCTGGCGAAACCCGAAGGACCCGGCCGGCGTCCGGGCAGGGCAGCGTGCCTGCGCGACGGGCGATCCAATCGGATTCCGAGGACGATTCCGATCGTTCCGTGACGGCTTCAGGAGGGGACCGGTCGACGTCGTACAAGGGGAGGAGCGCCGCGGCGGCGCAGGTCTTTGACGGCGACTCAGCGGGAAACGATCAGGAAGTGCGCACGGCGGCGCGGCCGCGAGGCGGTTCGGCGGCAGGCAGTGGGAGCAAACCGGTGTACCGGGTGCGTGCATATGACACGCTGCGGTCGATTGCGCGCGACACGCTGGGCAGCTCGCGGCGAGCGGATGAGATCCTGGAGCTCAATCGCGGCGTGATCGACGACCCCGGGCAGCTTGTGGTGGGGCAGGTGCTCGAGCTGCCCGAGGATGCGCGGGGGGGATTCGCAGGGGCGGGGGCGGTCGGTAGTGCGTTGGCCGGATGGAGCGGCCGACGGCGGTAGCTTGGACCGACTAAGCGCAAAGCTGCGAAGCGGTAAAGCGACACGCCGAGGTCGATGCAACGGCTCCAACGTTTCCTGAGGCCTTACCCAATAGACCGACGGCCGAACAACGATGCGAAAGTTTGTGTCTCACGAACGATGAAATGTGGGACACAACGGATTTTGCCACTCATGGATGGGACACAACGCGTTCAGGGCGCTTGCCGGCCGTGTATACAGTTGAGCAGTTCGCTGAAAGCCAATATCGGTGATTGCCGACCACCACCAGGGCGCAAAACACTTAGAATTGAGGCTTTGCGTAATATCCCAAGGAATCGAGAAGCCGTCTGTTTCGGGATCGCAGAACGTTCGACGAAATCGCTCGGCCGAAAGATAGGGCGATCAAACAGCGAATCCAAAACTTTCAACGCGTGTTGCGATCGTGTAAGTTCGGTAATCCGCGATTTCATGCGTTCGTAGAGTGCCAGTATCTCCCGGACGCGGTGCGTGTTGGCTTTTGCTTGCTCGATGACGGCATCCAGGAAGAACTCCAGCCAAGCGGTCCAATCGCCGTCCTGGCTGATCCCGCGCAGGCGGGCGTAATAAAGCGCGCGGTGAGACTCAAGGTATTCGCTGAGATAGAACATCGGCGTGGCGAGCGAGCGTTTGTGGTAGAGGAAAAGCGGGATTAGTAGGCGGCCGATTCTTCCGTTCCCGTCCTGGAACGGGTGCAGCAACTCGAACTGCGCGTGCATCACGGCCACCTGGACCAGCGCGTCGACATCGTCGCTCGCGAGATACGTTTCAAAGGCCTCGAGGTGATCGAGTAATTGAAGCGGCGACGGCGGTACGAACGTCGCCTGATTCATCGGGCAACCCTCGGGCCCGAGCCAGTTCTGGTTGACCCGGAACTGGCCCGGCGTTTTGTTCGCGCCCCGGACGCTGTCCATCAGCACGCCGTGCATGGACCTGATGAGCGACAAGGTCAGTGGTCGATCCGCCAGGCTCTCCGCTCCCAGAATCAGTGCGTTGCGATAATTGACGATTTCCTGAATATCGTGGACCTTCGCGCCCTCGAACTCCATCCCCGCTTCATATTCCAGGACTTCACTCACTGTGGCTTGCGTTCCTTCGATCCTCGAGGACAGCACGGCTTCCTGGTTGGTGAGCGGTGAGAGCACCACTTCGGGGTTGATCACGCTCTGCAAGAGCCCGTCATAGCGAGCCAAGGCGGCGTTGGCGGGTCCAACTTTGCGAATCAGGCGGGCGTAGTCGAGGTCGGTCAGCGGAAGGAATTGCGGAACACACGGCTTCATTTCTTGTGACTGCGTTTGAAGAGTTCGTTTCCCGTAAGCCGCGCGGCCCCTGCGGAGGCCCTGTCTCACAACGGATTTTCCGACGTGACAGCATAGCAACGAGTGCGTAGAATTTGCCACAGCGGCAAGAGCGATACTCGGTCCATTGTTTGCGGTCGCCTCGAAGATGTGGCGCTCCGAGTTCACAACAGAAGACGTCCGCGTTCGTTCTCTGAGGCGCGACCGATGAAACAAAAAAGAAAGAAAAAAAGAGCCACGCGGCAGCAACGATTTATTGCCGAGCGTGTCCGTGCCCTCGCCATCGTTTACCTGACGCGGCGGGACGACCTGGTCGTCACCGAAGAGACGGCCGAATTGGGCATTGACCTGTGGGTTAGGTTGAATCTGGACGAACAGGAGGGGCATTGAAAATTTGGCGTCGCACTGAGGGGTGCCTGGGCAGCGGGTTCGGCCGATCACGCCGATAAAGTTCTCCAACCCGCGATGCAGGGAATGTTACCGTATGGCCCTTTCCCATTTCCGGTCGTGCTCTTCTTCTTCACGATGGAGAACAACGAAGGCTGGTTCACCTGGGCGGCGGAGCCGATCGTCTCTTCAAGCGGTGACTTCGAACTAATCCAACACGCCAAGGCTTCGTGCCGCGCGCTCAATACCGAGGCGATCGACGAGATCGTCGAGGCCGTCGATCTCTGGTACGACGCGTTTTTCGCCAAGGCTATTCGTGACATCCCAGTCAAGAGGCGTAACAAATCGTCCGGCGAATATCGGCATGTGCCGAGCGTCGACTAGCCGCGTCCCCGTTTCGTTCCTTTAGCTGCGACCCTGCTTCCATCGGCTCGGAAGCGGCCATCGAAGGGGAAGGGGCAGATCTGACTGGTGCCGCGATAGAGGTAGATTTCGCGAATGAATACGCCGCGGCGGACGACTCGCACGGTGCCGATCGATTCGTATCGCGTGAAAAACTGGTTGTAACGCGAGAGCGCGCCTGGAACCCGGTTGCTCTCGATGAAGATTCCGTCGCGGCCGACCCAATCTTCGGGACGACTCCAATATCCGTAGGACCGGGGCTCGAGGTGGTAGCAGGCCACCGGGGCTTTGCCGCGCGTGGCGAGCGCGAGCGAGGCGCTCCTTTCCCAGGAGTCTGTGAACAAGAAGGTTTGCGGCTCGGTGAGCAACCCGCGCCGCTCGAGCTCGGCGGCGACCTTGTCCCAGCAATAGAGGTCCGTGGTCGCCTCGTGCTTGGGCGGGATCAGGCCCAGCAGCCGGCCTTGGCTGTCCTCGAAGAGGCCGAACCTGGCCTGAGCGGAAAGGAGAGCCGCCAAGAGAACCGGGAAAATCGCCATCGCTGCGATCCTTGCTCGAAAACCGGCTGCGTGGGTTTTGAGAGCTTCGGCCCACGCCCGTCCCCGGAGCGGCATGAGCGAGATGAAGCCGAAAAGCGGCCAGTAGGGCATGATCCGCGCCTGGGCGGCAATCGCATGGAACAACACGAGCGCCGGTATTGCCTGGCAGATCAGGAATGACTCATTCTTGTCCCAGGCGCGAGGACCGCGGCGGATGAGCTTGACGAGCAACCCGACCATGCCGAGCCAGAGCCATGGGAACAGGAACAGCGCCTCGGTGCCCAACGCCAAGCCGAGCTGATCAAGCCGGAGCTGATGCGAGCCCGAGGCGCGACCAAGCTGGAACCGGAACGATGACCAATCGTGGGTGGCGTTCCAGGCGATCACGGGTGCAAAGAGCACGAGTCCGATCGCCGTGGCGAAGTAAGGTCCAGGTTTGCGAAGAGAACGACGGGCCTGGGGCCAGCAGACGATGTAGAGCAACGCCCCGGCCGGCAGGAGAACGGCGTGGTACTTGCTCAGCATCGCGCCGCCCCATGCCAGGCCGACGCCCAGCCAGGGGACGAGCCGGTCGGGATCGTCGAGGGCGACGACCAATCGATCGAGAGTCAGGAGCCAGAAGAAAAGGAGTGGTCCGTCCGGCTGGGCGATGGTGGCGACCGCCATCCCGAAATAGCCGGAAGCGCTCAAGGCCAGCGCGGCGAGAACGCCGGCCTTCTCTCCGTAGAACCGCGTGTCAGACGTGCCATCAGCCAGGTTGAGCCGGCGAAGAGGAGAATGAAGCCGATCCGCAGGCCGAAGACCGAGAACGCGTCTCGAGTCAGTGCCAGGCCGAGGGCGCCGACCAAGGCGACCATCGGTGGGTGGTCAAAGTAGCCCCAGGCGGGGTGCTGGATGTACTGGATGTAATAAGGCTCATCAAAGGCGGCGCCGAGGCTGGACGCCCAGACCAAGCGTAGAATCGTCGAGACGGCGATCAATGCCCAGAGCGCATGGCGGATGCTGACTTTTGATCGGTCAGGTTCTTGAACATTTTCCGGCTGCCCCGCTCGAATCGGCATGTCATTTTCCCTGGCACCGCGACCCTTGTCAGGATCGGAGCGCGACATTGGCGTCGTTGCCGGATGCCGTGCGTTTGCCGTCTCGTCGTCTTCTATGGATTATACCCGCAGCGCTCGTATCCCGCGCGATCAGTTTGACATTGCAGGCCCGTTAATCCGCACGCTGCGGCTTTCCGGAGTTTCACACCTGCGGTGGCCAGGGGCCTGAAACGGAAGCCATCATCGGCCGGCAGGCCGAGATTTCCTCACTCGATTCGGGGCTGGACAGAGCGGACTGGCGTTGTAACTGGCGCGGGACGGCCACGGGCAAGGCCGATCCGACGGCCCTTGCTGCTCATATCAGCCGCGGGACCTCTCGAGCTCGAATCGTACCGACCACGCAACGGTTGCGAGCTTCGACGTCCAAGTTCCGAGCGTGGCGGCTGCCGGGCGCGATGTCTCTTCCGAGAAGGAGGGGTTTCGATGAATGCCCACACTGCGGCTGGTGGGCTTGTGAATTCACAGCGGCCACTCAGGTGGCTTGCGAAAGTGGTGATCTGCGCGAGCATTGGCCTGGCCTTGATCGCGGCTTGGGGGTTCTGGCAGTTTGGTTCCGTCTCGGCTGGACTCGCCCGGCTTCGGGGCGACCAGTTGCTGCTGGACGCCTATTCGAAGTCGTTTGGGTCTCTGGAAGGAGGGCGGGTTGGAACGGTCGAGTTCAACCTCTTGAACAAGGCGTCGAGGCCGGTCACGGTTCTGGGCGCACGGTCTCGCTGCACTTGCGCCGCGGTCCGGGATTTGCCAATGGTTGTTCCTTCGGGACAGCGACGCGCGATCACGATTGTTGTGTTTCTGTGATGGATCTTCCGCAAGTGATCCCGCCGCTCTCTGCGAGTTCGATCACAATCGAGGTTCATGCGGGGGAACAGGAGGGACCATTTCGTCTCGAGACGACCCTTTTCACCGCGCCGGGCAATCCGAATTGCCGGTCGGCGTCTCTGGCTGTGTGAAGCGGCAATAATAAACCGGGCTAACAGGTCCAGCCAAGAGAACCATGGCTACGCATTCTCGACCGTGCCGGAGGGCGTTTACGCTCATCGAGCTTCTCGTTGTGATCTCGATCAACTTGCTGTTGATCGGACTTCTGCTTCCCGCGGTGCAATCTGCTCGAGAAGCAGTGCGCCGGGCACAGTGTGCCAACAACCTCAAGCAGATTCTTCATCAAGGATTCGGTTAAATCGCGGGCATTCGACCCGGTGACGGGCCATCCGCTGGGATCGTCGCAAAACGGTCAAGGCGTCTGGCAGAACCTGCCGTGGCCGTGCGTGTGGCAGTCACTCTCGACCCGTTCCGGAGGTGAAGTTATTGGGAGTGATTCGTATTGAGGGCGGGGCCGGTGATTCGGGGGCCGGGAAGTTAATTCCAGCTTGCGCCGAAATGCTTCTTGCTCATTATTCCAGGTCCAGGCCATCGGCGGGAGCGTCGCGGGGGACGATGAGAGCCATTATCGCATAGACAGCGATGCCGGGGATGATCGCCGTGAAGATCGTCGCGACGGCGTAAGTGATGCGCAGCCAGGTTGGGTCGACCCCGAAGAAATGTCCCAGACCGCTGAAGACGCCGGCTGCCATGGCATCCGAGGTGCTGCGAGTGAGCCGTTCCGTGCGTACCCTTTGCGGAGGGACGGGTCCATCTGGCCCAGACCCGAGATGACTTCAGATCGGGCTGACTCCGGCACCCGGACCAGCCAGGTGGAGCAGTGTTTGCACTTGATCGCCGCTTGCTTGATCTCTTCGGCGCAATAGGGACAAGTTTTGGTCGCCGTGCGCGACCCTTGGTTCGGCCTCTGCTTTCTTGACCGCATCCTGCCACAGGCATGACCAGGCGGATGCCATCGTCTTCCATCTTTCGGGGTCCAAGGCTTCGGCCTTGTCGTCCCACCAGCGTCGCCAATCGCGCCGACCACCACGAAACTCGTCCTCCGGCCGGCCATCGGTGTCGTCGCGGGGACTGAATCGCTCGGCCGCCATGGTGGAACTCCTCGCCAATAAGATCGCCGTATGCAATCGCACAACAAAAAGCCACGCCAGGAAGTTATTCGTCCAAACGCGGTCGATATTATCTTGCCGGCGTGGCTCCCATACCTCTCAGATAAGCCGCGATGCTCTTCTTGTCGTTCTTGATCGCCATGTCGAGGGCATTCTCCCCGTTCTTGTTCACCGCGGTCAGGCTTGGACCGCGCTCCACGTCACCGAGCGCAGCGGTTCTAAAGATGTTTTGTTCCGCCCCCGCCTCGATCAGGGCGTTCATGATGTCAACGTTGGGTCCTACAGTCGCAGCGCATACGAGGTGAAAATCGGGTCTCGCGCCCATCTGAATCAGGAATCTGACCAGTTCCACGTGGACAGCAACAGCTTGGGCACCGAAGTCGGGCTAAAGCCTAACCTACTCAATGCACGGCCGTTCTCGCGGGGGCACTTGGAACTGGCTGATTTCGGCCGGACTCACGCGTTTTCGTGTTGTTCTGCGCATGAATTCTTAGCACCCTCGTGGCGGCGGCGAGCGTATAATCAGGCTTGGTGCCCGGTTGACTGATGCCCTGAACTGGAGCCGGGAAAGCGGAAATTGATCTCGCGATGTCACGGGCGGAATCCGAATCGAGGCGCTGCATTTCAGCTCCGTCGGCCCAGAACGTAGGCTGATTGCGCTCATTCGTCGCAGCAGCGTTGGGAGGGATTGTGACCGAACGGAACGAACTCGGTGCCAAAGAGGCGCTGATGGATCTCATCTTTTTTGCCCTCGACCACGGGACGAGTTCCGTAGAGGGCGGCGGACCGCTCATCCCGTTTGTCGTGTTCGAACAAGGAATGGATGAGGGTCTTGTGTTTGCGCAGCGATATGAACCGAAGAGACTGTTGCGCAAGGCACGGCCGGTCGGCAATCCAGCGTATATCAGGAACAGCGAGAATCTGCTGGGACGCAATTCCGGAGCTTGATCGTGGAACATAACATGGACGACACGTTAATCGCCGAAATCAAGACATTCCTCCAGGATCATCCGCCGCCCGAGCTGCCCGCAGGCGCCATGCTTTCTGCCGAGGATTTCCGTCGACTCGGCTTTACGCCACGAGCGCTGTTGCCGGTTGCGTCCGTGAGCGTCATCGCGAAGGCCGAGGCCGAGATTGGTTTTCCGTTACCGCGATTACGAAGACTTCGGCGTGTGGCCGGAACGGTATACTCTGTCTGAGTTCTTTGAAATGTGGCTCAAGGGAAAGGTTCTCTTTTCGGACGAGAATGTCGAGGTCGAAACCAAGGAGGGCATCAACCCATTCACTAAAGAGAGGATGACGATCACGGCTCGGAGAAGAGTGCCACGAACGTGAGGGGATTCTTGCCGGCGCGACGGCTGAAGGTGACCGGCGCCACGGTCCGGTTTTCACGGTTCGCAGATGAATTGGTCGCGCGCATGAGGGGGGGGGGAAGAAATGATCAGAAGATTGATCGAGATGTACGAGAGCGGTTCCATCACCGGGTATCAGGTGATGATGGATTGTCTCCAGATGCTCGACCCAGACGACCCCGACCTTGTCCTCTCCGAGCTGCCGGAGGTACTCCTCAACGAGATGTTGAATTATGCGCGACGTTACGACCCGCGCCGTCCGTGCTCCGAATCATTGATGCCCCCTGCTGAAGATCAGGTCAGGGCGGCCGAAAGCTGGATATGCACCCATCGCGCGAGGAGTTCCAAGCCAGTCAATATGTAATATAAGATGCGGACCCGCCTGTGCGGCGAACGGCGGAAGTGTAACGTGAGGCAGCAGGGGGCAATGTTGGACCGCAGTTCATTTGGTCTGAATCTACAGCACGCCGTCGTGGGGGCTCTGGCGGAGTTCCGGCGGCAGGTTCCCGATGAGTCGCCGTACGCGGTCGAGCAGCTATGGGGCGAACAGTGGTGGGGCGAGGAGTTGTCGGCTCGGATCCATTTGCCGGGCTCGGGGCGAGCAGCACATCACGATTCAGCGGACCCACCTGCCGCTGACCGCTGGTCTCGGCCGTTTCATGGTGAGGACGTCGTGTCCAAAGGCGAAACGTTCGTGCCTGGGCGTATCACGTTCGTCCACTCGATCCGCGATCTGCTTGGCGAGATCCGCGAGCGGCCGGCCATGTGCCTCAATGCCAAGACACTGACGGGCCTTAACTGCCTGCTGTTCGGGTACGAGATTGCCTGCGCCAAGCACGATATCGCCGAGGCGGAGCAGCTTCCCGACGATGTTCCCTGGGAGGGCTTCAGCAGATGGTTGGCGAAGCGTTATGATAAGGTCGACTGGAGCGTCGAACAGGCATTGGCTGCTTCTCGAGCACTCAGGATCGCAAGAGGAGGCATTCGACCGCTTTTTTGAGCTGCTTGCGGAGTACGAGTCTGGCCTCTCAGGCGGTAGAACAAGTCGAGCCATGGCACGCGAGGAAGTGAAGCAGGAGATCCTGCGGCTGGTCGCCCATCACGATGGCGAATGGTACTGGTACCAGGTCGACCTCGCGCTCAGCGGCGCTCGCCTCGAATGCGTGGGCCCGTTCAAGGCCGAGATCGATGAATTGACGGCCGAGGGCTTGATCGAGATCCGTCCGAACTTTGCGCTTGGCGATCGGGGTCGCTACTGGTTGACTGATGCGGGGCGCAGGGCGGTCGCAGGCTCCTGATCCGCGGTGGCGGCCTGCCCGCTGCGCGGGCCGGTGAACCTGCATTCGCCGGCACGGCTCTCGCCGAGCCCGACATGAGAACTGCGGCCGGATTCCGGGGCGGGGTCGGAGACCCGTGCCCGGCAGAGAAGAAATCCCTTCGCGGAGCGAAGGGCGACAATGGGGCGGGGTCGGAGACCCGGGCCAGGCAGTGAAGAAATCCCTTCGCGGAGCGAAGGGCGACAATGGCGCGGTGTCGGAGACGCGCGTCCCGCAGAGAAGAAATTCGTTGGCTCAGCGAAGGGCGGCAATGGGGCGGGGTCGGAGACTGCGCCGAACATTAGCCGCGAAACGTGACACAATACCCGACAACAGGTAAGATTGGTTAATGTCGTCAAAAGGAGGCTCTCGTCATGTCAATCGCCGAACGGCGCTACAACACCGCTTCGCGCGGGACAACGACTGACGGTGCAGGAGTTCCTACGCCGGTGGGAGGCGATGCCGGAACTCAAGTTTGCGGAGCTCATTGACGGAGTGGTTTACATGCCCTCAGCGCAAACCGGCGACCACGGGCGCGCCGAAGTCAGGATCGATGGCTTGCTTTTTTGGTACATCGCGAATACGCCCGGCTGCGATGCGGGTAGCCAGTCAACCTGGCTGATGCACCAGAGCGCGCCGCAGCCTGACTGCTATCTTTGGATCCGTCCTGAATATGGCGGGCAGTCGGCGATTCAAGGGAAATTTCACGCCGGGGCGCCGGAACTTGCTGCGGAGATCTGCGTCACGAGCGCAGCCTATGATCTTGGCGTAAAAAAATCGCTCTATCAGAGAGCGGGAGTGCGCGAGTACGTTGCGATTTTGATGGAGGAAGAGGAGATCCGCTGGCATCGCCTGGTCAAGGGCGTTTACGAAATGTGCAGGCCCACGTCCAACGGCGTTTATCGCTCCCGGGCCTTTCCGGGTCTGTGGCTCGATGGGCCGGCGCTCTGGAAATACGATGCAAGCCGGCTCTCGCAGACTCTCGGACGCGGCCTCCGCTCGGCCGAGCATGCGGCGTTCGTGAAGAAACTCGCCGCCCGCAAGAGGTGAGGGCCGTTCTGAATCACAACGCCACGAATGAACTACACGTGAGCCTGGGCGGGGCCCTCCCCGGTGCGAGGGGCAGGCACTGACGAGGCATCGGCGGCGGCGGTCTCCGCGATCACATTGCCTTCGTATTCCGCGACCTGCCCAAGCAACGGCGCGCCGAACCGAACGCGAACAAGCCAGCCGCCAGATTCGGTGGGGGAGTTCTCGGCCGCAATGCGAGGCGCCAACCAGAGAGGTATGGGGATGCCGAATACCCAGGCGCGACGCGGAAGAAAGAGCAGCGAGCTTTCTTCGACGACCAGCTCAAATCCAATGCTCGCGGGCCCCGACGACTCCAGGAGCAGTCCACGGTGCTCTCGCTGGGTCGTCTCGAGCGCAAGATGGCCGAAAAGGCGTCGCCACCGCTGACCGTCTCCGAGCGGGGACACCTCGAGCTGCGTTTCGTACTCACCGGCGGGCGGGATTCCCATTCCAGCGGCGATGGCGTTGCGGAGCCGGCCGTCGGCGCGGGTAACCCGCAGATGCCCGATGGCCCGCCCGCCGCTCTCGTCGGCGAGGAAACGGCGGAGCGCCGGAGTCAGCGATCCGAAGCGTTCGCCAAGAACTCGCTCGTAGATTGTCGGCAACCGGCCACCTCTCTTCACGAAATGGCACTCAGAGAGCCTGGTTCGGCCTCAGGGATTCGCACTCGCGATTACCGACTCAAGCCGGTTCAGGTTCTGCTCGTTAGCCGGTTCGCAAAGGGGGCGCATTTTCGCGGCGAACTCGGGGCTCTCAAACTCCTGGACCCAGGCCAGGTGCGTTTGGTCAACGCCGCGAGCGGTCAAGGTCACGGTTAGCTTGTACCATGGCTTTCCGACGTGCTCGATCACGATCCTGGCACCAGGCTCTATCTCCCGGAAGACATTCTCGTTGGGGTAGTCGACGCCATTGGGGCCGTGCATCACAAAGACCCACCGACCGCCGGGCTTGAACTCGAATTGTTCGAACGTGTTCGTGAAGCCGTCTGGCCCCCACCATTGGGCGAGGCATACCGGTTGTTCGAACGCGGCGAATACCTGTTGCGGGTTGGCAAATAGCACCCGCTCGGAGCGAAGAGCAGCGTTGGGGTCGTTCGCTTGGGACACAAGGCAACTCCTGCGAGGATTCGGGAGGGTGGCCGGTTTGTGGCCGAACTTGTGATTATCAAACCAGATCGCGTTGACAAGGACAAGGAGTGGGTTGGTCTCGTTAACGAGGCGGAGGCCACGGGTGTCGGCACTTGTGTTTTGCTGGCGGCGGGGCCACGCGCCGTGCGTCGCACCGGGGCATTCGTCGATTATCGTGCGGAGCATCCGGCGAGGTTGGCCGGGCGGTGGGGCAACGTGAAGGAAATCAATGTCGTTCGGGCGACGCCGGTGTTTGTTGATGAAAGTGATGGGATGGCGCAGTTCGTTAGTTCGTCGGATGAAAATCATTTCGCGAAATTGCGCGAAAACAACACACATCCGCGTGGAGCTTCTATCATGGCGAAGTCGTCCGCAACCGCGCCGCTTCCCGGCAGCGAGCGCCCTCTGCGCAGCGGGCCACGTGCTCGTCGGGCTCGTCGACCCCGACACACGAATTGGCGTGACGGTCCTCGTGCGGCGCAAGCCCGGCAGCCCGCCGCTACCCGACCTCGCCGACTGGCAGGCGACACCGCCCGGCCGGCGCCGATTCCTTACCCCTGATAAGTACGCGAACACTTACGGGGCATCGCAGGAGGACATCGACGCCGTCACCGCGTTTGCCGGGGCGAACGGGCTCGCCGTCTCCAGCACCCACACAGGGCGCCGGAGCGTGCATGTGGAAGGGAATGCGGCGCAACTGAACGCGGCGTTTGGCATCACGCTGAATCGCTACGAGGGCCCGCGGCCAGCATCCCGAGTCAAGCTGGCCGGCGTGCCCGCCGCGCCCGCGACGCACGCGCATCACGGCTATGACGGACCAGTTCACCTGCCGGCTGACTTGATCGGCGTCGTTCTGGCGGTGGTCGGCCTCGACAACCGGCACCTGGGTGACGCGGGGGGAAGCACGGGAGACCCGCCCAACTCGAACCCGTTGCCGGTGCCGACGGCTTGCGGATTCTACAACTTCCCCAACACCGGCGCAACGGACCAGACCATCGGCGTGATCGCTCCCTCGGACCCGGTGGGTACGAACAAGCAGCGTGTTTCGGGTTACTCGTCTAACGACATTCTCAACGATTACTTCCCGAACCTCTCGAACACAAACTACCATTCCACGCCGACGCTCAACGACGTCGGTCTGACGGTCGGAACGAACACCTATTCCAATGGCGGCACGAGTGGCGCCTTCTCGGCGGAGATTTCGCAGGACATTTCCACGACCGCAACGGTCGCCCAGGGAACCACGGTCAACGTCTATTTCACCGAGCTGAGCGAGCAAGGGCTGGTCGTGTGCCTGAACCGGATCCTGCTTCCCGAGACTGAAAACGGGCCCACCGTGGTGACATGTAGCTTTAACTTCTTTAACAGTGACGGGTCGATCGGCCTGTCGACCACGCCAGGCTCGACGGCGGCTGTTGTCTCGGCGTTGTTCCAGGAACTTGCAGCGGTGGGGATCAACGTCTGCATCATCTCCCAGGATTCTGGAAGTGATGGCGGCGACGCCGATGGCAACACGCACGTGGTCTACCCGGGGAGCGACCCGTGGGTGACGTGCGTGGGCGGAACGGTGATCGGCAGCGTCAATAACGGGCCTCCCGTGACGTTCGAGGAGTGGGTGTGGAGCAACATCACCTCGTCGCCCCAGGTCGGTGGGTTCGGCGGGGCCAGCGGCGGCGGAGCGAGCGCGGCCTTCCCGGTGCCGGCGTACCAGTCATCGGCCGGCATCACTCAGATCACCGATTCCGCCGGTAACACCACGAAGAACCAGCGGTGCGTTCCGGATGTCGCTGCCATGGTCTCTTACGGCGGGAAGACCTCGACGTCCAAAGCGGACAATTTCTACTTGAACGGCAGCCCGTACACCTTCACTGGTACAAGCTGCGCCTGCCCGCTTGTTGCCGGCCTGATCGCGGTGGTTCGCAGCGCGTTCGGGATTTCCCTCGGGTTCCTCAACCCGACGCTCTACCAGCTCGGCAATAGCGCGATCAATGACATCACCACGGGCAATAACGAATCAAAAGACGCCTCGACCCCGTTTTACAATGCCGGAAACCACTGGGACGCTTGCTCCGGCTGGGGGAGCATCGACGGCACCAAGCTGCTCAATTCCATCGCCGGCTTGATGTTCAACCAGACGTTTTACTTCGCGGTCGGCAAGGACAATTACGGCCTCGACGAGGTCAAGGAGGTCGGCACCTATCCACAGGCCTTCTGGCTTGTGCTCGAAGGCTTCACGCCCACGGCCGTGCAGTTGGCCGCGGTGCCCAAGCTCGCCGGGGCGTTCACGGGCCAGAGCGGCGTGACGGTCACACTCGGTGCGCACCGCTAATTGAAATTCCTTCGCAGACGTCCACACCTCAGCGCGTCCTCTTCCCCGCTCAGGTTGCGTTTTCTTCGACGGCGGCGGCGACGACGACCAATGGCGGCATCTTTCCAGTGGTCGGGTCGGCGCCGACGCCGCTGCCGATCACGGCGAGCGTCACCGTGAACGGCCAGTCTTTGAACGCGGCCACGGTCTTCCAGCTCCTGCCCGGCGACGATCCGTACTTCGCCAACGTCACCGACATCAACGCCAAAGTTCAAAACGCCTTTTACCTGAGTCAGGACCTGCGCGTCTTCACCGCCACGCCGGGGGTCAACGCGACGCCGATATCGGGCGTGGGTACGCCGCCGGCCTTGACCCCCACGAGTAACACCAGCAGCGACACTTCCGCCGCTTACAGCTACGTCCAGGCGCTCTTGAACTACTTGACCACCAACTACAGCACTCCGGGGACCGACCCGTTTGCCCTCTTCCCCGACCAGACGAACGCCTTGACCGGCGACAATTCCGTCACGCCGACTTCGGTCGACCCGTCCAACGCGCTGGGGCCCAATCCGTTCACGAATTACAATTTTGCCGTCGCGCGGGTTCGCCTGAGCGGAGCGCCGAACACAACGACCGACAAGAATGTGAAGGTCTTTTTCCGCCTCTTCACGACGCAGTCGAACGACACAGACTTCCAGCCGTCGACCTACGCCTCGACGCTCATCGGCGGCTTCCCCGAAGCGCCCCTGCTGGGCACGTCAGATACGACCTTGCCGTTCTTCGCCACAGGGAACTTTGAAGCCAACTCCGATTTCGGGGCGAACGTCGATTATTCGGCGAACAGCGTCAACAACTATCAGGTCAAGATCGGCAGCACAGGCCAGGTCTGGGCGTATTACGGATGCTACCTGAACGTTTACCCAACGACGAACACTTATGGGGGCCAGGCCGTTCAAACATTGCTTTCGGGCACCCACCACTGTCTGGTTGCTCAGATTGCCTTCGACGACGCCCCGATCGTCAACTCGGGCGGCACGACCAAGAGCCCGGAAAACTCCGACAAGCTGGCGCAGCGCAACCTCCAGATCACGCTTTCGGACAACCCGGGCCCGCCCTCGGCCCACCGGATCCCGCAGACTTTCGACCTTCGGCCCAGCCCGTGCGCCGGTCTCCGGTGGGGATGCCCTCTTGAGCTACCCCGACGAGCTGATGATCGTGTGGGGCAACATTCCGAAGGGCAGCACGGCCACGATCTACTGGCCGCAAGCGAGCTCCTCTGACGTTCTGGCAGTGGCTGAAAAGCTCTATTCGACCCGCCAGCTCGCCTCGGCCGATGCCAGCACCGTGCAATTCAAGACGAGCACGGGCGGTGTGACTTTTGTGCCCATCCCAGCGAACGTCACCGGCAACCTCGCGGGCCTGTTCACGATCGATCTGCCCGAAGGGGTCGAGGCCGGGCAGGAGTTCAACGTCGTGGTCCGCCGGCTCTCGTCGCGGCAGCCGCCGCCCGTGATACAGATCGTCAAAGCCGCGCCGGCTGTGGCAATAAAGTCCGAAAGCAACTGGCGTTACGTCGTCGGGAGCTTCGCCGTCACGATCCCGGTGGCGACTCCCCGGAGTATTCTCCCGTCCGAAGAGAACACGCTTGCCATCCTGAAGTGGCGGCTGACGCAGACCTCGCCCGGCAGCCGGTGGTTCCCTGTGCTGGGTCGCTACACGTCGGTTGTGGCGGGGAGGGTCGACGGGCTCGGGGGTAACTCGGGTGCGATTCCACCCTCGCCGACCGGTGCCCCGCCGGCGCCGGCGAAGACGCGGGTGAAGGTCGAAATCACCTTCCCGCCTAACCTCCAGGAATTCAATGCCGGCGATCCAATCGAGGTTCGCGGCAACGCGACCTGGCAGCCGCCGGGGGCCTCGCCAGTCGGCAGCATGCAGCTTTCTGCGTTTGAAAGCCGCTGGGACGGCATTTCATTTGGGCCCTGGGTCCACGTGAACGATTTCCCGCTGGCGCTTGAGGCGGTGGGAAGCGACAGGGTCGCATGGAAACACGCCGTCGTTCCGTTCGACCGCATGGCCCGCTACCGGCTGAAGGCGTTCGCCTTCGATTCAGACAACAAGCTGGTCGGCTCATCCGACCCGCTCGTGATCAAGTCCGTCTGAGGCGGGTTCACACTCTGTGCAAGTTGAGGCCGAAACCGTTCGGCGCAGCGAACGGAAATGTGATAGAATCCGCCGACACTCGAGCCAGGCTTGGTTCCCGCGGGGGCGCCAAGCCGTCTGGCCGCGGCTGCACCGAGGCAAGGAATCTTGGAGGTTTCTAAAAGGTTCCGTCGTCGCGACACGCTTCCTGATCTCAAGGCGGCTGATGATCACGATCGCCCGGAGTTTGCGCCACCCAATTGATCAGGAGACATCCATGAACGGAAAATCGACCGAAGAGTTGTGCATCCCGGATCGGCGTGAGTTGATGGCGGCCATACCGGCGCATTGCTTTCATATCAATGAACGCGCGGCGTTCACGCGACTGGCTTGCTTGCTGATCTTGACCATCAGCATCGGGGCCGTTGCGCACTTCGCGGTCCCCAAAGAATGGGCTCTGGCGCCCGTCTGGATCGCTTACGCGGCCGTTACTGGAACGGTTGCGACCGGGCTATGGGTCCTGGCGCACGAGTGCGGTCACCGCGCTTTTACGCGGCGGAAGCGTCTCGAAACGGCGATCGGTTTCACTCTTCACTCCGCGCTTTTGGTCCCCTATTTCACCTGGCGAAAAAGCCACGCGTGGCATCACGCGCGCACCAACCACCTGACCGAAGGTGAGACCCACGTGCCGCCTACCATTCTGAGCTCCTACGGGCGCGGCTGGGCTTGGTTCCAGCACCGAATGGGACGGGCTTTCGGCCCGTTTGTCATCGCTTTCTACCTTCTCGTCGGATGGATCGTCTATGCTGTATTCGGCGGGCTAACGACTCGTGAAAATCGCGCCGCAAGCCATCTCTGGCCATTTGCAACGCGGTTGTCTCCCGGCACGTGGAAGGCCATTTGCTCGAGCGGTGGGCTCGTCTGTACGATCGCACTCCTGGTCTGGTGGGGCATACGGGGCGGGTGGACGGCGCCGCTGCTCGTCTATGGAGGACCCTATCTCGTCGTCAACGCATGGGTCGTTGCTTATACCTGGCTGCATCACACCGATGTGGACGTGCCGCACCTGGGAGAGAAGGACTGGACCTGGATCCAAGGGGCGTTTCTGACCGTCGATCGCAATTATGGTCGATTGCTTGATTTTCTGCACTGCAACATCGGCAGCACGCACGTGGTGCATCACTTATTTCCGCGGATTCCGCACTATAATGCCGGGCAGGCCACTCGCTCGATCGCAACTGCTTTTCCACACCTTTATCGCTATGACGACACGCCTTGGCCGTTCGCGATCTGGCGAGTGGCAACGCGGTGCGCCGTTTTGAAGAGGGTTAGCGGCGATACGTGGTACTTCTGATATTTTGGGGTGGAAGGTCGTCTGAGGATTATGGGCGGCTCGGTGGATTTGCCGTCGCGGAAAAGGCGGCCGGTGTATTCACTTCACTTTGTGTGAACAAGCGATCGCCCGTCACTTCCCGGCGGCCAGGTCGCGATTCGCGATCACCGCCAGCTTGCCCAGTATGCCACGGCCCGCCTTCAGAGACTGCAGTCCCGCATTGATCGCCTCAACGGTGCTTGCGATGGTCTGGCTGACGTGCGGGCCCACGACAGTTGGTAGAATTATACCAGCTCAGCCTTGATGTTTGATGGGCCCTACTATGTTTCGACCGAGCCTCGTGCGATGCGCCCGTGATGTGACGTCTCCCGATTCAACAGCCTCAAGATCTCCACTCCCACGGAATCAACCGATTTCGCCGAATTCGCAAGCACCACGACAGCGGCTTGCGTCTCGGGAATGAAGCCCACGAAGCTCGCGTAGCCGCCGGTGCCGCCATTGTGCCAAACGAACCGTGGGCCGCGTTTGAACGGTAGGAATACGTGCCGCGCAAGGCTAACCCATACGTTTCGCGCGTCGATGCCGACACCGAGCTGGTAGAGTCGCTGATACTGCCAGCCGAGCATGACGCTCCGATTGCGCAAGTGGGGACTACGCAAGGCGAAACCGCTAGATAACCCTATCACGATCGCGCCGCCGAATGTCCCCAAGCTGAGGGTGTGGCTGTGTTGCAGAAAATAGGTGCCGGCCACCGTACTTGCCGTGGCAAGCAATCCTGGAGCTAGTCCGAACCACGAAGTCGCGAAGAGTATTGGCCAGCCCACCGCCAGCACGATGCGTGGATCGCTGGGAGCCAGTTTGAAGTGCCATTGCGCGAAAACACCCAGTCCGCTGAAAAGCAGAGCAACGGCGTAGTCCTTTCCAGGACGGTGGGACTTTGCGAGTGTTGGGATAAAGGCGCTGAGCAAATCCGCCACCGCTTCGGCGAGGGGACTGGTCTCGCGGTTCATGCTCACCGCCATGAAGCGGAGTACGTCGCCCGCAGTTGAACGCAATGCGCCGCAGCCGGCTAACGTGGGGATGATCCCAATTCGCCGTCACCTTGCCGTCGTAGGTGTGCCCCGGCGCCAGTCGCGCCTGCTGTTCGGGGCTGAGTGCGATCGACGTGTGGTTCATCCCGAGCGGTCGCAGGATGCGTTCGGCTGACCAATTCTTCAAAACTCTTGCCGGCCACGAGTCCGAGGATGTGGCCGAGAAGCCCCATGCCGAGGTTCGAGTATTCCACACGGCTGCCGATCGGACGCTTCAACTTAAAACCGGACAGAAACTCGTACATGTCGCTGACTTGATAATTGGCATACGGATTGGCCAGGTCCTTGGTCGTCTTCCACAAGTTGCGTGGCAGCCGCGGCAGGGAAGACGCGTGCGTTGCCAGGTGGAAGAGCGTGATTTCCTGGCCCCGCCACTTCGGCATATGAAGGGTGCTGGGGAGGTATTTTTGCGCTGGGTCGTCGAGGGCAACCTCGCCGCGCAAGACCATCTCCGCGAGCAGCAGGGTCGTGAACACTTTGGTCACGGAGCCGATTTCGAAGATGGCATTCTCATCGGGCGGTTGCTGCCCCGCGTCGACAGTACCGTACCCAGCCACCGACTGATCGCCGCCACGCAGGATCCCGACGACAATTCCAGCGTGCTTGCCAAGCCCCGCGGTTGCCAGGTCGCGAATCTTACTCTGCAATGAGCTCAGGGTGTTGATCGCCGCCATGGCTTCTGTCGGCCGACACAGGTCTACTGTGGTCTTCATGGGCTTAATGTCTTGCCGCTAGTTTCGCATTTGGGCAGGCCTGGCTCAACGAGAAAAGTTCAAACCCCGTCGCCGGTCGCTTCCGCAACCAACGACGGGAAACTGGTGGGAGCCAAGCCGTTCGGCATTCCAGCGCCCATGTACCTGAGGGTTAGCCTGCAATGACGTTGAAGCTCGAAGAACCAGGATGGCGGCCGCGGTCAGCTTCGGCCGTTGGTTACGTCCTGTCACACTCGCTGGATGAACCATCTCAGCCACGCATCGAACGAGGCTGCGGCCGGCTCGACTCGGACATAATCGTGATCGAACAGGCTGACGGGCGCGTCGTCTGGGCGAACGCCATTCATCGCAACTCGCCGAAACCCGAACAAGTTGCCCATGAAGTCTCCCGCCACGCCCACGAAGTCCCTCGGCATGCCACCTGACCAGTACAACCGCGTATCATTGACCACGTGATCCGGGTTGAGAAACTCCCGTACTGGGTGATGGCCCAATTCCTGTTCCACGACAGCGTCCCACAGATCCGGCACGAAAAGGGGGCCGTGCGAACAAAGAAACTGGCGGTACGACGCGGGAAAATAGGTCTCGAGAGCCGCCTCGGCGCGGTCCAGTTCGACCGGATCGCAGGGCTGGGCGGGGCCGTTCAGACCATCACACGCGAATCGCGCGGCGAAGCCGGCATACAGTCGTGTTCGCTCATCCACGCTGCGACGCCTCCGGGTCCGAACCCCATGCAGCCAGTGGATGAATAACCCATGCCTCGCCGAGAATGCCCTGGACGTCGGAGCACGCATCAAGGGCACGCAGGTACGTTGCAAAGTAGGAGGTGTCCATGTTGCGCTTGCCGCCGAACTTGCCATTCTCTCACGAAAACGCATTGATAATGGCGGGCCAAAGTCGGCCTGTCAATCAGCCATCGATCGCCCCAGTCTCCGTGGGGCGTCGGCCTGGTTGCGCGGCGGTCTCCGATGCGATAGGCTCGCGGCATGAACCCCTTCCGCTGCATCGCGATCTGGTAGTTCCGCGATCACGTTCTTGTCCATTTGCAAAGGGTAGTGGGACAGCCGTTGCGACGAACGATCCGATACGGCCTCGCACATTGCCATGGCGTTGGGAATCGACGAGAATTCAGTTGAGCGTATGCGCTCTCACGCGACATGAGCGGAAACCAAACCGTCTGCCGCACGAGCGGCTTACCTGAGCATCACGAAGCAGCGGACCCCGCAGCGCGTGGGGCCTACCGCCGAGGGCACGCCGTCCGCTGTTGGTGACTCCGCTGCCTACGCCCGTGGCAAGGCGACCGCCTTCCCGAACGAACTCGGCCCGGCGGTCCTTGCGGTCGATGTACCGGATGACGTGGTGCGGATGGCTGCGGTCGAGCACCTGTCCCTTTTTGCGGGCTTGATCGAGTATGATGAAGGCGCGGACGTAGGGCGAACTCGTCGCACTCTGCGGCGGGATCGTCCAACTCGACCCGGGGCCCGCGCTCGAGGGCCTGGTGGCGAGGTGGGGATCGTTCGTCAAAGAGATCCGAGGTGTGCCGAGATCATATCGCAAACGGCCGATGACTGCCTCCGACGTGCTTTCGCGCCGACGCAAGGCGGCGGCGTCGAGTTGACCGATCAATTACTTGAGGCGTGCGTCGGCAGCGACGTGGAGTTCAAGCGGGTCGGGAACCGGTGCGTTTGCAACTGGAACGTCAACGGGGAAACAAAGGAGGAGGTGGTACCTCTGCCGCCCGCTGCCTTCCGGACGGTCCTGGCTCGGATCGCCACCCTCTGTAACGAATACAGCCCGAACGCAGTCACCCCGTACGGCGGAGAAGGTCTCCTGAGCGTCAAGGGACCCTCGCGGACGATCGTTCGTGTGGCGTTCGTCAATACTCCAGATGAACAGCGATTGGAAGTAAGACGCAACGCAGAGTGCAGCGACCGGCCTTCACTCCGTGGTGGGCCGGATGCGGCGCTCAGGACCGCGATCGAGCCGTTGGCATGATTCGCTGCTCGTTTTCCTGCTTGACAGCTCCCCATGCGGCCCGCCGGGGCCACGCGGGGTTCAAATCCTCTCGGCTTGACGTGCTTTCCAGGAAAGCTCACCGCCGTTTTCGACGGTGAGCTGTTTACTTGGAATCATGCTTATCCACAGTGGGTCAGGCGCTGGCGCTCTCCGGGTAGGTAGGCCAAGCGCGGCAGATTCAACGCGAACTGGCCGATGCACCGATCCCCGCCCCCACACGTCCGTATTTCCTGTATCATCTCCATGCCGCCCTGGGAGAAATTGACCTGGCCTTTGCCGCCCTGGAACAGGCGCTCGTCGAGCGTGAGTTCTTGCTGGCGTGGTTGCCGTTGGGCGCAGCCACATCGAGCTCATCAGCCTGGAATTGGACCCACGCTGGCCGGTGTTCATCGAGAAAGTGAAAGCGGTAGTGGATGCTGGTGGCAGCGCGACGATCTGAAAGACTCACCTATGAGCCAGCCCGGTTTTGAACAACCGGCCGTCCAGACAGCGGCGCGGCAAGTAGTGTCCGCGAGCGGTTAGCTTTCCTGCTCAATAAACGTATGATCAAACTCGAGCAAGGACCCGGCATTCGATGGCCCGGCCGCGTATGCGACCCGGAGCGAATCGGAGCTTTCGGAAAAACGGGGGATAGGCATCCCACTCGCCACCGGAGTATATGCCGCTACCGTTCGCCGTCGCGGCGGTCACTTCGCCCGATACGTCTACAGTCAGGAAGTAGGCAATGCCGTCGTCGAAAGTATTGCAGTCTTCGTACTCGACCCGCAGCGCGCCTAGGAGGTTTCGCTCATGCACTTCATGGAGGAATTGGGGCACTTTCAACTGCTTTTGAACCTCTTCCAAATTCAACGCACGCGGATACTCATCGACACGGATGTGTCGCCAGGCCGTGTAGAGCTTTTCGTCGGCTTCGACCCTTAGCACCACCGCAGGCATCGGATGATCAAACTTCGGGAACGTTGTTGATTTCCCTTCTTCTCCCTTGGCTAGTTTCGTCACCGACCGAATGCGGCCATTGTCCCAGTATGTTGTCGACTCGCCGTCTGGCTTGCCATGCACGTAGTGAGAAATGCTCCAGAGCACGTCATGACAGAAGGTCGTCACCTTTCCGTGCGGGATACCATCCTTCAGTTCCGATTCACGCGGCCAGCCATTCTCAAAGAAAAGGTCATACTCCCAATCGATGTGGGCCGGATAATCGCGAAAGATCCCGCTGCCGCCCTTGACGACTTGCTTGCGTTTCTCATTCCAGGCATTTTGAACGATGAGCTCTTCGTCGGCAACGAACTCGGCCTGGAGTTCGGGCGTTCCATCGTCGAAGTACTTCAGCCAGAGCCCGTGTTTCTTACCTTTCACCGTGTTGAGTTCCTCCGCCAACTGTCCGTTTTCGTGGAACAAGCGAATCGGTTCGGCCACGTAGCCAACCCTGTCCTTGACGTAGCGTTTCTGGATCGTGCCATTTGGATAGAACCATTCCATGATTCGGTTCTTCCCTTGCTTGGATTCCTTTCGCTTCAGTTGTCCACTGGGCCAGAAGTCGCCCGAGATTTTGCCTGCCTTATAGAACACACCATCTCGAATGCTACCGTCCTCGAAGTACTCGCGATAAGCTCCATGAGGTTTGCCTTTCTTTACCTCCAACGATTCCTTGATCTGGCCGTTTGGATGGCGAATCTCAACGATTCCGGTAAACTTCGCTTCGATGGGTACTCCCGATTCGTCCACCGCTAGCTCCGCGATGTGGTCCCGAATCCATGAGTCGAGCGCACGACTGCACCGAAGCGTGACGTTCGTGAAGGATCGATCGAGCTTTTCGAATGCCTCAATGCTCCCGAACATTCCGTCCCATGGATTACTCACGTTGAATTTGTGCCGGTGCTGTTGATAAACGGCTGCTGCATCGCGAAGGATTGTGGCGGCCTTGGATAAGTCGAGCGCGTCGAGCAGGGCGCCAGTTCATTGACTCCATGATCGCCACGACGGTTGTAGAAGAACTGAGTGAACCCTCCGTTTGGCACATTGATCGCCGCCGCGGACCATGCCGAAACTGCTACGTGATGAACTGATAGCGCTGAGTCGGGGAATTGTTCGACATAGTTGGCGACGGCCCTCGCGACCGATGAAGCCAACTCGACTTCACGATAGCGAAAGAACTCAATACGGCTCAACCGGGGTAGCTTTTGCTGCGCCATGGAACACCTGCCACGTGGTTCAACGATTTCGAATCTGCCGGCTGCTTTGTGCCCAGTCGGAGTCAATGCCCTGCCCATCGGGAGTCCGCATCATCGCCAGGGTGGCCCGGACATCCTCGAGCCCGATCAGTCTGCCGACCAAAGGCCCTTCGACTGTCGTCTCCCCTCGAGCTTAAGGCCCAATTCGATGAAGAACGCCTTGGCGGCCTCGAGATCGTCGACAACGATGAGGACGTTGTCCATCCGTTTAACCGTCATATCCTTCCGTTCCTCCTTCATTAATGATCACGGGCCTTTCCTGCCAGCGTTCCGTACACCGATAGAGCCGGCCATAAACTTTGACTCGGCCGCGTGTCTCAGCGCAGCAACGACGTATGCCATCTGAAGAGCTGACCAATCGGTGCTGACGCCGCTGGGTTTTCATCTATCGGGTTGGCGAGAGCGTCACCGCAAACACCTGGTTTGAAGCAGCGGTGTTGCTTGTCGGATCCGTCTGCCCGGCCGATGAGTAGATCCCGCCGTAGATGTAGGCGATGACGGTGGGTCGCTTCAGTCGGTTCGGTTGAAGCTTGATGACGCCGCCTGAGTATACGGGCACAGCCGGATTCAGGAAGACCGACGAAACACCGCCGTAATAGCCGGGACCCGGGATGGGCGGCATGATGTACTCTTGGTCTCGGCCATTCTTCTTCTGGACGAGATCGGTCACGTCGTCGACCCAGGCGGGCGAATTGGTCGGCGGGCCTACGGTCGTCTGCAGCGGTCCACTGGGATAGACGTAATCGTAGTAGCTGATTCCTCCCATAAACACCGAGGCCAACGTGCGATTGTTCGGGTTATAAAGTGCGATATTCGCGGTCGAGTACTGGTCGAAAAACTGCTGCTCGCTCGCAACCACACGAGCGTTATTGCTCGCGGTAATGACGACCGGCGATCGGTACGCGTCAACGGGGTTGGGCGCAAAGACACCGCCAAAGTAGGTCAGAGCGCGCTTCCCCGAGGGGGTGATTACGGATTGCAAGTTGGAGTCGCGGCGGCGGAAGTTGACCGGATCGCGAAGGGCCTGGTAGCCTCGGATTGCCAGTGAATTGCGCGTGGGCACGATGCGGAAGCTCTGGATCTCGCCCGTGTAAATCTGGGTGAAGGTGCTATTCGACGTTTGAGGGAAACTAAAGTTATAGCCTCCCTGGAAATTCTGGCCGAAGACGAGATAAGTTCGGCCGCCCAGCACCGCCATATTTCCCCCCGTGACGGCCAGTCGCGGATCCGAGATCTGGCGGATCGCCGCTTGTTTAACCATGTCACCACCGTTTATCACGGCATTGATCATGCCTTTAATATTGATTGACGACAGTGTGTCGTAGGTTATGTAATTGTCCGTCGAGGCCGTCAATGCGACCCCGGTTGCCGTGCCAATTTTCGATAAGTCGTACGTACTCATGGTGATCGTGTTGGTGCCGATCGCGGAAATCGTTGTGGTGATCGCGACGGGGGGCTTGCCCCCGGGGCCCCCGGGGGTGGTGCTTTCCGTTTTGTTGGGAATCGTGCTACCCGTCAGGTACTGGCCGATCGCCAGGCCCTCGGTGCTTGAAACCGGGATGACGGCGCTGCCGGTCGTGGTATTTCCTGTGAAATTGATCGTGTCGGGCACGGAGTAGCCGCCGTCGGTATAGAGCGTATTACCCTGTTGGTAAAACTCTTGCTCGCCCGAGCTCAGTGAATTGTAGACTGCCTGCGGCACATCGGTGGCGGTCCAGGGCACAGACCAGGTCTGCCAGGTCGCGGGATTGATGACGTAGATTTTTTCATTTTGAAAATCGGGTGGGAAGTTGGCTACGGAAGAGGTGGTGAATTCGTGGAGGCCGTTGGTTCGCCCGCCAAAAATCAGCCACAGTCCATCAGGATAGGCCTTCGTGGGTGCTAGCGTCGCCGAGACGGCCGATTGAAGACCCGGAAGCGCCTGCGTGGCGGCTGTGTTCACCCGCGAGATCGACACCGAGTAGGGCAAGTTCGCGCTCTTAGCGACCACCGGCTGCGGAGACGTGGCCGTTGGTGCAGGCGGAGAGTTCTCCGGCATCTTGGTCAAGACAATGAACGATTGCGGCAATGCGTCGGCTGCGCCATTCAACGTCAGTGGCGTCGCCACAGGTATCGCCTGTGAACCGATATAGACATTTTGACTTTGTCCGCCGACGGCCCTTCCGGAAAGTGTGCTCGTCGCTGCACCCTGGCCGATCACGCTCAGTTGATCGATGTCACCATCGAGCTCGCGCCAGACGTTGATGATGCCGCCACCGCTTGCGCGTAGCGACACGTGCGCTGCGTACGAGTCAAGAAACTGGATCTTCTTTCCCAGGGCGAAAAGGCCGTAGAAATCGCCACCGGCCGTGTTGTCGTTATCACCGTCGAACAAGATCCCGTTCTTGTCAGTGAGCGGGTTGGAGTTCGGATTGGTGCTCATGGACGCGGGCGTACCGTTGATGAAAACTCGATAGAAGACGCCCGGTTTCAAGCTGGTCTTGAGGGTCAGGGTTACCTGAGACACGGTGCCGCCGCTGTATCTCGCCAACAGGATCTTGACATTCGCTCCGCTCGAGCTCGACGAGCTCCGGATTAGCAAGGGCCCTGGTGACCTGATAATTGGCCACGTCCTGCGCCTGTCCCAATTCGAGCGGGCCGTCGAACGTGACGACCAACTTATTGCTACCAGGCGTTTCGTTGATGGCTGTCACGACGGGGCCATTGCCATTGACATAGGAAAGCAGCATCCTCCCTTCCATCTCTTCGCATCGGGGACGAAAACGAGATGTACGACGCGGCGGATTGTTGCATGACTTCGGGGTTCGCTGGCTCGGCACGGGGCTATCCTCGCTCGGGATCATTCATTGGCGAGACGGCACATGCTACTCGTCGCTCGACGCCGCGTGGGGTCGCCACAGACTGTTTGTAGGGAGTTAGCGAGGCGGGTGAACGACGGCGTTCCATGAGGCAGGAACGCCGACCATTATACCGAGTGGCGAAACTGGGCAAGATTGGCCCGTGCTCAAGGGCTGCATTTTCATACAGATTTCACATTTTTCGGCTGTCAGTTGATTCGTCGTTGCATGTTTGGATGGATTCGATCGGGGATTCCGGAGCAAGGTCCACCGTCTTAATGGAGCCTTTTTGGCTCGTCGACACTTCGCGATCTCAGAGGGGGAAGAGCCTGGCCGACGATCTGGAGGCCCGCGGCGACCCGACCGAAGCGAAATGAGGGGACATGCCCACTCGTACTTCAGAAGGATTCATGAATAGCGCAACCGACTCGGGGGAAGGCGGCGAAGGTTGACGCAATGCGTCCTTCCAGCCTAGAGTGGTGGGGTGTAATAACGGGGGAATCGTCCATCTTCAGGGGTAGCGCCATGACCGCGCCGAACGAGATGAACCGCCGGGCATTCATCAAGACCACCGCCGCCGCCACTGCCACGGCGGCCGTTGCGCCGTCGGTGCTGGCCCAGGACTGCGCCGGCCGACGGTCTGATCCACCGCAACGAGCGGAGCGGCATGCCCTACCGCAAGCTCGGCCGGACGAACTTCATGTGCAGCCACCTCGTTTTCGGCGGCGGGGCGGCGCCATGGGCGGGAAGGCCGTTCGGTTGCTGAGCGCGGCGTTCGACGTGGGCGTGAACTTCTACGATCTCGGCTCCAACGCCTATTACAAGGGTAGCGAGCGCGCCTTTGCTCCCTTCCTCGCGGAGCACCGCGGCAAGATCTGGGTCACGTCCAAAGCGCCGCTGCGTCCTGTTGACGGCTACGAAGCGGGCAAGCCGTTGACCGTCGAGCAAGGCAAGTTTCTGGCCGATTACTGGACGCGGCTGCTCAATGCGAGCCTCACCGATCTGGGTACCGACTACGTGGATGCCTACTACCTCATGGGAGTCGGCGAGCCGGAGGTCGTCCGTTGCGAGCAACTGCATGAGGCCTTCCTCAAGGCGAAACAGGCCGGGAAGGTGGGCCATTGGGGCGTGAGTACCCACAAGCGGGCGCAGCAAGTGCTCGAGGCCATGATTGGAACGGACTGGTACGACCTCGCCATGATCGCCATCACCCCCGCCGGGTGGTACGACTGGGATTCGAAGAGTCTCCTTCCCGGCACGCCGAAGATGGTCGAGCTTCAGCCGACGCTTCAGCGCGCCCGGGACGCCGGCATTGGTCTCGTCGGTATGAAGGCGGCCCGCTACTTATCGTCCCGCGGCGGTAAGGAGTTGCAGAACGCCTTCGACGGGCACTACAGCGACAAGCTTATGCAATCGGGGCTTTCGCCCTGGCAACGGTCCTACGCGTTTGTCCTTGCCCACGGTGTCGACGTGGTCAATTCAGACATGCAGAACTTCGCCCATTTCAAAGAGAACCTCACAGCCGTGCAGCGATCGGCTGAGCTCTTCGTCAGGGCTTGATCGACGGCGACCGTTTCGGGATCGTCAGTCCTTTGAGCAGGAAGGTCATGGCCTTGACGGCCGCGTCGCGGCCCTTGACGGCCGTGACGCCGGCGATGATGTCGCCGACCTGGCAGGCGCCGTCGAAGTCGCCGCCGCCCACCTCGGCAAACATGACCGACGCCCCTTCGATTTTGGCCGGTTCGGCCATGTCGCCGAATTCTTCGAGGTGGGCCTTGTACTTGGCCAGGACTTCTGCGGCGTTATCCGCTGATTTGCAGCGCGCGACGAAGCCGGTGAACCTGGCCTCGCCGTCGCGGTACTGGGCCATGAACGTGTTGGTCAGGAAGTCGAGCCCCAGGGCATCTACCATGAGGTACTGGACCGTATCGTCGATCCGATTCTTGGCCGGGAGCATGGCGAGACCCCATAGCTCGCCGCTTCGCCTTTCAGGCGATTCGCCAGTGTATCGGCCAAGGTCGTTACCGCTTTCTGGACCTGCTCGTCGGGTCCCGATGTCAGGATCGACGCATAGTACTGGCCCTTCCGGAAGAATAAATCCACCCCGGTGCGGTGGCCGCCGTCGCCGGTTGCGATGGCCTTGCTGCCAGACGAGCGCTCGACCGAATAGACGCCGAAGGCGCCGAAGGGGGTGGTCATGTCGTAGAGGAAGACGTCGATGAATTTGGCTGGGTCGTTCGCTTTGGTGAAAGTTACAAAGGTCATGCCCGTCACTTCGTAGGATTGAAACAGCTCGGACCGGCCGTCGATCTTCTCGTACAAGTTGGCTTCGGTGTAGCGTTCAACAAGGCCCTTTTTCGTGAAGCCTTCGGGCGTGAGACCCTCGAGTGCCCGGGCGATAGTTTCCGTCTTGGCCTTCATTTCGGGCGTGATCCGGGCGGGGGTGTCTTTGACGGAGCCGACGGAGTCCTGGGCGGCGACGACGACGGGGAATAGAAACGGGATCGCGGCCAGCAATCCTCTCATGGGATCCTCCTTTTTCGGGGCTGTTTTTACGGTACGGGATAGACGCGGCGGAAGGCAAGACCTTTACTCGTTGAGCCCTGGTCGCAGTGGCAAACGCAGGACTCGATTGACTTGAGGCCAGCTAACGGGGTTGCCATGGCCGGCGCGGTAAGCGACCTGGTACCGCTGTCCGTACTGAGCGGTTACCAGCAACCGACGGTGCAAGCGCCGGCGACGAAGCGCAGAGGGTTGTTCACGGTGGTGCTACGGCGCGTATGACGCGCGGCATCGGCCGCGACGATACAGCGAGCGCGGAGTTCGGACCGGTGCGAGAGTGACGTGCGCCTCGCATCCGAATAAACTGACTCCAGAGGGTGTCTGGCTTCATAGCGCGTGTGCCCGCCGTTGCCGAGGCGGCATTCGCCGGCGTTGCCCCATGGTTCGGCGGGCACCGCCCGGAGGTGGTCGGCAATCTGGAGATCGTACGTCATGCCCGGCATATCCATCCAGTTTCATGCCCTGCCCGAAGAGCTGCTTGCGCTTGCAAAGGCCTGGGTATCGGATCGGGTGCCAAAGCACTTGATGCAAACGGCGTCGCCATGCTCTCGATGACCGGACTGCGAATGACAATGATAGAAAATGACGGGGACAAAGGAACGCACAGCGAGAAACCGTGATAACGGCTGAGCCTGTCAGACCTGGTCAAGCAGCGAGCTGTAGCCCTCGTACTCGTTCTTCCAATCACCGTAGCAGGCAACGAGCCCGCAGGCCGGGCAGCGGCAGCCGAGGTAGAACCAGTAGACGTCCTCGCTGTCGTCGTACAACGCCACGCCGGCGGTGATCTCGAAGGCGTTGTGGCCGCAGGGGCACTCGCACGCCTCGAGTTCTGCAGTCGCGAGGAACTCGGCGCTGTCACCGATGGGATGCTTATCGCCGCAGGAGTCGCAGACCCGGACAGCGGCCCCCTGGGCCTCATCGAGGTTCACGCGAAAGGTGCGCCCGCCGCAGGTGCAGAAAGCATCGGCGAAGTGCTCAGGGGGACTGGCGCTGGGCTGGGTGTATCGGAGCAGTTCGGCCCGGATATCGGCTTGGTTCTCGCCGTACCAATACTTGCCGCGGTTCACGAGAGCCATCGTCGCCTCGCGGTCTGACCACGAAAGCTGGGGGGCCGGATCGCCTCGCCGGGCTTTGATTTTCTCAGAGACCGTCGGGACGTGGCAATTCATGAGAACACGAGTACACGCAACGTGAATCCGGGGCCGCGCGGCTGTGCCTTCGCGGAGCTAGTAATGCCCGCCAGCCGGGCTCGCCTCACGGATTTTCGGGAAGCGTTAGCGTTCGGGCTCGGAGAACCGTGTGTGAACCAGGCTCTCTCTGTCACATTCCCCCTAACTTCTTACGGATGGTTGCCGATCGCCGCAAACTGTGGTAGCATCAAATTTGGTGCAGATTTGGTGCAAGGGGAAACGCAGCCATGTTGGATATAAACAGCGACATTAATTCACTCTCGAATTTCAAGCGAAACACGCCGGAGTTTATCAAGCAGTTAAAGCAAACCGGTCATCCAGTCGTGCTCACCATCAACGGCAAGGCCGAGCTGGTGGTACAGGACACCGCTTCCTATCAGAGACTGATCGAGCTTGCCGATCGGGCCGAGCGGATGGATGCCCTGCGGGCATCCGTCGAGGATATGCGTAAAGGCGAGGTATCTCCGGCCGAGGACATGCTGGCCGAAATGCAGCAAATCCTCGCCAAGAAGCCCCGCCGGTGATTTACCGCATCGTCGTCACTGCTACCGCCAGGGCCGATGTCATCGAGGCGTTTACCTGGATCGCCGAGCGATCGCCCGATGCCGCCGCCCGCTGGTATGACGGCCTTCAGAAAGCCATCACGAAACTAAAGAAGATGCCGGAGCGGCACCCAATCGCCCAGGAAGAATCACAACAGCTTGGCATCACCCTCCGGCAAATGCTCTATCTGACGTTCCGCACATCTGCCCCTTATTATCTCCGAATTACCGCCGCCTGAGCCAGTCGACTATGGCTGAGTAGCCCCGAACAGACCGAGCTTGGCTCATGGGCGCGATGACACGCGCGGCCTCACGGCTATCGCCTCGCGCAGGTTGCCGGTCTGATCGTTGCGGATCGCGCCGGCTCAGCGGTAGGCGGCTACACCAAGACTCATTGCCTGACATCGACATCTTCTCGTCAGGTCAAGTCTCACCGCAGTGTCCGATTCCCCGAGCGGGAATTTTTGAAATTCTTCAATTGGCTGCTCTTCGACGTAAGTCTCGCCGAGTGTGACAACCCAAGAATCCAGTCGAGCACTTCCTTGCCCTCCCTCCAGGGAAAGAGCCGTTTTTTCTCGGGAATATCGCTTCTCCAAACCACCGAGCGCGATTTGACACACCGTTTGTTGAAATCGAGCCTCCACGTAGGGCTAGTTCGACGCGACTTACGACAAACTACAGCATCATAGTTCATGTAGGGCAATCCGTGGATGCCTTGAAGATTTCTTTTCCAGGACAATGATGTCCCCAGGAATCGGGGCGACGGAGCCGCTCTGCTTCATGTGTCCAGAGCGGCTCCAGCGTATCTTGTGTACGCCGCTCACACTCGTTCGTCAGGAGCAACTCGGATGCAGAAACCCAAGAAACGACACGTCCCGTCTTCGACTACTCCCCCACGCCCTGGTGAGATCGCTCGCGCCAAGGGTCAGGCTCTTAGCTCGTATCGCATCGATGCCTTGCCGATCATCAATCAACTCCTCGCACGCATGCGGCTCGACAATTTTCTCCGGTCGTATCTCCCACGCGCCGATCGCCGCTGCCGGATCGCTCCCGCCCTGGGCATCTCACTCCTGCTCAAGAACGTGCTCCTCTCCCGCGAGCCGTTGTACGGCATCGGAGAATGGGCGGCGAGGTTCGCTCCCGAAGTACTCGGCTTCGCCGAAAGCCAACTGCCATCTCTCAACGACGACCGGATGGGCCGCTGTCTCGATCGCTTGTTCCAAAGCGATATCACCTCGTTGGTCCTGGCGCTCGTGGCTCATGTGATCAAGGAATTCGATGTCGACCTCGATGAGCTCCACAACGATTCCACTACTATCACCTTTCATGGCGCCTATGCTGACGCGGCCAAAGAAGAAATGCGGGGCAAACGGACCAGGATGGCAATTACCTGGGGTTACAACAAGGACCATCGCCCGGACCTCAAGCAACTGCTTTATATCCTCTCGAGATTTACTCGGCAGTGGGCAGATCCAGTGGCGGCGCATCCATGACAAGCGAAATGACGACGGCAAGATTGTGGATGAGTACTCGATCTCCGAGCAGGCTTCGCTGAGCGTCGAAGGATACCGACTGGTTTGGTACCACAGTACACGCAAAGCCGAGCAGGATTCCCATGCGCGTCATCAGCAGGTCGAAAGGGCCTTGATCGAATTGTCGGAGCTGCGGTTGAAGCTGTCATCTCCGCGGACACGGTTTCGCCAAGAAGCGAAGGTTGCGGAAGCCGTCCAGGAAATCCTCCGGGCCCGCGGTGCTGAGAGTTGGATCGTCACGGAAATCAAGGAGCGAACTGAGGAGAAGTTCCGCCAGGATCGGCGAGGTCGACCGAATGATAAGACGCGATACCTCTGTCGACAGCAGCCAGGAAGTGAGCCACTTTCGCAGCCAGAATTGAGCCACCGCGGTTGTTGCCGGACGAACCGCGAGTAGCGCTGATTAGTGACACCTATGCCGGTGTTCGATGTCAACATCCAACGAGAATTGCAGCGTCGTCGATGTTATCGATCGCATTGGTTGATTCAAATCGGCCTTCACCCTTGGCCTGAGGCTGATTTGAATCAACCAATGCGATCCGACAGCGGAAGATTTGAACGCAGAGGATCATCGTCGTGGATGTCGAAGCTAATTGTCGCCCATCAATAAAGCCCGAGAACGCTCCGCCAGCGTTCCCTGGGCAAACGCACTCGTCGCTTTTCCGGGACGATTTGACCGCGCTGGCGAGTCGCGGCTTGTTTTATATGTACAGATATAATACTTCTTGAATGACAGAATCTGACAAAGCTGAGAGAGCCACTCTGCGATTTTGAATGTTAGGCTCGGGGTCGGCAACCCAGTTTTCACCGTCGTTGCCGGCCGGCAACTCCGGTTGGCATACGCCGACTTCCTAGAGACCAACGCAAAGTGATTCTAGAACCTCGCAAGGTGTCGTCAAGAATATTCCGGAGAAAACGCCGAAAAAACGAATCGATAGAGCCACTCACCGCGATCAACTGATCGCAGAGTGGCTCAAGTGGTGCTGCGATAATGGCTCACTCTCTGGTTGCTGCTGACAGCGATACTTTCTTTTGTTGACGCATTCCCCCAGGGCGTTGCCCTCGTCCTTACCCACAAGTCTGAACCAGTTATGGCTCATTAAGTTACGGCGACAGAACGGAGCTTTGATTGGAAAATGTGTACTACATGTACACCAGGTGCATTCAAAAGGCACTCACATGACGAGCCGGCCAATATTGAGAGTTCCCCGGAAAAACCGAGAAAGTGAATAGTGCGCATAACATCACAATTGTGTATGTCGATCGATAATGCTTCCGTATCTTATCGTAAACTCTTGTTAAATATCGTGTTATGACTTGTGGGTAAGGACGAGGGCGTTGCCCTGGGCTGTCTTGTGACTGCCCCATTCGGGGCGAGGAGAAGAACAGCGCAACATCAAAAAGCGCCAGCGAGGGTAAGCGGAATCCTCGCTTGCGCTTTGGGCTGGTATGGTCGCTGCGTCGCGTGCGCAACGTGTTACCCAGTCAGCCGCATGCGTGAACCTGGCCCGAACTTGGGCCTGGTTCAGTTGCCGGTAACACCCCGGGCAAAGTCGCGGGAAGCGTGAGCGACAGTGATCAGGATCCTCGCTGGCGCTTCGGGCTAGTGTGGTCGCTGGGGCGAGTTCGCAACGTGATACCCATTCAACCGCACGCGTGAACCAGGCCCGAACTCCCCCGAACATCAGGGCGGAGGACAGCAAGCGGGCCTGGCATTCACCGCGCACACGCCGCCCCCAGCGGCGATACGTCCGTCTCGGCCGCGGGAGGAATGCCCACTCGGAAAGGACAAATTCAGACCTCCGGACCTGGGGGAATTTGCGTTGCTACCGGATTGGCAGAATCACCGGCGCCCACGATTGAGTACACGAGCCGAAGATTCGTGCCTGGATAGGTGAACTCGGCATCGTTGAGATGCTGAAGCAAGTGTGCAATCGCTCGATTGGATCGCGGGTTCGACATGGGGTGAACGTGGACTCGCATGATCTGCTGCTCCACTTCGGGAAGCAGGTCGGCCTCCGAGCGAAATAGGTCGCGAAGGAGGCTGCGGGCGTCATCCCCGCGCACCATCGCCTCGCGCACGACTGATGCCATCGCGGTTTCGGCCCGGTAGGCGATCATCCTAACGGTATCGACCAACTGCTTTCGGCTCGGAGCCAGCCGCCGGAATTTCTCGGGCTCCGGCATTTCGTTCCACTCCAGATGATGCGACGTCGCTTTCATTTGGGTTTCGACTTCCGTCAATTGGTGTTCGAACTGCTGGATCTCCTCTACCAATTCCGCCTTGCGCTTCGCCCACTTCGCTTGCGCGGACTCGTCCGATTCCGGGTGCATCGTGAGAGCGGCAAAGCCAGCTCGACGAGTCGTCAGCTTGGATTTGATGGACTGTTTTTGGCGGTTCAAATTCCGCCAACGAGGGTTGACCACAGGTCGCTTGGTGTCAGAAATCTCCTCCGTCCGATATTCACTAAGCAGGTCAATCGCAAAGTGTTCCATCATGTAGTGGAAGAAGTTTTCCTGACACCATCGACTGAACAATCGCACACAATCTTCCATCCCTGATGCGCCATAAGCCGAGCTGATCAAGCTCGTTTGATGCCCGGTCACCGTCAGCTTCCGAACCTCTCGCATCCACAGCCCGTTTTTCCGATCACCGAGCCATGTCCCGCGCTCCGCAAGGAGCATCGATACTGGCTCGCCGGCGGGCATCGTGACTTCCACTTTCGCAAACTCGTCTGTTGGCCATTCCTCACCGGGGTATTTGTGGTAGCTGATGCAGGCAATCCGATGGGTCTGCCACATCTCCTTGAAGAACTCTGGGCTGTAGCCTTCCCGATCAAACAGAATCACGAATCGCGCACGATAGCGGTCGGCCAGACAGTTCGTCCGCGGTTGGCTGGCCGGGAACGTCAAGGAGAAGTCGCGGCACGATGTCGTTGCGCAGCACCTCCAGCATCCCGTGGTCGATCGGCCGCTCAACCGCGAAGAACGGCTGGCCCTGAATGTCGTTGACCCAGTAGTCGGTGGTCCCTCGCATGCAAAGTCGCTGTCGAGACACGTATCGCTTGGGGAGTTCGGTTTGGCTGCCGTGGTAGAGACGAACATGCCCGTCAATAAACAACGTGCCGGCGAGTTCTGGCGTCGCCTCTAGCCAGTCTCGGGAGAGTACACCAGCCCATTTTTCCGGTCCGTTGGCCATGCTCAGGGCTGCCAATTTACGCCGTAGGCAACGGACCTCTGGAACCCTGTCCAAGCCCAAGAGCTTGCCGAACTCACCTGGTGCCTGGTACTGCAACTGCTCGGCGGTTTTGATCCGGCACAACGCCATATAGGCGAGCAAAACGATCACGTGCAGCGTGGTGTAGTAACCGGACAACGTCTTTCAAGCAATCATGGATATGTCGAAACAGGCCGTTCTCCGCCAGCGCCGGCAAGGCGCAAAGCACGCCGCCGAAGGGAACGTCGCGGCAGGATTCAAAGCGGGTCGGAGCACCGTTGAGCAATCCGAAAGCTGCTAGAACCCGTTCATCCGGTCGCGTGCATCCCGTACCCATTTCGGCCACAGCATCCTCGACGGCCCGAGTGGACTTGTCCGTGGCGGCAGGCGGCTGTGAAACGGTCGTCGCGTCGACTGCGGCGTCTTCACGCTGAATGGGCGCGAGTTCAACCAATCGTCCTTGCTGGATCGCCTTGCGGAGCGTATCGGGCTTGAGGCCCAACTCGGTCGCAGTTTCCGATCGGCTCCAACCCTCCGCAAGCAACTGCTGGGCTCTAGCCGTCACTTCCGGCGTCATCACCGAGGCACCGCGCGTCCGACGAGACGCAAAGAACGCCTCGGCACCGCCTGCACGAAGTGTCTTGAGCGCGCGAGCGAGACTGCTCTTCGTGACGCCGAAAGCCCGCGCGACGTCGATCTGACGACATGCGTCCTGATCAATCAGTTGGGCTGTATACAAGCGAAAGCTACGGTGATCGTTCTCATCGTGGCATAAAAGTCCCTGCGTGCCGACAAGGTAAATCACCTTGCCGTCCTGACGCACGACGCTGACGACATCGCTAACCCGGGTGGCCCCGTCCGGTATGAGCGGCAATAATGCTTGGGGAATGGTACCTTCCTCCTGGTGAGTGCCAGGTGATTTGAGCAATCACGGAAGGTACCATTTCCACTTCCTAACTCGCCGCTGCCGCTCGCCGTCAGCGATTCCCCCAAACCAGGCGCTCTTCAGCAGTTACTGCGATTAGTGTTCGTGCACGCATTCTCCGCAGATCAGGAGGTCTGAAATTCCTTTTTCTTTTGGCAACTGGGAGAGCCGCTGTGCAGATCATCATTTGTAGAGGCCGGACACGTGCTCGATTGTTGCGTCGTCATACCGGGGCCTCGTCGTGTTGCGGGAATCAGTGCACATGCGAAGAGCGGCCGATTCGGATTTGGGGGCGGGCCGGGTCGCGGGCCGCGCCGTGGCGATTCGGGAGGAAAAGCAGGTGCTTTCCGGCGAGATTTTCGGCTTCGAATATGGGCCGTTGGTCGCCGCTTAGACCGAGCGGGTGCGTTCCCGTAGTCCTTATGGCGTAAGAACGCGCAGACAAATATACAAAACGAACTTGGGCGTGGTTCAGCAGACGCGGCGGTAAGGTAACACCGTTAATGGGAGGCAGCTCGTAGGGTGGGTGCGACCCACGAGTCGTTATACGATATGGGATGGTGGGTTGCACCCACCCTACGAAGAGGCCGGCGGGACGGTTCCACTCAAGCGGCGTCCACGAGTGTTACCCGCGGACGACGTTCTCGAAGCCCTTTTACGGGAGGCGGCTGCTTGATGCCCGAAACATCGCTGGCGCTTCGGGTTAATATGGGAGCATCACCATTCTTTCGAGCTGATAGGCGGACGCGTATTCTTAAATACGGGATGTGTTTGCATCCTCGGGTTTTTCATCCTATAATATGGAATGTACTCGTGCGATCGTCGATGCTGCGCTGTTCAGCACGGCCGTCGGTGCTGGAGCGTCGGGGGATCGATCATCTTTTGAACGGGGGGCGAACTGCCATGACTACTCGATGCGGGGTTGACTCGAACGGGCTCCAGGGCGGCAAGTCATCGGGCGGTGCCGACGTGGTGGCCAACGAGCTCGGTTCTTCGGGTTTCCAACGCGCGCCCGAGGCGCGGTGCCACGCGGGCCCGAATTCGCGAGTGGGGAAGGCGGAGATTTTTTTATTAGGTACCAATTTGTACCATTTTGTACCACGAATAAAAGACATCGCGAGAGTGCGCAAACCCAACCTGCTGCTCGCACTTGTGAAGAAAATACCCGAGGCGGGGTGACCGTGGTACGTCGGAGTGCCCAGAAGGATGGCTTTCAGGTCGGCGAACCACGCCAGTCAAGAGTGCTGATGCGGAGCCTCGCTCCTTCACTTCCGTTCTTTCATGATCCGGTCGATCGACTCGATGGTGATCGGGTGATAGAAGGGCCGCGCCTTGGCGTAGATCGATTCGGCGCGAGTCCGGCCCTCGGGGGTTGCGACCAGAGCTTGGTAAAGCGGGAGCACCAGCTTGCGTCGGCCGATCGAGGTCAGAAACGACTCGAGCCTTGCATCGGCGGCGTGATAACCCCTCTTAATCGCCAGGAGCAGCCACACGTGGGCGATCTCGGCGTTGCCGCGCTCGGTCAAGCCGAAGTGATGATCGAGATCAGCCAGGCGGTCGACCGGCAGATTCGCGGGGAGAACACGCAGGAAGCGCACCCACTCCTGCGTCGACCAGTCCGCGGCGCCGAGCTGATCGGTGGGGATGGACTGATTGGCCCAGCCGGAGGCCGCGCGAGCGACCGCGGCCAGACGCGCGGATTCCGGCGCGACGACCGCGCTGGGGAGCCCGGGCTGGTCGATCCAGAGCCGCAAGTCGACGACGGGCGCGGAGTCGGCGTCAGGGCCCAGCAGCTTGTCACGCAGGAACTCCTCGAACTGGGCCGTCGTGATGCTTTGAAATCGGAACGTATTGAAATAATTCTGCAGGAACGCGTCGAAGCGGTCGCGGCCGACGGCGCGCTCGATCGCAGAGACCAGCAGTGCGCCCTTCTCGTAGGGAACGCTTGTCATGCCGTCGTCGGGGTCGCGGCCGGTCAGGTCGATGCGGAGAACCTGGTCGCTCCTGGGGAGCCCGGGGAGCTCGTTCTTCAGCTCGTGAAAGCCGAGGAGGGCTTCCATGTCGGCGCGGTCGCGGCCATACACGGTTTCGATGATGCGGCGCTCGATGTAGGTGGTGAATCCTTCATTGAGCCAGAAGTCGCTCCAGGTGGCGTTCGTGACGAGGTTGCCGGACCAGGAGTGGGCGAGCTCGTGGGCGATCAGGGACACGAGGGAACGATCGCCGGCAAGAATCGTCGGGGTCACGAAAGTGAGCCGGGGGTTCTCCATGCCGCCGAATGGAAAGCTGGGGGGCAGAACCAGGATGTCGAAGCGGCCCCAGCGATAGAAACTGAAGTCCTTTTCACAGGCAGCGACCATCGACTCGACGTCAACGAACTCGCTGGCGGCGGCCTCGAGAACGCACGGCTCGGCCCAGACGCCGGTCCGCTGGCCGAGCGACTTGAACGCCAGGTCGCCGACAGCCATCGCAACCAAGTAAGGAGGTATCGACTGGGGCGTGCGATAGCGGAACGTGCCCTGCGCTGTTTCCGCTCGATGGAGCCGGGGCTCGGCCGCCATCACGACCGTCAGTCCGGGCGGAACGTGGATCGACGCGGTGTAGCTCACGCGAGCTCCCGGCGAATCCTGGAGCGGAATCCAGGTTCGAGCGTGGATCGCTTGCGACTGGGTGAAGAGAAACGGCAGCTTCTTCCCGGCCGTGCGCGAGGGCTCGAGCCACTGGAGGCGCCTTGGCTTCCGGAGAGGTGTGATACCGGATGCGTACCTGCATGGCGGAGGGGGCGCCTCGATCGTGAGCTTCGAGCCCAGGATCGGGTCAGCCGGGCCGAGATGAAACGGCACCTCCTTGAAAGGCTCGGTTCGGAAGGGAATCAGCCGGCGCACGTCGACTTTTTCGATGGTGAGATCGCGGGTGTCGAGCTCCAGCGGGACGGAAGCCGGCACGTCGGTTTGCCGCTGGATGTCCAGGATGACGAATCCGTTCAGGCGGTGATTCTGGAAGTCGACGGTCAGGTCGAGCTCGAACTGCTGAATCCGCACCTGTTCCGGGTTGCCGTAGGAGTGGGGGTCTGCCTTGCCGGAATTGCCTCTTCCGGGCTGGTCAGGCGCCGTCATTTCCGATCGCACCGGCACGACCGAAACCGCCAAGCAGAACAGGCCCATGAGGCCCGTGACGAGGTTGGTGGCTGTGTTCATCACGCATGCCCCCTCTCGGATGACGGTCAATTGTAGCTGGAGCCTGATGCTAACACGTGCCGATCACGATTACCAAAGGGGATCGGCCCGGAATCGAATTCTCGGGAGATTCTCAAAAGAAGGGGTGCATCTTTCACGCCTGGGCGTTATATTATGGCCTCGATGGATGTATGGACCATCGCAATGGTTCGACCGCGTGACACCTGGGATCGATGCTTCGTGTCGGGCCCCGCTTAGATCGCGGTCGATCTTCAACGAGAGTTGCACCCGCACTCCAGCGTATGGGCTTCGTCCGAGACAAAAACCGCTCTCCGCTTCTTTGGGTGCTCGAGCGGCCAACCGCTTCCATTGCCCAGAGAATCCTGCCTAACGTTCGTCGCCTTCCAGATTTATGGTGCCAATGCATCTTGAGCTTTGCCGACTCCAGTCCGATCGCACGAGTGCTTGCTCGAGCTGTTCATGATTTGCAGGCGCTCGTGCCTACGTGCGCTCTCGGCCCGACTCATTCCGCTGGATTGACCGGACCGGCAAGACGTTGTGGAGTTTTCTTCGCTCGAACAAGAAAGCGGACGGCACACGGCGTGTGCCTGCTACCAAAGAAAGACAAGAAAGCGGACGGCACACGGCGTGTGCCTGCTACGAAAGACCGGCGGGAGTTTTCGGAGTTTTTCGCTCGAACCTCGATTCGTTCGCCAACTCTGGCACTGGCGTTGCAGTGCCGATGTTCGATTCGCCTGATGAACCCTCAGAACAATAAGGAGCAGTCTCGATGGCAAGCGGCCAATCTCACAGCAAGCTGAATCGTCGCGGATTCCTGACGGTTGGTACGATCGGACTCGGTGGCTTGACGCTGGCCGATCTGCTGCGGCTCGAGGCCCGCGCCGATCAGAAGACCTACGCGGCGATCACCGCCAAGGCCGACTCGGTGATCCACATCTTCCTTCCCGGTGGCATTGCCCACCAGGAGACCTTTGATCCCAAACCGTTTGCCCCGATCGAGTATCGCGGCGACATGGGGTCGATCCCGACCAAGATCGAAGGGGAACGATTCAGTGAGACGCTGCCGCAGACCGCGCAGCTCGCCGACAAGCTCACCGTCATCCGCTCGATGACCCACGGCGAAGCCGCTCACGAGCGCGGCACGCACAACATGTTCACGGGCTACCGGCCCAGCCCGGCGCTTCAGTACCCCAGCATGGGCAGCGTGGTCTCCCATGAATTCGGCCCGAAGAACAATTTGCCGCCATACGTGTGCATCCCGAATCAGCCCAACACTTATGCAGGCACGGGCTACCTGAGTTCCTCATTTTCTCCATTTTCACTAGGGCGAGATCCGGCCGATCCGGGGTTCCAGGTTCAGGACTTGAATCTTCCGGGTGGGATCAATGAAACGCGGTTCACGACGCGGCGGTCGGTGCTCGATGCGGTGAACGCCCACTTCGCGGAGCGTGAAAAGAGTGACAACATTTCGGCGATGGACACGTTTTATCAGCGTGCTTACAGCCTGATCAGCTCGCAGAAGGCGCGGGAGGCGTTCAACATTGCCGCCGAGCCGGCCAAGGTTCGCGACGAGTATGGACGACACGCAGCGGGCCAGAGAATGCTGCTGGCGCGGCGTCTGGTGGGGGCTGGGGTTCGATTCGTGACGGTCGACTACGGCGGGTGGGACATGCACACTCAGATCGTGGCCGGCATGAAGGGGCAAATGCCTCCGTTCGATCAGGCGTTCTCCGCGCTGATTCGCGATCTTGACCGCACGGGGTTGCTCAATCGCACGATCGTGATGGTCTCGAGCGAATTTGGGCGGACGCCCAAGATCAACAAGGATGCGGGGCGCGACCACTGGCCCAAGGTCTTCAGCGTGGTGCTGGCCGGCGGCGGCATCAAGCGCGGGTCGATTTACGGGTTGTCGAATGCGACGGCGAGCGAGCCGGAGCGGGACCCGATCGGGCCGGAGGATCTCGCCACGACGGTTTATCACCTCATGGGAATTGTCGCCGACAAGGAGCTCATGGCGCCGGGGAACCGGCCCATCGAGATCGTCGACGGCGGCAAAGTGGTCAAGGACCTGATGGCTTGATGAACTCACTTAGAGGTAGCTTCATGCGATTTCGCGTGTTCTTGTGCAGCGCCGCGCTGTTGTTGTTGTCGACCGAGGTCCAGGCCGCGACGCCGTCGCTGGGTGCGATTCGCCCGGTTGGCGGCCAGCGCGGCACGGAACTGGAAATCACGCTTTCCGGCGCTCGCCTGGGCGACGCGCAGGAGATCGTTTATTACCAGGGCGGGATCACAACGATCTCGCTCAAGAAAGTCGACGACAACAACGTCAAAGCCAAGATCAAGATCGCGGCGGACAGCGAGCTGGGCCTGCACGACCTGCGGGTACGGACGGCCAGCGGAGTCAGCGAGCTGCGCACGTTCAGCGTGGGGGCGCTCAAGGAGATCGCCGAGGTCGAGCCCAACAACGACTTCCAGGTTCCTCAATCGATTGCAATGAACGTGACGGTGACCGGAATTGCGGACAACGAAGACGTCGACTACTACGTGGTGCAGGCGAAGAAAGGTGAGCGGATCTCGGCGGAGGTGGAGGGTCTGCGGTTGGGGATCACGGAATTCGATCCCTGCGTTGCGATCCTGAACGCCAAGCGGTTCGAGCTCGCGGTCAGCGACGACGCCGCGCTGGTGTGGCGCGACGGGTTCACGTCGGTCATCGCGCCGGAGGACGGAAAGTACATTATCCAGGTGCGTGAAAGCGCCTACGCCGGAAACGGGGCTTGCATCTACCGGTTGCACGTGGGGAATTTCCCGCGGGCGACGGCGGTGATGCCCGGAGGCGGCAAGCCGGGCGAGTCGTTGCAGGTGCGCTGGATCGGCGACCCGACGGGGGATGTCACGACGACGATCAAGCTGCCGGAGAAAGCTTCACGCGAGTTCGGCATTCAGCGCCAGGACGAAAAGGGGATTTCGCCCTACCCCAATGCGTTCCGGCTCACGCCGCTAGCGAACGTGCTCGAGAAAGAGCCGAATGACGACCAGCCGCACGCGACCGTGTTTCAGGCGCCGATGGCGCTGAACGGGGTGATCGAGAAGCCCGGCGACGTGGACCAGTTCGTCTTCAAGGCCACCAAGGGGCAGGTCTTCGACATTCACTGTTATGCGAGGCGCATCCGTTCGCCGCTGGATCCGGTGATGTACCTGGGGAAGAAAGGGGGAGGCGCCACGCTGGGAGCCGACGACTCGTTTGGCCCCGATAGTTACTTCCGCTTTCAGGCCCCCGAGGATGCCGAGTATGTGCTCTGGCTGATCGACCAGCTTGGCAAGGGAGGGCCCGATTATGCTTACCGGATCGAGGTCACGCCGGTGGTGCCGCAGCTCGTGGTCACGACCAATGCCGAACAGATCCCGCTGGGAACGGGCGTGATGTCTGTTGCGGTGCCGAAGGGCAACCGTCAGGCGATCCTGATGTATGGCAATCGCTCCGACTTCGGCGGTGAATTGAATCTGGGTGTTGGTGGGCTGCCTGCAGGGGTTTCGGTCGAGGCACCGACGATCGCGGCCAGCCAGGTGGCGGTGCCGGTGCTGTTTTCGGCCAAGCCGGATGCTCCGCTGGCGGCGGCGTCTGGCGGACGTCTCGGGCAAGCCAGCCGACGCCAAGCTGAACGTTCCGTCGCGATTCGAGCAGATGTCGGTGCTGGTGCTGGGGCAGAACAACGTCAACGTATGGTCGCGGACGGTCGAGCGTTTGGCGGTTGCGGTGACGGAGGAGTGTCCCTACACGATCGAGATTGTCGAGCCCAAGGTTCCGCTGGTGCGCGGGGGGTCGATGGGGCTCAAAGTGCGGGCGAACCGGAAGGCGGGCTTCACGGCGCCGATTTCGGTCTATCTGCCCTGGAATCCGCCGGGGGTGGGCTCAGGGGGCGGGATCCAGATTCCGGAGAAGCAGAATGAGGCGGTCATTCCGATGAACGCCGACGGCGGCGCCGAGCTGCGGACATGGAAGATTGTGGTCAACGGCGCGTCGGGGGTGGCTTCGGGTCCCATCAGTGTCTCGTCACAGCTTGCCAACTTGACGATCGCCGCGCCGTATCTTGGGCTGGCTTATACGGCCGCCAGTGTCGATCAGGGCAAAGAGGTCGACATGGCGGTCAAGGTTGCCAAGGCGGTGGATTTTCCGGGTGAGGCGACCGTCACGCTGATCGGGCTGCCCAACAAGGTGACGACCGACGTGAAGAAGATCACCAAGGACACGACCGACCTGGTATTCCATATCAAGACGGACAAGGTCTCGCCGGCCGGCAACCACGCCAACCTTTTCTGCCAGGTGGTGGTCACGCAGAACGGCGAGCCGATCGTGCACAACATCGGTACGGGAGCTTTGCGCATCGACGTGCCGCTGCCGCCCAAGGCGAGTGCACCGGCGGCGGCGCCCAAGCCACCGCCGGTGGCCGCTGCGCCGAAGCCGGCGGCGCCGGCCGCCAAGCCGCTGACGCGGCTCGAGAAGCTAAGGCTGGACACCAAACAGGCCAAGACCGGCAAATGATTTGACGTGAGAAACGAAGGAACGGTGAGAAGGGCACCCAGCCCTGGACCAGTCTCCGTAGAGAAGAAGGACTCCCTCGTGATGATACGTGCGTCATCCTCGATCTTGCGGGCTCCACTGTGCTGCTTACTGGTTTTCGTGCTGGCCGGAGCGACTGCGGCCGGCGACGACAAGCTGCCGAACCTGCCGGACCAAGTTTTCGCCGTGGCGAAAGCAGCGGCGCCGTTGTCTAGCCTCGCGGTTTTTCCCTCGGAGATCAATCTGACGACTTCGCGCGACCGGCAGTCGGTGGTTGTGCAGGCGACTTTCGCGGATGGGATCACCCGCGACGTGACCCGGGAAGCGACACTCGCCGTGGCCGATCCCAAGCCGGTGAGGCGCGAGGGGGCGGTGTTTTATCCCGCCGCGGACGGTGCCACCACGCTGGCTGTCGGTTTTGGCGGCAAGACGGTGACCGTGCCGGTGAAAGTCGCGCAGGCGAGCGTCTCACCGCCGCTGAGCTTCCGGCTGGATGTGATGCCGGTGTTCATGCGATCGGGATGCAACACCGGAAGCTGCCACGGGGCGGCGCGGGGCAAGGACGGATTCCGGATCTCACTCTTCGGCTTCGACCCGGAGGGGGACCACTTCCGGCTGACACGTGAGATGGTTGGCAGGCGAATCAATCGAGCCGTACCGGCTGAAAGCACGCTTCTCGAGAAGGCCATCGGGGCGGTTCCCCACACGGGGGGCAAGCGGTTCGAGGCCACGAGCGAGCTTTACGGGACGCTTCATACGTGGATTCAGTCCGGAGCGCTCAACGACGATGTGGCCAAGATTCCCACGGTCGTCGGTGTCGACCTCTATCCCAAACAATCGGTCCTTGACGGCAAGGGCTCGACCCAGCAGTTGACCGTTCGCGCCCGCTACTCCGACGGCACGGACCGCGACGTCACGAGCCTCGCGGTGTTCTTGACGAATAACGATGTCTCAGCGCCGGTGAGCACGAGCGGTTTGGTCACGGCGGGGGCTCGCGGCGAGGCGTTCGTGATGGCGCGGTTCGAGACGCATACGGTCGGATCGCAGTTTATCGTGCTGCCGCAGGGACTCAACTTCACCTTCCCGCAGGGTGAGCCCGAGACGAATTACATCGACAAGCTTGTAAACGAAAAGCTCAAGAAGCTGAGGATCGCGCCTTCGGGGCAGTGTGACGACGAGACGTTCCTGCGCCGGGCGGCGCTGGATATCGTCGGGCTGCCGCCCTCCGCCGAGGAATACGTTCGCTTCATGAAATCGAGCGACCCCGCCAAGCGAGCGAAGTGGGTTGATGAGCTGCTCGAGCGCAAGGAGTTTTCCGAGATCTGGGTGTCGAAGTGGGCCGAGCTCTTGCAGGTGCGCACCGACGCCAACCGCAATGTCAGCCAGAAGGCGATGTTCCTTTACTATAACTGGCTGGTCGACAAGCTCTCCAAGAACATGCCGATGGACGAGATGGTGCAGGAGCTGCTTGGGGCCAGTGGCGGAACTTTCAAGAACGCAGCGACGAACTTCTATCAGATCACCAACGAGACGCTGCCGCTTTCCGAGAACGTGGCCCAGGTGTTCATGGGGATTCGCGTGCAGTGTGCGCAGTGCCACAACCATCCCTTTGACCGCTGGACCCAGAACGACTACTACAGCTTTGCCGCGTTCTTCGCTCAGATTGGCCGCAAGCAAGCGGAAGATTATCGCGAGACGATCATCTTCAATTCGGGCGGAGGAGAGGTGACTCACCCGGTGGGCGGCCGGGTGATGCCGCCCAAGTTCCTGGGGGCAGAGGCACCCGACGTTGCAGGAAAGGACCGTCGCGTGGTGCTGGCCAAATGGCTGGCGTCGCCGCGCAACCCGTGGTTTGCGAGCTCATTTGCCAACCGCGTCTGGGCGCACTTCATGGGGGTGGGAATTGTCGAGCCGGTTGATGATTTCCGGGTATCGAACCCCGCTTCGAATCCCGAGCTGCTCGAAGACCTTGGCAAGCATTTTACGGACACCAAGTACAATTTGAAGGCGCTGGTGCGGGACATCTGCAACTCGAGGACTTATCAGCGATCGACCCGGCGCAATGAGAGCAACGAGAGCGACGAGAAGAACTTCGCCCACGCTCTGGTGCGCAGGATCAAGGCTGAGAATCTGCTCGATACGATCAGCGCGGTAACCAACACGAAGGACAAATTCGACGGCTTGCCGGTGGGAGCGCGGGCGGTTCAGATCGCCGATGGCACGCGGTCGACCTACTTCCTCAAGACATTTGGCCGGGCAACCCGCGAAACGGTGTGTTCCTGCGAGGTGAAGATGGAACCGACTTTGTCGCAGGCCCTGCATCTGCTAAACGGTGGCACGGTCACCGACAAGATTCGCCAGGGCGGGCTGATCGTCCAGATTTCGTCGAGCAAGAAGCCGCCCGAGGAGAAAATCACCGAGTTATACTTACGCTGTTTTTCGCGCAAGCCGGACAAGCAAGAGCTTGCCAAGCTTGTGCCGCTCATTGCGACAGGGAAGGACGCTTCGCAGGCGCTCGAAGACATCTTCTGGGCGCTGCTCAACAGCCGGGAGTTCCTGTTTAACCATTGATCGACGGCCCGAGCGGCGTTTTCGGCGAGCCATCGGCTGGACCGTCGAGCGCTTGTGCAATCGCAACATGAGGGCCAGTTCAGGTGAGATTCGAGACCATGCAATCGAAGCTCGTTGCCATCGTTCTCTCGGCGTTCACGTCGCTGTGCCTGGGTGTCGTCTCGGCGGAGATGGTGGACGACCCTCCCAAGGAGAAGGTGACGTACCAGGACAACGTGAGCCCGATTTTTCGCAATCGGTGCGGCTCGTGCCACAACCCCGATAAGCAGAAGGGGGGCTTGAATCTTGATAACTACGGCTCGGCGATGGAAGGGGGCGGGTCGGGGAAGGTGATCGAGCCCGGCGACGCCGAGGGCAGCACGCTCTTCCTGGTGATCTCGCACAAGGAGGAGCCCAAGATGCCTCCAAATTCGCCCAAGATCCCGGATGCCGAGATCGAAGTGATTCGCAAATGGATTGCAGGCGGAGCGCTCGAGAATTCGGGCAGCAAAGCGGTTGTCAGTGCCAAGCCGAAGTTCGAGTTCAAGCTTGATCCGTCGTCGCTTGGCAAACCGGCGGGGACGCCGGCAATGCCCGAGAGTCTCTCGACCGAGCCGTTTGTACCGGGGGCGCAACCGAGTGCGGTCGTCGCGATGGCGGCGAGCCCGTGGGCGCCCTTGATCGCGGTGGCCGGGCAAAAGCAGGTACTTCTTTACCGGACGACCGACTTTCATTTGATGGGCGTGCTGCCGTTCCCCGAGGGAGCGATCTATGTCCTGAAATTCAGCCGCAACGGCGACCTGCTCCTGGCTGGCGGCGGCCGGGGCGGGCAATCCGGCATCGCGGTGGCGTGGGACGTCAAGAAGGGGACGCGGGTCTTCGAAGTCGGCAAAGAATACGATGTGGTTCTGGCGGCGGATTTGAGCCCTGACCACGGCCAAGTGGTCGTGGGCGGCCCGGGCAAAGTTGTGCGGGTGTACAACACGGCGGACGGGTCGCTGGCGACTGAGATGCGCAAGCACACGGAATGGATTACGGCGGCGGAATTCAGCCCGGACGGTGTGCTGCTGGCGACGGGCGACCGCAACAACGGGCTGATCGTGTGGGAAGCCCAGACCGGCCGCGAGTTCTTTGACCTGCGGGGCCACCAGGCGGCGATCACCGATGTGAGCTGGCGGCTCGATTCGAACGTGCTGGCTTCCGCGAGCGAAGATGGCGGGGTACGCTTGTGGGAGATGGAGAACGGCGGCAACATCCGGACGATTGGCGCGCACGGGCCGGGCGTGGCGTCGGTGCGTTTCACCAAGGACGGTAGGCTTCTGACGACTGGAAGAGACCGCTTCGTGCGGTTGTGGGACCAGAACGGCGGCAAGCAGCGCGAGTTCGAGCCGTTCGGCGACCTGGCACTCGAGGCGGTGATCAGTCACGATGACTCACGTATCTTCGCCGCGGACTGGACCGGCGAGATCCGCGTGTGGGATGCAAAGGATGGGCGCCGGCTGGCGAACCTCGCGGTGAATCCAGCACCGGTCGCCACCCGGATCGAGCAGGTCAAGCAAACGCTGGCGACCGCCTCGGCCGAGGCCGAATCGCTGGCGAAGCAGCTCGGTCCGCTCCAGGGTGCGATCGGCCCGGTGAACACCGCCTTGGCGGCGGTTGGAGCCAAGCTGACCGCAGCGGAGGCGGCGGCAGCCAAGCAGGCTGGGGTGGTGCAGCAGCTCGACCAGGTCCAGAAGGCGAAGGCGGCCGCGGTTAACGAAGCGAGTGTGACCTTGAACGCTGCCGACGCACTGGCGGCCCAGCTTGCGGCCGGCCAGTCCGCTGCCGAGAAGGCGATCGCCCAGTCCGCGGACGCTGAGAAAACAGCGACGGGTGAGCTGGCCGCCGCGAAGATGGCCACCGAGAAAGCCCTGGCCGAGAAGAACTCGAACGACCCGGCGCTTGTGGCCGCGGTTGCCGCACTGAAAACCGCGGCGACGCCCGAAGCCACGGCCGCGGCCGCGGCGGAGCTGGCCAAGCAGGCGCAGAAGACGCTCTCGCTTGTGCAGGGCCTCTCGAACGCGGGCACACGGCAGGCGTCGGCCTCTTCCTCTTTAGCAAAAGCCACCGCTGCCAAGAATGCCGCGCCCTGACGGCACTGGCGGCCCGCACAACCGCCAAGGCCGCGACGCTGGCTTCAACGTCCGCGCGAGACCTTACCGCGCGAGCTCTTCAGGAGAAAGCCGCGGCCGATAAGACTTTGGCCGATGGCCAGGCCGCTTTCCAGAGCTTGAGCACGGCGCTTGCCGCCGTCAAGAAAGAACATGCACAGGCAAGCGCAGCGAAGGCTGGAGCGGAAAAAACGCTGGCCGAGAAGAAGGCGCCGCTGGACGCCTCACTGGCAAAAGTGCAGGCTCTCAAAGCCGAGCTCGAGGCGCTTGCGGTCGAGCAGAAGCGATCGGCTCCGGCGCCCGCGAAAGGCGGGCTCGCTTCGGCGGCAAATCCGGGCAGCGCGAAATGAGATGGGCTTAGGCGCGTGCGACGCCGGGCCGCCGATGGACGTGCATGTGCAGCGCCTCTCGCCTGGCGAGCCTTTAATCGATATGCCGCTGTTCCTGGCTCCGGGCTGGTAAGTCAACGTGCCGCTCGAGACGACCGATCGAGCGGCCTGGCGCGACAAGTTCGTGATCGGCTCGGGGAGTGAGGCTTTACAGCCGCGGCTGCGCAAACTACCATAGGCCCTGAGCCGCCGACTGAGGCCCGACTTCCAGAGGGCCAAGAGCCGCGATGCTTTCGCGTCCGGCGTGATCGTGCGGTGTCCCCCATTGAGCCGATCCAGTCTGCCCATGAGCATCCTCAAGACCGCACTAAGGAAGGCGCTGCCGAGATCGGCGATCGATTCTGCTCGGCATGTTTTCGCTTTCTGGAACCGCCGCAACGATGCGAAGTATTGGCGACAGCGAATTGATGATGTGATTGCATGTCCGGACAACCAGTATATCGATCGAGTAGCGGATGCGGGCAAGCTCATCGATGACCAGGTGGTGATGCACAACGGCATCCGTGTGGTCGGCCTCGGGTACTACGGAGCCGGCATCTTGAGAATGCTGGTCGAGAACCGCGGGGTGCACGAGCCACAAGAAGAGCGCAGCCTTTGGCCTCGTGCTGCCGCAGCTCGCAGCAGGGAGCACGATGCTCGAACTGGGAGCCTACTGGGCTTACTATTCCTTGTGGTTTGCGAAGACCGTCAAGGATGCACGCTGCTTCCTCGTCGAACCGGCGAGCGAAAACCTCCGCTCCGGCGAGAGGAATTTCGAGATCAATGGCGCCCGTGGAGTATTCACGCAGGCGTTTGTCGGCTCGTCCGACGCAACGGACCGGGAAGGCAGGCGATTCGTGGCCGTCGATCCGTTCTGCGAGCGGAACGGGATCGATCATCTGGCGATCTTGCACGCGGACATTCAGGGTGGCGAGGTGGACATGCTCGCTGGCGCGAAAATGCTGCTCGGCAGGAAAGCTGTGGACTGGGTCTTCATTTCGACGCACAGCAACAAGCTCCACTATGAGTGTGTGAAGATTCTCAAATCCTACGGCTATCTCATCGTGGCGAGCGCGGATCTCGATGAGACCTATTCGACCGATGGTCTGATCGTCGCCAAGGCCGATGCCGCGCTCGAACCGGCCAGGATCGAGATGAGCAATAACGCGCCGCGACAGGCGACCAAGTGATTCTATCTAGGCTGTCTCGACGCCTGCTGATTCACTCAATCCCAGTTCGTTAATCGCCTGCTCCTTGAGCACGTGCTTGCGAATCTTGCCGGTGACGGTTCGCGGCAACTGCTCGACGATCATCACATATTGCGGCACCTTGAAGTACGCGATCTGATCGTGGCAGTACCCCTTCACGTCTTCATGTGTGAGGGAAGCACCCGCCCTGGGCACGACCCACGCAGCCACCACTTCGCCGTACTTGGCGTCGGGCACACCGGCCACGGCGACTTCGGCGATGCTCTGGTGCCGGTGCAGGAACTCCTCGACTTCGGCTGGGTAAATATTCTCGCCGCCTCGAATGATCATCTCCTTGCTCCGTCCGACGATCCGGTAGTTTCCGTCGTCGCGGCAGTCGCGAGGTCACCGGTGTGCAGCCAGCCCGAACTGTCGATCGCCCGCAACGTTGCTTCGGCATTGTTGTAATACCCCGCCATCACGCAGTGCCCCCGCACGCAGAGCTCGCCGGTCTGACCTGGTTGCACGTTAGCTCCGGTTGCGGGATCGACAACCTTGACGTCGAGACCGGGAATGGCAGCGCCGACGGTGCCCACTCTGACTTCGATCACATCGTCTACCGACGTGAATGTGATGATCGGGGAGGCCTCGGTCTGGCCGTATCCGATGCAAATCTCGCGGATGCCCATTGAGGAAACAACCTTGTGCATCAGAGGCAGCGGGCAAGGCGCGCCCGACATGATTCCGGTGCGAAGGCTTCCGAGATCGAACCGGGCGAAGTCGGGGTGTTCGAGCTGCGAGATATACATCGTGGGAACGCCGTACACCGATGTGCAGCGTTCGAGGTCGATTGCCGCGAGCGTGGCCCCGGCGTCGAACGATGGGGCCGGCACCACGATCGCCGCGGCGTAGACAGCGCACACAAGGTTTCCCAGCACGCAGCCGAAACAATGGTAGAACGGCACCGGAACACAGACTCGATCGGCCGCCGAATACCGGAGGCGCTCGCCGGTGTAGAAGGCATTCAGAAGTACGTTTCGGTGGGTGAGCATCGCCCCTTTGGGCAGCCCCGTTGTCCCCGACGTGAACTGGATGTTGTGCACGTCATCCGCCCGAACGGCGGCAGCCCGTGCCTCGAGCTGTGCCAAGTTCGCCCGTGGGCCCGAATGACCGTCGGCCCACGTCCGCCAACCCGGACCCGGCCGGTCTCCCAGCGCGATCAATCGCTTCAACCGAGGAAATCGCTCACAGGTCCAATCGCACGACGAAGCGGAAACCACCTCCGGGCAGAGGGATTCGATCATTGCGACGAAATTCGAGCCCTTGAATGGGCTGCCCGCAATGAGGGTCGCCACGTCGGCCATGCGGAGTGCGTCCGAAAGCTCATGGACACGATAGGCCGGATTGACGTTCACGAGCACGGCGCCGATTCGGCCTGCCGCAAATTGAGTGACGACCCACTCTGGAACGTTCATCGACCAGATGCCGACATTCTCGCCCGGCTCGACACCAATCTCGATCAGCCACCTTGCCGCTTGATTGACCCGCTCATCGAGCTCGCGCCAGGACCACCGCAGCTTGAGCTGGGGGAACACCACGGCGTCCTGCTCGGGATAGACGCTGGCCGTACGCGCAAGCACACTGCCGACCGTCTCATTCCATACCCATGGTTGCGAGTGTTCCGCTGCTCGATTCATGAGATCAAGGCCCTCATCGCCGCGGCTCCAGATCACGTGACAGGCCGGGAGCAGCTCGCGTCCTGCGTTATGATCGAGTGTGCGTCAACTGGAAGAGGCAGCCCACGCGGGGAGGCGTCTTTCAACAAAGGCACGAATGCCCTCACGCGCTTCGTCGGAGACACGGACGGCGGCGCTCACCGCCGCGGCACCGCGAAGGTCATGTGGCCGCCGAAGCGCTTCGTCGAGCAGCCGCTTGGTGGTGGCGATCGCCTGCGGACCGCACTGCAGAAGGCCCTCCGCGAGCCGGATCGCCTCCGCCAGACAGCTCTCCTTGGGCGTGATCACATTCACCATTCCCCACTCCTTAGCAACGAGAGCCGAGATCGGCTCGCCCGAGAGGAGCAACTGGCCGGCACGCCGTTCGCCGATCTGACGGGACAGGTCATGCATGACGATCGACGCCACGAGGCCGCGCTTGATCTCCGGATAACCGATCTGCGCACTCTCCGCAGCGACGACCAGGTCGCACGCCGCCATCAGGCCGGCCCCACCCGCGAATGCATCACCCGCCACTGCGGCGATCGTGGGCTTCGACACGGCGTGCAGGCACTGAAGCAGGTCGGCAAACTGCTGCAGAATCGCGATCGTCGTTTGCTCGCCATCGGCGCCTTCGGACACCGCGGCTGCCTCTTTCAGATCCATTCCCGAGCAAAACGTCGAGCCGGCTCCCGCGAGCACGACAACTCGTGTGCGATGGTCCACGCGAACCTGGTCAATCCGATCGCGAAGCTCGGCCACCAGTGCGCGAGAAAGCGCATTGCGCTGATCAGGACGATTGAGAGTGAGGATCGCAATCGAACCTCGATCCTCCCGGTGTGTGAAATTGGTGCTCATTGATGGGAACCCTTCCAAGATTGACGTCAGTCTTTTGGGGGGCCCTTGATCGGCAGCTCGAGGAGAATCGTCCCCAGTGCCTTTCCTTGCGAGTCGATTCGAAGCGAGCGGCTCGCCCCCCCCGCCAGTGCGTGATCAATGATGAAATTGAACGCGTGCAGCCTGGGCAGCTCAAAGCGCTTCACCCGGCCGATCCCCATCGGACGCAGGAATGCTCCGACAGCCTCCTCCGTCAGGTGGGCCTGCAGCCACGGGTAATCTGCGGCATCGTTGGCAATGACGCCGATGTTTGATCGATCGCCCTTGTCACCACTTCGCGTGTGCGCCAGCTCGCCCAGACGAATTTGTGATGCTTTATGTGACATCGCTGGCTCCCTCAATCTTCGGCGTCGCCCTGAATTGTTCACGATTTGGTCGGTTGACGCAATGCCCTGGCCCATTCCGAGGCGGCCCTGACCTCGACCCGGCTTTCCGATTCCGCGATCGTCCGCGGCACGAGCGCAGGCCAGTACCCGAAGGCCGGCCGCGGTGCTGGCCTTCCCGCGGCGTAGCCAACGATTCCCGGCGGCCCCGCCGTCACGAGCGGCGCAAGCTCCCGGCAGAACCGCTCCACCGCCTGCGCTGCCGGTCGCGAACAGTTACGCGCAGCACAACTTCGAACGGCGGCGCCGCCGGAGCCAGAACCCCCGGCGCCACATCACCGGCGCCCAAACACTCGACCAGCGACGCGGAGATTGTCACTCCCGCTCGGCGCACTCGTTCCAGGACAAGCTCCCCCGCGGCCCGCGCCTTCGCCTCCGCATTCCGCCCCACAACGGCCACCATGCCGCTGGCCGTCCATCCGTCGCGATAGACCGCGACGAGCTTGAGCTTCTCTGACGGCCGCCGCCCCGCCGCTCCCTTGACCAACACACGCTCGGATCCAACCTGCGCCAATTCAAGCTTTGTGAAATCGACGTCGACATCCGGGGTGCGGTAGCAGCTTGGATCATCGATCTCGTACAGCAGTTGCTCGGCGACCGTATTCACATTGACCAATCCACCTGTGCCCGGCGCCTTGCCGATCGCACAGCACCCGTCAGCCTCGATCTCGGCGATCGGGTAGCCAATTCCCGCCGGATCGGCAAGCTGGTCCCAGCGGTGCCAGAGACCGCCGGTCGCCTGCGCACCACATTCGATCAAGTGCCCGGCTGCCGAAGCACCCGCCAGGCAATCCCAGTCGTCCCACTGCCAGCCGTGATGCGCGACCGCCGGGCCCAGCGTGAGCGAGGCATCCGCCACTCGTCCGGTCAAAACAATGCGAGCCTCACCCGCAAGTGCCTGAGCGATGCCCCGCGCCCGAAGTACACGTTCGCCGCAACCAGTCGGTCCGAGACCGTCGAGATCGCGTCGCCGGTTTCCAGATGCGAAAGGTCGATGCCCTGCTCGATCCACGAAGGCACGCGATCAAGGACGTCATCCCCGGTAACCATGCCGACCGGAATATCCGGCATTCCCGCCGCTTCGAGAATGATGCCGCAACGGGCCGAGCACGAGGGTGGATTAAGACCGCCCGCATTGGTAACCACTCGCAGTCCACCTTGCTCCTTCAAGAGCGGAGCCAGCCGCTCGAGCAACTCCGGAAAATCGGTCACATAGCCTGCCTCCCTGTCCCGCGAACGAAGATGGCTCAGAATCGCCATCGTCAGCTCGGCGAGGTATTCCAGCGTCAAGAAATCAATCTCGCCGTCGTGCGCCAGGAGAAAGGGCGCGTCCAGATTATCGCCCCAAAAGCCGGCACCGTTGCCGACTCGCAAAGAACGAGCCTCAGTAGTTTTTGCGTTCGATGCCAAAACGATGAATCTCGATACAGGTAGAGGAATCCGCTTTAATCAGCCTGCATGCTAGCTCAGAAGTGACCAGGCGGCAAATCACACCTGAAACACGCCCGTGGTGATCGGCTCGACCTGGCGTTGTCTCACAACGGTGTCAAGCGCCAGTGAAAGCACCTCGCGCGTCTGCGCCGGGTCGATGATCGCGTCGATCCACAACCGCGCGGCGGCGTAGCGAATATCCGTCTCGCGGTCGTAGCGCTGTCGTAATTCCTGGGCCATGGCTTCTTGCTCGCGGTCGTCAATCTCCTTCTTGTCGCGCTTGAGCGCGGCCACGTTCACGTCAAGCATGGTTCGTGCCGCTTGTTGTGCCCCCATCACCGCATAACGGGCGCCCGGCCAGGCGAAAAGAAACCGGGGATCAAACGCCTTGCCGCAGAGCGCGTAGTGACCCGCGCCAAAGGAATGGCCCACGATCAGCGTGATCTTTGGCACCCTGCTGTTGCTCACGGCCGATACAAGCTTTGCACCGCGGCGAATGATGCCCGTGCGCTCGGCATCGCGGCCGACGTCGAAGCCGTTCACATCCTGGATAAACAGGATCGGCACGCGAGTCTGATTGCACTCGAGCACGAAACGTGCGGCCTTGTCGGCGCTGTCGGCATAAATCACGCCGCCGAACTGGATCGGCCCACCCCCCTCGGGGCGAAACCTCAAACGTTGACTCGCGACGATTCCCAGCGAGTTTCCGCCGAGCTGCCCGAACCCGCAGACGAGCGTTCGACCGTACTTAGCCCGATACTCGTCAAGCCGGCCGCCGTCCAGGATCGCGCGGAGCAGCTCGCGTACGTCATACTGGGCCGAAGGGTCGCTGCGCACCAGTTCATAAAGATCCTCGGCGGCCCGGCCCGACGGCTCGATCGCGGTTGCTGCCACCGGCAGGTCCGCGTCCGGCGGCAAAAGACCGATCAGCCGGCGCAGCCGCGCGAGGCAGGAATCGTCATCCTTTTCGTGATAGTCGATCGTGCCGCTGATCGCCGAATGCACCCGCGCGCCGCCCAGCTCGTCATGCGAGATTTCCTGGCCGATCGCCGCTTTCACCAGTGCCGGGCCGGCCAGATACAAGCCAGATCCCTCCGTCATCAGCACGGTGTCGCAAAGCACCGGCAGATAGGCTCCGCCCGCCACGCAGTTTCCCATGATCGCCGCGTACTGCGGAATGCCCTGCGCCGACAACACCGCGTTGTTGCGAAAGATGCGGCCGAAGTCGTCCTCATCGGGAAAAACCTCGTCCTGCATCGGCAGAAACACGCCGGACGAATCGACGAGGTAGATCAGCGGCAGACGGTTCTGTGCGGCAATCGTCTGCGCGCGTAGGATTTTCTTGATCGTCAGCGGGAAACACGCGCCCGCCTTCACGGTGGCATCGTTGGCGACGACCATCACACGCCGATGCGCCACCGATCCCATCACCGTGACCACCCCGGCCGCCGGCGCTCCGCCCCATTCGTCATACACTTTGTACCCAGCCCAGAGGCCGATCTCGAGCGCTGGCGCGCCGGGGTCGAGCAGCGCGGCAATCCGCTCCCGCGCCGTCTTGCGCCCCTTGGCGTGCTGGCGCTCGATCGCGGCGCTGCCGCCTCCCTGGCGCAGCTCCTCGGACTGGGCGAGAAGCTCGGCCGAGAGCGAGCGGAGATCAGCGTCATGGCGACGGGCCGGCGAAGCGGACGAATCAACTCGGGGCACGTGATTTAATTCCTCTGAGTGCTCTCGAAATCAAGCGGGAATCGACCGGGTTCCGAGCTCAATGCAACCGCGGATCCGTCGCCGCGATGATGGCACTCACCGCCTGCTGGTTGAAACCCTTGTAACCCTCGCGTCTCTCCAGGTTCTCCAGGTGGCTGCCGATCGTGCCCTCGCGGAGAAACTTCTGATGCTGCTCTCGATCGATCCACCCCAGAGCCAGTGCCCGGTCCGCGCGATGCGCTGAAACGCTCCAGCGCTCCCCCGCCGTGAACGCCTGCCGCAAGAACGGAAAGTTCGAGAATGGCGGCATGGTTTCGATCCCGGCCTCGGCTTTGATTCCTTCCCGCAACGCTTCAAAATCAAATTGCGCTTCCAGATGATGCATGCCCGCCTCAAGAATCGACTCGCCATGCAGCGCCACCCACAGGCCGACCGTTCCCGGACGGGTCAGCTCCGGAAGCACCTGCTCCGAGAAATCCTCGGACGCTTCCTCGGGTGCAAGATCGAGGTCCGCGAAAATAACGATTCCCGTCACAGGGTGTTCGAGAATCTGTGCGCCCATCCGGCGTGCTCGCCGGCGTGAAATCGCTCGCGCCGCTCAAAGCCCAACCGCTTGAACATCGTCATGATGCGCGGGAAGAACCGCCGCGAGCAGCGAAACGTGTGATGGTCATGGTTCGCCCAACCCAGTCCCAGCCGGTCCTGCCGCGCCTTCTGCACGCGAGCGGCGCGGTTCGCGACTCCCAGTACCACCGCTCCGCTTCAAAAACCAGGTGGCAAGCCAGATCGGTCGAGCCGGCCAGCTCGATCACCTTCTCGAGCGTCTCCTCGGTGGCCACGATCCCCTCTTCATCATCATCGAACCGGCGCCTGCGGCCATGCCACAGATCGCGCGCAGCCAGCGCATCGCGCGCGGCGTGCGGCTTCATTCGTCCCTCTCGCGCCAGCTCTCCGGGATAGGCCTCGAACCCGCGATAACCCCGTCGCTCGACCACGGCCAACGTCGCCGCCGCCCCGGCAATCCTGGCCACGCGGTAAGGGCCCATCGGGTAACCGGCGATCTGCAGACCCAGATCGTGTGCCCGCGAAAAATCCGCGACCGACTCGACCTTTAGGGCCACCTCGGTCACCTTCAGGTCCTCACCGTCCGGGCTTCCCGACTTCGCCGCCTCGAGCACAATCGGCGGGAATATGCCACCCGAGTGCACGAAAAGAGGAACGCCCACCGCATAAGGCAACGCCCCGCGCTCGTAGCCCAGCTCGATCAGCCGGCCGCCCAGCGCCCGCCCACCGCGCAACACCAGGTGATCGATCCACACCTTGAGCTGCGTGCCCGTCTCGCGAGGCATCCGGCTCGCCAGCGCGGCCGCCAGGCTGTTCCCCGCAACAGCCACCTGGATCGCCTCGTCCAGGAATGCGTCGGTTTCCGGCCAGCGCTTCCATTCAAAAAGCGGCGGAGCCGTCATCTCGGCGGTCGAGTTCATGGCCTCCTCCTAGTCAACAATGTTGTCATGCTTGTATGTCCAGACCCGTGCAACGTCGTACGCCAGCGCCCGCACTCACGCTGGACTTTTGAAAAGTTTAGATCCAGGGAAGACAGACCTCCCTCCGTGCATGTTGCGCTCCTTTTCCCCCCCTTTAGAAGGGGGGGCCAGGGGGGGTCGTCCCCGGTCGCCACCGTTACAAGGCCGTCGCGCAACAAAAATCGTCGAATCCTCCGCCGCGAATTTCGTGGATAAGGCCGCCTTTTCATCACCCCACCCTCACGCCGGCTCCGGCTCAAGATCCTCGCGAGCCTGCGTCGCCCCATCGAGGCCGGCCTTCAACCTGGAACTCTCGTCGACCGCGGCCGACATCGCCGCCCCGAGCAGCTCCAGACCGATCTCGACCTGCCGCCGCCTCAAGCAGAGCGGCGGGCAGAACCGTATCGTGCTGGGCCCGCAAGGCAACAGCAGCAGCCCGTGATGAAACGCCAGATCAATCAGCCAGTCCCGCAGACCGGGAGCCGGCTCACCCGTCTCGGATTGGATCTCCATTCCGACCATCAAGCCCAGCCCCCGCACCTCGCGAACGAACGGAAACCGGCGGGCGAGATCTTCGAGCCCGTCCATGAGCTGTCGCCCGCGCCGCTGCGCATTGGCGATATACCGGCGCTCCAGAAGCTCCACGGTCGCCAGCGACGCAGCACACGCGACCGGATTGCCGCCAAACGTTGAAGCATGGCTCCCGCTGGGCCAGTCCATCACCGACGCCCGAGCCACGATCGCTCCCAGGGGAAGTCCGTTGGCGATCCCTTTCGCCAGGCAGACGATGTCACCGGCAACGCCCCAGTGCTCCGACGCAAACATCTTCCCCGTGCGGCCCATGCCGCTTTGAACTTCGTCGAATACCAGCAGCACGCCGTGCTCGTCACAAAGCTCGCGCAAACCGGGCAGGAAATCGGCAGGCGGAACAATGTACCCCCCCTCCCCCTGAATCGGCTCGACGAAGATCGCCGCCAGCTCCTCTGCCGGACAGATCGTGCGCAGCAGCCCGCGAACACTCTCGAGGTTGCCATAGCGAGCGTGGTGAATATCCGGCACCAGCGGCGAAAACCCGCGGCGTTGCATCGGCTTGGAACCAGAGAGCGACATCGCGCCGTATGTCCGGCCGTGAAACGCGTGCATGAACGCCAGCGCACGGTTGCGCCCCGTATGGCGGCGCGCGAGCTCGAGCGCAGCCTCGATCGCCTCGGCCCCGCTATTCGTGAAAAACACCCGCTTGGGCTCATTCCCAGCGCGCAGCGCCGCCAGCCGCTCGGCCAGGCGCACCTGCGGCACGTAATAGAAATCTGTTCCCGACATATGAATCAATCGCCGCGACTGCTCGCGAATGGCGGCGACGACGCGCGGGTGCGAATGGCCGACATTCGTCACCGCGATGCCGGCTGTGAAATCGAGGAACCGGTTTCCGTCCATGTCCTCGATCATCGCCCCCTTCGCCCTTCGCACCACCAGTGGATACGCGCGCGTATAGGAAGGCGACATCACCCGCTGGTCGCGCTCAAGCCAGGTCGTGCTTCGTGGGCCCGGCAGCGGTCCGTTGATGTGCGGCTCGTCTCGGTGCAGTGGAATCATTCCATCTCCTCCCGGCAAGCCTTCGCTCGCGTCAAAAATCCAGTGCGGCGATCTAGCGCCGCCGGCCCCGCTCTCGCCTCAGCACCGCCGGGCCACACCTGGACCCGGCAATCGACCCCGCAAGATCGCTCAATTGAGTAGAGCCTGCCCATTCACTCTTCATTGTAGGCGATGCCCGGAAACGGTCAAACCCGCTCGACGCAACGAGAATCGGGTTGCTGGTCGAGCTCGGTAACTCGCTCTTCCAGGCCTGCATACGCCACGATGCTGGCATCGCTCGTGCACACGACGATCGACCCCGTTCGGCTCCACCCACCACCGAGAACTCATGGTAGTCCACTCCCGCTCAACAGACGACCGATCATCCCCACCCTCCAGCACAGACAGCCGTGCTGGAGAGCGCAGTATCCCCGATCATCCATATGATTCCAGAATATAGCATATTAAACCCGTAATTGCAATATTATTTCCTGAAATCAGGAAATCTCGTCGGCTAACACACCCAAATGAATTGTGACAGTCGCACACTAACCCAAAGCCGCAGCGAGGGTTCCGGCGACCAGCAGTCGGCTCCCTCGATAGGACCTCTTTGACGTCCTCCGTCCTCAGTCCTGATTCCCGACCTCCGTCCTCTGCGGCGCAGTCTCCCGACATAGTGAACAACACCCTCATTTCAGTGTGGCAGTTTTGAGGTGAGTACTGCCACGAGGTTTCTGAATCGCCTGAAAACGCACCGCTCATCTCCCATCGATTTGTGCCCGTTCGACTTACATATCGCGTGTTGCGCCTTGCACGCCCAGTTGCGAGCCTCGAAAAGTGGCAGTAAGTGGCAGTCCTGGAGATGTTTTCAAGCATCCGTACATTAGTGTAAATCGGCCCGGCATTCCTCCCCCCGCCGTGCGCGAGGTGCCGCCGCACGCGGCGGATGGGGACCGGCGCATACGGAACGCCGCGCATTGCACCGCCGTCGGTTCCCGCCGAGACGTCATGATTTGAAGGTTGTCGTATGGCATGTCCTGTAGGTCAGGCTTTTAGCCTGACGCGAATTTGCTCCTCCAGTTTCTGATCGTGGCATTTGATCTCCGTAGCTCGAGCGCGCACCCGCGAGCGCACCCATTGCTCCTACCAAGATGATCTGCAAAAGCTGCGATCCGGTTGCCAAAAGAAAAAAGAATTCGTCCGTTTCGAGTGGCTATTCCTCCCGTCACCGTGGGGAACTACCGCCGCAGGCGACGGGAGCGGTCAGCGCCAATGCGCCGCCGCGCAGGTCCGGCGGCGTTCGGAATCCTCCGTCCTCCGCCCTGATTCCCGGCCCGAGTTCGTTTTGTATATTCGACGCGGGCCCTTTCCCCGCAAGGTTTAAGGGAACGGGTCCATCGGTGTCAGCCCCCTGGATTCCGCCGCCAAACAAACCCACGCTCGCCACATCGACGACCCGATCCCGATCCCGGCGTACGTCACTCGCCATCTCGACCGCACTCCCCACGCTCGTCGCAACCGGCTGCGCATGCATCGCCCCCTCCAAGTTCGCCAAGAAAAAAAAGTTGGCCCGGCTTGATGAACCCAACGAAGACATCCCCGGCGAGCCCCGCCCCGTCGCAATGGATTCGACCCGACGACTTCGCGGTGCTCTCTACCCAGATGATCTACGCAGCGCCCGATAAAGTTGCGGCAAACCCCGAGAATTCCGGCTCACGAAGTCGCGCCGAGTCCAGTTATGCCGATCGCAACGATTGGCGTGCGGCCCCCTTCGTGGCGGAATTGCCGCCCTCGGCGGCAGCGGGGGGGCGGTGCATAGAGGCGGCTGCACAGGCCATCGGCGCGTAGGGCGAGCGAACCCGGGAGCGCCTGCCGCAGGCGGCGGAGAGAGAGCGGGCGCACCGCGGATATTCTCGGACCAGCTTCGCATTTTAACGATGAGACCGGCAATCATGCCCTGAATCGCCCGAAACGCGCGCCCAGGCGAATGCCCCCTCCGCCGCCCCCCCGGGAAACGAAAGGCACGACGGCCCGATACAAGGAGCCGGCGCAAGGACCCGGCGCATCCGAAGCGACCACGACCCCGATCCCAAACGGCCTGTCGGCTCGAGTCCCACTACCCGCCACATCCCGCGACCAAGCGCGCAATCCTCTCCAGCTCGCGTCTTGGCCCCGGTTCGTTCGGCGCCAGCCGTGCCGCCTGCTCACACGCGGCCTTGGCCTCCGTCAGCCGGTGGCCATCGGTGAGGGCGTAGCTCAGATTGAAAAAAGTCGGCCAGAAATTCGCCCGGTACCGCAGCGACTGCCGATACACCGCCACGGCTTCCTCGTGGAAGTTGCCTCGGCCAGTCGGCCCAGCTCGCGCAGTGCACCGGCTTCGCGGAACCGAAGCTCCACGTCGTGCGGTTGCAACTTGAGCCCCTGCCGGCAAGCCGCGAGCGCTTCCTCAAATCGCCGTTGCTGCATCTCGGCCAACGCCAAGAGCGCAAAGGCTTTCTTCACGTGAGAGTCATGGGCATCGGCTACGAGCAGACTTCGGCGCAGGTAGTCAGCCGCATCGCCGGGACGGTTCAGGTGAAGCTGCGTCATCCCCAAGTTAAACAGCGTAAATGTGTGTTCGGGCCGCTCGGCCAGCTCCATTAAGAGCAGCCGCATGTCGCGCTCGAGCTTCTTCGCCTGCCCGGCGGGAGTTCGATCGGACCCGGAATGAACGACGTACAGATTGGTCGCCTGAATGCGGACGTGCCCTTCCATCCTATTGATCGCGGTCAGAATCTGCTCGTGCATTCGCCCATCGAACCGCAATTCCGGCAGATTGCGAAACAGCTTGACGTGGTCGACGGCCTCCAAACCCATCCCGGCCTGCTCTTCCTCCAGGGAGCCCAGGCAGTGAACCTGCATGACGTACGCAACGATGTTCGGGTCATTCTGATTCTCGACGAGCTCCCGCAGCCCGCGCCCGCACTCGGGTGGGATCGTGTCGTCCGAATCCATCCAGAAAAGCCAATCACCGGTCGCATGCCGCAGCGATTCATTGCGTGCGGCCGAAAAATCATCGCACCACGGAAAGTGATAAAGCTTGGCGCCGAACGATTCAACGATTCGCGGCGTCTCATCGACGGAGCCGGTGTCGACGACGATGATCTCATCAACCCACGGCCGTATGCTCTCGAGGCAGGGACCAATCGTCCGCGCGTTGTCCCGCACGATCATGCAAAGCGAAAGCTTCGTCCGCGCCAAATCCAGCCGCAACCGCAGCCCGCCCCCGGGCGCGATGTCCACCGCGAATGGCCCCGGACCGACCCGCGGCGTGCTTGTGGCCCCGTTTATCGGCGACGATTGGACGTGCTCGCCGTTGCGGCCATTCCCGTTGCCACCCCACTTCTCCAAGAACCGTGCTTGGTTTTCGCGCATGAGCGAGCCAGCGTCGACGCCGCTTCCCAAAAACGTGCGACTACCGTAGTGATGCACGAATGCGTCGCCGGCGATCACCGCCCGAAACCCCGCTGTAATCGCCCGCAAACAGTAATCGTCATCCTCGAAGCAGCCGATCCCGAATTGCTCGTCGAGGATGCCGATGGCGTCGATTACTTCGCGCTTGATCAGCAGGCAGAATCCCACCAGCCGGCTCACATCGACAGTTACACCGTTCTGGGCCTTGCCAAAATCCCAAGCAAACCCATCCAGCTCAGCGATATTCTCGTACCCCACCTCGATCTGCTGCGGCCCGCTCACGAAGTTCGATCGCGGCCCGACTAGCCCGATGCTGGCATCGCCACCTCGAAGCGCCCCGAGCATGCGCCCAGCCAGCCGGTGGTTACCACCACATCATTATTCAGCAACAGCACCTGCTTGCCCGCCGCGACGGCCATCCCCTGATTGGCCGCGGCCGGGAAGCCCCGGTTGCTATCATTCTCGATCAACCGCACGTCGCCCATCGCCCGCAAGTATTCGACCGTGCCATCGGTCGAGCCGTTATCGACGACGATGATCTCGTATGGCTCGTCGGTCAGCAAGCGGATGCTATCCAGGCATTGCCGGGTGAACCCGATCTCGTTGTAAGTGACGATCACGATCGAGGTCAGCCCAAAATCCGGCATTGGCAGCGGCAGGGCGCGGACCAGGAACTGATACGTGTAAAACTCATCGGCGTCGCTCTTGGACAGTCCACTAATGGCAAGCCCGCCGAGCTGAACCGTCCCACTCGCGCCGTTTCGCTGGGAAGGATCGTCACCCGGGCTATTCACCGACCAGATGCTGTCGATGGCGAACCCTGCGCGGTGGAACAGCTTCTCGATCTCGCGGCGAGTAAAGAACCGCAGGTGCGTCCGATCGAGCAGCCCTGCTGATTCATACGTCCAGTTGCCTTGCAAGAGCGAGCGAACCACGCTGTGGTGAGCCACGTTGGGAATGCTTGCGACGACGCACCCGCCAGGTTCAAGCCAATCGCGTATCTGTTTGAGCACCCGCGCCGGCTCGCGCAGGTGCTCAAGCAAATCAGCGCACACGATCGCGTCGAACGATCCGGGCGGAATTTCGAGGTCAAGCTGCTCGATGTCGCCGGCCCAGACGTGGTCCAGCCGCTCGCGCGCTGCTGCTGCGGCCTGGGCGTCGAGCTCGATGCCGGAAACAACGGCGTTTTGGCGATTCTTGATCGATTCGCCGAGCATTCCCGCGCCGCAGCCAATATCAAGCACGCGATGGGCAGTCTGCGGCACGAGCCCGACGACCTCGGGGCGAGCATACCCGAAATAGAACGGATCAGGAGATGCCTTCCCGTAGGGTGGGTGCAACCCACCATTCGACCCAAAGGCCGCACCCCCGCCGCCATTCGCATCCCCCGCTTCCCGGTGGGTTTCGCCCCGTTCCACCCACCCTACTGCCACTACGCTCTTCGACAACACCGCCCGCGCGCCCGTCAGCACCGCCTCCATCCGATGCCCATACGTATGCTTGGCAATCGCCTCGGCCCGCCCCGCGTCAGCAATCCGCTCGCGCAGCTCCTCGCGCCCGAGATAAAACGCCAGCTTATCGAGCAGATCATCGCCCCCGCGGTACGTGGCAAGGTGCACGCCATCACGAAACAACTCGCCCAGCCCATTCTCGCCCAGGTCATTGGTCATGAGCATCGACCCGCACGCCACCGCCTCGAAGACGCGCATATTCACGTCATTGCGAATGCTGCGATTGAACGCAATGCGCGCCGCGGAATACGTGCGTGCCATGTCATCGAAGTAGCACTGGCCGACGAACGAGCTGCGATACCGCCGCTGGATCAGCCCCAGCAAATCGCCACGCGGGCCAGGAAAGACATTGCCCACGAACGCGACATCGTACTGCTTGGCGACGTCGTCATGCTTGCGATGCACATCAGGATCACAAGCCAGTGGCAGCCAGGAAGCCGACTGCACCCCAATGCCCCGGAGCAACTCAACCCCATCGCGCTGTGCAGCAAACACGACGTCAAACCGCGGCGCCTTCTCGCGGCAGCGGTCGAAATCAAGGTGCGTGTCAATCGCCCAGAAAGCGCAGGGCCGGCAATCGGCAGGAAGGTGATAGCGCAGTCCGTCGTCGATATTCAAGTAGAGGTCGAAGCCAGTGCGGGGAATGCGGTCGAGCTCATGAGGTTGAAAATGCTGAACCTCGACGAATCGCTCGAGCGCCCGGCGACAATAAACGCCAGCCGTTTCCGGCCGCAGGGAGGTATCGAAGATGACGGCGACGTTTTTCATGGTCATTTGCCTGTGGTCAATTGAACCAGTTTCACGCAACGGCCGAGACTGTCTCCAAACCAACCCGAAGCGCAAGTTTTGATGTTCGCTGTTCCCTTCCCGCCCCGAACGGGGCAGCCACATATAAGCCCAGGGCAACGCCCTGGGGGAATACGACAACCGAAAGGATATCGCCCTGAAAGGGCGAAACAGCCCGCCCGAACCGCGTACGCCAGGATTTCCGCGAGCGATTGCAACATCGCCCGAGATCTCCTCCGATCGTGCCGTACCTACAGGGCTTGAATGCGGCTTGAATTCGGGGATCCAGGGTGGTGCGCTGGGCTGTTTTGGCGTGCCCATTCAGCCAATCGCCCAAGGAAACCTCGCCGGGTCAAGGCCCCAAGGCACAATACAAACCCGCCGAGCAAACGGTTCCAAGAGCGCCGCCGTAACCGGATTGAGCACCAGCACCGCCTCGGCCTCAAAAAACGCCCGCCGCATCAACCCGTCATACTCCGCCGTACCGACCCCAGCCAGCGCCCGTTCAACTTGATGCAACGCCCCGGATTGGTGCCCGCGTTCCACCAAGCACTGATGACAAACCTGCGGTGTAGCAAACTGATTCCGGGGACATTGCTCGGCCTTGACCGGCCCAATTCCAAGCAACCGCAGATTATTGAGCGGGCACAGGCACTCCTGGGCCTGCATGAGCAGAATCGTGGGATACCCACGCATGGCTTCGGCAAGGTGCGGCTTCATATTCCACGCATCAGAAATCACGACGTAATCGGGCGAGAACGAGTCGACCGCGGCGCGAAAGCGCTGGCGGATCCTCGCTACGTTCCATTCGTTCTCGGCGAATTCGATCGCCTCGCTGGCGACCAAGTCTTCGCTCGTGACCCGCCCAATCCCCCAAGCTGGATACCGCGCATAAAAATGCCGCACCTCGAACCCATCGCGGCCCAGGAAGTCGACCAGCCCTGCGGTATGCATATTCCCGCCGCCGGTCGACGGCCAGTTGAACAGGAAGCTGAGAACCGCGACGCGAGGCGCGGTATACGCACGCAGCGAGAGGCCGTCATCGACCCCGGGCTCTCGGGCCTCCGTTTCCGGTTCATCCGCCGTGAGCTCTGAGGAAGACCCCTCGATCGGCCCGGTAGCATGGTCGACCTCGGTCGCGGCAGGCGCCGGCGCCCTCCCGCCGTCCTCCTCTTTCGAATTTCGAGTTTCGGATTTCGAGCTTTCCGTTGTCGCCCAGCTCATCTCCGCGCGAACGAGCGACAGGTTCAGCCGAGCGGGTAAGCACCCCACATCCCCCTGGACGACGGCCTGCCACCCGTCACACGCCTCGTCGAGCTTCCCCTCCATCGCATCAAGAACCGCAAGATCATTCTGAACGAGGACCCGCAGCCGCGAGCTCGTGCTGCTACCAAAACCGCGCGTAAGCCTCAAATAGGCGTCGCGAGCCTGGTCGAACCGCCCCTCGCGCGCAAGTCACAAGCCTTCCAGTACGAATCCGGAAGCCCGTCGCGCGCGAATATAACCCCGCCACGCTCCTTTCGAATTTCGAGCTTCGGATTTCGACATTGGGCCGCCAGGCCCTTCCCGTTCTTTTTGCCCTGCTCACGTGCCTTCCCACGTTTCGACATCGCCGCCTCCGACAGGTTCTGAGTTTTGGGTCTTCAACAGAACTCGTGGGTTGAAGATTAGGGAACGAGGCGTATCCGGATGACAAAACCAAAACGCTGAAGAGAATCTGAAGACCCGAATTTTCCTGGAGATTGGAACACTGATCAACGCTGATCCACGCTTATCGTATTCGGTGATTCGTTCCTTCGATGAGCGAAGATTAGTGAAGATCAGTGTTCCTGCCATCTGCCCGCCGTCCACGCTCTTGCATGGAGTCGGTTCGTCCTCGGTGGCCTGGACGAGAAGCCGGAACACTGATAAACGCTGATCTGCGCTAGTCGGAGTGCGAGTTCCAATATCAATGAAGCCCGGCGAAAAGATCTGGAGACCGGAACACTAATTAACGCTGATCAACGCTAATCAGAATTCGGGTTCCAATAAGAAAAAAGGCCTGGCGCAGAGATTTGGAGACCGGAACACTTATCAACACTGATTGACGCTCACGGGATCTGATGATTCTCTCCTTCCTTTAGCGTTGATTAGCGGAGATCAGTGTTCCCTGCTTCCGAATTCTTCCTGAAGATCCGTGCCGTCCGTGGTTGATCATTTCCCGCCGGAGTCTGCCTCGCCCTCGCCACCTCATCTGCGTCCATCTGCGACATCTGCGGACAGTTCCTCTTCCCGTTGCTGCCAAGCCTCTTACTCAGTGCCCTTTTGCGGACCAGGCCACTTCGCCAGCGCATCTTTGAGGGCACCGATCGCCAGCGCCGGGCAGTGCAGCTTATTCGGCGGTACGCCATCGAGGGCGTCGATAAGGTCTTCCGCGGTCAGCTTCCTGCATTCCTCGATCGTGCGTCCTTGGATAATCTCCGTCAGGATCGAGCCGCTCGCGATCGTCGGCCCGCAACCGACCGTGTGATACTTCGCCGCCGCGATTCGTTCATCATCGAGCTTCAGATAGAGGATCATGAACGCACCGCGACCGGGTGAACCGGCATGACCCGTGAGCTCGGCGTCTTCGATGACGCCACCGTTCCGGGCGCGCCATGACGTGCTCGGTCAGCCTTTCGGAGTATTTTCCCATGATTGGAACTCACGCACCTCGACTGGTGAACGTCAGCCTCGTGGAAACCCGTTGAAAATGGGTCTGACCGCTTGCATAGATAAGTATGGTGTCCGCCGATCCGAGGTCTGGTGTCCCCCGATCCAGATCCTAAAACAGATTGAAAATGGGTCTGACCGCCTTTATAGTCACGTATGGCGTCCCCTGATGCGAGCCGAAGCTCGTTCTTGCCCCACCGTGGCGCGGTTTAGTTCAGCCTTGGTTGCCATTGCGTTTGTCGTTCGCTTGGTCAACTCGATTGTCGGCCTACGCCTCCCGTAGGATTGGAGAGCCGCATGTTAGGGCGGCGCTACCAATCGGTAACCGCACCGGCGCAGAGCGTAGGCCGATGACACCATGACCACGGCGTGAGCGATCACCTGCAGGCAGGTCATCAAAAACGGCTGCGGTACGAACGAGCTTGCTATACCGTAGTTGCTCGCGACAAACAGCACTGTTATCGCCGTGATCCAACAGAGCCCAATAACGACGCTCTGGACACGAAGCATTGCCCAGAGCGCGGCGATGGCAACTGAAACGCACGGGGCGTCAACGATCATTGCGGACACCAATAGGGCCGGACTATGACGAGCAGCCCTTGCAACCACGAAAAGCCACAGCCAGACCCCAAACAGGAAAACGATCAGCATGTACCCGCGAATCGAGATCCGCACGGAACCGCCATCAGTGGAAGGGCCGCTATGCCCTGTGCGTGTCAGCCGCACGCCAAGGGTTTTCGCCCCTAGGAGCATAACCGTGAAAGCGATTGGTATAACCAATTCGATACAGTCGCGCTCGTTTGGCATTAGAGGATCTTGAAATCCCAGCTTCGACAGCGCCCACAAGTACGAAAACCCAGCGATCGCAATTGCTCCCTTCGCCCATAGAGATCTCTCGGCGCAGCACAACCAGAGCCCCAGTAGACAGGCCTGCGAGCGGTAGACGCCCTGCGCGCTCGCCCCTGACGCCCACGACAGCAGCGAGTCAGAGTAGTTAAAGAAGGTACGAGCCCAAACTGTCGCGGATATGCTGCACAATAGGTGTATGCCAAACATTCTAATAATACATGAATGAGTAAGGATATATTTATATATTTATCCGATCAGCGTCGCCGCGATCACCTCGCCTCTCGCCTGCCGGTCGAGATCGCTCAGCATCGGAGCTTTTTCTGCTCGGCACACCATTTCAGGAACTTTTCGAAATTCGATATAATCCGCTCAAGATCGGTCGCGTAAGGCTCGCATTCCGCGAAAAAGCCTAAATTTATGAAGTACAAAATGTTTTCCAAGCACTTCAAGCTATCGCGGCGCTTGCTGCACTCAAACGCGTAGTTCCACCGATCGGGATTGTCGTAGCCGTCCGGGGGCTTTGCGCGGTAGAAGCCCGTAAGATTTAGACACCGCTCGTACTCCTTGAAATGCAGCACTTCGTGCGTTATAACGCAGTAGTCGTACGGCCAGCATACGCCGGGAGCGGGATGGCCTTGCGCCGGTACGCGGCACGCGCACATGATGCCGTTATAGCACACGACGATCCCAGAATTGCCACCTTCGTTCCACTGGCCTGACGCTATTCGCTCACTCGCCAGTGCGAGGCCTTTTTGCAATCATCATTTTCAGGCCAGTAGGGCAACTTAGGTCTGATGTTGTCCCTTCCAACCTGAAGGCCGCTCGGATCGACGGCCATCACAGGTTTGTTCGATACATAAACATATAAGTTGACACCGTCGCTTAGGAATCCCACGGGATCTCGGCTGACAAACCGCCCCCACATTGGATTCAGTACCCGGTTTCGAATGTATATGCTCGAAGCGTCGCGATCGAGATAGTAGCCCTGCCGGCCAACATACTCGAAGGTTGACGAAGCGCTCGCGCCCTGAAGCACGTTCCCCCAAGCGTCGTAGAATGATACGGTGTTCAGATGAGCGTTCGGCGCACAAATCATTCGCGCACACCGGTAGCGCGGGAGCAACGGTGAGCGCGCAAAAAATCATTTGCGCGAGGGTGACGAGATGTACTATTCCGCTCGACCAAACTCCTGCGCAAACAGCTTAGCGCGAACATCAATTGCCATGCTCATGAATCGCTGACCGGCGCGCGTCACGCGGTAACGCCTCGAGCGCGGATATTTCGCAACCAAGCCGTGGGCACGCAGCAGGCTGATCCGGCGACTCACCCGCCCGGACCGCCTGCGCCGTTCCACTTCATCTTTTGGTCTGGAACCGTACAACCGTTCGGCCACCTCACCGCTGCGGAAGCCGCGCACGGCGTGTTCACCACGCAGCACGGCTTGAAACAGGGCCTGATCGTCGCGTGAAAGCGGCTGCAAGCCGCGACGTTTCCGCCCTTGAAAAGATACCGGCGCGCATCTCGAGTCTAATTCCCTCTGGCCGACGCCCACGTCATTTACGACCGCGAGCCCCTCCAGATAACGATCGTTAGCCCGCTGGCTAACCTGCGCGTACCGGTACATATTGGCCACACCCTTATTCATCTCAAACCAACCGACGACCTTGCTTCCATCATTCTTGAGCCGGGGTCGGTGCACGAAGAATTCTTTGGGATCGTTGATCACTGTCTCGATCCGCAACACCCGGCCCGACTTGTCGTACATCTTGATGGCGTTGCTCTTGACCCAATGCTTGACGGCCGCACCCGGCTCGCGTCGCCGCCAGTGCGTTCGGACTTCCCCCTTGAACGTCGCACGGTACTTCCGTCCCAAAAACGTCATCATCTGATCCGCGCCAAAACAATGAACTGCGTGCTCGTACAGACCACGGCGCAATGATGACAGCGCCGTCTTGTTGGCAAAAAGCACATCCGTTGAGAACTCGGCCTGGTCGATCACCCAGTAGTAGTTTTGCCCGGCTAGCCAGTCCTTGAGCAGGGGATTGACCCGGCCGGCCAGGCGATCGAGCAGTCTAGGCCAATCGCGCCGCCAGAAGCTCCGTGCGCACTCGTTGGCCTTCTCGACATCAGCCAGTTCCACGAACGCGTTGTCGTGTTTCTCGAAGGCGATCCCGCGAGCGGTGAGCTTCCGCGCCAGCCATTCGTGGCCGTTGACATATACTTGCACCGTGAAGGGAAACCAAGTTTGGAGCTTCACGTGCATCAAGCCAAATTCGCGGTCTATCCAGTAGAAGTAGATGACCAAACAGACGCGTTGGTCCGAACGTACCTTGGGACCGTCGTCGCTATAGTGCACGCGGAAAGTACGGCAGGTTTCCATCGCCCCATAGACGCATACGAGGCCCTCGGTGATGCCGTCTCGCTGGGCCAGTTGGCGAGCGTTCTCCTCCATCGGCTCCGGCCGCGATAGATGACGGTAGGTGCGGCCCGCCTTCTCAGCCAATTCGCGAGCGTGTGCCTTTAAGGTCTCGGCAAACCACGGTGCGGCGTGCTTGAAGTTCCACCAACCGTCCGAGAGCTCCCTCATATTGAGAGCGATCTGCTTGGAGAAGAGCCAGGTCGCAAAGTATCCCACGCCGGCGATGGGAAGATGGCCGCGCAAGATCACGCGGTCAAAACATTCGAGAACCCCGTTGATTTCCGATCGATGCTTGGCGACAAATGAGTTCACGGTGTTGTTCCTTGCTGCTGGTATGGCTAGCCCTCGCAGGCTGGGCCAGTGTCCGTGATCCCAGCGAGGGGCAACACCGTTTTACTTGGTCTGGGCCAAAAACCAAGTGGGCAGGCGCCGGAGATGAGCCCGGCAGCTACGCATCGCGGGACGCGACCGGGTTTGCCCAAGCGAGACAACTTCAACGGGCGATTGGCGCCGAGCCAAGGCGCAGCGACAATCGCCATTGGCCTGGACGGAGGATAGGGCTCTGCTGAGGAGCACCCCGAGCGCCGACCCAGGGGCCAAGACCGGAGCCAAGGCCGAGCCCGAGTGCCCGGCCTTGCTCCCCACATCGCGAAGCTGGCCTAGGCCGCAGCTCCGGGATTGGCACCAATGCGTCAAACCTCCGCGGCACGATGCCGCGGGCTCCGGGTCAGGACGTCCCTCACGCGGCGAGACGCCGCTCGAGCCCAGTGAATCCTTTGGTTGCGGCTATGCTGCTATAATGATAGGTCGTGTTGTTACCAGCCGGATCGATATAGTTCGTCAGCCGGTTCACCTGGTCGCTGAGATACGTTGCGACAGCACCCAGCGGGTTTTGGACGGACTGCACGATTCCGTTCGCGTTATACGTATAGCTCACCCGGTTGCCAAGCGAATTGACCAGAGCAATCTGCTGGCCAAGCGAATTATAGACGAGAGTGACTAGTTGTCCGAGCGGGTTCTCCACCGATACGAGCTGACCCATGCCGTTATAAGAATACGACGTCGCGTTCCCCTGCGCATCGATCGCCGCGCTGCGCAACCCCGAAGCGTTCCACGTGAGCGTCGTGGTCTTGCCGAGCTGATCCGTGATCGACGAAACCTGCCCACTGCTGTTGTTGGTGTAGGTAAAGATCCCGCCCAGCGGCTGCGTGATCGACGTGAGGTACGAAACCTTGTTCGTTGCGTTCTGCGCGTAGCTGAAGCTCGTGACGTTGCCCAAGCCGTCGCCGATGCTCAGCAGACGACCGTCCGAGTCCCAGCCATAGGTCGAGACGTTGCCCGCCGCGTCGGTCGCGCCGATCAAGTTGCCGTTCGCATTAAAGCCGAGTGTTGTCACATTCCCGAGCGGATTAGTGACGCCCCCTCCGCCGACCCCCACGGCCATATTGAGCACCGTGGTTTCCGCCCCTAGCGGCGAAGTCACCCCAACCTGTGTGGCACTATAGGTATAGCTCGTCGCATCCCCGAGCGGGGTAATCCATGCAATCATGCGGTGGCTGGAATCGTAAACCATGCTCGAGAGGCACAGCTCAGGGCTGAGCAACTGCACCAAATTGCCCGAGCCGTTGACTGTGATCGTCGATAGCCTGCCAAACGGGTCTTGAATGCTGCTGATCTTGCCCGAAGTCGCGTTATACGCCAGCGTTGTGAGGCGTGTGAGGGGGTCGGTAATAGTGCTCACACGTCCACTTCCGTCATACGTGACCGTCCACCGCGCGCCCGCTGGATTCTGAATGTACTGTAACGACAGAACGCCCGACACCGGTCTGTACTGATACACAGTTCCATCGGGCTGCGTCTCGGTGGCGGTGCTCGCGTTCATCGGTGTTTGCAGCGAGTTTACTGTGTTCGACGTTGGGGCATTGAAGCCGCCGAGCTGGGTCCGACTATACGTGAATGACTGGCCGGCGCCGGTGACGACGGTCAACGTGTGCGTTGCCACCTGAACCTGGCGCTTGAACGTGTGAAACCAACCCGTGCCCAGTTCATTGACGGTGGCTGTGTTCAAACTGCTGTAGGAAAGCACCGGCCTGATGTAAAACAGGTCTCCCGCCGGAGGCGAAATCTGCATCGAGACGCTGGGATTGGCCGGATTAATCACGCACGACCCGCCCAGCGAATTGCACCCGCCCACCGCAAACGTGAGCGGCGGCAGAGCGCCGCTGCGAGCAATGCCCGGCATGCTCGCCGCTCGCTGAAGCGCGGCCTGTCCGCCACCGAACGGTGTCATCACGATCGGGGGCGTGAGACCTCCCTGGCCGCCACCACCGGTACCCTGGTCGATCGGCGGCCAGTACGTCCCTCCCCCCGGAAGTCCGCCTGGTGCAGTACCACCGCCGGTGCCCGGAGCCGGGCAAGTCGCGCCGGAGGTGCCACAGTTCCCCGTGGTTCCCGAGCCTCCAGGTCCCGTTCCAGTTCCCCCGCCTGATCCGCCCGAGCTCCCGATGGGGCCGATCGGACCGTCCATCGGCGACATAATGATGCCACCCAGGCCGCCTCCCGCGCCGCCGCTGCCCCTCAGCGTCCAGACCGGCCCGCTTCCAACCGGGCCGTTGCCACCGCCACCGCCAAGCCCAACCCCGCCGCCAGCGGGGCCCCCACCGCAGCCGCAACCAGCGCCGCCCTGCCCAATCGGACCAGGCATCGGCGCAGGGCCGATCGGACCATTCATCGGCTGCATCTGGATATTCAGCGCTCCCCTCACCGGGGCTGCAATGCCCCCTCCACCCGGTCCGCCGTACGGCATGAGCTGCAGAATCGGCCCGCCGCCCCCGGGCGTTCCTCCTCCAGCCCCACCGCCGCCCATCGTGCCCCCGCCAGCCGTCGCGCCGCCGCCGCCCGGTGTCCCTCCGCCCGGGCTTGCGCCGCCGCCCCCTATCGGCCCGCCCTCGGCCGTGCAACCCGAACCTTGGTTCGACCCGCATGGTGAAACCAGCGAACACTGTCCCATGAGCGTGACCGGCGCACTTCCATTGCCGCCAACCTCGCCGGTATTGCCCAGCGCGGGCGTCATCGGTTTGGTGTTATCAGGCGTGAACACATTGGTCATCGCTCAACCTCACTCTCGATCAAAGAATCTGTCTATTACATTTGTCGTTGATCGGTCGAAAAAAACTCGTCCTGCATGATTTCCTGCACAATCTGCTCGGCCCGTTCCATTCCGACGAACCGGGCGACCTCCACTCTGTTGGGCGCCGCTCTCGGGCACCCGAACTGTCGCCGCCCCATTGTCGCCCTTCGCTCCGCGAAGGGACCTCTTCTCCGTTGGGCGCGGGTCTCCGACCCCGCCCTCCGGCGCGACCGAAGGTCTCCGAAAATGGGCGCACGGCCCAGAGTTCGTGCAGACAAAGACTTGATACTATATATAGTAGCATTTTAGCGCGCGGAATCTTGGTCCATCGCCAGTACGTTCGTTTCGGAGCCAACCGAACTCAACAATCGAAACAGCGCCGCGCGAGCTGCTGCGCCAGCAACCCCGCGATCAACGTGTTTTGCTCAAGACGCCACGACCGGAACCAGAAAAGGCCCCCGCGGCAAACCCCGACTTCCATGCGAAGCCAGCCGCCTTCCAGGCGCGGCTCCCCGCGCCACGGAGCTACATTCAAACACATCCAAGTATCTTTACTCAATTGCCTTTCTGAGCCTCTAGACTAACTCCGAAAGTTCGGACGTCAATATGGCACCGCCAATTCCGCTCAAGATTCTCCTTTTTTTGGGTTTTCCGTGCGTTTTCGACGAAGCAATTCTGACCATTGAGGGCAGAGTCCTCGACAAATGGGCTGCCCGGCAAAGATGTAACGAGGCGTCCCTGGGGCGTGAATCGCTCGAGCGCGTCCCGATCGAGGCGATGGCCTACGGCCTGGTGGCTAAAGAGCCAGATTCATCCCGCCATACCAACCCGAAGCGTCAGCGAGGTTCCCCTCTTCAATCCGACTCGAAGCGCCAGCGAGCGTCGTCTCCGTCCCCGCCCTGATTCCTGCCGTCCGCCGATTGTCGCCTTTCGCTCCGGGCGACCCGCAACCGATGTCGCGATGCATTGAGAGCAAAGTTACGTCGAAAGTCTTGACTTGGCAACACCATCGTCGGACGCTGAAGAGTGAAGGAATGGTGCCGGTTGGCCGGAATTGTGGGGTGGCATCATGAAACTATGGATGAAGCCGCGGGCCAAAATCAAGGCAAACCTCTGGCCACCAGAAGCTATTGTCCTCGCCATCGCGTTCGTGATTCCCGCGACTGCGCTCAGCCAGGACGCCGTCAAGGATTCCGCTCAAAAAGATCGTATCGAGGCACAGAAGCCTTCGCCAACCGCACGCAGTCAGCCAGATGCACTGCTCGACGAGCGAGACAGGCTGTGGGGCTTGGCACTCGAGTTCCAAGAGCGGGCCCGATGGGGCCTCGCTACTACCTCCGCCAAAGCTGCGTTCGTGCTGGAACAACGTCAGCTAGGCATGGGACACCGAGACGTCCGCACCACCGCTCGCTTTCTCGCCGTCTTGCACCTCTGGCGGTGGCTTGGACAAGTCGATCGTCGAGACGCGGCACGGTTCGTTCGGGGCATACGCTTGGACGTACTCCTGAGTTTCACACGTGGTACTGGTGTTCTCCGTGCAGTCCCAGACATCGTTTCCGGTCTGCGGCTGTTGCAGCGCCTTTCGACTCCCAAAGGCGAGCCTCCCGAAGTCGCCGATCTGCTCCTCCGGGAGCGTGATAGGCTGTGGGATCTCGGCGGTCGAAGCCTCAAAATCGAAGATTATTCCCGGGCGGTTGCCGCATTCGAGGCGGTCTTGGTAATCGAACAAGGTCTGTTGCTGGGGCAACACGAAATTGACGAAACGCTAAAGATGCTCGTCCAGTCCCTCTCGCATCAAGCGCTGAACGCTTATAGAAGTCACGATTTTGGGCGGGCCGTGCAGGCCGCCGAAGAGATTCTCTTCCTGATTCGCCCGCGGGCCACCGCTGAGGAGATCGAGGTTTTCCTCAATTTTCTGGCGACCGCTTACAATGATAGCGGTGATTCCCCTTCAGAACTTCGTGTGAGGCGAGAGTATGTCCGCCGCACCGAGTCACGCCTCGGTGCCGGTCACCACCAAGTCGTGACGGCCCGCTTGGCACTAACAGATGTAGAACGACGGATATACCTGCCCCGGCGCGACCAGAAACGACTGCGCGACGCAGATTCAAACGAACTGAAAGTGGTGACTCTGAATGAACTGGGCCGTTACAACGACGCGTTGCCAATGGCGCGGGAGATCCTCGAGGTTCGAAGGAAGTTGCTCGGTAACGACAGTCCGGCATATGCCAGGAGCCTTATAAACCTCGCTGCTCAGCTCAACGGGATCGGAGATGCAAAGGTCGCCAGGCCCCTGCTCGAGGAGGCCTGCGCGAACCTGAGGCGGACGCACGGAGCCGACCACCCCGCCTACGCGAACGCGCTGAGCGACCTTGGCGAACTACTACGAGAGACGGGGAACCTGGTGGAGGCCAGGCCCTTACTCGAACAAGCCCGAGACATTCTGGCCGTCCATGAGCAGTACTCGGGTGCGTATGCAACCTGCCTCATCAGTTTGGCTGACTGTGACCAGGTCGCGGGCCGCGAGCAGGTCGCCCGGCAGCAGCTCGAACGAGCACGCGACCTGCGGGGTCGAGATCTCGGCCAGCATCACCCGAAATTTGCCGGCGTTCTCTTGGAGCTGGCCCGATCCTACCGCAGAACGAACGACGAGCAGGCTGCCAGGCCGCTGCTCGAGCAGGCGCGCGAAATTCTGGCGGCACTTGACCGCCGATCGCCCGCTTACGCCCAATGCCTCGCTGACCTCGCGTGGTGTTGTGAGTCCCTCGGTGACTACCGCGAGGCCCGTCGCCGGCTCGAAGAAGCCCTCGCCGTCTGGAAGTCATATTCCGGCGCAAAGACTTGCGCCATACCGCCGACATGCACAACTTCGCGGTGCTATTACAAGAGATGGGCGAAAGTCGGTCCGCCCTGCCAGTCGCCCGAGATGCGCTCGAGCTCGCCAAGAGACGTTTTGGTGAGAAAGATCCATCGTACGCGGCCGCACTGAACACACTCGGCCTCGTGCTTCATGAGCTGGGCGACTACCAGTCCGCAAAAAGCCTCTTGCAGCAAGCTCGCGACATTCTGAGAGCGCATCAACCGGAGCGAGCAGTCTCCTTTGCCCACGTTCTGAATAATCTCGCCGAGGTGCTTCGGTCTCAGGGGGACTCTGACGCATCCGGTCCGATGCTCCAGCAGGCTCGTGATATTTTCTTCGCCCGCAAGCCCGTGTCTCGAGAGTACGCGACAATTCTGGGCAACCTCGCTGACTACCACCATGAGCGCGGCAATCTCCGGCAGGCTAGAGCACTTTTGGAGGAGGCGCGCGGTATCCGCACGGCTCTCCACAGCCGCCCTCACCCCGACGATGTCCAAACTCTCATCAACCTGGCTTTGATTGACAACCGGCTCAAAGATCACGACACGGCGAAGGCTCTGCTCGATCAAGCCGAGGAAATCGTCGTCAAAAGCTTCGTGAAGAACAGCTCACTCCACGCCAAGGTCTTGATCAACCGAGCCAGAGTCCTGCATGACGCGGGTGACCCCCGCTCGGCCTTGCCGCTTTATCAGCAGGTCCGGGAGATGCGTTTGGCGACGTACGGCAAGGATCACCCACTCTATTCTTCCATCCTGACTAACCTCGCCGGTTTTCACATTGCCCAGGGCGAGTACGGCACAGCGGAACCGCTTATCACGGAGGCGCTCGCCATTGACGTCGAAAACCTCCGTCGCGCCGCAACGGCCCAATCCCAGCGACAGCAACTCGTCGCGCTGGCACGGTTCCGCACAAACCTGGACTGCTTGCTCTCACTGCCGGAATCTATCAATATTCGAACTGGCGATATCTATGATCACGTGCTCGCTTGGAAGGGCTCGGTCCTGGCCCGCCAGCGGCAGTTGAGCGTCGTGCGACGTCTCGCGGCCCGGTCACCGGCGGGGCCCCTCTCGAAAGCTCTCCAGGAATGGGCAGAGCATTCGGCCCGATATGCCCGCCATTCGCTCGGCACGCCGTCGCCGGGCACAGAGGCAGCCTGGCGCCGTGAGGCCGACGAGTTGAGGCAGTTGCGCGACGAGAGCGAGGCCAGCCTTAACCGACTTGCAGCCACGGCTGGTGGTGTGCCGAACGGGCGTCGTTCTGTGTCGGACCTCCGGAAAGCTCTTCCCCAGGGGACTGTCATGGTCGACTTTCTCAAGTATGCCCGGTTCACGCGGCCGGATCGATGGGACGGAAACCTGAGCCAAGAACTGCACGTGGTCGCCTTCGTGGTCCGACCGGACAACGACGTGGTACTCGTGCGGCTCGGACCCGAGGCGGCCGTGCGGGATGCGGTCGATGACTGGCTCACGACTCTCCGACGCGATGCGCCCGTGATGGCCTCCCTCGGGTCCTCGGACCCTGCCGTGGTCCTCCGTACGCTCGTCTGGGACAAGCTCGAGCCCTACCTGTCGAGCGGATCAACGATCCTCGTCTCGCCCGACGGGCCGCTGTGTCGTCTTTCCTTCGGCGCACTGCCGGGAAAGGACCCGGCCCAGTATCTCATCGAGGAGCGGACTGTGACGATCGTCCCCGTCCCGGCGTTGATTGGGCTCGCTGGCGCGGGGCAAGTGAACACGCCTTCCCTGCTGTGCGTGAGCGACGTGGACTACCGCGCTGACACCGGACCGGCGGGTGTGGCGAACCTCAGGGAGCGGATGGGGCGGGCATCAGTCAGTGATTTCCATTCGCTCCCAGCTACCGGGCTGGAAGCAACGAGCGTCGCGAAGAGCTTCGCCCATAGGTTTTCTGGCGCACCCGCGCCGATCGTGCTCAACGGAGCCAGTGCGACCGAGGGCGCGGTCCGCCGGCTCGCACCCGGACGCCGCTTCCTCCACTTGGCGACCCATGGCTACTTCGCCCCACCGTCACTCCGCTCCGCACTCGGTCCCGCTCGATGGCCCCTGTCTGATCCATCCTTGCAGACCGGTCGAATCAACGAACCCGGAGTCGCCGGCTGGAACCCTGAGCTGCTGTCGGGCCTGGCCCTGGCTGGGGCCAACACCGTCGCACCTCCGTCAGACCGCGACGATGGCATCCTCTCCGCGCTCGAGGTCGAGGGTCTCGACCTCTCCGGTGTAGAACTCGCTGTGCTTTCGGCCTGTGAGACCGCCTTGGGCGACGAAGCCGGCGGCGAGGGCTTGCTCGGTTTGCAACGAGCTTTCCAGGCGGCCGGCGCCGCAACGTGATTTCCAGCCTCTGGTCGGTGGACGACGCGACCACGCGTAAGGTGATGCAGCGCTTCTACGAGAATCTGTGGAAATTCGGCATGCCTGAAGCGGCAGCCCTGCGCGATGCCCAGCTCACGATCCTCCGCGAGAATGCTTCGGAGAATGACGCAGGCAGCGGCCTCGAAAGGATCGGGCGATCGGCCCACCGCCGAACGTCCCCGGCAGCTTGGGCGGGGTGGGTCCTCTCAGCGGACTGGCAAAGTCCGCACGCACGTTGACACGTCAGCCGTTTGGCGCGAAACGATTGGAGCAATCTGCTATGTGTTGCTTGACGGTCTCGCTGCGAACTTCCTCGCCCCCGATTCACACTTCTGGTGCTAAATCCGGACGACGGACGCGCGATCTGGCCATCCAGATTGGCACAGCGGCTGTCCTGGTCGGGTGCTTGACTGGCCACGCCGTCGCCCAGCTCACTGCCGATCGCGAAAGCGGGTTGAAAGAGATCGAAAGTGCCCGGGTGGCGCTCGGCAAGCTCCTGAGCGAGGAGTCGTTTCGTCAGTCCGCAAGAATGAGGCACGGGAAAGCGGCGGGCCCTTCCGATACGTTGCCTGCGCCCAAGCCCGACACCCTTCGGTCATGTGACCGACTCAAGCTTCTGGTTGACCGTTTCGAGGCGAAATTTGGCTCGGACCCGTTATCAGACTCCGAGAACCTTACGCTCCGGCTATCCAAAGCCACGATTGCAAACGCAAGGCGGCGGTTCGAGGAAGCGCTCGCAGTCACCACCACACGTGGGGCGCCAGCGGATGTCCCAGGGGCCAAGCGTCAAGAACTCCGCGACGAAAATACCCTCAAGGTGCACGGAGACGCTCTCTTCGGTCTGCAAAAGTGGGAAGAGGCTCTCGTTTATTATGAGAAGGCCGCCGCGATCAAGAAGGATTTTGAAGTGTGGTTCCGGATCGCTTGGTGCCTCGACTCGAGCGGTCGCGCCGCAGACTCGGTAAAGGCCTACGACCAGTGCATCAAGCTCCTCGAGGAAGGCGTCAGCCAAGGACGGAACGACGCCGCAGAACCACTTGCCACAGCACTGACAAACCGGGGCGCAGTGCTCCGCGGCCTCGGTAGACCGGGCGAGGCGGTCAAGGATTACGACCGAGCCATTGCGACATCGTCCGCACTGCCCGAACGCCAGTCGTGGTACAGCCAGGCGATCGCCTTGACCAACCGCGGGAACGCGTTACATCTGCTCGGAAGGCCGGCAGACGCACTTAAGGACTACGACCGCGCCTCAGCTCTGATGGGCCGCCTGTTGGTGGCAGAGGACTCGGACAGCCTTCGAGCCGACCTTGCAACTTGCTTGACTGCCCGAGGCGTCATTAATCGCACGCTCGGTGACCAGCCCCAGGCACTCAAGGATCTCACCAAGGCGGTCGACGGATTCGAGGCACTTCTGGAAAAGTCTGGAATCTCGCCTCAGCTTACCGGCGGGCTCGCGACCGCCCTCTGCAACCGCGCGAGCGTCCTCGCGGCCCTGGGCAGGCCAGGCGAATCCATGAACGACCACGAACGCGCGATATCCCTCTACGCCCGGCTCGACAAGGACAAGGCGCCGGATGATTTCTCAGACGTGCTCGCCGGCAGCCTGAGCGGTCATGGCGCCCTGATCGCTCAGCTCGGTAAGCCTGCGGACTCGCTCAACGACTTCGACAAATCGGTTTCTCTGTACACTCGCCTCGTCGAGCGTGAGGGGCGAGCCGACCTCGCGGAGTTTTTCGCCGCTACACTGACCAGTCGCGGGAATGTTCGCCGCATGGTGGGCAGGCTAACAGAGGCAAAGGATGATGTCGAAAAGTCGCTTCGCATCTATACCAGGCTCTTTGAGAAGGAGGGGAGGGTCGATCTCGCTGATCAGTTCGCAACTGCCATGCAGAACAATAGTGTCGTTCTCGCTGTCGTCGGGAAGCCGAGCGAGGCCCTTCCAGGCCTGAACAGGGCCGTGGAGATTTTTACCCGCTTGAGCGCGGACGGCCGGCGGACTGATCTAGCCAGGAACCTTGCTGCCTGCCTGGAGGACCGCGGAATCACCCTCAACACGCTCGGAAAAAAAGACGAGGCCGAGCAGGATTTCCGGCGGTGTGACGAGATCCGGGCCCGGCTTGACAAGGAGAAAAAATAAAACCCACGTCGGGGTTGTTCGACTGCCCGGCGGGCCAACTCGACCGAGTCCGCTGCCCGTCGCCGCCGTTGGCAATCCAGCTCGAGCACACCTTCATGGAAAGCCTGGTATCACGTAGGCACAACGCAATTCCAACTCCAGAGCGCCTGTTTGAACTCAACTGGGCGCAAGAGTATGATCGGACCTTCGCGATGTAGCAATTTGACAGACGATTTTCGGAGACCGTGTCGACGGCAGACGCCTCGTCAAGGTCCGAGCCGTCGCGAGTCGGTCCTCGGTACACGTCGCAAGTCCTGACGATCCGAGTTAGCCAGAGGAGGCTGCATCGATGCGTAAGCCGATCCTTCAATTCAGGCTACTGGCTCGGAGCGCTGCATCGGCGCAGAGGTCGCCGTATGTTTTGAGCGCCGCCCTGCTCGGAGTTCTTGCGGGCAGCATGGCTTCGAGTATGATGACTGCTGATTCTAAGCGGGTCGTCAGACTGGTGTGACCCTTCGGCGACGAGGCGATCATGAAGAACAAAGCGCAGGTTTTCGCTGGTATCGGCGGGCTGATCGGCGCCGTATTTAACGGGTTCATGGCAGCCCGAAAGTATGACTTCTCGATCACTGCCCAAATGCAGGAAGGTGTCGGCTACATACTCGGTGGGCTCATCGTCGGCGCGATCGCTGGCTATGTCCTTGGCAAGATGCTCAAAGGCTGAGACGGCACCTGACGCGATCGAGCGATATCGCTGTGCCCCTTGCTATCAGCTATCCGTTGAGCCATCATTGAACCATGGGTAGACTCCGAGCACCCCGTTCATCAACATGGCACGCCCAGTGAAATCAGCCGGCGGGCGTCCCGCCGGCGCCGGCGCACCCAGATTGCTCCCGCCAGAATCGCCACTGCCGTCCCGCCCGCGACCACCGAAGAGGGCTCCGGCACGGAGCTGACGACGATGATCGTCCCAGACTGCCATGTGTAACTGAGGGAACCCCCATGGCCACCGCCGAAGCCGCCACGACCGGCGCTGCCTGTGAGTTGCGAGGACGGATCGATCGTCACGGCCACGGGGCCGGGACTGGCACCCGGGGCGACGCTGAAAGATAGCAGACCGAGACCCCAAGTCGTGTCCGGGGCGAGCGTGGGATTGGAAATCGAAGCCTGATCCGAAATCGTGTAGAATGGCGACAGCCCGGAGAGGGTCAGGCCCGACGAATTTCCGGCGAAAACATATGTGGCTGCCGTCATCTCGTTGACCGAGCTAACAGTAATGGGGTAGCCGACATCGACCCCGACACTGAAGGCGGAGAGCGTGTACGAATTCGTCGACGATGTGTTGGCGAGGTCGATTTCCAGCGTATCGCCGGAGCTGCCGGGAGTGACCTCTGGATTCATTCGCACCTCGATCACCAGGTCGCTCCCCATGGCGAACGCGCATGAGAACAACATCGCCAGCCCGGCCACGGGGCCGGCCCAACGCAAGCGGAGCCGCGTGCTTACCAGGCGGCCAAAAGTAGCCATGATGATATCTCCCTTGGGACTATGAACGTGAGATGCGGTCGGGCTTCACCTCGATTGAAGCAATCCGCGTAGTGAGTTCCCGAGGCAGTAGCCGCCTCGGAGCTGTGGATGCAGTACCTGAATTGGCGCGGTGTGCCCGGTATCACACTGAACCCTTGGATCGAGTTGACAGTCGAGTCGAACGTGAAGGTAACCAGGCTTCGCCCTTCCCAGAAAGCGCCGCTCCCGCGAGGGCGCCACCGCGATTGGCCAAATCAAGCGATTAATAGCCCAGCCAATTGGCTTTCGAGTGTAGGGTTATGCAGAAGATACACAGTCTAGTGGCGAAATAGGGGCCGGTCGAGGCCATAGTCTGGAAAAATTAAGAAAGTCTGGAAACAGTAGGCGCTTCATTCTGAGAAGGAGAAGTAGATCAGAGAAAAATAACCGCGCAGAGAAGATGTGCCGTTGGAGATCCATGGCCTAGTCCGGCGTGATAACCGGACGCGATAAGGTGTCAGGAACCGTTTCGCCCAGATAAGCTGTCAGGAACCGATTCGCCCGGCGTCGGCGCATCGGCGGGAATATTTACTCGTCCCTGGAATGCGCGGAACCACACGGCAAAGCGTGAGTGACCACCCAGGTTCCCTCCTCGTGACGTGTCACGCGAATCTGATGTCACGCGAACTGACCAGATCATCCAAAGTGAGTATTTATCTGTGCATTGCCGGCCTTGCGCAGTGACGCTCGACGACGCAAAAGAGGTCCCGTGCGTTTGCGTGGTGAATGCCGGCTGACCAGGAATTGCAGCGCACGACAATCCTCGACCGCTTCGCTCCGTCGGGTGCTCGTCCCCAGAACGGATGAGGAACGCGAGGCCAGCGCGACTCTTCCTGCGCAGCGAGCACCGCGGGATAATACGATCGACGCGACTGGACGCCCTCGCCCGGCCGCATCATCCGGGTTACTCGCGGCCCTTTTCGCGTGCCGCAGACTGGAGCCACGCCATGCCATGTGCCGACCAACATCTCCTGTTCGGATTGATCGCGCTGCAGGTCGGCCTGATCGATCAGGCTCAGCTCGTCGCCGCGTTCCAGGCCTGGTCGCGCGACAAAACCCGGACCCTGGCCGACCACCTGTCCGAGCGGGGCAGCCTCGACGCCGATGGTCGAGCCGCGGTCGAGGCGATGGCAGCCGTGCACGTCAAGAAACACGGCGGCGACGCGGAGCAAAGCTTGGCCGCAATTCCCGCCGGTCGCGCCGCACGCGAGCAGCTCGCCGCGCTGGGCGACCCCGAAGTGACCGTCACCATCGCCCGCTTCGCATCCGACTCGTCCCAGCCACGTGCCGACCGCACCGCGACGGACACCGCGGGTACGAGGACCCCAGCCGGACAGCGATTCCAGATCCTGCGACCGCACGCTCAGGGAGGCCTCGGCGCGGTGTTCGTGGCGCTCGACGCCGAGCTGCACCGCGAGGTGGCCTTGAAGCAGATCCGCGACTCTCACTCCGATGACCCCGATAGCCGCCATCGGTTCCTCATGGAGGCCGAGATCACCGGCGGCCTCGAGCATCCCGGGATCGTGCCCGTATACGGAATGGGGACCTACGCCGACGGACGACCTTATTACGCCATGCGGTTCATCCGTGGCGAATCGCTCAAAGAGGCCATTGACCGCTTCCACAAGGACGAACGGCTGACGAAGGAGTCTGGCCGCCGAGCGCTCGAGCTACGCAAGCTCTTGCGGCGGTTCATCGACGTCTGCAACGCCATCGACTACGCACATTCGCGAGGCGTGCTGCACCGCGACCTGAAGCCGAGCAACGTCGTCCTGGGCACGCATGGTGAGACCCTTGTGGTCGACTGGGGGCTGGCCAAACCGCTGGGTCGGGTTGATCCGGACACCCGCCTCGACGAACGGACGCTGGTGCCGAGCTCTTCCAGCGGCAGTTCCGAAACCTTGCCGGGCGCCGCGCTGGGCACGCCAGGGTACATGTGCCCCGAGCAGGCTCGCGGTGACATCGAGCGGCTGGCACCTCGCAGTGACGTCTTCTCGTTGGGCGCCACTCTGTATTGCCTGCTGACCGGCCGGCAGCCGTTCGAGGGGGACGACGTCCAGGACGTGCTCCGCAAGGTCAAATGGGGCGAATTCACCGGACCGCGGCGGCTCAAGCGCTGGATCGACCCTGCCCTGGAGGCCGTCTGCTTGAAAGCCATGGCGTTCATGCCCGAGGACCGCTATCAGTCGAGCCAGGCCCTGGCCGATGACATCGAGCGTTGGACAGCCGGTCAGCCCGTCTCCGCCTGGCAGGAGCCGATACCCCGGCGCGTGCGACGCTGGCTGCGCCGGGCAGCCCCGGCCGTGACACTGGTCATGTTCGTGGGTTTGCTCGCCCTGGCCGGCATGGCGGTCGCGCAAAGGAGGCAGATCGGCAACCTCCGAAACGCCGCGGACGAATCGCGAAAGCGGCTGATCGAACCCGCCGAGACGACCAAACCGAAACAATAAAAACTCAAATCAACCTGCGCCTGAATGGCCCCATCCCCGGACTCATTGAGTCTTGAACGGCGCCCGTTCCCACCCTGCCTTGCGAGGCTCGCACCATGCAATGGGGCGCTCGGCTTTACCGGAGTGATTTACGCCACCGATGCCTTGCTGACCTTGGGCGGGAGCGTGCAGATCATAGATGGATCAACACGGCCACTCGAGCCGAGACGGGCATCACCATCTTGCAATCCGCCGGCGAAAACGACGCAATCGGAGCTCTGGGGATCGACCACGCCTTCGGTGATGAAGTTCAGGCATGGTGGAAGCGCGGCCGCGCTCCGACGCGTGAATAGCGCTTATTAAAGCAATTTCATTCATTACCGCCCACATCCCTTCTTGCACCCCTGTGTCTTGTCTTGCAACCCTGTTTCTAGATACGCACACACGCACACTATCTCGCAATGATTAATGGGGTCTTGCATATTATCAACGATCCACGTAGAATGTGCTGAGTTCGCAAACTAGGCAGATTAGTTGAGCCTACGCGGATTTGGCCGAATTCGGAGTTGTGCGATTCATTCCTGTTACAATTGACTCGCTAGGTCATTCTATGCAAAGCACCTTTCCTCTCGGTCCAGCCCCCAGCCTCTTATCCACGGGATTCGGTGATATACTTTCCAGCGTAACGACTGCGTAGTTTCGGTAGACTGGAAGCTCTGGGGCTAACTGTCGTTTGGCGCTTCGGCCCCTGTCCGCCATCCTCGGCGGATTGATCCTCGGGCTCAATAAAGCTCGATCTGGAGCCTCGAAGATCACCCGGCGCTTGTCTCAAGAGGGTTAGCCGCGGTGATACTCGACCAACGATCGAGCAGATACCGGTACTCCGGACCGAGACTCGATAACCCGCGAATCTCTTTGGACGCACTTCGCCTGTGACCCGAGCGTGCAAGTACATGCCATCAACTCTGGATGGGCCTCGCATGCTCTGTGGACGTGGCCCGGATGCGACTCGCCGGATCCTTGACGACCTCCAGGTACTTTGACCGCCGATGAGTTTATTTCGACCGTTGCATCTCTGGCTCGAACGGGGACGACGGGCTTGGAAATCGGGACCTTGATCATGAAATCTTTGCGCTATTTTGGATCGGCATCGAAGACTCACGAATGGGCAGCCTCCTCCAGGCGAAGCGCCGAGGCACGCCGGAAGAAAGCGCTGCGGCCCGCGCTTCATGGGCTGGAGCCGCGTTGTTTGTTGACGTCCATAAGCGAAACGCCGGTGCTGGTCGCCGGCAGCCCCGCCGCCGACCCGACCCAGCTCACCTTTGGTCCCGAAGGATACCTCTGGTTCACGGAACCGGCGGCAAACGAGACCGGGTCCTACGACCTGACGACGCTCGAGGCTGCACAGCATCCGACCGATGTATTCAACGCGAATCCGTCGGGAATCACGGCTCCGTCGGGCTCCAGCGGTGCGATCTACTACACGATGAGCACTTTAGACCAGGTCGGATCGTTTACGCCGGGCGTCGCCGGCGCAGGCGGTTACGACCGAGCGAATTCGCCTCCCCTGCCGGCGTATACTCCGGCGGCGGGAATCACATCGCTGGCAGGCAATATCTGGTACACCGTACCCGAGGCCAACTCTGTCGAGGATATTGTGAATCCAACGGGCGACTTCAACATCGAACCGTACTCGCTCTCACCAGCCAACATCGACGTCCCGAACTTCCAATCCCAGATCACGCCTGGACCAGACGGAACTCTCTGGTTCACGGAGCCCGGCGCGATTGGGGTTTTCAGCCTCAGCTCCGACAGCGTGATCGGCCAGGTGAGTCTACCAGCCTCCGCTGGCACCCAGATGCCGGTGGCAATCTCCAGTGGGCCGGACAACACGATCTGGTTCACCGAATCGGTCCCAAATTCGGGAGGCTCGGGGTTCGCCTCGTCGGCGGTCGGCGTGATTAACGCGCAAACCCAGACGTATATCGAAGAATTCCCCACCCCGGCTGCTGCCCAACCTGCGGGGATCACGCAAGGGCCCGACGGCAACATGTGGTTCACGGAGACGGGAGCAGGGGCGATCGGGTTCGTGAACGTCTCGGGACTCTCGAATCCCGCCGATTACACCCTGGGCACAGCGATTCCGATCCCCACGACCGGCGAAGCCGGCGGCGTTCTGAGTAACCCCGCCCCGGTCGGTATTACGAGCGGTCCCAACGACACCCTGTGGTTTGCCGATCAATCGGGGGCCATCGGCGTGGTGAATCTGGACCACCTCGTGGTAACCGCTGCGCCGCCCTCGAAGGTGACGGCCGGTACCGGCTTTGGATTTTCCGTCACGGCCAAAGACGCCTCCGGCAGCATCGACACGCAGTTTAACGGCACTGTGACCGTTTCTCTGGCCAGTAATCCGGGAAGCGCCTCCAGTACGCTCGGCGGGATGAAGCTTTCGGTTACAGCCGCAAGCGGCGTGGCGACTTTCTCGGGGTTGACGCTGGACATCGCCGACGGCGGCTACACTCTGATGGCGGCGTCCACCGATCCTGATGCCCCGGCGATTGCCGTGCCGACGAGCGCCTTCCGCGTCGTCCCGGCCGCGGTCACCAACCTGCAGGTGACCGCTCAGCCGCCCGGTACCGTCACGGCGGGTCAGGGTTTCGGCTGTACAGTTGTCGCCAAAGATCAATTTGGCAACGTCGCCACCAACTTTAGCGGACCGGTTACGGTGTCGCTTGCGAACAAGAGCGGGGGCAGCGGAACGGGACCCAGCTCAACCGCCTACTTCTCACCCTCGAGCGCCACTCCGGGGTACGCAACATTCAGTGGTTTGTCGGTCATGAGTGCCGGCACCGGCTACATGCTCGACATCAGCCTGAGGTCCGGGGTCAGCACGTCGACGCACCCGTTCACCGTCATGGCTCCTCCCCCTGCCCCACCAACGATCATCGCTGAATCCGCGGTGATCAGTCAGAAGACCAACAACAAAGGCAAGAAGATCGGCAAGCCGGCCTTGTCGGGCTACACGATCACCTTCAGCACCGCGATGGATCAGGCAGCGCTGTCAAACAGTGCCAGCTACCAGGTCGAGCTGCTCAAGAAGATCAAGACGACCGTCACAAAGGTCGCCGGCAAGAAAATCAAGTCCAAGGTCCCGTTGTACAAGCCGGTCGGATTTGCGGTCACCAACGTGACCAGCGACTCCGTCACCCTGACGCTCGCGGGCAAGCAAACGTTTCCAAAGGGGGGAACGCTCACCGTCTATGCCAGCAGCATCGACGACGCAGACCACGTTTTCTTGGCGCAGAACGCCTTGTTGCTCATCTCTTCCAAGGGCAAGGCAATCAGTTAGCTTGCGACTGTCCCAGCGGGGTACGACGTGGCTATCATGGGCGCTCGAGCGTAAGCGTCCGTGATCCGGCCACCGACCTCTGGTCCCCGCGAACGATGATTGCAACCGTTGTCGTCGGTTATGGCCTCGCTGGGCGGGCGTTTCATTGCCCGCTCATTCGCCGCCAGAGCAGCTTGAGGCTGCATGGCATCGTCGCCCGCGATCCCCAGGTCCGCGCCCTTGCGGTGGCGCAGTTGGGTGACGACGTGCAGGGCTACGCCCACCTGGACGAAGCCCTGGCTGATCCTCTTGTGCAGCTCGTGGTCATCGCCACGCCGCATGATTCTCACGCCGAGCTCTGCGAGCGGACACTCGCCGCCTCGCGTCACTGCGTGGTCGACAAAGTCATGGCGCTCTCGACCGCCGGCGCCGATGCGATGATCGCCGCGCGGGATCGTTCGGGATGTCTGCTTTCCGTGTTCCATAACCGACGCTGGGACTGGGATTTCCAGACCGTGCGCAACCTCTTCATCAAGGGGGAGCTGGGCCGCCCCTTGATCATCGAAAGCTCCGTCTGCCGCCATGCGCCACCGCGGGCGTGGCGGGGCAGCGTCGCCTCGGCCGGTACGATCTTGCACGACTGGGGCGCCCATCTCGTCGACCAGGCCCTCCAGCTCGGTCTGGGCCCGTGCCGTCGCATCACCGGCTGGCTGACGCCCGGTCCGTGGGAAGGCGTCGATTCCTGGGGCCACGGGCGGATCGTCCTCGAATTCGACGACGTCCTCTTTCAGGTCGAGTCCAGCCGCATCTGCCACCTCGACCGTCCTCGATGGTGGATCATCGGAAGTCGTTGCGGCTTCATCAAATATGGCATCGACCCCCAGGAGGCAGCTCTGCGCAGCGGCGATATCGATACGGCATGCGAGCCGCCGGAACACCAGGGGGTGATGCACGGGCCTGTTGCGGACGGATCCCCTTCCCACTGGACGGTACCAACCGTCCACGGCCATTGGGACTCATACTATCGCAATATCGCCGAGGTCATCGAAGGCCGCGCCCCGCTCGCTGTCAGCGCCGAAGAAGCCCGGGAGGTCGTGCGCGTTCTCGACGCGGCCGAGCAGTCTGCCCGAGAGCATCGGGTGATCGAAGGCTGCTGGGGTTCGCCCTGAGGCCGGCGAACCACGATATGCACCGGAAACAGGCACACGTGAGGCAGCTCTACGGTTGGTGAAACCCACCGCCAACGGCGCGAGGCCGCTGGGCTATGCCCGCGCGACAATGATCCAATCGTCGCCCGGCGAGGTATAAACGACATAGCCCGCTTAACTCCTATATCTGGCCGATCTTCCTCAAAAGAAAGCAACGTACCCGATTGCGGAAGACGGAATGACTGGGTAATATGAGACCGTTGGGTTAATTTGGACGAGTTCGCTGACATGAAGTTTTAGGCAATTGAAGGCACACGTTCGGTGCATGCTCACAAGCCGCTCGGGTGGCCGGGTTCGAGTGTGCACAAATTAAGCCTTCGCCTCGCCCGCGCTCTGTGTCTGCATCGTGTGGTTTGGACGCGGAGTCAGTGCATGATGATATTCAAGCAAACATAACAAAAACATTTGCATCTGACTATCAGAGTCGACACTCATACGTCTTCTCGACGCGAGCTGTAATCGCCGGCGCCGATCGCGGTGGCGTGCGTAGACATGTTTGCGCATTATGAGCGTGGGCGAGTTATCGCGCTTGTGTGCTGCGTGGCGAGTGCGGCTGCGCGCTCGCTCTCGAGCGGCAGCGCGCAGCGAGGTGCATCTTCTTCGAGTTTCGGGAATTCTGAACAAGCCCTCGAGGAGCGCAAAGGCCACGTCCTTCAGATATTGCGCCGTTGGCTCTGTTGATTTATCGCAAAAGGCCAAAAAAGGGCGGTTGTCAAATCAGGCTTTCTGACAATTGGGAACATGCCAGGTTGATGATCCGAGTCAACAAGTCTGCGCAAGGATGCCTGGCGCTATTGCCCGCCGGTGGCGCCGACGTGCCTCTGCCACCGTCGAAGGCGGATCTCCTCTCCTCGGTCGTAGCATTTTGATTTGCAGCGTGGTTGTGGGAGCGCGATCGGTTTCATGAAGGCTACCGCAAGTCTGGGAGTCGCCGACGGGACTGCAGTGCCTAGCGCCCGCCGAGCTTCCGGTGCGCTGTCCGATTCCATGAACGGCTGGCTCCAGCATCGCATGAAGGACTGGCCGCGGGTATGGTCCGCCTGTACTTCGCGTACCCACGCGTGGCGGGTTCCACCACGGTGGTCGCTTTCTGACTGGTTCGAGGAGATCGACGCGGAGAGCATCGCGGCGGCATGTCATGCGATCCGCATCTTCGACCCGCACCGCGGCCCCACCTTGAGCACATTCGTCTATCACCAGATTCTGGCGAGCCGCACTGGCACGTTATCGCCAGGAATGGACCTACGCGCTGCGCTACGGCGTGGCGGCCATGGAAGAGCCCGGCGTCACAGGCGGGGAAGAACGGTTCACGGTAGAACAGGAAGAGGAACAGCTCAAACAATCGCTGACCTCGCTGCCGGAAGCCGACCGGCACCTCCTCGAACATCTCTTCTGGGAAGGCCGCACCGAGACCGAAATCGCCGACGGGCTGGGAATTTCCCAGCAGGCCGTCAGCAAACGTAAACGAAAGATTCTGACCGCTTTGCGACGCTCCTTCAAGCACTCCGAAGAATCGCTAAAAGTCAAAAAGCGAAGAAATAAGTTGTAAGAAGAACATCTCTTGCAATTGCTACATCGCTCAGCCGTACGGCTCCGTGAGTGGTACGTGCCTGGACGCAGTTGATCCTCTCAGCGTGACGGAACATTGCGCACGGCCTCTTGCGCGACGCGCGGATCGTTCAGCCACGATAGCGGTGTCTTGCCTCTGATATCTCAAGATTCGTTCACTTGATTAGTCCGGCTTTCAGTATGCGCGATCGCTTTGGAGATCGCTCGTCTGCACGGTCTTTCCCCCGCCGGCACGCGAGGCGGGAGTTCTCGTTTCGGCGTCTTGATGCGGATGCCGATTCGCCATGTTCAGGGCGGCATCATTTCGGTGCTTACCCCCAACTTTAGTTCACAGGAGCAACTATGAAAAAACGATCTCTCTTTTTGTGCATGGCTGCGGGACTCTTGGCCAGCTTGGCGTTCGCTACGCCGGGCCAGGCCGGGCCGACGCTCGTCACCACAGACATCACGTTTACGATTTCGGGGCCGAATAGCCCGACAATCACCGATCTCACCATCCAGTACACGCCGGCTCCGATGCCTGATATGTCGGCGCCGGTGCTGACCCCCGGCAAAGACGGTGGTATCGGCGCTTACGTCAGCGGCTACAACGCGACGTTGGGACAGGTCACGATCGATTTCAACGCCTCGGCCGCTACCACAAAGGACATCCAGTTCACGTTTACGACCAGCGAGCCGGTCAACATGGTCGGAGGGAGCTTCTTGAACATGTCGGGCACCGCTAATGGGCCCGTCACGCACCAGACCTTCCTCGTCAACGTCACCCCCTCCGCCGTGCCCGAACCGGCCTCATTGGCCCTCCTCGGCATCGGCATGACCGGGTTCCTGGCCTTCCGCCGGTTCTTGAAGCACTCCAAGGTGGCCTGAAGTCCGAGCAACCCTCGGCTGCCGGGCTTTTCTCCATGCGATTCCTGAACTCGTCGCATCGCCACATCAGGCGTTCGTACTCAGCATCTGATCGATCGGCCGACCCGCTAAAAACCCATGGCCTCCCCGAGGAGTCTCTTCCTCCGGGAGGTCTTTGTTTTTTGGCGAGACAGCCTCGTCACAAACGCTCGGCCATTGACGTTGCTAATCATGCGGCGGAGGGTTAGTTTGAACGTGGGTAAGATTCGCCCTCATCCTTGAGCGGGTCAAGAGAACCGCAAAGGCGACGCCCGGAACGGGCTTGCCCGCCCGACCTTTGTATCTCCGAGGTCGGGCCCGGATCGAGGAATGATCGTGCGTCCAGGTTCGCGCGGAGGAACCGCTTCATGGCAATCGAGATCAAATGTCCGCGCTGCGGTGCCGGCGGGCGCGTTCCCCGCGAGAAGAAGGACACTCGGCTCGTTTGCAAGAAGTGCCTGGCCGTGTTTCACCTGAGCCCCGGCGGAGCCACCGTGCTCGGCGAGCCGCCAGCCCCCAAGGACGTGCCCAAGGAAAAAGTTCGCTCCGAATCCGGCGGTGGAATCGAATTCGGCGGGTCGCTCGACGGGCTCGCCGCGGGTCTCTCCAAGATCAAGCTGCCCAGGATCTCCGGGGCTACGCTGGGCATCGCGGCAGGTGTCATCCTGGTCGCCGCCCTCGGCATCTGGCTCTTCGCCAGACAGTCTCTGCAGACGCGAGCCGAGTTGGCTGCCCGCTCCGTCACGACCGCCGATGGGATCCAGAAGGCGATGGAGATCGCCGTTCCGGACACCGCGCTCGACGTGATCCGCTGGCACGGTGAAGCGAGCAGGCAGTATAACGACCTGAAAATGGCACTGGGAGGGATCGATGCCGGACTGAACCTCAACGTGCTGTCCGACGGGTCGAATGGTCCGGCCGTCGTCGTCGCTCAATTCTCCGCCGAGGGGACCCGGCTCGGTTCGGCCGGCATCGATGCAATTCACCCCAACCCCGGCCTGTCAAAACCCAGTTCGACCGTCGAGTACCACCTGTACTTCGTGAAGGACGGGTTCGGCAACTGGCTGCTCGACGGAACGCGCACGTTCAGCGAGCTCAATGCCAAGTAAGGCTACGATCTTGTGCTTTTACGGATTTAGGTCTCAGAGCCGATGGATCCTTTTGACGACTTCGGAGACATCGTTCGCAAGAACGAGCCGCTAGCTCCCCTGGCGTGGTTTCGGCTGGGAGGGCCGGCCAGGTACTTCGCGCGGCCGCACCGGATCGAGGAACTTGCTGCGCTCTTGAAACGCTGCCGGGCCGCGGAAATCCCGGCCAGGATCCTGGGAAGCGGCTCCAACGTGCTGGTGCCCGATGAGGGCGTCGATGCCCTGGTCATCCATCTCGAAAGTCCGTCTTTCTCGGACGTGGTCGTGCGTGAAAACGTGGTCGAAGCGGGGTCGGCCGTGCCTCTGACCGCACTGATCTCTCAAGCCGCGCGGGCCGGCCTGGCGGGCCTCGAGATTTTGACTGGAATCCCCGGTACCGTCGGTGGTGCCCTGCGCGGCAACGCCGGCGGCCGCCAGGGCGCAATCGGCCAGTTCGTGCGCAGGGCAAAAGTCCTTGACCTGGCTGACGAGGTCCAGGTGCGCGAGCGCGATGACCTCAGCTTTGCCGACCGCGACTCCAACCTAGACGAGCCCGTCATTCTCTCTGCCGAATTCGAGCTGGCACCCGAAGATCCCGAGACGCTCGTCCGCCGCATGCGCCGCATCTGGATCATCAAGAAAGAGAATCAACCGTACGGTTATCAGTTCTCCGGCTGCATCTTCAAGAACCCCGCGCCCGAGGTATCCGCCGGCACGCTCATCGATCAAGCAGGGCTCAAGGGCACCCGCTTCGGCGAGGCCGAAGTCTCCGACCGCCACGCCAATTTCATCGTCGCTCACCCGGGGGCCAAGACCGCCGATGTCCTCGAGCTCATCGATCGCGTACGCCAGCGCGTCTGGCAACAGTTCGGCTACGAATTGGACCTCCAGATCCAAGTTTGGTAAAATAGGTTATCCTCGGACTCTCCCCCCGGAATTCCAATGCTGGCGGCCTGATGCAAATTGACCGAGACGACGGAGGCATTCAGGTGATGGAACACCGCGAACCTCCTCGAATCGGCGCGGGCGATCGCCGGCCGGGCCCCGCTGTCGAGAATGCCGCAAGCCATGCGCGGCTGCGTGCGTTTGACCCGTTCCGCGGCCGGGCTCGAGTTGACCCGATTCGGCTGACGGGCACAGCGCTCGTATTGCTCGTCGTTGCGGTCATGCTCGTCTATGCGCTATCTCGCGCCACGACCGGAGCGGTTTCGTGGCTTCATCGCCAATCGCAGTACAGACTTGCGTTCAGTGACATTGAGTTGGTTCGCGAGCTGCCCGCCTGGTATCGCGGCGGAAAACGAGAGTTCCTTGCGCAGGTACGGCGCGAGTTCGGGGAACCCGGAACAGCTTTCTCTGCTGGAGGTGCGTCCCGACCGCATCGCGACGGCATTCAAGCTCGATCCGTGGGTTGAAGAGGTCAACAGGGTAAGTTTTGCACCCGGCCGGATCGCGGTCGACTTGAAGTTTCGCGAGCCGGTGGCGTGGGTCGAGCTCGAGCGCCGGCAGCAGCTCGTCGATGGCCAGGGCAGGTTGTTGCCGTCCGACGATGTTGACGTCGACTTGCTCGGCCCCCTGCTTCAAGTTTTTGGTCAGAAGCTGACACCGCCCGCTGATTCACGAGCCGGTGTGGTGTGGAAGTCGAAATCCGGCGGCCCGGACGTTGATCCGGTAGACGAGAGCATCGTCGCGGCGGCCCGACTGGCTAGCTTTCTCAGGGAGCCAGGCCGGATTGATCGCGCTGCCGGTTCCAAAGCGACTCCGCATCGTCCAGATCATCGTCACGGTTTTCGCCGCCCGCGGCCTGTTCGCCGTGAATTCCGAGGGAACGGTCTTCTGCTGGGGAAGCGCACCCGGCTCCGAGGGCCCCCGAGAGCCCGGCGCCCACGACAAGTGGCAGATTCTGCTCAGGTGGGCGCAATCAACGGCTGACCACACGCTCCCCGAAGAGGATTACTGGGACTTCACGGCCAAGGGGCTGGCGCACCGTTGCCCGCATCATCCCCGGCACCCCGAACGAAAAGCGGCACCGTAGCCCAACCGACCAGCGAATCTCTCGGGACAAGGCGCGAGTTTGGTGTCCTGTTAAGCTGGAGGTCGAATCGAGAACCACAGAGGAGCCTGATGCACCATGGCCAACCGTCTGGGCCCATCCTGGTTGAATCGTGTTCAGCAATTGGCCGGACCCACCCATGCGGGCCGGCTGGGCCGTTATGCCGGATACGTGGATCGCGTCAACGCACTGGAGCAGTTGCTCGAGGTTTGTACGCCCGAGCAGCTCGCTTCCAAAGCCCATGACCTGATGCTCCGGGCCAGGCAGGGTGACTCGCTCAACAGCTTGCTGCCGGAAGCGTTTGCGCTGGTTCGCGAGTCGGCCAAACGATCGATCGGCCAGCGGCAGTTTGACGTGCAGGTGCTGGGGGGCATCGCGATTCACTTCCGCTGCATCGCCGAGCTCGAGACCGGTGAAGGCAAGACGCTGGTCTCGACCATGCCGGCGTTCTTGAACGCGCTGGGCGGCAAGGGCGTGCACATCGTGACGGTCAACGACTACCTGGCCCGACGCGACGCCGAATGGATGGGCCCGATCTTCCGCACGCTGGGTTTGACCGTCGGCTGCATTCAGACCGGCCAGACCGATCCGGTCCGCCGGGCAGCCTATGCCTGCGATATCACCTACGGCACGGCCAAGGAGCTGGGATTCGATTTCTTGCGCGACGAGCTGAAGCGTCTGCAGCTTGGCGGCGACGCACATCGCAAGACATTCGAGCAGGTTTATCTGGGCCAGGGCGGCGCAGGCGAGTCGCAAATGCCCGTGCAGCGCACTCACAACTTTGCGATCGTCGACGAGGCCGACAGCATCCTGATCGACGAGGCCCGAACGCCCTTGATCATCGGGGCCAATAATCAGCCCACCCAGGAGGAGGCCGCGGCTTATTACGGAGCCGACCAGCTTGCGGCGACCCTGGTTCGCGTCAAGGATTACAAGTATGACCCGCTCGAGCGCAAGGCCGAGCTGTCGGCTGCGGGCCGCCGCAAGGTCCAGGCGGTCGCGGCCAACCCCGCGTTCGTCTCGCTCACCGTCGACGGCCTCTATGAATACGTCGAGCGCGCGCTGCGGGCCCAGATCGCCTATCTCAAGGACCGTGACTATGTGGCCGTCGACGGCGAGATCGTGATCGTCGACGAATTCACGGGCCGTATGATGCCCGGCCGCCAGTGGCAAGACGGGCTGCACCAGTCGATCCAGGCCAAGGAGCGACTCGAGATCACGCTCGAGACGATCACCGCCGCACGCGTGACGGTTCAAGACTTCTTCAAACGGTATAACAAGCTGGCGGGCATGACCGGCACGGCATCATCCGATGCCGCCGAGCTGCGCCGCATTTACAAGGTGGGCGTCTTCAAGGTGCCCACCAATCGCCCTTGTGCGCACGTCTGGCTGCCGGATCGGGTGTTTTCGACGATCGACGAAGGCTTTCAGGCGGTGGCCAATCAGATCGTCGCATGGAACAAGCAGGGCGTGCCGGTGCTGGTGGGCACGCGGTCGATCGAGAAATCGGAGCGGCTGAGTGCCTTCCTCGAGGCGCAGGGGATCGAGCACCAGATCTTGAACGCCAAGAACCACGAGATCGAGGCCCAGATCGTTGCCCAGGCCGGTCAAAAAGGCCGCGTGACGGTCGCCACCAACATGGCCGGTCGCGGAACCGACATCAAGCTGGGCGAAGACGTCGCCGAGCTGGGCGGGCTGCACGTCATCGGCACCGAGCGGCACGAAGCCCGGCGAATCGACCGCCAGCTCGCCGGCCGCTGCGCACGTCAAGGCGACCCGGGCCTGGCTCAGTTCTTCATCTCGGTCGACGACGAGATCGTCGAAGCCTTCGGTGAAAAACGCGCGGCCCGCATCCGGAAGCGGCTGAACGGCCGCGGCGAGCTGACGAGCGTGGCGATGCGCCGCATGTTCGTGGCCGCGCAGCGGAAGAAGGAGCGACAGCACTTCCGCGACCGCAAGCTGCTCATGCACTACGAGAAGCAGCGGGCCGAGATGCGCAAGAACATGGGGCTCAACCCGGTTTTGGGTTGAGATCTTGGAAAGGCCCGGATTAACTTCCCTCTTTTCGAGACTGCACGCGGCGCACCGCGGGGACACCTCGATCCCACGCTCTGCGTGGGAACGTCCCTTGTGCCGCTCTGCGGCGTGCCCGCGACCGAACGTGGGTTGTTAATTCATCCGTCGGCGACCCCGTCGTCGTCGGAGGCGTGCGGTCACGACGCCAATCCCGGCGGCCATCGCGCCCAAGAGGAATGTTGAGGGTTCGGGCACGGCGGCGGCCTGGAACGTCACCGTGCCGGTAACCATCTCGTCACCATTAAAAGAGAAATCACCTCCCGTCGTGGCGTACATGATACCCGTGATGAACGCCCCGGGCGTTCCCGTCAGCGGACCGATCGGGGTCGAGAGGTCGTATCCGATCAGTCCAGACGCGATGAGCGAGAACATATGACCCACGCCGTGCGTCTCGTCTTGGAGGATAGCATCACCGGCGGTTTTGCCAATCTCGATGTCGAATGGGTCCGTGAAGACCCCGGATCCGACTCCGGCAACGTCGACGCTGGGAGACTCAAGCAGCAGACGCACGCCGCCGCCGATGGTCTGGATGTCGGCGGTGTCGCCGACTCCGGTGAACGTGACGACCGCGCCCGTGAACTGGGTTGAGCCCAGGGCTCCATCGGCGGTGACCGACATTTGATAGCTGACCAACCCGCCGCGAGCTTACCCGCACACGAGTCCCAACAGCCCCAGCGCCAATACAAACCGAGTCATGGTTTCGTCTCCAGGTTCTCTGCCGGACGCAGAACCGTCCGCGTGGCCAGCCTTTTCGGCCGGTGATTCCCGGCGGACTCAGCGGGCCGATGATCGCATTTTTCGCAAACGATCGCACTCAACACAAATGGGCGCGAACCATCCCTTGCCGATCTATAAGGATTTTTTCCCCGGATGAATCGCGACAAGTGATATGTGTGGGAATAAATCATCAGATTCTTGCGACACACGCCGTCCGCGTGCGATAGTACTCGGCCTTCGAACGGAACGGTCGCGCGCGATCGCGACGGGGCGACGGGTCGCGTGCGGCACGATTGACGATTGAAGACGTTCTCGTCTGCTGTGAGACGCGGAAACACCAACAGGCACAAGAGGCACCAATGACACGATTCCTACGCGTGATGGGCACCATCGCTCTGCTGCTGGCGGTTCCTCGCCTCGCCGAAGCAGGCCCGATCACGTACACAATTGTGAATTATCCAGCAGATGAGAACGGTGCGACTCTGTCCGGCAGCATCACAACCGACGGAACGTTCGGCGATCTTGCCAAGGCCGACATCACGTCTTGGACCTTCACGATAACGCCTTCCGGGGGGATGGCAGAAACCGCTTCTTCTTCCGACGCCAAGTCAAACGTAGGCATCACCGGGGATGTCGTAGCGTCCCAATCGAGCATCACTCTGGCTGGACCCACCATGTTGTCAAGCGACAACATTCTTCAACTCGTCGTCCAGGGAAACGGTACAAGCGGTGGATACAAACTGTCCTACCATCGAAACCTGAACGCGGAGGATTTTGCATCCGGTACTTTTCAGGGAATAGCGAACACTCAGAATATCTGGCTCACCGGCAGCCCCTCCATGGGCGGCACCGACCCCTGGGTGATCGCGACGGCCGTTCCCGAGCCCTCGTCCCTCATACTCGCCGCGCTCGGTGCCCTAGGAGTCATCGGCTGCCGTCTGCCCCGGAAGCGCATGCCCGTTCGCGCTGCCTCGGCTGATGTCGGCGAGGCTGAGGTGATGACACTCTGAACACCGACCGAGCAAAGGAACTCCAATGAAACGATTCGTGTGCACCATCGGAACCGTCTCGCTGCTTCTCGTTGTTTCACACACCGCCGAAGCCGGGCCCATCACCTACAACATCGTGAATTATCAAGCCGACCAGAACGGGGCGACTCTGTCCGGCAGCATCACAACCGACGGAACGATCGGCGACCTTGCGAAGGCGGACATTACGTCATGGACGTTTACCATAACGCCTTCCGGAGGGTCGCCCATCACCGCTTCGTCGACCGACCCCAGCGCGAATATTGGCATTACCGGGGAAATCGTCGCGTCTCTGTCAAACATCACGCTCGCTGCTCCCACGGTTATTCCATCCTTGAACGTTCTGAATTTGCACTCGCGCCCGGCAACCTCTTCGTGGCCGAATTAATCTACGACCAAGCTTCGAACGGTCCGGCGCAGCCGGCATTTATGACGGATTGGCTGACGGCCCAGTCTGGCAAACCGAAAATCCCTCAATGGGCGGTACCGAACCCTGGGTAATCGCGACGGCAGTTCCCGAGCCCTCGTCGCTCATCCTCGCCGCGCTCGGTGCGTTGGGCGTGATCGGCTGTCATCTGGCCCGCAAACGCATGGCCGTTCGGGCCGCTTAAGAACCCCCCGCAAGGCACGCATCGACTTCCCGCCAGAATGCCTGCCAGGCATCGCGTTCCGGCTCGGGCAGCTTCGCGAGCGCCTCGCGAGAGCGCACGCGAGCGAATTCGGCGTCTTGCAGCCATAACCGAAAGACGTCGCCGGCGCGCAGGCGTGCCTCGGGCGCGGTGGGCGTGATCTTCCGCTTCCAGTCGGCGAGCTCGAAGCGCATCCAGAGCAGGGCCTGAGCGCGGAGCTGGGCTTGGTCTGCGGGCCCCAGAGGCGGCTTGTCGTCGGTGCTCGATGTGCCGGCAATGACGGCGAAGCGGGCCGCGCGGAAGTAATGCGAAGGACTTGCTTCCGGCAAACGGCCGGCATGGCCGGCGAGGGCGCGGGCGTAGATCCTGGCGGCGCCGGCGAACCATCGGTAATTCTCGCAGAGCTGGGTGAAGTAGAATTCCTGGACGGCATCCTCGACAACGACTTTTTCGGCGAGAATATCGATCAGCCGCTCAAGCTCGGTGACCTGAAGGAGTGCATCGGAGATCTCCCTGAATTCCAGCGTATCGGGCCGCGTGAGCTGTGCGGCCCGCCGTAGGGCCTCGTTCGCCCCCGTGCTGTCGCCTCGCCTCAGCCGGATGACGCCAAGTGAGTGCCAGTGCTCGAACGCAAGGGCGGGGCCTGCCGGCTCGGGTGTTTTGTCGTTAGGCTCGCCGAGATTGATCAGCGTCTCGGCCAGACGAAGGCGGATTGCCTGGGCCACGCCCAGATTCAGCCGGATGGATGAGCGATACTCGACGGCGGCTTCGCTGAAGCGCTGTTTCGAGGCCAGAATCTGCGCGAGATTCAAGTGAGCGAATGCGTAGTCGGGCCAGATGCGCAGGGCCGCGCGGAACTCATGCTCGGCTGCGTCGTCGTCTCCGCGCTCACGCTGGCAGACGGCAAGCCGCATGTGGGCCATCGCCGAATCGGGCCGAAGCGCCACGGCGGCCGTGATATACGGGAGAACCTGGTCGAACCTTTGCGGCGGGAATGTCTTCGCCAGCGCGAGGTCCAGCGTGATCCAGAAATCGTTGGGATAAACACGCCATGCGCGCGTCAAGAACGCCTGAGCGCGCTCGGTCTGGCTGTCCCAGATCAAGAGCCGGCCCATCAGCCGGAGACTTGCCACGGGGCGATTCTCGATGCCGGGTGCACTTGCCATGCGGGTCAGGGCGTTGCTGTCGCCGGCGGCGAGAGCATCGCGCATGGCGTTCCGCCAAGGGTCGGGGTCGGCAGCCCGGGCCGCATCCAGGGGCATGCGCAGGGTTCCGCCCCAACCTTCAGCGCTTCGCGATCGCGGCGAACGATTGCCCAGCGGTCGAGCGCCGCCACGATCGCTTGCGCCACATCCCGGGGCCGCCTGAGCACGGCCCGTCCCATCGCGGCGGCATCGTTCTTTTTCAAGTCCATGCCGGCTGCGCGGAAGGCGATTTCGAAGCGAGACTCGGCATCATCAACGTTCCCTTCGTCGGCACGAGCACGGGCCAGATCGAGCTCGCTCAAGAGCTTTTGCGCGAGAAGCGAATCCTTTCGCCCTTGCTCGATTTCGAGAGTCAAGGCCGCGATAGCCGCCTGGTGCAGGTTCTCGCCGAATTGCTCCAGTGTGTTTCGGCGCGGCGCAGGGATTCTTCGGCTTCGGACCAGCGCGCAGGTTCGCCGGCGGGATCGGTGGCTGCCGCGTCGCGGAAGCGAAACACGTCACGCAACACACCCAGAGCCACGGCCTCGCGCGCCTGTTGCCGCTTGAGCCAGCTCGCGTAGCTGGTGATCCCGAGTGCCGCAAGCGCCAGAACCAGCCCCGCCAGCAGCGCCGTCAGTCGTCTGCGCTTGCGCTCCTCCGATGCGCGGGCCTGCGCCTGGGCTTGAGCCAACTGTGCCTGGCGCAGCCGGTCTTCCACGCCTTCCAGGTGCGCCGAGAGTAGCTCGCCGACCGCTCCGGCGTGGCGAGGACGCGAATCCTTGTCGAGGGCCAGGCAACGGCGGGCCAGGGCGATCAAGCCGTCGTCTGCCCCGCATCGATCCAGGGCTTCGAGCGCCAGCGGAAGGTCGCTCCTGACCGCGTTGCTCCGCAGTTCCTGGCGCTTGCGCCACCAAAGATCGGCCGGCCGGTGAGGATCTCGAAAAGGATGGCTCCCAGCGCGAAGACGTCGGTGCACTCGTCCAGATCGGCTTCGCCGGAGCTAAACTGCTCGGGTGCCATGTAGCCCGGAGTGCCCATGAAACGGCCCAAGGGCGATGCACCAGCTTCCCTGTCGTCGACGATCGCACCGGCATTGACGCACTCCTGCGGCGGCGGCGCCTCGCTGCCGCGCGTAAGTGTCCTGGCCAGCCCCCAGTCCATCACCCGAACCTCGCCGTACTTGCCGAGCATGATATTGGCAGGCTTCAGGTCGAGGTGAATCACACCGTGATTGTGGGCATAAGCGATTGTCTGAACGACCTGGAGGAAGACCGGCAGCAGACTGCGGCGGTCAGCCGGAGACCCCTGGCTTTCCGCAAGCACCTCGGCAAGCGTCTTCCCCTTGACCAGCTTCATCGTGAAATAGGGACGCTCGTCCGGCAGGGTTCCCAGCTCGTGAACGGGCACAATTCCCGGATGCTGGAGCTGTCCGGCGATTCTGGCTTCCGCGAAAAAGCGGCGGACCATCGCCGGGCGATCCCGGTGCTTTTCCTGCAAGATTTTCACCGCGAGGTCGCGCGCCAGGGTGTGGTCACGTCCCAGCAACACGACACCGACGCCACCGCGGGCGATCTCGCCCAGCAGCTCGAGCCGCTCAAGCGGGGCCGGCCGCTCGGTCGCACCGTTCTCGAGCGGAGCCAGGTCAACCAGCTCGATCACCGTCTCAAGGGGACGACCCGGCTCGCTGGCACCATTCGCGCCTGCAGTCCGGTCACCCGGCGCGTTCCCATCGAGCGCCGCAGCGTCTTCATCCGGGTCATCGGCCGCGAGCCCGAGCCGCATCAAGCACCCCGGACACAGGTTCCCCGGGGAAACCGCGGGGCGCTGCGTGCCGCATTTCCGGCAAACTTCGGTCTGCGCCATGATCGAGACTCAATTTGCCTTGCGGCGCTGCTCCTTGACGTGGATCTTGACCGCTTTGTCGAGCGCTTTGAGCGGGCCGAGCTCGGCCTCGGCGATCTTGATCCGCTTGTCCGCGTCTTGCAGCGCGGGAAGCTTGGCGAGATACGCGTGAAATCTCGCAAGCGGCTTCGCATTGGGCTTGAGCAAGTAGTGCACCAGCGCCCAAGCTCCGCCGTAAGCGAGATGGACTGTGTCGTCATCCTCGAAGAACTCGTCCTTGGCGAAGAGATCAGGGATCGGAATCCACCTGCCATCGCCGGCACGCGCATCAAATATCGCGAGCCTTTTCCCGTTCGTCGTGCCGATCCTCGTCCCGCTCTTCCCCTTGACTCTTCGGCGCCAGAATTCGCCGTACGTCGCCAGACCTTCACTGATGCAGGCGGGCACGTCCAGTTGCCGGGAGAGGAGCCCGGTGTTGAACGAAAGCAGGTGGAGCGTTTCGTGTGTGAGGGTAAAGAGGTTGACTTGCTCGGGATTGGCCGGAATCTCCTCGTTGGTCTCCCGGAAGTCGAAGACGACCAGGCGGTTGGTATCGAGATCGTAATGGCCGCCGACGGATGTGCCTTTCTTCGCATTGAGCAACGCGCAGTAAGACGCTTCGTCCTTGAGCGTGATGACGGTCATCCGGTTGGGTGGAAGGGCGAGCTTGAAACCGCGTTCGCGGAAGTGGTTGAGGAACTCGGGAACGAGCGCTTCGCAATAGGCCAGTGCGTTTTCGCGATACTGCGGCTCGGCATCTCCCAGCCCCAGAAAGTGGTCTCTCCTGACCTCCGCAAACGGTGCCAGGCCGGCCTTCTTGCCCAGGGCCGTTACCTCGGCGATCTCAGCGGCGTCGTTCGCCACGACGGAGCTTTCGCTCGAAAATGCGAAACCGCCAAGCAAGGGAGCTCCGACGATTCCGGCGATCGCGCGGGCAATGCAGGCGCGGCGAGAGAGGATGGACGGGTGCTCGTCTCGAAGGGCGAATTCATCTGGAACCGACGCGTGCGGCATAGCAGTCGTGCTCCAAGCCCGTTGATCCATCGTGCGACCAGACCGATCTACATCTCACTCACTCTGCGACTCTGTTTGCGCCGGGGCCGTTGCGGGAGTCTCAATCTCGGCAACAAGCCTCATGTCGATTTCGTGGAACCCTTCATCATCGCCCACGAAGACGAGCTCACTGCGGTGCGTGACGGCGACGAAGTCAGGATGTCTCACGTGGTATGCCGTCCCGTCGGCCAGCTTGATGAAGAATGGCCGAAACGGCTGACGGTGCATCGTGCGCCGGACTTGCTCGACGGTTGCCATTCGTCGCCGTGCCCCCAAGTGACCTCTGTGCCACTGAATCCGCTAAAGCCTACCACAATCTTAGCAGATCAAGCACGAAGCACCAACGATGGAGTTCAGTTCCCTTCGGCGAACCCTCGCCGCATCGCCCGAATCTCGGGGGATGGCTTCTTCGACCATTTCAAATGATTTTCGCCGTTCGTTCTGGAGTAAGTTCGACCGCCTCGGAGAAGAAGACCGCGGGACTAACACGGAAGATGCGCGAAACCGCCGCGATGTGCCGGCGGCTCAGCTTGCGTTTGTAAGCGAGGACTTCGGAGATTGTTGACTCGGCGATCTTGGTCCGCTGGGCCAGCTCAGCTTGCGTCATTTCATTCGATTCAAGCAAGAACCGGATCATTTCCGCGTCGGAAACGGGTGTGATCGGATCGTGCTCGGCCTCGTGCCGGTGAACCAGTTCGCTCAGGACGTCGAGATAGTCCTCCTCATCGGGCTGAAGGTCGGCTCGGCCAATCAACGAGTCGATCATCGCGATCGCTCGGTCCAGCTCGGCTCCGGACCCGATCGGGCGGAGCGGAAGCTCCCGGACGAGCCGGATGTAGAGGTCATCCGCGCCCTTCACGACCACCTTCTTCAAGCACTTCGCCACGATTCGTCTACCTCCCGTTCAGCCGTCCTTCGGTCGTGTTCCGCATGGGTTTAACACATGGCGGATGTATAAACTGCGAGCGGACAGCGGTCAGCCGTTTGTAGGGTGGGTGAAACCCACCGTAAACGGCGTGAGGCCGGTGGGTTTCACCCACCCTACAATGATGTAATCGTCGCCGTGGTATAAACCTTGGCGTGTTTGCAACTGTAGTTCGCAATTCGCGAAGATCAAGCCGTCGCTCGCAGCAATTCCGTGATTCAAGGCTCCCATCTTGTCCCAGAACCCCGGATGCGCCCGTCAACACGCGCAAATCCCCGCGCCGTTGACCGTTCGCGCCGAACTCGTAGATTGTTTCTGATTCGCAAAGTTTTGATCGACCCAGGTCTTATCCACATCGCCAGGTGCAACTTGATGGATGCCGGCCACCGTTCTCCTCCCTTTTTCGTCGGCATCGATCTGGGCGGAACGAACATCAAGAGCGGTGTGGTCGACGACGCAGGCCGGCCGCTGTCTTCGATCAGCCTGCCCACCCAGGCCGACCATGGGCCGGTCGTGGGCGTCGACAACCTGGCGGCAGCCGGCAACAAGGCCGTCGAAACCGCGGGGCTCGACTGGGCCCAGATCGCCGCGGTCGGGCTGGGGTCACCCGGCACGATGGACCTCGACGCCGGCATGCTGCTCGACCCTCCCAACCTGCCTGGCTGGGAGAACCTGCCGATCTGCCGGTTGCTCGCCGACCGGCTGGGCAAGCCGGTCGTGCTGCAAAACGACGGTAATGCCGCTGCCTATGGCGAGTCCTGGGTGGGTGCCGGCAGGAACACACACAGCCTGGTTATGTTCACCCTGGGCACGGGCGTCGGCGGTGGAATCGTGATCGGCGGCACGATCATCCAGGGGCGGCATAGCCACGGCGGCGAGTGCGGCCACATCATCATCGAGGCCGAAAACGGCCGCCGGTGCAGTTGCGGCCAGATCGGGCATCTCGAAGCCTATGCTTCAGCAACCTCTCTGGTCAAACGCGCCCTCGAGCGGCTCGAAGCCACGGAAACGCCCAGCTCATTGCGATCCATCCACCCCGATCAGCTCAGCGCCCGCGCGATCGCCTCTGCTGCGGCGGCGGGGGACGCGATCGCCAGGCAATTGATGAGCGAGACCGCGCATTACCTGGCCGTGGGAGCGGTGTGCCTGATGCACACCATCGACCCGGAAATCGTGCTCTTTGGCGGCGGCATGATCGCGGCGGGCGAGTCGTTCCTGGAAGAGATTCGCAGCGGAGTCAGGGCGATGGCTTTCCCGGTCCCGGCCGCGAAGACGAAGATTGAATACGCTCAGCTCGGCGGCGATGCAGGATTTATCGGGGCGGCGGGTTGGGCGCGTGCAAAGCGAGCGTGAGGGTGACTCGGTGCGCAGGACGCAGAACCGCGCACAACACTACGGCTCTGCCGCGTTGGGCTCAGACAGCGAACCGCTTGCCTCCTCTTCGGGCACAATGTCCCTGATCTCGAGCTGGACGTCGCGGCGGTTGTTCCATTCGTTGATGGTCGGGTGAAAGACCGCTGCGCAGCGCGTGCCCGCGGAAAGGGAGCTTGCTTTTACCGCCAGGTTCCAGCCGATGGCCTTGAGCTCGTGCGACCCTTGCTTCAAGCGGAGCTGCAAGTGTTGTTTCTGGGCGCCGACTTCCCTGGGCGGCGCAGAGATTTGCACTCCGGTGGCCATGAGCGTGGGCCTGGGATTGGCGATGCCGTGCGGCTCGAGCTTCTCGATCTCTTCAACGATGCGCAGCGTCAAGACGCCCAGCGGCACCTCGGCGTCGATCGCGAGCTCCCGCTCGAGGTGCTCCGCTCGCAGGCCGGCGCGGCAGGCTTCCTCGAATCGGCGGGTGAAGCCCGCGAGCTGGTCCGGCATGAGCTTCAGCCCCGCCGCCGCCGGATGGCCGCCGAAGGTGAGCAAATGCTCGGAGCTTTCCTTGATTGCCTGATGCACGTCGAAGCCCGGAATCGACCGGGCTGATCCTTGTGACGCGGCGGCGCCCAGCGAGATCACGATTGCCGGGCGATGATACATGTCGGCCAGGCGGCCGGCGACGATCCCGATCACGCCCACGTGCCAGCCCTCACGCGCCAGCACGATCGAGCGCCTGTCGCCCAGGCCCCCTTCCTCGTCGATCAAGTCGCCGGGCTTCGTCCAGGATCTGACGCTCCACTTCCTGGCGGCGCGTGTTGCACGAATCGAGCACCGAGGCGATCGTTCGCGCCTGCTCCAGGTCATCGGTCGTCAGGAGCTTCACGGCCATCATCGCTCGCTCGAGCCGACCGGCCGCGTTGATTCGGGGCGCCATCCCGAATCCGACCATTCCCGCCGTCAACCGCTTTTTGCCCAGTGAGCCGCTGATTTCCATCAAGGCGCGCAAGCCCGCGCTGGGGTCGGCGGATATCGCTGCCAGGCCATGCCGCACGATGATTCGATTCTCATCCGAAAGCGGAACGACGTCGGCGATGGTCGCCAGCGCGACAAGACCGAGCGACCCGACCAGGAAGTTGCGCAGGTGCGGCGAGGCACGCTTGCCGTCGCCGAACGACTTGCAGACTTGCCACGCGAGCTTGAACGCCACCCCCGCGCCGCACAGATCGCCTGAGGGATAAGCGCTGCCCGGCAGACGCGGGTGAACGATCTCGGCGGCGGCAGGAAGCTCCGGGCCCAGCGTGTGATGATCCGTGATGATCAGCTCCAGGCCGAGCTGGCGCGAGCTCGGCCTCCTCGACCGCGGAGATTCCGCAGTCGACCGTCACGATCAGTGACGCCTTCTCTTCCTCGGCAAGCCGGCGCAACGCTTCGGCATTGACCCCGTAGCCTTCTTCCACCCGGTGCGGAATGTAATAATCGAGCTCGGTGGCACCGGCTAAACGGAGGCATGCCCACAGCACGCTGGTGCCACAGACGCCGTCGACGTCGTAGTCACCGTAGATCACGATCTTGCGGCGATCACGAATCGCCTGGACGATCCGCTGTGCCGCTCCTGTCGCGCCGGCAAGAGCTCCGGGTCGTGCAGAGACCCCATCTTGGCTTCGAGGAACGCCACGGCCCGCGCGGGATCGTCAATGCCGCGATTGATCAGCAACTGGGCAACCAGCGGCGAAACCCGGGCGCTTCTGCTCAAACTCTCGATGCGACCGGCATCGAAAGGCTTGAGTCGCCAGCGGGTATGTCGGAAGGCTCTGGCCGTCAAGGAAACGTGACCGATCTGCGCGGCCGCTAGAACCACTTTCGGCGCCGCGCGTAAATCCAGATAAAAACGGGCGATATTGCCATGATCGCGGTGCTGGCCCAGAAGAGCAAGGCTCTGGGCATCGGATTGGTGAAAGCCAGCGTCTCGCCGAAGAAGTTCATGCCGAAGAAACCGACAAGAAACGTCATCGGCAGGAACATCACCGTGACGATCGTCAGCGCCTTCATGATCTCGTTGGTGCGGTTGGAGACAACCGAAAGATACGTTTCGACTGCGCCGCCGATCAGATCGCGCAGGCTCTCGGAGATATCGTGAATTCGCACCACGTGGTCGTAGAGGTCGCGAAAATACACGCGGTGTTTGGCCTGGACGGGCTTGAACGGGTCGCGGGCGAGCCGGGTGAGCACCTCGCGCTGGGGAGAAAGCGCCTTGTGCAGCAAGAGGGCCGCCCGCTTGAGGCGAAAGATCGCGCGAAGCGACTTGGGGCTGGCGTTCTCGATCACCGCGTTCTGGACTTGATCGACTTTTTCGTCAAGGTGCTCGATCGCGGTGAGCGATTGATCGATCGCCAGCTCGAGGAACCGATAGAGCAGATGGTCGGCGCCATTGCGCAGGCGATCGCGCGGGTCGCGCATGATGCTCTTGCGATCCTGCTCCAGGATCTCGAGCGGCGTGGTGTGGTAAGTGATCAGATAGTTGGGCCCGAGGAAGACATCGAGCTCGTGGAGATCCAGCTTGTCCGATTCTGGCTCGAAGCCGGCGACGTGGAAGACGATGTAGAGGTATTCTCCCCAATCATCGATCTTGGCGATGTGCGACTCGGCCAGCGCGTCTTCGACAGCCAGGTGATGGAAATGAAAGTGGCGGCACAGCCAGTCCTGGAGGAGCGGGCTGGCCTGTTGCTCGGGCCCGAGGATATCGACCCAGGTCAGACCGGTGGTGTCGGCCAAGGCCTCGTCGATGCGATCTCTCGACCAATCGGTATGCAAGGCGCCGCTGCCGTCACGGTAGATCAGCTTGAATACGGTTCCAGCGCTCACCAGGGCTACTGTGGGCGCCACCGCAGCCCCGTGCGCATCGCCACTCATCGCGAGGGCCCCTGATCGGAGCGTTCGCCCCGGCTGCGCAGCTTGGCCGCGGCCGCTTTCTGGTATTCCTCGAACACGTCGATGTCAAGGCGGCCGTCGAACTTTTCGGTGAGCGTGCGCCGGATCGGCGAAGCGAACGAGCCCATGCCGCGCCGGAGGTCGTCGTTCTCGATGTCGGCGTTGACGAAGCGGATCAAGTTCAAGCCCACCGGCACCTTCGTGGCATGAAACGACCCGTCCTTCTGGATGCGTGCCGAGCGCATTCTGCCCACGGTGCCGTCAACCGGGATGAACTCGATCCAGCCCCGCGAGAGCGGCTTGCCCGCCAGTTTGACGCTTCCCAGGACGGTCGTCGTGACCATTTTCTCCGGGCCCAGCGCATCGTGGCAGCCCACCGAACAAACCGCCAGAAAACAGGCGACGATGGCGCGAAGCCAGAGATCCCGACGGCGGACCTCGCTCATTGGCCCTTTGCTTGTGCGAGGGGGAAATCATCTCCCCCCTGTACCAGATGGCGGTCGGGAGGGGCACTCTTCTCGAGGAAGTCGCGCAGGGCATCGACCTTGGATTCGAGGTCTTTCTTCCTGTCGTTGATCTGCCGGGAGCCGGAGGTGATGAGATCGATCGATGCCTTGGCAACGGGCTTGACCAGGTCGAACACCTTCTGGCTGTAGGCGGCGCCGTCGGCGTTGGCATTGCGCACGAGGCCGCCTGCGTCGCCGCGCGCCCCGGCGCGCCTTCAAACGCCTGATACACGGGACCGATCAAGAGGGCTGTCAGGTATCGCGCCTTGATGGGATTGGTCGTAGGCGGGCGCATCACGGCCTCCTTGGGCGCCGGCGGGCGCCGAGCCCGGCCTTGGCCTTCAGTCCCGTGGCCGCAGGCTTGGCCGCAGGCTTGCCGGCGGCCTTGCCGGCCGGCGGCGCTTTGGCCGCTGTCTTCGGCTTGGCGGCGTCCGGTGCGGTCGCCGTTTTGCGAGTGGCCGATTTCACCACGTGCTCGGGGGTCAGCTCGTTGATCTGGGCACCCAGGTCTGCGGCCAGGACCCCGATCGAATGGGCGACCAGTGGGAAATTGTATTTGCGCACGGTCGCCGGAATCGGCATGAGACCCAGCGCCCGCGCGGCCTCGGACCGAAGCTCGAGCTTGGCATCGCCGTCGGCGAGAAACTTCATGGCCGCGGTGGCCATGGCGGCCCGGTCGGGATGACTCGGTTCATACCCTTGCTTCAAGGCGCTCAGGGCCTCCAGCGCGCGAAGCTGGACGGGATAGGGCGCGTCCGAGTTGTCCGGATTGACGAGGAAATCGGCGACATCCTTCGCGGTCTTCGCCAGAACGTCGCCGCCAGGCCGCCCCCCTTCCTCAAGTGAATTCACGATGCCCTCGAACGCCCAGAGCTTCACCCACACGGTTTGTTTGGGGTCCTTGATCTGCTCGACGAAAATCGGAAAGAAGTCACCGCTTGCGGCCTGACCGAGCACGATCATCGCCTGCACCCGGGGAATCAGATGGTTCTTGAGCAACGGCGTCAGCTTCGATCGCAGTATCCGATTATACGAGAGCAAGAACGCCTGGTTCTTGTTCGTGCGAGCCAGGAAGATCGGTTCAAGGAGTGTCGTGGTTGCCTCATTGATCGCTTTGTTGACCTCGGCCTGGGGATTCGTCTTGGGCGAGGGATCGATCAGGGCCTGGATGTTGGCATGGTCGGTCAGCTCGGCGACCATCGCATCGACGACACGGTTCATCAGATTGCTCTCGGGCTGGCCGCCCGGTCCCGCCATACCCTTGAACTCCTGGATCTCCCCCTGCGTCACCTTGGGCTTCTTGATCTGGGTAAAGCCGTTGACGTCGAGGAGCTCCTCCGCGGATTTATCGTGGAACACGTCATAGGGCAGCGCCTTCGATGTGCCGTCCGAATCGTCCTGCGCGTCGTTGTCGTGCCCGGCCTTTCCTTTCTCTGCCCCAATCTTGGCCTTGGGCTGCTCCGCATCGTCCTGGTCGTCTTTCTCTTTCGGAGCGGCGGCTGGCGCTTTTCCTTCCTTCTGGGCCGGAGTCTGCGCCACACCGAATCGTGGTGGCAGAACCACAAGCGCCAGGCCCACACAGCCGACGAGCACGATGCGCATTTCGCGAAACCTCGTGTTAAAAACCAGGAGTTGCAGAATCACTGCCGGCACGCCCGATGGGCCGCTTGGCGAGGTGTCAGGCTCATTCCAGAGGCGACCGAGCCGCACGGTTCAGTCGGTCGCCGCATTAACTCATCTCAAGATGATCGTTACACTTCCATCAAAATGACTACAGTTCAAATTAACCCGCTATTCGGGGTCTGTCAAGTTGCTGTACGGCCTCTCGCCGCGAGCCCGAGTAAAGACTTCTCGGGCCGCGGCGAGCGAGGCCCAGTACAAACGTTGCTCTTCAAGCTGAACCCGGTGGCCCGAGCCCACCGGAACGCCCCCCACTACTCCCTTGGATGCTCGGACCGCGCCGCTGGTTCCCCGACGCCGTCGCGATTCGCCAAGGGCATGGCCGCCCTGTGAGCTCTTGTCGATCGGCTAACCCCGACCCGTGTCGTTAGACCTCGCGCACCAACGATTGCATGATTGAAGCGTGAATGTAACCCACAGGCCTCACGCCGTTTGCGGTGGGTCGCACCGACCCTGCGAGTGGCTCACCAGTGCCGGCTCGCGGTATGAGCGACAAGTCTCGTATGATGAGCGGTGACGGCGGGTGCAAGAGTTTTTCAGTCCGAAAGCACGAGAGGCTGGCGAGATGTCGGCGACGAGCAATTACCTGGCGCTGGACCTGGGGGCCGAGAGCGGACGCGGGCTGCTGGGCCGATTCGACGGCGAGCGCGTCGAGATGGAGGAAATTCACCGTTTCCCGAACGGCCCCGTGAATCTGTTCGACACCCTCCACTGGGATTTGCCCCGGCTCTTTGACGAGGCAAAGACGGCGATCCGGAAAGCGGCCGCGGCGGCCGGGCGGCTCGACGGCATCGGCGTCGATACGTGGGGCGTCGATTTCGGCCTGGTCGGGCGGGGCGATACGCTTCTGGGCAACCCCGTGCATTATCGGGACGCGCGCACGAACGGGATGCTCGAGGCGGCTTTCAAGCGTGTTTCTCGCGAGCGGCTATACGAGATCACCGGCTTGCAGTTTCTGCCGTTCAACACCGTCTACCAGCTTCTCGCTCTGGCAACATCGCGGTCGCCCCTTCTGGAGGTGGCGGAGACGCTCCTCTTGATGCCGGACCTTTTTGGCTGGCTCTTGACCGGCCGGCGGGTCTGCGAGCGGACGAACGCCTCGACAACGCAGTTGCTCGATCCTCGCACGGGCAAGTGGTCGGACGAGCTTTGCGCGGCGCTCGGCCTGCCGCGGCCAATTCTGGCCGAGCTCGTCGAGGCCGGAACCACGCTGGGATCGCTTCGACCATCGGTGGCCCAGGAGCTTGGAATCTCGAGTGCGATCGACGTGATCGTGCCGGCAACCCACGACACGGCCAGCGCCGTGGCGGCCGTGCCGGCGCTTTCCAGCTCGCGGAGGAATTCGGGTCTGACTTCGCCGCCTGGCCCGGACTGGTGTTATTTGAGCTCGGGAACCTGGTCGCTGCTGGGCGTGGAAGTTCCCCGTCCGGTGATCAGTGCGGAAACAATGAAATATAACTTCACGAACGAAGGTGGAGTCGCGGGGACGACGCGATTGCTCAAGAACATCATGGGCCTCTGGCTGGTGCAGGAATGCCGCCGGAACTGGGCGGCGGCGGGTCGGGAGCTAACGTACGACGACCTGACCGCGGCCGCGCAGGCAGCACCGCCATTTGCGGCGCTCATCGATCCCGACGACGCATCGTTCCTGGCGCACGGGGACATGCCCGCGCGACTGGCGGCTTATTGTGCGCGAACGGGCCAGGTGTTGCCACGGGAAGAAGGGGCAATCGTTCGGTGCTGTTTCGAAAGCCTCGCGCTCAAGTATCGCTGGGGAGTGGATCGTCTCGAATCGATCCTGGGCACGAGTCTCGAGACAATTCACGTGGTGGGCGGCGGCAGCAAGAATGCACTCTTGTGCCAGTTCACGGCCGATGCCTGCGGGCGCCCGGTCCACGCGGGCCCCGCCGAGGCCACCGCGATCGGCAACGTCTTGATGCAAGCCATGGGCCGCGGCCAGCTTGAGACGATGGCCGACCTGCGATCCGTGGTGGCCCGATCGTTTCCCATCACGGTCTACGAGCCCCACAACACCTCCGCCTGGAACGACGCCATGGGGCGGTTCAACCCGCTCGTGGGCGTTTGACTTGCGCGCCTCGCCCCCGTTGAGCAATAGCGCAGCGCTCCGTAGAATGGCCGCAATCCCCTCGCATCAGTCAGATCCTGTCTCGGGAGCTTGAATTCGAATGATCGAACGGCGGTACGTGTTTCCTGGCGTGATCGAGATGAACTATCAGGCGAAGCGCCGGATGGGGGTGAACATCTATCTCGTCGACGGCGGCACGGAATACGCCTTGATCGACGTCGGCTTCCTCGACGAGCTGGGCGACGTGCTCGAGCTGATCCGGCAGATGAATTTCAGCTTTTCCGCATGCAAGATGATCGTCGCGACCCACGCCGACGTTGATCACACCCAGGGCCTCACCCGCGCTCGCGACGTGCTCAAATGCGAGGTGGCGGCCCATCCCAAGAGCGTCAGAGCAATCGAAGAGGGCGATGAGGTTTTCACGTATGCGCGGATCGACGCTCAGAATATCCATATCCCCATGCCGCGCTGCAAGGTCGACCGCGTGATCAACGAGGGAGACCGTCTGGAAATCGGCGATAAGACCCTGGAGATCTGGAGCACGCCCGGCCACACCGACGGCCAGCTCGCGCTCCGGATGGGCAACCTGTTATTCTCGGGCGACAACATCTTCCGCGACGGCTGCGTCGGCGTGATTGACGCCCACCACGGCTCGAGCCTGGTCGATTTTGTCTCGAGCCTGAAGCGGATCCTCCGCTCGGACGTCGAGTATCTGCTTCCCTCGCACGGCCCCATCTTCCGCAAGAACGACAAGCTGCTCGAAGCGACGATCGCGCGGCTCGAGTCGTATACCCACATGTCCGACTTCGGCACCTGCGCAGTCGACTGGCCCCTTATGGACGCGTGGGAAGAGGAGCTGGCGCGCGGGACGTTTGACTTCTAAGTCTAAGGAATTGGATGCAATGACAAGTGAAGAACTGCAAACCATCGCAAGACGGCAGCCTTTCGAGCCGTTTCGCGTGATTTTGACGACCGGTGAAACCTATGACATCCGCCACCCAGACTTGATCATGGTTGGCCGACGGTCCGCGACGATTGGCGTGACCAAGAAACCCGACCGTACGGTCTACGGCGTGACGATCCAGGTCGATCTTCTTCACGTCGTGGGATTCGAGAGCATGCCGGATGGCCCTGGTGCTTCCAACGGACCCACGGGTGGTTGACGCACGTGCAATCGCTTCGAGCCGTTGCGCTCAATAGCAGCGACCGCCGGAAGCGTGGAGAGTGCAAACCTTTTGAATGATCAATTCGGCGAATTGCTCGCCGGACGCGAGTTTCTCGATTTCCTCTCGCGTGACGATGACCATTCTAATGCCGAAGGTGGCCATTTCGACGCCCACCAAGAAGTTGGCACGGGACAGGTGCTCCGGCTCACCGGTGATCCCATTCGCCGCGATCAGGATTCCGAAGCGCACCCCACGATGCCGAATTTTCGTCAGGAACCAGGAGACCTGTTCGCTATTAACGGCCTCCCTCCATCCCTTGCATTCCACGAGAAAGAAATCAACCAGAGCTCCCAGCCCCGCGGGATCGTTCTCGTTTTTGCATGCGATGTCGATCTCCTCCGTCGCGAACGTGTTCATCTCGTTGCGCAGTGATCGCGATGCCGGGAATGCCGCTAAATAGATAGCAGGCCAGATCCTCGAAAGCCTTGCCCTTCGCCGCGCTGGTCGGCGGTTTGTCGACGATAGCCAGGTAGCCCTTGATGACCGCCGGGTCATATGCCGCCATCGGTTAGAACCCATGAACAGCGGCGTTCCGGAGTTTGCGGACAAGCTCGGCCAAGCCGGTATCACGAAGCCCATTTAAGAATTCTTCCGCCGAGACGAAGACGACGGGGAGAGACCGAGGCGCGACCGTCGACAGCTCGTCCGCCTCCTTGTACAGCACGAGCCCGCAACCATTGTGGATCGCCTCCAAGGCACGAAACATCCGGCCGATTGCTTCATTGACGTCGGACTGACTGCGGAGGCTGGATTTGCACGCGATCAGCAGGGGGTTGGTAACCGTCGGTTCCAGGTCGCTGGACCAGACTGCGAGGTCGATGCCCCTGTCTTCGGCTTCGCTGCCGCGGGCGATTGTCTGAGCGCCGCTGGCTTTGATGGCGTTGTAGATCAAATCTTCGAATTCCAGCGGGCTGCTTTGGGCCAGCTTTGCTAGGAGTTGATCGGCGACGGTACCGATCGGCCGCGTCGTAAAGCCATCAGCGGGCTGATGCATCCGATCCCGCGTCGATAGCGACAGCGCCTGCTTCAGGCCGAACATCACGGCGTCTTCGTTCCGCACGTCCATTCGCAGGTACGGAATGCCCGACGGCGGGATGAGATCGACCGGATAATCTGGCGTGATGAATAAGAGAGTCGGCTTGTTGAGTGCGCTCGCAACGCCGAGCTCGAAAAAGACGTTCGTATCTCTCCGTCGGTCCGCCATGATCCCGATGACCATGTCTGCATCATTTACGCAACGGTTCAAGCTATCCACCCACGTCGTGCCCGGCGTGGCCGTCTGCTCCAGTGTTACGGCGTCGAGGTCAAAGCGCTTCATTGCCTTCTGGACCTCGGCGAAATTGCCCTGCGAAGAGGCGATGAAGACACGCTTCTTCCGGGGTTTGTCCATGACGGTCATTCTCTTCACCTTCCTCGAAGCCTTGTTGGTGTATTATTCTACGCGATTCGCCAAACGTTGTCGCCTGCATCTCGGCAGTTGATTTGTCTTGCACGGTCATGAGCTCCGCCGCCCCCCCGCAGTTCCACCGTCGCGGCGTCGCTGAGGCCGACGGTGGGTCTTTCAAACCTCCAACCCAATCGCGCGCATCAGCGCCAGCGCATTGCTGTGCTGCACCACCCCGGGCCGCATCCGGTAATCGAAGATCATCTTGCCATCGACCAGCCGATCGGCAAAGTGGACGTTCGTGATCGGGGAATCCTCGCCACCGGCGAATTCGGTCAAGGCAAGGTCGTGGGTCGTGACCATGCCGATGGCGCCTCTTTCGATCAATCCCTTCACAACCGCCTGCGCTCCGACGAAACGGTCGTGCGAGTTGGTGCCGTTGAACAGTTCGTCAAACAAGAAGAGCAGCGGAAGCTCGCCGCGCGATAGCTCGACCAACTGGCGAACTCGCGTGATCTCGGCGTAGAACCGCGAGCGCCCGGCCTGGAGCGAATCCTGGATTCGCAGAGTGGCACCGACGGCCATCGGCGTGAGCTGAAGCCGGGTTGCACGCACCGGCGCGCCGGCCAAGGCCAGCACGGTATTGACGCCCAACGTTCGCAACAACGTGCTCTTGCCCGACATGTTCGAGCCGCTCACGATCAGGGCATGCGTGCGATCGCCCAGCGTCACGTCGTTGAAAACGCAGTCGCGCCTCTCGAGGAGCGGATGGCCGATTGCTTCGGCCTCGACCTGCGCTGAGCCTGCGCTGATCTGCGGAAAAACGTCCAGCGGGTTTTCCGCGGCGTAGCCCGCCAGCGCGCAGAGCGCTTCGAACTCACCGATCGCCGATAGCCAATCGACGACCCGAGGCCCCGGCCCGCTGCGCCAGGCGTCGATTCGCACCGCGATCTGCGTGCCCCAAAACCACAGGGCGCCAATGGGCGCGAAAAGCTGATTGCGACGGTAGTCAAGAAGCTGAAGCAGACGGGCGAGGCGCCGGATCTGCCTGGAAGCCGGCTGCCCCTGGGTTTCCAGCGATTTTACAAGCTGGCGCAGCAGCGGCGCCTTGAACGGGTGCGTCTCCAGTCGGCGCAAAAGCTCGGAAAGGTGAACCAGATCCGCGGTGCGGCGCTCAACGGCCGATAACACGGTGCGCACGCGATTGAAAACCACGCGCGCAAGAATCCCGTCGCAAACGAGAACAAGCAGAAGCAGCGACAGGTCGAAGTCGAATGAGAGCCAGCCCACGAGGGTGGTGGTCCCCAGCACGCCCAGGATGGTCGCGACCAGAGGCACCAGGGGCCCCGGAAAGACTCGGGCGGCGGTACCCCATTCCGCGAGCGCGACCGGGTCAATGGCCTGGCGAAGATCAGCTCCAAGCAGCTCCAGATCTTCGCGCAGGTCGAGCTGCGGGCGCAGCTCCCGCACAGCGTCATGCCTCCCTGCTATCTCTTCCGGGCTCGCCGGTGCAAGCAGCCAGGCCGCCAGCGTGTCCTCACCCGATCGGGTCCGGGCAGTACATAGCTTCTCGAAGAGCGAGCCGGTGCCGAAGAGGTCGAGATCGGCGGCATAGGGGTGCTCGACGTTGAGATACGACAAGCCCGGGGAGCCCGTGCCCGGCCACCGACCGTCGAGTCGAGCCAATCCGTTCGCGTAAAACTGAACGGACCGCCGAGCGCGATCGGCCCGGCGGCGAACCGGCTCGTGGACCATGATGAGTGCGACGAAGATCACTCCGGGCAGCGCCAGCCACCAGGGCGAAATGCCCGCTCCGTAAACGATCAGCAAGCCAAGCACGACCAGCACGACAAACACGGCCAGGCGAGCGTCGGCAATTCTGTGGTCGCGACGCGTCCACCGCTCGATGCGCCCGGTTCCGCTCGTCGAGCCGGCGCTCGTAGATGGGTTTGATGTCCTCTGCGAGCGCAGAGCTTCGGGCAATTGGATCGGTGGAGACGGAATGATGCGGCATTGCGAAGGGCCTGCCTCAATGGACAAAATTGAGCGATCCACGCTAGCCGATCGCCAGAGAATTTAACACCCGTTGTCCTCCCAACCGCAAACGAGCTAGAATTGTCTGCCCACACACACCCTGGTGTGCCCTTTCGCAATGTTGTCATACTACCGACGAGAGCCTCGTGAGTTCCAACGACCCCCTACTCCAGACCCCGCTTCATGACTGGCACAAGAGCCACGGCGGCCGGCTCGTCGAGTTCGGCGGGTGGTCGATGCCCGTTCAGTACACGACGATCTCGGAAGAACACGGGGCCGTCAGGAACCGCGTGGGCCTTTTCGACATCGGTCACATGGGGCGGCTGACGTTCGACGGCCCAGGCGTTCTCGACTGGCTCGAGCGAGTGACCACCAACCGCGTGGCTGCACTCGCCGACAACCAGATCCAGTACAGCCTGGTCGCCAATGCGGAGGGGGGCTTGATCGACGACATCCTGGTTTACCGGCAGCCTTTTTCCTATCTGGTCGTCTGCAATGCGTCGAATCGGGAAAATGTCGTCAGTCAGCTCGAGAGCCAGCGCCACGCGGCCGCGGGCAACTTCGCCGACCGCACGACGGGCACCGCGATGATCGCCGTTCAGGGCCCTCGGGCCCTGGAGACGCTTCAACCGCTTTTCAATCAACCGCTGGCCAAAATTCCCTACTATCACTTGGCAGAAGGCCGGCTTCTGGGGACCATGAACACGGTTTTGAGCCGCACCGGCTACACGGGCGAAGACGGATTTGAGCTCATCGTGGGAAATTCGTCGGCCCTGGCGGTGTGGGAAGCCCTTCTGGAATCCGGAAAGCCGCACGGCGTGACCGCGTGCGGACTGGGCGCGCGAGACACGCTCCGACTCGAGGCCGGCATGCCTTTATATGGACATGAGCTATCCGATACGATTGACCCTTTTTCCGCCGGGCTCGCGTGGGCCGTCAAGCTTGACAAGGGCGATTTCGTGGGGCGGCCGGCACTCGAACGATTCAAGGCGGCTCCTTCGCGGGCCAGGGTTGGGCTCGTGCTGGAAGGGAAGAGGATTGCCCGCCAGGGCTCGGCCGTCTATTCCGGAGACACGCAAGTCGGCGAAGTCACCTCGGGCACCTTTTCGCCCACGCTCCAGGTTAGCCTGGCGATGGCGTACGTCGATCGAGCCGCGCGCAGACCGGCACCAAGCTGGACGTGGACGTGCGCGGGCATCGCGAGCCGGGGCAAGTCGTCAAGCTGCCTTTCTTCAAGCGTGCCCGAGAAGAAACACCAGGGGCATGAGCTGCGCCGTCCCGTCAATCTCATCACTCTCGAAGCAAGTCCGGACCAAGTTCTTCACAAGGATTCTGATTCATGGATCGCAAATCGCTGGGATATCTGGCCTCGCACGAATGGGTGCAAATTCAGGGGGCGAATGCAACCATCGGCATCACCCAGTTTGCCGTTGAGCAGTTGACCGACTTGATCATGATCGAGCTTCCCGCCGTGGGAGCAAAGGTGACGGCGGGCAAGTCGTTCGGCGAGATCGAGAGCGTGAAGGCCGTGAGCGATCTGTACGCGCCGGTGAGCGGCGAAGTGATCGAGGTCAATGGCAGCGTCACGGCCAACGTACAGCTTCTTGCGGAAGATCCTTTCGACAAGGGCTGGCTCATCAAGGTGCGGCTGGACCAGCCGCTCAAGGCGGCCGAGCTCCTGGATCTCGATTCGTACGAGAAGAAAGTCGCCGAAGAAGCGCACTGACCTGATCAAAGCAAACAACCTGTCGCCGAAAAGTGGGACCAATCTTTCGATGGTTTACGAAGCAAATACGCCCGACGATCTGCGAGTCATGCTCGAGGCAATCGGGTTAGGCTCTCTCGACGATTTATTCAGGACGATACCGCAGGAGCTGCGGAGGAATGCCGCGCTTGCGATCCCGCCGGCCTTGACCGAGCTCGAGCTGACGGCAAGCGTGAGCGAGCTGCTGGCGCAGAATCAAGGGGCCGACCGGAAGGTCTGCTTTCTGGGTGGCGGCGCCTACGATCATTTCATTCCGGCGGTGGTCGACAACCTGGCGGCCCGCGGTGAGTTTTACACCGCGTATACCCCGTACCAGGCGGAAGCCAGCCAGGGAACGCTCCAGGCGACGTTTGAATATCAAACGATGATGACGCAGCTCACCGGGTTGGACGTTTCGAACTCGAGCCTTTACGACGGCGGGTCGGCGTCGGCCGAGGCCATGCTGATGGCGCTGGCGATCACACGGCGGTTCGGCCGGGTGGTCGTCGCCGAGACGGTTCACCCCGAATACCGGCAAGTCCTCAACACCTTTCTCGAACACCTCGAGCCCGAACTGGTGACGGTGCCAGCCCGCGACGGCCAGGTTTCGAGCGACTCGATTGCACGCGCGGTTTCGGACCAGACCGCGGCCGTGATTTTTCAGTACCCGAATTTCCTGGGCCAGCTCGAGGACGCCCAGGGAATCGTCAAGGCAGCGCACGATAAGGGCGCACTGGCAATCGTGGTCTTTGACCCCATGAGCGTCGGCCTGCTCAAGCGTCCTGGCGACTACGGCGCCGATATCGCCGTGGCCGAGGGCCAGTCGCTGGGCAACCACCTTTGTTTTGGCGGCCCTTATCTGGGCATCATGGTTTGCCGCGAGGCCTACGTGCGCAAGATGCCGGGCCGGATCGTGGGCGAGACGACTGACAGGAAGGGCAACCGCTGCTGGGTGCTCACACTCCAGACGCGCGAGCAGCACATCCGCCGCGAAAAGGCGACCTCGAACATCTGCACCAATCAAGGCCTGCTTGCGCTTCGAGCGAGCATCTACCTGGCGGTGATGGGCCCGAGCGGGTTGAGGCGCGCGGCGGAGCTCTCTGCCCGCAAGGCGCATTACGCGGCCGAGCGCCTGGCAGCCGTCCCGGGACTGTCCGTTCCCTTCCCCGGCGCGTTCTTCAAGGAGTTCGTGGTCAAATGCAAGAAGCCGGCCCAGGCTGTGCTCGATGTTCTGCTCGAGCGCGGCTTCCACGGCGGGATCGATCTCGGCCGGTTTTATCCCAACCTCGCCGACTGCATTCTGGTCGCCGTGACCGAGAAGCGAACCAAGCAGGAAATTGACGGACTGGCCGAAGCGTTTGCTGCCGCCGCCGGAGGGAGATAGGGCCGTTTCGGAAAGCCGGCGCCCGCGCGGCTGGGCCGGAGCCGCGCACTCCCAATCCTACTGTTCTGGAGTCAGACTGTGTACAAGCTGGACCAACCTCCCCTGCTCTTCGAGTCGAGCCGCCCCGGGCGCCGGACGGCCATTCTGCCGGGATCAGACGTGCCCGAGAAGCCCATCGCGTCGCTCATTCCCGAGGCGCACTCTGAGCCCCGCGCCACCTCCCCTGCCCGAGCTCTCCGAGCTGGATGTCGTGCGGCACTACACGAATCTCTCGACGATGAACATGTCGATTGATTCGAACTTTTATCCGCTGGGCTCGTGCACGATGAAGTACAACCCCAAGCGGAACGAGCGGCTGGGAGGCCTCCCGGGGCTGGCAGCACAGCACCCACTTCAGGACGAGCGTACGCTCCAGGGCTTGCTGGCGATCCTGTTCGAGCTGCAAGAAATGCTGGCGGAAATCGCCGGATTGCACGCCGTGAGCTTGCAGCCGGCGGCCGGGGCACAGGGCGAGCTGACGGCGCTGTTCGTGGCCGCCGCCTACTTTCGTGACCTCGGGCAAAAGCGGACGCAGGTGCTGATCCCGGATAGCGCCCACGGCACGAATCCCGCGTCGGCGCATCTGGCCGGTTTTGAGGCCGTGACGATCAAGAGCGATTCTCGCGGCCTGGTCGATCTTGCTGACTTCAAAGCCAAGCTGAGCGACGAGACCGCGGTGTTCATGATCACCAATCCCAATACGGTTGGCCTGTTCGACCCGCAGATCGGCTCGATTGCCAAGCTGCTGCACGACCGGGGCGCACTGCTGTATCTGGACGGTGCCAACATGAACGCGATCCTCGGGGTCGTTCGGCCGGGCGACATGGGGGTCGACCTGATGCATTACAACGCCCACAAGACATTCTCCGGCCCGCACGGCGGAGGTGGCCCTGGCGCCGGTCCGATCGCCGTACGGCAGCACCTGGCGCCTTATCTTCCGGTGCCGCTGGTCGCGCGGCGGGCGGACGGGACGTTTCTGCTGGACGTCGACCGACCCAAATCGATCGGGCGGGTGCGGTCGTTCTTCGGCAATACGGGCATCCTTTTCCGTGCCTACTGCTATATCAAGAGCCACGGGCCTGACGGATTGAAGGGAATCGCCCAGCACGCGGTCTTGAACGCCAACTACCTGATGTCGCTCGTGCGCGACGTCTATCCGGTGCAATATGGCGATTCGTGCATGCACGAGTTTGTCGCGTCGGCGCGGGGCATGGCAAAAGAGCGCGGTATCCGGGCGATGGATATTGCCAAGCGATTGATCGATTTCAACTTCCACGCTCCGACGGTGTATTTCCCGCTGATCGTGCCCGAGGCCATGATGGTCGAGCCCACCGAGACCGAGAGCCGCGAGACGCTGGAGGCCTTTGCCAAGGTTCTCAAGCAGATTGCTCTGGAAGACCCCCAAATGCTGCACGATGCGCCACACAACACCCCGATCAGCCGGCCGGATGAGGTCAAGGCGGCGAAGTGCCCGGTTCTGGCTTGGAAGGGGAGATGAGACGCGGCTAGAATGACCAGTGCCTGGATTTCGCTTCTGGAGAGACTCAGTGGCCACGCGAGAACAGCTTCGAGCGCTCATCACCGCTCAGCCCTTCCAGCCATTCGTCATCAAGATGGCGAGCGGCGAGCGGTTCACGATCAGACACCCGGAGAATGCTGCGTGCGACATTAATGGCCGAAGCCTTTCTGTGTATGACCAGGGCTTGCACTTGGTAGAGATGCTCTTGGTCCAAGTGATGGAGCCTGCAACGATGCCGGCCCGACCCCAATCCGAGGGCAACGGCCCCTGACGGAACGTGGGCTTGAATACGCCGCGGGGTGGCGTGCAGACCAGAGAGCAATCCTACTCCGACCTCAGGGTCGAGAGTCGCCGGCTCCAGGCCGCGCGAACGCAGCCGACCGCACACTCCGCTTCACCGGGCTTCGACAAATGTCGAACCACTTTGCTTGACCGCGGGCGCTTTTCCAGCGACGATAACATTGCCGAACCGCGCGGCTCGGGTTGCTCGCATCATTCTCCCTGGAAGCCGCGCACGTTCGTCGAAACGGAGCTGACCATGGCCGGAGACCGGAACGAATTCGACCCTCCCAAGCCGAGGCGCAAGCGTCCGGCGCCCGATCAAGGCGAGACTACCGCTTCCAACGGGGCGGATGACGGCCGTTCCACGTTCCGGCCCAACCCGGTGGGCGAGCCGTCCGCGCGGAACCCCAAGCGCGCTCGGGCCACCGTCTCGAAACCCGTCGACGAAAAGCCGTACGTGAGTTATGGCGGCAAGTTCGAGACTCCCGCCAAGGGCCCGACTCTGTGGGAACGAATTCTCTTCGGACGAGTCAGCACGGGGCAGCTCGCCGAGTTCTGCCGGCAGTTTGCCTCGTACCTGGCTGCCGGCGTCGATTTCAATCGGTCCCTTTCGAGTCTGCAAAAGCAATTCATGGGGACGGCATTCGGGCCGATCCTGGGGCGTGTGCACGTTGCCATCCAGCGCGGGTCGACGCTCGAAGAGGCCATGGCGGCCGAGCCCCAAGCGTTCGGGCCGATGTTCTTGAACATGATCAAGGTGGCCGAGACGCGCGGCGGTGTTCCCGAAACGCTGCGGATGCTGGCACAGCATTATGAAACGCGGCAGCGACTGATCCGGATGGCACGCTCGGCGATGATCTACCCCGTGATCGTGCTGGCCATCGCATCCGTTGTGATGGCGCTCGTGACGATCTTCCTGCTCCCCAAGTTCGCGGCGATTCTCAAGGATATTGCCGGCAATATTGAACTGCCGCTGGCCAGCCGGGTCTTGATGGCAATCAGCTCGTTCGTCGGCGTGATCGGGTGGTGGCTCATTCCGGTCGTGATGATCGCGACCCCGATCCTCTTGGTGCGGGCTTACAAAACAACCGCGGGCAAGTCGCTGATGGACCGGATTGCCTTGCGGCTGCCGATTTTCGGCAAGCTTTGCCGGATGCTCGACACGACGCGATTTGCCCGCACGCTATCCGTGCTCCTGGACGCGGGCGTCGACATCGGCAGCTCGATTGACCTGACCGCAGACGTACTAAGGATGAGCCCGATCCGAAACGCAGTGCGTGCTTCGCGCCAGGAGATCATCGCAGGCACTGAGCTGAGCACGACGCTGGCCCGCACCCGGCACTTCACCCGCGACGTCATCGCGGTGATCAGTTCGGGAGAGGAAACCGGCAAGCTGCCCGAGGCCCTGGTGCACCTGGCCGATGATTACGATGAACAGGTCGAAGTCATGGTCGCCAGCCTGGGGCACCTGATTCAACCGATCATGATGGTGCTGCTGGGCGGGATTGTTTTCTTCATCATCCTGGCGGTCTACATGCCGATTATTCAGTTGATCTCGAGCTTGGCCAGTCCGTAAGTCGAGGGTTGATCTGATGACCGTAGAGCAGCTTCGAAACGCGTACAGCGCCGAACCATTTCGGCCTTTCGTCATCCATCTGGCTGATGGACGCGAGATTTCCGTTCAACATCGCGAGTTTATCATGACGGTACCGAGCGGGCGGACGATTGTGGTTTGCCAGCCGGACGACACCTTGAATATCATCGATTTGCTGCTCGTGACCGACCTTGAGGTCCCTCCGCGGACGAATGGCTCGGGCCGCAAGCGGCCGAGGGCTTGAGGCGCCGCGGCCAATACCCACTTCGGGTGATTTCAACGTGCTGCGTTTTCGCTTCCAGATCCGGCATTTCATGATTTTCGTGGCGGCGGCAGCCTTGATGATCGCCGCGTTGCGTTTTGACGAGCAGAATACGTGCACACCGCTCTCACCGGTTCTGGCTGGCTCGTACCTCTGCATGTGGCTCAGCGGCTGGGGCGCCCGGGTGCGCGGGCGGCGGGTACGGACGGGAGTGCTGGTCGGCCTTCTCTTCGGCCCCCTCGGCGTGATCTGGGCTTGGTCAAACCCGATTCCGGAGCGTTATCTAGCGCCGCGAGGAGAACGTCGAGCAGGTGGCTGAATCATTACGGAACGGTCCGCAATAGCGGACCCTACGGCAGACGCGTTTCTGCGAGCAGGCGGGTTGGGGGCAGGCGCCTGCTAGAGCCTTGAGCGCTCAGCGGCGCCGGGAGGCGACGATCCAATGGCGCAGCGAGACACAACCCGGCGACGATTTACTTTGAGCGACACCGCGGTTCTTGTCGCCGCGGCGGGTGTGGGGTTTTGGCTGGGCCGCACCTACCTCTTCAATGAGCATACGGTGTTCAGTACGATCGGCGCCGTGCGCAGTTGGTGGAGCTGGGCCCAGGCCGCTTGGATGGTGTTGATGCCCGTTCAACTTGGACTTCTCGCCCTGAGCGTCGTACCACCCCGGCCGCGACTGCGCCGGTTGGCACGGCAGCCCGGGTTCCTCGCTGGGGTTGCGGTCGCCTCAGCCGTTGCCACAAACGCGGTGCAGGCCATCGCGAACTTCAACCGTGGACGGCTCCGGAATCGGCGGAGGCGGTACGGGGAGATCGGACGGCGTCAGCAGGTAAATCCCGTCAGGGGCGTGATTGGGTCGGCCTTGACGCGTGAGTGACATGCGCCGAAAACGACGACGAGCGCTATGGCTGTTGCCTGAAGCGTCCCGGCGCAAGTACGCATCTTACTTCTCCGCAAATCAAGCGTTTCGTAGCGGGTTCGAGATCGAGAGCACGCGAAGGATTTTCACCAGCTCCAGGATCCCTGCATCGAGCCCCACGTTCGCCCGGAACCCCACCGACTTGAGCCGCTTGTAGTCGACCTCGTAGTCGCGCTGGTCGGGGTCGGACCCGATCGCCGCCTCGTGGAGGTAAAAGTCGACATATTCCTTGATCTTCAGCGTGATCTCGCGCTTGGTAAAGTTCATCGATTCGTCGCCGACGTTGAACACCTTGCCGCGCATGGCGTCGAAGTGCGACATCGCAAATGGATAAATGGCGGCCGCGTCGGCCGAGTGCAGGAACGTCCGGCGGAAGAAGCCCTCGAAGAGCACGATCTGGCGGTTGTGCAGGGCCTGGTACACGAAGTCGTTGACCAGAAGGTCCAGGCGCATGCGCGGCGAGCTGCCGAAGACGGTGGCGAAGCGAAGGATGATGTGCTCGCGGTCGGCGTCGCGAATCAGCATTTCGCCGTCGCGCTTGGTGCGCCCGTAGAGCGTCAGCGGTGCGATCGGGGTTTCCTCGGTCGCCACGCCCTCGACCTTGCCATAAGTCGAGCCGGTCGAAGCAAAGATCAGACGCTGGCCGCGTCCCATGGCGGCGAGGATGTTGCGAGTCCCGTCGACGTTGGTTGCGTTGCTGAGCTGGGGGTCAGCGGCGCACGCAGGGTAGCCGACGATCGCAGCCAGGTGAAGGATCCAATCGGGGTCCGTCATGACTTTGGCAACCGCCGCCGGGTCGCGAACATCGCCCTTGACGATCTCGACCCGAGGGTGCGACGCAAAACCGAGCAGGGGCTGCGCCCGTACATGAGCGAGTCGAAGATGACGACACGGTGGCCTTCCGCCAGGAGCAGCGGTGCCAGGACAGACCCAATGTAGCCCGCGCCGCCCGTGATCAATACCTTCGCCATGGTTCAGACTCCGTTCTGGTGATTGGTGTTCATCCGTGTGGGCGCCTTGCAAAGCGCGGGGGCATGGTACTTGAGTCTTTTCAATCTTGCAAGTGAGGGTTCCGATTGACTGATTGACTGGGTCCATGTCGCTTATTGCAACGGACCACTCTTGCCCCGCGTCAGCGGGACTTCGCAGCCAACTCCTCGATCAGCTTCTTGAAGTCGTCCCGTCTCCGGATAGGGTCGAGATCCGTGTCCCTGGCCATGTGTGCGGCGTCGTTCCAGCCGGCCTTGACAGCCTTTTTCAGCATGTCCATCGCTTGGTCGCCGTACGCCTGCCGCTTGTCAACGCTTTTGTCGCTGGCAATGGCGTAGAAACACGCAAAGTTGTACCATGACACAGCGGGCCAGAACGGGTGCTTCGTCAGCTCGTCCACCTCCGCCACGGCTTCGGTCATCTGACCGGCTTGGAGCCGCGATGCGGCACGTGCCGCGCGCGGCCGTCGTTGCTCTGCGATCGGGCTGAGCTCGATGGCCTTGTCCCAGTCCTTAATCGCCTCGATGAACTTCCGCAGGTGATCGTAAGCCTTAGCTCGGTTCGAGTGGCTAATGCAAAGAAACTTTCTGGCCAGAACCAACCCGCGATCCTGTTCGCACGCGGCCGTCAAGGTGCGGATCGCTTTCTCGAACCACTCCAGGCTTGCACCAAACTGACCGTCGTCCCTGACCAGAACGCCGAAATTGCAGTAACTACAACCCAGTTCAACTTGATATTGCAGCACAGCGGGGAAGCCGGCGACCAGCTTCTCCTGGATCACCAGCGCTTTCCGATACTGCTCCTCCGCGTCCGGCAGCTTTCCCAGGCGTGCCAGCAGTAGCCCCAGGTTGTTGTGGCTCTGGGCCAGGCCCCTCTGGTGCTCCGGCACGGCGGGAAACTCGGCGGCCAGCTTCTCCTGGATCGCCAGGGCTTGCCGAAACTGCTCCTCCGCCTCCGGCCGCTTGCCCAGGTCGGCCAGCAGACGCCCCAGGTTGTCGTGGCTGAGGGCCTGGCCCTGGCGGATCTCTGGCACGGCGGGGAACTCGGCGGCCAGCTTCTCCTGGATCGCCAGGGCTTTCCGATGCTGCTCCTCCGCCTCCGGCCGCTTCCCCAGCTCGGCCAGCAGAGACCCCAGGTTGTTGTGGCTGACGGCCTGGTGCCTGCGGTAGTCCGGCGCGGCGGGGAACTCGGCGACTAGCTTCTCCCAAATCGCCAGAGCTCTCCGGTGTTGCTGCTCCGCCTCCGGCCGCTTCCCCAGGCCGGCCAGCAGAATCCCCAGGTTGTTGTGGTTGCTGGCCAAGTTCCGGCGGTACTCCGGCATGGCGGGAAACTCGGCTGCCAGCTTCTCCGTGATCGCCAGGGCTTTCCGAGACCGCTCCTCCGCCTCCGGCCGCTTCCCCAGGCCGGCCAGCAGAAGGCCCAAGTTGCTGTGGCTGCCGCCCAGGTCCTGGCGGTACACCGGCACGGCGGGGAACTCGGCGACGAGCTTCTCCCGCATCGCCAGGGCTTTCCGATGCTGCTCTTCCGCCTCCGGCCCCTTCCCCAGCCCGGCCAGCAGAAGCCCCAGGTCGTTGTGGATGCCGGCCAGGCGCTTGCGGTGCTCCGGCACGGTGGGGAGCTCGGCGGCCAGCTTGTCCTCGATCGCCGCGGCTTTCCGGTATTGCTCCTCCGCCTCCGGCCGCTTCCCCAGGTCGGCAAGCAGGAGTCCCAGGCTCATGTGGCTCGCGCCAGGCTGTCGCGGTACAACGACACGGTGGGAAACTCGGCGACCAGCTTCGCGTACCCGTCGAGGGCCAGGCGGCAGGCGGCCGCCGCTTCCGCCGTCCGGCCCAGGCGGTACTCGATGAAACCGACCCGAAGAGCCGCCAGCGCCGTTCGCGCCCGCGACATCTCATCGTCCGCCTTTTCCCCGGCAAACTCCTGGTAGTAGGTCAGCACTTCAATCAGGAACTTTTTCTGCTCGCCGCTGATCTCCTTCTGCGTGGTGAGCGAATCCCCGGTGACCGACGACGTCATGGCGTCGAGCGCCTGCCGGGTCCGGTCACGTGCCTTCTCGGCCTTCGCTCTCTGCTCGGCCTCCCGGTCCTTCGCCATGCGTTCCGCCTCGGCCGCCACGAGCGCCTTCGCTTCATTCGACTCTGCTATGCCGCGCTGCTTCGCCTCGCCTGCCCGCGCTCGATCCGCCCTTAGCATCCCCAACGTCGTGCCGACGATGCCGAGGACGAGGGCAAACAGCACCAGGCTCGCAGCCAGCACCGGACCGCGGTGCCGGCGCAGGAACTTGCTGAAGCGATACCCCGCCGACGGCGGACGGGCCTCCACGGGTTCATCGGCCAGGTAGGCGCTGGATGTCGCGCGCCAGCGCATTCGCCGTCTCATAGCGCCGTTCGCGCTGCTTCTCCAGGCACTTCATCACCACCCAATCGAGCTCGCCACGCAACAAGGCCATCAGCTTGCGGGGCTCGATGTGGCGCAGCGCCGCCATCGAGGGGAGCGATTCATCGGTCGAGAGCCGCGTCGACGGCTTGGAAGGCTCCTCCTCCCGGATGATCCGTAGCATCTCGGTGAGCGCCGCATTTCTCAGGCGCTTGGCATCGGTGGGCCTCAGGCCGGTGAGCAATTCGTAGAGGATGACGCCCAGCGAATAGATATCGGCGCGCGTGTCGATGTCGACGCCCGAGAAACCCGCCTGTTCGGGCGACATGTATTCAAGTGTGCCTATGATCGCGCCAAACTGCGTGGACATGGATTCGTCGGTCAGTCTGCCCGCGATCGCCTTGGCCACGCCGAAGTCGATGACTTTGGGAATCGGCTTGCCGTCGACGATCGTGACCAGGATGTTGGACGGCTTCAAGTCGCGGTGGACGATGCCCTTTTGGTGCGCGTGCTGCACCGCCTGGCAGATCGGCACGAAAAGTTCCAGGCGATCACGGGGAGTGAGCCTGGCCTCGTCGCAGAACTTGGAGAGCGGCAGGCCGTTGACCAGTTCCATGACGAAGAACGGCTGGCCCGAAGAGGTGAGGCCGCCATCGAGCACCTTGGCGATGTTGGGATGATCCATCATCGCCAGCGCCTGCCGCTCCTGTTCGAAGCGCGTGAGCACCGCTTTCGAAATCCATGCCGCGTTTGATCAGCTTGAGCGCGACCCTGCGCTTGACGGGCTCTGTCTGCTTGGCGGCCCAGACCTCGCCCATGCCCCCTTCGCCGATTTTTTGCCGGAGCGAATAACGACCCGCGATGACGATGCCGGACTCGAAGTTCGAAGGCATGTCGCCGGTGCTGGAAATTCCCCCAGGGCTCGTGCTGTCGTCGTGGCTGGCGCCAGGATGGGCCTGGCCAGGGCCAGAAACCAACATCTGTTCCGGGGGCCTGTCGAGGCTGTTGCCCGACTTTTCGTGCGCCGCCAGGAGCCCCTCAACGGCCGCAAGGAGCTCGGGCCGCCCGGCACACGCCAGCCCCAGAAAGGCGCGACGCTCCTCGGGAGATCGAGACAGAGCTTCTTCAAAGAGTGTTTTTTCGCTCATGGCCGCACCTCGGGCTTGCAACTAGGAAGTCAACTCATCCTCAATGCGACGAAAGGGCGTCGCCGGCGCCGGAGATCTTGTCGATATTCTCGTTCGGACTCGCACCTTTTTGCTCACGACGTATTGACGCTCGCGCGTAAATCAAGCAGCGACCGGGTGTTCTGGCGGAAATGCCGGGACTTTCTGGGCGTGGTTCACGCGTGCGGCTGACTGGGTAACACGTTGCGCACTCGACCCAGCGACCACGCTAGTCCGAAGCGCAAGCGAGGGTTCCGCTTACCCCCTCGCTTGCGCTTTGGGCTAGTGTGCCGCGGGTACTACCCGCCATTGAACCACGCCACTTTCTGTGAGGCCAGCTTGCGCCGTTCGGCGGGGTTCAGTGGCAAGAGCGAGCTGGCAGCGCTTCTGGGTCGCCCGGTTCGATCGGGCGGAGGAGCCCCCTGACGTCGTTCATTGCCTTGAGCCGCGATGTTACCCGGACACGTCTGAGAAAGCGATTCCGAGAATCGAGTCCGAGCTGCGGCGCCGGTGCGAGCAAAGTCCCTACGACGCAGCAACTCCGGGCCCGCTGCGCAGAAGACTGCCCCCGGTAGTCGAGGCACTTTACCGGCGAGTACCGCGGCGGTAGGATTGCCGCGCTTTCGTTTCCGGCTGGCGCGGGGCATTCTCGGTTGGTTCGATGAACAGGATTCTGGAGACGCACTTGAGCGGGCAATTTTCGACACGGTCCCACAGCCGGCTATGGATCACGGCGCTGGCAACGGCCGTGGCAAGCGCGGCGCTCCCCGTCAGCTCGAGCGTCGGCAATGCGGCCGAAGCCTCATGGAAGGCCGGCACCGCGCGCGCCGTCATCACACCCAAGACGCCCATGTGGATGTCGGGCTACGCGGCGCGGAACAAGCCCTCGCAGGGGGTGGTGCACGACCTCTGGGCCAAGGCACTGGCGCTTGAGGACCCGAATGGACATCGTGTCGTTCTGATCACGCTCGATGTTTGCGGCATCGGCCGCGATCTTTCGAATCGCGTTCGAGACGCTGTAGAGAAACGCCTCGGGATCGAACGAGACGAAATCGTGATCGCCTGCTCGCACACGCATTCGGGCCCGGTGGTCGGCAATAACCTGCTGGCGATGTACAACCTCGACCCGCAGCAGGCCGACCTCGTGAGGCGGTATGCACACATTCTGGAGCAGACGATTCTGCAGATCAGCGAGCAAGCCATCGGCCGCTTGGCGGGCGCACGGCTGAGTTGGGGGAACGGGCGTTGTGATTTCGCCGTCAACCGGCGCACCAACAAGGAAGCGGAAGTTCCTGCGTTGCAAGCACGCCTCGAGCTCAAGGGGCCGGTCGACCACGACGTGCCGGTCTTGCGGATCGACCGGTTCGACAGAAGCTTGCTCGCCGTCGTTTTCGGTTACGCGTGCCATTGCACGGTGCTCGATGGGTACGAGTTCTGCGGCGATTATGCTGGGTTCGCGCAAATCGACCTCGAATCGCGCTATCGCACAGCCCAGGCGATGTTCGTCGCGGGCTGCGGAGGCGATCAGAATCCAATTCCCAGGCGCTCGGTCGAGCTCGCGGAGCTTTACGGCAAAATGCTCTCAGATAGTTGTGACGCCGTCCTGGCGGGGCAGCTCCGATCGATCAACGGCGCGCTCGACTCGAAATACGGCGAGATCGCCCTGGCGTTCGCTCCCCTGCCCTCCCGCGAAGCAATCGAACGCGACACGAAATCACCCAACTTCTTCACAGCCAGCCGCGCCAGACTTTTGCTGGAGACGATCAACCGCCGCGGGTCGCTGGAAAAGACCTACCCCTATCCGGTCCAGGTCTGGAAGCTGGGCGATCTCACCTGGATTTTCCTGGGAGGCGAGGTGGTCGTTGACTACTCGCTCCGAATCAAACGCAACCGGGGATCGTCGTACACCTGGGTTTCCGCATATTGCAACGACGTGATGGCGTACATCCCGTCAAAGCGAGTCCTCGACGAAGGAGGATACGAAGGGGGAGGGGCCATGCTCTATTACGGGCTGCCGGCAAGCTGGTCGCCAGACGTCGAGGAGGCGATCATCGCTGCGGTCGCTCGGCGCGTTCAAGCGGTCACGCCTCGTCTCCGTCCCAGATTTTGATCGGCACCTGTCCCGCCGCGGCCGCCGCTATCGGAGCATCGAGACGTTGAGAAGCGAATTCAAAACTAGGGATGTCACGTTCGAGCTCCGCGCGGATGAGGACTCGCCGTGATGACGGATTGGGTTACTCCGTCAAAGATTGTCGCCTGCTTGTTGTCCAGGGTAATGCTGAAACCGCCTCCCAGGCCGCTGCCGTCCTCGTTGATCGGCGTGCCCGCCGCGTCGAGCAACTTGGCGGTGTTTCCGATGAAATTTTGGCCGAGATGATAGCCGTCGCCGGCGGGCACGGAATTGGCCAGTTGGAGGTCCATGGTGTTCGTCGACGGGTCGTAGGTCGCCCTCTTGACCCGGACGACCGTGTTGTAGGTGATGCCGGGCTCAGGGCCAAAGAGCCCGCCGCTGTGCACGTGAGCAGTATTGTCTTGCAGGGAATACGCATTGCGGTTCTGGACCGATGCCGGGTCCATGGGCAGGCTGAAGTGGAGGACGAAGCCCGAGACGCGACCGCCGCTCAAGACCATGTGCACACCGTCGATCCGGGGGACGGGGGCGCTCATGTTCTCGGCGAGGAAGACATCCTCGGTCGCCGGGGCAGGCCCCAACGGGTTCCGGGACTTCACGCCGAGCTGGGTCGCGCTGACCTCGAACGAGAGCAACCCGGGGTTGGCCGCGCCGGCGACGATCGGAATCGTGACCGGTTCGGACGTCACGCCCCGCGGGAAGGTGATCGTCTCGTCGACAGGCTGGTACTGCACGCCCGGCTGCGCCGAGGGAACCGAAGTGGAAGGTTGCACGACCGGCTGCGCCGACGAGATGGTGGGCACTTCCGGCTGCGCCGAGCCGACCGGAGTGGAAGGGCCGGGGATCGGGCCGGTCGCGACCTCGACCTGGATCGAGTTGTACGGGTTGCTCCTCTGGAGGGTCAACGTGACCGAGGCGGCTTGCTGGCTCGCGACCGCATGGACGCCACTCGTTTTGCTGCCCGGGGCCACGAAGTTGAAGGTTTCGACGACAGACGCGGCCAGCGCATTCACGGCGCTGAGTAACATGCGATCTTCGAGCGATTCCAGACGCGGGCGTAGCCTGGGGGGCATGGGGGAGGGACCTTCGTCTGCGGGGGAACTGAGGCTTTCGTTCAAAACACCCTGATTGCATCGGTCGGATTGACGAACGATCTAAATCAAAATGTTTGGACTGCCCTAGCCACCCGCATCCCCGGGACTTCATGGCCAATTGTGACTCCGTTTCGCCGTTTTCAGGAAACGCTGCCACCCGCCTCAACTGTAGATTTCGGTGATTTTGCCACGGCAGTTACTGCCAGTCCACGTGGGCTGGACGTGCCCCGAGCCGGTCTCCCCCGCATTCGCCCCGGTCCCGCCGTCGATTGTGTACTCTCCCTCGATCGAGCGGCGACTTGGTCTTTGTTTTGTACAGCGCATCGCTCTACAATCTCCCAAAAACTTACCGTCAACCTGTCCAGTAAACCGCTTGTTCCGGAGTTAATAGCTCAGCGAGACGCTGATGGACAACAACTCCGCCGAGACCACCCGCCTTCTGGAACAGGTCCGTGCCGGGGACCAGGCGGCCTGGAACGATGCCCGGAGGACTCGACAATGTCTGACAAGACCTCGGAGAGTTCCGCCAACTACGTCATGCTGACTCGGCTCGCCGACGAGTTCGCCGCGCGGTACCGGGCGGGCGAACGGCCTGGGCTCCAGGAGTACATCGACCGCTATCCCGAGCTGGCTGACGATATCCGCGAGCTGTTCCCGGCCATGGTGGAGATCGAGCAAGTCAAGGAAGATCACCAGGAAGCGGACGAGCACGCAGCCGCACGGCCGTCTCCTGCCGTGCAGCAACTCGGGGATTATCGCATCATCCGCGAAGTCGGCAAAGGCGGCATGGGCATCGTCTACGAGGCCGAGCAGGTTTCGCTGGGGCGGCATGTGGCGCTCAAGGTGCTGCCCACGAGCACGCTGTTCGATGTCAGGGCCAAGCGGCGCTTCGAGCGCGAAGCGAAGTCGGCCGCCAAGCTCCACCACACCAACATCGTCCCCGTGTTCGGCGTCGGCGAGCAGGATGGCCTGCCGTACTATGTGATGCAGTTCATCCAGGGCCTTGGGCTGGATGCGGTGCTGGAAGAGCTGAAGAAAATGGGGCAAGACAACGCCAAGGGCGGTACAAACTTCGCCGGCGAGCTGCGCGTGTCGCGGACCGGGGGGCAGGCCTCCAACTTGCTGGCGGAAGAGCGACAGGTCGAGACCCCATCACACGGCGGGCTCTCGGCCGTGAGTGTCGCTCGCTCGCTGCTGACGGGGGAGTTTGGCAAGACGGTGGATTGTGCCGGTGGCAAACCGGAGCCGGAGGGCTCTTCCGGCGCAAAGGACAAGAGTGGAGACGCACTGGGCTCTGGGCCGCCATCCGATTCATTCACGCTTTCGTCCTCATCCGTGGTGCTGCCGGGGCAAAGCTCAAGCGGCGGCAAGTCCAAGAACAAGAAACAGACCTACTGGCAGAGCGTGGCATCCATCGGCGTCCAGGTGTCCCACGCGCTCGAGTACGCGCACAAGCAAGGGATCAATCACCGGGACATCAAGCCGTCGAATTTGCTCCTCGACACGCAAGGGACGGTGTGGGTCACGGATTTTGGGCTCGCCAAGGCGGACGATCAGCAGAATCTGACGCACACCGGCGACATTCTTGGCACGCTGCGCTACATGCCGCCGGAAGCGTTCGAGGGCAAGACCGATGCCCGCAGCGATGTGTACTCTCTGGGTCTCTCGCTGTACGAAATGTTGGCGCTGCGGCCGGCGTTTGATGAGAGGGAGCGAAACCGGCTGATCCGGCAGGTGACGCAAGAAGAGCCGCGCGCCTGGGCAATCTGAACCGCCACGTGCCCCGGGACCTCCAGACGATCGTCCACAAGGCAATCGACAAGGACCCCAAACAGCGTTACGGCTCAGCAGGAGCGCTGGCCGAGGACTTGCAGCGGTTCATCGCGGATGAACCGATCAAGGCGCGGCGGGTAAGCCGGACGGAGCGGTTGTGGCGCTGGTGCCGGCGACATCCCTCCCAGGCCGCAGCCTCACTCCTGACCCTTTTGGTCCTGGCGGCACTGGCGACCTTGGCGGTCGGTTATTCCTTCGTGCTCCGGCTCCGCCAAGAACAGGGGCGCACCCATCTGGCTTTGGAGGATGCGACGAACCAACGTGCGCTGACCGCGGAAGCGCAGCACCAAAGCCAGCGACTCTCGGCCCGGTTGGCCCTGGAACGAGGTTTGAGCCTCTGCCAGCAAGGGAATACGGGGCAAGGATTGAACTGGATGGCACGGAGCCTGGAACTGGCTCCGGAGGGTGATCCGGACCTGGAACGAGACATTCGGACCAATATCGCGCGCTGGCGGGCTTCCTTGCATCGTCTACAGGCCGTCTGGCACACGCCATGTCCGGTCGAGGCGTTGGCAGTCAGTCCCGACGGCAAGCTCTTCCTCGCGGGCGGCACCGACGGCATACCGCGCTTGTGGGAGACGGCTACCGGCAGGCTGGTTCTGGAGCTGCCTCACCATCAATGTGGGGCCTCGGGCAGCGGGCCTCGAGTCGCGATACCCGGTGTTTTCAGCCCTCCAGGGAAGACTGTGCTGACAGGAGGCGACGGTTTCAAGGCACACCTCTGGGACGTGGCCAGCGGCAAGCCACTCGGGCCGCCGCTCGAACACCAAGGTGTGGTTCTTGCTGTGGCTTTCAGTCCGGATGGGAAGACCATCCTGACAGGAAGCAACGACGGAACGGCTCGTGTTTGGGATGCCGCTGCGCACGCCCCTCGGAACAGTAATGCACCACCAAGGCGGGGTCAGTTCGGTCGCTTTTAGCCCGGACGGCAAGCTCATCCTGACCGGAAGCAGGGACCTGACAGCCCGGCTATGGGAGGCCGGTACCGGGAAGCCCGTTGGCGCCCCTCTTGTGCATCTAGGTGGGGTACACGGCGTGGCTTTTGCCCCGGACGGCAAAACGATCGTAACCTGTGTCACTGTCAACGTAGCGCAGCGCTGGGATGTGGCCACGCATCAGCCGATCGGCGAGCCGCTCGTGCATCAGGACGACGTGTATTCCGTGGCATTCAGCCCGGACGGCAAAATCATCGCCACCGGGAGCAGGGACAAAACGCTCCGCCTCTGGGAGGCCGACACCGGTAAGCCGCTGCTGCCTGTGTTGCCGCACGGTGGCCCCGTCACAGCCGTTGCCTTTACCCTTGACGGTAAATCGGTCCTCACGGCGAGCGCGGATCAGGCTGTCCGGCTCTGGGAGGTCGGCAGGGGCGACCCCTTCGGCACGGCGTTGCGACATGAGGGCATTCTGATTGCCGTGGCGTTCAGTCCAGATGGAAAAACCGTACTGACGGGAAGCATGGACAAAACAGCTCGCCTCTGGGATGCAACGACGGGAGGAGAACTGAGACAATTCAGGGGGCATCAGGGTGGCGTGTGGGCTGTCGCCTATAGTCCCGACGGCAAAACGATTCTGACCGGCAGCGGTGACGGGACAGCACGGCTTTGGAATGTGGACACGGGTGAGCCGATTCACCGTGCCCTGGAATGCAATAGTGACGGCATCAATCGTGGCTGGAACATCGCGGCGTTCAACCCGAACGGCAAGATCGTGGCGACAGCAACAGCCGCAGAGGTCCACCTTTGGGATGCCGCCACAGGCCAACCCATCGGCCCACCTCATCTGGAGGGACCATCCTTCACCATGGCGTTCAGTCCAGACGGAAGTCTGCTACTGACGGGAAGCCGGACCGGCACAGCCTGGCTCCTGGATTCGGCCACAGGTAAATCGCTCAGGATTCTAACCCCGCCTCACCATGGCCCGGTCGACGCAGTCGCTTTTAGCCCCGACGGGAGAACATGCTTGACCGCAAGCTGCGCTGGTCAGACCGTGAAACTTTGGGAAACAGCAAGCGGCAAAGCCATTGGACAGCCCCTGCAGCATCGCGTCGCCGAAGCTAGCTTCTTCGCCGCTGCCTTCAGCCCGGATAGCAAGACGGTGGCAACCGCGGGCGAGGATGAAATCGCCCATCTGTGGGATGCAACGACCGGCGCCCCAATCGGCGGGCCCATGCGGCACCAGGGCAAAGTTTGGGCGGTTGCGTTCAGTCCGGATGGCAGAATGCTCCTTACAGGGAGCGTGGACGGCACGGTCCGCCTGTGGGATGCGGCCACAGGGACGCCGATTGGTACACCTCTGCAACACCTCGGACGTGTGCGGGCAGTCGTCTTCAGCCCCGACGGCAAGAAGATCGCCACCGCATGTGGAGATAACACTGCGCGGCTATGGGAATTGCCCGCTCCTGTCCAGGGCGAGCTGGAGCGAATTGAACTCTGGACACAGGTGGTCACCGGGATGAGACTTGATTCCGGCGATGTCATTCAAGTGCTGGACGGCGGCACATGGCACCAGTTGCGCGAGCGGCTGGATACGCTCGGCGGGCCGCCGGTGCGGTGACGTGGCTGCCGCAGGCTTTTTTTGCGTGACGCAGGAGTGAAGTGGTCATGGCAACGAACCGCGATGCCCGCCTCGGCCGGCCCCTGCTATAATGGTCTCAGCCGGCTGGCCCCCAACGCGCGTTTCTGCGCCCTTCCCGGCTCGCTGCGGATCTGGTCGAGGATGGCTCATGAGCATGATCTCCAACAAACAACTGCGCAACTCCTCGACCCGCGCCCGGCGGAAACCACCCCGGTCGGACCAGGCGTCGTTCGCGTATGGCTGGCGGTATGTGGAGCGCCCGGGACGGAACGGCCGGACGGAGCGGGCCTGCATCCCGTTGACGCTGGAGGACGTGCTCCACCCCCAGGAAGGAGACGTTCTGGTGCCCGGTGACCCCCATGCCGACGACTGCAACTATTTGAGAGACGTCGCCAAGGACCGCCATGCCGACGATGACTCGGTCGCCATCCTCACCGACTGCGACGTCTACTGGGACATCCCCGAGCTGAAAAACCACCGTCCCGACCTGGCGGTGATCTTCGGCGTCAAACGGCAGCAGGATTGGCCGTCGTTTCACGTCAAAACGGAGAAAGTCCGGCCGAGGTTGATTGTAGAGGTGGCCTCGCCCCAGACCCGCGTGGTGGATGTGGAGGACAAGTTGGTCGAGTATGCCCGGGCGCGGGTGCCGCATTACGTGATTGCGGATGTGGACGAGGCGACGGGGCGGCGGCGGTTGGTCCTCAAAGCGTACCGTCTCACGGGGCGGCGGCGGACCTACGAGCCGGTGAAGCTCAACGAGCGGGGTTGGGCCTGGCTGGAATCGCTCGGTTTGTGGCTGGGTACGAAAGTCGACCCGGACACCGGAGGGGACCGTCTGGCGTTGTTCGACCCGCAGACCGAGTTGGAGATTGGGGACTACACGGCGATCCGGCGCGCAGGTGAGGCAGCCGAAGCCCGCGCCGCCGCCGAAGCCCTTGCGGCGGAAGCGGCCAAAGCCCGCGCCGCCGCCGAAGCCGCGGCCCGCATCGCCGCCGAGGCCCGCACCGCGGCCGAAGCCGAGGCCCGCATCGCCGCCGAGGCCCGCACCGCGGCCGAAGCCGAGGCCCGCATCGCCGCCGAGGCCCGCACCGCGGCCGAAGCCGAGGCCCGCATCGCCGCCGAGGCCCGCACCGCGGCCGAAGCCGAGGCCCGCGCCGCCGCCCTGGGCCGCTTGCGCCAGGTGGAAGCCGAGCTGCGCCGGCTCCGAAAGCGCAAGTCCTAGCCTCTCCGCCCAGGCACGGGGGCTCCCAGAAGATTCGGCCGGGCAGGTTAATCAAATGCTGCCGGGAACACCGGATGACCGCAAAAACCGGGAGCGACCGAATCCGAAAAACTTAAACTCAACCTGTCCAGGAAACCGCTTGCTCCGGAGTTAATAGCTCAGGGAGACGGAGGTGGACAACAACGCGCTCACGCGACTCAAGGCGTCCTCGCCACCCTGCCCGGAGGACTCGACAGTGTCTGAGAAGACCTCGGAGAGCTCCGCCGACTACGTCCTGCTGACCCGGCTCGCCGACGAGTTCGCCGCGCGGTATCGGGCCGGCGAACGGCCTGGGCTCCAGGAGTACATCGACCGCTATCCCGAGCTCGCTGACGACATCCGCGAGCTGTTCCCGGCCATGGTCGAGATCGAGCAGGTCAAGGAAGACCACCAGGAAGCCGACGAGCAGGCAGCCGCACCGCTGTCTCCCGCCCTGAAGCAACTCGGGGATTATCGCATCATCCGTGAAGTCGGCAAGGGCGGCATGGGCATCGTCTACGAGGCCGAGCAGGTCTCGCTGGGGCGTCACGTCGCGCTGAAGGTGTTGCCAAAAAGCATGCTGCTGGATGCGCAGGCCAAGCGGCGGTTCGAGCGCGAGGCGAAGGCGGCGGCCCGGCTGCACCACACCAATATCGTCCCCGTCTTCGGCGTCGGCGAGCAGGATGGCCTGCCGTATTACGTCATGCAGTTCATCCAGGGCCTGGGGCTGGATGAAGTGCTGGAAGAGCTGAAGCACTTGCAGTCCGGCGGCGCCCGGGCCGGCAGCACGCTGACGATAAGCCAACCGCGCCGCTCGCGCCCGAGATCCCGGCCGCGCAGGTCGCCCGCTCGCTTTTGACGGGCGAGTTCCACAGGACGAATGACAAGGACGATGAGGACGCCACAGCGGTGCTGACGGATGTCGTATGCCCGCAGGACAAGACGGCCGACGCCCGCGATCGGCCGGCCGCGTCGGATTCGTTCACGCTGTCGTCATCCTCGGTCGTGCTGCCGGGACGGAGCCGGGACGGCAGCAAATCGAAGAGCCGGAAGCGAACGTACTGGCAGAGTGTGGCGAGCATGGGCATCCAGGTAGCGGACGCCCTGGAATACGCCCACAAACAAGGGGTGCAGCACCGGGACATCAAGCCGTCGAACTTGCTCCTGGACACCCAGAGGACGGTCTGGGTAGCGGACTTCGGGCTGGCCAAGGCGGAAGACCAGCCCAACCTGACCCACACCGGCGACATCCTGGGCACCCTGCGGTACATGCCGCCGGAAGCCTTCGAGGGAAAGACCGATGTCCGTGGCGACGTGTATTCCCTCGGGCTGACCCTCTACGAGATGCTGGCCTTCCGGCCGGCGTTTGATGAGAAGGAGCGGAACCGGCTCATCAGGCAGGTGACGCAGTCCGAGCCGCCGCGACTGGGCAAGTCGATGCGGTCGCTGCCCCGCGACCTGGATACGATCGTTTCCAAGGCGATCGACCGAGAACCGGGCGTGCGGTACCAGACGGCCGCGGAGCTGGCAGCCGACTGTCCGATCAGACTGAGCCGACCGATCGGTTTAATCAGACGCGGCGGCCGGCGTGGCCCGACGGCCCACGCTCTGCCCACGCAATTCTGCTACCCCACTCAGGAAGCAATTGGAGCGGGGGCCGAGGCCGCCGTTCTGGACAACGAACCGGCGAGGGTTCGCCCGTTCGACCCCGGTGCGACGGACGTCGCGGCGCGGTATCTTCGGAAGCTGGTGAGCATCCGAATCGCGGAGTTTTGACAACCACCAGATGGCCCACTTACAAATGTCTACGGGTGATCTAGCGAAGAGGAATTACAGCCAAACAGGTCAATCAGGGGGTCGATCGGAGGCAGTCGCCGGTGGTCGAGGCACTAGTCGGGCGCGAGGGCGTCGTCATCAACAGCATGGCAATCTCCGAAGCAGTTCCTATCGGCCAGCTTCATGAAGTGCTCGGCGTGCCAGATCGAATCGTCGATCCCGCCGCCCCGGCCCCTTTCGGACATCGCAACAACCAGATCCACGTCTACGACCGCTTGGGGATCTACTTCATCGAGCACCATTGGACTCGCCTCGCACAATCCCTTACTTTCGTATTCTGGCCTGAAGTGCAACGGTTTCGATTCAGCCCGAGCAGTCCATTCGCTGGTCACCTCACGGTGGCTTTGTATCGTTTTCCAATTGAGGCCACCGAGGCGGAGGTAATCCGTCACTGCCTGATCCCCTGGAAGGGGTTCGTACGTGGCGATTGGCAAGCGAAGCTTGGCAAGATCCATGTAAGTCTTAACGCCGAAGGGAAGAGGCTCAAGTCGGGGCGTCGAAGCGCACGGCGTCGTGTGGTAAGTGTCGATGTGTCGTGGCCTCACGATCCGCGACGACGCAGAAGCCATCTCGATTGTCCGCCACTTGGTGGGTCTGAACCTGAGCCGTAAAGGCTTAAAAGCTGGCAAGCGTCCGAATCGCGGACGTCGGTTAATCACGCCGGCGTAAAGGGTCGTTCAGAGATGAGCGTTGACAGTAATCCATGCAGTAGAGGAGGCCGGCGTGGTTAAGGAGGAGTCTTGCTCATTCTGCCGACAGCCCTCGAAAGAGACGGGTCCCATTGTTGAAGGAGCCGGCATTGGGAGCGAGCGCGTATTCATTTGCAGGCCCTGTGCCGAGTTGGTGATCGAGATTCTCGACCAAGAAGTTAGCCGGCGGAGCGGGAAACCAGCCAAACTGCCAAAGTTAACGAGCGAAATGATCGACGTCTGCACGAAGGCATTGGAACACTTCGAGACGCTATCCAAACAACGAGAACTTACAGAGACCGAACTGGAGCGTAAACAACGCGTCGAGGCTGATCTAAAGACGCTAAGGTCCGAAGGCTCATGAGGTGGCTCGGATGATCGACCGTTGCGCAGACGCCTCGGCGCGGGACGCTGCCGGAATTGGACGTAGCTGGACCGAGAGGCCGGACCACCCTGAGATCATGACCATATGTAACGGCTGATTCCTAACCGGCGCGGACATCCGGCGCGAGACGGCGGAAAAAGCGTAGAACGTGAGCAATCGCACGCCACGGAAACCCCGATGACATCCGAGAAAGCCGAGTTAAGATTCAGGTCCCGTTTCACGTTACGAGCGATCATGGGCGTGGTCGCCGCCGCCGGCTTGTTTCTCGCGATGTTCGTGACCAACGCAAGGATCAGAGCGGACTGGGCGAACCCGCGGATCGATGACCTGACTGTTGCTGCATTCCTGACGGTTTCTGAGGCTGTCCTTTTCTATTACTGCGTTCTGGTGACGGTGATCGCACGCGGCTTTATCAACCCAGCCAAACGCCTCAGGCGGGTGAGGCGCATATGGATTTACGGGCCGGTGATCTTGATGGTGGCCGGTGTGGCCATTCTTCAAGTGCTCGATGTCGTTGTGCGCGGACCTTGAGATCACGGCCCTCCGCCGTCACGGGTGATCTAGAGATCAGATTTGCCAGGAGTCACTGGCCATGCGACTGCCCCGCGTGCGGTTCACGGTGCGACGGATGATGGTCGCTACGGCGGTCCTCGCGATATCATTGTTCTCGGGGATTTGGCTCGCAAGAATGGGACGCTTGGCGGGTATCTACGAGCAGCGAGCCCTTTACCATGCACAACAGGAGCGGGCGACCCGGCAAGCGATCGAGGACCAATTGGCCCACATCCAGAGAATCGCGAGGTATCCGGAAACCCACGAGGAGGCACCATGCGCCGCTTCTCGATCCGCACCCTGATGGCCTTGATCGCCGGGTCTGCCGTAGGCCTGGCCGCTCTGAGGAACGCCAATGATTTGTGGGCCCGAGTGATGATAATGCTCGCCCTTGGGCTTGTCTGCGTCGCCGGGCTGTGGGCAATTCTGCTCCGGGGTCGGGAGCGGGCTTGGTGGTTGGGCTTCGCGGTGCTTGGTTGCACGTACCTGTCTGTCTCATTCAGCCCCTTGCGGTCCCGCCTCAGCACCACACACCTATTCGAATACGTACACGCGAGGGTTGTCGGCTCCTCGATTGCCACCTTCGAAGTGTCCCGGACCGACCAAGGCTCCATCTTGTACCAGGTAGTGATGATCGATGGAACGGCCAACAGTAGAACGGTGTCCAATAGCGTCTATCGTTCTACTCCCAGCGAAGACCTTCTCGCCACGATGGAGCCTGCCAACCGTTGGCGCTCCGCGCTCCCCGGGGCCGCGAATCACGACCAGTTTCAGCGCATCGGCCACTCCCTTTTCGCCCTCCTGGCTGGCCTTGTAGGCGGGACGGTCGCCGCCTGGTTTTCTGGGGGAGGCGGGAGCCGGGCCGAGGCCCTCGGCGTGGGCGACTGACCATGAACCGGCGAGGGTTCGCCCGTTCGACCCCTGTGCGACGGACGTCGCGGCGCGGTATCTTTGGAAGGTGGTGAGCGTTCGAATCGCGGACGTCTGTTAACGACCAGATGACCGACTTACAAACGTCCGACGTGTAAAGGTTGAATATCCCCTTCGCATCGACGAAATCCGAGACGTCGTTCAAGGAGTTACGTTAAACTGCCGGTGTAAAGGGTCGTTCAGAATTGAAAGTTGACACCTACTGAAGCAAGGAGGCACGGCCAGTGCCGCTACCAACCCCGGATTCCTCGGAGCGCAACCACCGATTTCGCAGGCTGACACTCCGGTCGGCTGTCCTCCTGATTGCCATCATCGCTTGCGGGCTCGCGGCGTACCGGTACTACGAGAGGCATGTCAGGAAGAGGACCATAGCCTACCAGGTCGCGGCCCTCATCCCCGGTCGGGTTGCACCGACGATGAGAAGTCTGGAGGATTTTGCACCGCTGGTAGCCTTGATCCGCTCCGAGGTGGCGCCGGGGAGTTGGCAAGGCCAAGGCGGTTCGGGCACCATCGCCGAGTTCTTCCTGAACGACTCGCTCATCATAAACAACAATGAGGTGACTCACGAACAACTCGCGGCGTTCCTGCGGGAGCAGCGAGCGGCTCGTGAGGGCACCGACGCACCAGCCCCGGCACTGCGGCGGACCCAACCCCCCGGGTAAGCTGTCAACGGTGATTCATAGTCGAGCCGGACAGGCGGGCGCAGGACGATGCCGCGACCTGGCACCGGTGGGCCGAAGCCAGGATTTTCGACGGTGGCGGGCGAGAAGCCCGAGGGACCATGAAGCATGGCGAAGCTCATCTTCAGACGATTGCATCAGTGGCCCGATATCCGTCAGTCGTATGAGATCCACCTGGACGGCGCCCCGGTCGCCTCGATCGGCGGCGGGAAGACCGTCGAGATCGAGGTCGCGCCCGGTCTCCACGAGATCACGGCGGCGATGGGCCCGTTCTTGAGCAGCCAAGCGGTCCGACTCGACATCGCCCCGGAAGGCGATCATCGCGTCGAGGTCGGGACGTTCTTGAGGAACCCCCCACTGCTCGCGATTGGCCTCACCTTGATGGCCTGGCTTTTCCTGGCCGCGATCGTCTTGATCGGGGCCCCATTCGCAAACCTGGTGGCCCGCTTCTTCTGGCCCACGGGCCTTTTCCTCGGCGCGCTCCTGCTGGGCCTCTCGCCCCTCGTCGCGAGGGTCGCGTGTGCCACGCGCTGGCGGGACCGCTATCTCTACATCAGGCCGATCGGCCACCTGGCTTCAATGGTCCCCAAGCGGCACGCCGGCCCGGGTTGGAGACCCCGCCTGAGCGTCCGGGGCCTCATGGTCGCCGTCCTCGTCCTCGGGGGCCTGCTCGGCCTGCACCTCCACCGGGCCCGGCTCCAGCGCGAGGCCGTCAGCGCGATCAAGCGGGCCGGCGGTTCAGTGCGGTACCACTGGGAGCCGGAGGGTCGCTTGCCGGGGCGCCCCGTCAACCCAACATGGTGGGAATCGACGATGGCTCGCCTCGGCCCCGATCACTTCGGGAGGGTCGTCTGGGTCGGCTTCAACGGCAGTCCGGCCGGCGAACCCGACGACGGTGTGATGGCCGAGATCGCCCGCCTCGAGGACCTCGAAGAACTCGATTTCAGCCCGGGCTCTCATCCCTCGGTGTCCGACGCGGGCCTGGCCTACCTGCGCGGCCTCCCCCGACTGCAACGGCTGAACTTGAGCGGGACCGGCGTTCGCGGTCCGGGGCTAGTCCACCTGCGCGGCATGAAACAACTCAAGCGGCTCGAACTCCTGGAATTACCGCTCAAAGACGAGGACCTGATTCACCTTGGGGAGATCACGTCTCTGGAAGTCCTCACGCTTTCCGGCGGCGGCATAACCGACGACGGTCTCGCCCATCTGTCGGGTTTGAAGCTCCGCCACCTGCGCCTCGAATCTCCGTGGATTTCGGGCGCCGGACTTCGCCACGTCGGCGGCATGACCGATCTACAGTGCCTGGTGCTCAATTCCCCCAAGCTGGATTCCCTGCTTCCCCTGGGGCACTTGACCGAGCTGAAGTGGGTCGGTCTGGACGGCACGGCGGTGGGGGACGCCGACATGGTGATCCTGGCACGATCGAAAGAGCTCTTCCATCTAAACTTATCGCATACCCGGGTTGGAGACGCGGGCTTGGCCTGCCTCGGGGACCTCTCAAAGCTCGAACATCTCGATTTGTCCGGCACTCGCGTCACCGATACGGGCCTGGCCTCACTGGGCGGCTTGAGCAACTGTCGATTTCTCTCAGTGCAAGGGATCGGAGTCTCCGGCGGTGGCGTCGCACGACTCTCGGCCAGGTTTCCTGCAATTCGAGTTTACTATCGCCCGACGGCCGTAAAGCCTGGATTGTAATTCACGAGTGCCAGTCAACGCCGCGTGTCGGCCCGCCGGCATGCTTGGCGAGGAAGTAGGATCCCACACCGATCGGGCCGACCACCGCGAGGGCGGCGATCCGCTGGAGCAGGCCGTGGCGATGGTTCAGGAGCTCCTGGTAGGCCGGCCATTCGTTCCCTGTCATGACCAGCACCCGCTGGATCAGGCCGCTGAAGATGGGGAAAAGCGCGAGGAGCAGGGCGAAGTTCGCCGCGAACAGCAGCTTCATCCACCGTTCATCGGGTAGCTTCCAGAGCGTGGCAGGGATCAGGAACGGCAGGAGGAACCCGCCGATCCCGCCGATGGCGAGCGGGCCCGAGACATGGCGAGGGTCGGGCAGTGGGTGGAGGCCCGCGTTGATGGAGCCGACCCCAAACGAGATCAGGGCGAGGGAAGTTGCCCAGGCGAGGGCCGGATGGACGCGGTTGCGCCTCAAGGCGTGCAGGAAGCCAGACGCCGTGAACCCGCAGAGGACACCCGTGACAACCGAGCCGATGTTGAAGAGCTCCGGCCATCGGGAATCGGCCGAACCCGAGCGTGCTGGCGTCCTGGCTCAGGAAGCTGTACCCGGGGTAGAAGGTGGCCGCGACGAACTGGCTGCCGAAGTAGAGCAGCGGGATCAGCACGCCCGTCCACAGCGCAGCCATGGCGAAAAGGTCGCGGTTAATACGGTGTTGCATCGATTCCTCGGATCGGGCTCGGAATGGCGGCTCCACGATCTTAGTTCGGGATGCGAGCCCGATTATTCGCGCCGCGTGCCCTGATCGGCAGGGATGCTCAGGTCAAAGATGTGTCATGCTCCCTTATGAGTGATCAACGTGCCGCGACTTCAATTTCCGCTCTTGTCTCTCTCAAGTCCTTCTCCTGCACCAAGTCGAGCACACGCACGCCGAAGAGCCGTTGCGTGATGAGCGTTACCAGAAGGACGAAGACTCCCCCAGCGCATGCTGCGGCAAGTTGCGGGAGAGACAAGACAACTGCCATTACCACGTCTGAATGAACGAAGAGCCACTGCGGAGTAGGGATCGTCTGCCACACTTCCTCAGCGCGCTCCGCGTAGGATGCCCAGGCATCGTTTGCTGCTGATTCAGTGAAACAACAGGCCCACGCGAACGTCGCCAGCATCGCGCAGCCGACGACGACGAACCCCGTCCAGAATGCACGCGATCGGCCGCCACACAGAACGGCGCACAAAAGTCCGATCTGGCAGGCAAGCCCCGTTGGTGCGAGCCCAAGTGCCGTTTCGCCTGCACCACTGCGACAGGCAACGATGAACGCCGCAAGCTCCACGGCGACCACGGCGACGACGATCATCAGTCCAGCAAGCGTGATGCGAGTCCTTTTCATTTTCTCCTCCTTGATGGTGTATGGGGTAGATGCAACGTTCACCGAAGTCGAACGCGTGGTCGCTCATCGTCTTGATCGCCTGCACCGGCTCCTAGCCGTACATCGGCTTGCGAGCCAACAATTGCAGTTGTGCTCGCTACTGAGGGTCGGGGCCAGGGTCGCTCCAGGGCGGGGCGGCCGCCCGCTCGCTCGCATCGTCTCAGCCTCCTTGCCTTCTTGAAGGCCTGATTATTGGATCACGCTTTACGCCTTCTTACCGCAGCCCAAGCCAGGTGTAAAGTCGACCTGAGGTTCACCGGAGGCGCATTCCGGTGCGGCCCCGGGGTCATTTCCAATCAATCTCGCAGACGAAGACGATCCCCAGCTTCTTCAGGTCTAGCGCCCTGTCGAATCGACCCTCAGGGGTTGCGAACACCAGGGCGAATCGCATCTTGTCCGCTCTTCCGTGCGCCCATTTGGCGTTGTTGAGACAGGCGACGATCCGTGAGCCGTCTGGCGACCAGCAGGGGGCGCTGTTGGGGAACCAGTGATAGGGATAGGAGGGGTAGGATTCGACGACATGCAACTCCTCGTCCAGCTTGTCACCCCGGATGACCTCGACCGGATGACCTCCGTCGCGTCCGCAGACGACATAGTATTCGAATACCTTATCCTTGACGTGCCGGCGCTGCTCGTGAGCGACCAGAGACCCGTCCGGTGAGAATCGCGACCAGATGTTGTCGAGCAGCGGGTCGTGCGTGATGCGCGACCGTCGCGAGCCGTCGGGAGCGATCAGGTCGATCTGCCGGAGTGGGTAGGTGCCTTTGCCGGGGTGCTCAAAAACGTGCTCACGATTGCCGGCCATGACGGAGAGTGTCTCTCCCCTCGAGGACCAATCCTCGATCAGGTCCGACGGCGGAACTGGCATGGTGTGAACCCGGCCCGACTCGACCTCGATGCGAAGGCTCTCCCAGCCGTCAGCTCCCTTTTGGCGGAAGCATGCCAACGACTTACCATCCGGCGACCAAGCTCGGATCACGCCGTCAATGGAAACCTTCCGCCGGCTGCCATTGGGCTCCAGGATCCAAGTCTCACCCCCTTTTCCGTCGCGGCTTAATGTGCCGAAAGCAATGCCGCCGGCCATCAGGCGAGACGCGCCCCGACATGCGGCCCACGTCATTGAGCTTCAGGACCGATTCCACCCCCGTCCCGTCTGGGTTCATCGTAAGAATCTCGACTTTGCCCGACGTCCGCGGCTCTCGCTGGGCTCCGAAGAGGACAAGCTTTCCACAGAAGGAAGGGCCGTCCGATGGTTTCGTGTCGTCAGCGACAGGAGCCGCGATGGCGAAACAAGTTGTCGCAGCCAGGAAAACGACAGAGGTAGAGAAACTCATAGCCAACCTTTCGAGGAAATAAAAACTCTCAGTTCCAACTCGCAGTTTACATGGGCCTTATGGCGCGAAGCTACGCCGCTGGCCGGCCTTCGTCGCCGGGTAGAATTGGGCCCTGCCACTCGCCAGACGACCAACGGGCGACTGGGCAGATCAGGATGCCCGGCGACGCAGTGCGTGACCGGGAACGGAAGGCGCCATGCGGGCCTTCCGAGCGGGGGCCGAGGCCCCCGGCGTGGGCAACTGACCATGAACCTGCGAAGGTTCGCGCGTTCGACCCCGGTGCGACGGATGTCGCGTCGCGGTATCTTTGGAACCTGGCGAGCAGCCGAATCGCGGACGTTTGACATCCACCAGATGGCCGACTTACAAATGCCCGATGTGTAAAGGGTGATTATCCCCGTGCATCGACGAAATCCGAGACGTCATTCAAGGAGTTACGTCAAACTGCGGGTGTGAATGGTCGTTTAGTAACCACAGTTTCCACCAGCGGTGTTACGCGGTGGTATCATGTAAGCGCTCATCCGGTAACGACCCTGTTCTGCCCGTGTGGCCGCTGCGGAGGTTTCGCGAGGCAGCATGGCACAATCAAATCCACTGTTCGTGATTTTCTTCTTTGTCGTCTGGTCGACGATCATGGGATCGTATTTTTACTTCGGGTGGCACATCGCTCCATCCGCCCTGTCGCATTGGGCCGAGGAGCAGGGCTATCAAGTCATCGAAAAGAAGAGCGCAGGGCCGCTTGAGTGGTGGTCCTACTCACAGGGTAGCGGCCATCATGTCTACAGGATTGTCGTCTTAGATGAGCAGGGCCAGACATGGCGAGGATTGGCGCGGGTCGGAACCCCTTATTGTTTCTGCCTCTCATCGAGCCGATGCCCGGTGGAAGTCCGATGGGACTCGTCCGAGGGACCGACAGACCCAGCCAAGATGAAATCGCCGGCGGACTTCCTCGGTGACCTGTAAACTCTGGACAATAGTTGGCGCGGACAGGCGGGCGCGGGACGATTGCGGGACGTGTAACGGGTGATTGGGTATCGACACTTTCCAGATCGCCGGGGGAGTGGGCCTCTGAATTTGGGAGACCGGGCAGATCCCGCCTGAGTTTGGGACTGCGATCGGGCTCGTTGGCTAGCGAGAGGGTGTCTGGCCGTGTGGTCGCGAAGGGCGGAACAAATGGTGCGCCGGCTCATGGCCAACCAACCGCCCCGAGACCCGTGGGTCAAGCAGCTAGCCGATCGCTTGGGGGCGCTATTCGCTGGCTGCGATCTGTGGTCATGCTGGTTCCTCCGCCCGTCCGGCGAGGTCGTCATCGTGGGCGAGGATCTAGATCGGCCTGAATCGGAGACCGTGCACCGCGACCGCCTACACGTCCTCAGCGCCCTGTCAGGGGCGTCGCGGCATTACCCGGAATTGAGTGAGCTGCTCCCGGCGCGGGAGCCCCACGCCGTCGATTGCGTATGTTCCGAACATCCCCAAATATTCGGGCCGGGCAAGGTCATCTGTGCGGCTTGCGGCGGGATGGGTTGGTTGCCTGCCGATAGGCCCGCCTCATGGTCGGTTCGGGCGGACTCGGCTGTGAGAGTCCTGAGCCGTGATCCCGGTGTGGATACAACCGGCCGGAGACGTTACGATCGAAAGTACTGTGGGCCGGGGCCATCCCCGGGCCCGAAGCGGTCTCTTCACCAGTTCGTCCCCCTGGAGGTCTCGCCATGCGGGAGCATCGTCCGTCGCCGCTGACCCTGACCGCTCTGATCCTGCTCCTCGCCGCGTCGGCGAACGCAGCCGCTGGGGAACGGGGCAGCGATGGCAAATCCACGCCGGAGCGGCCGCGGGTCGTCCGCATCGGTGCCGTCGCCGTATGCGCCGTCGGCCGTGACGATCTTCGAGGACATTCGCCGCTACTTCGATCGCCGGGGGATGCCCGTCGACTACGTCCTCTTCTCGCATTACGACGCGCTGGTCGAGGCGCTGCGAAAGGGCGAGGTGGATATCGCCTGGAACACGCCGCTGGCGCACGCCCAGTACCACCACAAGGCCGGCAACGCCAGCCAGGCCTCTGGTGATGCGCGACGTCGATTGCAACGTTCGCTCGGCGCTCGTCGTACGGGCCGACGCATCCATCCGCACGCCGGATGACCTGGCGGGCAAGACGCTGGTCCTCGGTAGCCGCCAGGCCGCCGAGGCGACCGTGCTGCCGGTGCATTTCCTCAAGCGCCAGGGGGTGAAGTTCGACCGGATCAAGATCCACAGCCTCGACGGCATTGCCGACCTGCGAGGCAACCCGTGCTCCAGCGAAGTGCACGTGCTGGCCGCGCTCCAGGAAGGGAAGGGCCAGGCGGGCATCATCGGCGAGCGGTTCTGGAAGCACCTCTCCGAGCGCGAGCCCGACCGGGTCAGCGGCCTGAAGGTCATCTGGGTGTCTCCGCCGTTCAGCCATTGCGTCTTCACGGCGAGCAAGGACTTTGACAAGGACCTGGCGGCCCGGTTCACCCGGCTGATGCTGGCGATGGACCCGAGCGACTCGCTGGCCGAGGAGGCCATGCGGCTGGAGGGGACCCGCCGATGGGTCGCCGGCAGCCAGGAGGGATTCCAGGAACTGCTGAAGGCCCTCGATGAGTCGCCCGCGTGCGACCCGGAGGCCTGCGATTGCTGCGCCGGCGAAGGGGACTGAGCGGCCGAACTGAGGCGGCGAGCTCGTGCGGTCACGCCCCCAAGCCCCGATCACTTTCTTCCGAAGCCTCGAGCGCTGTCCTGCTTGCCGCCGCATGAATCGGCCCCTCGAGAACGCCGGAGAGCAGCACAACCACCGCCGTGATGACGCAAATCGCAGCCGACAGGCCCATCACGAGCGCCACGCCCCACGCTTGAGCCGCGCGGCCAGTCCAGAGCGCGCCCAAGGGCACCGAGCCCGAATACACGATCATCCAGATTCCCATTATCCGCCCGCGCAACTGGTCGGGAACCGCGGTCTGGATCATCATCATCGACGACGAATAGAAGAGCACGGCCCCGAAGCCGGCTGAAAGCAAAGAGAATGCACCGGAAGCGAGAAAAAGAGCATGGGCCGCGCTCGAGGGGAGCCAGCGTGGAATGAGCGATGCAGAGGCCAGGGCCAGACCGAAAATGACCATACCCGCGAGCGTGAGACGCTCCTTGCGGCGCATTCCGGAGAACGAAGCGACGACGAGCGCGGCCGACTGTGGCGCCGATTCCGCCGCAGGCCAGGAGCACGCTGTATCCGCGCACGCCGGTGTGAACCACTCGGGCAGCATACGCGGGGATCATCGCCTCATAGCCCATGCCAACCACCCCGAAGAAGGCCACGAGCACGAGCTGGGCAAACAGCCTACGGTCGTGACGCAGGTAGCGCAGACCGCCCAGGACGACGCCGACGCTGAACGATTCGCGATGATGGGGGCGTGGTCGATGAACCAGCTTGATCGAGAGCACGGCGGCGATAGCGGCGATGAAGCTGACGCCGTTGAGCGCAAAACAGCCGGTTGCACCGAAGAGCGTGAGGCCAACGCCGGCGAGCGCCGGGCCGAGAACCCGCGTGGCGTTGAAGAGACCGGTGTTGAGCGCAATCGCGTTCGACAGAACTTCGGAGCCGACCAGCTCAAAGAAGAGGACCTGGCGGCTGGGTACCTCGAAGGTGACGCAGATTCGCGTGAGAGCCAGAATCAGCGCCATCTGCCAGATATGCACGACCTGAAAACCGACCAGGGCCGTCAGGGCGAATGCCAGCGCCATCTGGCGCATTCCATGATCAGGACCATCCTCAGCGGGGGCACGCGATCGGCCAGGGCGCCGGCGTACAGGCCCACCAGGATGCCGGGCAAGAGCGATGCCATCTCGACCACGCCGAGCATGAATTCGGATCGGGTCTGCTCGAAGACAAGCCAGCGCACCGCGGCAGCCTGGAGCCAGCTTCCCACGAGGCTGATGCCCTGCCCGATATAGAACCGGCGAAAACCTGGATAAGCGAGCGCCGCAAAGGTGGGCGAGCGCATTGCGTGAAATGCGCTCGTGGAAGGACTGGAGCGATCGGCCATCAGGTTCCCTCGGGGCTTCCTGTCGATTTCGGCTCGAGCAGGTCATTCTACAGGAGCGGCGCCGCGCGCACGCCTCCTCGGTAAGGGACTTAATAATATCTCGCATCGCTTCTCGGGGCGCTATAGCTCATTTCGGGATAAGATGGAATTATCCCGCAGCCTCGGGCAAGCCTGCCGGCTGCCGATGCCGCCCGCTCGAGCGCGCACGGCTGGCCCCGTGGGCAGGGTCGTGGCGCGAGCCGCGCGCAAAGGGCGGCTCTTCCGATCCTCCCAACACCTTTTTTGTTTTCGACGCCGGAGCCGCCGATGCGACGACGCTTGAAGTGGAGAGGCCGGTCAAGGAGCGATGCCGCCGTGCAAGGAAAACTGCCATTCGCGGTCAAGGCTGCCCGAAACGAGCGAAGATTCAAGCGTGCGATTGCCGCGGCCACGGTGCTCGTGATCGTCGGGCTCATCGCCGGGACGCCGGCCGGGCGGGAAACCGCGCACGGCGCGGTGCGCCGTGCGCGGGGCCTGCTCGATCGGATCGTCGGGCTGCCTTTTGACCCCATGTCTGACCGGCAGCACGTGCTCCTGGAGCGGCTCAGGAATGCCGCCGGCGCAAGGCAGACCCTTGCGAAGATCACGACACCGGGATCGGCCATGGAGCAGTTCCTGCGCGCTACCGGAATGGACGCAAGCTCGGCCGTCATTCGCTGGGGGAACGTCGATCGCTCGATCGTGCTTTCCTCGGCGGTCTTCGAGCCGGACGACGACCGCGCGTACCGGCTCAAGCCTCGAGTCCGCTCGATCTGGGTGATCGGGATGTCGTTCACAAAGGGCCTCGGTATGTTCCTGGTGCCGGACACTCCCGAAATCCGCGAGCGCGCAAGCTTGCGGGCGGCCGCGTCGTGCCCGAGTCAGCGCAATCCACCAACTCCTGGGGCTGTCGCGGACGAGAGCCCGATCTGACGGCACCGGTGCGTGTGATGGTGCTGGGCGACTCGATGATGCAGGGTGCCCTTGTCGGCGAAGAGGATACGCCGCCGGCCAAGCTGGAAGCGTATCTCGCACGGGCGCTTGAAGCACGCGTGACGGTCCTCAACACCGGCCATATCGGTTATTCCCTCGAGCAGTACGCCCAAACCCTGCGCGCGCTGGGAGACCGATTTCAGCCGCACTATGTCGTCATCAGCGTGAGCCAGAATGACTTCGCCGACTTGAACGACCCGGCGAGCTGGTCGGAGGGCGAGTACTGGCTGGATCAGATCGCAGGTCTCTGCAGATCGCGGGGCTGGCAATTCCTTTTCGTGCCGGTCGCGGACGAGTTTGCAATCCTGGGACCGAAGCATGTCGACCGATTCTGGGGTCAATTCGGTCGTATTCTCAAGCACACCGCGACGAATTACGTCGACCCGGGCCCGGCCTTTGCCGACACGCTGCTCCGGCTGAAAAACAGTGCGGAGCGACACGGTGAGCCAATACTCGATCCGCTCTTCAACCTGCACTTGCTGGGCGACCGCCATTTTTCACCGCTGGGATCAGACCTCTGGGCACGCATCGTCGCCCGGCGGATGCTGATCAACTGGGACCGTCTGGCGCTCACGCATGAAGCGAGCCCCGAACCGGTGTTGCGTCATGCCCAAAGAGACGACGCATGGCTCCCCAGCGCCGAATCGGCGGGATGAGCTACGGGATGGTTTCCACGCGCGAGCGTGGGAGCGAGAAAGCAACGAGCAGGCGATAGACGCACGCGGAGACGACGAATCCGCAAATCGATCCCTGCTCGAGCCAGAACACCTGATCGCCTTGACGCGACGCAAGCGTGTTCATGGCGAGAGCAACCGCACAGCCGGCCGCCCAGGCGAGAATGCCGGCGGGATTGAAACCATGGCGCAACGGTGAACCCCTCCTTGATCCGACCGGTCACGTCACCGGCGATCGCTCCCAGCGCGGGCATGAAGAGCGATCCCATGGTGATGAACGTAGGCTCCAGACGGTCGACCTGGCCGGTTGCCATCAAGCACAAGGCAACCAGACAGGCGGGGATGGTCGCCCAGCGCGGGGTGAATGCCGGCCAGTGAGTCGAAACCCCTTCGCTGAATTTGTTCAACGTGGAGACAGCGTTCGCCAGCGCCGCCAGACCGAACAGGATGAGGATGCCCGCGGCCGCGCCAGGGGGAAAGGTGTTTCGGCCCTCGAAGATCGCCCAGCGAAAGGAAAACGGCATCGGGTCGAGCCCGGTCGTCGGGAGGGAAAGGCCGGCGGAGGGCAGCCCGGCGGTTGTTTCAAGAACGACCAGGAGCGACAGGATCGAGCTCGAGGCGGCGGCCACGAGCACGCAGGGCAGCCCTGCCCGCAGAATGTCCTGTCGGCTGCGCACCGCGGCACCCCAGTCGACGCTCAGAAGCGCGCTGGTCGCGAAGAAACCGATCATCATGGAGAGGGCCCCAGCCTGGGACGGTGGCTCGGCCCTTGCCGACTCAAGCAGGGCGGCCGTGCCATGGCCCGCCCAGAGATAAGGCAGTCGCCAGGCCGCGGTGGCCGTGAGTAGAATCACGGCAATGGGTGAATATACCTTCATCAAGCCGACGACCACGCCGGGGAGCTTCAGCCGGATCGCCTGGCGGGTGATGTAGAGCCAGAAGAGGGTGGTACCGAGGAAGACGGGACTTTTGATTTCCAGCGGCCCGACGACCAGGTGTGCGACGCCCTCCGGCGCGAGCATTCCGCAGGCCCGCAAGCCCAGCAAGGTGCTCTCGACGGCGAAGTTGATCGCGAGGGCATACCAGACGATGGCGGCGAAGGCGATGGCGAGCCCGCAGAGCCACTCCGAGCCGGAGGAGCCAAACGTCGAAGAGGCCACGACCACCAGCCCGCGGCGAGCCGCCCGAGCCCCAGGAGGCGGCCAGAAAAAAGAGTCCGAAGCAAACGAGCGCGCCCACAATGGCTGTACCGACGAGCCACCAGGGCCCGGCGCGGTGCACGTCGCCGGCCCAGAGCTGATCGAAGAATGGGGCCCAGATGAAGAGGGTCAAGTAGGCTGGCGCGATGCCGCGGTACCAGGACATCGGCGGGGGCAGAGGCTCGTTCAGAGCGCGCGCGACGATGGGCGGCAGAGGAACTTGGGCTTCGAGGGTCGGCTCACCAGGGTCGATCAAGGGAATTGCTGTGGAACAAGGCGGATCGTGTCTACCGGGAAAAAAAGTGACGGCATCTAGAAGTCTGAAGCGAGCTCAGCCGGTGTCAGCTCTTTGCCCTTCAAGACTTCTGGCTTGTACCCTCCGCGTGCCCGATCGTAGAGCGCAATTCCCGAGAAAAGCAGGATCAGGACCACAGGCAGCACGGATACGTAACGGAAAGACCATTTCGCTCCTTCTTTCTGAGCTTCCGCCACAGGGCCTTGTTGCTCCTTCGGAATCGCTTTGACCTTCTCGGGCTCAAGCTTACCGTTCACGACGACCTGAGTTCGGGTTTCACTGGGGATCGCCGCAATGGTGATCTGGTCGTTGATGCCTCCCATCCACGGTTGGACCACGCCGATGGCCAGGTTGCCGACGCAGCCCATCAGTCCCAGTGCCAGCGCGCCGCCTCGAGGGAACCGTTCGGCCGTGACGCCGAGCATCGTGGGCCAGAAATAAACAATGCCCAGCCCATAGATGGTCGCCGCGGCGATGGCGGACGGAAAGTCGTAGGCGAAGCTGAGGGCGTACAATCCGATCGCCGAGAGCACGGCTGACCCGATGAGCATCACGACGGGCGACATTCGATGGAGAATGCTGCCGGCGAAGTGGCGAAGGGTGAACATCAACAAGCTCGTATAGATCAGGACGTAAGTACCGTTCATTTTCGCAGTCTTTTCGAGCACCAAGCTCTGCATGCTCTGCGGGGCAAGCTCGGTTGAGGCGGTGAGGAGCATGCAGAACGCCCAGAGCAGGAACATCGGCCGAAGGACCTGCATGAGCATTTCGTTGGTTGACACGCCGGAAGCCACTCGTTCGGTCACGGGGAAAGACTCGAACAGGAACAATCCGCCGTAGATCAACATGGGAACCAGGATGAGCGCCGTCTTGACCTGCCATCCCCACATTGTTCCTTCGGGCGTCTTGGCCGCGCCGCCGACCGCGAGTCCGAGCACCCAGGAGATCGCCAGTGCCAGCAAGCCGCCGAGCATCAAGCCGCCCGGCCACCAGGCGTGCAATATGTTGAGGCGATGAGTTTTCTCCGACGGATAAAGCGTGGCCGCCAGCGGGTTAATTCCAATTTCGACCAGTCCATTCGCGCTTCCGACCAGGAACGTCGAAACGCAAAGAATCAGATAGGGAGAGAGCCCAAAACCTGTCAGGTACGGTGTGCAGAGCGTGCCGACGATTCCCAGAAGATGGCACAGGAAGGCCAGGCCCAACATTTGCTTCATGCCGAGCGAATCGCACACGAACGCGCCGATGGCCATTGCGACTGCCATGCCGTAAAACGCCATGCCGCCGATCTCGCCGAGCTGCTGCGCGCTCAAGTCGAATGAGCGCCCCCAGGCTGGAAGAACGTCTTGCCGTATCACGAACGAAAACGCCGAGGCAATCAGGGCGATGCAACTGGCCACGAACAATCGACGCGGATTCATGCGCTCGGTCTCCGGCGCGACAACGTCGCCGCCAATAGAGGAAGTATTCGGCCTCGCTTGAGCTTGAGTAGAATTGCTTTTAGATACCCGAGCGGTCGCGACAAAGCCAGAGGGCAGTCATCCAACGTTGCGAGCGAGTTTCCGGTTGTACATGCCTGGTTCGGCGGTCGCCGCGGATAGGAGCTGCGATTGTGCTCACGTTCCTTCGTTATCTCTGGGCCGCTCCCACCACTTTGGTCGGGGTGCTCGCCGGCGTGCTGACTCTGTGCACGGGCGGACGCGCGCAGGTTCGCCGCGGCGCGGTTGAATTCCATGGTGGATTCGCGCTGTGGTTTGGCAAGCTCTGCCGTTACTCGGCAATGACGCTGGGACACGTGATCATCGGCCGAGACCCGTGCTGCCTGGATGCATGCCGCGATCACGAGCAGGCCCACGTGCGCCAGGTCGAACGCTGGGGAGCCCTTTTTATTCCGGCCTATCTGGTCGCGAGCGTGATGGCTTGGTGGCAGGGCGGTGATTACTATCTGGACAATCATTTCGAGCGGGATGCGCGGCGGGCCTGCGGGGAAGAGGCGTAACGGCGTTCGATTTCCGGCCCGCGCTGGCGCGATTTGATGTTGCGCTGTAATTGTCCTCGCCCCGAATGGGGCAGTCACAAATCAGCCCGGGGCAACGCCCTGGGGGACTAAGTCAACAAACGAAGTATCGACCTGAAAGGGCGAAACAAGCCGTCCGATCCGCCTGGGCCGGAAAGTCCGCGAGCGATTTCAACATCGCACGTGGTTCCCCGATTGTGCCGCCCTTACAGGGCTTGAATATGGTTTGAATTCGGGATCCGAGGGCGATGCGTCGGGATTCCAGGGCGTTGCCCTGGGCTGAATTGTTGTGCCCTTTCAGGGCAAGAACCAAAATGCGCAACATCAAAACTGCCGCGTCGGGCTGGTGTGTGTTATCCCGCCGGCAGAACGGTGCCGAAGCTCTCTCCACTGGGCCAGACTAGTGGCGTCGAACGAGAAATCTCGTTTTCGCGCCCATTTTTCACCCGTTCGGCGCCTATCAACACAGAAGCACGGCGAAGCCAGCGCCTCACAGCGAAGCAACGCCGTCCCTTTTTGAGGAAATCGTCGGGAATCCCGCCGGGCAATCGATCGGCTCAGGGTCCGCATTTTTTCTTTCTTATCACGCTCAGCGAGCTTGACCGTTCGCGGAACGTCCACTCAAGCGATCGAGAATGCATCATGCAGCAAACCCCATCCCCTTCCGGGAAGGTGCAACCGCTCGATGCAATTGTTAATGCAAGCATATTTAGATCATGATTTCATCATAATCATCTTGGGAGATTGGCAACATGTCAACGAACAGGCGTGAGGATCGTGTGCGCTGCACCGGACGGATCGGGAGCAGAAGGCTCCGACGCGTGCTCTTGCGGCAAAAGCGGCGGTTTGCGGCGAGCGGGTTCTCGATGCTCGAGGAACGCTGCCTGCTCTCGGTCTACACGGTGACCGACCCCAGCGACGACGGCGGACCGGGGACGTTGCGCTCGATCATCCAGCAGGTCGACAGTGATACGACGCCGGACGTGATCGACTTCGATCTGGCGGGAACTTCGCCCTTTATCATCCAGCCCACCTCGGCACTGCCGGAGATCACGAACTCGGTTTTGATCGACGGCACGAGCCAGCCGGGCTACTCGGGACAACCGCTCGTCGAGCTCGACGGCAGTCAAGCCGGAGGCGGCGCCGATGGACTCCAAGTCGAGGTCGGCAATGTCACGATCCAGGGCCTGATCATCGACCAGTGGAACGGCAACGGCATCGAGATCGACCAGGGGAATGACGACCTGATCGACGGCAACTTTATCGGCACCGACAGCACCGGCACGCTGGCCGAGGGGAACAACGGCGACGGGATTACCCTGGGCACGACGTCGAATGACACGATCGGCGGAACGACGGCCCAGGCGGCGCAACATCATCTCGGCCAATGGCGCCAAGGGCATTCACTTCATTTTCGGTACGAATACGGGCGTTCTGGTCGAGGGCAATTTTATCGGCACGGATGTGACCGGCGCTCTGGCGCGTAGGAAACAACGCCAATGGCATCGACATCTTCGCCAACGCATCGGACAACACGTTCGGCGGCACTTCCGCAGGCGCCGGCAATGTGATCGCCAATAACAACGGACAGGGCATCGAGATCTTTGACAGCTCGTCGCCCGACAACGTCATCGAGGGAAACTTGATCGGGACCGATGCCACCGGCACGGTTGCGATGGGTAACAGTGGCTGGGGGATCGAGACCGACTCGCCCGGAACGCTCGTTCTCAATAACGTCATCTCGGACAACGGCTCCGGAGGTGTGCACCCGCAGGCCTCGGGCGTCGTCATTCAAGGAAACGACATCGGGACGGACGTCACCGGCACGCTGGCGCTGGGCAACCGAGGTCCGGGCATTGATGCCAATAGCAGCGGAGTCGAGATCGGCGGCACGGGCGCCGGGCAGCGCAACGTGATCACGTTTAACGGTTCGTCGTCGGGCCAGCCCGGCGTCATCGTCGAGAACGGCTCGACGGGCGTGACCATCGAGAGCAACTCGATCTTCTCCAATGGCGGGATCGGCATCGACCTCGGGAACAACGGGGTGACGCTGAATCACCCCGGCGGGCCGATCTCGGGACCGAACAATTACCAGAACTTCCCGGTGCTGGAGCACGCACTGACCTACATGGGATCAACTGTGATCGTCGGCACGCTCAATAGCGCGGCCGACTCGACCTATACGATTCAATTCTTCGACAACCCGACGGCCGACCCCACCGGATATGGCCCAGGAACAACACTCATCGGGACGATCAGCGTGACGACGGACTCGAGTGGAAACGCGAGCTTTTCGTCGAGCTTCGACACAGCGGTCAACGCCGGCGATGCGGTGTCGGCCACGGCGACTGACTCGACCGGCGACACTTCAGAATTTGCGCAGGATGTCACGGTCGTCGCTTTGACATCACCGCTGGAAGCCGTGAGCGACAGTTTTAACACCAACGAGAATACGACGCTGACCGTCGCGGCGCCGGGGGTCCAGGCCAATGATATCGCGGCCAACGGCCAGGCGTTCACGTCGGAGGTCGTGACTTCGCCGGCACACGGCACGCTGAGTTTGAACGCGAACGGCTCTTTCAACTACGTACCGGCAGCAAACTTTACCGGACCTGATTCGTTCACTTACGAGGATGTGCAAGGAAGAGTGACATCGAACGTTGCCACGGTGTCGATCTCTGTCAATCCGACGACGTTCTATGTCACGAACACGAACGACAGCGGGGCCGGGTCACTGCGCGCGGTGCTCGAGCTGGCGGCGGCGTCCAACGGACAGAGCCCGGACAGCATTCTGTTCAAAATTCCGGGCACAGGGCCTTTTGCCATCTACCTTGACTCACCGCTTCCGGCGGTCGCGGCGCCCACGATCATCAACGGCTACAGCCAGGCCGGCGCTCACACCAACTCCCTTTCGGCGGGCGACAACGCCATCATCGAGATCCAGCTTGACGGAGAGAATGCCGGTGGAGTCGCCGGACTGACGCTCTCCGGCGGCGGCAGCACGGTGGAAGGAATTTCCTTTACTCGCTGGGCCGAAGCCATCCTGATCTCGGGCGCGGGCGGCAACACCGTTACCGGCAACTTCATGGGTACGAACCCGACCGGTACCTCGCAGGGCTACGGCAATGGTCAGGACGGCATGGTGATCCAGAGCTCGGGCAACGTGGTGGGCGGCACGAAACCCGCGGCGCGGAACATCATATCGGGCAACAACGGTGCGGGTGTGCTGCTCTGGGATGGCGCATCGGGCAATCTGATTGAAGGCAACTACATCGGTACGGACATCACAGGGGAGAACAGCCTGGGCAACAATGGCGCCGGTGTCGACCTTGAAGACGCGCCTCAGAACTCGATCGGCGGCAGTGCTTCCGGCGCAGGCAACCTGATTTCGGGCAACGGCAACGACGGCATTCAAGTCTCGTCGTCGAATAACGGACCGGGCTCGCTTTCAACGGTCATTCAGGGAAACTTGATCGGCGTCGATGCCGCTGGTGTCGTCGCGCTCTCGAACCGCAGCAACGGCGTGGAGGTTGACTATGGTTCCGGCACACTCATCGGCGGACCCAAAGCGGCCGACGCGAACGTCATCTCGGGCAACGTGGCCGGCGTCTTTCTGCAGAACTCTGCCATGGGTGTGGCGATTCAGGGCAATGATATCGGCACCGATCCGCGCGGTTTCAAGGCAATCGGCAATCAATTCGACGGCGTCGTTCTGGGTGGTTCAGACAACACCGTGGGCGGGACTGCCGCGAACGACGGGAACGTTATCTCGGGTAATGGACGCGACGGGATCTCGGACGGCGAGTACTCCGGCTCGGTCGGGTTCAACGTGATCGAGGGCAATGACATCGGCACCGATCGCAGCGGCACTGCGGCGCTGCCGAACAGCCAGGACGGCATCGAGCTGAGCAGTCTGGGAGATATCGTGGGCGGCACAACGGCCGCTACTTCGAACGTGATCTCAGGGAACAACCAGTATGGCCTGGTCATCGAAAACGGCTCTGAAGGCATTTTGGTCGAGGGGAATGATATCGGCACCGGGCCGGGCGGCATCGGGGCGCTGGGCAACGGCTCCAGTGGTGTTTATATCGAGAATAATGCGGTCAACAACACCATCGGCGGCTCGGCGGTGAAGGATGGGAACATCATCGCGAACAACGGCGGGACGGGTGTCTCGGTGACCGGCAGTGCGATCAGCAACCCGATTCTCACCAACGTGATCTTCGCCAACGGCAATCAAGGCATCGTTCTTTCCGGCAACGGGAACGATCTTCAGGTCGCGCCGGTGCTGAGCACGGCGGTCAGCGGTAGCTTGAACACCGTCGTGCAGGGGACGCTCACGGCGTCGCCGAACGCGGCTTACGAAATCCAGCTTTTCGCCAATCCGGCCGCCGATCCGTCGGGATTCGGCCAGGGGCAAACTGATCTGGAGACCGAGACGGTGACGGCCAACGGGAGCGGCGTGGCAAGCTTCACGATCACCGTCGAGCCGCCGCTTGCCGCGGGTGAAGTCTTGAGCGCGACGGCGACGAGCCCGTCAAACAACACGTCGGCCTTTTCAGCCGACGTGACGGTGACGAAGGCGGCGGCCCCGGCGGTTGCGACGCCAGTAGTCAAGGCGAGCAGCCTGTCACTCGTGGCGGTGCCGAGTGCCGCCAGCACGCAGGACGACTCGGTCTTGACGGCGCTGGCGGTTGAACAGGTGCAAGCCACGCGCGAGCTCCGCGCCGCCAAAGGGGTGGCGCAGAAGCTTGTTGTCGCGACCAAGGTACGGCTGGCGCTGCGAGACATTGTGAAACAACACGGCCGTTTGCCCGCGGCGGCGCGGCACAAGCTGAGCTCGGTCCTGGCCGAGGTCGCTGCGCAGGTGTCGCAGGCCAGAGCGCGAGACGGGGCCTCGCGAGTGTGAGTTTTCCAGAGAGAGCTCGATGAGCCCACTATCCGGGGCGAGCTCGTGGTCTGCCGCGCGGGGCTGTGTGCGGGCGGGCTTGGGCGCGCCCCGGAAGTGGTACCTGATTGGGCACTAATGTAGTCCTTATATCATCATTTATGTCAATTCGTTCGCTGCCTTTTTCGGAGTCTTTGTGATGACATCGAAGACGCGCCTCGAGCAAATGGGTTACGAGAGTCGGAGGGAGCGAGCGACGTTCGGCCGCGACAAGCGGCGCCGCCGCCAAAGCGCGGCGATCCTCGGGCCGGTTTTTAGCCTGGAGAGCCGGCGGATGCTGTCGCAGACGTTTACTGTCACCGATCCGGTGAACGACGGCAGCACGGGATCGCTCAACTGGGCCGTCGACCAGGTCAATGTGGACACGACAGATTCGAGCAGCTCACCCGACGTCATCGACTTCGACATACCGGGCACGGGCCCGTTCACGATGGCTGGGCCGGGCGGCGTTTACAATCCGGTCATCGTCAACGGATACAGCCAGCCGGGCTCGAGCCCAAACACGCTGGTCCAGGGAGACAATGCCGTCATCGAAATCGTGCTCAGCGGAGGCGGCTCGCTCGGCAACGGCCTCTCTCTGGGGGGAACCAACAGTACAGTCGAGGGCCTGGCCATCAATGGTTGCCCGACCGATCTCCAGCTCGACAGCTTCTATTTCCCCCCCGGCTCGTCGGGTCCTGTAACCGGTCCCTACGGCGGGTACACGGTGACGGGCTGCTTCCTTGGGACCGACGCGACCGGTGAGCTAGCGGTACCTGACGGAAAGCAGGGAACCGGAATCGAAATCGAAGTTTCCAGCAACACCATCGGCGGCACCACTCCGGCCGACCGCAACATCATCTCCACGGGCGCCACGGGTGATCTGAACTACGGCATCACGCTCACTGGGGCTGATGCGTACGGCAACGTCATCGAGGGGAACTACGTTGGAACCGACGCCACCGGGACCAAAGGCCTGGGCAACTGGCAAGGCATCTCGCTCTCCCAGACCGGCACGGGTAACACCATCGGAGGAAGCGTCGCGGGCGCCGGGAACATCATCTCAGGGAGCAGCGACGCGGGCATCATCATGAGCGGCGGCGGTAGCGGCACGGTGGTCCAGGGCAACTTCATTGGAACCGACGTGACCGGCACCGTCGCCTTGCCCAACGGCACGGAAAACGCGGGCAGTCCGGGTTTCGAGCTCGCTCCCGGCGTGTCGGTCGAGACATCGGGCAACACGATCGGCGGGACTACTCCCGGCTCCGGCAACCTGATCTCCGGCAACATCAACGACGGCATCGACATCACCGACGACTCCTACATCGGCACTGGGCCCCCCGGTGGTTCGGACAACCTCGTTCAAGGCAACCTCATTGGAACGGATATTACCGGGACGCAGAGCCTGCCCAATGGCAACGAGGGCATTGGGTTGTCCGGGGGTGCCGGGTACAACACGATCGGTGGCACAGAGGCCGGGGCGGGCAACCTCATCTCGGGCAACGGCAGCTCGTCGGGCATCGATAGCTGCGCGCTATACCTTTCCTCGTACGGCGACAACCTCGTGCAGGGGAACCTGATCGGCACAGATATTACCGGGACGCAGAGCATTCCCAATATTGAGGGGATCGTCGTCGCCTCGTCGTCCAACACGATCGGGGGCACCACGGCCGGCGCGGGCAACGTCGTTTCGGGCAACAGCAACAGCGACGGAATCGTCGTGTCCGACAACAACAACCTGCTCCAGGGGAACATGATCGGCACCAGCGCCGCCGGGAATGCGGCGCTGGCCAACTACCAGGGCGTTGTGGTCGGAAGCTCGGGCAACACGATCGGCGGCACAGAAGCCGGGGGGGGAAACCTAATCTCGGGCAATACCTGGGGCGGTCTGATCTTAAACGGCGGTGAAAACCTGGTCCAGGGGAACGACATCGGGACCGACGTGACGGGGAGCGTCAGCATCCCCAATGGGTTCCTCAGTTATTATTATGTCGCGGGGATCGATGTATTCAGTAATTCCAATACGATTGGTGGAACGACCCCGGGGGCCGGCAATGTGATTTCGGGCAACGGGTCGGACGGCGTCGACATCGTCGGAGCCTCCGACAACCTGCTCGAAGGCAACCTGATCGGCGTCGGGGCCGATGGGACCGAGCCGCTGGGCAACGGCGGCGGCGGGGTCTCTGCGTTCAACGGTGCCACGTACAACACCATCGGCGGCACAGCGGCCGGCGCGGCTAACGTCATCGCCAACAACGAGTCGCGGCCCGGGGTCAACATCGGCGCCAGCAATTCCGACGACTGCCCCGGCAACGAGATCCTCTCGAATGCCATCTATAATAATGGGATGCTGGGTATCAACCTCGGCTTTAGCTCCACGCCCACCATGAATATGCCGGGCGGCCCGTTCCAGGGCCCGAACGACCTGCAGAACTACCCGGTTATCACAGAGGTCTATACCATTAGCGGCGTGGGGACGGTGGTGACGGGCACGCTCAACAGCGCACAAACACGACGTTCACTCTTCAGATTTTTGACAACTCGACGGCAGACCCATCCGGGTATGGCCAGGGAGAGACGCTGCTGGCCACCACGACCGTGACGACGGATGCCATCGGCAATGCCAGTTTCACCGCTCATTCGAGCGTGGCGGTCAATCCGGGAGATGCCATCTCGGCGACGGCGACGGATTCCTCTGGTGATACCTCAGAGTTCTCGCAAGACTTCGCGGCCGTCGGGCAGGATGCTCCGCTCGTGGCGGTCAACGATAGCTTTAACACCGACGTGAACACTACGCTCTCCGTTGCGGCGCCGGGCGTTCAGGCCAACGACTTTTCCGTCTACCCGGGGTCCTTCACCTCGGTGCTGGTTTCGACGACGTCGCACGGCACTCTGACGTTCGATGCCGATGGGTCGTTTACGTATGATCCTGCGAAGAATTATACGGGCACTGACTCGTTTACCTATGACGACCAACTGAACGGGCAGACGTCGAACGTCGCCACGGTCACGATCTCGGTCAATCCCACGACGCTGTACGTGACGAATTTGAACGACAGCGGGCCCGGGTCGCTGCGAGCGGCGATGCTTCTCGCGGACAGCTCGAACAGCGCGGGGCCAGACACGATTGATTTCAAGATTCCGGGCACGGGGCCATTTGTGATCTCGCCGGCCTCAGCGCTGCCATCAGTGACGCTTGGCACGATCATCAACGGATATAGCCAGGCGGGCTCGCACGCGAACTCGCTTTCGACCGGCGACAACGCGGTCATTGCGATCCAGATCGACGGCTCGAGCTCGGGAGGAGCGAACGGGCTGGTCCTCGAGGGAGGCGGCAGCACGGTCGAGGGGCTTTCGATCACGCACTTCAATGACGGCATTTTGATTACGGGCGCCGGGGGCGACACGATCACCGGCGATTTCGTGGGCACGAATCCGAGCGGAACGGCGAACAACTTTAACAATCAGACCGGCATCGAGGTCCAGACATCGGGGAACGTGGTCGGCGGCACGAAGGCCGCGCTGCGGAATGTGATCTCGGACAATAACAACCAGGGTGTGCTGCTCGACGATGGGGCGTCCGGCGATCTGATCGAGGGCAACTACATCGGCACCGACATCACCGGCAACAACCGGCTAAGCAACAATGGCGGCGGTGTGGTTCTTCACGACGCGCCAGAGAATACGATCGGCGGAAGTGCTTCGGGCGCAGGCAACTTGATTTCGGGTAATGGCAACGACGGCATCCAGGTCTCGTCTTCGGACAATGGACCGGGTTCGCTCTCGACCGTGATCCAGGGAGATTTTATCGGCGTCGATGCGAGCGGCATTGTTGCGCTGGGGAACAGCAACAACGGCGTTGAGGTTGACTTCGGCTCTGGCACTCTGATCGGCGGGCCCAAGGCCGCGGACGCGAATGTCATCTCGGGCAACCAGGCCGGCGTCTATCTCCAGAACTCGGCGATGGGCGTGGCCATCGAAGGCAACTATATCGGCACGGACGCCCGCGGTTTCAAGGCTATCGGCAATCAATATGACGGCGTGCTCTTGAGCGGCGCGGACAACACCGTGGGCGGGACGGCCGCGGGCGACGGCAACGTCATCTCGGGCAACGGACGGGACGGCATCTCGGACGGCGTCTATTCGGGCTCGGTCGGTTTCAGCGTGATCGCCGGCAACGACATTGGCACCGATAGCAGCGGCACGGTGGCGCTGCCGAACAACCAGGATGGAATCGAGCTGGGTACTCTGGGAGACATTGTGGGCGGCACGTCGGCCGCCGCGGCCAACGTGATCTCGGGGAACGACCAGTATGGACTGGTCATCGAGAACAACTCCGAGGGCATTCTGGTCGAAGGGAACGACATCGGCACCGGCGGTGGCGGCGCGGGGGAGCTCGGCAACGGCTCTGATGGTGTTCATATCGAGGATAATGCGGTCAGTAACACGATCGGCGGCTCAGCGGCGAAGGACGGCAACATCATCGCCAATAACGGCGGGACCGGGATGTCGGTCACCGCCAATGCGATCAGCAACCCGATCCTGACCAACTTGATCTTCGCCAATAGCAATCAAGGCATCGTGCTTTCCGGCAACGGGAACGATCTTCAGGTTGCACCGGTGCTGAGCTCGGCGGTAAGCGGCGGCTCGAGCACGGTTGTGGAGGGTACGCTAACCGCGGCGCCGAGCGAGACTTACGAGATTCAGTTCTTCGCCAACCCGGCCGTCGATCCGTCGGGATTCGGCCAGGGGCAGACGTATCTGGGGACCGAGGCCGTCACCGCCAACGGCAGCGGCGTGGCCAGCTTCACATTCACGGTCAAGCCTGCGCTTGCTGCGGGTAAAGTTGTGAGTGCGACGGCAACGAGCCCGTCGAATAACACGTCGGCTTTCTCGGCCGACGTCACGGTGACGGAAGCCGCGGCGCCGGCGGTTTCGAAGTCTGCGGCGAAGGCGACGAGCCTGTCACTCGTGGCGGCGCCGAGTGCTTCGAGCACGCAGGACGACTCGGTCTTGACGGCGCTGGCGGTTGAACAGGTGCAAGCCAAGAAGGGTGTTCACAGCGCCAAGGCAGTGGTCGCTGAACGGGAGCACCTCGCCGCCGTTCGGGCGAGGCATCGCCAGGCCGCGGTGGTTCGGGTACCGGTGCGGGGTATTCGGCTGCAAAAAGCGGTCGTGGTGAAGGTGGCGATGAAGTGACGGCCGTGGCCAAAGGTGTCAGGAACCTTTTCCATAAAGGTTCCTGACACCTTTTAGCGGGGATCGACCGCCCAGACCCGGAGCATTCCGGAGGCGCCGCCGGCGGCGAGGGTGCGGCCGTCGGGAGAGAATGCCAGGCACTTCACGGCGGTGATTCCGCGCGTGGTTTTCCCTGGCGGGAGCGTCTGGCGCGGCGTGACGGTGGACGGGTCCCAAAGCGTCACCCTGGCATCGTTGTCCGGTGAGATGCTGGCGGTGGCAAGGCGGGAGCCAGCAGGCGCAAAGGAGACAGCGTGGACGTAGGACGGGAATGCGGGGAGAGTCGTGCGTTTTTGGCCGGTTTGGGTGTTCCAGAGCGTGACCACGCCGCCCGAGGCGCCGGTGGATCGCCAGATTGTTCCGCCGCTGGCGAGGGTCTTGTCGTCGGGCGAGAATGCGACCGAGACAATCGCCAGATCGGGCTCTGTCAGCGTGTGCAACAGGCGGCCCGATTCGAAATTCCAGAGACGGACTTCGCCGATCGGTGCGCCGTAGGTGCCGCTGGCACTTGCGAGCTGTTGACCATCGCGAGAGAAGGCGAGCGACATGACGGGGTTGGGATGGCCCTTGAACGATCGGATTTCCTGACCTGTCTGCGGGTTCCAGACCGGGACTTCCCCGTAGAATACGGAGTCTCGAAGGCCGCCGACGCCGCCGAGAAGGGCCTTTCCGTCGGGCGAAAAGGCCAGCGCCAGACGTCGACGCCTTGCTTGAGCGCCCAGGTGCTCATTGTCTTTCCTGACGGTACACTCATCACGCGGATGGACATCGTGCGCGCGGTTGTTACGTCACGTGCAACCGCGACCGCCAGTGTCTGGCCGTCAGCAGCAACGGCCATCGCGAACGGGTCGCCATCGAGAGCGATCGGCGGGCGCAGGTTCGCGGCTTTCACGTCCCAGAGCTGGATCGCACCTTGCTCCTTGTCGTCTTCCCGCGCGGCGGCGGCGGCGATCAGGAACTCGCCGTCTCCGGTGAATGCGACCGAACGGACGAGGCCCGCGGTTTCGAACAAGTCTTGAACGGCAACGTCGAGCGGCCGCTGGGCCGGCCCGGGGGCGGCCTTTGGCGCGGGTTGGTCCTGCGCGAGCAGTCCACGCGCAGCATAGCCGACCCCAATTGCGAAGGGGCCTACGATCAGAAACGCAGCCGCGGCGGCTTTCAACCGGGAAAAATACATGGATTTCAGGGCTCCCTGCACGAGGGCTGCGATCGCAGCCGGGACTGCGGCGGAGGTCGGGAGGTGCGACTGCGCGGCCAGCGTGGCCAGGCGAGCAGTGCGATCGACAAGCATGGTCGGAACGTCCAGTTTGAAAGCATCGAGTGCGAGTACCGCGGGCATCGCGGCGCTCGACGGAGCCAATCCACGGCGGGCCAGGCGGCTGCGAAGGTGCTCGCGGCCGCGGGCGAGCCGGCTCTTGATCGTGCCCACAGGCGTGCCGAGCAGCTTGGCAGCTTGCTCGTGGGTGAAGCCCTGGAGGTCGCAGAGCACGATCGGCCGGCGATGCCGTTCCCCAAGCTTTGCCAGCTCCTGCTGGAGCTGCCGCTCGAGGTCCTCACGGGGATCGGTCTCGTTGGATCGCGATTCGGTCGCCAGCTCGGCGGCCTTGCGCTCGTGCTTCGTGCGCCGCGCCGCGGTAGCGCGCGCGTCGCAGGACACCCGATAGGCGACCGAGTGCAGCCAGGGCGCGAGCGTCGTTTGAACCCGAAGAGACGCGGCTTTCTTCACCAGTACCAGAAACGTCGACTGAAACGCATCTTCGGCCAGGTGCTCGTCGCGCAAGACACCGCGGCAAACGCGCTGCACGAGCGGACCGTGCCGCTCGACGAGGACCGCAAAGACCAGCTCGGACGTGACCGGATCGCGAACCAGGAATCGCTCGAGCAACTCGGCATCGGTCAAACCGCCCGCCGAGCCCGCGTCGAATAAGACGCGGAGAAAATGCTCCGCCGCCCCTGGTCCCATAGTCGCCACAGCATCTCTCCGGCTTCGACCCGCACGAGGGTTGCCTGACCCACCATACTAACATGGGTCGGGACGGCTGAATCGTTCCATCCAGCTTGACGGAAAATCCTGAAATCGCTTGGCCTGCCGCTGGACCCAGTGCTGGCCGAACAGGATAAGGAAATCCCATGCGAATCCGTTCACGGATGTGTAGTGGGCTCGCGATCGCGCTGATGTTGACCTGGGAGCACGTGAGCGGGTGAGCGATCCGCGACGTGTGCTGGGCGGAATTCAGCGCTTTTTCTTGCTCATTTGCAGGCGGATCAAGCGCTCGCGCTGCTTGGAGAAGATCTCGAACAGGTCGTCGCGGGCGCCGGGGGCGGTCAGGTCCTGGTCTTTTTTGACGACGGCGATGTAGCCGACGCACATCTCGTCGTCGAAGTTGGGCCCGACATTGACCGTCTTGGGAGGCTGGTTGGGGTTTCGCGCAGTGCGCCGAGTTGTCGAAATGCGCGAGGACATTCACGACTGACCCGGCAGGCAAAGTGATCGGCGTCTGGAAGAAGTACGCGCTTTGCCAGGAAGGATCCCAGTCGGCGATATGGATCAGGTTCTCAACGCGCCCGCTGGGCAAGCGGACGGACATGTGCATGTCGTGGCCGAGGAGGTGCATGTGGGGCGAGACGGCGATCGCCTCGACGGTGACCGGGATCATCCAGCTCGCCTTGACCTCGACATTCTTGTCGCCGGCCGGGATCCGGAATTTGTAGCTCGATGCGTTGTTCCAGTGCATCGCCTGCTTGACCGGCTTGCGCGTGAGGTAAAGGCCGATGCGTGTCCGGTCGCTCTGGGCCTTGCCATCGGAGTGATAGTGAATCTGGACAATGATGTCGGCCTGGGCCGGGATGCGGATTCCGACGCCATCGGGGAGTCGATGGGGTTCGAGTCCGGCGGTCCAGAAGCTCAATTCGTCGGCTTCAAACCCCGGGCCCGCCGGTGCCGCGTAGCCCGGGCCGGGCGAATCTGCGTCGAGCTGGCGCCCCCGTCCCACGGTATCGATGTAGGCGATGAGATGGTGCACCGCGCCTCGTGCGGTGGGCGCATAGTCGACCGCTTCGACGTAACAGTCTTTCGCCAGATTAGTGGGCAGAACGAAGCAGCGGTAGACATCGGGCCCCGAGGCGGCTACCGAGAAATCTTCGGCCGGCTCGAGGATCAGGTCGGGGGGCCCGAGCTTCCAACCCTCGGCAAACGTGCGCGGGGGCGGCAGATCCTCGGGATCGCCTCGCGGGGCCCCCGCCTCGGCCCAGGCGGCGAGGACGCTGATCTCCCGGGCCGAGAGCGACTGGTCGTGCTTGAGCTTCGGGCCAACCCCACGGGTCGGCTTCCAGGGAGGCATCGACCGCTCTTCCGTCACGAAGGCAATGTCATGCGATCGCTTGCGGGCCTGCTCATAAGTCTCCAGCGCGAACGGCCCGACCTGGTGGCGGCGATGGCAGCTCTGACACTTCGCCTGGAGGATTCCAGCGATGTCTTTCGTGTAAGTTGGACCACCACTCTTGGTTACCTCCCCAGACTTCTGGCCCGGACCCGATTTTTTGTTACTCGCGGTCTTGTCTGGAGCGGACTTCTTTTGCCCGGCAGATGGCTGCTGGCCGAGCGCCACTGGCCCCAAGGCACGAGGCCGAACAGACCACAACCAGCCTCAGAAAGACGGCCCGTCCGGCGCGACCACGTTTGTTCCCGCCGGTCATGATCGCGAACCATCGTTCCCGACTGAACGGAACCGAATACCGGCCGTCGATCGATCGACCTGCGGAAGCGCCGCGCCGGTCTGTCGACGATTGGAAGCCGAGCGTTCGTTCCAGGTGTCACCTCGATGCTGCGAGGGGTTTCTGGCGAGACAAGTCCATGCACGGACCTGCCGCGCCATGGCGGTTGACTTGGGGGACCTTGGTAAAAGATTGCTTATCTCAGCACAGTACCAATCCGAACCGCTGCGAGCAAGGGGGGAGCGAAATTCAGTTCCCCAGCAAGCTCCGGATCAGGCCCGGGGGCTTGGTGCCCGGGACGACCACCCTGTCGCCCGGGAAGATCTGGTAGTTCGTCAGGGTGTCGCCCCGATCCTTGATCCCGACCCAATCGATCTTGTAGACCTGGTCCTCGCCGCCCAGGGCGTGCGGGCGCACCAGGTAGGCTTTCTCCGGCAGGCTGTTCGGCTTCAAGCCGGCTTGCGTGATCGCGTCCAGCACCGTGTCGTTGCCAACGAGCTTCACTCGACCGGGATTGGCCACGGTTCCCAGCACGTAATAGTGCTTGCTCTGCGTGTTCGCCAGCCGGACGGAAACAAGGTACTTCTCTTTGGATTCCGGCTCGAGCCGCCGCGCCGCGTCGTTCATCTGGACGGTGATCCGTTCCTCGGCTTCGGACAGTGTGAGGCCGTAGACGAAGGCTTCGCCGAAGAGGCCCAGATCCACGAAGCCGTCGCCGCGCACGACAAACGGGGTAGTCATCGCGGTGGGCAGAGGCGGCCTGGTGGTGATCTCCAGCTCGTCCGGCGGCTCGATCACGTAAGGCGACTGCGACACCTTGCGCAGCTCAGCCGGCTGGGTGGGGTCGATCGTTCCGAGCTGGGGAATGCTCTTGGCCTGGTGCCTCTGAGCGAATCCGTGGCAACCCGGCGATGCAAGCAGCACAGGGAGGTTGCCAGTAAGAGAGGGCGGCAAGGGTGTATGACCATCCTTGCTCTCATCGGCTTTCCACCTTGAATTGACCCGGGCTCGCCACGAGAAGCGGAGGGCCCTTGCGGGCGATCCGAGCTCAGACGCGCAAGAAAGAGCACGGCAGACTGTGCTCCTGCTCTGTACTCGATTGAAGCCGAGCTGTCAACTTAAACAATTCTGTTTCAAAGGGTTCGGTACGAAACGTGGTCCAGGCGCAGAGAGTCTCCCGGATCTACCTTCGGCACGTCCGAGGCGGGTTCTTGAGAAAAACTCGAGATTGACCAGATCGGCGTCAAAGTGTAGCCTGACCGCCAATGACTGACTTGTGAAGGAGCGGCTCGAGGCCATCATGGAAGAAACGGCGAAGGTCGTCCATCATTTCATCTTGCAGGAATTCCTTGCCGGCGAAGATCCCGGTGAGCTCACCGAGGGCACCCCGCTCATCACCGGGGGCATCCTCGATTCGATCCGAACGCTGAAGCTCGTCGTCTTCCTCGAAGAACATTTCGACATCCGGGTGGAAGCGTACGAAGCGGGGGTCGAGCACCTGGACTCGATTGGTCAGATTGCGGCGCTGGTGGAACGCAAGCGAGCTGCGGCCTAGACGGTGGTTTCCGATAGCTCCAGCGCGCACGGCATCGTGCGGCGCGCAGGAATGAGATCAAGTCGCGCGTGAGGTCGCCGGAGGAATCCATCCTTGGGACTTTGTGCTGGCCGCCGAGCTTGCCGCGCGCGCGCAACCAGCCTTCGAACGCGCCGCGGGCAGCGATGATCATCGCCGGAGCCGGCAGCCCTGCCCCGCCGGTGCGGTGGGCCTGGTAGTCGGCGTTTTCGCGACAGAGCCCGAGGTCGACCTCATCGCGAAATCGAACCGGATCGGGCGGCTCGGCGTCAAACTCGACCACGAGCATGTGATGGCCCATCCGGTCGGACGAGAACACGGGCCCGATATGCCAGTCGCGCAGGACTGCGCCGGTGGCGGCCAGGGCTTGCGCGATCGCGTCCTCGACCTCCTCATTGATCAGATGCTCGCCGAAGGCCGAGAGCCAGTAGCGGGTGCGCCCGGTGAACGTCAGAAGCGGAGGAGCAAGCGACTCGAAGCGAACCGTATCGCTGATCAGATGGGCCCACATGCCCGCGCAGGTCGAGACGACGATCGCGTAGTTTACGCCGGGCTCGACGGTTGCGAGCCAGAGCCGCGCTGGGCGGGGCGAATCGACCTCTTCCACCGGGATGAACTCATAAAAGATGCCATGGTCGAACGCCAGGCGAAGCAGGCCGGTCGCGGGATCGCCGTAGGCGATGAACCCTTCCGAGCTGGGATAAACCTCCTGGAACACCACGTCGCCTGAGCCGACCAGCGACCGGAACGATTGCCGGTAGGGATCAAACTTTACTCCGCCGTGGATGATCAGCTCGAGCTGCGGCCAGACTTCGGCGATCGTGGATTTGCCGGTGAGATCGAGCACGCGTTTCAGGAATTCGATCAGCCAGCCCGGCACGCCGGAGAGAAGCGTGATCGGCTCACGCACGGCCGTCTCGGCCACGCGCGCTATCTTGCGGTCCCAGTCGGATTCGAGCGCCAGCTCGAGGGGAGGAAACGCATAGGGCCTGAGTAGCCGCGGCACCTCGACGGCGGCGATTCCGCTCAAGTCGCCCTGGTAGACGCCCGGCGCGACGGCTTCGAGATTCGTCGAGCCGCCCAGCACGCAGATCCGGCCGTCAAAGAGTTTTGAGTGCGGCCGCGAGCCCAGGTACCAGGCGAGCATCGTGCTGGCCCCCCGGCGGTTGGATCGCACCATGTCCCACGAAACCGGAATGAACTTGGTCGGCCCCTGGGTCGTGCCGCTCGAGAGCGCGATATACGGGATCAGGCCCGGCCAGGTGAGGTTTTCGAAAACGGGGTAACTGGCGCGCAAGTAGTCGTTCCAGAGCGTCTCATAGGTTCGCAGCGGGACCGCGGCCTGGAAGGCGGCGACCGAATCAATCGCGGCGAATCGATGATCGCGGCCGAACCGGGTCGCTCGGGCCTTCTTGACCAGCTTGCGCAACTGGATTTCCTGAGCTCGCACGGGATCAGCCCGCTCGAGCGAGCGACGCCGCAGCGCACTGGTCGTGCGAAACCCGGCGTTCACGAGCCGGCGCTCGAGGGCGCCTGTCGAGCGCTCGGGCGCGGGGGCGAGCGGGCTCTGCGTGTGCATGTGCGGTTGCGCTTGCGTCTGCGTGTTCATGTGCCCCCGATGCGCCGATTCGAGCGACCGAGGCCGGCGGCAAAAATAGGTGCCGGCCGGCGGTAAGTTGCGCGGCTCGAGCACGAACCGGACGTCCTCGAAATGCCGCTGGTAGAGCCGGCGGTAAAGCCACGGAATCTCGGTGAGCTGATTGAACGTCCCTTCCGCGTGCAGCACATGGCTGACAGCCTGGAAGAGCGATCGCTGCAAGTCGCGCGGAAAGGACGGAACCGGAAGACCCGAGATGACGTGGTCGACCGATGAGATTCCGCGGTCGACCAGGATCGCGCTCAGATCGGCGACGTCTTGGGCGATGATTTCAAAGTTCGGCAGGGCTGCGAACCGGTCGCGCAGCAGACGTGCAAAATCCGGATCGCGCTCGACGACGAGGACACGGCATTGGGGATGCGCCGCTCAGCGATCACGCGGGTGATCGGGCCCGTGCCGGCGCCCAGCTCGACGAGCGCGCGGGCGCGGGCCCAGTCGATGTTTCGTACGGTCAAGCGCGAGAGCCACCGGCTGCTGGGGGCGACGCTGGCGATCGCCGTCCCATGCTTCAAAAACTTGCCCAGAAACAGGGTGAAATCTCGGATTGGAGCATTCATGAGACAGAATGCGCCGGAGTTTCGATGGAAGGGCCGGCAAAGACCGGAAGGGGGGCGCGTTCGAGATACCGCTGTGGCGCCAGGTCAAGCGGAATCGACTTGAGCTGGTCGCGGAGAAATTGAGAAATCAGCCGATTGACTAACCCGGCGCGTTCGATCTGGGGCGCGTGGCCGCAGCGGGGAATGACAACCTGACGGACACGACGAATGCGCTCGCCCGAGCGAATCGCCCCGGGAAGGTCGGTGAGCACGCGATCCTCGGCGCCCCAGATCACGAGGACACTCTGCGAAACCAGCGGCAAGAGCGGTTCCACCGAATGACCAACCGTGCCCCTCAGCGTGCGCAGTACGCCCTTCTTCCATTTCCGATCGTCGAGCTTGCGGTGCATTGCGGCTACCAGTTCTTCGCTCGCGAAGCGGCCGTGGTGGAAGACCGAGCGAACCAAGCTGCAGGTCTTACTACGGCGTACGCCGTCGATCATGGGCAGGTTCTCGCCCCCGTGAAAACCGGACGGACAGATCAGTACCAGCCTGGAAATGCTCTCGGGGCGCCGGACAGCAACCGCAAGTGCCACCTGGCAGCCGAGACTCGAAGCCACGAGGTGGCAGGGCGATCTCTGGACGAACTCGTCCAGATACAGGCAGAGGCGGTCGGCCAGGTACTCGACGCTGATCTCGCCGCCGGAGTCGATCCGCCGGTGGAGCGAATCGCCGTCGTAGACCAGAATCTCGGGCACCTTCAGGTCGAAGTGTCGCGAGAGCGCAGCCCGGTTGGCGAACCAGCTCTCGGATTGCTCGGCCAGACCGTTCACCAGCACGAGGGGCATCTGGCGGTTGTATGCGTGCACGAGATCGGCCAGATCGAACCATTTGCTCACGGTTGTGGTCATGGGCCCTTTTCCTCCTTGCGGTTCATGGTGGAGCTGGCTCCAGTCTTTCCTGGAGGACCGACGATCGAAATGTTAACAAGGCTCGAGGCCACGGCCAATCACTTGGAGCAATCTTCACCGGGAGTTCACGCCGTTGCCACATGGCCTTCAGTCGCACGGAGGAGTGCGCCGCGAGCTTGACGTCGGTTCAATCACACCCGAAGATGGCAGCACTGCGGGCATTCGAGAAACCCAGTGGATCTTGAGGAATCGTCGAGGATGTCGAAGCTGCGAGTGTTTCTTGCGGGAGGATCCGGGCTGATCGGTGTGCGTCTGGCCGAGTCGCTGCGGGAAGACGGTCATGAGCCGGTCATCCTGTCGCGGCACGCGGATGAGGTTCGCCGCAGGCGCGAGATGTGGGCATTCCGGATCATTCCCGGTGATCCGTCCGAGCCAGGGCGCTGGCAGGACGAGCTCGACGGCTGCGACGTCGTGGTGAATCTTGCCGGTCACAACATCTTCGCCGATCGCTGGAACACCGAAATCAAGCGCAAGCTGCGCGACAGCCGCGTGCACTCGGCCGAGCAGTTGGCCGCCGCGATCAAGCAGGCGCAAAAGCGCCCGGCGGCCTATATTCAGGGATCGGCCATCGGCTTTTACGGCGCGCGCGGCGACGAAGAGATCGACGAGTCGGGCGAGTCCGGTTCGGACCTGCTCGCCGTGATTTGCCGGGAGTGCGAGGAAGCCTCGGCAGGGCTCGAGGGCCTGGGCGTGCGCCGGGTGCTCTGTGCGCACGGGAATCGTGCTGGCGCCGGACGGGGGGGCGCTCAAGGTCATGACGCCGATATTCAAGATCGGCCCGGGAACACCGATCGGGGGCGGAGGCAAGTTCATCGCCGCGGGCAACCAGTGGATGAGCTGGATTCACATGGACGACATCGTGGGGCTGTTCCGGCTGGCGATCGAGAACGGTGCTGCGCGAGGGCCGATCAACGGGACGGCGCCTGAACCCGTGCGCAACGCCGAATTTGCGCGGACGTTTTCGGGGATCTTGCGCAAGCCGTATACGCCCTGGCGGGTGTATCTGCCATTCGGGCCACCCGATGCCTTGCTGCGGCTCATGGTGGGCGAGGTGGCGAGCGCGATCACGACGGGTCAGCGGGTCCTGCCCCGCAAGGCGCTCGAGCTTGGGTATGTTTTCAAGTATCCGCACCTGGCCGAGGCGCTTCGGGCGGTTGTGGAGCATGTTCCGGCGAAGACGCCGGAGCCGGTGCATGCGGGGGCTGGGGCGCATCATTAGAATGGCGTGAGGACCCTTCGCGGAGCGAAGGGCGACTATGGCGGGGCCGCGGGAGACGGCCGCTAGCCGAGCAAGGCCTTGAGCCACAATCCGGCGACGAGCCCCGCCGCAAAGACCACCGCAAGGACGAGGATGGTGGCCGCCAGGGCGGTCTGCGGCCGGGTTTCGGCGACGCGGGCCGCGGGCTCGAACCACCGCGGATACTTGGGCTTGACCTTCACGAGCATGGGACCGTCGGCCGGGGCGGGAGTGCCGCCCGAGGCTCTGGCCGCGACGGATTGCTTGGAATCGACCGCAGGCGAGGCAACCGGCGCGGAGGTGCCGGGGGCCGCGGCTGGCGGCTGGGCCTGGGCGGGAGCGGCCTGTCTCGTGCGGGGTTTGATCAGGCTTTGAAGCGCATCGGCCGCGTCGGCGGCGGTCGAGAACCGCTCATGAGGCTTGGGGGCGAGCAGGCGGTCGATCACTTTTACGAAATTTGGGTGCAGGTCGGGGAGATGCTCCGTGATCGGAACATGCCGCCCGCTGATGCGTTTGCCAAGGCGCTCGATGGGTGAGCTGCCCGGGAACGGTAGGTTGCCCGTCAGCAGGTAGTACATCGAGCAGCCCAGCCCATAAAGATCGCTGCGGCCGTCCACTTCGCGGCCACAGGCTTGCTCGGGCGACATGTAGTCGACCGTTCCCACTGCGATGCCGTCGGCCGTGGCGAAGGTCGCGGCGTTGTCGGCTTCCATGAGCACGCCCAGCCCCAGGTCGAGGACCTTGATCTTGCGATCTTCGGTCAGCAGGATGTTGGACGGTTTGACGTCACGATGAACGATTCCCTGATCGTGCGCATGTGAGAGCCCCAGGGCCGCCTGGAAGCCGAAATCGGCCATATCCAGGGGCGGAATCGGCTTCTTCTTGGCGAGCTCGCCCAGAGTCTGGCCGGTCACGTATTCCATGACGATATATAAAATTTTGTGCATTTGGTCGGCGTCGAAGGCGCGCACGACGTTGGGATGATCGAGCCGGCCGACCAGCTTCATCTCGCGCTGGAAGCGGGCCACGACGCGCTCGTTGGCGGAGATTTCCGGCGCGATGATCTTGAGCGCAACGGTGCGGTCCATCATCGGGTGATGGGCCTTGTAGACCCGGCCCATCGAGCCCGAGCCGATCCGATCGAGGATCACGTACCGTCCCACGATCAATCCATTGGCCCGATTTGACAAGAACCTCCGGGCCTGGAAGGGTGTGACGATCTTGTCGCGCACCAAGGCCTCGGCGAGCTCGACGGAGTCGAGCGGGTAATCGCCGCGCAGTGATCTTGACCCTGATCTCGGCGAGCTGCCGCTCCGAGAGCACGCCGGAAGCGCGCATGACCGGCAACAGGTCACGTGGAACGCTCTGCGCTTCCTTGGGTTTATCAGAGCTCGCCAAGGCGGCCCTCCCGCGATTTGCTGTCGACGGCACGTCCGAGCCTCCCAGGCGCCTGGGCTTCGGGCAATGCCTCAGGGCGCACCGAGGCTTTCAAAATTCCTACGCCCCCGCGCCATCATCGTGACCTTGACGTTACCAGATCGAATCATCCTCCTCAATTCACCAAGTCAGAAACAATTGCCTGACGCGAAAATGCTTGCACGAATTGGAGGATCAGAACAATTCGGAACGGCCGCGGCCGAAGTGGCTGGACAAGCCATTCCTCACCCCATAGGATTTCGTTTTGCGGAGAAGCCATGCATGAGTGTGCCGGCGGACCATCAGCATCCCCTGCGGGAATTCGTGAAGTCGCACGATTTCTTCATCGGAATCGACAGCGACGGGTGCGCTTTCGACACGATGGAAGTGAAGCATAAAGAATGCTTCATCCCGAATATCATCAAGTTCTACCGTCTGGCGGCGATCTCGAAGTATGTGCGCGAGGTGGCCGAATTCCTTAATCTTTATTCGAAGTGGCGGGGGATCAACCGGTTTCCGGGGCTGGTGCTCTTGATGGACATGCTTGCGGGCCGCCTCGAGGTTTCGCGGCGGCGGCCCAAGCTGCCCGAGCTCTTGAGCCTGCGAGCCTGGATCGGCGAGGAGACGAAGCTGGGGAACCCGGCGCTCGAGGCGAAGGTGAAGGCGACGGGCGACGCGGATCTCGAGCGGGCGCTGCGATGGAGTGAGGCCGTCAACCGATCGATCAGTGAAATCGTGGTCGAGGTTCCACCGTTCCCGCTGGTTCGCGAGTCGCTCGAGAGCATGGCGGGAAAGGCCGACGTGATGGTGGTCTCGGCGACGCCGGGGGAGGCGCTCGAGCGGGAATGGACCGAGCATGGGCTATTCGAGCATGTGGCGCTTCTGGCCGGTCAGGAGCTGGGCAGCAAAAAGGAGCATCTGGCGCTGGCCGCGGGCGGCCGTTATGAGCCCGAGAAGATCCTGATGGTCGGCGACGCGCTGGGCGACTACGAGGCGGCGCGGAGCAATGGCGTGCTTTTCTATCCGATTGACCCCGGCGCCGAGGAAGAGGCATGGCAACGATTCTTCGAGGAAGCGTTGCCGCGGTTCTTCGCCGGGGAATACGCGGGCGAGTACATGGAGGCGCAGCTCGCCCGGTTCTTCGAGCTGCTGCCGGAACGGCCGCCGTGGAAGCGGGAGTGAGCAATCACGGCAGCCAGTCGTTGCCGGGGACGTCAGGCGGACCTATGATGAAGGACCGTCTGTGCGGAGGCCGAGGGCGCCGTGGCGACCCGGCTCGAGCACAATCAATTATATGAGGGCCTCAATCATGGCTTCGAATGCGCAAACCGCCGACATCGGGCTGGTCGGCTTGGCGGTGATGGGCGAGAACCTCGTCCTGAACATGGAGAGCCACGGGTTCACCGTGGCGGTGTTCAACCGGACGACGTCGCGGGTCGACGCGTTCGTGGCAGGGCGAGCCAAGGGGAAGAAGATCGTCGGCACGCGGTCGCCGCAAGAACTGGTCGCGGCCCTCAAGACGCCGCGCAAGATCATGATCATGGTCAAAGCCGACGCGGTTGATCAGGTGATCGACGAGTTCGCGCCGCTCTTGTCGCCCGGCGACATCCTGATCGACGGCGGCAATTCGCACTTTCCGGATTCGACCCGGCGGACGCAGGCACTCAAAGCCAAGGGCCTTCATTTCATCGGGACCGGGGTCTCCGGCGGCGAGGAGGGGGCACTCAAGGGACCCTCGATCATGCCCGGCGGCGATCCGGCGGCGTGGCCGCACGTGAAGCCGATTTTTCAGGCCATTGCTGCCAAGGTCGAGGACGGAACGCCCTGCTGCGATTGGGTCGGGCCCGAAGGCGCGGGGCACTTCGTCAAGATGGTTCACAACGGTATTGAATACGGCGATATGCAGCTCATCTGCGAGGCCTATTTCCTGCTGCGGCAATCGCTGGGCATTGAGCCGGCGGAGATCCATGACGTCTTCGCCCGCTGGAACAAGGGGCCGCTCGACAGCTACCTGATCGAGATCACGCGGGACATTCTGGGCTTTGTCGATCCCGAGACGAAGAAGCCGATGGTTGACCTGATTCTCGATGCGGCCGGCCAGAAAGGGACCGGAAAGTGGACGGTGGTTTCCGCCGCGGACCAGGGCGTGCCGCTGACGCTGATTGCGGAGGCGGTTTTCGCCCGGTGTCTTTCCGCCCAGAAAGACGAGCGGGTGGCGGCCGCGAAAGTGCTCGAGGGGAGGGCGCTTTGCGGGGGCGACGTCCCCAAGGCTTCGGTCGACGACATCGAGCAGGCGCTTTATGCCAGCAAAATCGTCTCTTATGCCCAGGGCTTCGCGCTCGATGGATGCGCAGGCCAGGGAATCGAAGTGGGAGATCAACCGGGGCGGGGTCGCGCTCATGTGGCGTGGCGGGTGCATTATTCGCAGCGCGTTCCTCGGCAAGATCAAAACCGCGTTCGACCAGAACGCGAAGCTGGCCAACCTGATGCTCGACCCGTATTTTCGCGACGAGCTCGAGCGCTGCCAGCTTGGCTGGCGGCGCACCGCGATGGCGGCCGTGGCCGGCGGCATTCCCTCACCGTCGATGATGGCCGCACTGGCTTATTTCGACGGCTATCGCACCGCGTCGCTGCCGGCAAATCTACTTCAAGCTCAGCGGGACTATTTCGGGGCCCATCAATACGAACGAGTCGACCGCCGCCGCGGCCAGTTCTTCCACACGAACTGGACCGGCCGCGGCGGCACAACGGCGTCGTCGTCCTACAACGCTTGACGCATGCCGCCGGAAACGAAATCTTGCAAACTTAAGCCTTACGCCCCAATCAAGGCCTGGCACAAAATATGGGCGGATCGCGTGTTGTGAGACGCGCGGAGGCTTGTTTGCGGCCGTGATTGCATGTTATTGCAGTTAGGCGGAGCTGACGGCTTGAAAAGGGAGAGACTGGCGCAGGTCGAGATGGGTTGCTTGGCCGTTCGCGTTTTAAAGTGTTACTGAATCATCACTTCGGGACAACTTTGCCGGGTTGCGGTCGACTTTTTCTCCCGCGGGACGAATACTATGCTGGCCGGACGCGACAAATCAGAAGCGCCCTGCGGTCGCCAGACACGCGGAAACCATCGAGGTGTGTACCGGATGCCCTCGATGGATTCTCCTTTCAGATCAGACTTTCGCACATTCATTCATTGCCCTTCGTCCGCCACATCGAACCCATGCTGATGAAAAAACCTACACAGACTCGAAACGCCGCCAGGGCAGCTCGGAGATGTCGCGCCGCCGGCATTGCCGGAGGAATCGCGTAGACCGAAAGCCGAACCCACGCGCAAGGTAGCCAGCGACGAGGCTGCGGCCACGCGACCGAAGACGTCTGCGCCCAGCCCAACCGAGCTCGAGGAAACCGTTATCCACGCCTTACCGGGCGCACGTCGAACCCCACCCAGATCTGCCGAAACCGGTGCGCCCACGGACAAGCTTCTGGGCCGAAGGGTCGGGCAGTATCACGTCGAGTCCATCGTCGGCCAGGGCTCAATGGCCCGGGTCTACAAAGCACGCCACGTCGAACTGGGACGTCACTGCGCGCTCAAGGTCATGGACCCGGCGCTGGATGTCGAGCAACCTGGCGTGCGGGAACAATTCTGGGCGGAGGCCCGGGCCGCGGCCAACCTGATCCACCCGCATATCGTCACCATCCATAATCTGGGAAGCGTGCACGGACTTCACTTTATCGAGATGGAATATGTCCCCGGCGGACTGACCTTGCGGGAATCGCTGGTTCGAGAAGGCCCGCTCGAGCCGATGCGCGCCGACCCTGCTGGCCAAGCAGGTCGGACTGGCGCTTCAGGCCGCCCACGACGCCGGCCTCGTGCACCGCGACGTCAAACCGGCCAACGTGCTACTCACGCCCGACGGTCGCGCCAAGCTCACCGATTTCGGCCTGGTGCGCCGGCTCGCTGACCTCGCGCAAGGGAGCGCTCCACTCGCCGGCACGCCAACCTTCATGGCACCGGAGCTCTTTCGCGGCACACCGGCCAGCACCAGTCTGATATCTACGCTCTGGGCGTGATGCTCTACCACACCTTGAGCGGCCGACTTCCATTCATCGGCGACAACATTCACCAGGTCATCCAATTACACCAGCATCAACCCATCCCCGAAATCAATGAAATCGTCCCCGTGCCGGACGCACTGGACGCGATACTCAAGCGCTGCCTGGCCAAGTCGCCCGCAGAGCGGTACTCAAGCGCCCGGGAGCTGGCAGATTCTTTCCAGCTTGTTTTGCACCGGCTGCGGGACACCGAGAGCCTGGTTCGGGAGAGCGCCAAAGGCCTGGACTGCTTCATTCAGGGAGCGCGAGATACATTCCGGGTCATCATGCCCCAGCCGGGTGAGCGGCTGCAGGAAGTGATCATCGAAGTGACCACGGGCAAGAATGACGAACAGTACCTGTCGGTTTTTTCGGTGTGTGGACCTGCCGAGCCAGAGCACTTTCGCTATGCCCTGTTGATCAACGCCCACTTGACGTTCGGCAGCATCTCGATTCACAACGTGCTGGGCAAGCAGATGTTCGTGATGTCGCGAACCTTCCTGCGCAATATGGTCCGCCCTGAGGAGCTTCGCGACGCGATGATCGAGATCGCCCGAAGAGCCGATTCTGTCGAGAAGCAGCTCACGCGCCAGGACCAATATTGAGCGCGCTCGCATTGTTGGATGCGCGGTTGTTTTTCAGGAATTCTTGAGAATTGTGATAAGAAAGGTTGTCACGTTTCCGGCAAGCGTGTGTTAGACTCTTGCTCGCGGCCCAGGGACACAGGGAGCGTTAAAATATGCTTGGTTTGAACGCCAACACTGCGATGGCGAGCGGAACCGTACTGGTCGCAGTTTTTCTCGGCCTATGGCAGTGGTTTGACAAGCGGGCGAGAGAAGTCGACGAGATCGATCGCGACTTTTTCCAGCGCCAGGATTTGCGGCGCTGGATCGGCATTGGCATGATGCTTTTGCTGGCCGCGGCAATTTTCTTTGTGGACCCGTCGGAGACGTCCCAGTCGCCGCAGAGTTTGCGGCAGCTCGGTCAACTGGCGAACCTCTTTTTTCTGATTGCGCTGATTATCGGGTTGCTCGCTCTGGCCCTGTTCGATGGGCTGGCGACCTTGCGGTATGCACGCCGACACCGCCGTGAGCTCTCGCAAGAGCACGCCAAACTGATGCTGGAGTCGATTCGACGTAGCGGATCTTCCGATTCGATTCCGCGCGTTTCAGAGAAGAAGCGTGGAGCACCGGGGGCCTGATTGCGGTGGAGGGTGCGGGTGGAGGGTTCCTGGGCGTGTTGGTGGATGACGCGCAAGGACGGGGCCACCGGACCCGAGACTTCCGGGCAAGCCGGAGCGAGTTCACGGCCAAACGCACCCGCAGTTCGAGGCCGATTCCGGAACACATCACGATTCTGATGAATAGTCCATGAAGAAGGGATGGAGCGCCCATGAACTATTCGTTGACTCGATGATGAACAGGCTATACTATTAGTTGGAGCGATCCAGGATGGAATTGATCTGAGAATCAGGATTGGTTGATACCGGAATGATTCACGGGGGAAGGTGAACATCCTCCGTGAAAGCGGGGCCCTGCCGGAAGCCGATGGTTGCCTTGTGCACGGGTGTCGTCTGTCTCCCCTCCTTCCTTCCCGGGGTCGATCCGCGGCGCCACTCGCGCAGTTTTTCGATTCGACCTGCTTTAGGCGGACCAACCGATGCGACGACCATCCCGTCGAGAACTGAGCGTGCTTCTCCAGGCCCTTGGTGCGGCCCTTGCGATCGGCGGGATCTTCTGCACCTGGAGCGTGGCCGGCGAGCCCGACCCCAAGACTTACTGGGATGTGAAGGACATCCGCCCTGGAATGAAAGGGGTGGGGCGGACGGTGATGCGGGGGACGAAGCTCGAGGAGTTCGAGGCGGAGGTGCTGGGGGTGATGCGCGATGTCAGCCCCGGGCGCGACATGGTTCTGTGCCGACTGAAGGGGTGCGACCTCGAGCACGCGGGAATCATTCAGGGGATGAGCGGCAGCCCGGTTTACATCGAGGGCAAGCTGCTGGGGGCGGTTGCCTTTGCGTGGGAGTTTGCCAAGGACCCGATTGCGGGCATCACGCCGTTTCAGCAGATGATCCAGTACGTGCGTTCGAGCGATCGCAGGACGGCGGCGGAATCGAAGGACCGGCCGGCCGGTACGGTGCGGACTTCGTCGCTTGTGCCTGTGGCCCCGCTTCTCGAAGAGCTGGCGGATATTCGCACGGCCGAGCCTTTTGGTCCGTCGATTTCGGTTCCGGTTTCCGGGGGGGGCCTGGCAGGGATGACGCCGATCGTCACGCCGGTGGCGGCGTCGGGATTTTCCGCCCGGGCGCTTGCGTTTCTGGGGGAGCGACTGCGGCCGCTGGGGATGGCGCCGATGGCGGGCGGGGGGGCGCAGGAGCGGATCATTCGCGAGGAGGGAGACCGGCCGCTCGTGCCGGGATCTCCGCTATCGATTGCGATGGTGACGGGCGACTTCGACCTCTCGGCGATCGGCACGGTGACGCACGTGGAGGGGAACCGGGTGTACGGGTTCGGGCATCCGATGCTATCACTGGGTGCCTGTGAGCTGCCGATGATGACGGGGTACATCCACACGGTCTATCCCCGCGCCAGCGTGAGCATGAAGATGGGCTCGCCGCTCAAAGTGGTGGGTGTGATCGACACGGATGTGAGCACCAGTGTGGCCGGGCGGATCGGGCCGGTGCCGGACATGCTGCCGCTGGCGGTGAAGGTCAAGACCAGTCGCTACGCCGATGCGCAGTCGTATCACGTGCAGATCGTGCGCGAGCCGATGCTGCTTTCATCGCTGGTCATGGCCGTCACGACCAACGCGATCGACACCGAAGGTAATCTGCCGGAAGAGCTGACGGCGCGGCTGACGGCGAAGGTGCGTATCAAGGGCGCCGAACCGATCACGGTGGAGGATACGTTCAGCGGCGCGCGTTACACGGGGCCGATGGGGGCGTCCTTCCTGTTCAGCCCGCTGTCGAGTATTGTGAGCATCCTGGTTCGCAACCCGATCGCTCCGGTGCGGATCGAGTCGATCGAGTGCGACGTGCAGATCGAGCCCGGGCGGAAAACGGCGATACTCGAATCGGTGCGTCTCAAGTCCGAGACGGTCGAGCCCGGGCATGAGGTCAAAGCGATCGTGACGCTCAAGCCGCACAAGGGGGAGCGCGAGACGCACGAGATCAGTATCCCCATTCCGCGAGATTTCCCCGAGGGGCCGTGCGAGCTGGTGGTCTGCGACGCGATGAACAGCGTGCGCCGGCAATTCCGCAACGATCCGGCGATTCTGGAGCCCCACGATCTGGACGCGCTTGTGCGTGCGATTCGCGTGCAAACGGATCCGAAGCGGACGTCCGTCTACTTGCACATCCCGTCGCCCGAGCGCGGCGTGACGATCCGAGGGCAGGCCTTGCCGAACTTGCCGGGCAGCGTGCGGTCTGCCCTTCAATCCAAACGAGAAACCCCGATGCCGCCGATCCGGAGCGACATCGTTGGGGTGCTGCCGGTGAGCTGGGTGGTGGAAGGGATGCAAACGCTGCGATTTACCGTGGCCAAAGACGCAGGGTTGTCGTTATCGTTGTAGGGCGGTGGTTCGATCGGATCACTGGCGGGTGCGGCCCATGACGCCCCCCGGCCTCCTTGTATGGGGGGGAAAGCGGGCGTGGGGTTCCGCTTGCTCGCGGCGTTTCGGTCGGATCAGCGGCTGGGCTGCGACTTCGCTTGCGCCCCACCCCCCCTGGCCCCCCCTTTGCAAGGGGGGGAAAGGGCGAGCGGGGGGCTTACGATAGGGCGTGGCGTTTCGGGTCGGATCACTGGCGGGTGCGGCCCTTCACCGGCCTGGCCCCCCTTTCCAAGGGGGGAAACGTGGGCGGGGGGCTGTCGTTAGAGTCATTTAGCGGCCCCCCTTTGCACGGGGTGGAAATTGTGATGTGCCATCGTGCGTGTTTTTCTCGGCGGACTGTATTTGTTCGAAGATGCGTCACGGCGGCCGGGGCCGCGGCGGTCGTCTGGCTCGTGGGGTCGGCGCTGGCCAAGGTGGAAACCTGGCGTCAGGAGGGGCCCGGCGCTTTCGCGAAGGCCCACCGTGAAGGAGTGGTCGTTTCGGACACCGGGCGGATCCGGCTCGGGCACGCTCTGGCTCCGCTGGGAACGATCGGCGTCGAAAGGGTCTGGGACCTGGCGCGGACGCGCGAAGGCATTCTGCTGGCGGCGACCGGGGACGGCGGCAAGGTGATGGGCCGGGAGCCCAAGGCCGGCGCAGCGTGGAGCGTGGTTTACGACTGTGGGGCGCGTGGGCGGGCTCTTTTTGCCAAGTCGGGCGATACGCAGGTGCTGTCGCTGGCGGTGACGCCGGAGGGAATTTCGTACTGCGGCACCGGACCCAGCGGCCAGGTGGTGAACCTCACCGACCCCAAGCACCCGGTTTCACGGCCTGACCCGAAGGTCCAGTACATCTGGGACCTGGCGTGCGACGCAGAGGGTAACCTGCTGGCGGCAACAGGCCCGCACGGTCAGCTCTGGAAACGATCAAACGACGGGAAATGGGCGCTGCTGTACGACAGCAAGTCGACGCATTTGCTGTGTCTGGCGGTGGGGCCTGACGGGTCGATCTATGCCGGCAGCGACGGCGAGGGGTTGATCTACCGGGTGACGCGCGACGGCAAGGCGACGATCGTCTTTGACGCTCCTCAATCCGAGATCCGCACGCTGCTCTGGGGCGGCGACGGGGCGCTTTATGCCGGGACGGCGGTCGAGGCCGGCGGAGGGAACTCGGGCCGGAGCTCGATGTTCCTAGCCCAAGCGGGCGGAGCGCCACAGCTCCTGGACGGGCCGCCCTCGGATCGGGACGGAACTTTTCCAACCGGTGGTGAATCGGACACCCAGGTAAAGCGAGCCGCGGTTCAGCCGGGTACTCCCGGCGGGGCTGCGCAGCCCAAGACTCCCGGGGGACGTCCGCCGGGAGGGGGCTCGGCCTCGCCGCGGCCGATCACTGCGGGCGACAACGCTGTCTATCGCCTCGATGCCGACGGAGTGCCGCGCGAGGTGCTGAGGTTCAAGGCTCTGGTGCATGCGCTGGCCTGGGCGAACGATCGTCTGATCGTTGGGACCGGGCCCGAAGGCGTGCTATTCGAGGTACGGGAAGCCGGGCACGAGACGGCGCCCATCGCCAAGCTGGATTCCGGCCAGATTCTGTCGCTCTTGACCGAGCCGGACGGAACGGTGCTACTGGGCACCGGCGATCCGGGAACGGTCATTCGGCTTTCACCGGGGTATGCGTCGCGCGGAACGCTGGTCTCGGAGATTCACGACACCAAGCTGGTGAGCCGGTTCGGCGTATTGAGCTGGCGCGCCGACCGGCCTGCGGATACGTCGGTCGTGTTCCAGACTCGCTCGGGCAACGTGGGCGAGCCCGATGAGACGTGGTCGCCGTGGTCGGCGGAGCAGAGTGATCCCACCAAGGGGCTGACTGCGTCTCCGGCCGGGCGGTTCATCCAGTATCGCGTCGCGCTTTCCACCTCGGACCCGCGGCGCACGCCGGAGCTGCGTGCGGTGTCGCTCAGCTTCCGGACGGCGAACCTGGCGCCGGAGATCACCCGGCTTGATATTCCGGACGCCAGCGGCGGCGACGGGGCGGCGAAGCAAACGCGGCTGAACATCCGCTGGGATGCGACCGACCCCAATGAAGACGACATGAACTACACGCTCACGGTGCGCAAGGAAGGCTGGCCGGAATGGATCAAGCTCGACAGCGAGCCGCTCACGGAGAAGACGTTTGCCTGGGACACGACCGCGTTTCCCTCAGGGACATATCGTTTGAAGCTGCTGGCGAGCGATCGTCCCTCCAACAGCGCGGATGACGTTTTGTCGCGGGAGCGAGAGAGCCTGACGTTCGTGGTGGACCACGATCCGCCTTCGGTGAAGGTGACTCCCAAGGGGGCTGGCGCGTCCATTGTTCTCAAGGACGATCTCACGCGGCTGGTGAAGGCGGACTACGCGGTTGACGGCGGAACCTGGACGCCGATTTTCCCCGACGACGAGCTGTTTGACTCGGGCGAGGAGAAGATCACGCTGCGGATTCCCGACCTGAAGAAGGGCACGCACCTGGTGATGGTGCGAGCCACGGACGCGGCAGGGAATGTCGGCACCGGCGACGCGCTTGTCGAGATCAAAGAGTGAGAAACGGGTCGGGAAAGGCTTTCCGGTTCGGCCGCGGGCGCCGCAGAGCGGCACGAGGGACGTTCCCACGCGGAGCGTGGGAACGAGGTATCTCAGTCAGGGCCTCTTCTCAAGCGCGTGCGGGTTAGCCTATGTTCATCTTGTCTCGCGATCCGCGCCTGGTGAGGGCCGGCGGGCCGGCCGGCCGTTGTGCGGGTGAGCGCCGCGGGGTGACGGCCGCGGACGTGATCGTGACCGTCGTGGTTGTCATCCTGACCGTTCTCCTCATCTTGATGTTCTTGCCGCGTGGGCGGGAGCACGCCAGGATGGCGGGGTGCCAGAACAATCTGGCGCACGTTGGTTTTGGGCTCGAGGCTTTTGACCTTCTGCGGAATCGGCTGCCGGGGGTCGACGGGGTTGATGCGCCGGAATCTTCTGGCGAGGCCAGGCCGAAGAGTGTGGTGCGATTGATCCTCGAGGCGATTGAACAGCCCGACTTGCTGGTTCTCAAGGACGGGAAAACGCCGTTGGAAAGGCAGCCGGGAGGAGTGCCCGGGGAGATTGCGGTGCCGGGGCTTATGTGTGCGAGTGATCCCAAGGCGACGGCCGGGATTTTCACGGCTCCGATCAGCTATCGCGCGTGCACGGGGGATTCGGCGGCGGGTGATAACGGGGCGTTTGCGCCGGGGCGGACGATGAGCGTGAAGGAGATTCAGGAGCGCGATGGGACGGGCTACACGGCTGTGTTTTCGGAGCGGTTGGTGGGGGATAATCTGTCCGGTCACGCGGCGCCATTGAATTATATGATACTGGAAGGGAAGCTCGAGGGCGGAGGGTGTCCGGAGGGATTGGATTCGTCGCGGTGGCGCGGTGATGCGGGGTCGTCGTGGTTTGCGGCCGATTATCGGTCGACTTTGTATAATCACGCTCTCACGCCGAATGGGCGGCCTGCGTGTATTGAGGCGGGCGGAAAAGCAGCGGTCATGGGGGCTTCGAGCGGGCATGTGAGTGGGGTGAATGTGCTGTTTGCCGATGGGCATGTGGGGACATTCACGGCGACGGTGGATCGGGTCATTTGGAGGGAGTTTGCTCGGATTGGGGGGCGGGATGATGGGTCGGGGAAGTGAGTAGAGTGAGAAGGATTAAGATTAAGATTAAGATTTGGATTACGATTAAGATTAAGAATTCGAGTACGAGTACGAGTACGAGTGAACCGCGCCTCGGCTTGACCGATCGCTACGAGTGACATGCCCGTGAATCACGCACTTTGTCCTTACTTGCCGGCGACGCCCGAGTATGTGCTTGCGGTTTTTCGCGACGAGCATCGGCAGGATTGCTCGATCGAGTATGACGCGGAACCGCAGCTCGAGCTGACGTTTGAGACCACGATCGCGGAATGGCGATTGTGGTGCGATCTAGGGGAGTGGAGACAGCTCGGGCGGGCGCTCGACGCCGAGTGGAAGCTCGGATTACCGGAGGCGGCGTGGCGGGACGTACTGGAACCGGCCAGGTCCCGGACGCTGCGGGATGTTTGTTCGTTTATCGCGCAGAGGGCATTCATGCCTTCGATCGAGCCGGTCAACATCCTGAGCTCGAAGTGCCTGACCGCCGGCGCGTTCCTGGCGATTCGCTCGACGTTACAAGAGTCAGGCGTGAATGTCGATACTGTGGCGCCTTCGACGCCGCTTGGACCATACGCGCGGCGGCATCCTGGCGTGTTCATCGGGCCCATCGCGAGATTGGCTCCGAGCGCACTTCCGGACGTGAAGATCAGCAGGCCTTTGTATGAGTTCAGCTTCTGGGGGTTCCTATTCGGGTTGGTCGTCGTTTTCGCTGGGTCGTTCATTGGCCCGATCGTGACGGGCGGCGGCGTTGTCCTGGCTGGCTTCTCATGGATTGGGTGTTGGATCAGCGTTCGCTTTCTCCTTCCGTCCCGGGTCACGATCGGGGACCTACAAACATTTGGGGACCTGGCGCGGCTTGTTGCGGAGGGGGCGAGGCGGTGGCGTTCGGCGTGACGAGAGCTGCGCAGGGGTCGTGAGGCAGTTACCGCCGATGGTTGATCCTGAGATAGTCCGGCACGTGACCGCGACCGCGAGGCACCTTTTGCACGGTGTCGAATTTGCGGTACCGTCGAATTGAAATGATGGTCCGGCATTGAACCGAGATTTCTTGGTTGGGGGGATTTCTGGATTTTCGCGACGAGGCGTGAAAGGGATTGGCGGCACGCTCCTTCCGTGAGAAGAACGGGATTGGCAACGCGGTCGAGCCTGGTGCTTAATGTCGGTCGATCCTTAATCCTGGTTTGCTCGTCCGAAGGTCGTCGACTTCCTCGTCGAGCAAGCCACAACCGATGATCTCCAGTTGCTTGAGCTGTGGCAGGGCCTTCATGGTCTTTAATGCCTCGGCGGTCAGGGAGAGCCTGTTCAGGGAAAGGAACTGGAGGCTTGAAGCGCCGGCGAGCTGGCTCAGGGCCTTTTCGGCAACCTGGCTGTTGTCGAGATAGAGGATCGCCAGCTTAGGTAACGACTTCAGCTTGCCAAGGTTCTGACCCTGGACTTTCGTTCGGCTCAGATACAGAGCCCCGAGGTTTGGCAGGTCGCCAATTGACGCGAGCCCGGCGTCCGTGATGGGCAAACCGCTGACGTTCAAGCTCATGAGCTGCGGCAGGTCGCGTAAGTGGACCAAGCCGGCGTCGGTGATGGGGCTCGTCGGCGGTTCACTTGGTAACATTGTCCGAACGCCTCTCCGATCGTCGAAGGCGATGGACGACGGACTGTACGAGTCGGTCGCCCACGTCCACGGGGGGAAGAGGAAGGCCTACGCCGCGACCAACTATAAAGAGTATTTCGCCGAGGTCACCGAGGCGTACTTCGGCAAGAACGACTTCTTCCCCTTCAATCGCGCGGACCTGAAGAAGTACGACCCGACCGGGTATCGACTGATGCAGGATGTCTGGGGGCAGCCGAGCGACAGCAGTGCGGCGCCGGCCCGGAAGCGGTGAACGGGCCGGGCCGAGGCGAGTGGTGGAACCGTCTCGAGGATGTGGTTCCTTCTGCTCGACGGTCCCTGATCTATGTGGGTGAGTCCCGCAGCTCGTGCTGGAATTGTCAGGCTAAAGCCTGACCTACTTCGGGCGTCCGGCTGGGGCCGTATGAACGCGCCGTCGGGGCCTGCCGCCGCGCTGGCGGACCTTCACGTCGAATTTGACGTGCGGGACGGTCGTGACGATCGTGCCCGGTTTGCGCTTGGCCGTTTATTCGGTTAACAGGATTCCGTTTGCAAGTTCGGGTTTCATATCCCATATTGTGGAGAGCGGTGGAAGATTAGGGATGCTGGGTCCCTTCGCACGGTTGTTCGTGCTGGGGCGTTCCTGATCGACCAACGATGGGCGGCGCGTGAACAGGGTTATGGCTATGAGCTCGCACGGTGCGAATTTGGTTAATGCGGACGATGGTTGCGGTTCACCAAAAATCGGCAGCGCCTCACGACTGAATGCTATCAAGCATGGGCTCACGGCGAAGACGCCGGTTTTGCCGGGTGAGGATCCGGAGGCTCTTCAGGCGAAGATCGATCGGTACAAGACGGGTTATGAGACTCGGGACGAGGTCGAGCACGATCTGGCCGAGATGGCGGCGATGGCGTTCTGGCAGGCGAAGCGGGCCAACCGGCTCCAAGTCACGAAGGTGACGCGCGACATTGTGACACGACCGCAGGCCGATACACTTCGCGCGGCGCTGGACGTGGTGGGGCTCGGCAAGCGATTGCTCTTTGACCGCCGCGGGCCGGAGGCGCTCTATCCGTCGGGAGATGAATATGAGAACGGGCAGCCGCGGACCTCGTCGTCGAAGGAAGCCGAAGACCCTCATGATCCGGAAAAGATCGTGCTCCAGCTTGAGGCAACGCGCGACGGACGTCGCTGGCTTTTGAAACGCTTTGGCGAGCTGCGAGAACCGCTTGAGAATGAGTCTGAATCGGGGTGGATTTCGTGCCAGAAATTCCGATGTGTGCGATTGCTCGGCAAACAGCCTCTTGATGCCATCCACGATAAGGAGGTCGCCCTGGTGTTCCTCGCGAGCCATGCGCTCTCTCCGAATTACGGTGATGCCTTTCACGAGCTACGGTGCGAGATTCACGAAAATCAAGAGGAGAACACGATGGCGGAGCTCGCGCGAGCCGAGCTGGAAGCGATCACGCCCGCCGATGCCGCGACTGGACGGGCTGCGTTGCTGGCGATCGTGGACAAGGCCATCGAGCGGCTGCGGAGGCTGGAAGCCGAGCACGGGGAAGTCGCGGACTTCGTCGATGAGATCGATACCGATATGCCGAGCGACCAGGGGATGAAGTCGGTCGAACAACTCCAGCGTCATATGGGGAGCTGCAACCGGCTGATGCTCCGGAACCTCGACACCATCGACAGAAGACACCGCTATGAGGCGGAAGGGTGGGGGACGACGAGAAAGGAGCGAGAATCGAGGAAAGACAAAGTACGACGCACCAAGGCATCGATGTATTCGCTACTCATTTTGGACGAGCACGGGACGGTTCGCGAAGCCGTGGACTACGACGGCAACGTCGAGGAGGGACTGGCCCGGTACAAGGCCAAGCATGGACGGCAACTGTACGAACATATGCTCGCGGAGCGGCAGGGGGAGCATTGCGACGCGGAGCATCGCAACGAGGGGCGAGAGGGGCACGCGGACGAGGGTTTTGTCGTTCGCGGAGTGCGTAATCTCGATGTTGTCGGTCTCGTCGCTGACGATTCCTTATTGCTTATGGGGAAAGAAGAAAAGACAAATATACAAAACGAAACTGACCCGGCGAGCGTGATCGTGAACGGGGGCCAGGGAGGGGGTCCGGACGAGGTGGGCGCTGACGGGAGATCGGGGCGGGCGGAGGGGGGCGACGCCTTTGGTGCCCCAGTGTCGGAGCGAACGGAGGAGGAGGACGGCGGGGGCGAAGAGGAGACCTTCGGTCATGGGGACGGCGGGGTCAGAGACCCGCGCCGAACAGAGGGCGACGCGGAGCGGCGGGGGGAGCATTGCGACGCGGAGCATCGCAACGAGGGGGCGATTGTGAGCGACGGCCGGGGCGCCGCGGAGCGGCAGGGGGAGCATTGCGACGCGGTGCATCGAAACGAGGGGCGAGAGGGGCACGCGGACGAGGGTTTTGTCGTTCGCGGAGTGCGTGATCTCGATGTTGTCGGTCTCGTCGCTGGCGATTCCTTATTGCTTATGGGGAAAGAAGAAAAGACAAATATACAAAACGAAACTGACCCGGCGAGCGTGATGGCCGATCGGGGCGAGCGAGGGAGCCCGAACTTGGTGGGCGCTGACGGGAGATCGGGGCGGGCGGAGGGGGGCGACGCTTTTGGTGCCCCAGGGTCGGAGCGAACGGAGGAGGAGGACGGCGGGGGCGAAGAGGAGACCTTCGGTCATGGGGACGGCGGGGTCAGAGACCCGCGCCGAACAGAGGGCGCCGCGGAGCGGCAGGGGGAGCATTGCGACGCGGAGCATCGCAACGAGGGGCGAGAGGGGCACGCGGACGAGGGTTTTGTCGTTCGCGGAAAGCGTGATCTCGATGTTGTCGGTCTCGTCGCTGACGATTCCTTATTGCTTACGGGGAAAGAAGAAAAGGCAAATATACAAAACGAAACTGACCCGGCGAGCGTGATGGCCGATCGGGGCGAGCGAGGGAGCCCGAACTTGGTGGGCGCTGACGGGAGATCGGGGCGGGCGGAGGAGGGCGACGCTTTTGGTGCCCCAGGGTCGGAGCGAACGGAGGAGGAGGACGGCGGGGGCGAAGAGGAGACCTTCGGTCATGGGGAGAACGTGGTGGGCGCTGACGGGAGATCGGGGCGGGCGGAGGGGGGCGACGCTTTTGGTGCCCCAGGGTCGGAGCGAACGGAGGAGGAGGACGGCGGGGGCGAAGAGGAGACCTTCGGTCATGGGGACGGCGGGGTCAGAGACCCGCGCCGAACAGAGGGCGCCGCGGAGCGGCAGGGGGAGCATTGCGACGCGGAGCATCGCAACGAGGGGCGAGAGGGGCACGCGGACGAGGGTTTTGTCGTTCGCGGAAAGCGTGATCTCGATGTTGTCGGTCTCGTCGCTGACGAGTCCTTATCGCTTACGGGGAAAGAAGAAAAGGCAAATATACAAAACGAAACTGACCCGGCGAGCGTGATGGCCGATCGGGGCGAGCGAGGGAGCCCGAACTTGGTGGGCGCTGACGGGAGATCGGGGCGGGCGGAGGAGGGCGACGCTTTTGGTGCCCCAGGGTCGGAGCGAACGGAGGAGGAGGACGGCGGGGGCGAAGAGGAGACCTTCGGTCATGGGGAGAACGTGGTGGGCGCTGACGGGAGATCGGGGCGGGCGGAGGGGGGCGACGCTTTTGGTGCCCCAGGGTCGGAGCGAACGGAGGAGGAGGACGGCGGGGGCGAAGAGGAGACCTTCGGTCATGGGGACGGCGGGGTCAGAGACCCGCGCCGAACAGAGGGCGCCGCGGAGCGGCAGGGGGAGCATTGCGACGCGGAGCATCGCAACGAGGGGCGAGAGGGGCACGCGGACGAGGGTTTTCTCGATCGCGGAGTGCGTGATCTCGATGTTGTCAGTCTCGTCGCTGGCGATTCCTTATTGCTTATGGGGAAAGAAGAAAAGGCAAATATACAAAACGAAACTGACCCGGCGAGCGTGATGGTCGATCGGGGCGAGCGAGGGAGCCCGAACGTGGTGGGCGCTGACGGGAGATCGGGGCGGGCGGAGGGGGGCGACGCTTTTGGTGCCCCAGGGTCGGAGCGAACGGAGGAGGAGGACGGCGGGGGCGAAGAGGAGACCTTCGGTCATGGGGACGGCGGGGTCAGAGACCCGCGCCGAACAGAGGGCGCCGCGGAGCGGCAGGGCGAAAATTGCGGCCAAGGGGCACCCCAGGTCGTTCGGTCAGGTGCGGGTCGGGAACAGGTTGTTGCAAGCGAGAATCAACCAGAGTGGCGCCGGGTGCAGACGGAACGGAGGCGGCGGGAGTGGATGCGGAGGCGCGCGGCGAAGGAGGGCGGCGGGCGGGAGCATGCGTCGCCCGGCGAACAGCGGGTAACGAATGGAGGGGCGGCGCCGGCTGAGGCGGGGACAGCGATGGAGTCGCAGGATGCGCGGGGGCCGTGAGATGGCTGCAAAACGGCGGGGTGAGTCGATCGGATCAGCGGATTGGCTGCGACTTCGCTTGCGCCCCACCCCCCCTGGCCCCCCCTTCTAGAGGGGGGGAAGGTAGAAGGGCCCCTTTGAAAGGGGGGGAAAGGTGGGCGGGGTCGACTTCGCTTGCTTGCGGCGCGGCGATCGGATCAGCGGCTCGGCTTCGACTTTGTTTGCGCCCACCCACCCAGGCCCCCCTTTGCAACGGCGGGAAAGGTGGGGGGATTGCATTCGGTTGCTCGGGGCGTTTCGATCGGATCGCTGGCGGGTGCCGCGCTTCACCCCGCTGCCCCGCTTTGCAAGCGGGCGAAAGGTGGGCGGGGGCGGGCATTCGCTGGCTGGCCGGCAGATCGTTCGGGCGCTCAGGCCAAGATGCCGGTGACGGGGCGGCCGCCGTGGGCGACCGGGGTGGGCCGGCCGCCCCGATCGTGGACGGGCATCGCGGGGTCGATGCCGAGCAGGTGATATATCGTTGCACAGATGTCGCGAATATGAACCGGATTGTCCTTGATGAACGCCGCCTGCTGGTCGGAGGCGCCCCAGATCGTGCCTCCCTTGATGCCCGCGCCGGCCAGGAGCACGGAATAGCAGTACGTCCAGTGGTCGCGGCCGCCCTTGGCGTTAACCTTGGGGGTGCGGCCCATCTCGCCCATCGTCACGACGAGCGTCTCCTCGAGCAGACCACGGGAATCCAGATCGGAAAGAAATGCCGAATACGACTGGTCGAAGTTCGGCAGCAGCGTCTCCTTGAGCATCGGGAAGTTGCGCTCGTGCGTATCCCAGGCGGCCTTGCTCACGCCGAACCGCTTCGAGTAATTATCCCAACTTACGTTGATGAATCGCACATCTCGTTCAAGAAGCCGGCGAGCCAGAAGCAGCGCGGAGCCGAAGAGCGTCTCGCCGTAACGCTCTCGCAGGCGGGGATCTTCGCGGCTCGAATCAAACGCGTCCCGCAGCCGCTCGGTGGTGAGCATGTCGAAGGCCAGGCGCTCGAGCCTGGGGTAATCACCCAGGCCGCTCCGGGAAACCTGCTCGATAAACGGCTCGTCGAACTGGTCGACCAGCTTGCGGCGATCGCGCAGGCGAGCGAGGGAGATTTCGCCCGGCAGGGTGGCGCCGCTCAGATAGGGCTGGCCGCGAACGGCCTGCGGGCTCCAGATGTCATCCGGCGGGTGGTCGACCGACGCGGTGCATTCGGTGCAAAACGGGTCAGAGCGCCGGCCCAGGAAACCGGCGTGCGGGCCGGCCTTCTTGCGCGCTTCACCCCAACCCAGCGGACAGGGGAGATACACGTAGGGCGGCAATCCGGGGGGATTGTCGCGGTCGAGGTAGGCACACACCGAGCCCATGCTGGGCGGGTCGGTGTCGCGGAAGTCCTCGTCGAGGAGGTTCACATCAAACCCGGTGTACATCGGCAGGTTTTTGTGGCAGCCGCCGTTGTGATACACGCTGCGCACGACCGCTGTTTTGTGCATCCAGCGCGCCGTCAACGGGAGCAGCTCGCAAACCTCGACGCCGTGCGCACTGGTCGCGATTGGCTTGAACTCACTGCGGATGCCGTCGGGCGCGTCGGGCTTCAAGTCGAACATGTCCTGGGTAGGCGGGCCACCCTGGAGGTAGATCAGAACCACGCTCTTGGCCCGCGCGGGATGACGGTAGGCGTTCGGTGCGGCCTCGAGCGCCCGAAGGGCCGGTGTGCTCACGAACCCGCCCAGCAGCGATATAATGCCGGCCCTGAGTGCCTCGCGGCGCGTCGAACCCGTTCGATCCCGGCCAGCGTTGCCACGCAAACTGATCGCGCTCATGGGTGCTACCTCCGTTTGACAGGTCGTCGACGACCGTGTTCGCTGTGTCGCAGCCAGGCGTGCTTCATGAAGAATAACCGCACTGGGGCCGGGAGTCAAAACTAAGGAATAAGTCGGGAATGGCTTTTCCGAATAGTCGGGCCTCGCTCCGCGAGAGAACTTCCCTTCGCGGAGCGAAGGGCGACTTTGATGTTCGGCGGGCGTCTCAGTGCAGCTCCGCTGGGGTGATCATCTTGGCAGACGAGGAAATTCGGGGATAATCGCCTGGCGAGTTGGGAACAAACTGGAGGACGTATGCTTCTTCCCGTGCTGATCTTCGACTTCGGCAATGTCGTCGCGTATTTCGACTATCGCCGGTTCTTTGATCGTCTGGGCGCGAGGCTCGGGCGTACGGGTGAGTCGATACGCAAAGAGCTTCTCGAAGGGGGATTCTCGAAGCTGCACGCTCCGTTCGAATCGGGCCAGATAACCTCCGTCGCGTTTGCCGAGAGGGTGATGGCCGGGCTGGGAGTTTCGCTGCCGTTTGAAGAGTTCGTCTGCGACTGGGAGGACATCTTCTGGTTGAACGAGCCGGTCTCGCGGCGTGATCGCATCGCTTGATGCGGCGGGTACAGGCTCATACTCGGCTCGAACACCAACGCACTCCATGCCGCCAACTTCCGGCGGCAGTTCGCGGGCACGCTCGACCGGTTCGATGCTCTGGTCCTCTCGTACGAGGCGGGTTGCATGAAGCCCTTTGCGCGGTTCTACGAAGCCTGCGCGGAAGCGGCGGGCGTTGCGGCGGGCTCGTGCGTGTTCATCGACGACATGGCCGAGAATGTCGCGGGAGCGAAAGCGGCGGGAATGCAGAGTCTGCAATATGTTGACACTCAAGGACTCGTCGCGGGTCTACGCGAGCTTGGGGTCGAGATCGGACCTGACGAGGGCTGAATGAGCACCTGTGCGGGCCAGGTCGAGGAACTGGACAGGGCTGTCGCTCGGGGCCAATCCCAAACACTGGGCGGCGTGGAGCGCCCAGACGATGAAGCCATCACGAGGGTCGAAGTAGAGCTTGTGCAGCGCTCTCTGGAGCTTCGTCCCTTTTCCGCAGGCGAATTCGGACGCCGGGAGCTGGAAGAGCGTGTGGATCTGGAAGCTGGTGCATCCCCGCAAAGCGCATTCGACGGCGATTCGGCCGGAGCTGATGTTGCCGGTCGCGGAGATTTCGATCGGGGGCCGGGGGATGGTTTGGTGGTGTTGAGCTAGCCTGAGGGCCGACAGCATGCGGAGATTGCGGCTGCTCAAGTCAGGACCGCCGTAGGCGACCCCACGGTTGCCTTCGTGGATACGGTCGGGGTTGAAGAGGCGGTTGGCGTAGACGAGAAAGTCGGGCGGGCCCGGAGATTTGAAGACTTCGGAAAGGATCTCGAGCTGGAATTCGTCGTCATCGAGGCTGTTGAAGAGCTTGAGGCCGACCCGGAGGTCATCGGGCGAGGGAGCCGCTGCCCTGATCAGGGCGGGTACGCGTCTGATCCATTCGATCACGGAGGCTCGGGCTGCGGCTCGGTCGGAACCGGCCAGGGTGGGGGACAAGTCTTTCTCCACAGGCATCGGCAGGGGGCAGCCGGCCGATTGAAAGGCGTCGAGGATGGCGCGGGTCGTGACGGTGTATTCCTCGGTACGCCAGCGAGTGGTGAAGCTTTGTTGATCCTGTGTGTTCCCCGGAACCCCACCCCGGCCCTCCCCTTCGAAAGGGGAGGGAGAGAAGGATGGGGTGGCTGCCGGGAGGTGGTATTTCACCGATGGGACGACGAGAAGCTCGCGTGTCAGGCCGATCTCGCAGGCGGAGCGGACGAGATCGAGGTATTCGTCGAATGTCTGCCACCAGCCGCGGCCGTTCCAGGTGACGGTCCAACCTTCGTCGGCGGAGTCGGCGCTTTTGATTCGTTCCACGGTCATCTGGGATTCCTTGATGGCCCAGGCAGACATGGCCTGGGCGCCCGTGGCGTCCTGGGCGATGACGGTCTTGAGGACAACGAAAGCGAGGCCGGCGTCGGCGGCTTCCTCGACCGAGGCGCGATTGAGCGAGAGCTGGCCCGACGCCTTACCCCAGGGGTTTTGGAGGCGCTTGCCCGCGTACGAGGCGGTCATCTCCAGACCGTAGGTTTCCAGGAGATAGCGGTCGAGGCCCTCGGGCAGTCCCGAACGGGCGAAGCGGTCGTGATCGCGGATGACCGAGCGAAGGGTCTCGGGGGGAATGTCCGGAACGGCTGGGAGCAGATGATGTGGTTGCATGACGCTGTCGATTTCGCGGAATCAAGTGGCGGTGTTTCCAGGTGGCAGCGAGTCTCGTTCCGTGGCGCCGCTGGCTTGCAGGACGCGCGCGACGCACGCTCCGATTCGATCGAATTCGGCGGGGTCGAGCTCGGGACCCCAGGGGTCGTGAGCGGCCTCGCGCGGGATGACCCGCTGGTGCACCAGGCACCAGAGCATGCGCTGGATGTAGCCTTCCATGGGCGAGAGAAACGTGTGCTGGGCGAGGTCATCGACGCGCGAGCTCAAGGCCAGGAACTCGCGGGGGCGGCCTTCCAGGTGGCTGCGCAGGAGCTCGGCCTGGACGGCAGTGCATGCCGCGGCCATGCCGATCAGGGCGGCCTTGGCGCCGCACATCAAGCTGTAGGGGAGAAAGCGGTCTTCGCCAGTGATGACGACTTTCTCCGGAGTCTGAGTCTGGACGAGGCGGGTGATTGCCTGAAAGGTCATCACGCTGTCGAGGGTAGCGATCTTGATGCCGAGGACATCGGGCCGCGCGAGGAGCTCCGCAATCACTTCAGGGGTATAGGATATGCCGCCGGCGGCCTCGTAGAGGTAGAATATCACGAGTGGGAGGCCGGCTTGCGCAATTCGAGCATGGTAGCGGATAACCAGAGAGTCGCGGTCGGAGCGGTCGCGCAGCGCGGCGGGGGGATGGACGAGAAGGGCGTCTGCACCCAGCTCGGCGGCGCGGCAGGCCATCGAGTAGGCCTGCTCGATGAGTGCACTGGGCGATTTTGGGGGTGCGGCCGCACCCGCGGCGGCGACGAGCAGCGAAGTGGAGGGCAAGCCGGCTCGCCAGGTCTTGAGGACGCGATCGGCCAGGGCCGGGGGCAGCTTGAGGCCGCGGCCGGTGTGGGCCCAGACTGCCACTCCGCCGATCGGTTGCTGGACCATCCAGGAGAAATAGGCGTCAAGGGCACAGTTGTGGAGGGCTCCCGAGCTGTCCAGCGGCACGGGCACGGCTGGTATCAGTCGACCGTGCAGGTCTGCGGGGTTGATCGACCTCATCGTGCTCTCGATCCCCGGGTCTTCAGGAGCGGGCCGGAACGGGCTTGAGCGGAACGAGATTTGACGCGAAGCAACCGGTGAGTCCACAGGTCACATTATTACCGAAACCGCTACGACCGCAACCGACCGGCCAGTCCACGCAAAATGCCTGTTTCCCCAGTCCTCCCCATTTGACTTCTCGATTCCAGAGGACAGACTGCAATGACTCTGTTTCCGCGTTCTGCGCGGGCCTTAGAATTCACAGAGCTTACCCACCCCGGACGGACATCAAGTCGAATTCTTGCAGCCCGGGACTTGACGAACGGAATCGACGCTGCAATGATTGACTGCATGCATGATGTCACAGCCATCACATGTGGTCGTCTACTAGTAGAGCCTGTTGGAAGGCTCCACGAGTTGCGAGCGGAGAGCTGAATGGTCCCTGTTGGGGCTGTGAGGCTTTCGTAAGTCTGTATTACTGAATCACCTTGATGGTCCGGGAGCCCGGCCTGTTTGAGAAAGCCCGAATGGGTTTTTTTGCGGGGTCGAAGCTCGAAAGCTAACCGGGGAGTCTGTCGATGGGGAGCTTCAAAGGTTACGGTCGGCCGGAGCAGCCTTCGCGGCGGCGGAGTCAGAAGAATCCGAAACGGAATGGCCTCCCGCTGGTTGAGTTTCTCGAGGAACGGCGGATGTTGAGCGGGAGCACCACGCCAAGCTCGACGATTCCTGCGCCGCTATGGACACCGACTGACACCAATCTGGCCGATGCCCAGAACGGGCCGATGGCGAACCTGGGCGTGGCACTGGTTGACATCTATCAATCCTACGTGCAGAGCGGCGGCCAGACTTCGCAGCTCCCGGCCGCGTATTCGGAGATCCAGTTCAACAACGGCATGGTGGGCATGGAGGTGAAGAGTCTGGGGGGTGACTTCGGTCAGTTCCAGACTCAGTTGCAGGATCTTGGAATGCAGGTGATGGCGTCGAGCTCGTACTATGGCGTGGTCGACGGGTGGGCGCCGGTCAATGAGCTGCCGACGATTGCCCGACTGGCTCAGACGCAGTCCGGGCAGGCGAATTACAAGCCGACACTGAGTCAAGAGTATCAGGGGGAGGCATACAACGAGGGCGAGACCTCGATGTTTGCCGACGTGGCGCGGACGGAATTCGCGGTGGACGGCACGGGCGTGACGATCGGCGTGCTTTCGGACAGCGTGAGTCAATTCGCGGGGGGCCTGACTGATTCGTACAACACAGGCGACTTGAGCGCCGCGAACCCAGTCGACGTGGTTGAGGATGGCCCGGCGGGCAGCACGGACGAAGGGCGGGCGATGCTGGAGAACATCCACGACGTCGCGCCGGGGGCCAGCCTCGCCTTTGCGACGGCGGCCGATGGCGGCGACCTGGGATTTGCGCAGAACATCACGGCGCTGGCGGACCAGGCCCATGCCAATCTGATCAATGACGACGTGAAGCTTCCTGACGACCCGATGTTCCAGGACGGCTTTGTGGAACAGAGCGTCAACACGGTGACCGCTCAGGGCGTGACGTATTTCAGCGCGGCGGGGAACGAATCCGACGACGGCTACCTGTCGGATTTCCGAGCGACCACCGGGTCGATCCCCACGATCGGTTCGGGGACGTTCATGAACTTCGCTCCCAGCGGGGCGGCCAACATCCTGCTTCCCGTGACAACCGACGCGGGTGGTGCTGAGATCACTTTCGAGTACGATCAGCCGTACGGGATGCAGGAGCCTGCCGGTGACACGAACGTCGTGACATCGGACGTGGATATCTATGTCATCAACAGCGCGACGGGCGCGGTGGTGGTCAGTGCGCAGCAGAACCAAGACAACGTCGCCATGGACGAACCCCTGCAAATCGTGACGATCCCGGACGCGGGCAGCTACCTGATCGCGGTTCAGGTTCTCTCCGGGCCGAATCCGGGCCACATCGAGATGGTCAACGACAACGAGAATGTCGACTTCCTGCCGAGTCAGGAGTACGGGAGTGCCGGGGGGACGTATTATCCCTCATCCTTCGGCCACGAGACGGGAGCGAATACGATCGGCGTGGGCGCGACGCCGTGGTGGGCGACGACTCCGTACCTCGGGCAGAATCCATTGGCGAACGAGCCGTTCAGCTCGCAAGGCCCGGGCCTCTATGTGTTCAACGCTAACGGCTCGCCGCTCTCAGCGGGCACAACTCTCATTCAGAACCCCTCGGTCACCGGCCCTGACGGCGGCAATACGTCGTTCTTCACGCCGGGCCAGACGATCAACACGACAGATCCTCCGTTCCCGGGTGAGCCGGCGACTTCGACCAACCTCGTTCCGGTCAACCAGCAGAACCTGCCTACCTTCTTCGGAACTTCGTCTGCCACACCGAACGTCACCGCGGTGGCGGCCTTGATGCTCGAAATCTCGCCTTCGCTGACGTCGTCGCAGATTCGCAGCGCAATGGAAACGACGGCCGAGCCGATGAACAGTACGCCGTCGGGGAGCTGGAACATCACGAGCGGCTTCGGTTTCGTGAACGCGATCAACGCGATCAACGCCATCGAGCAGTTGCGCGTTTCGTCGACCGATCCGTCGAACGGCGAGACGGTGGCGGTGACGCCGGGCGCGATCACGGTGACGTTCAACAAGCCCGTGAATTTCTCGACGGTGGAAGCCGGCGATTTGACGTTCCTGACGGCCCCGACGGGAGTGACTGTCACCGTGGGGACGCCGATCGCGGTCGACAATCCCACCGACCCGACAATCATCCAGTTCCCGATCAGCTTCACGAAGCCGGCGGGGACGCTGGCGAACGGGCAGTACTCGTTCTCGATCCAGAGCCCCGCGGCCAAGACGGTCATGGCTGAAGACGGCAAGGACCTGGTGGGCTCGAGGCAAGATCGCGTTCACTCTCGCCGACGTCTCCGCGCCGGTCGTGACGGGCACGAAGATCAGCGGCCGCACGGTCCAGATCTCGTTCAGCAAGGCACTCGATCCCGGCACGGTCACGCTCCAGAACATCTTCGTGATCCGGAAGGGGAGCGCGACGACGTGGCCGCCCTCCGGCGGCAACTATTCGAGCTACATCGATCTGAACAACGACCCGCGGGCGACGATCAGCTACGCCGTCGGGACGAACCCCAGCACCGGCGCGCCCACTTATACGGTCACGCTCAACTACGACGGCCTGCCGCAGACCGAGATGCCGACCGACGATTACGCGATCGTGATTCTTTCCAGCCACGGCACGACTGCCGGGGTAACCGATCTGGTGGGCAACTCGCTCGACGGCAATTTCACCGGGGTGTTTCCCTCGGGCGTCAACGGATTGGCTGAGGACTTCGTCCAGAACCTGGGCCTGGAAGTCCTGGGCCCGCCGAGCATCACCACGTTCGAGGTGACGCCGACGGCGACGAACGACACGGGCATCGTGGGCGATCAGAACACCAACGTGAGCCAGCCGACGTTCATCGGTCAGGTGTATGTGCCGTTCCCGGGCACGGTGGCCAACCTGCAGGTATACATCGAATTCGACGGGCTGCACAACGGAGTGATCACGCTTGGGGTCGGGGCGGGCGGTCGGGGCTACACGGGCACGTACGACCTGACCGTGACGACCGACGCCAACGGCGCCTTCTCGTTCCGGGCACCGGCGGCCTTGCCCGAGGGATTCCAGCACGTGCAGGCCGTTGTGGTGGGCCAGCCGGACTCGCCGCCGCTGCCGGGCCTTGCCTCATCGCTCGAGGACGCATTCCGCATCGACAAGACCGATCCGTACATATCCGGTGCCTCGTTTACACCGGGCGGCCCCAGCCTGCCTCTGCCCAATTCGCCGGCGCCCAACAACATCACGCAGGTGCCTGCGCTTTCGACGCTGTCGCTGACGGCGATTGATCCGGTGAATCAGTCCGATCCGGCTTTTGACACACCGGCCTCGGTCCTCTTCGCCGCGCTGAATCCGACAACGGCGGACAATATCAGCAACTACTCGCTGGTCGACATCACCGCGAACAACGCGAACGAGTCGCAGTACATCGCCACGGCCACTTTCTCGACGCTCACGCCCGTGCTGGACCCGACGGGAACCTATATCCTCGAATACGTGGGGCGGGTGAACCTGACGTTCACAGCCGGTCTGCCCGCCGGAGAGTACATCTTCGTGGCCCACACGACCGAGCTGCAGTACCCGGGACTGACGGATGCCGCCGGCAACCCGCTCAACGACACGGGCGTTCCCAACGAGGGGACGACGGACTTCAGCATCCTGTTCGACATCCAGCCCCAGCCGGTTTATATCACGGGCATGGCGCTTGAGAGCACGTACGCGTCCAACGGGTCGACGGTCATCGGCGGTCAGCAATCGTACTTCGAGCTGCCGCCCTCGAACGGGGCGCTCAATACGCGTGACAATGTCTCGGCCCCGCCCACGGCCGTGGTCATTGATTTCTCGAACCCGCTGCCTTACGGCAACTACTCGGATGACGTCCAGTTGATCGGGTCCGCGAATTCAGCCGGCGCGAGCTCGGACGGCGATTTCGGCAACCTGGGCGAAGCGGGACTGGGAAGCACGGGCACCGGCTTCTCGATCCTGTCGGACTACACGGTCACACTTTACAATTACAACCCGATCACCCAGACGTCCTCGGTGGTGATACCGGGCGGCTCCGGCAACCGGCTCGTGCTTCAGCTTGACCCCGGCGACAACCTATCGGCCGACGATTACCGGGTCTACTTGCCGAATGAGATCGAGCCCGACGGGACGGACACGCAGATCGTTGACATCTACGGCAACAAGCTTGACGGCGAGAACCTGGGGAACCAGACGAGCCTGCCCAGCCCTGAATTCCCGGGGCTGCCCGAGTACGAAGATCTGCAATCCAGCGGCACCAATCGCCCGGACGATATGAGCGGCGACGGAGTCGCCGGCGGTGCGTTCACGTCTGCGTTCACGGTCGTGAACTACGGCAACGTCGTCTACGCGCGGCCGGACTATGTCGAGAATCCGCTGTTGCCGAGCTCGCTGTCCAATGGCTCGCTCGCTCTACCGTACCCGGTGCTGGCCCCCGAGGGCGATCCGCTGACCGCGCCGGCGAATCCGTCCCACAATCCCAACGGCGGACTCAACAGCACGTTCTTCTACGAGCCGGGCAACTTCAACGTGGCTTATGACTTCAGCGGCGACGGCGAGTTCGAGCAGTCGGCGCTTTACGCGGCCTCGCAGCTCACGTACGCCTCGCAGTACTCGGCCGGCGGACCGGTGATCGTGGTCGCGCTGCCGGGGATTCCGCAGCGCAACCCTGTGACCAGTCTGGTGACCCAGGCGAGCTTCGTGCTCCAGGCGCCGGCGGGGAACAACAGCGGTGTGACCAACGGCAGCGCGTCGGTACCGTTTAACACGACGCTGGTCTTCGACGCGGGTGCGACGCTCAAAGCACAGAACGCGGCGCTGTTCGTGCAGAACCAGGGAAGCGCCCTGCAGGCGCTGGGAACTCCGACGGATCCCGTCACGTTCACGTCATACAACGATGCGAGTATCGGCGGAGCGACCAACGCCAATCCGGACACGAGCCCGTTCGCGGGCGACTGGGGCGGGATCATCTTCCGCAACTACGACGACGCGATTATCGCGCAGCAGGAGCAGTTCCCGGTAGACGGAACGCTGGTCGGCCCGGGGGGCACCGCGGCGGTTTCCGGGGCCCAGGACGCGATGTCGATCCTGAACAACACGAACATCCGCTACGCGGGCGGGGCCGTGCCGCAGGGTTCGAGCAACTTCTTCAGCGCGGTGACGCTTTTCAACTCGCGGCCGGCGATCACGAACACCGACATCTCGCTTTCCGGCGGCACGGGTGGGACCGAGGCGGCCATCGGGGCCGACATGGATTCGTTCCGGGAAGACGACACGGCGCGTGGTCCCTTGATCCGCGACGTTACCGTGTCGCAAGACAGCTTGAATGCTATCTGGCTCATGTCCGAACAGAACGGATATGTCGAGCCGACCACGGCGATTATCTATCCCAACAATCCTTCGTCGCTGGGAGGATCGATCAATTACACGTTCTTCGAGCCTCTGCCGCTCATCGTGCTGGCGCAACTGGTCGTCGGCCAGGAGTTGATCGAAAACTCGGGCGGACAGACGCAGTGGGTGACGGATCGCCTCTACATTCAGCCCGGCTCGCTGGTCGAGTTCAATAGAGGCAGTGCACTCGACGTGCTGAACCCGGGGGCGAGCCTGAACATCGGATCGCGGGCCTACATCACGGCCAATGACCAGCCGGGGGGTTACACGCCGGTCGCCGGCTCGGCCAACAACATCAACGAGTCGGCCGCGGACCCGCAGGTGGTGTTCGACTCGATATACGACGACACATCGACGGCCATCAGCACACTTGTGCCGACGCCGATCAACGTGACGGGTGAGGCAACCACGCCGACGCTTGGGCCCAGCATGTGGGGCGGGATCGGCATTCAGAGCGGCGCGGATGCGGTCATCAATGCGGCCACCTTCGAGTTCGGCGGCGGCGCGATCAACACGCCCAACTTCACGATACCGTCGCAATCGGTGCTGGCATTCATCACGCTCGACACGTTCTTCCCGCTGCCGTTCACGGCCGTGCCGACCTTGGGCTCGCACGTCTACATCACGAACAACAACTTCTTCGACAACTTCGACGCGGCGATGCAGATCGAGCCCAACGGTCTGATGGCCGGTGACCCGCTCGACCCGCTCGAGTCGGGCCATCCGTTCTTCCGCGGGAACGTGATGCAGGACAATGGGATCGATGGTCTGCTGGTGGTCACGAACCGCGGTTATCCGTTCGTCGCCGCATCGGGGTACAACTACGTGGGCCCCTACGACGGGGCCGCTTCGGGCGGTCCTTTTGGTTACGCGAACCTGACTGTGAGCTCGGTCTGGGATTTGACCGACCTGACTTACGTCCTCGAGGGGACGATCATTCCTGCCGGGCCATACTGGCCCGGTGGGTTTGGCCTGCAGGCACCCGTTCCGAGCTCGACGGTCTATGGACCAATTCCGAATGCCGTCATCTCGCTGACGATTCAGGCGGCGCTGCCGGGGACATTGCTCGCCGATGGTACGACGATTCCGAGCCCGGGCCAGTCCGTGATCGTCAAGATGCTCAGTGAGGCCAACCCCGAAGACGCAGGTGCAGCGAATCTGCAGACGACCTTTGGCTCGACCGGGGTCGGTGCATCGGAGGACGGCGGGGCCGGGTTCGTCTTCGGCGTGAACGACGGCGTCTATCCGACTGCCAGCCCGACGGTTGATCCCGGCGCCTATTCCGAGTTGCGAATCCTGGGAATTCCGGGCGACCAAACAACCGGCCAGCAGCAGGTGCCGGTGATCCTCACGTCGCTGCGTGACGACACGGTCGGGACAACGGTGCGCGGTGTGGTGATGGACGACATCTTGAACAGCCTGCCGGAGGCTGCGGTGATCGCCGCAGCGGGCGGCCCGAACTATGTCGGCCAGAGCCTGACCACGCCGGAGCCCGGTGACGGCGGCTACATCTACATCGGCGGCAACTCGCTGACGGAGTATGATCCGACCAACCCGTTCGACGGCAGCCTCATCAACAACGCCGACATCAGCTACATGACCGCAATCCAGGTGCAGGGCGGCGGCATCGTCGATGAGGGCGCGACCGTCGGTGGCTGGGAACAGACGAAAGAAGGCTACGCTGGGCCCGCGACCCAGTTCAATTCGGCGATGACGTTCACCATCTCCGATTCGAACCTTGACGATTTTTCGGAGGCGGCGGTCTTCGTTCATCCCACGAGCGGCGTTGCCTTGGTTCGCACGTCCGGAGGCTTTCCGATCCAGGGCACACTCGCAGGCGAGCCCGTGGACCTCTACATGTTCAACGACACGATCGCCAACTCGGCCGTGGGCGTGCAGATCAACTCGGAGAATGAAGCGGATTCGGCCGGCGACACCGGCTATCAAGCGGTGCTCCTGAACAACACGTTCTATGACGACCCGTTTGCCGTCTCGACGCTGTCGCCGGAATTCAACGGCACCAACGCCCAGTCCGATGTTGGCCTGCTGGCCATGAACAACATTTTCTACGGCTCATCGCAGACCGCCGTCAACCTCATCGGCATGGCGGGTGACGGACAGGAACAATACAACCTGTTCTTCGACAACACCACGAACCTGAACGTCACCACGAACTTCGGCGACTGGGCGGGCAACTTCGGCGCGGTCTATGCCGATCCGCAGTTCGTCGACGCGGCGGCCGGGAATTTCGAGCTCGAGCCGACCTCTCCTGCGATCGACGCGGCCCGGAGCGAAATCGGGCCCATCGCCGGGTCCAATGCGATCTACCCCACCGTGACCACGACGGTCAACGGCGGTCTCGTAACCCAGGACCGGATCGACCCAACGACGCTCTTGTTCCCCGCGTTGCCAGGCCGCGAAGCTCCGGGCGGCGGTCGTACGGTCATCGACGATCCCAGCGAGATTCTCACGCTGCCGGGATCGGGCTTCTTCAGCTTCCCCGACGAGTGGGAGCCCACCCTGACGAACGCCGCGGACGGCGACACGACTTCGGCTCCCATAGCCGGGACTTATGATTACACGCCGGTCGCAGGCCAGCGGGACATACTCGGGTACATCCGCGCACCGAAGATCGGCAGTCCCAGCGTCGGCTACGGCAGCAATCCGTTCATCGACATCGGGGCGTATCAATACGTCAACCTGCACCCGCCCGAAGTCACGAGCGTGACCGAGACGGCGCTGTCGGGCTCGACGCCCTCGAACTTCTACGTCGTCGGTGGGAGTGCCGGCGCCAACGCGACGCCGTGGACGATCAACATCTCCTTCAACGGCCCGCTTAACCCGAACTCGATCAACGCCAACACGGTGAGCCTCATCGATCTGGGCGCAACCCGACCGCCCCGATCGACGAGCCGATCAACCTGGCCGGCAAGCTCACCTATGACGCGTCGACGGACACGCTGGTGATCAACCTGGCGGCCGCCGGGCTGACGCTGGACACCGACGCCTACCAGATCGAGCTATTCGGCAGCGGCTCGCCGGTGCTCACGAGCCCCCAGGGCATCGCCCTGGACGGCGAGAACACGGTCGGCGACAGCCCGACCGGGGCACAGTTGGCCCTGCCCTCGGGCAACGGCTACCCGGGCGGCAACTTCTTCGACTCGTTCATCATCAACACCACGCCGCCGTCGGTGCTGGCCGGCTCGCTCACGATGGACGCGGCCAGCGACACCAACATCGTCGGAGACCAGATCACCTACTCAAGCGCGCCGACCTTCGACGGTACGGTCGACGAGCCCAACGCCCAGCTCGTGCCGCTCGCCGGTCAAACGGCCATCCTGGACATCGGAATCGAGGTGCTCGTCAACGGCGTGCCGACGACCTACTTTGACCCGACAACGCTGCCGGCCAGCGAAGCGAGTCTGGCTCAGTACATCCGGCCCAACGCGGGCACCGCGATCTCCGGCGCCGGTGGCGTCTTCCAGGTCACGGCGGGAATTGACGCGGCCAACACGGGGCTGGTCACCGATACCAACCCGCTTCCCGGATTGTTCCCGCTTTACAACGTCGGGGCCTCCGGCCTGCTCTCGCCTGTTCCCGGCACGGACAGCGGCTACTACGTCGCCCGCGTGGTCCTCATCGACCAGAGCGGCAACGAGTCCGACCCCACCGATCCCAACGCGCAGGATCCGTTCATCGTCGACACGACGACGCCGACTCTCACGGTCTCGCAACCGACAACCGACCAGATCATCAGCAGCCTGAACTCGACCGGCGAGATCAACTTCACGGTCTTCACCAACAAGAACATCGACCAGACCCACTTCACGGCGGCTTCGATCCAGTTGATCAATGCCGGCCCGGACGGAATCCTGGGCGACACCGACGATGTCACGATTCCGATCGACCCCAATTCGATCAAATTCATCCTGCTGGATACCCTCACTGGCGGCAAGGGAGCAGAGGAGATCCAGTTCTCTTCCGAAGGCCCGCTCACCAACAACCTTTATCAGGTCACGCTTCTGAGTACGGGAGCAGACGCGGTCCGCGACATCGCGGGCAACGTGGCGATGCCTGCGGCCAGCCAGCAGTTCATCGTCGACGTGCCGGCACTCCAGCAGAACCTGTTCGTGGGCGGCCCGACATACGTCACGAACGCGGGAGCGGCGATCGGCACGCGGGAGAACCCCTATCCGACAATCGGCGCGGCCATGACCGCGGCGGTCGCCGGCGACGTCGTGGCGGTCCTGCCCGGCGTTTACACCGAGCAGGTGACGATGAAGCAATTCGTCAAGCTGTATTCGGCGGCTGCGACGAGCACGGACACCACGGTCTTCACGACCAGCACCGGCGACGCCCTTTCGACGATCATCCGCGCACCCTACGAGGCGAGTGCGCCGGCGGGGGTCTACTCGACGGTAACGGCCACGAATGTGGAGAGCTTCCCCGGCTTCACCACCGAGATCGCCGGTTTCTCGATCGCGAGCCCGCTGGTCGGCGACCCGGCAAACGGGTCGATCAACCCCAGCGCGGTTGCTCTCAACATCGACAACTCCGACATCCTGGTCGACAAAGACTACATCGTGGACGCCGGGATCGGCATCGCGATCACGACCTCCGGCTCAAGCGCGATGACTCCCCAGATCGAGAACGACGTGATCGACGGCAACGTCGACGGTGTCTCGATCACCGATGCCGGCTCGACCAGCGCGACGGCCAGTCCCGTCAACATGGTCAACAACGACTTCGTGTTCAACACCGTCGGACTCTTTCTCTCGAACACGTTGACGTCACCCGTTCAGGCCTACGTGGCCAGCAACATCTTCTGGGAGAACCACGACCAGGAGATCACCACGGGTTACGCGATCTATTCGACGAACCCGAACAAGATCGACATGAGGAACAACCTGTTCTACGCCAACGGCACCAGTTCCACGCCGAGCTCGCAATTCGCGGCGGTGAACACGGTTCAGAACGGGTTCAGTCCTCTGCTTCTGGGCGCCACCGCTACAGGACGCGCAGAACAACCTGGGCAACTTCGTCGGGAACCCCACCTTCGTCTTCCCCGTTGACGCCCGACCGGGTTCCGACGGCCCCGCAAACTTCTTCCTCGATGCCGACTTCCAGGTGACTTCCGCTTCAGCGGCCATCGACAACGCGTGGGAGCCCACGGCGATCCCGACCGATCTTCTGGGCAACTCCCAGGTGAAGATTTCAGGAGGTGGCTTCGGCTTGCAGGATTACGGTCCCCGCGATATCGGTGCCTTTGAGTTCAACGGAACGGGTGGGATTCCGTTAGGCGGTGAGTTCCGCGTGCTGAGCACTTCGCTGGTGCCCGTTGCCGGAGAGTTCCAGGCAAACGGCGCGACGATCAACGTCCCCAAGGCGCCGACGGCGGTCACGGTCTCGTTCTCCGGGAACGTCAACCCGGCCGACATCAACCCCTCAGACCTGATTCTGACGGGAACGGCCCTGGACACGATGGATCCTGCTCACGCGACCAGCCTGACCTGGATCGATGCCGATACCGTCCAGTTCAACCTCACGGGGCAGTTCAACAACTCCGGGACGCTCAGCGTGTCGCTGGCGGCCGACATAGTTCACCGCGCCCAGAACGCTGGGAATGCGGGCTACTCCGACAACGCGGTCTTGAGCGTGGGAACGATCACTTCTACGGGCGGCTCCGGTACAGGGTCGACCGGAACCACGACCGGAACCGGAACCACCACCGGAACGGGAACCACGACCGGGACGGGAACTGTCGCGACAGGGACCCCGGCGCCATCGCCCGCTCCTGCTCCGGCGCCCACCCCCAAGGGCCCGCTTCATGCCAAGAAGAAGGCGCATGTTGTTGTGCCGAAGAAACCGGCCAAGCACGTCGTGATTCACGTGACAAAGCCGGCGGCACCCAAGCACAAGGTCGTCGCACCCAAGAAAGCGAAGAAGAAATAACGTTGATGTCTCATGCAATGAAAAAGCCCCGGTCAGGCGACCGGGGCCAAGTCGAGGGCATCGACCCTGAAACGTAGCAGCGAACGCGTGGGCCGCGAGAGGGAAGCGGAGGGTGTTCAACCGATATGGTGGACCCTCACTTCTTCTTGCGGCTCTGGTCGCACGACTCGGCTTCGAGGGCATCCTTCTTTTCCGTGATGACCGGACATTTGGGACATTCCTCGGCGTTCAAAGCCGTGAACTCCTTCCACTCGTCGGGCAGATTGTCTTCGTGGAAGATGGCCTCGACGGGGCACTCCGGCACGCAAGCTTCACAGTCGATGCACTCGTCGGGGTGGATGTAAAGCATCTGCGCCCCTTCGTAGAAACAGTCGACCGGGCACACGACGACACAGTCGGTGTACTTGCAGTCGAAGCAGGGCTCAGCGACAATGTGAGCCATTCGGGACTCCTTGTGTAGGCCGAGAGAATGTAATCGAACACGCAACGCGTGGCCGCGCCCGCCGAAGCGGCGAGCACGGCCAGATGCCAGCCATCTTAGAAGTCCCAAACTTGCTGGTCAAGACTTCCAACCCAATCGTACCACGGGAACGATCAAAAGGTCACTCCTTGCCCTTCCGTTTGGCGGACTTGATGACCACCGCGTCCACGGGCACATCGTCGTATGGATGGCCATCAGCACCGGTCTTGGTCGTGGTCCGCACCTTCTTGATCTTGTCCACCACGTCCATGCCGTCGACGACCTTGCCGAAGACGGCGTAGCGGCCTCTATCCAGGTTCGGGCTCGAGTTGTTGTCCTGCACGTTTATATAGAACTGGCTCTGGGCCGAGTCGAGCTCGGGCGTCCGGGCCATGGCAATCGTGCCCTTGACGTTGCTTAGACCGTTCCCGGATTCGTTCTTGATCTTACCGCGCTTGCCTTCGGACTTTTCCTCCATCTTTGCGTTGAATCCGCCACCCTGGATCATGAAGCTCTCGATCACGCGATGGAAAATCAAGTTGTCGTAGAAGCCGGCGTCAACGTACTTGAGGAAGTTCTCAACCGTGATCGGGGCCTTCTCCTTGTCGAGCTCGAGGGTGATCTTTCCCATCGACGTATCGAGAATGACAACGGGTTTCTTCTCGTCGTCCTGGGCTTTGACCGCCCCGGACAACGAAGCCGCAATCAACCCTAGACCCAAGACGGCCCAACCCGGTGATCTGCTGATGTTTCGTCCCGGCACCATGACTTGTAATGGCTCCCTCCAGGCAGGTGGTGAATCTGCGGACTGGCCACGTACCAGTCGAGATGAGTTTTCTCCGAGTAGAAGCGGACACCCTGGCATGTCGGCCTTCGAGAAACCGCCCGAATTTAACACACGGCGCAGCGAGTTGTCGATCCCGGGTGCCAGGGAGGGTAACTCTCGGCGCGCACGGCAAGAGTCAAAACGTGCGGGAGGGTCAAGAACAGGGGGGCGCGCGACAGATCGAGGCGACCGATTGCTCGCGGGCCCGTTATTCCGAGGGCTTGGCGGCGGGGGCGGCTTTCTCTTCGGCAGGACGATCGGTCTCGGCTGGCCCGGACGACTGCTGGGAATCGCTCGGCGGCCCAGCGGTCTTGGGCTTCGACTTGGCCTTGGCCTTGCTGGTGGCTTTCGTCATCTTCGCTTTCGCCCGCGACTTGGAGCTTCGGTAGGCTGTACGGCTCGAAACCCTGGTCGGGGCCGATTCGCCCTCGGGTGGCCTGAGCTTGATGGCCGCGGAGTTGATACAGAATCGCAGGCCGGTCATGGTCGGACCATCGTCGAAGACATGGCCCAGATGGGCGCCGCAACGACGGCACATGACCTCGATTCGCGGCTCGAGTGCGTCGTAGTCCATCGCTCGTACTGTGGACTTGACGCTGGCCGGCCGATCGAAGCTGGGCCAGCCGGTGCCCGATTCGAATTTGGACTGCGCGCTGAAGACCTCGGCGTCGCAGCACACGCAGAGAAACATCCCGCGGAAGTGGCCGGTCGCATACGCGCCCGAGAATGCGGGCTCGGTTGCCTTCTGCCGCGTCACCATGTATTGGGTTCGCGTCAGGATTTTCCGCCACTCGGCGTCCGTCTTGCGAACGAACTCCGGTTCGAACTTGGCCTTGGACTTCGCCTTCCGGTCGGGCTTTGCGTCAGGATACTTCGCGGCGGCGTCCTTTCCGGAGGAATCATCGCTGGCGGCGTTGCTCGCAGCCTGTGTCTTCCCCTCCGCGGCGGAGGGCCCGTCTCGGAGCTGCTCCTTGGAGCTGCCGGCGGGGTCCTGCCCTGCGGCTTGCAGAGCGACCGAGCCCACTACAAGCGCGGACGTGGCCAGGAACACCCAGAATCGCGTGAGGATCGGCTTCACCGGTTGCCTCCTTTATCTGGCTCCGTAACTGAAATAAAGCGGACACTCGCCATTCGAAGCATATCGTGTCAGTCAACTCAGGCAGGATTTCCTTCAGCGAACGACAGCCGAGACCCTTCCAGGCTGGGTGCCAGCCTTGTCGTCTTTCCGCGCCGCCGGCTTCAGTTCGCTCTTCTTCGCCCCACGAGCAGCGCTCAAGAGCGAAAGTGTCGCCTCGGGAGCAAAGCCCTCGACCACGATCACGTCGCAGCCGTTACGCTCGATGACGTAGAGCGCCGGGCCGTCGTTTCGCCAGATCGAGTCGGGCAGGTGCCGGGGAAGCCCGCCCAGGTTTTCGACCTTGTCGTTCTGACGAGCCGCGTAACCGCGCAGGAGTTCCTTGGCATCCTCGGCGCTGTCCCAGGTGGAAACCCAGACCAGCCCGAGCTTTCCCTCGGGGCCCTCGAACACCGCGTATCGGTCACCGTCCCAGCCCGCCGCCGCATCTTTTCCACCGTGCTTTTTGAGCAGGATGGCAAGCTGCATCTCGCCAAGCACATTTCGCCCGGCTTCCTTCCAGCCCGCGCCCGGAGCCAGTGCGCCCAGCTCGATCGACATCGGATAATCGGGTCGCACGCGATATTTCTCGGGATGGAGGATCTGCTCGGTCGAAAGCGGCGGGTCACGGTAAACCTGGTCAATCGCCGCCCACCCTCCTATGTTCGCGAGCTTTGCGCAAAACACCATTCCGCGGAGGTAGGGAAAGGTCATGGATTCGCTGATGATCGGGGGCGCATTCCGGATCGATTGGCCGCCTCCCATGAATGCCATGAACGGCGAAATCAGGTTGAAGGTCCACTCCAGGTTTTCGGCCGGCAATTTGACGATCTGCTCACCGTTCCAGTCATCCATGCCGGCGCCGAACATCGCCAGCGTGGCCTCGCCCTCGATCAAGGCGGAAAGGGCCAGCGATCGGTCGTCGTCGTTCTTCACACTTTTCTGCAGCGCGTCCAGATCATAGTGCTGGTCGGCCAGGGCGTGCGTCAGTTCGTGCGCGATCACCGTCTTGTTCTCGTCCTTGTCGAAGCCGCTCTTCTTGCCGAAGAGCCGCTCGAAGAATCCGGGCTTCTCCGTGGCCGGCTTCTTCGGTTCTTCGATCAAGTGCATCGTCTTGGTCTTGGGGTCATAAAACGCGGCGACTTCCTCGGAGTAGACCTGGGCCAGCGCTTCTCGCAGGTTGTATTTGGCCGGCAAGAGCCCGAAGGCTTTCATGGCCAGCTCATTGGCACGGAATTCCTGAGGCGTCATGTCCTCATCGATTTCCTTGAGAATCAGCTCCTTCATGTTTTCGCGCTTGGTAACGTCGCGTTTCACCTCGTGCTTGAACGGAATCTTCCTCAAGCTCGGCAGCAGCTTCTCCATCCCGGACTTGTACCGGATCACGGCTTCGGTGAACTTCCCGGCTTCAGCGAACTTGTCTCCTTCCGCGAGCAGCTTGACACCATCCGCAACGGCAGTGTCATCAGCAAGCCCAGGGCGCGGAGCCAGCCAGAACAGCGAGACCAAGACGATCAAACGACCCGCGATTTCACGCATTACCCTATCCTGCTGTGTGAGATTGATGAAACATTGGTCGGCACAAGATCGCCGTTTCATCGAGGCGAATTTGCGCCGGTCCTGCTCCCTATCGGTGGATTTGCCGGCTCCTGGCCCGCCGCCGCGCCGGCGGTCGCGCCCGAAAGCTCACAACTCAGGAGCAGCCGCGCCGCTCGCACGCGAACCTCGTTGCCGTCTCGCGGCCCGCCGGGCGCACGCATCCGAGCGTAAAGGTTGTCCGACATGAAATTGAGGATGTCGGACTCAGGAATGTCAAGCAATCGAATCTGGCTGACACGCACGGGCAATTTCAGTCTCCCGTTGCGCCAGATTCCTCGAGCCTTGGCGAGCGTTTTCTGATCAAAATCGCCGCGATCGCGTCTCACCAAGTCGTCGATCTCGGTCCCCGCGTTTTTCAAATCCGTAGCCAGGATCTGACGCAGCTCGTTATGAAATCGAACGCGATCTTCATATCGACGAACACGCATCCGATCGCTGAGAGCGAGTTGCTCCTCGGCCCTCTCCGCGCCGATCTTGGCGGATTCTTCGGCTAGTTGCCGGTGCGTTTCCTCCGCGGTGGGAAGAGGCTCAATCGGTGGAACAGGCTGCGGGCGACTGGTCGCGTCGACCGAGCCTGCCGCTCGATCAGGCGCGACTGGCACTTTTTTGCCTTTATCGGTGGGGCCGCTCTCGCCTGGCCCGGAATCAGCAACAGAGCCCGGCGGCTGCGGCCGAGCGGGCCCGGCGCCGATCGGTTCCTCGAACATCGTGCTGTCCTGTGTTTCAGCGGCCAGTCCGGTCGAGCCGGCACCCACGCCCTTCGGATCCGCGGCGTTCGCGGCCCCATCGGGCTGGATCGGGAAGATCGACCGCACCCGCGATACCGGCGGATCACCCGCGCCGGCCAAAGCCGGCTCGCCCGCTCCCTCCGGAGCCGCGGGCTCCGGCTTCGGCTTTGCTTCGGAAGCCGATCCAGGTGAAACAGGCGAAGCCGGCGGCTGTGCCTTGGGCTCCGGAACCGCCTGGGCAGAAATCACGACTGAAGCCGCAGCCGGGGCCGCGCTTGCGGCGGCGGGCTCGACGGGCACCGACTCCATTCCCGACTTTTCCGCAACCGTGCGCTCAGTCTCCAGCACCTGGGCAAGATAGTGGGCCTTCGATGCGGCTGCCGCGTATCTCTCGACGACCACTTGCTGGTAGACCAGTACGGCAACAAGCGGGACCACCACAACCAGCGTCACCAGCAGCCACCAGGGAACGCCCCGATTCCGATACTCGATCATCACGATCGGTTGAGCCGTTTCAGGCACGTCGAGCAACTGTTCCAGCCGGTCATTGTCCAGTGAGGTGTCAGCGGGTCGATCGGCGTCTTTCATCGCGAGATACTCCTGGAAGTCAGGACCGTCACACATCCTACCAGGATTGCAAGGTTTCCGCACCGGCGGATTGGGCCCGTAGCTTTGTCGACTCGTCCGGTACCATTTCCGATCTTGCTGCGAGCTCCCTCCCGGGCTCCAGCCCCTCTCGCTCCTGCGGCCAGAACTCCAGTCGCACATCCTCTCCCTTGACAGCCACGTACGGACAAGGCGGGAAATCCGTCCAGGTGCCGCTGTTCAAGTACTTCACGTCGCCGTGCTCCGCAACCAGGGGAAAATGGGTATGGCCGCATGTCACGAACCGAAAACCCCGCGCCCGAGCATATTCGACAGCTCGCTGCTCGATCCGCTCGCTATTCCTCTGCCACTGTTTGGTGATTCGGCGGATAAATCGCGCCGCGCGATGCGGCATCCACTTCTGGATGAAATAAAACAACCCGCAGGCGACGCCCGTCAAGAACGGATTCGCCGTGATGAACGTGTCGAACTGGTCCCCATGCAGGATCAAAAGCCGGATCCGATGATTGTCGTAGACGTACTCGTCCAGTATATCCACCCCGACCACATGGCTGATGATGTCGATCGGCCCGTCATGATTGCCGCGCACCCAGACGAGACGGAAATCCTGCCTATCCGTGTTCCGGCGAATCACCTTCAAGCAGGCGAAATGCCGTTTCGTCAACCTCTTGAAATTCAAGTCGTCGAAGATGTCGCCGTTGATGACGAGCTGGTCGCAGTGCTCAACCGCCCAGATCAAAAACTCTTCGAGCAACTTTGCCTGGCACACGTCGCTGCCCAGATGCAAGTCGCTGATGACCAGGCAGTCAAAATGGGGAGCCGTCAACGTCCTGTCAGGATTCAAGCGTTCCATGCGCTGGCTCCGGTAAAGCTGCTCGTTGACTCGAGCCACAACAATGCAAGAAGAATTCCGCGCGGCAACTGTTTTTCCCCGATCAGGCTCGCAAGGGCGCAACGGGCCAGCCCACGTAAAAGGTCATTCCGGGATAGTCGCGAACAAATCCAATCTCACCGAGCCGGCCCGCCATGGCGCTCTGGGCGGCCGGCCCGCCATTATACGTTTCCACCTTCAGGATCCTGCGAGTTTTGCCCAGAACCTCCGGCAATAACGCGAGTGCTCGATCGATATCGGCACTTTCGGACCAGGGAAGCCCCGTCAATCGCTTGCCCTGCGCCTCGACGATCAGCACAGGACGGCCATCGCGCACCACCAGGTAGTTCAGGGCGGTGCGAGGCAGCCGCGCTACGCCCCCTTCAAGCAGCTCGATGTCCAGCGGAGCACCCGACCCGTAGATGTTGGCCGGGTCGGCGGCGCAGACCACGGCCAGAGGCAGCGACCTGGCCACCCCCGCTTCGAGCGTCCCCGCGCTCGAATCAGCGAAAGCCTTCAAACCGTTCCGCGGAGAGTCGGGAAACCCGCCTCCCGCAGCGGCTCTGGCCAGCTCGGATGCGGCCTCTCCCATCGCATACTGAACGCCGGAAAGCCCTTCGACGAAGTAGCCCCGGCGGATTTCTCCGCGCCACTCGGCGCGGGCAAGCAGCGGCGCGAGCTCCGCCCACGACGGGGCCGACGGCTCGAGCGCGACGACTTCGCGAGTGAGCACGCCATAGCGGGCCAGGAGCACTTCCACCCACCCATCCAGCGCGGCCTCCGCGCTCGGTTCCTGCCCCGGGAGCCGCCACCAGCGCCCCTCCGGCACCTCGGCGATCGCGCGCCGCGCCGGCCGCGGACTCCTCCCAGCACCCGCACGCCGGCCCACGCGGGCCTCGGAGAGCGCCTCCAGGGTCGCGTCGCGCCCGCCCCGGACCGGGTCGAATCGGTCGTTGGTCACCAGCCCGCGCAGCATCAAGACCACGCAGCGCACTCCTCGCCTGCGACGGCCCCAACCCCGATAGCCTCGCCAGGTCCACCGTGAAGCTCGCCCCGTGCCGGTCCAGTAAATCGAGAACCAAGCTCTCCGCGGCAGGCAGATCGTCCACCGGCGTCACAGGACGCAAAAGACCCGGCCGCGCACGAGAGAAGAACGCAACGCGGGCCTCTTCCCGGCGGGCACCCTCGGCCCGCCAGAACCAGCTTCCGCGCTGAAGCACATCGTCCAGCCAGGCGGGAGAATAGCCCTTGATGCGCCTCGGCAGAAGCTCGCCTTCCCACAGAAGGGCCGGTGCCGCATACCCTTGCAGTTGTTCGAGTACCTTCTCGACCGCACCCGGCCCGTCGCACCGCGCCGCCGGATGAACGTGCTGCCGGCGCAGCAGGAAGTCGGCGAAGACCTCCGGCAGCACCGCAATGCTCTCGCGGCGGCGCACCGACACGGTCGCGCGGCGCATCTCGGTCAAGTTCCCGCGGTCGGCCCATTGCTGCTCACCCCCGGGCTCACGCTCACCGATCCGCACCACCTCGCCCTGCTCGCACCAGTGCTCCAGAAGCTCGGCCGCCTCGACCGGATCAATCGGGTACCGCCCACTCAGATCGGCGAGTGCAATCAGAGCGTGAGTTTGCAGGAACCGCCGCACGATAGCTGCCCGCGCTTCGTGGTCCCCGCTCGATGCACCGGAGAAAGCCGCGTGATAGCGATCGACCTCCTCGGCGAGAATCCACCGCTCGCGGCTCGCGCGTCCCCGCAAGCTCGATCCGCACTGCCCTGCCCGACTCCTCCAGCTCGCCCAGGAAAGCCGCCATCGGCCCGCTCAGCTCGGAAGGCGACATATCGCCCAGAAGCCTCAGTCTTTCGGCCATCTCCTCCACGCTTCGCGGCGGCATCCCATGATGCCGCAGCCGGTTCTCCACTCGCCCCACGGCTTGTGCGTCGAGCCAGTCGGCAGGGGCCGCCCCGCGCAACAGCGGTGCCAGCATTTCCTCGTTGAATATCGAGCCGGGCGGCGGAAGGTCGCTCCGCTTCGGCTCATCCCACTCGTAGAGGTGTGCCTCCGTGAACTCGAAGATCAATTCCGAGGTAAACGGCGACGGAATCTCGCCGCGGCGCGTCACCACGCGAACTTCACCCGACTGAATCGCTTCCAGCAAGCTTCGCAAACGAGGAAGGTCGAGATCGTCGTCCAGGCATTCGCGCACGGTCTCGAGCACGATCGGAAAGTCCGTGATTCCCCTGGCGATCTGCAACAAGTCCTTGGCCCTGAGCCGCTGCAGCCACAGCGGCGTCCGCTTGGCAGGGTTCGGGCGCGGCATGAGCAGCGCTCTGGCGGCATTCTGGCGAAACCGCAGACCGAAGAGTGCTGTATCGGGAAGCTCATCACGAATCAACTGCTCGGCATACTCCGGTGTCAGCCCGTCGAAGAGGTCGAGCGGCGGCTCGTCGATGTTCGGCAGGCGAAACAGGAGCCCGTCGTTGGAGTGCAGGCACGCGGCCGAGAAACCCAGCCGCCGGCGAATCACCCCCGAAAGAGCCAGCTTGAGCGCATGGTGAACCCTGCCCCCGAAGGGCGAAAGCACAGCCAGGCTCTGCTCGCCCGCCGGGTCGACGAACGTCTCGACCAGCACCGTCCGATCGTCCGGTACCACACCGGCCAGGCGCTTCTGCCGGGCCAGATGCTCGCGCAAGGTGCGGGCGGCATGCGGCGTCAGCCGGCACTCCGCTTCCAGCCGGCAGAGCGTCTGCGGGTCGTCCAGGCTCGCGCAGAGCTCGCGGCACAGCGCACCGATGGCCTCGCCCAGCTCACCCGTGCGCGCTGCACTTTCCCCGCGCCAGAACGGCATCACGGCGGTCTGGCCGGCTGCCCGCGAGACCACCACGCGATGGGGCTCGATCTGTTCGATGCGCCAGCCCGCATTGCCCAGGGAGAACGTCTCACCTACCCGCCGCTCGTACACGAATTCCTCGTCCAGCTCGCCCAGCCGCGGCCCCCCTGCCCCCAGATAAACCGGATACTGGCCCGTGTCGGGAATCGTGCCGCCTCCCACCAGCGCGAGCTGCGCCGTCCCCGGCAGTGCCCCAAGCCGGTTGTGAACCCGGTCCCACACCACTCGCGCTCGCAGATCGCGCAGCTCCGGCGTCGGAAATCGCCCGGAGATCAACCGCAACACACTCTCGAACGACTCGGCCGAGAGACAATGAAACGGATAAGCCGACCGCACCAGGTCGATAGAGGGCAGGAACGTCCCAGGGCTCCATCGCCACGCAAGCGATGACCTGCTGCGCCAGGACGTCGAGACAATTCTGCGGAACCGACAGCGGCTCGATCGCACCCGCGAGCATTGCCCGGCAAAGCGCGGCCGATTCCAGCAGATCGCCCGGCGTCTTGGCGATCAGCCGCCCCTTGCTCACGCCACGTACCACATGGCCGGCCCGCCCCACTCGCTGCAAGCCCGCGCGCAACACTTCCCGGCGACTCGACCTGGCAAACCAGGTCGACCGCCCCCATGTCGATGCCCAGCTCGAGCGATGCCGTGGCAACCACCGCCGGCACCTGCCCCGCCCTGAGCGCCTCTTCCGTCGCCCTCCGCTCCGGAAGACTGATGCTGCCATGGTGGGCCCGAAATCGGCCCCCGCCCTCGCCATTACTTTCGCCCGGCGGCGCACCTTCCAAGGCGGCATCATCCTCGATACCCTCCCCCTCGTCGCCGGCCGGGTCGGCCAGAGCATTCAGCCGGGCCGTCAGCTTCTCGACCGTGCGCCGATTGTTGGCGAAGATGATCGTCGACCGGTGTTCGCTCACGAGCGCGAGCAGCCGGTCTTCAATCTCGGGCCAGATCGTGCCCGCGACAATCTTTCGCCCCAGGGTTCGTGGCCAGATCACCTCCAGATCGAGGTCGCGCCTCCAGCCAGCGTCCACAATCGTCACCGGCCGAAAGCCCGGCGCCTGCTCCGCGCCGACACCGCCGTTGCGGGAGATTCCACCGAGATACCGAGCAACCTCCTCGAGCGGCCTCTGCGTGGCCGAAAGGCCGATCCGGATGAAGCTCTGGGGATTGATGGCTTCGAGCCGCTCGAGCAAGAGAGCCAGGAATACACCCCGTTTGTTCGGGCAAACGGCATGAATCTCGTCGACAATCACATGGGAAACCCCCCGCAGGATCTCCCTCGCCCGGCTTGTCAGCATCAGGTGCAGCGATTCCGGCGTCGTGATCAAGATGTCCGGCGGCTTGCGGACGATCGCCGCCCGTTCGTGGCTCGGCGTGTCACCACTCCGCACGGCGACCCGCAACACGGGCAGAGGATTCCCCATGTCTCGGGAACGTGCTTGAATCTCCTCGAGGGGAACCTGAAGGTTTCTCCAGATGTCTTGATTGAGCGCCTTCAGCGGCGAGATGTAGAGGATGCGCACTCCCGCCTTCGGCCGCGGAGTCGTCCAGAGATGATCGAGCGCCGCCAGAAATGCCGCCAGCGTCTTGCCCGACCCCGTCGGCGCGACAATCAAGCAGTTCTGGCCCGACCCGATCACCGGCCAGCCAAGCTGCTGGGGAGGCGTCGGCTCACCGAAGCGCTCGCCAAACCACGACGCCACCGCCGGGTGGAACCTGTCGAGAACGGAGGCTGCCTCTGGGCCGTACTCCATACCGCCGATTGCCCCTCTGGCCACTATCAATTACATTGTCTCCCTTCGCTCCGCGAAGGGATTTCCCGAGTGTCGCCTTATCTAATACATTGTCGCCCTTCGCTCCGCGAAGGGATTTCCCAAGTGTCGCCTTATCGACATTGTCGCCCTTCGCTCCGCGAAGGGATTTCCCAAGTGTCGCGATATCGCTCCGCGTCGATTTTCCCTAACCTCTCGCGTTCTGGCAAGCGCATTCTGAACGGACGTTTATGTTAGGGAAGCGAAAGGCCTTGTGCCGCCCAACGATCATGAGATTCAAAATACGCACAATCATGTTGGTCGTAGCGGCGGCCGCACTGGTCCTCTTCGCAATGCGTTCCGATACAGCGTTTGCAGCGCTGATCTTCGGCGGCCTACTGGTATCGTGCCTCGCCCTGGCTTGGGGGCTCTGGCTCGCCGCCCGTCCGTTTCGGCGCGTTTCCGCACTGGGATTCCTGATCGCGGCCTTCGTCACCAACGCAATCGGTCTCGTTGCCTCTGTCGCTCTTCCTGGGATCGAGGGTGCGTTGATCTCGGCGCTGGCGTGTATTCTCGGAATGCCCATCACGTTCGGCTTTGGTGCAGCCAGGTGCACGGCGCCGCAGCGTCACCCACCAATCAGCACGCGATCCCGCCTGCTCCGGTGGTCGATTACACTTCTCTTCGCGGTGGCCCCGCTCTCGACGGTGTTCACACAATGGCCGTTCCGGCTCGTCTTCCTGGCTTCACAACCGTCGCTCGAGCGGCTCGCCGACCGGGTCGGCGCAGGCTACCCCGTAACGACACCCGAATGGGCGGGTGCGTTTCGAATCGTCGGCTCGGATGTCAACCGCGCCACGGGCGGCGTCGGTCTGGTCACGAATCCCGATGCCAGCGGCCGCTCCGGCTTCGAGCGGCGCGGACCAACCCCACCAGGCGATGGCCCGTTTTACAATCTGTTCTATGACATGCAGCTCACCGAGAAATGGCGGTACGTCGACGAAGACTGACTGGCCAGGGCGCAACCACGCGGCAAACTCTGCACACCGCAACCATCCGATGCAATCCTTACACGGCCACCCCGACCTCGCGCAATGTCTGCGCAACCGATGCGCGAGAATTTGCGCAACGCTCATCTCTCGCGCCTTTGACAACTCGATCAACGCCACTGCCCAATGTGCAGGCATCAGCAAGCCAACTTCCACCACGGAGGGAATCTCGGCATTGCCCGGTAATTTAGCACAATTGTCAACACAAGAGGCGGAAACCACACCAGATTCAACTTTTAGCATGAGAAAGCCATCCCCGCAGGAACAATTGAGACGTCATCTCCCCGAGACGCGTTTCTAGTGAGCACGTTCCGCGCCAATCGGCTCAGGAACGGAAAAAGAACGCAATAACGAAGATCGCGATGACCCCCGCAGCAGCCGCCAGGATTGCAAAATGAACAAGCCACCGCGTATCCCCGCTTACAGGTTCTGGAAGCGGCCGGTGCAGCGACTCCGTCGCTTCCTTGTGACGCACCAATGCACGCATGGGCGCTTTGGGTGCTTGATGTCGCGGCGCCACCGATGGCTCCGCCCCGCCGAGGTCGCGGATGGAGATGTGGTCCCGGCTCACGGTCGATTCGTTGTCGAGCAGGCGAAGGTCGTCTTCCCCGAGTTCCGGCGGCGGCGGACGAAAGCTCCGCGCGGCGTCGGCTTCGGCACCCAGAATCGCCCGCACCCGCGCCGGGTCGGTCCAGCGTGCCAGATCGGCACGCAGCTCCGCAGCCGTTTGGTACCGCTCATCGGGATTCTTGCTCATCAACTTGCGCACCACCGCCCCGAACGCCGCCGGCACGCCCCGCGCCTGGCTCTCCAGCGGCGGCGGATCTTCCATCCGCTGCTTGTAGATCTTGTTGATCATGTCGCCCCCGTCGAATGGCGGGCTCCCGGCCAGCGCAAAGTACAGCGTGCATCCCAGGCTGTACAGGTCGCTCCGCGCGTCGGCCTTGGTCGCGTCTCGAAGCTGTTCCGGGCTCGCGTAGTCCAGTGTTCCCAGCACCGTGTTGGCCCGCGTCAGCCCCTTCTCGTCGTCCAGTGCCCGCGCTAGACCCAGGTCCAGCAGCTTCGCTTCTCCCGTCGGGGTGATCATGATGTTCGACGGCTTGATGTCGCGATGCACCAGGCCCGTTCGGTGGGCCGCTTCGAGCCCGTCGACAACCTTCAGAAAGAGCTTCGCGGCATCTGGCACCCGCAGCGGCCCGAGTCCCTCGTTCTTGACGAGGTCGAACAGGCTCTTCCCCGGGATGTACTCCATCACCATGAAATGCACATCCCCTTCGCTCCCCACCGCGATCGTGCGGGCCAGATTCGGGTGCGACGCAGCGCTGCGATAGGTCCATCTCCCGGCGAAAACGCAGCACCGCGTTTTCTTCCTCCGCCGCCTTCCGTGGCGGGAGCACCTTGATCGCAACTTGATCCCTGCGGTCGTTGATCGCCAGGTAGACCTTCCCCATCCCCCCTTCACCGATGGGTCGCATCAGGCGGTAGCCCCCCAGAAAAAACCCCCGGGTCGCACCCCCCATCAGCTTCTTCGCTTGATAACTCGTCAACCAGCCGCGCTCGAGCAGTCGCCGCGCCATCCGCACCGTCGCTTCAGCCGCCGGCTCCTGTTCAATCTGGCCGCGAACCCGGGCCAGCACGTCGGGCGCAACCAGTCCCGACGCGGCGACATGCGCGATGAACTCGTCCAGCGGGAGCATCGTCTCATCCCTTCACGCCGCAAGAGGAGACGGCGAAAGGCTTAAGAGCCTCGCCTCACCCCGGGGCGGCCCGGCTCCCTAAGCCCTGCCCCCGGCTCCCTCCACTCTGGAGGCGACGGTGACAGAGTCCTCGTGCGCGACGGCATGAATAATCAGGCAGGTCACATTGTCCTTGGAATCATTCGCAAGCGCCAAGTCCTTGAGCATCACAGCCGCGCGCTGTGGATCGTCAACCGACCCCAGAATGTGGCTCAAGTCCTTGTCAGGTACCACCCCGGTCAACCCGTCACTCGCCAGAACCAGCCGGTCACCTGGCCTGACATCGAGCGTTCGAACCTCTTCCGGACCGCCCCGCGCATCTTTGCTGCCCAGATACAAATACAAAACGTTCTTGAACTTGTGATTGGCCAGCTCGTCCGCCGTGATCGTGCCCGCGTCCAGAAGTGCATCCGCAAGCGAATGATCTTTGGTTAGCTGTTCGAGTCGCCCCTCCCGGAGCCGGTATGCCCGTGAATCACCGATGCCCGTCACGAACACCCGATCAGACCGGAACTGGGCCAGCACCACCGTCGTTCCCATGTTCGAGAACTCGGTGACCGCACCCGAGCTCCCCAGAATCTCCTGATTCACTTCCGCCACGGCCTCGCGGATCGCATCCTTGATCTTCCCAGGATCCGCCTCCTCGGCCGCGATACGCCGCTGGATCGCTCGCGGTATCAGATCAATCGCCATCAAGCTCGCTTGTTCTCCCGCTTGCTGGCCCCCCATGCCGTCGGCCACGATGAACAGGTTTGATGGTTCCATCGTCAGTGCCGGCATATCGGAATGGCTCTCCGTGCCGCTGTCGTGCCGGACCGATCGCCTGCCGGGCACGTAAAAATTGTCTTCGTTGTGGTCCCGGTAGTTTCCTCGCACCGAGACCACCCCGACCCTGAGCTTCAAATGCCCGGGCATGAGCGTGAACGACGAAAGCGTGGCGAATTCGTCGGTCGCCGAATCCTGGTCGGTGTGGCTGATGCCCAGCAGTCGCTTGATCCAGCCCATCAGTGGTCCAGCATGCGTTGGCTTGCGCTCTTTGGCTACGGACGACAAGCCGAAGAGCTTCTTCATCCAGCTTACCAGCCGCCCAACCCACCGCAACTCTGACTCACCTTTCAATTGAACGCAAGTATCGGCCCGGCCGTGACTCATTTTGGCAAACTCTCCGGCTAGCGCCGGGCATGGGCCGGCGCGGCCCACCCCATCAAATCGTCGACACCGACTGAGCGATAAGTCATGAACACTTCCCCCGCCTCGAAGCCGGCGGTCAAACCTTGATACCGATTCATGGCCTCGACGCCACGGAAGATCCCCGCCTTGCTCGCGGGAAACTGCGTCTGGTAGCTCCGGATCGCCTCAAGCTTGATCTCGAGAGTCGAGCCGATGTCGGCAACAATGTACCCGGACGCCTCGGGCAAGTCCAACCCATGCAGACCGATCGGAAAACTCAACTGGTTCGTCACGACGTGCGTCGGCAATCCGTCGAAGTACTCGTCCCACTTGGTCAGCCGGCTGTAAAACACCGCCGCGTCGGTGATCAGCATCGCCTGGTAATGGTCCGGAGACGCCAGCACCGTCTTACCTCCAAATCCGATCACGACCTTCGGTTTCAGCCGCCGGAAAACCTTGGCAAGCTCGACCCGCGCCTCGAACGAGTCGAAGAGCCGCCGGTTGGGCATGTTCAGATTGATCCGCGTCACCACACCCAGAATCTCGCCGGCTCGCTGCGCCTCGGCCAGCCGGACCTCCGGCCCGGGCGAGTGCGGCGTCGGCTCCCCATCGGTCAAATCGATGATTCCTACAGCGTAACCTCTGCGCGCCAGCCGGGCCAGCGTCCCCCCGCACGCGATCTCAACATCGTCAGGGTGCGCCCCCACCGCAATCAAGTCCAGCTCGGGCTCGGGCCTGACCGATTCCCCATCAATCATCCGATTCCATCCTCTTCGTGATCACAAGCAAAAATGTCGGTGCGATCGATTCAAACCGCAGACGCTCCATCTGCTCGATGCCGCGCGCAATCGTCACGTTCCACACTCGCACCTCTCCCCCGAGCGACTTCAGTTTGTGGTAGGCCGAAGAGAGCCCCTCGATCGTGGCGACGTTGATCGCCATGCTCCCCCCCTGGCACAGCCGCGAGTACGCCGCCCCCAGCACCAGGTCGAGCTGCCGCCCCGTCCCCCCCACGAATACCGCGTCGGGCTCGGGCAGACCATCAAGGATCTCAGGCGCCCGCCCCAGCACCGCCTTCACGTTGGGCACGCCGAACTCATCCGCATTCGCCTGGATCAGCGCAATATCCGCCGGCTCCGGCTCAACCGCGTAGACCATCCCCTGGTTCGCAAGCTGCGCTGCCTCGATCGCCACCGAGCCCGATCCCGCGCCGATATCCCACACCACGCTGGTCGCTCGGATGTCGAGCTGGGCCAGTGCAATCGCCCGCACCTCCGCATGGGTGATCAACCCCCGCTTGGGCAGCGCTTGCGCAAACGCCTCATCCGGGTTGCCAAAGAGCCGCCGTCGCGATAGCCGGCTCCCCCGGTCCGGCCGGTTCGGCAGCCGGATCAGAATCAAAACGTTGAGCGCGTTGAATTCCATGGACGCTAAACGCCCAGCTCGGCCTGCGTCACCCGCTCATCCGGTGACCCCAGGTTCTCGCAGACAAATGCCCTGAAGTAATCGATTCCCCGATCCAGCAGCGCACGCGCCAGCCTGGGCGGCGGGCACTCATCGCTCGAGAACAGCCCGATCTTTTCCGCCGTCCGGATCCGGTCGATCATCGACTCGATCGGCCTGCCCGCCAGGTTGATCAGCGTCGCATCCTCCCAGCTCTCCTTCACCCGCGCAAAGGCCAGTTGCATGCTGCTCACGTGCGGCACGACCTCGAACTGGTCCTTGCCCAGCCGGTCGCACAGATATCGCGCAACACCATAAAAGAGCGGATCGCCGCTGCTGACCAGCACCGGCCTTCGCGCCTTCAGTGCCTCACTCACCTGTTTGAGCGCCAGGCTCATCTCCGGCTCGAGCGCCTGCTTCCGCCCCGGGGCCTCCTGCAAGAGCGACAGCGCCTGCGGTGCACCCAGGATCAAATCAGCCGACAGCACAACCTTCCGCGCCGGCTCGGTCAGACCGGCCAGCCCGTCATCGCCAATCCCCACGATCACCAGCTTCGACCGCGCATCACTCAACGTCGGTTTTCCTGAATCCTGCCCACGCCGCTTGAATGAAACCGATCACTTGCACTCGCTCACTGTCCGTCGCCTTTCCCCGTGCCGCTTGCGCGGGATCGACGCGTCTCGAGCCGGCCAACGACCGAGCATTGTAACCGCGCCGCTGCGCACAATCCAACGATTCACCGCCCGGCAAGCTCGCGGTGCCCGCGTCCTGCCCCCAAGGTTCGATTCGGCGAACGGGCGCATCGTGGCAAGTCCATTGTTCGTAGAATGCAGTCGAAATCATCCCGATGAGTCCGCGCGAAAGCGACCGGGTTAAACGGCCCTGGGCAGGAGCTAATGATGACCACGCCGTTCTTCGTTCGAGAACCCGGTCGTGTTGATGAGCCCCACGCGGCCCAAGAATATGCAGATGTTCTCAGCGAAGTCGTCGCCCACGGCCGGCCAGTGATCGTGCGTCGAAATGGCGAGGATCTCGCTGCCATCATCCCTGTTCAGCATTTGAATCTGGTCCGGGAAATCCTCGCGCAGCACCAAGCCGGGAAGTCGGCAGCAGAAATCAACTGGGCGAGCGGGACGCCAATCCCCGGCCCGCCACAGTCGTGGTTCGACGACCAAGATGACAACCCGTTCGAGCCAGAGGAGGAACTGGTGACGTGAGCGCGCCACGCGTGCCACGCCTTGGCAGCGTCGCCTGGGCGGAGTTGGAAGACGCCAACGGCATCAAGAAAATCCGCCCAGTCGTTGTCGTTACGCCCACTGCGGAGATTGCCACCGCGAAGACAGTGCATGTGGTGGCGATAACGACTCGCCTCCCCGAACCCCTTCCGGACGACCACGTGTAGTTACCCTGGGACCGGCAAGGGAAGGCACGCTCAGGCTTGAGACGACGTTGCGCTGCCGTTGCATCCTGGCAGGCGGAGATTCCGGTCGCTCACATTAAGGAACCTGTCGGCATCCTTCCGCCCGCGGCGATCGCCGCACTCATCGCCAGGGTCAAAGCCTCATTTGGCGAACAGGGATCCGGTTAGGCGAGCGGCGTCGTTGGACCATGCGCTCGCACAATCCAGCCAATTGGTTCCCGCCAATCAAGTCGCCCGTTATGATCGCCAGATCACCGCGTTCGGCATCCGGCAACACCAAGGCACGCGCCAGTCTCACCCGTCGAAAGGAGCCACCATCGATGCGCCACGACGAGTCAAACCTCACCGATCGCCGGGCATTCCTTCAGGCCGGTGCCGCCGCCACCGCAGCGGCGCTGAGCACGTCCGCCGCCGCAAACGCCCGGGATGTCGCCGCCCAGCCGATCGAGCTGCCGCGTCGGCCGCTGGGCAAGACCGGCATCAACATCACCATCCTCGACCAGGGAACCGGCAAGGGCCCCGACGTCGACCGCCTTCTCCGCACCGGGTTCGCACGCGGAGTCCGAGCCTACGACACCTCGGAGACCTATCACTCCGAGCCGGCGTTCAAGAAATGGTTCGAGCAAGAGCCCGCCGTTCGCAAGCAGATTTTCCTGGTCACCAAGGACGCTCCCAAGACCCCCTCCCAGCTCATGGGCATGCTGGACAAGCGCTGCGCGGCCCTGGGCACTGACTACGTCGACCTCTTCTTTATTCACAGCTTCGGCGACAACCACAAACTCGACGACGCAATCGCCCTGGTTAAAAGCTCGGGATGACCAGCATTTCGATGATCGACGTCAACCGACTCGATTACCGCGACCTCCTCGTGACGCTGACCCCTGCTCAACCACGCGGCAACAAGGATTGGAATCGATCGCTCCGGCCTGTTCCAGCGCACGGCAGCACGCTGCGATCCAGCGACCCGGGAGCTGGTCCTCGGGTTCCACGCCAGGCCCGATCCAGGAAAGGACATCCGTGCTTCGTGGGGTCATGACGAGGTGGAAACCGAAGCTGGGCTCGGCCTGATCGGTTGCGGATACCACCGATATGAGCCGACTTATGACCTCAAGGCGACTCGCGATCGAAATCGCGGATCTTCTGGCGTTAGATAAGTATTTGCCAACCATCGTCCAGATCGCGACCGAGATACCGAGCGTGTGGCTCAAGACCGCCGACTCGGCTGCGCTTGACCGAGCCATGCAGTCAATCCGGGCAGGCGCGTCCGTGTCGGGACGCCTTCGACCCGAGGAGAGCCCAAACCACGACCAGCAGTTCTTCATCGTGTTCATCAGCGAATTGACAACCGAATCTGGCGCGGAGTCCCTTCTCGAAATCGCACGCCGCAAGAAGCCTTTGGACTATTGCATGATGCCGCTGGCCGAGGGCCGCCTGTTCTGTTTGATTGTCGCCCGATCCTTCGTCCTAGGTGTCGAGGCGTTTGAGACGCAGCAGACTCTGACGCGCTTCGTCCAGCCGATCGTGGCCATCCTGCACCGCCATGCCCTCGCGGACGTCACCGCGGCACGAGCGAACCTGCCAGGCAAGTATTCGGCGTCCAACGTTTTCAGCCGACTCGCAACGGCGATCAGACGCTATTTGACGCGGTGAACGCCGAGCTCAGACTAGAAACACGTCAAACCCGTTCGGCGCAGGTCTCGGACCGCACCCCATTGTCGCCCTTCGCTCCGCGAAGCGACTTCTTCTCTTTCTCGCCCGCGGGCGACCGCAGGACCACGACGTGACTGTTGGACGCGGGTCTCCGACCAGTCTCTGACCCCGCCCTCTTCGTGACCGAAGGTTTCCCGACTCCCCAACCGCCGGCCCCAGCCACGCCTCCGTGTGCGGCACTGGCTACTCCAATGTCCCCTCCGTGTGGGCACTGGCTACGCCAGTGTCCCCTGTGCCAGCGTCGCAATCTCGCGATTCCCAGCACGCTTCTCCGTTGCTCGATACGCGGACATCACGCTGCAAGTGCACCGCAACCCCGGCGACAATTGCCCGCCGGCCTTGAGGCCGATCTCTACCTGTGCCGCTCGAGATAGCCCCGCAGCTCTCGTATGATCGTGCTCAGTTGGTCTCGTTCCTTCGCCTGTGTGTCGATCATCCGTGCCATCTGCACCTGCTGAATCACAATCACCAGCATGAGAGCAAAGAAAGCAACAACGAGCAGAGCCGTCCTGACCCGGAAGCGAATCCTTGGTCGCCGTTCCCCTAACATCGCGTTTACCGCTCAAAGATGAGAAAGGTCGGAAACCACCTCGGACGCCACACGACCAATTGTCGTCCAATGATCTTCCATGATAAAGACCACCGCTCCTATTAACCCGCTGCGAAAAGTGCGCACAGACTCTCGGACCCCCAAATCGCTGTCACCGCTGTCATCTCCTTGTGGGCCTTGGACTTAAAAGTGACGGCTGAATAATCGGACCAGTTTTCTCAACCGTAAAGCATGACAGCCAAACATGTTCTGCGGTGACGGCTGAATAATCGGAACCTCAGCCAATCGGCATGAAAAAGGTCGGAATGTGCCGATTTCGCGGATTTGATGGACCAACCAGATCGATAGCGCCAGAAGCGGATGCAGATAGGGCTCAGACTGTCCGCCGAGATTTCGCGTGACGTCGACGCCGTTTCCGGCCCTATGATCGATGGGGGAACGTCTTTTGACAGCTACGGTGAAACCCGTCAAAGAAATGACCGCAGATGGCCGGGCCCGACGCGATGTCCGATGAGCCTCTGATCGCCGGCCCCGACTCTGCCGGAGCGCTGGCGAGCATTCTGGACAATTACATGGCCGCGCTCCAGGCGGGTCGGTCCCCCGATCGCCGGCTGCTTCTGCAGACCCATCCCGAGCTGGCGATGCAGCTCGAAGCTTGTCTTGGCGGCATCGAGTTCATCCACCAGGCGACGGGCCCGGCGACCGATCTCCCGCCGAGCTTGGGCGAGTTTCGGATCATCCGTGAGCTGGGCCGCGGCGGCATGGGTGTCGTTTACGAGGCCGAGCAAACTCCGCTCCGCCGTGTGGTCGCGCTCAAGGTCTTGCGATTTGGCGTCGTGGCCGATCAAGAAGCGATGCAGCGCTTTCAGCGCGAGGCCGAGACGGTCGCGCGGTTGCACCACACCAACATCGTGCCGATCTTCGCCGTCGGCTGCGAGCGCGGCGTGCACTATTACGCCATGCAGTATATCGCGGGCCGAAGCCTGGCCGAAGTTCTGGCCGAATCGCAGCGATCGGGCAAGCCGCTCGCCAGCGACCTGGTTGCCGCGTGGGGCCTCCAGGCCGCCGAGGCGCTCGCGCATGCGCACCAGCGCAGCGTGATCCACCGCGACATCAAGCCGTCGAACCTGCTGCTCGACGGTGACGGTGTGGTCTGGCTGACCGATTTTGGCCTGGCCAAGCGAATGGATGAGGCGACCCTGACCGTTTTTGGCGCACTGACGGGCACGCCGCGGTACATGAGCCCCGAGCAAGCGGCGTCGCTCCAGCAGCCGGTCGACCGCCGCACCGACATTTACAGCCTGGGCGCCACGCTCTACGAATTAGCGACGGCCCGGCCGCTGTTCGCTCCGGCTGAGCCGCAGCTCGTCATCGCCCAGATCCTGACCGAAGAGCCCGCGCGGCCGAGACAGCTTCGCCCTGGCCTGCCGCGAGACCTCGAGACGGTGATCCTCACCTGCCTGGCCAAAGAGCCGCTCAAGCGTTATCAGACCGCGCAGGCGCTGGCGAGAGACCTGCGGGCTGTGATCGAAGCGCGGCCAATCCAGGCGCGCCGGACGCCTGTCGTCGAGCGGATCGTACGTTACGTCCGCCAGCGGAAGAAGACGCTCTCCGGCGCCTCAGTCGCCGCGGCGGCGACGGTGCTGCTCATGGCGGCCGCGCTTTGAATCTGGCGCTACTACGCGGATTGGCGGCTCGGCCGCGTGGAGCTCACTGCGGATGGGCCGCCGCTGGCGGCTGAAGTGCTACCCGAGTCTGGGAGCGATCAGCCCATCACCGACCCATTCGACGTCGGTGCTCGCGCCGTCATCACCTTGCCGGCCGGCGAATACCGCCTGCGCGTTCGGGGAGCGGGGCTGCTCAGCCAAACCTATAAGGTCGCATTCCATCGCGGCGAAACGCGAGCTCATCACCTCACGCTTGACGAGAACCGCTTGCTGGGAGCCTTTGCCATCCCATTTTCATCAGTCACCGAAGCCGTCACGTTGAGACCGGGCAAGGCCGACTTCATCGAGTGGAACGGCCAGACCCTGATTCGCCGTGATGGATCAACCGGCAAGCCGGTCTGGGACGCCGCGCGGCCCGAGGGGCCCCGGCCCCTTGCGCGCGACCCGGTCGCCGCGCTGGGCCGGCTGTGCCGCTTCGGCGACCTGAAGCGGCCAGGCGTGCTGATGCAGCAGGCGCCCGACCTCGATGGCGACGGCACGGGCGAGCTCGTCTGGGCCATTCGCGGCACCCCTTCGCTTTTGGCGATTTCCGGCAAGGATGGCTCGCTGTTGTGGACGTTTTCGGCCGATCTGGACAATTCCGCGCAGGCGGTGGTGCCCGCTGGAGAGCTGCGCCGGGTCGAATCATGGGCGTACCGGTAGTGGCCGACGTCGACCGCGACGGCACGGCGGACCTGATCGCGGAATTCGCCGTCCTCGATGATCCCACGGGACTCTTGAGCGAACGGGACACGCCGGCGGGAAGGCGCGGGCAGGCTGAGAAAGTCTTGTCCGGCCTACGGCGCATTGTCGTCGCTGTCTCGGGCCGGTCGGGAAAGGAGCTCTGGCACTGGCAGATCGACCGGGAACCGGTGGACTTGAACCAAGAAACCTTGGCCCATGGCGTCGATTACATTCTTCAGCCGAAGGGTCCATTTCTGGCCGTGGTCAACGGCCCAAGCCAAGTGTCCCTCGATCCCGCGACCGGCCAGGTGAGGTCTCCCGCACTCGATCTGGGCTTCACGCCGGTTGGTCCAATCCAGTATGCGGACCTCGACGGCGATGGCGTCATGGAAGTTCTTGCACTCGAGCGCTCGAAGGGCGCCTTCGATTGGCCCTTGACTGTTCCAACGCTGGCGGCGTTCTCGACGGCGCGGGAAAAAGTCTGTGGGCCAGGAAGCTGGATGCCTGGTACCAGCCCAGGCCCGCCGTGGCAGTGAGAGACTGGCCTCTGGCGGCCGATTTCGACAATGATGGCCGCGCCGAGATCGTGGTTCCCGACTACGCTCACAACCCCGATACGCTTGGACCGGCTGGGTGGCCGCGCTACCGTGGTATTCGCATGCTCGATGGCGCGACCGGCGAGCCCCGGTGGGAGTGTCCACTCTGGCACGACATGTCGGGTCCTTCGAGTAGCTTGATTCACTTTCTGGCCGCGCCCGATCTCGATGCCGACGGGGTCCGCGACGTCGTGGTCGTCTCGCGGTATAGCGGTGAGCGCCCGTATCAGGCTGGCCCAGGTCAATTTCCGGAGCCGAGTCGAATCTATGTCGACGCGGTTTCCGGTAAGGGCGGACAAAGACTCTGGCACTGGCGCACCGAGCTCACCAATGCCAAAACCACACCGATAGGCTCGGCGTTCTGGTGGGGCCTCGGATCGGATGGCTGGCCGATGCTTGCGCTGCCGATCGGTGGAAAACAGGAGTCCGGAGACGACTCAGACTTTCGCTTCCTCCCGCCGGACCCGCCGGTCGTCCACCTGCTCCGGGCTGCCACGGGCATCGAAGAGCACACTGTGCCCGGCCTGACTTCGCCCAGGGTCGCCGACCTTTCTGGCGACGGCCTCGCCGATTTATGGGGTGCGGTCGACGGCAACCTGGTGGCGATCCGTGCTGAGCCGGCCGAAGCCTGGCGTGCCCTCGATGGACTGCACGCAGCGGGGGATTTTGACGGCGATGGAATGAGCGATCTCTTGAGCAACAACTTCCAGGCCCCTCCGATTTGGCCTTTTCGGCCGATGGATCGCCACACAGCTCTCGCCCGTTCCGGCCGAGATGGCCGCCCGCTCTGGCAGACGCGCCTCGACGCGTGGGAAAAGCCGGGTTACCGGGCACGGGGCTATCGCTTCATGGCTTTGGCCCTTCCCGGAGGCGACCTGGACGGTGATGGAGCCGTGGATTTCGTCGTCAATAAGGACGTGAACTCGCCGCCCGGAAAGACCGACCTCGCGCTGCCGCTGGATGCCCTTTCGGGCCGCACGGGAAAGCGGCTCTGGTCGACAGCGATTTCGCCGGCGAAGGGCGCGCGAACGCATCACGGGCTCAACGTCGAAGGAATCGACGCCCACGCCTGCAATCCCGGCGGCTCGCCCGATCTATTCCTGATGTACTGCCTCGCGCATTCCCTTCCTCTGGGGCCGGGGCCGACTCCCGTTGATACTCAGTACCGACTGGCCCGAATTTCCGGCCGCGACGGCCACGCGGTTTGGGACGTGCTTCTTGCCGACTACCAAGGGAGCGCGAACAAGCCCGTTGGCTTCGTTCACGAGATCGCGGACCTTGACGGCGGGGGCGATCGTGAAATCGTCGTGCTGCTCCGCGCCAAGGCCGTTTACGGGACGAGCTCGCCTGAGCTGCGGGTCTTGTCGCTCACGGACGGCCAGCCCCGCTGGGTTCATGCGCTCAATCCGAATGCGTCGTCGTCGCCGGCTTTCGCCGTCGGCGATGTCGATGGGAACGGGCGCCCGGACGTTGTCATCAGCGAGAACCCGTGGGAAGGTGAAAGCGGCGTGACCCACGTCACGGCTCTTGATGGCCAGGCGGGCAAGCCGCTCTGGTCGTGGCGGGGCGGCACCGTCCGCGATGAACCTGACGACGTCTCACGGCTTCACCTCGGCAATTTCGATGGCACCGGGCCCAGGGACGTGTGCATCAGTTTCGGCGCCGCGGCGGCACGGCGGCGCGTGGCGATCCTCGATGCGAAGGGCCACGAACGGACCGGCCGCGATTTAGAAAAAGGCTCCCTGCCTGGGCTCTGGGTCGCAGACCTCGACGGCGATGGCCGCGACGAGCTGCTCTTTCACGACGGCGGCTTTCTGCGCGCTTGCCGCCGCGACTTGCGCGAGCTGTGGTCGCTGCCGACGCGTGAGACAGTTCGCGAGCTATTGCCCGGCGCTCTTGGGCGTCCTGCGAGCGTGGTCATCAACCCATCGCTCGGCATCGACGGTGCAACCGGGCGCCCAATCTGGACGCTCGGCTCGGTCCGTTCGATCTTGAAAACAAGCGACGGCTCGAACCTCGCCCGCGCGCTGGCTGGCCCCGATGGCACGGCGATTTGCCGTGTGGCCATGCCGGCGTCGGCCGACGGCCGTTATCGCGTGGCGCCCGGTGTCACGGCCCGACCGCCGGCGCTCGACGACGACCCGCGCCGCCAGCGGCGGCTTTTCTGGGTTCGACCAACGCCGATCTATGAGGATCGGCCGATCCAGGCGGCAATGGGTGCGACAGTGGTCAACGTCTGCATTCCCGTAATGCTACTTTGGTTGGCGACGCGCCGGCGTTTTTGGAGCGTGCGGCTCCTCATCGCGCTGCCGGCGGTGGTCGCTGTGAGCCTGGCCGGCTCTTCGACGTTGATTTCGCTCTTTCCCGATTATCTGCAACCGTCACCGGCACCGTCGTGGGGCTTTGTCCTCAGCATGGCCTTGCTTTCCATGACCGGTCTGCCGGTCGTTGCGTACACAGTTGCGTTCGTCTTGGCCCTCGTCCACCGGCGGTGGAAGAAAATCGGTGTGCTTGTCGCGGGCGCCGTGCTCCCGGCCGTCCTGATGTTGACGCTCTCGCTCTCGGCGGCCTTCCACGCAGCGCCTGCGATCGAGCATTGCAATTGGTCTGGATGGCACGAGGCGTTTATTTGGGGAGCGTATGTCGCCGGCCTGGTGTTGCTGATGGCCCGCCCGGCGCGGGCCGCCGGCCGGCTCGTGTTGTCGCTGGCCCGCACGCTCCGCCGTGGACGTTTTCAGCTCCCCGCTCCCATCGACCCGCTGTGAAAAGTGGCGCAGACTCTTGGACCCCCAAATCGCTGTCACCGCTGTCATCTCCTTGTGGGCCTTGGACTTAAAAGTGACGGCTGAATAATCGGAACGATCTTTTCAGACGCAAAACATGACAGCGAAACATGTTCTGCGGTGACGGCTGAATAATCGGACCTTCGGGCAATCGGGATGAAAAAGGTCGGAATGTGGCGATTTCGCCGATTTGACGGACCGACCGGAACGGAGGACAGCCGCCCCCGGCTGTCTGCGACAGGGACAGCCGAAGGCGGCTACAGGGAACTTCCGTTCCCGGCTCGTTGGGCCGCAAGTCACAGTTCACGCCCGCGCGTTCACGACGGAGCCACGCCGCGGGGGTCGGTGTGCTCTATCTCTGCTGGGCGCGGGTCTCCGGGGCACCCGAACGGTCGCCGCCCTCGCGCGACCGAACTGGGACTGAACCTCCTGGAACTTGACCGCTGGCAGGGTGGCAAGCATGATCGTTACGTGACACGACCACTGTGATGGTCCGGGAGACTCAAGAGGCCATGCCGTAGTATGATATCATCTGGAACTTTGAGCCCGGCGGAAATGTCGAGCACATCGCCGAACACGGCCTGAGCCCCGAGGATGTCGAAGCGGTAATCTGTGATCCGTTGGACAAAACGGTTAGCCGGAGTTCCGGACGGCCTGTTGTTACAGGCTACACCCCAGATGGACGACTCATTCTCGTCGTGTACGAACAAGTTGATGATGTTACGGTCTACCCCGTGAGCGCCTACGAACTCGAAGATTGACTTTGTGTTGAGAGAACAATCGGATGACCCACCAAATTCGCAATCGCATCATTCGAGATGCCACAACGGACGAGAAGGAGCGGCACACCAAGATCCGGGCGGAAATCGAACAAGAATTGCCAGCGATGAAAGAATGGGCTCGAGCAGCGGCGGCCCGACTTCCTGATCGTACCCCGGTTGGAACTGTATTCTCGGCTGAGGAAACCGAAGTCGTGCAAGCGATTGACAGCTATGCCGCCTCGCACTCCCTCAAAAGTCGCGGCGCGGTTGTGCGCGAGGCTCTGTCCCAGCTTTTGGGGGTTGAGATCGCACCGCAGTGAACGCAGCGGCCTCGCGACCAAGGTGTCGAGCGAATTCACTGATTTTGAAGAGAAGACGTCCAAGGCAACGAAGAGCGGCACAGCAGCCGAATGCGGGCGTTGAACACACTCGAAGTACGGCTTCTGATCCGAGAGGATTGTGCCGATTTCGCGGATTTGATGAACCGACCGGAAGGGACGACAACCGCCCCCGGCTGTCTGCGACTGGACAGCCGAGGGCGGCTACAGGGAACTTTCGTTCCCAGCTCGTTGGGCCGCAAGTCAACGTTCACACCCGCGCGTTCACGCCGAAGCCACGCCGCGGCGGTCGGCCTCCTTTATCTTTTTCAGCGTGATCGTTCGTGCCTCGTTGGTCCTGTTGAACATGACGGCCACCCCATGCTCGCGAAGCTGTGGCGAGAGCCGCCGTAACTCGCTCCCCAGCGCCGCGGCCGTCTTGGGCAGAAGTGCGCAGCGGGCCTTGCTCCCGGCGTACGGCCTCAAGTTATGGAGCATATCGCTGGCGGATTGCGTCCACTCCTTGATTCCAAACGGGCTCTGGGCAAGTTTGACGATGATTCCTGCCAGCACCGATCCGTCGATCACCGACGATGTCGCCTCGCGCCGGTTTTCTGCGTACGCCGCCAGAAACTCCCCCTCGCTCCAGCCCAGCCCTCGGCCAACCGCCTCGCCCAACCGCGCGAAATCCGCCATCCGCGGCAGCGCCGCAACGTGCACGGTCGCCAGCGTGCGAAGCCCCGCGGCCACCGCGTCCAGCAAGCCCCCCAGAATGCGAGGTTGCGCCTCGTGAAACGCCCTCCAGAACTCATCCTCCGCCCGGCGTCCGGCCGGCTCGATGGCCGGCAAGCGCAGGAACACGCACCGATCGATCAAGTCTCCCTTGCGCACGAAATCATCGATACCGTTCAGGATGACCGGCCGGCACGCGTGCAACACAAGGCGTTCCTGGTCCGAATAGAGCGCCCGCGTGGCGAACCCGCCTCCGCTCGCGAGCCGGCAAAGGCTATCCGAAAGCCAGCCCGGCACCGCGCTCACGTTGTCATAAGCCAGCAGCCAGCCATTGACCGCCGTGATCATGAGGTCCTGCGTGCTCCGCGGCTCGGCCAGCAGCGCCCCAGCCTGCGGGTCGATCAACTCCCGCACCACCCGGGCCAGTGTGCTCTTGGCCGATCCCTGTTCCCCCTGGATCGCCAGAATCGGATACGGCCCCACCGGCCGCAGCGCCGCGGCCATCCACGCAACAAGGAGGCGAAACTCCGATTCGACCACATTGACAAACGGCCGCAGCAATTCGATCGAGCCGTCAACGCTCGGCACCGGCAATGGCAGTTGTCCAGGTGGCCGTCTGAAGTGCGCACCAGGCTGCGTAACGAGCGACCAGCCTCCGTCGCCGAACTTGATCGCCTGCCCGATGGCATCGCCGAGGTCGAGGTAATAGTTCGATCCCATCTCACTCACGTCGCAGCCGATTCGCACCTCGACCGGCGCCGTCTCCACCGCGAATCGCGCCCGGGCCTCGATGGCTTCGAGCACGCTGGTCACAGCCCGCTGCGGCGGCAGCTTCTGGTGGGCGCTCGACATAAGCATCAACCAACCAGTCACGAAACGCGCTCGACCTGAGTCCAAAGACCTCATGCCGCCCCCCGGCCAGCACCCGAGCATGAAATCGCCCGTCCGCCGCCCGAAAGAGCCGCACACCCGCGGCCAGCTCCATGAGCGCCTTCCCTGCCTTCGTCCCCTCCGGCTGCTTCTCGGACGCGTCGCCCCGGCCTTCCGCCGCCCACTAACTCTTCGACATCCGCGTCAAGTGGAGCGGATTGCAACGCTGCGATTGGCTCTTCGCGCTCCAATCCATCCACCGCAGACTCTCCTCCTCGACCCGCTTGCGCCACGTCATTCCCCCGCGCGTTCAGCGTGCTGCTCGATCCCTTTCCCGGGCGGATCCCGCCAACAATCACATCATCGACGCCTGGCTTACCCAACTTGCGTTTTTTATGGCGACTTTCCAGCCGCACTCGACCCACCGCGGTTCGCCGAGGCGTCGAGCTTGCGCTAATTCCCCCGTCCGTGCACGAAAGAGCGTCGCACGTCCGACCGAGAGTTCACCACGAAATCTTGGCGCCGGTAGTCAGGCACCAGCCATCGCAGCCATCCATTGGAGACTGGCGGACGATAACTCGGAGATGTTCCGCCAGCTTCTCCGGCGCTTCCGGAAAGTGCAGCTTCGCGAACTGTCTGGCCCTTGCGTCCGAAATCATTTCCGTCGAAGACGCAACGGTTTGATTCCCAGGAGATCATTCATGTCCTGGAGAAGAGCTTCCTTGGTCTGGTCATCGAGACGGGTCATATCCTGATTGCGAAATCCGACTTTCAGGTTTGGGTGCAACCTGAGCAACCGGACGATGTGCAGATCGAGTTCAGATTCAACTTTTAGGTCGAGCAACGCTTCCAGATCACCGCGCAGAAACTCATTTGCGAGCGAGACTCCGCCGGTCACAGGAACAAAATCGTCGTCTTTGCTACGCATCACAGATACCCTTCCTCTTCGAGCCACGCCACCGCTCGCGCGGTCGGCAACTCAAAATCTATCATACCGTCGTCGTGATCAAGGATCACCTGGAACCCTCGTCGGGTGTAAAAGTCCCGCGTTCGCTCGCGTGGCACCGAGGTCAACCACACGCGTCCGCCCAGGCCGAGCGCGTAACTGTGTCGTACGGCAGCCAGAAGCAACACCGTTCCCACGCCTCGATAGATTGGGGCATTTACGAGCCAGGGGCGATTGCGCGGCGCGGTAGCTAATCGGTCGGCGTAAATGGTCCCCTCGCCGCTGTCAATCTGGGACCGAGCATCAATTCGATACGCGATCGCGCCTTCTATTCTCCCACCCGCGCTTTCAACCGCCAGCGTTTCCCACACGCGATCATTCCGGTGCTCTCCTACGATTTTCTTCCACGCCTGTCGACAGCAGCCAGGAAGTGAGCCACTTTCGCAGCCAGAATTGAGCCACCGCGGTTGTTGCCGGACGAACCGCGAGTACGCGCTGATTAGTGACACCTATGCCGGTGTTCGATGTCAACATCCAACGAGAATTGCAGCGTCGTCGATGTTATCGATCGCATTGGTTGATTCAAATCGGCCTTCACCCTTGGCCTGAGGCTGATTTGAATCAACCAATGCGATCCGACAGCGGAAGATTCGAACGCAGAGGATCATCGTCGTGGATGTCGAAGCTAATTGTCGCCCATCAATAAAGCCCGAGAACGCTCCGCCAGCGTTCCCTGGGCAAACGCACTCGTCGCTTTTCCGGGACGATTTGACCGCGCTGGCGAGTCGCGGCTTGTTTTATATGTACAGATATAATACTTCTTGAATGACAGAATCTGACAAAGCTGAGAGAGCCACTCTGCGATTTTGAATGTTAGGCTCGGGGTCGGCAACCCAGTTTTCACCGTCGTTGCCGGCCGGCAACTCCGGTTGGCATACGCCGACTTCCTAGAGACCAACGCAAAGTGATTCTAGAACCTCGCAAGGTGTCGTCAAGAATATTCCGGAGAAAACGCCGAAAAAACGAATCGATAGAGCCACTCACCGCGATCAACTGATCGCAGAGTGGCTCAAGTAGGCGCTGCGATAATGGCTCACTCTCTGGTTGCTGCTGACACACGCCCAATGATGATCGTCTTCTTCGCCCCGGAGGCTCCTCGAGACGGCTAGGTTCCACCACTCTCCGTCAATCCGGCGGGCCGCGAGCTCACGGGTCAATCGGACGAGCCTTGCCTGCACCTCTGCATTTTGCTGAACACTGAACAGAGTAACGTCTTCGGGTAGAACAAGCATAAGTTCCGACTGTTCAAGCCGTAAGCAGGCCGTGCGCACAGACCATTGCGACACGAGAATGGCCCGTCGTTTGCGCGAGATCCAAAACAAGTGGAAACAATTCGCTCTATTTCCTGTTAATCCGCACGGTGGTAACGGAATTGAGCCTCGAATCCGCGATCGGTACGAGCAACCGATCTCCGAGGTACTTTTGCAAATGGCAAATAATCTTCTCCTTCGTCTCCGAAGCAGTCAGGCCGGTGACGTAGACTCGCCCGTAACCGCCCAGATCGATTTTGCCGTCGGCATGCACGATCCGATCGCCGTGAAGCGGTGGGCTAAGCGACGGGTCGTGCACTTCGACGGAAATGGAGTCGCCCGTCTGAACGTAGATTTCCTGCCGCATTGAAGCGAGACGGACCTCATAAGGGGCGAACCGTTGATCAGCATCCCACCGCTGCCATCGGTTCCATACGTCTGCACCTGCGGTTACCTCGATGGACACGACTGCGATGATGGCCATCAGCGTACGGAGTCGGAAACGGACGGTGAGCCGAAGCGGTCGCATCAGCCATATTGACCAGCCAAGCCCCATCCCGAGAAAAACAATACCCGCGATGGTCGCCTTGAAGCGTTGGATATCAAAGGCGGAAAAATAATTCGACAGGGGTTGTTTGCGTCCCGATTGAACCCAGTGGCGAACGCTATCCCACGGTGGGCGCGATGGAATACACACCATCATTGGCTCGCGAACACTCGTGAATGCGAACTCGCAAAGGCCGACCACAACGACACCGAGGAGATGGGCGAACACAACGGTCGAGATTATTGGCAACCATCGTTTGTGACTCAAAGTGTGGCTCCTCGCAGGCGATGAAGCAGAGATTTCCGCGTTGCTGTGGCACAGCTTATTTACCCTCATGGCGACCTTGCGCGAAGCCCGTTTACCGAATTCGTACGACGATTTCCTTCCGTCCACGATCAATAGGGGTAAAAGTCAGTGCCGGACGGGGTTTCGTGCCGATAGATACGCCACGCGGCGATAGTCATGATCACGAACACCGCGGCCACAGTCAGTAGAATTGTCCAGCGGCGTTTCATGGGTCACCTGTTGAGTGTTTCGATCATGATGCATGTGAATGTCGATGTGTGTTCCCGATCTCTGGTTTCCGCGTCGCAGTGAGTCCGATCGTTGTATGCCCACTGCCGGCGCTGTATCATCTACGCGTTCTTTTAGAATGATGACAAGTCAAGTAGCTATACACGCCAAGTTCAACACGAAATGGTCAACCCTGAAGGGCAACCGCGGCTGACATCGTTCGCTCCCCAGTTCCTCGTCGATGACCTGGTGCGCTCGATGACCTACTATCAGAAGCTCGGGTTCACGTTTGGCGAGCCGTGGAATGGGTTCTACGCGATTGGAGAACGGGACGGGTTGGAGCTCCATCTGAAGGAAGCGCCGAAGAACGACGCCGAACGCCAGCACCGGCGCGAACATGAGCATCTGGATGCTGCGGCTGGCGTGGACGGTATCGAAGAGTTCTACAACCGGTGCGTCTCCAATGGCGCCACGATTCTGAGGCCACTCGCCGCGACGGCCTGGGGTACGAAGGACTTCTACATAGAGGATCCCGACGGCTATATCATCTCGTTCGGCGGCCGTCCCTCTGCGCACTCGGCCTCTGAGCCGCCCGGCGACTGAACGCCGCCTGACGCTGGGAGGCCACCGATGAAACAAAGAAGTTTCAAGATTCGCTCGCTCATGATTGCCATCGCGTCATACGGAATCGCTCTGACGGTGATCCGTTGGTGCGGCGTCCGGTCACCGCAACGTGCGTTGCGCTTCAGCCTGGGGCCGCTGTGTGGCGTCTATTTGCACCGGCATCGGGGAGGTAACGGAATCGTCGGAGGTGCCATCGGCGGGATTGCCGTCGCTGTCGTCGACGTCGATCGCCGTGATACAATCGCGGTGAAGGAGAGTTCCATGCCGCTTCGCGATCATTTCCGCCCCCCTGTGAGCAAGAAAGCGTCGTGGGAGGGTTTCCATGGCATGTGGCCAGCAACCGTCATTCAGCAACTGCGGAAACTGCTACCGCCCGGATACGTTGCCGAGCCGCGCGTCCATCTCGGCACGCTGATGGAAATCGACGTGGGCGCGCTGGAATCGCACGAGATACCTCGCACCGTGGCAACCAACGGCAATAGCGGCACGGCCACCGCCGCCTGGACTGCGACGGCCCCGGTGGTGTCAGTTGAAACCGACCCGCCCGATGAATACGAGTACGAAGTCCGCATCTTCGACCTGGAGCGAGAACGAACGCTGGTCGCCGCCATCGAATTTGTCAGCCCAGCCAACAAGGATCGACCGGAGTCGCGCAGGCCTTTGTCGCCAAGTGTGCCGCCTTACTCCGCAAGGGGGTCGCTGTGAGCCTCGTCGATCTGGTCACCATGCGCCGATTCAATTTGTACGCACAGTTGATGGAATTCGTCGGCCATCCGGACCAGACGATGTCGAACGAGGAGCCGCCGATCTATGCGGCCTCCTGCCGGTGGGTGACCACGGGCACGCGAGCGCTGCTACAGGCCTGGTCGCACACACTGGTGGTCGGCCAGCCGTTGCCGGCGTTGCCGCTTTGGTTGCGCGAAGACCTGGTTATTGCGCTCGACCTCGAGCAGAGCTACGAGCAGGCATGCAGTGATTTGTGGATCTCGTAGGCGCAGTTGGGGTTCGCAGGAGCGTGAGGCGGAACTGAAGAAGGAGGACTCCGGCAAGGAGTGAGCAGCGCCATGAAACGGTTCCGGCTACGAACGCTCATGTTGCTGATCGTGATCGCGGCCCTTTGCGCCGGCCTGGTGGTGCAGCGTAACCGGGCCTCACGACGCGAGGCAGCCCTCCAGGCCCGGCTGGCTCTCTCCTGGCCTGTGTATCTGCAGCATCAGATCCAAGACGAAGCGATCAAGTTGAGCATTGAAGCGAGGAAGCAGAGACATCTTCAGACATTAGCGAAACGGAAACCGACGGAGAACCGCCAGGAGACGCAGTGACGGAACCGCCATTGTTGGGCATCCGGGCGAACAAGGCTAGGCAAGCGTATCTCCTGGAGCGTGAGTGCCATCGGCTACTCACCTCCACCAGGCCAATACCTGGAAAAACGTGAAGGCGGAGCTTCGGATCGAGCTATTCGCCGGGACCGCGTATTTCCGCACAGCGATGGTCTTTCGGTTGCCGCCGTCCACGTCGCAAGTGATCAAGTACGCCTTCCGCTCCGCAACTTCCTCCGGCTGCCGAAGTGGCATCTGCCAGGTGTAGGCAACCTTCGATCCATCCGACGACCAGCAGTAGGTACCGGTGTGGCCGAGTTTGTCGATTACCGTTCGTCTCTTCGTGATCAGGTCAATCACGTAAAGCCTTTCGCGAGAAGCCTCATTTTTGGATGTTGGGGAACCAATCTGGCATAGAATCCGGCGGTTATCGGGCGACAACCGAGCACCGTGGGCCATTTCTTGATCGGAGGTGATAAATTCGGGTGTGCCTGTGCCGTCGATGTGAACCCACGCGACTCCGATGGTTCCTTTTTGGGTTCGAAGACTCGTCAAGACACGCTTGCAATCCGATGACCAATCGCTGGGCGACCGTTGGCCCGGGAGTTGGACTGGCGTCAAGCTCGCCGAGTCCACATCGTACACCCTGAACACAGACCCTCCAGGACGGTCCTCGATGCCTGCCTGCTCGCAGATCAAAATTCGCTTACTGTCGGATGACCACAGGGGCACCGCCCTTGACATCGGACTCCCCCAGTTCAGGCTGACGGCTTTCCGTGTCTCCACGTTGACACGCGACTGGATGACGAGCCATCCCTGCCGTTTGCCCTCTGGCGAAGCTGGTGTGTACTCACCGTAAGCCACCCAGCGTTCATCGGGCGAGATAGCCGCTCTACCTCCGGTGATTGAATGGAGACACTCTTTTTCCTCCCCGTCCGGCCCGAGGAGCCAGTACGCACCGCTCCAGACCATGAATTTCTCAGTTATCTGGCGTTCTGGCTCCGCGACACCCGGCGGCAGTCGGTTCGGAGTGAAGTTCTCACCGCCAGCGAACTGACATGCTTTTGACTCACTATCTCCCAGTCTGATCACGCAAACCAATATGGCTACACACAAAATTCTCTGGTCAAACATCGCCGTTAAACCCGCGCGTGATGAAGCAAAACGCAATCGCAAGCGAGGCATCGGAACCTCCATGACGTTCTGAGACAGCAAATCGGATGGTCCCAGAGGCTCGTGACGGTTTTCTGTTCCGTTGCTGCACATGCCCTAGTACGGGAAGGCCCTGATCGTCCCTGTTATGCAATTGGAGCTGCGTAACGCCCTGTATCAAACACCAATTCTGGGCAGGGATCAAGCAACGATTTGGTGGATCGGCTCATCATCGGTTAGAATCAAAACGATGTTGCTGCGGCAGCGACGTGGAGCGGCGATGCTGATCGGGTCACCCAGGGCGTGTCGCAGGCCTCCGGCAAGGAGTCAGCAACGTGACAACGAAACGCAAGCGATGGCGGAATCCGATCGACCCAAGAACCGGGAGCTTGGTGTTCACGCCGGTGTTGCGGGCAACCGGGGAACGTCTCGATCTCGAAGTCGATTACGCGTCCGCGCCGCGGTCGAAGACATTAGGTTTTCATGGCCGGACGCAGGACCTCAAATCGGGCAAGTGGTACGCGGTCTACGGGAAGGAATGCGACATTCCCGGGTGCAACTGTGACGCATGGGTCGAGGAAATCCCGGACGGCGGATAACAGGCTGGTTCTTACCCGGATGACCCGCCGAAAGGCCTCAGCCGGGTTATTTTTTGGGATCGCTTCATGCCCGCCGAACCGAGTTTCGAACGCACCATCGCTCTCATCGACGCGCAAAATCTCTTCCACCACGTCCGGAATGCTTTTCCCTTTATTTCCTGTTAATCCGCACGGTGGTAAGGGAATTAAGCTTCGAAATCCTCAATCGGTACGAGCAACCGATCTCCGAGGTACTTTTGCAGATGGCAAATAATCTTCTCCTTCGTCTCCGAAGCAGTCGCATCAGCCATATTGACCAGCCAAGCCCCGTTCCGAAAAAAACAATACCCGCGATGGTCGCCTTGAAGCGTTGGATCTCAAAGGCGGAAAAATAACTCGACAGGGGTTGTTTGCGTCCCGATTGAACCCAGTAGCGAAGGATATCCCACGGTGGACGGGATGGAATACACATCATTGGCTCGCAAGCACTCGTGAATGCGAACTCGCAAAGGCCGACCACAACGACAGCATGGAGATGTGCGAACAGAACGGTCGAGATGATGGGCCACCATCGTTTGTGACTCAAAGTGTGGCTCCTCGCAGGCAATGAAGCACAGATTTCCGCGTTGCTGTGGCACAGCTTATTTACCCTCATGGGGACCATGCGCGAAGCCCGTTTACCGAATTCGTACCACGATTTCCTTCCGTTGAGTGGAATCGTATCGCTCCGTGACGAACTTCACGGCAAGCGTATAATTGTCGAGCCAGTGACAGGGGAATTCGGTATCCCCTCGCCTTACCGCGGCACTGCTGTAACCTTCCGCGCTTCCTGCGTTCCTCACTACCATCTGTGCGTGTTCCCGATCTCTGGTTTCCGCGTCACAGTGAGTCCGTTCGTTGTCTGCCCACTTGCCGGCGCTGTATGATCTACGCGTTGTTGTCGGATAATGACAAGTCAAGCGGCTACACACACGAAGTTCCACACGAAATGGTCGACCTCCAACGGCAGCCGCGAGTGACATCGTTCGCTCCCCAGTTCCTGGTCGATGACCTGGTGCGCTCGATGACCTACTACCAGAAGCTCGGGTTCAAGTTTGGCGAGCCGTGGAATGGGTTCTACGCGATTGGAGAACTGGACGGATTGGAGCTCCATCTGAAGGAAGCGCCGAAGAACAACGCCGAACGCCAGCACCGCCGCGAACATGAGCATCTTGATGCCGCGGCTGGCGTGGACGGCATCGAAGAGTTCTACAACCGGTGCGTCGCGAATGGCGCAACGATTCTGAGGCCACTCACCGCGACGGCCTGGAGTACGAAGGATTTCTACATCGAGGATCCCGACGGCTATATCATCGCGTTCGGCGGGCGTCCCTCTGCCGCGCTCGGCCTCTCAGCCGCCCCGCGACTGAACGCTGCCAGACGATTCGAGGCCACCAATGAAACAAAGAAGTTTCAAGATTCGCTCGCTCATGATTGCCATCGCGTCATACGGAATCGCGCTGATGGTCATTCGCTGGTGCGGCGTCCGGTCACCGCAACATGCATTGCTCTTCAGCCTGGGGCCGCTGTATGGCGTCTATTTGCACCGGCATCGGGGAGGAAATGGGATCGTCGGAGGTGCCATTGGCGGGATTGCCGTCGCTTTCGTCTTCGTCGTGGGAGATTATTTTGGTCGGGTGTCGTCCGGCGGCTCCGTAGCCGCGATGAATTACGGCGGACTTCCGTCGATATTGGCCTTGCTGGAAGGCTTCGGCGGAGCGTCCTCAGATCGGCGAAGAATTCGACGTATCGCGGCTCCACGACTTCGGGCAACCACCGCTGGGACTGCGCTCGGGCCAGCCGCTGTTGTTTGGCGTAATCACGCGGATTGTCCCAGAGCCGGACGACGGCATCGATCCAAGGGCCGACGCCTTGGGCCAAAAACCGAATCAGTGGTCACAAATACATCCGCAGCGGAGTAATTGAAATTGTGCAGACCGAATCGGAGGCACGTCTGATAATGTGCGGGTACGTCGGGCCTCAGACCACGGGCATCCAGCGACCAAGCTTCGCCGCTGCATGTCTCGAACGATATCCCTCGGGCCAGCAGGCATGCCGTCGGGTCGAGATCTTCGTCCAGCTCCAGCACCGTCCCCGTGAAGGCTTCGACCGGGAATCCATTTCGCGCCAACGCCTCCATCATCGCGCGGCTGGCAACGGCGGCGCCGTTCGAAATCGTCCAGATAGGATTGAAACGTGGCGAAGAGGATGCGGTTGATGTTGCGGTTACTCCGCGCCGGCTTGAGTGTAACTCATCGCTCAGAACACCGGCTTGTCGACCGAGGCAACGTCCTCGATGCCGCGGACGGGCACCTCGGTTACGGGCTTTTCGACCTTTACGCCCCAATGCTTCAAGACAACGTACGCGGGCAAGCGGGCTGGATATACCCGCGTCCCCTTACCTTTCGCGTCGATGAAGTCCCTGTGCCAATGATCCGCAAGCAAGCCCTTGAGAATCGCGATGTTCTTGTCCGACTTGAAGGGGCGTAGGGCCTCAGGTGCCAGCGCACGATAATCCACCGATCTCGAGCGCACCACCCTTGACCCCGTTCCTCAAGTCGTTGATCCACTGGCATCCAGACATACATTACACTGAATTCTGTGCCGAGCTTGATCGTGACATCGGCCGACGACGGCGGGAGTAACCGATGCCGTTTCTTCTCGCCGCCGTCGTGTACCGCGGCGACCGCGCCCGCGCCGCTTTCAAGATCTCCGCACGTTCCGTCAGCACCCGAAAATCCATCGTGACCACGCCTGGACCGTTGCCGTCGAGCTCGATGATCGACGAGAGTCCCGGCCGCAAGGCGAACCGACACGGAGGGTCAGGTCCAACCCAGTTCTGCAGGCTGAAAAGCAGTTCCGTGCTCTGCTTTCGCCACGCGTCGAATTTCGGATTGAAACCCTCCACGGTCACGGATATCGCGTCGGTCTTTGGCCCACTGAGCGTTTCCGTGACATGGATGGCCAGCTTGAACCGGTACGGGTAGTAATCAGCCCGTTCCGGTTCAAGGTGCTTGATCTCGACGATGGTCGCTCGCACCATCGCGTCCGACTCGGCCGCGATTAGCTCGATGCTCTGCAAGTGAATATCTTTGGCAGCAACTTGATGCGGTGCGAATGCCAGCACAAGAAAGCCCGCCACCGCGACTGCCGAAACCTTCATGAGTTTCTCACTTTCCGCGCATCGGATCCTGGGAGATCGGGGCGTTCGACGGGTAGATAACCGGATCACGAAAATCTTGTCCAGAACAACTCAGTTGCCGCCGCCGCTCACGCTCACGGTTGTTGCTGCCATCCGTTCCCGAACATGGTCTGAGTCGAGCCCGTCCAGGTCGGGAAGGCGGCGTTGCCCGTCAGCGTTTGTGTAACCTGCGCACGCGCCGCTGTCGGACGGGTGCAAGGAATCGGCGTCGAGCGTGGTGCCGTTGCTGGAGGTCGCGTTGCCTCCCCAGCCCCAGCTCACACTTGAGAGAGGACCCATACGCCGGCAGCCGGCTGATACATCAGATCGAACGTGAACGTCTCGGGATCGCCCCCCGCTACCGGAGGGTTCCCGCCGGTCGAACCGACTGTGAGGGAACTGAGGTTGGTGATACCCGCAGGGACCGAGATCGTCGGGCTGTCCGCGAAGATGTAAGAGACGCTCGTCACGAGCGGGTCGCTGCCGGGAACCGGTAGCGTCCAGCCAGTCCCGTCAAAACCGGCGGGCGCAGATCCGCCACTGGGAGTAGCCTCATGCCCGGCCCAGTTGTTGCCTCCAGGTGCTCCATGGGGCCATGGACAAGGGCCGCATCGTCCCGTTAGAAGCGCTTCCTGTCAATGGCTGTGGTGCGGGCGTCAGCGAATTAGATCGCCTGCTCTTCACGCCGGATGGCGTTTCCTCAGGCTCCCTCAAGGTTCCAGCACCTGAGCCGGGTACTTGGGCCGTCATCGCGCTGGCGATGCTTGCACTCGCCGTTAACAGCCAAAAACACCGAGGCCTTTGTCGAACCGGCGACTAACAATCAGCGCGGACTACAGCTTCCGCACGAACAAGAGTAGTGTAACTACTTAGGCGTTGTTTGCCGGCTCGGCGATCGAGCATTCGTCGCTCTGTCAGTAAGACAGGAATCGTGGCCACGGAGAGTCACCTTCGTTCCGCGGTCGTCGACGTAACCGCGAGTCCATCTCGGGACCTTGCTTCAGACCGACCCGCCCGATGAGTACGAGTACGAAGTCCGCATCTTCGATGTGGAGCGAGAACGAACGCTGGTCGCTGCCAGCGACCACCACTCCCTGTTTAACGAGGCTGCGGCGAGGACGGGCCGGTCGCGGTGACACGCCTGAGCATTTCATCGATGTTCTGAGCCGGCTCAGCAGGATTGACGCCCAGAAGACCGGCAACTGCGGTGCGAGTTTTTGCCAGGCGGCCACGCCCGGCCTCGAGGGACGATTTCGCCGCGGTCAAGTTGCGCATCGCCTCGGATTTGTTAACGTTGGCCACGCTGGCGCCAAAGCCGACCAGCGAGCGCTGCCCGTTGCTGTTGGCGCGTTTCATGACTTCCTCCGACCGACGGATCTCACCGTTCCACCGCTCGACCTCCTTCTCGTACTTGGCGATGCTCGAGCTGGCGGCCGCGATGGCTCGCTCGATGTCGAGAAGCTCGGCCTGAAGCTTCTTGAGCGCCGCGAGCTGTAGGGCGCTCACGCCGGCGGCCGGAGTCGCTGCCGGCGCGGCCGGGGCAGGCCCAGCCCCGGCCGTCTGCCGGTCGTTGGGCGCAGCGCGCCGGACAACAGATTGACATAGTCGGTGGTCACAGCCAGAGCTTCGTTCAAGTAAAAGTCGCGCTCACCGGCCGGTGCCTCGGCAAGCGCGGCCGCCGCCAGGGCCTTGCGCTGCTCCATATACTCTTGCCGGTTGAGCGGCTGTGCCGCAGGTCGAGGAGTGCGACGTCCACACCGGCCGCGTCGAACCGCGCCAGGGCCCGGGAAACGTCGCCGGACGCCGTTTTACCTCCGGCTGCTCGATCCTGGTAGAAGCTGGGCAGCTCGATGTAACCGATGCGCAGCTATTGAGCGGCGAGGCACGTCAGAAAGTACTCGACCAGCCAATCGCTGGGGCGCGATGCAGCGATTCGCGCGCTTCTCGTAGCGCCGCGCGACCTTGGCCGCGGCACCGGCGGTGTCCGGCCGCGAGGCGCCCTGGGCCGCCATGATCTCGAGCATCTCGTACTTGATTTGAAGCCGCCAGCGCTCGCGGGCCGCGTCGTCGCTGTCGGCGTACTCCAGGGCATCGGGGTCGACGACAACCACCTCAGAGCGGTGCGCGTCGACCAGGGGCTTGCTTTCCCGCGAGAACGCCAACAAAATGGTTTCATCGCGGCAGCGCCGCTGGCGGGGCACGATCGTTCCGGCGAGTTCTTTTTAATCGTTGGCACACGGGGCGACGATCCATGGCGGATTATTCGAAGCCTGGGGGGACGAACCCCGACCGAGAATTCAACCCGTTTGACCCCCGGCAGCGCGGCGATTCTAGCGTGCCGCCCCGAGCTGCAGACTCTTCGTCGGGTGCGCCCCGCACGGGTAGTTCGTGGCTCAATGCACTCGTTGACAATGACGAGCCGGCACACCAGACCCCGGTTGCCCCATTGAGCCCGCCACGCGCCACCGATTGGCTCGGCGCGATTGCCGATCGCGACGACGACGACGACGAACCTGGGCTGCTGACGCGCGCCAAGAACGCGGTCGAAACGCGCTTCATGCCGCCGCGGCAATCCGAGCCGGCGGCGGCCGAGCCGGCCCGAACTGCCGCACGCCTCCCGCAAAAGAGCGACTGGCTGGGCACACTCGCCGATCCGGATGAACGGCGCGGCCACGAATCCGGCCCGGCTCCCCGGCCGGGTGCCGAATCGCCCGAGGCCGCCGTTGCCGCCAGATCGGCACGCTGGCCCATGCGCGCCTGGGTAACGGTCGCGGTCTTGGGGGCGCTGGCCGTCATCGAGGCTGGCGCACTTGTGATTCAAATGGCGAGCCGGCCTGACGCCGACCTGACGATCCGCCACGAGACGCTGCGGCCGCCCGCCGACAGCCCGACTCCGGGATGGCACAACTCCGCCGCGACGGCACCGCCGGAAATCGTGGTTGCCGCCGAGGGGGGGCCTGGCCCGACGACGCTGGCACGGGCGCTCGAAATCGCACCGGCGGGAGCAATCATCAAGCTCAAGCCCGGCACCTACCACGAAAAAATCGTCCTCGAGAAGCCGGTCGACATTGTGGGCGATGGCGCAAGCGGCAAGATCGTGCTCGAATCCGACACCGCCAGTGTCGTGGTCATGAAAACCGACCGGGCGAGCCTCCGAGGGCTCACGCTCGTCCGCAAAGCCGGCGTCGCCGAAGAACACGCCCACGCCATCGACGTGCCGCAAGGCCGGCTGATCGTCGACGACTGCGTGATCAGCTCCGAAGCCGGCGACGCGGTCCATGTGCACGGCGCCGGCGCCGACCCGGTGTTCAGGCGCTGCACCATCCCGGGCGGCATGGGAGGCTTCGCCTTCTCCGACGGGGCCCGCGGCCTGGTCGACGACTGCACCGTCAAGGGGGGGAGCTCATCGAGCCTCAAGCTCGAGAGCGGCGCCAAGCCCGTCTTCGCTGCGTGCAAGATCTTCGAGGCGAAGGCCAAACCGCAAGAGAAGCCCGCGCCGGTGACGATCACCGCCGCCAATGCGACCTTCGAACAGTGCGACTTCACCGCGAAGACTGCCATCGCGGCGGCCACCGAGCCAGGGCGCTGGAACAGCTACGCATTGATCGCCGTGAACGATTGCAGTCCGCGGTTCTTCGGGTGCGCGGGTGGTCGGGCAGCGCAAAGGGTGGACGGGTATCATCGTCACGGGACCAGCAGCGGCCCCGGTACTTGATAATTGCACGTTCCAGGAGCATCAGTGCGCGATCCTGATCGATGAAGCCATCGGCAGCTACGCTCGCAGGTGCCGGGCTCTCAATAGCACCACCGCCGGTGCATACGTCAAAAACCGCGGCGCCGGCCTGTTCGAGGAGTGCGACTTCCAGGGTTCGCATGACGGCGTTGGCGTTTACGTCAGCAGCGAGTGCAACCCCGTTCTTCGCACCTGCAAGATCGACGGCAACGATATCGGAATCTTCGTCGAAAACGGCGGCAACGGTTTCATCGACGGATGCACGGTGGGCCCCAACGACCGCGGCGTCGAGATCCGCGGCGGCAACCCGTTCTTCCGGCGCACCCGCATGAGCGGTGCGGCCGGCCAGAACTCCTGGGCGGCGGCGATTCTCGGCGCGCCGGGTGGAACTTTCGACGACTGCGACTTCTCCTGCGCGGGCGGAAGCAGCGTGCTCGTGAAAGGGGAGGCCGCACCCGTCATGGCGAGCTGCCGCTTGAAGGGAGCCAAGCAGGGCGGGATCTTGATCGAGGGCAGCCGCGGCGGAAATTATACGGGCTGCGAAATCTCGGAGAACCAGCAAGGCAACATCAGCGCCGCCAGCGGCACGCCGACGTTCACACGCTGCAACGTTCATTCGAGCCCCGGCCCGGGGATTCTCGTCGGCAAAGCCGCGTCCCCCACTCTTGACAACTGCGAAATCGCCAGAAACGGCGGCAATCAGTTTCAAGCCAGTGGCGATTCGAGCTCGACCTTGACCCACTGCAAGGTCCTCGATGGCAAGCTGCACGCCGTCGTCGCCGGCGAGCGAGCGCGATTGGACTTGATCGACTGCGAGATCAAGGGAAACACGGGGGTGGGGGTACTCGCCAACGGCACGGCTCAGTGCACGATTCGCGGCGGGTCTGTCCGGTCCAATCGCGACAGCGGCGTGATCGGCCGCGACCAGTCCACCCAGCTTGTTTTTGGCTGCGAGTTCGGTCAAAACGAGCCCATCGAAGTCGTGTCGCGCGACTCGGCCCGGTTGATGCTCAAGAACTGTACGTTCACCGGTGGCAAGAAACACGCGGTGATGGTTGCCGAAAAGGGCTATTGCGAGGCCGGCCGGTGCAAGGTTCGCGAATACTCAGGCGATGCGCTCGTCGTGCACGGCTCGGGTTTCCTCACCCTCGACGAGACGACCGTCAGCCAATCGTCGGCCACAGGTTTGCTCGCCGCGCAGAGCGGCCGCGCCGAGCTCAAGGACTGCACGATCGAGGGCCTCTCCGGCACGGCCCTGGTTGCTTCCGACGGAGGGCGGTTGCTGGCACGCAAGTGCAACCTCAAGAACAACCGCGCCTACGGCGTGGCGGTGTACGCTCGATCCAGCGCCGAGCTTCTGGAGTGTGTCGCTGCCGACAATGGCCAGGGCCCGTGGGCTTGCGACCCCAGTGGTGTTCTGGGCGGCGCGCTCAATAACCCCCCCTTGCCCGCCGCCGTCGCCAACCAGCCATCACCGGCGCCGGCCGTGCCCAATCGGGAGATACCTCGTTGACCGCGGCAATCACCCCCCGTCATCTCGGCCAGCCCAAGGCCGGTCGAGCCGCGCCGGCCGGGGATGTCCCACGCGTCTTCGCCAGGCGCGTTGCAAGCTGGGCCCCGACGATCAAGCGCGCCGCGGTCGCCGTGCTGGGCTGGGTTCCCGTCACGCCGTTCGGGGCCGTCGCGCTGGCCGGGCTCATCGCGGCCCTGCGGCATAGCTCCGGACCGGGAGGGGATCTGATCATCCGGAGCGTCTGCCTGGGTGGGTTGGCCGTCTTTATCATGGACGTGGTCACCGTGCTGGCCGCGGGCCTCTGGCTCCGCTTCACTCACGTCTCCGGCGCATCGGCGGCCCCGCTCGAGCTCCAGACCCGCTCCCCTGCCCTGACCGATTTTCGCCTGGGGCTTTTGAGCTGGGCTCCACTGGTCCATTTCGACGTCTCGTGGCGGCAGCCGCCCGGGATCGATGCGGTGCTACGCGACGTCGGGTTCGGGCGGGTCGAGGAAATCTTGCCCCGCGAGCGCGCGCTGGTCGATGGGCTCGTCCGCCGGCTCACCGTTCGCGACTGGTTCGGCATGGCGCGGGTCTACTTCGAGCGCTCGATCGCCCGGCCGCTGCGGTGCCTTCCCTCGTGCGGACAGGCCCACCGCTTCGAGCTGATCGAGCAGTTCACGGCCGGCGACGTCATGGGGCACCCGCGCGGCGTGCCTCAGGGAGACCTCGTCGAGACCCGCCCGTACGCCAGCGGCGATCCCTTGAAACTGGTCATCTGGCGCATCTTCGCCAAGAACAGGCAAATGGTCGTGCGCAAGCCCGAGCTCTCGGTTCGCCCCGCCGAGCGCATGCTGGCGTACCTGGTCTCCGCCGCCGGCGACGATCCGGCTGCGGGCATCGCGCGGTTCGCTTTTGAAGCAGGCGCGCTGGGCCCGGATGTCATCTTCATGGCCGACGGAGCCGCTGACCCCGCCCGCAACGGGCCCGAGGCCATCGACCAGATCGTGCGGTCGATCGCCCACCGCGACCGCGCGGCCCTCGAGCTCGATCGCTTCCTGGCGCGGGGCGAAAGCCAGGGAACGTCGGCGGCATTTCTCTTCGTGGCGCCAAGGCCCGGGCCCTGGCTGGACCGGGTCTGCAACAGCATCAAGTCGCATCCCGGCCCGTTTCGAGCGTTGATCGGCGTCGACGGCATTCGCGCCGAAAACGACCTGGCGCGATGGCGCCGCTGGCTCTTCAAGCCGCCTGATGACAACCTGGCTTCGCCCCACGAGCTGCGCCAGGCTGCGCGATCGCCTCAAGGGCAGCGGTGCCGAGGTGGTCGTTCTCAATCGACAAACCGGCGCGGCGACCAGCTTGGAGGAGCACCAGCCGAGGTAATTGTATGGACCACGATTCGCGAGGCCCCTCGACGCGGCAAGACCTCTATCTGGTCCTGCCGCGCACCTTGACCTATATCGGGCTGGTGGTCGTGGCCGTGGCGCCGCTGACCAGCACCCAAGGCGCTCTCGCCGCCGCGGTCGGGGCCGCTCTGGGTGTGGGCCTGGCCTGGTGGATCGCCGGCTCGCGCGTGCGCTGGCCGTTTACCTTCGCCTCCGCGCTGGCGCTTCTGCTCTTGGCCCTTCTCGGTTCAGGCGCAGTCGGCGCCCTGACTCTGCCGGCCCGCTTGCTCGGGCCGGCCGCGGCGCTGACCTTGGTCGACGTGATCGCCTTTGGCCTTTTCATCTGCGGCGCCGTCGTGCTCTTGCGCACCTTGACCCTCAAGTCCCCCGGCTTCGCGATCGTGGAAGCGTCGGCTCTGGTGGCGGCCGTTTCGTACAGTTTTCGCGGCCACCGCAACTACCCGTTTAGCCAGCCCCAGGCCCTGTCGGACTGGGCGTTCTCGCACGGCTACGATCCTCGGTACGTCATTGTCGCAATCGGCGTGACGACGCTGGCCGGGCTCGGCATCCTCTTGCTGCCCCGGCAGTACCTCGGGCGCACGCTCCTGGCCGTCGCCTTCATCTTGCTCTTCCCCGTCGTGAGCCAGCGGGTCCTGACTCACTCGCGGTTCAGCCCCCTGCTTGAATCGGCGCAAGCGAAGGTGGGGCCGGCGCCGGACTCGAATTCCGATCCGGATCCGAAAAAGAAGCAGAAAGAGATCCTCATTCCCGGTCCAGACCGGCCCAGGTTGTCGATCGGCGATGTGCAGGTTGTGGAAGGCGACGCCGGCAAGAAGGCGCTGGTCTTTCCGGTAACGCTCGACAAGGCGTCTGACGGGCCGATTTCGGTGAATTTCCGCACGGCCGGCGGCACGGCCACGCCCAAGATTGATTACACGCCCGCGCTGGGGACTCTGTTGATCACGGCGGGCCAGACCAGTTCGAGCATCCCCGTCGAGGTGCTCGGCGACATCGAGTTCGAGCCCGATGAGACCGTGATCGTCAGGCTGACGCACCCCGAAGGGGCCCAGTTCGAGCGCGACGAGGCCGTCGGCGTGATCACCAATGACGACGCGGCCTTGCCCGAGCTCACGATCGGCGACGTCAAAGTCGCCGAAGGCGACGCCGGGCTGACCGCCGCAACGTTCGAGGTTACCCTGTCGGCGCCTTCGCGAAACACGGTGCGGGCTCAATATCAAAGCAAGGACCGCAGCGCCAAGGCCGGCGAAGACTACCACAAAGCTGCGGGCCAGCTCTCGATCCCGCCCGGGGAAACTTCGGCGCGGCTCACCGTGAACTTCATCGGCGACACCCAGGTCGAGCCCGACGAGGATTTCGAGCTCGAGCTGTCTCTACCCGTGGCGGCGACGCTCAAGAAAGCGACAGGCGTAGGTACGATCGAAAACGATGACGGCGACCCGACGCCACCCCCGCCGGCGGAACCGACCCCACCGACTCTGTCCATCGACGACTGGAAGGGGCCCGAGGGCAATTCGGGCCAAACCGCCGCGACCTTCCACGTGACGCTTTCGCACGCCGCCAAGGACGACGTCAAAGTCAATGTCGCCGTCAATGGCCGCACCGCCCGCCCGGGTGAGGATTTCCTCCGGCCCGAGCTCACGAGCTTGCTCCTGCCCAAGGGAAAAAGAGCGCCACCATCACCGTCGGCGTACTGGGCGACACCAAGCTGGAAACCGATGAGACGTTCACAGTCGAGCTCTCCGGCCCGGAAGGGGCGACGCTCGGGCGGGCCGTCGGAACCGGCACGATCGAAAACGACGACCGCGAGGCGGTCGCGCCCGAGCTCGCGATCGACGACGCGGGCAGCGACGAAGGCAACTCGGGCACGACGCCCTTGACGCTCAAGCTCTCGCTGTCGCGGCCCACGACCGTGCCTGTCGAGCTCAACTACAAGGTCACGGGCGGAAGCGCCACCCCCGGCAGCGATTTCCACCCGGCCGAAGGGCTGCTGGCGATTCCCGCAGGCGTAACGGAGGCCAGCCTCACGGTCGAGATTATCGGCGACGAGGACGTCGAGCCCGACGAGACCTTCACGGTCGAGCTCAAAAAGCCCGCCAACGCCACGCTGGCCCGCGCCCGGGCCACGGTGACCATCCGCAACGATGACAAGGGCCCGCCGCTGCCACGCATATCGATCGAGCCCGTGAGCTTGCCCGAGGGAAACACCGGGAAAACGCCCTTCAAGTTTCCCCTCACGCTGTCGGCGGCAGCCGCCAAGCCGGTCTCGGTCGGCTACACCACGCTCGATCACACGGCACATGCCGGCGAAGACTTCCAGGCCGCCGCCGGAACGGTCACGTTTCCGGCCGGGAGCACCACCGCGACCTTGGTCGTCGCCGTGGGCGGCGATACCCGCTGGGAGCCCGACGAGGTCTTTGAGGTTCGCCTCTCGGCCCCGGTCGGTGCCCGGCTGCGCGCGAGATGGCCATCGGCGTGATCATGAACGACGACGCGCAGAAGCCCGGCGACGGTCCCGACGACGAGTTCAACTGGAAACTGAACTCCCCCCAGCGGCTGGCGCCGCGCTGGTGGTGCGGCTGCGCGACGACTTCGCGCCCGTCGAGGGGGGTTACTATCTGCGCACCTTGGCCTACAGCCAGCTCATGGGCACCAAGCTCGTGCGCGCCGAGGCGCGTGACGCCGACATCGCGTGGAGCGTTCCCAACCAGCGAATCGAGCTGCCCGCGCGGCCGCCGCGCACGTTTTTGCGCGACCTCGTGGCCACCGTCTTCATGATCGGCGACGACAACTCCGTGCCGGGATTGGTCGAGGCCGTGGTGATCGAGCCCCAGACCAATCCTTCTCCGTCCGAGTTCTCGGGGGCATTCAAGGTGACCTCGCAAGTCCTGGTGCAAGAGGGCCCTCACAATGTCTACGCCGAGCTGGCCAGGTCGCAGGCCGGCGATCCGCGCTGGGATGACGCAACCCGCACCCATTACCTTGCCTACCCCTCCGACCCGCGCTACCGCGAACTGGCACTGGAAATCACCCAGTTGCTCACGGTCTCGCAACGCAAGTCTCCGCTGGCGAAGGCCCTGGCCATTCGAAAGTGGATGGAAGACAACGTCGTTTACGATTACAACCCGAAGCACGACAAGGCGCCCGACCGCACGGCGTCGTTCTTGTTCGGCGACCGCCACGGATACTGCGTTCACTTCGCCCACGCCATGACGTATTTGTTGCGCGCCCTCGGAGTTCCCGCCCGCCTGGCCGTGGGCTACCGGGTTAGCCCCGAGCGCGCCGGCAAGCGCGGGGCGTTTGTCGCCTACAACACCGACCGGCATGCCTGGGCCGAAATCTATCTCGATCAGATCGGCTGGATCGTGATGGAGGCATCGGCCAAGGGGCGAGTTGCGGCGGCCGACCCCGAGCCCGACCCGCGCGAGCTCGACCGCTTTCTTTCCACGATCGGCGAGGTCCCGCCGGAGGTCCTGGCCGACGATGAGAGCAAGTCGCGCTCGATAAGCCGGCTGGTCCGGTCGGGCGTCCCCCTTGCGATCGTTCTGGCCTTGATGGCCCTCTACGCGGTCAAGCTCTGGCGCGGCGTCCGGCCGCGGTTCGTGGCGGCGTCCGTCTTGCCGCGGGTCGGCTATCGCGCCGTGCTCGACCGCCTGGCCGAAATCGGCTACCGGAGGAACTTCGGCGAAACCTGGGAGGAATTCTGCGCTCCGGCTCGGCGCGGTCGCGCCCGAGCTGGCCGGGCTCACCGAGATGCATCTGCGCCACGCGTACCGTTCCGATTATGCTTTCCAGGTCCAGCGGTGGTGGGAGCTCTATTTCGCCGTGAAACGCCAGGTTGCCCGCAGCGTGCCCGCGCGGCGGCGCTGGCTGGGATTGCTCAACCCGTTGAGCTGGCTCAAAGTGGGCTGAGAGCACCGACATGACATTCTCCTTCTGTTCGATCACCTTGATTCTCTCCCCGGCACGCACGTCGCGTCGCCGGCGGCTTCTTTTGAGTTGCACTGCGACTGAGGAAATAGAGCGCCATGAACACGATTGAATTGACGGCCGCGGGGCCGGCTCGATCCACGGAATCGCCGGCGAGCGCCGCTCCGTTTCGGATCGATTCGCTTGCCGACGTGAGGGGGCTCTTCGCCGCTCTGGGCGATCGCTGCCGGGCGATGGTGCAGGGGCGCGACGAGACCATCGCCCTGGTATTGATCGCACTGTTTGCCGACGGCCACGTGCTGCTGGAAGACCATCCCGGCTCGGGCAAGACGACGCTGGCCAAGGCACTGGGCGAGGGGCTCGAGCGCCAGCGCCATCAGACCGGCTTCGCCGCCATGCGCCGGATCCAGTTCACGCCCGATTTGCTCCCCTCGGATATCACCGGCGGTCTGGTCTACGACACCGAGTCGCGGCAGTTTGCGTTCCGGCCCGGCCCGATTTTCGCCAACATCGTGCTCGCCGACGAAATCAATCGCGCCGGCCCCAAGGTGCAGGCCGCTTTGCTCGAAGCAATGGCCGAAAAACAGGTCACCGTCGACAACCAGAGCTACGCGCTCGAAGACCTGTTCTTCGTGATCGCAACTCAAAACCCCCTCGATCTGGCGGGCACCTATCCCCTGCCGCGCGCCCAGCTCGACCGTTTCATGTTCAAGATCAAGATGACGTACCTCGACCGGGCGCACGAGCTCGAGGTCTTGTCGGAATGGCGCGCGGCGCGGCGCCGGCCGCCGGCCTTTGTGGTCAGCCCCGAGGCAATTCTGGCCGCGCGGCGTTACTTGCTCGACGCCGTGCAGGTCCCGCCGGTGATTCACGAGTGCCTGGTCGACATCGCCGGCAACCTGCGCAAGGACTCGCGGGTCGTACTGGCAGTATCGACTCGGTCGCTGGTCGTGGCGATTCCCGCGCTCCAGGCGCGGGCGATGACCCAGGGCGCGACTTTGTTTCGCCCAAGGACATCAAGGCACTGGCGCCCCTGTTGTTCAGCCACCGGCTCGAGCTGGCGCCGGGCTTCAAGGACGCCGACGCCATCGTCCGCGACTGCGCCGCGCCGGTGATCGAAGCCGCAACCGCCCGCTCCGTCGGGGGCCGTGTTTGATGCCGATCTGGAGCTCGCCCATGAACCGCAACCGCACGATCATCGCTCTGGCCGCCCTGGTGCTTCTCTTGTGCCTCGGTGCCGGCGGCTGGTATCTCGTTCCGCGCGGTGATCCCTTGCGCCGCGAGTATCCCGACTCACCGTTTCCGCAATGGCCGCGCGATTATCCCCGGCTGATCTCGATTGACGAGCCGCCCCCCCTGGAGCAGCGCGAGGCCTACCGCGCATACTGGAGAGCGCCGCAAGAGGTGATTGTCTACCTGCGCGAAAAAGGAGTGATGGCCCAGGCGACCCCCGAGGAGCGCGAAGCCTACCGCCTTGCCGTGCACGACGACGAATATGTCGCCGCAAGAGAGCGGGCGCTCAAGGCCCTGCGCCACAATCCCAGGTCGATCCCCGCGCGGTACGTTCTCGCGCAGATCGAGGAAGTGAGCGAGGGCAACTTTCCCCGCGCACTGTTTCTGCGCGCAAGCTCCGCCGCGAAATGCACCAGCGCGGTCTCACCGCGCCTCACGACGAGTTCGCACGCGAATGGTACCTGCGAGTCCTGGACCTTGAGCACTCGATTCTCCGCAACATGGGAAGCGACCAGGAAGAGCTCCGGGTCGTCGACCTTATCGAGCAGGTCTATCAGCCATTGCCGTCGTGGCATATCTGGCCGCTCATGCGCCTGGGGCGGTTTGACGAATCGCGCGAGTGGCTCGAAAAGTCCCAGATGGCCGGGTCGATGCGGGTGCGCGTCCTCAATTCTCGCATGGCGCTCGAAGAAGAAGCCGGCCGCAGACACGAAAGCTACGAGGCCGGCAAGGCCGCGGTGACCGCCGAGAGCGGCGACTCGCTTCTGTGGCGCAACTTCGCCGAAATCTGTTCTCGCGATCACCGCTTCGGCGAAGCGATCGACGCGATTCTCAAGGCAAACCTCTGCTGGTCGGCCGACGATTACGAGGGATCGCCCTTCACCGAGGCGGCCTGGACGCATGGTTTGAGGAACTCGCTCCCCGCCGCCTGGGCTTGCCTCAAACGCGCCCAGGAAACCCGCCGCGCACGCGCCCCGTACACGCTGGCCATGGACCAGGACAGCTTCGATCGGGCTACTGCCCACGTTCTCTTTCTCCTGGGACGCGGCGACGACGCCTACCAGTGGGCAAAACGCTCGCTCGAGCGCCCCGGCCGCAAACATTTTTCGGGCGAGGCTCGCGACTTCGCCTTCAACAACCGCTTCTTCCTCTGGCTCATGATCCGCCACCGCCAGCGCGAGCTCGCCGAGCTACAGGCCTTCGGCGCCGAGCCAACAACCAGTGCGGCGCTCTTGGACCGCCGCCTGGATCTCGAGCGCTGGACCCTCGAACGCGAAATGATCAAATTGATCCAGGACCCCAAGTTTCTCCATGAGCTGTTCACCCCGCTGGCGCCGGGCAACGCGTATCTTTATGACGTCGCGACTCCCAACACGCTGTTCTTGCCCGATCTGGGCAACCTGGTTCCCCGCGGCATCGCCTGGGAAGCAATCGGCCGCGCCCGACGCGCCGAAAGCCATCCGGCGGCCGGTCCCTACTTCGACAGCATGGAAGCCGAGCTCGAGTGGAATGCCGGCCGCACCGAGCGAACACTCGAGTTATGCTCGCGCGCACGCGAGAAGCTCTCGCCCGACTTCGATCGCTGCCTGCGCGCACGGCTAGCCGTCATGGCCGGAAGCTGCCTGGTCAAGCTCGGCCGCGGCGACGAAGCAATCGCGCTTTACAACGAAGCTCTCGCAAACTGTCCCGTTGTTTTCAGGATGCTTGCCGTCGCCGTTCCGATCGCGATCGTGGACGACGGCACCCCCCTGGCCGGTCGCTGGGCCCAGCGCCTGGCGGCCTCACGCAGTTTTCGAGCCGACCCCAGCGGATTCACCATGAAGCTGAGCTCGGCCGAGAACAAGCTTGCCTTCGAGTTCTTTCGCCTTCAGAGCGTCCTCCACTGCACCGGCAGCGTGCCGCTGCCCTCGGGCGAAGGCGACCTGTTGGCCGGGGCGTGCACGACCGTGATGGCGCGGATGTTGTCGCCGTCTCTGGAACTGACCACGCTCGAGATCAATCTGCTGGACAACAGCCTGTACGCCGCGCCGCGAAAGTCCCAGACCGATAGGCTGCTCCACGAGGTCAGCTCCAATTAGGGCGGGGTGCCGGCGGGCATTGCCGGCAGGCGTGCCCTTCACGGTTCTTGGCAATCTGCTGAGTTCTCGTTAATATAAAAAACCGTGGACGGTATTCGACGGTCAGGAAGGGAAAACCGTCGGCTTGATAACCTCCTTCCCCCGTGACGACTGCGCTGCGACAATGCCTGTTGGAGCCGGCTCCCTCAGGTGACCCGAGATGCGCAGGCGCAAAGATCCTACGCGGGAACACTCCAATACACTTGTTGCATCGAGGGCGTCGAGCACCGGGAGCAGGAGACGACTCATGAACTACGCACCCAGGCCAGCCTCTGGCGGTTTATTGATGGCGGCGTCAGCCGGGTTGATCTCGGTCGCGGCGGCTGCCGGCTTCTTCATGATGCGACACGCTTCGCCGGCTGTCGCCAGCCCCGCCCAGCATGCGCCAGTCGCCGCCGCACATTCTGTGGCTGCGGACAAAGGCGCCGGCAGCTCAGTATCGGACGCGCCGAAGCGACTCAAGTACCAAAAGCGCCGGGGGATGGATAACAGCGGTGCCGCCCAGGCGGCGACCCATCTGCGTTGGTCGCCAGACTCGCTCGACGAGGCCCGGGATAGCTGGCAATCCGTCGACGAACACATGCTCCAGGTACTCGAGAAAGCACTGCCTCCTCCCGGAAAATGTGATTCGCAGCGGCTGCTGATTCTGATTTCGAAAGTGAATGTGCTTAACAAGAAAGGCGATTTCAAGGGCGCATACGAACTGCTGGAACAGACCAGGTCGTGGCTCGAGAAAACCGACACATTGGCCGAGCTCGGTCTCTACACAGTCATCTTCCTTCAGGGAGTGACCGCCATGCGACGCGGCGAGACCGAAAACTGTATCATGTGCCGCGGCGAGAGCTCGTGCATCATCCCCATCGCGCCCGCCGCCGTCCACACCAACCCCGTCGGCTCGACTCTGGCGATCCGCCACTTTACCGAGTATCTCGAGCAGTTCCCCGACGATCTCACGGTCCGCTGGCTCGTGAACCTGGCCCATATGACGCTGGGCGAATATCCGAGCAAGGTCGATCCAAAGTACCTGGTGTCGCTCGACCGTTTCTTCAAGTCCGAATTCGACATCGGCAAGTTCCGCGATGTCGGCGAGAAAGCCCATGTCAACCAGCTCGGATTGTCCGGTGGCGGCGTCTTCGAAGACTTCGACAACGATGGTCTGCTGGACCTCGCCATCACCAACTACGATCCCACCGTGCCCATGAATTACTACAAAAACATGGGTGACGGCACCTTCGAAGACCGCACCAAGGCGGCAGGACTGATCACGCAACTGGGAGGTCAGACCGCCATTCCGACCGACTTTAACAACGACGGCCTGATGGATATCTTCGTTTCCCGCGGCGCCTGGTTCTGGTTACCGCTGCGGCACAGCTTGCTGAGAAACGACGGCAACGGCAAGTTTACCGACGTCACCAAGGAATCGCGGATCCCACCCGGCAACGTCCACATCTCGCGCTGGGCCGATTTTGACAATGACGGCTGGCTCGACGTCTTCCTCGTGTGCGAGATCCAGTCCGTGCAATTGCATCGCAATCGGGGAGACGGCACCTTCGAGGACGTCACGAGCGCGGCCGGCCTCACAACAGACTGGAAACACTATTGCAAGGGGGCAGACTGGATCGACTATGACAACGACGACTATCCCGATCTGTTCGTCGACATGATGGCCGGGGACGCGCGTCTGTATCACAACAATCGCAACGGCACGTTTACCAACGTCACCGAGCAAATGGGAATCGACGGCCCCAAGGCTGGGTTTTCGTGCTGGTCGTGGGACTACGACAACGACGGCTGGCTGGACATCTTCGCCACGTGCTACGACCAGTCGCTGGACGGCGTGATCAAGGGCATGATCGGGCAGCCCCACTCGCGATTGTCGAATCGGCTCTGGCACAACGTGAACGGCAAGCGCTTCGAGAACAAGACCAAGGAGGCCGGTCTGGACCTGGTGTTCGCGACCATGGGCAGCAACTTCGGCGATTTCGACAACGACGGCTTCCTCGATTTTTACCTGGGCACCGGCACCACCGACTTCAGCTTTCTGGTTCCCAATCGCATGTTCAAGAACGTGGGCGGGCAGCGCTTCGCCGATATCTCGGTGTCATCGGGGACGGCCCATCTGCAAAAGGGGCACAGCGTTTCCTGCGGCGACTACGACCGAGACGGCGACATCGATTTCTTCATCCAGATGGGGGGCGCCGTCGCTGGCGACGCCTACCACAACATCCTCTTTCAAAACCCGGGCCAGGGGAACAACTGGCTGACGGTGAAGCTCAAGGGCACCAAGAGCAACCGGCCGGCGATCGGCGCCCGGATCAAGGTCGTGACGTCAGGAGACCACCCCCTCACCGTGTATCGGCACGTGACCACCGGCAGCAGTTGGGGCTGCAACCCCCTCCAGCAAACCATCGGCCTGGCCAAGGCCGAGCGAGTCGCCTCGCTGGAGATTCACTGGCCCACCACTGGCACCACCCAGGTCTTCCACGACATCGCGGTGAACCAGGCCATCGAGATCACCGAATTCGCGAAAGACTACCGCAAGCTCGACTGGAAGCCGCTCCCCGCCTTGAAATGATCCAGACACCAGCGGCTAGCCTCCCGCTTCCGGCTTCCGAATCACGACATCACCCAGGTCGAGGGTCTCGCCGGGCTTGACCGTGAATGTCTTACGAAGCTCCCTGCCGTCTTCGTCGCTCAGGTCCTGAATCCGATACGTAGCCCCTGGGATCAAGGCGGGGAACGTGACGTAGCCCTGAGCATCGGATATCGAGCCATCCGGGTAGTTGATGCGGTCGATCCGGCAGAGACAATCTTGATCGGCCTGAAGGCGACCCTCATCTCCCTTATCGCGGCTCAACCCGGATGGGCCGGGGGTGACAACGATTTCGATGAGATACGGGTCGCGATGCCCCGCGATCGCGGTTCCCGCGGGGTCAACGAGCCGCGCCTTGGCATTGCCGCAGCGGTCGAGGCGGACAGTGATCGGGCCGTCCGAGCCCGACTTGCCCGAGAGATTGACCGTTGTGCCTAACTTTCGCTTTCGTTCCAGAAAGAAAACTGGGATCTCGCGGTCGGTTGCCAGCCCATGCAGCTCGAAATGACCATTGCGTACATGACCCTGGTAGCCTCCCTGCCAGACACGCGAAGGCAATCCCGACGGCGCCAGGAGGATTCGACTCACCATCAGGGCCTCCTGGACCGGCTGTCCGTCCGGGCCGATGACCTGGCCCTTCAGGGCCGCACTGCGGCGGAGCACGACCCCGACGATCCGACCGTCGCCGCCAGGTTCTCGCTCGAAAGAGATGAACGCATGGGCATACAGGCGACGCCCGCCGGGCCTGCCCTCCTGGATCATCCGCTCGGCGGCCTCGTGAAGCAGATAGTCCTCGCTCGGACCCCAGGCGATGAGATGATTCGATCTGGACGAGACTGCGAGCGCAAATGATCCATCCGGCGCCGCCCAAGCCAACCCATACCCGGTGTCGGATTGGGGACCCAGAGTCGGGCGAGAAAGATAGCCGACCATCGTCCCTGCGATAGGCTTTCCGGATCCCTCTTCGGTCACCTTACCGCGAATGAGCATTCCCCTCGGCAAGACCACATCGACCCGATGCTCAATGGCGCCTTTAGGCCATTCGAACTCGTCCGTCCGGACATTCAGATAAGGTTGTCCCAGCGGAGCGTTCACCATGACGATGCAGGCGCTCGGGTGACCCCCCACCGGGGAAGCGTCCGAGGGCACGGACGCGATACCGCCCAAGAGCGTCGGTCGTGACGTTGTCACCGCCGCCGTTGGCGGCAACTTCGGCGTTCGCGATCGGTTTTTTCGTGTCCGCAGCCAGCACCTGCCCGACGACGACCCTGGCCGTTTCCACGGCGATGACAACCGGTTTCGACTTGGGGGCTCCGTCGGTATCAACCATGGTCATTTGCATCGCGAACCTCGGATCATCGATCACCAGGACGACCCGGAGATTCCGGCCCGCACCGCGCACGCTGAAGCGGCCGTCGGCATCGGTGAGCGCCGGGCGGGGCCAGGCCGGCAGTTCTTTCGCGTGACTCATCCCCGTGAACGCGGGGCCCTCGAGGCCATCGTCTTCAGGATCGCCTTCCGGATCCCGGAGGACGCGGCCCATGGCTTCGACCGAGATCCTGACGCCCCCGACGGGCCGGCCCTGGATATCGAAGACACGCCCGTGGATGACTTGTTCGGGCCGAAGCGTGATGTCGGCAATAGGTTGATCGGCGTCAGGGTCCAGATTGACCCAGCCCGCGCCGTAGCCAGGCGCGATGGCGACGGCGACGGTTTCGTCATGGGTCGCGGAGGAGGTGCGGATCGCGTCGAGTCGGAACCGGCCCGAAACGTCGCTCTGCGCCTGGCCGGTCGACGACAGTTGATTCCCGAAGTTGTCACCATGCACCGGCTGCTTGAGCGCCGTGCACACCATCGCCGTTGCGTGCGGGACCGGCTTACCGTCGGGGTCGAGCACGCGACCCACCACGAACATCCGGCCTGGAGCGGGCTTCTCTGCGGTCAGACGTAGGTCGGGCTTTCGAGCCTGACGCTCCGGTCCCTGATCAACGAGCCTGGCGCCGCCCGCGACAGCTCCAAGGAAGACCAGCGTGAGTGCGGCGTATTTCACCTTGTGAATCACCATCGATCTCAGCACCTCCTGCGCGAGGCCGGTCGCGGCGGCCGCAGCCCCCAGGCCGGCCGCGAAGTCCATCGCGGCTTTGGTCGTGATGTTGCACAGCGGGGCCGAGACCGCGGCCCCGGCCGATCGAGGGCTCAAGGCGGCGGCGAGGCCAGTCGCCGGCAAGGCGACGCCTCGACGCTTCAGGCTACGACGGAGCTTGTCGCAGGCGCGGGCCAGTCGGCTGCGTACGGTACCGGCGGGGCACTTGAGCCGTTGGGCCGCCTCGTCGAGGGTGAGGCCCTCGAGGTAGCAGAGCACAACCGGCAGCCGGAACGGGCCGGGCAAGCGGTCGATCTCGTCGTGAAGGATCTCGGCCTGCTCTCGCGCAGGACCGCCGGCTCGGCCGGCTCGACCATGGGTTCTACCGCAACGCCGGCACGACTCATGGCGTCGCCCTCCTCATACTTGCGCCGGCGGATCAATTGGACGCGCGCCTTACGGGCGGTGCGCAGCGCGACCCCATAGAGCCAGTTTCCCAGAAGGTCGGGATCTCGGATCGACCGGGCCTTCCGCGCCAGCACCAGGAAGACGGCCTGGAAAGCGTCCTCGGCATGATGCCGGTCGCCCAGAAGCTGGCGGCAGACGTGTAGAACCACGGGCCCGTGCCGCGTCACCAGCGCGGCAAAAGCGATTTCGCCCGTGGCATCGCGGCCGCCGCTCCACCGCTCGAGGAGCTGGCGGTCGGTCAACCCGGCGACGGAACCGCCATCGAACAGCGAACCGAGCTGGCCTAAAAGCGAGGGTGCGGTCTCACGCGACATGCCGTCAATCCCCCCTCCGGATCAAGATCCTTCGCCGACCCACTACCGAGTCGTTTCATCCCCACGTCGACTACTGCCCGGACGCCGACGTTTTTCTCCCGAGTTGTCCGGAAATAAAGAAGAACGTCATGATGCATGCCTCAGATCAGGACACTGCCAGAAAATCGGTGCGCACCGCGCTCCTGACCCTCTTATAATCTTGGTGAGCGGAAAGAAGCCAGTTTCAGGAGGGAACGGATCATGGCAAGCAGGACATCGGGATCGAGCCTGAAACACCTTCGCGACTTGTTCGGCGTCGGCACGGCTGTCGGGCTTAGCGACCACGAACTGTTGCGCCGTTACGCAGCCACGCAGGATGAGTCGGCCTTCGAGGCCCTGGTGGCACGCTACGGCCCACTTGTGGTGGCGACCTGCCGCGCCGTACTGCGCCACCAGTTTGATGTGGAAGATGCGTTTCAGGCGACGTTCCTCGTCCTGGCGCGCAAGGCGGGCTCGGTCCGCGCTGCCGACGCGCTGGGCGGCTGGCTGCACCGCGTCGCGTATCGTGCCGCAGTCCAGCTCAATGTCGAGGCGAAGCGAAGGCAAAGGCGAACGCACGATCGGGAGGTATCAGCGATGGACATTCCGGACACACAACGTCCCGCGCTCGATTTCGACGTGCGCTCGATCGTGCACGCGGAGATCGACCGGCTGCCGGAATCCCATCGTCTGCCGGTCGTCCTCTGCGACCTCGAAGGTCTAACCTACGAGCAAGCCGCCGGGCGACTACATTGGAGCATGCCGGCCCTCTATCATCGGCTGGCCAAGGGCCGGAAGCTGTTGCGCGATCGCCTTGTCCGCCGCGGCATCTCCGCCGTTGCGGTGAGCGCCGCGCTCGAGTTGTCATCGACGTCTGCCGCGGTGGCGGTTCCCGCGGCATGGGCGCAGTCGGCGGTTGCAGCCGCAACCGGCGGACCGATCCCGGCCACAGTGGCGGCCTTGACCGACTGCATCATCAGGAGCTTGCTCATGACCCGGCTCAAAATCGCCGCGGCGACTATGCTCGCGATGGCGGCAATTGCGTCTGTCGGAGTAGCCGCCGTGGTCGCGACACGGATCGACGACCCAAAGGCGCCACGGACTTCGCCCAGAGCCGCCCAGGTCGCGAACACGCCGAAGCCCGCCGCCAAGACGAACCACCAGCCCGGTTCGCTCACAGTCGAGGCCCGAGACCTGGTCACCGACGCTCCGATCACGGGCATACGCCTCGAGTTCAGCACCGGTGGCGGATCGAAAAAAATCCCCGCGGCCACCGACGCCACCGGCACCGCACAATTCTCACACCCCGCAGACGTCCGCTATTTCTTTGTGCGTGCTTCGCGCGAAGGTCTCGTCCCACAGGCAATCCAGTGGGTTTACGAGTCATCCGCCCCCATGCCGCCGGATTATCTCCTTTTCCAGATGGAGAAGGCGACGACGATCTCCGGCCAGGTGCTTGACCAGGACCAGAAGCCCCTCGCCGGCGCGACCGTCGTCGTCGACGTCGCGAAACTCTATCCACGGTCCCGGCAGTGGGTCGCTATCAAGGATGCGTCGACCAAGACCGACGCGAACGGATGCTGGTCGTTCGCCAGCGTTCCCGCGCGACCTGATTCAGTCAAGCTCGCGGCCTACCATTACCTCTACCTCAACGAACATTCATTCTATTTGTGCGAGGACTTCAAACCCCTCTCCGCGCTCCGAGACGGCACCGCAACGCTGCGCCTCGAGCGCGGCACGACGATCGAAGGCACGGTCCTCGCCCCTGACGGAAGTCCCGTGGCTCACGCCGAGGTCATGTACGGAGACAGCGCCAGATTTGGCAACGCCATCCCCCCCGCAATCGCAGACGCCCAGGGACGGTTCGCCCTGGGCATCAAGCCGGGTGTCGTCTCGAAGCTCACCACCCGGCGCGCGGGCTTCGGGCCGGCTCTGCAAATCATACGCGCGGGAACTGAGCCGCAGCGCATCACGCTCCGGCTCGAACCGGCCCGCACGTTGAGCGGTCGCATCGTCGATCGAGCAGGCAAACCCATCCCCACCGCCCAGCTTCGCGTCAAATCATGGCGCGGCAGCGAGTCGCTCTATCAGGATCTGAAGGTCGACGAAAACGGCCGGTTCGCCTGGCACGAAGCCCCGCCTGACGAGGTCAAGATCGACGTGCAGGCCAGTGGCTATTCCGCCAAGAACGACCTACCGCTCAAGGCCGGCAATCCGCACGAGATTACTCTGACTCCGTCGACTCTCGTCAAGGGCACCGTGCTCGACGCCCAGACCGGGCAACTAATTCCCCACTTCTCGCTCGTGCTGGGCTGGGTGCGGGACCAGGGAGATCATTTCCTCTGGCAGCGAGGTTACGGCACCGACCGTCAAGCACGAAAATCGCCCGGATCGTTCGAGTACACGATCGGGCAGCCGGTCCATCGATTCCTGTTGCGCGTGCAATCCGAGGGTTATCTCTATGAGGACACCGGACTCTTCTCGCCCGACGGCACACCTCACGCGTTCACGTTCCGACTGACCCGTTCGGAACCGATCCGCGGGTCGGTACAGAAACCCGATGGCTCTCCGGCGGGGAACGGCTTCCTCTACCTGGTGCCGTCTGATGACTCGCTGACACTCGAGAATGGCGATGTCTCCAGCGGTCAATTCAAGATCCGAGCCATGACCACGGCCGATGGCCGCTTCGCCTTGCCGCCGCAGAAAGGGGCGTTCCTGCTCCTGGCCGTGATGGATGCCGGCTTCGCGGTCGCCCACAGCCGCGACTTCCGCGGCGACAACACGCTCCGCCTCAAGGACTGGGCAAGAGTCTCCGGTACCGTGAAAGTCGGTGGCAAAACGGCCGCAGGCCTCGCGCTCTCGTCGAGTCCCGATACGCCGCCGCTCGTGGAGAGCCAGCCCCGCCTCGACACTCAGATCTTCATCAAGACCGACTCGAGCGGCCGCTTCGAGATTCCGCGGATGATGCCGGGGCGCCACGTCCTCGGGCAGTGGGTTCCCAATGGTGCCGACCGCCGGAGCTGGTTTGTCAGCATGGCAACGATCGACGTCGAGAGCGGCAAAACGCTCGACCTGAAAATCGGCGAGCTGGGGCGTCGCGTGACGGGCCGGCTCGCGAAACCGCCGTCCTCGGCATGGATGGTTCGAAAGGCATCGATCGAGCCGGGCGACTCGAAGGGCCAATCTCGTTCTGCCGGCGTGCAGGTTTTCAGTGACGGCCGCTTTGAGGCCCTGGATCTCCCGCCCGGTGATCATCTGCTGGAGATCAAGATCCACGAACCCCCACCGGAGAATGCTTGCGGCTGGGGCCGGTTGATCGCCGCGTACACACACTCGTTCCGCGTCTCCGGCGAGCCCGGTGAGACTCCGCTCGACCTCGGTGTGCTGCAACCGATCGAACAGGGCGGCCAACGGCTCAAGGTCGGCGACATCGCCCCTGATTTCGCCCTCAAGACACTCGACGGCAGAGATCTGAAGCCCGCGTCCGTACGCGGCAAGTTCGTGCTCCTCGATTTCTGGGCAACCTGGTGCGCTCCCTGCGTCGCCGAGATCCCGAATCTCGAAGCCGTCCACAAAGCCTTCGGCGCCGAACCGCGGTTCGTGATGGCCTCGCTGAGCCTCGACGAGCGTCCGGAAGACGCCCTGTCTTTCGTGAAGTCGAAAAACCTCAACTGGCACCAGTGCATCATCGGCCCGGAATCCCCGGTCGCCACCGCCTACGGCGCCACCGCCATCCCCGCGACTTTCTTGATTGGTCCCGATGGCAAGATTCTCGCGACGGACTTGAGGGGAGAGAAAACCATGACGACCGTAGCCGAGGCGCTCAAGCCCCGAAATCCGTCCCCGAGTGCCCCCGCGAGGTAGCCTCTCAAGCGCGTCTATGGCGCTCTTCAGTCGCATCTTCCCTGCTTGGCGTCTTTCTTCTCTTTGCGCCTTCGCGCCTTCGCGTGATCCCTTCTTGACCTTGTCCTTGAACCAATCCACCCGAATAATCAAGCCCGTTTGCGTGAGCTCTTCCCGCAAACCGGTGATGCGTCTATATTGAACTTCACCCATGAGCTACAACATCCGTCTCCTGATCGACTGCCCCGACCACAAGGGTGTGATTGCAGCCGTCTCGAGTTTCATCGCTCTGCACAATGGGAACATCCTGAGTGCCGACCAGCATGTGAGCGACCCGCCAGACGGCAGCTTCTTCATGAGGATGGAGATCGAGGGCGCGGGCTTCGGCCTGGGTCGCGGCGAATTCGACGCGGCCTTTGCGCCGCTGGCACGGCAGCACACGATGCGCTGGCGAGTGAGCTACACCGACCGTCCCAAGCGCATGGCGATCCTGGTTTCCAAAGGCGGCCATTGCCTGGTCGACCTCCTCTGGCGCTGGGAGGCCGGCGAGCTCGACGCCGAGATTCCGTTTGTCATCTCCAACCACGAAGTCTTGCGGGCCAAGGTCGAGGCGCACTGCATCCCGTTCCATCATCTGCGGGTGTCACCCGCGTCAAAGGCCGACCAGGAGGCGCGAGTGGCAAACCTCCTGCGCGACCACGAGATCGACCTGGTCGTCCTGGCACGCTACATGCAGATCCTTTCACCTCAATTCCTCGAATCGTATCGACGGCCGATCATCAATATCCATCACTCGTTCCTGCCGGCGTTCATCGGCGCCGACCCCTACCGACAGGCCCACGACCGCGGCGTGAAGATCATCGGGGCAACCGCCCATTACGTCACGGCCGAGCTCGACGCCGGCCCGATCATCCACCAGGACGTCGCCCACATCTCACACAAGGACGAAGTCGACGACATGATCCGCATCGGCCGGGAAGTCGAGCGCCGCGTACTCGCGCAGGCCGTCCGCTGGCACCTGCAAGACCGGGTTCTGGTTCAGGGCGTCCGTACCGTCGTGTTCGAGTGACGGAAATGAAGCCAGCCGCCTGGATTCCCTCGAGGGACCGGCGGGTGGTTTGCTCAGTTCGTTATTTACTGCCCGTAAAGGTGTCGTAGTCGGCGTGGCTTCCGAGGACCCAGCCATTGTCTGAGAGAGGCTCCGTTTCGCCAGCTCGATGGCGGTCGACAGCATCGTCGCGGAGCGACGACATTGTTCCGAAACTGCAAATTCGCAAGTGCAAGGATGTAATCCCATTCGTGTAGACCGATGGACACTCCTTCCAAGCCGCTCATCCGATTCCGGTTTAGCACGACTTCCCTTTGCGCAAACACAATTCGCCCTATCGCTTCCGCGTGCAGCATCATCGAAACTCTCCCGCTTTGTTCATTCAAACGCCGGCACGCCACCGCCATTACAGTGTAAGACATCAGGGCGATTTCGGTTAGGCGAAATGGAAAATTCTGCAAGAATACCCAGCCGCCATGCCTGCGACGAGGCTACTCCTTCGCCCCCGCCGCAATCAGCTTGCGAATCACGCCTTTGTTATCCTCCTTGTTCATGCCGAACGATTTCGCCATCGAGAGCGCAGTGGTGCCATCTGGCATCTTCGCATTCACGTCTGCGCCTTTGTCAATGAAGAGCTGAACCAGGTCGTCGCACCCGTCGGCTGCCGCAATCATGAGGGGCGTGGCGTCCGTGATCTTGGTTCCCTCTTTCCGGCTCGCCGCACTCATGTCTGCACCCGCGGCCAGCAGCATCTTGGCAACTTCCGCGCCATCGGGGTCGTCCCGGGAGAACGTTTCGATGAGTGGAGTCCAATCGGTGTCGACGTCTCGGACGTTGGGATCCGCCCCGTTCTTGAGCAGAGCCTCGACGATGGCGGCCGGGCCGTGTCGAATCGCCATCACCAGAACCGGAACCTCGACGCTGTTCTTCACATCGGCGTCGGCCCCGCCGGCCAGGAGCGCGGTTACCGCCTTGAGATCGTTGCTCGCGACCGCTTTCACCAGCGGCGAGGTTTCCGTCTCGATGATTTCAACGACAATCTTGTCGTTCTGGCTGCCCGGCAGTCGTGTCGGTTTCTTGCCGTCAATGAGAATCTGCCAGACCTCGACCGCGAGCACCGCTTCGTCTGAGAGCCTTTCCCACCCGACCAAGAGCCCGTCATCGCGGTAGACGAACGAGGCTCGGTCGGGCTCCCTGATCCATTTCATCGCCTCGAAAACCGTCTTGAATTGCTTCTGCCATTCCCTCGTGAGGCCGCGCGTGATGCCGTGATGATCGCGCGAATGCGCATCGAACGAGCAATGGAACGCGCCTTCGCCTCCCATGAGCCTGGCTGATTCGGACGACCTCTCGACCGCCCGGGTCGCGCCGTCCCAGGTGTAAGCTCTCGTCAGTTCATCGACCGCGGTGATCGCAATCGTCCCGGTGGGCGTAGTCGCGGTGATCCTCATTCCGGGCGACATCACGAGTTCGGATCGCGCCGGGCGATGACCCGTTCGTACCTTGGCGTCCCCGGCAAGCGCAGTCTTTGCCCGCGCCGCCAGAAGCTTTTGAACGACAGCTTCTTTATCCTTCTGCTTGGACCACTTCGCCAGAGAGAGAGCGGTCTGACCACCTGCCGTCCTGGCGTTGACGTCTGCGCCATTGTCAAGAAAAAGCTGAACCATGGCCGCGCCGTCGTCGACTACGACAGCCATCAGGGGGGTGACGCCCGGAAATTCCCCTTTCCCGATCGTCGCGTTCACGTCTGCACCCGCCGCCAACAGCATCTTGACGATGGCGATTCGGTCGCGAGCGTTGAGTATGAGCGTCTCCCACAGCGGGGTCAAATCGGTATCAGTGTCCCGGACATTGGGGTCGGCCTTGAACTTCAGCAGAGCCTCGACGATCCGGGCCGAGTCGCGCTGGATCGCCATGACCAGAACCGGAACTTCCACGCTATTTTTCACGTTGGCGTCGGCCCCTTTGGCCAGCAAAACCGTAACCGCGCGTGAGGTCGTTGCTCGCAACCGCCTTCACCAGCGGCGAAATTTCAGTCTCCACGGTTTCGACAACAATCTTGTCGTCCTGGCCACCGGGGAGTTGCGTCGGTTTCTTCCCGTCGATGAGAATCTGCCAGACCTCGGCGTCCAAACTGTGCCCACGGAGATCCTTGCGCCACCCGACAATCAGCCCGTCGTTTCGGTAAACCGAGGCCATGCGGTCGGGCTCCTTGATCCATTCCATCGCCTCCTTGACCGAACGCTTGTGCTGCTGACCCTCTCTGGTGAAGCAGCGGTTGATGCCGCCATGGTCGCGCCAAATCTCACCCCTGGCATCGTGAAACAAGCCGAGACTGCCCAGAATCCTGGATCGACGGGGCTCCATCTCGACCGCCCGGGTCGCACCTTCCCACGTATAGGCTCTGGTCAGTTCATCAACCGCGGTGATCACAATCGTCCCCACCGACGTCTTGGCGGTGATCCTCATTCCAGGCGTCATCACCACCTCGCACCCCGCGGGCAGGCGACTGGCGGGCGGCTTGGCATCGTCGGCAAGCGCGAAGGGCGGCCAGGCCAGTAGGCCCAGAAACAGGAATGCTCCGTACATGATCGACCTCCGTGAACGACTCATGAAGGTGACTCGGTTGGCTTCGAGCATCGCGTCCGCATCCTGAGTCCGGACTATACGATGTCTGCCTTCCGCGTCAATGGCCGTCAATCACGAATGCCTGATCAACGTTCCTTCGAAACCTCCTCGAGCCGGAAGCGGTAGTCGACCTCTCCGTCTTTCTCGTGTTCGTTCTGGCTCGGCCTGGCGATGTCGATATGCACAAGCAATTTGTCGCTCTCTTTCCATTGAATATCAAAGGGTTCTCCCTTAGCCAGCGCTTTCCACGGAAGATCCACTCCACTCCATTTATAGAAATAGGAACCATCCTGAGTGCGGTAAACGGCGACGTAACCATCCCAGTCCCTCGTGAGATTCTTGAACCTGAGCACCAGCAAGGTCTGACGTTCGAGCAATACGTAGTAAAACGGGTCGCCGGAGACGTGAAGATCGCCGTCGACTTGCGCCGCATAGTTCGCGATGTCCGGCCAGGACGGCAGCGATTTACCCCCCTCGGGGGCCATTGCACGGCTACCGAACAGGAATCGGATCTTTTCCTCACCGATCTGGTAGTGGCCGTCCCGATGCTCAGCGTCCCACACCGGCCCCTTCAGGCCCGACTCGCTCACGATCGTCTCGAATGTGTCGTCGCGATCCGGTTCTGGTTTCGCCGGAGGGGCCTTCGTGGCAGGTGTTTCCTTCGGTTTAGCTTGAGCCGATTCGACAGATGAGGCAGGGCTCTCGGCGAATCGAAATGAGGCGAGGATCTCCTCGGCGACGCGGTTGTAAACGGGATCGGTCACGGCGGACCCGAGCAGCAAGGTTACGACGAACACGCTTCCCTTTTCACCGCTCGTTGCCCGGAAGATTTCCTTGGCTGCGATCCCGTTTTCCAGCTTCGCGACGATTTGAGTCTCCACCCAGTCGACGCCCGCTTGTTTGATCGTGCGCACACTTTCGAGCTTGCTTTCTGCGATGCCTTTCCCGCTATTCATCTTGAGACGCGCTTGAGCGACTGTCGTTAAATCCTCGCGTTGCTTGTGCGCGACGACTTGAAGGCTCAGCAGGTTGTCGGGCGAACTCCGCGCGTGCTCCACAAGTTCGTTCTCTGGAGGCTGCGTGACAAATGCCTGAGGCAACTCGAACCGATACGGCACCGCCCGGCCCTCGAGGGTGATCTTCGGTGACCGCGCGACAACGTCAGCTTTCTGACGCTCGTCCACGCCGCTCCGAGAACTGACGAACGAACCCACCGCGTACTTGGCCACCAAGTTAATTGTGACAACCGGTACGAACAAAATGATCAGCGCGATCAGGACGGCAGCGACGTCGGCCAGTGATTTGCCGATCCCTCGCCGCCAGCGAAGTGCGCGAGGCCCTTCGCGTTCCCCCCCATGCATTCCCTGCACGAAGGGATCCAGCGTGTAGTGTAGGTCCGCCGCGTCCGCCGTGAGCGGCCAGAGGACCGGATTCTTGTAACTCAACTCCTGGACTCGTGGCAACCAGCCCCGGTCGAAGTAGACAAAGGACGGTCGCTCCAAAAACGGCACGACCCGCGGCAGCTCGAGCCCCAGACCCTCCCGGCTTATGGTTTCCAGCGCCTCGTAGGACTGGGGGTCCTTCCAGTAGCTCACGAGACAGAACAGCACGCGGAACGGTTCGACATGCCTGCGGATCTGTTCGAGCTCCCAGCGGACGCCGGTCGTCGAGCCGGGCTGTACGACGACAGCCTGGCATCGCTTCAATTCGGCCAGCACCGATGCCTGCCAGTGGGCGTCCTCGAGATACATCCGGGAGGCGCCTGGCGTCGCCATCGACTCGCCCGGCTTGCCGATCGCGATGACCGGACCTTGTGTTCTGGAATTGCCCCCATAGGATCGCGAGCGGAATGAGCCCAATTGCGAGTATCGTGAGGCCGCCGATCAATCGAACATCGTGATCCCAACTGGCCGCCACGAAGACAAGCAATCCAGATCCAAAGAGGATCAGAGCGACCACAAGGAGAAAAATCACGCCCACGCCACTGATCGCTCCGAGGGGTCCGACACGATAGCGATCATCCAACCTCGGGATCAGTCGAAGCCTCACACTCTCGACCTGCGAGGGCGGCATCGAAAAACGTGCGGATTGGGACCCGGTCGCCTTGAAAGTGAAATGAGAATGCTGGCTGTACCGATCTCTCCAACCCACCGTTTTCGATTCATAGTTTGCCGCGATTTCAGGCGTCTCCTCCTGCACCTCCAAGAGCTCGGTGAGATCGATGTGTTTCACCAGGTGCATGTGACGTCTCACGTGCCCCTCGCCGGCCACCTGGCACATCTCTTCTGTAATCCGAAGAGGCAAAAGGAAGCGTGTCCCGACCAGGAGGCGCGTCTCGTACATCGCGAGCACCTTGGACATCAGGAATCGTCGCTGTACGCGGAGCACCGGATGCACAAGCTGGGATGCGCCCTTCGTCCGCGGCGCGTCGCCCGTCGCGCCGGCCGGCTCGACGCGACTCTGGCTGCTCTTGGTCGCACGACGCCTCGGTTGCGACGGCGGGGCCGCCGCGGTGCTCGACGTGCCGGCCGGCTGTCCCGGATTCGTAAGGTTGGTCGCCGTGTCCCGCCACTTCTGAGGCGGCGGCGCAGCCCTGCGCCGGCACTTCACTGGGCTCGATGAGCCCCCTCACTTTTCTGGCTGGGGCCCACTTCACGACGTCGGGAGAGACCATCGTGTCAGGACCGATCCGGCCCGAACGAGCGAGATCCTTGAGCTCGCTCGACGTGAATGGCCCGATAACCGATCCCTCACTCCGTGCCCACCACTGTTGAGCCGCCATGATTGCGATGCCTCCGACTTTATGACCGGCTTCGCCGGGTCCCTACGCTCACCACCACGTCAACACTCATCCCTCACCGCCAGGCCATCACGAACGGCGCCAGACAAGACATATTCTATAACGGCATTGACTTGATTATGCATGCCTTACTAGAATTGACTGTGGCTCTTGGCGCGGCCTGACAACTCTTAAACGGAAAGTGTGGACATGCCGCAATCGATCACGCTCTCGTTTGAGCGCCTGAAGAGGCTGGTGGCGTTGGTTCGCGCGGCGAGTGAAGCCTCGTCGGCGATCAAGACGCTGCGGATTAACCAGCCGGCGTTTGTCCAATCGCCTCAAATATTTGCGGCTTTCCGGTCCGCTCCTCGATCGACCCTGGGTCGAGCGGCGTGGGAAGACCCGGAAGCTGACGAACGAAGGGAAACGGGTCTGGGCGGCGGTGCTTGCTCGCAATCGTGTCTTGAGCGTCTGTAGAATGGTTTCTCTACGCGAAAATGAGTCGTTCGACGGAGCTGTCACGCGACCACGGATAAGTGCATCCCGTACCGGATCTTACTCGTCAAGGTAATGCCATGACTCAAGAACTGCTCGCCTCCGAACCGGCCGAGAAGCTGTGGGAAGACAGCACCTGGGACCGTCTGCTCGCTGCCCTCGAGGAAAAGACGGTTATACCGATCGTGGGCCCAGACTTGGTTCAAGTGGACATTGATGGGACCGCGATCACTCTCGACCTGTATCTCGCCCGTCGGCTGGCTCTTCTCAACAAGCTCCCGGTGGACAACCTGCCCTCGGAGAGAGCGCTCAATTTCGTCGCGTACCAGCTCACCCGCCTCCGAAAGGACCGTTGGGCAATCTGTGGACAAGTCAACCTGCTGATGAAAGAAGTCGACTTTCGGCCTTCCAAGCCCCTGCGGCAACTGGCGGAGATCACCGATTTCGACCTATTTGTCTCCACGACGTTCGACACACTGCTCGAGAAGGCCATCAACGAGGTGCGGTTTGGTAACGCTCAGGAAACGCAGTCCCTCGCCTACTCGCCCAAGAGCGTGGTCGACCTACCTGCAAGCAAGGAGAAGCTTGTCAAACCCACTGTCTATTACTTGATGGGCAAACTTTCGGGTTCTGGCAACTATGTTGTTTCCGATGAAGATCTGCTCGAGGAAGTATGCAATCTCCAGAGTCGACGCCCTGAGCTGTTGTTCGACGAGCTCAAGAAGAACCATCTGCTGATTCTGGGCGAAGACTATTCGGATTGGCTGGTCCGCATTTTCCTCCGGACGGCAAAGGGAGGAAAACTCTCACAGTCGGCAACCCAGGGCATTTTCGAGATCCTGGCCGACAGCAGAACCCACCGTGACGCCGGTCTGGTCGCGTTCCTGTCGCATTTCAGCAGTCAAACGCAGGTATTCGGAGGTCGAGGGGCTGTTGAATTCGTCGACGAGCTCTGGAACCGCTGGCGCGAGCGACACCCGGTCTCCTCGCCTGCCGAAGAGGCGCAGGTCTCGCTTGACATGCCCAGGAATGCCATCTTCATCAGCTATACGCGGGAAGATCTGGCTGCCGTGCAGGAGCTCAGGGCCGGCCTTGAGGCCGCCGGCCTTCACGTCTGGATTGACCAGCAGAGCTTGAAGCCCGGCGACAACTTCAATCCCCAGATCGAAAAGTACATCGCCCAGTCGTGCAGTTGCTTCATTCCCGTGATCTCGAAGCACACCGAACGACGGCACGAGGGATTCTTCCGCCGCGAATGGGACATGGCGCTGGACCGGCAGAGAGGGATTCACTTCACCCGGAAGTTCATCGTGCCGATTGTCGTGGATGACACCGCCGAGCCCTCACTCGTGCCCCCTCGATTTTCGCAACTGAACTACACCTGGCTCCCAGGCGGCAAGGTCACTCCGCCATTTGTTCGGGAACTGAGACAGATCGTCAGCGGATCGTGATCGAGCTCGCCGAGAGGAGTCAATCGAAGTGAACCCTCCTTCCCCTACCGCTTCCGCATCCTTCCTCGAGAGGCCCTTCGGTGCCGGCGTCGATGCGCAGAATCCCTGGCCGGGCCTGGTGGCCTTCACCGAAGAGCTTCAGGATTTCTTCCACGGCCGCGTCGAGGAAGCCGACGAATTACTGAGGCGAGTGGGAAGAAAGAACCTGACCGTGCTCTTCGGCCAATCGGGCCTGGGCAAGTCGTCGCTCTTGCATGCCGGGCTCTTCCCCCGCTTGCGGGCCCAGGGCTACCTCCCCGTTTCGATTCGCCTCGATCACGCACCCACGGCGCCGCGGCTTTCCGAGCAGGTCATCGCCGCGGTCACGCGGGCCATCATCGACGCAGGCGGCCGCTGGGAGGTTAGCGCGAGCGAGAAGCCCGAGACGCTCTGGGAGAGTTTTCACGGTCGCGGCCTGATCCTGGAAACGGCCGAGGGACGGCCGATCCGTCCCGTCTTCGTCTTCGACCAGTTCGAGGAGTTGTTCGCGATCGGCCAGTCGAGCGAGGACACTCGACTCCGCGCATCGCAGTTTCTGACCGAGCTGGCCGACATGATCGAGAACCGGGCGCCCGAGGCGCTCGAGCAGCGACTGGACAAAAGCCCCGAGCTGGTCAAGCAGTTCATCTTCGACGATCGAGACTACCGCGTGCTGGTCTGCCTGCGCGAGGACTATCTGCCCCACCTCGAGAGCCTGCGCCAGTTAATGCCATCGATCACCGAGAATCGGATGCGATTGACCCGCATGGACGGAACCCGGGCCCTCGAGGCAGTCACCCAGCCGGGGGGCGATCTGATCACGCCCGAGGTGGCGCGCGCAGGTTGTCCGCTTCGTGGCGGGTGGGCGGATGCGGTCCACTCTGGGAACGACCGCTCCCGGAGACCACGACGGGCTCGCAGAGCTCGAGGTCGAGCCGTCGCTCCTGAGTCTGGTCTGCCGCGAGCTGAACAACCGTCGGCTGGCGCGGAGCCTGCCGCAGATCACGGCCGACCTTCTGGCCGGCAGTCGCGAGCGGATCTTGCAGGACTTTTACGAGCGCTGCGTCGCCGATCAGCCGCAGGCCGTGCGCGCTTTCGTGGAAGACGAGCTCGTAACCGATTCCGGCCTCCGCGAGAACATTGCTCTCGAGCGTGCGCAGAAGACTCTGGCGCAGCGTGGGGCCGACCCCGGCGCCATCGACACCCTGGTCAAGCGCCGGCTGCTTCACCTGGAAGAGCGTCTCGACATCCAGCGCGTCGAGCTGACCCACGACGTGCTCACCGCGGTGGTGAAGAAGAGCCGCGACGAGCGCCAGCAGAAAGAGGCCACCGTGCGGGCCGAAACGCAGGCGCAGGAAGCCCGCGAGAAGGCGCGCCGACAGCGAAAGAGACAGAGTTTCACGATCGCGGGGATGGCTGCCGCCCTGGTGGTGGTGAGCGGTTTCGGCCTCTGGAGCTATTCCCTCTACCGCGTCAGTCAGGATCGGCTGCGCGAAGTTGAAAGACAGCGATTGCGGGCGGAACGAGGTGAGGAGGAGGCGCGGCACGCGCGCAAAGAGGCAGAGGTAGTCAAGGAGGTATTCGACCAAGAATCGATACCGGTCACCGAGGAAAACGTCCGGCATCTGCCTGGTCTCAGCCCGGTCCACGAGGCGCTCGCAACCATGCGATTGAAGATCTTCCAGTTGCTGGCGGTCCGGGCGCCTGATGATCCGACCATTGAGCCGAAGGTCGTGCGCTGCGCATTTCATCCTGGGAATGATCAGCACTTATGTTGGGTCATTCCGACGCGCGAGCGACAATCTCGAAATGGCCGTTGGACGGTACGGTCAACTCGCGACAAAACACCCTGACATGCTGGACTACCGTCTGGGAGAGTGCCGCGCAATGCTCGAACTTGGCTATCTCTATTGGGACGACGGTCGCTACGCCGCGGCCCGTCACTGGTATGAGCAAGCTCTCGCGCGATTGGAAGCTGAGTATTCCCGCTCTCCGAGCAATCTCGAGGTCTGCTACGACCTCGGTACTTGCCTGGTACGGCTCGGAGCCTGCCTGCCGGACGATGTCACCAACGAGACTCGCGCGAAGCTGGCTACGCGCGCTGTTCGGCTCTTCGAGCACCTCATCGAGCAAGGCTACCGCGAGGTCGACTCGAGGGCCGGCCTGTCGATCGCGTCATATCGTCTCGTTTGGGCTCGCTTCGACGGCAAGGATCAGCAGGGGCTGCTGAAGTCCCTCGCTTACATCGCGACGCTGGACGAGGCAGCGAGGAAGGTCAACCCTTCGTCGCCCTATCTGAACAGCCTCACGGTATTCGTGCACCACGATAACGCCGACGCCCTCTTACAATCGGGTAACAGACGGAAAGAGGCATTGGCCGAGCGCGAGGCGGCCGTGGCGAAAGCCCGGGAGATTGCTAACCAGTCGCCCGACGTAAGCCGCTATGGCAACATCTTGACGAACGCTCTGAATAAGCTCGGCATGGAGCTGTGGCGAGCACAACGCTCGGCGGACAGCCAGGCCGCCTACGAAGAGAGCGCACGGATAATCGACGGTCTGGTGCGCCGCTTTCCCGACCGCGCTTCTCTCGCCTCTTGGTGGGTGGAGTCCCGCAATGACCTCGCATTCTTTCTCGAATACGGCCCAAAGCCTCAGGGAGAGATTCAGGCCAAGCAGGATTTGTTGCGCACGCTCGACCAGACCATCCCCCTGCGCGAGAACTCGCGAAGCGATTCCCTGACCAGCGCTCGGTGCAGGTGAATTATGCGACGACGCTCGGAACACGAGCCCGGTACGACAACGAAGCCAAGCGCTTTGAGCAAGCCCTGCTCTACAATCTCGAAGCGGAAGAAATCTACCGTAACCGAGTTCTTACCGCCCAGGACAATCCTAGCAGCTATGATTTGAACCAGTATATAAACCAAATTCGCTGGGCGTCCAACTGCGCGAAGTCGGTCGGGAACACTGCGGAGATACTTAGATTAACTCAGTTAGAGCAGGCGGCACGAAAACGCTGGTCAATCCAGTATGGCGCAGACGAGCAAGCCACGGCGCTGATGAGCAACGCCAAGCTTCACCGTGACGCAGGCAGACTTGCTGATGCAGCCGAAGCTTACGAAAGCGCGATCCAGTTGCTCCGCCCGGCGTTCGAAGAAGCGACTTGGCACTGGTATCGTCGTTACAGCCTGGGGAACGCCTACAGGTCCCTGGCCGAAACGCACCGTGAGATGAAGGACTATGCGAAGGAAGTGCTCGCCAACCGTGAATACTTGAAGCTTGTCGTCGGACCGCTACATGGAGCAAACATCAACGAGGTTGTCGTTCCCTCGCGTCCAACCGACGAGGCCGAGGCCATCAAAGTCCGTGCGTTCATTAAAACGAGCCTAAAGGGGATGAAGCGGTTTTTCATTCCATGCGATTTCAATGGTATTCCACACGTCTTTCCCATCTATATCACCGAGATGCCGCCAACCGGGCACCCGCTAGACGATCAGCAGTCCTGGATGTTGACAGTACGCGGGGGCAGGATTCCACAAGACTGGATGGACAAGTTTGAGCGTTTGCACAAAATCGCTCTCGAGAACAAAGTATCATTTGTCGACCTCTGTTTCTACGCACTCAACAGCACCGTAGCCGAGGGGGAAAGGGTGCGGGTCGAGGACGTGGTGGACAATCCCGCCGCCCCGGATTTCGTCGAAGCCCCCACCCTGACGGCGCGCGATCCCCTCGCCAACCTGAAAGCCCGCCTGGTAGACCTCAAGACGAAGCTGGACAATGCGCCAAACGATCTCAACTTGGCTAGCGAAGCGGCTAAACTGTATGAGGAGCTTAGCAAACAGCATCTCGTGAGAAAGGAATTTCGGGAAGCCTTGGACGTTCTTCGTGAGTCTGTCCGTCTCCACGAGGAGCTGGTGCGAGCAAGACCGACGGTCGCGGACCTTCGGCTGACGCTCGCTTCCTCGTACCTTTCCCTCGGCAAAATCCAGGTCCAGTTCAAAGACTACGACGCTGCCTACGCTTGCTACCACCGGCGCCTGGATCTGCTGGAGCAGCTTCAACCCGGCGTGCCACCGTCGGACAAGATCTCAGCAATTGCGGAGACACACCTCCTTTTTGGCGAGCTTTCTGAGCAGCGCGGCAATCGCAGTGATGCCCTGAGATGGTATACCCGAGCCTTCCAGGAAAAGGGTAGCGATGCAACCCGAAAGATCGCGAACCTGTTGCTGCTTTCCCCCGAGCTGGCCGCATTGTTGCCGGGCGAACTTCAGCAGATCTACGCCCAGATGAAGAAAGACGGCAAGCCTGTCGCTGGTGGGACCTTTGTCTCGGACTACGCCAAGGAAGTCGAGAGGTCGCTTGCGGCAACGCTCCGCCGTCAGCAGGTCCAGCAGATGGCCGACCTCGACCTATTGGCCGAACAGTATGACGACCTCGCCGACGCTTACAAGGCGAAGGGACGAGAGAACGATCGTCGGCAAGCCCTCAGCAAGGAGTTCGACGTTCTCAGCGAGCAAGCCAAACTGGACACCGTTCGGCGCCCTCTGTCTGGACGTCGGGCCGCGATTGCCGCTGAGCTCGGCCGTTCATATCTCGGGGAAAAGAAGACTGGCCTGGCCATCGAGTGGATCACTCGCGCCGGTGACCTTGGCCATACGGATTCCCAGCTCCAACTGTCCGATTGGTACGAGAAAGGAACGATGGTCAAGGCCGATCTCAAGAAAGCCGATCAATATGGTTATCTTGGCCATTACAGCCGCGGCGTGACATTTCTCCAAAACGGCCGTTTCGAAGACGCCTTGGTCGACCTGAAAAAAGTCTGCAATTCTCAAGGGGCCGACGCTGACGATCATGACAAGCTGGGCCAGTGTTATGGAAACTTGAAGCGCTGGGACGAGGCGATCATCGCCTACACCCGCAGCATCGAGCTCGACCTGAAAGGTGCACAAGCGACGCGCGTTGTCCTCCGCCTGGTTGAGGCGATGGTTATTGCCGAGCATCCAGCACAAGTCTTCGAGCTTCTTCAATCGATCGAGAAAAAGGGCTGGAAGCTCCCGACCGACGGTAGCGTTGCCGACGAGTGCAGCCCGCTTTTCCATGGGCTCAGAGCAATCGCTCTTCGAATGTCCGGGAAGGACGCGTCCGACGCCGAGCGGTTGATGCTGCAATTCGTTGAGAAGCCTGGCTTCCGCACAGCCGACTGGACCTCGGACTATCTGGATAAGTGGCTCACGACGACGAAACTCGCGCCGGGCCTCAAAGTGCCGGTGCAGAGAATCGTTCACGAGCTCAAAAGAACGCCCGAATCTCTGCTTTACCTGGCCGACTGGTACGAGAAAGGCATCGATGGAAAAGCTGACGCCAAGAAGGCGAACCACTATCGCTATCTCGCCCACTACGAGCGGGGAACGCAATCGTACGGAGAAAAGCGTTACGCGGATGCGCTGCCTGATCTGAACAAGGTGTGCGAGTCGGGAGAAGCGACTCAATCCGATCATAACAGGTTGGCCATGTGCCACGGAAAGCTCGGCCAATGGGATGAAGCCATTAAGTCCTACGTGCGTGCCATCGAGCTCGACACCAAGAGCGAAAGTGCAACGGGCTTCGTACTGAATCTGCTCGAAGCATTCACGTGTGCCGAGCGGCCCGAGCAACTGCTCCGGTTTGTTGACGACGTCGAGCAGAAAGGATGGAAGTTGCCGACGGATGGTCCAGATGCGGGCAAGTACAACGCCATCTTTCACGGTTTCCGGGCGATCGCTCTCAAGCTGACCGGGAAGGATTCCTCTCAGGCGGAGCAGGCGATGAGGCGATTCACCGCCAAGCCAGACTTCAAAATAACCGACTGGACCTGGGACGAGCTGAACGGTTGGCTCAAGAAGACCAAGCTCGCGCCCGACCGCAAAGCCGCCGCCGAGAAAATCATCGCCGAGCTCCAGGGAACCAAAATTCCATGAAGCTGGCGCGAGTTCTACGATCGGGGTGCCGCGTTGGATCGACGGTAGAACCGAGGTTCGTGTTCGAGTTGGCCCAGAGGAGTCAATCGCCGTGAACCCTCCTTCGCCATACTCTTCCGCATCCTTCCTCGAGCGGCCCTTGGGTGCCGGCGTCGACGCGGCAGAATCCTTGGCCCGGCCTGGTGGCCTTCACCGAGGAGCTCCAGGATTTCTTCCACGGCCGCCTCGAGGAAGCCGACGATTTACTCAGGCGAGTGGGACGAAAAAACCTGACGGTGCTCTTCGGCCAATCGGGCCTGGGCAAGTCGTCGCTCTTGCATGCCGGGCTCTTCCCCCGCTTGCGGGCCCAGGGCTACCTCCCCGTTTCGATTCGCCTCGATCACGCACCCACAGCTCCGCGGCTTTCCGAGCAGGTCATCGCCGCGGTCACGCGGGCCATCATCGAAGCCGGCGGCCGCTGGGAGGTTAGAGCGAGCGAGAAGCCCGAGACTCTCTGGGAGAGCTTTCACAGTCGCGGCCTGTTCCTGGAGACGGCCGAGGGCCGGCCGATCCGTCCCGTCTTCGTCTTCGACCAGTTCGAGGAATTGTTCGCGATCGGCCAGTCGAGCGAAGACACTCGCCTGTGCGCGTCACAGTTTCTGACCGAGCTGGCCGACATGATCGAGAATCGGGCGCCCGATGCGCTCGAAGAGCGACTGGACAAAAGCCCCGAGCTGGTCAAGCAGTTCATCTTCGACGATCGAGACTACCGCGTGCTGGTCTGCCTGCGCGAGGACTATCTACCGCACCTCGAGAGCCTGCGCCAGTTAATGCCGTCGATCACCGAGAATCGCATGCGATTGACCCGCATGGACGGAGCCCGGGCCCTCGAGGCAGTCACCCAGCCGGGTGGCGATCTGATCACGCCGGAGGTCGGCGGGCAGGTCGTCCGCTTCGTGGCGGGTGGGCGATTGCGGTCCACTCTGGGAACGAACGACGCGGGAGACATCGGTGGGCTGGCAGAGCTCGAGGTCGAGCCGTCGCTCCTGAGTCTGGTGTGCCGCGAGCTGAACAACCGGCGGCTGGCACGGAGCCTGCCGCAGATCACGGCCGACCTCCTGGCCGGCAGTCGCGAGCGGATCTTGCAGGACTTCTACGAACGCTGCGTCGCCGATCAGCCGCAGGCCGTGCGCGCGTTCGTGGAAGACGAGCTCGTAACCGATTCAGGCCTGCGCGAGAACATCGCGCTCGAGCGTGCGCAAAAGACTCTGGCGCAGCGCGGAGCCGACCCCGCTGCCATCGACACCCTGGTGAAGCGCCGGCTGCTTCACCTGGAGGAACGTCTCGACATTCAGCGCGTCGAGCTGACTCACGACGTGCTGACCGCGGTGGTGAAGAAGAGCCGTGACGAGCGCCAGCAGAAAGAGGCCAAGCTCCGGGCCGAACAACAGGCACTGGAGCTTCGCGAAAAAGCGCGTCGTCAACGAAAAAGGCTGACCTATACTGTCGCCGGCATGGCGGTCGCCCTGGTGGTGGTGAGCAGCTTCGGCGTCTTCAGCTTTCTTCAGTGGCAGAACGCTGAGCGACAGAAACAACAAGCGCGGCAGGCGCGTCTGGAGGCGATCCAGGAGAAGGTAAGAGCGGAGCAGAGCCAAGGGCTCGCAAACCGAAGCTTCGACGAGGCTCGCTTGACGGTTGACGAGCTTCTCACAGAGATCAGCCAGGAAGGGCTCAAGGACGTGCCGGGATTACAGCAATTGCGTCAAGGTTTCGCCGAGAAAGCCGTCGAACGGTACCAGGTTTATGTGACACGCCGCCCGGATGATCTCACCGTCGTGGCTGGTCACGCTCGAGCGCTCGCGGCACTAGGGACGATGAACGGGCAAATTGGCTCCTTTGATAAAGCCCTGTCAGCCCTTGGAAACGCAATCCAGATGCAAGAGCGGCTGGTAACGCGACAGCCGGATGCCCCGGAGAATCGATTCCGCTTGGCCCAGACTCGCTACGAGCTCGGTTACCTTTACTGGTCGGCACAGAACTACGACAAAGCGAAGCTTCACCTCCAACAATCCGTCGACGAATTGGAGCAACTCGCTTCGTGGGGAAAAACAAACCGCGACTACGGCATCGCTTTGGCCCGCGTCTCCGACCGGCTGGCGACCGTGCTGGACGTAGACGCAACGCGCGATCGAGCCACGAAATACTTTGAGCAAAGCCGCAACCTGTTTCGAAAGCTATGCGAACAGTATCCCGACGACACGGACTGCCTTTTCGGATTGTCCCTCGTGTACCACCGCATGTACAACAGCGAGGGGAGCGATGAGAAGTCGCTGGAACTTCTCGATCAAGCTCTGGCGACCCTGGAGAAAGCTCGCAAGATCAGACCCAATTCCCCGCAGTTCCTTCTTTATCGCGGGCTTTATTATCAGGACAAGGCTGATCAACTCACGCGATTGAAAAGGCTGGATGACGCACTGAAGTCGGCGGAGGAGGCTGTCGCAAGTCTGCAAAGCGCCGTCAAAGAGAACCCCCTGATGAGCCGCCATCAGGCGGTGCTGGCCGAGGCCCTCCAAAAGCTGGCTGCGAAACTGTCCGAACGAGGGAGATTCGGCGAGGCGAAAACGCACTACGAAGAATCGCGGGAGGTTCTCGAGCTGTTGACAAAGCGCGTCGACGACCGTCCGATGTACGCGACTGCACTCATCCAGAGCTGGGAGAAGCTCGCCCAATTTCATGCGGGGACGAAAGGCGACACGGATGACGCGGTCGCGCAGAAGCAAAGCCAGCTTCGCTGCCTGGACCAGGCCGTGCAACTAGGCCGCAAGTTCACCAAGAAGTTCCCGGACGACTCGGAACTGAATTTTCAATTTGCAAAGAGCTTATATAATCGCGCAATCTTTCGAGTCGGGCCCCGACTCGCAGAAGGATGCCTACGCGTACTTCGTGGAGTGCATCGACGTCTTCCGGACTCGCCTCTATGCCGGCGGCCGAAAACCGACCAATAGTCAAATCGGCGATTTCCTGGATTGGGCCGAGAGTGCGCAGACCCTCGCCGGCAAGCTCAAGCGCGGCGACGACATGATAGCGCTGGCCCGTTCGGCGTATAATCTGGGAAAAGATTGCACGATCCGCGACGGGATCAGGGCTCTGGCCGGGACCATCAACCGTTCCGCCAAAATCCACTACGACTCCGGCCGTTTCAAGGAAGCCATAGACGCTTATTTGCGCGCGATCGAAGTCTGCAAACCGACGTTCGACCAGGCTCCATGGAATTGGTACATGAGGCAGAACGTCGGCGGAGACTACATGCACCTGGCGGAGACCTACCAGAAGATCGGTGACTTCCGCAACGAGGTCCTGTCCTGGCGCGAGTATTTGAAGATCTGGCTTGGCCCGATGCAGGGCATGAAGATCGATGAATTTATCGCCCCCGGCAGGCCGGCTGATGAACCCGAGGCGGTCCGGCTCGCGCGAGTTCACCAGTTCCTCCCCGGGCTTGAAGCGCGTCAACATCCCCGCCGAATTCAACGGCATGACGTATCCATTCTATGTTTACCTCACAAACGTGCCGTGGCCTAAAGACCCGCTCGAGGACCAGATCCGCTGGCTAGAGGAGGAGCGCGGAGGGACGGTTTCCCAGGAAGTCCGCGAGAAGTTCCGATCTCTGCAAAAGGCCGCCCATTTTAACAACATCAGCTTTCAGGACCTTTACGTTCTGCACGACATCGCCAGCGCGAAGAAGCTCAGCTTTCCCGACCTCTGCACCTGGGCGCTGGGGACACCTTTCAAGGAAACCTGGAAACCCGAGGAGCTCGCAACCAACAGAAGCAAATTCAGCGAGAAACTCAAGTCGCTTGAGCGCATCCGCGCAATCGCCGACGAGAACAAAGTCGACTTTCGGGACCTATGCACCTACGCCTTGACGGTCACCTTCAAGGAATCTCGAGTCGACGTAGATGAACTGGCGAAGGATAAAAAGAAGCTCCAGACCGAAGTCGCGGCTCTGACCCTCCGGGGGAAAAACGAGCCCGCAAATGCCGAGTTGCAACTCGCTCTCGCCCAGTCTCTGGAAGGGCTTGGAGACGTTCACGACCGACTCCACGAATCGACCGACGCAATCAAGTCCCTGGAGCAGAGCCGGCGAATCTATGAGCTGCTGTTCTGGAAGCCAACCGATTCCCCGGCAGTTCTTGAGGGCCTGGCCAACGTCTGCTCCAAGCTGGGCGATCTATCAAGCGCGTCCGACCGCGCCAGCAGTAAGGCGGAATCCTATGGTCTCTACCAGCGCTCGGTAGCCGCCCTCGACCGACTCTGCTCACGCCCGAATGCCAATCCCGAATGGATCCGCGATAAGGCCCGGGTACTCCGACAGCTCGGCTCCCTTTGCAGCCGTGTGTTCAGCCCGACAGAAGGCGTGCGCTGGTGGTCCCAGGCGATCGATCAGAGGGACGAGCAGGCCGGCTGCGAGCTTGCAACGTTATTCAGAGAGCACCCGGAATTGCCCAAAGCGTTTCCGGCAACGACGCAGAACCTGCTCAAGCTCCTTGGCGGCAAAGCGAAGAAAGACCTTATAACATTGCCCAACCCCGCCCACGTCGAGGCCCTGCTCCAGTTTGCCGACTGGTACGACAAGGGCACTAATGTCGAGCCCGATCACACCAAGGCCGATCACTGTCGATACCTTGCGCACTACGCCCGCGGCTGGCGCCGTTCCACGAGGGACGTTACAACGACGCCATGCCCGATCTGCAGAAGGTCTGCCAATTGAAAGAAGCAGACTTCGATGACCATAAGAGGCTCGGAATGTGCGACATCCACCTCGCTCGCTGGGATGAGGCGATCGTCGCGTGCGCCCAAAGCGTCGAGCTTGTTTTGAAAACCGATCGCGCCACCCGTCTCGTTTGCGAAGTCCTCGAGGCCTTCATCTGCGCCGACCGTCCCGACGAACCGGGCGAATTCTTGCACGCGGTCGAGAAGAAGGGATGGGCGCTGCCGAGCGAGGGAAGCCCAGGGGCCAAGTATCTCGCATACTACCACGGTCTCCAGGCGATCGCCCTGATCACAAGCGGCAAGGATGAGTCCCAAGCCGAACGTATGATGCGCCAGGCCATCGCAAAGCCCGCATTCAAGACTCGCGACTGGACATGGTCCGAGCTGGACAAATGGCTCAAGACGACCAAGCTCGCGCCGGGCCGCAAGGCCGCGGTGAAGGGAATCATTGCCGACCTTCGCCGCCCGCGTGATCCCGAGCCCCGCGAGAAAGGAATGCAATCGTTCCGAGCGGGCCGCTACGCCGACGCGTTGCCCGACCTGAAAAAGGTCTGCGATTCAGGAGAAGCAGGGATCGACGAGTACGATGATCTGGGTCAGTGCTACGGCAAGCTCGGCCGCTGGGACGAGGCAATCGCGGCCTACACTCGCGGCATCGAGCTCAACCTGAAGAGCGATCGCGCCTATGGCGTCATATGTGATCTGCTGGAAGGGCTGATTTGTGCCGATCGTCCCGAACAACTGCGCCCGTTCATCGAATCGATCAAGACCAAAGGCTGGGAACTGCCAAAGGCAGGTGCCGCCGGCGAGAAGTACACCGTTCTTTTTCATGGATTCTGTTCGATCGCGTCGATCATGATCGGCGAGGATGCCTCCCAGTCCACCCAGGCCATGCGGCAAATAACCGGCAAGCCAAACTTCAAGGTCACGAGCTGGATCTGGGACGACTTGAACAACTGGCTCAAGAAGACCAAGCTCGCACCTGACCGCAAGGCCGCCGTCGAGAAAATCATCGCCGAGCTCCAGGGGACCAAGACCCAGTAACCCGGCGTCCGCGAAAACCCGCCGGTTCACAACCCACGCCCCATCCAGAACTCACGTCGAGCCAGTTTCCAGTCCCGCCCGATCCATCCGCGAAGTCAACCGATACAGCGGGCAAACATCGTACGACTTCGCCAGGGGCTGAAGCCCCATGTATTCGCAGATGAAGTCATGCCCCGGCGTCACCTCAAGCGCCGCTGCGAACTGCTCGCTCACAAAAGCACACCCCGGCGCCGTCACCGGCTCGATCCTGCGCCGCCCGGCTCACGTGGCTGCCGAAGTAATTGCTCCGGCCGATGATCGCGTCGTGCCCCTCAAAAACCGGCCCCGTGTGCAGGCCGATCCGCACGCCCGGTTTCTTCCCCTCGCCCAGCGCGAAGCCAAACGAGGCGAAGTCGAACCGATCCAACCGCTCCAGCAGCCGAACCGCGAAGCCGGCACAAGTCACCACGTCCGCGAAAACGACGTACAGGCCGTCGCCCCAGGTGTTCTGGAACAACGCCGGTGTCGTCTTCAGTTGCTGCTCGACCAGCGTGAGGAATGCCACGAAGAATTCAGGAAGGTGCGGCTCAGGCAAACCGCTGAATCCGGCCACGTCGGCAAACAACATCGCGTGGACCGTGCGCCGAGACGCGAGTGGCCGCGGTCGCACGGATGGAGCTGGCAATACGGTCGCCGTTCCGCTGCCGCCGGAGCGAAGCGCCGCCAGGTCGATGACTCGCAGCTCGCGCCCTGTTCGACGCCAGTTCGCGGCAAAACGCTCCAGATCGCTCGGGGTCGAGCGAGTTGTGGAGTCCTGCACCACCACGGCCACCGCTTCCACTCCGAGCTGGGCCGCGCCGCCAGACCCAGCCCCTGCATGAATGACCCGGCGAAATCGTACAGCACCTGGTCGTCGAGGAACTGCTCCGTTGTAGCGAAATGCTGCGTCACCCGGAGGAACCCGCGCAGGTCCTCATAACGCCGCGGCCACGAGTCCAGGTCGGGATGACCATAGGTGACGCACTCGAAACGAAAGTCTTCCTCGGCAAACGGTAAGACAGCGTGCAGCTCGGCGTCGCGCTCGCGCATCAGCTCGCCGAAGAGGATGCCGCTGCCGCAGGCCGGGCTGTAATAGCCGATGTGAGCTTCGAGAGCATCGAGCTCGGCCTTGATGGCACGGCGAACGGCGGCTTCGAGCGCCGAGTCGCCGGCCGGAAAGCACGCCGGGTCACCCGGCCGGTCAATCGCGTGCCCGGCGAAGACGACCACGGGGCCAAGCCGGAACAACCCCAGCAAGTCGTCGCCGATCGGCAAGTGTTCGCGCAGCAGCCTGAGCTGCCGCAGCATCGAGGCGATGTCGCCGTCGTTTTTCCCCTCGCGCGCCACTCGCAGTGCCTGCGCGTAGCGACCCCTCGCCGCCGTGTCGTCCCCCAGAAGCAAATACGCTTCACCCAGCGTCGCCAGCAACCAGTAGTCGCGACCCTTGCCCGGCTTGTCGAGCTCGGCGAGCACGCCGTCGCGCACCTTCGCGGCAATCGTTTGCGACCGCGCCACTTCGCCGGCGAGCAGTGCCAGAGTCGCCGCGTTGATGCCGGGAAACGTATCCCCGCTCAGCTCGAAGGCACGCTCGTAGAACCCGAGCGCATCCCGATATCGGCCGGTGCGGACACTTCGATCGGCACTGCGAGCGGCCAGGTCCTTGCGAATCCGGCCCGCCAGGCTGAGCGCATCGCTTTGGATGGCCAGCGGCATGTCACCAAGGGCAATCAGCTCACGCACAAACCGATCGGCACGAGTTGGATTTCCACTATTGACCAGAGCCAGCGCGCGGCAATAGAGCAGCTCGTGATCGTTGGGATAGGCCTTTTCATCCAGACCGCGCGCGGCGACTTCGAGCGCGAGAGTCGGATGGCCCTGCTTGAGCAGCAGACGAGCGAATCGGCGGACAAGCTCCGGACCCTCCCGCCAGACGTGAACGTACTCTGGCGTCCGGCAGAGCGCGAGCATGTTCAGCACCTGGGCGTCCTTGCCGGCGAGCTGCTCAAGAATCGCGGCCGCGTTCGGCGCGGTCATGACGGCCAGGTCCCTTGCACGGATGTGAAGGCATTCCGATCGTCGCCAGCGCCCAAGGCCCGGACTGCCGCAATTTCCTCCGGATCACCGATGTCCGGAAGCCCCTCCTGGTTCCAGCTCGAGAGCCACCAGAACACGAGAGCCAGAGCGACGACCGCAGCGCACACCACCAGCATGATCGTCACACGCAGAAGCTGGCCAAATCCGTTCTGCGGCAATCGACCCAAATTCGTTTTCGCACCACCCGGCACGAAATCAAGAGCATCATCCGCGATTGACATGGCATCTCGCCTCCAGATCGGGCGATCCCCTAAGCGCACCCTCCACCCCATCTTGATCGTTGCACACCTTCGCGTCCACGTCGATGCTCACCGGGATAGCTCACATGCCTCACACCTACTCCACGATCGGCACCGTTCCATCGTTCACATCCGGCGAGTATCCTTCCGGCAAGCTCTTGAGATACGTCCCGACCAGGGCCTCTTCCGAAGGCGGGAGGCCGCCTCGTTCACGGCGATAGAGCTCCGTGGCCAGCATGATGACCAGGTTGCGATGGGCAGTGCGGTCCGCATCGCCCCTGCCATCGACCATCCGTTCCGGTGGCCACGGCCATAGCTGGTTATGAGACGATACGACCTCTAGCCTGGCGTGGAGGGTCGAGACCAGCCAGCCCGCGAGCTTCTCAGGCGGTAGCGCTCGAGCTTCGTCCGGTGCTTCCGGACTGGCGGGGTAAAGCGGCACGGTGATTTTGCCGGTTCGGATCGGGTTCGTCGAGGTTTGATAAGTGAACCTGGCCCAGACTGCCGGCGCGCTTGGCGGCCGCTCGCGAGCTTCCGCATGCGCAGGGTAGCTGGCGCACAGCAGCCGCAGCACGCGCCGGCTCCGCTCGGGCTCGCGCAAGAGGAACCGGCGTGCGGTTTCAATGTAATCAATCATCGCCGGCGAAAGCGTCATGTCGCCAAGCCGCAACGTCCATTCCCCCTCGAGCTGCTGCTGTGCCGAGACCGGCATGGGCCGCTCGATCGCGTGCATGAGTTCGAGATAGCCGGATTTGACCGCAGCGATGTACCAATCGGGGTTCGGCTCATTCTTGAGCACCTCTTCGAGCGCGACGTGAAGCTGCGCGATCGTGGTCTTGGGGTTCGCCGCCCAGTCTGTAAGCTGGTAATGCAGCCAGCGGTTCGCCCGCCTGCCCTCGTATCGCTGAACCATGCTTCCGCGCCGCCGGCAGTGAGTGATCATTTGTAGGACCGAACGATAACACTCCCAGGCGCCTGCTGTATCGCCGCTCTCTTGTCGCCGGGATCCCTCGATACTCGCCAGGGTCATCCCGCGGCCGGGATCGGCGCGACTTGCGGAATCTTCGTCCCCCTGCGACGCGTCGGGTTGTCTAGCCCCGAGCTGAAACAATTTGAACGCCTCGTGATTCGCCTCGGCCCACTCCCGCCACATCGGGCTCGCGCTGGCCCACGAAAAGTTCCGAGCGCCGTGGTTTGTCCCATAGGCCCCTTTCTCCCCCCGAATCGGAGTCAGCTTTTCATTCACTCGCCGCAAATAAGTGAAGGCATTCTGATCGTCGGGAACGCGGAAGCTGCGGAACGCCGCCACGTCGAACGGCTCGCCGATGTCCGGAAGCCCGTTCAGACTCGTCAGCCACCAGATCGTAAGAGCCGCAGCGGCGATCACGAGGCAAATCGCCAGAGCAATCGTCGCCCGCAACAGTTGGCGGAGCCGCTTGAGCAGCAATTGACGCATTTTGCTCTTCGGCACAGGATTCGTCGCAGCCGGCACGCACAACCGTAGCTTCATCCGAGGTCGGCATGAAATCGGGCCTCCGGGTCGGACGATCTCGTCGGTGTGACGTCCACACCATCCTATCGCGTATCCCTCTCCATGTATACTACATTTGTAAGATGAAATCTAGAGCGGGACGCGACGCCATCATCGAGATGGCTTGGCCCGACTTTGACGGCCGCTTCGGCGTAGGCGACTCGAGGCAACGCCATGGCCCTCAGGTGAACGGGCGCAGGAACGCGGCGGTCAGTGCCACCCACTCCCCTTGACCCGGTTGTCAACTACTCGGTGCTCTTCTAGAATGGGAAAAAAGTGGCGTCACAACTCAGGATCGGAGTGTATCCTATGGCTGCGGAAGGGAGAGTGCTGCGCACGAGCGACACAGCGATTCTCTCGCGACTGATCCGCCCCGAGGACGATAGTCTGTCGCGGCAAGCGGCCGAGGGTTGGCTGGCTGTCCGCTTCGAGAAGGACGATCTCGACCGAATGCACGACCTCGCGACGAAGAATCAAGATGGCAAGCTCACGGCCAAGGAGAAACAGGCACTCGAGAATTATCGCCGCGTGAGTTTCATGCTCGACTTGATGCACTCCAAAGCCCGACGCTCGCTGAAAAAGCACCCAAAGGTTAACTGACGGCATGGTTGCCTCACGCATCCAGCAAGTCCACGCGCGAGCGGGCGGACGATGCGAATACTGCCGACTGCCCCAGAAAGCGGCGAACGTCCCGTTCGAGATCGACCACATCATTTCTCGCAAGCACGGCGGCCGCACCGTTCCCTCGAATCTCGCTCTTGCATGTTGGTATTGTAATAGTTTCAAGGGTTCAGATATTTCTGGCCTCGATCCCCTCACCAGGAAACTGGTCCGGCTATACAACCCACGCCGCCATAAGTGGGGACACCATTTCAAGTATACCGAAGCCGAGCTGATCGGCCGCACTGCAATCGGCCGCACCACGATCAGGGTGCTGCAAATCAACTGTGAAGAAGCACTGACATTGCGCGAATCGCTGATGGCCGAAGGAATTCTCTAAGGAACGCCAGGGCTCGCCGTTTTACATATAGCGATCGGCCGAATATCGCCGAGCCGGTCCGTGCACCGCGAGTGAATTCGCCGATGTTTTGGAATTCGCTCTGAATCGGCAGCAATTGCGTGGCGTTCTTGTTAACATCGCCGGAGGGCAAGTTCAACATACAAGGATAGCCCTCTTCGTTGTTCCGGCACATGACAGTGAGGAATACGAATATGACGCCGAATGCCCTCAGAAACATGCGGAGGCAGGCAGGCCGAGCCGGTGTGAGCACGGGGTGGCTCTTGCCGGCATTGCTGCTGTTGTTTGTGTGCGGGGTAGATCCGGTAGAATCGGCGCCGAAGGTCGCGGGGAAAGCGATCCCGGATTCTTTCGATCAGGGCGCGAGTGGATTCGGATACGCCGGGCGGCGGCCAGGAACCTGAAAAGCAAGCACCGAAGTTCGCGGGCAAGACCATTCCCGACCCGCCGGGCCAGGGCTTGCCCTGGACGCCCCCCGCAACGAAGCTCCCACGGTCCCTCATCGACGCGACCGATGCACTCTTCGATCTGGGAGCCGCCGATCCTCGCGGCTGCGAATACCGCGAGGTTGAGGTCGACGACGCGCAGTGAGCAGAAGGCCCGGGGATTCGTGATGCCGGAGCGGCCCGGCGTGGCCGGCCGGTTCGTTGTCGGTTGGGACGGCGTGGTGCGTCCGGCGCTCAAGGTCGGCCCAAAGGCAGACCTGGAGTCCGACGTCCGGACGCTGGCCGTTGCTCTGAAAAAGAGTCGCGAGTCGCCCAAATTTCTCAGGTATCGATCCACCAACGTAGGCACAGGGACCACGACGGAACACCGTGAAGCGATCTCACCGTTTTTTGACGATCGCGGGCCGGCGACGGTCGTGCCGCGGTCACCCCTCACGCTATGCACGCTACTCCGCCTCGGCCGGGCCGACCTCGCCGAGTTGCTCTACGCCGCCGCGACGACGTGGACCCCCGACAACGCACGTCCCGACCTAACGGATGAGAACATCAGCTTCCCTTCCCTCTCGGGTGGTTGGGCCGACACCGTGTATTCGCGGCTGATCGCCGCTCATTGCACGGCTGACGACGCCATCGCGCTCGACGCCGCCCGCCGGCTCGACCGCTTCCGCCAGGCACTCGAGGCGAAGCCAGGCGTGCGCCCCGCAGAGCCCAAGACAGAGCGCCAGAGGCGCGACCAACCGGCCTACGTGCGAAACGCAAACGTCATGGCGGAGCTACTGGCCGATCAGGAGCGCCGGGCCAAGGAAGCACCGCGCGGGCCCGTCCCGCCGCCGGGTGGCGACCCGGCCGCCAGGATCGCGGCCCTGATCCGCGACTTCGACCAGATTCATGTCACGCAACTTTTCCACAACGCCGGAGCCGAGCCCGGCGACGGCGCAATTGTCAATGAGATTGTCGCCGAGGGCGACCCGGCAGTCGGCCCGCTGCTGGCCGCGCTCGAATCGGACACCAGGCTGACCCGCTGCATTTCCAGCCGCTCCGGGCAAGACCAGACTCGCCTCGTCGTCCGGGCAGTTTACAAGGCGCTCCAGCGCCTGCTCAAATCCGAACGCTTCATCGACGACGGGTCCGACTACACCGCATTAGAAACCGCCGAGGGCCGCAAACGCCTCGCCGCGGCAGCCCGCGCGTTCTGGGAGAAGAACGCCGCGGTACCCATGGTTGAGCGCTGGTATCGGAACCTGCGCGACGACTCCGCCGGCCCGGCCCGCTGGATCGAAGCGTCGTCGGGCCTCATTCAGGCACCCGGCGTTCCACCCTCGTTGACGGGCTACTTCACCGTAAGGAGGCCGGGGCAGCCGAAGCCTGGCGCACTACGCGGCGAGCCGCTTCGCAAGCTGCGCGGCCCCACCGTCTCGGAGCTACTCACCCGTCGTTGCCAGGAGATGGCAGGAACCGGCAAGGCCCTGTCGAGCCCCGACGCCAAACTGCTCGAAGCCTGCAACCTTGCGCCTCAGGTTTACCTGGTGGGACGAGGTCGCGTCGCTGCCCACAATCAAGGCACTCATGACGACCTGTCGCGAACGGGCGCTCGACCCACAAGAGTCGCAGTCCGGCGTTTACGCCCACTACATCGCCGAATTCACGATCGTCCGCGCGCGGGCCGGTGATCGCGAATCCCTCGACGACTACGCCGCATGGGTTTCGCTTATTGAGCCGGAGACGATCGAACACTCCTGGCGTGACGCACTCGAGCCGTTGTGGACATACCCGGACCACCCGGCGGCTCTCCGAGGCCGCGCGGGCGATGTTCGTCGACCCGCAATCCCACTGGCTGCCACTCGTTCCGGTCAAAGAAGGTAGACGCGATCACCAGTACATGGACCAGCTCGATTCGCCGCTGGTGTGCGTTCCCGCGTACCGCGAGGCCCTGCTCGCGGCCCTGGCCGACAACGCGAAGGTCGGAACGGCCGAGCGACAGCCGAACCGCGTGGTTCAGTACACGCTTGCGTCGGGTCGCAACGGTGGTTTCATCGACGCGCGCGTTCCCGATGCCGCGGACAGGGCGGGCGTCGAAGTCCCGATGCGCACGTGCGACTATGTCGCGTGGAAGCTGTCGGCGCTCGATGGCGCCCCGGAATGTGGGCTGACGTGGCCCCAGGCGCGACGTGACGCGGCCATCAACGCGTGCGCCACGTATTTGCGGCGCTACGGCCCGCGCTTCGCGGCCGAGTACATCTCCGGCCAACCCACCTTTCGCAATCCGGTTGCCTATCTGCGCTTCCCGACGCTGGCACACCCGGCCACGCCCGACGACGTCCGAGAGGGGCGTGCCGTGTTCTCGTCCACGGGTGAGGCAGAGTCGCGCACCGTGCCGCTGGCGGCAGGCTATCCCGTGCGCGCCCGCTGGCTCGCGCTCAAGTTATTCCCAGTTGCCCGCCGTTACAACACGGATCCGGGTCTTGGCGACTTTCTGCAAGATGGCTGGGTCTGGCAGTCGGAGGAAGTGAAGAAGGGAAACCGCTGGGAGCGGTATTTCGGTTTCGTCGGGCATGCGACGATTGCCCGCGTGCCGGCCTCGGAAATCGAGTTCTCCCCCGACCGCAACTTGTGGCTGAAATTGACGGGCGGCCTCGCGGCACGACTCGAGACGGCCGAGCCCCCCACCGCCGTGTTCCAGCCCGGCCAACCCGTCGTCGTCATGCTTCGTTTGTTCAATGTTCGTGGAATCGAGCAGTCGGCGCCGACGGAGTTCATCCGCGCAGGGGTCGACGGCAAGCCGGCGCTGCGAAGGGGCGTGTCACTCGTGTTGAAGGAGGTTCCCGACGAATCGGACGGCCAAGGCCTCCGGCGTGCCCGTTCCGCCCCGCCTCCGAAACCGATGCGGACGGAGCAGTTTGACCCCGGCAGAGCTGCCCGGATGCTGGCGCCGTCCGAATCCTTCGAGGCGTTGCGGGTCGACTTGAACGACTGGTTTGCCGGGCTCAAGCCTGGCGGCTACTGGCTGCAAGCCAATTTCGGAACCGAATCGGGGATCGGTGAAGGGACAACCAACCGGTTGCAAATCTGGATCGTCGAGTCGGACAAGTAGGCGGCACGATTCAGGCTGACGTGACCTTCTGCACAGGGAGACACAGGAATATGGCGAAGAATTCCCTGAGAATCGGGCAGAGGCCTTCACACCCAGCCTGTGCCACCACGCGCTGGCTGTTGCCGGCGTTGTTGCTCCTGGCCGCGTGCGAGGGAGAGCTGGTCAAGCCGGCCCGGAACGTCGCGGGGACGGAGATTCCCGACCCATTGAGCCAGGCCGAGCTCCGGTTCGCCGATAACGGGCAAAGTGGCCCGGAACCGCAGCGGCAAGCGCAAGGGCTCGCGCAAGACCATTCCCGACCCGCCGGGCCAGGGCAAGCCGTGGACCGCCCCAGCGACCAAGCTGCCGCGATCCCTCCTGGACGCGACCACCGCACTCTTCGAGCTGGGAGCCGCCGACCCTCGCGGCTGCGACTACCGAGAGGTTGAGGTCGACGACGCGCGTGGGCAGAAGACGCGAGGATTCGTCATGCCCGAGCGGCCCGGCGTTGCCGGCCGGTTCGTCGTCGGGTGGGACGGCGTGGTGCGTCCTGCGCTCAAGGTCGGCCCAAAGGCAGACCTGGAGTCCGACGTCCGGACGCTGGCCACCGTTCTGAAAAAGAGTCGCGAGTCGCCACAGTTTTTCGAGTATCGAACACCGAACGTTGGGAAAGGGACGACGACGGAACACCGTCAAGCGATCTCGCCGTTTTTCGACAATCGCGTGCCGGCGACGGCCGTCCCCCGGTCGCCGATCACGCTTTGCACGCTCCTGCGCCTGGGTCGGGCCGACCTCGCCGAGTCGCTGTACGCGGCCGCGACCGCCTGGACCCCGGACAACGCACATCCCGACCCGATTGAGGAGATCATCACCTTCCCTCACCTCTCGGATCGTTGGGCCGACACCCTCTATTCCCGTATGATCGCCGCTCATCGCACGGCAGATGACGCAGTCGCGCTCGACGCCGCCCGCCGGCTCGACCACTTCCGCCAGGCCCTCGCCGCGATGGCAGGGCCGCTCGCCGCACAGCTTGAGGCAGCACGCCGCAGGCACGACCGGCTGCAACCGGCGCTCGTACGTAACGCGAACGTGCTCAGCGAGCTGCTGGCCGACCAGGAGCGCCGGGCCAAGGAAGCACCGCGCTGGCCCGTCCCGCCCCGCGGTGGCGACCCGGCCGCCAGGATCGCGGCCCTGATCCGCGACTTCGACCAGATCAATCCCACGCAAATAGTCAACTTCCTCGGAGCCGCCGAGCCCGGCGACAGCGCAATCGTCAAAGAGGTTGTCGCCGAGGGCGACCCGGCCGTCGGCCCGCTGCTGGCCGCGCTCGAGTCGGACACCAGACTGACCCGCTGCATTTCCGGCCGGCGAGGCTACGACGCGACGCGCCCGGTCTACCGGGCCGCCTATGCGGCGCTCGAGCGCCTCCTCAAGGCGGATCACTTGATGGACGACATGTCCGACTACACCATATTAGACACCGCGGAGGGCCGCAGACGCCTGGCGCGGGCAGCCCGCGCGTACTGGGCGAAGAACGCCGCGGTGCCCACGGTTGAGCGCTGGTATCGGACCCTGCGCGACGACTCCGCCGGCCCGGCCCGCTGGATCGAAGCGGCGTCGGGCTTCGTTCAGACGCCTGGCCGCGCAGGCTCTCTCATTGGGTACTTCACCATCAGGAGGCCGGGGCAAGCGGAGCCCGGCGGCTACGCGGCGAGCCGCTTCGAAAGCTCGCAACCCCGGCGTCTCGGAATTAATGGCCGTTCGTTGCCAGGGGATGGCAAGAACCGGCAAGGCGCCGTCGAGTCCCGACACCAAGCTGCTCGAGGCCTGCGCCCTCGCGCTCAGGTTCACGTGGTGGGACGAAGTCGGGTCGCTCCCCACGATCAAGGCACTCATGACGACCTGCCTCGAACGATCGCTCGATCCCGAGCAGGCGTCGGTGTCAAGCGTCTACGCCCCCTACATCGCCCAATTCACGATCGTCCGCGCACGCGCCGGCGACCGCGATGCCCTCGACGAGTACGCCGCGTGGATTCAGCTTATCGAACCGGGAACGATCGGACACTCCTGGGCTGATGTACTTGAGCCGTTGTGGAACTACCCCGACCATCCGGCCCTGTCCACGGCCGCGCGGGCGATGTTCGTCGACCCGAACTCCCATTGGTTGCCGCTCGTTCAAGTCGAGGAGGGCCGGCGCGATCTTCAGTACCAGCGCGCGCTCGGTTCGCCACTGGTGTGCGTTCCCGCGTTCCGCGAGACCCTGCTTGGGGCGCTCGCCGACAAGGCGAGGATCGGGACCGCCATGCGCCAGCCGCGGGGCGGGCTTCAGTACACGCTTGCGACGGGTGGCAGCGGCAGTACCAGCGACGTGCGTCTTGCCGATCCCGCCGAGAAGCTGGGTGTCGAAGTGCCCTTCCGCGCGTGCGATTTTGTCGCCTGGCAGCTCTCGGGGCTCGACGGCGCCCCCGAGTGCGCGCTGACCTGGCCCGAGGCGCGACGCGACGCGGCCGTCACCGCATGCGCCGCGTACTTGCGGCGATTTGGCCCGCACCTCGCCGCCGAATACGTCCAGGGCGTGGCCAACACCCGAAACCTCGTCGCCCGGCTACACTTCCCGGCGCTGGCACACCCGGCCACGGCCGACGACGTCCGCGAGGGGCGTGCCGTGTTCTCGTTGACCGGGGAGGGAGAGAGTCGCACCGTGCCGCTTCCGTCAAGCTATCCTGTGCCCGCCCGCTGGCTCGCGCTAAAGTCATTCCCCATTATCCGCCGTTCCAACGCGGATCCGCCCGGCGACAATTTTCTCCAGGACGGCGCCGTCTGGCAGGCCGAAGAAGTGAAGAAGGGAGACCGCTGGGAGCGATACTTCGGTTTCGTCGGGCATGCGACGATCGCCCGCGTACCGGCCTCGGAAATCGAGTTCTCGCCCGATAGCAACGGGCGGCTCAACCTGGCGAGTGGCCTTGCGGCACGGCTCGAGACGGCCGATCCATCCGTCACCGTGTTCCGGCCCGGCGAACCCGTCCCTGTGATGCTTCGGTTGTACAACGTTCGTGGAATCGAGCAGTCGGCGCCGACTGAGTTCATCCGCGCGGGGGCCGACGGCAAGAAGGCTTTGCGCGGGGAGTTTCACTCGTTTTGGACGGGCGTCTCAAAGACTCCGATGGTCAAGGCCTCCTGCATGCCGTTTTCCCTCCGCCTCGGAATCCAACCCGGACCGACCAGTTCGATCCCGGCAACGCCTCTCGGACGCTCGCGCCAAGCGAATCGCTTCCGGCAATACGGCTCGACTTGAATGACTGGTATGCCGGCCTCAAGCCCGGCTGGTACATGCTGCAAGTGAAGTTCGGAACTGAGTCGGGTATCGGTGAAGGGACGACAAACCAGTTGCAATTCTGGATCGTTGAGCAGGATCAGAATGCGCGATGAAGTGATCCACTACGGCTGCCGCGCGCCAGGTGCTGCTTCGGCCTTCTTCACGGCCGTGAGCACCACCGCCCCCAGATCCAGTGGCATGTCGCTACGTCCGCCCGGCATCGCCGGCACGACCACCTCGCTGCGCGTCGTTGCAAGCGCGACATGCCCGAGTCCGCGATGATCGGCCGGCTCTTCGTTGACCCTGATGATCAGCTCATACGTCCCGCCCTCGACATCCTCGATGCGGAACGATCCATCCGCCTCGACCTTAAAAGAAAAGCTCGCGTCGCGGCGCCCGATAGACGACGCCTTTCCGCCCGCGCCGCCGGGCTCTGTGCTCGCCGGCTTGCGGACGAAGTAGCAGAAACCGTAGAGCCAATCTTTACGACCGGCCAGTTCAGCGGGGAGCACCACCTTGCCGACCACCGCCCGTCCGGTGCCGCCCAGGTTCAGCCGCACCGTCTCCCCCGACGCGACCTGCACTGTCGCTGACGGGCTTCCGCCGCCAGACCCGATATTGCGATCCGTATATTCGATATGGCGCGAGATCGCCACTTCGCCGGGCACGACCCGCTCGAACGTGAATCGCCCCTGGGCGTCGCTTGTCGTGGAGATACCCCAGTACACAGGGTCGACCGCGTCCCGCCGACGCTGTGCCGCGAGACTCAGCACCTGGCCGCCAGCCGGCTGCCGGCCGAAGCGCAAGATACCTTCGATCCGGCCCCAGGGCTCGATCGTGAGCTCGTGCGCAGCGGCCGGCTTGGCCCGCACTGGCAGAACCGCCCGGCCCCGGTCGTGCAGGACGACAATGGTATACGGCGGCTCGCTCGGCGCCAGGTTGAATCGCCCGTCCGCCCGCGTCTTGACGGTCCTCTGATCGCTCATCCCCACCTGCGGACGGCCATTGGCCAACTGCAAAGGCCGCGCCGGAGTCGATAGCAGCACGTCCGCCCCTGCCAGCGGCGAGCCGTCGGGCAGCCGCACTACCCCCGTGATGCCCGAGCCCCGATGCAAGGAAAAGTGGACCACGGCCTCCTCCTCGTCGTCCTTCAACCCCCGCGAGGACTCCGGTAAATAGCCCTCGGCCTCGATCCGGATGACACCGAGCCCCGCCTCCGTGGGGAGGAGAACGTCATAAGAGAGACCTGTCAGTTCTTTTGTCGCGTCATTCAACCACCAGACGTTCTGGATCTTGTCCCACGTGAAACCGGGCACCAGCGTGAAGGCCGTGATCGGCCGGCCGGTGTCGGCGTCGGTGACCCGGCCGCGGACGTGAAGCGGCCTGCGCATCGGAATGGTGTTCTCGGGCGCGTCGGCCGTGGTCTTCCAGAACCGCTTCGCGTTAAACCCGAGCATGCCCAGGTCGATCAGCACGGTGTCGGCCGGCGCGTTATCCCAGCGGAATCGGCCCTCGGCGTCGGTCCGGGTATTCCAGCGCAGCGAGTGGTGCCCGCGCCACCCATCCGCGGAAATCGGCGCTCCGGCGATCGCCTTACCATGCGCGTCGACGATCCGGCCCAGGATCGTATGCCCCCGCCCAAGCCGGAATTCGACCGGCGGCATCCCCGGTCCCGCTCGGAGCGACATCAGCTCGGGCGCATGCCCCGGTGCCTGCACCGTCAGGACCAGCTCGCCCGGCGACACACTCTGCATCGCGAACCGCCCTGTGGCGTCACTCGTTGCCTCCGCTACCGTTTCCTGCCCGCGGAGATCCGAGCCTCGCGCCACTCGGGCGCCGCCGATGGGCTGTCCCGCCTCGTCGAGCACGCGGCCCGTTACGGTGATCCCCTGCACGCGGGCCGACGCAGACGCGCCACCGGCTCGCGCTTGATCGTCTCCTCCGGCCATCGCCGGTCCGCGCGGCTCGAGCGCAACGACCAGGGGTATTGCTCCCAGCGCGAGGATTCCCACAACCAGGATCGCCGCCAGCTTGAGCTTCGCGACGAACATCGAGCGAAATACGCCCTCGGCCAGCTCGAGGGCCGCCGTCGAGCCCGTGGCCGAGACCGCACTTGCCGTCGCGGCGCGGGCCAGCGTGGCGACCGTCTCGGCGACGAGTGAAGCCGGAACCACAACCCCGGCCGCTACCGCCTCGCCACCTGCAACCAGTGCGGTCAGACCGGCCGCCGGCGCCAGGCCTCGGCGGGTCAGGCGGTCGCGCAGCTTCGCTCGGGCACGGTCGAGCCGCCCCCGCACGCTCCCTGCCGAGCACCGCAGCCGCCGCGCTGCCTCCTCGTGCGTCTGTCCCTCGAGGTAGCAGAGCACGACCGGCCCGCGGTACGTCTCCGGCAGCCGGCCGATCTCCTCGTCCAGCACTCCACGAAGCTCGCTCCGTTCCAGTGCGCGTGCAGGATCCGATTCCACAGCCTCGGGCTGCGCGCCCTTGCGTTCTTCGGCTGGCCGATGGACCGCCCGCGATCGGACTCGTGACGCCACGCGATACGCCACGCCGTGCAGCCAGGGTCCGACCCGCTCGCCGTCGCGCAACGCACCACCTTTGCGCAGCAGCACGAGGAATGTGGCCTGAAAGGCGTCCTCGACGTCGCGCCGATCGTGCAGCAATCGACGGCAAACGCCCAGCACCATGCGTCCATGGCGCGTGACCAGAGCTTCAAAAGCCGCGTCGTCCCCCGCGGCGAACTGGCGCAGGAGTTGACCCTCCGAGAGTCCCGTCAGCGACCCCTCGTTGAAGATCCGCTCGATCCCGCGCACAACCGCGCCCTGGTTCTCGATCGCCATCCCCGTCGCCCCTTTTCCGGTGCTCGTTCGCTTACCACTTCTATACTGCACCGAGGGTGGGCAACTCCACGGACTTTCTCTCAAGTCTGGGGAGATTTGAGGTTTGAAGCCTACGGCCCTTCAACCACCTCGTTCCCATCGCGTGTGACCATTGCCCGTAGATCCCCAGGGCTCGTCGCATCATCGCCCGACGTCGTGATGAAGCGGACCGAGCCATCCGCCATCGCCCCGTAGAACCCGCCCGGATGCTTGCTCCCCATTCCGAGCCCAGGCTCGCTCGACGCAAGCGAGAGGCCGCCGGGTTTGGTCCACGGAACAGGGCTCGATCGCTCTACCACCAAGAGCGTGCGACTGCTCCCGCCCGTCACTTCCTTGATCGTGATCCCGGACGGCTTTCCCGTGAACATCGAATGGGGTTCGACAAAGACTTCGTATGTCGTCAAACCCGGGCTCAACCCCCCGCTCGGGCACTGGAACACCCTTGGCATCTTGTCCGCGAGCGGCTTGTTATGGGGGCTGTCCCATGCCTCGTCGAGGTGGAACTGGTTATAGAGGTCGCCTTGTTCCAGATACGGCAGGATCAAGACGCGCCAGCTCAGGAGCGGCTTGCCGGCCTTGTCGAAAGTGGCGGCCGCTCGGAAGGAGCCGAACGCGGATTCGTAATTCCACATGGCCATCGCGATCGACTTGAGGTTGTTCGCGCACATCGCCCGCGCACCGGCTCACGGCCTTCGACTACGAGTGGGGTCAGCACGGCCAAGATCGTCGTCAGGGTTCCCAGCACGATCCCGGTAGTGGCGATCCCTTTGCCCATGACCCGCATGACCGGGTTTTTGATGTCACGCAATGCCAGCAGCCCGATGATAATCGCCGGAACGCCCGCGATGCAAAACGCGACAAGGATGACCACCGGAATACCCGTCGTGCCAAAGGCGCCTACGAAGGCGCACAAGCCCAGGATGAGGCTGGCCATCGCCTTTCGGCTTGTGCGGCGCGGGCGATCGTCGTGGAGCTCAGCGCGTTTGCCATCGCGAGCCAGCTCCGCCTCGGGAAGAATCGCGGACGACATACGAGCACCCCGCCGGCTCCCGGCTCAACTGAGTCGTCGACGCACGATACTAACACAATACCCGCGCACCGGTGCACCCACAATCGCGGCGCAGATTTGACAACCTCTCGCCATCGTGTTGTGATATCCTTTCCAATCGAGCGAGTCGTGAGTTCATCGCGAATCCCCGTCATCTCGTGGAGGCAACAATGGGCTGCCCCGTCGTGCATTTTGAGATCGGCTGTCGAGACAAGGGGCGTACACAGGCATTCTTCAGCACCCTGTTCGGCTGGGCGATCACCGAAGCGGGCCCGGCGGCGATGATCGACACCGGCGCGGGCAGCGGAATCAACGGCCACATCACCTCGCTGGGCCACGAACCGCACCACTACGCCACCTTCTACGTGCAGGTAGACGACATCCCAGCCTATCTCGCCAAGGCCGAATCCCTGGGCGGCAAGACGCTGGTTCCCGCGGTGACAATCCCGACGGGCACCTTCGCCTGGTTCGCCGACCCCGATGGCACCACCATCGGCCTCTGGACGCCCAAAACCAAGGGCGGTGCCCTGGGCTGATTTGTTGCGCCCTTTCAGGGCAAAAGCCAAATTGCGCAACATCAACACTGGCGCGTCGGGTTGGTGTGTCCCGAGGCGGTGCAATGGCCACAAACCAGCGCACCGGCTGAAATCATCACCTCGGCCCTCAAACCGTCCCTTGCATCGCCAGACTCTTCCTCAGGTCATCGTGCTCGAACGCCGAGGCCATCCGATCCATCTCCGCAGTGCCGATACCCGCCCGGCGAGCCTCATCGCGCCATCGCGAAACCGCTAACCCCACCTCCCCGCAGAGCCGCCGCGCCTCTCCGGGCGAAACGCCAAAGTACTCCGCGACTTCAAATGCAAGATCCAGATCGGCTGTCGCGTCGTCCAGCGTGATGGCAAGGCTCAGCACGCGCGGCCGTACTTCCACGGGGACCGGATTCAGATCGTAAGCCGGCGACAACCGCCAACCTTTGCCCCGGTCGTACAGAAAGCCGTGATTTCTCAAATGATCATCCGTATTAGACACAAGCACGTTGAACACAATCCTGCGCCACAGCTCCTGAACATCATCATCTGCGCCTGAGCCATACCGATGAATCGCATCGGCAATCTCAAGGTAGCTGCGCGATTCACCGTCACTCGCGCCCAGCATGCTCATCGCCGACAAGAACGGAATTCTCGATCCACGGCTCCGATCGAAGCGACCGAGCAAGAGCACGTTTTTGCCGGCAACCTCCTCGATTCGCCATGAAGGCACACGAATTCCGGCGTTGCTTGCCAGGCCAAGCGCCACTGCTTCCCACGCCACAACATCAAAGTCGTCGTCCTGCTGCGCGAATTTTGCGATCGCCAGCGCGCCATCGCGATCACGGACGACGGCTTTCGGGCGTGCTCCGCCCAGCGAAGAGCCGGGCGCCAAGAGCAGACGCAAGTCGTCTTCGGTCTCCGTGTCCCCGATCACCCGCTCGGTCGCATGAAGCAGCCGCGGTAGCTCGACCAGCGGCGGAATTCGATGCGCGACATCCGCCGCCAGAAACGGGCCGCCATCCTGCTCTGCGAACCGCAAGGCACCCTGCCGAGCCTCGTCATCCACCAGAAGCAGATAGTCAGCCTCGAACAACGTCCGAACTGCTCTCCCCTCCCGGCCGGCCCGCATCCGCTCGGCTCGGCGCAAGAGCAGTCGGCCCCATCGATCCGGCGCAGAATCCCCAAGAGCACCGAAGAGAGCGCGGCCCGAGGGAGTGTGCTGCGGGCCAGAGCCAAGCGCTAGTGCCGGTTCCAGGGCGAACCGCTCGGGATGCCGCAGCCACTCATCGTCATATTCAAACGTGGCACTCTCCCGTCCCTTGCGCACGCGCGCCCACAGCCGCCCCACGACGATCGGCACGCCTTCCAGATCTGCATAGACCAACACGTCGCGGTCCATCACTCGATAGCCTTCTTCTTTTCTCGGCCCCGCGGAAGCCGGATGCGCTTCGGCAATCTTTCGTCTTCCAGCGAAACTCCAACTATGTCGTGGGACGCGTCCGCCAGGTCGGCCAATCGGCCTTCCATCCCCAGCACGAACAACACCGTGGCGTAAGAGCCAGCCGAAGCGCCCGGGTCCCCATTCTCAATCCGCCCAAGTGTCACCCGGCTGATCAGCGCCCGCTCCGCCAGGAGCGCGGTCGGAATCCGCCGCCGCCGCCGTGCATCGCGGAGATCGGACCCCAGCTTCCGTAGCGCACGCACCACCGGCAGCGGTCGATTTCGAGACGATTGCTTTCTCATAAACTTTACGTCCAGTATATCAGGCGCTAGTTCGATATAGTGTATACAATAAGCAACGCTAAATCAACGCGGAGCGCGTCGATCACCGTCTGCGCCGACCGCGATAGATCCCACGCCAGTCAGAGATCGGCCTATATAGGCTATAGACTGAATAATTAACGCAGACCCCGATTTCGGCAACACGGCCGGGCTCGCAATTTGCCCTGAGCTGCCGACGGACAATTCCGTCTCTCACAGCGCCCGCGCCGAAGCCGGCACGGTCCAGATCGGCGGTTTGCCGTCAAGGTGGGGATGAGGGCCCGACATCACGGGAGACCGTATTCCGGGTAGAATCTGGACGTCGAAGATTTCCTCGACACCCGAATGAAACTCGAGTAGTGCCATCTGCCCGCCGGAAACCAGGTCGACGACTGCCACTCCGCATTTGAGTGAATCGCGGCGATCGGCGATCGGCAAGCCGCCGAAGGTCGAGGTCTCACGAATGCGCGAGAGCCCAACGAACGCGAAGCTCCCCAGCATGGCCAGCCCCCGGGTGTAGCCGGGCAGCTCGCTCACGGTCGTGACGCTGCCCCGCTCGGCGTCGACCACGACCAGCCGCCCGCGCCCCGAGTCCAGCAGCCAGATCTGGGTCTGGTGCACGCGCGGCGAATGAGGCATCGCCAACCCTCGGACCACGGTCTCCCCACTCTCGACGTCGATCAGGCAGCCCGTCGTCGCTTTCGTCTCACGCCAGCCCCTGGCCTGGTCCGTCTCGGCCAGCGCGGTCACCAGTTTCGCCCGTCCGTCAGCACAAGCCAGCCCATTGAGATGGCATCGGTCTTCGGTGACCAGCGCCGAGATGAACCTCGGCTTCCAGCGCGGCACGAAACTATGCCGGTCGTCGATCGTGCACAGGCACGAGAAGGCCGTGTTTACGACCCAGAGCTCCTCTCCCACCCAGGCTAGGTCATGCGCCAAAATCTCTCCCGTCACCTTGGCACACCTCGCGAGGTAACACGCCTCGTGACTGCCGGCCGGCTCGAGCTGCCTGGCGATCTTCGGATGGTCGCTCAAAATCCAGATCGCCGCGCGGGCGCCGACGGCGACCTCTCCTGGCCGTACGGCGATCCCCATCGCCTTCTCGAAGTTGTGGTACGAAAGTGTGATCTCTCCACCAGCGGAGCCCACAACCACGACCTTGCCCGCCTGGTAAGTGGAAACCAGGAGCGAAGCGCCGAGATGCTCGAGGATTCGCGGGAAGTTGAGCGTGTACTCGTGGCGCACCTCACGCGTGGGCTGGCTCTCCGGCACCGACCCACCCGCGTCGGGATCCGCTCCCTGCACCATCGTCGCCTCGCAGTCCATTAATCTGGATATTCCGAAGAATTCAGGTGGCGCTATTCTAATCGAGAGCCCTCCGCCAGAGCGATCGTCTGATTGACATTCGCGCTTCCCTGGGTTGTAATCCGATCCATCCGCTTCTGCGCGTTTTTCGATGGTCATGACACGTTCTCATCGCGCTCGACCATGCGGCACCGAGTTGAGCCATGAATCTCGTCGAGAAAATGAAGAGCATCTTGATCGACATCGGCCTTTTACTCGGCCTCATGCTCGCCGTGGCGGGTGTCTACAGCATCGAGACCCGGCTGCCGCGCCCGCACTCCAGCCAGGCAAAAGAGGGCTACGAAGAGAAGGTCGTGGTCGAGAAAGGCCTTTCGGGAACAACCGAGCGGCGTACCTACGTCTTGCGAACCAAGAAAGACAAGACGAAATGGATCGCTCAGTTCGGCGGCTCGGTCGGAACCGAGGGTTGCGTCCAGGATGGTCTGAACTGGCTGGTCCGCCATCAGGCTGATGACGGATCGTGGTCGAGTGCGTGTCTGGGCCCGACAGCGAGCAACCCGCTCTCGAAGTGTGAGGACAAACGGGCATGCACGGTCCCGGGCCACCCCTATGTCATGGCCCAGACCGGCCTCGCGCTGCTGGCTTTGCAGGCCTCGGGAAACTATGAATCCAACGAGGAAAAATACTCGAGCCAGGTCAAGCGCGGGCTCGACTGGCTGATCGATCACCAGCAGGGCGATGGGGCCCTGGTCGGCGGGCCCGCCGGCCAATTTTCGAATACATACATGTACGAGCATGCCATGGCCGCGTTCGCACTGGCTGAGGCGTGCGCCGTCCGGAAGGCACAGGGCAAACCCGATGAGCCACGCCTCAAGAAGGCGGCGGTCAAGGCGATCGAGTTCATCGAAGAACATCAGCATAATGACGGCGGCTGGCGATATAATGCGAACAAGCAGGAGCGCAGCGACTGCTCGGTGTCGGGCTGGGCGGTGCTTGCCCTCAAATCTGCCAGGGAGGCCGAGATTCCCGTGCGGCAGGATACGGTGAATGAAGCTCGCTACTTCTTCAAGTCGTGCGAAACCTCCGACGGACGAACGTCCTACCAGGCAGGCGAGGGCCCCGGCTCCGACGCCATCACCGCCGTGGGCATGCTGGCCCATCTCCTGTTGCTCAAGGATCACGATTCCCCGCTCGTGAAATCGTCGGCAAGCTATCTCGCCGGCCAGGCGGAACGCCATCGCGACCAGGTGCAGACCGGTCATGCCGAATTCTACACGCTCTACAATGCAACCCTGGCGATGTACCAGACCGGCGGCGACGACTGGAATCGATGGAATGACGCCGTGCGAGACGCCGTCGTCGCCAACCAGACCAAGGGCACGGGCTGCGACCGTGGAAGCTGGGATCCCAGAGGCACGTTTCATGGCGGCGACGGCGGTCGGATCTACAGCACGGCCCTCGCAACTCTGATGCTCGAAGTTTACTACCGCTTCTCTCGTGAGGGGCAGGCGACCGCGGTGGACGACCCCCCGGGCTCGTGAGGTTATCAGTAGGTCAGGCTTTAGCCTGACGATTCATCCCGATGCCCCGCCACGCTCGTGAGGTCATTCATTCATGTCACTCTTGCGGACGGTGTACCTGGGCGCGGTGATCTGCGGCTGGATGGCCTTCGCCGGCTGGTTTGCCGCCGAGATCCTCCGCCAGGGTGTCGTCCAGGGTGATGCAGCGACCGCCCCGGGCGAGACTGCCGCGAGCGATGCTCGCTTCCTCGGCTCGCGCACGCTCGGCGCAGCTCTCTCGACCGAGAAGAACCAGACCATCGCGGCGTTTTGCCTGGTCGGTGCCGCCATCGGCGCTGGCCTGGGCCTGGCCGGGGGCCTGTCGAACTGGCAGCTCAGGCCCCAGATCTTTCGCATGCTGCGTGGGCTCATCGCGGGTGCGCTCGGCGGCATCACCGGCGGCTGGGTGGGTGCCATGATCTACCAGACGTTTGCAAGTGGCGGAGGCGCCTACTGGTGGGTTCGCCCGCTGGGCTGGATGGCAGCCGGCGGGCTCGTGGGCCTGGCCGACGGGCTCTTCACCTTCTCGCGAAACCGGATGCGAAACGGCGTGATCGGCGGGCTTTGCGGGGGCTTGATCGGCGGCATTCTGTTCGACCCGATCGGCGCAGTGGTGGCCCGCACCTCGGGCGCCAGTGACCCAAGTTTCCATTTCGAGATCACCAGCCGCGCGGCCGGGTTCGTCGCCGTCGGCCTGTGCATCGGCGGCGCCATCGGGCTGACGCATTTCCTGCTGCGGCACGCCTGGCTGACCGTGCTGGACGGCGACCGACCCGGCCGCCAGGTGATCCTCTCGGGGAGCAGCCTGACCCTGGGCAGCGATCCCGGCGCCGGTCTGCCCTTCCTGCGCGAAGCCGATCGAAGTTTGTTGCCTATTCATGTGCGCCTCGAGCGCGCGCGCGATGGCTCCTTCTCCCTGCTCCCGGCCTCTGCCGGAGCCGATGCCGACGTGACCATCGTGAAGCACGACCACCGTGAAACATTCTCGCTGAGAAACCAGGGCGGCAAAGGCATCGCCCTCGGGAATGATTTTGTGATCACATGCGGGCGCAATTCGATCCGGTTCAACGAGAAGTCGCGCCGGAGCGACGTCCCCGCACCGAGCGCCGCGCCGGCGCCGGCAGCCGCGGCCTCAGCTCCGCCGCTTCCCAAGCCGCCGCCCGTCCCTCAGGCGCAGCCCGCGCCGGTGCCTGCCCCTCCGAAGCAGCCGGAAGCCGCTACTGCGCCGCCACGCGCATCTGCGCCAGCGCCGGCCGCGCCTCCCAAGCCTGTCGTCGCACCGGCAATTGCGCCAAAGCCTACGCCGGCGCCATCACCGCAGCCGCAACCACAGCCGCAGCCGGCCGGCCGCGGCGAGAACGTCTGTCCAAACGGGCACAAAGTCCCGTCCGGCCAGCGTTATTGCATCGTGTGCGACACTTACTTCTGACGGCGTACGAGCCAGGCCAGTCACTGCCCACGCCGGGTTGAATTCAAATTGTGGACTCGCGTACAATTTCGAGAATTAGCGGTGGATCCCGCCATGTGATTCTTACCAATCACCAGGACAGGCTGATGGCGACTTTGACCTCGAAGCAGGACCGACAGACCTTGGACGAGTGGATCTCTCGCCTCTCGTCACTTATCGAATTGGTCGACGGATGGGTCACAGCGTCAGGGTGGTCCACTCGACGCATCGAAAAGAAGATGCGGGATTCGGAATTTGGCACTTATCAGGCGCCGGCCTTGCTTATGCAGGAAGGGACGACGCGTGTCATCCTGGAGCCAATCGCACAATCTGCGCCGGGTGCGGAAGGGGTCGTGGATTTGTATCTGCTTCCTGCCTACGACGACATCGCGAGCCTCTATTTTTATTCGAATGGGTGGAATATCCATTACGCACTTCCAAGTGATCCGGTCGTGCCTCGCGTCGAGGAGATCCCTCCCAAGCCATTGTCCCAGGAAACGCTGAACGCGGTCTTGGCTGAGATGACCAGGAATGCCACGTGAGCTGGACGAATGGTTTTCACGGGTAAAGTCTATCGAGCGCGAATACACTGCGCTTCGACTCGCAGCTAGTCGACTCCAGAAACAGGCCGAAGACGATTCCAATATTATATTGAAATTAGATATCAAAGTTCGCGACGTACGAAATGCGTCTCGTAACCTAGAAGGCACGTACTTGATACGGCTCTTCGCCGAATTCGAGACAGCTTTACGTTTGTACTGGGATTCGGTTAAAGGTACTCACCCGAAGACCGAAGACCTCGTGAATGGCGTGGCTTCGAGGCGAAGAGTCTCGTATGAACTGACCAAATCCGTTCACGAGATTCGAGAGTACCGGAATTCCCTCGTCCACGAACGCGAAGACGAAACGGCTCCAGTTTCGCTATCATCGGCACGGGGTAAGATCTGGGAGTTCCTTGGCCGTCTGCCCGAGAAGTGGAGCTGATCAGCAGGCTGAATCTGACGGCCCAATCTCTGCCTGAATTGCCCAGTAGCCGGCGATCTTTCATTGCGCGCGAAATTCGGCCTCGGATAATCGCCGTGCTCGTCACCTTTGCTGCTCTGGTGAGCTCGATCAGGTAGTCGTGTTGCAAGAACGCTTCGTGGTTTCGCTGAAGAGGAACCGGGCCTTCTAATCGGGATGCGAGGCATGCATGCCCCAGTCCAGGAATACGCCGAACTCGCCGCACCTCTGCGTAACCACCCGATGGAACTCACTCGCCGGATCGTGTAGATAAGGAATACACCGCATTCGAGACAGCGCCTTCCCTGCATCCTGGCTCATTTCTTCCGCTCGCAGACCGCACTCCCACTCCGCTTTCCCACGCTGAGGATTCTCGATGTTCATTCAGAACCGACACGCCGCGCTGTCTGCCATATTCCTTCTGGTCTACCTGACCTTTGCCCGTGCTCAGGAGGTCTTGAGCCCAGATACAGCGGCCCTGCCCCCTCGATCTGTGCCGGAAGCCCTCCCCGTGCGTCCCGTCCCAGATTGGGTCCGCACCCACTTCCGCGTCGGCCATCTGCCCGGCAGCTTGGCGATGTCCGAGGCCTTCGTGAACGCCGGCTACAACGTCGTCACGCTCAACACACTCGGGCGGTGGAACATCGTCGGTCCTTCGGCCTCGCTTTATCCGGCTGAAAGAGTCAAAGAAGCCGAAAAATACATGCGCACGCACGTCGACCGCTGCCATCGTGCGGGCGCGAAAGCCATCTTCTACATCGGCCCCGTGCAGGTTCCCGTCGGAAACCCCGAGTTTGTGAAGGCCCACCCGGATTGGCTCCGCATCCGACCCGACGGCAAGGCCGACGCCGTTCCCAACTTCGCCAATATCCGCGGCGGCTATACCGATTGGCTGCTCGAGCAACTGGCATACGTGACACGAGCCTTTAATGCCGACGGCTACTGGCTCGACGGCTACGCGCCGCTCCACCTGCACACGTACGACGCCGCAACCCGACGCGCATTTCGCGAGTTCTCGGGTGGCAAGGAGATCCCGCTTCCACTCAACCCCGGCCCAGGCGCCCCCATGTTCTTCGACACCGTCCATAATCCCGTCGCCCGCACGTATATGGCCTGGCACGAAGACTTTTTCGTGAAGCTCGCTGACCGCATGCGCGCGGCCATCCGCAAGGAATCGCCCGAGGCCGTTCTGTTCGTCAATCATAGCGCCAACCGCACGTGGTATTACCCCAATATGTATATGGGAGAGTATCCGCTCCATTATGCAAGCGCGGTCGATATCCCCTCGGTCGAGCTCTACTGGGACGTGCCGGGCGACCCGCTCTACCAGCAGTTCGTCTTCGCTTTCATGCAGGGCATCTCGCGCGAGCGAGGAGCCTCGGTGTGGATTCAGCCGTCGGAACACGGAATCTCGGGCGTCTCGTCGCCCGTCGAGATCCAGCTTCGCGGGCTCGAATGCCTGCCATGGGGTGTGACGCCCGAATTCATCGAATCCACCGGCCGCGAAGAGTATTTTAAGCTCCACGTTGCGAACATCAAGGAACGCGAGGAATGGCTCAAGAAATCCGAAACGGTGCCGTATGTCGGGATCGTCGCCTCCGAGCAGACGAGAACGCTCTACGCTCAAGCGGCACTGCCGATGTACTTTTCGCACACGCTCGGCGCCTTCCGGGCATTCATGGAAAAACACATTCCGGTGCGGGTCTTGACGGAACAAGACCTGGAAGACGCCAACCTTCAGGGAGTGCGTGTGCTCGTGCTGGCCAACGTCGCGTGCATGTCGGATCGTGCAGCCGAAGTCGTGCGCCGGTTTGTCAAAGCCGGCGGCGGTCTGATCGCGACGTTTGAGACGTCGCTTTATGACGAAAACTTCCGGAAGCGTCCCGATTTCGCGCTGAGCGACGTCTTTCACGCTAGCTACGTGGGAACGAACACCGTCAGCCAGCGGATCGAGAACCTTGCCGTCACGATCGATGCCTCGCACGCGATCGTCGACGACCCTGTGATCAAGGCAAAACAGGCCACCGCGTGGCTCAATCCCGGACACCCGCCACAGAAGGGGCCCCTCGCACTGATCGCCAGCGCCACCAAAGTCAACTTGCAGGCCGGCGGCCTGGCGCTGGCAAGCTACAATGTCAACCTTCCGGCCGAAGAGGCAGGCAAGCGGCATCCTGCAATCATCGCCGGCGAGTTTGGCAAAGGGCGCGTCGTCTATTTCGCGGCGTCGGTCGACAAGGGGATGTTCTTTTATCCTGACGCCTACATGCGGCAATTGCTCGCGAACGCCGCCTCCTGGGCCGCGCGCGATGTCAAACCTCTCGTCGAGGTGAACGGCCCACTCATCCTGACCACGACGGTTCGTCGCCAGCCGGAGTCGAATCGCATCGTCATTCACCTGCTCAACCAGGGTAGCTCATGGGGCATGCACTCGATCTACCAGAAGATTTCTCCGCTGCCGGAAGAGCTGAGCAAGCAATGGGGCTTTCCTAATCAATCTGAGTTGCGCGGAACCTGGCCAATCCGCGAGGAGGTCATTCCGCTCTCCGGAATTCGCGTCACGTGCCGGGCTCCGGACATCAAGAAGGCAACGCTGCAACCAGGCGGACTCGAGCTTCCCATCACGCCAACCGCTGACGGAATCGAAGTGATCGTAAACGACCTCGGGATGCACGCCTTGGTCGTTTTCGAGTGACGTTCATCGTCATTCACAGCGCTCAAAAGTGGCAGGAAACTTTATAAAAAGGGTTCCTGCCACCTTTTTCCACCCAATTGAGCAAAACTAGAATCGTGGTGACACGCCTCCGACGGAAAGCTTTCGAGTGAGAGCCTCGAAAATCACGCACTCGCGGAGCCTCGTCCATTTCTGCGCCGTCCTCGGCGCGCTGATCGGCGGCGCGCCATCCGTTTCGGGCCAGCCGATTCGCACGATCGACGAGCTCTGGGCCGGGTTTGATCCACGTGCGCTTCCACTCGAGATCGAAGTCGTGAAGGCCTGGGACGAGGGCGACGTCCACCTCGAGATGATCTACTTCACGGGTGAGATCTTCGAAGGGGAGAAGACGCGCGTGTTCGGTTACCTCGGCAGGCCGAAGAAGATCGAAGGCACGCTTCCGGGCCTGTTGCACATCCACGGCGGCGGGCAGACTGCACGCCCCGATTGGCCGCAGTTCTGGGCCAAACGCGGATACGTCTGTCTGAGCTTCGATTTCTGTGGTGACACCAATCTGCCCACCCTCGGCCCCGAGTATCGCCGCGAACGGTTCACACTCTGGCGGAAAGTGCCCGCTGATATGATGAAGGTGGGCGGCGGGATGACGATGATGCCCGATCCCAAGCGCAATCCGTGGCTGCACTGGGCGATGGCCGCGCGCCGGGGCCTCACGCTCCTGGAAACGCAGCCCGGCGTGAACGCCGACCGCCTGGGAATCTTCGGCATCTCGGTCGGCGGCACGCTTACATGGATCGTCGCCGGGATCGACCCGCGCGTGAAGGCCGCCGTGCCGATCTACGGCTGCGGGTGGGAGTCGTACGCGTTCCCGGTTGACGTGAAAGCGCCCGCCAGCGAAGACCAGAAGCTCTGGCGAGCGCTGTTGCGCACTGAGGCGTATGCACCGCGAATCACAGTACCCGTCCTGTTCATGAGCGCGACCAACGACTTCCATGGCAAAATGGATCTCGCCTACAACACGCTGGACCTGCTCGCGAGCAAGACGAAGCGCCAGGTCTTCACTTCGAACTACGATCATCACATCGAGCCGGCGGAGGCGCGCTCGCTGCCGCTCTGGATGGACGCCCAGCTCAAGGGCAAACTGCAAAGCTGGCCAGCACCGCCGGCGATCGAGCTGGCGGGAGGCGGAGTGCCAATCGTCCACGTCACTCCGGAAAGTCTCGATGCCGTCGATCAGGTCAACATTTACTATTGCTTGAACAACGACTGGCCCATGGCCCGCTTCTGGCGGACAGTCGCCACCGTTCGGCGCCGTGGTCACGAATTTCTCGGTGAGGCCGCGTTCCTCGATCCGGCAGACCACCTCACGATCTTTGCCACTGTCACCTACAAGAACGGCATTCGCCAGAGCTCGCGGTTGTTGAACCGTGCGGCGGCATCGATCCCTGGTGCAGCTCCCACGCTCCACCGCGAAACGCTCATCGACGCCATGACCTCGCACACCGATTGGAGCTGGGTACCCGCATATACAGATCCCAATCGCGAAGGGCTGTCGTATTTTACGGCCTGGACGAGCGATTCCGGCGAGCAAGGATTCACCGTCGACCCGCGGATGTTCAACCCGACCGCTCCCAGCTCGTTCTACTTCGGCACACGCAAAATCGGCGACCCGCAATTTCGCGGTCGAGCGAACGAAGTCCTCGCAATCGACCTGCACAACGATCGGACGCCCGAGACATTGACGATCATTCTGAGACACCGGAGGCCCGGCCAGTACGGGCAGGAATATCGCTTCTCGCCGGCATCGGACGGGAAGAAGGGAAGCACGCGCCAGCCTTGGCGTACGCTTCGATTGAAGCGCGAGCAATTTCAGGCTCAGGAGGGCAAGATCCTTCCGGACTGGGAGAACGTCGATTGGCTCATTCTCAAGGGGACGAGCCGCTGGAAAACCAGTGGTGTTCCGACGGCTTCGGTGGGAAGGGGCGGACCGGTAGAGTCTTCGTACGAGTACGATTACGATTACGATTAAGACTCACGCTGCCGACGTTCGCTTTACACATTCGTTGGGGGCGACCTCGCATCGCCCGCGAGAACGTCCAGGCCGCGAACGCATTCATGGGCTGAGCCGCGTGCGATGTCAGTGAAGCGGAAGACGCCCGGTTATCTATCGTACTCGTGCTCGTGCTCGTGCCCTTGCTCGTACTGCTGCTCGCCTCCCCTGCTCGTACTCCTGTCCCTGCTTGTACTCATATTCGCAAGCACGTAGACGGATCGCCGGAGGGAGCCTGTTCCCGCAAAAATGCTCGTGCCCCTCTCCTCTCGGAGGGACCTCCGTCCCCCGATCTTCGGCGTTGCGGCTCTGCCGCGTCAGGAATTGCCGGTGGCGCTCATACGTTGAACTCGGCGAACGGCACACGGCGTGTGCCTGCTACAACCGGTCGGATTTCGTCATTGCGAATATCTCCGCGGTTTGACCGAATAATGGGAAGAGGCCCCATTCATGCTCTGATTTCGGAGCCCAGGCATGAAGATTCCGATCCTTGCCCACGTGTTACAGCGGCTGCCGCGGCGGATGCGCCTTTCGGTTGCGATGGGGCTGGTTGTCGTCACGGCTGTGCTCTGTGCCTGGTCGGTGCGCCATCGAGACGCGAACGTGCCGTGGCATCGCTTCGGCGGAATGATCGGGTGGACGCAGTCGCAAATGATCGCGCGGATCGGGCAACCCGCGCAGTCCTCGAGGAAGACCTACCGGACGAAACGGCGCACGCGATTCGCCCGACGCCCCCTGGCCCCCTTTCCTTTCGCACGGTGATCTTTGACACGTTCGATGGCCGGTTCGTCGCATGGTACAGCAGCGACGGCGGGCCATACACGTGCTTCCGCTCGACGTGGGTTAATCGAAACTGCTACTACTGACCCGGGGCTAGAGCCAATACCGTTTAACGAGTCATAACCACTGAGTCTCTAAAGCTTTTTTTCAAGGGCGGAAGGCGGTGATGTTGGGGACGTTTCTTCTTCCATTTCGACATCTTTCGCTTGATCACTCGCGGATTGATCCGGTTACGGCGTGGCTCCGTACGCTCTCTTTGTACTTCCCAGAGGATTGCTTTGTACCAACTCTCCAACTCCGCGGGCGTCTTGCCTTGGCACTCGGGCAGCCGGCATTTCAGGATCTGGAAACATCCCGTAAACGATAACCGGTCGGGGTCGAGGTCAACCGTTGCGGCGGCCTCAAACATCAGCGACCTGATCACGAAATGGGCTAGTGACAACGCATAGACTTCCTGAATCACTCCCGTGGGGGTCTCGCTCCGCAACTGCGCCGGCTTCGTCGCCCTTCGTGGGTCTTGGTGGGTTTTTTGCTCGTCGAAAACGAGTTCTTCCTCCCATCGTTCATGGTAAAGAAGAATCAATTCCATTGCCGGGTAGAGTTCGCCATCGAGGAGATTCGTGATCAGAACATGTTCCTCGCCGTCTCCGATCCGCTGAGGGTCGTCCAGAGTGTAACGGATCACCCGGACTTCAATCCCATTGCGGTCCTTCTTCCGTTCATAATCAGACTTGTAGATCTTTGCGATGTACGAACCGTCGGCCAGGGTTCGAATCGGTCGCAAGATCAACCGGCTAGTCACCCGCCAGCACGTTCACCTTGCGCTCGGTCAGCCTTTGCCACTGTGTATAGCTGAAAAAGCCTCGATCCCAGAGCAGGAGCATTTCCGGGGTCAGGTGAGGGAGCAAACTCTCGACCATCGAGTGTTCGCCGCAACTACTGCACCCGACGACCATGGCAACTTCGACGTGGGTACCCAACTCGACCAGACTGAGCTTGCGAACTTGGGGGAAAGCTCCGTCGCCACGCTCCCCTGCAGAGGGGCGGGCGAAGGCGGCCGCGTTGGCATCCGAGTCGGGGACATCGAGGATGGTGCCGTCGATGCCCATCAGACGCAAGCCACGATAAAACGCTCCTGGTGTCCCGAGGCGAGCCAGCGGATGAACGATATGGTCGAAGAGATGTCGCACGGGTTCCACGCCCAACCGCTGACGTGCGACGCAAAGGCTGGAACGATGGGGCGAGTCTTCCCCAGAGCGCAGCCGTCGGGCGAGCTTGAAGACCTGTCGGATCGGCACTTCAGTAAACAACCCCATCGCAAGCACCACCCACAACATGATCTCATGGGTCAACGTGCATTGTCGCGAATTGACCCGGCCAGTGGCCGCAAGAGCTTGTTGAATGTCCTCCCGGCGGATAATCTTTTCGAGACCCGCCAGTCGGTCCAATACCCGGCCAACTTCATCAGCTGGCAATGCACATCGTCCTTGATGCATGCGAGTCGCAGCCTCCTTGTTGCCCTGGTTGTTCGCAAACACAAGGTAACAAGAGGCTGTGACTTGCGCCTATTTCAACGGTATTGGGGCTAGAGCGCCGCCAAAGCACCCTGGCCGGCCCTCGCATTCGCCGGCGGCGAGCAGTGGGCATCCACCGCCGGCTGTTCCTCCATGCTCGTCCGGACAACTTTCCTCTGCGCAGGGCAGCAGCCAATCGCCAATGATCTTTGCCTCGAGCTCCGCGTGCGTGAGATGAAGCATATGTCCGGCCGTCGGCACGATCATGCCGTGTGCGTTCGGCAGCGAACCCGCGAGTAGGTCGTAGTCGCGCAGAGGGACAATTCGATCTTCGCGGCCGTGGATCAAGAGCGTCTCCGTTCGGATCTCCGGCAGGATCGTCCGGAGGTCGAGTGTGGTGAGCAGCTTCACGCGATGTGCCAGCGACCGGATCGGCGTCGCCCCATTCTGATCGAGGTAGAACGGCCAGCGGTCTTCGAGAATCGCCGGGAATTCAGATTTGGAATTAAAAGTCAGCACACGCTGGTGAAAGGGCAGCCGCGCCACCGTGCCCGGAACCAAACGGCCTAACGCGAGCGCAGCCCGCTCGGCCACCGAGAAACGGCGAAACGCGAACGCACCTTGTACTACGGCCCTAGAAAACTGCCCGGGCTCCCGAAAAAGCGCCTTGAGCGTGACAGCCGAGCCGAACGACAGCCCCGCCACAAAGACCGGGCCGATCTTCAGGTGATCGATCAATCCCAAGAGGTCGTCCACCAGGTTTTCGTGCGAGATCTTGCTGAGCCTCGCGCCATCGCGGGGATGCTCGCCCGGATAATCATAGATGATGGTCCGGAATCGTTCTGCGAGCTGATTCAACAAGATTGCATAGATTTGATATGTTGAGGCGATTCCCGGAATGATGAGCAGCGGAGGGCCCTCACCGGTGCTGCGGTAGGTCATCCGGTAGCGGGGTCCATCCCAGTGGCCGATTTCCGCCTGAGCGTCATACTTCGCCACCTCGCTCGCGATCCGCGCGGGGGCCGGACAGGGCCGGCGGTCGGCGTTATCGGGTGGGGCGGGGATCTCACTGGTGCTCGGTTGCGACATTTGCTGCGTGCGCCAGGGTTACTGAATCGGAATCCGGAGCGGCCGCGTGGAACGCCATGCTGGCGAAGCTCACGCAGCACGTGCGGCGATCGTCGATCGCCTGCTTGTAATTGAGCAGCCGGCCCTGGACCGGGCCAATCGCGTGCAGCATCGTATACGTGGCGGCCAGCCCGCACACCCGAAGTTGGTTGCCGATGCTCGCGGCCGTGCGGAACCAGCCGCCAGGGTCGCACGCCGCCGCGCGATCGAGCATCGCCGAGTCAAATTGACGAACTTGCTCTTGAAGCCAAGGCTCGACCGGCGCCCGATCACCGAACTCGGGCCCGACGTGGCACAGGTCAATCCCCCCGATATACGCCACGCGCTTGCCGCTGGCCGCTTCGGCCACGCGAAGCGCCTGCACGAACCGGTTCACGTCCGCGTCAGCGATGGGGTCGACACCCTTCTCCATCAGGTCGTGGAACGAGCCCACCAGAATCGGCACGATCGAGAAGTCGCGGCGCCCGCCCAGCACGTACTGAAGGAAGACGACCTGAAACTCGATCGAATGCTCGGTGCGGTGCGACAGCTCATCGTCGAAAAGGTCGCGGCCGGCCAGCGATGCGATGCGATCGACATACGCCCTGTCGGTCGGTACCACGCCCAGCGGCGTCTCAAAATCCTTGCATGTCAGCGCGAATCGCCGCCGGCAGTACTGGTGGGCGACGCCCAGGATCACGAATGTGTCCGCGTTCGACTTTTCGATCAGCTCACGATAAGCCCAGGTGTAGACCGGCCCGCCCCGCTGAAAATCGATGTGCGGGGCAAGAACGCCGCGCAGCTCCGTCGACCCTGCGCCACCACTGGCTTCGGCGGGAAGTCCGGCGCCGTGCGAATCGACAAAGAACTGCTCGATCTGCGTGCGCAAGGCCCGGGCCGTCGCGGCGTAAGACCGGCCCGCCATCGCGGCCGGGCGGCGGCCCGATTCGCGAAAAGACTTGTGAAAGGCCTCGAACGTGGGCCCTTCAATCAGCATGGCCGCGTCCAGGCGGCTCACCAGGCTCTGAAGCTCGTTGATCGCCAGAAAAAGCCCGGTCGAACGCAGCACCCTGCTCTGAATCTCGACGAGCGTCGACTGGCCGTCAAACTGGCGAATAATATGGTTGAAGCCGTCGATCGGAATGAGGACCGGCTGGGCGATCGCCCCGGTCACGTCCTGGAGCACAACGAACGACTGCCCCTGCTGCTCAACCTTGCGAGCATTCACCGGCCGGAGTTTCGGTCGCTCAAGAGACGACATGGCCGGGATCCAGTCCCTGGAAGAGACACACCGGCCCCGAATGCTCTTCGCGCCCGTTCGCTGTTGATCAGAGAGCCGTTACATCACATCGTAATCGACCGGCGCAGTCCGTCAAGCCTGCCGCCTGGGCCCGCGCGTCGTGATCGAGATCAACGGGAGTGACCAGTGAGGCGCGATTTCGCAAATCGGTCCGGGTCGCATCGAATGCTCCCTTCGTTCGTCCGTGAAGCTTTGAGGCATGGTTTAACTTTGCTGGGCGATTGGGTTGTACGCAAAATTGGTGCCGGTCGTTAGCGAATTTTCCTAAACCGAATTCCCGCTTGAATTTAACGGAATCTGAACTTGCCATAGGCGAGAATTTCATGAGTCTGGACACTCCGCAGACCACCGCGTCGCCTTGTTTTGAGGCGGGTTTGCCAAGGAACGCATCACGGTTAGCCAGCGTGCCACCATCGGGCCGATGAGATGGCGGCCGGGGATGGCCCCACGCGTGAACCAACGCCAACCTCACCGCTTGCGCGATCTCGACCCGTCAGGTAAAATGAAGAGTTAGCGAACACGACGGGCGAAGGCGAGCGGCGATGCCCCCGAACGAACGATGTCCCAACTGTCAGGAATTGGTAGCAGATTGGCACGTCGAGTGGTACAGGTCTGAGGGTGCGTAACATGCGGCTACTCACCCCGCTCGAAAACCGATTCCTGGAGATCTTCCTCCACGAGGCCACGACAGCGCCATTCACGGGGCCCGCGACCACGGCCCTCCATAAGATTGGCGTGGAGTACGCCGACATCTCCCACATTGCCTGGGCTTATGAGCAGGATGTCTCCCGGACCGGCTTCGAGGTCGGGCGTGCCGCTGCGACGGCGCCTCCGCTCCCTTGGCCGAGCCGACTGGCAGCATTGCGGCGCAACGAGGAAATTCAACAGATTTGGGAGCGACGACAACTGTGCACCATCCCTCCCCAATCCAAAGTCTGAAATAGAAGGGGCGGCCTTACGGATGCCTGCCGGCCACATCACCGTAAGCCAGCGCGCCATCAGCAGCGCCGCCGCCGGACGCCCCTGTTACGCCATGCGGTTCGTCACGGGAGAGAGCCTCAAGGACGACATCGAGCACTTCCATCGCGACGACACGCTGAAGAACCACCCCGGCCGCCGCTCGCTGGAACTGCGCAAGCTGCCCCGCCGCTTCCTGGACGTGTGCAACGCCGTCGGTTACGCCCGTTCCCGCGGCGTGATCCATCGGGATTTGAAGGCGGCGAACGTCATCCTGGGCAGACACGGCGAGACGCTGTAGGCTCGCTGGACCTGGCCCATCACGATAAAATGCGCCGAAGGAGCATCCTCATGCCGCTCAGAGACCACTTCCGGCCGCCGGTTTGGAACCAGGCTTCGTGGGAAGGATTCCATGGCGGTTGGCCGATGATGATGGTTCTCAACCTCGCACCCAGATTACCAAAGGGCTTTGTGGCCGAGCCGCGCGTTCATCTGGGCACGTATTTCGAGATCGACGTATGCACGTTCGACAAGGATGGCAACAGGGAAGGGCACTCTGATCCGAATTCGGTGACCAATGGCGGGGCGGCCACGGCCACCCTGGCGCCGCCGGCACCTACGCTCAGCGTCGACGTCGATTTCCCGGATCAGTATGTTTACGAAGTGCTGATCTTTGATCAGACGCGCGACCGCCGGCTGGTGGCGGCCGTGGAGATCGTTAGCCCGGCAAACAAGGACCGTATGGAGAGTCGCCAACAGTTCATTACCAAATGTGCAAACTTGCTGCGGAACGACGTGTGCGTCTCCCTGGTCGATCTGGTGACCGTACGCCGGTTCAACCTGTACACGGAGTTGCTGACCCTCCTGGGACAAAGGGACCCGTCGATGTCCCCCGACCCGCCGCCGATCTACGCGGCCACCTGTCGCAAGCGCCAGGCGGAGCGAAAAACGAAATTGGACACCTGGGCCCTGCCGCTCGTCGTCGGTGAATCGTTGCCGCCGCTGTACATCTGGCTGACGGAAACACTGATTGTGTCGCTCGACCTGGAAGCCGCTTACGAACAAACTTGCCGCGCTCTGCAAATCGGCTGAGTCGTTTCAGGAAGCTGCTGGCGGAAGCTCGCTCGATCCGGGCGCCTAAATCAAGGCGGCTGGTGAAACTACGTCAACCGGTTCGGCCGCAGTCGGCGAGATGCTCACCGGCGGTTCGGCGATCGACGGTGTGCTTGAGCAGGACGAGCTGATCACGCTCAGTCTCGCCGTTTCTGGTAATCGGGGTCCGCGTATCGCCCGCGTGGGAGTTCCATCGCTTTAATTGGCCGATGTTGCCGGCGCCGCGTTGCGTTGCCGCCGTCAAGCTGCGAAGCCGGGCGTTTCGTCTGCGCCGTGCGCATACAGAATGATTTTTGTTCTTGAATCGGTCTCTTCGCTGTAACCCGGAATCTTTCTGGAAATTTCCAGGTCGACCGCGCACCGAGTCCTTAAAGTCTGATCATACTATCGATGAGGAGATGCCGAGGGGCCCGTTCCGTATGCAGTAGGCGAGAGCCGGCGCACGGCACCATCCGCGTTTGGGAGGCAATGCGATTCAGATGAAGATTGGGATCAAGATGAAGATTGGGATTAAGATTCTGATCAAGAACAAGATGAAGATGGTGAGCGTTTACACTAGTGTACGGATGCTGGAAAATTTTCCAGGAGTACCACTTTGTACCATTTTGTACCACATTTCGAGGTCTGAAACTGGGCATCCACGGCGCAATGTGCGATCTGTAAGCCGAGCAGCATTCACTAGATCGGAGAACAGGTACGAGGTAGCCGGCGAATTATCATCCTCGTGGTACCACTCGCCCAAAAATGAGAATCTGAATCGCGGCGTTGTTCACCAGAATCGGGTCGGGTCTTTGGAGAGGGTTCTGAAAAAGCGCGGCGGACGATTTCGTTCCCTCAGGAACGGGTCGGAAACAACTTCGGTCGATTTACGTGAAGAGCGCCGCAGAGCGGCACAAAGACCGTTCCGACGCAGAGATCCGGACATATGTCGTGCCGCAGGACAACATATGTCCGGATCGACCTCCGAAAACATGCTGTCTGACCGCGACTTTTCCGTGGGTTGAAGGCGGTCAGACATATGTCATGAAGGAAGCGTCGGAACGAGGGTGTTCCTTCGTGGTAGGGTTGATACCGAAATCGGGAACTTATTTGCGGCCTGTTCCTTAATCCTTACAGGGAAAGGACGCGAGTCAAATATACAAAACGAACTGGGGCGTGGTTCATGCGATCGGCTGACGTGGTGACTCGCTCGGGACTTCGGCGCAGCGACCGCACTCGGCTGAAGGGCACGCGTGGGTTCCGCTTGCCTCCTCGCTGGCGCTTCGGGTTGGTGTGGGCGGCTCGGCGGGACCTTCGACCTTGCAAGATTCACGCGTGTGCGCTTCCTCGCTGGCGCTTCGGGCTAGTGTGGTCGGGGCGGCTGCACTGGTCGTTCTTCGTCATCTGTGGTAGGTTTCCGGCGCCCTGTCTGCGGAAGGTCGTGGGAACGACCTCGGATTGTGAATGAGTCGAATTAAAAGCCGGTGCGCTCGAGCCCGGTGCATGGAGGGCTTCTTGCCCATGCCACGACGTCAGAAACTCTTCGGTATTGCGCTGGTTGCCCTCGTGGCGATGGTTTACCAGGTGGCGGCCGCCCAGGATCGCGGGCAGGCTCCGGCCGCGCAGGCCAGACCGGCGCAGCCGACTCCCAAGCTAATCCAGCAGGCTCAGCAGTTTCCGCCCGAGGCGATGGACGAGGTTCTGCGCCAGTGGGAAGGGCAGAGCAAGAAGCTCGAGACCCTCGAGGTCGACATCTATCGGATCGACCGCGACATGCAGTGGGGTGATGAGGTCCAGTTCACCGGCCACGCTGCGTTCAAGAACCCCGATCTCGCGTACGTCGACTACCGCAAGGTCAAGCTTCTCGTCCAGCCTGACCCGAAAGTGAAAAACAAGAACGTCTTCGTCCCTCAAAAGGCCAAGAACGGCCAGCTTGACTCGAACCCGTTCGAGACCATTTTATGCACCGGGAAGGAAGTGTGGGACTATCGCTTCGACGTGACGAACCTCGTCATCTGGACCCTGGACAGCAACACTCGCAAGAAGGTGCTTGATGAAGGGCCGCTGCCGTTCCTGTTCCGGATGCGAGCAGGAGATGCCAAGCAGCGATACGATATGGTCTTGCGCGGCCAGGACGCCAACTTTTCCCTGATCGTGGTCACGCCGAAGATCAAGGAAGATCAAGACGTGTTCAGCACGGCGTGGGTCAAGCTCGAGCGCAAGTTCCTGCTGCCCAAGCAGATCACGCTGATTTCGCCGGACAAATCGAAGCGGCAAGACTTCTTGCTCTCCAATTTCCACGCCAACAAGGGCGTGAACGAAAGGTACTTCATCGGGGTCAAGCCCACCAAGGTCTCCGGCTGGACCGTCGAGGTCAATCCCCTGGCAGACGCACCATCCTCAGGCGCCGCCAAGCGTGCTCGCCGCCCGGGCGATCCCAAAGCCGCCGTGCGCACGGCCCCCGGCCAGAACCAGATCCAGCGCGTAGCGAATCTGGCCTCTCGCAGTCGCGCGTCCGCACAACGTTTGACCCCTTCCGACGGCCCGTCTATAATCAGGGTCATGAGCGACTTGATGGACTCAGTTCGCGCTCTCTTGTGAACGGCAGACGAGTGTGATTGACTTCTATTAAGGTAGGGACTTCATCCGAATCGGCTTTGCTTGCACCGCTTGTATCGTTGTGCCGGAAAACGAGACCAAAGAGGCGCGTCCGACTCTCGAAGGGAGTCAGGCTGCCATGTTCCGCCCAGATCTTGTGCCGCGCCACGTCGCTGTGTGGCTCTGCCTGACCGTGGTCGCGGCGTCGGCCTGTTCGAATGCATTTGGCCGGCAGGCGGCCGGCGCCGACGATAATCCCGGCCAGTTCTTCCAGATCGTCGAGCCGATCACTCACGAGACACTCACCAGGGTGCGCGCCGCGTCCCGGCAGCTCGTCGATCGCGCTGCGGCGACCGCCAAGGCGCCGCGACCGATTCTGGTCTTCGAATTCCTGCCCGGCGACACTGCCCCCGGCAGCAGCGAGTTCGGCTCGTCGTATGACCTGGCGAGCTTGATCTCGCGCGAGCTGGGCGGCGCCAGGCTCACGGTCGCTTACATCCCGCAGCCGCTCAAGGGCTTCGTCGTCTTGCCCGCAGTCGCCTGCACCGAAATCGTGATGGGGGCATCGGCGTCGCTGGGCCCGATCACACCCGAGGACCGCACGTTCGACCCGGCACACCGCGATCCCGTGCGGTTCCTGGCGATCCGCAAAACACGCGAGCCTGACCTGCTGCTGGGCATGCTCGACCGCGACGCCGACCTGCACGTTGGTGCACACCGCCGATCGCGCCGTCCACTACGTTTTGCCCGAGAACATGCAGGAATTCTTGCAGTACCCATCAAGTCACCGAGGAGCAAGCCGGCGTGGGACGCCGGTGCCCGCGGCATCTTGACGGCGGAGCGGGCGCGAGCGGAAGGCTTTTGCAAGCTGACCGCCGAGAGCCCGGCCGAGCTGGCCAGCTGCCTACAAGCTGGGCGGCCGGTCCTCCGTCGACGACCCGACGCTGGGCCAGAGCGTCCGGCCCGAATGGATCAAGCTCGAAGGCCTGCTCGACAGCGTGTCCGTCTCGTTCCTGTCGCGAAAAATCGAAGACGCTCGCCAGCAGAAAAAGAACCTGTTCATCCTCGAGATCGACAGCCCGGGAGGAACCGAGGCGGCCAGTGACCGCATGGCCGACATCCTCGCCGAGATCAAGGACATGAAGACCGTCGCCTATATCAACGAGCGGGCGCTGGGCGTCGCCGCGCTCGTGCCCCTGGCCTGCCGCGACATCGTCTTCAAGAAGGGCTCGAGCATGGGCGACGTCCGCCAGACCGTCAGCGGCCGTAACGGCATGCTGCACGACCTGAGCCTGAACGCCCGCGCCGGACTGGCCAAGAAGGCCGCTCTCTGGGCCCAGGCCAAAGGTCACCCCCAGGCCGTCGCCGTGGCCATGATCGACCCCGATGCCGAAATTGTCGAGGCCAGCGACGCCCAGACCGGCGCCAGCCGGCTGATCCTCCGCGCCGAGGCCGCTGGCGGCCCGCGACCGGTATCGCATTCTCGATACCCGCAAATCACCGGGTGCCGTTCTCACCCTGGGCGCCGATGAAGCGGCCTCCTTCGGGTTGGGGCACGTCGTCGCCAGCAGCGACGAGCTCAAAGACCTCTACGCCGTGCCCCGCACCATGCGAGTCGAAGGGGCAGGCTGGGTCGACTGGCTGGTCACGGTCTTGACCAATCCCTACGTGAGCTGGATGCTGCTCTTCATCGGCGCCGTCATGCTCGTGGTCGAGCTCAAGCTGCCCGGCATCGGCCTGCCGGCGATCATCTCGGCCGTCGCGTTCCTGCTCTTCTTCGGCAGCCACTACTTGAGCGGAACGGCAGACCAGCTCGAGATCATCCTCTTCCTGATCGGCCTGGTCTGCATCGCGCTTGAGATCTTCGTGTTTCCGGGCTTCGGCGTCTTCGGAATGAGCGGAATCCTGCTCATGCTCTGCAGCATCGTCCTGGCCAGCCATACGTTCATCTGGCCCACGCAGGATTACGAATACCAGGAGCTCGGCCATACCCTGCTGCAATTGACCGGCGTGCTGATCGCCGTCGGCTGCTGCGCCGTCGGGCTGGCGCGCTACTTCCCCTCGCTCCCGCTGTTCAACCGCCTCATCCTGAAGCCCGAGCCGTGGACGACTGTCGAATACGAGGACGGAGCAGAGAGCAAACATTCCGCCGATGGCTACGAATCGCTGGCCTTCTTGATCGGAGAGACCGGGCGCACGACCACCCCTCTCCGGCCCACCGGCAAGGCACGCTTCGGCAGCTTGCTCCTGGATGTCACCGCCGGCGACCGCTTCGTCGATCCCGACAGCTTGATCGAAGTCGTCGACGTCCAGGGGCCGCGGGTCGTCGTCAAGAAAATCGGTAGCTGATCACACCTTCAAAGGAACCACCATGACCACCGTGCTCTTCGCGCAAGTTGCCCGCCAACCCCTGGCAAACCTACATCTGGCTGCTGATCATCGCCATCGGCGGCTTTGCGCTGATCGTCAGCATCTTCCTCGCCAAGTACTTCAAGCTCTGGATCCAGGCCAAGATGACCCAGGCCAACGTCACGATCTGGGAGCTGGTCGGGATGTCGTTCCGCAAGGTCAATCCCAACATCATGGTCCGCTCCAAGATCATGGCCTACCAGGCGGGCCTCTCCGAGAAGGACGGCATGACCACCCGCGCGCCTCGAGGCCCACTACCTGGCCGGAGGCAACGTCCCCAACGTCGTCCGCGCCCTGATCGCCGCCAACCGCGCGGATATTCCGCTCTCGTACAAGCGGGCCGCCGCCATCGACCTGGCCGGCCGCAACGTGCTCGAGGCCGTGCAGACCAGCGTCAACCCCAAGGTCATCCCCTGCCCTGACCCCGCATCCGGCCGCCAGACCATCGACGGCGTCGCCAAGAACGGCATCCAGCTCAAGGTCAAAGCCAAGGTCACCGTGCGCACCAACCTCGACCGCCTGGTCGGCGGTGCCACCGACGAGACCATCATCGCCCGCGTCGGCGAAGGCATCGTCAACGCCATCGGCTCGGCCGAAACCCACCTCCAGGTGCTCGAGCGGCCCGAATCGATCTCCAAGCGCGTGCTCGAGAAAGGCCTCGACGCCGGAACGGCGTACGAGATCCTCTCGATCGACATCGCCGATATCGACGTCGGCGACAATATCGGCGCCAACCTTCAAGCCCTCCAGGCCGAAGCCGACACCCGCGTCGCCCGCGCCAAGGCCGAGGAGCGCCGCGCCTTCGCCGTGGCCAGAGAACAGGAAATGCAAGCCGCCGTCCAGGAAAACCGCGCCAAGGTCGTCGAGGCCGAGGCCGAGATCCCGATGGCGATCGCCGAGGCCTTCCGCAAGGGACATCTCGGCATCGTCGACTACTACAACCTTCGCAACGTCCAGGCCGACACCGAGATGCGAAACTCGATCGCCGGCACCGGCAACGCCCGCCGCGAAACGCGTACCGTAACCGAATGTCACCGCCTGCAAGTCGACGCCGCTCCCCGCGACTCGAAAGCGACACCATGATCCAGATCCTGATCTCTCTCGGAATCCTGCTCCTCTGGGCACTGACTTCCCTGCTCAGCCGCGAGACGCAGCCCCTGCCGCCCAGGCCGCTTCGTCCCCGGCCCGGCGAGGGACCGCGCCCTGCCGGCGAGCCGCCTGCCGAATCCGACATCCGCGCCAGCGCGATCGGCTGCCCGGCGATGGAGCGCACGCTCGCGCCGGCCGCCGACAGCCTGCGCGTGGCTCGCGCAGTCTCGATCGAAGCGCGGCGCCCGCGGCCGCTCGACTTCCGGCCCGACCGCCGGCCAAGACCGGCCGAGGCCGGACAAGGGCCGGCGACTGAGCAGCCAGATCAACCTCAGCATGGCGCAGGCCGCCAACCGCCCGCTCGAAATCACTCCCCTCGAAATCCCACTGTCCTCGCTCAGCTCCACGCTCACTCCGCTGGGCACTCGAGCGCTCCGCTCGAGCCGCGGACGTTCCGCAACGTGGCCGCGGCCCTCGACGCGCAATCGGCCCGCGCCATGCTCGGCTCGCCGGAAAAGCTCCGCGAGATCGCGATCTTGACCGAGATCCTCAAGCCTCCCCTCGCCCTCCGCCACCCGCGCCGATCGCACTGAATCTACCGGTTCGCGCGATTCTGCCGGCCACGACTCCACGAAGCCCGGCTCCCGGTTCAAGTGCGAGCGCCGCCGGCCGGCCGATCTGACTGTCGAGAAAAAACCGACTTCCGTTCGACTGCCAACGGTCTGGCCCGCTCGGTGAACTCGGGTGGCATCTCCAGGGAAGGAGTGCGCGGCATAGCGCCGCGAGCCTTCACTCACGACAGCTTCTGAACACTCGTCGCTGACGGAGATGCTCGATGAACCCGCACGTCCACCGGCCCTTTCGGGCCTCGTTCTCGCTGCGCTTGCACTTGCACTCGGGGCGATCTGCCTGATGGTCCCGCATCCATTCGCCCGCGGCGACGAACCGGCGTCAATCGATTGGCGGGACGACTATGCCGCGCGCGATGGAGGACGCCCGCGCCGCCAATCGGCTGCTCTGGATCCAGTTCACCGGCCCCTGGTGCCCGAACTGCACCCGGATGGAACGCGACTCGTTTCCCCATCCCGCGATCGTCGAGCACTCGCAGCGATCGTACGTGCGCGCTCAAGCTGCGGTCTGATCTGAACGAACAGCTCGTGGCGGCCTTCAATCTCACCGCGATTCCGGCCACGGTCGTCGTTGCGCCTAACCGCGACATCGTCGCCTTTCATCAAGGCTATCTGGGTCCGCGAAGAGCTCGACGGGCTGCTCCGCGATTGCCAGGCACGCGTTTCATCGCCCAAACCCGCTGCAGCAGCGCCGGCCGCGGGCCGTGGCGAGCGATCAAGCATCGCCCCGGCGTAGACAAGAGAGGTCGAGCCCGTAGCGGCAGCCACGCTCGCCGTCAAGGGATACTGCCCGGTGAGCCTGGTCGATGAGCGAAAGCTCTCAAAGGGCCAGAGCGAGCACTCGATCGTGCACGAAGGCCGGACGTTATTACTTCTCGAGCCAGGCGGCGAGCGAGCGATTCCGTCAGAATCGTGATCGCTACGTGCCCTGGAACGGCGGCACGTGCCCCGTCACCCAGCTCGAACAGGGATTGAGCCACGCCCGGCGACCCTCGCTGGGGCGTTCTCTATGCAGGGCGGTTGTTCCTCTGCGCCAGCGAAGACGATCGACGCCGATTCTTCGCCAATCCGGGTCCATACGCCGCAGAACGCGTCGGAAAGGCCGCGTCATCGAGCGCAAGTTCTCACGCCGAGAACGACTTGAACCGCTCGAGTACACGGAGCCAGGGTGTCGAATTCCGGCGAATGACCTGGTATCCTCACATGACTCCGGAATTCGAGAATTGGGTTACACCTTGCCCGCTTCGGGACGAAGCCTGTGCGGAATTTCCTCCCGAGCCCCGAGTCAGGACCGGAAAAGACGCACTTTCGCGGAGCGAAAGGCGAAAATCGCTCGGAATATCCCCCAGAAGCCCCGGTCAGCAACAGGCTCATCGCCGCGGCGGTCGTGCGCGGACCTCACACGCTGGCCGTTCGTCCGCTCGCAAGGAAGGTGCGCTCGTCTTGTGCATCGGCGAACCCTCTCGGGTCATCAAGACACTCTAGTTGAGTCGCGCTGATGTTCGGATCCGCCCGCATCACTCGATGGCAACCAATCGTGACCGATCGTCCCTCTTCAAGAAAATTCACTCTTCCGGCAGCACTCACTTGACACGATGCGAGCGATCATTGCATGATGATTGCACACAAGTTCGATGGAGTCGAAGGTGGCCCATGCGTCCGCTCGGGAATCGAGCGTTCGAAACCAATCGGAGCAAGATTGTGCCGTTGACGAGGCAATGCTAACAAGCACGCACAAACAGTACCATGCAGTCGTTTGAGGTGGTAGGCCTTGCAGTTGAGGCATGGCCAACCGTCGTAAGTCCCGCACGGATCGACGCTCATGATGGTTGATCCGGCCAAGACGCTTTTTTGTGAAGGACTCCACACGCGATCGGCTTGATTTTGATCAAACTGCAAGGCAGACTGCGTAAGTCGCACATTTTACGCAGTTTGGTGGTGTTACTCCTCTTCTGCGGACGGTCTCATTTGTTCGTGAAGGTTCGGTTTCGCTGGAATTGTCCAGGCCGCGTTGCAGGGCGATTGAATTCGTAACGGATGCGTGTCGTAAGTAGGATTTCCCGTATTTATTGACGTCGTCGACTCGACAGAGCAGCTCGGGTCACTGTGTGATCCTTGGCCGCGCTTCTGGTCCCCGCACCGAGGAAGAACGACCTATGTCCGCTCGCAAGCGATCAACTCGCTCCAATCGACTCCGGAAGTCGCGATCGTCTTCGCACCCGCTTTTGGAGGCCCTCGAAGACAGGTTGGTTCTGTCACAGCAAGTGGCTCCGGTGCCGAACCCCATTCCCGGGCCGGTGTCGACCACGGGTGAAGGGCCGCAGCCCCCCTCGCCGTTGTGGCCGGCTGGGGTGGCGCACACGCTGCAGAACATCGTCTGGGAGCCGGGTGCCGTCAGAAAATGGTGCCCTCGCCCCGACGGTCGAGCTCGTTCCCGACACGGGGCCAACCCCGATCAAGGTTACTCGCCGATCCAGCTCCAGACGGCTTACGGTATCAACCAGGTTCAGTTCCCTGGCGGCGTTCTCGGAACGGGGGCCGGGCAGACCATCGCGGTTATCGACGCCGGCAACAACACGGGCTTCCAGCCCACCGGGGCCAAGTTTCACGGGCAGTAACCTGCAGGTTTTCGACCAGACGTTCGGCCTACCCGATCCGCCGTCATTCGGAGATGTACAACCAGACCGGCGGCACGACCCTGCCGGCGCCAGTGAGCGGCTGGGGCACAGAAATCGCCCTCGATATCGAATGGGCGCACTCGATCGCTCCGCTGGCGAATCTCGAGATCGTCGAAGCCTCGAGCGACTTCGAATATGGGGCTTTTCACGGCGGCCGAGACCGCCGTGACCAAGCTCGGCGCATCGGTCGTGTCGATGAGCTTCGGCGGTGACCTGGAATATGCGGGTGCCGGCTCACTCGAGCAGTTCATCGATCAAACGTATTTCCAGCCCGCCCTGGCCGCGAACCCCTACGTCACTTTCCTGGCGTCAACGGGCGATCACGGTGCCGACCCCGGTGACGTCGCCAAACTATCCGTCGCTTTCCCCCTTGGTCGTTGGCGTCGGCGGAACGACCCTGAATCTGACCAAGACGAACCAGTGGCTGAGCGAGACCGGCTGGAGTTACGGCAGCGATTCGTACGCACCGTCGGAGGCCGGCGGCGGCGGTATCAGCAACTTCTACCCCCAACCGGCGTTTCAGGCGGCGGATGGCTACCCCAGCGGTGGGTTCCGCACGACACCCGACGTTTCCTCCGATGCTGACCCCAACACGGGTGTGTCGGTCTACGATCCCGACGATTTCGGATCGGGCAGCCCGTTCGGAGTGGTCGGCGGCACGAGTCTCTCCTCGCCGACCTGGGCGGGCATCATCGCCATCGTCGACCAGGGTCGCGTGCAAGGCGGGGTTGGAGCCGCTGAGCGGGCCCACCCAGACCCTCCCCGCGCTCTACTCCCTGCCCGCGAGCGACTTCCACGACGAGACGATCGGCTACAACTTTTACAATGCCGGCACCGGCTACGACCTGGTAACCGGCCGCGGTTCTCCGATCGCCAACAAGCTGATCCCTGACCTGGCCGACTACGGTGCGGCCACCTCCGCGACCATCGAGTACCAGCCCCCGTCGAGCGTGCAGGCCGGCGGCGTCTTCGGCACCGTCGTCGAGGCCCTGGACGCCAAGGGCAATCTTGCATACGGCTTCGGTGGGTCGGCCACGATCTCGATGGTCTCAGGCCCCGCCGGTGCGACCTTCACCCCCGAGACGGTTCAGATGTCGGGCGGCATGGGCGTCATCGACGGCTTGACGCTCAACATCGTCTCCTCGACGCCCTACGTTTTCCAGATCAGCGTCCTCGCCGGCAAGAACCCATTCATGAACCTCACCACCGACCCGGTGACGGTCACGCCGGCAGCCCCCACCGGGACCGGCGTTTTCTACCCGCTGCCGGTCGGTGTGAGCGTGCGCAGCGACTTCACCGCCGCTGGTGCCAATTCCGATTCCATCAATAATCTGCTCCTGGTCTATGACGCCAACTACGACGTGAGTGGGGGCCAGATCGTTCTCCAGAACACCTCGCAACTGGGGAACAAGACGATCAACGTCACGGGCATGGGCGAGGGGAAGTCGGTCTTCAACGCCGGCGGTCAGAATCGAGATTTTGAAATCCTGGGCATGATCGCGGGCGGCTTCAACAACCTGAGCGTGTTCTTCAATAACCTCACGATCAGCGGCGGAACGGCCAAGGATGCCGGCGGACTGCTGCTGGCCACCGGGTCAGGAGTCGGCGGCGGCGTGCTGATGGATGGCGGCATGGTCTCGATGTCCAAGGTCTCGATGGAAAGCAACGAGGCCCAGGGCGCGACCGGCAGCACGGGCTTTGTGGGTGCTTCGGTCACCGGCGGGCCGGGCGGGCCTGGCGGTGCAGGGGGGCATCGGCCAGGGCGGCGCAATCTACCTGGCTGCGGGATCGCTGACTCTTACCAACGACTTGATCACTGGAAACACAGCCATCGGCGGATTCGGCGGTATTGGCGGCTCGGGCGGCCTGGGCGGCACGCTGACGCCGTTCGGCAGCTTCTATTTCCCGCGCCAGGAGCCCGGCGGTAAGGGCGGAACGGGCGGCCAGGGCGGCTCCGGACAGGGTGGCGGCCTGTTCGTTGACGGCGGCCAGGTGGAAATCACCAGCGGCACGATCACCGGGAATCAAGCCGTCGGCGGCACCGGCGGTGCCGGCGGTATCGGCGGCCACGGGCGGCACTTTCGTCTTTCCAGGCGGCCAGGGCGGCGCTCGGCGGCCCCGGCGGCGTGGGAGCCGGCGGCGGCATTTACCTTTTTACGCGGGCGTCGTGACCCTCAATTCCACCAGACCTCTCGGCCAGAACCACAGGTTCCGGCGGCGTGGGCGGTGTGGGTGGGCACAGGCGGGTTCGGCGGCGTCGAAGATCACCACGGCCGGCTCGACATTCACCGGCAGGGGCGGAGCCGGCGGCGATGGCGGTAAGGGCGGCCCCGGCTTCGGCGGCGGCATGTACATACTGAATGGCACCGTCCATTCAATAACACCGCACTCAATCAGAGCGATGCCGAGCCGGAGGTACCGGGAGGCGCCGGGCGGCGTCGGTCGGCGTCGGCGCCCGCGGTAACAAATCCGGCGACGGTAGGCCCAACCGGCACAGGTGCAGGCGGCGGCCTCTATGACGCCGCGCAGGCGCTGACGCTCGATGGCGCCATGATCACCAACAACACCGCCGACAACGGCGGCGGCATCGACGTCAAGGGCGCGCTTGACGCTCGAGTCCAGCTTCGTCAGCGGCAACTCGGCAACAAACGGCGGCGGCATCGCAATCACCGGCACCCTCGATGCTCCAGGATACCGAAGTGACCGGCAACACCGCGACCGCCGATGGCGGCGGCGTCTCAAGCGACGGCAACTTCACCATCACCGGCGGCACCTTCTCCGAGAACACCGCCGGCCTCCTGGGCGGTGCCATCGACTCTTCCGGCAAGGGAACGATCGCCGGCACCGATTTCTCCGATGAACACCGCCCAGGACGGCGGCGCCGTCTACGCCGCGAAGGGCGGCATCGCTTTCCGTCACGCTTGAGACCGTCACGAATTCCGACAGCATCGACTTCCATTGTCGCGACTCGCGCTTCGACTCGAACACGGCCCAGGAAGGCGGTGCCATCGAATCGCAGGGCACCCTCACGGTTATCAACAGCCTCCTTCAGCAACAACACGGCAACCACCGGCACCGGCTTTGGCGGCGCCATTTACAACAATCAGGGCAAAGGCAGCGTCACCGGCAGCACGTTCAGCGGCACGGCGGCAACATGGCGCATCGTCGGCGGCGCGATCGACAGCACCAAGGGTCCGTTCACGGTAACGGACAGCACGTTCACCGGCAACACGGCCGGCACTTCGACCCTCGCAGGCAACGGTGGCGCAATCGCCGCAACCGGCACCTTCACGATCAACGGCGGAAACTTCTCCGAAAACTCCGCCGTTCGATGGCGGGGCCATCAACGCCACTGGTGCGGTCGACATCTCCGCCGCCACAATCTCCGACAACACCGCCGCTGGCCAAAGGCGGCGGAATCTAAATCGTGGGCACGCTGACCCTGAACAATGCAACCGCGGTGACCGGCAACATCGCCGGTTCCGGCGGAGGCATCTGGAACGACGGCAACCTCTCGATCGACGACGTCACGATCACGAATAACTCCGCGTCCAAGACCGGCGGCGGTGTCTATGACACGAGCGGCTCGGTGGGCTTCACCAGCGGCACCCTTTCCGGTAATTCGGCGGGTGGTGGTGGCGGCGGAATCTTTGTCAAACGAGGTGCCTTGAACATCATCGGCAGCTCGGTCACGGGCAACACTGCGGGGGCCTCGGGCGGCGGCATCGATAATCAGCTCGGCACGCTCTCGCTCAACACCGACACCGTCTCCCACAACACGGCAGCGGGCACCGGCGGCGGCATTTTTAACGCCGGCACCATGACGATCACGATCGCCACGCTGGCGAGTAATACCAGCACCGGCGGCTCGGGCGGCGGCATCTACAACAGCGTCCACGCGACCGGCGTCGTCAGTGACGTCACGCTCGACCTGAACAAGGCCACGACTCGGGCTCCGGCGGCGGCATCTACAACGCCGGCCAGCTCAGTTTCACCAACGACACGATCGCCGAGAACAGCGGGCCATCGGGCGGCGGCATCTACAGCGCAGGCGGCACGCTCACGGCGGTCAACGCCACCATCGCCCAGAACGTCGCCTCGGCGGGCGGCCACGGTGGCGGCCTGGACATAGCCGCCGGCGCCGTCGCGATCTACGACACGATTGTCGCTTCCAACGTCAGGGGGACCTCCACGGCCGACGACATCTACCCGCTCGCGGCCGGCATCCTCTTGCAGACCAGCTCCTACAACCTGATCGGCACCGGTGCCAACGGAGTCCTGACCGGTGGCCAGAACGGCAACATCGTCGGCGTCGTCAACCCGCACCTGGGCGCACTTGCCAATAACGGCGGGCCGGAATTGAGACGATCGCCTTGCTGACGGGAAGCCCCGCCATCGACGCGGGCAGCAACAACATCACCAACGTCACCGTGCCCACGTACGACGAGCGCGGAGCCGACGCGGGCCCCTCGGCTTGAACGCCGGACCCAACGTCGACATCGGCGCCTACGAGGCCAGCTCGTCCTACCTCGTGACGACGACGGTTGACGCCGTCGGCTACGGCAGCATCATCTCGGCCGTCGAATGGGCCAACTTGAGCTTCAACGACAACCCCGAAAACATCGCGAGCCCCGCGCCGAACACCGTCACGTTCGACAGCGCCAACCTCTTCTCATCGCCGCAGACCATCAAACTGACGGGCGGGACCGCTCGTCTTCTCCGGCACGACAACCTCCGAAGCCATCAACGGCACCGGCATCGCCAACTTGACGCTCTCCGGCGGCGGTGTTCAGCAGCTCATCAAGGTGAGCGCCGGATCTAACCTCACGCTCAGCGGAATGACACTGACCGGCGGCAGTGCAGGCTCGGGCGGTGTCGTCGACAATTTCGGCACGCTGGACGTGAGCGGCGTGGCCCTCACAGGCCAGTGCGGCGACCAGCTCCGGCGGCGGCATCGTGAACGAGGCGCCGGCAACCTTGACCGTGAACAACTCGACGTTCTCCGGCGACACGGCCCCGCAGGGCGGTGCCATCTACAACATGGGCACGGCAACGATCGCCAATTCCAATCTGACCACAAATTCGGGCACCAGCGGCGGCGCCATCGAGAACGTGGGCACGCTTACCGTGCAGGGTAGTGCACTCTCCGACAATTCATCGACCAGCTCCGCGGGAGCGATCGGCAACACGTCGGCCGGCATCCTCACGATCCTCGGGTCCACGTTCACTGCCAACTCCACGACCGGCAGCTCCTCCTCCGGCGGCGCAATCTCGTCCGCGGGCGTGCTCTCCATCTCTGACAGCACGTTCACGGGAAACACCGCAGCCAATTCCGGCGGGGCCGTCTACTACACCTTCGCGGCCGACCCGCTCGATATCGTCGACAGCACCTTCAGCACGAACACCGCGACCTCGGGCGGTGCCATCTTCACCGCGACCAATACGTCGCTGGACGGCGCCACCTTCTCCGGAAACTCGGCCGGCAGCGGCGGTGCCGTCGACGTCGCGGGCGGGCTCACCGCGTCCAACGCGACGTTCGCAACCAACTCCGCGGGCTTCGGCGGTGCTCTCTACAGCAAGGGCACGCTCACGTTCGTGAACACCACGATCGCCTACAATCAAGCGACCCTGGCCGGCGGTGGGCTGGATGTCGCCGGCGGAACGGCGACCCTTTACAACACGCTGGTCGCGAACAACACCGCAGGCTCTGCCACGCCGAATGACATCACGGGCACGCTGGCGGCCGCCAGCTCGAACGACCTGGTGACCAGCGCGGCCTTCGCAGGCGGCCTGACCAGCGACTCGGGCGACAACCTGGTCGGCGTGGCTCCGGACATCGCCACGGCACTTGCCAGCAACGGAGGGCCGACCGCGACCATCGCCCTGCTGGCGGGAAGCCCCGCGATTGATGCCGGCATCAACTCGCTCAGTGGCGTGACTATCCCGACAGTCGACCAGCGCGGCGCGCTGCGCGGGCCCGCGGGCTTGAACGCCGGAGCAAACGTCGATATCGGTGCCTACGAGGCCAGCTCGTCGTACGTCGTTTCCACGACCGAGGATACTCTCAACTCCGGCACACTCAGGACCGGCGTCGGCTGGGCCGACGTGAGCATCAACGTCAACCCGGCGAACCTCATCAAGTCCGCCCCGAATACGTTGGTCTTCGACACCACGGGCACGATCGACTTGATCGGCGGCACGCTTGCTCTGGCCAATAACGGCGGCACCACCGTCGCCAAATCGATCGAGGGCCCGGGCCCCGGCATGCTCACGATCAGCGGCAACAACGCCAGCGGCGTCTTCTCGGTCGCGTCGGGAGTGAAGGCGTCCATCACCGGGCTCACGATCACCGGGGGCCTGGATGCCAATGACGGCGGCGCCATCGACAACTCGGGATCGCTCAGCCTCTCGAATCTCGCAGTGACCGGCAACAATGCGCGCATTCGGCGGCGGCGTCGCCAACGAGCAGACGGGCAACCTGACCGTCACGAATTCGACCTTCTCGCAAAACGCGGCCAAGACCTACGGCGGCGCGATTCTGAACTGCGAACACTCTGGTGCTCTCAGACGATACGTTCGTGACCAACACCGCCTTGGACGGTGCGGCCATCGCCAACCTGAACGGCTCGACGCTCTCGATCAGCGAAAGCACGCTCACGTCGAATGCGGCACTCGCGATCTTGGCGGCGGGTTCTATAACGACGGCACCGCCACGATCACGAACTCGTCGCTGGTGAGCAACACGGGTCTCACCGGCGGCGCCATCGCCCAGCAATCGACCGATCCGGTCACGCTCACCAACACCACGATTGCCTTTAACTCGGCCACCTGATGGCGGCGGCATCTCGAGCGCGGGGCCGATCACGCTGGTCAATGCGACGGTCGTCTACAACTCCATTTCCAGTACCGCAGGCTTCGGCGCCGGGCTCTACCTGTCCACCGGCGGTACGGCCGGGCTGTACAACACGATCGTGGCCCAGAACACAGCCGGCCCCGGCTCGCCTGCTCCCGCAAGCGACATCTCCGTGGCCGGCGGCGGCAACCTCGTTCCCGAACAGCCAGTTCAACCTGATTGGAACCGGTGGCTCCGGCGGCCTTTCCTCCGGCGGCATCACCAGCAACGTGGTCGGCATCGCCAACCCCGGGCTCGCTCCCGCACTCGCGACCAGCGGCGGCATCACCCAGACGCTCGCACTCGTAGCTGGGCAGCCCCGCCATCGACGCAGGCTCCGCCACGATCGTCGGCGTGAACGTGCCGAACACCGACCAGCGCGGGGCGCTGCGCGGTCCCGCCGGGCTCAACGCCGGATCAACGGTGGACATCGGGGCCTACGAAGCCAGCTCGTCGTACCTGGTTACAAGCACGGCCGACACGTCCGACATCGGTACGCTCGCGACGGCCGTCGCCTGGGCCAACGTCAATACCAACGTCAACCCCGCCAACATCGCCAACCCTGCTCCCAACACGATCGTCTTCGACCAGACCGGCCTCTTCTCCACACCACAAACGATCGATTTGACGGGCAGCACCGCTCCAGTTCACCGACACGACCGTCGCCGCGGCGATTGTCGGCCCGATCACGGGCTCGCTCACCATCAGCGGCGGCAACTCCTCGGCTGCTGACCGTCGCCGCCGGCGTCACCGCCTCGATCACCGGCGCTCACGATCGCCGGAGGTACCGCCAGCCGCGGCGGCGCCGTCGATAACTTCGGAACCCTGTCCCTGAGCAACGACACGTTCGAGGGCAACACGGCGGGAACCGGCGGAGCCATCGCCAACGAAGCAACCGGCACACTCTCCGTCCTCGACTCCACGCTGTCGTCGAACACGGCCACCACGACCGGAGGCGCCATCGCCAACTTCGGGACGGCCACGCTCACCAACACCACGATCGCCCTGAACAGCGCGCCGGCCGGCGGCGGCATCGACGAACGACGGCACGCTCACGCTCGTGAACGACACCGTCGCCTACAACAACGCGACTCATCTGCCGGCAGCGGCGGCGGTCTCGACCAGGTCTCCGGGCACGGCGACGCTGTTCAACTCGATCCTGGCACTGAATACCGCGGGCGGCGCGACGCCCAACGACATTGACGGCACCGTGTCCCCGAGCAGCTCATACAACGTGATCGACGACACCTCCTCCGACGGCAGCCTGACGAGCAGCTCAAGCCGCAACGAGCTCGGGTCCCCCGCCCTCCTGGCCCCGGGCCTTGCCGACAACGGCGGGCCGACCGCAGACGATCGCTCTTCTGACCGGCAGCCCGGCCATCAACGACGGCGCCGCCTCGATCACGGGTTACACCGTTCCCACGACCGACCAGCGCGGGCGCTTCGCAATCCCAACCAGGTCAACTCCGGTGCCACGATCGACGCAGGCGCCTTCGAGATCAGCAGCTCTTATCTGGTGACCAGCACCGGCGACTCGCTGCTGGCGGGAACGCTCCGGTCGGCAGTCTCGTGGGCCGACAGCAACCCCGTCACCGCCGGCTCCGGCGCCAACATCATTCTCTTCGATCCGACGGTCTTCAACACACCCGAGACGATCAACATCGCCGACGCCCTGGGCACGCTCAACTTCACCAACACGAACGCTCCGGTCGAAGTCGTCGGCCCGGGCGACCTCGCTCGTCACGATCTCCGGCGACGGCGGTATCGGCCTGTTCTCGGTGCAGCCGGGTGTCACGGCGTCGTTCAGCGGATTGACGATCTCCGGCGGCGGCGGTCAGAACGGCGGCGGCATCCTCAATCAGGGCGCGCTCTCCGTCACAAACTCCGTGTTCTCCAATGACGGCGTCGTCTACTATGGCGGCGGCATCTACAATCAAGGCGGCACGCTCACCGTCTCGAACACCACCTTCTCCGGCGATACCGCGACCTACGGGCTCGGCGGAGCGATCAACAATTCCGGCCAATTGACGGTGAATTACAGCACGTTCACCGGCGGCGTGGCCTTCGAGGGTGGCGCGATCGACAACAACGTTGGTGGCAACCTTACCGTGAACGTCAGTACCTTCAATAGCAACGATGCCATCCAGGGCGGCAGCATCTAGAACAATTCAATCGCCACGATCACCGGCAGCACGATCTCGAACTCGACCGCCTTCCAGGGAGGAGGCATTGCCAACGATCTGCTCGGAACCCTCACCCTGCTGAACAGCACGATCGCCAACAATTACGCAGGTTCAAACGGCGGCGGAATCAATCAGGTCGGGACGTTGAATGCCTACAGCACGACAGTCGCCTACAACGCCGTCGCCGCCGGCGGCGCCGGCGGCGGCATCGATGCGTCCTCCGGCACGACCACGCTCTACAACACGCTCGTCGCCGACAACACCACCGGGACCGGTTCAACCGCGACCACCAGCGACGTCTCGGGCCTCCTCGCCGCGGCCAGCTCCAACAACCTGATCGGCGGCAAGACGACCGGAATCACCAACGCCGTCAATGGAAACGTGGTGGGAGTCACCAAGCCCTTACTCGGGACGCTTGCGAACAACGGTGGCCCGACCGAAACCATCGCGCTCCTGGCAGGTAGCCCGGCGATCGACGCGGGGGCTTTGAGCTTCACGATCCCCACCGGCACGATCACCGCCCCGGCGACCGACCAGCGCGGGGCGCTGCGAGGACCTGCCGGCTTGAACGCCGGAACGACGGTCGACATCGGCGCTTACGAGGCGAGCTCGTCCTACCAGGTTTCCTCGTCTGCTGATGACTCGAGCGTCGGCACGCTCCGGGCCGCGGTCGAATGGGCCGATGCCAACTCCAACGCGAACCCGGCCAACATCAAGACGGCGGCGGCCAACACCATCGTCCTGGCGACCACGCAGCCGATCATTTTGACGAACGGTGCGCTCGTCCCTGTCGAACTCCACCACGCCGATTGCCATCATGGGACCGGGCGCGAATCTGGTCTCGGTCTCCGGCAACAACGCCTCACAAGTGTTCCAGATCGCCTCCGGCACCACGGCCACGATCTCGGGAGTCGCGATCACCGGAGGCGAGGCAGAGAGCACGGTGATCGGACAGTCCGGCTCCGGCGGCGGCATCGACAACTTCGGAAACTTGACGCTCACGGGCGTCGCGATCACCGGGAGCGGGGCCCTCGACGGCGGCGGTCTCTCGAACGAGTTCGGCGCGACCGCGGCAGTCATCGATTCCACCCTCTCCGGCAACTCGGGCAGCACGGGCGGCGCCATCTACAACGGCGGCACGCTCACGGTGACCGACAGCACCCTGGCCGGGAACGTGGCCACGCTTTCCGGCGGCGGCATCGCGAATTTCGGCACCCTTACCGTGGTCAGCGCAACGATCGCTCTGAACTCCGTGTCCTCCACCGGCACCGGCGGCGGTATTGAAACCTCAGGCGGCACGACCAGCCTCTACAACACGATTGTGGCCCAGAATACCGCCCAGGGACCGTCCGCCGCGGTTTACAACGACATCGACGGTACCGTCACGCCGGCAAGCTCGTTCAACCTGATCGGAAGCGCCGGCTCCGGCGGCCTCACAAATACCAACTCGAACCTGATCATAAGCGACTCGAACGCCGGGCTGGAAACACTGGCCAGCAACGGCGGCCCCACGCAGACGATCGCGCTTGGCTCAACCAGCCCGGCTCTGGCCGCCGGGAGCACCACGATCACCGGCGTGACGGTTCCCACCACCGACCAGCGCGGAGGCATCCGCACCACCACCACGATCGACGTCGGCGCCTATCAGACCGGAGCCGTCATTCCGACGTACGTCTTCACCCCGTACGTGACGCATAGATCCACGTCGACCACGTCGACGATCACGCAGACCAAGACCGTCACGACCCCGGTCGTCGTGACCACCACCGTCGCGACCCCCGTCACCGCCGTGGTCACGCCAGTGACCCAGAGCGTAAGCAAAGTGAAAGTGAAAGTGAAAGTGAAAGTGAAGGAGAAAGTGAAAGCCGGGAAGAAGACTTCGCACCCCGGCGCCGGATCGGCCTCCAAATTCCACAAAGCAGCCGCAACCAAAGCGTCCAAGCACGCGGCCGCTGCCAAGGCTCATCCGGCCGCACACGCAAAGAAGAAATAACCGCACGCTATTTCGCGTGTCGCACTCGCCCCCTGAATGCCGACTAAAACCTATCGTCCCTCGTATCGTCTCGAGGGCGCGAGTGCCCCTTTTTTGCCCGTCGTCGCCGGCCGCGCCCGTTTTTCGCGGAAAACTACGCTTGATATCCAGGCGAAGAAGCTCTATCCTGTGGCCCGCCTGATTCCGGCATGGAACGCCAATGGACTGCAACCTCTCTTGAGGCATCAGGGCGAATGGATTTGCCCCATCTGAATCCGGAACCCTTCGAGCCGGTCCCACTGCGATTGCGTCGCATCGCTTGCGCATGCCCGGACGTCTCGGGACAATCGCGTTCTAACCTCGATTTCCAACCGACTTGCAGTGCGGCAAGCCGACAGTGCACGCAGCGACTGTCGCGATCATTCGCCCCTGGGGCGTGTCGCATTGTGGCCTACAGTGTCACGAGCCAAAGGAGAACCGCCTGATGACCGTTCGATGGAAACCGCTGTTCGTTCTGTCCGGGCTGTTCGTGGCCGTGGCCTTGATCGGCGTGGTCGCGATCACCGTGACGCTCGTCCCGCGCTCTTCTGCCGGAATCTTGAAACGAGCGAAAGCGGCTCGCGACGTGAATCGCTTCGCCGATGCCGAGATCTACTATAAACAGGCTCTCCAGCTCGACGCCAGGAACGCCGCAGTGCATCGCGAGCTGGCTGCGATGTATCGCGATTGGTCGCGGTCTGCTCCGGCCGCGAAGAAAGGCGACTCTTCGCGCGGACCGCCTGGAACATCTCCTGAGCGCGGTCAAGTTCGATAAGACCGACAAGCATGCACGGCACGATCTGCTCGAAGACGCAATGAACGAAGACCTGGTGCCGGAATCCCTGTACTGGGCCAAGGAGGTCCAGAAGCTCGAGCCCGACAACCCTGATGCTCATTTCGTGCTCGCAGTCGAGGCACTCGAGGGCCGCACGCCGGACGTGCCCGAGGCGCGCCGGCATCTCAAGGTTCTCGAAACCCGTAATGCGAGTCTCGTGCGGCGATTGTGGATTCGTGCCAAGCTCGCCGATGCAACCGGTGACGCAGAGGCCCGCGCCGCCGCCTGCTCGCAAGCTGCGAGTCTGAGCCTGCGCGGCTGACGCCGCGGCCATCGAGCGCATCACCTGGCTGCGCTTCATCACTCTGCAAATCCGCACGCGAAACCGAGCCCGCCAAGCTGGAGCGGCGAGGTCGGCGCGATGCTGGCCCAGGTGAAGCAGTTGACCGATGCGCATGGGCTTCAGCCGGCCCGAGTTGCGCGGCTGCGCACGTTCCTCGAGCTGACCCAGCGGAGCATGATCGAGGCCTCGTCCAAGGCGGCGCCGGCGAGCAAATCGGTCTTTGACCGCCAGGTGGAAGCCATCGAGGTCGAGCTCCAGGCCATCTTCAAGCTCGCCCTCTCCGGAGAGAAGGAACCCGATCTGCAAACGTTCCTCAGCTATGCCGACCATTTGATGTTCCGCCTCGAGCGTGATCGATGCCTGGAAGTTGTCGATCAGGCTCTCAAGTCACCCCAGGCATCGCGCCGGAACGCGACTCGTACGGTCATGAACCTGCATACGATTGCCGCCGAGGCGGCGATTTCGAGAGAGGCCGACGAGAAGCGTTTCGACAAGGCAGCGCCCCACGTTCAAGGCGCTGATCGACTGCCCCGAGCCGATCTTCCAGGGGCGAGGGCACTTTCTCGCCGGCTCGATCGAGCTCGACCAGTCCGGGGTCGGACGCGGACCATCGGCGGAAAAGGCAAAGTCTGCCCGAGGGTTCAGGTCAGAAATCCCAGCCGAAGTTGCTCAAAAGCGCACTCAACCATTTGAAGCTCGCAGCGGCGCAGTTGCCGGATATCGGTGTGGTGCAGGCGCGGTACGGCGTGGCCCTGGTCTTATCGGGCGAGCAGAACATGGGCCGCCAGTTCCTGCAGAACGCGCTGCGGCTGGGCAACCTGGACGCACAGCTCGAGCTCTGGGCGGCGTGGACCGTCCTTCAGGCCGGTTATCCCGAAGAGGCCGAGCCGATCGTCAGCTCTCTCGCTCAGAAGCTGAGAAGCGGTGCGGTGCCGCCCGAGTTGAGCGCGGCGATTCATCTCCTGAGCGGCGAGGTGTTCCAGAGCCGCAGGACACCCGAAAACCTCCGCAAGGCGGCCTCTGAGTTCGAGAAATCGCTCGCCGCCGGCCCGGAATCGAGCGCCACCGTTCTGGTTCGCCTCGCGCAGATCGACGTGCAGCTCGGCGAGTATCAAAAGGCCATCGGCCGCATCGACGCGATGGCGCGGCAGGGCAACGGAAACCCCAGCGCCGAGCAGCTTGCGGTCTTGACCCTCGAGGAGCAAGGCAAGAAGCCCGAAGCACGCACACGGCTCGAGGCGGCACGCGCCCGGTATCCCGAAGAGCGCGGAGCTCGCCGGCCTGGACGCGGCACTGGTGGCAAAGGACGGCAAAGCGGCCGACGCCGACCGCATCCTCGCTCAGTTTCTCAAGGATTCTCCCGACCAGCCCGCGCTCGTCATGATGCGGGCCCAGCTCCAGGCTGACTCGCTCAAGAATGACGAGCAGGCCCGCACCTTGCTCTCGGGCATCGCCGATCGCACCGAGAGCTCGGCGCCCTTGGTCCAGCTCGCCGGACTCGAGCTCGAGCGCAACCAGTTGGATGCCGCCGCAGCTGTGATCGCCAAGATCCGTGCCCGCTGGCCCGAAGTCCGCGACCAGCGACGTGCTCGCAGCCCAGCTTGAGCTCAAGCGCGGGCACACCCCACTTGCCCTCGAACATTTCGACGCTGCCGTCAAGAAAGACCCCAACAACAAGATCGTGCAGTACTGGAAAGCCCAGCTCGACGGCCAGACCGGGTCCATGGCCGAAGCGGCCAGAACACTGGAAGCCATCGTGCGCGACAAGCCGGTCAAAGAGCTCGACCCGGGCACGTCGCTCCTGGCCGCCGCCCAGTCGGCCTTGGCGAACCTCTCGCTCCGCACCGGAGACTTCGACGACGCCATCCGGCGATTCGAGGAGCTGAAGCGCAGCGACCAGAAGGGCACGCTCACCCGAACCGACCGCTGGCAATTGATCAACGCGTATGTTGCGAAGGGACAGTGGCCGGTCGCCAAGCGAGAGATCGCCGCCGTCTTGAACGACAGCAAGAACCCGCCCAGCGAAGACGAGCGAGTTCGAGGAGCAAATCTCTACCGCCAGCAAGGCGAAGATGCAGCCGCCGTTTCTCAGCTTGATTACGTGCTGGAATTGAACCCGACCCACACCTGGGCCGCAGTCACCCGTTCCTATATCTTGCTCAAGGCAAAACAACCCGACCGGGCCGCGGCGATCCTGAGAAAGGCCGTCTCGCTCGTCTCGGCGGAAAAGACAAGCCGGCTGCCGTCCTCTACCTGATGCTGGCCGCCGCCGAGAACTTAGCAGCCGCCCGAGCCAACCGGGCTCAAGCGGGCCCTTGGCGTCGTCGACGAGGGGCTTGCTCGATTGCCCGATTCGATCGAGCTCGTCCAGGCCAAGCACGTCGCTCTCCGCGCTCTCGGGCAGGCCGACGCGGCGATCGCATTCGTGCAGGCCAAGGCAAAAGATTTCCCCAAGGGGCCATACCGTGCCGAGCTGGTCACGATCTATCGCGAATCTGAGGCGCTATGACCAGGCGACGGCATTGCTGTCCGAGTTGAACAAGGAGTCTCCGGACGACATCAATGTTGCGGCCTCGCTGATCCAGACGATTTCACTCCAGGCCGCCGAGGCCGGCACGCGGCATGAAACCGACGCGGGAGCGGTCGCTCTACGGAGAAAGCCGCCGCGATGCTCAAGGATTATCGTGCCCGCTTCCGAAAAGCCTTGTGCTGTCGCAAATCGAATGCGACATGGTCGCACGTCGCGGCGATTTCACTCGCGCCATCGAGCTGACCCGGGAGATGGACCAGACCTCCAAGACTTCACCGGCAGGCGCCCTCTTGCGAGCACGCCTGTATTCCATGCTCGGGGCGAACGCGCGATATGGCGCAGGCTTATACGGAATCGCTCGACCGAAACCCCCGCCAGCTCGACGTGCCGCATCCTGCTGGGACAGGCGAAGCTTCGCCTCGGCGAGCCCGACGAAGCACTCAAGCAGGCCAGGTTCGTGCTCGACGTCGACAAGAAACGGCTCGACGCGTTGTTGCTGCAGGCCAAGGCGCTCGCCGAGTCGGGCTCGAGCGACGCCGAGCGCGCCAAGCTGGAGCAAGCGGCGATCAACCAGCTCAAGACCGTCCTGGCGGCCAATCCGGAATTCATTGACGCTTACCACACGCTTGCCGAGATTCATCTCAGGCGCAAGGACAAAGCAGCCGCGTCGGCCGTGCTCAAGGATGTTTTGAAGGCCAGCGCCAAGGACGCGCCGGCGGCCTCGCTCTTGATCGAGATACTTGCGAAAAGCGGCAAACCCGGCGCACAGGCGGGCCAGGGCGGCCTTGACGAGGCGAAACTCGTGGCAACCGAACCTGACCAAGGACGACGCTTCCGGCAGCATGAGTCTGGCGGTTGCAGTTGGCTTTCACAAGGCCCAGCAATTCAGACGTGGCGCTGCCCTACGCTGAAGCGGCCGCGGCCAAGCTCAACACCTTGCCCGCTCACATCAACCTGGGTGATCTGCTGCTCTCGATCGCCGAGAGCAAACCCGATTCCTCGGAGGCCAAGGTCGCGTTTGTGAAGGCCGTCGAGCAGTATGACCTGGTGCTCAAGGTCCAGCCCAATTCGATCGAGGCCGTGAACAACAAGGCATGGATCCTGCACTCGTATCTCGACCGTTCCAAAGAAGCGCTCGAGCTGGTCTTGGCGTTGCAAAAGCGGGTAAATGCCGGGGTATTGCCTTGCGAGTTCTACGACACTCTGGGTGCGATTCAAGAGTCGATTGGCCAGCGGACCAATGCCGAGCAGTCGTATCTGGATGGGCTCAAGAAATCACCGGAGCATCCGATGCTCAATTTCCATTTCGGCAAGATGATCGCGAGCGACCGTGCGCGCGCTCCGAAGGCGCGTCCCGCACTTGAAGAAAGCCGCTGAGAAAGGCGAGCACACAAATCCGCAAATGGCACAGGAGGCGATCAAGCTGGTGCAGGCGATCGAGGGTAGCGGACGTTAAATGACTGCGCGGGATGGTGTTTGCTGTCGCGGAATCTGGTTCCGGTGCCACCGCTGGCCGTGCGTGCGCAACGTCCGCCAGTCGAGCTGGTCGTCCGAAGAAGCTTCCGCTACGCCGTGGATCACGGAGCAGTCGGCTGATCGTGTCGATCCAACTCACGGATTCCACTCTGAGGCGGTCGAAGATTGACGCGACGTCCGGGTCGACATGGACTTTACCATCCCGCGCCAAGCGGCTCGTCCAGTCAACCAGCCGGATATAGTAGGACAACGTGCAGCCAGGCATCAGGCCCGCTCGCGGGCCGCCCTCATTCCGCAGATCGTTCAGGGGGAGCACCCAGATCCCATTTTCGGGTGACGGATCGTCGGTCATGGCCGAGAGTTCGTCGCGGATCGTTGCCAGCGTCCCGTTGACGCGGCAGTGCTCGATCCGGGCGTGGAGCGATGTGTGCGGCCCATCTTCGGGCGCCGGCGCCGTGCCAGCAGCCAGTGGATTCAAGTCGATATAGGCAGCGGTCGCCAGCAGGCTCTCCTCGTCGAGCACGGCGATGCTCTTGAATCGACTCTCCCAGAACGAACCGGTGTACCCGTCCTCCTTGTTGGCCATCCGTGCCAGGGGTTCTTTCAGGCACTTCATGAACCAGCCGAGATTCGAGAGACGTGCGCGAGTATTGCTCAGCCACTCCCCATCAGAGGCGAGTTTGGCCACGCGGGCCTGCGACACAGGGAGCGCGTTGCCGTCGACGTCACGGATTGGAAAAAGCGTGGCCCAGCGCCGCGCGACCTCTTCGTCAGACCATCGTGTCACGCGCGCCGAGTCGAGCCGGAGAAGGAGGTGAAGATGATTGTCCATGACTGCAAAACCTGCGCAGTCGATCGCGAACAGCCCAACAAGTTCTTCGAGCCGGCGCTCGATCCATTCCTTGCGGTGTGCCACGTCTTCACCGCAAAGGAACGCTCTTCTGACGCATCTCGAGATACAGTGGTACCATGGGGTCACAGATTCGTCGACGACCTTCGATCGCGGGATGCACATCGGTTATCTCCATCATCGATGCAGAGCTTCAACGATGCAGCTTCAATGCGTTATAACCCATGGTGTACAAAATTTCAAGACCTGCGGTCTCCAATTTTATCGCCCGTCTCGTTACCGCTCCAATTCCCTCGAAACTCTGCATTTTGGCATGACCTGCCAGATTTCGTGCGTGGCCTTTGTTTCCATCTCGTTGGTTTCGTCCAGACTCATCGTGATTTGTCAGAACTCACAGATTTTGTGCCTGACCTCGTTTGGCAAAACCCCCAAGTTTTGTGCCTGACCTTTAATTGGCGAAGGAGGAGGCGCGGCAAAACCTCCAAGTTTTGTGCCTGGCCTTTAATTGGCGAAGGAGGAGGAGGCAGCGTCGGCGAATCATTTTCGCACGCGATCGCGCTCAAGTTCGCCGGCGCGTGTGGTCTTGATCCATCCCGTTCCAGGGCTCGGTGGAATAGCGGCCGAAGTCCTCCTCGGAGAACGGCGCTTCTTCCGGGTTCTCGCGCAGGTCGCGCTTCCATTGGCGGCGACGCCGCTGACTGCCCGCGCGCTTCACTTCCCGCTTCAATTGCCGTTGCTCACGTTTGGTCGGTTCCATGGTCGTGACCTCCTGAGCCTTCGTCCTGCCTCGGAAGATGATGATCAAGCCATGCAATGAGATCCCGAGCATACCGGCCGGGGTCGGGGTCGAACTCCAACGTATGATGGCCCTCTGGATAGTTGATCACTTCCTTGTCGCTCGCCGTCAATCTGTTGAAAAACGCCAGCGTACGCTCATTATCAATGATCCGATCCCGCCCCGCCTGCATCAACAGTGCAGACTGCTTGATCCGAGATGGGGTTCGCGCAACCAACCGGTCGATCAAAACACTCGCAGCCAGCAAACCCGCCGTCGCCTCGTGCAACGACAGCGGGTCTGCCGCGATGAATGCCTGCCCAGCAGGGCTATCCGTAAATAATGCGGGGTCCGACAACGGAATCGGAAACGTCTTCCTTCGATTGGTCATAAACGCCCAGGCGATCTTCAGCCGCTCCCTGGCCGTCACACCCACCCGAGGATGCAACCCCGGACAGATGAGGGCGAGCGAATCAACCAGCTCGGGATGACTCGCCGCCAAGATCACCGCGAGCTTGCCTCCCCAACTGATGCCGGCCACGCGCGATCGGAACCCCCGGCTGCTCGCGGCGCACCATCTCAAGCCACTCGACCAAGTCACGGATCAGCCGGCGCGCCGAAGGCGTGTGACCGCGATCATGCTGATTGGCGCCGGAACCCCGCCGGTCCGGAAACGACGTGGTATACCCCGCCGCCGAGAGCGACCGCCCCAGGCGGTGGTACCACCCGCCGTGACTTTGCACCCCATGAAGCACCACGACATGCCCGCGCGGCAGATACCTCCGCCGGCCAGAGCGCAACGTGCAGCGGATAGCCGTCCGACGCCACGAACGAACGAACCTCCGGACCGCGCTCAGCCATAGCAGATCTCTCGGCTCTCAACCGTCATCGATTCCAGCGCGGACTGCTCGATATCAACACCAAGGCCCGGGCCCGCGAGCGGCCGCGCTCTGCCGCCATACCCGAACGTTATATCCCGAGTCGTCACGTTCGCCTTGAGGATATGACGGTCGTACGAGCCTTCGACATAGCGAAGACCAGAAACTCGCGCGGCAACGTGCCGCCCGGCGGCCGAGAGCAACGAGGTCTCGCCCGGGTGACACCCAAGCTGAACCCCCAGACCGTTGCTCTGTGCCAGCGCGATGATTCGGAGTGACGGCAGAATCCCTCCGCACTTCGATAACCGTACGTTGAAGAGATCGGCAGTCCGGCGCTCGATCGCGGCAACCGCATCGGGATACCCGCAGAGCGACTCGTCGAGCATCACCGGGACGCCCAGCCGGGCCCGCAGCTCCGCCAGCGAATCGACCTCCGAATGCGCCACCGGCTGCTCGAGCGCAGTCGGACCAAATCGCACCAGCGGTTGCACGCGGTCGAGCAGCTCAGCCGCCCGCCAGGCTTCATTCGCGTCGATTCGGATATCCATGCGTTTGCCTAGAATCTGCCGGAAGCGAGCCAGCCGCGCCGGGTCATCCTGGCCCTGGGTCCCCACTTTGATCTTCACCTGGCGAAACCCATAAAGCCACATTTTCCACGCCGATATCCGCTCGGCACGTTTGGATTCCGCGGTGATCGCCCCGCTATAACGAACGCCACGGGCTTTGCCGAAGCGCTCCAAGTCCACTCGCGCGCGCCAGTTCGACGGCGCGCCCGACCGACTCACCGAACCGCCGGCCATAGGCGTCCAGGATCGCCAGCTCGACGGCACAACGCGCCGCATTCCCGGTCATTCCCCGCGGGTCTGACTCGATGCGAGGAAGTGTCAACGTCTCCAGTCGATCAACGACTTCCGCGAAGCTCGCCGGCCGGCCGATGAATCGTGCCCAATCAACGGCCTCGAGATCGGCAAACGTCGAATCGACAGTCTCACCTGTAACGTACGATCGCGGCACGCCCTCGCCGTATCCGTTGGTGCCGTCAGGGAGCGTGACCCGCACGATCAGGTTCTGGCTTTCGGTTCGCTCAAATGAAGCATGCCGAACGACTCGCTTGAGCGGCACGGCAATTTTGTATAGCTTCAGGCTGGAAATCGTCATGCAATGGCGTCCGTCGCCCCCCGGAGGATTCACCGCACCAGTAATCTCAAGCATGGGCGTGGGGCAGAAGGCCGGTGCCGCGTCATGCTTTTAGATGACTATACAGCACGCGGACGGAAACGGGATAACTCTTCGGGAGGGCGAACTTCTTGGCGGGTGGTGAGATCATGAAGAATGTAAACGATCAGGAATATGCCGCCGTCATCATCTTGACTGCGCCCGACCGCTACGGGCACTTCGTCCGTCAGGTCGCCGACTGGGAGGAGCTATGGGGTTTGAAGACCAGCTCGGGCTGGGTGCTCCTCGGCGATGCAGACGGCAAGGAGTGCCTGCCGGTCTGGCCCGCCAGTCGCTATGCGGAGGCATTTGCGGTGGGCGATTGGAACGGGGCGAAAGCAACCGTCATTCCGCTCGATCGCTGGATCGAGAAATGGACCCCCGGAATGGCTGCCGACGGCCGAATGGTGGCTGTTTTCCCGACGGTCGCGAACCGAGCGGTCGTCGTGACGCCGCAGCGCTTGCACGATGATCTCCAGGCCGAGCTTGCTCAGTACGACGAATGACGGCTCGCCAGATGATCGTCATCCGGTAACCTGATCCCGTCTCCCTACCTGGCGGGCAACCCCAGCGCCGCGCGTTTGTCACCGATGTGCCGGATGTGATGAGGAATGTGATCAACCTCAGCTTTCAGCATGTCGGTGAGCGTCATCAGTCCGCGCTCGCTGTGCACACACGTGCGCGACCAGGCCTCGGCCGCAAGGCCGGCGAGGACACGCCCCATTTGGTTGCGCATGCCGTCAAGCAACGTCAGCTCTTCTTCGAGGTCATGCGCGTGATACGCCAGAGAGGCTGTGAACCGCGTCTCGTCGTAGCCGATGATCAGCGGATTCTCCTCGGCGATCACGCGTTTCATGCGGTGGCACCATGCCTGCTCGCTGTCGACCAGGTGACACACCACCTGGAGCGTGCTCCATTTTCCTGCGACGGGCCGGGCGATGAGCTGTTCGGTGGTCATGTCGGAGAGAATTCGACGCAAGCTGGCGGGCCCGTCGAGGTAGGCCTGGAGGAGCTGTGATGAGCCTGACGCACTCATGGTCTCGATCTCCGCTGTGGACGTAAGGGATCAGGCAATCTGGCGTTCCCGACACGTCGCAAGCTCTCGCGGTTCGCGCGGGCGGTTGCCAGCGACGCCGCAATGACCCGCTGGTGGACGCACGCCAGGGACCATATTCGTTAGACCGTGTAGATTCGATCGATGTCAAGAGCGCGGGCAAGAACCCGACGCTCAGCGCGGCATTTCATAAAGCAGTCCGGGGGGCATCACTGAAACCTGCGCCGAAGTCGCCTGACCCGGTCACCCGCCCTCCTGGACAGGGAGCCCCAGCGCCGCGCGTTTCTCACCGATGTGCCGGATGTGATGGGGAATGTGACGAACCTCCTCTTCCAGCATTTCCGTCAGCGTCATCAGGCCGCGTTCGCTGTGCACACAGGTGCGAGACCAAGCGTCGGCCGAAAGGCCGGCCAGGACACGCGCCATTTGGTTGCGCATACAATCAAGCAACGTCAGCTCTTCTTCGAGTTCATGCGTCTGATACGCCAGGGAGGTTGGGAACCGCGTCTCGTCGCAGTTGATGATCAGCGGATTCTCCGCGGCGATCACGCGTTTCATGCGGTGGCAGCACATCTGTTCGCTGTCAACCAGGTGACATACGACTTCGAGCGTGCTCCATTTGCCCGGGACGGGTCGAGCCGTGAGCTGGCCGAAGCTCATGTCGGAAACCATTCGCCGCACGCTGGCCGGCCCGTCGAGGTAGGCGGCGACGAGCTGTGACGCATGCGCGACTGCTCATGGTCAAGATCTCCACCTTCAATGTGAGGAGTCATGCCGTGCAGCTTTCTCCGACACGTCGACAGCTCTCGCGGTTGGAGTGGGGGCTAGCTCTTCCGAGTCACCGCGGCCTTGGGCTTGACGAACCTCGATGGCACGTGAATCGCACTCGAGACTTCCGCGACGTAACTCACATCCCCGAGGTAGCGGACCAGAACGTTCTTGCCTTTCACTCGATTTGCCGAAACGACCACGCTCGCTGCTCCATTCACAATCGACACGGTGCGAAGTTTTCGGTGGTTAACGTCGAACGTGACAGAACCGGTCGGCGTCGGCCCGCCGCTAGACTCCGGCCCGAGCAATACCTCAAGAGTCACCTTTCGAGCCACCTTGCCGACGAAATCGGGCGTCGCGGTCAGCGTCGTGGTGGCGGTTGCCTGCACGATCGTCACTGATTGGCCGGATGAGGCGCTCGAGGCGTAACCAGCGCTGGCTTCATACGTGGCCTCGATCACTTGAGCCTTCCCGACTCCCGATAACGCAATGGTAAGCGTTGCTTGTCCTGCTGACACCGGAGCGGTGCCGATCACGCTGGAACCATCCTCGAAAAGAACCATGCCCGTCGGTGCGCCCGCGCCGGGCGAGACCGCGGCTACGATTGCCGTAAACGTCACACTTTGTCCCACCGTCGGCGTCGAAGTCGAGGCCGCCAGGCTCGTCGTGGTCGCAGACTGGCTAACGGCAAAAGCCAGCTTCGCACTTGCCGAAGTCGAATACGAATCGGTCCCACCGTACGTGGCGACAAGGCTGTGCGCACCGACCGCCAGCGTAGTGGAGGAGAATGCCGCGACACCCGAGGAGTCCACCGACACGGTTGCCACGACCTTGTTCCCATCCGTGAACGTCACCGAGCCGGTGGGCGATCCCACGAATCCCTTGACGGTCGCCGTGAAGGTCACCGTCTCGCCGAAGTCGCTCTGCTTCACCGAGGGAGAAACCGTTGTGGTCGTGGTCACCGCGTTCACAATGAGGTCGGTCTCGGTCGATGTGCTGGGGGCAAAGTCAGTAGCGCCGCCGTACACGGCCGTGATCACGTGGGTGCCGCCGCTCAAGCTCGCCGGGGAAACGCTGGCGACGCCCGAAGCGTCGATCGTGAATGTGCCCAGCGATTGCGAGCCGTCCATGAAAGTCACCGATCCGGTCGGAACGCTGCTTCCCGCCGCGTCGGCTGCGACGGTCGCGGTGAACGTCACGCTCTGGCCGAAAGAAATGGGGTTAGCCGAAGCGACCAGGGCAACCGTGGTGCCGCCAACAGTCTCGACGCTCGGATTCGAAACGCTTCCGAGGAAATCGTCGCCGTCACCGCCATAAACGGCGGTGATGGAATTGCTGCCGAGGGGAAGCGCCGCCGTGGTGATACTGGCGGTGCCCGCTTCGAGCGTGACCGTCTGCAGCGGGATTGTTCCGTCGAAGAAGGTGACCGAGCCAGTCGGTACGCCGGCGCCGGGCGAAACGGGCGTGACCTGGGCGGTGAGAATCACGCTCTGGCCCAGGACGCTGGCGGCCGTTGATGGCGTGACCACGGTGTTCGTCGTCGCCTGGTTGACGGCCTGCGAAGTGACGGCCGACGTATCGGTGAGGAAATTGGCGTCGCCGCTGTACTGGGCGGTGATCGAATGCGTGCCGCGGGTCAGGCTGGATGTGGAGAAAGCGGCAACGCCGGAATCAAGCGGGACGCTTCCCAACTCGGATGACCCGTCGAAGAAGGCGACCGAGCCGGTCGGCGCCCCCGCACCCGGCGAAGCAGCCGCCACCTGCGCACTGAAAGTCACGCTCTGGCCGAAGACGCTGGGATTGGCCGACGAGCTGAGCGTCGTAATCACGCTCGCCTGATTGACGAGCTGATTGTCCGCAGCGGAGGTGCTCGAAGTGAAGTTGCCATCGCCGCTGTATACAGCGGTGATGGAATGGCTGCCCAGCGCCAGGGCCGACGTCGTGAGCGTGGCCGAGCCTCCGGTCATTGGCACAACCGACAGCTCGGCGGATCCGTCGTAGAACGTGACCGTCCCGGAGGCAACGCCAGCTCCGGGCGAGTCGGGCGTCACTGCGGCTGTGATTGCAATCGGCTCGCCAACAACGCTGGGATTGGTAGACGAGGTGACCGTAGTCGTTGTATCGTCCTGGCTCACGGTTTGTTCCAGAACCGGCGCGGTGCTCGTGTAGAAATCGGCGTCGCCGCTGTAGACGGAAGTGATCGCATGCTGGCCGACGGCCAGCGCCGAGGTGGTGAACGTGGCAACGCCCGATGATGTACTGAGCGGCTCGGTGGCGAGTGCCGTTGTGCCATCATCGAACGTGACCGATCCGGTCGGCGTGCCTCCTGCGGGGCTAGTGACGGTGGCGACGAACGTCACACTCTGGCCGAAGACGCTCGATTGATTGCCGCTCTGAACACTCGTCACCACCGAAGTCGGCTGGACGGCCGTCAGTATTACGCCCGAGGTGTAGCTGACTCGAAACATCGAGCCGCCGGCCGATATTTCCCCGCCGGGTGGGAGGGCGTTGAACGCTCCTTCCACGTTGCCGCTGATGATGGTGACGGAAGTTCCCGGTGCCGGCGTATAGCCTGGCGCGATCGCGACGCTCAGTGCCGGTGAATCGAGCGTCACGACGGACGTTGACCCTTCGTTCCCGGTCAGCGAGCTGGCGTCGTCCGGACCGTCAACGGAGACGGAAAACGTGCTGGCCTGGTCAATCGAGGCGCCGCCCGCCAGGGTCAGAGACCCCGTGCCTGCGATCCCTGGCTGAACTGTACTGCCCTCGACCACCAATCCGGGGAGCGTTCCATCGCCGCCCAGGATTCCTCCGCCGCTTAGCACGCAGCCTGCACTGCCGCTAATGACCCCATTGATGTCGAGCTCACCGCCGCTGGCGACATCGATGGCACCCCCGGCCAGGTTCGTGTTGATATCGAAGGTTGTTACTCCCGAGCCGTACGTTGTGAGGATTCCCGGGGAACCAGTCAAGGTGACGGCGTCTCCGCCGAGCGTATAGCCTGAGCCGTCGATTTCAATCGAACCAAATGTCATGCCGGAAAGATCGTTGTCGACCGCATGCGCCGGGATATACGTGACACCGCCCGACCCGGGAAATACGAGGTTCTCGCCGCTCTGTGGAGTGCCCTCGGACCAGTTATTCAGGTTTGACCAGCTATAGTCCTGGCTCGAGAGCGCCGCTGCGCCTGTCCAGACATCCGTTGTGAGCGTGATCCGGGCTTCCAGCCCTTCGAAGCTCGGTCGCCGCACCAATCGGTTGCGCCTTCGCGGGGCGAGAGGAATCACGCATGCGACGGCGCTCAGCGAACCCATTGGGAGAGAATGACGTCGACATCGGGCACCTCGCACGTTTTGTGAGTCGTTACAAATCACGTCCAAGTTTCAAACGGCACGAAACCAAGCGGCGAGTCGTTGCGAATGGCTCATTTGTGGCATAGCTTGCCAGGATTGGTTTTGCATTGCTGGGGTATCGCTCAAAGCGATATCGCGTTACGCCGGAAGCTTATCATGGAATCCCGAGCATTGGCGGTGCTCAATGCGAGCCGCAAAGCAACAACGGGGCGATTGTAGGGTGGGTGCAACCCACCGGCTTCACGATGTTTGCGGTGGATACGCGCCGGTTGACGATCACCCAGCGTCGCCAACTTGCATGATAGCATTGGTGTGCGATTGGATGCAATATCAATGTTAACAATGTTTCTTGTGAGTTGCACCCACCCTACGTGTCACGTCGCTCTGGCTGTCTGAGACATCGAGGATCGCTTGATCCGGGCCTCGGCCCCACCTGTGTGCCTGGGCCGACGACAAGAACGGCTCGGATCGAAATCTGAGGGACGCTCAGGCGTACCGGGACCAAGTTTTCAGCGCGCCGAAGTCTTCAGGTTGCTCCTGACATGATGATGTAAGTACCGATTTCGCGCTCTCGTGGACAAAAACAAGCTCTGCTGGCAAGCGAGCAAACACGGTGCCAGTCCGATGACGAGATTGGGCGATTCTTCGTCAGCTTCCGGCAAAAGGTGTCAGACACCTTTTTGACGGCCCAACTGGCGGATTTAGCCGCGGGATCTGGGGGTGCGGGACGGACAACGGGGAGGCGGGCGTCAGAAGTCTCGAATATTCAGAACCAACCGGGCGGTTCGTAACATTATGATGTAGCGAGCGATCGCGAGCCCGCAAGAAAACCACGGCCTGCTTGCTCGGGAGCACACACGGTGAAAGTCAAACGCCGGGGCCGCGCCGTCCTTCGGCAGCTCCAGGGTCTCTACGATGTCGGGACTTTGGGAACCCTGACCGACGGCCAGCTTCTGGAGCGTTTCGCCACCGATGGCGATGAGGCCGCCGAGCTGGCCTTCGCAGCGCTGGTCGAGCGCCATGAGGCGATGGTCTGGCGCGTCTGCCTGGCCATTCTGCGCGACGAGCACGACGCGCAGGATGCGTTTCAGGCCACCTTTCTGGTCCTGGTGCGTAAGGCGCGATCGCTCTGGGTGCGTGACTCGCTTGGTCCCTGGCTGCATCAAGTTGCGTGCCGCACGGCTTCTTGTCTGCGAGCGACAATCATCCGGCGCCGCAAGCATGAGCGGTGCTCAGCCGAGAGGAATGCAACGCGCGTCGTGGAAGTCGGACCGGCGCGCGACGCCGATCGTGATGCCGCCGTCCACGAGGAGGTGAACCGGCTGCCGGCGAAGTATCGCGCGCCGCTGGTGCTCTGCGACCTGGAAGGCCGCACGCACCAGGAGGCAGCACGGTTCCTTGGCTGGCCGATCGGTACGGTCAAGAGCCGCCAGTCGCAGGGCCGTGGGCTCGTTCGGGATCGACTGGCGCGTCGCGGGTTAGGCCTCGCGGTATCTGGCACGGCCGCGGAGTCCTTGAGGCAAGCCGCCCTCGCCGCGATGCCCGGGGAGCTCTCGCAGAATACCGCCATCGCCGCGATGCGCGCGACGGCCCGGCTGTTGCCGGCGCTCGGTGCTTCGGGGCAAGTTCTCACGCTCACTCAGGGGGTCCTTCGAGCCATGTTGTGGACCAGATTTCGCTCTCTTGCGGTTGCTGCCCTTGCGATGGGAATCGCGTCCGGCGGTGCGATGGTCTATGTGCGCGGCTCTCAGGAGCCTGAGGCCAAGGGACACACCGCCGGTCTCGAAACCGCCATCAAGCGTCACTGCGCAGAGACCGCAGCCAAAGACTCCGGACAAAGCGCCGCAGAAAGAACAGCCAATCCCCACGACTGCGGCGAGCCTGCGGGCGCAGCAATTTGCCGCGCGAAAAGCCAAGCTCGCCTATGAAATCGCCTCGCTGAGCCGCCAGATCGCGGAATTTGCCGTCGCGGAGTATGCGGAACTTATCTACCCGCGTGATGTGGCTCAAGCACAGGCAGAAATCGACTTAGCTGAAGCCAACGTGTCGCAAGCCGAGGAGGAACGCAAGAAGGCGATTCGGAAGAACAAGTTCGGCGATGAGGGACCAAACTTGCGTCCAGAACTGGCGTTCAAGAAGACGCAGTTCTCCCTCGAGCAGGCGCAGAGCAAGAAGAAGGTGCTGGTGGACTACTCCAGAGACAAGACCATCAAGGAGCTCGAGAGCAAGGTCAAGCTGGCCCGCTCAGACGAGATAGCCAAACAGGCGATCTGGACGTTGGAGGTGTCCAAAGAAAAGAAACTGGAGCGAGAACTCAAAGGCACGAGCCGGAAATAGCTTCCCTGCTCCTGAGTGCGAAGCGATCGACGCAGGCGCCGTAAAAGGTGTCAGGAACCTTTCCCTGGAAAGGTTCCTGACACCTTTTTCAGTTGCTGCGTTTCACGGGCAGGTCGCCCAGGGGATCGCCGTTGTGCTTGAAGCCGTCGCCGTTGGTGTCGACGAAGATGGGATTCGAGACGGCCACCGGGCGGTCGGAGGCGTGCTGTGGGCCCATGACCGGGCCGAGCCCGGATTTCTCGCCGATGGCGACCACGATCACATGCGCGTCGCGGTGAAGCTGCATGGCGATCTCCTGATCGAATTTCACGACCCCTGTCGAGAACCTGGCCGGCGTCGATCTCCGCGTGAAATTGTCGGCTTGTCCGGGCCGGCCGTTCACAAACACTTGCACGCGGTCCACGTCAAACCAGTTCGGGCATTGAACCCGAACCTTGAGGGTCAGCGCGCCACCTGGCGCAGACAGGTTCTCGCCGGGAATGGCTTCGGCAGCGCCGCCCGTCGCCTTGAGCTTGACTTCGAGAAACGGACCGCTGGTCATCACGATGTTCCCACGCTCGGCGGCGTGGACCACGTCCATCGTCTTGACCTGTGCCGGATCGTCCGTCGGGCTCTTCACGTAGTTCCTCAGCCAGCCTGACCCATGAAAGTTATAGTGCGCATCGGTGTTGACAACTCCGGGAATTCGATAGCCGTTGTTCAAGAGCTGAAGCCAGTTGACGATCGTGTTGTTCTGCTGCGGCCTGCCTTTGTCGCTCGCCGGCTTGGCAAAGATTGTATCGGGCGGGTGAACTTCGATGACGTCCATTCTCCCATGCATTTCATCAAAGCCGGTGTCGGGCAATCGGTTGCCGTCCCGGTCGCGAAACATCCAGCCGATGTCGGGGTGGTTGACCTGAACGAGCTTTTCGCTGCTCGCATCCCACAAGGCGAGGCGCTCGATCTGGATTTCCGGGTCGCTATCGGATGTGGGGGCACCATTGTCCTGAGTGTGGGGAACGAGCACGAGGGGAAAGGCGTTCTGGTGGTTCAGCGGCAGCGGGTTCCCGGTTAGCTCCATCCCGACGCACGTGGCCATCCGGTTTCCGGCTCCCAGCCGGCTAAGATGCCCGTCGTAGGTCGAGAGGCGGTTGTGCTCGGTGCACGGGGCGAACTCGATGTGCTCGCAAAGCAGGTTAAGGACTCTGCCGAGCTGGCTCGATGTGTTGTCGCCCGAGGGGCTCGCATGACTATGGAAGTCCGTACTGATCCAACCGTCGGTGTGGACGGTGTGCATCAGCTTGGCCTCGAGAGTCGTCGCTTTCCCGAATTCCACGTCCACCTTGGTGAAAACCGCGTCATACTCGGGCCCATGGCTGATGATCACGTTGTAGGAGCCGGGCTCGAGGGTGCGCGTGAAGCGACCATCATGGCTGTAGACCACGTTCTTCACTGCGTGTTCGCCGGTGTCGGGGCCAAAGTCGGGGCTGGCAGTGCCTCTGGCGCCGATAAACTGCACCTTGCAGGGAATCGACCCGCCTTGTTCGTCGGTGATCCGCGCCGCAACCTCCGCCGCCTCGGGCATGCGGACCAGGAGCGATTCCGGGACGGGCGGCGTGAGCAACACTTCCTTGGTGCCATGTCCGATGGACGAGATCAGAATTGACCCGGGCTCGTCACCGGCGTCGAGCGTCAACTGCCCGCGCTCGTCCGTCCGTCCCGAGCATTCTCGCTTGCCGCTTCGCGTGAGCGTCACGTCGGCGCAGGCAACGGCTTGCCCGGCCAGCGATTTCACCGTGATCTGCAAAGGGTGTGCTTTCGTGCCCGCGAGTTGATTGGCAATCTGGCGGACCTGGAAGTGATGCAGCGCCCGGGAAAATCCTCCGCGACAGGCGATACGTCTCCCCCGGTGCAAGGCTGACCGTCATTTTTCGGTCGTCACGGAGATAGCGCACCAGCATGTGCCTTGCAGTCTGCGCCTTGATCCGGTGCCCTTCCGCGAGCAGCCCGTACGCCTGTCCGAAGTGCCGGTCGTAGGCCCAGAAAAGATCAACGAGATCTTCTCCGGCTGATTCGAACGGACCGTCGGCGCGAATCATGTCGAGCAGGTCTTCCTCGACTCGCTTCGGGCTGCGATTGGAGAATTGCGTCGTCACCAGCACGTAGGGCCAACCGTCGGCAAGCGTGTACGATACTTCCACGTCGGGTCCACGACCGGACCACGAGGGCGCCGCGACGAGACGAAGGGTGACAGATCGCGCCCGGACGAACACTCGCTCCAGATCGTCGGCCTCGTAGATCGTCGGAGATTCGACGAGTACCCCGGCAAATTTGAGCGAGCGAGTCTCGCCCCCCGGATAAAACGCCGAGAGCTGATCGCTCTGGCAATCCCGCCGGGTCAGGTCGATCATGCAGCCGCCGACATCACGAACGGTCATATTCGCATGCCGGCCTTTTCGGGGCTGCGCGATCACGCACATGATCTGATCGTTGACGAGCGCAAAGTCGCCAAATATCGCGTCGACTTCCTTGCCCTCGGGAACGTACCGGTCCCAGGTTCGAGGCGACAGCGTGGCGAGATCGGCGGCGCACACCGGAAAAACGAAGACGGGCAAGAACACAAGGCACATGATGCTTCGAGTTGGGGCGGCTTTCATCGTCGGTTTCTCCGGTCTCTTGCTCCCGGCGCACCATCATCGTAACGTGAAACCTCATCGAGACTCCAGGACCGAGTGTTTTCGGTCTCTATCGGATATGCTTGATGCTAGTCATGTCTGGGCATGTCAAACCGGCCTATATTCCCACGGAGACGAGCAATGAATGCGCGCGACGAAGAGATCAAGAATGGCACCCGCCGGGAATTCCTTCGTGAGGCGGGCGCCGCGGCTGGCGGCGCGGCGATTATCGGAACAACGACGCCGGTTGAAGCTCAAGATGCCCAGGCCCCTCAGCCGGACGACGGGCAAAAACCGCTTCATTTCCGCGCCTCGTCGCCGCACGCGATCCATGCTCAACACCTGGGACCGCTCGCCGATCTGGCCGGCACCTGGGTGGGAAAGGGGTTCAATCTGATCTCGCTGCCGGACTTTCATGACGGCAAGCCCTTTCGCCTGCAGTTGAACGCAACGATCGAGAACCTGGAGTTCACGCCGATCGGCGGCAAGATTCCCAATCGCGGCTCTGGTCAGGACGACATCATGCTGTTCGGGGTCACGTACCTCCAGCGAGTGAGCGACGCCAAGTCGAATGGGGCCCTTCACATCGAACCTGGACTATGGCTTCATGTTCCCGCGACCACCGTGCCGAACAAGCCGGCGGCGGTCGTTCGCCAGGGAACCATCCCGCACGGCGACTCGCTCCTGGCGCTTGGCCCCGTCATCGCTCCGGTTCCCAAGCCGATCTTCCAGCCGGCTGATTCAACCCCGACGCGGAACCCGGCCGTGCATCCGCTGGGCGAAGGCTACCTGGCGCCGTTCGCCAACCCGCCTTTGCCCGACGGCTTCAAACCTCAGTACGTCAAGGACCTCAACCTCGCGCTGGCCGACGCGATCGCGGGGCAAAACATCGTGAGCACGGTTGTTCTGGACATCTCGACAACAAACAGCGGCGGGATCCTCAACATCCCGTTCGTCACTGGCAACGCAAACGCGACCAAGCTCGACGCCATCTTCTGGATCGAGACTGTGCAGCAGCCCGACGGCAGCCGGTTCATGCAGCTTCAGTACACGCAGACGGTGATCTTGAACTTCCTGAATATCGACTGGCCGCATATTTCGGTGGCGACGCTGGTGAAACAATAGAACCGGCTCGGATGGCACCTGACTTCGATGCCCCGCTCGACGACTTTGCGGAGTACATGGAGTGACGCTCCTGTTGGATACGCACACGACCCTGTGGTTCTGGTGGGCCGATACCCAACTGAGTTCCAGGGCGATGGCCCTCATCGTTGACCCGACGAACCGATTGGAGCAAGAAGAGTCAGGCTAAAGCCTAACCTACTCAATGCACAATCCGTTCCGCGGGTCCACTTAGCGAATTCTGATGGCCCGAGCTGCGGAAAGCCCCTCACCCGAAGAACAGCCAGAATCCGATCGCGGCCAGTACGCTGCTGCTGGCGATTGCTAGCGGCCGCCGCCAACGAGCTTGCGACTCTGTTCCGAGAACAGCCGCCTTGAGCTTCCACGCGACGAGGCCGGCGGCGACGAGCACCAGCCCCATTCCCACGCTGAAGGCGAGAACCATGGCCACTCCAGCCGCGAGCCTTCCTACCGCGGCGGCCAGGAGCAAGAGGGCGATGGCGTCCCAGCAGGGAACGACGCCGCCGGAAAGGCCAAGCACGATCAGCCCGCGATTGCTGGTCGCGCTCGAAGAAGGCGAGTGTTCGGCGTGCTCGGAATAACCGCCGAGCTGGCGCCCGAGGCGCCACAAACCGACCGAGCCGATTGCGAAGCCGGCCACCCTGGCGAGCGCCGAGTGCAGGCCCGCGACCCGGGTTGCGCCGCTCGACCACAAAACGAGCGCGATGAGCAGAACACTCCCCACATGTGCGACTGTCGTCACCAAACCCAGTAAGGCAGGCTGATAGAACCGAGTGCCGGGACCAAGGGCGACAGCGGTAACCAACGTCTTGCCGTGACCGGGTTGAATCGCATGTGCCGCCCCGAGCATGACCGCGATCGCGACAACCACGAGCCACGAGGTGTTTGGCGTGCCATCAAGCAGCGCCGAAAGCCGCCCTCGGCCAAACAGCCTCGGATCGTACACGGACGATGGCTGCTGCGCCACTGGTCTGCGGAGCGGAATCACGCTGGCGGCTGTGCCGTCTGGATGAGCCGAGTCCGGAGCGGCTGGCTCGGGGGCTCGATAATCGACCTGTAACTGCTTGGTGCGCCGCTCTTCCTCATCGCTCAAGAAAACCGTCTGGCGAACCTCGATCTGTGCCACCTCGCTCGGGAGCGAGTCGCCGGTGACGACCACGCCGCCCAAGCCGCGAATCGCCAGGCGGCTGGTTCCTTCGCTCGAGACATAATTCGTGTCTCGAACGCGCATGCCGCCGCTGCTGGGAATCGAGCCGGCCAGGTGAAACGTGTAGCGAGGATGGCCTTCGATGACCAGGTCAAAGCCGCGCATCGTCAACTGGACCGGCTCACCGCCGACGGTAACGAGCAAGCCCTTTGGCGTTGAGCGGGCCCGTCACCTGGCCATAACGGTCCATCCACTCTCGCCAGTCGGCGCCCGGCATGCTCCCGATCAATCGCCGCAGGTCTTGGGTGAGCGTCAGCTCGGAGAGGCTGACCTCGTAATCGATCGCGATCGCGCCCGGCGACAACGAGACCTGGATCGAGCGGTCGACTGCGCTCGTTGGGGATATCGTGTGCCCCAGCGCCGCGCGTGCAGAAGACTGGCGAATACGGCGACGAACAAGCAATGCCGTCAGGAGATGACTTCGGCGAGGGGCCACGAGTCGAGTCGCGATCAGTTGTAATACTTCTCGATCGCCTTGTTGACGACGTAGATGACGACGTTCTTGCTCACGGGCTTGGCGAGGACGCAGAACGCCTGCTCGGAAAGGGCCCGCCGCATGAGCTCGTCGTCGCGGTCGGCGGTGATCAAGATGGCGGGGATGGCACCTCTGATCTGCCGGACGATCGCCATGGTCTCCAGCCCCGAAAAGCCGGGCATGTGCATGTCCATGAGCGCGAGGTGCACTTCGTTCTGTCGGATGAGCTCGATGGCTTCTTCACCGCTCTCGGCCATCAGAGTTCGAAAACCCTGCGGCGCGACGATCTCGCGAAGAGTCTCCCGCGCGGAACGATCATCGTCGGTGATGAGGATCGAGTAGGATTGACATGCTGTCATCGGAGCCGCATCCACAAGCTGACCCCGCAAAAAGGGGACAGTCGGGCAAACTTCACATGCATGCCCTGCGCCGTTCGCATGTTCGCGCTCATTCCACCATCTGACCCGATCAAGACAACCCATTTCAAGGTCTATGGTTACATTTTTTGCGGAATTGGCCTACCGACTGATGATTTGCGGCCACACTCACGGCCGGTCATCAGTCAGTTTGGCAGTCAGCGCGTCGTCGGTGCATTGTTGCTTGGCACATTCAAGCTGGACGCAGCTTTGGCGGCCAGTCGCTGGAACAAACCCTTGCCTTCTCCCCAGCGCTCGGAAGGGCTGAAGGCATCGGCCGATGCGAGCTCCTTGGGGTTTTCACGAATATCCGAATAGACGTACCGTTCCAGCAGGTCTCCCTGTTTGTTCTCGGCGAGAACCAGGCGCGGGAGGAGCGACCGGGCATCGAGATAGACGTTCCAGGTCTCTCCTGAGGCGGCGTGGCGGACGAAGTGATGACACGCCGCGTCGAGGCCCGCGGCCTTTTCGAGTCCCTTGTATTCGAGGCTCGGACCGCCGGTCCTGGTGCCGTCGGGCTCGTCACGCGACTTCTGGAGATTCGCCAGGATCGTCTCGAAACCGGCTTCGGCGATCGTGTGCCGGCTGTTCTTCATCACCAGCGGGCTGTCGATGGCGATTTTCATCGACGGGACGACGGCCGCAGCCTGGGGCTGATGGACATAGATCACCTTGGCGTCGAGCGCGGGCGAGAAGATGACCTCGCGGCCCTTGCTCGATCCCGTTGGTCCATTCCAGTCGGACGGCTTTGGGCTTGCGGCGGATCGAAAGCAAGACTTCTTCCTCGGGCAGAACCGAGCCGCCCACCCGCTCGCGGCGCTGCATCTTGACCTGATACGCGTCCAGACCGTCCAGCTTCGCCGCCGCCTGCGCCAGGATCAGCTTCGCGTCCTCTTTCGAGGGTCCCTCGGCCGTTTCGGCGGGCGCGACCAGGCCGGGTGCCGGCTCGGCATCTCGCTGCCGGCCAGGGCGAACTGCGCAGGCGATGGATCCGCCGCCTGAGCTGCTTGCCCGTCGCTGGCAGACTCAAGCGCGCTTGCCGGACGGCGCTTCCTCCGGCAGCGGCTCCTGAGCCGCGAAAACCTGTGCCGGCGCCGCCAGCGCCGGCGCATCACCAGCATCACGCTCGGGGCCCGCAGGCTGCCACGACCTGCGCTCCAGCCGAGGCGATACGAGTCTGCTTCGGAATCTGTCGCCGGCGAAAGCCCCGGCAGCGGTTCCGGACGACCCAAGCGTCACCTGCACGCCCTGTCTGCCGCTTTGCTTCGGCTGGCGTACGTCGTCGCCATCCGCGCGTGGCGATGGCCGTGCACCGCGAATCGCGCTCGCCATCGCGAGCCGTCGTCTTCTCCGCACGCGCGGCTTTTTGCTTCTTGGCGTCAGCCGAGCTTGGAATCCAAACCAAGCTGCGGCCGCATCGTCTGAGCGTAAGTGTCATTTTCGGGGGAAGGCGAGCCAGGCGGTCGCTCCCACAAATGCGCAAACGGCGGCCATGTGCCGACCGAATGCAACCCTCCAAAGCTGGAACAGCCTGCCGCGAGGGTGCAAAAGCCCATTCCCAGGCATGCCAGCAGACGCGTGGCCAAACGACGGTTGCAATCCTTTGCATCTTTCATGATCCCAGTTCCACTCCCAAGAGGACCGTCAGCCCAGCGGGCCTCCTCTTGGCCCAGCAACCATCAATGCATTCGTGATCCAGGCTACTTTACGACATCGCGTGTAAGGGCGATACCACAATCCGCGAGCGGGGGCAAGGCGAGGTAGGAACGCGGCGGCGTGAATCAGCTCACCGCGACCAGGGGGCGGAAGGATTCGGCGATGTTCAAGTCAGGGACGAGGTGAGGCTGTTTATACTGTTCGACCGTGCCGCCGCTTCGGACCAGTCGTCGCCGCTGAAATTCGGCCCAGGAGCCGCTTCGGGATGGGGAGTATGCGGACTGGGCCGAGACGGAGGCTGTCGCGCTTGCTCACATACTCGACGTTCTGCCGCCTGAGCTCGCGTTCGACTGCGCTCGCCAGTCGCCTCTGCCGCCCCGGCTTCGGCGAGATCGTCTTCCTCGATCAGGAGGGCATAATAAGGCGGTTCGTCCCAGACCGGGGCCAGCAGGTATGACTTGAGGCGAAGGCGTGCGGCTCGCTGGGCCTCTTCGACGGCGGCGATCACCTGGTGCTCCGAGATCTTCTCGCCGGTCAGGCTCGAGTAGTGTGCGCCCTTGTTCAAGAATTCGAGCATGGGCGCTCGCCCGTGATAGCCGACGCAGCGGACCAGGTCGGAGATGTTGTATCGGTAAAGCCCGCCGGCGGTGGTCAGCACGATGAAGTAGTTTCTCCCCTCGATCAGGTCAGTCGCCTCCACGGTCTCGGGCTGCGGTAAGTCGCCCTGATCTTCGGGGATGAACTCGAAGTAATTGTGACGGATATCGAGAACACCCGCGGCCGTGCCGTCCTCGATGGGGATCGTCATCCGCCCTTCCGACGCGATCAGCCCGACATCGCGCACCGGCGTTTCCCCGAAGAACTCGGGATAGCCGCGCAGGTAGGCCCGCATCGTCCCGCCCATCCAGTTCGAGAGGAATTGCAGGCCGGGCCAGTAATCCTTGGGGAGAAGACGGCCGTGCTCGCTGGCGATTCGGTCGAGCGCCTGGGCCACTCTCGCTTGTGACGGCGGCGGGTCTTCCTGCTCTAGCTGCCGGCGGATCTCGCGCGGGAATCTCCCACTTCGGGTCGAGCGTGCCGTCGGCCAGGTCGCGGATCAAAGTCTCTTTCTCGCGGTCGCCCAGCCGCGCGATCGCCAGGATCGTGCTGGGATTGGCGGCGATGATCGTGCCCAGGTTCCGGTGGATCGAGAACCGCAGCGCAGTGTAGTACTTCGATTCGATGTCCTTGATCCGCGAGGCGACTGCCGGCATGCAATACTGGGTTCGCACCAGACGATTCTGCATATGAGCCGTCAAGCCCGGTGATCGCGCCGCAGGGGATTCCGGCCGGTGTAAAGCTCTCGCACCAGTCGCTGGCGATCTGGAGGATCGGGCCGCAGCCCCTCGCGGAGCATCTCCGGGTGCGCGTCGAAGGCCTGGATGCCCCAGATCGTCCACCCTTCGCGATAGTCACGAAGTGCCTCGGGCGTGACGGGAATCGTCTTGGGGCGGCTGGTGGTGCCCGAGGTCATGGCGAACATCAGGACTTCGGTCCCCGGGCCGAAAAGTGCCCCGATGTCGCCGTTGCGAACGCTTTCGATGTAGGGCTCATGGCGGTCGTAGCCGCCGACGGGCACGCGGCGGCGGAAATCCTCGGGCGAGCGAATCTCGCTGAAGTGGTGGTCGCGGCCGAACTGGCTGTCGGCGTGGCGGGCGATCCGGCGCAGCAAGAGCTCGCGCTGGACATCGCCCGACGCGGCGGGCCTGCTCGTGGAAGGCCCGGGCAAGGCGCCGCGCGCGGTTGGCCACCGGCCGGCCGAACAACCGCTTGAGAAACGTGATCATGATCGGTTCAAAAGCCCCCGGCTGCGTCTTGGTCAGCCTGCCACGGGAGACGCTACCTCAGGAGTTATATCGGCAGGAGCGAACGATCCGGCCAGACCGGCGCTGACAGAGACGACCGCGGCGTCGCCGCGGGCTCGGCCAGCCACGGACGCCGTGGCGCAAACCGCTCGAGAAAGCTCACGACCCGAGCCGCATACCCCTCCGGGTCGGTCTCGCGGCAGCGATTGTGCTTCGCGTCGCTCACGAGCCAGAGCTCCTTGTATTTCTTGCCCCGGTCGAACAGGCCCCTGGCGATCTCGGGGCTGATATAAGAGTCAGACCCGCCGTGAATCATGAGCCAGGGCCGAGGCGCAAGCCTGGCTGCAGCCGCTTCCACGCTGGGGAACCTGCAGTTCGAGCCGCCGCTCGCGTTACCCAGCGGCCCGTCGCGGGCAACCAGGCCGTAGATCCAGGAAGGGAGCAGGTTCCGCAAGACCGGATTGGCAACGTAAAGCTCGCACCAGCGCTTGATGTAGGGCAGCATGGTCCCGTGGGTGGGAAAGGCGCCGTCGGTGATGACGCCCCAGACGTCGGGCTCGCTCGCCGCCGCCACCAGCGCCGTCGTTCCCCCGCGGCTCACGCCGAAAAGGCCGAAGCCCGCGGGATCGCGATCGGACCGGGACCGAAGCATCTGGAGGCGCGCTCGCAGGTCACGCACCTCGCGGTCCGTCGTCCACTGCATCGGGCCCGTAACCCGGCTCGTTCTCGCTTTCGCCATGGTTCCGGAAATCGAACGTGAACAGGTCGAACCCGAGATCGCGCAGGTGGTCGACGTACGGATGATAGCTCCACCGGTCGCTCAGATACTCGTGGCAGTAGACGATCACCCCGGCCTGCTCGGCCGTCCGCGCCGCGAAGGTAGCTGCCGCTCAGACGAGAATCCGTCGTCCGTGGTGAACCGCACCGGCTCGCCGGTCTCGGCGGGAGTCACTCGCAAGCGGCAGGAACGGCGGCTGCTGCTGAAAATTCCGGCTGACGATCGGCGAGTACTTGATCGCGATGAAGACCACGAACAAGACGAGGAAAAAGAGCGGTACCGCCAGCCAAGCGGCCAGCAGGGGAAGCGCATTCATATAGGCCAATCACGGCTGCACTCCTGATCGTGGCTGCTTCACAAGCACGCCGCCGCGAGTCACGCGCGGCACACTGTGCGTCAGGAAGCCCGGGCCGTGCCCGGGGGCCACGACAGTTAAGAATCGGAGAAGCGTCTCAAGATGAGCGTAATATTCTGTCCGCCAAAGCCAAAACTGTTGGAAAGAGCCACGTCGACGGTATGCTCCCTCGCCTGGTTCGGGACGTAGTCGAGGTCACATTCCGGGATCACGGTTCTCAAGATTGACGGTTGGGGGAAGCATACCATCGCGAATGGTGAGGAGGCAAACAATCGCTTCAACACTTCCGGCCGCAGCGATTAAATGGCCCATCATGCTCTTTGTGCTCGAGATCGGAACCCTGTAGGCCGCATCGCCAAACGTTCGCTTGATCGCCAGCGTTTCAATCGAATCATTCACCGAAGTGCTTGTGCCGTGAGCATTTATATAATCGACATCCGCCGCGTTGACGCGTGCAGCCCTCGAGCGCTTCGCGAATGCAGGCGATGGCGCCGCGGCCCTCGTCGTGGCTATCGGTTATGCGGAATGCGTCGGCACTGGAGCCATACCCGATGATCTCTCCATGAATGCGTGCACCACGTTTTTTCGCGTGTTCGAGCTCTTCGAGGACGAGCATGCCGGCGCCTTCGCCCAGGATGAAGCCGTCGCGATCGCGGTCGAAGGGGCGGCTGGCGCGCTGGGGCTCGTCGTTTCGGGTGGACAGAGCGGTCAGGAGGATGAAGCCGGTCACGCCGAATGGGTGGATCATGCTGTGCGTGCCGCCGGAGAGGATCACGTCGGCGTTACCGCGGCGGATCAGCTCATAGGCTTCGCCGATCGCCTGTGAGCTGGCGGCGCAGGCGGTCAAGCAGTTCGAGTTGGCGCCCTTGGCGCCGAAATAGCTGGCGAGGTGGCCGGACGGGGTTCCGGGCTCTTGCTCGGCCTCGCGGACGGGATGCAGCTCTTTGGCACCAAGGCGGGTGAATTCGGCCGTATCGACGTGGCCGTCGTGCGTGCAGCGAGCCAGCAGGCTCACAAACCTGGGAAAGTCGTGCTGGCCTTCGCCGGAGCCCAGATACACTCCGAAGCGGCGGCGGTTGATCTCGGGCCTGGCTTCGAGCAGGCCGGAATCCCTGCATCGGCCATGGTCGCGGCGGCCAGGGCAAACTTGCTGTTGCGGGAATGCTCGGACCATCGGCCGGCGGGATCGTCAATGTAGTCGTCGAGGCGGAAATCGCGGCACTTCGGCTGCGATTCGCGTGGGGAATGTGCGAGCGTCGAAGAGTGAGATCGGGCCGACGCCGCTCTTGCCCTCGAGCAATGCCTTCCACGTCGTCTCGAGGTCACGGCCCGAGCGGGGTTACCATCCCCATGCCTGTCACGACGACTCGCCGCATCTGAACCACCTCTTCGCTCACACGCTGTTCGGCCAGAAAGAAATTGCCAGGCTAAAGCCTGACCTACCTCAATCCACGCGTTCTGGTTCGGCCCCAGATTGTCAGGCTAAAGCCTGACCTACCTCTCCGGGCAGCCTCGGATGACGACTGCCGCGGCCTGGCCGTGCGGAGTGACGTTGGTGCTCAAGAACACCGGGTTCTGGACCTCCCGGGGCGAGCCCAGCACCAGATCGAGCTCGATGCCCGCTTCCGGCTGGTCGCAGTTGAGCACCGCCGGTAATGCGCCCGCGATTCACGGCGATCAAGCTGCAAATCAATTCGACCGCCCCGGCGCCCGAGACCAGGTTTCCCATGTAGCCTTTGAGGGCCGTCACGGGGACGCCGCGCGGCCCGAAAACCCGCTCGAACGCCCGGGCCTCCGCCAGGTCCGAGACCTTGGTGGCCGAGCCGTGTGCGTTCACGTGGCCGACTTCCGCCTGGTGAGAGCCCGGCTTCTTCGAGCGCCGCGCGTGATCGCGACTTCGGTTCCGCCGCCCTCGGGATCGAGCCCGCCGGAGGGCATGGCGTCGCAGCCGGAGCCGCCGCCCAGGAACTCGCCGTAGATCTTCGCGCCCCGCTTCCTCGCGTGCTGTTCCTCTTCGAGAACGAAGATCCCTGCCCCCTCTCCGGGAACCCAGCCGTCGCGACGGCGGTCGAAGGGCCGGCATGCCTGCGCAGGATCTCCCTTCCAGCGCGACATGTTCTCGAGCAAGCGCCATGCGCACCACGCTGAGCGGATGAATCTTGGAATCGGCACCGCCGGTGATCATCACATCGGCACGCCCCCGGGCGATGACCCGGGCCGCCTCGGCAATGGCCAGGTTCGACGATGCGTCGGCCTCGGTGATCGTGTTCGAGGGCCCCTGGCAGTCGATCAGGATCGAAATGTGGCAGGCGAGCATGTTGGGCAGATACTTGAGCAGCCAGATCGGCTCGATCATCCGGATCGATTCCCGGCCCCACGTTTGATAATCGAACGGCGTGCCGTTGGAAGTCGCATGCGCGACGGCCGGCGCGATCTCGTCGAGCTCGCTGGAGATCAACCCGGCTCCGAGATCGATGCCGATTCGCGTCGGGTCGACTCCGCCTTCGGCGAGACCCGCATCGTGCACGGCGAGCTGGGCGGCCGCCACCGCGAGCTGGATGTCTCGAGCCATGTACTTCTGGCTCTTCTTGAGCGGCTTGCGAATTCTTGGGCAGAGCGTAGTTCGAGCAGATCGAAGTCACCGATCTCGGCGCCGGCATCGGTGGGAAGCCCTGCGATCCGGAACGCCTGGAGCGGGCGGATCGAGCCCTTCCCTTCCGAAAGCGAGTGACCAAACGCGGTCCGGACTATCGCCGAGGGAAGTCACCAGGCCCAAACCGGTTATGACCACTCGGCGTTCGGAACCAAACATGAAGGACTCGTCGATTTACGGCGTGGGAGGTCACATACTTCGTCACGGCTCGCTCCCCGTTCCATCAAAGCGATGAACTATTATTGCTTCGAAGGGCAAGGGCGGCGGCATAAACTTTATGCAACACTCAAATTCTCCGCAGACTACCTGGAAATCCGTTCCGTGCGATCCGGCTAGCCTGAGCCTTCTCCTTCACGCTCGACTGGCCGCATCCGACCGCTTCCTCGCTTCCTGGCTAAGTGTGAGGCTGTCCATTCGCTTGAGCGGGTTCCATCCGAGGGAGGCTCTGCTTCTCGGGCGCGCTGCTGCGCCTTGGCCAGGTCGAGCACGCCCAGAAGCTGTTGGGTGAAGACAAAGTTCTTGGGGCCGAAGATCTGGTTGGCGCGAGAGTTGTCCAGATGGGCGAAGACGATCTCGGCATCCGCCAGCAGCTCGCCGTCCAGGAAGGCCTTGCAGGAAACGCGGGCCCCTTCGCTGCGTAAATCGTGAGCGTCACTTCGTAGATGAGCTGGTCGCCCGCGCAGGCGACACCGTAGAACTCGGCGCGGGGAATCTTGGCCAGCACGACTTTCTCGGCAAAGCCGCCGGCCTCGCCGACCAGGATCCCGCCGGTCTGCGCCAGCCCCTCGATGATCAAGGAGGCCGGCATCACGGGGTAGCCCGGGAAATGGTCGTGCAGGTGCTCTTCGGCCAGCGTGAGGTTCTTGATAGCCCTGGCGAACTGACCGCTGCGGAACTCAAGGAACTTATCGATCCAGATCCATCGCATTGCGGGGGACACCAGGCCGAGGGAGAGGCACGAGACGGAAAGTTCAGGCAGCCACCACCAGCTTGCTCTGCACATACTGGACGAGCATGTCCACTGTGTAAAGGTCGCCGATCCGATCGACGGCGGGATTCTCCTCGAGCTTGGAGAGGTCGGCAAACGGAAGGCGGGCTCTTCAGCTCGTCCACGCCCTTGGCGGTGAGCTTGCCGTCCGCGACCCATTCCGGGTCGGCCATCAGGTTTTCGGGGAACAGCTCGCCCCGCGGAATCTTGATTCCGAAGTTGCGCTCGAGGCGGAACACGATGTCCAGAAAGTCGATCGACTCGGCTCCCAGATCGCCCTGCAAGGTCGCCGCGCGGGTGACTTCGTCCTCGTCTACACCAAGGCGTCGACCAGCGTGGCTTGTACTTTCCCGAAAATCTCGTCGTATGTCGGCATATTTTCCTCAAGAACAAGATGGGGCTCCCCTCCCGATCCCACACCGTAACCGAACTTCAAGGTGCCGAAGACCAAGTCGCCTCTCTTAATCGTCGGCGAAACGATGTGTCGAACTTCAAATGGGCGAACGCGGGGGAATGTCGTTGCGCACACTGACCCCGGGAAGCTGCTCTCCCGGCAACGGGGCCGGAATCCGGCACATCATGAGCAAAACGGCGAATCGTTGCAACCTCATCAAGAAAGCCTGCGCAGCCGCGCTGCGTCCTAGACAGGTGTACGGATCTCGACGGCATCCGGGCTTCCGAGCGATTGCCCTGGCTCCGACCGACCCTTTCCGCAGGGTCGAGTACAGGTCGCGAAGGCCCGCAACGATCGACGAATCGGTCGCGTGCAGCTCGGCGTCTTTATCTCGCAAGTTGTATCTGGTCAGGATGAAGCGTCCCTTCACCATCTCCTGGCGAGTCGATCAGCCCCACACCCTTGAACGTGCAGTCGCGCTCGTCGAACTCGGTGAGCTCGACCCGGAGCTCAAGCTGCCGGCCGGGCTCGACGAAGCTTCCATATTTGATCGTCTTGGCCTGTTTCAACACGATGATGCTGTGAGCGAAATCCTCCAGGTCGCGAATCAACCAGGCACCCGCCTGCGTCAGGGCTTCCAGCATCAGCACCCCGGGCATCACCGGAAACCCCGGAAAGTGGTCGCTCAAATACTCTTCCGCCAGCGAAAGATTCTTGATCCCGACCAGCGAAGGTCCCGGGACTCGCAACCCTGTCGGCCCCGGCGAGCCGGCATCGCGTGGTCTGAACGTCGATGATCCGATCGATCAACACAAATCGCATGGAAGCACCCGAGGGAAGCCTGATTTCACCCTAAAGCCAAGACCAGCCACAACGAAACGAATTCATGCCGAATCACCCGTATGACATTTTTGATGCAGCAATTTAGCAAGAACTCGCCCTTTGGTTCAATAGGCACGCGGGTGGTTTCCCGCCAGCTCTGTCGACCTAACTCGTTACGTAACTTATACCACGTACAATCGGACCGGCGGCAATCCCGATCGATTATTTGGATCTCCTTCCAGCCCTATCCCTTTTGCAAATCGCAAGATGAGATTATGCCCAGCCGCGCGGAATCACTCGGTTGCTGGGATCGCTATCCAGCGGCACGGGGGCGGGATATACTGTTTGCTGGCACGCGTCGTCTCGATTCGCTGAGCCAGCATCGCGCTCGGATCTTGCGGGACGCCGAGAATTCATCGGCCTCAAGGGCTCTATCGGCGGGCAAGATCGTTTACCTTCGCGGGAACGATTTCATGAAGAGCGCCTTCGTCGGGCTTTTCTGCTTGACCGGCATTCTCTCGCTGGCGAGCACCACCGGCACCGCCGCCTGGATGAGCTCACCGATGTCGTGGTCGCCCGACTCCAGGTGGCTTGCCTACACCAGCCTGGACGAATCCTCCGAACCGCTCCGGCATGGATGGCTTCTCGGACCGCACGTGGCCCCTGCCGATTCGCCGGACGTGCCGGCACACATCTGGAAAGATCTGGCCAGATCTCCCATCTTTCGGATCTGGGCGGTCGGACCAGGTTTCGGGAGCGAACGTTCTGATCGAGGAGTCGCGGTGGCCGCTTTCGGCGCCGGCCTGGGGGCCGCTCGGGCGATCGCTGGCTTACAGCCGGTTTCGTGCCCGAATCTGCCAGCTCCGGCGGAGCCGGCCAGACCGGCCGCCTGGAAGTCGTGGTTCAGAGGAGCCTGGACGAGAAGAAGGTCGTCTGGACCTCACCCGAATTCGTGCTGGATGAAGAGACGAGGGCTGCGCTGCCGGGCCATCGCCGCAGCCTGGAGTGCCGGCGGACACTTCCTGGCCGTGCCGCGACCGGGGCGAGTTCCGTCGATCGACATCATCCGGATGGATACCGGGAATCGGGTGCACATCCTGGACCACGCCATCCTGCCGGCCTGGTCGCCGCAGTGGCATGACGTGCGCCTTCATCCGCCGCGGAATCGGCAATCACAGCCTGGAGATCGTAACCCGCCGGGGCCAGGGATTCAGCGAGCCGCGCGAGCTGCTCGCGACCGGCCCGGTCACGGCCGCCCCATTCTGGGATGGCGACGGCCGATCGATCCTGGTCGTCGCCGAGATGACGACGAGCCGGTCGCGTGAGTTCGAGCTGGTGCGCTGCCCGCTCGATTCCGGCGAGCCGGCAGAGCTGCTATGAAGCTGGTGGGCGACCCTGTGCGGCGAGCGACGAAGCTGCGCGGCATCGCCATCGATTTCGACAAGGAAGCCGACGCGAGCTATCATTCGGTCGATCTGGAAAACCGTGAATCCGAGCTGGTCTGGAACGTGGTGCGAGAACCGCGAAATCAGCGGACAGTTCCATCCCCTTGACCCCAGCCTCCGCATCGGCGCGGTTTCCATGTCGCCCGACGGCCGCGCGGTTGCTGTGCGATTCGGCGATCCCGATGCCCTTTCGCACCCCGCACTCTATGATTCGCGACGCCGAAGCACACCCGACTGCTCGTCCCCGACGAAGCTGCGCGACGGGCGTGGCTGAAGATCCTCACGGCCACGGCTGCTCGTGTTCTGAGAACAGGCCTGCCGCCGCTGGTGGTCGAAGGGCAGACTTTCGATCGGCCGACGATCTTGCCGCTGCCAAACGAGCTTGTGGGTCTGGGCAACGTGGCCGCTCGTCTGAATCGAATCGCTCTGCTGGGCGAACCGCTGCTTGCTGCCCGCGACGATCGGCGCGAAGCAGCCGGGGCCGGCGCCGGCAGCAACGGCGGCAGCAGCACCGAAGCTCGACTCCTTTTTGATTATCTTCGCGGCGACTTCCGGGCGGCCGCCGCGGACCTGGATGCACTCGAAGAGCAAACGACCGACTATGACCAGCGATTTTCGATCCTGAGCATCCGCGCCCTGATCCGGTGGGGGCAGGGTGACGCGGACCAGGCGAGGCAAATCATCCGTTACCTCCTCGCGAGCACCGGGACATCGACTTTGCATGTCGAAGACACGGCACTCGGGCCCGTGTTCGAGAAGATCGCCACCCCGGCACAGGCGTGGGCGGCTTTTCTTTCCGGCCGGGCCGACGCAGGCCAGACGCAGGGCGAGCCGGCGCCGGCCGCCGAGAGCGTTGATCCCTTCGACCCGCTGGCCGCGCCCGGGCTCAAGCGATTTCTCGAGGTCCCCGAGTTTCCGCGGATTGATGTGGGCGGCGCGGTCGCGCCGTTCCCGCCGGTGCCGGCTCCCGACCTGGATCCGGCTCCGCGGCCGTGATTCAGAGCACGGTGAACAGCACGAACCGGCACGCCTGAATCACGCGTGAGCGCTCTTCCGGCGTGATCTTGCCGCGCTTGACGATGCCGTCGAGTGAGGTCAGCGTGTTGTTGATCACATAGAGCTGCGGCCGGCCGATCTTGAGCTGCTCGCTGTTCTTTGCCAGCGTCTCGAGCACGTCGCGAATCGCGACCGCCTCGGCGAACGGGTTGTCGGGGCTCGACTGCCAGTGCGGAATCTGGTCCGCATCGACGGCCTTTCGCACCACCTGAGCAATCGTGCGGCTGATCGCGGTCAGCTTGGGATAATCAAGCGTCTCGGGGGTGTCGTCGGGCGTGTGGTAGCGGGGATTCTCGCCGGTCGTGAAAAACAAGAAGGGGATCGACTTGTTGCGAAACGGGCCGTAGTCGCTACGGTTCAAGACGAGCAAGTCCGTGCCCATGAGTCCCACCGAGAGATTCCTGCCGCGGCGCAGCGTCGTCGATCCAGGGCCGCAGCCCGGCGCATGCTCGCTGCCGAAGACGAATAGACTCTTTTCACAAACGCCGGCCAGCGCTCGCGAGATCATGTCGGCCGTGATGAACAGCGAGACCTTGTCGAGCCTCACCGGGCTGTGCGCCACGAAATAACGCGAGCCGAAGAGTGCGTTCTCCTCGAGGTCGAAGCCGATCAACAACAAGCTGCGCCTGGGTGGCCGCGGCGATTCGACGATCATGCGGGCGACCTCGACCATCATCGCCACGCCCGAAGCGTTGTCGTCGGCGCCGGGATAGAGGCGGCCGTTGCGCACCCCCAGGTGATCAAAATGTGCCGCCAGGATGACGTATTCATCTTTGCGGAGCGGGTCACTTCCGCCGAGGCGAGCGCCCACGTTTTGCCCGGTCACCGAGCCGGGCTCCTTGCCGGGTATTACCTGAAGGAAGTCACCACCGAAGAGCGGCTCGAGCTTGAGCGAGCGAAATTGAGTCGACCAGGTACGCAGCGGCCTTTCGCCCCCCTGCTCCGCTGCGGCCGGCGAATTCCGGTGCGGTCAGGTCCTTGACTACCTGGCGCAGCCGCAGCTCCTGGGGACCAGGCGGCTCCTGGGCCGAGGCTCGGCGATCGAGCGCGGCAAGAGGAATGCTCAGCAGGCACAGGACCACGCACGAGCAAGATCGGCCTGCGCAGGTCGGTCCGAGCGATGCGATTGTTGCAAGCGATGCTAGTGGTTTTTTGCCGCGAAGCCGTGTGTCCGTCATAACTGGTCCCTTCCACTGGGAATAACTCGCGTTTTTTTTCGCAGGCGAAGCAACCGTGTGGCATATTGGCCACGGTTTGGGAAAATGTTCCCTACACGGAGGTGTATTGTGTCTCGCTTCACATGGCTCAAAGCGGGGGCACTTGCTCTCGCGATCTCCGCCTTTGGCGGAGTGAAGTCGGCCCAGGCGCAAGACTGGGGCGATTATCTCCATTGGCCGTACGTCCCGCCTCAAGTCCCGGGGAACGGATTCGAGTATAACGGACTCTACGACGGCTGGTATCGCTATCCTCGCGAACAGCGGATCGTTCCTCAGATTCAAGGCCCATATTACCGCAACTACTACGGCGGTTACCGGGTCTTCGGAGTCTTCCGCCACCCCCATGGCTGGCACGACTGGAACAAGAAGGGCTGGTATAGCGGCAATCACTTCACTCTGGATGTCTTTTGACGCGACAGCATCCAGAATGATTCGGATTCAAGCACAAGCCCCGGAACGCTCGCCTCACGGACGAGCGTTTTCGGGGCTTTGCTGCTTTCAGGCAAAGCATCAGCGGACGGGTTCGGCCTCGTCGCGGTCGGGGGTATCGCCCGGATCGGGCCGATAGCGTTTGAGAGCCTCGGCCGGCGAAGCGGGCTTGTGGCCCACGTCCTTCGTGAAGAGCGAAACGGCAACCACCTCGCTCAAGGAGCGGATGGACCAGCGATCGATGCCTTCCCATTTCTCGATATCTCCCAGCCGCCAGGAGAGGGTAGGCGTGACGACGGCCGAGTCGGCCCAGCGGGCGAGCTCCTCGGGGGCGAGGGCACGCGCGGACCTGGGTGCGGCCGGGTCTGGCTCGAAGATGTGAAGCCTCGAGACGGCCACCGTCGGCCGCACATCGACGGGTCGGTCGCACCAGGCCAGGTCGTTGGCAACCAGCAGGTTCAGCACCCTCCGGCTGCGCTCGGGCTCGTTGTGCAAGAAAGCGTCCAGCGCCGGAAAGGAAGCAAAGTAAGGGCGCTGGGCGGCGTTCGCCGGCTGCTGGGGCTGACTGGTGAAGAACGGTTTCGGCGACGTCAATGACTCGAGAGCAACCAGGTATTCCTGGCGGTAGAAGGAGCTCAGCGGGGGTGTGAGGCTCTCGGCGGCGGTGAGGTCGGCCAGCGCCTGGCGCAGCATCGGGACGGTTGTGGCCTTGTCGGCTGCCCAGTCGGCAACCGACTCGCGGGCGTACTGAGCGAGCATGATACCGTGTGTTCGATTAGCGGCCGGCGCGGACCATTCGATGTGCCGGCTGGCGCGTGCGATGGCGTGCAGCAGCTTCCACGCCCCGGCGGGGTCACCTTCGGCACGGCAGGCGGCCTGCCTTGAAAAGTCCGGCCGTTCCGATCCAACCGATTCGCCTGGCGAGCTCGGCATGGGCCATGTTCGCATCCTGGACTGATACGTCCCTGGATACCTCCGTAACGAACTCGGGCCGATCCGATCCGGCGCACATCAGGGAGAGCGCCTCATCGTTTGACGCGACCCAGGCGCGCAGTGTCGCATCGGCCCTGGACCACGATAGATTGGCGTTGTTGAACGAGGTGCCGACCGCCGAAGTCATGTCACGGAAGCGCTGAGCGGCGCGGCAGTAGATCGGGAAGGCGTTGCGATTGCCGGGCGGCGCGGGCCAGCGGGTAGCGGCCACGTCGCAGGGCGCGCCTGAGTCTGGCAACCCGGCGAGCTGGGACCGGCGCCACAAGAACGCCCCGACCACGACGGCGACAAGCGCGTAGAACGCCAGCAGCACGAGCCGGCGCCAGCCGCGCGCCCGTTCGATCGCGCGGAATGGCGATAGTACGATCCTGATGAAGATCGATTCGCGTTCCGCCGAAGCCGTTGACGCGGTCATTTATGAGTTCCATTTGCCCACTACTGGCACTTAGTGGCCAACAGCGCCGGCCGCGGCGAGCGAACACGCCATGCGCCTGCCGCTGGATGTCTAGCCACAACAGGGGACGTGCGGGTCGAGACGTTCGCGGTGGGCTCGCTGCCCGGCTGGGGAATAGCTCCCAGATCGGGTCGCCGGCAAGCCGATCGTCGAGTTCATTGATCACGGCACCCGGTCGAGCTGAATTTTATCCCTTTCTCGGCTATAAGAATCCCATTTTCCCACGGCCGGCACCTTGGGTCCGAACCTGGCGGGGAGATCGGCGACGACTCGCGCGGATAGCCAGTCAAGAATCCGAAGAAGCACGTAGGCTCCGCCCAGGGGCACGGCCAGGTACGCGAGAACGCCCACATTGATTCGGGCAGCGCCTGTGGGTGGAGGGTTCGAGCCGAACAAGACGCACACCGGCGTGATCACGGCGAATGTGAATACCACCAGCAGCATTTCGAGCAAGAGCAGCCTGGCCCGGTTCACTCCTTCGCCAACCCAGACTCGCATTCCCGCGTAATAGGCACCTATCAGGCCGGCGGCGGTCAACGCCGCCGTCAGCAGGTGACCACACATGGAGACGAGCAGCGATGGGATGAACGTCGATGGCATTTCTGGCTGCTTCGTGCCCGAGCTCGCCGTCGCAAGCACGAGCACGAGCGCGAGGGCGGTCATCGCGAACTTCCAGGCGCCCCAGGAGTAACTGAACAAAGCGCAAATTGCACCGCCGGCTTTATCGGGAATGGAGCGGGCAAGCTGGCGGCCGTTTCGGAAATCGCCGGCCGAGATCACCAGACCGGCCATCACAATGGCCACCGGTGGCGATAACGGCCAGATCGCCGCGACAGCGAGTGCCCAGGCTAGCCACCACAGTACAAGCACGCTTCGAAATTCTCGTGCCGGCCTGGCAGCGCGTGCGGGAAATAGCTCCCAGACCGGATCGCCCACAAGACGGTCGTCAAGCTCATTCATGGCGTACCTCACGCGATTGTCTACGGCAAGAACGCTGAACGATGAGGCTCGAACTGTCCACGATCAATACGAAGCTGGCTTCAGCCCCGTCGCGAAACGACGTCGAACGCGTCGCTTTCAATGCTTGGTTTGGAGGTGGAGCTTGCGCCATTCGTAGCGGGAAGTCGCAATGCCAGGATCGTGCCGCAGATCATCGCGGTGACGCCAATGGCGCCCACGGATACGGCCATCGCGATCGCGACGGCATGGTTCGCCGCTCCCGCCGGACCGCCGAACAGGAATCCCCAGAACGCGATCCAGAGCGTCGTTGTGAAGACTCTGCGCGGAAGCGACTGGCTCTGGTCTTCCGCGGCGTCGGTCGAGAAACCGTTGAATGTCGCCTTGAATTGTCCGGTCGCCGAATCGTCCGGCATCGCGCGACCCACTTCCAGGGCCTTCATCCGCTCTTGATGAGAGAGAAGGCGCTCACGTTTGGTGTGCAGGAACCCGCCGATGATCGCCACGAGGGAGATCAGAAGCACGCCAGCGAGGAGAAGTGCCAGGAGTATCGGAGTTGCGTCCACCAGTCGAGCCTCCTCATGCGCTTCGCTGCCGCGGGCCGCATGCAGCGATATCATAGCGGCTGGCACGCCTGAGTGGGAAGCCACCGCCGGCGCGGCTCGGCGGGAGCCTCGCACTCCCGGCATCGCGTGACTCGCCGCGATTTGAGTCGCTCACAACGGTTGCAGTCCCAGCTTCACCAGTGTCATGTGCTGCCTGGGGCGTCTGGGGCGTATTTCCCCCAGCCGCCAGCTTGAATACCGAATCGAAGTCAAATGTGCCGTAAACGAAGCCGCCCTGGACGACGATCTCGTCGTCGATCTCGCTCGTGAAGTTGCCCAGGATGTTGAAGGGTCCTCCAGTCGCGGTTCCGTAGTTTGTGGGCACCCCAGCGATCGGCAGCGAGAACACGGTGTTGTCGCCCAGCGCGCTCTCGCCTGTCACTCCATAGAGAACACCGTTCGAGAGCGTCAGCCCGCCAGCGTCGAACTCGTAAGCTGTCGTCTTCCCCGAAGGCACCTCGAAGATTGCGATCGGATACTGGTTACTCGGATACTGGTTCGTATTCGCCTGCCCGAATACGTCGCCCTTACTGTCGAGGGCCGGATCGTCGAAGAAGCTTGTGCCTGTGGGGAAGGTGATGGTTGTAGAATTGTTCGGCCCGGCGATCTTGATGAGGGTGTCCGTTCCGTTTTCGCCATAGTCGCCGGTGTAGACCTTGCCGCTGCTGTCCACATAAGCTGGACGACGATGTCTCCGCGCCTCGACCAAACCGCAGGACGAACGGTACGCTGATGGCTGTGGCTCCAACCGGGACGAGAATTGGACGCGGAATTTTCGGGATTCCGAAAACTTCCACCGGATGCGACCTAGGATTACGATCAAGATTCGGAACAGGAGCAGGAGCGGGCAGAATGGAGCAGCGGCTCACGGACTCGGCGCGGCACATTTTGAAACAGATACGATCCCGGGCCTACGATCGCGGGGTGTTCACACGCATCCCCGATGAGGCGTTTATTGGGATGTTGACGCTGTGGTCGGTGCTGCTGTGGGAGCGAAAGATTGGTTTGGTCGCGCTCGAAGAAGCGGGAGGCAAGCGGTTTGAGCTGGTCGGGGCGCTCGATCGGCTGCTTACCGAGAGGGCGTCGGAGCTTCCCCTCGCACACGAATTCAAGGGGACGGTCGATGGCGGCAATCAGACGCCCGTCGTTTTGGGGACGAGCAGCAGACCGCCGATCGGCTGGGATAACGAAGAGCACCTGGAGCCGCTGCTCCGCCAGGCCGAACTGGAGGCGCTCGAGCTCGGGCACAATTATCTGGGGTCGGAACATCTCGTGCTCGCCGTGGTGAAGCTTGCGGACCCGGGGCTCAGCATTTTGCTCCACGAACACGGCATCGAATACGTGCTGGTCAGGGACGCCGTGGTCCGCTTGCTTCAGCCGGGAGGGTGAAGCGCAATGGAATGGAACACCGCCCGTTCCAAGTCATGGGTGTTCACCGATCACGACGGAGACGACCTGGGAGCGGCGATTCTCGAAGAGCTCGATCGGATGCCACAGCGATATCGGACTGTTCTCCTGCTCTCTTGCGTCGAGGGTCTCACGATACAGCAGGCGGCCCGGCAATTGGGCCGGCCGCTTGGGACAATCAAGAGTCGGCTCGCGCGCGGTCGAGAGCTGCTCCGTGCGCGATTGGCGCGGCGTGGTCTTGCACCTTCGCCGGCGTTCCTTGCGCTCGAGTCGGTCGGGCACGCGGCACCGGCCGCTTTGCCGGCTGCGCTTGCGAGGTCGACGGTTCGGCTTGCCGTGACGATCGCGGCGGCGCGGCCGATCGGATTGGGTGGGGCGCCCGCCGCCGTGATGCGGCTCGCGAAAAGCGTGATGCGGACCATGTACCTCGACAGGCTGGCGACCGCGGGCGCGGCCGTTTTGCTCGCGGCGGCTGCGATCGCCGCGGGCGCGGCTGTCTACGGCCGTCAGACCGGGGCGCCGGAACAGGCGCGGGGGAACAGGGATGTTGCGGGTGCGGTTGAGCCCCGAGGCAAGGCGCCTGCCGGCGCATCGGACGGATTGCTGAGGGCCGCGGGCGTTGTGCGATTGAGGGACGGGTCGCCCGTGGCGGGCGCGATTCTGCGGTCCACCACGGGGTCAAACGAGCCGTCGACGACTGCCCGGGCGGACGAATCCGGCCGGTTTTCGCTGGCGGCTGTATTCGGGACTGGCTGCCGGCTGCATGTGATGTCGCGCGACGGTCGTTATCAGACGGTGCTCAAGGTGCGGGCGGTCGAGACGCGGATTACACTCGCGGCTCCGCTGGAGCTCACGCTGCTGCCGGCCTTGAATCACGAGGTCTCGGTTTTGTCGCAAGGGCATCCGGCGGCGGGGGCCCGCGTCGCGGCCAAGGGCACGGATTTCCAGGTTCAGGGTACCACGGGTGCGGACGGAAAAGCGCGGCTCCGGGTTCCGGCGAAGGAGCGAATCAGCGAAGTGGTCGCCTGGCATCCGACTCTGGGCGTTTCCGGCAAGCGAAATCTTGACGAGCGAGCGCCGGAGGGCGCGACCGAGTTATCGCTGCTCGAGCCGGCCCCGCACCAGATTCACGTGGTTGACGAGCGCGGCAATTCCGTCGGTCAACTCGAGATCCAGCTCAGCGTGAGAACTGAGGATTCGGATTGGATCAGCACTGGATCGATTGACGCTACGCGCGTGCGCACCGATGCCGCCGGGACAGCGACCGTGCCGTGGGCACCGCGCGAAAAGCTTCAATTCGTTGATATTCGACCGATCGGTCCTGAGTGGAAAGTCGATGAGGCCGACTTGAAGGAGATCAAGGCTGGTCGAACCACGCTTCACGTGCGACGCGAGCACGCCGTCAGCGGCCGGCTGATCATGCCGCAGGGCGATCGCGCCCTTGGCATTCTGGTCAGCGGCCGTGGCTTCGGGCCTGCGAGCTGGGGAGACATTCCTTATGCGCGCGCGAACCGGGACGGGACGTTCGTGCTTCGCGTGCCGTCGGAACATGGCTTCGTGCTGGGCATCGACGACCTCAAATGGGCGAGCGACGGATGGACGGGCAAGATTCTCGGCACGGGTTCGGACAAGCCCGCGGACATTGCGATGCGCGTGTATCCGGCGACGCCGCTTGTGGTGCGAGTGACGCGCGGACCACGGCGTGAGCCCATGGCGAATGTGTGGATCGACCTCACTACTAACAGGTGCGAGTTCAAGTGGGCCGACAGCAGCGGGCAAGAGCAATCGGGATACAGCGGTGTGAATACGTGGCTATCGACCGATTCCAATGGGATCGCACGCGCGGGAGTGGGGAAGGGAGAGCATGGGCTGCGGATGGTCGCGGAAAACTGGGAGGAAGAGAAGAGCGTGCGCGTGAAATCGGATGCGCCGGTCGAAGTCGAGTTTCACCGTGGCTGGATCGGCAAGCGACGGATCACCGGGCGTTTGCTGCGCGATGGAAAGGCGTATGCAATCTCGCCGAATGTTCTGGCTCGCGCGTGGCAGGCCGAATCACCAGTGGGCCGCCCTGCCGCCTTTGAGCCGGTGACGCATCGAGACGGCTCGTATGAGGTGATGTTCGATGCGGAGGCCGCGACATTACTATTTGTTGACCGCGAACATGGGCTCAGCGGCTACGCGGGGAAGGTTCAGGGCGATTCGGTCGTTGACGTGACGCTGGCCCCGACCGCGACGTACGCCGGAACGCTGGTTGACGATAATGGGCAGGCCGTGGCCGGCCGTGCTATCGAGATGTTTGTGAAGGGATCCGATTTCAAGCCGGTTGCGAGTGCCCAGGCTGATAATCAAGGGCGTTTTCGATTCACGGGTGTCCCTGCGGGAATGGCGCTGCAATTCCGGAGCCGGTACCAGGGGGATGATCCCGGCGCTTACATCCCGCAGGGTGAGCGAACGTTTGAGGCTGAGGAAGTCCGCGATGGCGATCAATTGAAGCTGCATCGGGATCGGACGTGATCGGCAATCCGGATGGTCCGCAATGGCGGACCCTACGAGGACGCGGTCGGGAATCATGCCGGATCGTCGGCGCTGGCACTTCAGTGAATCGGAGAAAGCATCCGATGACACTTCATGGCCCATGTGGAATCAGTCGTGTTGAAATTCGGGCGGGTAAATCGGGGGCTTGGCTTCCATGTCTGCACCAACGTATCGGCTTTCGATATTCTCGGCGGCGATCTTGCTCGCGGCATTTGCGCCACGACCCTTGCGTGCGCAAGATCCGCTGGACCTGCCGACGGATTTCCTGTGGCAAAAAATGCACGAGTGGAAGCTTCAGCATGACCAAGGGCGGCTCCAGAACGATATCGACCAGGGCGATGCCACCAGCGTGAATCGCGATCTCAATCGAATTCGAAGGGATGAGCGCTTGCTGTGGTGGGATCGCCGGAGTCAAGCTTCGGCCAGCACGGTAGGGCGTTTCGGGGCTCTTTGGCGCGTCGATTGCATAGTACTCCACTCGTTCGGTCGGGCGAGGCGAGGAATTGAGATGGATGGAGATGACTCACCACGCGTGGAACCCAGGACGGAGATCAAATAAAGAGGGAAGGGAGCAAGACAATGTCCCGCTTCGTGGTGGGAGGAATCTGTATCGCGACCGCGTGCATCGCCGCGTTTTCCGGGCAGTCCATGCTCAGCCGCGTCGACAGGACGCTTGAGCAACTGGGCAGTGCAAACCAGCACCTGATGACTGCGAACGACAAGTTGAGCATGGCAAACCGGCAGCTCGAGAATATGCAGGCTCAGCTCGTGGAAACGAATCGTCAGCTCAAGGCAACCAATGAACGGCTCGACGAAACGCAAGAACATGTGGCGATGGCCAATACCAAGATTGACAAGGCCAACGCCGGCATCGCGCAGACGATCAGCCGGCTCGACGAAACGACGAAGGCCCTGGCGCAAACGAACTCAAAATTGACGTTCGTCGACGGGGTCTTTCATAAATTCAGCGCGCTGGGCAAGAAGTGAGGAATCCTCCGCGCAGTCAGGGAACCGGGATCGTCACGATGTTGGTCACCTCGCTCCAAGGTCCGAAGATCCATTTGTTGCGATCGGGAGGATTCCCTTGATTAAGTTGAGGATTGAAGAAGACGACGCGCACCCGATAGCGATAGGTCCGGCCGGGCTCGACCGTGAAGTCCAGATCAGCGCACCATCAAGAGCGGCGGCCTGTTCTGCTGCGGAGCCTTCGGTTTATTTGGAGCGACGGGCCGATCTCCCCGTGCGTTTGTCCCGGGCGGGATGAAGTCCTCTACATCCACATCAGTCCATCCTCCCTGCGTGAGATGCGGTAAAGGGTCAACGATCGCATCCATCAGGAACGGTTCGGGCACCCGCTCGGGGTCCGTTGCCGGGAGGTTATCCAGGATCTTGAGGTTCGCCCGCTTGTCAACCCATTTCCAGTCGAGCCAGGAACCATCCGGCTGGCGAATTTGCCTGTTCAACTCGACGCGACAGTAAGGCCGGTCGGAACGCGGCGCCGGCTTCTGCTCGTCCTGGATCAATGACTTCTGAACCTGTTGGTGATCGACTACACCGGTGATCACGGCCCAGTGAAGCTCCCGCTCGACGTCCTGGAATCGAACAACCTTCCCATCTCGTCGCAAGGGAATCCGCTCCCCATCCCGGTCGAGAAGATAGAGCAGCGCCTTCCCGCGACCGGAAGACGCTCGGAGCTGGCCGGGGCTGGGGATCTCTACTTGTTCCTTTGGTTGCTTGAGGCGCCCCTCCAATCTGGCTCGAGGGTCTTGCCGCCGGGCGTCATCGGGGACGGCCTGTCCTGACTTCGCATCGGTGTACAAGACGGCCCCGCCTAACAAGACGCCAACCACGGGTATCAGGAGGATGTGTCTCAACCTGCCGAGCAACATGGTTCGTAGACCTCCGCTTACCAAATCTCGGACCGAGCCGGCCACGGTCGCTTTCCACTGAATAGGGTCGGAAGCGATCAGTGCACCCAGGCGGCCGACCCGCCCGACCAGCGCCGGCGGGAGCCCGCGGGCCATGATCCGTCCGGAGATCGGCGCACAGGGGGACCTGGTCGCCTCCGGTGCAGCAGATGGGTGAATCCCTCTCTGGATCAGTCCCCGGCGCACGCGGCGACGGGCTCGAGCCAAGCGGCTCTGTACCGTACCCAAGGGAATCTTCAACTGTAGAGTGGCCTCGGAATAACTGCGGCCCTCAAGATCACACAGCACGATCACCGCTCGGAAGGACTCGGGGAGATTCATGATTTCGGCATGGATCGCCGCTCGGATTTCATCCGCGTCGTGGAAGGAGGGATCGGAGACGGTGGGGTCGACGGCTTCAGGGAGTGAAGCGGCTCCGGTGCGCTCGACCGCTCGCCGACGCGCGCGAGCCTTCCGGACGCTCAATGCTGTCCTACCGGCGACGACATGGAGCCATGGGCCGAGTGTGTCACCAACCAGAAGCGACCCGGCCTTGCGAACAAGGATCAGGAATGTTGCCTGGAACGCGTCCTCGACATCGTGGCGATCACGGATGATCGATCGACACACGTTCCACACCATCGCGGCATGGCGCTCGATCAGAGCGGTCAAGGTGGACTCGGCTACGTCGTGGTCATCGGCATGGCTGGCGGACTGGAATCGTTCGAGGAGCTGACGGTCCGTCAGGCCTACGGAGGTACCGACATCGTACAGGATGCGGAGATCTCGGAGCACGACGCGTTATCTCCCCTTGATCACGCGGATCGCGAATCACGCAGCGTGACCACCCACGGCGGCCGGCGATTGCTCGACCATTATGAATATAAAGGCTCGGCGGGGGGATTTGTTCCCGAGATCTCGGACAAGAGAGCCTGCCATCATATCTGCTACGCACAGGTTACACGGTCAATTGAGTTCTATGCTAAAAAATCAGCACTTAGTTCTTGACACAGCCGACACGACTGCTAATGTTTTAGCATAGTGCTGGTTTATTAGCAGCGAAGGAGGATCGAGCATGGGCGTATCGAGGACTCACGAGCGGGGCTTGAGCCGACGCGAGCGGGAGATCATGGAGGTGATCTACCGCCGAGCTCAGGCGACCTCGGCGGAGGTCCTGGAGGATCTGCCGGAGCCGCCGAGCTATTCGGCTGTGCGAGCGATGCTTCGGATTCTGGAGGAGAAGGGTCACCTGAGACACGAGCAGCAAGGCCCGCGGTACGTGTTCATGCCGACGGTGCCGCGCGAACAGGCGCGGCGATCGGCCCTGAAGCAGCTTGTGCACACTTTCTTTGAGGGCTCGACCGAGCAGGCGGTCGCCGCACTCCTGGACCCGTCGTCCTGCAAACTCTCGGACGCCGAGCTCGACCGGCTTGCTCGGATTATCGACCAGGCCCGCGAGGAGGGACGCTGATCATGAACGCCCTGTTCCTCGACCTGCTGGGCTGGTCTCCGCGAGCCATCCCGGCGCTGGACCTCACGGTCAAGGCGACGCTGGTCCTCGCCGTGGCCGGCGTTGCGGTGCTTGCCCTACACCGCGCTTCGGCCGCAGCGCGGCACCTCGCCTGGTGCCTCGGCCTGGGCGCGGCGCTCGCGCTGCCCGTGCTAAGCCTCGTCGTGCCCGGCTGGTCCTGGCGCATACTACCGATGGCCGCCGAACGAGGGCATCACGCTCGGATTTCCGGAGCCGACGCCGCGGCCCCGCGGCTCGGGCCGCCGCTTGCCGCGCCGGGTCCGCTCGACGATTTGACGCTCGACGGGGACGAACTTATGGGGAGCGCCCGGGCGACCGGTTCGCTATCCCGGGGGATGCCCGCGAGCCCGATCGCGTCATCGTCACTCCGGTGGGGGTTTGTCCCTGCGCCGTCGTGGTCATGGCTGTGGGCGGTCTGGCTGGCCGGGGTGCTCGCGGTGCTGTCGGCCCGGCTAGCCGGATGGATCGCGCTCGGCCGATTGACGCGCGACGCGGAACCGATCGACGACGCCGAGTGGACCACGCAGGCGCGCGATCTCGCGGCGAAGCTCGGTCTGACGCGGCGCATCCTGTTGCTTCGCGGTGCCCGCGCCGCCATGCCGATGACCTGGGGCTGGATCCGGCCGGTCGTGCTGCTCCCGGCCGAAGCGGACTCGTGGGGCGTCGATCGCCGCCGGGGTGTCCTGTTGCACGAGCTGGCGCACGTGAAGCGGCTCGACTGCCTGACGCAAGCGATCGCCCGCGTTGCGTGCGCGGTTTACTGGTTCCACCCGCTGGCCTGGATCGCCACGCGGCGGATGGGCGTCGAGCGCGAGCGCGCCTGCGATGACGTCGTGCTCCTGGCCGGCGCGCGGGCTAGCGAGTACGCGGGCCATCTGCTGGAGGTTGCCCGGGGGCTGCGCGCGCACCAGGTCGCCGCCCTGGCGGTGCTGGCGATGGCGCGGCCGTCGCAGCTCGAGGGCCGGCTGCTGGCGATCCTCGACCCGGACCGGCGGCGCCGCGGGCCTGGCCGTGGGCTGGCGCTCATCGCGCTCATGACCGCGATGCTCATGCTCGTGCCCCTGGGGACGCTGCAATTCGGCTCTCGGGCGTCGGCCAACGCGGTCCCGACACGCGAGCCGATCGTCGACGATCCGCGGCCGGCTGATCCGGCCGCGAGGATGGCGGTCACCGGTCGCGTGCTCGACCCTCAGGGCAAGCCGGTGCCCCATGCGGCTGTGATGGTCATCGTGCCTTCGAAGTACTCCAAGCGGCCGCTGCTCGAGACGTCAGTGGGCGGCGCGATGACCGCGCATGAGGGGCGTTGTGACGATTCCGGCCAATTCCGCATCGAGCTGCCGCGCACCACTTCGGCGCGGCAATACGGGCTGACAGTCACCGCGATGGCGCCAGGCTACGGCGTCGGCTGGGCCGAGCTCGACCCCGACGCCGATCCGCCCGTTGCCGACATTGCGCTGCGACCCGAGTTGATCGTCTGGGGGCGGATGTTCGACGTGAAAGGTGAGCCGGCCGCGGGCGTCGCGCTTCGGATCGAGTTAATCAACCCGGTTGTGGGCGGAACGGTATCGACGGCGGTCGGCCGGCCAGATTTTCATGAGCTTCACCGGCGTGATTTCCCCGCATGGCCCGGCCCGGCGATCAGCGACGACCAGGGGCGATTCACCGTGCGCGGGCTGAGCCGCGGGTTGCTGTGCCGGCTGCTCATCGAGGACCCGCGATTCGCGATTCCGCTTTCGACGCTCCAGACCGCGGAAGAAGTCGATGCCCGGCTACCGATCGCTCGGCTCGGGACGATCAAAGTCGATCCCGGCCCCAATCCCGGGCCGATTGCGATCGCATTGCAACCCGCCAATGCGATCGTCGGGCGCGTCACGTATGGCGACACCGGAGGGCCCGTCCCGCATGCCTTGATCGCATCGGGCGCGTCCTATTCCGAGGCCGACGCGGAGGGACGATTCCGCGTCCACTCGGCGGGGCCGGCCGCCGCCGGTCGCTTCGGGGTCCGAGCGCAGGCCCCTGACGGCGCGCCGTACCTGATGACCTTGAAGCAAGGTGAATGGCCAAAGGGGGCGATCGAGCAATCGGTTGACATCGCCCTGCCCCGGGGCGCGGTCGTGCGCGGCAGGGTTACCGAGGAGGGCACGGGCCGGCCCGTCGCCGGCGCGGTCGTGCGCGTGACATCACCGCCATCTCGCGGAGGTCCTCCGCTTGGCTTCAGCGTCCCTGGGGTGACCGGTCCGGACGGCACCTACCGCGTCGCCGCTCCGGCGGGCCCGGGCTACCTGGTTGTTCAGGGCCCTGACGACGACTACGTGCTTCGCGAATTCGGCGGCGAGGGAGCCATGTACGCAGCCGTGGCCGGTCGGCGCCGGCTCTACGCGCACGCCTATCGCGCCGTCGAGCTGAAGCCTGGCGGGCCCGATCACGAGGTCGATCTCACGCTGCGGCGAGGCGTGGCACTCCACGGGCGGGCCGTCGGCCCGGACGGCCAACCTGCGCGAGATGCGTGGATTTGCAGCCGGCTCATGCTGCGGACCCAGCCGGACGGCGGATGGAAACTCTTCATTCTTCCGCAGGATCACAGCCGGAGCCCGGTGCGGGACGGCCGCTTTGTGCTGCACGGGCTCGATCCCGACACTGCGGTTGAGGTCCCTACCTTCTTCCTCGATCCCGTGCGGAAGCTCGGCGCAACCGCCCGGTTGTCGGGTCGATCAGAAGCGAACGGACCGGTTACTGTCCGCCTGGAGCCATGCGGGATGGCGCGGGCCCGGCTGGTCACATCCGACGGCAAGCCGCTCGCTCGCTATGACGCGCGGGCGCTGGCCTCGATCGTCGTTACCCCGGGGCCGCTGTTCGGGGGGCGCGGGGCGGAAGACGGTCCGCTGTTTGCCGAGGAAGCCAGCGTGGTCTCACTCGACCCGGTGAACTACGGCAGCGACTTCCAGTCCGACGCCCAGGGCCAACTCACTCTGCCCGCCTTGATCCCGGGCGCAACTTATCGCATCGAGGACTTCACGCCCGCCTTCGGCGGTGGCACCCCTGCGATCCGCAAGGAGTTCACCGTCAAGCCGAGTGAAACCATCGACCTGGGCGACATCCTCATCGCCAGGCCGCGGGACAGAAACTCGTCATGAGCTGCGCCGGCGCAGTCGACGTCGTGAACGTTCGGCAGCGCCTCGGATAGAACATGAAATTGAAAGGGGCGTCACTCATTTCCGATGGAGAGTTCAAGCGGTCCCTTCAGGGCCGCTGGGAACACGCCCCAGGTCACCTGGTACGAGGCTTCGAGCGGGCACGGGACGTAGTGATCCGGGGTGAGGAAGATTGGCATGTCCGGAAGCGGGTCGCCGACGGCCACGTTCTCGACGTAGGCGACTTTCTCTGAACCGGCGGAATACGCCGCAAGGGTGAATGGTTTGTCCGGCGGCAGTTCAAACGGCTCGTCCTTGAACTGGTCCCAGATCAGTTTGTGGATGGCATGCGGGTCGCGGACCGACGGTGGAAACAGATCGACGACCAGCAGGTGGACGCCTCGGCGGAGGAGTTTCCCGGCTTTGCGGACGAAGGCGCTGAGCCCGTTTGCGTTATCCTTGTTTCCGCGCGAGAGGATCTCGATGACGGCGATCAACTCCCCCTGCGGGAGGTATACGGACAAGTGGTCGGCCCGCCGCGCGTACCCGGCCGTGTTCTCACCACGGGTCACGATGCGGGTACGGGGGGGGCTTTCGATCACGGCGAGCCCTGGGGGACCGTTCGGGGGCATTGGCGGCTGGGCCTTGAGAGCGAGCACGTCCGGAATTGGTCCTTTTGCGTCCACCTCGCTCATCGCGAAGTAGCCCTCTGGCAATCCACCGGAGTTGAGCCGATCGGCGAGGGCGGAAATCCATCGCTGGTGGAAGAAGTGGTAAGTCCCGGCTGGAACTCGCGTCCAATCGTGAATCGGCATGGTGACCCCCGGACAGGAATTGTACCAGATGGACCTCGATTCCTGTCGAACGGCATCGGAGCCGCGGCCAAGTGCTTTGCGCGGGGCCCGCCAGTTCAACGCCCCGATGGCGGCCAGCGGCCCAAATCGGGTTCGTCAGGCCCAGCGATCCGGGTAATGATGACCGCCTCATGCTAGGGTAGCTGCGTTTGCCGCATATTGCTCCTCTGCTCGAATCATTTGGCTTGGCAGAGTCTATCATGGAAGAAATGCCTACGGGAAGGAGATCCAACTTTGCGTCGACTTGACTGGGCGATTCAATTGACAATCGATCAGCCCGGATTCAAGATCGTAAGTGGGGATGATCAGGCACTGTGAGCCGCAAGGAATGAACCCGACTCAGGCGTTGATCGATGAAATCTACAAGGAGCGCGTGCTGCGTGCTCGCCGCACTCCGATTGAGCAGAAAATCCTGGCCGGTGCGGAACTCTTCGAACACGCCTGCCAGATGACGTGCGCGGGAATTCGTCGTGAGAATCCTGAGGCGGATGAAGCGATGGTACAGGCTTTGCTGCGTGATCGGCTCGCGCTGGCGCGTCGGCTGGGATGCTGACCATGACGGGAAGTGAAGCGATCCTGACGGTTGCCGACGCCCTTGAGGAGTGCGGGATCCCCTACATGCTTGTGGGCTCGAACTCCAGCAGTGCTTACGGCATACCGCGGTCCACAGAGGATGCTGATTTCTTCATCGAGTCAGGGGCAGCGTCGATCGGAGAGTTGACCAGGCGGCTCGCACCATCCATCCGCATCGATCCGCAGATGAGTTTCGAAACCGTAACGATGACGCGCCGATACGTCGCGGAGGCAGTCGGAACGCCCTTCAAAATCGAGTTCTTTCTTCTCAACGACGACCCGCACAATCAGGAGCGATTTCGACGCCGACAGCGAGTCTTGGTGCTGGGTCGAGAGATCTGGATGCCGACGCCGGAAGACGTCATCGTGACGAAGCTCCAGTGGGCACTGCTGGGCAATCGGTCCAAGGACCGGGACGATGTCCGCGGAGTGATTGCCGTACAGGGAGCCCGGATCGACTGGGACTACGTCCAACGCTGGTGCGAGCAGCATGGGACACGCGCGTTGCTCGATGAGATCCGCGCCTCGATCCCACCGATCTGACTTTCACGCTCCCTGGACGTGGCCGCCAGGGACGTGCGCATAGGGTTAACAGTTCCTGGAACCTTTTCTCAATCCGTGCCGAAGACGGCTGGCCGGCCGGTTGAGCGGCTGATGGTTGGCCGGTTGGTTGGGTCCTGTAGAACCTGTTCGACGTCCTCGACAGTAAGGCCGTTGGCCGCGATGTGCTGCACGTTTCCCCGCGGATCGTCTTCGTCGTCCCAGGCGATCAGGTCGAAGTCGATCATTGCTGCCTCCGTGCCTACTTCGAGACCGTTGAATTCTATGCCAACACTCAGGCAGGCGGCAAGACGTTAAATGCTCGTGAGCACCGACCGGTGTCCCCAGTGGATCCGGCTCTGAATGAAAGAATCACTCGCCCTTCGCGATTCCGCGCAGCGCGGCGCGGGTCAGCGCAAACCCCATCGCCGCGTAGAAGATGGTCCCGCCGAAAAAGTAGGCGACGGCCAAGAGACGCGTGCCTACCTCGCCAGGGGAGACGAACTCGGTCGGGACACCCTGGAGGTCGCTGTACGACCAGAGCGAAATGGCCACCAGATAAAGCGCGGAGGGCACGTAGCAGCAGAGGTGCGGGGTGACGAAAACGCCGATGGTCCACGCCCGGGCGCGCCACGTGGCCTTTGACTTGACCGACGAATAAATTCCCAGCGCGGTCACGTACCAGGTGAAGACCGCCATCTCCAAGATTGCGTTGATGAACCCGAGCGGATGGACCGCGCCCGAGGCAAGGCCGATCAGCCAAAGCGCGACGATCGTGGCGCCGAACTTGGCGGTCGAGCGGACCGCGCCGAGCATCTTGCCCCGCAGGATCTCGGCGCTTTCCAACGGGGTGGCGCGCAGGCTGATCCATGTGTCGGCTTCGCGCTCCGATGTGATCCCGGCCGCGGTGCTGCTACCCAGCGCGATCATCCAGGCCCCGAAGAGGAGAGCGCTGCCGAATCGCAGTGTGAAGTTGAGATTGAGCCGTTCGTGATAATCCGAGAAGTCGCCAAACCCGTAGCCGTGAGACCAAAGCTCGTTGAACGCACTGCGTGACAGCGCCAGCACTCCGGCGACCGCGGCGGCCAGCAGTACGATCGTGACGCCCCGCACCAAACGGCGGAGAAGACCGCCTGCGGCGGGATTGAAGTATGCCTCCTTCCAGAAGATTGGGGCGTCTCGACAAGGCCGGATTCGATTTCCTCGTCGCATGCCCAAGCCCGGTCGCGGCAGCCGGCCCGCGCGGTCCTCGTGCCGGCGGAAGGACGGGCGCAGTTGCCAGGCGCCGAGCGCGACGAAGAGGGTACCATAAGCGAGCTGCGAGCCGATCATCCAGGAAGCGACGTGCCAGAGCTCCGCGGCACCCAGCCGGATGATCGAGTCGGCGTTCGTGACCAGCATCAGCGGGCTCGCCGGCCATACCCAGCCGGCGAATTCGGTCGCGAGGTGGGTCGATTCCCCGAATCGCGACGGCAGGAGGGTCAAGAGTCCGCTCATCATCGCGGGAAGGAACAGCCAGGCGGCAGTCAGCAGGTAAGCCGATCCCACGGCGTCGCGCGGCCGGCGGGACAGGACGGAGACCAGCGTCGCCAGGCCGGCCACGAAATAGGCCGCCGAAGCGAGCGCCGCGGCGCTCGAGCAGCAAGTGTGAGACGGAAACGCCGCCGACGAGCGTGAGCATGCTCGTGACCGGCAGGACCAGGACCACGAGCGCGGCGAGAGTAAGCAGCCGGGCCGTGAGCTTGCCCAGCACGATCTCGGGCCCGCTGAGCCGGCTGGCCAGCAGATAATGGAGCGTCTTCGACTGGCGTTCGGAGGCGATCGCGTCGGCCACCAGGGCGGGCGTGAGGCCGAGGACCACGACTGCCTGGCCCAACGTAAGCAAGAAGAAGACGGTCTGCCCGAACTCGGCCATCTCTCGCAACGAGAGCGGGCCGAGAACTTCGAGCCGGGCGTAATCGGCGTATTGCGCCCCGATGCCCCCGAGCACAATCAGCCCGAAGACGAACCGCAGGACGAACGTCCGCCGCCGCCGGGCGATCCTCACGAGCTCGAAATGCGCGACCGGCCCAGCGAGCATAAAGCCTCTGTAAGCTTGAGCAAGATCTTGCGCGGCCGGGCAAGGTTCAGCGCACGCTCCACCGCGGTTGCGCTCGATCCCATGAGATGGGGACAGCCGCCGTCGGACCGCGTCGGGTCGATTATCTCATGACCGACCGCGGTAGTCAGCCGGTCCGAGCGGATCGTGCTTTCGGCGCAGTTCTGCTCTTACTTCGATCGCTTCGACATCGAGCCCTTTACGAAGTATGCCGAAGCCAAGCCGGCGGAGAAGAAGTGAGACTGGCGTGGTACAATCTCCGTTGGAGGTGGCGCATGCCCATGCACGACTGGTGACCTCGACCGCCCCCTCGCCCGGCTCGAGCAACTCATGTAGAGCAGACGCTCAAGGTGACTTCTGGCCATCCAGCCAATCGCTCGGTACGTTGGAATCGGAGGTGTCTGGTGCGCCAATTCTCACTTCGTATCCTGATGGCCTTCGTGCTCGTTTCGGCCTTCGGGTTGGCGGCTCTCCGGAATGCCAGCGCGCTGTGGGCAACGGTTATGATGATGATTGCCCTGGCCTTTGTCTTGGTCGCCGCATTGTGGGCCGTTCTGCTCCGTGGTCGAGAGCGAGCTTGGTGGCTGGGCTTCGCAGTGTTTGGCGGCATTTACCTGTCTGTTTCCGTCAGCCCCTTTCGGCACCGACTCGGCACGCCGCGTCTACTGGAATACGTCCACGCGAAAGTTGCGGACACCTCGATCGCAACCTTCGACGTTTCGAGGTCTCACCAGAATTCGGTGTTGTTTCGGATCATGACGACTGACGGCGACGTCAGCGAGAGAAGGGTTGCCAAGAGCGTATATGATTCCACCCCCGCCAAAGACCTGTTGGTCTCGATGGCGCCGCCTAACCGGTGGCGATCTTTGCTTCCAGGCGCTGCAAACTTTGACGCCTTCCAGCGTGTCGGGCACGGCCTGTTCGCTCTTCTCGTTGGCCTTGCCGGCGCCACGGTAGCCACTTGGTTCCACGCGAGACGGCACCGGGCCAAGGCTGCTGCCAGGTCATGAAAAGGCACCAGCCATCTTTTCCCGGTCCGAAGAACGCAACGATCGAGGACGAGCCTTTATGCTTTCCCTCATGCCTACGCCGTCGATCCGTCTGAGCAACCTGTTTCCGCGGCACGACGTGTACGCCAAGTGCGAGTTCCTGGCCCCGTCGGGTTGTTTCAAGATTCGCGGCGCAGCACATCTGCTGGAACATCTGCGCCGCGAAGGGGGCCGGCGGCAACTGATCGTGCCGTCGATGGGAAACACAGCCCTGGGAGCGGCGACCGGCGCGGCCGCGTTTGGGTTTAGCATGACCGGCGTCGTGCCGCAAACGATCGCGCGCGCCAAGGACGAAAAGTTGAGGGCACTGGGCGTCGAACTGGTCAAGATTGCCGGCGGGGGCAGCGACCTGCTGCGGCATGCGACCGAACTCGCCAGGGAACGCGGGGGCTATTTCGTACATCCCCACCTGGACCCGCTCTGGACCGACGGCTACCAGTCCATCGCAGCCGAGGTGCTGCGCGAGCTCCCCGGTTGCCGTTCGCTCGTCTTTCCGGTAGGAGGCGGCGGCTTGCTCCTGGGCCTGCTGGCTTACCTGCGGAACAACCCCGCCCGGGTTCGGCTGTTCGGCTGCGAGCCGTATAACTATCCCAAGTACGCGGCATTCGACCATGCCCGGTCTGCGACGATCGCCGACGGATTGATGCTGGAGACGCCCCACGGGCAGGTCCAGCAGTCGATCGCCGACGCGGGCGTAGCGATCTCCCTCATTTCCGAGGCCGACATTCGCATCGCACTGAAAGACTTGTTCGACTCGCACGGGCTCGTGGTCGAGCCGTCGAGCGCGATCACTCTGGCATTCGTGAAGGCCCACACGGACGAGCTGGAGCAGCCGATCTGCGTCATACTTACGGGTGAGAACATCGCTCACGAGGATCACCGGCGACTGATCTGGGCGGCGACTCCGGAATCGTCGAGGTAAGGGTCGATGCCTAAAGCCCGCAGACACCGACCCAACGGCCGTGAATCTCGGCCATCAGCAACGCCTCGCCAGGACGCGAGCAGCGGTTGAGACCGCTTTCCCACTCGTCGTGAACGCAGCGGAGGAATCGATACTGCGGAAATTCATTCCACCAATTGCCGCACGGACCGCGGAGTGTCCGTCCAGGTTTGGATGTAGCTGTCTTCAAGGGGAATCAGGATGTGGGCGCCCGGCGCGATGAAAAGCGGCATTCGGGGCAACGGATCACCGACTGCCAGCGTCTCAATGTACGCCGTGTTGACGCCGTCGGCCTCGTACGACGCGAAAAACCGGTTCTGAGGAGCAGCGGCTTCAATAGGATCATCATCCTCGAAGTGATCCCAGATGGCCTTGTGTATTCCGAAGGGATCGCGGCGTGTCGGAGGGAAAAGATCAAGGACCAGAACATGCACGCGGCCGCGTATCGCTTCGACGATCTTTTCGCAGAAGTTCTCCAAAGAAAGGTCGTCGTGCTTATTTCCGGGTGAAACGATTTCGATGAATGCGACAACCCGACCCAGTTGATGGCGAATCACGACGCGGCTGGCCTTTTCCTTGGAGCCGCTGCGTTGTTCCACGAGAGCAGTGTAGCCGTCCGGCAACTGCCCACGATTCAATGCGCCACTGATTTCCCAGCACCACCCCTGATGGAAGTGATGAAACAAGCCGGCGTTTACTCGTGTCCAGTCGTGCAATGGCATGGCTGATGCTCCATGCGGTATTGTACCATGCCTGATGTTTGGTTTCACTTTCAGCAGCAACCGTCAGGCGGTGACTTCCGGCGCGAGGCCCGGGAACTGGGACCAAAGGTCGTCTTGGGGCGCTGATGTCAACGCGAGAGGGATGGATCGGCCAAGCCGAGGTAGGCGGTGGCCCGATCATACGGGGAAGTCAGCCGGCCGATCCAGGCGATGGCCGCGGCGTCGCCTCCCGCCTTCCGGTGGGCTGCGGCCAGGCCGGCGATATAGGACTCGCGGGCCCGTGGGGTCGGTAGGAGGAACGTCAGCTCCTCGGCCCGCTTGAGGTCGCCGGACGCGGAGAGGGCGGCGACGGTCCAGGCGATCATGATGTCAATGTCCCGCGCCGATTTCTCACGGACGAGGCGCCGGGCTTCGCCGATCCGCCCGGCGCCCACATACAGGCCGAAGAGCATGGCCTCTAGCCGCTTGCGATCGTCGGGATCGCGCCGGGCGCGGAGGTTGGCTTCCAGATCCCCGGCCATTCGATCGAACGCATTCGCGTTGCCGAGCCGCGCCTGGTCGCCGGCATACCCAGCGGAGTTGCTGTGATGCTCGGACATGTGTAGCATGTTGCGAAGCAGCGAGTACGCTGTCCCGATGGCGTTGCCGATGCTCGATTACGCGAGGCGCTGCATGGCGCGCAGACGCAGGCTCTTCGGACCGCTCTTTTACTCCACATTGGCGTTGGCCCTGATATTCCTGGTGGGCCTGGGGGCGTGGTGGGTCAGGCCGAGTCTTTCGCGCGTCTGGATCATGTGGACGCTCAGCCGGCGAATGGGCGATAGCGATTCTGGGGTTCGAACGGCGGCCGCGAAGGCGTTGGGAAACTACGGGAAGGAGGCCCAATCGTGGTTAGGCTGGGTCGGAAGGAATGGTAACACCGAGGCGCGGTTAGCCGCTTGCAAAACTCTGGCGCACCCGGACCAGCAGGTGAGCGAGGAGATTGTCGCTGCCCTCCAAGCGGCGGTTGAGAGTCCTGTCGAGAATCTCTATGAATTGATGTGGCTGGATCAGTATCTTGCTGCCCTCCGACGCGTTGCACCGGGCTCCGAGCGTCGGGCTGTGCGAAGCATGGTCGAAGCGATGGATCGTCTCGGGCGTTACGAACAGCGCATCATGGTTGATCTGCTCGGAAAGATCGGCCCGGACGCCGAGGCGGCCGTACCGAAGCTGGTCGAGCTATCCAAGAGTTCGGATGACCGCCTTGCCGCCTCTGCGGAGTTACGCGCTCGGTAGGATCGTGTCCGAACCATCTTCGGACTGAAGAATCGCAATTCACACTGGGATTTGACCGCATTCGGAGCCTCGTCGGAACTCCGGGTGCGCTGAATTCATTGCGCCGAAGTGCATCGGGACGGATGATTCAATTGACGATCGAATAGGTAGGATTCAAGATCGTAAGCGGGAACGATCAGAAATGGTGAGTTGCAAGTAATGATTCCGACTCAGGCGTTGATTGACGATTTCTACCGCGAGCGCGTGCTGCGAGCTCGGCGGACTCCGATATCGAAGGAACACGAGCAATTTGTGCATAATGCCGTGCTGACCGGGCGTTATGCCTCTCAGGACGACGTGATCCGTGACGCCTTGAGCCGACTCAAGCAGGACATGTCCAAGGGAACTGAAATGGCTTCTCAGAACGCGGAAGCTGCTACCAAATCTTCCGAGGAAAAGTCGCTCGTTGAAGCGTTAAATGATCGTCTGCTCGCGGCCGGCCTTGTTACCCAACTCCCCGATCCGGCACAGGCGCTGCGGGCTTGGGCGTAGTCCTCTTGCTGAAGGTCTAATCGTGGAGATACGTCTGGGTGACTCTGGCAGCCGGGTGAGAGTGCTAAGAGACCAATGATCAGGGAGAGACGAGCGTCGGCGTGCATCTGGGGGATTCCTGCCGCAGAGAGAATTGCGCGAGAAGGGCGGGGATCGGGGAGTCAGGCTAAAGCCCAACCTACGAGGGGTCGATCGCCAACGGCGGGAATTCCTGGCGGACTTTGCGAATCACGTTTTCTTGCTCGGCATGGCCTTCCGGTGTTGCCCGTGATGCCGCAGACCGCGCGATCGCGGCCTCCGCCGCGGACCGGGATTCGTGCGACAAACTTTCGAGTGCACCGCGCGTCCTGGGATGCATGAGCTTTCTCCTCATGGCGTCGGTTCATAGTCATCCCAGGCAGAATTCGAGCTAATCGGGCGGGAAGACTCCCTCGTCGATGAGTTGCTGGCGGTGCGCGATGCGGTGGTGAAGATTGATGCGCAACGTCGCGATGGTTGCCCGGCCGATTGGAGTCCGGCCCACGAGGCGCGGGCCGTCCCAGCGGAAGTGACGGTGCCACCTGTGACGCCGCGGATTGAACAGCGAAACGGTCTTTCGCGTCTTCAGATCTCGGCCGCTCAGATTTGGCCCCTTGAAACTGTTGCACGCGAAGCTCGCCAGGCATAGGTTCGAGGCCCGCGTCGGTCCGCCGTGGCTGCCGGCGATAGCGTGGTCAATCTCGAAGGCGTTGTCGTCGAACTCTCGGGGCATGCGGCAGTATTCGCAGCAGTTGAGGGCCCGTTGCCAAACCAGGTCTCGCAGCGCGCGATCCATGCATGTTCAGTGCGTTTTTGGCCTGCCGTTACTCGCGCGGCGCTTGAGGGCGCGACGGGCCTTGGATTTGAGAATGCCAAGCAGGCTGCCGACGCGGCTGTACGCCTCCACCTCGGCCTGCTCGTCGGCGGTGAGCGTGCCGTCGCGCGCCCTGGCGACGAGCGAGTGCATGCGTTCCTTGTCGGCGGGGCTGAAACCCAACGTCAAAATGCCCTTGGCCGTCGCCGCGGAGAACGGGGGTTCGTCAGGCCCTGCAATCCGCGTCATGATGGCAGCCTCATGATAAGGTCGCCCGGTCTGGCGCATATTGGTACTCTGCTCGAATCATTTGGCTTGGCAGAGTTTACCATAGAAGAGATGCCCACGGGAAGGAGATCCGACCTCGCGGCTGCTCGGGACAAAGGGGGGTTGGCACAGCCACGCGTCGCTGCGCTCCGACAGCGCTTCGCTGTTCCGGCCTGCAGATGGAACCGTTCGGCCGATTGACTTCAAGGAGGTTGACGGTTCCTGGAGCCAGTTCAATGGGGGTTAACGGTTCCTGCAGCCTCTTCTGGGACCATTTCCTCCCTGGAATCCTCTTCTCCCGGCGAATATGCCGATGCCGTCTGGCCCGGCGTCGATCGGACTGGGCGCTCGACATCAACGAGCGCAACGGGCCCGGGGAGACGGCTTTCAGTTTCGCGCGCGTGTACAATGCGCTTGCGGCGGCGAAGCTACTGCGTTCGCGGTGGGCGGACATCAACGTGATCGGCCGCGGCGGTGGATCGCCGCTCGACTTGGTGGTATGCCACTTGGCGCCGGGGTGCCGCGTGTGGCTCGTGAGTGTCGGCGGAAAGCATCATGATGGCTCTCACGATCCCTGGCCTTGGTCGCCGCGGACATGCGAATACGTTTAACGGTTCCTGGAACCTTTGTTTCTTTATGGAAGGAATGCCTGCTCAATTCGCTGGACGACAATGTCACCCGGCGTGAAGATGCGGTTCACCAGGCAGCGTCGTGGGCAGTGGAGAACCTCGGTCTCGTCCATCAGAGGCTCAGATCTGGAGGAAAGGTGGATCGCGGGTTGAGGAAGGCGATTGCACAATGCCTACGCGAGGGGATCCTTCGGCAGCACGGACGCGATATGATCCAGCGAGTCGAGCGGACGCATGGCTCGCAGGAATAGCTTCAGGATCGCATGCATATGAGTTCACGAAAGCACCTGAATCCACCACGAGTTAGGAGAGATAATGAGGATGCAGTGTGTCCTCGACGAGATAGACGAACTTAGGCAACTGTTGTTGTCAGAAAACCGAGGGCCCATCGTCCGTCTCAAGGAGTGCCTCAATAATCAAACGCCTATCGATATATTCATACACATACAATCGCTTGTGCTGCGAGTCAGCGATGGATTCCTTAAACTTGGGTGGCCCCCGATGCGCGTCCAAGCCAGCTACTTCAGCCAGAACGGTCCGAGCTCTTTTTTCGAGGTGAGTTGGCTTCGTAACGACCTCCTTGCTTCTCTTTCTACGGGCAGTTCTAGGACGATGACTTCAGCCGGTCCAGGCTTTCGATTGGTGATCAACAGCTCCGATACACCCTCCATCCAAATGCAATCTAGGCACAGCCTTGAAGCTAGGACGATTTTCATCAAAAACGTCGTGAGCCCCACATCCTCCCGATGGATGGAGCACTGCCTGCGGGAAATGGGCGGGGGTCGGATCGTAATGAGGTGGACAGAAAGCTGGCATCAGGTCAGCTCCTTAGAAGAAATACGTGCGCTCGCGTTAGAAGTTAATAAAGCAAAGCGCTTCGGTGCGATGAAGTTTTGCTATTTTGTCGCCTTGATTCCGCTCAAATCACAACACCTCCAAAATGAAACGCGACTACCCTCCGTCATCGTCAAGTTTTGCGCGAGGATGGCGCCCCTATTCTGGGCACACCACCTGACCCTTGAACCGAAAGCGGCTGGGACTCCGAGGCAAACAAAACAACGAATCAGCAGAGAACAGCTGCGGAAGAATATTCTCAAGCTCGAGTCCCGCTGTCAGCATGTGGACTGCCCAATGCGCGGCGGAGACAAGAGAATGTTGAAGGTCGCTCATCTTACCCCAAAAATTAACCTGCTCTCGAACGTCGTCGTTCTATGTTCGCTCTGCTACGATCAGCAGTTCCCAGCGACTAGCGTCATCCGAGTCCGTCAGGAAGGGCAAGCGATGGACCGAGACTGGAGGGGGTATACCGTCGAAATCCAGACAAGAGACGGACCGAAATACTGGCGGGTAAAATCGCACATCGACCACCCATTGAGCAATCCAAGAAGCGGGTGACTGTTTTCGTGTAGGCGCTGCGAACTCCGCTTCCGCCAGGCTTGTTACATTCTGAGTCTGTTCATCATCAGGCACATGGTCCAGGGTTGCCCTTAGAACGCCGCTTCCTTTGGGTCACGAACGCCGAGGCGTTTCTGATGCCTATCGCTTCTACTCGCTATGTGGGCGACGGGATCTGCATGGACACGCTCAGGCCGAGTAGGCGTCAAAACGCCGTGGGTGTGACTAAACCGACATTTAGCGTCCCTGGAGCTTGTCTAGCGCGGCGAAGATCTCGGCGAGAACTCCAGCACTTACGGTGCCCAGACGATTACCAATGCGGCCTCGGTCTACGGCGCGCGTTTGAAAGACGAGCGCGACCGAGGGGGACTGCAGGCCGTTCTCATCGCTGGGTTGCACAACACCGTGCCGGGGAAGCGCAAGGTCGAGGTCGTCGTGGTCAGCGGTATCGTGAGGACGACCGGAAGTGTCCCGGCATACTTCTCGTCTTGCACGACGATGGCGGGGCGGCGACCGCTCTGTTCGTGGCCGGTGGAGGGCGGGAGCTCGACCCAGTGAACGGCGCCGGCGGTCACGGTTGCTCTTCACGCTCCCATTGATCGATAAGCGCCCAAGCCTCGTCACTCGCTCGTTCCCAGGCATCGAGCTCCGTTAGCACTTCCGAGGCGAGCTCCAGTGAGCGTGAAGGGACCACGATCGCGACAAGTGTTCCCTCGGGGAGTTGGTTGGGGCTTTGAGGAACAACCACCCCGTTCTTGACTAATCCGGAGATGACCACTCGCTCGGTTTCCATATACCGTCTTCGTCCTTTCGCCGGGGTTCACAGCTCCATTAAAGCATTACGGAGCCAATCGTGCCACGTCTTGTTGCATTCCAATCCGATTATTTGAGCTTGAAGAACTCGATGCTCTTTCGGATCGCTGCTGGTACGGATGAGAAGTGGTCTCCTGAGACTTCAATCGCTTCGACGTCCAGTCGCTTCTGTTTGGCCAGCGCGGCGGTTCGTTGCGTCGGCAGTGTTGCCCAGCCTTCCTGATCGCCGAAGTACATCCGGATGGGTGACTTGAAGCTCGTCGCGTAGGCGACCGGGGAACGAAGCTGGAACTCCCGCGGGTCGGATTGATCGAAGACTGCCAGGACCGGCTGGGAAAGGGCGTTGGCTTTCTGGTCGGGTGAGCCGGAGAGCGAAGCGGCCGCGCGGAAGCGATTGGACGCCATCGCGGCGAGCATGGCGAGCGTGCCACCGGCGCTGTGGCCTGCCACGAAGATGCGGGTTGAATCCACATAGGGCAGTGCGGCCAGGGCGTCGGCTGCGGCCAGCACGTCGTTGACCTCGTCGTAGAACATGGTAAACGAGCCGGGCTGGCCGTTCTCGCCGCGCAAGATCGGAATCATCACGATGTAGCCTGCGTCACGATAGGGTTGGGGCATCTCCGCGTCGTCACCACCGAAGGCGAATCCGCCGTGCAGAAAGAGGACGGCGGGATGTTTTGAGCCGTCGCCGGGGTCTGGCGTCACAAACGCTTTAAGGGTCAGGTCGCCTGATCGATAGTCGATCGCTACCGTGTTTGGCGGAGTTTGAAGCGGTTCTCCCGGCTGCGGGGATGTGCCTTGCTGCAGGACGTTGGTCTTGAAGGCGCTGCGGGCTTGGGCGAAGTCCTCTTGCTGAAGGTCTAATCCTGGAGATACGTCTGGGTGAGTCTGGCAGCCCGGTGAGAGTGCTAAGAGACCGATGATGAGGGCGAGGCGAGCGTGGGTGTGCATCTCGGGGACTCCTGCCACGGAGAGAAACGCGCGAGAAGGGTGGGGATCGGGGAGTCAGGCTAAAGCCTAACCTACAAGGGGTCGATCGCCAACGGCGGGAACTCCTCGCGGAGTTTGCGAATCACGTTTTCTTGCTCGGCTTGGCCTTCCGGTGTTGCCCGTGATGCCGCAGATCGCGCGATCGCGGCCACCGTCGCGGATCGGGATTCGGGCGACAAACTTTCGAGTGCACGGCGCGTCATGGGATGCATGAGCTTTCTCCTCATGACAAAGGCCGTTCGCCGCGATGTGCTGGACATTAGCCCGCGGGTCGTCCTCGTCATCCCAGGCGATCACGTCGAAGTCAATCATGGCGACCTCGTGCCAACTGCACAACTGTTGAATTGACAATCGCCGGCATCCTCAGGAGACGAAGCCCACTTCCTGATAAGGTTCGCCGGCCTTGTGCTGGCTAATCTGAATCGTAACCTTCCGATCTAGCCGCTTGAGAAAGTCGAGCAGCTTGTCGGTAGTGAAGCGGTTGAAATGTCCGTTCATCAGGTGGGACACTTCCGGCTGCTTAATCCCCAGTAGCAGAGCTATTTCGCGTTGTTCAAGCTTCTTGTCTTTCAGCAATTTATACACATGAAAACCAAGTTTTGCCCGTGCAAAAAGCTCCGCTGAATCGGCGAACCCCAGGTCGGCAAATACGTTGCCGGAGCCCTCCTCGAATTCGGGTGCTTCCTGATGTTTATCCTTCATGTTTGGCCTGCTCCTTTGCCTCCGCGAATCGCTGCTTTATCAAATCCACATCATGCTTTGGGGTTTCGACGCCCTCTATCAAGTCAAATGCCACTCGCAAGCTGCCCGTCGAGCAGACGGTCCACCTCCGCCCGAGTTATTTGAGCTTGAAGAACTCGATGCTCTTCCGAATCGCTTCTGGTACCGAGGAGAAACGGTCTCCTGGGACTTCGATTGCTTCGACATCGAGCCCTTTCTGCTTGGCCAACCCGGCCGTTCGTTGGGTCGATAATGTTGCCCAACGTTCCTGATCGCCGAAGTACATCCGGATGAGTGACTTGAAGCTCGTCGAGTAGGCGACCGGGGAGCGAAGCTGGAGCTCACGCGGGTCGGATTGATCGAAGACTGCCAGCGTGGGCTGGGAAAGGGCGTTGGCTTTCTGGTCGGGTGAGCCGGAGAGCGAGGCCGCTGCACGGAAGCGATTGGACGCCCTCGCGGCGAGCATGGCGAGCGTGCCACCGGCGCTGTGGCCCGGCTGCGGGGATGGGCCATGCCGCAGGAGCTTGGTCTTGAAGGCGCTGCGGGCTTGGGCGTAGTCCTCTTGCTGAAGGTCTAATCCTGGAGACACATCTGGGTGACTCTGGCAGCCGGGTGAGAGTGCCAAGAGACCGATGATGAGGGCGAGGCGAGCGTGGGTGTGCATCTCGGGGACTCCTGTCGCGGTGAGAATTGTGCGAGAAGGGTGGGGATCGGGGAGTCAGGCTAAAGCCTAACCTACAAGGGGTCGATCGCCAACGGCGGGAATTTCTCGCGGACTCAACCCCTCCATTCCAGGATGTGAGTGCAATTCGAGATGCCTTGGCACTGTAGAAATCCGAGCGACTCGTAGAGCCTCGCCGGAGCCTCTTCTGGACTGCGGAGTCTGAGTTTGTCGAAATTGACACGGGCTAGCGATATCACGTTTTCTACGAGCAGACGACCGAGCCCGTTTCTTCGGCAATCGGTCAGGACGTAGAGATTGCGCAGCCCGCGCAACTCGAGGATCGTCGAGGTAAGGGTCGATGCTAAGCCCGCAGACGCCCACCCAACGGCCTTCAATCTGGGCCACCAGCAACGCCTCGCCAGGACGCGAGAAGCGGTTGACCGCGCTTTCCCACTCATCGAGGACGCGGCGGAGGAATTGATAGCCCGAGGCCTCGCTCTCGGTCAGCATATCCGCGAAGCGAGAGCGGGGGAGATTGTCGACGCGGGCGATGACGAAGTCTTGGGACATGAGCGAGGTGTTCAGCCAGCGGTCCGGTTACCAATGACTCATGCTGGGAAGCGGGACGAGAAAATCGCGACCCACGGTGCGGCTCTCGTCCGTTTCCTGGCTTCGTGGATTCATTATCCTAGAGAATTCCGTTGCTTTGGTCGTCGAGGAGGGAGTGCATGCAAATCCGAGTGGCGAGTGCGGCGGATGCGTACCGCCATTGTGAGGCTCCGCCTGCAGCTCGAAGAGTCGGCGCAGGGTCTCATGTGACCTTGAGGAGAGGTGCGGGCACAAGGGCCCGCGGGCGTGTGGGCCGCGCCTACCGACTCGATAGGGAAGAATTCTTGTTTCTTTTGGCAACTGAAACGCGGTTTGTGCAGATCATTCTTTGTGGGAGCGATGTGTGCGCGGGCGGGTCGGCGCGCGAAACACGGCTCTGTTCCTTAAATCCTTGCGGGGAAAGGACGCGCGGCGAATGATCAAAACGAAATCCCGCGAGACAAGCGGAGCGGAGGGCGGAGATCGGCGCGGCCCCGCTGTGCGCCAGCCCCCCCTCCGCCGCCTCAAGGCGGCACGTCCCCCACGGCGGCGGGAGGAATGCCCATATCCCGTCAACAACACGAGCGCGAGGCGTGTGCCGGATGCGCCTTGCCGTCTTCCTACAGAAGGGGGAGCCGACACGCACGGAATGCGACGCCCGGAAGCTGGCAATTTACACTACTGTACGGATGCTGAAAACACGCCCAGAACCTGCCACTTTTTGCCACTTTTCGCGCCGCGTGGCAGTCATCGATGGTGGCAACGTCGCGCCGTATATCGAATTGGCACTGAAGGATGGGGAGTCGTAAAGGCGTCATCGAGGGGTGCCAGAAAAAAGTGGCAAATGCGCGCGGAAAAGTGGCACAAGTCAACCCCGTCGTTGTTCACTATGTTTGGAGACAGGGCGGAGGACGGAGAACGGCGAGCGGAAGGCAGGACGGAGGGCAAAGGACAGAGGACGGAAATCACGGCGGAAACGCGGGAACCTTCGATCCGACTGGCTGCGGGGATCAACGCGAAGGCGAAAGAGATTCTCGACCACGGAACGCTCGGATATCACGGAAATCATCAATCGATTTTGAACAGAATCAAACGAAGGCAACTAAGAGGGAGAGCCGAGCCGACAGCGCCGGTTAGACAGGACTTTTCGACGAGGGCACCGCGTTCTTGAGTCTGAAGCCTAAATCGCCAGGTACCGACTGGCCGTTCCCTTAACGCTTGTGGAGAAAGGAACACCGTCAAATGTACAAAACGAACTGTCCCCTCGTCCGGTGCGACATCGCCGTGCGAAAAGTGAGGGACGGCCAGGCGCGCGTTCGGACGAGGGAGCCCACATGGGTGTGTTCACATTCAAGAACGAAATCGCGCGCCGCGTCACTACTTGGCTCGCTTCGCTTCACGTTCGCCGGCCCGCCTCCGCCGCCTACGGCGGCACCTCCCGTACGGACGGGGGAGGTATACGCTAGGTCGACCCCAACTCCATAACGATCCGGAAATAGGCCTCGGCGGCCTGCGCGACCTGATCCAGGTCGATCCATTCATCCTTCGTGTGCGCCTGGGCGATGTCACCGGGGCCGAATACCACGCACGGAACTCCTGTCGCAGAAAGTGGGCCGGCGTCGGTGCCGAAGGGGACGCCTCGCAGAGCCGGGCGCCGGCCGGTTGCGCGCTCGATGGCACCGCTCAGCGGCTCGAGCCAATCCGAAACGGATGACGCCAGCGGGGGCATCCGAACACCCGGCTCGCTGAACTCAAACCGGACTTCGCTCGATAGCTCTTTTGTGAGCCAGGTCCGAGCGTCGCTCAAACAACTCATCAGGATCTTCACCGGGAATCAACCGGCGATCGACCTCCACTTCACACCAGTCGGGAACCACGTTCACACTCTCACCCCCTTCGATCCGCCCCACGGATAACGTGGGAGTGCCCAGGATTTCGTGAGGACTTTTATGCCGCAAAATGGCGGCGTACTTTTCCAGGCCATCGACGACTTTTGCCATCCGGTAGATGGCGTTCTGGCCCAGCTCGGGTGTCGAGCTATGGCAGGCGACTCCCTCCGTGCGGACCTTCCAGCGAAGGACACCCTTGTGGCAGTGGACGATGTCGAGCAAGGTCGGCTCGGCGACGATGGCCAGGGCGGCGCCGTGATCTGGCCATCGAGAGCCGGGAGGATCCCTGGTGGGTGAACTCCTCGTCGACGGTGCAGGCGAGGAGCACCGAAGCGGCTCCCCGCGGCCGCTCGCGCACCAGACGAGCAAACGCCACGAGCATGGCCGCCATCGAACCCTTGACGTCGCACGAACCGCGGCCGTGAAGACGGCCGCGCTCGATCGTGGGAACGAACGGGGGGATGGTCATGCCGCCGACGGGCACCGTGTCTTGATGGACGTCAAAGAGGACGCGGCGCCGGGCGTCGGGCGGTGTCGTACCAGGCGAGCAGATTGTCGCGATCGGGTGCGACGGGCTGACGTTCCAGACGGACGCCGAGGGAGCCGAGCCATTCCTCGAGGTAGGCCGTCAGCCGGGACTCGAGGAACTCGGGGCCGGAAAGGCCGCGGCCCATCGGGTTGACGCTGGGGATGGCGACCAGGTCCGAGAGCAGCCGCGCCAGGTCGTCCACGGTCGTGCTCCGCTGCCCGGGCATCCCAAGAAACGATTACTTCACCCGTTCCAGGTACTCGCCGGTTCGGGTGTCGATGCGGATCTTTTCGCCGTTCTTGATGAACGGAGGAACCGAGACCGTCAGGCCGGTTTCCAGTTTCGCTTCCTTGTACTGGTTGGTGGCCGTCGCACCGGCCAGTGCCGGCGGCGTGTCGGACACGGTCAGCTCGACGAAGTCGGGGATTTCGATCGAGACAGGCTTGTCGTTGATGTACTTGACCATCACGCGCGAATTGGGCAGCAGGTAGTCCATCGCGGTGCCGATGATGTCGGCGTTGAAGCTGAGCTGGTCGTAGGTCTCGGTGTCCATGAAGACGTGCTCGTCGCCGGAGGAGTAGAGATACTCGTATTCCTTGGCCTCGACGAAGGGCACCTCGATCTGATCGACGGCAGCGGAGCCGCTTGTCGATGAGAGCACCATTATTCATGTTGCGCAGCTTGGTCTGGACCATCGCACGCAGGTTTCCCGGCGTGTGGTGGGCGAAGTCGAGGACAACGTAATTGATCCCCTCCATGGTGATGACCATCCCGCGCCGGATGTCGGTCGCTTTGAGCATCATGAGCGTTCGCAAATCTCCTCGTTGGCAGTTGAAATCGTCAAGGCGTCTCGCGCGCATCTTCCCTATTTGATGCACTTAATGTCAATGCAGATCCTTCCGGCTCGCCGCAACCGCCGGTTTTTCGCGGCCCGAAGTGCAGGGCGCGACGCCAAGGGCGAAGAACCACGGGGCCACGCCCTGGCGGCTGAGGACGAGTATCCGGTTTCGCCCTTTCACCAGGCTGCAACGGACAACCTCTTGAGCAGACGTGCCAGAGCGATCGGCTTCGCCGGCGAGCGGGTACACATGTTTTTCATTGACCGTGATAACCAGCGGCCCGCTCGAGCTCAAGTCGAGCATGACCTCGCAATCGCGATCGAGATTCACTTCGGCATATCCAAAGACAGCGAGGCCGGTTGCGGCGTCATCGCCGGTGACATTCGGGCCTGCGGCCTGGACGAGATCAGCCAGGTTGACCCGGCCGGAGCGGCCGTCGCCGCGGCGGTCGATCCACGAGACGGGCTGGCCGTGCGCAGCCGATGTAGCTCTTCGTGAAATCCGGCGGCGCCGGCTCTGGAGAGAAGCTGGGGCGTGTTGCGGGGGAACGGGCCGATCACTCGCCAGTGTATGAGCGGTGTGAGTGTGGCGAGTACGCGGTCGAGCGAGAGCGCCGCGGCCTTTCCGAGCCGCGCGGATTGCGCCGCGGCGGCGATCTCGGTGTGAGCCTGATCCTTAATCGCGAGCAGCGCCGACTCGGCCAGCTTGCGGAGGCGCGGGTTTTCCCCGTCGAGCGCGCTCACGTAAACGGCGATTGCCCGACGGATCGCGCAGGCCACAGAGGGCCTCGACGGCAGTCGCGTGGTCGGCCGAGCCTGGGCGGGCGGCCAGTTCCAGCAATGCCGGCACGGCTTCGTCGCAACTGGAGGGGCACGACGGCGAGCATGGCCGCCTGACGCACGGTCTCGCTCGAGTCAGTGACGGGAATCGAGCACGGATTGCCGGAGGTCAGGGGGGAGTGCTTTTTTGACGTTCAAGCTCAGGAGCGCGGATGCCCGGACTTCGGGGGCCTGGTTTTCCATGAACGATCCCAGCTCGTTGGGAGGAAGAAAGCCCGTGCGAGCCAGGCCCGGCAGCGCGGCGGCGACCAATGCCGGAGGAGCCTTTTCTTGATAGATGAGCGACAACCTGGCACGCATCGACTGCTGGTCTGCGGAACTGGCCGAGCGCTTCGAGCGAAGCCATCCGCACCCGTTCGTCGCGACGGGGGTCGCCCAGAATCTCGACGAACAACGGGAGCGAGAACGCATCCTTGAGTATTCCGAGCGTCTCGATGATCACGGCTTGATTTGTGGGATCGGCTTCACGCGGCAGGGCGGCTCTCAACCGGGGACTCGCATCCTTGCCGGCGCTCGGAGATTCCGGTGATGGCCTGAAAGCGGACGAGGTTGTCGCTGTCGATGAGTCCGTTCGAGAGTGCGTCGAGCACGGCCTTCATGCCCGCTTCGTCCCAGTTCTTCGTCCTCTTTGGGAAGTCGCCGGCGAGCGGGTTGGTGCCGAACCAGGTGCCGTTCCAATCGGGATATTCATGCAGCAGGCCGGCGATGTTCGCCAGAATTCGCCCGCGCAACGGCAGCCGACGGCGACTGAGCCAGCGCATCGGCGAGCGCGGCCACGACGACGATCGACCAGGCCTCGTCCGCCAACCGCAGTGCCGGCTCGCGCCGCCGCTCGTCGAGAAGGGCACTCACCAGCTCGTCCTTCTGCCAGGCGCCGGAGCGTCGGATCGCCTGACGAATCGACCAGGCCGCGAAGGCGTCGGCATCGTCCAGGGCCTTGTAGAGCTCAGTTGCGGGTGCCGCGTCGCCCAGGGTGCCGAGCGCGATTGCGGCCTCGCGGCGCACGGCCGGGTCGCGATCGTGGAGAAGTCGTGCCAGATCGCCCGCGGCCTGGCGATCACGGCGAATGCCGGCCGATCGGGCGGCCTGAAGCCGGATCCGGGAGGATGGGTCTTTCAGCGCGGCAGCGATCGCTTTTCGTGCTTCGGAACCGCCGATAGCGTCGAGGGCCCAGAGGGCGTGGAGCCGGCCGGTCTCGGGCTCGGGGCGATTCAACCGCTGGACGAGGGCCGGAACGACGGGGATGCCGGCCCGGATCAAGATCCGCTGGGACTCCATTCGGACCGACAGCGCCGGATGATCCAGGGACTTGATTCGCTCGACCGGGTCATCATTTCCGGCCGGGCGGGCGGCGGGAGTAGCAGGCGTTCCAGGGGCACTGCTGAGCCGGAAGAGGCGACCGGTCCTGGGGCCGTCCGCCAGCCAGCCGTCATATGCCCAATCGACGACCCAAAGGCTCGCGCCGTCGGCGGAGACGGCGAGCGACATCGGGTGGAAGTCGAGGCAGTTGCCTTTGGAAACAATGATCGAGCGCCGGGAAACGGCGTGAGTTCCACCGGCCTTCTTGATCTCGAACCGAGTGACTGTCTGCGCTGCCCAATCACAGAGGAAGAGGTTGCCGCGGTACTCGGCGGGAAAACCGTCTTCGTTGTAGCAGACGCCTTGGGCCCCTGCTCCGTCCTTGAAGCCGACCATGATTGGCAGAGCGCGATAGGGCGCGGTCAAGAACTGGTAGGGAAACCCAAAGTGACCGCCGACGATGTGGTGCGTGAGGCTGCTGGGCCATCTTCCGCTGTCGTCGCCGGTGCCGAAGGTGAAGATCTCGTCCGTCGCGGAAAGTGCGATCCCGCGCGGGTTGCATTCGCCGGTGGAAACGACTTCGAGGCCGGTTCCATCGGTTTTGATCCGGATCACGCCGCCGCCGAAGAGCTGAATGACGCGGCCGTCCTTGCCCACGCCGCGGGGAATTCCCTTGTGACCAACCGAGATATAAAGGAACCCGTCCATTCCCAGGCGGATCCCGGAGGCGATAAAGTCATTCAGGCCGTCGAAGCCCGGCCGCGCTGGTCCCAGGCCGGTGATCAAGTCGACCCGCTCGTCGGCTTTGCCATCGCCGTCGCGGTCTCTGAGGGCCGAAAGGAAGGGAGCGTGCACGACGAAAAGCGTGCCGTCTACCCATTCGAGGCCCTTGACGCACCAGAGCTTTTCGGCGAAGACGCGGCTCTTGCCGTCCTTGACTGCCAGGATGCGGTCGATGGGCTCGGTGGGCGGGCCGGGCATATCCATCGGGTCGGAACCGATAAAGAGCGTGCCGTCGGGTGCAGCAGCGATCGAAGTGGGGAAGAGCACGCTGCGCGCATCGGCGGCCAACTCGATTTTCCAGCCCGAGGCCACAGCCGGCAGGCCGGCGTGGGTTTCCTGGGCGAGAGCCGGGCACAAGAGACCCAGCACGATCAGCATCGATGTGAGACAGGCTCGCATGGCAAGATCCTTCTCGCGCGAGACCGGAGCGACCGGCAAGAAACAGCCATCGTGGCGTTTTTGGGAGGAAACGGACGCAGCCCTGATTTTAGCGAGGAGGCGCTTGCGGCTCAACGGGAAGATGGCGTGTGCGGGAGCGGCGCAGGTAATGGGGGTTTGATCGGGTGGCGGGATGGGTGGGCGGACGGCACACGGCGTGTGCCTGCTACAAAGGGATCGAACGCGATCGCGGGTTGCTCACTGTTTCTTGGCGGCCTGAAGCTCGTTGTCGCTCATCCAGTCGGCGAGGCGATCGGGCCAGGTTTTGACGCTCTTCAGCTTGGATCGGTTTCCCATGTTGAAGCCATGGCCGCCCTTGGCGAGGAAGTGGGCTTCGACGGGAATCCGGGCGGCGCGGTACTTCTGGAGGAGGCCGGCGATGACAGGCGCGGCGCCCCGGTCGTCATTGGCGACGAGCAGAAACGCGGGGGGCGAGCCGGGTGGGATGTCGACTGGAATTCCCAGCGGGCCGGGATAGATCATGACGAGGAAATCGGGGCGGCTCGAGAGGCGATCAATCGGGTCAGCGGCTTTGGGGTCGCCATCGCCGGGGTTGAACGCCACCATCGAGGCGACCTCGCCTCCGGCCGAGAAGCCCATGATGCCGACTCGCGCCGGATCGATGTTCCACTCCTGGGCTCGGCTGCGGACCAGACGCATCGCGCACGCGCCGTCTTCGCGCGCATGCAGCTCGATTTTGTACGGCGATCCGCTCTCGCGGCCCAAGCGGTACTTGAGCGCGAAAGCGGCAATTCCCAGGCTGTTCAGGTAGCGGGCGGCTTCGACGCCTTCGGCGTTAAAGACCAGGAGGCGATGGCCGCCGCCGGGGCAAATCACCACGGCGGCGCCGGTGGCCTTCTCCCTGGGTGGGAGGAAGACGGTGATCGAGGGATTGTGAATATTGGAAACCCAGTAATCCTTGGCTTTCTCGGGCTCGTCGCGCCTGGACTCGAAGCCGGGCGCTCCGCCGGGCCAGAGCGGAATGACCGGAGGCTCGTCGGCCAAGGACCGGGCGGAGATCGATGCGGTCGAGAGTGCAACGGCAAGCAAACTCAGCGTGAATCTCATGGTGGAAGAGCCTCCTCGATGGCGTCAATCGGCCTTCTTCTTTGCCGCATCTGCCAGCGCCGCGGGACGGCGGAACGTGTCAGGCGGGATGTCGACGTTATGCTTGACTTCCGTCATCTTGATCTTGATCTCTTGATTCAGCACCTTCTGGGTCATGCTGAAGGGAATGAGCAGGCCGTCGACTTTCTTGTAGTCGGTGGGATAGACCTCGACTTCGATCTCGCCCATCGGCGTTTTCGCCGTCGCTGTTTCCTTGACGAGCAGGTGACTTGTCTTGTCGTAGTACTCGGTTTCCGTCTTGCCACCCTTCGCGGTCAACACGAGCTTATAAGCGGGTTTGCCGTCGACATCTTCGATACCGACGCATTCGATTTTGTCGTACAGTTCCTTCTTCTGGAGCTCTTCGTTGAAAATTGCCTTGCGAATAAATTCGTCTTTTTCAGCGTCCGCGAGCAAGTGATCGCCGGTGAGGTTGTTAAGCTCCCAGGCGTCCTTGCCGTCGGTCGCCTGGACTTGCTTGAGCACGTTAGGGATCTCGGTCGTGACCGAAATCTGGTTGGGCGCGGCCTGGAACAACTTGATCTTGCCCGTGACGTTCTGAGCTGGAATCTCGATTGTTCCCGAGAGGGAGCGATTCTTGCATTTCTTGTAAGCTTCCTCGCCGCCGGTTGCCTTGATGTAATCGGCGAGCACGGTCTCGGCCTTGGGAAGAGCGCCTGGCTCCTGCGCCTCGCGTGGGAACGCGGCCGAGAGCGAAAACAATGACCACGGCGAGAACGAGTGGACTTCGCATGAACGGATACTCCTACGATCGGGTTTGGAGGTCAATCACGGTTGCAGTTCCATTGATTCAGGACTTGGTCCGCTGCGATCGGATCCAGCGCACGGCCGCGTCCAGGGCCGGATCGCGGCCTTCGAGGAGGGCGGCCCGCGAGAGCGGGGTGATCTCATCAGGCACGACGCCAACGCCTTCGAGCGGTTTGCCGCCGGCCGAGATGTAGTTGGCGATGGCGAACTGGAAACGATCGCCGTTAGGAAGCAGCTCGACCACCGAAGGCAAGGCCGCGCCCGGCGTCTTGGTGCCGAAGATACGGGCGAGCTTCAAATCTCGCAAGCCGCCGGCCAGGATTTCCGACGTCGACATCGACAGCTCGTCGACAAGCACCGCAACTGGCTTCTTGTAGGGGCGGGCTCGGGGATTGAGCGGGAAGTTCGCCCTGGCGGACCGGGTGATGAGCGTCCCGAGTTTTTTCCCGGGGGCGGTCACGAACCAGTTGGCGATCGCAAACGACATGATTCCTATGCCGCCCGGGTTGCCGCGGAGGTCGATGACCAGTCCATCGGCGTCGCGGTTGCCCTCGATCACTTCGCCGAACTGCTTCATGACGTTGACCGCATCGAAGAACGCGCTCAAGGATACGTACTCCACCGAGCCTTCAACACGCCTGGCGGAAAAATGCACGTAGAACGTGGGAAGATTGCCGAAATTCGCGGGGACGCCGGTTGGCTCGGTCGCGGTGATTTCAACAGGGACGGGTTTGTCGCCGGCATCCAGAAAGGCGATCTTGATCGCCGAGCCGACCTGAACGTGGAGCCGGCGGATGATCGCGATCGCCTTGTACGCCGCGACCAGGCCCGACCCGGAGTACGCGGCCTCGGCCGTCTTCAGAATCTCGCTCACGGGCTTGCCGTCGATTTTCTCGATGATCCACCCAGGTTTTACGCCCGCCTTCGATGCAGGACTCCCCTGCTCCACCGCGGTCACAATCACGCGGCCGTCGAGCAGCCGGATGTCCAGGCCGAGCTCGCCCGGTCCTTCGTTGGGGTTCTCGAGATCTTCGTAGAGGCCGGATGGGATGATCGCGAAGTGCGTCTGGCCGAGCCGATCCACCGCATCCGTCATCACGGACCGGGCCTCCGCCATCGTTTTCGCCCGCTCGACCTTGGGCCGCAGCTCGTCGTGCACGGCCTGCCAGTTGATGCCCCCCAGTTTGGGGTCGAAATGGCGGTCGCGAACCGTTTTCCAGACGACCTCGAACGATTCGATGTTCTTCGCGACGAGTTCGGGCTTGAGCGAGGCGGTCTTGGCGATCGGCGGCACTCGCTCGAGCGACGTGGCGCCGGCGCCCTGGCCGGGACCGGGCTCCTGGGCACTCGCCGAGAGCGAGATGGTGAGCGCCGCCAATGCAAGAACGCAGGCCGCGGTGGTGCAGTGAAAGCGACGAGTGATGATCATGAGCGAGCCCGCGATTCCTGTCGGCAAAACGAAGATTGCAGATATCCCACGCGGCGCCCGTTTAGCCGCTCGCCGCGATGGCGTCAGTCTACAGGATGGACATTGGGGCTGAACAGGAGGCAGTCATTGATCGACCGATCACGGATCGAATGTGGCGATTTGCGCTCGTGGGGCATCACGGGAGCTATCTGGCAATTCCGGCGGCCTGAGACCAGAATTGGCGGTGCGGAGTATGCGTGGGGAGTCCGGCTGAAGCCCGAGCTACTTGATACACTACGCCACGGGAGAAATGCATCGTGACCGGAGAGACATACGAGATCGAGAGCCGCACCGGGGCCTTGCCCGCGTCGAGGGAGAGTGAGCCCTATCGCAATCCGTCGTATCCGGAGCGCGACCATTTCTCCGAGCGAGCGCGGCTGGAAGAGGCGCTGCGAAGCAGCGAAGATCGCGCGACGGCGGCGCGGCAGAAGCTCGAGGCCGATGCCGGCCTCATGCAAAATGCCGAGGCTGTGCGGCTCTATCATCAGTTGCTGGGTGTGCGCGACCAGATCGCCGAGTGTCTCCGGCGAATGCCACTCGAGACTGGCGAGCTGTATACGGAAGACAAGGAGAGTTTCGAGCGCGCGATCGGGGCGCTCGAGCGGGTCTGGAAGCTGTGGGAGAAGTCGAGTTAGTCTCGCGGTGTATCACCCGGGCACCGCCGGCCGCCAGTGGTCGATCGGGCGGAGTGCCTCGCTCGCGAAGGGGAGCTCGATCCGCCGGCCTCGACCGGCAGACTCATACAGCGCCATCACCGCCTCGACGACCGCGCGGCCATCGTGCCCGTTCTCGCTGGGCTCTTGGCCGGTTCGCACACACGAGACGAAATGCTCCATCTCCTGGGGAAAGCCATAATTCCAGATCTCCTGATAAATCGGAAACGACCAGCCGGCCGTGGCGCCGGCCTTCTCGACGGCATAGCCGTAGCCGCGCCGCGAGAATGCCCGCAGAGAATTCCCGTACAAGAGGTCCGCATACGCCTGACCTTCGCTGCCGTAGACCTCGGCGCGGTCGTCCATGCCGCCGGGTTTGTTCCAGCTCTCCTCAGCCAGGCCAACCACTCCTCCGTCGAATGTCAAAAGCAACACCGCCTCGTCATCGCCAGACGTTTTTTCTCGGTGTACGTACGTGCCCATCTGTGCATACACGGAGCCGATTCTTGCTTTACCCCCGGGGGAAGCCCCGCCGAGAATCCACCGGAAGAACTCGATCGCGTGACAGCCCATGTCGAACGTGACCCCACCTCCGCTGCGCATCGTGTCAAAAAACCATGGCGTATGGGGGCCATCATGCTTCTCTGACTGCTTGACTAGATGAATTCTTCCGAATGCGCCTTCAGTGAGCAACTCCTTGAGGCGAACATACTTCGGTGCGAAGCAGAGCTCTTCGGCGTAACCGAGCATGACGCCTGCTCGTTCGCAGGCGGCGATCATTCGGTTGCATTCGGCGAGGTTCATTGCCATGGGTTTTTCGACAACGACGTGCTTGCCGGCGGCAGCAGCCTCACAGGTGGCGTCGCAGTGTAAGTCATTGGGAAGGCCGAGGATCACCAAGTCGACTTCGCGGAGGTCGAGGAGTGATCGGTAGTCGGTGAAATGCCGAGCGATACCACGATCGGCGGCGAACCGCTCGGCATGGCCCGGAGACGGTGATGCAACCGCGACAACCTGGGCGCCTGGGAGGCAGCGGAGGGCTTCAAAATGAATCGACGACACGAACCCCGATCCCAGGAGTCCGATCCGGACCAGGTCGCTGGCGGAATGCTGTTTTGGTGCCGTCGACATCGTTTGTTGGTTCGGAGTGGTTTTGGGAAGAAAGACGTCAGGCCTCGCGGAGGGCGATCGCGGTCATTATACGGCGAAGACGGCGCGGCCGTAGCCGGTCGTGTCCGGATGGGCCTTTTGCGGACCCCGGGAGGACGTGAATTTGCGGCTTGCGAGCGTGCTCTACGAGCCGCCGGGAGATTTCTGGTCCGGGAGGCATGTTCTCCGGCCGGCGCAGATGGATAAGATGAAAGCAGAGGCGGCGGGGGCTTGGGGCACCCGTCTGTGGCGGCTTGGCCTGGCGAATGTCGGGCTCGTCGCGGCCATGACCTCTTTTTTCGAGGAACTTTTCCAGTAACTCCGTCGTCGAAGGATTGTGATGACCCCGTCACTAGACGACCACATGCTTGTGGAAGCGTGTCGCGCCGGTCAAACCGAGGCGTTCGGCGTCTTGGTCCAGCGTTACCAGGAGAGACTGTATCAAGTCCTGCTGCACCTCAGCGGATCTCCGGAGGACGCCAGGGACTTTTTGCAAGACACGTTCCTGCGTGCTTACGAGAAGCTCGACCAGTTTCACGGAGACAGCTCGTTTTACACGTGGGTTTATCGGATCGGCGTCAATTTCGCACTGAGCGGGCACCGGCGAAGGCGAGCGAGAACCGTGGTCCGGCGCAATGGTGAAGACCAGCACAGCCGGTTTGAGGACGCGGCGGACGAATCAGCCGATGCCGATCCGACTTACCCTCTGGAACGGGCCGAGCGCGAGCAAATCGTCGAGGCGGCGCTCAACCAGCTCGGGCCCGAACACCGCGCCGTCGTCATCCTGAAAGACTTCGACGGCCGGCGCTACGAGGAAATCGGCGCGATCTTGAACGTGCCGATCGGAACGGTGCGGAGCCGCCTGCACCGGGCTCGGTGCGAGCTTCGCGAGCGGCTCCAGTGTCTGGTGAAAGAAGAGCAGCCGGTGCGGCAAGGGTCGCAGACAGCACCTTGAGCCGCTGGTCGGCCCGCCGAGCACGGGACTCGAGGCACGGATTCCATCAGATTTGTAGCATTTATAAGTAAGTTTCTCCTTTATCTTCAAAGACCAATGTCATGAATCAAGACGACGAATCGTTTTTGAGCGCCTACATCGACGGCGAGCTGGCCCCCGACCAGCAGCGGCGAGTGGAGAGCGTGCTGGATGCGAACGCTGTACTCGCAGAGCGAATGCGTGCGTTGACGCAGGTGCGCGACCTGGTCGCCGCGCTGCCGCACGACCGCTCCATCGACGTGACCGCACGTGTGATGCAGCGGATTGCCGCGCGGCCGCGCGGCCGCGGGTTCCTGCCCACGCTCGAAGGTTGGCGGCGCGGTTCACGGCGAATTCTACCCCTGGCCGGCCTGGCCGCGAGCGCGGCCTTGCTGATGGTGGCGGCCTCGGCTGCGATTTTGATGCAGGCATCCCAGCTCGAGAAAGCCGGGCACGCGGTCGCTCAGGTGAAGCATGGGCGGGCCGTCAGCCGATCCAATCCGACCGCTACAGCGGCGCCGGGAAATGGGCTCGGCGGTTCCGTGGCATCCTCCGTGGCCGATTCGTCCGCACGTCGCACCAAGCCCGCCGATCTTGTCGCAATCGGGATCGCGGCTGCGTCAAGCGTGCCGGTGAACACGGCGAGAACGAGCACCGGCTCCGGCGCGGAGACACGCGAACCCTGGGCCAGCGGGGATGCCGCGCGACTCAGGCCGATGCTCGATAGCCCGAATCTGAAACGGTTCTTCTGGGTTGGAAGCGGCTCGCGAAACGACGCGGAGCAGGTCGCGGCCAGCATCATTGAGCGCACGACGCACTTCGACTATTTCCAAATAACGGTCGCACAGGGGATCGTCATCGATCCGCGCCACCCGGGGGAAGCAACGGTCCTGGCCTTTGTGGTTGATCCTGCCGGGCTCGACCGATTCAACGACCAGTTGAAGGCGGCTCTGCCCGGGCTGGTGGAGCAAGAGGCTCTCGATCCGGGGATTGCCACCCAATTAGCCGATATTGACAGAGTGCAGTCATTTCCTCCCGCGTCTCTGGGCGAAGTTGAGATTCCTCGCGAGGCGCTAGCCCTTCGAACACGTTCCAGCGGCGGGGGCGAGAAGGTCCACGGCGAGCAAGATGCACTGCCCGCGGCCAAAGTGTCGGCCGGCCGAGCCGGAACGGCTTCTGTTGGGACCAGCGACGCGGCGGCGCGGGCCGCCGCGCTCGAGTCGCCAACCGGGTCAGGCCCCGTGGCGGCCAAAGCGATTTCACCGGCAGGCGCCGATAATGGCTCACTGCATGCGCAGGAGCCCGGAGCATCGCATTCGAGTGAACCGGCGTCTCTGGCGCGGTTTCGGCTCGCCCTGGAGGAGAAGGCCGTGGTGCTAGTGTGGGTCTCCAGGCCGCTGGCCAATTGAAAGACATGCGCTCGCTCTTTTCGGGCCCAGAGCCAATGCAAACGCAAGAGGTTGCTTGATCGTCATGATTCATGTTGATCGGCTTTCGAAGCGCTTCGGCTCGTTCAGAGCGGTTGACGGCATCCGGTTCGAGGTTGGGCGAGGTGAGATCGTCGGCCTGCTGGGGCCTAACGGTGCGGGCAAGACAACCACGATGCGCATGTTGACAACGTACTTGAGCCCCACGAGCGGGCAGGCTACGCTGGCCGGTCATGACGTGCTCGACGAGCCGATTGAAGTGCGCCGCAAAGTCGGTTATCTCCCGGAAAATGTGCCGCTCTATACGGACATGCGCGTGATCGAGTACCTCCGCTACCGTTCCAAGCTGAAAGACGTGCCGCGCTCGCGGCGCCGGCGGGCGATTGCCGAGGTCGTGCAGCGGTGTCAGCTCGGTGAAGTCGAAGGGCGGATCATCGGGCAGCTTTCGCGGGGCTTCCGGCAGCGGGTCGGGCTGGCCGAGGCCATGGTGCACGACCCGGAGATCCTGATCCTCGACGAGCCGACCGCAGGACTTGATCCGCTGCAGATCCGCCAGGTTCGCGACATGATTCGCGAACTGGCCAAGCAGCACACGATCCTGCTTTCCACCCACATCTTGTCGGAGGTGGAGGCTGTGTGCGGACGGGTGATCATCATCGCACGGGGGAAGATCGTGCTCGACGACCAGCTTGCGAACCTGCGGCGCCACGGCGTGATCACCGTCGAGGTTCGCGGTCCCGCATCTTCGATCCGCGCTGTGCTCCAGACGATACCCGGAGTTGAGCGAGCCAGCCTGGTTCGCGACGACGGCGCGTATTCGGCCTTCGAGGTGCAGACGCGGGGCTTCGAGGACCTGCGAGAGGCGATCAGTCAAAAACTGGTGACGAACGGCTGGCCGCTACGTCAGCTCGACCTGAGGCGCAGCTCGCTCGAGGATCGATTCGCGGAGGTCGTCGGTCGAGGGTCTCTTGCCGAAGTACAGTCCGAGGCTTCGTGACCATGCGACACGTGCGCACCCTGCTGGCCCGCGAGCTCGCCGCGTATTTCCTGGGCCCCATCGCCTATCTCGTGCTGCTGGCATTTCAGCTCATCGCCGCCTTCAACTTCTATGACCTGGTCGACCTGCTAAGCGCGCCGCGCAGCGAGCTCTCGACGCTGCGAGACCCGATGAACACGTACATTTCAAACAGCGCGGCGTTCTGGATCGCCATCATGGTCGCGATTCCGCTTTTGACCATGCGGCTTTTTGCAGAGGAGCGCCGGCAGGGCACGATCGAGGCGCTGCTCACGGTGCCGGTGACGGAAACCGAGGTGGTGATCGCCAAGTGGCTTGCTGGCGTGATCATGTATTTCGTGCTGCTTGTACCATTCTTCATCTATCTGCCGTTCTTGCATTTCCAGGCAAAATACGACTTCGACCTGGGGCCGCTCATGAGCCTTTCGGTCGGATTGACGACGATGGGCATGATGTTCGTATCGATTGGATTATTCTTGAGCTCGCTGACGCGCAATCAGATCATCGCGGCGATCTGGACGTTCGTCGTGCTGCTGGTGCTGATCGTCCTTTTTGCGATTGCTTATGTGTTCGCGGCACAGCAGCATTACACCTGGGCGGACGGGCTGCGGTTCGTGGCGGTCCTTTTTCAAATCCAGAGCTTCGGCCAGGGTGTGCTCGATTTCCGCTACATCGCCGTGCATCTTTCGGTGTGCGTGTTCATGCTGAGCCTGACGGTAAGGGTACTCAAGGCGCGATCGAACCGATGAGTTTGACACCACTGGGGAGGCGGCAAGACCGGTGAAATCCGCATTTCCGAGCCTGTTCTCGCAAGAGGTGCTCTGGTTGGCGGCGGCGGCGCTGGCGGCGGGGCTGATCGTGGCCTGGATCTTGCGCGGGGCACCGCCGGGCCAGGCGACCAGGGCGGAGGACGACGCCTACGCGCCGCGATCCGGCTACCGCGACCGGATGATTGCGGGAGTGGTGGTGGGGCTTTTGCTGATCGCCGGAGGGGGCTACGCGGCGCTGTCACGCGGCATACTCTACTCCATGCCCATCTTCGCGCTGGGATTCGGCCTGGTGATCTTTCTGATCGCGCGCAACCGCCGGCACCGGCACTCAAGCCCAAGCCTGAGGCGGACGATCGACTTTTCGACAACGTTTCTGAATGCGTCGCTGCTGGCGGGGATCTTGATCGTCGGCAACGTGATTGCCTTCCGATATGGCGGCCAGCCGCTGGACATGACCAGGGAGGGGAGCTATTCCCTGTCAACGGAAACGACTGCGCTGCTTTCCAGCCTCGATCGCCCGGTGAAGTTCACGCTCTTCTTCGGCCGCAGCGCGTTCGCGGCCCGCCAGCGTGACCGCGTGCTGCAGCTTCTCCAGGCATATCAGTCCACGAAACCCGATCGCGTCGAGCTCGATAGTCTTGACCCATTCAATGACGTAGCCAGGTACGAAGCCCTGGCCAAGCGAGTGCCCGAGCTCGAGCTGCTGGCGGGTGGTGGGGTGGTGATCGAGTATGGCACGGGAGAGGCTGCGGCTCATGCCGTCGTGCGCAACCAGGACCTCTTTCTGAAGCTTTCTCTGGACCCGGCACAGCGCAGGGATCATTTCGCGACCTCGTTCAATGGAGAGGACGAGATCACGACGGCCCTGTTGCGGCTCAAGGAAGGCCAGAAGACCAAGGTTGCATTCACCGTCGGGCATGGCGAGCCGTCGAGCTCGGACTTGAATCCGCGGGGGCGAGGGATCGGCAACTGGAGGGCACGATTGAACAAAGTGGGGTGCGAGGTCGTCGAGCTCAACCTGCTCTCCGACGAGGTCCCGAGGGAGCTTGCTTTGCTGATCGTCGTCGGTCCCAAGAGTCCGTTCAAGACCGAGGAGATCCAGAAGCTCAGGTCGTTTGCGGATCGAGGTAAACCGCTCCTGCTCTTGCTTGGTAACACGGATCCAACGGGCCTCGATGAGTTCCTCAAATCGTTCAACTTGTCGATCGGCAAAGGGCTTATCATTGATCGGACGCTGATATGGCGCGGAAACCCATCGCTGGTCTTTGCGCCGGCTGAGGTGACGCTCAAGCACCCGATCGTCGAGGCGCTGGGAGCAAATCGGGCGGTGCTGCTGCCCGGCGGCGCTCCCATCCAGATTGCAGGATCCGGTGGCGCCGGGCCGGCTGCTGCGCCGCCGGTTGATGCGACGCTCGTGCCCGTCGCGTTCCTGCGGACGGCCGCGTCTTCATGGGCCGAGAGCGATCCCGGAAAGGTCCCGCTATCGCTGGACCCGAAGACCGATCAGGCCGGGCCGCTGCTCGTCGGCGTCGCCGTAGAGGAACGCGGCGCAACTAACCAGCCTGGCGGAGCTGCTCTAGCCAAGCACCGTCTCGTACTTTTTTCATGCCCGGCAATGGCGGAGAATTTCTTTCAAGACATCGAGCGCACGAATCTGGACATCTTGATGCTGGCTGCGGGCTGGCTGCGGGGTCGCCCCGACACGATGGGTATTGCTCCGAAGCACCACATCGCGCTCACACTCTCCGTCGACCCGGAGCTTCGCCAGCGGCTCATCTTGATTCCATCGATCGTGGCCGTCTTGTCGATCATCGCCATTGGGGTCGTCGTCTTCACGGCGCGGCGCGAATGATGAAAACGAATCGAACCACCTACGCTCTCGTCTTCCTGTTTTTCGCCAGCCTGCTGGTCTTGTGGGGGCTCGAGTATACGGGAGTGCGCACGGACAAGGAGAGGTTGCTGCGAGAAAGCCTGATCGTGCCCGAGCTGCAGAAAACGCCCCCCTCCGGCATCCAAAAGGTTTCGATCGAGCGCGGCAAGGAGAAGCTGGTGTTTCAGCGGCGCAGCACGGGTGCAGGGGGCTGGCAGATGGTCGAGCCGATGAACGTGGCGGCCGAGCCGGCTCGGCTCGAGACCTTGGTGCGCAACTTGAAGGAGCTGCGGCGTTCACAGGACGCAGGGAGCATGACCGGGCCGGCGGCGACGTTCGGTCTCGACCAACCCGAAGCAATCGTTCGTCTGTGGGGCAGCCAGAACGAAGGCTCAGCGGCGGGTGAGCTCTTGCTGGCAACGATCGAGATCGGCAAGACCGTCAAACGACTACGGTATCTGCGCACCGGAGCAAGCGGGTCGATTGACGTGGCCGACGCCAAGTTGCTGGGCGCCGTGGACCAGCCCGTGGCGGAATGGCGCGATCGAGCTCTGGTGCCGCTCGCGACGTTCCAGATCGACTCGGTGTCAATCAAGAGGGGCACCAGAGTGATTCGCGTCAATCGGAGCCGCAACGGGCGGTTCCGGCTGACCGAGCCAAATTTTGCCCCGGCCGATGGCCCGAAGGTGGAGAGTTTGCTGGCCGCCCTGTCGTCGCTGCGCGTGACAGACGGGCCGAAGGGCTTCGTCGCGAATGACGTGCGCGACTTCGGTCCGTACGGACTGTCGCCGCCTGCCGCAACCGTCGAGCTGACCACGACCGACGAAAAGGACAAGCCGCTGGTGCTGGAGATCGGCAAGCTCGTGCCCGATCAGCCCGACCGCGTCTATGTGCGCCAGGGCGATCAGGACGACGTCGTGATGGTGAATACTGCTCCGATCGGGGAGCTGCCGCGATCCGCGGTTGCCCTGCGCAGCCAGAAGGTGTGCGACTTCGCGCCGGTCGCCGTCAGCGAGATCCGGATCAAATCGCCGATTGGAAGCTTCTTGCTCGCCAAAGAGGCAAACGGATGGGTCCAGAAGGAGCCGAGTGAGGAAAAGGCGGATGTCCTGGCCGTCTCGGAACTGCTCAAACATCTCGACTCGCTCCAGACAAGCGAGTTTCTCAATCCCGATAAAGTGCGTGACCCGGAGTTGAGTCCACCGCGTGTGACGATCCAGATCAAGGAAACCCGAGTGGGACGTACAGCCGCTACCTCCGCACTCAACGAGCTGGTGCTGGATCTCCACATCGGCAGGCTCGATACAGCGCGAAAGGTGTTTTATGCCCAGCTCAATCGAGACGAGGTCGTTCTGGCCATTCCCGACAACATTCTAGAAGTGCTGCCCAGGAACGCGATGGCGTTTCGCGATCGATCGATCGTCGCCCCGGCCCCGGCAACCGTGCGGAAACTGATCATCACCCGCCGCGGGCGCACCGACGAGCTGGTTCCAGAAGAAGGAGGCAAGCCGAATCGCTGGCGAATGCGCCGGCCGGTCGATGCCCCGGCAGATACTCGCGCCGTCACGCAAATCGTGGCGCTTCTCTCGAACCTGCGAGCCGAGGGCTTCGAAGCCCAGACCCAAAAGGACGCGACCAGGTTCGGGCTGGACCAGCCTCTGCTCGAGGTCGAGTGGGAGACCGAGCGGCCCCACAGGCTGAAAGTCGGTGCCCAGGTTCCGCAGCAGCCCGCCTATTACGCCGCCATCGACGGCAATCCGTCGGTCTTCACCCTGGCCGCCGAGACCTTGAAGCCGTTTGAAGCTGAGTTCCGTGAACATCTCATCATGTCATTTTCGCTTGCCAAGGCCGAGCGCTTGATCCTCACCTGGTCCAGACCCGATCGCACCGTGGCGTTCAAGCATCGGCAGGCCGCGTCTAAAGGGCAGATCGAATGGGTCGATGAGCAGGGCACCGACTCAGGCGGGCTCGACCTGTCCGCGGTCAGCGCCTTGGCGAAAGCGCTGTCGCGTCTCGAAGCGGTGCGCTACGCCCAGTACGACGGAGAAATCCAGCCGTTCACCGGGCTGATTCACCCCCGGCTCACCACCACCGTCAAACTGGGAGCGAATGAGCCCGATCACATCGTGCGAATCGGGCATCCCGCCGCGCCGGGGCTCCTTTATGCGGCCGTGGGAACGGCACGGCGCGGACCGGTCCTCCTGTTCCCCGCCGGGCCGTGGGAAGCACTGATCCAGTCGGGCCAAAGACTAGCACCTCTTCCCGACGACGTCTTCGCACCTGCGGCCAAGAGCCAGCCACGATAAGGCGAAACGAAGGTCACATCGTCGCCGCCCCTCTCATCAGCCGTCCGTCGGCCTGGGAAAGGTTGTCTATTTTGTGGAATCGGCACGATCAGCAATCCCCTCGCGATCGTGAGCGATGCACGCGCCCTTGTCGTTCTTCCGACTTGATGTGGCGACTTCGGAAATCGATGCATGTCATCGCCCCGTCTGCGCCGAAGAAGGAACGCAGGTGAAGCAGGAGCGCTAGGGGGTGTGGAATGTCGATTGCCTCCGAGACCGTGGGGCGGCGCGTTCGTGCGCGTCGAGCTCGTCGTGTCGGCCTGGACCTTCCGTGGCCAAAGCGGCTCATGTACATGGCCGCGATTTACACCACCGGCTTCACGTTATGCTTCCTGGCCGCGGAAATAGCCTTTCGGTTGTTCTGGAACCCTAAATACTGGATTCACACAAACCGGCTCTTCGTCGGGTCCGGACAGACGGAAGCCGGCAAGAAGTGGTGGCCGAGCACGGACTACCTGGTGGAAAGCAGCGAGTTTCACACGGAATTTCGCACAAGCACAAGTGGATATCGAGCCAGGCCGGGGCCAATGCCGGCGACGGGGGCTTATCGGGTCGCATTCGTCGGCGATTCGTTCACCGAGGGGATGCAGGTCGCGTGCGGGTCGACCTTTTGTGCGAGGCTCGAGAAGCTGCTTGCGCCGGAGGATGGCTCGCGTGCCCTGTTGTGTGAGAACTTCGGCGTATCGGCGACCGACCTTCTCGATTACTGGCACCGGATTCATCACGACGTGCTGGCGATCGATCCGCCGGAGATGATCGTCTTGTGCATCTATCCGGGAAACGACTTCCAGGGTCCGCTGCCTGATGACGCCTTTGACAGATCGGACAAGCCGCGCGAGGACCACTACCACAAGCCGGGATGGGTCCAGCACGCAATCGCGTGGGTGAATCTGCACTCCAAATTCGGCTGTTACCTGCTCCGTGGCTTACTCAGTATTGGCGGACGGCGGCCAACAGCTACGGATCAAGCGCCAAGAAACTGGTGGGCCGACCCGATCGTAGCGGCTCGGTCGGGCGATGTGTCGGCGGTGCGGCGGTCACGATCAATCATCAGCGCAATCGATGAGGAATGCCGCGCAAAAGGGACCGCACTGTGCGTTCTGGTGGTTGGCCCGGTCGCCAATTATGCGGCTGTGAACGGCGAGAGCCCGCTCGGTCGGATCATCTCAGGCTGGGGCCTCGAGGTGCCCGTGATTGACGCCGCCATCAAGGCGCGGATGATTCCAAACCGCCAGGCGCTCACGTTTCCGATCGACGGCCATCTCACGGATTCGGGGCATGCCCAGGTCGCCAGCGAAGCGGGCCCGGCCCTCGCAGCCTTGATCGAGCGCGGCAAGAAGGCAAGAGAGCGCTCTGCCGAGATTCGCCGCCAAGGTCGTCGGTGAGGATCGGGGATTCATGAGATACCGGCCTGGTGCGCGGGAGCCGTGGCGGCACACGGGCAAGCGCGGTAGGATAGAAGCACGGTTTTTCCACTGAGAATACTGAGGGTGCTCGACGTGCTTCGGATCGTCAATTATCCCCATCCCGTTCTTCGCTACGTTTCGCGCCCGGTCACCCAGATTGACGACAGCTTGCGCGAAATCGTGCGTTCGATGTTCGAGCTCTTGTACGCAGCGAAGGGGATCGGCCTGGCAGCCAATCAGGTTGCTCTGCCGTTTCGGTTTTTCGTGCTCAACCTGTCAGCCGATCCGGCGCAGGCCGAGAAGGAACAGGTCTTCATCAATCCCGTGATCATCAAGCGGCACCTATCGGTTGTAGATGAGGAGGGCTGCCTGAGCCTTCCGGAAATTCGCGCCGACGTGCGGCGTGCCCGAAAGATCCGGTTTCAGGCATATGACCTCACCGGCAAACTTGTGGACTACGATGCGGATGAGCTCTTCAGCCGAGCAATCCAGCACGAATCAGACCATCTCGACGGCAAGCTGATCATCGACTACTTCGACCCGCTCGTACTGCGCGAGAACGAGGCAAAGCTCCGCGAGCTCGAGCGAGAGCACCAGAAGGCTCAGGCATCAGGCGAGCTTCCATCGGACGAAGCGATCGTGAGGCAGCTCGCCACGATGGAGCGGCCGGGCGCGGAGCTGGTCTCCAGCCCCACGTCCCCTTAGCGGCCCGCGCGCCTGAGTTTCTTGATCGAGTGATTTCATCATGGATCCGCAGCTTCGTGTGATCATGCTGGGTACGGGTGACTTTGCTCTTCCCACGCTCGAATACCTGATCCAGCAAGGGCGGCATCTCGTGATCGCCCTCGTGACTCAACCGGACCGGCCGCAGGGCCGAAAGCAGGAGATCATTCCAAGCCTCATCAAGCAGACCGCGCAGACGCACGGACTCCTCGTTCTGCAGCCGGAGGATGTCAATGCGAAGGAAAGCCTGGATGTGATTCGCCGAATGGAGGCCGAGCTGCTGGTCACCGCAGCCTATGGTCAGATCCTCTCTCCCGCGCTCTTGGCCATACCCAGGCTGGGCGGAATCAATTTGCACGGGTCGATCCTGCCGGCCTATCGCGGCGCGGCCCCGGTGGCCCGCGCCATCCAGAACGGAGAAACGGAAACCGGCGTCTCGGTCATCCAGATGACCCCGCGCATCGATTCAGGCGGCATAGCCGCCACGGCCGCCACGCCGATCGGGCCCAATGAAACGGCTGGTGATCTGGAAGAGCGCCTGGCGAAGATCGGCGCACCGCTGGTCGCGCGAGTCATTGACTCGCTTGCTCTAGGCCCGATCGAAATACAGCCCCAAGATCGAAGCAAGGTCACCAGGGCCCCAAAACTCAAGAAGGAAGACGGCTTGATCGATTGGTCGCGGCCCGCGCAGGCGATCCACGACCATGTACGTGCGATGCAGCCATGGCCGGCCGCTTCGACTTTGTGGCAGCCACGGCTCTCGGAGAACAAGCCCCCCGCTCGCCTGATCGTGCATCGGACCGAGATCAGCAACGGAGAAGGCGCTCCAGGCGAGGTGATCGAAGCGTCAGGGGATCGGCTGGTCGTCGCCGGTGGCCAGGGCGCCGTGGCACTTCTGTCGATCCAAGTGCCGGGCAAGAAGCCGTCCACTCCCGGTGATTTCTTGCGTGGCCATCGCACTCTGCCCGGCGAAAGAATCGGACCGATCGCGCACGATTGAACCGTTCAGCGCGCGCTCAGGCCTCACCGCACTCCCGCTCCCGCTGAACCACATTGTCGCGCCGACCACTTCCCTGCGCACTCACGTCACAATCGGCAACTCCTGCGCGCGCTGGCCACCGACATGTCGATCGGCAGACGCGCGCCGCGACGAAGAAGGTGTTGGAGGATTCCGGCGCGCACGTGGGTGAGGAGGAACCATGCGGTTTGCGCGGGTTGTGCTGTCGACGATGCTGTTGATATCCTGCGCCGGCTTCTGCGCGCGAGAAGCCTCCTGCGGCGACCGGAACGACGCCCGGGACGAGGGCCTCAAGCTCTATAAGTCCGGTCACTACGAGGAAGCGCTACTCTGCTTTGACCAGGTACTGGCCCGCCACGGCCGTGATCTCGAGGTCCGGATCAAACGCGGCGCGTGTTACCTGCAACTGAATAAGCCCGAAAACGCACTCGCCGACTTCGACTTCGTCAACCGTCACCAGATCGGGGCCGCGCGGGCTTTCGGACCGCGGGGGATCTATGACCCCAACTCGACCTGGGTGTCAAACTGGGTTCCCGTTGGATATCCGGACCTCAACTTCGCGGAAAGCTGGGGCAACCGCGGCATCGCATTGCTCATGCTGGACCGGAACACAGAAGCGCTCGAGAGCTTCAGGACCGCGATCGGGCTGTGGAACCTGCCGCAAAACCGGAGGAGCCTAGCCGGCCGCGCGGCCGCATACCAGGGCCTGGGCCAATCATTTCACCGCCTGGGCGACGACAAGCTGGCACTCGAGGCGTACGACCAGGCCATCTCGATTTATCCGGCTGACTCCAACGGGTTTGCAGGACGCGGCGAAGTGTTCGAGTCGCTCTATATGGCGGACCGCGCGCTGACGGACTACAACGAGGCGATCCGGCTGAATCCGGCGCACTCGCGAGCCTTCTGCGGCCGAGGCATCGCCTACTTCGCGCTCGGCCGGGACGAGCCTGCGCTCGCTGATCTGGACAAGGCCATCTCGCTCGATTCCAGTCTGGCCAAGGCGTACAGCTTTCGAGGAGCAATTCATGCGCGGCAGGGCCGAAACGAGCTGGCGCTCGCCGACTATGACACGCTCGTCCGTTTGCTTCCGAAGCGAGCTGGCGCCTACAAGGACCGCGGGGGACTGCTGGTGCGAATGCGGCAGTTCGACCGCGCCATCGAAGATCTCGATGAAGCCATCCGGCTCGATCCCAAGCGAGCCTCGGCCTATCAGAACCGGGGTGCGGCGTACAATGGACTGGCCCGGTACGAGCAGGCGATCGACGACCTGAGTAAAGCGATCGAGCTCGATCCGGAAAACGCCGGCGCTTTCACGAACCGCGGCCTCGCGCTCTTCGCACTGGGCCGCTATGACCAGTCGATCACCGACCTCGATGCCGCCGTTCAGCTCGCCCCGAGAAACGCGGTCTTATACTTTAACCGTGCCGAAGTGTTGTACCGGCTGAGCCAGCGCGATAAAGCGATCGCAGATTACACCGAGGCCGTCCGGCTCGACCCGCGGATGGCGGCCGCCTACGCTGCCAGCGCCAGGCTGCGAGATGAAAGCGGCCAGCACGACCGGGCTATGCACGACTACGACATGGCGCTCAAGCTTGAGCCGCGACAGGTGAGCCTCTATTACGATCGAGGCAACGTGAAGCGAGAAGCCGGCGATTGGCGAGGTGCGCTCGCTGACTACGACCAGGCGGTGACTCTCGACCCCAAGCGCGCGGAGACCTACTTCGCCAGGGGCTGGTCGCGATTCTCCGCAGGGGTCGAAGGCGCCGATTACGACGCCAGGGTCTACATTTCGCTGCAGGGCTGGCGCGATCCTCTCGCCCCATACATGGCCGTGCTCGCCGCGCTCGGGTCGCGGCAAGCCGGACGATCGGCCGAGGGAGAACGGGTGCTGGCTGAAGCGCTGGTGAACCTCTCGGCACGCGCGTGGCCGGTACCGGTTCTTCGTTACATGAAGGGTGACTTGAGTGAGGCGGCGCTCTTGCAGGCGGCAGTGAGCAAGCGCCAGCAGACCGAGGCCCACGCGTTCATCGGCGTCGTCAAGCTGCAAAATGGCGACCGCACGGGAGCACGCGAGCACCTGCGCTGGGCCGGCGAAAACGGCTCCGCGGGCTCGATCGCGGGAGATATCGCCAAAGCGGCGCTCGCGCGAATCGACAGGTCAGGTGGGTAGATTTCTTGAGCCAGGGCAGGAAATCGACGCCGGACTTTCATGATTTCTTGCGAGACTTGGCTGCCGGAGGCGGATCGCTCTTTTTCTTCGCGGGTTCGTCGGAATCATCCGCCGCATTGACGCGCAACCGGATCATCGCGATCGCTTCGTGGGCAGCCCGGCGGACGCCGATGTCCGGGTCGGGTGGAATCTTGCTCATCGCCTTGAGCGTGGCGCTGCCTCCCACGAACTTGAGAATGTTGCAGGCTTTTCGCCGCAGATCCTCATCGGGATGTCTGAGCAACGCGATCAAAGGAGGCTCAGCGGCGGCGCCCATGCTCGTAAGCGCGGGTTCAGCCTGAAATCCATCGTCCTTGAACCGCGAGATGATGGCCTCCGCTGCCTTGGTGTCGTCGTATTTTCCGAGCGTCTTGATGACCTCGTGGCGCAGGAAAACTCGCGGGTCGTGAATCAGGTCGATCAATCTCGCCATGGCATCGGGAGACTGCCACACAGCGAGCACGCGGACGGCGTGTTTGACGAGGTCTTCGTCGGGCTGCTCAAGCAAAGGCAAAACGGCGGCGAGCACTTCCTTGGCGCGGTCATCTGGGCGAACGAGGGTCAGGCGCTTCAGGGCCTCTTTCATCTGGCCCATATCGGCCGATTTGAGCTGGATCAGCGATCTCGTGATGATATCGGCACCCGCGGGGATCTTGAGACCGTCATCTCGCGGGTTGTGCGGTCGGGCCGCGAGTGAAGGCTGGGCGGGAAGCCTCGGCACCGATGCGATGTACTCTCGGGACACGACCACGTCGATGCGGTTGCCGTTGCGCGACGCCTTGCCGAAATCGATGGATTCGGCCAGGCGTTTGACGTCATCAACCGAGATGAGGCACATGGATCGCTCACCGCCGGATCCGAAGGACATCGACTGCGAAGCCTCAGGCGCCAGTGCCTTGAGCCGTTGGTCAATCGCCACCTCGACGTCGTGCTTGGTCACGCCGACGGCGGGGTCTGAATTCGTCGGCAGCCCGACGACGGCCACCATCACGGCCTGATCGCCATACTGGCCGCGCATGCGCTCGAAATGGGCGTCGAACGTCTCGAAGCGCCGTCGCGGCGGTCCGGCCGGTGGAAACCCGGGTGGCATCCCGCCCGGTGGAAAACCGGGCGGCGGTCCATCCGGCTGAGGTCCGGGTGGATTTTCCCGCTCCACCATTGCACCTGCCGACCCGTCACGGTTAACGGCGGCACGTGGGAAAAGATCAGCTACTGTCGTGTTCGTGCTGGCGTCGTCCGATGCCTCCCAGGCGGCCAACATCCGATCGACTTCGGCGACTTCGGCCGTCAGTTGACTTCCGTTATTGGAAGACGAGGCAATCCGGATGAATTGCTGCTTGAGCGCGATGATCGCCGCGCGCATTTCGGGGCCGGCTGCTTTCTTGACAGCGATCAGGTCGACCCGGTTTAACTTCACCGATATTGCGGCCCTGTCGGCGAGCTCGAGATCCTTTTGTGCGCTCCGCGCGTTGCGCATGATCGCCTGGAATTCGGCACGGTTTACGCCCCCGTGGCTCGCCGAGTCGATGCGAGCACACGCTTCGGTGAGGCGGTTGACCGCGCGGATGTAGTCGCGAAATACAACCTCGGCCGCTGCCTGCTTGTTCTGGTTGGGCTTCTCCGATAGGTCCGGCGCAAGCGACTCGAGGCGATCGCCCAAGTTGTTGACGAGCGTGGTCGGCCCCTTCAATCCCAGCAGATACCCGCCGAACAAGGCGAATGAAATCACAACAAGGAACGGAGCGAATGTCATCGCGAAGATACCGCGAGTTTCGCGCCATCGCATGAAGATATACAGCAAAGTGTACAGAGGTACCAGCAGGCAGAAGAGTCCCTGCTCAATCTTGTCGCGGAACGCGATCACGAGCAGCCAGATGTTCGCCCAGGTCGCCATCACCACACCAAGAAAGCACAAGATCACGACCGACACAGCGAAGACCCGACTCACACGATCTGCTCCAGGCTCGCCGGCGGCGTGCCAGATCGCCAGGATGATAAAGCCGAGGATTGCCAGTGCGGCGTAAAAGCCGGCCACGGTCACACCGACTTCGGTGTCGACCTCCTCGCGCCGCGACGATCGACGCCCAGGCCTGGGATAGGCCGTCCGCCGAGGGCCAAGCTGCACCGGCTCGTCGTCAATGAGCGGCAGCGGTGCGCGGCGCATGGCGGGCGCGGCGGGCTCGTCATCCGCCTCGAACTCGAAACGCTCCTTGGCCTCCGGCACGACTTCCTCCGGAATGACCGCGAAGTTCCTGCCGGACAAGGAGGACCTTTTGCCCGTGGACATTGGCTCAACCGGCTCGGGCTCAGGCGCGGTCAAGGGCTGCGGGATCGTGAACACTTCCTTGCAGTCCTTGCACCGCGACTTTTTGCCCGCAAGCGCCCGATCGACCTCGTATCGCTTGAAGCACCGGGGGCAATTGAAGACGATCGTCCCTCTTGCGGCACCAGAAGCGATGATCGCCGGCGACGAAGGTGCGGCCACGACCTCCGCATAAACCGCGGGTGTGGGCTCGCGCACCGATCCGGAGAACGCCGCTGGCTCTCGATCCGCGGCCGGCGAAGCCCGGCGGGGTGTCGATTCCACCGCGGACGACGTGGCCGGCGCGTTGGGGATCCGAAAGGTGTTGCCACAATCCTTGCAGCGCGACTTCTTGCCGGCGAGCGCCGCATCGACTTCGTACCGCTTGCCGCAGCCGGGGCAATCCAGGACGATCTTCATCGCAGCCTCGGAGCTTCAACATCACACACACCGGGCACGGAGGACTGCCTCCGGCACGAGGGCCCGTAACCGGTGATTTTACCTTCTCGGGCGCCGTTGGGAAGACGGCTCAGGACTCTCATCTTACCAAGCTACGGCACCAGAGCGTCCCTATCGCCGGATTCCCCTTCACCTAGCCCTTGGTGAACGTGAGCCCCGGCGCCTTGTCGGCAGCCCCGGTCGGTGCAAACACGAACTTGTTCGCGTCGCTCTGAGTCACCTTGCCGACGAGCGGAGGGCCGTCTTGCTGGAAGAGGGCCAGTTCGTTGTCTTTGAATCCCGCTTTGCCGGAAATCGATTGCTTCTTGCCATTACTGTCGACTTCCCAGGCGTAGTCGCCGCCTTCCTGGATCGTGAGTGTGATCGAGACGCCCTGTGCGGGCTGAGCCTTCCACCTGCCGGTCATCGTGGCTGGCGGCGAAGGAGGCACCGCCGGCTCGGCCGCTTCAACCGGCGCCGCGGCCTGGCCACCTCCCGGCTCAGCCGGTGGCGCGGCGGCAGGCGCGCTCGGCGTCGCGGCGGCAACCGCAGGAGCTTGCGCCGGAGCGGCTGCGACCGCCGTGGCAGTCGGCTCGGTCGCTTTCCTGAGCGCTTTCACAAACTGCGCCGAGAGCGTTTCGTTAGGCTGAAGCTGGACCACCGCCTCGAACTGCCCGGCCGCGGCTTCCTGATGGCCCTGAACCATGTAATGGTATCCGAGCAAGAAATGCGTCGAAGTCGAGTTGGGGTTGGCTCTCGCGTGCGCTTCGAGGGCTCGAAGTTGATCAGTGTACGTGTCGACCCCCGGATAGAGGCCCGCCATGGTCGACCAGTTCCAGCCCGGACCGGCCGTGAGTACCGCGTAATCGACGGCCGCAGCCTCATCAAACCGTTTGAGTGCAAACAGACACATCGCGCGGAATTCGTGCACAATCGACGCATCAGGAGTGGCCTTCAAGACCTGGTCGCTCAGGTCGAGTGCGCGCTGATAGTCGCCGGCCATGAATGCGTCCCGGGCTGCTGAAAAGACCTGCTCCGTACTCTGGGTGACGGACGCATCAGGCGGAGCCGCCGCCACATTGATCGGCCGTGAGTAATCATAAACGACCGTCGTCTGGACCGGTTGAGCCGCCACCACCGTCGCATAGTACGGATTCGTATAACCGCTGTACAACCAGGAGCTCGCAACGGAGCCCAGGCCCCAGCCGCTGTAGGTGCTCATCCCCCAGGTCGGGAAGTAGCTGTAAGCCATCGGTGCAGCAACACCAAAACCGGGATAGCCGTACCCAGACCAGCCGCCGTAGCCGCCGCCGTACAGACTCCCCAGCCCGAACGAAGTCAGCGATCCAACGCCAAACCCGGTCCAGAACGACGCGCTGTTTCCCCAGCCGCCGCGGTACCAGCTTCCATAGTAGGGTGATGCCCAACCGCCAGCTCCACGATAGCCACCGCCCCAGCCACCATAGCCCCCTCCGCCCCAGCCACCATAGCCCCCTCCGCCCCACCCGCCGTAGCCATTGTTAACGAAGGCATTGTTATTGCGATTAACGTTCGTAATGTTGTTAACGTTGTTATTAATAACATTCGTATTGCGGTTGGAGAAATAGCCGCCCGCTCCACCGCCGCGTCCGCCAAAATAATTGTTGTCACCGATGTGGCCGACGTTTCCAGAACCGATATCGCCCGAGCCGATATTCCCCGAGCCAGGGCGGTTGATGCCACCGGGGCGATTGCCGCCATTCAGACCGGGATAGCCGCCACCACCGCCAGGTCGATTGCCGCCGCCACCTGGGAACACGCCACCGCCGCCAGGTCGATTGCCGCCGCCACCTGGGAACCCGCCTCCGCCGCCAGGTCGATTGCCGCCGCCACCTGGGAACCCGCCACCACCGCCAGGTCGATTGCCGCCGCCACCTGGGAACACTCCACCGCCGCCAGGTCGATTGCCACCGCCACCTGGGATTCCGCCTCCGCCGCCACCGGGCCGGTTACCACCGCCGCCAGGCAGCAGCCCGCCGCCGCCAGCGCCAGGTCGATTTCCACCCCCACCGGGGATTCCACCTCCACCGCCGCCGGGGCGGTTACCACCGCCGCCAGGCAGCAGCCCGCCGCCGCCACCGCCAGGTCGATTCCCACCACCGCCCGGGATTCCACCGCCTCCGCCGCCGGGTCGGTTACCACCGCCGCCAGGCAGCAGTCCGCCGCCGCCACCGCCAGGTCGATTCCCACCACCGCCGGGGATTCCACCTCCACCACCGCCGGGTCGATTACCACCGCCGCCAGGCAGCATTCCACCGCCGCCGCCACCAGGTCGATTGCCGCCACCGGGCAAGCCGCCTCCGCCTCCACCAGGACGGTTGCCCCCTCCGCCAGGAAATCCCCCACCGCCTCCACCGGGCCGAGTCATTCCGCCCATGTTGGGCCGGCCGGCCGGCATCGCCGGCCGATTCGCGGGCATGGAGGGACGCGTCATTCCGCCCATGGCGGGTCGTCCACCGCCGCCTGCCATACCGGGACGTCCGCCGCCGCCGCCCATCGCCGGGCGGCCGCCGCCGCCTCTCCCACGCTGGGCGTGCGCCGATTCCGTCGTGAACAGTACGAAAAGCAACGCAAGTAAAACGATGACCGGACGCGGACGCATGGCGAACTTCCTCTTTTCGACTCCGAACAGCCGAGATCTTGATCGTGATGGGGCTATTTATTGTCCCGCCGCGGGTTTGGGTGCGGCGGCACCCGGCTGGGGCGGCTTGCGGACCATGATCACGTCGGTGATGTCGGGAGCCACCACGCCGCCGATGATCCGGTCGATCGAGCTGACCTTGACCGTGTCTTTATTCACCGCTGTCTGGATCTGAGTCGCGGACGTCGGCCGACCGTCGCGGAGAACACCTGTCGCCTTGATGACCCACTCGTTCTCTGCGGTGCGGTTCCAAAGCCCCTCACCGTGCCCCCCTTCCGAGTTGAACAACCATGACTTGATCTGGCCGGACTGCGGGTCCCAACCGATGAACATCGTCCCGCTCGACGGCTTCTCACCCTCGGGCTCAATCGAATACGTTCTCACCAGATAGCTCTTGTTGTCGGCCCAGCGAACAATCGATTGCGACTTCGCCTTGTCCCCTTCCTCGACCCACTCGCCAACCAGCCACTCCAGCTCTTTGAGCCGCTCATATGGTGTAATATCAGCCGCGGGCGCCGCATACTCATGCATCTCGGCAATCCGCCAGTTGGCGTCCCGGTGGACCAGGACGCGCGGTGAAGCCCGTGAATTCCGATGCATCACCGTCGCTGGTCGTCAGCCTGGTCTTCCCTTCGACGCGCGCCAGATCCGGCGTCACGAAGCGGATGTCAAGAACGGTCGCGTCGAGCTTCAAGCCGGGATTCTGTTTGAACCCAGCCGCCATACATCGCCAGCACCGCGGCTTTCCCTCGGACCGCATTCCCCTCCGGATCGACGATCATGCTCTCTTCCAGAAACATCTCGGCAATCGCCGCCGCGTTGCCCGCTTCATACGCCTTGGCAAGCGCCGCGACTCCGTCCAGAATCGCCTTCTCGTCAGGCGTCGCACCCAGTTGTCGCGCCGGGCCGGCCGCGGGTTTCTCCTGGCCGCCAGTCTCAGCTCGAGCGGCTTGGGCGTTGCCCTGCTGCGCTCTCGCGGCGGCAATCACCGCCGTGCAGGCGACGGCGATTGTTGTCAAGGACAGGATGGTCGCTCTCATGGAAATGTATCTCTCAGAAGGCGGGCAGATTTGTCTAACATTGCGCAAGAGCTTACGTATGTGGTTCCTTCCGGATTTGCGCGCCAATTGTCCGCGACAACCAGCGGGCCAGTCAAGAGTGCCGCGGCCGAGCGTCGCCTTACGCGGCAACACATTCGCCGCCCTACACGTTCGCGAATCGTCCAGAGCCGGCTACGCTGGCACCTCGTAATCGATCTCGCCCGGCTCAAGCACGCCTCCTGCGCGTTTGCAGCCCGAGATCGCCCCACGCATCAGATGCGCTGCGGCGATCGCGAACGCGATCGTCCAGCCGATCGCCAGGCCGACGCGCTGGAATGGATGAAGGTTTCGCACAGTGATCGCCTCGGCGAGCGTCCATACTCCGTAAAACGGACTGCCCAGCGCGAGGCCACGCCGCAGCGGGTCGCCAGGAACGATTGACGAGAATACGAGGAATCCGGCGTTCACGATCGCCCAGGCCACGATCGCGCACAAAACCGGCGACCTGAGTCGCGGCGACCAGACCCGGAGCGCAACGCCCAGGCTCACAGCCGCCGCACCGACGGCAAGCATGTAGCCGATCAACACCGGCATTCCCCGCCAGAGGAAAGCGCCCGAATTGCCTCTGGTATTGAACAACAGACACATGATGCAGGAGAGGACAACCGCAGGCGACAACAGCCGCGAAGTGGCCAACCACCTGAGCACGATCATTCGGGCAGCCGGAATGCCCTCAGATTTGAGCGGGACCGAGCCTCGCTCGACCGCACCGCGCTCGTGCGATGAAGCCGCGTTCGCAACCGCCAGAAAAGTGCCCAGCGTGAATTGAAATGCGACGAACAGCGATAACAGATCGCCGTCTCGGGTCGTCGCGCAGAGAAGGACCGTCAGGCCAAGATAGATCCCGCTCAAGATTCGCATCCTCAGGGACTGTCGTAGCAGAGTCGTTGTGCCGTCCCCGACCCGGCCCAGCCTGCGATCGAAGCTGATCAGCGTCGATGCCAGTGCCTCCACGGCAAACCAGGCGGCGATCACCGTTGCGATGGTCGCCCATGCCAAGTAGTCCGGGTCAGTGTTCACTGAAACCTGGTAAGCAATCGCCGCGGCGCACATGAATGGGCTCAAAATCGCCGCCCTTTCCCCCCCGCCGCCGAACATCCCCACCATGAGGAAGAACCACCCCACCGTCACCAGAACATAAACCGAAACCGTCGCTCCCACCGCCCCACCCTGCCGCGACAATCGCGTCGCCAGTGCCAGACCCAAACTGGTGATCGCCGCCCCCGCGCACAAAACGTACACGCACATTCCCACTGCCCACCAGGGACCGGAATCCGTCTCGTAGGCGAGCACGCCGATCATGGACGTCGGCAAGACCGCCAGCAGGGGCACCGTCCGAAACACGCCCAGCCACTTGCCTAGCACAATCTCCCGCGTTGAAAGCGCCGTGCTCATGAGCAGATCCAGACTGCCCCGAACGCGTTCCTCCGCCAGCGGCGTCGCCGCCGAAACCGACAGCAGCAAGAACCCGATCGCCACTTGAAAACCGTTGATGAAAACCGGTGCGCGACCGCCAGGCGAACATACGGCCACGATGCTGAAGACGAGCGACAGAACGACGTAGATCGCCCCGATCACCGCCGCCCAGTGCGACGGACGGCTGCGGTGCCATTCGCGCCAGAGGACGGGGTTGCGGTCAAGCGACGGAGTGAGCCACGGGACCTTGGAGGACAAAATCCTCCAGAGGTTTCGCTCTCGAATCCTCCTGGCCAATCGCGATGGCTTTCTCACCTTCACCCGCGTGCAGACGGCCCGGATCCGCATGATCGCGATTACGATCACAAGTGCCGAGATCGAGCACGCAATCGCCAGGAACCAAAAATAGTCAGTCCAGTCCACGCTCCGCGGAGACCACGACGGCTCCAGAACCAGCATGAACGGATCCAGGCTTGGCGGCGGCTCTAACCAGCCCCACCCTGTAATCGAGGAAATGGTGCCGATCATCGGACGGACCAGCAGCCACAACAGCCAGACGGCGTAAGTGCCCAGAAGCGCTTCATGAGTCTTGCCCACCCAGAACGAGAAAAACATCGCCAGCGAACAACCCAGCACCGCAAGGGCAAGGGATACAACGAAGCCACCCCAGAGCGCAGCCGGGTCCACCCCTCCGATCAGGGTCAACAGCTCCATCATGGGCAACGTGCAGGCCAGCAAGCACAGCACCGGAATCAGCCGCGAGCCAGCTTGCCCAGCACAATCTCGGCGCTCGAGAGGTCCGTCATGAGCATATGGGTCAGCGTGCCCCTGGCACGGTCGAGGCAGATCGCTCCGGCCGTGGCCGCGGGTGCCGCCAGCATCACCAGCGCCAGTTGCGTGCCGGCCACGCCGATGTAGAACGATTCTCCGATCTGGGCCATGGCGCGAATCGGGAATGCCACGGGCGGCTGTGCCTTGTTCCAAATCGCCAGCAGCGAACCCAGCAACATCCCGACGAAGAGCGACCGGGCCGCATACGCCTGCCAGCGCCGCGTGAACGTGATCGATTCGTATAGCAGGACCGGGTTCAAAACGCCTCCGGGCGATTGCGTTTGATGTCCGCTGCGAAACGGAGCGAACGGAGTGCCGCCACGAACAACAGGCCCGCTGCGGCAAGGTAGGCAGCGCTGGCAAGAGCCACTGATGAATACTGACTGACGAAAACCGCACTCGTCATGTTCAGCGAGACTGCGAGGGCGGTCACGCCGGAAAAGGGATGGAACGATCGCAGAGAGACCGAGGTGTCGAGCCCTCCAGAGCTTGCCAACGACAGCCCTACGGTATTCGTGAGCGCCCACGCACTTACTGCAAGAATCACGGCCCACGCTCCGCGCCGGCACCAAGCCCAGAGAGCGACGCCCAGGCTCACGGCTGCGAATGAGACCGAAAGCATGAACACCACGCTCATCAAGAACGCCAGCCTGTTGCCTGTGGATGGCGCGCTCGTTAGAAAAACTACGAGCAATGGCATTAACAGAATCCCAGGCACCAGACGACCGGAGGATACCCATTTGGCTCGCACCAGGTCCGGAGTCGAGACCTGGGCCGACCGAAGACGGCCTTCGGTGCGCGCGGTTGTATCAGGACCCGTCGGCCACGAAGCTCGAGCCAGCACCAGCAAAAGTCCCAGCGAGAAAATGATCGGCGCTTCGATCCGGACGAACGTGAAGTCGGCTCTCGGTATAAACTGTGCCGACGCGAAGGAGATCGCCGCGATGCAGTAGACAAGCGACGCGACACGCGCGAATCGAATGGGATGACAAGCAATCGCCGCCGCATCGTCGATCCGTCCCATTCGAACGTTGAAGCTCTCAAGAGTCCCGAGCACGAGCGCCGCGGCGGCAATCGCGAAAAACACGATCCAGAACAACCCCTCGAGCTCCGACCGCGCCCAGTTTGATCGCTGACTGGCTTCCAGGGTTGCCCTCAGTGCATACACCAAGGGGCTCGCTTTGACCAGACCGTTCGAGCGCGGACCGAAAACCATCGTAGCCAGAAACGCCCATCCGATGGCGACGAGAACATAAATCACCACCGTCGCCCCCACCGCCCTGCCCACCCGTGAGAACCGCGTGGCCATGGCAAGCCCGAGGCTATTGAGCGCCGCACCTGCGCACAACACATAAATGATCATCTCTGGACAGTACCACCAGCGCCTCGTATCGGACGAATAGATGACTGCCCAGACCACGACGGCCGGCAGGATCGCCAGCAGCGGAACCGCTCGAAAAGCTCCCAGCCACTTCCCGAACACGATCTGCCGGGTGGAAAGCGGCGTGCTCATCAAGAGCTCGAGGCTGCCGCGAGCGCGCTCCTCGGCCAGCGAGGTCGCAGCCGTGACGCTGAACAAGAGCAGACCGATGGACACCTGGAGCCCATTCACGACCGCGGCGCCCACCCCCCCGGGCCAGAGGATCACCACGGTGCTGAAGAGCAGCGACAATCCACCGTAGACCAGCGTGATCAACAGCGTCCAGCGCGACGGCCGGCTGCGATGCCACTCGCGCCAGACGACCGGGTTGCCATCCAGCGACGGCGTCAGCCACGGTATCGTTCGGTTGATCCGCCGCCAAGCGTTGGCGCCTGCCCAGGTCGAACGTGATCGCCACGCCGAACGCGCGGATTGGTGCGTGCACACTGCCCGCAGCCGGAGCACGGCCACCGCGACGAGCACAGCGGAAATCGAGCACGTCGCTCCGAGGAACAGGAGGTAATCGCTCCACCCCACGCTCCCCGGCCACCAGTAGGGTGCCAGGGACAGAAAGAATGGCTCCGACCTCCTCGGAATCGTCAACCAGTTCCAGCCCAAGCTCGACGACAACAGACCCACCATCGGCCCCGCCAGAAGCCAGAGCAGCCAGATCGCATAAGTGCACAGAAGCGCCTCATGGGTCTTGCCCACCCAGAGAGATAACGCCATCGCCAGCGAACACCCGAGCACCGCCACTCCGACGGTGACGACAAACGATCCCAGAAGCGCCGTCGGATCAACGCCTCCCAGCAGGGAAACCAGCTCGAGCACCGGCAGCGTGCAGGCCAGCATCGCCAGCACCGGAGTCAACCGCGCGGCCAGCTTGCCCAGCACGATTTCCGCCGCCGAGAGATCCGTCATCAACATGTGCAACAGCGTTCCACGCGCCCGGTCCAGGCAGATCGCCCCCGCCGTCGCGGCCGGTGCCGTCAAGAGAACCAGCACAAGCTGCGTGCCGACCACAGCCAGGAAGAAGCCCTCGCCCATCTCAGCAAGGTAGCGCAGCGCGGAGACATTCGTCGCCGGACGCGTGTTTGCCCACACGCAGAGCAGCGCCGCGAAAAGCGACGCAACAAACAGCGACCGCAGCGCGTAAGCTTGCCAGCGCCGCGTGGACATGATCCACTCATACGCGAAAACCGGGCCAAGGCCAATTCGGCTGTTGAACATGCAAGTTTGTCAGTTGTCAGTTGTCAGTCGAGCAATAGGAGTCTCTCCCGTCGTCACGGTAACCTCCCCGGTGGTCTTGGTTCGCCTGAGTGTCTCCCGCGCGGCTAACAGGAGAAGGGCGGCGGAAACGGCGTACACGATGAGCCCGACGCCCGGCCAGGCGGTCGCACTCGCCCCGGAAGGGCTCGAGTTGATGACCGCGCGATGCAGTGACTGAATCACCTGAATCGGGCTGATCGCGGACAGGGAATTCCCCAGGGCAGTGCCCGCAAACGGTCTAACCAGCGAGAACCACGGAACGATCGCCAGAGCAGAAATGAGCACCGCCAAGAGAACCGCCTGTGAGCTCCGCGGGAACCGCGCAAACATCGCGACGCCCACTCCCGTCGCCGCCGCACTGACCGCCAGCATGTAAAGAATGACCGCCACGAACTGCCTCCAAAGCCCGAAGTCGGGCCCTGTGTGAATAACGATGAACAACAACGAGAGGGCGATGAACAAGAGCGCGTAGCGAAACGCACCCAGCCACTTGATGGCGATTACCCGTTCCGGTGAAAGCCGGGAAGAGAACCAAGTGCCCTCGCCGCCCTCGATGAGATCGACGGACGATGTCGATGCGGCTATCCCCGCGACGAGGATCGATCCCAGTGCGAACATGACCGCGGCGGCAATCGCCCAGTCCCTGCGCAGCAAACAAATGGTGACCAACACAGACAACAAGACATAGCCCGCGGCAACCACGCGCGCCCGGGCCGACGGCCAGCCGAGGCTCGCCCGCCGGTCCTCGACCCGGCCGAGCCGTCGGTCGAAATCACAGCGAGCCAGATCAAACAGCAGGACGGCCCACACGGCGGCAATGCCCATCCAGAGCATCGCCAGTTCGAGCCAGTGTTGCTCCTGGCGCGAGGCAAACTCGATCGTGACCGCACCCGCCCAGAAAAACGGGCTGGCCATCGCCGTCTGGGCTCCAAGACCCAGAAAAGTCATCGCGATAACCAACCAGCCCACCGCGAGGAAGGCGTACACGGCGACCGTCACAAACACCGCACGACCCAGCCGCGACGACCACGTCGCCATCAAGATTCCCAGGCTGATCACAGCCGCCCCCGCACATAACACATAAATCAGCATAACGCTTGCGGCCAGCACATAATTCTGTTCGGCGATGTACGCGAGCGACCCGATCACGAAGCTTGGCAAGACGGCCAGCAAGGGCGCCGCTCGAAAAGCGCCCAGCCACTTTCCCATCACGATCTGCCACGTCGATAACGGCGTGCACAGAAGAAGATCGAGGCTGCCCCGGCCGCGCTCTTCGGCCAGCGACGTCGCGCCCCAGACACCAAGCAGCAGCAAGCCGGTTGCAACCTGGAATCCGTTCACCACGGCGGCCAGTTCCCGTTCTTCCGAAAAAAGCACCACGACCGCGCTCGCGGCCGCGGAAACCATGATGTAAATCCACGTCACGGTGCGCTTGAAGGCCGACGGTCGCTCACGGTGCCATTCGCGCCAGACAATCGGGTTCCCGTCCAGCGACGGAGTCAGCCAGGGGACATTGTGGTGCAAGATTCGCCAGATGTTCGCTCGCTGAACGCTCGACGGCGCTTGTTTCAGCCTCTTGACTTGCTCGCGAGTGCAGACCGCCCGAATCTTGAATGCGGTCACAGTCACGAGGAGTATCGAAATCGAGCCGATCACTCCCGTGAACCAGAGATAGTCCGCCAAAGCAACATTGCCCGGATTCCAGTACGGGGCCACGGCCATGTAGAGGGGATCGAACTTTCTGGAAGGCATGATCCACAGCCAACCGGTGCGATTAGCCAGTAGGTCCAGGCTCGGCCACACCAGAAGCCAGCCACCGAGGAACGCGTACGTCCCCAGCAGGGCCTCGTGCGTCTTCTTGTGCCAGAGCGAGAGGAACATCGCCAGCGCGCAACCGAGCACGGCCACGCTCGCTGCAACGGCGAAAGCGGAGAAGAGAGCGGCCGGATCCACACCTCCCAGGAGAGTGAGAATCACCATCATCGGCAGAGCGCAGACCAGGAGCGAGAGCACCGGCAAGAGCCGGCCGGCCAGCTTGCCCAGAACAATCTCGGCGGCGGAAAGGTCCGTCATCAGCATGTGCGAGAGCGTTCCACGGGCCCGGTCCAGGCAGATCGCGCCCGCCGTCGCCGCCGGTGCCGCCAGGAACACCAGCGCGAGCTGCGTGCCAATCACAGCCACGAAAAAAACCTGCCCCAGCATGGCAACGTACCTGATCGCCGAAAGGTTCATCGCCGAAGCCGTTATTGCCCACGCGCACAGCAGCGCCACGAACAGCGACGAAACGAACAGGGACCGCACGGCGTAAGCCTGCCAGCGCCGCGACGACGTGATCCACTCGTACGCGAAAACCGGGCCAGGTCCAATTCGGTTGCTGGGCATGCTGATGCCTCGCAATGAGTTATAAACAGTCATTTGCCGAAATGCGGCTCGCCAATTCACGCCGTCGCTGTCCTGGCTCCCGACCATTGGTTCGAATTTCGCGCGCGGCAGCCAGGAGCACCGCTGCAACAGCCCCGTACAGGAAGATCCAGAGGCCCACCCAGCGGAACCCGACCGGCGGAGCGAGCGTCGGCCAGAAAATCGCGCAACTGAGCCTGTCCATCACCTGAACCGGGCTCCAGAGCAATAACCCTTCAGGCACCGACGCACTCGGCTCCGGCATCGCAAACCAGGGCACGATCACCAGCGTCCAGAGGAGCGCCGCGACGAACGCCGGGGCAAGGCGCCGCGGTGACCACGCGAAAACGGCGACGCCCAGACTGATCGCCGCCGCATGAACGGCGAGCATGTAACCGATCACAAACAAATACTCCTTCCACAGGTTCTCGTAGGCGCGCTCATGAGATACACGATCAGCAACGAAACAGCGATGAGCGCCCATCCATACCGCCAGGCTCCCGCCCACTTCACAAGGATGACGCGCCTGCGCACGCGATGACAACCCTCTGATAGCCTCTCCTGGGCCGCCGGGCCCGTCCCAGCATGATGATCCAGCGATTCCCGCACTGATCACCGAGCCAAACGTGAACTGAAGAGCCAGGTTCTGCGCCGGATTCCAGGCGAACGTCAAGAAAAACAGCGGCGTCGACGCGAGATAGGCGACGAAGACAATTCGCGCTGCCCGCGATGGACGAGCCACACGCGCCGTCTCGCTCTCCGCGCGGCCCAGACGCCGATCGAAATCTGCTACCGCGCGATCCAGGAGCGCGACACCAAGAGTCAGAGCGACACCGGTCCAGAAAACTGTGCCCGTGCCCGGCACTTCCTTGTGGTTCGTTCCATAGTTATAGGTTACCTGGCTCGCCCAGTAAAACGGGCTTGCCATTGCCAGCTTGTCGAAGCCGCGGTTGAGGATCGCCGCGGCAAACAACAAGCTCGCCGCGCTAACCCCGATGTGAACCACAACCGTCACAGCCGCTGCGCGGCCCACGCGCGAAAACCACGTCGCCATCAATAGCCCCAGGCCCGCCGCGGTACCGCTCGCGCAACCAAGATATACCAGCATATAACAGGAGGCCGCAACCCAACCACGATCACTCATAAAAGCGAGCGTCCCCGCGAGGAGCGCGGGCAAAATCATCAGGAAGGGTACCGCTCGCAAAGCTCCCAGCCATTTCCCGCTCACGATCTGCCATGTCGACAGCGGCGTGCACAGCAAAAGGTCGAGGCTGCCCCGCGCGCGCTCCTCCGCCAGCGACGTCGCACTCGAGCCGCTCAAGACGAGCAATCCAATCGCCACCTGCACTCCATTCACAATCGACGCTATCTCTCTGTCTGCCCAGAGGATCGCGAATACGTTCAAAGACGTCACAACGCTAATGGAAAGCCACAGCAACATCCGACGGAATCGCGACGGCCGGCTTCGGTGCCATTCACGCCAGACGACCGGATTGCCATCGAGCGATGGAGCAAGCCAGGGCAGAGCCCGGTGTAACCTGCGCCAGATATTACCCCGCTGAACCTCCGCACTTCCCCGCCGGAGCTTGTCGGCTCCGTCACGCGTGCACACCCTTCGAATCGCAAATGTGGTTACCGCGATAAAGAAGAGCGAAATCGAGCCGGTCACTCCGCTGAACCGAACATAGTCGTCAATTCCCAAGCCGCCCGGCCGCAGGTACGGCGCGGTCGCCATGTAAAAGGGGTCGATCGTGCTCGAAGGCACAATCCACAACCAGCCGGTGAGTGCGCGAGGAATTCGAGAACGAGCCGCGAGACGAGCCACAGTCCCAAACACATGTACGTCATCAGGAGCGCGTCGAAAGTCTTTCGCAACCAGAGCGAGAAGAACGTCGCCACTGCGCAACCGAGCACCGCCACGCTCATCGCGACGATGAAGGAAGAAAGGAATGCCACCGGTTCGACGCCTCCCAGCAGCGTGAGCAGCTCCACAATCGGAAATGTGCACGCCAGCCCCGCCAGCAGCGGAAGCAGCCGTGCCATCAGCTTGCCCAGCACGATCTCCGTGCTCGAGAGCTCGGTCACGAGTAGATGGGCCAGAGTTCCACGCGATCGGTCGACACAGATCGCACCCGCCGAGAGCGCCGCTGCCGCCAGGACGACGAGGCCGCGAGCTGCGTCACGCTCACGCCCAGGAAGATATCCCCCGCGACTATCGCCAAGCGGCGCTGCTGCGAGATGTGGGCATAGTGGCTCGCCTCGACCCAAACCAAACTCAGAATCGCGAGGAGCGCAACGAGGAACAGCGACCGCAGCGCATGTCCCTGCCAGCGCCGCGACGCAGCAATCCGCTCATACGCAAAAACCGGCCCCAAACCGATTCGCCAACCGCTCATCCTGCTCATGAGCCTCTTCTCGCCGCAGGGGCCGTCAAGGCATACAGGTGTCGGACCGTTCCACAAGACCGCCTCTGATATTTGTCGGAGTAACAGCATGATCCCGCGCCGCTGCGCCGGCGACAAGGCCGGTGTTGAATGAGTGGTCCGCCGGGAGTGGTGCATGACTGGCTGCCCGCGCTCAAGTCTCCGCGTGGGCGACGACAATCTCTTGGAAGTGCCGCCGCGTGCGCTGCGTCTTGCTCTGTGCCTCGGCCAGGAACAGTTCGACGGCGCGGGCCGGCTCGGCTGATTCGTCACTCAGACGTCGCGCGAGACGCTCGAGCTCGCCGCGGTCTTCCGGAAGCTCGGAGACGCTCCGGTTATAGACCAACCGCAGCCGCCCCTCGATCGTGCGCAGGAACTCATAAGCTCTGCGCAGCTCGGCGGCAGACGGCTGGTGTGATGATTCCGCGGCGGCGCAAGGCCGCAAGCGACTCCCACATGTTGGTGCGCAGGAGATCCGGCTGGCTGCGAGCCGTGCAAGAGCTGCAGGTATTGAACGATGAACTCGATGTCGGCCAGACCGCCCGGCCCGCGCTTCAGGTCGTGCTGCGGCCGCCCGGCCTCGAGCTTGCGCCTCATCGCCAGAACCTCTGTGGCCAGCGTTCGGCTCGATCGACCTCCGCCAGAAGCAGCGACCGGATCGCCGCGGTCACCGGCTCGGCAAACCCGCCGGTCGCGAAGATCACCCGCGCCCGCGTCAGGCTCATCCGCTCCCAGATCTGGCCCGTGCGCCGGTAGTAGTCGAAGACCGCGCTCGAACGTCTGAACCAGTGGCCCCGATGCTCCATGGGGGCGAAGCCGCGTGTCCACGGAGTAGAGCGGGCCGAACGTTGGCCCTCCCGCCAGCGCCGCCAGCACGCGATGCGCAACCTCGTTGACGAACTGGTCGTTGGAAATGCTCGTGCTCCCGCCGCCCGTGACGCCTTCATCCTCGTGCACGAAAATCAGGTCCAGATCGCTGTGATACGAGAGCTCGCGACCTCCGAATTTACCGAGGGCCACGATCGCCCATCGATCGCGCTTGCCGCTGGAAGAGCACACCGGCGTTCCGTACCTGGCGGCGCGGCGGTCCCACTGATCGCGAGCGGCCTGGGTAACGATCGCCTCGGCCAGGTCCGCCAGCTCTCGCGTCACTTCCCGCACCGGCTCGCGGCCCAGGATATCGCGGGTGCCGATGCGAACCCACTCCTTGTTCCGGAAGCTCCACAGAATCGGCGCCAGGTCCTCCGCACCTTTACACAGCTCGGCCAGCTCGGCCTTGATCGCCGCACCCGGAAGCGGCCGGTCGACCACCAGGCTGTCGATCAGGTCGTCAATCATACCCGGGTTGTTGATCAGGATCTCCGAGAGGAACTGGCTCGTCGCGCATAACTCGACGTAGAGCCTCAGACTCGGCGGATTGAAGTTGAAGAGCTCCCAGAGACTCGCCTTGGCGCCCAGCGACGCCGAAACTTTCTCGAGATTCGTCAGCGTCATGTCCGGGTCGGGAGTGCGGCTGATCGCTTCGAGCAGCCGCGGGCGCGATCGCAGCCAGGAAATGACGGCAGCGGGCCTGGGACAGAAACTGAAAATCCTCGCGAGCCAGCGCCATCAGGTTGGTATACGCCGTCTGGCGGTCTCGAAACGGATAACGAGCCAGCACCTCCTTGATGAACTCATCGCCCGGCTCCGGGTCCAGCACCAGGTCGACCACCGGATCGACGGCCGCACCGATTTCGCCTCTGAATGCATCGTGGAGCAAGTGATTGAGAATGCGACGATTGAGCTCGGTCTTGCTGCGATAGTCGGCCATGAACCGCGCCGATGGCGCTGCCCAGTCCTCCCAGGGGCTTTCCGGCATGTATCCCATGCGCAGAGCCAGAGTTCGCTGCGCGTCCCTTCACGCGGCATCTCGTGCGTCTGGCGGTCGAACAAGATCTGCAGCCGGTGCTCAACCCGGCGGAGGAACCGGTAATTGTCGTCGAGGATGATTCGTTCCTCCGTGCTCAAACACCCCACTCCCTCGAGCTCGCGCGATGGCGGCCAGCGTGGTGCCATGCCGCACTTCGGGATACTCGCCACCGTGCAGCAACTGGAGGAACTGGACCACGAATTCGATATCGCGGATGCCGCCGTGCCCGGTCTTGACCTCGACTTCGGCAGTCCCGGCCGAGAGACTGCGCTGCTCGATCCGGCGCTTGAGCGACTTGATCTCCGCAATCTCCGCGGCACCCAGGAAACGGCGAAACACAAACGGCTGGATCTCGTCGCAAAACGTCTTGCCCAGCTCGAGGTCGCCGGCGACCGCGCGGCACTTGATCAGCGCCTGCCGCTCCCAGGTTCGGCCCCGCGTCACGTAATACCCCAGCGTCGCCCCCAGCGGCCTGGCGAGCGCCCCTTCTTCCCCATCCGGGCGCAATCGCATGTCGACGCGATAAACGATGCCCAGCGCCGTGTGCTCGACCAGAAGGCGAACCAGCTCGCTTCCCATCCTCGCGAAAAACTCGGAGTTGGATAAAACCTTGGGCCCGTCTGTCCCTCCGTCCAGGTCGTAGAGGAAGATCAGATCGATGTCGGAGCTGTAGTTGAGCTCCTGGCCTCCCAGCTTGCCCAGGCCCAGCACGACGAACCGGGCCGCGTTGCCACCTGCCGAGCGCGGAATGCCGTAGCGCGTCACCGCGCGAGCCCACGCCAGTCGCAGCGCCGCTTCGACGCAGGCATCGGCCAGATCGGAAAGATCGCGGGTGATCAGCTCCAGCGGAAGACCGCGGACGATGTCATTGTAGCCGATTCGCAGGCTTTCACGCTGGCGAAACCGCCTCAGTGCGAGCGACTGCTCGTTCTCGTCATCAAGTCGTTCGAGTGCGGTCCAGATTTCCTCCACCAGCGACGATCGGTCCGGGCGCACCGGGCCGGCCCGCAGCCAGTCCAGAAGCTCGGGGTCTCGGATCAACACCTCGCTGAAGTAATGGCTGGTGCTGAAGACCTGCAGCAAGATCTCGGCCATCCTGCGTATCGCCGGCGAGATCGCGCAACGTCGAGCTCAGCCTGGGCACGGCCGCGAGGAATCGCTCGAGGTTCGCGAGCGCCATTCCCGGGTCGGCGCATCGGGGCAGTATCGCGTCGAGCAAGACAGCCAGCCGGTCGAGGTCCGGAAGGGATTCGGCGCCCGCCCGACGCGTCAGGTCCGCCAGGTCGCGGCTGCCGCGCTCGGGGTCGCGCACGCCCAGCCGGGCGAGCCACTCCTGCACAACCTCGGGAATCTCGTGATACGTCAGAAACCAGCCGGCGGTCATCCGAACCCCTCAGTCAGCGATGGCTCGCCGTCAGTCCGGAGCCCTGGAAGAAACGCGATCGGGGCTCAAATGCTGAAGATGACGAAAAATCGACTCGACGTCGGCGCGGGAAAGCCCCAGGCTCGCGGCGATCTTCCGCTCGTCGACGCCGGTCGAGTGCAGCCTGGCAACACGGTCGGCATAAGACCTCAGCCGCGCGGGTAAGAGCAGGCTCCGTGACGTGGCGGCGGTGCGATCTGCCAGGGGTCGCCGAAATCCGTGAAGCCGGCATGGAACCAGTATTCCCGGCCCTTCTGCCGCAACAGCTCGAGAAACCACTCCTCAAAGCTCCGCGCAATGATCCGCGGCGGACTTCCCGATCTCATCATCGCCGGAAGTGAAGATCGGATAGCTGCCCCCCGGCAAACGATACGCCAGGTCAATGCAAATCGTCTGGCGGTTGGGATTACCCAGCTCGAACCAGCTCTCCGGCTGCACAACCAGGCCGGGCACTGCGAGCAAAGGGCATCATCGGGCCGATCGCCGTGATCGGGTGGATGTATGGCCCGGCCGCCGAAGAGCCCGTTCGAGAGCCTCAGCCACGCCTGAAGCCCATGCGGAAGCTGATAACCGTGCCGCTCTTCCCAGTCGGCGAATCGATCGGGGATCGGCGCCCGGCCGGCACGAGTGTCCGTTGCCGGGAAACCCGTGCTCGAGCGCGCTTTGCTCAGGCACAAAACGCTCCTCGATGCCACCCCACGCAATCCAGCAGCTCACCCGGTCCAGTAGCGAGCCGGCCATCATACGCAAGTCCCTTCACGCCGGAGTCGCAATGCGCTCAAATGTCTCCACCCGGCCGAAGAGAGCAACCGCGCTCGCGTCTTCGACCAGGACTCGAACAACCTCACCCACCAGCCGCTCGGGTCCGTCGAACACCACGATCCGATCACTAGTGGTACGGCCCGTCAACTGGCTCGCCACTCTCCCAACCGTCCCGGCGGGCCGTCTTCTTGCTCGGCCCTTCCACTAGCACCTGGACGGTTTGCCCAACCCATCGCCGATTGTCTTCCAAGCTGATCGTTGTTTGCAAGGCGAGTAGCTCGTTATTCCGGCGCTTTTTTACCTCCTCCGGCACATCGTCCGCATAAAGCGACGCCGCCTTGGTCGTCTCTCGCGGGCTGTATTTGAAGATGAAGCTGTTCTTGAACCGAGACCGCTCGACCAGGCCCATCGTCCGCTGGAACGATGCCTCGTCCTCTCCGCAAAACCCTACGATGAAATCGCTCGAGATCGCCACTCCGGGTACCATCGACCGAATGCGGCCCAGCATCTCCTCATAAAACCCCACCGTGTACATCCGCTTCATCCGCTTGAGCACCAGATCGCACCCGCTCTGTGCAGGAACGTGGATGTAAGGACACACCTTGGGCAAGTCGCGCACAGCTTGCAGCAAGTCGTCCGTCATGTCATTCGGGAAATTGGTGATGAACTTGATCCGCTCCAAACCATCGATATCCTGCATCCGCTCGAGCAGGTCCGACAGGCGATCCACTCGTCCGTCCGCCTCGGCGAGATTTGTAGCTGTTGACCGTCTGCCCCAGAAGCGTGATCTCCTTGACCCCCTGCCCGGAGAGCACGCGTGCCTCTTCCAGTATGATCTCCGGCGGACGGCTCTGCTCCGGCCCGCGCACCGCCGGCACGATGCAGTACGTGCAGAACTTGTCGCATCCCATCATCACGCGGATGAACGCCTGGAACGGCGTCGGCCGCAGCGCGGGCTCACGATTGGCGTCATATCCCTCGAAGCTCGCCGCGACCACCTCCAGCGAACCGTCCGAGCGCGCGGCTCACCGCAATCTGCCTCGTCTTCTCCTCCCGCGATCGCTCCACCAGCTCGCCCACTTTCGCAAGCTGACCCGGGCCCACCACCACGTCGACATGAGGCGCCCGCCGGAAGATCTGCTCCTGGTCTTTCTGCGCCATGCAACCCAGCACGCCGATCGACACCCCCGGCTTCCGCTCCTTCAGCCGCTTGATCCGCCCGAGCGCGGAATAGACCTTGTCTTCCGCATGCTGCCGCACCGAGCAAGTGTTGTAGAGCACCAGGTCGGCCTGATTCAGGTCGTCCGTCAGCTCGTAGCCCTCGTTGCGAAGCTTCGCCACCACCAGCTCGCTGTCCAGCAAATTCATCTGACAGCCAACCGTCTCGATGTACAGCTTCTTGCCAGCGCTCTCGCCCGCTTCATCGCGCCATCAGCACAGCTCCGACTCAAATGCGAAATCGCAAAATCGGATTCTACCAGAGCACCCTGACCTTTGAAAATCGTCACTGTTCATAGGTATACTTGAATAAACCCGCTGTTGCCGGCTTCGTCAAACGACAAAGGATAGGGAAACCCTTCTGGCGCTTTGTGTTCCCGCGATTGACGAAAATTCGCCGGAACCGTGCTGAGGGAGGGTTGGTTGTTCTGGTTGAAGGACAGAATTCGTGCTACAAGCTGAGACTCGTTTCTCGAAGCCGCCGTCGAATCACCCCCTTGGGCCGTCATGAAGATCCTCGCGGTATCGCCAAGTTGTTTGATGTATTCCAAGATCTTCCTCCGCCTCGAGCCGCTGGGGATCGAGCTCATCGCGGCGGCCGCGCGTCGGGCCGGGCACGACGTGCGGCTGATCGATCTCCAGGTCGAGCCGCGGCATCAGTTCGAACGAATGCTCCGCGAGTGGCAGCCCGACGCGATTGCTCTTTCCTGCAACTATCTGGCAAACGTGCCCGAAGTGGTTGACCTGGCCAAGCTGGCGGCGATCTCCTGTCCCGGAGCATTCGTCTTCGCCGGCGGTCACAGCGCATCGTTCATCGCGCGCGATCTGCTCGAGCATGGTGACGGTGCGATAGCCTGTGTCTTGAAAGGTGAGGGCGAGGCTTCGGTAGTGCCGCTTCTGGAGGCAGTTGCAGCCAGGGATGTTCGCGCGTTGCTCGAGGTGCCGGGCGTGGTCGCCGCAAACGGTGATGGGCCGGCGCCCGGTTTCATCAAGAATCTGGACGATCTGGTTGCCGCGCGCGACCTGCTGCGACATCGTCGCAAGTATTTCATCGGCGTGCTCGATCCCTGTGCGTCGATCGAACTTTCGCGCGGCTGCCCCTGGGATTGCTCGTTCTGTAGCGCCTGGACTTTCTACGGCCGCAGCTACCGCGTCAAGAGTGCCGAGGCCGCAGCCGACGAGCTCGCGCGAATTCGCGAGCCCGGGGTCTTCATCGTCGACGACGTCGCGTTTATCCAGGCCCAGCACGGCATGGCCATCGGCGAGGCCGTGGCCCGCCGCGGGATCAAGAAGCAATATTATCTCGAGACCCGCGGCGATGTGCTTTTGCGGAACAAGGATGTCTTCCGTTTCTGGAAGAAGCTCGGCCTTCAATATATGTTCCTGGGCGTCGAGGCAATCGACGAAGAGGGCCTCAAGCGCTTTCGCAAGCGAGTGAGTGTCTCCAAGAACCTCGAAGCCCTCGAGTTCGCCAGGTCTCTCGGTGTGATGGTGGCAATTAATTTGATCGCCGACCCCGCCTGGGACCGCCGCCAGTTCGAGGTGATTCGCGAGTGGTGCCTCGAGATCCCCGAGATCGTGAATATCAGTGTGAACACCCCCTACCCCGGAACCGAAACCTGGCTCACCGAATCGCGGCGCCTTTCCACCCGCGATTACCGTCTGTTCGACATCCAGCATGCGGTGTTGCCGACCAAGCTCTCGCTGGCCGACTTCTATCGCGAGCTGGTGACCACCCAGGCGGTGCTCAACCGCAAGCACCTGGGCTGGTCGGCCGTGAAGTCGCTCGCAGGCATCCTGGCCGGCAACCTGGCGCGCGGCCAGACCAACACGCTCAAGATGCTCTGGAAGTTCAACGGAGTCTACAACCCTCAGCTTCAGTTGGATGATCATTCGCGTCCCGTCCGCTATGAGCTGGCACCACCGCCCGAGCATCAGCTTGTCGTCGCGAGGGATGCCATGTACGTACACCACCCCAACGGTCACGCCAAAGGCATCCTCGACCCAGCGACCGAATCCTTCGTGAACGAGACGCGTCTGGCACCCGCCCCGGCCGGTGTCGCCTGGAACGGCTCCGCCGAATAGGCAAGTCCGCTCGCCCCGATTCGAGACGATCCCCTCCGCCCCTGGCGAACCCAAATCCGCTCGTGCTGCGAGCCAATCTCGCCAGGGGAGTTCGTTTTGTATATTTGACGATGGTCGTTTGTCGGTAAGCATTAAGGGAACGAACCTCAGCGTAGGTCAGGCTTCAGCCTGACGATCTCGTCTCCCCACACCCACGCGCAGATGGAAAGCCCAATCCCGGCAGGGCGAACCGCCTGATGACTCGGCGCGCGTCCACAACCAGCCTGACCTGCCCTTCGGAAGCGCAAACGCCGCTTGCCCCTTTCTGGGGTCGCCCGACGATTCACCAATTGTGAACACACAAATAGTGGCGCGCGCCCATCCGAACAGCCAGCGCGCGGCATCCGCGAGTCGGCGTAGGTCAGGCCTCAGCGTGACGTCGCGTGCCCGGTCAGTTCGCGATATCACGGCCGCGCAGCCAACCCAAAGTGAGTCGGAGTAGCTCGGCCTTCAGCCGTACGTTGCGTGTCCGGTCAGTTCGCGCTATCACGGCCACGCTCCCAGGTCACAGTTCGTTTTGAACATTTGACGGTGCTCCTTTCTCTGCAAGCGCTAAGGGAACCGCCGACGTCTACGCGCGGCTTCATGTTTCACACTTTAGAACCCCGCGCCACGCATCCGCATCGACCGCGTGATAATATCCCAGCGCGGGAACGTCGGCACGTCCGCATCCGATCTGACCGTGGATTCAATCACCCGGCCCTCCCTATCTTCGTTTGTTTCGTTCCCTTCTGTTCAACGTGGTTAACAACGCTTTTTGGTGCCTTGGCGATGATGCCCACGGCCCGCCCGCCCCAAGGCTTCCGCATTTCTGCGCTGATTTCTGCCCTCCGCCCTCTCTCTAGACATAGTGAACAACGCCCCCGTTTCAGAGTGGCAGCTTTGGGGTCAGTACTGCCACGAGATTTTTAAATCGCCGGAAAACGCTTGGCCTATCTCCGATCCATTAATTTCCATTTGACTTACAGATCGTAGGTTGCGCCTTGGATGCCCAGTTTCGAGCCTCGAAATGTGGCAGTAAGTGGCAGTAAATGGCAGTCCTGGGGGTGTTTTCAAGCATCCGTACAGTAGTGTAGATCGCCCGCTTGCGCACGTGCCATTGGCCCTGTTGCGCGGCACTCCTGCCCCCCGCGCGGGCGACGACGGCAACCGAGCCGAGCTGGCGCAGACGTAAGCCCGCGCGCGCCGGCTCCGTCGAATTCACCAGGAGTTCTCACGCCTTCGATTTCGGATCGTCTCATCATCTCCTCTCACGCTCGGGCCTTGATTCCCCCCTCTACCTGAAACGATCTACAAAAAGGCCATCCGAGTTGTGCCAATTTGCAAAGAATTTGGCTGCCTTGTTCAGCCGAGGTATCATCCTGCGGGTCGTAGGGCATGGCGCGAAAAATCGGACACCCGTACGCGCGAGATTCCCCTCGAACGCCCCACGAGCCCGCCATCGGGCTCGTGTCCTCACGCGTCAGCGGCCCAAGACCGAACACCAAAGTCGCCTCGCGCTCCGCCTGCCGTGAGCGGAGCCGAACGGGGAAAGTACGTCCCATCCGTTCTCTCTGATGTCAGCCCCAATGCCGGCCCATCGCCACGATCCGGTCAAGTCGGATTCCAAGGCACGAATCGGCGTCACGCATCGACAGAGATCCAACGTGCTGCATCTTGACCAATCCCAACGTGCGGGCCAGGCTCTCCGGCCCCAAGCGGATTTGACGCCGGAGCGTCCGCACATTGACTCGATGGGCCGTCACTGAGAGTGGCGGTCACGCAGAGGAACTGGTTTAATGGCTGAAAGCCAAGGTAATGTAACGATCCGAGGTGGGCCGTGAGCACTCGTGCGCCCGTCTCATACACGGCCGCTCGGCACGATCGCTTGGACAGGATAAAACTATGGCGAATGTGTTCATCAGCCACCGCGGCGCGGACGCCGATTTGGCGGAAAAGTTGAGCCGAGACGTGCTCGCCGCCGGTCACGCAGTTTGGCTCGACTCGTGGGAGATCAACACCGGCGATCAAATAGTTGGCCGAATGAATCAAGGTTTGTCAGGTTCTACGTATTTGGTTCTCTGTTATTCTTCTGCCGGCATGGCACCCTGGATGGATATCGAGTGGATGTCAGCGCTGGCCCGACAATTAAACGGAGACGGAGTTAAGGTCTTGCCGGTGATGCTGTCGGGCAGGGACGTGCCGGCAATTCTAGCAGGAACCAAATATGCCGACATGATCACAAACTGGCAGCGCGGCTTATCCGAGCTCCTAAGGGCCATAAAATAGGACCGCCAATTGGGCGTTCTAGCGATAGTCCTATGTTCACGGGGCGAGGAGGAGCTCGCCAGAAAGCTGGCCTCTGAGGTGGCCCGCTTCGGATACGACGTGTGGCATACAGGACTTACGGCAGTCGGCGATGTTGAGCTGAGGGAGCTTTCGGATCGAATGGCTCAGGGAGGACCTGTGATAGTCTGCGGCACGGAACGCGCTGCTGGAAGCAAATGGCTGAGCCACCTGATTGCGCATGTTCAAGGACCCAGCGCTAACGGGCGACAACGAATATTTCCCGTCCGAATGGAAATCGACGCGAATCTGGAGGCACTGGGATTGGGCGTGAAGGTCGCCGAATATTACCGCGACCGCACCGGCGCACTCGCTGAGCTTCAACGAGGCTTGCTGAAATACCATCCACTATCAGCTGGCAGCCAGGGGAATGAACACGCCGCCCTTGGAACCGACTCACCCGCGGGGGAATTCGACGAGTGGCTGACGAACAAATGGCTCTTCTCCACCGATCTCGTCAAGGAATACAGAGAACGGCTACGGCCGGAAGTGCGCCAAGCCGAGCTGACTGACGATTTGGATGCCGCTACATTTCTAGCGAGGGCAAATCTCCTTTTAGATGGAAAGCTCTACGCCGCAGGTGTCCTTCTGTTTACGGACCAGCCCCACGTACTGGTGCCGACTGCATATGTTCAATGCGTCCGCTATTCAGGACTGGACAAGACATCTGCCCAGACTGGCCGTGATTGGTATGGACCCATTTTCGCCCAGTTGACTGGCGCAATGACGTTCATTGAGAGTCATATTGATAAAGTAGAAGTCAGGGAGCCTGGCAGCATCGCGGCAAAATACGAATTTCAGTTTCCTATGGTATGTGTGAGCGAACTTTTGGCGAATGCCCTGTGCCATCGGGATTACTTGGATCGCAAACGTCATTCACACGTTCGGCTGTTCGGTGACAGGATCGAAATTGTCAGCCCGGGATCGTGGGGAGCGCGGTTGCTGGAAGACGAGAAGCGGCTAGGACTTGCCGACCTACAATCTGAGCCCACAAGTAGGAACGAAAGACTGGCGAGTGCTCTACGACGGATCAGGTTGGTAGAAACACAGGGAAGCGGGTTACCGAATGCGCTAAAGGACTGCGAGGAACAGGGTGCAGATTCGCCAGTTGTTGCCAGCAAGGACGGCATGATCAGAGTTACGATTTTTCCGCGCCGGAACTGGGGTCGACACGAATTCAGTCGGCGTGGAGCACGCGACAGCGCAATTGATCGACCGCGCGAGGTCGTACTCGCGTCAGAGCGCAAGGTTGCATCGTCCCAGATTACCAGGCATTCGCCGCGGATTCTGTTTGGCCGTCAACATTGGATCGATGCGCTTGATGCGGCCTGGGCGAACCCGACGCTCAACGTCTACACGCTGGTCGCCTGGGGTGGCGTCGGCAAGACGTCGCTCGTCGCCCACTGGGTCAGCGAACGAATGGCGGCCAAGGGCTGGCCGGGGGTCGAGCGCTACTTCGATTGGTCCTTCTACAGCCAGGGGACCGGCGAATCGCGGCAGACCTCTTCCGACCAGTTCATGCACGAAGCGCTCAAATTCTTTGATGATCCCGACCCCACCAAGGGCAGCCCATGGGAGCGCGGCGAACGGCTGGCCGGGCTCGTGCGGCGGCATCGCACGCTGCTCGTATTGGATGGCATCGAGCCGTTGCAATATCCGGTGAACGATCCCCAGGCCGGGCGGCTCAAGGATCAGGCCCTCGAAGCGCTGCTGCACAGTCTAGCCGCCGACAACCCCGGCCTGTGCCTCGTCACCACCCGCGAGCACCTCAAGAACATCGAGAACCTGACGACGACCGCGGAGCAGAAGCTCGATAAGCTGGAAAAGGAAGCCGCGATCGCCCTTCTGCGTCACGTGGGTGTCCACGGCACTCAAGCCGAGATGGAGGCGGCGTGGGCGGATGCTGGCGGACACGCGCTGACGCTGCAATTGATCGGCCGATTCCTTGCGGACGCCTACGGCGGCGATATACGCCATTACAAAGAGGTGCGGTTCGAGGAAGCCGATATGGAGAGCCAGGGCCGCTCGGCGTTCAAGGTGATGATCGCCTACGAACGCTGGCTGGACTCCGCCGGGCCGGAGCGGCAGCGCGAGCTCGCGCTTTTGCGGCTCACTGGCCTTTTCGATCGGCCAATGTCCCGCGACTCTCTGAAGGCCTTGCGCGCCATGCCGCCGATTCCCGGCCTGACGGACGCTCTGGTTGAGCTGAAAGACACTCAATGGAACATCGCTCTTACGCGTTTGAGCGAGGTCGATCTGCTGACCATAACGCCCGATGCAGTCGGCGCCCATCCGCTGATCCGCGAATACTTCGCCAAGCAGCTCCGCGACACGCAACCCAGCGCGTACCAGGCCGCGCACTCGCGGCTGTTCGATCACTTATGCGAGACGACGTCCTATCGCCCCGATACGCTCGAAGGCCTGCGGCCACTCTACGAGGCCGTCGTCCATGGCTGCCTGGCCCAACGACAGCAAGAGGCCTATCACAATGTATACATCGACCGTATTCAGCGCGGCGAAGGAAGCGATGGCCTGTACAGCACGCTTAAGCTCGGTGCAATCGGAGCCAACCTCGCGGTGGTGGCGGCGTTCTTCGACGAGCCTTGGAGCTTCGTCTCCCCGAAGCTCCGCAACGCCGACAAGGCCGCGTTGCTGAATGAGGCCGCGTATTACCTGCGTGCCCTGGGTCGCACGACTGAAGCTCTCCAACCTGTGCGAGCCGGATTGGAAATGGCCATTCAGCAGACGGACCGCAGGAACGCCGCACCGTATGCGGCCAACCTTAGCGAACTGGAGGTCTTGCTGGGAAGGTTGACGGACGCGCTGGCAGACTCCCTCCAATCGATCACGCAAGCTGACCGCAGCGGAGATGTGTCACAGCGAGTAAACGGACGCACCACGGCGGCCGATGCGTTGCACCAGTCCGGTCGCAGAATCGAATCTGGCTCGCTTTTCGCCGAAGCCGAACTAATCCAAGCAGAAAACCGCCCGGAGCTCGACGTGCTCTACTCAATTCCAGGCTTCCTCTATTGCGACTGGCTGCTTGCCCCCGTCGAGCGCGCCGCGTGGCATGCGCTCCTCCATCGTACAGAATTCCAGGCCTCGTCGCACTCGAACGCCGAAGATGTCGTTTCTACGACTTGTGCTCAGGCCGAACGGCGGGGGACAACCACGCTGAAGTGGGCAATTGACGCTGGAGCGTCGCTCGTAAACATCGCCCTCGATCACCTCACGCTGGCCCGCGTCGGGCTGATGAGGGCGATTCTGTCCAACCCGCTCCCGCAGCCGACGCTTGATTTGCCGCACGTCGCCGCCGCTCTGAACGGCTTACGTGCAGCGGGCACGACCCACTACCTTCCCAAAGGCCTGTTGGCCGCCGCGCTGTATCACTTCGTCCGCGGCGACGCCGCGGCGGCCCGCGCGGCCCTGGATCAGTCGCAGGAGATCGCCGAGCGCGGCCCGATGCCGCTGTACCTCGCCGACGTTCACCTCCACCGCGCACGCCTCTTCCACGACCAAGCCGAACTCGCCAGGGCTAGCGACCTCATCGAAAAGCACGGCTATGGACGCCGAGCACAGGAGCTAGCGGATGCTCAAGACGCTGCCAGGAATTGGCACGTATAGTGGAGGAGGAAAAGGGGACGGGGAGGAAAACGGGACGCAGCTCGTTTTTTAACTCAGAGCGGACGGAAACGCCGGCTCAGCTCGTTTTTCATCCCAGTACGTTCCCCTCCCATCGGCCGTCCATTTGATCAGACCGAATTTCAACCCAACTAGCCCGCCCCGTTCGTCGATCGCAGTTTTCCAAGTGCATTTCGGCGCAAGCACTCCACCACCAGCTCTCAGCCCGATGCCGACACGACCCGCACCGTCTCCGGCTTCGATAGCAGCTTGGCCGAGACCGCGTTGGCGAGCATTTCGACGTCGGAGACCGCCCGCAAGATCGAATCGCCCGCAGCTCGCTCTCCCGGTCTGGTTGTTGGAATCCCAGACCGTGATCCTCGACCTGGAAGCAAGCTATGCGGCGACTTGCCGGGTGCTGCCGATTTCATGAGGAACAGAAACCGTCAATCCGCCTTGCCGCCAAGAAACCCAGCTCGATCCTTCGGGCATCACACAATTCAGCCCCGGTTCCCGTTTTGGAATAGTGTCTCGATGGCATCACACGCCGCTTTCACGCCCTCCTCTTGCCGCACCCTCGTTCCAATTTCGGCAGATGTTCGCGAGTAACCCGGATCCTCGAGAAGCTTGAGTTCACCAGCAACGCGATGTGGCTCATACCGGTTTCGCTCGATCGTTCGAGCAATGCCCAACCGTGCGGCTCGTTCGGCGTTGTCTGGCTGGTCCCACGCACATGGCATGACCAGAGAAGGACGCCCCGAACGCATGACCTGTCCGGTCGTGCCGATCCCACCGTGATGGACGATCGCAGCCGCGCGGGGGAATAAAAGTGAGAAACGCGCGTAGTCAAAAGCGACGACACCCTCCGGTAGCTCTGCTGGAAGAGCTCGCGGGTTCTTCGCGAGCAGAACGGCGCGCCGGCCCATAAGTTTCGCCGCGGCGGCGCTGTGGTGATAGAACGGCCCGGCGTCCGCAACCACCGCCGTTCCGAGTGTGAAGACCAGCGGTGGTTCGCCGTCATCCAGGAAACGCGCCAATTTCTCAGGCAACCCCGCGTCACCCTCGGTGTCGAACCACGGGAACCCCGTGACAATGGTTTGCGCCGGCCAATCGCGCTGCTTGTCCGCAAGCCATTTCGAGAAGAGCGCCAGATGCAACGCGGGCGAATAGCTTTCGGTGAGCGGATTGAATCCTCGCGCCCGTGGTAGCCCGACCTCTTTCCTCAAACGATGCCAGGGTAAAGCCAGCACGCTCGCTGCCCGGTTGAGAGACCGTCCAAACGGCCCCCAGAAGATTGGCCCGAGGCCGCGCAGTCCTTTTGAAAATCCCGGAAATCCAGGAATGAGCGGCGGATCATACGCGGAGAAGATCCCGGTGCGAATGTGCATGGCCGAGACCCAAGGCAAGCCTGTCTTCTCAGCCACGATCCCCGTTGCATAGACGGCCATCATACTCACAAGCAAATCCGTTCCTTCGGATGCAGCCAGGATGTCTTCGTACGACTCGCGCAAGCTCATGAGTTGAACCTGCACAGCGCGGATCATCCCCCAGCGCGGATGCGTCAGTCTTCGCACCACAACGGGTTCATTCACCCACGCACAATCAGGTCGCGCGGCCCGGAAGCCAATGCCCAGAGCCTCGATTTTCCGCCGATAGCATTCCCCCGTTGCGAGGATCGCCTCGTGGCCCCGCGACTGCAAACCCAGCGCGAGAGCCACGTAGGGGTGCAAGTCGCCGAGCGAACCCCACGTCGCGATGAGGATTCGCCTGCGCGTATGATTCGTGTGCGGTGCGGTTGCCAAACTTCCAGATTCCACTCGTCACTCCAGCACAACAGCAAGACCGACGGGCAACCCCAAAAAAATGGGGCATAGCTGCTTTCCAATCTAAACTACACAATCTGGGCGAGTCTTGAATCCCTGAGCAACCGGCCGCAAGCAGATCATGTTCAGCGCTGGGTCCCGCGAGTTCGCGCGCAGCGACGACAGGTACCGCAGGGGGAGAGGTGGTACGCGAGCCGGCAGGATGGCCGGGGAGGCCGCGAGCGGGCCGAGGCCCGTCATCGAGGCGGCGAGACGCATCGCGGCACAGCCCATCATTGGGCCGGCAATCAGGAGCACGGTCGGCGGGGCCATCATCGCTACGCCTCCCACGCTCGGGGCGGCCTCGAGCGCTCCGGGCGCGAGTTCGCCCATCGTGGCGGCCCCGGCGGACGCTGGCACGGACGTGCCCACCACCGCAGTGGCCGGCATCACCGCGGCGACGGCCCCGACGGAGGGCGCAGCGCCGAGATCGTGACGGCGGCCGGCGCACCGGCACGCGCGACTCATGACACTCCGCATGTCGGCTCGACCTTGGGTTCCTCAGGCAAACGGGGTCGAGTCCGTGCCCAACCTGCGAGTGGATCCCCTCACATTAACACACGAGGATACAGGAGACGTCGACTATATCTCATGAGCGATCTCTCATCGATCCCGGCGGCCTGAATTCAAGACAATTGACCTTGGATGCTGCTCGTGCGCCGAAACACGGCCACACGACTATACTGATTCCCGATGCAAACCACACGATCCCCCGGATCCAGCTCCCGCAGACCTGCTGGCCGCCCGGTCGTCCCAGGGATTGCTGGCTGTCAAGTCGATCGCACGAATTGTTTGGTATTTATGAACAGGTCCTCGCGCCCGTTCTGATCCATTCCGCCGCTTCGAGGCGATAACGGCCTGATTGTTGACGCGCTGGAACCACCGGGCGATAATGAGATCTTGATTTCAAAACTTGGACCCGGCATTTCTCTCTTGCAGCCAGAGCCGCTCTTCGTATCCGGCGCACGCTCGTGAAGCTCTTGGTGATACGATTGGAAATTGGGGTTGCTGAGATCAGACCCAAGGACGCACCGTCAACCTGCGCCGTTCGTCGACGATCAACTCCCGATCCACGTGTTGATGCGGAGAAGTGCGATGAGAAGCCAGTTTCCCACTTCAATCGACGCTGCATACCACGCCAGGCAGCGATTTCACCACCGGTGTCGCTCGGCCTCGCGGCCGTTCTCCACAGGGCCCATGGCGCGGCCCGGAGCCGGCCGGCCCACCCTGGCACGCCGGTCCCGCGCCAGGCTCATTCCACGGATTGCCCTCATTCTTTCGCTGTCGCTTTTTCAGATTCACCAATCGTTCGGCCAAGCAGCGCAGGACGATAGAAATCCGCAACAAGACACTAAACGTATTCAAATATCTCATGCAGACTTGGAGAGAATCCTCAGTCTAACCAAGGAAACCTGGCCCGCGTACGCTCTCGAGCGCCCGGAGATGAAAGAACCGGCAGTTGCACTCCAGATGGTGTTGATCGGTGAGCAAGGCATAACGAATCAAGGTGCGTTCGAGCAGGCGCTGCTCCTGGGGCGCGCGGCCAAGGTCCTGGCGCGGTTTCAAAACAAGGCCGATGTCGAGGCGGAAGCGTCCTACCTGATTGGCCGGGCCGCGTTGAGCTCGAAGCAGCCCCAGCTTGCCAAAGCAAACTTGCTGGAGGCGCTCGCGCATTACAAGCTCGTGAAAAACCACGCGTATGCTCAGGACGCACTCTTGACTCTGGCCGGCGTGGCACTCAACCACGACTCTGACCGCAAGTTGGCGACCAGCTACTACGAAGAAGTCATCAAGATCAAGGATGGTGATGATGAGAAGGTTGCCGGAGCCCATCTGGCAATCGGCCAGATCTTGGAGGACGATAATGTCGACAAGGCGATCTCCCATCTTCAAATGGCTCTCGCTCACTTGAAAGGCCAGCAAGGCAGGAAGACAGCTTGGGCTTACGGTGTTGTGTTCGGGGCCCTCACGCACTGCTACCTCAACAAAAAAGAGATCGCGCTTGCGCAAAAATCCGTGGAGGATGCCAGAGGGTATGCGCGTCTGAGTGGAAGCGAGTTCTTGAGCTTCCTTGTCGCGATCAAAGAAGGTGATATTTTTCAATCCTTACACGAAGATATGCGCACGGTGACAGCCTATACGACCGCGATTTCCGTTTACAAGGCAGGGCGCTGGGCAAACGAGATCGAAATCGGCCGTCGCCAGGATTCGTTCATGGTGAGTGACACGTTCGTGCACTTGGATGCCTGGAAGGCTGCAATGTTCACCAGCATCCATGCAAAAAAAATGCAACTCGTTGATCGAGCGGCGGAAGCCGCCGAGTTTGCCGTCGATGTCGCCAATCGCAACCTGAAAGACAATTCGCGCAGCCTTGCCCTCACTCAGCTCGCATACATCGAGTCGCTCCGCGGCAATGCGGCGAAAGCCGTGAGTCTGCGCAATGCCGCGCTTTCGCTGGTTGCCAATGACCCCAAGGCACTCGAGATGATCAAGCAGCAATTGGCGGTCGATGGGTTGATTCGGACGGGTTTATTCAAGGCCGTTGATCCGCTTACTACGTTGTCATCGACCCGCAAGGCCAGCAACGCAAACCAAATTGGCCCGGGTACTCGCGCAGGCAACGGTCCGGAGGAGCACGGCACACTCGCCGCGACATTGAAGGAATTCAAGACCGACGATATTCGGAAAGCAGCCCGTTCTCTGCGCGTGGATCAACACGATGCCGAGTCGGCCGTCCGGCTCCTCGGCGCCGCACTCACGCGCGATCGGCAAGCATCCAATCGAATCGGCGAGATTCTGACGCTCGAACAGCTCGCCTGGGCGTTCGAGGATCAGGGAAACTCCGAGACGGCACTCAGCCATGTAGAGAACGCGTTTGCGGTGTTCGAAGAGATGGCGAAGTCCGACAAGACGTTTCTTGAGCGGTTCATCGAGGCCGCTTCGCATGAAGTGAGCGCACTCGCGACGATTTCCTCGAGCAAGATAGCCACGGACCCCGCCTCGATGTTGAATCAATGGGTGATGTCCCCGTGCACCATTCTGGCGATCTTGCGCCAGGGGCACAAAGTCAAAGGGTCTCTTGCGGCCTCCCTCGATCGCATCCTGTCATTCCGGGTCGCAACCGCCAGTCATGTCACGCGACACGCCGGAGACCTCGTGCGCAAGAAGCCCGGCCCAGAGCAAAAGGAAAGCACAACGGTAGGCGATGACTTCTTTAACCTTCTCAGGTCCGAAGTCGGCTCCAGCGAGTTTCAAATTGTTACCTACGCGACTGTTGTCCTGAAATTCCTGGAGTCGGCCCAGCCCGAGGAGCTCTCCGCCCAGGCGCGGGCCTATTTCAGGGCGCGAGCAAATCTGATGATCGGCGAGGAAGGAGCGGACAGCACGTCGGCTGTGGTCCGAGCAAACCATATTCGCGAATCCCTGCATTTGCTCGATTCCATTCCCGCCGGCACGCTCATCGAGCTCGACCCGCCCCCGGCGATCATTCGAATTCGGGCTTTGCACTGCCTTGGACCTCGAGCCCATGCTGCAGAAGCGCCAGTTGCTGCTCGACACCATGCGCTCGCTAACGACACAACTCAAAAAGCCGGGAGACAGGCGCACGGCCGCTTTCTACTTGATCGCCGCGCTCGTCCAGATGGGCCACTCGGATGAGGCGATGAAATCGCTGGACGAGATCAAGAATCTCAACGACGCCGAGTCCACGGCCGATGCCGCGGAACTCAAACAGTTGACTCACGTGTTTCAGATGGACCTCCAGTCGAGGTCCGGCAATGCCCTCCTGAGCGCGAGACTCGGGGAATTGCTGCTCAGCGAAGCGCCGGCCGCCCACAGGTCGGCATTGCTGATTGCCGTGGCAAGCTCGCAATGCGATCTCGGTCGAACCGAGACCGCAGCCCATTACGCTCATGAGGCGCTGAATCTGGCTGAAGTCAACCATGATGCGGTGCAAATGGCTACAGCACGCCTGGAATTGGCCAGGATTGCACGCAAAGCAGGAGACCCTCGCGACACCCTCAGTCACTACGAGGCGGCGATTCGCCAATTGGAGACGGATTTCCAGAAGCACGAAGTGCTCTTTGCCAACATCATCAGCGAGTATTCGGTGAACTTGATCGAAGCACGTCTCGGTAACGTCGTCTCGAAATCCCAGTACCTCAAAGACAAGGATCTCTTCGAGCGTGCGACCGGGTTGCAAAAGGCCGCCCTGCGGATCCACGAAAAGTACGATAATCGCTTTGACATCGCAATCGATCATTCATTCCTTTCCACGCTCACGATGTTCCAGAACGCCCAGGAGGCCGAATCACATGCCCGCAAGGATCTCGCAATCACTCGCGACTTGATGTCGCGAAGCGACGCCGGACTACGCGTGCGCGACCACTATTGTAAGGCCGCTGCAAATCTCGCTCAGATCCTCTTCGACCGCATCGATCCCAACGCAAAGGATCAAAACCGGCCGCTGCTCGCGGAGTTGCGCGATCGTCAAATCCGGGATAGACGAGTTCCTGTCTCTCGAAGATCTCGCAATCAAAGAGTACCGGCGAACAAACAATCAGTTGGTTGGCCGGGTGCTGCATGAACACCTGGCAACCTGCAGCATGGTTCTTTCCCTGATCGATAAGGACTTCAACTACGATTGGGACGCGCTCCGCGCATTTCAAATGTATCAATCGCGCCTGTTGAAGCGCGCGATACGCGATGCGGCACTCAGTGCTTCTTCAGTCCAGTATCGCGAGAAATTGACGCGGATACGCAAATGCGAAACGGAACTGGCGGCCTGGGACCAGCAATTGCGTCTGCGGCAGGAGCTGCCGGCGGTCTTGCGCGACAGTGCCGATGTCGACAAGCTGCAAGCGCAACTCCTCGCCAAGCAGGAAGAGCTGAACAGCACCCGCCAGGAGCTGGATCGCTTGACCGGCTCCACGGCAGCCAAGGACGCGCCCGTCGACCTGGCTAAGCTCCCCAGAAACGAGATCGTTCTCGTCTATCACCTGGGACTCAATCATTCCTACCTCTATGTGGTTGCGGGCGGACGCGTCACCTGTCTCCTGCTTCCCGACCGCAAGGAGCTGCTGCCCACGCTCAATCGCTACTTGAAGTTCCTGCGGACCTGGCCAGTGGAAGACAAGGACGGATTGGCCGCTGGCAAAGAGCTCTACGATATCCTGCTGAAGCCCGTCGACGGCGTGCTGCCCGAGAACGCTGCGATCACGATTGTTCCAGACCAGGAATTGTACCGGCTGCCGATGGAATCACTCGTGATCGCCGTGGGCAAGCGCGGCGCCGAAGACTCCAGGTTCGTATTGCACCGCGGACACGAGATCCGGTATTCCCCCAATCTCGCCCTGATTCGGCAAGATGCACTCACCGATGCCACCCCCGCCCAGCGCAAGCGGTATCGCGCAGTCGCGTTCGGCCGGAAGAACTACCGGGGCATCGAAAAAGCCGCGTGGGGCCAGGAACTCCACGATTTGAATGGAAGTGAGCCCGAGGCGGCCTCGGTCAAATCGTTCTTTCAATCTTCCGGGGCCAACGTCGGCGAAAACTGCACAGAGACCGAATTCTGGAAAGCCTTCAAGGAGCCGGTCGACGTCCTGCACGTTGCAACCCATTTCTGGATCGATCAGAAGGATTTGATGCAATCGGGGCTGGTGCTCGGACGATCCAAGAACACCGGGGACGATGGAATTGTCACATTATCAGAGGTTCGCCAGCACCCCGAGATGAACTGTAAGCTGGTTGTGCTCTCCGCATGCGACACCGGCGCTCTGAGCACGTCCGCAATTGAAGCTTTTGACGGATTCGCCCGGGCGATCCTCGAAAATGGATCGTCTTCCGTCGTTTGCAGTTTGTGGAGTGTCAATGACGAGTCGGCCCAGTACCTCATGCGAGACTTTTATAGTCACTGGAGCTCAGGCAGCTCGACCGCGAAATCGCTGCGGATGGCCAAGCAGAGCTTGCTCGGCATTCGCCCATCGCTCGACCCGGTGCCAACTCGCGGCGTCCAGTCGAAGAAGGATGTCTCCGTCGGATTTCGTCATCCGTATTTCTGGGCGCCCTTGATCGTCTATGGACGCTAGAATCGGTGGAGACTGCATTCAGGAACTCGCAATGTCGGCAAGCGTGATCGTCGGCCCACCAGATGGGCACCAATCGATCCTGGATCGAGCGACAGTCCCGGCCGGATTTCCAGGACCCGGGCACTCTGGTCAGCGACCGAGGTAGGATCGTCATGCCTGCTGACGTCTTTATTAGCTACTCGAGCGCGAACCGAGACCTCGCCGACGCCTTCCACGATCGTTTGCACGCGGAAGGCATCTCCGCTTGGATCGATCGAGGTGGCATCGACGGTGCCCAGCAATGGAGCCAGGCGATCGTCGAGGCGGCCGACGAGGCCAAGGTCATGTTGCTGCTCGTATCACTGGCCTCTGTCGCTTCCACCAATGTGATGAAGGAGGTCTCTCTCTTCGCAGAAAAGCGGAAGGCGATTATTCCGGTATGGATTGAACGGGCCGAGCTCACCCCCGCGCTGCGATATCATCTCTCAGGCGTCCAGCGCCTGGATTGGGACCCAAGTGATGAAGAAACGTCGTACAAGGCAGTTTTCCGCGCGCTGCGGCGGTTGGGGATCTCCGTCCCGCATGAGGCAGCCCAGCCGGAGAAAGTCACACGAGCCTCACGTTTTCGATTCTCGAACGCCAAGCGCGTCATGGCCGCGTGCTTCATCACGATGATCGTCGCGGGCACCGCCGCCATTGTGGCTTTTGTGCGTCAGCCGAACGTCCCATTGCAAACTTGGCAAAAGCCCCAGGTCGCGTTTTATGTGTCGTCAAAAGAGCCGGACGCCCGTGCCCCCTTGAAGGACTGGGCGAACGTCTTCGAAGGCAATTCCATTTACGTGAAGTGCAGTAGCGAATCTAAGTTCTACGTAATGACCTTTTTACATGACAGTCGCCACGACACCGGTCGTCTGCTGGTCACGAACGAGCTTGGCAAAGAATCCGGTTCTCGTTTAGTCCGTGCCAGAGAAGTGGTTTTTCTGCCGTCAACCAGCGAAGGGTGGAAACTCGACGATGCGGTCGGAATCGAGTTCTTTTTTGTGCTCTGTTCGAAAGATCCTCTGGATGAGAGCGACGTGTCGGGCTTGCTGGCGTCGATGAAGAAGGCAAGTGCCCGCGGCGTGAGCGGTCGATCCGACGTACAGCACGTCGAAACAGAAATAGCAGACATCATGACGGGAACTGTCGCGTCATTTGTTTCGGAGAGGAAGAACACTGCCTTCTATTCGATTCCACTCAAGCATCGCGAGGCCAAGGCACTGCTGCAACCGACAAAGGCGGAGACACGGAACTGACCACAAAACGATCGCCTACCGGAACAGCATCACGATCGGACCGATGCACAAAGTCTAGCGCCTCTCTTGCCGGACGGCTTCGTGGCCGAGCCGCGAGTGCATCTCGGCAACTATTACGAAATCGACATCTGCGAGTTTGAGCAAAGTGAAGAAGGTGAGCCCGTCTTCAGCTCGACCCGAATCTCGAGCGCCGGCATCGCCACGGCGCCGCAAGCGCCCCTGCGCCGATCCTCACCTTGGATGCCGAATTCCCGGAACAATATGCCTACGAAGTCCTTGTCTTTGACCTCGAGCACGATCGCCGATTGGTAGCGGCCGTTGAGATTGTCAGCCCAGCCAACATGGACCGCCCCGAGAGCCGGCAATTGTTTGTTGCCAAGTGCTTCAATCTGCTGCGACAGGACGTCTGTCTGTCAATTGTCGATCTGGTCACGATCCGCCAATTCAACTTGTTTACCGAGTTGCTCGCATTGCTGAGCCGTTCCGACCCGGCGTTCGGCGCGCCGCCGCCGCCGATCTACGCGGTGACTTGTCGTAAACGCCAGGTCGGCCGGCAGACGAAACTGGAGACCTCGCCTTTCCCGCTCGCAGTCGGTCATCCGCTCCCCTCTCTTCCGGTCTGATTGTCGGAAACCCAGACTGTGACACTCGACCTCGAAGCAAGTTATGAGGAGACTTGCCGGGTGCTGCGGATTTCATGAGGAGAAGATTCCGGGCGAGCCTTGAATCCTTGAGCAACTAGCCTGATCCACGGCTCACAACCGAGATCGCTCGCCAGAACGCGGCCGGGCAACCGGACGAATTGTTGCCTTTCGCTCCGCGAAAGAGCATCTTCGATGCCGGCCAGGTGCCGCAGAATCGCGATTTCGCTTTCTTGGCCCGGGCGACCACCTCAAGGATCTCCTGACGTTCGCCCGATAAAGGGATGATGCGAAGTCGCAGCCATTTCGTTATCGCCGCTGAATCGCATAAAAGATCGCCTACATTGCGTAAACCCCGTGGCCACCCGTCGTTAATTGGGAAAAAGGAACCGCGGGTCAGATTTTCTCTGTGCCGAGGGATGGAGACGGGGAATGATCGTACGGAAGTCCCGCCTGCTGCTGGATGAGAACGAAGCTCGAATTGCCGCGACGGTGCTGAGTGAAGCAGGACACTTTCCGCCTTTTGAGCTTGTCATCGGTGTGCCCCGCGCTTATGTCGGCTGGCTCGACCTCACTGGCAACCCGTTTGTGCCGACGTTTCTGCTGCTCGCCAACGTCCTGGGAGAGAATCTGCGGCTGGACGGAACCGTCTCTCCACAGCTCCTGAGCAACGCGAGCAAAACGTGCGCGCTTTTCCGGTCCTGGTGGAGAACCGCGTCCGTTTCTGTCGAGGCCGAGGCGCTCGCCCCGCAGAGGCCCCCTGGCACGGGGTGCGCACTTTTTTTCACCCGCGGAGTCGACTCGTGGCATTCGGCGCTGCGGAACCGAACCGAGGAACAACCGGGACCGGTCACCCACCTCTTGTACGCTGCTGACTTTGATCGCCAGTATTCGCCGGCGACCCGGCGACGTGCCCTCCGGCTGACCCGTGAAGCCGCCCATTGCCTGGGCCTGCCGCTTGTCCCGATTTCCCACAATGGCCGCGACCTGGTCGACCGGTTCCTCAACTGGGAGTTTGCTCACGGAGGTGTGGTGGCGGGAATCGGTCTCGCCCTGGGCGGCTGCTTCACGGATGTACTGCGGGCCTCATGCATTGACTCTGGCCACTTGATTCCCTGGGGGAGCCACCCGGAACTGGATTCCCTCTGGTCTACCGAGCGAACGACTTTCCACCTGGACGGCGTCGAGACCACACGTACCAACAAGGTGAGATCGATCGCTTCATCTGAGGTCGCTCTCACGCGATTGAAGGTGTGCTGGCGAGAGGACATCGACGCCAATTGCGGCCGATGTGACAAGTGCCTTCGCACACAGTGCGCCCTTGCGATTGCGGGCGCACTCGACCGTGCGCCGTGTTTCTCGAGCCCCTTACGCCGCGGGCGCTCTTGGAGCTTCCCATTATCAGCCGGGTCGACCCGCCGAGTGGGCAGGAAGTGCTGTGGAGAGAGATGTGTGAGAGCTTTCCGGACGATCCGCGGCTTGCCGAGCTGCGATCCGCGGCCTTCCGACGTCTGCCGGCCAGGCATTCGCTCGCGACTGCACGCCAGGAACCCGATGCTCATCCGATCACAATTGAAGCACGGGCCGGAGCCGCGGTGTCTCTCATGCCGACCGCGGCCGGCGACTTGCTGCCGGTGGCAGTGACGTCATGCGAGCGACGGCCTGAGGACGACGCCAGCACCTTTCACGTCGAGATCACCTGGACCATACCAGCGCCAGGCCGGGTACGTTTGCCCTTGCGGCCACCTTCCTCGATGGGGTTCGAGATTCTTGACGCGTGCCGTGTCGCAGCCGACCGACCGAATCCCTGGTGCCTGATCGCGGCGGCCTCTCGCGAGACCGCTCGCCTGATGACGCGTCTCACGGAATCATGGGGACAGGGCATCACCTGCCTGGCCCGAACCACCCTGGCCGACGGCGACCATGGACTCAACAGGGACGAGGCAACGTTGATTCAGCGGTGCTCCGTGGCGCGCGTCTGGTGGGGAAGTGGCGATTACCTTGATCCATTCCTTGTTCTGGAAGCCCTGCGCCACGGCTGCTTACCCTTGCAGTGTGTACCAGAAGCGAGTCACGACGCGCTGGCGGCTTGCCTTCCTCCGGGGCTGACGCATTTCACATTGGCCATCCCCGATGAAGGCCCAATTCCACCGATTTCCACCGAGGAACGAATCGCGAGGATTGACCAGGGGCTCTCGATTCTCCTGGCGGGAAGCCTGGAGCGAGACCTGTGCGAGATTGTTCCCCCTTTTGAGTGCAAAGTGACATGAACATCAAGTCGTGGGTCCGCCTGCCGTGGAAGATCAAGGATGTGGTCCGTTCCATGCGGCGAGATCTGGCCGACAGCCGGCTGACGATCGCCGAGCTGTCGCGGATGATCTCGACCATGGAGTTGCGACAGGAGGAGCGGACGGAGGAGCTGAGGCAATGCACCGAGGAGCTGAGGCGGAGGACCGAGGAGCTGAAGCAAAGCACCGAGGAGCTGAGGCGAGAGATCCAGGAGCAGGGACTTCTGCTGGAAACCGCGGCCCGGTTTCCGATTCGGGCCGAGGCTGAGAGGAAGCTCCGAAGCCAGTTGACCCCACCTACTTCGCGCGAGGCGGGTGTAAGCGTTCTGATCACGTGCTGGAACCATGCCGGCGTCCTCGGCGTCGCCCTTGCCAGTGCGATCGCCACGATCGACGCCTTGCCCGTCCCCGGAGAGGTGCTCATCCTGGACGACGCTTCACGCGATGGCAGTTCCCTGGTCGCCCGGGAGTTTGCCCGCGGGGAGCAGAGAATTCACGTCATCGCCAGCGACGAAAATCTGGGGCTGCCGCGTGCTCGCAACGTGCTCTTGAGCCAGGCTCGGTTTGGACACGCCATGATCCTCGATTCCGACAACCAGCTTGTGCCGTCGGGCGTCGCAACTCTGTACGAATCTGCCAGACAGACCGGGGCGGTGCTCACCTATGGAAACATCGTCATGGTCGATCCGTCTGGCTCGATCCAGTACGTGATGAGCAACGAGCGCGTGACCGCCAAACTTCTCGACGCGAACTGGATCGACGCCATGGCCCTGGTCAAGACGGAACGTGTGCTGGAACTGGGAGGATACGACTGTCAATGGCTCTATGGTTTGGAAGATTGGGAGCTGAACCAAAGGCTCTTCCGTCTTGGCGAGCCAATGGCGTTCGTCCCGGTCGTCGTGGGCAAGTATACGATCTCGCCGCTGTCCATGCTCCGCGAGGCGCCGACCTCATTGCGGTTCCGACGGAGTTGGCGAATCTTCGGCCGCGGTGAGGCCTCGCGTTCAGAGCAATTCCGCGCGTGTGTACATCATCCGGTCGCGGGCACGATATGGGCGAGCGCCGGTTGGTCGGCGCAGACGGCGGCTCGAGCGACCAGGGAAGTTCCTCATCGTGCCCCCTCGCCGCCCAGGATTCTTGTGGTGTCGTCGGGGGGCGTACGCAACTACGGCGACGATGCCATTCTTCTCTCCACCTTGCAGCGACTGGCGCGCATCAGGCCCAACTGCCTGGCATCGGTTGTTTCTGACGGCGCAGACTGCCCACCGCTCGGTCGCCTCGGCGTGTGGGCCGGCACCTGCGAGGAGTTTTGCTCTGGCCTCAACGTCGCCGACGTAACTTGTGGTTGCCGAGACCGTGCTGCGCTGCCGGCGGAGCTTGCCAGGTGGCTCAAGTTCGGCTCACAGTCGCGAGCAGACCTGAGCGAATTCAACATGATTCTCTTCGCGGGTGGAGGCAACCTGAACAGCTACTGGCCGGCGCTGATCGCGGAAGGGCGGCCTTTGCCGCAGCCGCCAATGCCGCGAGTGTACCGTACATCCTGAGCGGCCAGGGTGTCGGACCGATCTCGCCAGAGATCATCCCCATGCTCTCGTTCCTCGTCGGCGGTGCCAGGGCGGTCGCAACTCGCGACCAGCTCTCCTTGCGCCTGCTGAAACAGATCATTCCGGATGCCCCACGGATGGAGATGGTCGGGGATGACGCGCTCGGCCTCGCGTACGAAGGCCCCCCGGTCGCTCGAAACCATCTCGCAGAGATCGGCGTGCCCCTTGGCCGCCCCTTGCTGGCGTTTCAGGCGAGAGAGGCCAATTACGTTGGTTTCTCTCGCGACGAGCTCAAAGCGACGGCCCGGCAGGTTGACGATTTCGCAGCGGAAAACGGCTACACGGTTCTCGCCGTGCCGATCAACATGCAGCCTCACGGGCCGGAGGCGAGCCTGCTCTCCGAGCTTGCTTACGGCTGTTGCCGTGCGCCCAGTGGCACGTCGTGAATCATGCCGGCGACGTGGCGGCGATTGCCGGTGTGATCAAGATCTGCGACGCTGTTCTGACTCATAGCTATCATGCGGCGATATTCGCCCTCGAGAATCATATTCCAGCTCTGCTCTTCGCCGGCACCGAATACTACCGTCTCAAGGGAGAAGCCCTGCGGACGGCGTTCGGGATACCGGTCCCACTCATCGCAACTCCCGATATGGCGCCTGGCACAATCGCCGATCAGCTCAAACAGATATCGCACTCGTCCTGGGCGCGGGGGATGATGAGTGCGGACGTCGACGCCTGGCTCGATCGCTGCCTGCCGCGCGAACGAAGTCAGGTGGACAAGACGTCGATCGTGAGGTTCGATCGCGCCGCATTAGGACTCGCTGGTTGAACGGCTCCAAGCGCGATGCCACACGATCCGCACCGTCTCCGCCTTCGATACCAGCTTGGCCTGGACCTGGAATTCGGTTCAATGTCGCCTTCATGTTGAATCTCGTCGATCGTCGTCACCGATGGGCTCCCTACCACCGAGCGCTGTCGGCGTCATGATTCAGGCGTGGGGACCGGCCCCGACAGTTATCAACAGGCAACCCAGGGAGTAAACCTCCGCCAAAACCGCCGCCAGCTCCACCAGCGTGTGGAACTCCGGCCGTGGGTAAGTCGGCGAGGGCGGTTGCTCGCCGCGGATGCGCGTGACATCGAGCGCCAGACCTGCGAACGTGCTTGACACCTGCGACCCGTGGAACGGCACAGCAAAGTGCGTCTCGACGGTCGTGCGACTTTGCAGGACAAACGTTAGTTTACCGGCCCCCGGCCCGCCCGGCAGCTCGAAGCCGAACGGACGGCCCGGCCCCGGCAGCCTGGTCGCCGGGCCGGCGGCGCGAGCCGCACGAAGCACATCGGCCGCCGGTGCCTTGCATGCGGGGACGTCGAGCCTCAGCGGGTGTCGCCGGCACAGCTCGTAGTACCGCGGAGCAAATTCCGTGACCGCGACAGCCGCCAGGAAGTCAGGGTCGGTACCCATGCGCCCCACCGCTTGGTAATGAGAGTTTGAGAACACGAGTGCCACCCCTACCGGGGCGACGGCGGCCACCCGACTTTACGCATTCCCGGCGCAGATGACACGATCCCCAGGTTCCAAGTTGCGCAGACCTGCTGGGAGGAGACGGTTTTTACGAACCGGACGACCCAGGAGCAACCGGAGGCCTCACTCTTCCCGCTTGCAGTCGGTCAGCCGCTCCCCTCGCTCCCGGTCTGGTTAACGGAAACCCAGACTGTGACCCTCGACCTCGAAGCAAGCTATGAGGAGACTTGCCGAGTGTTGCGGATTCCATGAGGAAGGGATTTCGGGCGAGCCTTGAATCCTTGAGCAACCAGCCTTATCCACGGCTCACGACCGAGATCGCTCGCCAGAACGCGACCGAGCAACAGCACGAATTGTTGCCTTTCGCTTCGCGAAAGAGCATCCAACTCCCCTCGCGCACACGTCTCAACCCCATGCTTCAGATATGTATCCGTCGGAATTATGTGCAATGTCGCGTTCAAGTTGAAGGTCGTCGATCGTCTTGCCCCCGCGCAACGGAATTGTTAAGAGTACATCCATGACTCAGCCGGAACAGCTTGTGGGCGACGAATGGGCCGAATGGTATCGGCTTACGCCGTTGGAGCGTTGGCTCGAGAGTGAGAGACTCTGGCAAACGTACCTCGCCCTCGGAGGATCTCTTGATCCCGAACCCGATACGCAAAGTCCGTGTTTCGATGCGAGCGCGTCGCGTCAAGGCCCTGCTCATGGGCGGGCAGGCCTGCGTATTCTACGGCGCGGCCGAGTTTAGCCGCGATACGGACTTCGCCATTCTCGCCGACGCCGCCAACCTCGCGAAGCTGCGTGCAGCACTCGCCGATCTACAGGCCGAGAACATCGCCGTTCCACCATTTGAAATTCTGGCTCATGGAGCTCCGCACGCCCGAGTTGCTGCTGGAAATCGCGCAGTCTACATGCGCTCGTCGCCCGACGTCTCGCCGCCAAGCGGCCACTGCTACAGCCGGCCTCCCTCGGCGAGCTCGCTCAACTCGAATCCTGCGCTCGCTGCCGAAGAGAACAGCTTACGAGCACAAGACAAAGCCTACTGGCTTCCCCTCCGCGAGGAACTGGAGCGATTGAGACACGCAAAATGAAACCCTGCCCGGCCTGCGCTTCGGCAGCGTGCTCAACCCGCCGGACATCGGCCCGAGTTTCAAAGCGCTGCGACTGGTTCGGCCCGACGGCACCGGCTATGATTGCCGCACGGAGATACCCATACCGCTGCGCGATCACATCCACCCGCCCGGCATGACAACACCGCCGGGTCATCAGACAGCGTGAGCTACTTTTTATTCACCGGGGCTCGATCGCACCACATGCCCGGCACAATAACCATTCGTGAGGCTTTCCGATCTCATGCTTGACTGGAAAAACGTCGAAGCTGCGGTTTTCGACGCCGCTCTGGCAGCCATCACCCAGCGCATGGAGCGCCACGCAGGGTCGTTCTACGCCGTCGCCTTTCACGAATTCTACGCGGAACGGGACGGGCCCATCGCGATGCCTTGCCTGGCGGCCAACACCGAAGAGCATCTGGCAGAGAAGAAAGTCTCCCGCTGGAGCTCGGCCGACTGGAAGTGGACGGAGATCAAGTATGCGACCGCCCAGACAAAGAAGCTCCATCGCGCGATTGAAAAGGCCGCAATCAGCGGCGACGAATCTCTCTGGGAACAAACGCACGCTCGCTTCATCGACGCCTTCGTCAACGTCGCGAAGAAGCTGACCGCGGCACTCAGGAAATATCCTCGAGCCGGAAAGGACTTCGGCGTATTCATCTTCAGCGAAGAGGACGAAGTTGATGTCTTGAAACGCTGCATGACTCCGGCGAAATTCAAGAAGCTTTTCCCGCAGTTGCAGGCCAAGCTCGAAGCGACGAAACGACGAGGAAGCAGCCCACTCGAAGGCAAACTGCAGATTTACCGCCAGCACATTCGAGAGTATGAGAACGAGATCCTCAAACTCGGCGCACAAGCCCTGCCCATGTTGCGTCACGCACTCGAGGACAAAAAGCAGGGATGGGCGGCGGCGGACCTCGTCGCAAGGATCGGCATCCCCGACACCGATGCCATCCGAATATTGAAGCAACACGCTCTGAAAGGGCACGAACTCGCGTGCCACGACACGATCGCGCTCGCCCTGCTTGGCGAGGTCAACTTCCTGCTCGAGCTTGCCGACTCCGCGAAGACGAGAGTCGTCGCGATTCGGGGAATCTGCAGCCTGTATTCCGTCTGGCTCGATTTGTGTCTGCAACCCCGCAAGCTCGACTACCGGCCGCTCGAGCAACTTCTGGAAAAGCCGGCCTGCAAGGGTAAGGTGAGCGAGTACTTTAGCGGAAACTGCCACATCGACGAAGGAGATGTTGATGAGGCGCTGCGCGGTCTCGAATCAAAGCATGCCGTGATCCGGGAGCATGCGGTGATCGCGCTGGGTGATCGCCGGCTCGGGGCCAAACTCGCGACTCGCATCCTCCCGGCGGTCGCTGCCCGCCTGCAAGATCGCAGCGCCAATCTTCGCCGGCTCGCTATTATCTCCCTCAGCTACTGGAAGAAGGCCGCTAAACCGTACGCCGCCGAGATTCGGAAGCTGTTCAAGGATCCCAACCCAGACGTGGCTTTCACCGCCAAGCACTACCTGAAAGAAGTGAGTTAGCCCTCACCGACGCAAGGCGATGGGAGTGCCAGCGTGCTCGAGTATTGGTAAACTGGAACGGCTTGGTTTTAAGCAGCTTCGGAAGCCCGTTATGCTCAGCGTGATTATGCAAACGGGAGTCTGTTCGTGAGCTATCTCGCTCGAGTCGGACCCGATCCCGGACGGCTTACGGACTGGTACCTTCAATACAAGGCGGTAGTGAGAGTCTGTCCGATCGCCGGATGACGAAACCAATTGAAGAGAATCGAATCCGGCTTTCGACTTGTTGTTCATCCGGGAAAGTTCGGGTAGAACATTTTGCATCCAGGCAGTCAGAGCGAAAGGTCGGACGCAGGTCCGCAGGCAAAGCGCGTCAGAGAGAGTCCCCTGGACGCGGCTTCGGAGCGATGCGAGATATCGTTTACCCGGGAGGTTTTGTCATGCGCGCGGCGATTGTAGGCGCTTGCCTTGTTGGCATTTCAGGGTTGCTCGCTCCCGCAATGGCGCGCGGCGATGCGCCGGTCAAAACGTTGACTGTTCAAGACGTCTTCAATCTCCAGTTAGCCACAGATCCCCAGATCTCTCCGGATGGCAAACGAATCATCTACGTCCGCCGGTTCAGCGACATCATGACCGATCATCGGCATTCTAATCTGTGGATTATTAACGCCGATGGCACTGAACATCGGCCGCTCACGACGGGCAATTTCAATGACGCCTCTCCCCGCTGGTCGCACGACGGCCGCCAGATCATTTACATTTCCAACCGTGACGGCGGGGCTCAGATCTGCCGCCGCTGGATGGATTCCGGCCAGATTGCCAAGCTGACGAGCCTGACGGCCGAGCCGGCCGGGATCGCCTGGTCTCCTGACGATCGGTGGATATCGTTCACGATGTTCGTGCCGCAGAAGACCGCAAAACTCATCGAGATGCCGGCCGCCCCGGAAGGGGCGAAATGGGCCGAGCCGGCCAAGGTCATCGACCGGCTGATCTACCGATTCAACGGCGCCGGCTATCTCAAGGAAGGCTACACGCACCTTTTCGTGGTTCCGGCTGATGGCGGCACACCGCGTCAGATCTCGGACGGCAAATTCCACCACGGCGGCCTGGCATTCCAATCCAGTGAAGCCGTCTGGACAGCCCGACGGGAAATACTTGTTGATGTCGGCAAACCGTCATCCCGATTTCGAAAGTGATCCTCTCAATACGGAGGTGTACGAATTCTCGGTGCCAGACGGCTCGGTCAAGGCACTGACCAGCCGAAAGGGCCCGGACAACAACCCAGAGGTCTCGCCCGACGGCAAGAAGATCGCCTATATCGGCTTCGACGACCGGTATCAGGGCTATCAGCTCCGCCAGCTTTACGTCATGAATCGAGACGGCAGCGAAAGCCGCCTTCTTTCCGGCGCCCTCGATAACGACGTCCAAGCCCCGCGCTGGGCGCCGGACGGCAGCGGCATCTATTTCGCATCCGCCGTCCACGGCAACACGGAACTTTATTTCGTCGACCTTGAAGGCCAGTTACAGAAGCTTGCCGGCGATATCGGGTCGACGACGAGCGCTTACGGCGGTGCCCCCACGTTCTCGATCGCGAACACAGGCACTTTTGCCCTGACGCATACGCGACCTGACGTGCCGGGAGAGATCGCCGTCGGAAGCAGGGCCACCCCGGGGCCCAAGGTCCTGACCAGTGTGAACGAAGGCCTTCTCTCGGGACGATCGCTCGGGCAGGTCGAGGAAATCTGGTATGAATCCTCAAAAGATCACCGCAAGATCCAGGGGTGGATTCTCAAGCCGCCGGGATTTGATCCTTCGAAGAAATATCCATTGATCCTCGAGATCCACGGCGGGCCGTTTGCGAATTACGGCGATCGGTTCGATCTGGAAAAACAACTGATGGCGGCCAGCGGCTACGTCGTGCTGTACACCAATCCCAGGGGGAGCACCAGCTACGGCGCCGAATTCGGCAACCTCATCCACCACGCCTATCCCGGCGACGATTTCGCCGATTTGAACTCGGGCGTCGATGCCGTGCTGGCCCGTGGCTACATCAATCCCGAAGAGTTATATGTCACAGGCGGCAGCGGCGGCGGCGTGCTCACCTGCTGGGTCATCGGCCACACGACCCGGTTTCGCGCGGCGGTCACCGTTTATCCCGTCATCAACTGGTACAGCTTCGTGCTCACCTCCGACATCGGTGCCTGGATCTACAAGTACTGGTTTCCGGGCCTTCCCTGGGACAACGTCGCTCATTATGAACAACGGTCGCTGCTTTCCGTCGTCAAGAACGTCAAGACGCCGACGATGGTCTTGACCGGAGAAGCCGACTATCGAACACCGATGTCCGATTCCGAGCAATACTACCAGGCGCTCAAGCTCCTGGGGCTGGAAAGCGTTCTGGTGCGTGTCCCGGACGAGCCTCACGGAATCCAGGCCCGGCCCAGCCACCACGTCGCAAAGGTTTTATACATTCTGAGCTGGTTCGATAAACATAGGAAAGGGAAGTGACCGACTAGCCCCAAAGCGGTCTCAGTGGCTGCGAGGACCGGAGGCTACGGGCAACGGCTCCAAGCGCCTGCGCAGACAGGATTAGCTCGAAGAACCCGATGGTGATCAGCTCTCCGTAGGCGCTTCATCCTTGAGGCTCACGAGCAGCGCCAGAAGCTCCTGCCGCCGCGGCTCAAGCTCGCGGCGCACGGCGTCTTGGTTCAAGCGGTCAACGCCGGCAATGATCATCAGTGCCGCGATGACGATTAATGACACGATGGCAGCCACTGCCCAGCCGCCCGACCGGAATTGCCAGGCAACCTGACCGAAAAACGCGAGCATTGCAAGGGCCAGAGGCAGCAGGTACCACCAGAGTATATTACGCAGCAGCCGGATCTGATGCTCAACCTCCGCCAGCGAGTTCTCCACATGCTGACGAAGCGGTTCCCCCGGTTCAGGCGGCGACCGTTTGTGATACACCCGGTCCACCAGCATGTACCCGGCAACCCACAACAGCACCGGCACGACCAGGTACCATGTCCAGGGCAAGGAGAGCCAGACTCCCATGAAGGACCACAACGGCACCAGAAGCAAAGCGATGCCCACTTCACGAACATCACGCCAGAAGATGATGGCGGTGAAATACATCTGGTTGCGTCGCACCTCCTTGACGAACAGGTCGGCATCGATCGTCAGCCGCGTTTGCGACGATTGCGTCTTCCAGGCCTCCTGGAAATCGTCACGAGTCATGTGAGTCCTCTTCCAGAAGTTCACCCAGGGTGCGTTTCGCCCGATTCAGCTTTACCCCGACGTTGCCTTCCGAGATGCCGAGCACCTCGGCCATCTGGCGGTAGCTCAAGTCGTCCAGATAGAGCAACACCAGCGCTGCGTCGGTCTTGGGCAACTGGCGAATCGCGGCATAGAGGCGTTCGACCGCTTCACGCTCGACCATTTGCCGGGCGCTGTCGACCCCGGAGATCGCCAGCTCTTCAAGTTCGAGAACCGGTCGCTGGTGAGCTCGGCGGCGGCGTTCCTTGCGGTGCCAGCCCAGCGCGGTGTTGAGCGCCACGCGGTAAAACCAGGTGGACGCGCTCGCTCTGCCCTGAAACCGTGGCAACGAGCGCCAGACTTGGAGCAAGATTTCCTGGGCCAGGTCCTGGCAATCCTCGGTTGTGAGCGTGTAGGCGCGGGCTACCTTCAGGACCGCGCCTTCATGCTCGACGAGCCAGCTCTTGAACAGTGATTCCATGCGCGCATCGGGCAATTCAGAGCGACCCTCCCTGAAGCATTGGTAGCCCGAAGCGACTCTTTATTACAAGAATGACGCGCTGCACTCGGGCCCGGGCTAGGCGGCACGCTCCGGCGGATCGGCAAGATCCGACGCGGACTGGAAAAGGGATTTCGCTCGTCCAGCATAGACGGCCGTAATTCACCTCTGGGTCGGACTCATGGCGTCTTGCCCAGCCTACCGATCGATGTCAAGTACTGTGCGCGCCGGCTACGAGTTGCGTTGGTGGAATAGATTGCAAAAGCGTCAGGAAATCGGCTAGCACAGCGCGGGCTTCCGCAACGGTAGCCGCGGCCCATGCTTGATCCGCCGGAGTAACGAGATCGTAGTCCGCGGCGACTCGATTGACCCGCAAATCATCTACTCGGCTTCCCAACGGCGCGAAGGAAGGGATACCACAATTGAAAAGCGCGGCATAGAGATTGAAGTGACACTGACCACCTCGGCCGAGATCGAGCCCCTGGGCCAGGAAGAAATTGCGAAACTGGTGAAATACCGAATAGTACGCCCGACTGATCGCGGAGCGCCAATCCCCTTCGGTGCCTCCTTGAGCCAACCGCTCTGAAGTCTCGAGAAACTCGTTCGGGTTCATGGTCCCTCTGCGTGATAACGAATCATGGTGCCGAACAGTTGCCTTTCGTTGAAAGGAAGCTCTTGGGCGAGCCGTTCATGATACCGCCGCCAGCGCAGCAACCGCTCCGCTTCCGATCCCAGCGCCGGCAACTTGATATGGATGATGCACGAGCTACGGTCCTCAACATCTGGATCGCTCTGTAGACGAAGATCCCAATCTAGTAGCTCTGGAAACCACTCACGCACGACCACGTAGATCTTATCCAGGGCCGACTGGGCGCCATGCCGGTCCAGAAAATCCGCAACTTCCCCATCCAAACGGGGCGTGGGTACCATTGCCACAGCCATGTTCTTCTCCCTTCGACACCGAACCTGTTCTAAACTTTTCACTCGTTTTGTGATGGTCGTTCTAAATTGAGTCCTCCTCATTCTACCGAGGTCAGCCCATTTCTCCCCAGAGGTGAGTTCCGCTATGCCGGGAACGCTCCTTCTCCGGCTCGGCCGCGAGCGATTCATCACCGATGGCGAAGCTCTCCGTCATCGCCATGGCCGGGATGCCCAGCTGTACCTGCCCCTTGGCCGGCCCAGATTGGTTGAAATAGTCGATGTGGATCGGATCCGCGCGCTCGTCGCTGCGGACCAGGGCATTGACCACCAACTGCCCAGCGAAGGTGACTTTCACCTGATTTTGCGTCGCCGTGCGGACGCCCGTGGTAACCATCATCGGCGGCAGCTCGTTGCCGTCGAGGACGACTTGCACAGCCGCCCAGTTGCCTTGCAGATGTGTCACCGTGGGGCACTCGACGTAACGGAATTCCGTGCTATCGACCTGGGTCGGCAGCGGTTGCTGCGCGGACCGCGTACCACCGCTCACGTTTGCCGGACGGACGGAAGAGCTGCCCGTCAGCCGCCGAGGCGTAGTCGTACGCAGCAGCCAGGTCAAACGGCCGCAGGGATGGGTAAGCCTCCCGAATGAACGATTCGTTAGCGTGATCTCACGCGCCTTGTTAGAATCATCTCGGAAGGAGGCTTCCATGCCGTTGCGCGATCATTTTCGTCCACCGGTTGAGAAGCAGCACTCGTGGGACGAGCTTCACGGCATGTGGCCCGCCGTGATTGTGCAGCAGCTCTTTCCCATTTTGCCGGATGGATACGTCGCTGCGCCTCGGGTCCACTTGGGCATGGCATTTGACATTGACGTGTCAGCGTACGAACGACACGAGCACGCAGGCCAGGCGCGGCCGGGCAATGGAAACGGTGGTGTCGCCGTCGCGACCTGGGCGCCTCCGAAGCCAACTTTCACGGTGGAAACTGACCTTCCCGACCAGGACGAGTACGAGGTGCGGGTTTATGACGCGCGCCATGGCCGGCGGCTAGTCGCTGCGATCGAGATCGTCAGCCCTTCCAACAAAGACCGTCCCGAGAGCCGCCGGGCATTCGTCGCGAAGGTTGCCGCGCTCCTTCAGCGCGACGTCAGTGTGTCAATCGTGGACATCGTCTCCATTCGTCAATTCAATCTCTACGCCGACCTGATGGAGCTGATCGACCGGACCGACCCGATGCTCGACCTAGAACCGCCCACGCTTTACGCCGTCACGGTCCGGGGGCGGAAGCAAGTTCGCAAGCACTCGCTGCTGGACACCTGGTTCTACCCCATGCCATTTGGCCAACCGCTGCGGGCACTGCCGATCTGGTTGGACGAAGACCTGGGCGTGTTCCTCGATCTCGAAGCCAGCTACGAAGAGACGTGCCACGTGCTGCACATCGCGTGATCGCGGTCAGTGACCGAACCACTTGTATGATCGTTCGGAAGCCTCTTCATCGCGTCCACGAACCGCTATGATGGGTGGGAGCAGTCGGGCCCGGTGACGTGATTCGCAAGGAGGTGCCATGAAACTTTCAGAGACCGCTGCAACCGTGATCGACCTGGCGACAGCAATCCGCGACTACTGGAATACGGAACTTCCCAAGCGACATCCTCACTACCCGGTCGTTTCTCCAGGAGCGGATTCCGGACCGTCGCCGCCAGAAGAAGCTGAATTGAGGAGTTTCCTCGAAAAACTGCCGGACGAGGAGATTTACAAACTGGTTCTCCTGATGTACCTGGGGCGCGGCGAATTTGGGACAGACGACCTAGCGGTGCATTTTCGCGCTTTGAAGGATAGGTTCCGCAAGCGCGAATGGGCAATTTCGCAAGTAGAGGGGAAGGCCCCATTAGCAGATTATTTGGCGGATGGAATCGCCGAATTGCAGAAAAGCAGCATCGACATCGACCACCTGCCGTTTGCATCGGTTAACTCTGGTAATTAGCGCTCCACTCGGTTGCACGCACGATTGGCTAGTCAACTTCCTGTCGCGGGTTCCAAGGGAGCCTTGATTTGCCATCAAACGCTTTTACTAATCATCTGGAGCAATTGCTGCTCGATGCGGAAGAACTGGACGACGCGCACACCGAGCTCAGAACCGGGAATCCCGGGCGGCAGTACGGGCTCGCCTCGTTGAACCGCGCAATCGTCGGCACGACTGTCTCGGCTTGGGAGTCTTATATCGAAGAGCTCATGAGGGAGTCCGTACTGGCACTGCGTCCACAAGGGCCGCCGTTCGCTGCGCCGTGGCCAGCACTTAGTGTTTACGTAACGGGACGACTTGGAACCTTCAATACCCCAAACCAACACAACGTCGAACAGTTGATTCGCAACTGCCTGGGTCTGAAAGGTGTGCATCTCATGTGGATATGGCAGAACTGCACCTCAGCGCAGGCAGTTCAGCGACTGACGGATGCGATGACCTACCGCCACCAGATCGCCCACGGCGTCAACCCCCGGCCTGTTATTCACAACTACTACTCAAGCCAACTGCCTACTTTCTTCAGGCGACTGGCGCGCTGTACGGACGCTGCAGTGCGCAACCATTTGGTCGGTGTACATGGCCTTCCAAATCCGTGGCCCACGTGATGAGCGGGTGGCGAACATCCGACCGCAGTAATTGCAGAATTCCTACAACTTCCGCTGCCCATTTTGCCGATCATCTTATCGAGTGCCCTGCCTGACACGATCGCCAAAGTCGCCGCACGGGGCTTCTCCGGAAGTACGAGGTGGTGTTGCTCGGAATGCGACTCTTTTTCGTGGGTCGCACCTGTGCCTCGGACCCGAGCGAGGACAATCCAAAACCCATGACAGGTAAGGCACACGGATTCTGCATCAAACGACAAATGCTGTGCGCCTTCCTGTTCCTTTCAACAACCGGCTGCCAATCTGACGGATTCCATCCGCTCCGGACGACGATCGCTGTGCTAACCCCATCGCCGTGTTCCGTCAGGGTCTGGAAATTCGAGTGCCACAAGATCGAAGATCAAGTTCAACCGTCGGCCGGACACATCACTCGTCCCGAGCCAGATGCCCAACGCGAAGACGGCCAAGCACCATCCTCCGTCCCACAGTGATTCGGCTGAAAGCGTTTCCCCTGCAATACCAGCGGCTCGAGAGCTCAGTGCGTCGGCTCGCCGCCGCTGCCTTATTCATGCGCATTCCAGCCGTTGCCTGGCGTCGGGTTGGCCGCAGCCGCACGTGCCGCCTGCTGCCGCGCGGCCTGCTCGGCGCGTTGCTTGGGCGAATCCCTGACCAGCAGCGTGTAGATCACGGGGAGCACAAACAGCGCCGCCGGCTCGCCGGCCAGCAGCCCCCCAGAATCGCACGAGCCAGCGGGGCATTCGCCTCGCTGCCGCGCTCGATCGCCAGTGCCCCCGGAATCAAGGCAAAGAACGCGGCCAGCGCGGTCATGGTGATCGGTCGAACCCGCAGTGACGCAGCCTTGCGGATGGCCTGAAACGGCGTCAGCCCCTCGTGCCGTTCCAGCTCCGGGGCGTAATCGGTCATGAGCACTGAAAAATGAACCTGGTAGTCACGCAGAGCAACCATGGGCTCTTTTTCACGGACGGGGGGCTCCCGTCCCAGACTTCGACGAGTCGCGGATTCAATTCCCCGCGGGCGGGTCCGGCGTCTTCCCGGCCTTTGCTCTGAGTTCCTTCAAGAGTTTCTGGAATTCGTCGCAAGTCCGGATCGAGTCGAAGTCGATGTCGGATGCGATCATCGCGGGGCTGTGGTGTCCGCCCGCGGCGGCTTGGCGCAGTGTCGCGACGGCGCGTTCGGAGAAGCTCCGGCGCCTGGCCTTCTCTTCGGGCGAGAGGTCCGATTTGCCGAGCCCGACCAGGCCGCGCAGAGCGCCTGGACACATGCCCGGTTGTACGGTTCGAGGCCATTTTCCTCCGTGAGCGCCTCGAAGATGATCCGAGCCGAGGCGAGTGACGTCAGGGCTTTCGCTTCGCGCCCGGCTGCCCGGTGCAAACAGCCGATTTCGTAATGAACGTATCCCAGATCTCTCTGATTCCAGATATTGCCGGAGTCTTCCCACCGTCGCTTCTCCGCGAACTCGAGCACCAATCGATAATGTTCCATCGCTTCGTCCAACCGGCCGAGCCGAACAAGGACTCGGGCGATCTCGTGGTCGACGTCGTTCACGGTGCCACGAGCCGTCACGAGGTCTGGGTTGTCACGGGCGACTTTCTCGGCGAGTGCCTTCGCACTGCGGTAAACTGCCAGCGCTTCCTCATTCCGGTTGGAAAGCCGGTAATGGTTCCAGGCGATGCACGACAGGCACGCAATGACGCTCGACTGGTAGTCGATGACATTGGGGTGCTCGCGGTCCAACCGTTCGACCAAGGCGAGCGCCTGTAGAAACCACGGCATCGCCTCGTCTGGGCGGCCGATTTCCTCTTTGCTTCGCCCGACATCCTCAAGCGAAACAGCCAGACGCCACTGGTAATCCGCGACGTCGGGCTGTTCCCGGACGAGCCGCTCGAAGATGCTGGCGCCTGCTCGTGCGACCGAATCGAATCGAGCGTGAGGCCGACCATGCGCTGCCGGTTGGCCCAGACCTGGTAGCCGATGCCGAGCTCCTTCAGGTACTCGGGAACATCGGGATGTGCTCGAACGACCTCTCGCCGGATCGCGAGGCAACGCTCATGCGTCTTGTACGCCTTGCTTTCCTGGCCGAGAGCGGCTTGTTCGTTCCCCAGGTCATTGAGACACATCGCAAGCTTGTAGGCGTATCGCTCCACGTCCGGGTGGTCGCGAACGAGCCCATCGTACATATCGGCCGCCTTCTGGAACGCGTCCAGCGCCTCCTTCCCTGGGTTGATGGCGATCGTGACGAACCCGACGCGGTACCAGGCCTCGGCCGCCTCGGCACGCACCGAAGGCTCGTCGGCGTGCTCCTTGAGAAACTCCTGGTAGTACTTCCGCGAAGACTCGAGAAGCTCTTTGCGGAGAGGCTGCAGCCCGGGAACGTTCAGTAGTTTGCTCTCGCTGACCTTCGTGAAGTATTCGTCGACGGCCTCGCGGGCCTTCTTGAAGCTGGCCTCCGCCTTGAGCCGCTGCTCTTCGCCGCTGCGTCGCGCCGCGCCTTCCGCGTCACGCGCTCTTGTCGGCGGCATTGCGTTCCGCAATGGCAAGAGCCTCGGCGAGCCGTGCCGCCCTCTCCGCCCGCGTGGCCCGCACGGCTTGCCAGGTGCTGACGGCCACCCCTGCTACCAGGAGCAGAGCGACCGCTGCCGCCGTGGAGATGCCGTTCGGTGCTTCCGCCCGAACTTCCGCAGCCGATATTGCCGCACTGGGCGGCACGGCCAGCACCGCCTCTCCGGCCAGGTAGCGCTGGATGTCCATCGCGAAGCCATTCGCAGTCTCGTAGCGGCGGGCCCGATCCTTCTCCAGAGCCTTCATCACGATCCAGTCCAGGTCGCCTCGCACGAGCTTCGTCAATCGCGCCGGCTCCGTATCCCGGCCGGCGGCCAGCGACGGCAGCATCTGGCTGGAGCTCAGCCGCGTGCTCGGCCGCGGCGGTTCTTCCTCTCGGATGATCCGCCGGATCTCATCCCACGCCGCTTCCTTGAACCGCTTCTTTTCCAGGGGCGTCGTCCCGGTCAGGAGCTCGTACAGCAGCACCCCCATTGAATAAATGTCCGAGCGCGTGTCCACGTCCAGGTTGTTGAGCTGCGCCTGCTCCGGCGACATGTACAGCGGCGTGCCCAGCACCGTCTCATGAGCGGTGTGCAGCGTCCGCTCGGTCAGCGACTGGTGCATAGCCTTGGCCAGCCCGAAGTCGATGACCTTGGGCACCGGTCTGTCGTCATAGGGGGCGACGAGAATGTTGGACGGCTTCAGGTCGCGGTGGATAATCCCCTTCTGGTGCGCGTGCTGAACCGCCTGGCACACCTGCATGAACAAGTTCAGCCGCTCGGGCACGCTCAACCGGGTGGAGTCGCAGTACTCGGTGATCGGCACGCCCTTGACGTACTCCATGACGAAGAAAGGCCGGCCCGTTTCAGTCAAGCCGCCGTCGAGCACCTTGGCGATGTTGGGATGGTCCATCACCGCCAGCGCCTGCCGCTCCGCCTCGAATCTCGCCAGGACGCTCTTCGAGTCCATACCGGCCTTGATGAGCTTCAGCGCCACTTTGCGCCGCACCGGCTGCGTCTGCTCAGCGACCCAAACCGTACCCATGCCCCCTTCGCCGATCGCTTCCAGCAGCTTGTACCGGCCGGCGATGATCGTGCCCGGTTGCTCCGTGGCAACGTAGGCATTCGTGTCGTCCCCGTTGCCCGGTCCACGCCGATTGAGGGTGCTCTCGGGCTGATCATGGGCTGCCAGCAACCGTTCAACCGCGGCCCGCAACTCGGTATCGCCGCACCGGGCGGTCAAATACGCTTCTCGTTCGGCAGGCGGTAGCTCGGCGGCGACAATGAAGTGGTCGCGAACGAGTTTAGGATCAGTCGGCATGACGAGAGTCTCCGTGGCCCAAGCTACATGGCCTATCGAGCGCCTCAACCGTGCCGAGAGTTGGCGGCAACAAGCCTCCGCGGCCGACTGTTAGCACGTCTGAACCCGATTCACAATCGTAATACATCATTCATGTTTGGAATATTACAGTGCTTAACTGAGATTTCATCGACAGGCGACCCCGATCGATGAAGCTGCCGTCGCTCCGAGCGCGTTCCTCGTTGTCCCGGCAGGGCACAGATTCGCGTGCCCAAACCGGGTCATCGGCTGAAGAATTGGCGATCGGTCCACATCGCGCGACCGCTGGTGGCGCAGAGATTTCCGTTAAAGCGGCTGGCGAGCTCAGTGCGTCGGCTCGCCGCCGTTGCCTTCTTCGTTTTCGTTCCAGCCGTTGCCCGGCGTCGGTTCAGCCGCGGCCGCTTGCGCCGCCTGCTGCCGCGCTTCGCGCTCGGCCTTCTGCTTGGGCGAATCCCTGACCAGAAGCGTGTACATCACCGGCAACACGAACAGCGTCGCCGGCTCGCCGGCCAGGAGTCCCCCCAGAATTGCGCGGGCCAGCGGAGCATTCGCTTCGCTGCCGCGCTCGATCGCCAGTGCGCCGGGAATCAACGCAAAGAACGCCGCGAGTGCCGTCATCGTGATCGGCCGCACCCGCAGTGACGCCGCCTTGCGGATGGCCTCAAACGGCGTCAGCCCCTCGTGCCGCCGCAGCTCCTGCGCATAATCGGTCATCAAGACCGAGTTGGCCACTTTGATCCCGACAATGAAGATGAAGCCCAGGAGCGACTGCACATTCACCGCCGAGCCGCTGAAATACAAGGCCGGCAGAATGCCGACCAAGCAGAGCGGCACGATCGAGATCACCGAGAGGGGAACCACGAACGACTTGTCGAGGCCGACCATCAAGAAGTAAATCAAAAGCGCGGCCAGTCCGAGCCCTCCGAAGAGGCTGTTGAACGTCTCCTTCATCCGCAAGTATTCGCCGCTCAACTGGATCGTCGAGCCGGGCAGACGCACCTTTTCTTTGGTGTTGTTCGGATCATAGGGCGACCACTTCCCCGGCGATTCCAGAATGCCGAACTTGCCCAGAACCTGGGAGACATCGTCCGAAACGTGACCGAGGTCGCGGCCAAATACACCCAGCGTGACCTCGATCGTGGGCTGGATGTTGTAGTGGGTCACCTCGGTCGCCACGCTCACCTTGTCGAGCGAGACAATTGTCCGCAGATTCACCGTCTCGGTCGGCTTGTCCGGCCGCTCGGTTGTGATCGGGATGTCGAGCAATGTGTTGATGCTCTGGATGTCTTCTTCGTAGTACTGCACCCCGACGAAGTACTGGTTCTTGTTCTTGGGGTCGATCCAGAAGTTGTGCTTGTTGAACTGGATGCTCGAGTTGAACGCAGCCACGACCGATTTCATGATCCGCTCTTGAGAGAGCCCGAGCTCGGCCGCCTTGGCCCGGTCGACGTTGATCAAGTATTCCGGATAATTCTGGCGCTGGATCACCCGCGCGTCGACGACGCCATCAATGTTCTTTACCTCAGCCTTGATCGCCTGGGCGATCTTGTCGGCGATATGCTGGTCCTTTCCGGTCACGCGAATCGAAATCGGCGTCGACCGGCCCTCGTTCATGGCCGAGCGAACCATGCCGCCGGCATCGAACGCAAACTCAAGGTCGCTGAAATGGGAGTCGCGTGCAAACGCCGTGCGCAGAATATGCACATACTCCTGGGCCGTTTTTGAGCGTTCCTCCGAAAGCTGAATCTTGACGACGGCATCCATCGGGCCCGCGTTGAGCGTGTAGGCCGCCGACCAGTCCGAGGTCACGCCGATCTCCGAGAGAATCAGCTTGAGGTCCTCCTTCTCGATGGTCTTCCTCACGAAATCCTCGACCGCCTTGATTCGCTCCTCGGTCTTCTCGATGCGCGTGCCGCTCTCGGCGCGGACGTACATCTCGAACGCCCCGGCGTCGACCTCGGGGAAGAAATCGCGGCGCATGATCGGCCACATCACGGCCAGCGTCGCGCCCAGCAGGCCGAACGCCACTCCGATCGTGAGGAACGGACGCTTGAGCACGCCGTCGAGCCCTTTGACGTAGTAGCCGATGCCAGTCTCGATCGTCCGCTCCCAGCGGGCAAACGCTCGCCCGATCGACGACTTCTTGTGCGGCAAGTCGCCCGCGCTGCCGTGGCCGTTCCCATTTCCGTTGATCTGGAAGGTTTGCGACTGCTCAGCCGGCGCGACGTGGGCTTCGAGAGCACCTCCGCCGTGCTGCTCGGCACCGTGGCCGCCGGCTGAGTGGCCATGCCCTGGCCCGTGCGACTTGAGCCAGTAGGCGCTGCAGGCCGGAACCAGAGTCCGCGACAGGATGTAGGCGGCGATCATCGAGAACGCCACGGCCATCGCCATCGGCTTGAACAGGAATTGCCCCAGCCCGGGCGTGAGCACCAGCGGTGAAAGCACCAGGAACGTGCAAAGCGTCGAGACCAGCTCGGGCATCGCAACCTCGCTCGCCCCCAGGAAGGCCGCCTCGTGCGTCGTCGCGCCCATTCCCAGGTGCCGGTGCGTGTTCTCCAGGCAGATGATGGCGCTGTCGATCATCGGACCGATCGCCAGCGTCATGCCGGCCAGAGTCATCACGTTGATCGTCTGGCCCGCAAAATACAGGGCAGCGCGAACATGCCATGACCGAGATCGGCAGGGTCATGATCGCAATCGCCGTCATCCGCAGCTCACCCAGGAACAGGAGGATCACGAGCGAGCAAAGGATCGCGCCCAGCACCCCCTCCTGGACGAGTGCCTCGATCGAGCTCTTCACGTAAACCGACTGATCCATCACCGGCTTCAAGGTGATTCCCGGCCTGGACACCCTTTCTTCGAACTTATGCAGTGAGTCCTTGAGGGTATTGACGACATTCAGCGTGCTGGCACCAAGCTGGCGGTAGACGGGGATGTAAACCTCGCGCTTGCCGTCGACCCGCACCACGTTTGTCTGAATGTAGTTTGCATCTCTGGGTGTCGCGACGTCGCGCAGGTACAATGCCCGGCCGTTCTCGTAGCGGAGCGGAATATCCCCCATGTCTCTGATATTTTGATACATGGAATTGGAGTCGAGCACGTAGTCGAGGTCGCCGATCTTGGCGTCGCCGCTGGGCAGGAACACGTTGGCCGCGTCCAGCTTGTTCATGATGTCGAGCGGCGAAAGCCCCCGCGACTGAATCTGCTCACGGTCGAGATAGGCCATCACGGCCCGGATCTTGCCGCCGTAAACCACCGGCGCCACCGCACCCGGAATTCCCATGATCATATTGCGAACTTCATAGCGACCGACGTCGTAGAGCACCGACTCGTTGTTCTCGGGGTTGTCGCTGTCGACCGCCACGATGCAAACCGGCGTCATGGCGGTCGGGTCGAATGGAAGCACGACCGGGGGCAGCGTCCCCGGCGGCAGGTTGGGAATCACGCCCAGGGCCAGCGAGTTCACCTGGGTGAGCGCCCCGTTGGGATCGACGTCTCCCTGAAAGTAGTTGCGCACGATGCTGGCACCGATGATCGATCGCGACTCCTGCCGCAAGGTCCCGTTGGCCTGGCCGGTCCAGCGCTCCATGCGGTTGCTGATGTCGTTGGCGATGCTCTCCGCCGACATGCCGCCGTAGAACGTCAGCGTCTGCACGGCGGGACTCTTGAACACCGGCAGGATGTCGATAGGGATCATCGTAAGGGAAAGCGTGCCCAGGATGATCAAGGTCAGCGACATGACCGTGACGGCATACGGATTGCCGAGCGATGCGCGAATCAAGCCATTCATGTGCTCTTTTCCTTGTTCTGGGTAGCTTCAGGCGGAGGCTTACTCACCGGCAGGGGGAACAGATATCAGGCAGGGCGGAACATCACAGGCCTGGGGAGGGTCAGAACCCACACCCTCCCCTCATCGCGCAAATCGCGGAGCAATACATCATCGACGCATAGGCCAGGCTGCACGCGTATCGCGGCACCCGTGGGGTCGCGCACGGCCGAAACGGTTTGCCGGCGAGCTACGTGCCTTAACAGCGAAGCGGATGACAGAGTGGGTCACTGCCAGCGTGGCCGTGAGCCGGGTGAGTCGTCAAGCCGGCCGGCCGCCAGAGGCCGTCAGAGCTGGCTGTGCGCTCGGTGCCGTCCGAGGCTGCATCGCAAGATTTCGTGCGCCCCGAGGGCGGCGTCGCCAGTCGAGGGTGAACCGTTCGCGCCCGCGATGGCTTGCTGTGAAACGCCGGAGTGCTTCGTGCAAAGACAGTCCGCTCAGCCGCCGGCTGGAGGGTACGAAGTGGAGGCGAACCCAGGGATACGCCGAGCAAGACCAGGAACCATGTTCGCAGCAGTCGGGAAGCCATGATTCGATAGATGCCAGCCCGGTCACCGGAAGGCGAGAAATCCACTAACTTTATGGTAACGCATGGGTTTCGCGTGTCAACTCCGCCTCGTCGCCAGCCCCGCACGCGCGGGGGCCGGAAAGCGCGTGCCGAATGTCGATCGCCGGAACCCTCGCTGGCGCGTCGGGTTAGTGTGGGGACCGGCTCGCCTGAGGTGGCGTTCGGCGAGGAGTCTGCAGATTTCGGCACCGATCCCGCCCCGCATCATCGAAACATACCGTTAAGCCCGCACGATCGGAATGACGATTAAGACCGATGGAGCCGGCAGATTGCGCGCTCTGCGTCCCGAGGCGCCGAGACCGGGAGGCCGGCGTGACTGCGTACCAGGCACACTCCGTGTGCCGCTCGCCGTACGCTCTGGCGTGCCAAAACCAGGAGGCCGCGGTGAATCGGATCAGGCAGTTCCCGCGGAAAGCGAGCTCGATCGTCGCCATGTGCCTCTGGCTCGCCCCGTCAGCGGCGATGGCGCAGCAACCCGACGCTCCCCGGCCGGATCCCGCGCAGCGGCCCGCCGTGGAGGCCCTGCCGAACGCGGCAGAGGCACGCACTCCCGCGAATGCCGTCGCCGCGCCGCCGGTCACGCCCCCCACGATTCTTGCGGTCGAGTCCCAGCCGATCGACCTCGCCACCGCCCTCCAGCTCGCCAATGTGCAGAACCCCCAATTCAACGTCGTGCGCACTGCGCATTCTCGAGGCCGCAGCCATGCGACAGCTCGCGGCGGCCTATTTTCTCCCCTCGATCAACCCGGGTCTGAATTACGACTCGCACACCGGCAACCTGCAGCAGTCCAGCGGCAATGTCCTGAGTGTCAATCGATCGGCGTTCTACGTGGGCGCCGGCTCAAGCGCGGTCGCCGCGGGCACAGTCAGCATTCCCGGAGTCTATGAGAACATCAACGTGGGTGCCGGCTTGTTCACCTTCCTGGCCAGCCGGCAGACGGTGCGCCAGCGCGAGTTCGAGTCCATCGCAATCCGCAACCAGATGTTCCTCCGCGTCACCGAGGCCTACAGCGAGCTCCTTCGCGCCGAGGGCAAGCGAGCCACGCAAACGCAGGCTCGGGACGAGGCGAAAATCATCGTGCAGCTCACAGCCGACTTCAGCAAGAGCGGACTGGGCCGCGCCGCCGACGCCAATCGAGCCGCAACTCAGCTTGCCCGGCGCGAGGCCGACATCCAGGCCGCCGAGGCCGACATCCTCGTCGCCTCGGCCAATCTCTGCCGGCTGCTCAATCTCGACCCCTCCCTTCGCCTCCATCCCACCGACGCCGTCGTGGTACCCCAGCCTCTTGTCCCCGACCCCATTCCCGTGAGCGAGCTGATCGCAACGGCCATGTTGAATCGGCCCGAGCTGGCCGCCCAGCGGGCCGCCATCGAGGCCGCCTTCTTGAACCTCGATGGAGCCAAGGTCCTGCCGTTCTCGCCCACCACAATCGTCGGCTTCAGCGGCGGTGCCTTCGGCGGCGGCAGCAACCTCGTCCGACCGATCTTCAGCGGATTGGGCGGCCGCACCGACCTGGACGCCATCATGTACTGGACCGTGCAAAACCTGGGCGTCGGTAACATCGCCTTGATTCGCATGGCAGGCGCCCAGCTCAGAGTCGCCCAATTCCAGCAAGTCGAAATCTTGAATCGCGTGCGGGCCGACGTCGCCGAAGCCTACGCGCGTGCGCACGCTCGCTACGCACAGATCGGCGTCTACGAAGAAGCCGTCCGCTCCGGCTACCTCGCCTTCCACCAGGATCTGGAACGCACTCGTGGCTTGGCCGCCGACCGGCCCAGGGACGTACTGCCGATCGAGCTATTGAACAGCTTTGACCTGCTCGCCAGTGCCCGCGTCGAATACGTCGACGCAATCGTCGACTACAACCGCGCCCAGTTCGCGATGTACGTGGCACTCGGCCAGCCGCCAGCCGACTCCCTGGCCCATCCCGTCCCCGTCGAAGGTGTCTCTCCCCGCAATATCCCGCCGTGCGCCATGCCGGAAGCGCCGGCGCCGGCCCGAGCCCGCGAAGGCCCCCAGACGCGACGAACGATCCCTCCCCCCCGCGACGGCGCAACATTCCCCGCCGCCATACGGTAAGCTCAGGCCGTTCCTTGGCACGGGAGAGGAAATGTGCATGAGCTCTCAGAAACTCGTCGCACCAGACAGTCGCCAACGTCGCCGCGCAATCCAGGTGTTCCTCCTGGTCATGATTGCTACGCGCCTTGACTTCCGGTTGTGCGACTCGCTTGGCGGCCACCAAGCAACGACCGGCATACCGCGAGACTCCGCGCCGCGACGTGATGGCCAGAAGCGATCTTGACCCCGGAGTCGAGCCCGCCGGCTTGACCGTCGCCTCGCGAGCTCATGACGCTCCCGGCGCAGCCGCACCCGCTCAATATTCCCCGGCCGCCGCGGCCACTCGGGCAGAACAGGACGCTGGCCCCGCCGGATCACCCGTTAAGGGTGATGTGGCCGGACCGCGACAAGCATTCATCGCCAAGGATGATCAGTCGACCGTGCCCGCTCCTTTTTCGATCCCACTGCCATTCGAGGAGCATCCGATCGACCTGGCCACAGCCCTGCGCCTGGCAGACGCGGCCAACCCGACGATCGGCGCGGCACGGACCCTCGTCCTGGAAGCCCTCGCCAATCAGCTCGCCGCGCGGGTGCTGCTGGTTCCTTCCCTGAACTCAGGGGTCAGTTACCACGGACATCAGGGCTTTCTAGAGCGGTCATCGGGCAAGATCATCTCGCTCTCGCAGCAATCGCTCTACGTCGGCTCCGGAGTGATGCCGGTCACCGCGGGAGCCCCCGAGCTGCCCGGTGTGAATATCTTCACCCAACTCACCGATGCGTGGTTCGAGCCGCTCGCCGCAACCCAGCGGGTCATCGGCTCGAGATTCCATGCACAAGCGACCGCCAACGAAATCTTGCTTGACGTCGCCAATCTGTACATCGAGCTGCTCGGCAGCCAATCGCTCGTCGAGGCCCAGCGACTTTCCGAACGGCAAGTGCACGACGTCGTCGACATCACCAGACACTTTGCTGAAGTAGGACAGGGCCGCGACTCGGACGCCAACCGGGCCTTTTCCCAGTGGAAACGGCGGCGAGCCGACGTGCTCAAGGCCGAGGAAGAGCTGGCCGTCGCCGCCGCCAGACTGGCCAATCGGTTAAACCTTGACCCCTCGGCCCGGCTCGAGGCAGCCGGCGGCCCGCTCATGCCGCTGAATCTCATCGATCTGGGAACCTCGCAGCGTGAGCTGCTGCAAGTCGCGCTGCGGCAGCGACCCGACATCGCCGCCAGATCCGCCGCCATCGGCGAGGCCGAGGCCCACTTCAAACAGGAAGTCGGCAGGCCGCTTCTGCCCACCTTGTGGCTCGGTTTCAGCGGCGGCGCCTTCGGCGGCGGCAGCAACCTGGTTCCCCCGCTTGTCGGCAACTTCGCCGGCCGGACCGACTTCGACCTCCGCCTTTACTGGACCTTCCTCAACATGGGCGCAGGCAACCTCTCGCTGATAAAGGACGCCGCGCCCAGATCGGCGAGATGACCGCCGAACAATCCCGCACGATCAACCTCGCCCGCGGCCAGGTCGCCGCCTCGCTCGCCGACGCCCAGGCCGCGCGCAACCAGATCGGCGTCGCCAGGCAAGAGCTCGCATCAGCCGAGCTCGGATTCAAGCAAGACCTCGAGCGCGCCCGGCAAGGCCTGGGCGGCCCCATCGAAGTCCTCAACAGCTTGACATTGCTCGCGCAGGCGCGAGTGAATCTCATTCGTGCGCTCGTGCACTACGACCAGGCGCAGTTCTCACTCTGGGTCGCACTGGGATCACCTCCTCCGCTGGAAACACCTCAGGTGCCCGTGGACCCAGCAGTTGGCCCCATAGGGGACTGAGCCGCCTTGAACCATGGATTCGTCATGCAAAAAATGCGACGGCTCCTCTACCACCTCTTGAGGTATTACCTCGCTTTTTGTTTCCTCGCCTACGGATTGTCGAAGCTCCTGGACCTCCAGTTCACCTGGGGCTACAAGCAGCTCGACCGGCCGATCCGCCAACTCGGCGGCATGGGGCTCGTGTGGGCCTTCTTCGCCTACAGCCGCCCCTACCAGATCTGCATCGGCTGCGCCGAGATCCTACCCGCTGCCCTGCTCTTGACGAGACGGACCACCGCGCTGGGCATGCTGCTTTACCTGCCGGTCATCAGCAATGTCGTTCTGGTCGACATCTGCTACTCTGTCCAGCGCGGCGCGACGACCCAGGCCCTCGTCCTGCTCATTTGTAACTTGTTGCTGATCTCGCTCGAAAGAAAACGACTCCTCGCGGTGCTCAAGGCCCTCACTCAGGTCGACTAAAGCGGGCCCAACGCCCTGGCTCAAGCAGACCGTCGAGCTCGACCCCGAGAACGCCAGCTTCCAGAAACTCCTGGGCGACCTGTAACTGGAATGGGGTGAGCCCGCCCAGGCTGTGCGGATTCTCAAGCACGCACTCGACCCGGCAAGGGACGATCTGCCGCCGTACCCATCTTTCGCTGGGCGAAGCGCTGGGTGGACAGGTCAGAAGACAGGACGCCTCCACGGACAAACCTCAGAAGTAAACCTGGAACCGCAGTCCTGCTCGCGGCGGATTGGTACCGGTCCGGCGCATGCGAGTCCACGTTCCCGAAGCCGGTGTGTTGCCAGCCCAGATAGACCTCTTTACTTCAGCTTCGAGCCCGGCGCCGCGAATGGCAGCCAGAAGATCGGAAACGAACGAATGAGCTGCTGCCCCGACGGTGCGATGATCAGGAAGTCGAATGTGTTGATGCCCTGCGTGAGCTTCTCCTTCGCTGTGAAGTAGCCCTGGGCATTGGTGGCGTAGGCCGGCCCGTCCCACTTGTAGTAGCCCTTCGTGCCGTCCTGAATCACGATGCTCCCCGGCAGTGTGCGGCCCACGATCGTGACATCCTTGTCGAACGCCGCGCCCCCGGAGTTCTGGGGCGTCTTGTAATGAGCCTGATCGGCGGGGCTGAGATTCATTACCAGGTTGAGCGGGTGCTTCTTGTACGGAGGCATGTTCTGTTCAAGCGCCTTGGCGTCGATCTGGTTCACGATGCCGTCCTGATTGAAATCGGCCGCGGCGTTGTAGTCCTTGCTGCCGGTGCTTGAAAGATAAGCTTGGGCGAAGGGAGCCAGGTCGGCCAGATTGACTGTTCCGTCACCGTTGACATCCCCGGCCAGGGTGACATCGACGGTGTAGGTACCGGTGGAATGGCGTGAGCCACTGACGAGCACCGTCAGTGGGCCCGCCTCGTTCACCTTCACAAATGCTGCAGCCTGCCCATCGCCGCGGCCGGCCACGAATGGACGCCCCTGCTTGATCGAGAGCGAGCGCCCGTCGCTCTCCTTCACCCCCACGATCCGCGGGGCCAGAGCGCTGCCGGGTCCCGGCGCGACAAAAACGCCGAAGAGCGTCGATGGTTTCCCGGCGGTGAGGTTCCTGGCGGCGACGGTCACACTCGAGGCGCCGACGCCGCCTGGCTCGAGCACAGTTCCGTCGCTCGTGCCGATCGAGTTTGCCGGAACCGTCGCGCTTAACTGCAGCCGGGGCTCAAGCGGCTCCACGCGAACGTCAATGCCGCGTCCCGGTCTTCGAGCCATCCCAACGCCTCCGTGCGCGCAATCATCGGCCCGCGGGTAACTGCCCGCCTCGTTCTATGATCGGCTGAATGGACCGCGTGTCTCGATGTCATGGGTGCGGTCGTCATTCTTTACCAATCAGGGAGGGGCTTTTCACCACCTCGACCTGAACTTTTGTGCCCTCAGGGTCCGAGGCATCGGGGCGCAGGATGACTTGATCCGTTTCGGTCAGTCCAGAAGTGACCTCGACGCGCAAGCCGTCATCGAGCCCCACGCGGATCGGGACGCGGTGCAGCTCGCCGTCCTTGACGACGAAGACAGCCCCGTCGCCCTTTCCATTGCGCTGCACGAGGCATGAAGAGGGAATCGACAGGTTCTTGATCAGCTTCTCGAGCAGAATCTCGGCGCGGCCGAACATGCCGTCTCGCAAGGCACGATCGGGATTCTCGATGTCGATTTCGACGCGCATGGTGCGGTCCTTGAGGTCTTCCGATTCGGCGATCCGGCTGACCTTGCCGTTGAATATCCGTCCGGCCAGGGCATCGAGCTGCACGGTTGCCCGATCGCCGACCTCACAATAGGGCACGTCACGGTCAGGCACCAGCACGATGGTGCGCATCTTGTCGTCGCGGGCGACGGTGAGCATCGGGACGCTCATCCCCTCGGACGCCGAGCGGATGAAGCTGCCCGGGTGCACCGAATCACCGCGAGACGTGACCACACCGTCATACGGTGCAAGGACTTTGGTGTACTGGACGAAGACCTTGGACATATCGAGGTTGGCCTCGCTCACCTTGACCTTGGCTTCCGCGGCCTTGAGGTCGGCCCTGGCCTTTTCGACCGCGGCGCTGGCCTCGGCGAACCCGGCCGCGGCGGTCTCGATTCCGGCCTGAGCGGAATCAACGGCTCCCTCGGCCGAAAGGTAATTATCGTGCTGTTCGTCGGCCACGCGCTCCTCGATGTCGCCCTTCTTGACGAGCTCGGTGAATCGTATGTACTGTTTCTTGCGGTAGTCGCGCTCGGCGGTCCGTTGTTTGAGAACGGCCTTGGCCTCGTTTTGTTGTGCCTTCGCGGCCAGCACGGAAGCCTGCGCCGTGAGGATGTTCGACTGCGCCTGCGCGACCTCGGCATGGGCGTGCTCGAGCGCCGCCTCGGCTTGCTCGACGGCGACGTCCCGCTCCGGATCATAGATCTCCGCCAGCAAATCGCCCTTTTTCACCCGGCTGCCGCGGTCGACGTTGAGCGTCTTCACGAACCCGGAAACCTTAGCGAACAGCTCGGCGTACTCAAACGCGCGAACCGTCCCCGGCTGATTGGTGGTGCGTTCCATGCCACCGCGCTCGGGAGTGACCACCTGCACCCTGGGCTCTTTCCCCGTCGATTCGGAGCCGCCTTCGGCGTTCTGTTTTGCCGCCAGGTGCTTGCCCTCCTGCCCCTTGCCCGAGGCCAGCAGGAATGCGCCACCGCTTCCGGCGGCCAAAAGCCCCACGACCAGCAGGACGACCCAGCCCCACCTGGACTTGGAGCCCGTATGCACGCGGTTTACCTTGCTCCCCAACTCGGCCTGCGGCACCGGTTTGACGTTCTGGTCCGACGTCATTTGTTGCAGCGACATTTTGTCATCCTCATTTCAAGCAACCGTGCACGCGTTCCTGAAAAATGCCTGTCCGGCGCAACGGCGAAGGCCGTATTGCAATCGAATAATCCAGCTACTTCTGATGTTAGATGCATCTCGCAAATACGTCAATGAAGTTGAATGAAGGTCCAATCCCCACCAGAGGGGCGAAAATGAGCCGGCATTTCGGTATCATGGATATCTCGGTGATGAACATGGGTAGGGAGGAGCTTCGGGAATGGCTATCGCAGAGTATCAGTATATTACCTACAAGAACGTCGACGGCGCCGCTGTCGTCACTTTCCTCGAAACCGTTTCCATGTTCGACGGCGACAAGGTTCGCGACGTCGGCAACGAGCTTCTGGATCTGGTCGACTCCAAGAAATACACGAAGCTCGTTCTCAATATGACCAACGCGCGATTTGTCTCCAGTGCGATGCTCGCACACCTGGTGAAGCTGCACCGGGAGATCCAGAAAGTCAAAGGCAAGATCCGACTCTGCTGCCTTCGCCCGGTGATCATGGACGCGTTTCGGGTGAGCAATTTCGACAAGATCTTCGAGATCTTTCCCGACGAGGCTACGGCGCTCAAGAAGTTTTGACCCACAACCACGCGCGCCCGGGCAATTGGTCAACGTTGCCTGGATCCCCCCACCTAGAGCTGATTGCGTGCGTGAGTGCAGGTGGGCCATTCAAATCGGCACTCTCGCTAAAGTCTGCTTGTCCCGATCTTCGATGAGAGATCATGGGGTGGCACGCGCGCGGGGCACCCGCCAGACAAACCGACCTCGCCTCCCTTCGTGGATCTGAGGCGCCGGCCGAGCGGGGCTGTTACGGAAAGGTAGCGGGATGAAACTGGGACGAGGGACGGCTCTCAGGGTCGCTGCTCGGCTCGTCATTCTCACTGTTCTTGCAGGCAGCTCGACAGCCATCGGCTTCGCGCAAACTCCCCCTGCCCCGGCAGAGACCCAGCCCCCTGCGAAGCCTGCTTCAGACGTCTCGCGCGAGAAGAACGCCGAGCCCAAACAACCGGCGAACGCGCCGGTGCCAGAAACGGCCAAACCCGCGGCGAGACCGACGGCTGCTGCGGTCGATGGCGCTCGAGCAACCGCAGCCGAAACACCCAAGGTCGCGCGCTCGAGCGCCCCGCGAGGAAGCCCCAAACCAGCAAGCTCAACCGAGGTTTCCGTTGACGAGCGACTCAGGCGCATGGAAGAAGCCTACTTGCGGATGGAGGAGAGCAACCGGCGAATTCAAGAGCAGTACAGCAGCCTACTGCGTCAATATCAGGACCTGTCGAACTCGTTGCGCCGGACGGACGACAAGGACCCGAAGAGCAAGCCTTCTGAGACAGCGCCGGACGACGTGTTGCAATCGCCCGGTCTCGCTGGAGCTCTGGGACTGGAAGACGACCCTGGCGATGATCCCAAGCGGATCACCTTGATGCAACAGAGTGGGGTTGGTGCCCAGGGGCGCCTCGGCCGCGGCGGCCAGCCCAGCGGACCGGACTTGCCGGAACCGTTACCTGCCCAGGCCCCGCCCGGGGGTGCACGCCCGCCTGCGGGCACTCAAGCCCCGAGCGGCAGCTCTGGTGCGGTGGACAACGAATTCGGCGGCTTCCGGGCGAACCGCATCGGCGTCGGTGCGGAAGGGACCGGCGGCCGCGTCAGCCCGACTCAGCAGCCGTCCCGTCCGGGGCTCACCGGGGCCGACGGCGAAATCTGGGTGTACAAACCCGACTCGGGCCCGCCAGTCCATAGGGCCTTCGTCCGTTTCGGCGAGGGGCTCGAGTTCAAAACCGACGACGACGAGTATTCGCTTCAGTTCCACAACCTCACGCAGGTCGATTATCGCGGCTTCCCCACCAAGAACCAGGGCATCCTCCAATCCGAGTTCTTCATTCCCAGGGAACGCTGGTATTTCACCGGAAATCTCACGAAAAACGTCGGCTACTATACCGTGATCAACCGCGGGTACGGGTCGCTCGACCTGCTCGACGCCTTCATCTCGCTGCGAATCTCCGACCAGCTACGACTTCGCGTCGGCAGGATGAAGACCCCTTATCTCTACGAATACTTTTCGATCGCTGAAGGCGACCTGGTTGCTCCCGAGCGGTCGATCTATGCCAACAACATGGGACTCAATCGCCAGATCGGCATGCTGTTTCTCGGCAATCTCTTCGACGATCGGATGAGCTACGCTACCGGCATCTATAACGGTCCGCGCAATTCGTTCGGGGGTTTCGACAGCTCGAAGGATTGGATCGGAACCATCACAACCCGGCCGTTCCTCACCACGACGATGTTTCCTGCCCTGCGCTACCTGAATCTGGGCGGTTCATGGGATGCCGGCTACGAAAGCAACACCCCCACACAGCCCACGTATTTCGAGACAGCCAACGACCAGACCGGTGGCACGGGCGCCCAGCAAGTGTCGCCGACATTTCTCGGTCTGAACAAGAACGTCATCGAAGAAGGCGAGCGAGTGCAATGGGGTGCTCATGCCGTTTGGTTCTACAAAAGTCTATTCGTGATGGCGGAATACGGCGGAGGGCGGGCGGGATACGGCTTCTCGGGCAGCAAGTACTCCACACCCGTCAATTACAACGGCTGGTTCGTCCAGGCTTCTTACCTGCTGACGGGTGAAGAGCTGACGCGCCGAGTCAGTGTGCTGCAGCCGCGGCGTGACTTCAACTTCGACTGGTTCAGAGGCGGGGAGTTCCGCCCCGGCGCCGTCGAGCTTCAAGCCCGCTACAGCACGATGAGTCTGGGCCAGAACATCTTCACGGCGGGCTTCGCTGATCCGTCGATTTATACCAATCACGTCTGGGCGACCGACATGGGGCTCAACTGGTACCTGAACTTTTACGTCAAGATCATGCTCGACTGGCAGCATGCCGGGTTCGGCAACCTGGTCACGATGGGCCCCGACAAGTTTGCCTCGACCGCCGATATCTACTGGCTGAGGTTTCAATTGTTTTTCTGAGGCGCCTGCAGATGCGGGCACCTGGCTCGCGGGGTTACCGCGTCGGATCTGACCGATCGGTCGGATCGCTCTGAGGCGCCTGCAGATGCGGGCACCTGGCTCGCGCAGTTACCGCGTCGGATCTGACCGATCGGTCGGATCAGTCCGATCAGACGTGGCGACCCCGATGCAAGGTCGGGTCTCCAGCCGTTTCACCAACACCAGGCCATGTCGCTCACCACTGCACATACCCCATGAGTTTGCTGTTCACATAAATCGCATTGGGTGCAATCACGGTGTGGGCGGGAAATGTCGAATTCTCGAGGACCGCTCCCTTGCCCACCGTCGAGTCTGATCCGATCGAGGTCTGCATGACCACCGCGTCCGAATCGATCGTGACGTTGTCACCGATCTCGGCATTCACCTTGTTCCCGCTCAAGATCACCACGTTCGAGCCGGTTCGGAGGTCTTCGCCAATCGTGAGTGTGCCGCTTACCGGCGAGTTGATCGACACGTGCGCGGCCGGTTTGGGCAATCGAGCCGATTGCGATCGGCTGGCCTTGATCGCCGCGATACGCGTTGGCTCTCCCCATGTGCAGTGCCGCTTGCCAGGCCCTCATGCTGATCTTGACGCCGCCCGAGAGTCGTGACGAGAAGTTCGGAAGCACCACGCCGACCAATCCCCGGTTCGGCGTAAGGAACTGCGGACCGGTCTTGGCCGGCTCAAACGAGGCGGTTGTCGGGCCAGGCTGCAGGTTGCGCCCCGGATCGTCGAGAGATTGCCGTTGTACACACCACTGATCGCCGTGCTGACCCCCTGGCTGGCACCGGTCGCCGAGTTGCCTTCGTACAGCGAGACATATCCATTTGCGAGCGCAAGATTATCTGAGATGGTCGACTTGATCGTCGCGATCTCGCTCGAGGTCACTTTGGCCACCAGGCCCAGCTTGGGGTTGGAAGCTTCTTCGTTGCTGGTCACATTCACGCCGGGAAGAACCATATAGCCGGATGGAACGGTCACGCCGGGCCCGACCCGCGCCCGCGCGCGACGATGGCGCCCGGCTCGATGGTAGCACCATCGATGAACGCCCCCGGGCCGATCGACGTCGGCTGGTCTGCAGATCCGTATGCCCCGATCACGCTGGGCCCGTAGACCTTGGCGTTGAAACCGATCACGACCTCGTTGCCGATCAGGATCTCGGGCTGCTTGCCGGCTAAACCGGGGTTGGCGCGGATGATCGCGTTATCGAGCACGCTCGAGCTGTTGCCGATCTTGATCGCCCCGCCGCCGCCGTTCAGATTGGCGTATGGCCCGATGAAACTCTGGTAGCCGATGATGACGGAGTTGCCGTTCTCGATCGAAACGGTGGGGTCGATATACGTCGCCTTCTTGGGCGGAGTCGAAAAGGGCATGACCGGGCGATTGGGGGCGACCGCCCGATAACCGATCGGATTCGCCAGCAGGGAGGAAACAGACAGACCCGCTGGGCAAGACTCGCGGGTCGAGCATCTTCGAGAGCACGGGAAACCCGAGCGATCGCCGTCGTCCGCTCTTGTTTCGTTTCATCGGTCAGGGCACCTGGAACGAGCTTGCCCGAAACATTGTCGCCCTTCGCTCCGCGAAGGGATTTCCGTATAGCGCGTCGCACCCCTCAAGCTACACCGATCCGCTCTGGGACCGCCCGCCCCGCCTTCTGACAACCCTCGGGACTATCCGCCTCGTGATACTCGGCGTCGGTGTTGACCTTCCAGGTGTCGAATTTGCCCATTCCCAGGATGTTACGGGCGGCCAGCAGGGCCGTCATCATCGAATGATCTTGATTATTATATTTATGCATGCCATTCCGCCCGGCCAGCTCGAGATTCGGAAGCGAGGCCAGCCAGCCGCGAATCGTCGCGAGGTGGCCCAGGTACTCCTCGTCGTAGACCGGATATGCCTTGGGCATGCGCACCACGCACCCATCGGAAACGTCCTTGGCTTGAACCAGCCCGATCGCGTCCACTTCTCGCTTTCCAAGCGCAATCAGGTCATCGTCCGAGCTGGTCCAGAGCTCGTCCCCCTCGAAGCAGAAGTACTCGAGGCCCAGGCTGGACTTCTGCGGGTCGGGGACCAGGTCCGGTGACCAGTTCTTGAAGTTCTGGATCCGGCCCAGCTTGACGGAGGGCTCATGGATGTAAATCCAGTTGTCGGGAAACGTCTGTGGCCGGTCGACGATCAGGACGACCGTGAGGAAGTCGCGGTACTTGAGTGATTCGGCGGCGTGGATCACATGCTCGGCGGTGCAGGCGGGTTCATGGCTCGAATCAAATCACGGATAGGAAGCGTGGAGAGGAAGTGCTCGCCCGCATAGCGTGTGAGCTTGCCTTCGCTGTCGCGAGCCAGGAACGCCGGTGACCTTCGACCCGTCGTGCTCGACCCGCACCACGCGGCGATCGAGGTGGACAACCCCCCCCTGCTCTCGAATCCGGTCGCGAGTCACTTCCCACATCTGGCCGGGCCCCAGCCGCGGGTAGCAGAACTCTTCGATCAGCGTCTTGATCACCTTGCCGCGCTGGCGAAAGCGTCCGAACAATGCCGAGGAGACCGCCTTGACCAGGCTCAAGTCCTTGATTCGCTGCGCGGCCCAGTCGGCCGTGATCGTGCGGGTGGACATGCCCCACACCTTCTCGGTGTACGACTTGAAGAACGTCTCGAAGAGCTCGCGCCCGAACCGATTCACCACCCAGTCTTCCACGCTACGCTCGGGCTTGATCGGGGCGATCTTCGCTCTCAGATAGCTCAGAATGATCCGGCACGATCCGCACAAACCCCAGTTTCATGAGCGCATCGGCCGGCTTGAGCGGATAATGAAAGAACTTGCGGTCATAGTAGATGCGGCTCAATCTCGTGCGCGTGAGCAGCTCCTCGCCGAGAACCTCGCGCCAGAGCTTGTTAACTTCGTCGCTCTTCGAGAAGAACCGGTGCCCGCCGATATCGAAGCGATACCCTTTGTAGTGATCCGTTCGGCTAATACCACCAACCATGCGTGGATCTGACTCGAGGACGACGCACGATTTTCCGTGTTTCGAGAGCTCGTACGCGGCGGTGAGGCCCGCCGGGCCGCCGCCGGCGATGATTGTTTCGTGGGCGGCTACGACGGAGACATTCGCCGGATCATCAACGCGGGTCCAGCGATGGGGAATGAGCCGCAGAGCGCAAAGTCTCTGACTGCGGCTTCTCTGCCCCCATGAACGACTCCTCATCCTGAGAGGTCGACGATGCTCGAAAAGACGTCGGTGCGACATGCCGCTCGGCCGACACACTTTGGATCGGCCGTAACTGGCTGTGGGAGTTTTGTCATAATTCGTGAACGTGGTCAACGTGGTTTGGACAACGAACCCGATGGGACACGGGTGTGTTAACTCGCACGATGACGCCCTCCTTTTATCACGACGAGGCTCGGTTATCATGTGTATATGAACGAGGTCACCTGCATCTTGAGCGCCATCGAATCAAGGAGACCCCCAAATGCGTCGCACTTGCTGCCGCTGGTTTATGACGAGCTCCGCGCCGGCTTGCAGCCGGACACATGGCGATCGAGTCTCCGGGCCACACACTGGGCGCCACCGCCCTCGTTCATGAGGCGTATGTGCGACTCGTTGGTCCCGTTGGCGACCAGATGTTCGCCAATCGAGGGCATTTCTTCGCCGCCACCGCCGAGGCATGCGCCGGATCCTGGTCTACTCTGCGGCGCAAACAGGCGAGGAAACGGGGCGGCGATCTGGGCCATTCTCCTGTCGAAGTCCACCCATTGCCGGCGTCGCCCGTGGACTCGGATTCGTGGCTCGACCTCGATGCCGCCCTCACCGCGTTTGAGACTATCGGTCAGGGCGCGGCATGAATTCGCCTAGTTCAGCGTCTTCGGCGGGCTTTCGGTCGAGCATGCCGGATCTCTGGGTATGTCTCGGGCGACCGCATTCAGGACCTGCACGTATGCCCGCCGACTCTGACGGCCGCTCTTGCCGACCGTTCCGAAAACTCTTGAGACTCTTTGGGCTCCCTTTACGCCCTGTAGGGGTGAGTGAAAAACCACGCAGCCGCCTGCCATGCCAGTCGATCCCAACGTCGTGCGTGACATTTTTCTCTCGGCCGCGGAATTGCCACCGGCGGATCGGGAAGGCTATCTCATCAATCGCTGCGGCAGCGATGACGAGTTGCGTGCCGCATTCGAGCGACTCGTGGCAGCACACCAACAACCCGCCCGCATCCTCGAAACCAGCCGCAGCTGGCCACTTCGTAGCGATCATTAGTGACAACGCAGCCTGCGCGCTGAGCGGTCCGGCAGCCGCGCATGACGATCACACTGGCAGAACACACCACGGATGCGACGGCCGCCGCCGCGTCCCATCGCCCGAACATCTTCGGTCCGTGCCAGGTCATCGCCGGACGATACACCTTGCAAGAGCTCCTGGGCGAAGGCGGCATGGGTACCGTTTATCGCGCCTCCAGACCGAACCGGTAAGCACCAAATCCGCGCTGAAGATCATCAATATTGACTTGGATCGCCGACTTGATCCTTGCTCGGTTCGATGCCGAACGCCAGGCCCAGGCCTGATGGACCATCCCAACATCGCCCGGGTCTTCGACGGCGGCACGACCGATGCCGGCCAGCCGTTCTTCGTGATGGAGCTGGTCCAAGGCGTGCCGATCACGCGAGTACTGCGACGCGAAAAGACTCTCGCTCGCGGCCCGGCCGGAGCTTTTCGTCCCGGTCTGCCAGGCCGTGCAACACGCCCACCAGAAAGGCATCATCCACCGCGACCTCAAACCATCCAACGTGTTGGTCGACCGAAGTACGACGGCCGTCCCGCGCTCAAGGTGATCGACTTCGGTGTCGCCAAGGCCGTTGAGTTTGACCTGACCGATCAGAGCTCTGGGCGTCACCGGCGCCGTCGTCGGCACGCCGGCGTACATGTCGCCGGAGCAGGCCGACCCAGCATCGATGGATATCGACACCCGCACCGACATTTACGCACTCGGCGTGATGCTCTACGAGCTGCTCGCCGGCTCACCTCCGCTCGATGCCTCGCAGTTGAAGCACGAGGCGATCCTCGAGATGCTGCGGATGGTCCGCGAGGTTCATCCTCCCAGGCCGAGCATGAAGGTCGAGCACCTCGGACGCTCTGCCGAATATCGCGGCTTCGCGAGGCATCGAGCCGGCGCAGTTGAAGCGGTGCTGTCGGGCGACCTCGACTGGGTCGTGATGAAGGCACTGGAGAAGGACCGAACGCGTCGTTACGAAACCGCAAACGGATTCGCCGCCGACATCCTGCGGCATCTTTCGTCCGAGCCGGTGCTGGCCGCGCCGCCCAGCCGGGCATACCGAGTGCGGAAGTTTGTGCGGAAGCACCACAGGCAGTGTTATCGCGGCGAGTCTCGTGCTCGCTGACCGTCGCTGGCCGGTATCGCGGGCACAACCTGGCAGTGGTTCACAGCCCGTCGCCGGCCGGCCGACGCCTGGCCGGCTCGATGCTCGAGCAGCAGGCCCGCGCCGAGGAGCCCGAAACCCAGGCCATCAAGGCCGTGAAGCGGTTCGGCGACGCCGTCGCGCTCGAGCCCGCGCTCAAGAACAGTCGGATCTCGAAGCTTTACGCAAGCGTCTCTTGAAGGAGCCCTTGGCGTTTTTCAAGCACCTCCGCGACCGTCTCCAGGCCGACAAGGATACCCAGACTCGCATCGCTGCATAACCTGGCGCACGCCAGCTATGACCTCGGCAAGTTGACCAGCCAGATCGGCGACAAGCAGGACGCCCTGATCGTCCATCGGGAGGCCCTGGCGTCTCGTCGAGAAACTCTCTCGACGAGAAACCCTCGGTTGCCGATCTTCCGGAACGACCTGGCGAACAGCCACCACGACGTCGCTCTCCTGCTAAGCACGACCGGGAAGACCGCAGAGGCGATGAAGATGTACGAGGCGGCGCTCGCGATCCGGCGGAGGCGATTCCGCGATCGAACCCCGCGACACGGGCACCAGAGCGCGTCCTGGCAGGCGTCCAGGAGAACATCGGCAACCTGCTGAGGCAAACCGGGAAGCTGGCCGAAGCGATGCAGGCGTTTGAGGCGGCGCGGGCGATCTTTCAGAAGCTGGCCTACGACAACCCCGCCGTCACCGAGTTCCAGCGCCTCCTGGGTCACAGTCAAAACGCCATCGCGAGCGTGCTGCGCACCACCGGGAAGCCGGCCGGCGCGATAACGGCGCTTGAAGAGGCTCGGACTATCTATCAGAAGCTGGTCCACGACAATCCTACTGTCACGAGCTACCGGCAAATGATGGCTGCCACCCAACACAACATCGGCGCCCTGCTGCGCGAGACCGGGAACCCGGCCGAGGCGATGAAGGCCCTCGAGGCAGCGCGCTGGCGATGAATCGGAAGCTGGCCGACGACAACCCCGGCGTCACCCAGTTCCAGAGCGACCCGGCGGAGAGCCTCGCGAACATCGGCGGCATGCTGCGCCAAGACCCGGCAGCCTGGCCGAAGCATTGCAGCTCATACGAGTCTGCGCTGGCGATCCGGCGGAAGCTCGCCGACGACCACCCCGCCATCGCGCAGTTCCAGAGTGGTCTGGCGAGCAGCTACACCAGCTTCGGAAACCTTCTGATCGAGACCGGGCAGCCGGCCAAGGCGCCGAAGCCGCATGAGTCAGCGCCTGGCGATCCAGCGGAAGCTGGCGAGCCAGTACCCCGAGGCGCCGGAACTCGCCAGCGGTGTGGGCCTATCCCTCAATAACATAGCGGCGATCGACCTCGACGCGAAGCTATTTGGAGAGGCCCGCGACCGGCTCGCGCGAGGCAATCACCTGGCAACGAAAGGCCGTCGCCGCGTATCCCGCCCACCCGTTCTATCGACGGTTGCTGCGTTCTCAACTGGCCTTTTTGCGTCAGGCAGCCCAGGGCCTGGGCGATTCCGCGGTCGAAGCCGAAGCCGACCGTGGAGCATCGCGAAGCTCCTCGTTCCGATCCGGGGATTGTAGACACTCGACTCGGCTCGCCGCTGTGTCAGGGGCCCGAACGCCTCGGTCAGGCCGAGCGGCTCGCTCTCGCCCAGCGAGCCTCATGAAAAGGCTCTGTACGCAAAGTCCGCGCGCCGCTGGACCGAGCCCTCACGGCCAACCCCGCGGCCCGACCACGACCGCTCCGCCCTAACACCAGTATAACGCCGCGTGTGCCGCCGGCTGGCCGGCTCGGGCAGGCGCAAGGATGACCCTGCCGCTCGATGAAGCCGCCAAGGCGAAGTATCGCAAGCAGGCCCTCGAATGGCTCAAGGCCGAACACGCGGTCTGGTCCAAGCTCCTCGAATCCGACGCCGCGAAAGCGAGCCGCGTGGTGGCAGAGGTTCTCGCGCACTGGCATCGCGAGCACGGATCTCGCCGGTATCCGCGATAAGAACGGGCTGGCCAAGCTGCCCGAGCCGGAACGCTCGGCGTTCCAGCAACTCTGGTCCGACGTCGAGAGCCTGCTCACCAAGGCGAGCCGCGGAACGCCATAGTGGGCGACACAGGGGATCGTCACCACCTGACTCGTTGGATCATCCTACCGCAGAGCAAGGTCGAGGCAGCTTCCGAGACTTCTCAAGCCCGCGGAACATCGAGCTCGGGCGGCAGAAAAGGAAGGTCGCAGACGATCGCGCCGATCGAAGCGCCGGAATCCGGAGCCGCGAAGCGCAAGATCGTTCCCGGGGCCATCTGGCTGGTGCGAACGATCGCCAGCGCCACCGGTGCATTCCGCACGGGTGAGAACGCACACGAGCTGGCCACCCCGACGTTCTTCCCTTCGCTTTCCAGATGCGCCCCGGGCTCCGGGCAACGCCGCACCCGGCTCGAACACCAGCCCGCGCAAGATCTGATTGACGTGGCCGAGCGCATCGAGCCGCGCCACGGTCTCCTGCCCCAGATAACAACCCTTGACGAAATTGATGGCGCGGGCATCGCGGCCGATCTCCTGCGGGAGATTCTTCTCGGTGATATCCTTGCCGAAAACGGGCGTGCCCGCCTCGATCCGCAGGACCTCGAACACTTCAGGACCCGCTTCGACGAGACCCAGCTCGGCCCCGGTCGCGAGCAAACTGTCCTTGACCGGCCCGGCCGCCTCGAGTATTCCCGATCAGCGTCAATCCCGGCAGCCCTGCCGGTGATTCACGAACGAGCCGGATCGGCTGACCTGCCGAGCGAGGCTTTCACGTGCGCAAGGTCGACGCTTTCCGGAAGCTGGCCCAGGCACCTGCTGACGATTTCTTCGGCCGCGGGGCCGGCCAGGTGATACTCGAACGTCGACGCCGAAAGATCCTCGATCGCGACGTCGTCAAACACGCCGTATTTCGCCAGATGCGGCAGCAGTACGTCGTCCCACCCGGGTCGGTACCGAGCAGAATCGCGTCCTCGGCCGCCAGGACGATCACGAACGCGAGTGTCTTACCCTGGGGACTGGTGACGAACGCCTCGCAACCCCGGCCCACCGGCAGCCGCTTGACCTCGTTGGTCAACAGGTTGTGCAGAAACTTGGCACGATCGGGCCCGCTCACGGCGAGCCGGCAACGGTCCGAGCGGTCGAACAGGCCGGCGTGTCCCGCGATCCGGTGAAAAACGGCGGCGTCCGGCATTTCCATCCTCCCCCTGGCGCGTTCAGGGCGCCTCGTCTTCCTTCACAAGAGCGCGCGTCCAGTCCGCCACGCTCACAAACGAGGCCGAACGGCCCTGCGCCACCAGGCGGCGGGCCTGCTCCGGTTTCTCGAGCGAGGCCATCGACAGGTCTTCGACGAGCTCGCGATCCAACCCGCTGTACAAGAATACGTCGGCCCAGGCGACGGCCTCGGCGATCCGGCCCGCGATGTGGAAGTCGGCGTCTTTCTCGTGGCCGTGCAGCAGCTTGAGCCCCGTTCCGCGCCCCCCGCGTCGATCAGGCATCGCAGCGCCGGGCCGACCGGACCGGCGGCATCCGAAAGCACCACGATCTTGCCACCATGCTGCACCAGCCGCCGGGCTGTCGCCAATCCTTCCGCCAGCGCTTCGAGCGAAGCCGCCGGACCATCGCCGCATCCCACACCGGCGACCACGATCTCGGCGCGGGAGCTGGGCGAAACGTCCAGTGCTCGTCGAGCCAGGCCATCCCCTGCTCGTAGACCGCGCTTTCTCGCCCGGCTGCCACCTCGACGATCCCACGGGCGCCGGCGAGCACCCCGACATGAAGCTGCGTACCCAGCAGCCAGCTCACTTCGAGTGATTCCTCGCGATTCGACCGGGCCGAGCTTTCCCGCCGTGGGTCGTCGTCGCCCCGAAGGCGGCTACGATGTTCCTCCAGCGTCGCGCTGCTGGTCAGGTCCGGAAAAAGAACGCTCCAGGGCCCGCAGTAACCCAGAATCGGGTCGAATCCGATGCGCCCAACCGGAACCACCAGGTCGGCATCGGTGAGATGCCTGCTGAGATAGACTCGCCGACCCTCCTTGGTGGCTGCGAGATACGCCATCTGGCTGCGGTCGGCCGGGTCGTGCACAGCCACCACCGCCCCCGGCGGCAGAGACTGGGTCAGCTCGATCGAGGTCGCACGCGGCAGCAGGACCGTCAGGCCCTCGGCCTCAACGCCCGCTTCGAGCAACCTGCCTGAGATCGCCTCCAGAATGACGTCGCATTCCGGAATCGAGGGGTCGAAGGCAATCGTCACGCGGTCGCCCGGAACGACTGTCTGCCGCAGAGGTGGAAAATTCCGCGGTGCGTCGAGCGCGGCGGCGATCATCGCTGCCGATTCCGCGCCGCCGTGCCCCACCGGCGCCTGCCAGGCGGCGACAACCTGCTCGTCCGGAAGCTCCAACTCCAAACTCTCGCCGTGAAAGGCGACGTTCACACGCATGAGGTTTCGCGTCCTGTCGATCCGAGCATGCCGACCCCACCACACACCGCCCTGGACAAACTCACGTCAAGCACCGCAGATCTAATGCGCATTCTAAAACCATCGGCGGAAACTGTCGTGACTATTTTTGCGGCGTTATAATCAAGACGCGCGACATCCGAGGCCCCAGCTCGAGATCCATCCATGGCAGTCATCCACGCTGAACGACATCGAGGCCATGCCGGAATCAAGCCCGCTCAACCGCCGGCTCTCACTCGACGCCCCGCGGGCGAGATCGCCTTGTTGCTGCGGTTGATCGACGAGAGCTACGACCGGAAAGCCTGGCATGGACCGAATTTGAAAGGATCGATCCGCCGGCTCTCGGCCCGGGAAGCCGCGTGGCGGCCGAGCCCGGAGCGCCATTCCATCGCCGAGCATGTGGTGCACTGCGCCTACTGGAAATATGCGGTCAGGCGGCGGCTCACTGGAGAAAAACGCGGCTCATTCGCACTCAAAGGGAGCAACTGGTTCACGATCGACTCGCCCTTGAGCGAAGCCTTGTGGAAAGAATACACCACTCTCCTCGACCGGGAACATCGCGTGCTGCGCGAAACGATTGCCGCACTGGAGCCCGAGCGGCTCGACGATTTTCCGGCGGGAGGCAAGGTTCGCTTCGTCGCGCAGATCTACGGAATCGCTCTGCACGATGTCTACCACGCGGGGCAGATTCAGCTTCTGAAACGGCTGCGCCGAGAAGAAGACGAGACCATCGCTATTCCGACTTGAGGCCGGTCATCGATTCGCTCACCCGCCAGAGGCGAAGCGCGGCGGAGGCGTCGCGCGATTGCGGCGAGCCTTGCACCTGGGTTTCCTTGACGAAGTATCCGCCGGTGACCTCGGCGACGTCGGGCGAGGATGCCAGGTAGATCGATGTCCTGGCGCCTTCCTCCGGCGACACGGCCATCACGTCCGACGCGCGGCGAAGCAGCCATCCCACCACGCCGCCGCCACGCAAGATGCCGGTTCGTACGAAGCCCGGATGAAGGGAATTCGCTGTCACGCGCGTGCCATGAAGCCGCCGTGCCAGCTCCTGCGTGAACAGGATATTCGCCAGCTTTGATTGTTGATAGGCACGCCAGCCGCCGAAGCGTTTCTTCCCCTCGACGTCGGCGAACTCGATCGAAACACCCTTGTGGGCGTCGGAGGCGACGCTCACGACGCGTGCCGGCGCACTCTGCTCGAGCAGCGGCCGGATCAGATTGGTCAGCAGGAAATACGACAAGTGGTTGAGCGCAAATGTCATTTCAATTCCGTCGGCGCTTTCCTGCCGCTTGAGGAAAATGCCACCGGCGTTGTTGACCAGAACGTCCAGCCGCGGCGCTTTGCTGCGCACTTCTTCGGCCAGTCGCCGGACCTCGGCCTGTGACGAGAGATCGGCCACGAGCCACTCGATCGAGCTGGTCGGGACGGCGGCGCGGATCTGGTCCGTCGCGCGGGCGCACCGCTCGCTCGAGCGCCCCACCATGATGACGTGGGCGCCCTTTCGCGCCAGCTCGCGCGCCGTGACCAGACCAATTCCACGGGTTGCACCGGTGACCAGGCAAATCTTACCTTGCATGCAGTCCTTCCGCACCGCACTTGGTATGCGGCCTCACGACGCGTCGCGGTGGACCGTCTCGATGGAGAAGGCCGGCAGGCAGACAGCGATGTATTCGGCACCTTGCGACCCGGGCGTGCTGTAACGCACCCACTCGCCCCGTCGCACCACGAAGGGCTTGCCCAGCCTCGACGTCGATCCGACCACCCTCGTGCTCGACGCAAAGCGACCCGGCAAGCACGATCGTGTATTCGTCGAACTCGGGCCTCTGCCCCGGCTCGACCCAACCCGAAGGAGACCGCATCCGTGCGATGCTCACCCCGGAATCGCCCGTGTTCACCCTGCCGACGAACTCGTCAATCAACTTGGGCTTGTTTCCCGCGGCCTCGATCCGGGTCGGCTTCTCAATCAATGTGGGCATGGCAGCCTTCTCGATGACAGGTTTCCCAGGAGACGACTCGCTCGATGCTAAGGAGCCACGGCCCGGCGGTCAAGTGCCTCTCCCGAGGTCGATGCCACTCATGGCATTCGTTTTGCTTGAGGAGTGACCACCACTCGCGAGTGTGAGCACGATAATCGCTCAATTCCAATTAAAACACCAACGGATGCAGGAGATCCCAGATGAAAATACCGAGCATCGCCAAGGCGCTCGAAGATCAGCTTAAAGACATCTACAGTGCCGAAAACCAGCTCGTGGAGGCACTTCCCAAGATGGCCAAGAAAGCTTCGGCCAAGGCACTGAAGGAAGCCTTCACAAGCCATCTCAAAGAAACCAAGCACCAGGTCGAGCGTCTGGACGAAATCGGCAAAAACCTGGGCATCAAGCTCTCGGGCAAGAAATGCAAGGCAATGGAGGGGCTCATCGCCGAGGGGCGGAGGTACCTTGAAGCCGACGGACCTGACCCCGTCATCGATTCGGCCCTCATCGCCGCCGCCCAGCGCGTCGAGCATTACGAGATCTCCGCGTATGGCACGGCCCGCGCCATTGCCGGTCAGTTGGGACATGATGAAGTCGTCGATCTCCTGCAAGAATCGCTCGATGAGGAATCCGCGGCAGACGAGAAGCTGAATTCCCTTTCTGAGGAGGAAATCCTACCGATGGCCGTTGAGTCTCGAGGAATCCCGGCGGTAGGGTGCTAACACGATCAGCCGTCACGACCACGAGGCCGATCGGCAACGGTCTTGCTCGTGGTCGGAGGCTGTACGTGACTCGCGAGATAAAAACGAATGGCAACCAGGCGGTCCATAGAAGAGCTTACGCAGCAGAACGTGGAAATTATCGCCGAGATGGAAAAGTCGGCCGCCCAGGCCAGGACCCGTCGCGAACGTGTGGCCGATCGGCTGGCGGCATGGGTCGGAAGCTGGACATTCCTGACCATACAATCGTTGATCCTCCTGACCTGGATCATCATCAACCTCGCCGCCTGGATCGAGCATTGGGACCCTTACCCCTTCATCCTTTTAAATCTTGTTCTTGCATTCCAGGCCGCATACGCAGCGCCCATCCTCATGATCAGCCAGAATCGTCAATCAAAACTGAGCGAGCCCCGCAATCATCTGGCTTTGCAGATCAACATGCTGGCAGAGCAGGAGAACACGGAGATCCTGCGTCTCCTGCGAATTCTCTGCGAGCGCCTCCGGGGTCGCTCTTCATCATACTGAGAACAACAGGGCATTCGAGGAACAGACGTCGCACGCCGAAATCGTCCGGCAGATTCAGACCCAAATCGAAGAACCAGCCCAGGATATCACCGTCGCCAGGGAGGGCGCCGGTGAGCCTGGAGCGTCGAGCGATTGCGCGGATTCCCCTCCAGAAGCCGCTGAGCTTCCGTCACACACACTCACGAGGCCATTATGAGCTGTCATGCCTTTTCGCTCGATCCGCGGACGGTCCTCGGCGTCAGTCCCGACGCTTCGCCTGATGAGATTCGCGAGGCCTATCATGCAAAATCGAAAAAATATCACCCAGACGCGGGTGGTGATGAGTGGGCGTTTCGCATGGTCGCGCGGGCCTATGAAGTCCTGAAAACGACTGAGACCGCTCAATCTTCTCAGCCCTGGCAGCCGCCAGGCACGCCGACGTAGCTCCCCAGAACCAAGATTCCCGAGAAAACCATTCCGGAACGAAGAATTCCGCCCGGATGCCGATGAGTTACACGCGTCAATGTCGAACTTGTGTGGACCCGGTATGAGCGGAATACTTTCGCCGCCTTCTCATCCTCGCAAGAGGCAGATGAAACTACTCTGAGCGTCTGCATGGTCATTTCATGGCCGCCGAATTCCTTGATTGATCGCGCGGCCGAGTTCTCCGGTCCGGCGAAACCTTGCACGCGCTGATTGAGCCATTCGACCATTTACGCACGGGCGGCTCGGTGGTCGCAGCCAGATCACGAATTGAAGATGGCCGGTTCGTTGCCTGGCTCAGCTATCCCGACGTTCCCGCAGCGGGCGATGCGATTCACTTCGTTCGCGAGACGCTCCAGAGCCAGGGCTTGAGTACAAGGCTCCAGACTCATGACGTCGTTCTTCCGCTCGACGCAGACGACGCTGTAGCAGACACCGTGCCGGCGCACTCATCGTGATGCCGGCGATTTGGGGCGAGATTTGAGGATCCGCTGATGACCACCGCCGTCGCGGCGGACCAGGTCGGAACTGGATCGGACCTCCAGCAATCGGGCAATGGGGAGACCTCGCCCAAGAAGGCCTCGCGTCAGATCTTGCGTCACGAGATCGAGGAAGGCCTCGATGCCCTCGGGCCGCCCGATCGTGGGCTTGTTTGTTTCCGGGCTGTCGGCCGGTCTCGACCTGGGTTTTAGCCTGTTCCTCATGGCCGTCATGTTGACCGAAATCGAGGGTGCGCTGCCCAAGCCGATCGTGAGACTGCTGGTCGCCAACATGTACGCCGTCGGATTCATCTTCGTCGTGCTTGGCCGGTCCGAGTTGTTCACGGAGCAGACCACCTTGGCGGTCCTCCCCGTCTTGCGGGGCCAGGCCTCGCTTCGGGCGCTCTTCCGGCTCTGGGGGGTGGTCTACGCCGCGAACATGATCGGCGTGACGGCCTTCGCCGCGCTTGCCACGCTGATCGGACCGGCGCTGGGAGTCATCGAGCCGCGCGCTTTCGGGTCGATCGCCCACCGCCTGACGGAGCATCCGGGATCAGCCATCTTCTCGAGTGCGGTCCTCGCCGGCTGATTGATCGGCTTGCTCTCCTGGCTCGTCGCCGCCGGCCGCGACACCATCAGCCAGATCGTCCTGGTCTGGCTGATCACGACGGCAATCGGCTTTGCGAATCTGCATCACGTGATTCTCGGAAGCGCCGAAGTCCTGGCTGGCGCTTTTCGGGACAGGGCGTCGGTATGGCGGATTTCGGCCGCTTCGTGCTCTGCGCCACGCTCGGCAATGCCCTCGGGGGCACGGTCTTCGTCGCGCTTCTGAAGTATGGTCACGCTCGGCCGGAGGCACAGACCCCGTGAAATCAGGCTTTGCTGCCAACTCTCGACCGGGCGAACAGGATCTGGCCCTGAAGCCGACCGAAGCGCTAGCCGGCCACTTCCAGCAAGACGCGTATCACGATAACTCTCAGGAAAGAATTCACGAGCTCATCGAAGCCAGCAAGCCGGCAAAAAGGTGAAGCCAAGGCGAGCGCCGCCATCTTGGGGCGGCGCGTCACGCGTGCCGTCGCCGGCGTGCTCGACACGCACGCGCGCCGGCCAGCCCCACCACACCAATGACGAGCAATAGTGCGCTGCTCGGCTCCGGAACCGATGCCGTGTAGATCGCACTGCTGCCATCCGTGAAATTGACAAAGAATGCGATCGTTGAGCCGGAGACTCCAGATGAATCCAGCGATATCCCATCACCAAAAGAAATGGTCTTGCCCTCCAGTACGTCGGTGGCCTGGATCACCTCGGTCAGACCGGTGCCGTTCGTATTGACTTCAAACAGATAATCGGCGATCGGACTTGCACTCCCCCAGCTTCGGCGGTGAAGGCGACCGTGTCGCCCGAGACCGCGTAGGTGGCGAGAGCAAGGGGTCCGCGTCCGTCAGGGGAGAGCATGGTCGAGTCGGCGAGGAGCGTCAGGCCGCCCGCGCCGGCCGAGAAGAGCCCGGTCACGCCGTTGGATTCGGAGCCCAAGAAGACCACGGTGTTTCCCGATATGACCGGGTGATCATCAAACGCAGTGAAGTTCGCCGTGCCGCCAGGAACGAGGGTGCTCGTGTTGGCAACGACAGACAGGCCGGCCGCGCTGCTCAGGTAGATCCCGGTCTGGCCGCCCGAGCCCTTGCCCTCGAAGACCACATTGCTTCCCGAAATCGCGGGTTGTACACCTGTACCGGTGAAATTCCCCGTGCCGCCGGGGATGGCCGTATTGTTGTTGGCGACGATTTCGAGCCCTCCGGGTCCCGTCGTGTAGGTCCCGAACTGGTGGCTTGCGGCGGTGCCTGCGCCCTCAAAGGCGACAGTGCTGCCGGACATCGAAACTCCGCCAAAGCTGTTGAACTTGACGTTCCCGCCGGGGATCGTGGCGTTCTTGTCCGCGATGTCGACCACGCCACCGGCACTGGCTGTGTAGATCCCCTGTTGTGCCGCGGCACCTTCCCCGAGGAACGCGACGGTGCTGCCCGAGTTTGCGAATTCAGTGAACGCCGTGAAGCTCCCAGTGCCATTCGGGATCAGGGTGCTGGTGTTGATTACGTTGCTCAGGCTGCTGCCCGTAGACGCGTAAATGCCTGCCTGGCCATTGCCGCCGAACCCAAGGAAGTCCACAGTGCTGCCCGAGATCGAGGGGTTAAGCCCGATCTGGGTGAAGGTTCCCGTCCCATTTGGGATCGCCGTGTTTGTGTCGACGACATTTGTGAACACGAAGCCGGCGCGAACGGCCGGCTGAAACAGAACACCAAAGAGCGCCGCAACGACCAGGACGGTGCGAGAAACGATCGATCGCATGCGGCACACCCCCGTGAATCGGATTCGAGGCACTGACCTTGGAACCAAAATCGCCCGTCTTCGCTGGCGCCGACGCGGTTGGAGGCTTGCAACCTCTCGCCGCGAAGGTCATATCTTGCGCGACACACAGCGCCATCACAAGTCCTCGGCCTTCGCCGGATGTCGTGTGTGTGAAATCGGCAGCGCGGCGGTCATCAGGCTGGCGAAAGGGGCATCGCCGGCTGTACGCTGCTTGGCGGAGCATGGCCGCCATGGTCCACTGCGCAAATGCCCCCTACCCCGCAGAACATCCGGACCAAATCGATGCTCGGAAAGCTGGCGCTGCCTTCGATTCGCGAGCTACTCGCCTCCGGCGATGACGACACGCTGCGCGAGGCGCTCAACCGCTGGCTGCCTGCCGACTTAGCCGAGCTAGCCGATGCGCTTCCCGGCCCCGAGCGAGTTCACGTGCTGCGGCTCGTGCAGCCCAAACGGCGCGGCCGAGACGATCGCCTATCTGGATCTGGACACCCAGCAGACCGTCTTGACCACGTTTTCGGAGGAAGAGTCCAGGTTCGTCTTGAACGAGATGGCCCCGGACGATCGCACGGCCCTGCTCGCCGAGATGCCGCCGCAAGAGGCTGAGCGATTCCTCAACCTGCTCGACCAGGGTGAGCGCGAGATCGCCCGGACCCTGCTCGAATACAGTGAAGACAGCGTGGGGCGGCTGATGACCCCCGACTACCTGGTCGTGCGCCGGGAGTGGACCATGCGGCACGTGCTCGACCATATCCGGGCTCACGGCCGCGACCGCGAAACCCTGAACGTCATCTATATCACCGACGAGAACAACACGCTCGTCGACGACCTGCGCATTCGCGAAATCTTGCTGGCCCCCTTGCACGCCCATGTCTCGGACCTGATGGACCACCAGTTCGTCAGTCTCTGCGTCACCGACGGCCGCAAGAAGGCGGTGGAAGTATTCGGCAAATACGACCGAACGGCACTCCCGGTCGTCGACACCCAGGGCCGCATGGCGGGGATCGTCACGCTTGACGACGTCCTCGACGTTGCCGAACAGGAAGCGACCCGCGACCTGCAGCGCTTCGGCGGGCTTGAAGCACTCGACGATCCCTACATGAGCACGCCGCTGCCGGCGATGATCCGCAAGCGGGCAAGCTGGCTCGTCATCCTCTTCGTGGGCGAGATGCTCACCGCTACGGCCATGGGCTACTTCGAGACGCAGATCGCTCGCGCCGTCGTCCTGGCCCTCTTCGTGCCGCTCATCATTTCGAGCGGCGGCAACTCCGGCTCTCAAGCCGCCACGTTGATCATCCGCGCCCTGGCGCTGGGCGAAGTCGGCCTGAAGGACTGGTGGCGAGTGATGCGCCGAGAGCTGCTCGCCGGCGTCTTGCTGGGGTGCATCCTGGGCTCGATCGGATTCCTTCGGATCGCCGCCTGGAACGCATTCTCCAACATGTATGGACCGCACTGGATGCTGGTCGGCTTGACGGTCAGCCTCTCACTTATCGGTGTAGTCGTTTGGGGAACCTTGACCGGCTCGATGCTCCCTTTCCTTTTACGGCGCTTGGGTTTCGACCCGGCAACCTCGTCCGCCCCGTTCGTCGCCACCCTGGTCGATGTGACGGGTCTGATCATCTACTTCAGCATCGCCATCGTGCTCTTGCGCGGCACGCTCCTATAATTCGCCCATTCCTCCCATGTTGCATTTTGACATCATTTCAGACGGGATCGGCAAATTCGCCAAAATCCGCGTATCCCCCGGCCGCGTCTTGCGGGGTGAGTACCGGAGAGCACCCTGTCTACAGAGATTCCCCAACCTTTCATCGTCCTGTTGCGGATTTGGCCGCGCGAGGAGAACTCCGAGCACGTCAAGCTGTGCATGATGTGGAGCGTTGCGGATCGACAGTGCGCCGTGGACCGACATGCAAGCCACGACAGCTCGATGAGATAGTTCGAACTTCGATCTTGCACTTCGGGCCACCAGGGTCCGAGCCGGGTCGATCGCTGCGCTGAATTGGAAATAGCGGTGTCCGAGTGTGACGCCGGCTTCCGCGTCTCGATTGACACGGAAGGCAATCCATCATCGATGATCGTCCAACACCAACGAGGAATTTGCATGACTTCAAAACGGAAGGTCCTGATCGGGATGCTCGCATTCGTGCTCGCGCTCGGCGGGCCCGGCGGTATCCAGGCGGGAAATCTGGTGACCAACGGCGGATTCGAGACGACGACCAACGGGGCGGGTTACCAGTTCGAGTCGAGCCAATCCGGCTCCCCGTACACGACGGCCACGGGTTGGACCTCGACGAATCTCAACGGGAACGCTTACAACTTCATCTTTGCGTCCGGCACCGCGGATACAACTGGTGTGGTCGGCCAGTCTGGCGGCCTGTCGCTATGGGGCTCGAACAACGGCGGGCTCGATATGATACCCGCGAGCAGTCCGGACGGTGGCAACTTCGTCGCCGCGGACGGCGACTACAAGACTGGAGCGATCTCCCAGACGATCAACGGTCTGACCAGTGGCGCCACTTACCAGGTCGGCTTCTGGTGGGCGGCCTCTCAGCAGAAAAACTTCGACGGCGACACCCAGCAATACTGGGCGGTCAGCCTCGGCAGCCAGACCCAGGATTCTCCGACCTATGACCTCCCCAGTCATGGATTCTCCGGCTGGATGTACCAGACCTTCACATTCACAGCGGACGGGTCCAGCGACGTGCTCTCATTCCTGGCAGTCGGCAACCTCCCGATACCTCCGTTCCTTCTACTTGACGGCGTGTCGATGCAGAGTGTGCCGGAGCCCAGCTCGGTGGTGCTCTTCGGCCTCGGGCTGATGGGCCTGGTCGGCGTGAAGCTTCGCCGGCGCCGGCGTGTCGCGCCTGCCGCAGTCTGATTGATTGATCCGGCGCCAACGTTCCTATACTCTCCAAAGACCAACCCGGCCGGGTGGAACTGTTTCCACCCGGCCTGCCGTCATCTCCGTCGGTTCTTGAGTTATCGGGACAGGGCGTGATCGATGCTGCAGCAACTCGGTCCAAATCTTGTTACGTTCTTGATGACTTTGCTGCGGCTATCCGCCTGGCTGACAGTCCTTGCCGTGATTTTCGTGCCGCTCGAGCGTCTTTTCGCCGTTCATCCCCAAAGGATTCTGCGCAAGGGGATCGTCACCGATGTCGGTTACTATTTCCTGAGCGGCCTGCTTCCGGCCGTGTTGCTGAGCGTGCCCGTCGCCCTGCTCGCCTGGGTCGTGCACCTCGCTGTGCCGGGGAGTTTTCTGGATGCCGCCGCGGCCTTGCCGCTCTGGGCACGGCTGCTCGCCGGGCTGGTGGTGGGGGAGATCGGCTACTACTGGGGCCATCGCTGGAGCCACGAGGTCCCGTTCCTGTGGAGCTTCCATTCCATCCACCATAGCGCCCAAGAAATCGACTTCATGGTCAGCACCCGCGGCCACCCCGTGGACGTGGTATTCGGCCGGTTCTGCGGCCTCGTGCCGATGTACGTGCTAGGGCTGGGCGGCCCGGCCGGTGGTCCCGCCGGCAGCGCCGTGCCCGTCATTGTCACGCTGGTCGGCATGACATGGGGGTTCTTCATCCACTCCAATCTGCGCTGGCGGTTCGGCCCGCTCGAATGGATCATCTCCACTCCCGGCTTCCACCACTGGCACCATACACTGACCGGGCCCATCAACCGGAATTATGCGTCGACTCTCCCCTGGCTCGACTGGATCTTCGGCACCCTTTATCTCCCGCGCAAGGAGTGGCCAAGCGCGTACGGAATCGAGGCGAACTTGCCCGATTCGCTCGTCGGCCAGTTGGTCTATCCGCTGGCCAGCGACGAAGCCCCAGGGGCGCTGGACGCGGCGCGGATCGGTCAGCTCGCGTGATCCAGCTTCCCACGCAACCGGTGCAACGCGCGGACCAGCCGAGCCTTGACGGCCCACTCGCTGATTGCCAGCGCCGCGGCGATTTGCGCTGTGCCAAGCCGCGCTTCGACCCGCGCCAAAGGTGTGAACAGTACACGCCTGCTTCCACTGTAAAGCCAATAAAAGCTTAACGATTGTTTGCCATTCGACCAATCGAACGGCAGATTCGGAGTAAGAAGATATCGTTAGCGCAGAATAGCAGATTTAAGCGGAGTAGTTTGTTGCTTTTGGTTCACTTGTCTTCTATAACAGGTTCACTCGCCGTTAAAGTCGATATTGTTCCTCTCCGTTTTGGTCTTCGATCGCAGCCATAGAAGGGTATACGATCCATGATCATCCGCTGCCCGAGCTGCGGACGTGAAGGGAACGCTCCGGATAGCCGGGGTCGCGCGTCGCAAACGGTTCGCTGCCGTCCCTGCGGGACGCGATTCGTGATCGATCGCACCCGAGGGACGGGGATGAGAGAGCCCGATCTCGCTGATCTGGCCGTCGCCGGCGCGATTGCGCGGCTGGTCCACGAGCGGGCGCGGTTGACAGGGGCCGAAAACGGCACCGAGCATGATGATCTCGATGATGAATCGTTCTCACTGCGGCCTCAATCGGACTGGCAGCAGGAGGTCTCATCGGCCGTGCTCGGCGGCGACCCCGACGACTCGCAGGTCGAGCTGCCGGCATTCACGTCTGCCTCGCCAACCGACCCCTCGGGCGAAATCGCTGCGGCGCCGGCTTTCGAATCGGAAAGCTCGGAAACCACGTTGCCGATTCCGTGGTACTACAAGGTCATCGAGTCCTGGGGCCGAGTGCATTTCTATGTGGTTCTCGGTTTTGCCGCCTCCTCGCTTGCGGTTCTCGGCTTTCTCCTGATCTCTGCGCTCGTCGCGGGGCATGTTCTCAGCTCCTCGATCACCGCGCTCATCATCGGCTGTGTCGGGACCGTCGCGTTCCTTCTCCTTTCGCTTTCGGCAACGGTGCTCATCATCCTGGTCATCGATCTTGGGCGAAGCATGCGGGTCCTGATTCAACAGAATGGCGCGAATCCGGGTCGAGCGATCGATACCAAGACACACGGTCGCACTGGCTTCTCACAGCCTGTCGGCTGATCGCTCAGGATCATGGCGCGTGGACGCTATTCCTGTGCGATCTCGGCGGCAAACGCCTTGGCGCTCAAGTCTTCGCCGGTTGCGTGGCGAGTGAGACCATTCCAGTCGAGAGACCGGCCGGGTGCGAAGACTCTGGTCTTGAGGAACTCGCCGACGGCCTTGTTGCCGACGAAGCTGGCCCGGGACGGCTCGACCCCGTGCAGCACGTCGCGGGCGATCGCACTGAGCACCTGGCCGGCGAAGAGCTCGCCCATCAAGTAATTGTGATAGTAGACCGGGGCGCTCACGATATGAATCTTGCTGGCATAGTCGGGCAGATTACGCCCCTCGCCGCGGTGCACCAGTTGGTACTTTTCGACCAGGTCCCACCAGAGCGTGTTCAAGTCCTGGTCGGGATTCTCGTAGAGCGCCTTCTCGAAGCGGAACATCACCTGGCACCATCGCGAAAACACCAGTAGCTTTGCCCGGTGCATCTTCGCGCCGGCTCGGTCAAACGCGGCGGGGTCGGAGACGGGCACGCCCATCCCTTTCAACCAGTCTGCGTCCTTCGAGAACCGCTCGAAGAGCATGGCGATCCCCTCGGTGGTGAGGATGTGGGCCTCACTGCGCAGAATATAGGGAACGGACGGCGGAATGTTCTTGCTGCTGTAGACCGAGTGGCCCAGCTCATGGAGCATGGTGCCCATCCAGTACTCGTTGGGCACGATATTGGCGAGCACGCGCACGTCGCCCTGGCGGTCGATGTCGGTGCAAAATGCGTGGGGGCTCTTGCCGGGTTTTTCGTAAAGGTCGCTGCGGGCGATCACGTCGTCGATCGGCAGGCCGATGCCGGCATAGAAATCGCGGCAGAGCTTGAGGATGTCGGCCTTGGCGTAGATCGAGTCGAAGTCGGCTGCAAAGATCGCGGGCGATTCCTGGAAGAACGGGTCGTGATAATGCCACGGGCGCAGCTCGTCGACCGTGACGCTGCACTGCTCGGCGAGCTTGGCGTCGATCTCGCTCTTGAGCTTGCGGAACGGCTCGCGCGTGAGCGCGTCGAGCTCGTCGAATAGTTTGAGCACCTGCTCGACGGATTGCTCGTTGAGATAAAGCTGAAGTGCTTGATAGTTCGCGTGCCCGAGCTTGCGGGCCGATTCGTTGCGAGCTTCACGAGCTCCTTGAGCTCGGTTTCGACGACGGGTCCAACGCCCTTGCTCGATTCCCAGACAGCCTTGCGCTCGGCGGAGTCGCGCGATTCCTTGAGGATGCGGCGCACGGCACTATCGGCCAGCTCGCGGCCGCTCACCTTGGCGCGATACGAATTGAATGCCTTTTCGATCGCATTGCCCTTGGCCGTCATCTGGCGGAGCAGCTCGGGATCGACCTGCTTTTCGAGATAACCGAGATAGAGCACGGCGATCTGCCGAGCGACGAGCGGGTCGGCGATGGAGGCTGCTTTGAGCGTCTTGAGCCGTGCGAACTTCTCATGGTCGGAGAGCGCTGCGTCGAGGCGGTTTTGTGCTCGTTCCTTGGCCTCGAAATCCGCGTCTTTCCCGCTGATGTTGGCATTCCACCAGGCGAGCGAGGCGGCGTAGTCGAGCGGGCGCACGGTTTTCTCATGCTCGGCGATGAACGCACGGGCCGCCGCGATGGGATCGTCGTCGCTGTTCGGTTCACTCGCTGTGGACATTGTCGTGAATAGCCCAGTGGAGGTTAGCCCGATCAGTGCTGATGCGAGTAAGCTGACGATGTGCGATGATTTGACCATACTTTTCAGCGCGCTCTCCATTTCGGGGGTCACCAGCGGGTTGCGAAACCAACTCAGCTCGCTGCGGTCTTTAGACGCTCTTGGTGGGCGGTCGAGAAGAAACTGACCTGGGGGACGGATCAGCATCTTAGCCTGCCAAGCGCCGTTTGCAAAGCCTTGCAACCAGCGACGCGTCGCTTGACAATCACTTTCGGCAACGCAGTACACGCGGGCTCATGGGTGGTTTGAATCAGGGAATCACCGAATGAATAAGATCGAGACAAACCCCGCTGCTGTGATCGTGACCACGTTGTTCGTCCTGACGTGGATCGCCCTGGGGATCGCCGGACTCATCCTGATTTATCTCAGGCCGGACGCTGCGTTCAAAAAGAAATGGTTTCCCCGATTCGTCATGCTGACGGGCGGGCTCTTCGTGTTTTTCGTCGCGGCGATCTCGGTCGCTGGAACTCGTTCTATCGCGGGGCTTGGGGTGTTATTTATCGTCGTGCCGGCGGTGGTGCTCATCTCCTATCTGAACATGAAATTCACGAGATTCTGCGACAAGTGCGGGGCTACGATCTTCGCCCAGAATTGGTTTTCTCCCATCAGATTCTGCTCGAAGTGCGGAGCCGAACTTGATTCGAGCAAGCCGGCTCAGGTCGATGAGCTATAGTCGCGTGGACTTTCGCCGCGCGCCATCGTGCAGAGCCGTCGCTTCCTCCAGCCCGTGAGCCGGCCGCATAGCGTTGTCGCCAAACCAGACGTCCGTGACGTGCAGGAAGTACTCGGCTCCAACGAAATCCACGAGCCATCCGGGCACCCACGGCTTGCTCGCATGGCTGAACGGCCAGACGCCTTCATCTCATTCCTCTACGACCAAGCCGCCCGCATTTCTAATCGCAGCCACCGCCTCGCGCTGGATGCAGGCGCCCGGATGATCCAACCCAGCCCAGCGCCGATCACAAGCACAACGACAATTAACCCACGCACACTGAAGCGCAGAAATCTCCGCCAGGGACGCGCAACGGGCCCGGCCGACATGGTCCGACACTCCCTCAGATTAGTGACCTCTTGGCGTCGATTACTCCCTGGACCACAATCATACCACGTACCCGCTCGGTTCCATTCGATAGATTGCGTCTAACCTGCACTCTTCGACTCACCGCTCAGGCGAAGTTCCGGCGGCGCAGGTTTGCCCGCCCTTCGGATCTGACTCGCTGGCGTTCGGCGAAACCAGAGATAGAACGCAAGGTACAGAATCTCGACGATCACCAGGATCGGAAGGAAGATAAAGATGGTGACGTTGACCAAAATGAAGAAGATCACGTCGGTTGGTAAAAATGTGTTTACCCAAATGATGAAGCGGAGCACGCCCATCACGAGCGCAACGAGAGCGACCAAGATCAAGGTCGTCCGGAGCCGGAAACGAATCGGAGACATTGGCTCGCCTGCTCGTTGGAGGAGTCAGGCTGAAGCCTGACCTACTTTGGGACGGATTTATGTCCCAAGACAAGTCGCTTGGCGATCGCCGATCACCGTGCCAGCCGGGGAGCTAATTCGGCCCGAGCCCATGCGCGGAGCCGGCGGGCCCAGGCTGACTCGTCGCTCGAATCCTCTTCGACCACCCAGCGCCGGATCTCCGTGGCAAGAATCGGCAAGAACATGCTGCGTTCGACAGGGTGAAAAGATCCATCCTCACCCAGTCTCTCGATGATGACCTCGTCGCGTTCGCAGTCGAACCGCCAGACCTCCGACACGTTCAGAGCGGCGTAGATTCCGGGCCGGTCGATTTTCGAAGGTGAAATGTCGACTTCCACGCCGAGGTCGGGATTGGGATAGTCGGTGATCCTCTTCGATCGCCGGGCCCTCGCTCCGGCGATCGCGGCCAGCTTACGGGGTTCGAAAAAGTAGCATTCGTCGGATTCCAAGCCGCGAGAGACCTCGAGCCGCTTCCACGTGGTGGAACCTGCGCTCTTGTAGGGAATCTCCAGCTCCTGAGCAATCGACTCAACCAGTTGGCCGAATAGCTTCTTGTCACCATCGTGAAGCGGGCTCGGCGCCATGATCTCGACATCCTTTCCATCGTAATCGATGCGGAGATGGGTCCCCTCCGGAATCGAGTCAACGAGCTGCTCATAGAACGCCCAGTCCACGCCCGAGATGACGACACGATGATCGGGCTCGGTGGTCCATGTGAGGAGGTCGTCCAAGCTGGGGATCGAGCGTGGAGAAATGTCAGGGGATGGGGCAGGCTCGATGGATTGCGGGGTCGTTATCGAGCTCATATTGCCTCCAGACTCTTGCGCAGGGCCGTCATCGCAGTGGTTGTTCCAGCCCACATTTCGCGTTCGCAGGCTGCGCACAACCGGCATCATTGTACGTTTCGGACAATCAATTCTGTAGGCGAATCGCCTCGCTGCTCAGATCCAGGTCCGCCTTGAGGATCTGATGATTGGCCCGTTTTGGGAATGATGTCCTCAGAAGTCGTAATCTGCACAAGGCTAATTACGTAAATCACCAACTGTATGAATCCCGCAACGATGACTGCGCAATACGTGACGCTCACGAACGGGGGATCGTTAGACGAATCCGGACGGAAAAACGCCGCCGGGATGGCGAGCGCGGCGATGGCGATGATCAGCGAGCGAGTTCGGAAACGAAAAGGCGGCATCGTTGTGCCTCAGCAGATTCAACCGTCCGCCGCGGTCGCGTCCGGAATCGTTGCGACCGCGGACACCCCTGGCCTCCTGACCCGTAGCGGAAGCGCTTGCAGGCTTCGATCGGGGGTGACTCAGGTTTTCTGAATCGCGCGTGCGCGATCAGCACAGCGTGCGCTCAGCGTGATCTTGCGACGGCCCTTCAGCGTTGTCATGCGTGCTTGGCGGCGATCCGCTGAGTCACGCCGCTGGAAGCGGCCTTAGTATGTTCCCTGGCGCGCGCGCTGATTCCTGGATCGGCCTCGCGCTCCTTGTGCAGTCGATAGCTAATCTCGAGCTTCATCCACAATTCTGCGGATGGCCCAAGCGCGGCCTCAAGCTCGCGCGCTGCGCGAGTCGTGATCGCCTTCCGGCCGTTGATGATCGCGTTCACGACCTGGAATGGACGCCCCAAGATCGCTGCAAGATCGCTTTGTGTCCAGCCGCGGGCCTCCAATTCCTCGCGGATGAAGTCACCCGGTGGGAACACCTCGGCGACCGGACGAGCCTTCTTGGTCATAATACACCCCCTCTCGCGTCAGTGATAATCTTCAATGTCGAGAATCAGCGGAACACCCACAAGCCAGGGATGCCCGCTTCGAGGGCTTTCCACCCCGCTTCAGTGACCCGAGTTCCCCCGACACAAACCACTTTGAGCTTGGTTCGGCCCTTGAAATGCAGCAATCCCGCGTCAGAGACCTGCGTGCGCCCCAAGTCGAGCACGGCGAGCTCCGGGAGATGCTCCAAATGAACAAGCCCGGCATCGGTAATCTGAGGGCAGCCGCAGAAGTCGAGTTGTGAGAGATTGGTCAATCCCTTCAGGTGGGCCAAACCGGGATCGGTGATGCGAGGACAATCCTCCAAGGCTAGCCGGCAGAGATTGGTCACGCCGCGAAGCTTCGCCAGTCCGGCATCGGTGACATCGGTTCCGTCGAGCGACGCGAAACCCAGCCTCGCGAGATTTCCGACTTCAGCCAAAGTCGTTTCGGAAGCAAATGGACCGCCAGGCGCATCACCGGGAAGAATGAAGATGCGAACATTCGGCAGCCAACGCAGCTCGAACGGATTGGAAGCACTGCGATTCTCTTCGTCCCACTTCCCGGATTGGCGTGCGATCCAACGGCCGGTGCGCTGCATTCCGGCGACCAACTCTCGTTCGTTCTGTGCAGCGCGCCGAACAAGCCGATGATGCCGCCAAGGAGCAGTACGGCAAGCATCAATCTGCCGATGCTCATCCGCAGATATCGACGCAGCAAGAGCGTCATGGATCCGTCTCGCGATATGGCTTTCCTTCCTTGTAGAGCTTGAGCCTGGCTTCGCCCTTTTGCTTTTCTTCTTCCTCTGAATAAAGCTCGTTTGCCTCGGACTGCCACTTCACCGCGGCATCAAAGTCGCCATCCTCGGCCTTGGCCGCGGCGAGGAAGGCGAGCGTATATGGGTCGTTCCACTTGGTGAGCTCGCAGGCCTTCGTCGCCCACTCGACGGCCTTTCTGCCGTCGCGATACTTGGCGTGGGCGCACGTGGCCATCAGCCAGGCCGCCGAACTGAGTGCGGAATGCGCCATTTGCGCGGCCGACCGGGAAGACCAGCACCACGTCGACGTCGGCGGTCTTGTCATCGATGTTGAACTGGAAGTTTCGAGATTTTTGCACGACCGACTTGCCCACCCAGCCGTTCTCGGCCTGGGCGTAGAGTCTGGAAGGCGAGGTCAGGCCGGCGGGCACGAGAATTGATAGAGCAATCAAGCGCAACAGAGCGGCTCGACCAACTCTTGGTCGCAGCACGACAGGAAGCTCGGAATGCAAGGATCTACTGCTCAAAAGCATGGCTCGAACCTCACGCGACCTTCAACGTCGTCGTTCGCCGAAACCACCGCCAAGCATGGGTAGGGTGAACACTGAACTCACGACTCAGGGATTTTCACGCGGTGAAGGGTGGCAGTATGGATGCCATGTGAAACCCTACCACTTAAGGGTATTCTAGCCTCCCAAGGCCCTCTTGCAATGGCTCTCGCGGGATTCCGATGCACCAGCCCCGCGTCGCTAACCTTCGTCTTCTCAAGGTCGAGCTGAGTGAGCAGGTTAATTGCCTTCAGCCTCACCAGCACTGACACCGCGATCCTTGTCGTCCAGAGACGCTAATGCATGGCAGTGCGGCCTGGAGCTTTTTCACGCTTGCGTCGGTGACCTGAGTGCCCGTGACGTCGAGCCAACGGAGGCTCGATAGCCCTTCTGAAGCGCAGGAATCTTCGCCAGGGAGGTGAGACGGGTTTGGCTTGATTGTTCATGGCGGCCTCTTCCGAGCGGAGGGTCGGCCACCCTTACGCTCCAGCTCGTACTGATACTGGCGTCCGTTGATGGTTTTCGATCTCATTCTTGACGTACACTCTCGCGGGCTCCCCGCTTCGGTTTCGCTTGCGCCATCCCAGGGCGATTTTTGGTCCTTCTCAAATATGGGCCATGCGATTTTGTGCCCGGCCACAAACCTGTTGAAAAAGTCACGAATTCCGCGATGACACCGACGATCACGGCGAGGAAGAGGATCAGTTCGACACCGACTCGCACTTCATGGGGCAAGCGGAGGAAGCCCATCAACACGGCCACCACCGCGATTGCGATCATGATCGTCCGGATTCGGAAACGAACAGTCGGCATCGGTATTCCCTCCGAGCGACATCAACCTTTGCGGTAGCAACCGGGATTGTAACGATCAGAAACCGGCTAGGGATACGGCCGACGGAAATCAGCTCGGCCCGTTCCAATTCGTCCAGGCCACGGGAGACCGAGAACGCGAAGAGGCCGAACTCAACTCGATCATCGAGTGACAACTCGAATTCGGCCTGCCTCAAACCAGCTTCCGGTTCTTGCAGCGATGATCTCCTTGATGGAACGTTTGCGCCCTCGTCGGCGTCCTTGATCCCTCGCGCGATCTGTTCGGGGCTCAATCCCGGCAGAATGGCGAGTTCGCCGCTCATTTCGAAAACGCGACCGTCTGAATCCACCATGACCGGCTTGGACGTAGTGACGTCTCGCTGCGCTCGAGCGATATTCTCTCGAAGCGCTTCGACTCCGTCGACGCGCTCATACGTTGCTTCCGGTCGTCTCGCGTACTCTTCCACATTCAGGGAAACGGCGAGCCATGCTCGTAAAAGATAAAGCCCGCGAACGCGCAATTCCGGCGCGCTTTCCTGTGTCGAAATTCTCTTCAATTCGACCGTTAGCGCATTGATCCGCCCATAGACGTAATTCGCTTTGGAAATGATGTCTTCGATGGCGACGCACTGGCGGGCGAGTTCGTCATGGTCTTTTTGCCAGGCTTCCACGTACATCCTGTATTCCTTGAACTCACGCTCCGCAAATTCAATTCGACTGAGCGTCTGCGTGTTGGACATGCCTTCGCTCCGACAAAATCCGGTGATGGCACTCTTGCGCGTCAGGGTCTTTTGGAATCCCATAACACTGGAACGGGTCGTTTCGGTGCTCGAATGGTCGCGGGACATTCGAGCCGGTATTGAGCGATCGCACGATGTTGCGGAATACCGCACACCGACCGGTCTAAGACAGATCAGCAGTCTAATGTACCAGAAGTGCACAGCGTGCGCCACCGTAAGTGTACTACACAAATGCCGCAAGATGGGTGCGATGCGCGGAGTAACTAATAGCTGATGATGTCGCTCATCGTCATTCCCTCGAGCGACATGAACCGTGCGTTGCGATCGCATCCAGGTCAGAAGCGATCACAGTATAACACCCGCAGTCTCGGCAGAACTTGCCGCAGGTCTCGAACTCCCGCCGCGGTGACGTGGGTCTGCTGCGCGTCGAGGTCTTCGAGCTGGGTCAGACCTCTCAGATGCACCAGACCCACGTCACTCACGTTGGTGTGCACCAGAGAGAGGTAGGTGAGTTCGGTCAGCGCCTTCAAATGCGCCAGGCCGGCATCAGTGATGTTTGTGTCTTCGATCCACAGGCGCTCGAGCGATTCGAGATGCGCGACTTGAGAAAGATCGTTGTCCGATCCGGTTCCTTCGAAGACGACTTCAAACGGATGAAGCGCATCGAGAATTGCCGTCGTCGCGTCCGGACAAACCAGTCATGCAGTGCAATCAGGGGGTTTAGCACCACTGCACCGACGAGTAGGAGAACGGCTTGAGCGAGAAAACCCAAAAGTTCGTGGAAGAAAGGAGGGGAGAGACGGCGCCGTCCCATCAAAACGGGCAACACCATGATGACGGCCATGATCGTCGAGATTCGGAAACGAACGGGCCGCATCGGTACTCTCTCCGAGCGACTTCAACCGCTGGTCGCGGTGCCGCCCAGACCTGCACTCTCTCGGGCTACCCTTTCTGGTACGGCATCCCGCTCGCGCTCAGACGATTGGCCTTCCCTGAGCATCAATCCCGTTCGGACAGAAGCGTATCGAACCGATACAAGACTTTAACGGCTTCCGGGCTTGGCGGCGATGCGGGCTGAACCCCCCGGACGTGCCTGGCCGGCGGCTCGGTGAGCCGGCGCCACAACTTGCGCTCGCTGGGACGCCGGTTTCGCTTGCGCCCTGCGCGCGCGCCCGTGGCTGCCTTCCGCGTCGGAGACACGATCTCAATGTTCACTCTGCCGCCGACGGCCACTAGTGCGCGGAGCAGCAAGTCGAGCGATATTCCGGTCGCACCCGCTTCGATCTTGGCGACCCGCGACTGGCTGGACTTGATCTTGCCGGCGAGTTGCTTCTGGGTCAGTTGCTGAGATTCCCGATAACCCCGAATCGCCTTGACAATGGCCACCCGCAGCTCGACGACGCATCGCTCCTCATCGCTGAGCTCCAGAAAGTCGCCATAATCGCCGATCCGGAACCCGGCCTCAGTCAGAGCCTCACGCACCGCTTTCTCCATGGCGTGTGTCCTTTTTGGCGATCTTCACAGCATTGTCGTAGGTTTTCATTCGTGCCCTGCAAGCGTCGATGTCGTGTTTTTCCGTCTAGTTCCGGCGTCCGTTGACGGTTCTTCATCCCATTCTTAACCTACACTCTCCTGGCCTCCCAGCTTGGATCTGGCTCCGGGTTCCAGACTTGACGGTTGACCTGACGCCAAAGCATGCCTGCTCCGTCTGTATCTCGACCAGCTCACCATGATGAACACGAGCGCGATCGTTGTAGCGACGAGACCGACGACATCCGTAAGCGAGACTTTGGCGTCGTAGAACTTGGCACCATAGAGTTCCCGGACCGGCCACGGCAATTTAAGCACCACGAAGAGGGTCAGTTCCTGTACTCCGGCTTGCTCGATCAGCCCGGAAGTTGTCAGCGCTCGAGCAACGCCCAGTAACGCCGCGACCGCCGCGATCACGACCATGATTGTCCGAATGTGGAAGCGAACCCAGGTCGGCTCGACTCGGGCTTCCCGATTTGAGGACTTGACTTCGTTGCGAAATAGACGCGACAAGTCAAGACGGCTAGTTGCATAAATCAGCAATTGCACGAGTGCGCCGACGATCAATGCGCCAACGACGACGCTAAAGAGAACAGGATCTTTGTGCGCCTCCGGACGGAAGAAAGCCGCCAGGACGGCTATCGCCGCGATCGCGATGATTATCTCCCGGATTCGGATGCGAATGGCTGGCACCGCTGGCCCTCGCAGTCGATCGATCGTCGGGGATGCGTCAAGGATTGTCGTCATTGGACGCCGGCTCGGTCGTCGCACCTGGGAGACCGACCCGTCGCGTTCCAGTGTATCCAGGCAACGGGAGGTCGAGAATCGAGCGAGGCCAAACTCCGCCCGATCGTCCAGCGCCAACGCGAACTCGGCCGATCGATTCCAACCCGCCAAGAGCCAACGGCCGGCCCCGACGACCCGCCCAAGTCGACGTGGGTGACGTGGCCGAAGAAGTCAAGTCCGATGAATTCGACAAGTCGACCTGGCGCCCAAGGCCTGCCTCGCGGGTTCGAGTTCCCGTGGTCCCACTCCCAGTTATAAGCGACGGTGCCGCCAGCCTTCCGGATGGCCGCGACAGCATCGCGCTGGACATGCGCCTGGCGGACCATCCATCCCAACCCGGCCCCGACGACAAGAACAAGAACAATCATGGCCCGCACGCTGAAGCGCAGGAATCTTCGCCAGGGACGGGCGATGGGTTTGGTTTGATCGGTCACGCCGACCTCTTGTGAGCGGAGAGCTGATGCCTGTGTTGAGACTCACCGGCTTCGAAGTAGGTGGTTTTGACTCGGCGTCCCTCACGCTCAGACTTGAAGTGATACCGGCGTCCGTTGATGGTTTTCCATCCCGTTCTTAATCTACACTCTCTCGGCCTCCCCGCTTTGGTTCGGCTCCGCCAGACCAATTGAGCGATTGGCCGCGTTTGACGCCTGGCCCGGTCGCATCCAGTTATCTCGATAGTAAGCGTATAAAGCCAAGACTAAGAACACCAGGCCGACGAGAAAACCGGCGTCGACGAACAAAAAATCCCAAGGCAGGTCAAGCGTCACGATAACGCCCGATCTCCCACTTCGAATTCCCACACGGAGTCCGGAAAACTCTCTTGCCAGCCACAAAAGGGTGGCTACCGCCGCGCTGAATAACATGATCGTCCGAACTCGGAATCGAACTCGCGGCATCCTCGGCCCCTGACGTCAAGGGTTTCCACCGTACGGTCCAGGATCGTCGCCACCGGCGACAGGCCCGGCCGTCTCGCAATTGACACCAACCCGGCCTGATCCAGTGTATCCAACCCGCGGGAGGCCGAGTATCGGGAAAGGCCGAACTCGGCCCGATCATACAACGCCGGCTCGAACTCGGCCGATCGGCTCCAACCCGCCAAGAGCCAGCAGACGGCCCCGACCTGGAGGGACTTCCCGGGGAGCCGAGAGGCGGGGAACCAGCAGCTCCAAGGGATCGGCCCGTACAACGGCCGGCGCTTCGGCCCGGCCTCCGGGTCCGGGCGATTCAAGACGGAGACCGCCAGCTTACAACCCGGCTCCCGTGCCACGACCAGCAACCCGGCCAGCTCGGCCGAATGGAGGCCCCGTCGGGTGCGAGAGAGTATGGGGAATGGCTGCCGCCGGCGTCGCGACGAACTATTCCGAATCCTCCGGTGGCGGCTTAAGCGCGGCCGTTGTCCGCGCGATCTCCTGGAGCTTGGCTCCGGGTACAAATCCGGAGATCCTCTCCACGTCGTTCGCATCGAGTTGGGCAAGCCATCCGCAATGAACCGCGCAGCGTTGTCGTAAGCCAGTCTTGACCGCGCCCCCGCGATGCCAGGGCAGCTCGACGTACTCGTCCGTCAAAGGAGTAGGCAGGGTGGTCGTGATTGCTGCCACGACAATCGGCGCGCCGGTTGAAATCAAGTCATCGGGCGTCAATACGACTGCGGGTCGGGACTTGATGTTGACGCCGTTAGGATCGGCCATCTGCACCCAGATAATGCTGCCAAATTGTATGGCCACCCATATGCCCTACCACAACATATCCAATTACATCGGGATAAAGCAATTAAATCATGTTATAGGCCGCTGAAGTCCTCGTCCCACCACTCTTGCGGGGGTGGATGGCTCCTGGCCATCTTCACAAGCACATCAATTGACGGCAACATCTTCTGCGCGTCGATCCGGTCGAGAGCGTCTTGGAACTCCTCGCCGCGTACGTCGACGCGAGTCACTCGGCTGTCGTCGGCGGCCAGGATCGCCGGCGAAGCGATATCCCGAGAGCACAGAACCTGTCGTCGGCCCATTTCTTGCTCGTCGACGAAGACGACGAGCGAGTACACGCCTGGCGCCGGAATGTTTACGCTTCCGACGTGCGCGAGAAACGATTGGCGGGCGGGCAGAAGGGGGCAATCGTCGATAAGCGGTAGAGGGCCGAACTCTCGGGTTATGTTGGTGAGGAACGGGTTCCCGTCAGGGGCGATTGAAGTCATGCGGAACTGATGGACGCTGGCGGCTTCGCCCGGCGCTACAAGGATGTTGACGATCACAGCCAAGCCGGGAACCACCCATGGGAAACGGGCGGCCCTGATGTGGTCTATACCGCCGCCGAACGCAAAAAACCTCCCCGCCACGACCTCTGCGTTTTCGGCAATGAAGAAACTCTCCAGTTCCATTCCGCGCGCCTTCAAAGACAAACGCCTCGTGATCTGCGCGAAAGCCAGATTATTGCGTGAGAACCGCGCCTTCCGCACGAGCAGCTAAGCGTAACTTCCTCCTTCAGCCTTGGTTCTGTCGAATGGGCAGAGTGAGAATTGAACTCACGACACCAGGATTTTCAGTCCTGTGCTCTACCAACTGAGCTATCTGCCCCGACATTCATGTACGTATGTGACGATAACGCACGATTCCAGCCATGTCAACTGGCTCGCAAGGCTTGCCACGAAGCAGCGGAGGACATTCGCGCGTTCCGGATCCGAACCGGCCATTTCGCCGTGATTCGAACGGAGGGAACACGCCCGACCGACGTTAGAGTGTAATCGGACCACCGGTCTCCTCGTAGAGTGGGTGTAACCAACTGTCAAATATAGCCTTACGAATGGTGGATTTCACCCACCCTGCTCAATTCGGGCCATCGCGGGCGTTGGCTTGGCGCCGCTGCTCGCTTCTAACGGGGTATTTCAACAAATGTCACTTCGCCGAGTTCTCACTCTGCCCCCGAGTGTCTTACCGTGATCAACGGTGCGTGCGCCGTCAATTGGTCGCTCGCGGGTAGACGCGTGAGTGCAGCGATGCAGTCAGAGATCTGGATCGAAAACGGTTTCACCGAGCGTGCTCCGCGTTTTGGAGCAGATTCATCACGATTGCGCCTGCCGCTGGCGCGGCTGCTGGAAGAGGTAATGATCCTGCAATCGGAGCGGTTTCCGAATGTGCAGCGGCTGGCGGAGGCGTGCGGGGTTAGCCGGCGCACGATTTACCGCGACCTGGCGATTCTCGAGGCCGCAGGCCTTTCTCTGGTTTACGTGTCGGACCGGCAGGGATATGAGATTCGCGGCGACTGTCTGCTCCAGCCGCCGCAGCTCGACGACCGCGAGGCGCTTGCGCTTTTGATCATGAGTCGGGTCGGCAGCGTGCCCGAGCCGTTCGGCACGTTGCTCGCGAGTCGCAAGGCCGTGGCCAAGGTCTTGCACGCCCTGCCGCAGGGGCTGCGCGACCGGGTGGCGGACATGGGTGAACTGGTTGCGAACGCCCAACCAGCCGCAGTCATCCCCAAGGAGCGGCAAGCGATTTACGAGACGATTGTCACCGCACTTTTGCACCGGCAGCGGCTGCGGCTTCAGTATCGAGAGCACGCCGCGGCGCCGGTTTCCGCGACGCTGTTCGCGCTTTATCGGCTCGTGCCGCTCCAGGGTCAGTGGGCGGCTCGTCGGCCATTCCTCGGCCGAACGAGGCGTCCGGCTATACAGGCTGCCGGGGATCGAGTCGGCGTGTGCGACGGGTGAGGACTATACGATTCCCCCACGGTTCCGTCTGGAGAAGTTTCTCGAGAAATTACAGGGCGCCGGCCGCGGGGCGATCAGCGGACGGAAAAAGTCCGTCTCCGATTCGATGCCCGGGTCGCGCCGTTGATTCGCGACGTACCCGGTACAAGCGGGCGGACGCTGCACGCGGTGCCTGACGGGACGATCGAGCTGGTCATGACCGTCGAGACGGTGGAGCAGATCGTTCCCTGGATTCTTGGCTTTGGTGACCAGGTGGAAGTGGTCGAGCCCGAAGAGCTGAAGGTCTCCGTTTGCGAGCGGGCGAGGCGAATCGTGCGGCGGTATCAGGATCGTCCGGCGTGACCTGAGCGCCGCGTTGGGTGCCAACGCCCACGGTAAGGATTTCGACGGCAGCGACCTGTTGCCGAAAATGCTCGACGGGACTTACCGATCGTGATGTCGATGGCGACGGGCTGTTGACTCGGATGGGTGCAGCTTTAGAATGGACGGGCCGCACGAACGGCAGGGCGCATAGCTCAGGTGGCTAGAGCGCACCCCTGATAAGGGTGAGGTCGGGAGTTCAAGTCTCTCTGCGCCCAATAGCTTGACTGATAACAACTTACGAAGAGCCGATCTGCGATTTAGATACCTTCCGGTGGTCGGAAGTGCGGCTTGAGACTCGATGCCAAAGGGGTAGTTACTACCCCCTTGCGGGAGGTTTCAATGCCACGCCTGATGAACCGGGTTCCGAAGTACTCACTTCACAAAGCCAGCGGCCAAGCCCGAGTCAAGTACAACGGCCGGGTCAAATACTTGGGTGTCTATGGCACTCAGGCCAGCAAGGAAGCATACGCCGCGTTCATTGCCCAACTGCCCAAACACGACGGGCCGGCGACGACGACGGTGGCGATTGCCGAGCCGGCACCGGGGTGACGCTGATGATCGGGGAAGTCACTACCCGATTCCAAGCGCACGCTCTGAAGTACTACGCCCGCGATGGCGTGCCGACCGGCGAGCACGTCACGATCCGTTGTTCGCTCAGGCCTCTGGTCAAGCGGTTCGCTGAACTGTCGGTCACCGAGTTCGGACCGAAGCGCTTGAAGCAAGTCAGGGACGACATGATCAAGCTGGACTGGAGCCGGCGCTACTGCAACAAGGCGACGGCGATCATCAAGCGGTGTTTCGCATGGGCTGCCGAGGAAGAGCTCATTCCGGCGGAGGTCTCGAACGGGCTCATTCCGGTCAAGGGGCTCAAGAAAGGCCGGACGGAAGCGCGGGAGAAGGAACCCATCGGGCCGGTCGACGACGCGCACGTTGACGCGGTGCTGCCGAAGGTGTCAAAGCTGGTGGCTGATGTGCTGCGCACCATGCGACTGACTGGCATGCGACCGGGTGAAGCGCTTGGCGATGACGCCCGCGGAGATTGACCGGACTGACCCGTCATGCTGGGTATACCGTCCGGGGCACCACAAGACCGCTCACAAGGACAAGTCGCGCGTCGTGCCGCTTGGACCGAAGGCACAGGAAATCATCCTGCCGCGGCTCTTGAAGGCCGGGAAGCAGGGGCGCGTTTTCCCGATGACGCGTAGCAGCCTTCGGACGGCGGTTCTGCGTGGCTGCGATCGGGCGGAGGTCCCGCGCTTCGGGCCGAACCGAATTCGGCATACGGTCGGGACCGAGGTTCGCGCACGGGAAGGGCTCGAGACGGCTCAAGTGCTCCTGGGTCACACGAAAGCCAACACGACGGAGATTTATGCCGAGCGGGACATGACGAAGGCGGTCGAGTTCGCTCGCAAGTTCGGATGATTATTTGGTACCTTTGAGGCATGGGACGTCGGGAGTAGCTACCCGACGAAGGCCAGGTGTGGTGCATGGCGGATCTTACTCCCCGCCATTCATCACACTGGGCCGTCCCAACATAGGAGTAAGAATCATGTCGAAGGATGAATTGCCCGCCGCGGCCGCGCTGTTTCCTGCCGTGATTGAAAAGACGCGTGCGCTCTGGGCGGCAATGGAACAAGTTGGCTGCACCAGAGCGATCGGCACTCCTGGAGGGGGCATATTTTTTGAACCCCCGGATGGCCAGCAGCCAGTTATCTGCACTCAGGCAGCGTTAGCACGATTCCGGCAAGTTGACCGGTGCCAGAACACAACCGGCCTGGTGGAGAAGCTCAAGGCCGAGGGAGTGCTTCGGGCTTTTGAACCACCGACACGAAAAGGTGGCAAGTACAGAGTCTGGTTCATGAATCCGATTTGGCATGCGGAAGCACTCCAAGAGATATCTCAAAAGCCAGCGAAGCGCCGACCACGACGCCCAAAAGCGTAGAAAACTGTAGAAGATGTAGAATAGTGTAGACAACATATCTAAGCGCCTTTACAACACTTCTCATCGCCCGATAATCGAACCAGACGTGCAACATCAGAGCACTCTGGAGATTATCAATGGCGACTACCGACACTTCTGAAATCTACTTCACGTGTGCGAATATCGCACAGAAGTTGCAACTCGATCCGAGCGCGCCGGTCAGGTGGATGCGCCGTGGCGTTTTGCTGGCGGACGGATCGCGCCTCGTTTTGCAGCACGTCTGCACGCCAGGTGGCTACAGGGTCAAGCCCGAATGGCTTGACGCGTTCCTGAAACGGATCGCAGACGACCGGGCCGGCAAGCCTGACGCTGCGCCGAAGACGTCGCCAAATTCCCCTCGCGTAGCAGCCATGCGCGCCGGCTTGGAAGCGGTGGGGTTGGTCTGAGTGCGCGCAGCCAAGGACGGCGGCCACGTCAAAACCAAGTCACACGTTTTCAGTTTTCAATCACGAAAGGGAATCAGCATGTATTTGACAGTCGAGTGCGATTCTTGCCGAGAAACGAAGCCTTGCGTCACGCTAAGGCCGATGACTGACAGCCGCGGGAACCCAATCCGCGATGGTCACGTTTGCGACGAATGCGCGGCGGACCATGTGGCGAAACCTTCCGAGTGTCGCGGCCGACAAGATCCGGCGCCCCATAAGTTTGTCGTCTTCGGTACTGCTCTTGACGAGGGATGGCTGATGCTTCAATGCGTCGAATGCGGGGGCGCACGCGACCGTTGACGATCCGTCCCGCAAAGAGTGGCGGAAGGCGTTCCACTGCGCCGAGCAACCCCTATCCGTGGAACGATGCATCCAGGGCGAACATGCATCCCGAGAAAGAGACGAGTTCGGATTATTGGGCTCTTCAACTGGCCGAGAGGAATTGAACCGAGCGGCAAGAGAAACGCCCGCCGGTTACCGGTCACAACGGGCCGGCGGGCTCAATCACAAGGGAACAGCAGCGCATGAATAGTACAGACTCAGACAAGACGGCGGCAAGATCCCTTACTGCAAAGCAGCGTCGCGATGAATGGCGCGAATTGCGAACCGCGGTCGATTCCCGGCTTGCGGCCAATGGCGAAATGCTCGAGACGTTCCGAGCATCGCTCGCAATCGTCTTCGCTGGCATGGCTGAAGGAAAGGCAACCTTTCCTCGCAAGCCACCTATCAGTCTACGGCTAATTGCAGACGGCGAACCGGAACCGGATGACGCGTTCCAATTGATCGCGGGGAGGGCTTGAGCCATGAGCCTTCCCGGGCAACTCAGTCTGCCATTCGACAAGCCGGCGACAGACACGGGGCGCGAGTGTATCGCCTGCTCTGGCGAAACCATTGTGGTTAAGGGCGCCTACGGCCGGCCAGTCGAGCGGTGCTCGCGGTGCAAGCTCGAGAGAGAGATTCCTAAGCGATCAGGGCGGTCGGGAGGGACGTCGTGAGGATGACGTTCGGCAAATACAAGAACGTCCCGGTGGAGGACATCCCGCACGATTACCTCGTGTGGGTGATGGAGAACATTCACGACCTGAATCCGTGGCTGCGGCAAGCGATCGTAAACGTTTTGGCTACTCGGCCAGCGGAACCGGCGGGAACGCAGATCGCCACGGTTGACGCTCGAGGTCTGGTGAAATCGTGGTATCGGCACGCATCCCGGAAATACCATCCGGACCACGGTGGCTCACACATGGCGGAGATTGTCGTCAATGACTGCTACGAAACCCTCCTGAAAGGAATCGAGCAGATGGAGGGAACACGATGAACGGCATGCGCTTGACCGTCATCGACAACGAACTATTGGTTGTCGTGTGCCAGGACGAGGGAACGCTTTACCGTTTGAGCGTCGACGATTTCCAGGATGATGACGAGGAAGAAATCAGTCGCGACCAGGTCCATTTGACTCTGGTCAAGATGGCGCTGGGCAAGGGCGAAACCCCATTGTCGCCATGCCTCAAGCTATCGACGACGTCGGCGATTGAGTTGATCCGCCAGCTTACTGAGGCCATCGCCAGAAGGGATGGTCTCGAGTGAGCGAGACGAGCATGAAGGGAGAGGTCACACGGTTCCGAGGGTCGTTTCGCTGCCCGATCTGCGGAGGGGCGGAAGATGACGCCCGGGGGGACGGAACGCGCGCTGTTTGGGGGGCTCTCTGCCGATCGGGAATGGGTATTCTGCACTCGCGACGAGCATGCAGGGCGGGCGATCAAGAATCCAAGCTCGAGCGCTACGCCCACAGGATCAAGGGGAACTGTCCTTGTGGAGCTGAGCACTCGCCAGCAGATCCGGTCCCGACACGGAACGGAAAGGCGAAGCTCGGAGAGATCGACAGGGTTTATCCCTACTTCGACCTGGATGGGAAACTCCGTTTCGAGACGGTGCGGTTCAAGAACCCGAAGGACTTCCGGCAACGGCAACCCGGAACGAACTGTAAGCCGGTCTGGAATCTCAAAGGCGTCGAAACGATTCTCTTCCGGCTTCCCGAGCTCTTCGCGGCCGATACCGAGGCGCCGGTGTTCATCGTCGAAGGGGAAAAGGATGTCGAGCGGCTCCGAGGCCTGGGAGAGATCGCGACGTGTAACCCGATGGGAGCCGGGAAGTGGCGCAGGGGATACGCCGAGTCGCTTCGCGGTCGGAAGTGTGTCATCGTTCCCGACAATGACGACCCGGGCCGGCAGCACGGCCAGGAAGTGGCCCTGTCGCTTCATGGTGTTGCGGCATCGATCAGGGTTGTGGAGTTGCCAGGACTGCCCGAGAAGGGCGACGTGAGCGATTTTCTGGACCTGGGAGGAACTATCGACCAGATCCGGGTTTTCGCGGACGCCGCGCAGGAATGGATGCCAGCGGCGACCGAGAGCGACCAGCAGGGCGACGGCGACGGCAAGGAACCTTTCGTCCATTTGACCGACCTGGGCAACGCCCGGCGGCTTGTGGAACTGTTCGGCGACCGTATCCGTTATTGCTGGCTCTTGCGTGCGTGGTTCATCTGGGATGGCAGGTGCTGGCGGAAGGATGACAAGGGGCGGATTTTTCGGCTCGCGAAAGAGAGCGTCATCAAGTTCACGACCGAGGCATTCAAGATTGACGATGACGCCAAGCGAAAAGAGGCCCTCGCTTGGGCGACGAAGTCTGAAGGGCGAAAGCTGATCGAGAACATGGTTTTCCTGGCGCAGAGCGAGCCCGATATTCCGGTGTCACTCGACTCGTGGGACAAGGACGCATGGTTGCTGAACGTCCAGAACGGGACGGTCGATCTGAAAACCGGCAGACTGAAACCGCACGACAAGGCAGACTTGATCACCCGATTTGCGCCCGTCAAGTTCGACGACAAGGCGAGCTGTCCGCTATGGATCAAGACGCTCGAGAGAATCTTTGAGAAGCAAGACAATCTTGACGCGGACCCGCTGCCGGACGAGCAGTTAATCGGCTTTGTGCAACGGCTATTCGGTGTGTTCCTCACCGGCGACATCTCAGAGCAGATTCTGCCGATCTTCTACGGCAGCGGAGCCAACGGCAAATCGACAATCCTGGGCGTGATGCTCAATCTCTTGGGCGATGAGTACGGGATTGCAGCTCCACCGAACCTGCTTGTTGTCCGTCAAGGGGAATCGCATCCAACGGAGCGAGCCTTGCTGCACGGGAAGCGGCTTGTGGTCGACATGGAATCCGCGGAAGGGGCGAGACTCAACGAGGCCTTGGTGAAGCTGTTGACCGGCTCCGAGAAGATCCAAGCCCGCGGCATGCGTCAAGACTTCTGGATGTTCGACCCGACGCACAAAATTGCAATGGGGACGAATCACCGGCCAGTGATCCGGGAAACCAAAAACGCAATCTGGCGAAGGATCAAGCTCGTGCCGTTTCTGGTGGAGCTTCCCGAGTCGGAATGGGACACGAAGTTGCCGCAGAAACTCCGGGCAGAGTTTAGCGGGATCCTGGCATGGTGCATCCGTGGGTGTCTCGACTGGCAAAAGAACGGTTTAGGTGTGCCGAAAGTAGTCACTGAGGCGACCGAGGAGTATCGCAAGGACCAGGACGTCATCGGCGACTTTCTGGCCGAGGAGTGTACCTTGGTCGCTTCGCTCTGGGAAAAGGCGACTCCGCTTTACGCGCGATTTTCAGAATGGGCGAAACGGACAGGTGAGATCGCGATGCCTCTGAAGGTGTTTGCGAAGGCTCTTGTGGAGCGTGGTTTCGAGAGATACTCAAATAACGGTATCTGCTATCGGGGATTAGCCTTACGGTCGAATGGACCGACCGAGTCAGAGAGGTCATATTGAGATATGCTTCATATAGGAACGGAAGTCACGGAAGGCACCATAGCTTTACGTCAATGCGCACGCACATTAAGAAACAATACTTTCCAGACTTCCGTGACTTCCGTTCTTATATGACTTATGCGTTCTGTTTGGTAGATGCATGCACGTTATCAAGGCGATCAAATAGTGCACCTATGGGAAATGGCAGTTCCGAGGCGTCCAGCGACCGAAAAACAGCCAACCGAGCCGACCACATGCACGCATCAATGGACAATCAACCGTGAGTTCAAGCACGAAAGTTCGACACCATCAACCGAGGGCCATCCCATGAGCACCATGCACCGAGACAAGAGCAACACGCCAATCGAGAAGACTGTCGCTGCGTTCGGCAAAGAACTGTGCGACGCGTGCGGCGGCAAGTCTGACGCCTACTGGTCTGGACGTCAGACCCTCGCGGTCTGTTATCGCTGCGCCATATCGGTCCTACCTTCGCTGATCGCCGACGCGATGCGCGGCCCGAGGCCGGAGCACTGACTTGCTTCTCTCCACCCATAAGGCGATGAGCGCCCGGTTTTATTACTCTGCGGCCCTCGCGAATGCGCAGGACATCCCAACCTCCGAAGAGCAAGCCTATATCGAGGCTCAAGTCGCCGGCATGACTAAAAGCTTAAGATGCAAGCATGCAATGTAATCCAACGGGGTAGTTACTACCCCTATAGCAAACGGTCGAAAGCACAACAGGTTATTCACTAACGTCTTACGTCAACTGAGCGCTTGCTATCTTAGCTAGTGAGCGCGTTCTTGAGGACGAAAAACGCATGGCAGACACCCCGAAAGTTCGTGACCCGATGACCGGCAGACTTCTGCCGGGCGCCAGGCTATCCGGGGCCGGCAACCCCCTCGCACGAGCACACTACGAATACCGCAAGCGTTTCATCGATGCTGCGACGGACGACGAATGGAATCAAGCCCGGGCAAAGCTAGTCGAGGACGTGCTAAGCCCCGACCCGAAGATCCGCGCCATGGCGCGGCCGATGTACTTCGAGCTCATGTGCGGCCGCAATGCCTTGCAGGTGGAGTTCACGAGAGGGGACGACGTTTCTACCCAGTCTGAGGCCGAAGCCACGTTGGCGCGGGTTCTGAGGGTTCTGGAAGGGCACCCGGGGCTCAAGAGCGAAGTTGCCGACGCACTCTTGGACGACATGCCCCAACTTGAGGCCACGACGACGGAGGTTCTCGGCAATGGACATGGCAACTAAGCTGGCGCTCCAATTGGACCCGTCCAAGATCATGCAACTCGCTGGCATGACGCCTGACCCGTTTCAGCGTGACGTTCTGTGCTCGACGTCCAAGCGTATCGCCCTACTTGCGTCGAGACAGATCGGGAAATCAACCACGGTGGCGTTGCTGGGCCTGAATCAAGCCTACCTGCATCCGGGCTCGCTGGTTCTCCTCGTCGCGCCAGTCGATGCGCCACAGCGCGCTGATATTCGCCAAGGTGTCGGCGTTTCACAGGCAACTGCAACTCGTCCCGGCGGTCAAGGAATTGACGCTGTACATCAGATTGGAGAACGATTCGGAGATCGTGGCGTTGCCAGGTGACGGCGACACGATCCGAGGGTTCTCGAATCCCGCTCTGGTCGTCTTAGACGAGGCCTCGCTGGTGCCAGATTCCTTGAAGGGTGCCGTCATGCCGATGCTCCTGGGCGGTGGCCGGCTTGTGATGCTTGGCACTCCCAAGGGCAAGACTGGATGGTTCTATGAGGTCTTCACCGGTGCAGATCCGGCATGGGAACGCATCAACGCAAAGGCCAGTGAATCCCCGCGGGTAGACCCCGCAATCCTCGCTGAACTGCGTTCAGGCATGGGAGACCGCCAGGCCGCGGCCGAGTGGGATAACGAGTTCGTTGAGGCGGCAGACGCTGTCTTTTCCGAGGACGCAATCGAGCGGTTGCTTGAAGTAGACGACCCATCCGTTGCTCTTCCTGCTCTGGACCTTGAGGGGGTATGGCGTGGATTACTGGCTCGGCTGTGATATGGGGAAGCACGTCGATTACTCGGCACTGACGGTGCTGGCGCGCACGTTCGCGATCAGTCCGTCAACCGGTCTGCCGATGCGCAATTCACAGGGGTTTCCGCTCTATGCCTGGCGAATCCGTGGCATTCATCGGTTTCCGCTCAGAACGAGTTACGACACGGTGGCCGAAATGGTGGCGGAAGTCGCTGCCATCCCAGCGTTACGCAACCCCCGGGTGGCGTTAGATTCCACAGGCGTCGGAATCAGCACCACCGAAACCGTGCGGGCTGCAACACGCGAGCTCTGCCCGGACGTTGAGGTCTGGGGATGTTCCATAACGGCGGGTGAAGGATGGCGGCATTCCGGGCGGCACATGGTGAACGTCGCGAAATCACAGCTTACCGGGACGTTACGATCCGCTCTCGAAGGGGGGCGGCTGCGGATCGCCCGTCGCGTTGATGGTTCGCTACCGAAGGGCTCAGACCTGCTCTTGAACGAATTGAGGGCGTTCCGAGTCAGGACCAGCAGCACAGGGACCGACGTCTATGGGGCAGCGTCATCGAAGCATGACGATATTGTGCTTTCCCTCTGCCTGCCCACATGGCTGGCCAGCCTGCCGTTCATGAGCCTGGACAGAAACTTTTCCGACATGCCGACCGCCATTGCGGCAGAGCAGCAAGAGGCATTCGAGGTCGAACAGGAAATCCGAGCCGAAGAGGACAAAGCTCGCATGCTCGCCGAAGATCGCGCGTGGATAACGCCCCCACTCAAGTGGTGGCAAGCCCAGATAAACCCCGAAGTCGCTGCCGATTTCCACAACCCGAAGTATTGGACCTAACACCATGAAACGCATCAAACCGAGGCGACCGCAAGACGAGCGGGCCAAGCCACCCCCGATTCCCTGCTACTTCTGCGGCCAGCCAACCACACGCAACACCAAGCTCATTCAAGGCGCTGTGATCCTGCGATGCGATGCATGCAGGAAGATGGGCACGGCGGCGGCAGATCGCTCCGAATGGGTGTCATTCGATGACGTGCACGCGATCGCGACGCTGGCTCGGATGGTTGAGCAAGATCGCCAGTGGGCAGCAATGATCGCGCGTACGCTAGGCGACGACACGGACGATTTCGGCATGGAAGGCCAGGACAGTGGAGGAATGTTCTGACATGCATAAATAGTCCACACAAAATCGTCTAGACGTCTTGACTTCTGAGAGCTTGCACCCGTACCATACCATCGACGCACCCTTTTATCTCGGAGAAGCATCATGAGCGACCAAAACCAGAACGTTGTGACCAAAAGCCCGATCAAGTTCAGACCCGCTGAGATCGACGCCCGGCGAAACGAACTATCGGGCGAAGTCGTCGGAAAACCGTTCGTACCATCCGGGCTGGTGCCGATAGCGGAGCCAAGGTTTTCGCCGGAGATTCCGATGAACGTCCCCGACGCGGACCTGCGGGCAGCTACATACGATCGGACCGAAGTCCAACGGCGCAGGCGAGGGGAACCCGTCATGGTCGACGCCGAGATCACGGCCGCGATGTTCACGCGACCGCGAGTCATGGCTGCGATTCTCTGCGGGGGGCCATGCGACGGCGAGGAACGAGACGTGCCCCAAACCTTGATGCAGATCCCGGTGGCTGTAGATGTCGATCCGGCGACCATCAAGCCATTCGTACATGTTCCGGGCCAGCCCAATATCGTCCAAGGGGCTCTCACGACGGTGTACTACAAGCGGACGAATCGCAAAACCCCGGACGGCGCCCGATGCTTCGACTATCAGGCGCCACAACCAGATCCCGAACCGGCGGCAGTCACCGTCTAACCCTCGAGGGAGGTCACCATGCGTCACAGCGGCTATTACGGCGGCGGCTTGCCACCATTAGGCGGGCGATCTTACGAACGGTTCAAGGCTGACGTCATGCGGGAAGTTAAGCGGGCACTCGACGTGGGTGCGACCCAATTCGACCAGATGAGCCGACAGTTTGGTGCGGACCTGGCTCGCACAATCGAGACCGGGCTAATCGACGTGTTTTCCCCGTCTCGAATCCTGCGCAAATACGACGGGAAAACCGTTGACGTCTCACGGAACGGTCTGATTCGTGCGCGGATCGGTTCTTCGGTTATCGATCGATACGGCGATTGCATCGTGGCCGGAGGGATTGAGCTCGACGAATTTCGCAAGAATCCGGTTGTACTCTGGGCCCACGGCGAACATCCACAACGTGGACAGTTACCAATCGGCACATGTGAATGGATCGGCCACGAGATGGGGGAACGTGGCATGCTCGAGCTGATCGCAGACGTGAAGCTCTTCGACGACGACGAGTTCTGCCGGTTCCTCTCAGGGAAGTATCAACGCCGTGAGATGGGGGCATGGAGCGTGAACGTCTTGCCGGACCCGACGGCAATGGGGCGACCGACGCCGAAGGAAATCCAGGCGCGGCCAGAGCTGAAGGACGTCAAGGTCATGTGCCGCCGGTCGAAGTTAGTGGAGTTCTCCGCCTGCGGCGTTGGAGTTAACCCGCAAGCCCATACGCTGAATTGATACACCCTCGCTTCGCGCTCTTGCTCTGTTCATGGTCCGGACCTGGGTGCGCAGCGAGGACTTCTCGAGGTCGAAACGTTTGCAGAAATCAATCTGAAAGGACAGCCAGTGATCTACTCAATGCAATCGAAAGACGGCAGTCAAAACCTGAAGGCCGAAGCGACCGAGGAGACGCGAGACGCTGTTCTCGCAAACTTCGCCGAACAGGTGAAATGGTGGGATTCGTCGCCAGTCGGCGGCCGAGTCGAACACCACCATTACGACGTCATCGAGCATGCTTCGCACGCGGAGCATGCTTCGGGCGCACCAGGCCGGCGGATCGGCAACATCGCAAAGCGGCGCGAGCAGCATCCGGTGTTTAACCCTGCGGCGGCAGTCTGAACGAGGTCACCATGAGCACACAACACGGCATCTTCAACACGCCGCGGGAAGTCGAGGTCTCTGGTCGAGGTCGGGGCCAATGGCTCGGAATACTTGATCGCGGACCCGATCACCCGATTCTCTGTCTCGTGGAACTGAAGGCCGGCGATGTTCTCGTGGTGCCGACTGAGGAAATCCGGGGTGCGGGAATCTACCAATCCTGTCAGCAAGAGCAGCCAACAGGGACGAGCACAAAGTAAACCAGAGGGACGGTGATCAACAATGTCAACCGGGATGAATCTGGGCCATGCGTCGTTTACGGCATCGGTCAATACGCAGCCCTTCGTGCAGGGCATGACGCAGATGCGACAGCTCGCTACGCAGACGACGCAGCAAGTCCAGCAATCAATGACTGCGGTGACGAGCTCGAGCCGAAGCACGGCGATGGGAATGTTGTATCTGGGCCAAGCGGTCGATGACCTTCAGTACGGTTTCAGGAGCATCGTCAACAACATCCCGCAACTCACGATGGCACTCGGCGGATCGGCCGGCGTTGCCGGTGGTGTTGCGATTGCGGCGGTGGCAATCAACCAACTGATGAACCATTGGGGCGAGATGGCCAGCGCACTCTCTTCGGCGTGGTCCGATTCACCGATCGGACAACTCGAGCAGATCCGATTGAAGGCAGAGGCAGCCGCGGCGGCGCTCGAGAAGGTTCCACCGTACACGCAGGGAGAAGGCAAACAGGCCGCCAGTGTGGCAGAATTCGTCCAGAACGCGCTTAAAGAGAAACTCATTCAAGACGTCATGGGGGCGCTGCAGCGAAACCCCGCCACCAAGGAAGGGATGACAGGGGGCGAGCAGCGGCGGACTCGAGCGAGCACAAGAGAGGGCCGCGTTCACGGAGAAAGACGAGCGATTGAAGGCAGAACGGATCGCAGGTATCCAAGCGGAAATAAACGAAAACATGCTTAAGCGCACACGGGAACGCGCAGAGAAGATTGTCGGCGAAGCAATGTTGCCAGGCGAGCAAGGCAAGCTCGGACGAGCCAACTTAGAAACGCTCTTGCCACAACTCAAGACAAAATTGCGTGCACTTGAGCCCATAAGTCCCGAAGACAGGGAAGCCGACATGCTCACCCGGGAGGGCCAAAAGAACGAATCTGACATGCGCCGCGATATGCAAGAGGAAGCGCTGGAGAAGAGACGCGAGGATCTGCAACGTGAAAGGCAGGGCGATAAGAACTTGGCGGATTGGCAGAACAAGCAGAGAGAGGAAACGAATACGCTCAATCGGGAAGGCCAGAAGAATGAATCGGAAATGCGGAAACAAATGCAGGACGACGCACGAGAAGAACGAGAGCAGCAGCTTGGATGGGAAGCAGAAGGCGGGAAGAATCGCGTAGCGTTTGAGGAGAAGCGTGAGGGCAAGGAGAAGCAAACGGCCGAGGGCTTGACCGGCGGCATGGCGCACTACGCTTGCTCATGGGAAAGGGGTTCACGAAAGATCAGGTTGAAGCTGCGATGAAAAATGAGGGCATCGACACTCGCCGCGGCGGACAACGACCAGACGAAGTCAGGAAGGCACTCGTCAAGGATCTCAACGAAGAGATCGGCAAGAAGATGAACGAGACAGGAATGACGAGAGCCCAAGCCCAGCAAGCCGTGGCACTCGAGCATCAACAGCGACTCATGGGGCCGTTAGAGCGGATGCAATCAAGTTGGCAGGGCATCCTGGAATTTGGAAAGCAGACTCAGACAGGCGCGCTCAACAACGGCGACCTGATGAAACAACAGCTCAACAAGCTCGAAGATATCCGGCGGGCCATCCTCAACCAGAACACCCGAACGCCCGTCGCAAGAGCGAGCGGGCCAGCGTGAGGATTTCAAATGAGCGACGACGAAGGAAGACTTTTCCCAGAAGAGTGCTCCGATGTTGCGGCCCAGTTTCGCTACGAGATGAGCAAGCCGGAGTTCAACACCAAGCCACTAGACGAACGCCAGAAGGAAGCGCTGGTAGCGGAGCTCGTTCGAGTCGGCGGTCCGGAGGCAATGCTTCAACAATGGGACGATATCTTCAATGTCATGTCGGTGGTTGTTCAAAATGTCGCGTCGAAAAAAGAGGCCCGAGATAGAGCCATCCAGTATCACCTCGAGCGACAGGACTTGCTCGCGCTTGATGCCGCGGCTCGAGAGAACGCACTGATCGTTATCCGGGCCATGATCAACCAAGCGATTGAAGCCTTTGCACCGGGCCGGGAACTGCCAGAATGAGAATCATCCTGGGGAAGCGACGACGCGGCCAGAAGACGACCGCGCCGGTCGATGCAATTCGGGATGCGGGCCCTCGCTGCCGGTGTGGCGTGTGGACGATCATTCGGGCCACGGAGCACGGGGTGCAGGCGATCTGCCCGGCATGCGGCATTGGGAAGCCCCTGCCGGACCGTCACGCAGCCAAGAGCAAACGAAAAGGGTAGGACCATGCGAAGCGTCATCATGTTCGTCGTCATCGTCTCGAGCACGGCCACGGTCTGGGCTCAACAGCCGGCGAAGCAACCCACCCTATCGCGGGAGCAGGTGGCGTTCAGAAGCTGGGCAAAGGCCATGCGGGAGACGGCCGACGCTGCCCAGAAGATTCCAGCGCGGAAGCGTGTGGATTGGCTGGCGCGCACGACGCGGGCCAAGGAAGACAAGCTCTTGGCGAAATACAAGACTACGCGTAACGAGTTACGCAAGACGTTTGAGAACGGTCTCATTCTGCACTGGCAAGCCGACACGCCCGAGGATCTTGCGGTGGCTCAAGCGATACTGGACCCGATGATTCTGGAGCGCGAGATCGGCGCATGGGCAGTCGAGCACTCGCCACCAGGGCGGCGCCCATCGGTGCTTGATGGTCCGGTGGAGAAGATGGCAGATATCGTAATCGCTCTTGACGACCTGGCAGAGTGGGAAGCGAAAGCTCCTATCGTGCGGTGCGGTGCGAAGCTGGCCGATGGTACGGCATGTGGTCGAAAGACCGTGGGTGAGTCAGGCCAGCGCCGTTACGAGCATCGGCACTGAGAGCAGCCGCGGCTTGACCTGGACTTGCGAGTGTCACTGTGAGCGATTAGGATCTAGGTAGACGCCTAGCTTCGGCAATGGCGGACCCGACGCACGCTGCCTTACGTGCGTTTGCGGCATGGCAAGGCTTGGCTTGGCTTTGAGGCCGGCTCTTGATTCCCTGGCGACAGGGACTTGGGCCGGCTTTTGGCTTCAAAGCTGGGATTCAGCCATGCCGAAACAAGAGCTTGCGGAAGAGTCGTTATCCGACGATCGAGCTAGCCCTCCTGCGAACGTGCGAAAAGCACGTCGAACAGGGGCTGGCCCAGTTCATAGCGGTCGGGCGGGCACTGTTAACCATCCGAGATAAGCGGCTTTACCGTGCCGAATATAGGACGTTCGGCGAATATTGCGACGTCCGGTGGCAGTTCTCAGAGCGCCGGATCAATCAATTCGTCCAAGCGGCACTTGTCTACGATGAGGTTTCGGAACCATTGGTTCCGAGATTCCCGGTTCCGACGAACGAGCGTCAATGTCGAGCTCTGGTCAGTGTGCCGAAAGAAACTCGTTCGCACGTGTGGGCGGAGGCTGTTACGGCAAACGACGGCCGGGCGCCGTCTGCCAAGCTGATCGAGACAGTCGCAATGAAATACGCAGAACCCAAGCAGCCGGAAATCAGGGGAATTGTGACGGTGAGGGAAACGCCGAAGAAAGACGTCTACACGAGCGTAAGGGTTATTCCATCGTTTTATTTCACCCTGGGTGACGATCCGGAATCATTGGCGGACAAGATTGCGGAGGCGCTTGACGGAGAAGATTGGGAGCGCTTCGTCTCGCATGTGGAACTGTTGAACGCCGCAAAAGGCGGCATGAAAAAACCCGGACCTGCGGGCGCGCGGGGTGGTGTTTGGCCTATTTCTCCATTTGGAGAAATCTGCTCCCGGACCTGCGGGCCGCCGGGGTGGTGACTCAAAACGGTTTTGAGTCGAGGGTCTCACCGTCGAGGCCCCACACGACGCTACGACGCGTCCAGTCTGCTCACCGTGGAATCGATCGGCTCGAGGGCGCAGGCCTCGCACGGGGTGGCGTAGGGGCTCAAAGGGGTATCAAGGGGGTGCCGCCTTAGGCGGCGGGGCCAGAGCAAGAGCGCACCCCCTTGCCTATCCCTTTACTACCCCCTTGCGCTCAAATACCCCCTTACGATGATAGACGATATTCGACGATGTAGGCTATTGCAATTTGCGTCGAACCCTATAAAATAAGGACATGGCACGAGAAACTAGTCGAATAACGCAACGGCGGAAAAGTTGCTCAGGTGGCTAGAGCGCACCCCTGATAAGGGTGAGGTCCGAGGTTCGAATCCTCGTGCGCCCAATAGACAGAAAGCCTGACAACGAAGGAAGTTAAGGCGACTCGGCGGTGACGAAAAGAGCGATAAAGCCCGGTGCAAAAAACGGTAGTCTACCGCAAGATTGCATGCAAAACAGGGGCTTTCGCAATGCGACGACGACAGATCATTCCGGGCTACAGAAAGCACAAAGCCAGCGGCCAAGCGGTGGTCACACTCAGCGGAGTTGACCATTATCTTGGCATTCACGGCACGCAGGCCAGCAAGAACGAATACGATCGGGTGACCGCGGAATGGCTCGCCCGAGGCCGGACTTTGCCACGCGATCCGGACAGCAGCCCGCTTACCGTGCGGGAGCTGGTGCTTGCCTATTTCAAGCACGCAGAAGCCCGGTACAAAGGCCCAGACGGAAAGCCCACCCGGGAAGTCGAGCACGTCAGGCGATCGCTCAAGCCCGTCCGGGTGTTGTACGGCACGACGCCCGCAAAGGACTTCGGGCCGGACCAATTCGAGGCCGTGCGCGGCGCGATGGTCCGGGAAGGCCTGCGCTGACGACCATCAGGGACCGAATGAGCCGGGTGAAGCGCATGGTCCGGTGGGGTGTTGCCAGGCGGCTTATCCCCGCGGACTCCGCCCATCTGCTCGAGGCCGTGGAAGCGCTCGAGCCGGAACGCGATGGCGTGCGCGAAACCGAGCCAATCGAGCCGGTCGAGCGGCGCGACGTTGACGCGATCCTTCCGCACGTTCAGCCGACGATTCGGGCCATGATCGAACTGCAATGGTTCGCTGGCATGCGGCCGGGCGAAGTCATCCGGATGACTACCGGGCAGATCGACCGCAAGGGCGACGTCTGGACTTACCGACCCGCCAAGCACAAGACCCGGCGACGTGGCAAAACGCGGGAGGTCTACTTGGGACCCGAGGCCCGCGCGATCCTAACACCCCTGCTCAAAGCGGACCCGGACGCACCGATTTTCAGCCCGCGGGATTCCGTCGAAGCTCGAATGGAGGAGCGGAAGTCGAGCCGTCAGACGCCGCATACCCCATCGTCGCGGGCCCGGAAGCGGAAGCGCTCACCGTCTCGTGCGCCGCGGCTTCTCTACGACAAGGACAGTTACGCCCGCGCGATTCGTCGGGCGTGCAACAAGGCCGACGTGCCAATCTTCGGCCCGAACCGGCTTCGGCACGCTTTCGCAACTCGAGTTCGCCACCACCCCGGCGGCGGCTTGGAAGCAAGCCAGGTTTTGCTTGGACATAGCAAGGCCGATGTCACGCAGGTTTACGCCAAGCGCAACGAAGCTCTGGCGCGGCAGGTTATCGAACAGATCGGTTAGACTTTAACCGCGGGACGGCTCGACTGATTCGAAGCGGTTGAGCCAAGCGGTCTAGTCGGTGTGGTGTGTTCCCCTGTTCGCCACGCCGACTAGACCGGCCCGCAAAAACGGGGGACATCATGGGCAAGCCGAAGAAATACACACTCTCCGAGCAGGCTGATTGGCTACGGAAAATCGAGCCCAACGGATTCGTTTACGATCCGGAGACTCTCCGGTCCATCCATTGGCGTGACTCGCTGCCGATCGAAGAGCAGGAGAGAATCCGGGCATTCTATCCAATGTACGGAACCATCAGTCCCGAAGAGGCGATGGATAGACACTTCGTCGAGGAAACCGCCAAGCCGAAACGCATCAGCGGAACACATAGACAGATTCTCGATCGTGCCGAGAGACAGCACAAAGACGAGTGGCCTTTGCCCGGTTCGGTTAATGGGATGCTCAAGCGAGTGAATAATTACCGACGCAAGCATAAAATGGGGACGAGGCCGCCACGACGTCGGCGTAAAGCATAAGCGAAAGAGAATTGAACCAAGGCGGTTCAATAAGTTCAATAAATCAGCGATTGCATATATTGCAATTCGCTTATCTAGTTGCGATAACTGGTTCCCGTAAGCAATCACAACCTTACGGGAGCCACAAATGTCCGCGCGCTTCGCATTCTCAGAGAGACACGCATCGGTCTTGATGGCGTCTGCCGAGAGCTGGGCACGGAAGACAAACCAGCACACACGACGACAGCATTCCGAGCGATGACCCGCGGCATTCTTTTGTCCGATGGGGTGCGGGTCTATCTCGAGCATCTCAAAGTCGGCGGACGGCTCATGAGCTCAATCGAGGCCGTCCATCGGTTCATCGCGCGCATCAACGGCATCGACCTTGAGTCAATCGAGGACAGCCCAACGTCCGCGCCGAGCAAGCGACGGGCGAAGGAATTGGCAGACGTCGATTCCCAGCTTGCGGCGGCGGGGCTCTGAATGCAGCAGCCAAGGAACGGCGACCACGTCAAAAACCAGTCACACGTTTTTCAAACTTCAATCACGAGAAAGGAAATCAGCATGAATGCAGTGCAAGAACAGTCAACACTTCCAGGCTTCGCTTTGAGCGAAGCGGAGCTGGCCGAGATTGAGAGATCGCGGCTTAAGGAAGGCTGGTCGGAGGAAGACACGGAAAAGCTCAAGCGAGCAATTCCAGAATGGCGGGCTGGACAGCACGCGGAGCGAGAGACGAACGCTCAACGCAAAGCGCGAGAGCGTCGGGAATGGGACGTCCGGGGGAAAGCGGTACAGAGCCATTTGGACGAATCCGCTCGCGATATGGACCTGATGCGTTCTTGGACCGAGCGGCTTTTCGACAGAATGCGCGATCGTGCCGATGAGCCCTATAAGCGGCGCCCGCCTATCGGATTGAGGCTTATGGATGGCGGAGAACCGATCGGCAAGCTCGTGATCGTGCCTCACGTTCAGAAGGATCGAACCGGTCTCTTCCTTCGGCCGGAATCGCAGATGCTTGAATTTTTCTATCAGCGCGATCGAAACAAAAGAAGGGCCAGCTAACCATATCACTCGACGGCTGGCGGTTAACAATCTGCCAGGCGAGATACGACTGGTGAATTCAGGCTTTTACAAGAGCGCTCTCGATGACGTCAAAAGACTGACCGCCATCGTGCGGGCTTTTCTTGAAAACCCGCGACAAGTTCTCGCCAGAGAGCGCGATCACTGTGCTATCTGCGGCCGGGGTCTCACCGACAGCATGTCGCGTAATCGCGGCATCGGGCCGGAGTGCGTTAAGGGTCTCGATTGGGTGCAGACTTGCGAGTCGATTATCGAGCCAGAGATTGCGTCGATTTGAGGGGAAGGCGCCCGCCAGCCGGGGTCACACTCCCGGCGGCGGGCTCAATCACGAAAGGCCAGCAGATGCATAGTACGGTAACACAGTCTCCAGAATCAAGGCGATTGCGGCGGGCAAGTCGAGCACTCGGCGTCGTGGACGAGAGCACGAGCGTCTCGCCAATCTGCCACAAGTGCGGCGCTCGAATGCGAGTGTCCTCAGGCGAAGTGCAGTCGCCGCAAGTGTCGCGCATGGCGGTGGTTGCCTTGGCCGAAGGGGGGCGAAGAATGAGTCAGGCCCTCCGCGGACAGCAGCAATTCGAGTTCAACGATTCCGAGCCACGGCCCGAGGAGCTCTGTCGCGCATGCGGGCGGCGCGCTCGATTCAAAGGTCGGAAGAATCGATCCGACGTTTTCGAGTGCTCGGATGCGTCGTGTGGGCTCTTGTTCGAGATCTTCATTCCACGGCTACCACGGAAGGAGCCGGCGGCATGAATGGAGCCAACGACCACATTCCCAACGGCGGCCCCGGCGACATCGTTTTCGCGTGCTTTGATCTCAGCTTGGCCGATCCGCTTCGTCAGGCTGGTCTACCCGTTCTTGATTATTTTCGTCAGGCGAAGGACTTCACATCATTTGTCGACCGGCGACGAGTCGTGTGCGTCTACGCCGACAAGGCGATGGCGACCGCTGCGCATCTCGCTTGCGACAAGAACGGCAGGACGTGCTACCCGCAAGAGATGGGCACACTCTCGCTTGCCGACACCTTCGACTTTACCGCAGGGTCTGAGCACTTTCGCGCGTGGCTGAACGAGCTGATCGCACAAGGTGAATTCGCCGACGGCGCGGATTTCGCCGACGCAGCCGTACGGCGAACAGCATGGAGAGTATTCCAACCCCCGGATCCGTTCGACCTGCCACCAAGGCCGATCACGCCGAAGCTCGCGCCTGTACCCACGCTTGATCCCAGCATGATCCCGGAAGTCTTTCGCCCGTGGCTGGAAGACATCGCAGACCGAGGGTGCTTCCCATTCGAGTATGCGGCCGCAACCCTACTTGTCGTGATCAGTGGCCTCATCGGCCGGAAGCTGGCGATCAGGCCAAAGCAGTGTGACGATTGGACGGTCGTTCCAAATCTCTGGGGAGGAATCGTCGGTCCACCCGGTTTCCTCAAGACCCCGGCGGTGGAGGCCGTCTTGCGGCCCTTGCGGCGACTCGTGGCCGACGCCATGAGATCCCACGAGGAAGAGCTTGGACGGCACGTCGAACGACAGCTTATCGCCGCGGCACGCAAGGCAGCGGCGAAGAAAAAGCTCGAAGCAGCGGCCAAGAAAGCGGATGTCACTGAAGAGGAATTGCAGACGCTGGCTCGCAACGTTGCGGCCGATGGTGCCGACGCGCAGCCCAAATGCCGGCGGTATCTGGTGTGCGATTTCACGGTCGAGAAGCTTGGCGAAATGATGGTCGAGAACCCCAGCGGCCTCATCGTCTTTCGCGACGAGCTTACCGGCTTGCTCGGCACGTTGAACCGGGAAGGCCACCAGGCGGACCGGGGGTTCCTCCTCGAGTCATGGAACGGCAACGGAGCCTACACCTTCGACCGGATCGGACGTGGAACCACGCACATCTCGGCGGTGTGCCTCGCCGTCTTCGGGACGATCCAGCCCGGACCCTTGGCGCGGTACATGAAGGGCACGATCAGCGGGGAAGAGAACGACGGTTTTGTGCCTCGCTTCCAGATTCTGGTTTACCCGGACCCGCCCGAGGACTTCGTATATGTCGACCGGTGGCCGGACAAGGACGCCAAGAACGACGCCTATCAAGTCTTCAAGGCGATCGACCAGCTTAACGCCGTAGACAAGGGATGCCAGGCCGACGAGGACTCCGCGATTCCATTCGTGCACTTCGACGACGACGCGCAGCGGTTCTTTGACCAGTGGTATATCGATCTGCAGCGCCGGCTTCGAAGTGGCGAGCTCTCCGACATCATGGCGTCCCACCTTGCCAAGTATGGTTCCCTGATGCCGAGCCTTGCACTGATCTTTCATCTGGTCGAGGTGTGCGACCGGTGGGAGATAGGACCGGTTCCCCTGCATGCAGCCGAAGCGGCCGCGGCATGGTGTGACCTCCTGGAAGCTCACGCCAGGCGCGTCTACCTGCTCTGCTCGGATGGCGACATCTCGGCGGCGGTGACTCTTGCCGAGCGGCTCAAGGAATCGCTGTCCAATCCGTTCACGTTTCGCCAGGTGGCTCAAAAGGGATGGTCCGGTCTGACCGCCGTAGAGGACGTCAGGAAGGCCGTAGGAATCCTGGAGGATCGCGGGTGGGTGAAGATAGTCGAGGAGACGCCCGAGGAGCCTACACGCGGCGGCAGGCCGTCTGAGAAGGTCTGGATCAACCCGCGGGTGCAGGCGGAGGCGACCTCGTCATGAAATACTTGGATGCATTCAAGGCCAAACGGCGACAGCAGACTTTCGTAGGTTTTGTAGGTGGTTCGGACTCTAAGAATGCAGATTTCATATCGACAGAATCTGACACACTGGAAAATATATATAAGATAGGTAAGATAGATGAGAAAAATAACTACCCACGCGTGCGGGGAGAAGAAACTGCATATACGGTTCCCGACCTGCCTACGAAACCTACAGAACCTACAACCGAACCAATTGCACGCATGCGATGGTCGCGACCAGCAGACCTCGCCTCTTGGCCGATTGACCGCCGTCAACGATGGGGCGAGATGGCCAATCAGCTTGAGGACGACGGGGTGCGATGGCCAGAGAGTGAACGGCGGGCATACGAGTCAGTAAAGGCAGAGTGTGGGTGATCAAACTCTCTCCCGCAACGCCTCGCAGCGGTGGGGAGACGAACAACCAGGCGGGGCAAAGGAAAGGACGATTTGAGATGAGCTATATCTCCAACGGCGTGGCGCACAAAGACATCACGGGCCCCGAGCTTCTTGCAGCGTGGCATTCCCCAGCAAGAGGCAAGCTCGATGCCGAATACGTTGAGGCCGCCAAACGCTATGTGGCGCTGACTCCGGACCAAGAGGCACAAGCCGAGGACATTGAGGCTTGCCGGCGATCACTTACGCGTATGGGCGTGGACACCGCCGGGCTGGATCTCATCTGGATATCCAAAGTCGCTCGCACGATGTTCGTTCTAAGGGCTTTGGTGACCGCCGCGGAATCCGCAGAAGCCGCGGCGAACAACTGATCCACGGCGGCGGGTGTCCCATCCCCTCACTCGCCGTCATAGCCGCGGGCCAGCCTGGCGGGGTGTCCACCGTCAGGCTGCCCGCATTACCAGGAGTGCAGACCATGTTGAGTAGAAAGATCGAGAAGTCGGTGCTGGTGCGCCAGGCAGCACGCCCGCACTGGGTTGATTGCCTGGCGGCCGATGAGGCCATTGAGATCGCGGCCCTCGCAGAGCGGGGCATGCAGGTGGAGCGGACCGAGCAACGCCGCGGGAGAGTGGGTCAGAAGCTTGTGCGGATTCATTATCAACGGCAGCAGACCGAGGTCGAGTACCGATGAGCCATGCATGCATTGACACGAGGGGCAATGCATGATATCAGAACGAACCAATAGGTGTGCACCTATGTGCATGCGTGCACTATAATGCACCTATGTGCATGGATGCACTATAATGCACCTATATGCATGCATGCAGAGGCAGGGGTCGATTTGCAAACGCGTTTTCGTTCAACATCGCAGTCGAGCCTATACACATTTTTACGTGCATTTTTTCAATAAGGTCAAGCATGTGCAATTCTGAGAACCACGGTAACCATCGCAGAGGCCATCGATGAGCACTCCAGAGCAACCTGAACCGACCGCCACAAAGGGCTTGAACGACCGTCAGAGGCTGGTGATCGATGCTCTCGTTTCCGGTCGAACGATCTCAGCCGCGGCCAAGGACTGCAAGGTCTCGCGTCGGGCCGCGCACGGGTGGCTGCAAGATCCTGCCTTCCTGGAGGCACTGGAGGCCCGTAGGCGCGAGATTGCCGATCGAGTGGGCGAATCTATCGCGGAAATACAATCGCTCGCCGTAGGCATTGTGAAGGGCTTTCTTGCGGGCGATACGCAGAGCATCAGTGCGGCTCGCCTTGCGACCGCCAAGGAAGTCTTGTTCAAGATGGGCGCTTTCACTCCCGCACGACAGGCCCGCAACCCCAGTCAGTCAACCCCCAATGGAGATTAATCATGAGCAAAACCCGACGCGGCCCGAAAATTCGCAGCGCGAAGAACAGCCCACCGACACTGAAAGGCTTCATCAGGCACATGGAGCAAGAGCCAACCAGCCCTTTGCGCGGCAATGCGCTCGCCGAATTCCAGCGACTCGTGGGAGTGCTCGAGGAACGCGGGACCCTCGAGCGGATCGACCTCGCTATCCCTACCGAGTGCGCCAGAGTCAAGGGCTGCCTGGATGACTATTACGCCGCGCAAGACACATGGGACGAAAAGACGATTTCGATCATCACGAAATTGACAGCCCAGCGGCGCGGGCTCTTGCGCGAGATGGGACTTACCACGATTCCGAGCCGAAGCGTGATTCACCAACGACCGACCGACCGTGAACGTGACCCGATTTCATCCCTGATCAAGATCAGCTAGCCCGAAAGGACCAAGGAGGTTGATCCGATTCGGTCATTGATAAAGCTCAGCTAACCCGATAGGACCCTGCGCGATGTTTAACCCCGACCTGCCTGACTGTATCGTCAACCCGGACGTGCACCCGACCGACCACGATTGGCGAGCCATCGCGGTCGAGTTCGAGCCAGCGCGCACCACCCGGCTGGTGTGTGCGCGGTGCGGCCGGAAAGGGACCACGCCGCGGACTCCGCGGGAGCTGGTCGAGTTTCTGGCCACACACCCCGGCGACTCAATGGCGTGGATCAACCCGCCACGCTTGCAACTCGGTCCCGAATCAGATTTTGACCCCGTGTTTTCTCTCTCTTAACCCCAACGAAAGGAAGCCATGTTCTACCCCGAACGCAAACCCGATTACCGAGCCCAGCGAATGAAGCGCGCCGACGACGTCAACCAGGCGGTCGCCGCCAGCGTCGGCGGCATTATCGAGACTCCGCGGGGCGGCATCCCGACGCCAAGCCCGTACTCGAAGCCCGCGCCAACCGTCAGCACAATGGCGGCGCAGTGCGAGCCGGCTTTCAGCGACAAGCCCGGATACATGACCGTCGAAGCGATTCGGGACATGCCGCTTATCGGCCCAACGGGCCAGCCAGCGGGGAGCGTTTTCGACGTTGTCGAAGCGGTCGGCAGAATGCTGATCGATGCTGGCGATGCCAAGCGGACATACAAGCCCGTCTGGGTCGCCACGCTCCACGTCGCTGGCGTCCTCGTCCGCACTCGCTTAGATCCGGCCCAAAAAGCCTGTTTCAACGTGGACAAGCACATCTATGAATTGATCACTCGCGAAACGCCGAAGCTCGTTCCATTCGAGGAAGCTCGGGCGCTGGTCGAGCGCGACCGGGCAGCCATGTTGTCCAGCAAATGGCCGTACAGCGCGACGAGAATCTTGACCACAGAACAAGCTGCTTCTTGGGACCCGGCGAGCCTCCCGCCGGACCCCCGCAACCACGCGGGTGGCTTGGTTGACCCGAAAGACGCTCCGTCGACGCCGCGGGTCAAGGTGAAAGCATTGTGCAGTTGCATGATCGGTGGAAGAATCCGAGTCAGTGCCAACGAAATTATCGACATACCCGAACCTGATGCGGTTCTGGGCTCATTTCTCGGCGGCCGGTATAGCGCTGATCGCAAAGCGCTCTGCAAGCAATGCGACGTCATCGGCCAGTTGAGCAACCGCGGCCAGCGATACCGTGAGGTGCTGGGCACGTTCGATGCCGATCAAGGCGGAAGATGGAGCACGCAGTCGTTCGGTTTTCCGCAGTACGCGAATTTTTCCGACAGCAACTACCAGCCCCAAAGAAAGGCAGAACCACGTGTCAGAAGTGTCGCGGATGCAATTGCTCAGCGGACCGGAACCCAAACCGTTGTGGGCAGCGCCGGAACCGCGGCGCAGGGAGACGCCCAAGCAAGACTTGGCAGTATCTGATCAAGAGATCCTCTGCCAGGTTATTGAGCCGGTTTTCTACGGCGGCCGAACGTACAAGCCTGGCGAGACGTTCAGCGTGCACCCGGCCATCCTGGAAGGCTTCGGGGCCAAGGTGAAAGCTCACGTCAACCAGGTCGTCAACCAGGGCGACGCGTGGTTTGCTCCGGCGCCAGCTCCACCCGGCAAGCTGGCTCCCGGGGAGGAAGAGTCTGCGCCCGGCGTCCCGTTGAACGGTCCGCTGGTCGTCGTTCGTTCGCTCGTGGCGGGCGCTCTATTGGGGCACTGGATTCCAAACGAAGTCGGTGAGACTCGCGAGATGAATTTGAGAGACGCGGCCAAGTGCATCATCACTGGTGGCGCGGTGATCGACACGCCGTTGTCAGACTTTGACCTGGCGTTCGCTCGAAGCGTTATTCGTGATCCCCTCGTAGCCTACTGATCCCAAAACGAAAGGATGTTCGATGTCGACGACAGCAAATGATCTCATGAGGCAAGGCGGCGCGCCCGTTCCGAAAGCCGCGCCCGCCGCAACTTCAAACTCGGAAGTGACCGGCGCCCTGCGCAAGGTGGACAGCTCTACTCAAGCGGGCTCGCGGGCTCGAGCGCGCCGGTGCTCGAACCATCGCCCGGCACCATCGGCGACGACAGCAACACCGAAACGACCCCGGCCGGCTTCCCGAGAAAAGCTGGCAGTCGTGCGCCGACGGTCGGCAGCAGTCCGCCCCCGAGAAATTTGGGCAGGACGAAAACCCGTTAACCAGAACAGAACGCCGCGCGGCTCTGGCCTGCGCGGTTCGTTTTCACTTGAGGAGAATCACCATGGCAAAGCCAACGCAAGCATCAGTCACAAGCAAACCGATCAACATGGGTGGTCAGCCAGGGCAAGGACCGAGTCAAACGATTCCGGCTTTGAGCCCGATCCCAAAGGGGCCGCAGCCGGCGGTACCTGGCGACAACCTGCCAAACACCGAACCGCAGATGGAACCCACGAGGGGACCGAACGCGAAATACGAACAAGGCTTTTACGACAAGTGAGGAACTGAACATGGAATATGCAGCGATGCGCGGCAACGAACGCATGAGCTCAATCCCGCCTCACAGTGGAGGCAGAGCGTCTGTCCGACAGCGGGTCTGCGCGTGTGGAAGCGTAGCGACGCTCATCACGCCGAAGCTCGCGATTTGTGGCAAGTGCGCGGCCAGAAACCAGCGACAACGGGCCGAAGCTAAGCCGAACGTCGGAGGGCCCAATGCCGAGCGAATCAAAGCGCTTCGCATTGCAACCCTGAAAGCACGAATGGGCATGCGTTAACCAATCCGCTCAGAGCCCGCACGTCCACCAGGGCGGCGGGCTCCGAGCAAGCAACTCGCGGAGATGCGACCGATGAGCGCTCAATTATTTGAGCAAGCACTCGTGGCGAAGCTCAACTCAATCGCAGAGCTGACGGCTCTCCTTGGCACCGACAGTGGTAGTCCAGCGATATTCACGCAGGCCGTCCCGCAAACCCACAACCTGGGCGCGAACGGACCCGCGCTCAGTTACACCGTTCCGACTAAACCCTTCGGCAACGTTTTGACGGGCAGCGACGGGACGGCGACGGCTCGCGTGCAGATCGACGCATGGAGTTATACTTATTCAACGTCCAAAGCAATCATCGGCGCGATCCGGCTTGCGATGGCTGTCCCTTCGGGAACATGGGGCGACGGCAGTTGTGTGATCATGAGCGTGGTTGTGCCGGATTCCTTGGATTTGCCAGAGCAGCCGCGGGCGGGTTCGGATCAGTGGATTTATCATGTGGTTCAAGAGTTGCACGTCAAGTATCGGGTGCCGCTGCCGAGCGGGAGTTGAAGAGGCGGGGGCTCGGAGCACTTTCAGGTCGAGGGAGCTGACTGCTGATGCGATTCACGTCGTTTGGCGGCTCTGGTGGCGGGTGCGGGTGTTGCGGAGGCGGCATAAAGGTTGAATGCTATTGGTGCATTCCGACCGATGTTCCACCCGGCGTGCTTACCGTTACGGTTCGATCCGGCAATTCTAGCGGCCCGATCGTGTGCACGGGGACAGCTAACGCTGAGGGGCAGTATTTCTGCGTTCTGCCATCAAGCGGTCTTTACTTCTTTACTGCGTCAACGTCGGCTAGCGGCTATCTGGTAAGCCCTCAAGTCGTCAGCGTGACAGTGTCCGGTTCCACGTATACGCCATCGGCCGTCTTGGTGCGAATGTATCCGGATCAACTGACGCTCACAGATCCAATTGCGGGTTCGATCACGCTTTTGCCATCTGGCTCGCTGTCGTGGGCCGGCTCTGGGTCTTATCAAAATTACATTGGCAGTATCACATATAACTATGGTGCGGCTTGCTCATGCGCGGCCGGTTCCGTCACGCTGCAATATTCAGTGGAAACCTGCGACACAAGCAATATCACTCTGAGCGTGTATTGCCCGCAAAATTACCCGACAGATCCGCTTGCGTGTCCCGATACGTCGGGCAGCAACGCCCAAGGAGGCGGCAGCAATTTCTCAGGAACCGGACCACAGCAATCGACATGCTATCTGTCAGCAGCAACCAGAGAGTGAGCCATTATCGCAGCGCCACTTGAGCCACTCTGCGATCAGTTGATCGCGGTGAGTGGCTCTATCGATTCGTTTTTTCGGCGTTTTCTCCGGAATATTCTTGACGACACCTTGCGAGGTTCTAGAATCACTTTGCGTTGGTCTCTAGGAAGTCGGCGTATGCCAACCGGAGTTGCCGGCCGGCAACGACGGTGAAAACTGGGTTGCCGACCCCGAGCCTAACATTCAAAATCGCAGAGTGGCTCTCTCAGCTTTGTCAGATTCTGTCATTCAAGAAGTATTATATCTGTACATATAAAACAAGCCGCGACTCGCCAGCGCGGTCAAATCGTCCCGGAAAAGCGACGAGTGCGTTTGCCCAGGGAACGCTGGCGGAGCGTTCTCGGGCTTTATTGATGGGCGACAATTAGCTTCGACATCCACGACGATGATCCTCTGCGTTCGAAATCTTCCGCTGTCGGATCGCATTGGTTGATTCAAATCAGCCTCAGGCCAAGGGTGAAGGCCGATTTGAATCAACCAATGCGATCGATAACATCGACGACGCTGCAATTCTCGTTGGATGTTGACATCGAACACCGGCATAGGTGTCACTAATCAGCGCTACTCGCGGTTCGTCCGGCAACAACCGCGGTGGCTCAATTCTGGCTGCGAAAGTGGCTCACTTCCTGGCTGCTGTCGACATGCTATCCGGTGAACATGTCGGCGACCGCCACGTTTCCAGGAGGAACAGGCGGCTGGGCGACGGTCTACAATATTTGCACCGGCGGCAGCGAAAGTTACGCGTTGACACAATGAAGCTAGAACAAGCTCTCGACATCGTGGTTAAGGCGACAGGCCACACTCGCTATCGGGACCTGGTCTCAGATCAGAACCCGAACGAATGGCAGCGCGAAGAGTATCGAAAGATCGTTCTGGCGATGGCGGCGACGGAGTCAGCGGAAGGCGGCTTCCCTTCGGTGCTGGAAATGGTCGGCAGCGCCGCCAAGGCTCTCGGACGAGTGGTCAAAGCCGTTGCCACGGGCCAGCCAGTTTTCGCCACGGCCGAGGAGCAGGCCCAGCGATTGGCGATCTGCTCCACTTGCCCAAAGTATGACGCGGCTCAGTCGAGGTGCCTGGCGTGTGGGTGCCTCGTCAAGCTCAAGGCGGCTCTTCAATCTGAAACCGGGCAATGTCCGGAGGGGAAATGGTGATCATGATCACGCTTGAAACGATCGAACGCGCAATCGCGCATCAACCGCACTTCCAACGCCTCGTGCACGAGCTGGGCGACCATTGGAGCCAGGCAGCGTACGCGGCGACATTCGTACGGCAGTGGCGCGGTGAGAAGGGCGAGCTCGTGACCACGGACGCCGAAGTGCAGGAAGCGGCGGCGGCGCTCGGATTGCCGTTGCCGGTGGTCAGGCCATGTGGGTGTGGCGGCGGATCTTGCTCGCCGCGCACTCCAGAAGGCGCAGCGATCGGCGGCACGGTGGGCAAGCTTGCCGATCGGCTGGATGGTTCGGCGCCTTACTGTGAACCGTGGCCAAGCGTGCTGCCCGATGCAGACGACATAGCCGACGGCGCGGCGGGTTAGATTCTTGGGAGGATCATAACCATGAACAGCACCGACAAGAGCCAGGCGGCAGCGACGGCCGGCGCGAAGCTGGACTCGATTATCCTCTGGTCGAAGCTTACGGCAATCACGACGCTCGTGGGGGCATCGGTGCTCGTGGCGGTGTGCCTGTACGGGGTGACTGAATACATCCGGTTCAAGACCGCCGTCATCAGTGCAGCCAACGAGCTGGAGAAGGCCCGGGGTGAGTTCGCCACCAAGTTCAAGACAGCCAAGAAACCATAAAATCCCGAATATCTATCGGGTGCTTATGGGATTCCAGCCTCAAAAACGCGGGGAAAATCGAGGGTCGAGTAGCTTCCCAGCAACCTGGGCGGCGACGATGGCCCGTATGCGGTGTGCGCGGACTGCGGAACGGAGAAAGACCTCTCGCGGCGGGGTGCGTTGCAGCCGGTTCAACGGAAAGCGAATCGGACGTAACGGTGGACCCGCAGACCTATGCTAATTGACATGCATCCTATCTCCGTCTATGCTTACTGACAGTGTGCCGCTATGGCAACTGACACGCATAACCGGGAGTTTCGGACATGCCACGACAACGGGCCAAGCTTCCAAAGGAATCCAGCGAACCTTACATCGGGAAGCGTGGAATTGAAAAGGCTCGACAACAGCAACGGGTCGCGGAAGCGAAAGAGCCGATCAGGGGCGTGGAACTGATCACGCTCAAAATGCCACCCTCGCGGATGAAAGGGAAGCCCACAAAAGGAAAACCCCAAAGCAAAAAGTCGCAACGCGATCGCGAACAACTGGCCGAAGGATTGCGGCAACTCAATGACGGTCTTCTGCGCGACGGGGATTTGCAGCGTGGACTCGGTATGCTCGCGAATGGTTCCCCCGTTGCCGATGTCCTCAAATTCTTCGAGAGAGATCACGAAGTTCAGCAAGCAACGCGAGTGATGGTAAAAGTGAAGGCAAGCACAGAGGGTGAAGAAAGGTCAGCCATTCCCGATCAAAGCGATTGGAGCAAGCTCATTCGAGATCGCATCAGGGCGGAAGGATGGTCGGCTTACGCGCTCGGTCAAGCCAGTGGCGTCGATGCCAGTATCATCTTGCGGTTCATCGCAGGACAACGCGACATCCGGCTTGAGACGACTCAAAAGCTGTGCCAGGCGCTGGGGCTGGCGCTTGTGACGCTCAAAGATGACGCCGATTGACCATCCGTCTGGACTTTGATAAAGTGCACCTACTTACGAATGTTACCCCCAATATTCACAAGTAGGTGCACTTATGGCGAACGTAGAACGAAGAGCGGCTCGGACCGAAGATCGAAAAAAACCGCCATCACGGTCGCGAAAACAAAAGCCTATGATCCGCTGCGGCTCGATCATAGCCGCCCTACATCAGGCGATTGTTCATTGCGGCAGTCGATACGCTCTTGCGAAGCGAACCGGGATCAGTGAAGCGGTGATCTCGCGTTTCGCGAATTGCCGAGGCGACCTCCGGCTTCGAACGGCCGACACGCTGGCACGCGAGCTGGGGTTGCTAGCTATCGACGCTGTGGAGTTTGAACAGCACTTCCTGGATCGTTGGGCCGAGTGGTTCCGGAAGGCATCGTTCAAGGCCCATCCGGACCACGGTGGCTCAGCGGAACATCAGGCCATACTCAATGAAGTTCACGCCGCGGTGAAAGAGGCGTTCAGTCTCGCAGAATTCGCCGAAAAGGTGCGCAAGAGGAATTTCTCGGAAGAATCCGAGTGACCTCGTCGAGGCCCCACACGACGCTACGACGCGTCCAGGCTGCTCACCGTGGAATCGATCGGCTCGAGCGGCGCAGGCCTCGCACGGGGCAGCGTAGGCGGGCGGCGCGCTCGAGTATCTGCGGTTCATGGTGGTGGTGGCCGAGGCCCTATACGCCACGCAGAGCGATCGGCGACCTTCTGGACGTCTCATCCATCGGCCGGGGGCGACAGAGCGCCAGAAGTGAGCGTATGGGCCGGCGGCAGACTACCGTTTTGTACCGAGTCATCCGCAGAACGCATGCAGACCGAATTGCGTAAATACCGCTCACGTTGGCTATTACGTGAAACCGATTGCTAGGGATTGCAAATGACAAGCGGCTTGATGTAAACTACTAATCTGTATCAGGTTTACGCTCTTTACGTCAACGCATAAAAACATGCTGATAATGGTGAGGTCCGAGGTTCGAATCCTCGTGCGCCCAATAGCTCTGTTCCGAAAGACTCAGGAACACTCGAATTCGCCTTAACTATACTGGCCGACGGGCAGCAGAGCTGTATAACCCTCTATGGGCGGCAGAGCTTTCAACACTCTCAGCAGCCCCCGTGCTGGTCCGGTTCCCGTCGATGGCGGCCAGACGGTGGTGTCAAACCAAATTCAGGCCCCCGACGAGGTGGCAGCGTCTGGTGGGAGGCTTCTGATCAAGGACGACGTTGTCAGGACGCTGGCGATGGCGTGCGAACACCTCTCTGTAGTTGGGGATCCGCGGTTCGAGGTCGTAGAAGATCCCGAATCACAGGAGCGATGCCTCGCGGTTCACGTAAATGCAGACGGCAGCCCGAAGGAAGTCTTCGAGCAATCGGAAGCGTTCCTCGACGCTTTTGTGGCCAACCTCGCCCCGAGCAGGCAGCATCTCATCAGCCTCGTTTATCACTCGACGCCGGCGTTATTGCAACGGGCGATCCTCCAACTACCGATCCGTTCGCCGGAATGGTAGGGTCGCTTCGGCATACGGTGAGGCCCTCATGGAGGCTGGCTTCGAGCTTTCTGAGCGGGCCGGCTCCAACTAGGCGTTCGTCCGATCAAATTCCTGATGACGCCGCCGCTCCTTGAGAATATGAGTCGGAAGAGGAGCCGCTCGACACGGCGGATTCGCGGTCACACGCGCGTGTCGGGGGCCGGCAAGAGTTCAAGCCGCCTCAGCTCGGCTTCGACCGAATCGGCCAGGAACGCATGCCCGAAATCCGAAAGGTGGGGGTCATGGGGCATCATGAAGCATTCCGGTGCCTGCGAGCCCAATTTAGCAAAGCGAGGGAACAGATCGATCACGTAGGTGCCACGGCCATCGGCGAGTGAAGCGAACCGGTCCCAGTAACTCCGTCCTAGCCCACTTGGGACGTACTGGACGGGGAACAACGGAACGATGACGCAGGGCTTACCGCCGGTCCCTCTGGCGAAACGGCGCATGATCGCCGCCATCAGCCGCCACTCGAAAGACTGGGGGTTTCTGTACTCGGGGAATGGGTCGCGCTTGATCTTGGGCTCGATCGCCCTCTTGATCCGTCTGGCGAACGGGATCCTGGCCAAACCGCGCCGGATCGGCGCGAACCAGTGGACCGGCCCGATCGTGTGCGCCGCCGAGTGTTCCGAGTCGTCCAGCTCTTGCCGCTGGTCAGGTACGGGGACGTTTCGCAATTCCAGTGACTCGGTGCCGTCATCGAGAGAGACCAGTTCGAACTGTGGCTTTGGCCTGGCGATTGTTCGCCCGGTCTGAGGGTCGCGACCGACGATCGTGTCCAACAGATTCCGGCGGATGCCCGCTACCATCGGGAGTAGCATCACGAGGTCGTGCTCGTACTTGTGCCTGACTTCCTCGAACGCGAGTAGCTGCTGGTCAGTTCCGGAAGCCGGGAGTGAGAAGTTCACGACCTCAAGCCGTGGATTGCGCTGTTCCATCAGTTCCGAGAAGCGATGCTCGTTGTGCTGGTAGAGGCCGTCTGCGAAGGAATCGCCGAAGACGAGGATGCGGTAGACGCCGGCAGGCTTGGCAAACGCGTACTCTCGACTGCTTCGAATTCCGGCCGCGTTGACCTCGAGTCTGAACGATTTCCCATCGGGTCGGCGCAAGGTGAGGCGCAACCCCGGAATGTACTCCCAGCCAATCAGGGGATGATACCGGAAATATCGCCTTTCACCCCGTAGCTCGCGCGAGTCCTGAGGGGGCGGCACGCTTGAGGGCGTGGCATGCCCACTGCGGTCTCGAACTGTCGCTTGGGCATCGATCGCGTCAGACTTGACGGCGTCCCGCTCTCGAGGCGCCGCACCCGTTCTGCCTTCGCCTCGAGTCTCTAGCTCTTGCTGATGGACAGGTGTGAGAGCCATGAGCAAACGATCTCGGGAAGTCAATCAAGTGGTGACGAGGCGACACCAAGCAGGTTGCCGGGCGGCAGGGCGTGTCCATGGGACCGCCGCTACTGGCCATCGACGATTCTGAGCGGACTTGTAGCCCGGTCCAGTCGTTGTCGCCGAGGCAGCCGTTTTGCTCACTCGTCCTCGTCGTCGTCCGGCTCATCGGCAACTTCGGCTTCGTTATCTTCCTCGTCCTCAATCTCTTCCTCGTCTTCCACGGCAGCGGCCGCTGCTGCTGCTGCGGCCGCTGCTGCGGCCGCTTTCTTTGAGGTCTTGGTGGCCGGAGCCACGGCACGAGGAATCTGTAAGCCCAGGCCGGGGGCATCCACTGCCATTTCTTCCTTGGTGCGCTGTACGAAATGGGTGCCCTTACCCTTGGCGGTGAGCTCGGCCGCACGGGCGTCGGCCGCCTCTTTCTGGTTGTACTCGAACGTGCCCACCGGCTTGAAGGCATCGTTCAAGACCACCCAGACGATGCGCATACGCGCGGTCGGCTTGCTCGATCGAGCCGACTTCGCGCGGGACTTGGGTGCGGCCTTCGGCTTCTTCTTCGGCTTCTGGGCAACTTCCTCTTCCTCGACTTCTTCCGCCGCCTCCTCAGCCTCGTCCTCCATGGGATCAAGCGGTTCGGCGGCTTCGCGTTGCCGCCGCAAATCAAGCCGGTTCAGGGGTTTTCGAGCCATGAAACAATCCTTCGCGCGCAGAAATATCTCGAAAGTACAGTCGTAGTGATTCGATGACGCCGCTCTCACCAATACCGATCAAGAGGCCCTGAGGGCGCATGGCCGCGCATTTTAATCAAGGGCCGGTCACTTGACCAGAGTTTGGGCATCGGGCTTCTCAGAATTGAGCGTTGGGAGCGGGAGCGACCGGCCGACCCCGCGATGCACACCCGCCTCCGGGTGATGCGCACGATCCACCCGCACTGCGCCTGATTCGGGCGCCTCATGCGTGACGGCGGCGATTCCGGCCAGAAGCTCGAGCGGATGATAGGGCTTGGTCAAGTAGCGATCGACGTCGAGCGTCTGCAGGATGTCGACGTCTGCATCGAGGATCGCCGCGCTGCAGATCAAGACCGGCTGCGAGGGGTTTACCAGCTTGATCCGACGGCAGACTTCGACACCGCATAAAACGGGGAGGTTCAGGTCCAGCAATACGACATCGAACGGGCGCCGCGTCTGGTAGGCATCGATTGCCTCGCCGCCGTCGGCGGCCTCGATCACCTCGAAACTTTCTGCCCGCAGGAACTGGGCGACCAATCCCCGCAACGTACCTTCGTCCTCGACCAGCAAGAGCTTCCGTGCTCGTGTGCGTTCCACGTCTTTCCTCCTGGGCTAACGAAAGGAGCTGTATCTTAGCCGCGAAGCCAAGATGCGCCCACTCGAATTCCCGGCCGGGCCGGTGCCACCTGCCTCGGTCTCGCTCGTCAAGAGTGCAGTGCGGCGCTCGAGCGCACCGGATGGCCGGCGGGAGCGGTCAGGCAACGGGCAGGTGCGGCGCCTTCATTGGCACGGGCGTTGCCGCGGCCGCTGCCGGTGGGCGAGCGGGGCGGCGGTCAACGCCCAGGGCGCCGCAGAGGTAGGCGATCAACACGTGCTTGGTGACGTTGAGCCCCAGGATTCCCCAGAAGATGCCGACGCGGAAGAGCCAGATATTGACCGCGACGCACGCCACGAGGCCGAGCATGGTGGCCACACTGATCTGGTGCAGGGGACGTTCCATGAAAGTTATTATGGGCGAGTCAAGGCGAGGCCGGGAAGACGAGGATCAGGCGAAAATTCGCCATCTCGGGACGGGGTCGAGCGACCCGGCGAAATCAACCGGGTTTCGCCTGGCGACCGGCGGTGCCCCAGAGTGGTACTCGAGCGGGATGGTGGCAGGCACTGGCGGACGAACGCTCAGGGGGCTAGGATAGGCCGCAAAGCATCGGACCATGCCGCATCGGCAATCGGCAACCCTCCAGGTACAGACGACCCACCATGACGAATGCGACAATGACGCGCCCCCAGTGGAGCACAGTGATCGACCCGGTGCTCCAGAGAGAGCTGGAGCAGCATGTTCTGGTCACGAAATGGGATCAACTGCTAGGGATTATCGACACGGTTTACAACTGGGGCCGCCGGTCGGCACTCTGGCCGCTGGGGTTCGGCCTGGCGTGTTGCGCGATCGAGATGATCTGCACGGCTTCGAGCCGGTTCGACATCGCCCGGTTCGGCGCCGAGGTCTTCCGAGGGTCGCCGCGGCAAGCCGACCTGATGATTGTCTCGGGCACCGTCACCAAGACGATGATGCCGATGATCGCCCGGCTGTACGACCAGATGCCGGAGCCGAAATACGTGATCGCGATGGGCGCCTGCGCCACCGGCGGCGGCCCGTTCAAGGAGGGCTACAACGTCGTGTCGGGCGTCGACAAGTACATCCCGGTCGACGTGTATATTCCCGGCTGCCCGCCCACGCCGCAGGCGCTTCTGAACGGATTGATCGTTCTGCAGAAGAAGATCGACGGCGAGCGGCTGGAGATTCCGCTCCTCAATAAAAAAGGCTTCTCGCCCTGGTACGGGGCCGAGGTCGAGCGAGATATTCCCATCCCGGTGCTGGGGCCGGACCTGATCGATCTGCGGACAGTCGAGATCGCGGCCGAGAAGACCGCCCAGGGGCTGGTCGACGCCCGAGAAGCCCAGGTGGTGAAGCCCGCCAAGATCCCCGCGCCGCAGCCCGAGCCGGCCGCGACCGAAGCGGCCGAGGCCGGCGCCGGCACCAGCGGCCCCGAAGGCGATGAGCAAGATCGAGATGATTCGCGCCAAGCAGCGGGGCGAATCCGTGGAAGGGGCTGCTGCGGCCCCCGCCCCTGCTCCCGCCCCCGAGGCGGCCGCGCCGGCCCCGGCGGCCAAGCCCGCGGGCGGAAAGAAGGCAAAGAAGGCCGAGGCGAGGCCGAGCCTGGTCTGGCTGGGCATGCCCGGGCTCACCGAGCTGGCCGCGGCCCTGAACTCGGCGCTTGGCGAAGGGACTGCCACTATCGTGCAGGCGGCGCTCCTGGTGCCGGCGGAAAAGCTGGTGGACGTGGCCCTCTATCTGCGCGACAAGAATCCGATCAAATATGATTACCTGGCCAGCTTGCAGAGCGTGCACTTCGAGGACTGCATCGAGGTCAACTACCAGCTTGAGTCCATCGACAAGTCCGGGAAGCTGATCGAGCTGCGGGTGCGCACCGCCGAGGCGGAAGGTGCAGGCGAGGTTCCGTCGCTTTATCACGTCTATCGCGGCGCCGATTTCCAGGAGCGAGAGGTCTTCGACATGATGGGCGTGCGCTTCACGGGCCACCCGGAACTGGCGCGCATCCTGATGTGGGAAGGCTATGCCTACTATCCCCTTCGCAAAGACTTCCTCGAACCGTATTACGAAGCCCCACAGAAGGTGTTTCCCAGCCGGGTGGATGAAGGCTTCGGCCAGCACTTCCGCGCCGAGGAGATCAATCCGTACGGAACCAACATGAAGGTGCCGGCCGACTACAAGGATTGGGCCAGCCTCTCGAGCGCAAGCGACCCCAAGGGGGTGGGGCTCCTGCCCAGCGGGGTCGAAATCAAGGAGCTCGATACCGACCAGTTCATCGTGAGCATGGGGCCGCAGCACCCGAGCACGCACGGTGTCTTCCGGCTCAACCTGCGGGTCGACGGCGAGACGATCATCGGGCTCAAGCCGGTGATGGGGTACATGCACCGGAATCACGAGAAGATCGGCGAGCGGAACACGTTCCTGATGAACTTCCCGTTCACCGACCGGCTCGACTACCTGACGAGCATGGGGAACAACTTCGGCTACGCGCTGGCCGTCGAGCAACTGATGGGCGAGGACTCAAAACCCCCCGAGCGGGCCGAGTACATTCGCGTGATCATGGCCGAGCTGACGCGGATCGCCAGCCACATGTGGTCGATCGGCTTCCTGCTCAACGATCTGGGCGCGTTCTTCACGCCGGCGCTCTACGCCATCGAAGAGCGTGAGCTGATTCTGGACCTTTTTGAATGGGCCGCGGGCAGCCGGATGATGTGCAACTACTTCCGGTTCGGGGGTGTCGCGTTTGACCTGCCCCAGGGGTGGATCGAGCGTTGCCGGGGCATCGTCAACGATCGAATCGACAAGAAGATTGATGAGCTCGACCGCTACCTTTCCCAGAATGAGATCGTGCTCGACCGCACCAAGGGCATCGGCGTCTTGACGAGAGAGCAGGCGATCAATTTCTCGACAGCCGGGCCGGTGTTGCGTGCCTCGAACGTGCATTACGATGTGCGCCGGGCAGCCCCTTACAGCATCTACGACCGCTTTGATTTCCGGGTCGTCACCGGCTCTAACGGCGACCTGTACGACCGGTACTGGGTGCGGCTTCAGGAAATGCGCGAGAGCGCGCGGATTCTCAAACAGGCGGTGCGCGACATTCCGGGCGGGCCCATCATTCCCGGCAAGAAGAGCTACCAGATCAAGGTGCCGGCCGGCGAGGCTTATTCACGGGTCGAGAACCCCAAGGGCGAGCTGGGCTATTACGTGTACGCCGACGGATCGCCGACGGCTTATCGGTATCACGTGCGCAGCCCGAGCTTCATCAATCTGACGGCGCTCGAGGCGATGTGCCTGGGCCACACGATTGCCGACGTGGTCGGAATTCTGGGGAGCCTCGACATCGTGCTGGGCGAGGTCGACCGCTAGCGGAATGCGTCCGAGCGAGAACAAACGGGGATTTGTACGAATCCGGAAACAAAAGAGGCAGAGGCGATGAGCATCGGTGCGGGGGTAATCCGGGGGCATTTCATCACGCTGCGGCGGTTCGCTCTGACATTCTGGCGCGACATCCGGGCCGGGAATGGACTGAAGCGCCGCGGCGGAGGCACGTTCTTCATCGATCTCTTTCACACACCCAGGCGCGGCGAGGAAACGACGGTCCAGCAAGACTTCAAGACCGACGGGCTGTTCACGGTCGAGTATCCCGACGAGCGGTTGCCGGTGTACGAGCGGTTTCGCGTCTTGCCGGTGCTGATCTATGACAACGAGGACGGCAACGTGCGCTGCACCTCGTGCAATATCTGTGCGAAGGTGTGCCCGCCGCAATGCATCTGGATGGCCCAGGCCAAGAGCCCCAAGGGGACAGTTGTTCCCCTTCCCGAAGACTTTTATATCGACATGGACGTGTGCATGAACTGCGGCCTCTGCTCGGAGTACTGCCCGTTCGACGCGATCAAAATGGACCACAATTTCGAGCTTTCCAACTACGAGCGGCACCAGACGCACGTATTCGACCTGCAGGATCTGCTGGTTTCGAGCGAGTTTTACGCCAAGACCCACCCGGAAGCCTGGAGCTCGAGCGACGAGGTTACCGAGCGGAACAAGGTCGCGAAGAAGAAGGATCAGCGGCTGCAAAAGGCTCTGGGAGCGTCGAAGCCGGCGGCCAAGCCCGCGGCCGCGCCCGCCAAGGCATGATCCGGGGTAGTTGCAAGCGGATTTTGCACCCATTAAGATGTTCGCTCCTTGCCACCCGAGAAAAGAACCAGCGCATGATTCCCTCCCCTCCGAAGCCGCAGTATTCGCCGGGTACACGCGTTCGCGTGACGCAGCACGTGCGGCGTGGGCCATCGCCGCTGGACAACGCAGGTCGAAGGAACCGTGGTGGGCGAAGGGTGGCGGCCCGTGGGCGGGATCGAGATGGGGGGAAAGACTCCGTACTGTCATCAGAAGACGCTGGAGCTCGAGCGAGAGGGCGGCGAGCGCACGCTGGTGACGGTGGACATCGAAACCGAGATCAAAACGCTGTCGTGATATTTTCGATTTTGGATTTTCGATTTTGGATTGAACGGCAGCCGAGACACGCGGTGATCAAGCGGAGGAATCAAGGTGGTTCTTTATAACTATATCTTCGTCGGGCTGCTGCTGCTGGTTGCAATTGTCTTTGCGCTTGCGCCGGTGATGATCGAGGGGATACTTGCACCGCGGAAGCGTACGCTGGCCAAAGGGGACGCGTACGAATGCGGCGTGAAGACGTATGGCGAGACCTGGGTGCGGTTCCGCATTCAATACTACATCTACGCGATCATGTTTGTGGTTTTCGATATTGAGACGGTGTTTCTCTTTCCGTGGGCGGCGGCCTATGCGAACCTGGGCGCTTTTGCTCTCTACGAGATGATCATCTTTCTGGTGATTCTCTCGGTGGGGCTGGTATACGCCTGGGCGAAGGGGGTGCTCAAGTGGGTTTGACGGGAGACACGAATCTCTGGTTGATCTTCGCGCAGGAGCAGGCGGTCGAGCTGGATACGTACACGTGGGTTCGCTGGATTCTCTGGCTCGCGCTGGGCTTCTTCGCCGTGTTCCCGGGCATCGTGGCGTACATGGTCTGGCTCGAGCGAAAGGTGGCGGCTCGGTTTCAGGATCGGATCGGGCCCAACCGGGTGGGGCCGCTGGGACTGTTGCAACCGATTGCCGACGCGCTCAAGCTGATCACCAAGGAAGACCTGATCCCGCGTGACGCCGATCGATGGGTTCACCTGCTGGCGCCGGTGCTGGTGATCGTCTCGTCGTTTCTGGTGATCGCGGTGATTCCGTTTGCGATGGGGATGGCGCCGGTGAATCTTCCGAGCGGGGTGGTTTACCTCGTGGCTGTCTCGAGCCTGTCGCCGCTGGGCATCTTCCTGGCGGGCTGGTCGAGCCGCAACAAGTATTCGCTGCTGGGCTCGATGCGGTCGGTGGCGCAGCTCGTCTCGTATGAAGTTCCGCAGGTGCTCTCGCTGGTGCCGATCGTGCTCTGGGCGGGGAGCCTTAGCCTGGTGACGATCTTCGACAAGCAGGTCGAGTTCGGCTGGTTCATCTTCTCGCCGCCGGGGGCTCTGGCCTTTATCACGCTCTTGATTTCGAGCATCGCCGAGGTGAACCGGACGCCATTTGACTTGCCCGAGGCCGAGTCGGAGATCATTGCGGGGTATCACACGGAATACTCGGGAATGAGGTTCGGGCTTTTCTTCCTCGCCGAGTATCTGAGTGTGTTCGCCGTGAGCTGCCTGGCGACGGCCTTGTTTCTGGGAGGGGGCACGCCGATTCCGTTTGTCGAGTTTCCCACGACGTTCTTGACCGCGGGGTCGCGCACGGTGGCCGCTTACATTTTTGTCGACTTCATCCTGCTGGGCGTGTTCATGGGGAAGGTGCTGTGCTTCATTTTTCTCATGTTCTGGGTCCGAGCGACGCTGCCGCGGATGCGGGTCGACCGGTTGATGAATTTTGCGTGGAAGTATCTGGTGCCGCTGACGATCGTGAATGTGCTGGTCGCGGCGATCTGGTATGAGATCGTGATGAGGCCGGGCACGCTTTACCTGGGCAACTGGGTGAAGGGGACGGCGATCACGGGCCCGATCGTGGTGGCGGCGATCTGGATTGTGTTCCGGCTGAATCGAAGCGTGAGTGCTGCGGAACCGCTCGGCTCGGACTGGCCATCGGTCGGATCGAAGCGGCCGCAGAGAATGGAGCTGCATCCGTGATCCAGGTGTTGTTCGTCGTGATTGCAGCGGTGGGACTGGCGGCGGCGCTGGGAACGATTCTGGCGCGGAACCTCGTGCGAGCGGCGCTTTACCTCATCGGGTTCTTTTTCGCGGTCGCGTGCATCTTTGTGCTGCTCGAGGCCGAGTTCCTGGCGGCCTTGCAGGTGCTCGTGTATATCGGCGCGGTCGCGATTCTGCTCATGTTCGGGATCATGCTGACGCGGAACATTCAGGGCGACGACCCGAGCGCGACGCCCGTAGCTTGGAAGTTTCCGGGGCTTTTGGCCGGGCTCTTGGTTTTCGCCCTGCTGGGTTACGGGATCAGCTCGCAGCGGCCGCTGGCGAATCAGAAATCGTGGGCAACCTTGGAGGTGCGTCCTCCGATCGAGAAGTACAACGAACGCGGTCCTTCCGACCGCTCGAAGGCCGTGGGCAACATGGCCGCAGTCGTCGGCGAGGAGCTGACGAAGCGGTACGTCATCGCCTTCGAAGTGGCGGGCCTGCTGCTCACGGCGGCGCTGGTCGGTGCGATCGCCATTGCGCATCGCGAGGAGAGCGGGCCGGGGACGGGGCGGAGCATCAAGCAATCGGCGGTGGCCGGCGCGGGTGGGAGTCCGTCCGGAAACGGGCAAGAGACACCGGCTCAGGCGGCCGCGCATGTTGCCTCGGGATCTGGGGAATGATGAACGAGGGCTTTTGATGACCACGGACATACCGCTCAACTGGTTTCTGTATTTTGCGGCCGCGTCGTTTGCGATCGGGCTTGCCGGGGTGCTGGTGCGCCGGAATGCGATTGCCGTGCTGATGGCGATCGAGATCATGCTCAACGCGGCCAACGTGAATCTGGTCGCCTTCTGGCGATACGGCCCGGAACGGCCCGAGGCCGGGCCGATTGCGGGCATCGTGCTGGCGATCATGGTGCTGACGGTGGCGGCCTCCGAGGTCGCCGTGGGGATCGGCTTGATCTTGCTGTGTTATCGCCGCTGGCACGCCGCCGACGTGGACCGTTACGACAGCCTGGAAGGTTGACGGCCGCTCTCTATTTGAAAGCCCGGCCTGTTTGAATCGATCATTCTCGCGAGCCAATCGATGGATAAGATCCCCTTCCCGCTCTATTATGACATTTTCTTCGTTGCCCCCGAGATCGTGGTAACGGTCTGGGGACTGCTGGTCGTGCTGGTCGATCTGGGCCTGGCGCGGCGGGCGAGTCTCGAAGATCGGCGTTATCGCATCGGCATGCTTTCGCTGGTGGGCGTCGCCCTTGCGTTTGCGACCGCGATGGCTGTGTACCTGATTCCGGTCTACATTCGTGCGGCGCCAGGAGACGCCCCGCCGTGGTATCTCTCGCCAGACTTTGCCAGGTATCTGCTCGATCCCGACCCGGTGATCTTCTCGGGCACGATCGCGGGTGACGTGCAAAGCTCGCTCTTCAATCTTCTGTATGTCGCTCTCCTGGGCCTGGTGGTCGGGCTATCGATGTCGTGGTCGTTCACCGAGGAGTGGGGCGAGTACTTTGCGCTTTTGTTCTGGGCGGCGGTCGGCATGATGCTGCTGACGGCGGCGGAGGAGCTGGTCACGCTGTTCCTGACGCTCGAAACGATGACGATCTGCCTGTATCTGAGCACCGCACTCGAAAAGGCGCGGCAGCGATCGGCGGAGGCAGGGCTCAAGTATTTCGTGTACGGCTCGGTGTCTTCTGCGCTGTTTCTCTTCGGCCTGAGCCTGATTTACGGCATGACGGGCACGACGCAGCTCGACGGGATCGCCAAGGTTTTGCGGACGGCGGGCACGCCGGGGCTATCGGGCAACGTGGCCGGCGCGATGGCCATCCTGTTGCTCCTGGTGGGCTTTGGGTTCAAGATTGCGGCGGTGCCGTTCCACCAGTGGGCGCCCGATGCTTATGAGGGAGCGCCGGCTCCCGTGGCTGCGTGGATTGCGACCGGCTCCAAGCTCGCCAGCTTTGTCGCGATGATGAAGGTGTTCCTGCACGCGCTATTGCCCTGGTCGAACCCGTCGACGAGCGTGCTGGGGCCGGGCTGGATCGGGATTGTCGCGGTGATCGCGGCCGTCACGATGACTTATGGAAACTTTGCGGCGCTGGCGCAGCGGAACCTCAAGCGAATGCTGGCTTATTCGTCGATTGCTCACGCCGGTTACATCCTGGTGGGTGTGGCGGCGGTGAGCGTCGCCCAGAACTCGACGGCCGCGGCCGCGGTTCTTTACTACTTGATCGTCTACGCTTTCGCGAACGTCGGCGCGTTCGCGGCGGCCGCATGGTTGGTGCGCGACAAGAACAGCGACAACATTGACGACTTGAACGGGCTGGGGTACCAGGAACCGCTGCTGGCGATCTGCATCCTGGTGCTGATGCTCTCGCTCATCGGAATACCACCGCTGGCGGGCTTTTTCGGCAAATTGTATGTGTTCATGGAAGCGCTCAATCAGCCCGCGTCCAACCAGCCGGTGAGCCTGATCTACCTGGTGGCACTCGGGCTTTTTAACTCGGTTGTCTCGGCGTTTTACTATGTGAGGGTCTTGAAGGCGATGTTCCTGCGGCCGCCGGGCGAGAAGCGGCTAGCGCCGGCGAGCCGCGCGATCGCAGTGCCGATCGTGCTGGGAGCGATCGTGGTGGTGATCTTCGGTGTCATGCCGAGCGAGCTCATGAGCGTGATGGAAGCCGCGGCGGTGCCGATGCTGACGAAGACAGTTGAGGTTCCGGCGCTGCCCAAGGAATTCCCGAAACGTCCCCCAAATGTCATGCCCAAGGATGCAGTCATCCAGAAATACACACCCGCGGCGATCGCGAAAATGAAGAACATGGGCGCGGGTGCCCAGAAGGGTGGCACGCCCGCCAAGAAGGGTGGGACGGGCAAGACGAAGAAGGCCGGCGCCGCTCCCGGCAAGGGCGCCCCCGCGAAGGCGAACCCCGGTCCCGGAGCAAGCCGGTGGCGCACCCGGCGAGACTCGCTCGGGAGCCGTCGCGATGAAGGTGGAATAGAGCAGGAGTTTCTCACTCAGGCGGCGTGACTCACTCTCGACGCAACGCGGGAAAAACTGGCGAAATCCCGACGAAAAAGCGTCAACTTCTTGATTCGAGATCCTTTCGGCCATGGCGATCATCAACACGTTTCAGAAGTGCCTGGACAGCCCGTACCTTTTCGAGGACAAGGAAGCGCCGACTCTCATTGTCGACCTGCTCGCCAAGGCGGGGGACCGGCTCGAGGCGGCCGCCAATATTCATACGACCGGCCAGGGTGATCCGGCTGACGTCGTATTCCTGAGCTATGAGGCGATGTTCAGTTGCTTGCGCGCGCTCGTGTATGCCAAGGGATATCGCGAGTTCGGCCTGCGCTGTCTCATGCTGGCGTGCGACGGGCTCTATGTGCGCACGGGCCAGCTCGACGGGGAGTTCCTGCGCAAGTTCGAGCTGGCACAGCGGCTCAAGTTAACGCCGGCGGAAGCGGTCGAGGCCTCTTCGGCGTTTGTGAAGCGGACGCTGGAGCTGCTTGGGCAGTAAGCCTGAATCAGAGCGCGAATCCGCGCAGCAGACCCCAGATCGTGATCATCGCGACCGATGCGAACAACACGACAGTCACCACGGCCTGCCGCGGCGACAGCGCGATAACAGTTGCCACGAGCCGCAGTGAGCCCAACGACCGCGAGATCGGCGAGAATGCAGACAGAGGCGAAGTCCCTGCCCCAAAACGCCATCGTGCACGCCGTGTCGAGCGATATCAGCAACACCACAATGCAAAGCGTCTTCAAGTGAACTCGCCCGCGCCGAAATCGCGGTCGTGCGGCAGCGAAGTAGTCTCGCCACATGACGTCCGCGGGTTTGTGCACGACCCAGCCGAAGGCGAGCACCGGCAAGATCCAGAATCCGCCGGTGCTCAAGAGCAGTGTGATCACCTGGCTGCTCCGCGTCGCATGAAAAAGCCGGTTACCAGCACACTGTATCTGAACAAGGCGCGTCATGCACGACGGATTGCCATTGGCCTCAGCCGGTATGCTCACCGGTCGCGATCGGCGTCCGACGGGCGATGCCGCATGTATCGGAAGAGGCAGGCCAGGACCAGCCAGATCGGCACATTGAGAATGAACGTCACGAGCATGGGGCGATGGGGCAGGCGCGGGGGATTGGTGAGGCTCAGCCAAAGGTCCACGAGCTGATACAGAAACCGCTCGCCCCCGAGAATGACGGCGACAATCGCGATCATGATCATCATCCCACGGATCGTCCACACACTGCGGTGCGACTGGCGGGGCATCGGTTTTCTCACCGCCTGATGATTGTGGTGGGCAACGCGCGCTTCAGATCTCGAACTCCGCCGTCGGTGACTTGTGTTTCTTCGAGGTCCAGCAGCTCAAGTCTGGTCAGACTTTTCAAGTGAGCAAGTCCAGCGTCGGTGACCCACGTTCTCCTCAAGGAAAGAACCTTCAGGCGGGTGAGGCCCTTGAGATAGGCCAGCCCCTCATCGGTCACGTCGCAGCACGAGATGTCGAGCGACTGAAGGCTGGTCAGATCTTTGAGATGCCTGAGTCCGGCGTCGGTGACCAGGAATCCGCCCAGTTCCAGCTCTTCGAGCCCCCGGAGAGTCCCGATCGAGCCCATTCCTGCATCGGCATTTCCCGCGGTCGTGTTGACGACCTTGGTGACATGCCCGAAGTAATGGATGCCGAAGAGGTCAACCAGCCATTCGGGCCACGGCGGCGATTGGTCCGCGTACGGGATCTCGCGGCCGTTTTTCCACTGCCAACTGTACTTGACACTCCCCCCTCCTCGCTCGACGGCCGCCACGGCATCATGCTGGATCCGCGCACTTCGAACGAACCAGCCCAGCCAACCGCCGGTAACCAGGACGAGCACGAGCATCGTGCGCACGCGGAAACGCACGTATCGAAACCAGTCTCGCCAATGGGGTTTGGCCTTTGCGGTGGAACCGCTCACATGAAGTTCCCCATCTGCGACCGTCGTGGCCCGCGACCGGGTGACCTTGTCGCGCTCAGTGTATCGCGGCGTCGCACCCGGCGCGAAGGACGCAGACCAGTGCGATATCCCCCGGGTTGGCCGAGCGTTGGCGCAATGACCGGGGTGCTCGACAATGAGTAAGGGTGAGATCAAGCCGGGGGATTCGTTGGGATGGTCGTATTCAGTCGATCGTCGGGTCTGAAGCTGGGCAGACTGATTTCGGCGGCACTCGTCCTGGGGGCGTTTGTCGCGGCGATCTTGCTCGCTCTGCCCTGGATCGGGGTGATTATCACTCCCACGAAGCTGCGAAAAGGGACGCTCGCCTTTTTGATCGGGCTCGAGATCACTTACGTTGCGGCCCTGGTTGTGCTTGGTGCGGGCATGATCATCTTCAGCGCGCTGCTCTGGAAGGGGGCGAAGGGGCGTGCTGCTGCGGGCGGATTGTTGGGACGCACTTTCGCGGAGCGAAAGGCGACTATGGGGCACGGGGCTGCACGCGGGTTGTTGCTTTGTGTCTCCTCGTTGCTTGCGATCGGTGCGGCCGAACTGGTTGTCGGGCTCAGGCGGTCGGGGGCCGAGCTTGCTGATGGTGATTCTTATGCGGAGGCAGAACTTACTGAACGGGTTGCCGAAAGTCTGCGCGAGCGCGGAGTTATCGCGGACGGCACACGGCGTGTGCCTGCTACAAACGAGACTTCGCGCGAGGCTGGCGTGACTCTTGCCGTGCTGGGCGAGTCGAGTGCATTCGGGATTCCGTTTGAGCGCTGGTTTTCCGTGGGCAAGATCGTGGCCTGGCAGCTTGAAGGAGCCATGCCCGGGCGGAAGTTTCAAGTCGAAATGCTTGCCGAGCCGGGTGCCACGCTCGAGCGGCAGTTTCGGAAGCTGGGCGGTCTCAAGCGACGGCCCGATGCCCTCATCGTCTATTGCGGCCACAACGAGTTCTCAGCCACCATTCCCTGGTCGCGGAAGCTGGAATACTACATCGATGAGAGACCGTCGTTGCTGCAAAGGCTTGACGATCTTGCAGCGCGGGCCTCGCCGGTGTGCCGCTTGATTCGCGAGACGGCCGACAGGTTTTGCGTCGGACTGATTCCGCCCAATGGGCTGCGGCCCCCTCTGGTCGATTCTCCGGCTTACACCGCCGCGGAGTACGCCGCGCGGCTGGCCGATTTCCGGCGCCGGCTGGATGCGATCGCGAGCTATGGCCGGCGCATCGGAGCGCTCATCATGCTCGTCGTTCCGCCATCGAACGACGCGCGGTTCGACCCCAACCGATCGTTTCTGCCCGCAGAGACCACGCGAGCCGGGCGTGAGGCGTTCGCTCGCGAATTCATGGCCGCGCGAGGGCTCGAGTCGACTGACCCGGCGCGGGCCATGGCGCTCTATCGCTTGCTGCTTGAAAGGCAACCCGGCTTCGCCGAGACGCACTATCGCGTGGCCGGTCTGCTGGAACATGCAGGTGCGTGGGACGAGGCTTATGAGCACTTCGTCAAGGCGAGGGATTGCGACGGCATGCCGATGCGCTGCACGACACCCTTCCAGGAGGCTTATCGCGAGGTGGCCGCACGCCACGATTGTGCGCTCGTGGACGGCCAGAGTTTATTGCACTCGGTCGGGCCGCACGGTCTGCTCGACGACCAGCTTTTCATGGACGCGATGCACCCGAGTTTATGGGGACAAGTCGTGATTGCGCAGGGAATCCTCGATATGCTCAAGTCCCGTAGCGCCTTCGGCTGGCCCAATCCTGTGCCGGCTCCCAGAATCGGCATGGCGGAATGTGCCACTCACTTTGGATTGCATGCGAAGGACTGGAGACTCATCGCCGAGCGAGGGTGCATGTTCGCGTGGGGAACCGCGTCTTGCGACACGATCGGAGCGCGCCGCGAAGCGAGAATGGCGGCCTTTCGCAGAGCCGTTCAGCGCCTGGCCAGTGGTGAGGCGCCGGAGGCCATCGGAATGCCGAATCTGGGGGTGCCGGCGGGGGCCGTTGCGCTCGACAATAGCAACTGAGAGATCGAATCGGGAGAGGATTCCACGGCATGGCCATATTCAGGCGATCGGCGAGCCGACGGCTTTCTGGACTGATTGCGGTGTCACTGGTCCTGGGCGTGTTCATTGCGGCTGCGCTCGTCGCGCTGCCCTGGCTCGGAGTGATGATCACACCCATGATCAGGCGAAAGGCGACGCTCGGCTTTTTGATCGGGCTTGAAATCGTTTACGTTCTGGCTCTGGCTGTGCTCCCGGCGGGCACGATGCTCTTCAGCACGATGCTCTGGCGGGCACGGAGAAGCGGCACCGGGTCAGACGCAGCCGCACGCGAATTGTCGCGACTGCCTGTGGCGAAGCGAAAGGCGGCCATGGGACACACGGCCGCACGCGGATTGTCGGTTTGTATGTCCTCGCTGGTTGCGATCGGACTGGCCGAGGTGGTTGTCGGGTTCGGGCGCGCCAAAACCGAGCTTGGAAGTGCACCGGCCGACGGCGGGGCAGAGCTTTCGGATCGGTTTGCCGAATCGTTGCGCGAGCGCCGCGTAACCAAAGGGCCCTTGCTTGGCGAGGGGCGACTCAGGGAAACCTCGCGCGAGCCCGGCGTGACTCTGGCCGTGCTCGGCGGGTCGAGTGCATTTGGACTGCCGTTTGAGCGATGGCTCTCGGTGGGGAAGATCGTGGCCTGGCAGCTCGAAAAAGCAGTCCCGGGCCAGAGCGTCCATGTCGAGATGCTCGCCGAGCCGGGGGCCACGCTCGAGGAGCAATATCAGAAGCTGGGTGCTCTCGAGCGCCGGCCGGATGCCCTCATCGTGTACTCCGGCCACAACGAGTTCGCATCGAGGATCCCCTGGTCGCGGAAGCTAAACTACTACGTCGACGAGAAAGCGCCGCCGCTGCAAAAGCTTGACGATCTTGCAGCGAGGGTCTCGCCGGTTTGCAGCTTGATCCGCGACACGGCCGATCGGTTTCGCGTCGGGGTGGTGCCGCCCCGTGGTATGCGCCCTCCGCTGGTCGACACTCCGGCGTTCACGGCCGCAGAGTATGCGGTGCGTCTGGATGATTTCCGGCGCCGTCTTGATTCGATCGCCGGCTACTGCCAGCGCACGGGAGCGCTCGCGATCCTGGTCGTTCCTCCGGCCAATGACGCGGGATTCGACCCCAATCGCTCTTACCTGCCGGCCGAGACCACGAGCGCCGGACGCGACGCATTTGGTCGTGAATTCCTGGCTACGCGCGGACTGGAGGCGACCGACCCACTGCGTGCCGAGGAAGGATATCGGTTGCTGCTCCAATCGCAACCAGGTTTCGCCGAGACGCATTATCGCCTGGCACGACTGCTGGCAAACGCAGGAGCGTGCGTCGAGGCTTACGAACACTTTGTCAAGGCGCGGGACTGCGACGGGATGCCGATGCGCTGTCTGTCGGCGTTCCAGGAGGTGTATCGCGACGTGGCCGCGCGCGATGGTTGCCCGCTCGTGGACGGCCAGGCGCTGTTCCATGCAATCGGGGCAAATGGCATGCTCGACGATGGGCTCTTCATGGACGCAATGCACCCGTCGGTCCTGGGACAGGTCACGCTCGCACAGGCGATCCTCGATGCGATTCGCGAGCGCGGGGCCCTGGGCTTTGCGAATGGGGTGCCGGCTCCCCGAATCGACATCGCGGCCTGCGCGGCTCGGTTTGGATTGGGCACGCGGGAATGGCGACTCGTCGCCGAACAAGGCTACATGTTCGGGTCGGGAACCGCGCTCTTGCGGCATGACCGCAGCGAGCGGGAGGCGAAGGCGACGGCATTTGGCCGAGCCATCAAGCGCCTGGCCGATGGCGAGGCGGCCGAGGCGCTCGGGCTGCCTAATCTGGGCGTGCCGGTGGGGGCCAGGTGCGCTCGAGGCGAAGAAGCTGGCGAGGAAAGTAGCTCGGTGAGGAGCCGGAAAAAATGACTGGGCCCCAGGGCGATGCCCTGGAACCCAGGGCGATGCCCTGGGGGACGACGCCAGGAAAACAGGGTGTCGCCCTGAAAGGGCGAAACAATGCCTCCGAACCGCATGGGTCAGGATTTCCGCGAGCGACCTCAGCATCGCGCGAGGTCCTCCGATTGTGCCGCCCTTACAGGGCTTGAATATGGTTTGGATTCGGGGACCCAGGGCGATGCCCTGGGCTGATTTGTTGTGCCCTTTCAGGGCAAGAACCAAAATGCGCGACATCAAAACTGGCGCGTCGGGTTAGTGTATGGCCCCTTGGTGGAGCGGAGGGCGACAGCGGGGCGGCGACCCTGCGGGTGCATGAGACCCGCGCCCGACAGGGAACAGATCCCTTCGCGGAGCGAAGGGCGACTATCGAGTCGCTGCCTCGCTGACGCATGGGGTTTATGTACGCTGCGCGCTGGCGACGCGGGTTCCCGGCATCCCTTCGCGGAGCGAAGGGCGACAATCGACCGGGTTACGGTTGCGGTTTCTCTGCTTTGGCGGCGGGCTCGGCGGCTTTGTCGGCTTCTTCACCCTGGGGGCGGATCAGCTCGAAGTAGCGGCGGATGGTCTGGCGGTGGCCCAGGGGAATCGGCTCGGTATCGAGTGCGGCTTCGGTCATGCGGCGGTACTTCTGGTACTGCTCGCGATAGGCCCGCGCTGCCGCCTGCTTGCCCTCGGGCATGTGCGTTGTTTCGGTCTCCGATGGGCCTTCACCCATCTGGCCTTTCACCTGCTCCTTCTGGCGGGCGGAATCGAGCTTGGTCAGCTCGCCTTCGGTGTTGCCGCTGGTGGCCATGCCCCACGTGTTCTTGGGTTTGTCGGATTTCTGGCGGAGGCGGAGCTTGGCAGTGCTGTTCTTCTGGCAGTTGCCTTTGCACTCGCCGAGATTCCGGCACTGAAGCGAAAGCAGGTCGTTGATTTTCTTGCGGCGGCCCTGGCTGCGGGCCAGGTTGCCGAGCTTCTTGCAGGCGCCTGCCGCTGCATCGGCGTCTTCGATCGCCTCGGAGAGCTCGGTCGTGGCTGTGCTCAGGTCGGAGAGGCCGGCGTCCTCCATTGCCTTGGCGGCCTGGGCGAGCTTCTCCTTGAGCGTCTTGGCTTCCTTGCGGTCGAATTTGGGCTCTGCCTTTTCGAGCTGCTCGGCGGCCATGTCGTACTTGCCTTGCTGGAGCGCCTGGCCGGCGCCTTTCAGGGCCTGGGTCGAGGCCATGGCTTCACCCAAGGCCTGCATCTGGGCATCAACCAGCCCGACGTTGAACTGGGCTTGCTGGGCGGCGATGGCGGCCTGCATTTCCGAAAGCTTGGCCAGGGCTTCCTTGGTGTCAACCCCCGGCTGCTTCATCTCCTCGATCGTCTCATTCAGCTTCTGGACAAGGTCTTTGAGCTTCGGGTCGTTTTCCTTCTTTGCCGTGTCGGCGAGGTCTTCGAGGCTCTCTTCGGCTTCAATCGCGGCCTGGAGCACGGCCTCGAGCGGCTCGGAGGGCCTGGCATGCACGCGCGGCGACTGCGGCCAGAGCAGAAGGCCAAGGGCCAGGGCCGCGGCGGCGAGTGCATACGGCAGCACCCTGGGAATGCGATACGGTGCGACCTTGCGAGGGTCGATTCTGGCCAAGTGCTGCTCGGCGTCGGCGACTTGCAGCACGTGGACCGGCGTGGGCCGGCCACGGCGGAGGAAGTCAATCGCGGTCGTGGCGCGATCCTTGAGGCCGTAGCAACGATCGACGGCCGCCGCGCGCTGAGGTGGATCGAGCGGCCGCGTAATATTCCGATCAGAGCGCCGATCAGGGCGCGCAGCCGAGACTGGCGGCGCCCGGCGCCGTGGGGGCTGCTCCGGCTCCGTCCTGCCAGCGCAGGATGGCCAGGACCACAGCCGCGAGGGCGCCGACCAGAAGGCCGATCGCACTACAGCGGAAGATCTCCAGCCAGAGTTGCCGACGTCGCACCGGCTCGAGAGATTCGATGATCCGCTCACTCATGGCAACCGCTCCCTTATTGCACCGAGGGGCCGAAAATCCCGCCGCTGAAAACGCAACCGGATCGGATCAATTCGACGATTGTACGATCATGTGCTTCGCGTGGAAAGTGAGACCTGCCGCCGTTTTGCAAAGAACAGCGACAGGTCGATGCGGCGCAGGGCGACGTCCAGAACAAAGAATAACACGGCCGCGGCGACCAGGAGCGGCCATAGCGGCTCGGCCCGGGGGGCCGTCGCCTCAGGCGGAGCGAAGACCGACTCGGCCTTGGGGTCAAATTGGCCTACAGCCGCAGCCGCGATCGAACGCAACAGCTCAGTGTTCACCGCTTTCAGCCGCAGCTCGTCGGGATAGCCCACCGCCAGCCCGCGCGACTGCCGGCCCAGAACCTGTGTCTCCTTGGTCTGGCTGAACAGCAACTGGTAAGACCCGGGCCGGGTGACGTCAAATTCCGCCTGATAACGCCCCGTGCAACTTGCCCCATCTCAACCTTCTTTGTCGAGAGCCCGGGATCGACCAGCGTCAGGTCGGTTGCCACCTGATTGAGGAACCGCCCGGAAGGCTCGATCGCATCGAGTGACACCACGGCCTTCCGCCCTTTCCGCTCAATCTGGACAAAAGTTCCCTTTGCCTCGGCCTTGCGCAGGGCGTGGCGGGCGACCTGCGCCCAGAACTGGCTGAACTGGGGCCAGGAGATCCATTCCGCGGCCCAGCGTGCCTTGGCGTCGGAGGTGAATGCGACGGTGACACCCAGGCCGTAGCGCCACCAGGCGAGGAGGGGGTCGCCCGACTCGGTCGCCAGGATGACCTCGGCGGTGGGCTTGGGACGGGTGATGACATATCCCAGCAAGAACGGGGCTTCGTCCATGCGAAGCTCCGAGAGGACGTGGGTTGAGCGCACGACCGTGGGGGGAAACGGCTGCTCGTTGATTGCCGACTTGCTGGCGGTGACGGTCTCCTTGGCGAAGATCTGGGGAACCTGGCCGGGGTCATCGGCCACATAAGACCGGCCGTTGCCCAGGCGGGCGATCTCCTCGAGGAGCGACTGGTCGGCGTCGCTGCCCATCGCCACGGTCGAGCAGGTGATGCGGTCGGCGGTCATGGCCTGCGCGATCCCTTCGAAGTCGCCGGGGGAGGAGACGCCGTCGGTCAATATGATGACATGCTTGAGCTTGGCAACGGTTGATCGCAGCGTCTCATGCGCTTCTTCCATCGCCGGGGCCATGACGGTTCCACCGCCGGCCTCGAGGCTGGCGATCCGGTCCAGGACAAAGCCCTTGTCGGTGGCGGGGTGCATCTCGCTGATCCAGAAGTTTTCTCCCTCGAAGGCCAGCACGCCGACCTTGTCGCTGGGCCCCAAGAGCTCGACGGCCGCCCGGGCCGCCTCCTTGGCCATCTCGATCTTCTCACCCCCCATCGAGCCCGACTTGTCGATCACCAGCATGAGCGCCAGGCTGGGTTTTTCTTTCTCCTTTTCGAAGTCGCTGCGGACCGGCAGGATCTCTTCGAGGCTGGTCTTGTAGTAGCCGCCCAGACCGAAGGACTGGTCGCCACCCAGCATGATGAGGCCCCCACCCAAGTCTTGCACGTACGTCCGAGCCACCTCCATCTGGCGCAGGCTCAGGGCGGTGGCCGGAACGTTGGAAAGGATGAAGAGATCGTAGTTCTGGAGCTCGGCCAGGCTTTCGGGGCGCCCCGCGGGGGCCGGACGTCGACCTGCATGTTCTGCTCTTCGAGCGCCCACGTCAGGTGCTTGGCCTGGTCGGGATCGCTCTCGAGCAGGAGCACTCGGGGCTTGCCGGCGGCCGAGATCAGGGCGAAGTCGCTGTTGTTGTCGAGCAGCGTGTCCTCGTATCCCTTCAACCGGGCGGTCACGGGAGTGAGCCCGCCCGCATCAATCGTTTGCTTGAGCGTGAGCTTGTTTTCGCCCTTCTTGAGCTTGACCGGCTGCTCGGCGACCTTGATATCGCCGCGGAAGACCTCGACTCGCCCCTTGTCGTCGTCGTGATTGGAGTCGATGGCCACTTCCACATTGAACGGCTCGCCTTGCAAGACCTGGGCCGGGGCGATCACGGACGAGAGCTGCACCTCGGGCTCGGTTCTGCCCGGGAGAGGGACGGTGAGGATCTCGACCTTGCCGCGCAGCGATGCGGCGGCCTGGAGCGTGTCGCCGCGGGTGGGATTGCCGTCGGAAACGAGCACGATGCGCGGCACGTAGAACGGCGGAATCGCCGCGGCGGCGACCTCGAGCGCGGCGGCGAGATCGGTCCCCTTGCGATCGAGAGACGCGGCGTCGGCCGGAACCGCGGGCGCCGCGCGGGGCCTGGCATCCTGCGCGGGGCCCGAGGCGGCGCGTTTCTTGAGCTCCTCGGCTGCAACCGGGCCGGGCACGAGAGCTCCGGGCTCCGAGGCAAACGGAAGCACCGCGTATTTGTTGCTGCCGGCTGACCCAAAGGCCTGGTTCAAGAACGTATCGACGGCTTCGATTCCTTGCGTACCGACGCTCTCGCTGCGATCGACGGCGAAGACGACGAACAGCTCGCGGGTCGGTCGGACGCGGGAGAGCCCGGCCAGGGCCAGCACGAGGAGCACCACGATCAGGGCGCGAAGCGCCAGCGAGCCGACGCGCTGCGGGCGTGCAAAATCGACCAGACTGCGGCGGAAGAAATAGAACAGGACGGGCAGCGAAAAAGCCCGAGCAGCCACCAGGGGCGGCTTAGCTCGATCCCCATGGACGTTGTCAGAGGCGCGCTACCCATCAATCGATCCACCTACGCTGATAGAGAAACCATTCCCAGCAGGTGAGCATGAGGGCCGTGACCAGGAGATAGTACCAGATCGGACGCGCCGCGAAGCCAGAGGCCAGGCCGGGATTGCGATCGGGCAGGCCGTCGGCGGGCCGGAGGTCGCTCTCGCGACGGTCGGCCAGGTTGCAGGCGAGCTCGGCCAGCGTGGCCGTCTTGCTGTCGAGGACAGGCGAAGAAGTCGCGGCTTTCGAGCCGGCCGGCGGCTTCTTCTCTTCGGCTGCCTGGGCGGCGGCGGGCGGCGCGCTCGACGACGGTCCAGACGCCGCACTGGTCGAGCGGGCCGACCGTGACCTTCGCAGCGCCCGCGGCCGCGAGCAAGTTCTCGCGGCCGTCGGGGGCGACCAGGAAGCGCGCGCGCGATCCGTCCTGGACCTGGGGCAGGTCGATCTGCGTGACGGAACCGGCGGGCAGGGCTTCGCGCAGCTCGCCCTTGGTGCCGCCGAACCAGTTGAGCAGGTTGGCCGTCATGATTGGAAAAGCGGTCTGCAAGGGTAGGTCGCTCTTGTCGAGATTGACGGTGAGCACGACGACCGGTCCCTCCCCTGCTCCCGGCGACCGCTCGAGCACGGCGTAGAGCGGGTCTCCGGCAGACGACTCGGCCAGCACCTTGGCGGGCGTGCGCAGAGTGAGCTTCGCGCTTCGGGCATGAGCACGTTGTCGAGCCGGATGTGCAGCATCAAGGGCGATTCCTTGTCCTGTTTGGCCACGAGCGGGTTCTGGAGCAGCTCGCCTGAGTCCCAGAACGGGCCGGGCCGCTCGGGCTCGATCACGAAGACGGGGCCGGGCGGCAGCGCATCGGGCACCTTGTGATGGAAGACGAGGATCGGCTGAGCCTCATTGAGCGATTTTGCCTTGGCGCCGGCTTGCCAAGCCTTGGCGGCTTCCTGATCCAATGGCGCTTCTTTCGAGACCTTCACCACTTCGAGGTCGACGAGCGGGATCGCTTCGAAGACCTTCTCGAGGAACAGGTTGCCCGGGGTGACCAGGATGACGCGCTGGCGGGCGCGGCGGGGGAGGATCGCCCAGGCGGTGTTATCGGCAGGCAGGGCGTCTTTGCGATCGATCGAGGCGCGGAGGCGGCCGCCCTCGGCGGAGGTCTTTTCGAAGACGTGCACGGAGCGCTGGCCGGCGGCGAGATTCATGGGCACGACGTCGATCGGGTCGTCGTCCAGATCAAGCTCGAGCCGGAACGAGGCCGCCTCGTCCGATGCGTTCAAGACCTCGACCAGGATCTCGTAGCCGATCGGGTCGAGCAGGCTGCGGCGGGCCTGAAGCCGGGTGATTCCGCAGTTGCCGGTCTTCTTGCCGATGGCGATGAATTCGACATTCTCCTCGCGGGCGAGGGGGGCGGCGCGGTCGAAGCTGCCGTCGGAAAGGATCACCACCTTGCGCATCTTCTCGGAGCCTGAAAGGAGGCGCCGGGCCAGGGCAACGGCCTCTTCAACGCGAGTCGGGCCATCGCCGGGGGTGATCGAGCTCAGGGCGGTTCGCAGGGTTCGCTCGTGGTCGGTCGGCCCGCAGACCACATGGGTGCGGGCCCCGGCCTCGATGATCGCCAGCTCGTCGCCCAGCCGCATGCCTTCAATCAACCGCCGGCCCTCATCCTTGGCCGCCTCGAGGCGGCTGGGGCTGACATCGCTGGCATTCATGCTTGACGAATTGTCGACGACGAGCACGAGCCGCCGCGCCTGAGCCTGCTGCCAGCGGAAGATCGGGTTGGCCAGGGCCAAGACGAGGAACGCGAGAAACGCGAGCTGCAAGAGCAGGGAGAGCAGGTGGCGCAACTTCTGCCAGAGGGACCTTGGCTTCTTCTCCTCGAAGATCTGCTGCCAGAAGAGGAGGGTCGAGACGGGAATCCGGCGCAGGCGGATCTTGAGGATGTAGAAGACGATGATCGGCAGTGCCAGGGCGGCGAGGACAAGAGCGGCCGGATTGACCAGGCTCATGCGACGGCTCCCGCGGTGCGCATCATGCGCAGGAGCAGCTCGTCAAAGGGGACCTCCGTGCTCGAGCGCGTGTTGCCGATGCCGTAGCTGTTGCAGTAGCGCGAGACCGACTCGAGGAAGTCGGCAAAGATGCGTTTGTACTGCCGCAGGTTGCGCTCGGTGACCGTGACTTTCTGGATTGTCTGCGTTTCGACGTCGAAGAGCTCGAGGTCGCCCTTGAGCTCGGGCTCGGCATCTCGGCGGTCATAGACCTGAATCACGTGCGGCTCATAACGGTGGTGGCGCAGCAGGTCGAGGCCGTGCTGAAAGCCGCTGGGGTCAAAGAGGTCGCTGAGCACCAGCGCGAGCCCCCGGCGCTGGCCGCGATGCACGAAGCTTCTGGCAACGCGGGTCAGATCGGTCGCGGCTCCCTGCGGCTCGAGGTTCTCGAGAAATTTGAGCAGCGACAGTATCCGGGCTTTGCCCCGCGTGAGCGGGAAATCCGCCACCACGTCGCCGGCGAAGGCGATCACGGCGACACGATCGAGATCGGCCAGGGCGATGTACGCCAGCGCGGCCCCGACCTGGCGCACGTAGTCGAATTTGGGCGGGTTGCCAAACGACATGCTGCGCGAGCAGTCGAGCAGCACGTACACGTGCAGGTCTTCTTCTTCCTGAAACCGCTTGAGGAGGAGCTCATCGTGGCGGGCGTAGACGTTCCAGTCGAGGTAGCGGAAGTCGTCGCCGGGGGTGTATTCGCGATGGTCGGCAAACTCGATTCCGCCGCCGAGCTGCATCGTGCGCCGCTGGGCCAGAAGCTGGCCGCGAAACACTCGGCGCGAGACGAGCGACAGGTATTCGAGCTTTTTCAGGAAATCGGTATCGAAGAGTGGCATTCTTTAGCGTGTCCGTTGTCAGTGGTCACAACTGACCATCAGGCAGCAACCACGGACGTCTGCTCAACTGAGGCGAGGATGTCGTCGATGATCTCGTCGGGCTGGACGCTCTCGGCCTGGCCTTCGAAGTTGAGGATGAGCCGGTGCCGCAGGGCGGCGTGGGCTCGCTCGCAGGTCTTCGCGCGCGACGTGGTAGCGGTGGTCGAGGATGGCGCGGATCTTGGCGGAAAGGATGATCGCCTGGGCACCTCGGGGGCTCGAGCCGTAGCGCACAAAACGCCTAGTTTCTCGCCCGCCAAGGCGTGCTCGGGGTGACTGGCGAGCACCAGCGCCACGCCGTAGCGTCTGAGCTCATCGGCGATCGGAATGCGGCGGGCGAGACGAGAGAGCTCGATGATGCGCTGGCCGTCAAAGACGGGCTGAGCGTGGGGCTCGGCGGCCTCGGTTGTGCGGTCGAGGATCGTTTCCATCTCGCCGGCGGTCGGGAACTTGACCAGGAGCTTGAAGAAGAACCGGTCGAGCTGGGCTTCGGGAAGCGGATAGGTGCCTTCCATCTCGAGCGGGTTCTGGGTCGCCAGCACGAAGAAAGGAGGAACCAGAATGTGCGTCGAGCCGGCGACGGTGACCGACTTTTCCTGCATGGCCTCCAGCAGGGCCGACTGGGTCTTGGGCGTGGCGCGGTTGATTTCGTCTGCGAGCAAGAGATTGGCGAAGATCGGCCCGCGCTGGAACTCGAAGCGGCGAACTCCCTCGGGCGTTTCCTGCATGACGTTGGTACCGATCAGGTCGGCGGGCATGAGATCGGGGGTGAACTGAATGCGCTGGAACTTGAGCTGGAGGGCGTCAGCAAGGGTGCGGACAAGCAGGGTTTTTCCCAGGCCGGGCACGCCCTCGAGCAAGACGTGGCCGCCGGCGATCAGAGCCGTGAGGGTTTCTTCGACGATGTCGGTGAGGCCGACGATGACCTTGCCGACCTCGCGGCGGAGCAGTTCAAAATCACTCCGAAAGCGGTCGAGCTCCTGGCGGATTTCGTCGGTCACGCTGGCCTCGGTCATGGGGCGAAATCCTCTCTGCTGAAACCTGGGGGCCTTTCCTTTCGAAAGCGTCAAAGCCCGGCCGGGCGCGCCGGAATACTCAGGATGACCGGAAGTCGGACAATAGTCAAAAGACATTCCGCCAAATGCACGCGCTCGAGTCTGTCGCTCGGGCACCGATCAACTCGTTTTTCGCCGCGGACCCGGCGGACGACCATGCGAGCGGAGCTTTGGTTTCGGGTTGACTGAGCCGCTCGGCCGCTTCTTTCCGGAGGTCGAGTAACCTTGCAATCGTAATCAAAGTAGCGAAAGGACTTCGTCGAGCGTCTTGGCGTCGTCCGCCGCTCGCAGCAGCGTTTTAAGCCGCTCAATGTCATGCACCGAGCGGACCGATCGCACATGCTTGGCCGCGACTTTATTGAATCTGCGCTCAATGAGCTCCAGGAGGGCGGCCTGGAACCCTTCCGCCACACCTTCTTGGCGTCCTTCTTGGCGTCCTTCCTGGCGTCCTTCCTGGCGTCCTTCCTGGCGTCCTTTCTCAATTCCTTTTTTAATTCCTTTTCGAAGTCCTTCTCGATGTCCTTCTTCGCGTGCAAGTCTCTCGATACTCGTCACGTAAGGCATGCGTCGTGCCTCCTCAAAACGCTGGAGGTCGGTTCGGAATGACTGCTCGAGCTCCGGCGGTAGGGCCAACATCCAATCGATCACTCGAAAAAGCTGCCGTACCTGTTCTCGGTTGAGTCCGCGATCGTAAAGTCCCTTGACCAGTCGAAGTTTCCATTGCCAGCGCGTTGCGGCGGCATGCCGCGTCTCGAGAACTTTGAGCTTCGCCAGGATCACTGCCGCAAAGGGATTCGCAGACTTCTCGAGGGCAGCCTCGTCCCGGCGGTAGTCGATGAGCTTGACCATCGGGAACCGAAACTCGAGCTCGCAGCCCAACTCATTGTACACGAATCGGTCCGGCCGCCAATTGGGGCGATCGTCACACAAAACCGCCAGGCTCACGACCGGGCGATGGTACCGGTCACGAATCCGGTAGTAGTAGACGAACATCCGCTCCGCAAATCCACGTTCGCGCTGGCCTTGCACCTCGACGTGAATCAGCAGCCAAGCTTCCTTGCCGTCTTTGCGCCAAACTTTGAAGAGCTTGTCGGCAAGTCGTTTGCGGACCGCGGCATCGCGGGCGATCTGTTGCAGCTCTTTGTCCAGGCTCTGGTAACCCCGGGCCCAGTCGATGGCTGCATGGACCTCTGGAAAGCAGAGGGCCAGGAACGACTCAAGAAAGTGTTCGAGCGCTTCTTTCCAGGGACTGTCGAGGTCGTCGGGCTCTTTGCGCTGTGCAGGCATCGGGGCAATGTAGCCGACGAAGGAGCCGGGCTCAAGCCAAGCGGCAGAACAAAAGAATCGCGCCGCGGAGCACCGAAAAGACGCTTCCTTCTAGAAGGTGATCTTGAGAGAATCCGCGGGTGACGACTCACGCTCCGTTGCTCGCCGCATGAGGTTTCGATCATGGCGTTTCACTCCTTGCTCGCTCCCGCGTTTGCAATCTTCGTGCTGTGTTTTCCAGTCGCGAGGGCCGGGGCTCAGCCGAGCGACCCGGCCGGCGAGAGCGAGGCGAGGGAGCGCCGCTCGATGGAGCGGTTTCTCTCGCTCGTTGAAAAAAACCCCAGACGCGGCACGCCGCTGGACCGCGTGTATGGATATCATGTCGAACGCGGATCGCTCGATGAGTTTATCAAGTCTTATCGCGAGCGGCTCGACAAAAAGCCCGATGACGGCGCCGCGTGGCTGATCCTTGGGCTGCTCGAATTTCAGCGCGGCCAAGATGCGGCCGCCGTCACGGCGCTCAAACAGGCCGAGACACACCGGGCGGAGGACCCCCTGCCCTCCTTTTATCTCGGGCAAGCACTTGTCCTGATAGGTCAGCCGGAAAACGCCGCGGAAGCGTTTCAACGGGCACTTGCACGCAAGCCCGCGCGCACGGATCTGCTCGACATCTTTCAGGCGCTGGGCCGCGTTTATCAGCGTACCCAGAAGAACGACCAGGCCCTCCAGGTCTGGGCGCGGCTTGAAGCCCTCTTCCCCGGCGACGCTGCGCGTCCAGGAACAAATCGCTCAAACTCTCGCCGAGGAAAACCAGCCGGCCGCGGCGCTGCCTCGCTTCGAGTCTCTTTCAAAAAAAGCCACCGATCCATTCCGCCAGGTTCAGCTCGCCATTGCGGCCGCTGACCTGAAAGTGCGTCTGGGAAAATCGCAAGACGCGCTGCATGACTTCGAGACCATGCTGGGAAAGCTCCGGCCCGATAGCTGGCTTCATCGTGAAGTCCGCCGGAAAATCGAGGAGGTTTTTCTCCGAAACGATGATCAGGCCGGGCTCGTCAGCTACTACGAGCAGTGGACCAAGCGCGAAGCCGACGACGTCGAAGCACTGGTGCGGCTGGGTCGCACGCTGGCCGGCATGGGGCGGGCGGCCGAGGCCCACGTCTGGTTTGACAGAGCTGTGAAGCTCGCTCCTTCGCGCCGTGACTTGCGATTGGCGCTCATTTCTCAGCTCGTGCAAGACCAGAAATTCGTGGACGCGGCCAAAGAATACGAAGCTCTCGACGGAGCCGAGCCTAATAATCCCGATACGCTGCGAGACTGGGGAGCACTCGTGCTGCGTGATGTCACAAAACCAGAGCCCGAGCGCAAAGCGGCCGCCACGGGGATCTGGCGGAAGATGCTCGATGCCAAGCCCAATGACCCGGTCACCGCTGCGCAAGTCGCCGACTTGCTCAGGCAAGCGACCCTGACGGAAGACTGCGCTGGAACTTTACCGCAAGGCCGCGACACTGGCGCCGGCGAACCCTCAATACCGCGAATACATCGGCGAATACTTGCATAGCCTCAAGCGACCGAACGAAGCCCGGGCCGAATGGGCCAAGATTGCCGAAGGGCCCCATCGCACCTCGAAGACCCTGGCCAGGCTCTCCGAGGTGCTCTCCGGATTCGGATACCTCAATGAGGCAGTGCCTCCTTTAGTCGAAGCGGTCGGGATCGAGCCGGACAGTCTGGATCTGCGCCTCAGGCTCGCGAGGCTGAACCATCGCCTCGAGAAATATGATGACGCCGAAGTACAGCTTGCCGCGGCGGGGAAGCTTGCCGAGAAAGATGACGAACGCGACGCCGTGCTGGATGCTCGCGTCACGAACGACCAGGCGGCCAATCGCGTGGCGCAGCGAATTGCGACAATGCAACGCGATCTGGCGGCCGCGCCTCAATCTCCCGCGTCGGCCTGGATTGTGCTGGCGCGTTATCTGGAGGCCGATGCCAAGCTGGCCGAGGCGGTTCGGGCGGCTGACAAGGCGCTCGATATCGAACCGCGGTCGGTTCCGGGGTGGGCGCTGGCAGCGCGCCTTCGCGAGTCGGCGGGCAGTCTGGGTGACGCGGCGGCGGCGCTACAGCGGCTGGCCGAGATTGATCGCCGCAATCGGATCGAGCATCTGACGGGTGTGGCCCGGCTCGAGGCTCGGCTGGGGCGGGTCGAGCCGGCACTCAAGGCCGGGAGAGACTTGCTGGCGGCGGCGCCGGGGAGCCCGGAGAGTTACGAGTTTTTTGCGCAGCTCTGCTTCGGGCTGGGGAGGCCGGAGGAGGGGCTCGATGCGCCTGCGCAGGGCGGTGCGCGCGAATCCGAATGAGACGCTCACCGTGCTCAGGCTGGCCGAAACGCTGGCGGGCCAGTATCAGACCGAGGAAGCGATCGAGATGTACTGGCGGGCGTTTGATCGCGCGGACGAGCTGGATCACAAGCTCGACGTGGTCAAGAAGCTGACCGAGCTTTACCTCCAGCGAAGCCAGCTCGACCGGCTCTTTGCGCGGCTGCAGCATCAAGAACGGGACGATCGACGGCCGGGAGCGGAAACGCGCGGCCGCGACGTGGCGATGTGCCTGGCGCAGGCGCATGCGTCTTCGGGTGATATGGGCAGTGCGCGAGCCGAGCTCGAGAAGCTGCTGGCGGCCGATACGCGCGACACGCGGTTATTGAGCCAGCTCTCGAAGCTCGCTGAGGAAGAAGGCGACCTGGAGACAGCCGCGCGTTATCAGAAAATGCATGAAGAGGTGGCAGCGAACGAGGAGGGGCAGGCTCGGCTGGCGGATTTGCTGGCGAAGTCCGGGGATCTGGAGGAGGCGCTGGCCGTCTGGTCGAAAGCGGCCGCGGGCAAGAGCCAGTCGTTCCGGGTGATCCTGGCGATGGACAACTTGCTCTCGAACGGGAAGGCGCTGCCGGTTCTCGAGATCACGGAAGGAATGCTGCGCGCGGACCCGCGGAACTGGGAGGCGCTCTACCGCCGGGGACAGGCGCTGGAAAAGCTTGGCAGGCGGCAGGAGGCGGCCGCGACGTTCCAGAAGCTGATCGATCTGCCCGTCGACGATGATGAAAAGAGCGGCTATGCGAAGGCGCAGGCGCGCAATCCGCATCTCCAGGCCACCGGCGCCACGCGGACGCTGGTCTCGGCAGGGCGTCAGCCGAGTACTCCGCTCGAGGGTCGCCTTGCGGCGGTTCTTCAGATCCGCGGTTTCTCGGGGCTCTTGCGCGCGTAATGCGCCGCGGGGATATTTCTGGCCGCCTCCCGATTTCGGACAGGCGCGCATGGCGGCCCTGGGCTGGCTCGTGAGCCTTGCTGGTCAAGAACAACCGGGCAGGCAGAATGAGGTGATCGCGGGCATTCGAGCGGCGGCATTCAAGACACCGAACAATCTTCGTGCGGTCTGGAACTTGTTCTATCTCTGCGCCGTGCGCGACGACCATGCGGGGGTGCTCGAATCGGCGCGGAAGCTGAGCGAGGGCGCGCCCCATGATCCGCTGGCGGCATGGGCTTTCCTGTATGCTCTGGGGGCGAGGAACACGCCGTTCGGGCAGCGATTTGTAATGCGCGTTCTTGAACCTGAAGAAAGCACCACGCCACTTGTCGGGGCTGACCTGGAGCATATGCTTCGCTGCTACAAGGAGCTGCGTGGGCGTCGGCCGGAGCTGGCCGAAGGCCAGATCGTCGTCATCGTCGCCAAAGAGCTGCGGTCGGCGAAGCGGGAGGCCGACGAGGAACGTTTTTATCGCGAGATTCTTGGCGATGCGCGTTTGATCGGCCAGATCGCCGGGGCCATGGACGTGGCCGCCGAGCGGGGCGACGTGGAAGCACTGATCGAGCTATCGGCGCGATACGACCGGCTGCAAACCGGTCGATCAACAACCACGTATATGACCGGATCGTACGGCTTTTCCCCTTCGCGGGCGTTCGGCCAGGCAATGAACGTTTGTGCCACGAGGAAAGACTATGCCGGGGTTCTGAAGCTCGTCGATTTCAGCCTGGCCGACGCCCGGCGAAAGGCCCAGCAGCAATCCCCGGGAGCGGCTGCCCGCTCACGCAGAGCGCGGCTCGCGGCGATTGTGGGGGCGGGAACCCGCGTGACCAACGTGATTCGGATCGGGCAGCGAAACATCCCCGTGCGCTTGGGCTACCCACAAGACAATGAGTACTTCGGTAACGATGTGACTATTGCCGCTACGGATCGCGTTCGAGCTTTTCAAGCGCGACGATCTATCCAGCGACCTGGTGAACCACTTTCGCCGGCAAGTTGAGGCCGCGCGAACGCCGGCGGATGCGATTTACCCCAGGCTTGCGCTGTCGGCGATCGAGTGGTGGGCCGACGCCAGGGATGAGGCGATCGCCGAGCTGACGAAGGTCGTTGCACTTGGCCGGCCGGAGTCGGAGCTGCGGATGGACCTTGCCGGCATCTTGATGGAACAGGGTGCGTCGGCCGACGCGATCGAGCTGCTGGACGCGGTGCAGCCGCTCGACAACGTGAGTCTGAAGCGCCGGGAGGAGCTGGCGGTCGCGGCGGCAATCGCCGCGGGAAATGGTGAGCGAGCGCAGCGCGCGGCCGAGCGACTTTTTGGCCTCAGGCTGGATACGGATACTCAGATCCGGCTGTCGGGCCAGATGCACCAGCTCGGCCTCCACGACCTGGCCGATGCCTTGCTGGGCCGCGCCCGCCGCCGCGCGGGAGGCCAGAGCGATGCGCTCGTGGGACTGATGACGCAATACCAGCGACAGGGCAAGCTCGACCAGGCGGCCCAGATTGCCATGCAGATTCTGCGCGCGTCACGCGGCTCAATCACGGCCCTCACGAGATCCGTGATCGACCCGGAGCAAGCGCGAACCAATGCCATGAGAGTGCTGGCGGCATCGGGTCAGTTGCCGAAGATCATCGAGCGGACTCGCGAGCAGCTCAAGACGACTCCGGGCTCGGTGGCAATTCATCAGATGCTGGCCGATTACTATACGGCGGCGCGGCAAAGCGATCAGGCCGCCCTCGAGATCGACCGCATTCTCGAGCTCAAACCCGACGACAGCGAGCTGCGAGTCAATCTTGCCGTCCGGCTCGCGTCGGGCGGCGATTTCGCGCGGGCGAACTCGCACTACAAGGCGGTATTCGACAAGAGCCCGGCGCTGGCGGCCGAATCGTTCTCGCAGATGTTCCTGGTTCTCGATCGAGCAGGCAAGACCGCCGGTCTGGTGGAATTGATGAGCGGGCTCGACTCGAAAACGCTCGCGAGGATGCCGTACACGACGCTGGCCCGGCTGATTCACGCCGCCTTGACTGATTCGAAGACGAGCCTGCAAGGACAGAAACTGTTCCGAACGGCCTGGTCGGCCTTCCCTGAGAACCACCTCTATCTGGTCCGAGTGAACCTCGGGAACGCACTGTGGCGGATGCCGGAAGCGTTCGACTACGCCTGCGAGGTGATCTTGCCGAATCCCTCGAGTAAGCTCGCATCGGACGAGTATACGGCGTTCCTCTGGCAGGCCCCGACCGCGGCGGCAAGCGCTCCTGCGCCGCCCCAAGAAGGGAACCTGCTGCGGCAGTTACTCGAACTGGCACACGAGCGGGGATTGCTCGAGGGGCTGCTCGAGAGAGTCGACAAGGCCCGCAAACAGTACCCGGGATGGAAGACAGGCGGGGCTGTGCGGGCGATGGTGCTTTGCCGGCTGGGCCGCTTTGACGAAGCGCGCGCGCTGGTGTTGCAGGCGATCGATGCCGTGCGCCAGGACCAGTCGGACGTGATCGCCGATTACAAGTTGATGGTTTACTGGACCCTCGCCGTCGAGCTTGAGCCAAACGCGGCCACACGTGACCTCGCCTTCGCGGCATACCAGGCGTGTTTGACCGACTCGTATTCGTTGATTCAAGTCCGGTACTTTCCTGCCACAGAACGGTTGCCTATCCGTTCGTTCGTGCCACTTGCGATCGAGGCGGGCCGGGCTGATGAGGCGCGGCGAACGCTGGTCGCGCTCGCCCGCTCGAAGTCGCCCAATGTTTCTTACGCCGTCGAGCTCGTCACGGTCATGCAAATGATCGCGCTCGACGCGATCGGGGCTGGGCTCACGGAACTGGGATTCTCGGCCGACGCCGTGCCGGTGTTGCGCGATGCCCAGAATCTCTCGCAAAGGGCCGACCTGACCCTCTCGCCGACGATTTTTCCAGGTTTACCCGAAGTGCCAGAGCGAATCAAAAGGCATCTGAACGCCGCGATCGACCAGATGAGTCCATCCGCGCTGGCCGCGGTTGCGCGGACGACGATCGCCGAGGCCGCGCAAGGGCCGACTGGCAGGACGCCCTCCACGGGTTCGACGGGCGCGGACGGGTGCGCCACGCATTGACTTGATGACGCTGGTGCATCCCCTGAGCCTTGACAGGGCGGCTGTGCGCAGCCTGGTGGCCGATTCGATTGGGGCATCCGATGGCGCGGGGCTTGCCGCGCTGGCCGGGCCGCTGGAATCGCTACGAAAGGCTGATCCCGGGGAATTGTCGGTGGCGATCTGTGTTGCGCTTGAGGCTCTCGCGTCGAAGGACGGCGCGGCGGATGCAACAGGTGCTCGAACGACTTGCTGAGCTTGTTGAGAAGACGCCGCTGGATGCACTGGGCGACGGTGTGAAGGCGAATACACGCGAGCGGGCCCAGGCGGCGGAACAGATACCGCTGTGGCTGGTTGCGCGCGGGGCGGGGAATCAGACCGATCCTGCGGTGCGAGCTTATGCAGGCCGGTTTGCGGCGCGGGCGCTCGAGGCTGCCCGCCGGCAAGATGACCGGGTGTGGCTGCTGGCGATGCTGCGGGAGCAAGGGGAGCTTGCGTTTGACCGGAACGATAAGAGCGGTGCGGCGGCCATCTGGTCGCGGATGCTGGAGCTGGTTGTCACGCCGCCGGAGGCCAGGGCGCGGCGGGCGCCGGGCGGGGGCCGGAGTGGAGGGGTGGTGCCGGCGAGAGCCAAGGCGGGTGGGCCGGCGGGGCCGTGACGGGATGTGAGGGGATTGACGGAACGACGATCGTCCGGTTGATCGTTTTCAATGCGGCGACAGGACTTCGTCGAGCGTCTCGGCGTCAATCGTGGCTTGCAGCAGTGCGCGTAAGCGGCTCGATCTCGCGCACCGAGCGGACCTTGCGTTTAAGCGTGGCTGGCAGTTTCTTGAACTTGAGCTCCAGGAGTTTGAGGATGGCGATTTGGAGGCCTTCTGCCACTCCTTCCTTGCGTATTTCTTCGTGCGCGAGTCTTTCAACACTCGTCACGTAAGGCATGCGCCGTGTCTCCTCAAAGCAGCGAGAGGACTTCGTCGAGCGTCTTGGCGTCATTCGCGGCTTGCAAGAGTGCGTTCAGCCGCTCAAGGTCGCGCACCGATCCCACCTTCCGTCTATGGTTGGCCGGCACTTTGTTGAACTTGAGCTCCAGAAGCTTGAGAATGGCGATCTGGAAGCCTTTTTCGATTCCTTTCTGATGTTCTTCTTCGCGCACGAGTCTCTCAATACTTGTCACGTAAGGCATGCGCCGTGTCTCCTCGAATCGCTCGAGGTCGGATCGGAACGACTGCTCGAGCTCGGGCGGAAGGGCCAACATCCAATCGAGTACGCGAAAAAGCTGCCGTACCTGTTCTCGTTTGAGTCCGCGATCGTAAAGTCCCTTGATCAGTCGAAGTTTCCATTGCCAGCGAGTCGCGGGCGACATGCCGCGTCTCGAGAACTTTGAGCTGCGCCAGGATGACGGCCGCAAACGGATTGGCAGAATGCTCGAGCGCAGCCTCGTCCGGGCGGTAGTCGATGAGCTTGACCATCGGGAACCGAAAGTCGAGCTCACAGTCCAAATTATTGTACACGAATCGGTCCGGCCGCCAATCGGGGTGCTCGTCGCACAGTACCGCCAGGCTCACGACCGGGCGATGGCGGCGGTCACGAATCCGGTAGTAGTAGACGAACATTCGCTCCGCGAATCCACGTTCGCGCTGGCCTTGCACTTCCACGTGAATGAGCAGCCAGGCTTCCTTGCCGTCTTTGCGCCAGACTTTGAAGAGCTTGTCGGCAAGTCGTTTGCGGACCGCGGCATCGCGGGTGATCTGTTGCAGCTCTTTGTCCAGGCTCTGGTAACCGCGGGTCCAGTCGATGGCTGCGTGGACGCGGGGGAAGCAAAGGGCCAGGAACGGCTCAAGAAAGTGTTCGAGCGCTTCTTTCCAGGGACTGTCGAGGTCGTCGGGCTCTTTGCGCTGTGCGGGCATCGGGGCACTCTATCTTCCGAGCGAGCCCCGATCAAGCCGCCAAGATGAATCGTCGCGTCGGATTCCTCGGCGTAAAATCGTTAGTGCCGCATTTCGAGTTTGCAGACGCATTCTCCGGTCGCGTTGCGGTCGTGCAGCGGGATGCGTCAGTCGTCCAGAGGCCAGGCTGAATCGAGCAGCACAAGAGTGACGTCGTGGTGACGCAACGAGGGTTCAAGCCAAGGCAGCGCCGGGCTACCGGATTGGCCGGGTATCGAGCCTTTGCAGCGGACCCGAGGGGGAAGACCTACGCCGGCCGTCTCTTGCCGATGAGCTTGACGATTTCTGGTACCAGCTCGGTGGGCACGACCATCACGGTCTGGCCTTCGGCGCGAAACGCCGCTTCGTGTTCGGCGACCTGCTCGTCTTCGGTTTGATTTTCGTAATGCTCGGCGACCTTGCGGATTCGCGCTTCATTCCAACCGGCGGGATACGCCTGCCTTTTCTTCTTCGTCATTTCCTTTTCCTCCGTTGGCGTTTCCGAAATGCTTGCTTCGCCTTTGGCGTCAGGTCGAACGCTGTGATGACGAATGCGCTGTCGCCGAACGTGTCCAAGACGTAGACAACTTGAAGATACCGCCCTGCGGCCGTCTGACCCAGCCGTATCCGCGAGCGGTCGCGACCCGGGACTTCTTCTCCCCTCCGAGTCAGGACTTGCCGTACCTCTTCCTCGGTGACGCCGTGATTGAAGATGTGCGGCAGAGAGGTTTCAGGATCGATCCAGAATCGCAGCTCCATGCTGTCGTCCGTTCAATTTTGCGTTCTTCCCATCTTAGTTTGCGGCGAGTCGTCTTGAAAGTCGTGTGCGCCGATCCTGCGACCGGTGTACTCTGATCGAGTGTCAGGACGCAGCGCGGAGGATTCTGTCAGGTGGCGTAACAATTCTGAGCATCGGCGCGATCGTGACGGTTGTGACCGGTTTGTCGACGGAGCTTAGTTTTGCGAACGGGAATTGATTTGCAACTTCGGGTAAGACATCCCATATTTTGGAATGTTGCCGGATGATCGGATGGTGCGTCAGGCGGCACGTCGTTCGTGCGGGGGCGTGCGATCGATTCCTTGCTCTCGGAGCGGTCAGACTGCCATGAATTCTCGCTGCTACGTGTGGTCGCGCGGGCTCAATTGCTGCGAGCGCACGATCGATGACAACGTCGTGGCGGATCACACCCTTTTTTCGACCGTTCATTTCGTACTGGCGGCGGCCCGCGGGGTGGGCTCGAACCCGCGCGCGGGGGAGATGGGAATTCTTAAAAAAGTGATCACTGACTCTCATTTACTATCACTTTTCTGGGGAAGCCAACGGACGAACGTGCTCGAGAAGCTTGGGGCTGATGACGTGCAGGTGGCCTCAGGGGAGGTGACTCGGCAACTGCGAGTGGGGAAGGCGGATTTTTTTCTATTAGTACCATTTAGTACCATTTTGTACCATGACCGAAGAACATCGTGGGAGTGCGAAAGCCCGGCTCGGCCTTGGACTTGCGCAGGGCGTCCCAGCCGCCAAATGGGCGTGGGACAACCGGCCGAGCGAAATGAAGGCCAGTCGGCGGGCGAAATAGACCTTGGTCGGCGTCGGCGAATGCGGCTGGCGAGCATGCAACTTGTCGCGCGGTGAGACGGGATGCGGGCCCACACGCGTGCCGGCCCGACGGGCAGGAGGAGAAAGCACCCGCAGAGACCAGGGCCGGCGGACGGCCGTGTCGACGCAGGCGGCACACGGATGGTCCCTGGTACTGGCTCGAGGACTCGTGGTCCGGCGGGCAGCCGTCTCGACCGTGCTGTGCCAGCGCCATTTTGTTTGACGGCGCCATTCCGAGCCGATATCTTGCGCGCTGGAGACTTTGACAACCGTCGCAGTGTAGAGAGTGGCCGCTTGCACACGGAACCCTCACCTTGGCCCTTTCCCAGAGGGCGAGGGAATGGTTGGCGGCTTACGCGGATTTTCCCCGCTCCGGGCGGGCGAGGGGCAAAGGCGGTCAAGGGGGCAGCACGGAACGGCGGCCAGAGCACGCTGTCGCATGAGGATGCACCTATGATGCTACACATCAGGACGCTTCGTCAGCTCATCGTCGCGGTTCTCGTTTATGCGATGGCGCCTTCGCTGGAGGCCAGGGCTCAGGGCACGGCCGGCTCCGAAAAAAAGCAGGCGCCTCAAGCTCCGGCGCCTGCCGACGGAGCGGACCCGGGCGAAACCCGCGAGCGGCGGTCGATGGAGCGGTTCCTTTCGCTCCTCGAAAAAAACCCGCGGCGGGGCACGCCGCTCGATCGCGTCTACGGCTATCATGTCGAGCGCGGATCGCTCGATGAATTCATCAAGTCTTATCGCGACCGGCTCGAGAAGAAACCCGAGGACGGCGCGGCGTGGCTCATTCTTGGGCTGCTTGAATTCCAGCGTGGCCAAGACGCCGCGGCTGTCACCGCGCTCAAACAGGCCGAGACGCACCGGGCGGAGGACCCCCTGCCCTCCTTTTATCTCGGGCAGGCACTCGTGCTGATCGGCCAGCCGGAAAACGCGGCGGAAGCTTTTGAACGGGCTCTGGCGCAAGCCCGCGCGCACGGATCTGCTCGACATCTTCCAGGCGCTGGGCCGCGTTTATCAGCGCACCCAGAAGAACGACCAGGCGCTTCAGGTGTGGGGGCGGCTCGAAGCCCTCTTTCCCGGCGACACGCGAGTGCAGGAGCAAATCGCCCGGACGCTTTCCGAGGAAAACCAGCCGGCCGCGGCGCTGCCTCGCTTCGAGGCTCTTTCGACTAAGGCCACCGATCCGTTCCGCCAGGTTCAGCTCGCCATCGCGGCCGCGGATCTGCGCGTGCGGCTGGGAAAATCGCAGGACGCCCTGCGCGACTTCGAGGCGATGCTGGGCAAGCTGCGGCCCGATAGCTGGTTTCATCGCGAAGTGCGGCGCAAGATCGAGGAGGTCTTCCTCCGCAACGACGACCAGGCCGGGCTGGTCGCGTATTACGAACAATGGACCAAGCGCGAAACCGACGACGTCGAGGCCCTGGTGCGGCTGGGTCGCACCCTGGCCGGCATGGGGCGGGCTGCGGAGGCCCACGTTTGGTTCGACAAGGCCGTGAAGCTGGCTCCCTCCCGGCGCGACTTGCGATTGGCCCTCATCTCTCAGCTTGTGCAAGACCAGAAGTTCGCCGAAGCCGCCAAGGAATACGAGGCCCTTGACGCAGCCGAGCCGAACAACCCGGACACGCTCCGAGACTGGGGGGCGCTGTGCTGCGCGACAGTACCAAGCCCGTTGCCGAGAAGAGAGCGGCGGCGGCGGCCATCTGGCGCAAGCTACTGGACGCGAAGCCCAATGACGCCGTGACCACGGCCCAGGTTGCGGATTTACTCAGGCAGGCTGAGCTCTCCGACCAGGCGATTGAACTTTATCGCAAGGCGGCGACACTGGCGCCCTTCAACCCCCAGTACCGCGAATACATAGGAGAATACCTGCATAACCTCAAGCGTTCGGACGAAGCCAAGGCCGAGTGGGCCAAGATTGCGGTGGGGCCCAATCGCAGCTCGAAGACGCTGGCGCGGCTCTCGGAGGTGCTGGCGGGCTTCGGGTATCTGAAAGAGGCACTGCCTCCGCTGGTTGAAGCTGTCGGGCTCGAGCCGGACAGCTTCGATTTGCGACTCAAGCTTGCGAGTTTGAACCATCGCCTTGAAAAATACGACGATGCGGAAATGCAGATTGCCGCGGCGGGCAAACTCGCGGAGAAGGACGAAGAAAAGGAAGCCGTGCTCGATGCTCGCGTCAAGAACGACCAGGCGGCCAATCGCGTGGCGCAGCGTGTCGAGGCGATGCAGCGCGAGCTGGCGGCTTCGCCGCAGGCCACGGGCTCTCGCTTCAGTGAGCTGGCGCGTTATCTGGAGGCGGACGGCAAGGTGCCCGAGGCGGTGCGGGCGGCGGATAAAGCGCTGGAAATCGACCCGCGGTCGATTGCGGCCTGGACGCTGGCGGCGCGGCTGCGCGAGTCGGCGGGCAGCCTGGGTGACGCGGCCGCGGCGCTAGAGCGGCTTGCCAATATTGATCGTCGCAATCGGATCGAGCATTTGACGGGTGTGGCCCGGCTCGAGGCTCGACTGGGGCGGGTCGAGCCGGCATTGAAGGCTGGTCGAGACTTACTTGCCGCCGCGCCGGGGAACCCCGAAAGCTACGAGTTTTTTGCACAGCTTTGTTTCGGGCTAGGCAAGCCCGAGGAAGGGCTTGACGCGCTGCGGAGGGCGGTGCGGCTGGACCCGAATGACACGAAGATCGCGCTGGCTCTGGCGGGCACGCTTGCGGAGCAGTATCGGACGGACGAAGCGATCGAGATGTATTGGCGGGCGTTCGACAAGTCGGAGGAGCTCGACGGCAAGATCGGCACGGTGAGCAAGCTCACCGAGCTGTATCTTCAGCGCAATCAGCTCGACCGGCTGTTCACGCGGCTTCAGCATCAGGAGCGCGAGGCGGCGGCGGCTGGGGCGGGGCAAGCCAGGAGCCGGGATGTGGCGATCTGCATGGCCCAGGCGTATGCGTCCTCGGGCGATCTGGGCAGCGCGAGAGCGGAGCTCGAGCGACTGCTGGCGACCGACACGCGCGACACGCGGCTCGTGCAGCAGCTTTCCAAGCTGGCGGAGGAAGAGGGGGACCTGGAGACGGCAGCGCGCTATCAGAAGCAGCAGAACGAGCTGTCACCTTCCGATGACGGCTCGTCGCGGCTGGCGCAGCTATATGTTCGCAGCGGCGAGCTGGAGGAAGCCGAGGCGGTGTGGTCCGGGATGGCCTCGGGCAAGAGCGACCGGCACCGGATCTTCTCGGCGATGGACAGTCTGCTGGCGCAAAAGAAGGTGGGGCCGGTGAGCGAGATCGCCGATGCTCTGGTGCGGAAAGACTCGCACGACTGGGAGTCGATGTACCGGCTAGGTGTCTCGCTTGTCGACGCGGGCAAGCCGGATCTGGCGGGCGAGCGGTTCCAGGCGCTCCTGGAGCTGGCGAACCCGGACGACGAGCTTTCTGCCTTGAGCCGGGCCGGGAGCAAGGACCCGAAGCTGAAAGCCGCGAGCACACAGCCGTCGTCGACCCGGCAGGCGACCGGACAACCGGTCGAGCTGCGTCTTGCCCAGGTGCTCCAGATCCGGCAGGCGACGAGTCTGGACAACCGTCTGGTACTATCGAGCCGACAGTTGCCGACAGTCTGGGCGCCCTCAGATTTCGGCCAGGCGCGGATGGCGAGCCTGGCGTGGCTGGTGGCCCTGGGCGACAAGAAGAGCAAGGCGCGCGGCGAGGAGGTGATCGCACGTTTTCGCAAGGCGAGCGAGAAGAGCCCGGCCGACCCGCGGGCGCTTTGGGATTGGTTCTACTTGAGCCTGCTTCGCTATGACAACGCCGCGATTGTCGCGGCCGGAAAGCGGCTCAGCCAGGGTGCGGCGAATGATCCGCTGGCGCTTTGGGCCTACCTTTATTCCCTGGGGGGGCGCGAGCGGCCGGCCGGGCAGCGGATTGTTGCCGGATTCGGCGGTGGAAACCAGGGCAAGGACACGACTGTGCCGCTGCCGGCCGCGGAGCTCGACCACGCTCTGGCCTGCTATCGCGCGCTGCGAGCTCGCCGGCCCGAGCTGGCGCAGACCCAGATTCTCTACATCATGTTCACGGAGCTGAGGCGTGCCAAACGCACGGATGACGAGGAGAAGCTGTATCGGGAATCGATTGCGAGCGCGACTCAGATCGGGCAACTCGCGGGAGCGTTTGGCCTGGCGGCGGAGAAGGGGGACGTCGAATCGCTGCTCTGGCTCTGCGACCGCTACGAGCGTCTGCAAAGCGCGCATGGCCAGCAGTACTTCTACACCGGCCCATTCTATTTCGCCGGGCCGGACGCGGCGCTCATGCAATGCATGACTCACCGGGCCGACGCCAAGGCGCATGACGACGTGCTGAAGATCCTCGATCATCAGCTTGCCGCCGCCAGGAGGAGGCTGGAGCGGCAGTCGCCGGGCAGCAGCAGCGCTTTGGCGAGAGGGGCAGGCTTCGCCGGAACGGCGATGATTCAAACCCCAACCGGCGCGCTGATTCGCCAGACGCAGGTTGGGTTCCCAGCGCCGAACGAGTACCTGGACGCCTCGGCGATTCAGGTGCTGCGCAACGCATATGACCTATTCAAGCGTGACGACCTGACGAGCGATCTGGTCGGCCACTTCCGGCAGAAGGTGGCCGAGGCCAAGACCCCCAACGACGCGAGCTACCCCAGGATGGCGCTGGCGGGCGTCTTGTGGTGGGACGATGACAAGGAAGAGGCGACCGCGGAGATCACCAAGATTGCCGAGATATCGAAGCCCGAGTCGGAACTCTTGCTGGACCTGGCGGAGCTGCTGGAGCAGCAGGGGGACCGCGCGGCGGCGGTGGCGACGACCGAATCGGTGCAGCCGCTGGACAACACGCGGATGAAGCGACGGGAGGAGATCGCGCTACGGCTGGCGGTGCTTTCGGGCGATCTCGAGCGAGCGCGGCAGGCGGCGGAGCGGCTGTTCGGCTTGCGGCTGGACACGGACACGCAGGTTCGCCTGGCGGGGCAGATGCACCAGCTCGGTCTGCACGAGCTGGCCGAGGCGATGCTGGGGCGCGCGCCGCCGCGCCGGCAATCAGGCGGGGGCGCTGGTGGGCATGATGGTGCAGTATCAGCGCCAGGGCCAGCTCGACATCGCGGTTCAGGTGGCGATGCAGATCCTGCGGTCGACGAACAGCGTGCGCCGAGCAGCGCACTTGCCACGCGGTCCACGGCATTGACCGATGCCAACCGCGCGGCCGCCATCAACGTGCTGGCGCGGTCGGGGCGGCTGGCTCAGCTCATCGAGCGAGCCGGAGAACAGCTCAAGAAGACACCCAGGTCAATCCAGCTCCACCAGACGCTGGCGGATTACTATCAGGCTTCGGGCCAGCGTGAGAAGGCGACGGCCGAGCTGGCGAGCGTGATCGCACTGCGGCCTGATGACACCAATTTGCGGATCCAGGTCGCGCAGCAGCTCATGCAGCAAAACCAGGGCGCGGCGGCAGTCGAGCACTACAAGGTACTGCTCGAGAAAGAGCCGGTCATGCTGTCGCGGTTTTTCGGTCAGGTCCAGTTTGCATTCCAGCAGGCCGGCAAGGGCGAAGAGCTCTTGAGCCTGCTCGACAAGATGGACTTCCGCCAGTTCGGCCAATCCGCATATGTATTCAACATGATTTCGAATATGTCAAACAACAGCACCTTCAAGAGCCGGGCGGTGAGCTACTTGAAGAAGGCATGGGACGCGTTTCCGGAAGAGCGGTCGCAGTTCTTGCAGATGATGCCGCGGACCGATCTCTGGCAGATTCCGGGGATGGAGGTCTATCTGCGCGAGGCAGTGATCCCGAGCCCGACGAGTTTTCAGGCGGCCACTCAGTGGTACAGCACGTTCAACATCCTTTCGTACAACGGTATGGGCCGCACGACCTCGGTCGCATCGATGATCCTGGACAACGCGGCGGGGCATGGGCAACTCGAGACGCTCAAGGGCGCGATCGAGAACGCCCGGAAAACGATGCCGGAGTGGCGGGCCGGGGAGGTGCTCCTGGCACTTCTCTATTGCCGGCTGGGCCGGTTCGAACAGACCAGGCGCGGCCTCGAGCCGCTACTGGAAAAGAAGCCGGATGCAAATATCCCGAGCAATGCATACTGGGTCGTGGGGGAAGAGCTGGAAAACCACGCCGCGACCCGTGATCTGGCTTATACACTCTATGAAGCGGCGCATCAATCGGACCGACGACGATTTCAGCCGGTTTCAGTTGAATAACGGACCGGCCTTCCGGTTGATGAGCCTCTATGAGCGAGACAATCGCCGCGAAGACTTGAGGCGAATGCTCCTCAAGTTCTCCAAGACGGACGAATCGGCCGCCCAGAATGTTGGCTATCCCGCCGACTATCTGAAGCAGTTGAAGATCCAGGGGCTGGCCAGCGCGGCCGACAAGCTTCTCGAGCTGGGTTACGCTGCCGACGCGGTGTTTCTGTACAACCAGGCGATCGGGTTGTCGGCTGCGCTGGCGCCGGACTCACAACGGTATTTCGTCAATGGGAACGGATCGGCGGGCTATTTCAACCAGGGGCTCACGCGTGCGGCTCGAGGCGGTCACTCCCAACGAGCTGGGGGCCGCGTTGTCACGGTTGATCCGATCTGAAGAGAATGCGGCGGCTGTCGACGGGAAGACGAAGGGGGCGGACGCATCGGCCGGTGCGGGCGCGACGTCGAGCTCGAGCAAGCCCAGGAAAGGCGAGCCGTTCCTGGACATGATGGTGCTTGCGCACCCGCGCGACCTGGCCAGAGCCCGGGTGCGCAGCCTGTTTGCCGAGGTGGTCGCCGCCGCGCCTGCCGAGCAGCGTGAGGGCGACAAGGGTGAGGACCAGCTCGCGGCCGGGCTGGCGCTCGCGAGCAAGAAGCATCCCGACGACATGGGGCTGGCGATCTGCGAGGCGCTGCGGGCGATCGCGGCGAGCGATGATCCGGCGCGGAAGGCGCCCGCGGTTTCGCGGTTGATCGAGCTCGTCGAGAAGACGCCGCTCGAGCTGCTCGAGGCCGGGGAGCGGGCCAATGCACGGCAGCGCGTCGTGGCGGCGCGGCAGATTCCGCTGTGGCTGGTGGCGCGGGCGTGCTGGAATCAAAAGGACGACAAGGAGGCCGCCAAGCTGGGGGAGCTGCTGGCTCCCCGCGCACTCGAGGCGGCCCGGCGGCAGACCGACAACACCTTTTATCTTGCGATGATTCGCGAACAGGGGGAGCGGGCACTTGCGCAGGGCGATCGTGCGGGGGCAGTCGCCGCTTGGGGCCGCATGCTTGACGTTGTCGTGAACCAGCCGCAGAACAAGGCCAAGAAGGCTGGAGCGGCTTCCAAGCGATTGGGCGCACCGGCGGGCCCTGCTCCGCCGGCGACCAAGGCGGCGCGGCCGCGAGCGGACGCGACGGGGGCGGGCGGGACACGGCGTGATCCGGTTCGGCGCAGTGCGGTCTTCACGCGGGTGTCCTATCAGGCTCAAGCGACAGCAAAGCAAAAGGTTGAAGCGACGCAGCCAGGCACAGCCGCGGGCGCGCAGCCGGGTGGGGCGAGCTCACCGGCGCTCGAGAAGCGCAAGAGGGCGACGGCGGCGAGCCGGGCGCCGCTGGGAAGGCATCCGTCGCGCGGCGTGCCGCGGCGGGCGGCACTCGATCGAACTTGTCGATCCTCACGCTCGATCGGTTTGAGCAGGCCATGCAGATCGCGCGGCTGGCCGCAGAGCACGATCTGCCGGAGCTGTGCCTCAAAGCCGTGCACGACTCGCTGCGCGGCGGACCGCCGGTCTTACCGGTGAACAATGCCAACACCCAGATGGTGCGCTTATCGAGAGCGGGGATCGATGAAGGCGTGGCCGATCCGGCTGCGCCTCGAGTCGTCGCCAATCTCATGCAGCTCGACCCGATCTGGCGGAAGCACAAGGTTGCGCCGGCGGCGGTGTACGAAGCCCTGCGCGACGTGGTGATGCCGCCGGAGCGGCCGACGGAGCTGTTCCTGTACACAACATCGCTTGCTACGGGGGCAGCGACGAGCCCGCAGAGTGTGGGCAAGCTGCTGGCGGCGTGGGCCGTTCGCGCCGGGAAGTCGGGGGAGCTTGAGCGAGCGATTGCCGCGCGGCAGGGCCACGTGATGGCGGCGCTGCCGTGCTTGATCCTGTCGGCCCAGCTTGCGATGGCGGCGGATGATACGGGTGCATCGATCGAGGCGCTCGCGGCGATCGCGGCGCGGATGAAGAATGACACGTCGCGGACGACGTCGGAGCTGGCCTGCCACGCGGCGATCCCTGCGCTTGGGCATCGAGCGCCCGAGGTGGCGAAGGCGGCACTGGGCGTGCTGGAGTCGTGTACGAAAGGGCTCGAGACGTCGGGAGGGCCGGAGCCGGTTGCATCGCTGTTGCTGATGCTGGCGCGGCGGCAGTTCCAGCTTGGCAACGAAGCGGGCGCGCGGAAGCAGCTTGAGGCGTATCTGGAGTCGGCGGAGCGGACGTCGGTGCGCTATGCCGGCGACTATATCATGTATATCCGGAAGCAGCAGCTCGAGCGTGTGGCGGCGGAGTATGCCCGCGCGGGGCTCTGGGCCGACGCGATGGCGTCGCTGGGGCGGTTCCTCGATACGCCCTCGTACTCGGGAGGCGACCCGCCGGTTGATAGCACGCTGGCACGCGCGCTGCGCGCGGATCGAATCGAGTCCGGCGAAGGAACGGTACCAGACGCTGCATGCCTGGACGATGCCCGAGAAGGACCGGCAGGCCGTGCGGATCTTGACATCGCCTGATGGCCGGGTGATCGTGCCTTCGATCTTCTGGCGCGTGGCGGCAGGCTCGCGCGGGGCACCTGGCGCCACGGCCAATAGACCGGGGGGGCCTGAGTCCGAGCAAGGGCGAGGTGTGAGCACGGCCCGCGCGCTGATCGAGGCCGCGCGGGGGGCCGGGACGCTGGAGCAGCTTGCGCAAGAGGCGAGCGCCGCGGCACTACTCAAGACCGACAAGAAGATCGAGAATGCGCAGGTGCTTCATCTTCTGGTCGAGCTGGCGCGTGGCCAGGGTCAAGGCGTGATCAAGGAGATTGACGACCGCGCGGCCGAGATTGCGCGGGGGAACGACCGGCCTGCGACTGGTGAGACTCAGGTCCGCGTCAGCACCAAACGGGCGGTGCGGCGAGTGGCCGCGGCGGCCGCGGCCGGGACTGAGCCGCTCGCGTTTGCCGAGACGGACTTTCAGCTCGCATGCGCCGCGCTTTCCGATCCGAACGCGGCCGTGATCGCTTCGGGCCGGCGGCTGGCGGAGGCGCTCGCGGAGCGCGCGAAGAAAGCGGGCAGCCGACCCGGACTGGCGCGAGCTCGGGCCGAGCTGGCCCAGGCGCTGGCGCGGCGCAGGGACGCCCAAGGTGCTCGAGACCACCAATCTGGCGTTGTGGCACCCGGCGAATGCCGGGTTCGGTTATCAGACCGCGGGGGGCTGGTCGCCCAACTACTGGACGGCCCAGGACTCGATGGTGGCGCATCTGGCCGGCTCCGACGTCGATCTTCTCCTGTTCGATTATCCGCTCGCCGGTACTTATGAATTCTCGGTCGACGCGTATGACGGGCCGTGGGCCGAATCGGGGCTTGAGCACAACGGCCTTCTGCTCGAGCCGTCGTCGGGCCAGGGGAACGCGCAGATTTCTCAGGCCGGCGATTTACAGCCGATCAACCTGGCGTCGCGACTCGCGCGTCGGAATGCTTTCAACACGATGACGGTGCAGGTGAGCCCGGGGCGGGTTCGCTACCTGGTGAACGGCCATCTCTACTTCGAGGACGAAGATCCGAGCCCGACGGCGCCCTGGGTGGGGCTCTTGGCGCATCGCGATCGCCACTCGGTGTGGCGCGGGCTTTCGCTGCGCGGCGAGCCGACGATTCCGCGCGAGCTCAAGCTCTGCGAGGGGAGCCGGCTCGATGGATGGATCACCTCTTTCTATAACGAGTCGCAGCCCAACGGGCTTTATGTTGGGATGTTCGATCCGTACGGCAATCGTGGGAATCGCGGCAGCGGCCGAGCCGGCGCAGAACCGGCGAACCGCGAAGAACGCTCAGCCGGCGGACCTGGACGCATTCGACTGGAGCGCAACGAACGGCGTGATCCGCGGGCGGCGAATGTTTGCCGACGCGCAGCGGAGCCGGCCGATGCAGGACGGCAATCTTTCCGAAGCCGAGCAGAGCCGCCTTTGCTATTTCCGCCCTTTGCTCGAGGGAGACGTTCTCTCGTACGAGTTCTTTTATGAGCAAGGCCAGGTGATGGTGCACCCGGCGCTTGACCGGCTTGTGTTCCTGTGTGAGCCGGGGGGAGTGCGGCTGCACTGGATGACCGAAGACAGCTACACGGACTCAAGCGGACTTCCCGCCGACAACATGGCCGACGAGCCGGCGAACCGCCGCGGGGCTGGCCCACTGCCGCTCAAACCGGGCGACTGGAATCAGCTCTCGATCCGGATCGACGCCGGCAAGGCAACCCTTGTGCTCAACGGCCAGACGATCTACGAGCGAGGGCTCGAGCCGGGTCTATCGCGCCAGTTCAGCTTCTTTCACTTCAAGGACCAGACTGCGGCGCAGGTGCGCAACGTAGTCTTGCGGGGCCGATGGCCGCAGGCGCTTTCATCGGCGCAGAAGGCCAACTTGGTTTCGTCCGACGGTGCCGCCGATTCGGTGGAGGCGCGACGGGCGCGGCGGGCGCTCGTCGACGAATCCATGTACGCGCTCGAGGCCGGGGGCGTGCTGGCAGAAGCCCGCAAGCTGGCCCCCAGGGACCGCTACGAGCGACTCGCCGCCTGGGTGCTGGCGGCGCCGGATCGCCCGGTGTGGCGGCTCTCGGGTGAGCTCTCCGCTTCGTTCCCGGCGCCGGCGTGCGCCACGGAGGCGCAGGGAGGAACTCAAGCGTGGCGAACGGGGCAGCGACCAACCCGGCCGGAGCGAACCGGATCGAGAGTGGAGGAGAGATCACGGCGCCAGCGCTCGAGCTAGTCGCCGCGGCGCAGGCCTGCGGCAAGCTTGACGAGCTGGACGCTCGGGTGCACAGCGCCAAACCCGAGGGTGGGACGGGATCAGCGGAATTCGAGCGTGGGCGGCTCGCACTGACGGGCTTGATCCAGATCGCGCGCGGGGATGATGCGGGCGCCTTGAAGACCATTGCCGCGATCGAGACGCCGCTCAAAGGTCTGGATCCGGAAGCGCCGGTATACTGCGCGGTGGCCCGAGCTGCTGTTCACGTCGCGGGCGATCGAGCGCGGTGCCCTGCGCATTCCCGCGGTGCGATTGATCGATATCATGGTCGAGCAAACTCGCACGCGACGACGGGCGAACGGTCCCTATGAGAGCTTGACTCTCTACTGGGACCAAGTGCTCTTCCACGAGCGCGCTCGCACGCATCTGCTGGCTCTTGTCGCCAAAGACAAGGACGAGGGCCGGCCTTCGCCGAGTGTGCAAACGGCGTTTCCGGGCTGGGTGCGCGTGACCCATAACCGGGCTGAAACGCGCGGGCAGGGTCTGCCGATGGCGCAATGGGACGTGCATGACGGGGAGCTTAAGCACTATCCCGGCCATGATGTCGACATGATGTATCAGCGAGTGCCCTTATACGGCGATTTTCAGCTCGACTGCGAGCTGTCGTCGACAGTGGGACGAAAGATCCGGGTGATGTACGGCGGCGTGGGCCTGACTCCCAGCGATGATCTGAAGAGCCTGGAGCGGTTCCAGCTTGGCCGCCCGCTGTCCGATATCGCGCTTGCGCAACCGCTTGAGAAACTTGGGGACTGGTATCGGTTCAGGCTGGTTGTGAAGGGGGGTCGCATGACGGCTTTCGTGAACGATCGCAGTGTCTACGACGTCGCCATTCCGGCCGAAGGCGATCCCTGGCTGGGCTTGCTTTGCCAGGGAACGGAAACGGGATCGGCACGGGGGATCAAGATCACGGGGAGCCCCCGGGTTCCCGAGAAGCTCAAGCTGTCGTCGCTTCCCGACCTGACCGGCTGGCTGGTCAATGAATACGGCGACGTGAACGAAAACGATCCGGATTGGGACCAACGGGGCGAGGAGCTTTCGGGCAAGGTCCACGAGAATCTGGCGGGCAGCAAGCAGGAGAGCGTGCTGCGTTATCATCGGCCGATGCTCGAGGACGGGAGAATCGAGTACGAGTTTTATTTCGACCCGGGCAAGGTGATGGTGCACCCCGCGCTCGATCGGCTGGCCTTCGTGATCGAGCCGGCGGGCGTGAAGATTCACCGGCTGACGGACGGCGTGCATGAGCGCTCGGGGCTCTCACCCGAGAATGTTTGCGATGAACCGGAAAACCGCCGGGGGAGCGGGCCTCTGCCCTTGAAGGCGCATGCCTGGAACCACCTGGTGCTGCGGCTGGAGGGCGACAAGGCTACAATCGAGTTGAACGGCCAGCCGATCTACGAGCGGCGGATCGAGCCGGAAAACGGGCGATCGTTTGGCTTGTTCCATTACGCGGACGAGACCCAGGTGCGAGTGCGGAACGTGAGCTACCAGGGCCAATGGCCCAAGTCGCTGCCGGAGAGCGCGAAGGCAGGCGCTTCTGGGCGGTGATCGAGCGCGCCACGACGAATCGAGCGAACGCGATGACGACGGTACTGAAAAAGACGAACGTCACTTTGTGGCTGGTCTTCGCTTGCCTGGCGCTTGGGGGGGTGCTGTGGGCCGTGGCCGTCGGTTATCCGCGTGGGGCGGCAGACCAATCGGCGGGCCCGCCCAAGCGGCTTTCCTACCAGGAAAAGAGGCCGGTCGACACGGGTGGGTTCACCGCGGTGCTGCCGACGCTCGAGCGCTGGAGGCCGTATGCGTCGCTCGAAGAGATCAGCCACCAGTTCCAGCGGGTGGGCTTCCGCAACATCGAGAAGATCAACCGGCAGCTCGCGCAGCCTGGCTTTCCGGATGATCGGCGGATTGTATTCGAGCTGGCGAAGGCGTCGCTTCTCAACTATGAAGGGGAGCCCGCGCGGGCGTACGAGGTGCTCGAGAAAGCGCGGACGTGGCTGGGCGCGCACGACAAGGTGGCGGAGCAGTGGCTGTACACGGTCATCTATTTCCAGGGAGCGACGGCGCTGCGGCAGGGGGAGAACGACAACTGCATCATGTGCCGGGGGGAGAGCTCGTGCATCCTGCCGATCTCGAAGGCCGCGGTGCACACGAAGCCCGACGGCTCGCGGCTGGCGATCCAGCATTTCACCGAATATCTCGCTCGTTTTCCCAACGATCTCGAAGTGAAATGGCTGCTCAACCTGGCGTACATGACGCTGGGTGAACACCCCGGGGGGGTTGATTCGCGTTACCTGATCTCGCTCGAGAAGTTCACGCATTCGGAATTCGACATCGGCAAGTTCCGCGATGTGGGCGAGAAGGTGGGCGTGAACCGGTACAACCAGTCGGGCGGCGCGATCATGGACGATTTTGACGGCGACGAGCGGCTGGATCTGGCGGTCACGTGCAACGACATCACGCAGTCGATGTCTTACTACCATAATGCCGGGAACGGCCGGTTCGAGGATCAGAGCGAGTCGGCGGGGGTGACGAACCAGCTCGGGGGGCTCGTCTGCTACCAGGCGGACTACAACAATGACGGGCGGCTCGACATCTACATTCCCCGCGGCGCGTGGGTTGCGCACGCGGTGCGGCCGACGCTGCTGGGGAACAACGGTGACGGGACCTTTGCCGACGTCACCGAGAAAGCGGGGTTGCTGGACCCGCTCAACTCGAACGCGGCGGCGTGGGCCGACTTTGACAATGACGGCTGGGTCGACCTGTTTGTTGCCTGCGAGCGCCAGCCCAACCGGCTGTATCGCAACCAGGGGAACGGCACGTTCAAGGACGTGGCGGCGGCGGCGGGTGTCGCTGAAAATGTGCAGAAATTCTGCAAGGGCTGCTGCTGGCTCGATTTTGACAACGACCGCTTCGCGGATCTTTTTGTCAACGACCTGGGCGGGCGAGGCCGGCTGTACAAGAACAACGGCGACGGCACATTCAAGAACGTGAGCGATCAAATGGGCATCGATGGACCGCACACGGGCTTTCCCTGCTGGGCGTGGGACTACGACAACGACGGCTGGATTGACATCTTCGCCACGTCGTACGACCTGACCTTGAAGGACATCGTGCGCGGGCTTCTGGGGGAGATGCACACGCGCAAGAGCAACCGGCTGTTCCGGAACAACCACGGCAAGGGATTCGAAGACAAGACGCGGGAAGCGGGGCTGGACATGGTATTCGCTACGATGGGGTGCAACTTCGGCGATTTTGACAACGACGGCTGGCTGGACATGTACCTGGGGACGGGCGACCCCAATATCGCGCTCCTGGTGCCCAACCGGATGTTCAAGAACGTGGCGGGGAAGCGATTCGCGGAGATCACCGGCAGCTCGGGGACGGGGCACCTTCAGAAAGGCCACGGGGTGGCCTGCGGCGACTGGGACAATGACGGCGACATCGACATCTTCATCGAAACCGGCGGGGCAATTAACGGTGATAAATATCATAATATACTATTTCAAAACCCCGGCCAGGGGAACCACTGGCTGACGGTGAAGCTGGTGGGCAAGAGGAGCAATCGCGCGGCGATCGGAGCGAGGATTCTGGCGGTGGCGGCGGGGAAGGAACCTCTTCGTGTGCATCGGGAGGTGACCTCGGGGTCGAGCTTCGGGGCCAATCCGCTGCGGCAAACGATCGGTCTGGGGAAAGCCGAGCGAGTTGCCGAGCTGCGAATTGACTGGCCGGCCAGTGGGACGACCCAGGTTTTTCGCGACGTGCCGATCAATCGCTCGATTGAGATCACCGAGGGCGAAAAGGAATACAGGACGCTGCCCGGCGCGGTGATTCTTTTGCCGGAGTGAATGTGGCGGCGGGGCGGGAATAGTCCACGGTGGCGGATGGTGCGAAGGGAGGGTCCGCAAGAGCGGACCCTACGAAGAGGCGTTGGGGCGAGGAGCCTGGTGAATGGCAGGGGTTGCGGGGCGCACGGGACGAACGACGGCCTTGATCGCGGCCGTGCTCGGTCTGATTTTCGCCAGTTCGGGCGGCGCGCTCGTCTGGCTGCGGTATGCTGGGGGCAATGTGCGACGGCCCGCGGGCAAGCGACCGAGACTGGCCTACAAGGAGCGGAAGGCCATTGATACCAGCGGCTTCATGGCCGTGTTGCCGACGCTGCCGCGGTGGAAGGAATCGGCGTCGCTGGAAGAAGTGCGCGAGGCGTTCCGTGGGGCCGGACAGCGTGACATCGCGCAGATCGACGCGAATCTGGCGCTGCCGTCGACGGCCGAGGGGCATCAGATCGTACTCCGGCTGGTGAAGGCGGCGATCTACCAGTATGACGGTGACCCCAAGCGGTGTTCGCAGGCGCTTGAGGAAGCGCGGGACTGGCTTGCGGGCCGGGACTCACTCGAGGAACAGTGGCTCTACAGCGTTATCTTTTTCCAGGGCGTCTCGGCGATGCGGCAGGGGGAGAACGAGAATTGCATCCTCTGCCGGGGCGAGAGCTCGTGCATCGTGCCGATCAGTGCCGCGGCCGTGCACACCAAACCGGATGGGTCGCGGGCGGCGATCGGGTATTTCAGCGAGTACCTCGAGCAGTTTCCCGAAGACATCGGCGTGAAGTGGCTCTTGAACGTCGCCTACATGACACTGGGGGAGTACCCGTCGAAGGTCGATCCGCGGTTCCGGCTCGATCTCGGCGGCTGGCTCGATTCGAGTGGCGGGACCGGCAAGTTCCGCGATGTGGGGCACCTGCTGGGGCTCAATCGTCTGAACCAGGCCGGCGGTGCGATCATGGACGACTTCGACGGCGACTCACTTCTGGATGTTGTCGTCACGACGATGGATCCGACCGGGGCGATGGGGTTTTACCACAATCGAGGCGACGGAAGGTTTGAAGACCGCAGCGCCAGAGCGGGAGTGACCGGGCAGCTTGGCGGATTGGTCTGCTATCAGACCGACTTTAACAACGACGGACGCCTGGACGTATTTGTTCCGCGGGGGGCGTGGCTGCCGTACGCGGTGCGGCCATCACTCCTGCGCAATGACGGGGAAGGACGGTTTGCGGACGTCACGGCGGAAGCGGGCCTGGCCGGGGCGGTGAATTCGATCGCGGCAGCCTGGGCCGACTATGACAACGACGGCTGGCTCGACGTCTTCGTGGCGTGTGAAAAGCAGCCCAACCGGCTGTTTCACAATCGCCGCGACGGCACGTTCGAGGAAGTCGCGGCGCAGGCCGGTCTTGCGGGAGAGAAGCAAGAATACAAAGGCTGCACCTGGATTGACTATGACAACGATCGCTTCCCGGACCTGTTCGTGAGCTCGCTCTCCGGCGTGGCGCGGCTGTTTCATAACAATCGAGATGGGAGCTTCGCCGACGTGACTGGAGACATGGGAATCGACGGCCCACGGGGCGGGTTCGCGTGCTGGAGCTGGGACTACGACAACGACGGCTGGCTGGACATCTTCGCGACGTCGTACGACCGGACACTGAACGATGTCGTGCGCGGACTCGTGGGCCGCACGCATTCGAGGGTCTCGTCGCGGCTGTTTCGCAACAAGGCCGGCAAGAGTTTTGAGAACAAGCTGGCCGAATCGGGGCTCGATATGGTCTTTTCGACGATGGGCTGCAACTTCGGCGACTTCGACAACGACGGCTGGCTCGACTTTTATCTGGGCACGGGCGACCCGGACCTGAGCACGCTGGTGCCCAACCGGATGTTCCGGAATCGATCGGGTGTCCGGTTCGAGGAGATCACCGTGAGCTCGGGGACGGGGCACCTTCAGAAAGGCCACGGCGTCGCCTGCGGAGATTGGGACAATGACGGCGACGTCGACATCTTCATCGAGATGGGCGGTGCTCTGGACGGTGATAAATATCATAATATCATGTTCCAGAACCCCGGGCAGGGCAACAACTGGATCACCGTCAAGCTGGTGGGCAAGAAGACCAACCGGGCGGCGATCGGTGCGCGGATCAAGGTTGTGACGGGCGGAGATGAGGCGCAGACGATTTACCGCCATATCACCTCTGGCAGCAGCTTTGGCGCCAATCCGCTGCGACAGACGATCGGGGTGGGCAAGGCCGGACGGATTGCGGAATTGCAGATTGACTGGCCTACAAGTGCGACGACGCAGGTGTTCCGCGATCTGGCTGTGAATCAGGCGATCGAGATCACGGAGTTCGAGAAGGAGTACAAGGTGGTGCCGTACCCGGTGATCGCGCTGCCGGAGTAGGCGAGAATGGTCCGCGATAGCGGACCCTACGAGGCAGCGCTCATATGGCGGCGAGAGCGTGGCGAGGTTCATGACGGCATCGACGTCCCTGGGAAGAATGATGGGCCGGAAAACAGGGAAGAGCCGACCGCGATGAGCCGCAAACGCAAGGAAGACTTCTTTGTCTGCCCGCATTGTGGGGCCGACGTGCCGATGAACGCGGCTGCTTGTCGCGACTGCGGTTCGGATAACGAGACCGGTTGGAGTGAAGATGCCGACGTGTGGGAGGCGGGTATCCCGGGCGGCTACAGCGGCGACGATGATTTTGACTACGACGAATTCATCGAGCGGGAGTTACCTCGCCACGCGGAAAGCTCAACACGAAGGCGAGTCACCAAGTGGGGATTGCGCGTTGTTATCGCGATGGTTTGCCTGGCACTGCTGGCCTACTTGCTGGCCGTCCGATGACGCGCCCGAGCGACGAGGTCAGGCTGGCGGCAGCCGGGGGAAACGCGTTCCCCGGGGAAGCTCCAGACCGAAGCGATCGGCGAGGAGGTCGAGCAGGCTGTCGTCGTCGTCTGCGAAAGTCGCCACCGTCGTTCCCAGCGGCGTCACTTCGGTCAGCTCGCGGTTGCGCAGGCTCAACCGGGAGTTCAGGCTGCCCTTTTGAACGATCAGATTCTGCACGAATGGCGAGTGGGGGTGAGTTGCCGTGAAATGATTGCCGAGCACGTAGTCGACGGCAAATTGCGGCTCGCGCGTGAAGGCGTAGAGGTCGAGCCAGCCTTCGGGCTCTTGTGATTGCAGCACGAAGAGGTGGCCTTCGCTCTTCACCCGGAATGTCCAGGCTCCCTGACGGTCGGGCTCGCCCGGCGCATGGCGATCGGAAACCGCAGACCGGCGCAGCCGAAGCCGACATCGGCCAGCCAGGGCTCGTTGTCGACTTCCACCTCGAGCAGCATGTGCGTCCGCGGGCGGATTTCGGTGGCACCGAACCGAACGCGGGCCGCCAGGCGCAGCAACTTGAACCCGAGCGACTCGAGAACGGCGGCGAACAGCGCGTTCTGCTCAAAGCAATATCCCCCGCGCCGCGATGCCACCAGCTTGGCCTGCAGATCGGCGAGCTCGAGGGAGATTCCGCGACCAAGCGGAATGTCCAGGTTTTCAAATGGAATCGCGGACGTGTGGGCGAGATGGAGCGCTCTGAGCGTTTCCAGAGTCGGATCGAGACTTCCGCCGTAACCGACACGCTGGAGATAGGCGGCGAGGTCCAGCGCGGGCGGAATTTCGTTGCCTGGGTGCTCGACGGGTGTCGTCATGAACTCTGACTCCGAGGCCTGCGTCACACGTAAATCCAAGCGGCGCAAAGACGTAACGCAATGACGCAGCGACGAAGGCATCACAGCTTGTCGGCGCGGCTTGGCGGATGCATTGGAATGGTGGCAACGCCGTGATCGTCGAACAATCCCGGTGGGACGCGTGTGTTCGATCACACCGGCATTGAGCGAGAGCCGGGCGGTTCGCTTGGGCGTGCGAGATGCGGGTGCATCGGCGTCATGGCGACAGCTTGCGCGAGAACGCCGCTCCGCCCGGTGCCCTTACTTCAAGTCGCCGATCCGACCGGAGCGACTGTCTCAACCAGCTCTGCGTGCCGGTGCTGGTTTTTCTGGTGGTTCAGGATGGTGAGGCCCATCTTGACTTTGTCGGTGAGCGTCTTTTGCGAAAGACACGTGTAAAGGCAGAGCCGGTCGCATTCCACCGTCTGGCGGCGAATCTCCTGGGCCTTCGGTCCGTACCAGATCTCGCGGGCCGATTGTTCCTTGATATTGCCGATCGACGGATAGAAGAAGCAGACTTCGATCGAGCCGTCGGTCTTGATGAAGAAATCACGCAGGCCGACCCGGCATGGCATCACCTCCGGCGGGGCGCTCTCCTCGCGGAAGTGGCGGACGATCAGCGAGATCACCATATCCGAATTCATGATCGGCTCACCCTGGCGCTTCGAGCTCGAGCATCCTGTCCACGACCTGCTGGAGCTCCTCGTGCTCGTCTTGCTCGATCCAGAGCTCGTCGTATGTTTCGGGCGTCCAGCGGTCCATGGGCTGGAAGTTCAGCGCCGTGGCGCCGACTTCCTTGACCCACTGAACCATATCCGGCAGGTACTTATAGTTCTTCTTGCCGATCGTCGGCTTGATGATGATCGGGAAGTCGAGCCCGCGCTTGTCTCGCTCTTCTCGCACGTACTTGATTCCGTCGCTGAGCTTCTGGAAGAGCCCCGGCCAGCCACGAAGATAGTCGTGCAGATCGGCATTGGGAGCGTCGACCGACACGTTCAGATTCCAGGGGTGCGCCTCGACGAATTTGATCGCATTCTTGCGATTGAGCGCCGACCCGTTGGTGGTGACGCCGGCGTGAATCCCGTTCTGATGGCAGAACGCCATGATGTCGATGAATCCGGGCTTGATAAACGGCTCGCCACCGCTGAAGCTGATCGAGTACTTGCCCACGAAGTCTTTGATGCTCAACAGGGCACGTCTGCCACTCCTCGACGGACATCTCGTCGCGATACTTCGGCAGTCGCCAGTACTCGCAGTAGCGGCACTTCACATTGCAGTGCTCGTTGACGATGGCGTAGAACGTCACTGGCTTCGTGAAGTCGCGGCCAGAATGAATGTACAGCTCTTCGGCGAAGTGGTTGTAAGTGTGCTTGAATGCCAGACGGGCGAGAGTCGAAGTCTTCATATTCTTTCCCAGGTGCGTCGCTCTGTGCGAAAAGTACAGAGAGGCATAAGAACCCTAGCAGAAGGCCGCCGTTGGTTCAAACAAATTTGGGCGAATGTCGCCAGAAACGAACACGGCTGTGTCGTGGGTACCCAAGCGGAGGGTTTTTCGTGCCGGGGCGGGTGTTTCCGCTCATGGCTTGACCACCGGCGCTCGATCGCGTTAACGTGTTGTCTGTCATCAGCCTCGGGAGCCGGGGACCAGAGGCGCCTCGCTCAAAGGAACACGGTCGCAGATCTTCACAAATCGGGAGTCCGAGCCGATGAAAGAAAGTCCCAAGCTCAGTCGTCGCGGCTTCATCGAGACAGCGGGTGTCGCGACCGGTGCTCTCGTCGCCGGAGGAGCATTTCCTCACCCGGCCATCGGCGCCGGAGTCAAAGGCGCCAACGAGAAGATCAACATCGCGGTCTTGGGCTCGGGCGGCCGTGCGCAGGAACACCTGCGAATCCTCCTGAAGATGAAGAACAAGGAACAGAAACCGGTCGACTTGATCGGCATTTGCGATGTATGGGACGGCAACAAGGATGTCGGCCGCGGTCTGTACTACTCGGCCGAAAAATGCGGGCTTGACGCCCAGGGGAAAGACAAGGACCGCATCACCAAGGACTATCGCAAGATCCTCGAGTGCAAGGATGTCGACGCCGTCCTGATCGCCACGCCCGACCACTGGCACGCCAAGATGTCGATCGACGCCATGGAAGCCGGCAAGGACGTCTATTGCGAAAAGCCGATGACGCACACGATCGACGAGGCCCGCCAGGTGAGCGAAGCGGTCAAGCGCACCAAGCAGGTCTTCACCGTCGGCGTGCAGTCGACGGCCGACCCGCGCTGGCGCATGGCCAACCAGATGATCACCGAGGGCAAGATCGGCCACGTGATGCAGGGCCAGACCAGCTACTACCGCAACAGCGACGGCGGCCAGTGGCGGTATTATGCTCTGAGCAAGGACATGACCCCCAAGACGGTCGACTGGAAGATGTTCCTCGGGACGGATTTCGGCCTCGCTCCGACGATGCCCTTCAATCGCGCCAAGTATGCCCAGTGGCGCTGTTACTGGGATTTCGGCGGCGGCATGTACACCGACCTGTTCGTGCACCAGCTCACGCACCTGATCACGGCGATGGGCGTTCGATTCCCCAAGCGGGTCGTCGGTGCGGGCGGCCTTTACCTCGAGTACGACGGCCGTGACGTTCCCGACATGGCGACCGTCGTTGCCGATTACGACGAAGGCTGCCAGGTTTTGATCTCGGCCACGATGTGCAACGACGTGCAGTTGCCCGAGGTGATCCGCGGCCACACCGGCGACTATCATGTTCGACGGAGCACCCGGACGAGGGATTCCGCGTCGTTCAGCAGAAGCTCGAGGGCCGTCCTGCCCCTCCGGGCGCCAACACCGGCGAAGGCGGCGACCGATTCAAGCCCGATCAGCCGCACGAGGATACCTACGCCCTCTGGGAGCACTTCCTCGCTTGCCTTCGCTCCCGCAACCCCGAAACCCTCTGCCCGGCCGAGCTCGGGCTACGCCGCGATCACCACGGTGAACCTCGGTGTCAAATCCTACCGCGAAGGCAAGGCTTATTACTTCGACAAGGAAACCGGCAAGGTCACCGACGCCGATGAGAGCTGGGCGAAGCGCTGGGAAGAAGTCAGCCACAAGCGCGGCAAGCCCACTCAGGTCATCGGCTGGAAAGCCGGCGACGAAGGCTCGCTGCTCCATCTTCCCGGCTACCAGAAGCTGGAAGGCGACTGGGTGGACGGCCAAGATCCCGCTGGAAATGCTTGAGGCGATCCCATGAGTGGGCGCGGCTTTCCGGGCTTCCGAAGAGCCGCCGCCCCTCCGCGTAGCGCACGTACCCCTCAACTCGCCCGGTCGCATTCGAGCACTTCCTTTCCGTCGATCCAGACGTTCGCGAGCACAAATTCGTCCGGCCGGCTGTGGCGAAAAACGACCATGTTCGCGGGTTCCCCTGCACGCAAGCTTGGCCCGCGCCGTCCCAGCAGTTGCGCGGAATTGGTCGTCACCGTGTCGATGCACTGCGAAAGCCCCCAGCCGGTCGCCGCAAGGAGCGTGCGAACTCCGATTTCCAGACCGTGATTTGAGCCTGCCATGTACGGTGTGCCGGCCACGACGATTCGCCCCGAAGGCTCGATCTCCCACTCGCCGTATCGCCCCGGGGGCAGCCCTGCGAGCGGGCTCGCATCGCTCACCAGAATCGTACGCGCCGCTCCCCTTCGCCAATGCCAGAACACGAAGCGCCGCCGGGTCGAGGTGGTGACCATCGGCGATGAATGATGCATACAGCCCGTCAAGCGCCGCCTGCTCCCAGATCGGGTTGGGGTGGCGCGGCAGCACTCCGGCGATGCCGTTGCCCAGGTGCGTGCTCAGCTTCGCACCGGCCCCGACTGCCTCGCGAATCACGCTTCCGGAGGCCGGCAGTGTGTCCGAGCGCCACGACGATTCCGGCGTCGGTCGCGCGTCGGATGAAATCGATCGCGCCCGTGCCGCTCGGCGCCAGCGTCATGATGGCAATCCGTCCTCCGGCGGCTCGCTGGAACTCTTCGAGCAGCGTCAGGACTCGGGTCGCATATCGCGTCGGCGGGGTGAGCGCCGCGGTAGCCCTCTTGCTCCGAGATGAACGGACCTTCAACGTGGATGCCGATGACTCTGCGAGCAAAGTCCGGATCAGAATCGCAGGCCGCCGCGAGCGTTCGCAGTCCGTGAAGCATGTGAGACACGGGCGCCGTGATGAGCGTAGGACAAAGCGTGGCCGTCCCCAGTCGGCCTTGGTGGCGGACGATTTCCTGGGCTTGTTCAACCGTAAGCTCCGGGCTCGAGAACGAATGCCCTCCGTGGCCGTTCAACTGGATGTCCCAGAAGGCCGGCGCGACCCATAGATCGGCCGGGGCGGCCTGATCCGGGCCCTCTCCGGGTCGAATTGCTTCAATCAACTCACCGCGTAGCTCCAGTTCGATCCACGATGAGCTGATGTAGTCGCGGGCGACGAGTCGCATTCTGCGAAGATATCGCATTCCCGTGAGCGTCAACAAGGGAAGTGGGGGAACTCGAAGTGCTGTCAGTCACGCGTGAGCGTTACGGTATAACCCAAGACGTCCAATTGGCCTGTGGAGATGCTGAACGTGCCGTAAGCCTCGAAGCTTCCGGCGGCTTTCGCGAATCGGTGAGTCCCGCCATCGACTGTTCCGCTCCAGGAGAACGCATAGGTCATGCCGCTCTCGTAGATCGCACCTGTGAACTGAATGTCGAGCTTTTCACCGCTCGAGTCGACGAGAGTCCCCGTCCCATTCGCAAGGCTATATCCCACGACGACATTGTTCTCGAGCGCTGCCGTGTATTTCGCCTTGCCGTTGAATGTGCCCACCCCGAGCGGCGCCTCCGGTCCCGCCGCCAGGAACGTGTCCGTTCCCCGCCCGTGCTTGCCCATCTGCACGCCTGAACCTTCGAGCGATCCATAGACCTGATGAATCCCGATAGATTTGGCGACCCGCTTGAGCTCCGCCGCGGTCTCAACAGAAGCGCCCACGGCGCTCATGAGGTCGCGCGATTCGAGGGTCTCGACTCGTAAAGCTTGATGGCGAAATAGCTTCCGCTTATGAAGCGACATGGATTGACCCTCCAGGTTGGTCGTTCCGCGGTCGGGACAACCCGACGGCGGCAAACGATACGCATTCCTTTGCGAGTCAGCAAGGCAAGTTGGCCGGGCGACAGATGGAGGGAAACTAGAGCACGGTCGACCTTCGGATCGATCGTTCGCTACGTTACCCCTTTTTCCACAATGCTTTGCGGCTCAAGAACATGTTGCACGAGACCTCGCGGGTGGTCTCACGACGCGGTCGGCACACGTGGCATGCGTGCACTTTCACTCGGCCGCTCAGCCGCTCGACTGGCCTCGCGCCGCTTGAGTGCAGCGGCAACGAAGTCTCGGAACAGTGGGTGGGCCTTCGTCGGCTTGGACTTGAATTCCGGGTGAAACTGCACGGCGACAAACCAGGGATGGTCGAGCCGCTCCATGATTTCGACGATCGTCCCGTTGGGGCTGATCCCCGTGGGGACCAGACCGCGTTCCTGAAACGCCTTCCGATAGGCGTTGTTCAGCTCGTAACGATGCCGGTGCCGTTCCTGGATCGCACCCGTGCCGTAGGCCTGGTGAGCCAGACTTCCCGGCGTCAAATTGCATGGATAGGAGCCCAGTCGCATGGTCCCGCCGCGAGCCTCCACCAGGCTGCTGGTCTTCCATCATCGCGATCACCGGATGCGGGGTTCGCGGATCGAACTCGGTGCTGTTGGCTTCCTTGAGTACGAGCTCATTGCGGGCGAATTCGACGACCGCGCACTGCATGCCCAGGCAAATGCCGAAGTACGGGATACGCTCAACTCCGCGCGTACCGGATCGCCTCGATCTTGCCCTCGATCCCGCGCATGCCGAACCCGCCGGGAACCAGAATGCCGTCGACTCCCTCGAGCAGCGCCGCGGCGCCGCGGCTATCGACTTCCTCCGCCTCGACTCGCTCGATCACCACCCGCGTGCGGTTGGCAATTCCCGCGTGATCGAGCGCCTCGTACACCGATTTGTACGCATCGCGGATCTTCATATACTTGCCGACGAGCGCAATCCGGACTTCGTGCTTCGGGTTCTTGATTCGCTCGACGATCTCCCGCCATTCGGTGAGGTCGAGCGGGTTGGCCCGCAGCTCGCAGCCGCTGCACCAAAATCTCGTCGAGCCCGTGATCGACCAGCGAAAGTGGCACTTCGTAGATGCTGAACTTCTTGTCCCGCTCTTCGATGACCGCCTTGCGCTCGACGTTGCAGAAAAGCGCGATCTTGTCTTTCTCCTCGGCGGGGATCGGGTGTTCGGTGCGGCAGATCAGGACATCAGGCTGGATGCCGATCTGACGCAGCATCCCGACGGAATGCTGCGTCGGCTTGGTTTTGAGCTCTCCGGCCGCCTTCAGGAACGGAACCAGCGTGAGGTGGATATACAGGCAATTCTCGCGGCCGATGTCGAGCGCAAACTGGCGAATCGCCTCGAGAAACGGCTGACCCTCGATGTCGCCCACAGTGCCGCCTATTTCCGTGATCACCACGTCCACATCGTCACGCGCGAGCGCGCGGATTGCCGACTTGATCTCATCGGTGACGTGCGGAATGACCTGTACCGTCTTTCCTTCGTAGAAACTTGCCCGAGCGTTCCTTCTCGATGACCGAAAGGTAGATCCTCCCCGTCGTGTGGTTGCTGTCCCGCGTCAGCGGCGCGTGCGTGAAACGCTCATAATGGCCCAGATCAAGGTCGGTTTCCGAGCCGTCGTCGGTGACGTACACTTCGCCGTGCTGATGCGGGCTCATCGTCCCCGGGTCGACGTTGATGTAAGGATCGAATTTCTGAAGCCGGATCCGCAGCCCGCGCTGCTCCAGAAGCATCCCGATCGAAGCGCACGTCAGTCCCTTGCCCAGCGAGCTGACAACCCCGCCGGTTACGAATATGTGCTTGGCCATCGCGTTCCTATCCATGTTGTGTTCATCTGTGCGGCGACTTCCAAGCGAAGTAGTATAACATCCTGCCGTCATTTCGCGACACCGCCCCTCGAAGTTGCTCCCGCAACCAGATAGAATAGAATCTCTGCCTCGAGCCGCGCCCGTTCCCGGTCGACCTTCAAATTTCCAACCGCAGGATTTGCCCATGCCTCCCATCCAGCTCAACCGTCGCCGATTCTTGAGCTGTTCCGCCGCCGCAAGCCTGGCGCTTTCGCAAGGGGAATCTGGCCGAGGCTGGTGCGCTCGAACCTGAGTCCCAGCCCGTGCGGCTGGGCTTAGTTGGAATTGGCAATCGGGGCACTGCCCTACTCCGGAGCGTTCTCGACCTGCCGGGGACCGAGCTCCTGGCCGTCTGCGACCTCGACCGCAAGCACCGCCAGCGCGGAGAGGGAATCGTCGAGAAAGCGCGAGGCAAGCGTCCTGAATCGTTTAGTGATCCTCGAAAGTTGTTTGACCGCACAGACATCGACGCCGTCCTGATCGCACTTCCCTGCGATGCCCACGACCAGGTGCACGCGGATGCACTGGCCGCCGGTAAGCACCTTTACGCCGAAAAGCCCCTTTCCATCACCCTCGAAGGTTGCGATCGCCTGATCTCGGCGGAGGCGGGTTCGTCTTCCCTGGTCGTCCACGTCGGATTCCAGCGACGCTCCAATCCGCGCTTTTCTCAGGGAATCGAGCTGATCAACCGTGGAGATCTTGGGCCCTTGATCGAAGCACGCGCAAGCTGGACCAGCAGCAACGGACCGATCAACGGACACGACGGTTGGCTCGCCCGCCGCGAGCGTTCCGGCGACTGGATGGTCGAACAGGGCGTTCACATCTGGGATGTCTTTCACTGGCTCAAGGGCACGCTGCCGGTGACCGCCACCGGCTGGGGCCGCCGCGACCTCTTTGCATCCTTTGATCGAGAGCGGAACGTCACCGACCATTACTCGGTCGACCTCGAGTGGGCCGACGGTTTCCGGGCCTCTTTCGTCCAGAGCTGGATCACCCCCGCCGCCGACGGATTCACCGGCTCGTCGCTCCGCGTGCTCGGAGAACAAGGCGGCTTCGACTTCAACTCGGGAGCCCTCACCTTCCGTGACCGCAACCAGCCCCCTCGCACGATTGCGCCCGGCCCCCAGCCCGACACCAGGCTCGCTCTCGAGTCGTTCTTGAACGCCGTGCGCTCGACCACGCCCCTGCCCCCTCCAATCTCCCTCGCCGACGCCCGAGCCGCCACCCGAGTCGGCCTCCTGGTCCGCAAAGCCGTAGAAGAACGCCGCACCGTGCTGATGGAGGAGATCACCGCCTGAAGGCCGATCGGCCGGAGGTGTCTTGACCCATGTCCACGATCTCGCCGCCTCAACCGCTGGCATCGGCTCCGCCCGCTTTGGCCCTGCGCACGCCGCGGCGGATAACCGTTGATGAATATGAACGGATCGGTGAATCGGGGGCATTGAACGACCCCAAGAAGATCGAGCTGATCGATGGTTACATGTTGACGAAGATGCCCAAGAGTCCGGAACACGGCTTTTCCACCAAGGAAACCCTCAAGGCCCTGGACAGGATGCTGCCGCCCGGCTGGACGTTGCGCCAGGAACAGCCCGTGCGAATTCCCGACTATGACGAGCCCGAGCCGGACATCGCGATCGTGCGGGGTTCCGACGCCGACTACCGTCATCGCCTCCCAGACGCGAGCGACGTGGGGCTGGTGGTGGAAGTGGCGGCGAAGATCGTGAGTCCCGATCGCCAGCAAGCGAATGTCTACGGGCGAAGCGGCATCCCCGTTTACTGGTTTATCAATTTGGTCGATCGCCAGGTCGAAGTTTACACCGATCCGGGGCCGGCTGGTTATGCGTCCCGGACCGACTTCCTGTCCGGTCAGCGGATACCCGTGGTGATCGACGGTCGGCAACTCGGCCAGATCGCAGTCGACGACATCCTACCGTAACACTCCAGCGTCCCGCCCGCCTGAACGCCCTCTCGACAAGCTCGCCTGTGACGCCGGCGAATCACCTCTCGCGACGGCCACAGCCCCGTCTGGCGCCCGAACACCGTCGACACCGCTCGAGCCAGTCACACGCGAGCTCGGCACAAATTCACACACCACATAGACGAGCTTGGGCTCAACGGCCGATCCCCGCGTCGCCGGGTAGCTGTGCACAGCCTTGAGCGTATAACGGTCTCGATGCTCGTCGATCCAGAGTTTGAAGCCGGGCACTTCCTCGGGCAATCGCGAGAGCAACACGCACAGCAGTGGCCGCTCCGCGGAGACCCGATCCCACTGCGGGCTACCGCCCTCGCGATGCCGCCGGGAATAGATCCGCTGGTAGCACAGGTACTGGTCTGCCCCGTCGTACGCCCACCGCTTGGGCCCGAACGGAATTCCCAGGTCGCTCTGCACGCACACGACCTCCCCGCCCGCCGGCATCTCCTCCCAGAACCACCGCGCGAATTCACGCCCGGTCCGATCCCAGGGTGCACGGTAGGGATGACCCAGGTCGCCGCTCAACCTGAAGGCCGCGAACACCGCGAGTACGCATCCCAGCCCCACGATCATCCTTCTTCGGGCCACCATCGGTGCCGCTTTCGAACAAACCCATGCACACCCTTTCGCCGCGAAAACCAGCACCACCGGAACCAGGTACAGATTCACTCTCGCGCTGATCCCAAACGGATATCGCCTCAGAGCCGCGGCGGCCAGAGTCAGCAAGATAGGAAGGATAAGGAGTGCGACCTTGCTCTTGCCGTCGCGCAGCAAAAGGATCGTTCCCAGAACGAAACAGCCGAAAATCACCGGGGTCAGCCATGCCAGTCGCGTGTCCGCTCCATGCGGAAAAGCGAAGAGCGGCCCGTCGCTCACACGCAAAAGCCATCGCACCAGCGAGGCCGGCTCGGTGATCGACGGGGGAAACGCCCCCGCCCAGAACCTGAGGAAATACGCGCGGTCCCCCGGCGAAGATCGGTATTGTCCCGCCGCCGCCATCGCCGCGATCGCAAGCCCCGCGGTCGTCACGAAAGCCGCGAGCCCAAGGCCAAACTGCACTGATCGCCTCTTGAGCAGCTCGTAAAACCCGACACTCCCAATGCCGCCGATCACAAACAGCGACGGCAACGAAACAGCCACCGCCAGGGGCGCCAGCACCGCGCTCTTCCACAATCCCTTGGCCCCCCAAGGCGCCGCCAGCCATTCCACACTCAGGCACAGCAGCCCAAGACTCACCATGAGATCGGTCTCATACGGCTTCGCCTCCCCGGCATAGCGGATGAGCGGCTCGGAAACCGCGAAAACCGCAACCGCCAGAAACGTTCCAGCCGTTCCACGGCCCAGGATCAATCGCGCGAGTCGATGAAAAAGCGGCACGCTCGCCAGACTGCACAACAGCGGAAAAACCCGTAGCGAAAGCTCCGAGAATCCCGCGACTCGCACCGCGATCCACTCGATCGCCAGAAAGCCCAGCGGGCACACCTGACGATAGTCCAGCGGCCGGGCCAGTTCGGTCCAGTCGCGGTCGAGCAGGTTGGCCGCGAGCATCGTCTCGTCACACCACATCGGGTAATTCTGAAGCGCCCGCACCAGCCGCAGCATGACCCCAAGCGCAAGAAAACCCGCGATGCCTCGCGTCCATCGGAGCTGAATTGCGTGTCCCTCATCGGACATCACCGAAGAATCTTCCATCACTTCCGCGCGCACTCGGCAACCCTTCATCTAAGCCAACCTGTCACTGATCATCGACAGGCTAGCGACCCAGGTTCAACAATCTTACTTCTTTGTCGGCTTTTTCGCCGTCTTCCGCTTGATGATTTCCTTCAGTGTCGCCGACGTCCTTCCCATAGTCGCCTTTCGCTCCGCGAAAGTGTGTGCCTTCGAACCTCACACCCCCCCCAGCGAACCGAGCCTCCCATAGTCGCCTTTCGCTCCGCGAAAGTGTGTGCCTTCGAACTTCACACACCCCCCAGCGCATCAAGCAGCTTCGCACCATCCGGCACCCCCCAGCCCGAGGCCGCGTCAAACCCCGCCTTGGCCGCATAGCCAACCCCCGGCTCCGGATGCGAGGCATTGTTTCCCGACGTGATGTCGCGCGACGCCCCCTTGCCGACCGGCTGACCATTCCCGCCATTCAGATACAAGAGCGGCGTGAGGAATCGCTGCTGCTTGGCCGATGGCAACCCCGCGTACACCCGGGCAATAAGCGACGCCCACAACGGAGCCGCCGCGCTCGTGCCGCCGTTCGGTTGCCGCTTGTTGATAAACACAAGATCATACAAGGGCGGCCCCGCCAGCGCCGCAACATCCGGCAAAACCCGCCCGTCAATGCTCTTGGAATTGATCGACGCCACGTGAACCTTCTGCCACGAGGGACGCTTGAAGACCGTGCTCACCCCACCCCCGGTCGCTCCTCCGCCCTGGTTCTGCGTCCGGAATCCCGGCGACTCCCACCACACGACTTCCTGCACGTGCGCGCCCGACTTCTTCAGCATGGTCCCCCCCACCGCCAGTACGTGCGGGCTGCTGCTGGGAAAGTCCACATGCCCCTTTCCGTCAGTCACCTCGTCGCCCGACCCGTCGTCCCCCGCCGCGACGCACGTCGTGATCCCCAGCAACCGGATGGCGTTCAACCGCTCGTTGATGGCCTGCACCGCAGTCCCCGACCAGCCCGTGTCGTCCTCGGCCGATCCCCAACTGATCGACAGCACCGACGGATTCGCCCCAATGACGGCGTTCAGCAAGTCAACCCACCCGCGCTGATCAAAAGTCGAAAAATACACCGAGATCGCTGCGCCCGGGCAAAGGCCCGCAACGATCTCGATGTCCATCATCACTTCGATGCTCGCGACAAGCTGGTCATCCCGCTGATTGGGCGGAAGTGCAGAAATCTGCTCGAGCGTCAGCGCCGGCGCATCGACCGAGATCGCCTGCACGGTCGGCACCGCCCGGCCAAACTTGGTGCAATAAGCCGTGACGTCGTCGGCGAAATAGCCGCCGCCAAACTCGGCAATCGCAACGGTCTGGCCCGTTGCGTCACCCGGCGGAAAATTGTAGCGATGTTCCAGCTCAGCCGGTGTCAGCGGCGAGCCGCCGCCCGTCGCGCCGGCGTGCACGGCCGTCCGCGCCTTGCGATGCGCCATGCACCGCTGGTCCAGCCCGAACACCCCTTTGACAATGCCCTTGAGCTCCGCCGGAATGTGCAGCGCTCCCTTGCGACCGCGAAACTCACCATGCTTGGCCGACCGCAGGATGGCCATCCCCGGCTTGAACGCCGCTTCCATCTGTGCAGCCGTCCCGCTCACGCACATGCTCCGCGTCTCGAGCGACACGCTATCCACCTTCAGCCCAAATTTCTTGACCGCCTTCGCTACCTTGTCGGCGTCGGCCTTCTTCGCACTGAACTTCTCGGCCAGCTCCTCCGGCGTCATCCTCTGCCCAACGTACTCGTCCGGCCCCGGCAGGTCCGGCCCCGCCAGCGCAATCGTGACCACGATTTTTTCGCCCGGATCAACGTCGCGCACCCGGATCGTGCCGGCCTCCAGTCCCCGCTTGCTCCCTGGTAACACCACGTGAGCCTTGGTTGCCATCTTGGTTTCCTTTCAATGAGATTCGTGACTCACACGATCTTCTTCATGCCGCGATTGCGTTGCAATCCTCTAGATAATCCGCCTGACCCACTTCTTCTTCCCTTCGTTGTACGGCGGATAAAAGAACCAGGGGTCCAGCCACGTCCGCTTCACCAGCACCGACTTCTTGTGGCTGAACGTCTCGAACGTCTGCCGCCCGTGATAGGCGCCCATGCCACTGGTGCCGACGCCCCCAAACGGCAGCGATGGGTTCAGCAAATGCATCAAGACGTGGTTGACCGTCATCCCTCCCGAAGTGGTGCGTGCCACGACTTTGGTCTGCGTCGCGGAATCTGCGCTGAAGAGATAAAGCGCCAGCGGCTTGGGCCGTGAGTTGACCATCGCGATCGCATGGTCGACGTCCTGAACCTTGAGCACCGGCAGAATCGGCCCGAAAATCTCCGATTCCATCACCGGCGCCTCGCTCGGCACGTTGGTGAGAATGGTCGGAGCGATGTACCTCTCAGCCGGAATCCCTGTCCCGCCCGTGACGATCTCGCCGCTCCCCTCGAGCAGCTTCATCAGCCGCTCGTAGTGCCGGTCATTGATGATCCGCCCAAAATCTTTGCCGGCGTGCGGGTCATCGCCGAAGAACTCGTGAAGCGTCTGTTTCATCTTCGCCAGGAGTGGTGCTTCGATTTCCTTGTGGGCCAGCACGTAATCGGGCGCGACGCACGTCTGTCCCGCGTTGTAGAACTTCCCCCACACGATGCGCCGCGCGGCGACGTCGAGATCGGTATGCCGGTCCACGATGCACGGGCTCTTGCCCCCGAGCTCGAGTGTGACCGGGGTCAAATACCTGGCCGCCGCCTGCATGACGATGCGTCCAACGGTCTCGCCTCCCGTGTAGAAGATATGGTCGAACCGTTCCGCGAGCAAAGCCGTGGTTTCCGCGGGCCCTCCCTGAACGATCTGCACGCACGCCGGGTCAAGATACTGGGGCAGCACTCGCGCGATCAAGCTGCTGGTAGCCGGAGCGAGCTCGCTAGGTTTGATCACAGCGCAGTTCCCGGCCGCGATCGCTCCGACGAGCGGCAGCAGCACGAGCTGGAGCGGGTAGTTCCACGGTCCGATGATGAGCACGACGCCCAGGGGCTCGCAATGGATAAAGCTTCGACCGGGCTGGCATGCGATCGCCGTCGGCACACGCTGCGGCTTGGTCCACTTGCCGAGTTTCCGTCGGGTGAGTGTCAGCTCGGCGAGGGTGAGTGCGATCTCCGACGGATAGACTTCGAACGCAGGTCGTCGCATATCGTCGTGGAGCGCCTGTTCGATTTCGGCTTCGCGTTCCTTGAGAAACCGTTCGAGCCCGTCGAGCTGTTTCGCGCGATAGGCCAGCGGTCGAGTGAGTCCGCTTTCGAAGCTATTGCGGAGCATCTCCACGACCGCCGAGGCTGTCGCGTGCGACGTCTTCTCCTCGGAAAGAAGGGTTTGGCTCATCGATCCATTCTCCAGCTCTGTTCGGATAAATAAACGCGCCGCGACAAGACAATTCGAGCGCACGAAGGCCCCGAAGCGACGGTAGGCGTGTGTCTTCTGTTAGATGCGACTGATCGTAATATAGAGTTCCGCGGCGCGTGAAAGAAGTGGTCGCCGCTCTCCCGAGAGATAGTGAACAACCACGGCGACTGGGACTGCCACTTTTCCGATTCTATTTGCCACTTTTTTTTCCGCTCCCAGGAATTTAGAAAGCCCAGGTCCGATCCCTTGATCCCAATTTGACATGCGGAGCGCCGTCACCTGGTTGCCGGACCAGCCGAAATTTCAAAAAGTGGCAAAAAGTGGCAGGTTTTAGACCGTATTTTCAGCATCTGTACACCAGTGTAAATCGACCGCTTGCTCAAGCCGAAGCCAACGCAGCCATTGTCCGTCGTCCGTTGGTTGAACATGGAAACTCGTCCGATGAACTTGGAATCACGCGTTGTTCTCGCTCGCGATGAAATGAATGGATGGAAATCAAACGCCGGCGCTCGATCACTCACTCCGCCTGCACCAGCCAGCCGCGGCGCCAGATTTCTGGTTCGGCAGAGAACCAGAGCAAAGGCGTTATTGAAGAGAAGAAAACGCGGCCGAGTCTCTTCTCTTGCGCAGAAGCTCGCCCATTCTGCTCTCTACATATAATATGTAACATCCGCCGGCAAAAGGCAACGAAAAGCATATTAAAAATAAATATATTTTTGTCATGGCTATGAATTTTAACGATGAGCCCGGTAATCCCGCTCTGAATCCCTCGAAACGCGCGTCGAGCGAATGCCAACCCGCGGCCTCCCGACAAAGCGACCAGCGAACGCCGTCAGCCTGAGTCCTGCTCGTAATCTCCTGGTCCTGCTCCAGGTCGTACTCGTGCTCGTACTCGTACTCCTACTCGGCTATTGATTCTCGGCCACCCCCGTCCTCCCTGCCCTCCGCCTTGCATTTTCGGCCAGACTTCGGGCGTGGTTCAATCGCGGGCAACAGTCCTGGACGCCGCTGGAGTGGAACCGTCCCGCCGGCCTCTTTGTAGGGTGGGTGCAACCCACCATCCCATATCGTAATATGACTGGTGGGTTGCACCCACCCTGCGAGCTGACTCCCATCAACGGTGTTAGCTTTTCGGCCCGACTTCGTTTTGTATATTCATCGCGCGTCTTTACGCAGCACGGCTTGAGGGAACGAACCGATCCGCCCGCGCGTGTCGGGCCGCTTTCCCGCCGATCCATAGTCGCCCTTCGCTCCGCGAAGGGATTTCCTGGTCTCGACCCGCCGCAGCTCGCTCACTGGACTCTCCCATCACCCGCCACCCACCACCCACTTCCGTCCCGCTCCACCGCCATCTCGTCCCCGCTGGACGCGACTCGATTCGATTCGACACGACGCCCTCGCAGCGCTCCTCACCCTGGCCATAGTGAACAACGCCTCGTCTGACAGCCTCACTTTCGGGGCGAGCAGTACCACGACGCTTTTGAATCGCTGGCAACGCGCGACTTTTCTCCGATCACGTGAAGCCTTCTGGATTTACAAATCGCATGTCGTGCATTGGACGACCGGTTTTGGACCTCGGAATGTGGTACGAAGTGGTACAAAATGGTACTCCTGGGAATTTTCTCCAGCATCCGTATACTAGTGAAAATGGGCTGCCGTGGGCGAGGTGCCGCCGCTCGGGGGCTGGCGCACACGGAAGCCCGCGCATCCCAGCGCCGCCGACTCCACCACTCCGAGTGCGTGCCCCTCCCCTCCGCCCTGCCCTCCGCCATCCACCGCCGGTTGAGTTCGTTTTGTATATTTGCCGCGCGTCCTTACTCAGCAAGGATTAACGGAACAAACTGACCCCGCCGCGCGCGTTGTGCTCGGGCGCGGGTCTCGTACTCCTGCTCCTGGTCGTACTCGTACTCGTACTCGGCTATTGATTCTCGTCCACCAATCCCCTGCCCTGCACTGGTATGATGATGCCCCCCTCCGCGGCGGCGGCACCGCCTTCGGCGGCAGAGGGTGCCCGGGCCCCCGCTCCGCCTGGCTCGGTGTCACTCCGTGCCCGGCTGAAATCAAGCGCAGCATGGGACGGGCCATCACCCGCCCACGATCCGCTCGACCCGCGACAAGCAAGCGAAAGCCCGCGCAACTCCGAATTTGAGCTGCGTCGTCGCTCCCGGCAATCGCATCGTGATCGACGAGTACGAGCGACAGTTCAAGGCTCTCAATTGCTGCGACCTCGGCTTGAAAAGACCGATCGGGGTGGGCTGGTTCCAGGGGGGTCACGGCGTAAGACGAAGAGCACGGCGATGACCACTTGAGATACCTCCCTTTATCCTTCGTTGGACACAGGCAGAGCTTGCGTTGCTCGGCACTGACACTGACAGGAACATTGCAAAGCTCCTCAACCGCACGGAAATCCGACCACTCACTAAACCTTCACTACAGAATCGTGCAGCGAACTCGTTGATACCGGCCAAATCCCTGGTCGAAGGAAACGACCTCGAACCCGCTGACCTCGGCGAACGCGGCCAAATAGGCATCGTTCCAGATTTTCGGCGAGAACTGCCCGCCTTGCGTATGGGAACGCCAAATCGCCTCGACGCCGTCCGGCTCGTCGGCGAATGCGACACTGGGGTCGGCCAAGAATGCATCGTAGGCACGCCACGCATCCGACATGGTGACCGCGGCCGGCCCCATGGCGGCCGGGTTCGACGCCAGGCGCAGAAAGCCCGCTTGCGTAAACCGGCAGAAGTAACGCGGCGCAGTCGCCGCGCCAAACCAAGCGACCGCCGGCGCGTGATGCACGTGCCGCTTGAACGCCAGCGCGAGCCAGACATTGACGTCAAGCAGATGCATCGTCGCGATCCAGGATCTCAGCGATGCGCTCGTTGGTCAAATCAATATCAGGCGGCCCGTCATAGTCGAAAATCGGCAGGGCGACCGGCCGCCCAGCCCTCGCGGAACGTGGCGGTTTCGCTGGAAACGAAACAGAAACACGCGCGCCTTCGGGCAATGGCACCGGCAAGTCCAGCACAATCACGCCATTCTCAACCCGGCCAAGTAGGTTCATGCCCTCATTGTCACTTCGTGCCCGGCTGGAATCAAGCGCAGCCATCCGGACGGGCAAGTTCCCGAACACAGTCTCACTCAGCCGCGATGCTGGGCTGTTGAAAACTCGCGATCTAGTGAGCGATGATTTCCCCCGCGTGTGTTGCGCAAAGCTTCCCCCTAACGAACGATGATTTCCCCCGGGTGCGTTGCGAAGACCTTCCCCCCTTTAGAAGGGGGGGCCAGGGGGGGTGCATCGCGGTGGCCAGCGTAACGCAGCCGTCGCGCAACAAAAAACGCCAATTCGTTCACCGCGAAATTTATCAACAAGGCCCACTTTTCAACAGCCCAGTATGATACCCCCCTCCGCGGCGGCGGTACCGCCTTCGGCGGCGGAGGGCGCCCAGGCCCCTGCTCCGTCTGGCAACCATCACCCGCCACCCGTCAGTACGAATACGAATACGAGTACGAGACGAGTACGAGTACGATCCGCGAACAACTGACAACTGACCACTGCCCACTGACAACTCCGAAGATGCCTACGGAAGCCGGAACTTTGGCGCCTTGATTTCGGTTTCCCGGGCGACCACAATCAACCGGAATTCGGGCACACTTTTCGCGAAAGGTAACTGCTTCTTTAGCATCAAATGCGGCTCGGCAGGGAGTGACCCGTCCATGATCGACTCAGAGCGATTCAAGCTCCTCTACGGCCCGTATCGAGTGCCAAAATGCGAGCTCGGAGATAAGCTTCTCTGCGAACACCGAGATAAAGAGATGACGGTCAAGGGGATGACCGACGCCCCCATACAATGGCCCAGCGCATTACGGGGCAAACGTAGTCCAATCGTGTGCGGCGATTTGGTTCGAGCGATCCGAACTGAATCCGAATTGGCCGTTGCTCATCAATGGGGCGTGAGTCGTCCAATTGCCCTTATTGGCACTGACCGCGACAAGGTGGTAGCCAAAGCTCTTGGCCTTCCCGTGAAAGTTGTCCAGTACAAGCGAGAATTACTGGGAATCTCGCTCCTTGCTCAGCGCTGGAAGGAACAACAGATCGCACTGCTCGGCACGGCCCCCGACAGCCAGTTCGCTCGCCTGTTCGGCAAATCCGCTACGTCCGTTCGGAACAAGCGAGAGAAGCTTGGCATTCCTACCTTTGATCCCAAACCCTGGACCGAAGCAGAGACTGCTTTGATTGGAACAGCCAGCGACCACGAAGTCGGACGCAAGGTCGGAAGGGTCGCTTCCTGCGTTCACGCCAAGCGTGAGCAGCTCGGGATTCCCGCCTTTATCCCACGCTGGACACCGGCCGAGCTTGCGCTGCTCGGCACCGACTCGGACCAGAACATTGCACGGCTGCTCAACCGAACGGAAATTGCGGTCAGACTGCGACGAAGAAAATCCAAAATCCCTGCCAATTGCTAACTTCGAACGGAGGCAGCGTTCTGGTTGCCTCCGCTATACGCCCGCTGGACTGGCGACCGAATCGGGTAGAGAATACTGAACACGCGCCAGGTTGGACGCGCCCTAACACAGGACCGTCGCTACGATGCGGTGGCCGAACGATGAGTCCGGCCAGACTGACCAAATAAGATCGGCGTACCAGGATCGCCTCGCGCTCGTGCCCTCCGTTCGCCCGCCACCCGTCACCCCTCACATTCACCGCGCCACCGATGCGACAACCCGGCCGCCATCACCAGCAGGCCAAAAAATTGGAAATCCCAGATCCGCACGCTTGACTGAACAGACGCTTCTAAGTTATATCCGTTCAGATAATATGAGATAGCTTGGTTGGTCCGGCGCGATGAAGATGCGTCACGGAAGGCGTCCCTGGCCGCTTCCTCGTTTTTTTTCGGTGTCACGAACTTTTCTCAGCGGTGAGTCCATAGTTGTCCGACTCCGGTTGCTAGAATCACGCTCGTTCGTTTGATCGGTTCGCGGTAGCACAGTCTCCCAGTTCGAGATCGACGCCGAACCGATATCGATCTCCCTACTCACGACTGAAGCGGGGCTGGCGATGCGCGTTGCCACGCGTCCGGTGCTTGTGCGAATGATGAGAATCGACCAAGCCGTCCGAACGGAGAGGTTCCCGAACACGGTATCGCTGAGCCGCGAGATCGAGGTGTCTCGGCGCGCAATAGGCCGCGACATCGAATATATGCGCGATCAGATGGATGCGCCGATCAAGTTTAGTCACCGCCGAAATGGATACTTCTACACCGAGCCAACCTATAAGTTCCCGTGGCCGCAGTTGAAACAAGGAGAGCTGCTCGCGATCTTCCTCGCGGAGCGAGTGATGCGCCAGTTACGCGGCACTCCGTTTGAAAGCGACATCCACAATGCAATCCAGAAGCTCGGTGACATTCTCCCAGACGCTGTTTCGGTTCGGCTGGGCGCGATTGCCGACTTCCTTTCGGTATTGCCGGCGACCGAGATCGAGTATGACGCGGAAAATTTCAACGCCTTGACCTCGGCCGTGGTCCATCGGCGGCAAGTCGAGATGGAGTACTGGTCCGCGAGCAGCAACGAGACAACAAAGCGCGTCGTCGATCCATACGCGTTGTCTCTGGTGGATGATGGCTGGTACGCAATCGGCTTTTGCCATCTTCGCCGCGACCTTCGCATGTTCGCCGTCCAGCGAGTGCAATCAGTCTCGGAGACAGGCCAGACATTCGAGCAACCGCCTGGCTTCCGGACCGAGGATTATTTGAAGGGAAGCTTCAGGGCGGTTCGCGGTGACGGTGATCACCACGTCGTACTGCGGTTCAAACCCGAACTCGCGCGCCGATTCGCGGAAAAGAAGTACCACAGAACCCAGGTCCTGGAAACTGAAAAAGACGGCAGTCTGATCGCCCGAATGCACCTCTCCAGTCTGCACGAGATCAAGCGCTGGGTGATGTGGTGGGGCGCGGAGTGCGAAGTGCTCGAGCCTCCTGAGCTGAGAGACCTGATCGCGCGAGATCCGCGAAATGCAAAGCCGAAACGGCGGAGCGCAGACGATCAAGCCGCAGCCACCGCAGGTCAAGCCTCAGCCGCAATCGAACCCCGTGCGAAAGCAGGCCCGAAGATGAAGCAGCACGAAGCAGCCCCACGGCCCGCGGGATTATCCGCTGACCCCCACACCAACCCGAAGCGCCAGCGAGGCCCGCACGCGAGTCAACCCGATACGACGCGCGACGAATCCCTGGGCTCGAGCCCACAACGCCGGGGTCATTGAAGGAAAAGCAGGCCGCGTCAGGCTGTTACGACGCCATCAGACAGGTCAAACGCACCATGAAAAAGACGAGGCGATCAAACCGCGAGTTCTTCAACGACCACGCCCTCATTGTCGCCTTTCGCTCCGCGAAAGTAGCGCTGGGCCGATCACACCGCGAGTTCTTCAACGACCGCGCCTTCGGCGACCGGCTCGTCCTCGATCGGCTCAAGGTAAAGATCGATCGCCTCGCGGATGTTCCGCCGGGCTTCGTCCAGAGTATCCCCTTCGGAAATGCAACCCGGAAGCGCCGGTACGTACGCGGTGTAACCGCCTTCATCCGATGGTTCGTACACGATTTTGAGCCGCACGTCCGCTCTCGCCTCGATCAGGCCCCGGTCCAATTGGCTTCAATGAGGCTGCGTTCCAGAAGCTTCAATGAGGCCGCGGTCCAAATAGCAACGCAGTTCCCGCTCCGACTGACAACACCCGCCATTCTACAGCTCTGCGAGAAATTGATCGAGAGATACCTCGGCTTGCTTCAGAATGTGACTGAGCGTCGAGCGTTTCACCGGCATGTGGGCTGGAACTGTGATTTTGATGGTCCGCCCCGGCACATTCCGCTCAAGTCGAATGTGCGATCCGCGTTGGCGAATCACCGAGAACCCGAGGCGGCACAGCGCTGCCACGATTCGATCGTAGTTTTCGGACGGGACTTTCGGCACCGCGGCAGTCCTTCAGGCAGGCGTTCGCAGTCGTCTAAACAGTCGACTCGCGATGGCCGTCTTCAACAATGGGGCCACGGCGCCGGGCCGTGGAATGGTTGCGGTACGTCCGCAACATGCTCGCAAAGGAAACGCTTCAATGAGGCCAGGGCGCGTGGGCCGTGGACGATTATTGAGCCGGAAGTTATCCTAATCGAGACAAAACCAGGCGTCAATCTTTGTTTCGTTTGCTAGGATTTTGCGTATCGATCTGCCGCGCACCCAGAATTCGAATCTCGCGCATTATACTCTCTATCGGGATCAGTCGAGACAATCAAGTCACTGGCGTTGGGAGACGACGAAATGCTCGATGAGTTGATGCGACTCAAGCCGGATATCTGCCGCATGGGCGGAAGGCGGTTCGGAGAAGACCTCTTCCAAGAAGTTTGCGCGATCGTGCTTGCGTATCGCGAATCTCATGATTGCCCCACAGCTCTCATCCTTCGAATTGCTGGGCAGCAACGCGCTCTCCACTACCGAAAAGAGAAGCTTCGTTCACATCAGCGACTCCCGCCCGACGAGTCTACTCCCGATACCAGCGCAAGGTCCGACCCGGTATCGCAGCTCGTCCAGCGAGAGCTCCAGAGCCAGACCTCGACCGCGCTTGATCGACTCCTGCCCGAGCAGAAGGCTGTGGTAATTGCCCGCTTCTTTCAAAATGACAGTTGGAACCAGACGGCCGTGAGCGTGAACGCGACGCGCGAGACGGCACGGACACGATGGAAGAAGGCCATGAACCCGCTGCGAGATTCGCTTTCGCGCTTCAAGTGAAAGACCCAGAATGAATAACCCAGACTTTACCGAAAGCTTCAGGCAACTTGCCGGCAACGAGCCACTGTCGTGGCAGGCTCGACTGTACAACGAACACTTCGCAAAGGGGGCAGCGTTCGTCCCCTCCGTCATCGACGTGCCTACCGGGCTGGGCAAGACGATGGTCATGGCAATCTGGCTGATCGCCCGCGCGAACGAGCTCGACGTGCCGACGCGATTGATCTATGTGGTCGATCGAAGGACCGTTGTCGATCAGGCAAGTGATCTTGCGCGGAATCTCCAACGCAAATTCGGTAAAGAGAAGCTCGCCATTTCCACCCTACGCGGCCAGCTCGCGGATAACCGGGAGTGGTCCAGTGACCCGTCTCGTTCGGCCATTATCATCGGGACCGTCGACCTGATCGGCTCCGGGCTCCTCTTCTCCGGCTATCGGTCCGGCTTCAAAACCAAGCCCCTTCAAGCCGGCCTTCTCGGCCAGGATTCGCTCCTCGTGCTCGACGAGGCGCATCTTTCGCGGCCGTTCGAGAAGCTCTTGAAGTCGATTTCTCGCTTCCAGACGTCTCAAGGCAAGCCGATGCGCATCATCCGCATGTCCGCCACGAGCGGGGCAAGCGACATTCCGGAGTCCGTGTTCACTTTGCAGATGGACTCAAACGGAGACCTCGCCGGTGAAGACGCCAGCGATCCCGTCATCAAAACACGCTTCACCGCGAAGAAAACGTTGAGGGTCAAGACCGTCCTCGAGAAGAAAAAGTTGACCGACGAGATCGCAGACACCGCGATCGAGCTTGCTCAGAACACCACTCTGCGCGGCAAGCGAATCGTCGTCTTCGTCCGCAAGCCGGACGACGCGACCAGGATCCGCGACGTGATACGCAAGAGAGACAGCACGAAGACCAAGTCGGGCCCGTACGCCGATTCCGTAGAAGTCCTCACGGGCACGATGCGCGGCCTGGAGCGCGACGAACTGCTCAAGAGACCCGTCCTCGAACGCTTCCTCAACGGCGATGAAGATCCCGAACCGGAAGCGAACAAGAGACCCGTCTTCCTCATCTCCACAAGCGCCGGCGAGGTCGGCTTCGACCTCAATGCTGATCATCTCGTTGGCGACACCGCTCCGATCGATTCCTGGATTCAACGGCTGGGAAGGGTCAACCGACGTGGAACCGGCGAGGCGACGGTCATTCTCATCAAACAGGAAATCCAGGTCGACAAAACCGACTTCGACAAAGCATGCCTTGCCGCGACGTCGTTGCTGGCCGACGGCATGGAAGTCAGCCCCAAAGCGCTCGCCGGGTTCACGCGGTCGCTACGCGCAGAGCAACTGAAGGCAGAGCAACTGAAGGCGGCCACTACACCCACGCCGAAGATGGCCGAGCTCACCGATATTCTTCTCGACGCCTGGAGCATGACGAGCATCATCGAGCCAATGCCCGGCCGTCCCGAAGTCGCCCCCTGGTTGCGCGGCATCGACGACGATCTGCCGCAAACAACGATCGCATGGCGAGCAGAGCTTGATCTGCACGGCTTCGCCGAACTCGATACCGAGACGATCGAAGAGTGGTTCGACATCCACCGCATTCTCACTCATGAAACCCTTAACGTGCCTACGAGCGTTGCGGCGAAGTGGTTCCTCGATCGATGGGAAAACCTCTCCGACGCCGACAAATCCACGCTCCGTGATAAGCTCGTCATCGTCGACCGTGCCGGATTCAACCAAATCACCGTCAGGGTGCTCGTCGATCAGCTCTCCCGCAGAAGCGGCGACAACACTGCCGCCATCCGCAACGCCGAGCTTGTCTTGCCCGCTTCCTTCGGCGGGATCGAACGCCACGTTGGCCTTCTGGATGCGTCTATGCCAAAAGAACCCAAGCCGCCGACTGCCACCAACGACGAGACCAACCTGGATAGTCGCGCACAGCGTCAAGCGGCACCCGACGTCGCCGATGAGCGCGAACGATACCGTGTGCTGATCACCAAGACCGAGGATGGCCAGCCAGTCTTCACGCCCGTCGGTTCCGGCAGCGAGCCGTCAAAGCTTAAGGCGAGTTCCCGCTATCGCATTGATCTCGATTCCGACGACGGTTATCGAGTCACACTCCTCAGCTACGTACCTCGCCGCGAAAAACCGGAGCTAGGGTCCGCCGAACCCGAAACGCTCCCGTCGCATGTAGGCAAGGTGAGACGAGCAGTCGATGCAATCACTGCGAAACTTTCCATTTCCGATGACATCATACGAGCGGCGGGACTCGCCGCCGATTTTCACGACCACGGCAAAGACCGCGACAGATGGCAACGTCTGCTGGTGCTGCCACTGGGCTCGCCTCGCCCCGAAGGACCACTCGCAAAGTCCGGCGGCGAGATGAAACGCGACCCTCGAGGCTATCGTCACGAGTTCGGCTCACTCCGCGAATTCATCGACGCGCATGCAGGCAAGATCAGCGACGACGTCTTCGACCTCGCAACACATCTCATCGCAACCCACCACGGCCGAGGCCGGCCCCACTTTCCCAAGGGTGGCTTTGATCCCGACGCGGAATCGAGATCAAACGACATTCACACCGACGCCATACGGCGCTTCGCTCGGCTGCAACGAAAGTATGGCCACTGGCACCTCGCCTGGCTGGAAAACCTCTTGCGATGCGCCGACGCGATCGCGAGCACCGATCAGGGCGTCGAGGATGCCCCGGCCTTCCCGAGCGAGACGGAGGACGGCGAATTATGAGTGAAGCCAACATAAAGATATCAGCAGATCTAACGAACCCTGGCCAATTCTACGCCTGCTGTGGACTGCTGGAACTCGCGGATCGATCGTGGCCGGGCTGCCAGGCGTGGTTTGAACCGGAACGGTTCGCACTCTCGGTCAAAGGAACAAGCACCGACAGACCGCTTGCCACTCTTCTACAATCGATCGCATCGTCGACGGTCGGCAATACGATGTCGGTGGCTGCCGCGAATCGACTCGAGCAACTGGCCGCAATGCTCAAGAGGGAGAGGAATCTGCCTCCTGCGCTTTCGGAAGAGAAGAAGGAGCTCGAATCACTTCGCCGCGAAGAACCAATACTTCTGAGCTCACCGATCTGCCTGCGGATCGATTGGTTTCGCGACGACGACGCCGGCGGATCACGATTCAAGACATGGGCCGGGCAGCAGTCGGTTCTCGACATCACAAGCGCAATGAAAGACGGCATCATTTCCGCCGGAGTGCACTCCGAATCGACCTTCTGGAACAGCGCTCGCGGCATCGGATTACCATTCAACTTCGACTCCGATCTCGGCAGCCAAGGTTCCGCGCTCGACGTCGGTTTCAGCTTCGACCCGCTGGCATCCAGCGAAGCGACACGCATCGAAGGCGCCTGTCGACCAATGCTCGAGCTACTAAGTTTCGTCGGCCTGCAACGCTTCCGCCCCCGAGAGTTGCTCGAGCAGAACCGCTTTGCCTATCTGGCCTGGCACACGCCACTTCCAGCTTCCGTCGCCGCTGCCGTGGCGTGTGGCGCGGTCAGCAGTGGCAAAGAGTCGTGCTATGAGTTCCGCCTGCTGTATCGAACCAAGTACCTCAAGAGTTTCCTGCCCGCCATCCCATTTCAAGGAGAACGCAATGAGTGATCTGACCAAATACGACAACTGGCTGACGACTGACAGCGTCGCCGCCATTGTGGTTCGCGAACCGCTCATACCTGTCGAAGGCGCGGACGGCGTAATCTTCCCGGCGACTTACGCCGCTGCCGAAGACAAGAAGGTCTTTCCCGGGGGATACAACATCGACCCGCCTCCGGGAGACAAGACCACCACGGTCGTCGAAATGGACAGGAGCGGCTCCAGGAAGATGACCGTTGAGGGTCAGGCGACCGAGAAAAACGTCTGCCTCGTCGACAGCGTTGGCTCGCAGGCCAATCGCATGGAGCCAATCTTCGCGAAGCCCGAGTATGCCGGCCTCGTTCCGCAGGTCGTGATCACAGCCGGCGAGAAGTCTGTCAACCTACTCGAAGCCGGGCACCGCGCTGGCGACGCGATCGTTCGCTGCACATCACTGCAAAAGACGCTGCAAGAGGCATTCAAAGCCGTTCTAAATGGCGACGCGCTCAAGATGGCAAAGATCGCCCCGACATCCCTTGTCTTCGGCGTCTGGGACTCGCGCGACACCCAGGCCAAGCTGCCGCGGCTGGTCGCATCGACGATCCGGGCTTTCGATGTGCAGCGCCTCACGCGTTCGGCCCAGTTTAATCCGTCGACCGACTACATCGGGCTTGGACTTCTCGAAGACACAACAGACACGAAGCTCAAAGACGCTTACGCGGAACGCGGGTTCATCCACGTTCCCGCCAGCGGCTCGCACGGCGGCGTGATCGCAAAGGGCGGCATCCGCCGAGACCTTACCTTCAGCCTCGCCGCCCTCCGGCTTCTCGCGGCGGGTGACGACTCAAATCAAACCCTCGCCTTGCGCCGTTACGTGCTCGGCCTCTCGCTCGTCGTTCTGACCGCGCCGTCGCAGACGTATCTTCGCCAGGGATGCAACCTCGTGCCCGACATCGATAACCCGCGCAACGCCACGCTGGTCAACGCCGATGGCACACGACACGGCTTCAAACTCACTCACGAGCAAGCCATCGCCTTCGCAAATGCGGCCGCTAAGGAATTCGTCGTCGGTGATCCGCAGAATGTCAAGTTCGATCCCGAGCTTGCGAAGAAAGACATCGCCGGAGAAGGCGACGTAAAGGCCACCCGCAAGAAGACCGCGAAATCCGCCGAACCCAAGGCCAATGCAAAACCGGAGTGAACATGTCCACAATTCTCTGTATCACAGTCCGCTTCATTCATCCATTCCCGCTATTTCATGGCCGCACCGACGGCGGGCAGCCCGAATGGCCGCCGTCACCCATGAGGGCATTTCAGGCGCTGGTGTGCGCCGTGTCCTCGCGCACACGTGGGCGTCCCCTCCCCGACGACCTACGCAGTGCGATCGCCACAGTAGAGGCGATTCGCCCATTGATCATCGCACCGCCGGCGAAGCCCGCAACCGCCGGCCACCGCGCCTACGTGCCGCACAACCAGGCCGACCTCGTCTCGGCGGCGTGGAACCGTGGCAACCTCAAGGCCGACATCGCACAACACCGAATTGAGAAGGACTACCGCCCCATGCGCATCCAGACCACCAACGACCAATTGCCCGCAATCCACTATCTTTACTCGCTCGATCAACCGGTCGCAGAGTGTCAAAGGCTGATCGACGCCATCCGGCCTTCCGTGCGATCAATCACCACTCTTGGCTGGGGAATCGACCAGGTCTGTGCAGACGCGACATTGATCACGGAGCTCGACTCACTCGCACTTCTCGCTGGCCAGCACTGGCACGCGGTCTCACAAGGCGGGCGCGAACTCCGGGTCCTGCGCCGGGGTTCGTTCGATGCGCTAGCCCTTCGACATGAAAAACTCCTGTCTCGCCTGGCCGGTGGCGACTTCACGCCCGTCCCGCCCGCCACCGCGCTCGATGTCGTTTCCTATCGGCGCGATCACGAACCGTCAGCTCGTCCCCACGCCGTCTTCAAACTCCTCGACGCTGGCGACGACACCTATCGACACCCGCATACCAAACTCGTTCACATCGCCGGCATGGTTCGGCACCTGGCCATCGAAACCATGAAACGCAACCCACCGCCCTGGAAACAGGCCGACCCCACTTGGCTTGAGACGTTCGTCTGCGGACACCGCGGCGACGCGCCCGAGCATCAGCAGATCAGCTTCGTCCCACTCCCATCGATTGGGCATGCGCACGCCGACGGCATGATCCGAAATATCATGCTCATCGCGCCGGCCGGATGCGAGCGAGAGCTGGAATTCGTCGCCGAGCGAATCGATGGCGAGAGACTCACGCCCGAAGATTATCGGGACAGTGGCGAAACAGCCGCGCAAGCTCCGCGAACAGCCCCAGATTCAATCGCGCGTTTCAAACCGCCGCCCGGGAAATTCATCAAGGCATGCTACCTGGCGACGTCTAGCGACTGGCACACGGTCACACCGGTCATCCTCGACGGGCACAGCCGCAAGTCGAAGGGCGACAAATTGCAGGTTGTCGCCGAGCGTACAGCCCATCTCATAACGGCCGCACTGCAGCGCGCGGGCATCGAAACGCCGTGCAAGTTCACGTGGCAATCGATCCCGTTCCTCAAGAACTGCCTATCTGCCCACAAGTACGATCGCGACGGCCGCCACACCGGCTACCACAGGCCGGCCCACTTGCAAACAATGACCGCCGTCCACCTGAGCCTCACTTTCGATCACCCCGTCCCCGGCCCAATCACCCTAGGTGCCGGCCGGCACTGCGGCTTCGGTCTTTTCTCCGCGGCTACAGAAAACACGTACGCGCCCACCCCGGTGAATCACCTGTGAATACCCCACGTGCGCACCACCTGCCTCGGCGCACACGACACCCTTGCGCCTGGCACCCGGCGACTGACAACTGACAACCAACATCTGACAACTGACATCCCACAATGCGCAACACCTTCATCGTCACCTACGACATCCGCGACGACAAGCGCCTCCGCAAGGTCTTCAAAGCCATGCGCGACTTCGGCGACCACCTGCAATACTCCGTCTTCGAGTGCCAGTTCACCCCGATCGACGTCGCCAGATGCCGCCACGTCCTCGCCGGGATCATCCACCACGACAACGACCAGGTCCTCTTCATCGACCTCGGCCCCACCGAAGGACGCGGCGAGCGCGTCATCACCGCGCTCGGCCAACCTTATTCTCCCTTCAACGCCCCCTGCATCATCGTCTGACCCACGCGGAGAACCCGCCAATGTCCATGCCGCAAGCGCCCCCCGACTTCCCTTCCCCAATCGAAAATCCAAAATCTAGAATCGAAAATCCGCTGACTGGCCCCGCCCCCGACCCCCTGCCCGACTACCTACCAGCCCGCATGCTCAACGAATTCGTTTACTGCCCGCGGCTGTTCTACTACGAGTGGGTCGAAGGCCTCTTCGCCCACAACCGCGAGACCGTCGAGGGCGCCCTCCGCCACGCCAAGCTCGACAGCCAATCCGACCCGCTGACACCGGCCGATGAGCTCGCCCCCGAAGATCGCGCCCACGCCCGCTCCGTAACCCTCTCCAGCGACACGCACAAGCTCATCGCCAAGATCGACCTCGTCGAGGCCGAAGGTTCCAATGTCACCGCGGTCGACTACAAGCGAGGCGCGCCGCGCCAGAAATCCCAATCGGGCGAACTCGAAGCCTGGCCCGCCGATCGCGTCCAGGTCGCCGTCCAGGCGCTCGTGCTCCGCGACAACGGCTATTCATGCCAGGAGGCCGTCGTCTACTACGTCAAAACCAAGCAGCGCCTCCGCGTCGCCATCGACGACGCCCTGATTGAGCAAACGCTCACAGCCGTCGCCGAGGCCCGGGCAACCGCCGTCGGCGAGATCCCACCGCCGCTCGTCGACAGCCCCAAGTGCCCGCGCTGTTCACTGGTCGGCATCTGCCTCCCCGACGAAACCCGCTTCGTCCAGGCCGCCGACGAAGCCCCGCCCGCCCGCGCACCCGACGCCTCCCCCATTGTCGCCCTTCGCTCCGCGAAGGGATTTACATCCACCACACCAACCCCCCCCGAATCCGACCCGTCCGCCCCCCGCCGCATTGGTCGCCGCACGCGACGACCTGCGCCCGCTTTACCTCAACGCCCAGGGTCTGACCGTCGGCAAGTCGGGCAACGTCTTGAAGGTGAAGGAGGGCGACACCGTCATCCAGGAAGTCCGCATCGGCGAAACCTGCCAGGTCAATCTCTTCGGCAGCATCCAGCTCACGACTCAGGCGATCCAGACCCTCTGCCAGAACGAGATCCCGATCGCCTATTTCTCGCAGGGAGGCTGGTTCTACGGCATGACGCAGGGGCTCGGCGTGCGCAACATCTCGTTGCGACGCGAGCAGTTCCGGCTCGCCGACGATCCAGAGTTCTGCCTCGGCATTGCCCGGAGCCTTGTCGCGGGCAAGATCCGCAACCAGCGCACGATGCTCCAGCGCAACCACATCCAGCCGCCCGCCGTCGCGATTGCGCAGCTCAAGTGCCTGTGCGACGACGCCGAGAACGCCGAGAGCAGCGCCACACTGCTCGGCATCGAAGGCAACGCCGCCCGCGTCTACTTTGAGAACTTCTCAGGCATGATCAAAGCCGGCAATGCACGCACACCCAACGAGACCCTGGCCGAGCAGCTCTTCGAGCTGGTCTTCGGCGAAGCAGAACCCGGTGCAAGCCCGCCCCCCGTAGGGTCCGCCATTGCGCACCATCCCCGCGACAACTTGAACCCGCTGCCAGCAGCCCAGGCCACGCCCCCCGTAGGGTCCGCCATTGCGGACCATCCCCGAGAAGCCGGCGCCGGCACAAAAACCGGCGCACGCCCGACCGACCCCGAGCTCAACTTCGACTTCACGCACCGCAACCGCAGGCCGCCGCGCGATCCGGTGAATGCTCTCCTTTCGCTGGCCTACAGCGTGCTGGCCAAGGACCTGACGATCGTCTGCCACGCGGTTGGCTTCGACCCGTTCATCGGGCTATTTCACCAGCCGCGCTTCGGCCGCGCACCGTTGCCCCTCGACCTGATGGAGCCTTTCCGCCCTTTGATCGCGGATTCGGCGGTCCTCTCCGCGATCAACACCCGCATGGTGACGCCCAAGGACTTCGTCCGGGCCGGCCAGTCTGTGGCGCTGCGTCCCGACGGCCGCAAGGCTTTCTTCCGTGCCTATGAGCAGCGGATGGACACCCTTGTGACGCACCCACTCTTCGGTTACCGTTTGAATTACCGGCGAATGCTGGAGATCCAGACGCGCCTTCTGGCTCGAACGATAACAGGCGAGATCAAGACCTACCCGGTCTTCGTGACCCGCTAGCGTGCAGACGATCTTCGATTCGCGGGTCGTTTAGCGCGGGACTCCCGACCCGCTCAGTGTCGCCCTTCGCTCCGCGAAGGGACTTTTCCTCAGTTGGGCGCGACTCGCCCGACCCCGCAATCGAAAGCTGTCGCAGCACGAGTCCCTCCCGGCCCGGAACAGGAACCCTCCCGTGTGGCGCATTCGAACCCCGGTGCCGAGTCCGCAGATCGCTTGGTTTTCCCCGCGTTCGCGAGCGACGAGGTGGTGCCAAAAACCCGGGGTTCGCTCGCACGTTGTAAACCCGTTCGCGACAGGATCTAATGAATGCGTGCCCCGGACCAATCGCTCCCAGCCCCACCCGTTTCCGGTGCCGCTCGCAAACGTATCCCTAGCCCTTTGGCAATTCGCCAGTTACAAGATCGATCTTTCCGCGCTCAACCAAGCGCGGCCCCATTGAAGCGTATACGTGGCGTATGCGGATGTTGAGAGGCCCGGATCGAGCCTTTCCGCGCTCAACCAAGCGCGGCCCCATTGAAGCTGAGTTGACCATGGTCTGACGCTCCACGTTCTCGAGCCTTTCCGCGCTCAACCAAGCGCGGCCCCATTGAAGCCGCTGTGCGGCCTGCGTACCGCGCGGCCTGCAGGCCCTCTTTCCGCGCTCAACCAAGCGCGGCCCCATTGAAGCGGCATTCGCGCAGACGCGGGGCCGCCGATCTCGGCTTTCCGCGCTCAACCAAGCGCGGCCCCATTGAAGCGTCGGATTGTCCACGCATGACGTTACAGCTTGGCAGGCCTTTCCGCGCCACCAAGCGCGGCCCCATTGAAGCGTGTTCATCGCCGCGCTCCGCACTGGCCCGAGTAACGCCTTTCGCGCTCAACCAAGCGCGGCCCCATTGAAGCAGCGGTAGCGGGTTTCGGGCGGTCATGACGCATGTCCTTTCCGCGCTCAACCAAGCGCGGCCCCATTGAAGCTCTACATCGTGTTGCCGAGCTGCTGACCTGTGTCGGTCTTTCCGCGCCTAACCAAGCGCGGCCCCATTGAAGCCAGTACCATTTCCGTCGGGCCCTCTGAGATCAATTGCGCCTTTCCGCGCTTAACCAAGCGCGGCCCCATTGAAGCCTCGGCTGACGCCGCCTGGCTTGAGCCATGCACTGTCGCGCTTTCCGCGCTCAACCAAGCGCGGCCCCATTGAAGCTCTGCTCTGCGGTCGTGTCAGCTGGTGCATCACCGCCTTTCCGCGCTCAACCAAGCGCGGCCCCATTGAAGCAGTCGCAAGCGACACACGCCGACAGGTCGGAAGCTGGCCTTTCCGCGCTCAACCAAGCGCGGCCCCATTGAAGCCGCTCGTCGGCGGTCAGGTCCACCGGATCTGGTTCTTTCCGCGCTCAACCAAGCGCGGCCCCATTGAAGCTGATTTTCGCGCGTGCGTTCCTGCGCGGCTCGCGCCTTTCCGCGCTCAACCAAGCGCGGCCCCATTGAAGCATCGTCGCGATGGACATAGCCATCTTGCGGGTGCAATCTTTCCGCGCTCGAACCAAGCGCGGCCCCATTGAAGCGATGCGGCCGAACGCGCAGACAGTTCCACGCTGCGGCTTTCCGCGCTCAACCAAGCGCGGCCCCATTGAAGCGAGTCAACGATCGGTTCTTCGCTGGCGATCGAGGATCTTTCCGCGCTCAACCAAGCACGGCCCCATTGAAGCGCAACGTGCACTATCGACAACGTCGATGATGAACAATCCTTTCCGCGCTCAACCAAGCGTGGCCCCATTGAAGCCTGGTCGAGCGCTTCGGCTTGCGTCCGAAATCGACATCTTTCCGCGCTCAACCAAGCCGCGGCCCCATTGAAGCACTCGTCGCTGGAGAATGATCAATGGCAGTCAGAAGTCTTTCCGCGCTCGACCAAGCGCGGCCCCATTGAAGCCGCCCTTGGCTTCCAACCGTATCTCGTCGACGATCTCCTTTCCGCGCTCGACCAAGCGCGGCCCCATTGAAGCCAGTTGGCCCGCAGGTCATGCCGGTGGCCCGGCGCTTTCCGCGCTCACCAAGCGCGGCCCCATTGAAGCCGTCGATATTGCTCAGCGCAATGCATCCGGATGGCCCCTTTCCGCGCTCGACCAAGCGCGGCCCCATTGAAGCGCTGCCACCGCGAGAAACTTGGCCGGGTAGTGCCTGCTTTCCGCGCTCAACCAAGCGCGGCCCCATTGAAGCCAGGAGGACGCGCGATGACCACCCGTGAATTCTGCCTTTCCGCGCTCGACCAAGCGCGGCCCCATTGAAGCAACGGACTTCGTAGCTCATGGTCGTCGTCGCACTCGCTTTCCGCGCTCACCAAGCGCGGCCCCATTGAAGCTGGTGCGAGTCGCGGTCGAGCTCGAGCCCGACCCGCTTTCCGCGCTCGACCAAGCGCGGCCCCATTGAAGCAGGCAACATGGCAGACGACTACAGCATTGCGACAGCTTTCCGCGCTCAACCAAGCGCGGCCCCATTGAAGCCTTCTGCTGCTCGTGCTGTACCAGATCCTTGGCTCGCCTTTCCGCGCTCAACCAAGCGCGGCCCCATTGAAGCCGCAAGCGCACGGCGACCACATGTGGTGCCGCATCGCCAGCTTTCCGCGCTCAACCAAGCGCGGCCCCATTGAAGCCATGAACTTGTACTGAACCTGGTACGTGATGTTGCCCCTTTCCGCGCTCGACCAGCGCGGCCCCATTGAAGCACGGTCTTGCACCCAAGAACCTCATCGGCGTCCCCTGCTTTCCGCGCTCGACCAAGCGCGGCCCCATTGAAGCGCTCAAGTCCGAGCTGATTATCAACGCGGATCGCACCTTTCCGCGCTCAACCAAGCGCGGCCCCATTGAAGCCAACCTGAAGCCCCGTTCCAAGATCCTCTGGACCGACCTTTCCGCGCTCAACCAAGCGCGGCCCCATTGAAGCCAGCATGTCGATGAATCCCTCCGCAGCGTTGTACGCCTTTCCGCGCTCAACCAAGCGCGGCCCCATTGAAGCCACCCTGATGACGTATTGCCGGATCGTTGGGCAGACCTTTCCGCGCTCAACCAAGCGCGGCCCCATTGAAGCTTGGCTTCATCGCCTTCCTCGGAGATGAAAAGCAGCTCCTTTCCGCGCTCAACCAAGCGCGGCCCCATTGAAGCGGGGCCTTGGCCTTGTCCATGAGCTGGGACAACAGGCCTTTCCGCGCTCAACCAAGCGCGGCCCCATTGAAGCAACCATGTAGCCGAAGATCGTGGATACCGTCGAGATTCTTTCCGCGCTCAACCAAGCGCGGCCCCATTGAAGCCGGGCCTGTGCCATGCCGGCAACGAAATTCGAGGTGCTTTCCGCGCTCAACCAAGCGCGGCCCCATTGAAGCGGCGCGGTTCACCGTCACATCCGCCGCCGCCTCAATCCTTTCCGCGCTCAACCAAGCGCGGCCCCATTGAAGCGACTGTGGGCGGACAGTTCGAATTCGACCACTGCGATCTTTCCGCGCTCGACCAAGCGCGGCCCCATTGAAGCCTATACCGCCCGATGTTTCAGAACCCGCCCCTGTCACTGTCTTTCCGCGCTCAACCAAGCGCGGCCCCATTGAAGCAGATCGGCGGGCTGGCATCGATGCGCGTGATCCAATCCTTTCCGCGCTCGACCAAGTGCGGCCCCATTGAAGCGAGGATATGACGCCTTACGCAGCGCAGGGCATGCATGGCTTTCCGCGCTCAACCAAGCGCGGCCCCATTGAAGCACAGCATCTTGCCGGTCCACTTCGTGATGCCGATTTCCACCTTTCCGCGCTCAACCAAGCGCGGCCCCATTGAAGCCAAGCCGGCCATGGACACGTTCCAGCAGATCGAGGCCCTTTCCGCGCTCAACCAAGCGCGGCCCCATTGAAGCTCCACCGACGCCGACAGCAACGGCAACCCGCAGACCACTTTCCGCGCTCAACCAAGCGCGGCCCCATTGAAGCCAGCTCGCGTACCTCGCCTACGCTGGACAGTACGAGGCTTTCCGCGCTCGACCAAGCGCGGCCCCATTGAAGCGTCCCCCTAAACCTCAAGGCCAGGCGAATGGCGAGGACATGCATAACATTCTTGACACGAGCCGGCGGTTTGGGTAACTTCCATCGATTCACCACCATTGGAGCTCCACCCATGACGATGGCCCGCGCACACCTCGTCGACCCAGCCGTAACCCGCTGGTATCACTGCGTCACGCGCTGCGTCCGACGCGCTTTCCTGTTGAGCGAAGGCCCGCTCGACCGCAAACAATGGATCGATGAACGGCTGCAAGAACTTGCGGAAATTTTCGCTGTGTCGGTCGGCGGCTACTCGGTGATGGATAACCATCTGCACGTTCTTGTACGCCTCGACCCCGACGTGGCCAAACACTGGTCCGATGAAGAAGTCGTCCGCCGCTGGGGGCGACTCTTCCCACCCCGCGACAAGTCCCGCGAGCCGCTCCCGGTCACCACGACGTGGGTCCAGTGGCGCCTGCAAGACCCTCAGTGGGTCGCGACCGCCCGCGAGCGATTGCAAAGCCTGAGCTGGTTCATGAAATGCCTGAAGGAACCCCTCTCTCGCCTGGCCAACCGCCAAGACAAAGCCCGCGGCGCGTTCTTCGAAGGACGCTTCAAAAGCGTCGCAATCCTCGACGACGAATCGCTCCTCGCCACCTGCGCCTACATCGACCTGAATCCCGTCGCCGCCGGCATCGTGGAAGTCCCCGAAGCAAGCCCCCACACTTCCATCACCGCAAGAGTCGAACACGTCGAGGAACAAGGCAGAATTCCTGACCTGACCGCCGCACAATCCGGCAGCGTCGCCGGATCAAACACCGCGGCCGACCTGGAAGAATCAATCTGGCTCTGCCCAATCGAAGATCGCCGCAAGCTCGATTCATCACGTGAAGGAATGATCGAGGGATTCTCGCTGGGAAACTACCTGCTCCTGGTCGAATTCACCGGCCGCCTCTTCCGCGACGGCAAGGCCGCCATCTCAGCCGAGCTCTCCGGCATCCTCGAACGAATCGGCTCAACCTCCGACCGCTGGCAAGCCCGCCTCGAAAAGCTCAGGACCGGCCGCCTCCTGGGCCGCTTCTTCGCCGCCAGCCGCGCGCGCCTGCGCGAACTCGCCGCCCGCCTGGGCGTCCACCACCTCGCCAACCTCGCCGGCTGCCCTGCGCGATAAACGAAGAATCCAGGGAGTCAGACCTAGTTTCAAGTTAATTCAGAGGATGGCCAAAGACGGAAGCAGCGGGAATTAACGCCACTGTCTTCGGTCAACGACAGGCGCACGCCGGATTCACCACGTGAACGACCGCCCGACCGCATCCCGCTGGGGAACTACGTCCTCCTCGTCGAATACACCGGCCGCCTCTTCCGCGCCCACAAGGCCGTCATCTCGGCCGAACTCACGGGATCCTCGAACGAATTGGCTCGAACGCCGAAAGCTGGTGGGCTCTCTGAATCCGCCTGGTGTAGAACCAACCCCATCCACCTGGTAGCATGTGGTGCGAGGCGGTCACTCCACACCCGCCGGAGAATCAGGGACCAGCACCATGGCGATACCCAACCAGATCCGAGAAGTGGTCCGGGCCCAGCCGTTTCGACCCTTCATCATCCACTTGGTCGACGGGCGCACGTTCGAGGTGCGGCACCCCGAGCATGTCGCCATGGCGGGCGGCCGGGAGCTCCTGTTCGTTGGGGACGACGAGGGCATCCACCAGTTCGACATGCGGCTTGTCGCCGAAATCGAGACCCCGCCGCCGGGGACTGCGACTGCGACAGCAGGGCAGGTCCCAATCGCCTGACTTCTCTGATACTCTTACTCGTGCTCACGCTCGTACTCGTGCTCGTGCGTCGCTTCCACCGCCCTCCGACTGAATCCTAATCGTGGTCGGACTCGTATTCCCGCCCACTGCCTTCCGCCCCCCGTCCTCATTCCACCCGCCCCAAGTTCACCTCCCCGGCCGATCCTTCGCCGCCAGCCGCGCAAGGCCGCGCCAAGTGGGTGGTGGCAAAGGTGTCAGGAACCGTTTGCCGGGCAAAGGTGTCAGGAACCGTTTGCCGGAACGGCCCACGGGGTGCTTCGCACAAACGGTTCCTGACACCTTTGCCAAGCCCGAAACGCGACGCCTGTCCTTCCCATCGACCGGAATACCCCTGACCGGCCTCCATCACGCTGGCATCAGCGATCGCAACAAGCAAGTGGTTCGGAGCCCTGGGAATCTCGGACGCTTACGTTGGCGACGTGGCCGCGATCGGGACCTCAAGCGAGGAGTGGCGGGATCTGGTACGCTGAGGTGTGCTCAACCTCTGGCCCACCAAGTAGCGAGCAATTATGCTAATCCGAGTCGGCTGCGAACTTCAGTTCGTCTTTCCAGAGCCCACGGCCATAATCCTGATGCTAAGCCTCCATCCGTTACGCGCGCCCACGATTCGTCAGCACGAGCAGTTGCAGGTTGAACCGCCGGTTCCGTTATCTGCGTATTTTGACCAATTTGGCAACCGCTGCCACCGCGCGTTCGTTCCGTCAGGCCTCGTTACGTTTAGAAATAGCGCAGTCGTCGACGACTGCGGGCTGCCGGATCTGCAGGTCCTCAATGCCCCACAAATCAATGTCCAGGACCTGCCCCAGGAGGTCCTGCAATTTCTCCTCGGCAGCCGTTATTGCGAGGTGGACAGCGAGCTGAACCAATTCGCTTGGTCCCAATTCTCACAGACCCAGGCGGGTTGGCCGCGGGTTCAAGCAGTCTGCGATTTCGTGCACCGCCATATTCGGTTCGACTACCAGCAAGCCCGGCCCAGTCGAACGGCGTGGGACGCCTATCATGAGCGCACGGGCGTATGCCGCGATTTCACGCACCTCGCGATCACCTTGTGCCGCTGCTTGAATGTGCCCGCGCGCTATTGCACCGGCTATCTGGGCGATATCGGCTTGCCACCGACGCCAAGCCCGATGGATTTCAGCGCGTGGTTCGAAGCATTCTTGGGCGGGCAATGGTACGCGTTTGACGCGCGCCACAACGTTCCCCGCATCGGTCGCGTGCTCATGGCCCGCGGTCGTGATGCCGCCGATGTTGCCCTGACGACGACGTTTGGAATCAATCAGCTCCAGTCGCTCACCGTCTGGACGGACGAAATCGGCGTCGGATCGACCGCACAACCGTAGCATTGTTGTTATGGCACTCGATTCTTCGGGCCGGAGCCGTGCGAGGGGATGCTCTTATGGAGTCGTGGTACTTTGCTTACGGCAGCAATCTCTGGATGGACCAGATGATCGACCGCACGGACGCGATCGGCCATCCCGAGAACGGTCCCAGGATCGCTCGATTGGCGAATCATCGGCTCGTGTTTCAACGGCTCGACGCCGCAGACGAAGCCTTCGCCAACATTTTATGTCCGGGAGACGGCGTACTTGGCGTGGTCTATCGCTGTAGCCAGACGGACCTCGAACGGTTGGACCACTACGAAGACGGGTATGACCGCCGGTCGATTACCGTAACCGACCAGCATGGCGAAGTCTTGGCAGCCGTTGCGTATGTCCTGATCCCTGCGCAGGCAGCAATCACCGGCAGACCCACCGCCGAGTACCTGGAACGAATCGTCGGCGGTGCGCGGCAGCATGGATTTCCCGAGGAGTACATTCGCAACATCGCCGCCATCGCGGATTCGGCAATTCTTCGAGGCGATCACTCCGAGCAATTCGATTGCTGTTCTAACCAGGGCATTATTTCCTCGACGGGGTCAGACCCGAATGGCTAAATGCGGAAAAGGTGGCTGTCTGACATCCCTGACCTTCGCCGTACCCATCGACACGACTTGCCGTAGATCGTGGTACAATACGATGAAACGGAGGATCCCATTCCGCTACGCGATCACTTTCGCCCACCTTTGGATGATGTTCATTCCTGGGACGAACTTCACGGCGGATGGCCGATTTCGCAAGATGGCCTGAGGCTGGAAAGCGCTTTTCCCGTCCCTGCTTTCGCCGTCGCCAGGCGTACGCTGTTGGACCGAGAACAGCACCGATGCTGAGCAAGACGAGGGATGACGGCTCGGGGACGGCTGTAAGGGACACCATTATAATGTACCCTGTGCCGTCAACAGAGGTGTCAATGTACGGATTCGGAATTGCCAGATTGGGGTCGGGAGAAAGGAACGTGAAGTCGAGCGGGTAGACTCCGACAGGTTCTGGAATAAAGGTGATGACAAGAACATCGGGGCCAACCAAGCTATTGGTAAGCACGATGGGGGTAGTTCCCGGGAGAATCGTGATCGACCCCGAAACGAATGGTCCTCCGAAATCGTATTCGGCTGATTCCGCCATGCCTGATGTAACGACGACTTCCGTTATCGCTGTATACGTCACAACCCCGCCTCGGGCCGACGTGAAAGCGGCTGAGTTCACGAGCAAACCAGCGGCAACACGGTCTCACAGGCCGAATGGTGTCCTTGACAAACACGCCATTCCAGGGGCAATACGAACATGAGCACCGCCGAAACTGAATCCTTCGGTATCGACCCGCAAGTCCTGGCAGACCTGGACGCGGTGATGAAGCGAATGATCGACGGCACCCCGGTCGATCCCGGAACGTCCCGCCGGATCGAGGAGCGCGCCGGCCGCATCACCAACGAGATCCGCCTCACCCGCGGCGTCATAGACGACGACCGGTTCCAGAAGTTGCTTCACGACGACGACGTATGAAGTGCGTGCTCGACGAGCGTCGAAGGAATGCTCGAAGGATCCTCGCTGGGAAACTACCTGCTCCTGGTCGAATTTACCGGAAGGCTCTTCCGCGACGGCAAACCCAACGAGCCGCCGGAACTCCTCATCCAACCCACCACCCGCCACCGTCATAGCGGGCTCCCGATTCCCATCAGATCACACGCCACCCCGACCGCCGCGGTCCAACTGATGGCACGCATTTCATAGCCCTGTGCCGCCTTCTTTGGGCGTTCCAGTCCCGATGAGCCCAGCGACCGCCGCCCTACTAAGGCAAACTCGGGATTAAACATTCGATCTATGTCGATAATATGCAACAGCTCTTGGTTGTGCTCAAAGTGCTGCGCATCGTGATGCGATGCTGCGGAACAGGCCGGAATAAACTTCCCAATTTCCGTTTCAACCCGGCCACGAAGGAAACCCTCGTTCCGACGCTCTGCGTCGGAACGGTGTTTGTGCCGCTCCGCGGTGCGCCCGACGTGAATCGGCGGAAGTTGTTTCCGACCCGTTCCTACGTGCCACGGCCGCCTTGTCGTTGAGGTGCCCTCAAGCCGGAGAATCGACAATGACTACGAAGTCGCCGTCACCTTTGCTCAGCGGTTTGCTGCTCACGCTCCTACTCGCGAACGCAGCCGACGCCGGATCGTTGACCTATGACGTCGAAATTCTCACCCTCACTCAGCCCGGGTTTCTCCCGGAGTTTAACCCGATGCTAGGAAAGTTGGTGAGCGTCGGTGTTGTTGTGGACGTAACTGCGTACAGTGAAACCAATTTTCAATGTCCGGTCTCAAGCGTCGATGTTTCCGCCGACGTTGAATTCCTGTGGCTACGGAGTCCAGTACTGTTTCTTGGGGACCCTGGTGGTGGTTACACGCAGGATTTTTCAACTCCTGTATACAATGCATCTGCTGAAGTCGATATCGACTCCGCCTACTTCATGCCCTCCGAAACGCTGAATTCGTTCTATGGGACAGACGTCCTGAACTTGCAGGCGGTGGCATCCGTTTACTTTGATCCTCCTGGAGACCAACTCGCCCAGCAAGCCAGTGCGGCAGGCTCGCTCACAATCACCTACACGTTCGTCGCACCCGAACCCTCATCTGTTCTGATCGCTGCGACTGGCGCTGTTGTTTCGCTTGGTTATGGTCGTTGGCGACGCTTTCGGTCGGCATCTTAGCCGAAGGCAGACCCGACCTTTCGCGTCTGTTGATCGCGTTTCCATTTCTATTGCGGCCTCGCTGGCATCCCTAAACGTGCTCTTCAACGACGGCCCAGGGTACGCCGGCGGGGTCGGTCTGCTTTTTGATCAGGCCGGCGAGCATTTCGTGGCCGCGGATTGCATTGCCGTCGAATGGGAATCGCTTTTCGTCTTTGCGCATGACCAGATAGCGCGTGCTCTTCACTTTGGGCAAGAGAAACTGGGCCGCTCCTTTCAGAACCGGCGGGCGCTCGTAGACGTGGGTCTCGGTTACTTGAGCGATCTGATTCCAGATGAACAAATCGAGATTGTCCTGCCGTGACACGGCGAAGCCCTTCTCGCCCAGATACACACGCAGCGACCAGAGCGATCGCATCCACCGGATCAAGAATGTTCCGCCGATGATCATGCCAACCGCGATCGCGCCCATGAGCAGCACCGACCCCCAGCTCGGGCCTTTATCTGCCCAGTAGGGAAGCCGGCCGCCGCTCTCAAAGACGACCTTCACTCCGAACAAGATGATGGCGCAGCCGCCTCCGATCAGAAGGAGGCCGATGATCACTCCGGCGATGAGGTTTTCCAGCCCGGGCTTGAATTCCAGCCGAACGCGACCGATCTCTGCTGGGGCCATGGCGTTTTCTGAAATGAGGGATTGTTGAGAAACGTGTCATCTGCGCCGGGCGTATCATCGTCTCATCCTATCGACCTGCCGGCAAGCCGCCGGGGCCAGGGCGGGGTGGCGCGCGCAAGCGATGTCGCAGCCGAGCCACTGATCCGATCAAAGCGCCTTGGCCCTGATCCCCGCCCTCCACCCTCTCGCTACGGGAACAAATACGACACAACCGTCCCGCTCGAGGTCACGAAATAGATCCCGGGAAGGCCATTGATCAAGGCTGCAGACATCGAAACGGCCACATATTCGGTGTAGGAATCCTGCGCCTCCCACTCACCTCCCGTGAAACCGAATGCATAGGCATCGCCGGCCCCATTGAGAAGCATCACCTGCGTCGTTGATGCGCCCGCGATCGCTTTGATCCCGCCGCTATCCCACACCGTCGATGCGCCCCACTGCCCGCCGCTATCCGTAAACTCCCAGACACTGCCCGCCCCGTTGAGCACGTAGAGTGAGCTGGTCGAAGCGGTGTCAATCGCGGTGATGGCTATGGCGCCCGTCACCTGCGATGCGCCCCACTGGCCGCTGTTCTCGGTAAACTCCCAGACATTGCCGGCCCCGTTGAGCACGTAGAGTGCACTGGTCGAAGCTGCGTCAAATGAAGTGATGGCAGACGCTCCCATCACCTGCGATGAGACCCACTGGCCGCCGCTTTCCGTGAACTCCCAGACATTGCCGGCCCCGTTGAGCACGTAGACTGAGTCGCTCGAGGACGCCGAGATCTTGGTGATCGCGCTGCCAAAATCGGCAGAGGAATTCCAGGTCGAACCGCTTTGCGTATAGAGAGCGACTTCGCCGAATCCGTAGAGTACGAAACACGACGTACTTGATGCGGCCGAAATTGCTGTCACGTAATCGCCGAACGAGGCGCCCGTCGAGCCGCCCGACGTGAGCGTCACGGCACCATCCGCTTGGAGCTCGAAATCGGTCGGGGCTCCGCTGCTCGAAACTGCTGAGACCACGGGCTGTCCATAATCCTCGCCGGCGGTCGCATAATTCCAGTAACTACCCTCTTGAAAGAAGAAATCAACTTCATCGAAATTACCGTCAAGTGCCAGGAACTCCGGCGCGACAGCTCCTACATAAGGGTTGTAGGCGTACGTTGTAGCAATCGCCGATGCAGCGTCATCACCGAGAAGGGTCCCGACCCACGAGCCGCTCGTCAGTGCGTAAGAGGAGACTTCGCCGTCCGCATTGAGCACAAATGCCGACGTGCTCGATAGCGCCGAAACCGAAACGTCGGCACTCCCCCCGGTGGTGACGCCTGATCCTGTCCACTTTCCGTTGCTCAGTGTGTAATTGATGACATTGCCCACACAATTGACCACGAAGACCGAGCTGCTTGACCACCCGGAGACTGCGACGTCGCCGCTGGCCCCGGAGGTGATGCCGGATCCCGTCCACGACCCGCCCGTGGTCTGCGTGTAAGAGGTGACATTGCCGGCACAGTTGACAGCAAAGACCTGCGGTGTGCTACCGACGACGATTGCAGAGATCGCGGTGTCGCCGCTGCCCCCGGTGGTCACACTGGTCCGATTCCACGACCCGTTGCTCTGTTCGATATAGCAATAGATGTTTCCGTTGGCGTTGAGTGCGAACACCCCGGTTGTGCCGTTCAGATTGAAAGCCGAGATAGCGGTCGCAGCGATACCGGTTTCCACCGTAGCCACCGGCCAGTTCCCCGGGTTGTTCAGGTTGGAAGGCTCAGTGTAGTAACTGATGTTGCCGGCGCCGTTGAGCGCGAAGACATTGTCTGGATTGACCGCCGAGATTGCAGTGGCTGCGGCACTACGCGCCACGGTGTACTCGGTGAATGGAACAACTGAGTTCTGTATTGCCCCCTCATAGAAGTTGATCTGCCCACCTTCCTGGGCAGAAAGCAGAAAGACGTTCGCCTCCGTGGCATTCGGGTTGTAAACAATCGGCGCGATTGCCGAGTACAAGAGCTGCCGGTTCTCGAGCAAGTCGAGCCACGGCTTCTCTGCACGAGAAAATCGCGCACGGCGTGCCCGGACCAGCGAAAGCCTGCCAACGAAATGGGAGTTCGCGAATGGCCTCATGATGACCCTCGTAGTGCGTGAGTTGAGTTCGGAGTCAGCGATATCTGTCGCGCTTCAGTCGCACGCGCGCGCCAGTCTGACTCCCGCACGAAAAGACAATGCGCGCTTAGAATAACCGTACTCACGCTGATAGCAAGAGTCTCCTTCCTTTTTTGGCATCATTCACCAGAACTTCTCTCGGCGAATGGCGACGACATGCATCGCCCTGCTGGGCCGATTCTTCGCCGCCAGCCGCGCCCGCCTGGGCGAAGTCGCCGCCAGCCGCGAGCCAGCCAGCGCCCCCCCGCCCACCTTTCCCCCCCTTAAGAAGGTGGGGCCCTCTACTTTCCCCCCCTTAAGAAGGGGGGGCCCTCTACTTTCCCCCCCTTAAGAAGGGGGGGCCCTCTACTTTCCCCCCCTTAAGAAGGGGGGGCCCTCTACTTTCCCCCCCTTAAGAAGGGGGGGCCCTCTACTTTCCCCCCCTTAAGAAGGGGGGGCCCTCTACTTTCCCCCCCTTAAGAAGGGGGGGCCCTCTACTTTCCCCCCCTTATGAAGGGGGGGCCCTCTACTTTCCCCCCCTTAAGAAGGGGGGGCCCTCTACTTTCCCCCCCTTAAGAAGGGGGGGCCAGGGGGGGTCGAGAGCAAGCGATGTCGCAGCCGAGCCACTGATCCAATCGCCGCGCCAAGCGCAAGCCCCCCCGCCCACCTTTCCCCCCCTTAAAAAGGGGGGGCCCTCTACTTTCCCCCCCTTATGAAGGGGGGGCAAGGGGGGGTCGAGCGCAAGCGATGTCGCAGCCGAGCCACTGATCCAATCGCCGCGCCCTCCGGCTTGTCGACCAAACTAACTCACTCCAAGCCTGAATCGCGACGCCTGCCCTTCCACTTCGGCGCCCTGGCCGCCGGTTGCGGCCGGGCCGGGTACGTCCGGACTGGGCCGGCCCAGCAACCCGGCCGCTTCCGCCCAGAGCTGCCGCAGTTCGGCATCCGTGGTGGCCTCAGCTTTCGTCCGCTCGACCCCCTTGTCGAACCACCGCCGCGCCTCATCCTTCTCACCGTTTCGCCAGTGCGGCCAGGGCCAGGATGAACCAGTTCACGGGATGACCCTCTTTGATCAGAGCTTCAGAGCGATGCGCCGCAGCGATCGATTCCGCCCAGTGGCCCGCACGGTACTCGGCCAGGGCCAGCGTGCTGTAGACGTCCCCGTCCTCCGGCTCAAGCTCGACGGCCTTCCGGGCATGCTGCACGGCCACCACGTAATCGCGCGGCGAGAGCCCGGGTGCCAGCGCCACGACCCAGGCATATTCGTCGTGGCGCTCAGCCGACCGGGGATCGCCCCGAACCAGGTCATCCAACTGCTCGATCGCTTTTTTCGTTCGCCCGGCCGCAATCAGCACCTGCGCGAGTTCAGACCGCGCTTCGATGTCCCCGGGATCGATCTCGATGGCCCGTCGCAGGTGGACAATCGCCTCGTCCCGCCGGCCCCGGACCGCCAGGATCTTGCCCAGGTTGTAAAGCGCCGGTACGAACCCGGGGTCGACTCGGAGGGCCTGCTCATATTGCTCGATGGCCTCGTCCAGACGCCCCTTGTCCTCGAGCGCGGTGCCAATCTCGTTGCGGCAGCCGGCATCCTTGGGATCAATATCGAGGCAACGCCGCAGGTGGACGATCGCCTCGTCCAGTCGGCCTTGGGCCGCCAGGGCCTTGCCGAGGTTGAAACGCGCCGCGCATGTTCCGGGTCGAGCTGGATGGCCTGCTCATATTGCTTCATGGCCTCGTCCAGATGCCCTTGTTTCTTGAACACGATACCAAGCTCGTTGCAGCAGCCAGCATGTTTGGGATCGATCTCGAGGCCACGCCGCAGGTGGACGATCGCCTCGTCGAGCCGGCCTCGGGACGCCAGGGCCATGCCAAGGTTGTAACGCGCCGTTACAAAGCTGGGGTCGATTCGGATGGCCTGCTCGTATTGTTCGATGGCCTCGTCCAGCCGGTCCTTGGACTCGAGCGCCACACCGAGCTCAATATGGGCATCGGACGACCCGGGCTCGATCACGGTGGCCCGCCGTAGCGTCTCGATCGCTTCTTCTGACTGTCCCGATAGCAACAGGGCGCAACCCAGGTGGACGGAGACGATGGTCGCTCCCGGACGAAGCCCCAGTGCCGTCCGAAAGAATCCAACCGCTGCTCCGGGGTCCTTCTCCCTCAGCTCGAGGCCCAGGCTCAAATTGGCCCAGAAGTCATCCGGATGCGTGAACTGGGCGCGACGCAGCAGCCCGGCCGGATCACCTTTGCACTGGCGCAACCGGTTTGCCAGCGCGGCCAGCAGTTGCGCCGGGGGATCCGCATCCGGCGCCGTCCGGGCCAGTTCCTCCAGCTCCACGCGCTTCCCCCACGTCTGGGGGTCGCGGACGCGGTCGCGCCAGGGGTCTGGGTCGGCCCGACGCGCGACATTCATGAGCCACTCTTGCTGGCTCCGGTCGGTCGTGCACGCTGCCCAGTCGTCCAGCGCGGCCAGCAGGGCGTTGCGCACCGGCGAGGCTTCGATCCGGCCAGCAACGATCGCCGGATCGTCGACGAACGGCCCCAGCCCGGCCTCGCGAAACGCCACGTCGTAACCCCGGGCCGCTCGTGGGTTGTTGCCATCGAAGGAGATATGTCCCTCAAAAAGCGCCGACCGACTCAGACGAATCTCCTCGAATCGGCTGGCCAGGTTCATCGCGTACTGATCTTGTTTAAGGCGTCCGAGCAGGTCGCTGGGCCCACGGCCGCCCAGCCGCCCCCGGGCGCGCTCGAGTGCCGCTCCCGCCTTCACCCAATCCGACTCGCGCTGGCGGTCCTCGGCCTCTCGGAGGTCCGCCTCGACCGACTTCCGGGTTGCCGACCGCTCCGAGGTCAGCCAGACCCCGCCGCCGACCAGGCCCATCGCCAGCAGCAGCCCGCCGAGCAGCAGGGCCGCGGCTGTCGGATTGCGCCGGCCCCGAGCGCCACGAGCGCTCCGCCCAGCCCACGGCCCGGGCCTGGATCGGCCGTCCCTCCCCGAAGCGGTCGAGGTCGTCGGCCAGCGCCGAGCCACTGGCGTATCGCCGCGCCGGCTCCTTCTGCAGGCATTTCAGGCAGATGGTTTCCAGGTCGCGAGGCACTTGTGAATTCAAACGCGACGGAGGAACCGGCTCGACAGAGACAACTTGTTGTAGCGTTGCCGAGCTGGTTTCCGCCTTGAACGGCGGGCGGCCCGTGAGCGTTTCATAGAGGATCGCCCCCAGGGCGTACACATCCGTGGCCGGTCCAATGAGCTTCAGTCGACCCTGGGCCTGCTCCGGGGCCATATAGCTCGGCGTCCCCAGAACGGCGCCGGTGAGCGTGAGCCCTGGCGCGTCTACCGACCGACGGGCGAGCCCAAAGTCGCTGATCTTGGGGATCCCGTCGGATGTCAGGAGAATATTGGCCGGCTTCAGGTCGCGGTGTATGATTCCGGCGTCATGCGCCGCTTGCACGGCACCAGCCAGCGTGACCAGAAGAGAGACTGTCTGGGCGGCGGGCAGCGGCGTGCCGGCGAGCTTGCGGGCGAGAGTTCCTCCATCCACAAATTCCGTGGTGAAATAGGGCTGACCTGCCACATCCCCGAGGTCAAAGACTTGCAAGATATTATTATGATGGAGCGACGCTTTGGCCTCGGCACTGCGCAGAAAACGCTCAATCTCCTCACGGCCGGCGTGTGCTCCCGCCAGGAGCATTTTCAGGGCCACATGGCGGCGGAGCCGGATGTCCCACGCCTTGTAAACGACGCCCATCCCGCCGCGGCCCAGTACGTCCTGCAGTTCGTAGCCGGGAATCTGCACAGGTTCGGCGGCTGGCGGACCAGTCGGAGCACCGTCCCCGGCGAGACGATCCGGAGGGAACAAACTGTTGACGCGGGCTTCGACCGCGCGGAGGCGACGCAAGCCGTCCTGAACCTGTGGCAGCAGCTCCGGAAAACTTTGGCAGACTTCCTCTGGCGTGCGATCAGAATTGAGAACCTCTGCAAGGAGGTCCTGGACGCGCGGGTCTTTGGCCACAGTTGACGTCTCCACCGACGACTCCTGTTTAGCCCGGAGGAATCGGTGACGCGGGTAGGTCGGCAAGCATTATACGCTCGGCTTCACGACGCACGACATGCGCTTCCAGCAAATTGTGGAGGTGCAGCCCCATCTCCGCTGCGGCGCGGGCCGGCATTTCCTCGCCGTACTGATCGAGCCACGCCTTTCCGCCGCAAGCCAGATTCATCGCATGAACGAATGTTCGATTGCCTTCCACTCGGAATCCACCTTCGGATTGTCGAGTACACCGTAAACCCTGTTCCGCGATAGCAACCCCGCCGAGCCACCCGTCACCCGTCACCCTCCACCCGTCAGCCGATTCCGCAATAAATTGACAGTGCCCCGCTTCGTCCGTCACAATGGAGGCAAGGCGGCGAACATACCGGCCAAGACTGCTTGCTTGTACACTTTCGAACAGCCAGCGTTCGTCTGCTTCGCTTTTTGACTCACGCGCCCGCAAGTTGATCGTATAGGATTGTGTAGGGAAACGCCGGCCGCTCCCGAGCGGTGTGTTCGATCGGGCGGGCCGGGTCAGGGTGGGAACGAGAACGACGCGAGCATCTCAGACCGGAGCGGGCCCGAACGATCTATGCCTCAGACCACGCAGTGCAACTGGTGCGGCATCACCATGAATCTCCCGTCGGGTATCAAACCCGGCCGGCGGCTCAAGTGCCCGAAGTGCGGCAACAAGTTCTCGGTCACGGATAAGGACGCCAGCTCGGCGTCGACGGCGCCTGGGGTGTTTGACGCAGCCGGCGACTCGTTATTCGACATGCAGAAGCGTCGCGATTTGCCCGACGATCTTCCGCCATCGCTGGGTGCGGGCGACCTTCGCGAAGCATTCGACCTCCCGCTCACAGCGGGTAGCGCTCGCGATATGGAGCGCTATGCCGGTGATCGCGGCACCCAGGCCGCCGACGCTGCCGCCCTCTTCCGCGAAGGGACGGCCCGGCGCAAACAAACCGCAGCCGAAGCGCGAAGCCAGGGAAGGCGCTGCGTCACCTGCGGCAGCGGCGTCCCGAGAGGAATGTCCATCTGTTCCGTCTGCGGAACCGATCAGGATACCGGCCTCCGCATCGGTCTCGAGGACGATCTGGAACCGCCTGCCCCCCAGGCACCGCCGGGGGCGCCGGCGCACGTCTCGATCACCGGTGTGCTCATCATCGCCGGCAGCCTGATGCTGATGGTTCTTGCCTTCATCAATTCAACCCGGACCGACACGTCGATGGGGCTCCTGAGCTGGCTCGCCCTGAGCCTGGTCTCGGGCTACGGAATCTATGCGGCCATCCAGTTCATCCGCGGCAAATCGGCCAAACTGCTGATCGCCGCGCTGACCTTGGGTGCGGTCGTCGACGTCATGACCTTGATCGCCCTGCCGCTCTTGCAACCGTTCATGCAAGAACAGGAGACCATTGTCAACACAGTCGTTCCAGAGAACGCCGACGATGTCGACGCCCCGGTTGGAATCCGCCCATTCGAAGAGCGGATTGATCTGATACGGATCATGGTCGGAATCGGCCTGATCCTGGTCTACACAATGCTCTCCCTCTATCTCATTTCACCCTCCGTCAAGAAGTACATCCAATCGCACGGCGAGCGCGGAATCTGAAAGCGTGTCCGAGAACCGCGCAGCACCGCAAATGATGCCGCCACTCACCGATGCATCGCTGCCCCCTTTCTTTTTGCCACCGAATGTTTATGATCGCCTGAGCAATGATCTGTGCACTTCAGGGTAGCAGAAGGATTCTCGGCCCCTGTCGATCAGCCAATCAGCCATAAAAACTTTTGCAAATTACCCAAATTCCCTCGCCGCTTCGCCCTACTGAAGCCGGTTCGTGCATTGATCGGCCATCATTCTCGTGACGACTCGACAACCCACAGATGGCAGAAAAAACACCAGGCTAGATCAGGAACGCGTCGTCGACGCGGTCCGGTGTGATGTCGCACTGGCAACGCCGTTCTCGTCTTCCCGATGGATTTATCGCAGAGGATTCGCACCGAGATGTCAAATCACGATCACCGCACCGCCGGGATTTTGAGACTCCGTTGGTTTGCGAAGAAGGATGGGCGCGGCGGGCGATCCGGCCGCGCATGGGGGCGGCATCGCCATTACACGAGGACCGCGCTGGCGATCGATCACCTCGAGCTCCGGACGCTGCTCTCGCAGTCCTCGGTGGTCGGTCCGACGCCCATAGCGGCTCCAGTGCAGACGCTCAACCTGGTGCTGGAGCCGAGCACCGGCGGGTCGCTGGGGTCGCTGGCCAGCCTGATCGCCAAGAGCGGTGCCTCGGTGCAGGCCACGGGACTCCCCGATTCCTACCTGGTGCAGGCGCCGGCGGCCGAGCTGGGCTCGCTCGAGACGCAGCTCGCGGCCAGCCCGGCTGTCGAGTACGCAGCGCCCCCGCGTACGATCAGCGTCGCCGATTCGCCCAGCAACCCGAGCTACGACAACGACACCCAGTGGTACCTGAACGGCCAGTGGGGCATCAACGCCCCCACGGCGTGGAACGTGACGACCGGCTCGACGCAGGTGATCGTCGCCGACACGGACACCGGCATTTCCTACAACCTTCCCCAATTGGTCAATAACCTCTGGATCAATCAGGCCGAGATCCCTGCGAGCGTGCAGCCGGACCTGACCGACACCGACGGCGACGGCCTGATCACGTTTGCCGATCTGAACGCAACGGTCAACGGCGTGGCAATCAACCAGGGAACCGGCAAGATCGAGCCCCTCACGAGCGGCGGCCTGGTCACAGGCTCGGCCTTGCTCGCCCCGCTCTCTTCCGGCGGTTGGGCCGACGGCTCGACCCAGGACGGCTTCACCGCCACGCCCGATGATCTCATCGGCTGGAACTTCGTGAGCAACACCAACAACCCGCTCGACCAGAACGGTCACGGCACCTTCACCGCCGGCGAGATCGCGGCGGTCGCGAACAGCGCCACCGTCACGAGCGGCGCGGACTGGTCGGTCCAGATCATGGGCGTGCAGTTCCTTGACAGTACCGGCTCCGGCACCGACACGGCTGCGGCCCTTGCAATCGCGTATGCGGTCGATCACGGGGCCAGAGTGATCAACGCGAGCTGGGGCGGCGCTGGAACCGACCCGGTTATCGCCTCGGCGATTCAGTACGCCGACGAGTACGGCGTGATCATCGTCGCCGCCGCCGGCAACGACGGCACCGATAACGACAACAGCGGCACCTTTTTGCGCCGGCCTCATACTCGGCCGATTATCCCAACCTGATCAGCGTTGCCGCCACCACGATCAGCGGCACCAAGGCGAGCTACTCCGACTACGGCGTCCAATCGGTGCAGATCGCCGCGCCCGGAAACGACTTGTGGGGCATCAGCACGAGCGGCGGACTCGCTTCCGACAGCGGCACTTCCATGGCGGCGCCGCTCGTGACGTCGACCGTCGCCCTGGTGGAGGCCGCACACCCGACCTGGTCGATGAGCCAGGTAGTGGACGCGGTCATTGACACGGCGACTCCCGACCCGAACCTCGTGGGGCTGGTGACCAGCGGCGGCATCGTCAACGCCGCGGCGGCGGTCGCCAACACCGACGGGCCCTACGTCGTCTCGTCCACGCCCAGCGGCGCGACCTCAGGCGGCTCCGGTTTCTCGAGCATCCAGTTGACCTTCAACGAAGAGATCAACCCCGCCACCTTCACCCCGTCCCAAGTCTCGCTTGCCGGGCCCGGCGGCAGCGTGAGCGGGATATCCGTCGCGGCCGTCGCCGGCTCGAATGATCATACCTTCGACATCACGTTCCCCAACCTGACTGCCGCCGGAGCCTATAACCTCACGGTCGGCCCCGACATCCAGGACTGGTACGGCAACGAGATGAACCAGAACCGTAATGGCGCTAACGGCGAAACCTCCGACGCCTATGCCGAGACGATCGAACGCGCCTCCGGCACCTCCTCCGACGTGTTCCTGGTCACCGGCGTGCCGGCGAGCGTCACGGCCGGCACGTCCTACTCGCTCACGGTCACGGCGCTGGCTCCCGGCGGCGGCACCGATACCGGATTCCTGGGCACCGTCGATTTCAGCAGCAGCGATCCCCATGCGACGGGCCTGCCGGCCAGCTTTACCTTCACCTCCACGAACAAGGGCACGCACACCATCACCACGGCTCTCGTCTTCAAAACGGCCGGCATCCAGTCGATCACCGCGACCGCGGCCGCGAATCCGGCAGAGACGGGCAGCGAGGGCAATATCCAGGTCCAGCCAGGCGCCGGCCAGTCGCTCTTGCTCAGTGATTCCGGCAGCCCCACCGCCGGTGTGCCCTTCGCCGTCACGGTCACCGCGATCGATGCCTACGGCAACGTCGCGACCACCTATGATGGGACGATCGATCTCTCGAGCACCGACCCCGCCGCCGAATTCCCTTTGACGTACAACTTCAACGACGTGGCTCTGCCGGCGACGTTCAACGTCGCCCCCGAGCAACTGGGGACAGGCACATTCTACGTCACGTTCGAGACATCGGGAACCCAGTCGCTGACCGCGACCGACAGCAGCACCGCGACGATCACCGGCACCTTGCCCTCGCTCGCCGTGCAGGGCGCTTCGACCGCGCTTGCGAATCCAGACGCCACCGCGACGACCTTCGCCGAAGCGCTGGGCACCTCCGCCAGCGGCCAATCCGTGACCCTCACCGCCACGGTCAGGACCACCGCGAGCGGAGTCGCCAATCCCACCGACGGCACGGTGACCTTCTTTGAAGGCTCGACCCCGCTGGCCATGGTGACCTTGAGCCGATCAGACCAGGCGTCATACGTGGCCGGCCCCCTGCCGGCGGGCACGTACCAGTTCTTCGCAGTCTACAGCGGCGACACCGCCAAGTATGCGCCCAGCGCCTCACCGGTCTTCACCCAGGTCGTCAACCACTTCGCGACCAATCTCGCGCTCGCGACCTCAAGCCCCACATCGAGCTTCGGAGGGGCTTTGACGTTCACCGCCACGGTCACCGTGCAGGGCGTCACCGGGGTCACCACCCCCGCGCCCACGGGCACGGTCACCTTTTACGACGGCACGACCGCGCTGGGAACGGAAAGCTTGAATGGATCGAACCAGGCGACGATCACGACCTCGGCGCTTCTGCCGGGAGTCCACGCAATTTTCGCCGACTATAGCGGAGACAGTCTGACACAGACGAACCAGTCGTCGACCCTCATCGAGACAGTCGCTTCGAACTTCGAGTCGACCGTCTATGTCAACCCGGCCTGGACGGGCGACACGAAACTCACGCAGGTTATCGAGAACGGGAATACGCTCACGATCGGCGTCAACGCGTTCGCCACCATCCAGGCGGGCGTCGACGGCGCGGCCGCCGGCGGAACCGTGATCGTCGAGCCCGGGACCTATTCCGAGCAGGTCACGATCGGCGAGTCGCTGACGATCTCGGGCGCGGGGGCTTCGACAACGATCCTGACTGCCCCGTCAGGCGCCACCGGCGGCGGTCAGATCACGGTGAGCGGCGGCCCGACCGTCTCGGTCACGATCTCGGGGCTCTCGTTCTCGGGCTCGTCGCTGTTGACCGGTATTGCCGACAACGACGAAGGCACTCTGACGGCGACGGCCGTCGCCATCAGTGGCGACGACATCGGTATCGCGGTCGAAAACCTCTCGACGGCCACGATTACCGGCAGCTCGATCACCGGCGACAACACGGGCATGTGGGTGGCCAATGCCGGCACGGCAACGGTCAGCCAGTCCGCGATCAACGGCTGCACGATGGGTATTCTGGTGGGCAACGGCGGCGGCGACTCGAGCGTGCTCACGGCCGAGCAGGACGACCTTTCGGGTAACGTGATGGCCCTCGATGACGTACAGAGCTCAGCGGTCTCGACCGCTCCAGCGGCCGCTGCAACATCCGATTGGTGGGGTAGCCTCCGCGGCCCGTCGACGACGGCCAACCCCGGGGGTGCCGGCGATCCTGTGACGGGCGACGTCGTCTTCAGCCCATGGATCGGTATTTACTCATCCAGCGGCTCGCTCGGCTTTTCTCCGACGATCACCACCGTTTACGCCGTGCCCACCCAGTTGGTCTTCACCACCGAGCCGTCGTCGTCGGCCGGCTTCGGCGCCCAGTTCGCCCAGCAACCGGTGATCGAAGCGGAAGACGCCTCCGGCAATCTCGGCATCAATTTCGATAGCAGCACCGTGCCGGGCTCGCAGGTCACTTTCACCTTGAAGGCGACCTCCGGCGTGGGAACGCTCGCCGGCACATTCCCGGTCAATGCTTCAGGCGGCTTCGTCACGTTCACGAACCTGAGCATTACCCACCACGGCGTGTACACGCTCTCCGCCAGCGCACTGCCCAGCGGCGATCCCTGGAGTAGCTTGATCACCGCCGGCACCAGCACAACGATCACCGTGAGCCCCGCCGCAAGCCCCCCACCGTGACTGTTACCGATGCGAGTGCGACGTACAAAGGGACGGCATTCGCCGCCTCCGCCACCATCACGCCCAATGACGGATCTGCCGGCAACACGCTGCAAGGAATCGGCATCACGTATGACTATTACGTAGGGATCGGCACCAGCGGAACGAATCTGGGCAGCACCGCTCCGCGGAACATAGGAACCTACACGGTCGTCGCCACCTTCCCGGGCAGCCCGGATTATGTGACGGCCAGCAGCTCGACCAACTTCACGATCTCCGCAGAGGCGCTCACGATCACCGCGATCGCCAGTAGCAGGACTTACAACGGCACAACCACCGCAGTAGTCGTTCCCGGTATCACGTCGGGCAAGGTGATGTCGGGAGACACCGCGGCTTTCATCGAGACCTACTCCACCAAGAATGTGGGCACCGGCTTGACGCTGACCCCCAGCGGTGTGGTGACCGACGGCAACTCGGGCAAGAACTACACGTACACGTTTATTCTCGCCTCGTCCGGCGTGATCACCGCAGAAGCGCTGACGGTGACGGCCGCGGCCAGCACCAAGACCTACGACGGCACAACCGCCGCGACGACGGCGCCGGCGATCACCTCGGGCACCGTGATGCCCGGTGACACCGCTGGTTTCAGCGAGATCTACTCGACCAGGAATGTGGGGACCGGTCTGACGCTGACCCCCAGTGGTTCGGTCAGCGACGGCAACTCGGGCAAAGACTACACATACACGTATATTCCCACTTCCTCCGGCACGATCACCGCAGAGGCGCTGACGGTAACGGCCGCGGCCAACAGCAAGACCTACGACGGCACAACCGCCGCAGCAGCGGTACCCACGATCACCTCGGGCACCGTGATACCCGGTGACACCGCAATATTCACCGAGACCTACTCGAATAAGAATGCGGGAACCGGCTTGACGCTGAACCCCGGCGGTGTGGTGAACGACGGCGACTCGGGCAAGGACTACACGTACACGTACATTCCCGTTTCCACCGGCGTGATCACGGCAGAGGCGCTGACCGTGACGGCCGTAGCCAGCAGCAAGACCTACGACGGCACAACCGCTGCGACGACGGCGCCCACGATCACCTCGGGCACCGTCATGCCCGGTGACACCGCCGCTTTCATCGAGACCTATTCGACCAAGAATGTGGGGACCGGTCTGGCCCTGACGCCCGGCGGTGTGGTGAGCGACACCAACTCGGGTAACAACTATACGTACACGTATGTTCCCATTTCGACCGGCGTGATCACGGCAGAAGCGCTGACGGTGACGGCCGCGGCCAGCACCAAGACGTACGACGGCACAACCGCCGCGGCAGCGGTACCCACGATCACCTCGGGCACCGTGATGACCGGTGACACCGCAATGTTCACCGAGATCTACTCGAACAAGAATGCCGGGACCGCCTTGCCGCTGAACCCCGGCGGTTTGGTGAGCGACGCCAACTCGGGCAACAACTACACGTACACGTATGTTCCCGCATCGACCGGCGTGATCACGGCAGAAGCACTGACGGTGACGGCCGCGGCCAGCACCAAGACCTACGACGGCACGACCGCCGCGGCAGCGGTACCCACGATTACCTCGGGCACCGTGATGCCCGGTGACACCGCAATGTTCACCGAGATCTACTCGAACAAGAATGCCGGGACCGGCTTGCCGCTGAACCCCGGCGGTTTGGTGAGCGACGGCAACTCGGGTAACAACTACACGTATACGTATGTTTACATGTCGACCGGCGTGATCACGGCAGAAGCGCTGACGGTGACGGCCGCGGCCAGCAGCAAGACATACGACGGCACAACCGCCGCGACGACGGCGCCGGCGATCACCTCGGGCACCGTCATGCCCGGTGACACCGCCGGTTTCACAGAGGCGTACTCGACCAAAAACGTAGGCAGTGGCTTGACGCTGACCCCCGGCGGTGTGGTGGCCGACGGCAACTCGGGCAAGGACTACACGTACACGTATGTTTCCTCTTCCTCCGGCACGATCACGGCGCGAGCGCTCACCGTTACCGCCGTGACCAACACCAAGCCTTACGACGGAACCACCTCCGCCGCGGCCGTTCCCACCATCACTACCGGAAGCCTCGCGCCCGGCGATTCGGCCGATTTCGTCGAGATGTACAATTTGCCGAATGTGGGCACGGGGTTGACTCTGACCCCCAGCGGCACCGTCTCCGACGGTAACTCTGGAAACAATTATAGCTACACATTCGTTCCCGTCTCGACCGGCGTGATCACAGCGCCCACAGCCAGCGCGACACTGACGACATGGGACACGACGACCGAAGGCAACTGGCAGGGCGTCTACGGCAACCAGGGCTACGACATCGCGAGCGGCGCAGTCAAAATCCCCTCCTTTGCCACCATCACCCCAGCCGGACAGACAACCTACACCTGGTCCACCACCTCGTCCGACCCTCGCGCCCTCCAGACTCCCCTGAGCAGCAACCGCGTCGCCGCCGGCTGGTATTCCAGCTCCAGCTTCACGATCGACGTCAACCTCACCGACGGCCAGGCGCACGACATCGCCCTCTACTTACTTGACTGGGACAAGGAGGGACGCGTCGAGCAGATCCAGATCTCGAGCACCGCCACCGGCGCAATCCTGGATACCGAGACCGTCTCCAACTTCTCAAACGGGGTCTATCTCCAGTGGAACGTCACCGGAAACGTCATCATCACGGTCACACGGCAAGCCGGCAACAACGCAATCGTCAGCGGCGTATTCATCGATCCACCGTCGGCGCCGTTTCCACAGGCAAGCGCTAGCTTCATCACCAAGAACACTGCCACCGAAGGCAACTGGGAGGGCGTCTACGGCAGCCAGGGCTACGACATCGTGGGCGGCGCCGTCAGCATCCCCTCCTACGCGCTGGTCAATCCCGCCGGCCAGTCAGCCTACACCTGGACCACCACCTCGTCTGACCCTCGCGCCCTCGAAACCCCCAACAGCAGCAATCGCGTCGCCGCTGTCTGGTATTCCGGCACCAGCTTCACGATCGACGTCAACTTCATCGACGGTCAAGCGCACGACCTCGCCCTCTACGCCCTCGACTGGGACTCGGAGGGACGCGCCGAGCAGGTCCAGATCTCGAGCCGCCAAGACCGGCGCGATCCTGGATACCGAGACCATCTCCAACTTCTCAACCGGCGTCTATCTCCAGTGGAACCTCACCGGAAACGTGGTCATCACGGTCACACGGCAAGCCGGCAGCAACGCTGTCGTCAATGGACTGTTCTTCGACCCGACGGCCACAACCGGGGCCGCGAGCCAGTTGGCTGTCAGCGCCTCAGACAGCGGTGACGGCGGGCAGCCCGTTCAGCGTCACCGTCATGGCGAAAACCGCAAGCGGCAGCATCGCAACCGGCTACACCGGCACCATCCAGTTCGCCAGTGGCGACTCCCAGGCCGGCCTGCCGTCCAGCTACACCTTCGTCGCGGCCGATGACGGCACGCACACCTTTTCCGCCATCCTCAAAACTGCCGGCACCCAGTATCTCAAGGCTACCGACACCACGACCTCGACCATCACCGGCACCCAGTCCGGCATCGTCGTCCAGCCCGCCGCCGCCAAGACACTGACCGTCACCGGCTTCCCCACCCCCGACACAGCAGGCGCCGCCCGTAACTTCACCGTCACGGCCTATGATCCTTACGGCAACATCGCAACCGGCTACACCGGCACCATCCAGTTCGCCAGCGGCGACTCTCAGGCCGCTCTACCGGCCAATTTCCCATTTGTCGCCACCGATAACGGCACGTTTACCTTCGCGGCCACCCTCAAGACCGCCGGCACCCAGTATCTCAAGGCCACCGACATCTCGACCTCGACCATCACCGGCACCCAGTCCGGCATCGTCGTCCAGCCCGCCGCCGCCAAGACACTGACCGTCACCGGCTTCCCCACCCCCGACACCGCAGGCGCCGCCAGTAACTTCACCGTCACCGCCTACGACCCTTACGGCAACATCGCAACCGGCTACACCGGCACCATCCAGTTCGCCAGCAGCGACTCCCAGGCCGCTCTGCCGGCCAATTTCCCATTTGTCGCCACCGATAACGGCACGTTTACCTTCGCGGCCACGCTCAAGACCGCCGGTACCCAGTATCTCAAGGCCACCGACACCACGACCTCGACCATCACCGGCACCCAGTCCGGCATCGTCGTCCAGCCCGCCGCCGCCAAGTCACTCACCGTCACCGGCTTCCCCACCCCCGACACCGCAGGCGCCGCCGGTAACTTCACCGTCACCGCCTATGATCCCTACGGCAACATCGCAACCGGCTACACCGGCACCATCCAGTTTGCCAGCGGCGACTCCCAGGCCGCCCTGCCGGCCAATTTCCCATTCGTCGCCACCGATGACGGCACGTTTACCTTCGCGGCCACGCTCAAAACCGCCGGCACCCAGTATCTCAAGGCCACCGACATCTCGACCTCGACCATCACCGGCACCCAGTCCGGCATCGTCGTCCAGCCCGCTGGCGCGGCCTCGCTGGCCGTCACCGGGTTCCCCACCTCCGTCACGGCCGGTGCCGCCAATAACTTCACCGTGACCGCCTACGATCCTTACGGCAACATCGCAACCGGCTACACCGGCACAGTGCACTTCACCAGTACCGACTCAAGCGCGGCCCTGCCGGCCAACTACATCTTCACCACGGCAAATGCTGGCAGCCACCCCTTCACGGCTACGCTGAACACGCTGGGGACGCAGACGATCTTCGTTACCGATACGGTGACGCCAAGCATCACGGGAAGCGCCAGCGCAACCGTCAACCAGAGCTCGGCCAGCGCGACGTTGACGAAATGGGACACGTCGACAGAAGGCAACTGGCAGGGCGTCTACGGTAGCCAGGGCTACGACATCGCGAGCGGCGCAGTCAAAAGCCCCTCCATTGCCACCATCACTCCCGCCGGACAGACAACCTACACCTGGACCACCACCTCGTCCGACCCTCGCGCCCTCCAGACTCCCCTGAGCAGCAACCGCGTCGCCGCTGTCTGGTATTCCAGCTCCAGCTTCACGATTGACGTCAACCTCACCGACGGCCAAGCGCACGACATCGCCCTCTACTTACTCGACTGGGACAAGGAGGGACGCGTCGAGCAGATCCAGATCTCTAGCACCTCCACCGGCGCAATCCTGGATACCGAGACCGTCTCCAACTTCTCAAACGGGGTCTATCTCCAGTGGAACGTCACCGGGAACGTGATCATCACGATCACGCGGCAAGCCGGCAACAACGCAATCGTCAATGGCGTATTCATCGATCCACCGTCGGCGCCGTTTCCTCAGGCAAGCGCTAGCTTCATCGCCAAGAACACGGCCACCGAAGGCAACTGGGAGGGCGTCTACGGCAGCCAGGGCTACGACATCGTCGGCGGCGCCGTCAGCATCCCCTCCTACGCGCTGGTCACTCCCGCCGGCCAGTCATCCTACACCTGGACCACGACTTCGTCCGACCCTCGCGCCCTCGAAATCCCCAACAGCAGCAACCGCGTCGCCGCTGCCTGGTATTCCGGCACCAGCTTCACGATCGACGTCAACTTCATCGACGGTCAAGCCCACGATCTCGCCCTCTACGCCCTCGACTGGGACACGGCCGGACGCGCCGAGCAGGTCCAGATCTCGACGCCAAGACCGGGGCGATCCTGGATACCGAGACCATCTCCAACTTCTCAACCGGCGTCTATCTCCAGTGGGACATCACCGGAAACGTGGTCATCACCGTCACACGGCAAGCCGGCAGCAACGCTGTCGTCAATGGACTGTTCTTCGACCCGGCCTCGCTCGGCGGCAGCGCCGTCATCGCCGGACAGAGCACCGGCGGACGAGTCACCCCGACCGGGGCTTCCAGTCAACTGACGGCCAGCGCAATCGGCCCACTCGACCCGCCATCGACCCCGGGTTCCTCGCCGTCAGCCGCCGCGTCCCCTGCGGCGCATGGGGCCGCGCCAGCCAGCAGCCCCAGCGGTGCCACCAGCCTTCTGGCGACCGGCGAGATCGGCACGGCCGGCGACGCCCCGGCGGACTTGTCGAGCATACGACGAGAATTGTTCGCCGGGAGATCCCTCTTGAGGCGCCGCAGATGATCGGCCTGCCCGACCATCGCCACGACTCCGGCGCGGACGGCGGCGAGTGGTCGATTTCATCGAGTCGCCGGCCGTTCCGGTCAAACATCAAGCCCGTCCGCCTAGCGGGGCCGGAAGCTCCGCCCGTAGTTCTCGCGGCGGGCTTGCTCGAGGTCCGATTCGACCATCATCTTGATCAGGTCGCGGAAGTTGACTTCGGGCTTCCAGCCCAGGCTTTCGCGGGCCCTGGTCGGGTCACCCTGAAGCACGTCGACTTCCGACGGACGCGTGTATTTCGGATCAAATTCGACGAACTCGCGATAGTCGAGACCGAGCATCGAGAACGCCAGCTCGAGCAGCTCGCGAATCGAGTGCGTTTCGCCGGTAGCCACCACGTAGTCGGCAGGTTTCTGCTGCTGCAGCATGAGCCACATGGCGCGCACGTAATCGCCGGCGAACCCCCAGTCGCGCTTGGCCTCCAGGTTACCCATCACGAGCTTCTTCTGAAGCCCTTCCTTGATTCGCGCGGCGCGCCAGTGTGACCTTCCGGGTGACGAATGACTCGCCGCGGCGCGGGCTTTCGTGGTTGAACAAGATTCCCGAACAAGCGAAGAGTCCGTAAGCTTCGCGATAGTTGATGGTCTGCCAGTGCCCGTAGGCCTTGGCACAAGCATAGGGACTGCGCGGATGGAACGGAGTATCGAGCCCTTGCGGCGGTGGCGCCGCGCCAAACATCTCCGAGCTGGACGCCTGGTAGAACTTCACCGGCATGGATCGGTTCAACTGCCGCACAGATTCGAGAACGCGCAAGGTGCCCAGGCCGACGACGTCGGCCGTGTAAAGCGGCTGATCAAACGAGACCCGAACATGGCTCTGCGCGCCGAGGTTATAGACCTCGTCGGGGCGAATCGAGCTCCATGACCATCGCCAGACTGGACGCGTCGGCCAGGTCGGCGTAGTGAAGCTGAAACCGTTCGCCGATCGACGAATCAAGGGCGAAGAGATGGTCAATACGCTGCCGGTTCAAGCTGCTCGAGCGACGAACCAATCCGTGCACCTCGTAGTCGGGTTTACCCAGGAGGAGCTCGGCCAGATACGAGCCGTCCTGGCCGGTGATACCCGTGATCAGCGCGCGTTTCATGTATCGCGTTCCTCGCGTTCAGATCGTCAGGCCGTGCCGCCATCCAAGGGGCTGCGCCAGACAGGGCCTGCGGGGAACAGGATCCGGGCCACTTCGAGGGCGGTTGCGGTCGAGGCGACGAAGCTCTCATCCTCGGCCGCGGCGTCAACTTCGGTGTGGCCCAGGAGCAGCCGCACGAGAGCCGGCGCCTTGAGACTCAAATGCCGGCGCGAGAGCTTGTCGGGCTCGACCCGCGAGTGCTTCCCTTGTATGTGAATCAAGAAGCGCTCGTCGTCCTTGCTGATGCCTAGCTCGAGCGGAAGCTGGCACTTCGCCTCGGCCGCGCGGCGAGCCAGCTCCGGCAGGATGCCCTTCAAGAACGCGCCTAAGTCCGGAATGTGGTACATCGAGGCGGCACCTTCGTAAACATCTTGATCGAAGACGCGCCCCGAGGCCGCGCGCATCGCCTCGATCACCGGGTGCGTCGACGGCGCAGCGACACTCACCTCCGGGTAGGCCCGCTCGAGCGCCTCGGCCCTCACCCGGCCCAGCAGCGATTTGAGCGCCTGCGGGTAGGCCGGATCGGAGGCGATCTCGAGGATCTTGTGGTCCTTGATGAACGCGTAGCCCTTGACGGACTCACCCAGGCACGCGACCCAGATCACATGGGCATAGCGGCGGCCAATCATCCAGCGCCAGTATTCCTCGCTCCGTACGACCGAGCCCGTGGTGCGGCAATACTCGAGGTCGTACAGCGACATCAAATCGCCAAGCTCGACCTGTCGCCACGGCCGCACCTGCCATGTGGCGCGGCCCTCAACAAGCCCGTCGCCCACTTGCGGAAGATTGCGGCTCATCGTCTGAGCGGTCGTCTGCCGCCCGCAGATTCCCCAGCCCAGCGGCTGATAGAACTGGGGCATACCGGTCGTCAAAACCTGCACGCTGGCGCCGCTCTCCTTGCCTCGCTGGCTGGCAAGCCGCATCAGGTTCTGCGCGAAACCCATCCCCCGGAATTCCGGTAGCGTCCCAACCCACATGACGCCGTTGACGGGAATCGTCACAGACCCGAAACGGACTAGCCGCTCGGTCAAATGGAGATGGCTGACTATCCGGCCGTCGACCTTCGCCAGTATGCGCTGGTCGGGCCGATAGGCCGGGTCGTTGATCGCGCCCAGAAACGAGTCGCGGTCGGGACCATGGAAAACATGGAGCAAAGTCTGGTAAACCGCTTCCTGATCGGCTTCGGTTCCGAGGCAGTACTCGACCGAACCGCGGCGAAAAGGGAGGCGAGTTCCCGGCGCGGGGGCTTTCATCAGTTCGGCAATCCTGGAGACGGAGCTCACACGGCGGGGGTCGTTAAATGTCCGGTTGCGCTCGAGCCTTTGAATCGGACTTCCTTCAGTTTTCATTGTACGGGCTCTTTGCGTGTGATGCCTCTGTGAAGACACCGGCAAGTCCTTTTTTTATAAAGCCTTGCCACAATTAGACTTCGGTTACTTAATTAGTCACGCGGCGGTCCGCTGCGCTCCGCCGCGGCGCCGGTTTCGGCCGAAGGCCCCCCCGCTGGCGCTTGCGCGACTGGCGGCGGAGAACCGGCCGCGGCCGCTCCAAGAATCGAAGAAACACCCTGCGAAAAGCCCCGCTTCAGCTTCTCGCCCGAGTGCAAAACATACGCAAAATCACGGCTGCGCGCCCCCCGGTTGGAGCGCCGCCGCAGTTCGGCATTTCGCTTTTGCTCGAGCAGATCGGCTTCCAGCCCGCGCACCCAAGGCTGCATGGCCAGATTGCACGCCCTGATCGCGATGCACCTGTCCTTGCGTTCCCTGTGGGTCGACACGGGCATCGCGATGAGCGCTTGCTTGTGCCTGATCAGATTACGTAGCTCATCGGCGTAAGGTTCATGCAAATACCGGTCCGGATTGTGGTGCAGCGAGCGGATGCCCAGGACCAGGTCCGATGGGTCAACCCCGGTGGAATCGTCGGGAAGGCCAAGCCGCTGGGTCAGTGAAACGGTGAGAAATGCGGGTGGCACGATCCCCAGGAAGCGACGCGCGATCTCGTCGCCAAGCTCGTCGTACTTGGATCCACCGATTCCATGGATAAACAGATCTCCCAGCAAAAACCGGCTGAAGAGCGTGGTCGTCAGCGCCCGCGTGCGCAGCCGCACGGAATGGCCGGAAAGGTCGCGCAGCCGCTCGACCGCACAGCAGGCCTCACGATCCGGGCCCAGCGGCAGCTCGCCCAGGATCTCGTTCTCACCGGCAATCCGCAGGTCGATCTCGCGGCCGCGCAGGCGCGCCAGCAGTCCACGGCGCCTGGGGTTGCCGCGGCGCCACACCCAGAAGGGTGCCTCGAGCCAATCGCCTTGTGTCGCCAGCCCCGCGACAGGGTGGTTCTTGCTGCGAATGCCGTGCGCCAGGCGGTATTCCTCGAGCGCCTGATTGTGGATCTGGACGTAGCGCGGAAGCTGGGCCAGCAAGTGGCAAACAAACCACGAGAAGCCGTCGGTCTGGCAGACGCTGCTGAGCGGGACCTCGAGGTTGGATACACCCCACGATGCTTCCACCTCGCGACGGGCAAGGGAGAACCGCTCACCGGGTGAGCTCGTCTCCCCGCGCCGCGCCAGTGCCTTGGGCCAGAAATCGTCGAGCACCTGCCCGGCAACCGCATCGCCCATGAATTCGCGCACCCGGCCGCGGAACGTGGCGAAGAGCCCCTCGTCCTGCACGCGCAAATCCTCATACGGAGTCTCGCCGCCCCAGCGGTCATAGTCGATCTGGATCGTGCCGACCAGCCCATCCCTGACGCTCGGAACGCGAATCGACGCCGATTTGGGCAGGTCGTTATCGACGATCAGGTTGAGCGCGATGCCGTGATGGTGCGCCGCGATTCCTGCTGCGGCGAAGTTCTTGATCCACACACCGGGGTGAAACAGCTCGGGCTGGTGACCGGTAACCACCAGCGGACCGAGCGGCTCGCTCGCCGCGCTCGGAACCTGCGGGTGAAGCAGACCGTGCTGCTTGAGATAACTCTGCGCCAGCGCCAGCACCTCCCGGCGCACTTGCTCGCGCAGGCGAAGGGCGCTTCGACCCTGGAAATCATACTCCCAGGTTGCCAGGCGCGCGATGTTGTCGGCCAGCGTGGCAGGCAGACGATCGGCCGGCGGGTCCACGAGCAGGCCGCCATCGACCGCGGGAGCCCGCAAATGTCGCGGGCTCATCCAAGACACCCTGCCGGAGCCAACAGCCCGGCGCGCGAAAGCGCGGTCTCGAACACGCGCCGATAGTGCTGCAAACGGTAGGTTGCATCGTCGAGCGACCCGCCAAAAGCCCTCGACTCGTCCAGATAGATCAACTCGACCGGCACCTCCACGATCTTCAGACCGGCGGCAACCGCCTGAACCCACACCTGCAAAGGCATCGCGTAGCCCAGGTCCGTGATATCGAATTGCGCAAGTGCCCTGTTCCGATAGGCTTTGAAGCCGCAGAATGCATCCGTCAGCTTCATGCCGAGACACCCATTAAGCCATCGCGTCACTTCCACATTGATGCGTCTGCGCTGCTCCGGTGGCCGCTGAGCCGGATCGAACACCCTGAGGTAACGGCTGCCGGAGACAATGTCGGCGTCTTTCAGACCAGCCGCGAGCTCGGGAATGTGCGCCGGCTCGTGCTGGCCGTCGCAGTCCAGCGTGACCAGGCCGTCATATCCTTCCGCCAGCGTGGTCTCGAACGCCGTGCGCAACCCCGCACCATAGCCCAGATTGCGGGGATGGCGAATCGTCCGTATTCCCGAAATGCCTCGTAACAACTCGGGCGTTCGGTCCGCCGAGCCGTCGTCAACCACCAGAATGTCCGAGGCGTACTTTTTCACCTCGGTGAGCACGCTCGATAGGCTCGCCGCTTCGTTGTAAACGGGAATGGCGGTTAGCAGGCGCATGGGCAGGCTTACGGTCCGAGGAAAGCCAATCGATCGCGCTCGAGCCGCGACCGCGAGAACAAAAAAGACGCTCGCATTCTAAACCGGGCACGGCGGAAGTCAACGAGCCGGTGTTTTTTCGTTCAGATAACGAGCTCAGTCTTTCGCGGGTTCATGTTCTCGTTCCTGGCGAATGTGGTCGGCATCTCCGGCGGATGCCTGCTCCGTCCGCTTGAGGACGAAAACTTCCGCAGGAGTGGTCGGTAGCCACCGTGAAATGGGATAACGGCGCAGCACCTCGTGGCCAGGAAGCGGCGATATCGCCGCCCGGTAGCGACTCTCCAACCGCTCGATGCTGCGGTTCTGCTCGCGCTCGCTTGGGGTCTTGGCGGCGTCGCGCTCGGCCCGGTTCAAGTACAGACGGCGCATGTTCGGATAGTAGTTATTGAATTCCCAGCCGCCGTCGACCTCTTCCAGTTCCAGGCCGTTTTCTGCGAGCAGGGCCCCTGCGGCGTCCCAGCGCACGCGGTTCCATGCCAGGTAGTCATGGGTTGCCGCGACCCCGAAAGCCAGGCCGATCGACGCTAGAAACGCCGCCAGGATGACCGTACCGGGGCGCAGCGCAGCCCTATCGCTGTCCATCGCCTCGACAACCAGGGCGATCGCGAATGGGACTAGCCCTACGAAGTAGCGGTCGAACATGGGGTGATACGCAATCGCGACCGGCCCGAAATAGACCACACAAACGACCACCAGGAAGACCATGCGGAAGCGACGCGACCGGTCTTTCGGGGCGGTCGGCCACCCCACGAGTCTTGAGCCGGCTCGGATCAACGAGTCGACGGCAATGGTCGCGCTTGAAACGCCAAGGAGCGTGGCGATCGACCAGAACCACGTGGGCAGCCCGGCAGGCCACTGGCCCGCCACCGACCGCGTGCCAAGGCTCAGATTATTGAGCGTCTGGCCCTGGAGCGGAAGGAGATGGCCGGTCGCCAGAAACCCCGTCGTGACGAGAGCGGTCGCTCCGCACAAGAGCAGCAAGTGCCGCCTGCGCTCGCGGCGGCTCATACGTCGAATCCACCCCGGCCACAGCAAGGTCACGATCGGAATCAGGAAAAATCCGACGTACAACAGCAACACCAGAGACCGCCCTATCGGGTTTTTGAGCGCGCCTACCTTCAAATGAGCCAGATGGTTCAAGGCCTGGCCCAGGTGTTCGTGGAACAGGTAATAACCGCGCGGGAGCTGATCGATCGAGATGAGGTACGACGCGTAAAATCGCAGTCCGAGTAACCCCACGACCACCGGCGCAACAGCCTGCACCAGCCACTTGACCCCGAACCCGCGTTGCAACGGATAGGCCACGGCAAAACCGATAAGGATCGCCAGCGAGATCTGGCGGACAAACAGCGACAACAGGCAAACCACCACCCCGGACCAGATGAACGCCTCGCTGTCGTTGCCCATCCCACGTATCAGCAACCACGCTGAGACCACCATCAGTGCGGCGCTCGGCACGTCGCTCATGAAGGTGCAGGACAGGTTGTAGAAAAGAGGATTCCCGGCGAGTGTCAAGGCCCCGAGTACGGCAATCGTGCGCCTGGCGCCGCTGGATCGCAGCATCAGGTATAGCGCGACGAGACCCACGAGCCCCGCGGTGAGCGTGGAGATCCTCAGTGCCGTGATCGAATACCCGACCGGCCAGCTAAAGAGTGAGCCCCAGAGCATCTGGCCGATCAGCGAAACCGCATTCCAGTCAGTGAAGCGGATTGTTCCGCTCTCGAGCAGCGCCTTCACAGGCAGCACATACGCCCAATCGTCGTCGAGCGGAAACTCACCGATTGGATTGACGACAAACGCGAGCACGACCCACACGGCGGCGATCACCACGACCAGTCCCGCGTCGACTCGGTCTAATCGCGCACCGCGGTGCTCCTGACTCGCTTCCTCACCCTGACCTGGAGCACTCGTGATGATGGACCTCTCAGTCTGTTTCAATCGCATTTGACACCGATGCCAACCCCGATGCCGCCCCCAGGTCGGCTCGCCGCGGCAGCGTCCGCGATCCGAACCGCGATCGCCACGCCAGACTCAAGAGGATCCGAGCGTAGCTGATGCCGTTCTTGAGCAGCGAGAAGCTCGACGCCCCCATCTCGGGCGTGCGGTTGATCCACGAGATCGCGACCGGGCGCACGTCGTAGCCCATCAAGAGCGGCTTCAGGCCAGTCTCTGCATTGACCGAGAACCCGACCGATTCGAGATCGAGGTTCTGGACCACCTCTCGTCGCAGCAGCTTGAGATTATTGGTCACGTCCGCCATCTTGCGCCGGAAGGCCAGGGTCAGGAGCAAATGGAACGAGCGGTTGCAGAGGATTTTCTGCAAGGGGTAATTGACCAGGACGCTCGACCTTGAGAACCGGCTGCCAAGCACGACGTCGGCGCCCGAGGCGGCCGCGTCGAACATGTCGCGAAGCTCGGGCAGAATGTGCAAGAAATCGCAATCCATCGAGAGCACATACCGGCCTGTCGCCGCACCAAGGCCCTCGGTGATCGCCCGCCCGACACCGTTAGGCGGCTTGCGGAAAAGCGGACGCACCCGCGCATCAAACTCCGCGAGCTGCGCCATGATCTGCCGGCTGTTGTCCTTGCTGTTGTCATCAACGAGAATGATCTCATGAATATATTCGTCGTAGTGCTTGAGCAGCCCTTCGACAAGCGGACCGAGGTTCATTTCTTCGTTGTGACAGGGGACGACGAACGAGATGGCCCCGTGCAGCACCTCGTGCTCGGTCATCCGCACCGCCGGCCTCGGCAAACCGCGCGGGGGCTTCTGCGCGTGAACGAGGATGGTCCCGGCGAACAGGCGAATTCCCGGCGTGTTCTCCATCACCAGCGAGAGCGGCCGCATGACCGGCAGCGACCAGATCGGAATCGGTCCGTAGAGGAAGTCGTAGCAGCTCGCTCCGATGCTGACGAAGCCCAGCTCGGAGATCAGCTCGTAAAGCTGGCTGCGGTTGTGCAGCTCGCGTTCGTCTCCGTGTCGCAGAAACGGCAGCACCCCGGTCAACCGCCTGCGGAGCTGGAACACCGGGTTCCAGGGATTCGACTCGAAGAACAAAAGCCGGCCGCCCGGCTTGAGCAGCTTCTGCACCTCGATGAGCAGTGGCGCGGCACACTTGTGATCGAGCAAGTTGCTCGCGATCACGTAATCGAATTGACGCCCCTCGAGCTCTCCAGGGAATGCGGTAAGCTTGACGGTTTCAATCCCGGGCAGCGCCGCCTTTAGCCGGGCTAGATCGGTGCCCCCGTCAAAAGTCGCCGCCGTCACCGGGCATTCGCCCCGAGTCACACCTTCTATCGCGCGAGGTGAGTGTGCCCGAGCCGCAGCCCAGCTCGAGAATGGTCTCGCCCGGCAGCAGGTGCAGCAAGTGCCGTGCCGTGGTGGCACGCCACCAGATGCGCATCGAGTTCAACTTATCGCTGTGCGTCCAGTATCGATCGGCGAGCCGCTCGCGATCCGCAATCGACTGAATCGCTTTACCGGGGACAGCGTCGCGGCCAACCGGAGGTGGAGCGAGCACGTTCTCTACTTGCATTGGCGAAACCTTCTTCAAATCGGAAAAACCCACGGCCGTCCGTCAAGCACTCAGAGCCACTCGCCCCTTACGTGCCGCAATGTATTGAAAAAAGCCCCCACCCCAGAGCGAGCAGAGACTCACCCGGTCGATGATCGACGACAGCGCGGGAGGTCCCGCGGGAAGAGCCAGCATGGTTCGATGTTCAACGATCGTGAACTCGCGACTGACCGCCTCACGGAGCATGCGCGTGCTCAGAAAGCGGTGCGGCCCTTCGGGAATCTTGAGCGACCACCGCTCCGCAAGATCTAGCAAGCCTTCCCAGTTTCCGTTGGGCGTGATCGCCATCCAAACCCCACCATTTTCCAGCACGCGGGCCGACTCCGCCACTACGGCCTCGAGGTCGGTGACATGCTCCAGGACGTTGATCGAAAAGACCCCGTCGAACTCGGCGTCCCGGAACGGCAGCCGCTCGCCGACTGCCACCACTCGGTGGGATCGGTCGGAGGGCGGCCGGCGAAGGAGCATTTCGCGGCTGAGGTCGCAGGCGACGGCCAGAAGGCTTTTGAGCGAGCCCAGTTGCTCGCTGCTGCCCCCACCGACTCGAGCAGCCTCAAACGGCCACCAAGGAACCGCTGAACCAAACGGCCGTAGACTCGCTCGCAGGTTCGATTGGCCCTTCGATTATACTCCGCCGCCATCCCTTGATAATACGCCAGAACGTCGGCTTGCGCTGGCTCGGTATTACTCACACACTTCTCCTGGCGCCGCGACGTCCGCTCTTCGCACAAAGCCGGCCACCCGTCCCAGCAGCACGGTTGGCAGCCTGTGTTCGATAATATCCGACGAGAGTTGCCCGCGCTCATCCAGAACGCGACGGACGATACGAAGCGATCGCTATCATAAATTGCGGGCGGGCGAATTTCAATCGCGGCTAACCTGCTGCGGCCGGAACCGATTCGCCGCTAGACGCGAGCCGACATCGACTCGAAGATCTCGTCCATGATCCGCGGAACATCGTAGGTTTGCTTCCAGGCCGGATAGTGCGCCTGAAACTTTCTCGTGTCGCTGATGTACCAGATGTGATCGCCAATCCGGTTGTTCTCCGAATAGACGAGATTCATTTTCCTGCCGGTGCGGCCTTCGCAGAAGTCGATCGCCTCCTTCATCGAGCAGTTGCTCGCCCGGCCGCCGCCGGCGTTATAAACCTCGCCGGGCCGGGGAGCCTTGAAGTATTCCCAGAACATGTTTACAAGATCAATTGAGTGAATATTGTCGCGGACCTGCTTGCCGGAATAGCCAAATACGGTGTACTGCGTCCCGGTCAGCGCACACTTGACCAGGTACGATAGAAAACCGTGCATCATCGTGCCGGAGTGCCCCGGCCCGGTGAGACACCCGCCCCGGAAACAGCCGGTTTTCATGCCGAAATAGCGGCCGTATTCCTGCACCATCGAATCGGCCGCGAGCTTGGAGACCCCGAACAACGAGTGCTTGGTCTGGTCGATCGACAGGTACTCATCAATCCCGTGCTCATGGTAAGGGTGGCTCTTTTCGATCTCCCACCGCGTCGCGAGCTCGACCAAGGGCAGGCTGTTCGGGTTGTCGCCGTACACCTTGTTGGTCGAGGTGAAAATGAAACACGCGTCGCCCGAGAACTTGCGGGTCGCTTCGAGCATGTTCAGCGTGCCGTTGGCATTCACGCTGAAGTCGGTGTGCGGGTCTCCCGCGGCCCAGTCGTGCGAAGGCTGGGCAGCGGTGTGGACCACCAGCTTGATGTCGGCCCCGTACCCGGCGAAAAGCGACTCGATTTTCTCGCGATCGCGAATGTCGATGTCCCGGTGGGTGTAATTCGAGATCTTGGATTCGAGATCGCGGCGGCTCCACTCGGTCGAGGCATCGGCACCGAAAAACTGCTTCCGCATGTCGTTGTCGATGCCGACGACATGCAATCCCTTCGAGCTGAAGAACCGCACAGCTTCCGCGCCGATCAGACCGGCCGATCCCGTGATGAGGCAAATGTCCAAGTCAGTGTTCCGTGATGAGGATGTGTTCCTGGCCGCTTCCGCTCCCTTCAAGTGTAAAATAATCCGTCGCCAAATGCATTCTCATCCTCGCCGATCTCCCGAAAACGTGGTGGCTTCCGCCGTGCCGGAACCCCCTTCGAGGGATCCGGGCCTTTCCAGATGGCCGAGCGCACGGCAAGATCTATAAGTCATGCGAAGTCTGGTGACCGCGATTGGGCTGGCGATCGTCTGGGGCGCTCTTGGAGTCGCCAGCGCCGCAACGGCGCGCGCTGATGACGCCCGCGCCGAGAGTTTTTTCGAGAATCGCGTCCGGCCCGTGCTTGCGGGCGTGTGCCTGCGCTGCCATGGCGCATCAAAAACAGAGCGGTGGGCTGCGTCTCGACTCGCGCGACTCGATGATGAAGGGTGGAGACAGCGGGCCGGCCATTGTTGAGGGCAACCTCGAAGCGAGCCTGCTGCTGCGCACCGTGAAGCGTGACAAGGACGTCGAAGCGATGCCGCCGGACAAGGCTTTGTCCCCCGGCCAGGTGGCGGACCTGGCGGCCTGGATCAAGGCAGGTGCGCCCTGGCCGAAGCGGAGCGAGCGAATCGCGGCCGCAAAGCACTGGGCTTTTCAACCGATTCGCGAGCCAGTGCCGCCGGACGTGCAAGACAGACGCTGGGCTCGCTCGAGCATCGACCGGTTCATTCTGGCGCGACTCGAGGCCGCCGGGCGAAAGCCGGCTCCCGAGGCAGACAGGCGCACGCTTCTTGCGGCGCAGTGAGCTATGATCTCACGGGGTTGCCGCCGGCAGGCGACGATGTCGCCGCATTTGAACGGGATCAGTCACCCCGTGCCTTCGAGACGGTTGTCGATCGCCTGCTCGATTCCCCGCAGTACGGCGAGCGCTGGGGACGGCACTGGCTCGATCTGGTTCGCTTTGCCGACACGGCCGGCGAAACGGCCGATATCCCGGTCCCGCTCGCGTGGCATTATCGAAACTACGTGATCGCCGCCTTCAACGCCGACGAGCCGTACGATGAATTCCTGCGCGAGCAGATTGCCGGCGACATCCTGGCCAGCACCGCTCCGCGCCGGCGTTACGCCCTGGCAGCAGCCGCCACCGGGTTTCTGGCGATCTCGCGACGCTTCGGCTTCGACTCGGAGAATTACCAACACCTGACGATTCAGGACACGATCGACACGCTGGGGCAAGCCGTGCTCGGCCTGAGCCTGGGCTGCGCCCGCTGCCACGACCACAAGTTCGATCCGATTTCCATGAGCGACTACTACGCGCTTTATGGAATCTTCGACAGCAGCCGCTACGCCTTTCCCGGCTCGGAACAGAAACAGCAGGTGCGCACCATGCTGCCGCTCGAGCCGCCGGCCGAATCTCTGCCGAAGTGGCGCGAGTTCGACGCCAGGGTCGCGGGGCTGGCAACCGCACTCGCACGGCTGCAAAAGCCCGTTCCCAAGGCGCTGCTCAGATCGCTGCACGACATCGACGGCGATTTCGAGCTGCAAGCCCCGGCCGCCGGTGGCAGCAACGGCGTGCTCGTTCCGCCCTGGCTCTACCAGGGGAAGATCGCGGTGACTCTCGCCGCACAGAGCCCGTTCACAAACGCCTACGGGCGGGGCCGGGTCGGCGTGAGCGTGGCCGGCGATGCCGGCCTCTACCGCATCGCCCAGGCCATTTACCCCCACCGCACGCCGGAGAACTGCAATGTGCTGCATATGAGCATTGACTTTCGCACCGGCCGCCGTGAACCCGGCACGAATGCGGCTCATCGCTTCTGGATCGGAGCCCGGACCAGTTCGCCTGCGGTCGAGCTACTGATCTCGCCCGACGAGATTTCCCTGGGCGGGGGTGCGGCAAGCGAGCGCATTGCAGGGCTCGAAGCGGGCCAGTGGCACCACTTGCAACTGGATCTGGACCTGCGAAATCGCGCTCTGTCGGGGCGCATCGAGACGCCCGGGCACTCGACCGTATTCTCAGGTAAGCCGTTCTCACCAAGCTGGCCGGGACGACTTGACATGGTCGTGCTGGAAGCGGTCGCCGGCCGGGCGACCGACGGCCGCGCGAGCGTCAAAGTCTCACCGGTCGAATTCGACAATCTCGCCGTGCGGGAAACGCCGGTCCCGCCTGTGTCCGTTTCGGGCGCGCGCAGGCATCGGCGGCCGTTACGCGCGCGGGGCGAGCCCGGACGGGGCGGGTCTCGTGGCGCAGTTGCGCGACGTGGCGGGTTTCGACGGCGACTTTGAGATGCAGGAGAAGAACGCCCCGCCCGCTTATCCGTGGAACGCCGGGCCGAACAGCGTCGTGATGGTTTCCGCGGAGTCGCAAAGCCCGTACCGGAACCTGTTCCCACCCGGCGTGCTCGGAATTCACATGCCCAATCGTCGAGAGTACGACGGCTTTGGCCGGTGGCTGCCAACGGTCTGGAAAGCCGACGCGACCGAGCGGCTCTTCACAAGCTTCGACTTTCGCTGCCCGTCCCAAAACGCAGGCGGCGACGGATCGTGGCGTTATTATGTGGGGCACGGGCCCGGCCAATCGGCGGCCGTTGAGCTGTTCTGGAACGGCAACGAGTTTTTCCGCCGAAGCGCTCTTGCCACGGAGCGGGTCTGCAAGCTGGCTATCGGCGAGTGGTACCAGGTGCAGCTTGCACTCGAACTGAAGACACGGGCCTATCGGGGCGTGATCGCTTCGCCGCGGGGAAAAACGGAATTCGGCGGGCAGATGGCCAGCGGCTGGGACGGCACCATCGATCACACGTTCATCGACAGCTTCGGCCATCGCGGCGGCGTGCGGCCGGCGATCGACGCGGATGATTTCCAGATCGGCGAGACGCCGCTGCCGTCGCTGGGAAAGAGCCCGGAGCTCGTGATCACGGACGAGCAAAAGGCGCGGCGGCGGCAGGTCGCCGCGATCCGACATCAGCTCGCTTTGATCGAGGCAGACACCCTGGCCATGGCGGCCGAGCTCAACAAGGCGCTCGAGGACGGCCCGTTTGCGATGACCTACGGCATGGCCGAGGGAACACCGCACGATGTCCCGATCCAGTTGCGCGGCGAGCCGGACCGCCCGGGCCAGGTCGTGCCCCGCGGGTTCATCAAGGTGCTCGGCGGTGGCCCCCTGCCCCAGAATACTCCCGGCAGCGGCCGGCTCGAGCTGGCCCAGTGGCTCTCCCGCAAAGACAACCCGCTTGCCGCCAGGGTGATGGTCAATCGGATCTGGCAGCACCACTTCGGCCACGGCCTGGTCGCGACGCCCAACGACTTCGGTGCCAGAGGGCTGCCACCTTCTCATCCGGAGCTGCTCGATTACCTCGCGACGCAGTTCATCCAGAGCGGCTGGTCGATCAAGGCGATGCATCGGCTGCTCGTCACGAGCTCGACTTATCGCCAGTCGTCGACTGCCGGCAACAATCACCCTGACGCGGCCGCGGAGCTCTCTGGCGGCAGTCTCTTCTCGCCGTTCGCGCGGCGGCGGCTGGATGCCGAGGAGCTGCGCGACTCGATTCTGACCAAGAGCGGCGAGCTCGACCGCACGGCCGCGCGCGGCCATCCGTTTCCCTCCCCCCTGAGCTGGGCGTATACCCAGCACAGCCCCTATATCGGTCTTTACGACCACAACAAACGCAGCGTCTATCTCATGACGCAGCGCATCAAGCGGCACCCGTTCCTCGCGCTTTTTGACGGTGCCGATCCCAATGCCACCACCGCCGAGCGTGCGACCACCACCGTGCCCACCCAGGCCCTGTTCTTCCTGAACGACCCGTTCGTGCACGCCAAAGCAGAGAAATGCGCCGCCATGCTGCTGGCCGCACGACCGCAGGAAATGGTCCGCATCGAGCTGGCATGGCGCACGGTCCTCGAGCGCGATCCGACCCAGCTCGAGCGCGACCAGGCAACGCGGTTTCTCGATCTGTACCGCGCTGAGCTTGCGTCTTCCGGAAGCCCACAGGTCGAATTGCGGGCGCTCGCCGCATACGTGCGCGTGCTGTTTGGAAGCAACGAATTCGTTTATTTAGATTGAGCCAACCGATGACACACGAACGCATATTTGATCTCTCTCGCCGCGGAGTGTTGCGGTCGATGGTCGGTGGCTCGATGCTCCTGCCGGGAATCGTCTCGCAGTTGCTCATGGAAGAGGCAGCTCGTGCAGGCGATTCCGATTCCGACCCGCTCTCGCCCAGGCCGCCGCATTTTCCTGCAAAGGCAAATCGCATTATTTTTCTTTATATGAGCGGCGGTGTCTCACACGTCGACTCTTTCGACCCAAAGCCCAAGCTTTTTGCCGACGCGGGCAAGACCGTGGGGGTCGACGAGTTTCAGGGCCGCAAGGGGAATTTCAGCATGTTCCTCAAGCGGCCGCAGTGGAGCTTTTCGAAGCACGGTTCCTGCGGCACGGAAGTGAGCTCGCTCTTCCCCTGCGTCGCCGAGTGTGTCGATCAGCTCTGCGTGATCCGGTCGATGAAATCGGACCACACCAACCATTACGAGGCGACGCTGGGAATTCACACCGGGTCGTTCACGTTTGCCCGGCCCAGCATTGGATCATGGGTGAGTTATGGGCTGGGCACGCTCAATCGCAACCTGCCGTCATTCGTGGTGATCGCCCCCAGGTCGCCCTACGCCGGAGGGCAAGTCTGGGGAAGCGACTTTCTGCCGGGTGCGCATCAAGGCACGCTGGTGGTTCCCGGCCCGGAGCCGGTGGCGAACATTCGCAGACGGGTCGCCAGCGGGCGGTTGCAGGAGCTGGAGCTTTCCGGCATCTCGGAGTTGAACCGGCGGCATCTCCACGAGCGCGCCGGCGATCCGCTCTTGACCGCGCGGATGAAGTCTTTCGAGACCGCTTTCGGCATGCAGGCAGAGATGCCCGAAGTCTTTGATATGTCGAAGGAGAGTGATGCGACGCTCAAGATGTATGGCCTGGAACGCGGCAGCACGGCCGGGTTCCCGTGGCAATGCCTGGTTGCGCGGCGGCTCGCGGAGCGAGGCGTTCGGTTCGTGGAGCTGATTGATTCCGGCTCGTCAAACAACTGGGACGCACACGGCGACATGCTGACGCACAACCCTCTGGCCAGAAACGTCGACCAGGCGATTGCAGGGTTGCTCAAGGACTTGAAGCAGCGCGGGATGCTCGAGGACACGCTGGTCGTCTGGACGACCGAGTTCGGCCGCACGCCCTTCAACGCCGACAAGGGAGCCGCAGGCCGCGAACACCATCACTGGGTGTTTTCCTCGTGGCTGGCCGGGGCCGGAGTGAAGCCGGGGATGGTTTTCGGCGAATCAGACGAATATGGGATCAATGTCGCCAAGGACCCCGTTCACATGCATGACTTTCATGCCACGATCTTGCATCTGATGGGGCTGGATCACGAACGGCTGACCTATCGCCACAGCGGGCGCGATTACCGTTTGACGGACGTGGCGGGAAATGTGGTGAAGGGGGTGCTCGCTTGAACGGAAGCGCGACGGCGTGAACCGCTGTCATGCGGCACGGATCGGTCCGTAACGGCGGACCTTCCAACCGCATCGGTCGCATGTTTCAAATCGTCGTCGCCGGGCGTTCGCGGAACCGGATCGAGGCGAGCGTGCCCAGGACCACGAAGGCAACGAGCGCCACCAACTGCGCGGCCACGAAGGGGAGCTCGGATTGCGTCGGTGCCAGCGCCTTGAGGGCTGGCACCTTCTGAACGGACTGGACGATCAGCACGAGGAAATTGAAGTAGAGGGCGATCACGGCCGTCACGACGTAGGTGCGACGCCAGCCCCCGACGAGATGGCGGGCGTACCGCGCGTAGATCGAGACGGCCAATACGACGAGCGACACCGCGCCGATGGCCAGCCCCGGCGTGAAGCCGGAAATCGGGAACCCGAAGCCGGTGAGACTCGTCAACACCGTCGTTGCGAGAAAGAAAACCGTCGCGCCATCGAGCGGGCGAGCCGTCAGCATGCCCCACAAGACGACGAAGCCCGAAGCGATCGCCACCAGGCTAATCGCCACATGTATATAAGTGTAAACGGCCAGGCCGGAGCTCATGAAGACTTCTCCTGAACGGTCGAGCGAAGCAGTTTATACGGACTGTGACGTTCTGGTCAATTCGTGTAAACTCTTTTTTGACCGGCGCAAACCACAACTCGCTTGCTCGGAGGAGCCTGTTAGCGAGGCGGATGCGCCAGGTGCTGCGTTCATCCGCTTTCGAGGCTGAACCGATAGGGCCGGAGGATTTGAAAGTGGCCGAGAAGACGATGAAATCACCATTTCCCGGCATCGACCCCTACATTGAAGGTTGCGGGTTGTGGGAGGACTTTCATAGCCATCTGATTGAGAAGATCGGGGAGAAACTCGCCGATCTTGCGCCGGATCGTTACCTGGTGCGGACGGGGGAGCGCTCCTATCTTCTCCTCATTGAGTCGGACTCAAGGAAAAGCTACCACTTCTTGCCCGATGTGAGCGTGACCTCGCGTCGCGATCGCAAGAAAAACGCGAAGAAAGGCGGCACTGCCTTGGCGGAGCCGAATGGTCAGGCCGAGCCCATTACGATGCGCCCCTTCATTCTGGAGGAGCATCGCGAATCTTTTATCGAAATCCACGAGGCCAATCCCGATCAGCGCCTGGTCACGAGCCTCGAGGTTCTCTCACCTTCCAACAAGCGTCCTGGGACGCAGGGATGGGAACTTTTCCAGCGCAAGCGGCGAAGTCTGTTGCTGGGCGATGTGAATCTCGTGGAACTCGACCTGCTGCGCGGCGGCCAGCGTATGCCGATGCTCGACCCGTGGCCAGACAGTCCGTACACTCTGACGGTGGCCCGAGCGAAGGCCCAGCTTTGCCGAGTCTGGCCGGCCAGCTCGATTCAACCGTTGCCAACAATTCCCGTTCCGCTCATGAGCCCGGACGACGATATCTCACTGAACCTTCAACCGATGATCGACGAGATCTATCACCGATTCCGCTACCTCCATAGCATTGACTATCGTAAAGCACTCACGCCGCCGCTCGATGCAGCCGAATCAGTTTGGCTCCAGAAGCAGATACGAAGTCGTTCTACCGGCGATAAGAAACGGTGACTTCGGCAAAACACCGAGGAACCAGTGTTGCCGGTCGAGCCACAGCGCTCTCGCTACGCCCGAAGCATCAACTACCGCAAAGCGCTCAAGCCGCCGCTTGCTGACGCTGAATCACTGTGGCTCAAGAAGCAGTCGCGATAATTCGCTGGTTGAATTCGAGATGCTCCCGCCTGATAATAAACACCCTTGCGGGGCATTCCGCTGGGTCGTGGTTCGTCGTTCTCTTGCGGGTCAAGTCCACTCGCAAGTCGATGACGACAGCAAAAACAACCAGGAGTCTTGATCGTGAAGACGCGTTCGGTGTACATCGCTGTCACTCTGGTCTTGAGTCTTGCCCTGCCGGTCGTCGCCGCCGAAGATTCCCAGCCGGTGCGAATGGGTAGCGGCGTGATGACGTTTGACACCGTGCCCGGCTGGGGCCTGGGACCGGACGGAAAGTCCGTGCTCGGAGACACGCACGGCGGAGTCGTTGTCGACAAGGCCGGCACGATCTATACCAGCGCTCACGCCGGCGTCTTTGCGTTCTCACCCGAGGGCAAAGTCGTCCGCAGCTTCCTGGGCAACAAATACTCCGACATTCATGATATGAAGATCCGCGAGGAGGCGAACGGCGACTTCATTTACGGGGCCCGGAACAACAACGCCGAGGGCATCAAGTTCAATGCCCAGACCGGCGAGATCGTGCTCAAGCTTCCCTTTCCCGAAGCTTCCGGACTCAAGCTCACGAAATTCAATCCCACGGCGATGACCGTCGCTCCCAACGGCGACATCTTCCTCGCCGATGGATATGCGAGCGACCACATCTTCAAGTTCGACAAGACCGGCAAATACCTGATGCATTTCGGCAAGAAGGGCAACGGTCTCAAGGAATTCAACACCGCCCACGGCATGACTCTGGACACGCGCTATGATCCTCCGCGGCTGCTGATCTGTGACCGCAATCACCAGCCCAAAGGCCGGCTCTTGCATTATGACCTGGATGGAAACTTCATTGACGAGGTCGTCACCGGTTTGGGAATGCCGACATCGGCCTCCGTGCAAGGAGATTATGTCTCCGTACCCGACTTGCAGGGCCGCCTGGTCATCCTCGACAAGAGCAATACGATCATCGCCGTGCTCGGCTATAACGCCGACCCGGCAAAGCGAGGGAATCACAACGTGCCTCAAGAGCAGTGGATTGAAGGAGTTTTCAGCGGCACGCACGGATCATCATGGGGCCGAGATGGGAATTTGTATGTTCAAGATTGGAATATGTCGGGCCGGATCATGAAGCTGGTGCGCATCAAGTAGCAGGCACACCCGGAGTGCCGCCTCGAATGGGAACGGAAGGTGTGCGGTACCGCCAGGCCCAGAAGGAGGCGGCCAGGGCTGCCCCTAGTGAGTAGTAAAGGATGTCCCGGTAATCGGCGCCTGCACGATCCCCGACCAGACCGCTGCGCGGGAGAAGGAACTCGAACTCCCACGACCACACGAACAGGGGCAACACAATTTCACTGCCGAGCGGCGGGCCGTCCGACTCGCGCAGGCCGAGCCGCCGCTGGCCCCAAAGCATGATCGGAACCCAGAAGGGGATGCAGATGAGGTCGTTCAGGTGGTCATGAACGAACCCGCCCGTCCAGATGGCCTTCAGGATCCATCGATTCACGAAATAGAGGACCAGGCACGCGAGGAACAGGGGATCGCGGAGATAGAGGAAACGCACGGTGTTAATGGTGGTTTGGAACATGAACGGCACACATGAAGAACCCGGTGACGAAGCACACTGTGAGTGTGAGAGCGAGCCCAGCGGCCCTGAGTAGGAGGCGGCGCCGGTCTGGCTTCCAGGCGATGAAGCAGGCAGCAAATGCGCAAATGCCGGCAAGTGCACTCGCGAGTGGTACGCCTCCGGTGCCAAATTCGTACACAAACTGCCGCAGGGTGGGAACACCGACGTCGGGAAACTCGAAAAAATCCTCTTCGCTTGAGCGCACGACTCGAGCGTCGATGTCCTGATCCATTCCGTCGCCGCCGCGCTTGCCGTCGCGCCCGAACGAGATGAGTGTGTAGGTGTTTCCGTCCGATTGGTACATATAAGGGTTGCCCCATGAATCAACCACCTGGCCTTTCTCGTCTAGATGACGAGGGTGGGCAGCTTTCAAATCGGCCAGCTTCTCGGGGTAATTTCCGTTCTGCTTGCGGCGGTCGTCCAGAGCCGACTTGAGGTAGCGCAGGAAGCGAAACTCTTCGCTAACCTCCGGGCGATACCCTGGCGCATGGCGCAAGCTATCGCAGGCACAGAGATAGACCATGACGGCCATTGCGATGCCGACAGCCGTGCAGACCAGAAGGCGCCGGACCAGGGTGCCCGCACGATCTCGCGGGACGATCGGGGGCCAGTCGTCGTCTCTCAGGCCGGCGTATTTCGACATGGCGGAATTCTCAGGAGACGATGGGGCTGCGTCGTTGCTTTCCGGACCGAGGGTCGTAAGAGATGATGGGTCGAAGGACCAATCTTACAACTGTAATTGATCGGCCTGCATTTCCGCTAGCGGGTTGTCGCGAATTCTCGAGGGCGATGGGGAGATGCTTGCGGGCGGGTTGGCCGCTGGAGACCTGCGGTCTTGGGGGGCGAGCGGGGTCGGAAACCCGCGCTCAACGCGCGTTCGCACGGGTCGGTCCGCAATGGCGGACCCTACGGGGGAACCGGGCGGACCGGGATGGTCGTCATCTTGATCACGCCGAGAGCGCCGACCGCGTGCGTTTGACCAGGTTGTTGTCTCTCTCCGACGCGCTCGGCAACAAGAGCAAGCTCGTCGCCAGGTAGCGGTCGCGCCACTGGGGCGACGTGTTGAAATAGTCTTCCAGGATCGCCGAGCTGAACTTGTAGTCGTGCGGGTCGTTGCCCTTCATGAACACCAGCCGCCGCGCCGCGTCGATCAACGGCGTCGGGTCCTGGCCGGCTTGCAAATAAGCGAGCGCTTTCGCGCGGATGTCATCCGGTCGTGATTCGAGGCCGCGAAGATTTCCTCCACAGCGGCCGCGCCGGAGCCATTCGTTTCCGCGAGCGGCTCGAGCTGGTCGATTCGCGCCTCGCGCAGACTTGCTGCCGCCCATCGCGCCGCGGAACAAAGGCAGGAAAGCCGCGTTCTGGAGCGTGAGCAGGCGCCGGGTCTGGTCGTCGCCGCTGGACTGGAACGCGTAGTGCAGGGCGTTCGTGGTGGTCACGGCGTGCAGGGATATCAATCCCGGCGAGCGCAGCAGCAGCTCGCCCGCCGCGTTGAAGAGGGCATCCCAGATCGACTGCGGCGACGTTCCCTGGTTGAGCAGGCTGACAACATGGTCGCACGCCTCGTCGTCCGAGCCGTGGCGGAGCGTGCCCAGCAGGTCGGCCGCGGCACCAGGCGACGGCGAGCCGCCAGCCCAGTCTTCGTTGATTTTGCGCGCGCGGTCGAGATTGTGGCGCCACGAGCGGTCGGCCGTATAATCGTGCTCGGCCGGGTTCCCTTCGCCGCTGTGGTTCAAAAGCGCGTAGACCAGCGAGCGCAGAACAGGCTCTGCATGCTGCCAGCCGATGCACTGGAGCGTGCGCAAGCTATTGGCCACATAAATCGCCTTGTGACCGATCGAGCGAAAGTCGCGAGCGCCGTAGCGGAAGAGGATTTCATAGACTTCGTTGGCGCCCGCTGTGCGTGCCAATACGGCGATCGCGGCGTCGGCGGCGGCGTCATCCCAGTGGTCCATCGCCGCGGCGAGGGCCGTCCTGGCCTTGCGCACCGGCGGCACGGCCGATTCGTCGACCGGCCCCATGGTCCAGTTGCCCTCGCGCACGTCTTGCGCCTGCGAGGTTTTGAAGTGGTCGAGCGCCCAGAAAATAGGCAGCCAGCGGTCGCTATCCGGCGAAGCGAGGCTGGCGATATGGGCCGAGTTCACGACCAGAACGGCGTGGAACTTGTGCCCCACGCTCGGCCGCGGCTCCACGTTCCTGACGCCGGCCAGGAGCAGCGCGGCGACCACGTCGCGGTAGGGCAAGCCCTTCTTGACCCGCGCGGCCACCTCCTCGAGCAGGGCGTCGCGCGACGTTTCTTCGAGCAGGCGCACCAGGGGCTCGATCTCGGGCTCGAGCCGCACAATCTTGGGATCGAGCGCCGCCTCGGCGGCGGATACCGGGCCAAGACGCGACAGAAAGCCAAGGTCGCCCAGGCCGACCACGGCGCCGCCGGCGGCCGAGGCTCCGAGAAACATCCGGCGATTTGTTTGCGGGTTCATGGTTGGTTCTCCTGGGCTGGCTGGTGACTGGAGATCTTGATGCGGGTTTTGTTCGAAAGAATCGCGCGTTGATGGAAAGATTCGAAGGTTGTTGGTGAAGACGCTTCTTTCGCGGAGCGAAAGGCGACACTGGGCTGTGGCTAAAAGGCGTCGCTCGACTCGGTGCATAACCCCGATGGCGCGGTGGTGTTGTTCCCGGCGGCAGGATTGTTCCCCGTGGGCGCGGCGTAGTTGCGGGGAACCATCACGCCCCCAAATATCTGCGTACGAAGCGGTGCCGGTGGCTGCGCGGCGGGAGGAGGCGTGCGGTCCGCGAACAGCCGCGTGATGCCGAGCAACGCCGCCACGCCGGCGATGACTCCCATGATGGAGCGGATTGTAAACTGCAAGGGACGAGCCCGCGGCGGCACAATGGGTTGTGGTGGCCGGGTCGTCAGTGTGCCATCGTCGCGCTGGTAAACTCGAGCGCAAAGGTGGCCGCCTTGGAACGTTATCAAGCCGGCGGCGACCTCCGGCGTGACCGTGGTGAGGTCGTGCACATGCTTGCCGCAGGCGGTGCAATAGCGTGAGCGGTTATCACCATCCATGTCATCCCAGTTCATGGGGCAGGGATCGGGGATGGTGTATTCTTTCAGAAGGCTGTCGGCGTCCATGGAGGGCCTCCGGAGAGAAACAGAGGCAGTGCTTCCGAGCCGATCCGGATATGGCTATGATTATCACGCGCACGCGGGGCGATGGCAATGACAGTCCTGCGGGATAGCGAAAGCCGCGGACTGTCCCAGCCGATTCGAGGAGAATATCGTTTACCTGAGTGGTCACGGACCGTGAGAAGACGAGCAAGGAACAGAGCGGCCAATGAAATCGCCATTTCCAGGCATGGATCCATTTATCGAGGCCTGCGGGTTATGGTCCGATTTTCATACGAAGCTGATCAGCGAGATTGAGCGCACGCTCGCAGTCAGGCTATCGGATCGCTACTTCATCCAGACCGGAGAGCGTTCGTATGTTGTGCTCGCCGGCACCGATGGCAAAGAGGAATCCACGTCCTACCCGGACGCGGCAATCGAGGCTGCCCCGCGCGAGAATTCTGGCGAGACGGGAGTGGTGATCGCAGAGCCTCTTACCGCCAGCGACGCCGTGACCATGCGGGCATTCATTGACGAGCACTTTCGCGAGAACTTCATTGAAATCTACGAGTCGGATCCAGACGTCCGGCTCGTGACATGTATCGAGGTCTTGTCGCCATCCAACAAGCGGCGGGGAAGCGAGGGCTGGCAGCAATACGTTCGAAAACGAAACTCGCTCTTGCTCGGCAGTGCGAACCTGGTGGAAATCGACCTCTTGCGCGGCGGGCATCGGCTCCCCATGGTCGAGCCCTGGCCGAGCAGTGCTTATTACCTGCTGGTCGGGCGGCAGAGCCGCGCTCCTTATTGCCGCGTCTGGCCTGCTCACTGCCACCAGGCCCTACCTGAAATCCCGGTGCCACTAGCGAGCCCGGATCCAGACGTGCCGCTCCTGCTCGGGCCGCTGATCGAGGCAGTGTATGAGCGGTCGCGATACGCGCGGCGCATTGACTACACGAAACCGCTCAGCCCGCTCCTGGCGCCTGAGCAAGCCGCCTGTCTAGAAGAGCCGATCCGCGGCTAGAACCAAACGGGCAAAGCCCCGAAGAAGCCGCAGCGTAGAAGACCGCAGGGCTGAGTGGACGAAGGCGACAGTGGGCCGCCCTTACGAGGCGCCGTCCGACTCTGCACAACTCGCTGGCGGGCTGGGAGCGGCCTTCGACGGCCCCTGAGTGGGCTTTCGCTCGATCGAGGATCGGGGAACCATCTTGCCCATGATCAGTGTATTCAGCCGCGGAGTTGGCGCTGGCGGAGCGGGCCGAGATGCGTTGTCGGCGAATAGACGCACGACGCCCATCATCGCTGCCGCACCGGCAATGACCGCCATGATCGAGCGGATGGTGAATTGCAACGGCGTCGGTCGCGATGATGCAAGCGTGTCGTGGGCCGACGTGGACAACGTGCCGTTCGCCCGGGCATAAAGCCGGCCGCAGAGCTCGTCATCCTCATAGCGAATCAAGCCGGCAGCCTCTTCCGGAGTGATCGCCGTGAAGTCGCGCACGTGCTTGCCGCAGGCGGCGCAGTCGCGCGAGCGAGCGTCCCCATCCATTTTGTCCCAATTCATCGCACACGGATGAGGGATGGTGAACTGTCTGAGCAGGCTGTCGCCGTCCATGAAGGGCCTCCGAAGAGAAACAGAGGCATTGCTTCCGAGCCGGTCCGGATATGAGCTTGATTATCGCGCGCGCCCCGCGGCGATGGCAATGACAGCCCTGCGGGATCGGGGAAATGGGTGGCGAGCGAAGCGGGTTCGTTGTCAGCGAACCTTTTCGACGGAGAGGCTCTCTAATTCGGCGTTCATCGCCGGGAGATTCGCCCTCCCGGAATCTTGCAAGGCGTTCTCGAGGCTTACCGATGTTTCAGGTTCGCGGCACAACGCATACCCAATATCTGAATCTCAGCGCCGCGCTGTTTAGCTGAAGAGCGGGGATCGGTCTGGAACGGCTCTCGCCGCCGTAAGCGGGACGCGCAAACGCTTCCCGTACGGCTGCATCCGCACGTTCTCCGAGGCTGATCCCATGTTGACCATCTCTGCGCCAAGCACTTCGCCGGCGCCACGATCGACCGGGCGGTTCGCAATGCGCTCGATACAGTCGCGGGTAACCATTTCGCGACGCGTGCCGCGTTCGATCGATTGCTACGGCAGGCGCGACGCTTTGAGCTCTTGCGTCCCGCACGAGTCGGTGGACGCGTCGAGTGTGAGCGCTACGGTCAGGTCGTTGACGGCCTGCTGTCGCTCGCAACCTGTTACGAAGAATGGATCCGGCCAGTCGAGACATGGAACCCTGAGGCGAATAACCCGCGACCGCAGTTCGGCTCGCTCGCGCGTCATCTGCTCGCGGCTTTTCCAGTGCCGGCCTTCATGACTTCGGCGTGGCTCAAGGGACAGGGCGCCATCGGCCGGCGACAACAACGCTGGTTCATTGACATCGGATCGGGAAAGAGCATTCGCAAACTGGAGCTTCCCCTGCCCTACACGAAGAAGATGGCCCACCACTTGTTGCAGTAGCCGGCAAGGGAGTGCGTGTGTGGACGATTCGCGAGCTGCTCACGAGCGCGGAGCTGCGCGCTGAAGCTCGCGCGATGCATCATTGTGTCGACATTTACGCGCCCCTTTGTTTCAAGGGCGCTGCATCGATCTGGTCGATGACCATCGAAGACCAGGACGGCCAGCGGCGTGTCTTGACGATCGATGTGGATGTCGCCAAAGGCGCGGTCGTGGAGGCGCGCCGGTGTTGTAACCAAGAGGCAAAATCCAAGGATCGCGAAATCATGGGGCTATGGGCGAACGAGCGGGGACTCACCGTGGAATGTTGAGCCGGCCGGGGCGGGAGGTTCGCCAAACCGATCAATGTTCGCCGTCGGAGTCAGGCTAAAAGCGCGACCTGCTAGTCGCTGTCAAGCAGCTCAACAGCCGCCTCTCCCTTGTAGCGATTTTTCCGGTCATCCTCACCAACGAAGAACCATTTTTGTCGGAACGAACTCCGGGTGTGGCTCCCGGCCCAGTTCTCGGAATCGACGGCTGGTTCTCCCGGCGCGATCCGGGCACCCGGGCAGGTGTACCACTCGATGAAGTCTTTTTGACGCGTGACGCCCGCGTCATAGCGGGCCCTGTCGGAGGGTAAGATCCATTCCTTTCCATCCCAGGCGCAGGCCCCGAAGTAAACGATGGTTAGCGGGCGGTCGATGGCGCGGACCTCCGTTCGGAAGGTCCATTGGTAGAGCCAACCGTCGTCGTTGGGACCGATGGGTTCGCGCACCGGATTCGGCGAGTGGATGACCTCCAACCCCACGGGAAGGGATTCCAGCTCGGCGAGGACGACGGCGCCTGATCTCGACGTCGATGTCGAGGTGCTTGGCGCTCCCGAGCAGCCGATCAGGGCGGCCATCGATGTCGTGAGGCATACCATTGAAACCCAGCGGCGCATTGTATGTCCTTCCTTAGCCCCAGCGCTGATGGAGTTACTCCTCGGGATCGCCCGCGATAGTTATCAGGTCCCTTCGCGTCTGGCCGGTGCGCACGTCGATGCGGCTGACGGCGGACGAGTCGCAACAGTATACCGACAGACCATCCGGCGAGAACACCAGCGAAGTCACATAGCCGAGATCACCAGCCGGCGACGTCCATTTGACGGAGCCAGTCGTGACCTCCCAGAGCTTGACGTGGTTGACTGTCCTCGGGCCGGCAATGAGATTCCTGCCGCGGATCGGAATCGGCGGACTGGCAATCCCGATCCCGGCGGTCGCCAGTGACTTGCCGTCGAGGGAGAACGCGAGCGTTCCCGAGGCTTTGGCACTACTGGCGTCGCCGGCTTCAATCGAATGCAGGATTTCACCGGAGGGCAGTCTCCAGATTGTCAAGCAGTCTGTGATCTTTCCATCGACGAGAGCCGTCCCGTAGCCCGCCACGAGCCGATTGTCGGGCGAGAACGCGACATCCCGGATTCCCACGACGGGCGACTTGAAGACGGGATTCAAGACCTGCGTCCGCTTGCCCGTCTTCGCGTCCCATAGCCTGACGTCAGCGGACGTGTCGCCGGCCAGGGTCTTGCCGTCGGGCGAAAAAGTAAGTCGGTTCAAGAATCCGGGGCTCACGATATGGGACCACTTGAGATCACCTGCCTTTGCGTCGAAAACCCGGATTTCGAGGAAGGAGCTTTCGTCGAGGCGAACGATGGCTGATCTGCCCGTGGCCCCAGCACCGCCAACCGCGATCAGCCCACCGTCGGGTGAGACCGCGAGGGCCGTGGGCACGTGCGGCGGTAGGCCGGCGCCTGCCTTGTCGCGGAGAGCCGGATACGTTCGCAACAGCTTCCCCGAATCCGTGTCCCAGAGCCGCAACTGCTGATCGTCGCTGATGCCCGCGATCGTCTTGCCGTCGGGCATGAAGGCGAGACCGCGAATGGACCCAAGCTGGTCGCCGGTCAGAGTGAGTCGTTTCTCGCCTGAGAACGGGCGGAGCAAGTACACGAGGCGGTCGGTGCAAGCAACGGCGAGCGTTCCGCCGCCCGGTGAAATGTCGAGGCACCACGGCCGCACGTTTCGGTCGAGCATCACATTATTCACGACGTGACGCGGTCGCTCTGGCTGCTCGGCGCCAGGGCTCGCGCCGCCACCGAGAGTGCGGGGTACTTGAATGAGAGCGGCCGCAAGCAACGTTGCGCCCAAAGTCGGGCTGATCAGGGACGCGAGTTCGACAGGGCGTTTGAGCATGGCGATCTCCTGTTCGCTGACTGGCAGGCCCGGGGACCTGGCGGTCAATCCATCGCTTTTGGTGAGATCGGGTCGCCGAAGGCTGATCCAGAATAGAACGGAAGTCTCACGGCGGCGTTCCCCGTCCGGAACGGTGCAGCTCGACTTCGTTTATCGCGTTCCTGTATCGTCTCGCGCACGGCAGTGTGCGCCAACTGTCGGCGCCCGTTGATGGCATTCACATTGACGTGCGAGCGTGGCGGTTCCCCCTCGGCCAAGAGCGGGGGAGCCAAAGGATTCACAAAGCCCGCACGATCCTTCTCAGCGATCACGAACCGATGATCGCCCCAGCGCACCGGCACAAAGTCATTTTTCATCAAGCCCCGCAGGTCCGACGAGAACGGCCCCTCGGGGATGAGCCGCAAGACGCCGTTGACCATTGAACATCGCCCCTGGCTCTCATAGCGATCTTCGTCGTGCGGCGCGTCGCGGCGCGCGTCACTCTGCCACTTGTAATGATACCGGCCCAGCCGAGTGACCTCGAGAAGCTCACTAACGAAACCCAACGGGGACCTGTAATCCGCTGCTATGTCCGCGAGGTCAAGCTCATCGGCTCGTCTGCGCCGCAGGGTTACGGTTGACTCGTGGGATGGACCCATGACAACTTGATCGTCTCTCAATACTTCGGAAAGGGGCACTTTCCGGGGCTCATATCCCTCGGCCGTGACGTGGATCCAAGGTCCCTGCAGGACGAATTGGTGCTGGGACGTCTGGTCGCCGCGCCGCTCCGCCCAGGCGAAGAACGTGTGCGTGATGATCGCTCGGCCGTCAGGCCAGGTGACGGCGTCGGAATCGTCTCCCAGCTCGGGGGCGAGATTCCCGTTGTCAAGCACGACGTGGGCCAGGGCGATCGGCTGGGCTCCTGTTTCGTCCACGATGCGGAACCAGAGCTGGACCGACGCCCGCGTGACGGATTGCACCACCTCGGGTTTGGGCTCGACCGGCGCCGGTGTTGCCCTCGCAACTGGTGTGGGCTGCGGTGCTGGGCCGTCGGTCGAGGTCCGTTTGCCGAAAAACACGCTGATCAGCGCGATGGCGAGTATGACGTCGAGGGTGACGGCTATCCAGAACGGCACGGAACGAAGCGTGGGCGAGTGCAACGCTTTCCTCTTGAAGTGACTGTGAGCCAGACCCTCGGGCTCTGGTAGAGCGAAGTGGCTCACCAGGACCTTCGCCCTCGCAAGATCGCCTGAGGCTCGTTAGTTTGAACTTTCCATAGTCATTAGACGCACGCCAGTCGATTTGGTGCCCAAGAATGATCATCCCCTGGTTCCCGTGGCTGGAAAGGCTGTCGATTGCCGCGGGTGTGAGCGGGTTCGCCATCCTGGGCGCGGTCCGATTTGGGCCGCTCGGGCTGGTGTTTGGTGCTCTCGCGGGGTTGTTCATCGGACGATGCGCCGTGAACCTTCCTCTCATGATGTGGGCCTCCTGGCGGGTCAACTCGCTGAGCTCGCGATCAACCGAAGAGTTGCAAGGCCTCTTCGTCCCGAACCCGCGTTTCGGGCGCACGGGGTGCTACCAGATCGCTGCCCTGATCATGAAGAACCGCGGGGCGGACCTTCAGCCAATTCTGCCGGTTCTTCTCGACCTCATGGGTGCGGCCGCGCATCGGACCCGGATGGATGCTTACGCGGCTGTTCTGACAGGGTTTCCCGAGCTGGCTGAAGAGCTGACAGAGTATCGTCCCGAGGAATCGGCCGACGAGTGCCAGGCGAAGCTCGTGCGGCTGCGTGAGCTGCTCGCTGGAAATGGCATTCGGACGTAAGACACCCTCGACGAGTGCGGGAGAGTGCCGTGCGATTTCCTCGCGTGCAATTCACGATCCGGGGATTGATGATCGCCGTCGCCGGAGCTGCACGTCCTTGAGTGCTCGAAACTCGAAGAGCCCTCGAAACACGGCAGCGCCGTAGAGGGCGGCTCGGGTACCGCCTCCGGAAACGGCCACCAAGATCATCGCTTTGGGTTTTTCCAGGGCGGGCCAACGCGCGTAATTCTTTTGTGCGAAAAGAACATCGTCGAACTTGAAGACGCCCTGGGCGCCTTTGGCGGCCTGGAGCTCCGCTTTAGCTGGTTGCGTGTGGCCCCACCACAAGAAAAGAATCAGGGTCAGGGCCACGAGCGCGTCCAGCAAGACATTGTAGAAGTACACGCGCCGGCGGAGGTCGCTCAGGCCAAATCTCTCAACGACGGCCCCGGGATGATCGGGCGGCTTCCTCACGATCGCTTCGAACAGGGCAACCGGGTCGTAGAACTGCCACGCGGCTCCGGTCACCGCGGCGCCGCGAGGCGCAGAGCGGATTTGCAGGCGAGCGTCGGGCGGCTTGGCGACTTCGGCGAGGGCATCGCCGCGCAGGGGATGCACCGCGTGCAGGCAATATACTCGCGTGCGGGGCGCCACTGCAAGGATGGGCCTTGAGGGCGATGCTTGAACGGCCCCTGCTCGTCATGCGCCGAGAGCCGTCGACTCGGATGCGAGGGCAGTTGGGTCGTAACTGACGCCCTGCTGGGCGGTGACACGCATCGGATCAGGCTGGATGCCTACGGGGCGCTCTTGAGGGGGTTTCCGGAGCTTCTTGAGGAGCTGGAAGATTATCGTCCCGAGCAATCGGCGGAGGTGTGCCGGGGCAAGGTTGTGCGCCTTGCGCGACGCTCGTTGAGAATGGGATTCTGAGGTGAATGCGAACTGATCAAAGCGGGGGCTACCACACTAGTGGTCCGCGTAACGCAGATAAACGGGAGTGGCGCTGATGTTCGACCCAAGCTCGGCGGCGAGGTCCGACTTGGTTCGATGAAAGACCTGGTGCGACGTAAGATTCTCCAGCCGCTCGCGGAGCTGCGCAGTCGGTCCATGGGCTTTGCAGGTACCAGCCGAGAACGCAAGCAGCCTCTGGCTGTCTGGCGACTTCATCGAGAAGCCAGGCATCGTAATCCTCAGATTCGTCGCACACGGGCGTGGCCCGCGGTCGCAACGGCTGCGCAGCAAAGGCCAAGGCGGCAGCCCTGCGCAGATCGGTCGAATGCGCGTATCTCCATAACCGGACCAGCGAAACAGGAACCCGGCAGTCGGCAGGCGTTGACGAAAGCCTGCCACCTTCAATCCAAGCCAAAGCGCCCGCCGCCGCAAACGCGACCGGGGGATCTTCCGGTGAGAGCAAGTCGCAGAGGAGGTCGCATAACGGTTGGATCCAAGACGTCACATACACACGTAACAGGTCGGCATCGACAAAAGACTGCTCCGCCAGCAGACCGGTTAGTTCCGCCGCGTAGACGGTTTCCGCGCGGTCCTCCGACTTCAAGGACTGCAGGAGAGTTTGGACAAGCTTGTCGTTAAACTGGGGAGATTTGTCGGGAGAAAATCTCTCTACAGCCAGATCCTTCAAGCAGGGGCGATACTGTTCCCACCCCTCTTCTTGCTTCAAATAGGCATCCTCGGCCACCTCTCGAAATAGATCACCGAACTTCCCGCGACGCAGATTCACGACTGAACCCTTCAGGTGTTGCTCACCACCATGCCGTGCCATCTGCCTGAGGGCTTCAAGAATCGATCGCGGCGATACCATCACTTCGTTGTACAGGCACTGCCGAAGGAGTGCTACTCGTGGGTCGTTGACGTCACCCGGTGAAGGAGCCGCGGTCTTCCTTTGGCGCTGTCCGCAAATGTCAGTGAGCCTTTTAATGAGTGGCTCGGACTTGCGTCCGGCAAGTACAGCCACCAGCGAAATGACTTCGCGCGAATGTTCGTCTTCGAAATGCGGCTCGAGGATGTGAGTCAAACTCTGATGGTCGTTCCGGCCGGGATACTGCTCCTCAACAAAACCGCGCACAGCGAGGAATTCCTGGAACGAGAGATGGCGAAACTCGAAAACTGGCTGCGATTCGGTTTCGATCGTTTCATCCCCGGTCTGCATCAAGAGACTGCTTCGAGACTCGATACGCTCGATGAACTCCTCGGGGCGTATGGGGGAGAAGTGAAGTTCCGCGTCTAACTCGGACTTCGCGTTCCGCAGCAACTGGACAAGACGGCGTTGTCCCACCTGCTGAATGCCCTCGAGGAGCATGCTACACGCGACGAAAGACAACAGGGGGAGAGCCTCCTCGAGATTCATCGGAGGAAAGCCCGACGTGTTCCAGGTTCGAATCAGCACTCGAACTGCTTCCCGGTACAACTCGGCGCTCTGAGTCGGCAGATCGCCGCCGGAGCATCGTCTAACAACCAAGAGGGTGGTCAGCATCAACGGATTTTCGACGAGCACGCGGATGCGTGTGTCATGCCAGATCGCGTTAGCGAGCTCGTGCGCCTCGGCACGAATTCTGGCCGAGTTGCCGACAACCTCGACGTGCCACCTTTCGCAGAGGCGTCGTACATCGGCCTCGTCGAACGGGGCCAGATTAGCCTCCTTACATACGGATGCGATGACTCCTCGAATGTTACGGAACCCCGCTTCGCGCGACGTCACAACCATTGCGACCTTTGGAAACTTCGTCAAGAAAACACGCAAATGACCTGCAAAGGCCGCGCATGCCGCCTTCGTCGGCGATCTCGTCGAGTCCGTCAACAAGCAGTAGTGCGCGGCCCGATCGCAGGGCATCGTCAATGCCAGTTTTGAATGACCTCGATTCGTCACTGTCCATCCCGGCGTGCAACGGCAGGTCTTGCAAGAGCTCAAGAAGAGGGCGATGGGCCCGATCGCGGAGTTCGCGACAGCGTAAGAATAACGGTAACCACTCCACCTCGGGCAACTGGTCGTCCGTCTTGAAACGCCTGTCGGGGATGGCATAGGCGACTCCGAGACGTTTCAGAAACGTGCTCTTTCCGCTTCCTGCCTTGCCGAGCAAGCAACAACGCGAATTCTGGCTCAGGAATGGCCCGAGCGGTACGCTCGTCTGCTGTTGCGGCTCAATATCGGCTTCGCCGACCGACTCGCGATGCGGCTCGGCCACAACTTTCAGCGGAACAAACAGTCGCTCGAGCTCCATCCGTTTCTGGCTCAGGAACTTATCTGCCGGAAGTCCATCGAGCTGTATCTCGCCGCACTCGGCAGCCAGCCAGCGACGATACTGTTCAATCGAGGCTTCGGCGAGCACGGCATTGCTTCGGCTGAGCTGTGGTGGCGCGAGATAAGTCAGGTCGTGCAAAACTCCCTTGCACTCTTTGTCGGCAATGATCACGTCGCGGGCGACGGCTTCAGCCAGCGCGGTGCCGTCGGCGTGGACGAGCGCCAGGTATTTCCGTTCTTTGGCGCATGAATAGAAAATTGCCCAGACATAGCCTATTTCGTGGCCGAGCAACTCGGCGCCGTCGAGCGTAGAGTCATCGATTCCCGCATGGGCGGCGCAGCGGCCCGCCCGCTCGATGGCTTGCGAATAACTGGTGATTGCCCCACAGGCTTGGAGTTCTGCGATCACGTCTCCGCTGTCGAGCAAAATGATCGCTTCGTCCCCGAGTCGTTTCTCCTGCTCAATCGCTGATGTCGTGAAGCCGCCGAGCGATACGAAGTAAGACGAGATCGGTGTAGGCCTGCACTCAAGCCGTTCCGCTTCGACAGCACCTCGGAACTTATTAATGTCGTCGCCACCGATTTTTCCTGATTGGGCCTTGCATTCTGCGACGAGCCGGCGCCTTTCAGTACGGTGCTTTCCCAGGATGTCCAATTCCCGTCCGGGTTTATGGACATCGCACTGGATGTGTTCATAACCAAGAGCGTGAAAAAGATGTTTCTGGAGACGCGTGAACAGATCGCCGATTGTATTGCTCGCGGATGCCAGGAGTCGAATTCTTGGAGTGTTCACGGATGGCGCGTCCTCAACATTTACTGCGAACGCATCGACAGAATCGCGCCGGCTTCGAGCAGGCAGTCCAGCCAGGGTATTGTATCCCGCTGCGCACCGCCGGGAAACCAAGCGGTGGCCGGCTGATTGAGGACGCGGATGGAAAGTCGAGGATCCAACACTTCCGAGCGGACAATATCAGAAAGGTCCGCAATGGCGGACTCTACGGCGACGCCTCGGATCGTGGCCAGGACTTTCAGAACTTCGAGACGAGCTGGCTGACTATCGCTCAGACGAACCGGGCGAGGTGCGCCAGGCCGAGGTCGCGCGCCTGCGCACGGCGCTCGTTGGCTATGGCATTCTGAGGTGGGTCGCTCGATTGGTGACAGGGCAGAGCTTCCGAGAGCGTCTGCCCTGCCACACTCATGGTCCGTACGGCCTGTCTTGTCCTTCCTTTTCTTCGCTTGCGCACATTTCGTGGGCGTGCATCGCTTCGAGGATCCCTAATTCATGGACCAGATCCTCCGTGTCATAAATATGGTGGTATCCAGAATCTCCATGCGACCCGTGAGTCAGCCCATACCAAAACGCCTGACGTCGCAACGATGATGCTCGACGGCGGAACCACTCGCTCTCGCGTCGAAGCGAGTCGCGTTTCTTTGGGGTGTTCGCACTCTCAGCCCAAGCCGAGACCTCGGCAGCTAATGAATCGGCATGCTCGGCCGCGCGTAGCAGATGCGGAGGCCGCCAAGTCCATCCAGTCAGAGCCAGCAGGGCGAAAAGCGTGAGGATTTCGGCCGTGAGACGAAACCGAAGGGATCCCTGGGAAACCTGGTAGATCACAAATCCCAGTAGAGTGGGGAGCGAAAAGATCAGGGCTAAGTGCAGCCAGTAAAACTTGAACTGGACAACGCCAGAGTCCACGATTGTGAAGGCAAGGGCGCCGACGCCGATTCCTGCCAGGATCAGAATCAGAAGAATCCGTGGACTCTTCATCGAATACCCGCTGAATTTCTCGACGCGGCGGCGGACCACCATGGCACTCATGAACCCAATGGCGACGGGTATCGACGTAGTCGCCAGGAATACCAAAGTCATCGGATCCCGGACGAGAATTGCAAGCAGGACGCCGATCACGGCAATCGCGACCAAGATTTGACGGAGCGTAAACTGCGGGCCGCGCATCGAGTCATTCCCTCCCCGCCACCCTGATTTCCCTGGTGGATCGACCCGGCCGACAACACAATCTGAGTCATTCCCTGCTCGGCAGGAGCCTCGCTCTCCCGAAGTCGTGAAACGTCGTTTGGAGCGAGGGTTTTATTCGTCGGGCAGCCGCTCGAGGTAGGAACCGACCAGCGCCTCGGGTGCCGGTGGATTGGCTCCGTGGTGGTCGCGGCGGTAGAGCTCGGTCGCCAGGAGCAGGAGAATCGCCGCGTGGTTGGCGCGCTCCAGGGTCTGGACTGATGTTGAGTCCAGGTCGCCGAGCACTTGCTGGGCATCGTGGGCGCTATCATACCAGCGATCCAAGGATTCGAGTGACAGGGCACGTGCCTTGGCCGGTGACTGAGGCCCGAGGAGGTAGACGTCAAACTCCACGACCTTGGGATCGCGCATTGGGCGATTCCCAGGCGGCAGGTCGAGATAGGCCAGCCAGTTGGCGGTCAACAGGCGGATCACCCGGTGGCTGCGTCGGGCTCGCGGCGCCAGAATCGCCAGGCATCCCAGAGCGGCTGGATCTCCCCTGCCAAGAGCGGGTCTCTGGGATTCCAGAGCTGGCGGAACTTCTTCAAGGGCGCCTTCCTTCCCGGGTTTTTCGGGCTGTCGAGCAGCCGGCTCACATTCAAATAGCTGGCTTTGAGCGCATCTTGTACCGATGGAGAGAGTGCCTCGCATGCGACCACGTCGGCGAGAGCCGTGCGGAGCAGCGCGGGCGATGTTCTCGGATCGGCGGCCCACGTCGCCAGGCGCTCGCGGAGTCGTCGGTACCAGAGCTCGACGCTGCTCCGCCTCTGAGCCGAGCCACGCATACCGGCGTGGTGGATGGTGCGGACCATGGCGCGGTACCAGCCCCACGCTCCGGCCATGTCGCCCTGGTCGTCCTCCAGCCTCGAGGCCTCGAGCAAGACCATCAGGCGGAAGGAGAAACCAGCCGGAAGCGTTTCGTAGCTGTCTTGACCAGTCCCGATGGCCGGTTCGAGTGCATCGGGCCGCTCGGTGCCCTGGCGGAAGATGACCAGTGCCTCGCGGTTCTCCGCGAGCAGACGGCGGATATCCTCGTCAGCCTTCGACCAGCGAGCAAACAGCTCGTCGCTGGTCTTTGGTCGCTTGAAGTACCCCAGAATAGGCTTCACCTGCGCGGCGGCCTGGTTGTAGAGCACGAACGCGTTTCGGTCGTCCGGGATCGTGCGCGAGCGGAACGCCGCGACATCGAACGGGTCGCCGACGTCGGGCAGGCCGATCAGTTGTGCTTCCCACCAGAGCGGAGGGGCCGCGAGGATCCCGAGCAGGACCACGAGAATGCTGTACACACGCCGGCGGGTCTTCGTGATCCATCGGAAGATCAAAACGGGTGTCGGGAAGCTTCGGCGAAAAACGGCAACGGGCGTCATCCGGGTTACTCCGCCTCGACCGATGTTTCTGACCGCATGCTCCAGCGTACGTTCGGAAGCGCGGCGGGTCAACGACATTTGACGGAGGTTGCGCGGCTGCGTGCCGGGACGGCACTGCCGGAAACGCCCCACGGACGGGACAACTCGAAAACCATCATCGCTTTGTTGCTTCAGACCACGAGGGAACGGACAGGTCGCACTTGGGATTTCTCTGTTTAAACTCCTTCAAGCCGGCGTCCGAAACGTGAGTGCCCGCCACGCAAAGGTGCGCCAACCCAGGGACTGCCGAAAGTTCCATCAAGGCGGTATCCGAAACCTCGATCACGGTGAGATCCAGGATCGTGAGGTTCTTGAGGGCCGCAAGTTGCTTGACTCCGTCATCCGTAAGATTCGTGCTACCAAAAAGGTAGAGGATGCGAAGGTTCCGCATGGCCGCCAGTTCCGTCATCTCAGCGTCGGTGACCGTCGTCCCGGAGAGGTTGAGGGCGATGACGTTCTTGAGGGCCGCTAGCTCCTTCAAGATAGCGGCTGTCACGTTGTTGAGAGAAAGGTCAAGGGTGGTAAGGCTCTCGAGGGCCGCCAGTCCCTTCGCCCCGGCGTCATTCAGCGACGGCTCCCGGCCGCGTGCCGGAGGAACGACCATGTGCGCCACCGGGCCCACGGAGGTAGAGCGTGGTGAGGTTCTTGAGAACGGCCAGTTCCTTCATTCCGGCACCCGTCACATTTGTGGCGGAGAGATCGACGGTGGCGAGGTTCTTGAGGGCCACCAGCTCCTTCAAGCCAGCGTCCGTCACATTCGTCCAGGAGAGATCGAGAGTACTGAGGTTCTTGAGGGCCGCCAGCGCCTCAAGGTCAGCATCCGCCACATTTGTGCGAGAGAGATTGAGAGTGCTGAGGTTCTCGAGGGCCGCCAGCTCCTTCAACCCAGCGGCGGTCACGTTGTTCAGAGAGAGGTCAAGGGTGGTAAGGCTCTTGAGGGCCGCTAGTTCCCTGACCCCGGCGTCATTCAGCAACGGCTTCCAGGCTGCCTTGGATGGGTCAAACTCCCTCAGAATTCTTTTGCGTTTGTCGTGTTTATCCCTGAGATCCTGATTTGCAGGGGCAATGACTCCAGTCTTGCCGTCACCGATATTTCCATTTTGCATGGCACCGCAGACGCTGATACCGGCATCAAGGTGAAGGGTTTCTACCTTGTCACCACTCTGGACTTCGACTTCAACAATGACGTGATGCTCTGCGTTTACATTTTCTACATCGCGTTTTACTCCGTCAGGAAATGTGTACTCATACGTAGATCCGGTTGCGAACTCGTAGAAGTGGAGCTTGGAGTCAATCTTCTGGGCCTTGAGAGCATCGGTCATGGCTTTAGCGTAATGTGCACCAGGGCCAGTAAACGCATGATTTCCACCTCCGGGCAACCTCACCTTTTGCTCGGTATCCGCAGCGCCCAAGAAGTGCGGACCGGTCCCACGGAGGTAGAGAGTGGTGAGCTTTTTGAGCGCCGCCAGTTCCTTCATGCCGGCATTCGTCACCTTCGTCTCAGAGAGATTGAGAGTGGTGAGGTTTTTGAGTGCCGCCAGTTCCTTCAAGCCGGCATTCGTCACCTTGGTCTCAGAGAGATTGAGCGTGGTGAGGTTTTTGAGTGCGGCGAGCGCCTTGAGTTCAGCGTCTGTCGCCTGCGTGTACGACAGATCAACGACTTTACCATTCTGTTCGACCCGTCCGTGGAGCTGTTCGATCGCCTTGATCACAGCATCCTCGGTGGGATCGGCCCGATCGATCGGCGGAACGACGAAGCAACAGAGCATGACCACGAGAAGTCTCATGATGTTCTCCCCATCGTTGTCCAACCGGACTCGGTCGTGTCCCAGAGCTCGTTTTTAAATCGCCCGAGGAGTATGCGATCAACATTCTCCCCGAGCTTTCCCATGGGAGTTACAGCTCCCGTGCGCACCGTCCACGTTACTCACAAACAGAGCCGACTGCCCAGAGCGCGGCGACCTCGCGCGAGACCGCTGGCCCGCCCGTCCACCACGCCAAGCTGCGGCACGCCACATCATGGGTGGGGTGCACCTCCGCGCCTTTCAGAGAGTGCCGAGCGATGCTGGCGTACGCGCCGATCACGTTGGCTCGCTCACGCCATCTACGGCGCTGCCGTCTTGTTGATCGGAACCGACTCCATTTCGATGATCGGTCCCAGCAATCCCCGGGAAAGTGGATTCTGACCGCCGCACACGGAGGTCAACGCCAGCGACTCACTTGTGAAACTTGCCCGCCGGCATGGTGTGTGTCCCCCCTTCCCGCTCAAACGCCTCGTAATCCGTGGGCTTGTCGAACAACTGCATGCGCGCCACGCCTCGATTCAAGACGTGGAAAACCATGCCGCCCGGGTTGAATACCCCATTGATGTTGCTCAGGAATCGCGGATTTCACGTCGATTATCTTGGCCACGCACACTCCAGCCGTTGCCGAAGAAACCGGGAGGTTTCTAAAATGGGTCTTTGCGTTTATCTCATGCAGCCGCTAAACCGCTCAGCCCTTCTCCAGGACATCGGGATGACGCCGCCCCTAACGCACGCCCGTCCGGCAAAGTCAACCCGTTTCGACAAAAAGGCGATCGTGAGCGCCGCCCTGATCTTCGGCGCCGCAGTGCTCGTCTTCGCATCGGGACTACGCGCACGTTTTTTTGATGATGAATACGCGGACATTACCCAGAGCTATTACGCGGATTTGTTCTTCGGACGGCAGTTCAACGACAAGCTCTGGCTCGAGCCCGAGGCGTTTGATCGTCAACCCCTCCCCAAATACTTGATCGGGCTGGCATTTCGCTTCGCCGGCTTACCGATGCCGAGGCCGGTGGACGCCCGGACCTGGTATTTTCCATCGATGCGCAAGAGCGGTTCGCGGGAGTGGGGAGGCCCGGAGACGCTGGTGGCCGCGGCTTGCCGTGATCCCGCTGGGCGCGCTGGGCTGTCTGGCTCTCTTTGCCACCGGTGCGATGGTCAAGGATGCGCGCCTGGGGATGATCGCTGCCTGTTTGCTCATGATCAACCCGCTCTATGGCCTTCACGCCCATCGGGCGATGTCGGACGTGCCCTACGAAGCCTTCATGCTGTCGTCGCTGGCGGTCTGGCTTTTCATGTGGGTGCGAATCTGCTCGAAGGGTTCCATCGTCGCGGCCATTGTCCTGCCCTGGTTTGCGGGGACCCTGGCCGGCATGTCGCTTTTATGCAAGTTCAATGGCTTCCTCGGCCTCGGCATCGTCGTGGCGTGCAGCGGGCTCACGTGGCTGCTACGGAGACTTTCCATCGCGGCAGGTTGGCGGTCACCGGCGCGACGATCGTGACGGTGGCGGTGGCGCTGGCGGTGGCCGTCGCGTTTAACCCGTACATGACTGCGAAACCGGCTGAGCGCGGGCTGAGTTCGGTTGCCGCGTCGCTCCGCGCAAAAACGTTTGGGAGCGGTTTTGCTATCAAGTGAGGGTCCGGCTCGATACGGCAAAGTACGAGAAGGTGACATTCCCCGAGGACGCTTTGCACAACGTAGGAGAGAAGACCAAGGTGATCCTGGTGCAGGGCTTTGGCCGGTTTGGACTGTTTGGGTCGCGGGCGGCCGACAACTCAAGGCCCTGGGACCCCAATCGGCCCAAGCGCTATGACGTTCGTCAGGATTGGGGGTGCGTCCTCTGGCTGTCGATCGTGTGCTTCGGGCTGTACGAGTCGGTGCGGTTGGGCCGCTTGCAGCTCGCCAAAGCCGCGCCGCCGGCTGCGCTGGTCGCCGTCGTCTGGGCAGCGAGTGCGTGGCTGATCGTGACGCTCTACCTTCCCATGGCATGGGACCGCTACCAGCTTCCTATTCAAAGCGGCAACGCCTTGCTGGCTGCTGCGGGTGTGTGCGCATTATGGGATCGTCTGGCCGCGGCCCGTGGCACGCGGCAAGAGCTTGCGAAGGCTGCTGGCCGGTGACTGCCAGGTCCGCTCGACAGGGCCCGTCACTCCGGCGGGGCGTGCGAAGTCGGCGATGAACGCTCGGAGGCACGGGATGCGCTCGGAGCGGGAGAAACTGGGAGGGGAGGAAAGCATCGCGTTTGAATCGCGACACATTCGCTGGGCCGCGACTTATGCGCCTGAGACCGACACCGAGGAGTTTCTGGTGCATGCCAACGTCTTCGTGGCGTCCGAAATGGAGCGCGCGAAGAGTGCGTACCTGGAATGCGCGCAGAACCACGTCGACACGGCTGAGTACGCCGAGATCGAAAGGGTGCACGACACGGGCAACCGGCTGTTTTTCGATCCGCGAGGAGTGCCGTTTCCATTTTATGGCACCCGGCCGTTTGATCCCAAGAAGCCGGGAACGTCGTGGAGCAGCGAGCCTGCACCTGCGCTTGATCCGGGGGAGAGCGCGGTCGAGCCTGCGGATGCCCTGACGGACGAAGTGGCGAATTGTGAAGCGGGAACAGCGGATTGTGAGGAAGCCGGGCATTGCGAGCCGGGGCTGAACGCGGGTTGTGCTGCCCCGGTCACCCGGGAGGCGCGGGAGGAAGCGGTTGATTCAGGGCCGGCGGAAGAGTGTGCGGAGGTGAGCGGAGCAAGTCAAACCAGCGAAAAAGCGCCGAACGAAGCCAATTGCTGTGATGACGTGTGCATAGCACCACATGAATAATCCATTGCGGTTCCGACGAATTCCCATGTTTTTTCGGGACTTGACAACTTGCAAACGAAGCCAAAGTTGCAAACGGACCCAATTCCCGCGGGCGGTGCGGAGCCGGATGCAATCGGGGCTTTGAAGAGTCCGCCAGCTCCCGTTTCGAAACGCGCAAAGGGAACGCGAGGCGTCGAAGCAGAGGATGTGGCAGAAGTTCATGCAATTGCGCGGCGGCAGGAGGCTGCCGCGCGGGAGCGGAAGGCAGTGCTGAACGCGGGCGTGACTGGCGGCGGGGTGGCTGGGCCTGGCGCGGGCGAACCGATGGTGCCGCAGGATGTGCGCGGGCCGTGAGCGAACTCGCGTGTAATACGGTGCGCGTTTTTGTATAATTCATCGTTAGCCTCGGGCCGCGGTTGACCTGCGGTCCCGGGCTGCTTCCCACCTTACGATCCCACCGCTTGCAGGCGAATTCCGTGAATCATACTCGTGCTTGGTTCCCGTTCTTGCTGGGTTCGTGGCTCGGACTGCTTGGGCTTACAGCGTACGCCCCAGGGCAGGACAGCAAGCCCCCTGCCCTTCGCACCGTGGATTTCAACGATCAGGTGCGGCCGATCCTGGCTCGCCACTGCTTCAAATGCCACGGGCCGGACGAGAAAGGGCGGAAGGCCAAGCTGCGGCTGGACCAGGAAGAAGCGGCGAAGAAACCGGCGAGCTCGGGCGAGCGGCCGATCGTGCCGGGAAATCCCGAGGAAAGCGAGCTGGTGCGGCGCGTCTTCAGCCAGGACGCCGACGAGCGGATGCCGCCGCGCGCGGCGAATTCGACACTCTCGGAGAAAGAACGGCAGACTCTCAAAGAATGGGTCGCCCAGGGGGCCAAGTACGACGTCCACTGGTCGTTCCGGAAGCTGGTCAAGCCTGGTGTGCCCAAGGTGCGCGAGCCGAGGTGGGTGCGCAACCCGATCGACGCATTTGTTCTGGCCCGTCTCGAACGCGAAGGATTGAAGCCGTCTGCCGAGGCCGGGCGCGCGACGCTGTTGCGACGCGTGTCGCTCGACCTGGTGGGACTGCCACCGGCGCCGGAAGAGGTCGACGCGTTCCTGGCCGACCAGGCTCCCGACGCTTACGAAAGGCAGGTCGACCGGCTGCTTGCTTCGCCCCATTACGGCGAGCGCTGGGCGAGACGATGGCTCGATCTGGCGCGATATGCCGACACCAATGGATATGAAAAAGATCGCCCGCGATCAATCTGGCCTTACCGCGACTGGATCATCAAGGCGATGAGTGCCGATCTGCCATTCGACGAATTCACGATCGAGCAGCTCGCGGGCGACATGCTGCCGGGTGCCCGGGTTTCCCAGCGAGTGGCGACAGGGTTTCATCGCAACACGATGCTCAATGAAGAAGGAGGCATCGATCCGCTGGAATTCCGGTTCTACGCCATGACCGACCGGGTCGCCACGACAGGGACCGTGTGGCTGGGGCTGACGGTCGGGTGCGCTCGAGTGCCACACACACAAGTTCGACCCGATTCCGCATCGCGAGTATTACCAGTTCATGGCGCTGCTCAACAACGCCGATGAGCCCAAGATGCGGGTGCCCTCGCCGAGAAATGCCGAGCGCCGGCGCGCGATCGAAGCCCGCGTCGCCGCAATGAAGGCCGGCTTGCCCAATCAATTCCCGGTCGATGACAAAGTCGAGGGCAAGGACAGCAAGGCCCAGCCGGGCAATGCGCCGAGTGAGGCCCAGCGCCGCCGGGCGAACCTGGAACGGCGATTTCGCGAGTGGCTTCGAACGGCCGAGGCCCAGACTGGCCGCTGGGTGACGCTCAAGCCCACGAAGGCGACCGCAAACCTGGCGCGGCTGTCGATCGAGGCCGACGGCTCGGTGTTTGCCAGCGGCGATCAGAGCAAGCGCGATGTGTATACGGTGGAGCTCGATGCCGGGCTGCTCAAGGGACGCGGGATCACGGCGATCCGCCTCGAGGCGCTGCCGGACGAGCGGCTGCCAAGCGGTGGGCCGGGGCGAGTTTATTACGAGGGGGCCTTTGGTGATTTCTTCTTGAGCGAGATACGACCTTCGGCCGACGGGAAGCCGATTCCGTTCAAAGACGCGACCGCGAGTGATCCGAATGCGCGGGGAAGCGCCGGTGCCGCATTCGACGGCGACCCGCAAACCGGGTGGTCGATCGCCGGCGGGCAAGGGCGCGAGAACTCGGCGGTGTTCCGCGTCGCGGCGCCCATCGCGAGCACGGGCTCGCTCACCGTGGAGATGATCTTCGAGCGCTATTATGCGGCCTCACTGGGGCGATTCCGGATCTCGGCGACGGCGGACGAGAAGCCCGTCGCGGCGCGGGACGTCCCGTTCGCACTCGAGCCGATCTTGCTGACGGAGGATCGACTGCGCAAGCCCGAAGACGTGGAGCGGCTGCGGACGTTTTTCTTGAGTGTCGCGCCCGAGCTGGCCAAGGCACGCGAGGCGATCGCCAAGGTCGCCAGTGAAATTCCCGAGGACCCGATCACGCTGGTGATGGCCGAGCGGCCGGCGGAGAACCCTCGGCCGACATTCATTCATAACCGGGGCGAGTTCTTGCAGCCCGGCGAGCGCATCGAGCCCGCGGTGTTCTCGATGCTGCCGGCCATGCCCACCGATCTGCCGCACAACCGGCTAGGGCTGGCGCGCTGGCTGGTTTCGGGATCGAACCCGCTCACGGGGCGGGTGGTGATGAACTATCAATGGGCGGCGTTTTTCGGCAGGGGGATCGTGCGCACCGTCGAGGATTTCGGCTATTCCGGCGAGCGGCCGTCGCATCCGGAGCTGCTCGACTACCTGGCGATTTCCCTGGTCGAGCACGGATGGTCGATGAAGGCGATGCATCGAGCGATCGTGACGAGCGCGACCTACCGGCAAGCCTCGCGAGTCTCGCCCGAGCTGCTGGCGAAGGACCCGGAGAACCGGCTGCTGGCGCGCGGTCCGCGAGTGCGAGTGGAGGCGGAGATGATCAGGGACTCGGTGCTCAAGGCGAGCGGGCTCTTGTGCGAGCGGATCGGCGGCCCGAGTGTGTTTCCGCCGCAGCCGCCGGGCGTTTCGAGCGAGGGTGCCTATGGCGGGCTCGACTGGAAGCCAAGCCCGGGGGGCAACCGCTATCGGCGGGGCCTTTATACCTTTACGAAGCGAACGGCGCCATTTGCGATGACCGTGACGTTCGACGGGCCCAGCGGCGAGGTGTGCGTGGCGCGTCGCGAGATGTCGAATTCGCCGCTTCAGGCCCTCACGCTGCTCAATGATCCCGCCTTTGTCGAAGGTAGCCAGGCACTGGGAGCTCTCCTGGCGCAGGCACAGGGGACAATCGAGGCCAGGATTGGACGGCTGTACCGGCTGTGCCTTTCGCGCGGGCCGGAGCGTGATGAATTATCGGTGCTCATGCATTTTCTTGAGAATCAGCGGGGGCGGCTCGAGCGCAAGGAGCTGGATGCGGGCAAGATTGCCGGCAGTGGTGGCACGGACGCGGTCGAGCGAGCGGCCTGGACGTTGTTAGCGCGGGCGATTCTCAATCTCGATGAGGCTGTTACGAAGGGATAAGTCGCCTTGAAACACGTTATGAACGATTCTTTGGGGGTCACGCGCCGCTACTTCTTTGGGGAGTGCGGCGTAGGCGTGGGCAAGATTGCGCTGGGGGCACTGCTTGGCGAATCGCTGCGAGCTGGTGCGCTTGCTGCGGGCGGTGAGCCGGAGAATCCTCTCGCGCCGCGCAAGCCGCATTTTGCACCCAGGGCAAAGCGTGTCATTCATCTATTCATGGCGGGCGCGCCCAGCCAGCTTGACTTGTTCGACTATAAGCCCGATCTGGCCAAGCTTGAGGGCCAGCCGCTGCCGCCGTCGGTGATCGGGGGCCAGCGATATGCGTTCATCCGGCCGGATGCGGCCGTGCTCGGGCCACGGTTCAAGTTTGCGCAGCACGGGCAATGCGGCGCGTCGCTTTCCGAAATGCTGCCCCACCTGGCATCGGTCGTCGATGACATCTGCATCGTGAAATCGACACACACTGATCAGTTCAATCACGCGCCGGCACAGATTTTCTTGAACACGGGGTTTTCGCAGCCGGGGCGGCCCAGCCTGGGGAGCTGGGTGCTGTATGGGCTGGGCTGCGAGTCGCAAAACTTGCCGGCATTCGTGGTGATGTCGACGGGGAGCGGCATCAGCGGCGGGGCGGCCAACTGGTCGAGCGGGTTTCTGCCGACGCTTTACACCGGCGTTCGGCTGCGAAACCAGGGCGATCCGATCCTCAATATCTCGAGTCCACCGGGCGTGGATGCGCGGCTCGAGCGCGATTCGCTTGATCTGGTGGGCGCACTCAATCGGCGACAGCTTCAAGCGGTCGGTGACCCGGAGATCGCCACGAGAATCGCTGCGTACGAGATGGCGTTCCGCTTGCAAACTTCCGCGCCGGAGGTGATGGACTTGCGCAGCGAAGGCAAGGAGACTCTCGCTTTGTACGGAGCCGACCCGAATACGCCATCGTTTGCCCGCGGCTGCTTGCTCGCCCGGCGGCTGATCGAGCGGGGCGTGCGATTTGTGAACATCTATCACGAAGGATGGGACGCCCACAGCGACCTGACCGGAAATCACAAGACGAACTGCGCCGCGACCGATCAGGCCTCGGCCGCGCTCGTCAAGGACCTCAAACGGCGCGGGCTGCTCGACGACACGCTGGTGATCTGGGGCGGCGAGTTCGGGCGGACGCCGATGGTCGAGAGCAATCGCGCACTGGGCCGCAGCCTGGGCCGCGACCATCATCCCCAGGCGTTCACGATGTGGATGGCCGGAGGCGGCATCAAGCCGGGGATCACCTATGGAACCACTGATGACTTGGGATTCCACGTCGCGACGAATTCCGTGCACGTGCACGACCTGCAGGCGACGATTTTACACCTGCTGGGTTTCGACCACGAGAGGCTGACATTTCACCATGCAGGGCGGGATTTCCGGCTGACGGATGTGCATGGGAAGGTTGTGAAGGAGCTGGTTGCGTGAGTTAACGCGGCCGCGATTCCTAGGCGATTCGGCCTAGAACGGAACGGAGCAATGCGCCCGGCGTCCAGAGCCAGTAGAAACCGTCATCGGCCGGTGTCGGCGCCTCTTCCCAGGGGCCACCGCGAAGGCGTTTCAAACGTGCCTGACAATTCAGACACCAGTAAAAGGTATAGCGTTCAAGGAGCAGTGTGTGCTTGCCGCAGCTCGGACACCCTGCCGTGTACCCAGACCCGCTGATCCTGGCATGATGATCACAGACGCCACATCGGTAGTAGCGGCCCGCGCGCGGCCTGCACTGGCGCTGAAAGAATGCGTGCAGAAGTTTCTTTCGACCGCAACGAGGGCATTCGCGGCGGATCAACCAGTGCGCTCGGTGATCAGTAGCAATATTGGGACGAGAATGCCGAGCGACAGTGTCGCGATGACCGCGTACCACATCTGGCCATTTGCGGTTCCCTTGCGTAGCGCAGGCAGGAAATAAACGACAAGAAGAGGCGGCAAGGTGAACCCATTGAACAGGAAAATGACCTGGCCGATGAGCGCGAACGCGGTGATCCAGTCCCGGTGTGGCCCTGGACGCAAGATCAAGGCCGAGAGACCCGCGAGCACCATGGGTATGAAGAGAACGCGGAGCAGGGAGTCACTGATACCTTTCGTTGATCCGGTCGTTCGCAGCGCAGCCAGAACCCAAGCGAGCACCACCGCCACGTAGACGACCAAGATCATCAGGTGCCGGATTTTCAGCGGCGGCATCGGGCGGGGCCTTTCGGCGTTGGATTCGTTCAGGAATCCCGTTGTTCGTGTTGCGAGATTTGTTTCGAGGCGGATTTGGTCGCGATTCGGTGACGGCCGAAGCGCAGCCATGCGGCCGGCGTCCACAGCCAATAGAAATGGTCGTCTTGAGGAGCAGTTGCGTCCACCCATGATCGGCGACGCAATCGTTTGCAGCGAGTGCCACAATTCAAGCACCAACGAAATGAGTACTCCATGTTGATCAAAGTGTGTTTGCCGCAGCGAGGACAGCCTTGACTGTACTGGGACACGTTCAGAAGTGCTTCAGCATCGCAAACTCCGCATCGAAAGTAACGTCCCTCGGCCAATCGACGATGCTGAAGTGCCGCATTAACCAAATTCATTTGTTGACAGCAAGGGCATTGTGCGAGAGTCAAATATTTAGCGAGTCTGAACACGGGTACCCATAGACAGACTGCCCAGGCAATTGTCATCGCCAGGAGTAGCCATTCCGGTCGCGTTAAGTGAATCGGTCGGACATTCCAACGGAGCCAGAGAATCCACAAGGCAGGAGCGGAACACAATGTGGCTGCGAAAGCCACTTGCAACGTGGCGAAAAAGGCAGTTAGCCAGTCTCGATGTGGGCCTGGGAGCAAGATGAAGACCGAGAGTACAGCGAACAATGTGGGGGCGAGCAATACCGACACGAAGAGGAGCACGCCGCGTTCCGGGCCCATCCGGCCGCAGCCGGGGCATCGGCCAAGCGAGTGTTACCGCCGCGTAGACGACCAGGATCATCAGGTGCCGGATTCTCAGCGGGCGCATTGATCGGGGCCCTTTCGCTGGGAGGCACAACAGGAGCGTCAGCATTGCGGCCAAGGGCGTGGGCTTCGGGTCCTCGCCGGGGATTCGCCGAGCCACCAGCATTTCCGCATCATAGTCGTGTATGTAGGCAAAGCCCAACAACGCGACGCCTGGGTCTCGGTGGGTTTCACCCACCCAGCCCTGTATAGGTGGTTAAACATTTTGATAAACTGCCTCTTCGCATGGATTTGAGGATTCCCAGGCAAGGAGGCCGCAATGATCTCAACCGACGTCTTTGTCCAATTCGTCGAGGATTCCCCTGTATGCGTGATGGTTCAGACTCTCTTGGAGAACGCCTTGTCGCCCACGACGGTCGACATGCTGTTTGAGCAGCACGCGGAGTTGCAGTACACCCGAACGCTTCTGTTCTCGGATATCGTCAACCTGATGAGCGTTGTTGTTTGCGGCATCCGGCCTTCGATCAACTCTGCTTTCAAGAAGGTGGCCCCGAGCTTGGGGGTCACGAGGAAGGCGGTTTACGACAAGATCGACCGGGTTGAGACGACCACCAGCGCCGCCTTGGTGCGCCACTCGGCCTCTATACTCGGCGACATCATCGACGAACTCGGCAGCCGCAATGAACCCTGGCTGACAGGGTATCGCGTTCGAAATCCTCGACGGAAATCACTTGCCCGGAACCGAGCACCGGCTCAAGCCGCTCCGCTTTACTCGCGCCGGGGCTTTGCCCGGTCACTCTCTGGTGGTGCTTGACCCTGAGCGGATGCTGATCGTCGACGTCGTTCTCTGCGAGAATGGTCACGCTCAAGAGCGATCGATGACGGATGCTATTTTGGAAAAGGTCCAGCCGGGCGATTTGTGGATCAAGGACCGCAATTTCTGCACCACGGGATTCCTCTTCGGGATCGCCAAGCGGGGCGCCGTGTTTGTGACACGGCAGCACGGTTCGCTTGGCTGGGAAGCCGTTGGCAAGCGGGTTGCCAAGGGGCGTTGCGAGACTGGCGAAGTCTTCGAGCAAACCGTCCGTCTGACCAATGATGACGGTGAGGTCCTGTTTGCGCGGCGGGTCACCGTGGAGTTGGACAAGGAGACCCGAGACGGCGATTGCACGATTCACATTTTGACCAACTTGACCCGGAAGCATGCCAATGCGATCAAGGTCGCCAACCTGTATCGGAATCGTTGGACACTGGAAACCGCCTTTCAAGAACTGGAAGCGTCGCTTAACGGCGAGATTAACACGCTGGGCTATCCCAAGGCCGCGCTTTTCGCGTTCAGCTTGGCGTTGGTCTCGTATAACGTGCTGAGCACAGTGAAGGCAGCCCTGCGCTCGGTTCATGGCGAGAAAGCGTCCAACGCGGAGATATCGGGGTACGATCTGGCCGAGGAGGTAGCGGGCACGTACCGGGGAATGATGATTGCGGTGCCGAAAGACGAATGGGTGGTGTTCCATGAGATGTCGCCCCAGAAGCTCTGCCCTTTCCTGAAGAGACTGGCCGGCGCCGTTCGGCTATCGGAATTCCGCAAGCAACCGCGGGGACCAAAGAAGCCGCGTCCCGAGCGGCAGTCCGGGGACAAGATCAAGCACGTGGCGACTGCCGAGCTCCTTGAAAAGCAGAGGGCGAAGGCACGAAAAAGTCAAAATTAGTGCACAACATATCATCTACACAGGGCTGGTTTCACCCACCCTACATGAACGCCCTCTTTGGTGGCGCACCGACCGCCGTGCCAGAACGTGCTCGCCGCCGCACACAAAGGTCACGAGCAAAGCACTTGTTAAACAAGTATTGTAACACTAGGATGAAGGCTGGTGTCGCCCGGCTCCTTGCCTCGACACGAGGTCGCGCAGCCTGCCCGATTCGATCCCTCGTCCTCCCTGGGTCGGAACCAATGCGATATCGGCCGCCCCTTCCCCACCGGTGTTCCTCCATTGCCATGGCCGTTTTGAGTGCCGTCGTGGCGGCGCCGCCGACGGTGAATCGACGCGCGGGCAGAGATCGCAAGCCCCCTGCCCCGAGCTTCAGCCGGGAGATTCGGCCCATACTGGCCGGGCACTGCTTCGAAATGCCACGGATCGACCACGCGAAAGGCGGACCTCGACCTGAGCAGTCCGGCGACGATCGAAAAGGGCGGAGCGAGCGGGCCGGCCATCGAGCGTGGGGCATCGAGCAAGAGCCTGCTCTACGAGCAGATATCGAAGCACGCCATGCCGCCGGGAAAAGCGGCCAAGCTCACCGCGGAACAAATCCACTGATTGCTCGCTGGATCGATGCGGGCATCGGGACTGACGGAGCTGCGAACCAAACGGCGGCAGTCGTACCGCCCCGCTGCACTGGGCGTTTCGGCCGCCGGTGAAATCGGCGCCGCCGGCCGTCAAGGTATCGTCGCGGGTTCGCACCGTGGTTGATGCCTTCATCCTGGCAAGGCTGGAAGCGAAGGGATTGACGCTCTCTCCCGAAGCGGAGAAGCGGAAGCTCATCCGGCGCGCGACGTTCGACCTGTCTGGGGCTGCCGCCGACGCCGGAGGAGATCGAGCGTTTTCTTGCCGACCATGCCCCTGATGCTTATGAACGGCTGATCGACCGGTTGCTGGCGTCGCCCGCGTACGGCGAACGGTGGGGGCGGCACTGGCTGGACGCGGCCGGTTATGCCGACACTCATGGAGGCGACAACGACCTGGGCACGATCAAGGAAAATAAGGATATCTGGAAATACCGTGATTACGTCGTCCGGTCGCTGAACGAAGACAAGCCGTTCGATCAGTTCGTCACCGAGCAGCTCGCCGGCGACGAGGCTGTCGACTGGCGAAACGAGGCAAGCTTTACGCCCGCGACACTCGAAAAGCTGGTTGCGACCGGCTTTTTGCGCATCGTTGCCCGACGACACCAACGAGGCCGAGCTGAACCGGCCGCTCGAGCGGAACGAGATCGTCGGGCGGCTGACCGAGTCGGTCGCCAGCAACGTGCTCGGTCTCACGTTTCAATGCGACTCGCTGCCACAACCACAAGTACGACCCGATCACGCAGCAAGACTATTACCGGCTGCTCGCGTGCTTCACACCGGTGTATGACCCCCTGCGGTGGAAACTTCCAGCAGAGCGGCGTCTTCCGAACGTTTCGCCGGGCGAGGTCAAAGCGATCACCGCACAAGCGCGATCGACCGGCAGATCGACGATTTGCGAAAACCGGCTGCGACCGCCCGCCAAGCTGCCGAAGAGCGAGCGAGCACGAAGCGTTACGCCGCGCTGCCGGAGGCGATTCGAGCCGACCTTCGTGGGGCGATTGCGACGGCGGCTGAGAAGCGCAACGAGGTCCAGAAGTACCTCGCCGCGAAGCTCGGCCCGCTCGTCCAGGTCACTCCGAAGGAGGTGGACCAGACGCTATCGGTCGCCGAGAAAGCCACAGTGAGAAAAAGCGAGGAACAGGCGGCCGCCCTTGTCGCGGGCAAGAAGTCGAGCGGCTCATTCCCGGCGGTATGGGAGGATGGCACCGCCCCGTCGGCGACGCACATCTTGCGTCGCGGCGACTGGGCCGCGCCGCTCGCGAGCGTGGCGCCCGGGTTTCCCGCGGCGCTTTGCCAGCCTGGCCGGGACACTCTGGTGCGGCCGAGCGACACCAGGCGCGGCTCGAGCGGCCGGCGCCTGGCACTGGCCCGGTGGCTTTCTGCCGCGATCATCCGCTCTCGGCCCGGGTCCTGGTCAATCGCATCTGGCAGCAGCACTTCGGAGTCGGGATCGTCGCCACACCCGACAACTTCGGGCTCAAGGGCGCACCGCCAACGCATCCGAAGCTGCTCGACTGGCTGGCCGTTGATCTGGTGGAACACGGCTGGACGCTGAAACGCCTGCACCGGTTGATCATGACCTCGGCGGTCTATCGCCAGTCGTCGAAGCGCGCCGATTGGGTGAGCCGTCGCGTGGCGAGGCCGTGGATCCGGCGAATGAGCTGCTCTATCGCATGCCCTTGCGCCGGCTCGAGGCCGAAGCGATGCGCGACGCTGTCCTGGCGGCGAGCGGAGAGCTCTACCGCAAGATCGGCGGGCCGCCGACGCCGCTGGTCTCACGAGCCGACGGGCTGGTGCTGGTTTCGTCGCAAGGGAACCCGGCGGCGGCCTTGCGGCGCAGCCTTTATCTGTTCGCCAGGCGAAACTATCCGGTCGGCCTGCTCGACGTTTTTGACTTCCCGATCATGGCGCTCAACTGCACGCGACGGCCCACGACGGCGACGCCGCTGCAATCGCTGGCTGCCCTCAACAGCGAGTTTGTCCAGGACCGTGCCGTGAAGCTCGCCGAGCGAGTGAGGGCCGATACGAAGCCTTGCGGCGATCAAGCAGCCTGGGTGGAACGGGCATTCCTGCTGGCACTGGCAAGGCGGCCCTCGCCGCAAGGAATTGCGGACCTGCATCGATTCGCTCCTGGAGCAGGCGACCGTGTACCGCGCGGAGCCGGCCACGCGCGAGCAAGCCGATGCACTGGCCCTCGCCGGAATTTGCCACATGCTGCTGTGCTCAAACGAGTTCCTGTACGTCGAGTGAGTCTCTCGACCGGTAACCGCCAAGGGGTGAGGCCGATGAATCCTTTTGCCACTGCGATGTCTCGGCGCGAGATGCTCGAGCGATCCGGCTTGGGCTTCGGCACCCTTGCGCTTGCGGCGCTATCGGGAGCGCAGTCCGCGGGCCCGCGCGAGCGCGGCACACCGCTCGATCTGGCACCGCGGGCGGGGCACTTCGCGCCTCGGGCCAGGTCGGTCATCCAGCTCATGATGAACGGCGGACCGAGCCCGATGGATCTCTTCGACCCCAAGCCCGAGCTGACGAAACGGCACGGGCAGCCGATTCCGGGGAGCGTCGAGACGTTCCAGATGGGCAACTCGAACACGCTCATGGCAACCCCGTTCCGCTTCGAGCGTCATGGCCAGTGCGGAATGGAGCTCTCGGAGGTGATGCCGCACCTGGGAGCAATCGCCGATGATCTCTGTCTGGTTCGATCCATGTTCACAGGACATAATAATCACACAGAAGCATTGGTAATGATGCAGACGGGGAAGATCTTTCCGGGGCGGCCGGCGCTGGGGTCGTGGATCAGTTATGCGCTCGGGACCTCCAACGGAAACTTGCCGGCTTACGTGGTGCTGCGCGATCCCGACGGCTACAACACGAGCGGCAAGCTGGTGTGGTCCAGCGGCTGGCTGCCCGCGCTGTTTCAGGGTGTGGAGCTCTCCGCACGCGGGAATGCGGTGAAGTATCTGAACCCGGCGCGGCCGGTGCCGCGGGAAGCCAGGGCACGCGAGCTCGAGCTGCTTGCGAGCTTGAACGCCGAGCACGCCAGGAACCACCCGCGCGAGGGCAGAGCTCGAGTCGCGGATTAGAAACTTTGAGCTGGCGGCGCGGATGCAACTGGCAGCCGGCGAGCTGCTGGATCTGGCCGGGGAGACACCGGCGACACGCCGGCTCTATGGTCTCGATGACGAGCGAACGAGCAACTTTGGCGCACGATGCCTCCTGGCCAGGCGGCTGGTCGAGGCCGGGGTGCGGTTCGTGCAGGTCTTTCCTCCGCTCAAACCGTCGAATCAGCCGTGGGACAGCCACAAGAACTTGAAGGCCGAGCTCGAGTCGATCTGCGGCCAGACCGACAAGCCGGCGGCGGGGCTGGTCAGGGACCTCAAGTCACGCGGACTGCTGGACGAGACAATCGTGATCTGGACCGGCGAATTCGGCCGCTTGCCAGTGACCCAGAATGCAAACGGGCGCGACCACAACCGCAATGGATTCGGCCTGTTTCTGGCCGGCGGCGGCTTCAAGAAAGGGCACATTCACGGCTCGAGCGACGAGTTCGGCTACCGCGCGGTTGTCGACCCGGTGAGTGTTCCCGACCTGCACGCGACGGTGCTCAACCAGCTCGGGCTGGACCACAACCGGCTCGTGTTCACGGAACGCGGCATCGACGAGACGCCCACGGATGCCAAGGTCAGCGGGGCCAAGGTTGTGAAGGCGATACTCGAGTGAGCGGGGCTTGGAACCGGGCGTGAGTTTTAGTGAGTTTTTTAGAGAATCGTCAGGCTGAAGCCTGACCTACTCAGACGACAGAATCCGCACCCGGAAGCCGAGAGATTGAGAGAGCGCGACCATTTCGCCGAAGATATCGCCGTACGCTACTGCGATGTGATTACTCATATAATGGGCCATAATTGTTTCCATGCTGCACCCGAGGTCGGCGGCCATGAAGGGCCACTGGCGGGTCGTGCCGCGCCACCACGACTCGCGCACTTCGTCGGGGAGGGCGACCGATTCGCCGCGGCCCAGGTCCATGACGAGCTTGCCGGTGCGGTCGATCCAGCTACGGGCCCAGGTGATCGGGCCGGGAAGACTCGAGCCGGCGAAGGTGCCGCCGGGCACCGGGAAATAGCCGGCCGGCTGCCGAAAGCTGTGAACGCCCTGGAGGCTCGAAACGTCCTGGTTGAATGCAAAAGCCGAGCAGCTTCCCGAATTGAGCAGAACCCAGAGGAAACGGCCATCGTGGCGAGCCCCCCAGCGGACGTCGTGGAACATGACGGCTTCGGGCATGCCTCTGGCGAGCAAGATGCGTTTCATGAGCTCCATGGGGACCAGATTCCCCTGATCGGCTTCGGTGCCGGTGATCACGACGCGGCCGTTCCCTTCGGGCCGGCAGTGCGAGTTGAGCAAGCCCTCGGCGAAGTCGCTGGGAGGAAGAAGATGCAAAAGCCCGAGCTGGTACTGCCAGCCCAGACAGTCGGCCGAGAACTCCGCCATCAAGTCGAGCGCAGCCAGGTAGCCGCGAAGCTGCTCGCGAGTTGCCTGCGGTGTGAAGTCAACGGCATCCTGCTCGTTCCAGTGGAAGACGACGCCTTTGTCCTGCACGAACTGGAATGCGTCGGCGGCGCGTTTGTCGGTCACGGTCTTGCAGCGATCGAGCAGCCAGGCCTGGTCGACCTTGTGCTCGGTGAAGCCGATGGGGTAGAGCAGTCTTGGTCCGAAGTAGCCGTTGATCATGCCCATCGAGGTGTCGCCGAGCATGAGCGCGATCACGCGACGACGGCGGATTTCGCCCGCCACTGTACTGGCGATTGCCACGGCCTCCGGGCGGATGGCCGCCGCAGCCCGGAGCTCGCCCTCGTCATACTTGATCTGGCCCGAGCTACACCACTCGTCGAGCCGTTCCATGAAGCGGGCATCGGCCGTCCAGTCGCTCGAGTCGGACCAGATGCGCGACGCGGGCCGGCCCACGCTCTCGAGCGAGGCACCCGTGTTGAGCAGCGCCACGAGCCCCGGCCATGTGCCCGAGAAGTTCGAGGCCAGGAGGAGCGGGTTATCCTTGCCGACCAATCCGTCAACGGTGTGAGGCGCATAAGTCCAGTGGACGTACAGACCGATCACGGGGTCGTCGATCGGACCAAGCTTGGCGATCGATTCGTCCGGCCGGGTGAGATAGCCCTCGACCACGTAGGGGGTTCGCCCGAGCTTTCGCAGGGCGGCAGTGATCTGGGCGGTCGCTTCACGCGACTGGGGCAGAGCCCATTCATTGGGCCTGGCACGATAATCTCCGGGCCAGAAGATGGCAACTTTCCGGGGCATGGCGGCGGCATCCACAAGAAATTGACCGAAGCGGAAGGCGCAATGATCGAGGCGAGTCGAAGCAAGCGGGTAAGAACTAACAACCTCCAGGAACAGAGTGTATATTGCGATTTCGCGACACGCTACGGCGCACCCGAAAAGTGGGGAGAGCGGGCTTGAAACGGCAGCACGCGTTGACACGGCATTGATTGGAAACCAGCTATGTATGATCTTGTGGTGATCGGTGGTGGCTCGGCCGGGCGAATCGTTGCGGCGGCTTCGGCGCGGGTTGGCGCCGCGTCGCGCTCATCGATAGGGTTCCTCCCGGTGACAAGGGCTCAGGCGCCGTCTGCTGGCCCAGCAAGGGTCTCTACCAGGCTGCCCGGCTGCTGCACCAGCAGAGGCAAAGCTCACGATTCGGCGTGCACTTCGCGGCGCCCCAGATCGATTTCGCCGCAGTGATGGCCAACACGCGCGCGATTGCTCTCACTCTGGCGGAGGCCAGCTCGCACGAGATCCTGCGCAGAAAGGGGTGGAGATCCACCAGGGATTGGCGGCCTTTTCCGCGTACGACACCGTGCAGGTCAACGAGACACTGCTGCCGAGCAACCGGTTCGTGGTCGCGACGGGGTCTCGAGCGGCCGCGCCTGAGATTCCCGGGCTGGCCGAAAGCGGGTTTCTCGACTCGGAATCGATCTGGTCGCTTGGGGCGCTGCCGCAGAGCCTCCTGGTCATCACGACGGAGCCGGTCGGAATCGAGTTCGCCCAGTGCTTCGCGCGGCTGGGATCGAAGGTCACGCTGCTCACTACGCTTGAATCCATTCTGCCGCTCGACGATCCGGAAGCCTCGTCGCTGGTGACGAAACGATTGACCGATGAGGGGGTTTTGATCCATACGGGCGTCGAGATCATCAAGGTGGAACAACGAGGCCCCGAGAAAGTGTGTACGTTCCGCGACAAGGCGACGGGCAAGCCAGGCGAGACGGCAAGTGCAGCGATTCTACTGACTGCGGGGCGACTCGCGAATGTCGAGGGGCTCAACCTCGAGGCCGTGGGAGTCCATGCCGATGCCGCGCACGGAATTGAAGTGGACGAATACCTTCAAACCGACTCGACGCGGGTGTACGCCGTGGGCGACGTGCTCATGAAGCATTTCTCGGCACACGTCGCGGAACAAGAAGCGCTGACGGCGTTTCAGAACGCCGTGCTGCGGATTCGCAAGAAGATGGACTACGCGACGATTCCCTGGGCAACCTTCACCGATCCCCTCGTGGCAGGCGTCGGCATCACCGAGGCGAGGGCGAAAGCCGAGGAGATCCCCTGCCGCGTGCATCGCCTCAGCTTCGGCGAGATCGACGCTGCCGTGATCGACGGAGCGACCGATGGCTTCGCCAAGGTGGTCGCGTCGCCAAACGGAAAGATCCTGGGGGCGAGCGTCGCCGGCGGAGACGCGTGTATGATCATTCATGCGATCGCACTGGCGATGGCCAGAGGCGTGCCATTGCAAGAGCTCGGGGCCGCCGTACCGATCGATCCATCCTACGGACGCGTATTGCGACTGCTCGCGACTGGAGCAAGGGCCGACAAGCTGGAAAAGGGGTACATCCAGACCGCGCTCAAACTGCTTTACGGGTTCATGCCGCGGGCGGACTCGCTTCCCGAGTCAAGTGCTCCGCTGGAAGCAGCGGCTCCATCCGGCGCCGATGGCGGGCATGGTCACGGGCATTAGCGCCCTGATCCGGTCGGCCTGGGCCGGCGCACCGTCAGGGGAATCGATGGGGGGCTAGAACGGTCGCCTCGATCCGAGTTCAGGAAATCGACATATTATGACGCAGAGCGATCCCGCTGCGAACGGCCCATCGCCTTCACGACAACTGTCTTCCGGCGGGTTCCGCCGGCTCGCCATTCCGGTCGCAGCGACGGTTGGTGCGTTTTTGCTCCTGGGGACGGGGCTGCCCTGGCTCAAGACGCTGACACCGCATGCGGCGATCATTCGTGGCGGGATCGTGCTCCTCTGGTTTCTGCTGGGTGCGTTCCTCCTGGCAGTGCCGGCGGCGGCAATCGGCACCGTGTGGTCGTGGATTGCGCTCTTGCGCTGCCGGCGACGACGCGATCGCGCTGTGCTCGTGCGAACGATGAAGTGGGTCCTGTTGTTCTCGAGCTGCTCGGTGTCGCTCTTCGTGATGGAAGCCGTCGTCTATTTTCTGGATCAGCATTCCTATCGGATCTCCGACCCGCAACCGAGCCGGAGGAAGGCGGTGGTCGATCCGGCAGCAAGGTCCCAAGCCGCGAGACGGGACGCTCGAGAGCGCGAAGGCCCTGAGAAACGCGGCGACGGCGACGGCTCGATTGCTGCTGTCCCGGGCAGCAAGCCGCGGACGGGCGCCGCGCTCAAGATCCTGGTCATCGGAGAATCGAGTGCGGCGGGCGAGCCCTATGAGCCCTGGATCTCCGTCGCAAGGATCGTCGGCTGGAAGCTGGAAAGCGTCCTTCCAGAGCGGGTGGTCGACGTCGACGTGCGCGCCAGGGGCGGCTTCTGCCTCGAGCAGGCGCTGTTGCCGCTCGACGGACTCGATTATAAGCCGGACGCAATCGTGCTCTTCTCCGGGCACAACGAATTCCACGCGCGGTATGGCTGGGACCGCAACGTGGCACATTACGTTGAGGACGGACCGGAAAGCCTGCTGGGCCTGCAAGAGCTCGCCCGCTCGGCGTGCTCCACGACGCATGCGATCTTCAAGAACCTGGATCGATTCTACGGCGAGGCGCCGCCGCCGCCCCACGTGAGCCGCGAGCTGGTGGACCACCCGTGTTTCACGCCGCGAGAGTACCGGTATCTGCTGGATGAGTTCCGGCACCGGCTCGATTCGCTGGCGGCGTATTGCAACCGGATCGGCGCGCTCGCCATCTTGATTGTTCCGGGCTCAAACGATGGAGCCTACGAGCCGAGCCGGTCCTTTCTCGCCTCGAACACTTCTCGTCCAGACAGAGCGGAATTCGCGACCGCATTCCGGGATGCCCGCTCGAGCGAGGAGTCCGAACCCCGGAAGGCGATCGCGGCCTATCGCCGTCTGATCGAGCAGCGCCCTGAGTTTGCAGAAACCCACTATCGCCTGGGCAGGCTGCTCGCGGAAACCGGACACTGGCAGGAAGCCGGCCAGGAATTCGTCCTGGCCCGAGACCGGGATGGCTTGCCGGTTCGCTGCCAGTCGGATTTTCGAGCCGTCTTTTATTCGGTCGCACGCCAGTATGGATCGATGCTGGTCGACGCGCCGTCGATCCTGGCAAAGGTGAGCCCCCACGGCATTCTGGACGATTACCTCTACCATGATGCGCATCATATGAATCTGGTGGGAACGATCGCCGTGGCGGGCGACATCCTGGAACAGCTTCGAACAAATCACGCATTCGGCTGGCCCGAGTCGACGCCCGTGCCGTCGATCGAGCTCGACGAATGCGCCCGTCACTTCGACCTGGACCGCCGCAAATGGGCAAAGGTCTGTGAGCGGTCATCGGGTTTTTACTCTCGCCAGGCTTTTGCGCGTTATGATCCCGCCGACCGGCTTCTGGCCCAGGAGCGATACGACCGGGCCGCCGCGGCGATCGCCGCCGGCAGTCCTCTCGATGATTCTGCGATCCCGCGCAGCCTCACGCCGCTCGTGGGCATCCTGGAAGCCTTGCCCGCGAAAAAAGAAGCCAATCCACCGCCTTGAAGCCCCAGCAGGCGGACGCTTTTGATCGGGGCAGGCGATCTCGACCGCGGCACTTGACGTCCCCGGTTTGACCGGCTCTTTCATGGCGGCTTGACCCCCGCGCCCAAAAGGACGATAATCACCATTAGTGTCCTGGAGGAACGCGCTTTCGCCAAAACCCCACCGCAAGCTCCCTTACCGGGAGAATTGATCTCCGCGGCATTATCCATACGGGCGGCGGGCGTACGATATTGGCGATCGCGATACCGAACCATCAGCGAACCTGGGAACGAGTCACATGGCAGCAGCGTCCCTGGCCGGCAAGCCGCGAAAGGTCATCCCCAAGATCCTGGCGGTGATTCACGCCGACGGATGCACGGGTTGCGAGGCCTGCGTTGAGGTATGCCCCGTCGACTGCATTTACAAGGTGCCGGGCGAGGAACACGCATCGCTGCAGACCTTTTGCGACATCGATCTCGATCGATGCATTGGCTGCAAGCACTGCGCCCAGGTGTGCCCGTGGGACGCAATCGACATGGTGGACACGATCGACGTATCGTACCACGTCGCGCTCAAGGGTGGCCCGCCTCAATATGTCGACCAGCACTGGGACGCGCTGGTCGACCAGGCCCAGCGAAACGCCGAGGGACTGCTGGCGAAAAAGAAATAATCGGCGCTGAATAATGCTTCGCGCTGAAGTTTTCGCATCTCACTGGGACGTGCGAAAGCGCCGGCAGGCTGGCGGTTGATGAGTGCCCGTAAACACGGTAAGGTGCAAGCTCTACTTGCGCGCGTGAAAGACCAGGAAAAGTTCTGGCGATGCCAGATTTGAGCGGAGGGCGGTGATGAGCGGTTGGAAGAGATCAAGAGCGATGGGCCTTGTCGGTGGGTTGCTGCTGGGCAGTCTTGTTGGTTGCCAGAGTGGGGATGAAGGGCAGACCGGGGCGGGGACGCAGAATGTCTCGAGCCAGAAACCGCCCGGGCAGGCGGGTTCCAAGGGGGGCCAATCCGCATCGCAGCCTGAGAAGGCAGACGGGACAAATGTGACCTCGCCGGCGCGCCCGATCGACGCCAAGCAGCTCGTGGACGTCGTCAAGGAAGAGGTGAAGGGAGGCGAAGCGACCCTGGGCCCGACACCGTTCGCCTATTTGTGGTCTCCATCCAGGGCGGAGCTCATCAAGGACGAGCCGCTCACCGTCAAGGTGCCCGCGGGGTTGCAGCCGCTCACACCCAAGATCTATGTGCCGGCATCGAACCCGCTCACCAAAGGCAAGTATGAGCTGGGGCGCCAGCTCTATTTCGAGCCGAGAGTGTCGCTCGATGGCACGGTAAGCTGCGCGACCTGTCACAACCCGGAGCGGGGCTGGACCGACGGCATGCGGGTATCGACCGGAATCGACGGACAGACCGGCGGCCGCAGCGCGCCCTCGGTGATCAACACCACCTACGGCAAGCTGATGTTCTGGGATGGGCGGGCACCGTCGCTCGAAGGCCAGGCCCAAGGGCCAGTCCAGAATCCGATCGAAATGGGTGACCAGAAATACGAGCAGATCATCCAGCGCCTCGCGAAAATCCCGGCATATTCCGAGCAATTCGAGAGAGTGTTCGGCACGCCGGTCACTCTCGATGGAATGGCCAAGGCCATCGCCACGTTTGAACGCGTCGCCGCCCTCTCGGGCAACTCGGCCTTTGACAAGTACAACGCGGGAGACAACAAGGCCCTGTCCGACAGCGAGAAGCGAGGCCTGGTATTGTTCGGCTTGACTTTGAACACCGACGACGATTTCAAGTCGGATGCCGTTCGCCAGAAGGCCAAATGCACGCTCTGCCACCAAGGCTTCAATTTTACCGACGAAGGTTTCCACAACCTCGGAATCGGTTTCGACGCGAAAACCGGCAAGTTCGCCGACCTTGGCCGCTGGGCGATGGAGCCCATCGGGGCGAAGGTCGACTCGTCGATCGGCGCGTTCAAGACACCGACGCTGCGCGAGATCGCGCACACCGGACCGTACATGCACGACGGCAGCCTGAAAACGCTCGAGGAGGTGATGGATCATTACGACAAGGGCGGAACGCCCAATCCGTCTCTCGACCCCGACATGAAACCACTCAAGCTCACTGCCCAGGAAAAGGCCGACGTGGTGGGGTTCATGAAGGTATTGAGCGGCGAGACGAAAAAGCTCGATGAGCTGTTGCCCAAGCTGCCGCCGGGCCCGGACGGCAAGTCGCCCGACCCCCGGGCGGCACTCGGTCCCCCGGCCAAGGTTGCAAAGGCCGCGATACATCCGATGGCCGTGAAGTAAATCGATTTGTGCATGCGGCCGTCGATCGCCACCGGTGAGGAGAGCATGCGTCGTGTCTTCCTGGTGATGTTGCTGCTCGCCTGCTCGAGCGCCCTGTTTCTGTGCTGTTTCGCGCCGGCGCTTTTCGAAGATCGCCAGTTCGGATTTCGAGACGCCGGCCATTACTACTACCCGCTGCATGCGCGGGTGCAAACGGAATGGAACGAGAACCGATGGCCCCTCTGGGAGCCGGAGGAGAACGGTGGCATGCCGCTGCTCGGCAACCCGACGGCGGCGGTGCTCTACCCGGGCAAGATCGTCTTCGCCGTACTTCCTTACAAGTGGGCGGCACGGATCTACATCGTGGCCCATACGGCCATCGCATTCGCGGCGATGCTCGTTCTCATGCGTTCCTGGGGAATCGGCTGGGGCGGGTCGGGAATCGCTGCTCTCAGCTACACCTTCGGCGCACCGATTCTGTTTCAGTATTGCAATATCATCTACCTGGTCGGTGCTGCCTGGCTTCCTCTGGGCATGCATGCCGTCGACCGCTGGGTCAGGCTGGGCCGGCGCTGGGCTATCCTGGAGCTGGCCTTGGTCCTGGGAATGCAGGTTCTCGGTGGGGACCCTCAGTCCGCTTTCCTGCTGGGGATCGCAGGGCTTGGCTATGCCCTCGGGCTGACCAGAGCCCGGCTGCGATCCCGCAAGAGCTCGCTCGACAATGGGAAGACCACTCCCGAACGTCGCGGCGGAGGCTGGCGGATGGCGGCAGCGGCAGTCGCGCTGTTCGCGGTCTGGTTTGCCGCGACTGTGATCATGGGCATCGTCTTCCCGAAACTCAGACCGACCCACCATGGGCCCCCGACCCTTCCCCTGCCCTGGATCGACGCGATGGGAACCGCCGTCCTGGCGGTCTGGGTCGTGATCGCCGCAATCTATCTCCACCGATGGCGAGGGCGCCCTGGCGACACCCTTTGGGCGCGATGGCAGTCGGGCTGGCGGTCTCGGCCCTCCTCGCCACCGCGGCCACGGCCGCACAACTCTTTCCTGTCATCGAGTTCACGCAGCAGACCACACGTGCCTCGGAGCCCGGTACGCACGAATTATACGCCTTCAGCATCGAGCCCCACCGGATCATTGAATTGATCTGGCCGAACATCTGGGGTGCTCAGTTCGGCGGCAACACCTACTGGGCAGCGCTCATCCAACCGCCGGGCGCCTATCCCAAGATCTGGGTGCCGTCGCTCTACGTGGGTGGAATGATTCTCGTCCTTGCGCTGGCCACATTCGCGCTCCGCAACGGACCGCCCTGGCGCGTCTGGCTTTCATGGATTGCCATCGCAAGCGCCGTGGGCGCCATTGGCCAGTACACCAGCCCGATCTGGGTGACCCGTGCAATCGCTGCCATGTCGCCGAACGGGCCCATCGCGGCTGCGACGGCCGAGCTGGGACCGGTCGACAAATACGGCACAAACCCCATCCGCGAGGACGGCTTCCTCCGCGATGGCGATGGCAGTGTTTACTGGCTGCTCTCAGCGTTCTTGCCGGGATTCCGTCAATTCCGCTTCCCCGCCAAGCTCTTCACCTTCACGGCGCTGGCGCTGGCCGCGCTGGCCGGCATCGGATTTGACCGGGCCGGCGCGGGGCGAGATCGTCGCGCGAGCACCATCACCGCGATTCTGCTCGGTTTAACCGTGTGCTTCCTCGGGACCGTTCTCGCCGAGCGCCGGCTCCTGCTGGAGACGATACAAGGCGTCGAGTCCAGCTCGATGTTCGGTCCTCTCGACGCCGAAGGTGCAGTTCGCTCCATCATTCGTTCTCTCGTGCACGCGTCGGCCGTGTTCGCACTTGGATTTGCGTCGCTCAAGCTGCTGCGCAGCCGCCCGACGCTCTCGGCGGCTGTTTTCCTGCTCCTTGTTTCGTTGGATCTGGGCGCTGCCAATTCGCGCTTCATATTCACCGTTCCGCAGTCGTTGTTCGAGATCAAGCCGGAGGTTCTCGAGCTCATTGAACGTGAGGAGAGCGCGCGGCCAGGACAGGGCCCGTACCGCGTCCATCGCATGCCACTGTGGAACCCGCCCGCTTGGGGCAAGATGTCGTCGCCGGACCGCGTGGGCGACTTCGTCACCTGGGAGCGCCGGCACGCTCCAGCCAAAGTACGGAATCGACCAGGGCGTCGAGTACACGCATACGATCGGCGTCGCCGAGCTCTATGACTACGAGTGGTTTTTCGCGGGCTTCCCACGCCACATCTTTAACGCGAAGACCGCCAGAGATCTCGGCATCAAGCCGGGCGACACGATCATCTACTACCCCCGTCGCGGCTTCGACCTCTGGAACACGCGGTACTTCGTCATGCCCTACTTTCCCAACGGCTGGAAGGACGAGGGGCTGCGCCATGGCCGCTTTCCTGGACCGAACTCGAGCCGTCTACCCGAAGGAGGATCAGTTCATCGTTCCCGGCGGCAAGGAGAAGGTCACGCAGTGGATCAATACCAAAGACTATCGAATCCACCGCAACGAACAGGAATTCCCTCGTGCATGGGTCGTCCACAGCGTGCGCGGCGTCGAACGCCCCGTCGGCCTTTCTCGTCAGTCTCGCAGCGGCGCGATTGAAGAAATGCTTTACGCAAACGACCGCTTCTGGGTTGACGACACCAAGGTCTCGTTTGATCCGCATCGGCTCGCCTGGGTTGCCAAAGAGGACATCCCCGAGATCAGACCGAAACTCTCGGACCAGCCCCCAGCGAAATCCGAAAAGGTCACGGTCACTTACCCCTCGCCTCAGCAAGCGATCCTCGACCTCGATCTCGAGTCACCCGGCCTGGTTATCCTGGCCGATGTCAACTATCCCGGCTGGCAGCTCGCGATCAACGAAAAACCCGCAAAGATTTATCGAGTCAACCAGTTGATGCGCGGCGCCCTTGTGCCCGCGGGCCATCACCGGCTGGTTTACACGTTCTCGCCATTATCGTTCCGGATCGGCTGCGCAGTCTCGTGGACGGGCCTGGTCTCATTGCTGCTATTCGGCCTGTTTTGCTGCGCCGCCCACTCGATTCCCTGCTCGCGGCCGCCGCGTCGGGTGACTCACAACTCGCTCTGACCACGAACACCCTCGATCGATCAACGTGAGGTGAACTCATGAAAACTTTGGGGGCCACCGCCCTTTTGATCGTGATCCTAGCGCTTGGCGTCTCGTGCTTACCCGGAAGCCGGTTCCCCTCGTTCAGTGCACAAGCCCGACCGGTGCTCGCAAGCGAGCGCAAACCCCCGAACAGCCGAAGGTTGCCCCGGGCCCGGATGAACCCGACTGGGATGTCATCTTGAAAGATCGCTACGGGCTCTCGATGTATGTCGATCTCAAGAACCCCGTGAAAACTACAGCGGAAGCCACCCCCGGCCTGTTCCGGAAGGCGGGCGACGGCCCGGTTCGACTCCGGCCGTTGATCGCACTGGGCTTACCGACCCGGAATCGCGGCGGCTGGTACAAATCGCTCTCGAAGGAACAGGACGAGCCAACAAAGGTCAAACTCTGGTCTTATGTTTACAAAAATACGACCAAAGACTTGCAAACGAATCAGAACTTGCCGCCCCCGCTTGACGAAGGATCGTCGACCCAGTTCGATCCCGGGGGCAAGTCATTCGGTCTGTGGCTCTCCAATGACGGCCTCGCCGACGGCGGTGTCTATAGCGAGCCGGGCCTGGTCTCCCGGCTCAACAAGAGACTGGCCAAACAGCCCTACAAGGCCATGATCTACCCCAACCGCGACAAGGCCACCGGCAAGCTCGTTCCGAATAGCTATCTGATCGGCTGGGAATACTCGACAAACGACGACTTTCAAGATGTCGTGTGCCAGCTCGACAACGCGGTCCTGATCGATCGCGCCGGGCACGCTGTTCCTTGAATGGGTCGTCCTGAGGAACCGGCCGAGAAACACTTTCCCGAATAGTCGGCCCTCGCTCCGCGAGGGAACGTGCCGTTGCGCAGCGCAGGCCGACAGTGATACGTCGCCGGCGCTTACGACCCGGCCTTCTTTGTTGGGGCCGCACCGGCGCCTGACGAGGGCGCCGCTGCCGGGCCGGCCGGTTTCTCTCTGGCGGGCGCCGGCGGTGCGGCAGCCGGTTTCTCGGCCGCGGGCCTGGCGATTCCTGCGGGTTGCGTGGCGCCCGGCAAGACGTCGGTCTTGAGAGGATCAGGGGGCATCGTTGCGCGGTTTTCCGGACCACGAATCGGCTTCATTGGCGGCGGAACGGGTTTGCCCATCTTCTCGAGGTAATATGCTGCAATCGGGCGCACGCCGAGTCCTGGGGCCAAGGTCAGCGCCTTGGTCAGGCTGTCGGCCGCGTCAGCGGGCAAGCCCGCCTCGAGCTGGCACATCCCCAGGTCGTACAGCCAGGCCGCCTGCTGACTCAGCGTCGTTGGAAGAGCGAGGAACGCATTGGTGGTCTGCAGCGCATCGCCTCGGGTGAATCCCACCGCGGAGACGAGCACCCTGCCGCTGCGCTCGGCGCGAATACGGGGAATCGCCCGTTCATGCCACAGCGCAGCAGATGAGAGGTAGTTTCCGAGCAAGAAATAGACGCGGCCCTGGCGGAAGGCACCCGAGCCCGGCTCGACCCCCAGGTTCGGGTCCTCGAGCGCGCCGGTGGAGAGCAGCTCGAACGCCTTGTCGGGCTGTCCGGTATTGCAATACAGATCAACCAGCCGTGGCTTCACGACCGCGGTGCTCACGAGGTTGCGCTCCGCCTCCGCCAGCTCAGCGATCGCGCGGCCCGTGTTACCCTGATTGAGGGCGAACATGGCCCGTTCATACGGACCTGCGGAACGCTCGACCTCAAAGTCGTCCACGCTGCCGTTGACTTTCTTCACCTCCTCATCGATCTGGCTGAGCTGGCGCTCGATCTGTGCCATCATGTCCTTCGAATAATCGCCGGGCTCCGTGCCGTCGACCATTGCCTTGACGGAGTCACGGCCCAGATCTCGCGCACCGATCTGGAAATAAAGTTCCGAAAGCTCGAGGTTCAGCCCTGCCTTGTCGACGCGCTCCGCCGAGCTTTTTGGGGGTGGTGTCGTCTGGATTGCGTAATTCAGTGCCGCCGCCCGCTGCTGCATCCGATTCATGAGCAGCTCGACCTTGGGCTGAAGCCTGATGATCCTGGCCGCGTTTTCGCGCGTGATCGGAACGCCATAGAGCATCGCATTCTCCTGAAACATCAAGTACGCGTAGGCATCCTTCAGCCTCCGGAACGCGATCCAGTCGTCCGGGCTGCTGGCCAGTGCGGTGCGCGCCTCCTGGATCGCCAGCAAGCAGCGAGCCGGGTCGGGAAGCCACACTTGCTGGTCGGCCCTCGCCTTGGCCCACTCTTGTATCGGCCCCCTGAGCCAGCGATCAGCCGACTCAACCCGCGACTGCGGCCGGCTGAACGTCCGATTCTGAAACACGCCGTCGATCCAGGTCGTCGGGTTGGGCGGCCGCTGAAACCCGGCGACCGGGCGCGTCGTGTAATACGCCAGGTGATCGGCGTCGAGCTTGTTCGCCTTGAAGAACGCCAGGTCCGTCGCAGGTGCATCGGCGCGGCCGAACATCACGATCCGGCCGTCGTCATAGAACGGGATCCAGTTCGGGCTGTCCATGAGCCGGACATAGGTGTTTGGCGAGTCGGGCGGCTCGATCATGATGGCGCTGATCTTGTACTTGTCCAGAAGCGGCTTCCAGCCGGCCACATTGTCTTCGGCCAGGGCCAGCCGCGCCTCGTGCAACTGCTCAAGAAGCTCTCGGGGGAACACCCGATCACGGCCGTCGACGAAGGTCTTCCGCTTGGGTGCGGACTTCCAGATCAACAAATCACCCTGATGCGGTAACGTGTTCAAAACGTTCCCTGTGATCTCGTTGTGACGATCCAGAAAATCGGCCGCCGTGAGCGTGAAAAAATCCGGATGAAACCCCAGCCCGAACTGAATGTCCGGCGACGGATTTCCCCAGCCCGTGATGTCCTTGCTCATCACAAGGAAGATGAGCGCCAGAGTCACCATGCGACCGCCGGTTGACCATACCGTCCACCGCGCCCCCATCCGCCCCTGGACACCAAAACGATCCTGGTACCATTCTTGCCCGTTGGGCGCGGCAACCCAGACGCAAACCAGTGCGAAAACCGGACTCAACTTCGTCATCGCGGCCCACAGCGCCGCCGTCACCGCGAACGGCACGAATCGCGCCCAGGAGAACCGTCGCACATTGAGCAGAAACGAGCCCAGGGCCAGTGCGACGATCACGAGGTAGTACGTCGGCAATAAATACCAATCGTCGCCGTGCGACCTGCCGAAACTCGGGTTGTTCGGGTTGAAGAACGAGTCCTGGAAGAGCGAGTAGAATGGGCTCGCCGCCACGTCAAAAGCATGCCAGGTCGAGGGATTGGCCAGGCACACGAGGCCGCAGAGGAGACCGATCACAAGCGGAATGAAGGCCCCCACCGGCTTGATCGAACCGTCGGTGCGCTCGCCTTCGGCCTCCTCGCCCGGACGCTCAAGCAGCGTTGCCATCCTCCCTCGATCCAACACGAATCCAGCCGCCGCCGCTACAAGCACCACCAGACCAAACAAGAATGACTCGTCCACGTTGGCCCACAGCAAGAAAAGCGGCAGCAAGAACCACAGGCCCACGCTCTTTCCCTGAAAAAATGCCCGGAAAAGGACCCAGAGCTCGATTGCCAGGAGGAACAGACCCCACGTCCCCGGCGCGACAAACGACGGCCCGGAAATCCCCCCCATCTTGATGCCCACCAGCGGGTGAAAGATCACGCCCAGGGCCAGCGTCATGCAGACGGCCGACCACCATAGCCCAGGGCCCCGATGCCGGAACTTGAGCACCGCCCATGCCGTCAAGAACCGGATCAGTGCATCAAACGCGACCAGCGTGCCCATCGCGATCTGGTCGGCCCTCGCTCGGTTCGCCGTCGGGTCGATCGTGTCCACCGGAACCCAACTGTACGTGAAGTCATACAGCACCGCGTGCAAGTACTGGAACAGCCACGGAATGTTGAACCACGGCTGCCCGGTCTCCGTGTACGAAAAATCGTCCGTCGTCACAGGCGCCGCCTGGTTTGCAATCAATTGCCCCGTCTTCAAGTTGAGCCACACGCGCGAGTCCGTCACGTAATTGCAGGCGACCATGAAAACCAGAATCAATGCTGCCCACTTGACATAAACGTCGTAGTAGGCGTTCCACTCGGAGACGCGCTCGGGTGTCATCGGTTCCGGCGCGGGCTCGGGTTCTGCTCCCTCCTCCGGTGCCGGAGCGGTGGCCGGGTCGTCAACGGGTATCGGTTCGCTCATCTCAGTTTCGGGCATCAGTTTCAACCACTCGAATCAAGTTGATAGACGAATAAGTTCGAGATCTCCCGCGCCACACGCAGGTAAGATTCATGCTAGGTGGCTTCCTGCAAAACGGTCAAGAGGTGGCTGGCACGTGTCAGGGCGACGGTTGCTGCCTCGGACCGCGGTTTGTACTGGTTGCGCACCGCTTCAGGACCCATGTCACACTTTCGCACAGAGCCCGTACGTTGCACAACGCTCCTGGTCTGGCGAACATTGGTATTTCCGTCGGGCAACGCCTTCTCGCCACCCACCGAGCCTGCTAGACTCAATTGAGACACTGTCCGAATTACTTCAGACGAAGCCCGCGAGAGAACACCGGCCATGGAGCGCGCGGTCAACGTCCCGGGTGGCTGCGGTGAGGCCCTCCGCTTCCGCCTCCGTTCCCCTCAGCGACCATCCAGCGAGCGCGCGGCCGCCACTGTCGTGGCTTGCGTGGTGCTTGCGCCTGGCAGTCGCGGTGCCGGCGACTGCGCCGCCCAAACTCCCAGCCTTGCTTCACAAGGACGTCCCTCAGCCGGCACGGCTTTGCCCGGCCCTGCGAAACTCGTCGCGTCGCCGGGGGCGCCGAGCCGGCCGAAAGGCGAATCTGACCTGCCGCGCAAATCTGATCCTCCACCCTTGCCCGCCAAGATCGATGTTGTTGCGACAGTCCCACCGCCACGCTTCAAGGTCAGGGATCAGTTTGACCAGTGCGTGGTCGCGCGGCTGCATGGGCAGTACCGTGACAAGACGACCCTGATCCTGCCCGACGGCCAGCTCGGAACGCCCAATCGGCTGGTTCCGACCGACGAGCCGTTCAAACCGCTCAGTTCCGGCGAGCTCGAGCTCCTCCTTCATGAGAACAACGGTCCCTACGCCGATTATCCGCTCTTGAAGTCGGACCACTATTTGATCTTTTACAGATCCACCCACGCGTTTGCCGAAGACAGTGCTCGCCTCCTCGAAGACCTCTACCGCGGCTTGATTGACACCTTTAGCCGGTGCAAAGTCCCGGTGCACGAGTCCGAATTCCCCTTGGTTGCCGTCATCTTTGCAACCGAGGCCGACTTCCGCGCTCACAAGAAAGTCGACCCTCAAGTCCGTGCCTACTACGAATACTTCACCAATCGCATCTTCTTCTTCCAGAAATCAGAGCGAGACGCTCTCGAGCCCAAGGTCGCGGCTCTCCTCAAGCCTCAGACCGTAGCCCACGAAGGCGCTCACCAGATCCTCTCGAACATCGGCGTGCAGCCCCGGCTCAATGCCTGGCCCCCCTGGCTTGTCGAAGGTCTGGCCGAGTACTGCGCCACCACCGTCATGACGAAGACAGGTATCAGGTGGAGCGGCCTCGCGCAAATCAACTCCCTGCACATGGCAACCATCCGCGAGCTCGAAGACCCGCTCTCGAGCGCCAGGAAACCCGCCCGCAAGGAATCCGATTCACCCTCCGAGGCTCTCTTGCTCAAGACCTCGCTCTCCCCGACAGACTACGCTCTGGCCTGGGCGCTGACCCATTACCTTGCGCAGAAACGTTGGACGGAGTTCGTGAAATACCTGAACGCCATGCGGCAGATTCCGCCACTCGAGCCCCGCACGCCCGCGGAAAACCTGGCGGACTTCCGCAAGTACTTCACCGAGCCCCCCGCGCGACTCGACAAGAGGCTCTCCGACTACATCCAGAAAGTGGCCCAGAAGCGGCCCTACGACCCGCTTTACTACTACGCCGTCGTCTTCATGCAGCCGCTCGGGAACGGCACGATCCGACGCGCCGCCACGTTCAGCCAATCGCCGCAGATCATTCAGGAATGGGTGCAGCAGATGACATCCCCAACGGGCGACTACCCAAGTTGGGAAGTCAAGCCTTGGCCCACCCGCGCCGCAGCCGAAAAAGCCGCCCAGGACTGGATGCGCGGCGAGTAGAGTCACGACTGCGCTCCCTCGCGTGCGGCTTTCACTCGCCCAAGCGCCGCGAGCGATGCCTCGACGAGCGATTGCCCCGCCCAGGGTGCCATCTTGGCGCTTTGCGCCGTTCGCGGCTCGTAGCCCCCCGCATAGTATGCCGAAGCCGTCGGCACATACCCGATCCACCCGTTGGCCAGACTGACCACCCACGTTCGAGCAAACGGACTTGCCGCTTTGATATCGAGGCCGAGCTGGCAGAAAAACTCGGCGCCGTTGGTCACAACCCCCAGTTCCCCGATGCGAATGGCTTGTACTTCGCACCGAATCACGGGCCGTCCGGCACGTTCTTGAGCCACAAGATCGCGCTCGCGGGCGTAAATCTTGTCCACAGCGGACCCCGATCCCAGCCCGAGCGAGGGCGTGTCGCGCTGGGCCTCGCCCGAATCGCGGATCGGGATGTTCACAAAAGTCTGAGCAGCCTGGACAAGAGCATCTTTTTGCCAGCTTATTCGTTCGACTGTCTGGACCGTCTCGGCCGCAAGTGCCAGGCCGAACATCCGCGCCCAATCCTCACCGAACTCGCGGCCGGGCCGAAGGTTATCCACCTGCGTCACGTCGCCTGCCGCTCCGAGCGAGGAACCCGACCGGCAGTGCTGGCTTCTTGTAGTGCTTCCTCAGATTCTCTCGCAAGTAACAAACATAATCCGCAGTGAATCCGTTTCCTCCCAGCACGGTGAGATGACAGGCGAAGTTGACGAACACACCGAGCAGCTCGCCATCGGGCGAACGGGCCGCGATGACGCCGACCTCCGGATCAATCGGCCCGGCGGGCTTGACGATATCGCGGTTGCCTTTCCCCGGGTGGGTGACGTGCCGGCCGTCGCGCATCAAGAACCGCCGGTTGAAGCTGATGCTGGGTTCTTGCCCGATCCCGTCGCCAAGCTCAGCCGCATGCAGGGAACGGTACGCCGAGCCGACGGCCTCGGCGATCCTGCCGGCGACGAGTTCCAGATACGCGGGGTCCGCATCCGATTCGAAGCACGAGGCGATCGGCCCGCCCCCGTGCGTGTGGCTGGCACCGATCAGGACGTTCGCACCCGTTATCTTGGTATCGCGCGAATCGCGTCGCGCGCCCGTGCCGTGGTTTCCTCGGTGATGAAAAGCGAATCGATCCCGACAAGTGCGACGGTGGCTTTATCACTTTTGATGACCATGGCGACGGCTTTGAGCGGGTCGTGAACCTCGTTCAGCCGCCGGGCCTGCATTCCGCCGGGGCTCTGCGAGCCGGGTTTGGGGGTGATATCCGTCTCGGCAAATCCAACGTGAATCATCTACGTGCTCCGCGGCGTGTTGCATGCTGTTGTGCAGCGTCTGGAATCCCGAAGATCCAGAATCGGCGAGGCGATCCACCGAGAGGGGATCGACCTGGGTTACTCGCATGTTCAACTGGCTTCGTGGACTGTTCCGCCCCTCGGAGGCGGATGAGCGTCAGCGTTTTTTCGCAACGATGGACGCGCTGAACGCAGAAGCTGGCGGCGGCAAGCCGGCGACCACCACGAAGCATCTTGGGAGCTTGCGGCTGCGATCTGGGACGCTCGTACTTGGCGATCCGCAGATTGATGTTTGTCTGTGGTACGGGCCGGGGCGATGGGTGCTACGATGTTGAATGCGAGTTCGCGGCTGAAGTTCCCCGCGTCTTGTCAATTTCGTTTATTGACGAGCGAGAGCGCGATTGAACCAACGGTTGAAGCTGACCGGGGCCGCGAGCCATCTCCTCATCGCGCCCTACGGGAGTCAGGCAGTTCTCTCGACACGCTGACTACCCGCCGTCCGGACTGGTGAGCAAAAGCGCTGCGGTGAGGCGGGGGCTGATGCGCCTCCGCCTCAGGTCATCCCGTGGGTTCACCCCACGACGGTATTACATCCCCGAGTAGCGACCCGCCGCGCCGACGATATGTTTCGATCGCGGATCACCCTCTGGTCGGCGATCGCAATACTGTGCTACGCCGAGGCGACCTCTGCGGTTTCCAGCGTGACGTCCTCGACCGCCTCAGCCGAAACGGCTTCCTCTTGGGCCGGCGTAACGTACTCGACGGCGGCGGTCGGCTCGAGCTCGTCTTGGATCGCCGCGATCTCTTCGACGGGCTCGGTGGGAATGCCTTCGTCCTGAATCGACGCGACCTGCTCGACGGGCTCGGTATTCTCGGTCGGCGTGACCTCGTGCTCGACCCGCGTCATGTCCTCCGTTGGTTGCGGCACGTCGATAGACTCAACGTTTTCGTTAACGTCGGTGACCTCTTCCGTAGCTTGCGCGATCGGATCCGCTAACACTTCATTCATGGCGTTGTACTCCGGGCTGCGAATCGAATGGGGAGGTGAAGTGGGAACCACATTTAGTATTACCAATGGAATTTGTTTTGGTATCTAAGTTTTTAAAATTTCTCGAAGATTCGATGCGAGCGATGCCAGACGATCCCGGTCCGGCGTCGGCAAGGTTGACGCAAACCGCGCCACACGCAACGATTGGTCGACAGTGCTCCAACTGCACGACCAGATCGGGAACCAGCCGATTCGCCGGCACGAACCTGTGAGCACCAAGTCCGATTGCTGGAGACGTACATTGCCGCTCGCGAAAGAAATCATCCGCCTCTCGCCCGATCAGTTCACGCCCGCTCGGCTGACCCTCGGCCAAGCGTTCGAGAACTACCCGTTGATGACCTATGCACTCGCCAAAACGGAAGGCCGCCTGCACGCGGTCACGTCGCTTTATGGATCGATCTTGTGGGATTGCCTTCGATGGGGTGAGGTTTTCGCAACATCGGATCTGGCAGGCGTGGCTTGCTGGCTGCCGCCGGGACAGACTTCTCCGAGTCTATTCCGTCTGATTCGGTCCGGGATGGCGAAACTTCCATGGCTCTTTGGCTGGACGGGATTTCGGCGTCTACAAGCCTACGATCACATTGCGCACAAGCTCCATCACAAACATACTTCGGTGGCCCACTGGTACCTCTGGGCGATCGGCGTGCGTCCCCAGGACCAGGGCAAAGGAATCGCAGGCCAGCTCGTCGCCCCGATTCTTGCTCGCGCCGATCAAGATTCCTTACCCTGCTACCTGGAAACGCATGTGGAAAATAATGTAAAAATCTATATGCGGCTTGGCTTTGAAGTCGGTTCGAGAAGCGTCCTTCCCGGACACCCTCTGCCGGTGTGGGGCATGATCAGGAGGCCGCAGCGGTCTCAACCACCTCCGTAGCAGACATTCTTCGATGCCCGGTTGACTCTAAATCCGGTTTGCAGGATCATGATGTTTAACCAATCGGCCGAATCAAGTTGCATGTCGCCGGGGAAAGCGATTACGCCCCGGGGGGCGCACGACTTTCACCACGTCACCGATTCGATGAGGCCAAACGGCACTTATTGATGCCGCCGAGCCACTTTTTCGCCGGCGGCTTAGCGACCACCTCCGGCCCGACTTCGGCCGGGGACGGCTGCGCCCGCTACTACCGGCAACAGGCACGCGATCGCGAGGAAGCCCGCCTCCGCGAACAGGCCCGCCGGAAAAACCGGTCGGCCACACCGAAATCGCCCGGCGCACATTCCAGGAAGAGCGCCACCCGGCGATTGACTCGTCCTTGAGCGTCGCCTCCCACACGTCAGGCGAGGCTCCCGGAGCCGCAGTCAGCTTGGCCGCGACCCCCAGCCCTAATTAGCGGTTTTCTCGCGTCACGGCGTAGCCCGCGACGCCATCGAGCATCAACAGGGCTCTCGACCCTTGCCGCGGCCGGCTGGCGTTTTCGACCTGACCAGCCAGGCACCCGGCACGATGCTTGCCATTTTGAAGAGGATCAGACAGCCGTGTGGAGAGGATCAGACAGCCATGTTGACCACACACCGACACGACCGGCGGGGCCGCCGGCAGGCCGCGCTTCTCCTGGAATCCCTCGATGATCGGCTCGTGCTATCGGGGGGCGCCTCGGGCGCGACGGCCGAGGCTGTCGTCCCGGATCAACCGGCCGGGCACGCGAACCGTTACCACGCTATCAGCCCGCGCGAAGGTCTTCGCGGACGGATCGCGCGCCGCACTGCCGTTCAACGTTTCTGCACCAGTCCGGGTGCTGTATCGCGAGGTCGAGGACGAAGGCGGCGATAGCTTGCTCGCGATCCGCGGGTCCAGAGTCGCCGTGGAAATCAAGGTGGCGTTCCCCCCCGCCTTGGGTGCGTACGTCGACGCTCTCCGGCGGGACGGGCTGAAAGTCATTCGCACCGTGCCCGACTACGGGCTGGTCGAAGGCACGGTGCCGGTCGCCAGGTTGCCGGCTGTAGCACAGCTCGCGGCGCACGTGTGGCCGGCTCCCCGCCTATCATGAGGTAAATCGCCTCGGTGTGGTCATCGGGTTGAGCTCCAGGTCCGTGAACACCGCGATCCTGACAGCTCATGGCCTCGATATGGCCGCACCTTCAGGCGTCCACGAGTCTTCGTTCAAGAATTTCATCAGCTCGCTCGACACTGTGCCGGCTGACTTGTCCCCACTCGCTCGTAACGTTGCTCTCGCCTTCTCCAATCGATCCTCGATTTCGAGGCGGTCAAGCTCCACAGCATCGAGATCCATTCCCTGGAACCTATTCTCTCCCTTCATCATTTCTGGGATGAAGCTTTCCAGTCGCTTGAAAATCGCCAGCCGGTGTTCAAGAAACTTCACGCGGTCGGCGTCGGTGTTAACCAGCACGTCGCCCACGACGTCGTAATAGCGATTCTGCCAGCGGAGGAACTCCGTGAAAGGCGATTTTGGGTTCCCCACGAACTGCTCATACGTTTCGTCCCGAAGCTTCTTCGCGACGTGCAACCGGGCCATTCCATTGCGGCTTACGCCCTGTGATGGCCCGCCATCCCGCGTGCCGGGTACAGCCCGATCCGTTTTGCCGCCGGCAGGCGTTTTCGTGGCAACGTCGGCCTGTTGCACGGGCCGTCGAGGCTCCTGTTCGCCCGCCGGCCAGCTTGCCAGCAGAGCGGTTCCTCCCACGAATCCAACCGCGAGAATCACGCCAGACACCAGCTTGATCTTGTTCCAGAACATGACGCTCAGCACTCCTTCCGTTAATGCACCAATGGAACCCATTGAACCAATCGCCGCGTGATGCGTGATCACGTCCACGGCGGCGCGAGTCGTGTTTGACACAAGTGCGGCCTGCACCGCCGGCGCGGCCGCATTTCCGGTGAGCCACGGCAATCCTGCCGACGGTGCGGGAGCTAATCCACGGCGGGTCAATCGCTCGCGGAGCCGCTCGCGCGCTCGCGCCAGCCCACTGCGCACCGTGCCGGCGGGCAATCCCAGAAGCTGGGCTGCCCGTTCCTGGGTCAGGCCCTCCAGATCGCACAGCACGACCGCCGCGCGGTATCGTTCCGGCAGTCGACCCAGCTCCTCGCAGACGACCGCCCCCTGATCGTCCCAGGTCTGGGTTTCGATCGCCGATGAGCCCGTCGTCGTGGCAGCTTCTCGTTCACGATTGAACCTCCGAAGCCTCTCAGACCGGCGCAGCCGGCGACGCGTCTTGCAACCTGAAACAGCCATGGGCCGAGCGATTCCCGGATCCAGAGCGATCGCGCCTTGCGAGAGAGCACAAGAAACGAGGCCTGAAAGGCGTCCTCCGCATCATGCCGGTTCTGCAAAATCGACTGACACGTACGCAAAACCATCGGGCCATGACGCTCGACCAGAGCGGCAAAGCACAATTCGGCCATGTCTCGGTCTCGCCCGCCAAACCGCTCCAGGAGCTGGCGGTCGGTCAAGTTTCCGATAGTGCCGGATTCGAATATGGTCTGAATATGCTGAAGAACTGAGTGCTCGCCTTTGACCATGCGAATTCCCCCATGGCCCCCGCTTTCATCCCCCGCGTTCGTGCTCACGAAAGATAATGTGCCCGGAGAGCGAGATTGCTCCAGAAATCTCTTGCGCCGAACATGAATTGCCCGGAAGTGCATTGATCGCTCGATCGGCTCATTCTCGCATCTCAGGCTGGCCAGTGCCCAGTACCCGTCGCCAAAGCGAGTCGCCGTTCCCAAATCGCGAAGAGCGATTCAGCCAGTCGTTCCCTGCAGCATCCGAGCGAGTTCGACCAGTCCGATCGCCTCGGTGGAGTCATGAAGCGGGAATCGCTCCAAACCGCTGTAAACGACAAAGCTCTTCTCAGGTGTCAGGTCGCCCATAGCGGAATGAAACCCACGCTCCAGCTTAGGCGCCACACCCCGCTTGACGTCGACCGTCCATACCCGGCCGCCCGGTAGCGCGAGCACCAGATCCATTTCGGCTCCCGCCACGGTCCTGTAGAAGCTGGCTTCCGTACCGGGCGGCGCAGACGCCGAGCAATGTCTCGATGACGTACCCTTCCCAGCTACCTCCGACGATCGGATGGCCCAATAGTTCCTCTTTCGTCCCGAGCCCGAGTAGCGCGTGGACCAGCCCACTGTCTCGAATGTAAACCTTGGGCGACTTGACCAGGCGTTTGCCGACGTTGCGGTGCCAGGGTGGAAGCCGGCGAACCAGTAACAAGTCGACCAGCAGATCGAGATAATGAGCGACCGTGCTGCCGCTCACAGCAATGGCGCGTGCCAACTGAGCCGCGTTCAGTACCCCAGCCTGGTTGTGCGCGAGCATCGTCCAGAACCGCCGGAGTGTCTCCGCCGGAATGCGCACTCCGAACTGGGGAATGTCGCGTTCCAGGTACGTGCGAATGAAGTCGCGACGCCACGTCAAGCTGGTCGCGTCATCCTCGGCGAGGACGGATCCCGGAAACCCGCCGCGAATCCACAATCGATCGATGCTCTCGCCCCCCAGCTCCAAGACGTCGAACGGAGCCAGCTCAGCAAACGAGATACGACCGGCCAGGGTCTCTCCGGACTGCTTGAGCAACTCGATTGAGGCCGATCCCAGAAGCAAGAAACGTCCAGCGCCCCTTCCGCTCCGCCGGCCTTTGTCAATCAGCCCACGCAACGGCTGGAACAGATCAGGCCGACGATGAACCTCGTCGAGGATCACCAGCTTGTCTTCATGGTCGGCCAGGTACAGCTCGGGATCAGTCAGCTTCGCCTGGTCACCCGGCGACTCCAGATCGAGATACAATGACGGACGAGTGGCGGCGACGCTCAGAGCGAGAGTCGTCTTGCCAACCTGGCGCGGCCCGAGCAAGGCCACCGCCGGGTAACGGCCGATCATCTCGACCAACTGCTTGTAGATGCGTCTTTCAATCATCCTTGTTATTATAGAGGCTAACTTCAGATTTACAAGGTAATTCGACAAATCGAGTGTAATGATGATCAGTCCGGCGACGAGGGCCCGGGGATCGATTCTCATGACCCCATCCGCCTGGCTCGACCCGCGACTTCCCGCGCCAACCGATCCAGTTTTCGCGTGCGACCTTCGGCGGCGGCGGCGAGCCGTCGAGGGCAACCAGCCCGGCGTCGCCCGGCCCGCGACCAAACTCGACAAGGGCGCGGCGGGTCGCCTTTTGGAAACGAGTGAAGCAATGGCGAATTTAATCTGGTAAAACTACAATGATAATGAAAGCTGCAATCTAGTACCGAGGAAATGCGCATGACTTGCTCACGCACCAGGCACTGCGACCCCGTAGGGAGGGCATTCCGCGGCGTCGTGCGCGGAGTCTTGGCGAGTTTGTGCGCCGGCTTGGTGCTGGCTTGCGGCCCGGTTGTGAAGTCGTTGGCGGCTTCGCCTCAAGATGGCGGCAAGCCCCCGGCGAAATCAAAACAGGCCGCTAGCGGCGAAGCGCGAAACAAGCGCCAGCGGACGGGAAGGCGGCCCGGAAACCCAATCCGGCAAACCCTGACGCCGGCCTTGGACCTACGGGTCCGCTGCCGAAGCGGCCAGCGCGAACGGTCACGCCGCCCTCGCTCACTTCCGCGGACCTCGATGGGTTGATCAAGCAGTACCTCCAGTCGGCGGCGCCCAACGTCGAGCCGGCCCCTCTCACCGGGGACATCGAATTTGTGCGCCGCATCTATTTCGACGTGATCGGTCAGCCGCCCACGCGTGTCGAGATCGAGGCGTTTCTCCGCGACCGCACCAAAGACAAGCGAGCCCGACTGATTGATAAGTTACTCGCCACTCCGGAATACGCCCGTCACTGGGGGAGCTACTGGCGTGATGTGATCGGTTTCAATGCCACCACCGAGTTTCTGGATCGGTATAGCTTTCACGCACTCGGGCCCTGGTTGGCCGGGCAATTCCAAGCGAACGCACCCTGGGACGAGATCGTCACCGGAATGATCACGGCAAGCGGACGCAACGACGAGAACGGTGCGGTCGAGCTGGGGATGGCCTACGAGATGGTGCCCGTTGAAATGGCCGGTGAGGTCTCGCGGATTTTCATGGGGGTTCAGATCCAGTGCGCCCAGTGTCACGACCACAAGACCGAATCCTGGAAACGGCGGGAGTTCCATGAGTTCGCCGCGTTTTTCTCGGGTAGCAGGGTCGATTTGGCGGAGGTTGGGCAGCGTGGCCAGCGACATGTTTACAAAGTCATCCCCTTCGGGACCAGGCGTTATTCGATGCCGGACCTTGATAACCCTCAAAAGCACGTTCCCATCGCACCAAAGTTCTTTCTCGCGAGTTCGAAAGCAAAGCCGGCACCGGCCTTGCCGGAAGAGCTGGCGGTGAAGGAGCGTCGAGCGCTGGCTGCCTCGTACATCACGGGCCAGGATAACCCCTGGTTTGCCAAGGCTTTCATCAACCGGATCTGGTATGTCCTCATTGGTGAGGCGTTCTATGAGCCGATTGATGACATCGGGCCGTCGCGCACACCGCGGCGCGCCCCAGGTGCTCGAGCCGCTCTCCTCGCAATGGCAGGCGGGCGGGTACGACATCCGCTGGCTTTTACGGACGGTACTCAACACCGAAGCCTATCAGCGCCGCGTGCGGTCAACGCTGAGCGCCGCAGGTAAAACGCCGTTTGCCTCGAATTGTCCGAGCCGGTATCGTGCCGATCAGTTGTTGAACGCGGTCGCCCATGCACTGGCGACACCTGTGGGTCCCGCGAGCAAACCGGTCATGAACGCCAGCGGCGGCGCGGGGATGAGCCCCGGACAGGGAAGATCCAGCCCGACGTCCCAGGCGCAGCGGCTGCAAGCTGGTCAACGGGGCGGAGCCAGTCTTGGACAGATGGACCTCGCGAAATCGGCCGGCCAAGGTGTCGGCGCGGCGAACGCGAGCATGGCGAACGCGAATATGGCGAACGCGAATATGGCGAACGCGAGTATGGCGAACGCGAATATGGCGGACGCGGCCACGGACCCAGCTTCCCGGCCGGCCACGAGGACGGGCATCCCGAGCAGCCCCGGCGGCTACCCGGTGATCTTTGATCAACTCTTCGGAGCCGATGATCCGTCGCTGCCCAATGAAGACGTCATGGGAACGATCCCACAGGCGCTGTTCTTGATGAACGGGCCCCTCGTCAGCAGCGGGATCCAAGCTCGGCCCGGGGCGATGCTGGGAAAAATCCTGAGCACGACGTCAAACGCACGCAACGCCTTGCGCACGCTCTACATGCAAGTTCTGTCGCGCCCGCCGACCACGGAGGAAGCCGAGGTATGCGCCAGGTATATCAAGTCTGTCGGGAACCAAGCCGAGGCTCTTGAAGACATCTACTGGAGCCTGATCAACTCGACCGAATTCCTGACGCGGCGCTAGAGTTAAGCGCATATGTTCAGAAGAGCGGGTAGATTTCGAGCTCCTTCTTCTTTGCTTTCTTGCCGAAGCCCAGCTTTTTCTTCAACCAGCCAAGGAAAGACCGCTTGGCGGGGCTTGCCGGTTTGGCTGTGCATTCGCGACTGGCATTTACCTCCGGCGAACTCGTTGCATTGCTCATGTGGAGCACTCCTGTGGGTGTTGCCCCCCGCTGGGCGAGGGGCGAGAGAGAGGGTCACCGAACCTGAGAGTTGTCAGTTTTGCCAGTAAGCGAGCAAGGAGCTCAAGAGCCGGCTGCGCTTGGCGGTCAGTTGGGGCGACAGCGCCCTGTAGCCCGTCCAGACGCGCTGCCAGTGGTCCTGAACCATGCTGGCGCCGCCATGGGCAAACATTTCATCCATGTGGCATTTGATCGCCTCGATGGCCCAAGCGGTGTGGCCGGTGGCGACGTTGTCGATTGTGTTGTGCAGCTCGACGAAGACGGGGTCGTAACCGTAAAAGCGCAGGGTATCGATGGCGCTTCTGTAGCTGCCGCCGACGCCGGAGAGCTCCATGGCCAGGTTGAGCCCGAGCGTTTCCGACAGGAAGGTCTTGGGGAACTGCGAGATGCACAGCCAGAATACCGGGATGCGGAACGATGCGGGGAGGAATCGCGGCCATCGGCCGAATTCCAGTGTGCCGAATTCGGGCGTCTGCACCTTCATCTGCGCCAGCAGCTCGCGGTAGACGTTGTGATGGTTGAGCATCACATCGCCGTTGCCGACTTCATCGGCGTAGATATGAAAGAGCTTGCTTCCGACCAGAGTGTGGCTCGTGCTGGCGGCCGAGGCATTTTGCACCCAGGCGCCGTCGATGAAGATCAAGGGCGCCATCTGGACCGTCGACTCGATCACTTCCTCTCGCGATTGGGCGGGCTCGCCGGTCGGCTTGTGGTAAGAGCCGAGCTGGCGGCCATGCTGGGCTTCGAGCCAGGCGTCCAGGGCTTGATGCTCATAAGGCTCAAACGGGATCGCCTGTTTGCCCCGTCTGAGCCCTCGAGCTGCCTGGGCCAGCCACCGTGTGGCGAAGTGCTTGGCGAAAGGCCTGATGTCGGGATAGAACTCGATGTTGAGCAGGTGAAAGTACAAGTCACCGAGGGGCTTGCCGGAATAGCGTGCGATGCTTTCGGATTCCAGTGTGTTCGTCGTGGGAGGCATGCGCGCCCATCGGCGCCGCTCGTCCTGTTCTCGAGCAACGCGTGCGGCGCCAGCGGCGGCGGACTCGACGAGATGACCGGCTCGCTCTGCTGCGGCAAGTCGTCGATCCAGCGAGCGATCACACGCAGCTCTTCGGGTGAGAAAATCCGGAACATCGGGCCACGAAAGGCGATGAGCTTGCGAAAGAACAAGCTTCCGGCCGAGTCACCGGGCTTGATATAAGGAGTCCGAGCAAACGCTCGCACGAACTGGTCGGGATCGAGCTGCTCCGGATTCATCCAGTCGTCGAGACTTCGGCCATCCATGAGCGTATCGGAATGATAGCCGTGAGCGTGCCGCGCCTTCCTGGCGACCAGCTCGGCCATCTTCTCGTGCGGGCTCTTGCCCGGCGATCGTGCAAAGAGCACTCCCTTGTCGATCCTGTCCTGCGATGCCAGTTGGGCCACGCTGAATCCACGCCGGATGCGATCCCAGTGGTCGAGGTCACCACCGGTTTGTTCCATCCACCGGCGGACCATGTTCACTACCGTCAGGGCGAGGCCATCCAGCGATCGTTCCAGGCGATGCATCGCCAGGAATCGCGTCGCTGCTCCCAGAGCTTCGAGCTGGTCTCGCAGCGCCAGATACAGAGGACAGATTCCGCATACGTAGTGGAACAGGCTGAGTCCCAGAATTTCGGGGGCAAATGACCGCGGGAATTGCGAGATGCTCAGGAGAAAAACCGGATAACTGAAAGCGGAATCCGCGATATCGCTCTGCTCGACGAACTTGAAGCTGCCTACTTCCGGCATGTAAATACCCAGGCTCTGCATGAGGTCGCGATACGCGTTGCCGTGATGCTGGGCGTGATCACCATCGCCGATCTCATGGGAATAGATCTTGAGCATCCCGGCCGCCAGCTCGGTGTGCGAGGTCGCTGCCGACGAGAATCGCTGAAGCCAGCAGCCATCAAGCAGGGCCGTCGGAGCATACTCCTTTAAGAGGTCGATGCATTGCTCGTTGCTGATGCCGCCTATCGACTCTTCGATCTCGCCCCTGCGCAGGAGCCACACCTCGCGAAGCTCGCACATGCGATGCTCGAATTCGCCTTGATCGAAAGCACCCGGCATCTCGAGCGAGGATGCGAGCAAGTGCTGAGCGCTTGCGAGCCGCGTGGTCGCAAACTCAAACGCAGTCGGAAGCGCGTCTACATACTCGTCGACGTGGAGGAGATAGTAATACAAGTGCCGAAGCGGAGCCGCTCGATATTCCGCCTTCTTTCCGTCGGAAAACCCTCGGAAATCGATCTGCGAGCCCACGTCCACGCCGGGGGGAATCGTAGCGGTACTCAGCATTTGTATAGACCTTGCTCAAGTTGCTGCACTGCGGGTGCGCGGGAGAGCTTGATCACTGGTCTGGCACGACAATACACCGAGCAAACAGCCTGGCACGACTACGGCGTAACTCGGTTCAGAGATCTCTTCGAGCCGACTCGACACGACCAGACCGGAGCATTACACGTCGAAAGTCAGCGTGATGCGGCCGTATCATGACGTCGGGCTCGAATCTCGACCGAATTGGCAGTATGACGCTCCAAACGACGTCCTGCAAGAACAAAGTTGATCCTTGCACGGATTTGCCCATCGTGCCTAATAAGCATTGGTTGGTTTTTGACACCGAGACTTGTCACCGAATTCAGTCGTCCACCGATCGGTGGGCTCGAGTTGACATTACGGCAATCTGCGCGGCGACTGAGTTTCTTGGCGCATGCCGGCTGGCACGGGCCGCCGGTCTAATAAGCGTTCAATCATGTTGCCTTCAGGCAACGATTGATTCTCTGAGTCGGAAAAGCGATGATTTCAGGGCGAGGCTGCGCGACTCAGTCGCGACAGTGCGGCTTCTTCCCGGGCCGGGGTCGGGCTCGGCGAGAACGACAGCTCGACGTCAACGTTCCGCGGCGGACGGGGCGCGCCCATGTCCAGATCGATCTGCGTGCTGGGGATCTCTGCGTTCGTTCATGACTCCGCGGCGGCACTGGTTCGCGACGGCGAGATCGTCGCGGCTGTCGAGGAAGAGCGATTCACGCGCAAGCGCCACGACGCGAGCTTCCCGCTCAACGCAATCAACTACTGTCTCGAGGCCGGCCAGTTCGACGCCAGAGAGCTGGCGGCGATCGCCTTTTACGAGAGCCCCGTGCGTTCGCTCGACCGGAAGATGCGGTCGCCCTTTTCGTGCCCAGGCGACCGCGCCCTGGATTGGGCGGCTCCTGAGGCTTCGCGGATCATCGGCGGGTTGGCCCTCGAGCGAATCATCAGTGAGAAGCTGAGGGTGGATTTGCCTGTTCTTTTCTCGGATCACATCTTTGCACACGCTGCGAGTGCTTATTTCCCTTCGCCTTTTGGTCAAGCGGCCGTGCTCCATGTCGACGGAGTAGGCGAATGGGCCACGACCGCGCTGGGATCGGCCAAAGACGCCGTCGTGGAAATACAAAAGGAAATTGAATTTCCGCACTCGCTCGGCTTGCTTTATAGCGCTTTCGCTCAGTTTTGCGGCTTCGAGGCGCGCGGAGGCGAAGCCCAACTGATGGAACTGGCCGCGATCGGGAAGCCGGTTTACGTCGAAGCGATTCTTGATCGGTTGATCGACGTCAAGACCGACGGCTCATTCAGGCTGAAGCGTGATCTCTTCGACTCGATGGGTGTGCCGACCGGGGCAAGCTCGGTCTTGTCGGAGATTTTCGGGGGTCCGGCCCGGGACACCGCAGGCCCGCTCACCCGCCGCGAGCTCGAGCTCGCCGCTTCGATTCAACTGGTCGTCGAAGAGGTGACACTGCGGCTGTGCAGGACGCTGCGCGAGCTGACGGGGATGGACGAGCTCTGCGTCGCCGGAGAGTTGGCTCACAACTGCGCCTTGAACGGAGAGATCAAGCGGAGAGGCCCGTTCGATCGCGTCTGGATCCAGCCGGCCTCGGGCAACGCCGGAGGCGCACTGGGAGCAGCCTTGATGGTGACTCACGGCTATTTCGGCGTGCCCCGCCCCGAGCGTCGCGGCAGGGCGAGTGACCGCCAGAACGGCAGTTGCCTGGGACCATCTTACTCGAACGCCGAGGTCAGGGCCTTTCTTTGCCGGAACGACTATCCGTTTCAGGAGGTAACGGACGCCGAACGCGCCCGGTTGGTCGCCCGGTGCTTGGCCGAAGGCAAAATCGTAGGGTACATGGTCGGCCGCATGGAATTCGGGCCGCGATCGCTCGGGTCGCGCTCGATCCTGGCCGATGCGCGCCGCAAGGAGGTCAAGGCTCGGATAAACCTGAAGGTGAAGTTCCGAGAAGTGGGTCGTCCGCTGGCAGCATCGGTCATCTGCGAACGCCTCGGCGATTACTTCGATCTCCGCGGTGATTCACCTTACATGCAGTTTGTCGTCCCGGTGTGCGAGAGCCAGCGCGTCTTGAGCTCCGCCGTTAACGACAGTGAGACGATCGCCGGCAAGAGCGGCGCCCAGAGCTTGTTGCCGGCGGTGACTCACGCCGACTACAGGGCGCTCGTGCAGACGGTTCAATCCGACACCCGGGCTGACTTTCACCAGGTGCTGCGCCAGCTTGAAGCGATTACCGGAACGGCCGTGGTGGCCAACACGAGCTTCAACGTGGCGAACGAACCGATCGTTTGCACGCCCCGCGACGCGTATGTTTGCTTCATGCGGGGCGACATCGACCTGCTTGTGATCGAGAACTGCGTTCTGTACAAGGACGCGCAGCCATCCTATGTCGAAACGGAGAACTGGAGAGATCGCTATGGGCTCAAACGGTGATCGGCCGGGCTCGGCCCTGGAACGGTTCCTTCACGATCGAGTGTTGCCGCTGGCGAAGCGGAGCGATTCCGAAATCGCCGGCCAGGACCCGCCTGCGGATGCCCGGTCGTATTTCCGTGTACCTGCGCGTTTGCGGATGGCTCGCACTGATTTTGAACTGAATATCGGAGACCACGACCGCGTCGCGCAGGCGCTGGAAGCCTGCTGGAAGGAGACTGCGCTGCGCGGGCTGGCGGGACCCTTGCTCGCGGCGCTGCGGCAGGAGAGCAGTGCCTTCACGTGCGCGAGCCGCGCGTCGGCCCGAAATCTCTTCGAATACCACGCGGTCACGGGTTACCGTTTCATCCCCGGATTGATTGCACGCGTCCAGCACGAGGCTGGCGGCTACCTCGTGCGGTGCAACCAGGCTGGATTCCGCTCGGATCGGGAATTCACGCCCCAGCGGCATGCGCCAGAAGTTTCGGATCGTCGTGTTCGGAGAGTCCTACACGGCAGGCGACGGTGTCAGCAACGGCAAGCGCTACACCGACCTTCTCGAGTCGCAGCTTGCCGACAGCGAGGTGTTCAATTTTGGGCTGCCGGGGTCGTCGCCCGATCAGCAGTATCTTGTCTATCAGGTCTTCGCGTGCGGCATCGAGTACGATCTTTTGATCATAACGACGCAGGTGTCGTCGATCTGGCGGCTGGGCCCTGAGCATTACACGCTGGGCTCCGACGATGGTCGGGTGGTGCGGCGCCCGAAGGCTTATTTCCGGTTGATCGATGGCGCGTTGCAACTGGAAAATCAGCCGGTGCCGCGGGAGGTGCTGCCTGTCGACCCTTCGCTTTTGGACAACCAGGGTGGGCCGCTCAAGCGGCTCATCCGGAAGCTGCAGCAGCGATGGCCGGAGCTGCATTGCAAGATGATGTGGCTGCGGGGAATTCGGAGCCCGGCCGAATACGACGACGCGGAGGACCCGTCCTGGCAACTGATGAATGCGATCCTGTCGAGCTGGATCCGGACCGTGCCCGCGCCGGTGATCCTGTGCCCGATTCCGACGTTCGGGCATGTTTACAAGTGCCTTCCGGCGGATGGTTACTTGCGGCGATTCGCCGAGCTCGGAGCCGAAGCGCACGCCGAGGTCGTCGACGTGCTTCCGGCGTTCTGGAAGCTGAGTGCAGTCGATCGCAGGAAGTGCCGGTTCCCGGTCGACGATCACCCGACCGAGCTGGGCCACGAGATCACCGCGCGAGGGTTGTACCCACAGGTGCGGAAATATCACGAGCGCTGGCGCGCGAAGTTGCGCGAGGCGACCGCGGCCGCCTCTGGCTCTTGACCGCTCGTGCAGTGACTAGCTGAAGAGCAAGATCGCCCCACGCCGATCCACCGCGGCCGATAGCGACGCCATCGACCATGTCACGCATCGCAAACGCCGCGGCCAATCCAAAATCAAAATCCAAAATTGAACCGTTGCCATCCACTCTGCTATGATCAATCGCCTCGATCGGGGGACGTAGCTCAATTGGGAGAGCGCCTGGTTTGCAACCAGGAGGTTGCCGGTTCGATCCCGGTCGTCTCCACTTAAGACCAGATGCACATTCAAGTTACGGCAGCTAATTGCTTCGGCGAGTTCCTCTCTGGGGGTTGAACCTACGATAAAAGATCCGACGAATTCCCCGTGATTCTGCGGGCTTTTCATTCGCGAGAGCGCCTGGTCGACAACCAGGCGCTCTTCTAGCAGCGCCAACTCGTCGCGCGCCTCGCTTGTCGTATCTCGGACAGGGGCTGCAAAGTGGGTCGAAAACGAGGCGGGGAAAGCTCGCAAGCCTGAGGCAATCCACCAGCCAGCGGCTCGCCGCTGGCTGTGGCTTTTGGCACGCTACCGTGTATTGCTTGCTGACCCGAAGCTCTACCATATAGCCGCCACGCAGATCGCCGCGAGGGCACGCCCTGTCGGGAGACATGCATGGTGTCCCCGGAATCCCGGCCGATCAGATCATCGGCGTGAAGCGGCGGAGGCTCCTCTCCTTGAGTACGCTGTTTGAAAAACTAGACGATGGGCGCGACGGCATTCGTCTCTACGGAATCGCGCCGCCGAAGCTCGCATCGACCCCCGAGCGGTTGCGTGACATCGCGGCCGAACAGGTAGACCGACTTCATCTGCTCGCGCCCGACGGCCTGGTCGTCTACGACATTCAGGACGAGCCGGGACGCGATGGCCGGGAACGCCCGTTCCCGTTTCTACCCACCGTCGACCCCGAGGTCTATGCACGTGACGCGCTCGCCGAGCTCGCGATCCCGAAGATCGTGTACCGATGCGTGGGCGCCCACACGCGTGAGGCGTTTTCGCGTTGGGTCGGCGGCGTGCGGTCAGGGGCTGGCCGGCACATCAGCGTCTTCGTCGGCGCCCCACGTGGCCAATCGCACCACCCGGGTATGCCGCTGGCCGAGGCGTATGCGATTGCGCGCGCCGTTTCTAACCTGGTCCTTGGTGGCATCGCCATAGCAGAGCGACACGTTGCGAAAGAGGATGAGCACCATCGGATGCTCGCCAAGCAGGACCAGGGCTGTCGCTTCTTCATCACACAGTCCGTGTACGATGCCGGCTCCACAAAATCTTTGCTTTCCGACTACGCATTGTCGTTGCGAACGTCCGGACGCTCGCCCGTCCCCGTAGTGCTCACGTTCTCACCGTGTGGCTCGGTTCGCACGCTCGAGTTCATGAAGTGGCTAGGCATCTCGTTCCCGCGCTGGCTCGAAAACGAACTCCGCCATTCGGCCGACACGCTGGAGCGCTCCGTCGACCTGTGCGAGAGGGTATTCACGGATGTGCAGGAATATGCTCGCGAAAAGCGCTTGCCAATCGGCATCAACGTCGAGAGCGTCTCCATTCGAAAGTCGGAGATCGACGCGTCGGTCGAGCTATATCGGCGATTGCGCTCACATCTAGAACGGTGAGGCGCTGTTCGCTTCCCAACAAGGCGTTGCAGCAGGCCCGGCTCGCACAACGAAATGAGGTTTCGGATGCCGAGACGCGGTAGAATGGGACGGACAACCATTTGAGGAGGGACGAGCGTGTTTGACTTCATGTGAACCACGAAGAGCGACATTTTCGCATCCTCGATTCCGAGAGTCCGGCACATGGCTATCCGCATCGCATTAGCCGTCACCCGCGCCGAATCAAGCAGCCGCCCAAAGCTGACCAGCTCTTGCAGGAGCGCCATGCGGTCTGCCTCGGACTTGAAGGCATCATTCCGGTCAAGAAACTATCTGTGCATTAAATAATTCCGCACATATAGCGTGGCTTCCATATCCGATCGCTTCGGCGATTCTCTGGTCGGGGTTGAACAGGCCGTTGAAGAAACTCAGTAGCTGTCTGAGGAGATCACCTCCCCGGTGGCGATCGTTCCCAGTCCGCGCGCAGGTTTGGTAGTTGATCGAGTTCTTGATGAAATGCACGCTGCCGCCGGCAAACAAGGCATTGACGCCGCCGGGATGATAGCTGCGCGACGTCACCGACGCATAGGTTGGTCCGCCGTCGGCTTCATTGGCCGCGGCCATGTCGGTGTCAACAGCCGGCGAGCCAGCCGGTGAATACGTATCGGGGGGTAGGGCCGTCGTGAACCCGTCGCAGGACGCGTTGCCATTGCACCATTCCGAATGGCCGCCGCCAGGCACGCCGGACGGGCCGGTGATCAGCACGCAGCCCGCGCTCGGCGCAGCCGCGACGCTCGCAAGCACGGTGCCCGGATCCGGGTATGCCGCGGAAGTCGCCGGTCCCCGCCGGTCATGGCGCTGCGAATGGTTGAGCCGGGAACTCGACGTCTGCCGCGACCGCCCGGAAGCCGGGATCGGAGCGGATCGCGTCGAACGTCGACTCTTTCCTCATCCGAGCCGCGTCCTTGAACCCATCGGCGGCCGCCTGCCGGAGTATGGCGATGGCACCCCCAACAAACCGAGCTCGTCGTTTCTCAAGCTGGCCGGCATTCAATCGGTTGGGCAGTTTGCCGGTGAGGCCTGCGTCGCGGGCGTAATCGATAGCCAGCCGGTAGAGCAATTCGGGCTTGCCTCGGGCCGTGTCGAAAGAGTGGAGCTCATAGCGCGCCGCCTCGCTTGGTTGGCCGCGATCGGCGAGCTCCTCGGCCAGGCGTCGCCTGATCACGACCATCTCTGCCTCGCCGATGGAATCGCTCTTGGATTCGCGACGAAGCTCCTCCCAGAGGCGCTCGGCCTTCTTGAAGAGCTCCAGGTCAGGAATCTGGCCGTCCTGGGCCTGGTAATCGGCCACGGCGAACGACGTCATGGCGTAGACGATGCGGCAGTTCCACTCTAATGGCGAGACGATGCCGAGCTTGTCACAGATCTCGTAGCCCTCGGCGGCGAGCGCCCGCCGCGCCGCGGCATATCTCACGGGATCGGATGCATACGCATCCCTCAGATTGATGTCGGCCGCCGAGATACGGCTCTGTATGTGCACCATCTTCGAGGGCAGATCGCCGTGGCGGCCGGCCATCTGCTTGAGCGTCCGGCGAGTTTGTTCGAAGGCGGCGATCGCCTCGCTGAAGCGCTCGGCAGAGTTATAACGAAGCCCGATCTCCTCTTCGGCAAGTGATAGCTCCCAGGCGCGATCGAAGCTCTCCGGGTATTCCCGGAGGAGTGTCTGGAAGATTGACTCGGCCTGACGGGCTGCGTCAAGCGCAAGGGCGAGTTGATCGATGGGGTAAGCCCGGCACAGGTAGAGCAGGCTCCGTCCTGCGAGATCACGCGTTTTCAAGCTCTGATCGCCACGTGCGCGAAGACGATCGCAGGCCGCCTTCGCGTTCAGGAATGCCGCTTTGGCTTCGGCCGGCCGGCCGTGCTCATAATGGTCATGGCCGATGTTGTAGCTATTCATCGCGGCCATGTAGTCCGGGCTCGAGCCATCCTTGAGCTCGGCGGTCTCGGGCGGGATGGACTTGAATAGCTTGCTCGACTCCTGCGCGGCTAGGCGGCGCGACCGCTCGTCCAGAAAGATCACTGAGGCATGATGGAGGGTTGTGGCCAGCCAGATCCGGAGCCGGAGGTCGGCCGGATCGCGGGCAACCAGGCTCTCGGCCAATGCAATCGCCTTCTTGATCGTCTCGATGGCCGCGGCCTTGTCACCTCCTTCGGCCTGGATTATCGCCAGTGCCTGGTAAGCCAGGAGCCGCTCGGTCTCGGCCCGAGAGTCTCCTTCGAGCTCGCGTACCAGACCGAGTGCGTGACGCATTCCTGCATCGATCAGTGCCTTACGATACGGCGCCAGCTCTTCCGTCATCAGTGCCTCGCCATCGATTCGAAGCAGCGAATCGACGGCGCGGACCGCTCGATCGCGAGACTTCTCCGCCCGATCGCGCTCGACCAAGGCGCGCGTGCCGTTGGCCTCGGCAAGGACTCGATCGGCGCGAGCCCGAAGCCAGAGGCCCAGGAGCACCGGCGATCCGACGGTGAAAGTCAAGAACAAGGCGGCGGCAGTCGTGGCCAGCGCCGGATTGCGCCGCCGCCACCGCCAGAATCGGCCAGTTGGCCCGACCGGGCGCGCCGCGATCGGCCGGCCCTCGAGGAACCGCCGCAGGTCGTCGGCCAGCGCCGCCGCGTCGGGGTATCGCCCCCGCGGGTCCTTCTCCAGGCATTTCAGTGTGATCGTCTCGAGGTCGCGCGGGATTTCGGGCCGCTGCCGGCGGGGCGGCACCGCTTCGGTCGTGATGGCCAGCTTCATGGTTTCGATCGCCGACGCACCCAGAAACGGCGGGCGGCCGGTCAGCGCGTGGTAGAGAATGGCTCCGAGCGCGTAGATGTCGGCGGCCGGTCCCACATCGCGCGAGCGCCCCTCGGCTTGCTCCGGCGCCATGTAGCTGGGTGTCCCGAGCACTTCGCCCGAAATCGTCCGCGCCGAGTCGTCACCAAGCAGCTTGGCCAATCCGAAGTCGCCGATTTTCGGGGCGCCGTCCCAGGAAAGCAGGACGTTGCTGGGCTTCAAATCGCGGTGGATGATCCCCTCGGCGTGAGCGGCGTCGACCGCCTGCGCAAGCGCCTCGACAAGCTCGGCGGCTTCGAGGGCCGTGATCGGGCCCCCGCCCAGCCGCTCGGAAAGGTTCCCTCCCTCGGCCAGCTCGAGCGAAAAGTAGGGCCGTCCATTTTCCTCGCCAAGGGCATAGATCGGGATAATATTCGGATGCTTGAGCCGAGCGATTACCGCCGCCTCGGCCAGAAACCGCCGAAGTGCCCCTGGCGCGGTGAAGGTGGTCTCACTGACCGTCTTGATCGCAACGGTACGGTTGAGCCGCCGCTCGAGCGCCTTGAACACGATCCCCATTCCACCCCGGCCCAGCTCATGCAGGATCTCATAGCCGTCAATCGAGAGCGGAGGCGCCGGCGGGATCATTCCGCCGGGCGCCGAGAGCGGGCTTGTGGCGATCGCCGCAAGATCGGAGCCATTCTTGGTCGAGCCGGCGGCTGGCCGCAGCGCTTCGTCCACGGCGAACTGGCGCATCAAGGCGTCGGCCCAGGCGGGAAAGCGACGAAGGTAGTCTTCCGGAGACGGTGATTCCCCTCGGGCAAGCCGGATGACGAACTCGTGGTAAATCACATCGACGGCCGCCCCAACGTCCGCCTGCACGGTGGGATGCTGGGCCAAAATCTCCTCGACCAGCAGGCGCTCTCCCCGACTCCAGCGCGCCTGCTGTTCATCGAGGATCGCGTCGAAGGTTGGCTGGCCGCCCGGCGGCGATTCTGCGTCACCGTTCATGAGACCGCGCTCCTCGCGAGGGAAACCGAGCCCACCTCGGCCGTCAGGAATCGAACACATCGCGGAGCTCGGGAAGATCACGCACCCGCTCGATCGCCCGGGTTAGCTTCTTGCGCAGGCCCTCGGCCGTGCCACCGAGCGCTTCGGCGATTGCCGACCACGGCTGATCGTCGAGCCTGCGGATCAAGATCTCCAGCTCATCCCCGTCGAAGAGTTTGAGGATCGTCTCGAGAGCGTCCCGGTCGTCGACCAGCTTTTCCGGGCCCGGCCCGCCAGCGGCCCGTTGCCGAGGCGCGTCGAGCTCGAGGACTTCGCGCAAGGTGATGGAGAGCAGCCGCGCCTTGGTCGCAACCTTGAACCGTACCATCGCCGACAGCAGCTTGGCCAGTTGCTCCGGCCGGTTGAGCTCGAACTTCCCTTCCCTCAAGCCCACGAACAGGCTCTTGAAGATCGACTGGCAAATATCCGCCGAGTCGATTTCCGGCCGCAGGCGCTCGTGGTCCGGCCGGTATCGCATCCGGAACCGGACGAACCGCCTGATGAACGGCTCGAATTCCTGCGCCAGTCCGGCCGCCGCATCTTCGTCACCCGCCCGGGCCAGGCGGATCAACTCCTGGAAATCCCCAGCCAACGCCATCGGACAGCCTGAACATGATTGATCGAGTTCAAATATTATTTCCTAATTCTCTCTCACGGCAACCGTGAAAGCAACATGTTGCCAGAAAGCAACTTCGACGCTTGGAAGCGTCTGTCGGATCAGCACCCCACAGACCAATCCTGTCCGTTTTCGATGAGTCGGCGCGGTCTCTATGGTGCGTCAGTGGTCGAAAGCAACCGGCGGCTCGGCGAATCGAGCCCGATCACACCCGCGACGGACGGCCAGATTTCGAAGGGGAATGCACCATGGGTAAGACTTCGGTCCGCTCACGACGAGGGGCAAAAGATGTCGGCACGCGGAGAGGGCCGCGCAGGCTCGCCATCGAATCGCTGGAGAATCGGGTCCTGCTCGCTTCCAATCCTACCGGGCTCGTGGTCGGGCGAACACTTTCATCCTACTTCGTGGGCGGCGTGCAAGATCAGCAGGAAACGATCACCTACACCGTTTACAACGTTTCGAGCGACCCCGACACGGGCGTCTTGCTCACGACCACTCTTGAGCCCGGAGTGACGCTGAACAGCGCCTCGCAAGAGCCCGATCAGAGCGGACAGAATCTGGCCTGGAGCCTCGGCACCATCGGCGGCTTCGACCGCGCGAGCGTCAGCGTGTTGGTCGCGCTCGCAAACCCGATTCCGATGCAGCTCGACTCGGGCGCATCGGCGTTTGCCATTCTCGACGGCGCTCCGGTCATGGCCGCCACGCCCGCCGCGACCTTGAGCCCCGGCAGCGCCCCGACCGATAGCAGCGGCAATAGCCTGCTCGAGTCGACGCCCGACGCCAACACAACCGACCCGTACATCCAGGAGGCTGCCGCGGAGCTCGATTACAACCCACAGAACATTTTCGCTTTTCTGCACCAGGACATCGGCTATAACGACTACGCCGGCTCAATGCGGGGAGCCCGCGGCACGCTCTGGTCGCAGGCCGGTGACGCTCTGGACGTCGCCAGCCTCGGCGTGGCACTTTTTCGCGCTTCGGGTGTTCCGGCGCAGTATGCCGAAGGAACAGTCACACAGACTCAAGCGCAACAATTGATCCTGTCGATGTTCCCCACGCCCTACCAGGTCTCCGGCTACTTGCCCTCCGGTACGGCAACATCCGACCCGGCCGATGATCCCCAGCTCCAGGCCAATGCCGAGTCGTATTACTGGATCCAGATCGACACGGCCTCCGGACTTCAGGACGTCGACCCGTTACTGTCCAGTGCGATCGGCCAGGCGGCGACCACGGCGACGGGCACCTTCACCGCGGTCCCCGAGCGCTCTCGAGGAAACGACCGAGGTCACGCTCACCGCCCAGATCTGGGACCAGGGTGCCGCGGCGCTCGGGATCAGCGACGGCCTCTCCGAAACGGTCGTCCTCGACCAGACGTTCGACGACGTCGCGCTGGTCGGGCACCCGCTCACGATCGGCAACCTGGTCAGCTCGACCAGCTCGAGCGCAGTCACCTTCTCGACGACCACGAATACCTACACGCCGTATCTCGCCATTGGCGATGTGGCGAACCCCGACCCGGGCCAGGACGAGACGACCATCGGCCAGCCTTACCAGGATGTGCTGACCACGTTTCCGCTTTCGAGCCAGGTCGTGACAGGGCTCTTTCTCGACGTGACGTTGAGCGGGCCGGAAGGACCGGCCCAGACCTATTCCCGAACACTGATGAGCCTGATCCCGGCCGCGAGTTCCAACGGAGGCACCGTCAGCGTCTCGGTCAACCCGAGCGGTCCGCCGTCGATCAACCCGAACGAGATCTGGAGCATGAGCGTGCTCGCGGGCCAGGTCGACCCGAGCGTTCCCGTGGCGATCGAAAACCAGGCTGCCGACGAATATAGCGCGCTGGGTGCGGCGGGGGCTTCCGCCACCGCGGACACGTCTTTGATTTCGGCCGACTTGAACGACGTGTTGATCGCGCAGACCCGCGCATACCTGTACGGCATTCAGGCCGTCTCCGATTTCTACACCGAAGGCCTGGCAAGTGAGGCACTGGTCACCGCCTACTTCGCACGGCCGCGGATCACGCTCGTCTCCGGCGCGTTTACCGCCTCCGCCTCGGGGACGGCCACGCTGACGTTTGAGGCCGACCTGCGCAATGATAGCATCGACGCGATCGCCTACCCCGGCCAGGCAACGTCCGTGGTCCCAGCATTCCAGGCCGTGCGCGGATTCCTGGAGTCCGCGGTCGAGACGGACGCGTTACCCGGCGCGAGTACGGTCAGTGGCGTGGACATCGCGCCGGTGGTGAGCGCCACCTCGGTGGCCCAGGCCGCGCAGTCACAGGGCATCCCCATTGTGACCCTCACTCCGGACGACCCCGCCGCCTTGGACGCGCTCGGCATCGACCCTCAGGCCAAGGCAGGGATCAGCGCCGCGCTCGAAGCCGGCATGGACGTCATCGTCCCCGCACAGGATGTCACGATCGGCACACAAACGACGTGCGCCTGGTTTCAACTGAATCCGACAACCGGCGAGGTGATCGGGGTCGGGGAGGACGGTGCGCATCAATCGATCGCCGAACTGAGCGCCAATTTATCTATCACAATCCAGCAGCAGGTAATCAAGGGTGCGGCGACAAAACTCGCGGCGCAAGCGATATTTTCTGAGCTGAAAAATGATTATAACACTCTGTACGCGCTCGACCTTATCCAGGGACTTTTCCGGGGTGGTATCTCTTCTGCGACCTGGACGCTAAAAGCGACCAGCTATGAAGCGAAGGAACAGGCGCTCAGTGACATTTATCAAGAATTCTTTTATGCGGAACCAACTGGCACTCCGTCTGTGGAACTGGAGGTCGCAGTTCTCCCTTTGATTGACCAGTTCAAGAAGCAGGTCCTGTCGTCGGACCCTCCCGTAGGGCAAATACTGGCCGGCGCCGCTCCCTCGCTATTCGAAATAGGAGTCAACGAGCTAACGCTGGCTGGATCACAGACCGTGCCTGCTGGTGCGGTGGCCGGCACGGTAACGCTCCCGGGGGTCGCGGCCTCGGGCACCCTGACCGCATCCTGGTCGACCGATGGGACCAGCAGCTACAGCGCCTCGGAAATCGAGGCATCCGATGCGACGGTGACGAACTCGTCTGGCGCGGTCGTCGGCACGGGGCAGGTCACTTTCGCCCCATCCGCCCTGACGCCGGTCGCCGTTTCGGGCAACGTCGCCTATCAAGTGGCGGGCCAGGGAAGCCTCTCGTTCTACGGGGCCGCCGAGAGCAGCTTGGGTGCGAGCGGCGACTGGACGAGCTATTCGGCGACGGCCACCGGCAACGTCACGATGGTGGTCACGACCGACGCGCTTCTCGTCGGCGGCACCACGCTGCCGGCGGGCACGTATACGATCGCGACAGCATCGGCCACGATCGCGGGCTCGGGGCCAAGCACATCGCCCAGCTTCAGCAGCGGCGCCACAATCACCGCGACCGCCGCCACGGTGAACTTCGGCGCGGCAAGCGGAACCCTCACGGTCGGCGGCGGCTCGCTCGGCGTAGCGTCGGGTGCCGCGCTCGATGGATTTACCGGCAGCATTGCCGTATCCACCGCCGGCGGCGGCAACGATTCCGTCACGCTGAGCGGCACTGCGGCCAATGTGCTCTCCGCCTCGCCAGCCACCGCAGCGTTCACAACCAGCCAGGATGCGCCGGTCACCTTCGAGGTCAACTTGCAGGCGAGCCTGGCCGACACCTATAACCTGAGCGCCACCACACGATCAGGATGGACCACGACCATCGACGACGCCGGCAACGTGACCGTCACCCCCGCGCCCGGCACCCAGCCCGGCACCTATCCGGTCGTGGTGATCGCGCAATCGGAGTCGGACTCCAATCTGATCGTGCAGACGACGGTGAACGTGACCGTCACCGCGGGCCAGCCTGGCTTCACGCTCGCCGTTGCCCAGGACCCGCTCGATACCCTTCCCTTCAACGGCGCTCAGCTTCCCACGGCGTTTCAGGCGACCGTCCAGAACACCGGCCCGGCCGCCGACACGTACACGCTGACGTATTCCGGAATCCCAGCCGGCTTTGACCTGCTCAACAGTGCGACGAGCCTCACCGTCCCCGCTGGAGCGACCGGCATCGCCGGCCTTTACTTGATGCCGACCGGTCAGATTCCCGCCGTGGGCACGGACGTGTCGCTGACGGTCACGGCGACCAGCACCACCGATCCCTCAGTGACCCAGACGCAGACCGTCTCGTTCGATGTCCCGGCCATCGACGCCGTGACGCTCACCAGCGACTCGACCAACGTCGACACCACGCCGGGAGTTGCCGCCGGCGACACGATCACGCTCACCAACGCCGGTAACGTGACCGAGAGCAACATCACGCTCGCCGCCACGACCAGCACGGGACTGACACTGGACGGCCTCGCGACCATTCCGTCACTACGCGCCTGGGCAGTCAACGACCGAAACGATCACGCTCACACCCGACGCCTCGACCCCGCTTGGGACCTTCCTCCAGGCGACGCTTTCCGCAACTTATGGCCCGGCCGCCAATCCGCAGACGCAAACCGAGACGATTCAGGTGCAAGTCGTCGTCCCGGGCGCCGATGCGATCGGCAATGCCGCGCTCGTCGCCACCCAGAACGGCGACACCGACCTCGCCGCTCGGCTCACCGACTTGAGCGCCGCCTTGACGAACCTGGTGCAAGATCCCTCCAGCGATGTCTTTAACGGCCAGGCTACAGCCGATCTCGCGAGCATCGCCAGCTTGCTCGCCGCCGACCCCTTCTTGGCCGGCAACGTGCCGGCGCTCGACGCGGCATCCGCGGCAATCACCGCGGCCACGACGGCCGCCGAAGTCCAGGGCGCGGCGACGACACTCGGCCAGGCCATCACCACACTCGACACCGACCTCACGAACGAGGCCGCCAGCCAGTTCACCATGTTCTTGAACCCCGACCGCGGCATTGCGCTGGCCGGGTCGCCCACCACCTATACCGTGGACCTTCAGAACACTGGCAGTACCGCGACCGCATACAGCCTCAGCGTCACGGGACTTCCGGCGGGCGTTACCGCCAGCTTTAACGAAAGCTCCGTCACGCTCCAACCCGGAGAGCAGCTCGGCGGTGCCGGCGGCGTCATCCTCAGCCTGTCAGAGACCGGCACCGCGCTCGTGCCCGCCAACTTCACCGTCACTGCCGCCGCAGAAGGTGCCCCGAACGTCACCTTGAGCGCACCAGGTGGCCTCGAGCTCAACACCGAGTCGCTCGCCGTCGCGACCGTCACGACCACCCCACCCTTCGTCCAGCCCGGAACCACGGTGGATGTCGCCGCTACGTTCCAGGTCGTCGTCAACGAACCCCGGTCGCTCTCGGCCCAGTACACGGTAATGAATCCGGCCGGCACGGTGATCTTCACGTCGGCCCCGACCGCGGTTCCCGTCACCGCGTCGAGCTCCGTCGTCACCGCCGACCTTGAGCCCTTCGCGACCACAAGCCTGAGCGATGGGCTCTACACCATCGACGTAACTCTGACCGACCTCTCGCCGCAGCCGCTCCAGGCGGCCACTGGGCAAGGGAGCCTCACCGTCGGACTGCCGGTCTCGGCAAGCTTCTCGGTTAGCCCCAGCACCCTGCCCTCGGGCTCTGGCACCGTTACCGACACGCTCCAGGTCAATGCCCAGACCGCTTTGCCGGATCCGCTGACGCTAGAAGGCGGGATCAGCACAGGCGCGCCCGGAACGTCCGTGGCCATCTTTGGCAACGACGCCTATGTGGGGACCACGGACGGTGTCGACATCTTCGACGTCAGCAACCCCGCCAGCCCCGCACTCATCGGCACCCTGAACAATTCGCAGATCTTCACCGGCACCTTCGCGCGCAACCTTGTTCAGGTCGTCGGCAGCAACCTTTATGTCGCCTCCGACTACGTCTTCAACTCCGTCCAGGTCAACCTGCTCGTCTACTCGCTTGCCAGTCCTGGAACTCCGACCAATCCTCAACTTACGGGTAGCACCGCGATCCCCTATCCCGATCTCGGCGACCTGCTCGTAAACGCGAGTGGGAGCGCCGCCTACCTCGCCGAATGGGGGTTCGTGTACGAGAACGTCGACCAGCACATCACCGATCAATTCGGTACGTTCCTGTCCGTCGACCTGAGCAGCCCCGCACAGCCCCAGCTCGACGACGTGCTCTTTAACGACAACGGTCCCGAGGTCGGCGGCACAACCGCCGCCGGCGGCGACTTCGCCGTCAACGGCGCCACTCTTGTCAACAGCCAGTTCGCCTACCTGGCAAGCACCACCTCCGAGGGAGGCAACACCCATACCGGGACCGGACAGGTGATCGTGGTCGATACATCCAACCCCGCGCAGCTCGCGGAGGTCACCAGCTTGAGCATCCCCGGCACCGTGCAGCTCTCCGAAATCGCCGTAGACGGCGACTACGCGCTCGTGGTGGGGAACACGGGCGGGTTCACCAACCCCGTTCCCACGACGGCCAACTCTCAGTTCGACGGCAACGTCACGCTCACGCTCCTGGACATCTCGAACCCCGATGATCCGCAGATCGTCGGCACAACCCAGATCCTGCCCGAGACCCTCCCCTTGAGCGACAGCGGCTTCAAGGCCGATGTGACCGACCTCGGCAACGGCGACTTCGCCGTGAGCAACACCGTGCTCAATGGGACACCTCAGCTCCTGGTCGTCGGCACGTCCGACCCCACCAACCTCGCCGTTGCCGCGATCAGCGTTCCGGCTAGCGTCCACGGGCTCACCGCGGCCAACGGCCTGCTCTATGCCACCACCGCGCAGGGATTATCGATCTACCAGATCGGTCAGCTTGCGAGCGTCTCAGTCACGGTCTCGGTTCAGGTGCCCGACCAGCCCGACTATCCAGACACCACCATCGTCACGCCGGGCTCCTACAATACCGGGCCCGACCAGACGACCACCGGCACTAACTTCGACACGGTCGTATGGAACCGCGCCTTGGCCTTCGGCAATACGTCGCTCACCCTCTCCTGGCAGACGGAACTTGATAACCTGGCTCCAGGTGAGACCAGGATCGTCGGCCAGGACGCAACAGTAGATTTTACAAGTGACCAAACGTCTGGGACGATCGACCTACCCGACGTCACGGTCACCGGCGAACCGATCGTCTCTGTAAGCCCTGCCGCGCAGACGGCGGCGCCAGGGGCGACCGCGACCTACGACGTGCGGCTCACAAACCCGACCGACACGGCCGTGACCTACGACCTGGTGGCCGGGGGATTCGCATTCCCCTCCGGATACGTGAGCATCCCCTCCACTGTCGACGTCGCGGCCGAAGGCACCGCCGACGTGACGCTGGCCTTGACCACGCCCGACACGACGACTCCGGCCAGCGAACCGTTCCAGGTGGCTGTCGACATCGCCAACACGGGAGTCGCCGGATACGCCCAGGGCACCCTTGACGTCGTGGGCACGCCCGTGCTGCCCCCGAGTCCCATCGCGCAAGGAATCGTGGTCAACGTGACCCCCGTTCAGGCGACCGCGGGCATCAACACGACGGCAACCTACGAGGTCCAGCTCACCAACGTCGGCACTGACGACGACACGTTCTCCCTGGCGGTAGCCGGTCTGCCATCAAGCGTCGCCTCCGCCTTCAGCACCGACACCATCGACGTGCCCCCAGGTGCCAGCAACTCCCAATACGTCATGCTTAGCCTGAGCCCGTCGCAGGCCGGCATGTTCCCCTTCACCGTGACCGCGACCTCAACGACCAATCCCTTCGTCTCCGGGTCCGGATCGGCCACCTTGAACACCGTCGACGCTGGGGCCCAGGTAACACTGACCGCATCCGGCACCGGTTTCTTGATGAGCGTGACCAATACCGCCGACGCCGCCGATACGTTCAGCCTGGCTCTGGGCGGGCCGGCCGCGCTGGCGGCGACGCTCGGACAGACTTCCGTGACGCTACAGCCGGGCGATTCGCAATCGATCCCGATTACCACCCAGGCCGCGAACTTCGCGCTAGCCGGCTCGCTCGACCTGATCGCGACGGCGACATCGCAAAACGACCCTGCCGTGCAAGCCTCGGCCAGCGCGTCGCTCGGCGTCCCTTCGACCCAGGGAATGTCCGCCTCGTTCACTCCCAGTGTCCAGGTCTTGAGCGCCCCTGGCTCAACCTCGTTCGTGCTCATGGTCCAGAACTCCGGCACGAGCGTCGATTCCTATTCGGCGACCATCACCGGCTCGAGCGGCCCCGTTTCCGCAGATTTGACCGGGCTGACCGGTGAATCCACCCAGTCAATTCCTACCTTTTACGTTCCGGCACTGGGAACCGGCGCGATCGTGCTCAACGTGAATTCATCAGCCGCCCTACAAGGGACCGTCACCGTCCAGGTCGCATCGCTCAGCGATCCGTCCGAGTCCACCAGTGTGACCGCCATTCTGACGAACACGATCGCCGCGCCCGCGTTCAGCAATCTGTCCGCGCCCACAATCACCTACGGCACGGCGACCACCGCGCTCTCGGGCCAGATTGCCGCGCCCGGGTCGACCATTCCTTCCGGAAATGTCTCGATCACGCTCAATGGCGTGATCATGACCGCGCCGATTGACACGAACACCGGCGATTTCTCGGCCGTTTTCAGCACCGCGACGCTTGGCGTAGCCTCATCGCCGTACACGATCACCTACAGTTTCGCCGGCAATGCAAACTTCGCGGCCGCCAGCAGCTCCACGATGCTCACGGTCAACAAAGCAACGCCCACGATCATGTGGGCCAGTCCCGACGCGATCACTTACGGCTCGGAGCTGAGCGGCACGCAGCTCGATGCCTCGGCCTCGGTCGCGGGCACCTTCGCCTACACACCTGCCGCGGGCACAATCCTCGGCGCCGGAAGCGCCCAGGCCCTCTCCGTGCTCTTTACTCCGACCGACAGCGCCGATTACAACACCGCGACCGGCTCGGTGACCATCGACGTCAGCCCCGCGACGCCAGCGTTCGCCGATCTGTCGGCGCCCAACGTCACTTACGGCACTGCGACCACCTCGCTCTCGGGCCAGATCGCCGCGCCCGGGTCGACGATTCCCTCCGGAAATCTCTCCATCACGCTCAATGGCGTGAACATGACCGCGCCGATTGACACGAACACCGGCGATTTCTCGGCTGTCTTCATCACGGCGGCGCTTGGCGTGGCGTCATCGCCGTACACGATCACCTACAGTTTCGCCGGCAATGCAAACTTCGCGGCCGCCAGCAGCTCCACGATGCTCACGGTCAACAAAGCAACGCCCACGATCATGTGGGCCAAACCTGGCCAGATGACGGCCGGCACCGCGTTGGGACCGGCCCAGCTCGACGCCAGTGCCTCCGTGCCCGGCAGTTTTACTTACACGCCGCCCGCGGGAACGGTCTTGGCCGCCGGGCAGGGGCAGGCTCTTGCCGTGCTCTTCGCCCCGACCGACTCGGCCGATTACACGACTACGCACGGCGCGGCGACCATCGATGTCGTCCCCGCGGGGACCCCGCCCCCGCCCCCGACCGATGAGGGGCCTACCGTCACTGGTGTCGAGCGCTTCGGATACCACATGCACCCGACCAGTCTCGCCCTCACGTTCAGCACGGCGCTCGATCCCGCCGACGCGCAAAATGCGGCCGACTACAAGATCGTCGCCCCGAATGGCCGCACCGTTGGCATCGCCGCGGTTGAATACGACGCGGCGACCGACACCGTCACACTCGACCCGGCGCACCAGCTGAACCTGCACCGGATTTACCGCCTCACCGTCGTCGGCACGGGGGCGAACGGCGTCCGCGACACGTCCGGTCGCCCGCTCGACGGCGCCGACGACCTTGTGCCCGGCAGCAATTACGTCACCGAGCTGACGGCAGCCAACTTGGTGCTGGGATCCGCCGTCCCCGGCGGGCCCGCGCGCCTGGCCCAGCTTCGTCGCGAAGCGGCGAGAATCGCGCGCCAAGAACTGGCTGCGCTGAAGAGACGCGCATCGCCGGACTGATCAGGAGCCCGTGCAGCTCTCGCGCTCCCCGGTGGCGCGCGGGGAAACGAGGAAAACAGGGACGCGATTCAATCGCGGGGAGGGAAACAGGCACGCGATTCAATCGCGAAATGAGAAGATCTGGACCGAGTCAGTAGCTGTCTGCGGAGATCACCTCCCCGGTGGCGATCGTTCCCAGTGCGCGCCAGGTTTGGTAGTTGATCGAGTTCTTGATGAAATGCACGCTGCCGTCGGCAAACAAGGCATTGACGCCGCCGGGGTGGTAGCTGCGCGAGGTTATCGCCGCATAGGTTGGTCCGCCGTCGGCTTCGTTGGCCGAGGCCATGTCGGTGTCAACGGCCGGCGAGCCAGCCGGCGAAAACGTGTTGGGGGGTAGGGCCGTCGTGAATCCGTCGTAGGACGCATTGCCGTTGCACCATTCCGAATGGCCGCCGCCAGGCACGCCGGACGGGCCGGTGATCAGCACGCAGCCAGAGCTCGGCGCAGCCGCGACGCTCGCCAGCACGGTGCCCGGATCCGGGTAGGCCGCGGGAGTCGCCGGTCCCGGCGGCGGCACGGAGGAGCAGTTATGAAACGCTTGCCGGTACGTCTTCACCTCGGCACTCAACAACGAATTGCTCAGCCCATCCGTAAACGAGGCAAACCTGCGGCTGAGATTCGTGCAGAACGCGCTCGGGTTCGGCAGCGCGCCGTAGCCGCCGAAGGTATACCAGGTGCCCACGCACCAGCCATAGTTCGAGACGCCGTACTGCGTGGTCACGCCAGAACTGCTCGTGCTGACAAATGCCTGCGGATTGACCTCGCTCGGACAGAGGAACACCTTGAGCTGCGTCCCCACGGCGGTCTGGTTCGAAGGATCGGAATTCTTGTTGGTGTAGTTGATCGAATTGAAAACGCCGCCCTGCTCCAGATAGGGAGTTATCCGCGACGATGGACCGAAGGCGGATTTCCACGTCACCACGCTGGCGGTGGTGAGCGTCATGGACATCTGCGGCGGCAAGACGCTCATCGAGTTTTCGTAGTTATGCATTCCAAGACCAAGCTGCTTCAAGTTATTTGTGCATTGAATCCGCCTGGCCGCCTCGCGCGCCGATTGCACAGCAGGCAGTAAAAGCGCGATCAAGATAGCGATGATCGCGATCACAACAAGCAGCTCGATCAAAGTAAAGCCGCGGCTGGCTTTCGACATGGCGGACCTTTCTCTATCAACCCCGTTGCCACTGGCACTCTCGGATACTCATGGACCACGGGGCATGCCCTTACGCACGGCGCATGCCGAGACGGAAAAATAACCATAAATCGCTATTGCGTAAAATGTTATGCGTAATTACCAAGGCGTGGCGTGCGACGGTTCACGGTGAAAATATCGCCGATCGCGGCGAGAAATTCGCCTGGGCGCAATATTTCACCAGCGTGTCGAGCGGCTGGTGGTCGCTGGGCCGGTGATATGCGGCCGCCAGTCGCTGCCAGGGCCCTGGATTGAAACAGTGATTGCAGCGGTTTCCCGGTAGCAAGTTCCCGCGCAGGGTTCTCGGACGCCACATCGCGTGGACGCGGGTGGTCACCCCGCGCAAATTACCAAAACCGGAGGTGTTCTGGTTTACCCCACGGACCTGTCTCGGTTTCCCCAAAATTATCCTCGCTCAAGCCGACGAACAGGTCCCCTGATCTCGATCAACCCACGCGGATCGATGCCGAAAGACCCCAGTGCGTTCACAAAAAACAACGATCCGAGGATTGAGGGGGAAAAAACCGCGAGCCGCTTGACCCACTCTTCCCGCCCGACTAGCTTCTCGCTTCTGGACGGCTCCCGGAATGCCGGGCTGCGGGCCGAGTCTCACCCTCCAGTTTTCATCGCTTGCACACGAGGAGATTTCACGATGGCGACTCGTTCGCGATTGCGCATCACGGTTCCGATGGTCCACGCCGCGGTCTTGACGATCGGCAGAGGCGCTCGTCCGAGCTCGGATGAGTTCAAAAAGGAGAATGTCCCGTTTTCCAGTCTTGCGAGCCGCTCTTTTGACGGTGTGCCTCTGCTTCATGTTGTCACCGCGGCCCACCCACGCCGGGATGGTGGAATACACGGCGACGTTCAAGAACGACACCTCTGTGAAGTACACCGACCTCTTCGTCAAGATCTACCTTACGAACGCAAATCCGGCAGGCATCACTGACCTCGAATTCGAATCAAACCCCATGGGCTTGAAAATCACCAACGAGAAGCAAACCGGGCCCACAGCAGGCAATTCGGGTACATTCGTCACCTTTTCCATCGACATCCCCAGCGGCGTTCTAAAGGGCGAAAGCATCACCGCTTCATTCGAGACTTCCGACACCCTCGGAAACGCAAATTACGTGTGGTCCTACGGACGACGCAATCGCGAGCACACCCGTGTGATGCCGATCACCTTCACGGCCGTGCCAGAGCCTGCATCCTCAGTCATGGCGGCGATCGCGACCGGCAGCGTCGGCCTGGTCATCGGCTGGCGACACAGGAAAAGGCTTGGGATCATTCGCCCAACTGCCGTCTGACCGCAATTCAACGATGATATCATGCCTGGCCAATAGACTTGGCTGGCGCTCGCCGACACTGATGTAGCCGATCCCCAGGCCCGCGACTCGCTCGTAGGCCTCGACCCGCTGCGCTTCGCTCAAGGCACTGGCTGCTTCGTTCAGAAAAGCAAACTCCGGCTTGGCTACGAGCAGACGCGCAAACGAAAGCAACTGCTGCCCTGCAAGCGAAAATACGGTTCCCCAATCATGCGTCGCATCGAGTCCGCCGAGCTGTTCAATGGCGGTTTCCAGATGAAGCGCGGAGGCGCGCAAGGATCTCCTCATCGCTGGGCGTGCCTTCGACGTCCCCAGTCACGCCTGGGCCGTCGTGGTGCACCGCTGCGCGATGTTTGGGTATACTGGCGGCGGGGCCAAGTCGCGCTACACGCCACGACCGGTCCGTCATCGCCTGCGGCCGAGCGCTGGTTCCAACGACCCCTTTTCAGGGAGCCTCGAAGATGTCCACTACGAAGGGCGTCAAGCCGCAGCCGGGCCGTTTGCTCATGGGCTTGCCACCCGACACGCGTGTCGTCATCGCCGACGTCACGTGGAACGACTACGCTCGGCTCGTGGATGCCGTCGCCGAGGGCGAGAACTGCCGCCTTGCCTACGACGGGAAGGATGTCGAACTCATGATCGTCGGCCCCGTTCACGATTCGTACAGTGAGATCCTGGGCTTATTCGTTAACCTGGTGGCCGAAGAGCTCCAGATCGATCTGAGAGGAGCACGATCGACGACGTGGAGGCGCAGGAAGTTGAAACGGGGCATAGAGGCCGACCTATCGTACTACGTTGACGCCGCGAAAGTGGCTACCTTTGACGCGGCGCTCGCGAGGCGGTCTGCGAAAATCAAGGACTACCCCAATCCGGACCTGGCTGCCGAAGTCGATATCTCACGTCCCAAGATTGATCGGCAGGGGATCTATGCTGCGCTTCAGGTCTCCGAAGTCTGGCGTGTTTTCGAGGAACGCGTATCGATCGAGCAACTGCAATCTGATGGGAAGTATACGGCGGCGCTTTTCAGCCGGTTCCTCCGTGTCACGCCTGACGACGTGGCGCGCTGGGTCTTGCGCGAAGGTGCCCGAGGTAGTGTGACGTGGAAGCAAAGATTGCGTGAATGGGTGCGGAATGACCTCGCTGTTCGGCCGGCGCCATAGGGCTTGTTCTCCCTGGTGCGCAGCAAAAGCCCGGGTTGCCGCACTCCTGGTGCGGAGAGGCGCGGCTGTTATACCGCCCGGTCGCGGGCAGCGCGCGAACGAAGGAGGCTGGCGTCAGCGTCGCCGACGAAATCCTCTTTTACCGGCTCGAAGAGGACTGCGCAGCGGCGCTGGCAACATCACTCCTCGGGTGGCTGCGCCATGCTCCAGGTTCGTTCGAGATGGGCGAGGAAAGCGCGGCTCGCGGCGTCCTCACTGGTCGTGCCTCCGATCATACCGCTCTTGCTGTCCCCAGAACAAATTGCCGATGTGCCTCGCTCGCCATCGACCCCCGACAACGACCGATCGCTTTCATTGCTACCAAGCGGAACCATTGTCTGATCCTGAGCCGAGTCGCGGGGTCGGGCCAGTCGTGTTGGGTTCGACTCGATCATTTTTTTTCGGGCGTCTGAGTCTCTTCAGCCCGGCCGACGGGTTTCGCGGCGAGACGGATCCGGCGAGATGTGCATCGCCAGCCAGTCGCGATAAGAAGCGAAGCGGTTGTTGATGGTCGCCGGGTCGAGTCCGAACTCCGCCAAGTCATAGCGATGGGCGCCGTGCTTTCCGCTCGGATTCTCGGCTAGCCAGAGCTGCATTCTCCGTTCCGCGGCGGGATCAAACCGATAATCGAACTGCTTGCAGATCGCCCGGGTCACACCGATCGGGTCGTCGAGCAGCGTCGGATACGAGACGTCGAAGAAACGGCTCGGGTCTGCCGCGGCCCGGGCATTGAGGGCCCGATCGACGCCGACGGCCAGGACCTGGCTCACCTCCGCTCCCAGACGGTTCAGGTCGATGTGGTCGGCCGTGATGCTCCGACACGCCGCGGCCAGGCTGCACGCCGACGCGACGGCGTCCTGCGGATCGCGATGAGTCACCACGAAACGAGAATCGGGAAAGACCAGGAGGATCACGTCCAGACTGAAAAGATGAGCTGGAGCCTTCAGCACCCAGTACTCTCCCGCATCGCGCCAACACAGGAGCTGGAGCTGGGACCGGAAGTATCGGTAGGTCGCGGCACGATCCTGCTCTCGAAGCCATTCAATATACGCGGGGACATCGAACATGTAGAGGAACATGGCCGCGGCGAAGTTCTGGGCGAAGAGCGAATTGCATTCCTCAGGCGCCTCTGCCTCGTAGGAGTGCGCGGCGCGGAGTCGTGGCGCCAGCGTCTCAAGGCTGCGGATCGCCTGCCGGGCACGGTCGATCCGCGGATCGGACCGGGCGGTCGCGGTCTCGGGCGGCGGAGAAGGCTCGAGCGTCTCCCAGAACCGCAGCGCCCGCGAGCCGGGCGCCTGCGACAGTAAGCGGTGCAGAAGAGTCGTGCCGCTGCGCGGCAGCCCAGTGATGAACAACGGCCGACGAATTTCCACCTCATGGATCTCCGGGTGCCGGATGAGATCGTGCTCGACGCGCAGTCGATTCGCCAGCAGGTGGATACAGAATTCGCGGAAGTACAGCCGTCCGAAGGTGTGGGCGCGATCCTGCCGGTCAAACGACTCGACCAGAGCCTTCAGTCCGTCGCGGAAGTACCCATGACCCCAGTCGGATAGCCCGGTGCGTCGCTGCGCCGCAGCCATGAACTCCTCAGGATCGAGGCGAGGCCAGCGCGTCCCGAGCCGGCGCAACAAACGCCCCGATCCGTTGAGCAGACGCAGCCAGACGGGTCGATCGGGGCAGTCGGGAAAGTTAGTTGTCTCTGTCATCATCGCGCTCCTCGGGGTGACTGGCAACATCACTCCTCGGGTGGCTGCGCGAAGCTCCAGATTCGTTCGAGATGGGCGAGGAAAGCGCGGACATCGCCGATGTGCGAGAAGAGGCTCGACACCAGCATGGCGTCGCTCGCCTCGCCGATGGCGATGCGCTCGAGGGCCGCGTCCTTGATCGTGCAGAGCTCTCGGTGCAGGCGCCGGATGGCCGGAAGGTCCTGATTTCCGCTTTGCTCCAGCTCGAGCGCGCGTCTCTCGACGCCGCTGATCAGGGCGATGAAACGATCGAACCCGAGCTCGCGGCGGAGCTGCATGCGGTTACGAAGCCATCCCCAGAGCAGCAGGACCGTTCCGCCCGCCGGCAGCAGGATTTGCAGTGCATTGGAGAGCACGCCGATTCGCTCGCCCGTGATCATGGGCTCGTCGCGGCGACGGTAATCCAGCGCACCAGGATGCCAGGGCACCTCGGCGTGCTGCGCGCACCATTCCCGCGTCGAGCGACGGCTGCATGGCCTCGGCGAACCGGCTGGCGATCATCAGGTCGAGCACCTTGGTGACCGTCGTGCGGTCGGTCTGGCTGTTCGTGACCAGCAGGACCCTCAGACCCAGTGTCAGTGTGGCTTGCGGCGGGACCGGCGGGCTCGCTTGGTATGCGTAAACCGGGATCGTCGCGTCGACGATATTCTCCTTGCGAATCCCATCGACCACGGGGGACAGCGCCCCATGATGGAGGGCTGTCAGTCGGAACGCGTCTCCGAAGGGAAGCGGAACGAGCCGGTAACCGAAGTCGACAACCAGCCGGCGCACGACGTCCGACGGCGGCATCGTCGAAATAAAGAGTACATCCGGGAGTCGCGACGCGTCGTTCTCGCGCACAAGCTCTTCGTACGGGATCACGAGCGACTGGTAATCACTGGCGCAAGCCCGACGAACGAAAGAATCTCCTGGCTCAACAGGTAGATCACCGTGTGCTTGCCGCTGCCGAGGCTGATCGACCTGCCGCGCAGGTTTTGCAGGTCTCCAAGCACGGCGGCGTGATGCTCCTTCTTGACCAGCAGATGGACCGGTGCGACCGACAACACGCCGATCTGGCGAATATTGTGGTAGTGGTCCATGTCAAATCCGCCGTGAACGATGGCGAAGTCAAGCTTGCCGGAGTGGACCTGGTCCAGCAAGTCGATCGTACCCGCAGCCACTTCCGGCTGAATGTCGAAATCACTGCGAGCGGCATCTTTGTCGAGACTGAGCAGGAACTGATGCACCGCGCCTTCAGTTTCTCCGGAACCGATGGTTACGCGGCGGGGAGCACGCAGATACATCAGCCGGATGCTGACCGATACGAGGAACACAAACGCCAGGAGGGCCAGCCAACCGAGGAGCCGGCCCTGAAAACGCCTCTGCGCCAGCACCTGATAATTCCAGACTCGCGGCGGCCTCACTGGTCGTTCCTCCGATCATGTGGTGGCTCGCCGCCAACCGAGTGCTCGGCGAGAGACCAGGCAACAGACTGGCACGAGGCCGGCGCATCGGATATACCATCGCGCACGCCCGCTCGTTGTTCGGGCAGAACCGCGATACGAGCAGTCTCGGCGGCTCGGCGCCTGAGTGTCAAGAGTCCCCTGATCGAGGCCCCCTCCATGGTTATGCCGCTGGGTGATGAACAGCCGACGCAGATCGTGCCGGTCGTGAACTACGCGATCATCGCTCTCAACGTGCTGGTCTTCTGCTTGCAGCAATCGAGGCCCGAGTCGTTCACAATCGCCTACTCGGCCACGCCCTACGAGATCACCCACAACCGCGACATCGACCGCCCGGTGGTCCTGAGCCGCGAGGTCGCCGAGCAGGACGCCACCGGGCGGATCCAGTTGCGTCCCGAGGACCAGGTCATCCCGCAGGCTTCGATCCCTTTCCCGGTGTGGTTCACGCTGCTCACATCGATCTTCATGCACGGCGGGCTCGCCCACATCGCAGGAAACATGCTCTACCTCTGGATTTTCGGCGACAATGTCGAGGACGTGCTGGGCCACGTGCGCTATCTGCTCGTGTATCTCGCGTGTGGGCTCACGGCCAGCCTCGCGCACATCTCACTCGCTCCCGACTCGCTGATCCCTTCGCTGGGCGCTTCGGGGGCAATCGCGGGCGTGATGGGAATGTACGTCATCTGGTTTCCCAAAAACCAGGTGCGTGTCCTGGCGCTGCGCACGCTCACATGGATGCCGGCACTGCTGGTGATCGGCTTGTGGATCGTGATGCAACTGGTGCTGGGAATGGGCGAGCTGTCCAACGCCGGCAAGCAGGGTGGTGTGGCCTATGCCGCACACGTCGGCGGTGCGACGGCCGGCATCATCTTCGGCCTGGTTTACCGGGACCGTGCCCGCGCTCTGGGCACGCGGCCGTCCAACCTCGGCTGGGCCTCGCCACGCAACCGCGCTGCGTACAACCCTTCCCGGTACCGCTGAGCCAACTGCACTCGCTCAAGTCCACTTAACCAGCAGGGCGGCGGAGATTCGTGCTTGGCGTGATCCGCTTCTCGTTGTAGCGCGTACATAGTCGTGCCGCAACGCGATCGAACTCCCACCCGTCGCCGGTCAGGCCGACGCGCCGCCCGCGGAGTGCGGCCAACTCAAATGTGCATCCACATCGCGTGATGCGCACAGGATGTTCTTCGGAAAAAGAAGGGAACGAGATCTCTGCGTCGTCAACGAACACAACCGGCGTGAAAGGACGCCCCGCTCTGAACATCAAGAGAAACGACCAATCCCCGCACCGGCAACGAAACGCGTCTTTACCCCAGCCTGAGCCATCGAATTGTACTTTCCGAACGAGCATCGTTTCCTCCTCCGTGTTGATGTCGTGGCAAGGCAGATCGTGGATCCAACCGTTCGTGATCAGTTGCTGATCAACCCCGAAACGCTTGAGCTGGGCCGCTTTGCCTGTGTGTCGCGGACCGGCTCACAGTCAGTATTTCCTAAGAAGGCGGACCTCGTTCATACGCATTCCCGCATACGGGAAGGCAGAACTTGAGATCATTCGGGCAGCCCGGAACGATCTCGCGACACTTGTGAGCCGGGAAGGATATTCGGCCAGAACGGTTTGGTCAAGCCGACTCCTTTGGATTTCAAAGTCAAGGAACACGCCTTGCAGTAAAACGTGGCTCGTCGCCAAGTCATTTACTGTAGGAGCGTGGCTTACAGTAAACGTGATATTCAGATTCACGGCTTTACTGCAATGCGTTTGGCGGATTGACATGGACGTCGAATTCGTTTGCTGTAAGAATGCCTTGAACCGGAATCGTGCGGGGGGAAGGGACTGTCCGATGATCATCTGCTTCGACTGTCCATCGGCGACGAGAGACGAACTGGATCGATTGGTCGCAACGGGATCGTACCGCGATTATGGAGAGGTGATTGCCGCCGCGGTCAGAAACCAGGCCCTCATGGAGCAGGCGGTCGCGGAAACAGGGCCGATCGTGATCGATGGCTCGTCGTTCCAGCAGAAACTGACCTCGCCGGACGCGGCGGTCTCGTTCAGGCCGGTGATTGGCGAGCCAGGGCCAACAACAGCAGTACCGGCACCAGAGGCCGGACGAGGTAGTCGGCGCGAAGAAACAGATAGCCCGAACGACTCGACAACGGGCGGTGCGAGTCGTCCGGCGGCGATTGCAACTTCCGCCCGGCACCTCGCTGTGCCCGATTTATTCAAGCTACAGGGGTTTCCCCTGGAACCACCAAACGGATTGGTTCGGCTCCCGCTAGATAAGTTGGGTCCTGGGCAACGCGTTCTGTTAGACCAATGGGTTCTCGGCCAGCACAACCGACTTTTGCCGGCAAAAGTAAACGCTCGGGCGATGATCCGGCTCTTCGCTCACGAGCACCCGAAGGGTTTCCCCGTGCTCGAGATCCGAAAGGTGGCAAACCGTGTCGCGCTAGAAGCCGCGAAACTCGGCGATTACCTCGCGATGCTGGACAAGTCTCGAGGGCGATCGCGGGACGACGCCCTCGCGACGGCGTTCCCGAGAACGACCGGCGAAGACGCTCACAAGGGGAGATCACGCTACGCGAGACAATTCGTCGTTTACCGGGACGGCGGAGGGAAGCTTTCCGGGCTCATGTGGGACCTGAAGTTCGTCAGCGTCGTGACAACAAAGAAGGACGACAAGTTGATCGTTCCGACGCGGGCCGCCTGGGAATTTGCCAAACTCAAGAACCCGGTGCTCGACTCTGCGGTGTTTGACACCACCCAGAAGTTTTCAGCGCCCGAGCAGAAGATCCTTCTCGACCACATCATCAAGTCAGTACCGAATGAGGTTTTCGCGTTCCGGGCAATCCTGGAAGCCGTCGCGGCCAACAAAAGATCTCCCGAGAAGATCGACAAAGCGCTCAAAGCGTACGTGGATGATAGCCGTGCCCAGGAGCTCAGCAAGTCGTTTTTCGCGTCGCAGCGGACAGGTGCTGTTTCTCGCATGAACGATCTTGGTCTGATTGTGCGGCAGCGCGATAAAGACGACGGGGTCAGCGTCAAGTACGTCCTGACAAAACGCGGTCGGGAGTTCCTCAAACAGTGCTCGAGTACGGCGGGGATCATGAGCTCGCGCTGATCGCCGGGCCGGCGACGAAGCTGCCCATCAGCCACGCGGCAATGGAGCTGCTCAAGCAGATGGAGCGGGGATGGCGGGGGGAGTGAAGCCGTCCCGCAAAGCGTCCCGCGGGCTGCAAGCAGCCTCCGTCAGGCGGTAGGCGCCTTCCGTGCCCCTGGCGAACGAATGCAGGGCGATCATCATCCCGGCCTCCACGAGCTCCCGATAGAGTGGCCGGGTCCGGTCGGAAACTTCCACCCACTCCCCTGCCAGGCGTCGGCGCAGCAGATCCTGGGCTGCATCCGAGAGCGTGATCGTCGGCATAGCGGTTCCCTCCTGTCGCGTATTGTACCGCGGCTTAAACATACGGGGAATGCGAGCCGTTGCCTCCGGCCACTCTTCCACGGACCTGAATTGCGGCGCGGGTTATGGCAACGGCCCCTCGGATTGGCCGTTGCACCGCGGGTGATCGCCACGCAGCGTATTTGGAGCCTGAAGGTCAAAACAACGCCCTCTGGCCCCGAATGGACTCCATCATTTGAACCGCGTTGGGAACGGTGGCGGGAAACGAATAACGTGGTGTCGCTTGATGCATGGATGGACAACTCGCTGTTTGGCCCGCATGTTTTGTAGCATCTGGTCTTGGCTCCTGGTGTGGTGCCAGTCACCCACTTTTTGGAGATGTCCACTTTTCAGACAGCCATCCAAAAAGTGGGTGTTTGAAGCGTCTCCACTGTTCAGAGACGTCCATTTTTGAGACAGCCACCCAGAAAGTGGGTGTCTGAAGCCGCTCTGCCTTCTTGAGACAGCAACCCAAAAAGTGGATGTCTGAAGCCTACTGGGCGGAGGTCGCTGTCGAGAAGGGACACGGGTTATGGGCCGCCTGGAAGAATAACCGACTCGACCCCCGGGTTCGCTGCCCCAAATGCGGGAAACCGATGTTCCCTCGCAAACGCACCGATGGCTCGAAAGAGTTCTACGCCTGCCCGCGCTACCCATGCTGTGATGGCGTGAGAGATATTACCTACCGCCCGTAGCAGTGCCGAAAAGGAGCCGTTTCAGCGGTCGTTGCCTACAATCTCGTGCGTTGGCCCGAGGCCGCAGCAATCGGCGGTTAATCGGTTCCCGACGCCTCCTTTTCCCTCGCGCCGGCTGAGGCCCGACGAATCATCCGAGTAACCTGCTCATTGGCGTTCTCCGCGGTGAGCTTCATCTCGGGATGGCCAGTCGCATACACGCGGAAGATCTCGTCAGCAAATGCTTGGCCGATCGATTCCACGGCCGAGAAATCGAGAAAGACTTCCTTGAATCGGTCGAATCGCGCCAGGATGCGACGAGCCTGGGAGCGGGACACCAGAAGGTCTTGCCCGTACTGCGCCAGTCGCAACGGCACGCGGGTTCTGGAAAATGCGTAATCATCGACTTCAGGGTCGGCGTAACGATCGAACACTTCTTGTGCCTTACGTCTGCTGTCCGTGCTTATCCCCATCTTGATGATAGTGCTCATGGCCTGCTTGACGATGGCATCTTCGCCCTCGTTCTCTTCATCCTCGATCAACCAATCGTCGACGAGATCCGTATCGTGCACGAAAACGAGCTTCGCCGACGAGATCGAGAAGTGGTCGAACATCCGGGAGGCGAAAAAGATCCCCTCCCCGGTGTGGCGCGAATCGTCGGTCGTCAGCTTGCCTTTGACCAATTCCAGAATCGCATGCCGATGATCCTCGAGACCGAACCTCGACTTGATCTTCTCGAAGATGCCGACACCGTTGTCGCCGACGAGCATGTCCACGCGATTGGCCGAACGGCCGATGATTACCAGAGCGTCTGACCCTTCGGAGTGGTCGATGGCGTTGTTAAAGGTCCCCTTGAAGCCGAACTGACAAATTCTGAGCACATTTTCGCTCAACGCCGTCAAATGGGGCTCGACGAGCGTTCGCCACACACGGTCCGCATCTCGGTTTTCTTTGAGGGACAACACTTCTTTTACTGTTTTCATCCCTCGGGATCCTCTCCAAAGTTTGGCCCTTCATTTGTCAGTCGAGGCTCGACGGTAGCTAGCGCCCAGCTCCTGCTGGGGGCTGTTGATTCCCAGCGCGTTCAGGGACCAGCTTGCACCATCTTCCCGGTCGCCGAGATGGAGGTCATACCCCCCCTGCCCGCCTGCGCGGGTGCTTGAATAGACGACGAGGCGGTCGTCGATCGGATAAGGGTCCGAGCTATCGGACCCAGGCTGATTGAAATGGAGCGGCGTGCGTGTGCGACCATCGAGCGAGCCAACCCAGACCTGATCGTGATGGTCGGTCCGACTGGTCCAGCGAACAAAGAGGAAGTGTGAGGCGTCAAGCGGGACCGGGAAGTATTCCTGGAGCTCCGGCTCGATCGCGAGGGGACGCCGCGTGCCGTTTGATACGTCGACCGAAAAGAGATCCGAATCTTTGCGTGCGCCCTCGGCGTAGATGATGTTCTCACCATCCGGGGTGAACATCGGCATCGATCGCTCGGCTTTCGCACCGCCAAACGGGATGGACTGGATCTGGCGATTCGCAAGATCCATGATCCGGAGCTCGCCGTCGTGCTTGAAGACGATGCGCTTGCCGTCGGGCGCGAACCTTGGGTCCTCGTCTCGCGTGCCCGGCTCCTCGGTGAGGTTGACGGGTCTGGCCCGGCCGTCCATTTTCCAGAGGTAGACATTCCAGGCATCACCGCGATGCTGGCCGCGAGGGACGCCCATGAAGACGATCTGTTTGCCGTCAGGGGAGAAATTGGCGTTGATGGCGTGGTCGATCTCCCAGCGTTCGCTCAGGCAACTCAGGCGCTTCGTCCCGAAGTCAAAGAGATAGAGGCGGCCGTCCCACGCGTCGTAATTCGTGTAGCGGTGGAACATGATTCGGCCACGAAGCCGCGAAGCGGGGTTGGGCGGATTCGCGGATTTGTTGCGAGTGCTGCCCCTCGCGCCGGTGGATCGGGACTGGCTCAAGAGTGGTAGGGAACGCAAACCCCGCGGGATTATCCCTGCAATCTCCGGGTCCGGCCGGCTATCGCGGAGAGCTTCCGCCTCACCTGCCCTCCGGGTTCCCTCTTGTGCCCCGGAGGATGCGGTGACTGTGATCAGCACAACGGTCTGGAGCGCGGCGATTCGAAGCTTGGACGTGGCTTTCATCGTCGTTACCTTGAGTAACTGGCATCGTTTGGGGACTAATTGATCGAGTGTTTCTGGATGATACTCTGAATCGCCTCGTCGAGCTGTCTGGTCTCGACCGGCTTGATGAGGTGCGTCTCGAAGCCCGCCTCCAGGCACATCTTCCTGTCTTCCTCGGACCCGTAACCCGTGATCGCGATCGCCGGGACCGAACGCCCCGGGCCCATGGCACGCAACAGGTCCACGCCGGTCCCGTCGCCCAGCTCGAGGTCGCTGAGGACCAGGTCGTATCCTCCATTCTCGGCGAGGGCCAAAGCCGCCCGGAGGCTGTTCGCAGGGCGAACCACGTAGCCGAGCAGGGACAACGAGATCGACAGGGCGCGCAGAGAATCGGGATTGTCCTCGACGAGGAGGATCGTAGTGGGCATACGGGACCGGAGGGCCCCCGCGGGCTCAAGGGTGGTCGCACCCGTCGCCCTTGGTTTATTATCAAGCTTCATGACCTCGGTGAGATCTGCGGCGCACAGCACGATCCGGAAAGTGGCCCCTCTGCCGGGGCCCGGACTCTCCGCAGCGAGGGTTCCGCCGTGTGCTTCGACGATCCACCGGCCGATGGATAGGCCCAGGCCCAGTCCCGGACGTCGTTCGGCGCCATCGGCTGAACCTTGGATGAAGGGCTCGAAGATCTCACCCAACTGCGACGCCTTGAGGCCGCGACCTTCGTCCTGGAATTCGATTGCGAGGGAGCCTGGCGGGATGTTCCGCGTGCGGATCGTGAGGTGGCTGCCGGCGGGCGAGTTTCTCGCGGCGTTGGTGATGAGGTTCCAGAAGACTTGCTCGAGTCGGCCCGCATCGGCGACGATCCGGCTGTTCGTCGCCGAGAGATCGAGGCGGCCGATGAGGTTGGCTTCTCGGAGGAATTCGGCGCAATCCTCAAGGCTCTGACGGAGAAGCAGATGCGTGTCGATGACCTCCGTCTGCAGGCGCAGCTTCCCCAGCGATATCAAGCTCTGGTCGAGCAGGTCGTCGATCAAACGCGCCTCGAGGAGGACATTTCTCTGCACCATCTCGAGCGAGGATCGCAACCCCAGGGGGATCGAGCGCTCTAAAAGAGCGGCGGAGACGATTGCGAGCACGGGCGTGAGGGGCGTCCGCAGCTCGTGGCCCAGCTTGGCGAGGAATGCGTCCTTGGCGAGATTGGCCTGCTCGGCTGCGATCCGGGCAGTCTGCTCGGCCTCGGCCCGCGATTGGGCGGAGATGTCGCGGATGATGACCAGCCATCCCGGCTCGCGGCCGTGCGGGAAGCGAGAGACTCGGACGTCGTACGCGAACCCGGATTCACCCGAGCGCCACGGAGGCGATACGACAGCTCCGCGGCTCCTTCCAGCCTCGAGAGGTGCTCGGGGATCCGCAGCCATCCCGGGATCATGTCGCCGCGGAGGCCGATCATGTCCTTACCGACGCGCCCCATCAGGCGAAGGGCAGCCCGGTTGACGCCCACGATTCGCCGTGAGGCGTCAAGCACGATGATCGCGTCGAGCATCTCCTGCACGACCAGGGAATAGCTGACGGGAGCGACGTTGATCAAGTGGAACCGCCGCAACAGCATGAAGCCGAGCACGCCCGTCACCACAAAAGTGGCTGCCGTCAGGTCATATTCGCGATAGGGTAACGGGATGATCTTCAGAATGTCGGCCACGTTGATGGCCAGGGGGATGAGCAGGCACACGGACAAGAACAGCATTTGCTGCCGCAAGACCCCGCCCAGTGCCAGGGCCGAGCGGGCGAGCAGCCACGCGGAGAGACACAAGAGGGCATAGGAGTAGCTGGTGTGAATCCAGAATGCAGGGCCGTACCTGGGGCTCAGCATTCCGAAGCCCCCGACCTCGACCTGTTCCATACTCGTGAGGAATAGCCGGTGTTCCCCGGAGGTTGCGATGAGGCTGATACAAATCGCAGGCACCGCGAGGATCAGCACTTTGAAGCGCGAGGGCGCGGCACCCGTTCGGCCGGTGTACTCGAGTACCGAAGAACAGGAGTGAAGGGGGCACGAGTGCCACCGATGAGAGCTTCAGGCGGTATACCACGGCCTGCGCGGACGGGTCGGGCAGGACCGCTCCAATCGCCTCGCACAAGGCCCAGAGCCCTTCGAACAAGACCAGCGAGATGAGGGGAGGCGCCGAAGGCTCGTTGCGACGCGGCCAGGCGAGCACCACCAGCCAGCCCGATAGGGCCGCGGCCACGAAAAACGGCAACGAAGCCGGGTTCCACTGCACGGAATGCCCCAACTGGGAAACGACGTCGCGCCGAGTCCCCTCCAGCACTTGTACCTGGAAGGGAGGCCACACCGACGACTGGCGCACAATCGCGATCACCAAAGATGATAACAGCCCCGGCGTCCGAGAGCAGCGTTGCCCTGGTCGGTCTCAACGAAATGGCCGGCGGTCGGGATCACGATGAATCAGCTTGCAGGACGGTGTCGATCTCAGGAATTGATCGCAGCCGCCACCAAACCCGACCGCCGGCCCAAGGGTTTCATTCGTCGTTGCGAGAACTTCAGCCCGGTCGTTCGAGCGCGAATCAAGCGCGCCGACGCGGGCTGGGCGTGGGGCTTGGTGCGGGGATCGGCGTCATGCCCACCGCCCCGGTGGCCAGAAGTTGATCGACCGCGGAGGCGGACAGGCTCGCGACGGGCGCGACCTGCGTGGCCGGCTTCGTGGCTTGTTTCACGACCGTATTCCGCTTGGCCGGTAAGTGGCTGCTTGTGTGGGCCGGCCGGTGCGCTTCGGCATGCAATCTCCTTACGGTCGCTGCGAGCATCCGCGCTTCAAATTTGTATCTCCTGGCATCGGTGCGGGCCAGCTCGGGAGACGGACCTCCCAGGATATTGCCGTTGAACGACATGACATAGTTCGTGCCGGTGCCTCCGTTATTGGCGCCGTCAAGCGCCACGCCGGTCGAGCTTGTCAATCCGGTGGGGGGCGTGCCGTTCACCGTGAGCATATAGGTGTCCTCGAGATTCAGGAGCTGCGACGGCATAAGCGTCACAGTGAGCGCTGAAGCGTCGTAGGAAGCGGAGCTGATGGGGATCGTGACGCCCTGCGGATTCACAAGCGTGTAGTTGCTGACATTCTGAGCGGGTGTCGGGTCAAGCGCCGTGCTGAAGGTCAAGACGAGGGACGTCGGCTGCATGTGGAACCCAAATCGGACCAGCGATACGACCGTCGGCCCAGCCACGGCGTACGCGAAGAGATCCGCGGACGACGTGGCGGAGGTTCCGAAGGGCGTCGTCACGGTCACATCCACGGTGCCGGTACCTGCCGGGCTGACGGCGGTGACCGAGGTGTCACTGACCACGGTGAAACTGGTCGCCGGCACCGTCCCGAAGTCGACCGCCGTCGCACCGGTGAAACTGGCCCCGGTGATCGTCACCGTTGTGCCACCATTGGTTGGACCGCTTGTGGGACTGATGGCGGTGATTGTCGGCGCAGCAACCACCGCGTAGGTGAACTGATCGGCGGGCGATGTGGCCGAGATGCCGATGGGGGTGGTCACGGTGATATCCACCGTGCCGGTTGTACCCGAGGGGCTGGTCGCCGTGATCGTCGTGTCGTTGTCGACGATGAAACTCGTCGCCGCCACTGTTCCAAACTCGACCGCCGTGGCGCCGTTGAGGCTGGTGCCGACGATCGTGACCGAGGTGCCGCCGCTGGTCGGACCGGTGTTCGGGCTCACGCCCGTGACCACCGGCGCGGCAGCCGCCGTGTAGATGAACTGATCAGCAGGCGAGACGGCCGAAGTGCCCGCCGGAGTGACGACGGTGACGTTGACGACGCCGGTACCAGCCGGGCTGACGGCTGTGACCGAGGTGTCACTGTCCACGGTGAAACTCGTCGCCGGCACCGTCCCGAAGTCGACCGCAGTCGCGCCGGTGAAAGCACTGCCGGCGATCGTGACCGTCGTTCCGCCAGTCGTCAAGCCGTTGGTCGGGGTGATGGCGGTGAGCGTGGGTGCCGGAGCGACGACATACGTGAACTGATCGGCAGTTGAGTTGGGCGATATGCCCGAGGGGGTTGTCACGGTCACATTCACGGTGCCGGCGGTGCCGGCAGGGCTGGTCGCCGTGATGCTGGTGTCACCGTTCACGGTGAAACTCGTCGCGGCCACCGTTCCGAAGTCAACGGCCGTCGCGCCGGTGAAACTCGTCCCGGTGATCGTCACGGACGTGCCGCCAAATGTGGGACCTGAGGTCGGGCTGATGACCGTGACTGTGGGCGCGGCAGCGACCTGGTACGTGAACTGATCGGCAGGCGAGGTGGCGGACATGCCGACGGGCGTGGTGACCGTGACGTCCACCGTCCCGGTTCCCGCCGGGCTGACGGCCGTGATGCTGCTGTCATTCACCAGGGTGAAACTCGTCGCCTCCACCGAGCCGAACATGACCGTCGATGCGCCGGTGAAACTCGTTCCGGAGATCGTGACGGGAGTACCGCCGGCCTGTGTGCCGGTGGTTGGGGTTATTCCAGTCACGGTGGGTGCGACAGCGGCAGTGTAGGTGAAGATATCGGCGGGGGACGTGGGTGAGGTACCGACGGGCGTCATCACCGTCACGTCCACCGCGCCGGTTCCGGCCGGGCTGACGGCCATGATGGACGTGTCGTTGACCACTGTGAAACTCGTCGCGGCCACGCTCCCGAAGTCGACCGCCGATGCGCCGCTGAACCCGGACCCGGTGATCGTCACCGGCGTTCCGCCGGCCGTTGAGCCGCTGGTAGGGGACAGGGCCGTGACTGCGGGTGCAACCGCCGCGGTGTATGTGAATTGGTTTGCCGGAGACGTGGCGGAGGTGCCGCCGGGATTCATCACCGTGACGTCGACGGTGCCGGTGCCGGCGGGGCTGTCGGCCGTGATCGAGGTGGCACTCACCACGGTGACGTTCGTTGCCGGTACTGTCCCGAAGTCGACGGCGGTGGTGCCCGCGAAGCCGGTGCCGGTGATCGTCACCGGCGTTCCGCCTGCGGTCGTGCCGCCGGTGGGGGAGAGGGCCGTGACGGTCGGCGTGGCGACGTAGGTGAATTGATCCGCGGCAGACGTTGTCGATGTGCCGACGGGCGTCATGACGGTCACATCCACGGTGCCGGTGCCGGCGGGGCTCACCGCCGTGAGGGTGGTATCGTTGACGAAGGTGAAGCTCGTTGCCGGCGTGGTGCCAAAGTCCACCACCGTGGCGCCGGTGAAGCTTGTGCCGGTGATCGTGACGGAAGTGCCGCCGGCCGCGGGACCGCTGTCTGGGCTCACGCTCGTGACGTCGGGCGCAAAAGACGGGGTAAAGGTGAACTCATCGGCCGGGTTGACTGCCGAGGTGCCCGAAGGCGTCGTGACGGTGACGTTGACGACACCGGTGCCGGCGGGGCTGTCAGCCATGATGGTGGTGGCGCTCACCACGGTGAGATCCGTCGCCGCCGTGGTCCCGAAGTCGACCGCGGTGGCGCCGGTGAAGTTCGTGCCGGAGACAGTCACCAGAGTGCCGCCGGCCTCCAGCCCGCTCGTCGGGCTCAGGGCCGTCACTGTCGGCGGGGACAGCACGATTCGTGGCTCCATCCACTCTATTCGCGGCCGGCGAGCTCGAGACCTCCTCGAACTGCCGCTGGGATGCAAGGCGCAGGGGTGCAGAATCAACATGAGTGCCTCCAGAGATGGTGAAAAATCGACCGAGGGAGAGATTCGGAGAAGTCTGGTTCCGGATGGTCGGGACAATGGCTCAGAGTCGACGCCGCACGGAAATGACAGGGAACAAGACGGCGCCGTTCTGGAGCGGATGGAAGAACCCTGCGCAAGCCGGAACGTGCGCTCGAACAGTCAGTCGCTGAGCGGTTCTTCAAACCGCGCGGGTCTGACGTCCGAGCTCGAAGGTAGAGACCCCGGAATGAGTTTGATGGTCAGGAAAGCTCTACGCTGGCAATCGCCGTGCCACAAAACCAGCGATCCACGGGCTCAGTGCCGGGCCGCGCGGCCGTGATGAGCCTTTTCTTCTTACGCATCCAGATGTTAGAAGCAGTATGATGAATCGGTGTAGGGGCTCGAAGTGCACAGAACCAACGCGACGTCGGTTTTTTTAGTTCGCGAGGATGCGCCATCTTGAGCGCCGGCACGCGCAGTTGTCGCTGCCGGAGATCCTGGGCAAACCGCATCCTCATTTCCTCGACACCATCTGGAGGTTAAACTTGTTTCGACGATCAAGGCCGGGGCCCCGGAGCGCGTGGCACCTGGGCGACCGGCCGGGATACTTGATGCTCGAGGAATAAACACGATGAGTGCCCGCACCCACAACCGCCGCGATTTCCTTCGTGTCTCGGCAAGCAGCCCCGCGATCCTTCCGTTCCTTGCGCCGTTCGGACGCGCCGTGGGCGACGAGACACGGGCCAAGAATGACCGGCCGCGACTCGGCTTGATCGGCGCGGGCGGGCAAGGCTCGGGCGATGCTCATGGCGCAAGCGGCCACGGCGATTTCCTGGCCGTCTGCGACGTCGACCGCTCGCACGCCGAAAAGGCCAAGAGCGACCGGCGCATCGGCAAGGGAAAAGCCGACGTGTACGAGGACTACCGGAAGCTCCTCGACCGCAACGACATCGACGCCGTGATCATCGGCACGCCCGATCACTGGCACACCAAGATCTGCATCGACGCCATGCACGCAGGCAAAGACATCTATTGCGAGAAACCGCTGACCCTCACGATTGACGAGGGGAAGAAGCTCGGCGAGGTTGCCAAGGAAACAAAACGCGTGGTGCAGGTGGGCACGCAGCAGCGCAGCGACCACAACCGCGTGTTCCTGCTCGCCGTTGCCATGGTGCGGGCCGGGCGGATCGGCAAGGTTCGCAAGGTCACCGCATCGATCGGCGGCGGGCCGACGGGCGGTCCGTTCCCCGCGGTCGACGCCCCTACCGAGCTGAACTGGGACATGTGGCTGGGCCAGGCGCCCAAGGTCGCCTACCGCACCAAGCGCTGCCACGCAGAGTTCCGCTGGTGGTATGAATACTCGGGCGGCAAGCTCACCGACTGGGGGGCACACCACGTCGATATCGGCCAGTGGGCCATCGGAATGGATCATTCCGGGCCGAACACAATGGAGGTTGTCAAGGGTGTGCTTCCGGTCGAATTCAAAGCCGGCTATCCGACCGTTGACGACCGCTACAACACAGCCACCGAATTCCTGTTCCGCGCCCGGTTCGAAGGCGGCACCGTCCTGGATATCCGCCACGACCTGGAAAACGGCGTCAATTTCGAGGGCTCAAGCGGCAAGATCTTCGTCACTCGCGACCGGATCGATCTCGACGGCGGCGCGGTGGACGCCCTCTACAAGAAGCCGGTTCCGGAGTCGCTTCTAAAAGAGCTGCGCAAGGGCAAAACGGTGGATGGTCACATGGCGAATTTCTTTGAATGCATCCGCGACCGCTCGGAGCCCGTCTCCGACGTGTGGTCGCACCACCGGGCGCTCACCACGTGCCACCTGGCAAATATCGCGCTGCGGCTGGGCCGTCAGAAGCTCACCTGGGACCCAACGAAGGAAGAGATCGTCGGCGACTCCGAGGCCAATGCCTTGCAGTCTCGACCCCAGCGCGCGCCGTACGAGATTGGCTGATTGCAGGAAGCTGCGCGGAGGGTCGAAGGGCGTCGAGTAACTCCCTCCGCGTCGCACGCCGGGTTTACGCCGGCCGCGGAGAGCCGCCGCCATCTACTTGATTGCACCGAGCCGCGCTTCCAGGTCGTTGTAGAAGGACTTCCAATCGTCGTAAGGCAGGACGCCCAGGTCGCGGTAGAGAGCCAGCCGCTCCGCTTTGAACGAGGCCCACAGACCGACCAACCGGTCCTGCGCGCTCCGGACCTGGTCCAATTGCTCGAGCAGTCCTTGGGTTGCGACCCTTGCCCCCGCGGACTGCGCTAACGCCTGCGTCCCTCCCGCAGGCGGCGCCAAGATCTGCTCTAATACTTGATCAATCAGTCGGCTGGCCAGCTCAAAGCGCCGCCTCTCCACCACATAGGCGCGACGTGCCTCGGCCAGGCGCCGGACACGCTGGCGCGTCAGCCGCTCGAGGGTCACGACGAAGCGCCCGGCCTCGCCCTTTGCCAGGCTGTTCCAATTTTTCACGGCCAGCCGCGTCATGGCCGCCAGCTCATCTTCCAGGCGGTCCGGGTTGGCTTCGATGGTGCCGAGGATCGGCCGGCCCTCGACCACGACCTCGCCCAAGGCCGGAAGCCGTGCGATGAGTTCGGGGAGGCCCTTGAGTGCACGCCTCGGATCCCGGTGCCAGTTGTGCACTTTTTCAAATACCTCATGGAACGCGGCGATGCCTCCAGGGTCGGGGATCACTAACGCTCCCTGCGTTAGCCCGACCGCCGCCTTGAGCTCGTCGAGCCCGTCGCGGAATTGCGCAGTCTCGTCTGCCAAGCTCTGGCGAGCGCGGACGAGCGACGCTTCGACCGAGTCCACCTCCAACTGGCTGAGGCCCGACGACTCTCCCTTGATGAATTCTTGAAAGAGCCTGAAACAATTCTCCCGAAGCGCGACGTCACAGCGCGCGTTGTCAATGACCTGGAGCCGGCGCAAGACCTCGAGATATTTGCGGCCGGGGTCGAAGAATGTCCCGTTCACACCAACGCGGCCGGCGAAAAAGTCGTGACGGAACCGGCTGAAATTGGCGACGCCGTGCCGCACCGCATGCTCGGAGAGGACCTTCGGGTCGAGCACGTCGCCGACCGACGTGAGGCCGGCGCGGTCGCGCACCAAGGCCGATGTGTAGACATGTTCCCATGTCAGGAGCGCGGGACGGCTACCCACGGACAGGCCGACGATTCCTTTGACCGAGTCCAGGGAGATTGGAGGGAGCTGCGGGAAAAAGATCGTGCCGAACGAACTAGCCTCGGACCGCGTCATGTGCCCCACTTCGCTAAGCTGGCGCTCGTCCAGGGGAGGCGGCTGGGGCGGGGCAGGTAACGACTTGGCAACGACGGCTGCCTGGGCCTTGCCGGCTGGTTGCTCGGATCGCGATGGGGCGGCAGCCGGCTGCTCGGGCGCCGGATCCTGTTCACCGGGCGTCGCGCTCGCCGCCGCGGCCAATCCGATGGGCTTCGCGTGACCCGCACCCTGGAACGCCAGCGTCCCTGCCCCGCCGACGGCCAGGGCCATTCCGAGTCCGGCCGCACCGAAGTACGAGAGCTTGGTGATGAGCATGGTGTGAAGGAGCCTCCTGGCGATGGCGGCGGACCGTGCCGACGCGATCGTGGCGGCGGCCGTCGCGGGATAGGTCGCGAAGTTCAAGGACGCATGGACGGTTGCGTCGATCCAATGGGGGGGCACGGGCGGGCGGGCGAGTGCGGTCACGATGGCCGCGCCGTCGGTGGTGACGCCCCGGCGGGCCAGCCGCTGGCGCAGGACGTCACGCGCCGGGCCATCCGGCTGCGAACGGTACCGACCGGCCACCGGAGCCACCGGGCGGCCTCGTCGTGCGACATCCCTTCGAGGTAGCAGAGCACCACCGGGGCCCGCAAGTTCGAGGGGAGCCGCGTCACTTCCTCATCGACGATCGATGCCAGCTCGCGGCGCTCGGCGACATCGGACGCCGAAGCCGCGGTCCGACTCTCGATCGGCTCGTCCACAGATTGCTCGTGGACGAACCGGCGCGCGGAATGGGCCCGCGCCGAACCGCGACGCGGTGGGCGACCCCGTAAAGCCATCGGCCGACTCGTTCGCCGTCGCGGATTGCGGCGGCGCGGCGGACCAGGACCAGGAACGTGGCCTGGAACGCGTCCTCGACGTCTCGCTCGTCGCGAAGTACGCGGCGACAGACGCCCAGGACCATCGGCCCATGCCGCGCGACGAGAGCGGCGAACGCCGCCTCGTCGCCGCCGGCTGCATATCGCTCCAGCAATGCGCCCTCGGTCAGTGCCGCGACGGTTCCGCGGTTGAACAGGCGGTCCAGTTGGTCGAGGACCGCGCCTGAGTGAGAGTTCACGACGATCCGCCCCCCTGGTGTCGACAGTCACGTTACCCTTATATCTGCGGCCTCGTGGGGTTCCAATCTCTCTTTCTCACCCAGCCACGCTCATTTCGCGTTGGACTGTTCACGGCCTGACGCGGCAATGCCGAAGTCTCGCCTCGCCTGGGACCCAGCCAGAAACCGCAGCCAAGACCCGGCTCGAACTACCGGCAACGATTCCTCAGGCGCTAGCGTTTACGTAGGCCCGTTGGTGGCAGGACCCGGCTTCGCCGAGCTGGGGACGATGACCTCGGCGATCAGATTGAGGTCGATGAATCGGTGCTGGAAGCGGTCGGCATCGTCGGGGATGGCGACGTAGTACAAGACCTCTCTGGCGCGTGGCGATGGCGGAAGAGAAATCCATTCCGGGCCCTTGACCTCATATTGGGTCCCATCAACAAGGCGCAGCCTGAACGGCTCAAACGGTTGAGCCTGCCATACGCTCCGGATCAAATCCATTGTGGCCATGCTGGACGCCCTACCTTCCCTCGCTTTAGCCGTGCGGCAACCCTCGCGTTGCTTCAGTGTAACATGATGGCGTCAAGGGAGGCAGGACGCGCGCCACGGGTGTCGAGATTCACATCACGCATGCACCCGCAGCCAATTCCCGCCCCGTCTCCGGCTTCGGCAGACGGGCGTGCTGCGTCGATCGCACCGCAAACGGGCCGAAGTGGAATGCCCTGACGCCTAAATAGGAAAGGGGAAGCAGAGAAATCAAGGAGACACATCGATGATGACGCACCGCGGAAACCCCGGCGCTATGCCTCGCCGTTTTGCCGAGTACAGTCGAGCCGCCGGCAGCCTACTGATCGTCGCCGCGATCGGGCTCTCGGCCATGATCTCGGTCCAGGCCGAAGCCGAAGAAAAAGTGACGGCGTTCGCGCATAAATATGCTCCTTTGTACAACAACACCAGCACTGTGCCGACGTTGATGGTGAACGCCCCCTCCTTCACGGCCTTGATGGAATCCCAGGCCAGCGGACTTCCTGGCAGCGCTCGTCACGGGTTGATCGGTGGCATCCACCAGGGAGCGACCGCCGTGACGGTCGGCGCGGCGAAAGGTCAACCTGTGCGGTTCGAGTACACTCCTGGAGGGTCCATCGTCCTCTCGGCCGGCGGTCGATCGCTTGTCACCGGGCTGCTTGCGGCTCAGGCGCGCCCGATGGCGTCGCTCGTGGAAAAGGGCAACAACGGATTGGTCACGCTCACGGATCGGGTCACTCACAATGGCAAGCGCGGATACAGGCCCCAGGTTGCCTCGTCGTATCTGGACACGGAAGACGGCTACTGGTTGCTCTGGGCCGACGCCATTTCGGAGAACTTGTTTATTGGGACGGATTTTGGCAGAGGCGAGTTTCCCGATGGATTGACCATCGTGGATTCTCAGCGTCCTGTCACGATCAGCAGCGATAATGGTGTCCTCGAGGTTCGCGCAGGCGAGCCGTGGGTGGCTTTCTGGAAAGCCAATGGAAGAGAAGCGGGGAGGATTATCCGCTACGACGATTTCGGCGCCCTCATGAAGCCCCGTGATCAGGATGACGTCCGGGCGGTGGAAGCGGTGCGGCGGGTTTTCAAGTGGGCGCCCGTCATGAGGCTCGCGGCCGAGAGCGATCCTGTCGCGTTCGGGACGTTCGTCCGCCAGCTCGAAGAAGTCAGGATCACGACGGTTACCACACCCCGCCTCCTTCTTCACGAATGACTGACCCGCCCTGCCCCCTTCCTCAGCGCTTCTTGAGCGTGATTCCGATCCCGGCGCCTTCCATGAGCACGAACGACGTGTCGAGGTCGGGGCTGGTGGTGATTGCCTCCACGTAGCGCTGATTCGGGGCGGGCCGCCGCATGTTGTGGGCGAGGATCAAACCTCCCGGGCGGACAAAGGGAAGCAGCTCCTTCAGGTAGGCGTCGTACCCCTCCTTCTCGGCGTCGATGAACAGGACGTCGATCGGGTCCGTGTTCTTCATTGCGGTCTTGTGGGCGTCGCCCTCGACGATCGTGATCAGGTTTTCGACGCCAGCCCTTTTGAAGTTCTCGCGAGCGACGCTGATTCGCCCGGGGTCGATGTCATGGGTAAAGAGATGGCCGCCGGTCTTGCGGAGGGCCATCGCGAACCAGAGTCCCGACTCGCCGGTCGACGTGCCCAGCTCGACCACTCGCTTGGCGTCGAGCGCCTCGGTGAGCTGACGGAGCAGGCGGCCGTCGGCGGTGGATACATTGGCGTACCGGCGTCCCTTTCGGGCCTCGTCGAGCGCCTCCAGGATCCTCTTCTCGCCGTCGTCTTTAGGCAACGGAGGCTTCGACAGGTCGCTGCCGGCCTCGGCCGGACCGACGCCGCCTCGGCCTCGACCTTGTCTGCCCTGCCCCGTCCGACCCTCGGGCCCGGGCTGCTGCACAAACCGTAATGGGCCAGGACGGCGGCTCCGATCATCGTGGCGATCACAATTGCCGTAGGCTTCATGAGCTGGATCATGACTTTCATTTGTCCTCCTCTCAAGCTTCAGGACTGTATCCCAGGACGATGTCCCATCTCGTCGCAAGCTCGCCGATCCGGGATCCCTTGACCGGCGCAAAATCCAGGCAAAGCGTCTCGTGCCCCTTGGGGTCGCGGGCCCGGATCTGCTCAACGAGCGGCAACCCGTACTGGTCAGAGGCGACGCGTGGCCCCCACGGGGCTGCATTCAAATCTAAATTCCGCTTCATCTTGGCCGACGCCTCTTCTCGGGCCCGCTCGATTGTGCTGCAATTCGAAATGAGGGTGCGCGGCGCGAATCGTGAGAGGTCGAGGGAGGAGCTGTCGTGGAGGGCCGGGTTCTGGTGATCGAGGACGACGCAAGCCTCGCCCGATCAATTGTTGACGGGCTGTCGGATGAGGGCTTCACGGTCGCGCATGCCGGCGACGGTGATCGGGCCCGGGACGCGCTGCGGGACGGCGTCTGGGATCTCGTCATCCTCGACTGGTGGCTTCCCGGCCGCGATGGCCTGGCGGTCCTGAAGGGCCATCGCCGCGAGAGCGGGACCACGCCCGTGCTCTTCCTCACGGCGCACGACGCGGTGAGCGACCGTGTGCGTGGACTCGACGCCGGCGCCGACGACTATCTGTGCAAGCCGTTTGCCTTCGAGGAGCTGCTTGCCCGTGCACGCGCTTTGATACGTCGCGGGCGCCGGCTCGCGGCGGCGATGCTCTCCCATCGCGACGTGCGGGTCGATGTGGTGGCGCAGAAGGCCGAGCGCGCCGGCCATCCCCTGGACCTGACAACCAAGGAGCTGGCCGTGCTCGTGTTCTTCCTCCGCCATCCCGGCGAGATTCTCTCGAGGACGCGGATCTACGGCAACGTCTGGGGCGAGGACTACGACTTCGTCTCCAACACACTGGACGTTCACATCAACTCGCTGCGCCGCGCGCTGGAGGTGTGGGGCCCACGGCTGATTCAGACGGTGCGGGGCCGGGGCTACGTGCTCGGCGATCCGCCGGCTCCGTCGGCCGAGGAGGAGCCATGAGCCTCGTCACGCGCTTCTCGGTCGCGTTCCTCGTGGCCCTGGCACTGGCCCTCGGCGGGTTCTCCGCGTGCCTGTATTACGTCGCCGGGCTGCGGCTGCGGCTGGCCCTGGACCAGGAGCTTGAGGCGACGCTCGACCGATTCCCCGATCGCCCGGAGGGGGCGAGCGACCGCGTGACCTGGGCCGTGTACGACGAGTCGGGCCGGAGGGTCGAGGGCACGCCCGCGGCCGGGCGGCCGATGGTGCTCGACGGCCGCGACCTGGGCCCACTGGCGGTGGACGTCGCAACGACGATCAAGGGTCCCGACGGGCTACGATGGCGGGTGCTGGCGCGGCCGATCGGCGGCGGACGCCGCCGGGGCGGTCCGCCGGAGGGAAAAGGCGGGGAGCGTCGCGGGAGGCCGCCGGGGCAGGACGAGCGCAAGGGGGGCGGGCCGGGCCGCGAGCACCGGGGGCATGTGCTGGCCGCGTGGGCTTCGCTCGAGCCGGTGGAGTCGGAAATCCGATCGCTGGCTGCCATCCTACCGCTGATCTCGTTGGGGCTCTGGATTCTGGCCGCAGCGATCGGCCGACATTTCGGCCGACGCGCCCTCGCGCCGCTGATCAATATGGCCGAGTCGGCCCGTACCATGCCGTTCGACGACTGCCGGCTGCCCAGCCCGGGGACGCGCGACGAACTCGAGGACTTCGCCCGCAGCTTCAACGGGCTTCTCGACCGGCTGCACGTGGCGCTCGAGCGGCAGAGGCAGTTCACGGGCCAGGCGTCGCACCAGCTTCGCACTCCGCTGGCGGCCCTGATCGCCGCGATCGAGGTTGCCCGCCGCCGCCGCCGCACGGTCGAGGAGCACGAGCGAGTGCTGGACGGGCTCCACGACGACGCCGTCCGCCTCTGGCGGGTCGTCGAGGCGCTGCTGTTTCTCGCCCGGGCCGAAGCGGAGGCCGGGCTGCCCGACCTGGAACGCATCGACCTGGCCGCCTGGGCCGGCGACCACCTCCAAGCCTGGTCCGGCCACGAGCGGGCGTCCGACCTACGATTCGAGGGAGGCGACGGCATTCCGCTCTGGGCCGTGGCGCACCGGCCCTTGCTCGGCCAGTTGCTGGACAATCTGCTGGAAAACGCGTGCAAGTACAGCGGACCGGGCACGCCGATCATCGTCCGCGCATGGCGCGAGCGCGATGCCGTCGCGCTCGAAGTGGAGGACCACGGCTGCGGAATCCCGGACGAGGATCTGCCGCGCGTCTTCGAGCCGTTCTATCGCGCCGAGCGAGCCCGCCGGCTCGGGCACGCGGGGGTCGGGCTGGGGCTGGCAGTCGCCCGGCGCATCGCCGCGACGCACGGCGGCACGATCACTGTGGACAATGTATCGAGTGGAGGTTGCCGCTTCGTCGTGCGCCTGCCGCAGGCGCCTGAGCCGGACGTTGGGCAGGCGGTCGTCGATCACGCCGAGGCGGTTGCCCCTGGCGCGGCCTGAGGGGTCATTCTATTTCGCGAACGGGTCTGCCGGCATGGCGAGGTCCATCATCAGGACCTGGAAATCGGGCCGGTTACGAAGCGGGTCGAGGGCCGCTTCGGTACGGTAAGCGTCGGGATCGCGGTAGCCCATCATGATCGCCTGGCGCAACGCGGCCATTGCCTGCTGGGCATGGCCCGCCCCCTCCGCGGGGGATAGTCCCGAGCCCGGCATTTCTGCGATTCCGGCCAGTCCGGCGTGGCAGCAGGCCAGTAAGAACGTGCGATCTGAAGGCAGGGACTTGTTCGCGTCAAAGTGCCCGCACGCACGCTTCAAGGCGGCGGCGGCTCCGGCCGGATCTTTCTTGTCGCGTCGCACCTGTGCGAGTCGCAGGTAGGGCTCGCCAAGCGCTGCGCGGTATTCCGGCGAATCGGGATGAGCCGCAACCAGAGGTTCTCGCAACGCCAGAGAGCGCTCGCAGGCGACGAGCGCCTCGTCAAGTTTCCCGGACCGACGGAGCACGTCCGCCGCATTGACATGGCAGTTCGCCAGTGAATCCCTGTCTGCGGGCGTTGCCGAGCTGGCCTGCGTGATCTTCCGCCAGATCGCCTCTTCCCGCGAGTAATAACCGATCGCCTCGCTCGTTTTTCCGGCCTGCGCGAGCCGCCAACCGATATTGTCCAGGTTGTTTGCCAGATTCCTGAGAAACTCGCTGACACGGGGATTGTCGTCAACCAGCTTCTGGAAGATCGCGAGCGCCTTCTGGTACTCGGCCAGCGCGTCCGATGACCTGCCGTTACACTGCAGCAGGGTGGCGAGGTTGTTGTGGACGAATGCGATGAGGCTACGGAATTCAGGGACGGCAGGATTCTCGTCGGCCAGCTTCTGCCAGATCGCAAGTGCCGTGCGATACTCGGCCTCCGCTGCCGATGACTTTCCCATGTCCAAAAGCAGTTGGCCGAGGTCGACGCGGGTGAACGCCAGGCGGCGGCGATGATCGTTGAAGGTGGGGTTTTCGTCGGCGAGCTTGAGTCGGATCGCCAGCTCGTTGCGATATTCAGCCTCGGCGTCCGATCGCCTGCCCATCTGCGAAAGCAGCTTGCCGAGGATGTTGTGGCTGATTGCGAGTCGGAGGCGATAATGGACGAAAGCGGGGTTGTCGTGGTCCAGCTTCTGCTGGATTGCCAGTGCCTTGCGGTACTCGGCCACCGCTTCCGACAAATTTCCCATCCGGCGCAACAGCTCGCCCAAGTTCTGGTGGCTGAATGCCAGGACGTCGCGGAATCCGATGACGGTCGGGTTGTCGGCGGCCAGCTTCTGCTGAATCGCCAGCGCCTTGCGATACTCGGTCTCCGCTTCCGATGACTTGCCCGTCGAAGACAAAGCGCGGCCGAGGCCGTTGTGGCTGAGCGACAGGGAGTAGCGGTAATCAGTGACGCGGGGGTTGTCGGCGACCAACTTCTGCTGGATCGCCAGCGCCTCGCGGTGCTCGGCCTCCGCTTCCAATGACTTGCCCGTCCCATCCCACAGGAAGCCGAGGCCACTGTGGGTGATTGCCAGGTCCTCCCGAAATTCGGTGACGGCGGGGTTGTCGGCGGCCAGCTTCTGCAGGATCGCCAGCGCCTTGCGGTACTCGGTCTCCGCTTCAGATGACTTGCCCGCATCCTTCAGCAGGGTGCCGAGGCTGGTGAGGGTGTATGCCAGGTTCCTGGGAAATCGGGTAACAGTGGGATTGTCGTAGACCAGCTTCTGCTGGATCGCCTGCGCCTTGCGATATTCGGCCTCCGCTTCCGATGACTTGCCCGTATCCGACAATATGACGGCAATATAGTCAATCGTCCTCGCAAGTTCCCGCCGTGATTCCGCGGTCGCCCGGGGGGCGGCGGCCAGCACCTCCTGATCGGCGCGCGCGAGTCGGAGGACCGACAGCGCTTCGTTGTTCCGACCGGTCGCGTGGAAAAGCCAGCCAAGTTCCGACCGGCAGTACGCCAGGGCAATGCGCGTCTCACCTGAGTCCGCGGTCGTCGGGTCCAGTGCGACCAGTCTTGTCTGTGCCTCGCGGTACGTGACCTCGGCCTCCTTGGTCCGTCCGGTCTCCTCCAGCAAGAAGGCGACGGCCGTCAGACTGCGTCCCACGTCAGACTTGATTGCCGCGTCGGCGGGATATTCAACCGCCAGCCTCTCACGGGCCGCAAGGACCTGCCGGTGGGCCGCCAGCGCAGCGTCCGGATTGCCGACGTCGCCTGTCAGGTCGGCCACTTCGTAGTTCGCCTTCAAGAGCGTGCGCCGCGAAGCCAGGTCCGACTCCTTGCCCAGCAAGGCACCGAGCTTGCCGTAGAAATCGCTGGCCGAGCCTAGCAGCCGGTCGCGGATCTCCTTGAACTGTCCCTGTTTGAGCAGGAAGTCCTGGCTCACGCCCGTGTGGAACGTCTTGATCGCCGCTACGGCCAGGTCGTAGCGGGCCTCGACGCCGGCCCGGGAACGGGAGAGCTCGGTGTTGGTTTCGGCCAGCTCGGTCTTGGCGGCCTTCTCACGTTTGAGCGACTCGGCCAGCGCGGTCTTGGCCTGGGTTTGCACGACCAGCACGGCCGCCAACCCAACCACACCGGCGACCAGGGATACGATGCCGGCGCTGACCGCTGTGCGGTTCCTCCGCGCCCACCGCCGCGCCCTGGCGCGCAGCGGCTCGCGCCACGCCGAGACCGGCTCGTCGGCCATCCAGCGATCCAGGTCGTCGCACAGTGACCGGCAGGATGGGTAGCGGTCTTCGCTCGTCCGAGCCATGGCTTTGAGGCAGATCGCCTCGAGCGCCGGGTCGATCTTCGAATCGATCGCGCGGGCGCGGGGAACTCGCCCCGCTGCACCGCGCGCATCACGTCGACGACCTCGCCGGCGAACGGAGGCTGACCGGTGAGCAGGCAGTAGAGCGTCGCGCCCAGGCTGTAAACATCAGAGCGCGGGCCCAGCAGCTCGAGCCGGCCCTCGGCCTGCTCGGGGCTCATGTAGCCCGGGGTGCCCAAAGCTGAGCCGGGCAATGTCTCGGATGAGCCGCTGGACGAAGAGGGCAAGAGCGTGCGCTCGGCGGCGGAAGGGTCGGACTTGCCGGTGGCCTTCGCCAATCCCCAGTCGACAACCAAGGTCTCGCCGTGGCGCCCGACGATGATGTTGCCCGGCTTGATGTCGCGATGCAGTACGCCGCGTGAATGTGCGTACTCGATTGCGTTGCAGACGTCGGCGAAGCGCCGGAGGAGGCCGCGCAGCTCGAGCGTTTGCCGGCCGGGCTCGTCTTGGGCGCTCTTGCTTGAGTGGAAACGATCGATCGCCTCCTTGAGGCTATCGCCCTTGATGAAGCGCATGGCGTAGTAGAGGCGACCATCGGCGTAGGTCCCGAGCCCATAAACCGGGACGATGCCCGGGTGCTCGAGCCCACCGGTGACCTCGGCCTCGAGCAGAAACCGCTGGCGGCTGACCGGATCGTCGGCGTGCTTGTCGAGTATCTGCTTGACGGCGACCTCGCGATGCAACTCGCTATCGAGCGCGACGAATACCGCCCCCAGCCCGCCCCGGGCATGCGGCCGAAGGATCCGAAACCGCTGGCCATCGCTGGTCGACTCGCCGACGGCATAAGAGGCTGTCAGGTCGAAATCACCGTTTTCGGTCGACCGATGCCCTGAGCCCACATGGCCGAGCGTGTGCTCGATATCCGGGTCGCCGATCCGGGCCAGACCCGCACGCGCCGAATCGCCGGCCGGCACGGCGGCGAGGCTTTTTTCGACGTCGCCGTGTTTCCTGATGTGCAACGCGACGATCGCGTCGACGCCGGCGCGGGCGTCGGCGTCGAGGTCACCGCGGGTGACGAGCTGGTCGGCCAGGCTTCTGGTCTTGTCGCGGGTCCAGGCCTGAAAAGCCGCGACAAGGGCGCCCTGGTCGATCAGCCCGTTCTGAAGCGCGAGCAATCCGAAAAGAAGATGGCGGTTCGCCGCGGCGGTCATGTCATGGCTCCGATCGTCGTCGGTCGATCAAGTGAAGACCCCGGTGTCCGGGGCCGGCCCAGAAATTGAGTCGCGTCGGGACGATTATCGCAAGTCCGCCATAGAATTGCCGCAGCCAACCAGCACCGGCGCCTGTTCATGAACAGACCCGGGCGGTACGCTCACGGGATCGAATCTCCCTGAATCGAACCTGAAGAGTGCGGTGCACGTGGTGTTGAACGCGGATCATGAGATCGACATCAAGCAGCGCTGGGCGGCGCCGCCACGCTGGGCGATGACGACATTTGTCGCCTTGTTCGCGATGAACATGCTCGACTACCTCGACCGCAACGTGCTGATGTCGATGCAGCCACAGATCAAGGACGAGCTGAGGATATCCAATTTCCAGTGGGGACTGCTCACAAGTATCTTCCTGGTGAGCTACTCGCTGTTCAGCCCGTTCATGGGCTGGTTGGGGGACCGCTACCGTCGGACCTGGCTGCTGGGCCTGGGGGTCGGGGTCTGGAGCCTGGCCACGATTGGCAGCGGACTGGCGAGGAGTTATGGGCAATTGGCCCTGGCGCGGAGCGTGCTTGGGATCGGCGAGGCGACCTACGGCGTGATCGCTCCGACGATCCTGGTCGACTTGTTCGCCCGCGACCACCGGGCCCGGCTGATGTCTGCCTACTACCTGGCGATGCCGTTCGGCAGTGCATTGGGGATCGGCCTGGGGTCGATTGTCGCATCGAAGCTGAGCTGGAACCTGGCGTTCTTCCTCGTGGGTGTGCCGGGGCTGGCCGCGGCGCTCGTGGCGTGCGCTCTTCCCGAGCCGGTACGTGGTGCGAGCGAGGGGGTCGATACCGAGCGGCTCAAGGCGTTTGAGCGGGCGGGAGCCCGGCGCGAGGACTACCTCGGCCTGATGGTCAACTCGTCCTACATCTACTCGGTTCTGGGAATGGCCACCTACACGTTCGCCATCGGCGGGATGCTCGTCTGGGTGCCGAATTACCTGTTCAGCACCCGCGGCTTTCGACCAGGCGCGGTCGGGGACGATCCTCGGGTTGGTCACGCTCGGGGCGGCCGTGCTGGGCATGTCGGCGGGCGGCTGGATCTCTGACCGCATGGCGAAGTCGAACCCCCAGGCGCTCTTCCTCGTACCGGGCGTGGCGATGATCGCCTCGATCCCGTTTGTGCTGCTGGCGCTCTACACGAGCTCGGGGCCGGCGATCTTCGTCGCGATCTTCCTGGCCGAGACACTGATGTTCGTCAACACAGGACCATGTAACGCAATCATCGCCAACGTCGTGCAGCCGAACCTCCGCGCAGCGGCGTACGCCGTCGCGCTCTTCGCAGTTCACTTCCTCGGTGACATCTGGTCGCCCTCGCTGATCGGCAAAGTGTCGGACTCTTTCGGTGACCCGGAGACGATGGCCGGCACGCTGGGCAAGACCTTGAGCGCGATCGGCGCCGTGCCGACCCAGGTCGCCGGTCAGCCGCCGGAAAACATCGTCGCCGGTCTGCTCGTGGTCGTGCCGGCGCTTCTTCATTTCGGGCGTTCTCCTTCTGGTCGGGCGCGATACCTGCCCCGCGAGATGGCGCTCTTGCAGTCCAAACTCGAGGGCTTGCCCGGAGCGGCCACGTCCGAGGGAACGCCGGGGTGCGGATCGTCCTGACGAATTCCAATGTGAGGGTTACTGCATAACGAGCCCCGACATGTTTTCCCGGCGATTCACTTTTCGGGTATGACCGGGGTAATGCATACGCCGCGCTCGGGCGGCATCGCGAGGCCATCGCCGACTTCCGAGAGGCCGCGGAGCTCGATCCGCGTTTCAAAAACGATCTTCGATCTCGCTTTATGGCCGGCCGATTGCCGATCGGCGACTCCGTCATCGTTATCGCCGATCACGCGGTTATCAAGGCGCAGAGGCGCTGTTGTTGACACGGCAACGCGCGGCAAGCGAAGCTCTTCGTCGGGATTCAGGGGACGTGAGGAGCCTGATCAATCGCGCCTCACTTTGGGCGCGGATTGGCGAACGGGACAAGATGATGAGAGACTTCAACGTAGCCGTGCGATTGGAACCAAGATACGGCTTCTTGCACTTCTGAAACGACGGAGTGTGCCGTTTAAGGAAGAACTACGGCACACGGCGTGTGCCTGCTACGAAAGAGGCTGGCCAACATACGAGCGCGAGGTTCTCCCGGCTGGAGTTCCTGTGTAAGATGACTTCGTGTTGGCCGCGCCCCGGCAGTCGGGGCGGGCCCGAATCTGGTCTCTGACGAGGTGATGTCCGCGATGAACAGACGCGAATGGATGCAATCGGGGCTTGGAGCCGCCGGGATTTTCCTGACCGCAAGTCGCCTTCGCGGCGATGAGCCACCAGATGATTCGGACCCTGCGGCGCTGATCGCCAAGATGGGTCCGATCATGCAAAAGATGCCGATCCAGCAGGTTGAGCTCGCAACCGATTTGCACCTGATCCAGGGCCCCGGCGGCAATATTGCCGTTCTCGACGGGCCCGAGGGCCTGACCGTGGTCGACGCGGGCGTGCCGGTGCGGGCCAAGGACGTCTTCGAGGCGGTCAAACGCCGCCGGCGGGAAGCCGGTTTCGCGGCTGATCAACACGCACTGGCACTTCGACCACGCCGGCGGCAACGAGGTCTTCGCCCGCGGCGGAGCGACGATCTTCGCGACAGCGGCCACGCGGAAACGGCTTTCGACCGACCAGTACACCGAGGTCTTCAAGCTGACGACGCCGGCCTCGCCGCCCGTAGCCCTGCCGACCGTGACGGCGGACGAGATGGAGATCCACGTGGGCTCCGACGTGCTCCACCTGACCGCGGTTCCACCCGCACATACCGATGGCGACCTGATCGTTCATTTCACGTCACGGGACGTGATCCACACCGGCGATCTCTTCTCGAACGGATTTTATCCCAATATTGATGGGTCGAGCCTGGGATGGATCGGCGGCATGATCTCGGCAGCCGATCGCATACTCAAGCTTGCCGGACCGAAGACGCGACTGATCCCGGGGCACGGCCCGATGGCCACGTCGGCCGATCTGGCGGCATTCCGGAAGATGCTTGTCACCGTCCACGACCGCCTGGCTCCGCTCCTCGACGCCGGCAAGACCACGCAGGAGGCGATCGCCGCCAAACCGACCGCAGACCTCGACGCGGTATGGGCGAAGGGTTTCTTCACCGGCGGGATGTTCACCCGGGTCGCGTACGACGGGCTGGCGAAGCGTCGCAAGGCCGCAACGTTGGGCTGATCGACATACGCGAATCGGCGAGTGACGTATTTCTGCGCACGAATGCGGCGGACGATCGTTCCGAGCCGCTTCGCGCTCAGTGGCGATTGAGCGCCTGATAGATTGCCGTGGAAATCGCTGCGGGTTCGGCGGGGCTGTTGTTGCACATGACGACGACCCCGTGCCGTGCCCGCGGATAGATGACCAGCCGGGTGGCAACGCCGGGCTGCGCCCCGCCGTGCGACACTTTCAGCCCGTCCTTCACGTCGACAGCGAAGCCGAGTCCGTAATCCGTCTTCTTGTGGCCGGACGTCTCCTGCGGCCGCCACATCAGTTCTTCCGTTTTCTCGGAGACGACGCGGTGATTGATCAAGCCCTCGGCCCAGCGTGCGAAGTCGACCACGTTGGATTTGAAACCGCCCGCGCCATACTTCCAGTACTCTGGCTGCGGCCGCACACGCACGACGTCACCCTGCTTGTTCTTTTCATAACGAACGGCCCAGTGATCGCGCGGCCCGGACTCGACGTCGAGCTCGAGCGACGTCATTTTCAAAGGTCTCGCAATCCTCTCATCCACTTGACGCACAAATCCTTCGCGACCCGCACGTTCGACGACTGCACTCATAAGAATATAAGCGTATGATGAGTACGAGAACTTTTCTCCGGGATTAAACAGGAGTGGCGACCGGTTGAATCGATCGAGCGAAAGCAGCACATCCGACGATGGCCTCCCGGCCGGGTTCTGCCGCAAGGTCGGGATGATTTTGCCGTTGCTGTAGTGCGGAATGCCGCTTTGATGGCAGAGCAAGTCACGAGAGGTGATGACCACGCCCTTGTCGGGAAATTCGGGCACATAATCCCGAACGTCCCGATTGAGATCCAGGGTGCCCTTCTCGACGAGCTGCATTGCCGCGACGGCCGTCAGGGGCTTCGAGTTTGATGCCCAGTTAAACACGGTCTTATCGCTGGCGGGCACGCCGCGCTCACGGTCGGCATAGCCGTACCCTTTGGTGTAGACGATCCGGCCGTGTTGAATGATGCCGATCGCCACGCCGACAAGTTTCTGCCTGGCGATTTCCGCCGCGACGGCCTTGTCAACGGCCAGCGACTTTTCGGTGGCAAGCGGCGCGGGCTCCTGTGCGGAACAAGGTGACGCCAGGAACGTGACGATCAAGCAGACGGTTAAGAGCCGGCGCCACGCTGGAAAGTTCATGAGGAAGTCCTCCAAGAGGTTCAATCGGGAAACAAGCCGAGCTGTTTATCATAGAGGCTGCTCGTGGCCTGGACCGGGGCGCCTCGGCTCCGGTAGCCGGGATCGACCAGGATGCGGGTTTCCACTTCGTGCCAGAACTCGCGCCAGGCCTTGAGCTCGTCAGCGGGCAGGGCTGCCAGGGCTTCTGGATCGCAGACGGCGGCCACGTTCGGGTCTTCCATCCAGCGGCGGTAGTACTTGGCGGCACGGCGGCGGGTCTCGGGGCGGTCGGGCGCGAACCGGCGGCACCAGCCATCCAGGTCGGCGCGGAGCCAGGCAGCGCCATTCGGCGAAGCTGCGCCGCGCTCGGCCGGGCCTGGGGGCGGGTCGTCGCGGGACCGGCCGGTGCCGGCGGTCGCGGCGGCCCGCGCGGCGCCCATGAAGTGGGTCTCGCCCTGGACGTGCGGGAGATCAGGGTCAGCCGCCAGGGCCTGAGTGTAGAGGCGCGCGGCCGCTTGGGCCCAGCCGTAGCGGTGGCAAAGCTTGATGAACTGTCGGCGCTCGGTGTTATCGCGGGCAGGAGCCTCGCCCCGCACGACCGCGCGAAGCCGCACGAGCTCCTCGGCCTGTGTGAGTGCCCCGTCGATGTCAGCGACGTCGGGCGAGCCTGAGGCGGCCAGACGTGCCGCCTCGCGGAAGGCGTTCGCGGCGCCTGCGCCGTCGGATTGGCGCAGCAGCAGCAGTCCGGCTGCGTAATGGTCGATTGTCTCGTGGGGATGATCGGGATGGACGACATGCGGCAGGGCGTCTGCCAGGGCGAGACGAATCTTGCCGGCATTGCGGGGCATGAGCCGGATCGCGGCCTGATATTCCGGAACCGCCTGATCCCAATGGCCTCTGGCCGCATGCAAATGACCGAGCGTGAAATGGGCATAGCCGTGGTCGGGCGCGAGTCGCACGGCTTCGCGCAGCTCGGTCTCGGCGTCATCGTGCTCGCCGAGAATCTCCAGAAGCTCGCCGCGGCGCAAGCGGGCGGTGGCCGATGCGGGCCGCAGCGCAACGGCGGTGGTCACAAAGGTCATGGTGCGCTGGGGCCGATACGGCCGCAAGCTCAGGAAGAGGGAGAGATCGAGATTGATCCAGTAGTCGCCGGGATGGGCGCTGCGGGCCCTGGCCATCGCGTCGACGGCCCGCTCGGTCTGGTCGTCCCAGATCAGGAGCCGGCCCAGCAGCCAGAGGCTCGACGGCGGGCGGCTCTCCAGGTCTGGAGAGTCGGCCAGGCGAGCGAGGGCGTCGCTGTCTTTGGCCGCGAGGCTGTCGCGAAGTGCGTTGCGCCAGGGATCTGGGTCGGCCGAACGAGCCACTCGAAGAGGGACCTGCCACATGCCCGCAGAGCGAACACCATCGGCCTCCAGGTCGCGCAGGACGATGGCCCAGCAGTCGAGCGCAGCAATGACCTGGAGCGTGACTGCGGCGGGCCAGCTCGCGATCGTGCGTGCGACGTCGCCGGGCTCGGTCTGGGCAAGGCGCAGACCTCGCGTCGTGGAACGATTGCTCGAAGAGGGTGTCGGCTCGCGCCAGGTCATGATCATCGGCCCGGTCGCAGGCGATCTCGAGCCGACCAAGCAGCCGCCGGATCTGCTCGGCGCGGGCCAGGCCGTGCTCGATCTGGGCACGCATCTCGTTCAATCGTTCGAGGACGGATTGGGGCGCGTCGGCCAGGAGCAGGCTGGCGCGGCGGAGTGTGTCGCCGGCGGTGACCCAGCGATTCGGGTCACAGGACGGATCGGCCTCCGCCGCGTCGCGGAGCATCTCGACCTCGCTGAGCACCCGTGCGGCGGCGGATTCTCGTGCATTCCGCCGCTGCTGCCAGCCGGCATACGTCGTCGCGGCCAGCGCGGCCAGGAGGATGCAGAGCGCGGCCAGGAGCGCGGTGAGGCGGCCTCGCTTGCGCTCCTCGATGGCGCGCGCCTGGGCCTCGATGCGGGCGAGCTCCGCGGCGCGGAGCCGTGTTTCGACGGCGCCCAGGTAAGCCGAGAGCCGGGCCGCGACAACTCCGGCGGAGCGGGGCCTGGCATCGCGGTCGATAGCCAGGCAGTTGCGGACCAGGTCGATCAGGCCGGTGTCGGCGCCGCAGGTCTCGAGGGCCTGGAAGGCTGGCGCGAGCTCGCCGCGCGCGGCCTGGGCGCGGACCTCTTCCGATGAGGCCCCCTCGTAGACGGGCCGCCCGGTCAGGATTTCGCTCAGAATCGCTCCCAGCGCGAAGACGTCTGCCCGTTCGTCGACGGATTCCTCTTCGGCCTTGAACTGCTCGGGCGCCATGTAGCCGGGAGTGCCCATGACCAGACGATCGCGCATCCGCACGCCGGAATCGGGGCGGCAGGCGCCGTCGGGTTGCGGTGCGCACGGCGGCGCCTGAGTCCACCGGGCGGAGTTGAGACCTTGGCCAGCCCCCAGTCCATCACCATGACCTCGCCATGCCGCCCGACCATGATGTTGGACGGTTTCAGGTCGCGGTGGATCACGCTCCTCTCGTGCGCGTAGCCGATTGTCTCAGCGACATGCAGAAAGATTCTCAGGAACCCGGCGCGATCGCTGGATGGGAGGGACCGGCCGGCGAGCATCTCGGCCAGAGTGCTGCCGCGGACCAGCTTCATGGTGAAGAACGGCCGGCGATCGGCGAGCATGCCCAGCTCGTGGACGGGGACGACTCCAGGGTGCTGGAGCTGGCCGGCGATTCGCGCCTCGGCCACGAACCGATCCACCATCGCGGGGTGGTCGCGATGTTTGTCCTGCAACACCTTAACCGCGATGTCCCGGCCGAGCTCGGTGTCATGGCCCAGGAGCACGATTCCCATCCCGCCGCGAGCGATCTCGCCGCGGATGAAGAGCCGACGTCCCGGCTCCGCGGGCTCGGCACCGTCCAGACTCGACAGGTCTTGGGCGTACGACTTGATGTCGCCGATCTCGATGGTCGTCAAGTCGGTAAGGACCCGCTCGACCACGCCGCTAGCGGCCGGCGCTCCATTGCCGTTCAAGGAAAGGGCGGCCTCCGGGTCTTTGCGCGAGAGTGGTTCGTCGTGCTCCAGGCCCAACCGCATCAAGCAGAGCGGGCAAATGCCCGACGGCGAATCGGCGGGTCGCGGCGTACCGCACGTGGGGCAGGGATCGATTACCAACATGGCAAACTCGCTCGTGCAGAAGGACACCGACTGGTCTGTGTCGGCCCGGAATCCGATCGCGCCTGTCAATCGTGCCGAGCTTTCGCGTTGGCGGACTCGCCCGAACCGGTGGCGGCCTTCGCTTTTTCAGCTTCGGGCGTCGGGCTGGTTGGAACCGGCTTCTCGCCAAGCGCTGCCAAGGCTTCCTGGGCAACCTTGGTGGGATATGCTTCGGGATGGCCGCCGGCCATGTCTTTGAGGATCGCGACGGCATCGGGCGTGTGAATGTGCTCCAGCAGCACGATGGCGCGAACGGCGCGGGTCCACTTCTTCTTGAGATTGCCCCGGAAACCAACCGAGTTGATCAGTTCGACGCGATGCTCGGCCCACCACGACCCGCGGACCCCTTGCCGTCTTGGCGGAGAAATTGAAACCCGTCCCCACGGATCTGATCTGAATGTCTTCTCTCTCTTTCAAGGTATCGGGGGCGTATCCGCTCAGTATCTCGACCAGGCGACGGCGCACGGGGATTTCGGTGTAACGATCCATCAAGGTTTGAAGATCAATTGCAAGCCGGGGGTCAAAGTAATCGAGCTCTTCGAATGCGGGCTTCCAGAGTGCCTCGTTTTCGCTGCCCAGCTTGAGGAGGAGAGCCTTCACCTCGCCGGACGAGATTTTGAGCGGTTTCAGCTTTGTTTTGAGGAAGCTGACGGCCTCCTTGGGGTGGTCGGCGAGTTTGAGCAACGCCCGCGTGGCGGCGGTTTCATCCTTCTCGAGGTCGGTCCAGTATGCCTCGAACTGCTTCGATTGCGTCGATAGGGCGTCGTTGCCAGATGAGCTCGCAGGGAGTGATGCGAGCGCCAGCAAGCCCAATACGGAGGCTGTCAAGCCGGTAGCCCAGCGCCCTGGTGTGATCATGGTCTGGATTCTCCGCAGCCTCCCGCGTGGCGATAACAGCGGCGACTATTTTGCGCAACCGATGAATCGTTGGAACGAAGTCGCTCTTCACATTGGATCGGCTGGAGCGGTGATCAGCAAGTCCCGAGCGCGCGAAAGGCGTTTCGAGTGCAAGGGCTGGAATCGTTCCGAGACCTGGAATCTCCTGTCCGTTGAGTTGTGCTTGCCGCGTCGTGACGACAAACTACGAAGGGCGCTGTTGGTGCGGGGAGTCAGGCTCAAGCCTAACCTACTCAGTGTGGAGCGAATGACCGGACATGAATCGCTTGGAAATTCATCTCTGGGTCGCCGCCATCTTGCAGTGGCTGATCGCCTCGAGCAACCTCTTTGCCGCGCGGATCTTCGCCTACCGCGCCGAAATTGCCAAGCTGTCGCCATTTGTCCGCGAGGTCTTCATCGTTCAGAACATCTACATCATGGCCATTGTTTCGATGTTCGGCATCGTGAGCATTGCGTTTGCCTCGGAGCTGGGCGGCGGGTCTGGGTTGGGCCGATTCCTGAGCGGCTTTCTGGCGATCTTCTGGGGCGGCCGGATCATCATCCAGCTCTTCTTCTATGACAAAGAGGTCAAGCGCAGCCGGCCGATTGCGAACCTGCTGTTCCTCGCCACCTTCGTCTACCTGTGTAGCGTTTTCACCGTGGCCTGCCTGCGCCAAAATCGATGAACAGGGGGTTTCGTGCCGATAGCCATTCCCTGGCATGGGATGCTTGTGGGTGCCGGCCTGGCTCAACTGATTCTGGTCGTTGCCAGCCTGGCCATCCCGCGCTTGCTCGAGTGGAAGGCGGATCTGGCCAAGCTCCGACCACTGACGCGCCAGGTCTTCTGGACTTACGCCGGCTATATCTGGGTGACGAACCTGAGCTTCGGGTTGCTCTCCACGCTCAGGCCGGAACTGCTCCTGGATCGTTCTCCACTGGCGGGATTCGTGTGCGGTTTCATCGCGGTCTACTGGGGGGCGAGGGTCGTGATTCAGTTTGCCTACTTCGACCGGACTGATGTGCCGAAGGGGTGGTTCTTCGTCTTGGGCGAAATTGCTCTGGTCACCCTGTTCGCCGGGCTGACGATCATCTACGGCGGCCTCGCGCTCCGGGCCTTCGGAAGCCTGGGATCATGAGCGCGTACTGGCCGCTTCATGCGGCGGATGCCGGCGGCACGGTCGCTCTTCTGGCGACAGTCATCCTTCTTGGTTTTGTCATTGCGCGGGTGAAACCGCCCGAGCTTGCGCGGGTTTGTGCCTGGGCTCTGGTCCTGGCCGGCGTGGTGGCCTCGGAGCGATTGAACCGAGAGGAGCCGGCGGGGTTCCGCATGCTGGCGATCATCGGGGCCTTGCTCTACGGGATGAAGGCCGTTGTCTCGGTCGAGGTCCAAACTCAGGGAGCCCGGCCGCTCTCGATCGGCCGGTGGCTCGGCTTTGCCGCGCTCTGGCCCGGAATGCGGCCGGGGCCGTTCGCCCGCCGGGCGGCGGCGGCGCTGCCGGATGTATGGCGGCTCGTCATGGGCGGAGCTCTGCGCTTGCTCGCGGGCCTGGCGATGGTTGTCCTGCGCGGCTGGCCTGGGTGCTCACTTCGACCAGACTGCTGGCGACGCCACCTCTTCTGGTTGGGCTGAGCTTGATCGTCCACTTCGGCGTGTTCGACTTGCTGGCTGCGGCCTGGCGATGGGAGGGCGTCGATTGTCAGCGACTGTTCCGCTCTCCGCTTCGATCGACCAACCTGCGCGAATTCTGGGGGCGACGGTGGAACCTGGCGTTCTCCGAGATGACGGCGATCGCGGTATATCAACCGCTTGTCCGCGTCGTGGGCCGAGGGCCCGCGCTGGCTGCCTCGTTCCTGGGCTCGGGCTTGCTGCACGAGCTGGCGATCAGCGTGCCCGTTCGGGCCGGCTACGGGCTGCCGATGGCCTACTTCATGCTGCACGGCATCTTGATGATCAGCGAGGCTCGGCTGGCACGCGCGAAGCGACCGATCGACCGCGTCCACTGGATCGGCCGCGTCTGGACACTCGCCTGGCTGCTGGTGCCGCTGCCCATCCTGTTCCACCCTCCGTTCCTGGCGGGTGTTGTCTGGCCGCTGATCGGGGTCTAATCACGAGGTTCAGCATCGGCTGCACGTCACCCGGCGAGGGCTCCGTTCGCTTTTCTCATGCATCCGGCGTGTCGAGGATCCCCTCGAGCCGTTCGGCGAGAACCGGCGGCAGCTTGGCCAGCCAGCTCCGATCGATGAGGCCCACGCCGATCAAGTCGCGTACATGCGTGCGATCTTTGTCGCGATTCGACAGCAACTTCATGTGGACGAGGACCTCAAGCGTGATGACGCGGTACCCGGCGGGGTCGTCGATGGTGGATAGGTCCGGCGACGCAAGCGGGTACTCGGCGCGAACCTTCTCGCCGGCAAAGAGAAGATGAACCGACTCGCTCGGCCTGGAGTCCGGGCCATCCAGGAACATCGTTACATCGAGGATTTCAGCGCGCACGAAGCCCGCTTGTTCGAGAGCGACCGTGATGCCTGGCAAGTCTTGGCGGCGAACGAGCAAGTCGATGTCGCGAGTGTTGCGAACTGCGCCTTCATCGATAGTCGTGACCCACGAGGCGACCGCGTGGCCGCCCACGACCGCATAAGGAATGCCCGCCTGATTGAGAACCGCTGTGACCCGCAGCAGTCGTTCACGCACCTTGGCCACGGCTCGCTCCATGCGGTCCAGGATGTCCCAGGCCATCGTGACGGTTGAGCTCATTGTTCGTCGGGCAACCTCTGCCGCATCTGGACGATCTTGCAACATTCACCACGACGGTATGGTAACAGGGGCGGCACAGACCGCCAACAGCAAGTCGCCGGCGTGCGCACGCCGGACCGGCAGAGCGGATGTTATTAGCGGAAAAGAGCGGGATCGCACAAGCACGTGAGGTCGCAGATCCTCAACGAGTGGCGGTTGCGTCGAACCCCTCCTGGATCATCGACCACTACGCCTTATTGATGGGGCCGCGCCCGCTCGATCTCAGAGAGGCGCTGGGTCTCCGCACTATATCGTGCGAAAGCCCGGTCGAACTCCTTCTGGGCCTCTTCAAGCTTTCGAGCCGCATCGGGGTTGATTTCGAAAAGCGGGCTTTCCATCGGCGGTTTTGAGCTTCTCACTTGTGTCGATCGAAGCCTTGAAGGCTTCGGCCTGCCGGACGCCTGCGACGCGGAAATCCTCGGAGGCCTGGTGTCTGATCTCGCTTTGCCGATGCACAGCCTGTTGCCACGCCTGATTTTTGACTTCCTGTGCCTTTTGTGCCGCGAGATGCCGCGACTCTTCTCGCTGCGCCCACAGGAAGAAGATCACCACCAGCGCGGGGAAGAATGCCAGGATCCAACGATCGCCCGACCTCGGTTTGAACGCCCGGCCCTCTCGCATGAGCCGGCGAACCCAGGCCAGAACGCCCAGCAGGAACAGCAAGGCGCCCTGAGAAAATCGGCTGATCTGACCTCCGGGTGCTTGAAGCCATCGTAAACATGCCACGCCACCAGCAGAAGCAAGCCGAGCGTGAGAAGGATGAAACTGGCAACGGCAAACCGCGAGTCTTCTGCACTCGGCTGTTGCTCGTCTCGATTAGCCATCGCGTCACTCCGCTAGTTGTGGGTCTTGTGGAATCGTGACCAGCGCTCTGCGATCGGGTGCGGCGATTCTCAGGGACGATCTAGAAGCGTGGCGACGTACGCACACTGCGAGGAACATGTCCGTTTGCCGCGTAATTGTGCCACAGTTGCAGGGCTGCTACCTAGGGAGTAAGAAAACCGGACGGTAGACCGCCCGGACCGACCGCGTTACCTTGGGGGCAGTCGGACGCGGAACGCTTTGCCTGGGTCAGAATCGAGGGTCGTCATGAAAGCATGGGCTTGGATCGTCATTGCGCTGGTGGGCTTTGGCACGATGCTCTGGGCCTATGCGTCGCGCGAGCAAACCGACGATGAGGCACCATGGGCGTCGGGCCTCATCATCATGAGCGAGGAGTGCCGGCTGAAAAGAATGCGGCCACGGGAGCCAGGCCCGTCCGATTGCGGCTATTGTCGTCGAGTGATCTCGCCGAGATTCTGCTATTCGCCACCGGCGACTCGGCTCCCGCCAAGGCGCTCGGCGTGAAAGGCCAGGTGCGGGTCAAGCTGATCGAGGTGCCGCTTGCGACAGAGGGGATTGACGCCGCTCTTTTGCAGGCCGGGCGGCTCCCGGATCCGGGCCGCAATGAGATCCTTGCGGGTGCCAGGACCGAGGTGCGAGAAACAGTGATCGTCGGCGGAGAATCGCTCAAGGTGGTGGGCGTCTTGAAGCCCGGCGTCGCGATTTTCGACGATTCACTCCTCATTCCGCCCCATAACGCCAACAGCAAGCTTTTTCCCACCGCGGTTCCGACGGTACTTCATGCCTGGTTGGTGCACACTTCGGCTCATGCGCTTCGCGACTCTCAGGCGAGGAAGAAGCTCGAGGAGGCCTTTCCCCCCGAGAAGTACGCGTGGGTCGCCCCCGTTGAACGGCTCGATCCTCGAAGTTTTTATCGGTATCTTTCCGGACTGGCGATTTTCCTGCTGGGTGGATCCGGCACGCTCATCGGGCTGTTTCGCTGGCTGGCGGGCAAGTTCACATCGCCCGTTGTCGCCGCGTCAAACGAAGAGGAAGACCGAGCGCTCACCGAAGTTGGGGACGCCAAGGCCACCGTGCCGTTTCTTGCCGGGCCACTCGTGGAAATGGCGGCAAGACCGCGGCTGGTTTGGAGCGTGCACCTGGTTTACTTCGGGCTGGTGATCGCCGGCTCACTGCTCGTCTTCAAGGTGCCGGAGGTTCAGGTAGTCCTGATGGGCAAGGTTCGCGAGGCGCTTGCGACGAAAAGCAATCCGCTGGGGGTCGCGGGCGAGGCCTACTTGAGTGGAAATATCGCGCGTGCCGCCGTAGTGACGTTCGTCGTCAACTTCTTTCTAGGTGCACTTGCCTCGATCACGATCCCGTCGATTGTGGTGCCAGCGAGCGGAGTTCTTGTGGCGTCCATTCGCGCCCTGGCGTGGGGCCTGATCCTCGCGCCGGTGATGCAGACGCTGGCCCTTGGCATGTTGCCGCACTCATTGACGATGCTGCTGGAAGGTGAAGGGTACATCCTCGCCACGCTGTTTGGCCTGTTGATCCCGATCCATGTCGTCCAGCGCACTCTGGGAGGGAACCTGTTCTCGCGGTTCGGCCGCGTGATTTTGCTGAATTTCAAGGCGCAGTTCTGGATCGCCTTGGTGCTGGCCGTGGCGGCGGTCTATGAGGCCACCGAGGTGATCTTGATGAACCGGTGAGGCAGCAGCGCTCCGCAGGGCCACACGGAATCACCGAAGATCGACGAGCACCAGGCTGTGGGCAGCGAACGACTCTCCCGTGGATCAATGGCCGCATCAAAGGTTCCTGACACCTTTTTCAGGGCATTGGTTCATCAGATCCCTTCGAGCTTGCGGCGTTGAGCTCGACGTGGAGTGGCGGCAGCGGCGGCAGGGACGCGGCGGCCGGGTCATCGTCTGGAAACGGCGGTGCGTGCCAATCGAGGCCCAGCGCGGCGAGTCGCTTGCGGACCAGGCGCAATTCCAGACGCGGACGGCCGGGATGCTATTGGGCACCAGCACCAGGCGTGAGCCATCAGGACTGAACGTTGCCCATAACACTTCAGACGATTCGGGACTTTCGATGCCAGCGATCACCCGGCCGGTTTCCACCTCGACCAGGCGTATGATTCGGCTCGCGTCCAGGAGCGCGACCAGGCGGCTGTCCGGAGAGAAGCAGAGCCCTGTGCCGCCGAGCTCACGACCAAGATCCCAGGTTCCGGTCGTCCAGAGCTTGCATGGAGCACGTGCCGTCAGCAGCCATTTCCCGTCGGGGCTGAACGCGATGGCCGCGCCGGTAATGACGAGAAGGCTCGTGGCCTTCTCGGGTGCCATGGCGCGGCGCCACGCGGCGATGGTGCCGGTGCTCGCGCTCACGGGAAGGTCTTTCACCTTACGACCATCGCGCAGCGCCAAACCTGGGTGCCCAGGTCATCACCACTGGTTGCCAGCCATTCCCCGGCAGGGCTAAGAGCGACGTCACGGCAATCGTCGAGTGGGCCGAATTTCGAGACGTGTCCACCGATCAGGACCTCGGCGTGAGTTTGCCTTTGCGCGGCGATGAGCCGGCCACTGCGGTCAACGGCGATTCGGCCGGTGCCTTTTGAAAAGGGCAGTCGCTGTGGTGGACCGATGCGGAAATCATTCCGGCTGGTGTCGAGCTGGACCGGCCAGCGCTCGACTCCGCTCGCTCCTCTCGCCAGGAGGTCGCCGTTCTCGTCGAAGACGACTTGAAAGGCGCGAGGAATCGGCAGTACGCCGCACTCGTTGCCCTTGGCCAAGTCCCAAAGAACAACCCCATTGAAGTTTCCCACCGCCAGCAGTCGGTGATCGCGACGAATCGAGGGACGATGAAAGGACGCCATCGTTTTGCTGGCATGGATGAGCATCCTGTACTCGGGAGCGGGATCGACCTGGTAAGTGATCAATCGATTCTGCGAACGTATAGCGATCTGTCCGCTCGAGCTGAATGTGGGTTCGATCGAGGTCTCGCCGTTCAAGGCGATCACAGGGCGGCCAAGGGTGGCATCCCAAAGCCGTAAGACGTTCTCCCAGCCGTTGCTGGCCAGGAGCGTACCCGCGGGGTGGAACGCCGCGTGCAAGCCGACGCTCGCCGAGCCTTCGAGCCGAAAGCGTAACGTCGCCGATTCGAGATCCCACACGTCGATCTTGCGATCCTCGCCTCCGGCCGCCAGAGTCGCGCCGTCCGGGCTCCAGGCGACTGACCGGGGCTTGCGCAGCGGCATCCTCAGGACAATGCGCCCGGACTCGACGTCAAGAATGTGGCACGTCGGCTCTTTGCGCCTTGAATCTCGACAGAGATCCTGGGCTGGTTCGCGACTTGACCCGTGACGGCGATCTGAAGGCCGTCTGCGCGAAACGCCAGGTCCTGTACGTCTGACAGGCCAGACCGAATTTGCCTGAAGCGTTTTGTCTCCAGGTCGTAAATCACGACTTCGCCGTCGGGATGAGCCAGCGCGATCCGCCGGCTGTCGGGACTGAATCTGGCGGCGGACCCTGCGACGGGGCGAGCTTCTTCAAGCGCGATGGTGTTTCGATCGACGTCCCAGACCGTCAGGGCATGTCCGGGAGAATGGGTCGAGGTCAGGTATCGACCATCCGGGCTGAAGGCGAACACGAAGATTTCACGATCGCCCCGGGCATCGAGGCGAGTGAGTTCCTGGTCGTCGGCGACGCGGCGGACGAGGATCTTCCCCGAAGCGAGCCGGAGCGCGTAACGATTCATGCCGGAATCGAAGCAGAACAGGAGCGTTTCGCCAGGCAGGTCGATCGGTCGGCCGGTCGGCTGAGCATCGGGAAGCGCGGAACTGGCGATTACCTGATCGCGGATGCGGTCGAACCGATCCGGCGGCAGCTCGAGCTCGTGCGCGATCCGAGTGGCGCGGTCAAGGGCGGCCAAGCTCCCAAACCGCTGTCCCGCCTGGCGGCTGAAGCGCTTGGCGCTGGCTTGCTCCATGAGTGATTCCCAGAGCGCTTCGCGCGTGCGGCGATCCTGTGCGCGAAAGCCGAGGGCGGAAATGGTCGCGCCAATCGCGAGGATCAGGATGGCCGCGGTGGCCGTGCCGATCATTCCGGCAATCAGCCGATTGCGACGGCACCAGCGCCAGGCTCGTTCCATGCCGCCGGTCCGCCGCGCCAGGATGGGCAGCCCGTCCAGAAATCTGCGCAAGTCGTCGGCGAGCGCCTGGGCGGTTTCGTAGCGTTTGCCCGGCTCTTTCTGAAGACACATCAGGCAGATCGTCTCGATGTCGCGCGGTACGCCCGGCACCAGCCGGGAGGGGGCGACAGGCTCGGCGGTCTGGACTTGATCGAGTGTCTCGAGCGCGGTCGTGCCGCGAAACGGCGGCCGGCCGGTCAGCAGCTCGTAGAGAATTGCGCCACCGCGTAAACGTCGACGGCCGCACCGGCCTCTTTGGCCCGTCCCTGGGCCTGCTCAGGTGCCATGTAGCTGGGCGAGCCCATGACCGACTCGCTTCGGGTGAGCGCGGATTGGCTGTCGAGCATTTTGGCCAGGCCGAAGTCGCCGACCTTGGGCGTGCCGTCGGCCGCCAGGAGGACGTTAGACGGTTTCAAGTCGCGATGGACGATGCCCTGGCGATGGGCCTGGGCGATCGCCATTGCGACTTGCTCGGCGAGGCGAGCCGCACGGCTCGCGGGCCAGGGCGTGCCGTCGAGCTGCTGGTCCAGGCTGCCGCCGGCCAGGTACTCGAGCTCGAGGAACGGTAAACCGTCGGTGTCGCCGATGTGGCGGATCTGAACGATCGAAGCATGCTCTAGCCGCGCGATCGCCTCGGCCTCGGTCACGAACCGGGCAATGTCTTCGGGGCCGGCGTGAGCGCCGGCCAGAATCATCTTGAGAGCGCAGGGGCGGTTCAACCGGACGTGGCGGGCCTCGTAAACCACGCCCATGCCGCCGCGGCCCAGCTCGCGTTTGAGATCATATCCTGCCACCGTGGGCACGACGCGAGCGGTTATTCCATTCGCCGCGGTGGGCGCCCGGAGGCCGGCTCGGGCTCAGCGCCGGTGAGAGTGATCAAGCTGGCGCGCCGAGGCGCGAGATCGCAAAGCGCGGTAGCCGTCAGCTCGTCCAGAATGTGATGGCACGCGGCGCAGCTTTCGATGTGCTGCTCGATCGCGTCGAGCTCGGTGTCCTCGAGGCGGTGGTCCAGGAGCCGCCCGAGGCGGTCGCGGTCAGGGCACTGGCTCATTCGGTCTCTTCCAGCTTGCGGATCTGCTGACGGATCATCTCCTTTACCTCGCTCTTGGCCACGTAGACCCGGGCGACCTTCATCTCGAGCTCGGCGGCGGCGGCGGCGCCGGAGACCCCTTCGAGCGCGGTTAGCCGGAACGCGTCCCACGTTCGCTGGGCCAGCCGCGGGCGCACGAGCGCCATCGCCTGGTCCATCAGCTCGCGCTGGAATTCTTCCTCCATGTGCCGCACGAGATCATCGCCGGCCTGAAGGCTCTCGAAAAACTCGCCCATCCGGCTGTCGCCACTGCCAATACCCGCGCGTTTGCGCTCGGCCATCAGGTCACGCCAGGCGTGATGCGAGAGGGTCTTCAACCACGCGCGGAAGCTTCGCGAGGGATCGTAGGCGAAATTCGCCATCAGCGAACTGAGCTTGAGGAGCACGGCCTGAGTGACGTCCAGGGCGTCGGGTTCCTTGAGCCCCCAGCCGCGACACCACTTGAGGATCTGGGGCTGATAACGTGCGACGAAGTCATTCCAGGCGGACTGGTCCTTGGGGTCCTGGCGCAGCCGGCCCAGCAAGGTGACACTGGTCCCCGCGGAGTGGTCTGCTGGCACGAGGATCATCTCCCCGGGGCGGTTGAGCGTGCGATGGCGTCGGTCGATTGCAAGCTTGCTCACTCGAAGCATAACCGAAGACGACATCAAAAAAAAGAATTCACCCGTCTTAGGTTTTCGAGGAGCGCCAGTAATGACTCGTAGACAACCGGCGGTTTGCTCGAGCGAGCAGGTCGCACGGCGATGACTTCGCGATCGGCCTTCTGTAAAGGGTCAACGTGGGTTGGCTTCCCGGTATCGCTCCGCGCACTGGAAACAGGCTCGAAAACGTCTCTTAGATAAGCCACGGGAGGTTTGCAACGATGTTTAATCCGCGCAAGAAACGCAGTCGGTCACTCTTCCGTGAGCGTCGCCGGAACCTGGGCCGCCGCAAACTGACGGTGGAGGCAATTGAAGAGCGTTTCCTGCTTTCTAACGTCTTCCAGGTTACGTTACCGACCGATGACGGAACGGGCGCTGCGGTGCACTCGCTGAGCTGGGCCATCAGGCAGGTAGACTTCGACGGCACCGACACAAAGGCGAGCCCCGACCAGATCGACTTCTCGATCGGGCCAGGCGGGCCGCAGACGATCATGGTGACGGGGGGCCTGCCGGACATCATACGGCCGGTCATCATCGACGGGACGAGCCAGCCGGGGGTGATACCGGTGGGAACGGAGCCGATCCTTATCGACGGCAGTGGCGTCACCACTGGGGGCGAAAGTGGGCTTAGCCTCTACTACGGCTCCGACGGAAGCACGGTGAAGGGGCTGGCGATCAGCAACTTCAACGACAACGGGATCTGGCTGTACAGCGGGTCGAACACGATCACCGGCGACGACATCGGAACCAACCAGTCGGGCACCAGCGCCTTCCGAACCTCGAGGATGGCATCCTCATCTGGTCGGCGAACAACACGATCGGCGGCACCGCCGCCGGGGCCGGCAACGTGCTTTCCGGCAACGCGCTTCCTGCCCAATATGGGCTCAACTCGTCCGATGGCGTGGGGATTGCGGGCGCGGGTGCGACGGGCAACGTCGTCCTAGGCAATGACATTGGCACGGACAGCACGGGCGAAAACCCGCTGCCCAACGAGTACGCCGGCGTCGTGATCGATCAGGGCGCGAGTGACAACACGATCGGCGGCCTCTCCACCGCGGCGCGCAATGTGATCTCCGGCAACGGGTACTTCGGCGTGTACATCAATGAGGGCCCGACCGACAACACCGTCGAAGGCAACTACATCGGCACCGACGCCATGGGCACCTCGGCGCTGCCCAACATTTTTGACGGCGTCTACATCGAAGTCGGCACAGCCAACACAATCGGAGGCACCGCCGTCGGGGCCGGCAACGTCATCTCCGGCAACGAGGCAATGGAGGTCGAGATCGGACAGGCGGACACGACCGGCAACATCGTGGAAGGGAACGACATCGGTACGGACTACACCGGCACCACGGTGGTGGCGGACGGTTATACCGGCGTCGCGATCGATTGGGGCGCCACGGACAACACGATCGGCGGCACCACCGCCGCAGCCCGCAACGTGATCTCCGGCGACGGGGACGGCGTCTCGATCACCGACTACAGCGATCCGGCCACGGCCGGCGACAATCTCGTGGAAGGCAACTTTATCGGCACAGACGACACGGGCACCGTCGTACTACCCGATCAGCAAGTCGGCGTCGAGATCCTTAATTCGGGCAACCTGATCGGCGGCGCCACCACCGGGGCCGGCAACGTGATCTCCGGCAATACGGCCGCCGGGATCGAGATCGACGGTGCCTACGGTGCCACCTCGGGCAATGCCATCGAGGGCAACGCCATCGGCACCGATGTCACGGGCACACTCGCGCTCGGCAATGGCGGCGAATTCATCGCGGGAAGCGGAGTCGTGATCGAAGCCGGCGCCTCGGACAACACGATCGGCGGAACATCCAGCGGCGACGCCAACACCATCGCCTTCAACACTGGGAACGGAATCACCGTCGGCGACAACTCGACCGACACCACGATCGGCGATGAGATCCTCGGCAATTCGATCTACTCAAATGGGGGCATCGGCATCGACCTGGGAAACGACGGCGTGACCTCGAACGATTCGGAGGGTCACTCCGGCCCGAACCTGTTCCAGAACTTTCCCGTCATCACGGAGGCGACATCGTCCACGACCACCGGCTCGATTTCGGCTACGCTCAGCAGCACGCCGAACACCACCTTCACCATCGAGTTCTTCGCGAGCACTGAGCTTGCCAGCGGGGTCGGAGGCGAGACGTACATCGGCGAGCTGACGAACGTGAAGACCGACTCTTCGGGTAACAAGAGCTTCACTTTTTACTGCCCAGCCTTTCTGGAGCCCATCATCACCGCGACGGCCACCGACCCGAGCGGGAACACCTCGGAGTTCTCACTTCCGTTCTACGCGTCGGTACCTACCCCGATCGTGGTGACGAACACGAACGACAGCGGCGACGGCTCGCTCCGCGCGGCGATCGTGTCAGCAGACAACCAGGGGGCAGGTCAGATCATCACATTCGACATCCCGACGTCCGATCCCAATTACTTTAACGGCGTCTTCCTGATCCAGCCGCAGACACCACTGCCTGCCATCACAACGATGGTCTCGCTCGACGGGACGTCACAACCCGGGTACACCGGCAGGCCGATCATCGACTTCGACGGCTTCGTTGCGGGTGGCTCCAATGGCCTGGAGATTTCCCAATATGGGTCGGACAGCACGATCAGGGGGCTCGACATCACGGACTGGAATCCAGGGGTAGGGATCTCGATCGACGCCGGCGCGACGGGCGTTCAGATCGTCGGGAACTCGATCGGTCTCCTCGCCGGGAGCTTCGTCGGGCTGGGCAATGAGTACGGAGTGTTGGTCTTCGGTTCCGGAAACACGGTTGGTGGTACGACCGCGGCTGACAGGAACGTGATCTCCGGCAACACGTTTGGCGTAGCGATCGCGGACCCGTACGCGTCCGGCAACACCGTGGAAGGGAACTACATCGGCATCGACAGCACCGGCGGCACTGACACTTCAGCGGTGCCCAATTTCTACAACGGCGTTGAGATTGTGCAGGGCGCCTCGGACAACACAATCGGTGGCACGGCCGCCGGGGCATCCAACGTGATCTCCGGCAACGGGCAGGATGGCGTGGACATCGACGGCACGACCGGCAACGTCGTGGAAGGGGACGACATCGGTACCGACAGCACCGGAGGCACGGACGGTATTTCGGTTCCAAACGGGTTCAACGGGGTCGAGATCACTGACGGCGGCAATGACAACACGATCGGCGGTGCCGGCATCGGTTCACTGAACGTGATCTCCGGCAATACGTACGACGGGGTGGAGATCGACGGCACGGGCACTTTGGACAACATCGTGGAAGGCGATTACATCGGTACCGACAGCACCGGAGGCACGGATAATCTATCGGTCCCCAATCACAACGACGGCGTCGAGATCTTCGGTGGCGCCTTGGACAACACGATCGGCGGCATCGCCGCCGGGCCATCGAACGTGATCTCCGGCAACACGGTTGACGGCGTGGAGATTAGCGGTTCGAGCACGACCGGCAACTTCGTCCTGGGCAACAATGACATCGGCACCGACAGCACCGGGGGCACGGACGGTTTATCGTTGCCCAATAACGACGGCGTTGTGATCGATCAAGGCGCCTACGGTAACACAGTCGGCGGCACCGCTGCCGCGAACCCGAACGTGATCTCCGGCAACGCGAACGGTGGCGTGTATATCCTGGGCGCGTCCGAAAATCTCGTGCAAGGCGACTTTGTCGGTACCGACAGCACCGGCGGCGCAGACGGCATTCTGGTGCCCAACGAGTACATAGGCGTTGGGATCGCAAACGGCGCCACGGATAACCTGATCGGCGGCGACACCGCGGGGGCCTCCGACATGATCTCGGGCAACGGCTACGGAGTCAATATTGCTAGTGCGGGTACTTCGGGGAACGTCGTCGAAGGGGATAACATCGTCGATAATTACATCGGCGTCTCGATCAATAACGATGCCTCGGGCAACACGATTGGAGGAAGCGTCAACGGCGACGGCAACCTGATTGCCGGCAACGGGGAAAGCGGAGTTCAAGTTGGATACGGCCAGACCGACGCCACCATCGATAACGCGATCGTGGGCAATTCGATCTACGGCAACGCGTACGACTACGGCAGCGACGGGCTCGGCATCGACCTGGGCTCCGACGGTGTCACGCCCAATCATTCGTCGCCCACGAGCGGCGTGATCGCCGGTGCTCCCAATGGCGACCAGAATTCCCCCGTGATCGCGTCGGCGACGTTCGTACCCGACGTCTCTGATTCGAACGGCACGCTCATCGTGAGCGGCTCACTTGCCGCCGACCAAGGTAAAACCTACATCATCCAGCTCTTTGTTGACGCCTCCGCCGATCCATCCGGGTATGGTCAGGGCCAAACGTTAATCGCCTCGTTTGACGTGACCACCGACGGAGTCACCGGCGATGTGATCTTCTCCAAGTCGCTTGCGACTGCGAACCTCACGGGCGAGGTGATCTCGGCCACGGCGACTGACCCGAACGGCAACACGTCCGAGTTTGCGCAGGATGTGACTGTCGCAAGCGGTACGGGATCGGACGTCAACGTTCCCGCCGACGGTGGTGCGGCTGCGACGGCGGCTGTTCTTCAGCAGGTGGTTTCCGAGCTGCAAAGCCTCCCCACGGGCACCACACCGCCGGCGGTCTTGCTCGACGTCACGAGTAGGAGTGAGCTCGACTCGGTCATCGCGGCGATCAACGGCCTGACAAGCCAGGCTGAGCCGCCGGTCACGGTGATCGTTGATCTCGGCGGCGTCAGGTACGAGGACGACACAACTGTGAACGCTCCGGGCGGCATCGATGTCGTGATTCAGAATGGGACGCTGGTGGGCGGATCGCCCGCGCTCATTGTCGATGGCGGCAGCGTGATGCTCAACAACGTGCTCGCCACCAACGCCACGAGCGCGCCCACCATTCTGATCAACGGCGGATCGCTGACAGTGCGGGACAGCACGATCGACGCGTCGTCCGTCAGCGGCGAAGCCGCGTTTTCGCTCACAGGCGGCACGCTTGACCTGGGCACCACAAGCTCGCCCGGCGACAACACGATCAACATTTCCACGGATACGCAGTTCGTCCAGAACGCGACAACGGGTTCTGTGCCGGCGGTCGGTGATACGTTCAACGTCAACGGGGCGACACAGACCGCGACGGAGCTTAGCTTCACATCCTTTACTGGCCCAACCACGTCGCCGGCCTACGGTCAGAGTGTGACGCTCAACACGTCGGTAGTGCCCGATTACCCCGGCGACCCCGCGCCGTCCGGCTCGCTCTACTTCCTCGATGAGACCAACGGCATGACGCTGGGGCCGGCCCAGGTTTCCGGCGGCATGGCGAGCTTCTCGACGACGGCGCTTGCTCTCGGCGCGAACGACTTGATCGCGCTTTACTCAGGCGATTCGCGCTACCTGCTGAGCCTCTCGGCCCCCATCAGCGTGACGGTCATCCAACCGGCCTTGAGCGTGACCTCGATCGCTTCGGTGTCTCCAAACCCGCGCAATACCGCGGTCGGGAGCATCGACGTCACCTTCAGCGAGCCGGTCAACCTGGCCACATTCACGGATGCCGCGCTTTGCCTCACCGACAACGGCGGATCGAACCTGATCACGGACGCCGTCACGGTGAGCGCGGTATCGGGCTCGACCTCGACCTCGACCTATCAGATCAATGGCCTGTCGGGTCTGACGGCCGCGCAGGGCGAATACACACTGACCGTCAACTCAGCGAAGATTCAGGACCAGAATGGTAACGCCGGCAGCAATTCGCTCTCGACCCAATGGCTCATGGACACGACACCCCCCACGAGCACCATCCGCTCGCTGCCCGAGCGCGAGACCACCCTGGTCTTTCCCGTGACGGCCACCGGCACCGATGGCGGCTCGCCCCCCTCGGGCATCGCGTCCTTTGACATTTACTCGTCGACCAACGGGGGGCCCTGGACGTTCTGGACGAACGTGGCCGCCTCGAGCCCGACGGCCGATTTCACCGGGACGAGTACCACGACCTATGCGTTTTACAGCGTGGCCCACGACCTCGCGGGCAATGTGCAAGCGGACAAGCCGTTCATCGAGGCCAGCACGTATGTGCCGGACCTCATCCCACCGGTGACCGCCGTCGACGGCACGACGGGGACGAACCCGAGTACGCTTAATAGCACGACGGGAACCTTCTCCCTCGACCTCACTGGCAGTGACCCCGGCGGCGGGCTGCTCACCTACTTTGCGGTGTTCGTCTCCATCGATGGCGGTGCCTATCAGGAGGTTGGCCCCTATGCCATCCCGGCCGGCGCGCCCGACAGTAAGGGGAGCTACCATTCGACCGTGCCCTATCAGGGACTGACCGACGGCCAGTCGCACACCTACTCGTTTTACAGCATCGGGCTCGACTCCGCAGGCAAGAAGCAGAGCGCTCCCACGAGCCCCAACGTGACGTTCTCGAGCGAAACCTTCGCCGTTCCCGGCTCGCTCCAGGTCACCAGCTTCTCGGTCGAGCACGACAGTCCGGGCCGGTCGTTTATCCGGTACCTTGACATCGGCTTCAACGAGAGCGACAGCCAGAGCGGCGGCAAGCTGACGACGATCGTCAATTCGATCGGGACGTCGTCGCCGGACATCGTGATCTACAAGTACGACTTGAACGGCGATGCTTCGAGCAAGACGGCAGTGTCGCTCTCCGGAGTGAGCGTCGACGTGATCGACCATGCGATCGAGATCAATTTCGGCTCCGGCGGCATCGGCGGGGGCCCGACGACGACCGCTGCCGACGGCTACTACGAAGTGGACATCAAACCGCCGGGCGGTCCGGTCGCCGTGCACCACTTCTACCGGCTACTGGGCGATGTTGACGGCGACGGCGTCGTCGACGCGAGCGACCTGAACGAGATCGCCGCCAGCATCAACGAGACTTCGCCTGCGGGCTGGGCACCGCTGGCCGCTGACGTCACCGGCTCGAGCACTGTGACAGCGCTCGACTTGACGCTGGGCACGCGGTCGAAAGGGCGGGCGCTGGGGCACGGGCTCTCGCTGGGATAGGCCGAGAATACGAACCATGGGGGGATTAAATTGCGGCATTCCGGCTTAACCGGCATCAGCTTTGCATGATGAAAATATGACGGCACCGGTTGGTATGTGAAACGCCAACCAGTCCTCCTCCGCGAGTGCTGGATGGGGGATGCGCGCTTTCCTGGGTGAGATAGGGGGTGAGTGATGCGTCGGCGGAATTTGATGGGGGTCGGCGTCCTGGTGGTGGGCTCGGCCTTGGGTTGCGGGGCATGGGCGCTCGGACAAGACAGAGTGAAGGTGGAGGTGACAGTGCCGGCGGTGCCCAATATCGGCACGGTCGCGCCGAGCCCAGCGCCTTCGGATCTCGGGGGTTCCAACCGCGGAGTGGTGTATATCGGCTACCGCGGGGCCTATCATCTGAACGGAGGCGGGCACGAGGGCCACGCCATGTACCGGGACGCCAATAACCAGTTCTTTGCCAACAATCTGACCTATTATGGCATGAGCAACGGCTACTGGATTGCGTCGGTGAACGGGCTTCCCGACACGTATCTGGCGTTCCAGACCGCGCCGCTAACCTCCGACGCCCCGTATTTCAAGGTACTGATCCACACGCCGAACACGTCCGGTTACGTGGCGTGGGATGAAGCGACGAGGGGGAATGCACAGTAAGTAATGGTGAATTGCCAGGGGCTCGGAGCCCCTGGTCTCTTTCGGCTCGACTCAGATCGACAGGCGGAGCTGGTGCTCATTGCGAGTCTCGTCGCCAAGGGATGACAGCGTCACGCCGAGTAAACGGATGCCCTTGCTGAGCGGAAAGAGCGAATTGAGGAGCGTAAAAACGATCGCCTCGACGGCTGCTTCTGTTCTGAAGGGCGGCGTGGTCCGTGCGGCTGCGGGTGACCTGCTGGAAGTCTGCGTATCTGGCTTTGAGCGTCACCGTGCGGCCTCGAATGGTGGACTGCTCACAGTAGGCCCACACCTGGGCGAGGAGCGGCTTGAGCGCTGCGCGTGCCGCGTCGAGAGTGGTGAGATCGGTCTCGAAAGTGTTCTCGGCACTGATGGACTTTCGGATGCGATTGGCGCAGACCGGGCGGTCGTCGATGGCACGAGCGAGCCCGAAGTAGTAGTGGCCCGCCTTGCCGAACTGCTGGATGAGATAGGTCAAGGCTTGAGCTTTCAGGTCGCACCCCTTGTGAATGCCGAGCCGCTCCATCTTGGCGCGAGTCACGGGGCCGATGCCGTGGAATTTTCCGACCGGCAGATCGTCGACGAAGGCCGGGCCATCTTTCGGCGTGATGACGAACAACCCGTCGGGCTTGCGCTCGTTGCTCGCCATCTTGGCGAGGAACTTGTTGTACGAGACGCCCGCGGACGCAGTCAGGCCGGTTTCGGAACGGATTCTCTCCCTGATCTGGTGGGCGATCTCGGTTGCGGAGGCGATGCGCTTCAGGTTCTCGGTGACGTCGAGATACGCCTCATCGAGTGATACCGGCTCGACCAGCGGCGTGTACCCGGCAAAGATTTCGCGGATTTGATGGGACACCGCTCGATAGACATCGAACCGCGGTTTCACGAAGACCAGCTCGGGGCATTTTCGCTTCGCGGTCAGCGAGGGCATGGCGGAGTGGACGCCGAACTTACGGGCCTCGTAGCTCGCGGCCGCCACGACCCCGCGCTGCCGTGACCCGCCGACGGCGACCGGCTTGCCGCGAAGCTCCGGGTTATCGCGTTGCTCGACAGACGCATAGAATGCGTCCATATCGATATGTATGATCTTACGCGGGCGGACAGGCTCGACGCTGCTATTCTGGGTGCGCGGCGCGATCGCTTGGGGCGGCTGTTCGATATCCGGGTCTTGCATCTGGGGTTCAGGCATCGAGGCCCCCCTCGCTTTTCGTCTCGGCTGAGAGGCAAAGCACCGTCGGTCGATCAACGCCCCGGGCGCGACTCGCTCTGGGGCCGCTCGTGTCCGGAGGCATCCGGCACTGACTTTACCAAATGAATGGCCATGCGTATACTGCTCATTCATTGCGGCATGCCTTGTGGAGCAAACCGGGTGGCGTCAGAATGACGGTTGATGCATCGAGGTATCCGAAACCGCCGGGAATCCGTCATGTCTCAAGCGACGATCGCTCCTCCCGATATCAGGACTCTGGCCGACCTGCGGCGGCGGCTGGGTGGGATCGCGCTCGAGCGAATCTGGTTCCACCCCGCCCCGGGCACGGCCACGGAGAAGGACGTCATTGAGGCGGAGGCACGAGAGAATCGTCTTTGCGAGCTGGTTGACGGCACTCTGGTGGAGAAGGCGATGGGGTTCGAGGAGTCGCGACTGGCCGGCAGGCTCTTATCTCTGATCAACTGGTATCTCGAGAAGCACGACCTGGGAATCTGCGTTGGAGCCGACGGCATGATGCGGATCGCAGCGGGTCTCGTGCGAATTCCCGACGTGTCGTTCGTGTCCTGGGACAGGCTCCCCGGCCGAGAGAGCCCTCGAGAGCCGGTCCCTGACCTGGCGCCGGACCTCGCGGTAGAGGTGCTCAGTGAGGGGAACACCAAGGCAGAGATGGACCGCAAGGTGCGAGAGTATTTCGACGCCGGGGCGATTCTTGTCTGGCTGATCGATCCCAGGAAACGCACTGCCCGCGTCTATTCGGCTGCCGAGAAATCGTCCCTCATCCGTGCGGACCAGGCGCTCGACGGAGGTACGCTTTTGCCGGGCTTCGTCCTCCTACTCTCAGATTTGCTCGACCGCGGCCGGCGGCCCCGGAAGCGCTGATGGGCGGGCCCGTACTACAAAGCACCGTCATGCTACTCCACAAGGTCTGTTCAGTGATCGCAGTACTCTTGATCTGCTTCTTCGCGTTCGAATTGCGCGGCTCAGTCCCGGCCGGTGGGTCTGGACCTCACCGCGGCGTTCGAAAACGCCGCAGCGTCAGGAACGAGCGGGCGCGAAGGCAACGGGCAAGAAGGTGTGAGGCGATCGCGCACCTTCACTTTGACGTACCGGGCCACCGTCCGCGACATCCCCAAGAGCGCAAAATCCGTCGAGCTTTGGCTGCCGTGGCCGCAGACCGATAGGAACCAGACGATTCATCGCGTCACGGTGGACGCCCCCGGGCCCATGACCATCGGGCGAGAGACCCGGTTGGGCACTCAGTGCCTGCACGTCAGCGCCCGGCCTGCGGACGGGATTCTCACTGTCACTCTGGCGATCGAGGCCACGCGCACGGAGAACAGCGGGTCGAGCGAACCTCTGCGCGAACAGGATCGCGCCGACTATCTGGCGCCGGAACCCCTCGTTCCCCTGAATGGGCCTGTCAAGGAGCTCGCTCTGGACGCAACACGAGGGTTGACCACGGATTTCGAGAAAGCTCGGGCGATCTACGACAAGGTGAGGGGAATGATGAAGTACGACAAGAACGGAACCGGCTGGGGGCGAGGCGATGCGCTCTTTGCCTGCGACGCGAAGCGGGGCAATTGCACCGACTTCCACGCGCTCATCATCGGCATGGCCCGCTCGGTGGGCATTCCGGCCCGGTTCGCGATCGGGCTGCCGCTGCCGGCGACTCGTGGAACGGGAGAAATCCTTGGGTACCATTGCTGGGCCGAGCTTTATGTTACGGATCGCGGCTGGGTGCCTGTGGACGCCAGTGAGGCAGCGAAGGCCCCCGGCAAGCGCGACTACTTCTTCGGGCATCACGATGAGAACCGGCTGGAATTGAGCCGGGGCCGGCACCTGATCCTTGAGCCGGCACAGCACGGGGCACCGATCAACTTCTTCGTCTACCCCTACGCCGAAATCGACGGGAAGCCTTTTGAGGCCATCGACCGCAAGTTCACATTTGCCGATCGGGCTCGCCGCGAAGGCGATCATTGAGAACGCCCGTGAAGACCTTCGGTCGGTGGGACGGCGGGGTCAGAGACCCGCGCCGAACTGTGCGACCCGCGCCGAACTGTAGAGCGGAAGACCTTCGGTCGGTGGGACGGCGGCGACCCTTCGGGTGCGCGAGACCCGCGCTGAACTGAGCGACCCGCGCCGAACTGTGATTTCCCAGGGGCCGCTACGTCTAACGTATAAGCCTGCACCGCAAACTCGGGTGGTTTCAGCGGCTATACCAGGCCACGAGCTTTTCCAGCTCGCCGCGGTCGCCCAGGGTGCGCATCGCGAAGCGAACGTGCGGAAGGGCCAGCATCTGGTCGCCTCCGAAATGATCGTCGACAATCTGAATCGCTTGGTGCACCGCTTGCAGCGGAGGCTGGCCGGTAAATGCGCGCCTCAGCCAGAGGATCATCGGCAGCGTGAGGACGAGCGACTCAAGGCCCGCCCAGAACGGCAGGTCGAAATTGGACGGGCCGCAGAATTGGAGCGAATTCAGTTTGACCACATAATAACGTTCCAGGATCTCATCCATTTCGGGCGGCATTCCGTTGCTTCGTTCGAGCTCGGCGAAGCTGGTTTCCGGCAGAAATTCGTTGATGCGGGGCACACGACCACGGCCCCTGGCGAATCGCCAGCCGTCGAGCACTCGGCCCAAGCCTCTGCGAATGCTTTTGGCCCGGTATACGTTGCGATCCCTGCGGGCAAAAATCGGCAGGAGGACGCGGAAGAGGACCTTACCGAGCAGCCGGTCGGGGGGTGGCACGTCTTCTGGTGCGCAGGGAACTTCTGATTCCACGGCGGTGCGCACCGCCTGCACGAACTTGCTCAACTGGTCGCCTTTCAGGGCGTCGAGCTTCCCCTCGCTGCAAATCCGAGCGATGGCCAAACATTTGCGCAGCCGTCTTTCCAGACGATCGCCGCGGTCTTGCACGATCTCCAGGAGCACCTGGACCACACGGAACAGATCGGGCCACGAAAGCTGGTGACCGGCTTGCAGCGAAGGAGGCTGCGCACTATCGGCCGAGCGACCTACGTGGTGCTCGAGCAAGCCAGACAAGTGCACGAGGTCTTTTTGCTGGTCGACCACCGGGCGACCCAGATTTGCCGCGGCGGACGGGCAAGAGAAACGCACACCGACGCGCCAGTGGTTGCCGGCCGGTATGAGGAGAAAGGGAAACAAACGGCATGCAAACGGTTTGACGTCGGCGCCGAAGCGCTCTTGAAGCCGGCAGTGGTTGGCGGTGGTCAAGAAGACGCAACCCCCGTCCGGCCGGTGTTTCAGCGTCCACTTCGTGGTGCCTCGACCCAGGCGCGCGAACCACGGCTTGGGAGCAACCTCGGGATCGTTTGCCAGATCGAGCGCTTCGATTCGCTGCTTCTCTTCGTCAGTGACCACCCCCACGAGCCGCCGGCAACAATCGCCGCAGGTATGGCAATCCCAGTTTTGCATCACCGGCAAATTTCGTAACGGAAACGACATGAATTCATTCTGCCGATCAGATCAGCCGGGGCGGTCCTCGGCGACGCGGTGATCTTGATACCACGCCGAGAACGTGTAGTTTGGTCGTTGCGCAGCACGTATACGGATATTCTGGCAAGCGCCAGGGGAAGATTCAATGCATCGCGGCATATTCATTCACGAGGAATTGCGCCATCGCGGGGAACCGCTGGTCGCGTATCCCGGCGCGGAGCTCTGGAAGGCGGTTGGCGGCAGCGAGGGCGTGGCGGCGCTCGTCACAGACCTCTATCGCCGCATCGAGCAGGACGAACTGCTGCGGGTGGCGTTTCCGCACTTCAACAGCGGAGAGGCAACGCCCTTCTTCATGCAGTGGTTCGGCGGCAGCCGTGGGTATTCGGACGATCTTGCCGGCGGCCTCCTGCGGCGGCACCAGCACCGCTACATCAGCCCCAAAGCGGCCGCGGCGTGGCTGCGCTGCATGCGCGAGGCGGTGGTTGCCCGCGGCCTCGACGCCGAGCCGATCATGCGGCCGCTGGCGCGCATCGCGAAGGCCATGATTCACAGTCCCGAGACGGAACCCAACGAACTTCGCAAGAGCTGCGACGCCGTCCAGGATCGCGGCACAGGTGCAGTTCGAGACGCTGCTGAACGACGCCGCCAAAGGACGCACGGAAAATGTCCGCAAGGCGCTCGAGAAGGACCGAACGCTCGCAGGCCGGCGCGGCATGGACAACCGCACGCTGGCCTGGGTCGCGACGTACCGCAACCGCCCGAAAATTCTCGAGCTGACGCTGAAGGCCGGGCCGGTCGCGATTGCAATACGCCCGCGTGCGATCCGATGCGTGCGACCATGGCCTGCGACGATGTCCAGATGGGAACCGGCGTCGCGGTCACGCCACTGGCCATCGCCAAGAAATGGCAGCCGGCGCTGGTGGCGCCGCTGGTCGAGCACGGCGCCATCGACGACGTGTTCACGGCGGCGTGGCTGGGCGACCTGCCCGCGCTGCGCGGCCATGTCGATCGCAATCCGGAGCTCGTCCATGCCGATCGATCCCGCCGACGATTTCCAGGAAGTCTCGCTGCTGTGCCACGCGGTCTGCGGCGGCAACATCGACGCCGTGAAGCTGCTCCTCGAACGCGGCGCCGAGGTGAAGCGGCACAGCGGAAAGCTGTTGACGCTGGCGGTGGTGATGAACCGCGTGGATCTGGTGAAACTCCTGATCGAACACGGGGCCGACGTCGAGCGAGCGGCTTTTCTCGGCCGCCTCGACGACGCGGAGCGGCCCGTCGCCGATCTGCTCATCGCCCATGGCAAGAAAGTGCCGGACTGGATGCTGCCGCGCGCCTGCCGGCCGGACGTGAGCCACAACGAGCTGCACCGCGTCACGGTGCTGCTCGATTACGGCGCGAGCCTCGACGACCGCGGACGATATGGACTCACCGCACTCCACTACGCCGTGCGCGGCGGCAAACTTCCGCTGATCAAGTTGCTGCTCGAACGCGGTGCTCGAGCCAACGCGCTGGACGTAGACGGCTTGACGCCGCTGTTGCATCTTGTCGAAGACACGCTCGAAGGCCGATCCGATTCCGGTGATGGAGCTGCTGGCCGCAAGCGGAGCCGACGTCGATGCGCGCGATGAGACTCAGGGCACGCTGCTGATGTACTTCGCGCGGCAGGGCAAGGCCGAAGCGGTGCGGTGGCTGCTGGCGCATGGCGCCGACCGCGACGCTCGCAACAAGAGCGGGAAGACGGCGGCGGAGATTGGTCGGGCGCATGCGGGGATCGTGCGGTTGCTGGGGAAGAATTGACCAGGATCAGGCGGCTTGTGTTAAGATTGCACTCTGACCGTCTGCTGTGTGCTGGCAGCGATTTGCGAAATACACCGGCAGCCTCGGAGAAAGGTTCCTGACACCTTTTCCCAAGGGTACGGACGTCGCCCTACTCGTTGAAGTGTCGCACAAGACTTACGCGAGGGATCGTGGTCGGAAGCTGCCGCGGTACGCTCACAACAAGATCCCGGTGTACTGGATCGTGAGCATCGAGCGACGGACGGTCGAGGTGTTCTCGGGCCCTGTCGGACAGGGTGACCTGGCGACCTACGCGGGCACGCCGCTGGTGTTCAAAGAGGGCGAGGCGGTGCCGGTGGAGCTGGACGGGCACGTGGTCGGCCACCTGGAGGTCAGTGAGATCTTTTCATGACCAGGAGTGAGTGCGAGGTTGGCGACACTCTGCCCCACGGCGCACGACATGGTTTGCACTGCCAACGGTAAATCGGTATGTCCCCTTTTAACGAGAGGTAACAACATAGAGAAATCTGCCATGACCGGAAAAGAGATCATCAAAGCAGCGGCCAGTGAGCTCGTGCCTTTCGTGGGAGAGCATGGGTATGTCGACAAACGATTAGCCGGTCGGTTCATCAAATCGAGCGCGACGCTGGACAAGCGAATCACGCTTTTGGCTATCAGATGGTCAAATGGGAGCGGTTATCGTCTGGATCATTACTGCGAGTTTCGACTTCCAGCACATACCGACCTCTTGAATCGATATCTCCCCCTCCGGACAGAAAGGGAGAAGAAAACTGCCCCCACGATTGCTCAGCCCTCCTACCAGTTGTTGCCGCCCGGTTTTGATTTGCAGGATATCACGATAGCGCACGAATCGGACATCGCTCGAGTCGTAAGGAATATCAAGCATATCTGCGATCATTACAGTTTGCCGTTTCTGGACCGGTTCGCAACCGCCGAGGACGTTATCCAAGGGTTTCGTCGTGGGCGTGAGACCTGGGCTGTTCAAGACCCGATGCTCCAGTTTGAATTGCTGCTCCTGGACGGTGTTCTCAAGAATGATACCGCAGGGTTTAATCGATGGTACATCAAGGCGCTCGGGTCTTGCGGGGGCCGGACGGACGGGGCCGCGGTCAATCTGATGAATCTCGCCCGATCCCTGAAGAAGGACTATTTTAGTGAGGCGAGAAGCCCAGATAAGTGAATCGACTCCGAACGGCACCGAATCCCGAAGAGTGTCGGACCATGTCGGCCGAACCCGCCTCACGTTCGTGGCGAAGATTCCTGCGCTTCAGCGTGCGGGGGATGATCGTCATTGTGTTATTGATCGGGGGCTTGCTTGGTTGGGTCGTCCGCAGCGCGCGAATCCAACGCGAGGCCGTCGCGGCGATCACGAGGAAAGGCGGCTGCGTTGATTACGACTGGGATCTGAAAGACGGCGGCGGCGACGGAGAAGGCAAGCCATGGGGCCCGAGTTGGCTCGTGAACACAATCGGTGTCGACTACTTCGGCAATGTCGTGTCGGTCCAAATGAGTCCCGCTTCCGAGGCTGAATTCATGCACATCGGACGTCTTCGCCATGTTCGGGCACTCCACCTACAGAATCTGGAGGTGACGGACGCTGGCCTCGCACATCTGAAGGGACTAACTACACCCTCGCAACTCGACCTCGGCCAGACCTTCACCAACATCGCAAAGTTGCTAAGCGAATTCTCGGAACTCGACCTCGAACATACACACGTAACCGATGCGGGCCTCGCGCATCTGAAAGGGCTGAAGAACCTGATAAAGCTCAACCTCTGCGGATTGGATGTGACCGATGCCGGGCTGGTGCATTTGCGGGGTTTGACCAACCTGACGGTATTGTTACTCCGCGGAACCCACGTCACTGAGTCCGGGCTGGCGCAGCTACAGGGGCTATCCTACCTCTCGGTACTTGACCTCGCCGAGGCTCAGGTCTCCGATGCTGGCCTGGCGCATCTGAAGGTGCTCACCAAGCTCTCGAAGCTCGGGCTCAGCTACACGCAGGTCACCGGTGCCGGCCTGGTACACTTGAAGGGGCTCGACAACCTTTCGGAACTTGACCTGGGTTTCACTCAGGTCTCCGATGCTGGGCTGGCACATCTGAAGGGGCTGACCAAGCTCAGGCGTCTAAACCTTTGGCGCAGTCAGGTCACCGACGCCGGCGTAGCGGAGCTGCGCAAGGCGTTACCATTCTTACGCATAAACGAATTAATAAACGTGAATTAACCTTGCACTGGCAAAGGCGGCGCCACCCGAGCGAGACTCTCCGCGGGCGGCACACGGAGTGTGCCTGCTACACCGAAGCACCGACATAGCCAGTGGCAACCACGCGGGTCTCGTAATCGTGCAATGCTATTTAGACAAATCTACGGTTTGGGAGTGGTCGGTTGTCTGCTTGGAGGGCCAAGATACGCTGGCGCCTTTGGTGTGCCCGATTCGGGGATTGTCTGATCCGTGTCGTCATCCAGGAATTCCGAGGGCAGGCTTTTGAGATAACGACCAACGAGCGCTTCGGGCGTCGGCGGATCGCTCGCGAAGTCGCGGCGGTAGAGCTCCTGGCCCAGGAGGATCAACAGCGCGAGATGGTTGCTTCGTTCCTGCCTGCGGACCGGTCTCCATCCCCATTTGCCGAACAGGAAGTTGGCGTCCAGGGTGGAACCAAGCCAAGCGGCGAGCGCCTGGGGCGGCAAAGAGCGAGCCACAGCGGGCGAAGAGGGGCCGAGCTGATAAAAGCAGTGGCCGGCGCCGTCGGGCTTCGAGCCGGGGGGCGGACGATCCTCAGGGGGCAGGTCATAACGCCCCAGCCAGTTGGCGATTGCCAGGCGGATCACGCGGCGGCTTCGCTCGGGCTCGCGCACCCACGATCGCCACGAGCTAAAGACCGCGCCGACCTGGCCGGGCGTCAGCGGGATATTCAGCGAATCGAGCGGTCTGAGCCACGAGCGCGGGACCGCGAATCCCTGGAGCTGCTCGTCGTCGAGCAGCCTGTCCACGTCCAGATATTCCGCCTTGAGCGTGTATGACTCTGATGGTGCGAGCGCGTCACACTCAACCACGGTGTCCAGAGCTCTTCGAATGAGCGCGGGCGTCGTGCGAGGATCGGCGGACCAGGTCGTGACACGATCGCGCGAGCATGTCGTGCCAGTTCTGTGCGAGAGAAGGGCGGAAGACAGTGCCGTGCAAGCCGACGTGGTGAATGCTGCGCAGGACGGCACGATACCAGCCCCAGGCTCCTTCCATGTCGCCGAGCTCCTCCAGACGCGATCCCTCCAGGAGCGCGAGCCGTACCAAGGAACCGAGCGTGAGGTGCATGTCCCATCGTTCGACGTGCATTCCCTCGAACCGGGGGATTTCATCCAAGGCGTCGGGCAGCTCGGTGCCCTGTCGATAGACGGCCAGGGCCTCGCGGTTATCTTCGGCCCAGCGCTTCACCTCGGGGCCAGCCTGCGACCAGCGGGCGGCCAGGTTGACGCGACTCCCCGCGGTCGCGGCATACAGGGCCCACGGCTTGAAGAGGGATGACGCGCGGCGGTAGTCGCTGTACGCGTTGCGGTCGTCGGGGATCGTGAACGTCTGAAAGGCGCTGACGTCAAAGGGGTCGCCGATATCGGGTAGGCCGATCAGTTGCGTCCGCCACCAGAGGGCAGGGCCGGCAACCATTGCCAGCAGAACGAGCATCGCGCGGCAGGTGCGGCGCCGGCTGCCGAGGATCCATCCCACCGGCCTGGCAATCCAGAAAATCGTCGGAAAGCGGCGACGAACGCCGGCCATAACGGTGATCGTCATGAATTCCCCTCGGCCGGAGTGATTGCCGGCCTTGTCAGGCGGCCGGTGTATCCAGCGTAACGGCGGCTTTCGGGAAGGTCAACGACATTCGTAAAAGATGGAGCCCATGTTGTGCCCGACCGGCGGCGCCGGCAGGCACTGTCGAATCTGGCCTGGGTCGGAGGTTGAGCGATACGAACCTGGCGAGCCAGGAGCGGAAGGCACCGTGTTTCCCGCCCTTTCAGTCCGTGGAGTCACCGGACGCCGCTGATCGCCACGCCGGCACTCATGGCAGCGGACTTGAGCGGCTCGTCCAGTGTGGCAAGCTCGAGTCCCCGGCGGACAGCCAACTCCAGATAGGCAGCATCGTAAGCCGAGAGAGCGTACAGTCGCGCGAAGCTCATAGTTGAGCTCCAAGCGTGGTCTGTTGTTTGATCATCGATGGTAATAGGCATCGCTTCGAGATACGCGATCATCCGCCCTGCGTGTGCCTGTGTGGAGCGTTTTCGACGCTCGGCGACGATCAATGAATTGGCGACATCGAGTGGCCAGTTTGCCGGCACGAGCGCTCCTCGACCAGGCAATTGGTGCGCAATCATGTCCGCATAAGCGTCTTTTTCATCGACAAAATACCACGCCATCACGATCGAGCAGTCGAGAACCAATCTTTTGTCCGTTCGTTTGCCGGCTCTCTTTTTCCGTTTGCTCAACGCCGGCCCTCCTCGATCAAGTCGCGAATGGTAAGATCATCGCCGAGCACTGGTCCATTCTCATCACGGAACGCGAGCATCTCTTCTACCACGACCGCCACGCTCTGTTTCGCGTCGGTGGCAGGCACGATCTTCGCAATCGGCCTACCGTGTTTGGTGATCGTGATCGTTTCACCCTTTTCGACCTGGCCAAGCAGGCGAGGCAGATGGGTCTTGGCTTCGTAACTCCCAACGCATTTCATGCCAGATTCTCCGCGCGGATCTAGTCTGTTTGATCTAGTCTAAACAGAGTCAATGATTTCGACAATGTGAGAGAAGGGCAGGAAACGCGTCGCGAATCTGACCTGGACGTGGTCGGTTTCGTCAACCGGGCTGAGGCCAACAGAAGGAGCGTCCACCCGTCGGGCGATGGGCCTAGCTGAGCCGTCGCCTCTCTCCCCCGCGGATTCCATCCGCCGGTCAGATGCATAGACAAACTGCTCGCGCCCCGGTTTCCGGTCTGGTTCCAGGATGATCCAACGGGGATGCTCGATAACCCGCCGAGCGTACGCGTCGCGCAGGTCGCCCGGGGTCTTGACCCGGGCGGAAGAACGGCACTGCGTGGTCGATCAAGCAAGTGGAAATGATTTGCGATCTTTGGTTCTCGGTTAGCGACGACTTCTGCAGGAAGAGCCGAGGTCGAACCAGATCACTGTAGACTCGAGGGGCAAGCCGGTGTGAGGAAGCGTGATGTCAGAGGTCAAACCGTCATGTCTCGCTGCGTGCGTGGACCAGGGCGATGGTTCGGGAACCCGGAGTGGAGGTCAGCCGGGTGTTCGCGGGGGTGTCGCTGCGGACGGCACACGGCGTGTGCCTGCTACAGCAGATTTTCTATGGTATCGTCAGCGCGGGGCGATCGTCCATTGTCGCTTTTCGCTCGGCGAAGGTGCGTCCATCGGCTCGAGCGCGGGGGGAAATTGTCAGGCTAAAGCCTGACCTACTTGGGGGCGATTGACAATTCCGTGGACCGCGTACTGCGCGAAACGAAGCCAAAACTTTTTTGACGGTGCGGAATGCTGGGCATATCCGGCATAACCGGACTTGGCTCGAATTCTTGAGTCGGATTTCTCGGGGGTTGCCGCAACTTTTTCGGGCGCTCTGTAGATCGTCTGGGATGGAGGGCGCTGCGAAGTCGTCGAGTCGAGTCCAGCGGGGACGAGGCGGCGGCGGGTTAAACCTTACGGGGAAAGGGCACGCGTCGAATGAACAGAACGAACTCAATCCGAGCAACAGGACGGAAGACGTCGGGCGGGGAACAGGAAACGAGTACGAGTACGAGCAGGACTCAAGCTTTGACATTCGTTTGTCGCATTGGTCGGGCGGAGCGCGGGAATCAGGGCGGGGATCGGCGGCGACGGAATGCAGGTCGCCGATTTACACCAGTGTACGGATGCTGAAAACACGGCTGAAAACCTGCCACTTTTTGCCATTTTTCGAAGTGCGCGGCGGTCGGCCAGCGCGGACAGGCCGCTTTACAAATCCAATGAGCATCAGAAGATCGGAATTCATCTGTGAGTGTTCTTGCGGGTGAGAAAAAAAGTGGCAAATACAGCGGCAAAAGTGGCAGTGCTGCGCTCGGCCGCTGTTCACTATGGCTCGGTGCCGTCTTCGATCAAGCGTCCGAGGGCGCGGACGCGGCGGGATTGGTAGGCGGCGATGAAGCCCATGAGCGCGAGACCGGCGAGGAAATCGAGATGACCGTATCGAGGACCAATCGGCTTGCCAGCCGACCAGCCTTCGGCGATCAAGGTGATGTAGCCGAGCATCGCCAGTGCCGTCGTGAAGACCACCACCCGCGCTCGCGACCAGAGACCGGAGGCGGCGATCAGCACCGGATAGACGGCCGTCAGCGGGGTCATGGGCTGACCGTCGATGATCAAGAGGAGAGTGGCGAGCAGGACGTCGGTGCCCAGCCAGGCGCGGACGACGGCCTCCATTTGCTTCGTCTTTCGCAATGCCGCCTGAAAGCCGGCGGCGGCCAGGCCCCAGGTGAACAGGAGCGCCGAGGTTCACCCAGCGCAAGGAATCGGGGCCGCCGGAGATCGCGCCGATCGACCAGCCAAGAGTTCTTGGCGTGTAGAGACCCGCCTGCGCCGAAAGCCAGTTCGCGGCGATCACCAGCGAGCAGCCGATGACGACCGTCAGGCGCGTGGCGAGGCCGGGCTCGCGGCGTGCCCATCGAACCAGTCGGGCGAGAAAGCCCGGTGGATGGGTCAGCTCCAGGGGAAGGCCGTGGCGGAAGCGGTCGAGCTCGTCGGCCAGCTTCCCGGCCGATTCGTAGCGATCGGCAGGGTTTTTTGCGAGACATTTCAGGCAGATTGCGTCGAGCTCGACGGGGACCTCATGCCGGAGACGACGCGGAGATTCCGGCTCTTCCTCCAGCACGCGCGCCAGGGTCTTCATGAACGAGTCGGAGCGAAACGGAGGGCGGCTGGTCAAGATCTCGTAGAGGATCGCACCCATGCCATAAACGTCGGTCCATTTTCCGACCGCCTTGATTCGGCCGGACGCCTGTTCGGGAGCCATGTAGGAGGCCGTGCCTTCGACCACGACCGACGAGGCTTGGGCCGCTCCTCCGGCCTGCTCCACCAGGCGCACCAGGCCGAAATCGGCGACGCGAGGCTGCCCTTGTGCATCGAACAAGATATTCGAGGGTTTTAAATCACGATGTACCATGTTCTTGTCATGCAGGTACTGGACGGCCCGGGCGATGTCGGCCATCCAGCGCGCTGCGGTTTGCGGGTCGGGGAGGCCCCCGTCCTTGAGGCGGCTGGTCAAACTTCCGCCAACGATGAGCGGCATCGCCAGAAAGGGGCGGCCGTCCTCGATCCCCGAATCGAGGATCGAGACCAGCCCGGGATGGTCGAGCTCGGTCATCAGGCGCATTTCCTGGAGGAACTTGGCGACGTCTCCTTCCGCCGCCAGCCCCTCGGCCCGCAGGGTTTTCACAGCCACGGTCTGCTCGACGGCGCCGCGCTGAAGCGCCTTGTAGACGACGCCCTGGCCACCGCTTCCGAGCACGTCCTGGAGCTCGTAGCGGCCGATCTTCACTTTCGAGGACAGGGGAAGGCGCTCGCCGGCGCACTCGGTCGTGACTGTTTCGGCAGCACTCGGTGTGCGAGCGGTCGTGGCGAGAGGACCGAACCAGAGGTAGACGGTGTCGTAGCCTGCGAAGAATCGGGAGAGCTCGCCGGCCAGGGCGGGGTGAGACAAGAGCAAGGCTTCGCGATCGAGAGGAGAACTTGTGACGAGCGATTCGAGATACGAGGCCACGACCTGATCGACCGTGCTGTCGTGAGCAATCGTCTGAACGGTGCTCGCGGCGTGGTCGGGCTCGGGCAGACCAACGAAGAGCTGCTGGTGGAGCGTCTCGACGCCGCGCCGGACGAGGCCGGCGACGTTCGTGTGCGCGGGGGTAACGCGGCTCGGTGGGGTCTTCTCCATTTCCAGGTCCAGAACGCTTGCCAAGGAACTGGGTTTCGACGGCCGCTCGCTCATCGGGAGCGAGAGAACCGAGCGCCTCGGCCAGGCGGTCAAGCAGCCCGCAGCGAACCACGAGAGAGTCGGGCACGGTATCGCCGCCTGGGAGCTCGATCTGCGAGCGAGTCGGGGCCGCCGGCGAGCCGGTCAGCATCCGGTCGCGGAGGATGTCGAACTGGGTCTTGGGCGAGATGACTTGATCCATCGGCTGATCCTTGTTCAGGCAGAATCGCCATCGGCGGCGAGGATTCTCCGGATCAGGGCGAGCTGGCGCGCGATTGTGCGGCGAGCGCATCCAAGCTGCTCGGCGATCGCGTCGGTCGTGGCCCCTTCCATCCGGAGGATCGCGACCTTGCGCAGGACATCGTCACCCAAGCGCTCGAGCAATTTACGATATTCTTCGGCGACCATGGCGGCGAACTCGGGGGTCGGCTCGGAGCCGACGGCGCGGGCGAGTAGATCGTCTTCGGAGTCGCACGACGCGAGGTCGGTGGCCGGCTGCACGTGGCCGCCGCCGCGTTTCTGCCGGAGCTGGCGGCGGGCCTGGGCGCTCACCTTCCTGGTGGTGATGACGACCAGGAGGCGCCAGAGGTCATCGCGATCGGCCAGTTGCGGGAACTGTCCGCGGGCCAGCCCCGCACACAGGCTGTCGAAGGCGCTCAAGGCAGCGTCTTCCTCGTCGCTTGCGGCGTCGCGGCCCTGCCGGCCGGAGCCGCGCAGCCGGGCTCGAGCCAGGTCGACCATTCGCGCGAAGTATCGCTCCCAGAGGGGCTGCGCCGCAGAAAGATCGCCCGATTTCACGTTGGCGATCCATCCCGTGATCGAGCCGTGTCCGTCACCGTCACTCTGCATGCTTCTGCTCCGCGCCCCTACACGCCCTTGGCCACGACACGGCGCATGGCTTCGGTGAATGCGTCGATTTCAGCGAGTGTCGTGTAAACGTTGGGCGTTACCCTTATCCCGGAAAAGTCCGCGTGGTGGATTGCAACGGTCAGGATCTTGCACTTGGCGAGCAGGTGCTCGGCTATCTTGGAAGGGTCGATCCCCTCGACTGCCACCAGGGCGATGCCGCAGGACGCGTGGTCGTCTTCAAGCCGCGTCCAGACGGTGACGCGATTGCTCAGTTGCTTGAGCGGTATGGCCCAGCGGTCGCGCAGGAGCCGAAGCCGCGCGGCTTTTCGCTCGTTGCCGATGCTCTGGTGGAAGGCCAGCGCCGCGGCGATCGCATTGTGATTTGCGGCCGGATGCGTGCCGATTTCTTCGTACTTGCGTATATTATCATCCATAGCTGCTGGTGCTGCCATGAGCGGCCAGATCGACTTCTGGCGGGCCTTGCGGATGTAAAGGAACCCGGTGCCGATGGGGGCCAGCAGCCATTTGTGCAGGCTGGTTGCGAAGAAGTCGCAATCGAGCTCGTCGCGAGTGAAGGGGAAATGGGCGAACGAATGGGCGCCGTCGACGAATACGGGAATGTCGCGCTGGCGCCGCGAGCCGAACCACGTCGCGCACCGGGAGGATCTGGCCGGTCGTGTTGGTGATGTGGGGAAACTCGATTGCGCGGGTGGCGGGCGTGATTGCGCGGCTGATCCGATGGACGAACTCAGCGGGCGAGGCAAGCGGCACGGGGAACGAGACCCGCTTGACGACGATTCCGTCGCGGCGGGCTCGCTGGTCCCAGGCTGTGAGCATACGAGGATAGTTCTGGTCGGTGACGATCACCTCGTCGCCCCGCTTGAGCTCGAAGCCCAGGATCAAGGTCTCCATCCCCTCGGAGGCGTTGCGCGTGATTGCCAGCTCTTCGGGGTCACAGCCGAACTGTCGGGCCAATTGGCGGCCCACGGTTTCGAGGCGCGGCTCGAGCACCTGCCACATGTGGTGGGCAGGGAGCTCGTTGCAGAACCGCAGGTCGCGGATCATCTGCTCGAGCACGTGTGTGGGCGCCGGGCTCACACCGCCGTTGTTCAAGTTGATGATCGTGCGCTCGGCGTCGAAGCAGCGCGCGATCTGCGACCAGTAATCTTCGTTGCCGGCCAGGTCCGCCTCGTGCTCGCCAAGCGAGTCGCGGGCGGCGCAGGAGGCACGCGCGACGGCGTCGCTGCGGAACGAGGCCAGCGCACTGGAGGCGGCCAGAGCGCCAAGAATCCGCGCCGTGTTCCGGCATCGCGGGGCTCTTTGTGTGTTTCGTTGCTTCGCATTATTATGCTCTTCGCGTGGATTGCCGTGGATGCCACGTCCGTCAGTATACATCCCTGACATTTGTAAGGGAATGGGGTCGTGCCGCATCGTCGCGAAAGCCCGGTGGCAATACGCATCTTTGAAAGCTATAGTGCAAGCGACCAGGCTACCGGTCTGTGCCGGGGCCGAGAAGCTCGCTTCAACGCAGGCATGCATCGGTGAAACGCATGAATTCTACTTCACGGTCGTTTTCGGCTATTGCGCTCGTCGTGCTGGCCGGCTTCGGGTTTATCGCGGGGGAGCCAGTTCGGGCGCAGGACGTTGATCGGGCTGCACCTGACGCTGCGACCAGGATTGCTGCGCTTGTGAAGAATGTTACGATCGAGCGCGACACGTTCGGCGTTCCGCATGTCTACGGATCGACCGATGCCGCTTGCGTCTTCGGGTTCATTTATGCCCAGGCCGAAGATTACTTCTGGCAGGTCGAAGACAGCTATCTCCGCTCGCTGGGGCGCGCAGCCGAGGTTTACGGTGCACCGTCGCTGCCGGACGACCTGGTCAATCGGGCTCTCGAGATTCCTGCTCTTTCGATACAAGAATATAAGAATGCTTCACCGAAAACCAGGGAACTCTGTGAAGCCACGGCCGACGGGTTGAACCATTACCTGGCGGTCAATCCGCAGACGAAGCCCCGGCTGATCACGCATTTCGAGCCGTGGCATCCGCTGGCCTTTCGCCGCTTCATCCTCTATCAGTCGTTCATCTACGGCAAATCGGGGCTGGCGGCCTCGGATATTCTCGCGGCCGTGGAAGAGATGCACGGCGATCAAGCCGGCGCGGTCGCGTTTCCGCCCGCGTTGCGCACGGAGCTCGTGGCGATGGAACAAGACCGACAAAGCATGTCGGCACACGTGGGCTCGAACATGTGGGCCGTGCGTCCCGAAAAATCGACGTCGGGCAAAGCGCTTATGTTCATAAACCCACACCAGCCTTTCTTTGGACCGGGACAGTGGTATGAAGGGCACCTGAGCAGCGATCAGGGCTGGAACCTGCTGGGAGCCTGTTTTTTCGGCTCGCCGTTTCCGTCGCTGGGATACAACGGCCACATCGCCTGGAGCCACACAGTCAACAATCCGGACATCGTCGATCTTTATAGCATCACTTTTGACGACAAGGCCAATCCTCTCAAATACCGATCTGGCGACGGTACGAAGCAGGCCACGGCCTGGACGGACGAGATTCTTGTCAAAGAGACAAACGGAGTCAAACGTCGGCGGTTCCGCTTCACCAAGACGCACCACGGCCCACTGGTTGCGGTCAAGAGCGGCAAGCCGCTGGCGATGCGTCTGGCGAAGCTCGAGGATGGCGGGGCGATCGACCAGGCCTATGCCATGGGAAGGGCGAAGAGCGTGGCCGAATTCAAGGAGGCCATGCGCGCTTGCAACTTGCCGATGTTCAATGCGATCGTAGCCGACTCGGGGGGCAATATTTTCTACGTCTACAACGGGGCCGTGCCCAGACGGTCGACAAAGTTCGATTGGACAAAACCGGTCGACGGCTCGAACCCGGAAACGGATTGGCAGGGCTATCATCGCTTTGACGAGCTGCCGCAACTGGAGAATCCCAAGTGCGGCTTCTTGCAGAACTGCAATCAATCGCCTCTCTGCACAACGCCGGTGGCCAAGGAACTGGAGGCCGGTGAAGTGGATGAGAATCCCAAGGCGAGCCAGTTTCCGTCCTACGTGATGGCAACCGAACGCGAACGCGACAACCCGCGGGCCCGGATCTCGCGCCGCATCCTGGATTCCAGGGCGAAATTCGCCTACGAGGACTGGACCCGAGACGGCTTCGACACCAAGATTCTCGAAGCCGAGATTCGCATTCCCGATCTCGTGAAGGAATGGGAGGCGCTCTCGGGGAAGGACCCCGGCCGGGCTGCCAAGGTGAAAGAGCCGCTGGACCTGCTCAAGAACTGGGACTGCAGAAGCGCGGTCGATTCGGTCGCGATGACGCTGTTCACAGAAACGTACGACCGGGCGCTCAAGATGGCGGCGAAACGCGACTTGCTGAATTATCCGCGGGTCCGCGCGCTGGAAGCGACTCTGGCCGACCTTGAGAAGACGCGTGGCACCTGGAAGGTGGCCTGGGGCGAGATCAATCGCCTGCAGCGAATTCACGGCTCCCAGATCGACCTGCTAGGCAGAGGCGAGTTTCGCGATGACCAGGCGAGTTTGCCAATCGCAGGCGCACCGGGGCCCCTGGGCGTCGTGTTCAACTTCTACACGCTGCCGCAAGCGGGCCAGACTCGCCGATACGGAGTGGCCGGCCATTCGTACGTCGCGGCGGTCGAGCTGGCAGCGCCGCCGAACGCGAAGACGATTCTTCAATTCGGCGAATCGGGTGATCCCGCTTCCCCTCACTGGTTTGACCAGGCTTCACTGTACGCGAAAAAGCAGTTCAAGCCGTCCTGGTTCGCGGAGGCCGATGTGCGAGCCCACAGCGAGCGCCGCTACCACCCCGGAGAAATCACCACCGCGCGGTGAGTCAGAGGACGCTCACTCTTCAATCTCCACTGCAGGAGCCCCGAGGTCTGCCTTCTTCTCAAAGAATCTGGGACAGCTTCGAGATGCGCCCTTGCTTCGCCTCCTCGGACTTGAAGCGTGATTCCTTGAAGCGGTCGATCTCGGAGCGCACTTCGGCCTCGACCTGTGCACCGCGCTGGGCGATTAACTTCCGGCCCACTTCGTCCATAACCTGCCTGGAAATGTAAACCAGCTTTGTGAAGACGTGCAGCGATTCAATCGTCCGCACATACCTCTCAATGGCATGATTACACACGACGATCCAATGATCATTGCAGCAAATCCGGCGTGCGGCCTCGCTTGTATGCGCGGCTGTGGTCGCGACCTCGGCGGCGACTTCCCTGTCGGAAGGGAGCAAGATCGACGGGCCCCAGTAGTGCGTTTCGATTCTGGCGGCCGGCTCTTGAGCGTCCTGGCTCGTCATGAGACGCGGGAACGCCGAGTAGACGCCGTCCGGCTCGATGGCCGGAATTCTGGGAAGCGCCGGGAAGACCGTGAAATTGAAAAAGTTCAGGAGTACGTCGGGGTTCTGGGTGTACTTGCTCGAGAGCACTGCGCGATCTCGGCCGATTGATCCCAGAAGGCGCTTTTCTTGCTGATCGATCTGCTCGTGATTGCCCACGTCGGTGCTGACCCCGGAAAGGACCAGCCCGCCGAGCCGGTCCTGAATGAGCCAGCAGTACACATATTGAATGAAGTCGGGAATAAACTCCGAGTCGCCTGTCTTCTGGAACAAGAGCGAGGTGGAAGTATCGTCGTCGCAGAAATATTCCTTGGCGGTCGCCTTCAAGTCCTGGTACCGCTGTCGAATCGGGTCGCGCAGTTGCTCGTGGGCATTGACGAGGCGCAAGCCGAGGCTGTCTTCCTGGGCAAGGGCGATCAGGTCGCTCGACGTCGAGCCCGCCACGAACGGGCCGACCTGGTTCATCGTGCTGGACGATTGGTTTGGCATCTCGGTCCTCGATTGAACTTGTGCTGGTGTTTCGTCGCGAATGAGCGGCTCCGCTCTTGTTCCTTGCTGGAAGCCCGGTCGAGACGCTGGACCTCGCCCGGGAAATCCGGTGGCACACTAGAATATCCGATCGGTGCACAAAAACCACAAATGATTCGGTCAGGCTGTGACCCAAGGGGTCAGAGATCGTGGCGCTGGTCAACCGAGCGTCGCGATCCAACACTCCTTCTTTCCCCCCGATGATGTACACTATATCAAGTCGTACGACTGTGGCCTGGACGTCCGGGCCCGGAACGCGCGGATAAGAGGTGGTGACCATGTCCTCGATCACGTCGACCATTCCGACGGCGATGCCTGCGCCTTTCACCCCGCTGGGTGTGCGCCGCATCACCGTCGATGAGTATGAGCGGATCATCCGGGCCGGTGCACTCGACGAGCCTGATCGAGTCGAGCTCATCGGCGGCTATCTGGTGGATAAAACGGGCAAAAGCGCCGAGCACAGTTATGCGACCAAGAGAAGCATCAAGGCGCTCGAGGCCCTTTTGCCCGGCGGCTGGACGTGGCGCGCCGAGCAACCGGTCCGGATTCTCAACTACGACGAACCCGAGCCGGACATCACGATCGTCCGGGGCAGCGACGAGGATTTTGAGCACAGGATCCCGGAGCCTTTTGAAGTGGGCTTGCTCATCGAGGTGTCCGCCACGACTCTCGATCGCGACCGGAATGAGAAGCTCCCCGCTTATGCCAGCGGCGGCATTTCTGTCTACTGGATTGTCAACCTCGTCGATCGCCAGATCGAAGTCTACACCGACGCGGGCCCCGGTTTTTACCGATCGCGAACGGACTTCAAACCCGGGCAATCGGTGCCTGTTGTGATCAACGGGCAACTCCTGGGCGAGATTGCAGTCGATGCCATCCTGCCGTCGCCGAGGCCACGTCCTTAGTCTGGTCCAGACCAAAGACGACACAGCACGCTTTTGTCAGCCGTCCGTGCTTTCCGGGGAACAGAAGATCATGGGGTTTACACTGCTGCCACTGTCCATTCTGCTGCTCTGCCAGACACCCAAAGACACCCTCGCCCCGTGGTCCTCGAACCGTCATGCGTCCGACGTCACCAAGACCCATATCCAGGAAATCACGAGCCCCCGTGCCAGCTACGTCGTCATCCAGCACGGCACGATGGACGGCCGTAACTGTCGCTCCCCTCAAGGCGTGTGGCAGCCCTTCGAGCAAACCTGGGAGTCAAACCGCTCGGTCCGGATGGAAAACGTCGGCTCGACGGCTGTGGTCAATCCCTGGCTCTCGAACGGCCACAACGACTTTCGCACCATTGATCGCATCGTGGCCCGGGCCAACGAGCCGGGCATGTCCGACGCGGACAAAGCCCGCGCCCTCTGGTGGCAGGAAACCCAGCATCGCTTCCACCATGAAGGTGACAACGACGAGCTCCTCGACCCGGTGAAAGTCCTCAACGTTTATGGCCACAACACCTGCGGCAACGACTCCATCGCACTGGCCGGCCTTTGGAAGAGGGCAGGATTTACGGTCGCTCCAGCGCGACTTGTAGGCCATTGCGTCACACAGGTGCACTACAATGGTTCCTGGCACCTTTTTGACGGGGACATGCATTCGATCTACCTCCTCCGAGACAACGAGACCATTGCCGGCGAGCAAGACCTGGTGCGCGACCACGACCTGATCCGCCGCACGCACACTCAGGGAATCCTCCAGGCCGACCGCCGTTCGGGAGATGAGTGGGAATCGTCCATCTATGTGTTCGAAGGACCGGTTTCGGGTGACCGCAACTCGGCGAAGTCGTCGATAAAGCGTGCGCCTCGAATTCGACCGCCAGCGCAGCCGTGGCGTCCTCCACTGGGCGGCGAGCCCAACGGGGGGCAAGCCTGTGGCATACCGCGTCTATGCCAGCGACGAGAAGGGCTTCTCCGTGAGTGACGCCCCCTACAAGGTCACCGTGGGCGCATCTCAAAATCTGCCTTCCGAGTTCCCCGCCAATTTCGTGGCTGAGACGTCGGCCACCGAGATGGAAGTTGTGGGCAGCGATGTCAAGAACGGGGCAGCAAACAAGGCCTTCTACCGAGTGGTCGCCGTGGATGCGGCCGGAAATCGGGGCGGGCCATCCGACTACGCCGCATCGCCGCGCCCGCTCCTGGTCAGTGCCCCTGTGACTCTCGCGACCAGAGGGGCGGCATATCGCTATCCGCTTGCGGCCATCCGGTCGCTCGGTGATCTGCGAACGCGCGTGCAGAATGGCAAGGAAACGATGGGCTTCTGGGATATCGAACGGCTTCATTTCCGCATCGACAGCGGCCCGCCCTGGCTGCGTATCGACGAGAATGGCCTGCTTTCCGGCACACCCGACCAAGCGGGCACTGCCGTTGTGATTGTCTCCGCGGCCCTCGAGCGCGAAGCCCGCAGGCTCGACGAAGCGGCGCTCAAGTGGGGAGTCGAGAAGGTCGTCTCCTCCGGCAAGGAGTCTCTGGGGACCGCAACCCAGCGATTCACAATTGACGTGGGCCGGTGAGATCAGACGACGTTTGCACTCAAAAGCTGCTCGGCAAGTACCCCAAGAGCACCAGGATCAGCACGATCAAGAGCACCGTTCCCAGTCCACCTGAAGGCGCATATCCCCACTGGCGGGAATACGGCCACGTCGGCGCCGCGCCAATCAATAGCACGAGCAACACGATCAGAAGAATCAGGCCCATCATTCTCTCCCCGCTTATCGCGCGTCGAAATTCCCATGTGTCGTAATCGGATGTGTGTCCATCCTCGAAATGGAGTACGCACATCCGGTGCCAAGGCGTGATCGAGAGCCTCTCGAACGATGCGGCCACGAATTATAGAGCGGCACCAGCGATGCGACTGACGTGCCCGAAAATCCGGTAAAAACCTGCGGAGCGGAATTGGAAACGAATTTGGTCGGTGACAGACGCTTGTCAGACGACGGCTCTCTGCTGGATAATAAGCTCAACTTAATCGGAAGAACCTGCCAGAGTCCGGCGGGGTTCTTGGCCCCCGGCCGCATCTTGAATGAAAGTAGCTCCAAGCGAGGACACGGCAATGGCGAAGTTAATGCGATCACGTTGGACAGCACTCGGGTTATTGTTGGTCGTGGCCGCGTGCATGGCGCGTTCGTCCGCCGCGTTCGAGTTTCTGGTGCAAGACCCGGCCGAGGCCGAGCCGCCGCCGTTCGAATTGAGGCAGATCACGAGGGGTGGCGCCCGCGGCGGCGAGCCATCGAGGCTTCAGAACTTCGCCGAGCTGACCAAGGGCTTCACCAAGCATGAGGGATTCATCACGCTACACGAAAAAGACCAGCACCTTTATGCAGAGATCAAGCCCCAGCAGCTCGAGCAGCCGATTCTCGCGCCGATGGTGATCGCCCGAGGGTCCGCAAACGCCGGCCAGCCGCTCAATTTCGGCGATGAATGGGTGCTCGCGTTCCGGCGTGTGGGCGATAATCTCCAGCTCCTTCGCAAGAACATCCACTTCACCGCCCCGTCCGGCACCCCCCTGGACAAGGCCGTCAAGCAGAATTACACCGACTCGATCCTGATGTCGTTGCCGATCCTCTCGATCAACCCCCAGGGAGGAAGCCTGGTAATCGACTTCGCCGACATCTTCCTGACCGACTTCGCTCAGGTCGGCTTCGGCAGCCTGGATCGCAGCCGTTCCCGCTGGTTCAAGATCCGAACCTACCCCAATAACGACGAGATCCAGGTCGAGGCGACCTTCACCGGTGCGCGGTACCGCCGGTACTTCGGCGGGGCCTCACCGGTCGTTGACCCGCGTGGAATTACCCTGGTCCTTCATTACAGCCTCTGCAAGGCGCCCGATCCGGGTTACCATTCGCGCATGGCCGACTACCGAGTGGGGCACTTCTTGAACGCCGTGACCGACTTCTCGAATCCCGACCCGGACACCAACTCCAAGCGCATGATCAACCGCTGGCGGCTGGAGAAAGCCAACCCCAAGGCCAAGCTTTCCCCTCCGCGCAAGCAGATCACCTGGTATATCGAAGACAATGTGCCGGAAGAATATCGGCCTTACGTCCAGGAGGGGATTCTCGAGTGGAACAAGGCATTCGAGAAGATCGGGTTCAAGGACGCGATCGCCGTCCGCTGGCAGCATGAGCGCGACGACTTCGAGCCGGAAGACACCAACTACTGTACGCTGCGCTGGATTACAACCGGATCGACCTTCGCCATGTCGGGGTTGCGCAGTAACCCCCTCACCGGCGAGATGATCGATGGCGACGTGATCTTCGACGCGAGCTGGATCAAGACCTGGCAAGAGGAATACGCGTTCCTGATGGGCGTGCCGGTGCCGATGCGCCGCGCCGGGCGCCATCTTGTCCGCCGAGCCGGTGCCACTTGCCATGGCCGAGATTCTCAGCCCGATCATGGCGATGAAGCACGGATACGGGCTCGCCGTGCCGCCGCCCGGCAGCCTCCGGTCCGCCGCCATGAATGCGGCGATGCTGGGCGGTAACCGTGGTCCTGGTGGCGCCACACCGATGGCGGTCGACGTGGTTCCCTCCGGCTGGGACCCGATCCAGGCCCAGTTGAGCCAGCGTCTGAGCCATGGCCGGCTCGGCGCTTGCAACTACGCCGCGGCCAAGTCGCACGAGATGCGATTTGCCACGCTGGCACTGGCGTTCTCCGGGGATGACACTCCAGAGAAGGATAAGGTCAAAGACAAAGACTCTGACAAGCAAAAGGAGAAGGAAAAAGCCGACAAGGAGAAGGCCGAAAAGGAAAAGGCCGAGAAGGAGAAAAAGGAGAAGGAGCTGAAGCTGCCCGACGAATTCCTGGGGCAGGCGATCAAGGAAGTGGTGATGCACGAGGTCGGTCACTCCCTCGGGCTGCGGCACAATTTCAAGGCCAGCATCATGCTCCGGCCCGATCAAATCAACGATACATCGATCACACGCGTCAAGGGCATGGCCGGCAGCGTGATGGATTACAATCCGATCAACATCGCGCCCAAGGGCCAGAAGCAAGGCGACTATGCTTCGACGACCATCGGCCCGTATGACTACTGGGCGATTGAGTACGCCTATGCGACCCCCGAGGGCAGCGAAGAGGCTGAGCTCAAGAAGATCGCCGCCCGCTCTCCGGACCCCGACCTCGCCTTTGCCACCGATGACGACTTCATGAGCAACGACCCTCAGGTCAACACGTACGACCTGACGTCGGACACGCTTGCCTACGGCAAGATGCGCATGACCATGGCCACCGAGCTCCTGAAGGACCTCGATCAGAAAGTCGTCAAGGATGGCGAGTCGTGGGCCCGGCTCCGGAGCGCGTTCATGTCGTGCATCAGCCAGTTCGGCAACGGTGCTTACCTTTCAGCCGAGTACATCGGCGGCCAGTCGGTCAGCCGCGATTTCAAGGCGAAAGAAAAGGGCCGCGACCCGGTCATTCCGATCTCGGGCGCCAGGCAACGTGAGGCGCTCAAGTTCCTGGTCGACAACATCTTCTCGGACAAGTCCTTCCAGTTCTCTCCGGCCTTGCTGCGCAAGCTGATCACGGAGTCGTGGCAGGACGACCGATACTCCTATTTCGGCAACACCGATTACCCTGTTTACGGGATGATCCTGAACATCCAGGAAATCGTCCTCGACCAGTGTCTCGATCCCAGCGTGCTTTCACGAATCCAGAATCAGGAGCTCCAGAGCAACTCCGGCAGCGATCCGCTCAAGATCGCCGAGATCTTCCGATCGCTGGCCGAGGGCATCTTCACCGAAGTCGCCTCGCCGCCGGCCGAGGGCTCGTCGCCCTATACAATCTCCACAGTCCGGCGCAACCTTCAGCGCGAGTACATCAAGCGGCTCAGCAACATTGTACTGGGCCCGAAGAGCGACCGGTCGTACGGCGGCTATAGCTTCGTCGTCGTTCTGGGGGGTTCGTCGACCTATCCGCCGGATGCCAAGAATCTGGCGAGGCTGCACCTCGACGAGACCGGCCAGAAGATCGACAAGCTCCTCGAGGAGAAGACCCGGAAGATCGATGATACCTCACTTGCGCACTTGAAGGAGATTCGATTCCGGATTGACAGGGTCCTGAAAGCGGGCCTTAACGCCAACGAGCCTTGAGGGGCGACGAGACTGCGCTCGAAAAGCGGGTGTTCAACAAGCCAGCGAGAGCCCCGCTTCCGGAGGCGACCGGCGCGAGCAGACTCCTGTAGGAGCCGGCTCCGTCCGGCGATCCGCGCGCGGGAGTCGCAAACATCGAACATTGAAAGACTGCGCGTTGCGTCAGGGAAGTTCAACGTCATTCCTGTGTCATTCCATAACTCCCTGTACGGCTGAGCGTTACTTCGATTTTTGCGCCGGTCCGATTATTCCTGCGTCATAAGTTAAGTCCAAGTGATGTAAAGAGATGACGCAAGTCACGTATGACGCAGGCCGAAAGACTCTTTTTCGTACGGATTGACACTGTTGACGCGGCGACAGGGCCGAGGGGGGGGCATTCCGGACGCCAACCCGATGTCACCGTCCCCGCAGTTCCCGTAGAAGCTCCTCGGCTCTATAAACAGTGCGCAGCACTTCCGAGATCGCCCGCACATCGACGGCGATATGCCGCCCCAAGCGGTCGTCGTAGCCGAAGTCGCGGGCCAATCCATATCGATTTCGGTCAAAGTTCAGTCCAACCACCGCGCCGCTTCGATCGATCACGGGGCTGCCCGAATTGCCTCCGATCGTATCGGCCGTTGACACGAAGTTTATTGGTGTCTCAAGGGCTAGTCCGCCACTTTCTCGAGCGACGATCCAGCTCTTCGGCAACTCGTAGGGATAAACATTGCCGTGCGCGGCCGCATGGTCAAATGCACCGCCGATCGTCGTGAAGGGGGGCACGCGCATGCCGTCGGGCTCGTAGCCCTTCACCACTCCGAACGCAACGCGCAGCGTGAACGTCGCGTCGGGGTAGGCTGTGGTCCCATCGTGGTCGAAGACCGCCTTGGCGATCCGCGCGTACTGGGCGGTCTGAATGCCATTCACGTCATCATCCCAAACTGTGCGCGCGGCGCGAGCTTCGGCATCGACATTCCTGGCCAGCCGGACCATCGGGTCGTCTGAGGCCGCCACGGCCTTCACGCCTCCCTTGACAAGCGCCTGGCGCAGCTCGACATCCGCGAGCTTCGATCCGCGCACAAGGTCCCTGGCCGCCGCCTCGGGCGTTCTGCCCTCGAGCACGCGGGTGCAAATCCCATCCGAATCGCCGACGGTGCGCTTCCAGTAAGCCAGTGAATGGGCCAGCTTCGCCTCCTCGAATTCCGGGTAGATCGGCGCCGGCGAAAAGAGATCCTGTAGAAGCGAAGCTCTCCCGGCGTCACCATACTCGCGCAGGCGTTCGGTGTTGGGCTTCGCGTCTTCCTCGACCAGACGAACGATCGTTCGGGCGATGTAGAAGAGCTCCGAGTCGAAAGCTGCGGCATTCTCAAGGAATGTCACCGGCAGATCCACCCGGCGCCGGCGTCGAACGAGCGGGCGATCTTGTCCCATGCGTCGCCGTACAGCTCGCGCTCGCGCGCATTTTCGGCGATCGTCTGGCGCAGAGCCCGCTCCGATTGCGTCTTCCGCTCGATCAAGGCAGGGCCTCGCAAACCGGTCAGGCGGCCGACGGATAGCTTCCGGCTGTTCTGGATGCGCTGGAGGGCCTGCTTGGATTGCCGCAGTGCCTCGGAACCGCGCTTCCCAAAATCGAGCAGGCATTCCTCGCTACCCTGGATGAGCGCCAGCCGGCGGGGCAGCGACACGTCGCGCAGGTATTCCAGATGAGCCACCGTGTTCAGCCGCGAGGTGGCTCCCGGATTTCCGACGACGAACACGAGGTCACCCTCCTTTGCGCCCCCCTCGCCCCAGCTCAGAACCTGTGCGGGTTTCGCCGGCTTGCCGTCTTCGTACGCGCGAAAGAACGCGCAGTCGAGGTCATAACGCGGGAATTCGAAGTTGTCGGGATCACCGCCGAACGAGGCGATTGCAGACTCAGGTGCAAACACCAGACGAACGTCCGTGTACTTCTTGTAGCTGTAGAGGTGATACCTGCCTCCTCGGTAGAGCGTGACGACGTCGCTCCGCAGCCGGGTGCGGTCAAACGCTTGTTTCTCGATCGCCGCGATCGCCTGCCGCCGGGCCTTGGCAGCCGCGGCGTCGCTCATGCCGTCGGAGACAGCCGCATTGACGCGGCCGGTGACGTCTTCGATGCCCACCAGAACGTTCAATTCCAGGTCGGGGGCCTTCACTTCCTGCTCACGCCCTCGCGCCAGGAATCCGTCCTTGAAATAGTCTTTCGTGGGCGTGCTGATCTTCTGCAGCGTGTCGCCGGCGACGTGGTGGTTGGTCATGACCAGACCGTCAGGTGAGACAAACGACCCGGATCCGCCACTGTTGAACCGCACGGCCGCCGACCGCACCCGGGCAATCCAATCGGGCGTTGCTTCGAACCCGTGGCGTTCCTTGAGCAGTTTCAGAGGCAGGTTGTCAAAGGTCCACATCCCTTCGTCGCCTCGGCCGAAAGGCGATGCGATGACAATGAAGAGCGCCGCCAGGATCAAGAGTCGTCGAGTCGTCTTCATAGATGCTCCGTGTGCGATGGTTCCTGTCCTGTCCACGGCCCGGACCGAGGCGGCCGCGGTCGCGGTGACCTACCGGAATTATCCCTGATCTCGCCGCAATCCGAGGAATGAACGTGAGGATCATTGGCGGCGCTGCATTGTATCATTGAGGGCAGCAGAACACTCAAGCGGCGAACAACACGACCGAGGGATCACGATGACAACGCGATCGGCGCAATCAAAATGGCGGTCGCTCGATGCGCTCTTCAGCGTGGGCAGTTTGGGAGCACTCACCGACCGCGAGCTGCTCGAGCGCTTTGGGACGGACCGGGGTACGGCGGGCGAGGAGGCGTTCCGCATTCTGGTCGAACGCCACGGGCCGATGGTCCTGGGCCTTTGCCGCAGCGTGGTCGGCGACCCTCATGACGCCGACGACGCATTTCAAGCCACGTTCCTGGTGCTCGTGCGCAAGGGCCACACGATCTGGGTTCGCGAGTCTCTCGGCCCGTGGCTCCATGGCGTGGCGCGGCGAGTCGCCCGCCGGGCCCGGCGACGAATCGTTCAGCGACACCAGTTCCAGCAGGAGCTTCGCGACGACATGGCCGTTGCGCCGGCGAACGATTCGCACATGATCGGGCCAGACATCGAGGCCGCCGTCCACCATGCGATCGCCACTCTGCCGGCCAGACTGCGCACCGATCGTCCTTTGTGCACTGGAAGGCTTGAGCTACGACGCCGCGGCGCGGCAGCTCGGGCTCTCCGAGCCCACTCTCCGCGGCCGCCTTCATCGCGCCCGCAGGCGACTGGCAACGCGTCTGCGCGACCAGGGAATGGAAGCTCTACCTTTGATGACGACTGAGCCGTTCCAGCTCGTGATGCCCCCCCTGCCCCAGGCCCTGGTCAAATCCACGGTGCAGCACGCAACATGGTGGACCTCGGTCAGCGGTCTGGTGGCCGCGGAAGCCGCCATCCCCGCTTCGATCGCGGCGCTGGCTCGTGGCGTGCTGCGATCCATGCTGCTCAGTACGAGCCGGCTTCTCGCGCTCGCCGCGGTCCTGATCGCCGGAGTTCTGGGAACCGTGGTCCTGGCCCAGCAGACGAAGCTGCCCGCGCCAGTCCCGCCCGCCAGGCCCCTTCCCCGCCCGCGGGCTCTCGCGCAAAACCAGGTCGTCACACCCGGCCCGGCAGACCAGAAACCCCCATCGCGGGCTGTCTCGCAGCAATTCCAGGCACTCGTCCTGAAGCACGAGCAAAACCAAAAGCAAATTCAAACACTCAAGTGCGTGATCGATGAGCGAGTGAGCTTCGACGGCGGCAAAACATGGAGGGACGTGGTCACGTGGCACGTCTGCAAGAGCGGGCCCAAGGAGCGAGTCCACTCGACGACCCATCTCATTCTCCGGGGCGGAGAGACCTTCGAAGTCCTGAAGCCACCGCGAGGCGAAACCGACGCCCTGTTCGCCCCGGACGCCATCCGCTCGATGGCCGGCTACGACCCGCTCAATCCCCCCGACGAGCCAGTCACGATTCTCTACGAGCTGACCACGAAGCAAAGGATCGGAGGCCTGATCAAGCCTCCTCAGCCCTTCGCGGTCGGGGGCTACAAGACGGGTCTGGCGGCCGATTACCTGCTGGGCACGCTTCTCGACGCCATGTACTCACTCCGCGACCTCTGCGAAGCGCAGGAAAACACGGCCAGCCAACCGCTCGAGCGCCGCGATACCGAAGGCCACGTGCTGCACGAGCTGAAACTCAAGGCGCCCCCGGGACACCAGGCCTGGGACGTCCGGCACGAGCTGCCCGAAGGAAAATACTATACTTATGTCGTCACGCTTTCGCCACGTCACGGAAACGCGGTCATCGAAAGCGAGCGAACCACCCGGGTCGACAAGTCGGAACGGGCCGGGAAAGGTGACGTAGAAATCCAGGACCGGAACCAGGTGCTGGAATTCCAGGAGCCCGCGCCGGGAGTTTTTCTGGCCAAGACGATCCGACGCAAGAGGATCCGGTCCGACGAGCACGGCGAACCGAGTTTCGTGCTGGAAACCCGCATCCGCAACGTTCAGGTCAATGGGCCGGTCACCGACAAGGACCTCGCCTTGCGCTTCCCCCGCGGCATCGGCGTGGGCGACGTGGCGAAGGGCGTCTTCTACATCTGGGGCGACGGAGCGCCGCTTGAGACGCTCACAACCAAGGAATACAACGAGCGCAGAGACCTGGAAATGCTGAACGCCCGGCAGGGACAGTTGTTCAAGTGAGCCGCAAACTGAGTTCGCGCGGGCGTGACCGACGCCGGTCACGCCGGTCCGCGGCCGATCAAACGCGCAGCAAGTAGAACACATAACCATAAGCATCGCTGTACTTGCGGAACAACTCGATCTCACGCTCTGTCTCATCGAGGAGCGTCAGCAAGCCTGCGTCGGCCGTCGGCCGCAATCGCGCGATTCGTGCGAGCAAGGGCGTGTAGTACTCGCTCCACCACGCCGATGCGGGAAGCGGAAACGTATCGATCAGCGTGAGGCCCGCGTCCTGGGCACGCCGGCAATTCCGGGCGATGGTCCCCATCGAGGGGTAACCCGACTTCCAGAAGGACTCAGCCTCCTCCGGCGGGCAGTCATCGAGCCACGTGCACTCGGTCACGGCCATGATCCCACCCGGTTTGAGCAGGCTGCGCCAGCGGCGCAGCGACTCCTCAAAGCCGAGAATGTACGCCGCTCCTTCGGACCAGATCAGGTCGATCGAGCCTGGCTGGAAGTCAAGTGCCCCGAAGTCCGCGCAGCGCGTCTCGATGAGCTGCGAAAGACCCTCAGCCGTCACACTCCGGCTCAATTGGTCGAGATACGGCCGGTGGATATCGACGGCAATCACGCGGGTGTTCAGAGTTTTGGCCAGCACAAGCGTCTGCCGCCCGGGGCCGCAGCCGAGGTCAACCACGACTGGGTCCGACGGCAACGCCGGTAGACGGCGCAGCGCCTCACGCGTGCACTCATCGCTTCCCGGCCCTTCCCTGGGCAGCCCTTGATGCAGTATGGCGAGCGTCGCGATTCCGCGCATGTTCAGTTCGGCCTGCTGGACGATCTCTGCGCGATTGACACCCCAGCCCTCGACCGTGAAATGATCGATCCAGGTCGTGTGCGACCCGTCGGGGGTTGTGTACGCATAAATCTTGCAGAGATCGTCCGACACGCGATCGAACAAGACGTCGTCGAGCAGCGTGCCGTGGTTCATCCCTTCCAGCGTGTAGCGAAGATAGGGGCGGACCTCGTCCCAGGATGGAACACTGGCGAAGTCGTCCTCGGCGGCGAAGAGATCATCAGCGTTCGGCAACGGCGTTATTCCCCGAAATGACGAGCAGCGCGGTGACTGATCAGGCTGGAAGCTGCCTTAGCTGCCAGCATTGGTCCTCGCCAATCGGTCCACGAAGGCCGCGTGCTCGGGCGTGGCGTAACCGCTTTCCAACACTAACCGCTGCCGCCGCGTGTCCCCGGCGAAGAGTGCCGTCGGGTCGAGCCAGAGCCCCGGAAAAACCGCCGAATGGTATAGCCCGTCGTCCCCTGCGGGCCGCTCCACCAGTCCCGTTTTGGCCAGTACGAACCAGAAGATTTCGTCAGGCTCGAACGTTCGGACAACGTATTCGAGGACTCCAGCCCGTTCGTAGTCGGCTAGCTTGGGGCCCAGATCGATGTAGCGAGTCGCCTTGGACACCTCGGCGACCAGTTCCGGCGCACCGTGGACGAACCCCTTCTCATTCCGCGTGCGACCACCGAATTCCGGCAGAATGCGGAGCAACCCGTCGGGCTGTAGCTCGCTCCTCCAGCTCAGGATCGTGGTCGCGTGGTCGAGCGCCTGGACTCCGGGTGTCTGCTCGGCATAGTGCCCGAGCCACACGATTACAGGCACCTGCGCCACGCTATGATCGATGCTGCACGGGCTGGGAATGTGGACGACTCCATCGATTAACTCGGCGCGGGTGCCGGGCGGCATCGCCTCATAGAGTGCATGAAACTGAAGCTGGTCGAGCCGCAGGCCCTCGACGAGCGTGCGCGGCGGATCTGCTACCGGAGCTTGATCGGACATCAACCTGTCCTCGCCTATCGTGCCGTAAACTTTCATCCTAAAGCCTACCTACCCGCATTCGCACCTTCAAGCCGCGTTCCTACCCATGCAGACGCAGCCCGCCCAGCTCACGCAAACCCCTCAGGCGCTGTTCATCCCCAGGGGCTAGCTTTGCGCAAAAGATGACAATGCTATGGCATACCGATTGCTGCGCAAGACAGCCCGCAATCGATCCCGGAGCTTCAGGTGGGGGACCGCCATTGCCATCGAGCACATTGTCGGCAAATGTCGCAATCGACGGCCGCAGCCATGACTTCCACGCTGATGGTTTGCGCACGCGATACACGGCCGTTCGCCAGCAGACCGAGGAGCTCGCGCGGCCACTGACGCCCGAGGATTGCCAGATCCAGTCCATGCCCGATTGCAGCCCCACGAAGTGGCACCTCGCGCACACCTCTTGGTTCTTCGAGACCTTCGTTCTCAGTTCCGACGCCCCTGACCACCAGCCGTTCGATCCGTCGTTCAACTTCCTCTTCAACTCTTATTACAACGCCGTGGGAGACCGCCTGCCCCGGCCCCAGCGCGGCCTGATCACTCGCCCGAGCCTTGACGACGTCTACGCCTATCGCGCCAGCATCGACCGCGCCATGCAATCCTTTCTCGATGCTGCCGCAAGTTCACTGACTCCCGAGATCGCGGCCGTGATCGAGCTTGGCTTGAACCACGAACAGCAGCATCAAGAGCTCATCCTGACCGACATCAAACATGCGCTGGCGCAAAACCCGCTCAAGCCCGCCTACTGCCGAGCCGCTGCCAGCGCACAGGCCGCCGAGACGCGCCCGATGGACTGGTCATTCCATCCCGGTGGACTCGAGTGGATCGGACATGACGGCCGCGGGTTCGCCTTCGACAATGAAAGCCCCCGTCACCGCGTTTACCTGGAGCCGTTTCTGCTCGGCTCGCGCCTTGTCACGAGCGGCGAGTTCGCCGAGTTCATTGCTGATGGCGGTTATCGCCGCCCCGAGCTCTGGCTTTCCGACGGTTGGAACACCGTCTGCACAGAGAACTGGCAGGCCCCGCTCTACTGGGAGAAGGAACGCGACGGGTATGGAATCATGACGCTCTGCGGCTTCCGTCGCCTCGTCGAGTGCGAGCCCGTCTGTCATTTGAGCTTCTATGAAGCCGACGCATACGCCCGGTGGGCGGGAGCGCGGCTTCCCACCGAATTCGAGTGGGAGATTGCAGCCTCCCAGCATGGCATCACAGGCAACTTCCTCGAAAGCAGCAGATTCCACCCTGACGCCGCCAGCAGTCGCACCGGGATTGTGCAGCTCTTCGGTGATGTCTGGCAGTGGACGGCAAGCCCTTATTCGCCTTACCCGGGCCTGCGCACGGCCTCCGGTGCGCTGGGAGAATACAACGCCAAGTTCATGTGCAATCAGCTCGTGCTGCGCGGTGGGTCGTGCGCGACACCCGCTTCGCACATTCGGCCGACCTACCGTAATTTTTTCCCACCCGAAGCGCGCTGGCAGTTCACCGGCATTCGCCTGGCGAAAGACGCATGACCGCAACACACGCGACCATCTCCCAGCACACAGCGACGATCTCGTGGCGCAGACAATTTCTACGCGACGTGGTTCAAGGGCTCGCGTGTCAGGAGAAGTCCCTCCCGTGCAAATACTTCTACGATGCTGTCGGGTCGGCCCTCTTCGACGAGATCTGCGAGCTCCCCGAGTATTATCTTACGCGCACCGAGCTGCAAATCCTCCGCGCTGCCGCGTCTGAAATGGCCGAAGCGATCGGCGAGGACTGCGACCTGATCGAGTTTGGCAGCGGCAGCGGCCTGAAAACGCGCCTCTTGCTCCGAGAGCTTCGGCCGCCGCGTGCCTATCTGCCCATCGACATTTCACGCGAGCATCTCGAGCAATCAGTCCGTGATCTCGCGCGAAGCTTCGTCTCGCTCCGGTTCTTTCCGGTTCATGCCGACTTCACCGCGGAGTTCTCCCTCCCAGATACCGGCGACCCTGTGGCACGCCGGGTCGTGTATTTCCCGGGCTCGACGATCGGCAACTTCTGCCCCGAGTCAGCCCAGGCCCTGCTCAATCAAATCGCGCGGCTCGTCGGCTCTGGCGGCGGCCTCTTGATCGGCTTCGATCTCGACAAGGACGAATCCATCGTCTGGCCGGCGTACAACGATCGCCAGGGCAAGAGCGCCGCGTTCAACCTGAACCTGCTGGCGCGCATCAACCGTGAGCTCGCCGCCGACTTCGACCTCTCCGCCTTCACGCACCGCGCCGTCTACCTTCGTGCAGAGGAGCGAATGGCGATGCATCTCGTGAGCGAAAAAGAACAGGTTGTGCGCCTGGCCGGCCGGCAGTTTGGCTTCCGTGCGGGCGAAGCGATCCACACGGAAGACTCGTACAAATATCGCCTGGAACACTTCGCCCGGCTCACCAGCGCTGCCGGGTTCACGCTTTCGCGGCAGTGGCTCGACTGCAACGAGTATTTTGCAGTCCAATATTTGACGGTTGATTGATCAGAGCCTCAGACCCCTGGGGACGAAGTACCGCTCGGCCAGGTCGAATGCTCCCTGGACCGCCAGGGCCAGCACGGCGGCGGGAATGGCCCCTTCCGTGAGGATCATGAAGACATCGTCGCGGCGAATGCCGGTCAAGATCGGCTGTCCAAACCCACCCGCGCCGATCAGGGCTCCGATCGTCGCGGTCCCGACGTTGATGACCGCCGCGGTCTTGATACCGGCAAGGATCGCGCGTGAGGCCATCGGCAGCTCGATGCGGAAGAGCCGTGCGGCCGGGGGAAGCCCCAGCGCCAGAGCCGACTCGCGCAGCGACACGGGGATGTCGCCCAGACCGGTGGCGGTGTTTCGCACGATCGGCAGCAGACTGTAAAGAAACAGCGCCACGAGCGCGGGCCTGGCCCCGATTCCGAGCCAGGGGATCATGAAAACCAGTAGCGCCAGCGACGGAATGGTCTGGATCACGCCCGCCGCGGTCAAGATCACGGGGCCTAGCCGGGCCGCTCGCGACGCGATCACCCCCAGCGGCACCGAGACCGCGATCGCCGCTGCCAGCGAGATTCCCACGAGCATCAAGTGCTCTGCCAGCCGGCGCAGCAATCGTGCGAGATAAGAGTCCGAGGCAACCACGGCCGCCACACCCAGCTTGGCCTGCAGGAATTCCGCCGCCACCCGATCCTCGGGCACGCGATCGAGCTTGGTGCGGGCGTTCATCCCCGCCATTTCAAGCACGGTGATCCCACCTTCCAGTCGCGTTAGCGCCGCGAAAGCCGCCGGCGACCGCGCGGGCAGGTCGGCGCGGTAGAGCCAGACACACTCGTAGGAAGGGAAGTAACCAAGGTCGTCGCGCAGCACACGCAGGTTGTACTGCTTGATCTCGGCGTCGGTAGAGTACAGATCGGTGGCCGCGATCTCACCGCTTGAAAGCGCCGGTACGCCAGATCATGGTCGAGTCCGCGCACGTCGCGCTGGGGAAGCCCGTACCGGTCGCGCAGACCGGGCCAGCCGTCGGCGCGATCCATGAATTCGTTACTGAACCCGAGCTTCAGCTCCGGATGACGCTTCAAGTCGGAAAGACTGGCAATCCCCAGGTTCGCCGCGGCCGATTCGAGCATCCCCACAGCGTAGGTGTTATTGAAACCCAGCGGCCGGCTCATCCCGACTCCGCGGGCCTGTAGCGCCGCCCGCAGACCGCTCTCGTCACGAATTCCCTTGCCCGAGAGGATCTCGCCGGAGATCGTGCCGGTGTACTCGGCGTATACGTCAAGCTGGTCCGAGAGCAGCGCATGGAAAAGGACCTGTGTCCCACCCAGCTCGCGTCGATGAATCGCTCGGGCACCCGCGCCCTCGATCACCCCGCGGGCGATCTCGCCCAGGATCACGCCTTCGGTAAAAACCTTCGAACCGACCCGAACCATCGGGTCTGTCTGCTGGGCACTGAGCACAATCGCGACCAGCAGAACCATTCCAGGCATCATGAGTCTCCCTCGGGCGCAGATTGCCAGGATCTGCCGCTGAGCGCTCACGAACTGGGTGACGAACGGCTCAGCCGGTTTTTCGACCAGCTCGTTGATCGTCCCGCGCTGCACGATCCGGCCGTCGCGCAGCAGAAGGATCTTGTGGCCGAACCACGCGGCTTCGGCGAGGTCGTGGGTAACCATCACGACCGTGGTTCCCAGCGTTCGAAAGATCGCGCAAGTCGGTCTGAAGCTCGGCGCGCACCATCGGGTCAAGCGCCCCCAGCGGCTCATCGAGCAGGATCACCTCGGGGTCGAGGAAGAGCGCACGCATGAGGCTAACACGCTGCTTCTGGCCACCCGATAGCTGCGCCGGGAAACGGTCGAGCGCCTCGCTCGGAAAATGCGTCAGCTCGGCTAGCTCGGCCAGCCGGCTGTTGATTCGCTCGGTGTCCCAGCCCAGATAACGTGCCAGCAGACTCACGTTGCCGCGCGCCGTCAGATGGGGAAAAAGCCCGCCGTCCTGGATCACGTACCCGAGGCGGCGGCGAACCTCCAGGATCGTCGCCGGCGCAAGCTCCTTGCCGGCGATCCTGATTGTGCCGGTATCGGCAGCCACCAACCCGATCATGAGCCGCAGCAGCGTGGATTTGCCGCAGCCGCTGGGCCCGATCAGCACGGCCGTCTCGCCCGCCGCGATCGCCAGGTCGAGCTTCGCCAGCACGACCGACCCGCCATACGACTTGGAAACACCGTTCAGTTCGATCATGCATTCTCCTGCCGCGGCGAGGCCGCGGTGGTGGGAGCGGGTCTCGAGCACCCGAAGGGTCGCCGCCCCCTTTCCGCGCCCGAAGGTCTCCGACGTCCGCGGCATGGCGCAGAGATCGTACAGCGGAAGACTCTACCGCACGCTCGACCCCGGCTGCTTACTTATTTCTGCTCCAGAGGATGACGGCGAGCAAAGCGCCGAGCGGAGAGAGCCGAGCCAGGAGATAGGACCACCTGAATCGGCTCACGGTCGTTCTGCGGTGCGGAAACGGAAGCTCTCCTCCAAAATAGGAACCGGTGACGCGGAAAGGGATAAGTAGCCAAGTAACATCAAGAGCACGACCGCCATCATGACGGTTGTCGTGACCCCAATTCGCGAGATGTGCAAGGTGGCATAACGCGATCGCGAGCTTTCTGGTACTTCAGGCGGACCCATGGAAGGCCTCCTCGCAAAACGAAACCGCGCGATCGGCCGGCCAATGTGTCAAGTTCGCGCCTGGATCACACGCTTGATTCTGAGCCATAATACGTTTTCATCGCAAGTCTGCGACAGCTCATTCTGGTTGGGTCGAACAGGAGAAAGCCTTGACCCGGGATTCCGTCGAAGAGCAACTCGCGCCGCTGAACTATCACGTCGAGTTGAGGGATTACCTCAAAGCGAACGAGCGCGATCTGTGGAACTGGTTCGCCTCGGCCGAGGCAAGAGCCGATTTCACCGAGAATCTCCGTCGCGACTTGCTCAAATCCACATATCGCCTGGATCAGGAAGGGCACCCTGATCTTTACACGACCGTGCTCGAGGTCACGGCCCGGCTGCAACTGGAGATCCCGGTTACCCTTTACCAGGCGGCAGAACAATCTCGTCACCAACGCCACCCTGTACTACGTTCCGGGTGAAGGCCATATCGTTTTTTCCGGCTCGGTGCTCACGCTCCTGGCCGCGGACGAGCTCAAATCGGTGATCGGTCATGAACTCGCGCATTTTCATTTGTGGGAGCGTGAGAACGGCGAGTTCCTCGTCGCCGATCGGCTGATTCAGGCCGCAGCCGGCGATCTTCGCGCCGCACCCAGTCATTTTCAGACTGCCCGGCGATATCAGCTCTATACGGAAATCTTCGCCGATCGCGGATCGATCTGCGCCACGGGGGCCCTGCATCCGGTGATCGCCGGATTGGTCAAGCTCCAGACAGGCTTGGCACATGTGAGTGCGCACCGGTTATCTGAAACAGGCCAACGAGATCTTCGCGGAGGGTAACGTAGAGAGCGAGGGTCTGTCTCATCCCGAATCGTTCATCCGGGCACGCGCGCTCGAGCTCCTGGCATCTCGAGCGCGAAAAGTCGGCCGCGCGGATCGAAGCCATGATTGAAGGCGCGGACACCCTGGATGAGCTCGACCTTATCGGTCAAAGCCGGCTGGCCCGCGCCACGAGGCGATTGCTCGAGTACCTGCTCAATCCCCCGTGGTTTCAGACACCCGCTGTGCTCGGTCATGCGAAGCTCTTCTTTGACGATCTGCAGCCCGCGCCTACCAGGAACCCCGCGCTTCTCGAAGACCTCAAGTTCTCGGGTCGTGGACTGCGCGAGTACGTGGGCTACGTGCTGCTCGACTTCGCGACGGCCGATCCCGACCTCGACGAGCTGCCGCTTGCCGCCGCACTCGAGCTGGCTCGCGAGCTCGAGCTCAGCGCTTACTTCGAGACCCTCGTGAGCAAGGAATTGAAAATAAAGGCCCGCGACCTGAAGCGAATCAAGGAGAAAGCTACGGAGCTGCTCGCCAGAATGGAGGCTCGCCCGTGAATGAAATCACTCCGCCCTGCTTCCTGACGTTCCTGAGAGACGGCATCGCCCGCGGGGGGTTCGGGACCGACGACGCGCTCTGCGCACTCTTGCCGCTCATGAAACAAGTACAGCGGGCCCACGAGGACGGCCTGGTCGCTCCACTCGACGGAATCGCAGATCTGATCCTCAGCGATCCGGGATTCCTCACGTTCGACCCGGAAAAGGCGGTGCCGCCTGAGAGAAGCTCGTCCCGGCTCGAGGAGTTACAGTCGCCAGAGAGCAGGGCAATGGAGGTCGTCGCCGAGTCGAGCCGAACGTCAGATATCAATCGCGCGACCGTGACCGATTCGGATCTGGGCATCGCAACCTCCGGCGAGAACATCACGAAGCCGGTCTTCCTTCCGGGCTATCAATCGTGGGAGCACGCGATCGGACACCACAATGAGCTGACTGATGTCTTTTCACTTGGCTTGCTTCTGGCAAGCTTCTCGTGTGCGCTGGATTTCACCGATGCAGACGACCTGGAAGTTTTCGTCGCCAGCAGGGGAAACCTCTTCGAGATCAACCCCCGGCTCAATCCCGTAGTGGCGTCGGTCATCATGCAGATGACGGAGCTCAACCGCCACAACCGCGCCCCCGACCTGGCTCAGTTGATCGGCCGCTTGGAGAATTACCGCGAGCAAGCGACCGAACTCGAGTTCGACCCGCATTCCAGGCTTCAACGAATCGAGCGTGGCCGGGAAGCGTCGGTTGATTCAATCGCGCCTCCGCGACCGGCTCTTTGAGATTTCCCGTCGCAACCGCCTCATCCATTTCAAGGCGACCGCTGGAACGCTGAACCTGACGGTGGCCTCGGTGCCGCTGCTGCTCAACTACCGCAATATCAAGCTGGAGCAGCTCTTCGTCTGGCATTCCAGGATCGCCGACTCAGTCACGCAAGGCACCGCCATTTCCCTGGGCAAGTATCTGCGCTTCGAGGACGCACCCTACATTCCTGCCGTGCTCGACAAGATCATGAGCGAAGCGCGTCGCGACCGCGCCGAGTTTGGCTTTGCCCAGCTCCGGCTCGTGCTCTGTTTCCTCAGATGGAACAATCTCAAGGACACGCCGAACGAGCGCATCCACTCCCCCCTGCTGTTGTTGCCGGTCGAGCTGGTGAAGAAGAAAGGTGTCAGGGACAGCTACGTCCTCGACCCCACGACGAGCGAAGCCGAGGTCAACCCCGCCCTGCGTCATCACCTCAAGGAACTGTACAACCTGAGCCTTCCCGAGCTGGTCGACCTGCGCGAGACGCCGCCCGAAACGTTCTACGAAGCGCTCAAGGCTCAGGTCGAAGCCAGCGAGCCGGGAGTGACGCTCAACAAGATCGACCGGCCGCAGATCGAGCTCATCCGCGAGCGCGCCCTCCAGAGGCTGGACCAGTATCGCCGGCGAATGAAGATCAAAGCCCGCGCGGCCCCGCACGCGGCCAGGCCGGCGTACAGCTACGACCGCGATGGTTTCCAACCCCTGGGTCTCCAGCTCTTCCTCCAGAAAGTGCGGCCCGCGCCTCTGCCGCAGCGGGTTCTGGCGGGAGCGGCTCCCGAGCCCCGCCAGCCCCAGATCGTGGAGGCCGAGACGCTTCCGCCGGAGGGTCAAGTTCTCCAGATCGAGCGCCAGATGGTCGCGCTCCGCGATGGCAGCAATCAAAACCCTTACTCCTGGGAGTTCGACCTCTGCAGCCAGACGCTCGGCAACTTCAACTACCGCAAGATGACGCTCGTGCGCGACTACGCCAAGCTCATCGAGACCGACATGGCAAGCACGGCCTTTGACACCGTCTTCTCGCTCGCCCCGAAAATGTTTGGAGAGCACTGCGCCGCCACCGCCGGCACTCGCCGACCAGCATCTCATCATCGCGTGCGACGCCACCCAGGCCACGGCCATCGCCCGCGCCCGCACGGGCTCTAGCTACATCATCCAAGGACCACCCGGGACCGGCAAGTCACAAACCATCACGAACTTGATCGCCGATTACGTGGCACGCGGCAAACGGGTTCTCTTCGTCTGCGAAAAGCGCGCGGCAATCGACGTCGTTTTTCACCGCCTCCGCCAGCAGGGGCTGGACGAGCTGTGCTGCCTGATTCACGATTCGCAGACCGACAAGAAGGCCGTCATCCAGAACCTCAAGCAAACCTACGAAGACTTTCTGAGCGGCGACTGCGCAAGCAGAAGTGGACCGGCAGCGAGCCAAAACGCTGAGTGCCCTGGAATTGCATCTGCAAGGCCTGCGCGTGTTTTCCGACGCGATGCAGCAATCCCACGACAAAACCGGCGTCCCACTCAGGAGCCTGCTCCATCGCCTGGTCGAGATCTGCGGAACCGCGCGCGAGCGACCGCCGGAAGTGGAAGACTCGCTGCCGGATTACGCGCTCTGGAACGCACATGGAGACGTCGTGAACCGGCTGCGGGCAGGCGCTCGAATACCTGGGCGAAGATCTTTGCTTCGCCAAACAGCCGCTCCGTTGGCTGGGCAAGGGCGTGCTCCAAGCCGAGCGGCCGCTGGAAGCACTGGCTCACGGCATCGACCAGGCCAAAGGGCTGCTCGGCGCGATCGAACAAACTCTCCAGTCGTCGGGCTTGCCGCTCGAGCATCGCGACACATTCGACAAGGTTCAGGCTATCCTCACGTTCACGTCGCGTGCCGGGCCGCTCGCGGAAGCCGATCTTCTCGGAGTGCTCTCGAAGAGCCAGCACGCAAAGGCGTTGACAACGCTGCTGTCGCAGCGCCTGGCGGAAGCGAGCCTCGCCTTGATTGCGGCGCAAGAGCGGGCTTCGCCCTGGCGCGACCCCCTTTCACCCGATGATACGCGAACTGCGCTGGCACAGGCCCGCTCATTGGAGAATTCGTTGCTCCGCTTCCTGCGACCGAGCTACTGGCGACTCAAGAAGCACGCTGCGCGCCCGGTATGAAGTTCGAACGCGACTCAGTCGCGCCTTCATCGGTCAAAATCCTCACCGATCTTTCGGCCCAGCACGACGCTCAGGCTACCACAGCCGCATTGCGCGAGCGGGCGAGCCGACAATGGCATACGGACGACATCGAGGGATTCTGCAACCTCGTCTTCGAGCTCAGGAAGGACCCCCTGGTCGCGCATCCCTCGGTCAAGGCCGTGATCCGGCAGCACACGAGATCAGGCGAAACCCGTCCGCTCTTCGAGGACCTCGCCGAGACTCACGAGACATTCCTCGAGCTCGATCGAGCTCTTCAATTCCTGCTCGCCGAACACCGCCAGTTCAACCTTCAAGAACTGGGCACGACGCTCGAGCAGTTGCGGAAGCAGACCGGGATTCTCACCGAATTATTGCCGGTGCTCGGCGAGATCATGGACCTGCCCCGAATCATTCAGCCACGCGCTGCGGCACGCCGCAGTGCCCCTCGATCAATGGGAAGGCGCGGTCGCTCACAAGAGCCTGGGCTGGGTCTATCGCCAGGATCGTGCCGTCGCCCGCTTCGACAGCCGCCTGCTCGAGAAAGGATGGAACAACTGGATAAGGACTATCGCGAGTGGCTGGCGCAGAACAGTCGGTGCATCCGCGCGGCCGTGCGCCGGAAGTTCCTCGACCACGTGAGCGTCTCATCAATGCCGGCGTCGCAGCTCGACGCCGAGCAGAAAGCGTTCAAGAAACTCTATGCCGCCGGACGGCGTGAGCTCGAGCATGAGTTTGGCAAGACCATCCGCTTCAAATCGATTCGCGACCTGGCTGCCAACGGCACGGGCGCCGTCGTCCGGGACCTGAAGCCGATCTGGCTCATGAGTCCCTTGAGCGTTTCCGACACGCTTCCGCTCGACCCGAGCGCGTTCGACGTGGTGATCTTTGACGAGGCCAGTCAAATCCCGCTCGAGGAAGCCATCCCAGCACTCTACCGCTCACACCAGGTCATCGTCGTCGGCGACGAAATGCAGTTGCCGCCCACTCGGTTCTTCACCACTGCCCGCGGCGACGATGACACCATCTTCGTCGAGGAGGAAGGCGAGCGCATCGAGGTCGACCTGGGTTCGGAGAGCTTCCTCACGCAATCGGCCACGAACCTTCCGTCGACTCTGCTGGCCTGGCATTACCGCAGCCGGTATGAATCTCTCATCAGCTTCTCGAACGCAGCGTTCTATAGCGGCAACCTTTTCACGATTCCCGATCTCAAGCGCTCGACTCCAGATCAAGCCGAGCCCGGCTTCGCCGGTGAAGAGCACTGGGACGCGTGCGTCGACGCGATTTTGGGCCGCAGCATCAGTTTTCACTTCATCGAGAACGGTGTTTACGAGAATCGGAGGAATCAAGCCGAGGCGGCCCACATCGCGCAGCTCGTCGGGGGATTACTCGCTCGAAAGACCGGCTCGAGCATCGGCGTGGTCGCATTCTCAGAGGCCCAGCAAGGCGAGATCGAGGATGCTCTTAGCCAGCTCGCCCTTGAAGATAGTGCCTTCGCTGCGCGACTGGAGGCCGAATATGTGCGGGAGGAGAACGATCAATACTGCGGGCTCTTCGTCAAGAACCTCGAGAACGTCCAGGGCGACGAGCGTGACATCATCATCATGAGCGTCTGCTACGCTCGCGACCTCACCGGCCGGATGCTCATGAACTTCGGCCCGATCAACCAGCGCGGCGGCGAAAAACGGCTCAACGTCATCTTCTCGCGCGCCGGCATCACATGGTCGTCGTCAGCTCGATCCGCCACGACAAGATCACCAACGACCACAACGACGGCGCAAACACACTCAAGAACTTCCTGCAATATTCCGAGGCCATTTCAAAGGGAGATTCGGCCCAGGCACGTCGCGTGCTCGAGAAACTGAATTCGCTCGCGCGAAAGGCGCTCGCTCCTGGCGATACGGGCGACGCCGTCGTCGCGGCCCTTGCGACGGCGCTTACAGCACGCGGCTATGCAGTGGACCTTGATGTCGGTCAATCCCGTTTTCGATGCGATCTCGCCGTGGCAAGCCCGTCCCAAAGCGAATATCAACTAGGCATCCTCATCGACACGGCGGCCCACTACCGGAACCCGAGCCTGCTCGACCGTTACCTCATGCAGCCTTCGATCCTCCGCGCATTCGGCTGGCGTGTTGCACTGGTACTGACCAAGGATTGGTATCACAACCCGGACGAAGTTCTAGCCCGCCTCGAGCGGCTTCTTCCGCGTCCAAGCACCTGAGCGACCGGGTGAACGCGTCCCCCGCAGCGCTCCCCTCGTTCCGACGCTCCCTTCTAGATATATGTCCGGATCTCGGCGTCGGATCGGTCCTCCAGCCGCTCCGCGGCAACCTTACTCTCGACACCGGGTCGTCCACCTCCGCCCTCCGTCCTCTCCCCGTTCCCACCGTTTGCAATGCAACCAAACATCTCCGGTGAGCGGTGATTTGTGGGCCCCATTTCTGCGCCACCTGCGCCACAGCCTTCGGCGCTTGGGTTTACGTGTGGCGCAGGAATAATCGGGCGCGCTGTCGTTGACGACGCCGAAGTCCACCCGGCAACGATGATTGATCGCGCGAGAGAAATGACACGCCACGGGCTCACGCTCGGTAAGGACCGGGATGCCGCTGCCGGTTTGAGGTATCCTGATAGCTGCCGGCACTGCGCTGCTATGCAGTGCCCATCCACGAGTCGGGCGAACGCCTGGCGGATTCGCGAATGGGACTGTGAAAACGCAGGCCCGCGCAGGGACGGCTCGACCATGCTTCACATCGCCACTAGCCTGTTGGCGCTCACGGTACTATCCTCCGCCGCGGCAATCGTCGTATTCTCGCGATCGGCCGCCGCTGCCCGATGGATCGTGCTCCTGGCCAACGGCGCTGCAGTTTTGGCAGCGCTCGAGATCGTTTTCAGCAATGAGCTCGACGGCGTGGCGAACTGGGCGTTTCTGTTCGCATGCGGCGCCTGCGGGTGTGGCGTTGTCGCCGTGCGCAACCTCGACCACCGGCCAATGCGTTGGATTCACCGATTCGTGATCTACGCCGGATACGCGGCAACCTTCGCCGCGATGGGCGCAGCGGGGCTGGAGCTCCACGCCCGGGATGCGGGCGAAGCTCGCCGCGGCGGTCTTCATTCTGATCTACGTTGCCGGCTCTATGTGCATTTTCGTGGCGAAGACGCTGACCGTCCGCCGAGCACGAAAAACGATGCCGGAATACCAAGCATCGCTCGGCGGAGATCTCCGGGACTGGGGGTGAGTTGCTGCAAGACGGGCGCGGCCGAATCGCATTGCACAACGACGAGACTGGGCTGCGTGGCGCTCGCTATGCCGGTGTTCTTCTGTATCAGGCACACGGCGTGTGCCGTCCGCTGAGGGTTTCTGATGGGTGCCTTTGGCCATGCCAGTGCTCTGGCGAAGCAGGCACACCCCGTGTGCCGTCCGCTGAAGGTTGCGGCTCGCTGCAAAAAAAACTTGGACTAGATTTCACTTCCGATAACATTAAGGTAAACCGGCAAAGACAATTGACTGGAACGGACGACATCCATGGCGAAAAACGAAAGCGTCGCGGCGTTCCCCTACTTCCAATCCCTGTTCGAGATAGGAGCGATCGGCGGGCTCACGGACCGCCAGTTGCTCGAGCGGTTCGTCGAACGTGCCGGCGAGGAATCTGAGCTCGCGTTCGAAGTCGTCGTCGCCAGGCACGGGTCGATGGTGCACCAGATCTGCCGGTCGATTCTTGACGATCCCAACGACGCGGACGACGCATTTCAGGCGACGTTTTTGGTCCTCGCAACCCGCGCCCGCTCGCTGTACATTAGCGATTCCCTCTGCCCCTGGCTGCATGAGGTCGCCCGGCGGACGGCCGCTTGCGCCAGGGCGGCCGCCCGGCGGCGTCGGCGGCATGAGCTCGCCGCGTCGAATCAATCGCGCCAGGTATCGTCCACAACGGTCCGGCAGCACGACGTCGCTAAGATCCTTGACGACGAACTTAGTCGCATTCCCCAGCGGTGCCGGATCGCGATCACGCTTTGTCTGGTCGAAGGCTTGACCCAGCGGCAGGCCGCCCAGCGCTTGAACTGGCCAATGGGGACCGTGCAAAGCCGGCTGGCACGCGGTAGGGAACTGCTGCGCCGCCGCTTGACCAGGCGGGGTATCGTGCCGGGTGTGTTGGCGATCGAGCAAGCAGGCTTGCGACCCAGATCAGGGCCAGCGGTGCCACCGGCGCTCGTTCGGTCGACTGTCGAGGTCGTGACAAATTCCACGCTCAGCGAGAAGGCGACAACGATGGCAATCGCGTCCCTGGCTGCTCAAATCCTGAACGGGATGTTCGTCGTGCGGCTCACGATGATCGGTGCGCCTGCATTCTTGCTGGGGCTCCTCTGTGTGGCGGGTGCGTTCCGCACCAGCCAAGCTCCCTCGGGGCAAGCTCCGCCAGCCGCGGCGGCACAGACGAAGCCGGTCGACCAGAAGACGGACACCGGCCGCGCGGTAGAGCCTTATCGCTTGAAGCTCGTCGCTCCGAGCGACGTGAAAGCAACCGCCGGGCACGGGAAGTTCCTGGCCTTCACCCACGATGAGAGCGCCAGGCGACACCAGGCAAATGGCGTTTTCGAGGAAAGGCTAGAAGCGCACCGGTGGGTCGTCATCACAGGGGTGCTCGATCAGGACGCGATCCGAAAGAGCATTGGGTTAGCCGTCGCACTCGCTGAAAAGCGCCGCACTGTCGTAAAGGTTCAACCGCACTACAGAAGACTCGATGTCGAACGTCAGAGCCGCCAGCCGCAAAGCGAGTGGTCACCATGGGCTCTAGTCGATCACGACAAAAATTTCCGCGTGCTCGCCAACGTGCCTGAAGTGGAAATCGAAGATCGGACTCCGGAGCAGCTTCGGCCCGAGGCGCTGGTTGATCCCTTGCCGTTTCTGAAATTCGGACAGTGGGACGGGGCCGACGTCGAGAAGCTTCGGTCGATTCAGGGACCGGCGCCTGCCGTGCCGGGACTCGAAGGTGGGCGTGGCGATCGAACATTGGTCGCGTCCACGGAGGCTTTCGAAATCATGCTGAGATCCATCGATTTCACCGTCGAACGCGGATTGACCTACCGCTACCGCGTTCGAGTTGTGATCGATAGCACAGACCGAGCGGACCAGCGTCGCGAGGTGCTCGGCCTTTGGAGCGAACCGACCGCCCCGGTCACCATTTCGGATTGATCGGACCTCACCGCCCGTTTCTTCGGGCACGGCGGGCGAGCGGTGTAACCGCGACGCGCGAGCTTTGCCAGGTCGCTCTCGAGGAATTATCTCGAGGTCCGCTGGAGGAGCTTCGCCTTCAGCCTCTTCTTGCTCTTTTTTCCGAGTGAGTGGACCGCGCCGGATTTTGATTTGTGCCTGAAAGCCCCGGGCGCTTTCCCGTTTTCGCGCGGAGAACGCATGCGATGCTGATTGGAAACGGGGCGATCTTCAGCCAGCCGCGCGTCGGCTGCTTCGGGCGCCGGCTGTTCATCGGGCGCGGCCGCCTCATTCACTTCCGGCCCGGGCCGCTTTTCGGAGGCGGATGGGCGATCCACTCGCGAGATCTCAAGCCGCCGCCCTGAAATCTTGACCTGTTGGAGCGTTTGAAACATCGCGGGCGGCATGCCCGCCAGCAGGTCGACCGTGCTATGCTCGGCGAAGATCTCGATCCGCCCGATGAACCGGCTCTCCAGCCCGGTTTCATTGGCGATGGCACCGACGATATTGGTCGGCTTGACCTGGTGAGCGTGCCCGACTTCGATGCGAAATTTCTCCATTCGCTGCGAATCACGCGCACCGTTCGGTCCGCCCTGGCTCCGGCCAGGCCTGCTCACATCCCGGCGAGCGTGAACCGCGTCCGATCTGGGGCTCGATCGCGGGCCGCCAAAATCGCGAGCTTCGTCAAACGCGGGCTCGGCCGGCTCCTCCTCCGAGAGCAGAAGAGGTGCCTCACCCGCGGCGAGCGCGGCCAGAACGGATGCGATGCGTTCGATCGGAACGTCATGCTCACGGCGATAGCTCTCGACCAGCTTTGCAAAGGTCTCCAGGTCCGCTCGAGCCATGCCGTCGGTAATTCTCTGATGAAATCGCGCCACCCTTCGCACATTGATATCTTGAATCGTGGGGATTTCCATGGCTTCGATCGTCTGCCGGGTCGCCTGCTCGATCCGTCTCAGCATGTTCCGTCCGCGTGGGTGGAGGAAAAGGATTGCTTCGCCAGCGCGGCTTGCCCTGCCCGTTCGCCCGATGCGGTGGACATAGCTCTCGGTGTCGAGCGGCAGGTCAAAATTCATGACGTGGCTGATTCGCTGTACATCCAGCCCACGGGCGGCCACGTCGGTGGCGACGATCACGTCGAGCTTCCCGGCGCGAAGGGCCTCGACGATTCGCTCCCGGCTGCTCTGCGGCACGTCGCCGCTGAGCGCAGCGGCCCGATGCCCTTGGCCTGAGAGGTAATCTGCAAGCGGTTCGGTCGCGCCCTTGGTATTGACGAAGACGAGCACGGCGTCGACCGGCTCGCTTGCGAGGAGTCTGGCCAGGACATCTCGTTTCTGGTGTGGCTCGACCGCAATGAAACGCTGTCGCACGGTGTCGGGAGTCGCGGATTTCTGCTTGATCGTGATCTCGGCGGGATTACGCAGATGGCGCTTCGCCAGGCGCCGGATCGTTTCGGGCATCGTGGCTGAGAAAAGGGCAACCTGACGCTCCTTGGGAGCTCGCGAAAGCACCCATTCCACGTCGTCTGCGAAGCCCATTTGCAACATCTCGTCCGCTTCGTCGAGCACCAGTCCGCGCAGGCCGTCGAGCTTGAGCGAGCCACGATTCATGTGGTCCATGACCCGGCCCGGCGTTCCGACCACCACATGAACACCGCGATCGAGTTGCCGGAACTGGATTCGGTAATCCTGGCCGCCGTAGATGGGCACGACCCGCAATCCGGACAGATTCGCCGCATAGCGCCTGAATGCGTCGGCAACCTGGATCGCCAGCTCGCGGGTCGGCGTGAGGACGAGAACCTGGGGTATCGCTTGATCCAGGTCGATTTTTTGAAGCATTGGAAAAGCGAACGCAGCCGTCTTCCCGGTACCGGTCTGCGCCTGGCCGAGCAGATCTCGACCGGCGAGCAGGAGCGGAATCGCCCGGGCCTGAATCGGCGTCGCCGTCTCATACCCGGCGGTTCGGATCGCCTCGATGATCGGAGCGCTCAGGCTCAAGTCTTCAAAACGTAAATCGGAGCTCGGCTCTGACAATGAACGGGACATTCCGCGTGTACCTGCGACCAGGAAACGATGATCGGTCTGCCTCTCGACAGATTCCGGCGAGCCGCCGGCGCAGCCGGCCCCCGCACACATTCCACCGTGAATCGGAGGAAGTCAGTTCGAGGCTAAGCCCACAAAAACCCATTCACGGGTTGATCGTACTGGTCAGGTAGGATCGAGCAACCGCAGACGGATGAGGCCATGGCCCACGAGCGGGGCAAATGGACACTGGCCCCAAAGACATCCGGACTCGTAAGAACAAGTATACAAGGTTCGAGTCGAAAGATAAAGGGCCAGAATCAAAACGGGCTGACTTTGATCAATGCCCCGGCCCGAAGAACACGGCATTGAGAAAGAACCGTTGTGTTGTCGGTGCCATCGCTCGATAGTTGGGATCATCGGCAAAGGCGACGACATGCCCCCTACCGAGACTCTGGTACAACACCAAAGGCTTGCCCGCCAGGAGCTCAAGAGTCTGCGGCCAGCAGAACCCGCTCGAAAGCAAGTCGCGGGGGGCGAAATTCACGAGATTTCGACCGTCCGTGGGTTTGAGCGGGCTGAGGATCAGGTTTGTGGTGATAAGGGGAAAGATCTCTCCCGGTGAGCCAAAAGTCACGAAATGGTCGTCGTACACCGAGGCTCGCAGGAACGCACCCGGCACCGCGTCCGGTGTTTCTTCGGGCGGCTTCTCCGCGTCCGGTTTGGTCTCGGCGGAAGGCGCCGGCTTTTCTCCCTTCTCGACCGGTTTCTTCTCCGGTCCAGGCTCGGTCTTGACGACTTTCTTCACCGGCTTGCTGGCGAGTAAGGCGGGCGATTTCTCCGTCGCCCAGGCCGCGGCGCCTGCCACGAGGATCAAAGTCCCTCCATTGCCAACCCAATCCTTGAGCCGCGCCAGAAAAGGTTCGCCCAGTGGGCCCGGATAACGGCCGTCGGGAAGGATCAAGACGTTATACTTCGAGAGATCGAGGGCAGAAAACGCCGAACCCGGAACGCGAGTCAGCGGAAATCGCCAGACCTCGTCGAATAAATACCAGGTGTGCCCCGAGTACGGCGACGCCGGCCGATCGACCAGCATGGCAATCCTGGGCGGCTTGACCCAGCTCACATTTTCACCGCCCAGGCCGGCCCCTTCATCGACCAAGGCGGTGTCGGTCGCGAGAACGGAGAGTCCATGCTCCGCCGCGACGCGGCGCACGGCCGCGTGCAGCGTGTCGGGATTCTCGCCGGTTCTGAGCAACAACGTTCCCTTGCCGAACTTCTCACCACCCAGGAGGGTCGGCTGGTCGAACACATGAACGCGAAATTCATGGCGCAGCAGATCGGCCAGGGCGACCATAGATGCCTCGTCCTCGGCGTGAATGAGATAGCCGACCTTCGCTCGCTCGGGCCCGATCACAGCTCCGGCCGCTCTGGGCGTCAGCACCGGCTCGCTCACGATTCGCGCCGGCCCCTCGACTGCAAGCGACGTGATCCCGAAAGCCAGCGGCAGCGACCATGCGGTCAAGTCATAGATCTCATCGCCCAGTCGGCGCACCTTTCGGTCGAGCTGCCGCTTGCGGAAGGCCTCGCCCATGTCAAAGCGAGCGTCGAGCAGCGAGCGCGCCAGCCTCCCCGCCGGCTGTGCCACACTGATGTGATAGCTGCCCACAGGGACAGGGTAATCCTTGGCCGTGGCGTCGATGCCGGCCTTCGCCTTGACCGCACCGGCCTCACTCACGCGTCGGACTTCGATTCCATTCTTCGTGAGCAATCGGGCCAGCGCCGCCGCCCGCGCCGGGGTTGCACCGGGCAGCAGAACGTAGTCGCGAATCGGACCGCTTTTCCCCAGCGCGATTGCCGAGGCGCGGTATTCGTAGAAATCCTTCACAAGGTCCCGGGCCATGGCCGCTGCCGTCTCGACGGTCGAAAGACTGCTCACATAGTGGTGTCTGACGCCATCGTGATAGTGGAGCTTCTTCTGGTCTTCGCGGTCCACCACCAGGCCGCGGGCTCCGGCCTGTTCCCACAGGATCCCGATTGATCCATGCAAGGTCGGCCAGGTCGAGCCATAACCAGGATAAAACGCGTCGTAGATCTCGCGGGTGGTGTAGGCGAAGCCGAACTGATCGAACCGCTTGCCCTGCCTGGTCCCGAACTTGCCGAACCACTCCCGCTGTTTGGGCGTGATCAGCTCGAGGATGGGGTCGGCTGGCGGGTCAAAGTAATATTCGGCATTGGGCCCCATCTCGTGGGCGTCGATCGTGACATGCGGCTGCCAGCGCAGATACGCGGCGACCCTGTCGCGAGTCTCGCGTTGGGTCTGGAGAAACCAATCGCGATTCATGTCGAAGAGATAATGGTTGAACCGCCCGCCTGGGAATCGCTGCACGTGCTCGGCCGCCAGCGGCTCGGCATCGGGCGCCGCTCCGCGGTTTTCTCTGTGAAAATTGACGAAGCGATCGCGGCCGTCGGGGTTCTGCATCGGATCGATGATGACAACCACGTCCTCGAGCATCTTCTGCGTTGTCTCGCGACGGTCGGCGAGTAGGTGATAGGCGGTCACAAGCGCCGCATCACCCGAGGAAATTTCGTCGCCGTGAACTCCATACGCCAGCCACACGATCGCCGGTGCTGAGCCGAGTGAGGCTTTGGCCTGCTCGGGCGTCGTCTCGCGTGGGTCGGCGAGCTTGAGGTTCGCCTCGCGAATCTCCTCGAGTCGCGCCAGGTTCTTGGGCGCGGTGATGACAACCAGATAGAGCCCGCGCTTTTCCGTGGTCTCGCCATACCGGATAAGGCGCGCGCGATCAGGCGCCGCATTTGTCAACGCACGGAGATATCGCTCGATCTCGGCATGGCTCGAGATGTCCTGGGCCCAGCCGTGTCCGGCCGATTGCTTCAGAGTCGGCACCTTCGGGTCAGCCTCGACCTCGGGCATGGGCAGAAGCCAGGCCGGGTTGTCCCGGGTCGCCACCTGGGCGGTGAGCCGCCCTTGGCATGACCAGAATTCCAAGGATCAAGGCCACACAGGCTGGTCTCGGCATTGTCAAGAACCTCGCTTCGCTCGAAGTGGACTTTCTCAAGCGGTCGAGACAGTCTAATCGAGCGCGGGCCTGGACCCAAGCCGTCGCTGCGCAGACACCTGGGGATCCAGATCACTTGACCGCTGGTTCCTTTTCGCGTCGTTCGTGTGTTTCGTGGTTCAATGTCGCGTTTCTGACGCAAGGATCTCGGGTCATCCCCCTCCCGCCAAGGCCTTGATATCAGCCGTTGTCAGGGCCTTTCCACCGATACCCCAGCACCCGCTCTTCACTTCCTCAACGACCACCCAGGTGACTTCTCGCATTTTCTCGCCCTCGATGGAAACCATCGCGTCGGTGAGCTTGCGAATCATTTCCTGCTTCTGGGCGTCGGAGAAGACGCCTTCGATGAGTTTGACCTGAACGAGTGGCATGGGCTGCTCTCCGTGTTGTTGAGCCGGGATTTCGCGGATGAGGCGCAACCGAAGCGCTCGGTCGTTCCATCCGGTGAGATCAACCGACATTCGAACACAATGTTCCAGATCGATCAACACAGGAGGGCGGAACGCCTGTCCGGGAATGTTCCCAGCTCGTACACCGGCACAATCTCGGCATCTTGGAGCGCCGCGGTGTCAGCAACCTAGCTGAGCGGGAAATAATCGCGCCGGTGGCGTCGGTGGTGCCGCGGCTGGTTGGCCAGCGTTCGAACCAGTATCTGGCGGAGCCAGGCGGTTAGCTCGGGCTCGCTCGAACCCAGAAATTGACGAAACTCGCGATGGGCTTTCAGGAATGTTTCCTGCACGAGGTCAGAGGCATCGAGCCTGACGCGGAGCGATTGCCCGATCAGCGCACGGGCCACCAGCCGAAGGTAGTTGCGGTAAAGGTCCAACAGCCGGCCCAGCGCGGCCTTATCACCGCCGCGGGCCTCGTTCAGGAGGACGTCGGGCTGTGCTCCGAAAGCGGCAATCGACGACCTTTCTCACGTCAATCGTCTAGCGCAATGCGAGCGTCCCACCGCCAAGCCCCACCAATTCCGGATCGACCGCGTCGACCCAATTTCACTCAGCACGGAGTCTACCAGCTTCGCGCTCAGGATGGTGACCCTTGGCCCTGTCGAGAAAACAACGGTTTTGGTGAGACCAGCGCCCGCGGTCGCTACCCGCTTCGATTTCACAGCACCGAATCGAGCCCAGCCGCTCAGGACTGCGTCTCGCGCGGTGTTATCAAGTAACGACAGATCACCCATGCCGTTGTCCGCCGTGAACCCCGAGCTCGGGGCGAAGGCGCCACGAAATGAAGACGGCGGAGATCTGTGGGTCGACGGCGGTAATCGACAACTTCGTGATCGTGGACGCGCCGCCCTTGATAGGGTCGCCCTCAAAACGTCACATCTCCGCCACGGTTCAATCGCAAGTCGAATCAGATCGCGCCCGATCTTGTGCTCGATCCCGAATCGTCTGTCCAACTTGCATGGCCACCAACCTCGCGATCACCACGGCCAGGTAAATATGCCCGCTTAGCGACTCCAGACAGGCGCAAAGAATTGCAAAGCCCGTGGCCGGGGTCAGCTCGCCGAGCCGCGTCGAGGTGAGCGTCGAATAGCTCAGGAGCACGAAGCGAAGAAACTCGGACCGCCGGGAGGCGTTATCCGACCAGGGGAGCTGGCGCTCGCCGCGTAGGATGAAAGAGCCAGGCGCGGCCAGCTCGATGAGCGAGAAAACGTAGACCCAAAACAATCCCAGCAAAAGATAGACACAGAGAGCCGCTTGCAAGGACTCGACGTCGACGCTCGTTTTCTCGAACACCGCGTCGAGAATCGTGACGGTCACATAAGCCAGGCTCGTGAGCCAGAGAAACGCTTGCAGCAGCACGAGCCAGCGCCCGCCTTCAACGAACACCAGCCGGCCCATCGCCAGATCGAGCAGGGCGAGGAACATGCCGATCCAGAGCGATGCTGGCCCCGGCCGGGCCGCCTGGAGACTCGCGACCAGCACGACGCTCGCGAACAGGCCGATCACGAGATTCCAGACCCAGCCCTCCGCTAAAAGAGGCGTCGACAGAAGCAGGGCGATCAACGCGACCAGGAGAAGACCAAACTTGCCACCCACCGCATGGATGACCCTACGCCTTGATCGCGCCATCCTTCATGCCTTCGCCCGTCAGCCTCACTTCGTGAACGTCAGCCCCGCTTCATCCGGCCCATCACCCACGATCCGGAACGTCATCTCATTCGGGCCTTTCCAGCTCACGCGACCGACCAGCACGGGACCTCCCTTGTCCTGCGCGAGCGTGAGGATGCCGTTGCCATACGTGGAAACACCCGCGAAATGCTGCTTCTTGCCCTTCAGGGTCACGTCCCAGTCAAACTTCTCGCCCGGCTTGATCGCAAGCACGATGGTCGTCCCCTCGGCAGGACGCGCGGTCCACGTGCCTTCGATTGTCGCGCCCTGAGGCGGCGTCGTGTCGGCGTCAACGGAGGGAGCCGCGGCGGGCTCGGCGCGAGCGCCTGCGTTTCGGCCGGCTGACTGAGCTGCTTGAGCAGCTTGGCCGTGAGCGCATCGGCCGGCTTGAGCGAAGCGACCTGCTTGAGCATCCGCACCGCCGCGTCGTTGAAGCCTTCCGTCAAGTAATGGTAGGCCAGCACAAAGCGGGCGCTCGCCGACTGCGGCTGAGAGCGAGTGTAGTCTTCGAGAGCTCGAAGCTGGGTCGTGTAAACTTCGACATTCGGATACAGGCTGATCAAGGTTGTCCAGTCCCAGCCCGGGCCGACCGAGAGCACGGCGTAAATCGTGGATGCAGCCTCGTCATACGCGCCCAGCGCGAAGAGACACAGTCCGCGAAACTCGTGCAGCGTCGTGTCGTTCGGCAGCGTCTTCAAGGCTTCGTCGGTCTTTTGCAGAGCCGCGGTATATTCCCCATCGTGGAAGGATTGCCGGCCGGCGTCAAAAAGCGCCATCGCCGGGTCGGCCACGGATGCGTCCGCCGGCGCAGTCACTGTGTCGATCGGCTGCGAATAGTCGTACGGCGCGGCCACGACCGAGTTATCGACATAGTAGACGTTGTTATACGGCATGTAGCCCATTCCGTAGAGAGACGAGCCGAAGCCCCACATCGGGAGCCCCCATCCCAGCCCGTATCCCAGTCCCAGACCCATGCCCCAACCGTAACCCCAGCCGCCGCCTCCCCAACCCCAGCCTCCCCAGTACGGGTTGCGCCAGCCCCAGGCAGCGCTGTTGTGCCCGTTCCAGTAGCCGTGAACCCAGCCGGAGTGATACCCGCCGTAGGCGTTGAATCCATAAGGTCTGCCCCCCGTGGCACCCCAAGCGGAATGCCCTGCAACGGCCGTGCCGCGCGATCCGGAAGCGACCGCCAGGTTCGATCGCCCGCCGACCGCGTTGCCGCCCGGGCCGATGGCCCCTCCGGCGCGGCCGACGTCCGTGAATGATCGGCCGCCCGGCGTGGTCACTCGCGCCCGCGACCCCGCGGCCGGCGACGCCCCCCGCCGGGCCTCGGCCGGCGACGCCCGCGGCGCCATAGTTTATGCTCGTGCCGCGATTGGTCGTATACGAGCCGGATCGGGAGCCGTAATTGATCGCGCCGCCATAGTTGCCGCCATAATGCCCAAAGTTGCCGAAGGTGGGCGTACGCGCCATGCCCCCGTAGCCGCCATAGCCACCGTGATATCCTCCATAGCCGCCGCCATAACCGCCGCGGAAGCCTCCCATACCTCCGCCGTATCCGCCGCGGAAGCCACCGCCGCCAAATCCGCCGCCGCGGAAGCCGCCGCCGCCAAATCCGCCGCCGCCGCCGCGGAAACCACCGCCGCCGCCGCCGTGGAAACCACCGCCGCCGCCGTGCGCAGAAAGCGATCCGCATGAGAAGGCGATCGACAAGGTCGCACCGAGCGCAACCATCAAGATCTTGCGCATCATCATCGTGGGCTCCTCTGATTCTGGTCGCCGGTGCCGGGGGCCGCCGGGGGGCTCGCAGGTCCGCCTGGGGCTACCGGAACCCGGACAAACGCATAGGTCAGCTCGTCAGGAATGGGCTCGTGCCCGATGAAGCGGTCGGTCGAGGTCCAGCGGACCAGATGCGAGCCTTCCCTGACCATCGTGTTGGTCGCCGTGACAGTCGTGCCGTCGGGGCGAGTGGCCTTGTGCTTGATGACCCAGCGACCACCCTCTCCGCCCCAGATCCCTTCGCCAAAGCCCCCTTGCGAATCGAACTCCCAGGAGCGGATCTGCCGCGCGGCCGGGTCCCAGCCGATGCGCTGGCTGACCGTCATCACGTCCTTCCCCTGTTGCTTCACCGTGAACGTGCGCAACAGGAAATTGCCGTCTTCCGACCAGTGGCAGTTCACGCGAATGACCGAATCGGCCCCCTCGTCAAGCCAATCTCCGAGCATCCACGCCAGTACCTGGAGCCGATCGTGTGGGCTGACTGCCGGATCGGATTCCTCGCGCACGCTGGAGAGGAGCCAGTTCCCATCCCGTTTGACGAGCAGCGCGGTATACCGCCGCTGGGTCGCCGGGCCGCCCTTGGCAGGCGTGACGATCGTGCGGCCCTCCTCCTTGGCGACATCCGGGCTGAGCAGCCGGATCGATTCGACCTCGATGGCCATCTTGTGCCCGGGCTCGCGGCGAAGGTTTCTTCAAGCTGCTCTTCGATCAGCGTCCGGCCCTGGTAGAAAAGCCCATCCTCCTCGGTCACTTCGGCATCCTCGGTGAACCGAGCAACCAAGGCCTTGGTATTCGCGCTGTTGTAATCCCTCACATAAAGCTCATCAAACGCCCGGATCTCCTTTGCTTCGGCGGACTGGGGCGCGGGGGCAGTCTCCGGCGTTGTCTTGGCGGGCGTTTGCGGCTCTTTCCCCGGCGATTGCGGCCCGGAGCCGGAGGCGGACCGGGCGGGCCGAACCGCCCATCCACTCGAACAGGCGATGCACGCCGCAATCATCACGAGGGCCAGTGCGGCAACCTTTCGGCTGGCGGGTTGAGCTGGCATCGAAGTTTTCTCCGGAGAGTGGGCAGCGCGATGAAAAGAAAGATCTTCAGGCCGCCAAGGAATCAAAGCAAGCGATCAAGAAATATCAATCTACGGTGATGGATCAGACATTATGGCATTTACCCCGGGTTTCGTGGGAATTACTATTGTGCGCACTGCCAGGAGGGGTTTTAGGAGTGCGGATCCGGCAATCTTTCCAACTCTAGGACAGCTTTTCCATAATCATGGTCGCCGATTTGGTGCCTCGGCTCAAGAGGCGCATCGCATCATCGCCAACGAGGACTGCGGGTATGACTTGGGTTTATCAGCCCGATCCCCAGCGGAAGCACAAAAAGGGATGAGTCAACAATTTTCCGGGCTATGTCACCGTAGCAAATACAGTAGTGAGCAAATGCCCGCACAATCTGACGAACGAGACTTGTGAGGAACTAATCAACAACGGAGTGGAATATCGCCCGAAGAGATGGAAACACTCGCATCCGGAACGCATCTACAACATCATCGACTGCGTGGTCTATCGCGCAACGCCCACGATCCCTGGCACCTCCTATCATGGCTTTCCGGAACTGCAAGATCGCGTGGCTGAACTGCCAAGGGAACTGAAGAAGCGACTATTGGCACTGGCGGAGGAGCGAGGTTGTCGTGAGGAGATTGAAAAATGGCTGAAAGGGTAGTTTCTGTCGGCAATCCGTCAGGGATGCGATTCGAAATCCGGTGGCCCGAGAGGCGGTCGGGGTGGGAGGCGCGGAAAGTGCCACTTATGGTGAGCTGCTGCTGTGGATTCGCGAGAACCTCGTTTGGGGAGCCGTGGACGCTGCCGGCGACGAGACTGCAGTCGTTTGGAGCTGGATCGAACTGCTCGAATTTCTCTCGAATGCATGGCCCTATCTTCTCAACGAATCCGGATACCCATTAGGACTCCGGCCGATTTGGCCTGCCAAACTTCGCGACGAGGCGGAGGCCCGGTGGCAAGCCGTTCCCGAGGATATTGGCCAAGCGGAAGAGGAGGAGCTCTTCGCATTCGAAGAAACCCACGACCTGGCCCGCGGAGTCCACGGGTTGTACGCACCTTCGGTTTGGCTAGTCGCTGAAGGCGAGATGATGACGATCGGTTCCCGCAAGATCACGATTAGAAGACCACTTGAAGAGACGATCGCCACACTCGAACAATTTGGCGAAACGATTCGAGCGAGAGTGGCCGATCTGGCAGACCAACGCTCGAAGGCGGCTGTTCGAGGCTGGGATGATCGCTTATCTTTGGACCCTTGGTCGCTGGCCGAAATCGCAACCAAATGGTCAGAGGACGAATTAAAGTCGGCTGTGGGGACCGACGATCTCTGGCAGGCGTTCGAGATCGAAGGAGACAGGTTCCACATGACGGAGCTTCTTGCAGTTGCAGGCCTAACCAGAGGCTTCCTCGGCGTTCAGCAGTTGATAGCCATCTTCGGTCTTTTGAAGGCGTTGGGGCACGTTGATACACCGAAGCTGAATGACCTTTCGGCTGAGGCGCGTGAATTGCTTCAAGATGATGCGGATACGAGGCCCGCATTTCACCAAGGGTACCGATTGGCGCACTGGTTCCGCGATAAGCCTGGAATTGCCAATGCCAACGGGCGCGTAGACGTCGATGGTCTCTTCTCGGATCTCGGTGTTTACGTTGCAGAGGTCGACTTACAGAACAACCTGCTTGATGCGGTCGCGTGCTGGGGACCCCGCCACGGGCCGTGCGTCTGGATCAATCAGAACGAAAAACACGTCAAGGTTGAAGGCGCGCGGCGGTCCACCCTCGCACACGAACTCTGCCACCTCCTGATCGACAGGGACGGAGGGCTACCACTCGCGGACGTCGTCAACGGGAACGCACCCAGGTGGGTCGAACAGCGAGCGGATGCGTTCGCGGCCGAGTTACTGCTGCCGCGAGCCCTTGCGGCGGGCGGACTTTCGGCCGACTCCGACATTCATGCGCACCTAGAGAAGCTCACGAACCGGTACGGCGTGAGTCGTGAACTGACCGCTTGGCAGATTCGTAATTCAGGAGTCTCACTTTCGCCGGGCGACTTCGCGGCACTCAAAGCTTTGGTCTCCAGTCCGGAGAGATTCTGAAGGCGTTCAAGGAGGCGCAGGAACGCCGAATGGAAGAGACTCGTTACCCCATCATCGTGCGATTCCCACTGCTTCACCTCAACCAGGCGCCGGTTCCGACGCTGAATCCTCCGGCTGTACAAACAAACCCTCGGCCGACCACCAGGCCTCCGCGCGGTTGGCTCCCCATTCGCTGGCGGCGGCGCAGGCCGCCAGGGCCTGGCCCAGCGCCTTGGCGGTGGGATAGCGGTCTTCGGGCTTCTTGGCCAGGCAGCGCAATGCTACCTGCTCGAGATCCGCCGGCACACTCGGATTGAGCTGCGACGGCGGCACGACCGGATCTCGCGAATGCGCCATCATGATGGCAAACGCATTCTCGCCCACAAAGGGAGGCTGCCCCGTGAGCGCATGGTACATCACGGCGCCCAAGGCGTAGATATCGGCCCGGGCGTCGAGCGAGCGATCGCCCACCGTTTGCTCGGGGGCCATGAACATCGGCGTGCCGCTGATCGTCATATCGCTCGTGAGATTGGCGGCGGCCGGGTCGCTGGTGAGCTTGACCAGTCCGAAGTCGAGCACCTTGGACACGTCGGATTCTCCCCCGCGCACCGCCACGAACACATTTTGCGGCTTCAGATCACGGTGCACCAGTCCGATGCCGTGCGCCTCGGCGAGCCCCGCGCAGACCTGGCGCATCAAGTAAATGACGCGTCCGGCAGGCAACGGGCCGTGGCTGCGCACCAGGTCGCCCAAGCTCTTGCCCTGAAGGTATTCCATTACATAATAGAACGTCCCGTCGCCGGTGAGGCCGTAATCGAAGATTTCGATCGTATTGGGGTGAGCCAGCCGCGCGGCGGACTGCACCTCACGCTCGAATCGCGCCATGGCGACGGGATCGTGCCCCGCCTCCGGCTTGATCAACTTGAGCGCGCAAGGACGTTTGAGCAGACTGTGCTCGGCCAGGAACACATCGCCCATTCCCCCTTCGCCCAGCTTTCGTATGAGCTGGTACTGACCGAACTTGCGTGCGACATGCAGCTCGGCCCGCAGGCCGGAGAGCACCATCGAGCCATAGATGGACATGCCGGCGGCGATGAAGAGAAAGAGGGCGTTGGTACCGGTCTGCTCTGCCGACTTGAAATGCTGGATCGCCTCGTCCGCGTCGGGGTGCTCGGTCAAGAGGGCGAGCGTGAACAAGGGCGCAAGCGCCATGGCCAGCACTACCCAGGCCACCCTGCTGGGGCGGTTGGGAATGAACGTTCCATAAAGGAACATCATGACGACCATCTGAATGACACCGTTCTTGACGAACGCCACCATCGCCGGATATTCATCGCGCTGCATGAGCGAAAGGTTGATGTTGTACTGCGCAACCACGAGCAGCACCGTCAGACCACCGAAGAGCAGGTATTCGAGTCGGCGCAGCCCCGCAGTCGAGAAGTCGATGGGGCTCAGGATCAAGCCGGCGACCGTCGCCGGCAGGACGAAGCGCGCGATCAGGATCACCCAGTTGAGCGGGTCGTGCCCTGCCCCGGCGAAGACATGCCATGTCAGCAAGACGAAGTAGGCGATGGCGAGCAAGAGCGAAGCCGCGGCCAGCCTGGGCGCAAGAGCGCCGAGATTTCTCCCGCAAGGCTGGCCTGGCCTGGCTCGGCCGCGGCCATTACGGGATCTTGCGCGAAGCTGGACGATGCGGCCCTGCTCGCCCAGGGCTCAGCCGTGATGTGCGCCGTGGGCTCGAGATCGATCACCTCGGCGTCGACCTGGTCTTCGGCGGTGGGAGTGGACATGAAGCAATCTCAAGGTCTAAAATGATAAAATGGCCTACGTAAGCCGTGTCAGCCGGCAACTTACTCACTCACTGATCCTTTTGCAACTCTTTGAGCGCCTCACGGCCGCGCTGGACGTCTTTGAGCAGGTCGCGCACCTGGGAGCCTTCTGGCGCGGCTGCTCCGGCGCCCTCCGGTTTTGGCTTGGCCTGCGGGTCAGCAGTTGAGCCACCGAGTCCCTTCACCTTCTCTTCGGCTTGCGCCGCGAGCTTGTTCAAATCGATGTTCTTGGCCTGATCAACCGCACCCTTGAGCTTTTCCTGCGCCTGCGAGCCCAGCTTTTCGAGGTTCAAGTCCTTCGCCCTGTCCGTCACCTTGTTGACCTCGCCCTTGATGTCTTTCTCAAGCTTCTCCGCCGTTGCTCGAAGCCGCTCCGAGATCGAGCCGGTACTCGCCTTGCCGCTGGCGAGCCAGGGGACGAACGTGAATGCGAGCACCACGGCGGCAATCCAGACGACCGGCTCGATGACCCGGCGCAGCGGTTTCTTGTACTTTCTCAGGTTGAACCCGTCGCGCAAAGGAATGACCGCCAGGTTGGCGGCACCGGCGATGATCCGTCCGATATTCAGCAGCACCACGAACGCGGCGCCAAAAATCGCGATTGAATTGGCCTTCACCGCGATTCCGAAAAGCAGAATGATGATGAACGGAACCGAGACGATGTAAGCGCTTTCATTGAGCCAGCGCAGGATCTTCTGAACGACGCCGACTTCATGCCGCCAGGCGGCGAGCACGACATTGGGAGGCCCGCCTCCCTTGGCTCGGGCATCGCGTCGGTCCGCCTTTTCGAGCTGGTAAGGCTTTGAGTCCGCCGCGTCATCGAGCGCCGAAGGCAAGAAGGCTTTTTTCGGAATGGCCGGCATCGAGAGCGGCGCCAAGCCGATCTTGCTCATGCTCGCGTTGACCCAGTCGTTCACCGACTTGGGGCGCGGACCGGGCCGGGCAGAGCCGGGAGAAGCCGCGGCACGCGCGCCCTGCCTGGGAATGGCGACCGCGCTCGCAACAGCAGCCCCCGCGCCGGCCATCGCCAGGGCGGGCATGTTCATCGAGGTGAGGTGCTCTGCCTTGGGGACCGTCGTGTACTGCCCGCAGTGCTTGCAGCGGCCCTTCTTTCCCGCCAATCGGGCATCGACCTCAAATCGCGATCCGCAGCTCTGGCAGAAAAACACCACGCCCATCGGGCCCTTCCCTTCGTCACGACCTGAAACCGGTCACGCCGCTGTGGCGCCGCGCCTGGTGGCTCATTGCGCTCGATTCAAAACCAGACCAGCAACATCCCCGAGAGCAGAACAGTCCAGAAAATCACGCCCTCATCAAACTTCGCCAGGAGCCAGAAGTAAAGCGTCGACAAGGCGAAAAACTTGGCGAGCCAGATCTGCCAGCTTCGCCAGTCAGGAACGTCCTGCGGGGCCATGAGAAACACATAGCTCAGGAATGCGATACCCGCAGTGTACAGAACACCCAGAAACAGCCAGTGATCCTTCATCGTGTCAAACTTGACGAGGATTTCGAACCAGGCTGAACAAGAAGACTGCCTTCATAATGTAGTAGTACAGTATGACTGACGCAAACATCTGATCGCTTCTCGCAGGGGAGCGAACAAGGCGAAAAAAAAGCCCCACTCGTGCAAACCACACGGCGGAGCCCTCATAGCCGACACGCAGGATCGCCGATCACCAGCATCCCACAAGCGAATAGGATCGGGCATCGACCTAGCGATGTCAAGCCCCCTGCGCTGTTTGCTCGAAGAGCCCCGCCAGCCGGGGCAGAATCACGTCGATCGCGTAGGCTTCCCGCACTCGCGCCATGGCCGCCTCGCCGATGTGGCGGAACGCACCGGGATCGCGCAGCACCTCGACGGCTTTGGCCGCGAAACCCTCGACGTCATAGAACCCGCAAAGCAACCCGTTGGAGCCATTGTCGATCATCTCGCGCACCGGCTCGGTATCCGAGGCCAGCACCGTGCAGCCGCAGGCGAGTGCGTCCACCATCGACCAGCTCAAGACGAACGGGACGGTGAAATAGAGATGCAAGTCGGAGAAGCTCCACAGGTCCACGAGCTTCGAGACATCGAGCAGCCCCGTGAAGATGAACTTGTCGCGGTCGAACGCGGCTTGCGCCATGACGTGCTCGCGGAACGTCTTGTGCTCGATGTGCTTCTCGTCGCCGCCATAGCAGATCCGGTCGCTGCCCACCACGGCGAAGACGACGTCGGGAAACTGCTCGTAGATTCGCCTGGCGACTCGCATGAAGATATCGAAGCCGCGCATCGCCTCGAACCCGCGGCTGACATAAGTCACAACTCGGGTTGAGGGCGGGATCGTGCGGTCGCCAATGCGGCGCGGCACGCCCTGCCGGCGCCGGAAGAGGTCGGTTTCGATTCCGTCGAAAATGACGTCGATCTTGGGCTGAAAGATCTCCGGAAACCGCGTCCGCTGAAAGCGGGTCGGGCTATACCCACGGCGGCACGTCTCGAGGTCGAGCAAGAGCATCGCGTTGCGCGACCGCGCGCGGAGAAAATCCAGCTCCGACGGCGGAAACTCGGGCCGGAAATCCATGTCCGAGTGGTGCGGATGATAATAGAACTCGAAGTAATTGATGATCGGGACGTCGGGGTAAAGCTCGGGCAAGTAGACGGTCGACCCGAAGCCGCTGTGGCCGACGATCAGGTCGGGGCGCAGATCGGGCCGCGCCTTGCAGGCTTCGTAAACGCCGTGGGCGTGCCAGACGGTGTTCTCAAACGTCCGGCTGCAGTAATGCGTCGTCTCGCGTGCCCCGCCTCTGGTCGTGTATGCGATTTTCTCGATGCCGTCGACGCGGCCGGGGGGCGTCTTCGAGACGAAGGTGCAAGTCCACCCGCGGGTGCGGATCAAGTGGCGGGCGATGTGCCCGAACTGGGCAGGGAAGTTCTGGTGGACGAACAGGACGTGCATCTTCCGTCGGGCCTCAGCTTTCGGGGATAATCAACGTTGGCCAGCATACGTGATTTCGTGACCCGAAGCCACATTGGTGCGCATTGCGCCCGTGCTGGTCGTTTCCGCGAACCGTTGCCGCGAGCGAAGCCATGTCGATCAGATTCTTCCAGTGGAGCGATCTTCAGGTTTACGTCGATCCGTCGCCGCAGGTTCTGCGCCTCGAGATGGACGAGACCCCCTCGTGGTCAGAAATTCGCCACCTGCCGTTGCGTCTTGGCACTGAAACCGGCGGCATTCGCTTGCTCGACTACAACGTTCACGAACGATTTGAAGCGCCGCTATTCCCGAGCCTGTCTTCGCTCCCGGATGAAGGTCCATTCGTGTCGGCGGCGGTGCTCGCTCAAAAAGCGAAATCGGTCGATGACAGCATCGTGGCGACACTGGACCTGTTACTCGACGACGGGACGATGAACGTCATGGGCCGCTCTGGCCTGATCCAGGAATTGCTGGTCCGACTCCGAGACGGATGGGATCGATCGCCTGGGGACAAAGCGCAAGCGGAGGCGATCGGCCTGCTCATGGCGGCTCGCGCGCTCGCCGGAACCGAAGACTCGACGAACACAACCGAGCAGCCGCCAGAGCTACGGCTTCGCCGCAGCCGCTGGCTCAGCGAGTTCCGCAAGCGACAGGAGCTTGATGTTCCGCTCGGAGTTTATTCGTGGAGCGCACGGCTAGCCGGGCTTTACCGGCAAGCCAAGGCGCTTCAGGAAGCGCTCGCGGAGGATGTGGCATCCACAATGGCGGCCGTCCTGGAAGCCGACGAAACCATGCGCTCGGCCTACGAGACGCACATCGCGCTTGCGAGCATCGCCAACCCGCTGGTCGGAACGAGCGTTCTGTCGCGATCAGGCGGGCGGGCCTCCCTCTTTCCACCTTCTGACTCATTGGAGGGACGTCTGCTCAAACGGCTGGTCGGACCCAACTCGGTGCCACCGGGCTTTGATCTGATCGGCGAGTTGGTCGCGCGAATCAACGACGGGCGACTGAGCCTGGCGCCCACGAGCGCGAGCGGATGGTACGACCATGTTGTTTACTCGCTCGAGCCACTCCTCTTGCCCGATGAGGCTCCCGAGGCCCCAAAGCTCGAGCTTGCGGAAAGTTACCGAGCGGATCTCCGTCAGTTGTTCCGATCTCTCCTTGCCTCAGCGCGGGAGAGCCACGTCAAACAGCTCGAAGCCCTTTACGCGGGCGGATGTCCGCTGGTCATCTCGCCCTGGCTGAGCGCGGAGCCGCTCGCCGAGTACTATCGCCGGCGCGCTCTATCCTACCGTTTCGTCCGGGAGAGGCTCGTGGCGATTCTCGGAGAGGATGTGCTGCTTTCACGAAGACGGATGACCTCGAAAGGGGAGACGGACAGACCGTTGCTCGACGAAATGCTCCTGATGGAACAGTTATTCGCCGGCGCTGCGGCGGTCGTGCAGGACGAGCTCGGCATCGGCCGCGATCTGAAGGCCGACGACAACCGATGGATCACGACAGCCAAGGCAGCGACGCGATCCTTTATCGCGCACCATCGCGGCGATCCGGATCTCAACGAAGACATTCGGATGATGGTCCCGCTGTTCTATGACATTGACCGGAAGGAGTTTCATGTCCTGGCGACGCTCGGCTTCGAGCAGCGAACGCTGAAGGCCAGATTCGTCGAGCGTCCGACAGTCGCTGTGCGCGACGGTATGGGTCGACCGGTCCATCCCGAGATCGTCTGGGACGAGGCGAAGTATCCCCTGGCGCGCCCCGTGACGATCCAGTGCCGGGTGAAGACCTTGCTCGATCGCGACCAGTTCCGCGCTCTGTGCGATCGGGAAAAAACGGCGGGCGCGATCCGGACTGCCCTTGAGGGGTTGTGAGCTGCCGCGCCATACTCGAAGATCGCGCCAGACCGGAGAAAGCCCACTTTCCATGCGCATTTTGGTCGCAATCCCCCACTTTTACAACATCGCCCGAACCGCGTCGCCGGACGGGCGGCGGCACGGGTCGATCGGGGCACACGCCGAGTCGCGCGTTGCGGCCGTCAGGGCTTGCATCGCCGCGATGCACCAGCTTTATGGCCCGGCTCAACACGTGATCGACCAAGCGACCCGGGTGGCCCAGCCGGCGAATGCGCGCACCAGCGGCCACATCGATGTTGTCATCTGCACCACGGGCGAAGACCATCTCCTGGACCGCGTGCCGCTCCCGCCCGGTTCCTACCAGCGGCACGCAATGGGTTGCCCCCCTGCTCTCCTGGGCTTTGAATGCCACGCGATTTTGCGCGGCGGGCTCGGCAAGTACGACTACTACGTCTATCTGGAAGACGACCTGATCGCACGCGATCCCTGGTTCTTCGTGAAAATGACGTGGTTCACGAATCAGCTCGGCGACGACGTGCTGCTCCAACCCAACCGCTACGAGGTTGGGCCGCTGCTGGGCTTGGTGCACAAGGCGTATATCGACGGCGACCTTCTCGACGAAGTGACGACCCCCTTTCAGGATGTGCGTGTCAATCCGTCTGCGACCGGCAGCCTGCTCGGCACCAGCGTCACGTTCCAGAGGGCGAAGAACCCCCACGCCGGCTGCTTCTTCCTGAATGCCAGACAGATGGAGGCATGGACGCGCCAGCCCTACTTCCTTGACCGCGATACCAGCTTCATCGGCCCGCTTGAGAGCGCCGCGACGTTGGGCGTGATGCGCACGTTTCGCGTTTACAAGGCCGCCCAGGAGAGCGCGGGCTTTCTCGAGATCGAACATTTCGGGACGGGGTTCCTCGACAACCTTCATCGCCGGCGAGATCTCACTCCGGCGTGAGACGGTAGGTGAGCTGTCTGGAGAGCGACCTGTCTCCTGGCACGAGTCCGACCGGCAGGTTCACCGTCCAATCACCCGGCCGGCCGCTCTCGATCGAGTCGGCGAAGACTTTGGAAATCTTGTCGTACAGGCGGTGGCGGCCCGGGAGATCGAGCAGCTCGCGGTTCAAGCGGGCGACGTCCCACTTGATGATGCGATACACCCGGTTGATCGCATGGCCGAGAACCACGTCGGAAACCGCGTAATGCCGCGTCCGTTCCGCGTCGCCGTGCGCGAGGTGCCGGAGCAACGCCTCCTGCAGCTCGCGACACTCCAGCCCCGCGAATTTCAGTGCGTCGTACAGGTCGTAGTCCTCCTCGCCCCAGCACGGATAGACCTCGTCGTAGCCCCCCACGCGCTCAAAATCGGCCCGCGAACAGACGAACGTGCCTCCAAGGCCCCGGTCCTTCGAGAACGGGCGGTAATAGCCCCCCGGGTAGAGCTCCGGCGCCACCACGTCGGAAAACTCCGGTGCCAGCACGACGTCGGAATCGACAAAGCAGATCCAGGGCGCATCGGCATGACGCGCTCCGGCATTCCGCGCCGCAGACGCGTTGAACCTGGCCTGACCTGGTACCCGAATCACCCGCGCCTTTGGGTGGCTTGCCTCGGCCCAGTCGCCGCCGTGTTCCGGGCAGGAATAGTCGACCACGATGCACGACCCGCGCTGTGAGAGCATCGCCGGAAGCGACTGCCGCAAAGCGCCCAGCCTTCCCATACACGTGGTCACGAAACAAAGGTCCGCCACCAGAGAGCTCCCTACAATATCGAACAAGCCGCGATCTCGCCCCGACGATCGACGCCGCCAAACCCGGAAATCACCGCGACCGCGCAGAATCTGAGATAGATTGGCGTTCGTGCGCCGAAATACATAATAGAAGCCGTCGTGGCGCGGCTGCGCATTCGCCTTCTAAAGAGCGTAACATCGCCAAACTATGATGGAAGTGCGTATAGACGTCAATCCATGCTCGCTCCACTATGCTCTTTGACGATCGAATCCTCGGAGAACAGGTTGAAAAAAAACCTCATCTGTCCGGGTTCGTGTGGTGGCCGCGATCAGGTAGTGGTGAATCAGGTGAGCCGGTCATTATACTACCTTCGCGATCCGTCGTGGGGTCAGGGTTCTTGCGCGTTGTGTGTCGCGGGCCGTGCGGTGCCGTCTTACTCATTCGCTGAAGAGAGTTGCCCCTAAAAGGCCACTGAGTCGAAGGTTCTGGCAAGATAAAATGAGCGCCGGCGACGAGTCGAGAGAGAGAGAGTCGCGAGGGAATCGATGAGGCAGGCGTGTCGATGCGCTGATTTTTTTAGCGGTGCGCGTCACATTTTTCCGCAGATGGAGCCTTGTGATAGGGGGATCGTTGTGAGCCGAAGCGAACGACCCCGGAGAATGGGCATGTCCGGCCCATAGAGTCGTAGTCGTCTTCTGAACGTTCAGCATTCTCATCAACGACGAAATCCTGAATCGGTACGAAGCAGTTCCCGGTCGGTTCCGCGAGGCGACCGCCGGTGCTTGGTTGAGGCATACACCCAGAACGTATCATCTTCTTCGCCGAAAAGGGCCGAGCGATGTCGACAGCTCATGAACCGAGCGCGGGCGGCTATGGTCACGGGAAACACAAGCAACGGAAGGCGAGCCGCTGGCCGTTCGCGATGCGAAAGCGGCGAAAGAAGGTCGAGCCGTTCCAGCCGGAGTTTCACGGGCTGGAAAAGCGGATGATGCCGTCGACGTATATTGTCACCAGCACGGGCGACTCCGGGCCCGGCACGTTGCGGGACGCGATCGACAACGTCAACAGCGGAACCGACAACACGATCGACTTCAATATCGGCGGCGGCGGCCCGGCAACCATCACGCCGCTGTCTCCCTTGCCGAGCCTCACTGAGTCCGTCTTGATCGACGGAGCGAGCCAGCCGGACTGGATGGGACCGCCTTTGATCGAGATCGACGGCGCCAGTGCCGGCGCGGCGCAAACGGCCTGGTCCTCGCGACCGGCTCGAGCGTCAGCACCGTCCGCGCACTCATCGTGAGCGGGTTCTCCGGCGACGGAATCGTGATCCAGAGCAGCACCGACAGTGTTCAGTCGTGCTACATCGGCACGAACGCCGCCGGCACGGCGGCGCTGGCCAACGGTAACGATGGAATCGAGATAGAGGCCGGGTCTTCGGGCAACACGATCGGCGGTTTCACGGCCACACCCGGCACCGGCCCCGGCAATTTGCTCTCCGGCAACGTCAACGACGGCGTCGAGATCACCGGGGCGGGCGCGACCGGCAACGTGGTCTGGGGCAACCTGGCCGGACTGGACGTCACGGGTACTGTCGCGATTGCGAATCAGAACGCGGGCGTCGGTATCGACCTTGGCGCCAGCAGCAACACGATTGGAGGAACGGTCGCCGGTTTGCGGAACGTATTGTCCGGCAATGCCGACGACGGCTTCTCGCGCGGCGTGATCATCGCGGACTCCGGTACGAATTTTAACCTCGTCATCGGCAACTACATCGGCACCAACGCCGCGGGCAGCGCCGCCGTCGCCAACGACAACTGCGGCGTCCTTTTACAATCTGGTCCGCAGAGCAACACGATCGGTGGCCCCGCGGCTGGCGATCGCAACCTGATTTCGGGCAATCTGCTCGCGGGCGTCGCCTTTCAGTATGCGGGCACGACCGGAAATGTGGTGGAGGGCAACTGGATTGGATTGAACGCCGCCGGCACCGGGACGATCACCAACCTGGTCGGCGTCGCCTTTGCCGACAGCGCGTCAGGGAACTCCGCGATTGCCAACGTGGCTTCCGGCAACCTCGAAGCCGGCATTGCCATCGTGCCGTTCGACACGAGCAGCGGGAGCGATGCCAATCTTGTCCAGGGAAACCTGATCGGCACCGACCCGACGGGAACAATCGCTCTGGGAAACACCGGCCCGGGTGTGGCGATCTATGGTGGCTCGTCGAACAACACGATCGGCGGCACCACGACTAACACGCGCAACATCATCTCCGCCAACGCGAGCGCCGGTGTCTCGATCAGTGGCACCGGCACAAGCGGAAACCTCTTGCTGGGAAACTACATCGGCACGGGCGTGGCGGGCGCTGGCGCGCTCGCCAACTCCGGCGCCGGCGTGATCATCAACTCCGGGGCGACGAGCAACACGATCGGTGGCAGCATCGCCGGTGCGGGCAACGTCGTCTCCGGAAACTCTGGGGACGGCATCCACATTTCCGGGGCCGGCAGCAACGGAAACTTGATCGCGGGAAACCTGGTCGGAACAAACGCCGCGGGAACTGTCGCCCTGGGCAACACGGCCTTCGGCATCCTCATCGATTCGGGCGCCTCGAGCAATACCGTCGGCGGCAACGCCGCGTCGTTCGGTAACGTCGTTTCGGGCAATTTGTCAAATGGGATCGAGATGATGGGAAGCGGGACGACCGACAACGTCGTCTACAGCAATCTTGCCGGACTGAACGCCGCCGGCACAGCGGCAGTGGGCAACGCAATTGACGGGATCTCGATTGACAACGGGGCCAGCAGCAACACGGTCAAGAGTAACGAGGCCGCGGGCAATACCCAGGTTGGTATCGCAGTCGAAGGCTCCGGCACGTCCGATAACACGGTGGTCCAGAATCTCGTCGGTGTGGTCTCGATTGCCGGCACGCTCACCGCGATTCCGAACAGCTCAGGCATCAACCTCCAGACCGGCGCGATCGACAACACGATCGGCGGCAGCTCACTGGCGCAGGCGAATATCATCGCGGGCAACAGCTCGAGTGGGATCGACATCGGCGACAGCGGCACGGCGGATAACGTCGTCGAGTTTAACTACATCGGCACCGATTCCACGAACGACACCGGGTTGGGCGACAAGATCGGCGTGTTCTTCTTTGGCGATGCGACCAGCGGCCCTGAGTCCAACACGATCGGCCCCGGCAATATCATCTCCGGCAACACGAGCTTCGGAATCTGGATCCTCAATCCGGGAACCTCGGACAACGTGGTCCTGGGCGACCTGATCGGCACCAATAGCGCGGGTACCGCGGCGCTACCCAACGGCATCGGCGTGGCGATCGGCGGCAGCGCGACCGGCAACACGATCGGCGGCACCTCACCGGCGGACGCCAATCTGATTTCCGGGAACACCGGGGTCGGCGTCCAGATCGGCGGCTACGGCACGATCGACAACGTTGTCGCTGGGAACAAGATCGGCATCAGCTCGAGCGGCGCCTGCGCTACCGAATGAGGGCGTCGCCGGAGTGTTGCTCAAGCACCTGGAATGGAGCAACACCATCGGAGGCACGGCCGCGGGTGCCGGCAACATCATCTCGGGCAACGCGGGGGATGGCATCAAGGCCCTTGATCCTTACGCGGATTTCATCCAGGGCAATACGATCGGCTTGAATGCTGCCGGAACGGCGGCAGTCCCGAACGCCGGCTGGGGCATATCAGCCCTCTATCACAAGCCGGCGACGACCAGCCACGGCGGCCACACGACCTCTTATTTCAGCTCTAGCACCGGCTCGAACATGATCGGCGGCCCCGACGGAGGCAACGTCGTCTCCGGAAATACATCGGGCGGCATCTTGATCACCGGAGGCGTTCTGGATGTCGTGTCGGCGAATATCGTCGGCTTGAACGCAGCCGGCACGGCCGCCATTGCTAATGGCGGCGATGGCATTCAGAGCGTGGACGGAAAGGAAAACACGATCGGCGGCACGGCCGCGGGCTCGGGCAACGTCATCGCCGGGAATGCTTCCAATAATATCGAGATCGATGGCGACTCTTCCGACCGCGTGGCCGGCAACTATATCGGCATCAACGAAGCCGGCACGGCCGGCATAGGCGGCGGCGATGACGGAGTCTTGATCAATTCGGCGTCGCAGATCACCGTCGGCGGCACAGCCGCGGGCGCCGCAAACGTGATCTCCGGCAACCCGGGTGACGGCATCGAGATCAGCGGCGTAACCGCCGTGCACAACGTGGTCGTGGAGAACGTGATCGGCTTGAACGCCGCCGGCACCGCCGCGATTGCCAACGCCGGGGCGGGCGTGATGATCGACGGCGGCGCGTCGTACAACCTGGTGGGCAACATCGTCAGCGGCTCGCATAGCAACGTGATCTCGGGCAATAGCAATTACGGAATCGAGATTTACGGCCCGGGAAGCTCGTACAACACGATCGTTGGAAACTGGATCGGCTTGAACGCAGCCGGCACCGCGGCCGTCGGGAATTCCTCTTACGGCATCTTCGTGTACGGCAGCTACGGCAACACATTGGGCGGCACGGCCTCCGGCGCGGGCAACGTGATCTCGGGCAACGACGGCGGCATCAATCTCGAAGAGCCTTCCGACCTGGTGGTGGGCAACTTTATCGGCACCAACCCAGCCGGCACGGTAGCAATTGGCAACGGCTCGGGCGATGGCATTGACGTCAACTGGGCCAGCAACACGATTGGCGGAACGGCTTCCGGCTTCGGCAACCTGATCTCCGCCAACGTGGTCGGTATTTCCATTGACGGAATCGACGACACGCTGGTCGAGGGGAACTTGATCGGAACGAACGACGCCGGCACCGCGGCCCTGGGCAACACCGAAGCCGGCATCATCGTGGACGGCGGAGCTTCGGGAGACACGATCGGCGGCAGCGTTACGGGCGCCGGCAACCTGATCTCGGGCAACACCGGAGACGGCATTGCCATCGATGACTTGAACACCACCGGCAATCTGGTCGAAGGCAACCTGATCGGCACCAACTTGTCCGGCCACGCGGCGGTTCCGAACACGGTCGTCGGCGTCGATATCTATCAAGGCCCGACTTACAACACGATCGGCGGCACAGCCACCGGTGGTGCGCAACATCGTCTCGGGGAACACGCTCGACGGCATCGATATCGGCGGCACCGGAGCCTCGGACAACGTCGTCCTGGGAAACTACATCGGCACCGGCATCCTCGGCGGGGCCGCGGTCGCCAACGGCGGCTCGGGCGTCGACATCTTCTCAGGCGGCACGGACAACACGATCGGCGGCACGGCCACGGGCGTGGGCAATCTCATCTCCGGGAACACGAGTGACGGCGTGGATTTGAGCGGCCCCGGTGCCACCGGCAACGTCGTCCTGGGGAACCTGATCGGCACCAATGCGGCCGGCAGCGCGGCCGTCGGTAACTTTTACGGAGTGTCCTTCTCGAGCGCATCGCAAAACACCATCGGTGGCACGGCCTTGGGCGCGGGCAACCTCATTTCAGGCAACGACTATGGTGGGATCGAGGAGAGCGATCAATCGGACCTGATCGCGGGAAATCTGATCGGCACGGACTCAAGCGGCACGATCGCCCTTACCAACGGCGACGGCGACGGTGTGGATCTCGGCGGCTCGAGTGACACCGTCGGCGGCACGTCAGCAGGCGCCCTGAACGTGATCTCGGGCAATACTTCTGGCGGGGGAATCGTTGTCACCGGAACGAATGAGCTGATCGAGGGCAACCTGATCGGAACGACCGAGAGCGGCGCGGCGGGCCTGGCGAATGACTATGGCGTTCTCGCAATGGCCGGCGCGACGGGCCTCACGATCGGGGGCACGGTCGCAGGCGCTGGCAATGTGATCTCCGCGAGCGAGACTGACGGCGTGAGTCTTGAGGCCGGCGGCAGCCTCGTCGAAGGCAACAAGATCGGCACCGATAGCGCGGGAACGGTGGCGCTGGTAACTACGAAAGCGGCGTGTTCGTTCAGTCCGACACCAACACGATCGGCGGCACCGCCTCCGGCGCGGGCAATCTCATCTCGGGCAATGACATCGGCATCGAGATCGACACGATCAATGCCCCAGGCGACAACCTCGTCGAGGGCAACCTGATCGGTACCGACGCAAACGGCACGGTCGCCATACCCAATGCCTACGGCGTCGAGCTTTATAGCGCCAGCACGGCGTCAAACACGATCGGCGGCACGGCCACGGGCGCCGGCAACGTGATCTCGGGCAACACGAATGCCGGCGTCGAGTTCTACAGCAGCGGCGATCTGGTCGTGGGCAATGTGATCGGCACGGATATCACCGGAACCGTGGCCCTTCCCAACTACAACGGCGTCGTGATCGGGTCGTACTCCGGAAGCGACACGATCGGCGGCGTAACCGCCACGGCCGGAACCGGCGCCGGCAACGTGATCTCGGGCAACACGAGTGATGGGGTCCAGATCCAGGTAAACGCCGACGACAACGTGGTGCTCGGCAATCTGATCGGCACGGATGTGACCGGGGAAAACGCCCTTCCCAACGACGGCTTCGGCATCGAGGTGCTGAGCGTCGGCAACACCATCGGCGGCACCGCGGCCGGCTCGCTCAACGTGATTTCTGCGAACGCCGATGTAAACATCCTGATCAACGGCTCGGGTGCGACCGACGACGTCGTCGAAGGCAACGTTGTCGGCCTCGACCTTGCGGGCACCACTTCGCTTTCTTCGGCAACCCCGGTGGACCTCCAGATCGAATCGGCGGGCAACACGATCGGCGGCACGATCGGCGCGGCTCGCAACGTGATCTCCGGGGCGGGGAGTGAGGGGATCAGCCTCGATTATTCGGGAGCCACCGCCAACCTGATCGAGGGCAACTACGTCGGCTCAAACGTCGCCGACACGGCCGTCGTGGCCAACTACAACTTCGACATTTGGGAGCTGAACGCCGCGGAGGGGAACACGATCGGCGGCACCGTCTCAGCCGCCGCCAACGTCATTGTAGGAAATCCCACCGCGTATGCGATGTTCCTCACCAGCGACACCTTGGTCGAAGGCAACTTGATCGATTCCAACCCGACCGGAACGGCCGTGGTGGGTCAGACGCAAGGCATCGTCATCGGCACGACCGCCGCGGACTTGATCGATTCGGGCAACACCATCGGCGGCGCCGTCGCGGGCGCGGGAAACATTCTGACCAACACCGGCATCTGGCTTGAGCACGGGGCCCAGGACAACCTGGTCGAGGGCAACATCAGCGGTCTGGATATCACCGGTACGGTCAAGTTGACAACGGGAGGTGCCGGCATCGAGGTCGACGGTCCGGACAACACGATCGGCGGGACGACCGCCGGAGCCGCCAACGTGCTCGGCGGCTCGAGCAGCGACGCGCTGGACTTGATCGGCACGAGTTCCACGGGCAACCTCGTCGAAGGCAACCTGATCGGCACCGACATCACCGGTACCGTTTCGATTCGCAACGGGGCGCCGGGATTTCGATCACCGGAGGCGCCACTCTCAATACGATCGGCGGTACAACCCCAGGCGCCGACAACGTGATCTCCAGCAGCGACGACGGCCTGGTCATTGGTAACACGTCCACCGCCAATCTCATCGAAGGAAACAAGATCGGCACCGATATCACCGGCACCGTCTCGCTGTACAACCTGAATGGAATGATGATCGTCGGCGCCAGCAACACGATCGGCGGCACCGCCGCCGGGGCCGGCAACATCATCTCCGGCAACATCGGCTACGGGGGCGGCGACCCCAACACCGGATGGGGTCTCTGGCTCGACGGCCCCGCCGCCACGGAAAACGTGGTCGAGGGCAACCTGATCGGCCTGGACGCAACCGGCGAACACATCCTCGGCAACACCACCAACGCCGGGATCCTCGTCGACGGCGCGACCGACAACACGATTGGTGGAACATCGGCGGACGCCGCCAACGTGATCAGCGGGAACCTGCGTGGCATCGACATCAACGAGGTGGGTGCGACCGGCAACATCATCGAGGGCAACCTGATCGGCACGGATCAGTCCGGCACGGTCGCGCTGGGCAACACCGGCGAAGGCATCGTCGTCGCGTATGCCCAGGCGAATACGATCGGCGGCAGCGCAGCCGGCGCGGGTAACGTGATCTCAGGCAATGTGTACGGGATCAACATCCTGGACGGCGCAACCGACATCGTGGTCCAGGGAAATCTTATCGGTCTTACGAGTGACGGTTCGGCGGCTCTGGGCAACAGCATTGACGGGATCGTGCTCCAGGGCGGGACGACGGGCGACACCATCGGCGGCACGACGGGGACGCCGGGCACCGCGGCCGGCAACGTCATCTCGGGCAACACCGACTACGGCATTGAAATCAGCAATAGCGGAACCACGGCTAACGTGGTCCAAGGCAACCTGATCGGCACCGACATCACCGGCACGGTGGCAATCCGCAACCTCGGGGGCGGCGTCGAGATCGACGCCGGTGTTTCCGGCAACACGATCGGCGGATTGACGGCCACGCCGGGAACAGGCGGCGGCAACGTGATCTCGGGCAATAACAATTTCGGCATCAACGATCTTGGCCACGCCAACGTGATCGCCGGCAACTTGATCGGTTTGGCCGCCGGTGGAACGGTGGCGCTGGCCAACGACGGCAACGGCGTCGAGGTGAATGCAGGTGACACGATCGGCGGGACGGCCGCCGGGGCCGGCAACATCATCTCGGGCAATATTGCTGTAGGAATCCTGGTCGACGGCAACGACAATCTGCTCGCGGGCAACAAGATCGGCACCGACGTGACGGGGACGGCCGCCATCGCCAACAGCGACGGCGGCGTTGATCTCTATAGCAGCTCGACAGGCAACACGGTCGGCGGATTGACGGCCTCGCCGGGCACAGGCGCCGGCAACTTGATCTCGGGCAACAACGCGGCCGGGATTGCCGACCTTGGCGGGTCGAACTGGATCGCCGGCAACTTGATCGGCACCGACTCGAACGGCACCGTCGCCCTGGACAACAACGGCGACGGCATCGATGTCTATGCCCGCGGTGACACGATCGGTGGGACGGCCGCCGGCGCGGGCAACGTGATTTCGGGAAACACCGGCGCGGGCGTTAGCCTTGTTGGCTCAGGCGCTACAGCTAACTCCGTGATGGGCAACTTTATCGGCACCGACATTACCGGCACGGTGGCAATCGCCAACGGCGGGGGCGTCGGGCTCAGTTCCGGCGCCTCCGGCAACACGATCGGCGGATTGACCGCCATGCCGGGCTCGGGCGCCGGCAACGTGATCTCGGGCAATGACGGCGTCGGCATCGGCGACCACGGCGGGTCCAACGTGATCGCCGGCAACTTGATCGGTTTGAGCGCCTCAGGCACCGTGGCCCTGGCCAATGGCAGCGACGGCATGGATGTATTCGCCGGCGGCGACACGATCGGCGGCACGGCTGCCGGGGCGGGCAACGTCATCTCGGGCAATCTCGGGTACGGCATTTATGACGACGGCGCCAACTTGATCGCGGGCAATCTGATCGGCACCGATCCCGCAGGGACACTGGCGGTGCCCAACGACAATCCGGGGATTTACATCCAGGCCCCGGGGAGCACCATCGGCGGGTCGACGGCCGGCGCGGGCAACGTCATCTCGGGCAACATACACGGCGGAATCATTGTCACTACCTCGGCCAACCTCATCGAAGGGAACAAGGTTGGAACCAACAGCGACGGCACCGCGGACCTGGCCAACACCAGCCAAGGCATCATTCTTGATGCCGGCGGCAACACGATCGGTGGACTCACGGCCACGCCGGGCACAGGAGCCGGCAACCTGCTCACCGGCAACTACGGCGCCGGCGTCGCGTCTAGCGGCGACAACCTGATTGAAGGCAATCTCATCGGTACAGACGCCGCAGGCACGGTGGCCCTGGCATACGCGACCGACGGCATCGACATCTCAAGCGACGACACGGTCGGCGGAACGGCCGCCGGAGCGGGCAACGTCATCTCGGGCAACGGGCACTACGGCATCTATGTCGGCGGCTCCGGCAACCTGGTCGCGGGCAACAAGATCGGCACCGACATTACCGGCACGGTGGCGATCACCAACGGCGTCTATGGCATCGGGATCGGTGGCGGCGCTACCGGCAACACGATCGGCGGATTGACGGCCACGCCCGGCACAGGCGCAGGCAACCTGATCTCAGGAAATACCCGCGCCGGCATCAACGACCTCGGCGGGTCCGACTTGATCGCCGGCAACCTGATCGGCACGGACGCGGCCGGCACGGTGGCGCTGGCCAACATCGGCGATGGCATCGACGGTTCTGCCAGCGGTGACACGATCGTCGGCACGGCCTCGGGCGCGGGCAACGTGATCTCGGGCAACACGGGAGACGGCGTCCTGCTGGGCGGCGGCGACAACCTGGTCGCGGGCAACTTCATCGGCACCAGCGTCTCTGGTGATGCGGCGATCGGCAACGGCGGCGACGGCGTGAGGATCAGGGGCGGTTCATCCGGCAATACGATTGGCGGATTGACGGCCACGCCCGGCACCGGCGCCGGCAACGTGATCTCGGGCAATACCGGCAGCGGCATCTACGACGCGAACGGGTCTAACTGGATCGCCGGCAACTTGATCGGTGTGAGCGTCTCAGGAACGACGGCCCTGGCCAACGACGGCTATGGCATCTTCGCCTTTAGCGACACGATCGGCGGGACGGCTGCCGGGTCTGGCAACGTCATCTCGGGCAACGGCCTGCACGGCATCGATGACGCCGGGTCCAACTTGATCGCGGGCAATCTGATCGGCACCGATATTTCGGGGACCGTCGCGGTGCTCGGCTCCGAGGGGATTTTATCGGTCGGCACGGGGAGCACGATCGGCGGTACGACGGCCGGCGCGGGCAACGTCATCTCCGGCGACAGCTCGGCCGGGATCAGTCTTTATATCGGGGCCACCGGCAACCTGGTCGAAGGGAACAAGATTGGAACCATCTTCGACGGGAGCGCAGCCCTGGGCAATGACGGCGACGGCATTGATATTTATGCCCGCGACAACACGATCGGTGGAACGACCGCGGGTGCCGGCAACGTCATCTCGGGCAATGACGGTAGGGGCGTCTACGACGTTGGGGGTTCCAACCTCATCGCCGGCAACTTCATCGGTTTGAGTGCGGGCGGCACGGTGGCCGTGGCCAACGTCGGCGATGGAATCATCGTCGAAGCCGGCAGCGACACAATCGGCGGGACGACCGCGGCAGCCGGCAACGTCATTTCGGGCAACGCCTATGGCGGGGTCGAGATCGTCTTTAGCGCGAGCAATCTGATCGAAGGCAACCTGATCGGTACGGACGCTGCGGGCACGGTGGCGATCGGCAACGGCGGCGACGGCGTGGACCTGGGGGACGCAGCCACCGGCAACACAATCGGTGGCTCCGCGGCCGGCGCGGGAAACCTGATCTCGGGCAACGCGGGCAACGGCGTTCAGATCTTCAATTCCGGCACCACCGGCAACCTGGTCGAAGGCAACCTGATCGGCACGGACATTACCGGTACGGTGGCGATCCCGAACGGCACGGGCGTCTCGATCGATTCCTTCGCCTCCGGCAATACAATCGGCGGCTTGACGGCCACTCCGGGCACGGGCGCCGGCAACGTGATCTCGGGCAATTCCGGCGCGGGCATCGAGGACAGCGGCGGGTCCAACGTGATCGCCGGCAACCTGATCGGTTTGAGCGCCTCAGGCACCGTGGCCCTGGCCAACGACAGCGACGGCATTGATGTCGACGCGAGCGGCGACACGATCGGCGGCACGGCCGCCGGGGCCGGCAATGTGATCTCGGGCAACAGCGGAGCCGGCGTCGATGACTTGGCCGGGTCCAACCTGATCGAGGGCAACTTGATTGGCACGGACGTTGCCGGCACCGCGGCCGTGGCCAACAACGGCGACGGCGTCGACGTCGGTTGGAGCGGCGACACGATCGGCGGGACAACCGCCGGAGCGCGCAACGTGATCTCGGGCAACACCGGCGACGGAGTGGCCCTGGTTGGCGAGGTCGCCCAATACACCCTGGTCGAGGGGAACTTTATCGGGACCGACTCGACCGGCACCATCGACCTGGGCAACAACTCCGTTGGCGTGCTCATCAAAGGCGGCGCAACGCAGAACACGATCGGCGGCACGGCTCCAGGCGCCTCGAACGTGATTTCGGGCAATGTAAACGGCGGATTGTCGATCGACGGCAGCGGGAACAACGCCAACCTGGTTGAAGGTAATTTCATCGGCACCGACCATGCCGGCACCAACGCAGTGGGGGTCCAGGGATTCGGCGTGCTCATCGAGCGCGGTGCGGCGTTCAACACGATCGGCGGCACCGCGGCGGGCGCCGGCAACCTGATCGCGGTCAACACCGGCGACGGCGTCATCGTCAGCAACGGCTATCAAGATTTCGTGCAAGGCAACCGGATCGGCTTGAACGCAAGTGGCACCGCCGGACTGGGGAACAGCGGGTGGGGCATTTCGGTCGTAACGAATGGGCAGGGCACAAGCTCGGGCTCGAACGTGATCGGCGGGACCGGATCCGGCGCGGGCAACGTCGTCTCGGGGAACGCAGCCGGCGGAATCCTTGTCGCCGGCGGGATCATGGACCTGGTGGCGGGGAATTATGTCGGCGTCGACCCGACCGGTACGTTCGCCATCTCCAACTTCGGTGATGGAATCCAGACCTCTGGCGGCACGGGCGACACGATCGGCGGCAACGCAGCAGGCGCAGGCAACCTGATCTCAGGCAACACGGGGGACGGTGTCGAGATCGAGAGCAGCGGCGAGGTCGTCGCAGGCAACATGATCGGGACCGATATCACTGGCACGGTCGCGTTGCCGAACGACGTGTTCGGCGTCGTGGTCACCGGAGGTTCCAACACGATTGGCGGCACGGTCGCCGCGGCGCAAAACCTGATCTCGGGAAACATGAGTGCCGGCATCCAGATCTCGAGCAGCACGGCCACCGACAACGTTGTCGAAGGCAACAGTATCGGAACAACGCTCGACGGAGCGCAGGCACTTGCCAACGGCGGCGGTCCCGGCGTTGTAATCGAGTACTTCGCGACCGGCAATACCATCGGCGGAACCACGGCCGGCGCTGCAAACCTGATTTCGGGCAACACCGATGGCGGCGTCATCATCTACGGGCACGGGACCATCGACAACGTCGTCGCGGGCAACCTGATCGGCACCAATGACGACGGCACGCTCGCCGTGGCAGGCGAGACCGGCGCAGGCGTGAAAATCTATGGTGGGGCGGCACAGAACACGATCGGCGGCACTGCCTCAGGTGCGGGCAACCTGATCTCGGGCAACGAAGGCGACGGCGTCCGGATCGACGACGGTTATCAGGATTTTGTGCAAGGGAACCGCATCGGACTCGATCGAAGCGGCACAGCGGCGCTGGCGAACACCGCGGACGGGATTTCGCTTTCGCAACACTTCCCATCTCAAACGACCAGCGGATACACATCATCCGGTCCCGGCTCGCACACGGGGTCGAACGTGATCGGCGGGACCGGATCCGGCGCGGAACGTCGTCTCGGGGAACTTAACCGGCGGAATCTTTATCAGCAGTGGAATCATGGACCTGGTGGCGGGAAACTACGTCGGGGTCAACCCGACCGGCACTTTCGCCATCCCCAATGGCGGCGGCGGCATCGGGATCGACAGCGGCACCGGGAACACGATCGGCGGATTGACGGGCACGCCAGGGACAGGCGCCGGCAATGTCATCTCGGGCAACAGCGGCGCCGGAGTCCAGATCGAGGGGACCGGCACGACCGACGATGTGATTGCGGGCAACCTGATCGGCACCGACTCGACCGGCACTGTGGCAATCCCCAACAGCGATGGGGGCGTCACGAACTTTGGCTCCGGCAACACGATCGGCGGGCTTACGTCCACGCCGGGAACCGGCGCCGGCAACGTGATCTCGGGCAACACCGACTTCGGCGTCTTCGACGGCGGCGAGTCCAGCCTCATTGCCGGCAACTTGATCGGCACCGACTCGAGCGGCACCGTGGCCCTCGGTAACAACGGCAACGGCATCTCTGAATATGGCAGTAGCGACACGATCGGTGGGACGGCCGCCGGGGCCGGCAACGTGATCTCGGGCAACGAAGGTCTCGGCATCGACGTCGACGGCGAGAACGACGACGCAATACAAGGCAATTTCATCGGTACGACCGCATCGGGCTTGGCCCCACTCGGCAACCTCGGCGACGGGATCGACGTGACCGAATCGTCTGATGACACGATCGGCGGCACGACGGCCGGTGCGGGCAACGTCATCGGGTTCAATTCCGGCACCGGCGTGGTCATCGGCGTGAATACGCAAGATTCCAGCACCGGCGACTCCATTCTCACGAACCAGATCTACGGGAACGCCGGGCTGGGCATTGACCTGGGCGAAGACGGCGTCACGCTCAACGACTCGAGCGGCCACACGGGACCGAACCTGTTCCAGGATTTTCCGGTGATCACGTCGGCCGTCACGGTCGGCAGCATGACAACGCTCGATGGAACATTTACCGAGACCCCGGACACGACTTACCTCGTCCAGTTCTTCAGCAACCCCGCGGCCGACCCCAGCGGATACGGCCAGGGACAGACCTATCTGACGACTGCCGACGTGCTGACAAATTCGATGGGTGTGGGCACCTTCTCGGTTCCGGCTCCGGGTGAGATTGCGCCCGGCAATTACGTGACGGCGACGGCCACGGATCCTCTCGGTAATACGTCGGAGTTCTCGGCAGACACGATCGTGGCTCAAAGCAATTCTGTCTCGTGGATAAACCCGAGCGGCGGTGATTGGGACGACCCCAGCAACTGGTCGGACGATGCCGTTCCCACGGCGGGAAACGACGTCTCGATCTCCATCGCCGTGTCGAACCCGATCACTCACAGTTCCGCAGTCGGCGACGCCGTGAACAGCCTGACGAGCTCGGATCCGATCATGCTCCTCGCCGGCAGTCTCACAATCGGAACCACCGCGGACTTGAGCGCGCGTCGATGACGCTCGCCGGCGGCGAGATCGACGGCGGTACGATTGACTTGACGAACGGCGCAGAGCTCTTCGTTTCCGGGGGTGGTAACACCCTTGCAGACGGTGTCACGATCGACGGCACCATCGACGACGGCACCGAATACGCACCCGAGCTTACGGTGACCGGCGGGCTGACTCTAAACGGCACCGTGATCCTCGGGAACCCATCGAGCCCCAATACGGGCATCCTCAATTTCGTGGGTACGCAGACCCTCTCCGGCACCGGCTCGATCGTCTTCGGCTTGATCAGCGACAACCAGATCGACACCGCATCCAGCGGCGGCAGCGACACCGGCACGCTTACCATCGGCGCGGGCATCACCATCGAAGGCGACAACGGGTTCATCGGATTCGACAACGGCGTCGCACAAACTCCACTCGTGATCCAGGGCACCGTGGATGCCGATACGAGCGGCGGCGACATCGAGATGTTCGGCACCGGCTGGACGAGCTCGGGCACACTCGAAGCCTCGGGCGGCTCACTCGACCTTTTCGGCACCAACTGGACGAGCTCGGGAACGATCTCAGCCACTTCCGGCGGCTACGTCGAAGCGGTCGGGACATGGACGGACAACGGCGTCATCTCCGCCGATTCCTCATCCATAGTCGACCTCTACGGAACCTTCTCCGTCGGATCGAGCGCGTCGTTCTCGGGCTCCGGCACCGTTGATGTGAACGGAACGATCAATAACTCCGGTGGGACACTGACCCTGAACGATCCCGGACTCGTATTCGCGCTGGTGGGTGGGGAGATCGACGGAGGCACCGTTGCCACCACGAATGGAGCCGAGCTCTACGTATCTCGGTCCAGCACACTCGCAGACGGTGTCACGATCGACGGTACCGTCGACGTCGGGTTGTTATATGCACCCGAGCTTACGGTGACCGGCGGCCTGACTCTGCACGGCACCATGATCCTCGGCAGCGCCTCAAGCGACAACACCGGCGTTCTCAATTTCGTGGGTTCGCAGACCCTTTCCGGCACGGGGTCGATCGTCTTTGGCTTGATCAGCGACAATCAGATCAACACCGCTTCGAGCGGCGGCGCCGGTACCGGCACTCTCACGATCGGACCGAACATCACGATCGAGGGTAATAACGGCGAGATCGGGTACGACGGCGGTGGTGCCGGGACCCCGATGATCATCCAGGGAACCATCGACGCCGATACGAGCAATGGATCGATCGAGGTCTATGGCAGCGGCTGGACGAGCTCGGGCACTCTCGAGGCCTCGGGCGGATACCTCGACCTTTTCGGCACCAACTGGACGAGCACCGGAACCATCGCCGCAACGAACGGCGGCTACACCGAGGGCGTAGGCACGTGGACCGACAACGGCGTTGTCTCGGCCGATTCCACGTCAGTAGTCGTCCTCCGCGGAACCGTCTCGCTCGGCTCGAATGCCTCGTTCGCCGGCACCGGCAACGTCCTCGTGGAAGGCACCATCGACAATTCCGGCGGAACGTTGACCCTCGACGATTCCGCGCTGGAAGTCTCACTGGACAATGGAGAGATCGACGGCGGCACCATTGCCATGACGAACGGAGCCACCCTCTTCATCACCAATAATGGCACGCTCGCAGACGGTGTGACGATCGACGGCACCATCGACGACGGCAGTGAGTACGCACCCGATCTGACGGTGACCGGCGGCCTGACTCTGAACGGCAGCATTCTCCTCGGAAACCCATCGAGCGCCAACACGGGCATCCTCAATTTCGTGGGATCGCAAACCCTCTCCGGCACCGGCACGATCGTCTTCGGCTTGATCAGCGACAACCAGATCAACACCGCTTCCAGCGGCGGCGCCGACACCGGCACGCTTACCATTGGCGCGGGCATCACGATCGAAGGCGACAACGGGGAGATCGGGGGCAACGATGGCGGTCCACAGACCCCGCTCATCATCCAGGGCGTCGTCGACGCCGACACGAGCGGGGGCGTCATAGGGGTCTTCGGCACCAACTGGACCAACACAGGTACGATCGAGGCGACCGGCGGCGGCACACTCCAAGCCGAGGGTACCAACTGGACCAACTCGGGCACGATTTCAGCCACTTCCGGCGGCTCCGTTTACGCGAACGGCACGTGGACCGACAACGGCGTCGTCTCCGCCGATTCCTCTTCCACAGTCGACCTTGGTGGAACCTTCTCACCCGGCTCGAGCGCAACGTTCTCCGGCTCGGGCCTCGTTCAGTTGACTGGCACCCTCGACAACTCCGGCGGAACGTTGACCCTGAACGATTCCGCACTGACGGTCGGGCTATATAGTGGAGAGATCGACGGGGGCAGCGTTGTCACGACGAACGGAGCCGCGCTCTTCGCGGCTGATCCTTACAACGCGCTCGCGGACGACGTCACAATCGACGGCACTCTCGACATGGCGACTTACAGTGGCCAGATCGCGGTGACCGGCGGCTTGACGCTGGATGGCACGATCTTGCTCGGAAATGCGATGGGCTCGACCGGTAGCGCCCTGACTTTCGTCGGTGCGCAGACCTTATCCGGCACCGGCACGATCAGTTTCGGCTCTGCCTACAACCAGATCGAATCCGCCTCGAGCGGCGGCGATTCGGGAACACTCACCATTGGCCCGAACATCACCATCCAGGGGTATAGCGGTTCGATCGGGTACAACAACGGTGGCGCCCTGACCCCACTCGTCCTCGAGGGCACCATCGACGCCAACTCGAGCGGGGGCACCATCCAGATCCACGGCACCAACTGGATCAACACCGGCACGATCGAGGGCACGAACGGCGGCAACCTCCAATTCTACGGCACCGGCTGGACCAACTCGGGCACAATCGAAGCCACCACCGGCGGGATGGTTAGCGCCACCGGCACCAACTGGACCAACTCCGGCACGATCGAGGCCACGGGCGGCGGCATCGCCGTTCTCGCCGGCTCGTTCACCGATCCTGGCATCGTCTCGGTGGATTCCAGCTCCGCGAGCTACCTCCGGGGAACCGTCTCCGTTGACTCGGGCTCATCGTTCGAAGGCTCCGGCGTTGTCGATCTCGAGGGCACTCTCGATAACACCGGGGAGACCTTGACTCTCAACGACCCCGAGCTCTCCTTCGGTGTCGCCGGCGGCACGATCGATGGCGGCACGGTCGAAACGACGGGCGGCGCCGCCCTGTTCGCCACCCAGTCGGGCGGCACTTTGGACGGCGTCACGCTCGACGGCGCCGTCGACATGGCGACGAACTATTCCGTGCTCACGGTCACCGATGGCCTCACGCTGAGTAATGGTTCGATCTTGATCGGAAATGGGGCGGGCTCGATTTATTGCGACCTCACGTTCCAGGGTGCTCAGACCTTGGCCGGCACCGGCACGATCGTCTTCGGCGGCGGCAATCTTTACTACAATCGGCTTGACACCGCATCCTCGGGCGGTGATTCGGGCACGCTCACAATCGGTTCCGGAATCACCATCGAAGGCCAGAGCGGCTCGATCGAACCCGACGGCGGTGGTGCATACCCGCTGATCCTCCAGGGAACCATCGATGACAATGTGAGCGGCGGCGAAATCCAGGTGGATGGCACCAACTGGTCGAATCTGGGCACGATCACGGCTACTTCCGGCGGCAGCGTCGTCACCGGAGGGACCTGGACCGACAACAGCGTCGTCTCCGCCGATGCGACTTCCACGGTTTACCTCGGGGGAACGTTCACCGTCGGCTCGAGTGCTTCCTTTACCGGAACAGGCACCGTCGGGGTCGCTGGCACCCTCGACAATTCCGGCAGCACATTGACCCTGGACGATTCCGCCCTGACGTTCGAGATGGGTGGCGGAGAAATCGACGGCGGCGACATTGTCACCACCAATGATGCCGCGCTGTTCGGGTCGGGTAGCGGCACGCTCGCAGGCGTCACGCTTGATGGCACCCTCGACATGGCGACGTACTCTTCCGGGCTCACGGTCACCGGTGGCCTCACGCTGAGTGGTGGCTCGATCTTGATTGGAAATGGGGCGGGCTCGATTTCTAGCGACCTCGCGTTCCAGGGTGCTCAGACCTTGGGTGGCACCGGCACGATCGTCTTCGGCGGCGGCAATCCTTACAACAATCGGCTTGACACCGCATCCTCGGGCGGTGATTCGGGCACGCTCACGATCGGTTCCGGAATCACCATCGAAGGCCAGAGCGGATTCATCGGGCTCGACGGCGGTGGCACCGAAACGCCACTGATCCTCCAGGGAACCATCGATGACAATGTCAGCGGCGGCCAACTCCAGGTACTTGGCTCCAACTGGTCGAATCTGGGCACGATCACGGCCGCTTCCGGCGGCAGCGTCGTCACCGGAGGGACATGGACCGATAACAGCGTCGTCTCCGCCGATTCTAGTTCCACGGTTTACCTCGCGGGAACGTTCTCCGTCGGCTCGAGTGCTTCCTTCGCCGGAACTGGCACCGTCGCGGTCGCCGGCACATTCGACAATTCCGGCAGCACATTGACCCTGGACGATTCCGCCCTGACGTTCGAGATGAGTGGCGGAGAAATCGACGGCGGCGACATTGTCACCACGAGCGGTGCCGCGCTGTTCGGGGGCGGTGCCGGCACGCTCGCAGGCGTCACGCTCGACGGCACCCTCGACATGGGAACGTACGTTTCCGGGGTCGCGGTCACCGGTGGCCTCACGCTGAATCATGGCTCGATCTTGATCGGAAATGGGGCGGGCTCGACTTCTGGCGACCTCATATTCGAGGGTGCTCAGACCCTGGGCGGCACCGGCACGATCGTCTTCGGCGGCGGCAATCCTTACAACAATCGGCTTGACACCGCATCCAGCGGCGGTGATTCGGGCACGCTCACGATCGGTTCCGGAATCACGATCGAAGGCCAGAGCGGATTCATCGGACTCGACGGCGGTGGCACCGAAACCCCACTGATCCTCCAGGGAACCATCGATGACAATGTGAGCGGCGGCCAAGTCTACGTTCTTGGCACCAACTGGTCGAATCTGGGCACGATCACGGCCACTTCCGGCGGCAGCGTCGTCACCGGAGGGACATGGACCGATAACAGCGTCGTCTCCGCCGATTCCACTTCCACGGTTTACCTCGGGGGAACGTTCTCGGTCGGCTCGAGTGCTTCCTTTGCCGGAACAGGCGCCGTCAATCTCGAGGGCACCCTCGATAACACCGCGGCGACCTTGACCCTCAATGACCCCGAGCTCTCCTTCGGTGTCGATGGCGGCACGATCGATGGCGGCACGGTCGAAACGACGGGCGGCGCCGCCCTGGTCGCCACCCAGTCGGGCGGCACATTGGACGGCGTCACCATCGAGGGCACCCTCGACATGACCGGGTACCTTCCCGCGCTCGACGTCACCGGCGGTCTGACACTTGATCAGGGCACGATCGACATCGGCAGTGCGGTCGCCGCCAGCCCATGGGGCACGCTCGTGTTCCAGGGCGCACAGACCTTGGGCGGCTCCGGGTCGGTCGTCTTCGGCTCCAGCGGCGGCAACCGGATCGACACCGAATCCAGTGGCGGCGACTCGGGCACCCTCACGATCGGCCCCAACGTCACCGTCGGCGGGGACTACGGCTACATCGGGTACAACGACAATAACTCGAATATCGAGACTCCAATCGTCGTCCAGGGCACCGCTCGCGCAACCACGAGCGGCGGAGCGATCTTCATCTACAGCGTCAACGGGTCCAACACGGGCACCGTCGAGGCCGACGCGGGCGCGGTCGTGCTGCTCGGCACCAACTGGACCAATTCGGGCACCATCCTTGCCACCGACGGCGGCCAAGTCGCTGTTGATGACACCTGGGCCGATGATGGCGTCATCTCCGCCGATTCCAGCTCCCTGATCTACCTCCAGGGAACCTTCTCCGTCCTATCCGGTGCGTCCTTCGCTGGCACGGGCACCATCTATCTCACGGGCACCCTCGATAACTCCGGCGCGACCTTGACGCTCGATGCCCCCGCGCTGACCTTTGATCTCGATGGCGGCACGATCGACGGCGGCACCGTCGAGACGACGAACGGCGCTGCTCTGTTCGCCACAGGCTACGGCGGCACGCTGGACGGCGTCACCGACGACGGCACCATCGACTTGAACGCTTACCCGGACAACGTCACGATCACCGACGGATTGACCTTGAACGGCACCATCGACCTCGGGCCCGCTGTCCCTGCGGGCGGGTATAGCATGCTGAATTTCCTGGCGCACAGACCCTCTCGGGCACCGGCTCAATCGTCTTCGGCGGCAGCGGCGCCAACGCGATCAACACCGCCTCGAGCGGCGGTGATTCGGGCACCCTCACTGTGGGCCCGAACATCACTATTCAGGGGAATGGCCAGATCGGATACGACAACGGTGGCCCCCAGACGCCGCTCATCCTCGAAGGCACCATCGATGCCAACACGAGCGGGGGCACCATAGAAGTCGAGGGCACGAACTGGACCAACTCAGGCACAATCGAAGCCACTGGCGGCGGCCGAATCGACCTCGACGGCACCAACTGGACCAACTCAGGCACGATCGAAGTCACCGGCGGCGGCACACTCGGTCTCAACGGTACCAACTGGACCAACTCGGGCGTGATCGAGGCCACGGGCGGCAGCATCGCCGTTCTCGGTGGGTCGTTCACCGATCCTGGCGTCGTCTCGGTGGATTCCACCTCCGTGATCTACCTCCAGGGAACATTCTCCGTCGGCTCGAGCTCGTCGTTCGCAGGCACCGGCGCTATCGAACTCGAGGGTACTCTCGATAACACCGGTGAGACCTTGACGCTCAATGACCCCGGACCCTCCTTCGCTGTCGCTGGGGGCACGATCGATGGCGGCACGGTCGAAACGACGGGCGGCGCCGCCCTGTTAGCCGCGACCGTCGGCGGCACCCTGGACGGCGTCACCATCGACGGCACCCTCGACATGACCGCTATCGGGGACACCATCACCGTCACCGACGGATTGACGCTGGGCGGCACCATCGACCTCGGGCCGACTGGCGCCGCCGGAACCAGCACACTCGATTTCCAGGGCGCACAGACCCTCTCAGGCACCGGCTCGATCGTCTTCGGCAACTTCTACGAAGGCGACCAGATCAACACGGCTTCGAGCGGCGGCGATTCGGGAACACTCACCATCGGCCCGAACATCACCATCCAGGGGACTGACGGGAATATCGGATACGATCACGGCGGCACCCAGACCCCGCTCGTCCTCGAGGGCACAATCGACGCCAATACGAGCGGGGGCAGCATCCAGATTTACGGCACCAACTGGACCAACTCGGGCACGATCGAGGCCACTGGCGGCGGCGCGATCGACCTCGAAACCGCGCCGTCGAATTTTACTCCAGGCTTGCTGACCGGCGGCACCTGGAGGGTGGGGGCTAACAGCGCTCTCAATTTCCCCGCCGGCAATATCGCGACCGACGCCGCCACGATCATCCTGGGCGGACCGGGTGCAAACTTCCCCGCTCTGTCGTCACTCGCGTACATCGCGCCGGGCGCCACCCTGGAGCTCTCGGACGGTGCGTCGTTTGCAACGACCACCAGCCTGCTCAACCAGGGGACGATCAACGTCGCCGATCCCGGTATCCTGAACATCAACGGCAATTTCACGCTAGCGGCCGGCGGCCAGCTCGACGTCGGAGTCGGGGGCTACAGTGCGGGCAGCGGATTCAGCCAGCTCAACGTCACCGGCAAGCTCACCCTGGGCGGAGCGCTGGACGTGACCCTGCTTGGTGGATTCACACCGGCCCTCGGCAACAGCTTCGCGATCATCAACTACGGCTCGGTCACCGGCAGCTTTGCGACGGAATCCGGGCTTGTGATCAGCAGCGACCTGGCGTTCTCCCCGGTTAAGGGCGCCACTCAATTCGACCTGGATGTCATCGCCGCGTACGTTGTCATCAACACCGCCGACTCCGGCGCCGGCTCGCTCAGGAATGCGATCGAAGCGGCCGACGCCTCCACGGGCGGCTTCGCGATCGAATTCGACATCAACTCGGGCCGCCAGACGATCTCGCCGATATCGCCGCTTCCGGCCATCACCGCGATGGTCGAGCTCGACGCGACAAGCCAGCCGGGCTACGCGGGCACGCCGCTCATCGAACTGGACGGCACAGATGCGGGCAGCACGAGTGGCCTGGTGCTGGCCGCCGGGTCCGCTGGGAGCGTGATCCAGGGACTCGTGATCGGCAATTTCAGCCAGGACGGAATTCTGATCGAAAGCACGGATAACGTCGTCGAGAATTCCTACATCGGCACGAACGCGTTGAGCACGGCGGCCGCGGCCAACCAGACCGGCATTCTGATTGCCGCCGGCTCATCGGGCAACACGATCGGAGGGACCGCCCCCGGGGCAGGCAACGTCATTTCCGGCAACTCGGACAGCGGCGTGGAGATCACCGGCACGACAGCGAAAGACAACCTCGTTGTGGGGAACTCGATCGGGACCGACGTAACCGGCACCATCGCCTTGGGCAACGGCGGCGACGGCGTGTACATCGATCAGTCCTTGGGCGACACGATCGGCGGCACCGCGACCGGAGCCGGCAACCTCATCTCGGCCAATGCGATCGGCGTCGAGATCTTCGACTCGAGCGCCATTCTGCTACAGGGCAACTCGATTGGTCTGGACCAGACGGGTATGGTCGCGCTGGGCAACACCGGGGCCGGGGTCATGGTCGACGGCGGCTCCTCGGCCAACACCATCGGCGGGCCTGTGGCCGGGGCACGCAACCTCATTTCGGGGAACGCGGAAGGCGTTCTGGTCACCGGCTCGGGCACGACGGGAACCTTGATCGCCGGTAATCTGATCGGGACCGACGTCAAGGGGGCCGTCGCGGTGGCCAACGTCATGGCCGGCATCGAGCTCGCCGGCGGCTCGGCCACCACCATCGGCGGGACGACGACTCTGGCCCGCAACGTGATCTCGGGCAACGACGACGGGCTCGATGTGGAAAGCGGGGCGACGAACACGCTCATTCAGGGCAATTACATCGGAATCGACCAGACGGGGGCAAAGCCTCTGGCCAACACGGGAGACGGCGTGTCGATCGATGGGGCAACGGGCACCACGATCGGCGGCACGGCCCAGGGCGCCGGCAACGTGATCTCGGCGAACACCTATGCGGGACTATCGATCGACGACGCCGCGGCCGTGGTGCTGGGCAACCGCATCGGGACCGACTACACGGCGACGACCGCCGTCGGCAACGGAAGCTTCGGCATCCTGGTGACCTCCGGTTCCGGCGTGACGATCGGTGGCACCTCAGCCGGCGACCAGAACATCATTTCCGGCAACGTCGGCACGATGGCCAGCCCGGCCGTCGGCATCGGGCTCTATGGCGGCACGACCGGGACGCTGGTGCAGGGCAACCTGATCGGCACCGACGACACCGGCTCGAACCCACTGGGCAACGGCACGGGCATTCAGATCGACGGTGGGTCATCAAACAACAACACGATCGGTGGCACCGGCGCGGGCGCCGGCAATACCATCGCGTATTCCACCGGGACTGTCCCCGGCACGGGCATGGGGGTCGACGTCGACGCTTCGGCGGGAACCGGCAACGCCGTCCGGCTCAACTCGATCTTCTCCAATACGGGGCTGGGCATCGACCTGGGTGGCGACGGCGTGACCCTGAACGACTCGGCGGGCCATTCTGGTCCGGACGACTATCAGAACTTTCCGGTCATCACCGGCGTTTCGAGCGGCGGGGGCATGACCACTGTCAGCGGCACGCTCACGAGCAGCACCACTCCCAACACCAGTTTCTACCTCGACTTTTACACGATTTCCTCGTTGAACATCTCGGGCTATGGCGAGGGGCGGTATATCCTGGGATCGGACACCGTGACGACGGGTGGCACAGGCTATGTTTACTTCTCGATGTCGTTTACCACGCCTGCCGGCGGCGTGCAGTACGTGACGGCGACGGCCACGCCTGCAAGCGGCAATACGTCCGAGTTTTCGCAGGAGTTCGGTTCCGACGTCGCGCCCACCGCCCGGATCAGCTTCACCACATTGACGGTCAAGGAGGGGGAACCCGTCACCTTCGACGGCTCGGGGTCGACCAGTCCCGAGGGCGACCCGCTTTCCTATTCCTGGAAATTCGGCGACCTGGCGACGGCGACCGGCCCCGACCCGACCCACACGTACCTCGCGCCGGGAACCGAGCAGGTCAGCTTGACCGTGAACGACGGCTTCGGCGGGACGTCGATCGCGTATGCCACCATCAACGTGGTCGACGTGCCGCCGGCCTTCACGCCGAACTCGTTCACGCCGCCTCTGACGTACACCGCAGGAGCGTCCGGCGGCGGGTTCGGCTCGGCCGTCGCCTCCGACTATGGCAACGTGGCCGTCGGTGCCCCGTACGCGAACCTCAGCGGTGCAGTCTACCTTTACGACGGCGTCCCCACCGCCCTAGAATCCGTCTCAACCTACGATTACGGCCAGCTCATCCACGTCTTCGCGGACCCGAATCCGACGTCCGGCGACGAGTTTGGCGCCTCGCTGGCGGTCGTCGGCAATGAGCTTGTGGTCGGGCGCCGGGCGCCGACAACGGCAACGGCGTGGCGTACGTCTTCGACGCCAATGTCGAAAGCACGACTTTCGGCGACCTGCTGGCGACTCTGCGTCTTCCCGACCCCGACATTTACGGTAACGCGAAGTTCGGTGCCTCGGTGGGCACGACCAACACCAACATCGTGATTGGCGCCCCGGGCAAGGATGGCGGCGAGGGCGAGGCGTACGAGTTCGAAGGCGACACGACCCAGCCGAATTTCGGCAGCTTGCTGCTGACGATCCTACCCCCCTCCCCCGAGTCCGGCGCCCTCTTCGGCGGCGCCGTGGCGGGGTTGGGCAACGACGTGATCGTGGGGGCGCCGCTGGAGGCTCCGCCTCTGCCTCCTTCTACCTTCGGAAAGGTCTATCTGTTCGACGGGACGACCGGCAGCCTGGTGACGTCGATTTCCAACCCGGACGCCGGGACAAGCGGTTTTGGCTCTGCGGTCGCCTCGGTCGGATCGAACATCCTGATCGGGTCGCCTTTCGATAGCACCGCCGGCCCGGATGCGGGCGCGGCGTTTCTGTTCAGCTCGGGCGGCAGCTTGCTCACGACGTTCGTCCAGCCCGACGGCGGCGGCGGTAACTTCGGCGCTTCGGTGGCCGGCACCCAGAACACGGCCTTGATCGGCGCCGCCGGGGCCACCCTCGGCACCGAGGATGCCGGGGCCGCCTACCTCTTCGACGCCGACCCATCCAATCCGTTGACCTTGGGCCAGCCCCTCGCTGCTGTGCAAGAGCCCACCCCCACCTCGGGGGACCTGTTCGGTGCCTCCGTCGGTTTTGATACAGGAGCCTTGATCGTGGGCGCCGCGAATGCGGGTGGCGCGGGGCGCAGGCCGTCGATCTCTACCAGCCGGGTGCCTCGCTCAGTGTCTCTTCCGCGACGACCTACGCGATGGCTTACTCGCCGACCGCGGCTCACGACTCGGTGATCCTGAGCGGAACGTTCGCGGATGTTGACCCGAGCGTCGCCCTGACAGCCACGATCAACTGGGGCGACGGATCCGCCGCGACGGTGATCGACCTCCCGGCCGGGTCCTACGCCTTCTCGGCCCCGCACGACTACACGACTGACGCCTCCTCGTTCTACACCGTCGGAGTCACGCTCTCCGACGGCGCCTTGACCTCTCTGGCCCAAACGAGTGTCGACATCGCCGACCCCGCCCCGGAGTTCGCCGCGCCCGGCTTGATGCTCTCGTCGTCCAGCATGGATGAGAACGGCTCGGTCACGGTGAGCGGAACCATCTTGAGCCCGAGCGACATCCACACCAACACGGTCGCGATCGACTGGGGCGATGGCTCGGCACTCACCACGATCGTCCTTGGCCCCGGCGACGACAGTTTCACATCTCCTCCCCACACCTACCTGAGCCCCCCTCCCGGCGTTGTCTCCGGCAGCTATACGATCCATGCCTCGGTGACCAACGAAGAGGGCAATATTGGCACGGCGCAGACCAGCGTCACGGTCAGCGACGTCGGTCCGCAGTTCACAGCGGGTAGCCTGACCCTGTCGGCGCCGGTTGCCACCGGCGGGGACACAGTCACGCTGGACGGGCAGTTCACGGACCAGGGCACGCAGAACCCGTACACGGTCACGATCAACTGGGGCGACGGAACGACGTCCAGCGTCCTGCAAAGCCAGAACGGCCAGGTCGCCGCCTCGGCCGCGCCGGGCGTCTATACCTACTCGGCCAGTCACGAGTATCTGAACAATCCGGCCGGGATGCCGGCGGAAGGGACGGACGTGATCCAGGTGTCGGTCTCGGACGGCGTGACTGCAACGTCGGCCGACACGTCGATCGTCGTGAACAACTCGACCCCCGTCGTCCGGATCGAGAGCGCCGGCAACCCGCCGGCGGGGACGATCAGCCTGACAGCCGTCGTCACCGATCCCGGGGCTCCTGGGACCGCGTCCCTGGGCTGGACGCTGACGGTGGACGGAGTTTCGTTCCTGCCGGTCTTGGGGGGGAGCTTCTCGTTCCAGATTCCGGCTTCATTCACGACTCTCTCCGTCTCCGCGACGGCGACCGACAGCGAAGGCGGCACTGGAAACGACAGCACAGAGATCCTGGTCATCCCCGCGTCCGAGTCCGGAACGACGGTCGCGATCACAGGCGACAGCCCAGACGGTCGTCGAGATTTATGGCTCGAACGACCTGATCGACGCGACGGCCACGACCGGCCCGGTCGAGCTCGACGGATATGGAGGCGACGAAACACTCCTCGCCGGCTCGGGCAACGACCTGCTGGTCGCCGGGCAAGGCGCAAACAGTCTGGTGGCCGGGAGCGGCCAAGACACGCTGGTCTCGAACCAGGGCAACGACTCCCTGTATGGGGGCTCCGGTACCGATACCTTCCTGATCAACCCCGGACCCGACCCCCTCGTGGTGGGAGGAACCGCGCTCAATATCCTCGACTTCTCGATCTCCAGCGTGGGGATCACGATCAACCTCAACCTGGAAAGCGGACAAACCCAGTGCGTCGCAACCAGCGGCGGCGTCATGGACGTCGTGACCCTGGTGGGCAAGTTCGACGAGATCATCGGCTCGAGCAACGGCGACAACATCACGCTCAACGATGATGGTGATCTCGTGTACGCCGGCTCCGGCAACAGCACGATCACCGGCAGCGGCGGCAACGACTCGATCACCGGCGGCTCGGGCAACGACATCATCTACGCCGGCTCGGGCGACTCCACGATCACCGGCGGGTCGGGCGACAGCTCGATCACCGGCGGGTCGGGCAACGACATCATCTACGGCGGCGACGGCAACACCACCGTCACCGGCGGATCCGGAGACAACACGATCGTCGGCGGCTCGGGCAACGACATCATCTACGGCGGGTCCACGGGGACCACCATGACCGGCAGCTCCGGCGGCGATTCGATCGTCGGCGGCAGCGGCAACGACATCATCTACGGCGGCACAAACAACAACACGATCACCGGCGGCTCCGGCAACGACTCGATCACGGGCGGCTCGGGCAATGACATCATCTACGGCGGCGACGGCAACTCCACGATCACCAGCGGCGTCGGCAACGAAACGATCACCGGCGGTTCCGGCAACGACATCATCTACGGCGGCACGACCTCGAACACGATGACCGGCGGCGTGGGTAACGACTCGATCACCGGCGGCTCCGGCAACGACATCATCTACGGCGGCGATGGCAACAATACCATCACCGGCGGCACCGGCAACGACTCGATCACCGGCGGATCGGGCAACGACATCATCTACGGCGGCGACGGCAATTCCACGATCACCAGCGGCGTCGGCAACGAAACGATCACCGGCGGTTCCGGCAACGACATCATCTACGGCGGCACGACCTCGAACACGATGACCGGCGGCGTAGGTAACGACTCGATCACCGGCGGTTCCGGCAACGACATCATCTACGGCGGCGATGGCAATAACACCATCACCGGCGGAACTGGCAACGACTCGATCACGGGTGGCTCCGGCAACGACATCATCTACGGCGGCTCCGGCAACTCCACGATCACCGGAGGCGGCGGCGACTCGACAATCACCGGCGGATCAGGCAACGACATCATCTATGGCGGCACCAACTCGAACACCATGACCGGCGGGTCCGGCAACGAGTCGATCACCGGCGGATCGGGCAACGACATCATCTACGGCGGCAACGGCAACAACACCATCACCGGCGGATCAGGCAACGACTCGATCACGGGTGGGTCCGGCAACGACATCATCTACGGCGGCTCCGGCAACTCCACGATCACCGGAGGCGGCGGCAACTCGACAATCACCGGCGGATCAGGCAACGACATCATCTACGGCGGGACGAACTCGAACACGATGACCGGCGGGTCGGGCAACGACTCGATCACCGGCGGGTCAGGCAACGACATCATCTACGCCGGCGACGGCAACAACACCATCACCGGCGGCTCCGGCAGCGACTCGATCACGGGCGGATCCGGCAATGACATCATTTACGGAGGGTCCGGCAACGACTCGATCGCGGGCGGATCGGGCAGCGACTCGATCACGGGCGGATCCGGCAATGACATCGTGTACGCCGGCACGCTTTCGACCAGCTTCACCGCAAACGGCGCCGTGACGATCAATTTCACGGGAACGACCGGCAACGATTCGATCACCGGCGGATCGGGCGATGACACGATTTTCGGCGGCGAACGGCAGCGACTTGATCTACGGCGGCACCGGCAACGACACGATCGTCGGCGGGCAGGGCTCGGACTCGATCACGGGCGGATCGGGCAACGACATCATCTTCGGCGGCACGCTAGTCGAGCACGCTTGACCGGCGGCAGCGGCAACGACGAGATCTTCGGCAGCAACGGCAACGACATCATCTACGGCGGCAGCGGCAATACCACGATCACCGGCGGCACCGGCAACGACTCGATCACCGGCGGATCGGGCAACGACATCATTTACGGCGGGCCGGGCGACAACACGATCTCCGGCGGCGGCGGCAACGTCACGATCGTCGGCGGCGTGGGCTACGACTCGAGCTTAGGTGGCGGCACTACCGACTCGATCTTCTCGAGCAACGGCAACGACGTGCTCGAGGGGAGCGGATTCGACTCGTGGCTGATGGATTACGGCTCGCAGAACATGACGCTCACCGACTCGATGCTCACGACCTCGGGCGGAGGCTTGCCCGGCTCGAGCTCGACGTTCAGCGGTTTCCAGAACGTGCTCCTCGCCGCCGGCACCGGCAACTTCACGCTTGACGCCTCGGGCTTCTCGGGCAGTGCGATCCTTCAGGGCGGAGCCGGCGACGACACCTTGATCGGCGCGAGCGGCCCCGACACGCTGATCGGCGGCACCGGCAACGACTCCCTGGTGGGCGGCGGCGCGCAGTGACACCTTCGCCTTCAACAGCTACTCGAGCGGCAGCCAGACGATCTTTGAGCCCCAGGACGGCGGCGTGGCCGGGCTCGATTTCTCGCAGGCCCCGGCGGGCATCTCGATCAATCTCAGCCAGTCTGGTCCCCAGGCCGTGATGCCGGCAACACTCGATGACGGCTCGCTAACGTTGACTCTGGCCGACCCGCTCGGCATCGACAGCGTGCTGGGCAGCTCCTACGACGACACCATTATCGGCAACGCCAATGACAACACCTTGATCGGCGGCGGTGGCGACGACGCGATCGCCGGAATGGGCGGCAATAACTTGATCGAGGGGTCCGTCACGCGGACGGTCTATCTCGACTTCACCACCTACCAGCTCCCCGGGCAGCACATCTATACGCAAACCGAGCGCGACGAGATTCAGACGCAAGTGGAGGCCGACTACGCCGACTTCTCCTACGTCTTCACCCAGACACAGCCGCAGTCGGGCGCCTATACCACAATCACCTTCAACGACCCGGTGCTGGTGGGGCTCGAGGGAGGAGTTGCCACCGGGATCGACTGGCGCGACCTCGACATTTCGGGCACGACGATCCTCACGTCCGCGGGCCTGGTGGTGGTCCCCGTCGATTCGGGCGGTGTCAACGTCAATAACTTTCTGGGCGGTCCCGGCGAGCCTGCCGCGACGAGCGCCGACTTCGTCGGCCTCTCGGCCACGATCGCCGCCCACGAGCTGGGCCACCTGTCCGGCCTCGAGCATGGAGACTCGTACGGACCGATCGGCTCGGGGATCTACGACGGAGTCAACCCGAACCTGTACAATCCGCCCTATGCCGGCCTCACCGACGCCGACGAGACGATCCTGCACATCATGGCCTCAGGTGCCTCGGTGAACTCGACCCTCGAAGATGCGATCAACGACCCGTTCTTCGGCGAACGCGAGGCGATCGGGCTGGCCTTCGGCGAAGATGGCTCACCGACCAACGAAGAGGTTGGTCGCGCATTACTCCGTGGCCGACGCCCAGCCGATCACGCTTGCACCTCTGGTCGTGCCCACCACCGACCTGGAGGGCGAAAACGCCGACACGGTTTTCAACGTCAGCGCCGCGGATGTCGTCGGCTATCTCGGGCTGGACTCGAGCGGAGGGTCCGACAACGACTATTATTCCTTCAGCGCAGACGCCGGCACGCTGATCAACTTCCAGCTCATGTCGGTCGTGCTCTCGCGAAACGTGGCCGAAGCCGGCACCGCGCCCAATGACTACAACCAGGGAGCCTTCGACACCCTCCTGGTTATCTACAACTCGTCCGGCCAGGTGATCGCCTACAACGATGACTCGTTCCAGGATTCCGACTCGACGATCATCGACCTGACCCTTCCCTACACGGGCACGTATTATGCGATGGTGACTTCTTCCCCCAAGTCGGCGTCCCTGGGAGAGCCGCTCACCGGCGACTACGAGCTCTTCATGTACACCTTCTCTGCGGGAACGACGCCGGCGTCCACACCTGGAACCGCCGGTCCGGGGGACTCGTTGTACGCCGGCTCGGGCGACGACACGATCATCGCCGGGACCGGCGACGACACCGTCGCCGCGCAGCTTCCTGCCGACACCCTCATCTACGGGTCAGGCACCGTCAATCTGATCAGCAAGGCGCCTTATCTGGATGTAGCCATAACCGGAGCGAATTCCCCGACGATCAGCGTCGGACAGAGCATCCTTCTGGGCGGCACATTCGCCGACCCCGAGGATGCCGACGCGCACTCCTACGACTGGTCCGTCAACGCGGGCAGTGCACAAGGGCCGTTGGTCGCTGACGGAACCGATTCCACATTCATGTTCACACCGGAGTCTGCCGGGATTTACGTCATCACATACGACGTATACGACACAGACGGAGGTCTCGGAACCGCTTCCATCCAGATCACGGCGACCGCGAGCCCGGTGTACGTCACGCCTCCGTCGAGCCCGCAGAGCGCCGTCGAAGGCATGAGCACATCGTTTGATCTCGGCCAGCTCAACGACTCGGCAACTGGGACGATTGATGTGTCCGTGCAATGGGGTGATCAGCAGACATCGAGCTTCACCGTGACAGCGGGCGGTCCACTGGCTTACAGCCACGCTTACTTTTACGAGGGTGATTACACGATCACGGAGACCGTCACCGACGCCGCGGGCGACACGACGACCATCATGTTCCCGTACCCGGTCGTCGTCGCCGACCAGGCGGTTGTCCCCGCCAGCCCCGTCGCAGTGACCGCGGTTGTGGGCGTGCCGACCGGCAACGTGCTGGTCGCGCAGTTCACCGATCCTGAAGGTCCCGATCTCCCCTCAGCCTACATGGCATCGGTCAGCTCGTCCGACCCGAACTTCACCACAGGCAATATCACCTATGCGGACGGTGTTTTCTCGGTCTACGCCGAGTTGACCTTCGACCAGGCGGGGGACGACACGGTCACGGTCACGATCAGCCACGGGAACGCGGAAACAACCACCATCGTGACGACCGTCGACGTCGCGCAAGCCGTGACCACCACTTCGGTGGCAACGCCGTCGTCCATCGTCTACGGCCAGTCCGCCATATGGACGGCCACGGTGACTGGATACGACCCGACCGGCAGCGTGTCGTTCTACTTCGGCGCTGTGAATCCGGCCGATCTGGTCGGCACCGCAGCGCTTTTCGTGCTGGGCAACGTCGATGAAGCGGTCTTGAACGTTTCCGGTCTGCCCGCGGGCCCGGGCTACCCGCTCACGGCCGTCTACAACGGCGACACTAACAACATCGCAAGCCAGTCGAGCGAGGTCACCCAGGTCGTCACGCCGGCGCCGCTTTCCATCACCGCCGAAGATGTGACGATGACCTACGGCGGCACCATGCCCGGGATTGAGCTCGCCTTCTCCGGGCTCGTGAACAACGATACGCCCCAGATCGTCATCGGAAGTCCGAACACGGCGCCGAGCGTGAGCACCGCGCCCGCAACGAGCAACGTCGGGAGCTACGCGATTGACGTCTCCGGGGCCGTGGACCGTAACTACGACATCATGTACGTCTCCGGCACACTCACCATCAACCCGGCCGCGATCAGCTACACCATCGGCAACGATACGCAGGCCTACGGCAGCGCCGCCAACTTCGCGGCGGACCTGCCGGCCACCATCGGCACCGGAATCAACGGCGAGAACCTCGACATCACCTACAGCAGCCTCGGCGATACGACCACAGCCGATGTGGGAACCTACAAGATCGCCGGCACGGTCTCCAATGGGACAGGACTCGCAAGCAATTACACCGTCTCGCTCACCCGCGGTACGCTCACCGTCAATCCTGCGCCGATCAGCTACACGATCGCGGGCGACAGCCACGTCTACGGCACCGTCGACAGCTTCTCGACTCTGGCGCAGACCATTGCCACCGGGATCAACGGCCAGAACCTGGACATCGCCTACAGCAGCACGGGCAACACGGCCACGGCCGACGTCGGCAGCAGCTCGGCCATCACCGGCACGATCTCGAGCGGCACCGGAGAGGCCAGCGACTACTGCGTGACGCTTACGAGCGGCAACCTGACGGTGACGCCATATGCCTTCAGCTACACCATTGCCAACGACAGCCACGTCTACGGCACGGTCGACCCCTTCTCGACTCTGGCGCCGACGATTGCCACCGGGATCAACGGCCAGAACCTGGACATCGCCTACAGCAGCACGGGCAACACGGCCACGGCCGACGTCGGCAGCAGCTCAGCCATCACCGGCAGGATCTCGAGTGGCACCGGATTGGCCAGCGACTACTGCGTGACGCTTACGAGCGGCAACCTGACGGTCACGCCATATGCCTTCAGCTACACCATTGCCAACGACAGCCACGTCTACGGCACGGTCGACCCCTTCTCGACTCTGGCGCACCACGATTGCCACCGGAATCAACGGCCAGAACCTGGACATCGCCTACAGCAGCACGGGCAACACGGCCACGGCCGACGTCGGCAGCAGCTCGGCCATCACCGGCTTGATCTCAAGCGGCACAGGCCTCGCCAGCGATTACAACGTGACGCTCACGAGCGGCAACCTCACTGTCACGCCATACGCTTTCAGCTACACCATCGCCAGCACCAGCCACGTCTACGGCACCGTCGACAGCTTTTCGACTCTGGCGCCGACGATTGCCACCGGAATCAACGGCCAGAACCTGGACATCGCCTACAGCAGTACGGGCAACACGGCCACGGCCGACGTCGGCAGCAACTCGGCCATCACCGGCTTGATCTCAAGCGGCACCGGCCTGGCCAGCGACTATAGCGTGACGCTGACCAACGGCAACCTCACTGTCACGCCATACGCCTTCAATTACACCATCGCCAGCACCAGCCATGTCTACGGCACCGTCGACAGCTTCTCGACTCTGGCGCAGACCATTGCCACCGGGGTCAACGGCCAGAACCTGGACATCGCTTACAGCAGCACGGGCAACACGGCCACGGCCGACGTCGGCAGCAGCTCAGCCATCACCGGCTTGATCTCAAGCGCACAGGCCTCGCCAGCGATTACAACGTGACGCTCACGAGCGGCAACCTCACTGTCACGCCATACGTTTTCAGCTACACGATCGCCAACACCAGCCACGTCTACGGCACCGTCGACAGCTTTTCGACTCTGGCGCAGACCATTGCCACCGGGATCAATGGCCAGAATCTGGACATCGCCTACAGCAGCACGGGCAACACGGCCACGGCCGACGTCGGCAGCAGCTCGGCCATCACCGGCTTGATCTCAAGCGGCACCGGCCTCGCCAGCGACTATAGCGTGACGCTGACCAACGGCAACCTCACTGTCACGCCATACGCGTTCAGCTACACGATCGCCAGCACCAGCCACGTCTACGGCACCGTCGACAGCTTTTCGACTCTGGCGCAGACCATTGCCACCGGGATCAACGGCCAGAACCTGGACATCGCCTATAGCAGCACGGGCAACACGGCCACGGCCGACGTCGGCAGCAGCTCGGCCATCACCGGCTTGATCTCAAGCGGCACCGGCCTCGCCAGCGATTACAACGTGACGCTCACGAGCGGCACGCTCACTGTGAGTCCCGCCCCGCTCACCGTCACCGCCAACAGCCTCTCCAAGGTCTACGGGCAGGCCAACCCGGCTCTGACTGTCAGCTATTCTGGGTTCGTGAACGGCAACACCGCGAGCAGTCTCACAACCCAGCCAAGCGCGTCGACAACGGCAGCGACTACCAGCCCGGCCGGAACCTATGCGATTACCGTCAGTGGGGCGGTCGATCCCAATTACTCGTTCGCGTATGTTGCCGGCACTCTCACGGTCAACAAAGACGCGACCACCACCACAGCCACGGCTTCGACCACGAGCGGCTCGATGGGACAGACGGTGACCATCAAAGCGACGGTAACAGCCAGCGCACCCGGCTCGGGCACACCGACCGGCAGCGCCAGTTTCTACGACAACACAACGGGCGTTACTTTGGGCTCGGTCGCACTGTCGAGTGGAACGGCCTCGTTTAGCACCACAGCGCTTTCGGCTGGTTCTCATTCCATCACGGTCACCTATTCCGGCGACACGAATTTCCTCACCAGCAGCGTGACGACCAGCACGATCACGATGGGGCAGTCGATCGTCGTGCTCGACCCGACGGCCGGCGGGGCTCTGAATATATCGGGGAATGCCAGCATCAAGTTGACCGGCGGGGTGTATGTCGACTCCAGCTCCTCGAGTGCCATTTCCGTCAGTGGTAATGCCGCAATCACCGCCGCGGTGATCGACGTGCATGGCGGCGTCTCGAAGAGCGGCAACGCGAGCTTCAGCCCGGCGCCGGTCACCGCGGCTGCCGTGATGGGCGATCCATTCGCCGGACTCGCCGCCCCCAGCACGACCGGCCTGACGAACTACGGTTCGTACAGTCTGAGCGGGAACTCGACCGGCACGATCAAACCGGGCATCTATACGCGCCATTGCTGTTTCGGGCAATGCCAGCCTGACGATGAACGCCGGTATGTACATCATCGAGGGGGGAGGCTTCGCCGTTTCGGGCAACGCGGGCGTGACCGGCACGGGAGTGACCATTTACAACGCCGGCAGCAAGTTCCCATCGACTGGCGGGACGTTCGGAGCCATCAACCTGAGCGGCAACGGGACGATCAAGCTCACTCCGGCGACGACCGGCACTTATGCGAACTTGCTGTTCATCCAGCCCTCCGCGAATTCGCAGGTGCTCACGTACAGCGGCAACGCCATGGCGGGGATCTCGGGAACGATCTATGCGCCGTCGGCGCAGCTCGTCGAGAGCGGCAACGCGCAATTGGACGCGGCCCTCGTGGTCGACACAATCACGCTCAGCGGCAACGCGATTTCCAACGTGGCCGGTCTGTCGGCGCCCGATGGCACGGTGGCTTACAGTCCCGAACAGGTGCGGGCTGCGTACGGCATCAGCAGCCTCACGAACGATGGCAGCGGGCAGACGATCGCCCTGGTCGACGCTTACGACAACCCGGACATCTACCCGGCTGTCGATGAATTCGACACCCAGTTCGGGCTCACCAATTCGGGACCGTCGCTCTACGACCAGTACGGTCCGGCGTCATCGTTCCTGACGGTGGTCGGCCAAAACGGCCAGACTACTTCGCTGCCGGGGTCTGATCCGAGCGGCCCGGGCACGGATAACTGGGAAGTCGAGGAATCGCTGGACGTGGAATGGACACACGCCATCGCGCCGGGCGCCCAGATCGTTCTGGTCGAGGCCAACAGCCAGTCGCTTTCGGACTTGATGGCCGCGGTGGCGACCGCGGCGAGCCTGCCCGGGGTGTCGGTTGTCTCGATGAGCTGGGGCTTCTCCGAAGGACAGGGAGGCGTTTCCGCGGGCGACGAAGCCGCTTATGACGCGGAGCTCGACGTTCCAGGTGTGACGTTCGTGGCAAGCACTGGAGATTATGGTGCCGCCGACCCGGAGTATCCCGCCTATTCGCCCAACGTGGTGGCCGTGGGCGGTACAACGCTGAATCTCACTTCCGCCGGGGCATACGACCAGGAGGCGGGCTGGGGAGCGGTGTCCGGCTCAGACGGCACGTTGACCGGCTCCGGTGGCGGCATCAGCCAGTTTGAAGCCGAGCCTGCGTACCAGACAGGTGTGCAATCAACCGGTGCCCGGACCATTCCCGACGTCGCCCTGGTCGCCGACCCGGACACCGGGGCCTGGATCGCAGACCCGTACAACATACCGGGCGCGAACCCGTTCGAGGTGGTGGGCGGCACGAGCGTATCCGCACCGGCCTGGGCGGGACTTCTCGCCCTGGTGAACCAGGGCCGAGCGGCCGCCGGTGAGCCGGTCCTTAACTCGGCGAGCCCAACCGAGGTGCAACAGGCTCTCTACAGCCTGCCGCAGAGCGATTACAACGTCGTGAACAGCGGCAATAATGGATATGAGGCAGAAACGGGCTACAACCTGGTGACCGGTCTGGGCACGCCGGTAGCCAACCTTCTGGTGAGTGACCTGGTGGCGTATTCGGGCGCCGGCACGCCGTACTCTGGCGCGACGGTTGGCCCATTGCAAGATGCGACCCTCTCCGGCAGTGACGCAGGCAGCGGCTCCGGACAGGACGTCATCAACGTTTTCGATGCTCTTACCATCGCCACTGCGGGGCTCGGCCACACGCCGATTGCGAATTCGAGTGCCGGCTCGGCCACCGCGCAGAACCAGACAGGGGCGATGGCGGTGAGCGAGCCGCGGTGGCGGCGGGTGCGAGCGCGACGGCGCTCATCTTCGCACCGTTCGTCGGTCAGGGAAGCAACCTGAGCGTTGCCGGTCTGTCGCCGCTTGAGGCGTTACCGGCCGCGCCGGTCGCGCAGGGCTCGACTGTCGTCATTCCCCAGCGCGGCAGCGACCGAACGGGATCGCCCTTGCGGTTTGTGATTGATCCATCGGATGCCGGCGACCACGTGGACTCTTTCGCCGGGTCGCTCCCAGCCGCCAGGGCGCTCGACTCGGTTCTGGACGAGCTGGCCGTTGGATTGGTCACTCCCACTGCTGGCGCCGCGGAACCATCCCGCGGCGTTTTGAAGGTCGCCGTTTCCTGGCTGGGTGGTCTTCGTCCCAAACACGCCGCGGTCAAGGCGAGCGCTGCGGGGCGCCCGTGCTGCCGGCGGGCCCAATGGCGGCGCCGGAACGTCTCCGGCGTGAGGAGCAGCCCGCCGCAGCCCCGGCGGATCTCTTCCTGATCGGAGGTTTTTGCGGGTTCGGCGCGGGCCTGTTCCGGAGCAGGAAGTCGGCCGCGAGGAAGATTTCCAACCGCTCCCTCTTCGGGCGGCGGGAGCAGGAACGTTAGAATGTGGAAAGGGCGCCTCCGAGCGCGGGTTCCTGATCTCGTACTCTTCTTGACGAAAGTTCACCGTGGGTTCGCAGCCGGTTGTCGCGCTGGTCTACGATGACGATGCCTACGTCGAGGCCGGCGGCGCCGCGATCGGCCTGATGGGCCGTCAGGTTGCCGGCCGGTCGTTTCTGGACGCATACTTGAGACACGGCACTTTTTCCGAGATGGCCGCCGTGGTTCCCGCACGGGATTCGGCTGCATCGCTGGTGCAGGCCTGGCGCGAGCAGACGAGGCCGGCGGAGCCTGCTCGCACATTGCGGCTGATTGGCCGAGGCGAGCTGTACCAGACCGTGAGCGCGGGCGCTGCGCCGGAAGTCTTTCACTTCCCACAGCCGCCGGACCCCGCGCTGGCGTGGCTGAGGCAGCAGGCCCGGCCGCACGCCTTTTCGCTCACGGGAGTCACGCACACGCTCTGCTCGGCCGAGGCCGTCACGCTGCTGCGGGCGCTGGTCACCGCGCCGTTCGAGCCCTACGATGCGCTCGTATGCACCTCACGAGCGGTCATGGCGATGGTTCGAGAAGTGACCACGGCGTACTCGGAACACTTGCTGGAACGACTCGGTCAGCCTGCGCGGAACGGTTGCACGCGAATGCCTCTGACGGAGGTGGTCATTCCGCTGGGAGTCGACGTTGTCGCGATACAGTCCCGCCAGTCCGGCAGAGCGAGCCTCGGCCCGGGAGGCGATGGGCATCAAGGACGACGAGGTGGCCGTGCTCTACGTCGGGCGGCTTTCGCACCACGCCAAGGCTCATCCGTTCCCGATCTATCGGAGTGTTTCTCTGGCGGCGCGAGCATCGAGCCGGAACGTGCATCTGATCATGGCGGGCTGGGCTGCGCATCCCGCGGTGGTCGACGCTTTCAAAACGGGAGCGAGCGAATTTGCGCCCGACGTGCGAACGTCGTTCCTGGACGGCCGCGATGCGCGGGTTCGCCGCTGGGTCTGGCGCGGGGCGGACGTATTCGTGTCGCCGTCGGACAGCATCCAGGAGACTTTTGGCCTCTCTGTCATCGAGGCGATGGCCAGCGGTCTGCCTGTCGTCGCCTCCGACTGGAACGGTTACCGTGACCTGGTCGAGGACGGCCGCACCGGGTTCCTGGTGCCGACGGCGATGGTTTCGGAGGCCACAGCCAGCGCCACGGCCCGGCTCTTGATCGGCGAGTTGAACTATGACCATTTCCTCGCCGAGGCAAGCCAGGCGACGGCGGTCGACATTCCAAGGATGGCCGATGCGCTCACACGCCTTGTGAGCGACGAGGCGCTTCGGTTGCGCATGGGAGCCGCCGGCTGTGTGCGCGCGCGCGAGCAATTCGCGTGGTCCAAGATCATCGGTGCGTATGAAGATCTGTGGCGCCGTCAGGATGAGGAGCGGCTGGGGTGTGCGCGCTCGGGTGCGGCGTGCGGTGCGCGGTGGCAAGGTGCGGCTGGTCCGGCGGCTTATCCGTCGCCCGAAACGGCGTTTGCCGGCTATCCGACGCGTTGCCTGGTCGAGAGCGATCGCGTCGTGGCCTCGCCGGGAGCTGCTGGCATGATCGACACACTGCTGGCGCTGCCGCTGGCCACCCACGCACCCTTGCGGCGGGTGAGCGATCCGGAGCTCATTCGCGGTGCGCTTTCGCTGGCACCTTGCTCGATCGCAGACTTCGACCAATATTGGTTTGAATCCGGCGTTGAAAAAGGACTTGGCCGGTCGACAGTTGCCTGGATGCTCAAGTACGATCTACTTCGTGCAGACTTTGGTGACCGCCCGGTGAAAGGGCCAGATCGATGAAGAAAACTCACCGTGAGCCGACTGATTTGCTGTTAACCACAGACTTACCGGCGACTGCGGCAGAGGTCGCTGATGGCGACACGACGCAGCCGGAGCCAAGCGCGAGCTCGGCGCAAGATACCGGCGAGATTCCGTCACTACCCGAGACGGAGCATTCCCGTGCGTTGGACAGCTCGCCGGGGCCGTCCGTGGGCGTGACGGTGTCACTCAATGATCGGGGCCTGGAAGAAGCCACCGAGCTTCCCAGAGCCGGCGCGATGACTCTCGACGCACCACCCGCCGGCGAGCGCGGCAACACCCTTTCCTTCTCGCTTCACTCTGACGCGGACGACACCGAGCGCACGCTCCCGCCGGGCGCGGAGCAGCCCGAGAACATTCGTCCCCGGGTGGCGGGCTACGAGATTCTCGGGGTCCTGGGTGAAGGCGGAATGGGAATCGTATTCAAGGCGAAACAGGACCGGCTGGGCCGGTTCGTCGCGCTCAAGATGATTCGCTCGGGGGCCGGCGCCCGTCCGCAAGATCTCGCCCGGTTTGAAGCGGAGGCGCAAGCGGTCGCGGCCATCGAGCACCCGAACATCGTGCGCATATTCGAGATCGGCGAGCACGGCGGCATGCCGTTCTGCTCGCTCGAATACCTTTCCGGCGGAAGCCTGGCCAAACGGATCGGCGGCAAGCCCCAGCCTCCTGCCGAAGCCGCACGAATCGTCTCGGCGCTGGCGGCCGGCATGGTCGAGCGCACAAGCGCGGAATCATCCACCGCGACCTCAAGCCGGCGAATGTGCTGATCGCCCACGATGGCACATTCAAGGTCACCGATTTCGGGTTGGTGAAGCGGCTCGAGGACGACTCGAGCCAGACCCGCACCGGCGCCGATCCTGGGAACACCCAGCTACATGTCGCCCGAGCAGGCCAACGGGCAAACGCACCAGATCGGACCGCCCGCGGACCAGTATGCCTTGGGTGCGATCCTCTATGAGCTCTTGACCGGGCGCCCGCCGTTTACGGGCACCTCGGTCATGGACACGCTCGACCAGGTCAGGAAGAAGGAGCCGGTTCCTCCGTTGCAGCTCCAGACCAAGATTCCGCGCGACCTGGAAACGATTTGCTTGAAGTGTCTGGAGAAGGACCAGACGAGGCGGTATGCCGATGTTGCCGCGATGGCCGAGGACCTGCGCCGCTTCGAGGCGGGAGAGCCGATCGTGGCGCGGCCGATCTCGCGTCCCGAGCGGCTCTGGCGGTGGTGCATGAGGAACAAAGCTGTCGCCGCCCTGGGCGGACTTGCGGCGGCGGCTCTGGTCGCCTTTGCTTCCGTGTCGGCCACATTCGCGGCGGTGAACTACCGGAAGAACCAGGAGCTCAGCGAAAACTACGACGCCCTCGCCAAAACCAATAGCGCGCTCGACATCGCCAGAAACCAGGCTGAAGAGCGGCGGAAAGAGGCCGAAGCCAAGCAGAAACTGGCCGAGAAGGCGGCCTGGACCGCCAACGAGCAGAACCGTCGCTCCGTGGATTCGGAGGTGGCGATATTGTCCAGTCTCGAGGGCAAGCTGAGATACTTGCCGGCGCTCGAAGACGTGCGGAAGGAGGTACTCGACCAGACCATCGCGAACCTGGACGCCGCCGCGCAGTCGATGACCAGCCTGCGCAAAGACATCGGCTGGGACCCGAAGGCCGAGGAGAACAACTGGAAGTCGCTGGCGCGGGCCCATCAACGCCTTGCCGAGCTGAGCTTGACTAACAATCGGTTCAAAGACGCGCTCGAGCAGCTCAAGCGCATGGATAGGTTGATTGAAATGCGTGCCGAGGACAACCCCGCTGATCTGGAGCGACAGCTCCGGCTGGCGAAGAGCCGCCGCCAGCTCGGCTTCATCGCGATGACTCGACTCGGCGACACGGCGACCGCACAAAACTATTTCCGCCAGGCAATCGAGATCGATCGGGCAGCTCTGGAGAAGGAGCCCGAAAGCGACAAGTTCAAGATCGATCTGGCCAACTCGCTGGGGCAGCTCGCCATGTCCGAGAAGCAGAGCGGCCATCTTGAAGAGGCCCTGGTGCTCTTTGCGGAAGAGGAGGAAACTCGAGAGTCGCTCTCCGCCGAGTTCGCTGCGATCGATGAAAATCGCCGGCAGCTCGCCGGCATGTTTGAGCAGGTCGGCGATTTGAAGATTCGGATGCACCACCCCGAGGAAGGCCGGCGGGCATACGACCGCTCCGCGGAGATTCGCCGGGAGGTTCTTGCCCACCATCCCGACGACTGGGCGTGCATCTACGACCTGGCGCTGTCCTACAACAACGCCGGGATGCTGCGCTATCCGCGGGACAACGAGCCCGCCGCCGCCAGGGAGTTCCACCGCAAGGCGCTCGATCTGATCGAAGCTCGCGCCAAGATTGATCCATCGAACCTCATCACCAAGGCCGCGCTGGCGAGGACTCTTTACTACGATGCCACGTGCGCGCTGCACTCGGGCGACACGGCGGCAGCGAAAGCGGAATACCGCCGTTGTCTCGAGCTGCGCAAGGAAATGGTGAAAGATCCAACCGCCAAGTCTCCGCAGGTCGACCTGATGGTCGCGCTCGCTCGCTGCGGCGAGCACGTCGAGGCCACCCGGATCGCTGAGGTGCTGGCGCAGACACCGCCGACCAATGAGAACTTCTACTTTCAGGCCGCGTGCGGCTACGCCATTGCGACGAGCAGCGTCTCGAGCGGCTCGCCCCTGGCAAGGGAATACACTTCCGCGGCGATTGCTTGCCTGCGCAAAGCCAAGCAAAGCGGCTGGAACGACACGTTCACCCTCGAAATCGATCCCGATCTGGAACCCATCCGCTCCGATCCCCAATTCCGAGCGCTGCTTGGCGAGATGCGGAAAACCATCAAAGAAGGGCACTGACCTGCCTGGCCACTCATTCGCCGCCGGTTTCCCGACGACTTGCTGAGGTCGGATTGTCCAGGCCGGCGACGCCGAATCGCCCGAAGCTCGTGATGCGCTCGAGGAGCTCTGCCGCGACTACTGGTATCCCCTCTATGCCTTCATTCGCCGCAAAGGGCACGATCCGGAGACGGCGCAAGACCTGGTCCAAGGACTCTTCGCGGATCTTTTGGAACGCGGTGAGCTCCTGGAGCTGAAGCAAGAGCGCGGGCGGTTTCGCTCGTTCTTGATGGCCTGCGCCGTGCACTACCTGGCCAAGACGCACGACCGCGAACGAGCCGCCAAGCGGGGCGGCGGCCGGTCGTTCCTCTCACTCGACGCCTTGAGCGCCGAGTCGCGATTCGGCGGCGAGCCGGGTCACAACCTGACCGCCGAGCGGCTCTTCGACCGGCGATGGGCCTTGACGCTCCTCGACCACATCGTGTCGGGCCTCGACGCCGAGATGGATGTTGCAGAGAAGCGGCCGCTCTACGATCGGCTCCGGCCGAGTTTGCTGGGGAGCGAGGACGCGCCGTCGTACAAGGCGATCGCACTGGACCTCGGTCTCTCCGAAGGGGCCGTCAAGATGGCCGCACACCGGCTTCGGGCCCGCTACCGCCAGCGCCTTCGCGACGAGATCGGCCGCACCGTCGCCGATGAGGCGGAGATCGACGATGAGATCGGAGCGCTCATGACAGCGCTCGCAATGAAGTAGGTCAGGCTTTAGCCTGACGATTTGGGGAATCGAATTTCCGCACTCTGTCAGGCTGAATCCTGACCTACTTCAGAGTCAGGCTGAAGCCTGACTTTTTTTTCGTGACCTCGCGCAGATTTTCTGTCTCTTGTAGGTAGAGCACACGCACTTTCTGTTCCGGAGCCCAGACGATGGCCGAGCCTCGCCGCTGCAACCGATGTGGAAGCCCGCTTCGATCCGACGCACCAGCGGGCACCTGCCCTGTCTGCATGCTCCGCGGCGGACTCGAGCCACCGAGCCAAGAAGTCACCTTCGGCTTCGAGCCGACCCAGCCCGGACATGTCCTCGAGTCCCTCGCCCGGTCGATCGGCCCGATTCCCAGGGTTCTTCTCCCCGACACGGCAACCGACGATGCAGGCGTGGCCGTCATCAAGCCATCATCCGACGAGATGCCTGCGCCGGCCGAGCGCGGCGACCGCTACCAGCTCTTCGGCGAGATCGCGCGCGGCGGGATGGGGGCTGTTCTCAAGGGTCGCGACCCTGACCTGGGCCGTGACCTGGCAGTCAAGGTCTTGCTCGAAAGCCATCACGACAAGCCCGAGCTGGTGCGCCGCTTCGTCGAGGAAGCCCAGATCGGCGGGCAGCTCCAGCACCCGGGCATCGTGCCGGTGTATGAACTGGGTGCCTTCGCCGACCACCGGCCTTATTTCACGATGAAGCTCGTCAAGGGACGGACGCTATCGGCGCTGCTGGCCCAACGCCAATCTACCGCACACGACCTTCCCCGCTTCCTCGGCATTTTCGAGGCGGTCTGCCAGACGCTTGCCTACGCGCACGCCCGCGGCGTGATCCACCGCGACTTGAAACCATCGAACGTCATGGTTGGGTCCTTCGGCGAAGTCCAGGTCATGGACTGGGGGCTTGCCAAAGTATTGAAGGAAGGGGGCGCCGCCGACGAGCCTGCGGTTCAACCGTCGCCCGGAGTCAGCGTGATCGCGACGGTGCGCAGCGGCTCGGACGTTGACGATTCGCAGGCCGGCAGCGTTCTGGGTACGCCGGCATATATGGCGCCTGAGCAGGCTTCGGGCGAAGTCGCGAGCGTCGACCGCCGGGCCGACGTCTTCGGACTGGGCTCGATCCCTTGCGAGATCCTGGCCGGCGTGCCGGCCTACACCGGGCGAGGCTCCGCCGAGATCCTCCGCAAGGCGATGCGTGGCGACACGGCTGAGGCTCTCGCTCGGCTGAACGGGTGTGGTGCCGAGTCTGAGCTGAGCGCGCTGGCGAAGGATTGCCTGGCCATCGAGCGGGAGGACCGGCCGCGCGACGGGGGCGCTGTCGCCGAGCGTGTGACGGCCTACCTGGCGGGCGTCCAGGCCCGGGTGCAGGCGGCCGAGCGCGAGCGAGCCGTGGCGGTGGCGCGGGCAATCGAGGAGCGACGCCGGCGCAAGCTTCAGCTTGGACTGGCGGCCGCGGTGCTGGCGCTTACGACGCTCGGAGGGCTGAGCACCACGTACTACCTCCAGCAGCGTGCGGCGCGGGCCGCGGCGGTCGACCGGATCCTTGGGCGGGCGGTGACGCTCCGGGACCAGGCCGGCGCCGAACCGGAGGAACCGTCGCGCTGGCAGGTTGCGCTGGCCGCCGTCGAGCAGGCAGAGGCCGGTGGTGATGCAACGGCCCGGGACCGGCTGCTGGCCTTACACTCAGAGATCAAGGAGGGCGTGAATGCCGCAAGGCGCGACCGGGCCTTGTTCGATCGACTGGTCGACGTCCGCTCCGCCGGGACCGACGACCTGGATGGCTTCGCCACCGACGCTGCCTACGCCGCCGCGTTTCGCGATGCCGGGATCGATTTTGCCAGCCTGACGCCCGCCGAGGCGGGGACGAAGTGCCGAGCTCGCCCTCGGTCGGTGACGCTAGCCATGGCCGGTGCACTCGATGACTGGGCGGCGATGCGCCGCGGCAGGCGGGCAGACGCTTCGGCGGCGGCGCGGCTGAGCGAAGCCGCGCGCGTCGCTGACCCCGACCCCTGGCGCGAAAAGCTGCGGATCACGCTGGATCAACCCGACAAGGCGGCCCGGTTGGCCGGATTGCAGGCCCTGGCGAAGGAGGCGAGGCTCGATGAGCTGGGCGCGATCAGTCTGCAATTGCTGGGATCCGGTCTGAACGCCGCAGGCGACAGCGAGCTTGCCGAGTCGGTGCTGCGGACGGCGGAGCACCGCCATCCGCGCGATGTCTGGGTCAACTACGCACTGGCGGCAGCGCTCCAGCGGTTGTTGCGCCGAGACGAGGCTGTCCGATTTTACGTAGCGGCGCGCGATCCGCCCCGAGACAGCCCATGCGCTGGCTCATGCGCTCTCTGACAATGGCGAATCCGTCGAGGCGATCGAGGTCTTCCGCGACCTCACGCGGCTCAAGCCAAAGAGCGGCCGGCACTTGATGTGTCTGGGCCAGGAGTTGAAGAGCCACGGTCGGTCGCAAGAGGCCGTCGCGGTGGTCGACGCGGCTGTCGCAACATTGCGCGAGGCGATCCGGATCAAGCCCGATGACGCCGTCGCTCACTTTCATCTCGGAGTCGCCCTATGCGATGGCAAAGCCGAGTACGCCGCCGCAGAGATCGAATTCCGCACGGCGATACGGATGAAGCTCGACACCGCCGTAACCCACGCAAACCTGGGAATCACCCTGCGACATCAGGGCAAGCTCGAGCTGAGCCATCACCGAATACCGCACGGCGATCCAGCTCGAGCCCGACTACGCCCTGCCCCACCACACTCTGGGCATCGCGCTGACAGAACAGGGCAAGCTCGATGAGGCCATCGCTGAGTATCGCGCCGCGATCGGGCTCAAGCCTGACCTCGCCGAAGTCCATTTCGAGCTCGCCAACGCGCTGCAGAAACAGGGCAGGCTCGAACCGGCGATCGCCGAATACCGTACCGCGATCCAGCTCAGGCCCGACTACGTCGAAGCGCACAACAACCTCGGCGGCTCCCTGTCGGACCAGGGCAAGCGTGGCCTGGCCATCGACGAATACCGTACGGCGATCCGGATCAAGCCCGACCACGCCGGGGCTCACGTCAATCTCGGCGCCGCGCTGTCGGACCAGGGCAAGCTCGAGGAGGCCATCACGGAATACCGCACGGCGATCCAACTTGCGCCCGACCTCGCCGCGGCGCATAACAACCTCGGAAACGCTCTGCGGAAACAGGGCAAGCTCGAGGACGCCGTCGCCGAATGCCTTACGGCGATCCAGCTCGAGCCCAACAACGCCCACGCTCACTCCAACCTGGGCCTCGCCCTGGCGAGCCAGGCGAAGCTTGACGACGCCATTGCGGAATTCCGGACGGCGGTCCGGCTCAAGCCCGACTTCGCCGCGGCGTACGTCGAGCTCGGCATCGCCCTGTCGCGCCAGGGCAAGCTCGACCTGGCCACCACCGAATACCGTGAGGCGATCCGCATCAATCCCGACTACGCCGAAGCGCATTGCAACCTTGGTTCGCTTCTTCAAGAGAAGGGCGACCCCGCCGGGGCGCTCGAGATGTTGCGAAAGGGACACGAGCTGGGCTCGCGGAGGCCGGACTGGCGGTATCCCTCGGCGCAATGGGTTGCGGGGGCCGAGCGAGTTCTTGCTCTGGCGAACCGGTTGCCGGCCATCGTGAGCGGTGAGGACAAACCTCGCGATAACGCCGAACGCCTCGGCTTTGCTCAAATGGCTTACAAGCAGAAGCATTTCGCCGTTGCGCACCGTTTATGGTCGGAGGCGCTGGAAAGCGATCCGAAGCTCGGGGACAATCGCCGGGCCCAGCATCGCTACAACGCTGCCTGCGCGGCGACCTTGGTCGCCGCAGGGCAAGACAAGAGAGGCACGCCGCCCGATGACGCGGCGAAGGTGAAGCTACGCCGGCAGGCCCTCGACTGGCTGAAGGCCGAGCTGGCGGCTTGGGGCAAGCTTCTCGAATCGGGACCACCCCAAGCTCGCCCTGCGATCGTTGAAGTTTTGAGTCACTGGAAGCAAGACTCCGATGTCGCGGGCATCCGTGACGCCGAGGCCCTGGCGAAGCTGCCGGAAGAGGAACAGAAGGCTTGGCGGGCGTTGTGGGTGGATGTGGATTCGCTTCTGAAGTGCGCGGAAGTCAACAGTAGAGAATCGGTCCATGCGTTTCGCCGACGCCATCGTGCACAACGCACGATCTGATCGATAACCCGGTCACGGATGAATCACCGTAACAGTCGTCGCGTCATCCGCTTGCCAGATGCTGGCTGCTCAGGCACGGCCGTTGCATGTGTTTGATACCGATATCTCGAGTCGGGGGGGAACCGGACGGGGGGAGGCGAGATCCGCGTTCATTGCGGGATCGTGATCGATTCAGCCTGAGCGACTGCGACGTTGGGATGCTCGCCCGAGGGGAGTGGTGTCCCTGGCTTCTCCGCCGGGGAGAGAGATGAAAGCGGAAGATCTGTACTTCGTCATTCCGACATACCGGCTGCGGGACGTTGGTGAAACTGTCAAGCAGTACGATGAGCACTTCTGGCGGAACGGGCACTCCGCGACCTTGATTGTCTGCGACGATTCTAGCCCCGTCGCCGAGGAAAAATACTATCCGCTGCTCGAGGAGATCAGCACGCACAACGAGCTGTTCTATGTCGGGCCGAAGCAGAACTCAGCGAGCGCGGAGCGTTGCCTTCGAGCGCCCTCGTGAAGATGGCCCAGACGTTTCGCTTCGGAACGAACGACATCGATGCGCTCGATTTCGCCAGACTGTTCCTGGAAGACGAGGACCAGACCGACCCTGATGACCTGAACGAGCTGTAGGTCCTGGTCAACTTCCGGCCGGCGGTCACCAAGAAGAACTGGCGGATGGACTGCGGCGTGGCCGGGTATGACAACACCTTCGGGCTGCCCCCGTTCTTCCCGACGAGGCTGCAATTCGAAGATTACATCTACCGGCTCTGGATCCAGCAGGACGGAGTGGCTGCTGCCCAGCTCGACGCGGCCCAGAACCATACGAAGTCGAACTACATGCGGAATGTGGGATTCCGCTCAGGGTCGCGGCGAAGATCTACCCCGAGGAAGAATCCTATTATCAGAACGAGATCGTACCTCTGCTCGAGAGGTCGCCCTGGGTCGAGTTTGTGGGAGAAGTCGGCGGGGCCGCGAAGGATGCGTTTCTCGGCAATGCGTCAGCGGTTCTCTTCCCGATCAACTGGGCCGAGCCGTTCGGACCGGTCATGATCGAGGCAATGGCTTGCGGACCGAAGTCCCATTCAACCCCATGGCCTTTCACAACGGGACAGTCTGGGCGCATGACAACGCACTGATCGCGTTCGGCGCGGCACGAAACGGGCTCAAAGGCCTGGCGTCGCTCGTGATCGGCGGGCTGTTCGGGCTGCGAATTACTTCGAGCTGAACCGGATGCCGGAGCTTTTCTGCGGCTTCGATCGCGAGCCTGGCGAGGGGCCCGTCGCCTACCCGGTGGCATGCGCACCGCAGGCATGGGCGGCAGGGTCGGTGTTCCTGTTGTTGCAGGCGTGCCTGCGACTCAGGATCGACGCGCTCGAGCGGCAGGTCTCGCTGCACCAACCGCCGTTGCCCCCGTTTATTCCGGAGCTGCGGATCACAAACCTTGAAGTTGGATCGGCGGTTCTGGACCTTCATCTGGCGCGCCACGGCAATGATGTCGGCGTCGACGTCCTCAGGCGGACCGGCGAGGCCGAAGTCGTCGTTGCCAGATGAGGAGGTAGTCTTCCAATCGCGCGTCACGTTATCATGACCGATCGAGTCCCCCCTGGCATCTCGGCCCTCAAGCTCGGGCTGGGTCCTCTGATCCCCTTCTCATCCGGGAGCTTCTCATGAGCCTCATCTCCTCCGTGCTTTGTTCGGGGTTTGCCCTGGCTTTGCTCGCGTCGCCGCTTTTGATCCTGGACCCGGCTCACCCTGCGGCCGGGCAAGATGCCGAGAAAGGCAAAGACAAGGACAAAAGGAACGATAAAGATAAAACGAAAGCCAAAGCGAAATCGCCGCTGGATGGGGCCTGGCGGCTCGTGAGCGCGAAGGACCCACGGAGCGGGGAAATGAAGAAGCTCCCCGAGGGCGTCGAGCTTTTCAAGCTGGTAGTCGACGGGCGATTTACCTGGACGTACGTGCAAAACAACAAAGCCGTCGGGGGCGCAGGCGGCCGCTACACTGTCGACAACGACACCTACACGGAAATCACGGAATTCGCCCTGGCTCCCAATCAAGTGCCCATGACTGGAAAGAGCTTCAACTTCTCGTGGAAGATCGAGGATGGGAAGTGGTACCACAAGGGAACGCTGAAGATCGGCAATGGCGCGCAGGAAATCGACCAGATCTTCGAGCGAGTCCCGTGATAGGATTGCGGGCAACGCGGCAGGGGGTTCGGGAAGCTTCTCCACCATGCTGTTCAAACCGACACCGACGAGTTACCAGGAGGTTCCATACCCGAACGATCCCTATCGGTCGAGCCACCCCGATCAGCTTGCGACCGTGGCGATTCTGGCGGGTTTCAAAGCACCGGTGGTGCACGGCTGCCGCGTTCTCGAGCTCGGCTGCGCAGGGGGGGGAATCTGATCCCGATGGCAGTCGCGATGCCTGACGCCCAGTTCGTCGGGTTTGACTCCTCGCCTGCGCAGGTTCAAGACGCGTGCGAACTGATCGGGCGAGTGGGATTGCGCAACATCCGGGTCGAGTCACGCGACATCCTTGACCTCGATTCGGCAATCGGGACATTTGATTTCATCATCTGCCACGGAACGTTTTCATGGGTCGAACGAGACGTTCAGGAGAAAATCCTGGAAATCTCGGCACGGTGCCTGGCGCCCCATGGACTTGTTTACGTCAGCTACAACACCTATCCCGGCTGGCATTTTCGCGGGCTGGTTCGCGAGATGATGTGCTACCACGTGCGGCGATTTGAAGAACCAGAGGCTCGTGCCGCGAAGCGAGGGGCATCCTGAGCTTCATGGCCGCGTCGGCCCAGGGAATCGAGCCGGTCTATAGCAGCCTGCTGGGGCAAGAGCTTGACTACATCACGGCCCGGAACGATTCGTACCTGCTGCATGACCATCTGGAGTCGGTGAACGAGCCCGTGTATTTCCACGACTTCGTCGATCGAGCCCGGCGCCAGGGGTTGCAGTTCGTCGCCGAGGTGCAGAATACCTCGATTCCCGTCGAAAGCCTGCCGCCAGAAATCGCAGACGGGCTCGGGCGGCTTTCGAACGACAACGTCGAGTACGAGCAATTCCTGGACTTCGTCATCAATCGCAGATTCCGTCAAAGCGTCTTATGCCACGCTAAACTCGAATGGCAGCGCGGCGTGCACGCCGGTCAGATCGACCGGCTTCATGTCGCGGCACGCAGCACCGGTACCCAGGATCAGGCTGAGTCGCGGGATGAGCCGATTCTCGAAGCGGCGCTCTACCGGCTTCAACAGCTCTGGCCACTGGCGGTCTCGTTCGAATCGTTGCTCGAGAAAGTGAAGATCGAGTTGCAGGAATCGATCGGTGTCCAGTCTGCAGGAAGCCCGGGTGAAGCGCAAGCGCTTGCGGCCGGATTGATTCGCTGCTTCGGGCAGAAACGCGTCGAGCTGAGCACGCTGCCTCCCAAGTTCGTCGTCGAGATCAGCGACAGGCCGGTTGCCAGCGCTCTTGCTCGCGTGCAAGCGCAGCTCGGCGAGACCGTCACGAATTTGCGGCACGAGGCGGGCACATTGAACGATTTTGGAAGGGAAGTTCTGTGGTTGCTGGATGGAGATCATGACCGCCCGGCTCTGCTTGAAAAGCTAGGTCGGGCCGCGCGAGAGGGCCGATTCACGCTGCGAGCTACTGAGTCAAACGCAGGTGGTACACCCTCCCAGCGCGGCACAGGTCCGGAGGATGTCCTCGAAGAGTCGCTGGACGACTGTCTCAAGAAGCTTGCGAGGTTCGCGCTCCTGTTCGCGTAGAACCTTGTCTTCATCGGGGCGAGGGCCCGGGTCGACTCACCTCAGTCATTCAGGCGGCTTGCGCGAACACGGAGACGGTGCTCTTGTCTTCGGTCGCCACGTAGACGAACCGTCCGTCGGCACTAACTGTGACGCCTGCAGCGCCCATCGTGCTTGGAGGGCCGCCGGTTGATCCGCCGTCGGGTACCACGACGCCGGTCGCGAGCCGGCCGGTCTGCGGATCACGACTTGCGCAGGCGATCACGCCCGAGATGGTTCCAGCCGCATAGACGCTGCAGCCGTCCGGGCTGACGGCGACCTGGTTTCCACCCGCGAACCTGGTACTCGTGCTCTTGACGGCCTGGACGCACGCGAGGTGCCCGTCGTCGCCGTACTTGAAGCTGGCGACGACCGTGGGGCCGCTGAATCGGCCCGCGCTGGTCGTGATGAACCGGCCGTCGGGGCCTGGCACGACGTCCATGAGGCCCTGGATACCGGGGACTTGACCGACATCGGGTTTGGAAAAATCGCGTCCGCCCTTGGCGACGGCCCAGAGAACCTGGCGGATCTGGATTGCGCCGAGTCACCGTCGAAATCGGCGACGACCAAGGCGCCCGGGGCACAGCTCGCCACGAATAACGTCTTGCCATCGCGGCTGAAAGGCGAGGCTGCGGGCACCCTGGAAGCAGCGATCGCGGCCATCATTCATTCCGGCATCGACGAGTTTTTCGCCCTCAAGCCGGTAAACGCGCACGCCGCCAAAGCGGGAACCCGCACCGTTGTCGGCGATGCACACGAACTTCCCGTCGGGCGAAAACGTCGCGGCGACGGGGAATTCCACATCCTGTGCGTTGCGAGGGGCCGCTTCCAGACGGGTCAGCTCGCCCGATTTCGCGTCGCGCCCGAACAGGATGACAGCCTTGGACTGAAATGCGGTGACCACCGCGAGCCGGCCGTCCGGCGAGATTGTCAGGCCGCCGGCGCCGGCGAGCTCGGGGTTGCCAGCGATCGTTTGCACGTGAGTCAGCTTTCCGGTCTGGACGTCGCGAGCGAATGTGACCAGGGCCCCTGGGTTCCAGCACGTGGCGTAGAGGAACTTCCCGTCCGGGCTGAACTCGGTGCGCACCACTTTCATGAGGTCGTTGCGAGAGACCGTGTCGATCAGCGTGAGCTCCCCCGATGCGGCGGACCTCTGAGCCGAGCCGTGACTCGATACGGAGGTGGGTGTGACCGACCTGACCGGCGAAATCATCTTGACGCGCGGGGTCGTTTCGCCGGGCGCGGGCAATCCCGTAAGCGGGGGTGCATTGGGCTCGGCGGGCTCGCCACATCCCGAGATCGACACGACCAACGAAACGAAGACGAGGAGGCTGGTTGAATTTCGAAGCATAGTATCTCCTCCCGAGCAACGACATCGGACGAACGAAATGCGACCCGCACGCACGCGAAGTCGTTTTCGCGATTGACCCATTCGCGAGTGGAATCGGAGGAACCGACATTCAGGATTCTAACAACCGCAGGCGAATCTTGCCGCAGGGAAGAAGCGACACGGTGGGAGTTTATCGATTGATCGGTTGCGCCGCGGCCGGTGCGTCGTGGAGCGCAAGTGCCAGGCCGGCCCAGGGGCTCAGGCCGCGCGGGGTTAGACTCTTCCAGAAGCGGCCGCTCGAACGCTAAAATACCCGGGCAGCAAAGGTTCTGACCACGTGTGCTACCGAGGATTGATCAAATGAAATTCCCGATGATCGTGGCCACATCGCTATTCGTCGTTGCGCTTGCCGCGGGTGCTCGATACGATGATGACGAGAAAGTGAAGAAGGTCCTGGGCGAGATGACCGGAACGTGGATACCGAGTGCGGCCGAGCTCGACGGCGAGGGGCTGCCGAAGCGTGTGTTCGAGACGATCAAGCTTGTGATCAAGGACGAGAAATACACGGTGACCGTCGGCGAGCAGGTCGACGAGGGAACCGTGACGCTCGATCTGGAGAGCGACCCGACCGGGATGGAGATCAAAGGGACCAAGGGCCCCAACGACGGCAAGACGATCCCGGCGATTTATGAGCTCAAGGACGACACACTCAAGGTATGCTATAACCTCGAAGGGAAGAAACGCCCCAAGGAATTCAAGACCACGGCGGGATCGAAACACTACATGGTCACATACAAGCGCGAGAAGCCAGCAAAATCATGAAGCCGTTGCCGAAGTGGGCCATGATGCTGGTGACGGCGACGAACGTGGCCGTTTATTTCGGACTGGCAGTTTGGGGTTATGGGGGCTGGCCGGCATTTATCGACAACCCGGCGCAGGTGGGGCGCTCTTGGTCTTCGTTGTGGCGTCGATCGCTGGCATGTTCACAAGTGGCAACATCTCGAGCGGCCGGCGCGAGGACACGAGCAACCGGTGGATTTTCATACCTTTCTTGATCCTCGGCTTCTTACTGGCGTGGCTGCCGGCGTACACGGACCGGCGCGAAGTCTGGACTCTCGACGGCAACGTCGTGCGCTACGTCGGCCTGGCGCTGCTGGCGATCGGCTGCGTCTTGCGCATCGGGCCAGTCTTCGTGCTGGGGAGGCGATTCAGCGGTCTGGTGGCGATCCAGGAAGGGCATGAGCTCGTGACGGACGGCTTCTATCGCGTGATCCGCCACCCAAGCTACCTGGGGTTGCTGGTGACCCTCTTTGGCTGGTCACTGGTATTCCGCAGCGCGATCGGCGTGCTGGTCTCGCTGCTCTTGGTGCCACCGCTCTTGGCGCGCATGAATTCCGAAGAGGCTTTGCTCGAGTCGGAGTTTGGCGAGCGATATGGCAGTTACCGGCGGCAAACGTGGCGGCTGGTGCCGTTTCTCTACTGAGAGGGATCACGGCGAGACTGTGCCTTACGGTGGACTGATCACCGGCGGCGTGTCGTTTTTCGACCATTGCAGGGCTCGCACCCTTCATGATTCCTCTGGGTCCGGAATGCCAGCCGATGTTTGCTTCAACTTCGCGACGGCTGCGGCCTCGATCTCCTGGACTTTCTCGGGCGTGATCTTGAGAAGCCCGGCGAGCTCTTCGTGGCTGTATGAATAGCCGTCGGCGAGGCCATAGCGAAGCTCGACGATCTGGAACTCGAGGTCGTCGAGGTTGCTCAGAGCGTTATCGACTTGACGGCTCGTGGCCTCGGCGGCGCGGGAGTCGGACGGCTGACCGACGGAGGTGGCAGCCTGGTGCTCTTCTTGCTGAAGAATCGATGAGCAAAGATCCACGCACGCGGCGCAGATGAAGACGGGTGACGCTCCTTCGATTCCAGGACCTTCGATGAGACTGCCTACTTCTGCTTCACTTTTCTTGCAGAACGAACAGAAGCGAGCTGATGGATCACCTGCGGCATGTTGCTTTTCGATCATTTCTGACCTCGAATCTTTCGTGATTCCTCGGCGCTCCATTCTATCGCATCAGCCCAGGCTGGTGATGACTCCTTGCCCAAAACGTGTTAGAGTTTTGTTGAACAGTTGTGTGCCGGATGGTGGATCACGGGGTCGATACTCACGGGGTCCGCAATCCGGATGGTCCGCAATGGCGGACCCTACGGGAGCATGGTCCGCAACAGCGGACCCTACGGGTGGGCTGTTCAAAAGTGGGCCTTGTTGATGAATTTCGCGGTGAACGATTTGGCGCTTTTTGTTGCGCGACGGTTGCGTTACGGTGGCCACCGCGATGCACCCCCCCTGGCCCCCCCTTCTAAAGGGGGGGAAGCTTCGCCCCCCTTCTAAAGGGGGGGAAGCTTTGCGCTCCCCTTCTGAAGGGGGGGAAGCTTTGCGCAACACACGCCGGTCATCGTTCGTTAGATCGCAAGTTTTCAACAGCCCACCCTACGGGAGTCGGGCGGAGATGGAGCGCTCGTACCGGAAACACGGTGCGGCATGCATCGTTTGGGGGGTTTGCGTCGCGCTCATTGCGTGCTTCTCGACTGCCGTCCGTGCGGGCGACGATGCCGCCGGGGTCGCGTTTTTCGAAAGCAAGATACGGCCGGTGCTGGTCGAGCGGTGTTACGAATGCCATTCGAGCCAGGCGAAGAAATTGCGCGGCGGGCTTCGGGTCGATACCCGCGACGGAATCCGGACCGGTGGCGATAGCGGTGCCGCGGTCGTGCCGGGCAACCTGGACGAGAGCCTCCTGTTCCAGGCGATCGCGGGCTCCAAGGGCATCGAGCCGATGCCGCCCAAAGGAAGATTGGCCGCCAGTGTCGTCGGGGATTTCCGCGAGTGGATCAAGATGGGAGCACCGGACCCGCGCGACGGGAAGTCGAGCGGTGCGGTGGCGATCGTGCCCGCGGTGGGTGCTCTCTGGTGGTCGCTCACACCGCTCGAGCGCCCGGCCGTGCCGCGGGTCGTGGGTGCCCCGCCGGGCTGGCCTGGCAATCCGATTGATGCATTCGTATTTGCCAAGCTGACCGAAAAGGGACTCGCTCCCTCGGCCGAAGCATCACGGCGCACCATGATTCGGCGGCTCTCGTTCGATCTCCTGGGACTGCCACCCGAGCCGGAAACCGTCGACGCGTTCGAGAACGATCGCTCGGCCGATGCGTACGAGCGGCTCGTCGAGCGGCTTCTCGACAGCCCGCATTACGGCGAGCGCTGGGCCCGGAACTGGATGGACCTGGTTCATTTTGCCGAGACGCACGGGCACGACCAGGACCGCATCAGGCCCAATGCGTGGCCTTATCGCGATTATTTGATTCGATCGTTCAACCGCGACACGCCCTATTCGCGATTCGTCGCCGAGCAAGTGGCGGGCGATGCTCTCTTTCCGGATGACCCTGAGCTGGCGGTGGCGCTGGGCATGCTGGCGGCCGGACCGTGGGATGAAAGCTCGCTGCGCGACATTCGCGACGACAGCATCGATCGCCAGATCGGCCATTACATCGACCGCGACGATATGGTCTCGACCGTGATGTCGACATTCGTCAGCTCGACCGCCGGATGCGCGAGGTGCCATGACCACAAGTTTGATCCCATCTCGCAGGAGGATTATTACAGTCTGCAAGCCGTGTTTGCCGGGGTCGACAAGGCCGAGCGGCCTTACGATACGGATCGCCGCGTTGGCGAGCTGCGGCGGTCACTTGCGGGCGAGCTCGAAACGGCCAGGAAATCGAACGGGGATCGCGTCGGATGGATCGAGGCGATGCTAGCGGCGCTTCCGCCGCAGCAGCTTGTGTTTGCTGCGGCGAGCGAGTTCGCACCGGATGCGGGGCATAAGCCACCGGGGGCACCGAGGGCGGTGAGCGTGCTACGGCGCGGCGACATCCACTTTCCCGTGAAGCCTGCGTCGCCGGGCACGCTCGGATGCTTGAAGGACCTGCCGTCGCGATTCGCGATCGAGAAGACCGCCGCGGAGTCGGCCCGCCGTGCGTGCCTGGCTCGCTGGATCATCGACCCGCGCAATTCGCTTTCGTGGCGATCAATCGTGAACCGGGCATGGCAGCACCACTTCGGCCGCGGGCTGGTCTCCACGCCCAACGATTTCGGACGAATGGGTGCTCTGCCCTCGCATCCTGAGCTGCTCGACTGGCTGGCGACGACGTTCCGCGACTCGGGTGGATCGCTCAAGCAGCTCGACCGGCTGATCGTAACCAGTGCGGCTTATCGCCAGTGCGCCACGAGTGAGCCGAGCTTCGCGGCCAGGGACGGCGACAATGTGTGGCTCTGGCGGCAGAATCGCCGGCGACTCGATGCCGAATCGATCCACGACGCGATCCTCAAGCTCGCCGGGCGATTGGACGTGACGATGGGCGGGCCGTCACTTCAGCAGTTCACGCTCAGCCCAGGGGTGCACGTCACTCCTGTGGTGGATTACACGAGGTATGACTGGAACGGCCCCGGCTCATGCCGCCGGGCGGTGTACCGGTTTGTGTTTCGCACGCTGCCGGACCCGTTCTACGACGCGTTCGATTCGGCCGACCCGTCGCAGCTCACGGCGGTGCGCAACGAGTCGACCACGCCGCTGCAAGCACTCGAGCTACTCAACAATCCATTCGTGCTGCGTCAATGTGAGCCGATGGCCGAGCGATTGCGACATGCCTCGCCCAGGCTAGACGACCAGATTCGCGTCGCATTTCTGGCGGCGTTTGGCCGGGCTCCGTCATCTGAAGAGCTTTCGCTGCTGGGACAGTATGCCGCGCGGCACGGGCTCTTGAACCTCTGCCGCGTGATCATCAATAGCAATGAGTTTTTGTTTGTGAATTGATTCAACTGGAAACGTCGTCATGAACAACCGGATCCCGCGGCGGCAGTTTCTGTGGCGGGCTGGGGGTGGGCTGGGCGGAATCGCGCTGGCCGAACTGCTGGCGCAAGATGGACTGCTCGCTGGAACCGACGGATCTGCGTCGCGGCCGGCGGATCGAGCCGCACTCAATGGGGGACTGCATCATGTGGCCAAGGCGCGCCGCGTCGTGCAGCTTTTCATGAACGGCGGCGTGAGCCAGATGGACACGTTCGACTATAAGCCCGAGCTGCACCGGCGCGACGGCAAGCCGTTTGATCCGGGGGCACACTTCGAGGCGCCCACGAGTGCGCCCGGGAACCTGATGAAGAGCCCGTTTGCGTTCCGGCAATACGGTGAATGCGGCCGGTGGGTGAGCAGCGTGTTTCCCGAGCTGGCGGGGTGCGTGGACGGGCTTGCTTTCCTGATGGCGGTGTCGTCCAAGACGAACGTGCACGGGCCGGCCAGCTACATGATGAATACTGGGTTTCTGATGCCAGGGTTTCCCAGCATGGGGGCTTGGCTGTCGTATGGCCTGGGCTCGCTTTCGGACAACTTGCCCTGCTTCGTGGTGCTGCCGGACCCGAAGGGGCTGCCGTATAACGCCAAGGGAAACTTCACGTCGGGTTTTCTTCCTCAATCGCACCAGGGGACGATTCTCGAAGCCGGTGCTGCGCGGCCGATCCCCGATCTCTTTCCGCCGGCTGGGGCATCGTTCATCACCGCGGAAAGCGGGCATGACGGACGCGATTTGCTCGCGAGACTGAACCAGTTGCACGCCGCCGCCAACCCCGGAGACTCGCGACTGGAATCACGGATCGCAGCGTATGAGCTGGCGGCCCGCATGCAGCAGTCGGCGCCTGAGGCGCTCGATCTCTCGAGTGAAACAGCGGCGACGCAGAGAATGTATGGGCTTCTTGAGCCAACCACCGCCGATTTCGGCCGGCGCTGTCTGCTGGCCCGGAGATTGCTCGAGCGGGGCGTGCGGTTTGTGCAGGTGTGGAGCGGTGCGGGTGGCCCGAAAAACAACTGGGACAATCACACCGATATCCCCAACGAGCTGCCGGCGATTGCCCGCACCGTGGACCGGCCGATCGCCGGATTGCTGCGCAATCTGGGAGCGCGGGGCCTCATGGACGACACGCTCGTCGTCTTCAGCACGGAGTTTGGCCGGCAGCCGTTCACGCAGGGGGCGACCGGGCGCGACCATAATGGGGGCACGTCCGTCGCCTGGCTGGCGGGGGCGGGCGTCAAGGCGGGGGTGTCTTATGGGGAGAGTGATCCGTGGGGATGGAGGGCGGCGAGCGGCGGCGCGTATTGTTATGACGTGCACGCGACGATTTTACATTTGCTGGGGATCGACCACACCCGGCTCACGTTTCGCCACAACGGGATTGATCGGCGCTTAACGGACGTGCATGGGCATATCATTAAAGAAGTGCTCGCATGAACTAAGTACAATTTCTCAACGGCCCGGGCCACTCCGGCGACATTCAGCCGGGGATCTCGGCGGGCGGAGTGTGCCTGCTACAGGACGCGAGATATCGTCATACGTAGGTGAGACTCCAGGTTGCGTCTGTGCCGGGGCCGTTGTCGCCGGAGATGGGGAGGTTGTGGCTGCCTTTCAAGGCTTTACGGCCGCTGCCGTGCACCAGAACGCGGGCGATCTTGAACTTGGAGAAAGGCGTGGCCGGCGTGAGTGTCACGGTATCGGTGCTGGCGTCATATCGCACTTTCCTGATTGCGATCGTGCCCGCGCCCTTGCCGGTGTAGGAGCCTTTGCGGTTGGCGAGCTCGAGCACGTAGGGTGCCTTTGATTTCGCAAGGGGAGTTTCGAGCGGACCGGACCAGTAGAGCTCGATCTTCGAAACCTTGCCCGTGTCGTTGGTGAAGACCTCGACCGCGCTTAACTCGACGTCGCCCACGGTGATGGTCACGGTGGCGGGGTTGCTGGCGGCGGGAGACGGAGTTGAGTTCGGACCGTCCGAGGTCGCGATGTACGTGAAAGAGTCTGTTCCCACGAATCCGGGCGCAGGAGTGTAGGTCAGAGTGCCGGTTGCTGGATTGAAGCTCGAGATGGTTCCATGCGACGGCGCCGTGACAAGCGTGTAAGACGGACCGCCCACAGTGGGAGCCGGGTACGTTGCTTGCCCGTCAAGCTGGATCGGCACCGAGCTAAATGCGGCCGACGTTGCCGTGACCGGAAGAGCGTAGGGCTTGAAATTGATCGTGGGGCTGGAGGGTCCGGAGTATGGTCCGACAGTGACCTGGAACGACTGTGACTGCTCAGTGGGCGTGCCATTACTATCGTGAGCCGTGACGCTGATCGTTGCGGATTGGCCGGCATGGGCCTGCGTCGTGTCGATCAGGAGGACGCCGTTGCTGCTTGCGGTGGACAAGGTCGTCGACGTGATCGTGATCGGATTGATTGGCTGCGACGGCTCACCGGTGACGGTATTGCTCGTCACGGGAACCGCGGCGATCTTTGCCAGGGTGGCTGCGCCGGCGACGAGCTGGCCGAACAGCGTGTATTCATAAGCGAGCTGACTATCGAGCGGGCCGGTGTCGATGAAGAACTGGGTGTCGTTTGAATCTGTTCCGCCCGAGTTGGACATCAAAAGCTGGTTGTTTCCGGTCGGGGCGAGTGCTTGGAGGATTTCGTTGGCGAATGGGGTACCCGGCTGACCGCTTGCGCCACCTTCGCCCACGGCGACCTGGGCGCCGCCCTGGACGACGCTGGAAGTGGTGTGTGCGAAGTCGGTAACGATGCGCGAGATACTTGCCGGTATCCACGTAATAATTGTCGTTCGTAAATTCCGAGATCATAGTGACGGTTTTGGGAGTGAGATTTCCGAAGAGGCCGAATGTGAGCGTTCCCGTGAAGCTGTTCCCGGGAACGTTGGGATCGGTGTACGAGACGCCCACGGTCCAGAAAGTGGTGGAGACGACGGACACGGAGATGTCGGGATTGCTCGAGGTCGCCGAGAACGATTGGGGATCGGATGTACCGCTGCCATCGAGGGGCTGGGTAAATCCCTGGAGCGCAGGGACATTCAGGCTCGGGATGGGTGCGAGCGAGGCGGCCAGCAGTTGGCGTTCTTCGAGGCACTCGAGGAATGGCGATCGATGGCGCGTGCGGGGGCGGCGAGTGGCGGCGGATGAAGCTGTTCGGGAGAATTGCCGATGGTTGATTGCAAGTAGACGGGTTTTCATCGCGGAAGCTCCTCTCAGCTTGCTTTTGCGCACAATCGCCAGGAAGCGTTCGATGTGTCAATGGTGCGCAGTATTTATCCGTTTTAGCGACGATTGACCGAACGGGCAACAACTGAGGGTCGCAAGGCTGCCCGGAGTGATCAGCGCTTAACGGACGTGCATGGGCACGTCATCCGGGAAGTGCTCCAATGACGCCACCTACAGATTGTCTGAGAAGCCGGGTCGCGTCTGTGGCGGGGCCGTTGTTGCCCGATATGGGGAGGCCGGTGCTGGCTGCCAGTGCTGCAGGCCCGCTGCCGTGCACGAGCAACTGGGCGTTTGTAAACTTCGAGAAAAACGTCCGCGGTGTGAGCCTCACGACGTGGGTATTGACATTGTAGCGTACCATTCTGATCGCGAGTGATCCGGCCCTGGGGCCGGTGAACGAGCCCTTGCGGTTGGCGGTTTCGATCTGGTACGGCGCCTTCGATCTTGCGAGCGAGGCGTCGAGCGGACCGGACCAGAAGAGCTCGATGTTCGAGATCATGCCCCTGCCGTTGGTGAAGACCGAAACCCCGGTCAGCGAGACGTAGGTCTGGTTCACGGTGATGGTTACCGTGGCCGGATTGCTGGTGGCCGGTGGCTCGCCGGAATCTGGGCCGCTCGAGCTGACGACGTACGAGAAGGTGTCGGTCCCGAGAAATCCGGGCGCGGGGGTGTAGATCAAGCCGCCTGTTGCCGAGTTGAACCGAGAAATCTTGCCGTGGGCGGGGAACGTGAGAATCGTGTAGGACAAGAAGGGCGGGGCGCCAAGCGGTTGGAACGGCTTAGAAGCAAGCCGCACAAGGACGAGAGTGCCGCTGGTCGTCGACACCGCTACCGGAAGCGCGATCGGCTGGGTGTAGCCCTGGAGCGAGGGGACGCTCACATTTGGGATTGGTCCGAGCGACGCCGACAATAGGTGCCGATCTTCGAGGCACTCGCCGAAGGACGACCAGGCCCGAGCGCGACGGGCGGGCGAGGACCAGCGACCGGGGCTGTTCCGGCCACGGCTGATCTCGAACCGACCCAACATCATGAGAATTCTCCAGAGATGCTGCTGGTAAATGGCAATTGCGCCCACGATGATCGCGTGTATCTCACCGGTAGTCTATCACACTCAGCGTGTACACAGGGAACGGTCCGCAGTGGCGGACCCTACATGCCCGAGGGGAGCCGCGGTGGAGATTTTTCGTGTGCGCGCGGGTATGCTGTGCTGGGAGCGGGATGGGCCCGGGGGGGAAAGAGGTCGCGTTCTCTTCGCGGAGCACGAGCGTTGGCACGCACGAGGCTGACATTTTCCATTGCCGGTGCTTTGATCATCGTGGGGTTCGCGCGGCGCTGCGGCCGTGGCCGCGCCGGACGGGCGGCCGAATGTGCTTGTGATCATCAGCGATGACCAGGGATTCGGCGATCTAGGCGTTCACGGCAACCCGAAGATCAAGACGCCGAACCTCGACAAGTTCGCCGGGGAGAGCGTCTGGCTCAAGAACTTCTACGTTTCGCCGGTCTGCGCACCGACGCGAGCCAGCTTGCTCACCGGGCGATACAACTACCGCACCGGCGTGGTCGACACGTACTTGGGGCGGGCGCTCATGTATCCGGATGAAGTCACACTCGCGGAAGTGCTGGGAGCCGCCGGGTATCGAACGGGCATTTTTGGCAAATGGCACCTGGGCGATAACGCGCCCATGCGTCCGATCGACCAGGGGTTTCAAGAAGCCCTGGTGATCAAGGGCGGCGGCATCGGCCAGAATTCCGACCCGCCTGGGGGCAGCAGCTACTTTGACCCGATCCTTCAGCACAACGGGGCCGCCGAGCGACACAAGGGATATTGCAGCGATATTTTCGCGGGGGCGGCGATTGAGTTCTTGCAGTCGAAGAGCGACCGGCCGTTCTTTGCCTATCTCGCGTTCAACTGCCCGCACGAGCCGCTCGAGGTCTCCGAGGCCGAGCTGGCGCCATACAAGGCGATGGACCTGGCACTCTCGTCGTTCCCGCAGCTCGGCCAGCGCATTCCCAAGGAATGGGAGGCTCCGGCCGAGAACGTGGCGCGGGTCTATGCGATGGTGTCGAACATCGACAAGAACGTGGGCCGGGTACTCAAGGCGCTCGACGATCGCAAGCTCGCGGCCAACACGATCGTCGTGTTTCTGACCGACAACGGGCCGGCTTTTGTGCGATTCAATACCGGGCTGCGGGGCTGGAAGGGCTCGGTTTACGACGGCGGCATCCGCGTGCCATGCTACCTGCGCTGGCCCGGTCATTTTCCTAGCGGCCTGGCCGTTGACAAGATCACCGCGCACATCGATCTGATGCCGACGCTGCTGGATGCCTGCGGAGCGTCGCTTCCGAAGGACGACAAGCTGGACGGCAAGAGCTTGCTGCCGCTCGTCACGGGGAAACAGACGGCGGGCTGGGCCGACCGGACGCTTTATTTCCAGTGGCATCGCGGCGACACGCCCGAGGCGGGCCGTGCGTTTGCCGCGCGATCGCAAACGTACAAACTGGTGCGCCGCGAGCCGATTCCGGGTGCCAAGCCGCCCAAGCTCGAGCTCTACGACATGGAACACGACCCACTCGAGCTCGAGGACATCTCGGCCCGGCACGGCGACATCGTCTCGAAAATGTATAAGGGCCATCTTGCGTGGTTCCAGGATGTCTCGGCCACACGCGGATATGAGCCGTCACCGATCGAGCTGGGAGGCACACGTGAAAATCCCTCGATCCTGACGCGACAGGACTGGCGCGGACCGCTGGCCGGCACGAACCCCAACGACGTGGGGTTCTGGCGAGTTCATGTCGCCAGGGCAGGCCGATTCGAAGTCACGTTCCATTTTGCGGCGCGGCCGTTTCCCACGACCTTGCATCTTGCACTGGGCGAAATCCATCGCCAGCAGCGGCTCGATCCGAGCGTGACTGAGTTCACGTTCAAGGACGTGCAAGCAAATGCCGGAACCGGCCGGCTCGAGGCCTGGGTCGAGGGGAACAAGGCTCGCGCCGGCGTGCTCGATGCGACGGTGAAACGCCTTGAGTGAGCGAGCTTCTGGGGGCGGGAAGCGGGATTTTGATGGGCAGATGCGTTTCGCCGATAACGTTGTGCGTGCTGGGAATTGGCATCGGCGCGCTCGCATTTGGCGCCGTAGCCGGCTGTCATCGCACGGCGAGCTCGCCTGGAGAGGCACCGGCAGGCGCGAGGCAACCGGCTGCGAAGCCTTTTGAGGTGGTTCGAGCGGCCGTGCCTGCCTTGACGCCACCCGGGCCGTTGCCCGAGGGGATGGTGTGGATACCGGGCGGCACGTTCTGGATGGGAGGAGACGACGCCTCGATGCTCGACGCCGGGCCCGTGCACCAAGTCACGATTTCCGGGTTCTGGATGGACCGTACCGAGGTCACGAACCATCAGTTCGCCCGGTTTGTGGAGGCAACCGGTTATCGCACCATTGCCGAGCGCAAGCCGGAGGCGAAGGACTATCCAGGCGCGCCGGCCGAGAAGCTTGTGCCGGGGTCGATTGTGTTCACACCGCCGGCGGGACGCGTCTCGGTCGAAGATCCACTCGTGTGGTGGCGATATGTCCCGGGCGCGGACTGGCGGCACCCCGAGGGGCCGGGCAGTACGATCGTGGGAAAGGACGATCATCCTGTCGTTCAGATTTGCTGGTATGATGCTTTGGCATACGCAAACTGGGCAGGCAAGCGCCTGCCGAGTGAAGCCGAATGGGAGTTTGCATCACGCGGAAAACTGGCCCGTGCGCGGTATGTCTGGGGTGAGGAGCTGCTGCCGGGCGGGAAGTGGCAGGCGAATATCTGGGAAGGGCGGTTTCCCGATCAAAACACGAACGACGATGGGTTTGCGCGCACGGCGCCGGTGGGAACGTTTCCACCCAATGGATCTGGGCTGTTTGACATGGCCGGGAACGTGTGGGAATGGTGCGCTGACTGGTATCGGCCGAGGTACGAGACGACGACGCGCGAGAATCCGACCGGGCCGGCAACAAGTTTCGACCCGGACGAGACCGGGATTGCCAAGCGCGTGCAACGCGGTGGGTCGTTCCTGTGCTCGGATCAGTATTGCACAAGGTATCTGCCCGGCGCCCGGGGCAAGGGTGCGCCGGACAGCGCGGCCAATCATGTTGGGTTTCGGTGCGTGGTTTCGCCGGACGCCGGTAAGAAGGATTGACGAGGTCGAGGGTGGCACGCCATGGCGCGAATTCGGTATCGGCTGCGGACGATCATGATCATCGTGGCGTTTGTGGCGCTCGTCTTGGTGACCGTCTTGCAGCAGTATTACCTGAACAAGGCACAGGTTCAGATGGAGATGTATCGGGCCGAGGCGGAGCGTGCGCGTGCGACCGCCGAGATGCAGCGGCTCCGGGCCGAGCAGCAATTGGCGGCTGCCCAGTCGTTGCTCGAGGCAACGCGAGCGGAGGCGAAACATGCCGGCGATGAGGTGAGGAAGGCGCAGACGGGACACGACAAGCGGCCGTGATGGGTCGAGTGAGATTGGCGTGACTGAGGCCTGGCAGGTCCGTGGCAAAAGATTGGGGCGTGCCTTACCCCTCGCTCGATATGCGGTGCTGGTGGCCGACCTCGACGAGGAACCCGCCCGGAGCTTTGAGATAGAAGGTCCAGGCGCCGTGGAACTCCTTCGGGGGAGCCGCGTCGAAGCCGGCGGCTTTGAGCCGGCCGTAGATTTCGTCGACTCGCTCCCGGCTGTCTTGCATGAACCCGATGTGGAAGGCGCCGGGGTATTCGATTTCCTTTTCCTTGTTGAAGTTGTTCAGAGTCAAGACGAATCCCGATTCATTGATCAGAACGGCCAGGGCCTCGCGGCCCCGCTCGACCACGCACCGGAAGCCGAAATGGGTTTCGAAGAAGGTGCGGGTTTGAGAGACGTCGGGGACGGTCAGGTTGAGGTGATTGAGTTGCATGGGACGGGCTCCTTTTGATCGACTTGGGGGGCACTCAATCGTCAGGCTAAAGCCTGACCTACTTGATCGTCAGGCTGAAGCCCGACCTACTTGATCGTCAGGCTAAAGCCTGACCTACTTGATCGTCAGGCTGAAGCCTGACCTACTTGATGGCTTGCCTCTATTGGCTCTGCCTGCGATAATAGTATCGGCGTTAATCGTTAATGTCAATAATGATTTTCTGGGGTAATGAATGGGGCGATTGCGCGGCAAGGGTGCGTCGGGCGAACTGGATTCGAAGTTAGCGTTTTTGCTTTCGCAGGTGGGGGCACATGCTTCCGCGCGATTCGCGGAGCGACTCGAGCCGCTGGGGCTGAAGCCTGCACACGCGGGGGTTTTGCGCGTGGTTGCGGACGCTGATGGGCTCTCTCAGCAGGCGCTGGGGGAGAAGCTGGGGTTGTTTCCGAGCCGTCTGGTTGGCGTGCTCGACGAGCTCGAGCAGCGGGGGCTCGTCGAGCGGCGGGATAGCCCGGCTGACAGGCGTTCGTACGCGCTTTACCTGACGCGGGCGGGACGGGAAATCCTGGAACAAATCGGTCGCATTGGATACGAGCATGAGGATGTGCTTTGCGCCGCACTGAACCAAAGCGAGCGTGCTCAGCTCGCCGGCTTTCTCCGGCGGATCGCCGATGAGCAGAAGCTTGTGCCGGGGGTACATCCTGGGTTTCGGAAGCTGGCTGAGGGTTAGCGGTGGGGGTTGGGGGATGGGGCGAATCCGGTTTCGGGTGCGGACGCTGATGATTGTGGTGGCGTTTTCGGCGCTGGTGCTGACGCTGGCGATTCAGGGGGTTTTGCTGCCAGAGGGCGATGACGAGGGAGCGGGCGGCTCGAGCCGAGGCTCTAGGCGAATCGAGCCCTGGCCAATGCGGCGGCGGCCAGGGCTGTGCACGAGGCGTACATCGCCGAGGAGAAGAATGCTCAATTGCAGCAATTGATTTACGAGCGGAGCCAAGGTGGTGGCGACGAGTGGAAAACGGTAGTGACAGGTCGGAGCGTGCGAGCGGAAATGTTGCCGTGCGGGGAGTGGGGACAGAGAAACGCACTTTCGCGGAGCGAAAGGCGACACTGGGCAAGGAGCGATTTCCCCTTGGGAGCGTGACGCATCAGCAAATCGAGCAGAGGGTGAAAGAGGTTATCTCTCGAGAGGTCACGCAACACTATGCCGCCGCTCCGGTTCCGACTGCGGACGATCATGATCGTCGTTGCCGTAGCGGCGCTCGGCTTGACTTTGGTTATTCAGAGCGTTTTGCTGCGCAGGGCGGCCGTGGCGAAGCAGAACGAGCTGGCCGCGGCGCAGCAAAGCGCAGCCGTCGATCCGCAAAGTGCAAGAATGATCGCCGATACGCTAAAATCCTTTGAAGGGATGGCGAACGACTGCAAAAAGATGGCGGACGACTTCGAAAGGATGACGGACGACTTCTGGATCGAATCAGAACGAACGCGAGGCGGCTTCAATCGGTCGATCAGGAGGCTGGACAAGCCTTCAATCGCTCAGTCGCCCTAGCCGCGGAGCACGCTGCGGACGCCTCTAGCCGGATGAAGAGCGGTAGAAACAGCCGGCTGAACATCGCGCGAATGACGAAGCGGCGCAGCCAAATCGTTGAGCGAATGGCGGGCAAGGGCGCGGGTGATCCGGTTGCGCCAACATGAAGGAGACCACTTCCCGGGTTGCTTCGATCGGTTCTGCCTGGGATAATGGTATCGGCCTCAATTGTTACAGTCAATAATGATTTTATGGATTAATGAATGGGGCGATTGCGCGCGAAGGCCGGCTCGGAGGAGCTGGTTCCCGCGCTGGTATTTTCGCTTCCGCAGGCGGGGACAGGGATTTCCGCCTGGCGAGGGGAATTGCTTTAACTGACACTGATACGCTCTTTCGCGGAGCGAGAGGCGACAGTTGGGCCGGCGCTTGGGCGCAGAGATGCAGGAAGTTCCGGTTCAGCCGGGAATGATACTCTAATTCTGTTTGAGATCGGAACTCATGACCGCAACCGAGCCGGAATCACTTCGTCTATCCAATCCATTTCGCTGGTTTCCCGAGTTTCTGGAGTTCGGAAAACGCCGGATCCGCTCCCAGGGGCGCGTGCTCGGGGCCAGCGTGCTCGTGGGAATCGTGGGGGGACTCGGCGGGATCGTTTTCTCGGTGGCGGGTCAGGCCGTTGTCGGGCTGGCGATCGAAGGGGTCGCCGGCTACCATCCGGCCGGCCCCGACGGAGAGGTCAGGTTTCCGTGGATCCCGTCGTTCAATGCTCCGTTCAACCCGTGGCTGCTGCTGCTTGTGCCGGCCGTGGGCGGACTCCTCTCTGGTCTGCTCGTTTACCGCTTTGCGCCTGAGGCGGAGGGACACGGGACGGACGCGGCGATCTCGGCGTATCATGAACACCAGGGATATATCCGGCCGCGGGTGCCGCTGCTCAAGCTGATTGCCAGTGCCCTCACGATCGGCTCGGGAGGCTCGGGCGGCCGTGAAGGGCCGATTGCCCAGATCGGCGCGGGATTCGGGTCGCTGCTGGGTGGGCTCCTGCGATTTCGACCGGCCGAGCGGCGAGTCTTGCTGGCGGCCGGCATGGGCGCCGGAGTTGCCGCGATCTTTCGGGCGCCGCTGGCCGGCACGCTGTTCGCCGCCGAGATCATGTATTGCTCACCCGAGTTCGAATCGGAAGTGATCCTGCCGACGGGTCTGGCCAGCGTGGTTTCGTATTGCACGTTCGGCGTGCTGGCCGTCTGGCTGGGAGGCACCACCACGCCGTGGCGCCCGCTCTTCACCACGGGAAGCTCGCTGATGTTTTCCGGGGCGTGGGAGCTCTTGCCCTACTCGCTACTGGCGATCTGGATGGCGGTGCTGGCGATGATCTACGTGCGCACATTTTATGCGATCCATCATGTTTTTGAATCGGTGCGGGTGCCCAAATCGCTCAAGCCGGCGCTGGGTGCGGCGCTGGCGGCGGCGGTCGGGCTGGCGATCTACTTCGCCGTGGGCCGGCAGCAGGTGGCGCTTTCGGTGCTCTCGTTTGGATACGGAGTGCTGCAACAAGGGCTGGGCGACAGCACGACACTCACGGCTGGGGTGCTGCTGGCGATCGCCGTCGGCAAGATCTTGACAACCAGCCTGACGATCGGAAGTGGCGGGTCCGGAGGTGTTTTTGGTCCGTCGATGGTGATCGGCGGCTGCGCCGGGGGCAGTCTGGGCGTGTTCATACATGGGCTGTGGCCAACGGCGGTGCCTCATCCGGGCGGGTTCGTGATCCTGGGCATGGCCGGGTTCTTCGCGGCCGCCGCCAAGACGCCGTTTTCGACGCTGGTGATCGTGAGCGAAATGACCGGCGACTACCGGCTGCTGCTGCCGGCGCTCTGGGTGTGCACGCTGGCGTTTCTGCTTTCGGACGAGGAGCCGCTGTATCGATCACAGGTGCCCTCGCGGTCGCTCTCACCGGCACACCAGGGGGAGTTTGCCCGCGAGATCCTCGCCGGGCTTCAGGTCAGGCAGTTTCTCGGGGCGAGCACTGCTGTTCCGACACTTCGCGCCAACGACACGCTATCCAAGGTTGTGGCCAAGTTTGACGGCGAGCAGTACGGCGTATTGCCGGTGGTCGGGCCGGAAGATGGGATGCTCGGCGTGATCGTGATGGACGAAGTTCACCTGGCGGCGAAGGCGGGAAATGCGAGCTCGTGGCTGCTGGCCGCGGATCTGATGAGGTCGGACGTGCGGCCGCTGCATCCAGACGACCGGCTCGACCTGGGAATGCAGCTTTTCGCCGAGAACGACTTGCCGGCTCTACCGGTGGTGGACGGGTCGCACCAGAACCGGGTGATCGGGCTGGTGAGGCGGTCGGACATCTCGAAGGCTTATCTGCGGAAGTTGCACGGGGAGGTTGAGACGGTCAGGCCGGAGACGGGGGTGGGCGTGGTGGCGGATGGGGAAGAAGCGACGCCAACGGACAATTCGCTGGGCGGCACGTTGCGCTGAGCCGGTGCGGCGACGGTGTTCGGGTGACAGGTCGCCCGTGTGGAGACCTTCGGTCTGGCGTGCGGGCGTCGTGGATAAAGTCGGAAAGAGCTCACGCGAGCTGCGAACCGGTGTCGCTGACGCAAACGCGCAACCGAGGTAGCTCACGGAAAGTCGCGAGTAGCCAGGGCTCGAAGCTGCAAAGCAAAGATGGCTCACGCAAAGGCGCAAAGAAGACGCAAAGAATTCAATTAGAGTTTTTGTCTGCGCAATCTCTGTGCCGCGCGATCTGGGAGACCTCCGGTCGTGCCGCGGGCCGGCGACCCTTCGGGTGCCCGAGATCCGCGCCCAACATTGCGGCCCTGCAGCGTTGGGTTTTTCTGAGGTCTTGGAGATCGGTTCACGAGGTGTGCCCGTTTGCGTCTTCTCTTCTTTGTGCCTCTGCGCCTTTGCGTGAGCGCCTCTTGGTATTTCGTTTCAAACCCGCCGCTCGCACAAGTTCATTCGTTTTGCGTGAGCTACTCTTCGCGTGACGCTTGACACTGCGGGTTAAAAGCGGCCGCAGGCCCGCTGCGCTTCCGAGGACCCACACGCGTTTTTGCGTGTTGATCACTACGCATGGTGTGGCTACGGGCAGGCGGTGTGACCACTTTTCGCGAAGACCTGTGCACTGCGGAAGAATGGCTTGGGCAAGACCACTGTTTGCGTGTTGTGGTGGCAGACGGCGTCGAGCACGACGACTGGGAGGCCGCGTGCTTCGGCCTGGAGGCAGATGTCGGCGCCGTAAAAGTGAAAGCCGAGGGTGGCAGTCAATCGCAGGGGCGTATCCCTGGGTTGAGAACGAGCAATAACTCGTCGAGCGTCGAGACCTTTGGCAGGGATTCCACGGCCGTCGAAGAGCCTTTGTCCGTGAGAAAACCCGACCGGCGCGATTGACCGCGAAGCGCGGTGGGCTCTCGGGGCGGTGGCGTTCGACGTGCGGGCCGCGAACTGAGCACCATTTCCCTCGGCTTGCACACGCCGTCCACGCCTTCGACGCCGATCGGCCCGAATTGGCGTGTGGCGCGCTCGAGTTGGTCGAGGAGCCGATGGTCCGGCCGGGGTGGGAGAAACACATCCTGATGCACACAGATCACCCACGTGTTGTTGGCCCGCTCGATTCCGACATTCAGGCCTTCGGCGGCGAATCGAGCAATTCCGGGCGAGCAGCAATTCATGCCGCGTTCCGGCTTGAAGGCACGGCGAAGCGGGCGGGAGTTTTTTTGCAGGAAGCATCGTCCGAGACGCACGCGACGAGTGACAAAGGTTTTTCCACAACCTTGGCTGGCCCGGCAGCTTCGTTGCCTTCGGTTACCTTCTGTTCAAAATCTGCAAGTTGGCCCGAGTATTTTTGTCCCGCGTCCGCGGGAGGAGGCAACACCCTACCTAACCAGCCTGTCAGCCCGAGACAACCTTGCCATGTGATGGAGAGCGATTCCAGAACGAAAGAAGCGGTTGCCTCTTTGACAGAGTTGTCTGAATGAGTGGGAGATCGAGCAATCAGGCCGGAAATTTTTGAACAGAAGGTAACTAAGGCAACGAAGGGGGAGATGCTGGTCTGGGTTCCTGGCGCCTTGCGTGACTTGTTGTTTGGGTCGTCCAATGTCCGCCCTGGGACGCTGGAGGAGAAAGCAACTCGATGAGCGTGCCCGCGCGGGCGATTGATACCTGAGCCACACGCCGCTTTGTTCGTGCCTGGTCTTATGTCTTTGTCTCGACTTCGCCATCCGCCACGCGTCGCCAGAAGGCCCCGCCCCAGTCGATCGGCTGAATTGGGTCGTTGATGCCGCGTTTGTCTCGGAAATCGTGCACCGCCTGCCGGCACGGCGACGTTGTGGTAGTCGTCGATGATCACGAATCCGCCGGGTCAGACTTTGTCGTAGAGGGCGTCGAGAGCCTGGATCGTCGATTCGTATAAGTCGCCATCAAGCCTTAAGACCGCGAGGCGTTCGATCGGAGCTTCCGGCAGCGTGTCGCGGAACCAGCCTTTGAGGAATCGCACTTGGTCGTCGAGTAAGCCGTAGCGCCGGAAGTTGTCTTGCACGCGTTCGAGCGAAACGGCCAATTGCGGAAATTGGTGCAGGGTGATGCCTTTGTCGTGCGGGTACCGGGCTGTGTCTGGTGGTGGAAGCCCGGCGAGGAGTCGGCGACCCAAACCATGCGGTCGGTGACGCCGCGTGCTTTGAGAATCGGCGCATGAAGATGGTGGCCCCACCGCGCCAGACGCCGGTCTCGATCAAGTCGCCTGGGACGCCGTCATCCAGGGTTGTCTCGACGCACACTCGGAGGTTGGCCAGCCGCTTGAGGCCAATCATGGTGTGCGCCGGCCGGCCAGTCTCTTCCCTCGGCGAGCGCAGTTCATCGGCGCCTGTCGTAGATGGAGTCTGTCAGGCACCGCGCCATCAAGTTGAGGAAAAGGTCGTATGAAGCGTTCATGAACTCGGCTGTGTGGCTCGGCGCCGCTAGCAAGGAGTCGGTCGCGGCTGTATGATCACACGCCCGGTCGGAGGAATCGCATTCAAAATCGCGCGGGCGGGCCGGCTCAGACCGAGCCGATCACCGATGGCGGAGTGGGTCGTCAGCGGTGCCCTCGGACCAACGGGCGGCGTCAGGAGCCCTCGTCGTGGACAGTGAATTCCAAATGGCTGTAGGGGCCCTTTTACGTCTACCTACTTGTCCTGTAGTTTCCGCATTTCAATGAAAAGCTGGCCACGGTCGGTGGCCTAGAGTTGTGTATAGTGTCCACTGAACTAGTTAAGTGCCATTCAGGTCTGACCCACTGGACGGCTTCATTGCCCCGAGCTCGCCGGGTTTGTGGTGATCCTAACCGCCGGTAGCGTGAACTGGAGCAGCGCGCGCCCCGGCGGCGGTTACGCCGGTGCCCGTTACCTTGAGTTGTCTCAGAGAGGTCAACTGCCTCAGGTGTTGCAAGCCGGCGTCCGAGATTGGAATTGCGGATAGTTTGAGGTCCAACAGAGATGTCAGTTTTTCGACATTGCTCAAACCGTCATCGTTGACCGACGTTCCCGTCAGATCTAGCTCGGTGAGAGAAGGTAGTGCCAAGCCCGCCAGCCCCGCCCCTTCAATTCTGGTGGACCTCAATGAGAGCGACTGCAATGTCTTCAAATGCGCGACGTGTACCAATCCGGCATCCGTTATGCTAGCGCCTGTCGAGTCGCAATCGCCGAAGGCCGTTCATTGACCGCACATAAGCCTTAAGGCCCTTATTGGTGACCCGAGGGGAGTCTAGGTCGAGAAACTCAGAGGCGCTTGAGGCGGCCGAGCTCCGCAAGCCCGGCGTCGGAAATGGGGTTGCCATCCAGCGCGAAGGTACTCGAGCGCGCTTATCTTCCTATGTGAACGAGGTCACGATCCGTGAGTCCGTTACGACTTAGGACGAGATCAGTTAGTTGCGGTAAACCTTCCAGGTTGGCGAGCCAGGCGCCCTTCGAAGCGAGTCGCTGAGATGGATGCCGTCAACCCCTTCAGTGCTCGAATGTTTAGCATCCCGGACTCGTCTAACGCTGTCTCGCTGATGTGCAACGTGCTGAGGTTCGTCAGGTTCCTGAGACTTGAGAACCTGGCCCCGCAATCGCGCGTTCGGTCGAGGTCCAAGAACTCCAGGCTCTGGAGGCTCGCCAAGTAGACAAGCCCGTCATCTGTGATCGCCGTAATCGTCAGATAAAAGTAGGTAACGGAGTCGCTTCAGGCGGCTCAGGTGCCGGAGTTCAACGTCCGTGACCGAACTGCCCGAGAGAATGAGGGGCGTTTCGAGACTTTGCAGATTCCCAAACGCGCGCCATCAGACCTTCTGAGAGCTGTCCGTCGTGCGCAGTAGTTCGCACGTCGCCGAAATAGTCGACCCCCAACAATCCGACAAGCCAATTTGGAGCCCACGGCTCTCCGCTTCGGCCAGGCTCGCGTTCGCCGGTTCCCATACATACCAGACATCTCCACCCGAGGGGCGTATCGCCTGACGGTGCTTGACTGTACTTGAGCACGGTGCCGAGCGGGGATGAGGACCATTCCAAGCACCAAGGCGGTAGACGACCCCAACGAGCCTTGACCCCAAGCACACCCCCCGGATTGGAGCAGACCTAGCCGACCGAGCTGAACTCCACGACCCGGTGCGAAGCACGTTTCTCTCAGCGTCTTCGGAATTACCTGGCCGACTCACGCAGAGCTAAACGCCGGGAATGTGAAACTTCAGCTCCGGCGGGTTCTTTTCGGCACGCCGACCGGCATTCCCGGTTTTTGACCAGGCTTCGGAGGATCCGTGCCAAACTGTGGAATCACTATGTAGTCCTTCGGTCCGATCGTCATTGAGATGACGATTGTGAACTCCACGCACCACCCATGGTTAAATGACTTTTTCGTGATTCTGGTCGGAGGAAGAATCTCGACGGGATCCCCTTGCTTACGATCCGGCACTGAGATCTCTATGTCGGTTGGAACGGGTTCTAAGTACCCAGGGAACGGCACGAGCCACTGCGGCCCGTATGTTACGGTGACGGTATATTTCCCTCCATCGCCCTTTGTCGGCCTGGATATTCTCGCCCAAATGTCGCCATGGGGATCATCCAGCGTCGAGGCAGGTTCACAATACATACCGATAAAGATCGTCATCCCCCCCGCGAACCCCAAGCGGATCCTGACTATCCCACCTCCCCGTCCCCGGGTTCTCCTCCCGGAACACCGCCAAATTCAGCCCCGTGACCGTATCCCGCTCCAGCCCCGCGAAGCCCATCATCCGATCACCGTTCGTCGGGCTCGTCTCATCCAGCACCGTCCCGAACGCGCTGAAATCCACATGATCGATGATCGCGCCGGAGTTGTTGATCAAGTCGCGGACCGTGCCGAGATGATCCGCCAGGTACCACGAAACCGTCCCGCCCGATGTCTGCCGGGCGACGATCCCCGTCGGTCCCCACAAGTATCGCATTGTCAAAGAGCCAGACGCCGTTGAAGTCCATGATCGGGTTGCCGCCGTCATAGAGCGTCCACGTCTGCGTGCTATTTTCATCCATGCCGATCCGGTTGTCCAGCGCATCGTACGTGTACGTCACCGACTCGAGCGTCGTGCCGCCGGACGTCTTTTCAACCGCGGTCACCATGCGGCCCCGGAAATCGTAGCCGTACGTCCACACGTCGCCGGTTGACGTCTGCGTCTCCGACGTCATTTCGCCCGCATTGTCGTACGTGTAGGTGTAGCCAGGCGAGCGGTCTGCTCGTTGTCTGTCCCGTCGTGTATCCTGTGCCGGTTTCGTTGCCGTTGGTGTCCCACGTGAAGCTCTCGTTTGAGAACGAGCCGTTCGTGTGCGTCACCCCGGTCAACTGGTTGTTGTTCGTGTAGCTGTAAGTCAGCGTGTCGGCGTCGTGCCGGAGTCCCACGTTCGCACTTCCTGCGAGACCCGATCTGCCGCATCGTATGTATATCCATATGTTACGAGCGTCGTACCGGTCGAGTTGGAGTCGACGATTCCGGTCATCCTGTCGGCGTGGTCGTAGCTGTACGCCGTCGCGGCGACTTTGGTCGTTTCGGCCAGGTTTGAATATCGGGTCATGCCAGTCAGTCTACCTGCGTTGTCGTAGGCGTACGTTACGGCCTCGGCCGAGGTGCCAGTGCCGGAGAACTGCTCGCTGGTCAGCTCGTCGCGGGCGTCGTAGGTGAGGGTCAGCAGGCCGCCGAGGCTGTCGCTCACGCTGGTTTCGTTGCCGTCGCCATCGTAGCTGTAGGTGAGCGTGACCAGGGGCAGGCCGGTCGTGCCGTTGTCGGCGAACGTGCTCACCTCGTCGTCGGCGTTGTACGTGTACTGGTAATTGGTGTTCGCGTCCTGGAGCTGCGTGACGTCGCCATCGGCGTCATAGGTGATCGTCACCATGTTGAGCGGGCTGCCGCCGCCGGGGTTGACCCAGGTTTCGCCGGTTTCATCACCGTCTGCATCGTACGAGTAGGTGATCTGATGCGAATTCCGATCCACGACGCTTGTCACGTCACCATCGAGATCGTAGGTGTAGGTCGTGGCAAAGCCGAGCGGATTGACCTCGGTCGCGACCTCGTTAGCCTGCGTGTAGGTCCAGGTCGTGGTATTATTATCGGGGTCGGTGAGCGACGTCATACGGCCGGCGAGGTCGTAGCCGTAGGTCGTGGTCCCGCCGCCGGTGAGGTCGGTCTCGCTGATCAGGTCACCCATGGCATCAAAGGCGTAAGAAGTCGTGTGCGAGAGACCGTCGGTGACGGCGGTCATATCGCCGTCGTAGTCATAACCATATGTTGTTGTCTCCGGCGTACAGCCGTTGGGATAGACCGCTCGGTCGCATGCCAGCCCTGTTGTTGTACGTGTAGACCGTCTTGTCGCCGAGCTCGGGAAGAGCGTCGAGGGAGGAGTATTGCATGTCGATGCAAGGCACCGTCCGGCGCGGCCCGCTGGCTTCGGGTTAGTGTTTGCTGTAGGCACCATCAGCGCCTCGCTGGCGCTTTCCGATGTTTCGCTGTTCTTCTCCTCGCCCCGAATGGGTAAGTCACAAAACAGCCCAGGGCAACTCCCTGGGGGACGACGCCAGGAAAACAGGGTATCGCCCTGAAAGGGCGAAACAATGCCTCCGAACCGCATGGGTCAGGATTTCCGCGAGCAACCTCAGCATCGCGCGAGGTTCTCCGATTGTGCCGCCCTTACAGGGCTTGAATATGGTTTGGATTCGGGGACCCAGGGCGATGCCCTGGGCTGATTTGTTGTGCCCTTTCGGGCGAGACCAAAACTGCGCAAGACCAAAATGGCGCTTCCGGTTGGTGTTTGCCGGGAGAGGCACCATCGGCGCCGCTCGCTGGCGCTTTTCGACGCTCGGTCTGTTCTTCTCCTCGCCCGAATGGGTTTGTCACAAAACAGCCCAGGGCAACTCCCTGGGGTTCGACGCCAGGAATACAGGGCATCGCCCTGAAAGGGCGAATCAATGCCTCCGAACCGCATCGGCTCAGGATTTCCGCGACACCTCAGCTCGCGGAGCGAGGGTCTCCGATTGTGCCGCCCTTACAGGGCTTCGAATATGGTTTGGATTCGAGGAGCCAGGGCGATGCCCTGGGCTGATTTGTTGTGCCCTTTCAGGGCAAGAACCAAAACGCGCAAGATCAAAACTGGCGCTTCGGGTTGGTGTTTGCGGGAAGGCACCGTCGGCGCGCCTCGCTGGCGCTTTGGGTTAGTGTTTGCGGGAACCGCTCAGGTTGTTTATTCGCGGCGCCTCAGTTACCGCGGCCGGACGCGGCGGGTGCGGGGACGCCGGTGGGCGCCGACCCGGGTACTTTTGGCGCTCCTCCTGCCGGGGGCTGACCGCCGCGGTCGGCGCCTCCGCGGCCTTGTCCCGGTCCTTGTCCGTATGAACGGGGTGGGTTTGCCACGAAGCTGGCTACGTCCTTGGCGGCCTTGGTTTCGATGCCGGGCTTCTGGAGGAAGCCGAGGTCTCGAGCCCAGTCGATGAAGCGAAATTGCCAGGTTCCGTAGGGGATGTTGTTGCGATCGGTCAGGCCGCCGGACATGCGGGTGCCATCAGCCAAGGCATCGCCAGGGTGTCGGCCGTTGCCATACAGGTGCATTTCCACATTGGGGACACCCGCTGCCAGCATCGCCTGGTAATAGTCGAGGGCCCAGATCGTGTGCATGCGATCGCCTGAGCTGGCACAGACGAGAAACGCGGGCGGGACGTCCTTGGGGATGGCGGGCGCGGTGCGGTTGCGGGCGAAGGGCGTCGGGCCGGGGTAGATGATGCCGGCGAAGTCGGGGCGCGAGGAGATGCCGGAGAACGGGTCGGATGGATCGCTGTTTTTCTTGTCCCAGTCTTCGTACAGAACGGCGGCCGGAGCGGCGAGCTCGGCGCCGGCGGAGAAGCCTATGACGCCAATTTTCTTGGGGTCGATGCCCCAGTTCTTGGCGTAGGCGCGGACCACGCGGACGGCCTGTTGCGCGTTGTGAACTGCGTCGACCTCGGCAATGTAGCCGTCGGCACGCAGGCGGTTGCGAAGGATGATCGTGTTGATACCGTAGTTGTAGAAGAACGAGACGAAGTCGGCGCTCTCGCCGCCCACGTTTAGGGTTCGATGGCCTCCGCCGGCGATCAAGATGACCGCGGCGCCCGTATTGATCGATTTCTCCACCATGTGGACTTCGATCGAGGGATTGTGGATCGAGACGATGCTGCTGATGCGGCCGGGAACGGCCTGGCTCATGTTGTATTTCTCAGGAACGTGGATCTTGTCGGCCTTCAAGTAGGGGGAATTGGGCGGGAAGAGGGGCACGACGATGCCGCCGGCGAGGATGGCCTGGGGGGCATAGGGTTGGCCGGTGTCGGGGGCGGGCTTGGGGATGGATTGGGGCGCAGGGATTGGGGGTAGAGGAGCTTTTGTCTGGGCGAACGCGGTGGCGGTGGGGCCGGTCAGAGCGCATGCGAGTAGAATGGCGGTGCGTTTCATAGGTTCTGGGGTCCTTGTGTTTGTCGCCGTGCAATACGCCTTGCGGAATGGCTGGGCACTGCGCGGGACGGATGACGTAGGATTTCGCTCCTGCTCTTATGGGATGGTATAATCTGGCGGTTACCGAGGAGCTAGAGATCATGACAGAATCACGGCTGTCGCAGCTTGAGGCCGAGGTCGGCGAGCTTTCCCTGGCGGAGCAGCTCCGGCTCGTCGAGCGTCTGGTTCAGCGGATTCGCGCGGTCACTTCGTAGCCCGACGATCAACGATGATGAGTTTGAACGGATGGCGAGGGACCCAGCGATCCAGCAAGAGTTGAAACAGATCGAGACAGAATTTGCCCTGGCTGATTGTGATGGACTGGATGACGATTCATGAGCATCGAGCGCGGGCAAATCTACTTCGTCAATCTGAACCCCGTGCAAGGCCGCGAACAAGCCGGCCAGAGACCGGTTCTCGTGCTATCGGTTGATAGCATCAACGCGCTTCCATTAGTTGTAACGGTGGTCGTTGGCACGAAGCGCGAGAATTTGCCGCGGGATTATGCCACCAACGTGCGCGTCGCGGCGAAGGACAGTGGGTTACCGATGGAGACAGTGTTCCTCTGCTTCCAACTACGCTCGTTGGATCGTCGTCGTTTTCCAGTAGCCGCTGCGGGACATCTGAAGGGGGACATCTTGCAACGGGTGGAAGACGCGGTCCGATATTGCCTGGGTCTATAGGTCACCAGCTTCGTGCGTGAGTGCGACCGCACAACAATATCGGGCTTACGCCCCAGGCTGGAGGACGTGCGTCCCGTTTGAACCACGGTCTCACGACCGTGGTCACCTGTTTTGCGCTTGCCGTGGATCACCACTCTCACGGCGAGGAAACCGATCGAGAACGGGATACCGCGTGCTGTGCGGACCGCGGGCACTCTTGCGCGGAGTTCTGGGGTCAGCCGGCGATCGTGCGAGAATCGAGTCGCGGAAGCGTCAACTCGGTTGCCTTTCGATGTGGGCCGCAGTTCAGTCAGGCTTGGGAATTGGAGAAAAATGTTTAAGCCTGAATCGGAGCGCGCGGCTTGGTGACACTACAGGGAGATTGTGGGAAACAAACCAGGAGGTCCGGACGTGTTGAAAGGGTCCGCAGCGAAATCAGCGCCTCCGGCAAATGGAGTATCTGTTCCACTCCGGGATCGCCGGGGATTTGAGCGATAGCGAGTTAATTGAGCGATTCCTGCGGTGCGGGGATTCGGCGAGAGAGATCGCGTTCACTGCGCTGGTCGAGCGGCATGGGCCGATGGTTTTTCGAGTTTGCCAGCAGACCCTCAAGGATCACCACGACGCTCAAGACGCCATGCAGGCGACGTTCCTGGCGCTGGCGCGGCAGGCGGGGGCGATTCGGAAGCGGACGTCCGTCTCGAGCTGGCTGTTCGGCGTGGCGCGGCGGGCGGCGGGGCGGATGCGGATGGAGGGGTCTCGACGGCGACGGTTCGAGCTTCGAGCGGTGGAACGGGCGCCTCGGCGCGATTGCGATTGGGATGTGCCCGGTGATTCTGATCGTTATTCCGAGCTTCACGCCGAGATCGAGCGGTTGCCGGAGAAGTATCGAGTTCCCATTGTACTTTGCTACCTCGAGGGACTCACACACGAGCAGGCCGCGGGCCGGCTGCGGTGGCCCTTGGGGACGGTGAAGATCAGGCTGTCGCGGGCGCGCGAACAGCTGCGGGTGCAGCTTGAGAAGCAGGGACTGCCTTATCTGGTTCTGCTTCCGCCAGGTCCGATGCGGCCGGGAAGCTGGCCGGGGTTGCCCGAGCATCTCGCCGAGGCGATCACACAGGCGGGGTGCCGATATGGGACGTACGGTGTTGCTGGCGGGTTGGCTTCTTCGACTGTTCTCAAGGTTACCGAGGTGGTCATGAAGAACATGCTCTTGAAGAAACTGATGTGGACGGGAGCGGCGCTATCGGGCCTTGTCCTGGTCGGCTTCGGTGGTCTGGTCGCAGCCCAACAAGGACCTGGAAAACCGGCCCCGAGGCAGGCCATTCCGGCGATTGCCGAGCTGGGGGAGTCACGCACCATGCTGCAGTTGCACGGAGCGACGGAGCTGGTTCCAGACGGCATTGTGAAGGTTCGTGCGCCATTTGATTGCCGGGTCGACAAGGTTCTGGCGGAGCTGGGTCAACGGGTCAAGAAGGGTGACCCGCTGTTCGAGCTCTTCAGCAGCGAACTTGCGGAGGCCAAGAACAGCTACCTGATGGCCGTCAGCCAGTGGGAGCGCGACAAGAAAGCGTTTGGAGAAGGCAGGCAGCCGCAAAAGAAACTGGTCGAGATTCAACTCGACGAGGACCAGAGCTGTCTCAAGGCGGCGACGGCCAAGGAAAGGCTTCTGATATTCGGTGTGACAGAGAACGAGATCGGCAAAATCGAGACGGAAGACGGCGATCAGAAGGCGAAGATGATTCTTCGCTCGCGCTCGGGTGGAACGGTGATTGTGCGAAACGCGGTCGTGGGCAACCAGTACGCGCCGACCGACAATTTGTTGACCGTCGCCCGGTTCGATCCACTCTGGGTGGTCGGACGCGTGAGCGAACCGGACGCGGAAAAGGTGAAGGTGGGGCAACACTTGACCGTGACATTTCCTTACGGGGACCGGCGAGTGACGGCCAGGGTGGAGGCAATCGACGGGAAGGTCGATCACGAAACTCACACCGTGAGTATCCGGACGACGATTCCCAATGACGAGGGACGACTGAAGCCGGGCATGTTCGTGCGAATGGCCGTCGAAACCGAGGCGCACGACAAGAACGACGACGAGGGGCGGGGAGCAGTTGCCGGGCCAATTGATGCGATGACGCGCGATCGGCTGAGCGAGCTGGAACGGAAGGTGGACCGGCTGCTGGGAGAGAAAGAGGAGCGAACGTCGCACGCGAAGATTCTTGAGCGGCTGGATGCACTCGAACGCAAGCTCGATCAGGTTTTGAATGGGCGGCGGTGAATCGCTCCTGCTCCTATGGGATGGTATAATCTGGCGGTTACCAAGGAGCTAGAGGTCATAACACCGATTGTGCCGCCCTTTCAGGGCTTGAATACGGTTTGAATTCGGAAACCTAGGGCGTTGCCCTAGGCTATTTTGTGACTGCCCCATTCGGGGCGAGGACAAATACAGCGCAACATCAAAACTTGCGCTTCCGGCCAGTGTCGTCGCCCAGGACGAACAACCGACGTGTTACCCGAACAGCCGCGCGATTGAACCAGAAACCTAGAGCGTTGCCCTAGGCTATCTTGTGACTGCCCCATTCGGGGCGAGGACAAATACAGCGCAACATCAAAACTTGCGCTTCCGGCCAGTGTCGTCGCCCAGGACGAACAACCGACGTGTTACCCGAACAGCCGCGCGATTGAACCAGAAACCTAGGGCGTTGCCCTAGGCTATCTTGTGACTGCCCCATTCGGGGCGAGGACAAATACAGCGCAACATCAAAACTTGCGCTGCGGGCCAGTGTCGTCGCCAGGACGAACAACCGACGTGTTACCCGAACAGCCGCGCGATTGAACCAGAAACCTAGGGCGTTGCCCTAGGCTATCTTGTGACTGCCCCATTCGGGGCGAGGACAAAAACAGCGCAACATCAAAACTTGCGATTCGGGCCAGTGTCGTCGCCCAGGACGAACAACCGACGTGTTACCCGAACAGACGCGCGATTGAACCAGAAACCTAGGGCGTTGCCCTAGGCTATCTTGTGACTGCCCCATTCGGGGCGAGGACAAAAACAGCGCAACATCAAAACTTGCGCTGCGGGGCAGGATCGCGCCGTGCCGGCGACCACCGGCGGAAAGCGTGCCTTCGCCGCATGCGTAACTTCGATCCGTGACGCAGGCGAGGATTGAATCCGTGGGGCCTGGTTCTGCACACTACGTATTGAGTGTGGAATCATGAGCCAGGGGGTCCGGCCGTGTTCAAGGGATCCGCAGCGAAATTGCCGCTTCGGCAAATGGAGTATCTGTTCCACTCGGGAATCGCCGGAGATTTGAGCGATGGCGAATTACTCGACCGGTTCTTGCGGTGCGGAGATGAAGCGAGAGAAATCGCGTTCGCGGCCCTGGTCGAGCGGCATGTGCCGATGGTCTTTCGGGTGTGCCAGCAGACCCTCAAGGATCACCACGACGCTCAGGACGCCGTGCAGGTCACGTTCCTGGTCCTCGCGCGGCAGGCGGGGGCGATTCGGAAGCGGGAGTCGGTTTCGAGCTGGCTCTTCGGCGTGGCGCGACGGGCGGCGGGGCGGATCCGGATGGAGGGGTCTCGACGGCGAAGGTTCGAGCTGCGAGCGGCGGAACGGACGCCTCGGCCGGAATGCGATTGGGTTCAGCCCGGTGATTCTGATCCTTATCCCGAGCTGCATGCCGAGATCGAGCGGTTGCCGGAGAAGTATCGAGTTCCCATTGTACTTTGCTACCTCGAGGGGCTGACTCACGAGCAGGCCGCGGGCCGGCTGCGCTGGCCGCTGGGGACGGTGAAAACCAGGCTGTCGCGGGCGCGAGAGCGGCTGCGGGTGCAACTTGAGAAGCGTGGGCTGCCTTATCTGTTTTTGCTTCCGCCTGGGCCGATATGGCCGGGAAGCCGGCTGGGGTTGCCCGAGCGGCTGGTCGAGGGGATCACTCGGGAGGCATGCCGTTGTGCGATGAACCGGGTTGCGGGCGGGTTGGGTTCTTCGACTGTTCTCAAGGTTACCGACGGAGTGATGAGGAGCATGCTGATGAAGAACGTGATCGGGGCCGCGGCGGCGGTTTCAGGATTATTCGTGGTCGGTCTTGCTGCGCTGGTGGCGGCGCAGCAAGCGACCGGCAACGGAGCCCCGAGCGGACAGGTTCTCGCTCCTCCGGGAAATGCAGAGGCGAAAAGCTCGCCGTCGTTGCTGCGGGTGTTCGGCACGACGGACTTCGTGCCGGATCGCGTCGTTCAAGTTCGTGCTCCGATTGACTGCCGGGTCGACAAGGTTTTCGTGGATCTTGGAAGCCAAGTGAAGAAAGGCGAGCCGCTTCTCGAGCTGTTCAGTACGGAACTTGCGGAGGCCAAGAACGGTTACCTGCTTGCTGTGAGCCAGTGGGAGCACGACAAGAAAACGAATGACTTTCGCGCAAGGAAGGAAAGAGAGGGCGGGCTGTCGCATGAAGAACTGATCGGTTCCAAGGGCACCGAGGCGCAGAGTCACCTCAAGATGACGCTGGCGAGGGACAAGTTGCTCGTATTGGGATTGACGGAAAAGGAGATCGAAAAAGCGAGGGACGAAGACGGCGTCCAGAAGGCGAAGATGGTTCTTCGCTCTCGCGCCGATGGAACGGTTGTACAGCGCAACGTGGTCCACGGGAACTACTACGCCGCGGCGAGCGACAATTTGCTGGTGATTGCGCGCCTCGACTGGCTCTGGGTGCGTGGGCGTGTGAGCGAGCTCGATGCCGAGAGGGTCAAGGTCGGGCAGAACGTGACTGTGACATTTCCTTTCGGGGACCGTCGAGTGACGGCCAGGGTGGAGGCGATCGACTGGAAGGTCGATCATGAAACGCACACCGTTGGCATCCGGACGATCATTCCCAATCGCGAGGCACAATTGAAGCCTGGCATGTTCGTGCGGATGGCCGTCGAGACCGATGCGCGCGACAGGAACAACGACGAGGGGCGGGGGGCGGTTTCCGGGCCAATTGATGCGATGACGCGCGACCGGCTGAGGGAGCTGGAGCGGAAGGTGGACCGGCTGCTGGGAGAGAAAGAGGAGCGATTGTCTCATGCGAAGATTCTTGAGCGGCTGGATGCGCTCGAACGCAAGCTCGATCAGGTTTTGAGTGGGCGGCAGTGAAGCCGCAGCGAAGAACGGGCCGCTCCTGTGACTCTTGCGATTCGAATTCTTTTCCGATCGCCGAACTTTGCGATCAATGGAGCCCAAATCGTCCGCAGATGGTCTCCCGGCACGCCGTCCACGGGTACAGGCGCTCGACGACTGCGGGTTGTGCTGGTATAGTTCGTATACGATCTCCCGCAAGGCGATCCGCTCACAGGTCGGAGGCGCGAAGATGGGCCAATCGGCGACCGGACTCCCCGCCAGGTCGGATTCCTCTCGCAATGTGATCTTTCTGGCGAGCATCCTCGCCGTGGCCGCAGGGGGGGGTTGGTGCTGCGCCTTCGCCCTCGGATTCTGGGTGCGCGGGTTGATCGACGCCGACGTGGGCCGATCGGCCCGAGCCGCGGCTGAATCGGGGGCGATCGATCGGCCGGCGCCGTCACTCAAGAGTCATCCACAATCAGTCAATACCGAACCTGCTGAGCCCGGGCGGCCGGAGGAGCCCCGGGTGAAAGCGCCCATGGCGGCCGTGCCCGAAGCAACGCCGCCTGCAGAGGCGGCACCGCTGGCGGCTGCATCGCCGAAACCGCCGCCCGATCGACCGGACGCGGACCGGACGCCCGCTCCTGCCGAACCGGAACGATTCGTGTTGCGTGAGGCGGCTCCCCGGTCATCGTTGCCGTTTGTCCTGCCGGAGAAGCCGTCGTTTGCCCTGTCCGATTTGCAGCTTGACGAACCGGCGGCGGGTGGCCAGGCGGTGCAGGTCTGCGCGGTGGACCGCTCGCTCAACACGGCGCTCACCTGGGCCAAATCGCCCGGCGCGGCCTCCGAGGCAGCCCGGAAGGAAGGGAAGCTCGTCTTCCTGATTCACGTCTCCGGGAATTTCGAGGACCCCGGCTTTACGTGAAATAACGCACAGGCATTCAGGGCGGTCGCCCTGAAGGATCCCAATGTCGCGCGTTATTTCGCCGAGCACTTCGTGGCGGCGCACCAGCAGGTGGGGAGCTTCGAAGTGGTCAACCAGTCCGGCGTCCTCGCGAAGAACGGTGGCAACGTGGCGAGCTACTTTTGCACGCCCGACGGCCGGGTCATTCATGCGTTGACCGGACCGGTTCCCGCGGAGGAGCTGCTGGCCGCCGCACGATGGGCGGTGAAGGTCACGTCTGACGGCAGGGCCGTGGACGATCCCGAGCGAATCGGGGCGGCCCACCGCGAGGAGCTCGAGCCGCCAGTCGCGACCGGTAGCGAGCCCGGCGGAGCAGAAGATCCACCGGCTGCTGGCTTCGGAGCCGCTGCCACCCCTGAACGAAGTCTATCGCACTGTCTTCGAGGATATCCTCGGCCAGCGCGTCAGTCCGCCGGATACCGAGCGGGTACAGGCCGAGAGGGCCTTCGCGGCCGCCCGGCGTGCCAGGCTGCCGGTGTTGCTCATCCTGCACAAGAGACGCGACAACCAGCAGGTCCTCGATGAGTGGAACCGGATAACCAAGGAGGATTCTCGCTCCAATCCGCTCTCGGTCCTGGCTCGCTCTTACGTGGTCGTGGCGATGCGATTGGAGGAATTGCCGGCCTTGTCGCATCAGCTCGGGATTCCACCCTACGCCGCTCCAGATCATGGCTTACCGCTATTCGTCATCACCCGTAGCGATGCACGGCAATTGAGCGCCGTCACGACATGGGAGAAGCCTCTAGAGCTGGCCTACGCGATGGCCCAGGGGATTGTGCAGGAGGCGAAGGAACATGAGCGGACGCCGGAGCAGCTCCGCGCGGTGCTGGCGGTCGTTGAACCGGTGGATGCGGGACTCGGCAAGCAGGTGCGCAGTCTCATGGGCGGGCCGGGAAAGGCACGGGCGCCCCACCGCGCCAGCCAGGCCGGCGGGCCGCCCAGGAAGGCATGAACGACGTGTGAAGGGGCGTGAATCGATGCGGGTTGCCCTCGGGATCTCCTGGCTCGTGGTGCTGGCGGCCGGCCTGGTCGCGGCCCGGCCGGCCCGCGACAGCGCGGAGATTTTCGCCATCACGCCCGAGACCGGGCCGGCCGGCACCGAGGTCCGGATCAAAGGGCGAGGGCTGAAGGGGACCGAGCACGTGCTGTTCGCCGTCGGCGGCACGGCCAAGACGGCGCGATTCCGCGTCATTTCCGACGAGGAGCTGGAGGTCATCACGCCCGAGTACTACCGCCCGGGCGCGGCGGCGACGGTCGCCGTCCTGGGCCCGACTGGACTGGTCGTCGCGATGCCCGCGGCCGTGCAGACCATCCGGGTGGTTACCGGGGGAACGAACGGGACCGAGCCCGGCGCGGGGTTTTATCACGTCCTCAAGGGCGGACGGGTGCGGACGGCCGAGAGCGTCGCCTTGATCGAGCGTGGTGGCGTCGTGGACCGGAGCCGCGCGCCGGCGATGCACCTGGTGAAGGACGGGGGCGTGCTCATGGAGTTCAGCAACGCCAACGGGATTGTCTTCCACGAGCAGGGAGCGGTCCTTGGCCGAGAGATGATCAACCCGCGTCATACGGTGGCGCAGCGGTTCTTTCACGTCCAGAGGATCACGGCGAGCCCCGGCGTCGGGCCATTCATCTACCAGGGAGTGCCCCGGCCTGACGTGGCGCGGATTCCGGCCAAAAAGCCGGGGATTGAGGCGGTGGTCCCTCCGGCCGCGGGGGCGGGCGACATCATCAGTCTCACGGGCCAGGGGTTCGCACGCACGACCGAGGTCCTCTTAATCGGCGTCTTCGGGCATTCGCAATCGGCCGGGTTCCGAATTGTCTCGGACCGGCAGCTCAACGTGGAGGTGCCCGATCAAGGTGTCGTCACGGGGACCCAGGTCTTGATGGTCGTGACTACCGAGGGGCTGACGGTGACTCTGCCACGCGGTGGGATCGTTCGACTCGGGCAGATCCCTGCCCTGCCTGGTGCACAGATCCCGATGACCGGGATCCTCTGGCTCGGGAATGGCGAGGTCCTGGAGAATTATGTGGGAAGCCAAATGGTCTTCATCGCGCCGGGCGGCACGTTCGCGTCGTTCGCATCGGGAGGCACGTTCTTCGTCCAGCGCGACGGCGCGGTGGTCGCCGATCGCGGCGCCCGGGCGGGTTCATTCGGGATTGCCGGCGGCCTTGGAGTGAGGGTCGGGAGTCGGATGTCGGTGGGTGCAAGTCATGTTTTCTACGAACCGGGGGCGATCCTGCCGGAAGAACTGAAGAAGGCCCCCGTTGGCCGTGAGACCCCCGCCATTGTCCCTAGCTTCTTCGACCGGCAGTTCGAAATCCTGCGCGGCCCGTTGTTTCGGCCGTGAAGGGACCGCCAGGCTGGCGCGGAGGAGAGAAAGAGGAGCGAACTTCGCACGCGAATATTCTTGAGCGGCTGGATGCGCTGGAACGCTAGCTCGATCAGGTTTTGAATGGGCGGCGGTGAAGCCGCGGTGAAGAAACGAACGGGCCGGCAGGAGATCGGACCCTACGACCGGCACAATCGCACCTCGAAAATTCGCGCGATTTCGATTTTGCCACAGGTTTTTCAGTGCTTCTGTAGATCGTTTCTTGTAGAGAGACCTGGAGCTTCAATTGACAAGAACGGAGGAGCAGACTCGCGTCAAGCCGACGGCCTGACCTACACGACATGCTTTACCACAACGTTCCGATCTCGATGTTCTCTTGCTCTTATTTCGCGCCTCGGGTTCGTCTCGAGGGCGCCGCCGGATGCGGCTGCTCTGTTTCGACCAAAAGGGCGAAATGAAGCACGTCGGAGGCGGCGTCCGGAGGCGGCCATTTACACTACTGTACGGATGCTGGAGAATTTCTCCAGGAGTACCACTCAGTCTCATTTCGTCCCACATTTCGAGGTCCGAAACTGGACGCCCAATGCACATCGTGCGATCTGTAAATCGAGAAGGCATCAATCGATCGGAGAATAGGCGTGCGTTTTTCCAGCGATTCAGAAACCCCGTGGGACTGCTCACCCAGAAATTGAGATTTTTTGACGAGGCGTTGTTCACTAGGATAATCAAAACGAGCTGGTACTTGACACCGTGGCTGGAATTCACGAACGAACCCGACATCTCACGGTGCTGCGGCCATCGTGTCGCCCTCTTCGAGGGCTGTCGTGGGAGAGCCGGGGCGCACGCCTTGCGAATCCCGGGGCTCACGGCGCCGGGCTACATGATGTCGCCCTCTTTGCGGGCTCTCGTCGCGGAGCCCGGGCTCGCGCCACGCGAATCCTGGCGAATCCCGGGGCTCACGCCGCCGGGCTACGTGATGCCGCCCTCTTCGAGGGTTCTCGTCGCGGAGCCCGGGCTCGCGTGGTGCGAATCCCGGCCGAATCCCGGGGCTCACGCCACCGGGCTCTCATCGGTGGAGTTCGGCAGGATAAAGGTAACCCGCTTCATCAAGATCAGCGCCGAACGGCCGCGAGGTGACGTCTGCGCCACCTCTGCGCCACCCCACAACTCGATTCGCAGCAGTGAGTTACTGCGATTCTGATGGTGTTCAGGTTATACCTGCGCCACCCTTAAGTCCAAGCGCTGCAAGGGGAAGGCGCAGAAGATGGGTGGCGCAGGCCAAAAGAGTTTTTTTCGTTCTGATTTGCACCGCTACACGGTTTGCTGCGTAAAAACGCACCCTCGAAGAGGGCTCGGACGATCAAGGCGCTTCAGCTCCGGGGCGAGGGCATCGCAATCCGCTGTGTGGTATAACCATAGGGGCCGGTGGTTGGTCCTCTTCCCATCCTGGCGGGCGAGGATCCTCTCGGTCTTGAACAATTGATATCTGCCCCCCGTCGTGATCAAAGCGGCTCCCCCCGACGAAAAGACTATTCAGGTGCGTATCAATATGGGCGCCAATTTCTTGCGGAAGCACGGTGCGTGTCGAGCGATACGGTTCGCTCTCTTCCTCGTTGTGGCTGGGGGGCTCTGCGTTCCGCTGCGTGCGCAGAGCGCCAGGGACTGAGCTGTTTGCGAAGGAGCCGCAAACTCCGCTGGAATTGTGGGATGCCGTCGACTATTTGGTGCGGACCGGCCAGGACAAGAAGGCAGTGCCCTATCTCGATAAGTTCCTGAAGGGCAAGCCGGATGACGCGACGCTGGAAATGATCCGCAAGCGATACGGACCGAGCTCGATTCTGAGTCTTGCCGACTACCCGGCGACGAAGAAGTTTGCCGAGCCACTGGCTGAAGCGATGATGGCGGCGGCGCGGAAAACCGCGACCGACCCCAAACGAATCGCGGGATTTGTGGCTGCGCTGTGCGCACGCAGGACGAGCAGGACTACGCGGTTCGACGGCTCAGGGAAGCTGGTGCGGATGCGGTGCCTTTTCTGGTTGAGGCGCTGGCGCGGCCGGGGCTCGCGCCCGAGGACCGAGCCAAGATCTTGAAGAATGCGGCGCAATTGGACCGCTCGGCCGTGGCGCCACTGGCGGCGGTGCTGGATAGCCCTGACCCGGTTCTGGCGGCGGATGCGGCGACTGTGCTGGGCTCAGTCGGCGACGAACGGTGCATTCCACAGCTCACGTTTGCCGCATCGTCGCCCGCAGCCGCCCCGGCCGTTCGGCAGGCTGCGCAAGCCGCGATTGCCCAGCTCACATCGCGACCATTCGCGGCACAGACGCGGACGCCGGTCGAGGTGCTCACGGACGCGGCCTGGCGGTTGCATCGCCACCAGGTCGATCTGGGTCCTGAGCCGGTGGCGGTCTGGGCGTGGGACAAAGAGCGTGGTGTTCCGGCGTCGACGAAGGTGCCGCGGACCGAGGCCGAGGCGATTCTGGGTAATCGCTTCGCCAAGGATGCTCTGACGCTGTCGCCGAACGATCGCAAAGCGCGGGTCGTTCAGCTTAGCCTGAACCTGGAGAAAGCCATTGAGGGAGCCGGTTTTACCGCTTACAAGGCCGAGGATCAGGCTGAATTCAAAGCCGCGACGGCGGCGGGACCAACACTCGTGACCGAGGCGCTGAAGACCGCGATTGCCGACGGCAAGACGGATCTCGCGGCGGTGCTGGCCACCGCCCTCGGCGATGTGACCGACGTGCAGGCACTTACTGCTACGGGACGACCGCATCCGCTCGTGGACGCTCTGTACAGGCCAGGGCGACGGCTTCAATTTGCGGCTGCCAGGGCGATTGTGAAGCTCGCGCCGAAGTCGTCATTTCCGGGATCTGGCCGCGTGGTGCCGACGCTGGCGAGGTTCCTGCCCAAGCAGATCGAAGGGCGGGCGATAGTGATCGACGCCAATCCGAATCGGGGAAGCCAGCTTGCGGGATTCCTCATCAACCTGGGATATGACTCGGAGCTCGAAGTGACGGGAGCACGCGGGTTCGCGGCCGCCGCGGTTGCCGCGGATGTTGAGCTCATCCTGATCAGCCACGACTTGTTCGGCCAGCAGTGGACTGTCAATGAGACACTGGCGAATCTGAAGACCGACGCACGCACTGCCGCGATTCCGGTATTCATTTACGGGCCGCTCAACGTAGCGTATGAACACCCGAGCCTCGAGCGCAACTATCCGGGCATCAAGTTCCTGGTTCAACCGGTTGATGCGGCGACGCTCAAGAAACAGATCAAGGACTTGCCGGGCGCGCTCGATCGGCCGGAACGTGCGGGATATGCTCGCGAGGCTGCCGAGCTCATCGCCGGAGTCGCGAAGCAGCCGAAGAGCCCGCTGGCGGTTGATTCAACGGTCGCCGAGCACTTACTCGCCGCCGCACTGAACGCAGACGAGACCGGTGCAGCGGCGGCGATCTCGCTGGGGCACGTCGCTGACCCCGATGCCCAGCGCAACCTTGCGGATACGGCACTCGATCCTGCCCGGCCTGCGGCGATTCGCAGGCAATCGGCGAAAGAGCTTGTTGAGAGCATCCGGCGATTCGGGCCACTCATGAGCGCCCGACAGGAGGCTCGACTCAAGACGATGATCGACGACGAGGAGGACCCGAACGTTCTCGCCGATCTGAAGTCGGTGAGCCGCGCGCTCCGTGGGGTCTCGGCGATCGAGGGAACCGCCAAGCCGCCGGGACCGCCCGTTCCGGCGACCGGGGCGAAATGAGAGCGAAATCGACTGCCCGGTGAGAATTCGCGAACTCTTCCGTGCGCGGGTGTCGAAATCGTCGTCGCTCGATCGACATCATCAAAAGTGGCGGCGCGTGGCGATCGCCTGTGTTCATCGCGGAGCATTCTCATGCAATACGTGTTGTTGATTTATTTGGACGAGGCTGGATGGCTGAACCTGACGCCGGTCGAGCAGGAAAAAGGAATGGCAGCCTATCAAGCCTTTGGCAAAGCGATGACGAAGGCCGGCGTGCTGAAGGGCTCGAACCGCCTTCGCCCGATTTCGAGCGCGACGACGGTTCGCCTGGTCGATGGCAAGACGCAGGTAATGGACGGTCCCTACGCGGAGCTGAAAGAACAGCTCGGCGGCTACTTTCTGATCGACGTGCCTGATCTTGATGCCGCGATCTCATGGGCTGCGCGCTGCCCGGGCGCGGCTCACGGCATCGTCGAGGTGCGGCCGGTGTGGTGTCATTGATTGGCGTGAGATTGGCACGGGCCTTGCGCCACGATCTTATCGACCCTTACCCGATCCCGGGCGCGATTCTCGGTTGACCCGTTCTGCGGGTGAGCGGGGCGGCGCCATGCCGCGATTCGATCCTCGAATTCGGTGGGCTTTCAAGGAGGGTACCAGTACGGTCACGACTGCTCAGACTCCGACCCAGAGCTACCCGTAATTTGTGTCGGGCCAGGCGACGATGACGTTTACACCGAGCTGACGATCGGGTCCGGCTGGCGCCTCGATCGAAGTCGGGCTGGGGACCTCTGGATGGGCACGCGGATGTGGCATGTTCGACTTGGACATGTTGCGCAAGATGCGAGCTGGCACCTTGCCAGCGAGCGGCTGGATCTTCGCGCGATCCGGTGCCGAGAGTCGTCATTCGCAACTGATGACAGCGACACGAGTTGCTTCGATGTGGTCTCGACTCTCAAAAACGTCGTCATCCGTAACTGCTTTTGCCGCAAGGAGATGACGACGATGACGACGTTTTGGGGGGTCTGCGGCAGCCCAACCCATGATTGGGACACATAGGCGAGCGCAGGTTTGCGCGGGTGAGGACTTGCCCTCCCTGGCGCTGGTTCGCGATCGAGAGATTGAGGAGCTGAATTAGGAGCAAGCGTAAGAATAGGATTAGGAGTAAGAGTAGGATTAGGAGTAAGAGTAAGAGTAGGAGTAGGATTGGGATCAGGATCGGGATCACGAGACGGACGCGGACTTCGGAGGTGGAGCGTGACGCCATATCGATGGTGCTGGGCTGCGCTGGCAGGTGGAATCGTTGCGGGGCTCGGATTCATCCGCGGCGAGCGGGGTGCCGAACCGCCCGCGGCGGAATGGAAGCTCGTGTGGGGTGACGAATTCGACGGCAAACAGATTGACCGGGGCAAGTGGGACTTCGACATCGGAAATGGGAACGACGGTTGGGGAAACGCCGAGCTCGAGTATTACACGGACGAGCCGAAGAATGCGTTTGTGCAGGACGGAGCCCTTCATCTCCGTGCGATCAAGGAAAAGCGGGAAGGGCACGCGTATACGTCTGCCCGCATCAAGACGAGGAAGCGGGACGGGAAAGCGCTGTTCGACAAAAAGTATGGCAAGTTCGAGTTCCGGGCGAAGCTCCCGACGGGCAAAGGGGTGTGGCCGGCGCTGTGGATGCTGCCGCAGGATGAAAAGTACGGAGGCTGGGCGGCTTCGGGCGAGATCGACGTGATGGAGGCGCGGGGGCAGGAGCCCGGCAAGGTACTGGGCACGATCCATTATGGGTCGGGCTGGCCCGCGAACACGCATGATGGAAAGGACTTTGTTTTTCCGCGAGGAGGGACGATCGCGGACTTTCATGTTTACAGCGTCGAGTGGGAGCCGGGGGAGATGCGCTGGTACGTTGACGAGAAGCTCTATCAGACTCAGTCGTTCTGGTGGAGCAGCAGCGGGCGCGACGGTCGCCGCAATGGTGTGAACCCGAGTCGCGAGGCGGATTTGAACCCCTGGCCGGCGCCGTTTGATCAACCGTTTTACATCGTCATGAACGTCGCGGTGGGGGGCCGGTTCCTGGGCAACCCGGACGCGAAGACGGAGTTTCCGGTGGCCATGGTCGTGGACTACGTCCGCGTGTATGACAAAACCGGAGGATACGGCGAGCCGAAGCCGCGGGGCACGGGGAAGCTGCCGTTTGGGAAACGGTAGATCGAGCCTGGGCAAAGAACTGGGGGCGGAGGGCATCGCGGGCGAGCTTTCGGTCGACCCTGCGGCTCAGGTCGTGAGCGTCACCTTTCCTTTGGTTTTCACGATCACGTTGGCGGTGTGGGTGACCTTGTCTTTTTTGGTCTTCCCGACGATCTGGGCGAAGATGTTTGACGTCGTTGTCGTATCCGTTCCCTGCGCGACGGTGAAGCTGAGGTGATCCTTTCCTGATCCTTCGACGATGGACTGGTTATTCGAGGTGCCGACAGAACCCGTCGAGCCCGGGATCATGAAGATGTCGGCGTTCAGGTTATCGCTGCCGCCGTTGCCGAGCTCGAATACATCGATCTCGCCGTTGTTCGTGCCGGAGTACGAGACCGTGGCGACATCGTTATGTTTACCTCCGACTGCACCCAAGTCGATATCGCCACCGGCACCGATCGTGCCCGTGGACTGAGCGCTAAATTTTACGGGGCCTGGTTTGGGATTCTTGGTTCCAAAACCGGAGATCCCTGCCGTGAAGTCGCCGTCGATCTCGCCCGACTCATTGACGGTCATCGTGGTGGTTTTCCTGGGATCTGGTACTCCAAGCACCACGAGGCTAGAGCCGGTGAGGATCGATCCGGCGATGTTCACTGTGAGCTGAACTGCTCCGCCTCCCTGCTTGACGCCGGAGCCGACGAACACGAGCTCCTGATTCGGTGTCTGGAGGTTGCCGTCGAGCTCGTAAGTTACGTGATCGTTGCCAGTGCCGGTCTCGACATCGACGCCGGTGACAGCGCCAGTGGACATAAAATCTCGTCCGTCACTCAGGGACACGAACATGTTGCCGGCCGTGCCCGTGCCATTGTCATTAATCGTGATTCCATCGTTCTTTTTGGTCCCGGTGATCAGTAACTCGGTCGTTCCCGAAACCAGGGTACTGGGGATTTCCTGAATGGTGATCTGAGCCGGCAGCTTGGCGGTGAGCAAGCACCGGGCCTCGAGCGTTTCGAGGCGAATATCGGATAAAACACTCCAGATGCGATTCCGGGCGCGGGCAGACGATTTCATGTTTATCTCCAATATTTATTGGCGTCAGGGACCGACTGAATGGTAGCAGACCGGTCTATAGCGGGACAATCGGCGCGTTGCGCGCGAACAGCAAGGGCGTGGCTGAAGTCAGCTAAACGAGAGGCCATTGCCAGTTCGGCTGGCGAGGGATTGCAGGTTCGGCTCTAATAAGAAGTATGTGGGCCGGAGTGAACCCACGTAAGGAGATTCGTGACTGGCTCGATTCGAGCCCGCGCGAAATGCGCACACGCGAGAGGAGTTTAAACCGATGGACCCCGAGCTGAAACGGAATGCAAAGAACGTCATCGAGAAGATCCACCAACTTCGAGACTCTCTTTGACTTCGGCGACAAGCAAGCTCGCCGCGAAGAGCTCGACGCGCTGATGACGGGCCCAGCGTTCTGGAACGACCAGGAGAAAGCCAAGTCGATCATCGGAGAGCTGAAGACTTTGAATTCGGTGCTCAAGCCATTCGAAGCGCTGGTTCGCCAGGCGGAGAATCTTGAAACACTGATCGAGCTCGCCGAGGAGGGAGAGACCGACGAGTTCGACGACGAGGTCAGTACCTCGACCAAAGCGGCGGAGTCGGAATTCAATTCATTTGAATTCCGATCGATGCTCGGCGGACCGAATGATCACTGCAACGCTTATGTGACGATCCACGCCGGCGCCGGGGGAACGGAAGCGTGCGACTGGTCGGAGATGCTGTTTCGGATGTATCTGATGTGGGCCGAGGCCAAGGGGTTCAAGACGGAGATCACTGACCGAGAGGACGGTGGGGCGGCCGGGATTCAAGAGGCCACCGTGCACATCAAGGGCGAATACGCCTACGGGTATCTCCGCGGTGAGACGGGCGTGCATCGACTGGTACGGATCAGCCCGTTTGACTCGAACGCCCGCCGGCATACGTCATTCGCGTCGGTCGACGTGCTACCCGAGGTCGACGACACGATCGACATCGTTCTTCGCGACGAAGACTTGAAACGCGACGTCTTCCGCTGCGGCGGGCCAGGCGGCCAGCACCAGAACAAGACGGAGTCGGGCGTGAGATTCACGCATATTCCGACCGGCATCGCAGCCGAGTCGCGGAGCGAGCGATCGCAACACAAGAATGGGACGTATGCCCTGGCCTTGCTCAAGGCCAAGCTCATTCGCATGGAGGAAGAGAAACGGGAAGCCGAATTCGCCAAGAAGTACGACGAAAAGGGGGAAGTGAGCTTCGGCAATCAGATCCGGTCTTATGTGTTGCAGCCGTACCAGATCGTCAAAGACTTGCGGACGGATTTTGAGACGACGAATCCGCGCCTGTCCTGGATGGTGGGATCGACGGATTTATCGACGCCTACCTTCGGATGAAGCTCGGCAAGGGAGGCGGCGAGCTCGCGAAGAAGTAAGGCGTGACTCGGATCGTCAGGCTGAAGCCTGACCTACTTTGGTTTTTGCGATGCCCCCACTGGGTTTTTCGTTCAAGGCGCTTGAATCGGGGGGGGCGGTTATGCTTGCCCGGCCCAGCGCGGTGGTGTTCAGCGGCAAGAACGGGCTGGGCCATGTGATTTACACGGATTCTGGATCTGACGCCGAGACGGCTGCGCGAATCATGGCTTGTGAGCTCGGCCGGCCCGTCGAACGGGGAGCTCGAACCAGTCCTGGCGAGTCAGATCACCGATCCGGTCTATCAAGAGATCGTGCACCACGAACTTGCTGAGGAGCCGGGCTCTGGTCTGTGCGCGTTATTGACCGGCTCGAGTTTCAACCACCATTTTTCAGCGGTTTTCAGCCTTCACCGCGACCTCGAAACGCCGGAGTGGACGGTGCTCGACGTCGATATCGCCGACCGGTGTCGAGGGCCGGTCGAGAAGCTGGCGGCGACTTACTTCGTTTCTGGAGAAGCCTCGCGCACCAGAGCGAGTCGATCGGCGAACAGCTTTGTCGCGTGGGAAGGAGTGGATCTGCGCCTTGGGCTGCTCGAGCTGATTGCACATACGCCGGCGACGGTCGAGGTATCTCGTTCGTCATCCGCTCGCGATCGCGTGGAGATCTGCGCGAAGATCGACCCGCAGACTCACACCCAGCGGCTTCGTTACCGATGGCGCTGGACGAGCAGCTCCGGCCTCACTCGATAGACGGCATAGCGGCCTTCGACGTGGAGGAGCTCGAGCGGGCTTTCCGATTGTGGTGAGGCCCCCCTGCCCTGAGATTGTTTGGGCGCCTGAGCGACAACGTAGCTCGCACCCTGGCGCTGGGCCAGCGCAGCCCGTTCGGTGTCCGAAAGCTGATCATATCGGGCCTCGAATCCGTGGCGATCGGGCAGGTAGCTGTGGACGAACGCAGTCACGTCGCCGTGAAAGCCGACGTGGTCGCGAAAGCGCGCGAACCAGTCGGCCAACCCGGCGGCGTGATAAGGGCTTGCCGATCGATTGAATGCGAGTCCTCGCTGCGACCAGAGGCGAAATGTCTTGGGACCGGGAGGCCCGATGAAGTTCGCCGATTCGGGTGTGTGCGCGGCACCAGAGCGCCAGACGCTCGACGTCGTCCGTCGGTGTGGCCGCGAAGCGGCACCGGCTGATCAGGCCTTGCACCAGGCCGGAGCGCGCGAGCGGGTGATCGAGCGGAATCGCCGACGCGAATAACGCAGCAACCGGGGCAGCCCAGGCCAGCGCGAGCGTCGCCTGAACGCGAACCGGTGTCCATCTCCACGTCACTCTGGGCGGGCGTTCTGGCTGTGAAAGGGCCTTGGGCAATGCAACGACCACTCCGGCGCCGATCGCCGCGAGAAGCGGCAGATGGCCAAATTCCGTGTCGTGGTGACCGAGAAAGTTGAGCCCCAGGCAAAGCATGCCCACGAACAGCACGGCGTCGAGATACTTCCAAGCAGGCGGTGCCGTCAGAGCAGCTCGCAGGGCTTCAACCGATGAGACCGCCAGCTCGGCGAGGGCGATCACGACCATCAGCCAGTCGCCGATAACCGAGACCGCGAGCAAGATGGCTCGCGATCGGGGCAGCCAATCGCCGGCTTTCCACAGCGTGGTGATGCGTCCGGCGATCAGGACCAGCGCGATCCCGCGGGCGATCGTCGCCATGCGGAAGGGCTGCCCGACCGTCACCTGAAGCGAGTGTCGCTTCTCGATGAGATACCAGGCGACGGTCAGACCGGCCAGCACCACGGCCAGTGCCGTCACCAACCGCACGCGCGCGGCCGGCGGGCCGGAGGTACGCAATGGCTCGTCATCTTTGAGATCCGATCCCATAGCGCGACGCGTTCCAGGCGCGCCCACGGCGAGAGCCGCCAGCGCGAGGTAAGATAGGCATGCCAGCCATTGCGGCATGCGCCAGAGGTGCGGGAGCATGTGTTGGGGGCTCTGGAGCTCGACGCTCAGGCGCCAGAAGTCGGCCGCGGGCATCTCGCCGAGCAGTTGCGAACCGGCCTGAACGTTGCATGCCAGCCCGGGGATCACGGCGATCGCCAGGCTGAGGATCCAGAGGATCGCACCAGGCGAGGTCACTCCGGTCCACCGACAGAGCAGAGACCACGCCGCCACGCTTGTCGAAAGCACGAGGGCGAGCTGAAGCCCGACAGAAGGGTGAACAACCGTTGCCGCGCCGATCGTGGCCATCACCAGGAGGCGCCCGACGATCTGGCTGCACCACGAGCTGGGCGAGGGCAATCCAGCCGAGTGCGAACGCGATCTGACGGTCCAGGACCATGGCTTCGAAGATGTGGTTGGTCCCGATGTTGCCCGCCTTGGCTGCCAGGACCAAGCCGGCTGCGACCAGGCCTGCACCTAGCCCCAGACCGGGCCAAACTCCGCGCGCGAGCCGGTCAATTCCGGAAACCGTTGCTACGAAAGTCGACGCAAACACAACAAAGAGTCCAGCCGCGAGGCCGAGCGGCCGGGTCACGACGTCGAGGACCAGAAGGCAGCCCCTATGCGGATTGAAGGCGTCGAAAGCGCGGACGAACGGATCGCGGGCGTACAAGCTCGGGTCCTGGCGGTGAAGCAAGAGTGGCAATCGATATGCCTGATCACCATCGAGGCTGTGATAGCCCCGCAAGGTCAGGTAAAGACCCAAGAGAACGGCGTAGACCAGCCAGCGAGATAGCCGGCCGGAGCCGGGGCAATTGGCCGGAGACATTGCCGGGTTCCTTCCCCACGTGCCATGTGGAATCCCTTCGCGGAGCGAAGGGCGACACTGAACGATCCGTCGCGTCCGTGCGCGAATTCAACCGAAAGAGGAATCCCTTCGCGGAGCGAAGGGCGACTCTGGAACGAATCGCCATTTCCGTTCGTGAATTCACCGGAAGTGTGCCCTGGCCGCAGCTTTAAGTCAACGTCAGTTCGCGTTGCCGGCTACGGGTTTTTCGACGTCGGTCGACGGATTGCCCGCTTTTTCGGTCGCACTCTCCCCGGCTTCGGCGGCGGGAGGCGCATTCGACGTGGACGAACGCGTGTCGCTCGCGGACGGGTCATGATCGCCGGAGCCGCCCTGGGCCGGCCGGCTCGCAGTACGGACGACGTCTTCGTCATCGAGATCGTCGGATTCAGACGGGGCGCCAGGTTGCTCGACCCCCATGCGATGGATGTAACCGACGAAATGCCGGACCGGTCGCGAAGCCCAGATCTTGCGCGCGGGTGTGTACGCTTCGTTCCACTTCAGAGCCCATGACGCTTTGACCTGGTCGGCTGCCCAGGTCACGTTCTTGACCTGATCCATCGCGTAGTTCTGAATGCCGGCCACGACGAAGACTGCGACCAGTAGCCCCTTGAGGGCACCCACGAGAAACCCGGCGAACTGGTCATTCCGGCCCTTCTGGGAAATTCCGGGGATCTCCGGCCTTTTGGTCATTTTGATGACCAGCATCGCGACTCCGGCCAGGACGAGAAAGGTCGCAACCGCCGAGACCCACCAGAGGAGGCGGTCGACGAGGTCAGGCTGGATTGAGGAAAGATACGGCGAAACGTATGGCTTTGCGTAGTTGCGTACGTAGGCTGCGAGATAGACAGCAACGACCAATGAGCTCAGGCGGACTGCCTGGCTCACAAACCCCTGAAACCAACCGCGGAATGCGGCGATCAGGATGATCACTCCCAGAGCCAGATCCAAACCCATCGCTAGCCCCTCCAGAACGACCCCGTCAAGGTGTCTTATTCGAAGATTCGTCTGCCGTTGTGGATTCTTCGTGGAAAAACGTCCGGCGTATCGGTGTTATCGAAATCCGGAGTGTTGCAACTTGAAGGAAACCCGGCGACGATGATCGAAAATACGAGAACCATGAACGCCAATGGGAGGCCATCCGCCGAACGCGGGTGGACCGGTTTCATGACAGGTTCCCCAACTTTTCCGCGAGTTCAGGCCATTCCGGGCGTCGGCCGCGCGAGTCTTCGCGTGGACGGCGTGGAGCGAGCCGGCTACGAGTATGGCGCAGGCGGCACGAGGCCGTACGTCTTTCCGCTTTTCGGTCCCTCAGGCACCTGCTTGACGAGGATGGGGCACCCCGACCCAATCGGCCACGAGCATCACAAGTCGGTCTGGTTCGGGCATGAGAGTATCGCGGGCATCAACTTCTGGGAAGACCGCCCCGCGAGCGACATCCGGATTCGCCACCGTTGTGTGCGACTCTTTCACGACGGTCCACGGTGGGGCGGCCTGGTCGCCGATCTCGACTGGTGGGCCAACGGCCGCGCCCACTTGCACCACGAACTGATCCTGGTGATCGAGCCGACGGATCGCGGTGGATTTGCGCTGGACATACAGTCCCGCCTGGAATCCTCCGGCGGCGAACCCGTAGAGCTGGGCAAGACCAACTTTGGATTTCTTGGCGTTCGGGTGGCCAAGACCATGTCCGAGCAATTCGGCGGCGGACGTGTGCTGAACGCGCGAGGCTACGATCGAGCATCGGCGGTCTTCGGCGAGGCCAGTGCCTGGGTCGACTACTCAGGGCCGAGCACGGCGAAGGAGGCCGAGGGAATCTGTTTCATGGACCACCCCACCAACCCCGGTCACCCGGTGCGGTGGCACGTGAGGGCCGACGGCTGGATGGGGGCGTCATTCAACCGTGAAGCCGGGTACGGAGTGGCGCGAGATCATCCATTGCTCTTGCGTTATCGATTGCTCGTGCATCCGGGCCAGCCGGTCCCGAGAGAACTGGCCGCGCACTGGGAGACCTTCGCGGCCACATCGCCCTATTCGATCATCCCACCGCATGCGGGCAGCCTGGCGGCACTCGAGGCGCAGGATCGCCTCGATTTGACTTGAAGACTGCTCTAAAAGAGTGCGGGTAAGACTCTCACAAGGCATCGCAGGGTGAGTCTGATTCATCGTTCATTCGGGGAGCGTGTCCGAGGCTGGTGCCCGGCCTGGTCTTCAAAACCAGAGAGGGGTCTGGAAACAGGCTCCTGGTGGGTTCGATTCCCATGCGTTCCCGCCATCAATGGTCATTCGACGTAGCCGCAGGCGTCTAGGTGCCGGGCGCTCCTGGCGATGCGGTCCTGGCGTCCGTCGAGGCCGGGCTCGCTCTCCCCTGCGATACCCTCGATCTCGATGGTGTAAGGTCCGGCGAAGCCGCGCCGTCCAGGATCTGTCGCACCCGCGTGAAATCGACGCTGCCGCCATCGCCCAGGGCTGGAAAATACCAGTCCTCGAATCCGCCGCGATTGTCTTTCAAGTGCACATTCGCGACCAGGTGCTTCACCTGCTCGAGCTCGGCACAGGGGTCGGCTGATTCGTTGTAGTAGGCGATGTTGCCCGTGTCGAAGTTGAGACGGACGTGCGGATGCGCGACGGCGTCCATGAGAACGAGCATCGCCTGCGCGTTCTGAGTGGGACCTTTGTGTGTCTCGAGGGCAAGGGTCATGCCGTGCTCGCCAGCGGTGTCGCCGAGCTGCCGGAGATGGTCAACAATCGTCCGCTGCTCGGCAGGACTCGCCGGCTGCCCGGCGCCCGAAACGCAGATCTTGGGGCCGAACCAGCGGCCGGCGAATTCGATCCGCCGCCGGGTCAGCTCGAATCCCGCGCGCGTGCGCAGATCGGCACCGCCGACGTTACAGCCGCTGACCTTCACCGCGTGGCGCTCGAGATGGTCGCAGAATGAGCGAGCGGTGGCGTCATCAGCCTTCTCGGTGACGACCACCTCTTCAGGTATCACCAGGCCGCCGAAGTTGTGGCCGCGCAGCGCCAGTTCGAGGAAATCGAGACCGGCGTCCTTGATTCTTTCCACGGCCGTCCAGACCCCCGCGGGTCCATAACAGTTGGTGTAGCAGCTCAAGATCCGGTGCATTTTGAGCTCGCAAGCGGGAAGAAGCTGATATTCTCGCGATAGCGATCGATCGACGAGCGAGAATTCTGGTTTAGCCTAGCGCGGCGGGTCTTGCTCGCGCGATGGGTCCCCGACTGGCTCGACCGCGACCGGGAATTCACTTCCCGGCTCGACGACTCGCAAGGCGAATCGGCCTTCGATCACGTCGAGCAGAAGCTGGCCGCAAAAGTCCTGTCGCCAGCCGTCTAATAGAGCAGGGCGACGAGATGGATCTCGGCCATCGACGTACCAGCGGACCATTTCCTTGAGATCGGCGACATTGGCCACGATCGAACCGGCGATCTGGTTCTGCACGCAGCGCTGCGCCAGCGCTGCGGAGAGCAGGTTGGTGGTAGTCGAAAGGCCGAGCGGCTCTTCAATCCGGGGCGCGAGCTCGGGAAGCTGGTCCTCGGGTACGGCCCGGGCTTCTTCGATCACCGCGAGGATCTCATCACTGCGCTTGAGCAGGGCCGGCCGATTAAAATCGCGGAGCGCTTCGAGCCCTCGCCGATTCGCGGGCTGGCGCTTGGCGATGGCGACCAGCAGATCGTCTCGGAGGATCTGGCGCAACGGCCGGTTCATCTGGCGGGCCTCGTCTTCTCGCCACTGGGCGAGACGGCGAGCCATCTCCAGAGCGCGACGACCGAGGTGATTCAATCCCGGCAGGCGGCGCCAGCGATCGTCGGAGGCGCGGCGCGCGACTGACTGCACCAGATCGTTGAACTCGGCCTCGGCCCACTCGAGCCGGCCAAGCTTTTCTAACCGACCGGCAATATGATCGGCGACGTCAAGCAAGTAGCGAACGTCGTCGAGTGCGTACGCATACTGAGCCGTCGAGAGCGGCCGATGACGCCAGTCCGTGCGCGTCTCGCTTCCCGAGAGGCTCTTCGAGAGCACCTGAGAGACCAGATTGACGAGGGACAAGGGATAGGAAAAACCGATCAGCCCGGCAGCGATCTGCACATCGAAGACGCGTCGCGGCAGGCTGCCGGTTTTCAGGTGGCAGATCCGCAGGTCCTCGCCGGCAGCATGCATCACCACTTCGATTGACGGATCGTTGACGGCGTCCCAGAGCGGGCCCAGATCGCGAACCGCGAAGGGATCGATCACTGCCAGCTTGTCGCGAGTCGCAAGCTGAAGCAAGCACAGAATCGGCTCGAACGAGTCTTCCGAAACAAATTCGGTATCAAGGGCGAAGCGCCCCATCGACCGCAAGTGCTCGACCAGCGCGGAAAGCTGCGACTGAGTGGTAACGAGCTCCCCCAGGGTCCCCTCGGCCATCAATGACGGTCCTCCAGGCTCTGGAGAAATCGCAGGATCACGCCGTTGGCCACAGACGGGTTCTCGTAGGGGGCCATGTGCCCTGCATTGGGGATCACCTCGAGCTGCGCGCCGGGAATGGCTTCGGCGAGCGACTTTGCTACGGCCGGAGGCGTGATCACGTCGTCCAAACCGACCATCACCAGCGTGGGGACGGCGATCTTGCCGAGATCGCCGCGCCGGTCGGGCCGTTTGGCCATCCCACGCAAGACCCCGGCGAGCCCCCGCGGGGTCGTTTGCAGCATCACCGTTCGGAGCGGCTCGACCCTTTCCGGGCGTTGCTCGCGAAACACCGGGCTGAACAGCCTGCCGACCATGATATCGACGACCGGGGCGGCGCCGTTTGCGTCGAGGACCGTTCGCGCCGTCACCTCGCGGCCCGCGGCTGCCTCCAGTGAATCGGCGCCTGCCTGCGTATCCATCAGCATGAGAGCGCGCACCCGTTCGGGATAGCGCAGAATGATCGACAGCGCCACGTATCCTCCCAGCGACAGACCGCCCAGGACGATTGGCTCCGGGATCGGCATCCTGTCGAGTGTCTCGATGACGTCGTCGGCCATCTCGTCAATCGTGTAAACGCCTTCCGGAGCCGGCGACTCGCCGTGGCCCCTCAGGTCCGGCGCGATCACGCGATAAATCGCGCCGAGCGACGGAATCTGTTCGGCCCACATCGCCCGGGATAGGGGAAAACCGTGCAGCAAGACCACCGCCGGTCCCGGACCGTCATCAGCGTACGATAAAAGCATCGGCATTCTCCTGGCACTGCGGCCCAAGATTGTATGGAACCCATGTTATGCGATCCGGCGCGGGGATGCGAGTCACCCGCTGGGACCGCGGAAGGAGATTTCGACGCAAAGGGTGTGCCACGTGCTTCGTTTGCGCGGCATCCCGGAACCGGATCGGTGCCCGTACATTCGAGCCGGGACTGGCGAACGGGCCGGGGACCGCCTTAGAATGAGGCGGGATTTCCACGAAGAACTCCGGGACAGGAATCGCAGACATGCCGACCCCTAATGAACTGTACGACCAGGCCGCCGACCTGCGCGATCAGGGGAACAAGGAAGCTGCCGTCGCCAAGCTCGAAGAGGCCGTAGCCCTTGAACCTGGGTTTGCCATCGGCCACGGCATGCTCGCCAAGCTCCATGCCGATCTAGCCAACGCCGATGAAGCCATCGCGCATGCTCTCAAAGTCGCCGAGCTCGAGCCCGACGATGCGTTCAGCTTCACCGCGCTTTCCGTGATTTATCAGCGGTGCGGGCGCATCCCCGAAGCCGAGCACGCCAAGGCGATGGCCTGGCAGAAACAAATGGGTGCGGATTGATCAGTCTGATCGCAAACGATCCGGTCGGGAGGGACGCGTAAATGATGCGCACGCCAGTTGCTGCACGGGCATGGTCGATGGGGGTTTTCAGTCTGGTCGCGCTCGTCGCAGCGGTGCTGCCGGCGGCGGCCCGTTGCGAGCGGCCGCGCGAGCAATCGCAAGCGCCCGCGGCATCCGATCCCTGGATCGCCGGTCATCTCGATGAGCTGGTCAAGCTATACACCTACTTTCACACTCATCCGGAACTTTCGCGCGCTGAGGTCGAGACGTCGAAGCGAATGGCGCTCGAGCTGACGAATGCGGGTGCGACCGTCACGTCGAACGTCGGCAAGTTCGGCGTCGTCGGCGTCCTCAAGAATGGTGATGGCCCGGTCGTCCTGGTGCGCACCGACATGGACGCATTGCCCGTCGTCGAGGAGACCGGGCTCGTTTATGCAAGTGCCGTCAAGACACGTGACAAGTCCGGCCGTGACGTCGGTGTGATGCACGCCTGCGGCCACGACGTCCACATGACAAGCTTCATCGGCACCGCGCGGTGGCTGGCCGACCATCGCGACCGCTGGTCGGGAACCGCCGTGCTCGTCGCCCAGCCGGCCGAAGAGGCCGTCGACGGCGCCCGCAACATGCTCAAGGACGGTCTGTACACCCGGTTTCCCAAGCCTGACTTTGCGCTGGCCCTGCACTGCCGACCGGATGAACCCATCGGCACGGTTCGATACTGCTCCGGCCCGACGCTGGCCAGCTCGACTTCGCTCACCATCACCGTTCGTGGCAAAGGAGGCCACGGCGCCTGGCCGCATCGCACGGTCGACCCGATCGTGCTGGCCGCATTTGTCGTCGTCGACCTGCAGACGATCGTGAGCAGGGAGATCGAGCCGGGAGAGCCGGCCGTCGTCACCGTGGGGTCCATTCACGGTGGAACCAAGCACAACATCATCCCCGATGAGGTGAAGCTCCAGCTCACGCTGCGGACCTTCAGCGAGCCGGTTCGCTTGCAGCTCATCGAATCCATCAAGCGGCGGGTCGCCGCACTTGCTCAAGCGCACCAGGCACCGGAGCCGACGGTTGAAGTCGAAGAAAGCACGCCCCCGACGATCAACACGCCGGAGCTGGTCAATCGAGTTGTACCAGCGCTCATCGAGGCGCTCGGCCAGGGGAATGTCGGCCCCGCCAAGCCGGTGATGGGAGCCGAAGACTTCGGGCTCTTCAACGAGGGCAACGTCCCGATCTGCATGTTCTGGCTGGGCACGATTGGCCCTGATCGCATCGCCGCCGCGACGGCGAAGGGCCAGACCATGCCCCCGCTGCATTCTTCGAAGTACTACCCCGAGCCGGGTCCGAGCATCGCCACCGGCATCCGCGCCATGACGGCCGCGGTGGCGAAGCTCTTGCCCCCGAAGCATTGACACGCCTTATTTCGGCTGGGAGAAAGTATCGGGCTCGACTTTTTCGAGAACCTTGAATTCGACAACCTCCGACGCCAGGAACTTCTCACCGTCCCGCCTCAGTTCGAACTTCGTGGGCCTCTTGATGCCTTCAAAGTCTTTATAGTCGCTGTACGTCGCCTCCTGCATGAATTCTCCCTCGCCGCCGAATTCGGGGACGGACGCCATTTGCTTGACGAGCAAGCCGCTCTCCTTGTCGAAGAAAAGCTTGAAATCCTGCTGGTCTGGCCCGGTCACTTTCAAAACCGCCGCCGGCTTGTCGCCGACCTTTTCCTCGCCCGCAGTTTCGACCTTGAAGCCCTTTCCCTTCGCAAAAATCACGAGGGTGGAGACCACGCTCAGGTAGTTGCGCCGCTTTTCGTCCTTGAGCCGTTTCTCGTCCATTTCCGTATCCATATCACCGAATTTACTCCAGCCCTTGTCGCCATTGATCACCGCGACAGCCTTGAAGTCGTTGTCCCCGAACTTACCGCTGAATTCCGACCGCAGGCGATCAAGGCCCTCGTGAGTCGCCGAGGTGGTGAATTCGTTGTCATTACCCATGATGGTGAGAACCCCTTTGGTCTTCACCGAGAAACATTTGATCTTGCTCAGCTTCTCCTCGCCGCCGGCGGCCTTGATGGCCTTGTCGAGGATCGCCGTCGCGTCCTTTTCATCCGCGCGGCTGGAACCACTCGAGACGCAAACGAACGAAACCGCCAAGACCGCACCCAGAAACCGTTTCATGAGATTGCCTCGCAAGGTCGAAGGGAGTTGTCAGCCGCGGGAGCCCGCGTCCCGGATTCAGACTGAATCCCGAAGAGAACAGAAAGAACATGGTACGTACCCGACCGCGCCAGCGGAAGGGGGTTGACCAGGACGCGTTTTATCCGCGATCGTCGGTACAATAGCCTGAAAGACGCCAACCGTCAGGATCTCGATTGGAGCCCGGCGGCGAAGCGGTTCTAGATCACCGCGAGGATACCTCATTCATGGCAAACATCATCCTCCGCTGGGAATGGCGAACGTTCGGCGAACAATTCGGCGAGGCCGATGCAAGGTTCGCGGCACTGACTGAGGAGAGGGTGCAGCAGAGCGAGGAAGTCTATCTCGTTGCGACTGCCTCCGAGGCCAACGTCAAGATCCGCGACGGACTCCTTGATATCAAACTACTCGAACGCGTGGACTCGAACGGCCTGGAACAGTGGCGCCCCTGAGCAAGGAACCCTTTCCGTTGACTCGATCGGCCGTCGCATTACTCAAGACCGCGCTGGGACTACCTGTGGCGGCCGCGATCTCCGACAAGCTGTCTGTCGATCAACTTCTTGCGACGATCGCGCCTGCCGGCGGGCCAGTTCAAGTAGTCAATGTCAGCAAGACCCGAACGCGATATACCGTGCAAGGCTGCATCTCAGAAGTGACCGATGTCATCGCCAGTGGCCGCAAGGTGCGTACCGTGGCGATCGAGGCCACCGACGCCGCCAAGGTCATCGCCGCCGTTCGCGCCATGGGCCTGGACCGCTTCGAAAACATGAGCTATCCACGTGGCCTCAAAAGGTTGATCGGCCTGTCGCGCGATAGCACCCCCGCCATGCGTCACGCCGTGATCGACGTGGGAACCAACTCGGTCAAATTCCACATCGGCGAGCGCAAGCTCGACGGAATCTGGGTGCCCGTCCTCGACCGGGCGGAAGTTACCCGCCTGGGCGAGGGAATCGAGCAAACCGGCGCGATCGCTCCGGAGGCGATGGAGCGAACCGCCGCGGCAATCGCCGGCATGACGGATGAGGCAACCCGCAGCGGAGTGGCCGGAATCACGGCCGTGGGCACGATGGGCCTTCGCACGGCGACCAACAGCCGCGAATTCCTCGAACTGGTCAAAGACCGCTGCGGTGTCGCAATCGAGGTCATTTCCGGCGAGGAAGAAGCTCGCCTCGCGTACCTGGCTGTCCGGTCCGGAATCGCCCTCACTGAAGGCTCGCTGGTCATCTTCGATTCTGGCGGCGGGAGCTCCCAGTTCACCTTCGGACACGGAAATCAGATCGACCGCCAGTTCAGCGTGCCAGTGGGTGCTGTTCGCTATACCGAGCGATTCGGGCTGAATCATGAAGTATCGCCCGCGACATTGCAACAAGCACGCGACGCAATTGCCGCGGATCTCAACTCGCTCGACGACGCCATTCCGCCCGATGCGCTGGTCGGAATGGGGGGCGCAGTCACCAACATCGCCGCCGTGATGCATGGCCTCTCGAAGTATGATCCCGACGTCATCCAGGGCTCGGTGATCGAAAGCGCCGAAATCGACCGCCAGATCGAGCAATACTCCAGGCTGTCCGCCGAGGCGCGACGGCAGGTTGTGGGGCTTCAGCCCAAACGTGCCGAGGTCATCCTGGCCGGCGCCTGCATCGTTCGAACGGTGCTGAACAAGTTACAGCGTTCGTCTCTCTCGGTAAGCGACCATGGCTTGCGGCATGGTCTGCTGCTCGATCGCTGCGGGGGCCGACTCGCCCAACATGAACCGGCGCGCTGAGCGCAGCGCGGCTATTCAGCAGGCAAGACCACCGTCTTGGTTTCGCGAGGCTGCTCGGCGGCGTGCGTGAGGGCCCACCGCGTCTTGGCCTGCTGGCCGTCATCACGCTCGGCCCCGACCTCGGCAAGAAACGCCATGAAACCGGCACTGGCGGCCGCGGCCTGAATGACTGGGACCTTGATGGATACCTCGAATAATCGGCCGCCATCGCCGCGCTGCCAGAGCTCGCCGGTAATGGGCCATGGCAAGGCCGGGTCGACGTACTTCCACCGCCAGGTCTGCGTCGGGCCCATCACCACGATCCTGGCGTAGTCAATCTTCTTGTTCGCCATGCTCAGCAGAAAGAGCAGTTGTTCTTCGCTGAACAGGCTCGAGACCGGGTCTTTGCCGGCGGCCACCCGCTTGATCAGTCCTTTACGCACCGGCATGGTCAGTGAAGCCGACTTCACGACGCCCTTCTGACTTGCATCGGCCTCGATCTTGAAACCGCTCTTCTTGCGCCACAAGGCGGGCACCGATTCGGGAACGACCGGCCGGAACTTGACGGTGCTGTCGTGCTCACACCCTACGATGCGGCGGGCCCGGGCAATGATCCCGGCCTCGAACAGCTCGAGGTCAGGTGTGTCAAAGAAGTAGATGAACCGCTCATTAGCATCCAGTTTGAGACCGTAAATCTCAAGCACGGCGTCGATCTGCTGATTCGGGATTGTTGCCTTGATTTCAACCCCTTCCGCGCCGGCCATCGTCCGCGCAACCTGTCCCCGTGTTTCCTCCCCGATCGTCATGACTTCACCCTTCTTTGCATTCTGCACTGCTTGAGCCGGTGTGACGCGAGCGGATGTCGAGGCACACAAAGCCCGAGGTCGTACTCTCTACCTTACTTGCGACCCGGCGCGGATTGAAGTGCGCACTCCCCGCGAATTCCCTACGACAGGATTCCCGACCGGTAGCCGACCAGTTGAACCGATACTTCGGATGAGACCCAAGCCTCGCGGACCGCACCGACGTTCTCAAGCCGGCTTGCGACGCCCGATCATCAACGCGATAATCGACCGGCAAGGGGGAGCGGGCGAATCATGGATCCTTATCGCATGCTCGGAGTCGACAGAGGCTGCACTCGCGAGCATGTCAAGGCCGCGTTCCGGGCCAAGGTCCGGGTCGCTCATCCCGATCGCGGCGGCGACGAGCTGGAGTTCATCAACTTCTGTACGGCATACAAGCAGCTCTTGAGTGAGATTCCCCGAACCCAGAGCAAGCAGAATCCCGCGCGGGCCCTGGCGAAGACGAAAACGACGAAACGACCGGCTTGGGCCGAACAATCAGATCAAGGCGGCGCGCTTGCGGCGGATCGGAACGAGCGCCCGCCGGCACCGCCCGATTTGCGCTGGCAGGCGGACCTTGTCCTGCCCGCCGACGTCGGCCGAGACGGCCGGCCCGCTCCGCCCCCAGACCCCGAGTGGCAGGCGGAATTTGTCCTCCACGATGAAAGGCCCACCAGCACCCGGCCCCAGCAGCCGCCCAACCCGAACTGGCAGCCGGACGTTGTCTTGCTCGACGGACAGGCTGCGCTCGACTCCAAGAGCCCCGCCGGTGCGCCGGAGACTTACCGCTCGCTCTTCGAGCGCCTGGCCGCCCGGTCCGCCGGCGACAAGTCGGTTAACTGGCAGAGCCCGTGGGTTCGCACCATTGGAATCCTGATCTTCGCGGCTCTCATCGCCGGCAACATCTGGCTTTGCTGGATCGCCTGGAACGACGAGCCGGGCTCGGCCGCGCGAAATCCGGCTCCGCAAGGTAGCCACGCTCGGTAAGCGTCCCTCGCCGCCCTACGCAATCTCGCCGCAGGCTTCGATCATGAGTTTGCCTTGCGGTGCACCGCTGCTTGACCCGAGGCCCTCGATCTTCTTCACCAGGTCTGAGCCGTCCGTCACCTCTCCGAAGACCACGTGCTTGCCGTCAAGCCAGGGCGTGAGCACCGTCGTGATGAAGAACTGCGAGCCGTTGGTGTTCGGGCCGGCATTGGCCATCGACAGCAGGAACGCCTTGTCGTGCTTGAGCTTGAAATTCTCATCCTTGAATTTGTTGCCATAAATGGACTTTCCCCCAGTGCCGTTGTGGTTCGTGAAGTCGCCCCCCTGGATCATGAACCGCGGTATGACGCGGTGGAACGAAGATCCCTTGTAGCCGAACCCCTTCTCGTGCGTGCACAAGGCGCGAAAATTCTCAGCCGTCTCGGGCACCACGTCGTTGTACAGCTCGAACGTGATGCGGCCGGCGGGCTTCCCGTCGATCGTGATGTCGAAATAAACGCGAGGTCTGGGCATGGTAGTTCTCCTTGGTGGCTATTCAAGTTGACCGCTCTGGCCTCCCGAGTCAAGCGCCCGCCGGCAAACACGCCAGAACATTCGTCGCGATCTTTGACTCCCTGGAAGACCACATAGTCGCCATTCGCTCCGCGATTGTGCGTCCCCCGTTCAATCGTCGCGATCTTTGACTCTCTACAGGACCAGTCGATCGCGCGCGAAGGCAAGACAGCGGCGGACGTTCTCCTCTTCCACCCGAAGCTGGTCCTCGCCGCCAGTTGACTGATGCGAGGCAAAGGGCGTGCCGACGGATGGCCCCGGACGAACGACAGTGCGCGAGCCACTTCCTTGCCGGGCAAGTCAGGGAACGTCGCCCAGTAGCCGCCGCTGAGACAGGGCACCTTGAGCGGATCACGCGTAATCATCTCCAGGTTAAGCCGGATCTCCGGCCGGGCAGCGCGCACAACCCGGACCACGCGCGGCAGGTCAAGTACGCCCGACCCAAGCGGAACCTCCGAGAGCAGGAAACCCTCCTTGTATTCTTCGAGTCCCATGTCCTTGAAGTGCGTGGTGAACGCCCGCGGGGCCAGCGCGTCGACGACCTCCATCGGGTCTTCCAGAAGCGCGATGCTGTTGCCGGTGTCGAGGCAAACTCCGACATGGTCGCTCCCAACCTGGGTCAAGACGCGCAAGAGCTCATCGGCACGCCAGTCCTTGTGATTCTCGACGGCCAGGCGAATGCCTTGCCGCGCCACGACACCGGCCGCAAGTTTCAGGGAGTGGGTCGACGTCTCCGCGAACCGGCGAAACTCGGCGATGGAGTGAAACGTCTCGTATCGCCTTCCGGAAAGCATCACCGTGCGCACGACTCCAGCGCCAACTCGCTTGGCGGTCCGAATCTCGGCCTCGAATCGTTCAAGATCATCCTGGTCGCGAGGGAGCGAGACGATCCCTTCCAGATACATCGCCGCGGCTTGCGCCCGCTCGAGAAGAGCGTCGGCCGCCGCGCTCCCGAGCACGCCGAATGCGACCTGCACCCCCGCCGCGCCCAGCGCAGTGCGCGAATTCCAGAAATCGGCCCGGCGCCGCGAACCGGTCTTCGCTCTTGCGCCCGCGATCGCCGGCTGTCCGCACGGGGAAGCTGTGAATCACGATACCGAGCGATTTGGCGCCCGGCTTGTCATCCAGGCCCGCTGCGCCCGCGGCCGAGACCGCTCCCGCGAACGTGCTCAGGATCGAACGTCTGCTCACTCGCATCGATCACCCCTTTCCCAGCACGGCCTTGCGCTCTGCATCCCACGGCGATCGGTACGGCCGCTCGAGCAGCGATTGAGCCTCGGGATCGTCGAGCACCGCCTCTTGCTCGCCATCCCACCGCAGCTTCCGGCCGAGCCGCAACGACAAGTTCGCCAGATGGCAGGCCGTGGCGACGCGATGAGCCCCCTCGAGGTCCGAGATCGGCTGCTGCCGGGTCTTCACGCATTCGACAAAGTTGCGGGCGTGCCGCTTGAACTGATCAAATTCATCACCGGAACGATCCTCCGTCGTTCCGCTTCCACTCGAAGGCACCTGGCGGCGGGCGGTCGTCACCGGCCCGCCGACCGGGTGCGCCGCGCCGAACCGAGGCAGCATCTCACTGGCGACGAACTTGGGGTCGGTCGTCACGACAAAGCCCCGCCGCGAGACCTTCAAACTCCCCTTGGTCCCGCAGAATTCCAGACCAATCGCCGGGTCGGCTCCCCTGCTGCACTCACGGTGTGACCAGGTGGCAATCCACCCCGGATATTCCAGAAGAGCGTCCTGTGTGTCCGGAGTCTCGCCATTGTCCTCGAGCGCGAATCGCCCGCCGGCACTCGTCACCGCCTTCGGCGCAAGTGCATCCAGAAACCAGTGCGCGATGTCGAGCGAATGCTGACCGAGATTCGTTACCTGCCCGCCGGAGTAATCCCAGAACCAGCGAAAATGATAGAGCGATCGATTGGCGTTATACGGGCGTTTGGGTGCCGGCCCGAGCCACATGTCATAGTCAAGCTCTTGCGGCGGAGGCCCATCGGCCGGCGAGCCGAACCCGGGCATGACATTGCGGTAACTCCACATCCTTACTGCCACGACCTTGCCGATCTGGCCGGCCCGTAAAAGCTCGCGCGCCTTCTGGTAATGAGGGCCCGAGCGCTGCTGCGTGCCGACCTGCACCACCCGCTTGTGCCGGCCAGCAACCTCGACCATCCACCGCCCTTCTCGGGGGAAGAGCGATAGCGGTTTCTCGACGTACACGTCCTTGCCGGCTGCGCACGCCATCATCGTCATGAGCGCATGCCAGTGATCGGGCGTCGAGACGACCACGGCGTCAACCCGGCGGTCGTCGAGCAGAGCGCGGAAGTCGGCATGGCCGCGCGCCCCACCGCCGGCCAGCGCAACGCCTTCACTCCGGCGTCCGCGGTGCACCTCGGCGATGCCCACGACCTCCGCGTCGGCTTGATCCTTGAAGTCAAGGACGTGCCGCTTGCCAATCAGGCCGAACCCGATGAATCCCAGGCCCACTCGCTCGTTCGCCCCGAGCACGCGCCGGTACCCGGCAGCCGAAAGGGCCGCGGCCGCTGTGCCCCCGATCAAAGATCGCCGGCTCAGCTCGCTCTCGACGTGCGCAAAGCCGCCCATGACTTGCCCCCCTTTTGAATGTTGCGAGCGACCCACCCCGTGCCCTCAAGTTACCGCGGCGCACGCCGCCTAGCAACAAGCTCAACGATGCGTTCATGCGATCGCCTGGTGCGAAGTGACCTGATTCCTCGACGTGACCGATTCCACTGGCGGAATTTCCGAACTACAATTCGGGCACGACACACGGACGCGAAACGCCACTGCAAACCAGTGAGTCCCCGATGAGCCACAGCCCACGAAATGTGCCTGTTACGAATTCCGGGCTGTGCTAAAATACGAAAACTCGACCGACCAGATTCGCGCTCCGAGACATAACCCCATGCCGGAAACAGGTTGCCGCAACCTGAGCCTCGCCTTGTCCCTCTCTCGCCGCGACGTCATTCGCTCGGGCGCACTCGGCCTGCTCGGTTTCTCGCTTCCCAGATTCCTCGAAGCCCGCGAAATCACCCAGAACAGAGTCGACGCCTCGGCTCGCCCAATCTCGGACGCATCGTTCGGGAAGGCGAAGGCGTGCATCTTGCTGTTCATGTGGGGCGGCCCTGCCCAGCAAGAGACCTGGGACATGAAGCCCGATGCCCCCGCCGAAGTCCGCGGCGAGTTTCGGCCGATATCAACGTGCGTTCCAGGCATCACGATCTCCGAGCACTTCCCCCTGCTCGCCCGCCGGCTCGATCGCCTCGCGATCATTCGCTCCGTCCATCACGCCGACGTCAACCACACCACCGCCACGCACGAGCTGCTCACCGGCCGCCCCATCCCCCGGCCAGGCGGCGGAGAATTCCGGGAAGATTGGCCGCACTACGGCGCAGTTCTGGCCCACCTCAGGCGCGGGCACGAACGCACGGCGTTGCCCTCCTACGTCCAGATGCGGCCCGAGATCCCCAACGGCGCGCCCCGATTCGTCGAACAGAGCCACGGTCAGGGCGGCGGCTGGATGGGGCCGGCAGCTTTCCCCCTTCACCATCGATCTGGACCCGAGCAAACCCCAGTATCAAGTCGGCGACTTCCGCCTACCCGATGGTCTCTCGTTCGGGCGGCTTGGTGACCGCCGCCTGCTGCTGCAGTCTATCGATGACCAGACCCGCGGGCTCGAAGCCGCCGCCGAAATCCACGCCCTCTCCGGCCACTACCGCCGCGCCTACGACCTTCTGGCCAGCCGAAAGGCGATCGAAGCGTTCGACCTCACCCGTGAAGACCCGCGACTCCGCGACCGCTACGGCTGGCATGCCCACGGCCAGTCCGTGCTGCAAGCTCGCCGCCTGGTCGAAGCGGGCGTTCCCCTGGTCACGGTATTCTGGCCCAACGAAGGCCTGACAAACGTGAGCGTGTACTGGGATACGCATAACCGCAATTTCATCGATCTGAAAACCCGTTTGATGCCTCCCGCCGATCAGGCATTCAGCGCACTTCTCGACGACCTCTCCACCCGCGGTCTCCTTGACCAAACCCTGGTCGTCTGGACCGGCGAATTCGGCCGAACGCCCCGTGTGGGCCAGAGTGTCGTCGGAGGCGCCGGCGCCGGCCGTGACGGCCGCGATCACTGGGCCCACTGCTTCAGCTCCGTCATGGCCGGCGCCGGTATCAAGGGCGGTACGGTCCACGGCGCATCCGACCGATGGGCCGCCTACCCCGCCCACGATCCGGTGAGTCCAGCCGACATCGCTGCGACGATTTACCACTGCCTGGGCATCAACCCCGCCACTCAGCTCGTCGACGCGCTCAACCGCCCGCAGGCACTCTGCTTGGGCCAGCCCATCTCGGCGATTCTGGCGTGATGGAACCGCCAGCAATTCAATGGCTCAGCGCCAGCACCGAATACGCCGTCGCCGCGTCCCACATGAACTTGCCGATATTCGCCTTGCCCAGGTCGCTCGACTCCGGCGCCCGGTTCTTGTTGACCGACGCCGCCCGCCAAGCTCCTGTCTTGTCTTGACTCGACCGCAGCCACGCGAGCCCCTTCTCGACACGCGCATCTTCTTTCGAGACGCCTGCAACTTGCAGCACGTGCAGAATCAGACCCGTCGCGTAGCCGTCCGACGTCTTGCTCGCGTCTTTCACTTCTTTCCGTGAGTATTTCCCGAGTGAGCCCAGACTGAACCCGCCGTCCGGCTGCTGCTTCGCGAAAATCTGCCCTTTGAGCTCGTCGATTTCGCGCGACTCAACAAACCGTCCATTTTCACGGACGCCCATAGCATCCACACGCGGTTATGAAGATTTTGAGACGCATAGTTCTTCGTCAGGTAATCGCGGAGCGCCCCTAGACCGGCACGAGAGTCCGCGTCCGCCATCGCGTAACCGCTCTCTCGCGCTGTGCCCACCGCGATCGCCGCCATCGCTGCACCAAAGTATCGTCCTCCCGCACCCTCCCATGGCTCCATACCAAAGCTGAGCCACTCCCACGAGCCTTTATTATTCTCGCCATCCCTGACCTGGGTCTTCCATAGAATCGAGAGAGCACGCGTGGTGTCGGCGCTGGGTTCCTTCAAATCACGAAACCGGTCGTCGAGCGAAAGCACAAGGGCGTTCGTCACAGACTCGGTTCCATGCGATTCCTTCTTCTTGGCCTCGTCGAAATCGTACATGAGCTGAAATGGACTGGTTTCCAGCGCATCCCAGTTCGCAACCCTGCTCTTCACCTGTGCGAGCATCTTCGTCTCGAGCTCCGTGGGCAGCTTTTCGTTAGAGATTCGGCGAAGCGCCGGTCTCGCCAGCGCAAAGGACAGCAGGCTGTGACAGCTCACGCACGAGGTTGTCGAAGCCCCCTCGCCGCGGCGCGCCGAGCCGAAGTTGAACCACTCCGCTCCTCGGCTGTCCAGGAACTGTCCCGCCGCGGCTTGATCCCACTGGGCCTTGGCATCCTCACCACCGCGGACGGGTGATCCCGCCAAGAACGCGAAAATCCCCGCCACCAACGAGAGCACCCACCCGCCACGGAGCGCCATAAGATCATCTCCCGCCGCTTGCGCCGGCGATCAAGATCGCGAAATGTCCGATTCGAGAAGTCCAAGGAACAGGCTCTCTGAGCCTGGTCGCCATTGATCGATCATTCTCTCAGCCGAGCCCCGCGCAGTCCAGCCCCGCGAGCGCGCCCATCCTACCTCACCGGGTACGGACCTTCCGCAAACACGGTCGAGTGATACCCCTTGCTTCCCACCTCCCGCGCCAGTGGGCTCCGAAAATCCTCGAGCGATCGCACACATTCGAGCACGTGCTCGAAGTTATACTTCGGTTGCCAACCCAGCTCGGTCCTGGCCAATTGATTGACGTACACTCGGTCGATACTCGGGAACAGCTTCCACCGCCGCGCCGAGTAGACCGCCTTGCATGCCGGGAATAATCGATGCACGACGTCCCTGGCGTCGCTCCGAAGGGCGAACAGATCGTTCGCCCCAAACGGCGTCGTCGCCGAGATGATAAAGCGCCCGAAGCCGAGCAGCGCAGCTTTTTCAATCGCCAGAACGTGCGCCACTCACCACGTCCTCAATGTCAACACGCCGATAGAGCATCTCGTTGGCCTGGACGTTGTCCTGCGCGTACCGTTCCCTGATCGCGGCATTGTCGTCCGCTTCCGGAAAGAACCGCGACGTTCGCAGCACGACCGAGGGCAGCCCGTATTTTCGGAAGAACATCTCGCACAGGTTCTCGGCCGCGACCTTGGTGACACCGTAGATGTTCTTGGGAATGGGAATGACATCCTCGGTCACCCACGCCGCCGGCTGACCGGCGGCGGGCTCAAGCGCCGAGCCGAACGCGCTGGTCGTGCTGGTGAATACGAAAGCTCGCACGCCTGCGGCGAGCGCCTCCTCGAGCAGATTGAGCGTGCCCGTGATGTTGGTATCAACAAAATCCTGAGCAGTGTGCGTGACGACGTGCGGCTTGTGCAGCGTGGCCGCGTGCACGACGACTTCCGCCCCGGAAATCGAGCGATTGACGAAGCCGCGATCACAGATCGATCCGACGGCGTCAGTAAAAGGCGAGGCCAGCAGATCGATTCCACGAACATCCCTTCCTTCCGCGCGAAACGCGCGCATGAGGGCCTCACCAAGATGTCCGGCGCTGCCCGTGACGAGAGTAGTCATGTCTCTTCCACCGCGGCCAAGCCGCCGACCGTCGCCCCTCAAGAAGCCTCTCCCGCGCCGATTGGCAACGGCAGACGAATGAGCACCCAATCCTATCCGTCGCTGGCCGTTTGTTAAAATGGCGTTGCACGGTGCGACGCGCGCATAGCTCGCACTGGCTTGGCCAGTGCTCCGCTGTCGCAGGCACACGCCGTGTGCCGCCCGCTCCCGGTCTTGCTGGCGGCAATGGCTCGGCCAGTGCTCACAGATTGCCGCATGCCAGTCCCGAACTCGCGAGAACCCGTTCAGACATCGAACCCCGACCATGTCAAATCCAACCGACGACTTGCCAAACCCCGACGACCGAACGGAATGGGACCGCGCTTGGAAAGCGATGCCGCATCGCCGCGTTTCATCAGCACCGAAGATCGCCTTCCTCGATGCTTCTCTCCGCGGTTTCGGAGATCCCGTGGCCTTCACAATCTCGGAAGACCCTCCTCAGTATTGCGACCGCGTGTGGCGAGAGTCAGATCGTTGCCCGATCTGCGGCGAGCAGACTTCTGCTGGAGACCGACTCGCCGCCAGTCTCCATCCAACCTGGTCGAGCAACGTTCGCGTCGGAATCGGCGTGTGGGTCCACCAAATCTGTTTCGCACGCTGCCCGGCAGCCGGCGAGCCGGCGCCGATACCTTGGTGATTGAACCTGTTTCTCGTTCCGGCGCTCCCAGGCTGTGACCAATCCGCACCGTTTGCGTGCATCCCCTCGGCCCTCCCTCCACCACCAACCAGTTCGTTTTGTATATTCGACGCGCGTCCTTTCGCCGCAAGGATTAAGGGAACGAAACGATCTCCTCCGCCCGCGCTCGTTGCAAGCATCTCGCCAGACCCTACTCCATTGTCGCCCTTCGCTCCGCGAAGGGGCATTTCTCGTTCCCAATGATGTTAGGCGCGGGTCTCCGACCCCGCCGGAACGCGTGACCGCAGGTCTCCCGAACCCCGTGGCGACGTTAAGCGCAGCTCTCGGCCTTGGTCCAGACATCGTCGCCTTTCGCTCCGCGAAGGGGTGAATGGAACTGAATGAGTCTGATTGCCCGCAAGAACAGTCTCACCCATCTGCGGTTCTGACCCTCCGGCCACGGCAAGCCGGAACGCCCACGAACGGAAACGAATTGCAACGTTCAGCGCGATCGCGATGACTGGAGCAAAAATAGGGGTAAGAGCGCCAGACAACCAGGTCAAACCGTTGGAAGAACGCTGAGATGACGGCCTTGCCGTCGCGGAAGCACGCGCATAGCAGATGCAGCCCCCTGTCATTTGCGTCATCTGCGTCATAGACTTCGTCACAGCGAGCGAATCCCAGCAGCCGCCAGCGCCACGGAAGGCAGTGCGCGACGACGACCCTACCGACGAGCACGCACATGAATGGACGACTTCGTCGCGCGCGGCCATTCGAGCTCCCAAGAGCGATGGCAATTAAAGAGAGTACGCCGCAGGCGCCGTCAGGGCCTCGCGCACAGGGCCGACCGCACATCCAGCCCCATCCTGATCTCAATCCTGATCTTAATCTTAATCTTGATCTTGATCTTAATCCCAATCCTGATCTCGTTCCAACTCTGGGCCGCGGCCCATCATCCACCGCACTCCTCCGGAGCCCCGGCCCAGTCAACTGCACGCGTGAACCAGGCCACAGTTCGTTTTGTATATTCGACGCGCATCCTTTCCCTGCAAGGACTAAGGGAACAACACGCCGCAGCCCCGCCCGTCGAAAGCGGATCGGCAAATGTTAGCCCTTGTCCTTCCCTTCGCGGAAGTGCAACGTTCTCGGTAAGCCATGTGGCGACGACGACCTTACTCACGAGCAGATGCTCGCCGGCCTCGCCCACCGAAACGGCGGCCTGATGAGGGCGGGACGCTCGCTCTCGCAAGGTCGGAGAACGCAAGAAACAGTTTGCGAGACCCCCGATTGTGCGCCACATGCGCCACAGCCTTGCGCCGCTTGGAGTTAGGTGTGGCGCAGGAATAATCGGGCGCGCACGGAATCAACACAACGCCATGTCCTTCTGCGAGTTGCGTGTGGCGCAGGAATATTCGTTACGCGCACGCCGAGCGCGGGTCGCCTGACACTTTGCTCCACGAAGAAGCCTCCCCGTTCCCACCGTTTGGCATGCAACCGAACGTCTCCCCTGAACCGCGCACACTCGCCTGTGCCCGCGAGAATCTCAGCTAAAGTGGCTGGAAATGAGGGCCAAAACATAGCGAACAACACCGGCGATTTTCCAGGCGTGTCCAACAGCGTGAGCCCTCAGCGGAAGTCGTGCCGAGCAGACTCGGGTCCCATTCGCCACCTGTAAGGAGTGATGAGGAACGAAACTCGGCAAATCTCGCCGAGCAAAGCAAAAGGCGCGATCACGATGATCACTTGCCGATCTGCGACCAAGGAAGTGAGAATGACTGGAGAGTCTCCAAGGGGTACCGGAGTTCACCCGACCAATGGCAAAAGCAGCCAAGGCTGAACGCGAGAACGGCGAAGCAGCGTTGTTACGTGCGGAGTGGCTCGACCGTCTCGCTAAACTGACGAGCTTGGTTAAGGGCTGGGCAACAGAGCTCGATTGGTCGACGCGCGAGATTCCCAAGAAGATGAAGGACTCTCGCCTCGGCGACTACGAAGCCCCGGCGTTGCTCATGCAGAAAGAAACGATTCGCGTACTGCTGGATCCGATCGCGCGATTCACGCCCGGCGCAGACGGTGTGGTCGACCTCTACCTGATGCCGGCATACGACGACATCGCGAGCCTCTACCTGCTGAACGGCGAGTGGCGATTACACTACATGTTTCCCGGCGCCAAGCCCGCCGCGACAATCAGGGATGCCGAGTCGAGCCCACTTTCGAAGGAGACACTCCAACGCGTCCTCGACGAGATGACCGCAAATGTCCCAGAGCCGCTTTGACTGGCAGGAGCGAATCAAGTCTGTCGAACGCGAGTGCTGGGCCACACGGATCGCAGTCGACCGACTCACCGTCGATGTCAGTAAAGAGCCCGAGGTTCTGGGTAAGGGACCAAGGCCGCGGGATCTTCAGTCGGCGAGTGAGAATCTCGACGGAACATACGTGATGCGTATGTTTGCCGAATTCGAGACCTGTATCCGTTCGTTCTGGAGCGTCATCAAGCGCACGCACCCCCAGACCAAAATCTTGCTCGATAGCATAGGCGCCAGGTGTCGGATCCCCCAAGACACGATCGTCGACGCTCAAAACGTTAGGGAGTATCGCAACACGCTGGTGCATAATCGCGACGGAACGATCGACATCGTATCGGTCGGGCGATCTAGGCACTCGCTGTCAAATTACATTTCGTTCTTGCCCGATGGATGGGGAAAATAGCGACGCGGCGCGGTGGCAAAACCGCCGACGGCGCCCACACCGCAACCGACAATGCGGATTGTCTCATGGATGCGCGAGGCGTCGCGCACATCGCTTCGCTCAAGAACCTGGAGAGCCTCTCCGTCGGCATCTACTCCCTGGCTAGCTTTGATTTTCTAGAAGACCCGCCGCATAAGAATCTCGCTGAGCTGTCGTTGGGACCCACGAAGTCAAATACATTGACCGGACTCCAGAATCTATCCCTGCGATCGCTGACGAAAATCCATGCCATTCCCGATCTGTCCCAACTTGGGGCGTTACGGAGAATCTATCTAGAAAACACAAAGGGTCTTGAAGACATTCGCCCACTCGAAACAGCTCCAGCGCTTGAGGAATTGCTTCATGTCTCCGCGATGGGGATGGAGCCGCAGCACTACATGGGATTGCTCAGAAGCAAGACGCTCAAGGCCCTATCAGTCGGGTTCGGATACGCGAAGAAAAACAAGATACTGGAAGACCTGGCGACCCAGCCAGGAATAAAGCCATACGAGTTCAAGGAGTTTTGTTTCGCGTAGCAGGCTTTCCGAGAACAAGCGCCCGCCGCCGAGCGTGACGCGTGCCCGTCCCATTCTTTTTCCTCGTTCCGACGCTCCGCGTCGAAACGTCCCCCGTGCCGCTCCGCGGCGACCTCAACGTCGGCAACCGCTTGTGCGCACTCCGCCCTCCCTCCTTCCCGATCCCACAGTTCGCGCGTGTTTCAAAGGCGAGTAACATCCGCGGCACCCTAGCCCGAAGCGCAAGTTTTGATCTTGCGCATTTTGGTTCTTGCCCTGAAAGGGCAAAACAAATCAGCCCAGGGCATCGCCCTGGGTACCCGAATTGAAACCATATTCAAGCCCTGAAAGGGCGGCACAATTCGAGTACCTCGCACGATGCTAGAACCGCTCGCGGGAATCCTCGCACATGTGGCTTGGACGGCTTGTTTCGCCCTTTCAGGGCAATACCCTCCTTTCTTGGCGTAGTTTCCCAGGGCGTTGCAGTGGGCTGTTTTGTGGCTGCCCCATTCGGGGCGAGGACAGGAACAGCGCAACATCAAAAAGCGCAAGCGAGGGCGAGCGGAACCCTCGCTGCGCTTCGGGCCAGTGTGGTCGCCGGGTCGAGTACGCAACGTTTTACCCAGTCAGCCGCACGCCTCAACCAGGCCACAGTTCGTTTTGTATATTCGACGCGCATCCTTGCCGCGTAAGGGTTAAGGGATCTGCACGCTGCCGCCCCGCTCGTGGAAAAAGGGCTCGGCAGACTTCTTCTCCTTGCCCTTCCGTCCGGCGACGTGCAACGTTCTTGGCAAGCCATTTGGCGACGCCGACCTCACTCACGAGCACGTGCTCGCCGGGCTCGCCCACCGAAACGGCGGACTGAGAGCGGGACGCTCGCTCTATCAAGGTCGGAGAACGCAAAAAAACAGTTTGCGATGCCCCCGTTTCTGCGTCACTGCGTCACTGCCTTGCAGGGCTTGGACTTACGTGTGACGCAGGAAAATCGGGCGCGCACGGAATCAACCCAACACCATGTCCTTCTGCGAGTTGCGTGTGACGCAGGAATTATCGTTACGCGCGTGTCGAGGGCGGGTCACCTGAACCCCGCTACAACTCCAAGCCGCCGTCCACTCGCACGGTTGGATTCGAGTCGCTTACACTCGTCGAGGGCGGCCAGGACCAGGCTCCGTTCTGGTCGCCCGCGGGGTCGGCGGGTCACGCCACTCTTTATGCCACCGGGCCGAGCGCGGACTTGACGACCAAGGCGAATGCTTGACAACATTGCGCTGGCCACTTCAGACAGCGGAGAGCCGCCATGCCCGCCCCGAGGAGCCGAAAGGCCACAAGCAATCTGCCACCCAGCGTCGCCAAGGCGCTGACGCTTGCCCATTCCAATCGCTCCAAATCGCTCTGGTTAGGTGGGTTTCCAGAACTCACTGAGATTCCGGAGGAGGTCTTTGCGCTGGACCACCTCGAAGACATCGACCTATCTTCAACAGGTTTCCAGACCGTCCCCGAGCGACTCTGGGATCTGCCCAACCTGCGATCCGTCTCTTTGTTCGACTGCCCAATCGAGTCCCTCCCGAATCGTCCCGGCCTTGGCATTGATGAACGCACTTATATCCGCTGTCGCACTCGATTGGACGCGAAGAACGTTGGCGAGTTGGCGATAAAAGCGAAGGCCCTAGAGGAAGGTGAAGACTTTTGGGTCGACGAGGTGAAGGCGCTCACCAGCCTCCGCTCGATTATCATTGGTGATTGGTCGCTCGACATAAATGAGGAGCACCCTAAGTGCAGCCCGACGATCTGGAGGATTCTTGATCCGCTGGCTGACCTGGCATCCTTGGAAATCCTGTGGTTGCGAGGACTACGGTTGCCTGCCGTGCCGGAAGGTATCCGGCGGCCACAGGCGTGGACTACTTATGCGAGGCCAAGCTGATCATCCTCGGAGAAGCCGGCGCGGGAAAGACATCTCTGGCTCACAAGATTGAGGATCCGAACTTTACGCCGCGCCAGGACGAGAAGTCCACCGAGGGCATCAACGTGATCCGCTGCTGCTTCCCCACCGCGATCCGCGTGCGCGAGGGCGATAAGGAGAGGCTGCTACAGCAGGACTTCCAGGTGAATATCTGGGACTTTGGCGGGCAGGAGATCTACCACGCGACCCATCAGTTCTTCCTGACCCGGCGCTCCGTCTACGTGCTCGCCTGCGACGACCGCAAGGAGGACACAGACTTCGCATATTGGCTGCACGTGGTGGAATTGCTCAGCGACGCCAGCCCGCTGCTCATCGTCCAGAACGAGAAGCAGGATCGAACGCGCGACATAAACTTGAGCGGCTTGCGAGCGCGATTCGCGAACTTCGCGGTGCCCTGGCAAGCAACCTGGCCACCAACCGCGGTCTCGATCGCGTCGTCGCGGTCATTCGGAAGGAGCTCGAGAATCTGCCGCACGTGGGCGTCGGACTGCCGGCCACCTGGAAGCGCATCGCGCGAGGCGCTCGAGCACGACACGCGCGACTATATCAGCCTCGAAGAGTACCTCGACATCTGCCAGCGGCACGGGTTTGTCGCCGCGACGACAAGCTCCAGTTGAGCGGGTATCTGCACGATCTGGGCATCTGCCTTCATTTCCAGGATGATGCCTTGCTGAAGAACACCGTTGTCTTGAAGCCGTCATGGGGGACAGACGCGGTTTATCGCGTGCTGGATGACCCGGAGGTGATCGCCGCACGCGGGCACTTCACGCGCAGCCATCTCGAGCGCATCTGGTCCGAGGCCAAATACGCCGGAATGCACGACGAATTGTTGCGGCTCATGATGAAGTTCCAGCTTTGCTTCGCCCTCGGAGCCGACCAGTCGTACATTGCGCCACAGTTGCTTTCGTCTGAACAGCCGCCGTATCCGTGGGAGCCCGGCGGCGGTCTGGTGGTCCGCTACGAGTACGAGTTCATGCCCAAGGGAATCCTCGCGCGATTCATCGTGGCGATGCATCACCTGATTGCCGACGCGGGGAAGCTCGTGTGGAAGACGGGCGTGGTTCTGGCACGCGACGGCACCCGAGCGGAGATCATCGAGGAGTACGCTCAGCGGAGGATCCGCGTTCGTGTCAACGGCCCGGATACGCGCGGCCTGCTGGCCATTGTGGATGACCAGTTGGAGCGGCTGCACGGGTCATTCCCTCGATTAAAGTATGAACGCTATCTGCCTTGTCCCTGCGCCGAGTGCCAGGGCAAGGCGGCGCCCGACGGGTTTGCGCTGGACAAGCTGGTGAACATGGCGCAAAAGGGACAGCAAATCCAGTGTCACGGCAGCGGCGAAATGGTGGACGCCGCCCGGCTGGTGCGCGAGGTCTTGCCTGGCGCGTTGCGGGAGGAACAATACGGGGCCGCACTCGTGGTGCCACGACTCACGCCGGTGACTCCTTCGCCACCGCCTGCGCCCGAGGTGTTCGTCTCTTACGCCTGGAACCCGGAAAGCTGCGCCATTGTCGACCAGCTTCAGCAGGCGATGGGCCAGCACGGCATCCGCCTGCTCCGTGATCGGGAGGAAGTGCGCTACAAGGATTCGATCCGCGATTTCATGAGGCGGATCGGACAAGGTAAGTGCGTTGTTGTCGTGATCTCGGAGAAGTACTTGAAGTCGGAGAACTGCATGTTTGAGATGGTGGAGATCGCCAAAGCGCAGGCTTTTCGCCAGCGAATCTTCCCCATCGTGCTCGCAGACGCCAACATCTACAAAGCCACCGGGCGCGTACGCTACGTGCGCCACTGGGAGGACGAGATTCGGGACCTTGACGAAGCGCTGAAGTCGGTGCGAGGGGACAATCTCACCAAGCTCCAGGAGGACTTGAATATCTACGCGGAAATTCGGCGGCTCTTTGATGGCATCGCGGACACCCTGCGAGACATGAACGCACTGACTCCGGACCAGCACGCGGGTTCGGGCTTTGACGAATTGGTGCGGCGCATGAACGTGCAGCTCGGGCCCTGAAGAGGATTCGAAGCCCTGGTGGCCGCAGCGACCAGGTCGGGCGGCGTCCGGTTCGTCATTTCGTGGAAAGTTCAAGCGGACCCTTGAGAGCCGCTGGGAACACACCCCAGGTCACGCCGTACGATGCTTCGAGCGGGCACGGGACATAGTGATCCGGAGTGAGGAAGATCGGCATGTCCGCAAGCCGATCGCCGACGGCCACGTTCTCGACGTAGGCGACTTTCTCCGAACCGGCCGAATACGCCGCGAGGGTCAATACGTCCACGCCGGAACGCGGGTCCAATCGTGAATCGGCATGGCGAGCCTCCGAAAGGAAATTGTACCAAATCGAAGTGACAATCGGCCGCAACTACGTCACTCCCCCGGCTCGCCGCTCAAGGCGGTCACATACTCACGCAGGAACGGCTCGGGGTCGTCGCCAGAGGTCGAGCGGGCCACGAAGAGCCAGCCTTTATCCCACCACAACACACCCTTCTCGTCGGGCGGGCTCATGCGGTACCACAGGAGCGGCTCCTGAGGCGTACCGTGTGTGACGCGGTAGTTCTGCCGTCGGGCGCTCACCTGACCGGGCGGCGGAGTCTCGCCCGCCTTCGGACCCTCGAGGGCTCGCTTGTAGAGGGCCTCTTTCTCGAGCGCGGTCACGCTGAAGGCAAAGACCTCCACGGCCGAAGATCCATGGCCATAGACCGCGTGCTGGCCGGCGATGTCGATCCCCAGATAGTGGAGATCAACCTCCGTGTCGTGATGGTCGAGGTTCTCGCCCGCCACGTCCTCGGGGAAGAGGTCGTCGGGCCCGGCGTCGGTCGGAGGGGGCTTCCAGACGCGGGCGACCTCGGCCCAATCATTCTGCCGCTTCGTCTCCTCGCTGACGGCGTTGATCAAAGTCGGCAGCCCCTTCGTCACCAGCATGACGATGCCGACCACCAGAAGTGTGAAAAAAGCGAGAGTCAAGACACCGCAGCCGGCGAAAGCCTTCAGACATCCCGATGCTCTCCGACGCGGCTGTGTCTCCGGCCGCACACGCGCCATCGCCATGGCCGGCGCCGGCGCGAGCTTGGCCGTGGCCACGGTCTGGCCACGTGGCGCCGCAGCGGGACGAGGCGCCGCGGCCGTTGCCGGCGGCGCTCTCTCGATCGACGCCAGCATCTCCGCCACCGCGCGGGCCGACGGCGGACGGTCGTCCGGGTTCTTCTCAAGGAGCTTCATGATGAGCAGGGACAGTTCCCGCGGCACACGCGGATCGACCTCGCTGGGCGGGCTCGGCTGCGCCGAGGCCACGGCCACGAGGGTCGAGATCGGGTCAGACCCCGCAAACGGCGGCCGGCTCGTGGCGACGCGGTAGAGCACGCAGCCCAGGCTGAACAAGTCGCTGCGATGGTCGACCGCGCCGCCGCCGGCCTGCTCCGGCGACATGTAAGCCGGAGTCCCCAGTATCATGCCCGTCCGAGTGACGCCCAACTGATCCCCGTCAGGCGCACCAGCCCAAAGTCGAGCAGCTTGACCCGCCCGCTCGGCGCCTCGAGCCACATGTTCCTCGGCTTGATGTCGCGGTGGACCAGACCATGTCCGTGCGCCGCGGCCAGGCCCTCTGCGGCCTCACGGCCAATTCGCAGGATCTCGGCCACAGGCAGCCTGGAATCTTCGGTGAGGCGGTCTTCCAGCGTCTTGCCACGGAGCAGCGGCATGACCAGAAACGGCACGCCGCGTTCCTCGCCGACATGGTAGATCGTCACGATGTGGTCGTGCTGAAGCGCGGCGGTTGCCCGCGCCTCGCGCAAGAAGCGTGCGAGGTTCGCAGGGGTAACCGCCAGCTCCGGGCGCAACGTCTTGAGCGCAATCTCGCGATGGAGCTGCGCGTCTTGAGCGCGGAACACGACCCCCATGCCCCCGGCCCCGAGGACATCGAGTACCCTGTACGGCCCGAGCCAGCCGAGTTCCCCCGGCGTGCGCGGCGGCGCGAGCACCGCGAGAACCGGCCCGAGCTCCGCGTCCAGGTCCGACGCCGCGCCCGTTGAGGCGTCGAATCCCGGGGCCGGCCCGGCACCAGTGAGCGACTGCGTTACCACCTCCTCGGCGCGCCGTCGATTGTCGGCGAGATGCTTGGCGTCGAGTGGTTCCGGCGTCTCCAAGGAAATGCTCCAGCCCGGCGGGAGAGGCGCGGCATGCGCGAGACCAGCCCCGGCCCATCCCTGTGCGGAGGTCGATGCCAGGACCAGGTCAAGCTAAGTCTCGCAATTTGTTGCCGGCTTCGCCAGGCCTTACTCGATTCCGGGGTGCTCCGCGGGACGCGGTCCGGGGGCGGACCAGAAAAACTTTCGGTTGGCCTCGCTGATCGGGCGGTCGTTGATGCTTGCTTCCCTCCGGCGCATCAGCCCCCGACCGTCGAACTCCCACAACTCGTTTCCGTAGCTGCGGAACCAGGCGCCCGTGTGGTCGTGCCATTCGTATTCGAACTTCACCGCGATCCGGTCCGCAGTGAACGCCCACAATGCCTTGCACAGGCGGTACTCATGCTCTCGCTCCCATTTGCCGGCAAGGAAGCGGCGGATCTGTTCGCGGCCGACCGGAAACTCGGACCGGTTCCGCCACGCCGAGTCCTCGGTATACCCGAGCACAACTCGGTCCGGATCTCGGGAGTTCCAGGCATCCTCGGCCAGCCGGACCTTCCGTATCGCGGACTCAAAAGTAAACGGCGGGGCAATCACAGTCGCCGGCGCCGGTGACGGGATCGGGGTCATGAAAGCGCCTCTCTATTTGCACTCAGTGACGGCCAATTCTCGGAACAACGAAATCATGTTGGACCGCAATTCTTCGTTTTACAAGAACGAATTCAGGAATCCCCGAACGAAGGGGTGCGAATACCGTCCGGGCCATGCCCTGCTCTCGCCAATCGCCGCCACACCCCAGTCCGGCCTGCCGCGCGGCGCCGTGTCCACGGAACCCGGCCAGGCAATGGCCGCCTTGGCCCGTGCTCTCACTGCGGGATACGGCGACGAACCCCGGCTCCGCGCCGACCCCGACCGCGCTGTACTCCGTGACCGCCAGGACTTCCGGCTCCTGCTCCTGGACCTCGTCTTCCCGGACCGGCCGTTCGCGTCGATCCCGTGAGGCTAAGGCGATCTCAGGAACGCCGACCGTCGATCGCCAGACTCCGCAGCGCGGTGAGGTCTTTCCGGTCGATCTCCCGGCACTTGAGGGCTGCATCTGCGTGGCTAAGGATTTCGTCGAAGGCCCTCATTCCGAGCCGACCGATGTCGACGATTTCGGACACCCCCATACTCAACGCGGCGGACCGATCGAGTTTGCTTGGGTCACGCGAATAGAGAATAACCTGGATCGACGGGTCGCGCGCGAGCGCTTCTCGCACGAGTAGAAGTCCTCCCAGTTCGGACTGCATGACCAGGTCCGTGATCACGAGGTCAACCGGATCGCCGCTGGCGAGACGCGACTCGACGAGCTCCAGCCCCTCGATTTCGTTGCCGGCCTCATCGACCTCCCAGCGCGGGCGAAATAGCCTGAGAAATTGATTCAAATTCCCACGGAAGCTTTGCTCGTCGTCCGCGATGAGGATCCTACACTCTGAAGCCGTCATCCTGCTGCTCCTCGAGACTTCTGCATTTGGGCTTCGAATTGACCGGTTACTTACCCCGAACGTAGAACACATTTCGTCGGTCTAAATCAAGCGAGCGGTAGGACGATTTCGAATAGAGCGAACTTTCCCGGCTCACCGATCTCGGAGATCCGGCCGTCATGGGCTTTGATAATATCGGCGACCCTGGCCAGGCCGCGCCCGTTGCCCCCTTCACGCGTCGTTTTCCCATCGAGGAAGATCCATTTCTTCTTATCGTTGGGCACACCATCGCCGGTGTTCTTCACACGAATGCCGACATAGCTCCGCTGATTCGCGCTGGCCGTGTCTTCGGGCGGCGGTATCGCCTGCGCTGCGATGTCAATTGCGCCGTGAGGCTTGGTCGTCCAGTAGCGAGCATTGGCGATCAGCTCTTCAAAGCACTCCAACAGCAATTTGCGGTCACCCTGGACTTTGAGGTCTGGCTCGCATGAGACTCGGCAGAAAAACCCTTCCGAGAGCGCCGATGAAATCACGTCTCGAACCAGCGGCGCGATCGGTGTCGGTTCCGATACAAACTCGCTGACTACGAGGGAATCCTCGACGATCTGATGGATCTTCTCGATATTCGGCCGCACATCCCGGACGACGCTCACCGCTGCCGGAAGCATCCTTCGCTCGACATAGGCTTCGAACAGTCTCAGCGACCCCTGGATATTCAAGATCGGCGTCTTGATTCGGTGTGCGGCGAAGCTATTCGCCTCCTTTCGCACAGCACGTCTGAGCTGCTCGATAGCCTCCTGCCGCAGTGCGCAACTGTGCAGAAACAGGCCAGCCTGATTGGCAAAGGCCCCGAGTAGCGCCCGATCGGCTTCGGAAATCGTTTCATTCAGCCACTGCCTGTCGATGCAGAATAACCCGGCGAGCTTGCCGTTGACGCGCACGGGCGCCGCCAGGATGTCGACTGCCTGGATCTTCTCCTTGAGTTTTTCCATCCACGGCAGCGCCGGTTGGTCTTCAACCAGCGTGAACCGCCGCGCGTCCTTGCCGTCGATCAGCTCGCTCATGACCGGGTCCTCGACGTCTAGGTAAAAGCCAGCCATCGCGCCATCCAGATTCGGATCGCGGAGCTCGCCGGCCCGCGCGATGATCGTCTCCATGCCCAGGGTTTCGGCAGCCTTGGAAATCCGGACGAAGTCGTCTCTCGTGATTTGCCCCAGGCCGGCAACATACTCCAGACGCCTCCGGCTTCCATCGAAACGCAGGAAAAGCGCACGAGAAAATCCCAGCGCTTCGCCGCACGTGAGGTACACGAGTAGGCGGCGCACGTAAGCGAGCTCCGATAAATCCTCCGGGAGCTGTCGATATAGGAGGTGAAGCCCCGGGAGGCTCAGTCGCTCATAGACGCGAGTGTTCGCGATTGCCAGGGCGGCGAAAGTTCCCAGCAGGGTCAAGTACGGCAGGTTGTCATCCGGGATCGGCCGCCGGCTCTCCGCGTTATCGGCGGCGATTTGACCAAAGAGCTTCCCAGCGATCACAATCGGAATCACGACCCAGGGGAGATCGTGCGCCTTGCCCAGCCTTTTGGCGTGGGGATCCGGGCCGTGGAGGCGACTGTCGTAGATTCTGGCGACCGGATCGCGGCGCCCGCGCTCAAACGTATCCTTCGCGTAGGGATTCTCCTTTATCGCAATGACGCATTCCTGAAAGTCAATTGGGTTGTCCTTCGGCAAAGCCGCGACTGGCCGGAAGCTGTTGGTGTCGAGATGGAAGCGGAAGACTCGAACGCGATCAAACCCCGCGGCCTTGACCAGCTCCAGGATTGATTCGAGCTTGTTCTGGAGCGGCAGCTCGGTCCTGCTCAGGTTGAGCATCACCTCCATAGATCGCATCGTCATGTCCTGTTGCGACGACATGGCAATGTTCGCAGCGGCAATCCGCGCGAAGGGCTCAAGTGCGGCTACACTCCCCTTCGTGAGCGGAGACTGCTCGGCAGCGGTCCACATCACGAGAACGCCGACCACCTTGTCCTGGAACGTGAGCGGAATGCCGGCCAGCGGCCCGTCGATCTTGAACGCTTCAAGCCCGATACGATTGACGCGAGGGTCGACCAGCGGCGCAGGAACAAATTCCGGCTGCTTGCTGTTGAGGATGAGGGTTGCAAACGATGAGTCACTGAAATCGTAACTGAGCTTCGCGCAGGCGTCGTTGTCGACGACCTTCGATGTGATATAGGCCTTGCAGATTAGCTTACCTTCCTGGTAATCCGCGTAATAGATTATCGACCCCTCGTACGGGTGAATGCTCTTGACAATTTTGAGGATGTCGAGCAACACCTGCTGGGGTGGATGTGAGCCGGCGAGCCGCTGGATGACGTGCCGGAATCGCATCTCCCTGCCTACCGCTCGATAAGCCACCACGGCATAGCTTGCGAGCAATCGCAAGAGGGCGACGTCTTGTTCGTCAAACGAGCTGGCATCAAAAGATTCCACGTTCAAGACGCCGATTGACCTTCCCTCCCACTCGAGCCTCACCGCGACCTCACTCTGGGTCCGGCGATCGACTTCGGTGTAATGAGGCTCCAGATGGACGTCAGGGATCGCACGCGAATCGCCAGTCCTGAAAACATGCTGCATCACGCAATCAGCAGGAACCATCTCACCAGGCTCCAGGCCAAGGTCGCCGCGACGGGCCATCATCACAAGGCCGCCGGAATCTTCATCGATGAGCGCCAGATCGCCACGGTCTGCCCGCAAGAGTTTGAGCCCTTCCTGCAGAATCGCGTCAAGTACCTCCGAGACACTGCTGTAACGATGGGTCTCGGTCAGCAGTGTACGCAGAATCTCCGACGTGCGCTGACTCTCGAGTACCAGCGTGATCTTGCTGGCAAGGATGTTCGCGACCGAGATGTCCTCCTTGGTGAAGTACTCGTCGTCTTTGGATTTGCCGTCCGGGCCTTTCTTGTTGTCCGCGACCATCAGGCCCAGAAGCGCGCCCTTCCGGTCCTTGAGCGGAATACCCAACAATGAATGGCAAAAGCCCGACGCAAGGTGATTGGGGTAAAGCCCCGCTGAGTAAGCGTGATGCCTGAGCTCCTCGCCATGCAGCTCGACAATATCCCCCTCCTTGGCAATGTGGCCCGTGAGACCGCCGGAAGGCACACTCTGGATCTTGATCCGGACGGGCTCGAGGTGCGCGTCGGCCTCCAAGGAAATATTGTCCGAATACCACGCGACCTTCAGCATCGTGTCGGGGAGATTCTCGTCGACGAGAAAGATCGCGCAGGCCTCCGCGCGCAACAGAAGATGGGATTGACGCGCAATCTCATTCAGAGTCGCAATCCGGTCGCCCAGAAAGATGCTCTGCATGATGCGATCGGTGGCCGTCGAGAGCTCGAGCAGCCTTGCGGCCCACGACGTCCCGGATTCCGTTTGGCGACTGTCGTATGCTTGCGTCACGTTCGAGCCTCATCGACACTCAGACGCAGCGATGGTTGCGAGCCAGATGAGAAATGCCACCACCACTCGCACTCAGCGCGAGCCCATTCCTCTCTTCGGCCGATGGACGACGCCCAGATCGATAACCGGCAAGTGTCACCTTAGCATGCCGCAGTGCGGCGAATCGCACAAGGGCGCAGTGTCGATAATTGCGCCTAATTGACGCGCGGAATCCCGGTCAGGCACTTCTTGGTGCGATCCACAATGTCCGGCGACATGCGTTGCCTCGCGCAACCAGCCTGGATTAGGTCGCAGAATGCGGTGTGTCCGAGGAATTTGCCAGCCTTAGCCGATGGGCGGCTATGCTTCCGTCGGCAGTGCCCGACCGGCCGGCGACCGAGGGCCGATCACTCGGAAGAGTGGTAATTCGCCTTCGGCGATCTTGATGCCCTCGGCTCGCCGGCAATCGAACTCTGATTGCACGTAGCTCATCGTCGATTGCGAGATCAAGATCTGCCCCGCCTCCGCCCCGCGCATGATGCCCTCGGCAATGTTTACGGCTGAACCCAGTGCAGTAAATTGTTCGCGATAGACTGTTCCGATGTTCCCGACGAAGGCATCTCCGGTATGGATTCCGCAGCGCACCCTGAGTGCAATTGTGGTCGGGGATCTCCTTCGGAAACGGTCGCCCCAGCGCTCGAGGAGGAGATTGAACTCTGCCTGAAGTTCGAGCGCGGTGCTGACCGCGTTGGCGGCCGCGAGCTGCACCCCTTCCTGGTTTCCGGCCTCGTCGAGGATGCCGAAGAGCGCCATCACTTCGTCCCCCATGTACTTGTCGAGCATTCCGTCGTTTTCAAAAATGATTCGCGCCGCCGAGTCGCCGTATTCTTTGAGGAACCCGGCGATGAGCACAGGATCGGTTCTCAGTACCTCGCAGAAGTGCGCGAAGTTGCAAATCTCGCAAAAGCAGATCGACGCGACTTGTTGTCGCGGGCGCAACAGCTCGGGATCGCCTTCGACGACCGGCAGTAGCTTGTGACTGAGGAATCGCCGCAGATAAAGGTTGCGGCGCACGGCTTCGCGATAGCGAAGGGCGGCGTCGGCACGGGCGAGAATCTGGTCAAACGCTTCGTATCCGTATTGACCAATATCAAGGACGTCGAATGCCCCGATCGCGTGAGCCATCGAGTTTTCCAGCCGCTTCGCGTCGCGAGAATACAGGATGACTTGAAGCCACGGGTCTTTTTCTCGTGCTCGCTTGATAAGCCGCAGCCCGCCCTGCTCCGACGCCATGACCAGGTCAGTGATCACGACAGCGATTGACTCGTCGCCAGCGTTCCGCGACTGCAAGATCTTCAAAGCCTCGCTCTCGTCCGGCGCTTCATCGAACCCCCAGTCGGGCCGATGGAGCTCCAGAAACTCGCGCAGATTCCGGCGGTAAAGAGTGTCATCGTCCACCACGAGGATGCGCGCACGGGGATCTCGCGCCGTCATGCTCTTGACTGCTGACCTGTCCGCAGACTGAGCGACGATTTCCTTGACGATCTCTTCAAGCCCGGCGAACTCGACCGCGCCGCGTTGCTCGACAAGCCGCACGATTTCGTCCGCCAAATCTTGGTTACCCGCGGCGATATCTCCAAGATCAGAGGTATTGATTTTGACCCGGTGCAAGAGTCTCAAAACCTGAGTTCGACTCAGCTTAGCCACGTCGCTGATGAGCTGGGCGCGCCGGTCGTCATGCCGCATCGCATCCCGGCTCGTCTCCCAGTACCGACGAAAAAGCGGATTTTCCACCAGAACCGACAACAGCTCCGTTTCGTTCGCCAGCTCGCTGTACTTTCGGGCGTCGAGCAGGTGGGCCTCGCGGTAGTCCGCATTCGACCAACGGCTGGCCAACTCCATCGCCCCTTCATATTGGGTCTTCAGTTCGGGTCTGTTCGCCGGGAAATGCTCGTTCGGCCGGCCCCGCCGCAAAGAATATCGAGCCAAGACCAATTGGCGTTCCAGCTCGGGCGGAGCGACCAGCTCGTCGATCCTTCCGTTTGAAAGGTAACGAGTGAGCCTCTCGCTGGACGCAAGCACGGAAAACGGCGAGCCCTTTCGATCCCCGAACGGGGCGAGGATTTCCTCGAACGCGTAATACGGGTGATACACGATCTCGACATCGCCCCAGTAACTATCCGGACTCCGCTTTTCGATCTCCTCGATCTCATTCAGAAAGGGCGCAAATCGCTCGCGGGCGTAGTCTCGAGCGCTCTCGAGCTTCTCTTTTTCATTGAGCTCCACCCGCGATGGAACGGGAAAGATCCGAAGGTTCGATCGCTGTCGGCGGACCGATGCGGCCACCGAGGCGGCACCCTCGATGCTCTGGCGATTCAGGGTGAAGAATGCAACCACCACATCCGCGAGCTGAACCGTGCAGATTCCCGCCGTCTCACTCACGCCCGTCCTGCTATCTATCATTATATAATCGTATTTTCTGCGCATCATTTTCTTGACTGCTTCCCAGAACGGACCACCGCTCAGGTTTTCGTAGAACTTGGGCCAATTGAACAGGTTGACGCGGGTTGCGTAGGAAGGATCCTGCCGGCCTGCCGAAACGAGGTCGATTCGTCCAGGGCCCTGAAATTCCCAGTCGATTGCGACCGCGTAACGTGCGATGTCTGCGACCCGGCCCACCCAGTCTCGCTCGTCCCGATCGGTTGCCGGCGAGCTAACCTCTGCGGCGTAGTCCCGCACGAAGTCGATGACTCCTTCTGTCGATTCGAGCTCCGGGTCGATCAAGAACGGCGCAAATATCGATGCAGACCGGGCGCCTCGAGGTCCCAATCGATCACCAGCACCTGCTTACCCGCTCGCCAGTATCCAAGCCACGTTGGCCAGGGCCATCGACCTACCCGTTCCACCCTTGTACGAGTAAAACGTGAGGATCCTCCCTCCGGGGTGTTCCGTCATCGTGCATCACCTCTGCTTAGCCGCGCTGATCGCCGGAATACTCGCTGGCCCCTCGCCCCTGATCGCCCGCACTTGACCGAGCAGCTCGATGACGTTGTTCTGTGCACGAACCAGCGCCTTCGAAAGAATCTGCTTGAACTCGTCCAACGATGTCGCCCCGTCGCGATAGAAATTGGAGGGCGTGTTCTTCGACTTGCTCACAAACGCTTTCTGCACGGCTTGATCCAGTCTTTTCTTGCTCGTGAATGTCTCCTCATCTTGTTCATTCCACACGATCAGAATTGCGAAATTCGGATGGTCGACCTTGTCGCAATGCCTCATGAGTTCGGCATATCGCGGCAACCGGAGCGTCCACGGGTCGACGATAATGATGACAACCCGATCCTCCCTGCGGACAAACTCGAGGATACTTTCGACGCCCCAATCAATTGGTATGGAGTGCGGCTCAAGCTTGGAGTCAATCGCGATAACCGACGCAGCTCCAAAGACTGTGTCTGTCCACGGCGGCAGAAACGGCTTCCAGTATTTGCCCTCCTCGGCGTATGCATCGCGCTGTGCTTGAGGCGCTTGCTTACCAGTTCATCTTGCGCGGCAGCCACGAAGAGGAAGTGAGCATGTTTCGGCCCGGGGAAACCATCGGGATCCGGTCTGGCTGGGATCGATGACAATCCCCGGCCGGGGCGAGAACGCATCTTGCCGTCCGGACGTCCGGGCTTGATCGGCGTGACCGAGTCGCGCTGACTGGCCGAGCCGGAATTGACCACGGATTGCGACTCCGCCGACACCGAGCGTCCTTTATCAAAGAAGTCCGGGACGTCTTCAAAGCGACCAACAGGGCCGGCGGGGAGCGTCCATTTTTTGGTCGCTGCGTCCAGCTTCTTGGCCAGTTCGTGAACAAAATGCTTGTACTCCCCAGAGCGAGGTCCTTTCTGCCGGATAAGTTGACGTAGTCCGTTTTCGCGATAAAAGTCTCCGAGGTCGTGCTGAGAGAGCTGGATCGACCTCGTGTCTTCCGAAAGCTCGTCTTGAAAGGCGGCTCGGCTCAGTCCATGAGATAGGAACGATCAGATTCGGCGTCGCGCCTTTGTTTCTGCGAGCAAATTGGTCGAGCCTCGCACTGAAGCATGACCACTCCTTGCCGCAGAACTTGCTATCGAAGTGCCTCGGCGAGAGGATCGGCACAAACGCCTTACAGCCTGCCAGAGACTTCGCCAGCTCATCAGGCCATCGTGACGCGAGCTCAATACCCTCTCGATCGCGAAAGCCGATTCTGGAAGGGTCATGCTTGGTGAGAGAAATCAGTTCCACAACAAGGTCTTTGTAGAACCTCTCGAGGAAATTGCCGAGAAGGTCGTGTGAGGCATAGCTGAAGAAGAAGAGATACGACATCGTTCATCTCATTGGATCGACTCGCGCCATCCGCGGGACCGGACCGGCGCCCTCGACAGCGTGCGAACTTGATCGTCTCCCCCGCGCCGCAAACCAGCCAGCGGCGACCGCCCAATCATGACGCCCGAGCAGACCCCGATCAAGCCCCGCGGCAAACTCACGGAAATGTCCAAGTGCACTGGCAACGCGCCACGAGATGGACGCCGTCGATTACACACACGGCATCCCCGGAATCGAAATCGATCCCAATCGACTTACTACGGTACACACTCCCCCTCTCACCTGCCGTCGCCTCTCCTCGCCGGCTCGGTGTCTCCCTCGACCTGAACCCATTCATAGATGCCGATGCATATCTCGTCGTTGGTTCCATCGCCCCACCGCACGAGCCTGGCTGGCTTGCTTTGGTTCGATGGATTGTCACACACGAAAGAGCCGTCGTTTCCATAGCCTCATGGCGCCTCCGCGGCGATTCTTGCCTCGATGCTGAAGACTTGGGCCTCACCGGGTCCGTCCGGGCCGCCGCCGGCCACGGCGAGGTTGCGGCCGTCCGGGCTCCACGACACGGACAAACCGCTTTGCCGCGGTGCCGGCAGTGTGAGCAGCTCCTGAAAACTCACCGGGTCCCAGAGTTTGACCTCCTGCCCCACCGACGCCAAGCGCTTGCCGTCCGGACTGAACGCAGCGCAGGAAGCCGCCGCGCGTATGGCCGGTCAACTGGCGGACCAACCGTCCGTCGTTTGCACTCCAGAGAAAGACGCCTCCTTCGCCGCTGCCCTGCACCAGGAGTCGGCTGTCGGGACTGAAAGAAAGACTCAGGATCATACCTTCTCCACAATCGAGCGTGCGCACGAGCTGGCCGCTCTCCGCGTCATGAAGCGCAACGAGGTGGTCCTGATAACCGGAGGCGAGCAGTCGCCCGTCCGGGCTGTAGGCCAGACTTCGCACAGGACCCCACCGGCCGTTGAATTCACGGCGGAGCTCGCCAGACTCAATTTCAAACACGCGGATCGATCCCCCGCGCGACCCTCCAGCGCACGCGAGCGTGCGGCCGTCTGGATGGAAAGCGACCAGCCCGCCCGAGCGGCTCTCCTTCGCACCCATTTGCGTATCCGGCGCGATCGTGAGCTTGGGCTGCTGTGTGGCCAGATCCCACACGATCAGTCCGGTCGGGAACGTGAACCACTGTGTGCCGCAGGCGAGCAAACGCCCGTCGAGGCTGAAATCCAGGCCCGTTACTGGCAGCCCGTTGCCCCGCAGCTCGACTGTGGCACGGCCGCCTCGAAGGTCGATCAGCTTGACGGGACCCTCGCTCCCGGTCGTCGCCAGCCAGCGCCCGTCCGGGCTGTACACCACGCGAGTAACCGCAACAGATCGTGCATCGACGACCTGTGGGCCCTCTTGCTCGTCCAGTCGCCACACTCCAAACGTGCCGTCCGAGCTCCCCGAAAAAAGTGAATTCCCGCCCGGCCCGGTTGCGAGCCCGCGGACCAGTCCTCTGTGGCCCTGGAACGTCCTTTCGAACTGACCCGTTGTGAGGTCAAATAGCCGGATCGTTTCTCTCGCGAGAGAGGCGATCGCGATCCGGCTTCCCGAAAGAAACGCCAGGTCGTATCCACTTTCGGAAGGAAAGGCGAAGGTGCCCTCGACCTTGGCCAGCACTCTTCCGGTCGACGGGTCGAAGAGCGTCACCGGCGCACTTTCGCTGCAGGCGGCCAGCCGACTGCCTTCCGGCGAGAATTCGAGCGACACGATTCGCTTGCCAAACTTTGGAATCGACGCTTCAAGCTGCCCGGTGCATGCGTTCCAGATCTTGACCGCGCCCCAAGTCTCGGATTGGCCGGCGGAGCCGGATCGCCGTGTGGGCTCGCCAGCCACCGGGCGCCCGTCTGCGTCGAACTGGTCTCCCAGCGCACTTTCGATGCTGCCCGTCGCAAGGTGTGCACCATCGGGACTCAAGGCGACCAAGCTGACAAATCCCTTGTGCCCCTCGATCTTGACCAGCTCCCGGCCATTCTCGCAGTCCCAAACCTTGACCTGGCCGCCCGTGGCGAAAGCGAGCGGGCCCGTGTCGCCGCCGCACGACGCGACCCGGCGGCCATTGGGATGAAAAGCCACTCCACCCACTGCCGCCTCGTGTCCGCTGAAAACCAGGGTCGGCTTGCCACTCGATGTGTTCCACACGCGCACGGTGCCGTCCCGGCCCGCCGACGCCATACGCTTGCCGTCCGGGGCAAAGGCGATCCGGCTGATCGGGCCGCGATGACCCTCAAAGGTGTGGAGCACCCGGCCAGTCGCCGTCTCCCAGATGCACAGGATCATGTTCCGGTCTTGCATCATCGAGCCGAGCGCGCCGGCCACGAGCCGGCCATCCCGACTCACGGCCATGCAGGCAACCGGACCACCCGCGGCGATGGTTCGCTTCTTGCCCGAGCTGCGACCCTTGAGGTAGAACCATTCGAAGCCCCGGAGGTCGGGAAGGCCGGGCTCAGGTGACTCGAAGCCCGCAAGGAGTTCGATTGCCCGCGAAGTGAGGCCCGCATCGAGGGCCCTGCTGGCACGGTCCATCTCGGCCGCGTAGAGGTTCCGCATCGCCCGCTGCCGCTGCAGCCGCGTTTCATCGAGGGATGCCACCAGCCGGCTATTGCTGAAGCCAAGCTCCCGGTTGGAGGAAGCCAGCGCTTCATTGACCGATCGCACCCGCCAGTTGAACCAGATTCCCCCCACGATCAAGCCGACCAAGGCTGCCGAGCTCAAGCCGATGAGGGCGGCGACGAGCGGCCGTCGCTTCACCCACTTGCCAGCGCGCTCGATTGCCCCGGCCGGGCGCGCGAGAATCGGCTCACCGCGCAGAAAATGCCGCAGGTCGAGAGCCACGGCTCCCGCGGTTTTGTACCGGCGAGCCGGCTCTTTCTGAAGGCACTTGAGCGTGATCGTCTCGAGGTCGCGCGGCACCGAGGCGTTGAGCCGCCGTGGAGGAACCGGCTCCTCGGAAATCACCATCAATACGGTCTCGATCGCCGTGGCCGCCTGAAACGGCGGGCGGCCGGTAACCATGCAGTAGAGTGTCGCGCCCAGAGCATAAACGTCGGCCGCGGGGCCTACCTCGCTGCGCTGCCCCCGAGCTTGCTCCGGCGGCATGTAGCTGGGTGTGCCCATGATCTGCCCGGAGCCCGTCAACCCACTGTCTCCCTGCACCCTCTTCGCCAGCCCGAAGTCGGTCAACCTGGGATGCCCGCTCTCGTCAATCAGGATGTTCGCCGGCTTGATGTCTCGATGAATCACGCCGCGGCGGTGCGCGTATTCGATCGCCTCGGCAACCTCCGCCAGCAGCGTCGCGGCCTGGCGCGCCGGAAGGGGGCCGTCAGAGAGGCGCTGGGAAAGCGCCTGCCCCTGGACAAACCCCATGGAAAAGAAATGCTGTCCCTGGTGCTGGCCAACTTCGTAGACCGGCACGATCCCCGGATGATCGAGGCTGGCCGCCGCCTCGGCTTCGGCATGGAACCGCAGCACTTCGGTCTCGTTGGCAAGCTGTCCAGCCAGGATCATCTTCAGCGCGACGGTCCGGTTCAAGCTCATCTGGCGGGCCCGGAACACCACGCCCATGCCCCCGCGGGCCAGCTCACGCACGATCTCGTAATCGCCGAAACAGCGAATGTGGCCCGGCGCGGATGCCTCAGTCAAAGCAACAGCGGGTGCACCAGGATTCGCGCCCGGCGATGTCGAGCTGCTCTCATAAAAGCCCGTGTCTTCTGTGAGCTTCTCGTCGACGATTCGGCGCTGGTCGACGGTGGGGTCATCCGGCGGCGGCTGGGCAACGCACTCGTCGTCGTGGCTCTTGCGGCCGCTCATATCGGTGCGTTCCTTGGTCCCACGTTCCCGGTCAGCGTGCTTTCGACTACAGTCCTGCGGACTCCAAACGCCGAAGACAAGCTGCGACGAGAACACTTGTTCGGCCTGCGATTGTAACATGGCGCTCGGCACTCCGGGGGGAGACGCTTCGCCAAGCTGCCCCTCGATCGCGTTGTCGTCGTGTGTTCACGAGTGCCCGCCCCTCTGGTATCATCATCCGACTGTCAGCGCGATGGCCACCCTCACCGGTCGCCCGCGCTGCCACGGTCGATCTCGGAACTGGTGCAGTTCGGAACGGCACGCCACCTCGACAACATCAGGAGGAGAATCAGAAATGGCCGGAAGTCACGGAGCGCGGCAGCAGAAACGGGTTGCGAAACAAAAGGCCAAGCGTGCAGCGAAGCATTCCAAGGCGGAAATGCGCACGTCGGTTGACCCAAACGTTCGGCTTCAATCGGCCGAGAAATGGCCCGTCGTCGGGGCCGTCGCCGCAGCCAGCCTTTGGAAGGACGGGATCGGTTACCTGGCGATCGCGCGGCGCGAGTCTGAAGGACAGCTTGTCTTCGCCGTTTTCCTCGTCGATACGTACTGCCTCGGAGTCAAGAACGCCTTCTGGCAAGCAGGCACGCAGCAAGTCTACGACGAGCTGCTCCGACGGATGGCAGCAACGCAGACGATGCGGCCGATCGCGCCAGCCTGTCTCGTTAAAGTCGTCCAGGGGGCTGTCGACTATGCGAAGTCGTTCGGCTTCCCGCCCCATCCCGACTACCGCCATGCCGCCAGACTGCTCGCCGGAGTCGATCCCGCGACCTGCCCTGAACAATTCACATTCGGCCGCGACGGCAAGCCTTTCTATATCCAAGGTCCCCACGAGTCAACCGCGCAGGCCGCGGCCATCATGCAGCGCATCCGGACTGCGGGGGGACATTTCCTCGTCGAAGCGTCCGGTGCCGACATCGTAGCTGAGCTTGATGCGACGGAGTCACCCCGTCCAGACGATTTCTGTGACAACGACGACGATTGCAAGGTCGAACACAAGAACGAGTGGCTCTGATCTCTTGCGGCAGTCACCGGGGGTCGATCGTCAAGGCGATCGTGTGCGCCGCTAATCGGAAAGCCGTCATGAAGACCATCAGTCGCTGGACCAAGCCCCCGATCCCCTGCCCCACCAGGGAGACCACACCTGTCAGTGGTAACACAGGCACCGTCGATCTCCCATTCGTGCTCGGGAATGCCATTGCCTATTTACCCAAGGCCTTGGCGATGATGAAGATCACGATCGCACCCATCAGTCCTCCCCCGAAGAGGAGATAGAGAATCGAATATCCGATCGCCGCGAAAACCACTGGGGGTTGTGCAAGTAACAGCATCGAAGTCTCCTGTCAGTTAATATCGCATTCTTTCCACCCGAACTCGTGAGAATCGCCGCACACTGAACGAATACCGCGGCCGACTCAAGCAGTTCCTCATCGCTCTCACACATAGGCAACCCGCATGCCGAATCCGAACGGCGGAATCGCCTGAGCTGGAATGACGTCCCCGATACCACTCGGGCGCTCTTGACCGGATTTTTGTCGCACTTGATTGTCCGATCGTCTGCGGAACCCCGTCATGGAGATCATCACTCGCTGGACCGAGCCCCCTGGTCCCTGCCACTACCTGCCTGATCATATTTCTGAGTTTGAGTATTTGCACGTGGCGACGCTCGCCCCCGACGAATACATGGCGTTCCTGCTCGCCGGTTGGCGACGGTTTGGCCACATGCTCTTCCGGCAGAGTTGCTCGGGACCGGACGCCTGCCGCTCCCTGCGGGTGGATATCGCCCGCTTCCGCCCCGACCGCAGCCAGCGCCGTACCCGCCAATCAAACGAGGGAGCCGTTCAACTTCGCATCGGCACTCCGGCGCTTTCATCCGAGAGGATCGCCCTTTTCGCCCGCTTCCACGCAGAGCGATCCCAGGCACGCGGCTGGTCCCCGTATGATCCCGCCGACGTCGCCGAGTTCGCCCACAGCTTCCTCTTGAACCCATTTCCGACACAGGAGTGGTGCTATTTCCTCGACGGCGCCTTGATTGGGTTAGGCTACGTGGATGAGCTTTCGGGCGGGCTCTCGGCGATCTACTTTGTCCGAGACCCAATTCATCGCGATCGCTCTCTGGGAACGTGGAACGTGCTCTGCCTCCTCGACCGCGCCAGGGCACTCGGCCTGCCCCACGTCTATCTCGGCTACCACGCCGATGGTTGCCCATCGCTGCAATACAAAGCGAGATTTCGACCGTTTGAGCGCCTCGATCCCCTCGGAAAGTGGCTTGGCCAAACCGAGTAGAACAGGGACCATCGCACCGAGAGAGCCACGAAAGTAGTGGCCACCGGAAGCGCCCTCGGCGCGAGCCTCCCGCAGCCCGTCGAAAACCTGGCCCCTTGCAATCGGCTTCATCTGGTATTACGTTTGAGAAGGGCGTAATACTTGGCCGTGAATGACCGCAATTGACGGGACCTGTCCACGATGAAACGCACTCGAGGGCGCGGATTCACTCTGATCGAGCTGCTCGTGGTGATCGCAATCATCGCGGTCCTGATCGCGCTCTTGCTGCCGGCTGTGCAGGCCGCCCGCGAGGCGGCTCGCCGGATTCAGTGCACCAACAACCTGAAGCAGCTCGGGCTGGGCCTCATGAACTATGAAAGCTCCCAGGGAGTGCTCCCTCCCCAGCAGGTCTTGCAGGCGACTCAGTCGAATCCGGCGACCCTGCTCTGGCATTCGTCGTGGGGCGTGACCTCTCGCCTCATTCCCTACATGGAACAGGGGCCGATGTACAACTCCATCAATTTCACGCTCAAGACCAGCATGCCCGACAACGTCACGGTCGTAGCCTCAACGCTCAGCGTGCTCATTTGTCCGAGCGAGGTCAACCAGCAGGCCTACGTGACGGCCACCTCTACCACCGGGGTCTCCAACTACGGCTGGTGCGCGGGCGATTGGTACGTTTACGGCGGGATGGCGCCCAACAGTGCCCCGATCAGCCGTAGCGCTTTCACCGTCAACCTGAGCCGGCGGCTCGCCGCGTTCACCGACGGTCTGAGCAACACGGTGGTCGCCTCCGAGGGGAAAACTTACACACCCGTCGCCCGCAATTGTTTCGGCTCCGCGTCGAACGGAACCATGACATTTCCCCCGCTGACGAATCCCAACGCTGTTCCCGACGCCCCGTCTTCGATGCCGATCATCCAGTCGATCTACACGTCTTGCACGCAGAGCGGAAACATCGGGCACACCATCTGGGTTTATGCCAACTCGGTGTACGATGGCTTCACCACAGCCTTGCCGCCCAACACGAAGGCTCTGGTCGCCCCGGGAATCGATGTCGACGTCAACACGGAAGACGAAAACAATGGCGGCCCCACCTATGCGGCGATCACCGCCCGCAGCTATCACCCTGGCGGCGTCGACGCCCTGTTCGGCGACGGCAGCGTTCATTTCATCAAGAACTCGATCAACTGGACAACCTGGCGCGCGCTGGGAACCATCGCCAGCGGCGAGGTTGTCAGCGGCGACGCCTACTGAGCACAGCTCCCGCCGGGGGCGATCGACGACGGATCGCGATGTAGGTCAAGCTTTAGCCTGACTCCCATTATCGAGCCGACCCGTGGTATGATCTCACATGCGGAAGCGCATCGCCGCTAGAGGGTCTCCAACTCCGGGAAGTGGCCACCATGCCTGCCGGCCGTGTCTCGCCTTCATGGCGGCGATACCTGCGCATGAGCGTGCGAGGGCTCTTGGTCCTCGTGCTGGCGATCGGCACGGCCCTGGGGTGGCTTGCCCGCAGCGCCCGGATCCAACGCGATGCCGTTGCCGCGATCGAACGGACCGGCGGCTCGGTCGAATACGACTCGGAACGGCTGATGGGTAGGCAGCCGATCCGGCATCGGAAGCTATGGCCGCCCAAGTGGTTGGTGGATGCTCTCGGCGTCGATTACTTCAGGAGCGTCGTCGAAGCAGGCCTCACGGACGACAGTTCCGATGCAGAGCTCGCCCATGTCGGGCGTCTCCCGGCGCTGACCAAGCTGTCCCTCGTGGAAGTGAAACTCAGCGACGCCGGACTGGCGAATCTCGCGGCGCTGAGCAATCTTTCGGAGCTCGACCTCGGCAGCACGCCGGTCACCGACGCTGGGCTCGTTCACCTCAAGGAACTGACCAAACTCTCCGTCCTCGGTCTCAGCTCGACCCGTGTCACTGACGCCGGACTGGCGCATCTGAAGGGGCTCACCGTCCTCACCGAGCTGGACCTGAGCAACACTCAGCTTACGGGCGCCGGGCTGGTGCATCTCAAGGGGCTGACCAGGCTCTGGTCCCTCGATCTCCGCGGTAGTCCGGTCAAGGGCGCCGGGCTGTTGCATCTGGAAGGCCTGACCAACCTGTCCGACCTCTACCTCTCGGACACCCACGTCTCCGATGTAGGTCTCGTGGGCCTGAAGGCGCTGACCGATCTCTCCTTCCTCGAGCTGGACGGCACTGAGATCACCGATGCCGGTCTGGCGCATCTGGAGAGGCTGACCAAGCTCTCGGAGCTCGACCTCGGCGACACGCAGATCACTGACGCCGGCTTGGCGCATCTGAAGGGGCTGACCAACCTCTCGCAACTCGACCTCCGCGGCACTCAGGTCGTGGGCGCCGGGCTGGCAGAATTGAAGGGGCTGACCAACCTCTCGGGACTCAACCTCAGCGATACACCGGTCTCCGATGCCGGGCTCGCGCACCTGAAAGCCATGAACAACCTCAATTGGCTCGAACTCAATAACAGTCGGATCACGGACCGCGGACTGCAAGTTCTGAGCGGGCTGGCCAATCTTGCGTCTCTCGATCTTCGCGGCACTCAGGTGACCGACGCCGGAATGGCGCACCTGAGTGCGATGCCCAAACTCTCGGCACTCTACCTCAACAATACGAAGGTCTCCGATGCCGGGCTGTCGCATCTGAAAGCCGTGACGCACCTCTCACGACTCGATCTCTATAGTACCGAGGTCACCGACGCGGGAGTGAACGAGCTGAAGCAGGCCTTGCCCAGGCTGAAGATCTACCACTAAAAACGCTGCGGGAGATCAAACCCAGGCCTAGCCTTGGTAAGCCGCGAGTAGTTGCTGAGCGATGGCCTGCTCGCCCACGGCGTTGGGGTGGAAGAACCCGTCGCGATTGCCTTCGAGCGCGAGGGATTGATCGTACTGGCGGATCCAGGTGTCCGTTGAGGGATAACCATGGGTGAGGAATGCGTTGAATATATCGACGAACTTCCAGTGATTCGCCGTGGCGGCGGCGGCGATCGCGTTATTGAGCGGGATGGCGATGCTCGCGGAAAAGAACTGGGCGTCGCTCAGGTTGAACAGGGTGGCGCCGGGCGGGCCGGCAATCGACGAGACGACCCCATTCTGGTTGCGGGTCTGATCGGGGTAATCGGTGATCAAAACCTTGCCGGCACGCAGCTTCTTGATCGCCTTCTGCCAGAGGATGACCGCGGTCGAGCTCAGCAGCGACCGGACCTCGAGAAGCTCGACGTTCGAGCCGAAATTTCGCGGGCGACGCTTTCGAGATGAGGAACGCTTCCAGGCCGTCGCGAACATCATGGAGACGCTCCTGCGGAGTGGTCCCGGTCGACGCCGGCCGGGATCTCTTTCGCCGCCAAGAAGGAACCAGGCCGGCGAGGTCTATCGACATTGAAAACCGAAGGAATGAAATTGTCCGGATCGACCGGGCGACGGGTCAACGCTCACCGCGTGCCGCTTGGCGCGGTCAGAAACTGGGAGGTAGTTCCCGTCGGATCAAATTCCCGTAGACTGGGCAGCGATGCCAACCTCGATCAGGCAGCCATGGATCTGATCGAAAGATGCAATTCGAATCTTTAAGATTTGCGGTGATTTGATTGGTCATTCCGGCGTTCCATCATGTCTGATAGGCATCCTCAGCGGCCCTGCCGTTAAATAGTTTCGTGAGTCGCCTGGTTTGGGGGTCTATCCCAGCGATGTTCGGACCTTTATGGGAGTTATCATGGAGACAGGATAGGGCCAGATTGCTCGAGATCGTGCGGCCGCCATGCTGGCGGGCAATCACGTGATCGAGCGGAAACGGCACCGTGGGATAACATGAGGCGGGCATCCGACAGTATTCACAGATCTCACGCGCCCGCTCTCGAACCATCCTTGTCAGCGACTCGTCTATCACCTCTTCACGAGCCCTTCCCCACTTTCAGCGATCGCCTCGCCTTGGAGTGAAGCAGGGCAAGCAGGTGCCCGACCTTAACGTAATTCTCGAGCTCTTTCCGGTCCTCCGAGGTCAGTACTCCATCCTGGTTCCTCTCCGCCAGTTCGCACATGCGGGCTTGATCCTGCTCATCGAATCCGAGCGTCAAAACATAGCGAGCTAGCTCCCGCCCCAAATCGCCCCGATCAGTCTTGATGAGACGAGCGAAGATGGCGATTTCGCTGGTTCGGTCCTCCTTGGTCACGTGTCCGATTGCCATGATCCTTCCTCTCTCCTGGGATAACCGACTCCACCGGCCATTCTACGCCCACACGCTCCGATCGAGCGACCGATACCCCACCGCCTCCGCAATATTCTGCGGCTTGATGTCATCGTGCCCATCCAGATCGGCAATCGTCCGCGCCACGCGCAGCACCTTGTCGTGTGCCCGCGCAGACAACCCCAGGTCCTCCATCGCGGCCTTCAACAGCGACATCGACTCGGGCTTGAGCGGGCAAAATTTCCGCACTTGCCGTGCCGTCATTCGCCCGTTCACCTGCGGCCCCCGCGGCCCGAACCGCTTCGACTGCCGCGCCCGCGCCTCGAGCACCTGCGCTCGCAGGTCGGCCGATGTCGGACCCGGCGGCATCTCGGCAAGCTGCGTGAACGGCACTGCCGGCACTTCCACGTGCAGGTCGATTCGATCGAGCAGCGGACCGGAAATCTTGCTCAGGTATTTCTCCACCTGAGGCGGCGTGCAACTGCATGCGCGTCGCGGGTCGGACCTGTAACCGCACGGGCACGGGTTCATTGCCGCCACCAGGATGAACTCCGCAGGAAACGTCGTGCTCCGAAGCGCGCGGCTGATCGTCACTTCTCCTTCTTCAAGCGGCTGCCGCAGCACTTCCAATGTCTTGCGGTTGAACTCGGGCATCTCGTCCAGGAAGAGCACGCCTTTGTGCGCCATGCTGATCTCGCCCGGCTGCGGCGTCGTGCCGCCCCCGACCAATCCGGCATCGCTCACCGAGTGATGCGGCGGCCGGAACGGACGCACCGCCATCAGCGCCTGGCCCGGCTTCAATAGCCCCATCGCGCTATAGATCCGCGTCGTTTCCAGGCTCTCGGCGGGCGTCAGCGGCGGCAGGATCGTCGGCAGCCGCTTGGCCAGAAGCGTCTTGCCAGTACCCGGCGGGCCGATCATGAGTACGTTGTGAGATCCAGCGGCGGCAATCAACAAAGCCCGCTTGGCGTAATCCTGTCCCTTCACGTCGACGAAGTCGTCCTCCATCTGCGAATGCTCTCGGAAAACTTGATCGAGATCGACCGACTCCGGATCCATGTCGACCTGCCCCGACAAGAAGCCCACCGCCTCGGCCAGGCTGCCGATCGCGTAGACATTCAGACCTTCGACCACCGCCGCCTCCTGGGCATTGGCCGATGGCACAAGTATTCCCGTCCGCTTCTCATTCGCAGCCTGCAAGGCCATCGCCAGCACACCCTTGACCGGGCGGGTCTCACCCGTGAGCGCCAGCTCCCCCACCACCGCGAACGACCCGGGCCGGTCGTACGACACCTGCCCGCTGCCCGAAAGCAACCCCAGCGCAATCGGCAAATCGAAGCCGCCCGCGTCTTTCTTCAAATCGGCAGGCGCGAGATTGATCACCACGCGATCAATCGCGCGGCGATACCCCGAGTTGACAATCGCCCGCTCGACCCGGTGCGTGCTCTCCTTGACCGCCGTCTCCGCCAGACCGACGAGCACCGTCTTGGGCATCGATGAGAAGGATACGTCGACCTCGACCTCCACAGGCGTGGCGTCAATGCCGACCAACGTGTACGAGGCGAGCTTCGCAAGCATGGCAAGACCGTGGGAATTGGCGACTGGCTAGGGCACGCCGGGCAACGCGCTGAATCACCGCCAGAAAACGCCGCTGGCGGTCGACAACAGTCTACCATGCGGGCCCTGAGCGATCACCCCTCCCAAGAAAATGCGACAACCAGGGCCTCGGAGGCGCGCTCAAGATAGGCATATCCCCGGCGCCGCGGCCAGTCACTTCGCCATGAGTCCCCGGGTCGTTTCGATGAACCGCTGCCACTGGAAAGCCGGGCCGGGGTCGACCTTGTTCGTCTGAACGTGATAGTGGCCCAGAATACCCTGATACGCCTTCAGGTCGGCGTCGGGGAGCTTGTGGTCGATCAAGGCGCCAGTGGCGTCGTGGGGATAGTCGCAGTTGATCTTGGGAAAGATCGTGCAAAGCGTGGCCGCAAGCCGCGCGAGGGCATTGTACTGCTGGACCGTCAAGTCGTACTGGCGGAGCTGCCGTCCTTGAATTCTGCCGGCGACCGGCTCGTCACGGCTCGGCCGCAGATCGGTCGACGAATCGGCCACGGCGGGCCTTCTCCCGGTCGCGGGGTCGATGATCCGCACCTTCCCGTCTGCACCCGGTCGATACCAATCTGATAGAGTTGCCGTCTCATTGGGCGGGTAGGCGCCCATGTTGGCGATCTCGACACCGATCGAGCGGCTATTGGCGATGGTGGCGTGCCAGGCCGACTCCTTGAGGTCGAGGGTCTGGTAAATCGTGCCGTCCAGGTCGAGCATGAAATGGACGCTCAAGCCACGCTTGTCGTGCAGCACCTCGAAGCACCGCCGGCTGGTGCCGCAAACATCGTAGTGGATCACGAACTCGTCCACGACCCGCTGCAACAGCGGCAAGTCCCAGCCCCCGCCGCGCACGCGTTCGATCTCCAGCTCGCTCAAGTTGCGGCGCCGCATTCCGTAACGATTGGGGTTATTGAGCCCAGGCACAGCGTCCTTTCTCCAGGCGGCCTCGGGCAGCGGAGCAAATCGCCGTTCGACGCGATAGGCATCGTATCCGCCGGGATCGGTCCAGAGGACCACTCGCGCGGTCGTATGATAGAGCTGTCCGCAGACGACAATCTCGTCGCCGGCACGGGCCAGCTTTTCTCCGAGTTTCGGGCGCGGCTCATCGGCCACAGCCGCAGTACAGAGGACCGCAAGCAAGGCCAGTCTGTATCTCATTGATGCCCCCGGAGAAAATCGGCCCGTCGCTCGCAACCACGATTACGAGTATACGACTTTCTCACAGCGGACCAAACCGGTGGCGGCCTCCGGCGCCGTCCGGCATCCCGTTTGCTCGTTCATCCCTGCCAGACGACGTACCGTGGAACGACCATCCAGGAGATGCTGTCATGCCTGACAATCACGAATGGGGCTTGTGCCGGGATTGCAAGTGGTGGCAAATCGAGCCCAAAGCGGCCGTCGAAAACCTGACGTTGGGCCTGTGTATCGACGAAGACCTTCAAGAATTCCGCCTTCGCGTTTCGGGCAACAGCGGCTGCAGCCGCTTCATGCCCGGCAAGCCGGCCAGGGCCGCCGGCTCGAGCGAAGCGCCGCCGGTCGCCGAGCCCGTGCGCTGAGCTGATCACTGTCATGCCTAAGATCAGCATGCCGATCGCTTGAAATCCATGGGACACGAGTCCCGGAGCTCAGTTCACCCCGATATTCTTGGAACCGATTTCCGCGAGCAGGGTCGCGACCGCACGGTCAAGCTCTTCTCCGCGCAGATCTATGAAACGGATCACACCTTCGGGGTCGAGCACGAAGATCGTGGGAAACGAAATGATTCCCCAGCGGGTGGTGATCGGGCCGTCGGTGCCCCCGTCGGCCCAGCAGCGCCAGGTGACGTCGCCCTTTTTGATCGCGTCGCGCAGGGTCTGCGCGTCCTTGTCGGTGTTCACGCTCACAAGAGCGAATGGCTTGTCGTTGAGCGCCGAAACCAGCATACGTTCCTGTGGGTACATCCCGCGGCACGGCCCGCACCAGTTGCCCGAGAACGTCAAGACAACCACTTTGCCGCGGTAATCGCTCAACTTGAAGCTCTTACTTTCCTCGTCCCTCCCCTCGATCTCCGGTACGACCTTGCCGACCTTCAAGCTCCGCCGCGTGAAGAGCTCGCCGGTGGCGATGACACCGAGCGGTCGAGTGTCTTCCTCGATCTTCTCGTCGCCGAATTCGGCGACGACACGCTCGAAGAGAGCCTCGGATTCTCGTTCCAGCGCGGCCTCGTCGTGCGTGCTCAGAAACTCTTCGATCGGCTGCGCGGCCTTGTAATCGTGGTAGTTTGGAATCTCCTCCGGCTTCTCGCGCAGCTTCCGCACCATGCGGGCTTGCTGATGAAGGTGATCGGCCAGCCAGTAGCAAGCTTGCGCACGGTTCGTGCGGCTCGGATTCTCGTCGACCATGAGACGGAGAAGTTTCTCGGCACCGGGGTACTGGCGGAGCGTGAGCGCGACCGTTGGCAGATAACCGCGCTGATCCGAAGCTCGAGCAAGACCAAGCCCGCGCCAAATCTGTCGAATCGCATCACCGGCCCCTCTCGACAACTTCTCTGAACGCAACTACACGCGTGGAGAATCGAGAATAGCCCAACGTCCTACAATCGTCAATTCTGCCACGCGAATCAGAACTTTCGCTCCGCGAAAGTGCGTCTTCCATCTCGAACCGCATCGCGACATCAAGGCTGAACCAAGCTCAGCATCTTTCCCCGCCCCCATCCCCGATCCCGAACCGCCGGCCCAACCTGCTGCAAGCCCAGATCACGCCCGCCGCCACCACTGCGAGCACGAACAGCCAAGCCCCCAGCAACACGACCCGCACAGTCCAGTCAAGGGCAGGACGCCGCCACAAATTCGTCGTAGACCCAGCAGCAGCCGATCACTGCGGCACAGCCGAGAGCAGCCCACTCCGTCCACAGCCACTCCCGCCATCGCTGCACAAGACTTACGGCCGCCAGCAGCGCCAGCGTGATAAGTGCCAGTACACGAAGCGAGTAACCCGCCCAGGCGCGAGCGTCGTAATATGCAACCAGGGCGCGCCAGCTCCAGGGTTTTTCGCCCGCGCTCGGTTGATACCCAGGACTGAGCGCGGACGACGAAATCTCGATGGACGTCCCCTCCGCCAGGCGCATCGGTCCCAATGCAAAAAGAACCGCGATCACAACCCCGGCCATGGCTGCCGCGCCCGGGCTCAATTTGCCCCGAAGGCACCACGCGGTTATCCCAACGAGCGCCGCCGCCGCCGTCAATCGCAGCGCGACCCACCATCTTTCCTCCCACGTCTCGCGCTCGCGCGGCCACCACAGTCTGTAAGCCGATGCTCCGCTGCCAGACGAGGTTTCACCCGGCCCCTCGAACCAGACAGTTTCCCCGGTCATCGAAGCCACCTGTTTCATCCGAAACGCCGGATAAACGGACTCAAACAGCACGACGGCGAGCGCAACGGCCAGCCATTCGGCGACGCGACTGCGGCAGTCGTATCGAAACCTCCGCCCCAGAATCAAGAACGCCAGGCCGATCACACACGCCCAGAGCCAGCCGGCCCATGCCATACCCAGCAGCGAGTGAAAGCCGCCGCGCGACAGCGGCAGAATGTAGAACTGCCCGGTGCGCAGGGCCGAGCCCTGATGCATCACCCAGCCGCAGGCAAAACCCGCAGTGAAGAGCAAGAGGTCGAGCGTCGTGACTCCCCCAGGCGCCGGGTCCAGCCGCGTTTCTCGGTTCATCCCCGCTCCAGCATCACGACGATCACTTCTTCGAGCACTCCCGTAAAGTTTTTCACATGCGGAGCCAGCATCGACCTGGCGGTCCAACCCTGCTTGGCATACAGATTGAGAGCCTCTTCCAGCCGGGCCAGCTCGAACTTCCCCTCGAAGATCTTGTCTCTGGACGTGAGCAGCTTGTATTCCTTGACCCCGGGGGCACCCGGCTCGGCAGCGACGAACGCCGGCGCTCCTTCCGCGCGGCCGGCTTGATCGGCCGCGACTGGCGCCGCAGCCTGTGCTGGAGCCGAGGCCGCGGCTTCGCCCTTCAATATGGCCGCTGTCTCCGTGGGGACCACCCACGAGGACGCATCGAGCCCTTCCACCTCGATTCCCTGCAGCGGCTCGGCAACCGCCGACGGCACCGAGCCGCCTCCCGGCGAAGTCGCCGCACCACTCGCAACAGCAGCGCTCTTGGCGGCCGGCGCGGCGACCTGAAAACCCAGCCCGCACTTGCGGCACTTGATCCGGGCCCCAACCAGGTTGGGCGGGATCTTGCCTCGTTCTCCACAGGTTGGACACGTCACGTACGGCATCGTCCCAGCCTCCCCTCCGCGGGCCGCCATCGCACCGACCGGAACTCAAGTGACCCGCGCGCACTCGTCAATCAGCAACGTCATACCAGACCGGAACACACGCGACCACATGCCATTGCGATCCAAACCGGAAATGGATGATGACCCACCTCACCATAACGCGCCCATGTCCGTCGCTCCATCGATTTTTCCGGGCCGGCCGAGCGAACTGGAACGATCTCAGAGCGTGCAGGCATCGCCGCTTGCGTCGGCGAAGAATGATCCGATGTTGTGAAAAGCCACCACTCACGTGCTCTCGGCGCAACCCAATCGTCACCGTTTCTTGACAATTCGCCGGGCACTCGGGACGATAGGTGCACGTCCAAATTAGCTGCTTACAAATGGAGTTGTCCGTAAATGTTCTCCCTGCGCGACCCGTCACAATCGATGAAATTCACTGAGCGCGAGCCTTCCAAGCTCCTGGACCGCGTCGATTCGTTGATCGACGAATTGCTCAACGACAGCGATCTCTCCTCCTCTTCCCTGGCGTCGATCTTCATGGCCGCGCGAGAATCGGTGCGTGACGGCTACCACGTCGCGCTCGCCCGCCGCACCTGGGACGCCCACAATGACCTGAAACAGCGGGATCGCGCCGGCGACGCCGACCGGCTCGAGAGCCGGCTCTTCGACTGACTGGCCGGCAAGAACGCGTCCCTCGTCCCGCGGTCGATCGTCAGCCGCCGGTCGGACGTTCTTCGCCCCGCTGCCGGTGCTCTCTTGTTCTGGTTTCGCCGCAATCCCTAATCTCTACGGGGCCAGATCCCTCGCGGCGCGCTCCCCTGCGCGGGATGATCTCACCCGCTCGCGAACGGTCGTCCGCGAGCGGCCAGTCCCCGTATGAGGTCGACGCGATGCAAGCCATCTCTCTGGAAACTCTGGTCATACTAGGCTTGATCCTGTTGAACGGCCTTCTGGCGATGTCGCGAGCCGCGATCGAATCGGCCAAGAAATCGCGGTTGAACGACTGGTCGATCCAGGGTGATCGAGCCGCCTCGGCTGCCCTTGTCTTGCGCGATGATCCCACACGGCTCGACTGGACCGTGCAGCTCTGCGCGACGTTACTCACCGTGACGATCGGTGTTTATGCAGGCACCTACATGCTTCCCGCGATCGGTCGCGCACTGGCTGAACCGGGCGTCGCTGCTTCCGAACCGATCTTGAGCTTCTGGATCGTGATCGTCGCCATCACGCTGGCGTCGCTGCTTTTTTCGGACATCATGCCCAGGCGACTGGCCTTGCTCCGTCCCGAACGGACTGCCAGTCTCCTGGCCTTCCCGATCCGCGGTCTCTCGCTGCTTGCCGTTCCGGTGATGCAGCTCCTCACCGGGCTGACCAATCTCTTCCTGCGAGCGATCGGAATCCGCCCCGGCGAGGAGCCGCCGGTCACCCAGGAGGAAGTCTCGCTGCTTTTGCAGGAAGGGACCAAGGCCGGAGTCTTCGAAGAAGGCGAGCACGAGATGATCAAACGCGTCTTTCGCTTCTGCGACCGGCGGGCGCGCGCCCTGATGACCCCCCGGAGCGACGTCGTCTGGCTCGACGTCGCCGATTCTCCCGAGGATATCCGCAACAAGATCATCTCCAGCCATCACACTAGGTTCCCGGTCTGCGATCAGACCCTGGACAACCTGCTCGGCATCGTCCAGATCAAAGACCTTCTGGGCGAACAGAACAGCCTCGAGCCCTACAAGATCAAGGGGCGTCTCACCTTGCCGCTGTTCATCTACGAGGGAACTCGCGGGCTGAAAACCCTGGAAACGTTCAAGAAATCGGCGAGCAGAGTCGCCGTGGTACTCGACGAGTTCGGCACCGTCCTGGGACTCGTCACCTTGAGTGACATCCTCCAGGCGATCGTCGGCGACATGCCCACGCAGCCCCAGAGCGTCGAGCAGCCCGATGCCGTCCAGCGCGAGGACGGATCGTGGCTGATCGACGGCCGCATGGCCCTCGATGAGTTCCGCGACCTGTTCGAGCCGGTGAGCCTTCCCGAAGGCGACTTTCACACCCTGGCCGGGCTCGTCGTCACCGAGCTCGGCCACATCCCCCGCGTCGCCGAGAGTTTCGAGTGGCAGGGCCTCTCGTTCGAGATCGTCGACATGGACGGCAACCGGGTCGACCGGGTCCTGGTCAAGCGGAGCGAACCCTCCTGAAAACCAGCCCGACTTTCGGCCGGACCCGGCGACAGGACACATTTCGTTGCCCGAAAACATCTCTTCCCGGGGCAACCGTGCATTTTCGCAACACGCGTGGCTGGCGAAGCACGCTTTCGTCACCACTTCATCAGCTCTGCATAAAATCAAATAGAAGCGTGAGCTAAACTTCCCGTCCTATCCGTGCGAGATCACGATGCGGCGACTTTCCGCGGCCGGCCTCCTGGGCCTGGCCCTGTTCGTTCTATCGAACCAGAATGCTCAAGCGGGCTCGGTGACCGGCGTCCCCACCAAGGCCGAGGTTCGCGCTGCGCGAATCGTGCTCTACGAGCATGAAATGAGCGTGTTCGACAAAGACCCCACTCGCTTCGACGAGCACCATCCCGTGCTCGGGCGCGTCCTCGCGAGCGAGCAGGGCTTCGACGCGTTTCTGGCCAAGCACACGTTCCCGCGTCTACTGTGCAAGCACACCCCGTTTCTTTGGCGAGTGATCGACGGCGACATCCTTTTTCACAGGCTCCATCCGTTTGCCGTTACCCCCACCGGGCCGGAAAGTGGGCCCACACCCCCGGGCGGCAACACATCCGACCCCACCCCGCCGGGGGGGCCCGGAACCACGCCGAATGGTGGCGGACCAGGCGGCCACGATCCCGGCGGCGGCGGCGGTTCAGGCGGCGGCTCCGGGCCCACGATCCACCCCGCCAGCGTGCCCGAGCCGTCGTCGTTTATCTTGATGGTCTCCGGCATCACCTTCGCCCTCATCGCGGCGCTCCGCCGCCGGATTTACACGCGACTGACGACTACCGCCAGACCGGGCCGACATTCCCGATCAGCCTGATCGGACGCCCATCTCGTTCAATTGCGACGCCACTTCAGTGTCACTGAGGCCCTGCGTCGCGCTCCCGGAGTAGAGTGCCGGCACGCACTTCCTCGAACTCCAGCACTGAGCCCTCGATTGCCTGGTTGCTTGGGCGCTTTGCGAAGTTTAAACTGCGTGTGGGTCGACACTCTTCGATAACAGGAGCACACCATGACTCACTCCTCGCGCACCCGTCGTGCCTTCTTCGAGCAAGTCGGAGCGGCCGGCGCCGCTGTTGGCACCTTGAGTTCACTCGAAACAGCTCGAGGCTTTGCCGCTAACGACACCCTCCGGGTCGCTTGCATTGGAACCGGCGGGCGGTGCCAGCATCTGATGTCGGCCCTGGCCAAGGTCCCCGGCGTGAAGATGACCGCGGTCTGCGACGTCTGGGATGTGGCTCTCGCCAACGCAAAGAAACTCGCTGATCCCAAGGCGATCGCCAGCAAACACTACCGCGAGCTGCTCGACCGCAAGGACATCGACGCCGTCTTGATCGCCAGCCCCGACCACTGGCACGTGCCGATGGCCGTCGACGCTTGCAACGCCGGCAAGGACGTCTACGTCGAAAAGCCGCTCACGCACGACCATTGCGAGGGAAACCTGATCATCGACGCCCAGAACCGCAACAAGAAGATCGTTCAGGTCGGCATGCAGCAGCGCAGCATGCCGCACATCCAGAAAGCCCGCGAGCTCTTGAAAGCCGGGCGCATCGGTGAAGTTTTCAAAGTCCACCTGAGCTGGAACCGCGGCGGCTCGACCCGATTTCACGGTGGGCCGCAAGGCGTCAACCCGGGCCAGATCGCCTGGAAGGACTTTCTCGGCAGCGCACCCGACCAGCCGTTCGATGAATTCCGGTTCCGAAATTGGCGGTGGTTCTGGGATTTTGGCGGCGGAGTCCTTACCGACCTGATGGTGCACTGGATCGACGTGGCCCACTGGCTGCTCGACCTCGACCATCCGCTCAAGGCCACCGCGGCCGGCAACCACTTCGCCAGCGGCGATCTCTGGCAGACGCCCGATACGATCCAGTGCATCCTCGAGTACCCCAACAATCTCCAGACCCATTTTGAGGGAACGTTCTCGAATTCGACCTATGGCGCGATGATCACCTTCATGGGCACCGACGGCACCCTCTACATCGATCGCGGCCGCTTTGAGCTCAATCCCGAGCCCGGCAAGGGGAAGAGCGAGTCGCTCATCCTCGGAACGAACCCCCGGAAAGGGGCCGACTTCTACGATAAGCCCGATGGCGAATTGCTGCACTTGACGAACTGGGTCGAGTGCATCCGCAGCCGGCAGAAGCCGACAGCTCCCGCCGAAGCCGGAGTGAGCGCAGCCGCCGCAGCCCACCTGGGCAACCGCGCGTATCGAAATGGCCTCGTGGTGGGCTGGCTGCCGTGCTGACGAGAACGAGGCGGTTGGTCTGATGTAGCAGGCACACGCCGTATGCCGTCCGCAGATGTCGCAGGCAGACCGCGTGTCCCTGCTACGATCTGAGTCCACAACAACATCGTAGGCACGCCATTCGCATGTAGAGTACATGCGAGGGCCTGTACGAGCAGGAGTCTACCCTGCGCGGTCGCCCATGCGCTCGGGCTACCGATCTCAAAAGGGCAAATCCGGCTATCTGCCTTGAACCGAGGGGTCGTTCGCTCGATCTTTAGCGCCGAGACCGCCGCCATGCTCGACGAAAACCCCCTTTGGTACAAAGATGCCATCATCTACGAGGTCCACGTTCGTGCATTCTTCGACAGCGAAGCTGATGGGATTGGAGATTTTCCGGGCCTGACCCAGAAGCTAGGCTACCTTCAAGACCTGGGAATCACCGCGATCTGGCTCCTCCCCTTTTATCCTTCTCCGCTCAAGGATGATGGGTACGACATCGCCGATTACACGAGCATTCATCCCCAGTACGGCAAGCTCGAGGAGTTTCGAGCTTTCCTTGAAGCCGCCCACGAACGTGGGCTGCGCGTCATCACCGAGCTTGTGCTGAATCACACTTCCGACGTGCACCCCTGGTTCCAGCGCGCGCGCCTGCGCTCCTCCGGGAAGCCCGGAGCGCGACTTTTACGTGTGGTCTGACTCCCGCGAACGCTACAAGGAAGCACGGCTGATCTTCCAGGACTTCGAGCCCTCGAACTGGAGCTGGGATCCCCTGGCCAAAGCCTACTACTGGCATCGGTTTTACTCGCATCAACCCGACCTCAACTTCGACAATCCCGCAGTGTGGGAGGCGATCTTCCCTGTTGTCGACTTCTGGCTGGGCCTTGGTGTCGATGGCATGCGGCTTGATGCCGTGCCCTATCTCTATGAGCGCGAGGGCACGAACTGCGAGAACCTGCCCGAGACGCATCAGTTCCTGAAGGCGCGTGCGCGCACGTCGATGCCCGCTTCCCGGGAAGGATGTTCCTGGCCGAGGCGAACCAGTGGCCCGAGGATGCCGTCTCCTACTTCGGCGAGGGGGACGAATGCCACATGGTCTTCCACTTCCCGCTCATGCCGCGGCTGTTCATGGCGCTTCATCAGGAAGATCGGTTTCCGATCCACGACATCATGGCCCAGACGCCGCAGGTCCCCGAGAGCTGCCAGTGGTGTCTCTTCCTGCGAAATCACGACGAGCTCACCCTCGAAATGGTCACCGATGAGGAGCGCGACTACATGTACCGGGCTTACGCCCGCGACCTGCACTCTCGAATCAACCTGGGCATTCGCCACCGGCTTGCCCCCCTGCTCCGCGACGACCGCCGCCGCATCGAGTTGATGTATGCCCTTCTGTTCTCGCTCCCGGGAACACCCGTGATCTACTACGGCGACGAGATCGGCATGGGCGACAACATCTACCTGGGCGATCGCAACGGAGTGCGAACTCCCATGCAGTGGTCGGCCGACCGCAACGCGGGCTTCAGCCGGGCAAACCCGCAGCGATTGTACCTCCCCGTGGTCATCGATCCCGAATATCACTACGAGACCGTGAACGTCGAGGCTCAGCACGGCAATCCCTCCTCGCTCCTCTGGTGGGTCAAGCGCCTGATCACCTTGCGCAAGACGTTCCGATCTTTCGGCCGAGGCTCGTTCCGGCTCTTGCGCCGGAGAACACCAAGGTGCTCGCCTTCGTGCGCGAGTTCAAGGACGAGAGGGTGCTGGTCGTCGCCAACCTCTCGCGGTTCGTCCAGTACGTCCAGCTCGATCTCAAGGACTACGCTGGCTGCATGCCGGAAGAACTGCTTGGCCGCACGCGATTCCCGCGCGTTACCGCAGAGCCCTACCCGTTTTCGATCGGCCCCCACGGCTTCATGTGGTTCGCTCTGCCGCTCCCAGCGCCGGCGAGCGACGCCCCGCGGGAGTCCAGCGTCGCAGGAGACGCGCAGTTACCGCTCTTGCGTGATCGAGGAGCCTTCGCCAACTGGTTCCGGCCGGAACGCCTGGAAGAAATCGAGGCTCTGCTGCCCGACTACCTCGGCCGCAACGGCCTGTGCTCCTATGGCGCGGCCGTCTCCTCCTGCGAGATCGCTCATGTCGTCCCCTTGAAGGTCGGGGAAATCGAGGTGTGGTTCTTGATCGTGCAAGTCGACACTCGCGGCGGGATCAGCCAGGCTGTCTCCATGGGCCTTACCTTCGTGCCCGAAAGCGAGCTGGAACACTTGCTCGTGCCGCTTGAATCTGCCGGATTCGCCCGAGTTTCCGGGCCCCAGCCCGGCGCACTCTGCGACGCTCTGGCTGTCGATGCGTGCTGCCGGGGCTTGATCCGGGGCATCCTCACCCACCGATTGCGGCAAGTCGAGGACGGTGAGATCGAGGCAATGCCCCTTTCTGGCGAAGGCGCAATCGATCCCACCGAGGCGGCCGAGCTCTCGCTGGCTGTCCATCGCACCCAGCAGCACAACACGTCGGTGATCTTTGGGGAATCTTACATTCTGAAGACGTTTTGTCGCGCCCTGGAAGGCGTCAATCCCGATCTCGAGATCGGCCGCTACCTCGCAGAGCACACGAGTTTTCACGGCTTTGCGCCAGTTGCCGGCTTCATCGAATACCGTCGCCGCGGCGCAGAGCCGATCACCCTCGGTGTGCTGCATCGCTATGTCGCAAACCAGGGGACGGCCTGGCAGTTCACCCTCGATCAGTTGAGCCAGTACTTCGAGCGAGTGGCCGCCTTGCCGCGCGACTCGAGCCCACCATCGCTGCCGTCCTTCTTGCATGCCGCGCCCGAGCAAACAGACCCGGGGGGTTTGCCGCTGCGCGAGCTCGTTGGCGGCTATCTGGATAGCGCCGCGCTGCTGGGCCGCCGCACGGCCGAGCTGCACTGTGCACTCGCCTCGGGCACGAGAGACCCCGCCTTCGCGCCCGAGCCGTTCGGAAGGCTCTACCAGCGGTCGCTCTATCAGTCCCTGCGTAACTTGACAGGCCGCTTGTGCGCGCGGTTATCTCGAATGCGCGACGCGATCCCGGAAGCCGCGCGGCCGCTGGCAGAACGAATCGTCGCGGACCAGGACCTGCTGCTCCAGCGCTTCCGGGCCGTTCTCGACCCCGCGTTTCTGGGGCACCGTATCCGCTGCCACGGCGACTGCCATCTCGGTCAATTGCTCTTCACCGGCAAGGATTTCGTCATTGCCGACTTCGAAGGCGACAGCGCTCGCCCCCTTGGAGAGCGCCGTGTCAAGCGCTCTCCCCTCCTCGACGTGGCTTCCATGGTCCGCTCACTCGATTACGCGGTCCAGAGCGTGCTGCTCGGCATTACCGATGAACGCGGCCGCCCACCCGGGGTGATCCGGCCCGAGGACCGCGCAGGCGCTCGAGCCCTGGGCGCCGGTCTGGTACGAATTCGTCTCCCGGGAGTTCGTCGCGGGCTACATCGAGTCCATCGCCCAGGAGGAGCTGCTCCCCCGCTCGAACGACGCCATTTACGACCTTCTCGAGCTCTTCCTGCTGGAAAAGTCCCTTCTTGAAATCGACTGCGAGCTCACCGGGCGTCCCGAGTGGGTCGAGATTCCCTTGCGCTCGGCGATCCGGCTGCTCTCGAACGACCCCGCAGACCGGGCGCTGCTGCTCTGAAGAACCAAGAACTCGTATCGCGAGACCCGACTCAGCAAACCTTCACACGCAACTCCTCTTCGACCGATCGGTCGAGCACGGCTCATGCACCGAGCCACGCCTGGCCAGTTCCTGGAGCGACGTATATGAACTTCTCGCGAAACGACCTTCATGAGCTCATCAGAGACAAGATGCTCGGCTATCAATTCGTCGTTGTGGCCAATCGCGAGCCATTCATTCACAAATACCGTGGTGATAACATCGAGGTCGTTCGCCCGGCCAGCGGCATGGCGTCGGCGCTTCACCCCGTCATGATGGCCTGCGACGGAACCTGGGTCGGTCACGGCAGCGGCGACGCCGATCGCGCGGTGGTCGATGAGCACGATCGCGTGCGCGTGCCGCCCAATCGCCCAGGATACACCCTGCGCCGGGTTTGGCTCACGCCGGAACAGGAGCAGGGGTTCTACTACGGTCTGGCCAACGGCGGGCTCTGGCCGCTCTGCCACATCACGTTCACACGCCCGCGTTTCGCCCCGCGCGACTGGGAAATGTATCGCGAAGTCAACCAGCGTTTCGCGGACGCGATCCTCGAGGAAATCGGCACGGAGCCGGCCTTCGTCTGGGTGCAAGATTTTCATTTCGGCCTGCTGCCCCGGATGCTCAAGAACGCGCATCCGCGGCTGATCGTCGCCCAGTTCTGGCACATCCCCTGGCCCAACCGCGAAGTCTTCCGCACCTTTCCCTGGGGCGAAGAGCTCCTGGACGGCATGCTCGGCAATGACTTGCTCGGGTTCCACGTGCACTACCACTGCCAGAACTTCCTGGACACGATCGATCGCGGAATCGAGGCTCGCGTCGACGGCGAAGCCTATGAAGTGCACCGGGGCGGTCATACCACGCTGATCCGGCCCTTCCCGATCAGCATCGATTTCGAGGCTCACGACCGCGACGCCAGAAGCGTCGAGGTCGACGCCGCCATGGAGCGGTGGCGCCAGAAGCTCGACTTGCACGATGAGCCCCTTGGCGTGGGCATCGAGCGTCTGGACTACACCAAGGGCATACCCGAGCGCATCCGCGGCCTCGACTATTTGCTGGAAACCCACCCCGAATACCGGGGCCGGCTGCGGTTCGTGCAAATCGCGGTGCCGAGCCGGTCCCAGGTGCCCGCCTACCAGCAATTGAGCCGTGAGCTCGACGACACCGTACGCGCCGTCAACGACCGCTGGAGCACCAAGGCCTGGAAACCGATTACGTACATCAACGATCATCAAGGGCCGGTGGATATGATGGCACTCCACCGGCTCGCCTCCTTCTGCATCGTGAGCTCGCTTCACGACGGCATGAACCTGGTGGCAAAGGAGTTCGTCTCCAGCCGCCACGACGAAGACGGAGTGCTCATCCTCAGTCGCTTCACGGGCTCGGCGCGTGAGCTGATTGACGCGCTCCTGGTCAACCCGTTCTCGGTCGAGGAGATCGCCGAAGCAGTGCACTCGGCATTGACGATGCCCGATGACGAGCGCCGGCGGAGGATGCAGCGAATGCGGGCGCAGGTGGCGAAAAACAACGTCTATCGCTGGGCCGGGCGAATTCTCTCGAGCCTGCTCAATTTCGACTTCCCGGAGGACTCTGAAAGCGGATGACACCGCGCAGCTTGATGGAATCACTTCCGGAAATCGCCTGCCGCGTCGACCGGGCCGGAAGCATCCTGGTGGCTCTCGATTTCGACGGTACGCTGACGCCGATTCGCCCCTGGCCCGGCGACGTCGTCCTCGCCGAATCAGTCCGCGCGGTGCTGGCCGCGCTCGACGGCTTGGCGCGAGTGGACGTGATGATCGCCAGTGGGCGCAGCATCGCCGACGTTCGCAATCGGGTCGGCCTGCCGCAGCTCATCTACGCGGGCAACCACGGGTTGGAAATCTCCCGCGACGGTTTCACGGTCGTTGAGCCGACCGCCCGCGCAGCCTGCGGCACACTTCAGGAGCTCGTCAAACAGGTGGAGGAACTTCTCGCGAATGTGCCCGGGGTCCTGGTCGAGAACAAGGGGCTCACGGCCAGCGTGCACTACCGCAGCACACCTTCTGAGCTTTGGGGCCAGGTCGCGGAACTTACCCTGCAAGTGGTCGCGAGCGAGGCCGATCGCTTCGCTCTCTCTGCCGGCCGGCAGGTCTGGGAGATCCGGCCGCGAGTCTCCTGGCACAAAGGCAGTGCCGTGAAATGGGTCCTCGGGCACGTCGACGATCCGGGTCATCGACTCGTCATCTTTATCGGCGACGACCGGACCGACGAGGATGCCTTTGGCAGCCTGCCTGACGGCATAACGGTCAAGGTCGGTGAAGGTGCCCAGACGCAGGCGCACTACGAGGTCGCCGATCCCGCGGGAGTGGAGCTGTTCCTCACGTGGCTGCTGGCGAAACTTTCTCGGCCTTAACGAAGAGGCCGAGAATAATTTTCCGGAATGCTCAGCCGTCGCTCCGCGAGGAAACGTGCGTTCGCGGAGCGAACGCCAATATTCTCGGCCGGCGCCTGAATGGTCTTTCGCGATTCAGGAAGGGCGAGGCTGGGCTGTTGAAAACTCGCGATCTAACGAACGATGATTTCCCCCCGCGTGTGTTGCGCAAAGCTTCCCCCCCTTTAGAAGGGGGGGCCAGGGGGGGTGCATCGCGGTGGCCACCGTAACGCAACCGTCGCGCAACAAAAAGCGCCAATTCGTCCACCGCGAAATTCATCAACAAGGCCCACTTCCCAACTGCCCAGGGCGAGGCTCCTGCCGAGCCGCGCGGCCGCTGGCCCCTCGCCGCGAAGCGCCCAGTCCCGGAATCGTGCGAGGTCATCCAGGTAGCTTGCTGAAATCTTGCTCAGCCGAGGACCCTGCGCGCACCTTGCGCCCGAGTATCCGATCAAGCGCATCGGAGCTCTGCTCGATCAAGGCCTCAGGATAGTGCAGAAAAGGATGAAAATACTCAAAGGTCACATATCCCTCGTAGCCGGTCTGCTCGAGTGCGTCCATCACCGCCGGCCAGTTGGTCGTGCCGTCGAGCAACGTCCGGAACGCTTCAAGCGTGTGGTCGGTGCCCTTCTTCGAGAACTCCTTGAAATGCACGTTGCGGATGCGCCCGCCCAAGATCGGAATCCAGTGCTCAGGGAATTGAAAAAGCATCACGTTGCCGCTGTCGAAGTGCACCCGGACGTGCTTGCTGCCGAAGCTGTCCACGAAGGCGTTCATCTCGGCTGGAGTCGTCAAGTACCCATTGAACACGATGTTCTCGATATTCAGATAGACGCCGAGCTTCTCGGCCTTGGGCAATAACTTGCCAATCGATTCACGGGCCCTCTTGTCACACACGTCGATGGGCACCGGCTCACGATCGGGCAGCCACGGAATGTAGGTTGAGCCGGCGATGGTCAGCAGGTTCTCCGTTCCCAGATCGTGAGCGGCATCGAGCATGAGCGATGCCAGCTCGAGCGCCCGGCCGCGGCGTGCGGCGTCATTGTCGGTGAGCGAAAACGGCCAGTACAGGAACGAGCACAGACCACTGATCGCGATGCCGATCTCCTCGGCCATCTTGCGGATGGCTTGAAACTCGGGCGCCCCCGACTTCGGCGATAGCTCGGATTCCAAATCGTAGTTGAGCTCGATCCCCTCGAACCCGGCGCCCTTGGCGAGCTGCAAACATTCGCGAAGGCTCATCCGGCTGGGAAAGGGAAACGCCCAGAGATTGATCGATTTCTTCATGCGGTAGCTCTTGGGCGAGGCTTTGAGAGGGTCGGCGGCGACGGGCTCTTTTTTGTTCGTCGTGGAAGCAGGTGAAGCACCCGGCCAGGCGGCCAGAGCGGTCGCCCCCAGAGTCGACACCAGTGCCTCCCGCCGATTGAGTGATGCGCGCTCTTGAATTCTGTAGTCTGTGCGATCGGACGTCATCGTGAGAGTCTCCGTCCTGCACTTGTTCTCGAATGGTGTTTGCCCCTCTTCATCGTTTTACCGGAGACATTTCCCCGTGTCGATGACGACAAGGGCAGGCTTGGTTGGGCGATGAGCCTAACCGGCGCCCTTTCCCATGATTCCCATGGTTCGGTGCCCGTCACCCGAATGTCACCAAGTTCGTCACCAACGTTGTAAATCGTCATCAATTCTGCTAACTGTAGGATTGGACAAGTGCCGGGATTCCTTGGAAATTACCGATCAAATCAGCCGAGCGAGCGCTTGCACATGAAATGCAGGCGCTCTGTGGTTTCGGCGCCGACTCTGGTGGTAGTCCGCCCGTGTTTGGACGGCGAGTATGGTGCCAACGGCAACCCCTGACACTTTGGGGTTGTGGCCGGTCGGCGAAGGCGCACTGGCGTAACGGGAGCGACCCGTGCGTCGACTTGGTTGCGCGACGATCTCCGATGCGATAGGCTGACGGCATGTACCCCTTCCGCCGCATTGCCGATTTCTTCCGCCGCAAGCCCAGCATGATCGGCACGCCGCCATCCCAGCGGCCTATGTGGCACGATCCGGCGGCGCACGCCAGGGATTTCGCCGAGCGGTATGCCGAGCCTTTGAACTATCATGTCGAGCACCGAATGATGGAACTCGGCATTGACCCGCTGAAAATCGGAGTCGGCGAGCCAGAACACGGTATCCGGCACGCCGCCTTCATTCCTTACGAGGCGGATGGAGGCGGCAACACGCCCGACGGGAGACTCGATTCGCCCCGACGCTCCCAGCCTGCGTGTGTGAAACGGAACACCGACTCCGAGCCACCCACCCACGTCGAGACCGGATACATGATCCGCGCCGCCACCAGCTCGCGATAGAGTGGCCGATTGGCGTCGGTCACCTCGCGATCACCAGCCAGTCGACGGCGCAACAGCTCCCTTGCGGCCTCCGACAGATTGCCCGCGTCGGGCGGCTCGTAACGCTCCCGCTCGATCCGTTCCTCCGCATCGATGAGCAGTTCCTGCCGCCGCGCCCAACCACCCTCGGTGAAGCGGTAATCGCCTTCGGGGTTGCCGTCCGCGCCAGGCACCGGCTCCATGATCCCGGCGGTGGCCAGCTCGCGGAACGCCTCCCGGGAGCGGTCGGTGACCTTCATCCGGTAGCCTTTGACGCGGAACCGCAGCAGGGCGACGGCCGATTCGGACAGGGCGAACGTCTCGGGCATGGCGACCCTCCTTGATGGAGGAGATTGTAGCCGAAAGCCGGATTCCGTGGAACGCCTGCCGCTCAGCGCAGTGTTGGTTCGCTCCATTAACTGGTTTGGGATGCGGAAAGCAAACAGGAACGCGATCAAGGGATCAATCCCTTTGCCCGGGCGCGGGCGAGGAGCTCTTCCTTGCTCGGGCGGGGTGGCTGCGACGACTCGATTTTGCGACGAAGGGCTTCAGCGTCCTGGTCGCATCGGCGGAGGTACTCGTCGAACGGGGCGGGATCGGCCAGGTATCGGCTGATGACCGCGTATACGTCGGCCAGTTGCAGCGTCCGATAGGACCGGAGGATGCCCTCCGGACTCTCGCCCCGCTTGAAAGCGTTAAGGATCAATTCGAGAAGTACCCTGCTCTTTCCGACGTGGATTACGCCTGGAGGGTCTTCCCACAACGGAACAGCGACATTCAGGGGCTCAAAATCCAGCATTGTCATGGTCGCCTTTCAGTTTGAAGCGGCCACAATTCATTGTACCCTATTCCGCGAAGTTGATCATCATGACCGAAGCGAGGCACGGAATTGTTCGTGGGCGCGATCACAGCTCACACAAACGAAGCGGACGAGATGGCGTGGGCGGGCTGTGGCAGAGCAGGGACGAAGAATGGCGTCCCCGGAACCCCATGGTGTCCCCGGAATCCTGCCTAACGTCAAAGACCAGGCTTACCACGACGTTATTTGCGATACGGACCACTTGGGGCTTGATCGATTTGTTCCGCGGTCTTTCCTTGCTGGTCGAGGAAGGCACGGTAATTGTTGATGACGGGTTGAAGGTTTGGGTGTCCGTCGCGGCTTTGAAGTTCGTCACCAACGTTGTAAATCCTCATCAATTCTGCTAACTGTGGTATTGGATAACCGCCGGGATTCGTTGGAAGTCACCGACTTGCGGCGATTTCTCCGCTTGCATCGCCTGCAAGAGGTTTTGGATTCAAGTCCCGAGCGGGCGAGTTGAGCCAACGCCATGAATGAGAAAACGATCGATCGGACCAATGCCCTGCTCGGACTGGACCGGGACGACGTCACGGCCGCGGACGTCATTCGCGCGCAGGCGGCTGGTAGTTGCGAAGACAGCTTGGAAGCGATGTACCAACGGATCGGCTGGTGGAAGGGGCCGAACGCAACGGCCGAGGCGAGGACGCTGGTGTGCCAATTCTGGCGGGCCCAGGGGGATCAGGGGCTCAAGTGGTTGGTGAGCCGCCTACGTCCGGAGGGGCACATCGACCTCCTCGACGGTGTCGCGAGCATTCTGGCGCAGATCGGGGACACAGCAATTCCCCCAGTTCTTGATGAGCTGGAGCGTCAGCCTTCTCGCGATCAGGCTGAGGCCCTCCTCAAGGCGCTCGGCTGGCTAGGTCAGCGAGGAAATGCAGCATCACCGCCGTTGGTGGTGCGGTTGGAACTGCTGCTGGGGAGGTTCCTACGCGGGGACGACCCCGGACAGCGCGAGTGGGCGGCCCGCGCGGCTCGGCTGCTGCCCGGGGAGCGGGCAGTCGCCCTGCTAGGGGAACTGCTCAATGCGGAGCCGGATGCTGATGTTCGCCATGCGATCCAGGAAATGGTCGCCGCGAGCGCGGTGAAATAGGACGGGCTTGAGCGATGTGGCTCCTGCGGTGTGGCCGAAAGAATCGCTGGGAGAGCCGCCGCGCTGACGACCCTCTCCACGTCACCGAGGCTGCGAAGGACTTGACCCTCCGGCCGGGCGAGGATGGCCTCTCGCTGTTCGAGGTCGCTGATGAGGATGACGGCAAGCGAATTGCCACCCTGTTCGGTGTTCACAGAACGTTGACTTTGGGACAGTCTGAGCACGTCGATTACGTCCTGGTTCCAGCCGATCTCTTCGGCAGTTTCCCATTGAATGTCATCGCCGCCCCCGACCCAGAGCTCGGGCAGCAGTTGTCCGAGCGACACCGGGAGGCCAAGGGGATTACGAATGAGATCGCTGTCGACCTCGCGGCGGCGATCTTGAACGACGGACAATTCGCGGTAGGCCGCATCAAGAAGCAAGACGTCGAAGAGTCAGCCAGACAGGCCCAGGGAGGTACGCCGGCGTGAGCAATTTGCCATGGTTGGTCTCGGGGGTGGGGGGGCAATGGACGATGCCGGCGGCGACTGGGTTCAGATCGACGTCGGCGCGGCTGGCCGAGAGCGATTCCTCATCAAGGAATGAGCTGATCCATTTTTCTTCTGTAGGACAGCCGCCCTCGGCTGTCATCAGCCCGGACAGCCGAGGGCGGCTGTCCCAGATTCAAGGCAAAGCGTCCGCTGAATTGATCCGCTTACTCATTCGCGGTTCGTCAGGCTGCGCAAGGCTTGCTCAATTTGTTCGGGTGTCTTTCCTTGCGCATGCAAGAAGGTGCGGTAATTGTTGATGGCAACTTGAAGTTTTGGGTGTTCGTGGCGGGTTTTCTGCGTGAAATCGGTCAGGGTCTGTACGGCACGGCGGTAGAGCGGTTCGGCCTCGGACTGGCGGTTGGTGGCTTGAAGCAATGAAGCCAGGTTGTTGAGGACTGTGGCCACTTCGGGGTGGTCCGAGCCATAGCTTGCCTCGTCGATCGACAGCGCGCGACGCATCAGTGGCTCGGCCTCGGACAGGCGGTTGGTGGCTTGCAGCAACGTCGCCAGGTTGTTAAGCCGGGTGGCCACATTGGGGTGCTCCGGGCCATAACTTGCCTCGTCGATCGAGAGAGCGCGACACATCAGCGGCTCGGCCTCGGGCAGGCGATTGGTGGCTTTCAGCAATTGCGCCAGGTTGTTCAGTGCGACCGCCACGTTGGGATGATCGCGGCCGAGCGATGTCTCGAAGATTTCTACAACCCGGCTTGCGAGCGGCTCGGCCTCGGACAGGCGGTTTGTGGCGTTCAGCAATTGCGCCAGGTTGTTGAGGTCTATGGCCACTTCGTGGTGGTCCGGACCATAGCTTGCCTCGTCGATCGACAGCGCACGACGCATCAGCGGCTCGGCCTCGGTCAGGCGATTGGTGGCCTGGAGCAGATACGCGAGGCCGATGAGCCCGACGGCAACGAGCGGATCGTCCGGACCATAGCTTGCCTCGAAGATCGACAGCGCACGACGTATTAACGGTTCGGCCTCACGGAATGCTCCGCGATTGTGCCAGTAGAGACCAAGCCGATACATGAGCGGCGCGGTGGGGTTGGCGAGGCCTGCGATATCTGCGTACCGGCTCACGGCCTCGGCGTGGGCTGCGAGAGGTTGCCAGGTTGGCCATGTACGGACATCCTGAGGATTGCCCACGGCGACATCGTTTACTGCGTCGAGGGCGAGCTGGACCGTACTGGTTCGGTCGGCGTTGGGTATGCGGCCGCGGGTGATCTCTTGCACGAGCCGATGGAGCACGACCGCGTTGCCCGAGGCGTCAAAGCGAGCCAGCGAGTAGCCGTCCAGGGCGGCGAGGGCCGTGCGGGTGTCCGGAATGGCCTCGACGAATGGCTTGGCATCGAACAGGAAGAGCGGAATCGGGTCGGTGGCCACCCAGGAGAGGACGTCGAGCAATCGCCGTTGGGAGGCATTCAACTGGGCGAAAGTGGTTTCCCAGGTGACGGCTACGCTGGCGGGATACTTCATCAGGCGCTGGTCGTGCCAGCGGAGCACTTCCGGGCGCTTTGCCTTCCATTGGTCCAAATACTCGGCGAATGACAGCCGCAGCTTGTCGATGTTGGCGCCCGCTTGCTCCAGCATCAGGGCCAGGCCGTCCAACTCGCGGGCGAGCGTGGCCGCGATGGTCGCGTCATCCTTCGTCTTCCGACGATGCGGAGTGCGCTCGAAGAGGAAGGCCACGGCCTCGGCCGGGGCCAAGACGTCCAGATCGAGCGGCTCGACGCCGGCGCCCCAGTTCCCGATTCGAGACGTGATCAAAATGTGGCCCGACCGGAGTTTGGTCAGCAAGTCCTCGACGGCGCCGGCCGCCTCTTCGGTGTCCACATTGTCGATGATCAGCAGCCAGCCGGGATGGGCATCGAGCCAGTCGAGGACCTCGGCTAATTGATTTTCGACCGATGTCTCGCCGCCGGTCATCCCCAATACACCCACGAGATTGGCCAGGTTTGACCGGAGCTCGGATTGGGACGGGGCCGAGACGAAGAGCAGAGCGGTGTAGTCGGCGGCATTGCGCCAGGCATACTCGATTGCAGCACGGGACTTGCCGACACCCCCCAAGCCGTGAACAGCCAGGCGGTTCACGATCGCGGCGGCTGGGGCCCCGCAGACGCCGAGCCTCTTGCGCAAATCGTCGAGGAACGAGTCCCGTCCTTTGAAGAGCTTGCCGATCGAGGCGAGCGGGAGATTGTTGGGCTGGTGGGGGGCGAGGGGTTTCTCCCAGGGGAAGCGCAGCTCGGCCAGCTCGGCACGGAGCTGGTCGGGGCTGTTGAATGAGCGCCAATCTCGATCGCGGGCGACCTCGGAGCGATAAATGAGGTGGAGCTGGCGCAGCTCTTCGCTTTCGGGCGCGACGTTCGGTTTTGCCTGGTCGAACGGCGTGTTCTCGTCGGCGATGAGAAGGTAAGCGGGCTTATCGAGCTCGCGGGCGAGGTGGTATTCCCACTGCGTGTAGGAGCGGCGGGGCTGCTCGGGCGGCCGCTGGGATGGCTCCGCGCCGTACGCAAAGCCGATGAGACAGACCACCGCATCGCAACCGTCGATGAGCTGCTTGAGCTTCTCGTGGATCTGGAGATAAGTGAGCTGCAACTCGCTCTGCACGACCACTTCGTAACCGCGCAGGCGCAACGACCTGCTGGCGAGCTCACGATAGCTCGCCAGGTCACGCGTTGTGGCGCTCACGAAGATGCGGCGCTTTGCGGGCATACAGGCCACAACCTTTCGACTCGGCTGGCGTGGCACAGCCGTCGCATCGTCCTCGACAAGAGCCAGTCTCGTGGTCATCGCGATCGCTTCGAGCCGCCGTTTCTCCCTTCTATTGTCTAGCGAGCGTGAGCGAATCGCAATGGTCCGACCTCAACCCGCCCCCCCGAATCCAACGCGCATAGCAGATGCAGCCCCCTGTCATCTGCGTCATCCGCGTCATTTCCCGCCCCCAAACTTTCGCATTGTAGCGATCGTGCGTTCGACGCGCTCTTTCAGGCGAAGATGCACGCGCAGCTTACCCCGCCCCGCGAACCACGCGCATAGCAGATGCACCCCCCTGTCATCTGCGTCATCCGCGTCATTTCCCGCGCTGATACTTTCGCATTATAGCAATTGTGCGTTTGACGCGTTCTTTAACGTCGCGCGTAAATCGCTCGACGTCCTGCCCCCGCGGCGAAGCATCAAACGCGCGCGAGCGCTCAATCCTCGCCTCATCGCCGCTCGCACTTTCTTCGTGCTCTTTGGCTCGTGCCCGCAGCCCGGCCATCGCTTGCTCCACGATCGCAAGCAACGTTTGACGCCCCGGCTCCTCTTCTGCTTTGATCAACCGACGATCTCGCGCAACCGCGCGGCTGACTGGACAAAATCGGCCCATGAGGTGACGCTTGCTCAGTTTCTCAAGCCGCGCCCACCAGCTTTCGGCGATTGAGACGACAGGTTCGAGGATCGGATTTGGGGTGGCGAGTGGCGGGTGATGAGACCCAAGAAGCAATCCCTGGGGCGACCCTGCCCCCCGGGACAAAGTAGGCCGACCCCCTCGAGGCCCCTGGATGGCGTTCTCCGGAATTGAATTGGCGGGTACTATTGCGCTCCGGGTTTCATTCGAAGGATTTTTAAGCCGTGCGTGCTATCGAAACGCCGGCGGTGCCGCCCCTGGGAGTCGGGAGACCGGCGCGTAAACGTGGCCGGTGGGCCGCATAAGGAGCGAATCATGGAAACTGTTACGCTATCCAAACTCGCCCTTGACCTGCTGAGGCAAAACGTGAGCGGAAAGCAAATCCTGGTGAATGACGAGAACCGCGAATGCTACCGGGAACTCGCGCGTGCTGGGCTTATGATTCCGCTGCACACGTTTGCACATGGACGGGAATCGGCCTACCGAATGACGCAGGAGGGAGTGGATTACGCGCTCGCTCTGGCGGCGATGTGATGGCTACCGTGTCTGTGTGGAAGACGACGCAGGAAGGGCTCGACTCCAACTCCAACTCCCATGGCGTCGTTCGAAGCCATGGGATTAATTGGGTCAATTCCTGGTGCCCGGGGCCTACCTCAATTTCCATCCCTTCTCCATAGCTCGCAGCAATTCTCGCGCTTCCGCGCAGACGGGCAATCGAGTCTGAGCAGCCACTCTCAGCGCTTCAACGTGACTTCCGGATTCATATTCGGCCAACTCATGCGCGGTGATCGCTTCCATGCGGGCCCTCAAACGCAGCTTCCGCCAGATTATCGCGACAGCTTCGCCATAATCTTTGTTCAATAGATCGGTGTTCATAATCCCGCTGTCGAGCGTCAAGCGTCCTTCTGGTGATACTCCGCCGCCGGTGCGCTCGCGCCAATGGAACGTAGCATGCCGTATGCGAAGCAGAGGGGCGCTGCGCCGATCTGATCTCGCGGGATGCCCAAGGCAATCATGGTCTGGGCGGCGTGGTAATCCAACAGTTCGGCGTACCGCTCGGCGAAGTCGAGTGCATGCAGTTCCGGATGGGCGGGAACCTGGCGGGCAGATGGAGGCGTGCCGGTCATTGCCGGACGGAAACGGGTGGTCAGACGCTGGGCGGCCGCCAGAAGGTGTGAGCATATGGCTCGCAGATTCATGTCGACAGCGTACTATGCCCGGCGGGCAGACACCACAAATGCGTTGGAGCGAAAGGGATGAGAACAGCCTGCAGACGGCGGGAGGCGCGAGTCGCGTTGGGTCGGGTTTTTACAAGAATCCGTCACGACGACTGATACCTGGTGGAAGAGGAATTACCGTCGTTCACGGATGATCGTTTCCGACAATGGTTCTCCCTTGATGGTGACCGGCGCATCATCGGGATCGTCGTCGTCGATGTCCAAGGCGGGATCGGGAAACGAGGTAACCAGGCCGATGCTAAGAAGGTGCTGATTGAATTCCGCCTCGGTGAGCGGTTTCCTGGCTGCTGGCCTGGTGGCCTTGGTGCGTTTGGCTCGTTCACCGGGCGCCTGGGCACGCGGTTGCGTCGAACCGGCGATCTGGCTGTCGAGTTGATGGCGAAGCTGCTTCACCTGCTCCGGCGAAAGGGAGTTGATACTCGCGAGGAGATGATTGAAATCGGTGTGGCTCATGTATTTGCGCCGTTCGACCGTTCGTAGCCGTAAGTCAAGCTGCCGTTAAATGTTACAAGAAGCACCATAGGCGATGCCGGCGGACTTCGCAACCCTGATATTGGCAAGGTGAAGCATCGGCGCGAAACTCGTCGCCGGGGCTAAGGAAGGCGTAGTTACTTCATGGGTCGTGAGGACTGCTCAGATGACGATGTACGCGCACCCTACCCCGCCCCACGATTCCCACGCGCATAGCAGATGCACCCCCCTGTCATCTGCGTCATCCGCGTCATTTCCCGGGCTCATACTTTCGCATGATAACGATCGTGCGTTTCACGCGTTCTTTAACGTCGCGCACGTATCGCTCGACGTCTTGCCCCCGCGGCGAGGCATCGAACTCGCGCCAAAGCGCGATCCTCGCCTCTTCGCCGCTCGCACGTTCTTCGTGCTCTCGGACTTTCGCCTGGAGCCGGCTCATCGCTTGCTCCACGATCGCAAGCAGCGTCTGACGCCCCTCCTCCTCGTCACTGTCATCGACCGTCGATTTCACGCGCGGGCCCAGCCGCCGCAGCAAGTCATTCACTTCGTCAAGGCTCGCTGTACCCCGAAGTGCCGAGAACGGGTTCCTGCCGCGGCGATCCATCGCATGGCTCGCCAGGAACACGTCGGCGACCTGAGTGCCTTCAAGCGCCTCACGCGGGCACTTCCCCAAAAGCCGGATCACCCGGAAGCTGTCCGAGTGAATCCACCATAAATCCGGCTCGCCGAGGCCTTCGCGAACGTCGGCCCACTGCTCGAGCAGCCACCGGCATCCGGCAGCACTCGACTCCAGATGTTCCACCAGAGCCCCCGGGCAGTACGTCCCGTCGCCCGCCCTCGAGCCCCTACCGCGTTCGCCTCCATCCGATGCATCGCCGTCGCTCGAGCTACAATCACACTCGCCGGCTTTCAGCAACTTCTGCCCGATTGACTTGGCCGCGAGCTCTTCACGCTCAGCCACATCGTACTGATATGCCGTGAAGAAAATATCCCGATCGGACTTCACGGATTCAAGGCGCCGGACCTCGTGAACAATCAAGTGGGTGAAGATATCGTCTGCCTGCTCGCACGGCTGGCCGCGACGATCCCAATCCTCGACCCGCTTCCAGATCGCCGGGAACTCCTTCGCCCGGAGCAGATCGCGCAGCACTTCGCCGCCGAAACTCAAGTCAGGCCGGCCCGGCTGCGTCCTCGGCCAGATCTCGAACCTTCTCTTCATGTCCTCCGCGAAGAGCGCCCTCATGGCCGGAAGCCAAGGCTCCTCGATCGAGCCCGCTTGCTCGCCACGGCTCGTCATCTTCTCGCTCCCTTTGCGTGATCCAAGTGCCCGCAAAAAACCCCTCCCGCTCAACTTCGTCCGGGCACCTTCGAAAAATCTGCCCCTAGGGCCGCATCAATCGTGATCAAGCGATTCTCAGCCGTTCGCTTGAATATCACAGATATCCCGCGCATCCGAAGCTGCGGGCCAATCCGCCGCAGCTCATCGGCCAGCGAGCGCGGCGACTTCGGCCAGCGGACCGATGCCCTGACTTTCGGTGTGACTCTTGCGCCGAGCTCGCGCAGCATCTCGCTCGCGGAGCACGTCCAGTTCTCAAGGTCGCCCCATTCCGCCTTGTCAAACAGTAAGGCGGCAATCAGCGAATCTTCGAGCGACGTGACCGTCGAAGCCCGGCGGTTTTCGCTGTAGGCCCCGAGAAAAGTCCCGTCCGGCCAGCCCAGCCCGCGCCCGACCGCCTCCCCCAGGCAGGCAAAATCCGCCATCCGCGGCAACTCCTCTGGCCGCACCGACGGAAGCGCCGCCAGGCCGCCGACGATCGCGTCCAGCAGTCCTCCCAGAATCGCCGGCGCATCGGCTCGAAACTCACGCCAGAGCTCGCCCTCGACTCGCCGGTTGACGCCCGCAATCGGCGGCAAATACAAGAAGAGACACCGGTCCGCCAGATCCTGCCGGCGTACGAATTCGTCGATGCCGTTCAACACCGTCGGCTGGCGGGCTTGCAGCACGTTTCGCTCGTCGTTCGACCAGAGGGCCCGCCCCGCCAGGCCCCCGCCCGTTGCCAGCCGGCACAGACCATCCGAGAACCACGTCGGAATCGCGCTCAGATTGTCATAAACCAGCAGCCATCCGTTGGCCGCGGTGACCATCAGGTCACGCATGCTCCGCGGCTCCGCCAGCACCGCCGCAGCCTGCGGGTCGATCAACTGCCCGATCACCTTCGCCAGCGTGCTCTTGGCCGATCCCTGCTCCCCATGAACCACGAGAACGGGGTACGGTCCCTCCGGCAAGAGCGCAGCCGCCATCCAACCGACCAAGAGTCGAAACTCCGGCTCGCTCAGGTTGACATCAGCGCCGCAGCAGCTCGATCGAGCCCCCCCGCGTCGGGAATGGCAGCGATAACAGCCCCGCCGGCCGCCGAAAATGCACCGGCGGTCGATCCACCACCGACCATTCCCGCGCGCAGATCCTCACCGCTTGGCCGCTGGAATCGCCCAGGTCGATATAACTCTCCCTCTCGCCGCCGTCACCGTCGACCCCACGCCCCACCCGCACATGAGACAACCGCGTGCCGCCATCCAACCGCGCTCGAGCCTCAACCGCCCTGACAACGCGCGCCACCGCAACCGATGGCGGCAGATCGAGCCGTTCACGGCGGTAGCTCTCGATCAGCCAGTCGGTGAACTCCAGCGATTTCAACCGGTATGTCTCGTGCCGGTTCCCCACCGGCACCCGAGCGTGAACCCCGCCATCGCTCGACCGAAAATAATCAGCGCTCCCGGCCACCCTCAACAGCATCTCGACGGCGCTCTCGGCGTCGCCCTTTTCCCGAGCGCCACCCTCTGTGACATTCGCCGAATCAGCCACCATGGCTTTTCCGCCCCCGATCAAATCACCATCGCCCACCGCCCCTCTCCGACTCGGCCACATCGCCAGTTATCGGCCGGTGTTTGCCCTTGGCTTTCGTTTTTAAGCGCAGAAGCGCTTTATTAAGATGAACCACCAGGCGATCGAGGACGTCCTGACGTCGGATTCTCGTTGAGCAGGCTGCGAAGGCGCTCGATCACGTCGGGTTTCGCGGAATCGATCTGGTTCGATCGCTCCGCGGGGTCGGTGCGTAGATCGTACAGCTCTTCGGCTCCTCCGGCGTGGCGAATCAAGACGTGTCGGCCAGCGACGACGGACTGCATCGAGCCCCTGAATTCAAAGGAAACGGGTTTGGAGCTCGCCGAGTCGATCGGCGCTGCAAGCTCGGAAAACGGCGGGGATGCCCTGCGCGAGCACGCTGTCTCGAGCTCGCGCCAGCACGCGGAGAGTGACTTGCCCGGAAATGGAGAGGAACCGTCGAGACCGGCCAATTCCAATACGGTCGAAGGCAGGTCGCGCAGGCTGACGGCTTCACGCACAACCTGCCCCTCGGGAACCTTGCGGGGAAAGTGGATCACGAGCGGAACATGGACTTCCGCTTGATAGACGCTGAATCCATGCCCGAAGTTTCCGTGCTCGCCGAATTGCTCGCCGTGGTCGGCGGTCACAATGAGCAGCGTATCATCGAGAATGCCCCGGCGCTCGAGCGCATCGAAAAGCCTGCCCAGCTCGCGGTCCAGCGCCGCGATGCATTCGTCATAGGCCGAGAGGGCGAGCGTGCGCTTGGCCTCGCTAAGCTCATCTTTCTTCAGTTTTTGCCAGTCGCGCAGCATCTCGTAGTCCGCACGCGACTTCGCAGCGGATTCCAGCACATTCGGACTACCTCGGGGCGGTAGATAGGGATCGTGGGCGTCGAAGTAATTGAGAAACGCGAAGAACGGCCGCGATCGCTTCCGGTCAAGCCAGCTCAGGAACTCGCCGCTGACCATGCTCGCTTCCTTGCGAGCGAACTCGAGAGTGATCCCTGCGCCGGGATCAGCCCCGAAAATCCGCGCAAGCTCACCGCCGCAGCGGCTTGCAGTTTGAGCGAGTAGCCACCCCAGGCTCGACGAGCGCAAAACCTCCGCCGGTCCGATCGGATAGTCCTGATATGTATCGAAGCCGCGAGCCAGGCCCGATTCATGCCCGCAGAAAAACGTATTGGCCACGAAGCCGGCGGTGTCGTAGCCCCGCGACCGCAAGTGCTCCGCAAGCGTCTCACGGCGGTCGTCCAGCCAGCCGAGCCGCTCGACGCCAAGCTCATGCGGCCAGCGACCCGTGAACATGCTCGCGTGCGACGGAAGCGTCCAGGGCGCCGGCGCACGAGCGAGGTCGAATCGAACGCCGCGCGCAGCGAGCCGTGTCAGGCTCGGCGACGTCTCGCGGCGGTATCCGTACAGGCTCAGGTGATCGGCCCGAACGGTGTCCATCACAATCAACAGGACATTCGGTGCGCCCTGCCCCGCCATCGTCCGGCTGCCCGAAGCGCCTGCTCGACCGACGCCATTTCCAATTACGGCCAGCGCAACAACCCCGGCCAGCGTGATTGCCAGGGGAGGCCCCGACCGCCGGATCACCGTGGCAAGCCCTCGCAGATTCGACGCGAGCCACCGTGATGCGTGAAAGGCCACGCCCGCCGAGAAGAGGGCGCAAGACACGAAATTGAACCCGCGGAACTGCAAGAGCTGACTCATCAAGCCCAGGAAAACGAGAACCCCGATCCCGATGCGAATCGGAAGCCGCCCGACCCGCGGCCAGGGCAAGATCATCAACAATCCCACCACCCCGAAGATCACCACGTCGGAGAGCGGGACCATCCAGAGAAAATGCCGGCTCCGGAGAAAGAACCCCTTCTCAAGCAGCTCGACCCGAATCACAAGAATCAGAAGCTCGACCAAACCCGCGACCAGACCGAACCAGAGCGCAATCGACAACGGCCACCACCGCCCGAGCATCCGGCAACACCGCGGCTCCAAGCTGCCGCGCTCGCTCTCGCCGGCATCACAATGGCTCATGCGCTCCATCTCAATCTCTCCGGCCACCTCCTGTCTCAGCGAGCCGGCTCACGCCCCTTCCGGTCGTTTACCCATCGTTTGATCCGACGCAAAGGCACCCCACCGACGAGCATCAGTAAACCCGACATGGCACCCAGCATCGACAGGACCGGAAACTGAAGCTCCGGACCGAAATAGGCGAAGATCGGCGACCAGTTCTGCATACGTATCTCTCCCGGCACCATGAAGAACTCCCTCGGAGAGCTCTTCGGCTCGACTCGAACCTACATTCTTGCTAACATATCTTTACGAAACGATCGAAGATCGGGAGTGTTAAAATCTCTGAAGCAATCACGCTTCGAAAGCGACCGGAAGCGGCGTTTTTCCCGCCAGCGTAACATCACTCCGCACTACTAATGAATTAGCGTCAAACGTCACGATGCTGATCCAGAATTCTGTTCAAACATTGCTTAACAATCGAGGCTCAGAGCGACTGCCTTCGACCTCAAGACGCTGAAGCCAATCAGCAAGATCAAGGCCCACGGCGTGCCCGACGCGATCCTGTACGACCGGTCGAGCAAGCGCGTGATCACTTCAACCACGGCACCAACGTCGGGACCTCGATTGATCCGGCCTCGGAGACGGTCGCCGGTCGAAGGGGCAAGGTCCCAGGCTCATTCGTAATCGTCGTGGTGGGCGCCGGATAGCTCGGCGAGATGACGGCCTTGCTGTCGCGGAACAGACGGCCGGTGTATTCGACGAGGACTACGTAGTTGCCGGGTGAGAAGCCCTCGAGCATTCCTTCAGGCAGCGACGAACCAGCTCAGGCTTTGCAATCGCTCGCGGGCGGTGGCGACCCAATGAGGGTCTTGCAAGCGCCATTCGACCCATGCCTCGGTAACCGGGAGCGGCTCGCGCGACTTGTCACCGGGTGGGAAGAGCCGTCCCCAGCGCTGGACGACTTCCTGGTCTGACCAGTCGTTGGCCAGATCGGGGTCGAGGCGCACCAAGAGGTGCAGGTGTTTATCCATAACTGCCGGCTCATGCCTGCTGCACAATGCCTGTCCTTTTCTTCATCGCCGATCAAAGTGCCTGTCTTGTCTATTTTGTCAACCGGCAATCGGCTCGCGCCGTCATCGCGACCCCGGCTTCTCGGCGGGTTGCTTCGAGACGTCGCGGACGGCCCGCGCCAGTGGGTCATCCGGATCCAGCCAGAAAGGCACCGGCTCGGGCTCGGGTTGCAGCAAGTCCATGATCTCGGAGCGATGGGCCGACAGGGCATCGCGTCGGCTTTCGTTCCGTGGCCGCCGGACCAGCAGGGTGAAAGCGTCTGTACGACGCTGGTCTTTCGAAATCCCCGGGATCAGCACCCGACCGAGGGTGTCGCGCAGCAGCTCCGGGCTGACGCCCGCACGGGCGAGTATTCGGTCGAGCCGGTCCAGGCGCGCGAGCGCGCGGACCTGCCGCTGATGGAGCTCGTCCTTGTAGTAGAGGGCCCTGCTCAGGCGGAGCTCGGACGTCAGGAAGACCGCCGCTTCGTTCGGGGCAAACGGGGGCGCTGAACGAGACGATCTGAAGCTGCTCGCGCGGCGCATGGACCGCGTAGAAGACCACAACGAAGCTGAGGATACCGGCGGCTTGACCGCGTGTGAACCGCCCAAATCCGACGGCGCGTACGCGCGGCGAACCAACCCGCAAGGAACAGCACAACGCCGACCTGGGGGATTGCGTGATACCAGGCCACCGACCGTAGTCTGCTGTACTGCACGTCGCCGCGCAAAGTGTATTCCATCAGGCAGCAGGCAAGAGCGATCGTCGCGCCCACTGCCTCGAGGGGGCTGATCCGACCCGGTCCGCCCAGGGACCAGGAATGCACTGCGGCCAGCGCGACGAGTCAGCGCGATGGCCTGCCCCGGCGTCGTGGTGGCATCCACGCCGAGGTTGGCGAAGAAACATGCCTCAACCAATGCCTGGGCCGTGTGCAGGACGGCCTCTACCGGGCGCGGCCAGAGGTCCGAATGTTGCTCCCAGAAGTTCGCAGTCATCTGGAGGTGCAGTCCGGAGGATACCGTGATCAGCAAGGCGCCGGCCATCGTGATGCCGGCGAGCAGCAGCACGGCTGCCCAGCGACGGCGCGGTGTTTTGCTCGCGAGGAGGTACGCTATCGCCGCCGGGCCGGCGGCAAGCCCGCCCGACCAGATGGCTGGCGCTGCGGCCGCGCCGAGTGCGACCGCGGCGAGTCTGAGAGCGCCGCCCTTTGCACCCCAGCCTCGCGCCAGCGCGACCGTCACGACGCACGCAGCACCCGCCCACAGGGCCTGACTGGCTGAGTACCAGATCGCTGCGGGATGACTCACGGTTGATATCCCAAGCGCAGCCATTGCCCCCAGGGCTGCTACCGGCTGCCGCGTATCTCGCACCACGAGATAGCCCAGACTGACCATCGCGGCGACTAACGATAGATACGAAGAAACTGCCAGTACCGCCGGCAGGCCCTGGAGCCGACCAGCCAGTGTCATCGCTGCGTATGTCCAGAGCCGGAAGATCGGCACGACATGCGTGTTGTGCGGCTCGAACAGATGCGCCCGGGTCGTGGGCCAGTCCCTTGCGGCGCCGAAGTAGTCGAAGTCGTCGACGAGCAGGATGAAATCGCGGAGATGATCCATGAGCATCCACGCGGGAAGCACGAGGATCACGCCGACCAACCCGACCACGGCCCATCTTCCTGCGGGCTCGCGTGACCAGGTCACGATCCTGGAGTGCGGCGGACCTGCTGCATTTCCGGGATCGCGTCCCTGCGGTTCCGCGGTAACGCTTTGGCCCATGGGTTGAAACTCCGCAGCGATCAACGGTGTCAGATTCTATGCAGGTGGGTTGGGTGAATTTGTGAGTCGCTGTGGGTAAGCTCCATGTGTGTAGATTGCCATTTACAGAACGCAGCGCCACCAGGTCAGCGACTCGCACTGCACAGTCTACCACGGCGAACGGGCCCATTCTCTATCTGGCCATCGAACTTGGCTGGTCGAGTTAAAAGCTCGCTTTCACAATCGGCTCGGGCCACAAGCCGCGCATTCGTACCATCAGGGCTCGCGGTCTTGACGCTCTCGTGCGAGAGATCGCCGCTGCCAAGCGGCGTTACAAGCTGGCGGCAGATAACCGCGGCCGGCCTGACGTGAACATGATGAGTCGATGTGATTTCCCGCTCGTGAAGCGGAATTCTCCGAGTAGTACAGCGGATTGCGATAGGGCGTCCAGATCCCGGGCGTCTGGTCGTTCATGACGGACGCTTCGAGCGGGCTGAGGCCGCCGCTGCCGCCAACTTGCTCCACCCTGCTGATCGGACCCGGCGGTGTCGCCCTGGCCGGCGTTTTCGACCGGTCGATTCCACTGAAGTTTTTCGAGCCGCTTTTTGTGGGTGCCTGGCGTGTGGCTGTTCAGCGTCCAGAAGATCGACGGCACCGAGCAGCTTCAGCAGATTGCTGGGAAGTTTGAAGTCAGCGAGATCGGGAGCCGGCTCGACGTCGATACCGGACCGTTTCTGGACACCGCCTTCTCAAATCGTTCGACTTGTTTCCGAGGATCGACAGACTTCGCGCGGCACCATAACCTGTGAAATCAGTGCCATGAACGATCGCTCTTGTTCAGTGTAGAAACCCTGACTTCCTCGCTCTTGCCCATCCATCCTTCACGAAAACAGATTCATGGATCGCGGGCGACCGCTGGGCTAAGATGATTTCCTCGTACGGGAGGGATCCGGGCTGGTCGTGCACGAATCGTCATCCCGCCCCACACCCCCGACGACGCCGATCGTTCGACTCATGTGCAAAGGGCGATAAGGGTAACGCCCGCTCGCCCCCGGTTTCTGGAGCTCACAACATGTTGCGCTGGTTTATTACGGGGATGCTTGTATTCGGTTCGCTCGCTCAGACCGCTCTCGCGGCCGATCCCCCCGCATTCGACCGCAAGACCGACGTGGTCTACGGCCGAAAATGGGGCATGGCGCTGACCATGGATGTCTTCACGCCCAGGGACAATCCCAACTACAGCGAGCACGGTCCCGCGATCGTCTGGATCGTCAGCGGCGGCTGGTTCTCTGCCCATGAAGGCATCAACACCCCGCCCATCGACGAGTTTCTCAAGCGCGGATACACGGTCTTCGCCGTCGTGCACGGCAGTCAGCCCCGGTTCACGATTCCCGAGATCACCCAGGACATGAATCGAGCCGTGCGGTTCATCCGGTATCACGCCAAGGACTACCAGATTGATCCCGATCGCATCGGGGTGACGGGCGGCTCCGCGGGCGGGCATCTCTCGCTCATGCAGGGAACCGCCGGCGATCTTGGGGACAAGAAGGCGAGGGATCCCGTCGACCAGACCTCGAGCCGCGTCCAGGCCGTCGGCTGCTTTTTTCCGCCGACCGATTTCCTCAACTACGGCAAGCCGGGCGAGAATGCAGTGGGCCGGGGAATCCTCTCGGGATTCAAGCCCCCGTTCGATTTCCAGGAGCAGGATCCACAAACCAGGGTCTTCCGGTCCATCAAAGACGAGAACCGGATCATCGAGCTCGCCCGCCAGATCAGCCCGGTCAATCACGTCTCCTCCGACGACCCCCCGACCCTGATCATCCACGGCGACGCCGACCTGCTGGTTCCCATCCAGCAAGCCGAGATTTTCCTGGATAAGCTCAAGGCCGCCGGCGTGGAAACCAAGCTGGTCGTGAAGAAAGGCGCCTCGCATGGCTGGGGCGATCTCCTCCAAACAGACGTCCCCATTATTGCGGACTGGTTCGATGCGCATCTGAAGACGAAGAAGAAAGAGGCGGCAGCCGCGGGACCGGCAGCGAAAGCCATCACGACAGTTGGCACGTATCCGTTCTTCGACGGGCGGCTGTCGATCGAGCTGCTCGAAAAAGAAGGAGAAATCCACTGCAAGATCCGGCAAGGGGCCGAGACCAAGGGCCCGATCCGGCCCCTCTTCAAGTTAGACTCGAAATGGTTCGTGTATCCAAAAGCAGCCGACGAAGTGTGGACGTACGACGGTGCCGAGCATCTCATTGAGGTTCGCTTCCGTAGCGCCCGCTTTGCGGAGGGCGGCTGGAATCAGTGGTATCCCGAGAAAATTAGCAAGAATACATTTCCCGCCGAGCTGCTCGCGAGGCTCCCGAAAGACGTGGTCGCGAAATTCCAGGGCTGACAATCTCACCGCGGTTGTGTGCGTTTCCAGATGCCCAGATCCCCGTTGCCACGACTGCGCAAACTCTGCCTGGCCTTGCCCGAAGCCCACGAGGTCGAGGCCTGGGGCGAGCCGACGTTCCGGGTGCGCAACAAGATCTTTGCGATGTACGCCAGCGCCTCAAACCATCATGGACGAGGCCGGCACGCCACCTGGGTAAAGGCGGCCCCGGGCGACCAGGCCGCCATGGTGGCCGCGGCGCCCGACTGCTTCTTCGTACCACCGTACGTCGGCCCCAGCGGCTGGATCGGCATCTGGCTCGACGGCGTGGTCGACTGGGATGACGTGGCCGACTTCCTGCGCGATTCTTACCGGCTCGTGGCGCCCAAGAAACTCTCTGCGTTGCTTCAGGATTGAACCGAATTCCGGGGCCGGTTCAATCGCTCGGCGTTTTGGTAACACGTTCCGCACTCGTCCCGGCGAGCATACCATCCCGCACCGTAAGTCTTGATGTCGCGCACATTGGTTCTTGCCCTGAAAGGGCACAACAAATCAGCCCAGGGCATCGCCCTGGGTTCCCGAATTTAAACCATATTCAAGCCCTGTAAGGGCGGCACAATCGGAGAACGCCGCGCGATGCTGAGATCGCTCGCGGAATTCCTGACCCATGCGGTTCGGACGGCTTGTTTCGCCCTTTCAGGGCGATACCCTTTTTTGTTGGCGTGGTCCCCCAGGGCGTTGCCCTGGGCTGTCTTGTGACTGCCCCGTTCGGGGCGAGGAGAAAAACAGCGCAACACCAAAAAAAAGTGAGCGAGGGTTCCGTGATCGATGATCGATAAACTTGAGACGTCGTTGACAAGTCCATTGGTCCCGGAGGCCAAAGAGGAGCAATGTCATGCCACAAAGTCATTCGGGCGACTCGATCACCCAGCGGGCGATCGAGGCGTACTCGCAATACGAGCTCGTAGCACTGATGCCAACAGCCTACCCGGTACCGACTGACGGCCCAGTCGGCGACTTGCTGCGGATCGCGCACCGGCGTCCCTACCGGCCTGCGCACATCCACTTCATCGTCTCCGAACCCGGCTACGAGACGCTGGTCACGCAGGTCTTCGTGGACGGCGACGAGACGGTGAGCACCGACGTCGTCTTCACAGCCAGCGGCAACATGGTCGGCAAGTTCGAGCATGACGGCGACCATTACCGCCTGAACTACGACTTTCAACTGAGGCCGGGCGTCTCGACGATGCCCAAGGCCCCCATTCCTTGAAAGGCTCAAAATGTCCGACAACCCCCGCAAGTCTTTCATCGGAGCGTGGCGGCTGGTCCACTCGGTCGAGTATGGACCCGACGGCACGCCGCACCACCCCTTTGGTCAGGACGCCGTCGGATACATCATGTATTCCGAGTCAGGCGTCATGGCCGTGCAAATCGCCCGGCGCGATCGGGCGAATGACACCCAGAGACCGCCGGTCAGCAACTACCTGGCCTACTTCGGTCGCTTTGAGGTGGACACGGAGAACTCGCTTGTTCGCCACTTCCTCGAAGGCCAGGTCCATCCTGGGAACCACCCCGACACTCTCGAGAGGAAGTACAAGTTCTACGACGACAAGCTCTCATTGCGCCCGTGGGACGGCACCGACCGCGAGATTCTCTGGCAGCGTGCGTGAGCGAGATCAACGACGGCACGGCACGCAGAAAGCAGGTGATCGCGTTCGCTTCGTAGTGAACCGGAACTGGCTATAATGAATCCAGACGGAATACAGCAATGCAGCCGAAAGGAGCGTGCAAATGGAATCGGACTTGATTCGCGACCGCGGGCGCGGGCCTGAGATCGTTGGCACTCGAATCACTGTTTACAACCTTCTTCCCAACTTCTTGGATCCGGCCGCGACCGAGGCATACATTTGCCAGCTCTACGACTTGACTCCCGAGCAAGTCGCGGCTGCACGCGCGTACGTGCTGAAACATGCGGATACTGTGCTCGTGAGACACCTCGAGATCGAGGTGAAAATCGACCTCGGAAATCCACCCGAAGTAATCGAGCGGGCCAAAAGAACGCACGCGGACTTCGTGCGATTCAAGAACTGGCTTGCCGAGCGTGAGCACACTTCGGCCAAGGATATATCGACCTCGCCAGATCCTGTACCGAACGGCGGCCTGGACTCGCTTCGCACGACACTGACGGACTCATGGCAGAACGGACGCTCCCGGTCCTGACGCTGTCGAAAAAAGTGAGGTTCGAGCGAAGCCCGGATTACGCGCGGCGAGTGGCCGCCGACGTCGCCGAGCTTTTGTTCGGAATCGCCATGGGGGAGTACCGCGACCAGTCGAGAATCTACGTCCCGCGCTCACCGATCACCACACCGTGACCGCTACACCGGCCGCGACGGCACCCGCGTCCACGCTCGCTTCCAGACCAGGAATCGGCGCTCGTAAGCATAATACGACAGCGCCGCCATCCCGATCACCAGCGCAAAGGTGCCGATTGCGAAGAGCTCGTCCTTGTTGGCAAACCACGGCACCTTGTACATGACCCGCGCTCGCACCCAGATCGCGATCTCGTGGTACATGTAAAGTCCGTAGCTGATCTTGCCCAGCCAGACGATTCGTGAATACGAAAGCGCCGAGCGCAGCCAACCGCGGCCCCAGACCGCCACGACGATGAGCCCCACTCCGCACATCCACACCCAGACGTAATCCCACGTGCGATGCCACATGCTTCCTTGACCCAACTTCGGCTGGCTGAAAAGCCACACCGTCGCAACATAGATGGGCCATTGCAGGTAGCGCAGCCAGCGCGCCAGGATCGGCCGGTCGCGATTCCAGCCCATGACGAGAGCCAGCAGCACGCCCGAACAAAGCGTGTCGAACTGCGCGAACGTGTTGTAAACGATCGCGAGCTGCGACCCTGTCCGCGATGCATTCCACCCCCGCACGGCAATCGAGCCCACCAGCAGGAAGGCAACCAGTGGAACTCGGAACCGGGGAAGCACCAGAGCGATCAAGAGCGGAACGATCAGATAGAATTGCTCCTCGACGCACACGCTCCATAGGACACTCAAACTGTCCGACGGAATGGGACTGATCAGGACCATCGACCAGTTGCCCACGAACAGCGTGAAGGGGAGCAGATGGATGCGCAGCATCGACACGTAGCCGGGCGCCGAAAACCAAGGCTCGAGCGGCGGCAGGACAAAAAAACCGATCAGGACGATCAGGTAATAGAGCGGCCAGATCCGCAGGATGCGCCGGATCCAGAACGCGCGTAGCGCAATGCGGCCGTAGCGCGCCTCTTCGCGCAGCAAGAGCGTCGCAATCAGATAGCCGCTCAGAATAAAAAAGAGCTGGACTCCGTATCCGCCGTTCTCCTGCAGCCGCCAGGTGACGGTATGTCCAAACCGGTTCGAGAGAAGAAGCGCGACGGAATGTGGGCGCCGCCGAGACACAGGTTGACCGTGTCGGCCAGCGATTGGAAACTTTTGGTGAGCAAGGCCCAGGGAACACCCTGGTGGAAGAGATAAACGAGCAGGAAGGCGATGAACCTCATGCCGTCGAGCTCGGGGAAGTAGACGCGCTCGCCCGGCTCGGGAGTTTCCGGGCCCGCCGGTGCCGGCTCGATCGCGGCTGCGGGCTGGCTCATTGGCTGGGCCCTTCCGGCTCAGACCCCAAACGGCCCGCCGGCCGCGATTCGGCCGCCCAGTCAAAGATGCGCCAACCAGGCGATCCGCAAGGTCCGCTCCCGGTCCGAGCGTCTCGGCTGGTTGGCCTGGTCGAACGAGATGAATCGTGTGCCGGCCTGCGCAGGGTCTCCAGGTCATTGGCGACGGTGAGATCAGCGCGGTTGGTAACGCACGCGCTCGCCGCGGTGCGGATCAGCTCATCCTCCGATACGCGCGACAGGAGCTTGAAACCGACCAGATACACCGATGGAGACCAGTCCCGAATCTGACGGATCACCTTGGGCGTGCGCCGGCAGTTCACCACCAGCGTTTCGCGGTCGGAGCTGATCTTTCCGGTCTCCGGCTCGGGCTCAAAATCCGCCACGGCCATCGGCAGAATCACCACGTCGATCGGGTTGGACTGGAGCACGCGCTGGAGTGTGGCGGCATAGTCGCTCACGTTGCCGACCCGCAGACGAAACCGCTTGAGTCGATCGCGGCAGGCAAGCCAGCGCTTCTGGAGATCGACCAGGCGTTCGAGCTCGAGCTCGGCGCGCTGCGCATCGAGGTCGAACCGCGCAAATCGCAAGAACGGCAGCTCGGCCTGCTGAGCGTGAATGTGCCACACCCGTGCTCCGCGCTGCAAGCACGCCTCCGTGATTGCCGCGGCGAAGCGGCCCGAGGAGACGTTGGTCAAGAGACGCACGTCGTCGATCGGCGCGATCGTGGCCCCGCCCGTCACCACCACGTTCATCGCGGCAAAGCTCCTTTACTGACTCTTGCGAGAGATCGCGCACCCCGCTAGCCTAACCCGGGTCGTGCTTTTCAATTCAAGTGCCCTCGCCCTTTCTTCACGCTGACCCTGGCTTTTGATCATGAACCACTCAAGCAGCTTCGAGACTTGCGCCGGTGAGCTCTTCGCCGAGATGGCGCGGTGGCCGATCTTCGACCCCCACACCCACATCGACGCACACCGCCCGGCCGCGCACCATTTCGAGGAGATCCTCGGTTATCACTACTATACCGAGCTGGCCCACTCCGCCGGGATGCCCACCGCAGCCGTTTCGCCCGCGCTCGACCAGGACGAACGAGCGGCCCGCATTGTCGAATACCTCGATCGCATCGATTCGACCGTCCAGTATTCGTGGCTCCTGGAAATCGCCCGGACGTTCCATCAGTTCCCCCACGACCGGATCACCCCCAACAACTTGGGCGAGCTCCTGGCGAAGGCCGACCACGGCAATGACGGACCGCACTGGGACCGCCAGGTGTGGAAAGCGAGCGGGCTTGAAGCCGTTTTCCTGACCAACGACTTTGACGACCCGCTCGAGGGCTTTGACACACAAGCCTACGTCCCCTGCCTCCGGACCGACGACCTGGTCTTGAAGCTGCATGAGCCGCGGACGATCGCCCGGCTCAAGACGGCACTCGACATGGATATCGGCGATGCGGTGACCCTGCGCCGGGCGATGGGCCGGCTCTTCGAGCGATTCGTGGCCCGCGGCGCACGGGCCTGCGCGGTGAGCTTGCCGCCGGATTTCGCACCGCGGCCGGCTTCGCACCGGCGAGCCGCGACCCCGATCCGCAAGGCGATCCACGGCATGGAGCTGAGGCGCGATGAAATCGAAGAGGTGCGCTGCGCGGTGTTCTGGACGCTGGCTGAGCTCTGCGCGGAGTTTCGGCTGCCGTTTGACCTGATGATCGGCCCGATCCGCAACGTTTATCCCCAGGGCGTCGCGGGGGGTCGCGACCTTTTTGATCGTCGCGTGAGCCTTTACGACTACCGCGACTTGTTCAATCATTTCGCGGCTGTCAGCTTTCCGGTCTCCACGCTCTCGCCGGATGCCGCCGGCGAGCTGGTCGCGTACTCGTGGATCTTCCCCAACGTGCTGCCCATGGGCCACTGGTGGTACTCGAATGTGCCGGCGTTCATCGCGGCCGACTTGCGGCGCGCCTGCAAGCCTTGCCCAAAACGAAGCTCCTGGGTTATTATTCAGATGCATACAAGCTGGAGTTCATCGCCCCCAAGTTCAACATGTACCGGCGAATCCTGGCGGAGGTGCTCGCGGAAGAATGTGTTCGGGGCCGGGGCTGGCCGGTGCAACGGGCGCTTGAGCTCGCCAAACTCATCCTGATCGATAACCCCAAACGAATCTTCGCCCGAGTTGAGCCGCGATCCGCGGCCGGGATTTGACCTGGGAGCGAACTCAAGGCATCTTTCGATGGAACGGCGACCCGAGCATGGTCGCCGCGCGGGTCCGCTCAAGGTGGCCCGGGATTCAGTTCTCGATCGAGGACCTGAACACAGCAGCTCGAAGGATCAGCCGCCATGACTCACGCATATCGGAAACTTCGGAAACCTGCGTCTCTGGCGTCGTGCCTCGTGCTGGGGCTCGCATCCACGGCGAGCGCCCAGATGACCTCGGGGGCCGGACTATCATCCGGCAGCGGAGCGGGAACTGGATCCGGTTTTTCAACCGGCGTCCAGCGCAACCGATCGGGCTCGCTCTCCGGCGTGGGCCCCGGATCGAACGACGACGGCCTCCGCGGCCCCCCGATCCAGGATCCGGCAGGCGGGCGCCGGCGCGCGCCGATCACCAGCTTCGGCCCTGGCGTCGACGTCACCTTTCCCAACGACCCTTACCTGCTGCCGTTCATCCAGCTCGAACAGGGGGGAGCAGCCTTCGACAAGAAGATCCCCACCCATATCACCAACGAGCTGCTCAAGAACGCCCGGATGATTGTGACGCCCGAGGAGCGCAGCCTGGCGCTCCAGCGACTGGCCAGCGGCGCGATCGCGAGCCGGCAGCTCTTCCTGGCCCACCAGTTGCTCGAAGAAGCCATCACGGCCACGTCCGACGTGAAAATCCCCCTGGTGCGAGACCAGCGATTGATGAAAATCGTGGAAACGATGACGCTGCTCACCGACGCCACGCTGCTGCAAGGCCGCCAGATCTTGAACGAGTCGCCGACTCTCGAGGCCGACAGCAAGCTTGATCCCCTCCCCAAAGGGGCCAACGATCCGGTCGTCCTTATCCGCACCGCAAGGCTCGAATGGAAGCGCGCCCTTTATCTCGCCCAGATCATCGGCAACCCGACTTACCGCAACGAGATGATGTACAAGGTCGCCGAAAACATGGCTTCCGGAAGCGCGAGCATCGCCAATGAGTTCGTCAAGCCGGCGCCGACCAACAGCCCCTCACAAAACCCCCCGCCACCTGCCCCGCCGGCCCCGCCGGCCCCCAAGCCCGGAGAAGCCCGCCCCTTGGCTGGCGAAACGCCGCGACGCGCCGCGACCGCCGCAACAAAGGCAGCGGACAACGAGAACTTCCGGCAGACGGCCGATGTCATCTTGATCGAGTCGTTCGATGTCGCCAAGAAAATCGACCGATTGATCTGGAAGTATCGGGCGATGGCTCGCATCGCCTTGCTCGCCGCCGACTCGCAGCAATATTCACGGGGCTTCGAGCTCGCCAAGGGAATTGCCAACGGCGAGTCGCGGGCCGAGGCAATGCTGCTGCTGGCCGAAGCCCAGGCGCGTGACGATCAAAACGATGGTGCAACCGCCGCATACGAAGAGGCGGCCAAAGCTGTTGCCACCGTGCAGCAAGACGGCCTGCGCGGAGTGCTCGCGGGCTTCGTCGTCGATAGCCTGATCGCCAGCGGACGCTTCCAGGACGCCCGCAAGTGCATCGTGCTCTATCCCGATCCGGCTGAGCGGCTCGTCGCTCTCGGCGCAATCGCTCATTCTCAGGGCAAGCGCGGCTCCGCCGACGCCGCCCGCAAATGGATCGCCGCCGAAGTCGCCGAAGAATACCGCCCCATTCTCTACCGCCACGTCACAACCGGCGTCTTGACCGCAATCGAGCAGAACCGAAGCAAGGAATTCATCCCGACGGAAGCGCCCCTGAAATGAAAGGGGCGCTGATTCACGCCGGCGCAAAGAAGGCTGCATAACGTTCCTTGACGTTGCGAATACCGGCGTGCATCGCGTGGATGTCTGCGCCCAAGACAAAGAGCTGGCAGCCAATGCTGCGCATGCGAGTGGCATACTCCGGCCCGCGACTGAAGATTCCCCAAGGCTTGCCCGAACTCCGGCAGGCAAGTGCGATCGATTCAATCGCCTTCAGGCACTTCGGGTGTTCGAATTCCCCGGTCACACCGAGAATTTGGCTCAGGTCGGAAGGCCCGATAAAGAGCAAGTCCACATCGGGGATGGCTGCAATCTCAGCCACGGATTCCAGCGCGCCGGCGGTCTCGATCTGGATCCCCAGAAATGTTTCGGCATTGGCCCGGGCGGTGTATTCCGCCAGCGGCATCAGGCCGAACCGTCCGTCGGCATTGCCACCGTTCAATCCGCGTTCACCCCTGGGCCAGAACTTGGCCCAGCGGACGACCTGTTCAACCTCGGCCGGGCTGCGCACCATGCTGATCATCAAGCCCCCTGCGCCGGCTTCGAGCGGCCGCATCACCGACGCGTAGTCGGTCGCCGCCAGCCTGACGAAGTGGTCCATCCCGTATCCGCGCGCGGCCATCGTCGCCAGCTCGATCTCCTTCATGGTCAACCCGCCGTGCTCCGAGTCGATCCAGAGCGCGTCGAAATCGCCATGCTCACCCAGAATGGCCACCAGCTTGGGAACCAGAAGCTGCCCAAAGCCAAAACAACGGACGACCTTCCCCTCGCGGAGCAGTTGCTTGATTCGTGGCATCGGTATCGATCTCTCCCTGGAATTCGGTAGGAAGAACGAAGCTGTCATTATGGGCTTCCATTCTAAACGAAATCGCCAGCGCATGGTGCGCGCCAGGTCGTTGGTCCGCGTGCAGTGTCGATACAATGCAATAAGTCATCGACGATTTCGGAGCTAGACACCTGGCGAAGCCTTGTCCATGGAAATGATCGATAACGCGTCGATCCTGAGCCCGACCCGGGGATTCCTGGGCCCTGGCTACACGCACACCTTGAACCCGTATAGCGGCTGCGCGTTCGCCGGGTCGATCTGCGGGCTGTTCTGCTACGCGCAGCACGATGCGAACCTCACCAAGGGCGCCCCTGGCGGCTCTACGGCGCCAAGAAAAATGCCTCATCGGCCTATCGCGTGGATTACGACCGGTTGAAACGCCCGCGGCGCGGTGAGCCGCGACCACTCAAGATCTTCATGAGCAGCGTGACCGACCCGTATATCCCCCAGGAGAAAAGCCAGGCGATCACGCGTTCGGTCTTGCACGAGATGCGCGAACGCCCGCCCGACGTGCTCGTCATCCAGACCCACGCCACGCTGATCGAGCGCGATATCGACATCATCGAAGCGGTTTCGCAGCGATGCAAACTCTGGGTCTCGATCACCGTCGAAACCGACATGGATGAGCTGCCGCCAGGGTTTCCCAGGCACGCGAGCTTGCCATCGCGGCGGATCGCGACGCTCGAGCGGTTCCATCGTCGCGGCATCCCGACGCAGGCAACCGTCAGCCCCCTCCTGCCCTTGATAGACGCAGGCGCATTCGCTCGCAGTCTCGACGGCGCCTGCGATCGCGTCATCCTCGACCACTATCTGATCGGCGATGGATCAAAGCACGGTCTGCGCACCAAGCGCACCGGCTTTGCCGACCTGCTCGCGGCCGCCGGCTTCGCCGAATGGAACCGTCTCGAGAAGCTCTGGGAAGTGCGGGACGCGATGGTCGAGGTTCTGGGCTCTGATCGGATTCTGGTAAGCTGCGAGGGCTTCAATGCGGTGTAGTGGGGCGCCTGACGGCGCCTCGGGACTGCGATAGCACAAGAGGGGTGAGCAATGGCCAAGGAATCCGCGTCCCGCTCTGACCGAATTCGTCGGCGACTAAATCTCGATGCGCTAACGCCCGATCAGCGGGCGGCCGTCGAAGCGCGACGTGCGGAACGTCAGACCGCCGAGTACCAGAACAGCGTCGCTCGGGACATCGAAGCGTATCGAAAAGAATTCCCTCCAGCTCACGATCTTCCAGCAGACGTATCGTCCTCGAACTGCGACGAACGCGACTGAATCCGTGACCCGGTGCCTGTGGCTCGTGCGTCATGAGCGCTTGTGGAATCGCATCCACCGCTCGTGGTAGGATCGGAGTTCAGAAAACACGCAGTCTGTGCGACCGGAGCCAACTTCCGATGACGATCGAGCAACTCCGCAATGTCTACGATGCCCAGCCGTTCCAACCGTTCGTCATGCATCTCGCGGACGGGCGTTCGATCCCCGTGATGCACCGCGAATTCATCATGTCCGCGCCAAGCGGTCGGACCATCAGCGTTTATCAACCGGACGATACATTGAACTTCGTCGATCTCCTTCTCGTCACGGACCTCGAGGTCAAACCCGCGAGGAATGGAGCAGGAAGGCGACGCAAAGGCTAACTTGATGTCCAATCGCTTCACCGTACTCATCGCCGATTTTCTCGATGAAACCTCGATCGAATCGGCCGTTCTCGGCGACCTCGCCGAGCTCGTGATGGCCCACGCAACGGAGGAATCTCAGCTCGAGAAGTTCCTTCCACAGGCCGATGCGATCATGCTGTTTCACGATCTGTCGATCCTGAGCGAGCTGAGCTTCTCCCGCGCGCCGAGATGCCGGGGCGTCGTGCGCGCGGGCGTGGGCTTCAATAACGTCGACGTCGAATCAGCAAGCCGTCACGGCGTGGTGGTGTGCAACGTGCCCGACTATGGCACCGAAGAAGTCGCCGATCACGCGATCATGTTCCTGCTGGCGCTTGTCCGCCGTCTGGTGATCTCGCATCAGGCAATCCGCGACGGCAACTGGGATTACCGCACAGCCCTCGGAGCACCCCGGCTCCGCGGCAAGACATTCGGCGTGGTGGGCTGCGGCAGAATCGGAACCGCCGCGGCGCTTCGAGCCAAGGCGCTCGGGCTCGATGTGGTCTTCTATGATCCCTATCTCCGCCAGGGCATGGACAAGGCGCTGGGAATCCGCCGGGTCTTCGCGCTCGAAGACCTGCTCGAGCAGAGCCACTTCGTGAGCCTGCACTGCTACCTCGATGCGAATTCCAAGCATTTGATGAACGCCAGGACGATCGCGCGGATGAAACCTGGCGCAATCCTGATCAACACGGCCCGCGGTCCGATCGTCGACGAGAACGCACTGCTTGACGCCCTCGATAGCGGCCATCTCGCCGCCGCCGGACTGGACGTGATCGAGCGCGAGCCCCTCGATTACACTCGGCTGCGGAACCATCCCAAAGTGCTCCTTACGCCCCACACAGCGTTCTATAGCGTCGAAGGGTACAATGAGCTGCGCACGAAAACGGCCGAGGAAACCCGGCGAATTCTGCTGGGCGAGCCACCGCGAAACCCCGTGAATTCGGTGGCGCCGAAGACCACGGGCCGAACTTAGGCGGTAGTCAAAGTCGCCCTTCGCTCCGCGAAGGGATTTTTTTTGCTGCATACTGGAAGCCGACTCATGTGCGTCCGACGACCGAAACGTCAGGCTAAAGCCTGACCTACTCAAACGTGCTGGAACAGGCTTGACCAAACGTGCGAAACGGGCCCACTGATCGTCGCCCGAAAGCACTGAGCTGGCTGACCGTGGCCGTGATCACGGCGGCGCTCACGTTCTGCTCCACACAGCGATCGCTTGTGCGCTACCACGAATTCCGCAGCGGCTGGGCGTGGGACCTGGCTTACTACAATCAATGGTTCTGGGCGCTCACCTGCGGCGATCGCGAAATCACCGTCCGGCCCTTATCACGGTATGCCGAGGAAGGGCCATCCGTCTGGAAGATGAACTACCTCGCCCCGATTCGCTTTGCGCTCGCGCCGATCTACCGTCTCTTCCCCGATCCCCGCACGCTCCTCGTCATCCAGAACATCATGTTCTGGTGGGTCGTTCCGGCCGCTTACACGCTGGTGCGCTCCGAGTCGGGATCGCGCGCGCTGGCTATCTCAGCAGCGGCACTCGTCCCGCTGGCGCCGCTGCTCTGGCCGCTCGCGCTGAACGATTTCCGGGAGCTTCAGCTCGCCCTTCCCTTTGTTGTCTGGGCCATTCAAGGGGTGCGCAGCCGGTCGGCGCCCCTGGCGGTTCTGGGAATCGCGGGGATGCTCGCCTGTCGCCAGGAATTCGCCGTGATGGCCGCAACATTCGCGCTGATTCCGCCGCGCCAGCCCGAGCCACTCTCTGCCACCCTGCGCTGGCGGCACATCATCGTCTTCACCGGACTTTCCTGGATGCTCATTGGATTTCTCGGTTACCTGCGGTTCGCCGTGGGCCGAAATGCGCCTGCGTTTTATGTCGCCCAGTTCCTCGATCCCAAGGCCGCGCTCCCCACCACACTTCACACGTCGCTCGAGGCGCTCGTGTTTGGCCTGGGCGTCTGGGCCCTACTGGCCTGCTTCGCACCCAGGATCGCGATCCTCGCGCTGCCCTGGATCTGGGGCCCGTGCAGCGGCCAGTGGTCGATCGATACCCTCTCAACTGCCGATTGGCACCACGTGCGCTACGCACTTCCCATGACCGCGCTCGTGCTCGCAGCGGGCCTCATTGGCTACGCGAGGGTGGGAACGTGGATCATTAACCGCCGGGGCCTCCCCTGGGCCACGTTCGCCTGGGCAATACTCGCCGTCGCAGGGGCAGCCGGCACGTACGCCATGAACGGGCGGATGAACCGTATCCCGATTCCCATCGCCGCCGATGAAACCGCCGCGCTCTGGCACTCGATCGATCAGGTCGGTCCCGACGATGGCGTCCTCGCCGACCATGTGGTCGCCGCCCCACTCTCTTCCCGCCGGCGACTCTTTGGATACCTCATCAACTGGAACCTCCCGGTGCGGTATCCCAAACTCGATCCCGGTATCCGCTGGCTCTTCGTGCGGAACGATTATCCCCTCCTCAAAGTGCTGCTGGACCAAGGCTTTGAAGTCGTGCACCAGGGAGAAAAACTGACGGCTGCACGCCGTCGTCAAACGCCCGAAAACGGAAAATCTGCTTTTTTGGAATTTCGCGCGAACACAAAACGGCGATAGGATGTCTATACTCGGTACCACTAGGTGGCGCGTGCTTTCGAGCGCTGGCATAGCGCGGCGAGCGCGTGAACTGGTATCTCAGGCCGATTGGCCTGGTTCGATTGGAAGATCGGGCGCGTTGCCCGGTCGCATCGATGTCTCGGGAGCCGAACGGAGCCCATGACTCGGTAATCGGAAAGGGCGTTAAGTCGCCCAAATCCCCATGATGCTCTAGCCGATCGCTCCGCTTGAGGAGCACGCTCTTGCATCATCACACGATCCCGCCCATATCAGGCGGATGTGAGGGTCTAAGCCATGTTGAGCCGCAAGAACCTGACGCTGTCGGCCTTGGTACTTTCCAACGGGCTGAATCTCGGGACGCGGTCGCGCACCGCTATTGCGGACGTCAACCTTGATGGCCAGACTCTCAACATCCTTACCTCCCATCATGACGTCATGCGTGAGGGAGTGGTGCAGTATTCCTTTTCGAAGCCCAAATCGAAACCTGGAATGCCGCCCATTCCCGGCTCAATTTCCCCGGTTCAGGTCCAGCAACCGAGTTGCACACAGTGGCAACACGGCGGCTGGGCGGTTGAAGGTTGCCACGTGACGGAACCGAGGCCGGCAGACCTCGCCGCCACGTGTGAACCGCGACCGAACGATCGAGTTACCCGCTTCCCGGCGCTATCCAAGCGCGTCGGGAACCCCGCGATGCGCGGCCTGGAATGCCAGGCGATAGCGCGAGCGTGGGCGGATAACACCATTGATCGCGATCGCACCGCCCGTCGCCCAGCCGCTTTAGCAGGCTCGGGTCTGGCGAGAGCAACAACCGTCGGAAAGTGAGTACCGATCGCCCGATTCCGCCCGCTTGATCGAAAGATATTGGTTCAAATCGCAGCCGAGGCCTCTCGCGAACGGGCCTGGATTGCTTTTGATGAGCTGATATCCACCAAGGCAAAGACGGATTCGAACCATCGGTTTCGTGCGGCTGGCCTGGAACCGGATCTCCGACCTTCTGGGCATGCATTGGCCACCGCACACGCGCCGTCGCAACAGTCGCCGCGCCGTTGATCGCACGCGGATCGCGATGCTGGCGTTTTCGGGATCAATCGATCCTGCAAGCGTCACATCAAACCGTGATCAAGATCATTCAGCGCCGAGCGTGACGACGTTCATGAGGCCACGCTATTCCGCCCATTTTCACGCCGGCAAGAGAAGCCGGGCGCGTGGCGGAACGAGCGGGAGAACCCCTGGTGGGGAAGGTGGGACAAGTGCTCCTCACGTCGACGATTCTGGACCGGGATGCCACGGCCTGGGCTGAGCTGGCGGTTGTGGTCCGCCAGGCGCAGGAGGGCGACCGCGAGGCTTTCGGCTCGCTGGTCGAGCAGTTCCAGCCGACGGTTTACGCCATCGCCCTGCGCCGGCTGGGCAACCCCAGCGATGCGCTCGAGCTGACGCAGGAAGTCTTCCTGCACGTGCTCGAGCGGATCACGCAGTTGCGCGAGCCGGAGCGGTTCGCCGGCTGGCTGCGGCAGGTCACGGTGCGCATGGCGATCAACCGGGCGACGCGGCGGGTGGCTCCGCCCTCGGTCGAGGCAGGCATCCTGGAGAGCGCCTCGATCGAGAGCGACGAGCAGCCGCTCGATCAGTTGATCGATCGCGAGCGGGCCGAGCATGTCTGGGCGGCGCTGGGACGGCTCAAGTCGATGGATCGCGAGGCGCTCGACGCCTTCTACATCCGCGGCCACTCCCTGGTCGAGATCGCCGAGCTGCTCGACGTGCCGCTGGGCACCGTCAAGCGCCGGCTGCACACGGCACGGAAGCGGCTCAAGCTCGAGCTCGAGACCTCGGTCGCTGACCCCCTCGAGTGGATCGAGACAGGCAACTGCCGTGACAATGAAGACGACTTCGAGCTCGTCGGCGCGGGGGTGTGTGAAACCTCCGCGTGGTAACGGATGATGATGATGATGCCCCAGGGCGGCAATGGCCTGGGGCATCACATTTTCCGTGACGCGCGATGCCAGCCTCCAGCCACTAGCGCGCGGTCTCGATCTGCATCCGTTCTTGCGCCCGACGGTACTCATCCAGCTCGAGCAGGTAACGCCGCGCCTTGCGATGCAGCAGGAAGTAGCCGAGCCACGCTCCGGTCACGATCGGCACGAATAAGAGCGCTGCAACCACGGCACCGATGTCGGGCCGCCCAAAAACCGCAAAGAGGGTGAACAGCACGGTGCTCAAGAACGTGGGGACGGCCGTGAGCATCCAGGTCGCGCGGCGGTAGCGTCTGAGCTGTTCCTCGATCGGCTCGACACCGAGCCGAACGCGGCCGAGCGCGCGCGCACCAGTAAGCTCGTCGGCCAGCCCAGTCGGCTTGCAGGTCCGCGAGCGTGGCCGGTGCGGGCTTTTCCTTTGCGAACAGGCGACTCAGAAGGTGCACGCCAGTCAGTCCAGAACAGCAATCAACCCGATTCGTGAAACTCGATTCTACGAGGGTTTCGATGATCGGGGATAGCCCGCTCAAGAACAAGACCAGTACAATCGCCGGCCGGAGCGGGAGAAACTTCTCGTAGCAGATTCGTTGACGATTCGCTGGACGGCGGCGATGGTGCCGGTACCGCGTTATTTGCTCGCAGCAGCAAGGGTGAGCAGTTGATCGACGTCGTTCCAAAGCTGCTTGAACCCGGCTCGCTCCGCGTCGGGAAGCTTGGCCAACTCCTTCTCGTCACGGATGCCCGACAGGTCTGAGTCGGACTTCCAGTGCTCGAGTGTCTTGGGCACGCCGGCCTTCATCTGATCCGGGCCGGCGTCCAGGACCTTGGCCCAGGCGGCGAGTTCGGCCCTGAGCCATTCTCGAGCCTGCGCGCGGAGCATCGCCGCGGCGGCCCCGTCCGGCTGCTTATCATCCTTACCCTGGCCTGAAGCCGCCAGCGCGGCGGCGCAGGCGGCGTTATAGCGATGCCGGGTCTTGCGATTTTCGGCGAGCTTGGGGTCGCTCGCAAGCGCTTCGGCGTACAGTCGGGCGGAGGATGCGTGCAATCGCTTCTGATAGGCCCGAATCGCGAGTGCAATCCGGTCGGCCGCGTTCTTCGGCGACTCTTTCCCTCCGAGCACGGCGGCCAGGCGAGCATCAAGGGCCGCGTTCGCCGGGTCGCTCGCGGCCAGCTCGGCCAGCTCACGTCGGGCGAGGGCGGCCTCGTCCGAGCGACCCAGGCGTACGGCGGCTCGGATCAGGCCAGTCAAATGGTTGGTCATGAACTGCCGGTAGACTCGTTCATTCGGGTTGGCGGCGAGCGCCTTTCGCTGCCACTGGATGGCCTCCGTAAGCCTGGTCCGGGCGCAGCTCGAACTGCCCCTGGTCGAAGTCAATCTGGGCCAGGTTATGCAGCGTCCCGCCCAGGTCGCTGGCGTAGCGGGACGACTCGGGATGCTCGCGCGCGAGCCGATCCCTGATCGCGCGGGCCTGCTCGAGCGACTCGAACGCCTCGGCCGGGTGGCCTGTCGTGCGCAGCATGTTGCCGATACTATTGCGATTTTTAGCCAGGCTGCGCTGCAAAGCGTCGACAGACGGGTCCTCGCGCGCCAGCCGTTCGCGGATCGGACGGGCCTGCTCAAACGACTGGAGGGCCTCGGCCACCTGGCCCGCTCCGAGCTTTACGCGTCCGATGCCTTCCAGCGTGCCGGCCAGATCAAAGCTGGAGTCGGTGAGCGACGGGTTCTCGCTCGCCAGCCGCTGCTGAATCACCCGAGCCTTCTCGTACGACTCGAGCGCCTCCGTCCGCCGGCCCATCTCGCCTTGCAGTCCTGCCATGTAATGGTGGCTGTGGGCAAGGCGGCTCTGGAACTCGGCGAACGACGGGTTCTCGCTCGCCGTCCGAAGCAGAATCGCGTGGGCACGGGCGTGCGACGCCATTGCTTCCTCCAACCGGCTCATCGCACGCTCCAGCTCGCCCGCTTTCATGAGTCCCTCGGCGAAGTTGATCTGGTACTGCGCCGCCGACGGGTGTTCGCTCGCCAGCCGCTCGAGGATCGGCAGGCCCCGCTCGTACGATGCCATCGCCTCGGCCGGCCGGCCCGTCTCACTCTGCAGGTCGCCGATGCACATCTCGGTCGCGGCCAGGGCGCCCTGGATCGTGGCGACCGTCGGGTTCTCGCGTGCCAGCCGCTCCCGGATCACTCGGGCCTGCCCGTACGACGCCACCGCTTCGGCCTGTCGGCCCGTTTGACGCTGCAGGTCGCCAATCAGTTGGAGAATCAAGGCCAGGTTGCGCTGGAACTCGGTGGCGGCGGGATTCTCACGAACGAGCCGCTCCTCGAGTGCGCACGCTCGTCGGTATGACGCCATCGCATCCGCCAGCCGGCCGGTCGCACGCTGCTCGTTAGCGATGTTCGAGTAGCTGGCGGCGAGGTTCCTCTGAATCCGGGCGACCGACGGGTTGTCTCGCGCGAGCTTCTCCCGGATTGCAAGCGCCCGCTCGAACGACGCCATCGCCTCGGTCGGCCGTGCCATTCTGGCCTGCAAGATGCCGATGTTGTTGAGAGTGGTGGCCAGATCGCTCTGGATCGGGATGCTCACCGACTCGCCTCTGGCAAGCCGCTCCCGGATCGCCAACGATTCCTCGTATGCTCGGAGGGCGTCCTGCTTGTCGCCGATCTCGTCGGTGAGGTGGCCCAGCTCGAAGCTTGCGGCAGCCAGGCGAGCGAGCGAGTCGGGCGCGGTCTCTGGGTCCGCCTGGAGCCGATCTCGCAGGCTCTTGAAGAACGCCTGCGGCTCCTTGAGCAGCGCAGCGCGCAGCTCGGACAGAGCGGGATTGTTTTTCAACTCGGGAGTCGTGCCAACGGCCTCGCCGTACCGCCGCACCGCCTCGATCGCCGTCTTTTCGCGGTCGTGCGCGCGGGCTTGCTGTTCCCTGGCCGTGCTTTCGGCGTAAAGCGCACGCACGCGTTCCCGATTTGCCCACAGGGCCAGACTCGCGCTCGAGGCAGTCGCGGCGAGCAGAAGCAGCACGAACGTTCCGGCCGTCGCCAGGGCCGCCCGGTGCCTGCGCGAACTTTCGTAACCGGTACGCCACTGCCGGCGGCCCGGCCGTAACCGGCTCGTGGTTCATGAACCGCTCGATGTCCTGTGCCAGCGCGATTGCCGACTCGTACCGCCGGTTCCGTTCCTTGGCGAGCGCCTTCATCACGATCCAGTCGAGGTCGCCGCGGACGAACCGGGAGAGCCGCGCGGGCTCGGTCTGCCGCGTCGCCGCAATGCTCGGCAGCTTCAGCTTGTCCGACGTGCTGATACGGCTGCTCGGGGTCGGAGGCTCGACCTCGCGGATCAAACGCACCATCTCATCCCGGGCCGCTTGATCAAACAGCTCGCGACGGATCGGCGTGGTGCCGGTCAAGAGCTCGTAGAGAATCACGCCCAGCGAGTAGATGTCGGTACGTGTGTCGATGTCCAGCGCATTGCCGGCCACCTGCTCCGGGGACATGTAAAGCGGCGTGCCGGCCACGGCGCCAAACGCGGTGAACAGAGTGCGATCGCAGAGTTGCAGCCCGCTTGTAGCCTTCGCCAGACCGAAGTCGATGACCTTGGGGCCAGCCACGCCGTCGTGGCTCTCGACCAGGATGTTCGTCGGCTTCAGGTCGCGATGGATGATGCCCTTCTGATGTGCATGCTGCACGGCCGCGCAGATCCGGCGGAACAGGTTCAAACGCTCGAGCAGCCCCAGGTGGTGCTCGTCGCAGTAACTCGTGAGCGGGACGCCCTTGATCAGCTCCATCACGAAGAACGGCCGGCCGCTTTCGGTCGCCCCGGCGTCGAAGAACTTGGCGATGTGCGGGTGGTCCATGAGCGCCAGGGCCTGCCGCTCCGACTCGAACCGGGCCAGCACGGCCTTCGAGTCGAGCCCCGGCTTGATCAGCTTGAGCGCCACTGTGCGCTTCACTGGTTCGGTCTGCTCGGCGAGATAGACCGAGCCCATGCCCCCCTCGCCGATCTCCTGGCGCAGCTTGTAACGCCCGCCGATAACACTGTCGATGAGCGGACCCGGCGCCCCTGGTTCCTCTTGATGGCTGGCCGTTTGTTCGCAACCGATCGCCGCCGAGCTGGAACCGAGGTTCATGGTGGTTCGCTCGGATTCCACCGCGGCTGTCTCCCGGCCCGCCGCGCGAAAGCGCTCCAGCAACGCGCCCGGCTGGTCGATCGCGATGATGAGTGCACCCAACCTTTTTCGCATCTCGTTGTCACCGCCGCAGACCTCGTCAAGGTAGGCAGCGCGTTCGCCAGGATCATCGACTTCCAGGCCTGCGATGAATAGGTCGAGCTCGTTCATGGCGGGCACTCCCAATGCGCTCTCTGCGGCTTCGGTCACGATTGTGCCGCTGAGGATGATTTCCCTCCCATACTAACAAGAACCTTTGAGAACCGACCCGTCCGCATTGCGCAGCCGGGAACAATTTCGGGCAAACCGCCGCGCGGTGTCGCCCGGGCACCACCGAAAGCACTCGAATGCAGCGCCCGATCGCTTGGCGTGCCGCGGACATAATCTTTTGTACACACGCTCGCCTGGGCGCGACGATTTTTCGAGAATTGCGTATGACAAACGCTCGCGGGTGCATCTAGACGGTAGAGGCTGAAGATGATGGCGGGGAGAGAGCCGTGATGGTCCAGACCAAGGGAGGGAAGGTCGCCCAGGAGCTGGAATCTCTCTGGTCGACCGGTACGCTCACCGGCGCCAGCGATGCCCAGCTCTTGCAGCGATTCACGCTCGATCATGATGCCACTGCGGAGCTGGCCTTCCGTGAGCTCCTGGAACGGCACGCGCCGATGGTCATGGGAGTTTGCCGGCAGATCGCGCGCCGGCCGCACGACGTGGACGACGCCTTTCAGGCGACGTTTCTCGTCCTGGTTCGCAAAGCTCGGTCGATCCGGGTGCAAGACTCGCTCGGTCCCTGGCTGTACAAGGTGGCCTACCGGACAGCTCATCGGGCGCGCGTTTCCGCTGCGCGGCACGCGTCGGCTGCCCTGGACGACATCGAATCACCGGCTGGGTCGCCCTCGGAAGACAGCTCTGGGCTCGAAACGGCCCCCCTGCTCCACGACGAGATCGGCCGGCTGCCGGAAAAGTACCGGTCGCCGATCGTGCTTTGCCACCTCGAAGGCAAAACACACGAGGAGGCGGCCCGCGTGCTGAACTGGCCAATCGGAACGTTGAGCGGCCGGCTCTCACGCGGCCGCGCCCTGCTGAAAGGAAGATTGGAGCGGCGGGGGCTGGCCGTACCCATGGCGGCCCTGACACGTCCGTTCCTGAACCTGAGCGAGTTGCCCCCTGGGTCACTGATCGCATCGACCCTGAAATCGGCGCTGCTCTTCGCGGCGTCAAAGCCAGTGGCACCCCACGTTCTGTCCCTGACACAAGGAGTTTTGAGAGCCATGCTTTTGCACAAGATCAAAACCATTTTGCCCGCCGTGCTCATGGTCGGATCAGCGACAGGAGTCGCCGGGGCGCTGGCACTGCGTGCCGCCCAGGTGCCGGCGCAACCCGCTTCGAACGAGCGTCAAGCCGCCGCTACAGGGCGGGCCGAAGTGACTCCCGTCACGGGTTTTCCTCTCAACCCGCCTGTTGTCGATCATTGGAAGGGGAAGAACCATCCCAACGTGGAACCGATCCCCGCTATGGGTGTCGGGTCGATCGTGCTGGTGAAATCACAAGACGGTCGAGCTTACGAGGCGTGGAGTGACGATGTCGACCCAGACGTCACAGGCGGATGGCAGCGGCTTGCGGTGTCGGAGGGCGTGAAGGTCACGCCGCTTTGCAGCGCCGACACTCTGGTGTTCACGTACGAGGGAAAAATGGTTGAAGAGCTCGCGGCGTTCAGTGCCAAGCACGGCCAGTGGCAGCGCATCAAGCTTCGAGCGCCGATGGAGGGCTTGGTCGAGCCGCTCGTCGGCAATGGTTTTGCCCTGTACCAGGGAGGTCGTGTCTTGTACGCCTTCAGCGCCGAACAGGGTGCGTGGGCGGTGCTCGAGCTTCCGGCCGATTCGACTGATCCCGCGCAAACCTCATGGAGCGAGAACCACATCCTCGTCCGCCAGGGCAAGCGTTTATATGCCTTCAGCCTGAAGCAGGGCAAGTGGTCGATGCCCGTGGAGATGGATGTTCCCGCCAAATCAAAGTAGGTCAGGCTTTAGCCTGACGCATTTCCGAAGTAGGTCAGGCTTTAGCCTGACGCATTTCCGAAGTAGGTCAGGCTTTAGCCTGACGCATTTCCGAAGTAGGTCAGGCTTTAGCCTGACGCATTTCCGAAGTAGGTCAGGCTTTAGCCTGACGCATTTCCGAAGTAGGTCAGGCTTTAGCCTGACGCATTTCCGAAGTAGGTCAGGCTTTAGCCTGACGCATTTCCGAAGTAGGTCAGGCTTTAGCCTGACGCATTTCCGAAGTAGGTCAGGCTTTAGCCTGACGCATTTCCGAAGTAGGTCAGGCTTTAGCCTGACGCATTTCCGAAGTAGGTCAGGCTTTAGCCTGACGCATTTCCGAAGTAGGTCAGGCTTTAGCCTGACGCATTTCCGAAGTAGGTCAGGCTTTAGCCTGACGCATTTCCGAAGTAGGTCAGGCTTTAGCCTGACGCATTTTTCGCATAAACCGGTCTGCGTGTCGTCACGTTGCGGGATCGTCAGGCTAAAGCCTGACCTACTCAATCGTCAGGCTAAAGCCTGACCTACTTTTTGTACGCGTCCCCTGGTCGCCAGTGCTTTCGGAAACGGGCGGACGAGTGTGGCCAGTCTTCTGGACGCTGGCACAGCGACGCAGCTACGGGGTTATTCTCGATGTAGTGGATGATCCGAAACATCTCTTCTTCATCGCGGGCCCAGTGGTCGTACGATTCATCCTGCCAAAACACGCGACCGCGCTGGTTGTGAAGCCCGTTGATCTGGAATGCCGTGTTACCTTTGATCGCCTGAGTCACCGTCTTTAATTCAACCCGCGGAGTCAGCAGCACGTGAACGTGATTCGACATCACGCACCACGCGAATAGATCGTAGCGGTCGCCAACACCAGACAGAATTGCCTGCTCGACGATCTCGGCGGCCTTCAGATCCGACAAGTGCATTGGTCCATCAGTCGCGCGGTCCAGGTGCCGATCGGCCATCGCAAAGAGGATCTTCCATTCGCGAATCTTGCGAGCGGCCGGCGGCTCGCCTCCTCGAGGCGATTGCTGCTCGAGACGCAGGCGTTCGTTCCGGAGTGACTCAAGCACGGTTCGCGGCATCGCACCCTTCAAGTTCCAGGTCAGGAAGATCGGAAAGCCCTCGGGCACGAAGTGGGGCAGGTGTCGGGCGTAGGAGGCGCTGGATGGACATGATCGAGCCGGGAGTTCACTTTTGGGATTGGGGGGAATCGTCAGGCTAAAGCCTGACCTACTCAATCGTCAGGCTAAAGCCTGACCTACTCAATCGTCAGGCTAAAGCCTGACCTACTCAATCGTCAGGCTAAAGCCTGACCTACTCAATCGTCAGGCTAAAGCCTGACCTACTCAATCGTCAGGCTAAAGCCTGACCTACTCAATCGTCAGGCTAAAGCCTGACCTACTCAATCGTCAGGCTAAAGCCTGACCTACTCAATCGTCAGGCTAAAGCCTGACCTACTTTGCCAGCTCCCGTAGCCGCTTGAGCAATTCGAGCACGGCTTCAGCGGTTAGCTGCTCCACATCAACCTTTCTCAGCTCTTCCAGCAGCGGATCCGGCAGCGCCGCGAACAGGCTGTTCTGCAAGGCCCGCCCGGTTTTCACTTTCTTCTTGATCGGACCTTCGGGTAAACCGGGGTCCGGTCCGTGCTGCTTCTCCAGAAACTTGAGGATCTCTCGCGCACGATCCAGCACCGGGGCCGGTACACCGGCCAGCCTGGCGACGTGGATGCCGTAGCTCTGGTCCGCACCGCCGGGGGAGATCCGGTAAAGAAAGACGATCTCGCCCTCGCTTTCCCTCACGGCCACGTTCGCATTTCTCAAGTCGCGGCTTGGTCTTTTCCAGCTCGACCAGCTCATGGTAGTGCGTCGCGAAAAGCGTGCGGCAGCCGATCGCGTCGTGGATGTGCTCGGTGATCGCCCACGCCAGCGAAATCCCGTCAAACGTGCTGGTTCCGCGGCCAACTTCGTCGAGAATGACCAGGCTGCGCGGCGTCGCGTTGTTCAGGATGTTGGCGGTCTCGCTCATCTCGACCATGAACGTGCTCTGGCTCCGCGAGAGGTCATCGGTGGCACCGACCCGGGCGAACAGGCGATCGACTATCCCGATCCTCGCTCGCTTGGCCGGAACAAAACTCCCTACATGCGTCATGATCGCGATCAACGCGACCTGGCGGATATAAGTGCTCTTGCCCGCCATGTTGGGGCCGGTGATCAAGAGGATCGACCCTGCTAGATCGCCACCCAGGTGCACGTCGTTGGGCACGAAATCGCCTGGCGATAAAATCGCGTCGAGCACCGCATGACGGCCGGCCTCGACCTCGAACACCGGCTCGGGCACAACCTCGGGACGACAGTAGCCGTGACGGGCAGCCAGCTCGGCGAGACCGGCCAGAACATCAAGCTGGGCCAGCACCGCGCCCGCCTGGATCAGACGGGGCGACTCGGCCGAAACCCGGTCGCGCAGCGTGGTGAACAGCTCGTACTCGAGCTCACAAGCGCGGTCCTCGGCCCGGAGCACGCGATCTTCATGCTCCTTGAGCTCGGGCGTGATGTATCGCTCGGCGTTCTTCACCGTCTGCTTGCGAATGTAGTCGCTCGGAATATCTCCGCCCCGCGCCTGAGCCTGGGCATGCGTGATCTCAATGTAGTATCCGAATACCTTGTTATATCCCACCTTGAGGCTCTGGATCCCGGTCCGCCGCACTTGCTCGGCCTGAAACTTGGCGATCCAGGACTTGCCTCCCTTGGCGGCTTCCCGCAGCTCGTCCAGGCCAGAATGGTATCCGTCGCGGATCAAACCCCCTTCCTTCACAGCCAGCGGCGGGTCATCGTAGAGCGCGGCTTCGATCTCGGCGCGAACCTCGGGGCAAAGCTCGAGCGCCGCCTCGAGCTGGTTGAGCCGTGCCGATGTGCGCGCCGCGAGCCGCGCCTTGAGCTTGGGCAGGATCGCCAGCGTCCTGGCCAACGCCACCAGGTCACGCGGGGTCGCGCGGCCCGTGCCCACCCGCGCGGCTAAGCGTTCGAGGTCGTACGACTGGCCGAGCAGGCTGCGCACATCGCCCCGCAGCGCCGCGTTCTGGACCAGCTCGTTCACGGCCTCCAGCCGCTCGTTGATGAGCTCGGTCGAGGTCAGCGGCGATGTCAGCCATTCCGCCAGTTGGCGCAGAGCCCATCGGCGTGGCCGAAAGGTCAATCACCGAGAGCAGCGAGCCTTCTCGCTTCCCTTCACGAAGCGTGCGCACGAGCTCCAGACTGCGCCGAGTCATCTCGTCCAGAGCGAGTGTGTCTGCGCGGCGATAAGGGCTCAAGCGGGCGATGTGACCCAGCGACGATTTCTGCGTATCGTGCAGATACGCCATGAGCGCGCCGGCGGCCTGGACCTCGATCGCCCGATCGTCGATGCCGAAACCGCCCAGCGTCGTGGTCCGGAAATGCTCGAACAGCGTCTTTCGCGCCTGCTCGGGCTGAAAATCCCACGAGGGGCGGGTCGTGAGAACCAGCGATTGCGTGCGCAGCAGACCGCGCCGAGGGTGCATCCAGGCTCAGTTCCGATAGCAAGATCTCCGACGGGTTCAAGCGGGCGATCTCGTCGGCCAGCTCGGTGCGTAGCAGGCCCGTCAGCGAAAACCGTCCGGTCGAGAGCTCGACCCACGCCAGCCCGAGCTTGGCGCCGGCCTCCACGACCGCGGCCAGATAGTTCGCGGTCCTGGGATCGAGCAGCTCTTCGTCCGTGAGCGTGCCCGGCGACACGATGCGAACCACATCGCGCTTGACCAGCCCCTTGGCCACCTTCGCATCCTCGACCTGCTCGCAAACCGCCGCCCGCAGCCCCGCCTGGACGATCTTGGCCAGGTAAGTCTCGAGTGCAGGATGCGGAAAGCCCGCCATCGGCACGGCGTCGTCGCCCTTGTCGCGCGACGTCAGCGCCAGGCCGAGAAGCGCCGAGGCCCGCTCGGCATCATCGCCGAACATCTCATAGAAATCGCCCATCCGAAACAGCAAGAGGGCATCCGGGTCGCGGGCCTTCAGCTCGCGGTACTGCTGCATCATCGGCGTCAAAGATTCGTTCATTGTGCATTGTGCGATATCAGGGGAAAGACCATCCCCGGAACCAAAGCCGCTTGCCCATCGTTCCGGCGATTTGAACATCAGTTTACCAAGCGAATCGTCCTCGTCGTGGAGGCCGCTGTCAACCCCCCGCACACCGCGAAGACGGCCGAAGCCGGCGTCGGCGCGCGCAATCGACCAGAAGTGGCCCTACACTTCCTCACTCTTGCGCGATCGATGCGACCGGAACACGAAAAATCGGCCCGCCGGCGGAATGCCGCAAATCAAATCGCGTTCCTGTAGATCGTCTCGGGTGAGAAGCCTTTCCCGATGGGACCCGTTTCAGAACAGGATCGCCATGACCCAAACCACGATAACCCCGATTTCCCAAGGAACCTCGATATCCCCCATCACGGGCATTCCGCAACCACTCGACCACCCGGTGCTTGCGAATCCGCCCTGTCCAGGTGCAACGGCTTCGCCGCAGCAGGCCATGAGCCAGCCCCCCAGCGTGCGAATCCCCAAGCGAGCGACAGTGCGCCCCTGGACAATCCCGCGGCGACTCGACCCGGCGACGATCGGGTCTCGCCTGATCATTGGGAAATCACGGGGCCTGTTCCGTCGCGCCTGGCTGCCCTATTTCCGGCCGAGCGCCGCCAAAGCGCGACGCGCAGCCGAAGCGTGTCCCGCGCGCACGAAAGCCGCGGCGCTGGTTGCCCGTTGTGATCTGGCCGGTCTTTCCACGAGGACCGCTCGAGCTTCCCGCGCTCGGGGTTCTGCACAAAGCCAAGCGGTGCTCGATCAAAACTTGTCGAGCGCGGCCTGTTCGTCGGAATAGATTTCGAAGACCTGATCAAGTCGCGTGATGCGAAAGACTTCGAGGAGGTCGGGATGGATGCAGCAAAGCTTGAGCTTGCCTTTGACCGCTCCGGCCTTTCGTTTCAGGTTGATCAGCTTGCCGAGCGCCTGCGCTCGAAAGATATTGAACGTTTCCGAAATTGAGCAGGAGATTCCGGTGTCCTTCTTCCTCAACCAAGCTGTAGAGCTGGTCGCCGACTTCCTGGATGTTCTCTTCGGTGACGATCTTCGATTCGACAAAGCTGACAACGGTCACTCCGTCAACGTTTTCGAGGCGGAGGTGACGGCGAGGACCTTGGGACATCGGGGTTAAGCTCCTGACGAGAACGGGGACCACTCCGAATCAATCGCAGTAGTTTACCACACGGGGGCCGGTCCCGCACGCGGTCCTCTCTGATGCTCGGAATTCTGATCTTTATCGATGAAACCAACCAGGGGGAGGAACCCTCTGTTATCACCACACTTACCAAAAACCTTCCAGGAATCAAGGTACCACCGACAAAACCCAAGCCACCCGGCCTGATCGTCCTGCCAATCTCCTGGTGGCCCCTGCAAGTGCGGGCCACGCAGGGGGAGCAGATCAGGCCATTCAGGGCCACGGACGGCCCGCACCTTTCAAGATTGTCGCCGTTCGCTCCGCGAAAGTGCGTTCCCAATATTGTGGACCTTCGCCAGGCTGAAGCCTGACCGACTCAAACGTGAGGCTAAAGCCTGACCTACGGTCAGACCAGTTCGCGGGGCGGGTTGTACTCCTCGACGATGCGGATTGGGCGGCCGTCCGGAGCCTCGAACTTCGTCTCCGGGTCGATGCCCAGCTTGTGATAGAGCACCGAGGCGAGGTCGTTGGGCGTGACCGGACGCTCGACGGGCGAGTCGCCACTCGCATCTGTCTTGCCCAGCACAAAGCCACCGGGGCAACCGGCGCCGAAGAGGAGGACCGAGTTGGCACGCCCGTGATGGTCGCGGCCCGCGTTGGGGTTGATCTTGGGCGTCCGGCCGAACTCGCCCATCACCACGACGAGCGTCGTCTCGAGCAGGCCCCGCTCCGAAAGATCTTCGATCAGTGCGCTGAGTCCCTTGTCGATCGGCGGAGCCAGCGTGTTCTTGATCGTGGGGAAGTTCTGCTGGTGCGTATCCCAGCCGAGCTGGGCGGCTCCGCGATCGTTCACGGTCACGAACGGAACCCCGGCCTCGACCAGCCGGCGCGCCAGCAGGCACGCCTGGCCCGCCGTTGTCCGCCCGTACTTGTCCCGCACTTTCTCGGGCTCTTCCTGGATTTTGAATGCCGACTGAGCAGAGGTCGAAGTGAGCAGCGAGTAGGCCCGCTCCGAGAACTGATCGCGACTGGTCGTCAGCGGCGTTTCGGCCACATCGCGTGCAAACTCATCGAGCGATTTGACCATGTCGCGGCGGCGCAGGAGCCTCTCCAGCGTCAAGCGGTCCGGCGGCGTGAGGTTCTGCACGCGGAAGCCTGACGAATTCGGGTCGCTCAAGACCGCGAACGGATCGTAAGCCGGCGTGAGAAACCCGCTCGAGGAAAAAATGGGCGCATCGGGAACCGCGACGAAGGGCGGTAGCATTCCGCGCGTCGACTCGCGGGTCTTGGCCACGACGCTGCCATAGCCCGGATAGACCAGTGCCGGCGAGGGACGATAGCCTGTCATCAGGTGATGGGCTGCTCGATCGTGGTCCGATTCGGGCGAGGTCATGCTCCTGATCAACGTGACCTTGTTCATCACTTTGGCCAGATTGGGAAACACCTCGCTGATCTGAAGCCCCGGCACCGCCGTGTCGATCGGCTTGAACTCACCCTTGATGTCAGCGGTTGCGCCCGGCTTGGGATCGAACGTGTCGATGTGCGAGGGACCGCCGGCCTGCCAGATCACGATGCAGCTCCTGGCCCGGGCCGCTTTGCCCCCTTCCTGGCCGGCATGACCGCGCAGCCGGAACCAGTCGCCCAGACCCAGGCCAAGGAACCCCAGAGTTCCCGCTCGAAGGACTTCGCGGCGGCTCGGCCCACGACACGGCTGGCGGCTCGGTAATCCACGCATCGCGATTCCCTTTCTCGTAAAAAGCAGGTCTGAGTGAGGCCCGGGGCAATTCCCTACCCCGTGCCATGCAAACGTTAGTGGTTAAAGGCAAATTCTCGCGAGTTGAGCAGCGCCCAGAAGAGGTCTTCCGCAGCTTCGGTGCGCGACGACGCCTTTTTGAGCTCGGCCGACCAGTGCGACAGCTCTTCCGCCGTCGGCGGCCGGCAAACCGTCCGGAAGTAAAGGTTTTCGACCAGCTCTTCGGGCTCGAGCTCGAGCTTCAAGGCACTGGACAGATACCCGTTCAAGCTCGACACCTTGCTCTCGATCACGTCGCCGCCGATCAAGAGCAGCGCCTGTCGCAGCGTCAGCGCCGGCGCCGGAACTGACCCACACGAAACCGCCCGCGAGCAACGCCCGAACGTATCCAGGATCGAGCTGGCCGACGAGGGGTCGGGCACCTCGATCGCCCGCCGGGTCGGGTTGACTCCCGGATAGCGATTGGGAACGTCCGTCGCCTGGGCCAGAGCGTCGGCCATCTGGTGTGCGGTCAACGGCCGCGGTAAATGATGAGAAAAGAGCCGCATATCGCGCTCGTTGCCCGGCACGGTGCCGGCGGAAAGGCCGTAGGTCTGGGACGTGGCGATCGTGCGGATCAGGTCGCGCAGATCAAACTTGGCCGCAACGAAGTGCTTGGCAAGCTTTTCGAGCAGCTCCGGGTGGACCGGGGGGTTGGCCCGGCTCATGTCGTCGGGCGGGTCAACCAGGCCCTTGCTGAAGAGCTGGGCCCACACCCAGTTGGCCATCGCTCGCGAGAAATAGGGGTTGTCCGGGGCGGTCATCCACTCGGCCAGCGCCTTGCGCGGATCGTCCTTGGCCGCCACCTTGACGGGCTTGCCATCGAGCAGCGTGGGCTCGACCGGCTTCTGCGTGCGCAGATGAACGACCTTGCCATCGGGATTGATCGTGATCAACTGCTTGCCCATCATCGTGCGCGCCGCGGCCGCCGACCTGCACCTTGGCGAAGAACGATGCCAGACCGTAGTAAGAATCCTGCGTCCAGACATCGAACGGGTGGTCGTGACACTGGCGCAGCGCAGCCGCAGGCCCAGGAACCGCTGGGCCGTGAGCTCCGCCTGCACGTTCGCCGCCGGAGCGTCGAGCGCGTAATTCACAGGCCCGCCCTTCTCGAGATCGTTGGGGTCGCCGATGGCTGTCAGAAGCGTCTTGACCACCTCGTCCCACGGGCGATTCTTGTTCAGGCAGGCGTCGACCCACGCCTGGTACCGATAGGCCCCGTTCCCCTGCCGCGTCGAGCTGATCTGGAGCAAATCGCCCAGCTTGATTCGCCAGAACTTCACGAACTCGTCGGTCTTGATCAGGCGGTCGACCAGCTTGGTGCGTTTTTCGGCGTCGGTATCCGCCAGGAAGTGCCGCACTTCATCGGGCGACGGCGCTTCGCCAGTCAAGTCAAGTGTCGCACGGCGCAGGAACGCCGCATCGCTCGCCGGCGGGCTCGGAGGCACTTTGAGCGTTTCGAGCCGCTTGAACAGCTCGTCGTCGACGAAGTTCCGCCGGGTGAGCTTGGAGAAATCGAAGCTCAAGCCGGGGTTGATCACCGTCGTGAGCCGCGTGGCAACCACGTGCGACTGATAGCGAACGATCAAGTCGGTCTCGGCACGGCGCAGCAGCGTGACCCAACCGGTCGAGCTCGCACTCGCAGCGGAGTCATCGTTCACCTTGTAAGAGGCCATCCGCGTCACGTCGCGCTCGTGCCCGTCCGCAAAATGAGCGATCACCCGGAATTGCCGCGGGCCCGGCTCTTCCATCACGGCCGAGCCGGGATCGACCGTCACCTTCACGAGGGCACCGCGCGGCTTGCCGCGAGTTTGCGGTGCGCCATCGGAGACCCATTCGAGCAAAGTCTGGTACTCGGGCGAGCCGACTTTGAGCCGCAGACCGCCGCCATGCGCGACACGACCGGTTGCCTTGGCCAGAAACAAGCTGTCTTTCGGCGCCAATCTCGAAACCCTGCGCTGGCCTGCGTCGCGGGCCAGCGCCATGAAGTCGCCCTCTGAGTCATAGCCGAAAATCGAGAGATGAAACCCATTCTGCCCGCTCGCCCTGCCGTGGCAGCCGCCGGTGTTGCACCCCAGGCGGCTCAAGACCGGCATGATGTCGTGGCCGAAATCCCAGGGACGGCCTGATCGCGGCTCGAGCGTGATCTTCGCCGAGCTTGTCTGCCCCTCGAACGCCGCCTGAACCTCCACCACCCCCTCGCGCAGCGGCCGGAGATAACCCCCCTGCTCGATCTCGGCCAGACCCGCCGGCACGACGCTCCACTTGACGGCACCGGTCAGGTCGCGAACCGAGCCGCCAGCTTCTTTTCGCGCCGCCAGCAGTTGCAAACCGGCATCGTCTGCCGTTATCGTTGACGACCCGGGTGTGATCTGCAGCGGCGGTTTCGGCACCGAGGCGCTCGGAGCAGCAGCCGCAACCGCGGGAGCAGCCTGCGCGGTCGTCTTTTGCACCGCGGCCGGCTTGCCGGCAACGGGAATGGGAGCCGGAGGTTTGCCTGCCTGGCAACCGGCCAGAACGAGCAGACCGAGGGCGAGACTTCTCGAGCAGAACAGCAGGCGACGGGCCATACTCGGAGCTCCTCCCGTCGAAAGCGATGACGTGTGCGGGAAACGACAAACGTCAGTGATTTATCCATCCTAATCGGATAACAGTCGAAACTCAAGCGAATTACGAAAAACGTCCAGTACGATATTTCGGAGCGAATCAGATGGGAAAAGGTGACAGGCGGTCGAAGCGAGGCAAGATCTTCCGCGGCACGTTCGGCAAGCGCCGCCCCAAGTCCAAGGGGGCACCAAAGCCCGCGAAATCCGGGCCTGCGTAAGCTTTAACGGCTTCCGCGCCGAACAGGGTGGCCGGGATCGGGATGTTCGATTATGATCGGCTTCTCGGTCGAAAGTCCGGCAGTTCCAGCCAGAGAAGCGGGGGACGGCCGATCAATTGATTTGGGGTGAAGCTGTTCAAGGCAATTTCTCAAGCGGCGAGGGAAGGAGTGCTCTTCTCATGGCGAAGCTCAGACTCCTGAAGACAGGGCATGGAGACCTGACGCTGGCGGAGTGGGACAAGAATCATCCCGAGACGGTCGCCGCCGCCGAGCTCGCTTTCTCGGAGCATTTCACTTCCGGCCGCCTGGCATTCCGGGTCGACGGGCCGGGACGAACCTCGCCCATTCGCCGGTTCGAAGAATCCGCCGTCGAGATCCTGATCGTTCCGGCCATTCAGGGGGGTTGCGCCCGGTCAGATGATCCGCACCGGATATCTGCGATGGGAGATCGACGTCCAGGATACTCGCAGCCGCGACGACGAGCGGTCGCGTGAGGTGATTTTTCTGGCCCGGCCCAGTTTTCGCACCGTCCGGATCAAGCACACGCGGCACGCCGACGCGGCCGAGCGGTTCGTGCGCGGCGAGGGCGCCTACGACGCGGTGCTCCGCACGCTCGAGCGCGACGGCGGCGAGATTGACGTCCGAATTCCCGACGTCGGCCCCCGCCCGTTCCGCTACTCGGAAAGCGACCGCGGCGGCCTGCCGCGGTACTGGATGGAGAAGCTTCAGCGCGAAGCGGCCGCCTTTGCCGCCGAGGTCGTGCGCGCGGCCGCCTCGTTCCCTCAGCTTGTCATCACGAGCCCTGCCCTGCGAGCCGGCTACGCCCGGCTGGTGGCCTGGGAGGTCTTCCGTGTGATTGAAGGCAAGAGCCTGCCGCAGCCGACGAACGAGGACGAGCCGATGCGGCTCGACGCCTCGAATTATTCCGACGGCGTGCCCGAGCTGGTCGCCGCCGAGCTGGTGCGCAACGTGGTCGAGCCCAAGGAGTTCCACGAGTTTTGCCAGTTCGACTGCCTGACGGTGCTCTCCGGCGACAAGTACTATCGCATACCCAGGCGCCCGCATGGCTTGCTGGAAGTCTGGGACGCCAAGACCCGCCGGGCCGTCGCCAGCCTGTGCGTTGTCTTCCAGGATCCGGGCATGCCTCCCTCGGACGAGGTCGTCATGAAGTACCTGCTGGCCAAGCACCAGCCGGACCTGCTCTGGAAAATGGGCGTGCGGTTCAGCCCGCCGACGGGCAAATTCGAGGTGACGCCGCCGCGGCGGTGGTCGAGGGATGACTAGATGTTTAATCGCCTCGAGGCGAGCCACGACTCGACACGCACTCGCCCCGGCAATAATCCACGATGCGACACGATGGAAAACGCGCTCCAATCGAAGGCTTTCCCCACGACGCTCTGGACGGTCGTTCTGCGCCGGTCGAGACGAACCCGCGCAAGCCCGGGCCGCGCTTGCGCAGCTTTGTCAAGCGTACTGGTATCCGCTTTACTCCTTCGTTCGGCGCCGGGGATATGCACCGCACGACGCTGAGGACCTCACGCAGGCGTTTTTTGCGCAGCTCGTCGAAAAACGCGGGCTCGAGCGTGTCGGTGCAGAGCTGGGGCGATTTCGCACCTTCTTGCTGGCGTCGATGAAGAATTTCCTGGCGAACGACTGGGACAGAGCGCGTGCCCGCAAACGTGGCGGGGAACATTCGATCGTGTCGCTTGACCAAGCAAGTGCCGAGTCGCGCTATCAACTCGAACCGAGCCACGACCTGACGCCCGAGCGTCTTTTCGAGCGACAATGGGCCCTGACGCTTCTGGACCAGGTCCTCGACGCTTTGCGGGAAGAATACCAGGCCGAACGCAAGGCTGAGCTCTTCGATGAGCTTAAGGTCGTGATCATCGGCGAGCCGGGGCGATACGCGGAGATCGCAGCCCGTTTAGGGCGGAGCGAGGGCGCGGTCAAGGTGGCCGTGCATCGCCTGCGCCGACGCTACCGCGAGCTGATGCGGGACCGAATTGCCGCGACAGTTGGAGAGGGCGAAGTCGATGATGAGCTGCGCCAGCTTCTCGCGGTGCTAGGCGCCTGATGGCATACAGGCCAGTTGATGAATGGCTTCGATTGTTTTACCGGTGCGGAGGGCAGATTCGGTGTTGTCGCTTTTTTTGCTGTAACCTTTCGTAACGATCGCTTTTGGTAGGGGTGGAGACCAGAATATCCACGACGAAAGGTGAGATACCATGTCCACCGCGTACGTTTGTCCCGAATGTGGCAAGCCAGTCCCCGGCGATAGCCCAAAGGGCCTCTGCCCGGCATGCCTCCTCGGCGTGGCCCTCACGGGCGAATCGGAAGTCCATTCGGCGGCCACGGTTCCGCCCGACTCCGTCGCCAAAACCGGGAGTGCGCCCGACGCCGGAAACGCGCGTCCGGTATATCGGCGACTACGAGCTTCTCGAAGAGATAGCTCGCGGCGGAATGGGTGTCGTCTGGAAGGCCAGGCAAACGAGCCTCAAACGTGATGTGGCCGTCAAGATGATCCGCAACGGGGCACTGGCCGGCCCGGACGAAGTGGCGAGGTTCCTGCGCGAGGCCGAGGCGGCCGCCAATCTGCAACATCCCAACATCGTCGCCATCCACGAAGTGGGCGAGCACGGCGGCCAGCATTACTTCTCCATGGACTATGTGGCGGGTCGCGACCTTGAAACCCTCGTGAAGAACGGGCCGCTCTCACCGCACCGTGCGGCGCGCTACGTAAAGATCATCGCCACGGCCGTCCACTTCGCGCACCAACGTGGCACTCTACATCGCGATTTGAAGCCGCAAAACGTCCTGATTGATTCGGCCGATCAGCCGAGAATCACCGACTTTGGACTCGCCAAATTCATGAAAGCCGACAGCGGAATGACGCAGTCGGGCGCGGTCATGGGCACCCCCAGCTACATGCCGCCGGAGCAGGCGGCCGGCCGGCACGGCGACGTCGGCCCGGCCAGCGACGTTTACTCATTCGGCGCGATCCTCTACGAGCTCGTGACGGGGCGACCGCCGTTCCGTGCGTCGTCGGCGATGTCCACCCTGCTTGAGGTGCTCGAGACCGAACCGACCGCCCCGCGCCGGCTGAAAGCGGACATTCCGCCCGATCTGGAAACAATCTGTTTGAAATGCCTCGAAAAGGCGCCGTCGGCTCGCTACCCGTCGGCGCAGGCGCTCGCCGAGGAACTGGACCGCTTCTTGAAGAGCGAGCCGATTCAAGCCCGGCCGGCTGACGCGCCATGCGCAAGACGGTGAGCTGGGCGCAGGCGCCATCCCGGAGTGCTGGCTGCCGTGACGGCGCTCGTCATGGTCGCGCTCGCGATCGGCGTTTTCTACCTTGTTGAAGAGAACGCATTTCTGCGCGCCCGGCTATCAGTTTCCACGCTAACCCGCGTCCGCGGGCCGCGTCACGAATCACTGATGCTGTGGAGTCGAATCGGTTACGTCGCAGCATTTGCCGGGCTCATTCTCTTGCTCATGGTAAACCGGCAGTCGCGGGGATTGTCCTGGCGGGAAAACCGCCCAGGAGAAATCCTGGTCCGGCCTTTGCAACCGCTCCGGCCGGGAACACGGACCTTTGCCTTCGGCGCGAGTCTGATCCTCATCGGGTACGGAGTCGTGCTTCTGGCGAGGACAATCGACGCCTCGGTGTGGGAAGGGGAATCGATCGGCAACAATCTTGCCACGATCTGGTTGTTGGTCTACGCCGGCCTGCTGACGCTGGGAATCATCATTCGAGACTACCGTCTGATGAATTACGGCATCTCCGGCCCGCTGAACCGGGAATTGTCTGAAGAACAGCTCGAGCCGATCCGCCAAGCCTTGCTCGGTAATAACTGGGCGGCCGCCGTCAATTGCTACCGCGAGGCTGTGCCGGGTGCGGGTGCGATCGAAGCACATCGATACGTACTTCGCCTCTCTGCGATGCTGGCGCGCCGCAGCCCCGGCAGGTCGGTCCACCCCCCTTATCGCTGCGGACCGTCAACTGGAACGCCGTGCTGATCTGCGCACTGATCGAAGCCGCGGTCCTTGGCGTCCTGTCGCTCGCGATGCCGCCAGCCAATCCCGCGTGGGCCGTTCCACCGTTTGCGTGCGGCTTGCTCATTGGAATGGGATTGATGGCAGCCGGGCGAGCGAAGAGCTACCGTTTGGTGCGGCTGCTTTTTCTGGCGCTGGTGTTGATGATTGTCGGCGGGACGATCGTGCGGCGCTCGGCCGGATCGTCGACAGGCCCGATCGCCGTCGTATACATGTTGGCAGTTTTCTGCGGCATTTTCCTCACGATGTCGGCGGCTACTCCGCGACGCCGGAAGGCTTGACCCCAGCCAATCAATCGGGAGCGGTGGTGCTCATACCAATCACCTTCAGAATGGAGTCTGCGGTCTTCTCGACCGCCTCGAAATCCTTCGCTTTGAGACGTTCATCCAGTTTTCGCATGAGCGCAGTGGCCTGAGCGGCCTTCTCCTTGTCGCCGGATTTCTGGATCCACGCAGGCAGCTCCTTCTGGATTTTATGAATCTTGGGCGGCAGGCGCTCGAGAAGCGTGAGCGCCTCCACCTTCGCTTCGACGAGCGGCTCGCCCTTGAGAAACTTACGATACGCCTTCAGGGCTTCCTCCCCCTCGGTGACCACGCGGAAACTCATGTTCTTCATGGCTTCGCCGCCGATTCCCCACGAGAAGATATTGACCAGCGTGCCGCCGTGGTTGAACACCTTCGCCAGGTAGGTTTCCATGTTCATGCCCGATTGTCCGGGCCCACTTCCGAGCTGTAAGTTCGTCCCCTCGCAAGATGCCCAGCCCGCCTGATTGTGCTTGGCCAGTTCTTCGTAAATGTCGTCGAAGAGGCCCGGCTGCGGGTAGGTCGAGAAGCCTGGTCGATGGTGCTTCCCGAACGCCACGGAAGGAGGCGCGAAAGTGATTGTGCTGTGAATACGTGGTCTGCTTGCCGCCGCCGATCTTGAACGCGCAGGCGCGAGAGGAACGCGGTGTGGGAATAGATTTTTTGCGGGGAAACACCGGCCTCGGCGAGCCTTTCCGTCCAGTAATCAATGAATTCCTGGACGACTCTTTCGCGCTCGCGGTCCAGATCCGCCGGTGGGTGTTCGCGAGTGAAGCCACGGTTCAAGAGAGCGCGATATCCGAGATACTTGCTTGTTTTGAAATCCTGCCCGATCATGGTCTCCGATCCGGCGATCACGCCCGCGAACAGCTCGGGCTTGTGCTGCTGCTCGAGATGATTCACGCCCGACTGGATGGCCTTGCCGATCAGAGTGGCGCGCTGCCGCACTTCGCGGCGGATCACCTTGCTGTTGAAACACATCTGGGGCGGCGCGGCGTCCGGCTGTGCTCCGGGCCCGGTTTGCCAGTCCAGACGGCGGCCCGTGCTTGGAGTCCCGTCCCAGTCCAGGGCCTCCACGTTGGCCGGATCGCTCCATAGATCCTTGCGCGTGGCCCAGAACATCGAATCGTCGATATGGAAGCCGACGGCCACATCGGTCTCGAGGGCCAAGCTGAACGCAAGGTCGATGAATTTGATGATGTCGGCGTCACCATGATCGAAGCTGAGATGCCCCAGGATCACGGCCAGCTTGGTCTGGCGGTCGCCCACGTTGCCGATGCGCAGTTTGATGTCGTCGATGTAGTCGCGAAGCGTCGCCTTGCTCGGGAATCTCGCGATTGGGTTCTTCCCCTCGCCCATGCTGGCGAGTCTGGGATTGGGACCGTACGTGAAGATCTGAAAGGCCAGATACCTGGTCTCGTCGCTGAGCTGTGCAAGGACGCGATCGAGCTCGGCTTCCGCTTCACTGACCTTGCCGGCATCGAGCAGAGGCCCGACCTTCTCGCCCATCGTCTTGAGGATGGCCGATGGATCGCGCCCGGCGGCCGCCCGATCTTGCACGCCCTTTTTGACGCGTTCCACCTTGGCTGAGATCCGATTGCGTAGCACTTCGACGGGGTCATCTTGTCGTGGGCCGGAACGATTTTCGGGTTCTCGCGAGCTTTCTGCCCGCCGATCGCGGTCGTAAGCTCACCCCCGAGGGCCGCGATGGCGGCGACGATCAGGACCATGCCCCAACAGGATGAATGTTGCCGCACTTCGAATCCCCCTTTTTCAATCGAACAAACGGACTGATTCGTTTGTTCCCGTACAGAAGAAGTTACCCAGCGGACCGTGCGCGAGTGTCATGTGAAGAGTCTTTTTTTAGAATCCTCTCTCAGACGGCCGAGTTACAGGCAGGCGGCTCTGCGCGGTACGGAAGCCGTCGCTGGAACGACTTGTGGCTGCGCCAGAAACAGCCGAGGCGAGGCGACCGGCAGCTCCGGGACTCGCCTGGCGATCGCTGGACGCAGCACGCGGTGCGTCCGTTCAGTGTTGTCGATGCCCTCCGCGAAAATTCGCGAGAACGCCGCCGCGATTTTGCTTGCAACGCCACCCACCTCCTTGGATATGATAATGCCCAGAGTGCCGGGGGACTGGCCGTGGCGGAGTGTCGTCATGCGGCCGGCCGGGTTTCTACCCTGTGGTGGGAACCGTCCCGAGCGTTCGAGCAGGGCCATGACATTCCGATTGTGTTCCGAGGAGGCAGCGGGGGTCTGCCAGATCCGGGCCGAGGGCGAGATTCGCTCCGTCGAGGAGCCGCGGAATCTCCGGGACATCGAAGAGATACTGGGGCCGCAGTGCTACCGCCGGAAGATCCTGCTGGATCTCCAGCACTCGCCCCACATTGATTCCAGCGGCGTAAGCTGGCTCATTCATTTTCACAAAAGCAGTCAGACCGCCGGCGGAATGCTGATTCTCTATTCGGCGCCCCCGGGCGTCGTGGCCGTGCTCAAGCTGCTCGGAATGCAGCAGTTTTTCAACCTGGTGGCCGATGAGTGCGCCGCGCGCCCTGGCCCTCGGAGGAAAATGATGAACGCCGTCGGTCGGATCGCGCCGGCCAAGTTTCGCCGCGTGCCCGCCAAAGGTGTGCCGCTTCCCGTGCGAGAAGCAACCGACCCCGATCGGGCCAGCTCGACCAGCGCAATCGGTGATGTCCCGGGCGTCCCGGGCGAGATCCGTGCGCCTGATATCGCCGGGTTGCGGACGGAGTCGGCCGTATCGCTACTGCTTGAGCACGCAGCGCGGCTGGGCGCGAGCGACCTGTTCTTCTCCTGTAACGACACCCACTTTTCGGTCTCGGTCCGGCACCTCGGGATCATCCGCCTGTTCACATACATGACGACCGAGCACGGCCGGCGCTGCATCAGCCACATCAAGGCGATGTCCGGCATGGACCTGGCCGAGCAGCGCAGGCCACTGGATGGCCGCTGGGTCCACGGCGACGACGACTCCCGGAATCACGAGCGAAACAGTGACGGTGACGATGAAGATGAGGTTGAGGATCAGGATGACGATCATCAACCCACGAGAACGCGCACTGGCGAGCCGGGACGCCGGGTCGATCGACCTTCGCGTCAGCACGATCCCGACCCTGCATGGCGAGGAAATGGCGATCCGGCTCCTGGTCAGCTCGCCGCAAGTGGTGGCGATCGACCAGCTCGGAATGTCGCGGCGGGAGCTCAATGAGCTGACGGCGATGCTCGATATCCCGGGCGGGCTGATCCTGGTAAGCGGGCCGACCGGTTCAGGCAAGACGACGACGCTCTATGCGTGTCTGCGGCATCTGAACAACGGTGAGCGGAAGCTCCACACGATCGAGGACCCGATCGAGTACGCCGTGCCCGGGCTGCGGCAGTCACAGGTCAATCCGAAGGCCGGCGTGGGATTTCCCGAGCTGCTGCGGAGCGTGCTCCGCCAGTCGCCCGACGTGATCTTGATCGGCGAGATCCGCGATGCGATCACGGCCGAGATCGCGATCCGTGCCGCCAACAGCGGGCACCTCGTGCTGGCGTCGGTGCACGCACCCTCCGCGCCGGGGGCCGTGCAGAGCCTGCTCGGCCTGGGAGCCAGCGCACATTTCCTCTCCAGCTCGCTGCAGGGAGTGATCGCCCAGCGACTGGTCCGTACGCTCTGCCCGAGCTGCAAGGTGGCGTTCGCGCTCGACGAGGCGCCCGAGACTTTTGACGAGGTCCGCGACTGGCTGGAGCCCGGCGAGGGCCGTGCGCTCCACGGCGCACGCGGATGCCGCGATTGCCTGCAGACTGGATATTCCGCGCGCACCGGGGTCTTCCAGGTGCTCAGGATCACGCGCGAGCTCCGCCCGCTGATTGCGCGGGGCCGGCCGATCGGCGAGCTCCGCGACAAGGCTTTTCATGCCGGGCTGCTCGACCTCCGCCACGCCGCACTGCTCAAGGTCGCGCGCGGCCAGACCAATGCGGAAGAAATCCTTCGCGCCATTCCGCCCGAAGACCTGGGGCTTGACGGATAGGTACGCCCCGCGAGCGCAAAAACGGCCGGGGGGGCTCTTCGTGCAAATGGAGCCGCGAATCGCGAAAAGCCGACTGCTGGGCAAGCCATCGGGCGGTGCGTACAATACGACTGTCGTCCAGATCTGGAGGCAAAATCCGTGAAACACTTCGCGCTGCTGTTCATCACTCTCGCACTGGTAAATGCGGCTCCGTCTCGCGCGCAGGAGATCAAACGCGACATCCCCTATGCCGAACCGGCGGGCGAGCGGCAGGTGCTCGATGTTTATGCACCGCCGCAGGCGAAAAACCTGCCCGTCGTGTTCTGGATTCACGGCGGCGGCTGGCAGACCGGCGACAAATCCAGCGTGCAACTCAAGCCGCAGGCGTTCATGGACAAGGGGTTCGTCTTTGTTTCCACCAATTATCGGCTCCTGCCCCAGGTCGACATGGAAACGATCGTCCGCGACATCGCGAAGTCGATCCACTGGGTGCATGAGCATATTGCCGAGTATGGGGGCGACCCCCAGCGTCTCTTGATCATGGGCCATTCCGCCGGTGCGCAGCTCGCCGCGCTCGTGTGTACCGACGATCGCTATTTGAAGACGGAGGGGCTCTCACTGGCGATCGTGAAGGGCTGCGTGCCCGTCGATGGCGACACGTATGACATTCCTGCCATGATCGAGACCGCCGAGACCCGCCGCCGGGTTCATGGTCAGCCTCAGCTAAAGTTTGGTCACCGCGAGAAGTTTGGCAACGACCCGGCGAAGCATCGAGATTTCTCTGCCGTGACCCACGTGGCCAAGGATAAGGGAATTCCTCCGTTTCTGATCATACATGTTGCCGATCATCCCGACACCAGCGCTCAAGCACAGCGTCTGGCGAGCGTGCTCAAGGACGCGGGCGTTCCTGTCAAGGTTTATGGAGCCCGGGAGTCCACTCACAACAAGATCAACGCGGATCTTGGGCTGCCTGATGATCCGGGGACGAAGATGCTGTTCGACTTCGTGCTGCGCTCCCAGCCGCCCAAGTGAATCACGGTCTTGCAGCGTCCAGTCGTGCGTTCGCTTACTTGCTTGCGATCCCCTGCTTGAATTTCGCGCTTCTCGTCCACGCATGGCACCATCGCGTGCTCCTCGAGGTAGAGCGACCGCGTGACGACAGATTTAAGCGGGGCATGAGCCTGATTCGCCGCGTATGCCAGAATACGACTCGATCCGGGCACGCGAGTTGCGAGTCTATATCCATATCTTCGATTCTTCACTCGATCACACTCTCCAAATAGCAGCGAGAGGAGTTCGCAATGGCACGGCGTGAACAATCCAAACGCTCGGGGTGGTATAGCGCACTTGATCGTCAACCAACTGTCGACAAGGGCGGAAAACCGGTTGAAGCTCACGGCTTGGCCGCCGAACAAACTCATGAGGCCGATGAAAGCGCCAGAGCAAAGAATGCGGAAGCATCCAGCCGGCAATGGATGGCCAGAATTGGGCGGGCAAATCAGCAGGCCGGGCGCCGAGGTCACGGTTAGGATAGGAAGCAGGTCCACAGGAAGCGATTGATTGGCACGCGGTTTGCACCAGTCGGAGGAAAGACGAGGTCGCCCGGGGTTCTAACCGGGCGTGAATCACGATTCACTTCTTTGTGCGGGGGCCGGTCTTATGGCAACCAAGAGTAGTCTGGTGAAGAAGTTTGATCTTCCGCCAAAAGGCGATCGTAACGCAGACCCGCTCACCGACGCGGCGGGCGCCCATCCGATCGAAGCGGGCATCGGCGCCGCCGCGGCCGGGGCGGCTGCCGGTATCGCCATCAGCGCGTTTGCCGGTCCAGTTGCGGCGGCGGTCGGCGCGGCGGCTGGGGCGATCGCCGGTGGTTATGCGGGAAGGAGTATCGGTGAAATCATTGATCCGACCACCGAGGATACCTGGCTGCATGACAATTTCGAGTCGCGCCCGTATGTCGAGGAGGATGAAACCTTCGATATGTATCAGCCTCTCTATCGGTACGGCGCGGAGGCGGAGTCGAAATATGGAGACGCGGGCTTTGATGCGATCGTGGACGATGTCGAGCGTGAGTGGGCCAAGTCAGAAGGGCTTCCCGGTATTACCTGGCCGCGGGCCCGTGAGGCCGTGAAGGATGGCTACGAGCGCACGGTGCAGCTCCGGCGGGCGCGAGACGTTCCCGAAGTGGAAAACGATGCGATTGAGGAAATGAAGATCGGTTAGGAAATCGGCTTCGAAAAGACCAGCCGCATCACCAGGCTTACGGTGCGTTCGTGGATTGGTTCGGCGAAGCCAGCCGGGAACTTCCTACCTGGTACGGTTGGATTGGGTCGAGCCAGTTGACTCTCGCAATCGAGTAGCGGGCCCGCCGGGGAATGAAGTCGCGATTCGGCGAAGTGTCTTCCGGAAGCACACGGCGGGTTCAATGGAGAGTTTACCTGGAATGAACGGATCCTGGACCGGAGGAGCTAGACCGCACAGGTGTAACTCCCGCTAGCCTCAATGCGAGATGTCCGTCAGCGACGGAAGTAGCCCGGTGGCCCGCCAAGCTCTTGCAGCCGTTTCCATACCGTCTCGTCGAGACCGGAGGACAGCGGGAGCGTCCCGCCGTAATGGTCCAGGGAAAACAGGGTGGCCGCCTCAACGGCCAGTCGCACCCGCTCCGCGCTGCCTTCCAGCGGCGCCGGGATGTCCCAGCGCGCAAGCTCGCCCCCCTGTGCCAGCCACACGCTTCGGCCGTCGGCGGCGAAACAACCCGCGCCTAACCCGGTCAGATTTGGCCAGGGCGGCCCAAGGGACAACCCGGTGGCCGCGTCCCACAGCCGCGCCGTCCGGTCTGACGAGCAGGTCCGCACGAGGCGCCCGTCGGGGCTGAGTGCCGCCGTGGTCAAGGCCATCTGGTGCCGCATGTGTGGACCGGTCGGTAGTCCGGTCCGGGCGTCGAACAGTCGCGCCGCATTCTCGCTTTGCAGCCGCGAGAGCACGAACCGCCCGTCAGGGCTGAACGCCAACTGGCGTGTCTCGTCGGCCCCAGGCGTCGTCCAGAGTCGCTGGCTGGTCGCGGTGTCCCAACAGATGAGTTTCCAGGAACCGGTCACGAAGGATTTCCCGTCGGGACTGAACGCCGCGTCGTTCACGACTCCTTCAATGTCCAGAGGTGGGCCCAGTGGCTGACCTGTAGCCACCTCCCACACGCGAGCCTCGCCTTGACGACCGCCCGGCGGACCGCCGGCGACCAGGAGATTGCGGCCGTCGTGGCTGAAACGAAGTCGGACGATGCACCCGTGGTGGACGATCGGCGCTCCAACGGCCTGACCGGTCGCGGTGTTCCAGAGCCGAACACCCCCTGCCCAGTCGCCCGCGGCGAGGAATTGACCGTCCGGGGAGAACGCGAGGGCCGTCACGAATGCGTTCATGGCCAAACGGGGGCCTCGTTCGCGGCCCGACGCCGCGTCCCAAATCTGGCAGGCGTATCTTCCCACCCCGGTGGCCACACGCCGCCCATCCGCACTGAAAGCTGGCAGGCACCGCGCGTGGCCCGGCCGAGGTGAGGCGTCCATGTCGATCGGCGCACCGATGACCCCGCCTGTCGTCACGTCGAACAGGCAGACGGTGCGTCGGTACTGAGTGAAGCTCCATTGAAACGTAGCAATCGTCCGTCCGTCGGGCCCTGGGGTAATGTGCGCGATGTCTGGTCCAGGACCGGCGAATTGTTGCGCCGGCTCCAGAGCGGGCGCCACGTCGAGCAGATGCTTCTGAAGCCCGAAGGGGAGGGTTACGAGGACTCTGCCGTCCCGACGGAACACGGGCCTCTCGGCACCGCCATACGTCCGGCTAGCCGTTGTAACTCCCAGGGACTTGCCGGAGGGCACACTCCAGTAGCGAACCGGAAATCCGCCAGTGACGACCACCAGGCCGTCTGGCCGGAAGCAGGACCGGTCCAGTGGATCCGCCCCCGAGCCTCCATGATGGTCGCGCCATTTCATCCGTTCACCGACCGGCTGGCCGGTCGCCACGTCCCAGAACTGTGCCATCTCCTGTTCGGTTTGATCAGCGGCCGTCTGGTATCCGTTGGCCAGCACGTAGCGACCGTCCGGGCTGAAGCCGGCATGGTAGACTGAGAAGTCCAGCTTGTTCAGGGTCCGAACGAGCTTGCGGGCCGGGAAGTCCCAGACAAGGATCCGGTCGACACCCCAGGAGAGCAGGTACCGGCCGTCGCCGCTGATTTCGACCCCGAGCGCCTCCTGCTCCATTCCCAGCGGTCCTCCGTCCGGCACCCCGCGCTCGACGCTCCAGACCCGAATCGTTTTTCCGACGGCCGTCGCCAGGACCTTGCCGGCGGGATCGAAGCCTACCGCGCGGACCGTGTCCTCATGATCCAGGGGTTTTTCGACGGGTTGCCCGGATGTGGCAGTCCAGATCCGGGCTCGCCGATCCGCGCCGTCGCGGCCACGAACCGACCGTCGGGGCTAAACGTGGCTCGGTACCGGATGCGGTCCCTCTCCGGGCCGTGGACGAAAGGTGGGGCGTCGCTCTCCATGGGGAGTGTGAATCGCAACTTGCCGGTGGACAGTTCCCAGACCTGGGCAAGGTAGAGGACCTGTTGCTCCTTGCCGCGACCGACACCGACCGCGAGAACGCTCAGGCCGTCCGGACTCATCGCCACGTCTTCGATGATAGCAGCACGCTCCCACCCCGGGGCAGTCGGCATTTGGCGAACCGTGCTGAGCTGCCCTGCCCACAGGTTCATACTGGTGCGGACTGCTCGATCCAGATCCGACACCCCGGGCGGCGTCAACTCCAGGCTCCGGGCCATCCACAACAGACCGAGGTCCGCCTTGCCCTCCTCGCAAAGAACCTGGGCTCGCTCGTAAGTCATGCGGGCCGTCTTCTCCCGCGAATCGACCAGGGCGAGTTCGGTCCTCGCCCGCGCGGCGGCCTCCGCGTCGCGGGCCTTGGCCACCGCATCCCGCTGTTCGCTCGCCACTCTCTCGGCCCGCGTGGCAACGACGGCCTGCCATGTGGTCACCGCCGCCCCGGCGAGGAGGAGCACCGCAACTCCCAGGGCCGACAGGACACCCGCCCGGTTCCGCCGCACGAACTTCCGCAGCCGGTAGCCGGCGCTGGACGGGTGCGCCTGCACCGCCTCACCGGCCAGGTACCGCCGCACGTCCGCGGCGAAGAGGTTGGCCGTCTCGTACCGCCGACTGCGGTCCTTCTCGAGCGCCTTCATCACGACCCAGTCGAGCTCGCTGCGCGAGAGCCCGGTCAGCGCCCGTGGCTCGGTCCCGCGGTTGGCCGACAGCGTCGGCAGCGCGTCGGCGGTCGACAGCTTGGTGCTGGGCCGCGGCGGCTCCTCCTCACGCACCACCCGCAGGATCTCGAGCACGCCCTTCTTCTCCAGCTCCTTGCGCGAGAACGGCGTCGAGCCAGTGAGCAGCTCGTACAGTAGCACCCCGAGGGCGTACACGTCGCTCCGCGTGTCGATGTCCAGGTTGTTGAGCGTGGCCTGCTCCGGGCTCATGTACTGGGGCGTGCCCACCACCCCGCCGAACGCGGTGTCGATGGTGTGTTCGGTCAAGGCCGCGCCGGTCGCCTTGGCCACCCCGAAGTCGATGACCTTGGGCACCGGCCGATCGTCATACAGGGCGACCAGCACGTTGCTCGGCTTGATGTCGCGGTGGATGACCCCCTTCTGGTGGGCGTGCTGGATCGCCTGGCAGACCGGCACGAACAATTCCAGCCGCTCACGCGGGGTCAGCCTGTGGGCGTCGCAGTACTCGGTGATCCGCACGCCCTTGACCAGCTCCATGACGAAGAACGGCCGGCCTTCGTGCAGGCCGCCGTCAAGCACGCGAGCGATGTTGGGGTGGTCCATCAGCGCCAGCGCCTGCCGCTCGGCCTCGAACCGGGCCAGCACCTGCCGCGAGTCCATCCCGGCCTTGATCAGCTTGACGGCGACGAACCGCCGGACCGGCTCGGTCTGCCTGGCTCGCCAGACCGACCCCATCCCGCCCTCGCCGATCGACTCGACCAGCGTGTACTTCCCGGCGATCACCCCCCCGAGCTGACTGTCCCGGGCGGGTAGGTCCGAGGCCGGTTCAGCGTCGGTCGCCGCGGTCGTGGCGGCCAGCGGGTCGGCGGGAGCGGCACCTAATGCCGCGGTCGCGTCCTCGGGCGAAGCGACAGGGCCCGACTCGAGGAAACTGCCGGCGTCGCCGTGCGCCCGGGGCAGCGTCTCGACATCCCGGCGCACGTCGGGGTTCCCGGCGCACGCCTCCGCGAGATAAGCCTCCCGTTCGGCAGGGGACTCGATCTCCGCGGCGCGATCGAAGATGGCTTTGACGGACGGGGCGGGGGTGGTCATCGTCTATGCCTCGGCGTTAAGAACGTGGGTCACGCCAGCAATGCGGAATCCGGCGACCGATCGTGCCAAGCCGCCGGAATTTTCCCCCCAGTTCTGTCAGTCGCCCTGACCCAACTCCCGGTACAGCCACGCCTTGGCGTAGGCCCAGTGGCGGTTGGCGGTCCGCACCGAGACCCCCAGCGCGGCGGCTGCCTGCTCGATGGTCAGGCCGGCGAAGTACCGCAGATTGACGACCGCGGCGACCTGCGGCTCCTCGCGCCCGAGCCGGGTGAGAGCCGAATCGAGCGAAACGAGGCGGTCGTGCGGTTCGCCGGGGCCCGCGACTCCGTCGACCGCCTCGAGGGCGACCCGGGCCCTCCCACCTCCGCGCCTTTCGGCTTGCTTCCGTCGGGCCGTATCGACGAGGACGCGTCGCATCGCAAGAGCAGCGGCGGCGAAGAAGTGCCCGCGACTGTCCCAGCGGTCGTCATCCGCCGGGCCGACGAGCCGGAGGTACGCCTCGTGGACCAGCGCAGTGGCGTCCAGGGTGTGGTCGGGCGATTCGGCGGCCATGCGCGCGGCGGCAAGCCTCCGCAGCTCGCCGTACACGAGCGGCAGCAGGTCGGCGGCGGCTCGGCGGTCGCCGGCCGCAGCGGCGTCGAGGAGTCGCGTCACGTCGGACATGCAAATGAGTGTAACGACATCAGAAGCCAGCGGAGCCAAAAATCTGTCGCGAGAACGCCCGCTCAGTCGCCACCGGACGCTTACCTCCGTGTAACTGACGCCGGAGGAGTGGCGAGCGGGTGTTTTGGCGACCGCGGGCAGTTGGCAAGGCGAGTTCGAAAGACCGCCGCAGGGAGAGTTCGAAGATAGAGACCCGCTTTCGTGAGCCATCTGCTCGCTCCTGAGACCGAGTCAAAACCATGACGAATCTCCGAGGGGTCGCCGGTTTGTGGGCTTGCTGGGTGTTTGCTGGGTGTGGATCAACCGAGCCGCGGGAATGGGAGGACAGTCCGGCACTCGCGCTCCGGCTTTCTCCCTCGGGTGAACCCCGGCGCGATCGAGTCGTCCTGAAGGCGACCGTCACAAATGTCTCAAGCCGTCCCCTGGCATGGGACCGAGAGTTTGGCGTTCACATGGGGTGGGAACTGCGCGACGAGAAGGGAAGCGCCATTGAGAAAGTAGAGTCATCAACCCTTCAGAAGCCCTCGCCATCCGAGTCGTTTAATCGGTTCGTGATTCTCAAGCCGGGCCAGTCCATCGCGAAGGAGTTCGAACTGACCGGTCGGGTTCAGTTTTCTCTCGAGGGACACGGCACCTTCGCTGGCACGGGTGATGGTCACACAGGTAAATACCATGTGGGATCTTTTGCCGAAAGGATTTCAAAATTCCGCATTCCCGAAACATGCAAACAGGTCAACGTTCGAGTGAGATACCAGCCGCACGACTTGGCTCGCGGTGCGTTCATCGAATGGTTCGGCGAAGCCAGCCGAGAACTTCCCTTCTGGGACGGCCGGGTTGAGTCGGACCAGTTAACTCTCACGATCCCGTAACGGACATCCAAGGCGTGGGTATGCCCGGGCACGTCGCCGTGCGGTGTCCCGCAGCGGATGGTCCGCAATGCCGGACCCTACAGAATAGGGGAATCCGCGCGGGTGCGAAAGAAGCTAACTGGGGGAACGCCCCCGCAATGGTTCCGATGGCAACGGTTTTTTTCCGGTGGAACGTCAGGCTGAAAGCCTGACCTACTCGCTCGAGCGGACCTCGCACTTCAATGCGCCGAGCGAGAACTTGAAGATGACTTTCTTGTCGTCGTCATCCGGGGCCTTGGTGCTGGGCGGTTGATCCGTGGATTCTGGCTCTAGCTCAGGTAGCACCGGGATCGCGGGCACCTCGCTCGCGGCGGGCTTCGCGTTCTCGAACGAGGTTGTTCTCGCCTGGTCGTCTTTCTTCACGCCGACGGCGTGCGACGCGACGGTCCGATCGGGCTCGTCCGCGATGACGATGTCCCGCATGACCAGGAGTGTTCCGGATGCCTCGCCGAGGGCGGCGAGGGTGATGTTGTAGGCCGCCAGGCACCCCGCTTCTCTCGTCACAGAAGCCGCATGCTGGCGGACGCAGTCAAGGAAACGGCCGGCCGTGCTGCGGCCTTTCTCGAACAAGCGGCTCTCGTGAGCGAGCCGTTTGGCGTCGGCCTTCGCCAGCTTCCTCGCCTTCTCGTAGCTCTTGTAATCGGTGCTGACGGCGCGGACCAATTCCGGAATTGAATCGGTCGCTCCTTCGATGGTCACACGGTCCTGGTCGGTCTCTTTCGCCTTTCGCTTCGCGCGAATCGCCTTCTTCACGGCCGTCTTGGCGCCCTGCACGATCCAGGCCGTGGTTGGCTCGCTCACCGTTGCGATTTGGCGTGTCTCTGAAGACGGGAGGCCCATGACAGCCCTCAACTGCAGCTCGGCGTCGGCGACTGACGAGACTCCACGGGCCACGTCGGCGCTGAGCTCCTCGAGGCGGTCGGCGGCATCGGAGAGCTCGGACCGAGACGCGTGGGACATCAAGTCGAACAGCTTCGTGCCGATGACGCCCTCGGCGATCTGGGCCGCGGCTCGGCACAGCCGAGATGAACCCGCGCCACGTACAGGTTCCAGTACTGCTGCTCGACGGAACGGACAAGAGCCGTGGTGTCGGATTTGAACTCCATGCAGGCGCCATCGGCGGCGGCGTCACACGCGACCTCGATGGGGGTGTTTTCCGCATCCAAGCAGCCCGTCATGGGGCATACGCACAGGCAGTCGTCATTCTCGTCACTGACGACGCGAATGAAGTCCGCGTTCTCCAGGGTGATACGAATGGCCTCGCCAAGACTCAATTGCCAGGGCTCACGACAATCGACGACCTCTGCAGTGGGCTTCGAGCATGTGTCCGGCTCGGGAGTTTCCACCGTGGTCTTGGATTCGGGCACCGGGCATGGGCCGTCGATCTCGCATGTGAGCTTGAGCCGGGAACTTGCGGGCTCTGGTTGATCTTGGGGCGAGCCGTTGGTGAGGAACAAGGCCAGGGCCAAAATGCTCCAAGCCGTTTGCATGGCTGACTCTCCGTCCGTGTCGAGACCTTTGTTGCGTCCGTGCGCTCCGTTAGAACTAAGGACGGCTCACCAGGCGAGATTCCCGAACGCGGACGTCGAAACTCAGGCGACGATCGTGGCCCGATTCGTTTTACAACTGATCATTTGTGCCGATCAAGTTCTGGTGAAACCAGGGCTACTCGCCGAGGTTGCCGGCAAGATGGCGCGGTATACTGAGTCGCCATCTATCCATGAGGTGACGGCATGCGAAGAGTGGTACCGTTTTCTGCGCTTACGGTTTGTTTCGTGCTCAACGCCTGCGGGGTCGACGACCCGGAAGTACGGCTGCCAGATTCGGTAAAGCGGGCGATTGCGGCCGCGTCCGTACCGCCCAAACGAAACGCCGTGCTCGAGCTAGGGCTTTCAGCCGTCGGCGAGCAGAAGCAAGATCGGATTGTTGTGCGCGCGACCGTCAAGAACATCTCTGCGAGACCGGTGGCCTGGGATCGAGAGTTTGCAGCCCATGTCGGCTGGTTGGTCGTCGATGACAAGCGCATGCCGCTCGTGAGAGAGCACTTGTTCTTCAGGAATACGCCAGCACCGGCCGAATCGCGGGACCGGTTCCTCATTCTCAAGCCGGGGCAATCGATCTCCAACGATATTGTGCTGACGGATCGCGTACAGACGTCTAACGTGACCAGCGTGAGAATGACAAAGAGTCTTCCCAACGGTGCGCTTGGCTGCGTCACGAATGATACCTATTCCGAAGAGGTCTCGAAGTTCACCGTGTTCGACGGATGCAAGCAAGTCACTGTCAGTTGGGGATATTCGGTTGAGGCGGCGGCGATGCGAGCGTCTCAGGATTGGTTTGGCGAAGGGCTTCGCGGCCTTCCCTTCTGCTATGATTCGATCCAATCGAAGCCGCTGACCGTGAGCTTGAGGAAAGTTCCGTAGCGAAGGCAGGCGCGAAGCGCCGAGAGCCATCCAGGGGCGCAACCGGCGAAAGAGATCGATCTGATGGGACTGGTCACTCCGGGCGTGATGAAGTGTCCCGAGCACGCAAAGGGACAAGCGCTCGAGCTGGTCTACCGCAAGGTGCCCTCCGCGTTGCGAGAGCGGCTGATCGTGCAGATGCTCGCCGAACACGAGCGTGGCGAGACGGATCTTTCCGGGTTGTGGATCGCGACGACGCGGACGGGCCGGATCGCCGGCGCGATGCTGTCACAGCAGCTCGTGGGCAAAGTCGCGGCGGTCTGGCGCCTGAGATTCGTCGCATCTGGCGTCCCGAGAATCTCGCGACCCAGATGATCCAGACGGTCATCACGGATTTCGCGGCGCGAGGGTTCAAGCTCGTGCAAGCGGTCGTCGACGAATCGGCCGGACCACAGGCGAGCGCGGACCTTGATAAGGGAGGGTTACCACGGATCACCGAGATGCTCTATCTCGAACGATCGACCTCAACCCCACTCGACTTGAGCCCGATGCCATCGAGTCGGGAAAACCGTGCCGGACGAGCAGCGGCGGCGGATTCCGCCCGTGCGGCTTCCACTGCTCAAAGCCCATTTACCTGGCACTCATTCGACGAGGTTCCCGAGCCCGAGTTTCGGAGAACGCTACAGGCAACGTACACCGGCAGCCTGGACATGCCGGAACTCGAAGGGGCCCGCTCGCTCGACGAGATCCTCGAAGGATACAAGGCCGTGGGCTGCTTCGCCCCGCATCGGTGGAGGCTGGGGCAAATTCCCGATGATCCCGGCGCAGCGGCGGTGCTCCTGCTTGCCGAGATTCCCGGCCGTAACGTCTGGGAAGTGCTTTACCTCGGTTTGACCCCGCGAGCTGCGCGGCCGCGGGCTGGGGCGTGCCGTGGTGGAACACGCGCGTTGAGCTCGCGCGGGCCCACGTGCCCTGGCTCGAGCTCGCCGTCGACGTTCGCAACACGCCCGCGCGATGCCTGTACGATTCCGCCGGTTTCACGGCGTTTGAACGACGTGCCGTGCATCTGAAGGTATTGCCCGGGGTCGCCGTCTCGGAGCGTGGAACCGAGTAGGTCAGGCTTTAGCCTGACGATCCTTCCTTCCGTCCCCGCGCGCACTGTGCCAACGAGACAGCGCCAGATTCGCGGTCGGTTGGTTCAGCCCGCTTTCTTCTTGGGTTCCTCGGCCGCCTTCTTAGCCGGCTCGGCGGGGGGTGCGGGTTCATCGAGCAGCACCTCGATGACGTCACGCATCAATTCCAGGGACTTCTCATCGGGCTCGGTGACCATCAGTCGCACCTTTCCGGCCCGGTCGACGATCACGAAGGTGGGGAACCCCTTGAAGTCGGGGATCTGCTGAATGGTCGCATCATCCGTGAACAAGCACGGATAGGTCATCCCCACTTCCTTGGCAAAGGCTTTGACAACTTCGCGAGCTTTCGATTCATCCTTGATTTCTTTTTCGTAGTCCAGGCCGACGACTTGAAGGCCCTTGCTCTTGCGATTCTTATCCAGGTCGATGAGATGCGGGATCGTCTGCTTGCACGGGCCGCACCAGGTGCCCCAGAAGTCGACCAGCACGACCTTTCCCTTGTAGTCCGAAAGTGAGACGGGTTTGGACTCCAGATCGCGATGGGTGAATTGAAACGGAACGTTGATCGGTTCTGCAAGCTTATCCTTCACGCGTGCTCGGGCCGCGGCCAGCCGCGCGGCATCGTGTGCTTTGAGGGCGGAGAGGAATTGGGCGACTTGCGCAGTGCCGCCATCTTTTCATCCCTGGCGACCAGGAAGTAGGGGTCGAAGCCCGGCTGGGCGGACTCTTCGAGGGATTTGATCGCATCATCGAATCGGCCCGTCTCGCTCAGATATTGCGCGTAGCCGTAGAAGACCGCGCTCGAAGAAGGTCATCTCCTGGGACTTGAGCGAATCGATGGCCTTGCGCAGGGTTCGCGCGCCGACAAGGGCCTTCTCGATCGCCGCGCCGCGGCGCCTCCGGCGATTTCTCTTTATGCCACGCCTCGAAGTTGATTGCCGCTCTCATCATCAAGGCCTCGCGGTTCAAGGGCTCGGCGACGAGAACCTGGTCCAGGAGCACGGCCGCCTTCGCCGGATCTCCATTCCGCGCAGTGCGCATCGCCGTGCGCAGTGTCTTCTCGACGTCATTGGCGCCGAAACTCGTGTCGAGCGAGCCTTTTCCCGGCGAAGAGGCACCGTCGAGCGGATCGTCAGATTTGGCCTTTTGTGCCACAAGCCCGTCCGGAAGCGGCAGGTCGGTTTCTGCGGCGAGCGAGTTGTTCGCGCTTGAAGCTTGCCCGTTCGGGTTGGGAACATAGGGAGAGACACTCGCACCGGGCGTGACTTGCTCGTCCTGCGAACACCCGGACGTGATCACCAAGGCGGCGAGAGCAGCCGCAGATGCAAGGAGCAGGAACCCGCGGAAAGGACGAACTCGCATGTGTCTCTCCAGTGGAAGGTAGCCCCCAAGCCCGCGGGAAAAGAATCCGCGCCCAAGGGCCACGCCGATGTCGCTATTGACGCCGCCGCGCCGGAGCAATTGCCGCGACCTGCTCCAATTGAACATGTTCGCCCGCCGGCGCACAGCCATTTTATCCAACGACGGTCCCACCCGGGCAAGTCCGGCGCGGGCAATCGCGCACTGAAATGGCGTGCCGGCGGAATCGCCGGCGAACGCCTTCGCTTGTTTGCGAGGCGGCGAATCCCTATAGTCTCAAGAACTGTGTGGAGCAAGCTTGCCCGGGGGTCGAACGGCTCGCTCCCCGAAACGAGGCCAGTGAGTCGACGGAAACATGGCAGAGCCGCTCGGTCAAAAACGGGTCGCGGCCCAGGAAACCTCATCGTGTGGTGATCGTCTCACTCACGTGGTCGTGCTGGGCTCGACTGGCTCGATCGGCCGAAGCGCCCTGGACGTGATCGAGCACGACGGCGGCAAGCGGCTCGCGGCCTGGGGGTTCTCGGCGCACTGCCGCTGGCAGGCTCTGGCCGAGCAGGCCGCTGCGCTGCGGCCGCGCTATGTCGTCGCGGTCGATCGATCGGCCGCGGCCGAGCTCGAGGTGGCCCTGCGCGGGTCCGGCGTGGTGGTGCTCGCCGGACTGGACGGCCTGATCCGGATGGTGCAGGACGCCGAGACCGATCGGGTCGTGAGCGCGATCGTGGGAGCGGTCGGCCTGCGCGGAACGTGGGCGGCGCTCGAGGCCGGCAAGATCGTGGCCCTGGCCAACAAGGAAACGCTGGTCGTCGCCGGCCCCCTGGTCATGGACCTGGCGAAGTCGCGCGGCACCCGGATCTTGCCGGTGGATAGTGAGCACTCGGCGATTTTCCAGGCGAAGCATTGTGGCGGCGCCGGCAGAAGTGCGCCGGGTGATCCTCACCTCCTCGGGCGGTCCCGTTCCGGGGCCGGACTCGCAAGCAGCTCCTGGACGTGACGCCTGAAGAAGCCTCGAAGCACCCGACATGGCGCATGGGCCAGAAGATCACGATCGACTCGGCGACGCTCATGAACAAGGCGCTCGAGGTGATCGAAGCCCGCTGGATGTTCGATCTCGAGCCCGACCAGGTCGAGGTTGTGATCCATCCGGAAAGCGTGGTACATTCGATGGTCGAGTTTGTTGACGGAAGTGTGATTGCACAGCTCTCTCCGCCCGATATGCGATTGCCCATCCAGTACGCACTGACTTACCCCGACCGCGTTCCAGCCCCCTGCCCCCGGCTTGATCTGAGACAGGCGTTCAACCTGCGATTCGAGCCGCCGGACTACGAGACTTTCCCGAGCCTGGGGCTCGGCTTCGAGGTGATGCGCCGTGGAGGGAGCTGCGGCGCCGTACTCAATGCCGCCAACGAAGCGGCCGTGGCCCGGTTCTTGCGAGGAGAGATCAGGTTCCTCGACATCGCGCGGGCCTGCCGCGCCGTGGTCGAGAACCATACGTTTGATCCGACGCCCACACTCGACTACCTCTGGGATGTTGACATGTGGGCTCGACGGGAGGTTGAGAGTTGGAGACCTTGATACAGGCGATGAACTGGGCAAAGATCGCTCTCGGCCTGGGGCTGGTGATCTTCATTCACGAGCTGGGCCATTTCTTGATGGCCAAGTGGAACGGCGTCAAAGTCGAGAAGTTCTCGATCGGCTTCGGCCCGACGATCTTCGGCTTCCGGCGCGGCGAAACCGAATACGTGATCGCGGCGCTGCCCCTGGGCGGGTTCGTCAAGATGCTGGGAGAAGAGCCCGACGACGAAGCGAGCAAATCGACCGATCCCCGCGCCTACCCCAACAAGCCGGTGAGCGCGCGGATGGCGATCATCTCGGCGGGCGTGATCATGAACGTGATCCTCGCATATGGCTGCTTCGCCTTTTATTACACCAAACCGCGCATCGAGCAGCCGCCGGTTCTGGGCGGGGTGACTGCCGGCTCGCCGGCGTTTCTGGCCGGTCTTCGCCCGGGAGATGAGATCGTGGGGATTGACGGCCGCCAGAACCCCGCGTACGCCGATCTACTCGAGACGGTGGTCTTGAGCTCATCGGGCCAGGTGCTCCATTTCCAGGTCAAGCGGCCGGGGGTCAGCAACCCGATCGAGATCAACGTGGAACCCTCGGCCGGCGAGACTTCTGACCGTCCCACGATCGGCGTCGTGCCCAGCCATAACATGGAGCTCGCGGGGTTTCGGCCGGTCGCAGGCATGGCCAAACCGCCGGCTTATGAAGAAATTCCTGAAAAAGAGCTGCAGACCAAGGCCGACGTGGTCATCTCGGCAGGACCTGCCGGAGCTGCCGCTCGAGCCGGTAACGGGTCCGCTCGAGTACGATCGACTGATCACGAAGTACCGCAAGAGCCCGCTCACGCTGCACATCGAGCGCACCAAGCTCACCGATGACGGCGAGCACGGCGGCGTGATTTCGTCCTCCGACTTGACACTGCCTCCGGCCAATTTCGTCGACTTTGGAATCCGGTTTGCGCTCGAGCCGATCAGCGGCGTGCGCAAGGGCTCGCCGGCGGACATCGCCGGTTTCCAGCCGGGAGACCGCATCAAGCAGATCGATGGGGACAGCGACATCGACCCGCTGCGCCTGCCCGAGCGATGCTGCGAGAAGGCCGGCAAGCCGATCGCGATTCTCGTCGAGCGGAAGGTCTCCGGCAGCGGCACCGACCACGCTCACCCTGACGGTGACCCCGGATGACACGGTCCCGTACCGGAATTTCGTGCAGAAAGGCGAGCCGGTCGACGTGCCCAGCCTGGGCTTCTGCTATCCGATCGACCCCAAGATCGTCGCGGTCATGCCAGATTCGCCCGCGGCCCGGGCCGGCCTCAAAGCCGGAGACGTGATCGACAAGCTTCTGCTCAGAGCGGTCGAGCCCAAGAAGCAGGACGAAAAGGCGAAGGTGGGCGAGAAACCGAAAACCGCCGAGAAGCCGAAGACCGCCGAGCTGGAATTCCACTTCAAGGAGCAACCGGCGGGGTGGTTCACGTCGAAAGAACCGGCGGCCTCGTGGTGGGGTGCGTTCATCCGGCTTCAGGACCGTGACTATCAAGATGTCGAATTCACCGTGAATGGGGGCAAGAAACCCATTCGGATCATGCCCGAGCCCGATCGGACCTGGTTCTACCCCGTCCGGGGCGTCGAATTTCAGGGACAGCGGCGAATGCTGCCCGGCGAGGGCTTTGCCCAGGCGATGAACAGCGGGTTCCACCGCACGACCCGGACGGTCATGATCGTGTATGCAACGTTCCGGAGCTTGATCTTCGGGCGAGTCAGCATCCAGCACCTCGGGGGGCCGATCATGATCTTCAGGATGGGATATAGCGCCGCCGGCACCAGCCTCTCCGTGCTGGTCTTCTTTCTGGGTATCCTGAGCATCAACCTGGCGGTGCTGAACTTCCTGCCCATCCCGCCCCTGGACGGAGGGCAACTGATGTTCTTGATCGCCGAAAAAGTGCGCGGCCGGCCGCTGCCCGACTCGGCCCTGATCGCCGGCTCGTGGGTCGGGCTCTTCCTGGTGGCCTGCCTGATGCTGTTCGTCACGTCTCAGGATATCTACAAGTGGTTCAAAGGCTGGCTGTAAAAAGTGGGTGAAGGCGACAGGTCCTGTGCTGTCGCTTCCGGCGGCGAAAGGCGTGGCTATGGGAACCCTTCGAGATCGCCTTTCAAGCGGTGCGGGAGAGCTCTGCGTGGGCCCGGCGGCGACGCCGGTCTCCGAGATTGTTGCCCGGGTTGAAGCCGGTGAGTCGCTCGCAGGCAAGGGGGGAACCATGGCCCCCGTCGACTTGATTGCGGCGCTGGCCGCGGCGGCGCTCGGCGACGACGGCACGCTCGGCCCCGCACTCGTGCAGGGGAAGCCGCGCCATCCCCGCCTCGCCCGGGCACTTTCCGAGCCCGCGGTGGCCGGGATGTTCCCCAGCGTTGCTCATCCACTGCGGCTGGCGATGGCGGCGGGGCTCTTGCAGGTGCACGACTTCTGGGAAGCTAGCCACGAAGCCGCGCAGCAGGCCGACGATCGCGGGGAGCGAGGCACCTCGGCTTACTGGCACGGAATTGCCCATCGCCGCGAGCCCGATGCAGCCAACGCCGCGTACTGGTTTCGGCGCGTCGGCCGCCATGGGGTTTTCGTTCCCCTCGCCGAGGCGACGAAACCGTTGTTCGAGGCGGAGGGTCTCGCCTCGCTGGCTGCGCAGCTCATACCGAACGGCGCGTGGAACGCGTCCGCCATGATCGAGCTATGCACCACAGCTAAATCGGGAACACCCCAGGAACGGGTGGCTCGACGAATTCAACGCCTGGAGATGTGGCTGTTGCTCGAGGCGAGTTTTGCGGCCATGTGAGGCGTCGCACGCCGGCCTATTCCGGGACGGAGGACTTGCTGATCGCGTTTCAGCGGACTTATCGCGACAACTGGAGCGTCCCGCGAGTGGTGGCGCTGAACAGAGCCGTCGCTCGGTGCGGGAATCGCAACGCTCGTCGCCTGAAGTTTTGCTGCTTCAATATGTACGATTCTCTGTATCCTTGCGCCGCACGTCGAGTCGTCGTTGACATGCGGTACTCGCTCCGAGCTTTGGACGTCACGACTTGAGAGGCGTTTGCACTGGATTCGCGTCTTTCGGCGCCGGATTCGATTTGAGTACGCCGTCTCGGCGGGCCTTGAGCGATCGCGCATCAGCCTCGGCGAGAGGTACCGGGACGCTGGTACCGGTGTTCGATAGTGACATGTCGCTCAGCTTGATTTTGACACCCTTTCTTTTCCCGAAACCTTCCGCGCTCGGCGAAACCACCCATGACTCTGAAAAGTCGAGCGGCTTTGTGGCCCAACCCAGGTCGATGCGGTCCACTGGCACATCGACGCCCAGCCAGGTGACCCCGAGGTAGTGCAGCTCGAATTTGTATTCGGCGGCCGGACCCAGCGCCCCGATCTTGATCGGCAGCGTCGATCTCTCACGCGGCTCGACCTTTCCAAGTGTCAGACCATTTAAAACGACATCTCGGTACGAATTGTCCGAACGACTCGAAACCGTGAAAGCGACAACGGTCACATCGCCGTCGAGCCTGGCGGAAAAGTCGAGACGCGGTCCAGTCAGATCCGCTTGCAGCGGGCCACTCGAGAGCACCGTCCCGATGTCACCCGACGCCGCACCAATTGCCTCCTGCACGAGCGCCTGGTCGTTCCACCGCTTCATGAACAGGAACACCGCCGCCGCGGCCACGATCCCCAGCGTGGGAAAAGCAAGGCCGGTGAGGAAAAGCCCTTTGCGAGGCTGATGGGAATACCTATTGGATGTTTGAACAAGAGAGGGTAGCGCAATCCAATGGAATGCATGCTAGCCGCAGCGCGATCGGCGATCAACGTCCCTGTGCGCGGACGGTTCCGGACCAGCCCCGCACTCCGCTCGTGTGTTCGAGGATTGACTCCGCCTTGGCAGGGCCATACGATCCAGCTTCATTCTAAAATGGTACTGGCGGCGGAGAGCGAACATGACGAGCGACCAGGGTGGCGGCTCGATCACGAGCGTGCTGCAGGAAACACGCGTCTTTCCTCCGCCGGACGAGTTCGCCAGTAAGGCCCACATCGGCAGTCTCGCCCAGTACGAGGCACTCTGGAATCGGGCCAAGGACGACCCCACGGGGTTCTGGGGCGACCAGGCGAGGATGCTGGACTGGAGCACGCCGTGGACCGATGTCCTCGATTGGAAACCGCCATTTGCCAGGTGGTTTGTCGGCGGGAAGCTCAACGCGTCTTATAACTGCGTCGACCGCCACTGCCACGGGCCGGGCCGCAACAAAGCGGCCATCATCTGGGAGGGTGAGCCGGGCGAGCGCCGGGTGCTGCGGTATCAGGACCTGCTCCGGGAAGTATCCAAGTTTGCGAACGTGCTCAAGTCGCTTGGGAGTGCAGCAAAGGAGATGTCGTCGGCATCTACATGCCGCTGGTTCCGGAGCTGGTGATCGCGCTATTGGCCTGTGCGCCGGATCGGAGCGCCGCACACGGTGATCTTCGGCGGCTTCAGCGCCGAGTCTCTGGGCGGGCGATCGAATGACTGCAAGGCGAAGGTGCTGGTGACGGCCGACGGCGGCTATCGCCGCGGCAAGCTGGTGCCGCTCAAGGAGAGCGCCGACGCCGCGGCGGCGGCTTCGCCGTTTCTGAAGGACGTGGTGGTGTTCCGGCGGACGGGCACTCCAGTCGACTGGACGCCCGGCCGCGATCACTGGTGGCACGAGCTCGAGGCCAATGCGTCAGCGGTGTGCCCGGCCGAGCCGCTCGACAGCGAGCACCCGCTTTTTATCCTGTACACGTCGGGATCGACCGGCAAACCGAAGGGAATCTTGCACACGACCGGCGGCTATCTGCTGGGCACGACGCTCACGAGCAAATGGGTCTTCGACCTCAAGGACGACGACACCTTCTGGTGCACGGCCGACGTCGGCTGGGTGACCGGTCATTCCGTACCTCGTGTACGGACCGCTCTCGAATGGGGCCACCTGCGTGATGTATGAAGGCGCGCCGAACTGGCCGGATGAAGGCCGGTTCTGGAAGATCATCGAGGACTTGCAGGTCTCGATTCTCTACACGGCACCGACGGCCATCCGCGCGTTCATGAAGTGGGGCGAGCAGTTCCCCCGACGGCACGACCTCTCGAGCTTACGCCTGCTGGGCACAGTCGGCGAGCCGATCAACCCCGAGGCCTGGATGTGGTATTACCGCGTCATCGGCGGCGGCCGCTGCCCGATCGTCGACACCTGGTGGCAGACCGAGACCGGCGCGATCATGATCTCGCCCCTTCCCGGCGCCATTCCGGCGGTGCCCGGCTCGGCCACCCGCCCGTTCCCTGGCATCGTTCCCGACATCGTCACCAAGGACGGCCGCTCCTGCGCGGCGAACCAGGGCGGGTTCCTGGTGATCAAGCAGCCCTGGCCGTCGATGCTGCGAACCCTTTACGGCGACGACGAGCGATACAAGAGCCAGTACTGGAGCGACATCCCCGGCTGCTATTTCACCGGCGACGGCGCCCGCCGCGACGCGAACGGGAACTACTGGGTGCTGGGCCGAGTCGACGACGTGATCAACGTGGCGGGCCATCGGCTGTCGACGATGGAGGTCGAGAGCGCGCTCGTCAGCCACCCCCTCGTGGCCGAAGCCGCGGTGGTCGGCAAGCCGGACGAGCTGAAAGGTCAAGGGATCGCCGCTTTTGTGACACTGGAATCGGGCAGCGAGGCTAGCGAGCCGCTGCGCCAGGAGCTTCGGGCACACGTTGCGAAGGAGATCGGGGCCCTGGCGCGGCCGGACGAAATTCGGTTCACGGACGCCCTTCCCAAGACCCGCAGCGGCAAGATCATGCGGAGGCTGCTGCGCGATATCGCCGCGGGCGTCGACAGCACCGGCGATACGACAACCCTCGAAGACTTGAGCGTTCTGGCGCGGCTGCGACAGACGGATCAGGACGAGGAATGAGTCAGATCGGGTACAGATTTTTCAGCCGCTCGCGTGCCGCAGCGCTGCCAGTCGCCGCCTTGATCAGCGGAAACGTTTGAACCTTGCCGTCGACCTCGAGGGTCAACACGCCGCTGCGGATGACGGAAGTCGCCACGCGCACGTGGGCCGTCTTGCCATTCGGCAGCCAGACGTGGATTCGCTGGAGATTTGGCTTGAACGTACGACGACTGATGCCGGTCGTTTTCTTGCCGACGCCGCCCAAATACTTGGCCTTGCCGCGATCGGTCTTGTGATTGCCGAACGTGGTCTTCTTACCGCTGACTGGACACTCGCGACCCATCGAAGCCTCTCCTTCTCACTTCACTTCTTGGTCTTTTCTTTTTCTTTCTTCGCCATCGGCCGGTGAGTCTTGGACCGCTGGATGTTTCCACATTCCTCGACCAAGTCGCAGACCTTGTGCGGCGGCACGGCCAGCTTGCACTGCGGACAAATACTTAATGCGGGAGGCACCAGAAAATCGTGGCTCCTACGCATCCCTTGTGCTGATGGTGACTTACGGCGTTTTGGTACAGCCACGAACGTTCTCTCCCAGGCGCAATCCGAATCAGTCGATTTTTGGGGAAAACCACAATTATCCGAATCGGGCCAAGCATTTCAAGAGCGCCTCGTCGTGCAGGACGACCATTCGCGGCTCGGAGCGTTCGCACGCGATGACATTTAATCACCGCAGGTTCGGCGTGCGTACATGCCTCCTACGGCTGCTTCTGGAACAACACACCGAGGACACGGCCGCCCGAGACGCGCAGACCGGAGATCCGGCCCTGGGCGTCGCGCTCGAAGTGAACATCGCGCACGGCACCGGTGCCGGTGAAGTGATCCTTGTCGCGAGAAACGAGCCGGATTTCGTTGTTCCGGGCGTGCCTGGCAACGAGGCTTTCGTGCTCGACGGCGATCGTGCAGGTCGCGTCCAGCTCCGGACTCGAATACGACCCGCGGTAATCTTGCAGCTCAGCCGCCGTAAGGGCCGGCGGCTTGTCCGCGGGCTGACCACCGGGGACGTCGATGCGCGTTGGTGGCGGACCGACGGCCGCACGTTTTGGTTCCGCGGCCGAGCCCGCTGTGGCCGTTTTCGGCCTTTCGACCTTCTCCGCCAGGTAGAGATCGGCGAGTTGGATCGCCTTGCCCGGGGGAAACGAGGCCAGGTTGCTGAGGATGATCACGCCCAGGTCCTGGTCGGGGAAGAAGCTCAGGTAGGCGCGGTAGCCGGCCAGGGCCCCGGCGTGCCCTGTCCGCTTCAGTCCTCGGTGCTCGTCCACCATCAGGGCAAAAGCGTAATTGATTTGCTGGCCGTTATTGAGCCGGCCGGTCTCGAACATCTGCCGGATCACGAGTGCGTCTCCCTCTCGTGGCTTCGTGTAGTTCGACAGCCAGCGCGCCAGGTCCTCGACCGTCGAGTAGATCCCCCCTGCCCCGTAACCCGAATAGGGAAAGACCATCGTTTTGAACGACCCCTTGGCCGCGGGGTCAGATCGGTAAGACCAGGCACGATTCTTGATGATTCGCGCGTGGTCGTCGCCTACCTGGGTCTGGCTCATGCCCAGGGGCTCAAAGACATTGCGAGCCATCCACGCCCGGTAAGATTCGCCGGTGACACGTTCGACAATGGTGGCCAGCAGCGCGTAGTTGGAATTGCTGTAGAGATGCCGCTCTCCCGTCGGAAAATTCAGCTCGCGTTGCTTCCAGACGATTCGCAGTATGTCGTGCTGGGTGACAAGGTCTCCCTCACGCGTGCCGGAGAGCGTGAGCAGCTCGAAGTAGTCGCGCAGCCCACTGGTGTGGTGAATCAAGTGCCGGATGGTGACCGGGCGGCCGAAGTCGTGAAGCTCGGGAAGGTATTTGTGAACGTCGTCGTCGAGGGACAGTTTACCCTGCTGGGCGAGGCGAACGATGGCGTAGGCCGTGAACTGCTTGCCCACAGAGCCGATGTAGAAGACGGTTCGTGGAGTAATCGGGATGTCATGCTCCAGGTTGGCCATGCCGTAGCCCTTGGCGTTGAGGATTTTGCGGCCTCTTACGACGGCAACAGCACAGCCAGGAGAATCGGGCTTGGCCCACTCGGCGAAGAGGGCGTCGACCTTGGCGGGCATCGGGTTGGGAGGTGTCTCAGGCGAGGGACCATCCGACTGGCATGAGCCGCGTGCGATCGAGAACAGCAAGGAATGCAAGAGAAGGAGCTTCGTCAACATCGCAAGAGACTCCGATTTCGTCAGACTCAGTTCATGATATTTCCCGACAACCGAATCCATCTTTATGATAAGCGATGAATCAGGCGCTAACACGACGCGTCAACAAACCGAGCCAGCTCCCCAGGTGCTATCGGAGGATCCACTCTTTGGAATTCAACCGCTTCGACGTCTCGGCCAAGGAACTGATCTGGGACAACCCGACCAACTGGCTGGACCGGCTGAGCATTGGCCCGCGCGGGCCGACCGTCGTCATTGATTCAGACATTACTACGCTGACCGCCGCGGCCGACAAGGTGATCCATGTCGGAGGTCCGCAGCCTTATCTTGTCAATTTCGAGGTCCAGTCAAGCAACCAGACGGACCTGGTCGAAACTACATGGTTCCGCCAGGCAGCCCTTTTTCATCGCCACCGACTGCCGGTACTCACCGTCCTGGTATTGTTGCGCCGGGAGACGAACTCACCAGGCTTGACGGGCGAATTCGAAATTCGCCTACCTGATGGCTGGCTCGCGAATCAGTATAATTATCGAGTGGTCCGAATCTGGCAGGAGGACCCGGAGCCGTACTTGACCTCGGGAGTTAACCTCGTACCCCTGGCACCACTTACCAACGTCGCGGAGAAGGCGCTGCCGGACATGGTGCAGCGCATGGCCGATCGAATCAACGCCGAACCCGAGCCGCGGGCAGCGATGCTCTGGACCGCCACCTACCTTCTTATGGGATTGCGCTTCACGAGCGAATTCGCCACTCACTTGCTTGAAGGAATACAAAATATGCAGGAATCGACGACATATCAGGCGATCTTGAAGGAGGGCCTCGATAAGGGCGTCAGCGAGGGCCGCGTTAGCGAGGCCCAGCGATTGCTCTTGATGCTGGGAGAGACCCGTTTCGGAGAGGCGGACGAAGCAATCCGACGTTCGGTCGAGGCAATTCTGGACCTGGAACGGTTGGAACGCGTCACGAGGCGGATTCTCGATAGCAAGGTGCAAGACTGGAACGGCTTGCTGGAAACGTCGTGATCTGCATGTTGCCGGCTAGTGCTGCGATAATCTTGGAGCGACAAGTCGGCCGTTTGGAGACCTTCGATCGGTGAGGAGGGCGGCGACCCTCCGCGTGGTCAGGAAACCCGCGCCCAACACGTCACAGCGTCTTCAGATACTCGATCAGCGCGCGGCGGTTGTCGTCGGTCTGGATCAAGAACCAGAAATCGTGCCCTCCGTTGCCGCAGCCTGGCCGCTCGACGTAGAACCAGTCGCGGCTCTTTCGATGGCGCTCGATCAATTCTTCCTCCTTCGCGTCAGACTCGTCGGCGGAAGTGAGCCTTTGGCCCAAGAGCTTCTGATCGAGGCGGCGGGCTGCTTGCACGCTGAAGATCCGGGGCCTCTCGCTCGAGGGACCGAGCAGATGCCAAACGGTCGGCACGCTGCCGTTGTGCAAATAAGGAAAGTTGGCCCACACTCCACCCAGCGGAGTGGCCGCGTAGCCCTGGCTCGTGGCCAGCTCACCATGCTTGGTGATCGGGCTGGCGCGAAATGAGGCCAAAAAGCTCTCGCCTACCATGTCGAGCCGGGCCCGGTCGGTACCAACATCCACGTGCGCGCCGGTCCACTTGCAGTTGTCCTCTCCGTCGTACTCGCCGTGGCACCGCGCGAGTCGATGCGTTTCGAGTAGAAGAGCGTCCGGCCTGCTCGGCCAATTCTCGATCGATTGCGTAGGGATATCTGGGCGGGCGGAGGTGCTGGATCACGCCTTCGAAGCTTGTCTGTATCGCGGGAATCACGCGGACCATCAAGTGATCGAACGACCGGTCAAGTGCCAGCTCCATCGACGATGCGAGCAGTGGATATTCGCCTCGGAACGACCCGTCGCAGTACCACCGTCCGAACGGCTTCTTGGCGGCTGTATTCCAAAGTGGCGGAGGCTTGATGTCAGCCCGTCCCACGACCGATGGGTCAGGGAACTTCCAGTTGTTCTTCCGCAGATGCATCTCGATGTGCGATGCGGCGAACGCGGTCGAGCGACCTCGTGTGATGGGGTCCATCGGCTCGAAGCGATGCAGGCGCATGATGCGATTCGTCTCGGCCGCGGTACTGAGATCCTGTGGATTGTCGAGGAGTTGGGCTCGCCAGCGCCTGTCGGTCAAACCCTGGACGGCCAGCTTGAGCAAGGTCTCGTCGAGCACTTTTCCACCGCCTCCGAAATAGACAACTCCGTCGATCTCGGCGATGTGGCACGTGACGCAGTTCGCGGTCCAGGCCAACGGCCGACCCGGCGCGAGCTCAGGAGCCATTCCGTACGTCCTGGAAGCGAGGTTCTGCGGCCAGCCGATGAGCCCGATTGTTCGGGTGATGATGGCATCAGGATCGCCGAACGGGGCTAATAACTGCTTTCGGGTGAACAGGGACTGCGGAATCCACGCGGCGCTGTCGAACCCTTCGTACATGAAATCGAAGAGCGCCCGTCTACGCTCATCGTCACTTCGTGGGTCACGGGGATCCCACCGGTAAACCATCTCGCGAATGTCGGCCGGGAAGGATTTCCACAGCGTCTCGCGCGTGACCGCGACTTGATCGGGTTTGGGCTCGCCCGGAGCCTGGGCTTTTCCATCGGCCGGAAGCGCGGCAACAGTTCGCTCGCGGTCTGCCGGGGCGGGCTTTTCAGGTGTTGGCGCCGCGCCGAGCAGTACACAGCCGCCGATAAGGCATGACACCTCCAGACATTTCCAAAGCCGAGGTGCTCTCATCGGAGGTCCTTTCAGCCGCAAGGAACCAAACGTCGGTGGCCGAACGATACACAACAAAAGCGACCTCAAAACGGCCTTGAAGGCGTCTGACCGCTGCGCTCACGCTATCCTTATGACGAAAGCCGGTCAAACGGTGCCAAAGTGAGTGCGATTCGCCTGTCGAACAGTGTAAACTGGACGTCCATCTTGAGCCAAAGACGGCCAATCGGCGATCGTCGTATTGGGCTTACCGATGGGCATGCACGGCGCCGACTGGGTGCACCTGCTGAGCAGGAACGGAACGCGATCGGTGGTGCAATGGCGGCATCTGCAAATGCACCAGTGAACGCCTGATGCTCGCTGGCGCGATACCGGTCGACCGGCCCCGAAGTTGTTCGTAGAATCGATGGCGCGTCGAGAGAGAGGTTTCTGGGTCGGGGCGACTCGATCGGATCGTGGGAACGAATCATGCAACCGGGCGTGAAGTCGATCGTGCGGCTTGGAATATCGGGATTACTCGTCGCGACGACGTGCGCCGCTGCGGCCGGGCAAGAGCCGCCGGGGAAGGACAAGGCGCGACACACGAACCGGCTGGCCAAGGAGACCAGCCCGTACCTGCTCTTGCACGCCCATAACCCGGTCGACTGGTATCCCTGGGGTCCGGTGGCATTCGCCAAGGCGAAGGCGGAAGACAAGCCGATCTTCCTTTCGGTGGGTTACAGCTCGTGCTACTGGTGCCACGTCATGGAGCGAGAGAGCTTCATGGACGAAGAAATCGCCAAGGCCTTGAACGCAGGGTTTGTCTGCATCAAGGTTGATCGCGAGGAGCGCCCGGACGTCGACCAGATTTACATGACCGCTCTTCAAGCGATGGGCCCAGGGGGCTGGCCGATGTCGATGTTCCTGATGCCGGACGGCCGCCCGTTCGTGGGCGGGACATATCTCCCGCCGCGCGATCGCGATGGATCGGCGGGTTTCTTGACCGTCGTCACCGAGGTGGCGCGGGCCTGGGGTAAGAACCGCGCGGCAATCGACAAGACGGCAGACGCCGTCACCGAGGCGCTCCGGGGGCGGCTCAAGGCCGCGGAGGGAGAGCGCCGAGGAATACCGCCAAGGCCGGCCGTGACACAGGGAGAGGCTCAGCTCGCCGAGCAGTTCGACCAGGAATATGGCGGGTTCGGCTTCAACCCGGCGAATCCGAGGCGCCCCAAATTCCCCGAGCCGGTGAATCTCGAATTCCTGCTCGAGCAGCATCGCCGCGGCGCGACCAAGGCGGGAGAAACCGGGCCACTCGAGATGGTGACCGTCACGCTCGAAAACATGGCACGCGGCGGCATTCGCGACCAGCTTGGCGGCGGCTATCATCGTTATTCCACCGACCGTTTCTGGATCGTACCGCACTTCGAGAAGATGCTGTATGACAACGCTCAGCTTGCGTCGGTGCAGCTCGCGGCGTTCGAGATCACTGATGACTCACGATGGCGCCTGGAGGCTGAGGCGATATTCGGCTTCGTCGAGACCAAGATGACCTCGCCGGAGGGGGCGTTTTACTCGGCGCTCGACGCCGAGACCGGCGGTGAGGAAGGAGCTTGCTACCTCTGGACGCGAGACGAAGTCAAGGCCGCCCTGGGAGCCGGCGCCGATGTGGCGACGTTCGCATTGCTGTACGGGCTGGCTGGCAAGGCGAATATGGAAGACAACCATTACGTGCTGCGCGAGCCCCACCGCCGCAGCGTTCTGGCCGCCGAGCTGCACATCACGCCGGAAGAGCTTGAAACCCGGCTGGCTCCATTGCGAAAGAAGCTGCTTGCCGTGCGCGAAAAACGCCCCGCGCCGCTCCTGGACGACAAGGTCCTGTGCTCATGGAACGGCCTGATGATCGCAGCGTACGCCGACGGGTATCGCGTGCTCAAGAACGACCGGTACAAGCTCGCCGCCGAAAAAGCGGCCACGTTTCTGCTCGAGAAACTACGTACCAGGGACGGGCGGCTGCTGAGGACTTACAGGCAAGGCAACGCGAAGCTCGCCGCTTACGTCGAAGATTACGCGTTCCTGGCGCACGGCCTGCTTCGGCTGCACCGCGCCACGGGCGAAGCGCGGTGGCGGCGCGAAGCGCAGGTGATCGTCGACCGCATGATCGCCGACTTCGAAGACAAGGAGAATGGTGGATTCTACTTCACCGCGGGCGATCACGAGCAGCTTCTCGCACGCGCCAAAGACCCGTTTGACAACGCATTGCCGGGCGGGAATAGCATGGCGATCCTGGATCTGATCGAGCTCTACCGGATCACCCGTCAAACGGTTTATCTGGATCGAGCCGGCAAAGCGCTTTCGGCGTTCGGCTCGACGATGGTGAGAGTTCCGGTCGCGCTGCCCATGATGCTGATCGGGCTGGGGCGATACCTCGACGAACGGCCGGAATCGGCGTCGAAGGACTTCATGGCGCAAGCGAAACCGGAACAGCCGCGCGACCTGATGGTGACCGCTTCGGCCAGCCCTTCCGGTGATTCGCCCGACGAGCTCGCACCGGGCCACGAGTTTGGAGTGACCGTCAAGGTCGCGATCAAGCCGGACTGGCACATCTATGCTCATCCCACGGGCGTGGCCGATCTGAGCCCGACCAGGCTGGACGTGCATCCCGAGTCTCGAAACCTGGTCACGATTGGTAAGATCGATTATCCGAAAGGAGGGCAAAAGATCCTGGCGTCGTCGGGGAAGGAGAAGGTCACGCTTTATGAAGGCGAAGTCGAGATCAAGGCTTCGTGCACGCTGGCGGACGACGCGAAAGCGGGGAAGGTCGTTCTCAAGTTCCGTCTGACTCATCAAGCATGCAACGATCAGCTTTGCCAGGCGCCCTTTGCGCTTGAAATTCCCTTGAAAGTGACAATCGCAGCCAAGAAATGAACGCTTTGAGGGGCTCATGAGCAGGACCATCACCAGAATCGGACCGGCGGACCACGGGCGGCGGATGGATCTCGACGAATTTGCCGAAGCGGAGGGCAATGAGGGGCGCATCTACGAGCTGGGCCGGGGGATCGTCAATGTGGTCGAGATACCGAAGAAGCGGCACATGTTGCAAGTGGCCGGCGTACGAGATCAACTTCAGGCTTATAAATCCGTGTTTCCCGGTCGCATCGCGGTGATCGCAGCAGGTAGTGAGTGCAAGCTCATCATCGCCGCATTGGGCTCGGAACGGCATCCCGATCTTGCTGTGTATCTGACACCGCCGCCGGAACACGAGGACGACGAATTCTGGACGCGCTGGGTACCCGAGATCGTGGTTGAAGTGGTCTCACCGAGCTCGCGAAACCGCGACTATAACGAGAAGCCCGAAGAGTACCTGCTTGCCGGTGTCAAGGAATACTGGATCGTCGATTCTGAGCATCGGGCAATGGTCGTGATGCGACGGTCGAGAGGGCGCTGGATCAAGACCGAGGTTGCAGCGCCGTCGGTCTATCGGACCCGATTGTTGCCGGGCCTTGCGTTTTCGATCGGGTCGGTCTTTCAATCGGCCGGGGTGGACTAGAACAGACGGTCCGCAATGGCGGACCCTACGGAAGACCGTCGACTCTGAACGCACGGACCAATCATTGATGAACGTCGGATCGAAGCCGTTCGACCAGGCAGAGCCGCAGCCGATTCGCGTCCGGTGGATTCCCAATCGCCGTTTGATTCGCCTCATCGTGCTCTCGGCGGCCGTCGTCTTGCTGGCGTCGGCCCTGCTCGTCATCCGGGCATGGATTCCGCTGCTGCCGCGAGGCGTGCGGCGGGGGTTGACCGAGGGGTTGCTGCGGGCGGTGCTGGCCGGATACGTCGCGCTATTCCTGGCGTCGGCGTTGGCGGCACCGCTTCTGGCGTTTCTTCTCTTCAAGTCGCATCGGGCGCGGCGCAGGCGGCCGGTCCTCGAGCGCGCGGTGTTGCTCGGCGGCTCGTGCTTGCTGTCGCTGGTCTTGCTCGAGCTGGGCTCAACCGGATGGCGACTGTGGATGCACCGGTTTCCGGAACTGCCGACCAGCTTTCCCGCGGCACCCGCGGATGAATTTCGGATCGTGGTTCTCGGAGGCTCGAGCGCACTCGGCGAGCCATATCGGCCCTGGCTGTCGGTCGGGCAGATCGTGGCCTGGCGGCTGGGTGGCGCGATGCCGGCGCGTCGATTCGAGTGCGAGATCCTGGCCTGGCTGGGCGATTCGCTCGAGGACCAGCATCGCAAGCTGGCCGCGATTAAACAGCGCCCGAGCATGGTGATCATCTACTCCGGACATAACGAGTTCACGGCGCGTTTTGAAGAAGAGCGCGACGGGTGGCTGGATGAAGAGCCGGGCAACCGCTTGATCCGGCCGCTTTACCGGGCGAGCTTGAATTCGCCGTTCTGCCGGCTGGCCTACGAGACGATCAGCAAGAACCGGCTGGACGTGGGGCCTTCCATGCACGGCCGCCATCAGCTCATCGACTCACCCCAGTGCAGCCCGGCCGAAGTTGACGAGATCGGCCGCGACTTTGAGGCCCGCCTCGAGGCGATCACCGCCTATTGCGATCAGATCGGCGCCGTACCGGTATTGATCATTCCCCCGGCCAATGAAGCCGATTTTGAGCCAAGCCGGTCGACGCTGCCGGCTTACGTGTCGCAGGAAGAACGAGGTCTTCTCGAGCGGGAGTTCCGCACGGCCCGCGAGGGTAAGGCCAGTGACGCCCTGGTGTCGGCGGATCTGTACCGGAAGATTCTCGACCGCCATCCGCGGTTTGCCGAGGCACACTTCCGGCTGGCACGCCTGGAGGAGACCGCGGGGCACAGGAAGGCCGCCGGGGTGCACTACCTGGCGGCACTTGAGAACGATGGACTGCCGGTCCGGTGCCCGGCGCGGCTGCGGGCGGCCTACCGGCGAGTCGCCGCGCGGCATGCGAGCTGTGTGTTAATCGACGGGCGCGTGGAGCTGGCGGCGGCAAGCCCGCGGGGATTGCTCGACGACCACGTCATCCAGGACACCCATCATCCGACCCTCCGCGGCCAGGTCGCGCTGCGCGGGCCGTGCTGCGGGATCTGGACCGCAAGAATGTAGTCGGGCTCTTGGCCGGAGCTTCGAGCCCGTTCGACGCGGCCGAATGCGCCAAACATTTCGGGATGGACGCAGAGAAGTGGGCCACGATTTGCGACCGGACAAGCGAGCACTACCACCGCGTCGCCGGTTATCGGTACGATCCGGCAGAGCGCCTGGAGAAGTCGCGGCGGTATGCCGAGGCTGCGAGGCGGATCCGAAGCGGCGTGGCGCCCGAGCGAGCCGGCATTCCGGGATTGGATGCGGAAGAACCCGCGCGACAACCGGCGCCGGGGTCGCCGGTGGATTCGGGGGCCGTCAACGCGCGACCGGCGCCTGCCGTTTGCCGTCATCATCCAGCGACCCGCTCGACCTGCCAATCCTGGAGCAGAACGGTCGCACTGCGGCCCAGGAACTGCACGGCCGCGGCGAAGTGATCACGGTTGGCGCGTTTGATCACTTTCCCGATGAGGCCCTTGAGCGGACCGTTCACCACGCGCACGGTGGCGCCGATCGGGACGGAGGCCTCTGCGGTGACGACGAGGCCCGAATTGATCAAGGTGTGGATCTGGCGAAGATCCCGAGCCAGGGCCTCCTGATCGGCGACGTCCAGCACGGCGACGAGCCGGTTTCCCCGGAGCGCGACCAGCCGATCTTCGTCCTGCCCCTTCAGGAACATGTAGCCGGGAAAGAGGGGGACGATCGACTCGATTCGCCTGCCCTGAGGCGTGCGGCTCTCCTTCGTTACCTGGGGCAGGTAATAGGCGACTCCCGAGTTGCGCAGCTCGCGGGCAATTGCCTTCTCCTGGCGCGGTTTGGTATGCAGGCACCACCAGACGGATCCATCGGTGGGGGCCGATGACGCACCGTTTTCCCAGAGCTCAGCCGGGAAACAGTCAGGTTCGGGCGGAAGAATGGGCATCGTGTCATCGGAAGCGGGATTGAGCGGCCGCCAAGGCGGTCGGGAACCGCTCGGAGGCGTCCTCACGGAAGCTACGCTAATTGGGGCGGGAGTTCGCGTCAAGCAGTGTTCTGGAAGGAGTCAATCAATGGCGGTCGTGGCCGAGGATGAATCGCAGGGCGAAGGGAATGTGTGGGATGGCCGCGCCGGGCTCGATCCACGAACGAAAACCCGGGGCGGCTCACCTACAAAGGGAGAATGCGCAAGGCGGCGGGAATCATCGTGCTTGACAAACCCACCGGGCCAACCTCGCGTGACCTGGTGAACCGCGTCGCAGAGTTGCTGCCGCGCGTGAAGGTGGGCCATGCGGGAACTCTCGACCCACTCGCCAGCGGCATCCTGATCGTTTGCGTGGGCGTGGCGACCAGGCTGACGGAAGTCATCCAGGACCTTGGCAAGTCCTACAAAACCGTCATCCGGCTGGGAGCTCGCAGCGATACCGACGATGCCCTCGGCTCGATCGTCGTGGAGGAAAAACCCAGGGTGCCGCCACTCCTGGAGGTGCGGGAAGCGCTGGCGAGGCTCGTGGGCAAGGTCGTGCAAACGCCTCCGGAGTATTCGGCCGTGAAGATCAAGGGCCGGCGTGCGTACGACCTGGCCCGCGCGGGCCAGACCGTCGAAATCGCCCCGCGCTGCGTTCAGATCGACCGCATCGAGGCAATCGGATATTCCTGGCCCCACCTCGAGCTCGAGATCGACTGTTCAAAAGGTACGTACATCCGCGCGATTGCGCGTGACCTGGGCGTGACGCTCGGTTGCGGAGGCTTGGTCGAGACGCTCGAGCGCACCAGGATCGGCCCGTTCACGCGGGAGCAAGCGACGGACCCGCAAGAGCTTTCGTCGGAAAACATCGGCATGGTGATCCGCCCGCCGCTCGATGCGGTTGCTCACCTGAAGACGCTTCGCGTCGATGCCGCGGGGATCGAAGCTGTGACCCACGGCCGAACCGTCGCGATGCCCGATAACATGGCCCAGGGCGAGGCGGGGGAGGCCATGGTGGCGCTAGTGGATGACAACTCTCGCTTGATCGCCCTGGCCGCGCCCGACTTTGAGCGGAGACTCCTCCAACCGCGGCAGGGTCTTGATCGGTGAAGGTGGTCCACAATAAGCGGACCCTGCAGAATTCGCTCACAACGTGGGAGTCGCGAACCGGGAGGCGGGAGATTGTGTCTCAATCGGCTGACGCGATGACAGTACGATCCTGGGATGGTTGTCGAAAGTAGGGTCCTGTCGTTGACGGGATTCTGCCGGCGACTTAGAATTCAGGTGTGACGTGGCCCGGCAAGGGCATTCTCAATCCGTCCATGGCAGCGAGGTCAATTTCCCCCTTGATTGACACAAAACGCATCGAGCGGCTCGGACGTCAAGAACGTGCCATCTTAGTCGGTGTGATCCTGCCTCGCACCGATACGACGCCCGACGATCCGCTTGAAGAGCTGCGCGGGTTGGCGAAGACTGCCGATCTCAACGTGGTCGGCGAGATGCTGCAGAAGCGACACCAGGTCGATATCGCGACCTACATCGGCTCGGGCAAGGTCAACGAGCTCAAGCTTCTGGTCGATGCGCACGAGGCGGACGTGGTTGTCTTTGACAACGACCTGGGGCCGGCCCAGACGCGCAACCTCGAGAGAAAGCTCGAGGTGAAGGTCGTGGACCGCACTGAGGTGATCCTCGACATCTTCGCGACGCACGCGCGAACCCACGAGGCCCATCTGCAAGTCGAGCTGGCGCAGCTTGAATATGCGATGCCACGGCTGAAGCGGATGTGGACGCACCTTTCGCGGTACAAGGGGGGTATCGGTCTGCGCGGGCCTGGCGAAAAGCAACTCGAAGAAGACCGGCGAATTGTCTCCCACCGGATCCAGGAGCTGAAGGGGAAGCTCGAGAAGATTCAGGCCCGCAAGGAACGCGAGGTCGCCAGCCGCGACGCCGTGCCGACGGTCTCGCTGGTGGGCTACACCAACGCCGGCAAAAGCACCCTGATGAATGCGCTCACCGAGGCGGGCGTGCTGGTGCAAGACAAGCTGTTTGCAACGCTCGATACCCGCACCCGCCGCTGGCGGTTTGCCGGAGGTGGCTATGCGCTGCTCTCGGACACGGTCGGGTTCATCCGCGACTTGCCGCACGCGCTCGTCGCCTCATTCAAGGCGACTCTCGAGGAAGCGCGACAGGCCGATCTTCTTTTGCACGTGGTTGATGCGTCGAGTATCGAGGCCGAAGCACAAATCCAGGCCGTCAAGGCGGTGCTGGCCGAGCTGGGGCTGGAAGACCATGCAACCTTGCTCGTGCTGAACAAAACGGACCGGGTGCCCGACCGGTCGTACCTGGACGTGCTTGAGGCCCATCATGCGCGGTCGGTCGCCATCAGCGCGGCACGCGGCGAGGGCCTCGATGACCTGGAACACGCGGTACGAAACGCCCTCGAAGAACGATCGCTCGATGCGCTTGTGGAAACCGGCGTGGCCAACGGCCGGGTGCTCGCCTATCTTGCCCAGCACGGGCAGATTCGCGAGCGGGTGTATAGCGACGACGATCGGGTGCGGGTCTCGTGCCGGCTTCCGATGCGCTGCCTCGAGTTCCTGCTGGAAAACGGCGTCGACGTACAGACCGGCGGCGGCCAGCGTTTGTGCGCGTCGTAGAGCCCGGCACGGGGCGCAAGATCGAGGGTTGTCGCTTATTAGGGTATGGCGTGTGCGCGGATTGTACCGCCGCAGGGATCGATGCCTGCTCGCGTGCACGGTTTAATCAAGGGAATTCGCCAAAGTTTCGCGACTGAAGCGTTGATTCCTCACCTTGCCCGGCGATAATGCGGTTTCGAGTCGTGCGACTTGAGTCGGGTTGTTCAACATCAAAGGAGCATCGGACATGCCCGCGAATCGAATTCGCAAAGCGGCGTTGGCCCTGATCGGGTTATGCATGATGGTGCCGGTGGCATCCGGCGCGGAGCGAGCTGGTGGTTTGAAGGAGGGCAAACCGGACGTGAAGTCGATCGACAAGCTCGCCTTCGGCCCGGACGGCATACTGTTTGTGGGTGATACGGCGGGTGCGGCGATCTTCGCGATTGACACGGGCGACAAGACGGAAGCGGCGGAAAAGGGCCGAGTCGAGGTGAAGGATGTCTCGGGCACGATCGCCAAGATGATTGGAACGACGCCGCAACAGCTCACGATCAACGATCTGGCTGTGAACCCGCGATCCGGGAATATTTACCTGGGCGTTTCGCGGGGCCGCGGGCCGGATGCGGCACCGCTTCTGGCCAGGGTCAAGGCGGATGGGAAGATCGAAGAGGTTTCGCTCGAGAACATTCCGTTCTCCAAGGTCGAGATTCCGAATGCGCCGGTCGCAGGTGCCCAGGCCCAGGGGGGCCGCGGACCGAGCCCGCGAAGCCAGTCGATCACCGACCTGGCCTTTGCCGACGGCCGCGTTTTCGTCGCGGGCCTGTCGAACGAGGAGTTCTCGTCACGCTTGATCGCCATTCCCTACCCGTTCAGCAGCGAGGGGATCGACGGGGCGGCGATTGAGATCTATCACGGGGCGCACGGCCGGTTCGAGACCAGGTCGCCGATTCGCACCTTCGTGACGTATCGCATCGGCAGCGACCCGTACATGCTGGCGGCTTACCAGTGCACACCGCTGGTGAAGATTCCGGTTTCCGAGCTGAAGGCCGGTGCCCACGTCAAGGGAACCACGATCGCCGAGCTGGGAAATCGCAACAATCCGCTCGACATGATCATGTACCAGAAGGACGGCAAAGACTATCTGCTCATGACCAACAGCGCTCGCGGCGTGATGAAAATCCCGACCGCCAGTGCGGGTGAAGCGCCGGGATCACCGAGCCCGTTACCGGTGGCGGCAAGAAGGGGCTGGGCTACGAAACGATCGAGAGTCTCAAGGGCGTGCAGCAGATGGACCAGCTCGACAAGACCCATGCGGTCATTCTGGTGAAAGCCGAGTCTGACGGGGCCTTGAATCTCGAGACGATCGAGTTGCCGTGATCGCGTGGCGTGCAAGTTCCTCGTACTTTCTGCTCGCATGCGGGGCGGTGGCACTCTCAGGGTGCCCCGCTCCGGGCGAGTCGAGTGCGCCTGTTGAGTTGATCCGCGCTGGGGACGATGACGCAAAGGCCAAGCCGCCGCCACCAACCGGGCCAGCGATTCGCTGGATGCCGGCGGTCGAGTCGAAAGATGGCAAGGTGTGTGCCGGCGTCCTCGGTGTTGACCCTTCGATCCTCTCGGTCCTGGAATCGAAGCAGCTCACTCCGAGCCAATGGACTTCATTTTTCTCGGTTCGCGTCGTGAGCGATTCCAAGGCGGGTGCAGAGGAAGCTCCGCCGCTCTGGGGAAGGTACGAGATCGCTGACAGGGTGATCCGGTTCGTACCGCGGTTTCCTCCTGAATTCGGCGTTGTTTACCGCGCCACATTTGACCCGGCCCGGCTGCGATCGCTCGCAAAGGAGCTTTCTCCAGCGATTGCGATCACCCAGCCGAAGACCGCCGAGCGCCCTGTTGCCAGCACGTTCTCGATCGAGAGAACGCAGGTCACGCCTGCAAGTGTCACCGCGGTTTACCCATCGGGCGATCAGTTGCCGGAGAACTTGCTGCGGTTCTACATTCACTTCTCGGCGCCGATGAGCCGGGGCGAAGCTTATCAGCATCTCAAGCTGATCGACCTGGCGACCAACAAGCCGGTGCATGCTCCATTTCTCGAGCTGGAGGAAGAGCTCTGGTCGCCGGACGGCAAGCGATTCACGCTCTTCATCGACCCGGGAAGGATCAAGCGGGGGCTGAAGCCGCGGGAGATGTTCGGCCCGGTGCTCGAGTCGGGGAAGTCGTATTGCCTGGTTGTCAATCGGGGATGGACGGACGCCGCGGGTAACTCGCTTCAATCCGACTTTCGCCGCACGTTCCGGGCGGGGCCGCCGGATGAGTCGATGCCGGATCCGAAGAAGTGGACTCTCTTGGTTCCGCAGGCCGGCACTCGTGATGCGCTCGAAGCTCGCTTTCCGGAACCGCTTGATCGGGCGCTGGTCGAGCGAGTCGTTGGGGTTCTCGATCCCGAAGGTCGCGAGGTTGTCGGGGCGATTTCAATCAGCGAATCGGAAACAATCTGGCGGTTCGTTCCAGGGAAACCTTGGCGAACAGGAACCTACCGCCTGGTGGTCGGCAGCGAGCTCGAGGACGTCGCCGGCAACAGCGTGGCATCACCTTTCGAAGTCGATCTGACCACGCCAATCACGAAACGGGTGGCGTCAGACCGCGTTGAGCTGCCGTTTGCGGCGGGCGTCGAGGGAAAAGGTGTCAGGAACCAATAATTGACACTCGAGCGTGGGCCGAGTAATCTAGGCAGGCATGGGAAGACCACATCGGGCCGCTGAAGGGGGTTATGTTTATCATCTTCTGAACCGTGCCAATGCGCGGATGACGATTTTCGAGGACAGCGGGGATTATGAAGCGTTCGAGGAGGTGCTGCGGGAAGCTGTTGCCAGGTCGAAAATTCGGCTGCTTGCCTATTGCTTGATGCCAAATCACTGGCACCTGGTCGTCTGGCCCAAGAAGGATGGGGAGTTATCGCAGTTCGCCGGCTGGCTGACGCTGACGCACACCCAGCGCTGGCATGCGCATCGCGGCTCGACCGGTTCGGGGCACGTGTACCAGGGGCGGTTCAAGTCGTTTCCGATCCAGGAGGACGAGCATTTTTACATGGTCGCCCGATATGTGGAGCGGAATGCACTGCGTGCGAACCTGTGCGGCGGGCCGAGCAATGGCGGTGGAGCAGCCTCTATCGGTGGCTGCGCGGCTCTGCCGAAGACAAGGAGCTGCTGGCCGCGTGGCCGTTGCCTCGCAAGTCGAGCTGGGTCGAGCATGTCAACGCGGCGCAGACGGAAGCCGAGCTACACGCATTGCGCCTGAGCATTCAGCGTTGCAGTCCGTTTGGCGATGAAGGGTGGACGGACCACACGGTGCGGGAACTGGGACTGGAATCAAGCGTTCGGCCCCGCGGGCGGCCCAAAAAGCAGGGAAACGGTTCCTGACACCTTTTATTTGGGGGGATACCGTCGTTCCAGGTCGTCCAGGAATCGTTTGATCTGGCGCATGCTCTGGTGATGCACTCGAGGGAAGCGTTCCTCCACAAATTCCTCCAGGTGGCCGAACGCCCTGGGCCAGAGCATGACGGCGCCCAGGACGAGAAAAGGGGTTCCAACCGGGCCGGGCAGCAAGACCCCGCCGATGCCGGCGACCATCAGCAGCACGCCGACTTCCTTGGGCATCGCCCGGATCCGTCGGATTTCTTCGGCGTCGTCGTTCGACTCGACATCGAACCGATACTCGTGGCCTCCTGCATCCGCATGGACTTCCGGCTTGGATTTTTGCAACTTTCCCTCTTCTTCCGGTTGGTGAATGAGGACGATCGCGCCGCGGTCAACAGCGGTTTCTTGAATTGCGGTCGAAGCTCGCTGGGAATCGGGCGTCCGGAGTCTACGATGCGCGACCGCGGCGCGGCTGGCGGCCCGGCTTGCCCCGTCGAGTGGTCGCGGCAGGCGGCGCGGCTGAAGCGTTTCTCTCAAGCCCGTAGAGCTGCTGGCTCATCTCCAGCCGGTGCCGGCGCTCGGCCTCGATCTGGGCGACCTTGCGGAGCGGCAGGATGCCATTGCCGAGCGCCGCCAAGGCGGCGACGTTATTGGTCACGACCGACGCCATGATACCGAAACCCAACGTGAAGACGCCCGCGATGCAGGCGATGTTGGGAGCCAGGATCATCGACCAGCTCCGCTTCACGTTGTGATCGAGGTCGCGGGCGATGTCACGCAGCTCGCACAGCTTGGCGAGCCCTTCTTCCAGGAAGACGATCTGGGCGGTGTCGGTCGCGATCGACGAGGCACCCCGCAGTGAGATCGACACGTTGGCCTTCTTGAGCGCGATCGAATCATTGATCCCGTCGCCGACGAAGCAGACCTTGCATCCTTCGTTCTGAAGTTTCTCGACGTACTCGGCCTTGTCCGCAGGCAGGACCTGGGCGAAGTAGCGGTCCATTCCCAGGGATTCGGCGAGCTTCCTGGTTGGTGCCTCGTGGTCGCCCGAGATGATCGCGATATGTTTGATCCCGCGCTCGCAGCCCCTTTATGATCTCGCGCACCTCGGGGCGGACCGACGCGCGCAGCTCGATGGCTCCGCCCAGGCGGCCGTCCACGCCGACCATGACCATCGTGTAACCCTCGCGGTGCGCCTCTTCCAAAGCCACACTCACCTCGCGCGGCAACGGGATTCCCTCCATCTCCATGAACCGCCTGCTGCCGACGCGTACGGTGTGCCCGAGGGCGTGGACCGTGATGCCATAGCCGACCTTGTACTGGGTGTCATCGGTCGGCGGCAGGGTCAGGTTGAGCTCTGCCGCCTTGTGGAGAATCGCCTGCGCGATCGGGTGATGGAACTTCCGCTCGGCGGCCGCCGCGAAGCCGAGGATCTCGTCGGCGTCGAAGCCGCGGGCGGCGATGATGCGCCCGACCTCGGGCCGCTCGCGGGTCAAGGTGCCGGTCTTGTCGAACAGTACCGTATCGACCTCGTTCATCAGCTCGAGCGCGCGTCCGTCCTTGACCAGGATGCCCTTGTTGGCGCACAAAGCGAGCGAGCTGAGCATGGCCAGCGGCGCGGCCATGCGGATGCCGGTGCCGAAGTCGCTGTTCAAGACCGCGACCGCGCCGGCGGGGCCCATCGTGGCCATCCCGACGGCGCCGATGGTCAAGGTCGGGATCACCGCCTTGTCGGCGAGGCGCTCGCCCTTGTGTTGCGAGGCGAGCTTGTAACCGGCCGTGTCGTTCAAGATCTGGCTGATCTTGGCCGAGGCCGTATCGCTGCCCGAGGTCTCGACCGAGACGAAGACCTTGCCGGCCACCATCACGGTTGAGGCAAAGACCCGGTCACCGACGCCCTTCTCGGCGGGTGTCGACTCGCCGGTGAGCGCGTGCTGGTCGATCATCGCCATTCCCTCCACCACGTGCCCGTCGACCGGCACAACCTCGCCGGTGCTGACGACGATGATGTCGCCCTTCGCGAGCCGGTCGAGCGTCACCTGCACCTCGACGCCGTCTCGGTAGAGCCACACGTAGCGCGGCTGCTTGCCGAAAGCGTTCAGCAGCAGCTTCTTGGAGTTGTCCTGCGTCTTCTTGACCAGCGCGCGACCGAAGCCGAGGCACCAGCAGAGCACGGCTCCGGGGAAGATCGCCATGGTCCCCAGACAGCCGACGACCACGATCGAGTCGAGGACGTCCACCCCGAGGCGTTTCTCTTTGAACAGGACTTTATACCCCTCCTTGAACGTCGGGATCGAGGTGTAGGCGAACACGGCTGCCGCCACCGGCAACAGCGGAGGGAAGGCGAACTGGGCCGCCGCCGCGATTGGCAGCGACACCGTGCAGACGGGCAGGTGAAGGTCCGGCTTGTCGAGACCGGTGGGGTGCTCGGTGCTCGCGAGGACCGAGTCGAGGATCTCGATCACCTGGAGCTTGCTGAGCTGCCGCGGGTCGTAGTCGACCTGCACCGTGCAGGTCAGCGAACTGGTCTTGTACTGATCGATTCCCAGGATGCCCACCAATTCCCGCTCGATGGCCTGACACAGCTCGGAACGGCGGTAGAGAACCGGATTCTTGAGGCGTAGCCGGCCAGGATGATCGCGTTTGATCTCCCAGCCCGTCACAACCGAGCCGTGGCGAAAATACCGGACGGCGCCGGTCCTGTCCCGGGCGGTCGAGGCATTCGCGACCGTCAAGCCCGGCACTTCGTCAGGCGGGGTTTGATGCTCGAAGACGGGTGCGGCAGGGACGCCGTGGCTCGCATGGCCGTTCACGTTCAACGCGGCGCGGCCGTTCGATTGACCGCGTTTTTTCACCGGGGCCTGTCCGTTCGTCGCCGCGTACCCGTTCGTCGGCGCGTACCCTTTCGTCGGCGAGTGTCCATTCGTCAGAGCTTGTCCGTTTGTCACAGCGAGCCCGTTCTCAAGCGCGCGGCCATTCCGCCCGGCGCGGCCGCTCGGGGCCTTGCGTGAGTGGCCGTTTGATGCGGCGACCGCCTGGTCCGCGCTCTGCCTCAGGACGGCGCCGACTCGCTTGACGACGTCTTGAAGCTTCGAGCTCTTCGGGGAGAAGCGCAGCTCAGCCTGAGGCGTATCCCCGCTCGTGATCGTGACATCCGAGATCTCTTCGACCTGAAACACCCGCTCCAGGAAACGTCGACAGGTCGGGTTGTCGGAATCGCCGAACAAGGCCCGGCTGCGAAGTCGGATCAATCCAGGCGACGGGAATGTCACGGCGAGATCGATGTCGGTCATTTTGCCTACGGTTCACTCGAACCAAAAAAAAACCCGGCCGGGGCGAGAACACCCGACGGGGCCACCATAGCCGTCACTGTTTTCCTATCCGTCACGAGTAGGTCACCATCTATAGTGAAGCCCATTCTGCCGCCTGTCAAGCGAATACGCGCGTTTTCCCTGCCGGGCGAACATCGCCCACTCCAGGGTGAGCTGCAGATGCAAACGATCGATTCGTTGGGAGCAGGGCGCTATCGGCATAGACCGTGCCAATCCGAGCGGGTTCATTTCCGGCGGCCTGGGGAAGGTGCTACCCGGTCAATCTCAGCGCTTGGCTGGGCGCGAATTGTTCCGACGAGCGAGTTTTTGCAGCACCCAGACGCGTATTAGCTCTTCTCGGGAAACACCCTTGGCTTCTGCCATTCGCTCCACGGCCTTGATCTGGCGCGATTCGAGAGGCACTTTGATCGCGGTCCCAGAGACGAAAACTGGCTCCGGGACAGCCTCAAGTTCCTGTTCAAAATCCGTCAAGTCATGGGAGTCCCAGAACTCAGCCAGTTTCTGGATAGAATCGGTTCTCGGCAGTTTCGGCTTTCTCATCGGTTTTTCCATTTTCGGTATCGACGTTTCTCCTTGGCGGTCATCTCCCGCGCAGTCACCGGGTCTCCGTTCTCATGTCGAAATTCTACCCTGTGGCTCGCATCGCGCTTCGAGTCGACCGGGAAAAACCGGTATCCGGTCGCTTTTCGGCTCGACGAGGAGAGATCCGGATCCCGGTCGCGAAACTCCCGAGTCTATTGCCTGGACGCGAACCCGCGCGGCATCCACTCCGCAAGATTCTCGATCGAAGCGCGCGCGCGTTCACTCGTCGGGACGCCCCATGCCTGGAAGAACGGACCGAGATTCTTGCCGGTCGACTTCGAGAGCCGCACCAGCCACTGGTCGCGCTTATCATCGTCCGACTTCGGCCGCTCGGAGCCGGGTAGCCGCCTGTACTCGGCAAAGACCTCCTCGAACGGCTTCGATCCGAATTCTTCATAGAGCTGGATGTACATCATCAGAGCCAGAAACGGGTCGTTTTTCCATTCCTGAAACGGAGCGCCCCTGGCGATGAAGTCGTGAATGCGCTTGTTCCGCGCGGCGCGATCGCGGATCGCTTCGTGGCCGGAATCAAAACGGAGCCCGAGCACCTTGTCAAAGATGTAGAGGACGATCAGGTTGTTGGTCACCTCGCCCGTGCCGTCGAAGGTCCAATCGCCGCTTTGATGATTGTGACCGAGCTCGTGGAAGAGGCCCCAGGCGCCCTCACGGCGGAGTCGAGCCGGGTTGAGGCCGAGCTTGATGCTGTCATCGATGGGAATCATGATTGGATAGCCCGAATGCATGTATCCCGCGGAGATCTCCGCGTCGGCGACGATTCGCTCGGGCCGCTCGCGGCGCGGGAGGCTCACGAAACCATCCTGGGCCGCGACGATCTGGTCCCAGAGCGTCAAAATGGCGTGGGGATCGTCCAGGGTGTGCACCAGGGCTGACGGAACGGTGAAGATCACGTTCTTGCCCGCCAGCTCAGCCCACGGGCCGGGACGACGGCGATTGCTGGATTTCCACTGGGCTGTTGTTGTGACGCCTAGCTGATAGAAGGGCGCCTCGACCGCGTTCTTGATCGTGACCTCGATAGTCGAAGAGGCAGACCCGCCGGGGACATCGATGTAGATCAGGCCACCGAGAGCATTGGCCGCCGTGGTGTGAATCTCGGCGATCGGGAACCGGCGAACGACCTGAGGAATGCGCTCCCATGAATCGAGATGCCAGAGCTGATCTGTATGGCTGCCGATCTGGACGACCAGATTGAGCGGAAGGGCGGCCTTGGGGACGGTTACAGAAACCTTCTCGCCGGGGGCGGCGTAGAGCCCGAGGCTGTGCCAGCCGGGAATCGTGGTATCGATCTTCACGATGTGCTCGCCCCTGGGGGCCTTCGCTGGGACTGCGCCGGGAAAGTGGCTGGCGGCGGCGAGGGCGGTCACTTCGGCGGTCGGCGCGTCGTGCGCGATTGCGGTCTCGAGCCCCACCGCGAAGCGCCTCAGCGGGTCCTTCAGTTTGACGGGCTTCCGCTTGCTCGGGACGAGATCCAACCGCTCCAAGCCCTGCAAGACCACGTTTGTCTCGGCGCGGAATCCGGGCTCCGAGGCGGGGAGCGTGCGGAGCGTCAGGCGGATGCTTTCCAGGCCGTTTGCGAGATCCTTCGGACTGGCTTCGCGGCCCGCCTTGAGATGGGTCAGGGCGAGCTCGGCGTTGACAAACGGGGAGATCTCGCGGCCGGCCGTGTAGCCGATCGGCGATGTTCGCCCGGCAAATCCGTCGGTCCAGGCCAGACCCGACCCCGCGAGAAGCAGGTTGCCGGGGAAATCGGCCATGGGCTTCTTGCTGCCTTGCTGCCAGCCCCAGCCGGTCGCGGCCGCGAGCAGGCCGCCGCCCGACTCGATGAACGCTCGGATTCGCTTGGCCTGTTCCGGCGTGACGCGATAGGGTGTCAGCACCAGCACGTCGTAGTCCTGGAAGTTCGCATCGATGGTCGTCGGCTTGGCCGTTCCGCCCGATTGCTCTATGAGCGATCTCATGTTTCGCCCGTCGATCAGCCCCACGCGTGGCTTCGCCTTGTCTACCGAGGCCCAGCGGACGGCATTCAGAAGAAGCTTGCCGGTATCGGCGAGCTTGAGCGTGCCCTCGCCGAAGTAACCATCGTGCGCGAACGCCACGATGCGACCTTTGCCGAGGCGCGCCAACGAAATCACGGCGACCTCGCTGTCTCCGTCGGACTTGCCGACCACGACCGCGCTGGCCGTGGAAGCGAACACGACCAGCGAGCCGGGAGATCCGGGCGAGGCGATCTCTCGGACGCCTTCAACCAATCGCGCCGGTCGCCGGCTGAAGGGTCACCTTCGACGACGACCTGCGCTCGCGCTACCTGACAGCCCGCAATGAGGACGATCAGGGAGACCCAGACACCGGGTCGTAGTGTCCCGTGGGATATCGCCTCACGACCAAGACTGCACCGCGGCATGGAAGATTACTCCAGTTGGGTACAAGCAGTGCGTTCCACTCGTCTACGCGCCATTCGCGGTCGGCGCTGTCGAAAAAAAATCCAAGAAAGAAGAACTAGTGAAGAGAGGAGAGACCTATCGAGCGAACGGGTTGGCCGGGAAAGCCGGATCGTAAACGACCAAGGCTTCGGCCTCATGGAGAAGGACTTCACAGGTCAACAGGTCGGCCCAGGACGCTCCGGGATCGAGCGCAGTGGCCGGCTGCACGTTCGAACGGTAAAGCCCCGATGCCTTCATCACGACCGAGCGTGCCTCGTCGCGGCTCCTCAGGCGCATCAAAGCCATGGAGCGCACGCAGCCGGCGAATACCCGGAGGTCCCAATCCCCGTCACTGTCCGCCGCCTGGGACTTGTCGATGGCAGCGACCGCGTCGGCGAATCGCCCTCGCCGGTAGTCGGCCAGGCCCTCGACTGCACCGACCCAGCGCCCTAGCGTCCCGGTGGCACCACCGACTGCCTGTTCTGCCAGTTGGCTGGCGTCGTCCTGCTCGGGTCCGGGCAAAGGGAGGAGGAGGCAGTACTTGGCTGTCCGCGCGGCGACCACGGGGTCTTGGCTTCCCCCGAAACGATCGAGCATCCGGCGGCACAACCGCCGATAGCGGTCCGTGTCGCCGGCCCGCGCACGGAGGGCCGCCGAGACGCACCAGTTCCAGTGGTCGCCGGGATCTCGTTCGAGGAGCGTGGCCAGCGTTTCCGCGGCCGTGTCCCAAGGCGCCAGCCGGGCATGGACGGCGGCGGCCATGCGGAATGCCGCGGGGCTGAGGGGGGCCGAGGCGAGGACCCTGACGATGTCGTCACGGGCCTCGATGTCGTGTCCAAACTCAACGAGGATGCGGCCGCGGATCAGGCGAACCTCGAGGTCGTCCGGGGCTGTCGCGACTGCGGCGTCCAGGTGGGCCTTCGCTTGGTGGAGCCGACGTGCGTCCCAGTCCATGCTGCCCAGGGTCCTGTGAGTATCGGCCAGGATCGTCCGAAGAGGGGCGTCGGCCGGCCGCTCCCCGAGTAGCTGCTCGCAGAGCACGAGCGTCTCGTGGAGGGCGTCCCGGGCCTCGTCGTGACGCTTGCGGACCCACTCGACCACGCCGACGGCATGCAGGACCGCGGCCCGGTCGGCTCGCGCGCCGAAGACCCGCTCGGCCGAGGAGACCGGGCTCGGCGCCGGCGCGCTCTCTGGCCCCGCCACGGCAGGGGCTCCCTGGGAATGTGGCTTGAGCCGGTCTTCCAGGTTCGCGACCAACGTCTGGAAGTCGGCCCGGCCCCGTCCCTCCGGATGGCTGCGAGGTCGGCGAACCCGGACTCGATGGCGCGCTGGAGTTGCTCGACGGCCCGATCGGCTTCCCGCTGCACCTCATCTTTTTCCTGGTTCGCGAGCGATCCTTTCCGCTCGCCCGCCCACAGGGATAACCGGGCGTGCCAGGAGGCGCCGTCGAACATCAATTGCGGCGTATCGACGACCATGTCGAGCCATTGCCCCAGCTCGCGGCCGGTCCCCGCCGCCTCGTCCGCCAGGCCCGCCTCGCGCTGGCTCTCGACGAGCGCCTCCAGGGCCCAGACGAAATGGCGCTTCACGATCGGGACGGCCGGGTGAACTCGAACCATGCTCCGGCAGTGCTCAACCGCCTTTCGTGCCTCGGCGACGGCCTCGTTGCTCCTCCCCAGGCTCCTGTACGCCCTGACGGCATTCATGGAGGCCGTGCCCGCGTCGCAGCCGTACTCGATCATGTGCGGCAGCTTGTCGTAGGCGAAACGGCTGTACTCCTGGCCGCGCAGGTACATCGCCAGGGAGTCCTCGTGGCGTCCCGAGTTCGCCAGGGCAACGGCTATGTTGTTCAATGACTCTCCCAGGCCGAAATTGAGCGTCGGGTCATCCGGGGATTTGAGGAAGAGGGCGAGGCGAAGTTCGGCGCCGCGAACTCGGGCCGGAAACCCATCCCTGCCGGCCTGATCGTGCGCAAAGCCCAGGCGATCATAAGCGGCGGCGAGGTCCGTCTGGCAGTCGAGATCATCCGGACGGCTGCGTGCCAACCCCTCGCGAAGCTCGGCGCCGCTCTCCCATGCCGCGAGCACCTCCCGACCCGAGTCCGGCCCGCCGAGGTTGTAAGCCAGGTGGCCCAGGGCCAGCCAGGCGTCGGCCAGGGCGGTGCGGAGGCCGAGGTCCAGCGGGTCCTTGGTGACCTCCGCCTGGTAGGTGGCGATCGCGGACTTGAGGGCCCGACGCGCTTCGTCGCCGTTCCCAAGATCCGTCTGGATTCGGCCGATCCGGAGCTCGGTCGCGGCCAGTTCAGCGCGGAGCGTGGGGTCGTCGCCACGCTCCTTGAGGAAGGCCTGATAGAATCGAAGGGCCGATTCCAGTAGCTCGCCGCGGAGCGGCTGGAGACCGGGAACCTTGAGGAGCTGGCTCTCGCTGACCGTGGTGAGATAGCCGTCCACGGCGGCGCGTGCCCTGCGGAAGTTGGCCTCCGCGCGGCGGCGCTGGTCGGCCTCCTGCGCGGGCGTCCTGGGCGGCCTGCATCTCCTTCACGGCGGCCAGCCGAGCGGCGTGCTCTCCGCGGGCCAGCGTGCTCATGCGCCAATAGGCCGCCAGCGAGGCCGCCGTGGCCAGCACCAGGATCGCAGCCAAAGCGGCGGCAAGGCCGGCCACGACGGGATTGCGCCGGCACCAGCGCCATCCCCGCTCAATCGGACCGACAGGCCGCGCCATGATCGACTCGCCGCCGAGGAATCGCCGCAGGTCCTCGGCCACCGCGGCGACCGAGTCGTACCGCTTCTCGGGATCCTTCTGCAAGCATTTCAGCGCGATCGTCTCCACGTCGCGGGGCAGGCCGGGGACCAGCCGCGACGGCAGCACCGGCTCGGCGTTGTTGACCTGATCGATGATCTCAAGCGCAGTCGTGCCCCGGAACGGCGGACCGCCGGTGAGCAGCTCGTACAGGATCGCGCCCAAGGCGTAGACGTCGGCAAGCGGCCCGACCGCCTTGGTCTTGCCCTCGGCCTGCTCGGGAGACATGTAGCCGGGGGAGCCCATGATCGAGTCGGTGGCGTAAGGCCACTGTCCGAGGCCAATGACTTGGCCAGGCCAAAATCGGTGATCTTCGGAGTGCCGTCGGCCGCCAAAAGGATGTTGCCCGGCTTCAGGTCGCGGTGGATGATGCTCAGCCGGTTTGCCTCGGCGACGCCGCGCGCCACCGATTCGATCAGCTCGGCGGCTTGTCGCGCCGCCCAGGGGGTGCCGTCGAGTCGACGGTCCAGGCTGCCGCCGTCGACGTATTCCAGCTCGAAATAGGGGAGGCCGTCGACCTCGCCGACGTGGTGGATCTGCACGATGTTGGCATGCTGCAACCGGGCGACGGCCTCCGCTTCGCCCAGGAATCGAGTGGCCGCCTCGAGCGAGGCGTGTGCCCCTCCCAGGATCATCTTGAGTGCGCAGAGGCGGTTCAGGCGGACCTGTCGCGCGCGGTAGACGACGCCCATGCCGCCGCGGCCCAGCTCGCCCAGGATCTCATAGCCGGAGATGGTGGGGACGGCGCGGGTGGACTTCTCCGAGAACGTGCCGACGCCTCTGGTGAAGTCGGCGGCGGGAATCACTCCGACCGTCCGGTTGGACTGCTCGAAGCCATCGTTGGGTGACTCGGCGCCCGCACTCTCGTGACCGCTGTCATCGCGCCTCGTGGATGGGGCGTCGCCATCGGGGCCGACGATCGGTTGATCGAGGAGGCTTACGGGCCGGTCGAGAGCGTTCAGGAGCGCTTCGACCCGCTGCCGCAGCTCAGGATCGGTTGCGCACTTACGGTCCAGCAGGGCGGCCCGGGCCGCCGGCTCGTCGCATTCAACGGCCGACAGGAACACCGCCTGAACACGCTTTGGATCCAGCGGCATCTGATGACTCTCGGCTCGGGTGTGTGCTCGAGTGCGGTGTGAAAAGTCGGGCCATTGATACTACCCGACGAACGGTTCAGGCGCCGAGGACGTCGCCGAGCCAGGCCCCGGCATACGTCCTTTACCAGACCGGTGGCCTGGAGCGTCTGACCTGGCGACGCGTGCGTCAGCTTCCGGGCCGCAAGGCGACGACGCTCGTCGTAGACCAGCGGCAGCAGTTGCTCGGCAGCCTGACGGTCGCCGTTCTCGATCGCCGTGAGAATCCGAGTCGCCTCGCCCATGCCTTCACCAGAATTCGGCTTCGAGAGAAAACGCGCCCTCACGTACGTCGTGCTCGCCAGAGCGGCGGTTTGCGGAGTCGCGGATCAAGCTCGGTCTGATATAGCCCGTTCCCAGTTTACTTGCCGGCATTCCAGGGGAACAGAGAGACACGCGAGCCCTCGACCTTCTTCAGACTCATCGGATTTCATGTCGGCTCCGAGAGCGCCGACCAAGGCTAAGCCAGGGCTTCCAGCAGCGCGCCGGCTTCGACCAGGTCCGGCATCGTTCGACCTTCGTTGTACTTGGCGAGAATGTTGGCCAGCATGTCGTGCGCTTCGCCGCGGCGCCCCTGGCGCTGCCAGAGCCGCGCGAGACTCATCGAGGCCCGCAGCTCCCATGCCTTGCTCTGCTGGCGCCGGGCCTTCTCGATGGCCTGGTTGAAACGCGCCTCTGCGGCGGCCTCGTCGCGCGACGCGGCCAGCTCGCCCTGCTGGCGGAGCAGCTCGGCCTCCTGAACGTGGTCGTCGTTCTTGTCAACCAGAGCGAGGCCCTCGTCCAGCGCGGCGTGCGCCTCCTCGAACCTGGCGGCCTGTGCGTAGGCGTCGGCCAGGACGCTGAGCTGGAACGGGCGGAGAATCTCGGCGCCGGTGCGTCGGAAGGCATCGTGGCCATTCTGGAGCAATGGCAGCGATTCTTGGGACCGACGCTGGAGGAGCATCCCGGCACCCTTGAAGAACGTGCCCGTGGCTTGCCACAACGCAAAACCCTGGTCAGTCGAGATGGCAGTCTGTTCCTCGGCAACTTTCTGAACCTCGGCCCCCAGCCCGCAAAACTGGTTTAGCCACGAGGTATGGTGGAGGCAGTACGCCAGGCTGAACGGGTGGCCCAGTGAGCGGGCGAGTCGGCACACTTCCTGGTTGGCCAGGAGCGCCTGATCGGGGTAGCCAAGTAGCCAGAGGGCGATCGCCAGATTGCAGCGGATGTTGACGCGGGCGTCGTGACCGGTCTGGGCGACCCAGAATTTCCTGCGGGCCGGGTCGTCTCGCTCGGCGAGCGCCGTCTCGAAACAGGCCCGCGCGCAGCAAAATCCGCTCGATAGAGCATCGTCAGGCCGGCGATGTAGAACGCCTCCACCATGCCGCCGGGGTCGTCGCATTGCCTGGCGATCTCCATCGCCTCCTCGACCAGCTCCGTACAGATCCGGACTTCGCCGCGGACGAAACGCCACTCCCAGATGCTCACCAGAGTCGCGAGCTTCAGCGACCTATTCCCGGATCGTTCGCAGAGCTCGCGCACGCGAGAGAAAACCGGGCCGACCTCGGCGGCGCCGTAGCCGCGTGATACAAGGTAGGCGGTGCCCAGCGCACCTGAAAGCTCCAGTTCCCGCGCATTGCGCTCGGGTGACTCGCTCTGCGCACCGAGAAGCGCCAAGCCTCGGTTCAGTTGGCCGATCGCTTCGATCTCCGCCGATCGTTCCCGCGACCGCAGGCCTGCCTTGAGCCAGTAGCCGATCGCGGTTTCGATCTGGCCGGCCTCGGTGAAATGGTGGGCGAGCAGCTCCGGCTGCGTCGCAGTGGTCTGCGGGAAGTGCGCTTCGAGCGCCAGCGCGATCCGCCCGTGGAACTGCTGCCGCTTGCCCTTCATGAGCGCGTTGTAGAGGGCGTCTTCCAGAAGCGCATGCTTGAACGTGTACTTACAATCAGGAATTCGGCCTTTGGCGTACAGAATCTCTGCCTGCACAAGCTTGTCCAGCTCGAGCTGAAGGGATGGCTCGTCCATGTTGGCCACGGCCGCGAGCAGCTCGTAGCTGAATTCGCGGCCGAGCGTCGCGGCGAGCTGGGCCACGTCGCGCTCGCCCTCGGCGCGGTCGAGGCGGGCCATGATCAGGTCTTGAAGCGTGGCCGGGATCTCGCGCTTGAGCCAGGCGCTCGACCCTGCGTCGCCTTGCCCGGTCTGGTCAAGAACGACCGACTCGTGCAACGTTCTCGTGAACTCTTCCACGAACAGCGGTACGCCGCCGGCCCGGTCGTAGACCTGCTCCACCACCGATTCCGGCAGCGGCGACCCGGTCTTGGCCCGCATCAGGTCGCCGACCTGCGCCGGGTGAGGCGGTTCAAGGACAGGCTGGTCTGGTGGGTAACGGCGGGCCAGGGCGCCTTGAATTCCGGGCGGAAGGTGAGCAGGGTGAGGATGGAGTCGTTCTGGCCTTCGGCGATGAACTGCCCCAGGAGCTCCAGGGTAGATGCGTCCGCCCAGTGCAGGTCCTCGACGACGAACAGGACCGGCCGCCGCGCGGCGCGCGTGTGCAGCCACTCGAGCAGGGCCCGGAACGTCTCCTCTCGTTGCCGGGCCGGAGGTAGCGAGGGGGGCGGGAAGCGCTCCGAGGTCGGCAACGACAAGAGCGCCGCCCACAGCGGCACGGTCTCCGGCCGGTCCAGGTCGTACTGCTCCAGACGCCGAAGCAGCCGGTCGAACCGGGCCGAGGGGGGCTCCTCGCGGCCGAAGGCGAGAGCTCGCTCAAAGAAGTCGATCGCGGGGTACAACCCGGTGTGCCGGTAATGCGGTGAGCAACGCCACTCAATGACGGGCGAGTCCACTTCCCCTTCCGCCGTCTGCCCCAGGACGTGCTCCTTCAAAGTGTGCACGACGCGAGACTTGCCCAGGCCCGGCTCGCCCACAAGCAGGACGACCTGGCCCATGCCCTCCTGGGCCTGCTCCCATCGGTCGCAGAGCAGGTTGATTTCGTGATCGCGGCCGGTCAGCGGCGTGAGCCCTGCCGGACCCGGCATCTCGACGGCGCTACGGGCCTTGCCGACCCCCTGAACCAGGAAGAGTTCGACGGGCTGGGAAATGCCCTTGATCTTGCGCTGGCCAAGACTGGTGCAGTCAAACTGCACCTGGATCAACCTGTGCGTGCCCGCGCTACATAAGATCTGCCCGGGCTCGACGAAATCTTGGAGCCGGACCGCCACGTTGCGTGCTTCTCCCACCAGAGACACCGACTCGGCCCCCGCCTCGACAACAGCCGGCCCGGTGTGAACACCAACCCACGGATCGAGCGCGAGCGTCTGTTCGCTGCGGATCCGCTCGCCCAGGGCGTGCAAATCCTCCAGAATGGCGAGCCCTGCTCGCGCGGCGCGGTGTGCGGCGTCCTCAAAGGCCACGGGGAACCCGAAACAGGCCATAAGCCCTTCCTCGCTGCACTGGATGACACTACCCTCGTGAAGGCGAACGGCGTCTTCGCAAGCTTGCTGGAACGCCCGCATCACCGTGGCCTGGCCCTCGGCGTCGAGACCCTCCAGGTACTGCTCGGACTCAAAGAGGCGGCAGCCGCACACGAGAACGGTCACCTGGCGGTGCTCGGCATCGCGGGCACGAACGTTTGAGGATGTACGAGTCGAGAACGACCGCGATGAAGTGGATGACTGGGACACGGACGTCTGACGTGCCGGCATGATCGTGGAGGGAGTGCCCAGCCACGGTGAAGAAGCTAGACCCTCCTCGGGCACGCCCGCGCGCCTCAGGTCGAGAGCGAAGTCGGATGCGGTCGTGTAGCGATCCTGGAGCCGCTTCGCGAGCGACTTGAGGCAGGCCCGCTCAATCTCGGGCGGAATCTCGGGGCGGAGCTGACGCGGGGGCTGCGGCTCGTCATCGCTCACTTGCCGCAGCAGCTCGCGAGTGTTGATCGCCCGGAACGGCAAGTGGCCGCAGAGCATCTGGTAAAACACCACGCCCAGGCTATAGATGTCGGTACGACCGTCGATTCGGTGCGCCGCGCCGGCAACCTGCTCGGTCGCCATATACGCCGGGGTACCCGAGATGATGCCGAGCTGGGAAGCGCCCGCCCCCGCCTCGTCGAGTCCGAGCCCGAAATCCACGACGACGGGTCCGCGGTCCGGCGTGATGATGATATTCGCCGGTTTCACGTCGCGATGGACGATGAGCCGGGCATGAGCGTGCGCCAAGGCGTCGGCGATGGCGGCAACGATCCGTGCCGACTCCTGCCAGGTTGGACGCTTGCCGTCCAGCCATTGGCCCAGGTCAGGGCCTTCGAGGAAATCCGAGACGATGAAGACCTGCCCGTTTTCCAAGCCCACGTCGTGAACCGCCACGATGCCGGGATGGCTGAGCTGCGCGAGCCTGCGGGCTTCCTGGAGAAACCGCTCCGTGGCAGCTTGCGACACGCGAGCGCCGCCGTGAATGACCTTCACGGCCACGGGCCGGTCGAGCTGCGTGTCCTGGCAAAGGTAAACCGTCCCGAAACCTCCGCCTCCCAAGGCGTGCCGCACCTGGTAGCGGCCGAATGCAGCGGGCGGGGCCGCCGGGACGTCCTTCTTGGTTGACGGCAAGTCCGACGAGTCAGGGGTGAAGTCCTTTGTCTGATGATACGGGGCGCTCGCGGACTCCGGGAGGCCTTCCGCCGCGCTGGAAAGCGAGGAATCCGACTTCAGGGCAACGTCGCCGGAGGACTCGCCCGGGTTGGATTTACCCGCTGGGTACATTGCAGCCTCTTCCTCCCAACCAGGAGCGTCGAGTCGCGTCGGTCGCCAGAGGTGGGTACCGAGCGAGCGTAAGGACGTCTCGCTGGATCGTAGTCTTCGCGCTGGAACCTGATGGGGCAACAGGTTTATTGTACCCGAAAGCGCCAGGGTTTCCCTCACGCGATGATCCTCCGGGAATCTGGCACCTCAGGGAAAATGGCCTGCAGGCGCAGCGGCTTGAGCGGCATGGTTTGTCGGTTCGGTCAGGTGCAACCGGTTGGTTCCACTCTTCTAAGCGCGGTTTGCGCTCGGGGCTGTCGAAAAAAAACGGAAATCCGCGCGACGGGAGCTATCGGGCCCACGACTCGGCAGCCAATCTCACAGTTTTTGACCCAACACATCGCGTGTCGGCGAGCTGGCTTGCGCCGGGGACGGTGCCGGGCAAAGCGCTCTCAAGGAGCGAACGGGTCGGCCGGGAAGGCCGCATCGAGGAAAAGGCCCTCGGCCTCGTCGCGCAGGACTTCACAGATCAGCCGGTCGATGAACAATGTGTCACCGGAATCGGCTTCCTCGGTAACCCTGGCATGGGTCCGGTAAAACTCGACTCCTTTATTCTGGGCCGCCCGGGCTTCTTCCCGGCGGCCGAGGCGAAAGAGGGACATGGCGTGCACCATGTGGGCCGGTACGGCGACATTCCAGTGGAGATCCGCCCTATGCGTCAAGGGACTGACCCCGCGGATCGCGTCGTCGAATCGCCCGGCGCGGTACTCGGCTAATCCTCGCACCAGCTCGCCATACGGTCGGAGGACGTCGTCTTTTGAGGTGAGTGCGACGGCGCGTTCCGCAAGCCGGCGGGCCGCTTCCCCAACTTGCGCGGGCAAGGGCAGGAGCAAGCAGACCTTGGCTGTCCGCTCGGCGAGCTCAGGCTTTGTTGCCCCACTGTTCCGCTCCAGCATCGGCTGGCAGTGACGCCGGTAGCCGTCCCGGTCTCCGCTTCGCGCCCAGAGCGTTGCTCCGTAATACGAATTCGGCAGGTTGAAATGGGCCGACTCGAACAAGTTGGAAAAGTTCTCGGCGGCCTCTTTCCACCGCCCCTGGTCGGCCAGCCGTCGCGGCACGATTCACGACCGGGTCAGTCAGCCGTAGAATCAGGTAATGTGCGCTCCGCTGGCGTTGCTAATCTTGGCGAGGATCGTGTTGTATCCCTTGCCTAACTTTACGCGGACGCGGTCGAGGTCCCGATAATCAGCCGACGAGCTGGTCGTCTCGTGAACGAGCCGGCCGTTAACCCAGACGCGGACCAGGTCGTCGCCACCGACGACGATGGTCGCGGCGAGCTCGTCCGAAAACATCAGGCTCAGCGCGTAGACGCGCGTGCGAACCGGACGTCGGGATCGTCGGGACGGCCTGCGACGGCAGCCGCGAGCTGGGCATCGGCCTTTTCCGCCTCGCCCACTCGAGCCAGCGCCTGTGCGCGCCCGAGCCGGATCCAGTTCGCGTCCGGCCACGACTTGCCGTCGATCAATTCGTGGGCCTCGCGCGTCCAGAACACCCTCAACAACCAGTCATCCCACCAAGGCGCATTACCCGTCCTCTCGGAGAACCCGGCCCAGGCCAGAGCCTCGCCCAAGTCGTCGCGGATGCGCCCGTCGGCCCGGGCGAGCCACTCGCGCGCCAGGGCAGTTTGTCCCAGCCGGTAATGGGCGATTGCCCGGGCAGGCCACGTGCTCTTCGCACCGGCTGCTTCCTCGAACTTTGCCAGAGCCTCCCGGCTGCGCCAGCTCGCTCAAGCGCAAAGCCTCGCACGACCGGTGTCCAGGAACCGTTCGAGGAAAACTTCTGGGCCAGGTCCAGCACGGGCCGCCAGTCGGCGAGCGAATGCGGGCCAAGCGTCGTCGTCCGGATTAAATTCAGGACGTCACCGGCGGCGCCTTCGGCTAGCATGCGCCCGCAAAGCCGGCGATACGCATCCGTCTCACCGCAATGGAGGAACAACAGCGCCATTCGATATCGCGCGATGAGACGCTCTTTTCCCGTGATTTCCTCGTCGAACTGGGCAACCGGGTCGATCTCGTATGCCTTGCGCAGCGAGCTAGCCGCCTCGTCCCAGAGGGCAAGCCTGCCATACTCGAATCCGATCCTGACCAGGGCCGACGCGGCGATTGGATTCGCCGTGCTGGCGGAGGACGCAACTCGAGCTAGCTGTCGAGCGGTTGACTCCGCATCGCGCAACATACGGTAACACTCCGGCCAGCGGCCGAAATCGCGGTGTAAGCCAGCAGAGCCAAGCTGGGTGCTCAACCGAGCGGCCTCGACCCTGGGGTCGTCGGGCAGCTCGCGGGCGAGGTCGGCGTAAAGGGCATCCGCCTTTTTCCTGATCGGGTCCGACTCGAGTGTCGCTCCGGCCTTCTGGCGCTCCAGTGCCAGGCGATAGAAGGCGGCCTGGAACGCAATCTCGGTCTCGATCCGGCCCGTCGTGAATCGGGAGTCGCCGGGTCGCTGCCGCAACAACTCGTCGAAGAGGGCTTGGGCCTTGCCCCGCATGGCGAAGGACTCGTCAATTTTGCCGATCTGGGCGTAGGCCGTGGCGAGAGCGGCCAGGAACGTGGCATGGTTGAGCTTCATGTCGAGGTTCGCCCCGGCGGCCTTCGGCTGGGGCCGGGCCGGCGCCCGCAGATCGGCCGCCACGCCGGGAACAGGCGACCCGGCCGGTTTCCTGGCCGGCGATACCGCATCCTGGAGCAGCGCGGCATAGCCGGGGCGATCCTTGAGCGGCGCCGCGTTTTTGAGCGTGCCATCGTCTCTCCAGCCGCCGGAGACGGCTTTGCGAAAGTCGCTGAACGCGTCGTCGAGAATCTCGCCGCGGATGGCCTGCTGCTCGCGAGTGAGGTCCGGCTTGATCTCACCTAGCCGCCGCGCGAAGTCGACCTTGAGACCGGCGCCGCTGCCCAGGTTGGCCGGCGTCTCCCGCCACAGTTTTTCGAGCGCAGCCCGTGACTCGAGCAGGACGCCGAAGGCCTCGTCCGGCTTCTTCTGTGCCGCAAGCCGATCAGCGAGAGCGCGGCTCGAGAGCAGGTAGGCATACTGGGTGAATGGCGCCTCAGGGTTCGACCGAGCCACTTGTCCGAGAGTCTCCAACGACTTGCGCAGCTCGTCGATCGCTTCATTGCCATGGCCCCTTTTCCGACAGACGGGCCGCCAGATTCGACGTGGCCGTCGAGATGAGCTGGGCAACAAGATCGTTGGGCCGAAGCCGAAGCGACTCTCGGGCGTGCGCTACCGACCGTGCGAGCATGGTTCGGGCCAGATCTCCGGTTTCGCCCCACATGGCGAGCGTGGCAGCGATGCTGGAGAACGAGTCGGCCAGGCCGGCAAGCAGCACGGGATCCTCAGGCGACGACTCGGCCAGCTCGAGGCGGAGCGACACGCTTCGCTCGTAAGCGGAGAGCTTCTCGGATGCGCCCGGCTCGCTCTCCGCGAGGTTGTTATAGGCCTGGGCTAGCCGGGCTTTGATCACGACATCGGCCGGTCGCGCCTCAAGCACGTCTTCACGCAGACCGATGACCCGGCGAAAGTCGGCGGGGCTCCGATTCTCGGAAGAGTTGGCCTCGGCCGACCCGGACAGCGCGTCGGCCAGGGCGAGCTTGACATCGAGATCGTCGGGTCGATCGACCAGGTCCTGCACGCAGCCGACCGTGATCAAATTGTAGGCGTCGGTCGCTTCCTTCACCCGTCCCAGTTCCCTGAGCACACCGGCGACTTGCAGGCGGGTTCGCAGCAGCTCGCGCCTGAGCGACGGATCGTCGCCGTGGTCCTTCACGAACTGTTCGTAGAATGAGATCGCCGAGCCCAGCAGGTCGGCACGCAGCGTGCGAAGACCAGGGACGTTGAGCAGCTTGTTCTCGCTCACGGTGGAAAAAGATTCGTCGACGGCTTTGCGGGCATGGGCGAAGCTGGCCTCGGCGGCCTTCGATTGCTTGACGGCCTCGAGCCGAGCACTTCGCTCGCTTGCCGCGATGCGGCTCAAGTGGATCGCCGCCGCGACGGCGCCGGCAAACCCGAGCGCCAGCAGCGCAGCGACGGTCAAGAGCAAACCGGCGACGGCCGGGTTTCGCCTGCACCACCGATAGGCCCGCTCCGGCCGCGCAACCCGTCGCGCGTCGATCGGCCGGCCCTCGCCGAATCGCTTGAGGTCCTGCACCAGCGCCGCGGCGGACTCATAGCGCTTTCCCGGCTCTTTCTGCAGGCACTTGAGCGCGATCGTTTCGACGTCACGCGGCAGGCCGGGAACCAGCCGCGACGGCGGCACGGGCTCGGCGTTTTTGACCTGACTAATAATCTCCAGTGGAGTCGTACCACGAAACGGCGGAGCGCCGGTCAGAAGCTCGTACAGGATCGCGCCCAGGGAGTAGACGTCGGCAAGCGGCCCCACCTCCTTGGTCTTCCCCTCGGCCTGCTCGGGGGACATGTAGCTTGGCGAGCCCATGATCGAGTCGGTCCGGGTCAGGCCGCTCTCGGCGGCCAGCGACTTGGCCAGGCCGAAGTCGGTGATCTTGGGCGAGCCGTCGGCGGCGATCAGAATATTGCCCGGCTTCAGGTCGCGGTGGATGATGCCCAGCAGGTGCGCCTCGGCGACGCCGTGCGCCACCGATTCGATGAGCGCGGCCGCACGCTTGGCCGGCCAGGGCGTGCCGTCGAGCCGACGGTCCAGGCTGCCGCCGTCGACGTACTCCAGCTCGAAAAAAGGCAGGCCGTCGGCCTCGCCGATGTGGTGGATCTGCACGATGTTTGCATGTTGCAGCCGGGCGACGGCCTCCGCCTCGGCCAAGAATCGAGTGGCCGCGTCGGGCGAGGCGTGCGCCCCGCCCAGGATCATCTTGAGCGCGCAGGGGCGATTCAGACGCACCTGGCGGGCGCGGTAGACGACACCCATGCCGCCGCGGCCCAGCTCGCCCAGGATCTCGTAGCCGGGGATGGCGGAGACCGCGCGGTGTGACTTCTCCGGGGCCGGGCCGACATCCCTGGTGTAATCAGCGTCGGCCTTCACGTCGATCGTATGGTCCGAGACCTGGGATGCAACGTCGGGCGGCTCGGTTCGGGCGTCCTCGAGCCCGTTATCGGGGGGGCTTGAGTGGGAGGCGACGTCGTGGACGGTTGATTCGACGATCGATTGATCGAGGAGGCTGTCGGGATGGTCGAGAGCCGTGAGGAGCGCCTCGACCCGCCGGCGCAGATCGGGATTGGTGGCGCATTCACGATCCAGGACCGCCGCGCGGGCCGCGGGGTCATCGCATGCGGTGGCCGAGAGGAACACGGCTTGAACACGCTTCGGGTCGATCGGCATCGGGTGGTTCTCGAAAGCAATCAACAAGTGCGGGAGGGCGAGCCTCCGGGGGATCAATCGCCCTGCCCGGAGCCTACGGGGACCGCGAAAACGGTGTTCCAATCGTCCTTCATGCTGACGACAGTCCAGCCGTCTTTCCTCGCCTGGTCGTAAAGCGCCTGCGTGAAGGCGCCAAGCTGGGCGCCTGGCAATCCTTGAGCCGGACCGTAGGCGTATTCGCGCACGGCATCATTGTGCAATACGAGCAGCATGAACCGCGCGCCGCTGCCGCCCTGCGTGTATTCCAGCATTTCCCGGTCGCCATCGGAGTTGCCGAAGGCGGCGATCGGCCGGCGACCGATGTGCAGGTTGATGCCGACCGGCTTGCCGGCCTTGTCGTCGATGAAATTCAGCTCGGGCAGACGCACGATCACGGGCTTGCCGTCGCTCATTTCAAACTTGGTCTTGATGCTGCTGCCGACGACCTGTTCAGGCGGAATGCCGTAAACTCGCTCGGCCCAAGGGCGCATGAACTCGATGCCGCCGCCGGAGACGATGAAGGTCTTGAAGCCGTTCGCGCAGATAGGCAAGCAGCTCGAGCATCGGCTGATAGACCAGCTCGGTGTAGGGCCTTTTGTATTTCGGATGTTTCGCGGTCGCGAGCCAGTCCTTGACGATTTGTTCGAATTCCTCGGTGGTCATGCCTGTGTGCGTGACCGACAAAAGCTCCAGCGCCGCGCGGTGGCCGCCGGCGAGCGCCGATTTCAAATCGCCCTTCATCAGTGAGGAAAATGGTTCCTTGTCCTTCCATTCGGGATGCTGGGCGGAAAGCGCTTTCACGCGGTCGAGTGCGAAGAAGAGTTGAACGGGCAGAGGCTGCTCGCACCAGAGCGTTCCGTCGTTATCAAAGGTGGCGATGCGCTCTTGCACCGGCACAAAATCGGGGGAGCCGGCTTTTGTGACCTTCTCGACGAAGGTGATGATGGATTGTTTGGCCGGCCGGTCGTTCCACGAGGGGAGCGGGTCGGCTGCCTGCAAGACCGTTGTTGTGAAAAACAACGCACCGGCCAGCGCGGCCGCGATGCGGGATTGTCTGCGAATGGGTTTCATCATGTTCATCACTTTTTGAGAGCCTCTTCGGGCCAGGGAAGATCCGTGTCGGGAGGCACCGCGGTGGGAGTCACTTGTTTGATGTCGTCGCCGACCGACTTCGGGGCAATCGAGGCGATGAACGCCTTCAGCTCATCGGCCTGTAGTGGAGAGGCTTCGACGTTGCGAATCAGCCCTCCGATGCGCACCTGCGGCGACGCCTCCGCCTGGAGATGAATGGCCGACGCACCCTGGTCAACGGCGAACTTGAGCAACTGTTCAAAGTTCATTGCGGGTGTCCTGCATCGGAGTCTCGCGAGGCGCAAAGGAGGCACCAGCATACCATACATACGACCGGTACGAACCGTGCTACAGGATGGGCCATTCAAGCAGAATTCTCAGCGGACGGCACACGGCGTGTGCCTGCTACGCCGGAGCACTGGCATAGCTCAGTGGGGCCGCAGAATTGCCTGGGCCGAGGGTGGGCCATCGGGCCACGCCGGCCGCCGCGTCTGATCGGACCGATCGGACGGATCAGTCTGATCGGACGGATCAGACGCGGCGGCCGGCTTTGCGCAGCGTCTTGAGCGGTCGCACTCAGTGCCACCCACGCGGGTCAGTACTCGTGACATGTTCTTCAGTGAGAAGCGCCACGCTCGATCCTGAGCAGTGAGACCCCCTGACGTGGCAGGTTCGTCTGGAGCTTGAGCACGCCGCCTCGAGGTCGCAGCCATTCCGGCGAGTCGAAAAGCGCAAGCTGCGACGCGCGGGCAAGCTCGGCGTACTGCTCGGGCGTGGGCTGCTGAGGCGAGCCCATTCGTTTCCAGACCTCGAACGCGTTGCTGTGGTGGCGATCCACGCGGTAGTGGTGCAGAAGGAACGGGCCGTCTGCATCGGGAAGGCCGCTGATCTCGAGCGAGACCGCGGCGTCCGGGCCGGCGACGTCGTCGTCGTGATAGTGCCAGGCCAGGACGGAGAGGTTTTTCCTTCGCCATCGAGTGCGGCCAGTGCGGAGACGTCGGGAGCGCCGCGGACGCCGCCGTCGAGGATGGCGTCGAGTGCGACTGCTCCGGAGCTCTGCGCATCCAGGCGACGGCCGCCCATCAGGCTGAACATCCGGAAGACGTTCATCACCGGCAAGTCGATGCCGTTCGTCGCCAGCACGCGGAACCCGGCGAAATAGGGCTGGTCCTCGAATTCGAAAGCCCAGGTCAGGGCGCCTTCGAGGTTCACGCCGTGGCGGTCGGCCAGGTCATACTTGCGGGCGAAGCTGGCGGCTGTGTAGCTCGAGTACATCGTGCCGTTGCGATAGCCGAGCTGCGGCCCCTGGCAGGCGGCGCAGCCGTCGGGGTCGGACTCGCCGATGACGATCGGCTTGCCCTTGAGCTCAGGGAACGACGCGACGATACGGAAGCCGTCATTGATCGTCCGAAGCTGATTGGCGATTCCCATCCGGACGTGGCCGTCGACGAAGGCTGGAGAACCTTTGGCGTGGAACGAGATGAAGTCGATCGGCGTGCCGAGCTTGCCGGTCGCGTAGTTGGTCCCGCGGAGGCAGTGTTCGAGGAAGTCACGCGTCCAACTTGCCGCCGCTGCCGGCGGAGTCGGCACCGCCGACCCGGGCCGTCGGCAGCGCGCGCCTGACGGCGTCGATGGCGTAGTCGTGCAGCTTGCGGAACTCCTCGGGCGTGCCGTGCCAGTAGCCGATGTTGGCCTCGTTCCAGGTCTCCCAGTACCACGACTCGACCTCGGTCCGGCCGTACTTCTCGACGCAGTGCCTCGTCCACTGGTAGACCAGCTCGCCCCACTTCGCATAGTCCTTGGGCGGATAGGACCAGCCCGTGAAGATCTCGTTGTACCTGGCCGTGGGCGCCCAGTGATGCTGGTAGGGCTCGGGCTTGATCGAGAGTTCCCTGGGCATGAAGCCGATCTGGACGTAGGGCTGGACGCCGCGCTCGAGGTAGGTGTCGAAGATCCGGTCGACGATCGACCAGTTGTAGACCGGGCTGCCCTGCGGGTCTTCGGCGTAGGCGCCGGTCGAGCCCCACTTCAGGGCCGGCGTGCCGTCGCCGGAGGTCAGGAGGTTGTGCGTGCGGAAGTAGACAGATCCGGGGCGGAGGCCGGCCGAGCTCGAGCGAGCAGTTTCTGGCCGTCCTTCATGTAGGCGTAGTTCGGCTCGTCGGCGCCGAAGAATCGCCAGATGGGGGAAAAGGGCCGCGGTCTTGCTTGGCGTCGACGTGGATTGTGACGGGGAAGGGGTCGGGGCTCCTGGTCGCCAGCAGCGCCATCGTGGCCCAGCCGGTGGTCGAGATTCGCTCGGCGTAGCTGACGTTGCCAGGCGGACGCGTGGTTTCGGGCCAGCTTCCGTCTTCGTGCTGCTCCTTGATCAAGAACTTGCGGCCGCGGGCGATCAGGGCCTTGACCGGGGCAGTCGGCTCGCACTTCGAAAGGGCCAGTAAAGCCAGCGCGGTGTCGAAGGGCTCGGGAGGGGAGAAGGCGTCGGGGCCCCAGCCACCGTCCACGGACCTGGGCGCGAGCCAGCAGTTCGAGAGCACGGGGACTGGAGCTCGGCGTCAGACCTGCGGGCGGCGGTGGCAAGCCAGAGAAGGGCCACAGAGGCGTCCGTCACGTTTTGCGTCTTTCGTTTTTCGAGCCAGGCGTCGGCGCGATCGATGGCGGTGTGGAAGCGGGCCGGCTCGGCGGCGGCGAGGCTGTCGCGGGCCAGGAGCGTGGCCAGCGGCCGGCCGTAGGTTGCCGGCGCGCTCGTGGAATCGTCACCTTCCAGGGGCCATGATCCGTCGGGGGCCTGGTCGCGAGCGAGCTGGTCCGGCGGCCTGAAGAAGGGCTTTGCGATCCGTGAGCCGGCCGGTCGAGACGGCGGTCATCAGGGCACCGGTGAACGCCACCCGGGCCAGGCGCTTGTCGACGAACGGTCCTTCGCCGCCGTTATGGTCCCAGGCCTCGGGGTTCTGCAGCCAGTGGATCGTATCGGCAAGGGCGCTATCGGGAACTTGCATTCCCGCCTTTGCCGCGTGGAGAAGCGCCCGGGCGGCGTCGCCGTTGTTATGGCAGGAGAAGCAGTGGTTCTGGCGGGACCAGCGGGGCACCTCGCGGGCTGAGAAATGCGACGGCCTTTTGTTCGGGAGTGGGCGCGGCGACGGGATTCGCGGTGGTCGCGACCTGGCCGAAGAGATGCATCGCCATGGTGATCGCGAACATCGCAGACTTCCTGTCGGGAGAGCCGATTCATTTCATCGGATTTGATCGCATTTAATGGATGGGCACGAGATTCTGGAGGGCGTCCTGAACTTGCTTCATCTTGATCGGCTTGTCGAGAACGATGAGCCTGTCGCCGGATGGCAGGCGCTCGCGAAGATCGCCCTGCTTGATCGCCGAGCAAGACGAGGGCGACGAGCTGATGGCCGTCCTCGTGGGCCCGTTCGTGCATATCGAGAAAGGCGTCGAACGAATCTGCGTCCTGGCCGTCGGTATCGAAGATCACGGCATCGACGGGGGCTTCACGAAAACGCTCGGCGGCAACCTCGGCGTCGGAGACGAGGAAGACCTTGTAGCCCATGGCCGAGAGGGTTTTGCGGAAAGCGTCCTGGATTTCGGCCTGGGTTTCGACGCACAAGATGCTCTTGGAAGGCACGGGCTTGGGGACAGCCTTGGCGGGCTTGGCGGTGCTGCTCGGCCGGCTTTTCGAGCTCGTGCCGGAGGAAGATCGAGTCGATGAATTCAGTCGTCTTCCTCGGTTTTCTTCTTGCCGGCCCCGCCGGCCTTGGCGGCCTCGTAGTCGGCTTTGAAAGTTCTCGAGCTCGTTGACGACGTCGTCCATTGTCTGATAGCGGGCCTTCAAGTCCATTTTCATCATCTTCTCGATGATGCCGCCGAGCTCTTCTTCGGGAGCGTAGCGGTGCTCATTGATGGGCTTGATCGCGCCGAAGGACCGTTTGAGCATCTTGCGGAGCATATCCTTGCTCTCGGTCTCTTCCATGGGGAGCTGGCCGGTCACCATCTGGTAGAAGACGCAGCCCAGGAAGTAGATGTCGGAGCGGGGGTCGCCCTTGGGGCTGTTGCAGGTGCGCTCGAGTAGCCGAGTAGTCGACAGTGCGCTGGCTCTTCACGCCGGGCTGCTTGTCTCTTCTCCCTGCATGGTGGCCAGGCCGAAATCGACGAGCTTGGCTTCTCCCTGGTTGGAGATCAGGATGTTCGTGCCCTTGATGTCGCGATGGGTCACGCCTTGGGCTTGTGAGTACTTGAGGCCGCTGCGCCATGCCCAGCATGAGCGGCAGCGCCTGCTCGGTGTGGATCCGGGTGCGCAGCTTCATGAAATCGCGGAGGTTCATGCCCTCGACGTATTCCATGATCATGTAGTGGCGTTTCTCCTGCCGGCCCTGGTCGATGACCTGCACGATGTTGGGATGGCTCAGCCTCATGCCGGCTTCGGCTTCCTTGTGAAATCGATCGACCGCCTCGGGCATCTGGGCGAAGCGCTGGCGCAGTACCTTGACCGCCAGCGCAGCCTTGGTGGTGGCGTGTTCACCGCGATAGACGCGAGCGAACGTCCCTTCGGCCAGGTGAAAAAGGACCTTAGCGTCGCCGAAGAAGAACCCGCTGGGGTCGCCCTTCTTGAGGCGATCGATCTGCCAGCTCGTGAGCGCGCCCTTTCGCAACAGCATCCGGATGACCGCGTCGGGAGCGCCACTGTCGGCGGCGGTCCGGGCTTCCTGGAGCTGTTCGCGCGAGACCAGGCCGATCATTGTCACCTGGTCAAGCATCATTTCAGCGTCGAGTTCGGCCATGAAAGAGTGCCCTCGCTCCGATTTGGGTTGGAACGGGCGACGAACATTTCGCGGTTGTCAAGAACGCTTGACCCGGTGCAGAACGGATAACCCCCCATTCTATCAGGTTGTCGCGTTTGGCAACCCCCTACCCCGCGGCGGATTGTGGCGTAGATAGAAATCTGGCGGGCGGGCGCCCTTTTAGAAGATTACGGTCGAAAACGCCGGAATGGACGCTCAATGACCTGGCAGTGCGGGGAACTCGTCGCGAATCACTTCCCCAACCGGCTTATTACCGCCTCGCGCGGCAAAATCGGAGTATTCCGCGCGTTCAGTCGGCTAAAAAAATGCGGGGGGTGACACACTGGTGGCACACCAACATCCTATCTTCATCAGTGGGATGGATCAGGGAACGACAACTGTTGTCACCGCCCGATGGAAGGGACGGATTATTTTAGCGCAGGAGGCCTGTCGCCGGACAACTTCTTCCAAAGTGCTGCCTGGTAGAGAGTTCTGGAGTCACCAAGGTGGGCACCGAGAGGAGCTTGGAGCGGATGAGCAGACCACTATGTGACGACCGGAAGGCGTCTGTCGCGAATTCGAGTGTCGACTCGGGCGACGATGCGTGGACGAACCGACGCGCGACCGAGCAGGCCACTCGAGCGGCCAACGCGCGGCAGGTTAGCGGGAGGCGCCGGTTTGTCGACCCGACAACCAGCGAGCGCAACTACTCGGAGGCCGAGATGGAGTTCATGCTGGCGATGAACGAGTACAAGAGGACCAGCGGCAGGATGTTTCCTACGTGGAGCGAGGTGCTCGAGGTGCTGCAAGGCTTGGGGTACCAGAAGGTGGACGAGCAGGAATTGACGGAAGTGCAGTCAGCGGTAGACGAAGACGAGACTGGCGAGAGTGTTTCGACCCGTCGCGGCGGTTGACAGTTGGCCCGGCAGACCCTATCGTGAGCGTGGTGTGGTGTCGCGCGGCACGCGCGCTCGAGACAAAACATTCGAAGGTCAGGTTTGCCGGCTGCGAATCAGTGACATGAGCATTCGAACGCGATTCGCGCCGAGCCCGACGGGTTACTTGCACATCGGCGGAGTGCGAACAGCCCTGTTCAACTGGCTGCTCGCCCGTCACCACGGCGGCCAGTTTATTCTTCGCATCGACGACACCGATCAACAGCGGCACGTCGAGAGTGCGGTCGAGAAGATCCTGGACGGGTTCCGGTGGATCGGGATCGACTGGGACGAGGGCCCGGAAGTCGGTGGATCCAAGGGTCCGTACTATCAGTCCCAGCGCGCCGAGCGCTATCCGACAGGCGGCGGCACAACTCGTGACCTCGGGGCACGTCTACCGCGACTACAGCACCGATGCAGAGCGAGCCGCAGATAAAGCCGCCGCGGAACGCGACAAGCGGGCTTACCGCTTTCGCCGCAAGGATCTCTCGGAGCAGACGGCGGCACAATATCGAGGCCGGAAGTCCGCCCGTTCGCGCTGCGGTTTCATGTTCCAGCGCGGGCGGAAACTCGTGCTCCACGACCTGATCAAGGGGGACGTCGAGTTCGCGACCGATGAGATCGGCGATTTCGTGATCGTACGGCCCGACGGCAGCCCCCTCTACAACTTCGCCAGCGTCGTGGACGACGTCGACATGGAGATCACGCACGTGGTCCGGGCCGACGAACATCTTTCGAACACCTTCCCGCAGCTCCTCGTCTTCGAAGCGCTGGGCGGCAAGCTGCCCCAGTTTGCCCACATCCCTTTCGTTGCGGAGCCGGGGTCGAAGGCGAAGATGTCGAAGCGAAAGATCGCCGAGTACGAGAAGCAATGGCATTCTGGTTTATCTTCATCAGTACATCGAGCGGGGCTATCTTCCCGACGCGCTGGTGAATTACCTGGCGCGGCTGGGATGGAGCTACGACGCGTCGCAGGAGGTGTTTTCCCGGCAGGAGCTGATCGAGAAATTCACGCTCGAGAAAGTGACCAGCTCGCCTGCCGCCCACGACCAGGACAAGCTGTTCTGGCTCGAGGGGGAGTGGATGAAGACTCTGCCGCTCGAGGACAAGGTGGCCGGAGTGGTTCCGTTTCTGAAGAGCGGAGGGATTGGTCGACGAGCCTGTCACGGCCGGGAACAGGGAGCGGATCGAAGCGGTGATCGTGGCGCTGGGGGACCGGCTCAAGGTCTTTTCCGATATCCTCAAGCTGGGCCGGTATTTCTTCGCGAGCGAGCTCACCTACGAGCCGGATGCGGTGAAGAAACGGCTGCGGAAGGAGGGGGTTGCCGACGATGCTCGCGGAGCTTGACGCTGCTGCTCGAGGCAATCGAGCCATTTGATGCTACGACGCTCGAGAAGGCGGTTCACGGCTTCGCGGAGCGGACGGGACGCAAGATGGGCGACGTGGTCAACCCGCTGCGGGTGGCGGTCACGGGACAAGGCGTCGGGCCTGGGCTTTACGACTGCCTGGTGATCCTGGGTCGCGAGGCGTGCCGGAAGCGGATTGCGCAGACGATTGAGATGCTGGGAAGGAAGGATCAGACTTGAGTACCAAACGCACGAGGTCAAGTGCATGCGAGTCTTTGTGACGGGCTCGATCGCCTATGACTACATCATGGTCTTTCCGGGCCGCTTTCAGGACCACATCCTGCCGGACAAGATGCATGTGCTGTCGGTTTCGTTCCTGGTGGACTCGCTGACTCGACGGCGCGGCGGCACGGGGGCGAACATCGCCTACAACCTGGGGCTCCTGGGGGAACGGCCAGTGCTGGTCGGGGCGGTCGGCGACGATTTCGCCGACTACCGATCGTTTCTGGAGTCGATCGGGGTCGATTGCCACGCGGTGAAGGTCATCGGCGGCGAGCACACGGCCTCGTGTTTCATCAATACGGACTTGCAGGACAACCAGATCACGGCGTTCTACCCGGGGGCGATGTCGCACGCGCGGACGATCTCGCTGCCGGAAGCGGGGGTCGGCAAGGACGATCTGGTGCTGATTGCGCCGAACGATCCCGGCGCGATGAACCGGGCGGTCGCGGAATGCACGGATGCGGGCGTTCCGTATCTCTACGATCCGTCGATGCAGTTGCCCAGGCTCTCCCGCGACGACATCGAGAAGGGATGCGGCGGGGCGCGGATCCTGGCGGGGAACGACTACGAATTCGGGATGATGGCGGAGAAGCTGGGGATCACGGAGGCTGAGCTGCAGCGGCGGGTGCCGATCACGGTGATGACGCGCGGAGAGGCCGGGTCGCTGATCACGGTCGGTGACGAGACTTTCGAGATACCCGCGGCGAAGTGCAAGAAGGTGGTGGACCCGACGGGGGCCGGCGATGCCTTCCGGTCGGGCTTCGTGCTGGGTTACAAGCGCAAGCTGCCGTGGCCGGTCGTGGGCCGGCTGGCGTCGCTGTCGGGGGTGTACGCCGTCGAGCAGCACGGTCCGCAGCAGCATGCTTACACGCTTCAAGAGTTCGCGGCGCGGTATCGCGAGAATTTCGGCCCCTCGCCGGAGGTCAGCGATCTGGCGAGCCATCACCCTTCAGGGTCTTGAGCGACCGGCGGGTCATTCCGCCTTGCCGAAATCGAGCCGGGCGCGTGATCTTATCGAACCTCATTCGGGTCGACACCAGCCACAATGTCACGACGCGTGGTCATTATCCTGGGCGTGCTGGTCGTCGCGATCGCGGTTGGGCTCGAGTGGCGAGGCGGTACTGGGGCTCGACGACGGCCTCGGCGATGATCGTCAATGAAGCGGACGAGCCGATGGAGGGCCTGTTCGCGAGCTATGCGGATACGCGCGTGAACCTGGGCACGCTCGCCCCGGGCGAGAAGGCCAAGGTCTGGTTCAGCGCATCGGGAAAAGGGCTGCTCAAGGTCGAATTCACACAGAAGGGGAACCCGATGAAGGGGTTCAAAGTCGACGATTTTGACCCGGCGGAGCATCGCCGTGACGGATCCCGGCTGGTTCTGGCGGTCAAGGGCGGTCAGTTCGAGCGCTACGTTGAAGAGGACGACAGCGTCAAATCGCCACCGCGAATGCTCGATCGACTGCTCGACTGGATCAGGGACGAATTGCGTTAGCGGGCGTGGAGGACGAGCGGCTCGGAGCCGGGTCCGGGCGGATAGCGACTCATGAACCAGACCACGCGAACCTTCTTTGCGATTGAGATTCCGGAGCCGATGGAACAAGCGCTCAGAGAGGTGCAAAAGACGCTTGCGCCGGAGCTTACCGGGCTGCCGCTTTACGCGCGATAATACCCGATTCCACATGACGCTGGCGTTCCTGGGCGAGGTGCGTGACGGCGACTTGAGCTGCCTGCTCGAGCTGGGTTGCCGCGAGCGTGGTCCCGTACCCGCCTTGCGAGCTGCATTTCCAGGGCCTGGGAGCTTTTCCCTCGCCGGGCGGCCGCGGGTCGTCTGGGCCGGGTTGCCGGCCCGGAAGCCGGCGCTGCTTGCCAAGATCCAGCAAGCGCGATTGCCGGTGCTGCTACGAAAGCGGGGTACCCGTCGGATGAGCGGTTTCATCCTCACGTGACGCTGGGCCGGTTCAAGCCCGGCCGGCGCGGCCCTTGCGATTTGACTGAAGTCGTGGAACGATATCGCTCGTGGTCGTGCGGCGACTTCACGGCTTGTGAGGTCGTCGGGTTTGCCTCACGACCGACCGCGGCAGGGCCAAGTTACGAGCCTCTGGGCCGGGCTCGTCTCGAGGGCGAGAAATTGACGCCTTCGCCTTGACCGAATGGCCGAAGCGTCGTTATATTACTGTTCTTACGTACATAGTCAAGAGGCATGAGGGAAGGAGCGAGTGCCGTGGCCAAGCGACAGGGAGCGACCGAGAGCAAGTCGGCGTTGTCGGCCGAACAGAAAGCCTTGACCAACGCGCTGAGTCAAATTGAGAAGACATTTGGTGCCGGGGCGATCATGAAGCTGGGCGAGGGATCGCACATGGAGGTCGAAGGGATCTCGACGGGTGCGCTCTCGCTGGATCTGGCGCTCGGGGGCAAAGGGTTGCCTCGGGGGCGGATGGTCGAGCTTTTTGGTCCGGAATCCAGCGGCAAGACGACAATCGCGCTGCACGCGGTGGCCCAGGCCCAGCGTCGGGACGGGGTGGCGGCGTTCATCGACGCGGAGCACGCGCTCGACCCCGCATGGTGCAAGCGGCTCGGGGTGGATATTGAGGCGCTGCTTGTCAGCCAGCCGGGGAGTGCGGAAGAGGCGCTTCAGATTGCGGAGATGCTGGTGCTGTCAAACGCCGTCGACATTGTGATCATCGATTCGGTTGCGGCCCTGGTGCCGAGGGCCGAGCTCGAGGGGAGATCGGCGACACGTTCGTGGGAATTCAAGCGAGGCTGATGAGCCAGGCGTTGCGCAAGCTGACCGGGGGGGTTGCGCGGTCCAAGTGCGTGCTGATCTTCATCAATCAGATCCGCGAGAAGATCGGCGTGATGTTCGGGAGCCCGGAAACGACTCCGGGAGGGCGGGCTCTCAAGTTTTACAGCTCGTGCCGGATCGACGTCCGGCGGATCGGGCCGGTCAAGGACGGTGAGGAAGTGGTGGGCTCGCGGATCAAGGCGAAGGTTGTGAAGAACAAGGTCGCTCCGCCGTTCCGCGTCTGCGAATTTGACATGATGTACACGCACGGCATTTCGCGCGAGGCCGATCTGCTCGACCTGGCGATCCTCGACAAGATCATTGACAAGTCAGGGTCGTGGTTCAATTACGGCGATGTGCGAATCGGTCAGGGGCGAGAGAATGCCAAGCAGTACCTGCGCGACAACCCCCAAGCCGCCGATGAGATCGCCGCCAAGGTTTTGCAGAGCCGGACGGCTTCGGGCGGGATTGCGAGCGCGAATGGAGCGGTGGTGGACCACAGTGAGGAGTGACGGGTGGTGCGAATGGATAGGGGCTGAAGACGCGAACGATCAATTGGCGTCGAGGGTGGGGCGGGTTGTTGAATCGGTTCCGGCGGGAAGCGGAAGGGATAGCAAGACCTGCGACTCGCTGGTGAGCGGAATCAGGACACCGGGGTTGTTCGCGGGGGTGGGGATGAGTGTTTTGATCAGGCTATGCACGCTGGCTGCACCTTGAGGTGCGGAGAGCAGGGTCGCGCTCGAGCTCGGCGAGGACCGCGTCGGGCGAAACTCAGCGCCGAGGGCCCCACTGACCTGGATCTCGCCACTCGACTGCATCGCGAATGCCAGCCCGAGCGAGCGGAACTCCACTTCGGGCTTGCGCGGGTCGATGTGTGGCTTGCGAGCGCCGGGCCGGAATTTCATCTCTCTGGCCAGTGATTCGAACAGGTTCAGGCCGATCGATCCGGGGCCTGCGACGAGCTGGCCTCTGGCCTCGACCCAGCCCGGGCCCTGTCCCGATGGCCGCTGACCCCACGCGGCTTTCTCGAACGTGATGCGGGCCCTGCCTGTGAGCCGGTGACGGGGGAAGCGCTTGCTGAACAGCCGCGCCAGGTCGACGTCGAGGATCTCGCCCTGGAAGCTGGCTTTCCAGTCGGACGAGCTGGACTGCCGCAGCTCGAGCGTTCCGGAGATCTTGGCCTCGGCTCCGAGCCAGTCCTCGGGATCGAAGAAGACGCCGAGCATCCGGGCCGGCAAGGGTGAGCCTTCGACGGTCCGGAACGAGAGGGATGTCTCGAACGGCTCGGTGCGCCGGTCGCGGGTGAGCACGAGCTCGCAGCGCGAGCCCTTTGCGGTTCCGCTGCCAGGGACGCGGTATGCCAGCTTCAAGGTTGGCGCGGAGGGATCAGAAACGAACTCGCCTGCCACGTCCATGAACGTGAATTGGAGATCGTCTTTGCCCAGGTCGAGCCGGCACGCGGCGGTGCTCAAGCCGACGCGCTCGAACGGGATCGAAATCGAGCGCTGGATGATCCGGTCGAGGATCGCCATGCTCTGGCTCGGGCCCGGGGCGTGGAGCTGGGGATTCTCCAGCAAGACGGTAAGATCGTGATCGGACCGCGAAAGACGGACCATATCGGCGCGGCCAATTTCGGCAAATTCTTTGCCTCGCGGTTCTTGCGCGCGGAGAACGAGGCCGCGGTAAAAGACCTCGCCGGGGGCGGGGTACCCCGTGCCTTCGAGACTCACGTGCATGCCAAGCTTTCGTCCCAGCTCGACTTCGACGTCACGAACGTGGCCTGGCTGATTGATTCTCCAGGCGATCGCCGCGATGGCCAGGGTGGGGAGCGCAGTGAAAACCAGGAGCAGGATTGTACAAGCCGTTTGGCGCAACGGGCGGGTGAGGGGAAACATCCTTGGCTCCCAGCAGGCTCCGCGATCAGACGTAGGGGCGGACGAAACGCGTCCCTTCGCGCGTAAGGATAGACGAATTGGCGGAATCGCTCAATTTCACTTTGGATGGACGCGGGTTGGGTCCAGGTCTCGCTCTGGTGCTGTGCTCAGGGTCTAACCGGGTTCGGCTGGCTTGAGCTCGTCACCCCAGTGGGTGAGCCGCGTTCGGTTCAGCTCGTGGAGAGCGGCCATGGCGGTCTGGATTGCCTCGAGGCTGGTGCCGACGTATTTCTCGACGACGGCGGCGGCGATCTCGAAGGCGACCACGTTTTCGACGATCACACTGGCGGCAGGCACCGCGCAGACGTCGGATCGTTCGTATGAAGCGGGCTGGGGGAGCTTGGTCGTCATGTTGACGGAAGGTCCGCGGGCTGCGAGGGTGCTGATCGGTTTCTTGGAGGCGCGGATGACGATGGGCTCGCCGTTGGAGGTGCCGCCCTCGATGCCGCCTGCGTTATTGGTGGGCCGCCGGAAACCGAAGCGGGGGTCGGAGTCGGTGTGGTTGGGCTCGAATGCGATCGGGTCCATCACTTTCGAGCCCGGTCGTCTGGCGGCTTCGACGCCGAGGCCGATTTCGACGGCCTTGATCGCCTGGATGCTCATGACGGCGCAGGCCAAGAGGGCGTCGAGCTTGCGGTCCCACTGGGCGTGACTGCCCAGTCCGATCGGGCAGCCGGTGACGATGGTTTCAACGATCCCGCCCAAGGTGTCTCCCGCATCGCGGGCGGCGTCGATGGCGGCGAGGATTGCCGGGTCGGCCTCCGGATTCAATGTGTAGACCGGGCTCGCGTCGCGAATGGCGAGATCGAAGGATGTGGGCGAGGCGGTGATTCCGCCCAGCTCGCGGACATAGCCGAATACGGTGATTCCGAGCTGGGTCAGCAGCAGCTTGGCCAAAGCGCCGGCGGCGACGCGAAGAGCGGTTTCGCGGGCGCTGGCGCGTTCGAGCACCTGGCGGATGCCGGTTTGATAGTTGATCGCGCCGGCCAGGTCGATGTGTCCTCCCCGCGGAGCAGCCGGCTCGCTCAGGCGCTCGAGCTTGGCGTCGACGTTGGGCAGCCGGAGTGTGAGGGGGCTTCCGGTGGTGACACCGTGGTAAACGCCCGATTCGACGATGATGCGGTCGGTCTCGATCTGCTGGCGCTTGCCGCGCCCGTAGCCGCCCTGGCGGCGCTCGAGCTCGCGGTCGATCGGCTGGGTATCGAGTGTGATGCCCGAGGGAAAGCCTTCCACGATCGCCGTGAGGGCAGGCCCGTGCGATTCACCGGCGGTCAGATATCGGAGCATGGTTCACGGTTACCGTTATCGGAAAGCACGTCCGGTCAAGAGCTCGTAGGCTTCGATGTACTTGGCACGCGTCTTTTCGACGATCGAGTCGGGAAGCGCGGGAGGGGGGCTTGCCTTGTCCCAGGGCGTGGATTCGAGCCAGTCGCGCACGAACTGCTTGTCGAAGGATGGCTGCGGCCCGCCGGGCCGATAGGCGTGCGCCGGCCAGAATCGAGAGCTGTCGGGCGTGAGCACCTCGTCAACCAGGAGCAGCTCGCCGGTCCGGTCGTCAAACCCCCATTCGAACTTGGTATCCGCCAGGATCAGACCGTGCGCCGCGGCGTGCTCGGAGGCGACGCGATAGACCTCCAAGCTCATCGATTGTAACGTTTCTGCGGTTTCCTTGCCCACGGAAGCCGCCATGAGCTCGAACGTGACGTTTTCGTCATGGCCGGTCTGGGCCTTGGTGGCCGGCGTGAAGATCGGGGCTATGGCCTCGCTTTCGAGGAGCGCGGGCGGCAGCGGGATGCCACAAACGGATCGGGAGGCCCGGTATTCCTTCCATGCGCTTCCGGAGAGATAGCCTCGAACGACGCATTCAAACGGCACAACTCGTGCCTTTTTTACCACCATCGAGCGGCCGCGGAGCGTTTCGAGCTCAGAGGAGGGCAGCTCGGAGAGAGCCGAGTCCACATCGGTCGTGATCAAGTGGTTGGGAACTTTCAGGAGGTCGAACCAGTACAACGAGAGGCCCGTCAAGACTCGCCCTTTGTCGGGGATGCCGGTCGGGAGCACCCAGTCGAAGGCGCTCAAGCGATCGGTCGCGACGAGCAGGAGCCGGTCACCCAGGTCGTAGACGTCGCGAACCTTGCCGCGCCGCTTGGGGAGCTTGCCGCCGGCCAGATTGGTTTCGAGCAGAACCATGGCCTCGAGCCGCTCACTTCTTGTCCACGATCTCAAGAAAGGTATCGCCCAGGAAGATCCAGTTGGTGGGGGCGGCCGAGATCGGACCGTTGATTCCGAAGACGGCGATCTGATAGACCTTGCCCGGCTTGGGCTCCTTGAGCTCGACCCGGTTGGGCGCGTTGAAGCCGGCGACGACGGCTTCGCCTCCTTTACCGGGAGTGCGAGGGAGGCGGCCGTCGACCCAGATCTCGCCGTAGTCGTCGACGGTTGTCTGGAAGTAGACGGTCTTGCCGGCGGCTTCCGGTGGGATGGTGACCTTGATTCGATACCAGCAGAAGCAGACCTGGCCGGTGGAACGCCTGTCTTTGAGCGTCTCGGGAGCGATTGTCTCCCACTTGCTGTCGTCGAATTCGGCCTTCTCGGCCCGGGGCTCGATGTTATACGTCTTGTTGGGCTTGCCGTCGGGGGCCTTGCCGTCGACCTCAACGATCTTGACGTCGTGGTACTTCCAATCCCCCTTGACAGCCGCTGCGCCGTCCTTGGTGCGCAGGTCGATTTTCTTGGTTTGCGCAACCGCGAATTGCGAAGGGAAGGCGCAGGCCGCAACCAGAGCCGCGGCGGTCAAGAGCTTCCGCATCAAACTACTCTCCTCGGATCTATGGCGCTTGAGCGGTGAAGGAAACGAGTCAGGATTTCGCGGACGGCAACCGGACAAGCGGCCGTTCGTTCAACGTGCCAGGCCCACGGACCGCGCCGGCGGGGCAGGCGGCGGGGCGAGCTCGGGTGAACCCGTGTGAGCCTGATGAGTGAGCAGATCTTTTAGCTTGAATTCATGGTACGGCTGTTCGGAGGCGGGCTTGCCGTCCTTGGAGGCGTTGGCCACCCAGAATCGCGTCGTCGTGGTCTCGAACAAGACGCTGTGCAAGTTCGATTTCATGGCGACGGGCCGGTCCATCAAATGGCGAGCCGACTCGGCGTCGAACTTGCCGATGCCCTTCTCGACTCGCTTGACCAGCTCCTGGTAACGATCGCCGGCCGAGAGGAGGACGGCGTCCTTGAACGGGTGAGGCAGCCGGGGATGGCTTTCGCCCATGGCGATGACACCGAAGGTATCCCAGCAGGCTTCCATGCCGACGGCCTTGCCGGTTTCGCCGTCGGCGACCACAAAGTAATACTCACAGGTTCGGGGATTATTGCGGAAGATGTCGATCGCTCGGTCAAGCTGGTCGGCGTCTTCGAGAACCATGCGGACGAGGAAGGCCATGGGCACGCCGTCCCAGTGGCCCATGCCGCGCCCACCCATCTCGCCGATCGAAACGCGCTCCGCGTTCATCCCGGTCACCGAGCCGACGAAGCCGGCATAGGTCACGTTCACGAACGGGATCCGGCCGCGAGGCTCGCGCGACGACAAGCACCGCATGCTCCTGAAGCCGCCAGTCGCAGCCGTAATCGAGGATGCGGCCGTGGTACAACGTGCCGTCCCTGGTCGCCGATCCGCTCAATGCGAAGCCCGAGCAATGGAAGAGCTCCGGGATGAAGTTGGCGACGATCACATCCTGCACGTCAACTCCGGCGCCGTCGGCAATTCCGCGCATCTCGTCGAAGAACCGCTCGGGAATGTGCTTGCGCTGCTGCCCAACGATGCCCTGGATGACTCGCTTGGGATCGAGCAGCTTCATGCCCTTGACCTCGAACGTGATCTCCTTGGCCTTGACCTGAAAGAGGAAGCGCATGCCTTCGCGGATGTCGTCGCGGAGCAAGGCCCCGTGCTGAAAGCCCATTTCGTAAGGCTCGCCCGTGACGTGGAGCACGCGGGAGCCGTCAACTTCTTCGAGGAACCCGGCCCCGCAGCGGGCGATCGTCTTTGTTTCGGCTTGCACCACCGAAGTCGTGCCTGCGCAAACTAACAGCCACGTCGCCATCAGTCGCAATGAGATTCGCGCCATCAGTGCATCCCCTTTCTTCCGGAGTAATCGTCACGTTCTCTTCACAATCCGGTAGATACCCAACCCGATCAGTCCGACGCCAAGGGCGGCCAGCGCGGGGCCGCTTCCCGTACCTCTGAGCTGCAACTGGCCCGATAAGCCGCCGATGATGAAAACCAGCCCGATCACGATGCTGATGATGCCACGCATGGCGAACCCTTTCGATCTGCCTGTGAACGAAAATGCGAGCAAGCTTCTCGATGATATCACGAATCCATCGTGCGTGAAGGGCGATGCGGCTGGGAAATGCGACATCGGCGCTCTATGGGTCTTATTCCCACTCGATGGTGCCGGGCGGCTTGCTGGTGACGTCGTAGACGACGCGGTTAACGCCCTTGACGGTGTTGGTGATGCGGGTTGAAGTGCGTGCGAGTAAGTCATGCGGGAGCCGCGACCAGTCGGCCGTCATGAAGTCGTCGGTCTCAACGGCTCGCAGGGCGACGACACTCTCGTAGGTTCGGGCGTCGCCCATCACGCCGACGGCCCGGACCGGCAGCAGCACGGCGAACGCTTGAGCCACCTGGCGTTCGAGGCCGGCCCTGGTCAGCTCGTCCAGGAAGATTGCATCGGCTTGACGGAGGATATCGAGCCGATCGGCGGTGACTTCACCCAGGCAGCGGACAGCGAGGCCGGGCCCGGGGAATGGGTGGCGCCAGACGAGCGAGTCGGGGAGCCCGAGCTCGATTCCCAGGCGGCGCACCTCGTCCTTGAAGAGATCTCGCAGCGGCTCGATGAGCTGGAAGCCGAGCTGGTCGGGGAGGCCGCCGACGTTGTGGTGAATCTTGATCGTGGCGGTGGGGCCGTCGGGTGCTCCACCGCTTTCGATGACGTCGGGGTAAAGCGTTCCCTGCGCGAGGAAATGGGCCCCGGCGATCGAATTCGCCTCTTCGCGGAAGACTTCGACGAAGACGTGTCCGATACGCACTCGTTTTTCCTGGGGGTCAAGCACTCCCTCCAAGGCGTGGAGGAAGCGTTCCCGGGAGTCGATCACGCGGAGTTCGGCCTGGCTGTGCTCGAGGAATGCCTTGCTCACCGAATCTCGTTCGCCCAAGCGGAGCAGCCCCGTGTCGACGAACACGCAGACGGCCCGATGGCCGATCGCTTTTGCGAGGATTGCCGCACACACGGCGGAATCGACCCCGCCGGAGAGCCCGCAGACGACGCGTTCGTCCGGGCCGACGCGTCGTTGGATCTCGCTCACCGACCGCTCGACGAACGCCCCCATCGTCCACGATTTCGGGTTGCCGCAAATGCGATCGAGAAAGTTTGCCAGAATCAACGAGCCATAGGGCGTGTGTGAGACTTCGGGATGAAACTGCAACGCGACGATCGGCCGCCGCCGGTGCCGTACGGCCGCGATCGGGCAGGTTGGAGTCACGGCCAGGGGAATGAAGTCGCTGCCGGCGGATTGGATCTGGTCTCCGTGGCTCATCCAGACGGTTATCTCGCGCGGCACATCGTGGAAAAGCGGCTCGGACGCGTCGAGGACGGTGCATTCCATGCGGCCGAACTCGCCGCGGGCCGGATTGGCCTGGACGGGAACGCCCATCGCCTCACAGATCAGTTGCATGCCGTAGCAGATACCCAGAATGGGCACATTCAGGTCGAAGATCGCCGGGTCGCAGTGGGGGGCGCCGGGCTCGTAGACGCTCGAGGGTCCGCCGGAGAGGATGATCGCCAGGGGGTTGAGCTCGCGGACTCTGGCGGCGGTGATGTCGTGGCGGACGATTCGCGCGAAGGCATGGTGCTCACGGACGCGGCGCGCGATGAGCTGGACGTACTGGGCGCCGAAATCGAGGACGAGCACGGGGCGTGTTGCCGGGTCGGGGTTCGTCATGGGGTGATTATTGAGCAGGGACAAGTCAGGGCTGAGTTGGATTGGCTGCCACGATGCGTTCCGAGTGTACCAACCCTGGACGTTCTGGAGAATGCGTTGTGAACGTTGTCCTCTGAAGGGCGATCCGTTCGGATTGCTGGTCTTTGGCTCGAGCGATAGACTGTGAGTATGATCCGCCAGAACTTCGCGGAGCTGATCGCATGAGCGCGGAAAATCAATTGCCGACCGTGTATCCGACCTGCCTGGTCCAGATCCGCGCCGAGCCCGCAGGGCAATTCACGGCTCGGCTCGTCGGACAATGCGAGTTGTCGGCGATTGCGCCGACGCGTGAGGAAGCGATCGAGCAGCTCCGCGCCTTGCTCCGGCAACAGCTTGATGAAGGCTCGCTCCAGTGGGTTGAGGTGTGGCGGGAGAACCCGATAATGCAATCCTTCGGCCATCTCAAGAACGACCCCGACTTTGAAATCTATCTGGAAGAAATCCGCAAGTTCCGTGAAGAGATGGATCGGCAAGAGCATCAGAACTCGGACCCGGGTGAATGCCCCGATACATCTTTGACACCGACCACCTGACGCTTTTCCAGCATGGACATGCCCTCGTGGGTCGACGCGCGACGATGCAGTCCTCCGGGGCGGTCGGCATCAGTGTCGTGACCGTTGAGGAGACTTTGCGGGGCCGGCTCGCTTCGCTCGCTCGAGCCGGGGACGGACCATCGCGGATTCATCAGTACACCGTACTGGACCAGACAATCCGGCTGTTCACGCAATTCCCAGTCGTCCCGTACGATCAGCCGGCTGAGGCGCACTTTCAACAGCTTCGGACCATTCGCATTGGCACTCGAGACCGGAAAATCGCCTCGATCGCTCTGGCGAGCCAATCGATCCTGGTCACGCGAAATCGCCGCGACTTCGCGCTGGTTCCGGGGCTCGTACTGGAGGACTGGTCGATTTGACGTTTTACAAGATTGAGTTTTAGCAGTTCTAGACAGATGGCCGATGCGCCGCACCGCGCCAGCTCAGAACTACATCGCGACCTCGACCAAATCACCGCTCTCGACGTCGTGAAACGTCACTTCGAGGGCGTCCAGATCGACCATGGCGAACGTTCTCGACGTATCCACGCGCGCGATCGATACGACCGAGCCCGGGTTTAACACCAGTCCCTCCGGGCAGCGATACGATATGGGCGTATGCGTGTGGCCGAGGATGAGCACCCGGCACGATTGCCCGGTGAGATAACCGCGCAGGACCCTGGGCGGATGACTGTCGCGATTGACGAATTCCATGTCGGATCGTGGCGAGCCGTGGAAGACGGAAACCGGGACCGGCAGGTCGAGACGGATGCCGGCGGGGAGCGTTTCTAGATAATCGAGTGTCTCGGTGCTGGGCGTGCCGCCGCCGAAAGAGTCCGGGACTCCCGGGCCGCGCTCGAGTGCCCACCGGTCGTGGTTTCCGCGCACGGAGGGGATATTGCGCTCCCGCAGGAATGCGACGACGCGGTCGGGAAAGGGCCCGTAGCCGGCGAGGTCTCCGGCGCAGACGATCTGGTCCGCGCCCATCACGGTCAAGTGAGACCAGGCGAGCTCGAGGGCGGTGATGTCGCCGTGGATATCGGAAATCACCCCGAGCTTCATGGGCCGGTCTCGTCGGGAGCCCGGGCCGGCGGCCTGGGAGCAGCCAGGGAGGCCAGCTCGGAAGAGCGGCGGCTTGCGGCCAGGACAGCCTCCATGAACGCGCCGCGGACTCCGGCCTGCTCGAGCGCATGCAGGCCGGCGATCGTCGTGCCGCCGGGAGAGGCGACCTGGTCCTTGAGCACGCCGGGATGAAGGCCGGTTTCGCGCACCATCTTGGCGGCGCCCAGCACCGTCTGGACGGCCAGCAGGCTGGCGACGTCGCGAGGCAGGCCGGCGCGAACGCCGCCATCCGAAAGGGCCTCGATCATCAAGTAGACGAACGCCGGGCCGCTGCCGGAGAGGCCGGTGACGGCGTCGAGCATCGACTCATTTACACGCACCGCCTTGCCCACCGAGGTCAGGAACACCTCGACCAGGTGTTCGTCGTCCGGCGCGCGCGCCGCCGCCGGACGCAAACGCGGAGATGCCCTCGGCCACGAGCGCGGGCGTGTTGGGCATTACCCGGATCACCCGCGAATGCCGGCCGAGGCCGTGGACGATCGAGTCAATCGTGATTCCGGCCGCGATCGACACGATCAGGTGCTCGGGGGTGAGCACCGGTCGCAGCTCGGCCAGGACGTGATTCATACTCTGGGGCTTCACGGCCAGGACCAGGACGTTGCTGTGCGCCACCACGTCGAGATTGGATTCGAACATGGTGATGCCGGCTTCGTCGGCGAGGGTGCTGCGCGCCGCGGGCAGCGGGTCGCTGGCGAAGATTGCACTGGCGGGTGCGATTCCGGCGCGGAGCATGCCATGGACCAGGGCGGAGGCCATCTTGCCGGCGCCGATGAAGCCCCAATTTCTCACGTGTTGATCCTCGTGGATTTCATATCATGGGTTTACAATAAGGACGTGGCCAATGCAACCCGTCCCATGCCGGCTCGGTGTGAGGAGGGGGCGGCGCGAAGCTATGTGCGAACGCAGTGTGATGCGTACTGGCTTGGCTCGGACGAGGAATGCGATGAACGGCCGAAGTGCGTGGAGTACAGTTGGCTGGCGGGCAAAAGCTAACTGAACACGCGGAAAACGCTGTGTGGACGGCAACAGCTTGGGTTGAGGAGTCAGGCTAAAGCCTAACCTACTCTGGGGAGTCAGGCTAAAGCCTAACCTACTCTGGGGAGTCAGGCTAAAGCCTAACCTACTCTGGGGAGTCAGGCTAAAGGTAACCTACTCTGGGGAGTCAGGCTAAAGCCTAACCTACTCTGGGGAGTCAGGCTAAAGGTAACCTACTCTGGGGAGTCAGGCTAAAGCCTAACCTACTCAATGACGGTACTTTTCGCAGGTGCACTTGGCAGGAACAATTTGGCCAGCTCGCACGCCAACCTCACGCCGGGCGTGTCGCTGTGGATCAAGAGGAAGAGCCGGGATCGAGCCTCGACCGCGCCGAGGCGGGCGCGTGGGCAGATTGGGCTCTTGCGATTTTCGGCAACGAATTGATCGTAATGGGCCGCGGCCGAGGCATAGTCGCCTTTAGCCATGTAGTACTCAGCTAGCTTCATGGAGGCTTCGGCCGCCAGCGGACTTGACGGACATTGTTGGCGGATGTCACCGAGCGCTCGGAGGGCTAGTTTTTCCGCGCTGACCGCGCGCGGTCCTTGGGGGGCATCTGGCGGCAACGCCGCTTTCTTTCCTGTCAGAACTGCGGGCTTCGTCCAGTTGATAAAGCGCTGGGCGATCTCGAATTCGCGGCGCACGAGCTGGTCGATATAGTCGGTCGCGGGATAGTCGAGATGGAGGCGTTCCAGGCTCTCGAGGGCCTCCACGTAATTCTTCTGACGATACTGGCACTCGGCCAGGTAATACTGGCCGCGCTCTCCCCAGGTGGTGCCCTTCGCGACTTTGGCGATCCAGGCGAACTGCGGCTCAGCCTCAGCGAACTTGCCCTGGCGGAACAAAGTCGGACCGCTCTGGGTCTGGCCGTCGAATTTTGGCTTGGGCGCCGCGTGGCTTGGACCCCCGAGTGAATCTCGCAACTCAGTCGCGGCATCTTCGGCGACGACGCCGGATGAGGATTGCGCCTGGCTTTCAACGGTTATCGTGCCAAGAAAGATGAGCGGCAGTGCGAGTGTGTGCGCAAATATGGGGTGGATCATTCTCGTTCTCTCCTCCGTAAGATTGAGGATCGCTGCGATTGAGCGGTCGCGACCTCCCGGTTGCGATTGATGAATCTGACCGCGGATTATAGCGGTGGTTGGGAATTTGGGGAACTGTTTCTGGGGTGGGAGATGGTGGCGGACGGCTTTCTGACGGTTCAGCTTGTGTTCAGCCGATTTCGAGGATGAGTGAAGGACCGTCCGGAAGCAGTCGATGGCGGTTCAATATGTCGCGCCCCAGCAGGATGTACGGCTCGTCACAGTGCGCGATCACTTCGACTGACTGCGGCGGTAGCGTGCTGAGCCCCAGCTCAACGACGTACGTGGTGACGAGGATTACCCGCCCTCCGAATCCCGCGACGGGCACTTCATCGAGGGGGATCAGGCCCAATAGTTCGAAGTGGCTCTCGGGTATCACCGTCCGGTCCGCAGCAGGATCGATTTGAGCAGGCAGGTCGGACAGGGATTTTCCCGATTCCGAGCAACGCAGTGAAACGTGAACGAATGGAGCAGGAGGATCGATCTGGCGGTTGTAATTGTATCGAATCACGCCGAATACTCGTCTCGAACCGATCGTGGCGACGGAATGCGCACGGGAGTCAGTGGCCGGTCGGTGACCAAACTTACGAAGATTGGAACGTAGCCGAAGCGTGAATAGGCGCGTCGAGCAACTGCTAACTTGTCAACACCCGATTCCACCAAACGCCCGTCGTGGATCGCGACATACTGGCCTCGGTGACTGTTCAATAGCTCCGGCAAGAGCCGGTGAAAGGCCCGTTGTTCTTTGCGCCACTTGTCATCTGGAGGGCTCGGCAGAGCGGGAGCGGATTGAGCTTCGACGGAATTCATGGAATCTCCTCTCGTGCAGTCGATCGCTTCCGCTTCATCATACCTTTTCGGGGCGATCGTGCCGATACAGATGAGCATGGTCCGCAACGGTGGACCCTACGTCGGACGAACTCACACTTATCAGCTTGGGGATGGTCCGCAATGGCGGACCCTACGGGCATCAGGTCCTTGAATTCGGTCATGCGGAGGAATTCGCGGCGAACCTTGCCAGCTTCTCGTGGAAGAGCGAGACATCGAGCACCTCCGGGTTGACTACGTTCTCCGGGATTTCTCCGCGGGAGGCTCGGATCATTCCGTTTGCCATCTCCTGGCCGGTCGCTTGCCAGACGTCCAACGTCGATGCCGACCAGTGAGGCGTCAGGATCACGTTGTCGAGGCCGATCAGCGGGTCGTCCAGGGGCAGCGGCTCGACCTCGAAGACGTCCAGGCCGGCGCCGGCGATCTTGCGATCGCGGAGCGATTCGTAGAGCGCAGCGCTGTTCGACCAGCTCGCCGCGGCCGACGTTGATCAAATAGGCGGATGATTTCATCAAGGCGAGCTGAGCTGCGGTGATCATTCCCCGTGTGGCCTGGGTCAGCTTGCAGTGCAGGCTCACGAAGTCGGACTGGCTCATCACTTCTTCGAGCGAGGTCAGGCGAACGCCCAGCGCGCTGGCCTGCTCGGGGTCGGCGTGGGGTGAAAAGGCGATGACACGCATCGCGAATGGAGCCACCAATCGGACGAGCTCTCTCCCGCTATGTCCCAGGCCGATGATGCCGAGCGTTCGCCCGGAGATCTCGTGGCCCAGCACCTCGGCCTGGCGGTCCCAGCGGCCTTGCCTCGTGGTACGATCCTGCTCGAAAAGCCGCTTGGCAAGGGCCAGCATGAAGAGAAGCGCCGATGACGCGGTCGAGTGATTCAGCGCCAGCGGGGCGTTGAACACTGCGACGCCGTTCTCGGTGCAGGCAGCCAGATCGATCTTGTCGTAGCCGGCGCCGGAACGGCCGATCACACAGAGGTCGCCGGCACCCGCGGCGAACGTGCTCTTCTGCACCCAAGGCCTGAGCACGATCAGGCCGTCGACATCCTGGATATGGGCGGGGCTGACCTTCAGCGAATAAAGCCTGGCCCAGTAACCGGGGTCATCCGCATGCGGAGCCAGCTCCTTGATGAAATGCGGGCGAATTTCGGGTTGTTGCGAGAGCACTCCCAGGCCGGCGTCTCCGTAGGCGACGGAGCCGGCTGCGTTCAGGAAGTCACCGGTGAGCGCTAAGCGAAAAACGGGGATGGCGAGCCTCCACGTTACTGATTCTGAGTGAAATTCGTTTGCCACTGCCGGTCCCAAAGACTGGGAAACGCGTGGGCGACGTACGGGTGATCGGCGATCGCCGCATCGTCGAGCTCGAGGCCGAGGCCGGGTGCCTCTCCAAGTGTGAGCTCGCCGTGCTTGAGCGGGTTCCAGCCGGCAACCAGGTCGTTGCGCCAGGGGACGTCGAACTCGGCGAACGACTCCTGGATCATGAAGTTGGGGGTGCTCGCATCGAAATGGAGGGCCGCGGCCAGGGCCACCGGTCCGATCGAACAGTGGGGCGCGACTTGAATGTCCTGGGCCTGGGCCATGGCGGCGATCTTTTTGCCCATGGAAATTCCGCCGCAGTGGGCCAGGTCCATCTGCACGATGTCGACGGCGCGGAGTGCGGTCAACCGATAAAAATCGGCAAGTGTGTAAAGGCGTTCGCCGGCGGCGATGGGCGGGCGGGCCGATCGCTTGACCTCGGCGAGAAGCTCAAGGCACTCGGGGGCGACGGGCTCCTCGCACCACGCCGGATCAAACGGCTCGAGCCGGCGGATCATTGCGGTCGCGGCTGCGACGCTAAGCCGGCCGTGAAACTCGATCATCAGATCGACTCGCGGCCCGACCGCCTTCCGGACCGCTGCGACGGTTTCAACTGCGAGATCGGCTGCCTCGGCATCGAGAGACTTCCAGGTTGTGCCGAACGGGTCGAACTTGAGCGCGCGATAGCCGCGATCGGCGGCGGCGGCGGCGCGCCCTGCAAATTCCTCGGGCAAGCGTGCGCCGCCGTACCAGCCGTTGGCATAGGTGCGGATCGAAGAGTGACAGCGGCCGCCCAGGAGGCGATAGACGGGCTGGCGGCAGGCCTTGCCGATCAAGTCCCACATCGCGATCTCGACACCGCTGATCGCCGTCATGATCGTCGCACCCCCCTGGTACTGGTCGCGAATCATGCCGCCGATTGTGGCCTCGACGTCGAAGGGATCTTTTCCCAGGACCCGGGACTCGACCCACTCGTGGAGCAGCGTCTCCACGGTCCTTTCCTGCCATTCCAGCGAGGCCTCGCCCAGGCCGGTCAGGCCATTATCAGTGCGCAGGCGAATGAACAAGTAGTTCCTCAAGCCTGCGTTTGCCATCAGGGTCTCGAAGCCCGTGATCTTCACGCCGCGAAACTCCCGTTCGCACAGCAAATGAGTTTTCAGCCGATGACGGGGCTTGCAGTGCGTCTGCCGGCCTCGTAGTGTCAACCAACTCAGCGCACCCGACCGCCCCTCCCCTGACGATACCACGCGACGCGATGCAATCCAACGATAGCCACACCGACTCGGCCGACGTGGCAGCCACCGCGGCCAGCATAGCGGAGCCGCCGGCACAGCCGACGTTGGTGCGATATCAAGTTCTGGCGACGGCTTGCAGCCTGGCGATCGTCACGTACCTTCATCGCGTGGGCTTCGCGACGGCCTGGGCCGAGTTCAAGGTTCCCCTTGGATTGTCGGAGGACGACCTGGGCAATGTCATGGCGGCGTTCATGATCGGCTACGGGCTCTTCGAGATGCCGTGGGGTGCCCTTGGAGACCGATTCGGGGTGCGCCATACGATCGCCGCGATCGTGCTGGGGGGATCAAGTTTGACGGTCGCGCTGGTTCTGGTCGCGTTCCTGCCGGCGCGAGTGCGTGTGATCGTCGGGTTTCTCGTTGCGGTGCGTTTTCTGTTCGGCGCGTTCCAGGCCGGGACATTTCCGTCGATTTCGCGAATGATGGCCGACTGGATGCCGTCGACGGAGCGAGGCTCGGCCCAGGGGGCGATCTGGATGTCAAGCCGGATGGGTGGCGCGATCGCTCCCTTGCTCCTGGCCGCGCTGTTCGGTTACGTGGGCGACTGGAAGCTGCCGGTCGTTCTTTTGGGCTTGCTGGGAATCTTCTGGTGCGCGCTGTTCTGGCCATGGTTTCGCAATCGGCCGGAAGAGATGCCATCGATCAATGAGGCCGAGCACAAGTTGATCGTGCTGGGGCGTGCGTCTGGAGGGACTCACGCTCGTGGCGATATCCCCTGGGGAATCATCGCACGATCGAAGAGCGTGTGGTCGCTATGTCTGATGTATGGGTTCCTCGGCTTCAGCGGCAATTTCTACTTGACGTTGCTGCCGACGTATTTGAAGCACCACCGCGGTCTGGACTCGAAGACGGCGGCGTGGCTCACGTCGCTGCCTTTTGCGTTTGGAGTTCTCGCCTGCCTGACGGGCGGCTCGCTCTCCGACGCGATCATCCGCCGGTGGGGCAAAGCCTTGAGCCGCCGGATCGTGGGAATCACGGGGCTCGCGCTGGCTGCAACGGCGATCGCAGTCGTCCCGTGGGCCGAAGACACGTTCACGTTGGGCTTCCTCCTGACCCTTGCGTTCTTCGGCAACGACCTGGCGATGGCGCCGGCCTGGGCTGCGGCGGCTGACATCGGAGGGCGATATACCGGGGTGCTCTCGGGCACGATGAACATGATGGCCAGCTTCATGGCGGCGCTCGAAGCGTGGTGGCTGGGAGGCTTGCTCAAACAGCACGACCTGGTCTTACCGTTCGTGCTGCTGGCATGCAGCTACGTTCTGGGAACGCTCGCGTGGATTGGCGTTGATATTCGCAAGACGCTCGAGGCGGATCAGGCTGCGGCCTGACGCGCTTGCCACCATTCGGATCAAGTTGTTCCTGCTCGCTTTCGCCCAAGAACTTCATTGCTCATCCTGGCGGCGGCGGCGAAATCGGGATCCGACTCCTGCTTGGCCAGTCCGTCAAGCAATTCGCAGATTTCCTCGTTCGCGTAGTAAGGCGCGAGGCGGGCCGCCTCACGCCGTACAGTCTGGTCGGGAAGCGTGAGGGCATGGCCGAGGCCTTCGGCCAGGGCACTACACGGTAGTTCACGCAACGCCTCGCGTGCTGCGACTCGAACAGAAGGCGATTCGTCCGCGACGGCGGCGAGGAGTGGCCCCACCACGTCGGGCGACGCCACTTGCCCGAGCGCCCTCGATATCAGCACCCGTCCAAGCGTGTCGGTCTTGAGCATGAGCTGCGCCAGGGCGTTGACCGCCAACGGCCCGCCGATGCTACCGAGTGCGTGCACGGGTGCGCTCGAGCGGAGCTCCCTGAGCAGCGAGCGAGACGTAGAGCTCGACCAGCGCGGGCACTGCCTTCGCGTCCTTGATGCGACCAAGCGCGATTGCGGCGAATCGGCTGACGCCGGGATCGTCGAGGGCTTCACACAAGGGATCGACAACCGACCGATCGCCGAAATCTGCGAGCGCAGTGGCCGCCCTGGAGCGGACCAGCGTCGATTCATCGTCTCGCAGACGGGCGAGGATTGCTGGCATCGCCTCCGGGTACTTGAGGGCACCGAGCCGCGAGACGGCCGCATAGCGAACGTCTTCTGAGGAGTCGGCCCAGCAGAGGCGCACCAAGGCGTCGGCCGCCTCGGCTGTGCCGATCTTCCCCAGCCCGTAGGCCGCCCCTTCGCGGACGGCGGTGCTCGGCTCGCGAGTCAGGAGCAAGAGCGCGGGAAGGACAGTGTCTGCGGCAAGTTCGGCCAGGAGCTGCGGCGCCGCCGCGCAGGGCGCATCGGGATTGCGGAGGATCCCTTGAAGCGCCGCGATCAGCCCGGCGTCACCCATGCGCTCGAGCGCTCGCGCGGCGGCTTCGCTCACCATCGGGTGGGAGTCGTCGAGCGCGTTGCGGAGGTCCTCCGCGGCCTCGCTGGGTCGCAGTCGGCCCAGGGCTTCCGCGGCAGCATTGCGCACCGATGCCTGTCCGTCGCGGAGCAGGCGACGCAGCGCAGTGGTCGCGCTGGCGTTACCGAGATTGCCGAGCGCGGTGGCCGCCGACTCGCGAATTGTGCCGGCGGGATCGTCTGCGGCCGCCATCACGACGTCGAGTGCCGCGGGGTTTCCGATTGTCCCCAAGGCTCGTACCGCCGGCCAGCGAAGATTCACCTCGATCGCTCGATCCGCGACCATCGCAACCAGGCACTCGACCACGTGTGCGTCGCCGATATTGACGAGCGCATCCATCGCCGCATCGAGTACCAGCGGGCCCTGGTCGTGGCGGTAGGCCTGCACGAGCGCTTCAATGCAGTCGGGTCCTCCAATCTCTCCGAGGGCGGTCGCGGCGGCTTCGCGAACCTCGCGAATGGGATCTTGCAGGGCGATCGTAAGCGGCGAAACACCTTTCGCGCTCCTCACCGCGCCGAGCGTACCTGCCGCCCGAACGCGCACCTCCGGCCGCGAGTCGAGCAAGAGCGTCGCGATCGGAGGAACGATGAATGCGGCGCAATCGTCCCTGATGTGTACGAGGCCGCCGGCCACCGACCGCAAGGTGACGGATGAACACTGGTCCGAAGCGGCAACCAGGGACGCTAGATCGCGGGCGAGCCGCTCCATGTTTGAACTGGCGACCGCGGGGGCGTACCTGAGGGAGCGAGCGCGGAGTCGGAGGATCGTGAAATTGATCGCATCCGGAAGATTCTCGAGACGATCGTACGCCTTTTGAGCCTCTGGCAAAAGGGCCACGGCCATCGGAAGCAGTTCGCCCTCACCGAACGCGCATCGGAGCGCGAAGGTCTCGATTGCCGAGACGCCATCTGGACGATTTGCGAGACAATCCGCGGCGAACCATTCCTCGATCGTCTTATGGCTAAATCGGTAATTCCCGCTTTCGAATCTAGCGACGAGATGCGATGCAGCCAGCGCGACGGTGAGCGCCGGGAGGAGCGTCTCATCGCCGTCCTCGTCGCGAAGCGCAACAGCAAGATCCGCATCAGTGATCTCCGCCGGCTGAGCGGGTTCGCCCGCGGCGACGAGGATCGGGCGCAGCGCGGCAAGTGACAGAGCCCGCCTCGCCGCCCGAACGACTCGCCGGTCGGTTGACAACTCGTCTAGCAACCGGCTATACGAGTCGGCTTGAAGACCTGGACGGCCGGCGTGAATTGCCGTCGCCGCACAGGCGGACAACAGGATGGGATGGGACACGTTCTCGAGGAGACTGCTGTCAGTGGCCAGACTGGCCTCGCCTTTTACCACGGTCCGAAAGTCCGGCACGCGCCGGGCCAGATATTCCTCGATCTGGCGCCTGCTAAACGGCAAGAGACGATAAACGGTGAGTCCGCCCTGAATCGACGGCGGATCAACGTCCCTGGCCGCGAGCACGAGGCTATTCCCGGGGGGTAGAAACGACCGGAGCTCCTCGATCAACGCAGGCGCCCGTTGCCGGTTCGCTGCGGTGAGCTCGACGGTGAGCTCGTCGAGCCCATCGACGTAGACTGCCGCGCGGCCGCGCAAGACCGCGCCCAAGAATCGGCGGAGAAATGCATTCGAGTTGTGAGGCGCAAAGCTCGCACCAGCTTCACCGCTCTTGAGAGCCGCCTCGAATAAGAGCTGTGGGAAGAACTGGGCACCGTTGGCGAGCCGGGCGGAGTCGAGTAGGCGGGCGGAAACGAATATGGCGAAAGCGAGGTCGTCGCGCATCTGAAGGTACATGACGTGGCGAAACAGGGTTGTTTTGCCGGAGCCGAACGGACCCTTGACGACGGCACGGGTGCCCTCGGCGGCCAAGACATCGGCCCTGATCACAGCACCTTCGCGGTCGGGCTCTCCGCGGCCGTCGGACGACCGCCTGCCAGCGATCCTTTCAACACTTGCGCGGTGTGGACGATCCGGCGGCTGCTCTTCGATTTCCAGAGAGGGCATCATAAAAAGCTCGTCAGGCAGGTCTTCTCGATGGGCGGCGGGAGTTGAGTATTTGAATTGCGTGAGTACCCATGCGCGGTACAACCCCCAATCCTCCGCGCCAAGTTCGTCGGCCCGGTGCGAGGTGGCAACAGCCCGGTCCATCTCCCCGCGGGAGGGACGCCGTTCCTCCGTGCCCGCGAGCGCGCCCGTACGCAAAGCAGACACCACTTGCTTATAGAAGTCAGCGTAGAGCGGGACGCGCGTGGGGTCAGGTGCATTGCCGACCGAGTCCCGCAAGGGCTTGCATTGCTCAAAGATCTCCGGAAACGAGATCGCGACCGCGGATACGGGCCCGTGCCGGATGACGACCTCGTCGAAGTGCACGGTTCGACCTCCAGCGAACGTCACGATGTAGTCGTTATCGGTCTTCAGAACACGTTCCGCCGGCCCGGGCAGGTACATCGCGTTCGTGAGCGACACCAGCAGCCGGTTGAGCGGCGAAGAAAGCAAGTCGAACGGAAGCGGGTGCTTGCCGGTAAGTGTGACAGAGATGTTGTCCCTGAGCGGTGGCATCTTGCGTAGCAGCAATCTGCCTGCCAGTTCGTGATAGCGCTCAGTGAGGAACTGACGAAAAGGTTCGTTGGCTTCGGCAAGTCGATGGGCCTCGTTCTCGACTGCCGCGACTTCGGCGCGAAGCTCTTCATAGCCAGGATGGGCGAGCCACTTGTCGCGAAAGTCTCGGAGAACCGCTTCGTGGCGAAAGTCTCGGAACGAGTACCGGAGCGCGTCGATCAGTCCACCATCGCCGGTTCCGGAAATCAACACGTTGCGATGCGGGCGAATGCGGTAGCGGTCTTCCTCGTTCACGCCGTCGGCGGTCCAGTACGAACGGACGTCTTGAAAGTTTTCGGACTTCGTCTCAACGCCGAACCCAGTCGTCAACATCACGACGTCGAATGCTCGGGAATGCATCCTTCGCCCCGTGCGGGCTCCCCAGGCCGCCGCATCCCGATTCTCGAGCTGGTCGCCGTTCCAGGTCACCAGGTGCCGCGCACCGTCTAGTCGATGAACGCCAATCTCCGTCACGTCGCAGCGTACGTCGATGTTGAGCGGCTCGACCAGACTCTCCCATTCGGAGCGGACCTGCTCGACTACCGTCTTTGCGACGCCCTGGGTCCAGTTCAGCACCGGCAACCCCGCCTCGTCGCTCTCGGACTCGTCTGACGGCCAGTCGTAAATGTGAGGATATAATCATCGATGTTCGCAGGGCCCGATCAATTCGAGCGACCGCGTCAGCCGCTCGAGGATGGTCACGCGACAGTCGAGCAGCGCGGCCGCGACAGCAGCCGTGATGCCCGCCGCCCCGGCGCCGATCACGGCGACGGCGGGATCGCGGGGCATTCTGCCTGCGATCGCATACACAAGATTCAACGCGCGGACTTGCTGCGTGTAGAACGTGACGCGCCGCTCAAAACAGCCGACGACGTAAAGGTTCGGCCTTCCCGGCACCTGCATCCGCTGCACGATTCCATCGAGAGCACCGTCATCTTCCATGTAGTGTACTTTTCCGATGGATTTGACCAGACTCTATTCGGTGGCTCGCCAGAGCGTCCTATCCGCGCGACGACGTGAAAACGCATTTGAAACTAGCCCATCGTGATTCGCAAGGCACTTCCAGGGAATAAGCCATGAACAGCTCTCACTTCATTTCAGTCAGCAGGGTGTTGCTAGCCCTGGCGCTGTGTAGCTCGACACGCGCCGACGAAGACTTCCGCCCGCTGTTCAACGGCAGGGATCTCTCGGGCTGGGTACCCGTCAACGTCGCGCCGGAGACATTCACGGTGCGGGACGGCATGATCGTGTCGACGGGTAAACCCACGGGCGTGATGCGGACCGACCGGCCATATGAGAACTTCGTCATGGAGCTCGAGTGGCGGCACCTTCAGGCCGGTGGCAACGCGGGGCTGTTTGTCTGGAGCGATGCCTTGCCGGCCGTCGGGGTGCCGTTCACGCGGTCGTTCGAGGTGCAGATCCTGGACGGGCAGGAGACTGCGAATTACACGAGCCACGGCGATGTTTTTGGAATCTGGGGCGCGACCATGACGCCCGACCGGCCGCATCCTGCGGGCTGGATGCGCTGCCTGCCCAGCGAAAAGCGGGCGAAGCCATCACCGGAATGGAACCACTACCGGGTGTCGTGCCAGGACGGCGTGCTCAAGCTGGCGGTCAATGGTAAAGAGGTGTCCGGGGCGAGCCGGTGCGTACCGCGCGCCGGGTATATCTGCCTCGAGTCCGAGGGCTCGGAATGCCATTTCCGCAATCTTCGCATCAAGGAGCTGCCTTCCACGGCACCGAAAGGTAATGAAAGGGCGACGCTCGACGAGGGTTTTGCGTCACTCTACTCGGGGCTGGACCTGCGCGGCTGGCGGCTTGAGCCGGGCCACGGAGGGCACTGGCGGGCACACGACTCGATCCTCGAGTATGACGGCGAGAGCACGGCCAGGGAAAAAGACCTCTGGACCGTGAAACACTACGGCGACTTCATGCTTCTGGTTGACTGGCGGCTGCCGGGCAAGCCGATGCCGCGGCGGCGCGCGGTCGTGCTTCCTAATGGCGACGACGCGAAGAATGCCGATGGCTCGGCCAAGACGATGGAGATCCCCTACGCTGGCGACAGCGGCATTTTGCTGCGCGGCTCCGGACGTGCGCAGGTCAACATCACGTGCAACACGATTGGGTCGGGAGAGCTTTATGACTACCGGGTGGACAAGACGATGCCTGCCGACGTGCGCTCAGGTGCCATTCCCAAGGCCAAGGCCGACAGCGCACCGGGCAAGTGGAACCGGTTCCTGATCACGATGAAGAAGGACAGGGTGACGGTCATCCTGAACGGGCAGACGGTGATCGACCACGTGCAGCTTCCGGGGATCCCTGAGCGGGGGCCGATCGGCTTGCAGCATCATGGCGACCCGGTGGAGTTCACGAATTTGTTTGTGAAGGAGATCGAGTGAGCGCCCGGCGGAATTGATCGGGCGAGGCTGGGCCACAGATGTTGGCGGTTCAGTGTGAGAAGGAAGAACGCTCAAAGCGGTCGCACTGACGTGCGAGGTTGGAGGTTCCCCGTTTGAACCACGGGAGACCGTGGGCACGACGTGGCGATACGCGGGCGTTTTCTAGTCGGCGTCGAACACCGCGGACACGGAGACCGAGAAGTCCGGCAGCGTCACCGATGCTGCTATGTCGCCGCGACGGTAAACGCCGGCTTCGACGTAAACATCCCCGCTCAACCCGAGCACGGTGATGGTTTCTGTTTGCGGATTGACGATCCAGTATTCCGGGACGCGGCCCTCGGCATAGTCGCCCCGCTTCTCAATCAAGTCTCGTTCTGGTTTCTGTTCGCTCACCACTTCGAGGGCACGATCGGCTCCAAGCCAGAACTGGTTCTGCCGGCGAGGATCGGTGGCTCGAAGCAGCAACAAAAGATCGGGTTCACGGAACTTGCCCGGCCGAATTCGTAGCCGCAATGGGGAAAAGCGGACTTTGCCGCCTCGGGGCTCTATGAAATTCAGGAAAGCAGTAAAAAGAAACCGGAGGATTGCCTGGTGCTTGTCGGTCGGCATGGGCAGGACTTCCAGAAAACCGTCGGTGAACTCGATCAGGCGGGTTCTGTGTTCGGTCAGAACGAGATACTCTTGCTCGCTCCACTGGCCCTGGCGCGGCAGGATTTCCTCGAGCAGGTCCTTCCAGGCCGGGGCAGACGGAACGTCAGTCGTGAGCTCAGATGCAGTTGCCATGGCGGTCTTCCGGAAAAGCGGATCTCATCCCACGGTGAATATAACTTGAAACCTGAGCGCGCGGCTACCTGGATCAGCCCCCTTAACACCCGTCTTGTAGCGGCTTCGGACTGGCGGTCCAATAAAACGAAGCAGCGAACGAGACTCGCTCGAAATGGAGTCGGAGAAGTGCACGAGGCCCGAGGAGTCGAACCATGGATAAGGCGACATTCTGGAAGATCATCGATGCCTCCCGCAAGCAGGGGCGTGGCGACCTCGACGCGCAGCTCGAGCTTCTTCGTTCGCGGCTCGAGCAACTCGATCCGGATGAGATCGTCCAGTTCGGACGGATTTTTGAAGAGTATCACACGAAGGCTTACACGTGGGATCTATGGGGCGCAGCGTACCTGATTGGAGGAGGGTGTTCCAACGATGGATTCCTCGACTTCCGAGGCTGGCTCATCTCCAAAGGCGAGAAAGTGTTCCAGCGCGCGCTCGAAGATCCCGAGTCCCTCGTCCGGGTGGTGAAGGATGATGAGGAAGACTGTCAGTTTGAAGGCTTCCAGTACGCGGCGTCGCGAGCTTGGGAGCAAAAGACTGGGAACAGCCTGCATGATTTTCCGTACTATTACGGGCTTGAGAACAGGTCGGAGCCCGCGGGCGAGCGATGGCGTGAAGATGGTGACGACCTCAAACGGCGCTTTCCGAAACTCTGGAAGAAGTTCGGGCCACAGCCGATGCGGTGGATCCGCATGGTTGCGGCCCCCTCGGGTGAGGCCCCGTGTGCCATCCGCGCGGCCTGGATCGGCTGTGTTCTGCCGCTCCTTGCGGGCAGGGTCGGTCCCGAGCAAGGCGGTGAGGTCAGTGGGGTCAAGACGGGCCGCCCGGAACACCATGGTGCGGGCTACGTGGTCAGAGCTCTCGATGCGATCGCGGCGCTCGAGAAGCACGATACCAAAGCGGCCAGGTGGTGGAAAAAGCATGCGCCGCACATGCTCCAGCCCGAGAAGTTGTTTCTTTTCTCGGCCGCCGCGTGCGAGCTGATGGCGGAGGGGTGGACACCCGAGGCGCCCGGCGCAGACGGCGATTAGGAGTCACGGCGCCGTGGATCGGACATCGCCGGGCAAAAGAGATCGAAAATCACCGCCGGAGTGGGTGTTGCGCCCGAACGAGCCGGCGGACCGCTCGGCTCAGCTCAGCGAAGCAGCCGCAGGCCGGCGCCTACACGGCGTCCGACGATCCTGCCGGTTCGAACGTCGAGGAGCTCGATGTAGCGACCCGCTGATTCATCGCCGTAGACTATCAAGTGGTTGCCGTCCAGTTTCATGTTGACGCGGTTCGCGTACATCGACTGACCGAGCGGTCCGATGGCCCAGAGCGGCGTCTTCCACCGCTCGCCCTGGCTGAGGTGATAGGCGACGATGCTACAGCCGGCTGAGTGGGGACTGTAGTCAGCATAATAGAGCGTATCGCCGCCACGGACGAAAACGGATGCCACATGCGAGCGCAAGGACACGATGGTCTTGCCTGCTTTTTGGACCTCAATCATCGGCGGCAGGGAGGGCTCCTGCGGGGCTTTGATCGCGACGTCGTACCCGCCGCCGAAGTGGCGAGCGCAGGCGTCGGGAGTCGCGGTTTCAAGAGGCCATGACCAGGGCGTTTTGTCGGCCAGCGCCTGCTGGGAAAGGGTCTCGCCCTGCATCGGATCGTTGGGATTGAACGTGTGCTTGGTTGAACGCTCGTTCCAGACGGGATCCGAGGCTCGCTGCGGTTGTTCCAGATCGGTCAGAATCGCTCGCGCCCGCCGCAAGCTGGATTCGGTCTTCTCGAGCTGATCGCGCTGTCCCGCGGCCTGGACCTCGAGCTCGCGGATGAGTTTTCGCATCTCGTCGAGGCTGCTTGTTCCGGCCGAGGAAGGTTTCGCGGTTGCCTTCGAGTCCTGGCCGTGGGCGACGAACCAATTCTCGAAACTGGACGTGGTGGCAATGAACAGGATGCAAACCATGACCCAAAAAACGGTTGCCGTACTCGGCGCGGAGCGCTTCCCGCTTCGAAATGCGGACGGGTGTTGCATCGTATGAGCCTCCTTTTCGAGAAAATTTGCCACCTTCGTCTTAGACGCACGAGACGCGTTTTTATTCCAGACGATTTTTGCCGGGTACTCGGGGCTCACGCCGGGGGCACGGGGCTCACGCCGGGGACACTACGTGATGCCGCCCCCTTCGGGGGCTAATGCGACTATCGGCGGTGTTGCTTCCCCCCGTTCTCGGTGCTCGCACCGCGCGCTAAATGATGCCGCCCCCTTCGGGGGCTGATGCGAGATGGCCGGCGGTCGGTTTTTCCTCGGCGGTGGGGCGGGTAGGATGGCGACATTCGGGAAGCAACGACCTGGAACATTGTTCCAGTAACTTCCTTTGACGAGTGGCCGCCATGACTCCGTTCACGACTGCTTTCGTTACCGGTGCGACCGGGCTTCTTGGGAACAACCTGGTGCGGGCGCTGGTGGAGAGCGGACATCGCGTCAAGGCGCTCGCACGAAGTGCGGCCAAAGCCAAAGAGCAATTCGGCGAGCCTGGACGTGGAGATTGTCGAAGGCGACATGAAGGACATTTCGTCGTTCAAGGAGGCTTTGCGACGGGGTTGACGTGCTGTTTCACACGGCCGCCTTCTTTCGCGACAGCTACAAGGGCGGCCGGCACTGGGACGAGCTTTTTCGCGTGAACGTGACGGGGACCGAGGCGCTGCTCGAAGCCGCGTACGAGATGGGGGTGCGGAGGATGGTGCACACCTCCTCCGGCGGCGTGCTGGACGGGCCGCCGGGGTCGCTGATCGATGAGACGATGGCGCGAGCCGAAGCGGACGCGAACGATTACTTTCGCAGCAAGATCCTTTGCGATCGCGCGATCCGCGCTTTCCTGGACAGCCATCCCGATTTCGACGCGACGTTCGTGCTGCCCGGATTCATGTTCGGGCCAGGCGACGCCGGGCCGACGGCCAGCGGTCAGCTTGTGCTGGATTTCGCCCGGCGACGCGCTGCCCGGGCTGGTGCCGGGCACGTTTGCGGTGGTCGATGCCCGCGACGTGGCGGAGTTTTCGGTGAGGGTGGCGGAAAGCGGACGCCGCGGCGAGAGCTACCTGTGCGCCGGGCGTCATATGTCGATGGTCGACGTGGCCGCGGGCCTTGAGCCGCGCGACCGGGACCAAGGCCCCGCGCCGGCGCATTCCACTGGGACTCTTGTTCGTGATCGCGGCCGGCTATGAGGCGTATGCCAGGATCACCGGCAAACCGGTGCTGATCAGCCTGGCGGCGGTGCGGCTGCTGCGCGCAAGAACGAGCGAAGCCACATGAATCACGCCAAGAGCGAGCGCGAGATCGGCGTTTCGTTTCGTCCATTCGACGAGACGCTGGCGGATGTGGTGGCGTGGTACCGCCGTCATGGCGAGCTACCCATCTGCGCCAGCGCAGGTCAGGCTTTCAGCCTGACGATTCTTCTGACGCCTCCCACCGCCGCGCCGCCAAAATTCACCAAGCGTCACCCCAATTTTTCGCCGCTCCCCGGTTTCATGTAGGTGATAGATCACCTCCGGATCCGCCTCGCGCAGATCGACGAGAAAGCAGCCTCGCCATTCCGGCGCGATTGTCGTGTTTTCGGGCGCGTGCGGTATAATCTTGGTCTCGGCAACGTGCGACGAGAGCGAAGCATGCCCGGGCTGCGGCCGGAGCTCGGCCGCACGAGCCGCTCGAGATCATTTGCGTCGTCGCTAATTCGTAAGAGACTGAACATGGACATTGAGCAAAGCCCAAGCAAGACTGCGTCCGACACCGCGCGCGCGCTGCTCTTCGGCCTGCTGGCCTTGCACAACAACTTCATCAATCGAGACACACTGCTCGCCGCCTTCAACACCTGGCTCACCGACAAGTCGAAGCACCTGGGTTCGATCCTTCTCGAGGCCGGGGCACTTGACGGCACCCGGCACGCACTTCTCGAAAGCCTGGTCACCGAACACCTCAAGCTGCACGCGGACGACCCGAACGAGAGGCTCAGCGGGCAATCCATCGATCGATCCATTCGCAAGCTGCTCGATGCCCGGGACGATCCCGACCTCGAGGCTTCGCTCGCGAAGCTGGGCACGGCCGACCCGCGGGAAGCTATTGACTTGATCACGACGCTGACTGCCGCGGCCTCCGGCACGGTCGGGCGGCGCTACCGCGTTGTCCGGCCGCACGCGAGGGGGGGCCTGGGGGCGGTGTTCGTGGCCGTCGACGCCGAGCTCAACCGCGAAGTGGCACTGAAGGAAATCCTCGAGCACCACGCTTTTGACTCGGCCAGCCGGGCGCGGTTCCTGCTGGAAGCGCAGATCACCGGCGGCCTCGAACACCCGGGAATCGTGCCGGTCTACGGGCTGGGAACGTATGCCGATGGGCGTCCTTATTACGCGATGCGCTTCATACGCGGCGACAGCCTCAAAGGCGCGATTGCCGCGTTTCATGCGGATCCCGGGTTGAAAGCCGACGAGGGGAAGCGCGCTCGAGCTGATCAAGCTGCTGCGCCGGTTCCTGGACGTCTGCAACGCGATCGATTACGCCCACAGCCGAGGCGTGCTGCACCGCGATATCAAGCCGGCCAACATTGTCATGGGCAAGCACGGCGAGACACTCGTGGTCGACTGGGGCCTGGCCAAGGCGCTCGGCGCACCGAACAGGAGGGTTCCGGCGACGAGAAGCCGCTGGTGCCGTTGTCGGCCAGCGGCACGGCCGAGACGCTGCCGGGCTCGGCGCTGGGCACGCCAGCCTATATGAGCCCCGAGCAAGCCGCCGGGGACCTCGACCGCATCGGGCCGCGGTCGGACGTGTATTGCTTGGGCGCCACACTTTTCTGCTTGCTCACGGGGAAAGCTCCGTTCGACGGAAACGACGCGGGATCGATTCTGCGGCGCGTACAGAAAGGGGATTTCCCGCGGCCGCAAGTGATTTCGCCGGGAATCGATCGCGCGCTCGAGGCCATCTGCTTGAAGGCGATGGCACTCAAGCGAGAAGACCGCTACGAGTCATGCCGCGCGCTGGCGGACGACGTCGAGCGCTGGACGGCCGGCGAGCCGGTCTCGGCGTGGCGCGAGCCGGTGCTGGTTCGGCTGCGCCGGTGGGCGAGCCGGCACCGCGAGGCCGTGGCCGGCGGCGCGGCCGCGATGCTGATCGCGATCGTCGCGCTCGCGGCCGGGACGATCGTGGTGAGCCGGCAGAAGGCCGAGACCGAGCGCCAGCGCGCGCGGGCGCAGACGCATTTCCAGCAGGCGCGCGCCGCGGTCGATGAAATGCTCACCGAGCTGGGTGCCAAGCATCTGGCGGACATTCCCCAAATGGTGGGAGTGCGTCGGGCGATGCTCGAAAAAGCGCTCGCGTTTCACGAGCAATTCCTGCGCGAGCAGAACGATGCGACGACCCAGCACGACGCGGGGATGGCTTTTCAGTGCCCGGCTTGATCCGCGCCATGCTCGGCCAGTACGACCAGGCGGGCGAGGCGTATCGGCGCGCGGTCGAGCTGCTCAAACGCTCGTTGGCCGAAGCCCCGAGGAACGCCGACCGCCGCCGGGACCTGGCGCTTGCACTCAAAGACCTGGGTCAGTGGCATCAGGAACGAGGGGCGTCCGTTCGCGCCATGGAACTCGAGGAGCAGAGCATTTCCCTGCTGGAAAAGCTCGCGAACGAGTTTCCGGATCGCACGGTCTATCACGATTTACTCGCGGACCTGAACAACAACCGGGCGATGGCGTTATTCAGTGCCGGCAAGGTGCCCGAGGCGGTCGCGGCCGATCGGCTGGCGGTGGAACTGATCAAGGACCGCGAAGCGATTTCACCCGAGGCGCGGTGCCGGAAGATCCACGCCTATGGCAGCCTCGGCAACATGCTCGGCAAAACCCGTTCCTTCACCGAAGCCGAGGCAGCCCTCAGGCGCGCGGTTGATTTAGCGGGCCCGCTCGTAAACGACTTCCCCGACAGACCCGGGCTCCGCTTGGAATTGGCGAACTACCTCAGCTCGCTGAGCGGCACGCTAAAATTGCTCGACCGCGCTGGCGAGTCGCGGGACCTATCGCGAAAGGCAGTCGAGCATCTCGAGAAGCTAGTCGCCGATTTCCCCACGGTCAGGTCTTATCAAGAACCGCTGGCCGCGGCGCTTTACAACCGAGCAGCGAGTGCCGGGACGGCCGGCAACTGGGAGGACGCCGAGCGGGACATTCGCCGAACGATCGAGCTTGACGAAGCACTGATCAAAGCGGCTCCTGATCAGCATTTCGCTCGCTTCGCACTGGCCAAGCGCTCTGCGACCTTGGGCTTATTCACGTTCGATCCGCGCGGCGAAAGGAGGCCGAGTCGTCCTGGACCCGAGCGCAGGCGACCCTCGAGAAGCTCATCGTGGACCTGCCGTCAGAACCGGACTATCGACGTACTCTGGCCCGGGTCCACTTCTGCCTCGGCATCCACCACCAGGGCACCAATCCCACGGAAGCCCTTGAGCACTTCCGCCGATCCGTCGCGGTGCAAGAGACGATCGACGTCGAGCGGCCGCACGACTACATCGCCCGAACTGAGCTGGCTCAAGCCCGCGTGAATCTCGCTCATAGATTACTAACAACTGACCTCAAAGGCGGCGCGAACAACTCACAAGGGCCATCGCATACCTCGAGAGCCGGGTGACCGAGTCCAGCGCCAGGGCGGAAGATCGCTACAACCTCGCGATTGCCTGTAACATCCTGTCGGCCTGCCACAGGGATCTGGGTGAACTGAACGAGGCCAGGCGGCGAGTTGAGCAAGGTCTTGCGCAACAAAAGCAGGCACTCGAAGTGGACGGCAAGAATCCCGTTGATCGGAACGCGCTCTCCAACCTTCAGGAACAACTGGGCGAAGTGCTGCTTGGCCAGGCGGACCACGCGGCCGCCGCTCGAGTCGCCGCCGAGCATCTCGAGATCTGGCCAGGTGATCAGAAAGTCAATGCGTGGGCTTCCCGCACGCTGGCGGCCTGCGCCAGCCTGGCCGGCAAAGACCCAGGCGCGAGTCCGTCCACCGCACGCGCCTACGCCGACCGTGCCATGGTCGCTCTCCGACGAGCCGTGACGAACAGCGCCGTCGAAGCGCACGAGTGGAGGAAGATTCCGGAATTCAAGCTTCTGCTCGACCGCCCCGATTTTCAACTGCTCATGATGGACCTTGAATTCCCGGCCAACCCGTTCGCGCGGTGAGCGTGCTGTCGGAGACAGATTCTCATGCGACTGGACTTGAACATCGTCGTGCACACTGTCCTCGAAGATTACACGCTACCGTGGAACGGCGCTCACGGCGTCGCTCACTGGGCCAGGGTGCTCGAGAACGGGCTTCGCCTGGCCGAGGAGTCGGGTGCCGTCATCGAAGTGGTTCAGCTCTTTGCCGTGCTGCACGATTGCCGGCGTTTCAACGAGCACCACGACCCTGGGCACGGGCCGCGCGGGCGGAGCTCGCCCGGTCGCTCCGGGGCGAGGTTTTCGACCTTGGCGATGAGCACTTCCGCCTGCTGCATCGCGCGCGCAAGCCACACGCACGAGCGCACTCATCCGGACGTGACGATCCAGACCTGCTGGGATGCGGATCGGCTCGATCTGGGACGAGTGGGAATGATGCCTGATCCTCGCTATCTCTCCACCGAGATCGCCAAGCGGCGTGATACGATCTGCTGGGCGGATGGGAGGGCGGCGCTGGGCTTCATCCCGGAGATCGTGAAAAGGGAGTGGGGTATCGATCTGGAAGGGGAAAGAGAGGGATACTACGGGACGTGACGCACGTCGTCCGATCTCCGGCGTAAGCCCGATCTGCGATGGCGGTCGCACTGACGTGCGAGGTTGGAGGTTCCCCGTCCGAACCACGGGAGACCGTGGTCACGTTGTGATGAACCGCGTCGAGTGTGTTTCCTGGAGGGAATTCCAATGGGGTTCTTCGGTCCGAACAAAGACGAGGTGTGGCGGCAACTCTGCCAGGAAATCGGGCGAAGTTTGTTGAAGGCGGAGGATGGAAAGGGAACAAGGTGCAGGCGGTCGTCGGTCCCTGGACGGTCACGCTCGATACCTACACGGTCTCGACTGGAAAATCTTCGGTAACGTATACCCGCATGCGTGCACCTTACATCAACTCGGAAGGATTCCGGTTCACGATCTATCGCAAGGGGGTCTTCAGCGGGTTAGGCAAAATGCTCGGCATGCAGGACATCGAGGTGGGCGACCCCGAGTTTGACGAGGCGTTCATCATCAAGGGGAACAACGAGCCGAGGGTGCAACACCTTTTCGCCGACACACAACTCAGGGCGCTGGTGCAGGCTCAGCCAGCGATCATGCTCGACGTGAAGGACAGCGAAGGGTGGTTCGGCCCAAGTTTCCGGACAACGTTGATGAGCTGCATTTCCTGGTTGTCGGGGTGATCAAGGACGTGGAGCGGCTGAAGTCGCTGTTTGACTTGTTTGCGGTGCTGCTCGAGCAGCTTTGCAAGATCGGGTCGGCTTACAAGCAGGAGCCGGGGGTGGTGCTGTGAGGTGATTACTGCTTGATCGTTGCTTCCGGGGCGGATCCGCGGGAGGTTGTCACCTTGACGCCGGCCATGTCTTCGAACGTGTCGGTCAAATCGTCGTGCATGATGACGACCTTGCACGTCGCCAGCTTCGGCTGGACGCCTATGACTTTCACGGTGGTCCAGAGGATCATCTCTTTGCCTGGGCCGAGCTTGGGGATCTGCGAGAACTTCACTCCGTCTTTCTTGTCCGTGGTTTGGACCGAGACGTCCTTCGAACCGCCGCCTGCCGCCTGGACTTCGAGGTTGGGGGAGAGCGTGGCAGTGACCTGGAGATTGGTCGCCTCCTTGGTGCCGTAATTCCTCAAGCGAATCTGGAACGTGGTGGTCCCGTACAGATCGACGACTCGCTTGGCTTCGCTCACGAGCACGTCCACGTCGGGCATGCCCACGACTTCGGTGTGCATCAGGTCCTTGGCCGTGAGACCGCTGTCGCCACTGGCATTGGCGAGCACCTCGTACATGCCCATGCGGCCCATCCGGACATGAAACGGGAATGAGAGTGGCTTGGCCTGGGGATCGATCTGGTCGATCGTCCAGGTCAGCTTGCGCGTTGTCGCGTCGTAACGGGCGTCGGGAGGGTGCGTACCCACAAGTTTCCCGCTAATCGGCAGCGTCGTTGTCACGCGAATTCTCCGGGCGGGAGCCGTGCCTGAATTCTGGAGGGTGACCTCATAGTCCGCGATGGTGTCGGTGTACCGCTGGTCGGGACCCTTGACGTGGAGCTCGAGCTTGGGCTCGACCACGGCGATGATCTTGGTCACCTGAGCGTCTTCGGGCACGAAGACCACGTCGTCACTCTTGGCGATGACGGTGCAATTCTGCTCGCCGCCGATGATGGCGTCGGCGACAAGTGTGTCGAGCTTTTCGGATTGGCCGGGTGAGAGCTCGGGAAGGGTGAGCTCATAGAGGACGGGATCGTCGCTCTTGGAGCCCACATCGTGGCGCAGGCCCGGGGTGAGCTTGGCCTGGATCGCCACGTTCCGCGCCCTGCCGGTTCCCGAATTCGTGACGGTCACTCGGAACTCGACCGGCTGGCCCTTCAAGACCTTTCCGGTTGTGGGATTGGCGACCACGTCAACCTTGAGCTTGGGCTCGAGCACGCGCCTGCGCAACCGGCAGCCGGTCTCGAACTTCACGGTCGCGGCGTGGTCGAACGGCCCGGTCTTGGTCGGCTTGACCTTGAGGTTAATCGTCCGCTCGGAGCCGGCGGCCAGCGTGGGGATGCGGAAAGTCAGATGCGACTCGTGCGTGGGAGTCATTTCGGGGACGCTCGAAATGAATTTCAGTCCTTCGGGAAGCTCGTCCTGAACGTCGACGTTCAAGGCGTCGGAGGTTCCGGTGTTGCGGATGATCAGCTTGAGATTGGCAACCTGGTTGAGATTCATGCTCGCGGGAGCCTGGACGTCGACCGTCACGGCAACGGATTGTTTGCCGATCGGGAGCCGGTCCACAGCCGGGCCCGAGGGCCTCAGCTGGAACGGGCGAAGCGGGGGCGCCGTCGGCGGGAGCCTGTCCCTGCCCCTGCGTGCGCACCACGTTGGCGTCGGTGCGGATATGCAGCGGATTCTTGCCACTAGGTTTTGCGTCGCGGATGAGATCATCAAATCCGGCATCCAGCTCGCGGGGGGGCCGCTCTCCTTCGTGGCTGCCTTCCCCTTGGCTTTTGCTTTCGCCGGCGTGGACTCGACCGTTCGTTTCTTCGATTCGGGCGTATCATCTTTATCGACGGCCGGAGAGCTTGTGGGCTGGTCGATCATCTCTGCGGCTTCGACCGGTGCCGCCGGCAGCTTGAGGTCTTCCGGGATCGGGGTTTGCGCTCGGCCGCGCCGGAAGGTGTCTCAGCAGGCACGGGCACCGGCATGCCGGCGGGAGGTCTTGCCCCTGGTCCTGTGCGGGCGCGGTGCTGCCGCCCGAGGATGCGGCGAGCCAAAACCCGACAATCAGCAATAGTCGCCGGCCCATGGAATCGATCCCCTCCTTGGGAACGCCCTGGTCTTCGCGACGCCTTGAGAGCGATGTGAGACTCGATGATCCGAGCTGCGTCAGTCGGGACAGGGAGAGAGCACAACGCGATCCGAGGCGCGGTTGAAAGCGCAGACCGAGAAGTGCGGCACTTCATGCGGGGGGATTGATACCAGATGAAGCCGAATGGGGAAAGAGCAAGTTCCATGCAGGCCAACACACGGTGGACATGCGCCCGGCAATGGGCTCAACCGTGTTGCCTCGGACGGTCGGGCGCGGCACGATAATCCCTGCCCGGTAGCAAAGGGGGGTGGCCCGAATCTCGCTCAGACGCGGCTGTACATCTACCCAGACCTTGCCGCGAGGGAATTGCATTTCCTCACGATAGGAGACGAGGCGACACAGAAAGACGACATTCAATTTTGCAGGTCATTCGTCACCAAGTTGCGAGGAAAGGCGGAGGTCACTTGAAGCATCTATTGTTCTGGGAACGACAGGTGGGACATCTTGGACTGTTATCCCGCCTGGCTGAAACCACTGCACGGCTCCGGGTCGAATATCCCGAGCACTCTCCATCGCACTCTTCCTATATCTGGGATCGCGAGATCGATGGGCCAGAAGACCTCGTCGTGATACGCGAGCCGCGCACGATCCGGCCGCGAGTATTTAAACCTCTTGCTGCGCACAGGCTCTCTGGGCGCTACTTGCCTATGTGTTTGCCGGGATCTTCGGCGTCGGCACGAAACCTGGGCTGGGCGCACAGAATTGGCGGGGATTGCTGGGCCTCTCGCTCTGCTGGGCCATCTCGGCGCTAGGCCCGATGGTCGAAAGGCTCTCTTGACGTTCTTTCAAGTGTTGAGGCAGCGTCCGCCAGGTGGAGGCCCGCAGCGGCCGGTCGCCGCTTGAACCCGGGTATGCTGGAGAACCATCGTGCGGCGGGCGGGGACAGCGCGATCTCGCAAGGTCCACCGTCACTTGAAATCTTATCGTCACCGGGGTAGCTTCTACGTGTCGATGCTCGGCCGGGCGCACCTTTACGAAAGCGAGTGGACATGTTCTCGTCGTCCCGCACGCGCGAGAAGCTACTGATCACGGCTGCCATGATCGCGGCCGTAGTGCTCGCAGGGTTTACTTCGAATTCGGCTCAAGCGGGCTGCGGCCACGGCGTCACATCAGGCACGGACCGATCGGCGCAAAAGGTCGTTTTTGGACCTGGAGGGTACTCGAGTTGGCGGGAGCGACGCCGGGCAGTGCAAGGCCGATGCTGCCCGGTCGCAAATTGCCTTGTGCCGGTGCTTCCTGCTCCCAGGAGAAAGGCTCGCCGCGAGTGCCGGAACTTGCGTCTTCATCGGCGAGCGAACTTTGGTGCGCCATGCCGGCGGGGTTCGTACAGATCCGTCCGGATTCGCGGGATCTTCCAGCGGGCCAATTCACCGCTCGGGTCCAAACTTGCACATCTCCGATCGAGCGTCCTCCCCGATCACTCGCCCTTTCTTGATATCGATCGTACCGGGTGGGCACTTGGGCAGACGACGGTGCCGACACTGGCGCTCGATGAATTCGAGCGTCCACGGGCGTCGTCGTGCCCAGGTGGCTGATTCGCCGGCCTGCGCAGGGCGCAATTGCAATGCAAAGGCGAATGCCGACTGGGTTCCGGCCTGCGACCCAGGCGGGCAAATTCCAACTCTTCGGTGAAGAATCTCCGCATCGAGGGCAGTTCAAGATGCTCATGGAGTTTGAGAAAAAGGAACGCACATGAATCCGCTCAGGTCCGGGTCAGCATCGGGCGCGAGATCCGGATTCGCGCCGCCTATTGCTCGTCTCTGTTGGGCCTTCGCTCTGGTAAGCCTGAGCGCCGTCTCGCGAGGTGCCGCTCAGACTCCTCTCTCGCCCGGCCGCGTGCCCGCAGCCGGCACCAATGCCCAAGCGGCTCCGGCGTTCTCTGGCGCCGGGATGCTCGAAAAGGTGCGGCCAGGCCATCCCGACTCGCTCGCCATGCTCGTCGACATCATCGTCAAAGGCGATCGCTTGCAGGGCACTGACGGCTGGTTTCGCAAGGATCGGCCGCAGACGCGGTTCGGCTGGGAAGCTGCTCGTTCAGCCTGGGAATTGCATACAAGAGCGGTCGCGGGCCGTTCGGCTTCAAACCGGCGGAGCTCGAGCAATCCCTGATCATGCTCCTTCAGCAGGAGATTACGGGAGGGTTCGCCAGACCGCAAGAAATCAGCCAAGACCGCGGAACCCCGCGCCTCGCTCGAGCGTGACAGCAGGTCCTCGGAGAAGAACAGAAACTGAAGTCGACCAACGTCAGAGCTTGCGTTTGCGAAGATAGATCACCCGGAACTCTTTCTGAAACCCTGGAGGTTTTCAATGGCACATATCAAGCTGCCCGAGGGCGCGCCCGGCATTGTCGGGCCGATGATTGCTTACCCCGAGACCCAGACGCACCTGAGCGGTCTGGCCGAGGCCCTGCTGCGGGGACCGTCGTCCCTGACGTCCGCCGAACGCGAGTTAATCGCTGCCTATGTTTCGTCCGGAAACGAATGCCACTTTTGCATGCAGTCGCATGCTGCGGCGGCACGCGTGCATTTCGGAGAAGAACGGCAGCTTGTGGATCAGGTGCTCGCCGAAGCGACTGCCGCGCCCGTCTCGGAGAAGATGAAGGCGCTGCTGGTGATCGCTGAGAAAGTCCGGCGCGACGGCCGCCTCGTCCAGTCAACGGACATCGACCGCGCGCGTGCCGCAGGCGCCGATGACAAGGCGATCCACGATACGGTTCTGATCGCCGCGGCGTTTTGCATGTTCAATCGTTACGTCGACGGGCTCGGAACCTGGGCGCCAAGCGACCCAGCCGCATACGAGGCGTCAGGGGTGCGACTGGCCAAAGTCGGGTACGTGAATTATGATTTCAGCAAGCCTTGATTGCTCGACAGTTTCCTCGAGCGTACGGAAAACGCGCGAAATTGCGGGAAATGCGAGAAATCCGCTTGCCACAAGTCCCCAATGCGATTAACGCATTAAGACTACTGTTCGTTTTTTCCTCTAAGCTGTTGGCCACAAGTGGTACGATTCCCAGCGGGAAGAGCGAATGGCTGCATCAAGGTGCATTGCTGCTGCCTTTCCTCGTGATTGGCTTGCGCCCTCGCTGCCAGTGCCGATTGCGGCACACGTGCCTCGCACAGACCGTCGTTCCGGTTCTCCCTGTAAGGCTGGATGCACTTGGAAATTGGTGCGTGGGCTCTCGGCCGGGACCGCTCGTTCCACGGCGAAGCTCGCCCTGCTCGGGCGCAGGCTGAGCGAAGGACCGCGTTGCCTAACGTTCCGTCACCATCATCAACGGTGAGGAATAACTCCTGGTGCCACGTCACTTCGGCACAACGAGCAGAGAACCCCCATGCCGTCAGCCTGACTGCGATTGCACCGACTCTCCGGCCCCGGCATCACACTTCGCCGCTGGAACGGCCTCCGCGAGGTCTGCGGCCGCGCACGCTCTCCTGACGTCTCGGCCGATACCGACTCTGATCGGGTGTGGTGTGCTCGTGCGCACTGACCTTACGAGTTCTGCGTGCGATCGAGCCGATCCGGCTGGAACGCATACGCGATCACGACCAGCGGACCTCGCAGGCATCTTCGTGTGCCTCGCGTCAGCCCGTTCGCTTACAGCCCTTCATCGCTCGCAGGCGGGTTGCGCGATCCGCATTCCGGCCGGGTCGGGTGCGCACCGAAATTGTCCCGCTCATCGCGGTGGCATTGCCGAAATACAACTGCGCGAAACGGCGCACGGAATTCGATCTGAAGAGCCCGCGCCAGCAAAACAAGCGGCTGGGCCCAACGGCAATTCTCTCGCCTCGAGTGGGAAGAGGCCGATTCTCATGGCGTCTGCGCACTTACACAGTTCAATTTATATATTATCATTATATCAGGACTTACCTCGATGGCAAGACGACCGAAGTGTTTGAGCATCCTCGACGGGCTCGTGCTCTTTGCGAGTGCCGCGGTGGGGATTGCGATCGTCATCGGGATCTGGCGGTCGATGCCGTCTTCCTCCCGTGGCCCGCACAGTGCACATATCCCTACCGGGGCCAGCACCAAAGTCGCCGTGCCCGGCTTGCGGCCCGGCTACGACCCACGCAACGACGCATTCGATTCAAGCGGGTTCCCGACTCTCATCTCGCTCGTACCCAACTGGGAACCCGATTCGTCGCTCGCGGAAATCAGCAGCGTCTAGCGCAGGTCGCGCACGCGAGATAGGCACTCTGAAGGCACCTGGCCAACACGCCAATGCCCGTTGACGTGCGAGCGATGCTCATGATGGAGAAAGCCTCTCTCTTGAATTCGGAAGGGGAGGCCGCGAAATCCTACGAGCTGCTCGGGCAGGTGCGCAATCGTCGAGCGGGATGCACTTCTCGGGCCGCGGGCGCTGGCCTCGGTGATCTATTCTCAAGGCGTGACCGCGCTGCGGCTGGGCGAAAACGAGAATTGCGTGATGTGCCGCGGCGAGAGTTCCTGCATCTTTCCCATCTCGCCGGCCGCCATGCATACCAATCCCAACGGCTTCTCAGCTCGCGATCACAGCATTTCACCGAGTACCTGCACGCAGTTTCCCGAAGACCTCGAGCCGTCCGCTGGCTTCTCAACCTCGCTCACATGACCCTGGGTGAATATCCCGACCGGGTCGATTCCCGGTTCCGGCTGGATCTGTCCCGTTATTTCCAGTCCGAATTCGATATCGGCAAGTTTCGTGATGTCGGCTATTTCGTCGGCGTGAACCGCTTCAACCAGTCGGGCGGCGCGATCATGGACGACTTCGACGGCGACGGTCTGCTCGATCTCGCTCGTCAGTTCGACCGACCCGACGCAGACCGATGTCTTCTATCGGAACACAGGGTGACTGCCACGTTCGTGGATCGATCGCAGCAGGCCGGCGTCACCGACCAACTCGGCGGGCTGGTGTGCTATCAAGCTGACTTTGACAACGACGGATACCTGGACCTCGCAATCCTGCGCGGGGCATGGTTGAGTTAGCGAGATCCGGCCGTCGCTCCTGCGGAACAACGGTGCAGGCGGGTTTAACGATGTCGACCGCGGAGGCGGGCCTGATGACCCCGGTGAATTCGAACTGCTGCGGGGTGGGCCGATTTCGACAACGACGGGCAAGTTGACCTGTTTATCGGGTGTGAGCGCCAGGACGAGCCGGCTCTATCGAAATAAGGGCAATGGTACATTCGAGGACGTCGCGGCGAAGGCGGGAGTGAAAGGCAATCCCGAACCTCTTCTGCAAGGGCTGCAACTGGATCGATTATGACAACGACGACTATCCGGATCTCTTTGTCAACAATCTCGCCGCCTACGCCCAGTTGTATCACAACAAGCGCGATGGCACGTTCAGCGAGGTAACGCTTGCGACCGGAATCTCGCGGGCCGCCCCACGGCTTTTCGTGCTGGGCGTGGGATTTTGACAACGACGGTTGGCTCGACATCTTCGCCGACTTGCTACGACCGAACGCTTGAATGACGTGGTCAAGGGCCTGCTCGGCGAGCCGCACGCCAGGTTCTCGAACCGCCTGTACCGCAACATCGGCGGTGAATCCTTCGTCGACGTCACCGCGGAATGGCCGGGCTCGACTTGGTATTCGCGTCCATGGGGAGCAACTTCGGCGACTTCGACAACGATGGCTTTCTTGATATGTATCTGGGCACCGGCGAGCCGAGCCTGGCGATGCTTGTGCCGAACCGCATGTTCAAGAACGTCGACGGCCAGCGATTCTCGGAAATCACTGTCTCGTCCGGCACGGGCCACCTTCAAAAAGGCCACGGGTGGCCTGCGGCGACTGGGACCGCGACGGCGACGTCGATCTCTTCGTTGAAACCGGCGGCGCTGTTGATGGCGATCAATACCACAACGTCCTCTTCCAGAACCCCGGCCAGGGCAATCACTGGCTGACCGTCAAGCTGGTCGGCAAGAAGACCAACCGCGCTGCCATCGGCGCGCGCGATCAAGGTCGTCACGGCCGGCGAGAAGCCGCAGGCGATCCACCGGCACGTCTCCTCCGGAAGCAGCTTCGGTGGAAATCCGTTGGAGCAGACCATCGGCCTTGGCAAGGCGACGCGGGTAGCTCGCCTGGAGATCCACTGGCCGACGAGCGGCCACTCAGGTCCTGCAAGACATCGCCGCGGATCAGGCCATCGAAGTCACCGAATTTGCGGAAACCTTCCGCCCCCTCGACTGGAAGCCGCTGCCGCAGCCGAAGTAAGCCCACCCGGCCCAGTAAGCGCAACGATGCAAGTGCCGCTCTTGCTCCTCGGCAAGGGATCGAGGAGCATGATGTATCGAACCCGCAATAGGCGGTGCGGCAGGAGACCCAAGCGTGAGATCATGGCACTCATCCTACATCTGGGATCGCGAGATCGATGGGCCGGAGGACGTCGTCGTGATATGCGAGCCGGCGCGGCGATCCGGCCGGGACTATTTGCTGCGGGCACGGAGAGCGCGATCTCTCAAGCTCTGCGGGTATCGTCGGTCAGGGTCGAGCTTGCCGACGACTTTGACTGTTCGCAGCAGCGATCGCGATGACGTTTGCCTGGGCTGGAGACAGAGGCCATGCGTCTCCCCCGCGTGCGATTCACTATGCAGCGGATGATGATCGCGGTACTGGTGATTTCCATACCGCTGGCGCTGTGGTGCTGGAGAATCAACGCCCGGTTTGCGTTTCCGTCGATGTTCGACTTTGTGCCCCTCGCTCACCATTATCTCGGCTGGCATTCTTTCGAAGTTCTCCGGGTGGCGCTGGGCAGCGAGGGCGTGTTCTTCGCCCAATTGGGTGGGGGCTGGTGCTGGTGAATGCGCTCGTAAGCGTTTGGTTCACCTCAGTCGAGTGGGAATGGATCGAGGAGGCTTGCTCGACTTGCGGTCACAGCAGGACGGTCTTCGAAAGTAGGGTTTTCGCGATCCTGCCTCGACGTGCGATTCGAAGCGAATATCCACGATTGATCATCGAACTGGTCGCTGCCGCACCTGGGCGTGTCGTGCGCACGAACGGGTCAGCCGTTTTCGGATGCAACGCTGGCTCGGCGGGTGCTTTTGCGTCGAGAGGTTTTCGGGCATATACCGGCTTTGGGACGGACCGTGGTATCCCGACTGTGCGAGGAACGCCGTCCGCGCGTGGCCGGTAAATGACCCGGACCTCGTGCGAACCTTTTGCGATGGGATCCGGGAAGGGAAAGATGGGCTTTATCTGCTCGATCTCGTCAGCCGGATGTTCGATGGGTGCCCTGACCAAGAGGGCCGCTCTGGGCAAAAAAACGTAACGCAACGCCCGACTCGACGAAACGTGGGGATTCGCCACGATCGTGATTGCCCCCGCTACATCCGGACCCATGCTTCGCGCCGTGGTCCGTGAAGAAGGGAATCAGGAGAAAGCGCCCGAAGGATTAATCTTGTGTTCTGGATTCGCAAAACCTGTTTCATCGTCACCCGGATCATCTTGGCGCCATGCGCGATCCTGGGCGGATTGGGGTTCATTCTCCTTCCGTTTGCATTCGCAACCATGCAGGATCCCGACAAACCGCTAAGCTGGAGCGAATACCTTGGCGTCGTTTTTCGAGGTGGCATCGAGAGCTTCGTGATCGCCGCCGCGCTCATCACCTTTGGCGTCGTCGTCGCACGGCTTCCACTTCCTGCGGTGTCGAAGCGGCCGGGTGGACCGCAGGAGAACTGAGCCTTGCGAGTGCCCCGGCTGCGAATCAAGTTGTGGGTGCTGATCGTCGCGATCGCGGCCGTTGCCGTGCTGATCACCGTGATGATGCGGCCGCATCCTGTCGCGTCCATATTTACCTTGGTGAAGTGGTCTGATGGATCGCGCACGATGACCGGCCCGGCACCGACGCGGTATCGCCCGTTTGGTCCGCTGCTGGCGGTGGACTGGGACGACGGATCGTCCAGTTGGTACTTGAGCCGGAATCTGCTCCGGCACGGGATCCTCGGCGACGGCGCAGCGAACTGGATTGCGACCTTGAAGAATGATCCGAACGCTGCCACGCGAGAAGAGGCCGCGTCCCAAATCACCGATTACGCCGAGAACATTGACCAAAATGCAGCCGTACCGGTCTTGATCGCTGCGATGAAAGATCAGAGCTCCCGGGTGCGGTACCGTGTCGCCGGGGCCCTGCGGCGCTTCGCGATGAGGGCCACGTCGGTGCTCCCGGCGCTTGCGGCGGCGACCGAAGACGAAGAGGTTCTCGTACGTATCGTGGCCGTCCATGCATTGGGAGACGTTCCCAAGACTGACGAGGCGAGAGAAATCGCAATTCCGGCGCTTGTGGCGGCACTCAAGGACGCAAGGAATATCGTAAGATGCCGGGCGGCGATGGAGTTAGCCCAGTGGGGAGAGGGCGGCAAAGGAGTCCCGGCAATGATAGAGATTTTGCGAGGTCAGGGGCACTGACTGAGACACGCGAGGATGACAGGATCTTCAACCGCCAGTATTCGGTTCGATCACTGGAGGAGATCGGCAATGCGGCACGAGCCGCGATTCCCGTGCTGGTCGAGGCGACTAAGGACGGTGATGCCGAGCCTGTGTGTGCCGAAAGCGACGTTGTCGTGGGCGAGCACTTGGTTGCGATCCCTGTGCTCGAGCGCGCGGTTGCGGACCAATCCGTCAAGGGGTCGGTCCGGGAGATGGCGAGGCGCGAGCTGGGGAAGCTCAAGGCGCGGCGCGATGCTGAACGGCGCACAAAAAGCGATGACTCCGTGCGGCTCAAGCTTTGAAGATAGTCGCGGCCTCGGTTGACGCCGACCAAGGGTCGACGACGGACGTCAGCACGCTAGCACGGCCAAGGGATCACGCGGGAAGCGACGATAGCCGTGTTCCAAGGGATTGCCGCTGGCGGTTCGTCCCGTTTCGACGGAAGCAAAACACCGATCATGCACCTGCCAGGCACATCTCCGTATCGAGATCCGAATCCTCCGCCGCCTGGATTAGCTTCTGGTACGCGAGAGTCCGAATGCCCATTGCATCTGTTTGCGACGTCCAGAGTCGTGCTCTGAAGAGGTGGACAAGTTGGATCCTTCCGTCTTTGATCTCAATCGCGAAGCCTGGCATTGTTTCAGTCATCTTCTTGCAGAACGCGCTAACTCCCTTGATGAGGGAACCAATGATCTCTCCGGTTTCCTGGCTGTAGTAGACGGTGACGAGATCATCGACGCGCTCGGCATAGAACGGGTCTGGACGCACAAGAAACTCGATGCAATCTCCGTCACTATCATAGGTTGCTGACGGTTCAAATTGTTCACTCGGTGATGCCAATTGCATCACGCGATCGGCAAAGTCGTTCGCGGAAATGGGGGTCATAGCAACCTCTGCTTAAAGCGGGTTTCATGGTCGACCGGCAGCGTTCGATTGTCGGGGTCGGCTTTTTCCCATCTCCAATTATACGCGACGCGCTCATCGTTCACGAACACAAGGTACACTTGGCCAGTGTATGGACGGATGCGCTTCCGTCGGATCGGTAGGCCTTTTCCGGTAGTCCACAGTAGCATCGCCAACCATAGCCCCAACGATCCTCGTCTTCGTGCCTTCGCAATCCTTCGAAGATTGCTGTTGGCCTTTCGAGGATGGCGGGCACGATGTAGCCGCACTCTTTCGCATGTCCGAGGCTGCGGCGCGCGACGATCTGCATCCGTTGAGTTGAGATGTGGATGTGACAGCTAAGCGTGCCATCCTTTGGCTCAATCGCAAGAAGAGTAATCCGGTCGCGCCGCTCTTCCGAATGGTGATCCATGCCCGCTCAAGATACCGAATTGGAACCTGGCGTTCAAGCGGCCAAATCGGGCGTGCTAAGGGAGGTCTTGCCAGAACACCCCGACTCGCCAGAATCGTGAACGCTTCCGCGAAATTCGGACTCACGCTTCGCGCCGGGGTCCGCGCAGCGGAGAATCAACAGAAACAGCCCGAGGGGCCAATCTCGTGTTCTGGATTCGCAAAATCTACTTCATCCTCACCCGAATCGTGCTGGCGCCTTCCGCGATCCTGGGCGGATTGGGGTTCATTCTCCTTCCGTTTGCATTTGCAACCATGCAGGATCCCGATCAGCCGCTGAGCTGGAGCGAATACCTTGGCGTGGTTTTTCGAGGCGGCATCGAGAGTTTCGTGATCGCGGCCGCGCTCTTCACGTTCGGTGTCGTCATCGCACGGGTTCCACTTCCTGCGGCGCCCGAGCGGCCGGGTGGACCGCAGGAGACCTGAGCCATGCGAGTGCCGCGACTGCGATTCAAACTGTGGGTTCTGATCGTCGCGATCGCGGCCGTCGCGGTGTTGATCATCGTGATGATGCGGCCGCATCCTGTTGGGTCCATATTCACCCTGGTGAAGTGGTCTGATGGCTCGCGCACGATCACGGGCCCGGCCCCGACGCGGTATCGCACGTTTGGTCCGCTGCTGGGGGTCGAATGGTCCGATGGATCGTCCAGTTGGTACTTGAGCCGGAATCTGCTCCGGCACGGGATCCTTGGCGACAGCGCAGCGAACTGGATCGCGACGCTCCAGAATGATCTAAACGCGGCCTCGCGCGAACAGGCTGCGTCCGAAATCTGCGACAACGCCGAGAACATTGACGCCGATGCAGCCGTGCCGGTCTTGATCGGAGCGATGAAGGATCAGAGCTCCCGGGTCCGGTACCACGTGGCCTGGGCGCTGCGGCGCTTTGCCGTGAGGGCCAAGTCGGCACTCCCGGCGCTTGCGGAGGCGACCAAAGACGGAGAGGTTCTTGTACGTATGACGGCAGTCATGGCGCTCGGAGACGCTCCCAAGACGGACGAGGCGAGAGAAATCGCAGTGCCGGCGCTCGTGGGGGCACTCAAGGACGCAAGGAACATCGTTCGATGCCTGGCGACGAGGAAGTTAGTCGGCTGGGGAGAGGGCGGCAAGGGAGTCTCTGCAATGATAGAGATTCTGCAAGGTCAGGGCGCTCCTGAGACACGCGAGGATGACAGGATCTCCAACCAACAGTCTGCGGTTCGATCCCTGGAAGAGATCGGCTCCGAGGCACGAGCCGCGATTCCCGTGGTGGTCGAGGCGACGAAGGACGGTGATGCCGAGACGCGCGTGCGCGCCGCCAAGGCCCTCATCGTGATGGGCGAGCAGGTGGTTGCGCTCCCTGTGCTTGAGCGCGCGGATGCGGACCAAACCGCGAAGGGCTCGGTCCGGGAAATGGCGGGACGCGAGCTGGCGAAGCTCAAGGCGAAGCGCGATGTGGAATGACGCACGAAAGGCGGGAATCCTTGTCGATCACCAAAAAGGCGGAGCAGGTCCCCCGAATGTTTATGGCGTAGCGAGGAGATCCGCACATGCGAATCACAACGAACGGTGGGAGAGTCCTTCTCGAACGGGAAGGGGAACTGGCGGGGGCAGACCTGCGGGGTCTGAAGCTGAGTGGCGCGTATTTGTGCGGCGAGTGTCTTGTTGCCACGGATTTGTCCGATTCGGTCCTCAACGGCGCCAACCTTGGAGACGCCGACCTATCGGCTGCACTTCTCTCGGGGGCTCTCATGGAAGGGGTTCATTGCTATGGAACCAGGTTTGATAGCGCCGACCTCCGGGCGCAGATCTCTACTGGGCGGGTGCATTCCAGGCGTCCTTTCGGGGTGCGGACCTGACCGGGGCCGATCTCCGCGGGGATTTTCAGAAGGCCGACTTTAGAGGCTCAAACCTCAAGGATGCGAACTTCGGCCGGGACAATCTCAGCGGCTCAACCAGTCTCCAAGGTGCGGATTTCAGCGGAGCAAACCTTCAGGCGCAAAATTCGACGGAGCCCGATATGATGCGAATACCCGCTTTCCGCCAGGATTCGCGCCGAAAACGAAGGGCTTGGTCCTTGTCGACGATAGTGAGCGAGGTTGAACGGCATGTTCCATTCATCACCGTAAGAACAAGGAACCAATCGCCTTTCGCGGTGGCCTAGCCATCTCCATCCGCGAAGCACTTGGCGGACGGCACACGGCGTGTGCCTGCTACAGCGGGGAACAGGGCGAGCCAGAGCCACCGGCGTCGGTCTGGTAAGTGTGCGACTCTGTTCGGGCCATAACCGCACACGGCCGAACGCAAAAAGGGAAGCAGGCTCCGCGGCCGGGCACGCTCAGTGAACATCCAAACGAGCCGCAATGGACGCCGCTGATTCGTCGGGGTGCACGTTCATCGGCCGCACCTCCTCAAGGCCGCGGAACCACGTGGCCTGGCGCTTGGCGAACTGGCGGGTGCGGGCCTGCACACGCTCGATCGTCTGTTCGAGGCTGGCCTGCCCGCGTAGCATCGCGATCACCTCGCGGTAGCCGATTGCCTGCGCGGCCGTGACGGAGAGCGGCCGCGGGCCGGATTCCAGTGCGCGAACCTCGTCGACCAGGCCCGCCTCGAAGAATCGCAACACGCGGCGATCGATGCGGTCGCGCACGACCGCGCGAGGAAGCTCGAGGGCGAAGACGGGGACGCACGGGGGGGCGGGTTGATCGTGCTCGAGTTGAAGCGCGGAGAGCGGCTTGCCGGTGATTTCGATCACTTCGAGGGCACGGATCACTCGCCGGCGATCGCGGGGGTCGAGTCTTGCCGCCGAGGCGGGATCGAGCCATGCCAGTCGAGCGTGCAGCGCGGCGTCACCGAGTGAGTCTGCCTCGTGCTCTAGCGATTGCCGCAATGGTTCATCGGCCGGTGGGCCGGAAAACAGGCCGCGCAACAACACCTTCAAATAAAGCGGCGTTCCGCCCACGAACAGGACGCGTTTTCTGCTGGCCTCAATATCCGCGATGGCGGCACGCGCCCACTCGCGATAGTTCGAGACGCTGGCGGATTCCCATGGGTCGAGAACGTCGATCAAGTGGTGGGGAATCTCGCCGCGCTCGGCCAGGGTGGGCTTGGCGGTGCCGATATCCATGCGACGGTAAAGCGTCGTCGAATCCAGAGCGATGATCTCGGCATTCAGGCGCCTTGCCAGCTCGAGCCCCACCGCTGTTTTGCCCGAGGCGGTGGGGCCGGTCAGATAGATTCGCGCGGTGGAATGGGTTGTCCATCGGAATGCTCAGCGGACGGCACACGGCGTGTGCCTGCTACAACGGAGTATTGGCCAAGATATCTTGCAGTCCTGAGCACGACAAATGTAGCATTCAAGCTATCGGTTCGCCCGTCTTTCGCATATCTCATAGGAACGAAAGGGATGCACCATGGGTAGCGCGACTGCGATGCCAGGGACTGGTTTGCTCCGCCGGAAGTGGAAGGCCGTACATCTCGGCTCGATGGTGGCCGGATTGTCGCCGTTCTGGTGGCGAGCGTGGCGTCTGGGCCGACGCTCTTCGCGGGCGACGAACCCGGCAAGAAGCCGGACTCGAAGGCCATTGCGCAGGGACGGACACTGTTCGAGCGGGAATGGCAGCCGGGGGATTCGCGCACCCACGGCGGCGACGGACTCGGGCCGGTTTACAACGACAGCTCGTGCGTTGCCTGCCACAACCAGGGCGGCACCGGCGGGGCCGGATCGAACGGCAAGAATGTCGATATCATCACAGCAACGCCGAACATGCCAGGCCCCGACGTGGAGCCGGCTCCGGCGAACGGACCGGGCGGGTTCCTGGCGAAGGCGCTGCGATCGCTGATCGGGCTCGACAAACCGGCACCACAGGCCTGCGCCCGGTAAACCGGGCAGTGGTTCGGCCAAGCCGGCTCGTCCCAAGATCGACACCACCGAGCTGGTGAAAGCTCACCCCGGCTTTCGCACGGCGCGCAGCGTCGTGTTGCACCACTTCAGCTCCGATGCCGCGTACGAGCAGTGGCGGCGAGGGTTCGTGGGTTTTGCGGGCGTCCAGATTCCGCAGGGGGCGGTGGGTGCTGACAACGCGGTAATGTTCACGCAGGTTGCCATGAGCATGGAGAACACGATCGCGATTCAGAACCAGATCGGCCCGTTTGCGATCTCGCGGTCACAGCGCAACCCGACGGCGCTTTTCGGCGCGGGCTTGATCGACTCGATCACCGAAGCCCAGATTGAGGCCGCGGCCAAGGTGAAGCATCCCGGGTTTGCCGAGATTGCCGGGCGGGTTAGCCGCCTCAAAGACAAACGGATCGGCCGGTTCGGCTGGAAGGCTCAGACGCCGTCGCTCGACGACTTCGTGCTGACCGCGTGCGCCGTGGAGCTGGGCCTCGAGGTTCCCGCGCACCACCAGGGGGGCTTGCCGGCTCATCCAGAAGCAAAGCCCAAGGGGCTCGACTTGAATGCCGAGGAATGTGCGTCACTCGTTGCTTACGTCGGCAATCTGCCACGTCCAGCCCAGCGGAAGCCCGAGAGCGATCGCGAAGCGAACGAGGTCGAGGCGGGGCGTCGATCTTTGCCAAGGCCGGCTGCGCGACGTGCCACACGCCGAAGCTGGGAGAGGTCGACGGACTTTACAGCGACCTGCTGTTGCATGATCTGGGGCAGGCGCTGGGAGATGTTGGCCAGTACGGCGTGTTCGATCCAAGCTCGTCCGAGGAAGAGGTTGTGGATGATCCTGCGTCGGTGGTCGACGGGACGATGCCGATGGGTCCCATGCAGCGGGTGGGCGGGATTGCACGAATGGATCCGACGGTAGCCTCTGTGGAACTGGTGCCGGAGGTTGAGGTCACTGAGACCGCACCTCGGCCACCGAGCGCGCCATCGTCGGGCGTCGTTTCGGCGCCTCCGGCTCCGGAAGCGGATCCGCCGGCTACTGTCGCCAGCGCGACAGCGCCCCCTACCGCGGTGATCGTTCAGCGCTCGCCGTTCGACACGCCGTTTTCGGGGGGCATGGCGCCGCAACTGCCGGCGGCGAAGCGACCGACGAGCGGGCCGGCGTCGCGGTTCGAGTGGCGAACGCCCCCTCTGTGGGGATTCCGCGATTCAGCGCCCTATCTGCACGACGGCCGCGCCAAGACGCTGGACCAGGCTGTCGCCATGCACGGCGGTGAATCCACGCGGAGCACCCAGAACTTCTTCAAGCTCTCGGCCAAGGAACGCCAGCAGCTCGAGACGTTTCTGAAATCGCTGACAGCACCGGCGCCCCAGGAACTGGTCGCGAGCAACAGCAAGTAGTCTAATACACACAGGTTCGCAGAGAAAAGGCTTGCCTCATGATGACGCTCACGGTGTCGCGCAAAATCCAACGTCTTGTGCAGCCTTGCGATCGTTGCGGTGGTGGGTGGCGTGGGCATGTGTGTGCCGCCAGCGGCCGATGCGCAGGAATTGGCACACGGGGGAAAGCTGCCGCCCTTGGCGCGGTATTTTCCGAGCAAGGATCTCGTGGCTTACGTCGAATTCGATGGACTCGACGGCCACGGTGCGTCGTGGCAGAAGACAGCCGCATACCGGCTCTTGAACGAAACGACCACGGGCGCCATGTACCGGGCGGCGCTGCCGAGGATCTTCACGAAGCTACTGGGGGACCCAGCCGTCGGCTCCAACAACATCAATATCGATATTAACGGACGCGATCTAACCGATCTGATGCTGTACTTGTTCCGGCGGGGGTTTGCGGTGGGAATCAACCGCGCCGGGGGCACGGACCCGCCGAGCTGCTTTGCGATCGTGGCTCGGGGCGCGGGCAAGGGTGACGTTCAACCGCTCTTCGAACGTGTGCTGCGAGCTGATGCCACCAGGCACTCGGGCGTGAAGGACGTGGCAAGGCCCGGCGGACGGACCGTTCATCAGCTTGGCGCTGGCGGGGCGCCAGCCGGACGTGGTGGTCCGAGGGTGACGACCTGGTGATCTGCCTGGTCTCGCCCGAAGGGCGCCCTCGCCATGATCGACGCACTCGACGGCCGGGTTCGAGAGTGCCGTCGCGCATCCGGTCCGGGCGGAGCTCTTCGGCAGCGAGTTTGCCGCGGGCTTCGAGCCGGTGGGCATCGCTTTCTTCGACATGGCGGCGCTGCCGCCGCTGCCGAAAGAGTCGGTGAGCCTGGGGCTCGACGGCATCAAGCGATTTGACTATCGCTGGGGATTTCACGGCGACGCACTGCTCTCGATCGTCAGTGCCCTTGTGCCCGCGCCGCGAAGGGGTATACCGGCGCTTTTTGATCAGCCGAAGCTCGATGTGCGAAACTTGCCTCCCTTGCCTGGTGGGCTAGCGGATTTCACGGTCGTATCAATTGACGGATCTCAGCTTGCCGGTCGGCTGCGCGAACTGGTGGCGGTTGTCGAGCCGCCTTCAGGGGGGCCAGGTGCGCCCGGGTCCGACCAGATCTCGGCGACGCTACGGCAGTTTTTCGGCGTCTCATTGCATGATGATGTGTTTGCGCACCTGGGCACACGATTCACTTTCTACAACGTCGCGACCAGGGTGAACGGGCCCTCGCACATTCTGGAGAGTTTCGCCCAGGGGCTTTTCCGGGCACCGAAGATGGCACTGGTGGCCGAGGTCAAGAATCGCGAGGCGCTTGAGAAGTCGCTCGCGACGCTGGTCAATCGCGCCAACGAAGGTCTGCGCAGCTGCCGGGCCTCACGGACGGGCTCACCGTGGGGGCGATCGAACGACTCAAGAGCGGCGAGAGCGGTTACGTGATGTCGTTTGCGGGCAGCGATATTCCGATGGCGAGTGGGTTGCGTCCCACGTTGCTGCTGGGCGGGCGCAGGCTGGTGGTGGCATCCACGCCGGCCGTCGCGCGGCGGGCACTCGTGCTCGCGGAAAACGAGGGGCGAGGGGGCGTGCCGCCGGGCGATCCGCTGGAGGCCATCAAGCTCGACTGGCTGCCGCGGAACCTCACGATGCTCAGCGTCTCCGACACGGCGCATTCGGTCTATCCCGAGCTGATTGTCGGGATGCCGGGATTCGTGGAGTCAATGATTGGCAACCATAGATTCACGCCTTTTCTGCCGTTCATACCAACGCCGGGTTTTATGATCAACGCGCCGGTGCCTCCCCTTCCTCCGTCAGTCGGGAGTGTTCCGGAGGTGGCTCGTGCTTCTGGGCAAGCGATGCCGCCGTGGGATGCCGAGCTGGTACCGGACCCTGATGATCTGCGGCCGTTCCACTTCCCGTCGGTGCACGCGCTGGTCGTCGACGACCGAGGGATCCGGTTGCTGTCGCGCGAGGCGATCCCCACGATCAACCCGTCGACGGCCGTTCCCGCCGGGCTGGCGGCGCTTGTGCCGGCGATTCGGGGCGAGATCTCCTCTCATGAGCGCACACACGCGACCATCAACTTGAAGCAGATGGGGCTCGCATTTCAGAATTTTCACGACGTGAACGGCCACTTCCCGGCCGATATTCGCGGCAAGGAGGGCAAGCCGCTTTTGAGCTGGAAGGTGGCGATTTTGCCGTTCCTCGCGGACCAGGGCGAGCTGTTCAATGAGTTCCACAAGGACGAGCCGTGGGACAGCCCGCACAACAAAGCATTGATCGCGCGAATGCCGGCTGTTTTCACCGTGCCCGGCGCGGAAGACGCCGAAACCGGTCAGACTTTCTATCGCGGGTTTGCGGGAGCAGGCACGCTGTTCGACCCGAAGGAACGCGGGGGTGTCGCCATGGCGGATATCACCGACGGCACATCCAACACGATGCTGCTGGTCGAAGCCAAGGAAGCCGTTTCGTGGACCAAGCCCGAGAGCGATCTGACGTTCGAAGACGACCAGAATCTCCAGAAGGTCAAGGCGTTGCTCGACAAGCTGGGCGGGCATAGGGAGGGTGGCTTCAGCGTGCTGTTCTGCGACGGTTCGGTGCGGTTCATTCGACACAACGTCTCGCTCCATGTGCTGCGGGGCTTGATCACACGGGCCTCGGGGGAAGTGATCTCGACTGATTCGTTTTGAACGAAGTATTCCTCGACGCGAATACGCTCGTCTACCACTTCGGTCCCCACCCCGTCTTCGGACCAGCTTGCAACCAGTTGATCGAGCGGATCGAAAACACACTAAAAATCATTGTCCCGATCGCCAATCCCGGTTAGTGTCTGAATGAATTGGTTGAATTGAAAATAACCGGGATTGGAGGCAGCAATGAGTTCATCAACGCACTCTTCTGGGTCGCACGCGACTCATGTTCCCAGCTCGATCCGCCGGGTGGCGATCTTGTTTGCGGGCGGGCCGGCGCCGGCGGCGAACGCGGTGATTTCCACGGCAGCGGCGTCGTTCCGGCGGCACGGAATCGAGGTGCTGGGCATTCTGCACGGGTACGCCCATCTGATCGAATTTGGCGACAACCACCCGATGCGCGAAGGAGAAGACTACATCGTCTTGAACCAAACCAACCTCAAGCGCACCCGCAACACGCGCGGCATCTTGATCGGCACGTCGCGCAGCAATCCCGGCAAGGACGTCACCGAGCCGGCACACCTCAGTGACCCGGAAAAGACAGCACAGCTTCGCAAGGTTCATCGCGCGTTATCGTCGCTCGAGGTCGACGCCCTGATCTCGATCGGCGGCGACGACACTCTCAAATCGGCCAACAAATTCAAACGCTTTCAGGATTTTCTGCCGCCAGAGGAAAGACGCATCGCGGTCGTGCACGTGCCCAAGACGATCGACAACGATTACCGAGGGATTGATTTCACGTTCGGGTATTTCACCGCGGTCGAGACGCTGGCGGGTGAGATCCGCAACCTGCTGGCGGACGCCGAGGCCGGCCGCATGTTCTTCCTGGTCGAAACCATGGGCCGAAGCGCGGGCTGGCTGGCGTATGGTGCGGCGATTGCCGGTGAGGCGAGTCTGGTCCTCTCGGTTGAGGATCTTGTGGGCGATTTCGAGACCACGGAGACCGTCACCGATCCCAAGACCAAGGCGTCGAGCACGCGGCGGATCATGAACCTCGATGCCGTCGTGGGCATGATCGTCGACGTGATGATCGCCCGTGAAAAGGACGGCAAGGAATTTGGCGTGATCGTGCTGGCCGAGGGACTCGCCCAGTTCATGCCGGCCAAGTATCTGGAAGGCGTTACGTTCGACGACCACGGGAATATCTCGCTGTCGCAGACCGAGCTGGCGCGCAACATGACCAAGCTGGTTGAAGTCGAATACTCAAAGCGCCAGGGCAAGAGGCGGCGTGTCACCGGCTTGCAGCTCGGGTATGAGGCGCGATGCGCCTTGCCGCATGCCTTTGACGTGATTCTGGGGAGCCAGCTCGGGGTGGGAGCCTACCGGGCCCTGGTTGAAAACCACTGCGACGGCGTTCTGGTGTCGGTCTCGGGGCAGCTCAATTTGAACTATGTCCCGTTTGATACGCTGATCGAGCCGGCCACGCTGTTGACGTATATCAGGCTGATTCAGCCGGGTTCCGACTTTCAGCGGCTGGCTCGGTTCCTGGAGAATTATCCGCATGATTGATGCGCCTGGTTGGTGTGACAGGAATGTGGTGGCCTTGTCAGCTCATGACCGCCAGCGCGAGCTGGTCGACGGCGAGATAACCCGCCCAGAGCCAGGGGTCAGTGCGATCGACCGGCAGAGAGGATAGTGCGTCGGGAAAATCCAAATCGGTGTCTCCGATCGCTCATTTTGCCGCCACCCAGCGCGCCAGCTCGCGGAAGGTTGGGGCCTTGCCCTGCATCAAGAGGCCGGTGCGAAAGATCTTGGCGGCCGCCCACACGCAGAAGAGGGCCGTCAAGGTTGCCAGCGCGATCGATAAACCAACTTGCCACGCGGGGGGAGCCGGCCGCAAGGCCAGACGCATCATCATCAAGAACGGCGTGGCGGGTGGAAAGAGCGTGAGCCCTACTGCCAACGGGCTCGTGGGACTCTTGAGCACCGCCACCCAAACGACCACCGGAAACATCGATACCATCATGACGGGCATCATGAGGGACTGAGCATTCTTGAGCTCGTTGCAGGCGGCGCCGATGGACATATACAGCGACCCATAAAGCAAGATGGCCACGAGCAAAAAGACGGCCAGCGCGGCCAGGAGCGCGGGCGAGACGACATCGGCGTAGCCGTAATAGGCCAGACTGGCGTAACCGCACGCGAGGTAGAGAATCGCCATCAACACGCCGAGTCCGGTGTTGCCGAGGAGCTTGCCCATCATCAGCTCGAACGGAGTGACGGAGCCGAGCAACACCTCGCTGACTTTGCTCATCTTCTCTTCGAGCACGCTGTTGAGAAGCTGGGGCGTGGTCGCCAAGATCACGAAGAACATGGCGAACATCATGACCGCCGGTACCACGATCGTGCGGATCAGGTTGATCTTCTGCGCGGGCTTGACTGCCAGAGTGCCTGGTGCGGTGGAGAAGTCGCGTTCGAAGAGCCCCAGATTCTCGACGGAAAGTGGCTGATCGATGCGGTCCGCGATCGCCGGGTCGATGCCCTCGGCGCGAAGCCGGCGCGATCTGACCTCGCCGCTGGCGGTGGCCAAGAGCCATTTGAGCAACAGGTCGTCATTGGGATTGTCGGAATGAAATTCGAGTACCGGCGGAGCCGAGGCTTTTGAGGCGGGCACCTCGATCGCCCGGGGCGGAATCACCACGAATGCGTCGAGCTCGCCGCGATTGATCCGATCGGAAAGCTCGAGCTTTCGGGCGGGCTCGACCTCCTCGCCAGACTTGCTCTTCACGAGCTCGACGGTGATTCGCGGCTGGACCAATTTCCCCTGGGCGTTCACCGACTTTGCGTTATAAGACTGGGCGGCCCGTTCTATTGAAGAGGCCAGAGCGCCCGTTCCGTCGATCAGGGCAATCGTGCCGCGGACGCGTGTCGACCTTGCCGGCGATCGCGAACTGGACCACCATCGACGCTCCGACCATCACCGGCATGAGCAGAATCCCGATGATGAAAGACTTCGTCCGGATCGCCGAGCTGAACTCGGTGGATGCGACGGTCCCGATTTTCCGCAGGTCAGGATGCAAGCGCGGCTCCTTTCCGGACTCGGGTGCCGCGATTCTCACGAAGATATCGTGGAGCGACGGCCGCGTGACTTCGAAGTGCGTGATTCGCGTTCGCGGGATCAGGCGCTCGAGCAGGTGCTGGGGATCTCCACCCCATCTCACTTCCTGGAGGTTGCCCAGATCGGTGATCTCGTCACTTGCAACCAGCCCATCGAGCGCGGCGAGCCCATCGTCGGTCTGGAGGCGAATCGTGTCGGAACCGAACCTCGACTGAATCTCATCCAGCGTGCCGTCGAGCACCTTCTTGCCCTTGAAGATCATGAGAATCCGGTCGCAAAGCCGCTCGGCGACGGGCATATCGTGCGTGGAGAAAACGATGGTGGTGCCCGATCGCTTGAGCTCAAGCACCGCGTCTTTGAGTACTTCGGCATTGACGGGGTCGAGCCCAGAGAACGGCTCGTCCAGGATCAAGAGCTGCGGCTGGTTCAGGACCGCCGCGATGAACTGAACTTTTTGAGCCATCCCTTTGGACAGGCTTTCGATCTTGCGATCGATCCACGCCGAAAGCGAAAACCGCTCGAGCCACTCGTCGATCGAGCGATCGAGCTGGGGCTGCCTGGCCCCTTTGAGCGCGCCGTGATAGCGCAAGAGCCTGCGCACCGACATGCGTTTGTAAAGCCCGCGCTCTTCGGGAAGATAACTGACGGAATCGCGGGCGGCGCGCGTGCCGCGCTGGCCCAGGACCTCGATTTCGCCCTCATCGGGCAGAAGGATGTGCATGATCATCCGCAGGGTCGTCGTCTTGCCGGAGCCGTTGGGGCCGATGAATCCGTAGAGCGAGCCGGAAGGGACGGTGAGGTCGAGCCTGTCGACGGCGACCAGATTTGTGAAGCTCTTGGTGACATTCCGGAGGGCGATTGCGGTCGTCATTTCTTGCTCGAAGGGTTGAAGTCAAGCACAGCTCGCGTCGCGTTCAGCGTAGCAAAACCGAGTGCGCTTTGCCGTCGGGCAAATCGCGCTGGCCTCGCAACGATTCGGCGAGGGCTTGCCGAGACACATCGGACAGGGTCACGAGCGAGGATCGCCGGGATGGAGTCGGTCTTGCCACGAAACGCACTTGCTGTCGACGCCGGATGTCAGAGACTGGCCACGGCTGTGTATAAAGGGTAGAAGGCGCATGCGATGAGCTCAACCCCGGAGACACGAGCGAGCTTGCTGATCCGCGTCCGCGATCCGGCGGATCAGGCGGCGTGGCAGGAGTTCGTCGAGATCTACCGGCCGGTCATCCTGCGGCTGGCCCGGCAGAAGGGGATGCAAGAAGCGGACGCGGATGATGTCGCGCAGGACGTGCTGGTCGCGGTGGCCAGGGCGGTCGAGGGGCGGGAACATGATCCGAAACGGGCGAAGTTTCGAACGTGGCTGGGCCGGGTGGCTCACAACGCGATTCTCAATGCCCTCTCTCGCGGCAAGCCAGACCGGGGCTCGGGCGACCCGGCGCTCCTGGCGGTGCTCGAAGAACACGAGTCACACAGCGGGCCTGATTCCGACCTGCTGCGGCTGGAGCACCGGCGTGAGGTGTTTCGCTGGGCCGTGCGCCAGGTTCGCAAGGAGTTTCAACAGGCCACCTGGGACGCGTTCTGGCTGACGGCCGTCGAGGGACGCGACGTAGAGACTGTCGCGGGGGAACTCGGGAAGAACGCGGGAGCCATTTACGCGGCGCGCAGCCGCGTCATGCGGCAAATCGTGGAGAGGGTGAACGAGCACGAGAAGGATACGTAGGGAACGCGTGTCAGATTGTGGTGGGTGGCGTGTATAGGTTGGTAGGAGGGACCGTCTTTGAGCAACAGCCGGATGACGTGCGACCCGAAGCGGATCGAGCTGTTCCTGCAACAGCAGTTGAGCGACGCGGAACAGGCTGCGTTTCAGTTGCACCTGGATGACTGCACCGATTGCCGCCGCCAACTGGAGGCTGCCGCTGCCGGCGACGACGTCTGGTCGGAAGTGCGAGAGTCGCTGCGGGGCGGGCCATTGCCGGGGGATTCGCTTGGGGGTGACCCGGCGCGTCCATTCGGGCCCGGGCGGCGATGGGCCGCCGTATAGCCACACCGCGGTGCTCAAGCTGCTGGCGCCTTCGGATGACGACCGGATGCTGGGCCGCGTGGGGACTTATGAAGTCGTGGGAGTGATCGGGTCGGGCGGAATGGGTGTCGTGCTCAAAGCGTTTGATGCGGCGCTCAATCGATACGTTGCGATCAAGGTGCTGGCACCTCATCTGGGCAGCAGTGGAGCGGCGAGGAAGCGGTTTGCGCGTGAGGCACAGGCGGCTGCCGCGGTGGTTCACGACAACGTGATGGAAATTCATGGCGTGGCGGATCTGCAGGGGCTGCCCTATCTTGTCATGCCTTACGTGCGAGGGCCGTCGCTGCAGCACCGGCTTGACCAAGATGGGCCACTTGCGGTCGTCGAGATTCTGCGGATCGGCATGCAAGCCGCGAACGGACTGACCGCCGCTCATGCACAAGGACTGGTTCACCGCGACGTCAAGCCGGCCAACATTCTGCTGGCCGATGGCGTCGAGCGGGTGAAGCTGACGGACTTCGGGCTCGCCCGCGCCGCGGACGATGCCAGCCTGACCAAGACGGGGATTATCGCCGGCACGCCTCAATACATGTCGCCGGAGCAAGCGCGAGGCGAGTCGGTGGACCAGCGAAGCGATCTGTTCAGTCTGGGCAGCGTGCTGTACGCGATGTGCACAGGACGTGCGCCGTTCCGGGCCACCACGAGCTACGGGGTGCTGCGACGCGTCACGGACGAAGAGCCGAGGGCGATCCGGGACATCAATTCCGAGATCCCCGAATGGCTCTGCCAGGTGATTGGCAGGCTCATGGCGAAGGCGGCGGAAGCCCGTTTTGCGTCGGCGCGGGACGTCGCCGAGCTGCTGGAAGCGTGTCTGGCGCACGTCCAGCAGCCGACTGTCGTGCCGCTGCCTGCTTCACTCGAGCCCCGATCAGAAGGCCACCGTACGTTTTCCATCTCACGCCGCACGGCAGGAGTGCTCGTCATGATCGCTGGGCTTGGTCTGGGTTTAGTTGGAATTGTGATGTGGATGGAGTTGAAGGGTGCTGACTCGAACGAACCTCCATCGAATGCGGGCGCGCCGGCCGCTGGAGCACAACCGGCCGCGGCACAGCCGAAAGCGACGGAAGTCATGCCAAGGCTTGTACACCGTTTCGCGAACATCACAACCGGCCATAACGTGAAGATTGCCTGCTCGGCGGACGGCAAGCGGATCGCCATTGCGAATGCCAACCCGACGATCGTTCATGACACGAGCACAAGGGGCCGAGTGGCTGACAACTGGACGCCGGCGGTGCACATACTGGATGCCGAGACGGGGAAGACCGTCGTGTCGCTCGAGCTCACCACGGCCGAGGAAGACGCGGTGCTTGCCAAGACCGAACGGGTCTCCCACGTTGAAACAACGGTCCTTGCGTTCTCACCGGATGGGCTTTTGGTGGTGGTCGGGACCAGTATCGGTCAGGTGAAGCTTTATAGCACGCAGACCGGCGAGCTGATGCGGGCGCTCGATGATGAGAAGGCGAAACTTGCCGACAAGGAGACACCGGAGAACTGGAAGGCGCTCAAGCGGGCGATCGGGAGCGTCGCGTGCCTGGCATTCTCGCCCGACGGCAGCATGCTGGCCATGTGCGGCAGCTCGTTTGCTGACTTTTCCGAGCGTTTTGGCGGCGTAGACCGGATGGGCTTTCGTCGCACGGGTCCCGGCCGGCTCAAGTTGTGGGACGTGCACACCGGGGCGATTCAACATGATCTGGCCGGGCATAACGATCAGGCGTACGCAGTTGCTTTTTCGCCGGACGGAAAGTTTCTGGCAAGCGCCGGGCGGTGGATGACGGAAGGCGAAATGTTCGGGAACGGCGTGATTTTGTGGAATGCCCAGACCGGCGAGGCGATCCACAAGCTGATCAGGACGACGGCGGACGGCGGTGTGCGTGCCATTGCGTTTTCGCCGGACAGCAAGCTGCTGGCGATGGGCACGTGGCGGGCAGGTAACGGCGACGCGAACGATCCGAGCACGGGTGGCGTGAGCCTGATTCATGTTTCGTCGGGCATCGAGGAATGGCTGGTCACGGTTCCGGTCTGGGCGGGACCGCTGACATTCTCGCCGGATGGAACTCGCGTCGTGGTGCTGTGCGGTGGGGGTTCGATCCGGTTCCTGGAAACAACGACGGGGGTAGTGAAGCAGGAAATTCGACCGGCCGACGGCGGGCAAGGTGGGCGATGGGACGGATTCGCGATCGGGGCCCAAGGGCAGATGCTGGCGATCGGTACGGTGAACAAAGAGCAAGACGGGGGCGTCGAGGTGTGGAGCACACGACACGATGAGCAGGCTGGTGCGCCTGCGGCGGCTGCACCAGAGAAAACCGCGCCAGGCAGTGCACCGGAGCGAAACTTCAAAACTGCACAGAGCGTCCGGACCATCGCGTGCTCGGAAGACGGCAAGCTTGTCGCTGTGGCCAATGGCGGGCCGACGATGATCCTGCTTGAAGATGGAACGAGCCGGGTCAAAGGCAACTGGAAGCCGGCGGCGGAGATTCTGGACGCACGGACGGGGAAGACTGTTGCGGTGTTACCGCTCACCACGGCCGATGAAGATGCCGTGCTTGGGGCGACGGAACGAGTCTCCCACTTCGAAGTGACGGCTCTCGCGTTTGCGCCGACGGCAAGGTTGTGGCTGTCGGTACCAGCATCGGCCAGGTCAAGATTTATGACGCGCGGACCGGTGCGCTGCTGAGATTGCTGGATGATCACGCGGCGAAACTCGCGGACAAGGAGACGCCGGAGAACTGGAAAGGGCTGGTGCGGGCGATGGGGAGCGTTGCGTCGCTGGCGTTTTCGCTCGATGGCAGCATGATCGCCACGTGCGGCGGCTCGTTTGGCGACTTTGCTCGTGTTTTTGGAACATCGCAGCGATTGGACGAGCAGTGTACCGGGCCCGGACGGCTGAAGATCTGGAACGTCAAGACGGAGACGCTCAAGCACGATCTGGCCGGGCATAGCGATGCGAACGCGGTTGCTTTTTCTCCGGATGGGAGCTTGTTCGCCAGCGCCGGAAGCTGGCGGAGTGATGCGGAAACGGGGACCGGGGTGCTGATCTGGAATGCCACGACCTTCGCGAAGGTTCGTACCGTTTCGATCGAGGCGAACGGGGGTACCGATTCGGTTGCGTTCTCGCCGGATGGCAAGCTGATGGCGATCAGCTCGCGACATTTTGACAAAGATAAGGCGAACGATGCTGGCACGAGTATCGTCAGCGTGGCGAACGTCGCGTCGGGGATTGTTCCGTGGCGAAGGACGTTCTCCGGTTCGGCGAGACCCGTGGCATTTTACAGCGGCGGCGTGCTGGTTCTCTGCGGCGGACAGTTAATGCCGCTGCTGGAGCTTGCGACGGGGGACACGCTGTTCCGCATTAAACGATCGGCCGACTCCCGCGACGGCGGGCGATGGAATGATTTCGTAATCTTGAAACAAGGCCGTGTGTGGGTGACCGGGGGAAAGGATTCCGAGGGAAAAGGGACCGTCCGCATTCTTGATCCCGATGGTCCTTGAACGCTTGAGGAGTGATTGTCATGATCGCAACACTCGGTCTGGGCATGCTCGGAGTGGTTCTGGGGGGCGCCCTGGCGTCGAGCACGCAACGCGGTGAGCAAACTGGTGCGCCGGCAGCGACGGCTGCGGCACCATCCACGCCGGGCACGGCGAGAGTTAACAATTTCAAGACAGGTGCGAGCGTCAGAATCATCGCGTGCTCGGAGGACGGCGATCAGCTCGCGGCATTTCGACAAAGATAAGGCGAATGACCCTGGCACGTGTATCATTAGCCTGGCACGCGCTGCGTCGGGCGCTCTCCAGTGGCGGCGAACGATGCCTGGTGGGCCGGAGCCGGTGGCGTTCTTCAGCGGTGCGGTGCTGGCGCTGGACACCGACAGGCAATCGATGTGGTTCTTTCAGATCGAGGCGGGGAAGATTCTCACGCAAATCACCCGGGCGGACGACCCCGCCCAACCAGGTGGACGATGGAATGATTTCGTGATCGGGAGAGGAGGCCACATGTGGGTGACGGGCGGCGAGGATGGCGCGCGAAAAGGGACCGTCGACATTCTTGATCCTGAGGGTCCTTGAATGGACGCCGGTTGAGAGCCTTTGACGGATAGTGGGCGGGGTCGGTTTCGCTTGTCCGTGGCGTTTCGGGCGGATCAGCGCTCGGCTACGACATCGCTTGCGCCTCACCCCCCCTGCCCCCCCTTTCCAAGGGGGGGAAAGGTGGGCGGGGTTGCTTTCGCTGCCAACGGGGGCCTGGCTTATTTACCCAGAAGCTCAGGGATATCCGCCACGATCGTGTCGATGTCTTTCTCGGTCAGCTCACCCTTGAAGCCGTGGTTGAACTTGACTGTGCCCTCGTTCCACATCAGTACCGTGACGTCGGAATCGGAGGAGATCTCGTAGTCGGGAGGTCCGTCCTTTTCTCCGGTCATCGTCAGCGCTGGCCGTCGCGCGGGCCGGCGGGTAAGATCGTGTCCGCGTCTTTCGGCACGCCCATGCTGAGACGCACATGACTCAATTCGTCGCGCGATCCGCGCAGAGGCTTCCAAGGGCCAGCGAGTCGGGAATCGTTGGTCTGATGATGGTGCAGAGAGCCGGCGGTCGATTTCCGTTGTCAGTCCAGGAGAAACATCATGATGAAGCGAAACCAGGTTCAGGCCATCGTTCTCATGGCCGCCGGAGCGCTCGGCGGCTACGCTGCGGCGACCGGGCAGATTAGCGTGATGCGGCAGGCCCAGGCGGCCTCGCGGCAAGGCGAGCTCCTCCCGGCCGCGGAGCCAGGCCCGACCTGTTGGCCAGACGGGACGGACAGGGGATTGCTCGCTGTTGCCGGCGGGCACGAGGCCTGCGCCACAGGGTAATGGCCAGCCAGGTACGGAGGGGAAGAAGCCGAACATCCTGGTGATCTGGGGAGATGATATCGGAATCAGCAACATCAGCGCTTATAGCGACGGCCTGATGGGCTACACCACGCCCAACATCGACCGGATTGCGAAGGAAGGGATTCGGTTCTTGCACTACTACGGCGAGCAGAGTTGCACGGCAGGCCGTGCGGCGTTTCTGACCGGCCAGCATGGTCTGCGCACGGGATTGACCAAGGTGGGCTTTCCGGCGCTCCGATGGGAATGAGCCAGCTTGACCCCTCGATCGGCGGATTGCTCAAGAACCTGGGTTACAGCACGGGGCAGTTCGGCAAGAACCATGTCGGTGACCGCAACCCATCGCTGCCGACCGTGAACGGCTTCGATGAGTTCTTCGGCAATCTTTATCACCTCAACGCCGAGGAAGAACCCGAGCTGCCTGATTACCCGAAGGACCCGGCTTACCGCGCCAAGTACGGCCCGCGCGGGGTGCTCAAATGCAAGGCCACCGACCAGGATGACCCCACCGTCGATCCGCGGTTCGGCAAGGTCGGCAAACAGACGATCGAGGACACCGGCGCGCTCACGAAGAAACGGATGGAAACGATTGACGACGAGACCTCGGCCGCAGCCATCGACTTCATGAAGCGCCAGAAGGCGGCCGGCAAGCCATTTTTCTGCTGGTTCAACTCGACGCGCATGCATTTGCGCACCCACGTTCGCGCCGAGCACCGTGGCCGATACAAGCACGGGGACAGTGAATACATCGACGGCATGATCGAGCACGATGTGACCGTGGGCACGCTGCTGCGTGCCCTCGAGGACCTGGGCATCGCGGGCGACACGATCGTGGTGTATTCCAGTGACAACGGCCCGCACATGAATACCTGGCCCGACGGCGCAATGACCCATTTCCGCTCCGAAAAGAACACGAACTGGGAAGGTGCCTTTCGCGTGCCGTGCCTGGTTCGCTGGCCGGGGGTGATCAAACCGGGCACGGTCACCAACGAGCTGATGAGCCACAACGACTGGATTCCCACGCTGTGCTCGATCGCGGGCGAGGCGGACGTCGTGGGGAAGTGCACGAAGGGCTACACCGCCAATGACATCACGTACAAGGTGCACCTCGACGGGTACGACCAGTCGGCGTTTTTGCGCGGTGAGCGGCACGGTAGGTAACGAGCGGGGAGTCAAAAGCGCTCGCGAGAAGTTCTTCTACTCGGACGACGATGGGATGCTGGTGGCCATGCGGCTGGGGGACTACAAATACAGCTTTGCGGAGCAGCGCAGTCCGGGCACGATGCAAGTGTGGGCGGAGCCGTTCACGAAACTCCGGCTGCAGAAGATCTACAACCTGTTCCAGGACCCGTTTGAGCGGGCGGACATCACGTCGAACACGTTCTGGGACTGGCAGCTTAACCACATCGGGTCTATTTACGGGGCGATGGGTGAGGTTGTCGAGTTCGCGGCGACGTTCAGGGAATTTCCGCCGCGCTCGATTCCCCCGAGCTTCAACCCGGCGACGATCATGGAGGAGACGCTGAACGAGATCCGGGATGCGAAGCGGCGGGCGATGGAAGGGGGTGGGGCGAAGCCGTAGCGTTACCCGCTGGGGCGGAGTTTGGCACGCTGGCGCTCGAGTCGGCGGATAAAGGCGGCGTGTTCGGGTGAGGAAAGGCCTTTGCGCAGCACGGCGCTCTGTCGTGCCGCATCGCGGGCGAGCAACGCTCGGGTGTCGATCCACAGGCCCGGAAAGACGCGTGAGCGGGAGATGCCGTCGGCATCGGGCACGATGCGTCCACGCGGACGGAACCGGAACCAGATCCATTCCGGGCCCTCGATGCACAAGACGATGTATTCGCGCACATGCGCCTGCTGGTAGTCCAGGCGCTTCTGGTGCAAGTCGATCGCGCGTGTACTGTGGGCGACTTCGGCGACCAATTCCGGCGGACCTTCCACGTAATCGTCAGACGTTTCTCGCGATTGCCCGCCGTACTCCGATAGAATTCGCAGAGCCAGGTCGGGCTGGGGCTCGCTCTCTTCGCCCAGGATGGTGGTCGCATTATCGAGAGCTTCGACGCCCGGCGTTTGTTCGGAATAGCGTTCGAAGATTGATCCGAGCTGCGAGTGGCGGCGCCCATGCGAGCGACGGAGTGGCGAGGCCATGTAAACGATTCCCCCCACAAGTTCGAATTTGACGTCTTCGGGGTAGGCCGAGTACCTCCGGTGGAACTCGGGCTGGGTCAGATGGTCGCCGTTTTCGAGGAGGGAGCTTCTCGGCGGAACCCGGCTGGTGGTCTGAGCGCTGCTCACCACGGGTGTTTCCCTTACTGAAGTTGATCAATTCAGCCCGAAGTTCCGTCGGGATTCATTCCGCACTCTGAGCATTCTACCTGCGTCGGATTGGCGCGGCCAGCGCTGTCGCCACCCATCGTGCGCAGGCTGAGCCGCGGCCTGTTTGGATTTCCATGGAAGGGGCGCGCGGCGTTCGCCAACGACCTCGGCTGGCTGGCTGGCCGGCCGCGATTCATCGGGGAGCCGATGCTTTTTCGGTTTCGTCCTGAATCTCGACCAATGTCTTGCCGGGCTTGAACGTCTTGCCGGCGAACGCGGGGTGGTCGAGGGCGTATCGCGTCGCGCGAAAGAGCATGTTGCCTTGCCGGCGTGGGGCGCCGCGGCCTGGCCCTGCAGGAGGCTGCGCTTTCTTGGAGTCGGCGGTCTTGGTTTTTTGTGCGGCTGTGTCGGGGCGCTTTGGTGCAGCATTCGCATTGGGCGGCCCACCTCCTGCCGGCTTGAACGGATTGGCGAACTTCCAGACGGTTTCGCTTTCCGGAGTCACTTCAAAGACGAGGCCATAGGCGCCCGCGTTGATCAATGTGTTGCCGTTGGGAAGGCGCTGGGCGCCCGAGATGAACCAGGAAAAGAAGTCCTTCTTGGTTGGAGCAGTGTAGCTCCAAAGCGGGCCGTCCGGGCCATATGGTCCGCCTTGCGGCCGAACGTAATTGGCGTCCTTGTCCGTTGGCGGAGCGAACTCGTCTACCGAGGAGTATTCTTCGGGCTTGCGACCGCCACCGTTATTGAAGACGAGCAAGTGGCCTGCGCCTGGGAGCCCCCTGGCAATCCACTGGATGTTGTGCTGGAAGAAGAGGCGACGATCGGCGCCGGTGCCAAGCTTGTAGGCTCGTGGGTTGCCCCAGCGGTAGAGGATATCGCCGCCTTTGCCGTGCGCCCGCCGGTGTGGCCTTTTGCTTCTTCAGTGGTGGTGCTGTGGTCGATGATCCAGATTTCGCAGAAGTTGGGACTGCTGAGTGCGATCTGGTCGAGATCGGCGTTGTAGGCCACGGCGTTGACGTGCATCCAGTCGGGATTCTTGCGAACCGCGGGAGATTGGGCTTTTTTCTGATCATCCTTGGCTGCCGTTTTTGTTATCGCGACCGGGGCTTCGTCGCCGCCCATGAAGTTCAGATCGAACAGCTCGGGATGGTCGGAAACATCGCCAAAGCCGGGCTTGGTCTTGTCGACGTCCTGGATCAGGTGATCCCAGCTTCGCCATTCCCAGACGATCTCGCCGGAGTGCTTGCCGGTGGGCTTGAGCTCGACCAGGCAATCGGGCTGGAGGTGCGAGCTCTTGACGGTTTCCGGCCGGCGGCCCCTGGCGACGGCTTCTTTTTCATCGGTCATTTCCCAGCAGATGAGCAACGCGTTGCCATTCGGGAGCTTGATCGCGTCGTGGTGTGGCATGCGCTTTTCGCTGTGATACTCGAAATCCCAGACGAGGTTGCCATCCCAGTCGAATTCCTGGAACCGGCCGCTCGCGGCTGGGCCCTGGAAACTCCGGTTGCGATTGGGAGCCTCGGCGGGACGGAAGAGGTGGCCGTTATCGAGCAAGTAGGCCGCCGCGCCGCTGGAGTATTCACTGTTCCAGGTATGAACGATTCGGCCTTCGTTGTCGTACAGATAGGTCTGTTTGCGACCGGGGTTAATCAGGTTCAAGCCGGGGAATGCTCGCGAGTCGTTCAGGAGCACGCCGAGCGTTGCCGGTGATGGTGATGTTCCACCCTTTTTGGCGGAGTCGTCCTTCGTGTCGGCCGCTTTGGCGACGTCCTTCGCCTGGCCGTGATCACCCGCCGTTGCGAGAACGGTCGCGAAGGTCAGAGCGATCGCAGTGACGACAGTCAGTCGCGTCGTTGAAGTTGTGATCACAGACAGAAAACGAGACGACATCCTGATGACTCCTGGAGAGAACAGAGTGCTCGCGGGGGCAGGTTACCCATCGCCTCTAGCTACCCGATCGTACTTGATGCGAGCTGCGAATGCAGGAGTGCACCGGGCGATGAGGAAACGGTTCTACTACACCCCCGATTTCGATGTGCTGAAAGGGGCTCTACGAGTTGCGGTGAACCTGGTTCGCCCGCGAAAGACATGTTGAAAGCTCTGCTAACAAGCAATCGCCTCACGACGTCGGTTCCTTATGGGATAGTCGCTCGGTCGGTATTCCGGTAGAATAAGAATTGTCGCCAGGGAGCATTCGTATGGGGAAATCCTCAAGTCTCCGCACAACCCGGCTTGAGTTGGCAATCCGAAGTTCCGGTTTCATTCGGCGAGCTTCGCGAGGGCTGGCGACGCGCGTGATGACGTCGAAGGCCGGACACGGAATGTGGACGTGGGCTTTCGATCCGAGCGCATACAGAGGCTGAAAGGGTTCGATCTGTGCCCCAATTAACACCCGTCGACGCTGCAAAGAAGCTTAGTGAGAAAGTCCGCGGGATGGACCTGGACGACCTGCGCGACGCCTATAACGAGCTGTTCCCGGAAACGCCCGTCTCTCAAGACGTCGTCTCGTCGAATGGAGAGGCTTTCCGGAAGGAGGTTCTTGATTACCTCGCGGGCACCCTGGCTGTAGAGGAGATCATCGACCTTTGGATCGCCGTTTTTCCAGAGGCCTCGAGCGTCTATTTTGACGAGGAATGCGGAACGATTCATTACAGTATCGCGCCGGAGGCGATGACGCAGACCGGTTGAGCCGCCCGATGCTTTCACGACCGTGCTTCTTCCGCGACGGTCACAAGCTGTTCGGCGACGTGTTGGACATATGGATCGTCCACCCCAACGCCCGCAAGCGCATGTTCGGAATCACAGCCGTCGACTATCAGGCTCTTAATCTGCCAGACAAGAATTCGGCCCGAACGATGGCGAAGCGGCAAATGCATAGGCGTTTTTTCGAGGAGGATTCCCCCCATTCAATCTTCCAGCGAAGGCATGATTGTATCCATAATTGTGACCGCCCCCGGATAGCCCCGCAGCCGCTCGAAAGAGCCGGTACTGTTATCAAGGTCATCGAGGATGTGGAGTTTCTAGTAAATCGCTGCGACGAGCATATCGCGACCGAGATTCCCCTCTTCCTCGCCGCAAACGGCTGCCCCGCCGCTGTCATCGCCCAAGCCGGTTATTAGCCCGTAGCCTCGCTGGCGAGTATAAGGCAACCCTTCGACGTTGAATGGGCCGGTTTGAGCTTCATCGATCGATCGAGACAACGAACAGGACTGGATCGGGCATGGCTCTTCACTGGGGCGAGAGAATGAAGCGATGGTTTTGCACATCCGGTCGGGAAGAGACCAAGAGACGCTCTTGGTCGCGCTCGGCCGCTAATCGAACATGAGGATCTAGACCCGGTTCCCGACGTTGAGCACAATCGAGCGATGAAGCAGGACCTGGAACGCGCCTCGGAAGAGGCGGCGCGATTGTTTGTCGAGATTTACGAGAAGCTCGAGACCCGGAAAGTCGATCCGGGGATCGACTTCAAATCGCTGATCGAGACGTTTCGAAACACGTTGACGAGCGAAGGCGTTGGACTTCTTCATGCTCTGGAGGATTTCCGGGAGAAGGTCGTTCCCAATTCGATCGCGATTCCGCATCCGCTTTACCTGGGGCTCGTGAACTCTTCGCCGCTTCCAGGTGGCGCGGTTGCAGACCACCTGATCTCGGCTCTCAATAGCAACGATGGAGGAGTGCCGCAGGCGGCGCTGGCCTGTGAAGAGGAAGTGATTCGTGCTTTCAGGGAAGTTTTTGAGCTGCCGGAATGCTGGAGCGGATTGATCCTGCCGGGCGGTGCATTCACGATCTTGCAGGGTCTGCTCCTGGCCCGTGCCAACGCTTTTCCGGAGATTGAAGCGGATGGGTTCCACGCGATTCGAAGCACCCCGCAAATCTTTGCGTCCGAGGCGACCCACTTCACCGTGGCGCGGGCTGCGAAAGAGATTGGAATTGGAGAGCGGAACGTGATCTGCGTTCGCGGGCGCGGGCGAGGGAGCATCGACGTTGAGAGCCTCGAAGAGAACATCCGGGCGGCTCGTCAGGAGGGGCATCTTCCGTTTGCCGTCGTGGCCAGCATTGGAACGACGGGCACCGGAGCGGTGGACCCTGTTGGCGAGATTGGAGATCTCTGCGGGCGAGAGAAGCTCTGGTTGCATGTTGACGCGTGCTACGGTGGTGCCGCCCGGCTTGTGCCGGCGCTACGGCCTCTTTTTCAAGGACTTGAACTGGCGGACTCCGTATCGATTGACACGCATAAATGGTTTTTTATTCCCATCGCGGCGGGGCTGTTGCTGACTCGACATCGCGATCTCGAGCGCCGGGTTTTTGGGCTTGGGTCGGGATCGTATTTGCCGGGCAGCCCGGAGATCTATCCGCTGTGGAGGGGAATTGCTTCCTCGCGGAGATCGAGTGGGCTCGGGATCTGGATGGCCATTCGAGCCCATGGCTGGGACACGATCAGACGAGCGGTTACCCAGAATATCGAGTTGATTCGGTCGCTCGAGGCGGGGCTGCTTGAGAACGGGTTTGAGGTTTTGCCGGGGGGCGAGCTCTCGGTGGCATGCGCTCGCTGGGGAGGGAGCGACGAACTCCAGACGCGGATCGCGGCGGAGATCGTGGGGTCGGGAGATGCGTGGTTTGCCACGGTGAGATTCGATGGGAGGACCTGGTTGAGATTCAATCTTTTGAATCTGTACACGCGGGAGGAGCACATTCAATTTCTGATCAAGCGAGTGACGGAGACGGCGGAGCGGCTCAGCAGGGTTTCAGCTTGATGGGAACTGCATGATGGCGAACGTATTCTGGTCCGTCTTGTTGGGAGGTAGGCACGCCCTTTGTTATGATGGTGGGTCTGTTACATTCGTCCGATGCGCCGTCCTCGATTCGCTCGCCGGGGCGGTAGCGTTCAACACGCGGCGCTGGGGGTCATGCCATGCGTCTGAATTTCAGCCTCATCGCTGCGGTCGCGGCGAATCTTGCGCCGTTCTCTGCTTGGGCTGGAGAGATCCTGAACCTCGGCGATGACGCGCCGCCGCTGGTCGTCTCGAGCTGGATCAAGGGGGAGAAGGTCGGACAGTTTGAGCCCGGCAAGACGTATGTTGTCGAATTCTGGGCTACGTGGTGTGGCCCCTGCCGCGAGAGCATTCCCCATTTGACCGAGCTGGCGCATCGATACAAAGACAAGGGCGTCCGGTTCATCGGCGTAGACGTCTGGGAGCGGGATACGAAGCAGGTCAAGCCGTTCCTGGACACCCTTGGCGGCAAGATGGACTATAGCGTGGCGCTCGACGCTGTTCCGGAACGAGCAGGCCCCTACGACGGGGCAATGGCCAAGGGGTGGATGAAGGCGGCCGAGGAGAATGGCATCCCGACTGCGTTCGTCGTCAATGACAAGAAGATCGCGTGGATCGGCCACCCAATGGACCTGGATGAGCCTCTGGCGAAGATCGTTGCGGGTAAGTGGGACCCGAGCGAGATGACCAAGAAGCGTCTCGAGGTGAAGGCCAAGGAGCGCAAGGCGACGATCGTCAGGGAAAAGGTGTTTCCGCTGTACAACGCCGGCAACTACAAGGGCACAGTCGCCGCCATCGACGAGGCCTCCAGAGATGACTCGGAACTGGCCGATACGTTCGCATGGCTCAAGTTCGCGGCACTCTGCAATGGTGGCGACATCGAGCCAGGGCTGGAGCTGGGGGCGAAGCTGTTCGAGCTGAACGAGGACAATCCGAACGCCCTCAACAATTTTTTCTGGAACGTGATCAGGCCGAATCTCGAGCGCGAGCCAGACCCCCGCGTTGCACGGCTGGCACTCCGTGCTGCGCGCCGTGCCGTCGAGCTGTCGAAGGGCGAGAATCCGGCGCACCTTGACACATTGGCTGAAGCCCAGTACCGCACAGGGGACGCCGAAGGGGCCGTGGCGTCCGAGGAGAAGGCGTTGAAACGAATCGAGGCGGAGGTCAAGGACCGAAACCACCCGCTTTTCAAGCAATTCAGCGCACGACTGGAGCGATTTCGCAAGGCGAAGGCGGCGGTAGGACCTTAGCGCGGTCGACAGGAGTCTTTGCCACGCGGTTCTTGATGAGCCGCGGGATTTGTCGGGCGGCACGGTCGAAGGTCAAACGGCTGCTGACTGTCGTTGCGCCGGGGTTCGATGCAGGTCACTGGTCTGAGTCTGGAACATGAGGAAGCCAAGGTAACAGATGGTTTGATAATGCAAATAAGAAACTTGAACATAAGCAAACCAAGGTAACGAAGGGATAGCAGAGCGCGGGGACGGGGCAGCCGGTTTCAGCGATCGTTGACTGTGTGAAGCCGCGGAAAAGGCTGTGCGGACGGCAACGGCTTGGGCACAGAAGTCAGGCTAAAGCCTAACCTACTCAATTCACGGTGCTTTTCGCGGGTGCATGAGTCGAGCCAGTGAGGGCCAGCCGGAAGCTTCGACGGACGGCACACGGCGTGTGCCTGCTACACCGGAGCACTGGCGAGAAGCCAGTGACACGTGCCACCCACCCGGGTCTCGTACAGGAACCGGCCGGGAATCGCTTTCCCGAATGGTCGGCCATCGCTCCGCGAGGGAACATGCCTTCGCGGAGCGAGGGCCGACTATGATATTCGGCCGGCGCCTTAACCCAAGGGCAGCCCCGTGGCGAGCTTGTGGCCCTTGGACCGGGTTGCAAGCGTCAGGTCGAGCGCTGAGACTGTGCCGGTGCCGGTCACGTCGGCGCCCAAGGGCGCGAACCCTGTCGGGTTTGATAGGTTGATTTCGGCGGCGATTTCGTTGAGGTCGTTGTTGTCTACCGTTCCATCACCCGTCACATCGCCAAGCAGCCGGTCGAAGTGGTGCACCGCGGTCGTGCCACTCGGGAGCTGGATGTCGAGCTCGTAATAGCCGTCGGCGGCCGTCGTGGTGGGGCTGCCGCCCAAGCCGTTCGCACCGAAGTCGAGCTCGATCGCGTGGTCGATGACCTCGACGTTAACGCCTGAGAGCGAAACGGCCGCCTTGCTCGAGGCGTCGTCGTTCAGGTCGTACTGGTAGAGCTCGATCTCGGGTGATGCTGTCTTGAGTGAATTGACGATCTGGGTGAGCACGCCGCCGGACTGGGTGTCTGACTCGTTGAATTCGACTTGCAGGTAACGGATAAATGACCGCTCGACGGCGTTGTCTTCGACGACAAGGGCCGTCGTCTGAAGCTGCGATGGTGTCGCTTTCGCGAACGTTTCTGTGAGGGTCAGATTGGCGGTGGACGGGGCAGCCTGCACATTGCCGGCGCTGTCGAGCCCGATGCTGTAGAATGAGTAATGGTGCGCGCGGCCGTCGGTGAGACCCTGGTAGGGAATCGTCGCCTGGACAATCCCCGCGTTATTTGCCGGGCCGGCGGGAATCGCTGGTCCAACCAGGTTAAACGGGCTGGAATCGACTGAGACGTAGACCTCGAAGTAGGTCAGGACACCACCGCCGGGATCGCTCCCCGTGAGGTTGAGCGTGAACGTGCCGGTCGCAGTGTTCACCGTGCTCGGGTTGGTGCCCGTCGTACCGTCGACCACGGTCACCGGCGGGATCAGGTCGGGCAGATAGGTGCTGGCTTCAATATGTGGGCTAAAGGCCTGGATATTTCCGGCGCTGTCGGTCGCCGTGCTGTAGAAGGCATAGGTCGTGTTGCTCTGGCCTGTGAACGTCGCCGTTGGGCTCGAGGCCGGGACTGTGGTCCAGAGCGACCAGGCTCCGCCGTTGGTGCTTGAGTAGATACTGTACGACTTCACGCCGGAGGGTGGCGAGCCGGCGTCCGAGCCAGTGACCGAGACCGCAAACGTCAGGCTCGTGCCGCGCGCTGGGAGCGGACTGACCGTGCTTATGGGCGGCGTTGTGTCCATCAGCCACGAAGTCGAAACCGATCCGCTGCCAGTCATTCCGTTCTGGCCGGTGATGACAGCGACGTTCACGGTGAGGACGTAGGACCCCTGCGCCGTGGTCAGCCCGGAGAGCCCGCTCAACGCGTAGGTCGAGCCGGCGACAAGGCAGAGCGTCACCCCGCTGTTGATCAGGTTGGCGCCGCCATTGTCCGTCAGGCTGAGCGCGCTTGCCGGAAGGCTACTCGTGTTGATCGGCTGGTCGAAGGTGACGTCGATGGAAGCAACATCCAAATTGCGCGGGTTGGGCGAGACCTGGGGGATTTAGGTGACGGCGAGTTGCAGCGTGTTTGTCAATTCGAAGGATGCCGGCGTAGCGACGCCCCTGGCTGAAGCCGTGACGAGGTAACTGCCGAGTGTGCTGCCGGCCGTTGCCGTGACCGAGGCGACGCCGCCTGCCCCGATGGTGGATGTTGTGCTGGAGAGAACGGCGGAGGGGCCGGTTGATGGAGCGCTCCAGGTGATGACGCCGGCGGCCACGGGCTCAGCAGGGTTGTTGGCCGTGACGGTGAGCGCCAGGGGCAGGGTGAAGGGTGTGCCCGGTAGAGCGACTTGCGGCGTGCTGCCGCTCGCCGCCGTGAGGGTGAACCCCTGGCTCTGGAAGGCGCCGATGTCGGGCTTGGGTGAATCGAGCGGCATGCCGCGTTCGTCGGTTTTAATTTGCGTGGTCGTACCCGGGTAGTTGACGATCAGTGCCTTGCCCAAGGCCGGGCTGCCCGGTAAGAGCGCCATGGTCGGGGCCGGCCCGCCATAGTTGCCCAGCGGGGCGAGCAGCGGGTTGATGGGGTTCGCGACGCTGCCCAGCAGGTTGCCGGTGCCGTAGATCTGCCCGCTGCCGTCGCCGATCAGGTTGTTGTTGCCCGAGAGGGAGTCTATACCATGACTGCCGATGTCTGCACCGGAGGTCTGGGCAGCGACGATCGTGTTCGAGAGGTTCGCAACGCCTGGGCTTTCGCCGGGACCGAGATACAGGCCGGCGCCGGAGTTGCCGCTGACGGTGCAGTTGGTCAGCGTGGCTGTACCGGCTCCGCTTGCGAGGCCGGCGCCACCGATGTACAGGCCGCCGCCGGAGGAAGTGGCGGAGTTTCCGCTGACGGTGCAGCTCGTCAGCGTCGCCGTGCCATCGACGGTGCCCGGGGTGAGGCCATAGGCGATGTCCAGTCCGCCGCCGTCGTCGCTGGCGGAGTTTCCGCTGACGGTGCAGTTGGTCAGCGTCGCCGTGCTGTAGTCCCTGGCATAATTACGAACGTTGCCGATGAACAGTCCGCCGCCGTCGGTGGCGGTGTTGTCGCTGACGGTGCAGTTGGTCAGGGTCGCGGCTTTCCATGCGGGCACCTGCGCTCTGCTTGCTTCCAATCGACAGACCGCCACCGTAGCTGTAGTAGTAGGAGAAATTGCTGTTGATCCCCGTCGCCGTGGCGGAGTTTCCGCTGATGGTGCAGTTGGTCAGTGTTTCCGCGGCGTAATCGTACAGCCCGCCGCCTCCGACGAATATGTTGCTGCTGGGATGTCCGTCGAAGAAGCTGTCGAGGTTGAGGGTGGAGCTCGACAAAATCGCGGTGACGGAGTTGCCGCTGATGGTGCAGTTGGACAACTTCACCGTGGCAGCGGGGGCTTCAAGTTCGCTCACGCTGTCCAGGCCGCCGCCGTCGATGGCGGAGTTGCCGCTGACAGTGCAGTTGGTCAGCGTCGCCGTGGCGCAGTAATTGAACAGGCCGCCGCCGGAGCCGAGGCCGGTGGCGGAGTTTCCGCTGACGGTGCAGTTGGAGAGCGTCACGGTGCCGCCGGGAGTAAAAACGTTAAGAACATTGGGCTGGAAGACGCCGTTGGACAGGCCGCCCCCTTCCGCGACACCGGTCGCCGCGTAGGGTGCCGCCGCGCCGGCCTGCGCGGTGTCGTTGGCGAGGGTGGAGCTATCGAGTGAGACTGTTCCACTGCTCACGGCGAGACCACCGCCGTTGGCGCCGCCGCCGGGGCTGTCGGGAGCGCCGGCACCGGCGGCGCCACCCAGTGCGGAGTCGTTCGAAAGGGTGGCGCTCGTGAGCGTGACGCTCCCGGCGGCGACGCAGAGCGCACCGCCTTGGCCGCTGCCGCCGCGGCCGTAGTATGCCGAGATGCCGCCCTGGCCGCCGGCACCGCCCGTCACGGAGTCGTGCGAAAAGGTGGAGTCGGTGAGCGTGACATCCCCACCGGCGACGTAGATGGCACCGCCTTGGGCGCCGCCGCCGAACCCGGCGTACGAGCCTGAGCCGGCTGCGCCGCCGGCGCCGCCCACCGCAGAGTCGTTGGTCAGTGCGGAATCGGTCAGTGTTAGACTCCCGGCGGCGACGTAGATGCCACCGCCTGAGGCGGCGGCGCCGTCGGTGCCGGGGGAGCCGGCACCGCCAGATCGACCGGCGCTGCCCTAGGCCGTGTTGTTCTGGAGGGTGACCGTGTCCAGGGTCAGGACCCCGTGGCTATAGATCGCCCCGCCCTGGGCCGACACGCCGGCGCCGGACGCCAGGCCGTCCTGGATCGTCAGCCATTGCAAGGTCAGGGCGGCTCCCGCGGCGACGTCGAAGAGGCGGAATGCGGGCGTCGCCGGGTCGGTGCTCCGCTCGAGCACGTCGCCGCCGCCATTGATGATGAGGGTGCTACCGGCGGCGATCACGGGGAGGCCGGTCGCGCCGTCGGTGGTGTTGTCCACGGTGGTCAAGGTATAGGGGGACGAGATGGGGGCGGTCAGGCTAATCGTGTTCGTACCGCCCGCGGCGTTGGCCAGGTTGATGTCGGCGATGAGGGCCGAAACGCACGGTGCGCTGTAATGAGTCAGCAACGTGCGGACTTCGAGGGCCGACAGGCTCGGGTGGAGTCGACGACGTGCGCAGTGAGCGGGTATGTGCTCGGGTGGACGACGCTTCTGAGCTGAGTGTGAATTCCTTGCGGATCCAAGAACGAGGGGGCATGGGAAGTATCCTCTGGGTAAGTACGACTCGGATGGATCTCGGAGCGTTTACGTCGATGGCTTCTCTGCGCAGGGCGCAGCACATCCTCGGCCGCTGCGAGCGGTTGCAGGAGGAGTTTCGCGTTGGTCGACGGTCCCTGGACGGGTGCCGTCTGTGTCGGTCGGTGACGGCGGCGGCCATCGCGGCCCGCGCCTCGCCTCTAAGGTATGAGCTGCGCAGGCGGCCGCGCGGGCCGAGAATTTCCAACAAAAATTCAGGTGTGCTCCAGTCGGGCCCGGCGAGTGCCGAGGATCGGCGGGGGGAGCCGCCACCTACGCTCGACGTGTTTCGACGGAAGTCTCAGTCGCTGAGGATGTTTTGGTCCGATTTGTTCTTCTGGACTTGCAACTGGGCCAAGTCGGCGAGAATTCGTTCAAGGTTCGCCAGGTCACCAGGCATCGTCGAGTCGAAGGCCGTGATCGGCTGTCCGTTCTGGCTCTCGAATATCGCGTCGATTGCGGCGGCATCGGGGTTGCCCGGGGAATCGGGAACATTAGCGAAAATGTAGGCCGACGACAGACTTCCGGGACTGACGAGAGTGATCGGGCCTTCGGCGGCGAGGATGCCGTAAATCGCCCCCTTACTGGTCATCCTCACGCCAGTTCCCAACGTGGAATCGCCGATCTCCCCACGAGAGATGATGGCGGCGCTAGTCGACGTCGAACCGATGGAACCGCCGACGTTGATGTTCCCCAAAATGCCCCTCGTGCCCAGTAGCGGGAAGGAGCGACCATTCGCGGCGATGCGACCTGTCAAGTTACCAGTCACGCTGATATCGCCAAAGACGTTCCCAAGGGCGACGACCTGCCCGCTCAGCGAGCCATTCGTTTGGATGCCGCCGTAGCGGACAAACTTGCCCGCCGCACCGAGTAGGATTCCGCCGATGTCGCCCTGGGACGCGATCATCCCGCTAATCGCACCGCCCGAGTCGATCTGGCTGATCAGATTACCTCGGCTGATAATTTGGCCAGAGATCCCCGCACCGGGTGCGCTGGTCACTGTGGTGTCGCCGTAGATTTCGCCGCCGGCGGCATCCACGCGACCGAAGTCGGCGGGTATCGACGAAGTTTGTCCGGTCGTCATGTTGGTCCAGACGCCGGTCGTTTGGATCGTCCCCGTGATAGGACCGTTCGCGTAGACGCTGCCTACGATACTGGGAGCCGTCACATTGGCGATCAGGCCGCGAGTTGACTGCAACGTCAGATCACCCAGCGGTCCCGTGCTGGTGATCGCCGAGAGAATCGTCTGCGCAGTCGAGAACGATCCTCCATCGCCGGCCAGGGCGACCGACTGGATGAATGAGGAACTGGTGCTCGATAGAGAAGGCCCGTTAACGGTTACCAGGGCCGTCACCGTGCCTCGCGGGCTGCCCGTGGAGACGGTGTTCGCTTCGTCGACAAAGTCGACGGAATTGCTGTCGAGGATGCCCAGCCTGCTGTCGTCGAGGAAGAAGGCCACCGCCTCTCCCTTCTCGTTGTCGACCGGTACCCGGAACGTCTCCCGATCCTGGGAACTGACCGCCCCGGCCTGGACGATCGCCGTGCCCGGGGTCAGAAGTTGTGACGCATTCGCTGGAGTCGAGGCTGCTCCTGTTAGCGTCGTGTTACCGATTTTTAGTGAGCCAAATGCGATGCCTTGAACGCTCTTCGCCGTCACGTCACCCGCCTGTGCGTTGTCGCGTACTTCCACGCCGGCCAGGGTGTCTTGGGGCAGCCGGACACCGCCCTGGGCGGTTGAAAGATTGAAGAACGACTGCGCCGCCTGAGTCACGCTGTTGAGGAGACTCCCTTCGACATCGACGTTGCGAATACCCGAGACACCGTGGTTGATGCTGGCACTGACGTCGAGCCGCGCCAGGTTGAACCCGGCGTTATCGCTCCATGTGACCAGGCTCAGGTCAAATTGATCGGGGCTGGTATTGTCGCTGTTATTGGAGACTCGCATCGTCAGTTGTGGATTTGGGAGCGTGCCGCTGTTTGAAGCGAGACCTTCATAGAAGTACTCGAAGTTCACGCTGGCTGGGGATCCAAGCGACGCTGCCGACGTCGGGTACGAGTAGAGTGGCCTCGCCAGCGGGTAGGGAGACTGGGGTACGGCGGCTTCGACCTGGCGCTCGACTCCGTTTTCGTTGATCTGGGCGACCACGGGGCCATAGCCGCCGTAGGTACCCACGGTGCCAATCGTCTTGGCGACGATTCTCCCCGGAGTTCCTCCCATCACCGTCAATTGACCGAGCGTCTGGCCGACACTGACGAGGCCAGCCAGATCCTGGCCGACGGACATCGTATCAAGATTGCCTGAAACCGTGGTCAGGCCCGCCATCGCGCCGCCTACCGTGAGGATGCCGATATCGCTCGCCCTGACGATGCCGGCTGTGACCGTGGCTGGTACGAGCACCGCCAGAGTCGGGACCACCGACCCATCTACGCTCAAGGTGCCGATCGTGCCTTCTGCCTGCACGATGCCGGCGATGTTCCCATAGACCAGCGCGGAGTTGAGGTCTTGACCGGCCTGAACGAGGCCCGTCGAGGCGACCGAGCCTTTGGAAGCCGGCGATCCGATCGTCACCGAGCCGATATCTTCACTGGCCATGACCGTGCCGGAGACATCGCCGTACACCGAAACTGTGCCGATATTCGCAGGGGCAATGATCGGGACCGGCTGCGGACCACCGGATTTCTTGGGAGGCGTCTCGAAGCTGTTGCCTGCCGTAACCCGGCCCGCGACGTTGCCGTAGACCACGACCGAGCCCATGTTTCCAACGGAGGAGATGAGTGCGGTACTCGCGACTGAGCCCGGATAGGACGGCGACCCGACCGTGAGCGACCCGATGGTGCTCGCCGACTGCACGAGACCGGCGATGTCCTTGCCGACTGTCATCGTGCCGATCGTGCCGGCGACCAAGCTGCCCGTGGTGGTGACTGACCCGTCGATCGAAACCATCGCCGCGTTGCTGGTCGGTCCGCCCGTGATCGTGCCGTTCAAGTTGCCGGCGATCTGGATCGACGTCCTTCCGAACTCCGCCAGATTGAAGGTGCCATTCGCGTCGCCCGACCATGCGGCCGTGATTGTGCTGCTTTGCGATGGCCCGCCATCGATTGTCGTGGTGGGAGGAAGATCGTTCGCGCTGGCAACGTCGACTGTGAATTGGTTGACGCCCGAGCCCAGCGTGAGTTTCAGCACCGCCAGCCGACTATAGGTGATGCCGTCTGGCCCCATACCGAGCCCGGTGATCGTCGATTCGGTGAGCGTACCGGTTCGGGGCATCGTGTCGCCGGAGTCGTCCACGTTCAGGGAATCAGCACCGGTGGCGTCGATTACCAGCCCACCCTGAATATGATCGAGGTCGCCGCCCATTCCCGGAGCGTTGCTGCCGACATTGAAGGTATTCTGACTGCCGGAGAGCGACTGCAGGGTCGAGGTCGTACCGGCGGCCGTGCTCTGGATGTTCAGCGTGTCGCCGCCGCCGCCCAGGTAAAGGTTCAAGGATTTCAAGCCGCTGTAGGCAACGCCCTGCCCCATGCCCAGGCCGGTGACCTTGGTTGCGGTTACGGTCGCCGCCGCGGGGTTGGCGTCGCCCGTATCGTCCAGGTCGGCCGTGTCGCTGCCGCTCGCGCTGCCGCGGATTGCTAATGGTCCCTGGATGGTGTTCAGGACGCCGCCATCGTGGGCGCCATTGTTCGCCTGGTTGCCGACGTAGAAGGTGTCGGTTCCGGACGATCCGGACACGGTCGTGCTGACGCCGCTGGCCGTGCTCTGGATGTTCAAATGGTTGTTCGGGCCGCTGCCCAGGGTGAGGTTGACCGAGCTTGTGCCGCTGAAGCTGATGCTCGATCCCATCCCGAGTCCCGTGATCGTCGAGGAGGTCAGCGTCCCGGTCTTGGAGATCGTGCTGCCGGAATCGTCTACGTTCAATGTGTCAGGGCCGGCGCCTTCGATCACGAGCGGTCCCTGGATGTTGTCCACGATGCCGCCGGTTGCCGGAGCTTTGCTACCGATATTGAAGGTGTTGGGTCTGCCGGAGGACGGCTGGAGCGTCGATGTCGTGCCGGCGGCCGTGCTCTCTATGTTGAGCGTGTCGCCGCCGCCGCCCTGGTGGAGGTTCAAGAACTTCAAGCCGATGTAGTTGATGCCCTGCGACCCGATGCCCAGACCGGCGATGTGAGTGGCCGTCAGGGTCACGGTTGCCGAATGGGTATCGCCGGTGTCGTCGACATTGAGCGTGCCGGCATCGCTTCCAGCCACCGTCAAGAGACCCTTGATGCCAGCGGCAACGCCGCCGGCAGTCGGCGCGTCGCTGCCGACGTTAAACGTGTCCACACCCCCGCCGCTTTGGATCTGCGTCGTGCTGCCGGCCAGGGTGCTCTGGATGTCGAAGGTCGCTGGTTCGCTCGAACTGCTGGTGATCAAGATGCCGTCGTTGCCGCCCGAGTCGTTGAAGCTGCCGCTCGTGGCGGAATAGTTGATCGGACCTGGCCCGATTCCGGTAATGCTATTGCTCGTAACAGTGATGTTCCGGCTCGTGGTGGAGTTGCCCGAGTCGCTCACGATCAGGCGGTTGTCGCTGCCGCCGGCGGCGTCGATGTTCAAACTGCCCTGGATGGCGCCGGGGCTCACGTTGATGGAGTCGTTGCCGGAGCCGCCCTGCAAGGACACCTTGCCGTCGAGGGTGCCCTGGAGGTCGAAGGTGTCGCCGCCATTGCTACCGTTGATCTGGACCTGTGGCGCACTCACGACGCCGTCGATGGCAATCGTCAGCGATGTGCCAGAGTTTCCGGGATTGGGGCCGCCCGGCGTAAAATCGTCCTGGATGGTGATCGAGCTCGCCGCCAGGATGGTGGCGTTATACGGCTCGTCAAGCGGAGCCGGGTGCGAGGTGGGGTTGCCGTCGATGTAGACGCTGTCGCCGCCGTCGATAAACACGTTGCCGCCGGACTGCAAGACCCCGTTGCTGAAGACGCCCTGGGACCATACGAGCACGCCGGGCTCGATAGTCAGGTTGCTGACCTCGCCGGGGTCGTGATCGCCAGTGAGGTAGATGTCCTGGTTGGAGATCACGTTCTGGGTGATGGTGAGTGGGCTGTGCGCACCAATCGTGACGGTGCCCCCGGCCTGGACGGCGATTGGATTGGTGGTGACTCCGCCGACCACGGCTGGTCCCGTGTTGCTGATCGTGAAGGAGTCAGACGAGCTGCTGCCGGCACTTCCCTCGACGTAGCTGACCTCCGTATTCAGCAGCCCGACGCTCTCGCCCGCCGTCAGGTCGGCGTATTCGGCGACGATGTTCGGCGTCGGTGGTCCCTGCGCGGGTGGTGCGATGCCGTTGACAATGCTCCCCGAGAGTGCCGTGAGGTAGGCAGTGCCATAGCTCGTGACGTTCACCTGGTTGAGCGTCAAGTCGCCGCTTGATTGGACGATGTAGGCGGCTTCGTTGGACGTGGCCGTGAGCATTCCAGGGGCCGAATAGCCGGAATCGATATAAAGACCGGCACCAGCGGCCCCGATGGCGCTGCCCGTGGTTCCCCCTGTGGTCAGCGTGATGTTGTTGGCAGAAATGTCGTCGTAGTGGAAACCGGACGGGCCGTTGATGCCGTCAAGGATCGAGAGGGCAGACTGGACGGTGACGTCGCCGCTCGTCGATGTCAGGCCGGCGATCGTGCCCAAGGGCGATCCAAGCTCGGCCAGCGTAGAGCGCCCTCGGTAGGGGTGCCAACGCTGTCGATATTGATGCTGCCGCTCGCGATACCCGCAAGCTCGGCGGGCGCGCTCAACTGGATCTCGAGCCCAGCGGCGGTGGACCCGGACCCATTGACTCCGGCGGGTTCGTCGACCGCACCGCTCACGTCGAACACAAACGAGGTGCCGACCACCGGGAGGTCAGGGGTCTCTTGGTAGAGACCGCCGGCAGAGTCCGTGACCTCGATAGCGCCGCCGGCGACCAGGCGGTCGAAGTTCAGATCTCCTCCTGTCTGCTGGAGGTAGATGTCTAGCCCCGCGGCCGCCCCCTCGAGCGTGCCTTCTACATCGATGACCAACGGCACACTGAGATTCTGGGAAGTGGCCGGGGTGCCCAGATCGCCGGTGCCGGCCAGAAGGGTCAGATTGCCGGTCGTCTTGATCTGCGGGCTGGAAGTTCCGGCGCTCTCTATGTTCTCGGGTGCCGTGATACTCGCATCACCACCGTTGGCTTGCACCTGGCCGATGTTCAGATCGGGGGCCGTGCTTTGCAAGTAAATGCTCGCGCCGGCCGTCGCGTTGAACGTGCCGCTCGAGGCGACAAACAGCGGCGCCGTCTGGATCAAGTGGACGCCCGTCAGAATAAAGCCCGTCGGCTGCTGGTTCAACGGCACAGTTACGGCGGTGCCTCCTTGCCCGATCGTGCCGTTCAAGAGCACAGAGCCCGGGGTCGTAGCCACGAGCAGGGCTGCTTTCTGGGTGTCAGAGAGTGCGCCATTTTGCATGTCGAGAATGGTCACATCGACCGGCGATGCCAGTTGGCCAATGCTGCCGCTGACCTTGAGTGTCACATTGCGCCCTGAAATGTTGGGCGTGGTTGCACCGACCAGTGTGCCGGCAATCGGTGCCAGGCCCGTTGCATCGACCGCATATTCCAGCTCTTGCTGGGTCCAGACCGAGTTTTGCGTGCGGTAGGCCACCTGGGCGTCGGTCGCGACGTACGAGTACGCGGCGTTGAAACCGCTGAATGTCAGCGTCGTCAAGTTTGACGTATCTCCGCTCGCGGTCAGCTCGACCTGCGCGCTCAGGGTGACCTGGCCGGAACCAATACCCATGATCGTCGTGCCGGAGGGGATGCCGTCTCCGGTCACGGACATCCCGTCCAAAAGGCCGGCGGTATTCAAGCCGGTGACAACAGCGCTGGCTACGGTGGTGCTTGCGGTTTGGGTGCTGAACTGAAAATCGGGCGACGTCTGCCAGTTCGCAACGTTAGCATTCAAGAAGGCCACAGTGCTCTGATACAAATCGGCGGCATAGGTCTCGATCTGTTCGGGGCAGGGGTCGCTACCGTCTTGACCATTTGCCTCCAGAGAGGCGGATGTCTGCGGGCTGAACAGTTGCAGGGATGCCTGTGTCGGGTTCAAGCTAAAGACGCCGTTCTGCACCGTGCCGTTCTCGAGCAGCTCAAAGTACTGGAGGTAATTGAAGTCGACCTGGTTCTCGAAGGCAGCGACCGTGGGATTGGCGCTGGTGGTATAGGACAGGTTCAACAGTTGGAGGTTGTTCCAGACCTGCTCGATCTGCGCATCGTTGAGCACCGAGGCGGGAGTCAAGGCGGAGGAGTCAAATAGACCTCCGTTCGTGACGTTGACGTAGACGTTCCCGCTGGACGACGAGATGCTGCCCACAACAAGGTCGCCCGAGCTTTGTTGGAGGCCGATGTCGTTCAAGGCGCTGACATTGACGACGCCGGGCACGGTGCCGCCGCCTGCCTGCGGCGTGCCGTTCGCGCTGATCTTGATCGGGGCCAATTGCGTGCCGACGCCCCCGGCTGTGCTCGTGAGCGTGATGTTGTTGCCGGTGATGCCGCCCGGACCCGACGTTGATGGCACGATGTCGCCGGTGGCGCTTATGACCACATTGCCAAAACCGCCGCTGGAACTACCGGCTTCCACCTGAGCGATCGCCGCGCCGGAGTCGAGATTGAGGTAGATGCCTTGGTTTCCGGCGGTTGCGTTGAGAACGCCGCCACCGGTTAACTGCGCGTCGAGTGGCTGGCTGGCGCTGCCGAGGATGCCGCCCGCCAGGCCGGAGTCGTTGGTGCTCAAAGGCGACTCGAGTCCGGTGATGACCCACGGGTCGGTGGGGGTGCCCGAACCGGTCACGGTCACGTTTGCCGAAAAGGCCTTGTTCATTGCAGTTGCCACAGCGCCGGGGAGGGCATCGTAGGGAATTGGTACCGTTGTTAAGCTGGAGCTTCCGGGTCCGCTCTTCTCAACAATCGTCGCCTCAAAAGTTCCGCCGGTGGCGGTGTTCCACAGGAGCTGGGAATTCGGCTGAGCGTTTCGCTGCTGGCTCCTGCCATCCACAAGGCCGAAGGGGACCAAGGTAATCGCCGTGACGCCCGTGCCGCTAATGAGCCACGGGTCGGCGGTGTTGCCCTTGCCGGTCACGGTGGCCTGGACGCTGGGGTCGGTGGCGTTCAAGGCAGCCTGCACCAGCGCGGCGCTGGCGTTGTGGGCGAGGGTGGCCGTGCGCACCTGGCCTGCGACGGTCATCTGGATCGTGAAATCGCCGCCCGTTGCCGTGTTCCACAGGTCTTGCGCGGTGGCGGGAACCGCCTGTGCTGTGCTGCTGCCGCCGGAGAGTGAGTCGGTTGTCGAGAGCGAGCTGATGCCGGTGCCGATGATGACCCAGGGGTCGCTCGTGGTACCCGTGCCGAGCACGGTGACACTCACGCCGGCCAGCGGTTTGAGTGCCGCCTGCACGACGCTGGCGGTTGCATTGTAAGGAAGGGAGACGGTGGTCTCCGTGGCGCCGTTGACGTTCGCCGAGATCGTGAACGTGCCGCCGGTGGCGTCGTTCCACAGCTCCTGGGGCAGGAAGCCAACCGATTGGACTGTGCTGCTGCCGGTCAGGCCGGAATCGTTGACGGTGATCGCGCCGGCACCGCTCAAGAGCCAAGGGTCGGCGGCGGTGCCCAGGCCGGTCACGGTCACGCCCGGCAGGGCGCTTGCAATGTTGGCGGCGCTCGCGTTGTAGGCAAGCGTCGCGGATTCGGCCGCGCCGCCCACGGTGGCGGTGATCTGGAAGGTGCCGCCGCCCGCATTGTTAAAGAGCTGCTTCGCGCTCGGCGGTACCGCTTGGAGCGTGCCGCTGCCACCAGTGAGCCCAAAGGGAATTGCGCTAATCGGGGATACGCCAGGGCCGCTGATGAGCCACGGATCGGCCGTGGTGCCCTCGCCAGTCACGGTCGCTTGGACACTCGAGTCCATGGCATCGAGCGCTGCCTGAACCTGGGCGGCTGTGGCATTGGTTGGAAGGCTTGCCGACGCGACCTGCCCACCCACGGCCATTTGAATGATGAACGCCCCGTTGCCGCTTGCGGATATCTGCTGGGCGCCGGAGGGAACGGCTGTCAGGGTACTCTTGGCGGTGGAAGGGGTGAGCGAGTCTTTGACAGTCAGAGCGCGAATACCAGTGCCGCTGATGATCCACGGATCGGCCGTCGTGCCGCTGCCAGTGACCGTCGCCGTCACACCCTGGACCTTGTTCAAGGCGGTCTGCAAGGCGGTCTCCACTTCGCTCGCGGAGGCGTCAAAATCGATCAGGTCGGTGGTCTCCTTGTTACCGCCGGCAGTGGTGGTGATCGTGAACTGGCCGCCGGTGGCGTTGTTAAAGAGCTCGCTAGCCCCGGTGGGGGCTGCCTGGATCATCGTGGCGGCCGCGGCGTCGTTGACGGAAAGCGAGCTAAAGCCCGTGCCGCTGATGATCCAGGGGGCGACCGCGGAGCCTCCGCCGGTCACCGTGACTTGCACGCCGGGAAGGGCGTTCAGAGCCGCCGCCACTTCGTCGGGCGTGGTGTTAAATCCCAGGAGACCGGTCACCTCGGTCGTACCGCTGGCGACTGCGGAGATCGTGAAGGTACCGCCGGTGGCGTTATTGAAGAGCTCGATCGCCCCAGTCGACGCTTTTTGCAATGTCGACTGGAACGTCAAGCCGGAGTCATTCGTGGTCAAAGCCGAGGTGAGCCCGCTGACAACCCACGGGCTCTCGGCGGTGCCCGCGCCGGTCACGGTGACGCTCACGCCGGTCAGTTGGTCAAGCGCCTGCTCCAAGGCGCTCGAGCAGGCATTAAAATTGACCGCGGCGGTCGTCTCCAAGGTGCCGCCGGCGGTCACAGATGCGGTGAACGTTCCGCCGCTGGCCGTGTTCCAGAGCTGGACTGCCCCGGAAGGCACCGGCGCCACGGTGGCGGTGCCGCCGGTCAGGCCTTGGTCGTTGGTGGAGAGCCTGGTCACACCGGTGATGAGCCACGGGTCAACTGCCGTGCCCGTGCCGGTCACGCTTGCCTGCACGCCCGGCAAGGTGTCGAGCGTCGCTTGAAGGGTCGGCGCGTCGACGTTGTAAGGCAGTGGGCCGGCCGTCTCGATCTGGTTGTTGACAGTCACGGACAGGGTAAACGTGCCGCCGGTGGCGGTGTTCCAGAGCTGCACGGCCTGGGCAGGCACGGCCGCGACCGTGCTGCTGCCGCCGGTGGCCGTGAGGGTCAAATTGTTCGATGTGACCGAACCGGTCGCAGTCTCTGTCACACCCCCTTGGGCTGTGATGGTCGTATTGCCGCTCGGGTTGGTAATCTTGCCGTCGACGATGACGGGGGCGTTGGACGTGATGGTCACATTTCCGGTCGACAGTCCTGAAAAATCGACCGCGATCGGGTTGTCTGCCTTGACCGAGCTCGTCAGGGTCAGCGTGGCGGAGTCCACATATCGATAATACCAATCGGAGCCGCCGTCATCGGAGTGATAGGTGGAATCGCTCGCGGAATAGTTGGGGTCGCCTGGCCCGTTCTGATTGGCGAATCCAAAGTTCGTGTTTCCGTCGCCGCCGTGGTGATAATCAATGTCCCATGTAAAACCGTACGCCGAAGACCCCGTGATCGATTCGGAGAAGTCGACAAATTCGCCGGTCAGGGTGCTTTTGGCGCCGGTGCCGGTAAGCGAGTCATTTACAGACAGGGCGGTAAAACCAGTGCCGGTGATGATCCACGGATTGGTCGCCGAGCCCTGGCCAAGGACAGTCGCCGTCACACCCGGCAGGGTGTCCAGGGCCGATTCCAACGCGAAGGCGTTCGCGCGGAAATTGAGGGGGGTTGTGGTCTCGGCGTTGCCGTTCACGGTGGCCGAGATCGTGAACGTGCCGCCGGTGGCGTTGTTATCGAGCTCGCTGACCCCGGTGGTCAGGGTGCTCTTGGCGCCCGGGCCCTTGAGGGAGTCCAAAACAGAAAGGGCGCTGAAACCCGTGCCGCTGATGATCCACGGATCGTGCTCCATGCCGTTGCCAGTGACCGTCGCGGTCACACCCGTCAGGTTATTGAGCGCGGTTTCCAGGTCGCCGGCAGTGGCGCTCGAGTTGATGGCGGTGGTGGTCTCGGACGTGCCGTTCACATCGACGGTGAGGGTGAAGGTGCCGCCGTCTGCGTTATTAAAGAGCTCGCCCGTGAGGGCGAGCTCGCCGACCGGCACGTTCAGTCCGGTGGTCGGATCATGGTAGACGTTGCCGGTGGCCGGATCGATAAACTGCCACGGGTTGCTCGCCGTTCCGGAAGTCCAGGCCCAATTGGTAATGTTGAAGGAACTATTGCCAACCTGCGAGTTGTAGTTGATTTTGCGACCCAGGGATGCCTGTTCTTCCCACTGCCAGCGCAAGCCGGTCTCGGGTTGGTAGGCGGTTGACGTTCCCGTGATGGTGGAGCTTGCGATCCCCGTTCCGAGGGTCGCGCCGGCTGCCCCCTGGTACACGTCGATCGGCTGGCCCGGCTGGTAGATGTAGAGCGTCTGCGGGTTGGAAGTCTGATTGGTGTCGGTGATATCAACTGTGCTCTGCACGGTCGTGGTCTGGGAATTACTCCCCGTGTAGATTTGCTGGACCACGAGCGGGATGCCGGTTTGATTGTTGACGATGACCTGGCCGAGGCCGCCGTCGACGTGGATGTTGCCGAGTGTGTTGGTGCTGATGATTGCCCCGTCCAGGGTGACGGCGCCACCACCGGACGATGCGCTCACGTTGTCGACGGTGATCTGGTTGGTCAGGGCGTTAAACGTGGCGGTGATTTGAGAATCGCCGGGTGAGAGCGTGGAAACCGGTATGTTGAAAATGGGGCTGGCGACATTGTGATTGGCGTAGGCGGACCGATCGTACGAAATGATGCCCCCGGTCACGACCTGGCCGGACGGGCCGGGAGTTTCCTGGAACGACGCCGTGAGCGAAGCCGGTAGATCGAGGGACCAGTTGGTCGATTGCCCGGCCGTGATCTGCCCATCGATGTCGAGCGTATTGGCATCGATCACGATCTGGCGCACCACGACCGACGAGTTCTCGCTGCCCGTCAGAGTCGCGGAATTATAGGATGTGAAGCTCTCCGAAAGCGGTTCGACGGGAATGAGCGGGAAGTAGCCGTGATTGCTCCCGTTGCCGATCTGGTCAGTGCCCGAGATGGTGCCGCCGCTGTCAAGCGTGGTCAGGTTCGAGGCGGTTCCCGATGTGTCGTCACCCGCCGTGGCGTAGGGGACGGAGTCGCCGAAATAGACGTAACTCTGATTGTCCGGCCACTGGGAGCCGGCCGTGCCGATAATGGCTTGCGTGAGGCTCTGGGCAGTGGTGTAGTTGCCGGCGATGGTCTCGCCGAGAGGATCCGTGGTCTGGCCGTCGTTATATTCGGCGTTAGCGACATAGGAGACCGCCAGGTCCGGGTTGGGGCCGAGGTCGTCGCTGCCGGCGACAGAGGAGTCGCTCGGGTTGCCGCCCGGGAAAATCATTACGTTCTGCCACTCCGATACCGGGTTGCCGCCGGCGAAGTACACGCCTGACGCCGGAGGGGGGACGACGTAAATGCCGTTGGGCACCGAGATGTTCACTTGCTCGCCAAAGATGGTGCCCGCTTGCCCGAGCGAACCGGACTTATTGGTGATATTGACCACGCCCCCCAGATTCTCGACCGGACCGGAGATGAAGAGCGCGGGCCCATAATTGCCGGTGTTCGTGCCAACCGAGCCCTCAAAGTTTTCGGTGATGGTGACCGTGGGGCTGGTGTTCGCGCCGGATTGGTCGATGACCAAGCTTCTGTCGCTGGACGCTGCCGCGCTGCCGGTAAAGCTCACCAGGCCGCCGGGGATGTCCGGGATGCTAACGCCGGCAATCACCAGATAGTCGGGACTGTTGTTGGTAACCGTGATCGATGGCCCGCCGTAGGCCGTGATCTTACCCGATCCCGACAGGCTGCCGGCGTGCACTGCCACGTCGCCACCCGCGGCGTAGAGGGTGCCGAGCACAAAGGCGCCGACCGGCGTTGTCGAGACACTGCCAGTCAATTGCTGGGCTACGTCGCCGGTATAATCCGCGGGGGTAAACAGCAAGGCCGGGCTTCCAGTCACGGCTGCCGACGTGGTGGTGGCATCCGAGATGGTGATGCCACTGGAATCCGCTTCGGCGACGAAGTTGGCCGACACTGACTTGAGATAGAGCGTCAGGCCATCGGCAGAGATGGCGTCGATCTCGAACGAACCGTTGTTGGCGGAGTTGGAAGCGCCGGCGACGGTGATCCCATCCCCCACCTTGAACCCATCGCTCGTCCAACTGCCGCTCGAGCGCGTGATGGTCGGGTCGTTGATGAACGCGGGAGCATTGAAGCCCGAATCGTAAGTGTTCGCGAACTTCACGTACGGCGTGTTATCCGGATTGATGTTGATGGTTGGACTGAAGCCTCCCGCCGGACTCGTGGCGCTCGGGATCGTGATATCGAGCTCGTGGTAGATGCCGGCCGTGATGGTGCCGTTGTCGGTCACGGTGGAGGACGTTGACTCCTCATGAGTGCTGCTGCTGGCAGACGTGGACAGGTCCCCCCCGTCGTAGTGGGCGGTGCCGTCAGCCGTCGGGGTAGGAGTGCCCGGGAAAGCGCCGATCGAGACGTTCTGGCCGCTCGAGATTTCCGCATTAACGCCGATCGTCAAGCTGGCGTTACTGATCAGGTTCGTGGTTGCCGAAGCCAGGGGCACGCCAACGAGCCCGTAGAAATAACTCTGAGCGTTCGAGAGTCCGCTCATGACGGTGTTGTAAAGGCCGCTCGGCTCATTTCCGGGGGTGAGATTGACGTCGCCCGCAGCCATCATGGTCGTGCCTTGGCCCACCGCGACGGACTGGGTGGTTGTCACTATCGAGCCGGTCGTGGCGGTCCCCACGCCCCCCGCGCCATAGGTGTTCACCTCGGCATCGGTCTGGGCGTTCACGGTGGTGTACGTGCCCAGACCGATGTTGCCGTCGCTGGTGAAGCTGTCATTGCTGCCGGTGGTAACCGAGTTAACGAGCATCGCATTCAAGATCGAGGTGACGCTGGCGCCGGCGATCGCACCGCCGCTTGAGATTGTGACGGTGTCGGTTGTGGCCAGAGTGCTGGAAGCGATGAGCGCAATGCCGCCCGGATTCTCGACCGGATCGGTGCCGGAGGTGATGGTGACTTGATTGCCCAGAGTCACGCTGGAGTTGCCGTCGAGGGTCGAGATCGAAGACCCAGTTCCGACGCCGAGTGCTCCGCCGGCGCCTCCTTCGGCACCGCCGGCGGTGGTCTCGAAAAACTGATTCTGCGCTTCGATCGTGACCGTGCCTGCCGCGGTGATGGTGGTGGAGTCGCCGATGGATGCGGTTGCCGAGGTTGGGTTGGGGTTCGGGCTCGCGGCTGTTGGGTCATCGACGTCCTCGTCGGTGGCATAGGCGCCGCCGCCGGCCACAGCGCCGCCGCTAACGGAGTTGGCGTTGGCGGCGTACGTATCATTATTGATAGCGCTCACGACGACGCTGCCGGCAAAGATGGTGCCGCCGCCCAAGCCTGCGGTCACGGTCGAGGTGTCGTTGGTGATGCCGTCGGTACCATTGGTCGCTACCACGCCGCCGCTGCCAGCGATGCCGCTGGCCGTATTGGTGTCAAAGCCCGTGGCCGCGACCGCGAGCGCCCCTCTTCGACTGCTGTCGGTCTTGGTGTCGGTCCCCAGAAGAGCCGACGTAGTGACGCCAGAGTTCGCCGTGGCGTTGCTGCCGCCGGCAGCGACCAGCCCTCCTGCGTCCGCCGTGGCATAGGCTGTTTGCGCAGTTTGACTCGTGGCCATGAGCGACACATCGCCGTCCGGAAGCGTGACCGAATCGTCGGTGTAGGCCTCGACCGTGCCAGCGTCTTTTGCCGAGGCCAAGGTGGCCTGCAAGCCCAGGAGGAAGCCGCCGGCACCAGCGACCGCGTGGGCATTGGCCGTCGGATCGGAGGCGCTATCTTGCATCTGAGTGGCAGAGATGCTCAGGCTGCCAGCCTGGATAATGCTGCCCGTCCCCACGTAGGCCGATACGTTAGGGGAAGCCGTCGCAGTGGTTGTCGAGACTCCGATCGACGCACCGCCAACAGCGACGCCCAGGGCCGTGGCAATCGCCTGGGGGGTAACCGTGGCCGAGATCTCGACTGCATTGGTGACGTTGAGATTGCCCAGCGTGTACGCCGAAACGGTGGGCGATGTGGTCGCGGTGGCGCCGCGCCATCGCCCGAGATGACACCGCCCGAGAAGGCGGTAGCGCCGGCATTCGACGTATTGGTGGCGGCGGCCTGGACGGTGAGGCTGCTAGAGCCGGTGACATTGCCATCGACGTGAGCCTCGACCGAGCCGTTGGTCGAGGCCGACGCGGTGCTGCTGCCGATGGCGACGACGCCGCCCCCCGCGACTCCGTAAGTGGTGGCCGTGACGCTGTTGTTCGAGGTGGCCATGACGGAGATCGCGTTCTGGGCGTTCAAGACTGCCCCGGGCCCGGCGTAGGCCAGGACGTCGGGGCTCACGTCGATGTTGGCGTTGCCGCCGGCGCCCGCACCGCCCAAGGCCGCCGCGAACGAAGTGGCCACCGCCTTCGCGGTGGACGTGTCGCTCGAGGTGGCGCCGATCGAGATACCGCCGGCCGTCGACGTGATGGGGGTGTCGTCCACGTAAGCCGTGATGGCGCTATTGTGATGTGTGCCATCCGGGTCGATGACCCCGGTATTCTGGGCCACGGAGACGCCGACCGAGCCGCCGACCACCGCCCCGGAGGCCGCCCCGGAGCCGACCACCGAGTTGGAGCTGAGACTCTCGCCCGCGGACACGATGATGCCCCCGGCCGCGGTCGTTCCCTGCTTTTCGGCATCCTCGCCACTGATGTAGCTCGTGATCGTATTATCCACAGTGGTGACGGCGCCGGCCCCGGCCCCGGATATCCCCGCGCCGGCCGCGGAGGCAGCCACAGCGACGGAGGCCGCGACGGACACGGCCTGGAGCGAAGGACCGGTCACATTTGGGTTGGCCGTGGCGGCGGCGCTTACCGTGATCGCGCCGGCGGAGTTGATCGAGGAGTTCAAGCTGTAGGCTTCGACCTTGTCTTCGACGTCGTTGGAGGCGACGGCGGTGCCGATGGCGACGGCCACACTTGCGAGGCCGCTGGCGAACGACACGCTGGCTGCCACCGTTTTGGCCGTGAGAGTGGGCAGGTCCTTGGCGGTCAGCCTGACATCTCCACTGGTTGTGGTGCCGACGTCGGAATTGCCGAAGTATGCCTCGACGGTGTTCTTGACCTTGTTGATTGCAACCCCGCCAGCCCCGGAGGCCGCGAAGCCACCACCCAAGCCGGCTTGCACGGCCACCGCTCCGCCAACGGTGATCGCTTCGAGAGTCGCTGTCTCGGTTGCGGAGACCATCACGTCGGAGGCGGTGGCGCCGACGCTCGAACTGGCCACGTAAGCCATGACATGGTTCTCGACGTCGTTTTTGGCGGCAGCAAAGCCGGCCGCGACGGCGGCGCCCACGAGGCCGCCGGCACCAGCCACCGCCAGGCCGCCGCCGCCCGCGGTGATCATGGAAGTGTCCATGGCGCTGATCACGATGCCGCCGCCGGCGGTGACGTTGCTATTATTGTCGACATAGGCGTCGACACAGTTCTTGATGGTATTGGTCGAAGCCGAGCCGGCCACGGCCACACCGACGCCAACACCGGCTCCCACGCCTACCGCGATGGCGCCTCCAATCGTCACGGTGAAGATGGTAGCTTTTTCGATTGCGGCCAGGTCGACCCCGCCGGCCGCATTGACGATCGAGCCGTCCACATGCGCCTTGACCTTATCCTCGATGTCGTTGTTGGCCGCCGCGACACCGAGCGAGCCGGCGCCGCCCACGGCCGCGCCGGCCCCGACTCCAACGCCCAGCCCGCCCGCGATGGCCTGGATCGAGGAGGAGTCGTTGGCGATCACGCTCACGTCGCCGCTCGTGACCGTCGAGACCGAGCTGCCGCCCTGGATATAGGCACAGACATGGTTCATGACGGTGTTGCCCGAGCCGGCGCCCGCAGCGCCGACGCCGATGCCAACGCCGCCGCCGCCGCCGCCCACTGCGCCGCCGATGGTCCAGGCGTAAATGTTGCCGTTCTCCATCGCTAGAACGGTGACGTCATTACCAGTAGCGCTAACCGTGGAGTTGTTGATATAAGCGCTGACCTTGTCTTCGACGTCATTGACGGACACCGAGATGCCGAACGACCCACCGACCCCCGCCAGGCCGCCCACAGCCACGCCCACAGAAAGAGCACCCGCGACGGCCGAAATGGTGGGACTGTCGGTGGCCATCACGCTGACTACGCCGCTTGCGGAAACACCGAGGTCGGCGGTGCTCTGGCTGTTGTTGATATAGCTTTCCACGGTGTTTTGCACCGTGTTGCCCGAACCGGCGCCAGCTCCGGAGCCCGCGAAACCACCGATCCCTCCTCCCGCGCTCACGGCGATCGCGACTCCGATCGTCAAGGCCTTGACCGTCGGCGTCGACGTGGCCGACAGGGCGATGTTGCCCGACGACGTCACTTTCGAGCTATCGACGTAGCCTTCGATCGTGTTGTAAATCTGGTTGGAGGCAACGGAAACTCCGGCGGCGATCCCGACCGGAGTTTCCGTTGCGATCGCGATGCCGACACCGCCCGCCAGCACCTCGATGGTCGAGATGTCGGTTGCGGTGACGGTGACACCCTGGCCGGAGGTTCCCGTGGCGCTGACATCACCAGAGCCAGAGATGTGAGCGTCAGCCGTGTCGCGGATGATGTTGATCGAGACGGCCCCGCCCAGGGCGAAGGTGCCTGCCGCGGCGCCCGCGATGGTGATATTGTTGATCTGGCCGTTGTAGGTGGCACTCACGAGGATCTGGGCAGCCGTAATGCTGCCGGTGCAATTTTCGATGGCGGCGCGGACGAGGTTGTTCTTGGTGTCGCCGGGGTTGTTGGGGTCGCCGCCCAGATAGTTGAACGCGACCGAGGCACCGACCGCCCCCGAGGCGCCTTCGGCTCCGATGCCGGCGATGGCCACGGCGCCGGCCAGGGAGTCGATCGTCGAGTGGTCGCAGGCGCTCACGTCGAGTGTACCAGCGGCATCGATTTCGTCGGGCGCCGCGACGTTGGTGATCTTCGCTTCCACGTCGTTGTGAATCCAGTTGAGCGAGACCGACCCAGCACCAGCGCCATCGCCTGCCCCCGCGCCGGCGACGGCCATCGCAGCGATCTGCACATCCAGCCCCGGCAGCACGTATGCGGGCGCGGCGAACTTGGCATTCACGTCAATATCGCCGGTCTGCGAGGTGACCGCCGAGTTGTCGATCGTGGCGTTCACGGTGTCGCTAATGTCGTTGACGGCCATGCACAAACCGGCAGCCGCGGTGCCTCCAACGGTAAAGGAGATATTGCCCGCCAGAGTGGCGATGGAAGCCATGTCCTTCGCTTCGACCGAGACGTCCTGAAAGGCGGTAACCTGAGAAGGCGTGCCGCCATTCCCGACGCCGCCGGAGCCGGCGATGTAAGCATCCACGGTGTTGCCGATGTTGTTGTAAGCGAGCGAGCCGCCGAAGGAATTGCCCTCGCCGCTGGCAGCCCCGCCAACGACGGCGTTGTAGTCCTGGGCCTGTTCCGTGGCGCTGACGTTAACCGCGCCCGCGGTCGAGACGACCTTGGCGCCCTCGATATAAGCTTCGACGGTATTCGAGATGTCGTTGACGCCGACCGAGGCGTTGACCGCCGTGCCGCCCCCCGTGGAGATGGACAGCGAACCGGTACCCGAGCCGATTGTCGAGTTATCGCTCGCCTCCACGTCGACGTCGCCCGCGGCCTGGACGAGTTTGCTGTCGGAGATGTAGGCAGCGACGTCGATGCGGACAAAATTGAGCGACACGGCTCCGGCGCCCGCCACTCCGTCGCCGCCGCTTCCTGCGCCGGCGGCGGTGACGCTGACCAACTGGCTTGAAATGGCCGTGGGCAAAGGAACGGTTATGTCTCCCACCGTGACCTGGCTCAGCTTGATGATCAGACTTTGATTGGAGCCGGAGCCGAGCGACGTCAGGGCCAGGGGTTGATTGTTCACGGCATCAAAGAGGGTTTCCGCGAGCTTGATGTGCGTCGGGTCGAGCCTGATGACATAGTAAGTCTGTCCGTCGTTCAAGCCGCCGACGCTCTGGTTGTCGCCGCCGCCATTGTCGTACACCACCGCGTCGCCCGTCTTCCAGCCCGGATCGCTAGCGACCTGGATCTCGTCCGAGCCGGTCTGGTCGGGGGTCACATCCGAAGAGTCGAAGGTAAGCTTCTGGGTCGAAATCGGCGTGAAGCTCTGACCGGTGCCAAAGCCGAAGTCCGGGCCAAGTGTCAAAGCGGGCCCGGGAGTTCCGCCCGACTCCGAACTCGCCAACTGGATGGCGAAGTCGTTGATCTTGATAACGTAGTACGTGTCGCCGTCGGTCAATCCGCCGACGTCGTAGACAGCATTCAGTCCTGGGGTGTTGTCGATGTCCTGTTGTAGCAGAGCGGCGAGGGCGGCGGCGGTGTAGCTCCCGTGCGCCAGCGTAATGGTGAAAGACGAGCCGGCGGCGGTCAGGTTCAGGGTGTCGTTGGTGGAATCAATCGTGAGATCGGCGGCGCTCGAGCCGGTGATCGTGGTGCCCGAGCTCGAGGTTGAAGACGAGCCACCAAAGAGGCTGCGCGAGGCGTCGCCGCTGATCGAAATGGCCGGACCGCTCGAGTCAAGAGTGAGCGTGCCGCTATTGTGAGTGACGGTCATGGCCACGTTGCTGTGGTAGACGACCTCCTGGCCGGTCGAGAGCCCGTGGGCGTTTGTGAACGTGATGACGTTCGGCACCGCCGGCATGGCGGTGTTGAGGGCACTCTGCACTTGCGTCACCAGGGCGTCAATGTTGCTGTACGTGCCCGGTGCAAGAGTGACGGTGACGGACGCGCCGTTGAGCGTCAGAATGAGAGTGTCGTTCGAGCCCTCTGTGATGGTCAAGGGCAGGGTCGGGCCGACCGACCCGGTGATCGAGTTGGCGCTTGCCGTGAATGCGCCGAGCAGGTCGGTCGCGGCGGCGCCGCTTTCGAGCGTGACATCGGCCCCATTTGACGTGATCGTCAGTATGCCGGAACCGGACGCCGCGGTGACCGTGAACGTGGCAGCGGGCGCAGAGCCGGTCTGCCCCGACGGATCGAATGTCGCCGTATCCGAGGTATTCACAGGCGCGATGCTCTGCCCGGTCCCACCCTGCGAGGTCAGCGTGATGGGTGTGGAGGCCGTGGGCGCGGTGAAGACCCCCGAGCCGCTGGAGGTGAGGCTGATGGGGTTGCTTAGATTTGCGTCGTTGAGCGAGTCGGCCAGTTGAATGACGCCCGAAGTGGCAGTCTGGATCACGTAATAAGTCGTGCCATCAGTCAATCCGCCGATGGCGGTGCCGTTCGCGACGTTGTAGACAACGGCCTCTCCGGTATACAGGCCGGGATCGCCGGACAGCGTTATATCATTGGGATTTGATGTGGCCGTGGAGGTTGATACGCTCTCTACGCCGACGGTAGCCGGCGTGCCCGACACCGCGCCGGAATAGGTCGAGGCCAGCTTGATCGTGTTGGGCCCGGCGACGATGACGTAATAGTTGTGGCCATCCTGAAGGCCGCCGATCGGGGTGCCCCCGCCGTCGTGGTAGACGACCTCCTGGCCGGTCGTGAGGCTATCGGGATTGGCAAATTGAATGGTGTCGCTCGAGGTCGTCACCTGGTTGGTGGGGTTCACGGCCACGGTGCTCTGCGCCAGGGGACCCGGGTCGGCCTGGGTCGCCGGATTGTTAAACCCGGAGAGGACGATCACACGGCCGTTCTGGGACGTCACGCTTGAGTTGCTGATAAAAGCCGTGACGTAGCTCGGCGGCTCCGGCAGGGTGAAAGTGCCCGACCCACCAGAGGTCAGGGTCATGGCGACGCCGTTACTGGCGTCATCGGCACTGTCGGCCAGCTCGATCTGCGTCGGGTCTGAGATGATGACATTGAGGTTGCTCGGATCGGTCTCGGCCACAATCGTGACGTTCGGGTTCGGTACCAGGTACAGGATGGTGCCGTCGCTCGAAATGGCATCGACGGTGAACGTGCCGTCGTTGCCCGGGTTGGTGGCGTCGGAGATTTCGATCGTCTGCCCTGGTTTAAAGCCATCAGCGACCCAGTAGCCGATCGAGCGCGTAATCGAGGGATCGTTCGGGTAAGAGGATGACGAGCCAGCCGGCGCCGCGATCGTGAGCGTCGGGTTCCCGGTTACCGTGTCGAGCGAAATGACGTAGTAAGTCGTACCGTCGGACAACGGGCCGTTTGAGGTGCCGATGGCCGTGCCGCCATTGGTGTTGTAGACCACACCCTCTCCCGTGTAGAAACCGGGGTCGGTCGCGAAGCCAATCTGGTTGTCGACGGGAGTGAACGAGACGTCCGATGGGTCGATCGTGAAAGTCGGGGTAGCCGGTACCGGAGTCAATGTGTGGCCGGTTCCGCTTCCCAGATTTGGCCCCAGAGTAACCGGCGTGGTCCCTCCGGGGGTTGCGGAAAGCTCAATCCCGTTATCGGAGGCCTCGATGATGTAATAGCTGGCGCCGTCGGTCAGGCCGTCGATGCTGGTGCCGCCGTCGGCCTGGTAGACCACCTGTTCGCCGGCGGTTAACCCTGATTGCGTAAAGACGGCGGCGTTCAGGGCGCTCTGGAGTGCTGCGGCCAGGGTGTCGGCCGTGTACGTTCCGGCGGGGAGGGTAATCGTGATCGGGCTCGAGCCGTTCACGGTGAGGATCAACGAGTCGTTGGCGCCTGTGGTGATCGTGAGATTCGCGGCAGTTGATCCGGTAATGGGTTGGCCGGCGGTCGCCGAGGTCGTCGATGGTGTGCCCAGAAGGCCTGCAAGGGCGTCGCCGCCCGTGATCGCGATTGTTGGTCCGTTGCTGGTAACCAAGAGCGTGCCGCTCGACTCCTGGACGGTGACCGGGTAGATCTCGTCGTCCGATACCGCGCCGTTCGTGGGATTGAAAGTCACGGCCGCCGGGGCGGTTACATCGGTGAGCGTCTGGGCGGCATTGCCGGTGGAGCTGGTTCCGATGGCGATTCCGTTCTGGGCGTTGGCCAGGGAGGAGGCCAGCTTGATGTTGTTGTCGTCGACCTTGATCACGTAATAGGTCTGGCCATCGACCAGGCCGCCGATCGAGGCGCCGCCGCCGCTGTGGTAGACGACTTGGTCGCCGGTCTCGAGTCCGTGATTGGGGATAGAGATACTGGTGTCAAAGGTAATCGGGTTATCGCCGGTCACGCTGGCATTCTTGGTGCCGGCGATGGTGCCGTTGTTGTAGGAAATGAGATTCGGGTCTGCTCCGGGATCCATTCCACCCAGGAAGTTGTAGGCGATGGATGCGCCGACGGCGGTGCCGCTGGCGCTGCCGGCGGCGCCGAGAGCGACGACGTACTCGGAGGCCGCTTCGCTCGACGTATCGGACACATCGCCCGAGGCGGTCACCGTTGAGCCGGTGATGTCGGCTTCGACGGTATCGGCGACGGAGTTGATCGTGAGGGTGCCGGCGCCGGCGACGCTGTCGCCGGTGCTGCCGGCCCCTGCCGCGCCGACGGCAACCAGAAGCGGCGTCGAGCTAGCCGATACGGTGACTTCGCCCCCCGTTGAAGAAACGGGCGAGCTGGCGATGTAAGCGTACAGGCCGTTGCTGATGCGGTTGTAGCTGATGGAGGCACCGATCGCGGGGCCCGGGTTGTCGGTGGCGAAGGCCAGGGCTCCCGCGATCGCGACAATCAGGGAGTCGTCCGAGCTCTCTACCATCACGTCGCCGCTAGCTTCCACGCTCGAACCACTGCCGATGTGAGCGTCGACGGTATCGGTGATCAAGTTCACGGACACCGAGCCGCCGGCGGCCCAGCCGCCGCCGGTGCTGACACCGACGCCCACCACGGCGCCGCCGATCGTCTGGTGCGACTCGGCCTGGACGGTCACGGAGCCGATGCCGGTCCCGCCGGGCTTGCCGGTCACCGACGTGCCGTCGAGCGAGGCCTGGATGGTGGCGTCGATCTGGTTGTAACCGAACGCTGCGCCGACGCCGGCTTTCTGGCCGACGCCCACGGCGCCGCCGACCGAGACGATTTCCGAAGTGTCGTTCGCGTGGACGACCAGGCTGGAGGGGCCAGATGCGGTTACTCCGGCCGGAGCCGCGACGTTCGTCACGCTCGAGTCGAGGAGGTAGGCCTCGGTCTCGTCCTTGATGATGTTCACGGAAATCATGCCCGCGCCGCCGATGCTCTTGGGAGTGCCAACGGCCACTCCAACTGCACCCGTGATCGCGACAATTCGCGGCAGGCCGCCTGCGTTGGCGTTACTCGCCGCCACGGTGAGCGTGCCGCCCGAGATGGTCACCGTCGAGTGATCGATGTAGGCCTCGGTGTTGGCGGGGGCAACGTCGGTCCCCCAGGAAAACCCGATCAGGTTGACCGCCACCGCCAGACCGTAACCCCCCTTGCCGCCGAACCCGAGGGCGCCGGCCACCGCCCAGATCTGAGTCTGGTCGGTGGCCAGCACGTTCGAATCGTCGATCAGGTTGACCGTCGCCCCCTCTATGTAAGCCTCGGTGTCCGGAAGCACGATATCGACCGACACGGAGCCGGCGGCACCGCTGCTCTGGCTTCCGGTGGCGCCGGCAGCGCCGGCCGTCAGCGAGCCGATAAAGCCGCCGTGCTCGGCGCTCAAATCGAGCTGATTCGTCGTCAAGGTTGCGCCGCTCAAGTAGGCATAGGTCTTGTCTTTTACCACATCGGAGCTGAACGCGCCGGCGAGCCCTGAGTTGCTCTGGCTGGACGTGAAGGAGAAAGCAAAGCCGCCGGCCAAGCTGACGACGATCGTTTGGGCCGACGCTTCGATGTCGGTCGAGACCGGAATCAGTGTTTGCGCTGCCGCGGCCCCTGTATAGTCAAGCACGATGGCCTGGCCCGCAAACGCGTCGGCGAAGCTCTTGGCCAGCTCGATGTTGGGGTTAGTCGGATCCGAAAAAGTGATGACGTAATATGTCGTCCCACTGACCAGATTGCCGATGGCGGTGCCGTTGGGGGCGACCAGGTATTTCACCGGCTGCCCGGTCACCAGGTTCGTCGACGAGGCAAAATCGACGGAGGTGCTGTTGCCCGATGCCTGCAACGCGAGGTCAATTGTCACTGCGGCCGGCAGAGCACCCGTATTGAAGGTGCCGGGGTCATTGACATACGCTTCCGTATCGCTTTGCATGATGTTGAGCGCGACGTCGGCGGATTTGGCCGTGCCGCTTTCTTGCCCGTCGACCGTGGGCCCACTGGTGTCGTCGGCATCCGCGCCGAGGAGGCGCCACCGACGCCGGGCGCCGACGGGACGAGGCCCGAGCTGGTCGGCGAAGCTGGCCCGACCGCAGCGGAGGAGCCCGATCCTGAGGAGGTCGTACCGCCGGTACTGCCGCTGCCCGAGCCGGTACTGCCGCTGCCCGAGCCGCTGCTGCCGCCGCTCGAGTCGCTACCGCCGCTGCTCGTGGTCGTGGCCGCGGCTGCAAACGTTAGACCGACCACGATCCCCTGGTTGACGGCGTGGACCTCCAGTCCGCCGATGTTGAAGTTTCCGGAGGGGCTCGCACTCTGGTCCGGCGTGGTGCCGATCAACGCGAGCGTCGTGCGATTGAAGTTGTTGACGGCAAGCGTCAAGCCATAGCCCGAGTGTTCGCTACTGCCAAAGCTGCCGGCGATACCGACCATCGTGGTATTGTCGGTGGCCACAACGATCACGGGACCTCCGGCGCTGTCACCGGGATTGGCGTTGACCATCACACCTTCTTCGATCTGAGCGGTGGTGTCTGTGTACAGATTATTCCACACCAATGTGCCGGCGAAACCGACGTCGCCGCCCGATGCCGAGGCGCCGTCCAGGCTGATGCCGATCATCGACTGCGCGGCAGTGACCGAGAGCGAGCCGGCCGAGCCAATAAAGATCTCTGCTCCTGACATGATCTGCGCGAGCGTCGTGTTATCCATGACATTGATGTCGATGGCCGCCCCCGCCCCTGTTCCTTTGGCCTGCACACCCCCTCCCACCAGACCGCTGAGCGATCTGCTCTTGGCGGCGTCGAACAAGCTGCTGAGTCCGAGGTTGATATCGAAAATGCCGTCGATGCCGACGCTGTCGTAGTTCGTCGAAGCGGCGACGCTGACCGACTGTCCCGTGTTGGCGTTGCCCGCGCTGCCGCGAAACACAGAGGCCGTGTTCTGATTGATCCTGGCGTCGCCAATCACAGCCTCGGTGTCGTTCAAGAAAACATCGATGGTGATGGCGCCTGCGCCGGCTGTCTGCAGGCTGCCGTTCTCGGCAGACGATCCCGAGCCCTCGCTCCCAGGCGTGGCCACGGAGCGCGTCGCATTGTTCGCCAGAAAGGTCTGCGCGCCGAGGGTCGAGTCGCCCAGACCGTACAGGTAACTGGTGAATTGCGTCAGGCCGTTGATCGCTAATGACCCCTCGCTCTGGTCTGCGGGGGGGTTATACCATGGAAACGGGTAGGTGGTGGTGGCAGTTACGTCGAGCGCGCCATATGCATCGATTATCGCCTTGCTGTCTACGGTGGCTTTCACCTCCTCGTCGAAAATGCCCAGGTCGAGGGCGAGCGAGACGGCCTTGCCGTTATTCCCCCAGCGATTGAGAGTGCCGGTGGTGAAGGTCTGGTATTGTTGCGAGAAGGTAGAAGCGACATCGACATCGGCCCCCGACTCGAGCACAGCGGTGCTGCCGACGGTCGCTGTGACGATGTCATGTGAGATCAGGATCGTGAACGCACCGGCGAACTCCCACGACGAGGTATTGCCACTCGCGGATGGAGCCCCCTGCGCTGTCGTGCCGGCCGAGCCGCTGTCCGCGGGGTTGTGTGTCGGTGGACTCTGTTCGCCCTCGTCCGGCGCCAGAGAATTATTGAAGTCCATGCTGCTAAACTGGCTGTTGACCTGACCGGCGATATTGGAAACGCCCGACTCCCAGCGGTCGACGGTGGTCGGGATTGATTGGCTGCCAAGGCCGGCAGAAGTCGAGAGATAGGGGTAGCTCGATAGTCCAGCCGTGATCGATATGCCGCTGCTGTTGTCGTTGCTGTTGTTGCCGGCACTGATGCTGCTCGACACCGCGGACATCACCGCACTGCTTTCGGTAAAGCCGATGAGCGCCTCCGCCGCGGGTATCGGCGAATGGTCCCGCCCCCGCGCCTAGTGGGTCTGCCAGGATCACCTGCGGCGTCGCCCCCGAGGAGACGACCGATGCCGCTGTTCCCAGCGGCACGACCAGCGTCTGTGTCCGGGTCAACTCGATGGTCGATGGGTCCACCGTGACAACGTAGTAAAACTGGCCGCTCGCAAGCCCGCCAATGTCGGGGTTGTTGGTGCCGTTTAGGTACCGAACCAGATCGCCGGTCTGCAGGCCATCAGGCTCCGCGAAGCTGATGGTGTTCGTGAGTGTATTGACGCCCGCGGACGCATCGAACGGCAGGGACGTGCCGGCAGCGAGCGCGGGGTTTGCCGAGGACACGACCACCAGGTTCTGCATCCCCGAGCTCGCGGCCAAGAGTGAGACAGTTGAGGACGGCGACGCCGAAAACTGAAGGACGCCCGGCGACTGCTCACATACGTAGTAGTCCTGGCCGACGTTCAGCCCGGTCACGTCGGATGTGCCGTTGCCATTGCCCAGGTAGACCACCTCATCCCCTGTGACCCAGCCCGGATCGGTGGCAAACGCCGGCATTAACTGGATCGTGTCGCCACTCGTCACCAGAACGGTGTAGGTCAAACCGCTTGTCAGCCCACTAATGTCGACATTACCCGTCGGGTTTTCATAAATGACCTCGTCTCCCGTATTGAGGCCGGAGCTCAAGGACGACGGGAGGGTGTAAGTGATGGTATTCGCCGTTGTATCCACGTCGACTGCGCCATCGAACGTCAGCGATGTTCCGGCAGTCAGAGCCGCGTTGCTGGAGTACACGACGGACAAACTCTGGGTCTCTGAGCTGGCCATGGTGAGGGCGATTGGAGAGACGGGGATGAGCTGGATCGTGGTGGTGCTCTGCGTCTGGACGTAGTAGTCGGAACCGCTAGTCAGACCGCCGATGTCGGGGTTGGACGTGCCGTTCAAATAGGTAACCAGAGCGCCGCTCGTGAGATTATCCGCGGTCGCGAAGGTGATGGTGTTTGCGGTGGTGTCCACACCGGCGGCCGCATCGAACGTGAGATTGGTCCCGACGGCCACCGAGCTTGATGCCGCCACAATCAGGCTCTGTGTCCCCGAGCTCGCAGACGTGAGGTAAACCGGCAGGCCCGCCATGGTCAGTGTGTTGTTCGTGCTGCTGACAACCGCCGGAGTCGTGTCCGGCAGCGAAGGGCCGAGGTTGATCGAGGTCGTACTCGCGTCCCCCGAAATGATCAGCGGTACGAGGCGCTGATCAATCACGTCGGCCGCGGTCGCGGCCAGGCCGAAGGCGTCCGGGTTGGTCGGGTCAGGAACGACATAATAATCGGCGTACGTATTGAGAGAGCTGATGCTTGGCTGGCCGGCTGCAGGGCCGAGATAGGTAATTTGCTCGCCGATCTGGAAGCCGTCCGGGAAAGGCAGAACCAGCTCGTTATGGTACTCGGTGACCGGGAATGGCCCCTGCGGCATGCCGATGCTGATTTGAATCTGGGTTGAATTGCCCGAGGCCAGCGATAGGGGGAGGAGGGCGGGGCTGCTGCCGGGGTACGTCTGTGTCAGCCCGATGGCGTTCGGATTGTTCGAATCGGGAACGGCGAAGTAGGTGCCCGCGGCCAGCACGTTCGGGCCCGAGCCGATGGCCGGCTGGCCGGGAAGCGCCCCGGCGTACTGGACCTCGTCGCCATAACTTAGGCCGGGGTTGAATGGGAAGACGACCTCGTTGTTCGAGACTGTAACCGTATACGGCCCCGACGGAGCGCCCGCGGTGATGGCGGTACCGGCGCCGGCGTTAAACCAGGATTCACCCAGGCTCGTGGCATCGGCCGCATCGGCGCTCGAGTTGGCGGTATAGCTGTTGATGCCAGTCTGATAGGCCTCTTCCGCGTCGGCGGCGGTGGGTGCCAGGCGGATCAGGCGGGGACTGGCCGGGTCGATGATCGCGTAGTACGTTTGGCCCTCCGTCAAGCCCGTGAGCGTGACTCCGAGGGCTCCGTGATAAACCAGCGGAACAGGCGTGCCAAAAGGGTAATATGTGTCATTGAAGAAACCATACAGGCCAACGTTAAAGCCCATGTCGATGGTGTTGTTGGTCCCATCCGTGGTTGCCAGCGGATCGAATGAAAAGTCCAGCACATGGCCTTGCGAGATCTGGCCGAGGGTCAGCACCTCGGTGGGGGCCTGGTTGGGGTTACTGGCCAGGTCGTTGGCGGCGGCAACCGCGTTTTCCGGTGAGCCGGCGATAAAGAAGGCATCTGCATTGTTGGGATCGGCCACTGGATAGTAGACGTTACCGACGGTGAGGCCGAGATTGTTCGTCTTGTCTGAGGACGTGTCCGTTGCCCCACGGAAAACGAATCGGTCGCCTTCCACGAAACCGGTGGCGAGAGTCAGCACCAGCTCGTTGGATTTCAGCGTGGCGCTAACAGTCTGCGTGGAGCCTGCAAACTGGGGACTCACGTACAGATCGACGGCCGGTCCGCCCGATGAGGCGCTCAACCCGATCTCGTCGACTGGCTTGAGCGTGAGGTTGAGAGCCGCTGTTGCAGGCATGGAGAGAGGCACAATCGCCGCCGGGGTGGATGAGGACGGATCGGTGAATTGAATGGCATCCGGATTGCTGTTGTCCACCACGACGTCGTAAATGTGTCCCGGAGCCAGACCGATATTCTGCGGATCGTTCGAGCTTACCAAGACGACCGGCTGCCCGGTGACGAACCCCGGGTCAGCCGGCAAGGTTAGCGTATCGGCGGTGGTATCGACGGCCGCGGAGCTAAAGGCAAAGTTGCGAATGACGTAGTACGTCTGGCCGTCCGAGAGGCCGCCGATCGCCTGGCCGGGGACGGCGTGGTAAACCACGGCCTGGCCGTCGGTAAAGAGGGGATCGAACCCGAAGGAAAGACGGTCGCCGAGCTCATTGACCTGTGTGACAGCCGTCAGGCTGCTTGCAGTGACCGTGACCGAGCTACTGGTGGTCTTGGATTCCGTCTGGAGGCCGGCATTGGCGGCAATCGCCGACGCGACGGTCAAAGTTGCGCCGATGATCGATTGAATGGTGTAGGTGCCATCGTTGTGAGCAGTACCGGCGATGGTGATGGAATTGCCCGAAACGAAGCCAGCGCCAGACCAGGTGCCCGAACCCAGGGTAACGGTTCCGGAAAGGCCCGGCCCCGCCGTGGCGGTTATGGTGCCGGCGCTCGAGGTTTCGCTCTGGAGGCTCGATGCGGGCAAGTAGAGCGTGGTGCCGTCGGGTGAAAGAGCCGCAATGGCATAGGACCCGTTGTTACTGCTGGTACCGGCGACCTGGATGGTCTGACCGGCCTCGAAGCCGTCCGTGATCCAGCTTCCGCTCGAGGTGGCCAGCGAATCGAGCCCGGCCACGCTGGCGGAGCTCGAGATTTCGGCGGACAGGTTCTGGGAATCGGGCACCAGAGCGAGCACGGTGCCGTCGAGCGAGATCGAGCCGATCGTATAATTGCCGTTATTGGCCAGGGTTCCGGAGACGGTGATCATGTCGCCGGGTGCAAAACCGTCGGATAGCCAGTTGCCGTTCGAGCGGTCGATCGTAGCCGGTGTGCTGCCCTGGCCCGGAGTGAACGCCAAGGTCGGAGAACCGTTCATTTTCGGCCCGGGCGTGAAGGTGAGCGTGGTTGAAGCGCTCGCAGCGGAGAGGGCCGGTCCAGGCGCGAAAGTCAGGCCGGTACCCGCATTCAGAGACGCGCTCGTGGCCGCGGCCAGGGTCGGGTAGGGCTGGAATACAATAAAGTTTCCGGCGGTCGCATCATCCTGCGTGCCGGCCAGGCGGATGCGCTCTGGATCCACGACAATGACGTAGTAGGTCTGGCCGCTGGTCAGCCCGCCGATTGGCCCACCGGGTCCGGAGTTATACGTGACCGCGTCGCCGGTCTGGTAGCCGTCAACCTGGCCGAAATCGATGATGCTGTCGACCAGGTCGGCCTGGGTGAACGGGTTGAAGGTCAACTGGTCTACACCGGGGCCTTTCACCTGGGACAAGTCGGCGGTGAGGCGACCATCCACCTCGGCCTCGACATCGGTGAGATTGACGTTGATGTTGATGGCCACACCGGCCGATCCATCGCGGTAGCTCTGGGTGTCGACCTCGCCGTAAGCGATATTCGTGTTGCCATCACTACCCCCTGCAGCGACAGTGATATCGCCGCCGGCGGTGATCGTCGCTCCCTCTGATACGGTGGCCTTCGAGGTCTGATTGGAAATGGTGAGCGCAATACCGAGCTGCTTGACGTTGGTCGGCGGACTGGCCGTTCCCAGCGAGGGTTGGCCGGGTTGAACCGGGCCGGAGACCGGGCTCGAACTCAGGTCTTGCCCGATGTTTGCCACGGCCTTGGGGTCGGTGCTGCCTGAGGTCTGGATGGTCACGCTGCCGCCGGCGTCGATCGTTGCGTCTCTGTCAACGAGCGCGTACGTATTCGACTGAGCATACGAGGCAGCGATGCTCAGCTCGATGCCGAGAGCATTGCCGATCGCCGACGAAACGCCGCCGCTCTCGTCATAGGCGGCTGCGCCATTGGCAATCGAGTTTGCGGTCGCAGAAATCGTCACGTTTCCAGCGGCGATGATCTGGGCATCGTTTTCGACCTCAACACGCGCAGTGCCGTCCTTGAATATAAACGACGCCAAACCGGGACTGAGGATATGCCCCAGCGCCGGAATCTTATTCGCGAGCGTTGCCAGCCCCGTTCCCAGCGCACCACCCGGCGCTGCCGCGACAATTTGCGACGTGGGATTCGAGGCTGCGTCCTGGTAGTTTGTCGTCGATGCCGCGGCCTGTCCTGCCTCGCTGCTGGCATACTGAATGATGCTTTCGTCGCCACCCTGACTGGTAAGGCTGACATCGTTGCCGCTGATCACGGCGTCATTGTCGACGTAAATGTCGGCCTCACGTGCGAGCAGGCTCAGGCTGCCTCCCAATGCGCCCAGGCCGCTAAGGTTCCAGCTTACATTCGTGGCCGAGAAGTTGATCTCGCCGGCCTGATAGCCAACGGTCGTATTCGCCAGGACAAGCGCGCTCTGATCGATGTTGATCTGGGGCGTCTGGAGTGCGGTGTTGAAAATCTGATTGAGCGGGTCCAGGTTGCCGACGCCGAACGTGATGGCGCCGGAATTACCGGTCGACGCGTTATTTTGTTCCTGGGAAGAGCTCAGGCTCGAGTAGTTCATTAGCTCCCGTGTCGACACCACCGCATTCGAGCTCACGTCGAGCCCTTGCACGTACTGGATGGTCAGGCCGCCCCCCGCGGTGTGAATATTGCCGTCGACATAGACATGGCTGGGCCCGATGAAGCCGGCCATGCCGCTGCTGTCGCCGGCGGAGTAGCCCTCGAAAACCAATTTGCCGCCCCCGCCGACGATCGTGCCGAGATGAACGGGATTGTAGACCTCCAGGGTGACGTCGGATTCGCCGCCCTGACCGGGGACGAAACCCAGGTCGTTCCACGAGGTCGAGTTGCTGTCGTGCCATTCGAGGTGTCCGCTGGTCGGGTCGGTTTGCAGGTACAGGCTGTCGGTCGTGTCGCTGCTGGTGAACGTGACCTTCAGGTTGTCAACCACGGGATTGAACGCGAGCAACATGCGGTTTTCGAGCCGTTCCAGAAATGGCCGAGCTCCCTTCAAGAGTTTGGGCTTGGTGCGATCCGTCCGGCGCGATCTTTTATCCCGCGATTTGAATGGATATTCGTGCCAAGACCTTGTCATTGATGCATCCTCACTTGTTGATAGTGCAAACTGCGAGATCGAGTCACGCCCAAGATGAACCAGTTGAATTGCTGAGTCGGGTCAAAAAATGCGGGGTGAGAGAACGATCGCCTGCGATTCATGGGAACGACTACGAATTGCGCGCGCAGACCGAGCGCCCGAGTCCTGCCGGACCGGTGAGGGCTTCAGTTGACTGTCTCAAGCGCATGAGCGCCGCTATAACCCCGTCACGAGGTTCTTGAAAAACGCAATCTCCTTCATCCGGAGCATCCCCCACAGAAGAGCCAACACGGTCACGGGGAGCAGAAGCACGATTGAGCTTGGTTCGGGCGTGGCACTCGCGTGCACAGTTCCGCCGCCGTCGCTAGAGCCGCCGCCAGAACCGTAGCTAGAACCGCCGCGGGAGCCATGCGCAGCGCCCTCTTGATCCACGTCGTCAGGGTTGGTGCCTCCGAGAGGGCCGATTTCCTGACTGCTTACGGCGTCGGGTGGATCGGGCAAGGGCCGATGATCGTAGCCATCCAGAATTCGCCAGAGATACAGGTGCCAATATTCGAACCGCTGTTCGTGGGACTTCCAACGGTCCACGAAGCGATCCATGAGTTCCGCGTTGGAAAGAATCGCCGCGAAGAAGTGATGTTCCCTATCGAAAACGCGTTCGTGTGCATCGCGATAGGCGACCAGCTCTTTGTAGAGCAGCACGTTTGCGGCCCCAAGCCGCAGGGCGCATCGGGCCCAAAGCGAACGTGGACCGAGCCCGCTTTGGCTTCCGCCATCTCGAGGCTGCCTCTGATCGCCCCGAGCTGAAGCAGGACGATCAAGATCGAGTGCAATTCCCAATGCTTGGCAACAACTTTAGAGCGATCGTGAATCATCCCTGGCTCCTGGATCGTTCCCGGCGGCAGCGGATCTCGCGGCACTCGATCTGCCTCTCAGGTGAGAACGGAGCGCAAACCCGATCACGGAGCGGCGAAAACTCGGCGCATTCACGTTCGGGTTGTTGAGCTCGGCGCGATCGGCGCAAACTCGTGGCTGGACATCGGCGACCATAGAGCACCGCAATCCTTGAGCCCAACTGGCGTTAGGCCGCATCTGCAATTGACCGGTGCTGGACGCCACGGCCGTTGCTGTGCGTCCTCTCTACTTCCTCACCTGCGCGAACGGGGCCGCGGGGCCAACTTTTCCAAAAAAAAATCCAGGAGTGCTCCGGGCGGGCCCGGCGACGGCGGACGGACGGCGGAGGACGGAGGACGAACGGGCTGGCCGGGAACACCAGGTCCTGCAACCTCTTAGGGCGAAGGACGGAGGGCGAATTGGTTGGCCGGGAATACGAGGTCCTGCAACATCGCCTCGGCGGCGGCGACGCCCAGGCCCCGGATGGTCATCACCGACTCGACGGCCACGTCGTGGGTCGCCTCGTCGGCCGGCTCGCTCGCCAGTCGCTCGAGGGCGCGGTCGCATTCGCTCCGCGCGTCATCAAGGCGGCCCAGGTGATGGCGGGCCAGGGCCAGCAGGAGACCATCGAGGGCCGTCGCATCGGGCCGCGCCGCGGACCGGGCTCCGACGGCGGCGGCAGATGCCCAGTCGCCGATGAGGAGATAGGCCGCCGCGAGGCGCGTCAGGCCATTCCGCTGCTCGTCGGCCTTGATGGTCCTCAATCTCGGCTCGGCCAGCGGGAACGACCGGTTCGTCACCGACAGGCGGAACCGGCCGGGTGTGCTTCGTGCGTACTTCAGCCGGGAGGTCAGCTCCACCCGCAACCTCATGCCGGCACCGGTGCCGATCGGCAGGGCGGTCTGAAAGACGGCCCAATGAGGCAGGCCCACCTGCGGCCAGATCGACCAGGCCGTGGCCGGATCGGTGTCGAGGGAACCGCCGACACCCTTGGGGGCGTACATTGTCTCGGAAAAATCGGCCACGGCCCGGCACAGGCGCACCGGGACCGCGGCCGACTGCCCGGAGACGGTGCAAAATCGGATCGAGTCCAGGTGGAAGTTGCCTTTGTCCCGCCCTGGCCCCCGGTTCGGGAGGCTCGGGTCGGGGATGGCTTCGAGCTGGAATCCCGTGATCCCTGGCAGAGCGGTCACGGCATCGACCGTGTACGTGTCAACGCCCGGGCTCAGCCCGCCGGCCAAGACCGAGTCGTCGGGCAACCGGGTCAGTGTGGCGCCTGCGGCGGAGGTCATCGCGTCGGGCTGGAGGACGGTCCAGCCCGCCCTTGCCTCGGCCTCCGGAAGCAGCTCGACCAAGGCGGCGGCCGCCTCGTCGTCGGGGGCGTGGGCGAGCCGTCGTTCAAAGCGGGACCGGGCCCTCGCCCGGACCGACGCCGACGCCTCCTGCCAGCCGATGCGCCCGAGCAGCCGGGCGAGGTGGATCCATCGCGTGGGGTCGTCGGGCAGGGCCTCCATCGCTCGGCTCAGGGCCGCCTGCGCCCTGTAGATTCGCCGCGACGATACAGGGAGACGGCGTGCTCGACCCAGGGGGATGCGTCACCACCCGGGATCGCGACGGCCCGCGCGGCGGCGGCAAGGGCGCCGGCCGAGTCGCCGGCCTCGGCCAGGGCGCGGCTGCGGCGCAACCAGCCGGCGAGATCGCCGGCCCCGGGCTCGGCGGAGCGATCCGGTCTGGGTCCGAGGTCCCAGAGGTTCAGGGATCCCGGAAATTGGCCGGCGATCCGGGAACCGTCGGGGCTAAAGGCGATCCGTGGGGTGTAACCTCCCCCGCCGAGGGGCGGGCCGAGGCCTCGGAGCACGAGCACGTCGTCGCCGGTCCGGGCGTCGGCGAGGTGGACGTTGCCGTCGAACCCCAGCACGGCCAGCCGCTGCCCGTCCGGGGTGAACGCGACGCAACTGACTTGTTTCGGCGCCGGCTTTGTGATCAGTGTGCCCGCGGAGAGGTCCCAGAGGTGGACCTTCATCCCCCCGTAATCCGCGACCGCGAGCCGGACCCCATCCGGGTGGAATGCCAGAGACATGATCAGGCCGACCCGGTCCAGCGTCCCGAGCACAGCCCCCGTCTCCGCGTCCCAGGCGGTGACAAAGCCCGGGGCTCCCATATCGCCCCCACCGGCTGCGAGTCTGCGGCCGTCGCCGCTGAAGGCGAGGGCCCTGGGCCGGCCCGGCCCGGCCTCGAAGGTCCGGATCGGCCGGTTCGAGGGAAGGTGCCAGAGGGTCACGACCGTATGCCCCTGCGGCCCGCCTGCGGCCGCGGATGCCAGCGACTGGCCGTCATGACCGAACGCCACGGCCGTGACCTGCCCGCCCGATCCCCCCATCGTGGCGACCGTCCGCCCGACTACGACGTCCCAGACCCCGACGACCGTTGGGTCCCGTCGTGTCGGAGCCGCGAGCCGCGTGCCGTCGCGACTGAACGCGATGTCCCCGCGGGGCCAGAGGCGGTAATTCGTCACCGGAAGCACCCGCTCTGGTGCCATGGTGCCATCGACCGGGTCGGCGGAGGTCAGGAGACCGCCCGAGATCCAGTCGCACCCGAGCACCCGGAGGCCATCCCGATCGAACGTCAAGGCACTGATCTGCACGGGCCAGCCCGGAATCCCGCGGCCGCGCGGGTCGCGATCTGGGTCGAAGGACCTGATTTCAGCCCTCCCCCAGGCGGCGACGTCAAGCCGGCGGCCATCGTGGCTGAAGGTCAGGCCGCCGACGTGTATCGACCCGGTTAACAGTGTGGCGCGCTCTCGGCCATCCGCCGCGTCGAACACCCGCACGATCCCTTCGTCCCCGCCCGTCGCCAGTTTGGTGCCGTCGCGGCTGTAGGCGATCGATGTCAGATCCGCGACGTGCTCCACGCGGTACACCCTCTCCCCACTCGTCGGGTCCCAGACGCAGAGCCACCACCCGGGTGAGCCGCTGTCGGTATCCCACAGGTTGGCGGCCAGCCGGCGGCCGTCGGGCGACCAGCAGAGCGAGCGGACCTGGCCCGGTCGCCTGAAGACAGGCCCGAGCAGACGCTCCGACTGGGCATCCCAGGGGCGGACCTCCAGCCCGAAGTCACCGGCCAGGGCCGAGGCGATCCGGGTCCCGTCCGGGCTCCAGGCCACCGCTCGGGCATTCTGCGTCAAGCGAGCCATCTCACGCCCGGTCTCGGGATCCCAGATCCGGAGGAGGCCTTCCGACGCAACGCTCGCGAGCCGCCGGCCGTCCGGGCTCCAGCTCAGCCCCCCGGCGCTGCGCCAATCCGAGGCCCAGGCTGATGGTGGTGACTTCCTGCCCGGTGCCGGTGTCCCAGACCCGGATAGTCCCCTCTTCGCCAAAGGTCGCGAGGCGTCTGCCGTCGGGCCGGAAGGCGACGGTGAAAACGAACCGCAGGTGACCGTCCAGGTCGTGCAGGACCCGGCCCTCAGGCAGGCTGATCAGGTGGGCCGGGACGGGCGGAAACTCGCCGCGGCTCAGGCTGAAGGGGGAGGAGCAGCCGACCGCCAGCAGCCGGCCGTCGGGGCTGACGGCGACGGCTTGCGGATGGTTGGGGGTGGGCAGGTCCAGGGTCCTGAGCTCGGGGTTACACCACTGGTCGAGGTAGGACCATTCCCAGCCGCGGCGGTCCGGCTCGCCCGGCCCCGGGCGGCACAGGTCCAGCAAGCCGCGGGCCGTGGCAAGGTCAAACAAACGCAGGGCGCCGTCGGCCTGGCCAATGCGGGCGATGTAGAGGTTCTGCTCGGCCCGCTCGCGCTGGGCCTCGGCCTTGAGCTTCTCGCGCTCGTTCACGCCGGCCAAGGCCGCCATCCGTCGGGCGACGAGCAGCGAGGAGATCGTTGCTACCAGCAGGATCGCCGTCAGCAGCAACCCCAGGCCCGCGATCACGGGGTTGCGCCGCGCCCAGCGAGCGTACCGCTCAGGCGCTGTCACGCGCCGCGCCAGGATGGGCTCGTCGTCGAGGAGCCGCCGCAGGTCCTCGCCCATCGCCTCGGCCGTCGCGTAGCGGTTGGCTGCTTCCTTCTCGATCGCCTTGAGGACGATTGTCTCGAAGTCACGGGGAATGCGTGGGTCGAGCGACCGCGGCCGGGGCGGCTCGACGCTCTTGATCTGCTCGGAGAGGGCCAGGCGATCGGCCGAGTCAAACGCGGGCCGCAAGGTCAGCAGCTCATAGAGGGAGAGCCCGAGCGAGTAGACGTCGGCCCGAGCGTCGCCCCCGCCGCGAAACCGCTCCGGCGCCATGTAGCGGAGCGTGCCCAGGATGTCGCCGGTCCTGGTCAGGCCCTCGTCGTCGACCTTGGCCAGGCCGAAGTCGCTGACCCAGGCGACGCCCTCGGTGTCGAGGAGGAGGTTCGACGGCTTGATGTCGCGGTGGAGGATACCGCGGGCGTGGGCGTGCGCGAGGGCCGCGGCGACCTGGCGACCGATTTGCGCCACGCCGCGATGGAACACGCGGTGCCGCGATTCGACCGCGGAGAGCTGGGTGCCGCCGGGCATCACGGCCGACGAGTCCGGGGGGGCCGGGGCCGTCGGTCGAAACGAGGCGCTCGGGGCCGCGCCGCCGGAGGGCGAACCCGCCGGGCCCTGATCGAACTGGCCGGTCAAGAGGGATCGGGCAACCCCCGGCTCTCCGGCGAGCCCGCGCGTGCCCGAGTCGTCCGGCCGGGTCTCCTTGTGTCCGAGCGGGGTGGGCGGGCGGGTTTGGCCCCGCAGGGATCGGCCTCGCAGCCGCCGGAGCTCATCAATTACCGCGTCCAGGCTTTGCCCCTCTATGAACTGCATCGCGTAGTACTGGACGTCGCCCTCATGGCCGATCTCGAAGACCGGCACGATGTTGGTGTGATGCAGGCGCGCCGAGGCGCGGGCCTCGCGGCGGAACCGCTCGAGGGCAGTGTGGTCCCGGGCTCCTTGCCAGGGCAGGACCTTCAGCGCCACGCGGCGGCCGAGCGAGACCTGCTCGGCCTCGTAGACGACCCCCATGCCACCGCGGCCGACCTCGCGGATGATCCGGTAGTCGCCGAGTTGCGACAGCGCCGGGGCCGTGACCGCCGCGTCGCGCTGCTCGCGGTCCTGGACGATCTCCTCGACCTGCTCGACCGTGACCAGTGCCGGGAAGGCCTCGCGGATCAGGTCGGCCAGCTCGGGGTATCTCTCGGCATACTCCCGGACCGTGGGCCGCTCGCCGCGGCGCAGGCGGTCGGCGAACTCGCCGGCGAGCCGGTCGAGCAGGTCGTAGTCTTCCGAGTCGTCGATCGACATGGATCCAGGGACCTTACGGGTCGTCCGGCCTCTTCGCCAGGATCTCCTTGAGCTTCACGAGCGCCCGGATGTACCGCTTGGCCACGGCGTTCTCAGTGATCCCCAGGATCTGCGCCGTCTCGGCCCGGCTGAGCTGCTCGAAGTGTCGCAGCGCCACCAGCTCGCGGTCAAGGGGGTCGAGCGCATTCAAGGCCTGCTGGACGCGGAGCACCATCTCGGCCCGCACCGCCGCCTGGGTGGGGGAGGTGAGGTGCCCCAGCAGCATCGAGGCCAGGGCGGCCGAGCTGGCCCCGGGGCGGGGATCGAGGTGGAGCGAGACCTCCTGGCCGACGTCGCGCATCTTGGTCCCGAGGTGGCGGCGGTGGGCGATGGCCAGCCGCTCGGCCATGACCAGCCGCAGCCAGAGGAATGGGGGCAGCTCCGGTCGCTTGAGGTAGCCGTCCAGGCGGGCGGCGGCGTCGAGGAAGCCGTCCTGGAGCACGTCAGAGGCGTCGAGCCGGCCCTGGATGCGCGGGTCCATGCGGAGCTCGACCATCCGGTGGAGGCGATCGCGGAAGCGCTGGAACAGGTCCGTGAGCGCCTGGCGGTCGCCTGAGCGGAGCCGCTCGACGAGCTGCAAAGTGTCGGTCGGGTCAGATGGCATGTGGAGAACTCCCTCTACGATCTTACCTGCGCGACGGTGGGTGAGTGGGACAGGTGATTTGGGGATGTCGCGATTGAGGAACCTTTCTGGGGTGTCGACGGCGATACCCACCGGCTCGCCGGACTCGGGTCGTTCGGGGTGACCAGGGCCGCGGTCGGGGCCGGGGCGAGCGCCGGTCAGTGCTGCCAGCGCGTCCACGCCGCGCGCGCCTCGTGAAAAGACATTATCGGAGCGGCGTTTCGGCGAATGGCATTTGACCTGAGCGGGGAGTCACCGGCTATCCCATCGTCCGCTTTCCGTTGCCGAGTCGTGGCAGATTACCTTGGGAATTCGAGTTCTGTGAGGGGCTTCCGCCGGGGCCGGGTCGACACATAACATATGAAAATAATTAAAAATATGAAATAACTTAATATGCCTTAACATAAGCAAACGAAGGTAACGAAGGGATGGCAGAGCGCGGGGGTGCCGTAGCTGGTTGCAGCGATCGTTGGCCGGCTTCGGACTGGAGCCCGGGGGGGTTGCCGAGATCATCGTGATGGTGCCCAGGCCTCATCCGATTCCGGCCGGACGGCAACGCATTTTGGATACAGTTTTGGTCCGCAATGGCGGACCCTTCATGTTTATGCGTTACGCGCTGGTGGGGTCGGGCCTCAGATCGTGGCGGCCACGAGCGGGCTAGGGGTTATTCGCAGGAGCTTGGTGAGCCGATCGTCTCGAAAACAGTCGTCGGACGAGATGGCCTTTCCACATCCACACTCCCGAGACGAGAAGCACCGGAACGAAGACGAACCGAACCATGGGGGCATAGGTCGGAATTTCTTCGAACGGACTGTAAACATAACCGACTATCGGAATGCCAAAGACGATGTGAATCCAGCGAAGAATCACACGTTGCGTCGAACTACTCATCATCCAACCCCTTTGCGCTCAGGATTTGCTCGATACATTTTTCAATCCTTCTTTGTCGAGTCTTGTGAGTACAACGAACGAGCTGCGATCGTTCGGACACCGGCGCGGGAAAAAAATCGACGTGCCCGATACGATTCGCGGAGAACAGTCACGTCTCGCCCGACGGCCGCGAGTTGAGTCGACCGGCGGCCCGGGTTGCGAATGTCAATCCGATGTGGCTGGCGCCCTTTGCCCAGCCTTTCAGACCGGGACACTTCGGGAAGTGGGCTTGTGTGGGCCGCGGGTGTTCAGGTCGACGTCGATGTGCGCCACTCTTGCCTTGCCGTCGTCAGCCGCGGGCCAGTGGTACCAGCCTTCCCAAGGGCCGTTCGTTCTGGCGCGGGCGCGGGTGTGGACGCGGGCCCAGGCGAAGCCGCCGGGGCCGTTGCCGGGACGCAGCTCGATCACCTGATACAGGCCGGGGATCGACTCGGGACGGGCCTGCGGGGCGGCGCCGAACGCTCGCGCACCGAGGATCGTCAGGCCGGGCCATTGGAAGGGGTTGGCGGCCGGGTTCGCCTCGTGGACATCACCGTGAAGCACCAGTCGTACTCCTGCCTTCGTGAGATGCCCGACGAAATCCACCTCTTTCATCCCGTCGACATGCAGCACTGCGTGATGCCAGACGGCGATCCGTTCGCAGCCGAGGTCGGCGTGGCGCAGGTCGAGGAGCAGCGGGTCGAGGTGATCCTGCCACTTCGTGTCCGGGGTGAAGTGCAGGTCGCTCAGGTGCAGGATGCGCACGCTCCCGGCGCGGTCGTCGGCGACGCCTGCGGCCGATGGGCCTCTTGCTACCCGGACGGCGGCGTCCACCGCGGCCGCCCGGGAATTCAGCTCGGCCTCACTTCCAACGGCCGAGCCGATGATGTCACCGGAGATGTGGAACTGGTCGCCGGTTTGGATGACGAACGTTCTGGGGTCGAGCCTGTCGCCTGCCACAGTCGATGGCTCCTGTGAAGTCGTACCAGAGCGAGACGGTGTGTGGGAGTTTCTCGGCCTCGGTCGGGGCCTCGGGGAACAGGGTCGGAAAGACGAGCACGCCCTGGTGGCGGAAGCAGACGCCGTGGCGGATCATCAGCTCGGCGACGCACTCCAGCACGAGCCGCTCCTCGGGCCAGGCGAGGAGGGTGGATGGCTCGATTCCGGGGAGAGCACCCTGACGGGTGGCGAGATCGGCCTCGGGAAAGGCGGGGACGCCGCGAGGGTTGTCCCGGGCGAGGACGACCAGTGATGCGGCGTATTGCTCGACTACATCCACTCGCAGGATGAGGGCCTCTTCCCCGGCCCTCATTCGGGTTTTGGACAGCAGGCCTTGGCCGGCGAGCTGGTCGGTGACGGCCCGGGCTGCGTCGTCCTCGAAAAGGGCCGGGAACCTGGTGCGAATGTCTTCATTGAACGCCCGCAGGGGGACGACGATCTCGCCGGCTGCGCGCCTGACGTCGACCTGCTCGCGAATGCGCTCGAACAACTCGGGGCGGGTCGTCCGGTCGAACGACCAGTCGATGGCCGCGGCGATCGCCTCACGCAGGGCATCGACCCCGCGGCCCGTCTGCCCGCTGGTCTCAAACGCGCCACTGAACCCGCACTCGGTCACGACCCGGGTGATCGCGGCCTGGTCGATGAGCTGGGATCGGCCGTCGTCGTCGACTTGGGCACCGACTAGGAACTTGACGACTGGGCGATTTCCGGTCTGGTTGACCAGGCGCATGTTCCAGGCCCGGGCCTTGTCACGTTCGGCCCCGCTGCGGGTGGGGTCGATCAGGATGAGGGCGAGGGTGGCGTCGTGGAGGAACATCTGGTGGACAAGCTGATATTCGTCCTGCCCGCCGAAGTCCCAGAGGAATATCTCGCGGTTCTCGCCCACGGGCGGAGCCGTAGCGGGGTGGAACTCCGCGGCGGGCTGTTTCCAGATTCGCATTCCGTGCGTGGTCCCGCGCTGCTCGGGCGTCGGGGTTTGACGGTCGATGAGCTGCGAGGCGAGCCACGACTTACCGATGTTGCTGTCGCCGAGGAGGACGACCTTCGCGGTGGTATAGACTTGGGCTGGTGTGGCCGGAGCCAGACCCAGAATCGCATCGACGTCGAGATCCCAGATTCGGATAGTTCGATCCTGCTCGCCAAGTGTCGCCAGTACGGGGCGCTGAAGACCCATTCGCTGTGCCCCTGAAGCGTGCGGACGGGCTGGCCGGTGTTGGCGTCCCGCACCCGGATGGAGTGGTCGTCCCCGCACGAGGCCAGGAGCCGTCCGTCCGGCGACCACGACGCTGCGATGACCGTGTCGGTGTGCCCCCGTAGGGTGCGGACGGCCAGGCCGGTGCCGGCGTCCCACACCCGGACGGTCTTGTCAGCCGAGGGGGTTGCGAGGAGCCGTCCATCCGGCGACCACGCGATGCGGCCAATCCAATCAGTGTGGCCGCGGAGCGTGTGACGGAGTGTGAATCCCACGGGCACGGCGGCGGATTCCGGCTCCTCGCGGGGCCCCGGCGGGGATGCGGGGGATTCGGTTTTCGACATTGGTCTCTCTGTGGCCATCGGGGTACCCCGTACCTCGGGAGAGATGCGCCCTAAATGGTCGAGCGCCGGTGACGAACCAGGTCGATGGTCGAAGGACGTCGCACCGACATCGAAATCGCGACGGGGTCTTGGCCGTCTTGTTGCATCGAAGTACGAGCATGCTCCGGCGAGCGATCGTCTGGGCTGCTCGGTGACCTTACCATACCACTCGGTGCCTGAGAATGGGCGTGGAAACCAAGATTTCTGCGTGCGTTGCGGAGTCCGCCGCCGCGTCAGGTCAGGTGGGGCGGACGGACGCCATTCGTCGTCCGGAGACCGACCGATCTTGACGCCTCCCAAAGACGTAACGCGCGAGGCCCATACCGAGAAGGCCGAGCCAGACCCATGTGGCGGAATGCGAAAGGAGTGTATTCCGTCTAGGTCGTGGTCATGGATTTCGCCCTGCGACTCGCCCTCGCGAATCCCCCCGAAAAGACCCATGAGGATGCCCTCCAAAGTGAAGCGATTCTCGTTATCGACGAGGTGGACCTCCACCTGCACCCGTCCTGGCAGCAGCGCGTAATTCCCGATCTGCGCCGGACCTTTCCGAACACTCAACTGGTCCTCACCACTCATAGCCCACAGGTCGCGACCACCGTACCGAGCGCGAGCCTTAAGATCCTCGCCCAATCGCGGCTGTACGCGGCCACGCCGGGGACGGAAGGCGCCGAAGCACAACGCCTCCTGGAAGACGTGTTCGGCGTCGAACCTCGCCCTGATGTCCCACTCGCCCACGAACTCGACGAGTACCTGCGGTTGGTCGATGAGCGCCGATGGGATGTGCCGAGGGCTAGGGAGCTGAGGGCCAAGCTCGATGCCTGGAGCCAGGGAACCGAGCCCCGCCTCGTCGACGCGGACCTCCAGATAGAGAATTTCGAGTGGGTGTCGCGCCGGTGAAGCGCGTCAACAAACCTCCTGAGCCGGTGTCGTTTACCACATTCCGGGCGGCGCAGCCCAATGCCACGTGGGAGCAGATGCGCGATGACGCGCACCACGGCGGGCAGCAGGCCTACGTGGACATCAAGTCCGCACTAGTTCGAGCCCAGCGGGGACTGTGTGTTTATTGCGAGAGCTAGATCACCACGGGGCTGGCAAGCGATGAGGTGGCGGGGGCCAGGTCACGGCAGCGCGTCGAGCACTTCCACCCGAAGAGCGATACGGCCGGCCTCGTCATTCGAAGGATGAACGGACCGAGGGTCTTGCCAAGTCATCGCGTGATTACTCCCAGCGAACGATCGAAATTGCTCCGCCGTTCGACTTATCTGTTCCATGGACTCACGGGAATGGGACGGAAACGCGGACGCAGCTAATTTAACCGCCTACCCTGCCCGCTCGACGGCTTGCAGCCGGCTTCGTTTTCGGCAGGTTGCTATGCGACGTTGGCAGCGCCATACTGGATTCGTTCCCCACGCTGTAAGTGTACGAAACTGCATTCATTGAATTGAGTGGAGTCGCGCGTGATGGAACCTGTCACTCTGCTGAGTGCTGCGAAACTACTTGGCGATCTCGCGTCAAAGCTCGCTGGCAAGCAGAAAGAAATGATCGAGATCTCGAAGGAACGCCTTGAGCTCGCGAATGATCAAATGGAAACGATCTCAAGACAGAGTGTAACAGGCTGAAACGGCTAGCTGTGGAATAAGAGTCAGAGAACTTAGTGTCCGGAGTGTCGTCACACGGGGAAGCACTGAGAATGGCCGTGGAAACCAAGATTTCCGCGGGCGGTGCGGAGTCCGCCGCCGCGTCAGGTCAGGCGGAGGGAACGGACGGCATTCCTCGTCCACGGACCGACCGATCTTGACGACTCTCGAAGAGGTAACGCGCGAGGCCCATGCCGAGAAGGCCGAGCCAGACCGATAGGGCGGAATGCCAAAGTCGCCGATAGCCATTCGGACTGATGGGCCGGATCTGGGCCGCGGTGCAACGGGACGTCGTCCCGCGAGCGGCGTGAACGACATCAAAACTAACCGTTTGCAACTTCACATCGCCGAAAACCTCGCCTGCGGTGTAGTTCTGACCCACCCCGCCCGATGTCCAGACACGCTCCTCTGTCCAGACACGCTCCCCGGCATGTTTTGGGGTGTATTCCATCTTGGAATACCGCTCGTCGATGAATGTCGTCGTCAGGAGGCTCGGCATGAGGTGATCGTCGCACCATGGGCCGACACAGATCGCCAGGTAGCCGGTGCCGAAGATCAGATAGCCGGTCCAGGTTGCCTTTTCCGTGCCGCGGGTGGAGAGGCGGCTGAGAAGGGCGACGCCGGAGGCGGCGAGGGCGAGCGTCAGGATGGCGCTCGAGGAGAACTCCGTCACGTTGTGCAACGCAGAGAAGGTGACGCCGAGCAGCGCGATCAATGCCATGAGGCCGGCGATCGAGATGCGTGATCCGGGCATTTGGCATTGGCTCCGTGAGCCGACTAACCCGCGTTGCTTCGCCAAGCAGAAAAAGCGTGAGATGGGGGGAGGAATTCGCGACTCATTCGCGGCGAACGACCCGTCTGGCGATCGTGGCCTCGAGCCGACGCCGTGCGCTCTGCCTCCGTGTCCGCGAACGGGGACCATTCGTCGCGGATCTGTCGCACGTCGATCGTGTCGCGGTTGGCCGTCAACAGGGTCTCGATATCCATCTGATCCTGGGGCCGAAACGAAACCATCTTGGTGAGAATCAGCACGTCGACGTCCTGGGTGAGTCTGGGTCGGCCGCGCATCGAGACCGCCAGGCCACCGATGAGCGCGTGGCGAACAGACCGGGCCGCGAACACGTCGGCGAGCAACTCGACCGCCAGAGCCAGTTTCTCGGAAAGCAGGCGGTCATCGGTATAGCAGACCGTAAGCCAGCACGGAGGAGCACTGGTAAAGCCAGCGAGACCCAATCGGCCACTTCGGCGGACGGCACACGGAGTGTGCCTGCTACACCAGAGCGCTGGCCACTGGCGAAGCCAGTGCCACGTGCCACCCGCGCGGGTCTCGTCATCGTGCAATGCTATTCAGGTGGTGTTCGGCCGACGGAGCGTGAGGTCAGGCGGAGGGATCGGACGCCATTCCACGTTCACGGACCGACCTATAAGCCGCCTGAGTATCGTGCGGGCAGAAATCAACCTGCCTCGCGTCACCGGAATATCTGTCTAACCGCGTCGATGCTTTCGGGGCGTTAACGTCGACCTTGACCGCGAAGTGTACGGTAACGCCGTGAAACCCGGAGTGCCATCGACGCGGCCGACCGCGGGGGCAAGCGCGCGCGGCTGGGGATATTGACTTCTCCCCTTGACCAATCGTGTGAGTGCCGAGCCGAACTGGCTGTGCGAATCCGGAACGGTCCGCAATGGCGGACCCTACGGGAGCATGTCGTATCGTCAAACGCGCAAGTCGATTGCCCGACGAGGACTCAAGATCCAACCGATACCGGCCACACCTATCATAACCCAGCTTGCGAGCTGTCCAAGCGCGAGCAAGCCGCGAGTGAGTATGAAAAAGTCGCCGGCTGTCGGGTCTTTGATAATATAGTCATATGCATAGTTTATTAGCACAAAGATCGCCGTTGAGCAGATGCTTCCGAGGCAAATCCGCTTCCATACGGCTCTCCATCCCGCGGCTGGACGATCTGTTTGATTCGGTGGCTCGTAGCGGTTCCAACTTATCGTTTGGCATCCCCGCGGTTCCGGGCGGCTTTCACCTGCGGGCCAACCGCGGCAGGCCGCCGCTGGAGCTCATCCACCGCCGCCAGCAGGAACTGCCGAACCAGGCGATGCAACCGCATCATCACCTCCGGAGCCCGGTGGGGCCAAACCTGTGATTCTCTCATGAAATCGCATCGATCATGAAGGGCCGAAGTTGGCCTGTCAATCATCGATCTTATACATGGCTTCATGGGTCAGGACGACTTCAGCCGTGCGCAGAGGATCAGCATTGGTTTCGTGGATCGCAGCTCGAGCGTTATGCGCACGGTCGTGACGATCGTGCCGAATTTGCCGGTGGCCGGCTATTCGGAACTCGGGATCGGATTTGCACATTCGGGTTTTACATCCCATATTCTGGATGGCGGATGGAAGATTAGGGATGCTGGGTCCCTTCGCACGGTTGTTCGTGCTGGGGCGTTCCTGATCGACCAACGATGGGCGGCGCGCGAACAGGATCATGGCTATGAGCTTGCACGGTGCGAATTTGGTTAATGCGGACGATGGTTGCGGTTCACCAAAAATCGGCAGCGCCTCACGCTTGAATGCTATCAAGCATGGGCTCACGGCGAAGACGCCGGTTTTGCCGGGTGAGGATCCGGAGGCTCTTCAGGCGAAGATCGATCGGTACAAGACGGGTTATGAGACTCGGGACGAGGTCGAGCACGATCTGGCCGAGATGGCGGCGATGGCGTTCTGGCAGGCGAAGCGGGCCAACCGGCTCCAAGTCACCAAGGTGACGCGCGACATTGTGACACGACCGCAGGCCGATACACTGCGCGCGGCGCTGGACGTGGTGGGGCTCGGCAAGCGATTGCTCTTTGACCGCCGCGGGCCGGAGGCGCTCTATCCGTCGGGAGATGAATATGAGAACGGGCAGCCGCGGACCTCGTCGTCGAAGGAAGCCGAAGACCCTCATGATCCGGAAAAGATCGTGCTCCAGCTTGAGGCAACGCGCGACGGACGTCGCTGGCTTTTGAAACGCTTTGGCGAGCTGCGAGAACCGCTTGAGAATGAGTCTGAATCGGGGTGGATTTCGTGCCAGAAATTCCGATGTGTGCGATTGCTCGGCAAACAGCCTCTTGATGCCATCCACGATAAGGAGGTCGCCCTGGTGTTCCTCGCGAGCCATGCGCTCTCTCCGAATTACGGTGATGCCTTTCACGAGCTACGGTGCGAGATTCACGAAAATCAAGAGGAGAACACGATGGCGGAGCTCGCGCGAGCCGAGCTGGAAGCGATCACGCCCGCCGATGCCGCGACTGGACGGGCTGCGTTGCTGGCGATCGTGGATAAAGCCATCGAGCGGCTGCGGAGGCTGGAAGCCGAGCACGGGGAAGTCGCGGACTTCGTCGATGAGATCGATACCGATATGCCGAGCGACCAGGGGATGAAGTCGGTCGAACAACTCCAGCGTCATATGGGGAGCTGCAACCGGCTGATGCTCCGGAACCTCGACACCATCGACAGAAGACACCGCTATGAGGCGGAAGGGTGGGGGACGACGAGAAAGGAGCGAGAATCGAGGAAAGACAAAGTACGACGCACCAAGGCATCGATGTATTCGTTGCTCGTTTTGGACGAGCACGGGACGGTTCGCGAAGCCGTGGACTACGACGGCAACGTCGAGGAGGGACTGGCCCGGTACAAGGCCAAGCATGGACGGCAACTGTACGAACATATGCTCGCGGAGCGGCAGGGGGAGCATTGCGACGCGGAGCATCGCAACGAGGGGCGAGAGGGGCACGCGGACGAGGGTTTTGTCGATCGCGGAGTGCGTGATCTCGATGTTGTCGGTCTCGTCGCTGACGAGTCCTTATTGCTTATGGGGAAAGAAGAAAAGGCAAATATACAAAACGAAACTGACCCGGCGAGCGTGATCGTGAACGGGGGCCAGGGAGGGGGTCCGGACGAGGTGGGCGCTGACGGGAGATCGGGGCGGGCGGAGGGGGGCGACGCCTTTGGTGCCCCAGTGTCGGAGCGAACGGAGGAGGAGGACGGCGGGGGCGAAGAGGAGACCTTCGGTCATGGGGACGGCGGGGTCAGAGACCCGCGCCGAACAGAGGGCGCCGCGGAGCGGCGGGGGGAGCATTGCGACGCGGAGCATCGCAACGAGGGGGCGATTGTGAGCGACGGCCGGGGCGCCGCGGAGCGGCAGGGGGAGCATTGCGACGCGGAGCATCGCAACGAGGGGCGAGAGGGGCACGCGGACGAGGGTTTTGTCGTTCGCGGAAAGCGTGATCTCGATGTTGTCGGTCTCGTCGCTGTCGATTCCTTAGTGCTTACAGGGAAACAACAAAAGGCAAATATACAAAACGAAACTGACCCGGCGAGCGTGATGGCCGATCGGGGCGAGCGAGGGAGCCCGAACTTGGTGGGCGCTGACGGGAGATCGGGGCGGGCGGAGGGGGGCGACGCTTTTGGTGCCCCAGGGTCGGAGCGAACGGAGGAGGAGGACGGCGGGGGCGAAGAGGAGACCTTCGGTCATGGGGACGGCGGGGTCAGAGACCCGCGCCGAACAGAGGGCGCCGCGGAGCGGCAGGGGGAGCATTGCGACGCGGTGCATCGAAACGAGGGGCGAGAGGGGCACGCGGACGAGGGTTTTGTCGTTCGCGGAAAGCGTGATCTCGATGTTGTCGGTCTCGTCGCTGGCGATTCCTTATTGCTTATGGGGAAAGAAGAAAAGGCAAATATACAAAACGAAACTGACCCGGCGAGCGTGATGGTCGATCGGGGCGAGCGAGGGAGCCCGAACTTGGTGGGCGCTGACGGGAGATCGGGGCGGGCGGAGGGGGGCGACGCTTTTGGTGCCCCAGTGTCGGAGCGAACGGAGGAGGAGGACGGCGGGGGCGAAGAGGAGACCTTCGGTCATGGGGAGAACGTGGTGGGCGCTGACGGGAGATCGGGGCGGGCGGAGGGGGGCGACGCTTTTGGTGCCCCAGGGTCGGAGCGAACGGAGGAGGAGGACGGCGGGGGCGAAGAGGAGACCTTCGGTCATGGGGACGGCGGGGTCAGAGACCCGCGCCGAACAGAGGGCGCCGCGGAGCGGCAGGCGGAGCATTGCGACGCGGTGCATCGAAACGAGGGGCGAGAGGGGCACGCGGACGAGGGTTTTGTCGTTCGCGGAGTGCGTGATCTCGATGTTGTCGGTCTCGTCGCTGACGATTCCTTATTGCTTATGGGGAAAGAAGAAAAGGCAAATATACAAAACGAAACTGACCCGGCGAGCGTGATGGTCGATCGGGGCGAGCGAGGGAGCCCGAACTTGGTGGGCGCTGACGGGAGATCGGGGCGGGCGGAGGAGGGCGACGCTTTTGGTGCCCCAGTGTCGGAGCGAACGGAGGAGGAGGACGGCGGGGGCGAAGAGGAGACCTTCGGTCATGGGGACGGCGGGGTCAGAGACCCGCGCCGAACAGAGGGCGACGCGGAGCGGCGGGGGGAGCATTGCGACGCGGAGCATCGCAACGAGGGGCGAGAGGGGCACGCGGACGAGGGTTTTCTCGATCGCGGAGTGCGTGATCTCGATGTTGTCAGTCTCGTCGCTGGCGATTCCTTATTGCTTATGGGGAAAGAAGAAAAGGCAAATATACAAAACGAAACTGACCCGGCGAGCGTGATCGTGGATGGGGGTCAGGGAGTGGGTCCGGACGAGGCGGGCGCTGACGGGAGATCGGGGCGGGCGGAGGGGGGCGACGCTTTTGGTGCCCCAGGGTCGGAGCGAACGGAGGAGGAGGACGGCGGGGGCGAAGAGGAGACCTTCGGTCATGGGGACGGCGGGGTCAGAGACCCGCGCCGAACAGAGGGCGCCGCGGAGCGGCAGGGGGAGCATTGCGACGCGGAGCATCGCAACGAGGGGCGAGAGGGGCACGCGGACGAGGGTTTTCTCGATCGCGGAGTGCGTGATCTCGATGTTGTCAGTCTCGTCGCTGGCGATTCCTTATTGCTTATGGGGAAAGAAGAAAAGGCAAATATACAAAACGAAACTGACCCGGCGAGCGTGATCGTGGATGGGGGTCAGGGAGTAGGTGTCCGGACGAGGCGGGCGCGGAGGGGAGATGTGGGCGTCCGGAAGGGGGCGACGGGAAGACGTTCGGTCATGGGGACAACGGCGACCCTTCGGGTGGCCGAGACCGGCGCCGAACTCGGGAAGAAACGGCGAATAGACAAGACGAAACCTCGGGCCGCGAATCGATCGAGATCGCGAGCGACGAGCCGGTCGAAGCGGGTGAGAAGGCGTGCCTCGAGGATGAGAGTTCTGGCGCCCTTCAGACTCCTGCATCCTTAACTGACATGGATTTCGTCGTTCCGCCAGACGTTTCCGAACCGTGCTCGATGCCCGCGACGACGCGGCAGCGATGTGGAATGGCTCAGAAGCGGCCTGAGCGGCGACGCGGGGCGACTCGGGAGGAACGCGACGTGCCTCTGTACCGAGTGCGTGACCAAATTGAATGGATCTCGGCCAGGTTTGCTCGGAAATACCTGCCGAGGTCGCCGTGATTCCTTCACACTTCCACCCAAACGAGGTCGCCCCTGGCCTCGCAGGGGAACTTGTGGACGGATTCGCCGCGGATCGTGGTGCAGCGGCCGTCGGCCAAGCGGAACCGCCAGTGATGGAGCGGGCAGACGACTTCGCCGGCTTCAATCCAGCCATGGCCGAGCGGGCCGCCGGAGTGGGGACAGCGGCCGGACAGAGCGATCCACTCGTCGCCCTGCCGGAAAACCGCCAGGCGAACGCCGCCGGCATCGAGGGCAGCCCCCTGCCCTTCCCTGATTTGCTGCACCCGGCAAACAGGCATCCACTGGGGCATCGAGGGGTTTCCTTGCGACCGCGGGAAACAGGAAAACGAACAACCTAGGACTTGCGTCCGAGGTACTCCAGCCAGTAGATTCTACCGGAAGGGTCTGCCGCCCCGAAGTCGCGTGTGCGCATCTCGAGAAGGTCAACGGGTTAAACGGCCATGCGAAAGCACGAGTATGCCCGAGTCTCGCTGATTCTTGCCGCGCTGGCGTTACCGCCCGTGGCGGGCTGCGATTTTCCTGCTGGGCCTGCGCCCGAGGCGGTGTGGGGCGTGCACGGAATCAAGCCCGGGCGGCTGCACAAACCGCGGACTGCGGCGTTTGATGCGAAGGACCACCTTTATCTGGCGGACCTGACGGACAGGATCCAGGTGTTTGACCGCGACGGCAAATACCTTCGCGGGTGGAGCACGCCCCAGTTCAACGTGGACGGACCGAGCGGGCTGACGATCGACCGGCTGGGACGGCTGCTGGTGGCCGATACGCATTTCTATCGGGTGCTGGTGTATTCGCCGGAGGGGAAGATTCTCTTCGAGATCGGTGACGGCGTGCAGGGGACGACACCGGGGCGATTCGGATATCCCACCGACGTCGTGATTGACCGCGAGGGGAACTTCCTGGTTTCCGAATACGGCGAGAACGATCGGATCCAGGTTTTCTCGCCGGAAGGGGAGTGGCTGCGGCAGTGGGGCGGGCACGGCTACGAGCCGGGGCAGTTCATGAAGCCGCGGGCGATGGCGATAGACGAGAAAGACCGGTTATTCGTGGCGGATAGCTGCAACCACCGGATTCAGGTGTTCGACACCTACGGGAAATTGCTCAATTCGTGGGGGTCGCGGGGCGACGGGCCGGGCCAGTTGAGTTATCCTTTCGACCTGGCGATCGGTCCGGACCACTGCCTCTATGTTTGCGAATACGGCAATCATCGCGTGCACAAGTTCGATCTGGAAGGCAAATCGCTGGGCACGTGGGGGACTGCCGGGAGAGGGCCGGGACAGCTCTTCAATCCCTACGCCCTGGCAGTGGACAGCCAGGGGAATGTGTCGGTGGTCGACTCCAATAACCATCGCGTGCAACGGTTCCGGATGTGAAAGGCCGACGATGATACAGGGCAACTGGTCGTTCGCGACCGGCAACCCGTGGTTCCTGATCCTGATCCCGCTCGTGCTGCCGCCGCTGGTGTGGTGGAGCTATCGCAGCCTGGCGGGGCTGGGGCCGGTGCGGCGGGCGCTGGCGATTTCGTTCCGCGCGGCGGTGATCACGCTTGTGGTACTGGCGCTTGCCGAGCTGCAGACGGTGTGGAGATCGGACCGGCTGGCCACGATCTTCCTGCTCGACGTCTCGAACAGCATTCCGGCGGATCAGCAGCGGCTTGCGCTCTCGTACATCACGGAGGCTTCGAAAAGGCGGTGGAAGGACGATCTGGCGGGGATGATCGTCTTCGGCAAGGAGCCCAGGGTCGAGGTTCCGCCGGCACCGTCGGAGCTTTCGCTGCTCGGGTATGAGAGCACCGTCGATCACGAGAACACGGACCTGGGCGCGGCCGTCAAGCTGGCGCTGGCGAGCTTTCCGGAAGACACGGCGCGGCGGATCGTGCTCCTTTCGGACGGCAATGAGAACCGCGGCAATTTGTTCGAGCAGGGGCTGACGGCCAAGACGCTGGGCGTCGAGGTCGACGTGCTGCCGATCGAGTACTCATACGACAGCGAGGTACTTGTGGAGAAGGTGTCGCTCCCGCCCGATGTGAAGAAGGGCGAGACGGTCAATATCAATGTCGTCATCCGCGCGGCGGAGCCGACTTCGGGCACGCTCCAGATCTTCCAGAAGGCGGATGACCGCCGTGCGCCGGCCGCCGGGCACGAGAAGCCCGAGCACATCGCGCTCGAGCGCGGCATCAACGTGTTCACGCTGAGGCAGCTCATCAAGGACCCGAACTTTTATACATTCTCGGCCGAGTTCATACCGGATGCCGGCAGCGGCGACAAGCGGGCGATCAACAACATCGCCGAGGGGTTCACGCACGCCCGGGGCAAGGCGCAGGTGCTCTTGATCGAGGGAACGCGCAACGAGCACGCTGCGCTCGTGCAGGCACTGCACGACAAAGAGATCGAGGTCAAGGTGCTGGCGGCGCCCAAGATAGACGGGTCGGGGGGAGTGGGCGGCGATCCGTTGCCGGCCGATCTAGCGCAGCTTCAGCCGTATGACAGCGTGATTCTGGCCAATGTTCCCAAGGAAGCGTTCACGGAGAGCCAGCATGCACTTCTGGCGGCCAACTGCCACGACATGGGGTGCGGACTGGTGATGATCGGCGGCCCGGACAGCTTTGGCGCCGGGGGGTGGATGAACACGCCGGTCGAAAAAGCGCTGCCGGTGGACATGCAGATCAAGGCGATCAAGGTGCAGGGCATCGGCGCCATGGCGCTGATCATGCACGCCAGTGAGATTCCCGAGGGGAATTACTGGCAGGCGGTGGTCGCCAAGGCGGCCATCGGCGCCTTGTCGAGTTACGACTACGCCGGGCTGTTGCACTGGGAAAACCAGGAGGCCTGGCTGTTCACGCTGCGGCCGATCGGCTCGGGGCGTGCCAGCATGCTGCGGGCGATTGACCGGATGACGCCCGGCGACATGCCGGACTTCGACCCCTCGCTGCAGATGGCGATGAAGGGGCTGAACGGGGTCCAGGATGCGATGACCAAGCACATCGTCGTGATCAGCGACGGCGACCCGACGCCGCCCTCCAACAGAGTCATCAGCCAACTGGCTGCGAGCAAGATCACGGTGACGGCGGTGCTCACGGCGGCGCACGGCAACGACCCGGGTGCGACGTCCGTGATGCGCAACCTGGCGAACAAGACGAAGGGCCGGTTCTACGTGGTCACGAACCCCAAGGCGCTGCCGAGGATCTATCAGAAAGAAGCGCGGTCGATCTCGCGGCCGCTGATCTTCGAGCAGGCGACGCCGTGGCTGCCCAAGCTGAATTACCCGATCACCGAGCCGATCATGGGCTTACCCGAGCAGCTTCCGCCGATCAACGGGCTGGTGCTGACTTCGGCCAAGGAGAACGAGCTGGTCGAGATCCCGATTGTCTCGCCGTTGCCCACGGGTCAGCTCAACCCGGTGCTGGCGCACTGGACGTATGGGCTGGGGCGATCGGTGGCGTTCACTTCGGACGCCGGCGGCCGCTGGGCGAAGACCTGGCCGGACTGGCAGCATTACACGGCCTTCTGGTCGCAGGTGATCCGCTGGTCGATGCGGCCGGCGGACCGGGGAAACTTGACGCTCAACGTGAGGCGTGACCAGGGGCGGATCAAGGTTGTGGTCGATGCGCTGGACAAGAACAATGAGTTCCTCAACTTCCTGCAGATACGGGGCAACACGGTCGACCCGAACCTGAAATCGGGGCCGATCGAGCTGGTGCAGACCGCGCCGGGGCGATACGAGGGAACGATCGAAAACGCGGAGTCGAGCGGCAACTATTTCATCAGCCTGGGTTACCGTGGCTCCGACAACGTTCAGGGGGTGATTTCCTCGGGAGTATCGGTGCCGTATTCGGACGAATACCGGGAGCTGCGTTCCAACGCGACGACGCTCGAGTCGCTGGCTTCGGTGACCGACGGCAAGGTGGTGAACTGGAAGCAGACGCCCGACGGCCGGGTTGACCTGGAGCGCACCGTGCGTGAGAACGACCACTTCCGGCGCGACGCGGGGCTGCTCAATCCCCGCGCGTTCTCGCCGCTGTGGCCGACGCTTTTGTGGATGGCCGCATGCCTGTTCCTGGGTGATGTCGCCGTGCGGCGGATCGCGATCGACTGGGGCGCGATCATGACGGCGATCGCCAATGAGTGGCAGAAGATGACGGGGCGAGACGTGGCGACGTCGAGCGATTACATGGACAAGCTGCGGAGCCGCAAGGCGGAGGTGGACGAGCAGCTCGAGCGCTCCAAGGCTGCGCCCCGGGTCGAGCCGGCTCCGGTGATCATACCGGCCCAAACGACTTCTCCGAGCGGCCCGATTGGCGAGCCGCTGCTGGAAGGGGCAGAGGGGGCCAGCCCGATGGTGACCCATGCGGAGCCGACGGCACGCTCGGGCATGGGCGTCGGGCCGGCCGCGCCGCAGAAAGAAAGCTACACGAACCGGCTGCTGAAGGCCAAGCAACGTGTCTGGGAAGAACGAGAGAAAGATAAAGACGCGGAATCTCCACGAAAGGACCGTCCTCAATGAGCATGAACACATCCTCGGGCCCCGAATCGATCGAAGCCCGCGCCGACGGCTTTCGCGCGGCGTATGATCGCATCAAGGGGGAGATCGGCAAGGTGATCGTCGGCCACGACGACATCATCAACGGCGTGCTCACCTGTCTCTTCATCGGTGGTCATGCCTTGCTGGAAGGGGTGCCCGGGCTGGGCAAGACGCTGTTGGTCAGGACGCTGGCCGAGGCGGTGGAGCTGGATTTCAATCGCATCCAGTTCACGCCCGACCTGATGCCGGCGGATATCATCGGCACGAACGTGGTGATGGAGCTGCCGGACGGCCGCCGCGTCTTCGAGTTTCAAGCCGGTCCTATTTTCTCCCAGATCGTGCTGGCGGACGAGATCAACCGGGCGACACCGAAGACCCAGTCGGCCATGCTCGAGGCCATGCAGGAGCACTCGGTGACGGTGGGGGGCACGATCCACCGGCTCAAGGAGCCATTTTTCGTGATGGCGACGCAGAACCCGATCGAGCAAGAGGGGACGTATCCGCTGCCGGAGGCGCAGCTCGACCGGTTCTTGCTCAAGCTGGTGGTGGGGTATTCGACGCGCGAGGAGCTCTCGACGATCATCGACCGCACCACGCGCGGCGAGAAGCCACGGGCGGAGAAGGTGCTGGACGGGCCGGCGCTGATCGAGCTGCAGGCGCTGGTGCGGGAAGTGATCGTGGCGCCTCACGTGCAGGATTATGCCATCCGGCTGGCGCTGGCGACGCACCCGAAGGGGCCGTTTGCGCCGGAGGTGACGAACAAGTACATCCGCTGGGGGAGCAGTCCCCGCGGGGCGCAGACTTTGGTACTGGCCGCCAAGGTGCGCTCGCTCCTGGACGCGCGGTACAACGTGAGCTTCGAGGACCTGCGGCGCGTGTATCTGGCGAGCCTGAGGCACCGGGTTCTGCTCAATTTCGAGGCGCAGGCGGAGGGGGTTGATCCTGACGAGGTGTTGCTGAAGGTGCTGGACTCGGTGCCGGAGAAGACGGACGAGCGGGCAGTGGCTTGACCGCCGAGAGGGGAATGTCAGGCTAAGGCTGACGTACGTACTTCGGGGGGAAATGTCAGGCTAAAGCCTGACGTACTTATGCGCGATCGATACGACCCGCCGCCGGCTCTCACGGAGGAGTATGCTCCTCCCAAGCCCGAGCGACTGGTGTTCACCATCGGCGACTCAGTGTGCCTGATCGCGCTGTGCGCGGTGCTCCTGGGCGGCTCGATGCTGGCCTGGCGCACCGAGCCGGAGCTGGCGATCTGCACGGCGGCGGCGGGCTCGCTGGTGATCCTGGAGAGCTGGTTCACCGCGCTGGGCTTTCTGCACCGCACGAGGCCGCTCAAGCTCAAGCTGCGCTGGCTGATCTTTCTGGCGGCGATCATGCCGTGGCTGATCGGGCTGGGAGTGGCCGTCAGCGCGATGCTCTTGCTGTTCTGGATCTCGGACTTTTATTACGGTTGAATTCATCATGGCGATGACCGGAACAGAAACCAGTTCGGGCGAAGTCGAGACGGCGAGCGTGGCTGGTCCACTGGCTACGGCGGCGGCGAGCGAGGCTGAGCCGGCGTCGACGTCCGCTTCTGCTTCTTCCGGGCCGCTGCTCGAGCCGGAGTTTCTGCACAAGCTCGAGCAGCTCGAGCTGGTGAGCAAGCGGATCTTCGTCGGGCGGATGAAGGGGGAGCGCAAGAGCAAGCGGCGCGGGTCGTCGGTGGAGTTTGCCGAGCATCGGAATTACACCGCCGGCGACGATATGCGGCACATCGATTGGAATGTGTACGGGCGGCTGGACAAGTTATTTCTCAAGCTGTTCCTCGAAGAGGAAGACCTGCACGTTTATGCTCTGCTGGATACGAGCCTATCGATGGATTTCGGGACTCCGACCAAGCTGCGGTACGGGAAGCAGGTTGCCGCGGCGCTTGCGTTCATAGGGCTGTGCAATCACGACCGGATCCTGGTCGACACGTTCAGCGCGCGGCTGGAGCGGGGGCTAGCGGGCATTCGGGGGCGGTCGCAGATGTGGCGGGTCGTCCAGTACCTCGATCATCTCAAGGCGATTGGCTCGAGCGATCTGACGGCGGCGGCCCGCGAATTCGCGATCCGGCACGCGGGCAAAGGGGTTGTGGTCGTGATCTCGGACTTCCTGGACAAGCGCGGGTATCAGGAAGCGCTGCGGTATCTCGTGGCGAGAAACATGGACATCTACGTGATTCACGTCCTGTCGCAGGAGGAAATCGACCCGAGCTATGCGGGCGATTTGCGGCTGGTCGACTGCGAAGACAACGAGGTCGCGGAGATCACGGTGAGCGCACCGTTGATCAAACGATACAAGGAGAATTTGAACGCGTTCGTGGGGGGGATCAAGGAGTGGTGCACGCAGCGGGGGATCACCTACATCTTCACGAGCAATCAGTATCCATTTGACAAATTAATTCTTAATTATTTGCGGAAGAGGGGGTTGGTGAAGTGAAGTGTGCGGGCGGCGGTGGATTTCCAGGGCGGGACGCGCGGTGCCCAGGGGCGGGCGCGCGGTATCCGGGGCCGGACGCGCGGGACCCAATGTGTCACGCGCGGCACCCAGGGCGATGCCCTGGGCTGGTTTGTTTCGCCCTTTCAGGGCGGGCTCTTGGGGGCGACGGCGCATTATCCGGGACCGGACGCGTGGTACCCAGGGCGATGCCCTGGGCTGGTTTGTTTCGCCCTTTCAGGGCGGGTTCTTGGCGCGGTGGCGCTGTACCCAGGGCGATGCCCCGGGCTGGTTTGTTTCGCCCTTTCAGGCGGGTTCTTGGCGCGGTGGCAGGGTTCCCAACAATTGATTGAAGGGATCGTGCGATGTCCCAATCCCTCGTGAGGAATCTTATTCATCTGGTTTACAGCACGAAGGAACGCCACGCGTGGATTGCCAAAGACCACCGCGATGCACTTTTCGCATACCAAGCGGGGATTTATCAGGGATGGGACAGTCCGGCACTCGTGATCGGCGGCGCGGAAGATCACATCCATGCGTTGTTTTCCCTTTCGAAGAACCACGCGCTCATGAAGATCGTCGAGGAGGTCAAAAAGGGAAGCTCAAAGTGGATGAAGATCGAAGGGCCGAAGAATCCCGAGTTTTATTGGCAAGCGGGTTACGGCGCGTTTTCGGTGAGCCAATCGAACGTGGACGAGGTAAAACGCTACATCGAAAATCAGGAAGAACATCGCCGCAGAATGACGTTTCAAGAGGAACTCCGAGCGCTTTTTCGTCGGCATGAGGTGAAGTTTGATGAACGGTATGTCTGGGATTGAGACGGGTTACCAGGGCCGCGATGGGGGAACCCAGGGCGGTGCCGTCGGAACCCAGGGCGGTGCCGTCGGAACCCAGGGCGGTGCCGTCGGAACCCAGGGCTTTGCCCTGGGCTTTTATGTTTCGCCCGTTCAGGGCTGGACTCGGGATACGATACGTCGAGATTTATGAGCAACTGGTCCATCAAAGATCCGCTGATGTTTTTTGCCCTGGCTGGGGCGTTGGTCGCTTATATTTTGTATATGATCATTCGCCGGCGCAAGGGATTGCGGGCGGGGCACGGGCAGGGAGAGGCGGAGCTGTAACTCTTGCGAGCTCTAGCGAGGTGACGCGATGTCGGGATTGTGGAACCGGGTGAGCTCGTTCCGGCTGCCTTGGGAATTCAGCTCGCCGCTGTCGATACCGCTGTGGTTTGTCGTGGCGGGTGTTCCGGTCGGGATCATCGCTCTGTATTTTCTCAAGCTCAGGCGCCGGCCGGTGCGCGTGCCGAGCACGATCTTGTGGCGCAAGAGCCTCGAGGACCTGCACGTCAACAGCTTGTTCCAGAGGCTGAGGCGCAATCTGCTGCTTTTTCTTCAGCTCCTGGCGGTGGCGCTGGCGATGCTGGCCTTGGCCGGGCCGCGGATGAGGGGGACGGCCGGACAGGGGCAGCGATTCGTGCTGATGATCGACTGCTCGGCCAGCATGTCGGCGACCGACACGAGCCCGACCCGGCTGGCCCAAGCGAAAAAGCAAGCCACGAAGGTTGTCAACGACATGGAAGGGAACGACCTGGCGATGGTGATCAAATTCGCCGACTCGGCGCAAGGTTGTCTCGAACTACACGAGCGATCGCCGCATGCTCAAGAGTCGAATCGATTCGATCGAGCCGACACAGGCGCAGCACCTCGCCTGCGCGACGGGCTGCAAGTGGCCGCGGGGCTTGCCAATCCCTCGAAGCAGATCGGCGAGGGCGTGGTGGCCTCGTCGGTGGTGACGCCCAAGCTGTATATTTACACCGACGGCGGCTTCGCGGACGTGGAAGGTTTCAGTCTGGGCAATCTCGAGCCCGAAGTGGTCGTGATCGGCCCGCCGCCACCGCCTTATTCCGCGGCGCCGGCGGATGCCGTGGCGACGAGCGGCGGCACCAAGCGGCCCAACCCGTCGGATAACGTCGGAATCATGGCGCTGCAAACCCGCCCTGATGAAGAGAAGCCCGACCTTTATCAGCTCTTCGGCCGGGTTCACAACTTCCGCGCCGTTGAGGTTTCGACCGAGGCGCAGCTCTACCGGCTGTCGACGGGCAAGAGCGGGGAGGAAACGAAGCTGGTTGATGCGATTGCGCTCAAGATCCCGCCCCAGAGCGACCAGTCGTTCAAGTTTGATCTGCCCGACACGGGGTTGACGGCGCTGGAAGTGCGGCTTGACGTCACGGACGCGCTCGAAGTCGACAACCACGCGTTCACCGTCGCGGGAACGACTCGCAAGGCGCAGGTGCTGGCGGTCACGGCCGGAGACCGCTATTTGACCGACACGCTCAAGACGCCGGCCGCGGCGGAGCGGGCCGATGTGACGATCGTCGCGCCCGAAGAGCTCAAGACACCGGCCGTTGCCCGCGATATCAGCGGCGGCCGATATGACCTGATCATCTACGACGGCGTCAAGCCCGAGACTGCTCCGCCGGCCAATGCGCTCTACTTCGGCGTTTTTCCGGTGGGTGCGGCGTATTCGAAGGTCAAAGAGGCGACGCAGCCGACCGTCCTTGACGTGGACATCAGCCACCCACTCATGCAATACGTTCGTGATCTGCCGCTGATCGTGATTGCCAAGGCACAGACGGTCGAGCTTCCCCAGGGTGCCAAGAGCCTGATCGACTCGAATCATGGCTCGCTGGCGTTTGTCGCGCCGCGGGAAGGCTACACGGACGCCGTGGTGACTTTTCCGCTCATGGACGGTTCCAACCCCAACACGACGTGGTTTCGTTTTATCAGTTTTCCTTTATTCGTGATCAATGCGCTTCAGAACCTGGGGAACGTGCGTGAAGGCACCGGCGAAGAGATTGCGGAGCCGGGCGCGCCGGTGGTGCTGCACCCGGAGACCGCGGGGAAGTCGATCACGGTTGCCCCGTTAGGGGGAGGAGTTGTCGAGACCGTCACGCGGTCGCCGCAAGGCTCGTTCGTCTTCAATCGGGCGGACAAGACCGGCGTGTACCTGGCGCGGTGGGAGAAAAACGGCAGCCTGCCGTTCGCGGTGAACCTGTTCGACGTGCGCGAGAGCGACGTGGCGACGCGCGGGATCGCCCCTGATGATACGCCGGAGGCGCTCAAGGAAAGCTACAAGATCAAGATCGGCTACAACTCCGTCAAGGGAACGGCGAAGCCGGCGGAGGTGCGCAAAGACATCTGGTGGTATTTCGCGCTGCTCGTGCTGGGGGTGTTGCTGGTTGAGTGGTATGTCTATAATCGACGCGTGTTTATTTGATGGAGTGGTGAATCAGGCTTGGGGCAGCTCGTAACGGAGGATCGTGGTATTACCGTGGAAGAGCAGCAGCTCGCGGCCGTTTGGGGCGAAGAAGAGACGGAAGGCGGGGTCTCGAGCGGGTGCGGCGGGCAAGATCTGTCGCCAGTTCTGGCCGGAGGAGTCGAACAGGACGGTGACCTTGTTGCTCGCGAGCGCGACCCACTTGCCGTTAAAGGCGATTTGAGCATACGAGATCTGGAGGCCGGGAGGAGTTGGGATCGTGCGGATCGGCTCTTCCGCGGCGCTAAACAGGTTGACTGCGCCTTGTGCGATGACCGCGAGCGACCCGTCGGGCGCGACGGAGGCACGACTGGGGTGTTCGAGCCATTTACGGTCGGGGCAGCGTTCGATGGTCTTCAGGAGTGTGCCGGCGGGGTTGACGAGGTATATCTTCTCGTACGTGACCACCCAGCGATTTCCTGTGCCGGGCTGGAGATACCAGTCTTCGCGGATGCTATCGAGAGCGAGGGTTTCGATGCCTTGTCGCGTTCCGTCGGGGGAGAAATGGAGGTACTGTCCAACCCGGTCGAGCACAAGATCGCCCAGGCTGAGATAGACATGCCCGTCGTCAGACACTGTGAGCTGTTCACCGCCGAAGCGGCCCTCGATGTCAGTCGGACTGGGCGCGAAGGTGCGAAGGAATTCTCCGCGAGGATCGAACACGTGGACCGCACCGGTCCGCCAATCGGCCGCATAGATCCGGCCTGCCGTGTCGACCTCGAGCGCCGAGATCCTTTCGAGTTGCGCGGGGTCGGGAGGATCGCTGAGAACGCGATCGACCACGCCTGCGTCGTCGAGTCGCAGGAGCGCATGGCCGTCACAGGTCCAGAGCCGGCCGTCGGGGGCGGCTTTCACTTTGGTTCCGGTGGCTCGACCGTCGGGATGCCGCGGTTGAAAGGCAGCTCGAACCGATCCATCGGCGTTCATGCGAACAACCGGCGGCGAGCCGTGAGAATCGGAGATGATGAAGCCGCCGGCTTTGTCGGCCTCGATCCCGGTCGGGTCGTTGGGCTCGCGGCTCCAGGCCTTCGCGAGGTCGATCGTACCGAGATGCCGTCCGTTCTGGTCAAAACGGTAGACCGTCTTGCTGTCGATTTCCAGGGCCGCGACCTCTCCGGTGGTGGTGACCGTCAGTGCTTTGGGGCTCTGACGCATCAACGTGCTACCACTGGCCAAAGGATCGGACCGCTGTGACCATTCTCTCCTACCCTGAGCATCGAAGACCGTGATGCCCTCGTCGCAATTCCATGCACCGACTGCGAATCTGCCGTCGGGGAAACCGGCGACATAGGCGACGTGGGAGCGATCCAAATTGGTGATGGCGGTCGTCTTGCCGGCCGTGAAGTCGGCCCACCAGGCTGTGCCCGCGCAATTGCCGTGCTCAGACGATGAGTTGATCAAGACGAACCGCTCGCCGCCGACACAAGCGAACAGGAGCTCTGAATTGTCTCCTCCCTTGACCGCATCGAGCGACAGGGAGCCGCAAGGCTTTCCGGACGCATCGACCAGTATGAGGCTGAATGTCTTCCAGTTTTGATAGACAAAAACGATCCGGCCGTGGGCGTCGAAGGCGAAGTCGCGAACCCGCTGGATTGGCAACGGAGTTGCTCGGGCCGGCGTACGCAATTTGATTTGGCCCAGAAATCGAAGCGGCCGATCGGGAATTTTGGGCGAAGATGATGCCACAGCCTGTCGCGGTGCCGGCGCTCGGCGTTCCTCCTTCACCACGTAGTCCTCGGTGACGCGGCGATGGGTCGTGAACTCGATGCGCTCGCCGGCGGATCGATCGATGAGGGCAAAGCGGCCGCCGCGACACCCGCTCATGTCGATCTCGGCGTCTTTTTCGAGTTCGAGCGTCCATACGGTTCGGCCGTCGAGATCGATCAGCGCGAAGTGCGACGAATCGCGGTCTACCGATGTGTTATACTCGCTGTGAAACCATCGCACGAGCGTGAGAGGCGTGTTCGCCAGGAGCTCTACCTGTCTGATGTCCTTCGAGTTCGCCAGTCCAATCTTCGGTAACGCGCCGGGCATCTCGTCGGATGGGCGGAATGACGTCAAGCGTTCCCCGGTCGAGAGCCGGTAGACCCACCACGCTTCGTGGTTGCGATTCACGTTTTCATCCTGGACGCGGATCACGAGCCGGTCGTTCGCGTCGTCCATCACGACGCCTCGGCCGAGGGGGCTGGGCGGCTGCTCAGGCACATTGACCCGCTCTCGCTTCGTCACATTATCGAGCCGGACGGTCCCATCTTGGTCTAGAATGACGACTTGAAAGTCGCCTTGGGTTTGCCTGTCGCCTTCTCCCTCGGAATAGGCGAAGCCACCGACGACACCCGCGTCGGTCACTCGGGCGTACCAGAGTGTGAAGGGCTTCTCCCCGGACCAGACTTCGCGTCCATCCTTTGATAGCCGGTAAGTTGCGGGACCGCGGCCGTGCTTGTGGCTGGGATCGACGAGCAAGGTGAAATGGCCAGACGGAGAAACATAGGATTTCGGGTCCAGGATGGCCGCGGGAACCGGGAAGCCGAAACCGTGAACGAGGGCTGGCGGGAGAAGGACGCGGCCACGAGAAATGGGACACTAGCGAATCGCCGGGGACAAAACTGCATCGAACCCTCCTTGGCGGAATAACTATTCGTGGAGAACCGAGCGCGGGTCTAGCGCAGCCCCTTCGAACGCAAGAGCTGATCGGCCCATTCGGCCATTTCGGAGGAGAGCGGTGGATCGGGCTCTTGCTTGTAGTCGATGTCAAGGTCGTAGCCGGCGCGATCGTAGGTTTGTTCAATCAAGGCCTGGAGATCGAGCCGCGCGTCGGAATCGCCGGCTTTCAGAGGGATCGGGATGCGCGGTAAGCGGCGTGGCAGGCGGAGTGGGTAGAGGTGCCCGCGCGGTCGCACGCCTTTCCTGGAAAGGTGGATGAGATACTCGTGGGTGCCAATCGTCCTCGGCAAGGGCACCGTGCGCGACCCTCGCAGCAAGTCGATTTCGACCAGATGGCTGGCGGAATACATGACTTCCTGGAACTTCTGATGATAGCTCTCGCGGCCGTGGGAACCCGGAATCTTGTTGGTCGGGCTGAGTATTTCGATGACCGTGACGACGTTTCGCGATTCCACGTCGATGACGTTCAGGAACGCCTGGTGGATCTCTTCTTCAAACCAGGTCGTTGCGACCACGGGCTCAAGGTCGTCGACGGATTCGAGTTCGGCTCCGCCCGGGTTGAAACTTGTCTCCCGCCATTCTGGCCGGACTGCCACTTCGACGTCCGGAATCCGGAATTGTCGTTGGCGTGGATCGTCGTATTCGTCGGCGATGTAAACGCGTTCCGCGATCCGGACGAGATACTTCGGGCGCAACTGAGAAGCCAAAAGAACCTGGGCGAATGTGATAAGGTTGTGGTGCACGCCAGGCCAACGGCTTGGTTTTTCCAGGTACGGGTCCATTCCCGGGAATGGTGAGGGCATTGCCGTAGAACTCCGAGTTGATCCGGGTAAGCGCAGCTCCGTGATGCCATCCTCGCATTATAGCCGAATCGTCAGGCTGAAGCCTGACCTATGGGTGCGCGGGCCCCTGCCTCAGCACAAAGCGGGTGATCTCCGGTGGGCAGCCGTAGCGAATAGGGTGTCTGCCGGCGATGCCCTCGTTCACGTACAGCAACGTATCCTTCGCCCGGAAGAAACCGCGGTCGAAACGCCGCGAGTAGCGGCTGGGCATGAAGACGGCCCCGACGAGCGGCAGGCGAATCTGGCCGCCGTGGTTGTGGCCCGAGTACATCAGGTTTACTCCCCAATCCTGCGCCTGATACAGGAGGTCGGGCGAGTGACTCAAGAGAATGCGAAGATCGGCCGGCGGTACATCGCGTGGGTTAAGCGCCGGACCCCAGGGAGCGGAAGTGCCGCCCAGCGCGATGGTGCAGCCGGCGCAGAGACTGTGGTCCATCGACCCTCGAGCACGATGAAACCGCTACGGGCCAGCGCCGCCTCCACGTCTTGCGGATGGTGCTGGTGATCGTGGTTCCCCAAGACCGCGAACTTGCCGAGGCGAGCGTGGAGGCGAGAGAGAACCGGCTCGATCCAGTCGATCACGTCGCCGGTTTCGATGATGTCGCCGGTGACCAAGAGTAGGTCTGCGGTCCAGTCGCGGCAACGGTCGACGACCCTCTCGAAGAACCGTCGCTCGAAACTGCGGGAGAAGTGGAAGTCGCTGAGCTGGACGATCTCTAAACCATCGAGCGAGGGGGACAGGCCCGGCAAGGCGATTTCCCACTCGCGTAGACAGATCCGGAATGAATCGTGGCCCGGCAGCCGGAGAAGCCAGGAGTGTTTCCCGGGGCCGATCAAGGCTTCGTGACCTTCCTCAAGAGCGAGGTCGACCGTGAGGGACGAGCCGGTGATCCCCTCGGGCCGCTTTCGAAGCGCGAGGTAGAGCGAGGCCAGCGGCAACACGAACGCGCCGGAAATCACGCAGAGCACGGCATAAGCGAAAAGCGGCCAGGGCCAGTTCCAGAATGGGTTATGAAGATGCATCCAGAGCAAGGCGCCCGAAGTGATCCAGAGGGCCGCGAAGAGGCAGAACCGCGCGCGGTCCATACTTGCCTCGGCGTAGCCGAGGCCGCTGGACACGTTGATCAAGAGCACGAACTGGCAAACGTGCCCGATCGCGGCCGGCAGAACGAGCAGGAGCGCGACCGGCTGATGCCAGTCATTCATCGGGCGTCGCCTTGCCCGGGGAACGGCCGGCTGTTTCGGACTCTGCCGGGTGTGTTCCGGAGGGTGTGATTTGATCCGGCGGGTGGGAATTCGAGCCGGGGGGTGCGGAGGCGGGAGTTGCGGTGGCCGAGTTTGGGGCCGGGCCCTGGGGGGTGGTCAGTCCGGCTGGAGGAGGAGGGGGACAAGGAGCGGCGGGGCGGCCGGGCGAGGCGCTGCGGAGGGCTTGCTCGACGGCCTCCATCAGGCGGTCGGCGCGGAACGGTTTGTAAAGGACGGTTTGAAGTCCTTCCTGGCGGGCCTTGACGATGGAATGGGTCGGGTCCCAGCCGAATCCCGTCATGAGGATGACGGGGACGTTGGGCTGGACTTCGCGCAACCGCTTGAACGCTTCGTAGCCGTCGAGGTCCGGCAGGCGGATGTCGACGAGAGCGGCGGAATAGGCGGTCTGGCGCATGAGGGCGATTGCTTCCTTGGCGTCGTGTGCCGTTTCGACGCTTGCCCCCTGGCAGCCGAGCAGATGATGGGCCGATTTGCGGATGGCCTCGTCGAAATCGACGACGAGGAGGCGCGTTCCGCCCAGACGCTGGGCTGGACCGGGCGGGGCCTGGATGGGACTGGGACCGGGAGGCACCGTGCCGACCTTGTGAATCAAGCTGCGGATCTCCCTGGCGCGGTAGAGCAGATGCCGCAGGCGGGAAATGATGTCTTCATCGTGGCCGGCGTAGCGGTCGAGCACTGTTGTCGCGTCGGCGATGATGTCGTCGAGCGGAAGGGCCAGCTCGCGGTTGATCGCTTCGACCTGGGTGCGGGCGGTGGTCAGTTTCTCGGCCTGCAAGAGCTCGAGGGTGTTGATCGCCGCGGCGATGTTCCGGCCGTAGATTTCGATGAACTGCTGGTCGCGCTCGTCAAAGGCGCCGGGCTGCGGGCTCTCGACGTTGAGCGTGCCGATCACGGTGCCGTGGATGGTCAAGGGGACGGTGAGCGAGCTACGAGACCCTGCGGCGCCCTCGATGTAACGGAAATCCTTTGTGGTATCGGGACAAACGTAGGTCTTGCCGGTGGCCGCGACGAAGCCGGTGACGCCGTTTGCTTCCTCGCGGGCATAAAGCTCTCGGTTTGCCGCCAGGGGCGTCATGCCCTCGGTCAAGAGCGGGATGAGCCGGTTTGTTGTGCGATCGAGCAGCCGGATTTCGATAAAATCGAGACCGAGCAGGTCTCTCATATGGCGTGAGATGTTATACTTGAGCAGGTCGGTTCGCTCTTCCACGGTCATCTCGGCCAGCTCGGCGGGAGTCAAGTCGGCAAGCTCGTCGCCAGCCTCGTGGATGGCATCGACTTTGAGCTGCTGCTGGGTTTCGCTGGTGGTTTCGCGCGTGAGGACGATCATGTGCGTAAGCGAGCCGGACGCATCAAAGACGGGGGTAACGGTCAAGCGGATATACTTCCCGCCGGCGAGCTTGAGCGCCGTGCTCGCAGGTGAGCGTGCCGCGACCGCCGCCGTGAAGGCGGAGGGCTCGGTGCCCAGGCTCTCGGCCTTGCCGAGCGCATCGTAGAAGGCGGTGCCGACGGACGCGTTGTTCGAGCCGCAGAGCGATTGAAACTCGGGGTTCGCCCAGATGATCCGGAGATCGGGATCGACCACGGCGACACCATCGGAGATCGCATCGAGGATCTCGCCGGCCTGCATCACCAGGCCGACCCAGCGCAACGCCGAGAACTGCGAGGCGTCAACGAAGACCGCGTCGAAGCGCTGGTCTCGCAAGAGCGCGAGTGCCTTGGCGACAGAGTGTACGGTCACCCGGTCGAATGATTCGGAAAGGGGGCCGAAGCTCGACTTATCTTGCGAGCTGTCGCGATCGATTACCAGAAGTCGAGGCTTTTCAGCCACACCGCTTTTCCCCGGCTTGACCCATCCGGCGCGCGGCTCGTCGATGAGCCGCCTACACCGAACTTCGCAAACAAACTATGTGAACCGCTCAAACCCGATCGTAACTTGATCGCGACTGCACGGCAAGATACCGCCTGCGGCGCGGAGACTTCACGGCGCAATTCTTGACAGCGTCGTCAATGCCGCCTTAGCATCGCTTCGAGCGAGACGATCGGTTTGGGGATGTGGAGTGCCCTCGACTTACTTGGTCTGGTCTGTTGCGAAGGAGCGATCGTGCGATTGACTCAACGACTGACAGGCCGACACGCCGCGCTTCTGGCGGTGGACATGCAGGACAAGCTTCTGAATTTGATTCCCGGGCACGAGAAGGTCGTCGCGAATGCCGTCACGCTCATCCGGGCGCGAAGGTCCTGGGCCTTCCCACTTGGGCGACCGAGCAGTATCCGCGGGGCCTGGGGCCAACCGCGGCCGGGGTTGCCGAACTGATTCCGGAGCGGCCGGCCAAAACCACGTTTCACTGCTGCGCGGTCGCTCCGCTCCTCGAGCAGCTTTATGGCCGGCACGTTCGGCACGTGACGCTGGTGGGGATCGAAGCCCATGTCTGCGTGGCGCAGACCGCGCTGGAACTGCTGGACCTGGGGTTTCAGGTGCAGGTCCCCGCCGATGCCGTCGCGTCGCGGCACAAGATCGACTGGGAATTCGCCCTGCGGCGACTGGAACGCGCGGGTGCCGTCGTCTCGACTACGGAAGCCGTGTTGTTCGAATGGACGGAGACGGCCGATCGGCCGGAGTTCAAGGCGATCAGCGGGCTCATCAAGGAGATGGACGCCAAGATGTAGGGGTCCGCGGGAGCGGGCCGCAAGTTGAAAGTGATTTTGGGGATACATACGCGATCTGGTCCGCGATGGCGGACCGTACAGGATGGGACAGATGCCGAATATTCCGAAACCCACTGCTCCCGGGCCTCTGAAGGTTTCCAAACGCGTGCTGCTCGGGCCGGGACCGAGCGATGTTCCGCCGCGGGTACTCGAGGCGATGAGTCAGCCGATCCTGGGGCACCTCGACCCGGAGTTTGCCGCCCTGATGGATGAAACACAGGGTTTGCTCCGCTACGCGTTCCAGACCACGAATCCTCTGACGCTGGCCATTTCCGGCACCGGGTCGGCGGGCATGGAAGCGGTGGTGGTCAATCTGATCGAGCCTGGGGACAGGATGCTCGTCGGCGTCTGCGGGTACTTCGGCGCCCGAATGAAAGAGGTGGCTGAACGCGCGGGTGCGGAGGTTACCGCGATCGAGCGGCCATTCGGCGAGGTCTTTGATCCGGATGACGTCAAGGCCGCCATCGAGCGCACGCGTCCCAAGGTCGTGGGCCTGGTTCATGCCGAGACGTCGACGGGCGCATGGCAGCCGGTCGAGGACATTGCGAGGATCGTGCACGAGGCGGGGGCATTGCTGGCGCTGGACTGCGTGACGTCGCTGGGGGGCGTGCCCGTCGAGACCGATCGCTGGGAAATCGATGCGATCTATTCCGGGAGCCAGAAGTGCCTGGGTGCGCCGCCGGGACTGGCACCGGTGACACTTGGTCCGCGGGCCGTCGAAGCCATGAGCAAGCGTAAGCGCGCGGTTCAGAGCTGGTATTTTGATCTCAGCTTGCTCAGGAATTACTGGGGAACGGACCGGTTTTATCACCATACCGCGCCGATCAGCATGAACTTTGCGCTGCGCGAGGCGCTGGCGTTGGTTGTGGCCGAAGGGCTCGAAGCCCGGATTGCCCGGCACGCGCTGAACGGCCGGGCGCTTCAGGCCGGCGTCGCCGCGATGGACCTCAGTCTCGCAACCGCAAAGGGCCATGTCTTGCCGCAAGTGGCCTGCATCAAGATACCGGAGGGCATCGACGACCTCACGGTGCGGAAGCGGTTGCTCAAGGAATGGGGCATCGAGATCGGCGGCGGCCTCGGGCCGTTCAAGGGACGCGCCTGGCGGATCGGCTTGATGGGGCACAGCTCGCGGCGAGAGAACGTGACGCTTGTGCTTTCGGCGCTGGAAGCTTGCCTCCGCGATCTCGGCCATGCCGTTTCGCCAGGCACGGCCGTGAGCGCGGCGGCGGAGGTTTATGGGAAACCGGAGGCGGTCAGCGTGTGACTTGTGGTCACCGAATCTTCGTGTTCGAGTCCACGACCTCCCTGACGCGTGCGCGCCAGCGCCCGAGCTTGCGACATTGAAGCTCGGCTTCCTCGAGCTCGACCTCCTTGACCCGGGTATGTGCACTGGCGGCGAGAAGGTCGCTTTCCGCTCGGGCCAGGTCTTCGGGGGAGACCATTCCAGGCTGGCGGTCGGTCAGACTGCGCGTTGCGTGCGACGATGGCCTTGGCGCCGTTCACCTGAGCGAGAGCTTCGTCGAGCTCGGCTTTCTTTCGCTTCACGACCAGCCTGGCGTCTTCGAGCTCATCGGCGAAATCGTCGTCCATTCCCCGGAGCGTCGCGATGGTCAGGTCGACTCGAGCGACACTATCGACCCATGATTGCTCCGAGACTGCGTGTTGCTGATGGAGCTCTGCGATACGAGTCTTCTGGGCGATGGCCTGCTTCAGTTGAGCCTCGAGCTCGCGAATCCGCGCGCTCGAGCCCGGTCGCTCCGTATCGGGGCGGTCCGCGAATTCTCGCGTCGATGTGACGGACCTCGAAGTGGCAGGGCGATCGGCTCCTCTGGCCTTCGTCGTGGCCAAATCGCGAGCCCCAACTGTCGATCCGCTCGACGTGCTCGAGTTCGCTCGATCGATTGAAGTAGACGCGCTCGACGTGCCCGTGCCACTGGACGTGCCCGTGCCGCTGCTTGTGGACGGTCGATCGTGGCGACTCAAGAGGAATTGCAGCTTGGCCTCCAATCGGTCGAGCGTCGGCGAGCCAGGCTCAATCGCCGGGGCTCCCGTTTCATTGAGAGCGCCGCTCAGGCGATAGATGCGATCGACCTGCTGCTCAAGAGTGCGCAGGCGGTCTTCGGTCGTTTTTGATGGTCCCGAGGTTGCGGTGGCTGTGCTCGTGTGGACCGTTCCAGTCGAGCCGTCCTGCGGGGGTTCCGCGCTCGAAACGACCGCGACTGCTGATTTCCTCGCGGTGCCCGAGCTCTGGGCCGACATGGCGGCAACGACGACGGCCCCGCCTGCTGAGAGACCGGTCGCCAGCAGGGCCAGACCGATCCACTTCAACTGTGCAAATTTCATGGATGTAACGACTCCTTGGGTAAGAACCAATGCGGGCGCCAGGGCCGCGCCGGTTTTCATGGCATGCATCGAGCCGATTGCGCAAGCCGCGTGGACCGTCGCGGCAACGAGCCGCTCTGGCACCGCTGTCGTGAGAAGATGCGATGGCCCGTCCAACCCCAGGCCGAGCAACACGACGCTCGGTGCATATCCACGGCTGGTTAGCCGCCGTCTGAGCAAGTCGCGTCCGCGGGCCATGCGGCTGCGGACGGTCCCTACCGGACAGCAGAGCTCGCTGGCGGCCTGGTCGTGAGTTTGCCCTCGCAGATAGCACAACACCAGCGGAGCACGATACTTCGCCGGGAGCCGGCTCAATTCCTGATCGAACAGCGGGCCCAGTCCGGGCGTGTCCTCTGTGTCGGGCTCGGCTGGAACGTCTGCCTTGCCGAGCGCCTGCTCGCGAGCCCGCCGGCGCAGGCAAGTTTGCCCGGGCTCGCGTTGCAACCCGAAGTGCCACGCCATAGAGCCAGCTCGACAGAAGACCTCCGTCCCGGATCGAAGGTGCTTTTTGCACCAGGACCAGGAACGTTGCCTGGAAGGCGTCTTCGATGTCGCGCGGGTCACGGAGAAACCGCCGGCAGAGACCAAGTACCATCGGCCCGTGTAGCTCGACGAGCGCCTCGAACGCTGCCTCATCCCGACGGGTGCGGAAGCGCTCCAGGAGCTCGCCGTCTCCGAGGCCGGCGAGCGTCCCTTCGGTGAACAGGCGGTCCAGACGCTGCAACACGGTCCCACGGTCTGCACTGGACATGTTTAAACCCGTCCTGTGTTTGTGCTCGATCACCCAAGTTACTGCATCGTACGCTCGAGCCAATCCACGATAAATCGAAGAAATCTCGAAATGAATCGATTTGCTTTCCGAAATCCTTCGGGATGAATGCTTGTCAAGAGGGCGTTCAGGAAGTAGACTGGGTCTCAGTTTGACGTTCGTCGGAGAGGCGGGGGCTGCGACTGCCAGACAACAAGGGGGCTGCGAAATGCGCGAGCTAGAGAGGCCGGTCGCTCGGGTGTTCAGGCGGTTGCGGTATCAGCGTTTTTTGTCGGCCGTTGTCTGGTCGTGGGCGCGTAGCTCTGGCGATTGTCGCGTGTGTGATTGGGGCCGAGAAGCTGCTCAATCGCTCGCTGCCTGCACCGGAGTGGGTTCCGTTCGCGGTCTCGGCAGGATTGGGCATGGTGGTGGCGGCCGTGTTCGCGCTCTTGACCGGCCCGAGCCGACTCGACGCGGCGATCGCGCTGGACCGGGTGTTCCACCTGAACGAACGGGTGAGCACTGCGCTGTCGCTGCCGGAAGATCTGCGGAAGACGCCTGCCGGGGAAGCGCTCGTGGCCGACGCCATCCGCAAGATTGCCGATCTGGATGTCGGCGCCGAGTTCGGCGCGCGAATCCCGCGGCGCGCCTGGGTCGTGCTGATTCCGGCGGCGGTGTGTGTCCTTCTGCTGTTTGCGCCGGCGCTCGTGCCGCGAATCGCCCAGGCGCGAGCGGCCGCACTGGCCGATACCAAGGTGTTCAAAGAGAAAGCTGCTCTTTTTACCAAGAAGATTGCCAGCCAGCGCCAGTCGATTGACAAGGACAAATTTCCGGAGGCCGAGAAGCTGCTCGCTCAGATCGAGAAAAAGAGCGAAGACCTGGCGAAGGCCCCGCCGTCCAGTAAAGACAAGATGATGGTGGAGCTCAATACGCTCACGGACGCCCTCAAGGACCGCCAGAAGCAACTTGGCTCGCCCGAACAAGTGAAGCGCCAGCTCAAGCAGCTAAAGGAGATGGGGAGCCAGGGGCCGGCTGATCAGCTCATCAAGGACCTTGCGAAGGGTGACTTCAAGAAAGCGGCCGATCAACTCAAGGAACTTCAAGAGAAGCTGGCCTCAGGCAAGATGACCGAGGCGGAGAAGAAAGCGCTCAAGGAGCAGCTCGGCGAAATGGCCAAGAAACTGTCCGACCTGGCGAACCTCGAGCAGCGAAAGAAGCAACTGGAGGAAGCGCGAAAGAACGGAGGTCTGAGCGAGAAGCAGTTCGCAAGAGAGATGGAAAAGCTCGAGGAGCAGTCCAAGCAGCTCAAGCAAATTCAGCAACTTGCGAGCAAACTGGGTGACGCCCAGAAAGCCCTCCAGGCCGGCGACACCAAGAAGGCGGCCGAGTCACTGGGCATGACCGAACAGCAAATGCAGCAAATGGCCAAGCAGCTCGAGGAGCTGGAATCGCTCGATGGTGCGATGGCCGAGCTTCAAGACGCCAAGAACGGGATGGCGGGCGACGGAATGAACCAGATCGGAAACAACGACTTTAACAACTTCGGAATGGGAAATGGCAAGCGCAAGGGGATGGGAAACGGCCTGGGCCGCGGCCGTGGCCAGGGCGATCGTCCCATCGCAGAGGATGAAACCGCCACCTACACCAGCAAGGTCAAGCAGCAACTCAAGAAGGGAAAGGCCGTCTTCCAGGGCCTGACGACCCCAACCAACACGGTTAAAGGGGACGTCGCCATCCAGATGCAGGAAGAAATGGAAGCTGCCGCCGGCTTGAACGCCGAGGCGCTCTCCAACCAGAAAATCCCCCGCCGGCTGGAGAAACACGTCCGGGACTATTACGACAAGCTCAACAAGGGACAATGAGACAATCGTGGTTCCCGCAAAGGGGCGACGTTTGTCTGACCAATCGAGGTGTTCCTCTGGGGGGCGCAAGTCGAGGGCGCAGAGCGTAGGGGGAAGCATTCCCGCGCCGAGCGGTAATGCCAAACGACCTTCGACCCGTCCGATTGCAGCGGATTTCACGTTGAACTCAAGAATCGTCTGGGCGTGCACCAGCGCGAGCGTAAGCGCGGGCGGCACGAATGCCGAATCAACGTTTTATCCAGCGTGGTCGACACGAGTTAGACGCACGCTCCAGCTTGCGGATCGTCGAATCGTAATCGACGGACGATGCACGACCCTATCTTGAAACATCGTATACAATGACATCCACGACCGCTGGGAACTCCTACCGGTGCGCATGGGTTGCTGGGACCGGTGCACCCGTCGCTCGAGAGTCAACCGCCCCGAGAATCTACTCAGTTAACCCTGCCTGGGAAAATTTAACAAACTACCAAAGCTGCGCTTTTGGCTCGACTTTCGAGTATCCTTTGGTTACCTTTAGGACGAGAATTGATCGACGCCAGGAGAGAATGCCCGCATGAGATCATTGACCCGCTTGAGAAGGGCTTTTGTTTTTTCGATCACCATCGTCTCGATCTGGTGTGTTCCGTCGCTGGGCTGGTGCGGTGACGAGGTTCCCTATCCAGCGAGCGAATTCAGCGGGCCCTCGCAGAAGGAATACCGCGAGGAATACGACCGCGACACTGCCAATCAGAAGAAACAGTCGTGGGACCAGTATTGGGGCTGGGTCAAATCCTTCCATGAGGGGACATTCTTCGTTTCGGGTTGGACAGATCGAGCGAAGGAACTGGTTGAGGGCGTGAAGCCTGGGCCCGAGCGCAAGAAACTGGTGAAGGAAATCAAGGCATTCGGCAAAGATCTTTGCAAGGAATGGGCGAAAGACTCAAGCATTTGCAAGATTGGCACTTCCGAACTTACCCGCTGGGGCAAAATGGTCGAAAAGGCCAAGAAAGCCGATGCCGGTGACGGCGAAGCGCTTGCACGAGCGATTTCCGAGATCCGGAAAGAGTATAAAAAGAAGGTGGCTCCGGCGGAGTCGAAGTAGGTCCGCACGGGCGGGTCGCAGGCGGTGATTCTCGCCACGGCTCGACATGTAACTCCTTCGACGGGCCGCTACACTTCTAGCGGGAGCAACCCACCGGCCGTCACGCGATCGCTGATGGCGGGTTACGCCTACGGAAAAGGCGGCCGTCGGAAAGCGGCGCTCACGGGTGCTTGTCGGGTGTTTCGGCCCCTTTGGAGGTCGGGGCGTCTGTCTGCTCGATGGCGATCTGGAGCACGCCGAGGTCGTCGAGCTGGGCGTCTTTTTCACCCGCGCCGGTCAGTTCGAGCCGGATCGTGTTCCTGCCGAGGTGCAGCACGCCGGGGGGTATCGCCATCTTCACTCGCTCCGGCGTCTTGTTCTCCGTCTTGATGTGCCGGTTCACGTAGTCGATGCGCTTGCCGTTGACCAGCGCGTACGTGCGAAGCTCGCCGTTCTTGACGCGCTCCGAGTAAACCGGGTCGCCGTTCTCACCAACGACCTGCACGACGTCGAGGATCAGGAAGCAGGATCCGCTGGGCGGTTCTCCGAGGTCGACTGACCGCTCGAGCGCAGCCCCTTCCGGTTCGGGCGGATCCAGCACAGGTGCGGTCGAGGAGACCTCGTCGCCCAGGTGGTGGGCAGTCGCGTCGATTAAATACCAACGTCCGAAACCGCGAATCAGCACTGTGTGAATCAGCTCCCGCGGGATCGAGAAGATTCCCGAATACGGGGTCGCGACGGTGATCGCACCGTCGCTCGCCGCGGTGATCGCACCCTCAGCGAAATCGAGATTGGCTGGATCGGTACCGGGAGCCGATCGCCACTCCACCCGCGCAAGCAACCCCCGGACTGGCGTGCCGGAAACGCCAACACGGCGAAAGTAAAGGCCGGATATCTGGCCCCACGGAAGCGAGATCGCCTTTCCCTCGACGGTCATCAAGATTTGTTCGCTGTCGGCCTTCTGGAATTCGCCGAAGAGCTGGTCGCCGACGACGAGCCGGGCCTCGTCCTGCTTGATATCGAGCTCGACGCTCGTGGACGGCTCCGCAAAGCGAGTCAACAGCAGGTCGTCGATGTGGCAGGCCGGAGTCTTGGCAGGTTCCGGCGGCGGCGGCTGGGCAGCGGTGAGGGAACTGGCTAGAGCGATCGAGACAAGCGGTCCATCGGGAGTCTTGCCGTGTGCCAGGACCTTCCCGTCCACGGAGATCTCGGTGGTCTCGGGGTTGAAGCGAACCGCGAATCGATGCCACCCCGGAGTACGTGCCAGCGGCTGCACGGCCAGTGCGGGAAAGCCCGGCATTTCGACGGCCAGACTCTCGTCCGCCCAGCCGGGAATGACCCGCAGGACCGACGTCCCGATCGGTCCCTTGAAGCTGAGGTCGATCGACCATCTTTGACCCGGAGTGATCGATCCGTCGTCGTGGTACGCCAGCTCGAGTCGTCCGGCGCCGAGCGGTTCATCCAGACCGTGAGTGATCGACGCGCCGCCGGAGGGTATGCGCAAGCTCTTTCTTTCGCTTGCGCGTGGTTCTTCAACAATGGCTACATTACCGCTCTTTTTCCAGCGGGCAGGCTCGAGCGACTCGAAGTTGTCGATGAGCACTCGCGCCACTCCCGGGCGTTGAAGCACAAGCTGCGCACCTGGCCGAGAGAGCGAGATCTCCGGCCGTTGCCAGGTCACTCCCAGAAGAACCGCTGTGGGACTGATCGATCGCAACGAGCCCGATAGCCGCACGGCCTCGCCGGAAAGCACTCGGAACAGCGGTGCGCTCGCGATGGCATCCGGCCCCGGACCATCGCACCGGATGATCGAGCCGGCCTCGAGCGGCAGGGTGCGCGAGCCATCGCTCGGGGTGAACGAAAACCCCGACGCCAAGCTCCCGCTCAAGCGCCCCTTGACTCGCCCGCCGTCGGGCCGCTCGAGCGTTTCATTCGGCGCTTCTCGGGCCGTCGCGAGCGGAACAGCCGCGCAGGCGGCAACGAGCACCGCCAGGATCACGCTGCGGCCCACACGAATCTTGCACGTTGCCCACTTTCTCATCATCACGATTGTAAGGACCCGCCACGCGCGGCGGTAGCCCAAGGGCGCATGAGGGCGACTCAGGGGCGACGATCATGGCGAGGCGGTGCGCAGTAGCTTGCGAAACTCCGGTCGGTCGCGCAGGGGTGCGAGATCAGAGTCGCGCGCGGCATGCTCGCGGTTCTTGGGATCGTCGAAGAATCCCGCGCCGACAGCGCGCTCGAGCCACTTCAAGGAGGTGTCGGCGTACGATCGGGCGTGACGACCACGCTCCGAACCGCCCAGGCGATCATCAGCCTGGGCAGCGACTGACGCCAGGCTGAATATGCATGCGTAGTTGTAGAGATCGGGCCCGGCAAGCTCGCCCGAATCGGATTGCTGCGTCGAGAGAGCGAGGGCCTCCGAGATGCCTCGACGATAGTCCTTCGTCCGGAGAAGCTCGAGAATGCGCATGAGGCGATAGGTGATGCGATCGGCGGGCTCGTCGTTGAGCTCGTCGACCTTGTCCCAGTCCGAGACCGCCTCAGCGTGGCGGCCGAGCGAGGTAAGCAAGTTCGCCGGGAACCGTGGAGATTCAGCGCGGTGTAGCGCAGGATCGTCTCGCCGGGCTCACGTTCGAGTGCGTCATCGAGCAGCGCCAAGCCTCGCTGGAAGCACTGATAGGCCCGGTCCGGCTGGCCCAGACTTTGAGCGAGATTGCCCTGGTTGTTAAGCGTCGAGCCAAGCGAAGTGACCCAGCGGAGATTGGTGCTCTGGCGGACGATGTCCTCGAGAATGCTGACCGCCTCGCTGTAGGACTTCTCGGCCAGCTTGGGGTCGGACACGTCGGTGGAGAGGCCGAGGTTGTTCAGGTTTTCGGCAAGAGCGGCGCGGCGTGGCAAGTCTCCGGCGCGTTCGTCGCAAAGAACGCGGTTGATCTCGCTCGCGCGGCGATGCGCGGCAAGGGCATCCTGAGTTCGGCCGGTCTCGATCAAGATGCTGCCTTGATCGTGAAGACTCCACGCCAGATCGGAGCGAGCGTCGACCGATCTGGGATCTTCGCGGACGAGTTGCTCGGCGTCGGCCACTGCCCGCGAGAGCTCCGACAGGGCTCGGGAAGGGTTTTTCCGGATCCGCCAAAGGATCAAGCCCAGTTTGGTCCTGGAGAGCAACTGCTGTCTGCGGACCTCGCGATCGCCTGGCTGCTTGAGCAGCACGGCGTCGATCAAGCGCATGGAGTGCTCGAGCGTTGCCATGGCTTGTTCGAATCTGCCCGCGGAGTACTGAATCGTGGCGGCTTCTCGCGCGGCGCGTGCGGTGTCGAGCTGAACGACTGGGTCGGAAGTCTCGGAGACAGCGAGCAAACGATCGTAGAAACCGAGCGCCTTCTCGGCCTGGGCACGCTGGAGCTGGCCTCGCCGCCGAACGGTTGAGAATGCGGGATCGTTGTAGCAATCGAGCATCGCCTTGATCGTGGCGCGGGCTTCCTTGTAATTGGAGTCGGCGATCAGCTTCTGGGTGTGCGCATATTCGGCGGCACGGGCGGTCCGATCGATTTCCACTTTCAGGCGAGCCTGATGGATGACCAGCCCGATGAAGGCACCAGTCAATGCAAGCGTGCCCAGGACAGCGAGAGCGGCCTGGTGCGGCCGGCGCTTGACCCATTTTCCAAGCCGGGCCACGCGGCCGATCGGCCGCGCACGAATCGGCTCGCCGCGCTGGAATCTCCCCAGCTCATCGGCGAGCGCGGCCGCAGACGAAAAGCGTCGCGCGGGGTCCTTCTCCAGGCATTTCATGCAGATTGTCTGCAGGTCGCGCGGCAATCCGGGCAGAAGCTTGCGGGCGCGACCGGCTCGGTGTTGCGAACTTGCTCGATGAGCTCGAGCGGCGTGTCTGCATCGAAGGGTGGGCTTCCCGTAAGGCACTCATAGAGAATGACGCCAAGCGCATAGATATCGACGGCGTAGCCCGCGGGCCCGCCGACGCTCTGTTCGGGTGCCATGTAGCGAGGCGTGCCAATGATCGCTCCTGTTTGAGTGAGCGCAGCGGCGCCCTCGAACTTCACGAGACCGAAGTCGACAATTCGGGGAGTGAGATCGGCGGTGAGCAGGATGTTTGCCGGCTTCAAGTCCCTGTGCACGACGCCGTGCACATGAGCGTGGTCGAGCGCGCGGGCCAGTTTCTCGACCAGCACCGCTGCCTCCGGCGGTTGAAGCGGACCGGCTCCCAGGCGCTGGGCCAGGCTATTCCCTTCCACCAGCTCCATGGCAATGTAGGGAGAGCCGTCCTGCACGCCGACATCGAAGACTCGCACGATATTGGGATGGGCCAACCGCGCGGCCGCTTCGGCCTCGGTCTGAAACCGCAGCAGTTCGCTGGGATCGGCGTCCAGGCCAGCGCGGATTTGTTTGAGGGCGACCAACCGACCGAGAGCGCGCTGCCTCGCCTTGAACACCACTCCCATTCCGCCGCGGCCGATCGGCTCGAGTAGATCGTAGCCGCTTTTCATCTCTCCCGAGACTGGGGGAGCGAGCGGACGATGATTCCCCAGAGCCGCCGCGCGGACCAAGCGGACGAGCTGGTCCTGGCTGGCGGCTGCACTCAAACGCGCCGAACAGTCGGAACACGTCACGAGGTGATCTTCGATCGTGGACGCATCGGCTTCCGCGATGTCGCCGCGGTCGAACGCCTCAAGCTGCTCAAGCGTAGGGTGCATTCCGGTCGCGTGATACACGGCCCGCATCTCCTGGACGCGCATTCCAATGTAGCCGCGAGGGGTGTGCTTTTTCCACCTGATTCCGTCCCAGAAGCCAGGCGAGCCGGCTCACGCCCAAGCTTCTGTCGCGATCGTCCTGGCTCGCAGCAACGTCCAAGCAAGGATTCCCCCCAGCCCAATCGCCGACAACACGACACTCGAGGGCTCGGGCACCGAGGAAGCGTTCACGACCGCAGCATAGACGCCGGCGTTTGGGAAGCCGTATTGAGGTGCGCTCATGGAAATGCCGTCCTGATTCGCCGCCGTGAGATCGATCGTCAACGTCTCGCCGGCTCCGGAGTAGATGATCGAGAAGACTCCGAGCGAGAAGTAGTTGTTACCCGCGTTCCCAGACGCTACGGGCACAAGAGTGGCGTTTTCAGCCAGCAGCGAATCCGAAGGCCCCCCAGTGAATGAGGCACTGAGGTCCATCCTCGAGTTGAACCCAGCGACGTACACCTTGAGCTCCTCGGGAGTCGCCGCAGCGGTTACCGTAAAGGAAAGGCCAAGACCGTTGGGATAGCTGGACTGTCCCGGCACGATCGTCTCGCTCACCGACGTACCGACGGGATTACCGCCGTTCATCGGGATTGTCCCGTTAGTCCAAGTGAACAGCGGCGTCACGTTCGCCACGGGGGCGAACGGAATCAGAGTCACGGTCCCCGATGGAGGCGACCCGAGCGGACTCAGACTGGGATTGATGATCGAGCTGCCCGACATCACCGGCGTCGTGTAGGCGACGTTTCCACTTTCGCCATTACCCCATTTCACCCAGTCCAGCGAACCAGCCGTCGTCAAGTTCACTGTCGAATCTGTCGCAATGTCCGAGTAAGTAATGCCGTAAATTTGCCCTGCATCAACCTTTAAGCCGCAGAGACCCGCGATCAAGAATGTCACAACGTGTAGCGCGCGGTTTCATCTCATGCTCCTCTCACGTTCGGGGTGCAATAAGTCCCTCTGTAAGAGGAAGTGCGCGCCCGGGTGAAACCTGTCGCGGCCGGAAGGAAACAGACAAGGCCTTTCGCATCGGAACGCCGATGCGAGAAGCCTCGTCTGTTCGCCACATTCTTGCCTTAAACGCTGATTAATTCACACTTTACAGAGCGTGCCGAGGGCGTGTCGAGAACGTGTCGAGGCCGGAACGAGGCGAGACTAGAGGGGGGACGAGAATGGGGCGAGGGGGGGACGAGAAGGTGACGAGCGGGTGACGAGGGGGTGACGAGAACGGGACGAGGGGTGACGAGAACGGGACGAGAATGTGGTCGGTCCCGCACAGATCAGTCTAACTGCTGTGTCGGCTTTGAAGGGTCCGGGTCCCCCGAACTCTCAGCACACGCGCGATAACGTCTCGTCACGATGCGAACGCGCCCGGCCTTTTTTTGTCTTTCGAAAGCACATGGTGACGCCGCATCCGCAGTTGGGGTGCGATCCGCCGTAGCTCGTTTGTGAGAGCTTCAGGAAGGCATTCGGTTTCCACCGGAGTCCCCGGCCGACGGCCACGCCCCGTCGGCCGAAGTCGGGCATCTCCTGCCAGTCGATACAACTCAGCAAGACCGCTCCCCCCATCCCGCGGCGAAGCTGCTCCGTCCAATCCTCAAGGCTGCCCCGCCTCAGTCAATCAAGCCCGTGGCCTCTTGCCGTAATCGTCGTAGGACCCTGCTCTTTGCGATCAAAACGGCGTTGGCACTGACGCCGAGCTCTGCGGCAGCCTGTGACGCCGTCAAGCCGTCGACGGTTTGACGGTGGAAAGCGTGCCATGCGGTGGGCGAAAACTCGGGCTCGATCAGCTCCATCAAGCTCCGGAGAACGAACTCGTCGTGCTCCTTGTCCCACAAGCGGGCCAGGTCGCTGCTCGAATCCGCAAGCTGATCGAGTCGTTCTTCAACCATCTGGTCGGGACGTGATTGCTTGCTTCGCCAATACCCGCGCAGCCGGTGCACGGCGACTGTTCGCAACCAATTCCGAAATGCACCTTTACGACCGGAATGCTCGAATTCCGGCATCTCCCGAACGATCACCAACATGACCTCCTGCGCGAGATCATCGGCGTCCGACGGGGGCAAACCGTGCTGGTGCAACCAACGCTGGATGAGGGGCACATAAAGGTCAGCCAGACGCTGCCATGACGAATCGTCCGGGCTGGTGCGCAATTGCTCGAGCAAACTCAACGGCGTTTCGTTCGAGCCCAGAACCACTCTTTGGTGTTTTCCGACCATCAACACATCGTAGCACGTGCGAACATCCATCGCAACGACAAGCGGCGCACCATGTTGCTCTCTCGAAACACTCTCGAGTTCACGGCGTTCGAATGGAGACGCACAATCCTCCCGCCGGCGCGTCCGTTTCGCTATCTTGATGAGAGCTTTGTTCCGAATTCCCTTAAAGCCAGCGAGGACCTGACTCCCATGCCTGCCCGATTCACGTCGATCGTACGACTTTCCCTGGTGGTGACAGTCGGATTGTCCGCCAGCTTAGCGGCGGGCGAACTCGGTGTCACGGGCACGTCGAACGGCTGGAAGCAACACGACGCTCAGCGCACCAAGCCCCCGGTAGTGAAGCCCGCCGAAACGCTCGTCGCGGGCCGGGCGCCTGAGGGCGCCGTCGTACTATTCGACGGATCGAGCCTCGACGCCTGGCAAACGCCCGAGGGCGGGCAGGCAGGGTGGCGAGTGGCCGCTGGTGAGATGGTCATTGTCCCCGGGGCGGGCGAGATCCAGACCAAGGGCCGCTTCGGCGACGTGCAACTTCACATCGAATGGGCGGCGCCTACTCCGCCGTCTGGTGAGGGCCAGGATCGTGGTAACAGTGGTATCTTTTTCATGGGCCTCTACGAGCTGCAGATCCTGGATTCCTACCACGCCAATACTTACACCGATGGCCAGGCCGCGGCGATTTACGGACAGTATCCGCCACTTTTCAATGCAGCGCGGCCGCCTGGTCAATGGCAGTCGTACGATGTCGCCTTTCGCCGTCCTCGGTTTGGCACTGGCGGCACGCTGCTCGAGCCCGCAAGGCTCAGCGTGTTCCACAATGGTATTCTCGTGCAAAACAACGAAGCAATCCTGGGACCGACGCACTGGCTTAAATGGAGGCCTTACACAAGGCACGAAGACCGCGCGCCCATCAAGTTGCAAGACCATGGCCATACCGTACGGTTTCGCAACATCTGGCTGATCGAGCTTCCCGAACGACCAGAGCCGACTGCCCGCGGGCTCGAACGTCCCAAGCCCATCGCGATAACGCCAGAAGAACTCGAGCCGTTTGTCGGCCGATACGCTGCCGCGCCAAACGCGGATGCCGCGAGATCGACGAAAATCAGCAACGGCGGAAATCACCTCGTTCTCACGACTCCCGGCGTACCGAGCCAGTCCCACGTGCTTGTGCCGGTCGCACCGAATGTATTCGAAATGGGCGATTCGGACGTGCGGATGACCTTTCTGAAGAACCCTGAGGGACGAGTCGCTCGCGCGCTCCTGAGCGTGGGCGGGGAAGATCGCATGTTGCTGCGATTCGCGAATCAATCCACGGCAAACCCGCGGGTCGAACCCGTTCAACCAAAAGCACCCGACCCCTTGAGGATCATCGTCTTTGGCGCACATCCCGACGACTGCGAGCTCGAAGCCGGCGGCACCGCGGCACGCTGGGCCACGCTCGGCTACAAGGTCAAATTCGTAGCCGTGACCAACGGCGACATCGGGCATCACGAGATGGCCGGCGCGATCCTGGCTCGGCGGCGAACGGCTGAGGTCAAGAGATGCGCCGAGATCCTGGGCATCGAAACCGAGGTCCTCGACATACACGACGGCGAGCTGCTGCCAACTCTCGAAAATCGCCGGATCATTACCCGGAAGATCCGCGAGTGGCGAGCCGACGTGGTGATCGCGCATCGACCGAACGATTATCACCCGGACCACCGCTACACCGGAATTCTGGTGCAGGACGCTGCATTCATGGTGATCGTCCCCAGCTTCTGTCCCAACGTGCCGGCCCTCCGGAAGAATCCGGTCTTCCTCTACACCGAGGACGATTTCAAGAAACCGAACCCGTTCACACCCGACGTCGTGGTGCCGATCGACCTCGTCTTCGACAAGAAGGTCGCCTGCGTTGACGCCCTCGCTTCTCAGTTCTACGAGTGGAACCCCTGGCTCTTCGGGTACCTGGGCGAAGTACCCCGCGAATCATCCGCCCGGCTCGCCTGGACGCGCGACCGGGTTGGAAAGCGCTACGCCGGTCTGGCTGACCGATTCCGGCGCAAGCTGATCGAACTCCTGGGCGAGGAAAAGGGAAATGCCGTCAAGTACGCCGAGAGCTTCGAGGTCTGCGAGTACGGCACACAGCCGACCCACGACGAACTGCTGAAGATCTTCCCGTTCTTCGGCCGCGACTGACCACAAATAACTTGGGACCGGCGTCTCCATCAACCACGATGGAGGAGCCGGTCCCTTGTTTCTGCGACCACGAAATCCCGCCGACAATCATCACCGCTCGCGGGCGGCCGCTCTGTCTAGAACCATGCCAACGGGCCCAGCTCAGAGCGGGGGTGACGTTGCCTGCTCCGGACCACCGCAGCGGCGGAGGTGATCTTTGTCGAAGTAGACCACTTCAACCTTGTGATCAACGTGATTGAACGGGATCGGGTAGTCAGACCAGTACAGCTCGTCGTAATAGACCGTGCACTTGTAGTGGCAGTGCACTAACTGGCAGGGTCCGGCAAGCGGATAGACCTTGCAGGGGTCGATCTTCTCGCCGATCTTCTCGATCAGAATGCGGACATTGTTGCGCTGAGTTTCATAGAACGGCGGACAGCCGTTCTTGAATTTGTGCACTTTGTTCCAAACTTCCTCCTCGCTGGGCGGGTCGAGGCAGGCCGCGGGTGCAAACTCGGTCGGAAGCGGGTCGAGGATCGGGATCCTGTCGCGCTCTTCGCGCTTGATGTCTTCCTCTAATCGCTGCGATTGAGACGGAAGGATCGGCCAGGCAAACGACCAACCCGTCACATGAAGCGGCGACATGTTGCGATAGACATAGTCAAGACCGCAACCGACGTTGTTAATACCGACAAAACCGAGAAGTGCACCCGCCAAAAGGCCGCGAACCCAGCGCGGGGCGATCGGGCTCCGGTGCCGCGCGGATCGGAACATTGTTCTCTCCCCTCCTTGGGAACGTGCGCGAACGCGCCGGGAGGCCTCGTGCCCTCCGGCCTTAAGGCGCCGGGACCATTGAATTGCAGCTCTTAGCCGGTCGATCCACCAACTCATCAAGAGTCGCCCGACCGGTCCACGGCTCTAGTTATCGAACTGAAATCACTGAGCGAGTGAGAAAATTCCTGAGGGATACGGCAGATTCTCGGCGAACCCGCTCACTCCACCCTTTTCTTCCCACCTCTCAGCTTCACAGTTGCTTCACTCCACAAGATCGGCACAATCCGACGCCGGCGTCGAATCTAAGAACAGAATAACCAAAGCAGCCATGCATGCTGACAGAATGAAAAGGAACCGGCTGGAAGCGATTGTTAGCTTCCAGCGGGTTCCGGCGGAGTTTGCAACACGGACCCGATCGGGGTCGCCAGGACTGGTCAATAGGCGAACAGACCGAACGGATAGGGCGTGAAGAACGGCCGCGTGTAGTGCTTCTTGAAGTCGAGCCACCAGATGCCATCGTCCCAGCGAAGGGTGACGGCACGCCAGTCGAGCGGGACTTCCGGGTACGGCGAGAACGGTCCGATGTTGGGCCAAGCTTGCCAGGGGTACGCCGTCGGGTACCCCACAGCCGAGAAGTTCGGGTACGGCGCATAGCTAGGCCATGCGTAGTTCGGGTATCCAGGCTGAGCAGCCTGCGACGCGCCGGGCATCCCGGCCGGGCCCTCCGGAACGGGGCTGCCATCATAGACCGGGCCAGCGCCCGCGCTGTACGCAGCACCGCCGTTCATCGCACCACCCATATACGCCCCGCCCGGCCCGGACATGACTGCCCCGCCAGGCTGGTACCGGACGGTGCTCACCGCAGCGTCGTTCGACACTCTCAACTCGTCGACTACCCCACGAACGCCCGAAACGTACCGAGCGCGAGCAATCGCCTCGGCTTTCTGGGACGCGGTCTCGACCGCGCCTCTCAACGTTACCAGGCCCTCGCTCGTCATGATCTCAATCCGGTATCCCGCCAGATTCCGGCTCGTGCGCAGCGTGCCGGCAACGGCATTCGCGGTCAATTGGTTCTGACTGACCGCAGCTTCCTGGCCGACGGCCAGCGAGGCCAGCCCGACCACCAGGCCGAACGCCGTCGAAATCCGTTTCAATCCAACCATCATGGGCGTGTCCTTCTCCCCGCATGAATCCGACTCGACAAGGCGACGAACGGCGAGCGGGACGCACCGTTCGGGTCGGGGAAATTGGTCTCTCGTGACAACACGGTGTGGATGTCCGGGAAGCACGCGACGCGGCCGCAGAACTTTCGGCCAGGCGGTCCACTCACCCGCCGGTCGTCACGTTTCCCGATCACTCGACGAGAGCCGAGAGGGTCGGATCAGGTGTGCGTCAAGACGTGAAGGCATGAAGAACCAGCCCGCTGATTCCCATCATCGCCCAAACTATGGCGCACGTTTTCAGGCCGGTCAAATCACGCGCAAAAAAAAATCGGGGCCCCTCGGCCCCGACTAGATCCTCACATTGATTGCTAAAGCACTTGCGGCGTTTCGTAATTCGTCACGTCGCGAGCTCGGGCTCCTTCGCTACCGAGGATGCCGCCGACTCGGCCCGTTCGATCGATCCACTCCCCATCGTCATACCAATCAGCAGAACCGTCATCGTCCCACCGGCGAACAATGCGAACTCCGAATCGTGGCGCCCGCAGAACGCACCCGCGATTCCCAGTCCAAACAAAGCCACAATCGATCCGACCTGCCCTCTCGATGCCCACGCGGTCGATCGAGGCATCAGCCGGGAAAGGCAGAGGCCCATGATGCCGCACACCTGGAACAGCATCACCAAGACTTCAAAGACATCGCAGCTCGAAAATGGTGCACCACCAAGCATACAGGCTCCTTCCTTGGTTCCTGCGTATCTTGCGCAATGGACGTCGGCGCGATCCAACAAGCTGTTATCTCACGCGGATGCCTGACTCGAATTCTTCCAATTACGTTCGTGAGCACATCGCGGACCAAAACTTGAGATTTTCAACGAAAAATCGGCGATCCGGCTTTTGACCGAGAAAACTTGAAGAAAAAGTTGCGCAAAAAACCCTCGGCCGAATTTAATTCGGCCGAGGGTGAAATAGTTTCAAACGGCCTCGTGTCAAAATTACAGCGACTCGCCCAAGCCGCTTGGCTTCCGAACGCACATGCATTCACTCAACGATTACTTGGAAGGAGTGCGCCGCCGTCCCATGTTGCCCATCGGCTTGAACGGTTGCTCCGGCCCGATGTCGAGGACTCCCCACCCCTTTTTCTCGCGCCGAGCCGTGATCTTGCGTTTGTAGTAGGTGCCGTTCTTACCGCTCTTCTGAACCACGATATCTACGCGGCCCGTGCTCGTCTGCGGGTTTTCACCAGCGATCTGATAGCCATCGAGCTTCCTCGCAAGCTCGTCGATCTCGGAATCGGACATCGTCACTTTGATGATTTTATCGAACATCTCCTGGTTCTTCCCCGCCGAGTCCCTCGCCGCACGCAAAGCAGTCGATTCGCTGAGACGGTCGGCATTCCTGGCCTTGAGCGCGCTCAGGAAACTTTTAACGACCCCCTCAGGCGTATTCACATGGACCGCAACGTCGTCATCTCTGCCGCCGCCAAGCGCGCCTGGGCCTTGACCAGGACCACCGCCAGGAGCGCCTGGACCCGCGAGACCAGCCCCGCCACGGCCACCCGGACCACCGGCGGGACCACCGGCTCCTGCCGGGCCGCCGCCCCGTGGCCGCATCCCCTGATTCTTCATCATGTCGCCCATCATCTTACCGGGATCCGAACCAGCGCCGGCCATCCCCGCGGAGCCAGGACCCATCGTTGGTCGACCGCCTGCTCCTGGAGGGCCAGGACCAACTCCCATCGCGCCTGGACCAGCCGCAGGCGCACCGGCCGCAGGCGCTTCGCCCGCACGCGCTGTGCCCGGCGTAATCGGGCCTCCAGGCGCTGCCGGCTGCGGACTTGCACCCCCACCCGCCGGCGGCGCATTCGCCCCACCTGCCGGCGGCGTGCTGTTCGGGCCGCCCGCCATCGCAAGCATCTCCGATGTCGTCGAGTTGTTCCCCCCCTGCCCTTTCGCTGGTTCCTTGGGCGCTTCAGCCGCCGGTTGGTCCTTTTCCGGAGCCGCAGCCGGCGCCGCCTCCTCTTCAGCTTTGGGCGTGTCATTGGCAGCAACCTGCGGAGCAGGCGCCGCAGGCGCCGATCCCCCGCCACCAGGGTTGCCTCCAGCCGCGTTCGCGTCCGACGCAGGGTCGGGAACGTCACCACCGCACCCGATCACAAAAACACAGGCCCCGACCAGCCCGAGCCACCCCACGCATCTTTTCCTGAGTCTCATGGGCCGCTTTCCTTTCCGGTGTGTCCGTCTGTCGCACGAGCAGTGTCGACGCTCTCGCGTGAGCCTTTGTCCACGCCAAGCCAGAACGGTTGGATGATATGCTTGATTATGACCACCCGATCCGCCGGTTGGAAGAGGGTCCACTCCTTATTTCTCGCCGCCCCCCCCCCGAGCAACTTCCCGGGCAAACTCCCGCGAGTGACCCACCTTCGCCCCGACCTCTGAATCCAAGAATCATGATATGTTGCCTGGACTCTTGACGATCCCCTTGTTCGGCCCCGTCCGGGCGCTTATGATTGATGCCCGGTTCGAACACGATTCCCTCCGTTTAGCCAGCCGCTCCCGGGAGCCCCCGCCATGCCCCCCCATGCACGAACGATCCTTCTTGTCGACGACGATAACGAAATCCTCGAATCGATGCGCATGGTGCTGGAAAGCAAGGGGTTTCGAGTTCTGGCCGCCCGCGACGGCAACGCGGGCTTGATGATCGCCGAACGCGAAAACCCCGACTTGATCATTCTCGACATGATGATGCCCAAGAAGAGCGGGTTCCTCGTGCTCGAAAAACTTCGAAGCCGCTCGGCGGGGCTCATACCCACCATCATGATCACAGGCAACGAGGGCAGCCGTCATCGCGCTTACGCCGAAATGCTCGGAGTGAAAGACTATATTCGTAAGCCCTTCGCCATGGAAAAGCTCGTACGCGCGGTCGAGCGCATCATGGGTATCAAACAGCGCCTGGGTGAAGGCGAGGACGACATCTGAGCACCCAGCCGGCACTCGGTTTCTCCGCAACCGCCGGCGAGCCCCCAGATTCGCGCCATGCCGCGCTAAGACTTCCCGGCAGGTTCCCGACCGCGGGGCGCCGCATTCGACCCAGACGCCGGTGCTCCGAACTCAGCTTTCCGCCGTTGTCCCGGAGGATTTGCTCCGGGTGCAGCGTTCGATCCAGACGCCGGTGCCGCACCCGCACCCGACGGCCTGGGGATTTCCGTTCCCACCGGGCCTATCATCTCGAGCGTGTCGAACGGGTCGAAATTGTTGTCGCCCTCCACCAGCTTCAGGTAGTCCTTGAACGGCAGATCATCCGGAATCGGCGACAGGTTCTGCCGCAGCACCCGGCGGTACCGCTTGACGATCTGGCCCGTTTCCCGCTTGCTGAGCTCGTCCTCCCGGTAAACCGGATAATCCTCCATGAGCGACTTCCACACCTTGAGCCCTTCTCTGAACTTTTCTTCCGCGACCGGGAAATCTCCGGTCTTGTACGCCTTCGTGCCCTCGTAAAAAAGCAGCCGGCCTTCCACCGCTTTGCTGCTCCCCTCGGCCTCACACCTCTGCACCCAGTAACGGAAGTTCATCTGGTCGGACCAGCGGTTCGTCCAGTACTCCTGGTTTCGCGGCATCGCCTTCAGGCGGTCGGGGTAGCACGCGTCGTTGAGCCTGATCAGGTCGCGCACCATCTTCCCATCCCGCTCCACCTCGTTGAACGATATAAAAACGTGATTGCCCAATTCCTCCCATTCCTTCGACGCGCGAGACCATTCGTTCTTGGCGAATTCACCAAAGGTCGCCTCGATGCCGTAGATGCTCATCTTCTCCAGCCCCGCCGCGTAGCGAGTCTGCGCGTGGGCCGGCATCGACCGGAACGCGATGTCGTCGGGACGCCCCTTGCGCTGGGGCGTCGCATCGACGTACCGGATCGCGCTCGTCGTTCCCCCCGCGACCCGGCCCGAGCCTTCGTCCACCAGCTTCACCGCACGAGCAAACCAGCCGTAACCCAGCTTGAAATTGTCCTTCGACTCCACCGGCTGGTTCGTCCTGGGGTCTTCATAAGTCCTGAACGCCAGGTCTTCATCGTCGTAAAAGAGACGACGCAGGATGATCGACTCGTCGGAAAAGCCCAGCTTGTGGTAGTACGTCCAGGCCGTGTCCCACACCAGGTCAGGCGATCTCCGGTTCTTGACCACCCCTTCTTGCAGGAATTTAATCCCACCCTTGATCCACGTGTACTTATCTTCCGGCGCGTCCCACTCGACCGAGACGTTGTATGCGAGGTTCCAGCCCTGAAATGTCCAGATCGACAGGAAGTGCGGCTGCAGCTTGGTGATCAGCTCGACCGTGGTCTTGAGCTTGTCCCAGTCGTGATCTTTCTTCTGTTCCTCGGCGCGAAGCCAGAGAATGTCGGCGACGATCCCGCGGAATCCCCCCAGCAGGAACAGCTTCATCATGAAGCTGCCGGTATCGATCTGCCCGATGGCAGCCTCGCCTAGGTCGCGCCGCTTCTTCTCCTCGGCCAACCACCCCGTGTAGGGAAACATCACGGCGAATATGCCGACGATGATCATTCCGTAGATCAGCTTGCGATTGAAATTGCTGGAAGTGTTCATGCGGCAACTTCCCGGTTCTTCAAGATGAGGTACCCAGCGAATGAGAACGGCAGGGCGTAGCCCACCGCCAACAGCAGATTGGAAGCGATCACCCGCCAGCTCACCATGAAGCCGTCGGCCACAAGGTTGCTGACGTCCAGCGCCTGGAAATTCGGAACCAGGTAGACAATCCTCGACATCACCGGCATCGCCAGCGAATCGAACGTCTTGGCAAGCACGACCGCACCGGTCGGCGTCAACTCGCTCATCTGGTTGTCGTGGGAAACAATTCGAATCAGCGACTCGAACGGGCCGCCCCCCAGGATCGCCTGCCGCGCGATGTCCACCAGAAACGCAAACGCAAGCTGCCCGGCCACAAAGAAGAAGATCGTCGTCAGCAAAGCCACCGGCCAGCTCAGAAAGGTCCCGGCAAAAACCCCGATGGCCGTCAGCACCATCGCCTGCAGCCACACTCCGAAGAGCCCCTTCATGTAATTGAAGCCGAAGTTCCCCGACGACGAGAGAAGATAGAGGTCACTTTCCCCCATGCCCAGATACTGCGAGTTCGTCAGGCAGCGAACCTGCACCTGCAGCGTGCCGTCCGAGCCCGCCAGAATCGCCGCTGGGAACGTCACCTGATTCGTGTAGTATTCCTTGATCGGGAAGACGTCGCCTTCGTACTTTCGCTGGGTGATCGGATTGATCGCCTCGATCTCGGCATAGACCGCCTCGCCAATCTTTCCCTTGGTCGTCCGGTAGACGTTGAAAGTCATCTCGATCTTGATCCGCGGCGAGGAAAGCGCCGCCACTTTCCTGCGAGCGTCCGCAGCCTCGCGACTCTTGCCGCTCGACGCCAGCGCACTCGCCTCGGCCTTCAGATCCTCGACTCGTTTGAGCATGGCCCGATAATCGCCCTGGGCTCGCTCGAGCTCTTGCCCATTCCGGTTGATCGCCGCGTCGAGCTTCGCCAGCCGGGCCGTCGACACTCCCGGATAATTCCGCTCGGCACGAGCGGCCTTGATCTGCGCATTCAGCGTATCGACCCGGTCGAGCTCCCACTCGACCGTACCCGGGAAAATGAAATCTCGAACCGGGATCTGTCGGTTCAGAAAGATAACCCGCCCCGGCGGAGAGTATGGGTCCGGTACTTCGCGGCCAAACCGCCAGATGGCCGCCGACGGTGTCGCCCCCTCGATATGGCTCCTGGGCTCTTTCATCGGCTGCTCAGCGCCCACGTCAATCCCCACAGCGTGCGGCATGCCGTGGGCGTCGAGGAACGACAGCGAGCCCTTGACCGGAACCCGCGCCTGCATCCGCACCCGAAGCTGGTCGGCCTGATCCATCTTCTGCTCGTACAGGCTGATGTTCACGTCCTTGAGCGAGTACCCCACGACCGATGCCACCGTGCTGACCAGATAGTTCTTCTCGGTCGAAGCCAGAGGGTGCGGCGGCCATAATCGCGTCAGGTCCTTTTTGAGACTCGCGATCTGCTCGGCTTTTTCGGTCAGCTTCTTTTCGGAGGTGTCAACGACGGTCTTGCCGTCGAAGCTGAAGATGCGGAAGTGCAGCTCGTCTCCAACAGTGCCGACCACAAACAGTTTATTCCCTCGTTGAGGCAGGCTGGCCACTTCCTCCACAGGAGGCAAGAGAAGCAGGTCGTACGGCTTGGCCTTCTCGGCCTGCAGCTCGATCTCCGCCAGCGTCCCCCCCACCGTGCGCTGAAGATATAAAAGGCTGATCCCGCCGAACGCCAGCATCAGCACAGTCACGATGAACATGTAGCCGAGCATTCGCCCCCAGATCAGCTCGATCCGCCGCACCGGCTTCGACACCACCGTGTAGATCGTCTGCTGCTGGATGTCCGTCGGCAGCGACAGCGGCGTCATGATCGTGACCATGACCGTCAAGAGTATCGAGCAAAGCAGCGTGAGCGTCCCCACGTACAGACGCCCCATCTCGGCCGGTCGCGGCGGCTCGAGAAACCAGTGCGTGAACGCAAGAACCAGCAAGAACACCGTTCCCACAACCCACGGCGCCCACATCTTGCGATTCGATTCGTAAACACTCAGTCGCGCAATCGAATACAGCCGTCGGCCTCGAATCAAGAACAGCTCGCGCACCAGCTCCCACGCAACCCGGAACAATACCACGAAACCCATGTACGTCCCGCCGAACCGCACTCCGAAGTTCAGCCCGTCCATCCAGTTCAGGTCCGGGCGCTTCTTCGTTTGCGGGTCAATCGGCAACATCGCCAGCAGCACACCACTCCGATAAAGATAGAACCCGACCCCCACACCCAGCGCCAGCGCAACGTGCAGCGCCGCGTGCACCAGCACATCCGACCGCCGGCCCACCCGGCGAATCGTCCGGAACGTCGCAATCTCGGCCCACATCACGAACAGGAGAATGCACAGAATGGCCGTGATCGTGGTGACCGGGTACGTACCGATTTTATAGCGCGGCATCCGCTGCGCATCCTCGAGGACCTTGAGCGCCACCGAAACCGGCGTCAAGATCGCCGCCGCCAATCCCATGTAATCAAACCACCGCCCCTGCCCGATGATTCGCTCCTTGATCCCCACGATCAACCACGATACAACCCAGCAAACCAGGCAGATCAGACTGACCGCCTTGATCCAACTGAGAATCCCACCGAGCAGCGAATCCCGTAGGCCGACACTGGGATCGCTCGCCAGAAACAACCACTGAATCGCGATCGCCGCGCGTTCCGTGATCCTCGGTGCGGGATTATTCGCAACGTTCGTCTGAGCCCACAAAACCGGCCACCAAGTCAAGAACGCGGACATTCAGTTCCTCTTGTTGCTTGTCAGTTGTCCGTTGTGCGTAATCAGTTGTCAGGTGTCAGGTGCGCCATCTCGGTGTTCCGCCAACAGGCGTTAAGTCTTACGGAAGTCTCCGTCCTTGGTTTTCGCGGTGTCGGCGTTCGGTGATACGGAAGTCACCGTCCTCGGTTTTCGCGGCGAGGGCAGAGTTCCTTGCAACTGACCACTGACCACTGACAGTTGACCCCTACCTACCCCTTCGCCCCGGCTGTCCCGCGGCGCCGGCGAGTTCGCCGGGGGGCGGAGAACCAGGACGGGCCATATCGTGCGCGACCTTCCTGCGTCCGGGATGAGCCTCGCTTTCCTGCACGATTCGCAAGAACAGTTCTTCCAGCGTCGTCGTGGGGTGATCAACCAGCACGTCCGATCCCCCATGCCGGTGAATCACGTCCCGGATCTCTTCGATGGCCGACGCCGACAGATTGCGGGCCTTGATCTGAGTCACATCCTGAACGGTGAGCAGATCCGATACCCGGCCAATTTCCTTGAGCTCACCACGATGGAGGATCGCAATCCGGTCGCAAATATCCTGCATGTCGGCCAGCAAGTGCCCGGAAAGCACAATCGTCTTGCCCTGCTCGCGCAGGTCGCGAATCAACTGCTTGATTTCCGATGTGCCGATCGGGTCGAGCCCGGAGGTCGGCTCGTCCAGCAGAATCAGCTCGGGATTGTTAATCAGCGCCTGCGCCAGACCAATGCGCCGCTGCATGCCCTTCGAATACTCGCGAAGCTGACGATGCTTCGCACTGGTCAAACCGACCATATCGATCAACTGCCCGACCCGCTGCTTCCGCTCATGTCCCGATATCTTGAACAAGCGCCCATAAAAATGAAGCGTCTCCTCGGCGTTCAAGAACTTATAAAGGTAAGACTCCTCGGGCAGGTAGCCGATCCGCTCGTTCTTGGCGACGCTCGTGGTCGATTCATTGAAGATCAAAGCCTCGCCCTCGGTCGCAAACAAAAGGCCGAGCAAGAGTTTGATCGTGGTCGTCTTGCCGGAGCCATTGGGCCCGAGCAGGCCGAAGATCTCACCGCGATACACCTGCAGGTCAAGTGCCTTGAGCGCCTGGACCTTGGGACGACCCCAGAAATCGCGATAGACCTTGGTCAGATTCCTCGTCTCGATAATGACTTCCGAACTCATTAAAAGCAGACCTTCCGGTTGAAACACTTTTGATGCAGATGAATGCCGGAACCTCTAGCGACTGCTACGAACGAGCCTCACGGAATGTTCGAGCGGATTCCGGAAGGCTGTGTACGCCAATCGCTGTCTCGCCCCAAAGACCTTCCGGTCAAGCACGTCCGGCGGGAGGTGTTGGCGGCCATCCATGCTAAAAGACCAACCTGGCTTTGACAAGCTCCTCCGGGAGGGCGAACCTCCCGGTGAGCTTTGTTGCATCGGACGCTTCCGGGAGGAAGAACCTCCCGATGAGCCTCGTTTGCACGTTGAAAGGTTATCACGGCGTCAAGCCCGAGCCGCCCGAGGAAAGCGGCGCCGCTTCGATCACGCCGTTCAATTGGGGAACTTCCACTTGAGGCACGTTATCCGGGTTCGCCGTATACGGGGAAACAGGCAAGTGCGACGACGCCAGCGGCGGTCCGCCCATCGGGTGTTCGCCTCCTGCTTCCGCGAACGGTATATATCGTTGGCCGCGAGTCTCGTAGCAGTTGTAATAAGTCTGGGGAAACATCTGCGCCGGCACCGCCGCGAAATACCGCGGGAAGTAATACTCCGGCGTCCGGTTGGCTCCCAGCGGCAGCATCGTGCCGTGATTGAACCAGCCGTAGCCATCCGGTCGCCCGTTGGCAAATCCCCATCCGTCGCCTGGCCCGTCGGGCAGGATGTGCAAGTACGGCTCGGGATCATGAGGCCCGTACCACCCCTCACCGTCGTGGCCCAGGCCGAACGCGTTCACGGCCAACGTCAGGCTCATCGTGACAATTGCACTCGTCATGCTCGTCCTCCCTGTCTAACCAACCCCGGGTATGGCCGGAAGAAGTTCACAACCGTGATCCTGCCAGTACGCGCACGGGCAACCCGGCCTCCCGTTCCGCCGGGGCGTCCCAGGATGAAGGATAGCACGCGGCGGGGCGGCGCATTCTCGATTCATCACGCCTACTCTTCCGGTTGGATCGCCCGCACGTTACGATCCAGATGGTTGACTCATGCCGATTCTTCCGGTTGTGCAGTTTGCGAGCCAGCCGGGCCTCGCCGGGCGATGGACGTATGATCCTTCTGGTCGACAACTACGACTCGTTCACTTACAACCTCGTCCAGCGGCTCGGCGAGATCGACGCCGGAGTCGACCTGAAAGTCGTGCGCAACGACCAGTGCACGGTTGAAGAGATCGCCCGGCTTGCGCCCAGCCACTTGATCATCTCTCCCGGTCCGTGCACTCCCGTCGAGGCCGGAATCTCGAACGACGTCGTGACGCGATTCGCCCCCACGATCCCCCTGCTCGGCGTCTGCCTGGGCCATCAATGCATCGGCCACGCACTGGGCGCGAAGGTCGTGAGAGCCGGGCGGATCATGCACGGCAAGACCTCGTGGATCCACCACGACGGCCGCGGAATCTATCGCGGCGTGCCGAATCCCTTCGAGGCGACGAGGTATCACAGCCTGGTGATCGAGCCCGGCACACTGCCCGACGATCTCGAAGTGGTCGCCTGGACCGATCAGAACGAAATCATGGGCGTGCGGCACAAGCGTTATCCCTTGGAAGGTGTGCAGTACCATCCCGAGAGTTTCTTGACGCTGGAAGGGATCAAGCTGCTCAAGAATTTCCTGGGCGAGAGGTAGTGAACAACAGATGAATTTGGTGATGGCGGGTTTGGGTCCCTCCCTGCCACGAGGTTTGGCGATCGCCGGAGAACGCCCAAATCAGATCCGATCCTCCCATGCCGATTCGACATGCGGAACGAGGCTCTCCGCCATTCGTGAACAATCGAACACAATACATTGTGGCAGGAAATGGCAGGTTTTCGCGTGTTTTTCGAGCATACGTGCACCGGTGTAAATCGGCCGGTCTCAGAAGCGCCGAGTGGCGGTCCTGCGTCGTGTTTCGCCCAAAAATCGGGCCTGGTTCAATCGATCGGCTGCTTGGGTAACACGTTCGGCACGCGTTCGGGCCACCACGCCGACCCGACGCGTAAGCGAGGCGTCCGGTTGCTCTCGCTCGCCCATCGGCCAAGTACGCCGGGGGTTTCCCCGCCATTGAACCTGCGCGAAGTTCGTTTTGTACATTTGACGTTGTCCCTTTCTCCACAAGCGTTAAGGGAACGGCCCGTTGGTAAGCGCCGCTCGAGGCTTCGGACTCAAAAATCCGGTTCGCAAATCGGCAGCCTTGTCCAGCCGCCCCGGTAGGCTCGGCTCTTCCCCTTCGTTGTCTTCGTTTCCTTCTGTTCAAAACCAATTGATGATTTCCGCGATCGGCACGCGTTCCGTGGTCAAAAATCTCGTTCGTCTTGGCCTCGATCCCCGCGGCCAGTCGGCCCGAAGGTTCCCGCATTTCGGTCCTTCGTCCTGCGCCCTCCGTCTTGTCTCGAGACATGGTGAACAACACCCCCGATTCAGAGTGTGACCTTTGGGGTGAGTGGTGGCGCGAGGTCCTTGAGTCGCTGGAACACGCCTGGCTCATCTCCGATGCATTGATTTATGTCGGACGTATGTTGCGCCTTCGACGCCCAGTTTGTGTTCTCGGAACGTGGCACTTTCTGGCACTATCTGGCACTCCTGGAGGAGATTTCCAGCATCCGTACACTGGTGTAAATCGATCGCTCTCATAAGCGGCCATTCCCCCACCTCGGGCATGAGTCTCCGCGCCGCATTCGGACGCGTCTCGCCCGGCCTCGTTGCGGGTTCCCGGCCGTAAGGACGCCAGCCGAAAATCCAGAATCCCAAGGCAAGGATTCCTTGGGTTCGTTCGCGCAAACCTGCCACGTTGTCAAGTGCCCACTTCGCGGTGGTTTTTCGATCCAACCTGAATCTTGAAGGCCAGTTATGCATTTCCAGCCACCTGCTCTTTCTTGGGTTCGTTCGTACGATTCTCGTGGTATTCGAGTGGCTCCTCCCTCGAGAGCAGTGTCAGCTTCACGGCGTTGATCTCGTCGGTCGCTGCCGGTTTTCCACCCGTTTGCACCGGTCCGACTAGCAGCTCATTCACACGCATCACATAATCGTTTCGGCCGTCGCTCATCTCGCGCATCCCTCTGTGGCACACTGATCGACTGGATGGGCGCAACGCACGCCGATCGGGCGCTTCAGAGTGCCCTCTACCCTGTATGGTCTACAAAAACGCCTCGCCTGTTGCGCACTCCGCGCAAAAAAAAAAGAAGAATTCGTCCAAATACGGTCGGTCGCCGCGCGATTTACGGTGTCGGCGATGATCCCAAGCCTACCCGACGCGCCTCCGTCGCCCACCTCGTCCCCGGCCCGATTTCGGGCATGGTTCAATCGATCGGCTGCTTGGTAACACTTTCGGCACGCGTCCCGGCCACCACACCAACCCGAAGCGTAAGCGAGGCGTCCCGTTGCTCTCGCTCGCGCTTCGGCCAAGTACGCCGGGGGTGTTCCCCGCAATTGAACCTGCCCGGAGTTCGTTTTGTGCATTTGACGTTGTCCCTTTTTCCACAAGCATAAAGGGAACGGCCCGTTGGTACCTGCCGCTTCAGGCTTTAGGCTCAAAAACCCGGCTTTCCCAACTCCGCAGCCTGGTCCTGCCGCTGCTTTAGAACCGGCTCTCCCTCTTTGTTGCCTTCGTTTCCTTCTGTTTAAACATCGATTGATGATTTCCGTGATCTCCATGTCGAAGCTTTCCGTCGTGACGACCTTGTTTCCCTCCGCCTGGATCCCCGATGTCCGTCCTCCGCCCTCCGTCCTCCGCCCTGCCTCTAGACATAGTGAACAGCGCCCCGGTTCCGGAGTGCCAGTTTTGGAGCGACTGGTGGCGCGTATTCGCTCGATCGCCGGAAAACTCATGGCTCATCTCCCATGTATTGACGCTTTTGGGACTTACAGATCCGATCTAGCGTCTTGGACACCCAGCTTCCGATTGCACTTTCTGGCACTATCTGGCACTCCTGGAGGAGATTTCCAGCATCCGTACACTGGTGTAAATCGATGGCTCTCATAAGTGACCATTCCCCCACCTCGGGCATGAGTCGGTGCGCCGCATTCGGACGCGTCTCGCCCGGCCTCGTTGCGGGTCCCCGGCCGTAAGGACGCCAGTCGAAACTCCAGAATCCCAAGGCAAGAATGGCTTGGGTTCGTTCGCGCAAACCTGCCACGTTGTCAAGTGCCCACTTCGCGGGGGTTTTTCGATCCAACCTGAATCTTGAAAGCCAGTTATGCATTTCCAGCCACCTGCTCTTTCTTGGGTTCGTTCGTACGATTTTCGTCGTACGCGAGTGGCTCCTCCCCCAAGAGCAGTGTCAGCTTCACGGCGTTGATCTCGTCGGTCGCTGCCGGTTTTCCACCCGTTTGCACCGGTCCGACTAGCAGGTCATTCACGCGCATCACATAATCGTTTCTGCCGCCGCTCATTTCGCGCATTCCTCTGTGGTACACGGGTCGACTGGATGGGCGCAACGCACGCCGATCGGGCGCTCAGAGTGCCCTCTACCCTGTATGCTCTACAAAAACGCCTCGCCAGTTGCGCAATCCGCGCAAAAAAAAGAAGAATTCGTCTCAATGCGGTCGGTCGTCGCGCGATCCACGCTGTCGGCGATGATCCCAAGCCTACCCGTTGCGCCTCCCCCGCCCGACTTCGTTTCAAAGATTTGCCGCTTCTTCCAGCCCTTCGAATTTCGTGCTTCGAATTTCGGATTTCCTCCCCCAGTTCGTTTTGATGAATGGACGTCTTCGACCTTCGGCGCAACCTCGTCGACTCCTACGCCAATGACATCCGCAGCTTCATCCAGATTCGAGACGACAGAATCAGCGCGAGGGTCAAGGAAGAGCTCAACTCCGGGCTTCTCTGGGCCGAGCCGCTGATTCAGCTCAACCCATCGTTTGAGCCCGGGCTCACGTTTGACGAGCTCGTCACCGAGGGTGTGCTGCACCTGACCTGTCGCGAAGTCTTCCGCATCAAGAAGTCCGACGTGGACATTTCTGGCCAGCTCCTGCTGTGCGAAGTAGTCATCGATCGTCATCTGGTCGAGGTTGTTCATGGGAACTCCAGGATTAAAGGTGAAGGGGAAAACTCATGGGACGAAAAAACCCCGTGGTGTTCGCGAGGAGCACCACGGGGCCTTGAAGTTCTTGCGCGGTAGCGTTGCCATTCAAACCCGGATCACGATGTGATCGGGCTGATGAGAGCAATCGAGATTGATCGCGATATCACGAGTTGGCGTTCGGCAGATCAAACGGAGAAGAAGCAACGATCATTGGTGGCCGTTGGTTGAGGGATACGTCGTATGCCCAGAAGGTGCAGCCAATGAAATGTCGCGGGACGATTCAGTAACTCTTCGCCGAGCGATGCTTCGGTCGATCAGACCGATGCGCGCTGGCCCGACTTGGTCCGATGGCAATTCGTCGGGGCGAAAGGACACCGTTAGAACTTTTTCTGGCCGGCATGCGGGGATGGAAGGAAGGCTTGCGGCGAATATATGAGGGAAAGCCTACTTCCGAATGATTATGCGTCTGCTTCCCGTCGATGTCACACGGTTGGGCAACCGGTAATTGCCCTGGGATTCCGCCGTCCGCATCGAGAGAACGAGCGACAAAATGACCCGGCAGGGCCTTCGAACCATGCGGTCTGCCAGAGCCGCCGGGCGGGTTTTGGATTTGGCCGAACGGCCGTTCGTCGTTGAGACGCACAGCGCCCGCCAGGAACCAGCAGAATTGCCGTGAGTGGCGAAAAAAGGCCGCACGGAGCGTTCGACACGGTCATCCAACCGGCTACCAGCACCAAACGGCCTCGGGATTAGATTTCGCCGAGCAAGCAAGAACTTGCTCGGACTGGAAAACGATCTGTTCCGTCTGGAGTCTCAGGGCACTCACTTCCTTTCCAGCGGAATTCAGGGCCAGGCGGAAGCCGTTGTTGTTCGTGCGGTTCGTCGGGTCGTTCGTGTTGCGGTTCGCCGTCCGGCAATTCGCCGCGTCGTTGTTCCAGCGGTAAGCCGCGATGATCCGATTCAGGAGTTCCAGGAGCCGGCGTTCCTTGAACCGGCGTTCCAGAAAGTGCATCAGCTTGGCATGCGGCACGCTGTCGAAGTATTTTTGTACATCCAGTTTCAGGAACCATCTGTTGTGCTTGGTGAAGTGTTGAGCCCGCAGAATTGCCGCCTCCCGTCCCTTGCCCACCCGGCAGGCGAACGTATCGTCGATCAGCCAGCGATCAAAAACCGGCTCGCAGACGCGAGAAGACCACGAATTCGTCGGGAGACAAAATCGTTTTGTAATCGACACGGCTACGCGACAGATTGGGATTGTGGCCAGTCTCGCCAGGCGTATGGCTGAGGTAGTCGACGCAAATCGCCTACTGGCTCCGCTCTACTTCTCCTTTGCCGCCTCCGGCAAGACTCCATTCAGACTCAGGGCCAGGCGGAAGCCGCCGCTGTTCGCGCGGAACGTCGGGTCGTTCGTGCTGCGGGACGCCGCCCGGCAATTCGCCGCGTCGTTGCCCCAACCGCCGCCACGGAACACGCGGGACGAGCCCTCTTTTGGACCGAGCGAATCCACAGTGGCAGTTTCTTCAAAGCCACCATACCAATCGTGCGTCCACTCAAATCGGTTCCCGTGCAGATCAAACAAGCCGCGGATGCTCGGACGCAATTCCCCCGGCGGATGGCCGAGCTTGCCGCTGTTCTCCGTGAACCAGCCAAATCGCCCCAGCAGGCTCACATCGCTTCCAAAGCCGTAAGCCGTACGGGCTCCGGCACGGCTGGCCACTTCCCACTCCGATTCCGTCGGCAAGCGAAATCCCCGTCGACCGGGCTCCAGCGGCCAGTTCCGCGGGAGCCAGTTCGCCGCGGGATTCGGTTCGCGCGCATACTCTTGCTTGTCCAGCGCCTCCGGAGCCGCATACGACTGATCTCCTTCCGGCAAGCCCGACCGCTGGCCCAGCCACCGGCAAAAGCCCACCGCGTCGTACCAGTCCGCACCGAACCCGGCATCCGCGGGTTTCGCATCGAATTGCCGCATGAATCGCGCGTAGAGTGGCGAAAAGGCGATCAGCTCCTCGACGGTGATCTCACGATCCAAGAGCGCAAAGGGGCGCGTCAGCGTAACGCTGTGCCGGACTTCGTTTTTTTGCCGGTCCGGTTCGTCATTGACCGACCCGATCGTGGCTTTCCCTTCCTGGAACACGATCAACGTGTAGTAAAACGTCTTGGCCGGCAGCGGAAGGGCGGGCGGTTCAAGTTTGGCCTTCTCGGCTGGCGCCGCAGACTTGCTCGAGGCGGCCGGATTCGCGGTTTCGTCAGGTTTCGACTGTCGGGACTCGGCCGGTTTCCCTGGCTCTGATTTCGATCCGGCATTCTCTTTCGCCGGTTCCGTTTTCGGCTTCGGTGACGCTGTCGGCGTTACCGTAATCGCCACCGTGAACCACTCGCGATAAGGCGCATACGGCACCACGGTGTGATCCACCTCGCGAATGACCTCCGCCTGGCCCCAGTGCCGCAGAAGCCAACCCGTGGCACCGTGTACTCCGGAACTCGGATCATGGCGGTACCAGTCGGCCAGTTGCTCAAGCAGTGCGACCCGACGCGATCCTGGAATCTCCTCGATTGAAAACTCCCCCAGGGACAGCAGCAGGGCATACCGAGTGTTTTTTGGATAACGATCTTTCGGAGCGGCGCTGACCCGTTGCAGACAGTCCAAAAGCGCATCCACGGCGACTCCACGCGGGCCACAGCGGAAGATGAATTGCGTGAGCGCCTCCGGATCATCGGTCATCTCAAACACCGGCAGCACCTTCTCGCGCTCGCCCAGCCGCAGCAAGGTGACTGCGGCGTTCGCGCGGCGCTGCCCATAGGGTATGCGCTGCACGGAGCTCAGTTCCGCCGATGGCAGCGTGGCGGCGATCTTGGCGAGATCCTCGATCGTGGCGGCCAGCCCCGCGCCCGCCACGATCGGGTAGAGCACCGCGTATTGCTCCGGCGTGGCGACGATGAGTAGCTGAGACAACTTCGGGATGTCGCCGGCGGCGTAATCTGCGAAAGCATTGGCGGCGGAGACCTGCTGAGCGGCCTTGCCAGAGCCAAAGATCCGCTCCAGATCCAAGAGCAGCCGCCCACCAATCGGACGCAGCGCGTCGCGGAGCAGCGGCTGGGACTCGGCATTGGACGAGACCAGTTGCTCGGCCACGAACTTCAAGTCCTGCTCGCTCCACGACGACGCCTCGGATTCGGGAATGTAATCCGAGAGCGCCACCGCGGCACGGAAGCGGCGAAGAGCCTCGGCTCTCCCGTCCCGCAGCATGGCCCGGAGTTTTTCCGTGAGCTCACCCACGTAGGGACGCAGTAGCTGACGAATCGGACCGACGTAGACGACCTTGTTGGTGAGCAGATCTTCCAGCAGTGGCTCGACGAGCGCCCGGTCGCGGGAAACCCGCGCGAGCCGTGCATGCAGTTCGCGCGCGCTTCTCGTCGGCCGTTGTGGCATTGGCGGCTAAGAGCCGCGACAGATAGATCGCCGCAACCTCGGGATTCGCATCGAGATCTTTGACAATGAGTGGCAACTGATTCGGTTCCGCGCTCACCAGGCGACCCACCAGCCCTTCGATGCGGGTCGCTTCCCGCTCCCTGGCTTTCTGCGCGAGCAGCTCGCGCCGGTTTCGGTCGATGCGATTCCAGGTATAAAATCCAGCCGCAGTCAGTAGTCCGACGAACACGGTCGCGATCGTCAACCGTGATCGATGGAACCGACTGGCCCGTTGCATCATCGCCCGCTGCGAATCGGTCCACCGCTGGCGATGGGTGAGTGTGCGGATGCGGAGCCATTCCCAGAGGGTCGGCAGATGGCGGTTTTCTGGCTTGGCGTTCCACAGGCCTGAGCGCTCCGCCAGTTTCAGCTCCGCGCGGCCCCGGCGAGTTTCCTTCTGCTTGCGCGTCAGCCATTCTCGCAAGGAGTGAACCAGATAGTCGTGCGTGAGCTGGTAGTACCCGGTGTGGGCTGGAGCGCGGAGTGTGGAGGGATGTGCACCCTCAACAGCGATCGTCTGATCATGCCCGAAGTTTTGTCCCGCCACCCGCCACTCGTCACCCGCCACCCCTTCCGGGTCGGTGGGCGTGATCAGGCGAAGCTCCTGGTCGAGGATGTGGATCAAGCCATCGAAGTCCCTGGGGCGGTCGGCATAACCGGAGGCTTCGAGCAATTCGTGGCGTGATCTCTTTTGCCCCTTGATGTCGGCGCCGGTCTCTGGCAGCAGGGCTTTCAAGACCGCCTGTGCAGACCTCTGGTGCACTCGATGCGCCGGATTGGCTTTCTGTGAACTGAACGTCTCTTCCAGGAAGGCGACGCCGACCCCCTCGGTGCCCCCGACCTCACGGAGAGTTGCCGGTCCCCAGGGCTTCCCTTTCACCATCTCGGCGAACAGCGCCAGCCGCACCGAGATGACCTTGCCGTCCTGGGCGAGCTCGCTGGTGGCTTGATCCAGGAACGCCTGCTGGTCCCGGCTCCGATCCCGGTCTCGCTCGGGCAATTTGCCGTAGGCCGTGCCGAACGCTGCCAGCACTTTTTGTGCGTGTTGCACGTCGAAGAGGTCCACTGCCGCGACGTTTCGATCCGGCAAGAGGTCGATCTCCAGGTCGCGCATCAGCCGGGTTGCCGCCATCCAGAAGTCGTCGCGCACCATAACGACCGCCTGCACGTGCTCGCCATCGCAATGTCGCAGAGCGGCGACCATCTCCGTGTTCTCCCCGCTGCGCTTCGTATGCAGCCACTGCTCGAACTGGTCCAGGACCAGGAGCGCCTTCTGGCCGGAACGAAGCACCCGTCCGTGCCGGATTGCCATCAGGGAACCGACCAAGCCCATCTCGGGCGACAGGTCGGGACAGGCTTTCCGCAACGCCTTCAGCAGGCGGGCCTCTGTCTCCTCCAGGGTTGCCTCGATATAAACCGCAAGGACATGTTTGGGCAGCCGGGGCAGAAGGCCCGCCTTCATGAGCGACGACTTGCCGCAGCCCGACGGCCCGTAAATGAGACCGACCCGAAACGTCTTGTCGGTGTCGGTGGCCTCGATCCGGGTCTTCCAGAACCGGATGCTTTCGGGCAGGCCCTCCCGGTCCCGAGGGCCGGGAAGCAGCTCCAGAAAGAAGTCGGCGTCGTGCTCATCAAACGATCGCAGGCCTTTGGGGACGACCCTTATGGCTTCGCCTTCGGAGTCCGATGGTATCGTCGTTGAGGGAACCGGCGTCGCTTCCTGAGTGGAGCCCGGCGGCCTGGCCATCGGAACCGCTGGGCCCACGGGAGAAACTGCGCCACCTGCGGCTTTGAGAAACTCCCGCAGATCTTCGGCCATGTCACGTCCGGTGGTGTACCGGTCGGACGCCCGTTTGGACATCGCCCTCAAGCAGATGCGTTCCAGTTCCTTGGGGATCGTGTCGTCAATCTGGCGCGGCGGGCGGGCTTCGGTCGTGGCGATCAGGTCAAGCAGTTCGCCCAGGGCTGCGTCTTTGTCGCGTGCGCTGGCAATGAAAGGCCGTCGCCCGGTCAGTAGTTCGTAGAACATGACTCCTAGACTGAAGATGTCGGAACGGCCCTCGACACGATGCCCCTCGCCTCGAGCCTGCTCGGGACTCATGTACGACGGAGTTCCGGCAAACCCGCCTCCTCTGCCGAAGTCCTCGTCTTTAAGGGCAAGACCGAAGTCGGCAACGAACGCCTTTCCGGCGCCATCGATCAGAATATTGGCGGGCTTGATGTCCCGGTGGACCAAGCCATGTGTATGGGCGTAATGAAGTGCTTCAGCGACCGTCGCCACCAATCCCGCCGACTCGTGAAGTCCAAGACGTGCTTTCGCGGTTCTGGCGGCAAGGTCGCTTCCCTCGATGTACTTGGACACGACGAAGCACAGGCCGTCGTCGGTCCGCCCCACGTCATAAACAGGCACAATATGGGGATGGTCGAGACTGGCAAGAATACGGGCTTCGTTCAGGTACGCCTCGATATCCTCGTGCTGTGTGACTCGCTCGGGGCGGGGGACTTTGATCGCAACCAGACGGTCAAGCTCCTCATCGAGAGCGACAAAGACCACGCCAAACCCGCCCGTGCCCAAGCGTCGGAGAATGGCGTAACGCCCGAGGTTGGTGGGGTGGGGAGGTGCGAAGGCTTCCTGCGAATCCTCGCTGGAGTCGTGAAAGTCTTGAGTTGAAGACGGATTCTGGGGATCGTCCATCGCATCAATCCTCAAGACGACCGATGTGCTTCATGACTGCCGGGCGGAGCCATTGTCTCACCCTGCGCCGGGACGGAGAAGCGGGTTGAGACAGATGTCTATCTGGCGGCAATCCCCCTGGCAAATCAGTTGAGCGGTAAACATCCGGAACGCACGGCGATCATTCTCGACGTGCTGGAACACCGGCTGATGTTAGCCGCTGTCCACCCTTTAGGGGACGCTCGGCTCGAGATGAGTCCGGCCCCTTTGGAGCAACCGAATGCCAACATAGCGGAGGAAGCAAAGAAGATGCTCGCAGCGCTGTAAGGCACCTGGAAGCTCGCGATTCGCGAGGAGGTCGGCAAGGAGGGCACCGACATCGGCGATCCTTGCACCATCAAAAATGACAGGTTGGCGTTACAGTTTCCGCACCGGTCACTTTTAAATTGGAGTCTATTTCGCGCGTCGGTCCTACGACACCGACGCACGCTTGAACTCTGCCAGCTTGGTTCGGGTATCGTGCCTCGAAGACCTCTTCCGTGACGGAAGGCGCGCGACTTGAGATAGCTCCTGAGAACGCACGAACACAGGAGTTCGTGGGTTATTGCCCGTCGAATATCGCGACGCCGTTCTGAGTGTCACGCCGCCTCCTCCTGGATCGCGATCGAGCCGTTCTTTAGCCCGGACTCCACGATCGAGTCCAGGTCGGCCGACGTCGCGGTCAGGATGCAGCAGGTGCAGTCGAGCGTGTAACAGCGAGCGAGCAGCGACTTGAGTTCCAGCTCCTTGCGGATGTACGGCAGCCAACCGCGAAGTAGGGGAGTCGTGAACCGCTCTTGCTTCAGCTCCTGCCAGAGCGCGTCGTCGCTGTCGTTCGGCAGGAAGCCTTCTTGACGGCAAGTGAAGAGGGCGTGGATCGACCCGAAGCCGAGCCGGTGGGCGTCGATCCGGTAGCCGCTTGGTGATGGCAACACGGACTCCGGCACCTTGGATTCGCCGTCCTTCGTGAGAGTGACGTTCTTGAGCCACATGGGCCTAGCGAGGCCGGCTGCCAGTGCAGCCCGGATTGCCTTCACGTTCTGGCTGAACGCCACGAGGCTGATGAACACAAGCTTGTCCTGATGGACCGCCACCTTGTCGAAGCGGGCCTGGATGTGGATCGACTTGCCCGGGGCACCACTCGAACAGGCCCACGAGACGGGGACGTGTCTGCGTCTCAGTCATCGGTTTCATCCTCCAGTTCAACGATGTTCTCGTAGTCTTCCTCCTCGTCCACCGAGGCGAGGAGTTTCTCGAGCACAGGGGTCGAGGACATTTACATCCTCGGGCTTGAACTTCGGGTCGGGCGGCGGGTCATGGATCTTCAGGTGCCGGAGGATACCGGCGATCGCCGCTGGCGGTGCTGGGTAGAAGCCCTGCTTCAAGACCGATGCGATACGTGCCAAGAGGGTGCTCGGTGTAGTAAAGTGTCGAGCTTGACTCCGAAGAGTTGCTCGACGGCCGTGGGTTTCAACGGTGTGTACTTGGGCTTGTGCAGGATCGGGCGCAGGTCACAGCCGATGGTCTCGAAGCGGACCCGGAACGCGCGGGTCTTCTCGCACCACACGCTGAGCTCGAAGAAAACGGGGATCGGGAGGGCGTAGCCCAGGAAGCTCCTGAGCACGAGGTTCCCGAGCCGACTGCTACACCAATCGGGTGGCGGATGGCCTCGGACCTGGGAGGACAATACGATCGGAGGAAAGCCGGCTTGGCGCCACATGCGGAAGCGAAACTGGAACTTGTCGACGGGCACTACTTCGTCGACGACGAGATGAAGCGTTGGCATTCGGGGACTCCGCGAGTTACATGGGGGACAGGGACTCATGCAAACAGCAAGCGACGCGTGTGCGCCCGCTCGTGAAAACAATCTACGTGATCAACGGCGCGGCGTTGACTGCCGCGAAGCTGGCGGTGATGAAGGGGTTGCTGAGGTCGAGGCGAGGAAGACTCTTCTGGTCGGGTCCCCGGCACGAGGAGTGATCGCTAGACGCGAGAGATGTATCGCCGGGTTTGGGTTAAGCAAAGACAACGGCTTCGTCGATCAGACCGACGCGCGCAAGGCGACCGTCCGACGCTTCGGTCGATCAGACCGAAGCGCGCGACAAGCGGCTTCCAGACCCCCAACAACTTCTCTCACGCCGCTCGAGCCTTCACTCCGCTCTCTCGTCGTGAAGCGTTACCCTTGGTCGACGCTGGGCCGCGGGATCGTCTCCGGGCTTCTTGAACATCGATTGGAGGTCCGGCTTCGCGGACTCCAATCCAGCTTGGTTCGGCCCCTACAAGTGTCGATTTTCGCTATGTCCCCTTCTCTGCTGACAGCGGGCGCTCAAAACCAGCCATCAAGGGGCGCTTCAAAACCAGCCACTAACGAGGAGACGCAGATTCGCCATGTAGGCTCTCAGGAGACCCTTTTCCTGGAGCCGCACCATGTCGAATCGCCTCAAAGTGGCCATGATAGACATCATTCTGTCTTTCCATCGCAGGGGATGGTCCCAGCGTCGAATCGCAAACGAGCTGGGCATCAATCGTGAGACAGTCGCTCGCCACCTCAAGCAGGCCCGAGCGGCGCCAAAACCAGCCATTGCGCCCTCCGGCTCCGACAACCTCCAGCCAGCCCAAAACCAGCCATTGCGCCCCCCGGCTCGAGCGACCTTGAGATCGCGGTAGGCGCGGTTGTGCCGAAGCTGAGCTCGGCCGGCGACCGTAGCGGCCAGGCCCGTGGTCGACCAAGCGATTGCGAGCCTTGGCGCGACATCATCCAGTCCAAGCTTAATCAGGGCTTGAGCGCCCAGCGCATTTACCAAGATCTCTCGTCCGAGCACAGCTTCCAGGGGAGCTACTACACCGTCCGTCGCTTTGTTCGCCGCCTCGAGCCGGTACAAGAACTTCCCTTCCGGCGCCTTGAGTGTGAGCCAGGCGAGGAGGCCCAAGTCGACTTCGGCACCGGTGCTCCGGTTTACACAACCGACGGCAAGCGCCGCAGAACCCATGTCTTCCGCATCGTGCTGTCGCACTCTCGCAAGGCCTACAGCGAGGCCGTCTATCACCAGACCACCGATGAATTCCTTCGCTGCATTGAAAGTTCCTTTCGCCACTTCGGTGGCGTACCGAGACAGTTGGTTCTGGATAACCTGAAGGCCGCTGTGACGAAGGCCGATTGGTTTGATCCCGAGCTCAATCCCAAGGTCCGCTCCTTCGGAGAGCACTACGGCTTTGTCTTCTGGCCCACGCGGCCCCGGACGCCTCGTCACAAGGGGAAGGTCGAAAAAAGCGTCGACTACGTCCAGAGCAACGCTCTCAAGGCACGGCGATTCACGAGCCTGGAGGAGCAAAATGCCTTCCTACTGAACTGGGAGCTGACCGTCGCTGACACCCGGATCCATGGCACCACCCGCCGCCAGGTGGGCAAGCATTTCGCCGATGTCGAACGCGGGGCGCTGGTGCCTTTGCCATTGGTTCCCTTCCCATCATTCCATGAGGGCCGTCGCACCGTGCACGGCGATGGCCATGTCGAGGTCAAGCGGGCCTACTATGCGGTGCCGACGGAATACTTGGCACGGGACGTCTGGGTGCGCTGGGACAGCCGCATGGTGTGGATCTACAACGATCGGATGGAGAAGATCGCCGTGCATCTCAGGATGGAACCGGGTCGTTTCAGCACACCGCGGGAATTCATTGACCCGAGGAAGATCAGCGGGGTTGAGAAAGGCGGAGCCTGGCTCTTGCGCAGGGTGACCACTCGGCTGGGGCCCAAGAGTGCCGCCTGGGCCCAGACGATGATCCAGGCCCGCGGGGTCGAGGGAGTGCGAGTGCTGATCGGCCTTTTGAACCTTACCGGTCGGTACCTCGCCTCGGCGATCGATCACGCCTGCGAAATCGCGCACGGTTACGGTGAGTATCGCCTCCGGACAATCCGAGCGCTCCTGAAGCGCCAGGCACCCAAGCAAGAGTTGCTGCCATTCGTGAGCGAGCATCCCATGATCCGACCCATGAGCGAATACGGCCAGTTTGTCCGCGATGCATTCCAATCTCGATATGAGGGGAACAACTCATGAATCAGAGTTGCTTTAAGCGGAAGTGCCCGAATCGACTTGGCAGACCTCCGCCGGCCAGGGTGCAAACAACGTTGCAGTGCCTACCGAGTTTCCGGCGAAAAAGAGGGGACGGGGCTCAGCTCCGGCTCGACAAGAGGGATGCTCCCTCCCACCTTCGCCATCACCCCGCCCAGTTCAAGTGAGGGCGAGGCGATGGCGAAGGCGGGAGGGACGGAGATGACATTTTGATTCTGTGATCGGCGATCGAGATCGAACACGACATTTTCCACACCAGGAGTTTTCTCCATGAATGAACCACTGAGAAATATATTGAAGCAACTACGGCTCTCCGGACTCTTGGAAAGCCTGGAGATTCGCCTACAGGAAGCCGCTGGCCACGGCCTGAGCCACAGCGAGTTCCTCGAACTGATCCTTCAAGACGAGCTGGCGGTGCGAGCCGATCGCCAGTTCCAGCGACGGTTCAAAGCGGCTGAGTTTCGCGAACGGAAGTCGTTGGAAGACTTCGACTGGTCGTTCAACCCGTCGATCCCCCGCAAGCAGGTGTATGACTTGGCGAGCTGTCGGTTCCTCCGCGAAGGGCGCGACGTGCTCTGGCTGGGACCGCCCGGCCTGGGAAAGAGCCATCTCGTACAAGCGATCGGTTATCAAGCCGTCAAGGCCGGTTACACGGTTCTTTACCGCTCGGTCTTCGACTTGGTCCGGGACTTCCTGCATGACCAGGTGTTGGGGCAGGAGGACAAGATGCTGACGACGTACCTGAAGCCCGAGTTGTTGATCATCGACGACATGGGAATGAAGCAATTGCCGAGGCGTTCCGGTGAGTGTCTCTTCGAGGTGGTGATGCGGAGGTATGAGACACGGTCAACGATGATGACATCGAACCGGCCGTTGGAGGACTGGGGGAAGCTTCTCGGGGATGTGCCAAGTGCCTCGGCGATCTTGGATCGATTCCTGCATCATGCCGAGCTCGTGCGATTGGACGGCCGAAGTTACCGCCTGCGGCACCAATCGGCTTCGGGCGGAAACGGGTTTGAAGATTCAAAACCAGCCAAAGCGCCCTCCGGGTCCGAAGAGAACCCGCCAGATTCAAAACCAGCCAAAGCGCCCCCCGGCACCAACGCCAGCGGAAAAGGAGGAGGCAAGACCACAACGAAGCGTTAAAATGACGAGCCAATTCGGTTCCGCCGAAAAAGTCGAAGACCGATTCGGCCAAGCAAAGCGAGGTTTCAGTCAGTCCGGATTGCCATAGAGCTGTATTGAATTGACCAATGTAACTACCCGAACGGGGTGGCTGGTTTTGAACTACCGATAAGCGCCCATAAGTGGCTGGTTTTGAAGCGCCCGGTGACACTTAGCCGCTTCGGTCGATCAGACCGAAGCAAGTTCGCACAGAATCAGAAAGTGGCGCAGTCCCAGTCAATCGCTCGCGCGCACGGGTCCTGGCGAACGCTGCGGTTCAGCGGCGGGCCGCGCAGCGGACCGTCCGCCGCAAGAGGTTATTATCCGGCGGTCGGCCGCGGTGCAGGGTGCCCTGTAGCCGCAAGCGCCGCAGCCGCCGCGAGCTTGTGTTTAGCCTGCCAAGGTGGCCCTATCGAGCGGCCCATCGCGTACAGGAAAGCGTCGATCTCCTCGCGGCCGAGCGCCGCCGCCGCGTCGCGAAACACGCGCTCGCGGTCGTACCAATTCACGGACCAGCCGCGCGCCTCGGCTGCGGTCGCGAGGGCCTCGCGATACATGACGGCGTCAGCGACGGTCTGCGCGCGATTGTCGACGATCCGTTCCTCGGTCGTCGGCGGAAGCTTGGGGCAGCCGCGGATGGCGATGCTCGCAATCGGCATAGGTACCGCCGCGGCCAGCGCCTCGAGGCACTCGCGCGCCCCGCGCGGCGGCCGCACGCACGCGCTCGACGAGCGCCACGGCGTCAGCGAGCGAAAGCACCCGCGCTCCCGGGATGTTTAGGTAACGGCCGACCGCCCACGACCCTTCGTGGTGACGCGGGTGCGTCGGCAGACCGCGATCGATGAGTTCGACGCGCCGCCGATCGAGGAGCTCGCCGCCGGGCGCGACAGTGACGAGCACCGCCGAGCTACCGTGCTCCGTAACGCCGACGGTCGCGGCTCGCTACGTTCGTCCTATCGCCATGTCTTCCTCCTTTTGGGGGTGCGCCCTGTCGGCTGACCCCGTCGCTCACCCTCGTCCGGATACCGTATCAAAGGTAAGCGACCGCTGCCCGGCAGAGCGCGCGGCGGACACGACGCGCCTGCGAACGCCAATGTCGCTGCGCAACGGCCAAGCGGGGCGACGGTTCGCTCCGGCGCATTGTTAGGCGACGTCGTCATTTCGTGACCGGCTCAAATCCGTGGGCAATCATGGCGTGTGCGTGCTCCGTGCCGTCGCTGCGCCGCGTCCGTATCACGCCCGTGCCGTACTTGGCTTTCGGGTCAATAGAAATCACGGTGTGCTCATTGCCCCACAGGTCGCGGACTCTGTCACCCACGCCAAACGGTAAGGGCTGGTGGTGAATGACAGGCCGACGCTGCGGACGGAACCGTGCGAACCAACCTGCCGCCCGCGCACCGAATGAGGCCGCCGGCTCGCGTAGCAGGCCACCGTCTGCGTTGTAAATCTCGCCATCATCGCCCACGACGAATGCGTTCAGTGCTCGCGCCATCTGGCCGAGCTTCGATTGCTGTGCTTCGCCTGGCCCTGAACACTGGATCTGATCACGATACCACCAAAAGCACGGCTGGTCACGCCATGTAATCATCCAATAGCGCGTTACTGCGCCGGTGTCGTCGCACATGTCGACGTAGTCTGTCGTAGACCACGCCAAATCAAGGTCACTGGCAATCAGGTTATCAACGTCGCGCTTGGTGATTGGCGCGCTCGAGGGCCTCGAGCCAGTCCTTCGTGCCAACAATGTGGACGTCGTATGCCATACGCGAGTCGCCGAATGACTGCGTTCACTTGCCGGGCCGGCGGCAAGGAACCTGATGGCTTGAAAAACCGTAATGCCGGCCCGGTCAAGTGCAACGCTTTGTTAGTCCCGGCCCTCACCAGTTGACTTCAAGCGTCATCTTTGGGACGCCCATTTCTTTGGAGAACTTCGCGATCAATCGCACATCAGCGAGGTCTTGCGCGAACTCCTCGTGAACAGGGTTGATGCCGTTCGCCGACAGCGCATAGGTCTCAACGATACGCTTCACTCGTGGATCCTGAGCAAGGAGCAACTCGCGCAAGCACAGGCCGCCTTCATCAAGTCGTCTGGCGACACCCAATCGACGTCGTCCTCGGAAACGCCGTCCGTGATATGGGAAAGCAGCGCCCCCACACCAAGCTGCTTCATGGTGGCGAGCACATCGGGATGGTTGTAGCGCTCAGCCATCCAATTGCCCCAGGCACTGCAGTCGTTGTCAAAGCCGGTCAAGGAGTCCCGCTGTTCGTCGGTGATGCCTGGCCAGTACCCGGAAACGGAAGCGCCCATGTGAATCGCCTCAAGGGGCTAACTTGAGATTCTCTCACGAGAACGCATTGATAATGACGGACCAAAGTCGGCCGGTCAATCAGCGAGCTTCCAAATGACTCAATGGGTTAGGACGACTTCATCCGCGCGAACTGCATAAGCATTTGTTGCGCGGCTCGCGGCTTGACCGCTCAACCTTCCGACGGGAGTTTGAACGACCTCATCAGGCTTGGCCTTGGAGCGGTCTTGCGCGCGTCGGTCCGACGACACCGACGCGCGCATGATGCCGCACGCGACGACGGAAAAGAGCTCGACTCATCAATCGACCTGAGGAGCGACCGGCGGTGCTCGTCCTTGGGGCCTGCCAATCAAACCTGCCATTGCTCTCCCGCCTGCTCGCTGCCGATGTCGGAGCGAGCCGCCCGCGTCGTTGGAGAAGGAAACCCGGGAAATTGATCAAAGTTAACTATTGTGACGATGCGACGGGTTTCTTGACGATGACAAATGCCGGTGCGGCATCCCGCAGTCTTCGTGCTGCTTATCCAGAATTAACGCCCGATGCAATCGTCATATTTGTTAGGATAGGTGCTGCGACGAGTGCAGCACCTCCCCTGAAGCGAGGACTTGGATGGCAAACGACCCCGTCCCACCGGAAGACCGCTGGGCCCGACTGCAACGTGTGCGCGACGAGATCGAGCGAGAACTCGATCGCGGGGGCACGTTCTCGCCCGAAGATTGGCTGAAGCGGTACCCCGAGCTGGAACCCGAGATCGGGGTGATGCTCCGGGAGATCACGGCGACGGGTAGGACCCAGGCCGCGGGACGGCCCGTCGTCGTTGCAACGGGCGACACTGAGAGGATCGACACGTCGCCAAGCCGCTTGCCCGAAGCCACACCCGCAGAGACGGTGGCAGCGTCGAGGCCTTCGGGACCTCCCGAGCGGGGCGGTTTCGACGTGACGAGGGACCCCACTTCCTCGCCGCATGACGCGACGACGGACATGACGAGCGAGGACAAGACCGCACCAGGCCGCGCCGTCAAAACCGGGCCGGGCGCCGGCCAGAAGGTTCGTTACATCGGCGACTACGAGACGATCTCCGTCCTCGGCCAGGGAGGGATGGGCGTCGTCTACAAGGCGCGCCAGGTCAGCCTGAATCGACTCGTCGCCTTGAAGATGATCCGCAATGCCGAGTTCGCGAGCGACGACCAGGTCCGCCGATTCCAGAACGAGGCCGAGGCGGTTGCGACACTCGACCATTCCGGAATCGTGCCGATCTACGAAGTCGGCACTTATGAAGACCAGCGCTATTTCAGCATGAAACTCGTGGATGGCCAGGGGCTGGATCGAAGGCTCGAGGAGTTCTCCAGAGACCCCCGGGCGGCGGCGCGGGTGGTTGCCGAAGTCGCCGACGCGGTTTATCACGCGCACCAGCGGGGCATCCTCCACCGCGACCTCAAGCCCGCCAACATCCTCGTGGACGCGCAGGGCCAAGCCCACGTGACAGACTTCGGCCTGGCCAAGCGCATCGAGGAAGATGCTGGCCTTACCGTCTCGGGCGCGATCATGGGCACCCCTTCCTACATGGCGCCGGAACAAGCCTCGGGGCGGTCGTCGCTGATCACGACGGCCTCCGACGTCTACGGCCTGGGGGCAATCCTGTACGCAGTGCTCACCGGCCGGGTCCCGTTTGCGGGTGATTCGGTGGTGAACACGCTCGACCAGGTCCGCAACACAGCGCCCCAGTCCCCGACTCGCCTGAACGCGAGACTCCCGCGCGACCTGGAAGTGATCACCCTGAAATGCCTGGAAAAGGACCCAAGGTACCGCTACGCGTCGGCCCAGGCCCTGTCCGACGACCTCAACCGCTGGCTGCGGGGCGAGCCGATCTCGGCCCGGCCGGTCGGACCCGTCATGCGGCTGCGGATGTGGGCCAAGCGGAAGCCGGCCCTGGCCGGACTCTCGGCCGCGTTGATCCTCGCCACGATCGCCGGCGCCCTCGGCGTCGCATGGCAATGGCGCGAGGCCCTGGCCCAACGGAACAAGGCCCAGCTCGCGCGGGACCAGGCAGTCGCCAGCGAGACCAAAGCCAAAACCGCGCGGGATGAGGCCGTCGCCACCGAGAAACGAGCCGTGACCAGTGAGAAGCAGGCGGTCGCCGCCCGCGCCGTCGCCGAAGAGAACTCCCGGATCGCTGGGATGCAGGCCACGCTGGCGCTGAACTCCATCCAGGACATAATCGTTCAGGTCCGGACCAACCTCAACCGGCGGGACCTGTTCGACGTCAAGACCAAGCTCCTGGAAAGCGCGCTCAAGCGGGTCGATGGCGTGGCGAGCGTCTACGAAAAGTCCACCAGCATGGAGGCCACGGCCCTGGCCGCGCGAAAGATCCAGCAGCACCTCGCCGAGATTGACGAGCACAACGACAAGCGCCTCCTCGAACTGATGCCGACGCTCGCCCATGTCGGTCAGATCGACAAGGCCGCCCAGATCGCCGACCGCCTCAGTTCCGGTCCCAGGGTCGACAACGAACTCCGCCTCGAGATCGCCCGCTGCTACTCCCAGTGTGCGCGAGGCCTTCCTGAGGATCAGGCCGAGCGTCAGCAAACGTTCCAGGTCAAGGCGATCCAGACCCTCCGGGCCGCCGTCTCCAACGGCTTCCGCGATCGCGTTTACCTCGAGACCGAACCCGACCTCGATCCGATCCGAAATCGGGACGATTTCAAGCAGATTGTCGGTGACATCCGACCCGGTTGACCTTCGCTACGTCGCGCTCGCGCCGTAGCGTAGCCCATCGACGAGCAGCGCAACCATGTCGCCGGGCGTGTTCAGGTCCCTGCTTAAGGGAGTGAAACGCGGACGCAGCTAGAGGGGATCGCCGGCCCGAAGCAAGGGCGATTCGTGGACCAAGGTGCCATCGAGGTACACCTTGGCGACGACGCTTCCCCGCCAGCCCCGCTCCTCGGGCCCCACCCGGGCGACGAACCGCCGGAAACCCGGCTTCAGTTGGTGATCGAGCCGAGGTGGAACGGGTCGTCCCGCTCGGCTGCAATCTGCGTCCCGTACTTGCATACTCCGACGACCGAGGCGGCCACGACCTTGTCCTCGATCACGATCGCCGCTCCCAGATCCGGAAGATCAAAGCGCCGGCGGACCTTCTCCAGCCTCGTGCGAAGCCATCCCGGGTCGTCGACCGCATCGCGGGGCTGCTCCGGCCCCCGAACCTGACAGGGCAACACAATGGGAGGAAAGCCAGCTTGGCGCCACAGGCGACACGCGAAACTGGAACTTGCCGACGGGCACGACATCGTCGATGACGAGATGGAAGGTTGGCATTGAAGACTCCGTGAGTTACATGGGGGGCAGGGACTCCTGTAAACCAGTGATCGCAGCGCTCGCGCTGACTGGTGGGGGCAAAGATCGAGACTTACGAAGACGACCTGCATGCCATGAAGATCGAGATGGCTCAGCTCTGGGACTCCGGTCGAATCAGAGCCGATGTGAACACCGCACTGTCGAAGTTGCTGGACAGCGTGTAGATCGGCTTTTCTCCGCGAGCATCGAACGTACGCGGGGAGACGGGGCCCTTGAAACGCTTGCATAACGAACGACAAGAACGATCGGCGTAATCTGCTCGCGGGTCCGTCCGTGCATCTTTTGCAAGGAAAGTCACACCTGGCCAAGCAAGTCGACGGATCGGCAGGTTTCCGCGGCCCGAAGGTCTGTGCGACAATTCATACCACGCGACGTGGCTTTGCCCGAGCATCGGCACCGTAGTCGGTCGAGCCGGGACGACGCCGTGCCGTTTGGAGTATCTCCATGACCGCCGACTCGAATCGATGCACAAGTTGCGGCGCTCCACAACCCGCGAACGCTCCGGTAGGACCTTGCGTCCGCTGCCGCGCGGACCACGCGATGACCGGAGCTTCGCCCGCCCCAACCGGCGTCAACGCGGCAACAGACCCTGTCGCTACGGGCTCGGCCCACTCGGTCGAAACGACTCCGGACAACTCTGAGCTGACCGGGGCATATACGGCGGGGCCTGTCACAGACGAAGCCTCGCCGCGGACCGGCGGCATCGGCAACTGCACAACCGACCCCATCGAGACCGCGAACGGCAATCCAGCCACGCGCGACCTGCCGCGCGGCACCACAGTCCGCTATTTCGGCGACTACGAAATACAGCAAGAACTGGGCCGCGGCGGCATGGGGGTCGTCTACAAGGCTCGCCAGGTTAGCCTCAACCGTCCGGTCGCCCTCAAGACGATCAGGGCCGGCGTCCTTGCCGACGATGCCGAAATGCGCCGGTTCCAGAACGAGGCCGAGGCCGTCGCGCTGCTCGATCACTCGGGCATCGTCCCGGTTTATGAAGTCGGTGAACACGATGGCCAGAAGTACTTCAGCATGAAGCTTGTCGAAGGGGGCAACCTCGCCGAACAGCTTGACTCGCTCCGGGCCGATCACCGAGCCGCGGCGACTCTCCTGGCCCAGACCGCCGAAGCGGTTCACCACGCCCACATGCGCGGAATCTTACACCGCGATCTCAAACCGGCGAACATTCTGATCGACGCCCAGGGACATCCCCACATCACCGACTTCGGCCTGGCCAAGCGCGTCGAAGGCGATGTCGAACTGACGGTGAGCGGTGCGATCATGGGCACGCCGGCGTACATGTCTCCCGAGCAGGCGGCCGGACGTCGCCGTGCGATCACGACCGCGACCGATGTCTATGGCCTGGGCGCGATCCTCTACGCGCTCCTCACCGGCAAGGCCCCCTTCGGCGGAGACAGCCTGATCGACACGCTGGAAAAGGTGCGGACCAAGCCGCCCGAGCCGCCGACGAATCTGAATGCCAAAACCCCGCGCGATCTCGAGACGATCTGCCTGAAATGCTTGGAGAAAGAGCCGCGCCGGCGATATTCCTCGGCCCATGAAGTCGCCGTCGATCTCGACAACTGGCTCCAGTCTCGGCCGATCACCGCGCGCCGGGTCGGGCCGGTTGAGCGGGCCTGGCTCTGGTGCAAGCGAAAGCCGATCGTCGCGGCTTCGGCGGTATCGGTCGTGCTGGCGGTTGTGATCGGCACCGCCGCAGTGATCGCCGTGCAGACCAGGGCCAATCGACTTCTGGCGAAGAAGAACATCGACCTGAACCAGGCGAACGAGCAGGTGGTGCGTGTCAACGCCGAATTGAAATCCTCCAATATCTTGCTCGATCAGCAGCGTGTCCTCGCAATGGACCGCGAAACGCAGGCGATCGATGCCGTCAAGAAGTTCCGGGACGCCGTGGCCAACGAGCCCGAGCTAAAGAACAATCCCGCGCTCGAGTTCCTCCGCAAGCGTCTGCTCAAGGAACCGCTGACCTTTTTCAACGCCCTTCGCGACCGCCTCCAGGCCGACCACGACACGCGCCCCGAAGCCCTGGCCCGACTGTCGACGGTCGGCCACGACCTGGGAGTTCTGACCAGCGAGATCGGCAACAAGCAAGACGCTCTGATCGCGTTTCAGGAATCACTGGCGATCCGTCAGAAGCTGGCCGATGCCAATCCCGCGAACACCGACTATCAGCTTGATACGGCACAGAGCTACGAGCACATCGCCGGCCTTCAGAGCGCTAGCGGTAAGACAGTCCAGGCGATCGAAGCCAGCCGGTCGTCGCTCCTGATCCGCGGGAAGCTCGCCGCCATGCACCCCGACGTGGCCGAATTCCAGGCCAAACTCGCGCGCAGTCACAACAACATGGGCGCTGTGTTGAGAGAAGGTGGCAAGTCGGTCGACGCGATTTCGTGGTTGAAATCGGCGCTCGCGCTCCAGCAGAAGCTGGTCGAGACAAACCCCGAAGTCACGGCTTTCCAGTACGAACTGGCGCGGAGCAACCACAACATCGGCAGCCTGCTCAACGATACCGGCAAGCCAGCCGAGGCTCTCCTGTACTGCCAGAGGGCGCTGGCGATCCAGCAGAAGCTGGTCGACACACATTCCGGCGCGACCACGTTCCAGAATGACCTCGCGGGTAGCTACCAGAATAGCGGCACCATTCTGACCGCCCTCGGCAAGCCATCCGAGGCACTTGCCGCTTACGAGTCGGCTCTTCTGATCCAGCAGAAACTGTCCGCCAAGAACCCGACCGTCACCGAGTTCCAGAACGCAATGGCGATCACTTACAACAACATGGGTGTGCTTCTGATGGGCGCCCGTAAGCCGGCCGCAGCGATTGCAGCTTACGAGAGGGCGCTGGCGGTCCGCCGGAAGCTGGCCGACGCGAACCCGACCGTCACCGCGTTCCAGAGCACCCTGGCGACCGCTTACAGCAATATCGGCATGGTTCAAAGCGGGGCGGGGAAACCGGCCGAGGCACTCGCCGCCTTTAACTCGGCGCTCTCAATCCGGCAAATGCTGGCGGATGCGAGTCCCAACGTCACCGCGCTCCAGAGTGAACTGGCGGCAATCCACAACACCATCGGTCGCATGCTCCGGGCCAACGGCAAGCCCGGCGAGGCAATTCTGGCGTACGAGAGGGCCTTGGCGATCCAGCGGAAGCTGGCACAAGATCACCCCGATTCGCCCGATTACGCGAGCTCTCTGGGCGCGACCCTGAATAACATCGCTGTGATTGACTTGTACGCCAAACGATTTGCGGACGCCCGCCCCCGGCTCCAAGAGGCCGTCGAATGGCAGGGAAAGGCCCTTGCCACCAAACCAGAAGGACGAGTGTATCGACAGTTTCTCGAAAACCACCTCGTCAATCTGATCGAAGCGACCCGGCGGCTTGGCGACTCCGGTGGCCAGTCCGCAGCCGAGCACGAGCTTGCGAAGCTTCGCAATTCGGATCCGGCGATGGCATCCCTCGATGCCCGATTGGCCGGATACATCAAGCGAAACCAACAACCAAGGAGTCAGGCTGATCGGCTCCAACTCGCGCAGAGGGCCTACACCAAGGGGTTCCACGTGACGGCCGCCAGGCTTTGGTCCGAGGCACTTGAGGCCGAGCCAAAGCTGGGCGATGACCGCCAGGCCCAGATTCGCTACAACGCAGCGTGCGCCGCGGCGTTGGCCGCCTCGGGCGCAGAGAAAAGCGACCAGGCCCCCGATGCCGCCGACAAGGTCAAGCTCCGCCAGCAAGCCCTCGAGTGGCTCAAGTCCGAGCTGGCCATCTGGGCGAAGCTTGTCGAATCCGGCCAACCCGAGGCGAAGGCGTCGATCGCCCAGACCCTGAAGCACTGGCACGAGGACTCCGACCTGGCGGGAATCCGCGACGCCAAGGCCCTCGACGAATTGCCCGAGGCCGAGCACGCCGGCTGGCGTACGCTCTGGGCCGACATCGCGGCCGTGTTGGAAAAGGCCCGCGCCGCCGCCGTGCCCTCGAAGTAGTCGATGCCGGCGCCGATGAAAGCGGTATTCCTGGCGACTGCCTCGATACCCGTCGCCATATGACGACTATGCGTACGACACAGAGGATCTAGTCCATGAATTAGGGATCCTCGAAGCGATGGACGCCCACGAAATGTGCGCACGCCAAGAAACGGAAGGACAAGACTCGCAGTACGGACCATGATCCGACCGAAGCGAGCAGCGGCTAATATCACGCGGCGAACGGCGAATCCCAGGATATGGCTCCCGGACGAACCGCTGCCTACGTCGGCCGTGGGCCAAACCGGCCCCCGCGCCCGCTTGATGGCCGGCCTGGCCGGCACGAACGAGAGAGCGAGCCGTGAACGGGGACAGTGAGATGCTCATTTCCGACGCACAGCGCGAGGTACGGGCGGTCTATCTCGGGGGGGCCGTCGGCCAGCTCGTGTCGTCGATGGTCTGGTTCGCCTCGGCGGCGGCCGCCGCGATCGTCGATCCTGTGACCGGCTTCTGGGCGTTGGCGATCGGCGGGGCGGCGATCTTCCCGCTGACACACGTGCTGCTCCGAATCGCCGGCCGACCGGCGGCGTTGGCACCAGAGAACCCCCTGGGCGGCCTGGCGATGCAGATCGCCTTCACGGTGCCGATCACCCTCCCCCTGGCCGGCGCCGCCGCGCTGCATCAGCGGGGCTGGTTCTATCCGTCCTGCCTGGTCATCGTCGGGCGCATTACCTGCCGTTCGTCTTCCTCTACGGGATGAGGACGTTCTTCGGTCTGGCGGCGGCGCTGATCCTCGCCGGATTCGCGATCGGCGTGATGGCCCCGGACCACGTGGTGCTGGGCGGATGGGTCGGGGGCGCGATCCTGTTCGTCTTCGCCTTCGGTTTGCTTGCCGCTTACACGAAGGAGCGACCCGAAGGCCGGCAGCCCATGGCGAGGTGAGGAAACGGCCAGCGGAAGCCGGCAAAGAATGGCGAAGAGTCCCGGCGGCTCGAGTTCGCCGACCAGTGGAGCGTACGACCCCGTCCGACGATACCGAACTCGATTGAGCCCAGGTTACTTCGGTCCGACGACACCGACGCGCGTTCGGGATACCGACAGGGATCTACCTTGGTGCCCACAGCTCAGTCGTCGGCCATCTCCATCGAGCCGGCTATTTCTCGATAAGCTATCGAGAGATGTCACGAATAACGGATGAGAGAACCACCGACTGGCGTGATTTCCCTCGATGGAGGCTGACCAGCGCAAACGGGGGAGGTTTCGGTTACCGATGAATCCGATCCAGGCGCTGGCGAACCGCCGCGGCGCCATAGCCTATGCGATTGGTCCGGAGAGGTGGATACCCCATCTTACGCAGCGAGTGCTTTGCTCGGTAAGGATCAAGGAAAAGAAGATCGCCCTTACCTTTGACGACGGGCCTAATCCAGAGTACACCCCGCTGTTATTGACGAGATTGGCGGAGTATCGGGTTTCGGCGACTTTCTTTCCGATTGGTCGGAACCTGAAAAGACACGCCGAAATCGGCCGTCGCATCGTCCAGGAAGGACACGAAGTCGGCAATCATACGTATAATCATCGAATCCTTCCTTTACTATCCAGCGTCAGTATCAGGAATGAACTGGCGTCTACTCACCAGTTGATCGCCGATCTCTTGAATGTCCAACCCGTTTTTTTCCGTCCACCGTTTGGCTTACTAACCAAGCGCGTCCTTGACGAAGTGGAACGGTTCGCGTATAGCGCTGTGGTCGGAGACGTGTTCCCGCTCGACACAGCCCGACCGAGCCATGAAACCATAGCCTGGAGAGTGCTGCGGCGGGCACGACCGGGCTCGATCATTATTCTCCACGACGGCTACGTGGGGCGGTTTGACCGCGACAAGAGTCAGACGGTTCGAGCGCTAGATGGGCTCATTCCCGCGCTGCGCGAACAAGGGTATGAGTTTGTAACTCTGTCCCATTTGGTTTCGGCACAAACGGAACAGCAGCCGGCCTGACACGATGCTCCTCGTCGTCGCCGATGAGGTAGTTGATGATCGACTCCGCGATGTCGGCCTCGTCGGGATCAAGTGAATTCGGGAAGCCGTTACCATCACACGCCGTGCAGGCTCTGGTACTGGAATCCCCGATGTCTTCCACGTGCGGACAGCACGATCCGACCTCCTCCTCCGTCTTCCACACGCGATCACAGTCAACGCAACGAAATGCCATGTGGTTCCTCATCTGGTTGGGGATACACGGGAAATGTCACGCGGAAGTGATCTGCCAGAAGCCGTTGTCGATCTCAGGTTGGCAGAGCGGTATGATCGTTGAGGTTGGCGAGGCCCTCGTGAGACGAGCTCTTGGCGGCCGAACGTCCCGGTCTTACGGTTGTTCGAAGTGTAAAGGGTGAATATCGGATTCGGATTAGCGATCGCTGATCCATCGATTCAGGACTTACGTCAACACCGAGACGTAATGGGTCAACTAGAGACCATGCTTTACAGTTCAGTCGAACGGAGGACATGTGGATGCAAGAGAGTGATTATCCAACGTGTAAGCGCACCTACGCCACGCTGCGTATCTACCCGGAGCGGTTCGATCCCACAGAGGTGACCGCACGATTGGGGCTCGAGCCGTCCAAGTGGCAGCGTCGTGGCGAGAGTAGCGTCCCCCGCTCCCACCCGGCCAAACTGCATGGTTGGTTCTTGACGAGCAAAGGGATTGTCGAGTCATGCGACGTGCGAAGGCACTTGGATTGGTTGCTCGCTCAGATCGGATCGCGGGGTGATGCGATCCGCTCCCTCCAAAACGATGGGTGCGTCATGGATATCTCTTGCTTCTGGGTGTCCGGCTCCGGCCACGGCGGGCCGTCTGTCCGGCCGGCCCAGATGGGGGAACTGGCTCGGCCCAACTTAGAGTTGTGGTTCGATGTGTACCTCGGTGATGAGGCGGATGCCTAAGAGTGCATCGTCTGAACTATCGTCGGCGTGGACAGGCGGCCGCAGGAAGGTGCGGGGAACTCTAACGAGTAATCCAGAATCGAGAGTTTACGATTCGCATCAGTACGAGGGGTAGCGCGATGCCCTGGGAGATCACGATACGACGAGGTGACGGCCTGCCGCTCGGGCGCCAAGATGAGGTGATGTCGGGCATTTCCAGAGCGATTCCAGAAGTCCAGTTCTACCGGGAGCCCAGCGGCGTGGAGAAGATCGCCGCCTTGAAGGACCAAGGGGTCGAATTCCCGGATGTCCTCAGGCGGCAATTCGAGAAAACCGCTGCCACCAAACAGGGCGATTTCGAGGGGAACGGCTTCTCGATTCGGTTCTACCTCGGGTCGTGCAGTGAGACGACGACGGTCGATGCCGAGGTACGGGGAGACACAGGGCGGGCTTACCCCTTGCTCCGCAAAATAGCGGAAGCGAATCAGTGGGTAATCGCGGAGTGCGGCAACCCGATTCCTTTCATCGAATAGGCGTAACGCCTCGCCCATAGTTGGCGCGCACTGATAGCCACGGGACGAGTGGGCAACCAGAAATGCGACATTCTCGCTTCACGATCGCCAACCTCATGGCTGCTGTCGTCGTGGCGGCGATCATGCTCGCGGTATTCCGTTTCGGTTCCTTCGTGGGGCTCGTGGCGTTCGTGCCAATGGGCGTCACGGCGATCATCGCTCGATTCGGATCGAGTCGAGCCGAGAAGCGGCTCGCGTTCTGGCTCGGAGCCGCTGGGACGCTTGCGCTGCCATTCGTCGTCGCCGTCTGGATGAACTACGCGATATGGGGATACTACCTGGCTCGGCCGGCCGTGGACCCGCGCATCGTCGAGGCCCGCCAAATCGAGACAGTTACGCGGGTAGAAACCATCTCCGACCCGAGCGGCAGCCGCGCATTCGGCGGCAGGCCCGTTGAGGAGGTCGACAGTTTCATTCAGGTGCATCCCCAAGAAAACGACTATTACGTTTTGGAGGGGCGAGTCCTCCGTGCCTTGAAGGATCGTCAAGCCCTACCGTCCGAGGCACGAGGAATGCCCGCTAGCCGCTTGCAGAGTCTCTACAAGGTCGTGGACGAGACAGGTCGGATCGAGGAGGGTGAGCCGGGATACTGGGGCGCGAAGAATCTCAGAGGCCTGGTCGTCGAGGCCTTGGGCCGTGACGGGAGCCGGCTGGTCTTCGTGGGAGTCTCGGGCGGCGAATTCTCGAACGACCATCATCCTTATTATGAATTCCTCTTCACAACCGACTCCCCTGATGGGCAACTCAAGCTCCTCTCAACTCAACGCTTCTACTATGACGTAGCCGGGATCGAAGGAATCGAATGGCCGGTATTCTTTCTGGTTCTCGCCATCGCGAGTCTCATCCCCACGCTCGTGGTGCAAGGTGTCCTCCTGCGGCGCGGTCGAAGACGACTAAGGCGACTGGAGGATACGACACGGAAAACCTCAATCATCAAGCCCGACCCGCCCGCACCGGAACCGTAATCGATGAGCCATAGTCGCGCTCGCCGCGGTGCCCAGCGGGAGTCTCGTGGCGATCCGTCTCGCCGCCCTCCTCGGTCTTTGGTGAGGCGTCAGATCAGAGATCACGCACTCCAGTTCTTGGAAGCGTAGGCAGCGCCACCAGTCTAGGGGAGTGCTCTGCCGTCACGCGATCCCCCAATTGGCCACGCACTTTCGAGCGGACAATCTAGGTTGTTTGGGAATTTGTCGCTCGGTCAGCCGTGGCGTGGCGGCCCGCACGGATCGCAGAACTTTTTGGCCATCGCGGCCGTGATCTGCCAGAAGCCGTTGCCGATCTCAGGTTGGCAGCGCGATATGATCGAAGTGGTGGTCGAGTCGATCGTCAGACGAGCTCTTGGCGGCCGACCGTTCCGGTCTTGCAGTAATACGAAGTGCAAATGTTAATATCGGGTTCGGAATGGCGGTCGTCGATCGATCGATTCGGGACTTACGTCAAAACCGAGACGTCACGGGTCAACTAGTATCCAGACTTGCCAGACAGCCGTCGCGGAGGACCGCGCCATGCGACTTCCCCGAATGACGACGCGGCGGTGGATGATCGCGGTGGCGGTCGTGGGGCTGCTGATCGGCGGATGCATTGGCGGTGTCCGGCTCAAGAGATGGCATGACCATTTTTTACACCGCGCTCGATATCATGCGTTGATGGAAGTCGCTAACCGGAAGTCGGAGCACGCCCACCACCAACTTGGCCTGCAGTTCTATGGGTTAGATCCGGGTTCGGAGGCCGTGCGGGCCGTGCGAGCCAAAGGCGCTCGGGACATTGCGTTCTTCTCACGCATGGCCATCTACCACGCGGCAATGGCTCGCAAGTATGAGTACGCCGCCCGCCACCCGTGGCTTCCAGTCGAGCCCGATCCACCTCCGCCGAAGCCGGAATGAAATCCTTCGCGCGTAACCGGTGAATCATGGATCACCGTTTTCAACTCGCTGGGCGCGCCGGTCCGCTGCTGCGACGGGTTTGACGGTTCGCCCGCCTCGGACGGCGCCGGGGTCAAGAATGCGAATTCGTCCCAATAATTCTCCCGATCAGCGCCTCATCCGTAACCAACGGGTCATCATCGGCGCGCCGTCGAAGGAGCAGCGAGTGGTCTGGGCGTGCGCCTCGCTTGCTCCCGTTGTCGCAGAGTGAGCACGACCACGAGCAGCACTGCCAACATTGCCACGACGACCATCAGACGCCCGATCGAAACCCGGAAACGATCCGCACCCCAGATGTAAATGAGGTACAGGATGCCGGTGACCGCAAGGGCGAACCCGGCCCAACCCACCACACCCTGCACGATGTTATCGAGATCGAGGTCGGCTTGCGAGTACCTCACGACGTCATGGAGGTCGAGGAGCCCGAGCCGACCCGCAGCGATCAGGATAGCTGCCACACCGAGGAGGGCCGCGGCGAGCAACATGGCCCGCGGGCGAGTGATCCCTCTGGGGGCTAGGTGCCCGGCCTGCGGGCGTGAATCCGACGTGGCCCCTTCCGGCTCCGCTCTCATGGATGCCTCCGCCCGCTAACGCCTAAGATCTGCGACTCGATCCGCCGACCGCCTCCAAAGCGTCGTTACGAGATCACCCGTTCCGCGTTCTTGCATTCTCCCACCTCCGAATGTCCGCGCCAACTATGGTTGAAATCTGCCGCTTGGACCGGGGGCGGCGTGGACGTGCAGCAGGGGAGCGAGACCGGGACGCAGCTAGTTTAGCCATTCCGCGGGGAGTGAAACACGGACGCAGCTAGTTTAGAAGTTCCGCGGACACCGAACCCGATTCTGTCGCTCCGAGTTCCGATACTGGAGTTCCGGCGAAGCCTCATGGATCGCTGTCGATCGGCAGCGACCGGACCCGAATACGACCGGGCTCGATCACGACGATCGCGGCCCGAAGAACATTCGATCTGTAACGATCGAAAATCCTCTTCGCAACAGGCACTGCGTCCGGGTGCTTCGCATGCTAATCCGCGAAGACGGACGCTTCGTCCCGTTTCCGCCCGGAGCTTTCTCCCACCGACTTGACCCGCTGCGCAGTCGCCGTTTGCCCGAACAGAACGGGTGCGAGGGCCGTCAGTCCATTTGACGAATTCACTTCGCCGCGTCAGCCCGCCGCCGTCGGCCGCTCAGCAAGTAGAGATCGGAACGCACCTCGGTCAGCGGGTCACCCGCCGATTCGATTCCATCCACCCGAGGAACCGGGTCAAAGATGATCTTTCGACGCTCCGGGGCTAGCTCGTCCACTCGCTCGGTGAGGGCGACGGTCCCGAAATCCACGAGCTGACGAGTCTCTGGCCAGATCGCGGTGGAATTGGTGACTTCGTCTCCGCCCTCGGCCACTTGCACAAGCACGCGAAATTCCACCGGCCCCCGGGCAAGCCGCTCCGACATCTCGGCGGCGAGGAAATCGGCCGTCTTTTCCTTCGCTTGCTCTGAGGTCAGGAACTCGATCCCGGCTTCGGGGCGGAGGCGGAACCGGCCGAACCGGCTCTCTCCGTTGGGGCTCGTGAACTTGAAGGCGGTCACTGCGAAGTACGCTTGCCGGGCGAAGCTCGACGGAATCGGCTTCGGGGCCTCTACGAAAGCCCTGGCTGAGGGATGGGAGGCCAGGAACGCCACGATGGGCGGCGGAGTGGGGGCACCCGGTCCGCTCGCGGCGACCGCGCGAATGAACTCGAGGAACTCCTCCCCGGTCCGTGTCGGAAACCCGTTATGAGAGTGGGCAATGATGTCGGTGTGAACATGATCGCCCAGGTGGAACCGCACAGCCATCGCTTGCGGGCTGGACCCGCTCGCGTCGTTGTCGGCGATTGTCGGAACCCCCGCCGATATCGAAAAGCGAACCGTCACCGGGGTCGACAAGCTGATGGCATGCGGCGCCCTCGTCAGCTTCGCCGCGCCGGCCGACGGGGTGAAGTTCCCGGAGTACATCACACCCTTGGCGTGAACCGGGCGGAAACCGGGATGCACTCCCCCGGAAAGCTTGTCGAGAACGTCGAGCAGATCGCCCGCGAGTTCGGAGGCCATGACGCGAATCTCCAGCTCATGGTTAAGCGCAATCGGGGAAGTGCCCGGGACGAGTTCGCCCGTGGCCCTCTCGCATCACGGCACTTCGTTAAGTCAACCTACCTCCAACCACCCTCAGGTTCAAGCGCGGCGATCGTCCAGCACAGCGGGAAGTGAAACGGGGACGGGAAGTGAAACAGGGACGCAGCTAGTTTAGTTTTTCCACGAAAACGAAACCTGACTCTGTCGCTCACAATCCAAAAAATCAGTGTCGGGTTCGAGGCAGCCCGACTCGGTTGACGGGGTGAAGGCAACGAACCGGGTCGCTCGCCTGACGACCGTGCACGGGCGCGCCCACTCGCATGATGATGGAATCAGGACCGGCCTTCGAAGAGGAAAATGACTCGGCATCAAATCCTGTAGAACGCACGTCGCAAAGCGGGCCGGCCCTCTGCCGGTCAAAACGGAGGAAGAAGCATGAAAAGCGACAGCTCGTATCGTCAAATGCGGCCGGACCTGGCGGCACGGCTCCGAGAGATTCGCGAAGACCTGTACGGGGAACACGGCGCCCAATTCCTGGCCGATGCCCTGGACCTCCGGGTTGAGACCTGGCGAACTATGAGATCGGGGTCACGGTGCCGGCCTATGTTGTATTGAAACTGATTGAGATAGCGCGAGTGAACCCCCATTGGCTGCTCACAGGCCAGGGAGACCCGCATGATTATCGAAGGTGCCATCGCATATCGGGGCGCCCTCTGTTTTGAGTACGACCCAGCTCAAGGTGATCTCTCCGCGGGTCGCCGGAGAGTGCACGCGCAAAGACCGACTCGGGAAGGCCGCGTGCGGCACGGGTCGGTCAGCGCTAGCCGGGGACGGTAGGCGTCAGCATCGCTTCCGCCTCGGCGCGAAAACGGCAGAGCTCGTCATGGTGTGGCTTGTGCCTGTCCATCCACTGCACGGCCCGGTCGAACCAGGCCCGCGCTTCCTCGCTGTTCCCCAAGCGCCGGTGAGCCATGGCCAGGAAGAACCAGTCGAAGCTGTCACCGCCCGCCCGCATGCCCTTCGCCGTCTCGATCGCTGCGACCGCGCTCTTATCGTCGCCGTTGCGGTAGTAGGCTACACCGAGCGTATTCCGGTAATTGGCAGACTGCGGCTCGGCGGCGACGGCCTTCATCGCTAGACGCACGGCCCGGGCGGGGTCTCGCAAGCACGGCTCCGGACTCGTCGCCAGGAACCACGCGAGATGATTGTTGACGGTGGCGTCGTCGCCTTCCAGTTCGAGTGCTTTATGATAAGGCTCCGCCGCTTCAACCTGTCTGCCGAACTCGCAGAGCAAAGACGCTAGATCCAGGTAGCTCATGACCAGGTTACGGCGGTGTTCCGGGTCGTTTGCAAAGTTGGCCTTGATCGTTTCATAGATGTCGATCACGCGGCGACGGATGCCTAGAGCCTCATGCCGGCGGCCGAGGCCCTTGAGCAAATCCGCCAGATCGGGCAAGGTCCGCGCGAGGTCTATCCGGGGGTACACCGACTGCGGCAAATCCTCGACCGCTTGATCGAGCAGCTTCACGGCTTTCCGGTACAACTGCTCGGCCTCGGCGGCGCGGCCGGCCGCGGCCAGAATTCGTCCAAGATTGACGAGGTTGCGCGCCGCGTAGCGTTCGACGGAGCCCTTCAGTCGCCCGCCGGCGAGCAGTTTCTCGTAGATTGCCAGGCTCTCGCGGACGGCAGCCACGGCCGCGTCGCCCGCTTGACCGAGTGTGTGATGAATCGACGCGACCTGGTCGAAAAGCTGCGCGGCCTCGCGGCGCACCCTCGGGTCACTGCCCTCCGCGGGAAGCAACTCCTGATAGAAAGCGAGGGCTTCCTTCAGCACGGCCTGCCCGGTGCGGTACGACCCGGTTTGCTGCAACAGATCGTTTCCGAGCTGCTTCAACCGGTCCACTCGATCGTGGACCATCCGCAGATGGCCCTCGGCTCGAGCCTTTTCCTGTTGGGCCGTGTCACGCTCCCGTCGGAAGGCGGCCGCGTTCCGCTCAGCCTGGGCTGCGCTCTGGCGGGCTCGCTGCCACTGCCAGAGAACGCCGGCGCTGCCGGCAAGGAAGACGAGCACCAGCGCCGCGAGGAACCCCGCGAAACCCGGCCTTCGTCGGCACCAGACGATTACCCGCTCGGTTCTCCCAACCGGACGGGCCCGGATCGGCTCCCCGGCCTCGAAGTGGCGGAGGTCGTCAGCCAGAGCCCCGGCGCTGGCATAACGGCGGCCTGGTTCTTTCCGCAGGCACTTCAAACAAATGGTTTCGAGGTCGCGCGGCACCGTCGGCTGGAGGCGCCGCGGCGGTACCGGCTCGTCCTGCCGCAGCAGCCCCAGCGTCGCATCAACCGTCGCCGCCGCAAACGGCGGGCAACCGGTGAGCGCTTCGTAGAGGATCGCCCCCAGGCCCTAGACATCAACCAATGCGGTGATCGACGCCGACTTGCCCGCCGCTTGCTCGGGAGCCATGTAACTGGGCGTGCCAAGCACGTCGCCACTGTGCGTCAGATCGCCACCCGCCAGGAACTTGGCCAGGCCGAAATCGGTGACCTTGACGCAGAAATCGGCGGAGAGCGGACGCGCAACAGAAACTCGCCGGCCGCGCAACCCCTCGGACCGCCCCTCCCCGTTGACTTCCGCTCGTTGGAACAAGACGTTCGCCGGCTTCAGGTCGCGATGGATCACCCCCTGCTGGTGGGCGTACTGGATGGCGTCGGCCAGCGTGGCCACGAGCCGCGCAGCCTCGGCGGCGGGTTGTGGCGAGCCTCGCAGGAGTTTCGACAGGCTTCCCCCCGACACGTATTCCAGCACCAGATACGGCTGGGACGCGGCCCCGCTCGCGGCGGGCACCTCGCCGAACTCGTAGAGCTGAACCAGGTGCGGATGCCTTAGCCGGGCGATGGCCCGGGCTTCCTGGATAAAACGCTCGCGGCGTCCCGGCTCAGCCCGCTGCGCGCCTCGTAGGAACTTGACCGCCACGTCGCGGCCCAGCGCGGTTTGCCGGGCCTTGAAGACCACCCCCATACCGCCGGATCCCAGGACCTCGAGCAGCTCGAGCCCAGCAACCTCTGGCCGTTCAGTCACCCGGCCCGCGGCCGGCTCACTGTCGATGCCGTCCGGCGGTGCGGCGAAGCTCGCGCTCGCTTCGGCAGCCGCTTCGAGTTCATTGAAGTGCGGGAGCCGCGAGCCACGCCGCAGCGCTTGCGCCACGCTCGGTCCAGCGCGACCAACTCACCGGCAAGAACGGTTTGCTCGGCCTCCGCGCAACTGTCCAGATAAGTCGAGACCTGTGGTGCGACAGCCCCGGACCGCGCCGCCTTCCACGCTTGCTCGAAGCCATCGCAGACCGCATCGACGCGCGCCGCCGCTTCGAGCGAGAGCTGTTCGTACGCGCTTGGACGGTCGGAGCTCATGTCACGCGGTCCTCCAGCTCGTGCTGCCACAGCAGTCGAATGCGGCTCAACTTGCGCTCGACGGTGCGCGGAACGCAATCCAGCCGGGCTGCGATCTCTTCATTGGTGTAGCCTTCCGCCTTCCACAAGGCGATTTGCCGCAGCTCGGGCTCCTCAAGTGCGTCGAGAAGGCGACGGCATTCGTCGGCCAGCTCGACGGCCTCGTCGGGTGTCGGCTCGCCGCTCAAGAGTTGAGTGACATCAAAGTCGCCCGGGACCTCCGCAGGCCGGTGCCGCCGGATCAGATCGATGGCCCTCGAGATGGTCCGGGTGGCCAGCAGCCGCCAAAGGTCGTCGCGGCCGGCCAGGTCGAGCCGCCGCGCCGGGTCGCGAAGCCTTTGGTATACGCTCTGGAACGAGCGCAAGGCCACATCCTCATCGTAGCCTCCCAACCCCGGCAAATTCCGGAGCCGCTTGCTGGCGAGACGCACCAGACGGTCAAAGTATGCCGACAATAGCGGACCGACCGCCGATCTGCTGCCGTCCTGCACAGCCCGAATCAAACGGGTAATCGACTGGCTAGCTACCGCCGAAACTGCCATCGGCTTGCTCCTCCTGTGCTTTTCTAGGCGTAATCATACTCACCGGTGCGGAAATAACCAGGCCGGATGCCGCCCGGTCCGAAAAATCCGAGGCAAGCCAGCTCGCGGTGATGGCCGACAGGGCGGGGATGTGTTGACGTTCCTGACCGAGTGCTTCCGCGCCCACGAGGAAGGCCAGGGCTTTCGTTCGCTCCTGGTTCAAGCCGATCCGGCGGCGCCTATCGGCGTGGGAGTGAAACGGGAACGCAGCTAGCGGAGTGAAACGGGGACGCAGCTAGGGAGTGACACGGGCACGCATCTAGTTTAGACGTTTCACGTACACCAAACCTAACTCTGTCGCTCACAGGTCCGAGACTGGAGTTCCGGGAAAGCCTCATGGATCGCTGTCGATCGGCAGCGATCCGAGCCCGTCAACCGCGGTGGCGCGATCACCGTCGCTTGCGCGCCTTCGACGACGCCGTCCGCTTACGAGCCCGTTTCCCACTCGTAACCTCGATCGAAATCCCAGCCAGTTCCCTGAGGGAGGTAATCGTCCGTTCGGGAATAGCGCGAAAGGGTGAATACGCGTTCCATAGCTGATGGAAGGGGTAGTGAACCTGAAAGGGATCGATGGAGCTCAGGTCTCGAGCCACCAGGAAACAGAACGGTCGAGGCGGTTGTGCAATTTCCTCCGCCAGTCCCACGCATTGGGCTGCGAGTCGCTCCGACTCCAACTGAAGCTCATGGCTCAGCATCGGGAAAATGGATTGCATCGCTTCCTCGCGCGTCGCCTCCACCCAGAAGGCATCGATCGGGCTCGCCCCCCATTCCTTGTGTCGATAATCGCACGACGGCCAGTAGCTCCTCACCACCATTCTATCCCCTCTCAAGGTCCGCAAGCACCATACAATACCATACCAACCCCTCGACTTCCCCGGGGACCTCGCCGACAATCCGCATGCTGGGAAGATGCTTGATGCCGTTATCCGCAACCGCAAGAAACACCGGCGACTACTATGGGATACGAAACCGCCCTTCACCTGATTGACGTGAAAATCAAGGACGAATCACTTCCCATCGTTAAGAGAGCGTTGCGAACCAAAAAGGGCCGAGGTCTCCGCCCTCTCATGTACTTTCTCGGCGAGGCTTTCCTGCCGGACGACGGATTCCTTTGCTTCAAAAGCACCGGACTGTACGACAGCCCTTACGAACCGGACGCCGATACCGGAACCGTGTCCGTACTCGTCGGAAAGTGGTACGAAGCCAAACAGGTCGCCGACTGGCTGAAACTTCACTCGGAGAAGGGCGGGCGGCTCATTCAGCACAGTCAGGAAGCTGACGGAGCCGCGTGGGGCTGGGAATTCGACGGCCGTGGCAGACTCAGAGAGCTTGCCCTTTGTTCGTTGGGCAAGTGGAAATGATCAAGCAAGCGACGACTCGTTCGCACGACGGAATTCGCATACGTTGTCGCCGTTTGCCCCTTGCGTCTTCGCGTGCGCCCACCTTCCTGAGTGCAAATTCCAAGAATTCCTAAAGTTTCCCCGTCCGGTTCCACCACCAAATGGATCTTTACCCTTCACAGGGAAGTACAACTCGTGACCTGACCATGATCAACCGTTCACGAAGGGAGTCTGTGAACCGATGGTTTCTCGACATTTCAGGACGAACAAGCCGCTCGCCGCAATGATCGTTGCGGGACTGATCTCGATTGCAAGCAGCCATGCGCGGGCTGATCAAATTACATCGATCGTGTCCTTTGGCGACAGTCTCTCCGACGTCGGCAATGACTACGTGGCCAGTGGCGGCACTCAGCCCTCCCCGGCAGCGGATTACTATCAAGGCCGGTTCACCAACGGCGGTAACTGGCTCGACTATCTGGCGCATGACCTCGGCGTGGCCGCGCCCGTTGCCTCGCTTGCGGGTGGATCGGACTATGCCTTCGGCGGAGCATCGACCGGCAGCGGCACGACGACGTACGCACCTGGAGAGGCGGTCCCCAACGTCGACGCCCAGATCGCCATGTACCTCTCGGCCCACACCCCGACTTCGGGCGAGCTCTTCACGATCTGGGCGGGGGCGAACAACCTCTTGATCGGCAATCAAACCAACCCGACCATCCCAGCCCAGGACATTGCCAACGAGATCACCACCCTGGCACACGCCGGCGCCACGCAGTTCTTGATCCCCAATCTGCCGCTGCTGGGTGAGATTCCTGCGTCAGCCAACCTGTCGCTCGCCCAGCGCCAGGCTCTCGACGCCTGGTCGCTCGGCTTCAATCAAACGTTAAAGGCCGAAGCGGCCTCCCTCCAGCAAAGCCTGGGAGTTCAGATTCACATCGCGGACGTCCAGACCTTGCTCACAAACGTGATCGCCAGCCCTTCGGATTATGGCTTCACGAACGTGACCGGCTCAGCCATCAACTCGTCGTTGAGCGGCAACGGCTATCTCTTCTGGGATGCCGAGCATCCCACCACGGCCGCCGACGCCTACGTCGGCCAGCTCGCCGCCCAGGCTGTGCCCGAGCCCTCTTCATTCTTGGTCTTTGCGCTGTCAATCGGCGCCCTCGCCGTCTCGATGAAGCTGCGACGCCGCCGCACCCAAGCGGCGTCCCCAGACCAACCCAAAGCGTGAGCGAGGATTCCGCCTGAACGCCAATCCCACCCCAATTCCCAAAAACTTGAAAGCAAACCCCCCGATCGTGCACTGTAAAGGGCAGGACGTGCAATCGATCGATCGAACACAGGGGGTTTCGACATGCAAGTCGGGTCGGGCTCGGTTATCCGGTCGATCCAGACGCTTTTCGACACCGGCTCCGCCACCGGGATGAGCGACCGCGAGCTTCTGGAAGAATTCCTTGCGCGGCGAGATCACTCCGCCGAGCGAGCCTTTGCCGCGCTCGTGGCACGCCACGGACCCATGGTCTGGAGCATCTGCCGCAGCATCTCGCCCGATTCACACACCGCCGAAGACGCCTTTCAGGCCACCTTCCTGGTCCTCGTCCGAAGCGCCCGCTCGATCCGGCGGTGCGAGACGCTCGGCCCGTGGCTCCACGGCGTCGCGCGGCGGGTCGCCGTTCGGGCCAAGGCCGCCATCACGCGGCGAAAACGCCAGGAAGAACAAGGCGCGGCGATGAACATTTACTCAAAGGCGATTTCCAGCCCAAGATCAGACCCACCGCGCTTCGATGAGATCGAGGCGCTGCATCAAGAGATCGGCCGCCTGCCCGAAAGATACCGCGCGGCCGTGATCCTCTGCGATCTCGAAGGATGCACTCACGCCGAGGCAGCGCGGCTCCTCCAATGCCCCTCCGGCACGGTCAGCGTTCGCGTCTCCCGAGCGAAAGATCTGCTGCGCGACCGCTTGATCCGCCGCGGCCTGGCGTATGCGACCGTCGCCTCGAGCGCCATCGCGCTCTCGGAAACGGCGAACGCGGCATCCCCCTTACCCCTGCCCTTGGGGCTCGCCGAGTCGACGGTCCGCGCCGCGATGCAGGTCGCGGCAACCAATGCACTGACGGCCGGAGCGGTTTCGGCCGCGGTTTCTCGATTGACCGGAGGAGCTCTGAGAACGATGACCTTGCACAAAATCACGATCGCCACAGCTCTGGTTGTCACAACCGGATCAGCCGCGTCGGGAATCGCGGTTGTCGCCATGGGTCAACCCGCGGCGAATCCTCTCCCCGGCCAGGCGGCATCAACCTCGGAAAAGGATCAGCGTGACCAGCAGGACCAGAAGAAAGCCGACGCCGAAAAGGCGATAGTTCAGGCGCGAGTGAAATGCCTTACCAACATGAACCTCATCGCGATTGCCTTTCACAACCTGGCCTCGATGAACGAGCCATTCCGCTTTCCGCCAGCCGCAATTCGCAGCAAGGACGGCAAGCCGCTCTTGAGCTGGCGCGTTGCCGCGCTGCCGTTCCTCGACCAGAACGGCCTCTACAATCGGTTTCGCCTCGACGAGCCGTGGGACAGCCCGAACAACAAGCCACTGCTCAAGGAGATGCCCGAAATCTACGCCCCCGTGCTCCCAACCGACGAGCCGCGAATTTCGACCTACTACCAGGTGTTTACCGGCCCCGGCGCGTTATTCGAAGACAACCGTGGGCCGGCTCTTCTCGACATCAAGGACGGCACCTCGAATACGTTCCTGGTTGTGGAAGCTGGCACGCCCGTGCCCTGGACGAAGCCCGAAGACATCGAGTACGACAAGAAAAAGCCGCTGCCCAAGCTCGGCCGCCAGTTCGCCAACGGGTTTTACGGCGCAATGTGCGATGGCGCGGTCCGCTACTACCGCAACAACACCGACAAAGACTTTCTCCGAGCACTGATCACGCACAACGGCGGGGAGATGATCTCCTTCGACCAGGAACGCGCGTTCCCCAACCCCGCCGCCTCGAACACCGAGCCGACCCCAGCAACCCCCAAGCGCGACAACTGACCGGACCGAGCCGGGCCACCCCGCCCTGAGCCCCGTGACCACGCTCGTGAGAGCGTGGTTCGGACGGGACGCAAGTCCTCCAGCAAAAGGGCGTAAGCCCGATCCGCCACCGCGGTCGCACTCACGCCCCCTCGATCACCCCCGCAATCCGCTCGAGCACACTCGGCCAGCCATTCCTCATACCTTCGAACGCCATCTTCCCCATCGGCGAATCGAGGTCATACCCCACCTGCTCAAGATGCAGACGAGTCCCGTCGTTTTCCGGTTCCAGTCGCCACGTGATCGTCGTGTCGAGCGTGCCCGGCGCAAAGCTATAGGCCAAGAGACGCCCCGGCTCGACAGCAATCACCTCACAGGGCTGCTTCCCCCATTGCCCCATATCCAGAGTGAATCGATGCCCGACCACCGCTCTCACATCGCCCGCCGCCCACCATTTCGCGTGCAGAATCGGATCAGTCATGCGCCTTCCACACCTTCTCGGGCGGATGTCGGAAATTTCCGACGTGTCAATCACCAGGCCGCGATAATTGCCCTGATCGAGTCGTCTCGCCGCAGCGTAAAAACGGCCGAGCGAGAGAAACGGCCTTGGCATGCCTTGGCGCCTGTGCCAGTTCTTGACGTTTTGCGCTCGGGCGCGGGACCATGCGCCAACGGGGTCGTCAATCCAATCGGCACCGGCTCAAACTCCTCGCAGCTCTTGAAAAAAGGGGCGACCGCCCGTGTCTGTGCGTTTTCGCGATAACCGGCTCCCGATCACCGCCGTCCTCGCGGGGCTGCTTGCCATCGCCTCGATTGGACTGGCGCTCTGGGCCATGCGGCCGCGCACTGACGCCGACCTCGCCGCCGAGCGTCTGATGGAGGCCACCGCGGTGGTCCTGCGCCAGCGCGAGGCGGCACGCCAGGCGGCGATTCGCGAGCAAACGGCAAAAATGCACCTGGAGAATGCAAGAGCAGCGATCCGGATTGCCGACTCGCGCCGGATCGCGGCTCTTTCCGAAGCGGAGCAAGGCCAACATCCGGACCGTGCGCTCATCCTGGCGGTCGAGGCGATCCGGGTTGAAAACACGTTTGAGGCCCGACGCAGCCTGCTCGATGCCTTGCTCGTCCGGCCTGGAATCACATCATTCCTTCACACTCCCACGGGCTGCGTGAACAGCGTCGCCTTCAGCCCCGACGGAAAGATGATGGCCGCGGCCTGGATCGATGGCTCGCGAGGCGGTGGTCTGCTGTTCTCGGACGTGGCGCGGCGCGCCGAACCAGCGCTGGCCGTCGCGGGAGGTCCTGTGATGAGCGTGGCTTTCAGCCCCGACGGCAAAACGCTCGCCGCGGCGACTTTCCGTGGTCTGCTGCTCTGGGACCTTACCCGGCAGGGACACTCCGACTTCAAGCCGCAGCAGATCAAGCAGGGAACCGCCCTCGTCGCACTCTCCGGCCCCCTGGCCTTCAGCCCGGATGGCAAGACCCTGGCCGGGGCTAGCTCCGATCGCCAGGGAGGCGGAAGCGTGTTCCTATGGGACGTGGCGCGATGCGCTCCGCTCACCGAAAAGCCCTTGCTGATCGCCGAGGAATACCCGGTCACGGGCCTGGCCTTCCATCGCGACGGCAAGACCCTCGCCACCGCGTGTGCTGGGCGGCTGGAGCTCTGGGATATCGCGCATTCGCAGCGGCTGGCCGCCTTGTCCCTGGCCGAAACAGAGTCTGCCGAGAGCGTGGCCTTCAGCCCCGACGGTGAAACCCTGGCGGCGGGCCTCGAGCTCGAAACCGGCGCCGGAGTGGCGTTCTGGGACGTGACGCGGCGCCAGCGGCTGGCCGGAGAGCCGCTGGCCGTTGCAGCGAACCACATAGCGAGCGTGGCCTTCAGCCCCGACGGCGGAACTGTGGCTGCCGGTTGCGGCGATCGCGTGGTGTTGTGGAAGTTGCGCGGCGCCCCGCCCTGGCCGCCCAGACGCTGGAAATTGCCGGCGGCGAAGTCACGAACGTGGCCTTCAGCCCCGACGGCCGAAGCCTGGCCGCCGGATACCGGCGCGATGCCGGCGGGGGAGCCGTGACCTGGGACATCCAGGGACGTTCCAGTCTCGCTGATGCACCCCTGCTAGTCGGGGGGAACGTTCTGAAAGTGGCCTTTAGCCCCGATTGCGCGACCATCGCGGCGGCGTACACTCGGCAGAACAGCGGCGGTGTGGCACTCTGGGACGCGCAGAGCGCACTCGCCTCACGGACAAGCCGCTGGACGTCGTCGAGGGTTTCGTCACGTGCGCGGCGTTCAGCCCGGACGGCAGAACCATCGCCGCGGGGTTTGGCCGAATCAAGGGTGCCGGCGGAGTGGTGCTCTGGGAGGCCGCGCAGCACACGAAGCTGCTGAAAGGCGCCCTGGAAATTGCCAGAAGCGGCAACGTTTTCAGCGTAAACTTCAGTCCCGACGGCACGATGCTCGCCGGCGGGTACCGCGCATTTCCATTAGTCAACGGAGTTTTGCTCTGGGACACTCGGCGACACACACAGCTCGCACACATCCCTGCTGATTTCCCCAAGAGCTACCTTACGGATGTGGCCTTCAGCCCCGACAGCAAGATACTGGCCATCGCGTACGGGGCTGAGGGATGGCGCGGTGGATTGGTCCTTCGGGACGCCCATGGGCCTGCTGATGGCAAGGGCAAGACATTGACCGCCGGCGAATGCGACATCACTGAGGTGGCATTCAGCCCAGACGGCTCAATCATCGCCGGCGCGTGCTCGAGCGGCGGGTCTGGCAGTGCTGTGATATTGTGGGATGGCCGCACAGGCAAGCGACTCACGGATAAACCCCTGAAGTTTGGCGAAGGGAACATCAGGTGCGTGGCCTTCAGTCGCGATGGCACGACACTGGCTGCGGGTTTTGACGAGGGCGATAGATCTGAAGGCGGTGTGGTACTTTGGAATACCCGGCTGCTCAGGCGGCTCGCCGCGCGGCCGCTCGAGGTTGCCGAAGGGAGCGTGTATAGCCTCGCGTTCAGCCCCGACGGCAAAACACTGGCCGCTGGATTCAGCGACGTCAATGGCCGCGGCGGCGTCGTGCTTCTCGACCTCGATCTGGAATCGTGGAAGGATCGAGCCCAAAAAATCGCCAATCGCAACCTCACACAAGAAGAGTGGCGAGATTTCTTCCCGGCGACGCCGTACCATGCGACTTTCGCCCATTCGTTGTCGACGCCTCACCGCTGAGATCCAGGGGGTAGAGATGCTGACGATCGCCGATGCACTGGATGCCGTGATCAGGGAAGCACGGGCGCTCGCCCCGGATTCTCGCCCGATCGAGCAGGCACTGGGGTGCGTGCTCGCCGAGGACGTGCGGGCCGATGCCGACTCTCCTCCTTTTGACAAGGCACTGGTCGATGGGTACGCAGTGCGAGCCGCAGACCTGGAGGGGACGGATTCCTCGCTGACAGTCGGCCAGGTGATCGTCGCGGGGCAATCCGGCTCGCGGGCATTGCGCAGTCGCGAAGCGGCCGTGATCATGACCGGGGCCCCTGTCCCGCCAGGCTGCGACGCGGTTGTCATGCACGAGCGGACGCGAAAGCCCAGTATTGAAGAGGTCGTCATCGAACAGAGGCCCGTCAAACTCGGACAGAACATCCTGAGGCGCGGCGCGGAGATGCTCGCCGGCGATGTCGTGCTGTCGCGAGGATCGGTGCTTCATCCCCCCCAGCTTGGCGTGCTGGCTTCGGTGGGTAGGACCGACGTACAGGTCATACCGCGGCCGCGCGTCTCGATCGTGCCCACCGGCGACGAGCTGGTCGAGCCCGGTGAAGCTCCTGGTCCGGGCCAGATCCGAAACTCGAATGCCGTCATGCTCCGCGCCCTGGCGACCGAATCGGGTGCATCGGCCACCACGCTTCCGATCGCGCGGGACGAGCCCGATGAGCTCGCCACCCTGCTCTACCGCGCCCTCGAGGCCGACCTCGTGCTCGTGACCGGCGGCGTATCGGCCGGCCAGCGCGATCTCGTTCCGGATGCGCTCGAATCCCTGGGAGTGCGCCGAGTTTTCCACAAGGTCAGTCTGAAGCCCGGTAAGCCCCTGTGGTTCGGCGTGGCTCCGGCGCGGCCTGGCCACCGCGGCGGAGCACTCGTCTTCGGGCTGCCCGGGAATCCCGTCAGCGGGCTCGTGAGTTTCATGCTGTTCGTCAAGCCTGCCCTGGCGGCCCTTGCCGGCCATGCCGCGGCGGCCGCGCCGCTCGGGCAAGGCCGGCTTGCACGCAGCTTCGTGCACGCGCGGTGACCGCATCGCCTATTTCCCGGCGCAAATTCTTCCGGCGGCAAGCTCAGACGAAAACAACGGCGACGGACTGCCCTCGATCATGACTCTCGCCTGGGCGGGATCAGCCGACTTGCGGCACGGTCGCCAGAGCCGACGGCTTCGCCGTCTTTCCCGCCGGAGACCGCGACTATCAAGCAGGAGAAATTGTCGGCTACCTGGCGATGCGGTAACATGGATCTCATGAGGTGCACTTCATGAAATTAGCTCCCGCGCCGAGCAGGACGCGCTCTCGAACCCGTTGGCTGCCGCGCGGCAGCGTGTCGCGCGCCATCCCCTGCTCGCCGGTGTCACCTCGGGTGTCCTGCTCTGGACCTCGTTCCCGCCGCTGGAGTGGCATGCAGTCGCCTGGGTCGCCCTGGCGCCCCTGCTCTGGATCGTCACCGTGCGCGAAGCCCGGCTCAAGGCCTACTTCGCCGCCTGGCTGGGTGGGCTCACCTTCTGGCTGCTGGCCCTGGAGTGGCTCAACCTGCTCGATATGGGCGGGCTGGCCGCCTGGCTGGTCATGTCCCTCGCGTTCTCCCTGTGGTGGCCGCTTTTCGTGGCCGTCGCGCGGCTGGCGGTGTTTCGCCTGCGACTTCCCCTCATGCTCGCCGCGCCCGTCGTCTGGGTTGGCCTGGAATTTGGCCGTGCGCACTTCCTCTCGGGCTTCCCCTGGTATTACCTGGCCCACAGCCAGTTCCGAAATCTCTATCTGATCCAGATCGCCGACTTCGCAAGCTCACTGGGAATCAGTCTGCTCATCGCCCTGGTCAACGCGCTGGTTGTCGACCTGGCAACGCTGCCGCTCCTGGGCCGCTCGCGCGGGCGCATTCGCCTGCATCCGCGTCAATATGTGCGTCTTTGCCTGATCACCTGCTTGATCGGAACCACCCTCTGCTACGGCGCAATCCGCGTTTCCAGCTCACAGTTCAACGACGGGCCCAGGCTGGCCCTCTTGCAATCGAATATCGAGCAGAAGCACAAGAATAAAGTCGACAAAGAGTCGATCATCAAGGAGAACGAGGCAATCACCTCCGAGTTCGCTGAGCTGATCGACCGTGCACTGGCGCGCCGCCAGACTCCCGACCTGATCGTCTGGCCCGAAACCTCCTATCCCTGGGGCTGGATCTCGATCGAGGCGGGGATCGATCCGGCGGTGCTGGAAAGCCAGGTCCGGGCACTTAACCCCAAATTGACGGTTGCAAGGTGGCTGGAAAAAATGGAATCGATCGTCACCGACCTTCATCAGTGGACCGATAAGGCCAAGGTGCCGATGCTGGTGGGAACCTCCTATTACGACCACCGGAAGAACGGGCTTGAACGATTTAACTCGGCGATTCTGTTCCTGCCCAACCTGCGAGTGATTCACGTCTATCAGAAGATGCACCTGGTTCCCTTCGGCGAGTATTTCCCGCTCGTCGAGACCTTGCCGTGGCTGGCCGCACTCACCCCCTACGGCAACGAGAAGCTCCACAGCTTGAGCCCCGGCAAGAAACCGCTGGCCCTGCCGCTGGGTCCGTATCGGATCGCGGTCAGTATCTGCTTCGAAGACACAATCCCGCACGTGATTCGCCAATCCTTCGCCGGCCTCGATGCCGCCGATCAACCCGACGTGCTCATCAACCTTTCCAATGACGGGTGGTTCCACGGCTCGGCAGAGCTCGACATGCACCTCGCCAGCGCCGTTTTTCGCGCCATCGAGAACCGCGTCCCGCTGGCGCGCGCCGTCAACACCGGCCTCTCCGCACTCGTCGACGGCAACGGCGAGATCCGCGAATCACTCGCCAAAGAGTCCAAGGGCGTGCTGTCTGTCACAGTACCTCTAGACAGACGTACAAGCTATTATTCACGATGGGGAGACTGGCTGGGCCTCACATGTCTGGCGATCTCGATCGGCCTGGTGCCGCTGGCCGTGCTCCGTAGGTCCGGCACGCCTGCCCGAGCTTCGCGTGATGGCTCCGGCGCTGCGGGCGGAGGCACTCACCCGAACAAATGATCCAATATCCCCAAACTTACGGAGGCAGTCGCTTTTCATTCGCAGAATCGTGGTGTAGATTTGGACCATTGGAGGAAGAGGAAGGAGTACGCGCCGGTGGGACTGCCGGTTTTCTCTCGTGCAGGGGTGCACCGCGGTTTCGGCCGGCCAACATTCCATTCCTGGAAACTTGTAGGGTGCGACGATGACGTTTGTGGGCAAGATCCTGGTAATCGTGGTCATGGCGTTGTCACTTGTATTCGTGGGAATCTCGGCGGTGGCCGTTTCCACCGCCAAGAACTGGAAGGCGGCGATCGAGAACGAGCAGAAAACCATCAAGGATCTCTCGAAGAAGCTCGCTGACGCCAAGGGGCAGGTCGACATCGCCAGCAAGACGCTCGAGGACGCCAAGTCCCAGTTTGACCAGGAGAAGAAAACACTGGATGTCCGTAACACGGGCATCCAGGACGAGATCTCGCGCGACTCGATTCAGACCAAGTCGGTGCGAGAGCAGTGGGCCGCGGCCCATGATAAAGCCAAGGCAACGATGGCGGAAGTGGAAGCGAAGCGCACGCAGATCAACGAGCTTCACGCGCGGATCGCCGCCATCCAGAAACAATCCGCCGAATTCAAAAAACACCAGACGGACTTGACCGACTTGATCCGTGAAGCCGAGCGCATGCTCGAGACAGCGCACCAGAACCAATCCGACCTCCAGGCCCGGTGAGTCACTCGATTCGCGGGCAGACTCCTGCGCCAGCCCGGCCGGAAAAATTGACGGAATCGCCTGAATTACCCAATCCTAGTTGCTTGCCATCGCCAACAGCGTGGGGTAGATTTCGAAATCACCGCCGTTCTGCTCGACGGCCGGCTTGTTCTCTCCTGATTCGGCCCGGCCCAAAGCTCCTGACATTGTTAGGATGGGACCATGACCTTCGTTGGCAAAATCCTGGTGATCACGATCATGGCGTTCGCCCTGATCTTCCTGGCCCTGTCCACGGTCGTATTCTCGACCTCCAAGAACTGGATGGTCGCGACCAAAGCCGAGCGCACCAAGGTTGACGACCTCAAGAAAAAGCTGGGTGACGCCAAGGCGGCGTCGGAAGCGTCCAAGAAGTCGTTTGAGGATTTGAAAGCGCAGTGCGACCAGGAGAAAAAGGCCCTGGACAACAGCCTCGCTTCACAGGTCGACGAAAACAAGCGGAACCTGGCCCAGATCCAGACGGCCAGAGGCCAGTTGGCTGTGGCCCAGCAAACCGCCAAGAGCGCGCTCGAAGAAGCCGATGCCAAGCGCAACGAGACCATGCAGCTCCGTACGGCGCTCACGGCCATCGAGAAACAAGCCAATGAGCTCAAGCTCGAGCAAGCCGAGAAGAACGACAACATCCGCGATCTGACGCGTCAGCTCGAAACGGCGACCAAGAACAATTCCACTCTTCGCGATACCGTCGCCAAGTACGTGCAGGTGCTCACGAAGAACGGTCTGTCGACCGACATCACCCAGATCAAGGGGCTTGCCAGCCCCCCTCCCGTCACCGGCGAGGTCAAGCGGATCGACCCCACCAACCGCTATATGGAAATGACGATCGGCGCCGACGACGGGCTGGTCGTCGGACATGAGCTCTACCTCTACAGGACCAAGCCTATTCCTGAGTACCTGGGCAAGGTGAAGATCATCTCGGTCGATCCCGACCAGGCCGTCGCCAAGGTCATCGGCAAAACGTACATGGGCAAGAAAATAAAGGAGGGCGACAGTGTCTCGTCTACCATCAACCCGCGGCTCTAGTGCCGCCGGATCGTCCAGCAGGTCCTCTGCCGCCGCGCCCCGCCGGCCCGGCGTTCTGGTCCAGTCCCCCAAAAGCGATATCTACGTGGTGCTCCTGGGCATCTCGCTCGGAGCGATCGTGATCTCGTGCATCCTCATGGTCGTCATGCTCGGCCGTTACGGCTGGAGCACGAAAGTCTCCGCGATCGCGCCGCCAGCGGCCGCCACGGCGCTCGCCTAGCGCGAGCGCCTCTCCACCAATCATTCGACACAACTTCGTAACGTCACAACTCTGGACGAAACAGCCGCCCGGCCGTAGCTTGGCTCTCGCCTCGCTCGGTCCGGGCGATTGATTTTCCCCCGCGACTCGATCCGTTCTCGCGCCGGGAGCCTAGAGGGATGCATGTCGCCGTCGTCGCCTCGGAAGCAGTTCCCTTCGCCAAGACCGGCGGGCTCGGTGACGTGATCGGCGCCCTGCCCCGCGCACTCGAGCGCCTGGGCCACTCCGTCTCCATTTTCCTGCCCGCCTATCATTCCGCACGTGACTCCGGCCTGCCCCTTTCCAGCACGGGAATCGCGCTTCAAGTGCCCGTGGGATCACGCACCGTCGAGGGAACGGTCCTCGAGACCACCTTGCCCGGTTCAACCGTCAAGGTCTACCTGATCGATCAACCGGCCTACTTCGATCGAGTCGGCCTCTACGGTAGCAACGGCAAGGATTTTGACGACAACTGCGAACGTTTCGTCTTCTTCGATCGCGCCGTGCTCGAAGCCCTGGGCCCGCTCGGCCTCCGCCCCGACGTCATTCACTGCAACGACTGGCAGACCGGCTTGATCCCCGTCTACATGAAAACGATCTACCAGAACGCACCCGCAATCGCCGGCGCCGGTTCGCTCCTCACAATCCATAACCTGGCGTATCTCGGTCTATTCTGGCAGCGCGACATGGCGCTCACCGGCTTGGACTGGCGTCTGTTCAACTGGCGACAGCTCGAATTTCATGGCCGGATCTGCTTCATGAAGGCGGGACTGGTCTTCGCCGACATGGTAAGCGCCGTGAGCCCGACCTACGCCAGGGAAATCCAGACGGCTCGCTATGGCTCGGGGCTGGACGGCCTGCTCCGCGACCGATCGCCCGATTTGAGAGGGATTGTCAACGGAATCGACCCCGAGATCTGGAGCCCGGCTACCGAGCCGATGATCGCTTGCCGGTACGACGCGACGACGGTCGAGGCCGGCAAGGCCGCCTGCAAAGCCTGGCTGCAGCGCAAGGCGGGCTTCGCCGAGCGGCCTGACGTGCCGCTCTTCGCCCAGATCGGCCGGCTCGACCCGCAGAAAGGCTGGGATTTGCTGGCTTCGGTCGCCGAGAGCTTCCTGATGCGTGACGTCCAGCTCGTCGTGCTGGGAGTCGGTGACCCGAAATACCACACCCTGCTCGAAATCCTGACTCGCCAGTTTCCCGGCAAGTGCTGGGCTTACCTCGGCTTCAGTGACGATCTGGCCCACCAGATCGAGGCCGGCGCCGATCTTTTCCTGATGCCCAGCTTGTTCGAGCCGTGCGGATTGAATCAACTTTATAGTCTGGCACACGGAACTGTGCCGATTGTGCGGGCGACCGGAGGGTTGGTCGATACGGTTGTGGACACAAACCCGAAAACCCTGGCTGACTCTACCGCCAGCGGCTTCGTTTTCGCCGATTCCGAGCCGGCGATGCTCAAGCACTGCCTCGAGAAGGCCCTGGCACTCTGGCCCGATCGAAACACGTGGCGGCAGCTCATGAAAACGGGAATGAACGCCGACTGGTCGTGGCAACGAAGCGCCCGCGAGTACGTCGCCCTCTACGAAGAAATCAAGGGCAAGGTCTCGGCCCGAAACATTCCCGTGGATTCGGCCGACCTGACGACTCGCGCCGCCGCCCGGTCGGGAACCACTTAAGTTTGGCCCGGGACGTTCCGAGCATTACACGGTGAGCGAGAGCTATCCTTCTTGAGGAGGGGTCGACTCTAGCGAGTGTAGCGATTCCCACCTTCGTGCCAGTAGGTCAGGCTTCAGCCTGACGTTCAAGTAGGTCAGGCTTTAGCCTGACGTTCGTGCTCGAAAGCCAATAGATGCAAACAGTTTCTCTGGCGCTTCTCTGGCACCAACATCAACCGTATTACCCCGATGACTTGACGGGCGAGAACCCCATGCCCTGGGTGCGGCTGCACGCCACCAAGGATTACCTCGGCATGGCGCTGCACCTCGAAGAAGTTCCCGAATTCCAGTGCACGATCAACCTGGTCCCGAGCCTGCTCGCACAGCTCGAGGCCTATTCTTCCGGCGGCACCGACACGCACTTACGCTGCTCCAGCCTTCCTGCCGACGGACTCAGCTCCACCGAAGCCTGCTACGTGCTCGACAACTTCTTCATGGCAAACCCGGACACCATGATCCGTCCCCATCCGCGCTATCACGAGCTTCACCTGCTTCGCTCGGCGTGGACGTCATCGGTTCAGGACGCACTCCCACGGTTTCGCACCCGCGACCTCCGCGACTTGCAGGTCTGGTCCAACCTGGCGTGGATCCATCCCCTGCTCTTCGAGCAGGAGAGCGATCTCGCCGAGTTCAAGGCCAAGGGCCGCTACTACACCGAAGAGGACAAGCAGTGGTTTCTCGCCCGGCAGCGCGAGCTGGTGTCTCGCGTGATCCCACTGCACCGCAAGCTGGCGGCGCAGGGGCAGATCGAGCTCACGACAACCCCGTTCTATCACCCGATTCTGCCCCTGCTCCTGGAAAAAACGGCTGCGCGCGAGGCGATGCCCGAGGTCGCCCTACCCAGATACCGCGGCGGATACCCTGATGACGCCTCGGTGCAGGTTCGTCGCGCGATCGAGGCCCACATCCGCCATTTCGGCGAGCCCCCCACCGGCATGTGGCCCAGCGAAGGCTCGGTCTCGCAGGCGATCATCCCCGTCCTCGCCGAGGCCGGACTGAAGTGGATCGCGACCGATGAAGAGATTCTGGGCTGCTCGACCCACGGCAAGATCGGCCGCGACAGCCGGGGCCATGTCCGGCATCCCGAGCTGCTCTATCGCGCCTGGAAGGTGCGCGAGTCGCACCACGAGCTGTCGATCGTCTTCCGCGACCACTCGATGTCCGACCAGATCGGCTTCCATTACCAGAGAAGCCCCGGGCCCGTCGCCACCGGCGACTTCATGGCCAAGCTCCACGCGATCGGCGACGCCTGCCAGCAAACCGAAGCGACACTCGTCCCGGTCATCCTCGACGGAGAGAACTGCTGGGAATACTATCCCGACGGCGGTGTCTCGTTCCTGCGCTCGCTGTACCGCTCGATCGCCCGTAGCGGCTCGATCCGGCCCGTTCAGATTGGCCGGTTCCTCAACGAGCACCCGCCGCAGGACACGCTCCACCACCTGTTCGCGGGAAGCTGGATCAGCCACAACTTCGCAATCTGGGTCGGCCACCCCGAAGACAATCAAGCGTGGGACGCGCTCCATGCCGCCCGCTCGTTCCTCTCGGCCGAGGAACGATCGCTCCGCCACCAGGCCGCCACCCTGGAAAAAGCCTGGAACGAGATCTACATCGCCGAGGGATCCGATTGGTTCTGGTGGTACGGCGACGATCATTCCAGCCCGCTCGACGGGCTCTTCGACGATCTCTTTCGCAGGCACTTGCGCAACGTCTACACCCTCCTGGGCTCTGACCCGCCCGGGTCGCTTTTTGACGCGATCTCCCGCGGGACGGCCCAGCCGCCGATTCACGCTCAGCCGCGCAGCTTTTCACACGTCAAGGTGGACGGCCGTGCAACCTACTTTGAATGGATCGACGCCGCCCGCTACGCCTGCACGAGCGACCGCGGCACCATGACTCAGGTTGCCAGCGGGCCGATCGAATCGGTATGGTTCGGTTTTGATGCCGAGCGATTGCTCATCCGCGTCGACACTCAGGGAGGGCCAGCGCGTGAGGTCCTCGCCAGTGCCGACCGCCTCCGGGTCGGCTTCGTTCTACCCTCTGACCGTGAAATCGTGGTGATGAAGCCCGAATCCACCCGACCGATCGGCTACTTGAACCATGCCGGAGGCATGATCTCGAACGGGACCACCATCGAAGCGTCGACCGGCGCGATCTTCGAGATGGCAATCCCGTTCGCGCGGCTGGAGCTGCGGCCGGGAGAAACAATCCGCTTCTACATCGAGCTCCAGCGCGGCCAGGCCAGCCTCGATCGAGCGCCCCGGGAGGGGATTTTTGAGCTGGTCGCCCCCTCGCCCGACTTCGAGCGCATCATGTGGCAAGTCTGAGATGAGATGAGGAGGTCCTCGAACATGCCCGAGCTTCGCAAAGACCCCATCGTCGGCCGCTGGGTAATCATCGCCGACGAACGCGCCAAGCGTCCTCACGACTTCAAGTCCGAGGCACCACCGCCGGCTGACCCGGCCACATGCCCTTTCTGCGAAGGCCACGAAGAAAACACCCCGCCCGAAATCATGGCCTACCGAAACTTATGGCTCGCGGCCCAACGGCCCCGGCTGGCGTATTCGAGTCGTCCCCAACCGCTTCCCCGCCCTCAAGGTCGAAGGCAGCCTCAACAAGCGCGGCGACGGCATCTACGACATGATGGACGGTATCGGCGCCCACGAGGTCATCATCGAAAGCCCCAGCCATCACACCACCATGGCCGCCCTTCGCACCGAATCCATTCGCGAAGTCCTCTGGGTCTACCGCGATCGCCTGGTTGACTTGAAGCGCGACAACCGCCTCGTCCACGGCATGCTCTTCAAGAACTCAGGCGCTGCCGGCGGTGCCAGTCTCGAGCACACCCACAGCCAGTTGATCGTCACGCCGATCGTCCCCATCTCGGTCTGGGAGGAAATGACCGGCTCACTCGAATTCTTCAACTACCGCGGCCGCTGCATCTACTGCGACATGGTCCAGCAAGAGCTCTCCGTCGAGAAACGAATCGTCCACGACTCGACCCACTTCACCGCGTTTTGCCCATTCGCCAGCCGCTTCCCCTTCGAGACCTGGATCGTCCCCAAGCACCATTCCAGCCACTTCGAGAACATTCCCAAGCCCGGCGTCGATGACCTGGGCGGCGTGCTGCACCAGGTGCTCAACAAGCTCGAGATCGCACTCGACAATCCATGCGTATAATTATATCATTCATACCGCCCCGTTCGACATGAGCGAATTGCCGCATTACCACTGGCACATCGAGGTGATTCCGCGGCTCGACCAAGGTCGCGGGTTTTGAATGGGGCTCGGGGTTTTACATCAACCCCGTCCGGCCCGAAAGTGCCGCGAGCTTCTTGCGCGACGTGAAGCTCGACGACCACGAGCCGGCCCGAAGCTTTCACGACCGCGGCGCCATCGCCGCGCGATTGTCGACGTCGAGCTAGATTGAAGGATCTATTCGAACATGCCCAAGCTGCGCGTGGTCCTGGCCTTCCATTTTCACGAGCCGGTAGGCCAGCTCGAAAAAGTCCTCGAGCAAACCCATGGGGCGACCTATCGCCCGCTCCTTGATCTCCTGGAAAAGCACCGTCTCCCGGCCGCGCTGCACACCTCGGGCCCGCTCCTCGAATGGCTGCTGGAGCGGCACCCGGAATCCATTGCGCGGCTGTGCGGCTTGATCGCACGCGGGCAGGTCGAGATTCTGGGCGGCGGTCTGTGTGAGCCGGTCTTGGCGATGATCCCGCACCGCGATCGCGTCGGCCAGATCCGGGCCTTCACCGAATTTATCGAGGAGCTCTTCGCCACCCGGGTGCGCGGGTTGTGGCTGGCCGAAGGCGCGTGGGAGCAGCGTCTGGTCATCGCGCTGGCCTCTGCCGGCATCGAGTACACCCTGCTCGATGAATTCCATTTCGAACGCAGCCCCGAGCATGTGATCGGCCCGTTCGGGTATTGCCTGACCGAATGCGAGGGACACCTGCTCAAGGCATTCGCGGCGTCCCCCGCGCTGGCCAACGGAATCTCATTCGTCGAACCGTCTCTCGTCCGCGACTTCCTGGCCCGGCTTGCCCGCGACCAGCCCGGCTCGACGCTTGTGTTCCCGGTCGATGCGACGCCGCACGGCACCCGCGCCGGCGGCTTGCCTGGCATCGATCTGCTCGACTGGATCGAGCGCTTCTGCGACCTGGCGGCATCCGACGGCGATTGGCTCGAGTTCACGACGCTCGCCGGCGTGGCAGACCGTTCGCTGCCTCTAGGCAAGGTCGCGTTGAGCGACAGCGCGCATCGCATCAAGAACGAGCAGAGCCGCCGCGCCGAGGGGGCGAGATGTACGCCCGAATGCTCGGCGTCTCGCAGCGGTTGGCGGCGGCTGAATTGAACGCCGGGGCCGACCCCGACTATCTCGAGATCGCCCGCCTCGAGCTTTATCGAGCCCAGTGCGGCTCGGCCTACTCGTGGCATGGCGGCGCCGGCGATCTGGCGTTGCCGTATCTCAGGAACGAGGTCTATCGCCATTTGATCGCCGCCGACGATGCCCTCGACGAGACGGAAGGAAGAACCGGTCCGCGTGTGCGAGTCGACTCCGGCGACTTCAACTTGGATGCGCGGCAGGAGGTTCGCCTGGAAAACGACTCGTTGATCGCCCTGGTCCGCCCGGCTTTCGGCGGCCATATCTATGAGCTCGACGTGCGCGACGGGCTCACGAACGTGCTGGCGACGCTCGACCCGCGTCCGGAAGCCGGCCATGCAGAAACTGACCGGCATCCACGCAAGGCGCTGGTCGATCACTTCTATCCGGTCGAGGCGACCTTGCAAGACCTGCTCGAGCATCGCGACATCGAGTGCGGCGATTTTGCCGCCGGCACGTTTCAAGCGAAGGTCCGGCGCCAGTCGCGGCGCGTCTCGGTGATCATGGAACGCGCCGGGCGGGCCGGCGATTGTTCGATCCGGGTGAGGAAGAACATCGCGCTGGCCTCGGGCGAATCGATCTTGCGGGTCGACTATGTGATCGAACAGATCCCGGCAGAAGTCTGCTTGCATTTCGCGGTCGAGATCAACCTGTCCGGGATAGGTCCAGACTCGACGAGCCTGCGCAGCCTCGACTTGCCACACGAAAACGGATTCTCCCTGACGGACCAATCAATGGGATTTTCGGTGTCGCTCAACTGGTCGCAAGCCGCGGGATTATGGTGTTTCCCGATTGAATCCCTGGAACAGCGCCACGAGGGCTGCGAGCGAGTGCACCAATCGTGCGCCGTGATCCCCCACTGGCATGTCACTCCGGATGAAACGGGAACCTGGAGCGTGTCGCTGGAGTGGAGCTTCGCGCCTGCGGCGAGCGCCGCGGCGATGAGACGGGGTAATGAGCTTTCACGAGCAGGCTGACTGTATCCCCAGCGGAGCTGGTTCGAAGAACCGACGTGACCAGCATCGTCCAGGAGCTTGCCGAGCCGCTTGAAGTCGTCTCTTTCGCGGAGGGGATCAAGATCTTTGCTGTCGAGCGTGGCCTTCGACCCGATCACCTTGGCCTGGATTCCATTGCGAAGAACTCCCACAGCCCGAGCGAGGGCCTCCTCAGCCTGTTTTCGGCCGCCGTCGGAGTCGTCGGCCGCACGTGCAGCGGCGATCAGAATTGCGGCTGCCTGAACGTAGGCGTTTGGATTCTGGGGCATCAGCGCGGGAAGTTGCTCGCCCGTGGCCATCGCCTCCGGCACGCGGCCTGCGCGGATCAGGGCCTTGCCCAGCAGCACCTGATTATCGAGCAGGCATCCCTGACTATAATCCGTATGATGCCTGGCCTTCAGCGCCTTGATGAAAGCAACGCCGGCCTTTTCCGCCTCGAGAACCGTTTGGCCCGGCTTTGATGCCATGAGAATCAAGCCGAGCTGGTAATGGCCACGGCCGACGGCGACCTGGTAATCCCAGTCACCGGGGTATTCAGTGAGAAGAGCCGACTGCGCTTCCAGCGCCTTCCGGACCATGTCTTCCGCTTCGGCTGGCTTGGTTGCGGCAAGCGCCTCGCCAAGAGCGAGCTGGTAGTCCGCCAGTTTCGCGCGGTAGGCGGGCGATGCCGGAAAATGACGCTTGAGCTCCTCGAGAAGTCGCACCGATTCCTTGTAGGAAGCAACTGCCTGCTCGGGGTGCTTCGTGCTTCGCCGCAAGGTAGCCGAGGTTGTACTCGACCGAGGCGAGCTCGAGCGGATATTGCGGGATCAGGGGAAACTCGCTCGCCAGCTTTCGGAGCAGCCCCTGCGCACGGGCCAGATGGGTTGCCGCCTCGTCAGTTCGCCCGCCCGTAAGCAGCAGCGACCAAGACTGTTGTGGCTACGAGAAGCTTGCCACCTTGTGCCAGGAAGTGGATCCGGGCGTTCAACCGCCGGTCGCAACAGCTCGAGCGTCGAGCGCAGCGTTGCTTCTGACTCCGACCAAGCTGCCCATCGCTCGTTGCAGAATGGCGAGATTGTTTCGATATCGAACCAAGTTGTTCAGGTACTCGGGGCGATCCCCAAACTGCTTCACGAGTAACCTTTGAGCAGACGTTGCTCTCATATACTCATTAAAAGCCGCAAAGTCTTGACCGCCGCGGCTACCCAGGAGCGCCCCCAAACGATACTGGCTGTCCGCGAGGGCTTGCCTGTCATCCGCTGTTGCATCCGGCAGCCTGAGGATATCTTCCCGAAGCTTGATCGCCTGACGAAGCTTGGCTTCGCCTTCCTCATTGCGTGGGCTCTTAGCACCATGCCCAGCCCGTGCAAGGCGCGAGCCAGGTCACGGTGGATTCCCACGTTCGATACATCCTGCTTCACGAGTTTCTCGAGCTCTCGACCGGCGGCACGATACGAGGCTTCGGCCTTGGCCGCATCTCCCTGGATCGCCTCGATATCACCCAGACGAACCTGTGCCCGCACGGCCCCCCAGCGAACGAGCGGATCGTCTGCCCCCTCAACCATGAATTGCTCGTAGCCGCCACGCGCCTTCTCGAGCAAACGTCGCCGCACCGGCTCCATTTGAGGGATGTCAGCCAGATCGACATCGGCGACCTCTCCCAGCAATATGTCGGCTGCATCCTGGGCAAGGCGTAAGTTCTGCAAGGCACGGGTGGCATTGTTTCTGGCGATGTTCCGCAGGGAATCGGTGAGCACCAGACCCACGGACAGGGCGATCACTGCGGTCGCGACGAGGGCCGCCGCGCCTGTCGAGAGCGTTCGGTGACGCCGGCCCCAGCGCAAAGCTCGAACGGCCAGTGGATCGCGATGGACCGAGACCGGCTCATCCACGATCCATCGGCGCACGTCCTCGGCAAGATCGTCCGCGCGGGGATAACGATTTTCGGGTTTGAGTGCCATCGCCTTGCAGCAAACGGCCTCGAGCAGCGCGGAACGGTCGGGTCGATCTCACGCGCCTTGGGCAAATGACCCGCCTGGATCTTGCTGAAGACATCGACAACCGAACTACCGGTCACGGGCGGTTGGCCGGTCAAGATCTCGAAGAGAATCGCACCCAGGCCGTAGACATCGGTCCGCGTGCCGATCAAGTCGTTATTGGCGGCGGCCTGTTCCGGCGCCATGTAGGCGGGCGTGCCGGCCTGGCCAACCGTCTCCTTGGTCTCGGCCTCGGCGGAAAGCGAGATGTGCGGCTCGCGCGGGCCGGTTTCCGTCGGGATCGGCCTGGCCCACCATCTTGGCCAGACCCCAGTCCAGCACGACCACTTCGCCATAGGCACCCAGCACCACGTTCTCGGGCTTCAGATCGCGATGGATGACCCAGCGCGAGTGGGCATACGCCACCGCCTCACAGACCTTCACGAACGGTTCGAGCAACTGGCGCTGGAGCTCGAGACGATGAGCAGGCTTGCCGCCGCGGCGACGATGGAATTCGGCGATCGCAGCGCGCAAGGTCTGCCCACGCAGAAAACGCATCGTATAGAATGGCTGATCGTCTTCTTTTCGTCGCCCCAGCTCGTACACCGGCACGATGTTGGGATGCTCGAGCTGGCCGGTGATCTGCGCTTCCTTCAAGAACCTCTGCCACGAGTCGGAATTGGACTCCGTCGACGATTTGATCTCCTTAAGCGCGACGTCGCGGTTCAGATCAGTATCGCGGGCGATCCAGATCTTGCCCAGACCCCCTTCCGCATGCAATCGCGTGATTGTGTATCGCAGCGAGTCGCGCTGGGGGGGCGGGCGCACGAACGTTTCCACCAAGACGTGGCCGCGCACGGCGGCGGCGGCAGCGCATGGATCGAATGGCGAACCTGCGGGTTCTCGATCGCTTGCAGCACTTCACGCGCTTCAATTTCGGCCACTCTTCCCAACGTTGCACGCACGTCGCCGTCGTTTTTCTTGAGCTTGCGCTCGAGTTTCCGCTCGACGTCGCTGCGGTCCGTGTCGGTGATCCATTTCCGTTCGATCAAGAGATCAGCCAGCGGCCGGTCGAGATGCGTGGCCCAGCCGGCACAGACGTCGGCGAACTGCCTCTGGTCGATCAAGTCATCTTGAAGCGCGATCACGGCAAAGAGCAGATTCCGATCGACATTCATCTTCGACGACATGGCACCGACCTCCGCGGACCGACCATTCGAATGGGCAGAAGACCCGCCCGTCCTTTATACTTACGGCAGCCATCATAACAAGGTGGCCGGTCTGCTTCGGTGCTACGGGCTTTTCCTCCGCCGCCGCCAGAACAGTCGCTCGGCCATGAGTTCCTGGAGCTCAACGCCAAAGCGAGTGCACGAGGATTCGGACGGCCGGCCGAAAAAATCGACGGGAGGTCTCGATGAACCTCATCTTTCGCAACACACGTTGGATCCTTCCGTGCGTTTGCGTCGCGCTATTGTTGATGGGCGCAAGTGGCATTGCCGTGCACGGCGCAGGTAATTGAAGGCCGGTCTTTCGGCACGGCGGTCCCCGCTCGCGCAACCGCGCAAAGCCCGCTGCCGGCGCCTACCGGCCGCTATGAAGTAGGGCGAACGGAATTTGACTGGGTGGATACATCGCGGCCGGACCCCGACAGCCCCAGCGTGCATCGCGAGATCGTTGTTTGGCTTTGGTATCCGGCTTCGCCCAAAAATGGAGTCGAAGCGGCCGAATTGATGCCGGGAAAGTGGGGTGAGCTTCTCCTCCCTAATTATCTCAGCAAGCGCAAATGGTCGGGAACCACTCTTGCCGAGTTTCAGGCAGGGCTCAAGCAATATCCCATCAGTTCGATTCGGACGCATGCTTATCCGGATGCACCCATTCACCACGATAAAAAAAAGAGATTTCCCGTGCTTCTATTTGAACCCGGTTTCGGCATGCTTCCCTTTTTTTATACAACGCTCATTGAAGAACTGGCGAGTCATGGCTACATCGTGGCCGGAACCATTCCTACCTATTACACCTATTACAACGTATTCTCGAGCGGTCGCGTAACGGACACTTTTAAATCAGCACATACGAATGCATCTCTCCCAATCTGGACGGGCGACTTGATCTTCACGCTCAATCAACTGGAGAAGTTAAACTCAGATACGAAGAGCCAATTTCACGAGCGGCTGGACCTCATGCGAGTCGGCGCGTTTGGACACTCCTTTGGCGGAGCCGCAAGCGTTCAGGTGGCCAAAGACGACCCTCGTGTGCGTGCCGTCCTTGATTTGGACGGCACGCTGGTTGGCGACGTTGTCGAGACTGGCCTTTCGAAGCCTTTTCTCATGTTTGATCATCCTCATCCTGGCGAACGGAATTATCATCGAGACGCGGTTGTATTTCGCGACGCCAAGCCCGGCTACCGGCTGATTCTTGCGGACTCGACGCACTCTTTTTCGCTGGATTATGGGTTGCTGCCCTTCGTCCCCACGAGTGCAAAAAAAGATGGTTTGGGAACGATCGATCCAGGCCGTGCCCTGACCATCACAAAAGCCTATGTCGAAGCTTTCTTCGGGGAATATCTGGAGGGCAGGAAATCGCCCTTGCTGAATGGCCCCTCGCCCGAATATCCCGAAATCACCTTCGAAACGAACAAGAAATAGATCGCTAGCCGCGTCCCGTTTTGTTCCCCCCGGTCAAAGCCTACGGCCGCGACTTCCTGGATTTCGTACGCCACACGGACACTCAGGGGGTGACACCTTTATCCGCCTTCGTGGTCGACTCGCTGCCCAGGCGTAGTCGCAGGGCGATGCCCTTGATGTCGACGAGTTCGATCGGTCGGAACTGGACCTGGAATTCCTTGATCTGGTCCGGCGGCAACTCGAATTCGCCGTCGATGATGTCGATCACCCACCTCGGATCCCCATCCGACCCGGCCGAGTAGTGGATGGCGGGGTGTGACTCGCCGTTGCGGCCGACCGCGACGATCCGCCGATCTTGCCCGAAGAAGTTGTGAGCGACCGCAAAGACCGTCATCGATCGGCCGCCCGATTCATCAAGCGCGTGCCTTGCCGAAGGCGTACTTGTGACCGTTCACAAACATGCCGGTGCCTCCTCTGCCGTCGTTCGATACCTCGGTCTTCCACGGACCGTCGGCGAGTCTCCCCTGGACCCCGCACTCAGACCGGCCTCGCTCGAACGTCACCTCGTAGTAGTCGAGCTCCGGCGCGTTCTTCCCCCCCTTCCTGGGCCGGCCACCCCAGGAGTTAGAAGCAGGTGTCGGATGCCAACGGATAAGGTCGTCCCCCCGTATCCCGGACGTGCGCAGCAAGATCACTCGCGGATCCCCGCTCGCGTGGTCGCTGATTTTGCGCTCGATCGTGTCCACAGGCGCCTCGGCCAGTGGCGAGCCGTCGGGCTTCCACCATGTGTTCGGGCCGGTGGGAACCGTGGAGACCCCGACGATCTCGATCGTCGCGCCGTTCTTGAACGATTTGCGGTATCGGTTGTCGTCCGCAAGGGCTTTGTCGGACTGCCCGGGCTCCGGCGGTGCCGACCGCGCCAGCATCCCCAAACCCGCGCCGCCCGCGGCGACACCGATCAGCAACAGCGCCATCGCCCATTTCATCAAACGATGCAAGTTCATGGCTCGCAAAGCTCCTTCGGCCAGTACGGCGACTGATGAGGGAATCACGGTGGCGACGGTCCCGCCCGCTACGAAGCGGACCGCCGCCGTCACCGTCGTTTGCTTCCAGGACTCGGAGACCGCTGCCGAGGCAGCGTCGAGGGTCAGTGCCGCGGTCAGCGCCGCGAACGCCGGCACCACCCCGCGGTGAGCCAGCCGGTTGCGCAGCCGCTCGCGCGCCCGAGCCAGCCGGGATTGAACCGTGCGGACCGGGCAACCGAGCCGCTGGGCGGCCTGTTCGTAGGTCAGGCCCTGCAGGTGGCAGAGCACGATAGGCAGCCGGAACCGTTCAGGGAGCCGGCCCAGTTCCTCGTAGAGTTCTGGCCAGATCTCCGACCCGTCCCGATGGCCGTGATCGACGTCCCGGATCGCCATTGCCATCTCCGCGCCCTTTCGTTCGCGCAGCCGGCGCCGGGTCACACCGCGTCGCGCCCGGGCCGCGATCCGCGCGGCGACCCCATAGAGCCAGCTCGCGACCGAGTCTGTCCGTCGGACCGAACGTGCCCGCCTCGCCAGCACCAGGAACACCGCCTGCGCGGCATCCTCCGCATCATGACGATCTCCGAGGATACGTCGGCAGACGTGGAACACCATCGGCGCGTGGCGTGCCACCAACACGCCGAACGCCGCCACGGCCGTCGATTGCCTCAACTTTTCAAACGACTGTTGCGCCTCGCCCTGATCGACGGCCGATGGCCCAACTCCACGCGCGCCTCAACTGTGGCCGGAATGACAAGAGTATTGAGAAAAAAACTCGAAAGCAACGGCGGTTTGCTCCAAGCGAACCAGAAGTTCCGATGCCCGCCGCCGCGGCTGCCTTCGGGACGAGTCTGGTGGCGACAGTCGGATGCGGGTTGCCCTCTCCACATCCAATCGGTGAGTGTCTGCCTCCCCTGTCGAGCTCGCGCGAGGTGGTACTCCCACTGCGTGTACGAGCGGCGAGGTTGGTCGGGTGGGCGATTTGATGGCTCGGCGCCGCAGGCGAAGCCGATGAGACAGACCACGGCGTCGCAATCGGCGATGAGCTGCTTGAGCTTGTCGTGGATCTGGAGATAGGTAAGCTGCAGCTCACTCTGCACGACCACGTCATAACCGCGCCGGCCAGGGATTTGCTCGCAAGCTCACGGTAACCTGCCAGGTCACGCGTTGTCGCGCTCACGAAGATGCGGCGCTTTTTTGACGACATACGGGCCATCACCTTTCGACGCGGCAGGCAGGCCCAGCGCGGGGTTGTATAATAATGGACACGCGGGCACCCGGCGAACTCGGCGATCTAATGAGATGTTTAGCACTGCGGCCCCATTTCCTCACGCACCGAAATGACGACCAAGGAGCCTGTCGATGAGCCATGTGACCCACACGATCACATTGACGAGCGACCAACACTACGGGCGCCGCCTGCCTCCCCAGGCGGTCGGCCATGTCCTGACGCTCATTCCTGCGGTCGTTCGCCAATCCGTGTCGATGGCTTTCCGAGGCCGTAGCAGCGCCGCTGGTCCTCGCCCCCGCTGGTTGAAAGCAGCCGCCGATCTTCGGTTCGTTGACCTCGAAGGCGATGACGCTTCAATTCTCTACTTCGAGGCTCCGACTCTCGGCGAGGCGGCGGCGGAGTTTTACGAGCAGCGGGAGTTCTGGTCATCCCGGCCTGACGCGAACTTGACCGGGCTTGACCTGTTCGGTGATGTGGTGCGGGATATCGCCGCGCATAACCAAGACAGCGACCGCTTCGATAAGAGCCTGCTCGACAACTTAGTGCGCTTCAAGGACCTGTTTGACGGGACGTTTCGCGATCTCCGGCTCGACCCGATCCGACCGGACACGCGCTTGGCTGTAATCAATCCGCAGGTGCTACAGACGGCACACGAGTTCCAGGCGACCACTCCACTCCCACAACGCGTTCGACTCGTGGGAACACTTGACATGGTTCGTGCGAGCACCCAAAGTTTTGCTCTTCGGCTCGACGATGGGCAAACTGTACGGGGCAGCCTGGTTTCGGGGAGCATCGTCGATGCGGCCGCCCAGCTTAGCAGTAGAGTTCTGATTTTGGGCCGAGCCGTCTACCGCGCATCGGGACGAGTACTGCGGATCGAGGCGGACGAGATCAAAGGGGCGGCAGGCGAACTGTCCCTCTGGTCCCGCATACCGTCGCCGAGAACACGGCGCTTCGATCCTTCGTCGCTCCACGTTCCTCAGGGACCGAGGTCGGGCGTCTCAGCGGTCATCGGACGCTGGCCCGGTGATGAGACCGATGAGGAAATCGCTGACTGGTTGGAGCGGACTTCGTGATGCTTCCCAGCCATGTGCTTGTGTTGCTCGATACGAGTGTGCTGGTCCACCTCGCGAGGCAGGATCCGACGGGAACCTGGGTCGAAAACCAGTTCGCGCTCACGGCTCGGGCAGACCGGCCACTAATCTCCACCATTACTGAAGGCGAGATCCTTGGGTTCTCGCGCCAGCGGAACTGGGGTGCTGGTCGGATGGCTGAACTCACCAGATTGCTCGGCGAAGTCGTTCGGGTTGACGCGGGGATTCCCGAAATTGTCGACGCCTACGCGGACCTGACCGTGCTCGACCTGCACGGCGGACACAACACGAAGGACAACGACCTCTGGATCGCAGCGACTGCGAAGGCAACCGATGCTCACCTTCTGACCTGCGACCGCGATTTCGACTGGCTCAACCCCGCGATCATCACGGTTCACTGGATCGCTCAGGTGAAATGAGCACGGGCTTTGCGAGGGGCGGGAAAGGCGTGTGAGTTGGCATCCGCTTGCTTGCCCGCGTCGATCAGATCACTCGCGGCCGTCGGCCTTCTCCGCGCCGCGGGTCTTGGCCTTCCCCTTGTGACGAGGGACCAACTTAACGGGCTTGGTGTGGTGCTTCGGGATGCGCACGGCGGGTTTCTTCTTGGCGACTGCCTTGGGCGCCGCGGCCGGCGGGGGCGTTGCCGGCGTCGGCGACCGCGAAACCGGCGCCGTCGGTGCCGGAGCGTACGTGATCGGCGCAACCGGATCCGGTGTCGGCACCGGGATCGGAGTCGGCACGGTAAACCGCGGTGGCACCGGCGGCGGCGGCGGGTTTGAGGGCGCCGTTGGCGGCGGAGACGGGGGCGTCGGGTTCGACCCGTCGGAAGACTCGCCGATCAGACCCGCGATCACGGCCGAGCCGATCGGCGTGCCCAGACCGGTCTGCGTGTTGTAGCTTGCGGTGTTGATCGCCAGGTTCGTCGACCCGTAGCCCACGGCATTGTCGACGGAAACCTTGTGAAAATCGCTGGCGGGCAGCGCGTAGATCGCCGGCAGCGTTTGCGTGGCCCCGGTCAAGACCGACAGCCCCTCAAGCTCCCGCCCCTGGTCCGCGATGGCAATGATCCCTGCCCAGGCCGGCGCCCCCACGCTCGTGCCACCAACGTACCCCCACTGTCCATCCCCGGATGGAGCATTAGGCGGCACGACATAAGTCGAAACACCGGTCGAAGGATTGGCGTCGAACGACACGTCGGGCGTGCTCCGCTTCCCGGTCGATTGGAAAACGTCCTGATAGCTCGGCTCCGTTTCACCGGTACTCACTCCACCCCCCGTGCCCACCCAGCCGAACTCGGAGCCATATCCCAGGCTGCTGCTGAGCTGCAAGGTCGTTCCACCAACCGCCAGGACATTGGGCGAGATCGCCGGCCATTCCACCACGGCGTAATCGCCACTGGACGCAACAAACGTGATCCCGGCGGCCGAAAAGATCGAGTCGATCGAGCTCTCGCCGGTAAACTCCGACTCCCCCAGACTCATCGACACCACCGACACGCCTTTGAGCGCACTGGCCGTCTCGACCGCGGTGAGCAAGTCCGAAAACGACTGACTCGAGCTGTTCCCCGGCGCCGCCTCCACCACGTCGATCGCCGCTCCCGGCGCGATCGCGTGCGCCCACTCGACATCGAGCGACTCTTCCCCGGCCCAGCCCGAATCGGTCAGGCTCCCGGCCTGGTTGATCACGTCGAGATTGATGTTCGGCAGGCCGTACTTTGCGTCAAATCCATTTAATGATGCCTGGATATTTGGATCATGATACAACTCGACCAGAGCAATCGTCTGGCCCGTCCCGTCGCCCTTGACGCTACCGCCGGAGACCGTAGGGAGCGTCACCCCGCTCAGGCCATAGGCCGCCGTGATCTCCGCCGGCGTGTAACCCGACAGCAAACAACGCGCGCCCAGAAAATCAGCACGGGGCTCATAGCGGCGCACGGCTCGCTTCCGCATGGCAAACCTCTTGACGATGCTGAACCAGTGGATTGATCTGTGAGCGAAGCGGACGTTCGCGAACCGAATCAAACTCAGCGGAACGTGTAGTCCTAACGATATCGTGCGGGAGTCGCTTGCTTCCAGATATCTTTCGGAGATCGCCAACACCCAAGTCGTTCTGCGCATGGCGCATCGCGCCTTGAGTGGTCCTTACCCCCTTTGATATCCTTTAGCTCTTGGCGACCGGACAAGGATAGCACGGTCAACCAGGAAGTCATCGGCCAATCGCTCGGAACTGGCGAATCACTATTTCCTCGCTCGTTCTCCGGGCCGGGGTCAACGGTGTATGGAATGATTTCTCGCCAGAATTTTGCGGTTCCCTCTTGACGAGACTGCACCCGCGCGTGCATTATACCACGCGACGATGCAGCCAACCACTCGGTGTGTGCAGGCTTGGCTTGGCATTCGAAACCAACGGAAAAAACCGGGGCGTGGGGCGCCAGGATTTCGCGCAAAGTGAAAAACGCGCGTCGATGGAGGAGAAACTTGACTCCGCCCTGTTAAGCCTGCATGTTTTCTCGATTCCTTGAGCTTTATCTCGTCCATTTAATCAGCGCAGTCGGCACAATCGGAATCATTGCCACAGGCATCACGCTGCGAAGAAGCGACCAACGAGAGTGGGAGACACGGTCATGCGCACGGGGTCGTCGGACACGTCGTTCCTTAGGAACCGCGGTCGGGGTCGTCTGGGTACGCCGCTCAAGAGAGCCCGCAAGTCGCATCAACGGTTTATTGATGTGGAGGGGCTCGAGGCGCGCACGCTGCTGGCCACGATCCCAGCCGTGGCTCCGTCGGAGGTCAACGGCACGCCCGTGACGCCGATCCCCTTGACGAGTTACACGGACGTGACCCTCCAGGGCGATACAAGCAGCCCGGTGGTGGCCGTCGATCCTTACGATTCCCAGAAGGTATTCGCGGCGTGGGTGAATGACCTGACACAGACGGATCCCGCAGACCCGCCGGACTCGATCATCCAGGCATCGTTCTCGGACGACGGCGGGACAGACTGGTCGTCAATCGGGGGTGGCCTGGCCGTTAATCCGATCATCGACCCTTTGACCCTCGGCGGGGTGGCCGAACCGTACCTTCAAGCGCTGTACCCCAGCGTGGCGTGGGACGCGTCTGGTGATGTCTACCTCCTGTCGGAGCAGGAAAGCAGCGTGAGCGACGGTACGCTCGTGCTGCAGAAATACAATTTCAGCGGGACTGCGCCGACAAAGGTCACGCTTCCCAGCAACGGCATCGTCTACACGTTTCTGCCGGGCTCCGACAGTATTACCAATCCCACGCTTGCCGTCGATTCAGGCACCCACCCCAGCTCGGTGACGGTTCTCCCCGCGGACGTGCCCAACGACCCGTTTGCCAATGACGTGTATATCGCGTGGGCCGAAACCAACGTCGACCCTGCGACCCCGATCGTTGAATTTGCCCCCAACATGGTCGACCTGGTCGTGGGAACACCCGTTGCTTCGCCGGCCCCCGGTGAAGAGAACCTGGCATTCAGCGGCATTCAGATTATCAACTCGGAGCCCAACTTCGGGCTCCAATCCGACACTCACCCGCAACTGGTGATCAGCACGGCCGATCCCTCCAATCCCGGCCAGATCACGATGAGCTGGGAGGATGCCGGCACCCTTGCCACGTTGTCGCCGCCGGTGACCATCCTCACTTCCAATATCGTCAATCCTGGTAACTCGTTTGGTTTCGGCGGCACGACGGGCTTCATCCAAGGTGCCACCACCGTCACCAGCACGAGCACCCAGGGCAACTGGACGACGACCCAGGTCTTGAACGCCGGCCCCAGCGCAAATGATGCGGCGGATCCGTTGTCCGTTGCCCTTGGCGACGTCAATACCGACGGTCTTCCCGACATCGTCGTCGCGGATGAGTCGCCCCTCAATTCTGCCGACAGCGGAATCGGGGTCCTCATCAATCAGGGGGCGGGGGCCTTCCCGGCCGGCGGCGTGACCAGCGTTTACGCCTCGGGCTCCGATCCCAGCAGCGTTGTGCTGGGACAGTTCGTCTCGGGCCACACGGTCACCACCAACCCGATCAACGACGCAGCCGTTGCCAACGACAGCAGCACCTCGGGTGGGGTGACCGTCATGGAGGACGGAACGCCGGGCGTCGGTGACGGCTTGGGAGTGTTCAAGGTCGCGTCAACTCTGAATACGACTCCGCCCGTTAACGACACAAACCTGCTCGTCTCGGGTTCTTTTGACGGCAGCACGATGTTGTCGCTCGTATCCGCGAGCACGTCCCCCAATAGCATTTCCTGGTTTCCAGACGCTTCGACGACCGCGTCCGGCACGCTCGACTTGCCGTTCACTCCCATGGCGATCGTCGCGGCAAACTTCCGCGGCACCGCGCTTCCCGATCTGGCCGTCCTGTACACCAACGGCGACATCCAGTTCTTCAAGAATACGAGTACGGGCACCGGAAATCTCGGCTTCAGTGCCGGCCAGTTGATCACCACGGCACCCGGTACCGTCGCCATCGCGGCCGCCGTCCTCGATAACGGCTTGCCTGACCTGGTCATCGCCAACTCAAACGGCAACGTGGATTGGCTGGCGAATACCTCGGCGATCGGCGGCAGCACCATCAGCTTCAGCACGACGCCCACCTTCATCGCCAACATCAACGGCACGCCCGTGGCGATCGCAACGGGCAAGCTGAGCCAGACCGGCAACCCGGTTTCCGCCGCCGACATCGCCGTGCTCTATGCGGCGCCGACAAGCGACGAAAGCATGGTCGCCACCTATCAGAACAACGGCAACGGTACGTTCACGTACACACCGAACCCCACCGGCGGCGGCGATTTCGATGCCGACGCCACCGGTCCCACCTCGATCGCGGTTGCCTCTCTCACCGATTCCTCCGCAGCCCCCTGGGACGACATCGTCGTCACCAGCAACGGCAATGATACAACCCGCGGCTTTATCAGCATCCTCCATCCAACCGCGCTCTCTTCATCGACGGTTACGATACCGGAAACCAGCACGTTCACCGACGCAGTCAGCGGGCTCACGTCATCGTCGGTCAACGACATCACCGTCACGATCGCGATCGCCGACAACCAGTCTGTCCAGAACCTCAGAGCCGTCCTGGAGGCGCCCGACGGTAAAGAGGTCACGTTGTTCCTGAACCAGATCACCGACACTGGAACTTCGACGGCCACCAACACGTCCGTCGGTCTGCCCACCGGCACCGGTGTCGGAGTCTTCGACGGCGACGCCCTGGGAACGACTTTCGATGACAACGCGACTCGCGACATCTTCGACGCCACCGCCGCCATTCCACCTGTGAACGGGAACACGGCCGCTGCATCCGGCTACGTCGGTAGGTTCGCGCCGGAAGCTGGCGCCATGTCCAACTTCATCGACGGCGGCAACTTGAACGGGACCTGGAAGCTCCTCATCACGAACGAAAGCTCCGCAACTCCCGTCGGCGGCAACCTCGAAGAATTCAGCATCCACTTCAGCCAGGGGCTGACCCAGCCCAGTTCGCCGGTCCAGATCGCCAGCCAGTTCGACTACGTCTACGGGTCAAACACCGAGGCGTTCGTCACCGACGTGCTCGGCGGCTCGGAAACGGACACTTATCCCACGGCGGCGCCCTCCACGCTCCAAGGCATCGGTCCCGGCATGGTGATGGCCGTGGACAACACGCTGGGACCCTTTAGCCCGTTCGGGGCCGACGACGGCGGCTCGTCCGGCCGGACCAACGGCCGGATTTACATGGCGTTTGTCGGTTGGTTCGACGTCCAGGTCAACGGCGTCAACAACCCGACCACCGACACCGACATCTTCATGGTCTTCTCCGACGATGGCGGCAACTCCTGGAGCACTCCCGAGCTCGTCAACAACGATCAGGCTACGAGTACCGGCAATAGCGCGACCAACTACTCCTTGAATCCCAATACAAACAACATCGTCACCGGCCGCAGCGATTTCATGCCCGAGATCGCGGTCGATCAATCGGACGGCACCCTGGTGATGTCGTGGCGCAACGCGCAAGACGATTCCGCCAATGCCCGCGTTGCCACCTACATCACCTCCAGCATCGACGGCGGCCAGACTTTCTCTCCCCAGACCTACGCCAACCCGCCCAAACAGGCCGTCGACGCCATCACCGGCGCGGTCAACGACATCGGGCCGGCCTCGGACGACGAGTCGGCGGGCAATGCGCAGATCGACCTCCTCTTCGGCTACGGCAACCAGATGGGCCTGGCCGTCTCGAACGGTCAGGTCTTCCCGATCTGGGCCGGCAACTTCTACGACCCCAATTACGAAGAAACCCTCAATTTCAACGATAGCGAATGGAACGGCACGGCCGTCGTCACGTTTCCGCTCAATATCTGGTATCAGCCGATGACCATCGCGGCCGGACCGCGGATCATCTCCAGCACGATGGGGCCGGTGGCCGACACCACGCTCTCGGGCTCGTCGTCGTCAGCCGACCTTCCCAATTTCGTGCCGCCTGTCGGTACGCCTAGCGGAACCGCAACGTCGTCCGAGATCCCGATCACGGGCGACCCGAGCCTCGACGTCACGAGCATCGAGGTTACGGTCAACATCGTTTATGCCGACGACGGCAATCTGACCCTGACCCTCATCGCCCCCAATGGCCAGTCCGTGATCCTGTACCGGGATCCCAGCGCCACCGGCCAGAGTTTTACGAGCACCACCTTCTCCGACTCGGCGTCCGTGCCGATCGCCTCCGGCACAGGGCCCTACAACGGCACCTTCCGGCCTTCCAATCCCTTGAGCGTCTTGATCGGTCAACGTGCCGTGGGCAACTGGACGCTCAGCGTCACCGGTGGCAACGCGAACCAGGCCGGAATCTTCAACAGTTGGTCGATCTCGATCAACGGCGCCGCATCGATGCCCACGGCCCTCGAAGTCACCTTCGACCGCCCCGTCGACCCTCTGGCCTTGATCGCTCTCAACGAAGAGACCTTCACGAAGTCGGACGTCGAGGTCTTCTACCACGACACCACGAGCGGCGATGCGTCGATCCCGCTCCTGGTGACCGGCGTCGCGCCCTTCGCGCCGCCTGACTACGACACCGACCCGACCCAGGACGGCACGGACGGCTTCGAGAATTTCATCGTCACGTTCAACCCCAACGAGCTCCCCAGCGGCGCCGCCAGCGACATCACCAACTACACCGGTACGTACAGCTACGTGATCCTCCCCGACAACGGCGCATCTTCACCGGCGCCGTCCACAGTGACTCCCATCAGCGCGCCGATCTGGTCGTTCGATACGGTGCAGGCCCCGCAGACGCCGCTCACGGCATCGGTCATCGCCGACGAGCCGGTCGCCGCCTATGGCCCCGGCGGCTCGGGGAACAACAATTTCGACCAGACAAACTCGTTCATCACGTTCACGGCACCGGCCGACCAGATCATCAGCGGCGTTACGCTCACCGTCAACATCACCGACCCGATCAATGGCCTGGGCGACCTGGGCGACCTGGAGATCGGGCTCTTTTCGCCCAACGGCACTCTGGCCCTGCTGTACTATAAGCCCGGAGACACGAACAAAAACCTCACAAACGTCACATTTTCGGATCAGGGGGCAGAGTCAATCGAGGTGGCGAGCGGACCGTACACCAACGGGACGTTCCAGGGTTATAACCCACTGGCCATTCTGAATGGTGGCCCCGCCTCCGGCACGTACCAGTTTGCCGTCCTCAACTACTCGTCGATCAACATCGGCGAGCTGGTAAGCTGGTCGCTCACCGTGGATTCGACAGCGCCGGCACTCGAGTTCCGGTCCGGCGCCGCGATGGATCAGAATGCCGACGGTACGTCCGACGAGAACCCGCTCACCACGCCGTTCACGGGACTGACGCCCGGCGATGCGTACGTGGTCCCCACGCCCCAGACCTCGGCCCCGTTCACGTTCAACAAGACCAACATCCTGAACCCGCCCTTCAATCAGAACACGCTCCCCCTGATCATGCCGGGCCCGTACGTGACGTCGACCTCGGTTCCGGGCGGCACCGGCAGCGATAACCTGGTCCTGGACGGACCCAACAGCTCGCTGGACGTGACCTTCAACAGCCCGATTCAGGCCGCCTCGGTCACCCCCGGCCAGGTCCTCTCGATCATGGGCCCGGTCGGGCCCATCATCGGACCGCAGACCTACCCATCCGACGACTCGGTCCAGACGATCAACACCTCCTCGACATTCACCGGCACATTGACGAACAATTCGGCCCTCGTCACAGGCTTGAGCAGCATCACCGGTCTGGTCGTGGGGCAACCCATCACCGGCACCGGCATTCCCGCTTCGGCGACAATCGTGAGCATCGACAGCCCGACTGAGGTCACGCTTTCGGAGCCCGCCACGGCCAGCGGCTTCGAGACCCTCACCGCGCTGGGCTATCTCCCCTCGACGACGACGATCCCGAGCTTCGACGGCACGTTCACCATCGCTCACATCTCGGTCAGCTTGAACATCGCCTTCACGGACGACGCGGACCTCACGGCCGTCCTGGTCGCACCCGATGGCACGCAGGTTCCCTTGTTCGCGGGCGTCGGGGGCACTGGCGGGAACTTCGTAAACACCACGTTCGACGACTCGGGCGAAAGCTCGATCACGAACGGCACCGCGCCCTTCACCGGCACCTATCGTCCCGCCGGACAGCTCTCCACCCTGGACGGCAAGACCGTCGATTTCGCCAACCCCGCCGACCCCGCAGAGTGGATCTCCGGCGTCTGGACCCTGGAGATCATCAACAACAGCACCGGCGTCAAGGGCACACTCGAGAACTGGTCGCTCAACGTCACCCCGGTGGTCTCCGTCGCTCCGGTCTCTCCCTCCTCGACGATCAACGTATCGATTCCGGCGGCAACCGCCTCCGGCTCGGGCGTGCTCGACTCACAGATCACAGTTCCCGCCACCCCCAGCCCCGGGAACGTGAACAGCTCGCTCTCCGTGCAGGTGAGCCTCACCGATTCCAATCTCGCCGCCTTGAGCGCCGTGCTGATCGCACCGAATGGAACCCAGGTCGACTTGTTCGCCGCCGGGACCCTCTCCGGCGCAAATCTCACGAACACGGTCTTCAGCGATGGGGGAACCAGCCTGATCAGCGCCGGGTCCGCACCTTACACGGGGACCTTCAAGCCCGAGGATTCCGCCGGCTTGGCCAAGCTGATCGGCGAGAACCTGGCCGGCACGTGGACGCTGAAGTTGACCAACTCGGCGACGGGCATTGCCCAGACGCTCAAGAGCTGGTCGCTCGTGACCTCGAGCGAGACTTATGCGGCTCTGGTGGCGACGACCTTCGCCATCAGCTTCCCGCAGCAACAGCTCAGCGGTACGTACACGCTGGAGATGGGTGCGGACGCGACGACAGGCCTTTTCCCGATCGACCAGTTTGGCAATCAGGTCAACACGGCCCTGGACGCGGGCCTGACCGTGCTTCGCGGCGGCAGCTCCTCGAGCCCCGTGAAGACCGTGAATTACGCCGCGACTGATCTGCCCAAGGTCATCCCCGCGCCGCCGATCGGGGAGGCGACCGGGCAGGTCACCTCGACGATCATCGTGCCCGACAATTTCGTGGTCCAGGGCGACACCACCTCCTCGGGAATCAGCGGCCTGCGGGTCACGCTCAGCTTGACCTTCCCCAACGACACTGCCCTCATCCTCTCGCTCGACCATTACGACTTGAACGGAGACCTGCTGGCCTCGATCCCCCTGGCCACCGACGTCGGCGGCTCGTCGCACGCGGCGAATTTCTCGAGCACGACCTTCGACGACCGCGCGGCCACCCCGATCGAGGAGGGCGGCGCGCCGTTCTTCGGCACATTCACTCCCCAGGAGCCGCTCTCCGATTTTGCCGGCTTGAACGCCCAGGGGACCTGGGTCCTGATCATCCAGAACAGCAGCACTGCGGGCATGACCGGCACGCTCAACAACTGGTCTTTGAGCTTCCAGAGGCCGGAGCCGACCTCCGACCTCGGTGTGCCCGGCGCCGATAACATCGGCGCCACCTTCCGTATCTTCAACCTGGATCAGGCCGACGCGATGTCGGCCGAGGCCTGGACTCCCGTCGGCTCGGCCTCGAATAACGCCGGTGCCGGAGTGACAACCGCCGACACGATGGCGACCTCGGGCCGCGTGACTGCCATCGCCGTCGATCCGTCCGATCCCACGGGCAACACCGTTTACGCGGCCGGCGCCACCGGCGGCATCTGGAAGACGACCGACTTCCTCACCACCAACCCCGGCGGCCCGACCTGGATCTCGCTGACCGACTTCGGCCCCAGCGACGGTGTGAATATCGGCAGCATCACCCTCTTCCCCCAGAACAATAACGTCAACCAGACGATCATCATCGCCGGCACCGGCGACGGCAACACGACCCCGACAACCCCCGGCGTCGGCTTCTTGATTTCCTTGAACGGCGGTGCGACCTGGACCCTCGACGACAGCTCCACCAACGTCGATTCAAGCGGCAACCCCCTGCCGATCGAAACGACCAACCCGGCGCTTGAGCGCAACCGGACGTTTGTCGGCGACACGATCTACCAGGTCGTCGTCGATCCCAAGCTCTCCTCCGGCCAGGTGATCATCTACGCCGCGGTGAGCGGCCCCACAGGCGGAATCTGGCGGAGCCTCGATTCCGGTGCCCACTGGACCAACATGCTCCCCGGCCAGGCGACCTCCGTCGTCCTCGACCAGGATTCGGGGGCGGTCATCAACAATGCCAACGGCACCACGTCCTCGGGCAACCTCCAGATCGTCTACGCCGGCTTGAAGGGCGTGGGCGTCGAGATGAGCCCCAACCAGGGTGAGCTCTGGAACGTGATGAACGGCGGCGTCGGCAACCCGCTCATCGTCAATACTCTCACCGATGCCAACGTCAATCCGATTGCGGGCCTCACACCCAACAATCCTGAAGGTAACATCGTGCTGGGCGTGCCGGAGGCAACCGGCCTTGCGGCCGAGGATCCGATCTACGAAGGCTGGCTCTATGCAGCGGTTGCCACGCCCGGTGGCGGCTTCTTTGGGCTCTTCGAGACCAAGGATTTCGGCGAGAACTGGACCGAGGTCAGCATTCCCACGGTGACGCAGGCCATCCCGACCAACGACGTCGGCTCGGCGAATTACCAGGTCACCGGTCAAGGCGAATTCTCGAACACCGGCAACAACGTCCTGACCATGGCGCTTGACCCGACCGATCCCAACATCGTGTATCTGGGCGGCAGCTCGACGTACCTGGACGGCCAGCCAACACCTCCCGAAACGGGATTCATACGCGTCGATACGACGAATATCTGGGACGCCCACTCGCTCGTCCCGTATTCGAGCTTCTCGGACGACGGCGGCTTGATCGCCCTGAACTCGACCGGCCCGGTCACGATCACGACCCCGGTCGACACCCCTCCGTATTACGTGAACTATATCCTGGGCGGCGCCGATATCACTCCCTACGAGAATTTCATCCGCAGCCCGCAAGACCCCTTCCTGGCCAACGCAACGCTCGACGTTTACGACTATTCCACCTTCACCAACAACGGCGCCGGTGTGACGTGGATTCCGTTCGACCTGGGCGGGACCGACAACCAGACCATCACCACGATGGTCGACCCCCTGACCGGGCTGCCCCGGCTCATCGTGGGCAACGATCAGGGCATCTGGACCGCCCTCGACAATAACGGCACCTTCGAAACCCAGGTCGGCCAGTCGTCCTCGGGCGTTCAGATCGGGTCGCCCTCCGATCAACTGGCCAACGTCGACCGCAACGGCAATCTCCAGATCACCCAGTTCTATTATGGCGCGGTCCAGCCCTCGACCGCCGCTGCCCAGATCGCCGGCGCCTTGTTCTACGGCAGCTCGCAGGATAACGGCGGACCGGTCTCCGACCCCAACATCATCTCCGACGGCAACATCACCTATTTTCAGGCTGTTTCCGACTACACCGGCGACGCCGTGGGCGTGGCCACCGACCAGCAGGGGTTGGGAAGCGCTTACCAGTACTTCATGCCTTGCTGCGGCGGCAACGACACCGACTTCTTCCAGTACATCGGCCCCGGCTTGAGCGGCGCCGGTCTGGCCAACGCCGGCGAGGCCGGTGATGGTTACGTCGGCCGCACCTTCGGCCTGTTCCAGGCATCCGACGGCCTGCCGACACCCGACCCCCAGTGGCCCTACGGCCAGGGCACTGACTTCGCCGTCAACCCGGTCGATAGCGCCGAGGTCGTCATCAGCTCCAACGTCGGCCGCATCTTCGACACGACCAACGCCGGCGTCACCTGGTTCGACGTCGGCGACCCCGGCGATTTCGGCAACCCCGGCAGCTTCAGCCTCGCTCTGGCCTATGGCGCACCGGACCCCGGCGCCACCAACGGCGTCGGCGACCTGGGCAACTTCATCTACGTCGGCACGCAGACGGGGCAGATCTACGTCACGGCGGACGGCGGCGGCAACGGCTCGAGCAACAACTGGATCAATATCTCCGCCGGACTCGACGGCAAACCCGTCGTCTCGATTGTCACCGATCCGATCCGCGGCAGCCACGACGCCTACGCCGTGACGACCGACGGCGTCTTCTACATGCCGGACTCGCTCGCCACGGGCGCCACCTGGGCCAACATCACAAACAACCTCTACAGTCTGTCCTATTCGATCTTCGGCCAGACCTACAACCCGACCCTCGACGGCAACGCAACCACGCTCCCACAGGCGGTCACTCTGTCGTCGATCGACGCCGATTGGCGATACCAGATTCCGTTCGACCCCAGCGATCCCAGCAAGGGCACTCATCCGGTGCTCTACGTCAGCTCCGGCGGCTCCGGAAGCACCGGCTCGGGCGTGTACCAGTCGCTCGATAACGGCGCGACGTGGACCCTCTTCCCCAGCTCGACCTATGGTGCCGTCGCCGACGGCGGCGATCTCCCGCACGTCGCGGTCACGGACCTCGACATGTCCCTGGGCAACGTGAACGCCAACACCGGCATGCCTTCGCTCGTTGGCCCGGACCAGGCGATCGTCTTCTCCGGCACGCTCAGCAGCGGATCGGAGACCGTGACCGGCGTCGGTTCCGTCGGGTCACTTGCTCCCGGGGATACCGTCACCGGCGCCGGCATCCCGACAGGGACGACAATCGTCTCGGTCAACACTTTCGGCCAGAGCATCATGCTCTCGTCGGACGCAACAGCCACCGGCAGCGCGACCCTGGCCGCAGCAAATCCCACGGTCACCCCGGATCCCGACCTCCTGCTGGCAAGTACTTGGGGCCAGGGCCAGTTCGCGATCGACCTGCCCCCCTTGATTGTGGGCAATTCCGTCGGCATCTCGCCCACAGCCCCCGGCGTTGCGAGCAATCCGGTTTACGTCGGCACCCCGATCACGATCAGCGGCACAAGCGAGATCAGCGGCTTCGGCAACACCACGTGGATCACGGTCGAGGACGTCACGAACCCGGCCAACCCGATCGTCGTCGCCGGCTACAATCCCAACGACCCGATCCCGGTTCCCAGCTCCGATCCCAACTCGGGCAACTCCACCAACTCGACCGGCAGTTTCACCTTCAACTGGAACCCGGCCACACTCTACGGCATGGACGACGGCGTCAAGACGCTCAAGATCTTCGCCACCGACGGCTCGGGCGCCGTGGGCAACATCGTGACCGTGCAGTTCAACTGGGACCCGGCGTCGCAGTTGCAGTTCAACATCAACGACGAGCCACCCGCGACGGCTTTGCCGGGTGCGAACTTTGCCGCCCCGTTACCGGTAGTCGTCGACGCCGAAGATGAGTTCGGCAACATCGCCACCACGTACAACGGTCCCGTCACCATCTCGCTCGAGAATGGTGCCACCGGCCTGGCCGGCACCGACACCGTTGACGCGGTCGCCGGCGTCGCGACCTTCACGAACCTCTCGATCGGCACCGACGGCACCTACAACCTCCTCGGCTCGAGCCCCGGCCTGGTCACCACCGCGCCGCCCTCGACACCCATCGTTATCGTCGGTGCCGCCACGCAGCTCTTCATCATCCAGCAGCCGATGCCCAACCCAGTTGAGGCGGGTTCCCCGTTTACCGTCGTGGTCGGCGCCGATGACGAGTTCGGGAATCCGACCACGATCTTCACCGGAAATGTCTCGATCGCCATCGACGCCAATCCCGGCGGCTCGACCGCCTCGGGCGTAGCCGAGACCGTGCCCGTGGTCGACGGCACAGCAAGCTTCAGCGGTCTGGAGCTCAACAAGGTGGGTGTGGGCTATACGCTCAAGATCACGAGCGGCAACCTGATCTCCGTGGTCACGAATCCAATCACCGTGACGAACGCACCGGCCGTCAACCTCGCGATCACGCAGGGCGATGAGCCGCCCTCGAGCGTCACGGCCGGCCAGACCTTCGGCTTGACGGTCACCGCCTTTGACCCCTACGGCAACATCGACTTCGGCTACTCCGGGCAGATCAGCCTTTCGATCACCGGGGGCGTGTTCACCGGCACCACGATGGCCTATGCCATGGACGGCGTGGCGATGTTTAATGGCCTGGCGATCGACACTGCCGGCACGTTCAAGATCACGGCAACCAGCAGCCCGGTGCTCACGTCAACCATGTCGACCTCGATCGTGGTCACTCCCGCCGCACCCACGCAGTTGGTATGGACGGCACAGGGTCAGCCGCCGGCCTCGGTGATCCACAACTTTGCCTTCGGAGCGGCACTCGATCTCGAGGACCAGTACGGAAACCTGGAAACCGGCTCCGACGACTTCGTCACGATCGCGCTCGATAACAACCCGACCCAGGCCAGTCTGGGAGGCGACACTTCCTCCAACCTGGTGGACGGCGTCGCATCGTTCACCGACCTCTCGATCTCGGCGGTCGGCAACGGCTACACGCTCCAGGGCACTGCCAGCGCCCCGGGCGCCACTTCCGGCAGCATCATCTCGCTGGCGTCAGACCCGATCGACGTCACTCCGACGCCCGCGGTCTCGCTGGCGATCACCGTTCAACCTCCGTCCAGCGTCACCGTCAACCAGACATTCAGCTTCCAGGTCACGGCGCTCGACGGGAACGGAAATGCCGACGGCGATTTCAACGGCGACGTCACGGTCGCCCTGGCCAGCGGCCCGACCTCGCAGCTCGGTGGAACGCTGACGGTGCAGGCAAGCGGCGGAATCGCCACGTTCTCCGATCTGACTGTGGGGACTGTCGGCAGCGGTTATACGCTTGCTGTCAGCGGCACCGGTCTGATCGGGGCGACGAGCAACCTCTTCTCCGTCAACCCCGGACCGGCCGCCAAGCTTCTCATCACGACCGAACCGGTAAGCAGCGTGGCGGCAGGCACTGGGTTCGGCTTCGTCGTCACAGCCGAAGACCAGTACAATAATCTCGCCACCAGTTTCGACGGCAACGTGACGATCTCGCTGGAATCCGGGCCTAGCGGCGCGACGCTCACCGGCACCACCAGCGCCACTGCCACGAACGGTGTCGCCAATGTCGCGGGCTTGATACTCACGAAGGCGACCCTGCCGGGTATCAGCTACACGCTTGAAGTCTCGAGCACGACTGTCAATCCCGCGACGAACTTGCCCATCACGTCCACCACGACCACGGCCATCACCGTGACGCCGCTGGCGGCCTCGCAGTTCGTCATCTCCTCCCAGCCACCCTCGAGCGTCACGGCCGGCAGCCCCTTCGGCCTCACGATCACGGCCGAGGACATCTACGGCAATCAAGCGACCGCATTCCATGGCTCGGTTGCCGTTTCGCTGTCGCACAATCCGGGAACCGGAGTCCTGGGCGGAACCCTGATCGCCTCAGCCACGAGCGGTGTGGCCCAGTTCTCCGCGCTTCAGCTTGACACAACCGGAAGTCCCTACACGATCGCCGCCTCGAACGGCACCCTGACGTCACCTCCGTCAGCACCGATCACCGTCACTCCCGCGACGGCCACGACCCTGATCGTCTACATCCCACCGCCCACGACCATGACTTCGGGCTCGCAGTTCGGCCTGGCCATCGCCGCCCTGGATCAATACGGCAACCTCGCAACCGGGTATACCGGCAGCGTGACGCTCGCGGCCGAGAACAATCCGGGGAATGCTACCCTGGGCCCGCCCGCTGCACTCACGGTAAGCCGCCGTCGGCGGAGTTGCCAATTTCCACGCCTTCATCTCCACCGAGATCGCCGAATCCGGGCTTACCTTGCAGGCCAGCGCCACCGGGCTCTCCTCCGTCACGACCGGACCGATCACGGTCACTCCGGCACCGGCGACACATCTCGTGATCATCTCGCAGCCACCATCGGTCATCACCGCGGGCTCCGCCTTCGGGTTCATCGTCGCCGCCGAAGACGCCTACTCGAACATCGCCACCCCCTACACCGGCCAGATCATTGTGTCCGCACCAGCCGGATCGGGCGCGACCCTCACCGGCACGACCTCCATCGCCGCCACCAACGGCGAAGTCAGCTTCAGCGGCTTGATGCTCACCGAGACCAACGGAGCCGTGGCCCTGTCCGTCAGCAGCACCGGTTTGACCGGCGTCACCACCAACCCGGTGACCGTCACCACGCCCGCCCAGGTCGCATTTGCGACCGGCACCGTGACCGTCAATGAAACTGCCGGAGTAGCCGCGGTCCAGGTGGTGCGCACCGGCGGATACACCGGGGCGATCACGGTCCATATCGCGACGACGACCGGCACTGCCGTACCTGGCGTCAATTACACACCGGTCAGCCAGTCGTTGAGCTTCGCCGCCGGGCAGTCCAGCCTCATGGTCATGATTCCGGTCATCAACACAGGCGCGCTGCCAACACCAGTGACAGTCACCATCGCCTTGAGCAGCCCCGGAACCAACACCACACTGGGTAGCCAGTCCCAGGCGACGCTCGTGATTCAGTCGCCCAATCAGCCACCTCCGCCGCCGCCTCTCGTCACGCTCGAGTCGATCAAGCTCGTCACCAACGCAAAACACCAGGTGAAACAGATCGAAGTCGACTGGAGCGGCGCCCTCAATGCGAGCCAGGCCAAGAGCACAGCGCTCTACGAGCTGATCGTGGCCAACAAAGCAGGCCAGTTCATCCCCAAGAAGAAGAACCTCGTGAAGATCAAGTCGGCGGCCTACAGCTCCGACGTAGTGACCCTGACCCTGAAATCGCCGCTGAAGCTCACGAAGTTGGAGTTGATCGTTCAGGGAACCAGCCCGAGCGGTCTGCAAGACGCCGAGGGCCGCTTGATCGACGGTGCCAACAACGGCGCGGCCGGCAGCAACGCCGTCGCAACCATCTCGAAAACCGGCGTGACCGTCGATGCCAGACTTCCCGGCGGCCCGATGGCAGCGAAGAAGGCGAAGACCGGCAAGTGAGCCGGCGGCCTCGATAGGTTGAGAAATCGGACGCCACGATTCATCGCGCCCTCTCCCGCCCGGAGAGGGTCGCGATGAGCGTTCTTCCGCACTGAGCGCGGTCGACACGAACAGGCGCACCTGGTCGTATTTGTCCAGCCGCCACCATCACCCATTCACGATTGCGAACGCGGTCCCGGATATCCGATTCCGACTGTCCACTTGCGCCGCCAAACAGCCGCCGGCCCGGCGATCACCGCGATGCCGACGCACACCTCACCGCGACGGTCCTCGACGTGAATCCCACGTCAGGGCTTACATTTGCGTACCATCCAACCGGGCCGGTGCCCAGGGCTGATGCGCAGGCCGAGATCCCCGAAGGAACTAAACGTCAAAGTGCATGGATGCGAATGATTCATTGAATCTTTACACGATCTTCAATCTTCGCGCACGGTCATCGTTCACACTGTCCCTCCAAGTTGTGCGATTACGAAATCGCTCTCTCATCAATCATGGAGTGGACCCGATGCATCACACCCGTCCGAGCCGTCGTTCGGCTGCTGGATTCACGCTGATCGAGTTGCTGGTTGTCATTGCGATCATCGCCGTACTCATCGCACTTTTGCTACCAGCCGTGCAATCTGCCGCGCGAGGCCGCGCGTCGCGCCCAGTGCACCAACAACCTCAAGCAAATTGGCCTGGCTTTGATGAACTATGAAAGCTCCAACGGCACGTTCCCGATGACGACGATTTTGATTCCTGCGATCACCGGAGCGCACGGCTACGTGGTCGTTCCAGTCGTCATGGAGCGCCTTTGCCCGTGCGTGTCCGTTTTTCGAGCAGACTTCGTTCTATAACGCCATCAATTTCGACAACACCTACAGCGATCCGTCGAACACGACGCTCACCTACACTCCGCTGTCGTTTCTCTTCTGCCCCAGCGACACGGGCAGCCACATCGACGACGCAACGCTGGGCGGCACGGGCGATGCGACCACGAGCTATGGCACTTGCGATGGCGACTGGTACGTCTGGTCGGTCAACTGGGGCACCACCAACAGCGTCGGACCCATGAACCGGTCGCTGTTTGGACCGAACTGGTCGCGCCGAATCGCGTCTGTGACCGACGGAACGAGCAACACGCTCATGGTTTCGGAGGGATATATCGGTCACGCCCAGATGAGAAGCTGCTACAATTCGCCAGCGGGCCCGTCCACCTCCGATATCGGAACCTGGACCCCGACCAATATCCCGCTGCCCGGGCCTAATTCGGCTATCGATCTGGCTTCCGTGATCGCGGCCTGCGGCACGAAAACGGGGAAGGTGAAAGCGGGCGGCCCGGTCGGACATACCCGCTGGTGCAATGGTGGTGTGTACTACTCGGGTTTCACCACCGCAATGCCCCCAAATGGGTCAGTGACGGCCGTCAGCCGCGCCGTTGGTTTCACCAACGCCGGGCAGAACTTGCAAATGGACTGGGATGCCGTTGACGAGAACGACGGCGGCCCGACGTACATGTCGCTCAGCGCCAGCAGCTACCACCCCAGCGGCGTCAATGCGGTCTTCGCCGATGGAAGCGTGCATTTCGTCAAGAACTCCGTCTCTGCAGTCACCTGGCGAGCCCTGGGTACGATTGCCGGGGGCGAGGTGATCAGCGCGGATCAGTATTGAGCCGGGGGGCCGCATCATGCCGCCCCGATGCGTTCCAAAAATTGCCGTGTGCGACGGTCCAGCCCGATCGGCGCACACGGCTTCTCTTATCCTGAGAGGTGCCCCGATGTCATCTACAGTCAAAAGGCCACTGTTTTCACGCCATGCTTTCACGCTGCCGATCGCGGCTTTGGTCCTTATCGGATCCTGCGCAGGTTGCGGCGCCAGAGGCGCGGGAACCATGCCAACTCTTGTTCCCGTCAAGGGGAAAGTGACATTCAAGGGTCAACCATTGACAACCGGAACGATCCGGTTCGAGCCCGACGATTACGGACGGGCGGCCGGCGGCAAACTGCAATCCGATGGAACATTCGTGCTTACCACGAACAAGGAAGGGGATGGCGTGATCCCCGGCCACCATCGCGTGTACTTCACCAATCTCAACCCCAAAGCCAAGCCCGGACCCGTGCCGAAAAAGTACACGACCCCGACGACATCGAAGCTCGAAGCCGAAGTTTCCGCCGAACAGACGGAGTTCGCTTTTGACCTTCGCTGAAGCTAGTGGCCGAGCTCTGGCCCGACACCCACGGCATCCGCAACTGTTTACATCTTACCATCCGGTCATTGAGGACACTGATATGACTCGTCGTCTCGTCACGCTGCACCGCGCACTACTCGTCATCAGCGCTTTTGGCCTCCCGTCGTCGGCGACCTTGGCCCAAGACCTCCGTCTCGAGTTCGCGAGCGTGCCCGTGCCGCTCCTGGTCGGCGGCAAGGTCGACCGCGTGATCGAACCGTCCGGCGTCGAGCCGATCGGTGACGGACACAGGCTCCTGGTGGCGCACGACAAGCATCCGGCGCTGTTCGTCGTCGAGGCCGCCACCGGGCGAGTTCTCGGCGAGCCGATCACCTCCGGGAAGTTCCCCGTTGCTTCGTCGCTGGGCGGCCCGAAATGGGAAGGGATGGCGCGCGACGGCGAGGGAAACTTTTACTTGATCGGCGCGCACGTCGGCAAGAGCGATGAAGAACGAGCGGCCAAGAGCGTGCTCCTGCGATTTCGCATGAGCGAGGGTGATTCGCCGGCCATCGACGACGCGTCGATCGTGAGCTGGCACATCGCTGGCTCACTCGAGGCCAATCTGAAGCACGAGGGCCTCCCCGCCGGCGCCGTGGGCAAGCGAAAAGTGGAAGGCCTTGCGCTTCGCGAGTCGAAGAGCTCCGGCGGTGCGCTCGAGCGCGAGCTGCTCGTCGGCTTGCGAGCACCCACGGACAAGGTCCGAGTCTTCCAGTGCGATATCACGAGCACACCGTCGCCGGACGCAGAGCTCGAGCTCAAGCCTGCGTTCTCCTTCACGGCAGACCCGGTCGAAGGATTGCCCTCCGAGCTGACCTCGCTCGAATACGTACCGGCGCTCGCGGGATCACTCGTCATCACGGCATCCGAGGACGAGGAAAACGCCTTCCACGGCAACACCCTCTGGTTCGTCGCCGATGGCGAGCCCACAAGCGCACGCAAAGTAGCAACGTTCGAGGTTGCGATGAAGGCCGAGGGACTGGCGGTCCTGGGCGTCGAGAAGACTGCCGGGCGAACCTCGGTCAAGATCGTGATCGCCTACGACAACGACCCGCACGCGACCAAGATCCCCAGCCGGATCCAGACCGCGACACTCGTGCGCGAAACGCGGTAGATCAGTTCACGACGTTCGTCGGCTCTCCCGAGAGGAACGCCGCCACGTTCGCAATCGTTGACTCCATCAGCCTGCCCCGCGCTTCGGCGGTCGCCCAGGCGATGTGCGGCGTGATGATGCAGCGGGGTGCTTTGAGCAAGGGGTTATCGGGTCGTATCGGCTCGACCGATACCACGTCCACGGCCGCGCCGGCGAGGATTCCGTCTTCGAGCGCCCCCGCCAGGTCGGCATCGACGACCAGCGGCCCGCGCGCCGTATTGATCAAGAACCCGCTCGACTTCATCTTTTCTAGCCGGGCACGATTAACGAGCCCGGCCGTTTTCGGCGTCAGCGGGCAATGAAGGCTGATCACGTCGGATCGCGCAAACAGGTCGTCGAGCTCGCACCATTCCACGGAAAGCGCCGGCCCGAGCGGCCTGTGAAACGAATCGTGAGCCAGGATCTTCATGCCGAACGCGTGGGCGAGCTCGGCTGTGCATTCGCCGATCCGCCCCAGCCCGACAATCCCCATCGTCTTACCGGCCAGCTCGATGAGTGGCGTCTTCCGGATCGAGAAGTCCGGTTGGTTCGTCCACTCAGCCGCACGGACGGCCTCGTCGTGGAGGCTCACGTGGTGACAAAGCTCCAGCACCAGCGCAAAGACATACTGGCCGACCGACCGCGTTCCGTAAATCGGCACGTTTGAGACCGGAATCCCTCGCTTGCGCGCGGCCGCGATATCCACACAGTCAAAGCCGGTGGCCGTCACCGAGATGAATCGCAGCACTTCGGAACCGGCGATCAATTCCGCTCGGATCGGTGACTTGTTCGTGATCAGAATCTCGGCGCCGCTCGCTCGCGCGGGGACCTCTTCCGCAGAGCTGGCCAGATGGAGCTCGACGCTCGCCAAAACGGTCCAAACCCGACCAACCCGCGCGGTCCGCGAACATCGGCCGTCCATCCAGAATCACAATCTTCATCGCGACTCGCCTCGAAGTGGTTCGTATGCCGATCCCGGCGTGGGACCGCCTGTTCACACGCAGCTTAGACCAAGTTACCGCGTGCCGCCAGAGTTAAATCCTTCCCGATCTTCACATTCGGACCGCGCGGCCGCCGCGGTCCGTCGGCCAGGCTCGCGTGCTCGCACGTCATCACGCCTTGACCAATCGCCTCGCCTGAGCGAAAAATACCACCAGGGCGGCCCCGATCGATGCCGGGGACCCGGCCCTGACCCTTGTCCTCGGGGGCTGCATGTCGGAAACTCCATCGCCGGTTCTTTCCCCGGCCGAGAAGGCGAAGCAGTTCCCCACCACGCCGGGCCTCTACTTGATGAAGGACGCCCAGGGACGGGTGATCTATATCGGCAAGGCCAAGAATCTGCGCAGTCGGGCCAGCTCGTATTTCCAGAAAACCGCCACGGCCGATCGCCGGATCTGCGACTGGATCTCCGAGGTCTCGGACATCGAGTTCCTGCCCGCCGACAGCGAGGTCGATGCCCTCTTGTACGAGGCCCGTCTGGTCAAGGACATCCAGCCCAAGTACAACCGGGTCCTCAAGGACGACAAGACGTTCCCCTATCTGGAGATCACCACCGGCGAAGACTTTCCCCGGGTGAGCTTCACGCGCGAGCCGCGCGACCACGGCGTGAAGCTCTACGGCCCGTTTCCTCGTGCCAAAACCCTGCGCGGCGCGATCCAGGTGCTCCAGCGCGATCTTCAAGTTTCGCACCTGCACTCTTGATATCGAGGAAGACGACCCGCGCTGGCGCTGGTTTCGCCCCTGCCTGCTCGCCTCGATCGGTCAATGCACTGCCCCCTGTAACCTGCGCATCGATCGCGAGACCTACCGGGCCGGCATCCACCGGCTCCAGATGTTTTTGGACGGCAAGAAAGATGTCCTGCTCAAGGAATTGAACGACGAAATGCTTGCAGCTAGCAAGCAGCTTCTTTACGAGAAAGCGGCCCGGCTGCGCGACGAGATCAAATCGCTGGAAAAACTCAGCTTGCGGGGCAACCTCGCCAGGCATGCTCAGCCCGAGGTGTTTTACGTCGACCCGCGCAAGGGCCTGCTGGGGTTGAAACGGGTGCTGAAGCTCGACTCGGCGCCGCGCACGATCGATGGCGTCGATATTGCCCATCTGGGCGGCAACGAGATGGTCGGGTCGCTGGTGCGGTTCGTCGATGGCTTGCCCTTCAAGCCCGGCTATCGCAAGTACCAGATCAAGAGCGTGGAAGGAATCGACGACTTCGCGGCCATCCGCGAGGTCGTGGCGCGCAGGATCCAGGGCCTTCAAGAACGCGATGAGCCGCTTCCCGGACATCTGGCTCATCGACGGCGGCAAGGGCCAGCTCAGTTCCGCGCTCGCCGCTTTCGAGTCGCTCCGGGTCGTGCCGCCGACCGTGATCGCCCTGGCCAAACGCGAAGAGCAAATCTTCGTGCAAGGATGCTCCGACCCCCTGGTGCTCTCCCGCCGGTCCTTCGCTCTCCGGCTGCTCCAGTACGTTCGCGATGAAGCCCATCGCTTCGCTCAGCACTATCACCATCTGCTCAGAAAAAAACGCACGTTCGACGAAGATCGGTAACGGAAAAATCCACTCGACCCGCGCGATCGGCACGATCGAATAGTCCCGAGCAAATACCCCTGAATTGCCTCACAAGCATTGCTTCTCATGCAATGGTGCATCCGATATTGCTCACAGAAAATGCCAAGAGCAGCGCTTACGATTGAGAGGAGCTCGTCCTTGACCAGATGGTTGACACGGCCGGTCATCGCGGTCTGGATCTGGATCGCGATGGTCTCGGCCGTACGAGCTCAGGCTTGGGATCTCTCGAGCCGCCGCCTCGAACAGCGGCTCCAGGGCTCGCTGGTCAATTTCACGAACAAGCACGGAGTTGACCGCCGCATCTTTTCGCCGATCCTCGGAATGCGGCGAGACCTCTGCGTCTATTTACCGCCGGGATACGACCCCCGCCATGCGTATCCGCTGGTCCTGTTCTGTCACATGGCCGGCTTCGATGAGAATTACTTCACCCACTCAGACCTGCTCACCACCCTCGACCGGCTGATCCTGGCAGGACAATGCCCACCGGTCGTCGTCGCGGCCCCCGACGGAATTTTCGGCACGCCGGGGCCGCTCCACAGAAAAGAGCATTCCCTCTTCATCAACAGCCGCAACGGCCGCTTCGAAGACCACATCATCCAGGAAGTGATTCCCTTCCTGACGGCGAATTTCTCAATCCGCCCCGAGCGTGAAGCGCACGCATTGATCGGAATCTCGGCGGGGGGATATGGCGCCGTGAGCATCGCGATCGGCCATCACGACTACTTCGGTGCGGTCGCCACCCTCGCCGGCTCGCTCAACCTCCGCTACTTCAACTCCGAGGGATACTATTTTGACAACTTTGACCCCGCGACCTACCGCTGGAATGACCGCTATGATCCCGATGCCGTGATCGGGAAGTACTATCATGGTCTATATCGGATACGCGCCAAACGGTTCATGGCTCCCGTTTTCGGTGACGGTGATATCCTCCCTGAGCTCGCCCAGACAAACCCCGCGGACAGGCTGCTCGCATCGGATCTCCAGCCCGGCCAGCTCGCCATCTACGCCAGCTACGGCGGACGTGACAACTTCAATTTCGACGCCCAGGTCGAGTCGTTCGCCTGGACCGCGTCCACCAGGGGAATTGCCGTGACACTTGATCGCGACCCCAAGGGCACGCACTCCCTGCGCTACTTGCGAGACAACATGGAGCGCATGCTTCTCTGGCTGGGACAGCATATCCTGCCGCCCAGCTAACGCGGCAACCCTACTCGAAGAATCGTCCCACGCGAACGCTGAATCCGTGCAGGAGATCGGGAAACGTCAGTTCATCGTCCGCTCCAAGCCTCCTCGGCGGACCTGCGGCGCGGAAAACGTGCGCGACCCGAGGTTCGGGGTCAAGGACGACGACGACCAGTACGCCGGCGTTCAAGTACTCCGATACCTCCTCAAGGATCTCGGGCCAACGATCATTCTCCGAGCGAACCTCGACCACCAGTTCCGGCAGCTCGGGCCCGTAGCCCGCCGGCACTGGGCCCTTGGGGAGCCGGGCGTAGCTGTAATAGGCAACATCCGCTCCTCGCACGGTGTCGGGATCCTGATCGATGACCACACTCGAGTCGTTGCTCATCACGCGGCCGAGGTCGTGGCCGTCGAGAAAGCTTCCCAAAAGTAGGACAGCCCTGCCGCAGACATAACCATGCCGTCGATCGGGCACCGACATGGCGACGATCCTCCCCCGTACCAGCTCTTCCGGATATCCAGGGTCAGGCCGCTGGCGAAATTGCTCGGCCGTCATCAGTTCGAGCATCTCGGCAGTTGCCATCGAGCACCTCCCTTACAGTTCTATCGAGATTATCGCCGATCACCCGCTCCGACTCCATCCCAACTCGAGAGGCTGGAGCGGGCGTTGTAGCTACGAGCTTGCCGAGTTCGAACCCGATCTGCGACAATCGACACTCAACTGACCTTCATCCCAGTGTCGCCCTTCGCTCCGCGAAGGGGCGGATCCCGGGCAGAATCCTGCGATCTTCATAAATGATCCTCATTTCCGCTCAAGGACTGGGCCGCCAGTTCTCCGGCGATCCGATTTTCAGCGAGCTGGAATTCGAAGTCCGCGCCGGCGACCGCGTCGGGCTGGTCGGGCCCAACGGCGCCGGCAAGACAACGCTCATGCAGATCCTGGCCGGCCTCGATCAAGCCGATTACGGCAACCTATTCGTCCGCCCCGGAATCCGAGTGAGTCTGCTGCGGCAAGAGATCACCTTCAGTCCCGAACAGACCTTGATCGAGGTCGCCAAATCCGGGCTGGCTTCCCTGCTTGACCTCCAGCATGAGCTCGAAGCAGCCGCCCAGGAAATGGCGCGAGGCCGAGGATGCCGCCGACCTCGAACGCGGCACAGCGCCGCTACGACCAGCTCCACCGCCAGATCGAGCACCAGGACGCCTACACCATCGATCACCGGGTCGAAGAAGTGCTCAGCGGCCTCGGCTTTGGCCCCGCCGAGTTCAATCGGCCGGCGACAACCTTCTCCGGCGGCCAGCAGTCGCGGCTCTCACTCGCCAAGCTGCTGCTCGAAAGCCCGGACCTCATGCTCCTGGATGAACCATCCAACCATCTCGATATCGCCACAACCGAATGGCTTGAAAACTACCTGGCGCGCCAGCCCGTGGCCATGATCGTCGTCAGTCACGACCGCTATTTCCTGGACAAGGTGATCAACAAGGTCTGGGAGATGCACTTCGGACGGATCACCGTCTATCCCGGAAACTACAGTCAGTACTGGAAGCTGCGCGCCGATGAAGGCCAAGGTCCTCGAGCGACAGGCTTCCCGCCAGGACGAGAAGGCCGCCGACCTGGAAGCCTACATTCGCAAGTACGGCGCCGGGCAGCGGGCCAAGCAGTGCACCGACCGCGAGCGCAAGCTCGAGCGGCTGGAGCGAGAACGCGTCGACACGATGCGCGACGTCGTCGGCCCCGTCATGGGGTTCGATGAGGTCGAGCGGTCCGGCGATATCGTGATCGAAGCCCGGCGCCTCGCGAAAAGCTACGCCTCCCCCCTCTTCCGCGACTTGAACCTGACGGTCGGCCGGGGCGAATGCATCGGCGTGATCGGCCCCAACGGCGCCGGCAAGACCACCCTGATCAAGACCCTGATCGGTCGCGAGAAGGCCGACGCCGGCGAGTCGAAGCTCGGACATAAAGTCCAGGTCGGCTACCACGACCAGGGCCTGCGCTCGCTTGACCCTGATACCAAAGTGGTCCGCGCCGTCTGGCCCGAAGACGATCCCGAATGGGTGGAAAAGGATGTGCGTGACCTGCTCGCCCGGTTCGGCTTGAAAGGCGACCTCGCGTTTCAAACCGTGGGCCAGCTCTCCGGCGGCGAAAAGGCCAAGGCCGCACTGGCCCGGCTCTGCGCCACGTCGGCCAACCTCCTGGTCATGGACGAGCCGACCAACCACCTCGATATCTGGTCTCGTGAAGCCCTCGAGCGTTCCATCAACGAATTTGAAGGGACGGTGCTCGTCGTGACCCACGACCGGTACTTTCTCAATCAGGTCGTCGACCGGCTGCTCGCCATGGCCGACGGCCGGACCCGGCTGATCGAGGGTGACTACGATACGTACCAGCACATGATCGCGCGAGAAAGGGAGCTCGCCCTGGACTCGCCTTCGCCACGCCCGGCCACCTTGACCTCGCCCACGCCGCAGTCGCAGCAGCCAACGACTCCGGGCCGGGAAAAGACCAAGCGGAAGTTCTCCTACCGCAAGGCCGCCGAGATCGAGCGCGAGATCGGCGAGCTGGAGCTGGCCGTCGCCGAGCTCGAGGACAAGCTCGGCCAGCCCTCGACCTGGCGAGACCCGGTCAAGGCCGTCGGCACCCAGGATCGCCATCGCGATCTCAAGATCAAACTCGAAACCCTGTACGAACACTGGGAAACCGCACTCGAAGCGAACTGGTGAACGGGAGCTTCCTTCCGCCTCGCAAGCCTCGCACTCTCCAGGCCGGCGGCCACTCCGCGCGACTGACCAACCGAGCACGATTCATGCCCGACCCACGCAAAGTCCTCTCGACAATCCGCCGCGCGACCGAATTGTTTCGCAACACGCCCGGTCGCTCCGGTTCCATCATCTCGCTCGAAGAAGCGTCCGACGTGCTCGTCGTCGGCGACCTCCATGGAAACCTTCACACGTTCAAGACAGTACTCGTTGCTGCGGCCCTCGACCAGCACCCCAGGCGGCACCTCGTCCTTCAAGAGCTGATTCACGGCCCCGCCTCCTATCCCGGCGACGGCGGCGACCGCTCGCACCAGCTCCTCGACGTCGTTGCTGCGCTCAAATGCCAGTACCCCCACCGCGCGCATCTCATCCTGGGCAACCACGAGCTCTCCGAGCTGACCGGCCGCACGATCGGCAAGGACGGCGAAACCTTGAATGCCAAGTTTCTGCAAGGCATCACCACGGCCTATGGCGAAGCGGCTGCCGAGATTTATGAAGCCTACAAGACCCTCTTCGCCGCGCTGCCCCTGGCTATCCGCACCCCGAATCGCGTCTACATCTGCCACACCATTCCCGATGCACCGGACCTGGATACGCTCGATCTTGATATCCTCAAAGCCGACCGTTGGCCCGAGCCCGCCATGAAACGGCGAGGCACGATCTACGCCCTCACCTGGGGCCGTGACACGTCAACCGAAACGGCCGACCGCTTCGCCGCGATGATCGACGCCGACTTTTTCATCACGGGCCATCAAGCTTGCGAAGAAGGCTTTCGCCAGGCCAACCACCGCCAGATCATCATCGACGGAACCAGGCCCCACCCGTGCTACTGCCTGTTCCCCGCCAGCGGACCGGTGTCGATCGAATCCCTCTTGAAATGCGTCCACCCCGCCGACGTTCTGGCAGTTTGATCGCCAGCCTGTAGGATAAGTGGTGCGCCTTGTCACTCTTCTGATGAGCCCGCCCCGGCCGTCGGCCTCGCCCACTCTCCAAGTTAGGGAGCCCAACCGTGAAATCCCGGCATCGTTCAACTGTCACCCCGAAGGGCGCCTCGTCGGCTGCGGCGGCGTGCCTGGTGCTGCTTGTTCCCCTCGCAGCTATGGCTGCGGCACCCGAGCCGGCCAGGGGCGTCATTTACACCGCCAGCGATTTCAATCGTCTCGCCGCCGGCGTCGATCCGGGATTCTCAGGTGAAGCCCTGTTCTCGGTCTGGGCGCCGGCCACAGACGTCTGGCGGTTCGAGCCCGGCGCCGGAACCATCAATCTCAAAATTGAGCACAAGACGGGTGACTCGACCCCACGCTGGCAACCGCTGGGCAAGATCGATCTCGCCAAAAACCACCCCCTCAAGCTACTCATCTCGAGCAAGGCCCCCAAGACCAAGGACGCTCAGGCGCCGGCCCCTGCCCTGCTCTGGATTTCTGCCAGCCAAGGCGCGACCGCCCCGCCCTCAATCGACCTGGTCCGCGGCCGCCTCGATTCGATCGAGCCCAGTCAAGACACTCGCCGAACCCATTCCCGAACCAACAATGAAGGCGTCGATTTTCAAGCACCCGCCTCCGCAGCCGCCTGGCGCGACCGCGCCCTACACCTTCGGGAGCAGATGCTGGTCACATTGGGGCTCTGGCCAATGTTTCCAAAGACCCCGCTCAACCCCAGGATCACGGGCAAGCTCGAACGTGGCGACTACACGATCGAAAAGGTGGTGCTCGAGACCTGCGCCGGGGTTCACATTGAGCGGCAATCTCTACCGCCCGGCGAAAGCCACCGGCAAGATTCCCGGAATGCTCTGCCCCCACGGTCACTGGTCTGACGGCCGCGTGAACGCCGAAGTGCAGCCCCGCTGCATTCGCTGGGCCAAGCTCGGCTGCGTCGTCTTCATGTACGACATGGTCGGTTATAACGACAGCAAGCCGTTTCCTCACGCGTTCTTGAATGACCGCTTGAGACACTGGGGGCTGAGCCTGCCGACCCTTCAGACGTGGAACAGCATCCGCGTGCTCGACTGGCTCACCTCCCTTCCCGACGTCGACACCGCCCGCATCGGCTGCACCGGCGAATCAGGCGGCGGCACCCAGACATTCCTGCTCACGGCGCTGGATGACCGGGTCACCGTTTCGGCACCGGTGGTCATGGTCTCGGATTACTTCCAGGGCGGATGCGTCTGTGAAAACGCCGCCGGCCTCCGCCACGGCACCGACAACATCGAGTTCGCCGCACTCACCGCTCCCCGTCCCCTGGTCCTGGTCGGGGCCACCGGCGACTGGACTCGCCGCACCATGGATCGCGTCTTTCCCGCGATCCGAGGTGTTTATTCGTTGATCGGCTCGCCTGATCGCGTGAGTGCCCAGATCTTCGACTTTCCTCATAACTACAATCAAACGAGCCGTAACGCCGTGTACGCGGCCATGAGCCACTGGCTCTTCCGCATCGATGACCCGGCCAGAACCAGGGAGGGCGACCAGAAGCTCGAGAAGCCCGAGGACCTCTGGACCTTCGGCCCAGGCCACCCTGCGCCGACTCTCCGCAAGACACCCGAGCAGCTCGAGAACGATCTGATCGCCAGCCTGAGCCACATGCTCGCCGACCTCGCCCCCGGCTCAGACCCCGCGCGCTGGGAGGCCTCACGCCGCTTGCTGGAAACCAGCTTGAAAATCCGCACGGGAATCGAGCAGCCGGCATATGATTCGATTGTCGAGCGAGAGGTCCGCACCATTTCGCGCGACGACTGCGCAATCGAGCACTTGACCGTCGGCCGCAAGTTGAAGGGCGACGCGATCCCCGTGGTCAAGATCACGCCGCGGCAGTTCAAGAACCGCCTGACGATACTGGCCCATTCCCGTGGAAAGGCGGCTCTCGACGACGGCTCGGGCAAGCTCAGCGACCTTGCCCGCTCGCTGCTGGCGCGCGGCCACGCCGTCGTCGCGTTTGACCCGCTGTTCGTCGGCGAGTCGCTGGATCCCCGCAATCCCACGCCGCACCGCCCCACTTTGGCCCACTTCGAGACATATAACCCGGTCGCAGCCGCCGACCAGATGCAAGACCTGGCGACGGTCGTCGCCTGGGCCAAGAGCCAGTCCGACGTCGACCTGGTACACCTGGTCGCCCAGGATGATGCCGGCTACCAGGCTCTGGTCGCACGTCCGATGCTCGATGGCCTATCGCGCACCGTCATCGAGCTCTCCGGCATGCCCCAGCAGCGAAAGGCCGACGAATGGCCGGCCTCGATCGATCTTCCCGGCCTGGAGCAGTTCGGCAGCGTGAAGGCGGCCGCAGCGCCTTGCGCGCCGTCCCAGATCTGGCTCTATCGCAACGTCGCCGCGATCGAATCAAGCTGGCCCAAGGCGGCGTACGCTCTGGCGGGGGCATCGCCCATGCTCCGCATGGACCAAGCCATCCCTTCCCCCGACGAGATCGCCTGCTGGCTAGACGAGGGGCGGTGATCGCGCCGGCCCCTCCCATCGCGTTCACAACGCCCCCCGGCGTTCGAGCGACTTGTAATGAAAAAATGAATACACGATTGGAGTGAATGCCGCGACAATCAGCAAGATAATCGGGATAAAGATTGGCACACCCAGGATGACCAATCCGAATCCCACGAAACCAGCAACAACCCACAGCCTGCCTGCCATGCGGTGCGTGTCGTTCCAGACCCGGTCGCTCGCGAGCGTCCATGGCACACGGATTCCCATATAGAAGTTCTTGCGCACTTTCCCCAACACGTTGCCAAGCAGGCCGAAGAAGAGCAACATGCCCGCGATGAATATCTGACCGAACGGCACGGGAGGCCCTTTGGCCACGCTTTGTTGTACCGTATAAAGCAACACTCCTTGTATGTAGGCGAAGAGCCCCACAACGAGCACCATGATATACAGATACGTCGGCTTGAACGAATTCACCGAGAACGACCTGGGCGAAAGCGCCGGCAGGAAATAGAAGAGCACGAGCAAGGCTGCCATGATGATCGGCATGAGGAACAACGTCCATTTTCCGCCGTAACCATCGACTTCATTGCGGATATTCCAGTGCGTCGGAATCTGGTCGGGCAATGTGGCGCAAGCCAAGCCGCCGCTCCGGCCGCGAGTGCCACGAGCAAGATCGAGCCAGCCCAGTAAACGCGCGTCATCTCTCGCCGGTTCCTTTCGAATTCTTGAGTCCCAGATGGTCCCACAACCGGGTCAGCACATCCTCGAGCACGGTGGTGTTCAATGAGTAGTAAATCTGTTGCCCGTCTCGCCGGCTATAGATCAGGTCTGCCTCCTTGAGCACGGCAAAATGGTGAGACATCGACGGCTTGGTCATATCAAATGACGACGCAAGCTCCCCCGCAGTGAGCTCACCCCGCGACAAAAGCCGCAGGATCTCCCGCCGAGTCGGGTCTGCGAGTGCCTTGAAAACTGCATTGATTGCCATCATGCTTAGTCGATTCGCTCGTGTCGGCAATTTATTTAGAAGAATGGCTAATTCTCTAATTTATGCAATCAAGGCCGAGCATGTCACAATCGGCGACGACTCGCACGCGTCCCGAATTTGCCGGTGGCTGAATTGAATTCTCGGAGCACGATTGAGCGAATTCCCGGTCATCAAACCAGGCGGCCTCAGTGGTGTTCCGCGACCCCTTCGAGCGCCGCTACATTGCGCATTGTTCCTGGTAGGCTTGCAACGTACACCATGATAATCTCTGGAAGATGGGTGCCGCAGACGCTAGTGTGATAATGACGTGGATCGCCGTCAGATTGTGCAGGTGTGGACGGCGCCAACGCGATGACCAACGGCACCGATGGATCGATCCGGAGCGGGGCTCGGCTCGTCCTTCGTAGATTTGGGAAGGTCCAGCCTGTGTTGGACATTTAGCAGAAGGCCACGATGGGTTCAAATCACAAACCGGATGGCGGTTCCCAAGCTCGAGGAGCTAACCAAATCGAGCGCGGTCTGCGAGTTGTATTGTCTGGGAGTTTCAAGCGCGAGCTCGAGTGGTTGAAGGCCGATTTCAAGGCATTCGAGCGGCTGAACTGCAAGATTCTTTCTCCGCAGTCTCTGGAGTTCATCGGCCAGAAGGATGGATTCGCCTATACGCAGGACGAGCTCGACAAAACGCCAAATGACATTGAGCGAAGCCATATTGCGGCGATCCTGGATGCGAACTTCCTGTGGCTGCACTCTCCCGGGGGTTATCTGGGGGCGAGCGCTGCCCTGGAGGTTGGTTTTGCCCTGGCGGCGGGCATTCCGGTGTTTGGGAGGGAAGCTCCGTCCGACATCGCACTTGGAGGGTTTGTGCGGACGACGGCCTCACCCGAAGCAGTTATAGCTGAACTTGCTCGGGAGAACCGTCCGCCTCCCACAGGAGCGATTGCCGCTCTACAGGCCTACTATCGCCGCGCGGCGGTGGAACGTGGTTACGATTCGGAAAGCCCCAGGGATTCGCTACTGTTGCTGGTAGAGGAGGTCGGGGAACTCGCCCGAGCAGTTCGAGGAATCGTAGGGCTAAAACGCCATGAGCCTCAAGGCAGTTCGGTGTCTGATGAGCTCGCAGATGTGCTTCTTTACCTGGTTCACATTTCGAACGTGGTGGGAGTCTCGCTGGACGAGGCAGTAAAGGAGAAGGAACGCAAGAACGTCGAACGGCATCGTTCGGGAAGGAAGGTCGGCGAAAGTGGCAACCGATAAATTGACGATCCCGTTCGACGAACTGAGAACCGTACGTCGCGACCTTCGATCGTATGTGCGGCGACACGGCGAGAGCGTCTGGGCTTTTCACGTTCGCGACAAATGTTGGTTCTGTCTGATGCTCGGCGAACCGGCGGACCAGACGCGAAAGCTTGCGCAAATCTCGACGACGGCGACGTGCCTAGAGTCGCTCATCATGGCGGGCGACAACTCACAACAGTTCAAGGCTGTCCGTCATGACTTTGTGGAGGCGGCGCTTGAAGCTCCCGACTGGAAGAGCGATGGGGCGGCCGAGGTCTACTGTCGAGCAAGAACCCTGCCGCTTGTACTCTCGCACGGGCCGCGCGAACTTCTCGTGAAGAGCGAAAATCGAAAGAAAGTGGAGGTCCTGATCGAGAACATCTGGGGCGAAGTCACCAGCTCGCCCGGCCGTCAAGCAGTTCATGAGCATCCGCTCGAACCGAAAAAACGAACCAACTTTGAGTACCCGCCGAACCCTTACCACACTTACTGGGCGGCTCGAGTGCCTCACGTGCTACAAAGCGGTGTTCGATTCAGATCCGCCCGTTCAAGACCTCAAATCGAAACTTGAGATTGTCGATCTCTGGTCCCTTCAAATGCTCAACAAACAGATCGGTTTGAGTGTCGCGGGATCGGATCGCTTCGACGGGCACCAACTTGCCTGGGCCCTCTGCATTATCTTGAAACGGACTGGCCGCTGGCTCTCATCCGAGACCCTCGATCTGGTTCGGGCTGCCCTGCAGGTCTTCTTTGGGGCACAAACCAAGCTAGGTACCTGGCCACGCTATCAAGCCATGTTTCACTACCCCAATGCAGGGAACGCCTACCCATACGACCTCGAGACATTGAGCGAGCTACTGAAACCTGCGATGGTTCGAGACGAGCGGCGCCTCAGAGAGTCGTTCCGCCCGTACTGGACGAATCTAGTCAACGCGTGGCGGCATCTGGAAGAGACCGCGCTACAGCTCGAGGACCGTCCCGGCGCGATCGGCTGGTGCTCGGGGCATCACGTGAGTCGAACGAAAGCCGAGTCATGGGCGACCGCGAGTGCCTACACCTTCTTGCAGGTTTTCCGCGCGTATCGTGGGTCACTGGGCGAGGGAATCAGCCGAGAGGGAACTGGGCGTGCATCTCCCCAACCCCGCCGATCCCAGTAAGGCCATGAAGGATCTGGATGACCGAGGAGAAACGTGGGAAGCCGAACGCAACGCTCCGGTATCGGACGTTCTCACCGCTCTGTTTGTCAACCCGATAAGGAGCCAGGGACAGCTCGACCAGGCAGATCCCGACTCGCCGCTACTGAGAGAAAATCACTCGCGCTCTGCAATCCTGTTCGGGCCGCCCGGTACGAGCAAGACGACACTGGTCCAGTGCATCGCCGGCGCCCTTGGATGGAATTACCTCGAAGTTCACGCTTCGTCCTTCGTTGTAGATGGTATGGAATCCGTTCACGAGAGGGCCGACTGGATCTTCTCGCGGATCATGGAACTGGATCGATGCGTCGTGTTATTCGACGAGATCGACGAGCTCGTCCGAGAGCGAGAAGACCGCGAAACCCAGGTATATAGTCGATTCCTGACAACAAGTATGCTTCCGAGGATTGCGGAGCTATGGAAACAAGCAAAAGTCCTGTTCTTCGTTGCGACAAACTCGTTCAAGTACTTCGACTTTGCCATCGCCAGAAACCAGCGGTTTGACGCACGTCTGTTCGTCGCCCCTCCCTCATTTCGCAAGAAGGTGAAGAAACTGCTCGAATTTGCCGAAGTTCGAGAGATTACCGGCATCAACCAAGAACACGTGGAGAAGGCACTACGGGATGATCAGGGTGATCTTGCACTACTCTCCCTGTTGCGATTCGACCAGTTAGCGGAGTTAGGAAAGTGCCTGAGAGATAACAAGGAAGGAGGCGTGGTAAATCGAGCCACGCTTCAGGATTGTCTCGCCAGGTTTCGGTCAAGAATCCAGCAAACCTATCCTCCCGAACAATTCCGAACCGACCGTGTTCGGACCGATCGGGATCAGCAGAGAATCGCTCTAGTCGCCTTCGACGACGAGCTAGTTTCCCTACCCGTGGATCTCGACTTTTACTCGCGCGACGGAGGCAAGTATTACTATTCGATAGACGATCCCTGGTCGTTGCGACCGGATTTCGACGGAAATGGCTGGACAGCAACCCGAGTCGAACCGGCGAGCTATCGCGTCGAAAAGCACAAAACGCTCGACCAAGGATTAGGCTGATGACCGCTTTCGACTTTGGCCTTTCGAATCGGCAAAAAGCTGTTCAAGCCCGCGAATGATCGAGGTGGTCGCCGGGGTCACCAAGCGCCGAACGCGCCATCAGCTTGGCAAGGAGTGAGTGGACGTCGGTTGACCGAACGACCAGATTAAGGTCGTCAGCTCGCGCGAACCTGTTCGCGACCGCCTTTTCAACAACGGCAAACAAAGGGCCGAAGTATCCGTCCACATCAAGTATTCCCATGGGCTTTTGATGTAATCCAAGCGTAGCCCAGCTAAGCGTCTCGAAGAACTCCTCGAACGTTCCAATCCCCCCCGGCAACGTAAGAAACGCACTCGAACGGTCAGCCATCATCGCTTTCCGCTCGTGCATGTCGCGCACAATGTTCAATTCCGTCAATCCGCGGTGAGCAAGTTCCTTGGCCACCATCGCCTCCGGAATGACCCCGATTGCCCTTCCTCCAGCTTCGAGGACCGCGTCAGCGACGACGCCCATCAGCCCCACCCGGCCGCCGCCGTAGACCAAGCCGAAGCCGTGACCGGCGATCGCCTGGCCCACCTGTCTTGCCGACTCGGCAAACCGGGAATCAACACCGTTCGCCGACCCGCAGTATACGCAGAGGTTCTTTTCCATGAGTATGATGGCTATGGTCTCGGTTCGCGGCGTAAATGCAGGAGCAGGCACGGGGCTTGCGGCCAATGCCATCGCCAGTGAGGAGGCCATTGCCTTGGCGCCCGTAATGTATCACACTGTCGCCCGCGTGGGCGAGATCGCTGAGGGCCGTGGCATCCCCGTCGAGATCGAAGGACGCGTCATCGCCGTCTTCCGCGACGAGGGAGACTACTACGCGATCGACGACGCCTGCCCGCATAAGGGTGCACCCCTCTGCGACGGCATCGTCTTCGACAAGACCGTCACCTGCACCTGGCACGGCTGGCGATTCAGCCTGGAGACCGGCCGATCGATCGATAGCCCAAGGAGCCGCACCCGAACCGGCACCTATCCCGTGCGAGTCGAAGGTGACCTGATTCAGGTCGCCCTGGAACAACCGGAGAAGAATGAAATGAAAGCCGCTTTTATCACCGAGACCGGGCCCACTGACGTCATCAAGGTCGGCGAACTTCCCCAGCCCAAGCCCGGCCCCGGACAGGTCCTCGTCGAGGTCCACGCAGCCGCACTCAACCCCATCGACCTCTACCTCCGCTCCGGGCTGGTCCCGATGCCGCTTTCCTTCCCCTACGTAATCGGCTGCGACGTTGCCGGTACCGTCGCGAAGCTCGGCCCGGGCGCCACCCGCTTTAAGATCGGCGACCGCGTCTGGGGCTCGAATCAGGGCCTCCTCGGCCGCCAGGGCGTGGCCGCCCAGTTCGCCGCTATCGATCAAGAATGGCTTTATGCCACTCCCGAGCCGCTCACCGACAACGAAGCCGCCGCCATGGCCTTGACCGGCATCACCGCCCACCTCGGGCTCTTCCGCTTCGGCCAGTTGAAAAGCGGTGAGTCGGTCTATATTCCCGGCGGCTCCGGCGGCATCGGCACGGTCGCCGTGCAGATGGCCAAGGCCTCGGGCGCCAGGGTCGCGACTTCCGCCGGCAGTCCCGAGCGAGTCGAGCTTTGCCGATCCCTGGGCGCCGACCTTGCCCTCAACTACAAGACCGATAACCTCCCCGTCCGCCTACGCGAGTTCGCCCCAGAGGGAGTCGACGTCTGGTACGAAACCCAGCGCGAGCCGAACCTCGAGGTTGCCATCCCCCTGCTCCGCAAGCACGGCCGCCTCATCCTGATGGCCGGCCGCACCGCAAAGCCCGCCCTGCCGCTCGGCGCGTTCTATCCTCGGAACTGTGCTATCTTCGGCTTCGCCATGTTCAATTCACCGCCCGAAGAACAAGAGCACTGCGCGAGAGGCATAATCCGTTTCGTTCAAGATGGGAGCCTCAAGCCGCTCGTCGGCCGCACCTTCCCCCTGGCACAGGCCGCAGAAGCCCAGCAATTCCTCGAAGAAAACACTCTCAAGGGCGCCGGCTCCTTGACCGGCAAAGTCGTGATCACAATCTGATGTAATAGGCACACTCCGTGTGCCGTCCACCACGGGAAAGCGCATACTGTCGATGAATCTCCTCACCACGTTCGCCGGTTCGATGATGGAAGGGTTTCTGCCGCGCGGCTGGGACCTCGCCAGGATCGACCGTTGCTGCTCGAATTCCCCCCAGTCCATCGGCGAGCGCCAGCCCTGGTGGCACCCGGGCTTCCAGGTCGTTGCCTGCAACTCGGTCGCCGACTTCGACGTGATGATGGGCCACGAAATCGCCCTGGCGATCAAGCAGTCGCGCGACGCCGGTGAGATTGCGGCGATGATCCTGCCGGTCGGACCAATGGGCATGTACCGCTGGGCGGTCTACTTCCTCAAGGAATGGAATGTTGGTTGTGACCATGTTTTCGCATTTAACATGGACGAATGGAGCGACTCTCGCGGCAATACACTTGCTCCAGATCATCCCGGCGCCTTCCAGCACGCGATGGAGGCTGCGTTCTACGGGCCGCTCGGCGCACTGACCGTCCCGCCCGAAAACCGCTGGTTCGCCACGCCCGAGAGGCTTCCGCTCTACGCCGGCCGAATCGCCGAGCTCAAGGCCCGGGGAGCCCGCCTCCACGTGATCTTCGGTATCGGTCGCGTGTGCCATATCGCCTTCTGGGAGCCTCATTTCGCCGATGAATTCGCGGGCTTGCCCGAGTGGAAGGCGCAGACTCATCGATTGGGGGCCCGGCTGCACCCGCTCACGATCGAGCAGAACGCCCTGACCAGCTTCAAGAGTCGCACCACCCTCGTCCCCGCGTTCGCGAATACAATCGGCCCGGGCCTCTTTCTCCAGGCTGATCGCATCATTGGCGGCGCAGAAGGCGTGTTCGACCGCGGCATGCAGTGGCAGGGGGCGAGCCTCTGGATGACCTTGCGCTACGGCCCTGACCCCTGGGTGCCCAGCTCGTTCATGCCCACGCTGCCCGGCCGCCTCTTCTACCACCGCGAGCTCGCCGGCCCGCTCGAACCGGACATGAACTAGCGTGTTGTTCGGGAGCGAGCCACTGCGTGCGTCAAGGAATCGCGATCCGAATCGGAGATCCCTCAAAACCTGTGTCATTCCGATCGACCGGCTGTGTTGGTGGGGATGCAGGATACGTCGACCGGACCACCTTCTTCCCAGAGCCGGAACCCGCCGGTGAACGCGTTTTCGTTGTCGCCGGCCCGGGTGTTCGGCGGGAGATGCTTGAGCTCTTTGACGTTACCACCACCGATGACCACATCCGTGGGCTGTAGTGCGGCTGAGAGAGTCTCGACCACTTCGAAGACTCTGTGTGTCCATCGCTTCTTGCCGAGTCGCTGCAGGCCTCTGTCGCCGACGTAATCTTCGAAGGTTGACTTGCGAAAGGGAAGATGGGCCAGTTCCATCGGTTCCACGATGCCATTCACGATCATCGCAGAGCCAAGTCCGGTTCCCAGCCCCAGGAACAGCATCCGGCCGCCCTGATAGCTACCCAGCGCCTGCATGGCCGCGTCGTTGATCAACTTCACGGGACACTCGAACGCCTTTTCAAAATCAAATCCGACCCACCCGGGGGCAAGATTCTTGGGTTCGGACACCGGGCGACCCCGAAGGACCGGGCCAGGATAGCCCAAAGAAACCACTTCGAACGACCATCCTTCCGCTGCCTTCCTGACGCCTCCGACCATGTCCTGAACTGTCATACTCGGCCCAGACTCGAACTTTCGGCGATCCGTCTGACCCGTGACCAAGATCTTGACGTGATGACCGCCCACGTCGATGACAAGAACATTCATGGAAGGCTCCAGCTTGCCAGCGCTTTCCGCAGCGCCGATCATGAGTATAACCTGGGAATTGAGGGCCGAGTGTAAGCTATCACACAATAGGGAAGTAGGGCACCTCGCCTCTCCCGGCTCATTGGATTGGGTTCTCGAAAGCTTGAAGACATTGTAGCCGCTGAGCTGCAGGATCGGCACCAGCGAACACCGCGGCCCTGGCAATTGATCAAAACGAATAGGCGATACTGAGCGAACCGAGGGATGATTCGTTCCGGGCATCCCCTCGGGCAGACATGCATTCGCGGGCTGACGATCAGGGGGCTTCCGGTATGGCCTCCTGCACCTTTCCTCCAGGTCGGACTGCTTCATCCATGGTCATCACGTAGGTCAACATCGCCAGTAGCATCAGGCCCACGACGACCCAGAGACGCCAGTCTTTATGGGCCCGTTTCCACGCGGCGCGATTTTCCCCTTCCGGGGGATTTGCGTGGTGGTCCCTGTGATGCCATTTCTTTTCATGATCGCTCATCGGCTCAATCTCCCGGTAAATGAGAACGATTCACGCGCCAGATTTCACGTGATGGTCGTCGTTCCAGAGGACGATGGCCGGTCACTCGGATTTGCCCCATTTCCAATTCCGGATCTCCGGTAAATCCTGTCCGTGTTGATCAATGTAGTGCTTGTGCTCGATGAGCTTGTCCCGCATCTGCTGCTTCAGATAGGCGCCCCGGGAACCCAGATGCGGCAGTCTATCCACCACGTCTTGCACGAGATGAAAGCGGTCCAGGTCGTTCTGCACCCTCATGTCAAAGGCCGTCGTGATGGTTCCCTCTTCCTTGTAACCCCGGACATGGAGGTTGCGGTTGGTCCGTCGGTAGGTCAACCGGTGGATCAGCCATGGATATCCGTGGAAGCCGAAGATGATGTGCTTGTCCTTGGTGAAAAGCGAATCATAATCCGTGTCGGGGAGTCCATGCGGGTGCTCGCTCTTGGGCTGCAGCTTCATCAGATCGACAACATTGATCACCCGGATCTTCAGATCGGGCAGATTCTGGCGAAGAATGGAAACGGCGGCCAGAATCTCGAGCGTCGGCGTGTCTCCGCAACAGGCCATCACCACGTCCGGCTCGGTGTCCTGGTCGTTGCTGGCCCATTGCCAGATGCCTACTCCCTCCGTGCAGTGCACGACCGCAGCATCCATCGACAGCCACTGCGGGAGTGCATGTTTGCCGGCCACCACCACATTGACGTAATGCCGGCTGCGGAGGCAGTGATCAAAGACCGACAGCAGGCAATTGGCATCGGGCGGTAGGTAAACGCGCACGATGTCGGCCTTCTTGTTGATCACGTGGTCGAGGAAACCAGGATCCTGATGCGTGAAGCCGTTGTGGTCCTGCTGCCAGACGTGGGAGGCGAGCAGATAGTTGAGCGACGCGATCTTCCGGCGCCAGGGCAGCTCGAGCGTGACCTTCAGCCACTTGGCGTGCTGGCTGAACATCGAATCGACGATGCGAATGAAGGCCTCATAGCTGTTGAACAGTCCGTGCCGGCCAGTCAGCAGATATCCTTCCAGCCAACCCTCGCACTGGTGCTCGCTGAGCATCGAGTCCAGCACGCGTCCGGCGGGCGCGAGGAATTCATCGTTCGTTACTTCCCGGGCGTCCCACTGACGATTCGTGACCTCAAAAACCGCGCCCAGGAGATTCGAGAGTGTCTCATCGGGACCGAAGATGCGGAAATTGCGCTGATCTTGATTGAGCTTGGCCACATCGCGCAGGAAACTGCCCAGCACGAGTGTGTCCTGGCCAAGAACGGCACCCGGCGTTGGCACATTCACCGCGTGAACGTGGAAATCCGGCATGCGCAGGTCGCGGAGAAGAAGTCCGCCGTTGGCGTGCGGATTGGCGCCCATCCGCCGGTTGCCCTCGGGCGCCAGCTCGGCGAGTTCCGGGACGAGCCGGCCATTTTCATCGAAGAGCTCCTCGGCCTTGTAGCTCTTCATCCAGCTCTCGAGCTCCTTGACATGATCGGGATGGTCGCAATCCACAAGGATTGGCACCTGGTGCGCCCGGAAGGTGCCCTCGATTTGCAGTCCATCGACGACCTTCGGTCCTGTCCAGCCCTTGGGTGACCTGAGGACGATCATTGGCCACCGCGGCCGAGAAGCGTCGTTCTTGTTCCGCGCATCGCTCTGGACTTGCCGGATGTCCTCGATGGCCTTTTCCAAGGTTGTGGCCATGAGTTGATGCATCTTCTCCGGTTCATCACCTTCCACAAAGTAGGGCGTCCAGCCGCAGCCTCGGAAGAAATGCTCCAGTTCCTCGTGCTCGATGCGGGCAAGTACGGTCGGGTTGCTGATCTTGAAGCCGTTCAAGTGCAGGATCGGCAACACGGCTCCGTCGGTGATGGGGTTCAGAAGCTTGTTGGACTGCCAGGCGGTCGCCAGTGGCCCGGTTTCCGCTTCACCATCGCCGACGACGCACGCGACGATCAGACCGGGATTGTCGAACGCGGCCCCGAAGGCATGGCTGAGCGAATAGCCCAGCTCGCCACCTTCGTGAATCGACCCCGGCGTCGTGGCGCAACATGGCTGGAAATCCCGCCCGGAAACGAGAATTGCTTGAACAGCTTTTGCAGCCCGGCTTCGTCCTGCGTGACGTTCGGATACACTTCGCTCCACGTGCCTTCGAGGTAAACGTTGGCCACGATCGCCGGGCCACCGTGGCCCGGACCGGCGACGTAGAACATATCCAGGTCATATTTCTTGATGACTCGGTTCAAATGCACATAAATAAAGTTTTGGCCAGGCGTCGTGCCCCAGTGTCCGACCACCAGCGGCTTCACGTGCGAGAGTTTCAGCGGCTCGCGGAGCAAGGGGTTGTCGTACAGATAGATCTGGCCCACGGACAGGTAATTAGCGGCCCGCCAGTAGGCATTGATCTTGCGAAGTTCTTCGGGATCAAGGGGAACCTGCTTGTCCGTAGACCGCGAAGCCACTCCGGTCTGTGACGGGCTCGTGCGGGGTCGTTCCTGCGCAAGGGTACTCTTCTTGACTTCGAGTCTTGACATCGGCTGTCTCCTTCATTGGGTTCGATCGGTTTCGTGATCTTGCACCTCAGCGCGTCTTTGCCTTGGACAATGATTCGTAGCCGGATAAGACGTCGAACAATTCCTCATCAATGGAAGTCTGACGCAAGCGGCGAAACGTCTGATTCAGTTCTTCCACCAGTTCATCAATGTTCTTCTCCGCTCGCTGCATGGCGGCCAGGCGGCTCGCGTTTTCGGCTGCCAAAGATTCGGCGCAAGCCTTGAAGAGCGAGACAAAAAGATATTCCCGTACCAGAGCCTGCAATGTTCGCTCACGGTCGCCGATCACCTCGGGCAGGTTCTTGGTTGGCCAGGGGAGATGGGCCAGCCTGAGTCCCCATTGATCATCGAGAGGCAACAGGTGTTGACTGACGGGCTCATAGCCCGCGCCGGCCACGGGGCGGTTGTGGAAGAGGTAAAGTTGAGTATCCTCGTGATCCTCGTGATGCGCATCACTTTCAACGAGAATCTGTCCGACAAGCGGTGTGATGGCGTTCACGGACGTGGGAACGGCGAAAAGTCCCGCCGGCTTAAGACCGGCATCCGCCAGCCGCGAGTGGATGCGGTCGCCGACGGCCCAGACTTTCTTTTCGCCCGGTAGAGGATCGAGCGCCTTGGCGACAAAATCCGCCAGCACATCATTGAACTGGCCGACGAGCCCCTGATCCGAGCCGAAGACGATGGCGGTCACGACCGTTGCACCGCCTGAGGGGCGCCCGGCTTCCAGAGCGGCGGCTTCCCGATTCCTCAAGCACACGGCCAAGCCCAGTTCCACAGTGCGATCATAGTCCGCCAGAGCCAGCACCGATTTCTCATATTGCCCGATGCTCGAGGCCGCCAGGGCCTTCATCGAGCGGACCACCGATTTCAGATCGCCCGCGCCGCTGATCTTGCGGCGCAGGCTCGCGAGTGTATCGCTCATGACTTCTTCTCGGGTTCGGGATCGGGTTTTGGCTGGAACGGCGCGATCGCTTTGCCAACGACTTGCAGGATCGCCTTGCGGTCCTCGTCGCTCAACTTGTCATTGGACGAAAAGCGTTTGCGAATCTCAGCAGGGATTTCCGTGGCGGCCTTTCTCAGAGCTTCCTCGACATCTCGCGTCTTGTCGATCGGCACGCTGTCCAGGACCCCGCTGGTGAGCGCCACGAGGATGACGATCTGTTCGGGGACCGACGCCGGTTCGAGCTCCGGTTGGATGAGGATGGCACGGATTCGCTGGCCATGGTCGATAATCCTGCGCGTGTGGTCATCAAGCCGGGTGCCGAATTTGGCGAAGGATTCCAGCTCAGAGAACTGCGCGTACGCGAGCTTGAGATCGCCCGCCACCCCGCGGTAAGCCGCCCGTTGGGCCTTGCCACCGACGCGTGAAACGGACCTGCCGACATCGACGGCGGGAAGAACGCCCAGCTCGAATAACGTCGGCGACAGGTAGATCTGACCGTCCGTTATGGAGATGAGATTCGTCGGAATGTACGCGGAGATGTTCTGCGCCTCGGTCTCGATGATGGGCAACGCGGTGAGCGAGCCGCCGTGAAGGTCGTCGCGAAGATGCGTGGCACGCTCCAGTAGCCGCGAGTGGATGTAAAAGATATCGCCCGGAAACGCTTCGCGACCGGGCGGCCGGCGCAAGAGCAGCGAAATCTCGCGGTACGCACGGGCATGGTGCGTCAGATCGTCATAAACGACGAGCACGTCCCGGCCCGCTTCCATGAAATGCTCGGCGATGCTCGTCGCGGCGTAGGGGGCGATGTAGGCGAGCCCGGGCGGGTCGTTGCCTTCGGTCACGACGACGACCGTGTAATCCATGGCGCCATTTTCGCGTAGGTTGGCAACGACCTTGGCGACGGCGGACGCTCGCTGGCCGATGGCGCAGTAGACGCACAGCACATTCTGGTCGCGCTGGTTCAGAATGGTGTCGATTGCGATGGCGGACTTGCCGGTTTGGCGGTCGCCGAGTATCAACTCGCGCTGGCCGCGGCCGATCGGAATCAGCGCGTCGACGACGATGATGCCCGTCTGCAGGGGGACGGTGACCGGGGCGCGGTCCATGATGGCCGGCGCGGGGCGTTCGATGGGCAAACGCTGGTTCGAGGCGACCGGGCCTTTGCCATCCTTTGGCCCGCCCAGCGGGTCGATGACGCGCCCGATCAGTCCATCACCCACCGGTACATCCATCACGCGGCCGGTGCGCTCGACCTCGTCGCCCGCGTGAAGCTGCTCGCATTCTCCAAGGAGGACGACGCCGATTTCGTCCTCATCGACATTGAACGCGATGCCGTACAAATCGCCGGGAAACTTCACGAGCTCATCAAAGCCGACGCCCGGCAGGCCCGAGACCTTCGCGATGCCGATCGAGACGCTTGTGATCGTGCCCACCTCACGCGGCGTCAATTGCGGCGTGAAGGCTAGAACCGTCCGGCTTATCCCCGCAAACGCCTGCTCGAAGACGGCATGCAGGCTCTCAGGCGAGTTATTCAATGATCCGCCTTTTGGGCCGATGGCACCGGTTCAAGCTTCGGCGCGGGTTGGGCTACGGCCTTTGGCTCCGGCTTGGCCTCACCGTTTGGCTCGGGCTTGGCCTCGGCCGTTGGCTCGGGCGCAGCCTCCTCGTACAAGAGTTCATCGGCGCTCTTTTTCAGCGTCGAGAGATAATCCGCGATGCTCCACGCAATCTTGTGTCCATTGGTGGAGAGTTCAATACCGCTGACAAGTTCCGGCGCGGTCTCGAATTGGACATGAGCGTCGGGAGCGAAGGATTCCTTCACCGCGCTTTCGATCGCGGTCCGCTGTGCGGGCGACAGATCGAACGCGCTATGCACGCTCACCGTGTGGTTCGACGTCTTGAAGGCGGTCGCCATCTGCTCCTTGGCCGCGCCGGAGAGAGCGCGCAGTTGCTTTACGAACACATCAGCCATCCGTTCCTCGAGGCTTGTGCCGGCCAGGTCCGCCAGAGTCTTGTGCGTGATGGCGAAGACTTCCTTCTGCGTCCAGCGGATAATCTCTTGACTCAGGTTGCGTTGTTCGTTGCGCAACGCCTCCTGGCGCTTGGCACGCAGGGCATCGGCATCCGCGCGTGCCAGGTCGAGCAGGCGGTCTCGTTCGGCTTTGGCGTCGTCCGTGGCTTTTTTCAAGAGCGCTGCACGCTCCTGGTCGAACGCTTCATTCTTGTGCTGAAAGTCGTCGCGCTCTTTTTGCGCTTCCGCCACTTTTGCCTCGGCTTGCGCAAGCTGGGCGGCGATCCCCTTCTCGCGCTCGTCGATCGCGCGGAGAACGGGCTTGTAAAGGAATCGCTTGAGCAACCACACGAGGATGAGGAAGTTGATTGCCTGGGCGAAAACGGTGAACCAGTTGATCAGCATCGCTTACTTCCCAGTGGCTTTTTCAATGACGTGGTTCCAGAACGGATTGGCGAAGATCAGAATCATCGAGATCACGAGGCAGTAGATCGCGATGGATTCGATCATCGCCAGGCCCACGAACAAGGTCCGGGTGATGGTCGTTGCGGCATCGGGCTGCTGTGCCAGTGAGGTGAGCGCCGTCGAGACCGCCCGCGCTTCGCCGAGAGCGGGCGCGATACTCCCCAGTCCGATCGTGACGCCCGCGGTAATGATCGAAACGAGTGCGATCCAAGTCATGCTATCCATACGTGTCCTTTCATTGGTAGTGGTCTACTTTCATGCTTCGTGGCTGCGCGTCGCGGCCGCGATGTAAACGGTGGCGAGGATACTGAAAATGTACGCCTGCACCATTCCCGTGAGCAGGCCGAGCAGGTCCATGAAAATCGGGAAGACGAGAGGCGCGATCGTGAGCAGGATGCCCACAATCATCGTCCCGCTCATGATATTGCCGAACAGACGGATGGCCAGGGCGAACGTGCGGGAGAACTCGCTGATGATGTGAAAGGGCAGCATGATGAATGTCGGTTTCAGGTACGACCTGAGGTAACCGACGAACCCTTGTTCCTCGATGCCGAAGAGCGGCACGGCGACGAACACGGAGATCGCCAGCGCCGACGTCGTCGAGAGCGAACCGGTCGGTGCTTCGTATCCAGGGATGATCGAACACAGGTTCGACACCGCGATGAACAGGAACAATGTGCCCAGAAAACCCACGTATTTCGCCGGATGGTGAATGCCGACTTCCTGGATCTGTTCTTGAATGGCGCTCACGACGATTTCGAGGAATCCTTGCCAGCGCGAGATGTGCCCTTCGGTCGCGAGCTTGCGCGTGATCAGCATCGCGCCAACCGTCATCACGAGCATGAGCGCCCAGGTTGTGACGATCGTGCTATTAAGCTCGACGAAGCCAAAGCGCCAGAAAACCAGGTCGTCGGGACTAAGGCGCAATGCCAGTCTCCTTTTCCACTTCAGCGGGCGGATCGGCCGGTGCTCGGGAGAACCGTTTCACGACGATCAAGCGAGCGATCATAAATCCAACGAGGCACATTGCGAGCCTGGACCAATGACCCTGCGAAACCAGGTAGAATCCCGCCAAGATCAATGTGGTTCGAACCAGCAGGCTGCCGAGAAACCATATTTCCGGCCGCTCGGACGCAACACCCTTCTGGACGGTCCACCAAAGGCCGCCGAAGAAAAACACGCCCAGCAAGGCGCCTGCAAAGAATGCCAGGGCAAGAGCCGGGATGTCACTCATCCGGATCCTCCTCCTCGTCCCCAAGCGCCTTCACCTCTCGCGATACCCAGTGCCACGCGTTCAAGCAGCCGATCAATAGACCAATCAGCATCAGCATCAGCGTCCAGGAATACGACGATTTGTAATGTGTGTCCACCCAGACACCGAGTGCAACGCCGATCAAGGCCGGTACAGTCACCGACCATCCAACCAGCCCCGACATCCCGAACCCGAACCAGATGCTCCGGGTGGTCCTGCGCTGCGCCTTCAACTTGCGCACGGCCTGGGCGCCGACCTGCCGGCTGAAGGTCGTCTCGTCGGTTCTTGAATTCGCTCCCTGTTCTTCATTCATGTTGAAATTCCATGAAGCGGCGGATGAATCCGCCCTCCATCTTCGCCAGCACCGAGCGAACGTTCCGCTCCTGCTCGTCCACGGCGAGAAACTCTTGCTTCACCGCCTCGTGCAATTTGTCGAGGTTCGTCCCGCCGATCGCGTTGCGCACGGACACCAGAACATCCAGGCCCGTCTTGACCAGCACCCCTTGATCGACCGCCAGATAGACCTCGCCCTCCTCTTCGGTTTCGTACGTCAGAATCCCCGGCGCGAGCGCCGCCGCGCAGTCGAGCCGGTGCGGCAAGAGTCCGAAGGAACCTTGGAGTGAATGGGCCACAATCCGTTTCACGCCCTTCTTTTCAACAAAAATCTGGAAGGGAAGAAGAACCTTGAGATTAATGGGCATCGGCTCCCTGTTTGGCCGTCACTTTGGCTTTACCAGCCGCCTGGGGTTTCACTTGAACTTTGGCTTTGGGACCAGGATCGGCAGGACTCGCGGGCTTGGCCGCCTTCGCTTTTTCCTTGGCCTCGTCGATCGACCCGATCATGTAGAAGGCACTCTCGGGATAGTCCTTGAATTCGTCGCTCAGGATGCGCTCGCAGCCGTCGATCGCGTCCGTCAGGCTGACGTCCTTTCCCTTGATACCGCTGAACTGCTCGGTCGCGAAGAACGGCTGGGTGAGAAATCGCTCCAGTCTGCGGGCGCGACCGACCACGTTACGATCATCGGGAGAGAGCTGCTCCATCCCGAGCATGGCGATGATGTCCTTGAGCTCTTCGTACTGCGCCAGCGTCTTGCGGATTTGCTGCGCCAGCAGGTAATGCCGCTGCCCGATGATGCTTGGCGTCGCCATCTTCGAGTTGGATTGCAGCAGATCGATGGCCGGGTACAGACCCTCGCTCGCCCGCTTGCGGGAGAGAACGATCGACGCGGAAAGATGCGAGAACGTGTGCACCGCCGCCGGGTCGGTCAAGTCGTCCGCCGGCACATAGACCGCCTGAATCGATGTGATGGCGCCCGTGTCGGTGTTGGCAATGCGCTCCTCCAGTCCAGATAACTCGGTGCCCATCGTCGGTTGATAGCCCAGGCGCGAAGGCATCTGCCCCATCAACCCGGACACTTCCATGCCAGCCTGGATGAAGCGAAAAATGTTATCGATCAAGAGCAGCACGTCGCGATGCTCGTCATCCCGGAAATACTCGGCCATCGTGACCGCCGCCAAGCCTACGCGGAACCGGGCGCCTGGAGGCTCATTCATCTGGCCGAACATCATGACCATGTGCGGCAGCACGCCGGCCTCTTTCATGTCATGGTACAGCTCTTCCCCTTCGCGACAGCGCTCGCCGATGCCGCAAAACATGCTCACACCCTTTTGATGCCCGACCATGTTGTGGATCATCTCGGTGAGCAACACCGTCTTGCCCACGCCCGCCCCGCCGAAGAGCCCGGCTTTGCCGCCGCGCTCGAGCGGCACCAGCACGTCAATGACTTTGATGCCCGTTTCAAAGACTTCGGACTTGGTGGAACGACTCGCGAGCGGCGGCGGGTTTCGATGGATCGTGCGCCATTCCACATCGGACGGCGCCGGTTGGCGGTCGATGGGGTTACCGAAGACGTCGAACATTCGCGAAAGGATTCCTTTGCCCACCGGCACCTTCAAAGGCCCGCCGGTGTCCTCCACAGCCATGCCGCGAGCGAGACCCTGGGTGGGATTGAGCGCGATCCCGCGGACATGCTGTTCATCGAGCTGCATCAGCACTTCGATGTCGACCCGCGCATCCTTCCCCGTGCGCAGCAACGAGTAGATGGGCGGCAAGCTGTTATCGAACCGCACATCGACCACGCTTCCACGCACCGACGTGATCACGCCGTGATTCGCGTGATTGATTCCTGGAGCTGACATCGTCGGATGGGTCATTCGAGCGAGGAACCTCCTTTCGTTGTGACCGGGACGCGCTCGCGACTCTCCATTTTGGATTGACCGTCGATCGGAATTGAGCGCTTGGCTTGCGGCGCCTCGGCGAGTCCCGCTCGGGGCAGAATTTTCGGAACGTCGAGACGCGCCACTCCGATCCGATTGTCGGCCATCCCGTAATAAACGTCAAATCGATCGGGCAGGCCAAGATCATCGCGCCGGTCGATGGCGGTCGGAAACACGACGTGGGCAACGGTCCCGATGCATTCCTCCGGCAATTCCGGCGTCAGCACCGGTTCCGGCGAACGATAACGGATCAAACGGGGAAGATCCTCGGAGAGCACCATCACACCGGCGGAGTAACATAACTTGCGCGCTGCCGTGCTCGAGCCCGCCAGTGTGCGGACGCCGTGGTAGATGACCATCCATCCGTGCCGGGTCAGGACGGGAGGAGTGCCGCCGCCGATCTTGAGCTGCTCCCACGGCGCCACCGGGCTGGCCAACCGGTTGTGCAGAGTAAAATGGGCATTTCCCGGCTCGGGCTCCATCAGCATCCCGAGCCGCTTCATCTGAAACCCTGCCATTGTCTCACCTCACAAGGTCACGCTCGGCCAGACTGAGCCTAGGCAAGCAATGATTGTTTCGATTACACGTTTGGTTTCATCCGGATCTCTGACCCGGATTGAATCGACTCCGGCTTGCTCGGCCGGATAGTCGTTGCCGCCGGGAAACAAGGCATCGCCGACAAAGATCATCTCGTCGATGGCAATGCCGAGAATGTCTCGTAACTTTCTGATCCCGTATGCTTTGTCGATTCCGGGCTTGGTGACATCAATGGACGTCGCGCCGCCCAATCGCACGGAAAACTCGGGAATCGCCGTGTCAAGAATCGTTTTTATCTTCTTCCGTTTGGTGAAATCAGGGTCCCATTTCACCTTTTCCTTGAGTGGAGCTTCCTGACCCAACGCGGAGAATGTGATTTGACTTCCCCGGTCTTCAATCGTCTCGCCCCAAACCTTTTTGGCCTTCATGCCCGATTGCTCGATCGCCTTCTTGAGTGAGCTCTTAATCTTCTCTTTCTGCTCAGCGGTAAAATCCTCGGCGTAAATCCGGCTCCAATCATCTTCGTATTTGAAGAACTGTGTTCCACAAGTAGGCAGGAGAGAAAGATTCTTCAATCGCGGGTCACTGGCAAGGTGAGAAAGCACCTGTTTTTGAAATTGCGGCCAATTTCCACCGGATATCACCGACACTTTGATGATCACGAGCAGCTTATCAAATAGCGCTGCCATCTCGGCATCAATCGATGACTTGCTCTGGGCAAGGGTTCCGTCCAGGTCGAAAACGACGAGCTTTTTCATTGGGTACTCCGCCGGAACTCTTCCGGCAATGCGACCTCCAGCAGGCTGACGGCATTCCGCGGCCGGCAGCAACACGCGCCGACCTCCGCCGGCAAGAGCACGACGTCGCCGCGGCCGACGGGATAAAGGGCGCCGCCGTGCTCGAGCTCTCCGTCGCCGGCGAGACAAACCAGCACGCGTGGCGTGCTCGCCGCGCCCACTGTGAACGGCGACTGTCCTGCGTGCCGCCACACCGAGAAATGCTCACACTGAATGAGTCGCTCGCGCCGTACCGGCGCCGCTTCCTCGACCACCGGCTTGAGCGGACCGATCGCGACCTGGTCGAAATCGATGCAGGCGATCGCCTGCTCGACCTGCAACGGTCGAGGCTTGCCTGTCTTGGGGTCGATCCGATCCCAGTCGTACAGGCGAAATGTGACGTCGCTATTTTCCTGCACTTCGAAAACCACCACGTCAGAGAGAGAGTGAACGGTCCCAGCTCGGACGAGGACGGCGTCGCCGACCGTCGGCGTGAAGCCTGCCAGAAGGTCCGCCACCCCGCGGTTCTTGAGTGCTCGCTCGAGATCGTCTTGAGTGGTGCCTCGCTTCAGGCCGGCGTAGATACAACTATCCTTCGCCACGTCGAGCACAACCCATGCTTCGGTCTTGCCGCTTTCGCCGGCTGGGATATAGTCCGTCTGCTCATCCTGGGGATGCACCTGAACCGAGAGCTTCTCGTGTGCGTCGAGGAATTTAAGGAGCACCGGGAACCGCCGGAAACGCCCCGCCAGTTTTCCTAGCAACTGCTCCGGCGACTGCTCCATCAATTGCCGGATGGTCGATCCTTTGAGCGGTCCGTCCGCGACCGTGCTGAGATGGTCGTCGCGGTCGGAGAGCAGCCAGGCTTCACCGATGGGTCCGTCGCCGGGCAGCGGTGCCGCGCACAGCGACGCGAGGCGCCGGCCGCCCCAGACCCGATACTGGTAGATGGGTTCAAAGCGCAACGGATACATGGGTGCTCTTATCAATTCGTGTCTCCGCTTCAAGATGGCAAAGCCGCCGCGGGCGCACTCTCGAGACGTTGCCTTTCAGGTCATTGGCTACGCTTCTTCGCTGCGTGATACTCCTTGCGAATGTGCTCGATATCCACCGAAGGCGGCGGGAACGTCAGCTTGAGCGATCAAGACGTCCTCGTAATGCGAGCGGTTGAAGATGACCACTTCACCTCGGGCAGGCACGGCACGATGGATTCGCCACAGGAAATCGTGTGCACTCTCCAAGGCGGAAGGCTGCTTGAACCCCACCACTTTGCAGCCTTGCGGATTCATCGAACCCAGGATGTGATCGATCGTCCCGTCCTTGCCCCCTGCGTCGAGCGCTTGCAGGCAGATGAGGAGCGACCGCCGTCCATCGGCATAGAGCAGCTCTTGCAGTTCTCTCAGCCTCAGCCGGTAGTGCTCGATCTCCTTTGCCGCCTCCTTGTGGCCCTCGTGATGGTCTTTGAAACTCGGGTCGATGTCTTCAAGCTTGACAGCGGTGCCGGGAGGCACTCTGAAGCGTTCCACAAAGCTCACAACGTTCCTCCCTGTGAGAATGACTTTCTGTTGAACGATCCGGTCGGAGGCCGACCGGAACGTTCTGTGACAGAGATCGCCCTGAATCAAACGACAGCGGTGGCCAGTTCTTCGCCGTGGACCGTCGCTTGAGTCGCGTCAGACTGATCCAGGAGTTTCTTGGCGCGTTCCACTTCCTCGGGCGTCCCGTGGACGAGCAAGAGGAGTTTGCCATTCTTCACGTGGGTTTCGTATCGAACGATGCTGTCTTCCGGGATGCCGATGCTGTACATTGCGGCGCCTAAGGCGCTGAGCCCGCCCATCACCGCGGCGCTCTCGAGCGCGCCGACGATCCAGACCACGAGCGGACCGGCCACGAGCACCGTCCCGATGCCGGGGAGCCAGAAGAACGCGGAACCGAACAGAATTCCCCAGAAGCCGCCCCAGAAAGCCCCGAGCTTGCCCCAGTACTTCATGCGCTCGCCGGTCGTGTAGTAGCCGACGACGTGCTCTTCGGAGTGGTAGTCCTTGCCGATGATCGACAATTTCTTCATGTCGAAGCCGCTGTGCTGCAGTTCGCGGATGGCGTCTTCGGCCCTCTCGTGAGACTCGAAAATGGCGACCACCGAGTTTGTTTCTGACATCATCTAATTCCTGATTGGTAAATCTTGATCAAATTCGCAGTTGTTGACGCAGAGAAAAGTGAGCAGTTGGGCCTTCGCTGTGCCGGGCTGGTCGTTCAGGTCAGTGGTTGGCGAATAGCGGCCGAGCCACGTAGCCGCGAGCGAAAAAAAAAGCCGGCGTGGTCGAGGACCAAGAAGGTCCTCGACCACGCCGGCTTACTTTTCGACGGACCACCCGGTATAGCCGAGCTGCCCTTCGTCTAGTCATCCGACAAATTCAAACTATCTCCGGGAGGCGCGTGTCGGTTGTGTCATGTCGACTCGCCACAGTACAGTCGTCATGGTACACCTCGCAACGAGCGAAAAGCAAGTTTATTCCTGTTTATGCCGGTATTGTCGAAAGCGCGAATACAGAGCGGATCGTGCGCTCGCGACTCGCCAGATCGCCCACCCGTTACGCCTATTTACCAGCCGAAGTCGAGCTCTTCCCCTTGCGGGCCTCTGCCTCCCGGCGCATCTTTTCGTACTTTTCGCGGTACTTCTCCTGTTGCTTCCTCAGAATGTCCATGTAGTCGTCTTTTTCACCCGGCTGCGTCAGGTCCTGGCCCTTCTTGGTGACACCCAGGAATCCGATGCACATCTCGTCGGTCGTCGCCTCGCCCCATCTGACTTCCTTGGGCGGATGGTTGGGGTTCCTCGGGTTCGCTGCCGAGTTGTCAAAATGCGAGACGAGATAGACGACCGTGCCCTTGGGAAGCTCCATGGGCGTCTCGAGGTGGTACGTGTACTGCCAGTTGAAGTCCCAGTCGTCGATCCGGATCAGGTCGTGCACCGTGCCGTCGGGGAACTTCGCCGAGATCTGCATGTCGCGCCCGAGCAGATGCATGTGCGGCGAGACGTTGCGCAGAATCACGTCAACGGGAACCTCCCACGCGGCTTTGATCTCGATGCTGGACTGCCCCGGCGGCAGCACCAGCTCAGGGTTGATCACGACGCTCCAGTGCAGGACTTGCTTGACCGGCTTCTTGGCGAAATAGATGCCGATCTTGCTGCGGTCCGTCTCCGCCTTGCCGCGTGTGTGGTAGTGCACCTGGATGATCACGTCGCTCTTGGCGGGCAGCGACCGGCCCACCCCCTCGTCGAGAAAGCTGGGCCGATTGCCGGGTGCCCAGCCTCCGAGGCCGCCGTGAATCGGGTCGCCGGGGCCGCCGAAACAGGAATAGCCCGGGCCCGGGTCCGACTGATCGCGCTCGCGTGCTTTGCCAGAAACGTCTACATACGCCAACATGTGATGAACCACGCTGCGGTTGCCCGCGCGGAACTCGACGGCCGATACATACTTGTCTTCGGTCAAGCCGGTCGGTGCCACGAAGCAGCGGTAGATGTCCTCGCCGCTTGCGGGCACTTCATAGTCGGCGCCCAAGTCGAGCACCAGGTCCGGCGTGCCGAGCTCCCACTCGTCTGAAAACTTGGGCGCGGGAGGCGCCTCCGCAGGGTTGCCCTGCGGGGCGTCGTTTTCGACCCAGGTGATGATCGTGTCGATATCCGCCTCGGAGAGCGTGCGCACATCCCGAAATTTGGGACCGACGTGCGGGTTGGCCTTCCATGGGGGCATGGTGCGGTCATCGACCACCGCGGCGATGTCCGAAGCACGCTTGCGCGCCTGCTCGTACGTTTCCAGCGGGAACGGCCCAACCTGCCCGGGCCGATGGCACTCCTGGCAGTTCTGCTGGATGATCGGCGCCACATCCCTGGCATAGGTCGGCCGCGCCGAGTGAGCGACCTCAGGCAGCGGGCAGCCTACCGACTCCACGAAATCGGTCTTCAAGTCCTTGCCGCTCAACAGTGCCTCGAGGGCAATCTTCAGATCATTTACCGCGGGATTGGCGTTCCGCTTCTGGCGGGCGGCGAACTGGTCGTCGATCCGGCCGTGATACCGCAGGCGGCCCTGCCCGTCGATCACCGCCGCCTCGGGCGTCACTTTCACGCCCAGCTTTCGTGCCAGCGCCCCGTGCTTGTCGCGCGATAAGGGGAATTTCAAGCCGAAATCCCGGGCATGGCTCTTCACTTCCGCGTCGCTCAAGTCCGGGTCAACGCACACACCGACAAATTTCACCTTGTCGGCGGGAAAGCTCTCGGCCAGGCTCTTCAACGTGGGGCTGTAACTGTTCGAGATCGGGCACTCAGTCGAATAGAAGATCAGCACGGTCGCTCCGCCCTTGGGCGCAGCGAGCTTGATGCGGTGCCCCTCCAGGCCATGAACTGTGACGCTCGAGAGCTCGGGCGGATCGGCGGCTCGGGCGGGGGAACCGCCGACGGGCGAAACAAGAATGAAGGCGAGGACCATCGCTCTGCTGGCGCGGGCAGCGATCACACGCGTGCAATCCATGGTGTTTTTTCCTGTTGCGCTCGTTCCCGGCTGCGATTTCCGGCCGGCTCGACCGGAGACCATTCTTGGTGCTGCGGCTACACGCTTGTGCCGAGCCGCCGGAACGATCGATTGAGTTTGTGAAGGCGAGCCCGACAGGCCTTTGAGCTTCGCCCGAATATTCCCTTCCTAAAGAATACGTTATTGAGTCAAACCGATCGAGAGGGTGCCGGTCAAGACCAAGCGCCTTGATCACGCCCCGGTCTCGCTCGAGTTGACGTTTCCTGCCGGTTCTGATGCAGATCAGGTCGAGACACGTGCCACCGGACCATTGCTCCCAGCCTGGCGGCGGGATAATCTTGATTCCGCTCGGCATGTCGAGATCGCGTGGAACAGTGCCGTACACCCAAGGAATCTGCGATGTTAAGGACCAACAGGCATCTCGGGCGATTGCTCGGATTTTCAGTGGCGATCGGGGCGCTGGTGCTGGGCTCGAGCCCCGCTCATGCTCAGTTCGACATGGGCATGGGCATGGGCATGGGCTTCGGCTTCGGGTTTCACCAGGTGCCCTCACCGACGGGCCTCATAAACCAGCACTCCCTTGCCGCTGCGAACCGACCTCGCGAGGGTGTTGCCTCGCGCACCCCGTACGCGAACAATCCCAACGCGTTTATCAATAAACTTCGGGATCCCGGCTTCACTTCAACCTACGACGTGCGCCGGCGCCGACCGCCCAGTTACCAGGCGCGACCGACATCGGCGTCTGCCAACACAACCCAGGTGCAAACCGCGCGAGCCGAGCTGCTCTCGGGCAGCCCCGTCTTGCCGCTGGTGAACTTTTTCAACGCTTCACAACAGCTCATCTGGCCCAGCGATTCGCCCACTGCCGGTGAATTGAAAGAGAAACGAGACGTCTCCGACCTGGCAACCGTGGCCGTGCTCGAGGAGACCAAGCGGCAGATCACCGCCTCGATTTCGAGCGCCACCTTCGCGCGGCAGAAGCTGCTCGACTACGGCCGCCCCGCGCTTCAGGACCTTCGCTCAAGCGCCACGCCCGCCATCTCCGATGCCTTCCACATGTTTCTTCTATCGCTCTACGACTCGCTGGCTCAATCCGCGGCGCCGCCCCAGCGTGAAATTCCACCGCCGCCAGCACCCTGATTCCGCCTCTTCAGTCGCCGAGCGTGCGCGCCACCATCGCTTCCAGGTTCTTTTGAACCAGGTCGATGTGCGCGACGGTTCCATCTTTCGCGATCAAGACGTTCGCCGGGATTTCCGTGACGCGAAACATCTTGGCGTAGTCATGCTCGCCCTCGCCGTTGATCAGCGTCGGCCAGGTCACGTTGTAATCCAGCACAAACCGGCGCGCACTGGCGACGGCGGCCTCCGGCTTCTGACCGCTATCCAGAAACGCGTCGAGATCGATGCCGATAATTCGAAGCCCTCGCCCGCGAAAAGCCGCGTCCACCTGCTGGAGCGATTCGATCTCGGCGGCGCTGGGCAGGCACCAGCTTGCCCAGAACACGACCAGAACGGCTTTGCCCCTGGCATCGGCCAGGTCAAACCGCTTTCCCTCGAGGTCCGTGCCGGAGATCCTTGGCGCGGGCTTGCCAACCAGGTCAAGCCGACCCAGCCGGTCGGACAAGAACTCCTTGAGGATCGGGCGTTGCGTTTGCCCGAGGATCATCGCGAGGGCCTGTCGCGCCGTGTCATACCGGCCCACGTGAATCAGCCGCTGATAATACGCCTCGCAGATTCCGACGATCTCGCCGGTGGCGAGCTCCAACTGGGGTGCGCCGTTCTTGGCCGCGTCGGCGTGGGCGGCGACCGCGCGGCGCAGGCTCTCGATCGAATCGTCATACGCCCCCCGGTCGGATTCGGCGATGATCTTCACCGTGTAGGCCAGCGCCAGAGCCGTCCGCGAGGGGCTACCGGCCTTGAGCAGCGCGGTGGCAGCCGGTTCGGCGTCGCCGAACAAGTTGCCGGCGACCGCCAGCCGGAAGAGCCGTTCATAAGTCGCCGCGGCCTCCGTCGGATTCTGGCCCGAGGCCAGCCGAGCGAGCTTCTCCAATCGCCGGCGGTCAAGTCGAAGCAGCTCTTGCTCATATTCATCGTCGATCGACTTGACGCTACCTGCGGCGGGAGCCTGAGCCTCCACTTCTTTCCTGGCCTCCTGCGCCGCGGCAAAAGGCGGCAAGCTGAGAATGGCCGCGATGCCCGTAAGGATTCCGAATGTGCCAGGGAAACGATGCGATCTCATCTCGGTCGGTTCTCCTCGAACGGGGCGCGCCGGAAAGAAACTCTTCGCCAGGAACCGTATCCGATGGCGTTGACGATTCCGCGAGCACGAGGCTCTCGCCGGCCGGCACGGCGGCACGAGCCCGCTACCCTGGCGCACTTTCCCGAAATCATGCAAGGTGATCTGGTAAATGGCGAGACACATTATGCCATCTGCCGCAGAGCCACGGTAGGGAGCAGAGTCGCTGCGCCAGCCGGACCGCTTCAGGATCCAGGACGTTTGTCCCTGGAAGCGACCTCTTGACGGCGTTCCGTGACGCGACTATATTCGGCTATGCGGATAGATGTTCAAAGGCCTGGGACGCTCGATTCGGCGGTCGAACTTTTCAAGGCGTTCGCCGATCCCGTACGGCTGCGGCTCTTGAACCTGCTCGGTGACGGCGAGGTCTGCGTCTGTCATTTGCACGAGGCACTCGACTTGCCGCAATCGACCGTCTCGCGCCATCTGGCTTATCTGCGGAAACGTGGGCTGGTGGTCGGCCGCAAGCAAGGGCTGTGGGTTCATTACCGGCTGGCCAAGCCGGCAGGCGAATTGCACCGGACGTTGCTCGGCGGAATCACGGCCTGCGTTCCAGTCGTGGCAACTCTTGCGGAAGATCGCCAGCGGCTCTCAGGCCGCACCTGCTGTACGTAGCGGCTGAGTTTTTTTATGCAAATATATCCGGTTATGCGGATGTAGTCGACCTGACGGAGGAACGATGGAAAGCGATGTGGTGAAGGAAACGGTGCGGCAACGATACGGTGAAGTCGCGCGAGGAGAGGCGAAGTGTGGTTCGCTGTGCGGCTGCACCGACAACGCAGAAGGGCTTGCCATCACATTTGGCTATTCGGTTGAAGAGCTGGCCACGCTACCTGAGGGGGCCAATCTGGGCTTGTCCTGCGGAAACCCGCAGGCACTGGCGGCAATGCAACCGGGTGAAACCGTGCTCGACCTGGGCAGCGGGGCGGGCTTTGACTGCTTTCTCGCGGCTCGCAAAGTCGGCCCGTCGGGTCGTGTGATCGGCATCGACATGACGGATGCCATGCTGGAGAAAGCCCGCGCAGGCGCCCTCAAGACCGGGCTGCGCAACGTGGAGTTTCGTAAAGGGGAGATTGAATCTCTGCCGGTCGCCAGTGATTCGATCGACGTCGTGATCAGCAACTGCGTGCTGAACCTGGTGCCCGACAAGGACCAGGCATTCCGCGAGATTCACCGGGTGCTCAAGCCCGGGGGAAGGCTGGCGGTCTCGGACATGGCATGGGAAACCGAGCCGAGTGTGACGGTTCGCAAGGATCTCGAAGCGCTGGTCGGCTGCATCGGCGGTGCGCTTGTCCTGGATGACTACGTTTCCCGGTTGAAGCGAGCGGGTTTCTCACGCGTCGAATTCGAGAAGCACGCGGAAGCCGTCTGCAAGATGGTCGAAGTATCGGGCGTGGCACCACCTGCGGGTGTCGAGGACCTGCTCGCCGTCAATATCACGGCGACCAAATAAGGGGATTCTTCGCAATGCACCACTCGCTCATCGTTGCGCTGGCTCTGTGGGCCGGCCCGCAATCAACCGGCGACACCGGGCCCTTCGTGCGGGCCTTGTGGTTGCTTCAGCGCTACGGGACAACCGAAGCGGCCGATCCCGCCGGCGACCAGCGGTTGAAGGGAGTCGTGTTCAAGGCACTCGGCAAGGAAGGCGAGCTGACGCTTTCAAAGCTGGATGGGCTCATGGAACCCGACACATTCAAGAAGCTGGCCGGCGATGACGACCGGATCAATCCCGCCGAGGTGGAGCATGCCCTGAAGTCGGATGTCCCACGCAGCCGGCTGCGGCTGTTGCCCAGGGTCAGGGAGCATGCCGATTTTCTCACGACATCCTTCGACATGATCGACGAAAAGCACCGGCTTGCCGGTCAAAAGCTGGCAGAGTGGATTGCTGCGAATTACCGGCCTGGCAAGGAGCTCGATGTGATCGTGGTATGCACGGGCAATTCGCGGCGCAGCATGTTCGGGTCGACGATGGGCAACATCGCGGCCGCGTACTACGGGATGCCCGCGATCCGCTTTCACAGCGGCGGCACGGCACCGACCGCGTTCAACAGTCGGACGGTTATCGCGCTCAAGGCGATCGGCGTGGAGGTCGAGCCGACCGGCAAGGAAGCGCCCAGAGGTGAGCTGAAGACGGCCAATCCGATGTACCGGTTGTGCTGGGGAATGCCCGAGTCGGGCGAGGTGTCACTGGAAACGACGGAGTTCTCCAAGCGCTACGACGATACCACCAATCCGCAACAGGGCTTCGCCGCGCTACTGGTCTGCGCCGAAGCGGACGCCGCCTGCCCCTTCGTCAAGGGAGCGGCCCTGCGCGTGTCGATGCCCTATCTCGAGCCCAAGATTTATGACGGGGGGGCTTTTGAAGCGGCGAAGTACGCGGAACGCCGCGACGACATCGCGCGCCTGATGCTGTCCGTCATGCTCCAGGCGCGGAAGCGCGCGGCCGTCGAGTCGCGTTGATGCTGAACTCGCCGTCCGCCCTCCTTCCTCATTTGTCCCCGTGGTGTAACCAGGAGACTTCCACTACGATGAGAGCAATGCCTTTGGGCTCTCCCTGGTTTCGTCGGGTCGCATTGAGCGGAGGCCGGCCTCCTTGTCCGTCGCAAACACATCGACCAAGCCGACCGAGGTCGCTCCGGCAACCTCCATCGCCGAAAAGGCAACGATCCCGCCAGATCGAACGCCTTGGTTCTCGCGATTGAAGGCAGCGACCTCGCTCCATGACCCCAAGGCGACCGTCTCTTACATCGTCGCGCGCGACGGCGACAATGGAGAGCGGCCCACACTTGCCCTCGAGCCCGAGGCTCTCAAGAGAGTCTTCGACGACTTCAAGCCGGGCACTGTCCTTCAAGAGCGTTATCGCCTGATTCACGAGCTTGGCCGCGGCGGCATGGGAATTGTGTTTCTCGGTCGCGACCAGCGGCTGGACCGTCACGTCGCCCTGAAAGTGATCCTGGCCTCCGGGCAGTCATCAAGCCCGTCGGCGACGATGGACAGCCGGCTGCGGAGCTCGTTTGCCGAGGAAGCCCGTTTGGTGCGCAGCTTGACTCATCCGGCTATCGCGACGGTGTTTGACTACGGCTTTCACCAAGACAATCCATTCACGGTGTTCGAATACATCGAGGGCGAGATGCTTCGCGCGCTGATCGAGCGCCGGGGCCGGCTGCCGCTGGACGAGGTGCGGCTGATCGTCGGTCCGCTGGCGCAGGCGCTCGATTTCGCGCATGGCCGGCGAATCGTCCACCGCGACTTGAAGCCCGAGAATATCCGCGCCACCGAGCAACGTCAGTTCAAGATCCTCGACCTGGGGCTCGCCCGCGAATTTAATCGCCAGGACGACTGGCGATTCGCCGGCACGCCGGCGTACGCGGCTCCCGAGCAGGCCGCCGAGCTTCCTTCCGACGGCCGCGCCGACCAGTATGCCCTCGGTTTGATCATCTTCGAGATGCTCACCGGCCGCCGGCCGTTCGAGAGTGACTCGTGGGTCGACCTTCTTGAAAAGCATTACTCCGAGCCCCCACCGAAGCCGCGCGCGTTCGTTCCCGACTTGCCCCAATCCGTCGAGGACGCGATTCTGCGCACCCTGGAGAAAGACCCGAACCGTCGGTTTTCCACGTGCAGCGAACTGGCCGTCGCTCTGGGCTGCCAGTTCCTGGCCGGCCCAGCCCCGCTGCCGGAAATCCTGCTGGAAACCGAGATCAAGAAAATGGGCGGGCGCTGGAAGACCTATCTTTATCCGTTCTCGTTCCGCCGGCCTCGCACGCACCTGGCGCTGGCACCCGAGGCCCTGTGGGCCACGCACCGCACCGAGCTGATGCGCTGGCCGTTTGCGGAACTCTTTGACCTGCGTTCCGTGGGCTTCCGAAAGCTCTCATTCCGGATCAAGGGAGTCAAAGGCAAGGACCGGCAGTGGTTCAAGTTCAAGAATCGAAAGGAGCGCCGCGGCTGGCAGGAAGTCGCTCTCATCCCGCATCGCACCGGACAAGGAACCGGTCACGCCCGACCTCGAGACCAGCACCCAGGCCGCGTTAGCAGCCTCGCAGCCCGGCGCGCAGGCGTTTCGACCGGCTCTGATCCGCGGATCGAGCCCGTCGTATTGCTCAAGTCCCGCCCAGGCACTCGCTTTCAGTTGCTCGGCATGGTCGAGGCCAAGGGAGCCAAACGCCCCAGCGCAGCGGCCGGCCTGGCGATTCGTGCGTCGATGATGGGGGCCGACGCCGTCGTCGATTTGCACCATGAGCGGCTTCCCGGATTCGTGAAGACGGAGCATCGCGCCAGCGGCATGGCGGTGCGGGCCGTGGACGACGAAGGCCGGCTCGAGCTCAAGACACGCTGGTTCTCCACTCAGATCGGCCAGATTGCCGTCGTCATGTTGATTGTGGCCATTCTGGAATTGCTCGCCGACATGGGCGGACAGCTTGCACCGACGGTCCTTGGCAGGATCCTCACCTCGCTCAATGTTGCCGGGGGATTTTCGATCGTCGGTCTTTCCGCCGCGCTCCTGTTCGCGCGATGGCCTCAGCTCGCGCGGCCGGCCGCGCTCTGTTTTCTTTCGAAGGTCGTTGGCACCGCGCTCGGGATGTTGGCCGCGGCGCTCGGTGCCGCAGCCGTCGGGACGGTGGCCTTCGGGGCCGTTCCACGCAACAATGGAGCGACCACAGCCGCGACAGCCGTCGGGGCCGGTCTCGGGACGGTCGCTTTTCTTGGTATATCGACGCTACTTTACGTGTCGCTGCTGGTGTTCTGGCTGTACGTGGGTCGCAGGGCCTGGCGCATCGACCAGGAATATCGGAATCTGGCCCTCAGGACAAACCGCGTCGAGCCGCCCCCCTTGCGCAAGTGGCTCGGCCGGCTGGCCTGGGCAGTGGCGATCTACTATGTGGTGGAGCTTATCGTCGCCGCCGCGTACGGCCTCTATGTGAGCGGCAGCGCGCTCGCGGAGATGCCCGGTACTTACGCCGTCATCAAAACGCCCACCGGCGTTTCCATCAGCGGCAACCCACAGGAGTGGAACAATCATGCCTGGAAGCTGGCCACCGATTCTGATCCCGGCCAGCGCGACCCAACCCGAGCGCTGAAGCTTGCCGAGCAGGCCGTAGATGCTGAGCCCAAGAACACCAGTTACGCGAACACGCTCGGTGTCGCGCGCTATCGCGCGGGCGACTTTGCCGGCGCGATCCGAACACTCTCGCTCCCCGAGAACGCCGGTGAATTCGTGAGCCACAACGCCTTCTTCATCGCGATGGCCCACGCCGCGCCTCGGCCATGATGTCGAGGCAGCGGAATGGTACGCCAAGGCCAGCGACTGGATGCGCGTGCACGACCCGGGCAACGGCGAGCTGCGACGCTTCCGCCAGGAAGCCGCCGCCGTGCTCGAGGTTGCCAAAGACAATTTCCGCGCAGCCCCGGGACCGACGTCCAAGCCCACGCCTGCAACCCCGAAATAATCTGGAGAGCCACCGCTCCGGCAGACATCATTTCCCCGCACTCCCCTTCACCTTCGTCTTCGCAATCCGTCGTACCGCCGGCATCGCCGCGTAGAACTCTTGCAATCCTTCGTCGGTCACGCTCGTTCCACCGACGTGCAGTTCCTTGAGCTGGGTCATCCCGTGAAAATGAGCCAGGCCGGCATCCGTCACTCCGCGCGCACCGACGACCACGAGCGATGTGAGCTTGTCCAGCCCTTCTAGATGAACGAGCCCCGCGTCAGTGACCCGCGAGTCGAAGATGTAGAGCTCCTTCATGTTCTTGAGCCCATGCAGATGCACCATCCCGGCATCGGTCACGCGCTCGCCACTGAGCTCGAGCACCTCCAAGTTTGTCAAACCTGCCAGGTATGCAAGCCCTGAGTCCGAGCTGTTCTCCAGCCCCAGGTCTAACCTGCGAAGCGCCGTGAGTCGCGCCAGATGCTTGAGACCCGCGTCGGTCGTCTTCGTCACGTCGATCCTCAATTCCTCGAGGCTGACCATTTCGCCCAGATGTGCCAGCGCGGCATCCGTGAGTGGCGTGCGGCTCAGGCGAAGTGCCTTGAGATGTGTCATCCCGCGCAAGTGAACCAACCCCGCGCCGGTGATCTTGGTGCTTCTGAGGCCGAGTGATTCAAGCTCGGTCATCCACCGAAGAGACTCGAGTCCCGCATCGCTCGTGTCTGTGCCGGTGAGGTCCAGTGTCTGAAGTTTAATCATCCCCCGCAGCCGCGCAATGCCCGCGTCGGTCACCCGCATCTTGGGCTTGGCCGGGTCGATATTGAGAAGGATCAGTCGCCTGAGATCAGTCAGTCCTTCTAAATGCGCAAGCCCCTCATCGGTGATCGGAGTATCAACGACGACGAGCTCTTCAAGCCGGTCGAGCGCGGCCAGAGGCGCCAGGTCGCGGTCGACGAGCTGATACTCGTGGCCGAAGGCCGGCGTCATGTTGGCATACGTCACGTTTTGAAAATGGTCGTCCCCGAGGCTCCTGCGCAGCCAGAGCGGCGCCCACGGCCGTGTCGTGGGAGTTTTGATTCCGCGCATGGCTTCGTAATCGTAGAGAATGATCGCGCCGTTCTTCTTTAATGCAGCGACGGCGCTGCGACGCGACTCGGCGCGGTTGATCGTCCAGCCCATCCAGGCGCCCAGGATCAAGACGACAAGAATCAGCCCCCGCAAGCTGAAAGCAAAACGGCCGCGGCGAGATTTCACGCTTCCCGGTGTAGACACGAGTCGCTGCTCCCCATAACGAGCACAGCGCGAGGGAGTATTCGCCGCCAGAAATCCCATGTTCCTGTAGGGTTCGCCCTTGCAAATCGTACGCTCTAACAACCGACTATAGTCAATCAAGACTCGTTCCTGTTGTACCGAGGTCTCCGGTGAAACCCCGAATCTACATTTCGACGGTGTCGTCCGAGCTGGGATCGATCCGGCAATTCGCGGCGAAGGTGCTGCGCCGCCTGGGCTACGAGCCGGTCTGGCATGATACTCTCGACACCGAGCCCGATGACTGGAAAGAGGCACTCCACGAGAAGATCGACTCGTGCCAGGGGCTTATTCAGATCATCGGTCGCGGCTACGGCGCTGAGCCGCCGCAGCCCGATCCCGAGTTCGAGCGCATTTCCCACACGCAGTACGAGCTTCTCTATGCCCGTCGCGTGAACAAAAAGGTCTGGCTGTTGTTTGCCGGGGACGGCTGCTCGCGCGACCGGCCGCTCGCACAGCTCGATCTCCCGAGTGCTACGGACCACCCCGACCCCGCCGGATATCAAGCCGAGCGGCGCCGCCCTTCAAGATGACTGGATCGAGCGGATGGGCGCGTACGTGCATCTTTGGCACGCGGCCGCGAACGACACCGATCTGGAGCTGACGCTCAAAGCGTTGAACCAGGAATTCGCCGATTTGCGCCCGGGGTTAGTCAGGCGCCAGCAAATCGTGCTGGCTCTCGGCATCGCCACCTTGCTCCTCGTGGCTTGCATGCTCCTGGTCCGATGGTGGGCAACCTGACCAGCCCAGGCGAAGATCAGGAACATTCGCGCTCGATTACGAACAACAGAGTGGCCTTTCGCTCCGCGAAAGTGCGTCTTTCTCGCTGAAATATCACTGGTGTTCTGACCGGCGGCATCGTGTTATGCTGGTCAGCACGGCAATCGCTTAGCGCCTGTCCCAAGAACAACGCAGTTCCGCCCGAGGGATGATTCACCCATGGCCGCCGTCGACATCGACCGAAATCTGCTCTTCGGGGTGATCGCGCTGCAAGATGACTTGATCGACCAGAAGCAGTTCACCGAGGCCTGCGCCGTCTGGCGCTGCGGCTCGAGGGGCCGCTGGCTGACGTGCTCATCGAGCGGCGTTGGGTCACTGCGGAGGATCGCCGCGAAATCGAGCGCAAGATCGAGCGCAAGATCCGAAAACACGGCGACGTGCGCGCGTCGCTGGCCGCCGTCGCGGGGGCCGATGCGCGCGACGCCATCGGGGCTGTGGACCATCCCGAGATCCGCAACTCGCTGAGCAGCCTGCCGCCGGCCATCGGGCACGTGCTCCTGGAAACGCTCGTCCCGCCGCGGGAGCCCGGCGACTCGCGGTACACGCTCACGCGGATGCACGCGGAAGGCGGGCTGGGCCGGGTGTGGCTCGCCCGGGATCGCGACCTGCGCCGCGGCGTGGCTCTGAAGGAAATCAGGCCAGACCGAGCCGCCAATCCCGAACTGTGGCGCCGCTTCTTGAAAGAGGCCCAGATCACCAGCCAGCTCGAACATCCCAATATCGTCCCGGTGTACGAGCTGGCTCGCCGCCGCGAAGACGACCAGCCCTTCTACACCATGCGGTTCGTCCGCGGCCAGTCGCTGCTGGGAGCCATTCGCGAATTCCACCGGAGGCGCGCAGGCAAGGCACCGGACCAGCTAGCCTTGCAGACGCTCCTGGGCGCGTTCTTGAAGGTATGCGACGCGATCGCGTATGCCCACTCCCGCGGAGTGATCCACCGTGACTTGAAGCCCGAGAACATCGTGCTCGGCGGGTACGGCGAGGTAGTGGTCCTCGATTGGGGGCTGTCCAAGCTCATGGATTCGCCCGATGAGCCCAGCGAGGCCAGCGACGAGGGCGTCGCTCGGATCTCACTGAGCACGGAGGCGCGGGCGGACCAGACTCATGGCCTCCTGGGCACGCCGTGCTACATGGCGCCCGAGCAGGTGCAAGCCAGGCACGATCACATCGACGCGCGTACAGACGTCTATGCGATGGGTGGCATCCTCTTCGAGATCCTCACGGGGCATCCACCGGCGGAGGGCGCGACGACCGCTGAGGTGCTCGAGCTCATCCGCTCGGCGCGCATCCCGCGAGCCCGCCAGGTCGAGCCGGCCGTTCCCCGCGCGCTCGAGTCCGTGTGCGCCAAAGCGATGGCCCTCGACCGCGGCGAGCGTTATCCGGGGGCTGCCGAGTTGGCCGCCGAGATCCGCCGCTGGATTGCCGACCTGCCGGTGACGGCCTATCGCGAGCCGCTGCCGGCCCGTGCTCGCCGCTGGATGCGCCGGCACCGCACGCTGACGGCTGCAGTCGCAGCCGCAATGCTGATGACTCTCGCGGCCCTGGGCATCCTCTATCGCCGCGAGGCGGCGTACTCGGCCGGGCTGGCCCGCATCAACCATTCCCTCGACCAGGCCAACGGCCGGCTCGGCGAGGCCAATCGCAGCCTCGACATCCGCAATCGAGAGTTTGATCGGGAGCGGAAGCGAGCTGAAGAGCGCGAGGCCCTGGCGATCGATGCGATGACGAAGTTCCGCGACGCGGTCGCGAACAACCCTGCGCTCAAGACGCGTCCCGAGCTCGAGTCGCTGCGCAAGGCGCTTCTAAAGGAGCCGCTGGAGTTCTTTCGCAAGCTGCGCGACCAGCTCAAGGCCGACGCCGGCAGGGAGCCGAAGGCAGTCCTGGAACTTGCTGCCGCCAATTACGCGCTCGCACGCACAACACGCGAAATCGGCAGTGTTTCGGACGCAATCCAATCCTTTTCCGAAGTCGTCGCGCTGCTCGAGCCGCTGGCGCGAGAAAACCCCGCCGTCACGGATTACCAGGTGAATCTCGCGGCGGTCCGCGGTGAAATGGGGAACCTGCTGAGCGCCACCGGCCGGCTCGACGACGCCCTTCTGGCCTACCGCGCAGCGATGACGACCTTTGAGAGTCTGGATATCGAACAGGCGGGCCGCACCAAACATATGAGTCAACGCGCAGACCCATGACGATATCGGCAGCTTGCTGAGCAAGCAGGGCCGGCCTGACGACGCGCTCGCCGCCTACAAGTCGGGGCTCGAGATCCGCGAAAAGCTGGCACGCGCGTACCCGACTGTCATCGAACACCAGCGAGACGAGGCCGCCAGCCAGCACAACATCGGCATCGTGCTCCATGCGACGGGAAGGCACACCGAGGCGCTCAAGGCGTTCAACAGGGCGCTCGAAATCCTGGAGAGGCTCGCACGCGAGAACCCCGGCGTCACCGACTATCCGAACGACCTGGCAAACACCCACACCGAGCTCGGCGCACTGCTGAGAGATACGGGCCGCCGCGACGATGCGCTCAAGGCATACAACGCGGCGCTCGAAATCCGGCAGCAGCTTGCGGCCCTTGACCCGACGGTGAGTGATTTCCAGATCAAGCTGGCCACTTGCCACCACAGGATCGGGAACTTGCTGCAGGAGACCGGGCGGCCCGCACTGGCGCTCCATGCCCACAACGCCGCGCTCGCAATTCAGGAACGGCTGTCGCGAGAGAACCCCAATGTTACCCTCTACGCAAACCACCTGGCGATCAGCCACATCAACATCGGCGTGACCCTGGCGGCAGCAGGCCGGTCTGACGACGCGATCAAGGCATACAACGCTTCGCTCGAGATCTCCGAGCGGCTCGCGAGTGAGAACCCCACTGTCCCCGCATACCAGAAGAGCCTGGCCGCCACCCACATCAACATTGGCAACGTTCTGAAAGACACGGGCCGGATCCGTGACGCGCTCGCATCCAACAACGCGGCGCAGCGCGATCCTGGAACGGCTCGCTCGCGAGCACCCATCCGTCACGGAATACCGCAGCGACCTGGCGGCGCTCCATTACAATATCGCGCTCATTCTCGCCGCCACGGGCCGCTTTGCCGACGCGCTCCAAGCGCATTACGCTGCGCTGGAGATCCGTGAGAAACTGGCACGTGAGAATCCGTCCGTGACCAAATATGGGAGTTTCCTGGCAGCAAGCCACGTCAACATCGGAGCTTTGCTTCAAGACACAGGCCGCTTCGACCAGGCGGTGGACCGATACCGCGGGGAGGAGCATCCAGGAGCGACTCGCGCACGATAACCCCCGCGTCACGGAATACCAATCCGAACTGGCCATGACTGGCCTCAGGATCGGGGCCGTCCTGAGCCGGACGCCTCGCATCGAAGATGCGGTCAAGGCTTACCGCGATGCGCTCGATATCCTGGAGCGTCTGACGAAAGAAAACCCCGGTGTCACTTCTTACCAGAGCCAGCTCGCAGTGGCCCACGGCGGCATCGGGCAACTTCTCACTGCCGTTGGCCGGCCCGACGAGGCCCTCGAGGCCCATTCCGCAGCGCTGCGGATTCTCGAGCGGCTGCGCGGGACCATCCCACAGTTCACAATTACCGGAGCGACCTGGGAGCAACCTTGAACAACCTCGCAACCTTCGATATGAACCGGCAAGCGTGGGCCCTGCGCGCGAGAAGCTGCAGCGGGCCGTGACTCACCAGCGCGCGGCCCTGGCCGCGGTGCCCCGCCACCCGCGATATCGAACATTTCTGCGCAATCACCTATTGAATCTCATGTCTGTTGAGGAAACGCTCGGCGACGCCGAAGCTGCGGCCCGAGCCGCCCGGGAACTGGCCGAGGTCGCCGGCGGCGGCCCGGGTGACAGTTACAACGTCGCCGGAGCTCTGGCCAGGTCGATCCCGATCGCCCCGGCCGCCGAGCGGGCCAAGCTGGCGAATGCGGCCGTCGAAGCCCTGCGCACCGCGGTGGCCGCGGGCTGGAACAACGCCACTCACACCGCCCGCAACCCGGACCTCATCCCGCTCCACGGTCGCGATGACTATAACCGCCTGCTGGCCGAGATGTTCGACCGCACCTTCCCCGCCAACCCATTCGCACCGCCGTGATCGGATTTGAGTGATCGCTCGAGCCCTCTCGAGCGGCCGCGACTACGGCACGAGCTTCTGCTCAATCATCCCGCGCACAACCCCCAGCAACGCCCGCGCCCGATTTGTCGGATCCGCCTGCCCGGTAGCCCAGTCGAGCGCATCGCGCGTCTGGCCGGCCTTCGCCTGCTCGAAGCAGGCTCCCTCCGCGTGCGTCGCCCGCAGGGACCAATCCGTCTGACTCAATGCGAACTCCCGTGCCCCTGTCCAATCTCCCACTCGGGCCTTCGCACCCGACAGACACTGGTAAGCAAGACTGCCCGGCGCGGGCGGACGTTCTGAAGCAATCCACAAGGCTTGATCATACGTCTGGCGCCCTGACTTTCGGTCGCCGGATTCTGCCTGAATGATCGCCACTCGCGCGCTAACTGTTCAATCCGCTGCCCGGCATCTGCAAACCCCATGGCGATCGCCAGAGCGTCCTTGAGGGCCACTTCCGCCTTCTTCTCATCCCCGGCCACCCGGTACGCCATCGCAATCTCGGCCAGCGGAGCCGGACGCCAGTCAGAACGCACTCGATCGGCGATCGTCCGCGCCCGGGCAAGCGTGGCGCGAGCGCCCTCAACATCACCCGCCTTTGCTTGCGCCTGGCAAACGGCGCCATACCCCGCACCTGCGCGAGTCGCATGGCGTCGAGCGAGCGTTGGGCGTCGTGATCGTTTGCGCCCGGTTCGTTTTCCGCACGGTCGGCCTCCGCAAGCGCGCGGGCCATGGTCGCACGGGCGCCAGGCAGATCTCCCCCCGTGGCCTGCGCCCCGCCAAGTTCTGACATCGTGTACGCTCGCATGCTCGCCGGCCCCTCCTTGATCGCGTCCAAGAGCGCGATCGCCCCCTCCGGGTTACCTCCCTGGGCTTGCCATCGTGCAGCATTGTCGAGAGCACGGCCGCGCTCTCGCACATCGTCGAGCTTCTGCGCTGACTCGATGATCTTGCCAATCGTTACCCGTGCCCCGGCGCGATCGCCCGCCGTCGCCTGAGCCTTGGCCAGCCAAGCGAGCTGGGCCGTGTGCAATGACGGTTTGTCGTCGCGATTTTCCTCGATTATCTCGGCAGCCCGGCGAATGGTGGCCCGCGACGGCTCGGCCTGCCCCAGCTTTGCCTGAACCGTCGCGATATCGGCCAGCGCATACGCCTTGGCCCAGGGAATCGGTATCTGATCCGCCGCACGAAGCGCGTCGTCAATGACCGATTCTGGTCGTACGCGCGCCGGGGCAGGATCGCGCGCCGTTTCCTTCTTGCCGGCGGCCTGTGCCTTGGGACGATCGGCTGACGTCTTCTGCGCAAACGCCGCGAATCCAATCGATGCCGCCGCGAGCGTGAGCACCACGCCTGCAACCCGCGCGAACGACCGCAACGACATCGCCAGGAGCACCCTTCCCGCGACCGCGGCAATCCACGCCGAGACGGCCCCAATGCTCGCCTCGTCTCCCGCGGCAATGCCCACTGCCGTTCGCGCGATCGATTCCGCGAACCTGGGCGGAATCGCCTGCGAGGCACCATCCAGCAATCCCGCGGGAGAAAACAACCCCGAAGCTGGTGCAAATCCCCGACGCATCAACTGAGCCCGCAGCCGCTCCCGGCCCCGCGCCAGGCGGCTCTTGACGGTTCCGACCGGCACGCGGAGCCGGCTCGCCGCCGCCTCGCACGCCAGGCCCTCGAGGTAGCAAAGAACAATCACAGCACGATGCCGCTGTGGCAGGCGGTCGAGCTCCTCGTGCAGCGCCTCGGCAAGCTCGGGCTCGCGTGTGTCGTGGCTCTGCTCGACCCGCGCAAGTGAGGCCCGGCGCTCGCGTGCCCATCGGCGCCCGGCCGAGACCCTGGCGCACGAGGCGACCCGAAGCGCCACGCCGTGCAGCCAGCTCCCGATCGAGCCCCGATTTCGCACTGTGCCGCCGCGGCGCACCAGAACGAGAAACGTCGCCTGCACCGCGTCCTGCGCGTCGTGCTCGTCGCGCAGAATCGACCGGCACACGCGCAGCACCATCGGCCCATGACGATCCACCAGAAGAGCAAACGCGAGTTCGCCGGCCTCGTCGCGTCGCTTCGCAAACAGGCCGAGCAGCTCTCCGTCCGTCAACCCGCTCATCGACCCGACGTTGAACAGGGTGTGAGCGTAGCGGCATTTCGTTCGAGCTCGTCCCATGACAACCAATCCTACAGGAGGTTTTGTGATATTCCTCCTGTAGTGTTCGCCAAATCCCTGACGGTTCCATTTTAATTCGGCGCGCCAGGTCAGCCGGCGTCGCCATACAAGACCTTTCCTTCTCGCAGCGCGGTCGTCACAAACGCATTCGGTACGTCGCACCACTCCCTGACTTCCTCCGGCGTGTACACGAGAATGTCCTTGGCTGGGAAAACACCCGCCAATGCATGGTAATAGCGCGGACTGCGCTCATACCGCGGCAACTCCGAATCTTCGAGAATGAGCAGGTCCAGGTCACTATCTGGCCGCGAGTCCCCGCGAGCACGCGAACCAAAGAGCACGATCTTGTGCGGTGATCCCGCCTTCAGCACGCGCCGGACGACTTCGCTAAGCAGGTCCTCGGTGAGCGCCGGGTAATTCGTGGTTTGATCCATGGTCGACGTTCCTCATTGCGAGGCGCGCTCTTGAAAGCCAGACCCCTGCCGCAGCATTCTACCAAACGATGCTCCACCATCGCGGCATTTGACCAGTCGCCGTGCGGACGCTACTGGCGATACAACCTCAACCGTGTTCAGCGCGACGCACCGCGGTGTTTTCGTCAGGCTAAAGGCTGACCTACCTGGGCGACAGGATTGCCGTTGCACCCATCAACACCACGCCCGCGAGCAGCGCCAGAGACAGCTTGAGCCGGTCGTGCGAGTGGAATTGAAGCTCCGGAAGGAGGTCCGAGAGCGCGATGCAGAGAAACGTGCCTGCCGAAAACGAAAGAGCTGCGGCGGCAACCGACGTCGCGGCGCCGGGTGTGAATCCCGACATGCCCACCACGAAAAAAGCCACGCCCAGCGGGATCATCAGGCCGAATCCCAGATTGACCAGATGCACGAACCAGTGGGCTGATCCGCCCCGCACCATCAGCGTCGAGATCGTCAGCGCATCGGCCGGCTTGTGCACCAGCGTGGCCAGCAGCACGCCGATTCCCGCCTCCCCCAGCGCACCATGCACCTGGAAATCCGCGACAACGGCACTGGCCAGGGCCACCCCGCCGACCAGCGAATGAACCGCCAGACCGAAGGCCGCCGATGCCCATTCCAATGCGTGGCCGGTCCGGGCCGGTGCACTTGCGGTTGACCCGGCCGATTCGCGGTGGCCCGACTGTTCATGCGGCTCGTGACAGTTGTCTTCGGCGTGATGAGCATCGGTCACATGGTCTTGCGACTCGTGATGGTGAAAGGAAAAGAACCGCTCGAGGAAGAACAGCGCCAGCAAGCCGGCCGCCGCCCACGGAATCGTCGCGGCCGATCCCACCCGCACCGCTTCCGGCATCATGTGGAAGAATGCCGCACCCAGCATCGTTCCTGCCGAAAAACTGAGGTACACTTGAAGCCGGGTGTGGTTCAGGACCGTCGCCAGCGGAACAATCCCACCCAGCACGCTGGCCACCAGCACGGCCAGGCAGGTCGCAACGAGCGTGATCGTCATGTCGTTCGCCTTGCCGCACCCGAGCCGGCTAGCCTCGACAGTCGTCCATGCATTCCCGGGCATGCGCCGGAACCGATGCCAGACTTTTCAGGCTGCCCCCCCGCCCGAACGACCCTTGTGCCCGATTGACCTCGCACGAAATAATACATTTTGGAAGTCAGTGCGTCCTGTTCGCGCTCTCGCGGCCCAATCCCGGCCGCTCTGGCCCGCGACTGACCCACGCCCGACCAAGGTGCTCTCATGCCGAAGCTGAGTGAATCCGAGATCCTGGAACGGTTGCCCAACGTCAAGGATTGGGAACGGCACGGTGACATGCTCGTCCGCTCATGGCAGTTCCCCTCGTTCCGCCGCGCGATGGAATTCGTGAACCAGGTAGCCGCCATCAGCGAAAAGGCCGACCACCACCCGGACATGATCGTGAGCTATCGGAACGTCCGAATGGAACTCTCCAGTCACGATGCCGGCGGTCTGACCGATCGCGATTTTGCGCTGGCGGCCCAGATCAACGACCTTCCCACTGACCGCTAGGGCAGGACACGACAAGACTGGACGGGAGACAGAACCCTCCTGCCCCGGCGACTCAACCCTGGGAAGGCGGGCGTCTGGGGCCCGATTGACCCGGAGCCAGGCGGCGATACTTCGTCTTGGGCAGGTTGTATACGCCCTTGTCGGGTTTCCAGAGGTCATCTTCTTGCAGCAGGGCCATCCGCTCGGCACGCGTCAACACGTTGCGCGCTCGCGCCAGGCTCCCGGCCTTCTTCAAGCTCTTGTCAAGCGACATCGTTTCCTCAACCATCAACTGGAATGAGCCGGCACCACCAGCGACCCACGGGAGATTCCGGCCGGCTCGCCATCCGCAATCCCGTCTTGCCCGCAAGTTTTCGGTATGCCGATGTTACCCCCTGCCCGATTCGGAAGCAAGCGAACCATCATCGTCACCGGGACGTTTGTCCAGGCGCCGCACAGCCTGGTCCCAGATGAAGAACGCCACCACGCCGGCCACGAGCGAACCCAGGCTGTAAAGAATGATGACCGGCTTTGACGTCCCGAAGACGAAGAGCCAGCCCGCGAGCGCGACAACCGCTGGCAACGGGTACAGCGGCATCAGATAGGTCGCCGGCCGTTCTTTCCACTTCGACCGCAGGTAAAACACCGTTAAGATTTGCGCGACGAACTGAATCGGGATCCGCGCCGCCACCAGGGCATCGATGACCGTTCCGAGCTCGGCAAGGCAGGCCAGCGCCGCGAGCGCGCCGATCAAGATCAGGGACCGGTGCGGAAACTGTCCCGCGGGATGCAGCGTGCCGAACGCCTTGAAGAAATCACCGGCCCGTGCCGCTGCGAACGGGATCCGGCTGTAGCCTAGCATCGCGGCGAACACCGAGGCAAAGGCGGTCCAGACGATGAGCAGTGTCGCCAGCCGGGCCGCCCATGAGCCGTAAACTTCGAGCACCAGGTCGCTGGCGATATGGTGTGAGCCGATCACGGCGCGCCAGGGTATCACGCCCAGAATCGCGAGGTTCATCAACAGGTACATGAACCCGACAACGAGCACCGAGATCATGATCGAGCGCGGAATGGTCCGCGAAGGTGCGTCGACTTCGTCCGCCAGGTAGCACACCTGGTAATAGCCGAAATAATTGTACATCGCGATCGAGAGCGCCAGCCCCAAGCCCATGGCCATATGCCGGTCGACGTCGAATGCACCCTTCGGGAAATCGAATGCCAGGGCGGCATTCCATTGCGTGAAGCCGGCCACGATGATCAAGACCACTGTGATCAGCATCCCCACCCAGAGCACGACCATCAGTCGGGCGGCGACCGAGATCCGCCGATAGGCGAGCGCTGTCACGAGCACCATCACACCCATGGCGCCCACCTGGCCGCACGCAACGGGGGCGTCCAATCCGGGAATGATTTGCCCCCAATTCCAGGCGGGCGCCCGCAGGATCGGGACGAAATAGCCCAGGTACTTGACCATGCCGATCGCCCCGGTGGCGATCTCGAGCGGGCCGCTGAAAAAGAACTGCCAGACGAACAGGAACTTGAGGATTCTTCCTACGCGCGCTCGGCCGTATGCCTCGTCATAGAAGTGATACGTCCCGCCCGACCCTGGAAATGCCGCGGCCAGCTCGCTCCAGACCATTCCGTCGGCCAGCGCGATCAATCCCCCCAGCACCCAGCCGATCATGGACTGGGGGCCCTTGAGCGTATCCATGAGCGCCGGCAGGGTGATGAAGATGCCGGTCCCGACCATCATCGACGTGTTGAGGCTGACGGCCTGGAGCAAGTTCATCCGGCGCGGCAGACTTGATCTCGGCGAGCGACGACGGGGTCATGTTGGGAGCTCGTGCATGGGTGCGTCGACCGGTTGGCTGGGTGGTCTATTCCTCGACCGAGGTTGGTAGGGCGGAACCGGAGATTCAGCCGCATCGGCCTTGTTGCGCTCGACGCGAGTGCGGCGCCGTGGATGTGGCAAGCGGCTTACCCTTTGCTGGTCTTGCCGTGATTCATCGAGCGACCGCGAGGATCGGTCGGCCCGAGGTTCTGACAAAGCGTAGCGAGAATTTCGCTTGGGTGCGAGGCTGGCCTGGCGCGTTGTTCGACAGCGCTCAGAATTCGGGCTGGCGGGGACCCGATCGATCGGTGTTCCTCTCCCTCGGTTCGGCTGTCGGCGTGCTATGCGCCTTTGTAGGTCACCAGAACCGTGGATTTGCCGGTTCCGGATCTAGGCTGTTGATGACGGAGATAAAGGTACTGCGTGCCGGGCTTGTCACCGTTCGGGTTGATTTCGTCGGATTTGAGCCGAGCGACGAACGACGCCTGTTTGCCTTCGGCGGCCGGTCCATGGCGCGACGATACGTCGCGTCTGTCGGGCAAGCCGATCAACACCGCAGTTTCCCCGGACGCACGGAATTCGTAGTCGCCATCGCGCGGGACGGTGAATCGAAGGCACACAGTTGCCCCCGGCTGGACGATTTCGACTTCGCTGGGCTTGTCGAGAGAGATCTCACGCGGTGCGGGAATTTTGAAGAACGGATAAAGGTTGCCGATGAACAACTTATCCATCGGGGAGAGTCGTTCAGGCATTGCGGCCTCGAGGTTCGCCAAACCTGGAGGGATCGGATAAATCATGATCGACGTCGGGTCAAATGGCGAAGTGGCGAGGATTTGGCCGCGGAACGGGTCCATGACCTGAGCCGTGATCTTCTCTGCGTCCCAATGCGTAAACAACTGATAAAACTCGATCACGGCATCGCGGTTCCACACGATGGCCAGATCAGGTCGAGTCTGCTCGTGAATGAGACCGAGCGCATGGCCAAACTCGTGGAGCGTCACGCGGTAGACTTCATCTTGCCGCTCGTTTGGCGCAAAGATCAGCCACATCGAACGCTTCGGCTGGAGGGCGTGCGTTTGCTCGTGCGCGAGAGGGCCATTGAGCGACTGATATGTGCCGGCGCGGAAGAAGGCCGTTTCCTGGAGCTGGATCGCGATATCCAAGTTTTTGTCGATGATGTCGCCATCGGCATTCTTCGCTGCCGTCCCCAGGAAGAGAAACCGTACGTTCGCGAACGTCTCCCACTCTTTCGCCGACCTCTCGATCTTCGACCGGAGCGCCTCGTAGCGTGACCCTTCACCGTCAACGAACGCGATTCTCAGCTCTTGTTTGTCCCACCGGTTGGTGGCTGTCGCGCGGCTGTCGCCCAGAGGGCTGATCTGCACCCGGTTCTGAACCGAGACAAGGCAAACGCCGCGCGGGGCCGGAGAATCATCGGCGGGGCTTGGCGGGGGGAAAGCGACTTGTGCCAGGCCGATAGCGACAAGCGTCGCCGTGAGACCGATTGCGCCGGCGATCGCAACAGTTCGAAAGCCGGTTGCCACCTCACGCAGCGGTCGTAAGCTCATGGGTTGCTCCGTGCAAAAAGCAAAGTCCGAAATTCAGAACGGAAGCGGGTTTATCAGCCCGCTCGATGGCATCTTCAGGAGACGGTCGATCGCGGCCTTCACATAAGGGTCGAGTCCGTTGCGTTTGGACAGGGCCTCGAGCTCGGGCCTCAATTCCGTCCGTAACTCCGAGTCGGAGATGAGAACGTTGACAACGGCAAACCAAAGAGGCGACTTGGGATCGGCGAGGATCGTCGAGAGAACTGCCTTTTGGCCGCCCTTAGGCGCCTCGATGAGCCGGACCGCAAGCTCGCTTTCATGTGCGCCGGGAATTCTCTGGGCACCAACCGTACGCAACGTGCCGACGGCAGGCTTCGCTCTCGATCGCAGCTTCGCAAGCGCTACGGCAGTGACCTGGTTCTGTTCCGCCCAGCCCTTCTCCACGAGCGAGCGAGTGAGGATGGGCAGGATCGCGCGGACTACGCGCTCGTCGTCCGGCGCGATGTACGCGAGCGCCAGGGCGATTTTGAGGCGGTTTCTCGGCTCGCCATTGCTCAAGAGGTCGAGGAGGATAGCGATCGCCGGGGCCGCTTCAGGGCCCATCGCCTTCAGAGCATTGCAGAAATACATTGACGGGTAGTCGGCCTGCATCGTCCTCAACCCTGCCGCAAGTGGGACCGCAAGCTGTTCGAGCCGATCGCTCAAAGACCAGATTCTATGGCTGACCGCATTGAGGATCATCGACCGAGTGAGTGAATCGCCCTTCATGGTGCCGTTTGTGAACCCGAGGATGAAGAGATGCACGGCCTCTCGATCGTCGGGTTTCACAGCCAGCACCGCGGCGTAAGCGTGAGCGGCAACGCGGCGTGTCTGCGTCAGCGAGATTTGCGTGGAGGGCTGACACGACCTGGTCGCTCGCATCGCCAAGCCGCGCAAGCGCGTCGGCCGCGGCGACCCTCTCGTCAGCGTGACTCGAACGGAGCCGAGCCGCGACCGGCGCAGCCGCGGACCGCGCCTGCGATCCATCCCAATCGAGACGAAGCAACGCGCTCAAACGGACGTTCTCGTCTGCCATTCCCAGCGCCTGGAGCTCTGTCTGAAGGGCGAGCTCGGGCGACAAGCCCGCCTGATCGATCGCGCCGAGGCCGTAGGAGCAGACCGCTGGATCCGTGCTTTCGATGCACGACCGAATGTACCTTTTCTGAGCGTCGGCCTCCTTCGCCTCAGCCGCCGTCAAGACGCTGATTGTCCCCCCGCGTAGGTAAGCAACTTTCGTAGCCATAGGCGAAACCGCGAACGGAAAATCGAACCACTCGGGGCCCTCCGCGCTGCCGGACGGGTTCAGCGTGTACGGCTCGAAAAAGCGTAGAGCGCGTTCCGAAACCAGTGCGAGCTGCGGCTGCGCTTGCGGAAAACCAAGCGTGTAGCGGCCCTGCAGATCCTCGATGGAAGCCAGAGTTTTCCCCGTCCGCGTTTCCAGGGACAGCAGGCTGACCTGAATCCTCAATCTAGCGAGGTCGAATATGCCTCGCACCAGGAGGAGGAGCCGATCATCGGGCGAGAACACGATCGTTGCCACGGGACCAAACCCGGGAAGCCCTTCCCAGCTCAGCTCGCCTTGAACCTGGCGATTCTCGGCGCTGATGAAAGCCAACCGACTCATTCTCGTTGCAATCCCGATCGTCTCGGCCTTGACCGCGGACCTTGAAAGTGCCGCAATCACCGTTCCCTTCGGCGCGAACTCGATTTGCTCGACGGGGTCTTCGCCAAAGAACGTGCTAGCGACCTTCTCGAACCGCTCGGCGTGCGACAGCCTGCACCAGAACTGCACGAGCCCGCGTAAAGCGCTGCCATCGGCGCCGGTGCCACCGACCACAAGAGTGTCTCCCTTGGGACTGAATGCCAGCGATCCGATGGAAGCCATGCCGGTCTCAAATTCGGTGACCGACCGCGGTCGGCTCGCGGACCAGACTCTGACGAACCCGGACGATTCAGCCAGGGCAAACCCCGAGTCATCCGGCGCTATGGCCACCGCTCGCAGGTCGATTCTCGGCAGGAACGGGCCGGCCGCCGGCTTAGGGCCGGCAATCTTGCCGATCTCGTCACCCGTGACGGCGTTCACGATCGTGAAAGAGCTGTTCTTGTCATCGGCCGCGACGACGAGCAGCCTTCCGCCGCGCGAATGCCAGGGGGGCGACGGGTTCGACGGAGTGGGCACGGTCGCAGACTTAAACGTATGCGACCGCAATCGCAGCCGGCGTTCGATGTCCCACACCTCAAACGACGCGCTGGTCTGGTTGTATTTGCCGTCCTTCACTACCGTGCTTTGCGGCTTGCGCACGATCAGGGTAGATTCGTCGCCAGCGAACCAGACTTCCGACGCCGCAGGCCCGTGCGCGGGCACCTGCCATGCGGTGAACTCGCGCGGCTGACGCAGCCGGGCGACATCCCAGAGCACGATTGCTCCGTCGTCGCCGCCGCTCAAGACGTGCCCTCCGGCGCGGTCAAACGACAACGCGGTGACGCCTCCCCGATGCTCTGCAAACTTCCCGATCGGCGCGCGGGTGTGCACGTCCCAGAGCCGGACCATCCCATCGCTCCCGCCGGCAGCTAACACGGTCTCATCGGGCGAGATCGCGATCTTGCTGAGATAGGTTCGCTCACCGAAAAGGTCCTGCGCAACCGGGTTGTGTGGCTGGACGGACCAGCGGAAGATCTCGTCGCGATTAACCGCGAACGCCGCAGCGTAGAGCGATGTGCCCGAGTGATTGAAGGCCAGATCGCGCACCTGGAATGTCGGACCAGGTCCAGTCAGAAGCGCAAGCTGTTTCAGCCCGGGGCCGGGGTCAACGATCGCGATCTGGCTCGGCGTTTGCGGCGCGATCTGCCCTTGAGGTAACGGCACCCCGGCGGGGACCACACTCGCAAGCAGCATGGCCAGTCGAGAACCGTCTTCCGAAAACTGGAATCGGGTGACGCCGAGGGGCCCAGTATGGTACCGGTCGTCGGCCGAGCTCGTGCCGGTCCCGACGTCCCAGACCACAATTCGGAACGGCCCGAAGTGGGAGCCGACGCCCGGCGGCTGGCTGATTCGGGTGTAATTTCCCGCCCACAAGGCTTTCTTGCCGTCCGGGGAGAGCGCGAAAGCGGTACATATTGCCGGCAAGTCGACCCTCCGGTCAGGGAGCTTGAGCAGCGGGCGCCGCGCCCCGTCAGGCAGTTCGCGGACGACGATCTCGCTGTTCTGGTCGAAAACCGCCCATCGGTTGCCCCGGCCTGCAATCGACGCCTGTCGGACCGGTGTGTCGCCGTAGAGAATCGACTCGACCGATAGTGTGCTTTCGCTGGAGACTCGAATTGTGTTGTCGCGGAAGAGGGTCGCGAATGATGCTTTATTCGCGAGGGGAATGATGTCGAAAACAGGGGCTCCGTGGCCGGGAAGCCGGGCGGCGCCCTGATGGGTCATCCGCCAAAGGTGAAACCAGTCGAAAGCGCGAAGATCCAGCTCGTCACCTGTTGGCCGCAGTGAGTCGAGTAACGCCTGGACCGAGGGGATGTTTCCCTCTCTGAAGGCGCTCGAAGCTGCGGCCATGGTGGCGGCATGGCGGCGGCGGCGCGTTAGTTCCGCCGGTGTCGCCACCAGAAACGACGGGATGAAGACAAGATCACCCGTCCCGGGTGTGAGACGCTCCCACTCCGGGACCTGGGTACCGCCAGTGAGATTTCTGACTCGGACCTCGACCTGGGCGGCAAGCTCGCGGAATGTGAATGCCTGGTCGGTGCGGCGTGGAATTGGCCCGGTCGTGAAGCGTCTCCAGGAGCGCGCCGGCGAACACCGAATGCGGTCCGTAGCCGTTGTCGGCAGCTTTATCGAGCCGTGCCGCGGTCAGGGCGAAGAATGCGTCTCCATGGAGGTAGTCGGCGAAGACGTTGTAAACGGCGTCGGTCTCCGTCGAGGCATCCGAAGGACCGTTTTCGGCGACCGTGTCGGCTGCAACTCGCGCTCCCGGTCTTTGTTCGCCTTTCCGCGGTTCAATTGCCTGCTTTGCTGCGGGAAGGAAGACGTTTCCCGCGTAACAACTGTCAAGGATCAGAAGTTTGTGCTGGCAAGGAAGGTCGTTCATCCAGGAGACGATTTCCGCCCGTGGGACTGGTTTGCCATTGCAGCCGACCAAGTCGCCCTGCCCGCTTCCGTGTCCGGCGTAGAAAAACACCACGAGGTCTCTCGCACTGACCTGGTCTCTGGGAGGCCAAGCCTTGAGTGTTGCAAGGATCCGCTTGTCGTCCACTCCGTCGCCGATGGCCACACCCTCCGGGGCGGTCTTGAAGCCGAATTGCTCGCGAAGCGCGGCCAGGACGGCGCGAGCATCGTCGCCGGGGAAACGGAGGCTCGTGTATGCCCCGCCTGATGGCTCGTAGTTGTCAATGCCGACGACCACGGCCCAGCGGGTCTTGTAGCCGGACACGCGCTCCGGGGCGACCGGGCCCTCAGGAGGCGCCCGGTACTGGAATTGGGAGGAGATTCTTAGCGGCAGCTTGCCGGCCGGCTCTGACTCACCTCGCGGGCGCTGCTGGAGAGCCCATACCGGCACGGCGACGACATCGGAAATCGCAGAGACCAGCAAAAATGCGGTCAGGAGTTTGCATCCAGTTGCATGCATCGCGGTTGCCTCGCTTCTAAATGGGCGTTCTCGCACGCGGCGAGGAAGTTTGCAAACGAAATGCGAAGCCAATTGCAGCTCAGCGCAGGGCCCAATAGCGGTACGACGGGCGGTCGTTTACGGATTCGAGTGTGTAAATGCGCTGCTCTGGACTCCACCCGAGGTTCACGAGCATCTGGAAGTCGATGAGCAATTGCTTTACGTCGGCCCAGTAACCGTGGCCGAGGAATGACGTGTTTGCCTTGCGGGCATCGATATTGTCAAGGAACTTGATCGGCACGACGTCCACGCCGGCACGCGGCTCGTCCATGTGATAGAACCGGGAAGCTGCAAGCGCGAGGTCGTCGTGGCAGAAGTAGAGGCTGACACGGTCGGCGGCCGCTTGCGCGATGGGTACGAGATTGGTGAAATCGGCGACGGCGATGTCGGGCGCGGCCAGGATGATCTGGCCGAACGGCTTCTGCCCGGCGGGCAGCCCGCCGCGCAAGGCCTCGAGTGCGCGCAGAGTGACGCGATTGCCGAGGCTGTGGGCGATGATATGAATCTTGCCGCGGGCCGCGTTCGGCCGAGCCGCTTGCAAGTTAACCAACGTCTGAAGCGTTTCCGCGAGCGAGCCGACGCTCTTCATGGCGTTGGACTGGTCATCGGCATATCGGAAAGCCGATCCATGCGACGGCCAGCTAAAGACCACCGAGACACCACCGAACTGAATGTCGTTGGTGACCTGGGCCAGTCGCAGCACGGCGAAGTCGAACGAGGTGTTGAAGCCGTGTATGTAAAGCAAGATGTCGCGGCGAGTGTCGGCGCCTGGGGGGACGATCAACTTCTGGAACTCCGTGGAGCTCAGGACGTTCGTCGCGTCGATCATGAAGAACCGATCCGGGTCGTGCGAGAACCAGGTCGGCTCTTCCAGCTTTCCCTGCGTGTGGTTTCTGGCGACGGGAAGGTTTACGAGGCAAGAGCCGTAACGAGTCTGTGCGTCGACCGCGTTGCCAAACCGTTCCGAAGGTGTGCCGGTATCGTTCTCCAGCGTTCGGTTGGTTGCGTAGAGGACCGGCCGTTTTTTCAGAACCGTGAAGGGTTGACCCGCGGGAATCAGGGACGATGCCGTGCTCGGGGACGCAGGAAAAGTCGCGGACGGCGATGGTGGACCTTCGCCGGCCGGCATCGTTTTGGATGGAGCCTGAGGAGCCGACGTGGCGTCGACGGGCAGCTCGGGTACGGCGCCGTCATCCGCGGTGGGCGGGGTGGCTTGGGACGCTTGACGCAATCTTGAGGGGTCGATCGCCCGGGTAAGCGTCGAGAAGATGTCGACTCCGCCGACCTTGCCGCTCAAGGCATAGCGGATCGTTCCGTCCTTCTGTGTGAGGTCGATCGCAGACCAAGGCGCGATGAGGACGACCCTGACGACCGCCGCGGCGCCCTGTTCGCGATTCGCCGTCGCGGTCACTCGGAACCGGCCTCCCGGTCCCCGATGGGCTGCGTCCTTCGCGAGTAGCGGCCGACGAGCCAAGGGCGCGTCCACCGCTTCATCGCCGGGAACGGGTTTCTCGCCCCTCGCGGGATTCGCGCCTTGAGGCGCCGGATTGATGGCCTCCGCTTCCAACTCGAGGTCTACTCGGGTCGTCCCCGGGTAGAGCAGGACGGCAGCGTCAAGCCGGTCTCCTGGTGGGTCAACCGAGCCGCCCGGCGTCAAAGTCAAATTCAACAACGACGCCTTCGCCGGCCCAGCCGATTCGGGTTGGGCCATTAGCGGTGCCGCCAACATGCCAATCGTAATCAGAGCGTGCAACATTGGCCGAATGTGCTTCGCCAAACTCATTTCATCCCAACCCTTTCCCGCGAAACTTGGACACGCGATGTTCAGGATTTACGGGCGGCTGACCGCGTCGTCGATCGGGTCGCCGTGCTCACGCTGCGAATCCGTCGCTGCACACTTGCTCTACGTGCAGTCGCGATGACGACTACACTTTATACCCTATCAGCTCGCGATGCTTGTTACCGAAACAGGCCGCTTCGGCTCGGCGCTCGACCAGCGACCGAATTTGGGAGCCGCGTGGACGTTTTTCCCGTTTGGAGATCAACACCGATATCCACCCAACGATGAGGCCACGAGAAAATCGCGGATTTGCAGTTCTGTGTGGATGGTCTCGGGCCGCTGTGTCGCGGGATACTTCACGAAGTCGCTATTCTCAACTGAGGACCGGACTAGACCCGCGTCATCACCAGCGACGCATTCTGGCCGCCAAAGCCAAAGCTATTAGAAATGGCGGTCGCAACCGGGATTTCTCGCGACGTGTTGGGAACGTAATCCAGGTCGCACGCCGGGTCGGGCGTGGCCAGGTTGATGGTCGGGGGCACCACGCCCTCGCGCAGCGAAAGCGCCGTGGCGGCGGCTTCGACGGCGCCCGATGCACCGATCAGGTGCCCGATCATCGACTTCTGCGAGCTCATCGGAATTGAATTCGCACGGTGCCCGAAGACGCGTTTGACCGCGACCGTCTCCATCAGGTCATTGAGCCGCGTGCTGGTGCCGTGGGCGTTGATGTAATCGATCTTGGATGGATCGAGACGCGCCTCGCGAAGCGCTGCGGTCATCGAAAGCGCCGCCCCCTTCCCTTCCGGCTCCGGCCGGGTGATTCCGAATGCGTCGAACGACGAGCCATATCCGGTGATCTCGGCGTAGATCGTCGCACCACGGCGCTTGGCTCGCCGGTAGCTTTCCAGCACCATCACGGCGGCACCCTCGCCGAGGACGAATCCATTTCGCTCGGCGTCAAACGGCCGCGACACCTCACTCGGCGGCCGGGCCGAAATGCTTACGGCCTTCATGGCGGTGTAAGCCACCATGAGATGAGGGTCGAGCCGGCTGTCGCAACCGCCGGCTAGCATGACATCGGCATCTCCCCGGGCAATCAGCCGGAAGGCTTCCCCGACCGCCTGCGTGCCGGCCGCGCAGGCCGTCACGATCGTGTTATTGGGGCCCATCGCCTGATGCAAGATGGAAATGTGGGCCGCGGCCATGTTGGGAAGGTGCTGAAGCAGCCAGAGAGGGAAAATCGACTCGGCCCGCGCCGCGGCGAACCGGCCCATGTCAAAGGCCCCGTCCGTGCCGACCCCCTTCATGATCGGGTCGACCAGCTCGCCCACGTCGACCGGCGTGATACCGGTTCCCATGCAAACGCCGAAACGGCCCGGGTCGAGCCGGCTGGTATCGACACCCGAATCGTCCACCGCCAGCGCCGCTGCGCCGACCGCAAACCGCACGGCCCGGCTCATCATCTTCACGTTCTTCTTGTACTCGCCGAGAAATGGCAGCACGTCGAAGTGCTTGACCTCTCCCGCGATCTTGATGCTCTGGCCGGTTGTGTCGAAACTCTCGATGTAACCCACGCCAGAGCGGCCTTCGAAGATTGCATCGCGGAAATCGCGACGGCCCACCCCGTTCGGCGCAACGACGCCGACTCCGGTCACCACCACGCGGTGCATTGTTTCCCCCACGCTCAATCGTTGCAGTAGCTCAAGGGTGCTGTGCGGGTGATTTCCAGTTCTTCGCTCTTATCCCTCCATGGTCCGTGTAGTTACACTAGGTCACGTCTCGCAGAGATTCCCCTCCCCTCGCGGGAAGGAAGAATCAGCCACACGACGCGGCACGATCCGTCGAATACCCTGTGGTCCCTCTACCCCGGCTCGCTCGAACTGAAAATCGTGACCGGCCAAGCGATGTCTGTCCGTGGTTTAATCGCAAAAATCCGGTTCGCCGGATTGTGCGAATTCCACCAACAAACACCTCCTATCGAACTCGCGATCGATAGCGCTTGCCCCGTCAGCATAATTTACCACACCCCGGCGTTTACAGCAAATTTGATTCACACTCTGGGTAAACTGCGGCGCTATGGCAACATGGAAATCGTCGTCGTCGGGACGAACTCGGGCGGGCCGGGACGGGTCCATTCGACGAATTGACGCGTGAACGTTGATCGGGAGGATGAACTGTGTCGTTATCACTGGCGAAGCGTTCGAGTTTGATCGAGCCGTCGGCAACCCTGATGATGGGGGCGGAAGCCCGTCGATTGAAGGCGAAGGGGATTGCGGTACTCGATTTCGCGCTGGGCGAGCCCGATTTCGACACGCCGGAGAACATCCAGCAGGCGGCGTGGAAGGCGATCTCGGGCGGCTTGACGCATTACACGCCCCCGGCCGGCATTCCGGAGCTTCGCCAGGCGATCGCGGCCCATTACACACGCCACCATGGTTTGAAGACCGACGCCCCGCAGGTCGTGGTCTCGAACGGTGCGAAGCATTCGTTGCATAACGCTCTCATGGCGGTGTGCGGCCCGGGTGACGAGGTTGTGATTCCGGCCCCGTACTGGGTGAGCTACTCGGACCTGGTGAAGCTCACGGGTGCAACACCCGTGATCATTCCCACGCCGGAGGCAGCCGGGTTCAAGCTGACGCCCGGCCAGCTTCGTGCGGCCATCACGCCGCGCACCAAGCTTTTCATGATCAACAGCCCGTCGAACCCGACGGGTGTCGTCTATCGCCGCGACGAGCTCGAAGCACTTGCCGATGTCATTCTCTCGACCGATGCCGGAGTCCTCTCCGACGAGATTTATGAGCAGCTCACGTACGGCGACTCGACGCCCACGTGTTTTGCCACGCTTCGCCCCGGCCTGGCGGATCGCACCATCACGGTTTCCGGCGTCAGCAAGACCTACGCGATGACCGGCTGGCGCATCGGCTGGGCGGTGGCAGCCGAGCCGGTCGCCAAGTTCATGGGCGACATCCAGAGTCAGGAGACCAGCAACCCCTGCTCGGTCAGCCAGTGGGCGGCGCTCGAGGCCATCGTCGGCCCGCAGGACTCGGTCGTCAAAATGAAAGCCGAGTTTCAAAAGCGGCGGGACTATGTGCTGTCGCGCATCCGCACTTTGCCGAACGTCACCTGCGCCCCTCCGGACGGCGCATTTTACGCGTTCATGAACGTCTCCGCCCACTTCGGACGCACGATCGGCGGCACCCCCATCGACAATTCCACCCAGTTTTGCATGGCTGCACTCAGCCAGGCGAACGTTGCGCTCGTGATGGGTTCCGCGTTCGGGGCCGAGGGATTTGCACGGATGTCGTTCGCGACAAGCCTGGAAACGCTGGAGAAAGGCTTCGACGCGCTCGAGCGGTTTCTGCGCTGATGGCGAGAATCGCCCTTGTTCAATATGGGGACTTGGGATAAGTTGCCCGTCCCTTCACGCCGACATCTCTGGCTGCCGAATGATTACATGATGAGCGCGCGGCGTTCGCGCGCGGGCTGGTTCCACGCAGGGGGAGTGGTGCATGATTGCCGCGCGGCACGTCTTGCTCGCCATCGCCGCGCTCGGTCTGGTTGGATGTGCTGCGCTCAACCGGAGCACGCTCGCTCCCAAATCGCGTCCGGTCGCCGACCGGGCGCTCGACATCGACCAGTTCGTCGCCGAGCACAACCGGAATGCCGAGCTGGTTCAAAGCCTGGAGGCCAGGCCCACGATTGGGGTGAAGGCCAAGGCGAGGACAGTGCAGGCTGATGGAAAGATGGGAATGATGCGCCCGCAGAGCTTCAAGCTCGAGGTCACGCACCTGGGCCAGAAAAAGGCCGACATCGGGTCGAACGACGAGGAGTTCTGGTTCTGGGTCCAGAATGACGAAGACCGCTCGATCTACTGGTGCAACTACAACGACCTGGGATCGAGTGCCCTGTCGGTCACCTATCAGCCTGACTGGATCATGGAAGCCCTGGGGTTGCGGCCGATCACGCCAGAGGAGGCCGACGCGATCCGGGTGGAGAAGACGGATAATCCCAACCTGAGCGCTCTGGTGTTTCCACCGGCGAAGAACCGCGGCGAGTCGTACCAGCGCATGATGATCGTTTCCAACTACACCCGGAAGGTGACCGCGTACCGCATCTGTGCAGCCGATCGCGCGAGGACGGTTCTGGCCGAGGCGGTGATTCCGGGATACAAGGATTTCGACCTCGAGAAGTCGGAGTCAGGCGCCTTTCAAAGCTGCTACCTGCCGGAGAGCCTGAGGCTGGAGTGGAAGAAAGACCAGTTGGTGTTGAATGTCGTGCTCAAGGATGTGACGGTCAATCGGTTCGATACCGCGCGGGCAGCGGCAATCTTCGTCGAGCCAGCCCCTCCGGGATACAAGCGGGTGAACCTGGCCGATATGGCCCGATCGGGAGCGAAAGACAACCGCACGACCGTGCGGCGCACGCTGCCGGCGCCCCCGCCGCGGAATGGAGTGAGGCTGGGGCGGCCGACTCCGGTAACAGACGAGCCCGAAGCAGCCCCGCGCACCGCCCGGGCGACTGATGGGCCACGGGTAGCCCCGGGCGGGATTTCGAGCCCGCTCGAGGACGTCGTACAAGCTCCCCTGCCCTTTGGAGCGGACAACGATTCCGCCCGCTGGGCGGCCGGAGACCAGTCACCCATCGGCCGCTAAATCTGCTGATGCTCGGCCGCTTCTCGGAGCTTCTTGCGCGCCCGGGCCAGGATCGGCCCGACCGAGTTTTCCTTCATGCCGAGCTGCTTGGCGATGTCGCGATAGTTCAGGAACTTCAGGTGGTAAAGCCGGACGACCTCGGCTTCGGTCTCGGTCAAGTCCTCCAGCATCTTGTCGACCTCTTCGGCCGAGACGATTGCCTCGACCTCGTCGGAGGCCCCGTCGTCGACGGAAGCCCTGTGGGCGTTGGTGTGGCCCAGCTCTTGCTCGCGATGACGTTTGATGAGCTCTTTCACGCAGATGCGCCGCGAGATCACCGTCAGATAGGTGGGCAGCGAGCTCAATCCTTTGAACTTCTTGAGCACGGCATAATCGTTGTCGACGATCTTGAGAAAGATCTCAGCGGCGATGTCTTCGACATCCTCGGTGGTCACCAGCCGGCTCCGGGCATAGGCAACATGCTGGATCACGTGGTAGATCAAGCCCATGTACCGGTCGACAAAGTCATTCCACGCTCCGGGCTCTTTACCCAGGCAGCGATCGATGAGCTTGCTGTCGATGTCGCGCAAAGGCACGGCGGCGCCTCCTTCAAGCGGTGTTTGCTCAGATCGATCAAGCGGGGCGGGACGAGTTTCCAGAGGCTGTTAAACTCTACAATTGTAGCACAATGGTTCGCCGCGGCAACTCTTCCGGCACGACGTTTTCATGTGACTGGGTCGGGGAAAAAATCAAGGATACCCGTCTACGAGGATTTTGTGGTTTGCGCTGGACCTGTCTCCCGTTAGAATGAGCGTCCGCCCGCGTCAAGCATCGTTGCTCCACGGAGTTGCGCGGTTTGACGCATCGTGCGATCACAGGAAGGCCGACGCGAATCGGCATCCGGGGGAGCGGTTCCATCGCACCTGATCTCGGCAATCGCTTGCATTTAGCAGGCTTCCTCCGGTGATTTGGGGAAATCGAATTGGATCCACCCGTGGCCCCTCCCAAAATCTTGATCGCCGACGACAATCTTCAGAACGTCGAGCTGCTCGAGGCGTACTTGAGTGATTTCGCCTGCGAAATCCGTACCGCCGCCGATGGCGAGGAAACTTTGCAGGTCGTCGAGGAATTCGAGCCCGACTTGCTTCTGCTGGATGTGATGATGCCTCGGCTATCGGGTTTCGAGGTCTGCAAGAAGCTGCGCGCTAATCCCAAGACCAAGGAGCTGCTCATCTTGATGGTCACGGCGCTCAACGAAGCGGCCGATTTCGAGCGCGGTGTTCAGGCGGGCACCGACGACTTCCTGACGAAGCCAGTGAACAAGACGGAGCTACTCTGCCGCATCCGCAGCATCCTGAGGGTGCGCCATTTGAAGTCGCAGCTCGATCGGACTTTGGCCTACGTGGCCGAATATGTCACCGCCAGCCGGGAATCGCCGGGCGCGCCGTAAGAGTCTGATCGCTGACCGTCCCGCGCGGCACCACTAGAAAACGTCGCGATTCGAGGCGCGAGGTCGAGGGCGGGCGAACCATCATCAGCGAATCTTCCCGCGGCATACCGAGATACCTTTCGGAACTGTTGCGCAACGGCTCACCGGCCGCGTTGAGCGACGAGGAGCTCGGTGCGCCGGTTCGCCTCCCGCCGGGGCCAGCAAGATGAGACCGCCGAACTCGCCTTCGCTGCACTCCTGGCTCGACACGGCCTGATGGTGTTGCGGGTCTGTCGCGCTGTGCTCGGAGATCGGCACGAGGTCGAGGACGCGTTTCAGGCGACGTTCCTGGTGCTCGCGGTTCGCGCGAGTCGATCCGTCGTCGCAGTTCGGTTGCATCCTGGTTGCACGGTGCGGCGCTTCGCGTCGCGGCTTCGGAGCGTTCGCGAGCGGCGCGGCGCCGACGGCACGAGCTGGCCCGAGCCGCACGGAATTCGTCCGTCGTCCACGAGTCCGGGAGCGATGCTGTGTATGATGCCGAGTTGACACTCGTAATCCACGAAGAGATCGGCCGCCTTCCCGAGAAGTATCGAGCAGCGGTGGTGTTGTGCTACCTGGAAGGGTTGACCCACGAGATGGCCGCCGAGCGCCTGGGCTGGCCGGTGGGATCGGTGAAAAGCCGATTGGCCTGGGCTCGCCGGCGACTTCGGGTGCGGTTGACCCGGCGAGGCGTCGCGCCTGCGGCGCTTCCGCTGGACCAGGTCGATTCATCGCGCGACGCCGAACCGATCCGGCTTCTGCTTGCAACACGTCTCGCGGATACCACGTTGCGCAGCGCGCTCTTGGCCGGGATCGACGAGCGATCGCTGGCCGGAATCGTGTCGGCCGAAGCGGCCGCGTTAATGGAGGGAACGATCAAATCCATGACGAACGTCAGGTTGGTGCTGATGGCCGCCGCGGCTTTGATGGCGGGGGTCTTCACCGCCGGGGCGTGCGTGATGGGGTATTCCGCAGCTCGCCGGCAGAATCCGCCGCGCGTCGGCGATCCGGGCCAGGAAGCTCGCCCCGGGGCGGCAGCCTCGCCGGCCACGGAGCGCCCGCCGCGCGCTCCTGCCGCGAAGCCGGATTCGGATCAAGGCCCCCTCGCGCTCCAGGTGGAAGTCTCGGACTCGGCGGGTCGGCGGCTTGCCGGGGCTGATGTGTACGTGATGCTGCACTACGCGCGCGCCGTCGGGAGTCTCGAGACCGTCGTCGAGCGCGTCAAAAGCGATGGCGCCGGCGCCGCGCTGCTCAACGTCGGCCGGCAGCGCCAGGGGGCGCGACTGCACTCTGCGAACGTCTGGGCCTACCAGCCCGGGCGTGCCATTGCGACCTGGAATATCTCGTTCGGCAGAAATCGGAATTCCTACGTGGTTCAGGTGACTCTCGACGACTTGTCGAAGTTCACCATCACCGTTCTCGGACAGGATGACCGGCCGATCGCAGGGCTTCGCGTTACCCCAAACTTGCTCAGGCGTACGGGGCCGGGCAATTCCTTGCCGGCGACAATTCCTGAATCGTGGCATGAGCGGCTGACCGTGACGACCGACGCCAAGGGCGTTGCAGCGATCAACTTCGTGCCCGGAATCATGAAGCCACTGGTCATCAGGGTCGCGGGTCAAGGAGTTGCACCGCACAATCTGCGACTGGACCCACCCGCTGGGTCTGACGCCGTGCTGAAACTTGGCCGGCCGGGGCGAGTGGTCGGCGTCGTCCGGGCGGCTTCTGGTGCGCCGCTGGCTGACGTTCCTGTGCAGATCTGGGTCCAGGGAGCGAAGGTCGTGCGGAGCGACTTCGCACTTGCCGACCCGTTCGGCAATCGGCGAATCACGTCCGATGAGATTCTTCGATTCGATTCAGAGCCGCTGAAAACAGGACAGCAAGGCGCGTTCCAGACTCCGCCCAACCTGCTGAACGGATCAACCTACCGCGTGATCATCCGGCAGGAGGGGTTCCAGCCGTTTGTCTCCGACTGGGTCACGCTGAGTGGCGATCGCGTTGTGATTCCGCCCATCCGTCTCCAGCCGTTTCAGAAATTGACGGGCCGGATCAAGGACCAGCAGGGACGCGCACTTGCGGGCGTGCGGGTCTTCGTCCCGGCCGGCGGCCCTTCGGCGATGACCGATGCCGACGGGGGATTTGCGCTCGCCGGTATCCGCCCCGGAAAGGCGGTGATTCTGGCCGAGCACCCAGGATTCCGGCTTCAGGGCTGTTTGTTCGATCCGTCGACGCAGCCTGACGTGATCTCACTAACATTAGTGCGATTGAGCGAGGCCCCGGGATCAGTCATGACTCCGCTCGCCGATCCGATCTCGCCCGAAGAATCACGAGCCCTCGCAAATCGGCTGCTGGACCCATACTTGCGCGTCGCGAATGGAAATGGCTCAAGTGTGCCCATACCACTAGCCATCGCCGCTCTCAGCGACTTTGACCTGAGCCGCGCGCTCGAGCTTTTGGAGAATGGCAAGTTCCGCGACAATTACGGCCTCCGCGTGCCCCTGGCGGCCAAGCTTGCGGTGAAGGAACCCGCGCGAGCCGAGGCGATGGCCGAATCAATCGAGGACCCCGCCAGGAGAATCAGCGCTCTGACGGGCGTGGTGAAGGCCCTTCCCTCGTCCGAGCGCATCCGTAAGCGCGCGATCCTGGAACGAGCGAGCCGCGATGCTCAAGAACGAGGTCCACCGCGCGAACGACGTGAATCACTTGCAACGGGTTTCCGCACTCGCCGAGCAATGGCTGGATCTGGGCGAGCGCGATCACGCCCGCATCGTGCTGGAAGAGGTGACGCCCTCGAGCACGGTCTTTCAGACCGATTTTCTGGCCCAACTGGCGAGGCTCGACCCGGATCAAATCCTGGCACGCGTGCAGAAGCTGCAGAGCGTCCAGGCAGTCGCCGCCTACCGCGATCGTGCTCTTACCCAGATCGCTTTCCAGCTCGCGACCGACCACCCGGCCCTCGCCGAGCAGGTCTTCAATCTGCGAACGGGCGGGATCGACCGGTCGATTAGCTCGCTCGACGTGATGCGACTATGCCGTCGTCTTGCCGGCGTCGATCCGCCGCGCGCTCGTCGCGTGGTCGACTCGATCAGCGATCCGGCGACGCGAGCCTGCGGCTTCGCCTACATGGCGCTCGGTCTGGCTGAAAAGGCCAGGCCCGGAGCGATGGATGCGATCGATCGCGCGATCCGGGAGATCGACCGGCTGCGGGAATCGGCACCGGTTACCGAACCGAGCACAGGCGTCTTCAATCTGTACGCGGCCAACCCCGCCGCCGTGGTTCTGCCCGTCGTAGAGCGGGTCGCCCCCGATCGGCTGGCTGAGGTCTACTGGCGAGCCGTGGCGCTTCACCCTCAGATCGATCCGGAACAGGAGGACTTGCTCAAGCGGTCCAACGCCGGAATCGAATGCACCCTGCTGGCGCGGTATGACCGTCGCGTCGCCGCCGCGTTATTCGAACCCATGGAATCCTACATCCGGACGCTCGCCACCGCAGAGGGCCCTCGCGACGAGATTGACTTCCATGTCATCATCGCGAAGGGCTGCATCGATCCCCGGTCTGCGGTGGCGCTGCTCGAATCCATTTCGAATCCGCAGGGCTCTCGCGGGCGAGGTCCGAGTGAACAAGCCCGGATCAGGCTGGGCCAGGTGCTGGGAATGCCGCAGGAACAGCGATGGACGTGGCTGTGGCGTTCAATGGGAATCCCGCTCGACGATTGATCAATCGAAACCTGCCGCGCCGGCGGGTGGAATCGCCGGCGCGGCAGTCACCGAAGCGGGTTGAAGAGAAATGAGCACGTCATGACGTGGGATCAATCGCCCTTCGACTTCTTCAGGGACTCGAGCGCTTCCATCACTTTGTCGAGCTTCTTCTCGAGGGCGTCAATCCGATCGTTGTCGGCCTTCAGCGACCTGACTCCCGCCTTTCTCGCACTCGGTTGATTGTGGGACACCGTTGCCTTTTCGCCTCCGGCGACCTTGACGGCGTCAACTTTCTCCGCAACCTTGAACCGCACGGGGCACCCGCGATGACCGCATTCCGGTCGACCACCATGTACGATACGTTGCCGCCTTCGAGCTCCACGAGCTTGCGCTGGCTGGCGGTGAGCTCCTGGCGCAGCTCCTTGATCCGGCTGCGGATCTTGTCGATCTCGGCCTTCTGCTCGGGGGTTTGGGTCTTTCTCAACTTCGCATCTTGCGATTGGGTGGTCACGACGTGTCTCGTGGTGGTGAATCCACCCGAGCCATTATTGCCATCCAGCTTGATCACGGCGTTCTTTGAAGATTTCACAAGCTGTCCCAGCTCCTTGGCGGCTTGCTCGAGCGCGGCTTGCTGGGCCTTGTCCTTCTGGTCCAGAGGCGACTTCGACTTGAGAACCGTGATCTGTTCGTGGATCTTCTTGATCGCCTCGTCCACGGAGTCGGCCGAGACTGTGATCGTGGATCCGTCGTTCTTGAGCGTTATGTTCACCTGAGTGAGACGGTCCTGCTGTATTTCCGCGGCGCGCCGTTTCCCGCCATGAAGAGCGTTTTGTCACGGGTTGCGCGCGTAAAGGTGCCGTCTGGCCCCGGGGCCAAGAATACAAACGGTTCAGTCGAGCCGACCCACGAGTAGGTGACGGTGGCCGCTGTATCGTCGTCAGCCTTCGCCGCCGCTTCCTTGTCGCCATTCTCAAGCTTGACGTCGACGCGGACTTCTTGCTGTTCTTCGGCTTTCTGTGCCCAGCTCGCATTTACCGGGAGCAAGAGTGCACCGAAGCAGAGCGCGGACACGCCCCCGCAGACCGACGAGCCTGGGGGTCGTACCTGTCATGATCATGGTTAATCTCCTTCGTAAGTGTTGAACTTTTCCGAAACCGCTGGCAAGCAGCGGCTCCGAGACCTGGGATTGATTGAGAAAATCAAGGGTTTCGAGCAAAGTTTCCGCATACGACTTGGCCGAGTCCGGGAAGGCCCAGACGACCCAGGCGTCGCAGCATTGCTCTTCGACGTCGCGCAGCGCCTGGCGGACCCACCACAGCACGGGGTTCCACCAGTACAGTACTGTCACGACAAGCTCGAAGATCCGCACGCGGTGATCGCCGCGTTTGAGGTGCGCGAGCTCATGAACGAGCAAGGTTCCCTGCTGCCGCCCGTCGAGCTCCTTCCACAGCTCGACCGGAATGATCAGCCGCGGATACGCGCCCAGCGCCCACAACAGCGGCGAGAGCTTGCCGCTCGACCACCAGACCTGGGGCGAGCGCCTCATGCCCAGGTTGGCAGAAAGTTCGTCGACCCAGCTCTGGATCTCATCCGAGCCGGGCGTCGCTTCGCGCAGCACGAGCTGAAACCGGAGAATTCGCCGCAGCGATATCAAAGCGGTGGCGACACTTCCCGCGAGCCAGATCGAGCCCACGATCGCGATCCAGTGCAGCGCGAGCCAGTGCAGGACGTCTCCCAGCGCCTGACGCGCGGAATCGGCCAGATCGATGTCCGGGGCGGCTTGTTCCGGCCTGATTGCTACGGCGGACTCGTCGCGCTGCGTCATGACAATCGGTTCCGGGAGATCGACCAAGTCGACTTGAAAGAGCTGGTAGGCCGCCTGCGGCTGATCGGCCGCTGCGGCGGACTTCTCGAGCGGCGAAAGGGATTCCGGCCAGGGGACAGCGACCGAGTAAAGCGGCGGCGTGACGAGCTTCAAGAGGACCAGCAGCCAGAGGCAGTGCAGCACGGCAGGGCGCCGGGCGAGCACGCGCCCCAGGCACGCGACGACAAGGGCGAGAAACGTAGCGGACACAGCGTTGTTCAAACCGGCGTGCACCAGCGTTTCCACGGCCGGACCCCTTTCAGTCAACTCAGCCTCACGGAGACTCGATGGAAGAAAGTCAATCGTTAAAAGCGCACCGAGAAACCCGAACGCGACGCTCACCGTGTTCTCGCGCGATCGCCGTTTGCGATCGAGCCGTTCGATCAAGCCGCGCAGCTCGCGCCGCTCGGCTTCGGAGAGCCCCTTGTCTTCGACCAGATGAGAGAGAAGCGGCGAGAGCGACCCGCCGCAAAGCGAATCAGCGACGGCGCGGAGCCGCCGGCCGATCAGCTCCTGGCGGTTGACGGCCGCACAGAACACGTGCACTGCGGCGCCCCGGTCGCGCCGGACAAACCCCTTTGATTCGAGCCGATCGAGCAACTTCTGCACGGTCGCGTAAACCGACGTGCCTTCCTGCTTGTAGACCCGGTCAACCAGTTGCCGGATCGTCGCAGGCCCCGCGTCCCAGAGCGACTGCAAAAGCGCCAGCTCGGCCTCGGTCACATCATGCTGCTGCCGGTTCATGCCAGCCCTGCCTCCAAGACAACATGTCTGAGAGATACTCTAAGACAATCCGTCTGAGAGGTCAACAGCATCCTGAGATTTTTCTTACCCGCCGTGCAAAGGGGGACCAGGGGGTGACGGGCGGCACACGCCAGTGATCCGATCGAACCGCCGCCCGGAAGCGGAACACATCACCAAACTTTCCGTTCGTCGTTCCTACGCTCCGCGTGGGAACACTTTTCTTGCGCGCTCTGCGTGCTGAGCCTCGCGGGGGGGGCTCGGACGCAGAGTGTCCGGCGGTGACATTCCCACGTGGAGCGTAGGAACGAGGATAGACATCACGCCGGCACGTGCGGCCGGTCACCGGTGTCCACCACCGTGACCGCTGCGGAAATGCATCCCACCCTTCCGACCCGGTACCCGCCGCCCACCGACAACGAGGCGAAGAATGCCCTAGCCACAACGAGAAGAACGCGCCGGCAAACGAAACTGTTTCTCACCTCTTTGTCCTTCACCGCTTTTGGGATCTATCCCCCCTGACGTGTTTTCACCAACTTGGAGAGCTGATGTGCTTCCATAACCGTCATGAACTGCTGGACTGTTCACCCGACAAAAAACCGCTAAAGAATTCGTGTCGGGCGGCGGTGCGCCGTTTCGCATGAATGAGGTAGAGAAAAATTAGATTCAGCGGAAAAGATTTTTTGGGAATGGAACGGGAGCCGCGCGCGGTACAATCCGCGCCGGGTTCGACCATGGACGGCCGAAGCGGTCCCATTGTCGGGGACGAGGGGATGTGCCCATGACGCGTGAGAACAAGGGTGACATCACGGGCACGCTCAACAGCCTGAGGGACGGCAAGCACCACAGCACGGCCATCCGCAAGCTGTGGGAATTCACGTTCAGCAAGCTTGTGCGAACGGCGCGCGCGAAGCTCCGCGGCGGCGCGCGGCGGGCGGCTGACGAGGAAGACGTCGCCCTCAGCGCATTTCAGAGTTTTTGCAACGGTGCCGCCGCTGGCCGCTTCCCCGATCTGAATAGTCGCGACAGCCTCTGGCGGGTGCTCTACACGATCACGAAGCGAAAGGTGAACGCCCAGAACGCCCACGAACAGGCCCAGAAACGCGACGGGGGCCGAGTGGTCAATGCGGACATGGAGGCTTTAGCGGACCCGCGCCAGTCCCGAGCTGGCCGCGATGCTGGTCGACGAACTGAGGTGCCGGCTCGACGTCCTCCGCGACGATGCGCTCCGGCAGATCGCCCTGCTGCTGCTGGAGGGCTCGAGCAACGAGGAGGTCGCCGCACGGCTGGGATGCAGTGTTCGAACTGTCGAGCGGAAACGTGATTTGATACGCAGAGCCTGGGAACGGGAGCAGACACCATGAGCGCAAACGCTCCCGCAAGCGCCGACGATGTGTCGTTCGGGGCGCATGACCGCATCGATCAAAAATGCGATCACTTCGAGTCCGCCTGGAAGGCCGGAGAGCGGCCCCGGATCGAGACGTATCTCGAGGACGCGGCCGAGCCCGAGCGCCTGGTGTTGCTCCGCGAGCTGATCGCGCTGGAGACTCGAGCTCCGCAGGAACCAAGGCGAGCAGCCCTCGGCACGGGACTATCACGATCGGTTCCCAGATCAGGCTGCGATCGTCGATCGCGCCTTCGAAGCGGCCTCACCGCGGGCGCGGAGCCGACCGCAGCCGCGCAAGCCCCAAGCCAACATCGACCGCAACCTGCTCTTCGGAATCCTTGCCCTGCAAAACGACTTCATCGACCGCGACGGCCTGCTGGCCGCCTTCAGCACGTGGGTTGCAAACAAGTCGAGTTCCCTCTGTCAGATCCTCCTGGAACGAGGCGTGCTCACGCCCAGCCGGCACATGCTGATGGAAGGGCTGGTCGAGGAGCACGTCAAGGTTCACGGCAACGACCTTCAGAGGAGCCTCGCCGCGCTAAGCTCGATCGGCGGCTTCCGCGAGGACTTATCCCGCATTGCCGACCCTGAACTACAGGCGAGCCTGCCCCGTGTTGCGGCAGGCGCAAAGCTGATGAAGACGATCCGTACCGCACGATACCTCCGACAACCACGGGCGGCTCGACTTTCCCCGGCGGTCGGTATCGCATCATCCGGCCGCACGCGAAAGGAGGGCCTGGGTCAGGTATTCGTCGCGCACGATACCGAGCTGAAGCGCGAAGTGGCGATCAAGGAGATCCAGGAGCAGTTCGCAGACGACCCACAGGTTCAGGCGCGCTTCGAGTTCGAGGCGGAGGTGACCGGGGGACTCGAGCATCCTGGAATCGTTCCCGTTTATGGGCTGGGTCACTTGTCCGATGGACGGCCGTTCTACGCGATGCGTTTCATCAAGGGCGACAGCCTCAAAGACGCGATTCGACGGTTCCACGAGAACGAAAAGCGGCCCGGGCGCGACCCGGGTGCCAGTGCGCTCGAATTGCGGGGACTTCTCGGGCGGTTCATGGACGTCTGCGACGCCGTCGCCTACGCCCACAGCCGCGGGGTGCTGCACCGGGACCTGAAGCCGGGCAACATCATGCTGGGAAAGTACGGCGAGACTTTGGTCGTGGATTGGGGCCTGGCCAAAGCACTCGACCGGTCAGAGCCCCAAAGTGCGGCCGACCGGTCGGAGCCACCGTTGACACCAACGTCGGGCAGTGCGCTCGAGCCAACGCTAGCCGGATCGATGGTTGGCACGCCGTCGTACATGAGCCCCGAGCAGGCTGCTTGCCGGCTTGACCAGCTCGGTTTGCGGAGCGACGTGTACTGCCTGGGGGCGACGCTGTATCACCTTCTGACAGGTCATGCGCCCTGCGAGGGGGATGAATTGGGGGAGCTATACCAGAAGGTGATCTCGGGTCGCATACCGAGGCCACGGGAGCTGAGCCCCCGGATCGCGCCGGCGCTCGACGCCATTTGTTCGAAGGTGATGGCCTTGAAGCCTGAGGATCGCTACGACACGGTCGCCGCCCTGAAGGGCGACATCGAGCGCTGGCTGGCCGATGAGCCGGTCTCGGCCTGGCGGGAGGCGCTTTGGGTGCGAGCACAGCGCTGGATGCGGCGACACCGTGCCTGGGTGCAGGCGGGTGCGGCGGCTCTGCTGGTCGTCGCTGTCGTCGCGACTGGTGCTACATTTTTGATCTACCGAGCCTTGGAAGAGGCGAAGTCGAACTTCGCCCAGGCGCGCGTGACAGTCCGCGATTTCACCACGTCGGTCAGCAAGAGCATCGAGCTGCGCCGGAACTTACCCGGATTGCAGAAGTTCCGGTCTGAACTCCTGAATCAGGCGCTCGTGTATTACAAGGACTTTCTCAGCAAGCACGACCACGAGCCCCGCCTGCAAGCCGAGGTCGCCGAGGCCTATTACCAAATTGGCAAGGTCACCGCCGAGATCGGATCGGAACGTGAAGCGGTTGATCGACTCAAGAAGGCCGCGGGGATTCAGGAAGAGTTGGTCAAGGCACAACATGACAGCGTCGGGTCGATCCATGCGCTCGCCTTGACATACTACGATCTGGGGAAACTTCAACTGGTGATCGGCCGCCGAAAGGATGGGGAGAGCAGCTCCCTTCGGCGGCATCGATCTCCGAACGAAGCTGGCCCAGCGAGAGCCGCAGAACGCACTTTACCAAAGCGATCTCGCCAAGACTCTCACCGAAATTGCAGGTTTGAAATTCTTCAGCTTCCGTCGAGTCGATGCGGAGCGCGACTTCGCGAAAGCCGCTGAAATCATGGAAACGCTCCTCGAAAGCGATCCCGATAACCTCGATTACCTCTGCGATCATGCCGCCATCAAAGCGGACCAGGGCAGTCTCCTGCAGTGGTCTGGTCATTTGGCGGACGCGGAGCGAGCTTTGTTCGAAGTTCAAGTCATTTGGAAGGGGCTGCTGCGCGCGGTGAACTCAGCACCGAGTATCGGCGCAAAGCGGCGATGGTCAGTCTTAACTTGGGTGTTTTGCAGTGGGCCGCAGGACGACGCCCCGAAGCCGAGCGCAGCTTAGCCTCGTCACGTGACACCTTGGAGAAATTAATCCGCGAGAACCCGGACGTGACGGCTTACCAGTCTCTTCTCAGGCAGATAATGGGGCACGCCACATCGGCTGATCCGAAAACCATTTACGATGCCCATACCAAAGCGATCCTCCTTCAAGTGTGTGAGGATCTGGAGAAACTCGCGCGAACATCCGGACAACCTCAATTACCAAACTGCTAAGGCTGAAGCTTACGGGACGCTTGCACAATGGCACGTAGCGAACGGACAGCTCGGCAATGCCGAGAGCATTCAGAAGCTCGAGTGCGGCATCCTGGGTGACCTTGTCGACAGGTTCCCTGATGATCCGATGCTGCAGCAGAATCAGGCGTCGCGGCTTGCTAATCTCGTTAACACCGAAGTGCGCATCGGCCGTCGCACCGACGCGGCCAAGAATAGCGAGCTTGCTCTCGGGATAGCGGAACGGCTCGCAAAGCAGGAACCCGGTGACTTTTTCTTCCAACTCTCTCTCGCGAACAACTACCTCGTTTCGGTCAAAGCCACCGGAGCCGACGCCGAACGGCGTATCGGAAAGGCCTTCTTGATCGTAGAACGTCTCGCCCGGAACGCTCCCGAGCATCCGTTACTCCAGGTCCCGATCAGCAGCGCGTACGGGGCTCTGGCAGACCTCCAGCTCTCTCGGGGCGATCGAGATCGGCGCAGAGCGCACGCTCGCGCAACTACTTGATATTCTGGAAAAGTGTCTTGCCAAGGATCCGGAAAACGCGACGATCGCGGAAGCGATCGTCGCCAAACATCGTGACCTTGGCAGCATACAAGCAAACTCCTTCCGGCTGGAAAGCGCCGAGAAACACTTCGTCGAAGCCCGCGCAATCCAAGAACGACTCGTGCATAACCAACCGGAGCATGCACCGCGGCGAAATGTCCTTTGCTTGGTGTTGACCTGGCTCGGAAAGACGTTGCTCGAGCAAGGGCGGGCACCGGAAGCCGAAAAAGTCCTCAATGAAGCGACCACGCATGGGAAAGAAGCCGTCGCCCGCACTCAGGCCGTCGAGGACTACCGCGATAAGCTCCATACCGCGTATGTCATGCTTGCTCAAGCCTGTCGCGACAGATTCATCCAACCCAGGCGGCTGCCGCCACGCGGGAGCGACGCACCATTTTTCCCAAGAATCCCAACGTGCTGTTCGGTGTTGGCTGCGGCCTGGCGTTGTGCATCCCGCTGGTCGCCAAGAACAAACCAGTTCTGGCTGCCGACGAGCAAGCCGAGCGCCGCCAATACGCCGATCACGCGATGGAGGCACTTCGGGAAGCGATCCGGCTTGGGTTCAAGGATGTCAACGCCATGAACAAACGCACGGACCTCGACCCGCTCCGCGGTCGTGCGGATTTCCAGCGCCTCTTCCTCGAGATGTTCGATCGAACATTCCCGGTCGATCCGTTCGCCCGTTGAGCCAGCGTTCAGCGTGTGGGCGAGCAGCGTATTCCCCGCTTGGGCGTGATCTCGGTGGGCCGGCCATGAACCTGCGGCTGAGCGGTCCGCAATGGCGGACCCTACGGGACGCTTTCGCGAAACGATGCCGCTCAGCAACCTGAAGTTCAGGCATCACACGGATGCGATCCATCGCGTCTTCGATGCACTCCCGCGAATTCATCCGCCAACCCTTCTCGCTGCGCTTCTTACCAGTCCTTCGCCTTGGCCAAGTCGGTCTCGGCTTCAGGTCGAAGGATGAGCGGCCTGCTCATGGCTGGTTCCAAAGACGGGATCTCACATCCTCCCAGGTGGAACCGGCGTCTGGATCGGCTTCGCAAGCGGCGAGCCGACGGCCCAATTCGGCTTTTTGCAGATCCGTCAGCGGGAGGTTCTCTTGATTTGCAGAGATGCTGTCCCAAATCTCCTCAAGCAAGAGCATGCGCTCAGGTACGCTCAGCCGATCGATCCCTAGCGATTTCATGGTCGCAGAGATCGGCGATCTCCCGAATCCGGTTGTGCGGGCCAACTACAGCATTATAGCGGGTTATGCGATCAGATGGAGAGCTTTCGTAGGTCCACCGGCCGACTATGGCTCAGTGCGAAGTAGGAATCCGGCTTCGACGGCGCCGGCTAGAGAGACCCGCCAACACAAGGTAGAATGATGCTGGCCCGAAATTCGCCGGAGGATGAAACCGCGATGCCGAGGCAGCAACCCAGAACCACCATCCTGTCCCCCACCTGTACCAACCGCCGCGATTTCCTCCACCAAGCCGGCGGGGGCCTGGGCGCGCTTGCCTTGCACTGGCTGCTCGAGCAAGAGGCCGCGGCGGGAAATTCGCCCGGGCCGGAAGACCCCCATGCCCCACGCCCCGGACATTTCCCCGCCAAAGCGCACAGCGTCATCTACCTCTTCATGCACGGCGGGCCCAGCCACCTCGAGACGTTTGACCCCAAGCCCGATCTCCAGCGCCTGGCCGGAGAGCCGCTGCCCGCCAGTTTTGGGGCGGTCGCCACCCGGCGGAAAGTGGCCCACAACCCGCTTGCTCGCCACCAAGAGAAAATTCCGCAAGTGCGGCCAGAGCGGGATCGAGATCTCGGATTTCCTGCCGCATCTCCACGAATGCGCCGATCACCTCGCCGTCATCCGGTCGTGCTGGGCCGATAGCGTCAATCACCCGCAGGCCGTCTACGAGATGAACACCGGCACCATCTTGATGGGAAAGCCGTGCCTGGGATCGTGGGTCAGCTACGGGCTCGGAACCGAGAACCAGGACCTGCCGTCCTTCCTCGTCCTGCCCGACCCGGGCGGCGGCATCAAGGGCGGGCCGCCGGCTTATGGCGCCGGGTTCTTGCCCGCCAGCCACCAGGGCACGCTGATGCGCGGCGGCGACCGGCCGATTCTTGACCTCCTGCCGCCCGCGAGCCGCTCGGCCAAAAGCCAGCGCGACGTCATCAACCTGATCGACCGGCTCGACCGCCATCATCTCGAACAACGCGGCGGCGACCCCGAGCTCGAGGCGCGAATCCAGTCGTACGAGCTGGCCTTCCGCATGCAAACCGCCGCGCCCGAAGCTGTCGACTTGAGCCGCGAAACCGATGAAACCCGTCGGCTTTACGGGCTCGATGACCGCCAGACGGCCGAGTTTGGCACGCGCTGCCTGCTGGCCCGCAGGCTCGTTGAACGCGGCGTGCGGTTCGTTCAGCTTTATTCAGGGGATGTCAACGGCTGGGACGCCCACGACGACGTCGAGGCCAATCACGCCACCATGTGCGGGCGAACCGATAAGCCGGTCGCCGGGCTGCTCAAGGACCTCGAAGCGCCGCGGGCTGCTCGACAGCACGCTCGTCATCTGGGGCGGCGAATTCGGGCGGATGCCCATGTCCGAAAGCCGCAAGGGACGCGATCACAATCCGCATGGGTTCTGCTACTGGATGGCTGGTGGCGGAATCAAGGGCGGCACCGTGCATGGCGCGACCGACGCTGTCGGCCTGCGGGCTGCCGTGGATCGCGTGCACGTGCATGACCTTCATGCTACCATCCTTCACCTACTCGGCCTCGACCACACCCGGCTGACCTTCCCCCACAACGGCCGCGACGACCGCCTCACCGACACCGCAGGCACCGTGATTCGATCGATCCTTGCTTGAAAATCCATGAATCGAACGCACGCGCTGATTCTTTTCTGCTGCGCCTTCGTGCTCCTGGCCGCACCATCGGTGCACGGCGGCGACGACACGCACTGGTCGTTCGTTCCGCCGAAACGCCCGGCTGTGCCGCGCGTGCAAGAATCGGCCTGGGCGCGCAATCCGATCGACCGCTTCATCCTGGCGCGGCTTGGAAAAACAAAGGCTGAAGCACGCTCCCGAAGCCGATCGGGCGACGCTCTTGCGGCGGCTCAGCTTTGACTTGACCGGATTGCCGCCGAGCCTGGAAGCTCAGCGAACGTTCCTCTCCGACAAGTCACCCGATGCCTACGAGCGCCTGGTCGACCGCCTGCTCGCGAGCCCCCAGTACGGTGAGCGCGCGGGCCAACACTGGCTTGACCTGGCACGGTTTGCTGAAACCGACGGTTTTGAATTTGACCAGGCCCGGCCCGATGCCTGGCGCTATCGCGACTGGGTCGTCGACGCCTTGAACCGCGACCTGCCTTATGACCGGTTCGTCCGGCTCCAGCTCGCCGGCGACGAGATCGAGCCCGACGACTCCTGGGCGTTCATCGCCACGGGGTTCAATCGCTGCTATCCCGACATGGTCGACCTGAACGATCAACGACTGCGCAGGCAGAACGCGCTGGACGACATCACCGAGACGACCGGGCTTGTCTTCCTCGGGCTGACGATTGGCTGCGCCCGCTGCCACGACCACAAGTTCGACCCGATCAAGCAGACCGACTATTACCAGCTCCAGGCCTTTTTCGCCGGGGCGCCGATTCCGCGACGACTATCCGCTGGCCTCGTCGCAGAAACGGCACGAGTATTCGCTCGCTCGGGCCGCCTGGGAGCGAGAGCTCAGCCAGGTGCAAGCGGCGCTGATCGTTCTTGAGGCGCCGTGGCGCGAAAAGCTGGCGCCGGGGAATCCGCCTGGATTAAATGACGAGACGGCGGAAGCATTCGCGAAGCCCGCGGCCGAGCGATCGCCGCACGAGGTCAAGCTGGTCTTCGACGCGCTCAAGGCCGATCGGCGGGTCGCGGCGAGTGTGTGGAAGAACACGCTCGATCGGTCGACCTTGTCTCAGCGGCAGGATTTGCTCGTGAAGCTCGACCGAATCATACGCCAGCCGCCGCCCGACTTGCCCAAGGCACGGGGGATCGATGAGACCGGGGCGACCTCTCCGATCACGTACCTGCTGCGCCGCGGTGATTACGCCAACCGAGGTGCCGAGATCAGGCCTGCGGCTCCCGCGTTCCTTGCTGCGGCCGGGGCGACGCAGGCTGTTTCGTCGTCACGCTCGAGCGGCCGTCGCAGTGCGCTGGCGAACTGGCTGGTTCGGCCCGATCACCCGCTCACGGCCCGTGTGATCGTCAATCGCCTCTGGCAGTACCACTTTGGCCGCGGGCTGGTCGCGACGGCCAGCGACTTCGGCACGATGGGCGACGAGCCTTCACACCCCGAGCTGCTCGACTGGCTGGCCACCGAGCTGATTGCCCAGGGCTGGAGCCTGAAGCGGATGCACCGGCTGATCGCGACCAGCGCGGCATATCGCCAGGCGTCGGTCGCCGATCGCGAAGTCGTCGCTGGTGATCCGGACAACCTGCTGTTCAGCCGTCAAAACCGTCGCCGCCTGGACGGCGAGGCGATTCGCGATGCGCTCTTGTTTGTCTCGGGGTCGCTCAATCCCGCCATGCGAGGGCCGTCGGTGTTTCCCGAGCTGCCGCCGGAGCTCTCCAAGCTCAGCAGCAAGGGGGCGGTCTGGCCGGTCTCGCCCCGGCTGGCAGACCGGAATCGTCGCAGCCTCTATGTCTTCGTGAGGCGCAATCTGCGCTATCCCTTCTTCGAGGTCTTCGATCGCCCCGACACCAACGCGAGCTGCCCGCGCCGGCCGGTCACGACGATCGCCCCGCAGGCTCTGTCAATGTTGAACAGCAGTCTCGCCCACGAAGCGGCCAGGCTGCTCGCCCAGCGTGTCGGCGCGCTCATCGGCGATTCCGGGTCTCGAGCCGAAACGGCAGCGCGACTGGCACTGGGCCGGCCACCGGATGACGCCGAGCGGCGAATGATGGCCGAGTTCCTCGCCGGTGGATCGATGGCCGATCTTTGCCTGGCGTTGCTCAATACAAATGCATTTCTTTATGTCGATTGAGACACTGGCCGAGAGCTGCGGCGCCGGGTAACGTGTACGGGCTCAAGTATCAGGCACACTCCGTGGCCCGTCGCTCTGCTACATCAGCGGCAGGGGAGAAGAGCGGACGGCACACGGAGTGTGCCTGCTACATCGGTTGTCGCTTGCATTCGCCTTCGGTAGGTCACCGGGATGGATCTTTGGGATCAACTACGGAGCGATCGGATGAAACTTCGAAGAACCGCAGCACTACTCGGCCTCGCTGCGGCGGGGGCCATTTCACTGTCGGCACAATCGCCGGCGCAAACGCCGGTGCTGACGCGGTCGTTTGACAACGCGCGCACAGCCGCGAACTACGCGGAAACGACGCTCACGCCCAAAGCGGTCGGCAGCAACCTGATTGTGAAGCTGTTCAGTTTGGAGCTGACGGGTGATGATCCCCGGATCGAGGCGCAGCCGCTTTACTTTCCGCGGCTCACGGGGAGCGACGGGGTCGTCCGCGACGTTGTGTTTGTCTGCTCGATGGGAAACAACGTCTGGGCATTCGATGCCAACATTGGTGGGCAGGTCTGGTCCGCGCCGACATCCCTGGGCCGGCCGATCTCGCCCGACCCGCAGCCGCATCAAGGATTTCCCAATGCATCGTCGATCGACATGTGGGGCGTGAATCTGCTCTGGGGCATCCTCAGCACGCCGGTCATCGATCCCGATACAAAGACCCTGTACGTGGTGAACTGGTCTAGCCCGGATGGCACCATCAAGAACGCGATCCACCAGCTTCATGCCGTCGACATGGTGACGGGCAAATTGCTCCGGTCGATCCCGATTTCCGCGACCTCGGATAAGGCGACCCCGCCGAAAACGGCGACGTTCATCAGTTCGCGACAGAAGCAGCGATCGGCGCTGTTGCTGGTCAAGCCCCAGGGGGCGGCCAGGGCGACGCTGTTCATGGCCTGTAGCATGACGAGCGAGTCAGACGCGCACACGCACGGCTGGCTGATCGCGTTTGACCTCGGCGAGTTCCGCCAGACCGCTGCCTGGTGCACCACGCCCAATTCGAGCGAGGGAGGAATCTGGCAGGCCGCGCAAGGTCCGTCGGCGGATGAGTCGGGCGACGTTTACGTGATGACCGCGAACGTCGACCCGGCACGGACTCCTGACCCGGCGACGGACTTCGCCGAGAGCTTCGTCCGGCTTCATTACACACCGCCGGTGGCCCCGGGCGCCGCGGGTACGATTGGCCCAGTCGGCTGGTTCCGTCCGTTCAAGGACCAGGTGCGTTCCCCCGAATTCCAGGACGAAGATCTGGGATCGGGAGGACCGGTTGTGCTCAAGCCGCTCAACCTGCTCGTGGGCGCGGGCAAGGACGGCGTGCTTTACGTCATGGATAAGGACCACATGCCGAATGGCAATGACTTCACGAAGCTGAAGCAGCCTCCGCGCTTTTTCACATATGCGCCGCCGAACGCCGCGACGATCGATGCGTCGAAGGTTGCGAATCTCGACAAATTCTATGATGGCAAGACCCACCACCTGCACGGCTCTGCGGCGTTCTGGAGCGATCCGGCGCACGGGCCGATGCTTTTCGTCTGGGGAGAGAATGAGACTCTACGCGCCTGGTCGATTGATGCGGCCGGCAAGATCGTGCTGGTGGCCAGGGGGAACGAGGTCGCTTCGGCGGGCGTCGGCGGAGAAGGCGGCATGCCCGGCGGCTTCCCGATCGTTACGTCCAACGGCTCCAAACCCAATACCGGAATCGTCTGGGCAACGGCGCCGTTGAGTGGCGACGCCAATCGGTTTGTCGTGGAAGGCATCCTTCGCGCCTATGATGCGTCGAAGCTCGACCCGGTGAACAACCCCGACGGCAGCTCGCGGCTCAAGCTCCTGTGGGACAGCAAGCAGATCCCCAACAACACATTCAACCACGCCAAGTTCACGCCGCCGGTCGTGGCCGACGGCAAGATCTTCGTCGCCACGTATGACGGCAAGGTCGATGTCTACGGCCTGGCGTCGCCGCCCAAATCGCTCAGCCCGGTGAACGCCGACCGCGTTCCCGGTAAATGAATCTGGAGGAACCTGTGCCGCTTTCGCAAGCCCACATCGACGACAAGACCCCTCTGGGCGCCACCATCGTGCCCGGCGGCGGAGTCACCTTCCGCACCTGGGCACCGGCCGCCACGGCCGTGTACGTGCTGGGCCAGTTCAACAACTGGAAGGTCGAGGACCCGGCATTCCTACTGGTCAAGAACAGCGCGGGCGTCTGGTCCGGGTTTGTGTCCAATGCCGGTGACGGCACCGAGTACAAGTTCTGGGTGGCCGGCACCGGGTCGACGGGGTTCAAGCGCGACCCCTATGCCCGCGAGCTTTCGCTCGACCCACCGTTCCCAAGTAGCAATTGCGTGGTCCGCGACCCAGGACAATATCCCTGGCACGACCAGGGTTTCCAGATGCCCGAGTTTCCCGACCTGATCGTGTATCAGTTCCACATCGGCGTCTATTATGCCGCCGACTCGGCCGGCAACGACGCTCGCGCGAACCGGCCCGGTACGTTCCTGGACGTCGTTGACCGCCTCGAATATCTGGTCGAACTGGGAATCAATGCCATCGAGCCGCTGCCGGTGATCGAATTTCCTACGACCACCAGCATGGGCTACAACTACACCGACTATTTCTCGCCGGAGATGGATTACACGCTGCCGCCGGGGCCGGACCTGGTGCGGCTCACGGGCGTGGTCAACCGTCTGCTCACCGCCAAGGGGAAAGCCCCGCTTGCGGCCGCGCAGCTCGCCACCCAGCTCAACCAGATGAAGGCGATGGTCGACGTCTTTCACCTGTACGGCATCGCCGTTCTTTTCGACGTCGTGTACAACCACGCTGGCGGCTCGCTTGGCGACGAAAGCATGTACTACTACGACCGCCAGCCGTTCGGCAACGACAATTTGAGTCTCTATTTCACCGACCAGGGCTGGGCTGGCGGCAAGGTCTTTGCGTACTGGAACCAGGGTGTGCGGCAGTTCCTGATCGACAATGCGAACTACTTCATGACCGAGTGCCATTGCGACGGGTTCCGGTACGACGAGGTGACCGTGATCGATCGCTTCGGCGGCTGGAGCTTCTGCCAGAATCTGACCGACACGGCCCACTTCGTCAAGGATCAGAGCATTCACATTGCCGAATACTGGATGCCCGACCAGACGTGGGTCGTCAAGCCGACGTCCGGCGGGGGCGCGGGGTTTGACGCGACGTGGTCGGACCGGCTAAGGGGGGCGGTGCGGGGGGCGCTCGGCGCGGCCTCGGCGGGCTCGAGCGCGCCGGTCTCGTTCGATGCGATCCGCGACAACATCTACCCGCCGCCGGGGTTTTCCGCGGCGTGGAGGTCGGTTACGCATCTGGAGAACCACGATGTCGTCTTCGATGGCCAGGGCCCGCGGGTCGTGCGGCTGGCCGATGGATCGAACAGCCGGTCATGGTATGCGCAGCCGCTCGCGGCTGGCGACGGGGCTGCTCATGACGTCGCCGGGAATCCCCATGCTGTTCATGGGGGAAGAATTTCTGGAGGACAAACAGTGGAGCGACAGCGAGAAGAACTTGCTCATCTTCTGGGACGGCCTCAAAACCGACAAGGTGATGCAGGACTACCTGCGCTTCTGCCGCGAGCTGATCGCGCTGCGGATGCACCAGCCTGCGCCTGCGCGGAGGCGGTGAATGTGTTTCACGTGCACGATCAGAACCGGGTGGTCGCCTTCCAGCGCTGGGTGGTGGGCTCCGGCCGCGACGTGGTTGTGGCGGCGACGCTGAGCGAATCGACGTATTGGGGATATTCGATTGGTTTCCCTGACGGGGGGTTCTGGCGCGAGGTGTTTAACAGCGATGTGTATGACAACTGGGTGAACCCGATTGCTGCGGGGAACGGCGATGGGGTGACGGCGTCGGGGCCGCCGATGCACGGGCTTCCTGCTTCGGCGAATGTGGTGATTCCGGCGAATGGGTTTGTGGTCTTTGCGCGGGATGGGGGGGATTGAGGCCGATTGCCGGACGCGGCGACCCCGCTACGAACGCGTGCATTCCGACCGCAATCGGTCTGGGGCCTCGTGGAATCCGTGGACGCGACGTGCGATCGCGGAGCCAACGAACAACACCAAGGCCGCGACGATTGCGATCGCGAGAAGCCAGATGGCAAGGACTGTTACCCGAACGGTTCGATCGGGCGCGGGTCGAGCGACGAACTCATCGTAGACCCAGCAGCCGGCGATGATCGACGCGGAGAGAAATGCCGCCCACTCCGTCCAGAGCCAGCGCCGCCATCGCGCCACCAAACTGGCGGTTGCCAGCATGGCGAGCATCATCAGTGCCAAGGCTCGGATCGAGTAACCGGCCCAGGTGCGGATGTCGAGATAAACGTACAGCCACATCCAGCGCCAAGGTTTCCCCCCGAGCGAGGGCAGAATCGCGCCATCGTTGTGATCGTAAACGTAATCGGTGATTTCCCTCGACGTCGCCTCGGCAAGCCGGGCCGGTCCCACCGCGACCAGGACCGCAAACGCAGTCACCAGAAGCGCGACCCAGCCCGGATTGACCCTGGCGCGCAGACGCCATGCGGCGACTCCGTAGATCGCAGCCGCCACAGTGAAGGGCAACCCGGGGGCCCACCAGGGACCGTCCCACGGTTCCCATTGCGGCAGCCAGCGCACGACGAAGGTGACCGGACGATCGGACGCGATATTGGTCGGATAAAGCTGACCGTCAAGCAATAACTGGGCCTCGAACCGGGACGGACTGCTTGGCCAGCTCCAGTCGTAATCCGCGCGGATTTCTCCGTGATATCCCGGGTGAACGGACCGAGAATAGGGATAACACGACTCGAAGAGAACGATCGCCAGCGCGACGCCGAGCCACTCGGCGGGACGGTTGCGAGAGCCAAAACGGAACGGGCGAGCGACGATCAAGAACGCCAGGCCGGTCATGTATGCCCAGAGCCAGCCGACCCAGGCTGTGGCCAGCAGCGACTGGAAGTTGTGCCCCCACAACACCGAATAATACTGTCGCTGGATTCGAATACTAAACGTCTGATGCATCACCCAGCCGCAGGCAAAGCCGGCCGTGAAGAACATCAGGTCGAGCGTCGAGATTCCGCCGAGTTTTCGGACTGAGGGGTTCTCGGCGTTCATGTCCACTCCAGCACTCGCAAGAGCAAGTTGAGCACTGATTCGCTCGAGCTTAGCCGGATGTCTTACAAGTGTCAATGGCCTCGTCGCCTGTCGGCGGACTGCGCAACGGCGTCTGGTGGTGGCGAATGCTGCCGCGTGTGTTTTCCGTTCGCACGCTGGTTTCGAGAAGTTTGGCGCGAGGCTGTGTCAAGCGCACAGATTGCCGTCAGATTGAAAGCGTCGGGTGTGCCAACCAATCAAAGTCGGGTCGAAGGGTTTGGAGACGCACTTTCGCGGAGCGAAAGGCGACATTCTTAAAGGCTGACCTTCCTCGCACTGGCGTCGTGGCTCGCACAGTGCAGCAAGACGAGCGGTCTTGCACCCCCGGATGATCGAAGGCGTCATCGGGCAGTTACCTGGTTGGCCCCGCCAGGACTTTCTCGGCCTCGGCGCGGAGGACCGCCAATTCGTTCATGCGTGCACATCTTACAGTTGTCGTATGGCTCGTCCATTCGATCGCGCGGTCGAGGCACTCTCGCGCCTGGCTTCGATGACCCAGTCGGCGATGGGCCATGGCGAGAAAGAATAGGTCGACGCCATCCGACAGACCATTTCCGGCGGCGAGGCTCTTTTCGAGGGCTGGCACCGCCTCGGCGAATCGCCCTGCCCGGTAGAGAACGACTCCGCCGAAACTGAATGGCCCAGATCGTTTCGCAATCTCGCTCGCAGCCGTCGCCCATGTCGTTGCGCTCGATGGCTTTACCGGCGTCCGCTCTGCGAACGGCGCCCCCGGAAAGACCCGCGGAATCGCATGATTTTGTCCGACGCTGTCCCAGGCGACACCTCGCGCAGATCTTCATTTGTGGCGACTCACGAAATGTGACCGATCGCCCTCCAGTTCAATATGAACGGAGACCGCTTCCATGGCGCGCATCGACTGGATCAAAAAGCACCTCTTCGGACCGGCCCGCCGGAATGGCAAGACGCATCATCAGGCCCGATCCCGGCGGAGATCGATGTTCCGCGCGCTCGTGGAGCTCGAAAATCGCACGTTGCCATCGCTGGCCCTCACGTCGCTCTTCACCAGCTCGAGCCCGGTCACGATCACGCTCGGCGCACATCCCACGACGCTGACCGACTCGGCGACTCTCTACGGGGGGAATGCCCCGACCGGGACGATCTACTTCACGCTGATTTCGGTGCCCTCGGACACGGAGCTGGATACGGAGTCCGTGCCCGTACATGGTAACGGCACCTACACGACGCCCACCGGCTACACCCTTCCCACCAATCAGACGGTGACCGGCACTTACGAGTGGGGCGCCCAGTACAGCGGCGACGCGAATAATGATGCGGCCGGAGGAAACACGGGAGATTATGGGCAGGATGCGAGCGGTAACAATCCCAACCTGGAAACACTGGTCGGCTTCGATGGCAGCAACGGGTCGTCCCCCGAATCCGGTGTGATCAGAGGCAGCAACGGTAATTTCTTCGGCGTCACAGCCGGCGGCGGGGCGTATGGTGACGGGACCATATACGAAGTGATTCTACCCGGCGTGATTAATAGCGGTGACTTCGTCAAGGTCCTGGTATCGTTCAATGGAGGCAACGGGGCAACTCCCCTCGGCATCTCACCAAGGACAGTCAAGGTAATCTATTTGGGACTACGCGAAACGGTGGCGAATTTGGCGATGGCACCATTTTCGAAGTGGCGGCTGGCAGCGATCAGTTCACCTCGCTCGCCTCCTTTGACGGAACTGACGGGGTAAACTGCCAATTCGGTGTTGTCGAGGATAGCCTCGGTGATCTCTTTGGCACCACTTCCGGTGGCGGCGCGAGCGGCGATGGCACCGTATTTGAGCTCGCCGCCGGCACTCATACGATCGACGACGTCTGGTCCTTTAATGGCGTCGACGGAGACGACCCCGATGGAGGATTGGTCGAGGACACACGCGGTGATCTCTTCGGCACGACTTACACTTCACCACACGACAGTGCAGGCGGCACCGTCTTCGAGTTCACACCCGCGAATGGCTCCTTTAAAACGCTAGTGGCATTCCCCAATGATCCCTATAGCGCCGCCCCGCAGTTCCCAAATGGAACGCTGGTCCTGGACGGTAGGGGAGATCTCTTCGGCACGACATTTCTCGGCGGCGCGAATGACATGGGCGCGGTTTTCGAGGTGACCGCGGGCACCAACCAGGTCACGACGCTGGCCTCCCTCACGGCGTGTTGTGGCACTGCCGGTGCCGCGGGCTTAGTCGAAGACGGCAAGGGTGATCTTTTCGGCACGGCCGCTTACAACGGTGCGGCTGGACAGGGCGAGGTATACGAGGTTGCGGCCGGCAGCGGCACGGTGACGACGCTCGCCAACTTCGACGAGAGCACCGGCGGATTTTACACCCAGCTCGCCTGGGAGTCACTCCTCGAGGACAACAACGGCGATCTGTTCGTTACGACGCCCGATTTCGGTCCGGGCGGAGATGGCACGCTTCTCGAATTGACGCCCGTGACGGAGTATCTGACCGTCGCCCCCGCAACGCCGACGGTCACGAACACGCCCAATCCGCGCACGATTGCTTTGAGCCCAACGCCGATCACGCTCAACGACACCGCGACGCTCTCGGGCGCGTATTATCCAACCGGCATGCTCGAATTCGACCTGTACGCGCCTTGGAGCCCGTACCCCGTCTATGTGACTTACGTCCCGGTCAGCGGCGATGGCACCTACACCACACCTAAAGGTTTTGAGCTCCCGAGCAACCAGCCCCCACTCGGCACCTACGAGTGGCTCGTGTTCTACCACGGCGACGGGAATAACGACCCTTTCTACCCACCTGCGGGTGAGGCCGCCACCGTCACCCCGGCCCAACCAACAATCGTCACGACACCCAACCCGACCACGATCACTCTGGGCATCCTACCGCCAACCATCACCGACACGGCAACCATCGCGAACGGCTACAACCCGACCGGGACCCTCACATTCTCGCTCTACCTGGGCGGAAGCCTGGCGAAGAACGAGCCGGTCGCGGTCAACGGCAACGGAGTCTACGCCGCGCCCGGATACACGTTCCCGACCAATCGGACTGTCACCGGCACTTACCAATGGGATGCCAGCTATAGCGGCGATCTTTTCAATTACCCCGCCACCGACAACTTCAATCCGAACGAGCGGGTGATGGTGAGCCCTGCCAGCCCGGCCCTCGTGACGACCCCCAGCACGGGCAATGTCAACCTCGGAACCACCGAGCTGATGCTGGACGACACGGCGACAATAACGGGCGGCTACTACCCGTCGAGCACAATCAACTTCACACTCTACGTGCGCGGTGACTTGACGCCGGTGCACTTCGAGAGCGTCGCGGTGAATGGTAACGGCAGTTACACCACGGCCGTGGGGTATCCGGTCCCGACCAGCTCGGTCGCGGCCGGCGTCTATCAGTGGTATGCCGTCTACAGCGGCGACGGCAACAACAAGGGGTGCTCGTCGAGGGCGGTTGGCGGGATCGAGACGCTTGCCTCTTTTCCCGCAGGCAAAAGGCCCTACGCCTACGGCAGTGTGGTCGTGGATAAAAACGGCGACGTCTTCGGCACGACCGAGCTAGGCGGCGCGGATAACCTGGGCACCGTCTACGAAGTCGCCGCGGGCAGCGGAACGGTCACGACACTCGTCACGTTCACCGGCACGAATGGAGGGGATTTGAGCTCCGGTTTGATCGAAGACAGCCAGGGCGATCTCTTCGGAACCACCGGAGTCGACGGAGCGGGCGGGGCAGACGGCCTCGGCACGATTTACGAGATCGTGGCCGGCACGCACAAATTCGTCACTCTTGCCGCCTTCACCGGCGGGTATAACGGGTATGCGCCTGTGGGCAATCTGTATGAAGACAGCCACGGCGAACTGTTCGGCGCGACGTCGGCCGGCGGCAGCGGCGACGGTATTGTCTACGAGCTCGCGGCCGGGAGCCACACCATCACGTCGCTTGCCGTCTTCAATGGGCCCAAGGGCGCCTACACGAAAGTGGGGGTCGTCGAGGACAGCAAGGGCGACATCTTCGGCACGATCTATAACGGCGGAGCAACCTACGGCAGCACCGACTACGATGGCTCGATCTTTGAGGTCGCCTCCGGTACGCACACGCTCACGACCGTAGCCGCCTTCAACGGCGGCAACGGCGCATTTCCCGATAACCCACTCGTGATCGACAGCAAGGGCGACCTCTTCGGTACGGCCTCGAACGCCGGCATTGATTCCTCATCCGCCTATTCAGACCTCGGAACGGTTTATGAGATCGCGGCCGGCAGCCACACCATCACCACCCTGGCCACGTTCCCGAACACCACCGGCACAACAGCGGTCGCAGGCGACACGCCTTCGGGCGCGCTGGCGCTGGACAACGCCGGCAATCTGTTCGGCACGACGCAAGCCGGCGGTCCGGACGACGACGGCACCGTTTTCGAGGTCGCGGCGGGCAGCGGCACGATCACCGACCTGGACACGTTTAATTCCTTTGATGGCACAGCCCCTTATTCGGGCGTGTTCGAGGACAGCCAAGGCAACCTTTTCGGCACCACCATCGGTGGCGGCGAGAACAACAACGGCGTCGTTTTCGAGGTGCCGGCGGTCGAGCAGACAATACTCAATCGGGCAAGCCCCGCGCTTTCGGGTCTCGCGCATCCAACGATTGTTGGCCTGGGCACGACGGCGCCGACTCTCTCGGACAGCGTCACGCTTTCGGGCGGCTATTATCCCACGGGCACAATCACGTTCACGCTAAATCAGGGCGGCACGGTCGTGCACACGGAGAGCGTCGCGGTCGATGGCGACGGCGTATACACCACAACAGCCGGTTACACCTTGCCCACTACGGGCACGGTGACTGGCAGTTACCAGTGGGACGTCAGCTACTCCGGCGACGTCAATAACGAGGCCGCGAGCGACGTCAACAACCCGTTCGAACTCGCGCAGGTCCTGCCTGCCAGCCCGACGATCACGACGAGCCCCAGCCCGGCCGAATTCACCCTCGGACAGCCGTCGCCACCGCTCTATGACACGGCAACGATATCGGGTGGCTACTATCCGACCGGCACGATCACGTTCACGCTCTCTCTGAACGGCGTCGTGGTGAACACCGAGAGCGAGGTCGCCAGCGGCAACGGCAACTATACGACGCCCACGGGCTACACGTTGAATGCGTCCGGCGCCGTGGCCGGCACTTATGAGTGGGAAGCGACCTATAGCGGTAATGGCAACAACTACTCCGCAGCGCCGGATGACACGTCGTCCATCGAAACCGTCGCTTCGCTGCCGCTTACGGCACTCGGTTCTGAGAGTGGGTTGGTCGTGGACAGCCGCGGTGACGTGTTCGGCGTCATACCCGATGGCGGCGCCGATCTAGACGGCTCGGTTTACGAGATCGGCTCCGGCAGCGGCACCATCGTCACACTCGCGTCGTTCGACGGAACCGACGGGCAATACCCGAATAGCCTGGTGGAAGACGGCCGAGGCGACCTGTTCGGCGCCGCAGGATTTGGCGGAGCCGATGGCGACGGTGTGGTGTTTGAGGTGGCCGCGGGCAGTGGAGCGATCACAGATCTTGCCACATTCGACGGGCAAAATCCTCTGACGAGCCTCTTCGCAGACAATCGCGGCGATCTCTTCGGCGTTCTTGTGGGGGCTGGTGCGCATAACGATGGTGAGGTGTTCGAGGTTCCGGCCGCCGGCGGCGCGATCATCGATCTTGCCTCATTCGACGGATCTGACGGCCAGTATCCAAATGGTCTCGCCCTTGACCAAGCCGGCGATCTCTTTGGCAGCACTGCTGTCGGGGGCCTTTTTGGCATGGGCACGGTGTTCGAGTTGCCGGCCGGGAGCGGCACCATCGTGGATCTCGCCTCGTTCAACGGTACCAACGGGAACGACCCCAACTCAGCCCCGATCGTGGATAGCCACGGCGATCTATTCGGCACGACGGACCGCGGAGGCGCTGACAACGCCGGTGTGCTCTACGAGGTGAAAGCCGGTAGCCACACGATCAGCCTCCTCCATTCGTTTCAATACGCCTTCGGCGGTTTTCCCTCCCCCGGCCTGGTTGCGGACAGCTCTGGCAACCTCTTCGGGACCACGAACAGCGGGGGCTCGGATCCCGACGGCGCCGTTTTCGAGCTGGCGGCCGGCAGCGAGTCACTCACTTTCCTCGCCTCCTTTGACGGCAGCGACGGCGACACGCCGATGGGGCCGATGGTCGAAGACGCGAGCGGCGATCTTTTCGGCATGACAATTTCCGGGGGTCGCTATCATGGTGGTACGGTGTTTGAGCTCACCCCACCCGCGCTCGAACAGGTCGTGGTCAGCCCGGCGAGCCCGACGCTCACGACGACTCCCAGCCCAAGGCGCAGTCACTCTGGGAAATTCGCCGGTGAAGCTTGCCGACACGGCGGTCCTGGCCGGCGGTTATCATCCGACGGGGACCATCACGTTTGCCCTTTACGCCCCAGACGATCCGAGCCCGGTGGATCTGGAGGTTGCCAAGGTTGGCGGCGACGGCACCTATACCACCCCGGCCGGCTACACGCTGCCGGCGACCGGCGCGGTGACGGGCGTTTACGAGTGGGCTGCAACGTATAGCGGCGATGTCAACAACTTTCCGGCCACGCCCGACCAGGGCAGCCCGCAGCCCATCAGTCTCGCCTCGTTCGACGGCAGCGATGGGGTCAACCCGGAAGGCACGCTGGCCGAGGACGCAAGCGGTGATTTCTTCGGCGTCACCTACCAAGGGGGCACGGACAACGACGGCACCGTGTACGAGATCGCCGCCGGGTCGAGCACCATCACCACTCTCGCATCCTTCAACGGAAGCGACGGCGAAAACCCTGTAGCCGGCCCAATCGTGGATCGTGCCGGCGATCTCTTCGGGACGGCAAATGGTGGCCCGTTTGGCGATGGCGTTGTGTTCGAGGTCGCCTCGGGCAGCGGCACGATCACGAACCTGGGGACCTTCACCGGCGCGAATGGGGCCTTTCCCAATGGTCTCATCGAGGACAGCCAGGGCGATTTGTTCGGCACGACCCAGCAAGGTGGCAACGGCACGGTCTTCGAGATCGCGGCCGGGGGCGACACCATCACCACACTCGCGTCTTTCAACGGTAGCGACGGAACCTATCCCGAATCGGGAGTGATCGAGGATAGCCAGGGTAATCTCTTCGGCGCCACGACTTTCGGTGGCGCGAACAACGACGGCACGGTCTACGAAATTGCCGCCGGAAGCGGGACGATCACCGATCTCGCTTCATTCAACGGCGGTCCGACTTCGGAGGGGCTGGACGATACTGGTCCGGCCGGCGGCCTGGTCGAGGACGCAAACGGAGATTTGTTCGGGACGACTAGCCTGGGCGGCGCCGATGCGGACGGCACAATCTTCGAGGTCGTGGCCGGCAGCGGCGTGGTTACCACACTTGCAACGTTTGACGGCAGTAACGGGTCGTATCCCGAGTCGGGCGTGCTGGAGGATAGCCAGGGTGATCTCTTCGGTACAACAAGCAACGGGGGCCCGGAGAGCGACGGAAGCGTGTTCGAGCTGGCCGCTCTTAGCAGCACGATCACGACGCTGGCTACCTTCAACGGAACGAATGGTACCGCCCCCGACGGCAGTGTCGATGGAGATCTGCTGGAGGACAACCCCGGCCGTTTCTTCGGCACAACCCTGGACGGAGGCCCCGATTTCGACGGCACAGTGTTCGAGCTGAGTTCACCCACTCTGGAGCCGGTGATCGTTATGTCGGCGAGTCCGACGATCTCGACCACTCCTCTGCCGGCTGCCGTGACGCTGGGCTCGGCGCCCGTGACGCTCAAAGACACGGCGAGCTTGACCGGCGGCTACGATCCGACCGGCACAATCACGTTCACGCTTTACGCGCCGGATAATCCCGTGCCGGTGGATACGGAGGCGGTTGACGTCAACGGGAATGGCACCTATGGCACTCCCGCCGGCTACACTCTGCCGGCCACAGGCCGACTCACGGGCACTTACCAGTGGGACGCGAGTTTTAGCGGCGACCTCAACAACCAGGCGATTCCAGCCCAAACCACGATGACGCTCAACACCCTCGCCTCGTTCAACGAGAGCAACGGTTCGGGCCCCGAGTTCGCCATGGTGGCGGACAGCGCCGGCAATCTCTTTGGCACGACCGAAAGGTTTGGTGCCTACGGCTTCGGCGCAGTGTATGAAGTCGCCGCCGGCAGTGGCGCCATCACCGACCTCGCCTCGTTCGATCAGAGCGACGGGCAACAGCCGATCGGCCCAGTGGTCGAGGACAGCTACGGCGATTTGTTTGCCGTTACAGAGTATGGCGGCGCTTTTGGTGAAGGCGTTGTTTACGAGGTCGTCGCGGGCAGCGGCGCCGTGACCGACCTCGCCTCCTTTAACGGGACCGACGGGAATTACTTTTACGGCAATGACGCCGGTGTCGTGCTGGACAGCCACGGCGATCTCTTCGGGATTACCGCGGGAGGAGGCCCATCAAACGACGGCACCGTGTTCGAGATCGTCGCCGGCAGCGGCGCCATCACGACGCTGGCTTCCTTCAACCGCTCGGACGGCTCGATCCCTGACAGTGGTCTCATCCTGGATCAGAGTGGAAATCTATTCGGCACCACGGAAGACGGCGGTGGCGATAATGAAGGCACATTATTTGAAATCGCCGCCGGCAGCGGCGCCATCACGACGCTTGCGACGTTCAGCGGGCAGTCGCGCCAGCCAAGCGGCAGTCTGGTCGAAGACGCACACGGGGATTTTTTCGGCACGACGGAGGGTGGAGGCGTAGTCCATGACGGCACCATCTACGAGGTGGCTGCCGGCAGCGGCACTGTCACGACACTGGCGACTTTCCGCGGCGGGAACGGGAGCGACCCGGCTGACGGCGTTGTCCTGGACAGTCGCGGTGATCTCTTTGGCACTACCGCGTCTGGCGGGACGGACAACGACGGCACGGTTTTCGAGCTGGCCGCCGGCAGCCGTACGATCGCGACGCTCGTCACCTTCAGCCTCAGCAACGGCGCCAGCCCGATTGGCGGGCTGGTTGCGGATGGCAACGGCAATTTCTTCGGCACGACTTTTGACGGTGGTGCGGATGACGACGGCACGGTGTTCGAGGTAAGCCCTTCGACCGGCCTGGAACCGGTGACGGTGAGCGCGGCTGTGCCAACGCTCGTCTCGACCCCAGGCGGGACTGTCACGCTGGGTACAGATGAGACGCTCAGCGCTTCCGCGACGCTTTCCGGCGGCGACAATCCGACAGGAACGATCACGTTCGTCTTGTTCGACCCCACGGGCAATGTGGTGGATACGCAATCGGTCAGCGTCAACGGCAACGGCACCTACACCACGCCCAATGGGTTCCTGCCGGCTACCGCGGGAACGTACCATTGGATCGCCACGTACGGCGGCGATGACGACAACAGCTTCGTCGTCGCCACGCTTGTGCCCCAGCAGGTTAATCCGTCTCCCTAGAGCAAGCCCCTGTCAAGCGCGCTCGGTTGCCGTTAGATTGAGAGTCGCTGCGGCTTTCACCACACCCCGTTTCACCCGCCGCAAAGGAGCTCGATCATGGATCGGCGCAATCTGCTGGGCTTTCTCTCAGCCGGAGCCGCCGCCGGCTGCACCTCGCTGCTTTCGGGAAATGCTTCCGTTTCGGCCGCTGCCGCCGCCGCACAGCCGGGGCCAGAACCAAAGCGCGGGCTTCCGCCGCTCAAGATCACCGACATCAAGACGATTCTGACCGCTCCCAACCGCACCAGGCTCGTGATCGTCAAGGTTTTGACCAGTGAGCCCGGGCTTTACGGACTGGGCTGCGCCACGTTCACCCAGCGCGGCGTTTGCCGTGCACACCGCAGTGGAGAAGTACCTGAAACCGTTCCTCACCGGGCGCAGCGTCGATGAGATCGAGGACATCTGGCAGGCATCGTATGTCAGCTCGTACTGGCGGAATGGTCCGGTGCTCTTTAATGCCATAAGCGGTGTCGACATGGCGCTCTGGGACATCAAGGGCAAACGTGCCAATATGCCGGTCTATCAATTGCTGGGGGGCAAATGCCGCATGGGGGCTGCGTGCTACGTGCACACGCAGGGCGCGACATGAAGGAGGTCGAAGACAACGCCCGCCAGGCGATGGCGCGGGGGTATCGACATGTCCGCGTGCAAATGAGCGTGCCGGGCATGGCGACCTATGGCGCTGCCGGCACCACCAGGAGGACCGAGCCGGCCGCTCCGGGCGCGAGCGGGCCGACCGAGCCCAAAGCGATCTGGGAGCCTGTGCCTTATCTGCGCATGCTTCCCAAGCTTTTTGAGCATCTTCGCTCGAGCCTGGGCGAGGAGGTCGAGCTGCTGCATGACGTTCATGAGCGAATCTCGCCCAGCCAGGCGGTCGCTCTCTGCAAGGAGCTGGAGAAGTATCACCTGTTCTTTCTGGAAGACCCGTTGCCGCCCGAGGAAAAGGACCACTTCCGGCTGATTCGCCAGCAGTCGAGCGTTCCGCTGGCGATGGGCGAGCTTTTCAACACGCAGCAAGAATATGTTCCCCTGATCGCCGAGCGGCTGATTGACTATATCCGGATTCATATCTCCCAGATCGGGGGGCTTTCGATGGCACGCAAGGTGGCGGCGCTCTGCGAATTCTTCGGCGTCAAGACCGCGTGGCACGGGCCGAGCGATTGCTCGCCGGTGGGTCATGCGGCGGGGCTGGCGCTCGAGCTGGCGAGCTACAACTTCGGAATTCACGAGGGCAACGCGTTTCCGAGCGAGACCCGCGCGGTCTTCCCGGGCTGCCCCGAGATCAAGGACGGATACATGTATGCGAATGAGGCGCCGGGGCTGGGCATCGACATTGATGAGAAGCTCGCTGCGAAGTATCCGGTGACGGAGAGTCCCAGCTTCGACTATCGCTGGGGCACGACCCGCCGGCGCGATGGGACGGTCATCCGGCCGTGACGATTTTTAACGGTCTCCGAGCCTGTACCCAACCGCCTCGCCGGGGCGCCACGATCCGCCGTACAGCCCCTCCTGGAGCACGTCCTCCCGGCGATCTGGTGGGGTCGCCAGCAGCTCGGCCGTGCTCAGGAAACCGCGAATGAGTGAGTCGGGGTTCTGATCCGTTTCCACGGAGGCAAGCTGCGCCTCGAAAACCGCCGCGGCTTTCTTGATGTCAAGGAGAGACCAGGCCGAGAGCCAGAACGGCCGGGCGCCGACGAATTTGGCGGGATCGAATTCGGGCTCGAGCTGGTTGAGCACGTCTCGGGCCGCGCCGGGGTCGACGAGTGCCAGGGATATCGTCGCTATCACCATGAACCGGACCTCTCGACGCGGACCCTTCGTCCCGTCGTCGGGCCGGGCCGCCATCACTCGCATCACGACGCTGTCCATGTCCGGGTAGCCGATCTGCTGGGCGCGGGCGGCAACGTGCGCAGCGGCCATCATCCGCTCGTCGCTCGATTTCGTCGTCGCGGCACGGGTGCCTGATTCATCGACCAGCATGTCGAGCGCGCGGTCGATGAGATCAAAAGCTCGTGCTTTCTCGCGCGGCTCAAGCGCCACGGCCAGCCAGCCCAGCGCCTCAGCCTTCCATCGGCCGGGGTTTTCGCGTTTCATGCCTTCGATGATTTTGATCGCCTCGTCCGGCTCGTCGGCTCCGATCCTGAACGCAATCGCCGTTTTGACTCGCTCGGGGACGGGCGTCTCGTCACTCATCAGTTCAGCCAGGGCGACCGCGCGGTTCGTGTCGGTCTTGGCGATGGCCCGCGCGACGTACGCGACGAAGCGGTCCTTGTCGTCGGCCTGGATCGGCTCGATCAAGGCGAGTGCCTGCTTCAGATCGTCAGGCGCGAGCGCGCCGGCAACGATGGCGCGATCGCGCGCCTCGATGTCCTCATTGCCCAGCCGCCGGCGGCCAGGACGGCCTGGGCAATCAGCGCGCGCCCGGCGTCCGCCCGGCCGAATCGCGCGAGCGCGGCACCCGCCGCCGCCAGCGCGGCCGCGCGTGCCTTCTCCGGCAAGTCGCGCGCACGTCGCGCCGCGTCCTCAGCGAAGACGACCGCCTTGGCTTTGTCAGTCGGCCCGAACCGCACTGTCATCGCCTGCAAGAATGCCTGGACATCGCGGCCACGATCGTTTGCCAGCAAGGCGATGGCGCCCGGTGCATCGGTTTCGGCCAGTCTCTCCGCACGAGCCAGGTGGAGCAGGCGGTCGTGACGGTGGCCCTTCTCGGCCGACCACTTCGTGGCCAGTTCCAGGTCAATCCGTGCCATGATCGACACCAGGTGAAGTGCGCCGTCGCCGGCGGCTCTGGCGCCATACTTCTCCCATAGCCTGCTGAGGATCTGCTTCGCAAAGGCGCGTTGCTCGTCGAGGCTCGCCCCGGCGGCCGGTTTCCACAGGGGCGGCGGCTCGGTGATTTTGAGCATGATGATCCGCATTGCATCGGCGTCGCCGTCGGATTTCACACCTGTGAAACGATAGCCATCCTCGTGAACAAAGACGTATTTGGTCCCCGCGCGGAGCGAGCCGAGCTGAAAACTTCCATTGGAATCCGTGAGGGACCTGGCGATCTCAGGTCCGTCACCGCGGTTGAATACATTGGCACCGACCCACGGCCGGCCGTTCGAGCCGACAACCCGTCCGGCAAGACGGCCGCGTGTGCTGGCCAGGACGACCTTGCCCACGTCGCGAGTCTCTCCGGCTTCAGCGAGCATCGTATGCGCCACGGCCGTGCTGTGACCGGAAGCTTGGACCTCCGTCGAATACCGATATCCCTTCCAGAGACCGCGGAAGATGAACCATCCGTTCTTGCCGGTCACGTATGAGTCCAGGATCATCGAGACCTGGCTGGCCGCGTCGCCCGGCCCCCACCAGAGTCTGACTCTCGCTCCCTTGATCCGGCCACCCGCCGTGTCGGTCGCCATGCCGCGGATCGTGCAGGCGAAGCTGGGATCAATCGTGAGCGTGAGCTTTCCTTGGAGGTTCCCCGGCATGATGCTCACTGCCCCGTCGGTCGTCGCAATCCTGGTCCGAGCCCATAACGACACCGTTTCGTCGGCGTCGAGCTGGTCAAACCGGAAACCACCGTCGGGACCTGTCTCGGCGCGGTCGTTCAGCCCCGCGACAGACGTCCGGTACAAGTACACCTGCGCCCGGCAACCGGCTGCCCTTTCTCGTCGACGACAACGCCATCGAGATCCTTGGCTTTGGCCATGATGAGGTCCGGCCAGGCGCGATCGGCCACGACCTGCTCTTCCGGTATTTCCTGATATTTGGGAACGAGATGCGCGCTCGGTAGCTGATCGGGCACAATCGTGACCATACCAGGCCAGGAAGTGATCGTGTACCGCCCCTGGGCGTCCGTCTTCGCCAGCCGCATCTGGTTGATCGACTTCTCGCTCTCGGGTCGATAGCAGCGTACCGGAACCCCGGCGACGCCGCGTCCGGTCACCGCGTCGATGACGCGGCCGGTGATCAAGAAGAGTCGCTCCGCGGCAATCTCGACGGCCGTGACCGCCTCCGGGCGCACGTCGGCGTGCTCGACTCTCTCCTGGGCGATTGGAGCGTTCTGAGCGACGACAAGGTCAAGCTGATAACGGCCCGGCGGCAAGCCTTCCATCAGGAACGAGCCGTCTTTCGCGGCCGGTACAATTTTCGAATGCAACCTTTGATACGAGCCAGTCGCCGGCCCGCCCGAACGTTCGTTGAGCTGCGCCATCACCGAGACACCGGCGGGAAGCTCACCGGCAACCGGCAGCTTGATGCGTCCCTTGATCTGGCCGACGTGATTGTGAAACGCGAGCGTCACCGGCTGGCTCACGTCCCACTGAAAATGCAGCCAGCCCAGTCCCTGGGTTTCGACGGCCGCTTGCAGGCGGGCGCCTTTCGGGAAGCTCTTGAGGATGAACGAGCCGTCGTCTGCCGTTGCGGTTCGGTAGGTGGCCATTGCCTCGGCGTTCAAGACGAATTGATCGTCTGTTCCCGACGGGCTTCTCCGGTTGATCATGACGGGCGTGACAAACGCGCCTTTGATCGGCTTGCCACTGTGGTCAACCACACGGCCGCGAGCTTCCTCCGCGGGGCCAATGGTGATCGCGGCCGTCCCCTCCCGAAGTCCAGATCCGCGACGATCGACCGGCGCCAGCCAGCCGGCCCGGCCATCGCGGGCACGGGCAAACAATCCAAAGTTGCCGGCCGCGATCGCCGCCTGCACGGCTTCGCGTTCCCAGACATTCGCCAGGACGAAGCGGCCCTCTTTGTCCGCCTTCGCCGCGGCGATCGTCACCCGCTCGCTCCAGGGGCCGGCGACGGCCCAGACGTCGCCATCTGCCACGGCTGCGCCTGAGTCGTCCACAACGCGGCCGGAGAGGTCGTTCGGCCCTGCCTTCGCTTGGACACTTGATCCTGCGGCCGGCGACACGATCAAACCTGGGCTCGCGGCCGCGGTGCTCGCGATCATCGCAAGAAGAGAGATCAGGCTCGCAGTGGCAACATTTGGTTTTTCCATGAGCAGCCTTTGCCTTCCTGAGGCGCGCGGTGGGATCCTGTAATCCTACATCGCCGTCGCCTCTGGTCGCCAGATCGAAGGGCCGGCTCAGCGATCACCGTTCTCGTCGGCGCATCGCCGAGGGACGACTCCGGGCTCGGGACGATGATCTTGCCGACGTCGCGGGTTTCTTCGCCCAGGTCGAGCAGCAGGTGCTTCAGGCTCTGGCGCTGGCCGTCAATCAGAACCTCGATCGAGTAATGATAGCCGCGCCAGAGGCCACGAAAAACGAACCAGCCGTTTTCCTTTGTCACGTAAGATTCCAGAATTGTCGGCTCGACCCTATCGCCGTCGCCCATGTTATATTGCCGGCCCCACACCAACTGAACTGTGGCGCCCTTGATCCGCTTGCCGGCCGTGTCGACCAGCATGCCGCGGACGTCGCAGCGAACTCCGGGATCGATCGTGAGCGTGATCCCGCCTCGGGCCTCTCTGGGCCGGACGTGCAGCGAAGCGTCGGTCGCCGCGATGTTGGTACGCGCCGACAACGAGAGCGCCTCGTCCGGGTCGAGCTGATCGAAGTGGAACCTTCCCCCGGCGTCGGTCTTCACTCTGTCGTTCTGGCTTCGCAGGACTCCGCGGTTCCACTCGATCATGTAGAAATGAGCCCCTGCGACCGGCTGGCCGTTGTGGTCGACGACCATGCCGTCCAGGCCGGTCGCCGCGCCCAGCTTGAGATCGGGCCAGGCCTCGTCCGACTGCACGAGCTTCTCTGCGGTTTCGCCGTACTTCGGAACGAGATGCTCGGCCGGCAGTGCTTCGGGGAGGATCTTGACCACACCCGGCGCGCACATGATCGTGTACCGCCCGCCCGAGTCGGTCTCGGCCGGGCGCGGGTCCTTGATGTAGGTCTGCCCTTCGGATCGATAGCAATGGACGGGAACCCGCGACCCCCTTGCCGGTTGCGGCATCGACGACGCGGCCGGTAACGGTGAATAGCTGTTTCAGCGTGAGTTGAACCTCCGTGGGGCCAATCGGTCCGACAACGACGTCCTGGAACGGAATCCCTTCGAATGGAACACCATGGCCGAGTTTAATCTCGAGGTCATACCGGCCCAGCGGCAACTCTCCCAACTGAAACGAGCCGTCGTTGGCTACGGTTGCAATCTTCTCGAACAGCGTTTGATACGATTCCCCCGCGCGAAGGCCGGCTGATTCTGAGAGTCGTGCGGAAACCGAGATCTGGCTCGGGTAAGCAGCCGCGTCCCGTGCGTCGATGCGACCGTCGATCCGTCCCGTGCGATCGCCGAAAGTGAATGTCACCGGCTGAGTCGTGTCCCAGAAGAAATGCAGCCGGCCCAGCAGCGCCGCTGGAGGCAACATCCAGCGACGCCTTGAGGGTCGCGAGCTTGAGCCGTTCCGGGATCGTCGAAAGGGCGAGTGGGGGAATCATGGCCAGGGCTGGTCCGCTGCCAAGGCTGACTTTGCGGCGGAGCAGACGCTCGCGCAACAGCTTTCGAGCTCGCGCGAGGTGAGTTGAGAGTGTTCCCTCCGGAAGCCCGAGCTCGAGCGCCGCCTGACGGCGTGACTTACCCTCCAGCTCACAGGCCACGAGCGCGGCCCGGAAACGCTGCGGCAGCCGGAGGAGCTCCTCATCAAGGATCGGAAGGATATCGTCCTGATCGTTGCTCGGCGTTGATTGAGTATTTGACATTTCGATCGACCGCCTCTCTCGCCTACGCTGCCGCGCGGACCGGCGTCGCGCTTCGCTCGCGGTGCGGACCGCGACGCCGTGCAACCAGCCTGCCAGTTTCTCGCGCCGTGTGAGCGACGCCGCGCGGCGCGCCAGAATGAAGAATGTTGCCTGAAAGGCGTCTTCGGCATCGTGCGTGCTTTTCAGCATCCGGCGACACACGGCCAGGACCAACGGACCGTGGCGGTCGACCAGCGCCGAGAACGCATCTTCGGCTTCGTCTCCGCCGCGGGCGAGGAATAGTGCCAGAAGCTGGGCGTCGGTCATACTACCGAGCGTACCGAGCGCGTAGAGCGTCCGGATTTGCCGGCAGGCACTCTTTGCCGAGCCCATCCGCATTCGGCTGGTCCTTTCAGGAGAGGGCGAGATTGATATTCTAGTTTATCCCGCCAAAGAATACTGGCCGCGAGGCGACCGGCGCGTTCAAGAATTCCAAAGAAGTCACACCCTGCGGCAAGATTTCAGCCCCGCGACTAACAGAGCGGCCACGGTGCGCCGGATGTGCCTGCTCTGACCGAAGGAACTTCGCACCATGCCCTGGCCGCAGAATTACGACCCGCTCGGCGCCTGGCAGCTCTCGACGGCCGTTTCGGCCTTGCCCGTGATTTCGCTCTTTGTGGCACTGATCGTGTTCAAGACGCGAGTCTGGGTGGCGGCGCTTTCTGGGTTTATCGTGGCGTTCGTCATCGCGCTGGTCGTTTTCCGCATCCCCGCGGCGATGGTGGCTGCCGCAGGTGCGCATGGGACCGTGTTCGGGCTGATCCGCATTGCCTGGATCATCGTCGCTTCGCTGTTCCTCTATCAGGTGGCGGTCGAGACGGGGCAGTTCCAGATCATGAAGGAATCGATTGCCGCGCTTTCGACCGACAAGCGCATTCAGCTCATCCTGGTCGCCTTTTGCTTCGGTGCGTTTCTCGAGGGAACCGGCGGAGGAGGTGCGCCGGTGGCGATCGCCGGGTCGTTTCTGATCGGGCTGGGCTTCGAGCCGTTTCAAGCCGCGACGCTGTGCCTGCTTGCCAATACGGCGCCTGTGGCCTGGGGGGCGGTCGGCACGCCGATCCGCGTTTTATCGGGTGTCACCGGCTTCTCCGAAGCGTCACTTTCCGCCATGACGGGGCGCATCCTGCCGCCGGTCTCGGCGATCCTGCCGCTCTGGCTGGTGCGCAGCATGGTGGGCTGGCGGCAGACGCGTGAGGTCTGGCCGGCGCTTTTCGTCAGCGGGATCTCGTTTGCCGCCACGCAGTTTTACTGGTCGAACTTTCAGGATTCGGGGCTGGTCGACATCATCGCGGCGATGGTCTCTCTCTTGACGATGGTGGTTTTCCTCAAATTGTGGCGGCCCAAGAACAGTCTGGAAATGGTGCCGCCGGCAGAAACACGGCCTCCGCATTCCGGCAATCACGAGCAAGCTTTTGCGACGGCCCGCAAGCATTCTCATGCCGCGGTGATCAAGGCGTGGTCTCCGTTTCTGCTGGTGTCGATTCTCATCTTCTTGTGGGCACGGCCCGAGATCAGCCGCGCGCTGACCTTCCAGAATCTCAAGCAGCCGGTGCCGTTTCTGCATCACTCCGTACTGCGTATGCCACCTGTCGTGCCCGAAGCGGCGCCCGAGGATGCGACCGCCGACCTGAATGTTTTCGCGGTGCCCGGCACGGCTGTGTTCTTGAGCGCCGTGATCGCAGGGCTGCTGCTGGGGATGAGCCCGGCCCGGATCGCCGTGGCGTTTTATCGAACGCTGGTGCGCCTGGTGCCCTCGCTGCTGGCAATCAGCTTCATGGTCGGCCTGGCCTATATCACGCGTTATTCGGGCATGGATACGATCCTCGGGCTCTCCCTGACGCGTACTGGGCCCGCTTTTCCCTTCTTCGGGACTCTGCTGGGCTGGCTGGGCGTGGCCGTTACCGGCACGGACGCCGGATCGAATGCGCTGTTCGGGAATCTGCAAAAGGTGACGGCGGAGCGGATGGGGTTGAGCCCGATCCTCATGGCCTCGGCCAACTCGAGCGGGGGCGTGATGGGCAAGATGATCGATGCGCAATCGATCGTCGTCTCAAGCACCGCGACGCATCAGGTGGGCAACGAGGCGGCGATCTTCAAGGCCGTGATCAAGCACAGCATCGCGCTGGCGTGCCTGGTGGGGGCGATCGTGACGTTTTATTCGTTCGTGGCGCCGTGGCTGATTCCGGTCGCGACCGTTGGGGGCCCATGATATTGAGCGCGTCGCAACGGGCCGGGTTTCATCCGGAGCTTGTGGGGACATCACTCCGCCGCTATCTTGAATCAACGAAGCTTTGCATCCGCTCGATGACCGGGGCGGACCATGACCGCAGATCGACTGAGCCGTGGGCCGACGGCGGCGAAAAACCGTTGATTGTTGGGAGCGATCGTGATGAACGAGGGCGTCACCGTCGATGAAGCGCTGGTACCGAGGCTGCCGTTGCCGCTGGCGAAGCTGTACCTGCGCGCCCACAACACCAAGAACCCATTCGACCGGCATCAGACAGCGTATTACCTCTGGGAAGCGACGCTGCGGCTGCTGGCTTCGGCGGCGGTGGCCACGTATGCCGAGCGGCCTGCGCACGATCCCGACCTCGAGGCGTCGCTGCGGAAGCTGGCGCGGCCGGCGCTGGGGGATTGGTGGGGGCTGGTGCGGCGGCTGGTGCCGATCCTGGCGGATTCGGGCGACGACGGCTACGCCGTGATCCGCGATTTCTTGCTGGGCCGGGCGCGGGACGACCTGCCTCGGGTCGCCGAGCTCGATGTGATGCTCCAGGAGGCGCTGGGCAAGACTGCGGGCTCGGGCGCGCGCGTCCGCCTGAGCGAGCTGCTGGACCGGGTGGTGCAATACCGCAACCGCGAGCTGGGCCACGGCGCCGTCAGCCGCCGGCCGCGAGAGTTTCACGCCCGGATGGGCCAGGCACTGCTGGCGGGCATCTCCGAGCTGCTCTCGAAGCTGGACGTCCTGGGCGGCCGCCGGCTGATATTCGTGGAAGAGGTGCGGCTCCAGAAGTCCGGGCACTACTTGATCGAGCGGCACAAGCTTGCGGGTGAGTCGGCCAAGCGGATCGAATCGCTCGAGCGGCCGGGCTCCGAGGCGGCGAAACTGCCCAAGCCCGAGCAGGTTTATCTCGAGCTCGCCGGGGAACGTCGCGACGATGACGTGAGCACCGCTCGCGTTTCGCTGGTCCCGCTGCGTCCGCTGATCGTTTACGATTCCCGTCTCGACGAAGTGCTCTTCTTGAATTCGCGGGGAAAAGGCCAGCGGTGCAATTACCTTTGCTTCACGACGGGCGAACACCAGGAGATTGACGAGCTCGAGGGCGAGCAGCGGGGGTTGCTCTCGCGTGTGCTCGGCGAACGAGTCGATTCCGCCGAGTTTGCGGTCTGGAGCGAGCCCGACGCGGAGGAAGAAAAGCCTGAGGACACTCCGGAGACGCCGGTCTCTGGACCGATGCGGCGTGTGGGCGAGTTCGAGCTCCTCTCCGAGCTGGGCCACGGCAGCATGGGGACGGTCTATCGCGCCTGGCAGCCCTCGCTGGGCCGCCAGGTGGCGCTCAAGGTGATCGCCGGTGCCAATGACGCCAAGGCCAAGGGGCGGTTTCGGCGCGAGGTTCGGGCGTGGGGCGAGTCGACCACCCGAACCTCGTGAAAGTATTCACCTCGGGGTTTGATGAGGAGCCGTGTTATTACACGATGGAGCTGGTCGAGGGGGCGAGCCTGGCGGCGGTGAGCGACACGCTCCACAGCCGCAGCACCACGGCCGCCGGGGTCGACCTGGCGGCCTGGCGCGGGGCGATCAGCTCGGCGTGTGAGGAGTCGCGCCGATCCGAGAAATCGATGAGCTCGGCCGGTCTGGCGCCCGCGACCGCTCCGCCGCGCGCGGGAGTGCGCGAGTCGGCCCCGCACGCGGACCTCAAGCCCGGCGACCGCGGCTATGTGCACCACGTTGTCGAACTGATCCGGCAGGTGGCCCTGGCGGCGCACGCCTTGCATTCCGCCGGAGTGGTCCACCGCGACATCAAGCCCAGCAACGTCATGGTGACCGCCGACGGCGGCCAGGCGGTGCTCATGGACCTTGGCGTGGCGCAACTGGCCGACGACGTCGAGGGGCGGATCACCCGGACCCGCCAGTTCATCGGCACGCTGCGCTATGCCAGTCCCGAGCAGGTCCTGTCGGTCGGAAAGGTCGACGCGAGGAGCGACATCTACAGTTTGGGGGCGACCCTCTGGGAGCTCTTGACCCTGCGCCCGATCCATGACGCCACCGATCAGACTCCGGATGCCGAGCTGATGATCCGGATCTCGTCCAAAGACCCTGACCTCGTGCGCAAGCACCACCGTGGCATCGCGGCTGATCTCGAGGCGATCGTGCAGAAGTGCCTCGAGCGGGAACCGGCGCAGCGGTACGCGACCGCCTCCGAGCTGGCGGATGACCTGGGCCGCTGGGAGCGCGGCGAGCTGGTCTCGGCCCAGCCGCTCTCGCTGGGCTACCTGGCCAGCAAGTTCGTCCGGCGCTACCGGGTACCGCTTGCCGTAGCGGCGTCGATCCTCGTGCTGCTGGCCGCCGGCACGATTTCGGCTTTTCTGAGGATCGACGCCGAGCGCAATGCCGCCATCACCGCCCGTTTCCATGAGGGGCAAGAAAAGGAGAAAGCCCAGCACGCGCTGGCCGACCTGACGAAGAGCAAGAAGGAGTCGGAGGTCGTCTGGAATGTTGTGGACCAGGCATACTCGTCGGTCAAGGAAGACAACATCCGTCACCTCCCCGGTCTGGGCGCGGTGCACGAAGAGCTGGCCAATATTCGCCTGGAGGGCATGAAGCAGCTTGCCGCGGCCACTCCCGACGACGTGACGGTGACGCCGAGGCTGGCGCGGCGCATGTCATCCTGGGCATGATCAGCTCCCACGTCGGCTCATTCGAGCGGGCCCGGCTGAACCTCCAGACGGCGGTCGATCTTTATCAGAAGCTCGCTGACCAGGCGCCGGAGCGCCCCGAGCACCGGCTGCAGCTTTGTCGCGCAGTCTACGAGACAGCCTGGCTGTACTGGTCGAACGGACAGTTTAACGAGGCCCGGCGCTTGCTCGATCGGTCCGCCACGCTGGCGGAAGCGGCTCTGCGAAGCGACCCGAAGGACCCGGACTTCCGGTACGAGCTGCGCGCGCTTTCTCGACCTCCGCGAGCTGCATCAGCGGCGACCAACCGCTGCGCGAGCGGTTTGCGGAGCGGGCGAAGGCGCTTTATGAACCCTTGCTCGCGGAGAAGTACCGCGAAGTCGACGTCCGCGCCGCCTTGAGTGTCGTCAACTACCACCTCATGTGGGTCCACTGGGACCTGAAAGATGAAGATGCGCTGCGTGCGACCATGGACCGCTTGCAGAAGGCCGACGAGGAAACCCTGAAGCTCCGGCCCGACTCACCTTACCTTCAGTTATTCTTGCGGACTGATTACGTGGATCGAGCGGAGTCACTATCTCGCTCGGGGCAGCTCGATCGTGCAACGCCGGAATTCGAGAAATTCGTCGCACACAACCGCGCAATGCTCAAGGCAACGCCGGAAGGATTGCGGCAGCAGTGGCTGCTCGCCGACTCGTTGAACTCGCTGGGCAAACAGCTCAGGCGAAAGAAACGGCCGGCCGACGCGCGCGCCGCACACGAGGAGTGCAACCAGCTCATGGACGCGCTGGTCCGCCGCGCCGGTGATCGGTCACGATTTGCCGCGGAGTGGCTCAGGCTCCGGTTGGACACGGCAGAGTACTTCCAGTACGGAAACCCGTCGGGCGATCAGATCCAGGCCGAGCAAAACCGGCTGCGTACTCTCGACGCGATCTCACAGCGGGGACGAGAGTTTGCCGCGCGGTTCCCGGACGATGCGACGCTCCAGGGTCAGGTGGCCCAGGGCCTGCACGTGCGAGGTCGGTACGACCTTGACGCTCAGCGCTACAAGGAGGCCTTACCTTACCTTGCCGATGCCACGGAGCTTTACCGCTCTCGAGTGCTCGCCGCGCAATCGCCCATTCAGCAGAGCAGCGTGGTCGAATTCATCTCCTATGCCATGGACGCCTGCACGTGCGCGGAGAAGCTGAAGCTCAGCGAGGCGGTCGTCCGGCTCACCAATGCGGCAATCGACGCCGGCCGCTCGCTGCAAGACTCCGGAGGCATCGAAAACCTCGGTGAAATGCTGCTTTCGACGGCCCGGATCCACGCGGCGGGGGGACGCACTCTGGAAGCAGTGAAGGCCTACACGGAGGCCGACAGGCTTTATCGTCCTGTTTTTGAAAAGATGCCGTGGCATTTTTACGTTCGCTGGAATCTGGGCGCCGTCAACAATCAGTTGGCTGAGCTGCACCACAAACTTGGCGATTTCAAGAACGAAGTGCTGTGCGCCCGCGAGTACTTGAAGATCTGGATCGGCCCGATGCAGGGCATGAACATTGAAGACTACGTTAACGTTGCGCACGCGGCCAACGAGGCCGAGGCGGCTCGAGTTCGCGAGTTCCTCAAGAAAGCGCCGGGGATGAAGCGATTCACGGTGCCTTGTGATTTCGCCGGCGTCAAGTACCCGGTCCACCTGTACGTCACGGAGGACTACAAGGCCATAACGGACCAGTTCCTCTGGCTGGAAAGGCTGCGCGGCGGAAAACCGCCGGCCGAGGTCGTCGCCTCATTCACCAGGCTTTTCAAGATCGCAAAGGAGAACAAGGTCTCATTTCAGGACCTGTGCGTGTACGCCCTGGGGACGGCGGCGGCCGAGTCGGGTCAGACCGTGAAGGTCACCGATGAAGGGGGGAGCGCGAAATCCGCCGCGCGCGGAACTTCCAGCTCGCCCGCGACGGTCAGTCAGGCGGCCGGTCCCACCAAGCAAGGGGGAGGCGATCCGCAAGCCCCGCTCAAGGCCAGGGTGGTCGAGCTCAAGACCAAGCTCGACAACGCGCCGAGCGACCTGGCGATTCTCCAGGAGACGGCCGGGGCGTACGAGAGCCTCGCCACGTCGTACCTCGAAGGCGGCGATGACATTGATTCGTTAAAGGCGTTTGAGCCCTGCCTCAAGATTCGCGAGATGCTCGCACGGTCCAACCCTCTCAGCGTCGCTCTCCGCGAGCAGCTCGCCAAGACTTACCTTGCGATCGGCAAGCTGCTGGTTCGGAGATCCGAGTTCGACAGGGCATACGTCATGTACCACCGGCAGATGGATGTGCTCGAGACCGTTATCGAGGAGAGCTATGCGGCCGTGACGGCGCGCGAGGCGGTGACGGAGACCCAGATGCTCGTAGCCGAGCTATGCAACGCCAAGGGCGACCAGGTTGAGGCCTTTCGCTGGGAGCTGAAGGCGATGGCGCGAGGCAGCTCCAAGGCACCCCGCAGGATCGGTGGACTGCTCGAGCTGCGGCCGGATTTCGCAAAACTGCTCTCAAGAAACGCCCAGGCCGCCCTCGCGCGCACCACGGAGCTGGTGAAGGCAAATAAAAAGGCCGTATTTGGGGAAGTGTTCGCGATGGAGCTGGACAAAGAGAACAAGGCACGGCTCGCGGAGTCGAACCAGAATTTTGCTCGCGAGCGTGACCAGAAAGTCGCCTTGCTGGGCGAAGCCGCCGAGCAATTTCGATCTCTGGCAGAGGGGTATGCCGGAGGTGGGAAGAAGGAGCAGGCGCTCGACATGTACCGCAAGGAGGCCGACCTCCGCGCCCAGCAGTTTGCCGCGAACGCGAATGACCCGAAGCTCAAGGAAGGCCAGATGAAGGCGGCGCTCAATGCCGGGCGGCTCGCCGGCGAGCTCGGCCACGGGGAAGAGGCCGTGCGGCTGCTCTCGAAGGCTCAGTTTCTGGGCAGCACCGAGGCAATCCTCCCGCTCGCCGACGTCTACGAGGCAGGCAACGGCGTGAAAAAGGACCTCGACAAAGCCAGGTCGCTCCGGCTCGGGTTCTATTTCCAGCGCGGGAGCAAGGCCTCGCTGGAGAAACGCTATGGCGACGCAATCGCCGACTTCGATCGGAGCGCTTCCTTTGCAACGTTGCCGCAGACCATCGCGCAGGTCCAGGAGCGGCTGGGGCTATGCCACACTTATCTCGGGCAGTGGGACGAGGCGCGCGCTTGCTATGCGAAAGCGTTCGAGACCGCCCCGGAAGACGCGAGGGCCCCGTCGTTCGTGCTCAATCTGCTCGAGGCGACGATCTGCGCCGAGCGTCCGGAAGAGGTGCTACGCTTCTTCGAGTCGCTCGATGCGAAAGGATGGAAGCGGAAGGTCAACTCGACCAACGCGATTTTGTTCGACGCCATCAGTGTCGGAATCAGGGCGATGGCCATGCGGCTTACCGGCCAGAACGCGGACGCTCTGGAACAGCAACTCGCGGAGATGCTCGATCGCCCGAACGTGCGGGTAACCGACTGGTCGTGGAAGGAAATCGACGGCTGGCTCGCGAAAACGAAGCTGGACGCGGCCAAGCTCGATCCGGTCAAGAAAATCATCGCGGTCCTCCGCCGCCGTCAAAAGAGGTAAAGACGACGTTCTTCCCGCTTGAGCCGGGCTCGACATGGCTCTTCAAGGAGCACGACGGCGGCCAGCTCACGCTGCGGGTGGCCGGACGCGAGGGGTACCACGGGCGCGACTATTACAAGCGCGATTACGTTCGCGACGGCAAAGTGACGTTCAGCGAGTATTTCGCGGTCGAGCCCGACGGCGTCTACAAGCAGTACGCCGCCACCACGATCGTGGCCGAGCCGCCGCTCAAGCAATTCGTGCTTCCCCTCAAGGACGGCGACACCTGGGAGCACGAATCCAAGGTGTGGACGATTCCATTCAATCCGCAAGTGAAACAGAGTAGCGTGGTCAAGGACCGGTGCTCGGTGCGCGTGGAGGACGTGAAGGTTCCGGCGGGAGCCTACACGGGTGCCTTCGTGTGCGAGGTCCACACGATCATCGGCCAGAGCGAGAGCGTCGTGACGATCTGGTACGTTGAGAACATCGGCCCGGTGAAATACGTCTTTCGGTCGGCGAATTCGACGACCACGCGTGAGCTCATCAAGTACACCGCAGGGACGGGGAAAAACACGAAGTGAAGTACTGCCGCACGTACCGGGGCAAGCCTTTTGCAGAAATCAGATTGGAACATAAGGCAACAAAGGCAACGAAGAAGTTGATTGTTCTGTGGGCGTGGAAAGCCGCGTCAAAAAGTCAGCGCCCGAACGCCTGCCCCAGCATGGCCAGGCTCTTCGGGACGGCGATCTCGGGATCGTCGTTGCCCTCGAACTCGAGGGAGATCCAGCCCCGATAATGGTGGTTGTCGAGGATCTTGGCGATGCGGGCGTAGTCGAGGTTGAGCGCGTACCAGCGGCCGCCGCCGAAATAGGTCTTCGCTTGCACGAGGGTGATCGGCACGGAGCTCGAGGCCATTTTTTCCATTTGCTCGTAGCTGTTTTCCAGGAAGTTGCCGGTGTCGAGTGTCATTTGCAGCCACGGCGACTTGATGGCCTCGACGATTCGCAGCACGCCCGCTGCGGTCCGGCCCAGGCCCCAGTGGTTCTCTAGCCCGAGGACGACTCCGCAGGCCTCGGCCTTGGGAAGCAGCTTCTCGATCGAGGAGATGACCCAGCCGAACGCTTGTTCCTCGGTAAAGCCTTCGAGCGCGGGCTCGATTCCCTTCTTGGCCATGAAATCATCGAACGACTTGATCGTGCCCCAACGGCCGGTGTTGATGCGCATCGTCGGGATACCCAGGCTCGCGGCCAGCTCGATCTGGTAGAGCGTCTTCTGGACGTTGGTGCGGCGGAGGTCGGCGTCGGGGTAGACGAACCCCTGGTGCGTTGAGAAACCCATCAGTGCAAGACCGAGCGAGTGCGCCTGCCGCTTGATCTTGTTGACGGCCGCGGGCGATTCGTCTTCCATCTGCACGTGCAGGATTTCGACGCCGTCGAAGCCCATGGCCGCGGCCTTTTCGATGCACGCGGGGATGCCCAGCCGCTGGCCGCGAAACTGCCAGAATGAATAGGTCGAGACGCCGATCGCGCGGGGGCGGCGCGGAGCCGGCGGGGAATTCTGACCAGGCTGGAACGGCTCGATGACTTTGATCGGCGAAGCGGATGCGGCGAGGCCGGCCAGGGCGAGGAATTCTCTTCGGTTCGACGTCATGGTGCTGCTCATTATCACGTTTCGCCGTTTATAATGACAGTGCCGTCATCCCCCTTCATTGCCGAGTCAATGACCGAGCCATCGACCCCCGGCTTCGGGGCGATGCCGCGGAGTCCTTTCATTCCCGTCTGACTGCCCGCGGCACCGCCTTTTACCGTGGGGATTATGACGGGCCCAGTCAATGTTTGGTAGTTGATGACGATGGTGCCACCAGCGCCTCCGCTGCCTGCCTTTTTGACACTGCCTCCGTTGCCGCCCGCGGCGCCGCTGTCGCCGCCTTTGCCGCCCGTGCCCGACTGGGCGCCGCCAGCGTCTCCGTCGGCGTCTATCTTGATGAGATTGCTGATGGTCAGCATGGAGCCGGCTTTGATGGTTATCGTCCCGCCAGCTCCGCCGTCGCCGGCTGGCGCTACGGTGCCTCCATCGAGGCCCTTGTCCAGGCCATAGCCCCCGTCGCCCGCCTTTCCGCTTACAGCACCGCCTGAGGAGCCGGTGGCCATCACATTGCCGCTCAGCATGATGCTGCCGAAGGTGCTTTCAATCCCAATCGTGCCGTTACCCGCTCCTGCGGTGCCGGCGCCCACCGCGCCTCCGAGGCCGCCCTTTTTCCCGCCCTTGCCGCCATCTCCCGTGGTGCCCAGGCGAGCGGATGTGCTGCCGCCGCTGGCTGAAACCAACTGGGTTTGTATGGCCCCGCCGCTGGAACCGATACTGATTTTACCACCGCTGCCGGCGCTTCCGTTGCTGCCGCCAGTTTCCACTCCGTTACCTCCGCTGTCGTCCGGATTGTTTCCTATCGCGTTGCCTCCTTTACCGGCTATGCCAGTATACGGCCCTGCTACGCTGCCGCCGTCAGCCAGCAAGCTGCCCAAGAAGGTCAGACTGCCGTCGGAGCCGACAATCGTGATCTCGTTGCCCTTGCCGGCCATACCGTTGCTGCCCAAACTTCCGGCGCCGCCACCTTGTCCGCCAGACGGACCGGCGTTGCCGCCGTCGCCGCTTCTGCCGCTGTAGGCGCCGACTGACCCGCCGTCGACGTCCAGGCTGCCGGTGGCTTGCACGGTGCCTTCTGATGACTCCATGCCTACTAACAATGTAGAAATATAGATCTTTCCACCTGCTCCTCCGTTACCGTTGTTACCGGCAGTGCCACCTGAGCCGCCCTTGCCGAGCCCGGTTAGCTGGGTGCCGCCTTTGCCGCCGATGGCTGACATATTGCCAACCGTGCCACCGATTGCCGACACCGTCCCTATGATCGTGTTGCCGGGCGTGGTCAGACTGATGTCGCCGCCGTCGCCGCCGCTGCCGTTGTTTCCTGTGGGACCACCGTTGCCGCCGCCGGTGTCTCCTACACCGCCGTCGATATCATTACCCCCGTTGCCGCCAACGGCATCGAATGCGCCGATCACCGAGCCGCCGTTTGCCTCAAGATCAGCCAGAGTGATGCCAGAGGACGCTGTGACCTTGATCGTGCCGCCAAGGATGACGGCGCCGGGACCGTCGCCGGCAGAGCCACCGTTGCCGCCCTTGCCGTCGGCGCCGCCGGTGCCACCGCGACCCCCGGTCATCACAGGCGCTGGGTGCACTCCGAGCGGCTGGTTAAATACATTGCCGCCATCGGCAACGACCGAGCCGGTACCGGACACGTTGCTGAACACGCTCGAGAGCGATATCGAGCCGGCGCCACCGGAGGAGCCGGCGGGCTGGATGATACCACCCTGGCCTCCGACACCTTTGGGACCGGCATCGCCGCCGTTGCCGGAGGTGATCGCTTCGGCGTTGCGTGTACCGCCGCTGGCGCTCACCAAGCCGTTTAGCGACATGCGCTGCTGTGTCGTTATGTCGATGGTGCCGCCGCCGCCGCCGCTGCCTGTATGGCCGCCCTTGCCGCCATTGCCACCGGCACCGCCGCCTTTGCCGCCGTTGCCGGGAGTATTTATATACGTCAGGGCGTTGCCGCCGTTGGCTGTGAGTGGTTTATTGGCGGGCAGGGTAAAGGTGCCGGCCTCAATCGTTATGTTCATGATGATGGGGATGCCGCCCTGGCCGCCGGCGTCACCCTGGCCGCCGGAATCGCCGCCGTTGCCGCCGGGTTGGTTGAGCTTGCTCGTTCCCCCGTCGCCGCTTGTCGCTGAGTAAGACCCGTCGTTACCGCCATTGACACTGGCCCCGCCGGTCAAGGTGACTGAGCCGGTGTTGCCAGGAGACTTGAGGAAGATCGAGCCGCCTGGCCCGCCAGCTCCGGAGGCCAAGACGTTGCCGCCGTTACCGCCTTTGGTTTCCACATCGGGGATAACGAGCCCGTTGCCGCCTTTGCCGGCGGTACCGGCCATGCTGCCACCGTTGCCGCCGTTGAAATCCATTGTCTCGGCGGCCTTGACGAGGATCATCTGGTTGTCCGTCTGATTGATCACAGTCAGGCCGCCTCCGGAGCCACCATTGGCTAATTCTTTCAAATCAACCGCGTCACCGATAGAACCCAGGCTTCCGCCGTTGCCGGCAGTGTTTTTTCCGTCGCCGCCATTACCGGCCTTGGCGATCGCCTGGACGTTGCCGCCGTTACCGCCGAAGGCGGCAGCCTCTCCGAGGGAAATGCCGCCTGCGGCTTTCACCGTGATGTCGCCCGCATCGCCACCATTGCCTGCACCGCCGACAGAGCCACCAGTGCCACCTGCTAAACCTGTCCCAGCGGCCTGTCCCCCATTTCCGGCTGTACCGGCCTGGTCACCGCCCGAGCCGCCATCGGCAAAGTCCTGGACGGAGACAATTGAACCCGCCGAGGAAATCTCAATTGAGCCGCCATCGCCTCCAACCACGCCGCCTTCGACTGAGCCGGCGTCTCCTCCTGATCCGCCTTTGGCGTTACCGCCCTTGCCGGCAACGCCACGCTGCACGCCGTCACCTGCCGGGAAGGAGGCCGAAAAATCCATGTAGGGTGGAGGGACCGTCGTACCGGCGTTTCCGCCGTTGACGTTGATGCGATCGAGATTGAAAACGGGCGGCACCGCAGGTGGCGTAGGCGTTGGTGGCGTGCTAATCGAGACGGAGCCGCCGATGCCTCCAACGCCGGCGATGCCGATGTCACCAGCGCTGCCACCGATGGTCTTGCCGGCGCCGCCGCTGCCGGTCACAGGATAATAGAGGTTGGGCAAGCCGGTGGGAGTATTCGGGGAAAGTGCTCCTGAGTCACCGCCGGTCGCAACGATGGCTTCGTTCGTTGAGATCGACCCTCCGGCCGTGATTTCCAGTATGCCTCCGTTACCTGCCGTTCCTCCTGCGTAGAACTTGCCGTTAAAGGCACTTCCGATCGAGCCGCTGTCGCCGCCGATGCCAGCGGATGAGCTGCCACCATTGCCTGTGCGGTCGCCTGAATTTGACGCGATGGCGCCACGCAAAACCAGGACGCTCGCTTCAGTGATGTTACCGGATGTCGAATTCAGGATGATCGACCCGGCGTTACCGCCATTGCCGTTTCTGCCTATATCGCCGCTGTCGCCGCCCTTGCCCCTGCCCATCGATGCGCCGCCATTGCCAGTCTGGTCGAAGGCAGTGCCGCCATCGCCGCCTGCAGTTACGATTGTTCCTGTCGGGAGGTTGAGATAACCGGAGCCTGTGGTCAAAACGACCTTGCCGCCGCCGCCACCGGAGCCGTTGGTGCCGATTCCGCCGCTCGAGCCGCCGTTGCCGACCTCGGCCTTGCCGCCATTGCCGGTCTTGGCCTGTGAGGGTGCGTAGAGATCGAGGTAGGTAACACCAAGTAGTTGCAACTGAAGGATGGGTGCCACGACGCCGCCGGCGGCGACAAATGATTCAAATTTACCCTGGACGGACCCGACCACGCCGATCACGCCGCTGATACTCGATACCTCGATGGTACCGCCCTTTCCTCCGTTGCCGTTGTTGCCGATCGAGCCGCTCGAGCCGCCGCCGCCCTCGATTTTGCCGCCGTTGCCGCCGTCGCCGGTTTGCGGTTTGAACGTACCGTCGACATCGGCGCCGGGCGCGATCAAGAAGCTCAGTCCGATGGTACCTGACGTGGACGTAACGGTGATGTCGCCGCCGTTACCGCCGCTGCCGTTGTTTCCGATGGTTCCACTGTCGCCACCTCTGCCGGAGGCTCCCGCATCACCGCCATCCCCTGAATGAGCCGACATATTATAAACCTTGCCACCCGCGGCCACGATCACTCCGATGCCGCCGATATCGCCGGTACCGCCCGTGATGGTGATCGAGCCACCGATCCCGCCGCTGCCGTTGGTGCCGATGTTGCCGCCGCGGCCGCCGTCGCCGCCCTCTTTGCCACCGTTGCCGCCGGGGCCGCTCCGGGCGTTATCGTCTGATACGAGTCCGCCGCGCGCGGCGATGGAGTCCATATAGGGGCTTGTCTTGGGCGGTGCATTGACGGTTACTGGTCCTGACATGTTGAACAGCATCGTGCCACCATTGCCGCCGGAGCCGGCGTTACCGACCAATCCCCCTTTGCCGCCTGCGCCCTTACCGTCCTTGGGACCGTTGCCGCCGGCGCCGGAGGTACCTGCATAACCAGGGATGACGACTGTCGGAACACCTGATGGTGGTGGCTTGACCGTATATGCACCGTTCGAGCCGCCATTAGCGAGGATGGCACCGGTGGGGGCTACCTGCATACTGAGTCCGGTTACGTCGATCGTGCCTCCCTTCCCGCCTGAGCCCTGAGAGCCTGCGGCACCGCCGTCGCCGCCTTTGCCGTCCGACCCGTTGCCGCCGTGTCCGGCCGTGCCGGTATAGATGCCCGCTGCGCCGCCGCTGGCGTTCACGACGTTGTTGAAGGCCACCAGGATGGTTGTCGGGCGATTGGGCGGGATCTGACTGGTTGAGATGGTTAGCGTACCGCCAATGCCGCCTGAGCCGCTGGTCCCTATGCGACCGCCGTCGCCGCCTTTGGGACCACCGGCGCCTGCGCCGCCGGTGCCAGTCAGGCCGCCGCCTGAGCCGCCGTAAAGAAGAACGGAATTGAGGTTGATGCTGTCTTTTCCGGTGATGAGAACCGAGCCCTGGCCGCCCCCCTGGCCGGCGTTATTAATGCTGCCGCCCGCGCCGCCGCTTCCTTTGCCTTTACCCAGGCCGCCGTTGCCGCCGGTTGCAGTCAAGGCGCCGCCGGCACCGCCAAACGCCAGCAACTCGCCGAAGATGGTGATCGGGACGATGGGATATAACGCGTCGGATGTTGATCCTGAGGAAATCGAAATGCCGCCCCCCACGCCGCCGCCGCCACCACCACCAAAGCCGCTGCCGACGGTGCCGCCGCGACCGCCGGTCTCGGCGGTGGCCATGCCACCGTCGCCGCCTGTGGCTGAATTGATGCCGCCGGCGCCGCCGACGGCGCTGATCGGGTTGTTGATGATGACGTAGCCGTTCATGCTGGTGATCGAGACGGTGCCACCCTGAGCGCCGCCGCCGGCGTTGCCGACACCGCCGCCAAAGCCGCCGTCGGGGCCCACGCCGCCTGCGCCGGCGGTGGAGGTGATGACGCCGCCAGCGCCGCCATCGGCATTGATGGTAGCGGATGTGGTGACGGCGCCTGAGGTGCTAATCGTGAACATACCGCCCCTCCCTGCACCGCCGCCATTACCTATCGAGCCGCCCTGGCCGCCGCGAGAGATCGTACCTGTACCGCCTGAGCCGGCGCCCTGCGGGGCGGCCTCGATGCCGCCGGCGCCGCCGTCAAGATGAACGCCGCTGATCGCTGTGCCGCCGGTAACTGTAATGATGCCGCTTGTCGAGAGAATGTTAACCTGCCCGCCCTGGGCACCGGCGCCGGCGTTGGCAATTGCGCCGCCGTCGCCGCCGTGGGCGCCTGAGCCGCCGCGGCCGCTGGAGGAGGTCTGCGACCCGCCCGCGCCGCCGTTTGCCGTGACCGCCGCGAGGCTGATGGGGCCGGATGTGGTTTTCAACTGGACCATGCCGCCCATGGCGCCGTTCTGAGAAGCGCCGGTAGCGCCGCCGGTGCCGCCGGTGGTGCCGTCGACGTGAGGTACCTCGGCATTCCCGCCATTGCCACCGCCGCCGCCAGCGCCGCCGGCGCCGCCGCTCAAGTTGAGCGCGCCACTGAAGGTGATACTGCCTGCACCGGCGCTGGCCATCAGGCTGCCGCCCGCGGTCGCCAGGCCGCCGTTGCCGCCCGCACCGCCGCTGCCGCCGCTGGCGGCCTTGGCCAGCGCTTTCAACAAGCGCGCGTCGCGTTTGCCGCCTCTGCGTAGCCTTCTGAACAGCTCAGGGCTGAGCTTGCCGGCCTTACTGCCTGAACTGCCGCTGCCGCCCGCACCGCCGTTGCCGCCGCTGCCACCCTGGGCACTGATCGAAAGCCCGACAGCCTGTGTGATGGCAGAGTTCGTGGTCGTGAGGCTGACGGTTCCGGCCATGCCGCCGTTGCCACCTAATCCGCCGGCGCCGCCGCCTGAGGCCGCGGCATTGCCGCCGTTGCCACCGTTGCCGGCGTCGGCCTGGATACCGGCGTTTATCGTGATTCCGGCGGTGCCCTCAAGGGTGATCATGCCGCCCTTGCCGCCGTTCCTCCGTCGTCCGGGCAGTCCGGGCACTGTCGCATTTGCTCCGTTTGTGCCATTGGCGCCGACAGCCAGCAAAGCCGCGTACAGGGTAATTGAGCCGGCGATGATGTTGATGTCGCCGGCGTCGCGCCCGGGTTTCGCGCCGCTGGAGCTCACAACGACTTGATTGGAAAACATCCCGCCGGTCTTGATGGTGATCGTGCCACCATCGGTGAATATCCCGCCGCCCGGAACCGGCCCGAGCAGGATGTCGTGTGTGGTCAGAGCAACGGGGGGCAAGAATGAGCCGGTGGCGATTCCGTTTGAGTCAAAGGTGACGGGGCCGAGCGGCTGCGCAGCAAGAATGCCGATCGCAGCCGGCGGCATGCCGGTGCCGCCTGAAGCATTGATGGCGATTCCCGAGATCGCTGTGTTGGTCGATCCGACGGTACCCGCTGCAATCAAGGTGACGCCGCCGTTGGCACCGGTACCGGTTCCACCCGATACGATGTTGACGCCGGTGATGCCTCCGGTGCCGCTGCCGGCATAAGCTACCAGAGTCACACTGCCGCCCGGCTGATTCACTGAATCAGGACCAGGACTGGTATTGATTGTGGAGTTGGCCAGAGAAATGGTGCCGCCGGTGGGGCTTGCGCCCATTACATCAATGGTCTGTCCTGCCGGCAGCGGCATTTCTGGAGGTATGGGAGGTACGTGGGCGCCGCCTGTGGCCGAGCCGGACGGCATGAAGTTGCCGCCGGCCACGATGTAGACGTTCTGGCCACCCAGGAGCGGGTTAGTGGCTTGAATGAGGACCGCTTTGGTGGCAGTAATGTTGCCGGTGGCAACGATGGCCAGACTCTGGCTGGCGGTGACGGGGCCAGTAATCTCGATATTGCCCATATTGAAATATGTGGGATCGCCGGCTACATCGAGATTTCCCAGGTCGAGGACGCCTGAGTCACTCGCAAACTGAGCTGAGCCGCCGGATACATTGAGAGCGCCGGTGACGTCGTTCACGTCGGCCTGGATGGCGCCCGTGCCAGCCTGCAGATTGATCGCTTGCGCATCGAAGTTGCCTCCGGTCAACGTCAGAAGGGCCGCCTGGCCCAGCCCCATCCCACCGAAGTTGATCGTTCCATTCAGCGCCTGAATGGTTCCTGATGTGTTATTTACGTTGATCGTTTGGGGCAATGAACCCGGCACGGTGCCATGGGCGAACGGCGCAGCGGCCGATGCGTAGATTGACGGCACCGCAACATCGACGCTGCCGGCCGTGGACGACACGACACCGTGATTGGCAACCGTTGCGCTCAGCAAATCGAGCTCACCCACGGCCTGCACCTGCGCCAAACCGGCAGAAGCTCCCACCGCTGGTGCGTTCAAAATGGTGCCGCCAGCCAGGGCGGTGAGGTTGCCGGCGCTTGTGATGGCGCCGTTGTTGACGATATTCTGCGAAGCGACCAGCGTCAGACTGAGATCGTTCAAGGCATTGCTGTAGCCGGGCAGACCGCCCGACGGAAGTACGGTGGTAATCAGTGCTCCGCTACCGTCGATCATGTTCTGGGCGGTGACTGAAACGCTGTCCACGAGCGGATTCGTGGAGACCAGGTAGATGGTGCCTTGATTATTCAAGTTGCCGGTCAAGTCTATAAGTGGTGTTTTGCTGACGTCGATGATTTCGGTTTGACCACGAGCCACAGAAAACTCTGATGTGATCGAGCTTGGCGCTGTGCTCAGCAGGCAGCGGACTTCGAGCATCCAGTCGAGGAGTCCGCCTGGCGACAGTGGGCTATAGGGGCGGCGGCGCCCAGGTTGTGTCGAGCGCGCTCGGGTTAAAAGCCAGGATCGCCGTCGGCTCGTGGACATGGCAAAGCTCCTTGCCGATAAGGGACAATCAGTGACCGTCGCCGACTTGAAACGGTCGAGTGGGCGGGCGGCGCGTAGACGCCGTTGTTGCCTCGTGAAAATCAACAAGATCTTTGACGGTCTCGAGCTTTCACCGCTCAAACCATAGAACACCAAGTCGCGGAGCATGCCTCACTGCAATTGATCAGCCCAAACGGAAAACATTGCCGGGGTGATATCACCGAAAAGTTTGAGCGAACTTGCTCCGGCGGGACGGCCACGGACGCAACCTGTGCCGCGGTCATCTTCAGATGTCTTCGACGATGCTGAGAGTTGAGCTGCTTCGACGCGCTCGTAGCTGGAATGCTTGGAAAAAAAAGCACGACGCTAAAGACTACCTGCACCACATCATGCTAGGAGGGAGAGGGGTCAACGTCAACTAAACTCGCCTATTTATCGCGATCATCGCAATTTCTAAGATCATGTATGAGTGAAAAATGCATCACGAGATGAGAGGTGAGCTGATGAGGGGGTCCGGGGGCGAGATCTGACAGTCGACTGGTGGAGAGCGGGCGGAAGTTGCGGGCAGCTTGCCTGAACGACGCCTATTCGATCGGAAATAAAGCGTAACCCGGGACAGCCACGGGGATTTTGAAAATCGTCTTGCCGGCGGTGACGAACAGGGTTTTTCGCTCCGGCCCGCCGAAGGCCAGGTTGGTGCACAGGTCCTCTGGAATTGGAATGCGCCGAGCAACTCGCCCTTGGGCGTGATCACATAGACGCCGGCGGGCACTTCATCGGTCTCGCCGGCGTGGCGCGGCAGGAGGATTCCCGCGGCGACCCAGAGGTTACCGCGCTGGTCGAGCCGCGTGCCGTCGCCGCCGCGGCCGCGGCCGAAGTCGAAGATCAGGCGCTGGCCGCGGAGCGTGCCGTCCTGGGCGATTTCCAAGGCCCAGATTTTGCGGTTCCCGCCGGGGCGAGTATGGCTGTCGATGATGTACAGCGTCTTGTTGTCGGGGGTCACTGCCAGGCCGTTGGGCCGCTCGATCGCGGGCTGGGTCAGGACGCGGGAGACCTTGCCGTCGGGGTCGATTCGATAGACAGCCTCTTCGGTCATTTCGAGCGAGCTGCGATCGTCCGAGTAATACGGATCGGTGAACCAGATTCGGCCCATGCCGTCGACCACGACGTCATTCGGGCTGTTAAAGCGTTTGCCTTCGAATCGGTCGGTAAGAACCTCGATGCTGCCGGTCTTCAAGTCGGTGCGGACGATCCTGCGCCGGCCGGCCGGACCGAATTCGGCTCCCTCGCAACTGATCAGGCGGCCCTGGGCATCAAATGTGTTGCCGTTGGTGCGCCCGCTGTCCTCGCGAAGGATCGAGCGAGATCCGTCGGGCGCCAAACGATAAATGCGGTTGCCGATGATGTCGCTGAAATAGAGATTGCCGCCGGCGTCGAAGGCGGGGCCTTCGAGCAGGCAGGTTCTCGTGGCGATTGTGGTGCGGGGCTCGGGAGCCAGCAGGTCGAGGGGGAGGCCTGCTGCGGAGAGGGTCGCGTGGGTGGTCATGCTGCGAAATTCCAGTGAGACTGTGCTGCGGCAATCTTCGAGTCACGGGTCGGACGTTTGGAGACCTTCGGTCGGTGAGAAGGGCGGGGTCGGAGACCCGCGCCCAACAGCTCAACACGGAAGAAATCCCTTCGCGGAGCGAAGGGCGACTATGAGGCGCGGGCGGTGACCCGCGCTCAACAGGGAAGAAATCCCTTCGCGGAGCGAAGGGCGACTATGAGGCGCGGGCGGTGACCCGCGCTCAACGAGGCCATTCTACCCCGTCGCGAAGCGGAAAAGGACCACGAGACATCCCAGGAACAGCCACATCAGGATGAGCACGCCGATCGAAAGCACCCTTTTGTCGGGCGTATTCGCATCGAACCAGGGGCGCAGCAGGTTGGTCAGGACCGGCATCGTGAGCCACTGGCCGACCGCCACGCTGAGCGTGTTGCTGATGAGCATCGCCGCCGCTATTCCCAGGAGGGGAATCAGGGGCCGGGTGAGCACGGCAAGCAGCATGACGACGGGATAGAGCCACAAGAGCACCGTCATCGCGATTTTCCACGAGGCCGGAGGCGGGCGATCCGGTCCAGCGGCGAGGCCGGCGAACCAGATGCCGAAGCCGGAGGGCAAGGTCTTGAGCTCGAAGTCGCCGATGTCATCGCGCAGCTTCTCGACCCACTCGGCTCGGACCGGCGAGTCGAGCCAGAGCTGTAGCGACGGCCGGTCGTTGAAGTGAAGGATCGCCAACCACTGTTCGGGCCGTTCCTGGGATGGTGGAATCAGCTCGGTTGACTGATAGCCCGGGAAGGCCTTGGCGGCGCCGATCAGGGCGCGCTGGCATTCGAGAAAGCGGCTCACGCGGTCAGCGGGCACGCGCTGAACGACGACGGTGGAGACCCGCGCGCAATGAGATCGCCGGGTAGAGGCGGATCGGTCGCGGGTGCGGAGCTCATGCGTTTCTCCCAGGGCCGGTCGGCGCATGATGGCTCGTTTTATTGCAGCTCGGCCAGGCGCGCGAAAATGCGGTCGGCGCTCAAGGGCAGGCTTTGGCAGCGAAACCCTGTTGCGTCGGCCAGGGCGTTGGCCAGGGCCGGCGCGACGGGAATGACAGGGGCCTCGCCCAGGGACTTGGCGCCGAACGGGCCATAGCGGTCGCGAGTCTCGACGAGGAGAATCTCGGATCGGGGGATGTCGGCGAGCGCTGGAATGCGGTAATTCCGGAAGGTGGGGTTCACGACGGCGCCGCGCGGGTCGATCACCATGCGCTCGAACAGGGTTGTGCCGATCCCCTGGGCGATTCCGCCTTCGAGCTGACCGCGCGTCTGCAACGGGTTGATGACGGTGCCGGCGTCGACGGCTTGCACGCTCTGCAGGATGCGGATCTCGCCGGTGACACGATGTACGGCGATGCGAAAACCATGGGCCAAGAAGGCCGTGGAACGAGGCGACCCAGACGCCTCGCGCGACACGTGGAGCTTGTGCGGCAGTGGTGCGTCGCGGTGGAGTTGCTCGAGCGAGAGCGATTGATCACCGCAGCGCACGTGCCCGTCGTCGAGGCGACACTCTACGACCGGCACGCCGGAAAGCTGGCTGGCCAGGTCGAGAAGGTTTTCCCTCAAAGCTTCGGCCGCCCTCTGGACGCCGAGGGTGGCCACGCTGATGCCGGTGCTGGCGAAGGTGCCGGTGTCGTAGGGCGTTTTGTCGGTATCGGCGAAGTCCATGGAGATGGCCGAGGCCCGCGAGTTGAGCACGGCGGCGGCGGCCTGCCGCTGCGTGTTTCTGATGCCGTTGCCGAATTCCGCTGATCCCACTTTCAGATGAAAGGTTCCATCTGAGCGCAGTGACAGGTGAGACTCGGAGCGATGCTCCGTGGGGGGTGCGAGTCCTGCGCGTGAATGGAAACACCGCGGCCTTCCAGCCATTCGTCGCCCTCGGGTTTGGTGCTGCCCCGGCCGCTGGCGAGGGCACTTTCAACGAGGTCGAGGCACTGATCCAGGCCGTAGCTGCCGATGATGCTGTCGCGCGGGGAGGAGGGCCAGATGCCATGGACCGGGTCGTGCGCACGGATCATGTTCCTGCGCCGCATCGTGAACGGGTCTATAGCCAGCTTCTTGCCCAGCTCGTCGATGGCGGACTCGATGGCGAAGGCAGATTGTGAGGCACCATATCCCCGGAAGGCACCCGAGGGCACCAAATTGGTGTAGACCGCATAGCCGGTGCCCTTCTTGTTTGGGCAGCGGTAGGTGGCCATCGACGAGCCGAGCGAACAGGCCAGGACCTCACCGCCGTGGTTGCCGTAGGCTCCGGTGTCGGAGACGGTGTGGATTTGCATGGCGGTGAGCGTGCCGTCGTTCTTCGCGCCCAGCTTGATCGTGATTTTCATGGGATGGCGGGTGGTCGCCGCGGTGAACTGCTCGGCCCGCGTGAACTCCCACTTCACCGGGCGACCGGTGTGGAGGGCGGATAGAACGCAGAGGTCTTCGGTGAGCATCTCCTGTTTGCCGCCGAAGCCGCCCCCGACACATTCGGAAAAAACGTGGAACTGATCGGGGGACATCCCGAACACGAAAGCGAGCTTGAACTTCACGAGGTGAGGGGTCTGGGTGCTGGTGCGGACGTGGACGCGCTGGTCGGAGGTGAGCCAGGCGATCGTGCCGTGGGTTTCCATGTGCGGCGTGCTGGACCCTGGGCATGGAGAACATGCCTTCAAAAGTCGCATCCGCCTCGGCAAACCCCGCGGCCACATCACCGGTTTCGGCTTCGATCTTCTTGAAGATGTTGTGGGCGATATCGTCGATGCGGGAGCTTGAGTCCTTGTCGCCGTGAAGTTGCGGGGCGCCGGGAATCATGGCCTCCTCGGGGTCGAAGACGGCGGGAAGCACGTCGTAATCCAGCTCGAGCAGCCGGCAGCCCTCAAGGGCGGCGGCCTCGGTCTCGGCGACGACGGCGGCGACTCGCTGGCCGACGAACCGCGCGACGTTGTCGAGCATGTAGGTGTCGTCGGGATCGACGTGGGCGTCGCCGTGACAGGCCGTCGTGAAGGCTCGCCTCGGAACGTCTTGCCAGGTGAAGACGGCGTGGACGCCCGGAACCGCGAGCGCCTTTTCCTTGCGGACGGCGGTGATGCGAGCGTGCGCAGTGCGGTGAGCGAACGACCTTCAAGTGAAGCATTCCCTCCATCTCGACGTCCATCGTATAGCGCGCACGGCCGGTGACGATCGGCCCGGCAAGGGGGCTGGCAAGGCTGGCTCCGCAGGCGTGGCCGGCCCTGTCCTGGTCAACGGACGCGATGCCGCGGACTGCGTTCTCGATCGCGGAATAGCCGGTGCAACGGCAGAGGTTTCCCTTCAAGTGAAAGGGTAAGTCTTTTTTCGCGCGTTCGGAGAGGCTTGCCGAGGTCATGATCATTCCGGCGGTGCAAAAGCCGCACTGGAACGCCTGGGCGTCGAGAAACGACTGCTGCATGGGATGAAGTTTGCCGCCCTCGGCGAGCCCCTCGATCGTGGTGACCTCGCGGCTTTCGGCCCGGAATGCGGGGACGAGGCAACTGTGCATGGGCTTGCCATCGAGCCACACGGTGCACGCGCCGCAATCGCCGGCGTCACATCCTTTTTTCACTCCGAGCCAGCCAAGTTCGCGCAGGAACGTTCGCAAGCATTGGCCTGGTCGAGGCTGCGCCGTGAATGATTTGCCGTTGACCCGATAGTTCATGACGGTTTCCCGCTGCGAGAGCGTTCAGTTGGCGAGCTCGGCGCGAATCTGTGCCCCGAAATAATGGGTCAGGTGTTTGCGGTGTGCGGGCGAGCCGTGCACATCGTCGAGGTACAGACTGAAGGGGGCGGCGGCGGCGATCGCGCGGTTCAGCTCCTCGGCTGCGGGCAGGACCGGGAAGCGGAGCTGAACCGGGCGGACGGTGGCCGCGCTGATCGTGAGCAGGAACTCGCCGCGCACGGGGCAGCGGGTGCCGATCAAGAGCACTTCCGATCGCCCGAGGCTCGTGAGCGTGAACCGCCGGAACGCGAACTGCTTTTGGAGTGCGCTTGCGGGCAGGAAGATCGATCGCAGCAGCTCGCCGGGCGCGAGGACGTTCTGGTGGTTGCCCGTCACGAAATCGACGACGGAGACCTGTCGCGGCTTGCCTGCCCTGGGCCAGAGCGTGGCAACGCCCTCAAGCGCGGCCGTGAGCGAGATCATGGGACCAGCCGGCAGCGACATGCAGATGTTTCCGCCCACCGTCGCTGCGTTCCAGATCTTGAACGAGGCGAGAAACGACCGGCAGCACTGCCGGAATAGCGGAGCAGCCGTCCAGGACTGCGGGGCTTGCTCGGCGAACTCGTCGAGCTCGACAACCCGGCACGTGGAGGCGATCTCGAGGCCGTCTTCCGAGGCGCGGAGCGACGGCCACTCAGTGACTCGAGATCGATGAGCGTGTGGACGCTCTCCTGGGGCTCGGAAAAGAGCCAGGTGCCTCCGGCGAGCCAGGCGAACCCGGGTTCCCAGGAGGCGATCTCCTCGGCGCGAGCGGGGCGGCGAACTCGGTTTACCGTGTGCAGGTCCATGAAATGCGCTCACGCGATCGAAAGGGAAAATCGATTGTGCGCCTCGATCACCGGTCGCATGTCGACGGAGACGACCGCGCCGTCCTCCACGATGACCCGGCCGTTTATCACCGTAAATCGTGCTTTCTGCGGAGCACAGAACACGGTGGCGGCTACCGGATCGTTCAGGGCTCCGGCATAATCGACTGTGTGGAGGTTGATGCTGAAGAAATCGGCGCATTTGCCGGGCTCGAGCGAGCCGATGTCGTCGCGGCCGAGCACGGCGGCACCGCCGCGGGTGGCGATTTCCAGCGCCTCGCGCGCGGTCATCCATTCGTGGGCGCGGAGCGGATCAGACTGCGAGAGCAGGAAGAACTTCTGCGGACCCTCGGGTGGAAACAAACCAAGCCGGAGCCGGGCCAGGAGCAGGGCCTGGCGGGCCTCGAGCAGGATGTTCGACGCGTCATTGCTGGCCGACCCGTCCACGCCCAGGCCCACCTTGACGCCGGCGGCGAGATACTTCTTGATGGGGGCAATTCCGGATGCGAGGCGCATGTTCGAGCAGGGACAATGCGCAGCGCCTACTCCGGTGCGGGCGAACTGGCGGATCTCGTCGTCGTCGACGTGCACCGCATGGGCGAACCAGACGTCGTCTCCCAGCCAGCCGAGGGTCTCCATCCAGGCGACCGGACGAAGCTGGTACCGCGTGAGTGTGTATCGCTCTTCGTCCCAGGTTTCGCAAAGATGAGTGTGCAGCGACACTTTATAGGCGCGGGCGAGCTTGGCCGATTCCTTGAGCAAGTCAGTGGTGACGGAAAAGGGAGAGCACGGTCCGAGGACGACGCGGGTCATCGCACCCTTGCGGTCATCATGATAGGCTTCGATCACGCGCACGCAGTCTTTCAGGATCGCCGCCTCATCCTCGACGCAGTCGTCCGGAGGCAGACCGCCGCGCGACTCACCCAGAGACATCGAGCCGCGGCAGGCGTGAAAACGAACGCCGATCTCTTGCGCGGCGGCGATCTGGTCATCGACGCGGCAGCCGTTGGGAAAAACATAGGAGTGGTCGAAGACGGTCGTGCAGCCGGATGCCGCCAGCTCGGCGAGGCCCACCAGCGTCGACCACCGCGTCGCCTCGGGCGTGCGGCGAGCCCAGAGCCGATAGTGCACCTTCAGCCAAGGGAAGAGATTGTTGTTCTGGGCGGCCGGGAGATTGCGCGTCAGCGTCTGGTCGAGATGATGGTGGGTGTTCACAAAGCCGGGCAAGACGATCTGGCCGGATAGGTCGAGCACCCGATCAGCCGAGTCGGGAAGCTGGTCCGTCGGGCCGACCTGCTCGATGATTCCATCGCGTGCGAAGAGTCCGGCGCTCTTCAGTTCGCCGCCGGGAGCCATCCATCGTCACCAGTACTTCGGCGTTTCTGGCCAGTAGCGTGGACATCGAGAGCCTGGATCCCCGTCAAGAGTGCACAATCGCCGGCAACCGTGCTCAGGGCGAGCAACCGACCTACGGTTGCGCGGACGCAAACCTTATCGCGTGCGCGGCGGTTTGCGACGCATCGTTCCTTATCGACTATAGCGGTTGTCGCAGTTGAGCGGAATTTGCGATTCGAGATTGCGCTGGGGCATGGAGGAGAACTGCTGTTCGAGGGATGGGTGGTTTGCTGCGGCGTTCGCAGGATGGTCCGCAATGGCGGACCCTACAATGCGAAAGCTCCGGCTGCGTGCTTTCACGCGTGATCAGCAAATGTCGCATCGACCGGCTCGCGCTTGATCTCGTCGATGCGATAACCGAAACCTGACCCGCGCACTGTGGAGAGGTCAAGCATGCCGCCGTTGCGCCGATACAAGCCCGGATGAATGGCCGCCTCAGGCAATGACGCCTCGGGATAGAACTGCATTCCGTTGGACTCGACCCCCATGATCGTGCCTGCGTGCGCTGCCAGCAGCACGTGCGGAATCTGGGCGAGCATCGGGTTCGACAGGTCTTGAACCATCAGCGTCATGCCGTGGGCCTTGGCCCAGCAGAGCGAGAGGATGGCGCCGGTCTGGGTCTTGCAGGTCTTGAGGGCCACGCCGGTCCAGCCCAGCTCGCGGCCGAGCCGCACGAAGCGCCAGTCGTGGGCGCTTTCGTCCATGAAGAGCGGCTTGCGTGCCGAAACGCTGCGCACGTCGATCCGGTGCGCTTCCAGGTCGTAGGGAAAGGGCTGCTCGACGTAGAGCAGCATGCCAAAGATTCGCGGATGCTCGTTCATCAGGCGATCGAGGATGGCGCTCACGTACTGGGGCTCTCCGACTGTGCAGTTGAAGTCGGCCGTGAGCCAGTTGACGTTCTCCTCGATCGCGAGCTTGCCGACTTTTTCGAGCCGATCATAATCCCAGGCCGCGTCGTCGCCGCGCAGTTTCACCTTCAGGCACGTGAGCCCGTCGCGGCGAACCCAGTCGCGCAGGAGGACGGGGTAGCCGTCGGTGGGCTCGGCTCCGGTGAGCTCGGTGGGCTCGACCGGGTCCTTGCCGCCGATCAGATGCCAGGCTGGAATCGACTCGAGCCGCGGGCGGACCAGAAATTCTTCGGGCCAGCGATCCGTGAAGGAGACGTCCGAGCCCGCCGCGGGCTTGAGAAACATGTGCAGGGGCACGTTCATGAACTTCTGATTGTAAGTCTCGTACGTCGACACCTCATGAAGCATGCCGAAGGCATCGTGGAGAGCCAGGTCGAAGGCCGAGGCGCAGACGAGGGCGGCGAGGTGAGGGACTCCTTCGCGTTTACGCGACTCCTGAGCGTTGAAATCCTGAGTGATCCTGGGCAGGACTTCGGCCTGGAACCGATAGCCGACTTCCATGGCATGACCGGGAGCCAGGGATGACTTGAGCCAGGCACGGGCGATCTCGAGCGAAAGGCTGCGCAGGGCCTGGTGGCGCTCTTCGTAGCTCAACTGACTGGGCCAGACCCACTGGACAGAGAGGGGCGTCTCGCCCCAGCCCGAGGCGCGCTTGCCCTGGCGATCCTCGACTGTCATCTTGACGCGTGCGCACGTTACCTCGGTGGTCACCTCCGGGCCGAACTTGAGCGGAACACGGCTCTTGATCGGCAGGAAATAAAGAGCGACGGCAATCGGTCGAACGTCGGTCGGTTTGGACATGGTTGGTCACTCGGGAGTTTTTTTCACGGCGCCGCTTGACGCCAGAAACTCGATCAAGTCGGCGAGGTCGCGCGGCTTCAAGTCTTTTTCCATTCCTTCGGGCATGAGCGACTGACCCGAAGAAGTCATCTCTTCAATCTGCGACCGCAGCAAGACGTCTTCCTTGCCATCCTGACGGCGGAGGGTCACGGCCGTTGCGGATTCATTCGCCACCATACCGCTCAGCACTCGGCCGTCATGGGTTGCGACCGTGAAGCTCGCAAATTTCGACTCGAACGCCCGGTTGGGGTCGAGGATGGCGATCAAGAGCGCCTCGGGTGATTTGTCGGCGAGCGCCGCGAGGTCGGGCCCGACCTCGACGCCTTCATTTCCAAAGCGATGGCATGAGGCGCACAGCTTCTTGAACACGAGCGCACCGGCGGCACGGTCGCCGCGCGAAGCCAGCGTGCGGCGAAAGGAATTCACGACGGCCTGGCGGGGCCGGTCCTGGTGATTGAAGATCGTCTCGGCGCGCGCACGCAGGGCAGGGCCGCGCACGGCGAGAAGCCGTTGCCTCCGGGCTGGATCGATTTCACCGGGCGGCACGCAGCCGTCCTCGAGCGAGGAGAGCAACGACGACGTCCAGGCCGTTCGGCTCAAGAGCGCGTCCAGGATGGCGTTGCGAACCTGAGGCGAATGCCTGCGCCAGTCGTGCACGAGCAGGTCCGGAAGCTTGGGGTCGGTCGATTTACCCAGTGCGGTGACGGCGGCCTGTTGAAGCGCCACGGACACCTGGGGCCGAAGGAGGCCGACCAGGAGGTCACGATCCTCGGTGTCGCGGGCGGCGCGATAGCCGAGCAGTGCGACGGCCGCTAACTGCGAGGCCGGTTCTGCCTTCTGATCGGCGATGGCGCGCGCCGCGGCTGGCCAGACGGCGACGAACGGCTTGTCGAAATCGAGCGCGGGCATACCGCCGGCATGATCGCGCGCCTCGAGCAAGGCGGCCAGCGCTTTGAACTGCCAGGGAGCGTACTCCCCACCCTTTCCGGCGGACACGGCAATCGATTGCGTAATTGCCTGGTGCACACCCTGGTCTCGCTGCGCGACCGCAAGGCCCAACAGCGGCGACAGCACCTCGGGCGACGGACTCGCGTCGCCTTCCCCGGCTTCACGATTCTGCAATAACGTCATCAAGAGGACATTGCTGTGCGGTGTCGCCGAGCTGAGCACGGCGGCCCGCATCCAGGGGTCTCTTCCATCGCGAGCTGCAAGGCGTGCGAGGGCCGCTCCGGCGGACAGGTCGTTCAGATTGCCGAGTGCGAGCGCAACTTGAAACCGCACACGCAAATCGGTGTCATTCGCCAGGCGGAGTAGCCTTGCCAGAACAGTCCGTGACTGCCTCGCGGGCTGCCAGGCCGCCGCGATCACACTCTCGCGCACTGTGGCGTCAGAATCGTCAAGACCAGCCAGGATCGACGGCTCATCCAGGCTCTCGAGATCGGCCAGCGTCCAGATCGCCTGAACGCGCGTCTTGGGGTGCTGGGTGGCGACGGCGAGCTGCCGGAGCGGACCGATGGCATTTGGATCATGCCGGTGCAGCAGTAGCCGCTGGGCAGTGTCGCGCTGCCAGCCGCTGGGGCTGTCGAGCGCGGCGACTAGCCCCGGCGTGTCGAGCTTGTCCAGCCGGGGAATTGCTCGCGGCTTCTTGTCGATCGGGTAAACGCGATAGATCCTCCCCTGCTCGCTGCCGGCCCGGAGGTCGAGCTTTTGTTCCCAATCATCGGGAATCCACTCTGGATGCTCGATGACATAGCGGTACATGTCGGCGATCCAGAGTGCACCGTCGGGGCCGGTCTTGAGCATGGTTGGCCGGAACCAGTTGTCGCTCGAGGCCAGGAACTCGCGATCCCGCTCGCCCGGCCCGCGACGGCCGCGGAAGGTCACGCCTTGCGGCTCGAGCATGACCCGATGCACCAGGTTATGCACGGGCTCACTGACAAACAGGCTCGAGGCGAACCAGGGCCCGAAGAGCTCGTCGCGATAGGGGGTCGGACTGTTGGCCGAGGTGACGCGGCCCGCCATTCTTTCCTCGTTGAACCGGGCGAGGGTGCGACTGATGGGGAAGAGCCGCGTGTCGGGCTCGAGCGTCTGCCGCGGGTCGGGTGGGGCGAAACTGGTGTTGCGCTTGAGGTCCTGGTCGGCCAGGACGAAATGCCAGGCCCAGTTAGGATTGTTGTTGCCGAACCAGTGCCCCCAGTCGTCGCGGTGCCGGCCAAACTGCGTCTGACCGCTTTCGGCCTCGAATTCGCCGGTGTCGGGCCGGAACCGGAAATCGCGGCCATTGATCGAGGTTGATTTGCCGGTTTTCAGAGAGCGCACCCGGCCGCCGCTGTCACCGTTGGCGCCATAGATCCAGCCGTCCAGGCCGAGCTCGAATCCGTTGAACCGATGCTGCTGATTCCCTTCGGTGAAACCGGTGAAGAGAACCTGGCGGACGTCGGCCTTGCCGTCGCCGTCTTTGTCTTCCGCGTAGAAGATGTCCGGCGCACACCCGATCAGGACACCCTGCCGCCACGGCAAGAGACCGGTGGGGAAACCCAGTCCATCGAGGAAGGTCGTCTGCTTGTCATAGATTCCGTCGGCGTTCTGGTCGTCGAGGCAGCGGACGACACCGCCGGGTTTCCCTCGCCCGTCGATTCCCAGCGGGTAATCGCCCATCTCGAGGACCCAGAGCTTGCCGTCGGCGCCCCAGTCGAAGGCGATCGGGTCCTTGACCAGCGGCTCGGACGCGACCAGCTCGACCTTGAACCCGGGCGCCACGCGGATGGAATTCAATGAGGCCGCGGCGGACTTGCCCCGAGGCTCGACGTCTTTCAAGAGATCATTGAACGAGCGGCGATCGACCAGGCCGGGGGCACCGGCCGTGTCTTCGTTCTGCCAGCAGAGCTGTCGCGAGTGCACGAAAAAGCCGTTGTCGGTTCCCCCGCGGACGATCTTGAGCAGGGCGCGCGGTGCGAGCGCCCTGCCCGCCATGACCTTCCTGGTCCAGCCATTCGCTGCGGGATCAAAGAGATAAATGCCAAAGTCTTGATCGTTGGACCAGACCACGTCGAGGTGGCCGTCTTCGTCGATGTCGACAAATCGCAAGCCGGCGTCGCGCGACTGGTCGTCCGTGGCGCGGGCGCCCGGAGGCAGGTCGCCTGGCGGGCGAGCGGGTGGGCGAGGCGTCAGCGTTTCTGCCAGGTCCGAGTGCTTGTTCAATCGCTCGAGAGCCTCGCGGAAATTGAGGAACTTGACCTTCGCGCCGTGCGTCTTGACGGCGTGGTCGATCAGCTCGACGACTTGCTCGGGCTTGATCCAGCCGTGGGGGTGGAAGACCAGGTTGAAAACGCCCTGTTTATGCACGACGCAATCGAGGGCCGCCTTCATGTCCTCGAGCGTTTTGGGATTGTTGGGCTTGTTCAGGTTCTGGGCTTCCCAGTCGCTGGGAACGATGCAGGGAAACTCCCAGCAGGAGCTGCCAATCCGGTAGGGATAGGGGTAGTTTTCGATTGTGTTCACGAATCCCGGGAATGGAATGTACTTGCGGAATCGTTCGGTGCCGTCCGCGTCAAAGACCAGGTTGCGCGGGAGGGTTTGATCGTCGGCGGTTAGAACGGTGAAGACGGACGAGTCGATCGAGAGGGCATGGCCCCCCCTGCTCTTCCTGGCGAAGATCTCGGAGAAGAAGCGGGGGCTCACGGTGTTCATCGAGTCACAGCAGGGCATCCGGAAGGCGACCGGTTTGTTGCCTGGAATCTCGCCGATCAGATCGACGCAGTCGTGGTAACTGGCAGCCGCCGCGGCGAAATCGCCTTTCTCCCAGAACGGGCAAGGGTGGGTGAGCGTGTGGCATTCGATCGACACGCCTTCGCGCAGCCACGACTGGAGCTGGGGATCGCCGGGCGGGACCTTGTTGGTCATGATGCTGAGCGCAGCGCGGCCGTCGATCGCCTTGAGGCGGTTCAGGATCGGGCGGAGGTACGCCTCGTATTTGGCCGTGTCGCGCATGTCGTCAATCGCCAGCACGACGACGGCATCCACGCCGGGCTCGCCGACCCAGGAGGGTGTCTTGAGGGCGGGAGAATCGCGGTGGGGGTGGTACGGGTTCCAGTCCGGGAGGCCGCTGGCGCGGGCTTCGCGTTGCTGCTGCTCGCCGGCCTTTGCCGCAGAGCGGGCTATCATGGCTGCGGTGAGGGAAACCCACACCACGAGGATTGCGAGACGCCGCATGGCAACGCTCCTTCGATGCGCCTGACGGAGACGGGAAGAGCGACTCGGAGAAAATCGAATCCACGGGCACGTGCCGGCTTACAGGGTACACGAGCTGTGGGTTCGGTTCCACGCGGACTTTCCGCCGGATGCATGCGTTGCAGGGCGCGGATGTCTTGCATGACCTGGCTTGAGCCGCGAGAATGCCAATCGTGCTAATTACGTTGATGCAGGAGCCTAGTCATGTCCCGAGCGACCCTTGAAGATCGCGTAGCGGCATTGGAAAGACAGGTCGGTGCCTTGCTCGCGAATGATTCCGGCGCAGGACGCATCAAGGATTGGCGCCGGACTCGTGGCGCTTTCACCGGGGACGAACTGATGAAGCAGGTATTCGCGGAAGGCCGCAAGATTCGAGAGGGCGAAAGGAAGCGTGCCCGGCTTCCGGGCCGAAAAACGCGGCAATCCGGTAAATGATCCTGCTTGATACGGACCATCTTTCGGTCTTTACCGATGCACGCGATGCGCGGCACGAGTTGCTGAGTCGCCGCATGGAAACGGCGGCGGAGCCGGTTGCTTGCACGATCGTGAGCGTGGAGGAAGCGGTTCGAGGTTGGTTGGCCATTATCAACCGGTGGCGCGACGTGCGGCAGCAGGTTCCGGCCTATGCCCGGCTCGGCCAGTTCTTCGATGTTTTGAGCGATTGGGAGATCATCCGCTTCGACGACCGCGCGGCAGACCAATTCCAAAGCTTGCGGCGCCAGCGCGTCCGCATTGGCAGCATGGACCTCAAGATCGCGTCGATCGCGCTCGTCAACGGGGCGCTGCGCATCTCGGCAAACACACGCGACTATTCGTTTGTGCCCGGACTGCGTTGCGAAAACTGGCTGCTTCCGTAGGACCAGCGTGGCGTACTCGCCCACCTCGGGTCAGGCACTGTTGAACGTGGCGAGCATCTGGTTCAGGTCCGGAAGGCTTACGGGTTTGACGAGGTGGCCGTCGCAACCGGCGGCTTTTGATTGGATGCGATCGCCGGCCTGGCCCCAACCGGTCAGCGCGATGATGATCGTGCTGGATCCCCAGGGCTGCTCGCGAATCCGCCGCGTCGCTTCGTAACCGCTCATGCCCGGCATGCCGACGTCCATGAGAATGATCTCGGGTCGGAATTCGTCCGCAACCCCGAGGGACTGGATGCCGTCGTGAGTCATGCGGACGTCGTTGCCCATCAGCTTCAGCATCCTGGACAGGGTCGCTGCCGCGTCCCGGTTGTCGTCGACAACCAGGATCCGTCGCCCGTTTCCGGCCGGTGGGGGCCCATCTTCGGTGCGTGAGGCAGCCATTGCCTCGGAAATCATCGGAAGGGCCGGCAGGCGCACCGTAAAGGTGCTGCCTTTTCCGGGGCCGGCATCTGGGCCGAGACCCGGCCGCCGTGCATCTCGACCAATCCCTTGACGAGCGCGAGCCCGATGCCCAGGCCCTCTCTGGCTCGCTCAATGCTCCGGTCTACCTGCGAGAACATGTCGAAGAGGCGCGGCACGGCCTGCGGGGGGATGCCGATCCCATCGTCCCGCACCGAAACGACCACGTCGTCACCCTGGTGAAGGGCGGTGAGCCAGATGTGTCCTCCCGGCCGGGTGTACTTGGCGCTATTCGAGAGAAGGTTCGAGAAGACTTGAGCGAGCCGGGTGAGATCGGCGTCGAGGAACAGTGGTTCGGAGGGGAGCGAGATGCTGAGCTCGTGGCCCTCTGCTTCGACGGAGGGCCGGGCTGTCTCGACGGCGGAATCGATGACTGCCGCGAGCGGCACACGCGCCCGCCGGAGCTCAATCTTGCTCTGGCCGATGCGGGCGATGTCCAGCAAATCGTCGATGAGCCGCACCATGTGCGCGAGCTGCCGATCCATCATGGCACGGACCTGGCTGATGGTATCGGGGTCGCCGCCGGCCAGACGTAGCACCTGGAGCCCATTCCGCAGCGGTGCCAACGGGTTGCGCAGCTCGTGTGCCAGCAGCGCCAGGAATTCGTCCTTGCGGCGGTCGGCGTCTCGCAGTGCGGCTTCCGCCTGTTTTCGCTCGGTGATATCGCGCGCGACCTTGGACGCACCGACGACGTTGCCGCTCTCGTCAAAAAGCGGCGAGACCGAGAGAGAGATATTAATGCGTCGACCGTCCCTGGCCACCCGAACGGTCTCGAAGTGCTCGATCCGCTCGCCGCGGCGGAGCCGGTCCACGATTTCGTGTTCCTCATCGTGGCGCTCGGGCGGGATGATCAGGGTGATGGATTGGCCGACCGCCTCGGCGGCCGTGTAGCCGAAAAGGCGGCTCGGCTCCGCAGTTCCAGGATCGGATGACGCCGTCGAGCGTCTTGCTGACAATCGCGTCCTCGGACGCTTCCACGATGGCGGCCAGAAGAGCGCGCGACTCCTCGGCTCGCTTGCGCTCGGTGACGTCACGGAAAACCAGAACCGATCCGAGCAGGGCGCCGGACCCATCCTGTATGGGCGCGGCAATATCGTCGATGGGCAGTGCGGTGCCGTCCCGGGCGACGAGCACGGGGTGGCCCGCCAGCCCCGGGGCCGTCTCTTGCTCGAGGGCTCGTTTAGTCGGGTCCTCGAGTGGTTGCCGGGTGCGTTCATTGACGATCACGAAAACCTCGGGGAAGGGACGACCGATCGCCTCACCCTGGGGCCAGCCGGTGAGCTCTTCCGCGACGCGATTCATGAACGTCACGCGGTCTTGGGCGTCGGTGCAGATCACGGCGTCGCCGATGCTCGCCAGGGTGATTCGCAGCCATTCGGACTGCTTGCGCAGGGCCTCCTCGGTCTGCTTCTGGGCCTGGAGGATGCTCCTGGCGTTCTTCAGAGCGACGGTCCGCAGCAGCTTGTCCTCGTCATCATCTGCTGCCATCACAGTACATGCCTCCGAGAATTCTCGCTGCAAGTTCGGTGCCGAGCACCCGCGCCGGATTTTCTCGAAGGCCGTGTCGCGGCTGGTGGAGGTGTCGTCGCAGAAAGGGGAGAATCCGCAGTCATCGGTCGTGCCGGATGTAGACGTTCCCCGCGTGCAACTCGAAGAGGCTGGGCAGCAAGTCGGCGTAGTCGAGGTCGCCGCTGTGTGTCGAGACCCGGCTCCCGGGCCGAAGATGCGGCAATCGGTACATGATCCTGCTCGATACGGACCATCGATGGTACAATCAAGCTGGATGCCCCGCCGGTGACGAGAGGATATTTCCGTGACGCTCCCTCCGAGGGGATCACAAGAGAGAAGGAGCGAGGCCATGACGACGGTCCGGCGACCGCGACGAACGCGCGAAGTCGAATATCCCAGCAGCGACGGAAAACCCATGGCGGAAACCCAGCTCCACATGGATGAGATGATCGACACGATCCAGGTGCTCGGGGATCATTTCGCCGCTGAACCGAACGTCTATGTGTGGGGCAACCTCCTGCTCTACTACGAGGAGGGGAACCCACGGAAGCACGTCTCCCCTGACGTTTTGGTGGCTTTTGACGTACCCAAACGGCCGGCGCCGACTACTACCTCGTCTGGAAAGAGGGGAAGGCCCCCGATTTCATCGCCGAGATCACGTCAAAGTCGACCAAACAAGTGGACATCAAGAAGAAGTTCGTGATCTACCGTGATATCTTGAGGGTCTCCGAGTATTTCCTGTTTGATCCGACCGAGGACTACCTCGACCCGCCGCTTCAGGGATTCCGGCTGGCGAGGGGGAAGTATGTCCCCATCAAGCCCATCGCCGGCCGGCTGCCCAGCCAGGTCCTGGGCCTGCACCTGGAGCGCGACGGACAGAAGCTCCGGCTGTTCGATCCCGCGACGGGCAAGCGCTTGCTGACGCCGCGCGAGGGGCGGGAAGAAGCCGAGCGCCGCGCCGAGGAGGAACGGCGCCGCGCCGAGTCCGCGTTAGATGCTCGTCAGCGCCTCGCCGAAGAGAACGACCGACTGCGACGGGAGATCGAGGCCCTGAAACGAGGTTGACGCGCGCGTTGCCGCCGTGAGACGGTTACAGCTTGCCGGCAAGTGCCAACTGACGATACGATCGTCTTTCGCTGAATCGTGTTGGGAGATACCGCGTCTGCGCCTCTACGAGCGGGGAGTTTCATGAAGCCGCGGCTGATCCTGGCCAGTGCCTCGCCGAGGCGGCGGTTGTTGCTCGAGGAGGCGGGATATCTGCTGGAAGTCGATCCATCCGGGATTCTTGAGCCCGAGCCGGCTGCGGAAGTGCCGGCTGGGGAATATGCGGCTCATCTGGCGTGGCGGAAGGCGGCGGAGGTCGCCCGGCGGCGGGGGCGTGGCCTCGTCCTGGGGGCCGATACGGTTTGCGACGTTTCAGGCGAGATTCTCAACAAGCCGGTCGATCGGGCCGACGCGGAACGGATGATCCGGCTTCAGGAAGGGCATGATACGGAAGTGATCTCGGGGATCTGTCTGTTTCGAGCGGAGACAAACGAATGGGTGGGGGCCGTTGACATCAGCGTGGTGCGGTTTCGGCGGCTTTCGGATCGAGAACGGAGGGATTACCTCGACTCGAATCATTGGGAAGGCAGGTCGGGCGGTTACGGACTTCAAGACCGCGATCCGTTCGTCGAGGTGATCAAAGGTAGCCTTTCAAACGTGGTGGGGCTGCCGCTGGAGCGGCTGGCCCGGTTGCTTGACGACTATCCGGCACTCATGCGTTAACGCCGACGGAACGGGGGAGCCTCGGTCGAAAGAGACTGCGGCAATCCAAAGCGAACCTGGCAAGGGCCTCGCAAACAGGAGTTTCACGAATGGGACCATTTCGCCCGATGCTCATGCGATACAGGAAGGTCGCGACTTTTCTGCTCATGGTGCCACTGGCCGCGGTTTTCCTGGGTGCCTCGGGCATCTCATGGCCCGGGTCTTTCGAGTCGTCGGGTGTCACGGAGGCGATCGTTCTCGGGGACGATCCGCCGGCCAAAATCGATGGCAAGCGGGCGTATGGGTATCTCAAGAAGATTTGCGAGATCGGCCCGCGCACGGCAGGGTCCGAGGCCAACGCGCGGCAGCGCAAGATGGTTGCCGAGCATTTCACCAAGATGGGGGCCGTCGTCGAGGAGCAGAAGTGGGCGATCGCGCACCCGCAGACCGGCCAACGGCTGATCCTGGTGAACTTGATCGCGAGATGGCATCCCGAGCGCAGGGAACGCGTGGTGATCGGAGGCGCATTATGACACGCGGCCCTATCCCGACGAGGAACGAGACCCGAATCGCCATGCCTTGCCCTTCATCGGTGCCAACGACGGCGCTTTGGGTGTCGCCCTGGAGATGGAGCTGGCCCATCATCTCACGAACCTCAAAACGCAGCGGGGCGTCGACCTCGTGCTCTTCGACGGCGAAGAACTGGTCTTCGGTAATGATCCCGATGCGGAGTACTTTCTGGGCTCGACGGAATTCGCCAAGCGATATGCCCAGCTTGTCGGAGCGCGGCGAATCCAGTACCGCTATGTCGCCGGAATGGTGCTGGACATGGTCGGCGGCCGCGATCTCAAGCTCCCCCAAGAGCCGAGAAGCAACTTCTATGCGCCGGGGATCGTACGTCAGGTCTGGTCAGTTGCGGATGCCGTCAAAGCCAAGTCATTCAAGAACTACGAAGGACGCGAAGTGCGCGACGACCATCTCCCGCTCAACGAAATCGGGGGCATTCCCACGATTGACCTGATCGACTTCGACTATCCGTTCTGGCACAAGGCGGACGATCTTCCTGAGAACTGCTCGGCCGAGAGCCTTGAGGAAGTGGGCCGCGTCATCAGCACATGGCTGACGGTTCCCGCGCCGAACGTGGCCGCTCCCAGAAAGCGAAAAGGGCGGTGACGAGGCCAGTGCCGCGATGTCAAGCGAACCTCCCCAGGTCGATGGCGAGCGCGCCTACGAATACCTGAAAAGAATCTGCGAGATCGGCCCGCGGCCGGCGGGGTCACAGGCCAACAGACGGCAGCTCGAGCTGGTGAAGGACCACTTCCAGAAAATGGGAGCGGAATTGATCGAGCAGCCATTTCCGGCGAGGCATCCGCTCTCCGGCGCACCCTTGCAACTGACGAATTTAATTGGCCGGTTCAATCCCGAGCGGCTTGAGCGCGTGGTGATCGGTGCCCATTACGACACTCGCCCGCACGCCGATCGAGAGGTCGACCCGAATCGTTACGCATTGCCGTTCATCGGCGCCAACGACGGCGCTTCGGGCGTCGCGCTCGAGATGGAAATCGCGCATCACCTCAATGGGCTCGATACGCGATTGGGAATTGACCTGGTCCTGTTCGACGGCGAAGAGCTTGTGTTCGGGAATAGGCCCCGCGCCGGCAAGTATTTTCTGGGCTCGATCGAGTTTGCCAATCGATATGCGCGGAGACGCGACCAATACCGGTACGTGGCGGGAATCGTGCTGGACATGGTCGGCGGCCGCGAACTCACTATACCGCAGGAATGGTACAGCAAAGCTCGAGCACCGGCGCTCGTCAGGCAGTTGTGGTCGGTCGCCGATCGGCTCGAAGCGAAGTCGTTCAAGTTCTATGAGGGTGAACCCGTCCAGGACGACCATCTCGCGCTTCTTGACGTGGGCATACCGACGGTGGACATCATCGACTTCAACTATCCGTTCTGGCACAAGGCCGACGACTTGCCGGAGAACTGCTCGGCCGAGAGCCTCGAGGAAGTCGGCCGCGTGGTCACCACGTGGCTTGCGGTCGCGGCGCCGGGCGTGGCTGCTGCCGGGGAGCCAAGAACGCTGTAATGGGGGAATGGGATCGATGCGTCAGGCTGAAGCCTGACCTACTCATGATCGCGGGGGAACGAGCAACGCCGCGCACTCAGTACGACCGCTGACCTCGCTCGCGCCGGGTCGCTTCCAGATCGAAGCGAAGCGCGGCCATGTCCACACGCAGGCGCTCGAGGGCGTCGCGTGCGATGAGCATGACGCGGCTGCGAAACATCGCGTGCTCAAGAACCTCGTCAATCAGGGGCTCGAGCTCCGCTCGAACCTTCGGGGGTTGGTCGGCTATCCGACCCTTCAAAGCCACCAGCTCCGTCGGCACTTGCCCGGTAGCGTCAACCTGCCCGCGAATGTCTGTGATCGTCATACTCATAGTTGCACCTCGTCGATGTGTTGTGCTCAACTCTAGCATACAAACTGGGGAAGAAAAGAAGATCAACGAAACTTGTTCGATTGAGTAAAGACGGCCAAATGTAACGATTACATCGGATAGCCGACCTATAGGTTTCATTGCCATTTGCGCACGCAAACCGCCAGACCTTCGGTCGGCGAGGAGGGCGGGGTCTGGAGACCCGCGCCAACAGAGGCGTGCGGCGGGCGGGGTCTGGAGACCCGCGCCCAACAGAGGCGTGCGGCGGGCGGGGTCTGGAGACCCGCGCCCAACAGAGGCGTGCGGCGGGCGGGGTCTGGAGACCCGCGCCCAACAGAGGCGTGCGGCGGGCGGGGTCTGGAGACCCGCGCCCAACAGAGGCGTGCGGCGGGCGGGGTCTGGAGACCCGCGCCCAACAGAGGCGTGCGGCGGGCGGGGTCAGGAGACCCGCGCCCAACAAGCGGCGGGCGGGGTCAGGAGACCCGCGCCCGACAACACGGAGACTCGCGCCCAACAACACGGAGACCCGCGCCCAACAACACGGAGACCCGCGCCCAACAACACGGAGACCCGCGCCCAACGACACGATTGGTCTGGACTTGGCCTTCCGTGGACCGGGGAACTTGGTTACCTTGCGGGGCCGTTGTTGAGCGTGTTTGCCAGATGCGCTTTACCGTGGACGTGGCTCAGCACCAGAGTGGCCGTAAGCTATTTGCCGAAAGAAGAATACAGCGAATCACCGATCGCCTGATCGGATCGAGTATTACCGGAGAACGTGGTGGGGTTCGCGGACAGGGAGGTCTCGAACCGATGACGGTGGCACGCAGATTGGCGCTGGTTGGGGTACTGGCCGGGATTGTCGCGGGGATCGTCGTCGCCGGAGGCGCCGGCGCCGGCGATGACGAGGAGCCCAAGGGCTCTGACGCAACTGCAACTGCAGCGGATGTGTTTCGCGACGGCTTTGAAACGGCCGAGCCCGTGTGGCAGCGCGAGCAGACCGACACGGTGATCCGGCTGATGGCACAAGATCGGTCTGAGCGGGCCGCTCATGGGGGCCGGCTTTCCGAGCACTTCCACTTTGAATCCGGGCCGGGCAGCCAGTTCTTCGTTAGCTATGCCACGCCCAAGATCCCGGTTTCGGATGATTTGAACATCAGCGTCTACGTCCGCTCGGATCGGGCGGGGGTGAAGATCTACGCCAAGGTCATCCTGCCGGGGGACGTCGACCCCGAGACCCACGCTCCATCGTATGTGCTGGTTGGGGGCACCGTCTTCGACCAGGTGGACCGCTGGCAAAGACTCGAGCTGAGAGCAAATGATGCTTCAGATCGAGCGGCAGGCTCGCGTGCTGAGGGCTTCGACGCGGCGGCCGGTGAAGCTCGACGGAGCCTACCTCGAGCGTGTGGTGGTCAATCTGCTGGGAGGGCCAGGCGAGTCGGAGATATTTCTGGATGATCTCGAGATCAAGCCTGTGCCGCGATCGCTGGCGGGCACGGTGAAGGCCGATGAGTCCGAGAAAATCGCCGGGGCCCGGGCCAAGGCCCGCGGGGCCGATGGCAAGCGCGAGGCGGTCACATCGGGCTCGATTCGCCTGGAACGAAACCTGCTGGAGAAGCGGGGACGTGACGGCCAGTATCATCCGTGGTTTCCGACCGCGATTGACGCGCCTGGCGCGAGCGCGGGTGCACTGCGGGACGCGGGCTTCGACGTGCTGATCGACTCGCTCAAGACGGATCCCGAGCGGCTGAGGCCGGCAGTCGAGCGCAGCGCGCTGATCATGGCGCGGCTGGGGGGCGCGGCGGAGGCGGACGCCCCGCAGCACGTGCTCGAGGAAATCAATACTTACCCGTTGCGGGAGTCGGTCGCGTTCTGGCATCTGGGAAGCCATCTGGGCCGGCGACGGCCGGCGGCGGTGCGTCATGAGGAGCTGGCGAATCTTCGCGAAGCGATCTCAGGGGTGCGCAATCTTGACGACCGGATCTCGCACCTGACGGTGGCGGGGGTCGAAGGGGACCTGTCGCTTTTTGCCCGCGCCGTCGGGCCTGGACATGATCGCGATCGAGCCGTCGTTCTGGGGGGCGAGCCAGGAGCTGCTCGAAAACTATGAATATATGAGGCAGCGGCGGGCGCTCACGGTTCGGTCGAACCTGGGGGTGTTGTTCTGGGGGTGGATTCCGGCATCGACGCCTGACTCCGTCACACGGAACATCTGGGGTGACGATACACCGCCTGCGTGGGGAACGCCGCCGGTGCAGCCGGCCCAGCTCAGGCAGATGACCTACATTGCACTGGCGGCCGGGTGCCGGGGGATCGCCTATTCAGGCGACGCCGATCTGACGCGGAGCGGGGGCCTGGGGCGGGCGCTGGCGATCGAGATGGCGTTCCTGAATTTTGAGATGGATATGTGTGAACATATTCTGGCGCGAAACGAGCTGAAAACCCGCGATTACGCGGTATTCGATCCCGAGCCGCTGCTGGTGCCGAGCAATGCGACTCAGTTGCCGAACCGCCGGCCCAAGCAGCAAAAGGAGCAGGCGCCGCGGCCGGGAATGAAGGCGTGGACGATTCCGACGCCCGACCGGAAAGGCGTGTTGCTCCTGGTGGGTGACTTTGCCTGGCGGTCGCAGTTCCAGCCGCCGCAGCTTGCGGTGGACGAGATCAGGGTCACGCCGGCTCTGCCGGAGGGAGCACAGGCGTTCCAGATCACGCCTGGGGAGATCAAGGTGCTGGACAGTGAGCGAGTCGCCGAAGGCAGAAAGGTGACGCTCAAGGAATTCGATACGACGAGCTTGATTCTCTGCACGACGGATCTCTCGATGGGCGAACGGCTGCGGCTGCTGGTCGAGGGGAGCCGGCCGCTGGCTGTTTCGCTGGCGATCGAGCAGTCGGAAATCTTGCTCCAGGCTGTGACCGAGGCCAACGGCCGGCTGGCTGCCGACGGGCACGAATTCCGCAGCAAGGTGGACCTCAAGCGGCGGCGGCAGGCGGGCATCGAAGGGGCGCCGCCTGACGTTCCCGACCTGCTGGCCGATTCGCAGAACGGGATCAACAGCGCCCGCGAAGCGATGGAACGCCAGGATTACGCCGAGGCGTGGCTGCAAGCACGAAGGGCGCAGCGGCCGCTGCGGATCGTGATGCACGGGCACTGGGTGCAGGCGTTTGAGGCATTCACGCGGGCTGCGAAGAAGTTCGATCCCCTGCGCGAGGGCGAAGTGGAACTGGACCCGGACACGGACTTGAAGCCCAAGAAGAAAATCGAGATACCGAAGGTTTCTCGTCGCCCCACTCTCTTGCTCTCGCCGGTGAGCTGCCCTCCCAGCATCTCGTTCTTCACACTTGCGGAGCACTACATCTGGGTGGACTGGATCAAGGGGATGCCGGGCTATCGATTCGGCCGGAACCGCGTTCCTTCGGGCGATTTCGAAGACCCGGTGGTGATCAGCGAGTCGGGCTGGGTCGATATGAGCTATCAGCAGGACGGCCTGGTGGGCAAGGTGCAGGTCGTCGCACGGGCCGAACCGCCGCCCAAGACCAAAAAAGAAAAAAAGCTGAGGCCGATTCGCGAGCTGGACGGAGCGAGCTCGGGGCGTGTCATCAAGCTCGAGGTCAAGGCGGAGCGACCCAAGGACCTGGACACGATCCAACCGTTTCTCGATTTCCCGGTGGCCGCAATTCGATCGCCGCCAATCCGCGTGGAACGAAACAACATGATCCGGATCTCGGTGCTGGTGAAGCGCATCTACCCGAGCACGCCAGGCGCCGGCGGCATCATCGTGCGCGACTCGATCGGCGGCGAACAGTTCCAGTTTCGCACCAGCGACGCCATCCCGGAGTTTCAGCGGGTGATGCTGTTCCGGAAGGCACCAGGCGACGGCACGTTCACGGTGACGCTGGGTCTTGCCGGCTACGGAGAAGCCCTCTTCGACGACCTCCGAGTTGAAGTCGTGGAAGAGGACAACGCGGTGGCGGCGCCCGACCTGGTGCGGCGAACCGGAGAGCCGCGGACGATGAACACGCCGCGGGTTCCCGATCCGTCACCCCCGGCCTCCGCCGCCCGGCCTACCGACTCAGCGCGGCAGCCCCGGTGATGTTCAGACAACTGGTGTTCGTGCGCGCCCGAAGATGAGCGACACGATGAACAGCACCAGGAAAACGAAGAAGAGAATCTTGGCGATGCCGGCAGCCGCTCCGGCAATTCCGAAGAACCCGAAGACCGCGGCGATCAGCGCGATCACCAGAAACACGAGGGCGTAATGCAACATCTGTTGGCTCCTGTTCATTTTCACATGTAATGCTTCAGGCCAGCCCTGCGAGCCGCCCGACCCACATCTCTCTGTGACTTGACAGAGCAAACCTGATGCCGGACCTGCTGGAAGCACGAGGCATCCTCGACGACCTTGTCGAGCACGGCGGCCATGAGCAAGGCCAGGCTCGCGAGCCAGAGCCAGCTCATGAGCAGCATGATGCTCGCAAGTGAGCCGTAGGTCGCGCCATAGTCAGAGCCGTGCTGGGCGTAAGCGCGGAGCAACAGGCTCGAGGCGAGCATCACGACGGTACCGAGGGAGTTACCGGCGGTGATCCAGCGCTTTGATCGGTGAGTGTATGAACCGACCTGGATAGCCAGGGCAAATGTAAGGTAGATGGCGAACGTCACGACGACGATATGCACGACTGTCGCGAGGATCGAAGCGGCTTTGCCCAGGCCGAGCCATCCCAGGATCTGGGGCCAGACCATGACGGTGAGCATGGCCGCGATCAGGATGGCGGCGGTGCCCAGGGTCATCACCATGGCGACGAGCCGGCGCCACCAGAATGGGCGGAAGTCCTTGCATCCTCGAATCGCATGCATCGCGTCGATGATTTCGACGAACACACTGGAGGAGAGCCAGAGCAGGACGGCCACGCCGAAGGATAGCAACCCGACTCGAGGTGCTGACCTCAACCGGTTCAGCTCGCCGTCGATCAAACTAGCGGCCTGGGCCGGCAGCAGCCAGGCGAGCGGGTCGACGGTGGGCTCGATCTGCAAGTCTCCCGCAAAAGCTCGCTTCAATAGCGGAAGCCCGTGAGCCAGGAGAACGATCACCAGGCCCATGAAAGGAATGAGGGCGGCGATCCCGTAAAAGCCGATCGCGGCGGCCCGCGTGAGGATGGCGTGGTCGTTTGCGCTATGCCAGGTGAGCTTGATTGCTTGGCGGACCGTCAAGCCGCCGAGCTGACCGGCCAGCCAGGGGTGTTTGAATGAACTCCTCATGCGGTCGATTCCCTCGGGGCCCAGCCGCGCGGGCCGGCTCTGGCAAGAGAGGCCGGCCGCGCGTGGCGTGGCTCACCACGGCTTGAGTTTCCAGCCGAGCGCGAAGCCGATGCCGAACGTCCACATCGCAAACGACAAGGGCCTCGCTCGGGCGTAGTCCTCGATGCAGTCGACAACCGAATGAATTGTCGACTCGGCCCAGTTGGCGGATTGCGCCACGCCGGAATTGACCATGTCGTCCGGGTATTTGACGTCGTAGGTTGTTTCCATTGGTTGCTCTCCTCGATTGAATAAGAGTAGACGCTCTCGATGCGGAGCCCTCTCGGCGGTACCAACGGGGCAAATGCGATGCCGGTGTCTTCGAGTTTGCCGGAAAATAGCAAGCCGGGCCGTGAACGACAAATCAGACTGGTATGGGATATGCTGTTATTCTTGCAGCCGGCTGGTGCGGCGGGTGTTTGCTCGTTCGCGCCTTTACACGCTCGGCGAAGGGATGTGTGCTCATGAACAACCGCGAGGACTGGAAGAGGCTCGACTTGATGAGTGCGGCGGATGTGATGACTGTCGCGCCGCGCACTTGCTCGACTTTCAGCACCGTGCTGGAAGCGGTGATGATATTCAGGGACAACGACTGCGGGGCGGTTCCCATCCTCGACGAAGGCAAGCCCGTCGCGATTCTGACCGATCGCGACGTTGCGCTGGCGCTGTCGGAGTTCCCGGAGATTTCCCGGCAAACGGTGGGGTCGATCATGACCCCGGGCATCGTGTCGGTTGCGCCGGAGGACCGGCTCGATCAGGTGTGCGATGTTCTTCGTGCCGAGGGAGTGAGGCGGGTTCTGGTTGTCGATTCCGGGGGCCGGGTGCAGGGGATCATCGGCTGGGCCGATATCGCCCCCGTGCTCTCGGACCGGATGATGGGACAGGTGGTCAAGGATGCCGTGGCGCCGGCATGAGCTTTTACACGTAGAGGTCACTCAATTCCGCCGGGCAGGCCGGCGGCCGCTCAGGGCAAGACGGTGTGCACCCAACTGAGGTTTCGGTTGAATTCCTCGGTGGACAGTGGGAACCCGAATGGCTTTCGTGAGAGCCAGACGGCGGCGGCGACGGCGACGAACGCAGCGATGGCGACCGTGGAGAGGCCGACGGTGAGGAAGGCATAACCACGTCGCCAGTGGAGCTCGGAGACAAGAAGCTCGGCAATGCCGGCCAGAACGACCGGGAAGGAGGCCAGCGCGAAGAGGGCGGCCGCTGCCAGGACGGTAGCGGCGGTCTTCATCGCATTGACATTCTGGCGCAATTCGATCGCCGCCATGCGAGCCTGGAGCTCGGCCAGGTTGAGCAGGTTCTCGCCGAAGCCGGCGACATTGCTCACGACCTGGCCCGCGGCGCCCCCGGCGGCGCCGGGCGCGGCCGATCGATCAGCGGGCTGCCGAAGGCCGGCCGCGGTTCTCGCGGGAGAGAGCGATCCATTCTGGTCTTTCAACGTCGCTTGATCAGCCATCCGATCATCACTCCTACCGCGAGTGCGGCTGCGAGAGTCAGTCCGGGGTTGGTCTTGACCCAGGTGTGGGCCATGTCTTGCAGGTCGTCGAGGCGCTCCTTCACTTCCTGGCCGGCCTCATCCAGACGCTGCCGCGCTTCTTCTGCAAAATCGCCGGCTGTACTGGCCAGACCATGGCTTCCATTGCCGGAATGCGCTGCTCGCGAAAATGAGAACATGATTTTGTCCTTTTGAAAGAGAGATTCGTCGAAACGGCCGGCGAGGGAGGCGAGCATGCTCCTCGGAGAGGAGAAGGATCGCTAACCTAATGGCGGTCTCGAAATGGAATTGTCGGGACCACGAGATTCTGATCGGCAGGCGAGGCTGGGCCTCGCTCGCCGCGACGATCCGCGGCATCTTGCATGAACCGTGTCGTACTGGCGGCGAGCCATTGTTCGAATTGATTGAGCGCGTAGTTCTGGGCGGCCCTGACGAGTACGGGCGTCAGGAGATCGAATGCCGATCGAAGCATGCTTGGCCCGGCGACCGGCGTAGCCCGGGTGGGGTGAGCCGGCTGGAGCTCACTTCTTTCCGCGACCGCTTCCAGCCGTGGTCGATCGAGGCGCCGCGTTCGGCGCGCGGGAACGAGAAAGAACCCGGCCGCTGCCGCGAGTGAGAGCGCGGCCCACGGGTGATGGGCAACCATGCTTCGCCAATCGGTCAAAGACTGCGCACCGCGCACGGCTTCTCGGACATCTTCATGCATCTCGTGACGGATCTGCGCCATCTGGTGCTGAAGCTCGCTCAGATCTGGTCCACGCCCCGCTTTTACCATTGCCATCGCTGTTCTCGCTGGGTGTGCCTCGCAATCGCCGGCAAGAGTGCCGGCCCTTCCGATCGCCGGCCTGCGCGAGAGGCAAGCCGGTATGGTTATTCTATGCAAGGCTCGTGCCGCTTGCTTCAGCTAAATTCTCGTTTCGAGTGTTGCGCTCGGCACGCGGCTTGCAACGTATCGACCTGCGATGGCGGCAGATGATGAATCCCGGGCGGGGTTACGTGCCGTCACGATTTCAACATCTAAGGACAAGTTATGCGTAAGCTAATCAGTGCCCTTCTGGCTCCGGCGGTTCTGTGCGGATTCACCATCGTCTTCTCGGGCTGCTCTGAGGAGAGCGGTGTGTCGAAGGATACGAAGATCACGGCCCCGGACGGCAGCACCACGCGGGAGCATCAGGAGTTGAAGGTCGACAAGAAGGGCGACAACCCGCCCGCGGCGCCTTCGGAGAAGTAAGGGTATCGGGAGAGACGACAAGGACCTTTTCGGAGCTTCATAGGCACTAAAGGAGAGGAGACCGATCCAATGGTCAACACACAAGTACTGCAAGGTCAGTGGAACCAGGTCCGGGGGCAGCTCAAGAAGAAGTGGGGTCAATTGACCGACGACGACCTGAGATTTGCCAACGGAAATCTCGATCAGCTCATCGGGCGCATTCAGCACAAGACGGGAGAAGCCCGTGAAGCCGTCGAGGGGTTCCTGGACGAAGTGACCGCACAAGGGGCGTCGATGATCTCGCAGGCGGCCGAAAGTGCGGGTCAGTACGCTCGTCAGGCCGCAGACGGGGCCCGGCAGGGGTACGAGCGCGTGTCTCAGCAGGCGCGCGAGGGATACAACCGGATATCGGGCGAATTTGAGCGGGGTTACGATATGTCGCGGGACATGATCCGTGACAATCCCGCCCGGTCCGTCGCCACGGCTTTCGGAGTCGGCGTCCTGCTGGGCGTCGTGGTCGGTCTGGCAGTGCGCTCCCGCTAACCGATCGACCGAAGCTGTGACGTCGCGGCGCGAGCCAGTTGCCACAAGCGCTGGCCCGCGCCGTTTTTTTGTTCAGCGAGTGGCAGGGCGTTGCTCTGCGAAGGGGACGTGGCTTCGCGGAGCGAAGTCCGACGTTGATACGGAAATCGGGAAGTTAATTCCGGCCTGTTCCTCAGCGCGAGCCGTGGTGTTTGGGCTTGGGGTTGTCTTTGACGAGCTTGATTCGGTGCCTGATGACGACCCTGGGCGTGTCCGCGTGTTTTACCTTGGCGTGGTGCTTGCGCGGCGTGATCGGATCGACAGCGACCGGGTTCGGTGCAGGGACCGTGACGGCCGGTGTGGCGGGAGTCGGGGTGGTGGGAGCAATCGGTGCCGGGCTTGAGGGTGATTGCGGCGGCGGGATGACCGGCGCACTGAGCGGGCCCGAGTAGACGAGGGCCCATCCGCTCAAATTACCGATGTCCGTGTAGACCGCATCGGGGGGCAGCGCGGTCAGATTTGCTGCGCCGGCGGCCGTGATGCCATTTGTGATCGAGCCGCCTGCCCCCTGGTCGGGCTGCTGCGCGACGAGCGTATTCGGCGGTGGAATGGGCGACTGCGACTGGGACCCGGCGTTGACGAGCAAACCATAGCCGCCGATGGCGCCGTAGCCGGGAGCTGCCAGGACCTTGATGTAATAGCCCTGGCCGGGGGAGACGCTGGTGCTGACGCTGACGGTGGCGCCCATGGAATTGGCGGCCAGCGCCTGGCCGACCAGACCCAGCGAGGAGTTGTAAACCATCAGCTTGGGGGAAAGGGAGCTCAAGTTGCTGGACTGGACGGTGACGGTCATCGAGCCGGTCGTCGTCGAGGGAACGGTGAGATAAAACCACTCGCTGTCGCCACCGGTCGTGATGTCGAGGCTGGGGATGGCGATTTGCGCGTTGCTGGCGAAGTTGCCGGTGATGTTTGCGGCAGTCGCGTACGAGAGGTTTCGGCTGCCATTGTTGTTGTAGGCATCGAACCGGCGCGCGCCGTCGACTGCCTGGATGCCGGCTGTGTCGTCGGCGGTGAGAGCCTGACTGATTCCCTCATAGGCGTAGTACATGACGGGGTAAGGATTCGTGGGAGTGGTCACATCACCGAGCCCGAGCGAGTGTCCGAACTCGTGGGCCATGACGGTCATCAGGTCGTAGTTGGAGTTGACCTGCCAGTTGACGTTGGAGTTGAGCAGGATGTCGCCGGCTTCGGTTCCGCCGTTGGCCGGTGGGGGAAGGAAGGTGACAGCCAGAGTGCCCGAGCTCAACGGGACAGCGCCGATGCGAATATCTCCAAATCGGGGATCGTCCTGCTGGTCGCCGGAGACGCCGACGGCCTCTCCCCCGTCGGGAACGAGCGCGAGGTTCAGATTGGCCGCGTTTTCCCAGATCGAGGCCGCTTGTTCGATCTGCGTCTCCCAGGTTGCGGTGGGGTACTTGGCGTTCAAGGTGGCGAAGAGCGAGCTGGGAACGCCGCCGACGCTGGTCCCGTCGGGCATGAAGCTGTAAGTGATGCGACTGCTGTAGGTAAACTGGTCGCCCAGTTTTGAGTAGAGGAGCAAGCGCCCCTCGAGGATTTCGGGGCTGGGGGCGAGGGCGCGATTTCGGCTGCGGGCCGGACCTGAGCAATGACGTTTCGCGCGGTAGCTCGGCATGATTTCCCTCCGGTGCAAAAGTAGAAACGAGCGAAGGCCAAAGTGTCGAGTAGGGGTTCAAGCGAAACACGCGAGCGCATCATGAAGCATGAGGCGGAGACCGATTCCCTTCGAACCCGGAGTGCAAGAATAAGCTGCATCACCGCATCGCAGTGGTCGAGAATAGCCCAAGAAAGTTCTTATTCAAGGCATGTTCCCGGATAAACCCGCTTGAAGTCGCTTCTAGACCACGCCGGCCGCGCTTGATGTGGCACAAAACCATCACTGAGCCTCAGACTCAACTTCGTGTTCTATATTGCAACTTGATTGATGATCCGGCCGCCATTCATGGCATCATGCATACTTGCATATTTGGGATTAGGTGAGGGATTGGGTGGCAGCGGAGGGGGGTAACGGATGGTGGTCCGGGCTGGGGGAGACGGCATGCGATCTGCACGGGTGATTATGGTGGGGGGGCGGGCGCTGGTCGCTGGGGAGATGCGACGCAGGGACGTGCGAGGAGGTGAACGTGGCCGGGCGTTCGTGCGGCCCTTGATGAGGAGTGATCGTGGACAGCCTTTCTCGAATGGACGTGGGTCAGTGTCCGGAGTGTGGCCAGCGGCTGCGCAATGGCGTCTTTTGCCGGTTTTGCGCCGAGGCTTGCTGTTCCTGGATTTGTTATCTCCGCCACCTGGGGACGCATGCGCGGATTCACCCGAGCTCGCCGAGTGTCTCTGGCGTGGGCGAAGGAGATTCGGGCACGGTCGAGACGGGGAAGGAGAGGCGTTGTTCGGGGCTGGGCGGGCTGGCTTGATCAGGGGCTGGAATTCGTCGCCGTGTGTTCGAGGAGGAGTTGGAGGTCTTCGAGACTGACCGGCTTGACGAGGTGGGCGTTGAAGCCAACGGCGCGCGACCGCCGTCTGTCATCGGCTTTGCCATAGCCGGTCATTGCAACCAGTATGACTGTTTGAAGTGCAGGATCTTCGCGGCAGAAGCGGGCGACTTCGTAGCCGTCCATGCTGGGGAGGCCGATATCGAGGAGGATGACGTCGGGATGGCGGCGCGGGCCATTTCCAGGGCTTCGAGTCCGTCGTGCGCGGTGTGCACTTCCTGGCCCAGCGCGATCAAGAGCTTGGTGAGGCTGGCCGCGTTTCTGAGATTGTCGTCGACCACGAGAATCCGTCGGCGCGGCAGTGGTCGAGTGGGTGCCTGCGCGTGTTCCTTCGACCTTTCCGGGGACGAGAGCGATGATTCGGAGACGGGGATGCGGATGGTGAATTCGCTTCCTTTTCCGGGGCCGTCGCTGCGGACGGTCACGGTGCCGTCATGCATCTCGACGAGCGAACGGACGACGGTGAGACCGATTCCCAGGCCGCCACGGGAGCGGGACAGCGTCTGATCGGCCTGGACGAACATGTCGAAGAGCTTGGGGAGGAGCTCGGGCGCGATGCCGATGCCGTTGTCGGCGACCTTGATCAAGAGCTCGGAGCCGGCCAAGGCGGCGGAGAGCTTGATCCGGCCGCCCTCGGGCGTGTATTTCGCGGCGTTGTTGAGGAGGTTGGAGAGGACTTGCGCGAGCCGCCCGGGGTCGACTTCGAGGAGGACGGAGTGGGGTGGAAGTGCGAGTTGAAACTCGTGCTTGTAATCTTCGAGCAGTGGCTGGCTGGCCTGCACGGCGAGCTCGACGACGCGGAGGAGCTCGATTTGCTCCTTGCGGAGGTCGACGGTTCCGCGGGTGATCCTGGAGACGTCGAGCAGGTCATCAACGATCCGGGTCATGTGTTTGATTTGCTCGGCGATCACGTCGATCGACCACTCCAGGTTGGGACCGCCCGGTCCTTCGATGCGCATGATCTGGACGGCGTTGCTGATGGGGGCGAGGGGGTTGCGGAGCTCATGGGCCAGCATGGCGAGGAAGTGATCCTTGCGCTGGTCGGCGTCCTTGAGCGCTTCTTCCATAGCCTTGCGGTCGTCGATGTTGGCGATGACCGAGCCGACGCCCAGGATGGTGCCGTCGGGTGTCTTGACGGGATAGAAGCTGCAGAGCCAGTACCGAGCCGCGCCGCTTTTTCCCGCGGTCTCGAAGGCGATCTCCTGGTTGATGATGCTCTCTCCGGTGGCGAGCACGGTGCGCAGTGCATCGCAAAAGTCGCTGGCCAGTGCCGGGAGGGCTGCATGGAGGGTGAGGCCTTGTTGATCTCCGGCGGCAAGGCCGGTCATCTCGGCGAATGCGGGGTTCTTGCGGAGGAAGTGGAGCTCGGAATCGAAGAAGCCCAGGCCGACCGGGGCCTTGTCGAGCAGGCTGTTCAGCAAGGCGCGCTCGGCGCCCAGCTCGGCGACCAGGCGGTTTCGCTCGGCGAGCGACTTCTTGAATTCGGTCATGTCCCTGACGATGCCGGTGAAGATGCGGCGGGTGCCCAGGAGGGTTTCGCTGACGGCCAGCTCCATGGGGAAGGTCGAGCCGTCCTTGCGGCCGCCCGTCACCTCGCGAAGGGAGCCGATCATCCGCTTCTGGCCTGTCGTCAGGTAAGCCGTGAGGTACTGTCCGTGCTCGCTGCAAAAGGGCTCGGGCATCAGCATCGAGATGTTGGAGCCGACGACTTCGTCGCGAGCGAAGCCGAAGATCCGCTCGGCGGCGAGGTTCATGGACTCGACCGATCCGTGCTCGTCGATCGTGATGATACCGTCGGCGGCGGTATCGACGATTGCCCGGAGCCGCACGGCCGCCTCGCGCACGGCCTCTTCGGCCTCTTTTCGCCGGGTGATGTCGTGCGCGATCTTGGTGAAACCTCTCAGCTTTTTATCCTCGTCAAAGATCGGGGCGAGGACGCCGCTGGCGAAGAAGCGGCTGCCATCCTGGCGGATGTGCCAGCGCTCGTCGGTGGCACGGCCCTTGGCGGCGGCCGCGGCAGTCTCCTGCTCGGGAACTCCCGCGGCGCGATCCTCGGGGGGAAAGAGCACGGCGAGCTTCTGGCCGATGATATCAGCCTCGCTATAACCGAAGAGCTGCTCGGCGCCGGAATTCCAACTGACGACGTGTCCGTCGGGATCGACGGTGAAGATCGCGAAATCCTTGATGCTCTCGACCATCAGGCGGAGGTTTTCTTCGGCGTCGCGGAGGGCCTGCTCGACGCGTTTGCGATGGGCGATCTCGTGCTCGAGCTCGCGGCGGCGGACCTCGCTCTCGCGGGCCAGGGACCGGTATTCCTCGAGTGCGTGCTCCATGCCGAGCTGGCGGATCACGCGGCTGACGATCAGCTCGAGATGGTCGAGGTAATTGGGCGTGCGGGGAACGAGGTCGCGCACACCGGCGCGGAGGGCATCGACGGGCAGGTGCTCGTCGTCGAGGGGGGTGATGAGAACGGCGGGGAGATCGTGGCCGGCTGCCTTCAACTGGCGGAAGAAGTCGAGGCTGGTCAGTCCGGAATCGAGTTGCTCGCCCAGAACGACGAGATCGAACCCACCTGCGGCGAGGCGTTCGAGGGCTTCGGCGGCGGTTGCGGCGGTCGCCACGGCGTAGCCTGCGCGCTCGAGAGGAAGCTGTTCGAGCCGAGCGACGGCTGGATCAGGCTCAATGAGCAGGATCACTGCGTTGCGGTCTGCGGCGAGCGGCGTGATCATATGACCTTCGGAAGAAAGCAACGGTGCCGGGCTGAATCAATAAGGGGGATCAGGGCGTCGAGCTTCTGGCGCGTTTCGACGAGCGTGAACGCCGTGGAGGAGGCACCGGCTTCCTGGAGGGCCTGGCGGTGCTTGCCTGCGGCAGAGTCTGCTCCCCACTGCCCGACCACGATCCGCAGGTCGGGGAATCGCCTGGAGAGCCGCTTGCAAAGATAGCGGGTGTGGGCGACGCCGCCGGGCGCGAGCGAGGCGATGCAGACCGCGGGCGGCTCGTCGCGGGCGATCAGCTCGAGCAGCTCGGCGGTCAAGGTCGCCGGCGCGATCATCCTCATTTGCCAGCGCGAGGGGTCGAGGAGGATTTCGAGCATCTGGAGGGCGATCGAATCGGCGGAATCGCGTGCGGGGCAGCCGAAGATCATGATCGGCGACTGGGGGACTACTTCGGGGGATGAATCCGAGTGCGCCGCTTCGAGATCGGCCCGGGCTGCGGTTGAGCGGATCTCGCCCAGGTCGTCAACGATCTCGGCGAGGGAACTCATGATTGCGGTTTCGTCGGCCTCGGTGATCTCGCCGCGGATCCTGCTCTGGCGGGTGGAGCAGAGGGCGGGCACGACCATGGTGTCGAAGATTTGCTCGGCCGGCTCGGTCTTCATGCGCTCGAGAATCAGGGCCTCGGCCTCATCCTGGTCGCGTGCCAGGAGGCGCTGGTAGAAGCTATCCTCGAGCGCGAGGGCCGGCTCGTCGCCCAGCAAGACGGCGAGAAACTCGAGCTGGGGCACGTAGCGGCCGAGCATGACCAGGCAGACAGTGAGCGGGCTGGAGAGAACGAGCCCGATCGGCCCCCAGAGGAAGGCCCAGAAAGCGGCGGAGACCAGGAGCGCGACGGCGGAGACGCCCATGCTCTGGCCGTAGACCCTGGGCTCGATGACGTTGGCGACTGCGAGCTCGAGCGAGACGAACAGGGCCGCCACCATGATCGTTGTCGTCCAGCCCTCGGTGAGCGCCAGGGTTGTGGAGACGGGCAGAACCGCGGCGAGAAAGGGGCCGACATAGGGGAGATATCGCAGCACGGCACCCAGGAAGCCCCAGAGCAAGGCATACTTCACACCGAGAGCGAGCAGGCCGAGGGCGAGTGCGAGGCCGAAGGCGCCGTTGACGAGCGCCTGCGCGAGGAGGAACCGGCTGACGCGCTGGGCGGCTTCGTCGACGAACTTGGTGGCCGGGGCGATGCGGCCGTAGCCGGCGAGCCTGATCACGCGGTTGCGGAACTCCTCGCGCTGCTCGAGCATGAAGATCACGAGGATGATTGCCAGCGCGAGCTCGCCCAGGAGCTCCATCATGGGGCTCAAGAAGTGGGCGATGCGCCCGAGCCAGACCGGGCGCTCGGGCTCGATAACCACGGCCTTGGGCTGGTTCGGGTCGGGCTGATTCGGGTCGCTGGATTGGCTGGGGGCAGCCTCGTCCGGCCCATGGGGATCGCCTTCGACGAGCTCGCGATTGATTTCCGAGATCATGTTGGTGATCCGGCTCGAACCGCCGGAGAGCGTCTTGAGCGACTTGATCTTGGCCTTGATGGTCGCGGTGTGTTCGGGCAGCTCGCGCAGCACGCTGGAAATCTGGGCCGTCACGACCCACCCCAGGAGGCCCAGCAAGAGTGCGGCCGCGAGGACGGTGAGGAAGACCGCCGGCGGGCGGGGCAGGCCCCAGAGGCGCAGTCGGCAGACGACGGGGTTGAGCAGGAACGTCAGAAAGATTGCCAGCGCGACGGGTATGAAAATCGACTGAGCCCAGTAGAGCACGGTGACGGCCACGACGGCGATTGCCGTGCCCGAGAGCAAAACGATCGAGCGCTGCCAGTCTAATCCGGAAGGTCCGTTCGTCATGCACCGATCCTGGCTGGCCGTGTGTACCGGTCGTGCGGCTCGATCCGAGCGCGACGGTTTCTTGCTCAGGCGAGTTATCAGCAATCGGTGCGCTGTCGGGCGGAATTGGTGCAAATCGGGCATCCTGCGCGGCTGCCAACGGGCGGCGCCAGAGTCGGAGCATTGCTTGTAGGGGCCGGAATGCTCATGTATACTATCCGGGGTTCTCAATTCAACTATCGGTGTGCAAGGTCTGCCTCGTTTGGAACATTTCAGGAGGCTCTCGGTGAGTGGCAAGAAGGTGGCAGTGCCCAACTCGGAGCCGCCAGCCGAGATCGACGCGCCTCAGCGCGAGCGTGCGGCGATAAAAGGGCGCGTGCTGATCGTCGACGACAGTGAGACGGCCTGCAAGCAGATCAAGATCTTCCTTGAGGGCGATCCCGGTATTGCGGTCGACACCGCGTGCAACGGCAGTGAGGCGCTCGAGGCCCTGCTCGAACGGCCCTACAGCGTGGTGGTGACCGACCTCAAGATGCCGCGGCTGGACGGTATGCAATTGCTGGAGGAGGTGCAGAAGAGAGGGCTGCCGGCCGACGTGATCATCACCACGGGGTTCGGCACGGTGGACCACGCGGTGCAGGCGATGCGCTCGGGCGCTGCCGACTTCCTGACCAAGCCGATCAACCTCGAGCACCTGAAGCTGGTGGTGCAGCGAGCGCTGCGTGAGCGAGCGCTTGAAGACGAAGTTGCCACGTTGCGCGGGAAGCTGCATGAACAATCGGCTTTTCACAGCATCCTCTCCAAGAGCCCGCGGATGCACGACGTGTTCGAGCTGATCAGCCATGTGGCGGAGACGGTGAGCAACGTGCTGATCTTCGGGGAGACCGGCACGGGTAAAGAGCTGGTCGCGCGGGCGGTGCACGAATCGTCGCCGCGGCGGAAGCTGCCGTTTGTGGCGGTCAATTGCGCTGCGCTGCCAGAGTCACTGCTGGAAAGCGAGCTCTTCGGCCATGAGAAAGGGGCTTTCACGAGTGCCGTCGGCCAGCGCAAGGGACGGTTCGAGCTGGCGCATGGCGGCACCATCTTCATGGACGAGATCGGCGAGATTCCGCTGGCGATGCAGGCGAAGCTGTTGCGCGTACTGCAAGAGCGCCGGTTCGAACGGGTGGGCGGCACGCAGACAATCGAGACGGATGTTCGGGTCGTCGCGGCCACGAATCGCGATCTGCTGAAGCTAGCCAAGGAAGGCAAGTTCCGCGAAGACCTGTACTACCGGCTGAACGTGGTGAAGATCGATCTGCCGCCGTTGTACGAGCGAGCCGAAGACATACCGCTGCTGGCCAACCACTTTGCGGCCAAGTTCAGCCGGCCGGGCACGCCGACCAAGACGATCTCTCCGGAGGCGATGGAAGTCCTGATCAAGTTCCGCTGGCCGGGCAACATTCGCGAGCTGGAAAATGCGATCGAGCGCGCGTGCGTGACCAGCCGCGATGAGGTGATCCGGCCCGAGAACCTGCCGCCGGAGGTCTTGAAGCCGGGTCGCCCGCGGTACCAGCTTCCGGTGGATGTCTCGCGGCCGCTGACCGAGCAGCTTGCGGAGTTCACGGCGGCTTTTGAAGAGCGCGATTTGCGTCGGGCTCTCAAACGCACCAGGGCGCACATCGGCAGGACGGCGCGGCTGACGGGGCTATCGCGGCGGACCATCACTGAGAAGCTGGCGCTTTATCAGATTGATAAGAATGAGTTCAAGAAGGATTGATGGCGAGGGCTTGCGGGCGGCGGGGCGTTCGGATCTGCGGCTCGGCTGCGACATCGCTTGCGCCCCACCCCCCCTGGCCCTGGGCTGTTGAAAAGTGGGCCTTGTTGATATATTTCGCGGTGAACGAATTGGCGCTTTTTGTTGCGCGACGGTTGCGTTACGGAGGCCATCGCGATGCACCCCCCCTGGCCCCCCCTTCTAAAGGGGGGGAAACTTGTGCAACACACGCGGGGGAAATCATCGTTCGTTAGATCGCGAGTTTTCAACGGCCCACCCTGGCCCCCCTTTTCAAGGGGGGAAAGGTGTGTGGGGTGGCGATCGCTTGCATGGGGCGGGGCGTTCGGGTCTGCGGCACGGCTACGACATCGCTGGCGCCCCACCCCCCCTGGCCCCCCCTTTGCAAGGGGGGGAAAGGTGTGCGGGGTGGCTTTCGCTTGCTTGGGGCGGCGCGTTCGGATCACGCGCGGGTGGCGCCGTTGCGCCCCCGTTACCATCTCGTGACAGGGAGTTCGCAATGCTCTTGCTCGAAACCCACCCGGATGTTGCACGCTTGCTTTCGCCAGTGTTGTCCCATCAGCCGCTTCCAGTATCGCGGCCAGAACGGGGCGGGAATGCCTGACTGAGCAACGGCGGAGCCCTTGGTTGGGCCGACGCCTTGGTGGACGTGATATTCCTTGGTCGTAAAGACCTCGAAGGCGGGAATGCCGAGCCGGAGCATGACGGCGATCAGGAGGATAATCGCCATGATCTGGCGGATCGAGATTCGGGGCATGGTGTGTTCGTGCCCGTGGTCGAAACTAAAGACGGCCGTACCGCCTCCGATAGAGCCGGAGAAGGACGGTGCACTCCCAGGTCACCGAACATCACCTGGTTATCTTAGCTATAGATATTGTTGTGTCTGAAGTCAAGATCGAGCGGTTCGGCGTGATTCAGCCAGGCAGTCGGTGATCTTTGTAGGTGCCAGAACGCGGGTCGGCGGAACGCTCCTGACTTGCAAGTCGGTCTGACTCCCTGGAGAATACGGAACGTTCGGCGACGAGGACGGACGGAACCGAAGGGCCACGCGCCACGCTCGTCAGGAAGCTCACGTCCGAGAGCGAGCTGTTCATTACTGATCTCAACTCAACTCAACCAACAGCGCACCGTGAACGGGCGATGGCACGACTTCGAGTTCCAGCCGCGTTTCTGCGCCGGCGACTTGCTTAGCACGAAGAGGCTAACATGCAATTGAGCGCGATCGATGACAATGGGTCGATGGTCGATTGGTGGTTCATGTACAAGGTGGCCGGCAAGTCGAAGACGAGCGACGGGTCGCGGGTGCGCGGAACTGAGTACGTCTACTTCGACGCCAATATGGCCGCAGGCGGCAAGCTCGCACTTTCGCCGCACCACGTCGACGAGGACGGGGCGATGCCCAACACGCTGGCGCAACTGTACGGCGAAGAGGGTGCCTCGACCCAGCATCTCGGCTGGTACTTCTACAACGACGAAAACCCGATCACTGGCCGCACCAATGGTGCACGCGGGCACACCAAGGGCGTACTCGCGTTCGACCTTGGTAGCAACACGGCTTTCTGGCTCATTCAGTCGACACCCAAGTTTCCGCCCAAGGGAAGCTACGCCTTTCCAAAGACCGGCATTCCCAATGCGCAGACTTTCCTGTGCATCACTCTCAAAGATGCAACTGTGGCCCAGTCGATTGCCAAGCAGCAGTTCGCCGCCCAGCAGCCCAACGTGTACCTGGCTTCCACTGTTCCCACCAATCTGGAACACTCGTCCAACGATCCGCGGCTCAAACTCATGCACGATCAAGTCGCTAGTGGGAACACGCCGCTGGACGTGATTGTGCCGTTCCATTCCAAGGGAGGCACGAAGTTCATGTCGATGGCCAAGAACAAGACGTGGGGCCTCGATTTTTACAACGACCTGGTGGGCCCGGCGCTGCACGACAACCTGGACGTCGAGACCTGGGAGCACGACCCGACGCCTCCGCCCCTGGACAGCGACAAGATTCATACCGTCGTGGATATGGCCGGGATCAATCTGATGCCGCTCGGGATTGACATTTCCTGGCCGGAGCCGGATGACCACGCCAAGCTGGCGATCTCGGCGCGGAGCGAGTCGACCCACTTCGTCTGCGTGGGCGACATCAATTTCACTATCGCCCAGCGCAAACGTGGCGGTGGAACCGTGGCGTTCCAGTGCGAGCCACTCTGGCAGAGCTTGTCTATCTGCCTGGTCGGCGTGACCACCCATCTGAAGAAGAATTCGAGAGCTGCCAAGATTCAAGCGGCGATCAAGGCGAGGAAGAAAACGCAGACGGCGGCGACATGAGCGAGGGCGAGAACTCACAGTGAAGGCATCAGAATCCGGCGGCCAGCTCCTCTATGAGTCGGGCGGCGGGCACCTTTTTACATCCGGTTGCGTTCTGGCCGGACCAGAGTGGCGAGAGATCGCTGCGTCCGCGGCTTTCGGCCGCGGTGCGCAACGGGGCGGTGGCGGCTGCGGCCAAGGGGAAGGCTGGTGCAATGGGGCTGATCGGGCCGAGCTCTTTGATGATGCGGTTGACGATTCCGCGTGCAGGCCTGCCGGTGAACACGTTTGTTACGGCCGTGTGGCGGGCTGACTCGCTCTTGAGCGCGGTGCGGTGCAGAGCGCTTGTGGTGGCCTCGGGGCACAGCAAGAAGGCTGTGCCCACCTGGACGCCGGCGGCACCCAGTGCCATTGCGGCACGCACGCCGGTTGCGCTGGCGATGCCTCCGGCGGCGATGACCGGGACTTTCACGGCACTGATGATCTGGGGCACGAGGGCGAGCGTACCCATCTGTGTCGTCAGGTCGTCTGAAAGGAAGATACCGCGGTGGCCGCCGGCCTCGAGCCCCTCGCGATGATCGCATCGACTCCGCGATTCGAACCCGCGGCGAAGCCGGAGACCGACTGCGAAAAAGTGCCGGTGCCCTGCAAGAAGGCGGCCTGGGTTCCATCAGGAATGTTCGAGGCGCCGAGGCCCGAGTTATCGATCACCAGCCCATCGTATGACACATCTCCGGACGCGCCGAAGACCCAGGAAGGTATGCCGGTGGCAGCGTCAAGCGTACCGTAAGGGGTGGTGTACGTGTCCTCGGTGATGCTCGGGGATTCAAAACTGGGATTACCTAAAACTGGTCATGCGTACACAAGTGCCGGGTTAAGAGCAGACATCGCCACGATTGCCAGAACGGAGGTGACTCGCGCTGAGAGTCTCATTACACGGTTTTCCTTGTGTTGTGCGGTTGTCTCTTGGACTGCCTGCGTCGGAATCTGCCACACGATTCGAGCCGAAGCTCGAGGCTCAGGCAAGCAGAAACTGGGCGGGCTCGAGATTTTTTGCCGGGCACGATGAATTAAGGAAACGAGCGCAGTATTGATTGCATGCACTCGAATCTTGTGCGGGGCGATTTAGCAGGTCATAATACGGTTATTGAGAGTCACCGCCGAAGGATGGCCGAGAACGCGGAGGGTGCCGGGCGAATTCGCGTTTGTGGGCGTTCTGCGCGTCCAACCCGTCGCCGTGGGATTGTTCTCTGGGCACGTTTTGCATTACGAACCAGGAGGAACGCCCCGGAGGCCGGGGCACTTATCAGCAAGCGAGCGAGCCAACGATGAAGGCGATTTTGCATTGGATACGGCAGCGGGATGGCCTCCGGCTGACTGAACCAAGATCGACGGACGCGCGACGGCACGGTCGCAGGCGTCTGGCGGCTCGAGAAGCTCGAGGACCGAATCGTGCGGTCCTCGTATCGCGTGCCGGCGGACGTGTATCGTCCCGTCGACGAAGTCGGCAACAATGTCGCCCATCCTTACTGGGGTACCGCAGGCGCCGATCTCTTGCGCCTTACCCCTGCCGAGTTCGCAAACGGGTACAGTTCGCCGTCGCTGCCGCAGGACCCGAGCGCACGCTTGATTTCGGACATCCTTGACAACCAGGCGGACCCGGCAGACCCATCTCAGGATATGCAAACGGTGAACCAGCGATCGTTGTCGGCGCTTGCCGACGCGTTCGGTCAATTCATGGATCACAGCATGGATTTGACGCTGGACAACGGTTCGTCGCTGCCGATCTCGGTTCCGGTGGGCGACCCGATCGGCGGGCCAGCCGACACGCCGCTGGCATTTGCCGCATCGAACACTGATCCGGCGACGGGCACGGGCCCGGGCAATCCGGCCCAGCAGATCAACAGCGTCACTTCGTACCTCGACCTGTCGCAGGTTTATGGCTCCGACCAGGGGACAGACGATGCCTTACGAACGTTCGTGGGCGGTCTGATGAAGACAAGTCCGGGCGGACTGCCTCCTCTGGACAACTCAACCTATTTCACGGCTGCGCAGTTGGCGGCGATCAACGCGTCCGTCGGCGGTATGGCGGATGCCGGTGCGATGCCCGAATCGGGCATGTTCGTCACGGGCGACAGCCGCGGCAACGAAACCATCGAGCTGACCGTTCTGCAAACGCTTTTCCTGGACAACCACAACCGCATCGCGAGGGAGCTGCACAAGGAACATCGCGGCTGGGATGACGAGCAGCTTTTCCAGGAGGCCAGGAAGATCAACATCGCCCAGTTCCAGTCGATTGTCTACAACGAATGGATTCCCGATGTGCTGGGCCGGCACGCGCTGGCGCCGTACAAGGGATACAATCCCAAGGTCAACGCCACCATCGCCACCGAATTCTCCACCGTCGCCTTCCGATTCGGGCACACCCTCCTGAGCGACGACCTCGAGCGGCAGGGCAACAATGGTCTGGCCGTAGCGCCTGATGTGCCGGTGGCCCTTGACTTTTTTGACCCGACCATCCTGAACGGCCGAGGTGGGCAGACGACCACGGACCCTGTCACCGGACTTGCCACGACGGACATCGGTGCGGTGCTCAAGGGCGATGCCGATGTTGAAGCACAGGCAGAGGACTTGCAAGTCGTTAGCGGGGTGAGAAACCTGCTGTTCAACGAGGTTATTCCGGGCGTCGGCTTTGGGCAGGATCTCGTCGCTCTCGATATCGAGAGGGCTCGGGATAACGGCATCGGGTCTTACAACCAGGTTCGGGTTGCGCTGGGGCTGCCGGCGGTGACCAGCTTTGCACAGATCACCAGCAACGTTCAAGTTCAGCAGGAGCTACAGCAGGCTTACGGCAACGTCAACAACATTGACGCGTTCGAGGGGGGTCTCGCGGAGAACCTCGTCCCGGGCTCCTCTGTTGGCCCCTTGTTCCAGGCGATCATGGTCAATCAGTTCACGCGCCTCAGGGATGGGGACCGCTTCTTCTATCTTAACGAGCAGTTCAGTCCGAGCGAGGAGGCCATCATCCGGAGGGGCGATACACTGGCGAGGGTCATCAAGGCGAATACCGGCATCACGAACGTGCCGGGCGACGTGTTCGCGTTCGAGGCGTCGATCAGCGGAACGGTGTCGCTTGCGCCGGGCGGGTCGCACGACGGGTCCGTGCAACAGGGTGCGGCCGGCATGACCGTGCAACTGGAGGACGCCAGTGGCGATGTTCTGGCGACGACCACGACGAACAGCCGGGGGCATTACACATTCAACCAGCAGAGCGGGCCGGCAGCCAACCCGGCGAAAACGCCTGGGGTGAGCGAGACGGGAATGTATCACGTCGTACTGGTTTCGCCCGCTTCGGTGCACCAGATCTCGGCGAAACCGCATTCCATCCTGATCAGCCGCGGCGGAATGAACGTGAGCGGGATGAACTTCGTCGTCGGCTAGGGGGTGACGCGGGGAGCTACTTGAGGCTCGCGGTCGTAGCACGCGCTGTCTATGAACACTCGAACGCGGATCGCACGCGCCCATCGCTGTCACGATAAACGTAGATGGCTCCCAGGTCACCGAACATCACCTGGTTGCCTTCGCTGTTGGGTGCAGTCTGGCTGCGGCGGCTCGCCTCTTCCGAACACGAAGACATCGGTGGGTGTGGCTCGCCCGGTCCGAATGTCGAGACGGTCTCGGAGTGTTTCAACGGCGAACAAGTCATACGGGCTCGTGATGTCGCCCGCATCAAGCTGCTCGTCCAGTTTGTAGCTGCTGTAAACCCTGCGGGCTTCCGCGAGGTCGAATTCTGGCTGGTGCTTTTTCGAGTCTCGGACGAGCGTGGCCGTGTCCTCGCTAGATCACAAAATCGCCTGAACTTGGTATGCACGCCGTGGATTGTACCAAGCGTCACCCTCGTTCGGCATTGCGTCAATCCTGACGATTGCTGAAGGAGGGGGGCCGAGAGGGGTTGGCCCGGCTATTGTTCATCGAGGGCCCGCCCGATGAGACCCGCGAGCGCATCAACGGCCTCCTCGGCGTCGGGACCTTCGGCTTTCAAAACCACGCGGCCGCCGCACTCGATTGCGAGCAGCATCAGTTCGAGGATGCTTTTTCCGTTCGCTTCGCGGTCGTCGTGGAGCACCGTCACCGCGGCCTGGAATCCCTGGGCGAGGCTGACGAATTTATGAGCGGCGCGGAGATGGAGGCCGAGCGAATTGATGATCGCGACTTCCCGTCTGGCCACGGGTAGGGAGGATGGCGTCGTCTCGGTTGAGGACAGTCCGTCAAGGGAGGAAGCCGATCCGGTCTTCGGTCCGGACAGCAGCGCGAAGACCGCATTGAGATCGACGGGCTTGAGGAAATAATAGTCGCATCCTGCTTCGAGCGCGCGGCGGCGGTTCATCTCCTGGCCGTAGCCTGTGATGGCGATGATGAGCGGCGGCGGGCTCAGTTCCTGGCGGAGCCGCGCGGCGACCTGATAGCCGTCGAGACGGGGCAGACCGAGATCGAGCAGCACATAACGTGGCCGGTGACGGTGGGCGGCCTCGATGGCTTCAATCGCGTCGCCGGCGACGTAAACCTCGCAGCCCACACGTCTTAGCCACCGCGCGACTGTTTCGGCGGCATCGGGATAGTCGTCGACGACAAGGACGCTGTCCATTTTTACCTCTCAATTGGCAGCGAACATCACCGCCGGCGCAGACGAATTCCGGCGCGATCGCACGCATGTGAAATAGATAAATACCACACACATCCTCGATGACGCGGGCGGAGAGGCTTAACACCGAATTATTTGTTCCCTGAGGCATCGATTTCTGCTAGCAACCGTACCAACTGAGCGACTTTTTTCTGTATAATTGGATTAACGGGATTGACGTTTTGTTGTGCAAGCGCTGGATACGCGCCGCGTGGCGGGGTGCTGGCACGTGGAGGGTGTGGCTTCGCTCTGAGAATTCGTCGCCTTTTTGACATCGGCTGACTGGTGTGGGTCAGGCCCTTGCCATCGGTGGTCCTTTTCCGGACTGGATCGGCAAGGTCAGGTTAGCGATGGCAAAAAGGGGAGGAAGTGCGCTGCGCTGCGCAATCGATGTCTGGCGCGGCTGCCGGCAGCCAGTTACAGCCGCCTGGAGCGGCTGCTCGAGCCGGTCGCCTTGTCAAGCGGCCAGGTTCTTTACGAGGCGCGCGGGGTGGTTGAGTACGCCTATTTCCCGATGGGCGCGGTGCTGTCGGCACTCACGGTCATGGAGGATGGGAATGCGATCGAAGTGGCCACGATCGGCAACGCGGGAGTGGTGGGGCATTACGGTTTTGGTGGAATGACGTCGCCACACCGGATGATCGTGCAGGTCGAGGACGGTGGGTTGCGGATCCCGACACGGATCCTGGAGCGAGAGGCAGCGAACGATGATTCGCTCAGGGAGCTGCTGACGGCCTACCACGTTGCGTTCGTGTCGCAGGTGTCGCAGTCGGTGGCGTGCAACGGGCTGCACCGGCTGGTTCAACGATGCTGTCGCTGGTTATTGATGACGCGCGACCGGGTGGGTTCCGACGAGTTGCGTCTGACCCATGAGTACCTGGCTTTGATGCTGGGTGCGCGCCGGGCGAGTGTGACGGACGCGTTGCGGCCGCTGCAGGCAGCGGGGCTGGTGCGATCGCACCGGGGCCAGATCACGATTCTGGATCGGGCAGGCTTGGAGGCCAGGTCGTGCGAGTGCTATTTCGTGGTGCGTGACGATTACGACCGGCTACTGGGCAAGGCGACATGAGTCAGGGCACCCAGGTTCCTGACATTTTTTATTTGAACGGGTCGTCGGGCAGCTCTTGGGCGGGCGATCGGGCGGCGCGGTTGGAGCGCTCATTTTCGAGCTCGACCAAGCGCTGGCACTCCGCTACCCAGCCGGCCGATGGCTGTTTCCAGTGAGGAAGCGGCGCACCCAGTTGGTGACCGCGTTCCATGGAGGCGAGGGCTTCCCGAAAACGTCCCATCTCCTTGAGTAAGTGCCCGAGCTTGCAATGGGCGTCAGGGCGGGTGGGGTTGAGGCGGATCGCTTCGCGGAATGCCGAAATGGCGCCGAGCGATCTCCCGTAGCCAGGAGGAATTCGCCGAGGTTTTCGTGGGCGAGGAAGTAGTTGGGGTTCAAGCGGATCGCCTCCCGGAGCTCAGTGATGCCGCCAGCCAGGTCACCTGACTTTCCCAGGGCGTCGCCCAGGTTGGAGTGGGCCTGGGCAGAATCGGGCTTGATCCGGATCGCTTCGCGCGCCTCCGCGATGGCGCCCTTCCAATCACCCGACTCGTACAGAAGGAAGCACAAGGCGTCATGGGCGGTCGCGAGGTCGGGCTCGAGCCGAATTGCTGGCGCGCTTCCGTTTTTGCCCCGGCGAGATCCCCCACGCGATAGAGGGCGATACCCAGGTTGACTCGATACCTGGCCACACCAGGCTGAAGGCGGACTGATTCGCGCCACTCGGCGACGGCCTCGGTGAGGTCGCCGGAGAAGCGCTCGAACGAGAGGAGCAAGCCCCGGGCGAGGTTGTCGTGGGCGTCGGCGGAATCTGGCTTCAGGCGGATAGCCGCACGGAGCTCCGGAATCGCGCCGGCGAAATCCTCGACCTTCACGAGGGACAGGCCGAGCTGTCTGTGCGTCTCGAAGTCGTCAATTCCGGTGCTCAAGCGGGCGCGGCTTGATGCCACGGCGCGATGGAACATTTCCGTAGCTTCGGTGTTGCGTCCCACTTCGTACAGCATCGCTCCCAACGTGTAGAAGTTTAGCGCCTCAGGTTGACGACGGGCGACTTCTGCGAGCACGGAGATGGCTTCGTCGGTCTGACCCCGGGCTCTCAACTCTCTCGCCAGCTCGAGACCCATCTCCGGCCGGAGCGTCGTCGCGGCGGTGAATGCCCGCAATGCGGCATCACCGCGAGTCGGCCGCGCCAGGCGGAGGGAGAGGCCAAGCTCCTGGTGGATCCAGGGGTCGCGGTGACGGAATCGGGCCGGCTCGAGCAGCTTGATCGCCGCATGGGGCTGGCCGGCTTCGCGGAGAGCCGCGGCCAGCAGCGTGATTGTCGGGGAGGGCTGGGCCGATACGTCAGGGGCCGCGGCCAGGCGCAAGAAGGCGTGGTCCCGCTCCACCCGGCCGGGTAACGACAGGGCATCGCGGAGGGCGTTGCGCCAAGGGTCGGGGTCGAGGGTGCGAGCCAGCGCGGTGATGCGATCCATGCGGTCGCGGGTGTCAATCTTGCCTTTCAAGAGCAGAGTCCAGTCGTCGAGATACGAGGCGATCTGGACGGCGACCGGTCGGGGCCGGCTCTGGTGCATGGCGGCCGTCGTGGCGGGAACTCCGGCGTCCAGGGGCAGACCTCGCTTCCCGAACGCGAGGCCATACTCCGAGTCCGCGTTGTAGAACGGATCGTTTCTGGCGGCGCGGATCGCGGCCAGATCATTCAGAAGTGCGGCATCGAGGCGTGCTTCGAGGGCCTCGGCGTTCGTACCCTCGGCGAGCGCTTGCAGCCGGCGGCGCAATCCAGAGGGTAACCGAGGGCTGTCACGGTCTGCGGCGTCGGAGGCGAGGGCATCGGCGCGATCCCAGGCCTTTGCGTCAAGGCGCTCGGACCAGTCGGCCCGGGCGTCGCTGCGGATTTGCTCGGCGCGGGCCAGGGCCGCCTCGGCCGCGGAGATCTCCTGCCTTAGCTGTCGCTGATGTGAGTACATGCTGACGGCGCCCAGGAGGAGCGCTGCGGTGCAAGCCGCAGCCGTCGCCGCGACGGCGGTGCGGTGCCGCTTTACCCATCGCCGCGCCCGGACGGGCCAGGGCTCGCGCCAGGCGGAGACCGGTTCATCGGCGAGCCATTTCGCGATGTCTTCGGCCAGGATGCGTGCTGAGGGATATCGTTCCTGGGGTCGGGCGGCCAGGGCCTTGAGGCAGATCGCTTCGAGTGCTGGAGGCAGGCGCGGATCACGCTGTCGCGGCGGCACCACGGCCGGCTCGCGCAGGGCGATCAGCGCGGCCGCGCCTCGGGGGTTGGCGTCGTCGAATGCCGATTTTCCGGTCAGGATCGCGTAGAGGATGAGGCCGAGGCTGAAGATGTCGCTGGCGGGGCCGGCGGGCTGGCCCCTGGCTTGCTCAGGGCTCATGTATTGCGGCGTGCCCAGGACGATTCCGGTCGCCGTCAGGTCATCGGGCGACGGGCTCGGGGATGGCGCGGCTTCTTCTTCGTCTTGCGGCTCGGCGGGCGAACCGTCGCGGTGGAACGGTTTGGCGAGGCCCCAGTCCATGACCAGGGCTTCGCCGTAAGGGCCCAGCATGATGTTCGAGGGTTTCAAGTCGCGGTGGATGATCCCCTCGTCGTGAGCATAGGCCATCGTGTTGCAGACTGTGACGAACTGCTGGAGCAAGCCGCGAAACTTGAGGCTGCACGGGCCGGGGTTGCGCCACACGGGATCGTCGCGCTCGAATGCCTCGAGCGCCTCGAGTAACGTCTGGCCCCGGATGAAGGGCATGGTGTAGAAGGGGCCGTCGTCGTCGTGGCCGAGGCCATAGATCGGAACGATTCCGGGGTGTTGCAGCTTGGCGGTGATGACGGCCTCGCGGAGGAACCGGTTGCGGGCCTTGCCGTGGAGCCGGTCGGGGCGGATGCGTTTGAGAGCGACCGGGCGGTCCAGCTCTTGTTGGTGGGCGATGACGATCTGGCCCAGCCCGCCGTGGGCGTGGTGACGTTCGGGCCGGTATTCTGCCCAGGCGCGCCAGATATCGGGTAGCTTGCGATTTGCGCTTGAGCCGTTGGGATCCTGGTCGCGAGGTTTCGAACGAATCCGACTTGTCCTCGATATCGAGGACGGAATCGACGTTGCGTACGGCATCGATCCGTCGGGCAAGCTCCCCGGCAAGCTCGGGGTACTCGGCGCATAACTCGCTGGGACTCTCGTTGCAGCCGTGGCGGCGCACTTCGTCCCAGCGCAGAAGCAATTCGCCGAGTCGGTCTTCGATCAGCGCGGTGAGCATCGTCATTGAGCTCCTGGGTGTTCTGATCAGAACGGGAGGTGACCGCCAAGGGTGTCGCTGAGATGGACCCGGGCCGCCAGCCAACGACTATTGACTGTTCGTTCGGTAACTCCCAGGACTCGAGCGGCGTCGGCTTGGGTGAGCCCCTGGTACCAGAGCAGGTCGAACAGCTCGCGGTCGGACTCGCCCAGGGAGTCGACGGTGCTGTGGAACTCACTCCAGGCTGCCAGCTTGCCCGGATCGTTCGTTGTGTCCGGCGCCGGCGCGCCTCTCGCTTCGCGATTCGCCGGCGATTCGGCGTGCTCCGCGTGTGACGAGTGGTGGGCCCCTAGCCCCCGCGGGCCGTAGTAGTGCCGGGCCAAGTCGATGAGCTCGCGGCGGACCTCGGCAGCGGCCAGGCGGAAGAAGTCGCGCGCGGTCGGCGGGGCGACCGCGCGGAGGGCGCGGTCCAGGCGGATCAGGGCGTTCTGGGCGATGTCGTCGCCTTGTTCCCAGCGAGCAACGCCGGGGTAGCCTTTGAGCATCTTGCGGGCCATTCGCGCGAGGCGTTCACTGGCGCAGGTCAACAGCTCCGAGCGCGCTGATTCGTCGCCGTGCGCAGGCGATCTATACAATTCTGGATGATGGTGGACGTGTCGTCGCGGACCAAGGCTTGGTCCTCTCGCTCTTTCGCTCGCTCGGTCGCCCGTCGGTGGACAACGCTGTCTTTGGCTGAGTTGTCGCGCGATCCTACCGCGATGGATGGCCGGTCGCAAGCAGGGTGAGATTTTTGTTTGTGTCTGTTTCTGCGTCGGGGCGGGATTCTCGCTCTTGAGGGTAGGCGGTGTCGGAGCGACTTGAGCGGCCGGCTACTCGGAGGCTGGCTCGTTTTCACCGTTGTCGCGCCGGGGTGCGTGTTAGACCGAGCACCCATTGGATTTTATTAGCCAGCAGAAGGAGTAGACGATGAACGTCGCGCACCCGGAGATGAGCCCCGCTTTCCGTCCGCCAGCCATGCGTCGTTGCCCGGTTCCATCGTGGAGTGCTGTATTCGCGGGCCTGGTGATCCTTCTCGCGGCGATGGCGCCGGCGCGGCTCTGTGCCCAGGACAATCCCGATACTTACCTCGGTGTAGTGCTTCAAACGGACCTTCCAGACCCGCATCCGGGTGTCCCGGGTGGTAATCACGGCACCATAGTTGAACCCGGCAAGGGCGAAACAGACAAGTTGTACAAAGGTAAGGACGGGAGGTTGTATATTGAGGTCTACGACTCACAGGGCAAGCTTGTGGGAACTGTGACGCCCCCGACTGGGTCCGTGGTTTCCTACACGAGTACTAAGGGCCAAGTCGGACTTGGAGCCTATCAAAACCCGGTAGTAAAGCCAGATAGTCCGCCCGGCCAGTTCGACCGCGACGTCGACTTGTTCATCCGGAGGGAGATTCCTTTGCTGACGCCTCAGTCACCCTCTGTGGGAACGGCGTTCTACTCCCTCGCGTTGCCCTCCTACCTCGAGTCGCTGGGTAACCGCGCTCAGCTATTCGGGTCCGTCTCGCCGTTCTTCACTACCAACGGTGTGGTCGGGTTCGAGCAGGGATCGAGCCTGCTCTCGATCCTCGGTTCTTCGACTCCGGACGGGCTGACTCCGGAACTCTTCCAGTACAATTCGGGAACCATCGGATTCAGTTTGAGCCAGATCGATTCCAACGAATTTGCCTTCGCTTCGAGGAGCACCTTCGTCCCAAACTCTCGGGGCACATTCGGTCTGATCTCGGGATCGGCCGTACCAGAGCCGACGTCATTCATTCCCATGCTCGGCGGCATCGCGGGGGTCGGCGTCTGGATAGTGCTCAGGGCTCGGGCGCGGCGGAAGAAATTGCTCGTCGCTGCGCGTTAGTCGAGCAGAGCTTCCGTGTTGTATTCGAACACGACGTTGCGAAAGACCGATTTGAAGGACTAACACGCCATGGCGAAGCAGCTGTGTTCAGCCAGCACGCCGATCCTCCTTTCGTTCGCGGCACTAACGATCCTCGCGGCCGGTCCCCGGCCGGCCCTCGCGGGCGGTTTGTTGCCCGGGGAGGCTAACACCGAGGTCATGATGAATGCCGAAGGCAGCGAGGCGATGTTTATCGGGCGCTATTTTGGTGGCGACGCCTCCTCACCCCTGAGCTTCACGAGCACCCAGGACGCTGCTAACCAGACCTTCAGCTTCGCCCTGAATCCCGGATCGACCTATCTCGGTCAGGCGGCGAGTCTAACCGCATCCGGGTGCTATGACGCCACGAAGAGCGAATGGGTCGTCACGACGAATGGATCGATTGGTGGCACGTACTGGAGCGGTGCTTCCAGCATGACCATCACCGGCGATCCTTTCCGGTTCCAAGAACTGATCGACGTGCCCGGACCCGTGGGTGAGCCGCCACCGGTCGTAGCGCCGTTCGACTTCGAGTGGATTGGCAGACTGAAACCTTTCATCAGAAATGGCGATTTTGGCGTGGATAGTTTCGCGGGCGGGCGGGCCACGCGTGGCGGGCGCCCAGTCGGGCCAGAATTCGGGATCAACGACAAGATTTATTATTATAGTTTGAAAACTGACGAGGTGGTGTGGGATTTCTGAACCTCTCCTATCAACCTGTTGGGCTTGGACCCCGATGGCGGGGGCCACGATTTTAGAATCAATTCGGTGGGCAAGGTCAACGGGATGAACGGAGGAGCGGGCAGCTTTACAGTAATCATCCAGAGCGTCCCCGAGCCGTCGTCCGTCATGTTGCTCGGTCTGGGCATGCTTGCCCTTGCACCGATTCTCAGAGGGACGTGCACAAGGAAGCGATCTGAATCTGGCTGCGGGTGAGCGCCGTTTCGCATCTCACGCGCATGCTGAGTTGCGGCGATCGAGCTGTTCTTGTCGGTGGACAGCGCGGTCTTTGGTTGAGTTGTCGCGTGATCATACCGCGATGGATCGCCGGCTGCAAACGAGCTGTGAATTATCTTCGTGGTCGTTTCTGCCTGGAGGCGGGATTCTCGCTCTGTCATGTAGTGGGTGCAGGAGAGAGATGAGCGACCCGCGGCTGGAAGGCGGGATCGTTTTCTGCGTTGCCGCGCCGGTGTTAGCGTTAGACCGAGCGCCCGTCCAACTTTAGTAGCTGGCAGAAGGATACATCCTATTATGTGCTTTACTCCCAAGCCATTCAGGCTGCTCTTAGTGGCGGTCGCCGTTTCGGCGATTGCTGGCCGGGCTAGCGCCGGAGAGGTAATCTACACTATCGACCCAACCCAGAGCTATGTGCAGCTCGCGCTCTGGCATGGTAGTCAACAAATCAGTATCGCACAGGCACCCGGAACCGATACGACAAGTCTATCTGGCACTATAGGCGCGACAATCGCCGGCGGGACCATATCCTTCGGCGGCGATACCACTATCAATTACGCCAATCAATCCATGAACCTTTTGCCCGACGCAGGAGGCGGCAGCGCTACCAACCCCGACCCGAACGGCACCGGCGGCACCACAGCCAGCTTTGGGTTGGAGTTCAACCCCGCGCTTGGGCTCGGCACCGGATTTTTGAATTATACCTTCGCGTCCGCAATATCGTCAGACCCCATCCCACTCTCAAACGGGACATACGGGACTGCCGACCCCACACAGATGTCCATGTCAGTGACGCAGCCAACCCCGGCCAATTACTGGCTCGACTCAACACTCGGAGTCGCCTACGGATTCTCTACGTGGCACCCTGACGATACAGGCGTGTGGGCCGCTAAAGACGCGACAAATGCACCACCCATCGTCGTCTACCCGAACGGTTCTATGGTCATCCCAATCGATGTCGTCCTCCCCGGTCGGCTATTCTACGGACCCGGTAGCACTGCGCACATCGATTACGTCTTCACCGGACAAATCGTAGCCACAGCCGTCCCCGAGCCCAGCTCGCTGGTCCTCGCAGGTTTCGGGGCGGCTGGACTGGCCGTATCGGTGCTTCGAAGTCGCCGCCATCGCATCAACGGAGAGAGCGGCGAGCCCGGCGGCATCCCTCGCTCCGCATCCTCGTAAAGCCCCCCCGTCGTGGACGGTTCTCGGCAGGGATTGCCGACGGAAGCAATGCAAAGATTTTTTTGCCTCGGCTTCCGCCACGAGGCAGAAATCACGCCCTTTCGAGTAGGCACAGGCGGAGACGTTTGTGCCGCCAACGAGGCATCGATTGGATCAGATCCGTTGGTCCGGGGCCGGCGCTGCCAGCATAGGCCCATTCGACATCGCCGGAAGAGGCGTTCCCAACCTTTTTGACACGCAGATGGAGAGAAGAGATGCGCCAATCAAAGTTCACTGTGTCCGCAACCTTAGCTTTGGCATTCGGTTTCGGCTCGTTCGGTGTCACCGCGTCCAGCCTAGGCGGGCCGACCTACACGCTGGAGACAATGATGAACACCCAGCTCATGGAGCAGCTCCTGATCGAATCGGCCAACACCTGGAACGTATCCGACACAGTCTCGTACTCTTATTCTTACAATAACTCCACCGGGGCGTTCAGCTTCTCGACGGACCCGGGTCAGTCAATTGGCGGCCTCTCTTTCAGCTCGTCCACATCAGCCACGTATGACGCCACGCAATCGACCTGGACCTACTCGGCGTCAGGGCTCATCGGCGCGAACATGTTCCAGATCACTGGCGATGCCAACATCACCGGCGATCCCTTGGTCTCCATCTATGGTGACTATACTGATTCCAGCGGCAAGCTTCACGTCCTGCTCGCGAAAGTCGAGATCACCTACCCCGACCCGAAAGACCGGGACCATTTCGTAAGTAAGGGGACGATCACCGGGGAGGTCGGGGTGGAAAATAGCAATCTCGAAGGCAAGAGCATTACTGATAAGGGCGAGCGTGTTCCTCCGTTCGGCCTGGAAAAGTGGATGATCTCCATGGATTTTGCTCCGCAGAATGGTCCCCCGACGATCTGGGCACCCGTTGACCATGGCTCCGGCCATCGGAGCATGGTGAACCCCAATCAGGTCCAGGGCCAATTCACTCAGCAAGTCGTTCCCGAGCCATCGAGTCTCATACTGTTCGCGTCGGCCATCCCAGTATTGATTCTCGCCTATCTCAGAGTTGATCGGCGGCTGGCGATAGCCTTGACCCGATGCCTCTACACTGGGCCAGATACGAATGCAAACCAGAACACGCACAGCCGTCGCGTTTTTTTAGGACCATTACGACGAAGGATCTGTTATCACGGTGCATCGTCGGATTAATCCGCTGGATGGCGTCCAGCACAGCCTGGGTGGCCTGTGCCGACGTCGTGCCGTTAGTAGAGTTAGAGTAATCGCAAGGACACGCATCGTGCTGAAGCGACCGGCTTCGTCGACCGCGATGACGCGCATGGCCGGGCGTTCGTGCGCCGCGGCATGAGAGACATGATCGACCAGTCAGGAAGCGGGCCGCGAACCTCTATTGGCCGAACGGCTCGGATTGTCGGCAGCCGAACGACGAGGAATGTTGATCGGAGGCTCGACGTTGCGTCGAGCTCGAGAAGGGAGCCCGGCATCAAATCGGTTCATCGCGCCGGGCATCCGCCCAGGTTCGCCACGTGGTGCACACCCAATGCCGCGGCATGTTTCCCGGAGAAGCCGGTGCGGGAACGGTGACGGTGAACGGTCAGGATCCCAATGATCCAGTCGACTACTCATATGATTATGAGCATCGCGAGAATCGCACGGTTGCTGGCTCTTCGGACGCTGTCTACGAGGGCAACCGTTTTGTGCCACCGCGCACCGGTACCGAGATAGACAACGATTGGATTGTGCCCGCCGATCAAGTAGCTGCCAACAGCTTTGTTTTCGAAAGCAGGATTTCCATGTTCACCGTTCCCGAGCCTTCATCCGTCGTGTTAATGGGCTTCGGCGTGTTCAGCCTCATCTTGCTTCGCAAGAAGGGGAAAGCTGGTAAGTGAAACCCGCGGCGGAGAGCGGTGGGCGGGGCGACCGCGCGGAGGGCGCGTTCCGGGCGGATGAGGGCGTACTAGGCGATGTCGTCGCCTTGTTCCCAGCGGGCGACGCCGGGGTAGCGTTTGAGCATCTTGCGGGCCGTTTGCGCCAGCCGTTCACTGGCGCGGCTGAGCAACTCCGGCCGCGCCGATTCGTCGCCGGTGCGGCGGCGATCGATACAACCCTGGATGATGGTGGATGTGTCGTCATGGACCAACGCTTGGTCCTCTCGATCGATCGCTCGGTCGCCCGTCGGTGGACAGCGCCGTCTTTGGCTGCGTTGCGGCGCGATCACACCGCGATGGATGGCCGGTCACAAGGAGGGCGGGATTTTTCTTCGTGTGCGTTTCTGCCTGGAGTCGGGATTCTCGCTCTCTTGAATAGAGAGAGTTGGATAGATTCGAGCGGCAGGCGACTGGTGGGTGCGAGATTGCATTTAAAGATGCACTGCGCTGGGTTGTAGCGGAATACGAATTCGCCATGTGCCGTCCGCGCCCGGAACGCCGTGGGATCGCGGATGAATTCGAGATGTTTGCATCGGAGACTCACGGACATGAAACGCCAATCGCTTTCGATTCCGTTCGCGCTAAGTTTGATCACGACGATAGCGTTGTTGTCTACGACTGCGCGTGGCCAGGGCCCGCCGCCGCCGCCCCAACCGGAAGTGGACTTGGGGCCTGATGAGCATCCCCACATGGATCCATTCCGTACGTTTACCAAGTTCGCGCCCTTAACCTTTGACGGCACAACAGATGATCACGGCGTACTTAACCTTCACGACTTTTTCAACGACACTGGCGCGGTCTTCGGAGACCTTCTTATTCACCTTCACCGTGACTACACCAAGGGTGAGAGAATAGAGGGTTTGAGCTTTAATGACCCCCCCCGCCGTGGTTTACATATTACCCTCTGGGAACCGACCAGGACATTCATTTCTATGAGGGAGCAAACGGGCATGGTATTCCCAGCGGCACTTATTTCGACATTGATTTCGCCGGATTTCCCCCAAACACGCATTTGCACTTCGATGTGACACCGAGCAGTATCCCGGAGCCGTCCTCTCTCATCCTCTTATCGGTCGGCAGCTTGGGATTGGTCTGCTATGCCTGGCGTCGGCATCGGAGTCGCAGCGTGATTCTCGCAGCGCCACGCGCTGTCGGCAGTGGAGCAGGCCCTGCGAAGATCGGGCGACTCGCCTTGGTGAATGACTCTTAGTGTTTCCAGGACGGCGATTCGGCCGGGCATCCAGCACCGGCCGCCGGGCGAGGCAGTGCCACGCGCCAACCGCGGTCGCGGAATCGTGCAAAGCCGATTAGTAGGAGGGGTAGGCGATGGACGTCGCGGATCGGCAAGTTAGTCATGCCTTCAGTCGGTCGGCAATGCTTCGGTGCCAGCGTTGGTCGTCGTGGTGGCGGAGCCGTGTGATGAGTCCGCGCTTGTTCTGGCCCGCTTGCGTGACGATCCTGATTGCGATGAATGGCCCCGGCGTGGCGTGTGCGGGGCTCTTGAATTCCCAGGACGCGGCTGTTCTCGTCCAGTCGACATCGACCGATACTGACGCCATGTTCCTCGGCTTTTTTGCCGGGTTCCCCCAGTCGGCAGAGACTCTGAATTACGTCTCGACCACTCCGACGACAACCTCATGGTCAGGCGTACTTTCCGGGCCGTACCTTGGTACGCCACTCAGCGTAAACTATGCGGGCGACACGTCCAGTTACTCATCATCAGGCGTGGTCACCTGGACGAGTGCGGGCACTTACGGGGGCGAGAGTTGGAGCGGCAGCGGCAACGCCACGATCACGGATACGTCCTCGTCGACGTTTCAGGTTGGCTTTGTCGCTTCCCTCGCTGTCGGAACAAACACAGCCTCGATCAATTATGTGATCCCTGGCACGGTTCTCCCAGACGGGACAATCATGTATGGTGATTTGACTAATGGGGAAGTTGGAACGGGGACAATGATTCTGGACGGTATAGCCCTCCAGGCGGTGCCAAAGTATTCGTATAGGCAAGATCAAAATGATCCCAATCACTGGATAAAGTCTGATATCATAAGGGATCGTGAGCGTTCCCCGTTGCCTGGTGAACCTTTCGGGGATGTCGTTAATACAACGACCACTATCCCTCCTCCAGGTGTGTTCAACTTGACGAGCGCGATCAGTATCGCAGGCGTTCCAGAGCCCTCCTCGCTGGTGCTGCTGGGCCCCGGCCTCCTCGGCTTGGTGGCGTTGGCGGCGAAAAGAAGGGCGTAAAGGATACATCGTTTGATCGCTCCGCGGGTTCGGCGGTGAACAGGCCGCGTGGGCGCCAGGGCGCAGAGGTGGACTGCGAGAACTCCCGGTTCCACGTGCTTCATCGGATCATTACGGATCGACCACAGGGTCGAGCGGACGAACGGGACGAGGCTTTGAGCCGCGGAAAAAAGACCTGCGTCCTCGTTTCCGTCCCTTTGAGCAGCTTGCGGGCCAGCCGCGCCAGGCGTTCACTGGCGGAGCTCAGCAACTCCGCGCGCCGCTTCGTCGCCGCGCGCAGGCGATCGATACAACCTTGGATGATCGTGGATGTGTCGTCAGGGGCCAACGCTTGGTCCGCTCGCTTGGTCGCCCCCGGGCGGACCTCGCCGTCTTTGGCTGATTTGTGGCGTGATCGGATCGCGATGGATGGCCGGTCGCAAGCAGGGCGAGAATTTTCTTTGTGTGCGTTTCTGCCTTGGGGCGGGATTCTCGCTCTACGGGGTAGGGAGTGTAGGAGAGAGCTGAGCGGCCCGCGACTGGGACGCGGGATCGTTTTCACCGGTGTCGGGCTGGGGTTCGTTATTGACCGGGCTCCCGTCTGAGCCCGGCCCAGTTAGGGCGGACTCCGGTCCACGCGAGATCAGGGCTGACTCTGTACGCGACCCCAGAGTACGCCGTCTTAGGAAACATTCATCATGTGCTTTCAGAACCGCGCAATGAGCCGATTCGTGTCCCGTGTTGCATGCGTGTTCATTTTGATGACGTTGACATTGACTCGCGCGGCGAATGCCGGACTCTTAAACGCCATGGAGGCGTCTATCCTCGTCCAGTCAACCGCGACTGATACTGACGCCATGTTCCTCGGCATTTTCGCCGGGCAGCCCTTTCCCCGCCAAACGCTGAATTACGACTCGACCGGGACCGCAACCGCGTGGTCAGGCGTACTCTCCGGAATGTTTCAGGGAACGGCACTTAGCGCAACCTATCTGGGAGACCTGTCCAGTTACGCATCATCAGGCGCCGTGTCCTGGACCAGTGCTGGCAGCTATGGAACCGAAAATTGGAGCGGTAGCGGCACGATCACTATCACAGATACATCCGCAAGGACTTTCCAGGTCGCTCTCCAGGCCACACTGGATGTGGGAAGCAACACCGCCTCGATCGACTACGTGATCCCAGGCGTGGTCCGCGGCGACCGAATCATGTTTCCTGGAGAAGCCGGTACGGGAACGATGACGGTGAACGGTCAGGATCCCGATGATCCAGTCGACTACTCGTTTAAGGAGTATCATAAGTATTACTACGTTGCTGGCTCTTCGGACACCGTCTTCGCGGGCAACCGTTTCGATCCTCCGCGCACCGGCTTGGAGTCAGACAACGGTTGGATTGTGCCCGCCGATCAAGTAACTGCCAACAGCTTTGTTTTCGAAAGCAGGATTTCCATGTTCACCGTTCCCGAGCCTGCATCCGTCGTGTTGATGAGCTCGGGCGTGCTCGGCCTCATCTTGCTTCGCAAGAAGGGGAAAGCTGGTAGATGAGGCTGTGGGTTGATTAATTGCGTTGTCTCCCGTTCCGCTTCGAGACCCTATTCTCGCTCTGTTGGGCCAAGAGTGTAGGAAGGAGTCGATCGGGCCGCGACTCAGAGGCGGAACCGCTGACTTGCACGTTCAGGTGGAACTGCGGTGTCGGAATGAACCGCTTTCGGCAAGGCCGGCGAAGTTGCTAATGCCGAGGCTGCCTCCGTTCCGCCTTCTCGCACGGTCGCCCTCGGGGGCGCCTCGCGGTCTTTGTCTGATTTGTCAGGTTGTCATACCGCGATGGATAGCCAGTCGCAAGCAATGCAAGTTTTTCTTGGTTTCCGTTTCTAGCTCGAGGCGAATCTCTCGCTCTGTTGAGTAGGGGGTGTTGGAAGGACCTGAGCAATCCGCGACTCAGAGCCGTCACTGTGTTCATTCTTGTCGCCGAGATTCGCGGGCGAAGCGACTGGCCACGCCTCTTAGCAGCCAGCACCACCGACCGTTTCCACTTTTCTCGAGTGAAAGAATAACGGACCAGCTCTCACTTGAACCGGCAAGTCTGACGGCTGAGCCGGCAGGTCTGACTCCGAGCCGGCACCGCCTAACGGAAATCCTCGTGGACGCGAGTAACCGCAGCGCCGAGCTTTTGTGTATAGCCGGCATGCATTGCCTTCCTGACTCTTGGACAACTCGACGATCAACAAAAGGAGCGATCGGATGCGATTCCGACCATTGATCTTGCACGTTTGCGCCGGAATGCTTCTGGCCACGTTCAACGCCTTTTCACGAGCCGACTCGGTCATCCTGAGTATCGGGAACGGATCCAACGACACGGCGCAAGGTTCCGGAACATTGACAGGTGGAGGAGGGGGCTATTCTGGGTCGATAATCGTCAGCGCCGGCGAAACCGCTGCCGATGCGGCCACGGCGCTGGCTGCCTCGATTGGTAACGGTTCCATTGCGAACGGAAACCAGGTGACGATAAGCAACACCGCCTCTGGTCAGATCTTCGAGAGTGCAGGCGCGTTCGACACACTTGGTGCTGACAAAGAGAAAAAGCCACCCAAACCGAAACCAGTGCCACCACCGCCATCACCCCCGATCATTCAGCAGATCATCAATTATTTCTTCGGCCGGCAAATGGTAGGTGCGAACGGATCGATCACAAAATCATTTGCCGGTGATGGGTGGAGTATTTCGACATCGGTGAATTTTGTGGCGAGTGAGACGTTCGCCGAGGTGAACAGCGCTCTCTTAGTCGCATTGGACCAACAGGCTTCCTCGCTCCCCGCTGGGTTCTATTTCCAGGGCACGTCGAACGAGGTGAGTTTGTGGGGCCCCGACACCCAGAACAGCCTCAGTGTCACCGATACGCTTTCGATTACGAGCGGAAGTCTGCCCGCGGGGACGCAAATTGGGATCTCGGCTGTTCCGGAGCCGGGTACGATCACGATGTTAGCCATCGGCATGATGGCGTTGTTCGGCTACGCGTACGGACGGAGAATGTCGTAGCACCAGCTTCATCACTCACGCGGGATACCAATCTGGCACCAGGTAACGACCCCTCGCGGACACGACGCTCGATCGGGATCGCGGCGAAAAGCAGCTTGCGCACGCTCGCGGGGGCGTGCCGGTTTACTGGATCGTCAATCTGGTGGACCGGCAACTGGAAATCTACACGGAACCCGGGCCCGCGGGGTACGGCCAGCGGCGTGTGCTGGGCCCAAACGACCAGGCGTGGGTCACAGTCGGCGGCCAGGAGATTGGTCCGATCGCCGTCGCCGTCATTTTGTCGCAGACTCGCTCCGGCACGGGCACGCATCCCACGAACTGAACTTCAGCGAGGAAAGGTTCCTGACACCTTTTTCATGCAGAAGGACCCCTCATCGCCTCCACGGCCCGTCGAAGCCCCAGGGCTACGTCGGTCCAAGCTTCATCCCGATTTTGCCAGGACGTGATTGGCTTGCCGTCCCTGGGCAGCGCCTGGAGCTTGCCGAACGGAGCGCCGTGCCAGTCGCAGGGTCTGAGAATGATTGGGATCACAATCGCTTGGCCCTGGTCGTGGCGGCTCGATTCCACGCTTGGTTTCCATGTCCCAGCAGTAATCCGAGGCGAGGAACGAGGCGCTGACCAGAAGGAGGATGACCTGAGCGTGCTCGAGGTTCCTGTCAATCGCCACTTTCCATTCCTCGCCCGCCCCGATCTTCCGGTCGTGCCAGCCGGCGATGAGCCCCAGCCGTTTCAGGAGCGCCAGGGACTCCTCGAGCTGATCTCGCAGCTCCTCGGCCTTGTGGGAGTAGGAGTAAAAGAGGCGGATCGGGGCGGCTGGTGTGCTGACTGCAGCCGAGGAAGCTCGAGCGGTGTCGATCGCAGAGATGATCTGGCCAGGATTGCTGACGGGAGCGGGAGGAGCGCCGGACACCGGAACGGATCTTGGCTGAACGCCGGGGTCTTTACCCGGACGTGCCGGACCCGGAATCGGCTCGGTCAGCCTCAGTACCTGTTTGCCTTTCGCCGTCACGTAGGCGGTGAACCCGGCTGTCACCCGAGCCCGCTCGACGAACCCCTTGCCTTCGAGTGTCTCCAGCCAGTCACGCACATCCTGCACGATCATCTTCGTGGCGGAGGCAAGTCGGGCGTCGTCGACGTAATCGGTCGAATCTCCTTGCAAGTCGAGGAGAATCTTGAGCACGAGGCGTTCGCCGCCTTCGAGTTTCATGAGGCTTCTCTGTGCTATGGGCGCCGCGGCGGGCTAGATTGAGTTGTTCGTTATGCGACAAGGATACTCGAGTAGCCCATACAACCAAAGCATCTGCGGAGGAACACACCCAAGGTGCCTGCGATCGTTGAACAACTCTCGGGCTACCGGCGTTGGGCTAATCGACATCTCGTGAGCTCGGTACAAAAGGCCAGTGATCCGCGCCAGAAGCTCCACGCCAGCCTTGCCCTCCTTCCGACTGATCCCTCGCAGGTTCGCTACCTGTTCAGCCGGCGGTCTACGACCCGCATGACTCGAGGTGGGATGCAGAAAGCCCAAAAGTTGCTCGGTCGTTGGCCTGGGCCAATTCCCTGCTGCTCGAACGCTGGATCAAGACGCTGCGTCCCGTACGAGCCAAGCTGATAGCCCCGCTCGCCACGGAGTTCGAGGAAGAATGCCGAGAAAAAGCTCAAGAACAGGCCTGATGATCTCGATGAACGATGGTTTCGGGCGATGGCGAACTTAGGGCTGGGAGAGAATCAGAGAGCACTCGATGACCTTCAGTTCGTGATCGGTAAGAACCCCGATGCCGATTTTGCCAAACAGTACAAGGTCATCGCACTAGCCCGTCTGGGCAGGAAGCAAGACGCGCTCAGCGAACTGGCAAAGTTTCAGAGGGGAGATAGACCGGAGCGTGCCAAGCTGTACCTTGCCGCTGTCGTGGCAGCGGAACTGGGTGAGGGTGCAGACACGGCATTCGCGACATTGGAAGCGGCGATCGCGAAGCAACCCAAGGATGCAGGACTGCGGTATGACGCCGCCCGTGCTTATTCACTGGCATCACGCGCCGTTTCCCATTCGAACACAGCGAAGGGTCGTCAACTCGCGGACAGATGCCTCCAATTGCTCAGGGAAGCCGTCGAGAGCGACGACGCCGATTTTGCAACGATGAATGACGAATCCGACCTCGACCCGATCCGAAACGACCCAGCTTACGCCGAGATCTGGAAGGCTGGTCACCCTGACCGCCGCTATGCTTCTGTGTGGGGCAGTGATGCGGAAGTCGAGGCAACCCCGATCTACGGTGTTGATCCCGCCGAGCAATTGAGGAAGGGCCGCGAGCTCATCGCTCGGGGTTATCGCCCGGTATCATGGTCGGTGGCTCGAAGCAATCCGGCGGGACCGCTCTTGACTGCCGCAATCTGGCACCGCCCGGTGAGGAGCGAGGAATTAAAGGACCGCCTGGCGGAGCGCCAGGCGCGGGCAGCGATTGCTCTCTTCGGGCTGGGGAAAGCCGAGGAGCTTTTGCCGTTGCTGCGGCATAGTGCCGACCCCCGACTGCGGAGCTTCATCATAAACTGGCTCGAGCCCCTGGGTGCCGACCGGAAACTGATCGCTGATGAATTCTGCCGGATCAAGCCCAACGCCAAGCCGGCGCCCGCCCAAGGGCAACAGTTAATGGACGCTGTGCTGTTCCAGGCCGAGACCTCGACGCTACGGGCGCTCGTCCTGGCGCTGGGGAAATTCTCGGTGGACAGTTTCTCAGCCGAAGAACGGAAACCTGTTATCGACAAGCTGCTGGATCTGTATCGCAACGACCCCGACAGCGGCATTCACGGAGCGGCGGAATGGACCCTGCGGAAGTGGGGGCAGCAGCAGAACCTCAAGGCACTGGATGAGGAGTTGATCAAGGGCAGCGCACCGAAAGACCACCGCTGGTTTGTGAACCGCCAAGGGCAGACGTTCGCGGTGATCGAGGGACCGGTCGAGTTCCTGATGGGCTCTCCGCCGGCCGATACGGAACGGACGCCTGACGAGCCCCCCAGGCGGATGCGAATCCCTCGCCGATTCGGCATCGCCGTCAAGGAGGTGACGATCGAGCAATTCCAGCGGTTCTTGATGCATGTGGGCAACCGTTACCAGCTTGGCACAGCTCTCCGAGCAACTCGAATCCCGATCAGGGCGGTCCCATGATCGGGTTCACCTGGTTCATTGCGGCACACTACTGCAACTGGCTGAGCCAGGAGGAGGGATTGCCGAGCGACCAGTGGTGCTACATCCCCAATGAGGACGGGGCTTACGGCGAGGGGATGACGATTCCCGCCAACGTGCTCGATCGCACCGGCTACCGGCTGCCTACTGAGGCGGAATGGGAATACGCCTGCCGAGCCGGTGCGGTCACCAGCCGGTACTACGGTCACTCGAATAAGCTGCTCAAGGCTTATGCGTGGTATCGAGCCAACAGTGCTGAGCGCGCCTGGATGTGCGGGAGCCTGTTCCCAAACGACCTGGGATTATTCGACATGCTGGGAAACGAGTATGAATGGTGTCAGGAGAGATGGGCTTCGCTTCCGCACTTGAGCGTCACAGGCATCACCGAGCGCGTTACACCGGACCCGGTCCCGCCGGATACGGCCAGCGGCGCGTGCTGGGCGCAGCGGACCAGTCTTGGGTCACAATCGGGGGGCAGGAGATTGGTCCGATCGCCGTCGCCGCCATTTTGTCGCACACTCGGTCCGGCACGGGCACCCATCCCACGAACTGAACTTCAGTGAGGAAAGGTTCCTGACACCTTTTTGCGAGGCCAGCGGGGAAAGGTGTCTGACACCTTTTTTCCGGCGGAATCGCGGAATTCGATTGTCGTCACTGCGAGAGATTAGCGACCGCTTGTTCGATAATCACGGCGGCCAGTTGCGATGCCGAAAGATGCGCGGAAGCCGTACGACCCGTCGCCGCGGCAAGGTCGTCGAGTTTCTGCCAAGTCTCAGCCGGTAGTTCGATGGGGCGGCGCACGCGGGGCTGGTCGGTCAGTTGCCCAGGCTGGCCGGCGTGGTGCAACACGGCTGCAGCTAGTTGCTCCAAGCCCAACGGTCCGTGAGGATTGGCCACCCGGAGAGGAATGACTCGGCCGGCGTGCAAGGACTCGCGGATTTGTTCTTCCGTCAGCATGTTTAGTCCTCTGCGTACTCGGTGATTCCGTAGTACTTGCCGTCTATCACGACTCCAATTTCGCCCTGGTTTGTCTGCCGGCCCATGCGGCTCAGGGTGTGGTACAACTCGGACAACGCTTCGGAAGTAAGATCTTGTTCAGACACATAGGAGAACACAATGACGGGCTCCTCGGTGATCAGTGCTCCGCCCCGCTCGTCATCGCGCCACACGCCCCGGCCCTGCGGGTACGCGGTCGCACCTCGGAAGAGCCGGCCGAGCGTCGAAAGCACCTCATCCACCCAACGACTCTGGTCGATCGGCTTGTCGTCCCGATCTTTGCTTGGCACAAAGACGACTACCAGTGAGGTACCGACCGGGACTCGGGACCGGAATACCTGGTGCGGATTGATCGGCTCGCTTGACACAAATCTACTGTAATGCGGCTAGGTAAGCCAAGCAACACGGAAACCTATGGTCGGTATTCCGCATCTTATCGAGCGACCACGCGTGAAACGCGGCCACGAGCTGGCTCTGGTCGATGATACCCGTCTGAGGTGCGAGCAATCCTAGGAGGAGGTGGCGATCAGCGGTGGCGGCCATGGGGAGGCTCTGGGACACGATGAAGTGGCAGTGCGAGTCGCCCTGGTTGTTCACTATTCCTAGCGGGAGGGCGGAGGACGGGGGGAGGGCGGAGCGGCGAAGCGGCGCGTCGATCAGGCGGGGTTCCCCGGAGTTGACACGCGCACGGTCGTGACGATCGTGCCGAGTTTGCCGGTGGCCGCTCATTCGGATACCGGGATCGGATTTGCAAACTCGGGTTATATATCCCATACTCTGGATGAACGATGGAAGATTAGGGATGCTGGGTCCCTTCGCACGGTTGTTCGTGCTGGGGCGTTCCTGATCGACCAACGATGGGCGGCGCGTGAACAGGGTTATGGCTATGAGCTTGCACGGTGCGAATTTGGTTAATGCGGACGATGGTTGCGGTTCACCAAAAATCGGCAGCGCCTCACGTTTGAATGCTATCAAGCATGGGCTCACGGCGAAGACGCCGGTTTTGCCGGGTGAGGATCCGGAGGCTCTTCAGGCGAAGATCGATCGGTACAAGACGGGTTATGAGACTCGGGACGAGGTCGAGCACGATCTGGCCGAGATGGCGGCGATGGCGTTCTGGCAGGCGAAGCGGGCCAACCGGCTCCAAGTCACCAAGGTGACGCGCGACATTGTGACACGACCGCAGGCCGATACACTTCGCGCGGCGCTGGACGTGGTGGGGCTCGGCAAGCGATTGCTCTTTGACCGCCGCGGGCCGGAGGCGCTCTATCCGTCGGGAGATGAATATGAGAACGGGCAGCCGCGGACCTCGTCGTCGAAGGAAGCCGAAGACCCTCATGATCCGGAAAAGATCGTGCTCCAGCTTGAGGCAACGCGCGACGGACGTCGCTGGCTTTTGAAACGCTTTGGCGAGCTGCGAGAACCGCTTGAGAATGAGTCTGAATCGGGGTGGATTTCGTGCCAGAAATTCCGATGTGTGCGATTGCTCGGCAAACAGCCTCTTGATGCCATCCACGATAAGGAGGTCGCCCTGGTGTTCCTCGCGAGCCATGCGCTCTCTCCGAATTACGGTGATGCCTTTCACGAGCTACGGTGCGAGATTCACGAAAATCAAGAGGAGAACACGATGGCGGAGCTCGCGCGAGCCGAGCTGGAAGCGATCACGCCCGCCGATGCCGCGACTGGACGGGCTGCGTTGCTGGCGATCGTGGATAAAGCCATCGAGCGGCTGCGGAGGCTGGAAGCCGAGCACGGGGAAGTCGCGGACTTCGTCGATGAGATCGATACCGATATGCCGAGCGACCAGGGGATGAAGTCGGTCGAACAACTCCAGCGTCATATGGGGAGCTGCAACCGGCTGATGCTCCGGAACCTCGACACCATCGACAGAAGACACCGCTATGAGGCGGAAGGGTGGGGGACGACGAGAAAGGAGCGAGAATCGAGGAAAGACAAAGTACGACGCACCAAGGCATCGATGTATTCGTTGCTCGTTTTGGACGAGCACGGGACGGTTCGCGAAGCCGTGGACTACGACGGCAACGTCGAGGAGGGACTGGCCCGGTACAAGGCCAAGCATGGACGGCAACTGTACGAACATATGCTCGCGGAGCGGCAGGGGGAGCATTGCGACGCGGAGCATCGCAACGAGGGGCGAGAGGGGCACGCGGACGAGGGTTTTGTCGATCGCGGAGTGCGTGATCTCGATGTTGTCGGTCTCGTCGCTGACGAGTCCTTATTGCTTATGGGGAAAGAAGAAAAGGCAAATATACAAAACGAAACTGACCCGGCGAGCGTGATCGTGAACGGGGGCCAGGGAGGGGGTCCGGACGAGGTGGGCGCTGACGGGAGATCGGGGCGGGCGGAGGGGGGCGACGCCTTTGGTGCCCCAGTGTCGGAGCGAACGGAGGAGGAGGACGGCGGGGGCGAAGAGGAGACCTTCGGTCATGGGGACGGCGGGGTCAGAGACCCGCGCCGAACAGAGGGCGCCGCGGAGCGGCGGGGGGAGCATTGCGACGCGGAGCATCGCAACGAGGGGGCGATTGTGAGCGACGGCCGGGGCGCCGCGGAGCGGCAGGGGGAGCATTGCGACGCGGAGCATCGCAACGAGGGGCGAGAGGGGCACGCGGACGAGGGTTTTGTCGTTCGCGGAATGCGTGATCTCGATGTTGTCGGTCTCGTCGCTGTCGATTCCTTAGTGCTTACAGGGAAACAACAAAAGGCAAATATACAAAACGAAACTGACCCGGCGAGCGTGATGGCCGATCGGGGCGAGCGAGGGAGCCCGAACGTGGTGGGCGCTGACGGGAGATCGGGGCGGGCGGAGGGGGGCGACGCTTTTGGTGCCCCAGGGTCGGAGCGAACGGAGGAGGAGGACGGCGGGGGCGAAGAGGAGACCTTCGGTCATGGGGACGGCGGGGTCAGAGACCCGCGCCGAACAGAGGGCGCCGCGGAGCGGCAGGGGGAGCATTGCGACGCGGTGCATCGCAACGAGGGGCGAGAGGGGCACGCGGACGAGGGTTTTGTCGTTCGCGGAAAGCGTGATCTCGATGTTGTCGGTCTCGTCGCTGGCGATTCCTTATTGCTTATGGGGAAAGAAGAAAAGGCAAATATACAAAACGAAACTGACCCGGCGAGCGTGATGGTCGATCGGGGCGAGCGAGGGAGCCCGAACTTGGTGGGCGCTGACGGGAGATCGGGGCGGGCGGAGGGGGGCGACGCTTTTGGTGCCCCAGTGTCGGAGCGAACGGAGGAGGAGGACGGCGGGGGCGAAGAGGAGACCTTCGGTCATGGGGAGAACGTGGTGGGCGCTGACGGGAGATCGGGGCGGGCGGAGGGGGGCGACGCTTTTGGTGCCCCAGGGTCGGAGCGAACGGAGGAGGAGGACGGCGGGGGCGAAGAGGAGACCTTCGGTCATGGGGACGGCGGGGTCAGAGACCCGCGCCGAACAGAGGGCGCCGCGGAGCGGCAGGCGGAGCATTGCGACGCGGTGCATCGAAACGAGGGGCGAGAGGGGCACGCGGACGAGGGTTTTGTCGTTCGCGGAGTGCGTGATCTCGATGTTGTCGGTCTCGTCGCTGACGATTCCTTATTGCTTATGGGGAAAGAAGAAAAGGCAAATATACAAAACGAAACTGACCCGGCGAGCGTGATGGTCGATCGGGGCGAGCGAGGGAGCCCGAACTTGGTGGGCGCTGACGGGAGATCGGGGCGGGCGGAGGAGGGCGACGCTTTTGGTGCCCCAGGGTCGGAGCGAACGGAGGAGGAGGACGGCGGGGGCGAAGAGGAGACCTTCGGTCATGGGGACGGCGGGGTCAGAGACCCGCGCCGAACAGAGGGCGACGCGGAGCGGCAGGGGGAGCATTGCGACGCGGAGCATCGCAACGAGGGGCGAGAGGGGCACGCGGACGAGGGTTTTGTCGTTCGCGGAAAGCGTGATCTCGATGTTGTCGGTCTCGTCGCTGTCGATTCCTTAGTGCTTACGGGGAAACAACAAAAGGCAAATATACAAAACGAAACTGACCCGGCGAGCGTGATGGCCGATCGGGGCGAGCGAGGGAGCCCGAACTTGGTGGGCGCTGACGGGAGATCGGGGCGGGCGGAGGAGGGCGACGCTTTTGGTGCCCCAGGGTCGGAGCGAACGGAGGAGGAGGACGGCGGGGGCGAAGAGGAGACCTTCGGTCATGGGGAGAACGTGGTGGGCGCTGACGGGAGATCGGGGCGGGCGGAGGGGGGCGACGCTTTTGGTGCCCCAGGGTCGGAGCGAACGGAGGAGGAGGACGGCGGGGGCGAAGAGGAGACCTTCGGTCATGGGGACGGCGGGGTCAGAGACCCGCGCCGAACAGAGGGCGCCGCGGAGCGGCAGGGGGAGCATTGCGACGCGGAGCATCGCAACGAGGGGCGAGAGGGGCACGCGGACGAGGGTTTTGTCGTTCGCGGAAAGCGTGATCTCGATGTTGTCGGTCTCGTCGCTGTCGATTCCTTATTGCTTACGGGGAAACAACAAAAGGCAAATATACAAAACGAAACTGACCCGGCGAGCGTGATGGCCGATCGGGGCGAGCGAGGGAGCCCGAACTTGGTGGGCGCTGACGGGAGATCGGGGCGGGCGGAGGAGGGCGACGCTTTTGGTGCCCCAGGGTCGGAGCGAACGGAGGAGGAGGACGGCGGGGGCGAAGAGGAGACCTTCGGTCATGGGGACGGCGGGGTCAGAGACCCGCGCCGAACAGAGGGCGACGCGGAGCGGCAGGGCGAAAATTGCGGCCAAGGGGCACCCCAGGTCGTTCGGTCAGGTGCGGGTCGGGAACAGGTTGTTGCAAGCGAGAATCAACCAGAGTGGCGCCGGGTGCAGACGGAACGGAGGCGGCGGGAGTGGATGCGGAGGCGCGCGGCGAAGGAGGGCGGCGGGCGGGAGCATGCGCCGACCAGGGAACAGCGGGTAACGAATGGAGGGGCGGCGCCGGCTGAGGCCGGGGAAGCCATGTCGTCGCACGATGGGAGGGGGCCGTGAGATGCGGTCAAATCTCGACGGCGGCTGAGCGTGTGTTAAACTTCACGGGCGAGAGCGATCGCGCCAACTGGTTCGGCAGAAGCGATTGATCTACATGGCGACTTCGCGCGGGGCACCATCCGGGAATTCCCTGGCCCCTTTTGGGGAACTTTTGGGGAAACCGGCTCGTCAAAAGGGTTAAGGATGTCCTTCGGCGACAAAGGCCGGCCGGCAAGCTAGATCCGGCTTGCGAGCGGACGGGTTTGGCTCAGGGACCACTTGGGGTCTCGCCGAAGTCCACGTGAGGTTGTTACAATCTCGCCGATTTTCACAGTTTTAGCAGCTTGAGCGCTTGCGTTCCTCTCAACAACAGAGCGATCTGAATTGAATCAGGCGATTTCGTCTGTGCGACCGGGCACACACCCGGTTTGCCGTCGCACATGCCGCAAAGGAGCACGTTCGCATGGCTAAGATACAGGCCGTATGGGCCATCGACATCGGCCAGGCCGCCCTCAAGGCGATCAAGCTGGTTCCGGGGGAGACACCCGAACAAGTGGTGGCCGAGGCATTCGATTTCATCGAATACCCCAAGATTCTGAGCCAGCCCGACGCTGACCCGGACGAGCTGGTGCGCGAGGCGCTGGCTACGTTCACGGACCGCAATGACCTCAAGGGCTGCAAGGTGGCGATCGCGGTGCCGGGCCAATCGGGGCTGGTGAAATTCATCAAGCTGCCGCCGGTCGAGAAGAAGCGGATTCCGGACATCGTCAAGTTCGAGGCCAAGCAGCAAATTCCGTTCGCTCTCGACGAGGTGGTCTGGGCATACCAGCAGATCGGCACGGACGAGGAGGTCAACGAAGAAGACTTCACGATGGCGGAGGTGGGCCTCTTTGCCATGAAGCGGGACCAGATCAACCGGGCGATCCTGCCGTTTGCGGTTGCGGGGATCGAGGTCGACATGGTGCAGATGAGCCCGATCGCCCTTTATAACTACATCACGTTCGACCAGTTGAAGGGGAGCGGGTCGAAGGACTCGGTGGTGCTTTTGGACATCGGGGCCGACAATACCGACCTGATCATCACGGACGGCATCCGGATCTGGCAGCGAAACGTACCGATCGGCGGCAATCACTTCACGCGGGCACTCACCAAGGAGCTGAAGCTCACGTTCGCCAAGGCCGAGCACCTGAAGCGCAACGCCACCAAGGCACCCGATCCCCGGGCGATCTTCACGGCCATGCGCGGCGTGTTCAACGATTTCGCCAGCGAGATCAACCGGTCGATCGGCTTCTACTCGAGCATCAACCGTACGGCCAAGATCAAGAAGATCGTCGGCATGGGCAACGGCTTCAAGCTACCGGGCCTGCAGAAGTTCCTGCAACAGAACCTGAGCAACGAAGTCGGCAAGCTCGAGGGATTCGACAAGCTCGTGGGGGACGAAGTCAAGTCGGCCCCTCAATTCCAGGACAACCTTGCCTCGTTCGCGGTTGCGTACGGGCTGGGAGTTCAAGGGCTCGCGCGAGGGCGCTGGGGACCAACCTGCTGCCGCCGGAGATCGAGCGGGTTCGGCTCGTCCGGGCCAAGAAGCCGTGGGCGCTGGCTGCGTCGGCGCTGATCCTGCTTGGGCTCACTCTGCTGTTCACGCTGGGTGATTTCCGGGTGCTGGCAAGCGTCACCACGCCGCAGTTCAAGGACGCGGTCAACCAGGCCAAGACGGTCAGCAAGGTGGGCGCGGAGCAGAAGAAGGCTTTCGATGCGGCCAAGACGGAGTTCGAAGCCAAGTACAATGAAGGGAAAGCGCCCTGATCGTCGACCCGACGGATCGGGCCATGTGGCCGCAGTTTTTGAAGACGATCAGCGCGTATTTCCCGGACCCGGTCGCGGATTACGGTCTTGACCCGGAAAACCCGAAGACCGAGACGCGTTCGAGAAGCTCGCGGTGCACATCGACGCCATCAAGCCGGTGTGGCGGAACGACTTGAAGGCCGAGTGGTTCGACAAGATCGACCCGACGTTCTTGAAACTGATGCATCCGGCGGACGCGAAGACGCCGCCGACCGGCGAGGGCTGGGTGATCCAGCTCGTCTGCCACCACTACAATCCGTATCCGTCGCGAGAGCAGCGCGGGCTCGATCTGAAAGACCCGAACCGAATCGAATTCGGCCCCTATCAGTTCCTCACCGACAAGGTGCTCACGAAGCTCAATGTGCCGACGCTGCGGCTTTTTGGGATCGACCACATCGCGGTCGCGTGGCTGCTGCCGGATAAAGAGTGGACGACCGAGAAGGGATCGCAGAACAACAACCTGGCCAGCAGCACGGTGCCCTTGCTCGACCGGGCGAGTGCTCCCGCCGGAGAAAGCGGAGGTGCGGGCAGCACCGGGATGGCTGGGCCGACGACCAATCGCGGCGGGGCCGCGATGATGGGGGGCGGCATGGCGGGCCAGATCAACATGGGGTCGGGGCAGGCAGCAACATGATGAAAGGCATGAACGCGTCCATGGGCCGCGGAATGATGGGAGCGGGAATGGGCGGGGGCGGCAGCCATCGGCGGAACACCGGTGCGAGATCAGCAAGAAGGACCTGAAGTTGTTGACCCGGACCGATTTCCTGCTGCAATTCGTGTGGATACCGATCAAGCCCGAGTCGCTGCCGAAGACACCCGAGGAGCTCAAGACGAGGCTTGACGACGAGGCAAAGAAGCTGAGCTGAAGCCGAGAAGGCGTACGCGGGAGAAAGCGGGTCGGCGAAGATCGAGGAGACCATTGAAGCGGAGTCGCGCAAGAAGTCACAGGCGATCGATTCGGCGATTGAAAAGGCGGCACCGGGTGCGAATGCGCGGAAGGCGCCGGGGGGCAACGTACCGCCGGCGGGGGGCTTGCCCGGGGTCGCCCCTGCGGGAGGGGCCGGTGCCGCAGCACCCAAGGCGGCAGCCGGTCCGGCAGCGAAATAGTTCACGTGATCCGTTCACGACCACTTATCTCATCGGAAGGTGCTCTCGACCATGGCTTCTCAAACCGACGCAATGGAAACTGCCAAGGAAGTCTTGCGGCAGATGATCAAGTACCGGTTCTGGATCTCCATCGGAATCGCGGCGCTGTTCGCGACCATCGCCTACGTGGTCGGCTCCGGACCGGTGCAGGCGGAGGCCAAGAAAGAGATCGATGGGATCCTGGCTGCAGAGAAGGAAGTGAAAACGTATTCCTCTCTGAGCATTCCCACCAAGGAGTACAAGCCGATCGTCGAAGCAAAGACGAAGGTGGTCACCGCCGATGTGCTCAGCGCATGGCGCACGCTTTACGACCGGCAGGCTCCGCTCTTGACGTGGCCCGAAGGCGTGCAGGAACGATTCCAGACGTGGGGACCGAAGTGGCCCGAAAAGGTGAGCCCGAAGACGATCGAGCTGGCCATTGTGGACTACATCGACGCGTATCCGGGCTATGTGGACATGGTCTACAAGACGTTTGATCCATTCGACTACGAAACCGGCGAAGGGGTGGTCGCGGCGCCTGCGGAAGGCGACCTGCTGCTGCCGGCGCAGTTCAATGAGGACCATCTTCCCGATCTGGGCAAGATCTGGGCCGCTCAGGAACGGCTCTGGATTCAGCTTACCGTGCTGAAGGTGATCGCCGACGTGAACAAGGACGCGAAGAAATGGGACCAGGCGGTTATCCGGCAGATCCTGCAACTGGATGTCGGCGATCCGGGGGCACAGGACCAGCGCTCGCTGGCCAAGAACGAGACGCTTGAAGAATCGAAGGGAATCTATGCACCGGGCGAGGAGCCGGTCGCAGCCGAAGGCGGTGGCGGCAACATGGCGGCGCCTGGCGGCGGCAAAGGCGGCGCGAACATGATGACGTCGGGTGGTAGCGGGCGGTCAAGAGGCGGCGACTCGATGGGTGGGTTCGGGGCAGGAGGCTCACAGACTGCGGGGCCGGAGACGATCTTTTATGTGAAGTCAGACAGCGACAAATACAAGGTTCTGCCGTTCGCCGTCACGGTGCTGATCGACCAGGACCGCGTGCAGGATTTTCTCGTCGAGCTCGAGAACTCGCCGATGTCGATCCAGGTGAAGGACTTTGAGCTTTCGCGCCCCTTGATGAAAGTCGCCAAGCCCGAGAAGGGAGATGCCGCGGCATCGTTCGGGCTGTTCGGCACAGGGGGAGGTGGAGGACGCATGGGCGGCGCTGGCATGGGCGGCATGGTCGGGATGGGCGGCATGTTCAGCCAGATGCAGCAGATGCAGGCGTCGCAAGCGCAGAACCAGCGCATGATGGGCGACATGGCCAACATGTCCAGTTTTGGAGGGGGCGGATCGGGATCGACGGCAAAGGCGAAGAAAGGGGCGGACAACCGAGGTAAGGATCGCGCAAAAGCGCGTGCGGACAAGGAAAAGGACATCGCCGCGGCCAAGGGCCCGGTGCTGATGACGCCTACTTCGATATCGTGCAGGTGAAGGTGTACGGGCAGTGCCGTTTCTTCCACGCCGCCACCGGCGGATGCGATCGTTGAGCCGAGCACGAGTCAGGCCGCGGCGGGGGCGACGCCGCCGGCTGATGACGCGACGGCCAAGGGGGCAGACGCTCAAGGGAAGGCGGGCGCCGCCACCGAGAAAGCGGATGCCACCAAGACGGCACCAGCGGACGTTGCTCCGGATTCGAAGGATGCGGCCGCCGCCAAGGCTGGTGGGGCGGAAACCAAGGCAGCAGACAAGGCGAAAGACAGCGGGGCCGAAGCTGCACCTGATGCGACGAAGGCGGCCGCGCCGGATGCCACCAAGGGGGCGGCGGCGCCGATACCACCAAGGGGGCGGCCGCGCCGATGCCGCCAAGCCGGCTGATGCGACGAAGCCGGCGGCACCTGCGACGAAGGCTGAGCCGGATCCAGCCCCAGCCAAGGGCGCTGGAGCCAAGCCTTGATCGATTTTGGATTGTTACCGAGTTCTGTACACGTGACGAGGAGATGCCGGCATGGCCAATGCAAATGCGATCGCGGATAAGCTGAAGGACGCCGGGTTGCGGCACGGCGAAAAGCTGGGCGTCGCCATCGCTTCGGCGTTATTCGTCTTCTGTATCTTGTTGCCGCGAAGAAGGAGACGATCAACACCGATCCCGAGAAGATCAAGGCGGAGACCAAGCAGTCCGAGAGCAACTTGAATCGTCACGAGGAGACGGACAAGATCATCCAGACCCTTGAAGCGAAGAACATCAAGGACAGCCGTTTCGCCAAGGATGTCGATGACCAGGTGAAGACGGAGCTGGATCCGACGAACTACAAGGCGGAGCGAGAGTGGGTCTCGACCGAGCCGGGCGCTGGCTTGATTCGGGAGACACCGGTGCTGATCGCGCCCTCCGAGATCTACGCTTACCCGGGGCGAGGGGGCTTCCTGATTTTTGACACCGATAGCGAAGGAAACCGCATACCGGACGACGGCAAGAGCACGCAGCCGGTGGACACGGCGACGAGACGGCGTCGCAAGAAGGTGCGCGGCGGAATGATGGGCGGCGGAATGATGGGCGGGCGGGCCGCAGTCAGAAGAAAGCCAGGAGCAAGGAGGAGATCGCGCGTGAACAGCAGTTGGCGTTAGAGGCGGAGAAGAACCGGCTGAAGAAAAAGCTGGTCGGCGCGGGTGAAGACGCAGCAGAGGCCAAGGAAGAAGCTGCCGAGAAGCTGGAACACTTCAAAGAACTGACCAAGGGCCATCGCTGGGTGGCGATCACCGGTGTGTTCGATCACGCGAAGCTTGTGGCCAACTACCGGGCGGCGCTCAAGAACCCGGCGTTCGCTCATCCCAATTATGCCCGCGTCGATCTTGAGCGGCAGACGAAGCAGCCGGACGGGAGCTGGTCGGGCTGGGAGGCGGTTAATTCGAAGGAGAACTTCAAAATCCTGGACAACTTGCCGGAAGTCGAGGAAGACGAGCTTACTCCGGAGACGGTCCGGCCAGAGGCCCTGTGCGACCCACTGCCATTCCTGAAGGCGGGGCTCTGGGAGAAAGTGCACGTTGCCGCCCTGGTGCCCAAGGAGAAGAGAGAGATCAAGTCGAAGGAACAGGGCCAGGGAGCCTTCGGCAGCATGCGGGGCGGCGGAATGATGGGTGCCGGCCAAACCGGGATGGGTGCACGGAGCGGAGGAGACACCGACTACTCGGCCCAGATGGGGGCCATGATGAACCAGTTGGGCAGCGGCGGCGGACGCGGACGTGGCGGTGCGCTGGGGGGCGGCGGACTGACTCGGCGGCGGTGGCGCGACCGAGTCGGCGGGGACCTACTGGAAGACCGACGAGAAGAAGGTGATGATTCGTGCGTTTGACTTCACCGTGAAGGCCGACAACAGCTATCGCTACCGGGTGCGGATCGTGGTTTACAACCCGAATCTCAATCGCGAAGACGTGATCGCGGGAACGGATACCAAGGTCAAGACGCTGCGTGGGCCGTGGTGCGACCCCCCGACGGACGAAGTGCACATGCCGCCGGATGTGATGCCCTACGCCATCAGCAGCGATCCCCCCAGCCTGAACTCGGACATGAAGGTGAAGTTCCAAGTCATCCGGTTCCGGCCGGCGGACGGTGTGACCGTGACGCGTAACTTCCCGGCGGGTCCCGGCGAAGTGATCGGCGAGCCGGGCTCGCGCCGATTCCCTCGTCGGACGGGACCAGGCCCAAGACCAGCAGTATCGATTTCAACAGCCGACAGATCGTGCTTGATATCGTCGGCAACAAGAAAACGGGCGGGTATCAGCACTTACCGGCCGGGCTCGTCGGGCCGCCGATCGAACGGCCCACCATTGTTCTACTGTTGCGGAATGATGGGTCGGTCGCCGTGCACAACGAGGCGGACGACGTGGTGAACGAAGTCCGACGGGACATTGACACGAACTACAAGCAGGAGATCAAGGACTCGGGCAAGAGGCGGGAGCGAAGCACCGGAATGGGAATGGGGTCCATGATGGGCGGAGGAATGGGCGGTATGCGTGGCGGAGGAGGAATGCGCTGACGCGTAATAACTCATCTTGCCCATTATGACGTTAAAGTGAAGAACCCTCGAACGATCGGGGGTTCTTTTATTTCGGGTGAGGGGTTTTGCTGGATTGTTTCAAAAAATGTCTTGTGAAGGGATTACGAGTTGTAACGATCGACACGGGAAATGCCGAAATTAACCAGTGCGACGAGTGGGCAAAGTTTGACAGGGCGTTTTGCCGATCAGATATCGGACGAAACGATTGGTGCAAGGGGATTCGCCTTGACCGCTGTGGACCCGTACAGGTACACAGCGTCACATCTTCTATCCATTCTCTGTGCACCACATCGCGACGACATATCAAATTCGCCCAGCTTTCAGGTGATCAGGTGAAGCGGCCAATCCGCTCCGAGCGGACTGGTACGATCAACCGCATAGGCTAATCGTCTCCCACTTGTGATGACGAGAAATTGGCCGTCGCCAGGGACGTCGACGGCCGTCGTCGCGAGCGGCGGAAAGGAGGTCGCGTTGGGAAGGCTTAGAACGGTCAGTCTCATCTTGATCCTGGGCGCATGCGGAGGCAGCCACTGCGGTGGCCGCCGCCGATGACGCGACCTCGGCGACCCGACAGCCGCCGCCGGCGCCCCCGATCAAATACCTGGAAGCCGGGTCGCGATTATTCAATTCCGGCGATGTGAACAAGCTCGAGCTGGCCGCCAAGTACCTGCAGGCCGCCGAATCGCTATCGGGACATGCTGACGGCCGGACGAGCAACGACGCTCGACGCCTACCTGAAAGAGCTGGGCAAGGCGAGGGCCGCGGTGGCGGGCGCGGCGGTAGCGGCCGCGGAGCCAGTGGCCGGCTCGCCAGGCGCACCGGTCGAGGCGGCAGCGGTTGCCCCTGCCCCGCGGACAACGCCGCCGCCGGGCGTGCCTGCGACGCGCCAAGGACCGATTCCGTCGAGTGCGGCGGGGCCGGACCAGATTGGCCCGAGCGTCGATACGCGGGCACGTGCCCGCTGGCTGCTGCACGAGGCTCGCGAGAAGATGATTCAGGGTAACTACGACGAGGCCCAGCACAAGGCGGACGAGGCCAGACGCTCTGGACGTCAAGTGGGGGCTGTTCGACGACACGCCCGCGAGAGTGAGTGAAGAGATCAAGAAAGCACGTCCCAAGGCAGTCGCGAGCCGATCGGCGCTCTGCGATCGAGGTGCACGACCGACGGGCCGCCAAGGCCAAGCTGCGGGAGGCACGGACTGCCATCAGTGAACGGAATTTCGAGCAGGCCGAGGCGATCGCGCTTGATGTCAAAGGCTGGGGGCTTTCGTACGGGCTATTCGAGGACAACCCGGACAAGGTTGCCGCGGCGGCCCGTGCGCTGCGGCGGCGGGACAAGATCCGCAACACGCCGGCACGCGATCAATCGAGCCTGGCGGTTTACGACGTTCTGGTGCAGGAATCGCGTCAGCTCGTTCAAGCTGGGCAAGCTGGACGAGGCCGAAGCGAAGGCACGGAAGGCGCAGCGGATGAACGTCGTCCCGTCGGTCACGTCCGATCGGCCGGAGTCGGTGCTGCACGATATCGCGATGGCTCGTGCGGCCCAGAGTCAGACGGTGCCGGCGATGGCGTCGGGGGGAGCTCCGCCGGCGAGCGATTCGAGAAGCCTGGTCGCCGAGCGTGAAGCGGACGAGCTGCTGGCGAAGGGCGATCAAGCCGCCGCGACCAAGAAATTCGTGGAGGCGGACCGGTTGAGCGCCGTCGAGGCGACCGCGGCCCCGGCCGGGGTGCCGCGGGCATCGAGCTGGGCCGGCCGCCGACCCGGCGGTAAGACAGATCTCGGCGACTGAACCCGGCCCTGAGCTTTCTGCGCCCAAGGACCCCGCGCTCGAGCAAGCAGGCCCGCCGGCGGAGGCGGCTCCGATCGCGCAGGCCGCACCGGCCGGCCGGGGCTGCGGGCCGCCTGCGGAGGCGGCCGGCTGCCGCCTGCCGGCGTGGCTGGCGAGCGCCGCTCCTGCGGCGAACCGGGGCAAGCAACTGCTCGACGAAGCCCAGGCGCTGTTCAAGAACGGCAACTACCAGGCGGCCAAGCAGCTCGCCGTGCAAGCCAAGGACGGGAAGTTCGGCGTTGAAGCCCAGGCCGACGAGCTGATCGCCCAGGCCAAGCTCGCCGAGCAAGGGGGTGCCTTGAGCCTCTACGAGACGGCCCTGGCGGCGCTCCGCTCCGGTGATAACGCCACGGGCGCGGATCCTTCTCACCGAGGTCGCGGCCGCGGGTGACTCGCTCGATGAGAGCCTGCGGGCGAAGGTCGATGGCCTGCTGGCGAAGCTCTCCGACGACAAGGCGCAAGCCCGACGGCAAGTCGACGACCCGGAATGCCCAGGACGCCGAGGCCTTGGCCGCCCAGAAGCTCAATGCCGAGGTCGGCACCAAGATCGGTGAAGGGCCGCCGACTGCACGAGACCGATCCCGACAAGGCGATCGCGCTCTACGAGCAGACGATCCAGGCCGTACAGGCCGCCGGGCCTTTCGCCCGACCTGACACGACCGATGATCCGGCGGCTCGAGGTGGCCATCGAGATCGCCAAGAAGGACAAGGTCGAGTTCGAGCGGAAGATGGCCGACAAGCAGCTCCGCACGGAAATCGAGATGAAGCGGCTGCGGATCCTGGAGGCGGACAAGGCCAAGAAAGCCAAGCTGAAGGACCTGATGGACAAGGCCATGACCGCCTACGCCGAGGGCAAGTACATCGAGTGCGAAGCCCTGGCGAAGCGGGCCCATGGAAGTCGACCCCAACGAGCTGGCCGCTATCCATTCTGGTCTACAAGGCCGAAGACCGAGCGGCGATTCAAGACCGACATGCAGAACATAACGCCGACAAGGAAGAACGGCAATCGCCACCGCGTTCCAGGAAGTCGACATAGCGTCGATCATGGACCCCGAAGTCCAGCTCCGCGACATCGAGTATGCCCAAGAACTTCAAGGACCTGACCCGCGACCGGCTCGAGATGAACGCCAAGCTCGAGCCCAAGAAAGACCCGCACGTCGCTGGCGATCGAGGCCAAGCTGAAGGATCGGGTCTCGATCAACATGGACAAGCAGCCGCTGTCGCGAGGCGATCACGTTCCTGCAGAACTACACGGGTCTGAACATCGTTCTCGACCCGAAGGCGCTGGGCGAGGAAGGGCTGACTTCCTGTCGCCGGTCAGCTTGCAGGTCAACTCAGATGCCGCTCAAGAGCGTGCTCAAGCTCTTGCTCAGGCCGCTGGGGCTGACCTACAGGTTGAGGATGAGGTCGTTCTGATCACCAGCCCGCAGACGGATGCAATCGCAGACCTATCCCAAGACCTACTACGTCGGGCGACCTGGTCATGCCGCCCGATCGCGGCGGGCAGACACCGTGCCTCCACACAACGTCATGGCGCTCGACCCGCAACAGAGCCGCGCCGAGACCGACATCAACGGGATTCAGACCGCGGGTGCCTTCGCCGCCGGCGACCCGCGGTTCAGCCGTGTGGCGAACGGGCAGGGAGTGGCCAAGGGCGAACGGCCGATGGTCGACCTGATGCCGATCATCCAGTTGATCACGACCTCGATCGCGCCGGGCACCTGGAACATCCAGGACGGCTACGGGCACGAGGTGCCGCCGGCTTACGGCATGGGCGGCGGTTTCGGCGGCGACGCAGGGGGGCATCGACACCGCAGCGGCAGCCCGGTGCGATCGTGCCGTTCTTCCTCAGCATCAGCTTGATCATCAAGCACACCGCCGAGGTGCACGAGCAAGTCGCCGACCTGCTGCGGCAGCTCCGGCGGCTCCAGGATCTTGCAAGTCTCGGTCGAAGTGCGGTTCATCACCGTTCAGCGACACGTTCTTCGAGCACATCGGTGTCGACTTCGACTTCCAGATCCAGTCCGACACTGTCGGCAAAGCACACGACCTTCGCGGTTCCGAACCCGACGACGTCGCTCTTCCCGATTCCGGGTCTCACGACCGGAACGATCACGGGCTCGAGCACCTCGACGGGCACGGGCGGCGGGCAGCGGGACATCGACAGGCGGCGGCACAACCGGCGGGACCAGCGGCGGCACGACAGGCGGCGGGCGGCGGCACGACGGGCGGCGGCGGCGACTGCCGGCGGCAGCCGCAGGCGGCGGCGGTGGCGACTGCCGGCGGCAGCTCAACCGGCGGATCGACCGGCAGCGTGTCACGGAACAGCCCGTGTACCTCGTCAACCCGATTCGCGACCACGCGCTACGGGAACAACACGCCGATCATCGTCGGCACGCAGGGTGGCGGTCTGGCGAACTTCTCGCCGAATCTCGACCTGCCGTACACGGGGCCGACGGCCTAGCCTGGCTCAACCTTCGCAGTTACCAGCAAGGGGCCGGCGGTACGTTCGGCATCGCGTTCCTGAGCGACCTGGAAGTCTATCTCTTCCTCACGGCCGCTCAGGGCGACCAGCGATCGAACGTGCTCCAGGCGCCCAAGGTCACGACGTTCAATGGTGCGGCGGCGACGATCTTCAACAACATCGTCCAGTACTATATCGCGGTCACTGACGCCGATTGTCGGACCTGGTGCGGTGGCGTATTCGCCGTCGATCGGCTTGATCCCGAGCGGTGTGACCTTGACGGTGACGCCGGTCGTCTCGGCTGACCGCCGGTACGTGCGACTCACGCTCACGCCGTTCTTCAACGCCCTCAACAACCTCCAGACCTTTACCTTCCCCGGCGGTGCGGTCGGCGGTAGCGGCCTGGGCGGCGGTGCCACGACGATCCAGACCACGGTTCAGCTTCCGAACACGACCACGACGACGATCACGACCACCGTCACCGTTCCTGACGGCGGCACGGTGCTCCTGGGTGGTGTGAAGCAGTTGAACGAGGAACGGAACGAGTTCGGCGTGCCGGTCGTGTCCAAGATTCCGCTCCTCGACCGTCTGTTCCGCAACGTCGGCATCGACCGCGTGACCAGCAGCGTCATGCTGATGGTCACGCCGCGGATCATCATTCTCGAGGAGGAGGAAGAAAAGCTCGGCATCCCGTCGGTCGCCTACTGATCTGACGCAGAGATCAGGAGAAACTCGACTGAGCAAGCTGGATAGCAAAACCCCGCGAGGCCGTCGGAATCCCGGTTCCGACGGCCTCATCCTTTGGGCTCGGGGTATCGAATGAACGGGCGAAACGCGAGGGCGGGCGCCGCCAAACGTTCGCTCGCAGCTTGATGCCGGGGCGAGTTTTGGCGATGCTGATGATTGAGACGGCATCTTGAAACTCCACTCAGACCATGCGGGTGAACCATGCACGTCGCTCTTGTCCTGGCGGTTCTGGTCGGATGTCAAGCGGAGGAGCCATCGAAGGCTACCGCCAAGACGGGCGGTGCGGCAGTTCAGCCCGACCCGTCGTGGAAAAGCATGGGGCGAAGCCTCTGGTTCGACCCCAAGGAGAAGCGCCTCTACCTGAAGGCAAAGGTCGTGCTCCGCGACGGATATCTCGAGCACCTCATGTGCTCCAAGGGAACCAAGGAACACGAGGCGATCCTGGCGACGGACGCCATTCCGCACGACATTCATGCCGGACTCATCCTGACTGAAGCCCAGCCCGGAAAGCCGGTGCAGTTTGTCCCCAAGTTCGAGCCCCCGACCGGCGCGCGATCGCCATCGAGCTGCGTGGATGCAGGACGGCAAGGTGCGAACACAAGATGCGCGCGAGTGGGTCAAGAGAGAGAAGGACAAACCGCTGTTGCGCGACTGGGTTTTCGCCGGCAGCCAGTTTTATGACGACCCGTTCACCAAGAAGGAACGCTACGCCGCCGACGACGGCGACCTGATCACGGTGGCGAACTTTTCGAGCGCGATCCTCGACCTGCCGATCGAGAGCTCGGCGAACGACGCCGAGCGCACGTTCATGACCAATACTGCGAAGATCCCGGAGATCGGCACCGAGGTTCTGGTTGCGCTTTATCCCCGGCCTGCCAAACCGGCGACAAAGGCAGCGGCGAAACCAGCGGCAAATCCACCGGCAAAACCAGCGGAGTGCGGGCCACGCACTCCATGAGCTCAGCCGGCTGTGGTGCCACGATGAATCGTGCTCGATCGATCCGTCGAACCCGCTCAATGCCGCCTCCTCGCCCGGTACGAGCCCGTGCGATTACTCGACTCGCAGCGCGCACCAGATTCCGCTGGGATGATATTGGGCATCAGCCGGACGGACAGCCAACCTGGCCCACTCATCCTGAGTCCAGACCAAAGGTTCGCCCGATATCCATTGATCCGCCACATGACCGGAGACGAATCCGTCGCGCCTGCCCGCCACAGTCGAATGGCACCGTGCGCACAAACGGGCTCGCGACGACCCGGCGACACACTCATTCGGATTCCCTCCTCAAGAAACGACTTGCCGGGCACAACACCTGATCTCTGGCTCTTCGTCTTCCACGGACGACCATTGACCAGCGCACTCACAATGCTGATACTCGATCGCCGAGCGCTTGCACTCAATGTATCGGATTAATCGCTATAAAAAACCATTTAGTTTGGTTTGCTTACGAAATACTAAGCGGTCATTCCTCGAAAATCGATAAGGGATCGCAAGGTGGAGAAAGACGGCGCCTTGATTCAGACGAAGGGTTTAACGAAGTTTTACGGGCGTGTGGTTGCGCTCAAGGCGTTGAGTCTGGAGGTGCGTGCCGGGGAGGTTTATGGATTACTTGGCCCGAACGGGTCTGGCAAGACGACGACGATTCGCATCCTGCTTGGCCTGCTGAGGGCGACGTCGGGCAGTGCAAGTGTGGGCGAGTTCGACTGCTGGCGACAGAGCCTCGACGTGCGGCGATTGGTTTCCTATCTTTCGGGCGAGCTTCGGATGTACGGTTGGATGACCGGTTACGCCACGCTGAAGATGCTTTCCGACCTGCGTGACGGAATCGGGCTCGATCGCGCCTTGTGGATCGCCGAGCGCATCATGAAGCTCGACCTTGGCAGGAAGGTGCGAACGTACTCCACGGGCATGAAGCAAAAGCTTGCTCTTGCGCAAGTTTTCGCCGACCCGGTGCAGATCTTGATCCTGGACGAGCCGACTTCGGCACTCGACCCCTCGGCGCGCAGTATTGTGCTTTCGCTCGTGCATGAGGCGCGGACGCAGGGACAGACCGTGATCTTTTCGGGGCATGTGCTTGCGGAAGTTGAGCAAGTAGCGGATCGAGTGGCGATCATGCGCAAGGGGCGACTGATGCATGTCGAGGACATGCATGCCCGGCGAGGAGTGCGAATGTTGCTGTTGCGCTTCGATCCGGGAACGGAGCCCGATTTTTCCCGATGAGCTCGAGCTGTCGGTGCGCGAGCGGAATGACGGCACGGTGCTGCTGGAGCATCACGGGGATCTTCCGGGGCTGCTCGGGTGGCTCTCGAGGATTCCGGTGCGCGACCTGGCCGTGGGGACCGAAGACCTGCGCAGCCTCTACGATCAGTTTCACGGGCCTAATGTCCCGGATGACAAGCCAGACGGGGACGAGCTGGTATGAATGCATTCCTGGCACTGCTGCGCAAGCAGATTCACGAATCGCGATGGATGCTGGGGCTTTCGGCCGTGGTCCTTTTCGGACTGGGGTGGCTGTTCGTCTGGGTGACGTCGCTCAACGAGGCCGAGATCGTCCAGAGACTGGGCGACGAATCCGAGCAAGGGCGAATCGGGATGTTGCGGATGATGGGTATCGGCGAGCAACCGGCTTCCATCTCGCTGATCATGGCTTCGTGGAGCCATCCGTTCATCATCCTGCTGCTTTCGATCTGGGCGATCGGTCGTGGCTCAGCCGCAGTTGCCGCGGAGGTCGAGCGCGGGACGATGGATCTGCTCCTGTCCCGTCCGATCTCACGGTGGGCGTATCTTGCCTCGGGCGTGATTGTGAGTGTGCTCGGGCTGGTTCTGCTGGCGGGCTCGCTCATGGCCGGGGCCGCGATCGCGGTTCACTACAACGTGCTCCGCGTGCGGCCGGCCGCCTGGGAGATGCTCTACCCGGCGATCAACCTGGCCGCTCTGGGATTACCGATTTACGGATACACTTTGCTGGCTTCGGCGATGGACCACGTGCGCTGGAGGGCGACCTTGGCGGGCAGCGTCTTGACGCTGGTGGGCTACATCGCACTCATCATCTCCTTGATTCCGGTTCTTCAGACGCAGAGCTGGGAGCCGTACGTCGAGAAGATCTCGATTTTCAAGGCCTACAACCCGGTTCAAGCCGTGAGCGGCGGCGACACGTACCAGCTTCACCTTGCCATTCTGGGCGGCGTGGGCACAACCTGCATTCTGGCAGCGTTCGGGGCGTTCGCCGTGCGCGACCTTCCTGCCAACGGTTAAGACAGTCGTCGTGGAAAGCCGGCCCGACGTGATTTCCGAAAGCCCCCCGACTGCGGGGTCGAGCCTTCCGTCAATTCGTCGACAAAACGAGAACGTGCACCCCGGTAGTGCCGCGGTGCACGTTCCTGCGATCAAACGGGAGACGCAGCCGCCGTGGAACGGGCTTCCTCACTCTTGCGGATTGGGCGGTTTGGGTGCGTCTTTCTTGGGCTTTCCCTCAAAATCGTCCGGATTCATCTTGCTGAAGAAGTCGCCGACGTGCTTGGGATCGCCCTCGACGGCAACGCTTTCGTCGATGGCCTTCACGACTTTATCGCGTGCCTGGTCCAGCAACGGGTAGAGCTGTTCATAGATTATTTTTTGCTGCGGGGTGGTCGCGGCGGCGAACCGCAGGTTGTAGACATGCATGAACCCGATCAGATTGCCGACCGTCGTGTTGGGAGGACCTTACGCAACTGATCGAGGACTTCGCGGGTATCGGGCTTCTCGAGCAGTTTGACCAACCCGGCCAGGGTCTTCGCAAACCGTTCCGCGGCATGATTGTCTTTGGGATCCGGCAGCGGGTCCTGAGCAAGCTTGCCCCGGAGCCTGCGCAACCAGGTCCTTCGCCCTCTTGATCGTCTCGGGCGAAATCTCACCGTCCTCATCTTCTTTGCGAGCCTGCTCGGCAACTTCCTCGAACTCTTTCTTGTCCTCGGCGAATCGACCGGTTTCGAGAGCGGGCGGCCATTGCTTGGCCCCTTTCAGGTTGCTCATGATGATCGTGACGGCTTCGGAAGCATACCGGAACGGAATGTCGGCGATGATCTTCGCCGGAATCGGGGTCGAAGCCACTTTGAGCGACGAACTCTGGATTCGAGGATCGCTGAGCTGGTCGAGCGCTGCGTTCAAGGCGTCACCGTCGTCGACGTCCCTCGCGGTGGGGTTATCCTGAAGCCGCTTCATGATCGAGTTGTACGAGTTCTTGTTGTTCTGAATGTCGAAGTACTTCTTGGCGAGGTATTTCCGGGTCGCCTCTTCGTTCGAGAGGTAGAGATACTGATTCCATCGCTGCCATGTATCCTCGTTGATCTAACGGGCGACAGCAGTTTGCTCGTTATACATGCCGGCGCCGGCGTAGAGGGCACCCAGCCCCCGGGCGATCGAACCCTGCGGGGTTTCACCCCAGCCACCCCAGCCACCCCAGCCCCACCCGTATTGAGCGCGGGCTGTTCCTCCCGAAACCGAGAGGATCAAGACCAATCCCAGTGGAATTCGGATCCATCGGAGCATCGTGAACCTCCTGGCGGCTCAGCAAGTAGCGTCGGCCGGGTCAGTGTACGTCGAAGTCATAGTCATAGAAGCCACGCGTCGCTGTCTCGGCAACGACCTACGAACTTATATCATACAACTCGTGTGCCGGTGCGGTAAGAGCCGCCTCCGGAGGCAAATCGACGAAATAGGAGACATCCATCGCGCCAATCGAACGAACAGTACGAACCATTGTAACTCGGCAAGTCAACCCAGAGCTTGAACTTTCAAATGTCCTCGATGGGCACGAGATCGACGTCCGAGTCGGGGCTCTCGCAAATCGCCCGGTGGGTGTATTCGCCGGGTTCTTTGCAACCGGGGTGGCGCGCACCGAAACCGGCGCCGCCACGGCTCGGGGCACCGCGGCCTGCTCCTCCTCGTGCTCCAGTCGAAACAAGATCGGGCCGATAGCCAGCTCGTCACCGGGATGGAGCCGCGATTCTTCGAGCAGGCGGCCATTGACGCGGACGCCGTTACGGCTGCCGAGATCACGAATCAACACACGATCATACGCTGTCGCGACGCAACAATGGCGGCGGGAGACCTTGGGTGATTCGATGCGAATGTCGCATTCCGGGTGCCGGCCAATCAAGAGGACGGGCCGGTAGAGCGCGATCGCGGGGGCCGTTCCCTTCACGAGTGGGACGATGCGGAATGACATTCGCCCGCATTCTCCGAAGCGTGAGATGCCACGAGCGGCTCAGGCTCTTCTTCGGCTGGCCCCTTCACCTCGCCGGGCATCTGAACGATGACCTGAATCCGGCACTTGTCAGCAACGCCGTTGGGAAGCAGCTTGCGCACGGCAGCCGCAAACGCGTTTTCTCCGCCCACGTCAAACGGAGAAGGATCCACCACCGGGCTGATTTCAAGAGCGGATACCGCAGGAGGCGGCTTCGAAGGGCCCTCCTTCGACTGCGGCGGAGGGCCTAACACTCCGTCCGATTCGACAATTGTTTGCTCGTGCCCCTGTCCATTCTCGAGACGAAAACGAATGTGCGCGATCGATAGCTCGTCGCCGGGGCGTAACCGCCCCCGCTCAACCCTCTGACCATTGATTCTGATGCCGTTGGTGCTGCCCAGGTCACGCACCGTGACCTCGCCCTTGTCCTGGCTCATGCAGCAGTGTTGACGCGATACACGCAACGAATCGAGACGCGTATCGCACGAAGGATGCCGGCCCACCACCACCATGGCGCGGTCCAGCACAATGTCTGGACCTTCATCAAGGGCCACCAGTCTGACGGGCATCGACTCTCATCCTCCGGCACAAGCCTTGGCGGCGATACCATCCTTAATCGTCGGCCAGAAGCTAAATTGCTATTATAGATCAACTCCATTCTAGTCCGCCAGCACTAAATCGCCGATTCGCTCCGATCCACCGCCCTACCTTGACCCCTCCGACGTTTCTACTGCTCTGCCATTCCTTTGGATCGCAACAACCCGCCCCCCCAACTTCCTCGAAGCCCCTCTACTAATATAAGTTGGGAAATCCGGGAAGGATACCAGATTCCTCAGATTCTTTGCCGGAACTTCTATTCTTACCCCGCAGTCCGCCCAAAAGCGGCGCCAGGTTCACGGTTCTGAACGACAATCGCCGCCGTCGTGCCAAATATGGATCAAGAACTATCATGCATTGCCGAAGGCGAAACCGCAATTGCACGAAAATTCCGTCCACCCTCGAGGGAATTGCTTTCCAGACTTGAAGGCCGCCAAATTTGGGAAACTTCAGAACGTTAACACAATCGCCTACCGAAATGCCAGAAGCGCCTCGCCGGACCCGTGAAGATTTGCGGAATCTGGAAACGGTTCTCCGTTTACGGCCTCGTCGCCGCGACGTGACAGCGAACAAGCCCACGCTCGCGAAGCCAGTCGATCAACTCGGCGAGAGACTCCCGGATCGGCCGCTTTCGCAAGGCGAGCTCTGTGTCGGTGTGCGCCGAGTCGAAATGCATGATTCGCCGGCTGAGCCGCACCCCAGTGATCGTCGCCTTAGGGGTCACGCCGCTCACCCAGTCGGCCCAGAGCTCCGACAACCACGCGTACGACAGCGCCACAGCGTACGGAACCTGCGCCCGGGGGACGGGCACGCCAGTGAGCTCACTCAACTGCTCGAGCAGCGCCTCGAGCGTCAGATTCTGGCCTCCCAGGATATACCGCCGCCCGGGACGCCCCTGCCGCATCACCAGGATGAGCCCGTGCGCCACGTCCCTCACATCAATCAGATTCAAGGTGCATGCCATGATTGCCGGAAGATTTCCCCGACAGAAATCCAGAACCAGCCTGGTCGGCGGCGAGAGATTCGTGTCTCCCGGACCCACTGGCATGGTCGGGTTGGCCACCAGAACCGGATGACCCTCCCTCGCCAGTTTCATCGCGTAATTCTCGGCTTCGAGCTTGGAACGGCAATACGGCCCGACTGCGTCGCTCAACTGAATCTCGACGTTTTCATCAATCGGTCCCGACGCCTTCGCTCTGGTCAGAATGCTCTCCGTGCTGGTGTGCACCACGCCGCGCACACCCGAGGCAAGCGCTTTATCCAGCACATTGACCGTGCCCCGGTGATTGACCGCGTCGAACTCCCTGCGATCACGCACCCATAGGTTGGGGTTGGCCGCCAGATGAAAGACCCACTCCGCACCGGCAAAGGCCCCGTCAAGCGAGTCGCGCTCGCGGATGTCCGCCAAGAAAACGTCCACCCCTGCCGGCAAACGATCAACGGCCGCCCCGGGCTTCTCTATCACGCGCACCGGCTGGCCGGAATCAACCAGTTCCTTCACGAGGTGGCTTCCGATGAACCCGGCGCCACCGGTGACCACTGTCAGTCCGTCCATGAGCCCCCCTCAAACCGGCCCTCAATCGAGGTTCTCACGAACGCCCGCATCAGTTGGCCGAACTCCACCGGCTGAACGAACCTTGTATAGCTCTTGCTCCGGCCCCATTCGCTCGGCGGGTGCCAGCACGCCGGCAGCAACCCAGGCGGCGAACCGCCCAGGAACGACGTAGTCACTGAACCCATATCCCCCGAGCTGGCGATGCCGGGCGATTTCCTTCCAGTCCACGTACACATGGGTCACGTTTCGTGCTACAAGCTCGCGCTGGAACTCGTCCGCCGTTTTCCCCTTCGCGAGCTGCTCGATCGTTTCGGGATTGAACACCGTGTTGTAGACAACCCTGTGGTCGAGATGGAACACGGCGGCTTGACCCACCAGAAGAGGTCTGGCCTCCGGTGGCAGCTCGGCATCCATCCGCGCCATCGGCGGATTCCAGCTCCGGGGAACTTCGCGCCTGAGGCGGACGAGGTCACCGGTCCACTCATTCAGGCCCGGCAGCGCAGTCGAGATGTATGTCAGGTTCGTGAACAAGCCTGTCGTCAGGACGACCGCGAGAATCGCCGTCCAGGCTCGCGTGCGAATCCAATCCGCACCCAGACCGGCGAGAATCGCCAGTGCCGGAAGGATCGGCAGCCAGAATCGGTCGATCCGGTGCGTGGCCAACCACCATGTGAAGAAGAGGTAAGCCACGAACAACCAGAGAGCGCGTGCCCAGCGCCGCGTGCCCGCGCAAAAAGCGCCAGGGGAGCCAGCGCCAGGTACAGCGCCGACTGCCAGTCAGAGCGGCCCGCGACGTCAACCAGCGACCCAAACAATTGCCGCACCACGTGAAACGAGTCGGGTTTCAGCTTTCGCCGGTGCCACACGTCGGCCAGCGAGCTTGTCAGCTCGCCCAGCTCCAGCGGGCGAGGTCCATGCACGTTCTGCCACCGCAGCTCTCGGTCGTCGTCCCACTCCGGACTGGGGAAGATCCGGCACTCGAGCGGATATACCGGGTTTCTGGTGTCGAGCACGTTCTTGCCCAGCCAGGGCACCATGATCACCGCCCAGCCGAGTACGTAACAGCCCACCAGAGCGAAAGACCTTTTTCGCGCGGCATCCACGAGGGCAAGCAGACCCAGCGGAATGACCGCCGACACCAATCCCGTGTACTTGCAGCCCATCGCACAGCCCGCCAGGAGCCCCTGCAAGCCCCACGCTCGCAGCGGTTTCCCACTCATGCCCCCCCTGCCCTCGACCAGGACCCAGATCGAGCGCCGCGTGATAGAAGCACATCGGCCCTTCGACGTACGCGATGGCCGCCATCCGGTAAACCCACGGCGTCGAGAGATAGACGAGCGCCGCAATCCAACCCGCCCGGGGCGACCCCAGCCTGCCGGCGGCGCCGGCGATCAAGACGGCCGCCGCCGGCCCGAAGAGCGCGACCAGGAGCTGCCCGGCGAGGCCGCCCCACCACCAGTCGCCCATCACCTCCATCGCCAGCACGTGCAACATCTCTACATTAAACGGCATATTTGTATAAACATTATGAGGCAGATAGCTGATCCGGCCGGCCTGGAAATACTCCTTGGGCCCTTGCAGGTGGTATTCGAGCACATCGAAATCGATCGACGGCAGCATCGAAGCCAGCACGAGCACCAGCACGAACGGGCCGAACAGGAGCACTTTCCACCACCAGGAGGAATCGACCGCCGGCTTCGGCGGTGCGCCACAGCCCCGAAGTGAAGAGCGCGGCCGCCGCGGGCACGAAGAGCCCCACACGCACGACCCAGGGATCAAGCCACCCCAGCCTGCCCGTCACGAGCGTCAGCACGCCGAGAAGCCCTGCGCCCAGGCCGTAATCGACCGCGACGCGCTCCAGCAGGGAGATGCCCCCGGCAAGCCTGAGCCAGCGCAGCACCAGGTCGCCCAGGCCAATGGCCGCTGCCGCGATCAGGAGCGCCGACAGGACAATCGGCACGCGCTGGGGCAGGTTCTCGACGTGCGAAAGCTCCTCGAAGGCGTGGCCCAGGAGCGATTCCCGAAAGGACGTTCCGGGCACGACCTCCGGCAGCGCTTTGAGAACGAGCCAGCCCCGCCGCATCACGACGTCGATCTGGATTCCGGTGTTGTTGACGTTCGGCAACGGCTCGAACAAAAACCAGGCCAGCCACACGAGCTCGAAGATCGCCAGGAACACCATCCCGACGAGAAGTCGCTTCGACCCGGGCAGCGCGCCTGGCCCATTGGCCGGCTCTTGAATCGGATCACGCGTTGTCACAGAGTGGGCCCGATGGTCCAAGGCGCGAACTCCTCCTCGCCGACACCTTGCTGTTCGCTCTTGGTGGGCTCGCCGCTGGCGACGTCGAGGATCATGTCGAAGAGCCGGCGCCCCACGGCTTCCACCGCCTCACCCTCCAGGATCGGACCGGCGTCCATGTCCATGTCGGCGATCATTCGCTCGTACATCGGCGTGTTGGTCGCGAGCTTGATGCAAGGCGTCGGTTTCAGGCCCAGCACGCTGCCGCGTCCCGTCGTGAAAACCAGCACGTTGGCCCCGCCGGCGATCAGCCCGGTCGTGCACGGAGGGTCGTAGCCGGGCGTATCCATGAAAATCAGTCCGGGGCCGTCGACTTTCGCCGCGTACGGAACAACATCGACCAGTGCCGTCGAACCCGCCTTGGCCAGTGCTCCCAGCGACTTTTCGTAGATCGTCGTCAGGCCGCCGGCCTTGTTGCCCGGTGACGGATTGTTGTCGATCTGGGCGCCGAAGATCCCGGTGTACCACTCCCACCACTTGATGCGGTCGACGAGCTTCTGCCCGACCTCGCGCGAAACCGCCCGGCGGGTGAGCAAGTGCTCGGCGCCGTAAATCTCGGTGGTTTCGCCCAGCACGGCCGATCCTCCCTGGGCGACCAGCAGGTCGGCCGCGAGTCCCAGCGCCGGGTTGGCCGTGACGCCTGAGTTTCCGTCGGACCCGCCGCACTCCATGGCCAGGCAGATCTTGGACACGGGCTGCTCGGTGCGCAACCACGAGTTGGCCTCCGGCAGCAGGTCAAAGACGGCGCGTGCCGCCGCTTCGACCGTGCGGGTGATGCCCCCTTCCTCCTGGATATTGAGCACGCGCGGCCTCGGGCCCACCTTGTGGTGTGCATTCCCGTTCGCCGGGCCCAGAGTCACAAGCTGCTGGGCCTCAACCAGGTGCTGGGCGAAGCTGACTTCGCAGCCCAGCCCGACGAGCACATAAGCCGCGACATTGGGATGATTGGCAAACCCAGCCAGCACCCGTTCCAGGATGTTATGGTCGGGCCCTTCAAACGGGAGGCCGCAGCCCCCTTTATGAGTGATCGCGAACACGCCGTCGACGTTGGGGAAATCCGTGCGCCAGAGGTTGTCTCGGAAGCGATCCGCGACGTAGCGAGAGGTGCTCGCCGAGCAGTTGACGGTGCTGATCACCGCGATGTAGTTCCGCGTGCCCACCCGGCCGTCGGGCCGCAGGTAGCCGCGGAAGGTCCTCTGCACTGCGGCGGCAGCCGGCGCGGGCGTCTCGGTCGCAAAAGCATAGTCGCGCTCGAACAGGTCAGCCTTCAGATTATGGACGTGGACGAGCGAGCCAGCCGGAATCGCCTTCGAGGCAAATCCGATGATCTGCCCGTACTTGCGCACCGGCTCGCCGGCGGCGATGTCGGCCAGGGCGACCTTGTGGCCCAACCCGATCGGCTCGCGGATCTCGACCGTCTGGCCGCCGGCGGCGAGCATGAACCCGCGCGGCAGCGGCCGTGCGGCGACGGCCACGGTGTCGTCGGCACGCAAGATCACAGCCCTGGGACCCACGGTGGTCACCGCCATTGGCAAACCCTCGAAAGGAACGCTCAACTCAAGTGTCGACCCCGAACAATCAGTCTAGTAGAGCGCTCGCGAAACAGGAAGGGACGGATTGTGCTTGGGCCGGAAACCTTGCCCAGTACCAGCGATCGGCCCTCCCTCGATACCCCGGCGCTGTGGTAGAACAAGCACTCGTCTTGGGCTTTCGCCAGGGAATTGAGCAAGCTCGGTGGCTCAAACTCCGCCGAAATCTCCATGAAGTACTTGAGTGAGACGGACAGCTAGAGCAACCGGGCACGCACGTTTTGCAAGACGGCAAAGCCCGTCCGAGCCTTGGGAGTGCCAAAATGGATGCTGAACCGGGCGAGCCAGTTCAAGCGGAAGGATACGCCCGCGTCGGGCGGAGGTTGAGCGGCCTGCTGGTCGCGCAGGCATTCGGCCAGTTCAATGACCAGGCATTCAAGCAGGTCGTCACATTCCTCGTGATGGCCCCCGTGCTCGTCGAATCGGACAAGCAAGCGAGGACAGCGCTCGCCCAGATCGCGCTCATGCTCCCGCTGCCGTTCTTCTCGCTACCGGCCGGAGTCCTGGCCGACCGTGTCAGCAAGCGATCGGTTATCATCGCCATGAAGGTCGCCGAGCTGGCGCTCATGCTCGCGGGCGCGGCCGTTCTCTACCTTCATCCCTCCGGCGGCCTGCCGGTCATGACGATCCTCTTCCTGGTGGGCGTCCAAACCGCCCTGTTTATCCCGGCGAAGTACGGGATCTTGCCCGAGCTCCTGCCCGAAAAGGATCTTTCGGAAGGAAACGGACTGCTCGAAACCGTATCGAACTTGCTGCTCTTGACCGGGCTGGTATGCGGCGGCGTGCTTTACGATCGACTGCGTGGGCAGCTCTTCCTCGCACCGCTGATCCTGGCCGGATTCTCGGTGATGGGATTGTTCGCTGCGCTCAGAATTCCCGCGCTCCGCCCGCCCGCGCCGAAGGCGGGCTCATGGCAACCATCCAGATCGCCTGGAGCTCCATCAAGGCTGACCGCGTTCTCGGCCTCGCTTTGATCGGACAGATCCTCGTCTGGACCCTGGGCACGCTGGTTCCACCGCCGATCCTCGCCTACGATAAGGCGCATCTCGGCCTGGCAGACTGGCAAGTGAGCCTGCCGTTGGCGGCGATGGGCATCGGTGTCGGAGTCGGTTGCCTGCTGGCAGGCAAGATCTCGGGCCCAAGCGTGGAATATGGGCTGCTTCCATTTGGAGGCGCTCGGGCTCACGATCACGTCGCTCGCCTTTGCACTCATCGGCCCGAACCTGGTGGGCACGATCATCGTGCTGGCCCTTCTCGGAGTATTCAGCGGATTCTTGATCGTACCGCTCAATGCCATCATTCAGCTTCGCTCTCCGCCCGATCGTCGCGGCGCAGTCCTCGCGGCGACAAACGCGTTGGTCTACGCCGGCATGCTGTTCGGTTCCGTCGTGGCCTGGTTTCTCGGAGACCGTCACGTCGATGCACGCGGCACTTTCTACGGCACCGGTTTTGTTCTCGGCTGCGGCTTCCTCTGGTCGCTCTCACTCGTCCCCCAGGCGTTTCTGCGATTCCTCATGGTCGGCCTGGCACACACGATCTATCGCGTGGCGCAGTCGGCCGATCGAACATACCCGCGCAGGGCGGCGCCCTCTTGATCCCCAATCACGTGACCTTTGCCGACGGCCTCTTCATCATCACCACGATCGACCGCCCGGTTCGTTTTATGGTCTACCATGAATATTTCGATCGCTTCTTCATCGGCTGGGTCTTGCGATCGATGAAGGCCATTCCGATCGCGTCGAGCGGCGGCCCGAAAATGATCCTGCAGGCGTTTCGCGAAGCGGGCAAGGCTCTTGATGCCGGTGACATCGTCTGCATTTTTCCCGAGGGACAGCTCACCCGCACGGGCTTGATGGCGCCGTTCCAGCGTGGTCTCCAGCGCATCGTGAAGGGCCGAACCACGCCAATCATCCCCGTGCACCTCGACCGCCTGAACCGCAGCATCTTCAGCCCGATCAACCCCAGGCGGCTGCCGGCGCGGCTCCCCTACCCCATGACGATCTCGTTCGGGCCGGCCCTGGCCCCTGACGCTTCCTTGTTCGACATGCGCCAGGCGATCCGCAGGCTTGACCAGGAAGCGTGGGCCTTCCGCAAGGACGACCTCCGCCCGCTGCATCACGGCTTCATTCATCAGGCGCGACGGCACCCGTCCCGGCTGGCGCTGGCCGACGCGCAAACGCCCCCACTATCGTTCCTCAAGTCGCTCGCAGGCGCCGTGGCGATCGCTCGCGCCCTGCGGCCGCGCTGGCAGGGGCAATCGAGCGCCGGCATCCTGCTGCCCGCCAGCGCCGGCGGCGCGCTCGCGAACCTGGCCGTCGCCCTGGCGGGCAAGACCGCCGTGAACCTGAACTTCACAACCGGCAAGGCCGGCATGGAACGGGCCTCCGCACAGGCCGGGCTCAAGATCCTGATCACCAGCCGCGAGTTCCTGGCAAAAGGCAAGATCGACCCGCCCGGAACGCTCAATCTCGTCTTTCTCGAGGACGTCAAGGCAGGCATCAACCCGTTCGAGCGCTGGCTGGCGTTGTTGCTCGCATTTCTGGCACCGATCCGGATGCTGGAGCGCCGCTGCGGCGCGGAGAAGAAGCCCGATCTCGACGACACGGCAACCGTGATCTTCAGCAGCGGCAGCACGGGCGACCCCAAGGGCGTCGTCCTTTCTCATTTCAACATTGGCTCGAATATTGAGGCGATCGCCCAGGTTTACCGGGTGCTGCCAACCGACCGCTCGATGGGAATCCTGCCGTTCTTTCACTCATTCGGTTACACAATGTTCTGGTTCGCGGCGAATACGGGGATGGGAATGATCTGTCATCCCAGCCCGCTCGACGCCGCGATGATCGGCTCGCTGGTCGAGCGATTCCGCGGCACGGTGCTGCTGGCCACGCCCACGTTCCTTCAGCTCTACCAGCGCCGTTGCACACCGGCCCAGTTCGGCTCGCTCCGCCTGATCCTGGTCGGGGCCGAGAAGCTGCCCGAGTCCCTCGGATTATCATTCGAAGACGCGTTCGGCATCCGGCCCATGGAAGGGTACGGGCTGACCGAATGCTCGCCGGTCGTGGCCGTGAACACCTTCGACTGGCGCGAGCCCGGTTACTTTCAACCCGGGTCCCGCCGCGGCTATGTGGGCCAGCCACTGCCGGGAGTGCTGGTGAAAGTCGTCTCGAACGAGACCGGGGAAACTCTCGGCCCCGATGAGCAAGGTCTCATCTTGTTGAAGGGACCAAACGTGATGCGCGGCTATCTGGGCCGCGACGACCTGACGAAGGAAGCTTTTCGCGATGGATGGTACGTAACCGGCGACCAGGGTCTGCTAGCCGAGGACGGCTTCCTGAAAATCACCGGACGGCTGTCGCGTTTCTCCAAGATCGGCGGCGAAATGGTGCCGCACGTCTTGATCGAAGAAATCTTGAACGAGGCAGTACCCGCGCAATCGCAACTCTTCGTCGTGTCGGCAGTCGGCGACGAGCGCAAGGGCGAGCGACTCGTCGTCCTGCATACGGCGAGCGAGAACCAGGTGGAGCAAGCGTTCGAGGCACTCGGCGCAGAGACCTTCCCAATCTGTTTGTCCCCAAGCGGGATCAGTTCTACAAAGTTGACGCGATTCCGATCCTGGGTACGGGCAAGCTTGATTTGCGAGCCTTGCGCAAGATGGCCGAGGCAGTGGCCACCGAAAAAGTCACCGCCGCCGCCGCCGCCCTTTGACCCGCAGACGACATCACTTCGCTTCCTCTCTCTCCGGGAGAGCGCCGCGGCGAGATCCGGCGTCGAGAGCCAACCCTCGACCTCGCCGCCGAAGATTTCACGGCTTACACCAACCGAATGTTGCGAGACGAGCTCGAGTGTCAGAAGCAACGGGATGGGGGCGACCATGGCTCCGGGGTCGAGGTTCTCACCGCGCCTTGGAGAACAGCCTCGCAATCGCAGTCATATTGAGGTTGCCGAGGTTTTCATCGATCGCTCTTCGGAAAATGCTTCGTACAGCGCTCACGGTTGGCATCGATGCTTCTCCTCCCCCTGTTTGCACAGCGTAGCCCAGGTCCTTTTCGAGCAGCCGCACAGGGAACTGAGGCTCGAAGTTTTCCGCCAGCATCGATTCGGCGTCGCGGGTGAGGTGAGGGTTCCACATCGCTGTTGCGGAGACCGCTTCCAGTATCTGCTTCGCGTCGACCTGCTGACTTTTGAGCATGCCGATTAATTCTGCCAATGCCGCCAATTGGACGCCCATGAGCGTGTTCGTCGCCAATTTTGCAAAGGCGCCACAGCCCACTGGTCCAGCATGACGAATAGTGGAACCCATCGTCTTCAACACTGGCTCTGCACGTTGCAAGGAATTGGCGTCACCCCCAACCAGAAAAACGAGCTCAGCCCTTTCAGCCTGCGGAGTGCTGCCGGACACCATCGCGTCGAGCAACATGACTCCGACCTTACTCATCACGCTGGCAAGTTCGCGCACCCATGCCGGAGTAAGTGTAGAACTGTCAATAGCGATGGCCCCGGATCTGATGCCCAGGAGCGCACCATCAGTGGCGTCCAGCCAAACCTGTCGCGAAGCGACGTCGTTGGTCACCATTGTCACGATGAACTCGTTCCCTTCGGCAGCCTCTCGAGGAGTAGCCGCGGGTTTGGCACCAGATGCCACCAATGTCTTCGTCGGCTCAGGTGTTAAGTTCCAGACGGTTAGCTCGTGACCGGCCAAGAGCAGGTTCGTCGCCATGCGCGAACCCATCGCACCCAGCCCAAGAAATGCCACCTTGCTCATGTTCAGGCTCCTGCTCGCCGCCTCGAGCTGCGGCCTTGGCACTGATGCGAGCACTTCCTCAAAATCACTTTCGTTGGGGATTGATTCTAGCAGACGCCCGCGCTGGTTCCACCAGCCGGCGCTCGAATCCGGCGGATTCAAACGTCGCGAAGCCGACCAGCAGAGCAGCGCGCGAGTGGTGCCGGCAAATGGCAGAAAGTGCACCGGTTCTGGAGACGGCCGAAGAGCGCAGAGGCAATCATCGATCAAGGGACGCTGGAATACGCCGACGCCGTCGAATTTGCGATCGGTCCCACGGCGTCTCTTTTCTTGCGCCGTTGCGTCTTTGCGTGAGCGCGCCTTCGCCTCGTCTGGAGATTTCAATCGCGCTCGTGTCCCAATTCTTTCCTCCCTCCACGTCCGCGGTCTCCAAACCAACTCGAGTCCGGCCCCCGCGCCCCTCCTGTTCCAACGCGCACTGAGCGCCACCAGGAGCAACGCCACACTGCAACAGAAAATGCCGATCCGGCGTCGAGCGCCAACCCTCGCCAGAGCGCCGACCATTCCGCGAAAAGTGCCGCGCTTACTCTTTGACCCCCAAATCGCTGTCACCGCTGTCATGTCCTTGCGTGCCTTGGACTTAAAAGTGACGGCTGCATAATCGGAACTATTTTTTCCGACCCAACCCTTGTTGCGAGCAGGCCTTACGCAGTGACGGCTGAATAATCGGACCTTTGACCAGTATGATGTGCTAAAGGTCAAGATATGACGATTTCGCGGCTTTCGCCGGCCGATTATCCGTGTTTCATCAGTGTTTCATCCGTGGCTGGAATCCTCGACTCCCTTCTCCTTCATTTTTTGCGTTTCCCGCCCAATCAGCCCTGATCCGTGGCCTGATCCAATCGGCTCGTCGCGACGCGCCTCGCCGTGGCGTGAGATCGCGGCGTGCTCGACACCTCACCCGCTGCGGGACCAACGGCACCGTCCATGCCGTGGCCTATTTCCTGCACTGCTGCCGAATATCAACGCGATCGATGGCCTGAGGGCCGGGCCAATTGACGGCAACTTGGGATCCCTGTATGTTCATCCCAGATTTCTGACCTGGCGCTGTCCGTTTCGAAGCTGAGCCGCCGGTCAGATCGACAGGACGATCTGCTCTCGAGGATTTTGTCCGGTTCGGTCGTTTTTCACGATAAAGATCCAGACGCTCCAATCCGGGCGGGGCGTTCCGGCTGCGTAGCCTCACCCACAAAGAAGTCGCAACACTTTTACGAGAGGCATCTTATGGCGTTCACACCCGTCTCCAGCCGGCGTATCTGGGAACGTTTTCTGGATGAGCTGTTTCCGCTCGAGCGGGCGCGGCCTCGGCGGGCGCAGCGGCGCCACACGCGACGGGCAACTCGGTTGCGGCCGGATGTCCAGGGCCTGGAAGATCGCACCGCGCCGGCGACTTTCACGGTCCCCGGCACATCCGCGACCCTGGCCGCAGCCATCGCAGCCGCCAACAGCAACCAGGATGCGTCGAATGAGATCATGATCGAGAAGCCCGGCGTGCAAGCTTTCGGCGGAATCATCCAGAACACATCCGGTTTGGCGGGAACCAAGAAACTCACCATCATGGGCGCGCTGCCCCTCAATCCCGCGGCCGTGCGGATCACTCCCAGCGGCGCTGGTGGTCGCGTCATGCAGATCAGCAATGAGAACGTCATCCTCCGGAACCTGACCATCACCGGAGGAAACGAAACCGACAACGGCGGCCTGGGCGGCAGCGCAGCGCGAGGCGGCGGCGTGCTGGACACGGGCGGCAACCTGACGCTCAGTCACGTCAATGTTTCGGCCAATTCGGTGCACGCCACGCACTCAAGTGCCCAGGCAGACGCGGGAATGCCCGGGAAGACGGGTCAAAACGCCCAGGGCGGCGGCATTTACTTCCTGGGCACCAGCTTGACCCTTATCAGTAGCGTCGTCAGCGGCAACCAGGCCATCGGCGGGATCGGCCAGCAAGCCGGCACGGGTGCCAACGGCGCCGGCAAGGCCAACGGGAAAGGCGACGACGGCGGCAAGGGCGGTGGCGGCGGCGCCGCCCAGGGGGGCGGCATCTACCTGGCTGCGGGAACGGTCCAACTGACCAGCACGACCTTTCGCAACAACACCGTGACGGGTGGGCCCGGCAATGCCGGCGGCAAAGGCGGCGATGGCAAGAGCAATGGCCATGCTGGCCCCGGCGGCTCGACGTTCGCCACGGGGCCGGGTGGCAAGGGAGGCGCCGGCGGCGCAGGCGGCAACGGCAGCGGAGGCGGGCTCTACGTCGCAGGCGGCGGTGTGACGGCGATTTCTTCCCCCTTCATTTCCGACAGGGCAGTCGGTGGCATGGCGGGCGCAGGCCTGAGCGGCGGCAACGGCGCCCTCGCCACTCTGGCGCAGGTGATGACGCCTGGTGGAAAAGTCGTTCTCTTATCGGGCGGCAAAGGCGGCGCAGGGGCGCAGGCGGCGCGGGCGGCGCGGCTCAAGGCGGTGGCGTATACGTTGGAGCGGGAAGCATCCAGCTCGTCAACTCGAATTTCACCGCTGACCAGGCAATGGGCGCACCCGGCGCCAGGGCGGGCGCCGGCGGCGATGGTGCATCCGGCGCCACCGGCAAGTCCGGTGATGTCGGGAAACCCGGCCAGCCCGGCGGCGCCGGCGGTGATGCCGGCAACGGCGGAGCGGGTGGGGCCGGCGGCGATGCCAACGGTGGTGGCCTCTTCATCGCCAGTGGAACATTGGTGGCGACGAACGCGCTCTACGGTGGTGTCATCTCCAATTGCGTGGCCACGGGCGGCGCCGGGTTCATCGGCACCTCGGACGGCAAACCCGGCGATGGCGGCGCCGGCGGCATCGGGGGCCCTTCGCCGAGCATTGCGCCGGGCTTTGACCTGGGTGACGAGCATCCCGACTTGAGTAGCAGTGGCGGCTTTTCCAGTTTTTCCTCAAGCTTCGGGTCGGGATCGGGATCGGGGTCTGGATCCGGGTCGGGATCGGGATCCGGCACCAACCGCATACCCGCCGGCAGCGGCGGCGTTGGCGGTGCGGGCGGCGACTATTCCGGCGGTAAACCCGGCGCCAGCGACAGCGGTGCCGGCGGCGGCACGAGCAGCAGCACTGGCGAGACGGGGCACTCGCCCAGCAGCAGCGATAGCTCTTTCGTCAAACTCGCAGCGGCTCCCACTCTCGGCGGCGGCGGTGCCGGCCGGGCTGCTGCCGGCGGGAACGGCGGCGACGGCGGCGACGCCTCCGGCGGCGGTGTGTACGTGCTCTTGGGCGCGCTATCCCTGGATGCCGTGACCCTGATGGGCAACATGGCACGCGGTGGCTTGGGCGCCAACGGCGCAGACGGCGTACTCGGCGGCCATGGCGGCGACGGCGGCCTCGGCGGCGTATCGATCAATAGCGCCGTCACAGGCCACGGCGGCAAGGGCGGCAATGGCGGCAACGGCGGATACGGCGGTGACGGCGGCACAGGCGGCAACGGCCAGGGAGGCGGTTGTGCTGTCATGGGCGGCAGTTTGACGCTGATCAACCCCACTGTCACCGGCAACATGGCCAATGGCGGTAACGGCGGCACCGGCGGTGCACCGGCGGTCAAGCAGCCAAACACAGCAGCCGGCAAAGGCGGCGATGGCGGCGACGGTAAGACCGGCGGCGACGGCGGCAAGGGCGGTCATGCCACGGATGGTTATTCGGCCACCGACGGCGCATACGCCGGCGATGGCGGCGATGCCTACGGCGGCGGCATTTGCCAGCTTGGCGGCGTTGTTAACCTGTATGGAGGCAATGTCGGTGGTACCAACTCCGTTGTTGGTGGCAACGGCGGCCGTGGCGGCAACGGTGCCCCCGGAGGCGATGGCGGCATGGGCGGCAACGGTGCCGAGGGCAACGCCGGCGGCAATGGCGGCGATGCCGCCGATGGTGGCGGCTCAGGCAACGGCGGCGATGCCGGCGATGGTCTGGGGCCAGCCGCGTATGTCGACGCGACCGTTACCATGACCGTCATCAATTCGAACACCGCCGGCGCAGATGCCCACCCCGGTACAGCCGGCATGCCGGGCGCCACACCCGGACCTGAGGGAACAGCCGGAGATTCAGGACTGCCCAATGGAACCGGCCATGTCGGAAACCCCGGCAACCCCGGTGGGGCCGGTATGGCCGGCAACGCTGGGATGCCCAACCCCGGTCCGATTGCCGGCAACACATCCGCGAACGCGCCTGGTGACGAGGTCACCCAGTTCATTCTCTCTCCGGTACTCGGGCTCGCCACCGGCGGCGTCAACTTCACTTATCCGGTCTATGCTGTCGCTGAAGATGGCAACGGCAACGTCGACCCGAACTTCACGGGCCCTGTGGACCTCTCGGCCAACAGCGTCGCTAGCGCTACACTCGGCACCGTCAACCAGTCCCTCGGTGTCGTCCAGAGCGCCGACGCGACCTCTGGACTGGCGATCTTCACGGACGTGAACATCAGCAACGGCAGCCCCAACACGAACTTCGAGGCCAGCAGCAGCGGTGGTCAGAACGGCTTCTCCACGAATTTCTCCGTCAGTTACAGTCCGGCTCAGATCCGCACCGCTTATGGAATCAACCAGCTTTCCGAAACCGGGGCGGGCCAGACCATCGCCATCGTCGACGCCTTCAACGACCCCAACATCGAGGCGGACCTGACGGCCTTCGACGCGGCCTATAACCTGCCCGCGCCGCCCAGCTTCAAGGTCTTTAATCAGGCCGGCCAGGTTATCAATCCCACCAACACCACCGTCCCGGGCGACCCATCGGGCAACTGGGCCGGGGAAGAGGCCCTCGACGTCGAATGGGCCCACGCGATCGCACCAGGGGCCGACATCGATTTCATTGAAACCAGCGCCTCGGGCACGACCTTGATGGTGGGGGTGCAAGCCGCCGCTAAACTTCCGGGTGTCTCGGTCGTATCGATGAGCTGGGGTGTATACGCGGATGACGAAGACCCCACCGAAACGGCCTACGATGCCAGCGCGCTTGACCAGCCGGGCATCACGTTCGTCGATGCATCCGGTGATCGTGGCAATAATTCGTTTGGTTACCCCGGGGCCTCGCCCTACGCGGTGGCCGTCGGCGGCACGGGCCTCCTGCTGAACCCGAACAATTCGTGGGCCAGCGAAATCGGTTGGTCAGGCAGCGGCGGCGGCGTGAGCCTGTATGAAAACGAGCCGGTCTTCCAGACGGCCGTGCAATCGACCGGCAAACGAACGACTCCCGACGTGGCGTTCGTGGGCGACTCGAACACCGGAGTCTCCGTGATCGACTCGTTCAACAACCAGGGCGCGCTCGGCGCCTGGGGTGGCGCCGGTGGCACCAGCCTGTCTGCCCCCTGCTTCGCCGGCCTGATCGCTCTGGTGGACCAGGGACGCGAGGCCGAAGGCAAGACCGCGCTCAACATCGGCAGCAATGCAGGTTCGAACAACCCCGAGGAGACCCTGCAAGCCATTTACAGCATGCCGGCCCAAGACTTCCATAAAGGCCTCGGCGGCAACAACAGTACTCCCAACGCCCAGCTCACCAACCAATCTAACTATGACGAGATCACCGGGCTCGGCTCTCCCGTGGCCAACCTCCTGGTCCCCGGCCTGATCGCTTACAACCCCGTCAGTCTGAACCCGGCCCCCCTCCCGGCAGGCAAGGCGGGCCAGGTCTACACTCAGGCGATCACCGCCACCGGCGGCAACAACGACATCAACGTGACCTACACCATCACTTCGGGCACGGTCCCCAACGGTGTGATGATCTCGACCGGCACCAACGAGCTGGACTTGAACGGCAGGCCCCTGGCCGCCGGCACCGTCACCATCAGCGTGACGGCCACCGATTCCGTCGGATCGACGGCGACGATGAGCTACACCCTGACCATCAAGCCCGGTAATTCGCCCGCGGTAACCCAGGTCAGCCCGTCGAACGGCTCTACAGCCGGAGGCACAACCGTGACGATCACGGGCACCAACCTGGGCGACATCACCTCCGCCGAGGTCAATTTCGGACCCAACAACCCCGCCACCATCATCAGTGACACCGGCTCGAGCATCGTCGTCACCAGTCCGCCCGGCGCGATCGGCACCGTGGATGTCAACGTGACCGTCGCGGGCGACCCCTCCCAGATCAACGAGCCGGCCGATCAGTTCACTTATGCCCCGGTGCTCACGCTCAAGCCAGCGAAGCTCCCGGTCGCCACGGTCGGGCTGCCCTACAACCTCGCGATCAGCGCCGGCGGCGGCTCCGGCTCCTACGCATTCAGTGTGGTATCGGGCAGCAAATTGCCGGCGGGCATGTCGCTGAGCGCCGCGGGCGTTCTGGGCGGCAAACCCAGCAAGGCGGGCCACTACACGTTCACGATCACCGCCTCGGACACGAAGAACAACGCCGCGCCCGGCAGCCTGGTGTGCACGCTCACGGTGGACCCCGCTCTCGTGGTGAGCCCCGGGAGCCTGCCCAGCGCGACGGTCGGCGTCCATTTCAGCACCCAGCTCACCGCCAGCGGCGGCGGCGGCCCGATCTATTCCTTCTCCGGCTCGGGCCTGCCCTCTTGGCTCAGGCTCACCAGTAGCGGCCTCTTGAGCGGGACGCCGACCTCGGCCGAGCCGCCGGCCTCGCTCTCGGTCTCGGTCATCGACGCCGTCGGCGCCACCCTCACGCTCGGCTTGCCCCTTACCGTTCTGGCACCGCCCTTGACTCTCGGCCCCGGCTCGCTGCATGTCGCTACCCAGGGGAATTCATTCAGCCAGACACTGACGCCATCGGGCGGCTCGGGCGGCGGCTACACCTTCACGGCCACCGGCTTACCCTCGTGGCTCAAGTTGTCGAGCAGCGGCGTACTCAGCGGCAAGCCGCCGGCCAAGACAAAGTCGCCCGCGAAGTTTACCGTCAAGCTCACCGACAGCAGCCATGACACCGCCAGCGCGACCTATTCGCTCCGGATCGATCCGCCGCTCAAGCTCGGCCCCAAGACGCTGGCCGTCGCCACCGTTGGCGATGGTTACGCCGCGCGACTGACGGCCAGCGGAGGCTCGGGCGGAGGCTACTCCTTCACCGCGACGAACTTACCCTCGGGTCTGAATCTGTCCAGCTCCGGTGTGCTGAGCGGCATGCCGGCGCAGCCCGGCACCTTCGGCATTTCCGTCACGGTCACCGACAGCGAGCAGGGCACCGGCACCAACACGTACAAACTCAAAATTGATCCCCCGATCTCGGTCGGCCCCACCGCGCTTTCCGCCACCGCAGGCAAGAAGTTCAAAACGCAACTGAGCGCGCACGGAGGCTCTGGCAAGAGCTATAAGTTCGCTGCTTCGGGCCTCCCGTCGTGGCTCAAGCTCAGTTCGAGCGGATTGCTCACGGGCACGCCCCCATCCACGGCCGGCTCCCCGTTCGCGCTCACAGTCACGGTAACCGACAGCAACAAGGCCGCCGGGAGTACGAAAGTAATGCTGACCGTGAATGGTTGATCGACACATTCGATGCAATTTTAACGCTTCGCTCGTTTCGCTCGAGCTGCTGTCCCGCGGGCGAGACATCTCACCGGAGCGGTCACGGAACGTCCCATTCTGGATCTTGCCCTGAAAGGGCACAACAAATCAGCCCAGGGCATCGCCCTGGGTTTCCCCCCCGAATCCAACGCGCATAGCAGATGCAGCCCCCTGTCATCTGCGTCATCCGCGTCATTTCGCACCCCCAAAACATTCGCGTTGTAACGATCGTTTCTTTGATGCGGCTTTTAACGTCGCGCTCATTTCGCTCGAGCGTGCTCCGACCCCGCCCGCGTTCTGCTCCGTGACGAAGCGCAGAGCACCGGCGAAGATGAAGCGGATTTTAGAAGAATCTATTTCCCCGCTGGAATACGCCGCTGATACCATTCACCATCGGACCGGGTTCGCGCCACAACAGGATAGACAACAGGAGCACGTCGCATGAACAAACCGATCTTTCTCGCCCTCGCCACCGCGGCCGGCACGCTGTCGCTCGGGCTGATCGCGGCCAACCTCGGCTCCGTTCCACCCCAGGCCGCTGCTCCGGCGATTCAGGCTGCGGCCGCCCCTGACCTGCTCGCCTCGCCAACGGCGGCCGACGTCGTCGACGCCGGCGAAGCGTTCCTCGCCACGCTCACGGACGAGCAGCGAGCGATCGCTCAGGTCGAGCTCACGCCGCGACTCGCCGTCCGCTGGACAAACTTTCCGGGTGGCTCCAACGTTCGCAACGGCGTCTTCTTCCGCGACCTCAAGCCCGCCCAGGTCGAGGCGGCCATGAAAGTCGCCCGGATTGCCCTGGGCGAGCAGGGTTTCGCGCGATACCAGGAAGTCCGCGCGGCCGACGACGCCTTCGCCAAAGGCGGGCGAGGCGGCCGAGGCCCCGGCGGTCCTGATCAGAAGAAATTCGGAGGCGATCCGGCCAAGAAGAAAGACGGCGGATTCGCCAAGAAGAAGGGCGGCGGCGGGGGCATGAACTTCGGGGCGATGAACTACATGATCGCCTTCCTCGGCAAGCCGTCCAAGACCACACCCTGGATTCTGCAACTCGGCGGCCACCATCTCGCCATCAACATCTACTACAAAGGATCGTCCGGCGCCGCGACCCCTTACCACGTCGCCGCGCAGCCGACAGTCTGGAAGGACGATAAGGGCAAGACGCACGAACCGCTCGCCCCGATGCGCGAATCCCTGCAAGGCTTGCTCAAGTCCCTCACGCCCGAGCAGGCCAAGCAGGCGAAGCTCGAAGCTCGTTTCAACGATGTCTATGTCGGCCCCGGCAAGGACGGCAAGTTCCCCGCCAGGAGCGAGGGCGTGCCCGTCTCCCAGCTTTCCGATGCCGCAAAAGATTTCGTCAAGAAAGCGATCGCCGCATGGACCGGCGATAGCCCCCAGGGTGCAGAATACTTGAAGCTCTACGAGGCCGAGCTCGACAAGGTCAAGGTGTCCTACTCGGGCTCGCCGGACCTGAGCGATCGGGGCGACTACGTCCGTCTCGACGGACCACGCGTCTGGATTGAGTTCGCCACCCAGGGTAGCGACCACGTCCACACCATCTGGCGGGACCGTCTGACCGACTACGGCTCCGAATTCTCCTTCCGATAAGGCACCAATGCGACGACTCCTCCCAGCTCTCTTACTCTTGATACCAGCGCTCCCCGCGTGGGGCCATCCCATGCCCAGCTCGGCGGTCGTGCTGCGCCTCCACCGCGCCGGCATTGACGCCGAGCTGACGCTGCCGGTCAGCGAGCTGGCCTCAGGCTGGGAGAAGCCGTTGCCCCGGGACGCATTCCAGACGGTGCGCCAGTACGGAGAAGACCTCAAGGATTACGTCCGCGCACATCTTCACCCGTCCGCTCCCGACGGGCGGCCCTGGACCGTGACCGTGCTCGACGTGATCCCCCTCGACGAACAAGAACCTGACGTGCGGGTCATGTTGACGATGACCCCGCCGCACGGCGCGCCGGCGGATCGGCTGACCTTCGGTTACGACGTGATCTTCCACCATCTGATCACCCACACGGCGGTGGTCACCCTGGCCACCGACTGGCGCAATGGCGTGATCGGCGAAAACCCGGTGCTCCTGGGGACGATGCGCGACACCAACGCGGCGATCGCCATCGACCAGTCCGGGGGCAGTTGGTTCCGTGGATTCGCGGCCATGTTCCGCCTCGGTGTACAGCACATCGCCGAGGGGACCGACCACCTCCTGTTCTTGCTCGCGCTGATCCTGCCGGCGCCGCTGGTCGCGGCGGGCTGGCGCTGGGGCGGCTATGCAGGAGCGGGCACGGCCTTTCGGCGGATCGTCAAGGTCGTTACCGCGTTCACGCTTGGCCATTCGGTCACGCTCGTGATCGGCGCCCTGGGATGGCGCGCCTGCCCGGTGCCGTCGTCGAATCGGCCATCGCCCTCTCGATCCTGATTTCGGCCGTCCATGCCCTGGTGCCGATCTTGCGCGGCCGGGAAGTGTTCATCGCCGGCGGCTTCGGGCTGGTACACGGCCTGGCGTTCGCGGCGACCCTCACCGGCTTCGGGTTCGATCCCTGGGTGCTGGTTTCGAGCGTGCTGGGCTTCAATCTCGGGATCGAAGCCTTCCAGCTCCTCGTCGTCGTGACGGCGATGCCCGCACTCGTGCTGCTGGCCCGCTCGCGCGTCTACCGGCCCTTCCGGGTCACCGGGGCAGCACTCACGGGAATCGCCGCCGCCGCATGGTTCGCCGAGCGTGCCTTCGGCTGGAGCAACCCCGTCGGTCCCCTCGTCGAGGGAATCGCGTCGCACGCCCTCTGGCTGCTCGCCGGCCTGGTCGTACTGACCGTCGCCGCCACGGTCGCCGAAAGCGAGATGTCCCGTAGATCGCAGAGTCGTGGTATCCTGGGCGCTGGAGAGCCGGATCCCGCTTCGTGAGTACCGGAGTATTTGCTCGTTACGCAGACGAGTGCTGGGCTGTCGCGGCAACGGTCACAGCGCGGGCTCGTACATCTGGCGAGCGGATGCCGCGAGGAGGAAGCACATGGAACCGCGACGACTCGGCAAGCAGGGTTTGACCGTCTCCGCGATGGGACTCGGCTGCATGGGTATGAGCGATGCCTACGGGCCGGCCGACGAAGCCGAGTCCGTTGCGACCATCCACCGGGCGCTGGACCTGGGGATCAATCTTCTCGACACGTCGGACGCCTACGGTCCGTTCACCAACGAGGAGCTGATCGGCAAGGCGATCCGCGGCCGGCGCCACGCCGTGAGGGTGGCCACGAAGTTCGGCTTCGTGCGCGACTCGGACAAGAGCTGGCAGGGTATCGACGGCCGGCCGGAGCACGTGCCGCGAGGCCTGCGACGGCTCGCTAGGGCGGTTGGGAGTTGATCACATCGACATCTATTACCAGCACCGTGTCGATCCCAAGGTCCCCATTGAAGAAACCGTCGGCGCGATGGCGGAGCTGGTGCGGCAGGGGAAGGTGCGTTACCTCGGCCTGTGCGAGGCGGCGCCCGCGACCATCCGCCGGGCTCATGCCGTACACCCGATCTCCGCCTTGCAGACCGAGTATTCGCTGTGGAGCCGCGACCCGGAGGACGAGCTCATCCCCACCGTCCGGGAATTGGGAATCGGCTTCGTCGCCTACAGCCCGCTCGGCCGCGGCTTCCTCACCGGCCAGTTGCGACGCTTCGAGGATCTGCCGCGGGACGACTGGCGTCGCCGCAGACCGCGGTTCCAGGGAGAGAACTTCCGGAAGAACCTGGAACTAGTGGACCGGGTAAAGGAGATCGCCGCCACGAAGCAGGTGACGCCGGCCCAGTTGGCCCTCGCGTGGCTCCTGGCCCAGGGGGAGGGCCTCGTTCCCATCCCTGGCACCAAGCGCCGCAAAAACCTGGAGGAGAACGTGGCCGCGCTCGGGATCAACCTCACGCCCGAGGACCTGAAACGCATCGACGATGCGGCACCGAAAGGCGCGGCCAGCGGGGAGCGCTACGAGGACATGAGCGCGGTGAACCGCTGAACCGACCGCTAACGTCGCGCTTGTTTCGCTCGAGATGCAGTCCCTGGATCGCGGCTCTTGGCACCGCACAGCCCCTCCATGAGCAGCTCCCACACGTCGTTGTACGCCTCGTCGATATCCGGGTCGACCCACTCCGCGGCGTGGGCCGGGTGGTGGAACCGGCATGTCGCAAACAAGACCGCCCGGCCGGCCGCCACTGGATCGACGGTTCGGAACGTGCCTTCCTTCACACCGGAGCGGATGACCGCCGCGACCAGAGCGACCAGCTCCTCGACGTGAGCGGCGACAACGGACTTCGCGTCGCCCGCCAGCGTCCGGTAGGCAGCGAACACCTCCGGATCGTCGGCAGCCCGCCGGCGTTTGACGGCGATCAGGGTGTCGACCAACCGCCGTAGCCGCTGCGCGGCCGGGCCCCCCGCGGCGGCGATGGTCCGCAGCGGGGGCATGGTCGTCTCCACCCACCGGCCAACGACCAGGTCCCGCAGCTCGGCCTTGGTCGCCACGTGCCGGTACACAGCCGCGTGACTCACGCCCAGCGCCCGGGCCACGTCCACCACGGTCGCCTTGGCCGGGCCGAACCGGCGGATGACGTCCTCGGCCGTGGCCAGGATCCGATCGCGGGTGAGCCGTGTGTCAGCTCGGGGCATGTAGCTCTCGTCGTTGTCAGTGCTCCGCCGCGACCGTCGCCGCGGCGATGCCGTCCAATTCCGCCAGGGTTTGCCGCGACAGGGTCAACTGGCCGGCGGCCAGGTTCTCGCGGAGGTGAGCAAGCGACGACGTGCCGGGGATGAGCAGAATGTTCGGCGAGCGGTGCAACAGCCACGCCAGTGCGACCTGCATCGGCGTGGTGCCGAGCTTGTCTGCGACGCCCGACAGCGTCGACGACTGCAGCGGCGTGAACCCGCCGAGCGGGAAGAACGGCACGTACGCGATACCTTGCCGGGCCAGGTCGTCGATCAGGGCATCGTCGTGGCGGTGGGCCACGTTGTAGTTGTTCTGCACGCACACGACCTCAGTGATCGCCTCCGCCTCGGCCACCTGCGCGGCCGTGACATTGCTCAGGCCGATGTGGCGGACGAGCCCCTTGCGCCGCAGGTCGGCCAGCACCGTCACCTGCTCGGCGATGGACCCCTCCGCCGGGCCGTGGACCGCTCCCATCGCGCGGTAGTTGACGACGTCGAGCGCGTCAAGGCCCAGGTTTCGGAGATTGTCGTGGACGCCGGCAGTCAGCTCTGGGGGCGAGATGGCTCGCTCCCACGACCCGTCGCTCGGGCGGCGGGCCCCCAGCTTGGTGACGAGCACCAGCCCCGCGGGGTACGGGTGCAGGGCCTGCCGGATGATCTGGTTGGTAACGTGCGGGCCGTAAAAGTCGGACGTGTCGATATGGTTCACACCCGAGGCAACCGCCTCGCGAAGGACAGCGACGGCAGCGTCCGGGTCCCTGGGCGGCCCAAACACGCCGGGCCCGGCCAACTGCATCGCGCCGTAGCCCATCCTATTGACCGTCAATGACGTGCCCGGAAACGTGAACCGGCCGCCGAGTGTGGCTTCGCTCATTTCGTTACTCCCTGTGTCGCTCCTTGTCCAATGCCTACACGAGTCACAATACGCGATTTGGTTACAGAAGTCAACCATTGAAACCTGTAATGTGAAACGAAGGCAGGCGTGGGCGCTTCGGCAAGCTGGAGGGCACGCAAGGGACAAGCCTTTGCGCGAGCTTTCGGACCAATCGCAATTGACGTTCGGCTAGAATAAACTATGACTTGCGCCTGACGACGGAATTCGCGGTAGCGGGCTGCCGGTCGCCGAAGCGTCATCCTCAAGATGAGAATCGTACCTCCGTTGGTGGAGGCGACCGCGCCGCCAACCGTTGCCTGCGGGCTCCAGCTGATACCGCCATCCGCTCTCACGACAGCTTGTTCATTTCTTCGTCATCCGCGCCGAACCAGCAGAGTGCGTCGCTGATGGCCGTGAGCAGGCCAAGGAACTCGGTGGCGGCCTTCGGCCATCGCTTGGCATCGCGAGGGAATGTGTCCAGCCAGCCATTGATCTCGGCACACCGAGGGGCAACGGCGCGGGCAAACGTCCGGATGTCGTCCTCGGACGCCTTCTCGAAGTAGTCGCGCCGGGTGATGTCGCACGAGATCGCCCAACGCTCCACGTACGGGATCAGGTCCCTCAGGTTTGGCGGCAACTCCTCGGGATTGACGACGAACTTCGGACGGTTCTCGGCATACCAGCCGTATTTCCGCTGCATCTCGTCGCCGGGGCCCACGTCAAACTCGTGTCCTCCTTCGCCGTTTATCACCCGTCCCCTCCGCATAGAGGAATTGTCGATTGCCTGGCTCACGCACCGTCGTCTGATTCTAACTTGCCTCATCGTCGGCGGCCAGCCGCCCCGCCTGCATGAAGCCATGGCTTGCCCCAGGCCGGCAACAACGAGAAATACCAACCCGATCTGGCCGCCGATCGTCCGGTTGGAGATAAGCATAGTGTCCCCGGAACGCATACCAGTGGCTTCCCTACTGTTGCTGGATCAGGAATCGCCTGTCCAGCTTGGTGAGCTGACTCGTGAACCCCTCGACCGTCATTCGAGTGAACTCGTCGTCGTGCAGTGGGTGCAGCGTGATGACCATTCGCACCGCCTCGCCAACCGGGAAGAATTCCACCACGATTGTGCTTTCGTAGGGCTTCACGCCGGGCAGGAAGTCCATGACGTGGTTGAGCACGAGCCGCTCAAACGGTTTGAATTCGGAAAACCTGGCACGCGTTTCATGCGAAATGGGTCGACCCATCTGCTTCATCGCCTCGATCATCTCCGGAGCCTCGGCGATCATCTCATAGTGCAGCTCGCCGTTGACGCGGGCTTCGATGGAATGGACTTTCGCGCAGAAGCCCCCGGGCCCCCACCAGGACTCAAAGCCCTCCTTGGTCGTCCACAGCTCCCACAGTTCCTCCACCGTCGTTCGGTACGTCCGTTCGATGACGATCGCCGATCTGGTTCCAGCCGTCGCACTCTTCATCGTGTCGCTCATGTGTCATGCTCCTGGCGAGGGGTCTTCGGTTTCTTGCGTTTCTTTTCGAGGGCATCACCCAGGCGGTCAAGGCGTGCTTCCCACAAATTGCGGTACTGCGCCAACCACTTGTCGAGTTCGCGGAAAGGCTCCGGCTTCAGACAATAAAGACGCCGCTGTCCATCCGGCCGCATCGAAACGAAGCCAGCTTCATGGAGGATGCGCAAGTGACGGGAAACACCCGATTGGTGAATTCCTGCCTGCTCAACGATGTCGTTGACCTGCCGTTCGCCATTCCGCAGGGCTTCAACAATGCTCCGGCGTGTCGGGTCGGCAAGGGCCTGGAAGGTGTCTAGTTGCGTTGTCATGCATATACACTACAACGCATACAACGGCACGTCAAGGAGTCTCGAAGTCGGAGATAGGATATGGTGTCCGCGGAACTCTCTGATCTTTTCTGGAAGAATGTTGGAAGGATTTGCCTCCCTCAGTGCATGGCGACGTTCCTGGTGCTGGTGCGCAAGGCAAGGGCGGTCCGGGTCGACGACTCGCTGGGGCCGTGGCTCTACGGTGTCAGCCGCCGCGTCGCCGCACGGGAGCGGGCCACCTCCCTGCGCCGGAGGGCGCGTCGAGACCGGCGGGGTCGAAGCGGTGCCCGCCGCAGCCCCTGATGCGGGCCGCGCAGAGCAGCTTGCGATCCTGGATGAAGAGATCGGCCGCCTCCCCGAACATCAACGCATCGCGGTCGTGCTTTGCGACCTGGAGAGTCTGCCTCACGAGGAGGCGGCGCGGCGGCTGGGCTGCCCGGTCGGGACGGTCGAGAGCCGCCTGTCCCGCGGCCGCCAGCGGCTGCGCGATCGCCTGGTGCGGCGCGGGCTCGCGCCCGCCGCCGCGGCAGTCTCGGCCGAGATGGCCCGCGAAGCTTCGGCCGCCTTGCCCGCGGCGCTCATCAAGCAGTCGGCCCGGTTCGTGACGAGTTCTCCCGCAGCCGGCGCCGTGCCGGTGGCGGTCACTGCTCTAGCCGAAGGAGTGATCCAGATGATGTGGCTTGCAAGATTGAAACCTCTGGTAGCCGTCGCCGCGGCGCTGATCCTCACAACCGCCGGGGTCGCCGTCCTGGGACGCCAACAGCCCGCGCCCGAGGGAGCTCGGGAACAGGCCAAGCCCGCTCCTCGCCCCAAAGCCGGCGCGGCCGCCGCCGTTCCGGATATGGCGGCCAACCGGGCCCTGGCCAGAGAGCAGCTCGCCCTGATCGACCAAGCCTTGGACATGCTGGATGAGAGGGCCCGAACTGGCAGCATCAGTATCGCCGACCCGGCTTTCTCCCTGTGGGGACGCCGTAGGCTGGAATCGCTTCACAAGGCGGGAGCCGGGAAGGCCGAGATCGTTGCGGCGCTCGAGAAAGACATCAAGAGGCTGGAGCAGGAAGAGGCGATTGCCAAGAATCTGATGGAGAGTGCTCGAGGCACTCAACTCGGAGTTCATGACGTCCACTACCGGCGATTGGAGGCCGAGATCTGGTTGAACGAGGAGAAGGCTCGGTAACGCGCGACGCGTCCGCTATTTCTTCTCGACCACGAGAACTCCGCTCAGCGCGGCCGGCGACGGCGTGCCGTCGAAGATGAGTCGGATCTGATTGATGACCCCCGTCAAGCCAAGCAGGTTCCGAGGACGCAGTGGTCTGGCATTGGGATCACCGAGGAAATAACAAGGGAAGATGTATTCGGTCGCGTCCATGCCTGGAATCTGCGCGCACAGCAACCCGGAACGGACTTCCAGGCCCTGGAACGTCAGCCCTGAGACAGGCTGTTTCGCCATAGACAGGTCTTGGTGCTTCGCCTCCCCCGCCGGCATGGTCGTCATCTCGGTGCCGGAGTCGACCAGGAAAGGGAACGGCTCCCAGGTGCCGCGATCGGTTTTGATCGCCATGATTAATTCTGCGCGCACGACAACATCGCCGGTGGTCCGCAACGTCCTGTAGGCGAGGGGAACTTCAAGTCGCGACATCTAGACCGTCCCGATCCTGACATCCTGTCGCGTTTCGGGTGGGTTGTTCTCCCGGTACTCGTTGGCCTCATCCCAGCCAACGGCCAGGATCTCGATGCCCTGAGGCGTGCGCCGAGAGGCGACGTATGCGCCCTCGAAGTAGTATTGGAGGGTCAAATCGTCGAGCATTCGCCGTCTCGCCTCCGGCGTAATCACGATGCCGCTCTCTCGGGCGACGCGCGCCTCTTCGCGAGCGACTGTTTCCTCGATCTCCTTCGGGACCGGCAGGAGCCCACGAGGCTTGGGAAAGCTTGGGTCGTGGGCTGGCAAGCTCAGATCGATGATCTCGCTTGACATCAGAATGACTCCGGCTGAGGACCACTCGTCCTCGCTTTCGTCATTCTGACACTTCTGCTCGGACTGGACAATCTCAATAAAATCCGATCCCTCTCCGGCGCGTGTTGGCTCCCGCCACGAATCAAAGGTAAGACCGCCAACCTCCGGGGTGGCGCGCCTTCACCGCCGCGAACCAGCGGCAGGGGATGTAAAGCCGACCAGCACCACGGCCCAGGCGGCGTAGATGCCCGGCAGACTCAGCGGCCAGCCGTCCGGAGGCGTGCCCAGAACGGCCGGGGAAAACTGCCAGGCGACGGAAAATCCCCGCAACAGGCCCGCGAGCACGGCAAGCCCGTGGATGACGTACCACTGCGAAAGGTAGTAGAACAACGGGACGCGGCCGAGCGTCACCAGGGCGCGGCCGACCGGGCCGCGGACGCCCACACGGTCGATCGCAGCCAGGGCCACGATCGCCGGGCCGAGCGTCATCAGCACGAAGAGCAGCGAAGGCGGCTGCTTCGTACAGTTGATGAACGAGAGCGCGGTAAGCAGCGGAGTCGCCTGCGTTTCCCACGGCGCAGGTTCGCCATAACCGCCCCACGCCCGCAGGATCACGAAGCCGGCGATCATGGCGACGCCCATCATCCCCATCACCCGCAGCCTCCGCCCCGGCTCGAGCCGGATGACCTCGCCGAACCCGTAGCCCGCGGCGACCACCCCCAGCCAGGGGATGAGCGGGTAGGCGACAACCGCGTTCACACCACCGGGCAGCGGCACCAAGCCGCGCTCGAGCAGAAAGCGCGCCGGCCGCCCCCGACAAGGAGGACGTCGTCGACTTCGGCAAGAAGTCACCGGCCAAGCCGTGCGTCGCGATCAGCAGCAAGCCGAGCCCCCCGACCACACGGCTCGGCAGGAAGACCAGGCCCGCCAGGACAAGGAATGACGCGCCGATCGACCACAAGACCGTCAAGATCACCGGGGCGCCGACGGGATCGAAAAAGAGGCCGAGCCGGACGACCGTCAGCTCGAGGAAGATCAGCCAGAGCCCGCGGGTGGCGAGGAACACCGCGAGGTCGACCCGCGACCGGCCCACGGAGCCCGCCAGATAGGCACCCGTCCCCGCAAGGAAAGCAAACACCGGCGCAGAAGTGCGTTACCCACCGCGTAAGGAACATCGCGGGGCCCACCCGGGAGAGGTCCAAAGGGTCGAGCGCCGCGTTGCCGAAGTAGTCGCGGGTATGATCGAGCACCATCAACACCATCACGGCGCCACGCAGGACATCGACGGCGTCGACGCGTCGAGAGGGCGGCTTGAAGGGAGTTGGGTGCTCCGGCGATGCGGCGGGGTCGATCGACATGCCTGGGCTCCCGTAGCGTTTCATCCACCGCTCAGGTCAGACTTGTCCGCGGCGGCACCGTTCGCAGGATCCGCTCCGCTCAACCGGGCTTCAATCACCGCGAGTGGTACGTTGCCGGGCTCGGCAGCGCGGCTGGCGAGAAACTCCATGAACGTTGCGCTCTCACCAAGTTCGCGCGCCTCGCGTTCAAACGCATTCGCTGCTTCGAGCACAAAATCCGCACCCTCCCTGCTGGTGACTCGAATGACATCGTCTCCGACAGAGCGAAGCACTTCATCGATCGTTACATCTTGTTGCCGGAGGTCTACGGTCTTCACAATGTCACCTTCTTTCCAGGGATATGCATGATAACATAGCGGTGAGGGAGGTTGCGATCTATGTCAAATCAATGCCGAGTGCGCGGCCGCCACCTTGCGTTCTTGCTCGGCCTTGCCGGCGTGGCGGTCCAGTTCGCATCGTCCTCGGGATTCGCCGATCCGCAGAGCGGAATCGTTGCCGCGGATGACAAGCAATTGGAAGCCAGGTGGATCGACCTGGAGAAAGGAGAAGTCGAGGCTTCGCGCGCTCTCCTGGACCTGTACGACCATGCCCAGGACGCCGTCCCGTTTCTCAACGACAAGTTGAAGCCGCTCAAGATCAGCTCCGGGCAGGTGAAGGCGCTGCTACTCAAGCTGAACAGCGCGAATGAAAACCTCTGGAAAACGGCCTTCGCCGAGCTTGAGTACTTCGACCCACGCCTCGCGATCGAGCTTCCCGAGCTGATGGAACGCGTGAAAGATTCACCAGGCCGGCAGCGAATGGTCGAAGTGCTCTCGGAGCGAGACGCAGGTTCTCTCGAAGGGAAGGAGATTGAAATTCGCCCGGTCGGCGAAGGCTTCAATTTCTTTTGCGCGGTGAAGGCTCGTGGTGGGCCGAGCCCAAGGTCTCGAAGATCAATTCCTATCGCTACAGTACATTCAAAAGGAAGTGGACTCGTGCCGAGCGAGCAATCGTGCTGCTTGAACAGGTCGGAACTCCCGAAGCCGTGTCGATTCTGAAGGAAATGGCCAGCGGCCATCCCGAGGCGGCGCCGACGAAGCTCGCCAAGGAGGCCCTCGAAAGGGTCGGCGCGGGCAAGAGACAACTCGAACTGTGCTGGGACGACCTGGAAAAAGGGACAGCGGAGGCTTCACGGGCCTCGCTCGAGTTGGTCGCCCGCGCGCCGGAGGCGGTGCTCCTGCTCAAGGGCAAGATGAAACCCCTCACGATCACTTCCGGCCAGGTGAAGGCATTGCTGCTGAAGCTCAATAGCCAGAATGAGCATCTCTGGAAACCAGCGTTCGAAGACCTGGAATACTTTGACCCACGCCTGGCGATCGGACTCGAGGAGCTGATGGATCGCGTGACGGAATCCCCGGCGCGGCAGCGAATGGTGGCCGTGCTGAGCGAGCGCGACCTGGAAAAGCTCGAAGGCAGAGAGATCAAGCTTCGGCGGGGTGCCGGATTCTTCAACTTCTTCACGGAGCGCGCGACCTGGTGGGCCGAGCAACGCGTCTCCGAGATCAACGGAAAATCATGGGGAGTGGTCAAACGAAAGTGGACGCGGGCCGAGCGCGCGATCGCGTTACTCGAGGACATTCGAACTCCCGAGGCCATCTCTCTCCTCAAGGAGATGGCTTCCGGGCATCCCGAAGCGCGGCCGACGGTTGTCGCCAAAGAGGCGGTGGCGAGAATCGACGGGCATACGAAGTAACATCCTCGGCGGCTTTCACCTCAATAATCCAGCGGCTCATCAAAGGTGGCGTTTTGAATTTGCGTAGTCTCTCGACCTGCCACGCAGACGCGGCGGAATATGTCGGCTGGACCAGATCGTTGATCTGCGCCGGCACCTGCCTTTCGAGCGGACCAGCATAGACCAGCGCGCGGATTTTCTTCTTTCGCTCGCGGCGCATCGACCGAAGTGTCAATGCGCCCACAGGCGCTCCAGGCTCTTGCGTTGCCAGGATCTCCGTGATGAATCCCAGCAATGCCCGCTCGATGACGACACGGCTCAGATCGATGGGCTTGGGCCAAAAGGTCATGGATTGAGGTTCCGCCGCTGCCCCTCAGGCATTTCGCTTCATGATTGGTGTGCTCTCCTGGACGTGCGAAAATATTGTAACAAAACACGATCGATCCCGTTGTAATCTAATGAGGACCAAAGCTTGACGGCGCGGGGCATGCCCGCACACGGCTCTGGACCGGCTCGAGGTGATCGTGTCTGGTGATGCCCGACGCCCAGACTCTAGCGGAACGAGAGAAGCCTGGGTTCTGGCCACGCTGCCCCGCGCGTTGGCGTACGCCAGATCGCTGCTTGGCGACCGGGCCCTGGCGGAGGACGTCACTCACGACTGCTACGTCAAACTGCTTGCCAAAGCCGATACCTACGACCTGCCCCGCGATGGAACGAAGCTCCTGTACAAGGCGATCACGAACGCATGTATCGACAAGAACTACCGCGACCGACGCATGCTGAGCCTGGAGGTCGAAGCACTTGGCGAAATAACGGAAACACCGTCCCTGCACGCTCGACAGAGCTGCGACCCGCTCGAGCTGGCTGCCGGCCGCGAGCTGGAAGAGGCGCTGACCGTCGAGCTCGGTCAGTTGACGGTCGCACAGCGCGGCGCCGTGGAGCTCAAGAGCTTGGGTTATTCCATGGACGAAATCGCGGAGGCACTGGGCACGAGCCCGAGCAATGCCAGGGTCCTGGTGCACCGGGCTCGCAAGATCCTGGCCGAGCGGCTGGTGAAGTTTCTGGGGGATTCGCGCGATGAGTCAGCCTGAGCATCAAGCGGATCTGGATATCGACCGGCTGGTGCGCGGCGGACTCGACCGCGGCGCGGAGACGATCGACCCCCGCGCTCTCTTCGAGAGGATCGAGCAGAGCCTGGCCGCTTCGACGTCTTCGTCATCGGTGCAATCACCCGAGGCGCCGCGACGTCTGGCGCTGCGACCAGCCTGGAAATGGGCGGGCGCCGCGGCTGCGGCTGCGGTGATCGTCGTCGCATTCGCGGCGCTCATGCACGAGCGAACAGCCCTGGCCAAGGGCGAGACGGTTGTCCGCGAGGCGCAGCGGGCTCATCTGCTGCCGATCGACCGGTGCTACCTGGTCGAGGTGAGACGCGAATCCTCGCTCCTCGCCGAGCTGAGCCCGTCCGGCACGCAGGTCAGGCAGACGCGGCTCTGGACACGCGGCGACCGCTTCTGGGTCGAGTCAGTCCGTCCGGAACAGCGCTGGGCCTGGGGTCGTGATGAGTCCAACCGTTTCTGGATTGCGTTCGGTCCGCATACGGCCGTGCGGATGGAGGCCGGCGAGGTTCCCTTGTGGCTGAGCGTCCACTGTGATCTTCACTCGCTGAACTTTGAAAAATGGCTGGGCGAGGTGCTGGCCCGCTTCGAGCTGACCCGGGAGACGAAGCCCGGCGACTCTGACTCCTCGACTATCGTCGTGCGTGCCAAAGCCAAAGCCCGCCCCGCGGTTTCGCAGTACCCGACCATCTCGTCCGCAGAGCTCGAGATCGACGCCCAGACGCGGGTCGTGCGCCGGATGGTCGTGCGCCGGGTCTCGAACGGCGAGCCGTTCGCGACCGTCACCTATACTCTGGCCGAGACCGATGCACTTGACCCGGCCGACTACCGGCTCGAAGGGCACTTGAGTGAGCCCTTCGAGATTTTCACCCGAGAGAACAATCCCGAGCGCCGCAGGGAGCTGCTCAATCGTTGGTTCGGACCCCGCTCCGGCCGCCGTTTCCCCGTGCTCGAACAGGTCAAGTAAGTGACGAGCTTTCTGACGAAAGGGCCCCTGGAATGACCGGCATTCGATCACAGCTTCTCTTGGTCTGCGCCTCGGCGGGGGTGCTCGTGCTGGCCGCGCTCGTGACCGCCAGCGGTCAGCAGCCGGGGCGGCCTGACCCCGAGCGCGCGCATGCCCTGGGCGACTCGAACCTCGACGGAAAACTCTCACTCGAAGAGTTCCGCGAGCTGGTCTTGCATGGTCCGCGGCAGAAGGCCGCGGCCAAGAAAGCCGTGTCCCCCGCACTGCTGGGCCCTCTCTTCCGCCGGCTCGACGTGGACGCCGACGGCTCGCTCACCGTCAAGGAATTCGCCAGGATCAACGAGCTGAGAGGTGGAGCGGCCGGCGGCGCCGGGCCTTTTGCGAAGAAGGTGGGCGGCCCGTTCATGAAAGGCGCCCTGGCCAGGAAAAAGGCGGCAGCACCCGGCGCCGGCGGCGCGAAACCAAAACCCGCGCCGGCTGCCGCAAATCGACCGGTGACAGCCGAGGGAGCCAAGTTCTTCGAGACCAAGATCCGGCCCGTCCTCATGAACAAGTGTGCGAAATGTCATTCGAGCACGGCTGAGAAGCTCAAGGGCGGCCTGCTCCTCGACAGCCGCGAAGGCTTGCTCAAGGGGGGTGACACGGGTGCAGCGATCGTGCCCGGGAATCTCGACGAAAGCCTGCTGATCACGGCGATCCGGTACAAGGATGAATCGCTCCAGATGCCACCGAACGGCAAGCTGCCGCAGGAGGTCGTGGCCGACTTTGAGGAGTGGGTGAAAATGGGTGCACCCGATCCGCGCGGCACTCAGGCGACAAAGGCCGCGGCGAAGGCGCCTGTCGATCTCCAGAAGGCACGCAAGTTCTGGTCGTTCCAGCCGCCCAGAATGGTAGAGCCGCCTCCGGTCAAAGAGGTGACGTGGCCCAGGACGGATATCGATCGCTTCTTGCTCGGCGCACTGGAAGCGAAGAGTCTGCATCCCGTCGCAGACGCCGAGCGTCCCACATTGATCCGGCGCGTCACCTTTGACTTGACCGGTCTGCCGCCAACACCCGAAGAAGTCGACGCGTTCATGGCTGATAGCTCCGCCGACGCGTTCAAGAGGGTTGTCGAGCAGCTGCTGGCGTCACCCCGTTTTGGCGAGCGCTGGGGAAGGCACTGGCTCGACGTGGCGCGGTTCGCCGAATCGAGCGGCAAGGCCAACATGATGTATCCCAACGCCTGGCGCTACCGCGACTGGGTGATCGCGGCCTTCAACGAGGACAAGCCGTTTGATGCGTTCGTGCGCGAGCAGCTTGCCGGTGACCTCCTCCCCGCCGGCGACGACCGGCAGCGTGCGGAGCTGGCAATCGCGACCGGGTTCCTGGCGATCGGGAGCAAGACGCACAATACCCAGAACCGCAAGCAGTTCGTTCTGGACCTCGCCGACGAGCAGATCGACGTCACCTCAGAAGCCTTCCTGGGCTTGACCGTCGCCTGCCGCGGTGCCACGACCACAAGTTCGACCCGATCAGCCAGCGCGACTACTATGCGCTCTCGGGCATTTTCCAGAGCACGCAGACGTGCTATGGAACACTGCCGGGCGTGGTGCAAAACCTCAATCCGTCGCCGCTCATCGAGCTCTCGTCGAAGGCTGGCGAGCCATCGGCCATGCCCAAGCTCCCGGCCGAGCGCCGACGAGCGATCGAGGAGCAACTGGCCCAGTTGATCAAGGAACGCGACGAGCTGACCATGGAAGCAAACTTCACCATGAAGGGAATTCGCACGCGCACGCTGCTGTCGATGCTGCGGTTCCGCCTGGCTTCATTCAAGCCTGATGGCACTCCGCGGTCTTATGCGATGGGCGTGCGCGAGCGGTTTGAGCCGCTCGACAGCCCGCTCTTTATCCGCGGCGAGCTGGAATCTCCGGGCGAATCTGTCCCTCGCGGCCTCATTCAACTGGCGAGTGCGACCAGGCCCGCGACGTCAACCAAAGGGAGCGGCCGGCTCGAGCTGGCGCAGTGGATCGGCTCGCGCCAGAATCCGCTTACAGCGCGAGTGATGGCCAACCGCGTGTGGCTGCATCTCTTCGGGCGGGGGCTGGTCGCGACGCCGAACAACTTCGGCGCCGTCGGCCAGGCGCCGGATCATCCCGAGCTGCTCGATGCGCTTGCGGTCAAGTTCATGGACCAGGGCTGGTCGGTCAAGACGCTGATCCGCTCGATCGTGCTCAGCCGCGCCTATCAGCTCTCGTCACGCCACGACGCCAGGAATTATGAGGCCGACCCGGACAATACGCTGGTGTGGCGCATGAGCAAGAAGCGTCTGGAGGCCGAGGCCATCCGCGACGCGATGTTGAGCGCGAGCGGCCGGCTGATTCTCGAGCCGCCGGTGGGATCGGCCGTCGCCAAGGCAGGGGAAGGAGTCGCCGGCCCGAACCGCCGCTTCAACCAGGACGTTCAAAACTTGCATCGAGCCGTCTACCTGCCCGTAGTGCGCGACCAGGTGAGCGACTCGCTGGCAATCTTCGATTTCGCCGATCCCACGCTCGTGACCGGCGAGCGATCCTCGACCAGCGGCCCGTCGCAGGCTCTTTACCTGATGAACAACCCGTTCGTCGAGCGCCAGGCAGAGGCCGCCGCCCTGCGCCTGCGAGCGGCCGGCAGCAACGAAAAGCTTGTCAAAGCCGCCTATCTCCGATTTCTGGCACGAAGCCCGTCCGCGGCCGAAACGGCGCGGGCCTGCGATTTCCTGGCGCACTTTCCCGCGCCCAAAGACGGTACCGACCGTGAGCGAGCGGCCTGGACGGCCTTCTGCCAGGCGCTCTACTCCAGCGCCGAATTCCGCTTCCTCGACTGATCGAGCCGCGAGACATATTCTATCAACAGGACACTTCTCTCATGTATGACGCTAATTACATACTATCACGCCGGTCGATGCTGAAAACGGTGTCCTCGGGGTTCGGCTATGTTGCCTTTGCCGGGCTCTCGTCGCTGGCTTCGGCGGGCGACGCGCCTGGCGCGACCTCGCCCCTGGCGCCCAGGCCGTCGCACTTTCCGGCGCGAGCAAAGCGGGTGATCTTCTTGTGCATGCACGGCGCACCATCGCATGTGGACACGTTTGATTTTAAGCCGAGGCTCGTGGCCGACACGGGCAAACCCACGCCCAACGGCCGGCTCGCCGGCGCGAAGCTGCTGGGCTCGCCGTGGGAATTCAAACAGCATGGACAGAGCGGGCAATGGATCTCGGAGCTTTTCCCCGAGGTTGCCGGGCACGCCGACGAGCTCTGTGTGATCCGCAGCATGCACACCGATTTGCCAGCTCATCCCCAAGCCTATTTGATGATGCACACGGGCCATTCCCAGCTCTTGCGGCCCTCCCTGGGCGCATGGACGCTCTACGGCCTGGGAACACTGAATCAGGACCTGCCCGGGTTCATCGCGATCAAGCCGGTCGCACGAAACGGTGGACCGCAGAACTACGGCGCCGCGTTTCTGCCGGCGATCTATCAGGGAACGCGAATCGGGAACGAGGGCGCGCGGTCTCGAGCGCCGAGCTGGGAAACATCAAGAATTCCCGGCTCGACGCCGCATCGCAGCGGATGCAGCTTGACCTGGTGCAGGCGATGAACCGCGAGCTGCTCGAGCGTGAGAAAGTGCAGCCCGGCGTTGAAGGCGTGATCGAGTCATTCGAGCTGGCGTTCCGAATGCAGGGTGCGCTTCCCGGCGTGATGGACCTGGCCAACGAATCGAGTGCCACACAGGCGCTCTATGGGATCGACGACGACGAGACCGCCGACTTCGGCCGCCAGTGCCTGCTGGCGCGCCGCTTCGTCGAGGCAGGCGTGCGGTTCGTGGAGCTCACCCATGGCGACTGGGACCAGCACCGCAACCTGAGGGCCGAGCACGCGCGGCACGCCCGCTCCGTCGACAAGCCGATTGCGGGCCTGCTCACCGATCTCAAGAACCGCGGTCTCCTGAACGACACGCTTGTGATCTGGGGCGGCGAGTTCGGGCGCACGCCGCATGCCCAGAACGGCGACGGCCGCGACCACAACAACAAGGGCTATTCCCTCTGGATGGCGGGCGGCGGAGTGAAACCGGGCCTTTCTTATGGAAAGACGGACGACCACGGCTACGAAGCGGTCGAGAACCCCGTGCACGTGCACGACTGGCATGCGACCATCTTGCATCTGCTGGGCCTCGACCACGAGCGGCTGACCTATCGCTACGCAGGACGGGCGATGCGGCTGACGGACGTGAAAGGGAAGGTTCTCAAAGACGTCATCGCCTGAGGTGACGCGCGTCGTCCATTCGTGATCACTTCGGCGGCGGGAGGCTTTCGATTTGTTGACCGTTTGCGAGCGAGGATGCGTATGCCTTGACGATCTGTTCGTCACCATTCAAGCCCGAGAGAATCTCGGCACGCGCGCCGTCGTCGAGCCCCACCGTGACCGGTTTGCGTACGGCCTGACCGCCAGAGACCGCGACGCAGAAGGTCGACGATTCCTGGCGAATAAGGGCGGAGGTGGGGACCGTCAAAACATTGGGATGCTCCTCGACAATGATTGTGGCGTATGCGTACAGACCCGGGCGGAGCACTCCCTTGGGGTTGGGGACGTCGATCTCCGTGCGCAGCGTCCGGTTCTTGTCATCAAGCGCCACGAAGTGCGCGTAACCTTGGCCTCGAAGTTTCGGCCCGAGGCTGCCTGCAGGCGAATCAGGACGTGGTCCCCGGGCTCGACCTCGGTGGCATACATTTCAGGCACGCTGACGGTGATGCGCACAACATCGTCGCGGGCGACGATGAAAAGGGGCTCGCCGTGGTTGCCGGGCTCGGTCAGGTCGCCGCCATCGACGTGCCGGCGCGTGATGACGCCATCGTAAGGAGCGACGATCGTGGCGAACTGTCGCAGCGCCTGCACGCGGCGGGCCTCGGCACGGGCGACCTTGATGCTCGCAATCGCGGCAGTCGAGTCGGCGCGGGCCTTTTCGAGCATGGCCTCGGTCTGCCGCACGGCCGCCTCGGCCGATTTGACCTGTGCATAGACTTCCTCACGCGTTGATTCTGATCCCCGCAGCTTGCTGCGGGTCTCGTCGACCAGGCTGCCGGTTTGTGCGTGCGCCTTGAAAAGCTGTTCGATGCGCGTAAACTCTGAATGCCAGCGTGCGAGGTCGGCGTCGGCCCTGCTGGTTCCTGCTCGCACCTCGGTCAGCTTGGCTGCGGCGGCGGCGAGATTGGCCCGGGCCACGTCCTCTGACGCCTGTGCCTGGAGCCGCTTGGCCTGGGATTCCTCGATCATCGCCAGCTTCTGCTCGGACTCGGCGTCGAGCTCGGGGACGCTCAAAACAGCAAGGACCTGGTTCTTCTTGACCTTTGCACCAATGTCGACGGTCCATTTCTCGACATAGCCCGAGACCTTGGCGTAGATCGCCGTTACCTCGAATGCCTCGATCTGCCCCGGCTGTTCGGTAGACCGGCGGATGGTCGCCCGTTCGGGCTTGACAACTTCGACGCGGGCGACCGCCGGACCCGATGCCTGGTCGGCCTTGACCTCCGAGGATTGATTGCAGCCGCCCGTTGTCGCTGCGATGGTGATGAGCACCGCCAGGATGGCAGGTTCTCGGGTGTGGGACTGCGGCATGTTCGACTCCGCTTTGAGATTGCCCCCGGTGCAGGACGGGGGCTCATGGTGTTACAAACGATCTTCAGATCCTGAGGAAACGGACGAGCTCATCTCGTCGTGGGAAACCGCCACTGCAGGGGAAAGCGGGACGCCGTTCTCCGCAGCGCGGTCCGTCGCCACGGATTCCCAGACTGCTGGATCGTAACGCGAGCTCGCGGGGTCGGCGGGATCGATCGACGCCGAAGCGCGCCCTGCCCCGGCCTGGAAGATCGCAAAAAAGGCCGGCAGCACGACCAGAGTTGCCAGAGTCGCCGCGGCCAGCCCGCCGATGACCGCGCGGCCCAGGGGGGCCGTCTGCTCGCTGCCTTCGCTCAGGCCCAAAGCCATCGGCAACATGCCTGCGGTCATGGCGCAGCTTGTCATCAGGATCGGCCGCAGCCGCCCCTCGGCCCCGACCACCGCAGCCTGAGCTGCAGGTGCCCCGGTGTGTCGACGGTGGCGCTCGGCGAAAGTAACGAGCAGGATGGCGTTGGCCACGGCGACGCCGATCGCCATGATCGCGCCCATGAATGACTGAAGGTTCACCGTGCCTCCGGACAACCGCAGCGCGACAACCACGCCCGCAATGACCGCGGGTGCTGTCGACATCACAACCACGGCCAGGCGCACCGACTGGAAGTTTGCGGTCAAGAGCAACATGATTGCGACGATGGCCATGAGCAGCCCGATTGCGAGGCCTCGAAGGATCTGGTTCATCGGCGCGATCTGTCCGCGAACTTCGACGAGGGCGCCCTTGGGCGGCGTCCCCGCACGACTGATTGCCCGCTCGACCTGGCCGGCGACTCGCCCCAGATCCGCCCCGGAAATATTGGCGGTGAGGCTCACCACTCGCTTCATGTTGTACCGGTCAAACTCGCCGGGCATGGTTCCCGGAGTGACGCTGGCAACATCTCGCAGCAAGAGCGGGTCACTGCCGGCCCGCTGAACGGGAATGGTCTCCACTTCTTTGATCGAATTCATGATGTGATAAGGAATCTCGACCTGCACCTGGTAGCCGATGCCGGACTTGGGGTCGGGCCAGTAGTTGGGGACGACAAATCGGCTCGACGACGTGGCCGCAACCAGAGAGCGCGCGATCTCGGAAACCGAGACACCCGAGAGCCCGGCTTTTTCGCGGTCGACTCGAACGCCGACCGTCGGGTAGTCAAGCGCCTGCACGAACTGCAGGTCGCGAAGTGCGGGAACCCTGGTCAGCTCGGCTCGCACCTTTTCGGCGTATGCTCGGTTTTCCGCGATGCTGGGACCGTTCACCGTGAACTCGATGGGAGTCGGCGATCCAAAACTCATCACATCGGCCACAATATCCGCCGGCTCGAACGAAAACCGCACTTCGGGCATCGTGCTGGCGAGGATGGCGCGCAGCCTTTCCTTCAGGTTCTCGACCACGACGGTCGAGCCACTCTTGAGGGCGACGCGAAGCACGAGCTCCTCGGGCCCGCCCGTCCATTGATAAATGGCGTTGATCGGGTAGCTCGATGGGATGAGCCCGACGTATCCCACGGAGATCTCGATCTTGTTTGCCCCGACCTCTTCTCGAATCGTCTCCAGCACCCGCAGGGCGAGCTTTTCAGTTTCCTCGATTCGGGTCCCCGTCGGGCGCGCATCCGAAGCTGGAACCGGCCGGCGTCAACCTTTGGAAAAATCTCCAGCCCCAGGCCCAGCCCACCAGCAATGATTGCCGCGGCAAGTGCGAGGTAGGCCGGCACCACCAGCCATCGAAGCCGAACGACATGCGAAAGGAATCCGCCGTAACCGGCGCACGCTCGATCAAAGCTCGAACGATTGGCCGGCTGACCGAGCCCGAGGTCGCGCCTGAGTAGCCAGGTCGAGAGTACCGGCACGAACGTGCTCGAGAGCATGTAGGACGAGACCATCGCAAATGCCACCGCCAGCGACAGCGGCACGAACAGTGCCTGAGCCGCACCCTGCATGAAGAATGACGGCAAGAACACAGCCAGAATGCAGAGCATCGCCAGCAGCCGCGGAACGGCCGTGTCCATGTTCCCCTGGCGCACGGCCGAGGCAACCGACAGAGTCCCTTCCAACTTGTGGTGAATGTTCTCGATCTCGACGGTCGCCTCATCGACAAGGATGCCGATCGAAAGCGCCAGTCCCCCCAGAGTCATGAGGTTGAGGGTCTGAGCTGTGAGCCACAGGGCCACGAGCGCACCGCAGATTGCGAAGGGAATGTTGAGAACAACAACGATCACACTTCGCCAGTCCCTGAGAAACACCAGGACCATGAAACCGGTGAGCAGCGCGCCGCAAGCACCCTCGATCGCCAGGCTTCGGACGGCGCCGGTGACAGTCGGCGATTGGTCGAACTCGAAGCTGACCTTGATATCGTCGGGAAGCACGGCCTGCATGCCGGGCAGCGCCTGCTTGACGTTATTGACGACCGAGAGTGTTGACGCGTCGGCCCGCTTGGTGACGAGGATGTAAACAGCGCGGCGGCCATTCACGAGCGCATAGCCGGCAGGAATGTCGCTGGCATCCTGCACGGTAGCGACGTCGCGCAGGTACACGGCTGGGTTCTGGCCGATCCGGATCGGGATGTTCGCCAGATCCTTGACGTCTGCAACCAGCGAATTGATCGGTACGATCGGCATGATCTTGCCGATGCGGACGTTGCCCGAGGGACTGATCGTATTGCCGTTCGCAAGCGCCGTGATCAGCTCATCGGGCGAGATGGAATAAGACCGGAGCCGCTCGGGATCGGCCCGGACGACCACGGTGCGCTGGTTGCCGCCGAACGGGGGCGGGGCCGACACGCCGGGCAGACTGGCGAACATCGGCCGGACCTTGAAAAGCGCCTGATCCTGGATCTCGCCGATCGACTTGGTGTCGCTCGAGAGAACAAGATACCCCACCGGCACGCTGCCTGAATCAAAACGCGTGATGAAGGGAGAGACAGTGCCTGGCGGCATGAATGCGCGGGCGCGGGTGACATAGCCGACCGTCTCCGCCATCGCCTGTGCCATATTGGTGCCGGGATGAAACGACAGCTTCATCATCGCCATGCCCTGGACGTTGCGGCTCTCGACGTGATCGATGCCGCCTATGTACAGGAAATGATACTCGTAATAGTTGGTAAGAAGTCCCTCCATCTGCGCCGGGTCCATACCGCCGTAAGGCTGGCAGACGTATATGATCGGGAGGTTAAGATTGGGAAAAACGTCGATCGACATCCGGCTCACCGCCAGGACGCTGCCCAGGACGACGGCGACGACGAGCACCATCACCGTGACCGGCCGCCGCATGGCGAAGACGATCGGGTTCATGAGCTCGGTCCTCGCCGATTCGATTTGGCCTTGTTCGACCGGATGGACGCCTGTGGCGGCTTGTCGTGCAACACCTCCGAGACCAGCTCGCGCAGCTTGGCCTTGGCCTGCTCAAGCGCGGCGGCACCTGAGGAGGTCGCTCGATAGTACTTCCGCTGCTTGCCGGCGACGACCTCGGAATGCACAGTCAAGTATCCGGCCTGTTCGAGCTGGTGCAGCATCGGGTAGAGCGTGCCGGCCCCGACGTCGTAGCCGTGCCGGCGGAGCTCCGCCATCATCTCGACCCCAAAGACCGGCTCACGAACGGCATGGTACAGGATGTGCAGTCGCACGAACCCGCCGAAGAACATCCTGGTGAGTAGCTGGTTCACTGGTTTCGAACTCCGATATCGAACTTCAATATTAATGAAGCGACCTTGATCGATCAAGGGCCGGCGCGATGATCTACAGCGAATAAGCCAGACCACAGGGCTGACTTTGCGGAATCGCGCCGGTAAGATCGCCGAAGATCATCTCTGCGGCGGGAACGATCGGCCGGATCTGAAGAGGTTGCGTTATGGATGGTCTACCTCACGATGATGACGACTCGCGATGGCGATTCCGCCTGGTCTTGATCGGGGTGGTGATTCTCGCGATTGTGCTCCTTGTCGCTATTATCTACGGCTCAGTCCGCGTCGCGTTAGGACCGGTGATGGCCCGGTACTACTACTCCCGCGGCCATGAATCGGCCATGAAGGGCGAGCTCGATCGCGCAATCGCCGACTTCAGCGAAGCCGTCCGGCTCGATCCGAGCTACCATGACGCCCGCTTCGCGCGGGGTTATGTCCGGAACCAGAATAAGCAAGTCGACCAGGCCATCGCCGATTACTCGCAAACCGTCAGACTCAACCCGAAATACACCGCCGCCTACATGAACCGCGCCGGTCTTTACTTCGCGAGGAACGAGTGGGACAAGGCGATCGCCGATTACACCGAAGTCATCCGACTCAACCCAAGTGATCCGGAAGCGTGGTACGCTCGAGGAAACGCCTTTTCCATGAAAGACGAGCTCGACAAGGCCATTGCCGATTGCAATCAGGCTATCCAGCTCAACCCGCGAAATGCGCTGGCCTTCTACGCGCGAGGCTACGCATGGCGCAAGAAACAAGAGCTAGATAAGGCTATTGCCGACTACAGCGAGACCATCCGGCTCGCGCCCGACGACGCAGGGGCCTACGCCAACCGCGGCAACGCCTACCTTGGGAATGACGAGTACGAAAAAGCCATCGCGGATCTGTCCAAGGCGATCCGGCTCGACCCGGGCAACACCTACGCCCACAACTCCATCGCCTGGATCTGGACATTCAGTTCCGACCCGGCATCCGTGATGCCGAACGGGCTGTCGAATCGGCGACCAAGGCGTGCAAACTTTCCGAGTGGAAAGTTCCAGCGTTCATCGAGACCCTCGCCGGCGCTGCGCCGAATCCGGCGACTTCGAAATCAGCCGCGAAATGGCAATCCAAGGCCAATGCCCTGTTCGACAACCCCGAGGATCGGTCATCAGGGGAGGAGAGACTCGAATACTATCAGACTTCGCAGTAGGCGATCGAGTTGGCACACGGAGATTGAGCGATCGTCGCGCGGTCGTGCTCCGAACGTCGCAGCGAACAATTCGTCACATCAATTGAAAAAATCGGGATGCATTCGCCGTGACCGTCCCAGTATATAGCGGAGATCGGAGACGACCGCGAACGAAGGACTGATTCATGGCGATCGGGTCAAGTGCGGTACTGCGTGACATTCAGAGACTGTTCCATCTCGGCACAACTGGAGCAGACAGCGATGCCGAGCTGCTGGCACAGTTCCTGGCGCGGCGGGGCGCCGACGCCGAGAACGCTTTCGCGGCCGTCGTCGCACGTCATGGGCCGATGGTTCTTCGCGTCTGCCGCCGGATACTCCACGAGCCCAGCGACGCCGAGGACGCGTTTCAGGTCACGTTCCTGGTACTGGCCCGCAAGGCCAGGGTCATCGCCCGGCGCGAATCCTTGGCGAACTGGCTGTACGGTGTCGCGGTCCGCACAGCCCGGGAGCTACGCGAAAGCACCGCCCGCCGCCGGAAACGAGAGGGTCAGATGAAGGAAGGGCTCCGCACCCATGTTGCCGCCCACGTGAAGGACGAAGAAATGATATCAGCCCTCGACGAAGAGCTGGCGCGGCTTCCCGCTCAATTCCGCGCAGCGGTGGTCCTCTGCGACCTCGAGGACAAGACCCACAGGGAGGCGGCGCGGATCCTCGGCGTGCCCGTCGGCACGGTTTCGAGCCGGCTGGTGCGCGGTCGCAGTCTGCTGCGCACCCGGCTTACCCGCCGCGGCTTCAACCCCTCGGCCGGCGATTCGCCGCGCGACAAAACGACCATGACCCTTCCTCCTCCGCTCATCGCCGCTACAGCCCGCGCTGCGGCCCGTTTCGCCGCTAGCGGGAACCTCGCGGGAATCGTGCCGGCGTACCTCGCCACGCTGACGCAGGGTGTGCTCAAGACCATGCTCCTGGCGAAGCTAACGTCCAAAGGAATGGTTATATTCTCGATCGCGTGCTTGTCTCTCGGTGCGATCGCGGTCACCGTCGGCGAAGCCGCTCATGGTTCGCGACGGGCACGGCCGGAGACATCTCGAATCTCCGGGGCGACCGACGATCCCTGGGCGTGGGTGGACGACCTGCGAAACGCCGACGAAGCCACCAGAGAGCGACTCAAGCGCTGCGCGAGTTCTGCCACATCGAACTTTGCCGCACTCCATCGCCTCATCTTTGATTACGACCTGAAGAACGAAACCCCACAACTTCCCCTCGACGCGTCCGGAAAGCTGAAAAGCGTGGATCGTGGGTTCTCCCACGGCACCGTCTTGTGGAAAGACGGAATCGTACGGTACGACCATTATCCCCTGGGAAAACTCGCACCGGACGGCCGGAAGCTCTTCTACAAGCGACCGTGGGTGCAGAGCGTGGTCCGCTCCCGCGAAATGTTCGCATACACCGGGCAAGACTCCACATGGGGGTTGCTCCTCACCGTGACAAATCCGCCTTCCGTCGCGGAATGGGAAGAGGGCGGCCATGCGCAGTTGCGGTACCTTGATCCGCTCTTGCATTACGCGGAACCGTTCTGTCAGGATTCCACGAGACTGCGACAGCTCGCCCAGAGCTGCCGGACGATCGAATCCGAGGAAGCCGGGGGAAGTGTGCTGCTGCGGTTCCTGCGCCGACAACGACTTCCGGGTGGAACTCACCTGCGATAAGGCCGTGGATTGGCTGCCCAGCCGACTGCGATCCGGGCAAGTCCGGGACGGAAAGTGGCTCGTCACGCTCGAGCTCGAGCGGAAGTGGCAGTGGCAGAAAGTCTCCGCCGTATGGTACCCGGTCCACCAGGTCAAAAAATCATACTTCGGCGTCGACGCAAGACCTGTCAAGGAGATTGACCTGACCATCCGGAACTTGCGGACTAACGCGGCCGCAACTCTGCCGGATTCCGTCTTCACGCTGAACGCCATGGATATTCCTGACGGAACCCCCGTGATCGATAGGCGCCACGAGCCGCCTCAATGGTTGATTCGCTCCGGTGGCGTCGTGCGACAGCCGGGGCCGGGCGAGGGCCGATCCCCCAGAACTGTCGAACAGCAGAAAATGGCCGAGGAAACAGTACCGCAGGATGAATCCGGCGACCCCGCGTCGCACTCCGCAGCGCCCTCATCGCGCCCTTGAACCCAGCCACACCGGCTGCGTGAAGGCCCCATTGCCCGCAATATCCCAGGCCTCGAGCCGGATCCAAGTGCGCCCCGTCAGGTCGCGCGAAAGCTGCATCGATCGTTTGTCGAACGGGCCTGTGTCCGAGCAATCAATCCGCTCGCGGAACACCTTCAAGCCGTCGCCCGAAATCAATTCGACTTGTCGCAGCGGGAACGTCCAGCTCAGATCCACGCGGATCTCGACCTTCTCGCCGGGCTTCACGACCACCCCCGCTCCGCTAGGCTTGCCGTTCACTTGAAACTCGGGGATGAGCACCTCGCCGGTAGTCACGAAGAACTGCCCCAGCCGCAGGCTATCGAGAATCGAGCGCCAGCCATCCGAGAATTTCGGCAAGGCGTCGGGCTCGAGCCGTATATAGTTAACGTTCATATGACCATAGAGCTCGTGCGTATGGTCCAGCTTGAAAACATCGACCTCACCCAGGACGTACTTGGCTTCGCCCCAGTTGGCCATGTCGTCCATCAGGTCCAGGACGCGGCGGCCGAGCTGATCATGCGAGAGGTCGGCCGGCATGGCCTTCCACGCCGCCCCCAGCCAGTTGTCCGAGTGGAAGAGCCGTGAATTGCGAAAGCCGTCCGGCGTCCAGCTCGAGCCCTTGATGCGCGCGTGCGAAGTCCAGATCAGGCCTCCCTCGCGTTCCAGCATGTCTTGCATATCGTCGCCGGCTCCGACGTGGTAAACCCGGCCGAACGGCGGAATTTCTTCCACCAGCGGCTCGCCGCCGCCGCGGCTCATTGTCCAGTAGACCGGCTTCGGGAACAGGTACATCCAGTGACCGGCTTCCTTGCCGGGGCGTGCGCTGCCCAGATTTGAATTCGCCTCTTCGCCCGGCAGGAACAGGATCTCTCTGTCCGAGAGACGATCACATTCCTGAAACATCGCCTGAAGCTCCGAGAGCCGCAGCGGACCAGGGTCTCTGGGGTGACCATCGCCGTGAAATTCGGCCAGATGCACGATGTCGACCCCCAGCCCCTTGAACATCCCGACGAAATCCGGAGTGGCAGGCGCTGCAACCTCCTTCTTTCGCTTGAGAGCCGCATCGGCGACGGCCATGTGCCAGTGGCTGGAGAGCGTGTGATATCCCGGCAGCCTGGGAAAACGGTCGCCGTGCGTGAAGCGGACAGTCTCTTCGAGTGCCTTGTCCGCCTTGCCGCCGGAGAGAAGATAGAAAACGCCCAGGCGCTGCTCGGTGCGCGGCGGGGCATTGAACCACGGGACGTACGCGCCACCCCCCTTCTCTGCCTGTCGGATGCCGAAGCCAAACCGCTCGTCCAACCCGCGATGATCTCGACCGAACCAGACCGTCTTCAAATTGTCCGTCAGATCTCTCGGAAAAAAATACTGGTGGGGAGGAGGAAAGCACGCGATCGAGCCTAAGTCCGATTCGGCGATCAAAGTCCGGTGCCGCACCGACAGATGACGATCCTTGATCTCGGGCGTCGGCTCGGCTCTCTGATGCTTTCCCTCGGTGTCGATCCAGCCAAATCGCAATCCGTTGGCTGAATCGAGCGCCAGTCCGGCATCATAGAGGATGGCGCGCCGGTCCTGATCGGTGTGAATCACCGTCTCGACATGAATCAGACGGGCGCCGCGATAGATTTTGAAGCGCAGCTCGCCGGTGAACGGGCCGGCCGAGACGTCGCCGATTGCGATCGAAAGCACGCGTCCGGTCGAGGCAACGCTCACGCGTTTCAAGTCAAGTCGCGCGCGATAGGAGTCAAACGGCCGGGCCGCCGGTGCGTCGAAGAAGATGTTCCAGACGCTCATGTCCGGAGGACGTCCCTCCGGCGCCTGCCGCGAGCCGACCAGCAGGAAGCACACCGGATCGGCGGCCGCCAATAGCCGGCGAAATTCGCGCCCGTCCTTGTTGGCGACGGCCACCGAATCGACCAGCGGCCGCGAGCCGGTCAGGTCGAGAATGAGCTGCCCCCGCTCATCTTCCATCGGCCACTCGACCGTCAAACGGCTCCCGTCGCGGCGCGCGGCGATTCCGCAATCAGCCCGATAGCCTGACAGATCGACCACCGGCGGCTGGGCCCGCGCGACACTTGGGACTCCCGAATAGAGACATGAAAAGACCGCGAACGTCGCGACGAAGCGGCACAAGTGCATCATGGAGTTGATCCTTTGCTCGTCCGCCGCACCATGCGCGCGATGAATCGCGCTTCGCAGTCGTGGGCTTGCGGCCAGATTTGCAGCATGCCGCCCGTCGTGCCTTCTTCGAGCGGGTGCGGGAACGGCTCGAGCTGAAATTCGGGATGAGCGCCCAGGAAGGCTTGAACGACGTCGACTGTTTCACTACGTGTCACCGTCGCAACGGTATACACCAGTGTGCCGCCGGGCCGCAGCCCCCCGGCCGCGACGGCGAGGCTTTGCAACTCGCGCGCGGCCAGCTCGGGAATGTTCGCGGCGGTCACCGTCCACCGGGCATCGGGATGCCGTCGCCAGCTCCCCACCGCCGAGCTGGCGGCCTCGAGCACGACGCCATCATAGCTGGCCGTCTTACCCGGAACGTGGCGGCCGTCCCAGAGGCGTGTCGAGATATTGTGGAGCGCACCGCCCCGTAGCCGCAGGGCTGCCTCGCGGCGGCGGCGCGGCTGCTCGAATGTGCAAATCACCACGCCCTTGCCCTGCATGAGCGCGGCCAGATGCTGCGAATGCAGGCCCCCTTCTCCGCTCGAATCCCACCAGCGCTCACCGGGATCGGGATCACAACCGAGTGCCACGGCCTGCGCAGAGAGGTCCTGCGCAACCAGACGACCCGCGCGATGATCGTCGAGCTCTGAAAGGTCGGTCTCGGGTGGAAGCTTGGCGGCCGAGGGAATGTGACGATGGATCCACGGCTTGAGACCGGCTTCTCTCAAAGCCCCCCAGACGGCTTTTTCATCGCCGCTGCGCACGCCCAGCCACAGCGGAGGGCGCGTCTGCAAAGCAGCCAGAAACTCGAGTCGGCGCATCTTGGGCGTGGCAACGCCCGGCGGCACCGGGAGCTCGTTTCTGAGCCATGCCGGGAAGAGCATCCATGGGTCGGCGCTCACGGCCCGTCCGGCAGTCCAGCGCTTGAGACACTCAGCGCGTGCCGTCCAGCTCGGCGCATCGCCGAAGGGAACCAGGCTGTCCGCCCGCAGCCGCGCCTTCTCGGCCCATACCCTGGCGACGGCATTCAGATCCGGGGCATCGAGCAACCATGCCAGGAGCAGTTGCTCCTCGATCCGCCCGATGCGAAGCGGCTCGATCCAACCCCACCATCGCAGCAGAGCACCCAGGCTGCGGGCGACTGAGGCTCGCCAGAGAGTCGACGTCCTGCCGCGGTCGCGCAGTGCCAGCGCAATCGAAGGCGCCAGCCATTTGTGCTCACGCAGCACGCGATGCAAGACTTCCGGCGCGATCGCCGCTGTCAGCTCCGCCAGCGCAACATGCGCAGGCCCCTCCTGTGCGGGGTTGCTCCTCTGGCGCTGTGCGCCGCGAGCGTGACCTTGACCTCGACGTGCTCCAGGGCGCGCATTTCTGTTCATGGCCTTCGCTCGGCGAGGGTTCGCTTGATTTTGCATCGTGTCCAGTGCTAGTAGTTATATCCGATCGAGAAGCAAGACGCAGGCGAAGGGTGGTGGAATCGGCGCCAGGGCGGCGCAGAGCGTGGTCGCTCGTGTCTTCCGATTTCTACCTCGCTTGACGGATGCGAAGGTCCGTGCAGGCCGTCTGGTAGCTCGCTTCCAGATCGAGGGGCACGGAGAAATCCGGGGCGATCCATAGTGGCAGCGTCGGCAGGGGCTGGGCCAACGCGAGCGACGCCGGCCACAACTGAAGTTGTTGTGTTTCCTCCTCACGGCCAACGGCTCGGTAGGAAACCGCCGAGAGACTGGACTGCGGCAGCGCAGAAGCGCTGACATCGACCCCGAGGAGGGACAGGATGGTGTCGCTCAGGTCAGCCCTTCGCGTGGTAACGGTGTCCACAACCACGACACCACTACCCTGCTGCAAGTAGCCGGCACACTTGACCGCGAACGCCTGCAAAGCCGCGGGGCGGTCCGTGTTCCGCGGGCTGAGCAACTCGACGGCGGCAGCAAGCCGCGGATCGCCGTCGTCGGCGAACACCTGGACCTCGACTCCATCAGCCGCGGGCAAATCGACGGCGACGGCGAGGACCGGACTCGGCGCCACCCACGTCTGCGGCCACGCTGTATCGCTCGCGGGCGAAAGTGCCCCCTGTTCGTGCAGGGCGGCCACGTCAATCTCGATGGGACCGTCGCGATCAACCAGGGGCACGGCGTAATAGCCCGGAGGCAGAACACCCTGGTTGAGCAATCGTGACATCGCCGCGGCCCAAGCCCCGTGAAAACTGCGCCAGGGGTGCGTTCGGCTCAAAGGTGGATTGAAGTGGTCCAGCAGTGGCATCGAATGCTCTTTTCTCACTCACGGGGCGCGGCACGCCGCCCATCATTCGCCCCTCCATGATTACGATCAGCATATCCGAACATCGCATCATGAGGAAGAGAGACACCTGTCGCGATCTTCGCCGCCTCTCGATGGCGGCGCGTAGGCCTTGTTCAAATGATGCATGGTCTGCGGGGTGAGTCGGGTCGTGCCAAGTGCGGACGGCACAGAGTCGCCCAACCGCTTCTGCGGCGGACTTTGCGGCCCTAAAAAACGCGACCGGCAGGGTAATAGACGGACTGGACTCGAAATGGGTGAGAAATACGACTGGCCCTTCGATACGCCGCCGCGAGACGAGCTCACGCGGGATCAACTTGACCAACTGCAATTCCTGGAGTTGGCGGCGCGACAAGCCTGCGAGGTGTCTGGGATTAATATTGCGCATTTCGGAAGCGAAGTACCTTTTGGGAAACACCCAGTTCGAGCCCGTGCCTACTTCGTGGTGTCCAGCCCTACGGGACGAGGCGGCAGCTTTGTTTACCTTGGCGGATCCCGATGGAGCATCTATTACGGAAAAACCGGCCAGACCTTGTTTTTCGATGACTTTGTTTCGTGTAGAGATACCTTTATGATTTATCTCAATGGCGGCGAGTTGCCAATCAAGCGCTGTCCGTCGTGTGGAAAGCCCGTTCGCACCAATCTCGCCCAGCAGTGCTTTGAATGCGGTGCGGACTGGCGAGCCGAGAGGCGACCGGGGAAGCGCTCATAAATTCCTTTTCAGAACCTCGAACAATCGGTTTGGTACGCGAGACACTTCGGCGCCTCAAAGTGCTTCGCCATCGGCGATTTTCCATCGAACCATGGCGTCATCGACAACCTGCACGAGCTCGCGGGCACCTCTGTGATGATGCGTGGGCTGGAATCCCTGAAAAAGCCCCGTGCGGCAACCGTCGTTCACATCCCACCGAGAAAGACCGCTCTGATCCGAAGAGAATAATTGTTGTCCATCGCTGAAGAATGAGCCAGAGGGGCCGGCAAACGCCGTAAGCTCGCGAGGCCGGGGCGAGCCGTCACGCCAACGGCTTCCTCCACTACCCGTTAAAGAGACGTCAAAGACGCGGACCCCGTCGATCATATCCTTCTCATCGTCGCAAAGTCCGCCTATCGCAATCCGGTCATCATCGAGCCAGGTCAGTGCATGATCCCAGTAATAGTCTCGTGCGCATAACGATACTCAACCTCGCTAACCACGATCCTGCGACTTCCCTTCTGACTACGCATCAGGCTCTAGCCTCATTGATCAGCTGCGTCAGCGTCCCTTCCGTTTCCCCGCCCGCCTTTGCATGAATTCCGGACGCTACGAACGGCCTTGCTGCAAGATGAACGCGACAAGAACTACAAGTCTCGACGAGGGGTCTGAAACCATCCAGCGGAAATGCTTCTCCAAGGCATCCTTATTCTCGGAGAGATGCCCGGCTTGATTCGGGTTGCCTTCCCAACTCGCTCGCGAATACCAGCGCTGAATCGGATAGCCGATCCCAGACAACTGGTAAACACCGAGATCGGACGGCGGCCCATCATGCCCCACCCTGCGCAGGAGCAACTGGAAAGCCGGCGGAGTTCCATCCGGCGTCGGCAGCGGCACCAAGTCCAGGGCGGCGGCTCCGCCAGTGACTTTCGCAATTGCATCTGCAGCCTGGGACGCGCATCTTCGCAACTCGTCCGCGACCTGAGGTGCCCCGGCCTTAGCTTGGGTGATGGCCTCGCGGAGCAAGTGTTCGTAGTCAAGCGCCGGCGTACTCATTTCGTACCCTCCGAAAGAATGATCCTGCCCTTGATGGGAAAATGATCAGAGATCCCCGAACTCTCGGCCACCTCGAACGGTCGAAGAAGTCCATCCGGCGACCTCATCGTGGCCGTGGCGGCCACCAGAGTGTTCGCCTCATCGAGATACGGAGGTGGAGCGCTTAGGAGCCCGCCAGAAACGATTAGGTGGTCGAACGTCCGCCAGCCGAGATCCTTATTGTAATAAGTCCCCGCCAGCCCCGGAGTCACTGACCCTTCGCTGAACGCCACCTGCTCACCCAGGTATCGCCATGCGGCATTATACAGACGCACACGTCTCGAATTGCGGTCGCGCCAGTGAACGGCCTGCCGAGCTGACGCGTGGTCTCGGGCTGCCACAAGGTGTTCTTCAAACACTAGCGAGGCCGGCTCTTCATTCAGATCACCGAGTATGACAGTATGGCGGTTCGAGGGCGCGCCCGAGCTTGTCGGTTGCAAGAAATCATACGTGTCCCCCGAAGGTAATCGGCCAATCTCACTCTCGTCGCCCTGGAACGGGAGTTGTCAAACGAAGTCCAATGGCACGCCACGAACCGAATGACTCGATCCGCCTGAGTGTATCGGACCGGAATCATTGGGCGAGTCTCTTCTGATACGTCCAAGTCCTCGGCTGGTAAGAGCGGGGTATCGGCGGAGAACCCGATACCTTTGCGGAAGATGACCGCGACCTGGAAGCCGTCATCGTGCGGGTAAGCTGGGGCAACCGCAACATCGAACGCGGGCGACATCCGCTGACTCAACTCAGCGGCCGCCTCCCGGGTGATCTCACAGACCGCCAGCAGGTCCGGGAAACCGCCCGCGAACATTTCTCGGAGTGTTACGAGAATCCGATCCGTCTTGGCCTCAAAATCGGCGGATCGCTTCGGCCGCCTACGCTCGCTCGCAAGATTCGCATCAAAATGAGCGAAATCGTGCAGGTTCCACCAACAGAATGAAAGGGCATCTCGTTGTCCGTTCATTCGGTCTTCCCTGCAATCCTCCGGCCGCTGAATCAAATGTATCAGTCGCGTATCGGACCGCGCCACGTTTCCAAGGCTTTCGGCCCAGTCCTCTCACGGATCTCAGTTCTTCTTCCTCTGCCTTCGTTGCTGCGTCTTCCGCCCCGGTCGGTAGCCCTGATTCGACGAGCCGCGCCTGCCCACCGGCTCTTCCTTCGCCGGATTCGCAATCGCATGATAGTGGTCGCCTTCGGCTGTCCCATTCGCCTGCCGTCTCCGCGCCTCGATCGCCTGCCGTGGTGGTTGGGCCGGGATCAGACAATCGCAGCCAGGGCCGACTAAATCCTGACGCCCCGCCTTGAGCAACGCCTCTCGCACCAGAAAATAGTTCTCGGGCTTGAAGAACTGCAAGAGCGCCCGCTGCAGCTTGCGATCGCGCAGATGTTTGGCTATGAAAACTTCTTCACCCGTAAACGGGTCAAGCCCGGTATGGTACATGCAGGTCGCGATATCAAACGGCGCGGGAATGAAGTCTTGCACCTGATCGGGCTTGTAGCCGTTTCGCTTGAGGAACACGGCCAGGTCGATCATCGCGCTCAAGTCGCTGCCGGGGTGCGAGGCGATGAAATAGGGAACAACGTACTGTTTCTTGCCGGCCTTGTTGCTCGCTCGCTCGAAGGCGCGGGCGAAGCCCTCGAAATCGTTTGAATCGGGCTTCTTCATCAGCTTGAGCACGTTCGAGTCGGTGTGCTCCGGCGCGACCTTCAAGTGCCCGCCGACATGGTGTTTGGCCAGCTCGGCCAGGTACTCCGGCGATCTCTGGGCAAGGTCCATCCGGATGCCCGATGCGACCAGCACCGTATCCACGCCCGGTACCTCCCGGCTCTTGCGCATCAAGTCGATCAGCGGCCCGTGACCGGCATCCAGAAGCTTGCAGATCGTGGGATGGACGCACGAAAGCCGCTTGCACTTCGCCTCGACCTCGGGCTTGCTGCATTTCATCTCGTACATGTTGGCAGTCGGGCCACCCAGGTCAGAGACCACGCCGCTGAAGTTTTTATCGCGCCCGATCTTGCGCAGCTCGTCGAGCACCGATTCTTTCGAGCGTGACTGAATGATCCTTCCCTGGTGCGCAGTGATCGAACAGAACGTACAGCCGCCGAAGCAGCCGCGCATCAAGGTGACGGAATCCTTGACCACCTCGAAGGCCGGGATTTTTCGCCCCTGGTACATCGGGTGCGGATCGCGCGTGTACGGCAGTCCGTAAATCCTGTCCATATCTTCCTGGCTCACGGGCAAGGGCGGCGGGTTGCAGACGACAGCCTGCTTGTCGTGGAACTGTACCAGCGCGTGCGCATTGAGCGGGTTGGTCTCCTGATGGATGATCTTGGTCGCGCGTGCGAACTGCCGCTTGTCGGTGGTGACTTCCTCGCAGGAAGGCAAGACAATCGCGCCGGGGGGGATCGATTGTGATTCGCTGGCGCCCAAGGCATAGGCGACGCCGCGCATGTCGCGTAAGTCCTTGACGGTCGCACCCTGGTCCAAACGTCGAGCGATGGAGACGATCTGGTGCTCGCCCATCCCGAAAACCACAAGGTCGGCCTTGGCGTCGAGCATGATCGCTCGCCGCACGGTATCGCTCCAGTAGTCGTAGTGGGCCAGCCTCCGGAGCGAGGCCTCGACGCCGCCGGCGATCACCGGCACGCCGGGAAATGCCTCGCGCGCGCTGGCAGTAAGGAATCGTGGCGCGGTCGGGCCGCAAGCCGATCTGGCCGCCGGGGGAGTAGGCGTCGTCATTGCGCACCTTCTTATTGGCGGTGTAATGGTTGATCATGCTATCCATGTTGCCGGCCGAGATTCCAAAGAACAGGCGGGGCCGGCCGAACTGTCGCCATTGTTCCGCGCTTCGCCAGTCGGGCTGGCTTAGCACGGCGACACGGAAGCCGGCAGCCTCGAGCACGCGGGTCAGTATGCCCGCGGCAAAAGCGGGGTGATCGACGTAGGCATCGCCGGTGACGAAGACCACGTCGACGCTGTCCCAGCCCCGAGCCTCCATTTCGGCGCGGCTCGCCGGAAGCGGCGGGGCGCCACTTCAATGACGGGTAGAGCCGGCAACATGGTGGGGGCCAGGTTGGATGTCAAGGCTGGGGTGGCAGAAGTAGAACTCATCGATGGTGCTCCGTGAAGAATTGTATCGCCTTTCCCCCCCTCATGGATAGCGAAAGAACTTGATTGAAAGATCACGGGCCTTGTCGGGCGCGGATGTCGCTCCTATAAATTAGTGGGTTCGGAGCGAGGGTCTTGCCTCCGACCGAGACGGTGTGGGTGCAGACTCAGTCGAGCGCGCTTCGGCAACACACCGGCGCGGCGGAGGAACGGATGAAGTCGCGGCGGCCGGTGTTGTATCCTTTCCTGATCGCGGTCTACCCGGTGGCTGCGCTTTACGCTCAGAACACTTCCTCGACGCCGTGGTACGACCTCTTGTTGCCCGTCGCGATCGTCACGGGCGCGACCGCGCTGCTCTGGCTGCTCACCTGGCCGGTCGTGAGGGAGCCGGCGAGGGCTGCCCTGCTCACGCTGCTGGCGCTGGTTGTGTTTGATACGATCGTTCTCGCTCCCGGATGGGTTGACGAAACGCTGATGCAGCTCAGCGCCATCTGGGTCCAGGCGGCTGTGCATGTTTGGCGTCCACTCGTGATGGGATCGGAGCTGGCGCTGGCCGCGCTGGTTGCCTATTTCATCGTGCGAATGAAGGAGCCACGGTGCTGGACGACAGGGCTCAATATCTTCGCGCTGATCCTGCTGGCGTTTCCGATCGCGACCACTGTCAGGACGTTGACGAAACACCACGGCCAGACGACGCAGGCAGTGGAAAGCGCGGGGATTCCTCCGGCCGCCATCTCGAGCGCTGCCCGCGTTGGCCGCCTTCCCGACGTCTACTACATCATTCTTGACGGCTATGCGCGAGCCGACGTGATGGCGGACCACTTCGGTCTGAACGTCGAGCCGTTCCTCAAACGTCTCGAGCGCAAGGGATTCTTTATCGCCCGGCGCAGCACGGCCAATTACTGTCAAACCCCGCTGTCGCTGTCATCGTCGTTGAACGCAACCTACTTGAATGGGTTGATGCCGGCCGACTGGGAAGATACAAACCCGCTCTCCCGCTGGATCGGTGACGGGGCCGTGGTGCGCACGTTCAAGGGCCTGGGCTACCGTTTCGTCACGTTTGCCACAAGCTTCGCGCAGACGGAACATCCCGAGGCCGAGTTCTACTTTTCGCCCTATGGCTACAGCAGTCCGTTCCATCACATGCTTCTTGACCTGACGCCACTGGCACCGTTTGCTCCGGTTCCCCGTATGCTCGAGTCATACACTGTCACACGCGATCAGACGCTCTACGTCTTCGACAAGGTCCCCCAGATCGCACGCTGGGGTGCGCCGACGTTCACGTTTGCCCACATCCTCTCGCCGCACCCTCCGTTCGTTTTCGGCAAGAACGGGGAAGATGTCAGCCCCCGTGAATCGCCATACGTATTGACCGATGGCGACGTCTTCCGCGAATGGTACGGCGAGCGCGCGCGACTATGTCTCCGGCTACCGCGATCAGGCCGCATTCTTGATCGAGAGAGCCGTGCAAATGATCGAACAGATCCTGGCGAACTCGCCTCAGCCGCCGGTGATCATCCTTCAGTCCGACCACGGGTCGGGCCTGGGCCTCTCGACCAAGAGCCTCGCGCAAACCGACCTGCGCGAACGGATGAGCATCCTGAACGCCTACTACTTGCCCGAAAAGGGGGGCGACGCTCTTTACCAGAGCATTTCGCCGGTGAATTCGTTCCGGATCATTTTCAATGCGTATTTCGGGGCCGGCCTCGATCTCCTTCCGGATCGAAGCTACTACTCGACCTGGGACGAGCCCTACAATTTCATCGACGTGTCGGACCGCGTCCGCCTTCCGTCGGATCGAGCGCCGGCTAGCGCCTGTTCGCCTGACCCGCAGGAGGGAACGCATCACCCAACCCGCTCCTCGACCGCCGCCGGAACAGCATCGCCGCCAATCGGGGAGACACGGCCAGGGCCGCCGACTTGACGCACAGCCGAGGGTCGCACAGAATCGCGCCGATGACGGCAGGTGAACGAGAAACTGCCCGCTTCAGCGCATCACTGCGCCAGCTCAGGCCGGCCCCCCTCCAGTGCTTCACAAGCGCGATTCAAGAACGCATGGCCGAGCTGAGCATTCCCCTTTTGCCAGAGCGCGGTGATATCGGGGCGATCTTTCCAATCCAGCTCGACGAGCTGCGTGAGAATCCGCGCTGTCTCGTCGAGGTCGTCGGTGCCGGACTTGAAGCGGTGGGTCTCACTGCTCGAATGCCAGCGTACTTGCACCGTCGGCCTGGCAAGCCAGGCGAGTTTCCACCTCCGCGAGACCCGCAGCCAGAAATCCCAGTCCACGACGTATTGAAGCGACGGGTCGAATCCGCCGGCGTCGCGGTGCGCGGCAACGCGAATCATCACCGCCGAGCATCTCAGCGGGTTGCCGCACACCATTTCAGGCGCGAGCTCACCCGGGCCGAACAGCCTGTCCAGCCGGCCGAGCCCTCCCGGGCTGACAACACCCGGTGCGATCGGCCCACCGCGCTCATCGATCACAACCGACGCACTGGCAGCCAGTCCCACCGAATCGTCCGCGTTCAGAGCAGCCGCGTGAGCTTGAAGATGCCCGGGCAGCATCAGGTCGTCCTGATGGAAGATCGCGACCAGCGGCGTGCGCGCCAGCTCGGCGCACCGGTTCCAGTTTCCCGCCAGCCCGAGCCGCTCGCTGTTGACCTCTATCCGCACCCGATCGCCCCCAGCCGCGCGAACGATTTCGAGCGTGTTGTCGTCCGATCGATCGTCGGAAACCAGAATCTCGAACGCAACTCCATCCTGCGCCAGAATTCCGCGGAGTGCCTCGCCCAGGTGCTCTGCGCCGTTGCAAGTCGGAACGGCAACCGTCACGATCGAGCTACTCGCTGGAGTGGCCATGACGGTGAGATCTCTGGTTCTAGCCCTGTGCCGGATCGCCGAGCGCTCGCAGGGTTTCCCAGGTAAAGATTCCCGAAGAATGGCCGTCGCTCCAGGCAAACTGGACCGCGTACGTGCCGATGTTCTCCATGCCCGTCAGCTTGAGGTCCGGGCGGATCGAAGCGGGGTCAAGCATCCGCTCACCGGTCCACTCGTTGCGGCATGTGGCACACGGGCATTCGCTGCGGACCTCGAGATATGGCAAACGATTGACCGTCCCCTCGGGCCAGGTGATCTCAAGGATTTGCTCGGCTTGAAGCGCCCGGATATTGGTGGGAGGATCGCTCATGGGGAGGGCTCGGGGGTGATCGCGCCGGCGGACTTGTGGTCAAGGAAGGTTATCGACGTCGGCAAGGTCCTTCGGTCGGCCGGCCGCAAGTTTGTTTTTCTTGAGATGCTCGCAAGAAATGATCGACACCGGCACGCCGTCGATCTCGTCGACAATGCGGTGTGGATAAGCCTCGTCAAAAGTGACGCCAGAAATTGTGGTGAGGACTTCGATTCGGAGCGGAGTATTTCCCATGCGCACGATTTGATCAGGCTTGAGAAAAAGCGCGGCGGTCATGCCGGTGCCGCCAAAGCCGAAGTCCTCGAGAGCCTCCATGACTGACCGTGCGTTGGATTCGTTTGTAGCGATCCAGATATCCATATCAGCGGTTGCACGCGGGTAGCCGTGGTAACCTACCGCATAGCCTCCGATCAGCAAATACTCAACGCGATGGTCGCTCAATGATTTCAAAAACTCTCTCAATTCTGTCGGTAACCGGATCGTATCCATACATCACCTGCCGCATCAGTTCGAGGGCTTCCAAGCGCGCATGCGGGCTTTGCGCCTTCCAGTATGCTTTGTCATCAGCATCCGCGTCGTGCAAGGAAATCACGGAAAATGCCGTCTTGTCCAGCCTGATCGATTCAAGCGGCGTGACGAACTTTCTGGCGGGCGAGTCATCCGCTGACACTGATGCACCTGCTATCTCGAATACGGGACCGAAACACACCATATGAATGATACCACAGACAAAGGCTCACAGAAACGCGAGATTGATCCGGACCGCTCCGAGCGCCGGTTCTACGTCCGCGCGCCAAGTATCAGCTCCGTGCGCCGGGCTCTTTTCGCGCACCGGGTGGTGCGAAGGTCATGGGGCGATTTGATCGTACGACGATCCTTTGCTCGCACACCATGGACGAGCACAGCTTCGGCCGCCATTGGCCGGTGATCAAGAGCCGGCTCGAAAAGGCCGGGCTGGCGCTGGTCGAACGCCCCGAGTCGGTGTCGTGACTCGAAGCACCTGCGCCAGGAGAGCCCGGCAATACTTTCCTCGCAAAATCATGCGTCAGTTCGGCCGGCGTCAGTCCTTCGGCGAATCCGCAGTGCTCTTCTGCCGTTCGATGATGCTGGTCGCGGTCTTTTGTAGCGCTTCGACCAGCTTCCGCAGCTCCTTCAGATCCGAGTCGAGCGTGTCGAGACGCTTGCTCAGTTCGGTGCCGGCATCTGCTGGCTTCTGGCCCACATTCGTATTCATCGGCACCGCGGTCGTGACGTCCAAGCGGTACGGTTGGTCGACGAAATGATTCTCTGACGTGTAATTGACCGCGCCATTCATGACGGCGGCGGGAAGCACGAAATCGTAGGTATGAACATTGGGAACAGACGCGGGATTGACCCGAGAAGTCTCGGTAGGCTTCTTCCGCGCGGGAGTGACCGAAACGCTGCGCGGCTTGCCTCCCTTGCCAATGAGCTCCAGAACGATCTCCTTCCCTCCCTTGGCTTGCACCATCTTCGCCAGGTCGGCCGGGTCCAATATGGGCTTTCCGTCGACGGCGACGATGATATCGTGAAGCACGACTCCCGATTTCGCGGCCGGGCTGTCCGCAACCACTTGATTGACGATCACCGCATGAGGCTGCGAAAGGTGAAGCTGGGCGCGGAGCACCGGCTCGAGCGGCGTGACGGAAACGCCGATCCAGTATTCGCGGGGAGGTGAAGTGACAGCGACGGGCCCCAGCGTCACTCGCACAAGCGGCTGCACCTGCAGCGTGATCCGGCTGCCTGCCCGCATGAGCACGAGCGCCACCGGCTTTTCGCTTGCTTTTCTCAATTGCTCGTGAAGATCCTTGGGTTGAGAGAGTGGGGTGTCGCCGAGCAAGAGAAGCACATCGTTCTGCTGGATGCCTGCCAGAGCGGCCGATGAGTGAGGATCGACCGCGATCACGACGAGCCCCTGGTTCTTGGGCAGATTCAGATGTTCTCGCAGGGAATCGTCCGCCGCGGCAAGATTGAGATCCGAGCGCGAGCTGGAACCGGGGAAAACGTTGCCGCCGTCGAGCGCACTGAGCACATGCCACTGATACTGCGTTTCCCTCGCCGGGTACATCCATCGGCCAAATTCGCCTCCTGGCCCCTGCCCATTCCAAAGGCGGCCACCGCGCCCGCCGTTCGGAATTCGAGTCGGGGGCGACGGCGGGGCCGGGGCCGGATCCTGCCTCGTTTGCTCCGGAGCGCTCCTGCGCCCGGCCCGCCGGCGGCATGATTCCACCTGCGAGACAAAGGAAAGTGATGGCCGAGCACCAAATTCTGGCGGATTTCATGAAAGTTCTCCTGAATGGCCCGTAAGAAAGGCTACAAGGGCTCGTTGCCCGTGTACTGAATCTCCACATGATCGACTGGAATCGCCACGCGCCGGCCGTCGGCTAAAACGGCCGTGATGAATCGTCGCTGCTGCTCGACCTGATAACCCTGGCGGGCCAGGATGACCTGCCCATACTCCGAGACCGGCGGAGGCTGCTGCGCCAGCCAATCCGGGGTGATCCCCGGCCCGGCCAGAACCGGCAGCTCGGCCGGCGAACTTTCGGGGCCGAAGCGGATCGTCCCTACAGCTCTGATCGCTCGATCGGGGTCGCCCGGCGAAGAAGTGCCGTTGTCAGCCGGCGAGTCATCCGCAGGCAACGCACGCTCCGATCCCGAAGGCTCACTCATCGGTGAACGCTGCGCCAGACCCGAGCCACTAACCAGGGAATCCCCGGCCGGCGACCCCATGCGCGCTCCATGGCCCAACCAGCCGATCGCAAACGCTGCCGCGACGACCGCTGCCGCCGCGACCGTGCGCAGCCACCGATAGCGAGCGTGCCGCGGCGGGGCCAGGTGAAGCGAGAGTGCTGAACCTCTCGGGTCGTTTCTCTGTGCTTGCCCGAGGGTGCGAAATGATTCGTTCAGCACCTGGGATTCGAGAAACGCCAGCGCGCACCGCTTCCAGCCGCCGGTATCGCGCTCGAGCCGATCGACGGCGGCGCGGAGCTCATCGGGCGCCATCCCGCCGTCGACGATGCGGTCGATCAAGGCCTGGTCAACAACAGGGCACGATTCACGATCAGGTTGTGTCATGCTCAGTTTCCTCGAATTCGGCGGCGAGAGCAGCGAGCTCGGCGCGGAGCCGGCTGCGGGCGCGGTGAAGACGGGTCTCGATGGTGGCCACGGCGACGCCCAGCCGCTCGGCAATTTCCCGCGCGCTCGCAGCCTCGCCGTGTTTTAACATCAACAATTCAGCGTCGCGCGGCGGCAGCCGCTTGAGCGCCTCTTGAACCAACTTCTGCCGCTCGTTGCAGAGCAGCCATGCCAGCGGCGAGGCCGAGGCGTCGACCGCGCTCGGCGCCTTGCGGGCGGCGTAGCGGTCGACGAGTGAGCGCGCTCGTCCCGTCTTGCGGCGATAGAGCAGCACGTGCCGGACGGCCAGACGATAGAGCCACACCGCAGCGCGTGCCGGGTCGTGCAAAGGGGAGGCGCTGGGCGACGGCCGCCAGCGCAACCTCCTGCATCACCTCGTCAACCGCCTGCGGCTCACCCAACCGGGCCGCGACCACCTTGCGCAGCCACGGCTCGTGGGCAGCCAAGGCCGCACCCCAGTCGACTCCAGCGGCTCGCTCAGGCTCAGACATCGTTTGCGGCCCCGGCTCGTTCATGGCTCGTCTAGAGAGTTGCCGCAGGGGGTGAATTCCTGACAGCGACAACTCGGAATTCTAGGCTGAGCGATCACTCGGCGGACCGATAGGGCTTTTTCTCCAAGTAGAGCTTCAGCCGCGCTTGGCCGTTTTCTTTATCAACGGGCGCAGCATAGAGCCGCATTCGCCTTCGTCTGCCACTTCACGGCGGCCTCGAAATCACTTTTCTCGGCGTAAGCCGCGGCGAGCGTGCCCAGATGGAAGGCATTCTTCCACTCGCTGAGCTCGCACGCCTTCGTCGCCGACTCGACAGCGCGTTTTCCGTCTCTGACTTTAGCATCCGGGCAGGTCGCCCAGACCCAGGCGCGGCTGTTGTAGGCCCCACTGTATTTGGGATCGAGCCGGATGGCTTCTGTGTCGTCAGAGACGGCTTTCTCGAATTCCTTGAGATGCGAATACGCCAATCCGCGATTCCAGTGCGCCACGGCAAAGTTGGGATCGAGCCGGATGGCCTCGGTCAAATCCTTGATCGCTTTTTCAAACTCCTTCTTTCGTAACCACGCAACCCCACGCCCGAGGAAAGCGGCGGCGAACTTCGGGTCGAGCCGCGATGCCTGGGTATAATCGACGATCGCGCTATCGAGCTCACGGCTGGCAAGCAAGATTTCTGCTCGCTGATAGAACAGATGCGCATTCGTTGGATCGAGTTGGATTGCCTCGACACAATCCTGCATGGCCCGCTCATACTCTCGTTTTTCGCTTCGAGCCTGGGCGCGGGTGGCGAGGGTCAGCCAATCCTTGGGGTCGAGGCGAATCGCTTCGGTGGCATCCGCGATCGCCTTGTCATATTCGCCCTTGACCAGCTCGCAAGTTGCCCGACTTGCATAGCTCGTTGCGGCGTCGGGATTCAGCCGGATTGCTTCGCTGTAATCGGAGACCGCCTTGTCCAGTTCGTGCTTCCCATGCCAGGCAAGGCCGCGGCCTTCATAAGCCTGATCAAGTCGCGGTTCGAGCCGGATCGCCTGGTTCTGGTCCTCGATCGCACCGTCGAAATCCCCGCTGGCCGTCCGGGAACGCCCACGGTGGCAGAACTGAATTCCAGAGTGAGGATCGAGCCGAATCGCTTCGCTGTAGTCGGCAGTGGCTCTGACGTAATCTCCCTTCGAGTGCCACGCATCGCCCCGCTCAACCCACAGTGACGGATCATGAGAATCAAGTCCAATGGCCGTGCTGATGTCGTCAATAGCCTTCACATAGTCCTTCTTACCCTTCCAGGCAAGCCCGCGTTTTGTGAGGGCCTCGACGTCCTTCGGATTGCGCGCGATGAAGACGTTGAAATCGGCAATCGCCTTGTCAAACCTCTTGGTCTCTAACTGCGCGAGGCCTCGTTCGAAAAACCTTTCCGCAGGTTCCGGATTTCGGCGGATCGCCTCATCGAGGTCGGGAATGGCCTTTTCGTATTCACCGGCCTCACAGAGCGCGAAACCCCGATCGTAGTACGAAACATCGTCGTCCGGGTTAAGCCGGATCGCCTCGGTGTAATCTGCGATGGCGCTCTCGAACTGGGCCGAGTTCCACCATGCGTCGCCTCGGCACTTGTATGCCCAGGCATAGCTGGGGTCGACGCCAATCGCTGCGTCGAAGTCCGTGATGGCCTTGTCAACTTCTCCTTTCGAAAACCACGCCGAGCCACGGAGCGTGTATTCAAACGCACCGGGATTCAACTTGACGGCCGCGCTGCAATCATCGATCGCGTTGTCATACTGCTTCTTGGCGAGCCACATTCTTCCCCGAGCGGTCCACGCCAGGGAATTGGTCGGCTCGAGCCGGATAGCTTCGCTGCAATCGCTGAGGGCTTTGTCAAAGTCCTTCTTCGCGGCGAATGCGTCGGCACGCTCGGTGTAGTCGGCGGCGGCGGAAGGGTCGAGCCGAATGACTTCGCTCGAGTCAGCGATCGCCTTGTCGTATTCTTTCTTGTTGTTCCACGCGGTGGCGCGTTCCCGGAACGCGAGCGTATCTCGGGCGTCGAGCTTGATGGCCTCGTTGCAGTCGGCGACGGCCTTGTCGTGTTCGTTCTGCCCGTTCCAGATGCGGGCTCGACGCACGTACGCAAATACGCTCTTGGGATCGAGCTTGATGATCCGGTCATAGTCCTCCAGCGCGGCGTCAAAGTCTTTGTTGTCCGCGCAAGAGGGCGCGCGATGCCAAGGCGAAGGCGTCCTGTGGGTTGGCGTGGATCTGCTTCGTAAAGAACTCGATCGCTCCTTCGATCGGGATCACGTAGCCGCGAGGAACCCAGCCGCTCGGAACGCTTTTGTCTTCACTGCTGAGCCAGAGCATGTCGTCGCTTTTATCGATGACGAAGTAGATCGTCGGGAAGCGCGTCGACTTCTTCTGCAGCTTCCCTGCGTGCTTCGCCTGAGGCGGGGACACGTCCGATGGAGGGCCGGCGCCGAAAGGCGGTGGGGGCGGCTGGTCAAGTGGAGGCGGCTGGTCAAATGGCGCGCGGGCGCCGACAGGCAGTTGAGGGCGGGGCAGGTCCGATGGAGGGCGGGCGCCGACAGGCGGTGGGGGCGGCTGGTCAAATGGCGAGCGGGCGCCGCCAGGCAGTGGGGGCATGTCCGGCCGTGCAGGCACCTCCGCCGGCCGAATTTCGATCGTCCTCGTCTTCTGCATAACCCGCTTTCCCACCCAGTCGTCTTTGTCTTGGGCACGGAGATCCGGGGCTCCGATGAGCGCACACGTACAGAAGACCAGAGCCACGATGATCACCGCGGCGGGCGATCGTGAAACCCGAACAAAAGCCGTTCGTCGCACCAGATTCACCGTCGGCTCGCGTCCGGGCATTCCCGAATTCAAGAGTCTTCCGTGCTCTGGGGACAGCGCGGCGGGCTGGAAGACGACCGCCCACGCGGCTCGGCGGGAGCCTCGCACTCCCAAGATCACAAAAGGCCAGCTCGCGGCTCTCTGGAGGTCGTTCACTCGTGCCACCTTATGTTTGGCGATCATGACCAGGGCCCGCGGACGAATGATCCCATTCAATCGACTTCCCGATAAGGCTTCTTGTTTTGATACAGTTTCAACCGCGCCTCGCCTTTCTCCCGATCTTCGACCGCGCCATAAAGCTCGTTTGCATTGATTTGCCACTTCACGGCGGCGTCGAAGTCGCCGGATTCGGCGTATGCGGCGGCGAGCGTGTCCAATAAGGAGGCATTGTTCCACTCGGTGAGCTCACACGCTTTCGTGGATAATGCGACGGCATGCTTGCCGTCGCGAAGCTTCGCATCCGGGCACGTTGCGCAGAGCCACGCGAGGCTGTTGTAGGCCCAACTGTTTTTGGGCTCGAGGCGGATCGCCTGGGTGTAGTCGGCGATGGCCTTCTCGTGCTCTTTGATCTGAGAGTAAGCAAATCCTCTGTTGCGGAAAGCGTCCGCGTCGCGCGGATCGACTAGAATCGCTTGATCGTAGTCCGGGATGGCCTTGCGCCAGTCCTTCAAGCTGCTCCAGGCGAACGCGCGGTTGTGATAGCTCGATTCGTCCTTCGGATCAAGCCGGATGGCTACGGTGTAATCTGCGATCGCCTTATCGTATTCCTTCAGCTCGGCGCAGGCAAACGCTCGGTACCAGAACGCTAGCTTGTCCGTTGGATCAATTCGAATCGCTTCATCGAAGTCCTGGATCGCCTTTCGCCATTCGCGCAAGTCTCGCCACGTGTACCCGCGCCATCGATAGGTCTCAGCGTCTGTGGGATTGAGGCGGATGGCCTCGGTGTGATCGGCGATCGTCTTGTCGTATTCTTTGATCTGAGAGTAAGCAAACCCTCTGTTGCGGAAGGTGTACGCGTCTCGCGGATCGATTCGAATCGCCTGATCGTAGTCCTGGATGGCTTTGCGCCAGTTCTTCAGTTTGCTCCAGGCAAACGCACGGTATTGGTAGCTCGATTCGTCCTTTGGATCAAGCCGGATGGCCTCGGTGTAATCTGCGATCGCCTTATCGTATTCCTTCAGCTCCGCGCGGGCAAACGCTCGGTTCCAGAACGCATGTGCGGCAGTTGGAACGATTCGAATGGATTCATCGAGGTCCTGGATCGCCTTCCGCCATTCTCGCAACTGGATCCACGCGTACCCTCGGTTTCGATAGGCGACCGCGTCATTGGGATCAAGTCGGATGGCCTCGGTGTAGTCGGCGAACGCCTTGCCGAAGCCTCCCTTGGACCGCCGGGCATAGCCGCGGTCGACCCAGAGTGCGGGATCACGTGGATCGAGCGCCAATGCCTTGCTGAAATCGTCGATGGCTCTCGCGTAGTCTTTCTTGCCGGTCCAGGCGCGCCGCGCTTCTCGAGAGCCTCGCTGTCCTTCGCGTTTCCCTTAATCACCTTGCTGAGATCGGCAATGGCCTTGTCGAAGCTCTTGGTCTCGACGAAGGCAACGCCCCGCTCGTAGAAAAACTCCGGCGTATCGGAATTCCGGCTGATGGCCTGGTCGAAATCGGCGATCGCCTTTTGATGCTCCCCCTGGAAGCCAAACAGTTGTCCTCGGTAGTAGTAGGCGATTGCGTCTTTCGGATCGAGCCGAATGGCTTCGGTGTAGTCAGCGAGCGCGCTTTCCCACTGGTATGCGGACGACCAGGCGAGACCTCGACTCACAAACGCTGAAGCACCATCTGGATCGAGCTTGATGGCTCTGTCGAAGTCCGTGAGAGCCTTTTCCGATTCGTTCCGCTCGTACCAGCATTCGCCCCGCAGCTTGTACAGGTAGGAAACATTCGGCTCAAGCCCGATGGCTACGCTCAAATCGACGACGGCCTTGTCGTATTCCTTCCGGTCGTGATGCAACATCGCCCGAGTTCCGTACGAGAATGCATCCTTGGGATTCGCGCGAATCTGTTTCGTGAAAAACTCGATCGCGCCGTCGATTCGGATCAAGCCATCCGATCGAACCCAGCCGACCAGGTCGCCGTCGTTCTCTTCGCTGACCCGGAGCCAGACGCCGTCTCTCGCATTGACGTAGTAGATCTTCGGGACGCGCGTCGATTTCGTCAGAATCTTCTCTATTGGTGATTCAGCGGCAACTTTAGCAGCGGGCGGCGCGGGTGCGTCGAGGTCGAACGGAGAACGAGCTTCCGGGAGCTTTGGCATTGCGTGCGAGCGAACCTCAATTTTGCTCGTTCTCTGCACGACCCGCTTGCCCACCCAGTCGTCGGCAACTTGTGCGCGGACAGCCGGCGCAGCCAATGACGCGCACATCCACAAGAGCGACGCCAAAATGATCGCAATGCGGAGCGGTTGCGCGGATCGGGATTCACCGGTTCGCCCGGCTGACATCTGGGTCGGCTCGACCTTGCCCGTGAGAGAGGAAAGCAACATTTGACTCTCCGAGAACGCCGCCATGACGTGCCCGCGTGGATCTCGACTTCATTATGGCCATCAATCAGTTTCCCGGTACGGCTTTTTCTCCCGGTACAACTTCAGCCGGGCCTCGCCCTTCTCCCGATCTTCGGCCGCGCCGTAAAGCTCATTCGCGTTGATTTGCCACTTCACGGCGGCGTCGAAGTCGCCGGACTCGGCGTATGCGGCGGCGAGGGTGTCCAGGCAGAAGGCATCGTTCCACGCGGTGAGCTCACACGCTCTCGTGGCCGATTCGAGGGCACGCTTACCGTCGCGAAGCTTCGCATCGGGGCAGGTACCTCGGAGGCGGGCGAGGCTGTTGTAAGCCGAACCATCGTTCGGGTCGAGCTTGATGGCATCGCTGAAGTCGCGAAGTGCGTGTTCGTACTCTTTCACGTGCGAGTAGGCCAAACCGCGATTGTAATGAGCCACCCCGTCGCGCGGTCTCAGGCGGATCGCTAGGGTATAATCTGCGATCGCCTTGGCATGATCCTTCAGCTCTTCCCAGGCGAACGCTCGGTTCCAAAAGGCAGGAGCGTCGTCCGGCGCGATTCGAATCACAGCATCGTAGTCCTGGACGGCTTTGCGCCAGTCCTTCAAATTTCCCCAGGCGACCGCGCGATTCCGGTAGCACAACTTGTTGTTTGGATCAAGCCGGATGGCATCGGAATAATCAGCGATGGCTTTCTCGAATTCGCTACGCAGCGAATGCGCGAGGCCGCGATTAAAGTGTGCCGCCGCGTGATTTGGATCGAGGCCGATCGCCTCGGTAAAATCAACGATCGCTTTTTCGAACTCCTTCTTTCGCAACCAGGCAACCCCACGATCGACGAAACGGTCAGCGACTTTCGGTTCGAGGCTCATCGCATGGGTAAAATCGACGATGGCACGATCGAATTCCCCCTGCGCGAGCAACGTCTCCGCTCGCTGATGAAACACATACGCTCTCGTGGGATCCAGGCGGATTGACTCGGCAAAATCCTGTATCGCCCGATCATACTCTCGTTTTTCCTTGCGAGCTTCGCCCCGAATCGAGTAAATGAACCAGTCTTTGGGATCGATGCGAATTGCTTCAGTCGCATCCGCAATCACTGCGCCATATTCGCGCTTATTGAGCCTGCAAATGGCTCGTTGCAAATAGCTTGAAGCGGCCTCGGGATTGAGCCGGATTGCTTCAGTGTAATCGGCAATCGCCCTGTCCAGCGCCTTCTTCCTGCCCCAGGCGTCGGCGCGGTGTTCGTATGCGTCAGCGTACAGTGGATCGATTTCGAATCGCCTCGGAATAGTCCTCGATCGCCTTGTCCGGATCTCCCTTTAATTGGTAAGCATCGCCGCGCCGCTTGCGCTCGAGCACCTCAAAGGGGTTCAGCCGAATGGCCTCTGTGAAATCGGCGATCGCATCACTCAGAGCCCCCTTCGATACTCGGGCGTCGGCGCGGGCAACCCACAGCGCGGCGTCACGCGGATCGACCGCCAGTGCCTTGCTGAAATCGTCGATGGCTTTCACGTAGTCTTTCTTGCCGGCCCAGGCGCGGCCGCGCTTCTGAAGAGCCTCAACGTCCTTCGGGTTTTCCCCGATGACTTTGCTGAGATCGGCAATGGCTTTGTCGTAACTCTCGATCTCGATAAAGGCAGCGCCTCGGCGGTAGAAATACTCCGGCGTTTCGGAATCCCGGCTGATGGCCTGGTCGAAATCGGCGACTGCCTGTTGATGCTCCCCCTGGAAGGCGAATACTCGTCCTCGGTAGTCGTAGGCGCTCGCGTCTTTCGGATCGAGCCGAATGGCTTCGGTGTAGTCAGCAACCGCGCTTTCAAACTGGCCTGCGGACGACCACGCGAGTCCTCGACTCACAAACGCTGGAGCATTGCCTGGATCGATCTCGATGGCTTTGTCGAAGTCCGTGAGAGCCTTCTCCAATTCGGTCCGCTCGTACCAGTATTCGCCCCGCGACTTGTACAGGTAGGCAGAATCCGGCTTGAGCTCGATGGCCAAGCTCAAATCAGAGATGGCTCTGTCGAATGCCTTCTTCGCATGCCATTCGTCAGCACGCTCCACGAGAAGATTCGCGTCTTTTGAATCGAGCTTGATCGCCTCGTTCAAGTCAGCGATGGCCTTGTCGTGTTCATCCATGCTGCTCCAGACTTCAGCTCGGTCGCGGTAACCGGAAGAGTTCTTGGGATCCCGCTCGATCACCAGGTCGCATTTCGCCATCTCGAGCCACGTCGACAAGCCATCGTTCAAGTCATCGGGTTCTGGGAACCCGAGGCGCGCGGCCTCACCGTAATCGGAGATCGCCTTCTCGTAGTTCCTCATGTTGTGCCAGGCGCGACCGCGACCGTAATAGGCTCTCGCGATTTTGGGATCGAGTCGGATGGCTTCCGTGTAGTCGGCAATGGCCTTCGCGTATTCTTTCTTTTCGCTCAGGATGTGCGCTCGCCCGAGATACGCAAACACGCTCCTGGGATCGAGCTTGATGACCTCGGCATAATCCGCCAGCGCCGCGTCGAGCTCGTTCTTGTCGTGATGCAACATCGCGCGGGTTGCGTATGAGAATGCGTCTTTGGGATTCGCGCGAATCTGCTTCGTGAAGAAGTCGATCGCGCTTTCGACCGGAATCAAGTCATCCGATCGAACCCAGCCGACGATAACGCCTTCGTCGCCCTCGGTGAGCCGGAGCCAGATACCATCTCTCGAATCGACCTGGTAGACCTTCGGCACGTTGGTCGATTTCGTCAGAATCTTTCCCCCCGGGTGGATCGGCAGCATGAGCCGCGACGGCCGGCGGCGGGGGTGCGTCCAGGTCGAACGGAGAGCGAGCCGCCGGCAGTTTTGGTATTGCAACGGGCGAGCGAACCTCGATCGTGCTCGTCTTCTGCACGACCCGCTTGCCGACCCAATCGTCATCAGCACGGGTGCAGAGAGCTGGCGACGTTACAAGCGCGCCGATCCCCGAAAACAGAGCCAGTACGAGCATCGCGCCGACCGATCGCGGACGGCGCGTTGCAGCGGCATGGTGAGGGCCTGGCATTCGTGCAACACTACTTGTGCTGGCCATTACGTGCTCGCTCGGAAGAACAACCGAATTATCCCCTTCAATCGGCTTCCCGATAAGGTGTCCTCTCCTCGTAGAGTTTCAGCCGCGCTTGGCCTTTCTCGCGACCCCCGGCCGTGACGAAGAGCTCGTTCGCCTTCTTCTGCCAGCGCACGGCCGCGTCGAAATCGCCCACCTCCGCGTGCGCCGCGGCCAACGTTGCGACGTGCGAGGCAATCTTCCATTCGCTCAGCCCGCAGGCTTTCGCAGCCGCGGCAACGGCGCGCTCGCCGTCCCGGAATCTTGCATTCGGGCATGTGGCGCAAAGCCGGGCAATGTTGTTATAGGCATCGCCAAATCTTGGCTCGAGCCGGATCGCCTCGGCAAAGTCGAGAATGGCTTGGTCGAAGTGTTTCAGACTTGCGTGTGCCATTCCACGATCGTTGTAACCATTTTCGTCATAGGGATCCAATCGAATGGCACTTCCGAAGTCGCCGATCGCTTTCTCAAATCGCCCGATCTGGCTCCAGGCACGTCCGCGACTGTTGTAGGCGAACAAGTCTCTGGGATCGAGCCGGAGCGCCTCCGTGTAATCGGCGATCGCCTTGCCGTACGATTTGAGCTCGGTCCAGGCGTCGCCTCGTTTTCGATAGCTCTCGGAGTCTTGAGGATTGAGCCGAATCGCTGCGGTGAGCTCCGCGACCGCCTTGTCGTATTGTTTCCGGCTGCTCCAGAGGTACGCGCGTTCGCGAAATGACCCGGCGCTCGCGAGGCCCAGCCGCATTGCCGCCTTGTAGTCGTCTCTTGCCTTCGCGTCCTCGCCCTTTGATTTCCAGGTGTCACTACGCTCTCGCCATGCGCGATCATCGTTGGGGTCAATCTCGATCGCCCGGCTAAAGTCTGCGATGGCCCTGTCGAGCCGCTTGAGCGCGAGCCAGCTCTCGCCGCGATCGCAGTAGATCGGTGCGTTATTGGGGTCGATGCGGAGTGCCTCGTTGTAGTCATCGATTGCCTCATCGAATCTTTCCCGGGCTCGCAAGGCATCGGTGCGCCGGCACAGTGAGAACGCGTCGAATGGATCGAGACGAACGGCTTCCGTGTAGTCGGTGATGGCCTTGTCGTACTCCTTATTGGATTGCCAGGCATTGCCGCGGTCGACCCAGAGGTCGGGATCGCGAGGATCGAAGCGGATCGCCTCGCTAACATCTCTGATAGCCTTGGCGTAGTCCTTCTTGGATCGCCATGCTCGTCCACGCTCTTTGAGAGCCTCGATGTCCTTCGGATTTCGCTCGATGACCACGTCGATGTCGGCGATCGCTTTGCCAGCGTTTTTTGACCTCGAGAAGGCGAGTCCTCGCTCAAAGAAATACTCCGGACTGCTCGAGTGACGTCGAATGGCCTGGTCGAAATCCGCGATCGCCTTGTCCGATTCGCCTGCGTGGGATAGTGCGAAGCCTCGAGAGAAGTACAGGAAGTGATTGTCCGGCTCGAGTTGGATTGCCTCAGTGTAATCGTCAATAGCGCTCGCGATCTGGCCTTTCGCCCACCACGTTCGGCCGCGAGCAACGTGAACCCAAGCCTCTTTCGGATCGATCTGAAGAGCCTCGTCGTAGTCGTCGAGAGCCTTGTCCCACTGACCCTTGGCTTGCCAGGCCAGGCCACGCCCCGCGAGCACAACGGCATCATGTGTTTTCCGGTCGATGACCGCACTGAAATCGACGATCGCCTTGTCGTAGTCCTTCCTGGAGTACCAGACGCGACCACGGCCGACCCACGCAAAGTCGCACTTGCTGTCGAGCCGAATAGCTTGGTCAAAATCGCTCAAGGCCAAATCGGGCTGATTGTTTTCGCGACGCAGTGAGCCCCGCATAGCGAATGCGAACGCGTCGCGAGGGTTGGCGCTGACTTGGTCCGTGAAGAACGCGATCGCACGCTCGACCAGAATGACGCGATCCGATTGCGCCCAGCCGCGCACGGCTTCGCCTTTGCGGTGAAGCAGGAGCCATGAGCCATCCTCTTCGATGACCGTGAATATTCTCCGCGACTGCGCCGGAGCAAATTGCGCGTGTTCATGCTTGTCGGTGCGAAGCCGGAAATCGGCTGCCGTCTGAACGACTCGCTTGCCAACCCAGCCGCCCGCGGGCAGGGTGCGAAGAACTCCCAGGACGAGACACGCGCTTATCCCCGAGAGTAACGCCAGGATAAACGCAGCGGCGAGCCGCCGTGGCCATCGAGCTCCGGAGAATCGCCCGGCTGGGTTTCGCGCCCGCTCGAGATTGGCCGGGTTGGAAGACGACATGGTGCGACTCGACTACGAGATTGCGACGATCAACTTGAGCGATGTCACGACAGAATTGTCCACTTTCACTTGTTTTCCCGAAAGGGCTTCTTCTCCCGGTACAGCTTGAGCCGGGCCTCGCCCTCTTGGCGATCCACTGCGGCAGAACGAAGCTCGTTCGCGCGTGTCTGCCAGCGCACGGCGGCGGCGAAATCGCCCGCTTCGGCCTGCGCTGCGGCGAGCGTGCCCAGGTCGAAGGCTTCCTTCCATTCCGTCAGCTCACACGCCTTGGTGGCTGATTCAACGGCGCGCTTGCCATCGCGAAAACTGACTTCCGGGCACGTCGCCCAGAGCCAGGCGCGGCGCCGTACGACGGGCTGTCCTCGGGATCGAGTCGAATTGATTCGTTGAAATCAGCCAGTGCCTTGCCGAATTCTCTCTTTGATCGATACGAGAGGCCGCGGTAATAGAAAGGTTCGCCGGTTTTTGCACCAAGTCGAATCGCCTCGCTAAAATCAGCGATCGCCTTGTCAAACTCTTTCTTGTCAGCCCACACCAGGCCTCGCCCGAAATGGGCACTGCGGCTTTGGGTGCTCAAACGGATTGACTCCGTGAAATCCAAAATCGCTCTGTCATACTCTTTCTTCTTGTACCGGACGAATGCCCTGTTCTCCCAGGCTACCATATCTCGCGGATCGAGCCGTAGTGCTTCGTTGTAGTCTACCAGCGCCTTGTCGAACTCTTGGACGTTCTCCCAGAAACGGCCGCGCAGGCGGTAGTTGGACGCATCGGGGGCATTTCGTTTCATGAATTCGTTCAGATCCGCGATCGCCTTTTCGTAGTCCTCGTTACGCGACCAGGCGACTGCCCGATTTTTGTAGGCATCCACGTAATCTGGATCAAGCCGGAGAGCTTCGTTGCAATCGGTGATTGCCTTGTCGTATTCTCTCAGCTCGATCCAGGCCGCGGCTCGATTGGAATAGGCCAGCACAAACGAAGGATCGAGCCGGATCGCCTCGTCAAGGTCGCCGACTGCCTTGCCGTACTGCTTCTTCCCGCACCAGGCCCGCCCGCGACTCTCGTAGGCGAACGGATCTTTCGGGTCGAGGCGAATCGCCTCAGTGGAGTCCACGATCGCCTTGTCGTACTCCTTCTGCTGACACCGAGCGCCGGCTCGTCGCACGTACGCGGCGCCATACTCCGGATCGAGCTTGATGACTGCGTCGTAGTCTCCGATTGCCTGCGCAAGCTCCCCCAGCGACTCATGGCAGCCACCACGTTCATACAGAGCGTCGGCATCTCGCGGGTCGAGTCGTAACGCTTCGCTGAAATCCTTGAGCGCTCTGGCGTGATCCCCTTCGGCTTTCCAGGCTTCGGCACGCTTCACAAGTGCTGCGGAGTCTTTCGGATTCCGACCGACAACAACGTCCAGATCCGCGATCGCGCTGTCATGCTTTTCCAGAGCGGCCAGTGCGACGGCCCGCTCGTAATAGCACTCGGTCGCATCCGGACTGCGGCGAATGACGGCGTCCAAATCCGCGACCGCTTTCTCGAATTCCTCCAGCAAAAGATAGGTGTGACCTCGCTGCACATAGGCGATTTCATAATTCGGATCACGCCGGATAGCCTCGGTGTAGTCGTCGACGGCGCTCTCTGGCTGTGCGAGGGACGACCATGTGTTGCCTCGCAGGACGTACGCTCTGGCCGTTACGCCAACGGTCTTGATGGCCCTATCGGCATCGTCAAGGGCTTTGTCGAACTCGCACTTCTCGTACCAGGCTTCGCCGCGGACTTCGTAGGCGGCCGCGTTTTCCGGCTCCAGCTTGAGGATCGCATCGCAGTCGGCGATGGCCTTGTCGTACTCTTTCAGATAGATCCAACTCTCAGCTCGCGTGCTGTAGGCGCGCACGAATGCCGGATCGAGCCGGATCGCCTCGCCTGCGTCAGCGACTACCTTGGCGTACTCCTTCTTTTCCCACCAAGTCCGCGCGCGACCCTCGTACGCGAGCTTGTCTTTCGGGTCGAGACTTAGCGCTTCGGTGAAGTCGGCGATCGCCGCGTCGAGTTGTCCTATGATTAAACAGGCTTCGCCACGGTAATAATGCAATCTGGCGACTTGCGGTGCGCACCGGATTGCCTCACCGTAATCCCTGATCGCCTTGTCGAATTCGTTCTTCCTCCACCAAACGCTGGCACGGTTTTCGTAGGCGCTCATGCAATTTGCATCAAGCCGGAGGGCCGCGTTGAAATCGGCGATTGCTTTGTCGTGTTCCGTCAGATCGGCCCAGACTGCGGCTCGAATGGAATAGGCCAGCGCGTACGATGGATCAATCCGGATCGCGTCGCCGCAGTCCGCAACGGATTTGGCGTATTGCCCCTTCAAGGCCCAATCTTGAGCACGGCAGACGTAAGTGAATGCGCTCCTGGGATCGAGCTTGATGACTTGATCATAATCCGCCAGTGCGGCGTCGAGGTCGTTCATGTCGTCATGCACGATCGCGCGACTTGCGTAGGCAAATGCGTCCTTGGGGTTCGCACGAATCTGCTTGGTGAAGAACTCGATCGCGCTCTTGATCGGAATCAAGTCATCCGATTAAACCCAGCCGACGATGTGGCATTCCTCGCCCTCGGTGAGCCGGAGCCAGACGCCGTCTCGCACATCGACGTGGTAGACCTTCGGTTCGTGCGCCGATATCGACTCGATCATTACCTCTGGCCCAGCGGCGTCAATAGCCGGCGGTGGCGCATCCAGGTCGAACGGAAAACGAGCTTCGGGCAGCCTCCCTATCGGGACCGGCAAGCGAACCTCGATCGTGCGCGTTTTTTGCACGACTCGCTTGCCGACCCAGGCGTCAGCGATTTGTGCTCGAAGACTGGTGCCGCCACGGACGCACACACCCACAAGCACATCGACTTCATTATGGTCATCAATCCGTTTCCCGGTACGGCTTTCTCTCGTGATAGCGCTTGAGCCGTCCTTGGCCTTTTTCTTGATCGCCCGGCGCAGAATAGAGCGAATTTGCCTTGGCCTGCCACTTCACGGCGGCCTCGAAATCACCTGCCTCGGCGTAAGCCGCGGCGAGCGTTCCCAGATGGAAAGCATCCGTGTACTCGCTCAGCTCGCACGCCTTCGTCGCTGACTCGACGGCGCGCTTTCCGTCTCGCACTGTCGCATCCGAGCAGGTCGACCACAGCCAGGCGCGGTCGTTGTAGGCGGGGCCTGCAATCGCGGGTCGAGCCGGATGGCCTCGCTAAAGTCGAGGATCGCCTTGCCGTACTCATGGGTCCGAGTCCCAGGTGCGTGCGCGGCCCGAGTAGCCCAATGGGTCCCTGGGATCGAGCTCGATGGCCTTCGTGAAGTCGGCAATCGCGGCGGCGTACGCGTGCTTCGTCGACCAGACGTCCCCGCGGTAACGATGGTACTCCGCGACCAAGGGCGCCAGTCGGATCGCTTCGCAAAAATCCGCAATCGCCCGGTCGTAATCCTTCTTCTCACCCCAGGCCAGACCTCGTCCAGCGTGCGTGAAGCTCATCGCCGGATCGAGACGGATCGATTCGGTGAAATCAGCAATGGCCTTGTCAAACTCTTTCTTGTCAGTCCATGCGAACCCGCGCATCTGGAAAACGAACGCGTCTTGCGAACCGAGCCGGATCGCCTCACTACAGTCTGCGATCGCCATATCGTATACCTTGAGCTGAAAGTACACACATGCGCGAATATTATAATTGCAAGCATTCTGAGGCTCGAGCCGGATTACCTCGCTGAAGTCCGTGATCGCTTTCGCGTTTTCTTTCAGTTCGGTCCAGGCGAGCCGCTCGGTCCCGATAGTTTCCGGCATTCTGCGGCTCGAGCCGGATTATCTCCGTGTAATCGGCGATCGCCTTGGCGTGCTCTTTGCGCTTGGTCCAGGCCTGAGCACGGTTCCGATAGTTGTCGGGCGCTGGGGCTCGAGCCGAATCGCTTCGGTGTAGTCCGCGATCGTCGCGGCGTGTTGGTTCGTCAAGCTTGAGAGTAACGGGAGCGAGAGAGGCCGGTTGCGGGACGGGTCGAGTCGTTGCGCAGTGCCGAAGTCCTCCATCGCCTTATCGAGTGCTCTCCGTTTGATATCCGAGCCTGACCTCGCTCATGCCACGCGCTCGGGTCGTGGGGGTCGATCCGGATGGCTTCGTTATAGTCAGCGATGGCCTTGTCAAATTCCTTGAGCGCGGTCCAGCTACTGCCTCGATGGCGGTAAGCTCGCCGCGTCATTGGGATCGATTCGCAGCGCCTCGTTATAGTCCGGGATCGACTTGTCAAATTCCTGCTTCTGGGCCCAGTTGAGCCCTCGAGCGTCGTAGGACATTGCGTCGCGGGGATTCAGGCGGATCGCCTCGGTGTAATTCGCGATCGCGAGGTCCGACTCTCCCCTCATCGACCAGGTGACTCCCCGAAGTCGATAGCCCGCGGGGTCTTCGGGTGCGACTCCTATGGCGGAATTGCCATCCGCGAGTGCGTTGTCGAAGGATCTGGTATGGTTCCACACAAATCCGCGCAGGCAATAAAAAAGGGGGTTCTGAGGATCGAGCCGGATCGCCTCCGTATAGTCTGCAATGGCCTTGTCGTACTCTTTCTTGTCCGACCAGGCGATGGCGCGGCCCGAGTACGCCTGGTTAAAGAACGGATCAAGGTGAATGGCCTCGGTGTAGACTTCGATTGCCTTGGCAAATTCGCCGCTTGGCGGTCCACGCACTACCCAGCCGGCAGCGTTCGAAGGCGTCAAAAGGATTCAACCGAACGGCTTCGCTAAAATCGGCGATGGCCTTGTCACAATCTCCCTTCGACTTCCAGGCGTTCCCACGATCAACCCAGCGCGCCTGGGTCGCGAGGATCGAGACGAATCGCCTCGCTAAAATCGCTGATCGCTTTCGCGTAATCGTTCTTGGAGTACCAGACCTGCCCACGCTCTCTGAGAGCCTCGACGTCCTTCGGATTCCGCTTGATCACCACATCGAAGTCGGCAATCGCCTTGTCGGCGTTGTTTGACTTCGAGAAGGCAAGTCCACGCTGGTAAAAGTACTCTGCCTCCTGAGCGTTGCGGCGGATCGCCTCGTCGAAATCCGCGATCGCTTTCTGGCATTCGTCGACGTGCGATAACGCGAAACCTCGACTGTAGTGCGCGTATGCGTTCGCCGGATCGAGTCGAACGGCCTCGGTGTAATCGTCAATAGCGGTCACGAACTGACCGTGCGCACCACCAGACGTCCCCTTGGTCCAAGTACGTCCAGGCATCCCTGGGATCGAGTCTGATGGCCATGTCAAAGTCGTCGATGGCCTTGTCATACTCGAGCTTGGCGTGCCAGGCTGCACCGCGGCCTTCGAACGCGAGCGGATCTGGCGTTCCCCAACCGATCACCACGCTGAAATCGACGATGGCCTTGTCAAATTCCTCCTTGTCGTGCCGAGTGCGACCGCGGCCGATCCATGCGAACGCACTCTTGCCATCGAGCCCTATGGCTTGGTCAAAATCGCTCAAAGCCAGATCGAGCTCGTCTGAACGACACGCTTGCCAACCCAGTCGGTGTCGGGTTGGGCATCCGCAACCGACACGGCAATGCAGAGGGCGACGCAGATCGCGAGTGCCCGGCGATGGCCTGACAAGCCACGATTCGCCCACGGGCCAGCCGTCGCGGCTGGATGCGGGAGGCACCCACTCGACTTGACCGGTCTCAGCTTCATCGCCGGAACCCCGATGTCTCCACGGCGACCTGCAACGACGATGCTCTAAGTTCTCTACGAACTTACGACGAACCGGGGGTTAAATCCAGACGGCTCTCGCCAAAGCGGCCAGCCAGGTGGTCGTTGAAGCGCCGGCGTTGGCTTCCCTTTCCAGGATGAGATGCAACCAAGCATCGTCCACTTACTGAACGGATGCATATGTCGAGGGTGGATCGAACGGAATCGGCCGTACGATCACAGAGCTAATCGGCCGCAATACGTAGGGTGGGTGAAACCCAGCGGTCGTAATGCTCGCAATCCTCGGCACCTGCAACTTCGGGCTGACCAGGTTTTCACCGTCGACGATCGCGCTTTTAGGGTTTGCGGTCGCCTATTGAACGTGGACGTCCGCGGCCACAGAAGAATCAACTTTGCTGCAGATTTGCTCCGGAAAAGAGTCTTGAACAGAAGGTAACGAAGGTAACGAAGTGGGAACCAAAAACAAGAAGCGGTCTCACAGAAGATTCGGCACGCAACACTCAGCATCAATCGGCGGCTGTCGGTCCCTCAGGATCCCGCCGACCAGATCTCGAACCGGCTGCCGGATCCGCGAATTCCTCAATACCTTCGTTTCCTTCGTTACCTTCTGTTCCAATCCGAGACCATGAATTCGACTGTGCCGCCCTACAGGTCCCGTGGCTCATTAAAAGCCTCGTCATTTGCGCATTCACTTAATTATTACCCCCTACTGTCGTGTTAGGCTTGGCTATCGCCAGTCCGCGGAAATCCGCGTTGAGGGGGGGCTGGGACACGAGGACGGTCCGCAATGGCGGACCCTACGAAACACGACGCCGCGCTCAGGAAAACAACCCCGTAAGAGGCTTGCCCGCGGCAATGGGCAGCGGCCGCCCCAGCGGGTCCTGAACTTCGGTGGCCGGGTCGATCCCCAGCGCCCAGAACATCGTCGCGGCGATGTCGTCGGGTGTTACTGGCAGCGTTGCCGGATAGGCGCCAATCCGGTCGCTCGAGCCGTGGATCGCGCCGGGGGTGATCCCGCCGCCGGCCAAGAGGACCGTGTAGCAATACGGCCAGTGGTCTCGGCCGTCGGCGCCGAACTGCTTGGTGTTCTGCACCTTGGGCGAGCGGCCGAATTCGCCCATCCAGACGATCAGCGTCTCGTCGAGCAAGCCGCGGGCTTGCAGGTCCCGGATCAAGGTGGGAACAGCCTGATCGGTGATGGGCAACAGGCGGTTCTTGAGCTGGTTGAAATTGTCGCCGTGCGTGTCCCAGCCGCCGTTGCCCTTCCCGCCGATCGTCGCCGAATAATAGACCGACACGAACCGCACGCCGGACTCCACCAGACGACGGGCCAGCAGACAGCTCTGGCCGTAGCTGGTTCGTCCATACCGGTCGCGAAGGCGGTTGTCTTCCTCGGTGAGATCAAACGCTCGCTTCACCTTGGGCGAAGCCAGCATCGTCATCGCGCGTGAGTAAAACGAATCGATCCCACGGGCTGTCTCCGACCAGCTTGCCAGATCGGTCTGGCGGTCGATCAGCTTCTGCAAGCCGCGGCGATCCTCCAGGCGCGCCAGGGACAGCGAGGAAGGCAGGCTCAGCTCCGGAAGCGCGAACCGCGATTGATTGGGGTCCCTGGCGACGAAGAACGGGTCAAACGCCTTGCCCAGAAAGCTCGCGTGCTGACCCGGCGTGACGCTGCCGTCGCGCAGAACATAAGGATACGAGACGAACGCCGGCACCGACGGGTCCTCAGCCGGCTTCAGCTTGGCGACCGTGCTCCCATACGCGGGGTATAACTCCTGAGTGTCGCGCAGACGGATGTCGTCAATCGGAGGCACGTGGCCGGTCAAGCTGTAGTAAGTCGCGGAATTGTGGTTCTTGATCCGGTGGTTCACCGAGCGAACCTGGGCGAAACGATCGACGACCGTCGCGAACCGCGGAAGATGCTCGCTGACGCGGAGCCCAGGCTGGCCCGTGGCGATCGGCTTGAATTCGCCGCGAATGCCGTCCGGGGCATCGGGTTTCATGTCAAACGTGTCCAGGTGCGAAGGTCCGCCGAATTGGTGCAGCAGGATGATGTGTTTGGCACGGGACGCATGCGCGACGGATTGCTCAGCCCGTAACAGCGAGGGAAGCGCGAGGCCGGCGATTCCAGCACAACCCGCCTGCAACAGGCGGCGGCGCGACAGCCGGCCGGCCATCATGAATTCAGGGCAAGCTCGAGACATTTGATCGCCTCCGATCTCACTCCGAGAAAAAGAGACCCCTCGCCGATCACCACGTCAGCCGAACGGGTCCGCACACTAACCCGAAGCGCCAGCGAGGGCTCAGGCGATCGACATTCGGAATTCGCTTTCCGGCCCTCGCTGGCGCGTCGGGCTGGTATGCCGTATAGCGCCGGCACAATTGAATCCTGCCGCAATTTGAATTCACAGACACGCCCGTCAGTGCCTCAAAAGGAATTCCTTGCTGTTGATCAGAGCCCAGACCACGTCTTCCCAGGCCGCCCGGCGGTCGCGTCCCGCGCTCACGTGCGATTTGATCGCTGAGAGCTCCTCCGTTCTTGGCTCGCGACAGACGGCGGTGAGATAAAACTCGCTGAGCAGCTCGGCGTCGCTTGCCCCCTGCTCCAGGCGCTTGCCGATCCGGTTTGACCGCGACTCGAGCTTCCTCCGGACGGTCTCGCCGTTGATCATCTGGAATGCCTGCGCCAGCGTGGTCGCTTCCGAGCGCTCGCATTCACAGGTCAAGAGGCGGTCGGGCTTGCCGAACGACTTGAGGAACGCACTCCCCTGCATGGCACCGGGAAGCTGGGCCGCATGCACTGAGCCGGGCGTCGAGGGAATTGCTCCGGAACACCCAGCACCTGGCTGATACCATCCAGCAGAGTCTCGGCCGGCAGTAGTTTCACCGCCGCATGAGAGAAATTCGATTCGTCCTCGGCATTGCCAGGCAGAGGCGTCGCACTGAGCTGATACGCGTGCGACTTCATGATTTCGGCGACCAGGGGCTTGAGCCGCAGGCCATGAGCGACGAAGGAGGCTGTGAGGGCATCGAGGAGCGCCGGGTTGGACGGGGGGTTCGACTCGCGAAAATCATCAACCGGCTCGACGATTCCACGGCCCATCAGGTGAAACCAGACTCGGTTCGCCAGGTTCCGGGCGAACTGGCGGTTGTTCTTCGTGAGCCAGGTTGCGAGCCGGTCGATCGCGTTGTCGACTTCGCCGGTCGTGCAAGCGGAGGGCACTCCGCCCGGGTATTGCGGCTGTCGCATCGTGCCGGTGCGGGGCTCGATCAACTCGGCCTTCCCGGCGATAAAGATCATCTCGTCGCCATTAATCTCGTGGAGGTCGAGTCGGTCGCGCCGGGTGTTGTTCACCTGCTTGCGAGAGATGTTGCTGAAGAAGGCCGCCAGGCCGTAGTAATCACCCTGGGTCCAGTTATCGAACGGATGGTTGTGGCAGCGGGCGCACTGAAGGCGGATTCCCAGGAACACCTGGCTCACGGTCTCGGCGGCGGTCATCGGGTCGCGGTTGGTTCGGTAGAAGCTTGACGGGGGGTTTTGCCAGGTTGAGCCCACGCCGGCGACGATCTGGCGGACGATCTCGTCGAGCGGGGCGTCGCCGGCGATCTGATCCCGCAGCCAGCGCTGGAAGACCCAAGCCCCTTTTTCGCCCATCGTCTTTTCTTCATTGCGCAGCACGTCTGCCCACTTGAGGGCCCAGAAATCCGCGAATTCGGGCCGCTCCACCAGGCGGCCAATCAGCCTGGACCGCTTCGAAGGATCGGCGTCCAGCAGAAATGCACGAGCCTCAACCGGCTCGGGCAGCCGGCCGATCGCGTCGAGAAAAGCCCGCCGCAGGAAAACCGAGTCATCGCAAAGGGCGGAGGGGTTGATCCGCATGGCTTTGAGTTTGGCGAAGACCAGCTCGTCGATCGGCCCGGTTGCCGGCACGCCGCGCCACACGAAATTTGTTGCTTCCTGTAAGAAGGCCAACCGGGCGGTTCCGCGCCCATTCATGTAGCGCACGCTCACGGCCGTTTCGCAGCTTCGCGTCGCGGTGACCAGACCGGTCGAGGAGACCTGCGCGGGTGGGGTCGCTCACGTCAAAAGCAGCCTGCCGCGTGACGTCGTGAGTCGTCCCATCGCTCAAGCAAGCTGTCACCACGAGCTGCTGCCGCGACGGGAGCGTCAGAATTCGTTCCGCGGGGAAGACCCGGAGCGAGGCAACGGTGGGAGCTCCCGAGCGGTCGCCGGCAGCGCCTCGTTTGATCCAGTCGAGGAGCAACGCGGCCTCGATCGAATTGCGGCCAAATCGCAGGCCGCCTTCGTGGGGAATGATCCCAGACGGTTTGAGCAGAACGAGGCTGCTCTCGGGCGCGATCACGCTGACGCGACGGGCCCTGGCTTCGTGCGTGAGCGAGACGAAATCGAACGAGGGATCGTCGCCCCGCAGGCTGAGCCGAAAGCCGCCTTTGCCGTTTGCGTTTCCATGGCAGGCCCCCGCGTTGCAGCCGGCTTTGGAGAAGAGCGGCACGATGTCGGTGCGCAGTCCGGGCGGCCGCACCCAGGCTGCCCGCTCGACAGTGAGCTCGACCGAGGCGCGGCGGTCTCCCAGGCTGACAACGAGCGATCCGTGGCCGTCGGCGCTGGGGGCGATGAGGCCGTTCCGGTCAATTTCCGCGATCGCAGCCGGCTCGACGCGGAAGCGGCACTCTCGGGTGACGTCGCGGATTGAGCCGTCGGCCTGGCGAAGCGTCACGGCAAGCTGCTGCCCGGCCCCGCGGCCCATGAGGTGAATGGTTGCAGGCTCGACTTCGAGGGCCGTGTCGCGGGCGTCGTTTGCACCGGGCGAGCCGGCGAGCGAAGATGATGTCCAAAGGCAAAACAGGAACCGCCACAATGTCCCTGGGTGCGCAGCCCGGCGGTACCGGCCGAACGTGTCAGCCCGCGGACCGCTCTGGGTCAATACTGGCTCATCCGCGCACACTGGGAATGACTCCACGTGGGGCGTTCCTCACTGTGAATCGGCCGGGCGGTTGTTGAGAATCAAAGGAATGTTAAACGTTTCTGTTAGGTCGGGGGGTCCACCGGGCCAAGCCGGCTGTGGTTCGAACAGGCTAAGCGAATGAGCGAGGGAGGGTTCGGGCGAAGGTAGGCCGACGGCGTTCGCTGAGACCCGCGGACAACCCATCCTATCCGATTGGGGACTTGCACGCCAGCTTGTGACTGCGAGACTTTCGCGAGCAGACCGTCTGAAGGACACCCCAGCCCGACGCGCTGGTTTTGATGTCGCGCTGTTCTTCTTCTCGCCCGGAATGGGGCAATCACAAAACAGCCCAGGGCAACGCCCTGGGGGACTACGTCAAACAAAGACCGTATCGCCCTGAAAGGGCGAAACTCGCGTCGTGCCGGGCCACAACAATTTGCAGGCATGCAGGGTGCGCGACAAACGTGGTTGCATCCGACCCGGGCCCAACTCAGCTCCGCCACTCGATAACCCATTAATTGAACAAATGATCGCCGAGTGATGGCTCTGCGCGAGGAACTCGCCTTCTTCAACCGGCGCCGGCTCTGTCGCCCCTCATTTGAGCGGCGGGGCCCCGCACTTGCTCAAGAATTCCCAAGTGCCACCGATCCGGCACTCACGACGTCCCTCCAGGCCCGTTCGTATCGACCCAGCCCGGTCAATTGCGTTTCCGACCAAAGTCGGAGCTGCGAATGGAGTCGCGTGCACTTCTAGTCGAACCGTCCATGAAGTCGGCGATCAGTGCGGTGCGTTCATGGTACATTTTAGAAAATTTTGAGAAACCCGGTACTTGACTTCCCTGAAAGTCGCTCTTTATCATTGGCGAAGCTTTGATAAGCGCTCACGTCGATTCGGGCGGCAAAACCATGCTCGAAAGACCCATCAGCTCCGGAACTCCGGAGTGCCATTGCGGCTCCGGTGTTTTGGTGTCAGTTGCGGTCGCCGCTGTTGGCGGACTGTCGGCAGTTGGGCTAAACGGATTAGCCTTCCCCCCCCCCACATAAACTCTGCAGCACAGGTAGGTTTGAAGTTCCCGCTAGCGGTGACCCCAGATCCCGTCGTTCTCAGCGCGGACGGGTCCGGAGACGCTGCAGTTTCGCTCCACAACGCCGGCGGTCAACCGATCACGATCGAGCGAGTTGAGACCAGTTGTCCGTGCGTTTCCGTCGCGCCAATTTCGGCTCAAATTGGAGGACGCGAAACAAAAACGCTGACCGTGAGCTTCACACCGGGGACGGTCGATCTGGATTTCGAAGGGCGCCTGTCGGTCAGGATCGTCGGCTACTTGACCGACGGTACGGTCGCCTTTCAAACCCGCGCTCAGATCGACCTGGGGTTGTCCAGCTCAGATGTTGTGCACTGAACTCGGTTCTAGCGCCAGTCGTGGCGCTAATCGAGAAACCGCTCTATAACACACGCTCGCGGGGAACGGCACATGGGCACCCCGGTCGCGATTCAGAGGCAGCCTACCCCGGTAGGCGCGAAAACGCCCTTTTGGGGTCAGTCGACCGTGCGTGTGTACGGCACGATCCTGACCGTGATCCTTGTTGGCGCAGCATGCTGGATGTCCGGCGCGCTACGGACGACCTACCTGCGCCTATTGGGATGCTCGATCTTCGTTGACTCGACAACTAAGACGTTTGGCACGATCAACGACGCAGATTCGGCATCGGTCCGATTCCGGTTCACCAATCGCGGTAGCCAGCCGGTGCGCGTCGTCGGCTGCATGGTGTACTGTAACTGCGTCGTCGCCGGCGACCTGCCGTTCACCCTTAAGCCAGCGGAAACTCACGACCTGGATGTGACCGTGCGGGCGCCCGCTGGCAAGCTGAAGAGCGCGCGCACTTCCATCAACCAGCCAATACTTCTTTACACGACCAGTCCAGCACAGCCTGAAATCCACTTGACTGTCAAGGGCGAATTCCGGCGTTCGGCGCCGGCGCGAGAGTCCGGTTCTTGAGCCAATTTCGTAGCGTGCTTCATAATTGTCTGCGTCATGGCCCAAGCGTGACGCCGTAACCACAAGGAGCTCCAAATGCCACGTTCTGCTTGCAAGCTCACATGGCGCGCTTCGCTCGTCTACGTTGGGACGTCGCTGCTGATGACAGCCGGGGCTGTCACGATCGCTGACCAGCCGCTTGGCACCAAATTTCATTGTACCTGCAAATCGCCGAACTGGAACCAAACACCCCCCTGCGACTTTGGAGGGACATGCTGGCAATTGGGCACCGGCTGCTCTCAATTGCCTTGCGTCGTGAACTTCAACCTTCAAACCGTGTGCGCATGCTGAATGGGGTCGGGGTTGAAGACGGCTTGGGGCCATTCGCACCGCCCCGCTTCACGCGACCTCTAGCGGCCGCCGTGTAGGTTCTTCGCGGGGCGTTCCGGACAGCTTTCTCGTGCCCGGCGGCGCTGATGCACTTCGCTACAGCGATTCGCGCGGACCCTGAGGAACGTCGAATCAGTGCCCCAGCGCCGCGCTCGGCCGTACCGCGCACACCCAGTGGAAGCTGACCAATCGCGCACATCGCACAGGCTGGATATTTATGAACACCTATCTCCGCTGCCTGGCCGATCGAGCCCATCGCCCCGCGGTATGGCTGACACCAGGCGCGTTGTGCGCGTGTTTTTTTATTGTGGTGCCCAGCGCTACTTGCAACGAACCCGACGGCGAGGTCGTCGATGCGTCCAAGACACTTGGGGATTATCGGCGGGCCTTCGATCGCTTGCTCGCAACCTACCAGAACGTTCGAATCGAGGGGACGGTGCGGATGGTGCAGGCCCCCCAAGCGGCGAAGAAGGGAGCGGGACCCCAGAAGAACGCGAAGGGCTCCGACCCTCCCGTTCAGCGCGGGTTCGACCAGCAATACGACTTCTCGTACATCTTTTGCGACGGCAAAGAGAAAGGGACGCGGGCGATCAAGGGCTCCGGAAAACAGGCGACGCTCGTCGACGCCGGCAAGGATCGGTTCGGCTTGGCGCGGGCCGGGCCGGGTCAGCCCTACACCGTCACGCAGCACTCCAGCGATGACGAAGACCAGCGTGCTCTTTTCGAATTGAGAGCCCGGGTCAGAGATGCGCCGTATCGCCCGGGCGAGGTGAAGGATTTTCAAGACTATGTCCGCTCGCCCCATTTCTCCGTAAAGGAAGCGCGGCGCATTACGCGCGAAGGCCGACCCCTGATCCGGTTGGTGATACACTATAACCCACCGACCGAGCCGGACCTTTACATCGGCGGCCGCATGGATCTCGACGAAACGCTGGGGCTCGCGATTCGGGGATATGAACTCGAATTTCGTCGATTCAAGGGCCGATTACACATGCGCGCGTCTGCCTCCGTACAATACGCGCAGGAAAACGGCAAGGCCGTTCCAACGCGCATTAGCTACCAAACACAAAGGATCCCCGTCGGGGGATTAACACGATGGGAATACAACATATCGAAGTACTCCTTCGAAAGCACGCCGCCTGAGGCATTCACGTTGGCCCACTACGGCCTGGGCGACTTCGAGCGCACGCTAAGTCAAGTGGAGAAACGCAACACGTACCGAACATACGTGGTCGCTGCCACCGCATTTCTGATCGGCCTTTTCATTTGCGAGATCGCCAGGAGAATGCTCAAACGCCGGGCGGCCGCCAGCGTCCGAGCGGAGCAGGCCCCCGTCGAACCAGAACTGGGAGAGATGAATTGAAGTGAACGATCTCCGCCAGGGATTCACGTTGATTGAGATGGTCGTGATTGTGTCGATCATCGCGCTGGTGGCTGGGCTCATCTTCCCCGCTGTCCAATCGGCTCGAGAGGCCGCTCGCTGGGCACAGTGCGCAAACAACCTGAAGCAGCTCGGATTGGCCATACATTCCTATCACGACACGTTCGGGGCGCTTTCGCCCGGCAGGATCAAGTCGTACGACCCGCGGTACACGGGTCCCAACCCTCCGTGCACGTCCGTGATCGTGGACAAGAGTTTCGAGGTCTTCGTCCTGCCCTACCTCGAGCAGGGCGTGGTGTACAACGCCATCAACCAGAGCCTTGCAATCATCGGCGCCGAGAATAGCACCGTGCACTCGATCGTAATTCCCGTCCTCGCGTGCCCCGACGATCCCCTGTCCGGGACGGTGCGCACCCTCGCACCTGGACAGCTCGCGGCCTACGGTGTCGCCGACCCCGCCTTGATGGTCTTCACCAGTTACGCAGGGTCAATCGGGTCGTTGCCGGTGACAGCGTTCCCGCTGCCAGAAAACCATTGTGCCGTCGCGGCCGCGCTGGTCTCCCAGTGCAACGGCGTGTTCAACGACGTGGCACCAGTTTCCCTAGCGTCCGTTAGAGATGGGCTGAGCAACACGATGTTCCTCGCCGAGAAGTCGACGACAATCCTGCAAAAGTTCTTGAACTTGGACCCGGGAATCCCGGAAAAGCGCGGCTGGTATGTCACGGGAAACTGGGGTGACACCCTGTTCACAACGCTCTACCCGCCCAACGCCTACAAGCGCGTGGTCCTTGGCGCGTCGGCGGCTTGGAGCAACTCGGCATCGAGCCTCCATCCGCGCGGCGTCAACGCACTGATGGGCGACGGCGCGGTGCGCCTTATCGAGGAGTCGGTCCAGTCATGGCAGGTTGACGCTTCAACGGGCGCGCCAGCGGGCGCGTCGCTCAACTCGGGCGGCTGGTGGGTCAATCTTCCGCCCGGCGGAGTTTGGCAGGCGATCTCGACCCGCTCCGGGGGCGAGTTGGTCTCCGACGCCGAGCTGTAGGCTCCGCTCCGCAACCAACCCCATCGGATCCACTGTGTCATCAGGCGCGGGGCTGGACCCTGGAGGGCATTTCCATGCGAGGGGTTCCCGAGTCAGCCATCGCATCCCACAAGGCCGGCCTACTGGCGGATGCCGCACTTCTGTATGAAAAGCTGCTCATGGAAGATGAGTCAAATGCGCCCGCCCTACATCTCCTGGGCGTGCTGCGCCACCAACAGGGAGACGACACGCAGGCAATCGAACTGCTCTGCAAAGCCCTCGCTATTCGACCGAACATGCCGGTCGCTCATGCGAATCTGTCTGATGCCTTCCGTGCGCAAGGCGACTTCGAACGTGCGGTGGGCTCGGCGCGTCTCGCACTGAAACTCTGGCGGGATTGCCCCGAGGCCCTGTGCAACCTCGGATTGGCACTTCACGCCATGGGAAGGACCGCGGAGGCCGCAGAAACCTTAGGTCGTGCCCTGGAGCTGAGCCCGGACTCGGCCCTGTCCCACACTAACCTCGGCGTGATACTCCGTGAGTCCGGTCGCGCGGACGAGGCCATCGGACACTTCAGGCGTGCCGCGGAATTGGATCCGGCCTTCGTTCCCGCCCTCAACAATCTCGCCCAGATGCTCATCGAGCGCGGACAACCGGCTGAAGCACTGCCTCACTGCCGCGAAGCAGCCAGGCTTGAGCCCATGCTCGCGGCTGCGCAATATACGCTCGGTAATGCGCTTGAGGCGCTGAGGCGCTGGATTGACGCACGCGCCGCCTATCTCGAGGCGCTTCGGATCGATCCTGACATGGCATGCGCGCACGCCCATCTCGCACTGACCCTGCTGGGAGAGCTCTGGCCCGGCGAGGCCGTTCCTTGGCTCAAGCAGGCAGTCGAGCTCGATCCGCAAAACCCGAGCTTCCACGAGTGGCTCGGGGCGGTGTACTGTGAATGGGAGGAGTATGCGCAGGCGGTGCCCTACCTCTTGCAGGCCATCGCACTTTCGCACACCGAGCGCGCAGACCTCCACGTGGCGCTCGGTCAGGCACTACTGAATGAGGGCCACTTGGCGCAGGCGTTTGAGCACGTTCACGCTGCGCAACGACTTGCACCGGAGGCACCTCAGGTCCTGTTCCAACTTGGAAACCTCCACGAAGCGCAGGGCGAGATGGCCGAGGCCGAAGCCGCGTTCCGCGGAGCGTTGACCCTACGACCATGCGCCCCGCTGCCGCTAGCGCGGCTCGCCAACAACCTCCGAGGCAGGTTGCCGCAAGAAGACCTCGTCACTCTGGAGGTCCGCCTGAACGATCGCGATCTCAACAAAGTACCGCGAGCACGGTTGCTATTCGCCTTGGCGCAGGTGCTCGACGAGCGAGGCGAATATCGCCGCGCTGCCGAATGTGCAAAGGAGGCGAACTCGCTAGTATTGCAGTTGGCGCGCGGATGGCGGGTGCACGACCCGGCCGCCGCTGAAGCGTTTGTTGAGGGGGTGGTGAAGGCCTTTTGCAGCGAGTTGCTCGGCCGGACTTCCGGTTTTGGTTCGGACACGCGGCGTCCCGTGTTTGTCGTCGGTCTCCCGCGTTCCGGCACCACCCTCGTTGAGCAGGTGCTCGCTAGTCACCGGCGCGTCCATGGCGCCGGCGAACTCCGGCTCGTCCCCCGCTCGTTTGAATCCATTCCCGCCGTGCTGGGCGGTCCTGGTTCACCGCTCGAGCGAGTGCCGGACCTGGACCGGACCGCGATCGTCCGGCTTGCCGAACAACACCTAGCGTGGATAGCGGAACTGGATACAGGGCCGGTCGAGCGCGTCGTCGACAAGTTACCGGCGAACTACATGCATCTCGGCCTCCTGGCAACTCTGTTCCCATGGGCTACCGTTATCCATTGTCGTCGCGACCTACGGGACGTAGCGGTATCTTGCTGGATGACCGACTTCCAAATGGTGCCCTGGGCAAACGAACCGGATCACATCGCCGCGCAATTCTCATGCTACCAGCGCCTTATGGACCACTGGCGTAACGTTTTGCCGATATCGGTCTACGAGGTCAGGTACGAGGACCTGGTTGCGGACATCGAGGGCGTCGCGCGGCGGCTCGTCGCAGCCTGCGGTTTGGAATGGGACGCAAAATGCCTGGAGTTCCATACGCTCGAGCGACCTGTGCGAACGGCGAGCGTAACTCAAGTTCGGCAGCCCATTTACCGTCGCTCGGTCGGACGCTGGAAAAACTACGAGCACACGTTATCCGAACTGTTCGCGAAGCTGCCTGCAGTGGAAGAACCGTTTGCGCGCGTCGCCGAATCGGCCGGTAGGGAAAATGAGCTCGCTGTGGCGACAATCTAAACTGGAAATGCTCGGGCGGGCGCGACTGCACCCTATGCCGGCCGGCGAGAATCGGGCCATCCGCCGAGATCGCCTGGCTTGAGGATCAGGCCATGCATCCTCGGCGTGGTCCTGAGTGACCGTTCCCAGCCGCGCGTCCCACACGTGCAGCGAATTCGCCATGGTGGCGCCGTCGGCAGTCGGCACAGATCACAACGAACGCGCGCTGACGAAACCAAACTCCGTTTCAGTGTAAAAGGCCGCGCTACTCGCCACAGGTGAACCACGAGCGTGCCGTCTCCGTTAGCTTACCTCGCGCTCCCGGCGGAACCGGATTTTTCACCGGTGATTTCGGGCCGGGCGAAAAAGAGAAGGCTCGGCGCTTTTCGCAATTCGCGGAATTACAAAGGGACTGCGTCTTGGCCTGCCGCGACGATTTGCCGGATTGCAGGATGCGCGACGATCTTGGCTGGATCCGATGTCCGCCCGATCCCGCCACACCACTCGGAAAACCCATTTCTGGAGCAAATCCTCACTGAGTGGCGGGCACGCCCGCTGGCTCGCCACCGATGCACGGGCCATGAGAGGTGGATTCTCTTTATCTATGTTGTTAGCGTCGCGCGGAAATTAAGCGATCACTGGATCTCGTTAGAAGAGACGGTCTCGCCGCCAGACCGGGTCATGAGCTTGTTCAGGGTGATCTTGTTGATGAGCTGGGTCACCGGGCGAACGCTGCCGTCGCAGAAGCCGAAGTTGACCATGCTGGGGTGCTTGCTCATCCAGTAGGTGTAATAATTCAGGCCGTTGTAGAGAATGGGCCTGTTGATGGTGCGATCGATGTTAGTTCGGACGCAGCAGCTCGTCGCCTGCGACCAGGTGCCGGTCGGGCTCAAGCTCTCGCCGAAGATAACGGTGTTCGTCGTTCCGTCCGTGATATCGGCCATGTTGGTCGTGGAGTTCTGATACATCATGCCGTTATCGTAGTAGAAGCAAAACGGATTGGTCGGGTCGATGGTGGCGCAACCGCTGGCGCTCGACGGAATCACCTGACCGGCTGCCATGTTGGCGCGGTAGTCGGATGGCCCGACCTGGAGGTACGCGTTCGTGGAATTCTGGGTGACCGTGGGGCGACGATTCGACGGGCACACGAATCCGTCGATCGTGCGGCGGATCGCCGTCACGTTGGACGGGTCACTGGTCAGCAGGTTGAAGTTGATCTCGTTGTAGAGGTTGTTTTGTTCCATCTTGAGGAACGTGCCGATCATTCCGTTCCACATGTAATCCTGATACGGCGAGTAGACGTACTGGCAATTGATGTCGCCGCTGATCAGGTTTCCCTGAGCATCGTACGTCGGCGTATAGCAGTACCAGCCCGCCGGGAACGAATTGAACGAGTCGTGGTATTCCTGGGCGGCCAGGCCAAGCTGCTTCAGGTTGTTCTGGCACTTGGCGCGATTCGCCGATTCGCGCGCGGCTTGCACCGCCGGCATGATCAAGGCGACGAGTACGGCAATGATGGCAATGACGACAAGCAGCTCGATCAACGTGAAGGCTGCTCGCGACCGGTGATGAATGATATTGGTGCGCATCAGAATTCCCTCGGGCCTCTGGCGTTCGGGCGTCCTCTCGGCTCGGCCACTCCCCTTGACAATTAGCCTACACGATCCGATTCGCTCTTGTCATCGGCCTCGCTCGCTTTCCCTACACGATTTCGACATCTGCGTCGCGCCGGCTATCCCGGAGAGCGGTCGAGCACACCTACAATACGATTGTAGGGGACTTTCGTGTCGAGGGCTAGCCCTGGCTGTTCGCCAAAACCGCGTCGCGGACAGCGCGGCCGACCTGAGATGTCCCGTCGGTACCACCGAGGTCCGGCGTGCGCGGCGAGCGGGCCGAGAGCACTTGCTGCACGGCCGCACGAATGCGCTCGGCGCCCCGCGGCACATCGAGATGGTCGAGCATCATGGCGACGGAAAGGATCGCGGCCAGCGGATTGGCCACCCCCTTGCCGGCGATGTCCGGGGCCGAGCCGTGCACCGGCTCAAACATGCTCGGAAACGTGCGCTCCGGGTTTAAGTTTCCGGATGCCGCCAGCCCCATCCCCCCCTGAATGACGGCCCCCAGGTCGGTGATGATGTCGCCGAACATGTTGGTTGTAACGATCACATCGAATCGCTCGGGGCTCGCGATCATTCGCATGCAGCAAGCATCCACATGCTGATAGTCGCTCTTGATCTCCGGGTAGAGGCCGCCAACTTCGGTGAAGGCACGCATCCACAGGTCATGGGCAAAAGTCAGTACGTTGGTCTTGGCGACCAGCGTCACCTGGCGCGACAGTCCTCGCGAGCGCTCGGCGGCGGACAGGCCCCGGAACGGACCTGAAAGAAGCGCCGACGGCGAGCCAGATCGAACGCGTACCGGATCGTGCGCTCGACCCCTTTCCGGGTGTTGATGGAGGTCTGGATTGCCACCTCATCGGGTGTTCCTTTCCGGGTGAACCCCCCCGCACCTACGTACAGGTCCTCATTGTTCTCACGCACCACGACCATGTCGACGTCGTGCGGCCCCTTGCCGCGGATCGGGCCTTCCACGCCCGGGTAAAGCTGAATCGGTCTCAGGTTGATGTACTGCTCGAAGTCGAACCGAAGGCGCAGCAGAATCCCTTTCTCGAGGATTCCCGGGGGCACCGCGGGATGCCCCACCGCCCCCAGCAGGATGGCGTCGCACCGCAGAAGGCCGTTGATCTCTTCGTCCGGCAGGATTTCGCCGGTGCGCAGGTACCGCTCGCCCCCCAGGTCGAATCGAACCAGGTCGATTTCGAGACCCTCGAGCCTGCCCACGAGCACGAGAACCTCGAGGCCCTCGGCCATGACCTCCGGCCCGACGCCGTCACCTGAAAGAACCCCGATCTGCATCAAGACAGCCGCTCCACGACGGTGAGGAGGAACCCGGGCGGCCTCGGAACCGTCTTATCGTCACTAAATTGCCCGCCGAACGTAGAACATTGGAAGCGCAGGGCTCATAATAAAAGAGAATACGGCACGTCACAAGCGCCTGCTCGAGCCACTTCCGGCCGTGCTTGCTCTGCTTTTTGAACGAGCCTTGCTGCCATAAAACGACAAGCGAAGAATTTCGTTGACAACGCGATGGCGGGAAACATACTTTCATGCACCGAAGCGGGCATTCTTGATCTGGGCCCCCGAACGCCGTCGCTTCGCTTGACGAAATTCGACACCTCGAAGGGTTTGGCGGCCGGGGCTTTCGATCGCTCGATCAACCCGCGCCGGAGTGAGTGATCCGGGAGAGCGCCTGATGGATAGTTCGGCGAAGAGCAATTCGCAAAACGGCGATCCGCGAGGCGATTCCAAGGTGGAAGAAGCCCAGCTCGAGAAGTCGATCCTGCGCCGAGGGCTGGCGACCCCCGCTGAGCTCGAGGCTTGCAAGACGCACCGCAAGGAGCTCGCCGCCAAAAGCGGGGACGGCGCCAAGAGCCTGCTTGACATCATGGTCGACGCCAAGGTGCTCACCCGCAGCCAGATGACCCGGCTCAAACAGGAGAGCGGCGAGTCCAGCAAGCGGTTCCAGATACCCGGCTACCAGATGATCGACAAGCTGGGCAAGGGCTCGATGGGAGTGGTGTTCAAAGCCAAACAGGTTTCCGTCGACCGGATCGTGGCTATCAAGATCCTGCTCGATCCCCTTGCTCAGAACAAAGAGTTCATCAAACGGTTCGAGCGCGAGGCCATGATCGCCGCCAAGCTCTCACACAATAACGTGGTGAACGCGATCGATGCCGGTCAGATTGACGGCCACTACTACTTCGTCATGGAGTACATTGAAGGGCCCACGATCAAGGATTTCCTGGACAAGCACAAGGTCTTCGACGAGAAGGAAGCCATCCGCATCACGCTGGCAATCGCCGAGGCGCTCAAGCATGCCGCCCAGAAGGGGCTGATCCACCGCGACATCAAGCCCGAAAACGTGATCCTCACCAAGGAAGGGAGCGTCAAGCTGGCCGATCTCGGGCTTGCCCGCTTGACCGGCGACGAAAAGTGGGGTCTCTCCGAGGCCGGGATGGCGATCGGCACGCCTTATTACATCAGCCCCGAGCAGGTGCGCGGCGAGACCAACATCGACATCCGGGCCGACATCTACAGCCTGGGGGCGACCCTCTATCACATGGTTACCGGCAAGGTGCCCTACGGTGGCGAGACGCCCAACGACGTGATGCGCAAGCACGTCGACGTCAAGGTGCAGATCGTCCCGCCCGATCACTTGAACTCGCAGCTCTCGGGCGGGATGGGCATGATTGTCGAAACCATGATGGCCAAGAACCGGGAGCACCGCTATCAGACGCCCGACGACCTGATCCTCGACCTCAAATGCCTGCAGCGCGGCGAAAGCCCGATGATCGCCGGCCAGAAGCCCGAGACGCTGCTTGCTCTGGCCGAGGGCGAGTCCGATTCGGACTATGCCTCAGGCGGAGCCGCATCCGAGGAACAACTCGTCGAGCTGGCGTCGTACGTGAACAACCGCAACCACATCATCGTCACGATCGCGATGCTGCTGGCCGTCTCGGTGATCACGAACGTGATCCTGTTCGTGGCGCGCTAAACCGCGAGCGTTTGAACGCCGCCCGATTGTCGGCTTTCGCTGCGCGAAAGTGCGTCCTCAAAGGGTCCGACCCGGCGATTTGACCGGGAGCCCGTCGCTCAAGCGGCACGATGAACGTTCCGACGCTCGCGCCGGAACGAGAGTCGTGCGGCCGCGAGCTCGGGGTCGTCCGGTCTTGTCTCCGCGCACGAGCCAACTCCGATCAGTCGCATCGTTGCGCCTGACAAATGTCAAACAACAGGATTGATAGATTCGTGTGAGAGAACCGGCAGACCTTGACGCCTCCCCGCGGCACGCACGTCCTCGAGGGAAGCTTGTCCGGGCAGCTAGCCCGGCACGATCGGTCTCCTCCGGCAGTCGAACAGGATTGTGGAGAAGTACGATCAGTTCTTGCTGAAATCAAACGAGCGAATCGCATCTTTCCCGAGCGGGTCTTTCACGAACTTGCTGTGGCACGAGCAACAGAGATCGAACCGAAAGCCCTTTTGCAGCGGGGTGGCGAGGTCCTCGGAGAGGAGTGCCTCGTCACGGCTCAGGATCTGAGCAACTGCTTCCATCGGATCATCGTCGAGATCATCCTCCTTGATTTCCGTCGGGTCGAAGCCGGGGTAAGCCTCAATCTTGACCACGTATCGGCCGTCGCCGGAACCATTCAATTCCTTGCCGCAGAGATCGCACGTGAAGTGGACCATCAGCGATACATCCCTCAGTGTGATGAGCCGGTAAACGAGTCCGGAAGATGCTATGAAACGATTCTAACCAGCGGGCTCGACTCCGTCCAAGCCCTCTCTCGTGGTTATTCCAGGAATCCAAATTAATCGAATTCCTGTCAACACCAGAATCAGGAGAATGCACGATAGAATCGAGAGCGCAAGACCGATGCGAACCTCGACCGGATCAAATCGCAAGATCAGCTCATGCCGACCTGCGGGAATCTCGATATGCATGAAAATGCTGGATTCAGGCTGCAAATCGGCCTTCTTGCCGTCCAGCGTCGCGGTCCATCCGGGGTCGAACGTCTCTCTGAGAGTGAGGCTCGTCTCCCGCGCGGAATCAATTCGAATTCGAGCGGCGCCATCGTCGCGAGCGACCTCCAGAACGGCGCGGGGCGACTCGGCTCCGGCCCACGACAAGCCGCCCAACCACGCAACCCACACTCTTCCCACCCGCTCGATGCGCGCGAAGGCGCGCTCCGGCGGCGGCGACGCCGCCACGACCGCATAAACCCCTGACTCGCGTAAGAGGTCAAGATTGGCGAGCACGCGCGACCATGTGATCTCGCTTCGACTCGTGATCGGACCATCCCGGTCGTACAGAGGCGCCAACCAGCGCAGATTTCGCTCGAGCTCGATCGAGTCGTAATTGCGGATGTCAGATAGACCGAATCGCATGAGCACGTTCGGGGGTATCTCCTCCCCCAGACCCAGCGCTCGCCCGCCCGGCAGCGCCTCCTGGCGAAGCCGGGCGATCACCGGCGGCTCGTACGATTGCTCTTGCTTGGCGATCGCCGGGTTCAGGCCAAGGCCCAGCCCGGCCAGGTCGACCAACACCAGCCCGAGCACCCCCGGGCGGGTCCACCACAAGCTCGTTGGGCTGCACCTGAGCCTCCAGGCAAAGGCCGCCAGCACGGCGAGCTCGCATGAGATGAGCCCGTAATAGCGCGGCAAGAAACTCAGGACCTGGCGCACCTGGCGCAGGGCTCGCTCCCGGTAAGCCTGGTCGTCTGCGCCCGGGCTTGCCGCCGCGGCGTCTCGATAATGCGCCAGGGCCCGTTCCCGGAGCTTGCCCTCGAATGAGCCGATCGCCCCGGCCCCGACCGAGAGAACCAGCGCACCCAGCAGCCATGTCATGATCCAGGTGCGCGCCAGCTTCCCTGACGAGGCGAGACCGTCCAGGCCAACCCCACCCAGCAGCGCGAGTGCAAACGATACCCAGAGAGTGAGCCGGCGGTTGTCCGTGACTTCCAGCACAGGCAAAGCGCGCAGCAAATTGTCCGCCGGCGGCAGTCGAAAAGCGCCCATGGCCCCGACAATGCCCAGACCAGCCAGAAATCTCACATGAAACGATCGGCCGCGCGTGACCAGGGCCAGTGGCGCCAGCCAGAGCAGCGTCGCGAGACCGGCAAATCCGCCCGCGGACTCGTTGAGGTTGTTCACGCCCAATGCGCGGGCGATGTTGGGCTGGCCGCGGCGCTGGCTGCCGTAGACGTAGGGAACGGCGGTGCACGCGATCTCGAGTATTCGCGGCCGAGCCACCTTCCACCAGGGTGCCCGTTCGTGCTGGCGAGCGCTCCAGACGGGGCTCTTGGCCAGATAGGACGCGAGCGGCAGAATCTGCACGCTTGCCACGGCCAGACCCAGGCCCACGCCCAGTGCCCAGAGCGCCGCGGCGCCGCCGCGTGACCGGAGTCTCCCGTTGCCACCAAATCCGCGCCAGGGCGTAAAGCCCGCCCGCCAGCAGCACGTGCGCGCTCGTTTGAATGTGCCCGCCCAGAACGACCAGCGCAACCACAACCGCCAGTCGCGCTGCGCGTTTGGCGGTCGGATTGCCGAGGAGCCGATCGGTCGCCAGCAGCATCCACGGCAGCCAGATCGCCACGTTCGTGACGGGGTAGAGCAGCCAGAGGACGAGGAAGCCGCTGAACGGATAAACCAGCCCGGCGAACCAGCGGCCCCAGGCGCCGAGCCCCCACGCTCGCGCGAGCAGGAACATCCCCAGGCCCGCCACCCACAACCGGCTAGCGGCCATCCAGGCGAGGGCACCCGCAGCCGAGCTTCCCACGTACGCGAGCACGTTGAAGGGATCAAAGACGGCGCTCTGGCCGTTCGCGAGGTGAGGAGCACCGCAGCCGGCGGAGCTGTTCCACAGCGGCAGCCGGCCGCTGCGAATCATGCGGCGGTTGAACTCGAGCCACGGCTGGAACTGAAGCACCGGATCCATCAACAGCCGGTTGGCTGGCTCAAATTCCGCCGCTCCTTCGCCCCGAAAACTCGCCGAAACGAAGAGCACGTCCGCCGGGCTCAAGACCTTGCCGCCAAAGAGCGTCTCATGAAAAAACGCCGAGACGCACGCCACCAGGCACAGTCCGAATGCAAGAACCTCGCGGCGCCCTTCCATGGACTGCTGCCTCCTTGCTTGTTGCTGATATCAGGCCGGGATCGGACTCTCGATCGGCTCGATGCGCTCGATCAGCACGAGACCGACCATTTCCATTCGCTCGTACGGATCTTCGGGTTTGCCTGCATAAGAGTAGATATTCACACTCGATCGGCCGACGCGGAGCATTTCCGGATGCCGGATGTCGTACGTGCGGCCGCTGTTCAAGCACACTCGAAATGGCCGGAACGGTACTGACCGCACCCAGGTCAATAGATCTTCTGGACGCATTACGTAGCCCTTACGCAATGGCGGAGCGGATCGCGATCGCGGTCATTTCGCGGGCGGGACGTCGAATACGAGGCCATGCCCCCACGCAGGGCGCAAGCCCAAGTATAATTGAGATGCAGAATTGAGGCAATTCGGAGTGTGCCGAGACACCACGAAGGCAACTTGCTGCGTGGCGAGATTTCATGCTTTCCGGCCTCCCCTGAAGTCGACGATTCGAGTAGAATCCAGCGCATTGCACTTTGAATCAAGTAGGGCCTCTCAAGCAAACGAGCGCCAGTCGTATGCCCCAAACATTAGTCCGCCATCGCTTCAGTGTCGATGATTACGAGCAGATGATCGACGCCGGCATCCTCGGTGAGGAGGATCGAGTCGAGCTTATCCGGGGGGAGATCGTCGACAAGATGGCAATCGGTGACTTGCATGGTGCACGCGTGAAGAAATTGAACCGCCTCTTCGGCAGGACCTTCGGCGACGCTGTCATCGTCGGCGTGCAAGATCCTGTTCGGCTGGATGACAGCGAGCCCGAGCCAGACATCAGCTTGCTGGCTCCTCGCGACGATTTCTATGCCACAGGCAAGCCGCGGGCCCGAAATATCCTGTTGTTGATCGAGGTCGCCGACACGTCGCTCGAGGTCGACCGCGAGGTCAAGGGTCCGGTGTACGCCGAAGCGGGTGTGGGCGAGTACTGGATCGTCAATCTCGAGGAGGGCAGCCTGGAAGTTCATCGCGGGCCGACCCCCGCAGGGTACCGCGACATCTCGGTGCTGCGCCCAGGCGACGAAGTGGAAATCGTGGCTCTACCGGGAATCAAGTTCGCGGTGGCCGATCTTCTGTAAGACGGATCTTGCAGTCCATGGCTTACTGGCTCTTCAAAGCAGACCCGGCGGCTTACTCCTTTGCGGACCTCTGGGCCGAGCCGGGCCGGACCACGGGCTGGGACGGCGTCAGGAATTATCAGGCGCGGAACTTTCTGCGCGATGACGTCACGCTCGGCGACGGCGTGCTCTTTTACCACTCGAGTGCCGACCCCCCCTGCATCGCCGGAATCGCCGAGGTCGTCAAGACGGCCCACCCCGATCCCACGGCGTTCGACCCCGAGCACTGCCATTTTGACCCCAAGAGCAAGCGCAACGCGCCCACGTGGTTTCAGGTCTCGGTCAAAGCCGTGCGCGCGATCGACCCCCCGCTTGGCCTGCCGCTGTTGCAAGGCGTGGCGGCCCTCAAGGGAATGGAGCTGCTGCGGAAAGGAAACCGGCTCTCGATTCAGCCGGTGACCGAGAGCCAGTGGAAGACCATCATGGCGCTCGCCAAACCCAAGAAGAAGAAGTAGAGGCAGTAATCCAGACCGATCGAACACATCCACGAAATTGGAAACCGCAAGATGAGCCGGATCGAGCACTTTGCCATCTACGCCGACGACCCCATTGCACTCAAAGATTTCTATGTCGGGCGCACTCGGTCTGCATGTGATCGTCGCCAACCCCGGGCCGCCCCCCGCGTACTTTCTTGCCGACGACAATGGAATGGCCGTCGAGATCCTGGCCAGACCCGAAGGCGAGTCCAATGTTAACCAGCGCTGGATTTGCCATTTCGCGTTCTGGGTCGACGACTTCGTGGCGATGCGCGACCAGCTTGCAGGCATCGGCGTCGTCTTCGAGGAGGAGACTCTGGTGGAAACCGACGACGCCAAAACCGCGTTCTTCAAGGACCCGGCCGGGAACCGCTGCCAGATCGTCTGGCGGCGCACGAAGCTCGGAGCCTGACAGACCCGAACGCTGAAGCGACAGGAGGTTATCAAGGATGATCGCCTCGAGGACCGCCCCAGGAAGGACCGGCGCGACTCGGCTTGATCGGTCGCCGGCCAGGTCGAAGCTCGACAAATCGATGCTTTCGGTGATCGTGCCGGTCTTTAACGAGGAGGCCAACCTGCCCGAGCTCGAGCGCAGGCTGCCGGAGGCGCTCGAGGGCCTGGGCTTCCGCTCGCTCGAATTCCTGCTGGTATCCGACGGCAGCCGCGATGGCTCCGAGAACATGATCTGCGAGATCGTCGAGCGCGACGCGCGGTTCCTGGGAGTTTTCTTGACCCGCAACTTCGGCCATCAGGCAGCCGTGTCGATCGGGATGTCGCATGCGAGCGGCAGCGTCATCGCGATCATCGACGCCGACCTGCAAGATCCACCCGAATCCATCGGCTCTCTGGTCGAGGCGCTCGAACAGGGCAACGACGTCGCCTACGGCGTGCGCCGCAATCGAAAAGAAGGTGTGTTCAAACGATGGGCTTACTTTCTGTTCTATCGCCTGCTGCGGTTCGTCTCGATGATCGACGTTCCCCTCGACTCGGGTGATTTCTGCTGCATGCGCCGCCGCGTCGCAGCCGCGATGCTGGCGCTTCCTGAGCGCAACCGATTCTTGCGCGGTTTGCGGGCCTGGGTGGGGTTCAAGCAGGCCGGTGTTCGATACGACCGGGCAGCCCGGTTCGCCGGGGCCCCCAAATACACGCTGAGCAAGAACCTCGCCTTGGCGTACGACGGGCTCTTCTCGTTTACAAAGCTCCCCGTGCGATTCATTCAGGTAGCAGGGTTCATCTTATCTTTCTTTGCGATCGTGGTTGCGATCGGCTATCTGTGCTGGTACCTCGTCGCGCCGGCTGATTTTCCGCGGGGCTTTGCCAGCTTGATCATCTCCATCTGGTTCTTTGCCGGGATTCAGATGCTGTGCCTGGGAATCGTCGGTGAGTACGTCGTGCGGACCTGCGATGAGGGACGAGGCCGCCCGGTTGCACTTGTGCGCGAGATCGTTCGCAACGATGAGCTTGACCTCTTGTCGCAGCGGGATGATGAGGAAGAGACTTGAATGAGAGCTGCGTTCCATGGATGCCACCTATCGCGCAGAGTATGAGCGATTGTACCAGTCGCATTGGTGGTGGCGGGCGCGCGAGGATATCCTGATCCGAACGCTCAAGCGTCTTGGGGCCAGACCTCCTTCGGCGATCCTTGACGTCGGCTGCGGAAACGCGCTTTCGTTCAGGGCGCTCGCGGAATTTGGAACGGTGCGGGGAATCGAAGTCGATCCGCGGCTGCTCGATGACTTGGGGCCTTTTCGCACGCAGATCTCGACTGAGCCCCTCGGCTCAGCGGTCTACGATGATCCTTCCTGGCGATTTGACATGATCACGGCGCTCGACGTCATCGAGCACATCGACGACGACCAAGGTGCCGTCGCGGCCATGGCCGGAATGTTAAAGCCCGGCGGGCTCATGGCGATCACCGTGCCGGCGTTCCAGCTATTGTGGGACCATCACGACGAGATCAATCACCATCGCCGGCGATACTCGGCCCGAGGGCTGGAGCGCGTCCTCCCCTGCCAGGGGCTCGAGCTACTCGAGCTGCGCTATCTGTTTCCGTCGCTGGTCATCCCCAAGATCATGGTGCGCCTCGTCAACGCGGGCCGCAGGCGGAAGGTTTCCCAGCATGGAATTCCCACCGATTGGATCAATCGGGCACTCGAGGCGCTTCTGCGTCATCGAGGACCGATTGCTCGCCCGTTTGCCCTTTCCGCTGGGCACATCGGTGCTCGCCGTGGCTCGGAAGTGCGAGGAACCCTGCACACCAAATGCCGGCTAACCGGCCTGGGCGGTCTGGGCCGGGATTGCCCCCCGCCACTCGATGACGTAGCGATTTGCGCGGCAAACGCCTCGATCTCGGCCTTGCCTTGCGGGATCTCGATTCGCGACGTTTCGCGGTAAGTCCCGCTGCCCGACCGCTTCCACGAGACTTCTTCACCGAACCACTGCCCGCCGACGTAGTATACGATCAGACACTTCATTCAATCCGGCTCCTAAAACAGACGCGAAGAATAGCTCTGGAAAAATCATAAAGGATGAGCGTGGGCGAGCCAAGGTGAGCGCTTGCCGTTTTCGAAGAATCGCCGGTAGGGTAGTCGCCGCGCTGCCGCGGCGATGAGTCTTGCCGCTCGACAGGAATCTCTGGGGTTGAAGAGCGGGCGCTCTTCGGACATGATCGTGCCGGCCCGTTACTGAGGACGGGGCCGGAGCCGAGTGAGACATCCCGACTGAGCGAGACCATCCGGGTCATGGATTTCGCATTTTCCGAGTCACAGCGTCACTGGTATGAAGCGGCCGTCAAGTTCGCGCAGGCGGAGCTTTCCGACCCCGATTCGGCCGAGCGAGAACGAAAGGGTGAGTTCTGGCGGGAAGGTTACCAGCGCACCGCGAAGCTCGGCGTGCAGGGCCTGCCCGTGCCGAAGGAATACGGCGGACTGGGCCAGGACTTGATCACCACCGCGGCGGCGCTCGAGGGCTTGGGTTACGGCTGCGTCGACACCGGGCTCGTTTTCGCGACGGGCGCCTCGCTCTGGACGACGACGATGGCGATCCTGAAATTCGGCAGCGACGCGCAGAAACGGCGGTACCTGCCCGGCCTTTGCAACGGCAGCCTGCTGGGCGCCAATGCCGCGAGCGAGGCCGAGGCCGGGTCCGACATCTTCTCGATGCAAACGCGGGCCCAGCGCCACGCCGAAGGCTGGGTCATAAACGGCAGCAAGGCGTGGATCACCAGCGCACATTGTGCGGACCTGTTCGTTTGCCTCGCCAGCACAGATCCTTCCAAAGGGGTGCTGGGAATCACCGCGTTCCTGCTTGAGCGGGGCACGCCGGGTTTCAAGCACGGCCGCGAACTCTCAACCCTGGGCTTGCGCACGGCGCCCATGGGCGATCTGGTTTTCGAGGATTGCATGGTGCCTGATGACGCCATTCTCGGCCGCGAAGGCCGGGGATCGACCGTCTTCAACGCAGCCCTCGAGTGGGAGCGAGGTGCGATTCTGGCGGGCGTTCTGGGCACGATGCGGCGTCAGCTTGAAGCGTGCATCGCCCACGCGAAGGGCCGGAAGCAGTTCGGCCAGTCGATCGGCAAGTTCCAATCGGTTTCAAATCGCATCGTGGATATGAAGCTGCGGCTGGAAACCAGCCGCTTCATGGTCTATCGTTATGCCTGGGCGGCTTCGCACGGCGAGGACGCGGCGGTCTGGTCGTCGATGGCCAAGCTGCACGTCTCGGAGTGCTTTGCGCAGAACAGCCTCGACGCCCTGCGTTTGTTCGGTGCCTCCGGGTTCCAGGCAGGCGGTGCTGTTGCACGAGACCTGCGCAACAGCGCCGGCGGCGTGATCTTCTCAGGGACCAACGACATCCAGCGGAACTTGATTGCAGCGCATCTGAAGCTTACGTGAAAGAGCTCATCGCCCGCCGGAATGAGCTCGCGCGAACCCGTTCCTCACCCGGGCGGACCAAGAATGTCCACAGCGAATGAACCAAGCCGAGTGTGGCCGCGCCTCCGCAGCCTTTTCAAGGCGCAGGAATGGGCGCTTTGCGCCGGCATTCTGGTGGTACTCCTGGTGATTTACGCGATGGACAAGGACGGTGCCTTTTACCAGCGCTACAGCCTTCAAACGCTGTTGCACCGGGTCGCCCTTTTCGGCGTGCTCTCGGTGGGCGCGGCGGTCGTGATCATCGCCGGTGGAATCGACCTTTCGACGGGGGCGGTGGTCTCGCTGGCGTCGGTGGTCAGCGCCAAGCTGCTCAAGGAATGGCTGCGCGATGGATCGTCGCCCGACCCGTCGACGGGGCTCATCGCGCTGGCGATCGGACTCACTGTCCTCATGGGGACGACTATTGGATTGGGTCATGCAATGATGATCAATTTTCTGCGACTGCCGCCTTTTATTGCGACGCTCGCCACGATGGCGGGCCTGCGCAGCCTGGCGACGGTTCTCTGCCAGAACAAGACGATCACGGTGCCTTTTCCCGCGTACCGGGCGCTGGGCGACGAGCGATGGGTGACGGTGTCAATCTTCGCCTGCGTGGCGGTGTTCATGAGTATCTTGATGGGCTGCACGGTGCTGGGGCGGCACCTGTTTGCGCTGGGCGGCAACGAAACAGCCGCGCGGCTGTGCGGATTGCGAACCCGGCGGCTGAAGGCGTTTGCGTACGCCACGGCGGGAACTCTGTCTGCCCTGGGCGGCGTGCTCTTCACCGGCCAGAGCGGCCAGGGTGACAGCCGGATGGGCAACGCGTATGAGCTGACGGCCATCACGGCCGCGGTGGTCGGCGGCTGCAGCCTGGCGGGCGGCGTCGGCTCGATCCGGGGCACGGTCCTGGGCCTGCTCTTGACCCAGATCGTCTTGAAAGGCACGGGCATCCTCACGCCGCGAGGCATCGACAGCACCCAGATTGAGGGCCTCGTGCTGGGCACAGTCGTGCTGGTTGCGGTGGCGTTCAATCAGCGATTTCGAACCGGGCGAAGCTGAGAACCCCACGCCTGAAGAACAGGAGACACCGTATGTCCGCGGAAACCGCAGACGTTCGCCGGGCCGCCAGTATCGCAATGCAGCTCAGTCTGCTGCCGCTCTTGGCGGTGATTCTTTTCGGCCTTTTCGGCTTGATCCTGCCACCGAATCCGTGGACCGTTTGGGCGATTCCCGGCCTCATCGCGGCGGGCGGCGTCGTGTTGCTCCTGGCTGCTTGGCCGTTTCGACAGCCGGTTCGAGCCGTGTTGCTGGACGCGCTCGCCGCGACGCTTGCCCTCGCTTCGGCGATCCCGGGACTTGCCGTCACGATGCTGATCGCGTACGGTGTCGCGCTTCAGATCACCGACAATCAGTACGGCACGCAGTCTCTCCTCTATCAGTTGACGAGCCCGATCGTGCTTCGCCAATGCTTGAAATTTGCGCTGGTGCCGATCGTGCCCGGGTTCATCGGGCTGTGGCTGGCCAAGCGGCGCACCACCGCCCGAACATCGCGCGCGGCCGTCGCGGCGCGGTTTTCGTTGCTAAGCCTCTCGCTTTCCGGTCTGATCGCCTGTGCGATCATCATTGGTACAGCCTATCACCGGTTGGAATGGCCATGACCTCGAGCAAACTTCAGAGTGGACGCACCCGGCGACTTCAGGGCCCTTTGATCCCGTGACGGCTCTTCACAATAAGTCACTCATCGCGGCTTTTTTCAAACGAAAGGCGGTTCGAAGGGTCGCGTACGGATTGACGGCGATCCAGGTGGTGGTTGTGTACGGCGTCGCCGGCTACATGTCCATGGGCTGGACGTTCATCGACGCCATCTACCAGGTGGTGATCACCGTGTCGGGCGTGGGCTTCGATGAAGTTGTACCCATGAATTCCGTTGGTTTGCGGGTCTTCACCATGTCGCTGATCGCGATGGGCATGCTTTCTGTCGCCTTCACGCTCGGCTCTTTTGTGCAATTCCTGACGGAAAGCGAGATCATCGATTACATTGGCCGCCACCGCATGATGAAAAACATCCAGACACTCAAAGACCACATCATCGTTGCGGGCTACGGCCACCTGGGCGTGCTGATCTGCGACGAGCTGGCCGCGAGAGAAAAAGAATTTGTGCTCATTGATTCGTCGCACGATCGCGTGGCGACGGCCGAAGCCCGCGACTTCCTGGTCGTCACGGGCGATGCGACCGAGGAGCACGTGCTCGAGCAGGCCGGGATCAAACGTGCCAAGGTGCTGGTGACCGTGACACCGAATGACGCCGAGAACGTCTTCATCACCTTGACCGCGCGAGAGATGAGCCCGAAACTCGTGATCGTGTCGCGAGCGGAGGGGCCGAGCACGCCCAAGAAGCTCAAACAGGCGGGCGCAGACCACATCGTGATGCCGGCCGCGATCGGCGCGCATCGGATCGTCTCGCTTGTGACCAACCCGGGTGCCGTCAAGCTCGCCGAGCTGGTCACGGATCGCGCCAGCGTCGAGATCGAGATGGAAGAGCTCTTGATCGCGCCAACGTCGACGCTTTCGGGCCAGAGCTTGCGCGACGCCGATATCAAACGGCTCACCGGCGCGGTCGTGATCGCCATCAAGCGCGCCGACGGGCGGCTCGACTTCCCCCCCGGCGGCGACGAGATCTTCGCGCCCGGCGACCGCATCGTGCTGATGGGCCAGCGACACAACCTGCAACAGTTCCGCCAGCACTTCGAGGCCGGCGCTTGATACGAACTAGCGCTTGGAGAACTGGAAGCTCTTGCGGGCCTTCTTGTGGCCGAATTTCTTCCGCTCGACCATTCGAGCGTCACGAGTCAAGAACCCGGAATCGCGGAGTGCGGCCTCGAGGTCGGGCCGGTAGTCTTTGAGTGCGCGGGCCAGCCCGAGCAAGACCGCGCCGGATTGACTGAGCTTGCCGCTTCCCCGCACATTGACGAAGACGTCGACGCGGCCTGCCATGTCGGTCAAGGCCAGCGGGGACTTGACGTCCATCTGCTGTACCTCGAGCGGAAAATAGACGTTGTAATCCTGGTCGTTGACCAGGAACTTCCCGGTGCCTTCGCGAATGCGCACCCGAGCAACCGCCGTCTTGCGCCGGCCTGTCCCCCAGGTGAAGGGATTCGTCGTCGTCGCCGCCATGTCTCGTTCTTTCCCTTGTCTATCGTGAATGAATGATCGCCCGGAAGGTCAGGGCGGGTCAGGAAGCCAAGAATCCGTTTAAATCGCTTGTCACTCGGCCGGGCTCGCAGCGGGCTCACTCGCTGGAGTATCGCTTTCCTGGGCCGGCGTGGGGGCGGGTGCCGGCGCGGCCGAGCCTGCCGTTGTGCTCGCGGGCGGCACAACAAAAACAGCGCCGATGGGCGTGGGCCGGCCCGACTTCGCTTCCAGAGGAATCGGGCACTGAGCTTGATGGGGATGATTCGGCCCCGTGTACAGCTTCAGCTTGAGCATCATGTGCACGCCGATCTTGTTCTTGGGCATCATGCGCTCGATGGCGAGCTGCAAGATTCGCTCGGGCTGGCGCTCGAAGAGCTTCCAGGCGGCTTCGTCTTTCTGGCCGCCGGGATAACCCGAATAGCGCTGATAGGTTTTCTGGCGCCACTTGTCGCCGGTGAAGACGACCTTGTCGACGTTGGTGACGATGACATAATCACCGGTGTCGATGTGCGGCGTGTACGTGGGGCGGTGCTTGCCCATCAAGATCGGCGCGATCTGTGCCGCCAGCCGACCGACGACCTGATTTTCAGCGTCAATCAAGTACCAGTGCTTCTGCAGCTCGCCCGTCTTGGCCTGATAACACTTCATGGATGCGTTGTACCTGTTTCCCTGACTTCACGAAGCCGCCGCGAAACGTCGATCTCCGTTGCGACGAAAATCCCATCGTACCATGATCTTGGCGTAGGTCAAGCATTTTGGGGGACGTGGGGATGTTCAGGTGTATAAATAGGGGAGTCGTCGGTGTGGGGTTGCCATTTGAGTGTTTGCGCTTGCGGCGGCAACGGGTAAGTCCGACGATGTGAAGGCGTGGGGGGCTGAGAGGGCAACGTCGTATCGCTCGAGGCAGGCCAAGCCGATGTCTGACGTCACCCGCGTCCTTTCCGCGATCGAACAGGGTGATCCCGGCGCTGCGAGCCAGCTTCTGCCGCTGGTGTATGACGAACTGCGTAAGCTGGCTGCCCAGCGGCTGGCTCATGAGCGGCCGGGGCAGACGCTCGAAGCTACGGCGCTGGTCCACGAGGCTTACATCAGGCTGGTCGGTGACGAGGCGAAGAAACCGTGGGATGGGCGCGGTCACTTCTTTGCCGCCGCGGCCGAAGCCATGCGCCGGATCCTGGTGGATCGGGCTCGCGATCGACGGAGGCAGAAACGAGGGGGCGATCGCCACCGGCGTGTAGAACTCAACCTCGATGCCCTGCTCCAAGATCCGCCGGACGACGACCTGCTGGCGCTTGACGAGGCGCTCAAGGCGCCGGCGGCGAGGACCCGGATGGGGCCGAGCTGGTGCGGCTGCGTGCCTTCGCGGGGCTGACGCTCGGCGAGGCGGCGGATGTGATGGGCATTGGCCGGCGTACGGCGGATCGGTACTGGGCGTATGCGCGAGCGTGGCTATTCGATGCGCTCTCGTAGGTCAGGCTTTAGCCTGACGATGTTCGGCCACAAGCGCTGGTCGTGCGCCAAAATCAGCCGCCGTCGAATTCGCAGAGCCGCTCTGAATCTGAAGGCGTTGCTTCCTCAAACGAAAAGCGCCGCGATCGGCGGGTGAGAATTTGCTACAATCTCGCTTGCCGGGCCCGTAGTTCGAGCCGGGGAATTCTCAGGGTCTGATCAGGGTGAAGACGCCTCATGGATACGCTGACCCCCGAACTCAGGCAGGCCATCGAGCAGGCTGGCGATTCTCCCGTTCGGTTGACGGACCCGAAGACACATATAGCCTACGTTCTCGTCAGCGCCGAGGTCTTTGAGCGGCTGCTCTTGAACGACGAGGATCGGCGCGAGCAGGCCACGTTTCTGCGGGCCGCGAAGAAGAACGCGCAGGCGCGTCTGAGGGAGGACGTATGATCCGACACGGTGAGATTTACCTCGCCGACTTTGACGAGATGGAGCCGCGCGGGAGCTAGCCATTCTTACGGTGATCGATCCGGGATAGAATGACGGAAAGCGGCCGTTCGGTCTGAAGGTAGCAACTGCTGCGTTAGAGGGAGGGCCATGATCATGGCGCGAAAGCAAGACCTGAAAGTCCATCGCCGAGTCGGGATCGCCATGAGCGTGTTGCCGTCCGCGCAACGTAATGCTGTGAGCCGTGTGCTTGCTTCGCCGCGTACCTTCACTCATCACGCCGCTGATTTGACTCATGTCAAGAAATTCGCGCCTACAGGCGAGAAACTCTACGTGATGAACGTCACGCCTCAGATCCGGCTCGTCTATTCGAAGTCAGGCGACAGTATCGAGATCCTGGACTTGGTCGAACGAGCGACCATGGATCGCCTGGCCCGAAAGAAGTCCGCGAAAGCGGTCGATCGCGACAACGGCGCGAAGGAAGACCGAGCGGCAGCGTCAAAGACCAAGACAAGGAAGGTTGCAGATCTCGCCGAGAAATGAAGACGCTGGAGAAGATTACCCTCAACCTCTCCAAGTGCAAGCAGGAGCTGGGCGCGTTCAAAACGCTCCTGGAAAGCAAGACAGCGCTAAGCGAGCGAAGGGACATCCTGCCATTCTTCAATGCGCACAAGCACTTGGCGGCGATGGTGGGTGCTTACAACCCCAAGATCAATCGATTCGACCGAATCGCCACAGAGTTCAGCCTGTTCGGAGATTATGCCTGCGACTTGGTTGTGGGCGATTCGGTCAGCCACAACTTCTGCTTTGTGGAATTTGAGGACGCCTCGCCGACGAGCGTGTTCACGAAAAAGAAAGGCAAGAGCACACCCGAGTGGTCAAGTCGGTTTGATCACGGTTTCAGTCAGATTCTCGATTGGTTCCTGGTACTGGAAGATATGAAAAGAACCGGGCTGCACAAATCCAAATTCGAGCTGGATCTCATCCAATACGTGGGCTTGCTCGTCATCGGCAGGCGCGAATATCTCGATGAATCTCAATACGAGCGCCTCGTCTGGCGCAGCGAGGTGGTGCGAGTCGGTTCCCGGCAGGTCAACTGCGTCACGTTCGATGACCTCTACGACACACTCGCCCTGAAGTTACAGATTTTTGGTTGAGGCGAGCTAGTCACCGAAGGGAATGTACGGATGAATAGGTGATATTGGCGGGTGCCACGAACCGCATCTCATTATTCGCCGACGACTTGACACCAACTCTCGGCGACCACGATCCGGCGACGAACACGCGAGCGAGAAAAAAACGACGAGCCTGCTGGCGCACTCAGAGAAAAAACGGAGCATTGAAGGGCGGGACGAGGAATCAGTTCCGGCGGGCGGCACACGGAGTGTGCCTGCTACAGGGCGGGGGTGCATCGTGGATCGACCCGGCAACGACGTGAAGGCGATCTTCATCGCGGCTCTCGACCATGAACCGGGCGCGGTGCGCGGCGTATCTCGACGCTGCCTGCCGTGAGGATGCCGAGCTGTGGCGGCGGGTCGAGGCGCTGCTGGCCGCTCATGAGCGAGCGGATGAAGTGCTGGGTGCCGCTGCGGAGGAACCCGGCGCCATGCCGATGCCGGAGGCTCCTTTGCCTGTGGTCTCCAGGACAGGCGAGTATCAGCCCGCGGCCGGGCGGGACCTCCTCATCGCCGGGCGATACAAGCTCGTCGAAAAGATCGGCGAAGGTGGGATGGGCGAGGTTTGGGTCGCCAAACAGAGCGAGCCGGTCAAACGAAAGGTGGCGCTCAAGCTCATCAAGACCGGCATGGATTCGCGAGCGGTGCTGGGGCGGTTTGAGCAGGAGCGTCAGGCCCTGGCGATGATGGACCACCCGAATATCGCGCGGGTGCTCGACGGGGGCATCACGCCGAGCGGTCAACCGTTCTTCGTGATGGAGCTAGTCAACGGCCTGCCGCTCTTGAAGTTCTGCGATGAGGCAAGGCTGACGCCCAGGGAGCGTCTGGAGCTGTTCGTGCCGATCTGCCAGGCGGTGCAGCATGCGCACCAGAAGGGGATCGTCCACCGCGACCTCAAGCCAGCCAACATTCTGGTGACGATCGTCGACGGGAAGCCGGTTCCCAAGGTCATCGACTTCGGCATCGCGAAGGCGACGGGAGGCAAGCTGACCGATGAGTCGATGTCGACGCAGTTCGGCGCGGTCGTCGGCACGCTGGAGTACATGTCGCCGGAACAAGCGGGATTCTCGGGAGTCGATATCGATACGCGGGCCGACATTTACTCGCTCGGCGTCATTCTCTACGAGCTCCTCACCGGTCTTCGGCCGATCGACGCCAAGCGGCTCAAAGAGGCCGCGCTCACGGAGATGATGCGCATCATCCGAGAAGAAGAGCCGTCGAAACCTTCGACACGACTGTCGATGGATGAATCACTTCCGTCTCTCGCGGCGCTACGCCAGACCGAGCCACGCAGACTGATGACGATGCTTCGCGGTGAGCTCGACTGGGTGGTGATGAAGTGCCTGGAGAAGTCCCGCGAACGGCGGTATGAAACGGCGAGCGCCCTGAGCCGCGACATCCAGCGGTACCTCGCCGATCTACCCGTCGAAGCCCGGCCGCCATCGGCGGCGTATCGCCTGAGCAAGTTCCTGAAACGACACAGGGTGCCGGTGCTCGCGGCCGCGGTGGTCCTGCTGTCGCTTCTCGCCGGCACAGCCGGAACGACGTTCGGCCTCCTCCGCGCGGAACAGCGCCGGATCGAAGCCCTCGAGCAGCGGGACATCGCCAACAAGGCCAGCATCGACGCGCTGGAAGAGAAAAAGGTCGCCGAAAATCAGAAGCAGTTGGCAGTCGCGAACGGCAGAAAAGCCGAGCTGAAAATGGCAGAGGGTCTCATTTCCCAGGGCGATGCCCTGAGCCTCGCCGGCCGGTTCTTTGAGGCACACCCTCTCTACATCCAAGCATACGATAAATTCGCTGAATTGCAGGTACCGATGGCCGCGGCCCAGGTGGGCCTCTGGAGTTCATACCATCAAACGGCTGTTCCCTTGCTGAATTTCACAGTGCCCTCGGAGGGAGTGGCCAGCGTAGCCATAGGCCCGGACGGACGAACCGCGCTCACGGGGGGAGTTGCCGGTGCACTGACGATCTGGGACCTCACACGCGGAAAAATGGTGCGCACATTCACCGGACACTCAGGCGCCGTGGTCAGCCTTGCCATTGCCCCGGACGGCCGAACCGCTCTGTCGGGAAGTTGGGACAAAACGCTGAAGCTCTGGGAGTCGGCCACAGGAAAAGAGCTGCGCACCTTCACCGGTCACTCCGACGCCGTGACCAGCGTCGCCGTCGCCCCGGACGGCCTGACTGTTCTCTCCGCGAGCTTCGACCGAACTCTGAAGCAGTGGGACCTGGCAAGCGGCAAAGAGCTGCGCGCTCTCAAGGGACACCTCGGTATGGTGTTTGCGGTTGCCATTGCTCCGGACGGCCGAACCGCGCTTTCGGGGAGTGCCGACAACACGCTGAAGCTCTGGGTCCTCGCCACTGGAAAAGAGCTGCGCACCTTCACCGGACATTCCTCCTCGGTGCGTAGCGTCGCCATTGCACCCGACGGCCGAAAAGCTCTTTCAGGGAGTCTGGACAACACCCTGAGGCTCTGGGACCTGGCCAGCGGAAAGGAGTTGCGGATCATCACCGGATTCTCGGCTGGGATGTGGAACTGCGTCGCCCTTGCCCCGGACGGCCGAACCGCAATCGCCGGGAGCCGAGACAGCACGTTGAAGCGCTGGGACATGGGCAGCGGGAGAGAACTCTGTACATTCACCGGGCACACCCAAGCGATCGACAACGTCGCCATTTCCCCGGACGGCCGAGCCGCGCTTTCGGGGAACGGGATCGGGGAGCTTAAGCTCTGGGACGTCTCGGGCGGACAAGGCGTGCACACTCTCACCGGGCATTCCGGAGAGGTGTCGAGCGTCGCCATTGCCCCCGACGGCCGAACGGCGCTATCGGGGAGTGCGGACAAGACGCTGAAGCTCTGGGACCTGGCCACCGGAAAGGAGCTGCGCAACTTCGCTGGGCATTCGAGACGGGTCTTGAGCGTCGCCATTGCCCCGGACGGCCGAACCGCTCTCTCGGGGAGCGGCGACAACACTTTGAAGCTCTGGGACCTTGGCAGCGGAAAAGAGCGACGCACCTTCACCGGGCACTCCAATCGGGTGAACAATGTCTTCATTGCCCCGGACGGTCGGACCGCACTCTCGGCGAGCGAGGACGAGACGCTGAAGCTCTGGGATCTCGCCAGCGGAAGGGAGCTGCGCACCTTCACGGGACAATCCGACCGGCCGATCGCCATTGCACCAGACTGGCAAACCGCGCTCACAGGTAGCGCGAGCAGCATGGTGCTCTGGGACCTGGGCAGCGGAACAGAGCGGCGCAGGGTCAACGGGCTCCTCGCGGTCCGGAGTGTGGCCATTGCCCCAGACGGCCAAACCGCGCTCGCTGGGAGTCTGGACAAGACGCTCAAGGTCTGGGATCTGGCGAGCGGAAAAGTGCCGCGCATCCTCGCCGGGCACTCCGGGGCAGTGACCAGCGTTGCCATTGCCCCGGACGGCCGAACTGCGCTGTCGGGGAGCACAGACATGACGCTGAGGCTCTGGGACCTGGAAACCGGGAAGGAGCTGCGCACCTTCACCGGGCACTCCGGCCAGGTCACCAGCATCGCCATTGCCGCGAACGGCCCAATCGTGCTGTCGGGGAGCGAGGACAAGACGCTCAGGCTGTGGGACTTCACCCGCGGCGTCACTCAGCGAGCCTTCGAGCCCCGGGTGGCCGAGGCGCAGGCCAAGTTGCAGCAGACCGACGACGACCCCGCCGCCCTGGCAACTCTTGGAGAATGGTACGCCTTCCGCGGGATGGATCACTGGGCGGTGGAGTTCCTTGTCCGCGCTCGCGAACGAGGCGCCGCAGTCGCCCCCCTGACACTGGCCCGCTGCTACTGGAACATGAATCGGAACGGCGACGCCCGCCGGGATTTCCAGATCTCCCTGGAACAAAGCAAGGATCCAGCGGAGCGAACCTACCTCGGCTGGTGCATTCAGGCCATTGACACGGAGCCGGAGCGTAAATAGCCCGCGGAGTTGATCGCTCGGGCGGTGCGCGGATTCGCTCGTACGAACTGGAAAGGTTGCGGAGGCGGTGGCCGAGATCGTCGAGCTGACTAAGCACCCGAATATGTACGCCGACTACTGGTACGACATCGCCTGCGTCTTTTCGCTCGCGAGCGCCAAGATCTCAGACAAGAAAAAGGAGTGCGCTGACCGGGCGATGGAATTGCTCCATAAAGCCGTGGAGGAGGGCTGGAACGATGCGAAGCATACGGCGAAGGACCCCGACCTCGACCCGCTTCGTGATCGGGATGACTTCAAGAAGTTGCTCGCGGATCTAGCGAGGAAGGCGGCGTCAGCAGCGGGGAAAGAGCCGTAATGGAAGAAGCCAGCTTCCGCAGCATGTTCGCCGAACCAGTCGCGGAGGACGCCGCGTTCCTGGACGAAGACTCCGCCGGCAAGCTCGACGGGAACCGGCTCCAGGCTTCGCGACGCTCGATATGATTGCACGTTGCTTTCTGAAACGTGCAGAGTCCCGATCGGCAAGCCGGCGAGATTTTGGTACAATTTCGGTTGCTGTAGCCGCTGGACGATTCTTATGCCATCGAGTAATCGAGTGTCAAACAGCGCACGTTGCGCGCGAACCGGGCGCCATGCTCGCTCGCTCGCGTGGGCGCCCATCGGTCGGAGATGCCATACGATGAAGATCGTCATTCGAGTAAGCCCACGGGACAGCGCCAAGGCCTGGGGACTCTTGGTCAGGCATTCCCCAGGAGTTGCTCTGCCAGACCGCGTTTTCGTCGTGTCGGAGCAGGCCGTCCGAGCGCTTCGAGATGCAGGCATTCGCTTCACGGAATTGTCGCGCGAGGCCACCATGCCGGGAGCCAGCGCCGGTGAAAGAATATGACCTCTATGTGCCGCTCACGTACAACGACGGGACGCTCATCGAGACAAAAACGATAGAGCGGATCGGGCAAAAACTGCTCGGACGTTTCGGCGGAGTTACGTTCTTCCCACAACCAAACGAGGGACTGTGGCGAATGGGTGAGGTGACGTTCCGGGATTAAATCGTCATTTTCCGAGTTCTGTCCTCCAATGTACGCGACGCGCGCCGCTTCTTCCGAAGTTTGAAAGCTGAGTTAAAAACGGAATTGGAGCAGGAAGAGATTTTGGTGGTCGAGAAGGACGTCGAAACGCTCTAAAGCTATCGGAGTCGATTCTGTGCGCGGTTAACGGTGCGCGATGCGACGCGGCGGGATTTCACTCGCCGACTTCGACGGGATGGAGCCGAGCCCCGCTTTGGTCACCTGCCGCGAAGACCACCTCGGTACACTCGGTGACGTGCGGTGGCGCGGGCTTGTCATCCCTCCCGAGTCATTCCCACTGACTCCGAAGCTTCTCGGCGTGCTCGGCGAACCGGGCCTTGTCCTGTTCCTTTCGAGAGCGGCGGTCGGCTTCCCACGCGGCGAGCTCGCCCTCGGTCATGTCGAACGCCTCGATCTGATCCATCGCCGCGAGTGTTCTGGCAATCTCTTCGGGCGACATTACCTCGGTGCCTCCCACTGTCCCGCGCTCAATCGGATGAATCTCGACCTCCGTGCCGTCGGGCCAGTCCGCAGGCACGTCGAGCTCCAACCGTCGTCCTGATATTGTGGCTCTCAGCATCGTCATGATGGTGCTCCTCAGCTTCGGTCCGGCGAACGCTCGTATCCTCAGAATAACAGCTGCTCGCGGTGACAAGACCCGCACAGTCTCTCAGTGGGACATACCAAAGTAGCCCGCAGTGCCATTGAGACGATAAAGCGGTGCCACACGCCTCCTCGCACGGCGGCGAAGCGAGAGGAGCGGACCGATCCTCCCTCGTCAATTAGTCAGTCTAAGCGGTCATGCCCTTGCAGGAAAGAGTGAGCAAAGGACTTTCGGGGCTCGCTGCTCTTCGAATGCGCTGCCTAAGATAAAGCGGCTTTATCTCTTTTTGATAAAGCCGCGTTATCTCAGTGACATGACGTGGCTGACTAGAAGTTCTTGTCCTCTGGCGGAACTGATTCGCGGAGCCGATCGACGCCTCGCTGGCGTCGAGGCCTGTGCCACCCAGAAGACACTGGCGTAGCCAGTGCAACCAACTCAGTTTGTCAAGCCGCATATGTTTTATGCTTCGCCTTCGTGCAGCAGCCAGTCTCTCGCGCGTTCCACCAGCAGGAGATCGGCCGCGCAGCGGCGGATGTCGTTTTGACGCTGCTCCTCGATGAACTCCGCGTCGTATTCTTCTTTTTCTTCCTCTTCGAGATCTTCGTATAAACTCGCGTCGAACGGCTCGGATTCACGGGCAATCTCCAGGTACTGGGCCAATTGCCACGTCTCGAAGATCGACTTGATTCCGGCGACGAATTCCGGAATCTCGGCGCGGAACTCAGCGTCGGTTTCGGCGGCTTCCAGGAAGTTCAAGAATTTCTCGCCGATCAGGTAGTCGAGCGCGCGCTGATCGCCGAATTCCGCGGCGATCGCGGGAGTTGCCTCACATTGCTCCTTCCAGATTTCGCAGTACCTCATCGGATTCGGCTCCAAGCACGGGCCGGCGCGGAGATCGACCGGGCCTTGCGCGTGGCCAACGATTGTTCACCTCGCTGACGCTTCGGGTTGGTATGTGGGGAGGGCGGTGATTACACCTCGCTGACGCTTCGGGTTGGTATGTGGGGAGGGCCGTGAGTTCACCTCGCTGGCGCTTCGGGCTAGTGTGAGGGCATTCTAGGTCCGGTGCTCTCGCGGTTCGTAAGCATCACGAATCGAGCCGTGACCGAATCGTCGCGTGCGCCTTTTCGAGCGCCGCCGGAATCTGGTCCGGCGATTTCCCGCCGGCTTGTGCCAGGTCGGGACGGCCCCCGCCGCCGCCACCGACGATTGGCGCCACTTCCTTAAGCCAGTTCCCCGCGTGCAGGCCGCGATCGATCAGGTCTTTCGAGAAGCCGGCAACAAGCTGCACCTTTCCCTCGGACGCCGCCGCCAGCAGCACGGCCAGGCCCGTCTCGCGCTTGCGCCGCATCACGTCAATCAATTGACGCATTTCGTCGGGCGTCACGCTCTCAAGTGCCTGGATGACAACGGTCGCCCCTCCGAGCGCCAAAGCCCCGGCCAGCAAATCGTCGGCCGTCACCCGTGCCGGGCTTTCCACTCGCCGCTGCGAAGCCTGTTTCTTGAGCGTCTTCACTTCTTCCATCAGGCTGCCCACCCGGTCGGCGATCAAGGCTGCGGGCACCTTCAATTGCGAAGAAAGAGTGCCCAGGATCTCTTCCTCTTCACGCACATGGTCGAGCGCGGCCTCGCCGACCAACGCGGTGATCCGCCGCGTGCCGGCGGCGACGGATTCTTCGCCGATCACCTTGAAAAGACCGACCTGGCCGGCGCTGTCGAGATGCGTGCCTCCGCACAGTTCGCGGGAGTAATCACCCATCTGCACCACGCGGACGATGTCAGGGTACTTCTCGCCGAAGAGTGCCATCGCCCCCAGCGTCTTGGCCTGCGCGATCGGCATCGTGGACCAGGTCACCGGCGCGGCTTCGAGCACCTTCAGGTTCACGGCCTTTTCAATCGCGTGCAAGCGCTCGCGGCCGACGGCTTCGGGATTGGCGAAATCGAACCGCAGGCGATCGGGCTCGACCTTGCTGCCGGCCTGCTGCGCGTGCTTGCCCAGAATGCCGTGCAGGGCGTGGTGCAAGAGGTGGGTCGCCGTATGGGCGCGGCGGATGGCTTGCCTGCGATCGCCATCGACCGCGGCGTGGACCGGCGCGTCCAGGCTGACTTCTCCCTCCACTACGCGGCCGGTGTGCAGAATGAACTCGTTCTCCTTCTTCGTGTCCTGAACCTCGAACGAGAATCCCGCGCCCTTGATCGTGCCGGTGTCGCCGACCTGGCCGCCGGCCTCGCCGTAGAACGGCGTCTTGTCGAGAATCAGGGCCAGCCCGGCGCCTTCCCCGGCCCGCGCCGACTCGGCCAGCCGGTTCTGCTCGATGATGCCGATCACACGCGCATCGGCTTCAACAGATGAGTATCCCAGGAACTCATTGCCGTGATGGTATTCGCGCTTGAGCGCATCGAGAGGGCCTATCGAGAACACGGCAGCCGCCTCGGTCGTGCCCCGCGAGACGGCCGAGTGTGTTTTCTGCTCGGCTTCAAAGCCCGGGCGGTCGATCCGGAGGTTGTGGTCGGCCGCCAGGCTTTCGACCACTTCAACGGGAATTCCGAACGTTGCGTGCAGGGTGAAGGCGTCCTTGCCCGAGATCGTTTCCGAGCCGGCGGCGTGCGTCTTCTGGAAGGTGTCGTTCAAGATGCGCAGGCCGTTTTCCAGGTTGCGGAGGAACTGCTCTTCCTCTTGCTTGATCGTGGTCGCCACCCGGTTGGCGCTTTCGCGCAGCTCCGGGTAGGGGCGGCTCATGACGTCGGCCACGACGGGAACGATCTGGTGGAGGAACGGCTCGCGGCGGCCCATCTGATAAGCGTCAAGAACGGCACGTCGCAGCAGGCGGCGGATCACGTAACCTTGCTTCTCGGGGCCGGGGCGGACGTTTTCGTGGATGCAGAACGTGAGCGCGCGGACGTGGTCGGACATCCGGCGAATGCGCACGCCGTCGGGATGAGCACTGTCATACTTGACACCAAGCGCGTGCGCCACCGCCGCGACGATCGGCCTGAAGACGTCGGTCTCAAAGACGGTCGAGACGCCTTGCAGACACGCGGCGGTGCGCTCGAGGCCCATACCGGTATCGATGTTCTTTTTGGGAAGAGGCTCGAGCTGCCCGGGGCCGACGCGATTGAACTGGGTGAAGACCAGGTTCCAGATCTCGACTTCCTTGGAGCCGGCGCCGTGATAGAAGATCTCCGAGCAGGGGCCGCAGACTCCGTTGGGACCGTGGGTGGGCGCACCGGCGGGCCAGAAGTTGTCGTCTTCGCCCATCCGCGTGATCCGCGACTCGGGGATCTTGATCTCGTCGCGCCAGATGCCGTAAGCCTCGTCATCGTCGAGGTAGACCGTGATCGTGAGCCGGTCTGCGGGGATCTTCAAGTTCTTTTGCAGGAACTCCCAGCCCCAGTGGATGGCCTCGCGCTTGAAGTAGTCGCCGAAGCTGAAGTTACCCAGCATCTCGAAGAACGTTTCGTGGAACGCGGTGCGGCCGACGTTGTCGATATCGCCGGTGCGGATGCATTTCTGGCAGGTGGCGGCCCGGGTGAAGTTGAGGTCTCCCAATCCCAGGAACTCGCGTTTGAACTGGTTCATTCCCGCCGGCGTAAACAGGACCGTGGGGTCGTTGGGCACGAGCACGTCGCTCGGGCGCCTGATGCATCCCTTGGATTCGAAGAATTCGAGGAATGCTTCGCGAAGCTCATCTATTTTCATTTGACCGTGACCTGTCCCAGGTCGGTATCGAGGGTGACCGGGCCCTCATGGCGGGCCACGGCGTCGGCAAATTCGCGTGGAGAGCGGATGTTATCGTCGCCGACGCGGATGATCAACTGCCCCCGTTTGACGCCGGCGGCGGCTGCCGGAGATCCTTCCTCGACTTCCACCACCACGACGCCGGCCAAGGCCCGCTCCGGGAGATTGAACAGGTCCCTCCGGTACAAGACCGACGAGTACTCGACGCGCAGTCCCCGCCAGGGCTTGGGCCGATTGGTGGCAATGACCTCGCCCTCCACCGCCAGCTTGGCGAGCACGACCGTGCGCTCGAGCGGTTTGTCGTCACGCAGGATCTTGAGGCGGACCGTGTCGCCGGCGGGATAGATGTTCACAGCCAGTACCAGCGAATAGAAATCGCTCACGGGAATGTCGTTCACGGCGATGATCTGATCGTTGATTCGAAGCTGTCCCAGCGCAGCCGGCGAGTTATCCGTCAGAGTAGAAACAAAATTCGAGAATTTGTCATCCGCCTTGAGGCCGAGCAATCCGTATTCGACCTCCCGCCCTTCCTTGAGCGTGGCGATTGCCCGGCGAATGATCTTGTCCATCGGGACGGCGTACCCTGCCATCGCGTCAAAACCGGCGACGCTCGAGGCCATCGTGGTGATGCCGACCAGCTCACCCTTCAGGTTGATCACCGCGCCGCCGCTCATTCCGAGATTCAGCTTGGTGTCGAGCTGGAGCAGCGTGGGAAGATTCACGAGCCCATGCGGCTTGGTGGGTGGGGGAGCGTAGACGTCGTCGTTGCCGAGCTCGAGCCTGCGGGCGATGTTCGACAGGATGCCCCAGCTCGCGGAGGCCTCACCGTTCCGCGCGGCGTTGAACGAGTTTCCCAGCGCGATCAAGAACGAGCCTTTGCGCAAGCCGCTTGAATCACCGATCTTGATGGGCTTCAAGCTTGGCGGCTCACCGCCATCATTCGAGGCCGGCACGAGGACGGCCAGGTCGCTACGGGGGTCAGCGGCAATGATCTCGGCCGGGAACTGCTGGTTTCCGGTTGCGCGGACGATCAGCTCGCTGGCGCCGCGCACGACGTGAAACAGGGTGAGGATCTCGCCGCGGTTGCCGATGACCACGCCCGCGCCGTTATCGAGGGAGATCAATTTCCACAGATCGGCCGTTCGTTGATCGCGCGGTTCCAGGAACATGGGCGGGACGCGGGTCCGCCTCCGGCCACGTACGGCGAGTGTTTCCGGTCCGCTCTCATTCTTGATCCGAGCAATCGTCACGACCGAAGGCTCGGCCCTGGCAACCGCGTCGGTCAGCAGCTTCTCGACCGAAGCGACGACGGCAAGCGCTTGCGGATCGGGTGACTGCGAGGGCGGATCCTGTGGCTGGAGCAAGCCCAGCAGCAAGCACGGCGCCAAGACAACTGTGGTCATCAACGAGACCCCGGTACGCTTTTCGGACGAATCAAAGTGGAGCGGGAAACGGCCACGAGAGCCGCGATCGCTCCTTATCCATCATTCCGTTTCGGGCCGCGATCGGCAACCCCTGGAGTTTGTTGGTGGTCAGATGCCGGTGGTCGCGCAACAAGGCTCGTTGGCGTGCGGCTCCTCCCGTGTCGTGGAGCTTTTTGCAGGAACCCATGGCACCCTGTCCAGTCCGGATCGGGTGTCGCAACCGAGCATTCATTGTACGCTCTTGCATCGGGTTCGTCTTTGTCAGATCGTAGTGACGGCCGGGTTGAGTTTTCGGCTGCGGCGTGAGATGGGTCATGCGCAAGATACAAAAGAAAAACGCGAATAACAGGCCGCGATCCCGCGCAGCCGGCGGAGATGGGTCGCCGGTTGACTTCGATGAGGTGCTCGGCTTGATCGAAGCGGCGCGCACGCGGGCGTATGCCGCCGTGAACACGACGTTGATCGAGCTTTACTGGAGCGTCGGCGAGTACATCAGCCGGAAGACTGCCGAGAACGCGTGGGGCGATGGAACTGTCAAGGTGCTCTCCGAGACCATTCAACGGCGCTTTCCGGGCATGACCGGCTTCTCGTCCAGCAACCTCTGGCGAATGAGCCAGTTCTTCGAGGCGTACCGAGGGAAACGAAAACTCGCACCACTGGTGCGAGAATTGTCCTGGACGCACAACCTTCTGCTTTTCTTCAATCGCTCCCTCAACTGTCTGGTGGCGTTCGAGCTCAAGATCGATGAGTTCCAGCCAAGCCACCTCGGGCAATTGGAGTTCTATCTTGAAGCCCTTGACCGGGACGTGAAGAAGCCGCACGAACGCCCGTCAATCGGAGTCTTGCTGTGCGCGACGAAAGACAGCGAAGTCGTTGAATATGCCCTGAGTCGGGCCATGTCACCGGCACTGGTCGCTGAATATCAGACTCGCCTGCCCGATAAGTCGCTTTTGCAAGCGAAGCTGCACGAGTTCTATGAACTGGCGAAGGACCAGGTGGCCCCTCGATCCATCGAAGGAAGGAAGGCAGAACCACGCCGAAAGAAGAAGACCATAAGGCAAAACCGAAAGCCATGAAAAGACGTTCGCGAAACGCGCCCGACAAACCACACATCCTGGCTCACGCAGATCGAGTGCTGCGGGTGCCATTGGTTTCGCTGCTCCTGGCCGCTCTCTTCGGAGTGACATTCCCAGCCAGCTCTGATGCCGCCCGCCCTGTCGGTGAGCCGCAGCTCGAGCGGCCGACGCTGCATTCGCTTGGCGTGTACTGGATCATCCGCGACGATCCCGGAGGAACGGCCTCGGTTCGCCTCGAATACCGGAAGGCCGGCGCGCCAGCCTGGCGAGCCGGAGCTCCGCTCTTCCGCGTCGAGCGCGGTGCGCATGTGCGTGAGAAGCTCGGCAGCCGCATTGACGTTCCGGCCGACGGATGGCTGTTCGCGGGCAGCGCCCTTTTGCTTGAGCCGGCGACCGCCTACGAGCTGAGGGTGACGCTGGTCGACTCGCAAGGGCGGAACTCCGGAAAGCGGGCTGCGACGGGAATCTCTCGCGTGCTGCGGGCGCAGACTCGCGCCGAGCCGCGAATTTCCGCCGCAGCACGAAAACGGCACGTGGTGCCGGGCTCTGGCGGCGGTCGCGGCACCGAGGCAGATCCTTTTCGCGGGCTGGCAGCCGCGCATTCGACGGCGGCGGCCCGGCGACGTCTTCCTGCTGCACGCGGGAACTTTTGCCGGTGCGTGGGTCGTCCAGAAGAGCGGGTCACCCGGGAAGCCGATCGTGTGGGCCGCCGCCGGTGACGGGCCGGTCATCATCGACGGCCAGGGAAGTTCCGCAGATCGCCCCACGCACGCGATCGAGGCTTCGGGAACGCATGATGTCTGGTTTGACGGCCTCACGGTCCAGAACGCTCAACACGGCGTGACAATCCACGATTGCGCCGGATCATCGTCCAGCGCTGCCACATTCGCGGCGTCGAATTCGGAATGAACGCAGCGCGCGACACGAGGGGAATCGCGCAGGACCACTTCATCGCCGACAACTTGATTGAAGGGCCGTCGACCTGGCCGCGCTCGAAAGGCATCGAGAGCGCTCGCGGCATGCAGATCACCGGCGAAGGACATGTCGTTTGCTATAACCGGATTCGAGGCTTTGCCGACGCGATCGACACGGTTCCGTCTGCACGGTGCGCAGCGATCGATTTCCACAACAACGACCTGAGCGAGCTGACGGACGATGGGATCGAGCTGGATTACTCCGAGCGGAACATCCGCTGCTTTTTCAACCGGCTGACCAACGTCTTCCAGGGAATCTCCATGCAGCCCGTGCACGGAGGGCCGGTGTACGTCTTCCGCAACGTGATGTACAACGTGGCCGCCGAGCCGTTCAAGCTGCACAACAGCCCATCGGGCTGCGTGATCGTGCACAACACGTCGGTGAAGAACGGCATGCCGCTGTTGCTCATGACACCGGAAGCGGTGCGGAACGTGTGGTCGCGCAACAACCTGTTCGTGGGCACGGACGGGAACTACGCGTATGAAACGTCGGCGAAGATGGTCGACTGCGATTTTGACTACGACGGCTTCGGCGGCGGCCCGTTCAAGCTGTTCCTCAAATGGAACGGCGTGCGGTTCGGGAGTCTGGATGAAGCTCGGAGGAAGGCGCCGGTGCTCAGGCACGCTGTGGTCGTTGATTCGGCCACGGTATTTGCGTCGCGCACTCGGCCGCCGGAGGATGCCGCCCGGCAAGTGGCAAACACGATCGACCTGCGTCTTTCGCCGCGATCGAAGGCCATCGATTCGGGGCAGGTTCTGAGCGGGTTCAATGACGCCTTTCAGGGCAAGGCCCCCGATCTGGCGCGTATGAGCTGGGTGATCAAATGCCCCATTACGGGCCTCGTGAAGCGGCTAGTACCAGCCGGCGATGAGTCTCGATTTCTCACTTGCTGCGCATGGCCACACAGCCTGGGGAGTGTCTCGAAATCGCTTCTCCGGATCGAGCTCCAGGCACCGATCGATGACGCGAGCTTCGTCGCGGTGCAGGCCTGCGCACCGCATCGTGTGCCCGCCGCGGAGGCGAGCATTTGCTGCCGGTAGACGTCGAGCCGGCCCGCGAGGTCCGGTGCTCTGGCGAGCTCCTTTCCCCGAATGTGCCCCAACCGAGCTTTCGCTTCAAGGTGTACCCGGGTACCGGTCTTGGTGCGCCCAGGCTCAGCTCGCGACGATTCTTGACGTCTCCAGCAGTCTGAGGGACGGTCGTGTTGCCGGCGTCGGAACCGGCTGGACGGTCCGAGCCGTTGCGACCATCATCCGGCACCAGCGTCGTTTGGACGACCGACTTCACCGACGCCGCCAATAAATCGGCCTTACCCCCGAATAAGAATTGTGGGCCGCAACTGGTAAGGCAGAAGCCAACCGACGGAGCAGACCAATGAAGACGTATCGTGTTTCACGACTTTATCGCTGGTCGATGCTCGGCGCCAAGGTCGTCTTGACGGGCTTGGCCGGGGCTCTTTATGTTGCGGCCGTCACCAATCCCACGCCGCTGGCCGCGAGGTTGTGGCTGCTGGCCGGCATCGCCCTTTTCGGGTGGCTTTTTTACGTGCGGCTTCCCAAGATGCCCACACAGATTACCGTGACGGACGACGGCTGGGTGAATTTCCAGAGCCGGCGTGGAAGCACCCGCGTGCAGGCCGCGGATATTCGCTCGATCGGCCGCACATTATCACGCAGGGCGCTTCGCGTCAAGCACGCGGGCGGAGAACTGGTCGTGCCAAACCGTTTCAAGAAGCTCGTGGACTTGCTGCTGACGATGAAGGGCCTCAATCCGTCGATCGACATGGTGGGGTTTTGATGTTGACTCCCCCCAGGGCGTTGCGGTTTTTCCCAGGGCGTTGCCCTTGGCTATTTTGTGACTGGCCTATTCGGGGCAAGGAGTAGAACAGCGCAACATCAAAAAGCGCCAGCGAGGGATCGCAGGCGTAGCCGGGCTGGGCACCGCCGGCGCTGGCGCCGGGTGTTGCACGTCATGATGCCGCACGTTTGGCCGCATCGTGGCTGTTGAATTGGATTGAAACCGCTTGCTCAAACCCGCTAGAATCCCATTTCACTCGCGGCGCACGATCGCACACCGCCCGCCCGTGGTGCATCCACTGACGTAGAGCGGCGAGACCCGGCTTGGATCGGAGACTTCGCCATGCCCGATCGCGACGAGCAGTCCGAGGCGGTCACCGTGCCCCCACAGGGCATTCGCGACGCCGCCACGGTCGCCCCTTCCCGCCGGGATCAGGATGCTTTTGGAGAGCTGGCCGATTCCGAGAATCGTTCGTCCGCCGCGGCATTCGCGAGCCTCGCGGAGTTCTCGCGCGACCTTGTCGACATCGGGCTGATCGATCAGACGGAGCTCGACGGCTTCGCCAGCGATTCCGCCGAGGGGGTGCTCGGGCTTTCGCGCGCGCTGATCAAGGCGGGCAAGCTCACTTCCTATCAGGCCGCGGCGGTTTACCAGCAGAAGAGCCGCGGGCTCATGATCGGCAACTACCTCATTCTCGACAAGCTGGGACAGGGCGGAATGGGGATGGTATTCAAGGCGCGGCACCGCCGGCTGGGGCGGGTGGCGCGCTCAAGATCTTGCCGCCTTCATTCGCACGTGACCGAAGCGCCGTGCTGCGGTTTCGCCGCGAGGTCGAGGCGGCGGGCCGGCTCAAGCACCCGAATGTCGTGGCCGCACTCGACGCTGACGAAGACCGCGGCGTCCATTTTTTGGTCATGGATTACGTCGAGGGAAAAGACCTCGACGACGTCGTTCACGAACGCGGGCCGTTGCCCGTGGGCCAGGCCGTCGACTGCCTGATCCAGGCCGCCCGGGGTCTCGAAGCGGCGCACGCCGAGGGAATCGTCCACCGCGACATCAAGCCCGCCAACCTGATGCTCGACCAAGCCGGGACGGTGCGCGTGCTCGACCTGGGATTGGCCCGGATCGTCGAGTCGAGCAACCCATTTAACAAAACCGCCGCGCGCCGCCTCACCGAGAGCGGCATGTACATGGGCACGATCGATTTCATGGCCCCCGAGCAGGCCGAAGACTCTCACCGCGTCGACCACCGGGCCGATATCTACAGCCTGGGCTGCACGCTCTTTTACCTTCTGACCGGCAGAGAGCCGTTCCCGGGCGAGACCGTGCTCAAGCGTTTAATGGCCCACATGGAACGGCCGGCACCTTCGCTGCGGCTGGCACGGGCGGATGTGTCGCTGGCGCTCGAAGAAGTGTATCAGAAGATGATGGCCAAGCGGCCGGAAGAGCGGCCGGCGTCGATGAATGAGCTGGTTTCGCTGCTGGAAGCGGCCAAGAACGCGCCGGCGCCGGCAGCGGCTGGGTCCAAGCCCGAGCTCAGGGTGTTTGACGAGGCGGTTCTCAAGCGGGCGGGCGCTCCTCGCACGAAGACAGAGGCGTCGATTTTCGCCCGGCCCAAGGAGGCCGAAGAGCTTTCTCTGGGGAACGAGATCTCGCTCGAAGACCTGGTCATGGACGTGCGGTCGGAAGTGCATCCGCCGCCACAGCCCGCTGCGGCGAGAGCTAGCAGCGGCGAGCCGCCGGCGCTGAAGCGGCTCTCGAAGGCGCAGCCGCGGCGCAGGAGGAGAAACCCGGGCTTATTGATCCTGGGCGTCGCGGCGCCCGTAGTTTTGCTCGCGGTCGTTGCGGGCATTCTGTTCTCGCGCAACGGAACCAGCTCTGCGCCCAAGGTGGCTGCCACGCACACGCCCGAACCGCCGCCGGAGATCAAGCCGTCCCCACCGGTGCGCGTCGGCGTGACGGATCTTCCCGATCCAAAGCGAGACGCAACGGCCGCATCGGCGGCGCCAGCCAAGTCAACCGCGCAAGAGCCGTACTGGATTCTTCTGTCCGCGGGCAACCAATTCGAGGGGCACATTCCCGACGAAATGGCCAGCAAGTTTGCAGAACTTTCCAAGAATAACGATGAGGCGAAGTGGGTTGCCTTCGCACCAGGCGGCGGGTGGGCGCTTCTTTATGGGCAGAACGGGTACGACTGCCATGGGATTCCTGACCCGGCGTATGAGGCAATCGTTGCGCTGGGACACAAGGAAGCCGAGATCAAGTCAATCGTATTCCGGCAGGACGGGGGCTGGTTGATTCTTCACGGACGCAACGGCTTCGAGCAGCAAAATCTGCCGGATGACGTCGTGAAGGCGCTCGGCAGGCGCGGCGCCCGCGGGTTTGAAATCCGGTCAGTCGCATTCGGACCAGGGAATACCTGCGTGGCCCTCTTTGGCCAGGACGGGTTCTACGAGACCGGGACCGCGAAGAGCCTCTCTCAGACCCTCGCGAACGGCTATGCCGCCGCGGCGTCCTGTGACCTTGGTGCCGATGGCATCTGGGTGCTGCTGTACGCGGCGACCGCCAAACCCCACTGGGTCCATGCCGCCGACGGGTCGCGAATTCCTGGCTATAGCGGGCAAACGCCGTACGTCAAATTGACGAGCCTGCACGATCAAGGGCAATTCAGGTGCTACAGCTATGCGGTTCCGTCGACCGCTGTGGCTGCGGAGCCAAAGCATGAAGCAACGGCGAAAACGGTCCCCAAGGCAACCGTGCAAAGCGCGCCGACGGCGAAGCCCTTGACGCCATCGGTCCTGGTCGGCACCAACGAGATCGTGAAAAGACTCGAGAATCGCATCGCGCTGCACTTTCCCCAGACGACGTTCGTCGATGTCGTGAAGTACATCAAGGCCGCCACCAAGAAGGGCCAGAACGACCCGGGCATTCCGATCTTCGTCGATTTGCCCGGGCTCGAAGATCTCAGCAGGACCGCAACTTCGGTGGTCAAGATCGATGTCGATGGCGTCCCCGTGAAGGACGGGCTCAAGCAGGTTGCCGGTCAGCTCGGCATGGTCTACCGCGTCAAGGATGATGTGCTCGTCATCAGCTCACCGAGTCGACTCGAAGCAATCATGCGACAGAGGGTGAACGTGGGCCTCGATGCATCGCCGGCGACCAAGGCCACGCTGGCGAGGCTCGAAGAGCCGGTCGCCATGCCGTTCGAAGTGCAAACCCAGCTCAGTGACGTGCTCAAGTACATCAAGATGGCCACAAAAAAATCGGCAAGCGACCCCGGCCTCGTAATCAGTGTCGATCCAGCGGCGCTTGAGAAGGCACACAAGACCATGAAGTCAACGCTGTTTCTGGTCGTTGGGCTCGAGGGTGTGCCGCTCAAGACGAGCCTGAGGCTCTTGCTCGGCCAGCTTGATCTCGCCTACGTGGTCAAGAACGGGACGTTGAGCATCACGGCAAGCGACGTCAATCAACGACAGAACGTCCGGCGCAGGAACTGACGGCGTAACTTCCGCGAGGAGTTGACAGCACGCCTGATCCGTCCGATATTTAAAGAATACGGACCTGGTCGATGGCACCTGTTGGCGGAGTCTCCTTCGATGCGGCAGCTTTGGACCTCTCGCCCGGGCGATGGCTCGGACCGGGCGTGGTTGATCTTTACCGTCGTGAGCGCCTTCCTGGTTTGCCTGGCTTGGGGGGGCTTCGGTTTCGCGAGGGCCCAGGATCCCAAAGCCGACGCACCCGCCAAGGACGCGGCACCCAAGGAGAAGGAAGCCGCGGCTGAGGCCGACGCGCCTGCCAAGAGCGCCGCGGCGCCCGCGGCCGACGCCGGAGCCACGCCGCCGGCCCGGCGCAACATGCTGCAATGGGCCATTCATGCGTCCGGACCGATCGGGGGCTTGCTGCTCTTACTCTCGATCTACTTCGGTGCACTCGTCATCCGGCTCTTCATGGAGTTCCGCGTCAGCGAGGCTGTGCCGGCGAGCCTGGTCGATCGACTCGAGGCCGCGATCCGCGACAAGAAGTTCCAGGACGCGTATGACTCGTGCAAGGACAACGAGAGCTTCCTCGCCCGGCTGGTTCGCACGGGCATCGCCAATCTGCCGCAGGGCCGGCAGGAGGCCAAGGAGGCCATGCAAACGGCCGCCGAAGAGATCGTCACCACGCTGGAGATGAAGATCAGCTACCTGGCGATCATCGGCACACTGGGGCCGATGATCGGGCTGGTGGGCACGATCTGGGGCATGATCATGAGCTTCCAGGAAATCGCCAATGCCGCCGGTGCGCAGCCCAAGCCAGAAAAGGTGGCCGAGGGAATCTCGACGGCTCTGTTCATCACGCTCGAGGGGGTGAGCCTGTCGGTGCCGGCGATCTTTTTCTTTGCGTTCTTCCGCAACCGGATCGCCCAGATGACGATGGAATCCACCCGCGTCGCGGACCGCACGATCAACTCCCTGGTCGCCGCGGCCAAGGCCGTCAAGGCGCCCTGACCCGGGCCAAGCCGGCAAAAGAGGTTCCAGCCCATGTCCGCCTCGATGTCCAGCATGAAGGCCGAGCCGAACCTGACGCCGCTCCTGGACGTGGTCTTTCAGTTGATCACGTTCTTCATGCTCGTGATCAACTTCAGCAGTGAGAACTACGATCAGCGCGTTCGACTTCCGGTCGCCGACTCGGCCCGTCCGATCGAGGAGCCCGAGCAAGTTTTGGAAGACCGGCTGGTGCTCAACGTCGACAGCGAGGGCCATCTTCTGATCGGCGGCGAGGTGCAACCGTTGCACAAGGCCCTTCAGACCATCAAGCACCAGGCTGACCTGGTCCGGCTGAACCTGAAAGCCGCGGGGACGAAAGTCGATGCGAGCGGCTCGCTGCCCACGGCGATCATCTTCCGCGCCGATCGAGACGCGACGTTTGGAACCGTTATCCCACTGATCAAGGGCTGCCAGTCCAACGGGTTCCGGAAGTTCGCACTCAAGGCGATGAATGCACCGTAGGGGTGAAATTCGAAATCTCAAGCACGAAATACGAAATCCGAAGTCGGGAAAACGAAAATCAGGGACCACATCGGGAAGACGCGTGGGCGGGGTTGAATTCTGTTGGGCTAGCGGAGCGGAGGAACGGCCTTGTCGGAACGCAAGAACATTCAGAAGTCAGAGGGGCCTGATGTCCCGGTCACGCCGATGCTGGATATGGCATTCCAGCTCTTGACGTTTTTCGTGCTCACCTACAAGCCCGCGCCGTCGGAGGGGCAGTTCGTGATGAACCTGCTTCCCCCGCAGCCGGCGACCGCGATCTCGGCCGAGGCGCCCAGCGACAAGCCTTCGGACAACAACCTGCCGGCAACACTGCGCACACTGCCCACCGTGCTCAAGGCCGGCGAAGGGGGGCGACTGGGCCAGATCATGGTTGGAGAGACGCCACTGGCGACCGATACCAAAGCGCTCGAGGCGGAGCTCGAGAAATACCTCACCGACCCGGATCTTCCCTTCGAGCAGACGATGCTCAAAGTGGACCCGCGGCTGCGCTATTCCGAGCTCATCCGCGTCGTGAACGCGTTCATGAACGCCTTCTCCAAAGCCAAGAAGCCGCCCAACATCTCCTGGGACGAGCTGATACCAGGGGAAGGAGAATGAGCCCGCCCGTGCGACGGACGTCGAGCTTCTTTCGGGGCTCGGAGCTGCCCCGGCTGTTGTTCCTTGCCGCCATCACGATCGTGGGCTGGGTCTTGGTCTGGAATTATGCGACGAAGCTCAACCAGGCCGCCGAGCAAGAGTTGACGGTCAAGGGCAAGCCCGAGCCCGTCGTGGCGGACCAGAGCGTCGAGTTCGAAACGGTGACGGACCGAACGCCTATGGGGTTCCGCGACAACGCTGCTTATTCCCTGCTGCTGGAACGAGCGCGGGGCCGCAATGCCAATGAACTGGCCGCCGTGGCCCGCCGCGACGTGATGCTGCCTCACCTCTGGCAAAGCCCGCAGCTGTATCGCGGAGTGCCGGTGCACTTGCTGGGCACCGCGCTTCGCGTGATGCGCTATCCTTCGAAGCTCAGCCCGCGGCAATGGCTCTACGAAGCATGGATCATCACTCCGGAAAGCACGAGGGCCCCTTATGTGTGCGTGTTTGAAGATGCACCGGAGGGCTTCCCGATCGGCGGCAATGTGTCCGAACGAGTGGTCTTTAATGGTTACTTTCTGAAGCTCATGAAGTACCAGGCCGGAGACACGCAGCGTGGGGCCCCACTCCTTGTGGGCCGGATCGGCTGGCAGCCGAGCGAGCCGGCGGCCAAGCCGGGCGAGAATTCGACCTTGCGCTGGACGCTCATCATCCTGGGAGTCATGTTCTTTGCGTCACTGACGCGCTGGATCTTCCAGCTTCGGCGGTTTTTGAACCCCCCTTCACGGTCGGCGGGGTCCCTGGTCAAGCCGGTGACCGAAGAGATCGACCCGGTGAGCCTGGATGCGTGGGTTCGGTCGGTGGGGCCGGAGGACGCGCACACCGTGTGGATCAGCATGGGGATGGGTAGAGCGGGCGGCACACGGAGTGTGCCTGCTTAAAAGCATTGAAGCTCTCGCCGAGGGTGCGCACTGCATTCCAGACGGACGGTCAAGCGATTCGCGAGGCGTCCGTCGCAGCTAAAAAGTGACCCAGGACAGCCCGCACCGAGGCGAAGAGGATAATCCCGATCGAATGGCTGACCTGAACATAGTGAACCCATTCTGATCCCTGAGCTGGTGGGTAGAAAATCAAAGGAAACGCTTCAGTTCCCGACTCGAAGAGCAAGGTCGGCGCGTGCACCGGTCCAAGTCCATGACCGGTGTGTTGCAGGTCCTGTGGCAGCCGGGCAACCAACAGATAGGTCCAGCCAAAGACGGCGAATGCCACGAAGGTCATGCGGCTCCGGCCTTTCCGAGCGACCGCACCCACGACCGCCGCGGCCAGCATTGCGATCGCGAGAGTGTAGGTCGCACTCCCCCAGAAGGCGTTCGCCTGTGTCAGTGCAGCGAAGCAGAACGCGATCACGAGGACGGCCGCCATCAATTGGGCGATTGTGAAGCGGATGCGGCGCATGGGATTCTCTTCGAGAACGAATTGGGATTGGAATCACGCCGGGAGGACTCTATTCAGGTACAATCACTGACTGGTCCGCAAGGGCCGCTGCAACAACCGGAGCCGATCTCGTGGCAATCACAGCGCAATCGCGGGTTGGCGGTCACAGCGACCGCTTGTTCCACACCGGCACACTCACTGGGCTTTCGGACGGAGAGTTGCTCGAGCAGTTCCGCACGCAACGAGATGCGACGGCCGAGCTGGCCTTTGAGGCGCTCGTCAAGCTGCACGGACCCATGGTGATGGGAGTCTGCCGGCGGTTGCTGCGCAACCCCGAGGATGCCGACGACGCCTTCCAGGCGACCTTTCTGATCCTGGCCCGCAAGGCGGGCACGATCCGGGGATCGGGGATGCTCGGAGCCTGGCTGCACCGCGTCGCTCGCCACACCGCGGCTGCGTGCCCGGCGGACCACCGCCCGGCGGGGCGAGCTCGAGCGCCGCGCTGCCGTCCATGAAGACACGACAACCGAGCCGCCCGGCCTCGAAACCGATCGTGCCGCGCTGCGTGACCTGCTCGACGACGAGCTGGACCGCCTGCCGGCTTCGTTTCGAGCGCCGCTCGTGCTCTGCTATGTGCAAGGATTGACCCACGACCAAGCTGCCGCGCGGCTTGGCTGCCCGGTGGGAACTGTCCGCAGCCGGCTGGCACGCGGCCGCGACCGGCTTCGCGACCGCTTGAGCCACCGCGGACTGGGCTCGGCCCAAGCGCTTCTGACCGCGCCGCTGGCACCGTCGCTTGCCCATCCTGCGGTCCCAGCCACTCTCGTCCATTCGACCGCCAAGATCGCGACCCTCGTCGCCGCCGGAAATGCGGTCACCGGTGCAACGGCGTCGGCATCGGCATCGGCCATGGCGCTGATGAACAGCGTGGCTCGATCCATGTTCTGGGACAAGCTCGGAATGTTCGCCGCCGTGCTGGTCCTGGGCTGCGCAACCGCGGCTGCGGGCCTGGTCACCGCGTCCACCAGCGCGGGCCAGCGGCCGGCACCAGCACCCGCCCAGGCGAAGCCGGTCGCCGGGGAGGAAACGGCCAAGGAAAAGGCAAGTCGCGGCGACTGGGAGGATTTGAACGGGAATTGGGATGTCGTCTCGGTCGAAGACGCCGGGCTGCGGCTGGAGCCCAAGGGACCGAGCGCTCCCCCCGGTCTGGTCGGAAAAGCCGGCCCCGGCGAGGCGGGGTTTGATGAGCTTCACGTCATCAAGGACTGGTTCATATTCTTCCTCGATGGGCGACTCTATGCCGAGTGGCACGTCACCAAGTTGGATCCGGACGCCGAGCCCAAGGCGTGCGACATCCAGACGGCGAGATCGCTCACCGGCCGCGACGGAGCTCAAGGCCTTTTCGAGCATGAGGCGATCTACCGCGTGAGCCGCAACCGGCTCATGATCTGCGTGAGCAAGAAGTGGAATAGTGACGAGCCCACGCGGCCGAAGGCGTTCTCGGGCGACGCCGATTCCGGGCAGGTGCTGATTGTGTTGAAACGGCGAGCGGCGGATGACAAGCGGGAGTCAAGGAGAAGGCTGCTGGAGGGAAGCTGGGCGATCTCGTCGGTCGCGGCCGACGGCAGGCCGCTTGCGGACAAGGACAGAGGCACGCGCTGGAATGTGACCAAAACCAGTATCGAATGGCTCGACGGCGACCTGATCAAGATGGCCTTCCGGTATACGTCGGATCGAAATTCCCATCTGCTGGAGCTCGAGAGCGACGAGACCGGCCGGCTCAAGGGCTTCTGGAAGGCCGAGGAGCGCGGGGTGAAGGCGACCGTTTGCTTCGGGAAGGAGAAGGACCACCCGGAGGAGCTCACCGCGCCGGCGGGCTCTGGGCGGACGCTGATCGTGCTGAAACGCCTGATCGATCCGCCCGCCGAGACCCAGAAGCCGAAACCGTGAGTGAAGGCAGCGCGTGTGAGTCGTCGTGGGCAATCTCTCGGATGAGGTGCGCCGCGATCGTTTCCCCAACTACGAAATCTTCATGCGGCTGCCGCCCCTGAAACCGCTTTCGGGGGCTTGGGCTTCTTGATCGGCTTCTTTGCGGCTCTTGCAGTGGATGCCTCAGCACTTTGCAAGCTCGTACCTCCGCCAGCGCTACCACGGCGCTGCTGCGCAACGGATTTCTCCGGTCTGGGAGGCTTGGGTGGGGCAATCGGCCTGATCACGGGCTTCTTTGCGGCTCTTGCGGCGGATTTTCGTTTCGATGTTATGGGGGGAAATTTCGCGTCTTGTCGATCTGGATTCTTCATGGCGAGATGCCCTCGGGTGGGATTGGCGAGGCCACTTGGCAGAACCGCGGATGCGAGCGCGGAGAGATCCGGGTGCTTCAAGGCCGCCGCGGTTTGAGCTTGGGTCGGGGCTTACCTGGCTTACCGACGGGCTTCTTGGCCCCTTTTGCACCGGATGGCGGGCGGGCTGTCGAGATTGCAGATTTCGTGTCCTCTGGGTACAGATTCTTCATGGCTTCTTGCCTCCGGGTGAGATTGGCGAGGGGCACTTGACAGAACCATTTGACATGGGTTGCCACGTGGTCCAGGTCTGGAAAAAGGGAAAGCCGGGTCACTCCGGCAGTCTGAAGCTCCATCCAGAGGTGGGCGACATTCGCGCGATCCAGCACGACTCTGGCGAGGCGAAAGCACCCGTCTGGATCGCGCGCATAAAGGTCGTCGATTGGAGATTGATCGTGCCCGTGAACCGTGAACTGGCCCTGCTGAGCGACAATGCGTGCGTTGGCTCGGACGGGCATTATGCCCAACGGGTAACGATTTTGACGATCGGCGATCGCGGGTGCTCGAGGCAAGTAACGTGCTGTTCGCTTCCCTCCGACTGAAAACGCCATGTCGAAACCCTCACCGAAAGCGAAGCGGTTGAGAGTTCCCGCGTCCAGCAGCCAGATCGTTGGCGAGTCGTCGTCGTACACAGCTTTCTCGCGGGGACTTCCGGCCTCATGCTCGATGACGAGAGACCCTTTAAGGTGAATCGCATCCGAGATCGCAAAGTAAACCGCTGCGAGGAGGCTCTCGGTCCAATCGAGCAGCCTGGTGGGCAGACCATGATGCTGGGCCAGGAAGTACCACTCCCAGTCGTCAAAGATTTGCCGAGGCGTGTAGAACGCCCCCAGCGCCTTGAATCGCTCGAAGAGCGAGAACTCTTCGTAGGGCTCGGCCCCCTCGCTGGGCCGGAACAACCCCGGCACGAGCTGAAACCGCCGCTTGGGCTGCCCCCGAAACCAAATCTCTTCTCGATTGAGCTGGGCAGAAGACCAAGATTTGATGATTTCCCGAACGGCGGTGAATACTTCTCCCATGCTGGATGCTTGCTGTTCCAGTAGCGGCATGCTGATGGTCTCCGTCCGGTTTCTCGACGTCGCAACCAGCCATCAACGAAGACTATCAGGCCGGCGACTATTCGCCAACGATCAACCTCGTCATATTGCGACGCTGCACTTCGCTTTCATTGCGGCCGCGGTAAAGTTGTCTGACACCTTTTCTGGAAACGGTTCCTGACACCTTTATTAGCCCCCGGCGTGGCGGAGGCTCAAGATGATCTTGTCGAAGGTGGGCTTGAGAATCTGCCAGTTGGGCGCGGGGCAGAAGGTGAGGATCGTGACCCGGCGGTCGCCGGTCAGGAGCGTGGCGCGGTAGCCGTAGGTCTTGCCCCCGAGCGAACCGTCGGCGATGAAGATGGCCTTTCGCCCTTCGCCCAAGCCCTTGGACTGGAAGCTCGTCGCCTCCCGCTCCGTGTAGTTGCTGAACTCTTGCTTCATGTGGCGGACCCCCAGCGGATGCACCTTGGCCACCGGCGGTTCGGTATCGCCACCGGCCCCTGCCCCGCCTGCCTTGGCAATATCGCCGAAGAGCGAGCCGGCAACGTCGGTGTCGACGCGGATCTCTGCGTTGCCTGAAGTGAACCTCGTCGAGGAATAGGGCAGGTCGGGTTTGCCGCCGCCGGCGACCTCCCAGCCTTGAGGATAGTCGCAGGAGAACCGCCCGTCCGGGGAGTTGTACGGGACGAGCGCGGTCGGCGCTGGCACCGTTCCGCCGCATCCCAAGACGCCCGATAGCACGGGCAACATCCATACGCGGGAGATCCACCGGAAACGATTGTGTGCGCAAAGGATATGCCTCCGGAGTCGCTGCTGCCAAGCTCACCGTTCCGGGCAGCGAAGCGACATGGTAATCGAAGCTTGAATCCAGCCGATGTTGGGACGAATTGCTTTTATCGCTGGACCGGGTTGGAATGTAACGCCGGCATATCGCCGAGTCAATGCGCGGCCCGAGTGCGGTTCGGAGCCTTCTGACGATGATCATCATTCCCACGGGCACCGACGCTCCAATTTATCACTGGCCATATGCCACAGTCGGCTTGATCGTGCTGAACGTCGCGCTCGCCTTTGTTGTCCCGGCGGTGCAAAGTGCACCGGCCCTGGATAAGGAAGGCAACGTGGTCGAGCACGCGGGGCCTGTCTCGAATTTCGATCGCTACGCCCTGGCGATCGGCGACGGGCGGCTGCACCCGATCCAGTGGGTCACGCACAACTTCCTGCACTACGGGCTTGTTCACCTGGCCGGGAACATGGTGTTCCTCTGGGCGTTCGGCATCGTCGTCGAAGGCAAGCTCGGAGCGGTGAAGTACTTACTGATGTATCTGGCGATTGGAACGCTGCACGGGGCGTTTACTCAGGTTTTCCTGATGAAATCGGGCCTGGGCGCGCGCACGCAGCCGGAGCTTCGGCGGTGGTCTACGGACTGCTCGCCGTCTGCATGGTCTGGGCGCCCAGGAACGAGTTGAACTGTCTCGCGATACTTCTGTTCGGATTCCGCACCTATGTGTTTCAGTGGGACTTTTACTACACGACCGTAGCGCTCTTCTACATCGGCGAACAACTTTGCGGGCTGGTGTTCTGGGGATCGCTTCAGGGCAAGGTGATGATCACGGAGCTGGGCCATCTGTCCGGTGCGTTCTGGGGGGCGGTCGTGGCGATCGTCATGCTCAAGGCTCGTCTGGTCGATTGTGAGAAGTGGGACGTTTTCTCGCTCTGGAAGAAGCGACAGAAGCTTGCCAGTGACTGGAAAAAGCGCGGTGCGCGGCTCGATCGCGAGAGGATGGTTGAACGGTCGTCGGTCAAGGCGAGAGCCCGGGCGAAGCGGTCCAAGCGCGCGCGTCAGGACGGCGGTGACGCGCCGAGCCTCAATCCCGATGAGCGCTCGGCGGCGGCGGTGCGGCGCATCGAGTCGTTGATCGAGGACGGAGACATCTCCGGCGCCCTGGCGGCTTTCGACAGGTCAGCCCGGACTTTGATCGATTGGCCCAGTCAGCCCGAACTCTATGCGCTGATCAAGGCACTGCATGCGCACGGTGCGGAAGCCGCGTCGATCCGCCTGATGCGCGAGCACTGCCGCTGTTTTCCGCAGGAGTCTTCCACGATGAGACTTAAACTCGCGCAAATCCTGATTCGCGACCGCCAGCGACCTGTGGCTGCGCTGCGGGTGCTCGAGGAGATTCCGGGTGGGGTGCTCTCCCCGGAACAGGAATTCGCTCGAGAAAAGCTGGCACGCAAAGCCAAGCGCATGCTGGACGAGGGAGTCGTCGAGATGGAAGGGGATGATTGATGAGAAAGACGCGATCAGAGGGCGACGTCTCCATCGGCAAGTTTGACATACTTGCCACCTATGCCTACGCCCATGCGCTGGTCAACGGGATGGACGACCACGAGGCGAAACAGCGGGGCATGGTCGCCGCGATCATGGGTGCGCGGGCGGTGAAGCGGCTCGTGAAAATCCCGGCGACCTGGGGAGCCAAGATCAGTGAGAAGCAGTTCAAGGAGCGGACTTCGGGTTATCTCGAAAAAGGTTCCTGACACCTTTTTTCGACGAGCCCTGGTTGTAGATCACTCGAAGCGGCGCCGGGTAGTCAGGCCGCTGATCGCGATCGCTTTGGCGGACTTTCGCGAAGCTGATCGCTTCGACCGCGGGTGGAGCACAGCGATTTCCAGGCTCGAGGCCTTCACAGTGGCGCTCACATCCGGACGCGCGGCTTGCGCGGCAGGTGCGGCAGAGGCGTCCGGCACGATCAACACGCCGTCCGCATCGACAGAGCGGGCCGGTGCCAGATAGGTGAGCAGAACCTCGAGCGTGCCCGCGGTGATCGAGTACTTGCCAAGATCGACCCAGCCCACTCCGCCATAGCTTCCCTGCGCGAGACCCTGGGTCTGCGTCACCAGTATCGACTGGTTCACGTCCACCGTGCCAAGCCTCGACTGGCCATTGTAAAGTGTGAACGGCGCCGCTGTGTTGTGGGTGCTCGTACCAGCATAGGTAATGTAGACATCATAAGAACCCGAGGGCACACCCGTGAACGTCCAGGACGCGGTCGCCGCGGGCTGCTGGCCGTTGGTGGTGGTCTGGCTCACTCGGTTGGTCCCATTGAACCCACCAGGCACCGTGCTCCACGTCCCCGTCTCGACATACCCCGGCTCACCGTTGTCGATCACGGCGCGCGGTGACAATGCCGGCGAAGCGTGGACGCCGAAATTCTCTGCACTATCGTTCTGACCGCTCTGCGCGGTGAAGCTGTAACTCGTCGGATAAAGCGGTTGAGTCTGCACCCAGCCCGAGGGCACCACTTCCGCGATCTGGTACGAACCGCCAACCACGGCACTGAACGAGTAGCTGCCGCTCGCATTGGTAACCTTGGAGGCCAGCACCGTACCCTGGCTGTTTTCCAGGTTGACGGTCCAGCCGGAGAGTCCCGGCTCGTTTGACTCTTGAGTGCCATCGCCATTCAGGTCGTTGTAGACCTTGCCGGTGACGGTGACGAACTTGGAGTTGCCGAAATCGAGACCGGACGCAACGCTGCCGGCGGTCACGGTCACCGTGAACGTGCCCACGCCTGCCGGAGCCGTTTGTGTCCAGCCGTTTTGTACGTTCTCAGCGACGATGTAAGTTCCCGGATCCAGCCCCTGGAAGGAGAAATCTCCGCTCGCGCCGGTGACAAACGAGCCTTCGATATCGTCGTGCGAGTCGTACAGGTTGACTTCCCAGCCTTGCAGGCCAGGGTCGCCGGGAACGTAGCTGCCACTGCCGGTCAGATCGTTAAAGACCAGGCCCGTGATCCCACCTGACGGATACGACGGCGTGTTCACCTGGAGGAAGTACTCGCCGGCTCCGCCTGGATCTTCACTGACCTCGATCGTGTAGTTGCCGGAGATCGGGGCGCTATAGAATAGCGACTCATTGCGGCCGTCGGCTTCCTTGACCCCTTGCGCGACCAGATTGCCGAAGGTGTCGTACAGAGAGATTTCCAGCGAGGCCGTATTGGGGAACTGGCCGCCTTGATCCGAGGGAGTCGAGGATTGGACAAGAAGCGACTGCCCGGCCTGGACATCGACGGAGTACCAGTCAGCCGCCGCCTCATCTGGTCCTGCACCGGTCCGTGCAAGGTAGCCGAGCGCGCCATCCGAGCCGGTCAGGATTTGAGCCGTCGCGTATGAGTTATGGGGCTGGAGGGTGAAATCGGCGCCGCGCGTGACCACCACGCTATAATCGATACCCACATTTCCGCTGATCTCGACGTAGTAAGTGGCCGTCGACGGGGCGACGAAGTCCTCGATCGACTGGCTGACGTTGCTCGCTCCGGTTGCGCCGGTGGCCAGGACGTTGCCATTCCCGTTCACAATGCTGATCTGGGCCGCCTCGCTGCTCATGCTCTCGACCACGGCGGTCGCCGTCTCCCGCTGCGTGAGCGAGAACGAATAATAATTATTGCCGCCCTCCAGGCTTCCCTCCGCGGCCAGCCGATCGGCACCACCGCTTCCCAGCACGTAGGAAGTGCCCGTGAGGTCTTGAGCCCTTGCGATTGTGTCGTTGGAAAACTCACCCAACTGGGCCGCGTTCAGCGTGGCCTCGATCGCGTACTGGCCGATGGTCCCGTTCAAATCGCGAATTGCGATTGTGTAGGTACCCGTGGTTGAGATCGGGGCCGTTTCGATCTCCGCATTCGCGCCGGGAGGGGAGCCGACACCGATGCAATCTGCTGCGAGCTCGGGTTGAGGACCGTGAGCTCGAGATCCAGGTTCGACCCGGGTGCGGTAGCAAGCAACGTCAGCGTTTCGCCCGCATCGAGGTTGACGGTCAGGTCATCGACATCCGTTGGGTCCACCAGCACCGGGCTCTCGGAAGTCGCCGTAGATCAGAGAACCCAGCGGATCGACCGCCTGGAACGTTCCTGAGAAGGCCACCGTGCCGGCCGCGACCGAGAAGGAAGCGACGTAATTGCTCGACAGCGTCTTCCCGACCTGGCTCTCGAACCCACTGGCGTAAAGCGTCAGTGAATAGGTGTCGTTGGGCAGGCTGTCGTAGTTGATGGTCAGAATCGTGCCGGTCGAATCCCAGCTCCACGACGCGGGTGAGTAGGAGGCATCATTGTAGTTGCCGTGCAGGCCGAAGCTCGACGACGAGGTGAACGACGTGTCCATCGCCTGGCTGAAAGTGACGACCTCCTTCACATCGGCCGGGGCCGGCGAGAAGACTGCGCCGTTGACCGACGAGCTGACGATCACAGGCGCCACGTTGGTCGTGAAGAACGTGTAGCTGTAAGGGGTGAGGCTCTGGCCACTCACCGTGGTGACCTGGTCGCCGTAGGCGTCGGCACCGATCGTCACGACGTTGGGAAGGTCAACACCCGTCGGGAAGCCGCTCGACGGCACCGACCATTCGACGGCGTTCGCATTCAACAGCGTGACCGCGGTGGCCGAGACGCCATTGACCTCCAGCTCACCCGGGGTCAGAGACTCCGCATCAACCGGGTCGTTGAAGGTGACGGTGATGTCAGTGGGCGGCTGGACGAGCGCACCTGAGGCGGGGGTTGTTCCCGTGACATAGAAGGGCGAGAGCGCACCGGTGGCGCCGGTGGCCAGTAAGCCATACTCGCCCGAGGTCCCATCCGGCGAGGTGATCGCGATGGTCCAGGTGCCTGCGTCCCCCGACGGGACCGTAAAGTCGATCACCGAGTTCCGGCCATCGGGGGCGTTGCCGGCGGCGATAGCCACGAGATTTCCGTTCGCGTCGAAGAGCAACAGCTCGGTGTCCAGGGTGTTGCCGAACTGACCGGGTCCGCCGGAAGGAGTCGTGGTGGTAAACGCCAAGTTGTCGCGGGCGTTCACGTTGACTGCGTAATAGTCGGTGCCGCTCGTGCTCTGGAGATAACCCAGCACACCGCCCAGCTTCTTGTCGCCCGACAGCTCGGTTGCCGTGATGTCCTGGGCACTCGGGTACTGGTTGGCGGGCTGGGTGTTGAAATCAGCCCCGCGGGTCACCACCAGGTTGAACTTGGCACCGGGCTCGCCGCTGATCTGAACATAGAAGGTTCCGTCGTAGGGTGCCACGAAGTTGTTCAGCCCGGCAGTGTAGTTGGACGCGTCCTGGCTGCTGTATCCGATAACGTCTCCCTCATCGTCCAGGAGCGTGAACGAACCATTCTCACCACCCAGGCTCTGGAGGGCGATCGAGGTGCTCTCACCCTGGTTGAGCTCGAACGAGTAAAACGGGCTGCTTGAGCTCGGTGAGCCCTGCGCAGACGGAATGTCGCCCAGCACGGCCGTCCGGCTTTCGTTGCCGGCGAAGTTATTGGCGTACGGGTCGATGGCCGTGGCCGAGGCGATTGAGTTGTTCGGGAAACCGCTCTCGGGTGCCGGGTCGAGGTACGCGTTCAGCACCGGCTCGACCGTGTATTCTCCCGGCCCGCCGCTGATCACGATCTCGTAGGTGCCTCCTTTCGAACTCTGAACGCCTGGCAAGAGGGTCGGATGCCGCCGGAGCCGGCGAAGTCGCCGTGCCGATCACGAGCCCGGCCGGCGAAATCAGGGTCATGGTCAGATTCAACCCCGGGCTGACCGGGGTCGCGATCACCCCCAGGGTCTGCTGAGGATTGATCGTGAGGTCGTACGTGTCGGTATCGCTCGAGCTCGAGAGAGTGTTGTCGATCGTGCTTTCATAGACCAGGCTACCGAGCGGCAGGACCGGCTGCATGCTCGTAATAGTGGTCGTTCCCGCGGGCTGCGTGAGCAGTACCCGCTCCTCGAGGAACTCCAGCCTGAAGCCGGCATTGCGACGACGCCGTTGCTGCGATCGACCAACCGTGCGAGCTTCATCTTGCCGATTGCGATTCTTTTCGGTGCTGGACCTGGCTGCGTTCATTGCGAATTGTCCTTCAGAAAAATGTAACACCGAGATCGTGCTGAGGCACAGAGTATGAACACGTGAACGGCTAACGCGGATGCCGGCAGGAACTCGTGACCCGCTGGACCGCGTCTCATTTCTCCTTGCCAACTTCGGGGAGCGATGTCGCGGACCCAGCGCACGCCCCTTCCGGAAGCCCGATCGCAAAGTCAGCCGCGTGCGGCCGGCACCGCGAGGAAGCCTTCGGTTGACCATGTGATCGTACTCGTGCTCCTCGACGAACTGCGAACGCTAAATTCTTTTTTTTGATATCGGCTGCGATTGCGCGTCAATGCCGAATGTTGGAGGCGAGACAGGGACGCACGTTGGCGGAGCGAATGGCGAAGATCGGGCTTCGATCTGAGTTTCATGTGAACGCAGTTGATGTGCAACTGGCACTGTGTCACGTCGTCGCGAGCGTGCATTTTGCCGGACCGTTGTGTACGCTGAGCGCATCGGATGAGGGCCTTGTCATGCGGTTTCCGAGAATGACGACGCGGCGATGATTGAGGGTCGACACGTGCGCGAATCGGATCGAACTACCCCTGCGTGCTCGCCCTCCTCTGCGTGGTCGCGACCACCGGACTGGCCGCGCTCGGCGTCTTGGATCTGACCCTGGCCGGCGGAGATGGCGTGCGTGCGCGAGCCAGGCCGGCGCGGTCGAGACATTCAAATCGCTCACGGCGGATGAGGACCCGGCACTGGTCTCGGCTGGGTATCGGCCGCCCGGCGCCAGCCTCGTGCGCCAGAGCCGTGAAAAAGAGGCTCATCAAGCGGAGGAACCGCCTGGACCCAAGCTCGTCGAGGTTCTGCCGCTCGTCGATCGGGTGCTGATGCTGCACTTCGACGAAGGCCATGTCGTCCACCACAAGCGCGGCCAGCCGCGAACTGATGAACGGGTCGTCGCTCGCCCCCTCGACACAGCCGCCGCGGGCCGGCCGGAGAGCTATCGCATCACGAGCGCGGACGACCCGGCCTATGCCCGGCCACGTTCGCCCGAGAGCGTGGGCCGCAAGAGCAAGGGGACGGACTTCGCCTGGTTCGTCGACCGCTGGGAGAACGGCCACGCGGTCAACACGCGGCCCGACCACGCCAACGAGCACTGGCTCTACTTGCAGCTCAAGAGGCCCATGGCTCACGGCAAGACCTACACGATCGACATCGGCAGTCTCGCCTCGAACGGCCGGAAATGGACGCTCAAGTTCGACGAGGCAAACGTGCGATCCGAGGCCGTGCATGTGAACCTTCTCGGATATGTGCCGGCAGCGACCCAGAAGCTTGCTTATGTTTACCACTGGAAGGGAGATCGAGGCTCGCTCGACCTTGGTCCGTACGCAGGCCGGCCGTTTCGACTGATCGACCAGGCGACCGGCAAGCCTGCGTTCACGGGGAAGCTGGTGTTTCGCGCTGCGGCGAGCGGCCAGGAGACGTTTCACAAGAGCGACTCGCCACCAGATGGCAACTTCTTGAAAGCCGACGTCTATGAATGTGATTTCTCGTCGTTTGCCAGGCCGGGACAGTATCGAGTCGCCGTTGACGGGATCGGCGCCTCGTTCCCGTTCCGCCTCGACGCGGACGTTTATCGCGTAGCCTTCAAAACAGTCGCCCGGGCGCTTTATCACAACCGGAGCGGCATCGCGCTGGTCGCTCCCTATACAGAGTTCACCCGGCCCGCGCCGCACAACCCGAAGCTCACGCCGGGGTTTGCCGGCAAGCTGATCTACACGACCGTGCGCTACACCGAGTGGGGCTCGGAGGGAGGCGTGGCACCCGAGTTGTTGGCGCACTCCAAGGGACCCATCGAGTCGGCCGGCTGGTACCAGGATGCGGGAGACTGGGACAGCTACGAAACGCATCTGCGGGTCGCCCAGGAGCTGCTGCTGGCGTATGAGCTGGCCCCACGGAACTTCCGCGATAGTGAGTTGAACATCCCTGAGAGCGGCAACGGCGTTCCCGACCTGATCGACGAGGCCGCGTGGCTGCCGCGGTTTGGACATCGGCTGCGGCACGAGCTCTTGCGCAAGGGCTACGGTACGGGAGGCATCGGCCTGCGCATCGCGGGCGACGCGTTCGGAGATGATGAGAAAACCCTGCCCGACGGCAAGAAGGTTGGCCAGGGCTCGTGGGAAGACGTCAATCGCACGTGGGCCGCGTCGGGTGAGGACCCGTGGTCAACGTACCGCTATGCGGGTGTGGCCGCACAGCTCGCCTTTTGCCTGAAACTGGCCAAGGTTGCCGACCCTGAGGGAATCGACTGGACGGCCGAGGCGCGGGAGGCTTTTGCGTGGGCGAAGAAGAACACGCGTGCTGGTGATCTCAGCCGGCAGCCGTCGCTGAAGGTTCCTCGAGCGTATGCCGCCGCGGCGCTCTTCCGCCAAACCGGCGAGAAGGCTTACGAAACGCAGTTTCTCGAAGACACGGCCGACATCACGCCCACAACGGGGCTCTGGGACGAGAGCCAGTACGGGCCCGAGCTCTACGCACTGGCTGCGGCGCGGGCAAGCCCGAGGCGGCGGCGCTTGCGCGAATGCGAACCGCGGTGCTCTTCACGGCCGACTCGATTGTCGAGGTCGCCGGCAAGCGGGCGCTGCGGTGGGGCGGCAACTGGTACATGCCGATGCTGGTGGGACAGCAGACAACTCCCATGGTGCTCCAGCTCGGCGTTGCTCATGCGTTGTCGCGGCGATCGGACCCGGCGCGGGCGAAACGTTATCTCGCCGCGCTCGAGACCACGTGCGATTACTTCCTTGGCTGTAATGCGCTCGAACATGACGTGGGCGACAGGCCTGGGGCCACGTCATCCGGCGCAGGTCTTTCACATGGACGCGTGGTACAACGGCAAAGGGCGGCCACATTCGGGAATTATCCCGTATGGCCCGTGGCGCCCGGACCATGACGTGGGCCAGGGGCCGTGGGATGTGGTCTGGCCGTTCAAGACGGTGTATCCACCGATCGACTCGTGGCCGGGCAATGAGCGATGGTTTGATAACCGATGCTCGCCGCTTAATAGTGAGTTCACGATTCACCAGAATACAGCGCCAGCGGCGGCGATTTTCGGGTTGCTCTGTGCGCCAGGGCTATCGGCTGCCAGTGACTGAATCGAACGCCACAAAAGGTTCCTGACACCTTTTTCTCGACGGGGGAGTTGCCTTGATGACCTTTGAATCCCTCCCATCAACGATCAGAGACGAGCTTACCACCGTCCGCGATGCGTTCGAACGGGCCTGGAATTCCGGCGGTCAGCCCCGGATCGAGGAGTACGTCAGTGGGCGGACGGAGCCGGAGCTGACGGTGCTTGTTCAGATGCTGCTCGAGGTCGAGCTGGCGCTGCGACGCAAAGCCGGCGACTCGCCCCTGCGCCGTGAGTATCTCGAACGATACGACGCCTACACCGATGTGATCCACACGGTGTTCGGGGACCCGGCGCCTGGCGAGGAGAGCCGGGCGGGGCCGCCTCCGACGACCCAAGCGAGGGCGGACCTCACGCTGCCCGACCACCTGGGGACGACTGTCGAGGCGCCAGGCGGTGAGCCTCGCGGGCCGGCCGATTCCGCGAGCGGGACCATTCCGGAGCGGATCGGCCCATACGAGGTAATCCGGGAGCTGGGCCGGGGCAACTTCGTGGTATACAAGGCGCGCGACGAGCGCGACGGCCGCTTCGTGGCGATCAAGGTCGCCCGGCGCGGCGACCCTACCGGTCGGCTGCGGCTGATGTCGCTGGCCCACGAGGCCGAGAAGATCAAGGCGCTCGAGCACCCGCGTGTCGTCAAGCTCTACGAGTACGTCGCACCGGGGGAGCCGGGGATCGGAGTCGACGGCTACATCGTGCTCGAGTACGTCGAGGGGCGAGACGGCGAGAGAACGCTGGAAGAGCTCTTCCAGGCCGGCCCCGTGCCGGTCCTTCGCCTGATTCGATTGGTGGCCCTCGTGGCCGAGGCGCTGCACCACGCCCACACCCACGCCAGTCACGTGGTGCACCGCGACGTTAAGCCCTCGAACATCCTGCTGGACGCGCAGGGTGAGCCGAGGGTCTGCGACTTCGGCCTGGCAATCGACGAGGAGATCCAGCGGCTGCGCCGGGGCGACGTTGCGGGGACGCCGCCGTACATGGCTCCCGAACAGGTCCGGGGTGAGACGCACCGGCTCGATGGCCGCACTGACATCTGGGCCCTGGGCGTCATCCTCTATCGGGGGCTGACGGGGAGGCTCCCGTTTCCCGGCCCCGAACAGGAACAGGTTTTCGAGGAGATTCTGCACCGCGATCCCAGGCCGGTGCGCATGTACAACCCCGCCATCGAACCGGAGCTTGAGCGGATCTGTCTGCGCTGCCTTTCGCGGCCGATGTCCGAGCGGTACCTGACGGCCTCGGACCTGGCCCACGACCTGAGACGCGTGATCGAACGGCAAGCGCCTGAGCCAATCGTGCCTGACGCGATCGTGCCCAAGGGGCTCAGGCCGTTCGATGTCGAAGATGCTCGGTTCTTCCTGGCACTCTTGCCCGGGCCGCGAAGGGGCGACGGCACGCCCGAGTCCGTCCGGTTCTGGAAGGACCGGATCGAGGCGGCCGACGGCGAGAAGGTCTTCAGCGTTGGCGTGCTCTACGGCCCCTCCGGTGGCGGCAAGTCGTCGTTCCTCAGGGCGGGCGTGTTGCCCCGCCTCGACCAACGCCGAACCCGGCCACTCTACCTCGAAGCCACTCCCACCGGAACAGAGACACGGCTGCTGGAAGAGCTTCGCCGCGCGGCCCCGACGCTGCCGGGCGATGCGAACCTGCCTGACGCGGTCGCGATCCTCCGCGACGACACCGAACGCCGGTGGACTTCCAAGCTGGTCATCGTGCTCGACCAGTTCGAGCAATGGCTGCACTCCCACCCCGACGAGCCGGAGGCCGAGCTGGTCGGGGCGCTGCGACAGTGCGACGGCCGGCGGGTCCAGGCGCTTCTGGTGGTCCGCGACGATTTCTGGATGGCCGCGACGCGATTCATGCACGGCGCTCGATGTGCCGCTCTTGCAGGGAGGGAATGCCGCGGCGGTCGAGCTGTTCGACGCCCGGCACAGCCGCAAGGTGCTCGAGGGATTCGGGCGGGCGCTGGGCCAGCTTCCCGACGCTGGAGAGTCGGTCACGGAGGAGGCCGAGCACTTTCTTCAGGAGGCCGTTTCCGGACTGACCGACGCCGAAGGCCGGGTGATTCCGATGCGGCTAAGCCTGTTCACGGAAGTGGTGAAGCAGCGTCCGTGGACTCCACAAACGCTGATCGATCTGGGGGGTGTCGACGGGATCGGCGTCAAGTTCCTGGATGACTGCTTCACGAAACCCGAGTACAAGCACCATGCGGTGGCGGCGAAGAAGGTGTTCGAAAAGCTGCTGCCGCCTCCGACGTGGGCGATCCGGGACGCGCCCGCGGCGCCGGCGAGCTGACGGCAGAGGCGGGCTACGCAGAGCATCCAGGCGAGTTTGGCGAGCTGATGCGGGTGCTCGCCGGCGAGCTGCGGCTGGTTACAGTGGCCGACGCAGACGGCTGGGCGCCCGGCCCGGACGCTGCGGTGCCGCCGGCCGGCGAGACGCGTTACCAGCTCGCGCATGACTCACTGGTTCGCCCAGTTCGCAGGTGGCTCGAGCGCGAGCATGGCTCGACCCCGAGGGGGCGTGCGCGACTGCGCATGGCCCTGGTGACGGCGTCGTGGCGAGAGCGGCCCGGTTCGCGCCGGCTCCCCTCGCTGCTCGAGTGGGTGAGCATCCTGCGCCACATCCCTCCGCGCGAATGGTCGACCGATGAGCGGCAGCTTATGCACGCGGCGGGCCGGCACTACTCGATTCGCGGCGTCGCGGCGATGGCCCTGCTGGCAGCTTTGGCTCTGGGCATCCAGAGCGTGCGCGAGCGCGATCGAGCCCGCAATGTGCTCGAGCTGGCCATCAGAGCTGAGCCGGAAACGCTGCGGGGGCTCTTGCCCGCGATCGCCGCGCAGCGCGGCCGATTTCGCGCCGACCTCGAGCGCGTTGAGCGCGATGGCTCGGCCACTCCCCGTCATCAGGCCAACGCCGTGCTCTTGCTGCACCATCAGCAGCCGACGGTGGAACGGGCTCGAGCGCCGCGAGCCCGGATACTCGAGGCCGGCCCGGACGAGGTTGGATTGATTCGCGACGCGCTGGCCAGCGATCCCGCCACGGCCCGCAGCGATCTACTCCTCGTCGCGCTGCGCGACGACTCGGCGACGGACGCGAACCGGCTCCGCGTCGCCTGCGGGCTCGCGGGTCTTGCGCCCTTGGGCAACGAGGTCTGGACGCCGGTCGCCGACGACCTGGTCCGTGACCTTCTGCACGGGGAGGACCGCCGCACGCACCCGCAGTGGCTCGCGCTGCTGGGCCCGGCGCGTGCAATCGTCGATGAGCTGGGGAACGTCTGCGCCGACGCAGCGTACGACCCGGTCATGCGCTCTCGGCCGCGGAGGCGCTTGCCTGGGTGCTCTCGAACCCGCCCGACCCGATCGGGCTCGCGGCTGCGTTTACAAGGTGCCAACCGGGGGCGTCGCTCATCCTGCTCCGCCAGCTTGAGCTGTTGAGCGACAAGCAGGGCGGCCTGAAATACCTCGAGGCGCTCGCCAAGGATCCGGGTAAACCGCGCGACGATCCGGCCGTCGGGCGGCAGTCGATGGCGGCTGTCGCACTTGCCGTGCTGGGTCAGCCCGCTGCGCTGCGATCGGCGCTTCGGCATCAGATGGACCCGGGCCTGCGCACATGGACGATCCAGACGATCGCGACACTGAATCTCGCGCCCCGGGTGCTCCACGAGCGCTTGCCTTGGCCCGAGCTCGAAGCCGCCGAACGCCAGGCCGTCCTGCTCGCATGGGCTGAAACGACCCACGTCGAGGAGATTCCTGCGGCGATCCGTGCGGGCGTCCTCAAAAATGCCCGCCAGAGCTTTCTCGACGACAGCGACCCCGGCGTCCACTCCGCATCCGAGCTCCTCATCCGCCGCTGGAAGCCGGACGCGCTGCCGGTGATCCCCACCGGGACGCGCAAGCTCCCGGGCCCCGGCGCCGGAAACCGGTACTGGGAGGAAGGTCCCAATGGGCACACCTTCGCGATCCTCCCCGGTCCCGTCGATTACTGGATGGGGTCACCCGTGGGGGAGGACGGGCGGTCCGAGTCCGAGCAGCGCCACTATCGTCGTGTCGAGCGCTCGATCGCAGTCGCGACAAAGGAGGTCACCGTCATCCAGTTTCGGAAATATAAGCCCGGGTTCACTCCCGAAGGCCGAGCCGCCGGCGATCCGGGAGCGGTCGCAAGCGGAGTCTCCTGGTATGACGCGGCCGGTTACTGCAACTGGCTCAGCGAGCTAGCCAAGATCCCTCCAGAAGAGTGGTGCTACCCCAAGGAGATCAAGCGCGGGGTCAAGATCGAAGCGGCTGCCCTGGCAAGGTGCGGCTACCGCCTTCCAACGGAGGCGGAATGGGAGTACTTCTCACGTGCCGGTACCGACACGAGCCGCTTTTTCGGCGGGGCGGACACGTTCCTCTCGCGGTACGCATGGACCTGGTTGAACTCCAAAGACCGGACCTACCCCCCCGCCCGGCTCTTGCCGAACGAGTTTGGCCTCTTCGACACCCTCGGAAACGTCCTGGAGTGGTGCCAGAACGGCCCGACAGATGTACGCCACGCGTACCAGGATCCTTACCCCTCGGGCACCCTCGAACAACCCGCCTACGACGTCATCCCCGACGTGCCCGCGCAGGCGCAGGACGACCAAGTTTGGCACTACCTGCGCGGTGCGTCGTACGAGGATTCGCCCTACAAGGCGCGCTGCGCCTTTCGGGACGAAGGCCCCCCGGACGATGGGAAGACCCGCTGGGGGTTCCGCGTCGTGCGAACCCTGCCAAGCAATGGACGCTAGCGCTTGCGCAGCCGCGAGCGGAGTAGGTTTCGATTCATTCGCCTGAGAAGGACGTTTTTTGTTTGACACGATCTGGCAATCGCGGGAAGATGTACAAAATGGGCTGATGAGGCAAGGATTACCGCATCGCGATTCGCAAAGTGGTCCTCCGGCGAAGGAGCCTGGTCTTGGCAAAGAAATCAATCCCGACGACAGCAATCCCGACGACTGAGTTCACCGACGAGCATAAGGCCACTTTGTGCTGGCGGGCACCGTCGCTTTGCCCTCGCCGTTCCCGGCGTCGGCCCGGATCTTTGTCGGCGTGATGCCGACGTCGGCTGCGGGCGATCAGCATTACCTCAAAATCGTCGAGAAAGTAGGGGACAGGTACACCGTGACCCGGCTCATGAACCTGGACTACCTTCGAGCCGTTCGCCTCCGCCCAGCATCCGGGTCGTACAACGACGTGCGAGGATGGGAACTGAAGACGGCCGAGGAACTCCACGCGGAATTGGCGACCGCGAAGAGTCAACTGCCGGCGAAGCCTGCGACTGCTCATGAAGTTCCCCTCTTTCCCGCTCAGCAAGCGCAAGAGGCAGTTGTCTACGTCCCCGAGACGGCCCCGGTACTGGTGCGCGCGGAATATGGGGTGCTGGCGGCCGAAGCGGCCGAGTCCGGCGGCTACCTGGGCCCCTTCGCTGGCGGAAGAGCCTGCTGCTGATCGCCGGCCCCCCGCCCGACGTGAAGCTTATGTAGCGGCTTGATGATCTCTCGTTTTCCTCGGGTCGAGGAGGTCGCCTTGCCAGCGGAAGTGGACCTGATATTCCTTAGCCGCGACCTTTCCCCTCCGCGTGAAGACGTCTGGCAGTCCGCCCTTGGCCAGCAGGGAGTGCGAGCAAAGGTCCACCGGGTGGCAGGCCCCCGCCATCCGGACGATACCAACCGCTGGGTGACGATCGCCCGTGCCCGCAACGAGGGGAAGCGGCTCGGCGCCGCCGCGTGGGTTATGTGCCTCGACGACGACGTGGTGCTTGGCCCCACGTGCGTGGCTCGGCTACTGGACGGGTTGAAGGGGCGTGTGGGGTTCGCCGCACTGGCGGCCGACTACGCCGGGGACATGAGCGAGGGCTGGGGACACTGGGATTACCCCCGCCACGTCGGCATGGGCGCAACGCTCTTCCGCCGAGAACGGCTTCAGGAGGTGACGTTCCGCTGGGAGCCCACCCGGTGCGAGTGCCAGTGCTGCTGTGACGACCTGCGTCGCCGGGGCTTCGGAATCGGGTACCTCATGGGGGCTGAAGCCTGGCACAAGCCGTCCTCTGCCCATCGCGCCGCTTGCCTTTCGGACGTGCATCGAGCCCTGTCCCCAGTGGCCACGGCCGCGGCGGCGGTGGATGCAGGGCCGAGATTACCCGGGCGCATCCTCGCCGCGTTCGACCGGCGTCACGGCCGCCTCTTCCAACGCCGATTCCTCCGCTCGCTGCGTGGGTCGGGCAACGCCGAGCAGGTCACGGCCGTCGGCTACGGGCTTTTTCCGAGCGAGCAGAGTGTCCTGGCCCGATCGACGACGGGCGTGGAGGTGGTGTCGGCCCCCAATGACGGCCATCCTTCGGTTCGGAAGCTCCGCGACTTCCAGGGGGTCGTCGCGCGGTGGCCCGAAGAGACTCCCGTCGCGTACTGGGACGCCGGCGACGTCGTCTTCCAAGGCCGTCTCGGCCCGCTCTGGGACCTGGTGCGGACCTACCCGGACCAGTTGCTTACGACTCGGGAGCAGGTCCCGTTCCTCCCCAACCCTGGCGTTCGTCGCTGGGTGGAATCGATCTGGGACCCCGATGCGAGAAAACGGGCGATGGACCTCTTCACGGATCGCCCGGTCCTGAACGGCGGGTTCGCGGCCGGGACCGCCCGTGTGATGGCGCGATACCTCCGCGAGGCCGAACGGCTTCGCGACTCGACGGCCCTCCGTGGGTCATCCGACTGGGGAGACCAGACTGTCTTGAATTTGTACTGCCGTTCCAACCCCCAAGCCTGGCGTGAGATTGCCACCGGCTGGAACTTTTGCCTGGTGGGTCTCAGCCCGAAGGACTACCGTGTCGCCCCCGATGGGAGGACCGAGCGGCTCGACGGAGAGCCGCTTCACGTGGTTCACGGCAACAACGGAACCCTGAAGGCCTGGGACCTGGTCCACCTGACGGGCTGAGCTTGTGGTTTTTGCGGCTGTGCCGAGCCTTCACCTGGACGGCGGTTGTGGTCGGGATCTTCGCGGGACTGCTTGACCATTTCAGACGTCAGACGTTCGGGGTCACGGACTCCCATCCCCAATATGTGAACCGATAGCCCGATTCGTCACCTTTCGCGAATGTATGTCTCAGGATGATGATCCTGGCCTCCGCGAGCTCCCGGAACGCGGGCCTGTTTGCGGTCGTGATCTGCACTCGCTCACCCGAAACGATTCGCCGCAGCAACACCTTGGCCGCCTGCGATAGCTTGCTGGCGTCGGGCGGTTCGTAACGCTCGCGCTCGATTCGGTCTTGGGCCTCGGCAAGCAGTTCCTCCCGCCGCCTCAGCCCTTCTTCCGTGAAGCGGTATTCCAACGCCGACCCTGGCACCAGCTCCATGATGCCGGCTGCGGCCAACTCACGGTACGCAGGCAGCCTGCTTTCCTTATTCTTAGCCGACCAGCCCTTGATCTCGAACCGGAGTACCGCGACGGCGTTCTCGGACAGGGCGACTTCGACAGACATGGGGTTCGCTCCTTGGTGGGATTTTAGCAAGGGAACCGGAACTGAGCGAGGCCAGCGTCCGGGTGCCCGGGTGCCGGGCGTGTGAGATATGTGGAACGCCGCGTACTAGGCCCGGCTAACCGCGGATCGGCATTCGGCTTCGGTGCCGCGAGAGGCAAGTTGCTTGGCCAGCGCAAGAAAATCGCGGCCCGCCATGAGCTTTGCACCAGGCGGATTTGAAAAATGACCGAGTTTTCTGGGGGAAAGAGGCGGCAGAACTCCTCGGTCCAGCGATTCCTCGCCGTAAACATCTCCTCGACGGACCAATCGGTGGCATCCACTTCAATCAAGATATACTCTTCCGAGTCGATCTCGGCGTCTCGTTCAACGCGTAAGGTGATCGAGCACCCCGGAAAAACATCGCGAGTCATGGACAGAAGCGAATGAAGTGAGGTGGTCAATTCGGTTCGGGCGGCAAGTTCCAGAGCGTCCCCTGGAATCGCTGGAAGTTCCACCAAAGAAGCTGCGATCATGCCGACCTTCCCCCGTGCAGTACCGCTGTCACTTCAGCGAATGACGAGCAACCCGCTAGTACCAGAAACCAGTGCGGCGACAATCTTCGTTTGACGGGTTGGCCGCGCAAAGACGTTCGGCCGGTCGGAAGGGCGGCGACTCTTCGGGTGCCCGGAGAGCCGCGTCCAACAACGCTTCAGACTTTCTCGGTGACTTGCGCGACGTACGATATTGGTATTTGAGGTTGACCGGTCTTCTCGCGAAAGAAGGCGAAAAATGGGCAGGCTCGCGAATTCGGTGTGCGCGGCCGTGATTGTCGCTGGCCGGGTCGTCACGGCGGGGGTGGCGAGTGCCGCGGACCGGCCGGTCGAGTCGATCATTGCGGAGCTCGACTCCCTCAAGGCGCCGGCCCCGGACCAGAAGAAGATGCGCACCGATGAAGCCTACAGGAAGGAACACTTCAGCAAGGTTCGCGAGGCGAACCAGAAGCGGGCCAAACTCACACTCGAGCTGTACCAGGTTGCCCCGAAACACGAGCGCATTCCCGCGCTCATGCAACAGCGCTGGCAAAGCTTGCGCACGCCCGACGCCGAGTCGGCCGCCAAGTTATTCAAGGAAGTCGACGAAGTCGTCGCTGCGACCGGCAACGCAGACTTGAAGATCGAAGGTGCCTATCTTCGAGCGCAGTTCAAGTTATACGAGAGCCGGCTGAAGGGCTCGCCGGATCTGGCGGCGCTGAAGGACTTTTTCAAGGTTGCGCCGGCGGATGATTACCGCGGCGGCAGGATGCTGGCGACCCTCGTGGCTCAGGCCCATGAGAAGACGAAGGGTGCTATCGAGGATCGAATCATCAACGAGTTCCCTGACGTTGACACGGAGGGAAAGCTGTTTTCCGTCAAGGTGCGCGGCAAGCTCGAGGAGATGATTCCGGTGTTGCTCACGAAGAAGAAGTCTCTCAACTGACGGGGTTTGTGGTCATCAATCAAGCTTTGAACAAGAAGGTGACCAAGGAAACGGAGGTGGATCAGGATCGTTCCCACTCGGCAGCCTGGGAATGACAGAGCCATCTCCGTGCGCGTGCGGCCGAAAATCAACAGTCTTCTGTTTTTGCGTGTCTTGGCTGGCGTCTTGAGCTAGGGTTTGGAGTAAGAGGTCGATCGAATTCGACCTCTCATCTCGCGTGTCACTCTGCTCGGAGACCCTGACCATGTCGTGCGCAGGTCGCTTGATCTGTCGATTTCTGGAGAACGAAGAGGGACCGACGGCTGTCGAGTATGCCGTGATGCTGGGGTTGATCGTCATCGCCGCCATCGGCGTGGTCACGAACCTCACCACGACCGTCAGCGGCACGTTCAGCTCGGTGAGCAGCGCGATGGGAAGCTAGCCGACGCGTGCTCCACTGCCACCAACTCGATGCAGAGGTCGATGTGTGAGATCATTGTCGGGTCGGCAATCGCGCGAGCCGCTCGTCAAACACGTGTTACGCGTCCCGGGGAAGCTCTATGACCTCGGATCGATGATACCGCGCCGTGCGGTCCGTCGCGCCGCACCTGACCCTTTACGAAACGTCGGGATTGCCTCACCAGGCGAGCTGCACACGGTTGCGCGTTGCGTCGCCTAATCGCCTATTCATTCATTCCGCAGCGCAGCTTCAGGCGCCGGTGTCATGACACGGCTCGAGCGGTGTCAGCAGACCACGCCGTTCAGAACGGCGCCGTGCTAACTCGGCGCGACCGGGAGCGGGGTGGATTTAACCGGCGGCAGCTCAGGCGATCGGGCGGCAACTCGGGTGAAGCCCTGAGTCGATCGGCGGGAAAGACCTGAGCTCGAGCTGTGTCATGACACTGGCGATCGCCAGTGTCGATCGACTCCGCCGGCAGTGGCCCGGTCGATTCCCGTTTTCGTGTTTTGCGAAACGCGGCGTTGACTTTCGCAATTTACGAAAGTAGACTTCGATTAACTGGCGATAACAGGAAGGAGCCCGATATTGCGCGTCCTTTCCAAGAGAACGCTTCGGGAGTTCTGGCGTCGACATCCCGAAACCGAGGCGCCCCTGAATTCTTGGTACAAAGTCGCCGAACGTGTGGAGTGGACCAAGCCCCAGGACGTGAGGAGCACGTATAGAAGCGCGGACCCTGTTGGGAAGGAATTTGTAGTCTTTGATATTTGCAATAATAATTACCGGCTGGTGGTTCGCATAGACTACGAACATGGTATCGTCTACGTGTTTGGCATTTTCACGCACGCGGAATACGACAGACTGGATCTCAAGGAAATCGACCAACAAATCGAGAAGGAGAAAAAGGCTTCCGAATCAGGTTAGGGATGCAAATATTATCTCTCGCAGTTTTATTCTAATGGGGATTGATATGAGCGTCGCAGCCAGAAAGCGATCTGCAACCGACGAGGACGGAAAGCACCAATACCTCGAGCTCGTGCAGGCGTTTCCCCTCAGGCATCTGCGATCAGACCGCGAATTGGACGAAGCTATCAAGGTGATCAATTCGTTGATCGTCCGGGGTAAGCTCTCCCGCGGCGAACAAGATTACCTTGATGTCCTTACCGATATCGTTGAGAGATACGAGACCGAACATTGTCCGATGTCTCCCGTATCGGATGCGGATATGCTTCGTCATTTAATCGAAGCTCGGGGTATTACGCAGGCGAAACTTTCGGCCGATGTCGACGTGCCGATGTCGACGATTTCTGAGGTCATTCACGGAAAGAAGAAGCTGACGCGCCGGCAGGTCGGCGTTCTGGCCGAATACTTTGGAGTTCCGCCGAGCGTCTTTCTCGACTGACATTTAACCGCGGCGGCGATCGCGAGGAGGAGCCGTAGCTTCGAGAAGTGGCGCGGTGGTTTAGGTTTGCATAGCTGGGGCTGGCTCGTTCGATTGCCAGTGACTTGATACCAGACCGTGGTCCACGTAAGCCGCGCCGCCACGTCCCGCATGATCGAGAATCTTCCCGCATCGGTCACGACCGAAGTGTTTCGACGATCCCTCCGCTTGCGAAACCGGCCGCGATGACGCCCAGGGCGGTGAGGCGGTCGGCGGAGTTTGGATTCGTCAGCGACCCTTGGTCGAGGGCGGCGAGCACAATCGGGACCGCATCGTCAACGACCTGCAAGCGGCGCACCCACCACGAGAAACGCCTCGCTCACCGGGCTGGGCACGATCACCCGGGCCATCTCGCCGATCGGAGCGCGTTTGAGCCGATCGGGAACGATCGCGCTGGGCTCGAAGAAAACGCTGCTTGGGTCTGCACGAGAATCTCCCAGCCTGCCGTTGTGCTGGACGAAGTAATTGTGGTTCTGGTCGGCCTGCGTGACCAGCCCCCCCGGGGAAATGAAAACCGATTCGCTTGGTACCGAATTGACCATCTCGCCGGAATTGATCCACATGAGGCCTGTGCGTATAACGGCTGTGCGTTGATGCGCCGCCCCAGGGCGACGCGGGGCGGCAGCGGCCGGACTGATGGTCTGATTCCGCGGGACCGTGACGGCCACTCCCTCGCTGGTCACGACAGCCAGGAGCTGCGGGCCCGTCGTGGTCTCTCGCTCCGGAATTTCCACGCGGAGCACGCCGTCAGAAACCACGCGGAAACCGGCAGTTCGCGAGCCGCCAGCTTGGCCCAGGAACCGGACTGCATTCGTGCGGGCAAACCCCTTGCCGGTAAGCGTGATGATCTCGCCGGATCCGCCCGCGCTCGGCGAGAATCCGCGAATGAGCGGTGGGACTGCATGCGCTTCCGACAGGTCGGGTACAAGCGGAGCTACATACCGGAATGGTCCGACCCCCGGGCACGGTGTGATCTCGGGAACCCTGACGAGCGTGACCGCTGCCCGCTGGTTTGGCCTTGCAACACCAGGGCCGAGCTGCGCGGCCGGCTCGTAAAAGACGATGCCGGCGCGATTGCGAAATTCCAGCAGCGTTCCGCCGCTCTTCACGAAATGCATGGCTGCGTTCGTGCTGCGCACCACGACGCCCCCTTTCTCGATCACCGCGACGCTCTCGGCGCTCGACACGACGCCACCGCTCTGCACGTGATAGAAGGTTTCGCCGGCCTCGGCGACGTTGGCTCCTTGTATCGACGACCGGACGGTCTGCACGGTCGCGGGCATCGCCACCGCCGCGCCACCTTTGGTGAAGACGGCGACCGTCGCGGTCGCACCCGATCTGTAGCACTCCGGCGCGAGCACTTCAATCTCCTCGTCGGAGATAACCTTGAAGCGGGCGGGCCTCAGCGTGCGGTCGATCGCGAAAATGACACGCCCCGTGGTGGCCAGCTCTCTGCCCTTCAACTGCACCGGAATACCAGCCGGTCCCGATTCGGGCGTCATCGAGAAAATCTCCGGTCCCGCCCATGCGACCGGCGGAAGAACCAGGCCGATCACCACAACGAGCGTCCGGTGCAACCGCTGTCGTATGCGCATCGGTAAAGCCTCCTCCTCCTCTTCGTCAGCGGCCGTTGTGCGCCAGCCGCGGCGAACCCGATCGTCGGCTCGACTCGGACAAAAGCTTGCGCACCTGGTTGCTCAAACCGGCGTCGATCGGCTCGACCGCGGCCAGCAGCGTGCGCAACTGCGGGCCCGATCGGTCGTGCTCCTTCGCTTCCTGGACCATCCCCTCTGCGAGCGCGTAGGCCAGGTCAGCGGTCTTATCCCAGGTTGTAACGGCGGCCAACTGGCGGGCATTGCTTCGGGTAATGACAAAGAGCGGGGCACCCTGATCGGGCGCGGCATATGGCGAGACGCCTAGCCGTCGCGAAAGCGCCGGCAGCTCGCTGTTCGGCAGCGCGATCACCACATAGCAGCGCGCCAGAGCGTCGAGCAGCAATGACCGGACGAGGCCGTGGCCGGCTACGGTGCGTTCCCACTCACGCAGAACATCCGAAGTCTGCGCGGCCTCGTGCAGGATCAACAAGACCGGCAGCTTGGCGCACTTCGCAGCGGCGAATGCTCGCTCGGCTTCATCGAGCTCAGTCTCGGGCCCGCTCAGGGGCTGACCGAGGATGTCTGCGAAGACCTGGCGATAGACGTCCGTCAGCATCGGCAGCGGCTGTTGGGCCAGCAGCCTGTGAATCTGTACAAGCGTCGAACGACTTCCGCGCTGTTCCAGGCTTTCGCAGGCTTCACGATGTCCAGCGGCAATCTGGACGGCGTTGCCGCGGGCCTCGCGATCGAGCTGCACCGCCCAGCGCCCTGCGCCAGCAGTTCCTCCGCGCTCGCCGGGCCGGTCAATCCGTGAATGACCCGGCCGTCCGGCGTGCAGAAATAGCTCGCCACGTTCCCGCCGTTCTTTTGCAGATTGCCAAACTGATTGACGACCTCAAAACTGCCAACCTGCTGGTGTGCCGCAACGAAGTGCGCGGCGAAATATCGTGCCACGTTGGGGTCTGACAGGGCGCCCGCCCTGTATGCGCTCGCGTTGTTTCACGTGAATCCGGGATCTTCGAAGTTACCGGAGACGTGAATCAAGAAAACGAGCTTGCCGTCGCGACTGGCTTTGTCGGCGGCCTCCGCGGGTGATTTGGCCCAGGTGAGCGCGGTGTCGAGCGAGCGGTTGGCGGAGCAAACCCTCGCGGCACCACTGCATGATTCCGGTTCCGCAAGCGTGAGGTCGGCCAGCGCAAACCACGGCTTCTCGGGGAGCACGAATGGTGCGGCCGCTGCGACCGCACCCGGCGAAAGAGCAAACGGATCGGTGCCGGAAGAAACCAATTCGACCTGTGTCTCGGAACCTGGCAGACGGCCGGCTTTCGCGATCGGCACTGCGGCGTCCACAGCCGGTGTGGGTTTCGAGGCGACCGGTTGGCCGCTGTCTGCCCCCGCGCTTCGGACCGTGCGTGCACCAGGCGTACGCGGCCATGATGACAGCAATTGAAGCACAAAACCCCACGCCCGCGGCATAACCCACGAGCATTCCCCGAAGCCAGCTTTGTGACAGTCTCGGCCCCGTTGCCGGCCAGATCCCACGAACACTCATGGCACGCCCCCCAATGAGAGTCGGAACCAGGCTTCCTTCCTTGGTTACGAACCTTCCGCGCGACGTGTTCGCGGCTAATTCCAGGGAGGGGGCTTTGTCCGGGCCGCGCGAGCGTTTGGCTCACGCTCGAGCGTGCCGCCCGCGAATCAAGCCAGGCCATTCCGCTCTGCTCGCCCACACGGTTCACGGCCATCATGTACATCGAGTTTGGCGGCCAAGCTAGCCCGCAGGAATCGACGATATTCGACTGCTCTGGACCCCTTGAGCCCACCGAGTGCCGGGGGTAAACTCAGAAACGACACGTCCGGCCAAGGTTCCGATCAACGCGTGCCGGCGCTAATACCAGTATTCTGTGGAATGATGATATGACGGGATATCCATCTCGTGATTGCACTTTTTTCTGTTGCGGTTCGTGCGTGGCGTGTGCCTTGGTACTTGGGCTCTGGTTGTATTCCACGGGATGGCCTGACCCGGTACCTTTGCCGGGCACACCACTTCTGCCGAGCACGCCGACGCGAGGCGATGCACACGGCGCACGCAAGAAGACGCAATTGCCGATGGCGACGACGCAAATCGACGCGATCTTCGATCTGAACGCCTACCTGCTTGATCGCAACGCGTTCTACCAGGGCCTGCCCGCGCAGGACGTTCAGAACACGCGATTGGAGGATCAGGCGAAGTTACTGGAAGCCTACGAGAAAGACCCGGAGAAGTTTCTCGATGGATACAAAGGGTGCGAACGGCTTTTCCTTTTTGATGCCGTCATCGAAGCAAGGAACATGGATCGCGTCGGGGCGTTTGCTGACGGCGGGAAATGGGTGAGCGATCCCCAGTCTCTGAAAAGCGGGGCCCTGGTTTACTCGTTCGGCGCCGGGACAGAGATCTCATTCGACACCGAGTCGGCGGGACTTTACGGCTGCGAAGTTCATTGCTTCGACCCCACGCCTTCCGTGAAGCGTGCTTTTGCCGAGTACTGCCCTGGCCAACAAGTCGGCAAGGGGAGGTTCTGGTATCATGATGTGGGTCTGGGACCGGTTTCCCTCGACCCCGAAAAAGCCGATGACCTGGTCATCGAGGACCGGAAATGTCAGGTCAAACGTCTCAGCGAGCTTGCTGCCGAATTGGGCCATACGCATATAGACATTCTGAAAATTGATATCGAAGGGGGAGAGATGGCGGCTTTGCCGGAAATCCTCTCTTCCGGGACACTGAGAAGACTGGCTGTCAAGCAGCTCTTGGTGGAATTCCATTTGTGGGACGATAAACACTGGAGTTCTTTCGTCCACATCATCAGTCTGCTCCGCAAGCAGGGCTACCTGATTTTTCGCAAAGAGTTCAATCCCGCGGATTCGCGATGTGCCGAGTTCTCTTTTCTGGGCCCGAATTGAATATCGTCTTACGGTTCCGGGTTGAGCCACTAGCTCGACATGCAGGCCGGCCGGGTCGTTTCCGTCGGCGCAGATGACTTTTCGGAGTCGACGAAGACGACGATGAGCTCCGCGAAGATGAGCTCCGAGCAGATGACTACGAAGGGCCCGAACTGTCGAGCGAGTCCGAGTGGATTCGAGCCGAATGTGCGCTTCGCGTGGAAGTCTGCAATGGGCTGGGCACGCGGTACATTGAAATCCCCGCGGACGCCCGTCGCGGTCGCGCTCTCGCACCACCGACAGCACTTCGCACCTGGCACTCTGGGCGTTGTTTCCCCTGGCCTCCCTTTGCACGGGGGCAAAGGTGGGCGGGTTCGGTTTCGCTTGCGCGCGGCGATTCGATCGGATCAGCGGCTCGGCTACGACATCGCTTGCGCCTCACCCCCCCTGGCCCCCCCTTTTTAAGGGGGGGAAGCTTGCGCAAACATCCGCGGAGGGAAATTGCCGCTCGTCGGATCGCGGGTTTTCAAGAGCCCACCCCTGCGGCCTCCCGGCACCGACCGCGGAGGCTTCTGCCGTTCCGTCGTCAATCAGGTGCTGGAGCGGCCGCCGGAGCCGCCAGACCGCCAGCACGTCGCCAGATCGATCAGAGGGCAGGTGTCAGCGGTTGAAACGGCGGCGTGGGCACCAGGCCGGGCGAGGTGAGCTCGCCCGGACTGGTCAAACCGCCCGCGGCCGGCAATGGTCAAGTAACCCGCGGGGCGGCCATGGGCCGGCGTTCGCTCACAGCCCGCTCAAGTCGAGGGCCGTCAGCTTGATGCCCTTCTTGAGTCCCAGCGCCTTGACCACTTGCTCGCCCGCCGGAATCAACAAGCTTTTCCGCGGCGAGACGCAAATGCCCGTCAGCACTTTCGGCGCTTCGTCGTCGGGACTACCGGTTCCCAGGAGTGCGATTCCATTGAGAATCATCGGCGACGCATTTTCGATCCGGATCTGGTAAATGAGCTTCCCTTTCTCACGAGTCGTCGCTCCCTTGATCACCTGCGCCCGGACCAGGCGATTCAAGACGCCCTCGGCCAGCCCATCGGTGAACCGCGTCGCATCGAACTTCTCCTCGCCATGCACCAGCGGAAGATTGAACTTGCCGAAGCGTACCCAGCTCGACGCCGACGCGTCACTGCTGAGAACCTCTACCGACGCTTCTTCACCCTTCAGCTTCACACGGCAACCAATCGCCGCACCCTCGGGACGCGCCGAAAGCTGATCCGATACCTGGGCTACCAAACCCAGAATGTACTTGCCTGCCAGCGCCTTGCTCAATCCGGCTGCGCTGCCTCGCGTCGCTTCATCTGAACCCACAACTTCGATGAACAGACGGCCGCTCTCACCCACTGCCAGCGTGTCCAATCGGTCCACGAATTCCTTCGCAAGGGTCAACTCGTGACGATTCGACCAGCCTCGCGATAGCTGCGCGATCGTGTTCCAGTCCAGTCCCGCCGCAAGATTCCACATCACCAGTTGCGACAGGGTCGTCGGCGCCTTGCCGGCCGCGAGTCGCTTGAGGGCTTTTTGAACCCGTACGTCGTCATTGACTTCGGAAATATCTCCCATGATCTGTAGCGCTTCGCCTTCCTGGGTAAGCCGCAGGCCCGTTTCCGGATCAGGCGCGGAAAGACTCACCAAGCGCGTTGGCAGATGCCGCGTCTGGCCGGGAGCCAGGACGGCTGATGGAAGCAAAGTGGGGGGCACCGATCGCATGCCTCCACCCATGCCGCCCATACCACCGCCCATGCCTCCCATCATTCCACCTCCACCCATACCGCCGCCCATACCTCGCATACCCATCATTCCGATCATCAGGCTGCGCATGTCCCAGCTATCGGGGTCGCCGCAGAAATACATGATAATTCGGGCTAGCATCATCATACCCATCGTGGCGGGCATGGTGCCCGAAGAGCGTCCCATGCTACCCATGCCTCCCATACCACCGCCTCTACCTCCCATGCCACCGCCCATACCGCCACCCATGCCACCGCCCATACCGCCGCCCATGCCGCCGCCCATGCCGCCGCCCATTCCGCCGCCCATGCCTCCCATACCGCCCATCTGTCCGACGGCGCCTTGCACGATGATACCAGGGGGCAAGACGACGCGTAGCTGATGGCGGGTGCGATTGGTGATCGAGACGGTCATGCGGCCATCGTTCCGGCCTTGGGCCGAGACACTGATCTCACCCTTGCGAGCCGCCTCGAGGAGGTTAACCTCCGGAATACCGGCGTCCGCCGACTGTTGCGACGTCCGAGCCCCAGTCTTGGCCGCGGGACTCTTGGCGGAGGATTTGCCTGGAGGATCATTTGCGAAAGCTTGGTTGAGCGGTATGCAGCCTGCCAGGCTAATCGCGAAGAATGTGCGTACGTAATGCTTCATCGAATCGTGCCTTTCTTTTGAGGAGCGTGACCCAATTGAGATGCGCCTGATTTAGGCGCCAGAATACGTTAATATTTGTTGAATACCCGTTCCTCCGGCACCTGGTGCGTGGTGCACCCCGGACGGCGGGCAACGATCGCGGCCTCTGGTTGAGGGTGAGAAGCGATCGCGCGCTCTCGATGATCATGTCGGCGCGCGAGCAATCGCTGCCGATCGTGGTGGCGTCAAGTCAGTCGAGCGCCACGTCACCCGAGGGCGCTGTCGCATGGAAGCAATCCTGCGGGCGCGCAGAACGTGCGCCGGAAGGACGAAGGGCTCAACACCGTAGCGGAGAAAGGCCGGGCGTGCGAGACATGGTGGTGATCGCCGAGGTGGACGAAGTCAGCGCGTGTGGGAAGAGGACAGGCTCGGAACTGGCGTTGTCCGGGAGGTTGCCGGACTCTCCCATGACCATCTTCGGGCGGGCTTTCCAGGGAGTGTAGCGAGACAATTTGGACGTGCGGAGAAGGCTGAACGCGGTTGATCGAACAATCGTGGGATCGAGGCGGAACGCAGCGACTTCGCGGTGGTCCGCCGGAGCGCTCGATGGCGCTCTTGGCACAGTAAGCCAAGTTACTAAACCGAGTGCTATAATCGCCGACCGAACGGCAAACATCCCAGGGCCCCCGCTGAAATTAAACCGCGGTTTCCGGCCTGATAAAAGCTTGTTTACACAAATCTAATAAAAGAGTATATCTCGCGCCGCGTATCGAGGCTAGTAGGCGTTCCAGATATCCTGATAATTCGAAGTTTGTGAGCGGCCGGTCACGAAATACCGAAGCTCGAGTTACTTCTCAGATTTTGACACATATTGAGGTTTGGTAACGACTTGAGTGCGACCAACCATAGAGCCTCGCCCAGACCGTTTGCACGACCAGAGTTGGTCTTTTCACGCAGGACAGGGTAGCCGCTGGTGCCGGCTGGGTCAGCATCCGTCAATGCGTACCTGAAAGGACCACCCGTCGAACAGGAGCCCGGCGTTGAAAGACGGCGACGCCTCAAGTGCCTGGAACCAAGCCGACAGGTCGGCGACATCCTGGGCCTGGACGCTGTTTCCCCGGCGTCCAAGTCGCACGCCCGGCGGGGCGGTCAAGCGGGCGGTGATCTGCTCGCCCCACTCGGCCCCATCGTCCGGGTAGTGCATGACCATACGGACGAAGTCGAAGCAGGCCGTGAAGTCCTCTGCCGGGTTTCCGTCTGCGGCCTCGAACCACAGTTCCGTAGTCTGCCCGTCCACCGGCTCTGCTGCGAACCGCTTGAACGCCTGCCAGACAACGGCGAGGTCCAAACGGGCGGGGTCCAGGCCCGCCTCAAGCACAAGTTGTCGGAGCCGGTCTGCGGCCTCGTCCACCGTCACAGGACACTCTCCAGCACCTTAACGCCGAGCCAGCGGACCATCCACCGAGCGAGCCTTGATGATAGCAAATGCGGGCTGCGTTCTTATCCGCGTAGCGCCAAGGGCTGGCACCGTCCATCTCTGCACTCACTAACAGCCCGTTCTTGAATCGAAGCTTCCCTGGGTATTCTGTTCCGCTCTTTGTCAGGAAGATGACCCCGACCTCGCCATCGCCGGACGTGTAGCCTCGCTGTTCGTCAAAGAGGCTCAGAAAATTGTCGGCTGCGGACATGACCAGTTTCCGTCCTCACGCTGAAAGCGCCTTGTCTCCAGGTGCTTCATTCTACCAGGCAATCGTCGTAGAGGATGCGCTATTCGTCGCGGCCCAGGTCGACACGGTAAACGAATCGCAGGACGGAGCGAACCTGCTTATCGTAGCTGACGGAAATTCGCCGCTCGTGCACCAGACGGCAGAGCCGGCGATCAAAGTCGTCTGATTCCACGTATCACGCCAGGTGAACGGCTACGGTTGAGGCGATGACTTAAGCGGCCAGACACGGCCTCGTATCATCTTCGCAGCTTCTGTGTGGCGGAGGTTGTTTTGAGCGATCAATTACCTGATGTCCTGATCAATGAACATCCCCGTTTGAGGCTGGACGGCCTGAGTCCTTACGCGGTCGTACGCGGCGATATCCATCTGAACTTCGGCTGGGGAGATCCTTACCAATACCTGAATAAGCCCGATGTCATTTCGCGAGTATCGTTGACCCTTTGGAGCGATCCGGACTCGAGACGCTCGGAGATCTCTGCGCTCGGAGGGCGGTGGACCTTCAGCGCGATATCGGCCTCTCAGAGCATTCCATCGAAGAGCTGAGAAAAGCTCTTGCGGATTTTGGCCTGAAACTGAATGGTGAATGATGAAGTTGTTCAATCTCGGGTCGAACGGTTGAGCGGCCAAGATGAGAGCCGCGGAACAAATGCCTTTCGTATGATTTGACTTTACATGAATCCGGCTCAGTTCTGTGAGGTTGCAGGATTTCTTTTGGCTGCTAAACCGACGGAATCGGCCGCGATCCGATCTGCGGTGAGTCGCGCGTATGGTGGGCCTGGTCTCATCCCTTATGCATAGGGCCGAAGCCCCAGTTCGGGGACCGGATCCAGTTCGATGGCCGACTCGAGTCAGGGATGGAATCCTGCTCACGAATCGCGGGATCGCTGGCCCGCTCGGAATCCTCTTCGCCTTCTAAACGGAACCGGATGTGAGCAATCGACAGTTCATCACCAGGTCTCAGACTGCCGGTCTCGACCCGCATGCCGTTAATCCGGATGCCATTCGTGCTGCCAAGGTCGCGGACCACGACCTCGTCCCTCTCGCGGGCCATGCAGCAGTGATGCCGCGAAACTCGCGCAGAGTCCAGCCGGGTGTCACAATTGGGATCACGGCCCACGACGATCATGGCACGGTCCAGAGGGATGTCTGGACCTTCATCGATAGCGACGAATCGTGAAGACATGGAAGGAGCCTCTCCGATGGAGCGATCGGTCGCGAATACAACGGAATTGTCATGCAAATTCCAGGCCGTTATTCTCAATCGTGTGGAGGCCAACTGGCGAGCCCTGGTCCGAGTCCAGCTCCTGCATCGGGCAACCTAGCTTTGGTTGGGGGAAATTAAACGCGCCGGGCGCGATCCGGTTTCCCGATAGCTTGAGGCCCAATGGATGGTCTGAGCGTCGATTACCGAAGAGAGACGAGACGTCGGTGATCCGAGTCCGGCTCAGATCGACGAATCGACCAGCGACGACGTCGTGGAGATGTTCGAGCCCGGCGTTGCTGATCTCGGTATCGGAGAGGCTGATCTGGCCGGAGTGATGGAACGGGAGGGAAGCAAGACACCCACCGTTTCGTCGGGAATCGACAATGAAACCGTGCGGGGAAAGGCGCAGCCGGACAGGCATTTTCTCTGAGTGAGCGATCCATGGCTGCCTCTGACTCGCCAGAAAGCTGGGTGTCTTGAATTCCCACAGCAAAAGAATGACATCCGGACAAGCTGCAAGGACTCCCTTCTTATGGATTTTTTGATGCTTCTTCAGGATGGACTGGTAAAGAAGTTCGGCGAGTTTCGCTTGAATCTCCCCCTCATACTTTGCCTCTGGCGTCCGGCACATCCCAAAGGTCCGTCCGCCGTCGGACCACTTGGAGCCAGCCAGGTAGCCGCCCGCATCGCGCACTATAGTCACTCTCGAACTGGGCTCAGCACCTGCCCTGAGTGGAACTTCGCACGCACAGCTTGAAACCCCTAGCGGATCGCTGCTGGCGGCACCCGCGATGGTGGCAGGAGTGAAAAGTGAATTGTGGAGTTTGGAGATTAATCGATGAAATGGGTTAGCTGAACTAGAGTTACGACAAATCTGTCTTGACTGCACGGTAATTTATGATATATTAAATATGATGTTTGCCCCGCACCGGCGCTCATGTCGGTGCGAATGTTTGCCCCGGGGGACTTATGTCCCCCGTATTTTTTTTCTGACAATATTCCATGAATACACGAGTATTCATCGATTTTTGGAACTTCCAGATAACATGAAATGAGAAAGCAAATAATGCAAGGTGTGATTGGCCACGTCTTCCAGGATTACTTGTCCAGGAGGCCGTCTTGCGACTTGCTAATGTTACCCCTACGCCACTTCTACTCCAAGAAACTCGTGTATATGCCGGATACGAAGCCGGACGCGAGGCAAACTTAAGAAATTGGCTTGAGAACTTTCTAGATAGGCAACCCGGTTTTAGCGTAGTCACATCCGAACGTCATTGGCGAGAACATCCGGTCCATTGTCGTTCCTGCAACACCGAGACCAAGTGGTGTCCATCCTGTAACGCCCCATTTGGTAGGGCAGCAGAAAAAACCATCGACGGACACATCGTCACAGACCTTTTAGGTCTTGCATGGGAGAATGCCTATGATGTGGCAATTCTGGTTTCCTCTGATAAGGACTTCATCCCAGCAGTTAATTACTTACAAACCAAGAATTTCAGGGTAATTAACGCAACATGGCAAGGACAAGGGCACGAGCTAGCAAAAACTTGCTGGGCATCATTTGAAATCGATGGCTTAATACCAAATCTAATACGACCATAGAAGCACAAGATTCGGGCCAATCGGCACAAGAGAATTCAGTCAATTAGGACTCTACCCTCCGCTGTCGAAACTCTCGCATAGCCGCTGAGCATACCTCACCTTGTTGACCTGGGCCTCGTTCGGGCCGGTGCGGGGATTTGCGCGAGACAAACGCGATCCACAGCCCGGACGGTCGGGATCTTGGCGTCGGGCGAGGAATTCCGGCGGCGCGGAACGCGTCGAAGATGCGATCCATTAGCGCGTCTGCCTTCAAGTGTCCGGTCCGATGGGGTGGCACCGATTCTTCTGTCGTGGCCTTTCGATCGGCGGTACACTGATACCATGAGCCAGAAAGCCACCCTCGATACCGAAAGCGAAATCCTGGAGCAGGTCATCGAACCTGGCTTTGCAGGCATGTCGTCCGAGACTGCACACGCGCTGCTGCGATTTCGGTTCAATGCCGACGCCGCTGCCCGCATAAACGACCTGGCGGAGAAGAACCAAAAGGGAACCCATCGAGCCCGGCGAGCGTGCCCTCTTGGAGGGTTACCAGCGCGTCGGTAACTTCCTCAACTTGGTCCACGCCAAAGCTCGCTGTGGTCTGGCGGAGGCCACAGCGCCACGGCCTGGTGACTTCGTGTGGGTCGGCGCTGTGCTTACCGGCCGAACCGACATCGGACGATCGACCATCGATGTCCTTTTGATAAACGGCCCCGAGTGCGTCGAGCTGCGCCGGCTGCTGATCCGGGCCAGGCTTTTCCCGGGTGTGTAGGCGTCGCGGCTTTGAAGTCAGCGAGAAACGGGTTATGGGTTCGGCTTTACCGTCTCGGGCTGGGAAGTGCGAGGGATTTGGGAAAAAAGCAGCTTTTTCAACGATCGGTGCACGCAGCGAAGATCTTTCTGCACGTCGGGAGACGATCGCCGTCGCCGGGACGCCAGGTGCTTGCCGGATATTCATTCGGGCGGGTGTTAGCAGCGGCCAGGAGCTGAGCCATTATCGCAGAGCCACCTGAGCCGTTTCGCGATTGGTCGATCGCGGGACTGGCCTTCCCTCACTTCATGTCAGTGCATCCGCTCGCACTTGTGAAATGCTGCAAGTAAGCTGGCATGTATCTGACGCCGAAGCGTGCACGAGTGGCGTTCACGTCGTCGGCGCAAAGTGGCGGCGGGAAGCACCACCTCCCCGCCGCCTGACCGCTCGGGAGCTAGTCCTCCCGTGGGCCCATTTGAGTTTCCCCGCGCGCTGGCGCCGGGTCAACCAGGCGGCTGTCGCCGTTGGCACCCTTGCTGTCGTCGGTGCCTGCTTAAAGATTGCGAACGCTGGTTCCTGCCGCCTCGGCCACAAGCTCGTTACTGTAGCGCGGCTTGTCGAGAAGCCGCCGGGCATTGGCGGTCCTGGTACGCCGGCCAGACTTACAGAGCTACCATCCAAGGCAAGGAACGCCGCCGAGAACAGGCCCGACGTCGTCGCGAGCGGCAACGGCAGCAATCAGCTCTCGCCGAGTCGGCGGCGCCAACACCTCCCATCGATCCGACTTTACCGGTGATCGAAGCCCAGACCACCTCCGATTCGATACCGATTATCCCCGCAGGTACCCAGAGCGTAGGCCAGCGCCAGACGAAATTCTCCCAGAATCTTGCGGTTTACCGTGCGGCAGGCCTGGGTGCTACGTCCTCTTCTTGCCCTCGCCTCGTTCTCCTGATCAGCATTTCTGTTCCAGCTCATGCCGCCAGGCGTTACGACGAGTTCGCCAGCGCGAAGCCCGACTCAGACGCCGACGCCGCCGTGGTGCCCGGCCTATCCGTCGCCCTCGAGGCGGACCACCCCCGGCCACACCAGTCATGTCGTCACGTCCTTGAGATCGCCATTCCTAGAACTTACTTTTTCATTGCCCCCAGAACCGAGGAGGAATCGGGCGGGCCGGGTCTTCCGGTCCCCCGTTTCCTTGCTCGGAATTGGGGCTGCGGTGACGAGGCCATCGATGACTGACTTGCGTTTCGGTGATGTTCACTTCCTGAGCCTGGCCCAACTGGGCGAGCGCTACCGACGCTATCGGCTACCCGATCCCGACGCCGAGGCGGCCATGGCCGGATCGTTCCAGCGTTACGGGCAACTCACTCCCGTAGTCGTCTGCCTCCGCGACGAGTCGCACGAAGTTCTCGATGGTTTCAAACGCCTCGCCGCCGCGCGCGTCTTGGGCCTGAAGACACTTAATACCCGGCTGATGGAGGCTGATGAGCGTATGGCCAAGGCGGCCATCCATGGGCTCAACCAGACCGGCAGTCGCCCCCGGGAGTGGGAAGAAGCCTGGATCGTTCACGCCTTGGTGCGCGAGGACGGCATGACCCAGGTCGAGGTGGCCGAGCTCTTGGGCCGGCACAAGAGCTGGGTGTGCCGGCGATTGGCTCTGGTTGAGAAGCTTACCAACGAAGCACGAGAAGACCTGCGTCTGGGGCTCTTGTCCACCACCGCGGCGCGGGCGCTAGTGCGGTTGCCGGCCGGCAACCAGGTCGACGTACTGGCAACCCTGCACCGCGACGAGTTGACAGCCGCCGAGCTCGACGGAGTGGTGGAGCTGGTGCTCGCCGCGCGGAGCCAATCACAGGAAGCGTACATCCTGGACCAACCGCGGCCTGCCTTGCAGCAAGCGCGGCAGCAGGAGGGATGGGCCTGGGACCCTCGACTCAGCAGCGCGGGCAATCGCGTTGCGCGACGCCTTACCGGTGTGTTGGACGGCCTGGGCCGCATGGAGGTCTGGCTACAAAGTCAGGGCCGCGCCGGCCTGACGCCCTGCGATCGTCTGGTGCTGACGCCGGCCTTTTCCCGGCTGGCTCGCGATGCTCACAACGTGGCCACTCTTGCGGAAGACTTGATCGGAGAGCTCCAAACCCATGACCGAGCCAAAGCGCAATGAGATCATCAGTCGTTGGCGAGCCGGTTCCTCGATCCGGAAAATCGCCCGTGATTTGGGAATGGCCCGGAACACTGTTAGCGGCGTGCTGGCTCAGATCGAAGCCCAGCGGATCGGTCGTGAAGGCTCGCCCATTCGGAGGCGGCCCAGCCGTCTCGATCCTTTTGAGCCGTTCATCCAGGAACTGCTGGGTCGATATCCCGACCTGACCGCCGTGCGGCTCCTGGAAGAGTTGCGCGAGCGAGGTTTCACGGGTGGATATACCCTGGTCCGCCAGCGGCTCGGGGTGTTGCGTCCCCGCTCTACGCCGCTTCCGGTGGTCCGCTTCGAGACGGCGCAAGGCGCCCAGGCTCAGATGGATTACGCCGTCTACGACCTCGACTTCACTAGTGAAGGCCGACGTCGCATCAATCTGTTCAGCTACCTCTTGGGCTACTCGCGGCGGCAGTACCTCCGCTTCGTCGAGTCCCAGGACATGACGACTACTCTGCGTGAGCACTTGCGGGCCTTCGAGCATTTGGGGGGCGTGGCAGCCACCTGTTTGTATGACAATATGAAAGTCGTCGTGACGGGCTACGAGGATGACGTGCCGGTCTACAACTCGCGGTTCCTGGCGTTTGCCACCCACTACGGCTTCCGACCGGTGGCCTGCCGACCCCGGCGGCCCCAGACGAAAGGGAAGGCGGAACGCCCCTTTTACTATGTGGAAACCAGCCTGTTCAACGGCCGCACTTTCTCCTCACTCGATCACCTAAATGAAATGACCGTGTGGTGGTTGGCCCATGTCGCCGACGTGCGCCGACTGCGGGAAGCCAAGAAGACACCCTTACAGTTGCATGCGGAAGAGCAGCCTCATCTGATCCCGCTGCCAGCCCAACCGTATGACGTTTCCCCTGTGGTCTATCGCATGGTCAACGTCGAGGCTCTGGTCACGTACTGTCAGAACGGATACTCGGTGCCGTGGCGTTACATCGGCAGCATGCTGCCGGTGCGGATCACCGAGAAGGAACTGATCGTCTACGGTCCGCAGGTCGAGGAGATCGCTCGACACGTGCTGCTGCCGGCCACGGCCACTGGGCAACGGGTTGTGCATAAAGAGCACAGACCCGTCGAGGATGCTCGACGGCGGCAAGCACAGTTGGAGGAACGGTTCGGCGAACTGGGAGAGCCGGGCTGTCGATTCCTGGAGGGTTTGTTCCGCGTTCAGCGTTACGGCAAGGACCAGGCGCAGCGGGTGCTGGCCTTGTTGGGAACCTACGCCCAGGCGGACCTGATCGCGGCGCTGGAGCGAGCCGTGCGGTACGGCGCGTATTCCCACGCGGCCGTCGAACGCATCCTCTCGGCTCAAGCTCGTCCTAGAACCATCCTGGAGGTGCTGGCCGAAGAAGAACGGCGGCAGATACCCCCCTGGCTGGGTGAGGACTTGGTGTCTCCTCGGCCGACGTCGGTCTACCAATACCTGTGCGAGTCGGAACCCCACGATGCTGAGAAACCGCCCACCGCGTCCGGTGACGCCAGCTCCGACGGAGCTGCGCCGGCAGATCATTGAAGATTTTCAGGCGATGCGCGTTCCTCTCCGGCTCGAGGATCTCGACGCCGCGTTAGGGCGAGCCGAGACCCAGGGGATGTCGCACCTGGAATTCTTGCGGGCGCTGATCAACGAGCAGGCGAACGCTCGCCGCGAGCGGAGTCTGGCCCACCGCGTTCACATCGCCGGGTTCGCCCAGAGCAAGACGCTGGCGGACTTCGATTGGCAGTTCAATGCCGAGGCCATCGATCGGGTGCGAATCGAGACGTTGGCCGGGGCCGAATTCATCGGTCGTCGGCAAAACCTGGTCTGGGTGGGACAAAGCGGTGTCGGGAAAAGCCACTTGATCCAGGCCATTGGCCGCTGCGCCTGTGTCCTGGGTTATCGGGTGCGGTACGAGACGAGCGCCTCGATCCTGCAAGCGTTGACGGCTGCGCTGGCGGACCACACACTGCCACGGATGTTGCGGTACTACGCCAAATTCGACCTCGTGATCCTCGACGAATTCGGCTTCGACCGTGTGGAACGACTGGAATCGCCCCAGGCGGCAAGCTTGTTGTACAAGCTGATCAACGTCCGCGATGATCGGTCGACTGCTCTGGTGACGAATGTCGATTTCGAGAAATGGGGTGAGTATTTGGGTGATCCGCCGCTGGCCGGCGCGTTCATGGATCGAATCGTGGACGGGGCGGCGATCCTGAAGATCAACGGCAAGTCGTACCGAGCTCAGCGGGCAGAGCGAGCCTCGGCAGTGAAGACGTCCAAGAAATAATACGCAGTCGAGCAGCGATCGCCGGCCCAGTAACTTCCCCAATCATCCCACGGTAGCTTCACCCGGCAACGACGCCGGTGGCTCAATTTGGCCGCGATAATGGCTCAGTTTCTGACCGCTACCGACAGGCGGGCGCGGGGGAAATCGTCAGGCTAAAGCCTGACCTACTTTCAACCAGGCCCGAGTACTGCTTGCTGGTCGAAGGACGGTGCAGTACGGCCTCCTGGTCCGGCGCGACATTGCCGGCCTGAATCTGCCAGGTGGGTTGCTTGCGAACACGGATGGTCCGCAATGGCGGACCCTACATGGTTGCTCCTTTTGGCCACGCCGTGAAGGATCGTCCGCTGGGGCAGACCGTGGATGTCAAAGCGCGCTTTTCCATGTGTTTGATCGCCCTGTTTCGTTACACGTCGCATTTCCGGACGCGACGCGAAAAAGTTCCGGGATTGTGCACAACTATTTCGGGATTTCTGGAGATTGTTTTGTTTAGAGAGACTTGCCTGATTGTCAGTCCTGGGCTGACCAAGGATTTTGGGCAGGCGTTGCCACCGCACACCTGTGAAACCAAACGAAACGAATCGAAAGGGGAGGATCATCATGACCTCCGAGGCGAGAATTGCGGCGAGCCGGGAGAATGGGCGGAAGTCTCGAGGACCGATTTCTGCTCAGGGGCGTGCGATTTCGGCCATGAACGCGCTGCGTCATGGCCGGCGATCCAAGCGGATCGCCCTCGTCGACGACATTTCTTGCTCGTACGAGGAACGCCGGCGCAAGTGGATGGCCAGCCGCGATGCCAGTAATGATGTGGAGGAGTTCCTCATCTCGCGGTGCGCCACGATGGCATCGAAACTCGAACGCATCGAACGCGCGGACGCGGAACGATTTCGCAGCGCCATCGAGAAAGCCGACGAAAAGGAACATGAGGAAGTGCTCGCGCTAGGGAAATGCCTCTTTTTCAATCGGTGCGGATCCGTCGGGACCTATGGACTGAAGCCGGCCTTTGCACTCAAGGTCAAGACCTCCTTCAGCGGGCTACCACTCGAGCCCGAAGAGCCGTTCGCGATTGTCGGGAAACTGATTTCAACGGAGCTGGGGACGAGGTTTCTGCTGGATACCTGGGACGGGCTGCGCGGACAGCTCGAGCCGGGGAAATTCTGGCAGGCACCCGATCGGTTCCAGGCCACCCGCTTGCTGGCACATCAGCCGATTGACGCGCGGTTCGATGAAGAAATCGCCGCGATCTTCTACGCCAGCGCCAACTCGAGCCGGGGAAGCCGGAGCCGTTCAGTGAACTGCGCAGCGATCTTGATGCGGATCAGCTTTTGGAGCTGCGAAAGCAGGTGGCCAAACGGTATCCCAAGCTGGCGGCGCTCGAGGATCGGGCCGAGTGCCGACAGATCTTGCTCGACATCGTCGATCGGAATATCGAACAGCTTGAAGAGATCTTGAAGACGCACGAAAAGAACGCGGACGCCGAGGCCGAGCGAGTGGTCGCTCGGGAGGGATTTGATACCAGCGCCGGTGGCAAACAATTGAACGATTACGAGCTCAAGTACGATCGCGCGGTTCGCCAGTCGCTCGTGGTTTACGAGAAGCTGACGGGCGGTAGAAAGAGGGAGTGGGACGCAGCGCGGGTGGGCGAACCGAGGGCGCCGGGTTCGTTCGGCACTGAAGTTTATCAATATGGGCCGGGAGCGGCGGAGGCTCGAGGTGCGCCGGAGTGGGGCCGCGGCTGGCGACGCCGGAGCGCATGACTGCTGCGCCTTCGACGAGCCATGCGGCGGACGGCACACGGAGTGTGCCTGAGATCGGCGGAACGGAGCGAGGGTGGGACTCGGTCGAGGTTCAAGCTGCGGACGTTCTGGCGTGTCAGGGGTTCCTTCCGGAAAGGCACACTGGCGAGAACCGCGCCATACAAGATGAGGACGCTGGATTGGCCACTGTGACCCCCCCCACAACGGGAGAGGAATGCCAAGATGCGACGAGCGAACCCAAGATCAGTGATGACGTGCTCTCATTACAATACCAAGATAGTGTTGAAGTTACGGCGGATCTGGGCGGCGAATCGGGACTTGACAAGATACGAACGAACCCAACGCCAGCCTGCGGCCGGAAAGAAGGCGAAGTCCGAAATTCGAAAGACGAAGGGGCAAGTTCCAAATCCGAAATTCGAAATCCGAAATCCGAAGGGGATCGGGATCCGGGGGGAGACGGCCAAGATCGGGATGCGGGATGCGCGGATGTTTTGAGTCGCATGCCTGCGGCGGGTGCCGTCAGCCCGGGGCTCTGCTGCGGGGAGAGGGAGAGGGAGAATGGGCGGAGCCGGGGCGCTGTGGCGGAGCCCGGCGGATGGGCTCCTGCGCGCTTGCCGCCACGGGCGGTTCTGGCGGAGATGCTCCAGGAAGGCTGGCACAGAGCGAAACGGTCGCGACCGCCGGAACAACGCGAGGTCGGACGAGGGGAAGAGGAACGTATGCTTTGAGCGGAGTGGAGAGAGATTGGCGGGGGTGCGGAGTCTGCGCGTGCGCGAACCCACAATTGCCTCTTGCGGCGGAAGGTTCCCGCGTGCGCGAACCCCCACCGCCGCCCGCGACGGCACCTCCCCCGCAAGGGGACCCACAAGATGGGCTGTTGAGCAGTGGGCGTTGTTGATGATTTTGCGGTGAACGAATTGGCGCTTTTTGTAGCGCGACGGTTGCGTTACGGTGGCCACCGCGATGCACCCCCCCTGGCCCCCCCTTCTGAAGGGGGGGGAGCTTGGCGCAACACACGCGGGGGGAAATCATCGTTCGTTAGATCGCAAGTTTTCAACAGCCCAGCCACAAGCGTGGAGGTTATTCGTGTTGATCGAGGTCGCACCAGGGGCCGCGAGTGCGGAAGCTGGGCAGAGGAAGACTGCTTGCGAGTCGAGAGAGGGCATCGTGAGTCAGGTCGTCGCGGCGGATTCCGACGCCGCGATGGATCGTCAGGCCGCCCTGGCGGGCCAGGATCTCACGCCGTGTTCGACCCTCAGGCGCATCGGGCCAGGGACCGATCTGCTCGTTGAAGTCGAAGAGCGACGGCAATACCTCGGTCATATATTTCCAGTAGTCGGGATTGTCGGTCTGCACGAAGAATCGACCGCCTGGGGCCAGCGAGTGATGCACCTGGGCGAGCACCTTTGGAGTGAAGACGCGTAGATAGGCCTTTCGCCGGTCGTGAAATGGCTGGGGATGATAGAGGTGAACTTCGGCGATCGTGCCGCCGGCCACGTAGGAACTCAAAAAAGTTTGTGTATCCTTTACCGCGAAGCGAACGTTCGAGAGTCCTCGCTGGTTGGCGCGACGGGTTGCATAGCGGATGACCACGGGGAGCACGTCGATCGAGAAATGGTCAAGGCCAGGACGCGTGAGGGCACTGGACAGCGTGAACCGGCCGTTGCCGCAGCCCAGGTCCAGAACCACCGGCGCGACCCGCCCGAAGATCGCCGCCCAGTCGAGCGGACCCGCAGATGGCAAGCGCTTGATGGCCGTCTGCACCCACTGCGCCTCGGACAGGATGCGCCCCGGGATCGCCACACCGTGCTCAAATTCGAGCGGGATTTCTATCTCAGACTGATCGCCAGGCATCGATCTGCTTTCCGTAAGTGCCACCGAGACGTTACATTCGATTATTGTCGGGCGGCCGGTCTGATTGCGACGGCCGCGAGGGAGGTCCTGGCACGATGGCCGAACACGAACGACCGATCATGAGCGCGCTGATGGAGGTCATTGCCGCGCGCAAAGCCCACCCGCCTGGCGAGCGATCTTATGTAGCCGGGCTCTTGCGGGGAGGCGTTGCGAAGATCGGCGCGAAGATTGTTGAAGAGGCCGCGGAAGTGGTCGAGGCGGGCGATGAGCCCGGAGAAGAGGGACGCGCGCACCTGGTGCGCGAGGTGGCGGACCTCGTCTTTCACGCGGCGGTGCTTCTCGGCTATCGTGATCTTTCCTGGAATGCCGTGGAGAGTGAACTGGCGCGGCGGTTCGGGATCAGCGGGATTGCGGAGAAAGAGTCTCGCGCGGGGATGTGGTGTGGAGGAATCGTCAGGCTGAAGCCTGACCTACTTTGAGGGTTCTGGGCTTGAAAACCGGGAGATTTTGCAGTCGTCCGCACTCGACCCCCCCTGGCCCCCCCTTCTCAAGGGGGGGAAAGGTGGGCGGGGGGATTCCGATTGCTTGCGGCGCGGCGATCGGATCAGTGGCTCGGCTGCGACTTCGCTTGCGCGCCACCCCCCCTGGCCCCCCCTTCTTAAGGGGGGGGGAATGAGGGGGGGACGTTCGCGCCTGGGACTTTGCGCAGGCATCCTCCTGGCCGTGCGTTCTCGAGGGGGGGAAATGAGGGGGGGACGCTCGCGCCTGGGACTTTGCGCAGGCATCCCCCTGCCCGTCAGTTCTCAAGGGGCTTACTTCCGAAGGCGCCGGGCGGGGCGATCCTGGTATTGATCGGCTTGCTGGTCGCGGCCGGGTGGGCTGGCGCGGGGCACGCGCAGGAGGGGGCGACGCCGCCGCACTGGATCTGGCACCGGGGCGCGGACGGATTGACGAGTTTTCCGGCGGAGAGCCGGTATTTCCGCAAGACCTTCGCAGTCAAGGAGCCGTCGCGGCTGGTCCTTGAAGCCACGGCGGATAACTCGTTCGTGCTCTATCTGGACGGAAACAAGGTCGTCGAAGGGTCTGATTGGGGGCAAACGCAGATTTATGAGACCAAGCTGGCGATCGGGCGGCACGTGCTGGCGGCCGTGGCCACGAATGAGGGGCCGGGGCCGGCGGGACTGCTGGTGCGCGGAGGGATTCTGCCGCTGGGCCAGAACGTGCCGATCCACAGCAACGGGAGCTGGAAGTCTGCGGCGGTGGTGCCTGAGGGAAACGCATGGACCGGGGTCGGGTTTGACGATTCGGCGTGGTCGCGGGCAGAGGATCTGGGGGCACTGGGCATCGGGCCGTGGGGAGCCATTACCAGCGGAGCTGATCCCGCCGGACGCTTCAAGGTTCCCTCCGGGTTCAAGATCGACGTCGCGGCTGCGCCTTATGTCACCGGGTCCGTTGTCGCGTTCACGTTCGACGCGGCAGGCGCTCCTTGCGTCTCGATCGAGCAAGGGCCGATCGCACGGCTGATCGACGACGACCATGACGGGCGGTTCGATCGCCGCCAGGTCATCGCAAGCCAGGTGCGGAACTGCCAGGGACTGGCGTTCATCCGGGGCGCGCTCTTCGCGGTCGGAAATGGGCCAAATGGTGCGGGGATCTACCGGCTGACCGATCCCGATCACGACGGCAACTTCGATCAGTGCGAGTTGATTCGCACGGCCAGGGGCGGAATGGGCGAGCACGGCCCGCACGCGATCGCGCTGGGGCCGGATGGGGCACTCTATTACAACAACGGCAATCATGCTCACTTGAACGGGACGATTGATCCGGCCAGCCCGGTGAACGTGGCGTATGAGGGTGAGCTTTTGCCGCATTACGACGATGCCCGGGGCCATGCCGCCGGCGTGATGGCGCCGGGAGGCGAGATCCTGCGCAGCAATGACCAGGGGAAGACGTGGAAACGAATCGTTGCCGGCTTCCGCAACGAGTACGATTTTGCGTTCAACAGTGAGGGAGAACTGCTGACGTTTGACAGCGACATGGAATGGGACGTGGGCCTCCCGTGGTATCGCCCGGTGCGGGTGAATCACTGTACGATCGGCGCGGAGTTTGGCTGGCGGAACGGCTCGGGCAAGTGGCCGGCTTATTTCTTGGACAGCCTGCCGGCGGTGCTCGACGTGGGCCGGGGCAGCCCGACGGGCGTGACGGTGTACCAGGGAACGCAATTCCCGGCGAAGTACCACGACAGCTTTCTGATCTGCGACTGGTCGCAGGGGCGGATTCTGGCGGTGTTCTTGAAGCGGGCCGGTGCCAGTTATACAGGCGAGAGCACGGAGCTGGTCTCCGGCCAGCCGCTCAACTGCACGGACATTGAAGCCGGCCCGGAGGGCTCGGTGTATTTCACGACCGGCGGGCGCGGAACGCAGGGGGGATTATTCCGCGTGACGTGGAGTGAAGGGCTTCGGTCCGGGTCGACCGCGGCGGCTGCTCGGGCGGGCATCGACGAGGCGCTCGCGATGCCATCACCGCTGGCGAGCTTCAGCCAGTATCGCATCGAAGAGATCCGGCGGCGCGTGGGGGCCAACTGGGAACGGCAGCTTTCGGAGCGGGCGCGGCGAGGCGGCGATGGCGCGATTCGCGTTCGCGCGCTCGACTTGCTCTGTCAGTCGGGATCGTCGCCGGGTGAGGATCTGCTTACGGCACTTGCGGATGACGAGGACGCGATGGTGCGCGGGCGAGCGATTGCGCTTCTGGGCGAGCGATCAACGAAGAAGGCTCAAGCCGCGCTCGCCAGGGCGCTGGGCGATTCCGACCCGTTTGTCCGCCGGCGCGCGTGCGAAGGCTTCATGCAGCAGCCGCGGGAAATGATTCCGATCGCCAAGCTGATCCCGCTGCTCGCGGAACGGGATCGGTTCATTCGGTTCGCCGCGCGGGTTGCGATCGAGCACGGCGAGATCGAAAAGCACCGGGGCGAGATCCTGGCGGTCAAAGAGCCGCGGCCGCTGGTGGAGGGGATGCTGGCGCTGGTGCGAGCCACGAAGCTGGATGAGGCACAGCAGGGCGAGCTGCTCGAGCGCGAGACGGCATTGCTCGCGTCGGATGTCTCGTCCGACGTGAAATGCGATGTGATGCGGCTGATCTCGCTCTCGTATCTGCTAGGCCCGCGCAAGGCGGATGCTCGCGCGTCGGCGAAGCTTCGGCCGGTGGTCTTGTCTCTTTTCTCGATGAAGACCGACTCACCGCTCAACCGCGAGGCGGCCCGGCTGCTGACCTACCTCGGCGAGCCCTCGGCCGTGCGGTTACTGGTGGAGCACCAGACGCGGGCCTCGGACCGGAAGGGACAGATTCACGATGCCTATTGCCTGCGGGTTTTGAAGAGCGGCTGGAATGCGGAAACGAAGCAGCGCCTGTGGGCGTGGTATCAGATGTCGAGCCAGTGGGAGGCAGGGTACAGCTTCCAGGGCTACCTCGATTTTATGATCCAGGAGCTGATCGCACTGTTAGACCCCGGGGAGAGGGAGTTATATCTGACTCGGGCCGAGCACTTCCCGTTCCCGACCCGCGTGCTGGTTCGCGGGCTTGATCTCGAGGCGGATACCGGGGCGATTCGTGCGATTGCGTCACTGTATGGGAGGCTCGATGCTCGTCGATCGGACGGCGTACCCGAGCTGCGGTCGATTATCATCGAAAAGCTCGGGGGCAGCCAATCGCGGGCTGCAGCGGCTGCGCTTCGCGAACTCTACAAGGCGAACCCGGCCGAGCGAGACTCGATCGCCCGCGCGCTGGCGGTCCATGCGGCCGAGGAGAGCTTGCCGATGCTGGTCTCAGCGCTTGAGTCCCGCGATTCGAACACGACGAGCCTGATTCTCCGCGGGCTGGGGCAACTCAAGTCGGTGCCCAAGGGGCCGGAGGCGCTCGGCGGACTGATTCGCCTGGCCCGGCGCAGCGGAGCGAGCTTGACCGGAACGCTCAACCAGCTTGCGAGCCGGTGGACGGGCGTGCGAGCCCCGGCGAGCTCACCGGATTTCGAGCGAACCCTGGCGGCGTGGGAGGCTGTCTATAACAGGCTGTATCCAAAAGGTCCATCGATCGCCAGGCGGGATATCGCGGGGGACAACTCCTATTCATTGCCGCAGCTTGTGGAGAACGTGCTGCAGTCCAAGGTGATGAAGTCAGCCTCTTCCGAGCGTGGGCGGCAGGTCATCGAGCGGGCCAAGTGTCTTGATTGCCACAAGTTCGGCGCGGTTGGACAGGGGGTCGGGCCGGACTTGACAACGGTGCGGAGCCGATTCCGGCCGATCGAGATTCTCGAGTCGGTGGTCGAGCCTTCGAAGGTGATCTCCGACCAGTACAAGGCCGCCATGATCGCGACGGTTGACGGGAAGGTGTATAACGGGATGCCGGTTGCAGGCGACGGGCCGGCGGTTGTTCTGCTGCTCTCGGACGGTACGAAGGTGACGATTCCCAAGAGCGAGATCGACGGCAAGAAGGAATCGAACGTCTCGGTCATGCCGGAAGGGTTGGTCAACAGCCTGAGCTATCAGGAGATTGCAGATTTGCTGGCGTTGTTTGAGGCGGCGCCGCGGGTCGATGCTGGGGCGGAGGGGAAGAAGTGATGGGCAAGCGGGTTGTACTGGCGATGAGCGGGGGGGTGGATAGCTCGGTTGCGGCCGTGCTGCTCAAGGGGCAGGGTTACGACGTGATCGGCATCTTCATGCGGACCGGGGCCGCGGTGGAGGATGTCGAGCGGCGGGCCAAGACCTGTTGCAGCGTGGCCGACGCGCTCGACGCGCGCAACGTGGCCGATCGGCTGGATATTCCGTTCTACGCCCTGGATTTCGAGCGTGAGTTTGGGCGGATTGAAGATTACTTTGCGGACGAGTATCTCGCGGGGCGCACGCCCAATCCGTGCGTGATGTGCAACATCTGGCTCAAGTTTGGCAAGCTTTGGGGATACGGAAAGCAGGTCGGGGCGGATTTCGTGGCGACGGGGCATTATGCGCGGATGGTTCTCGCAGGCGACGGCGAGCCTCGAATCGCCCGGGGTCTCGACCGGGGCAAGGATCAGTCGTATGTGCTGTTCGGGCTGAAGCGCGAGCTGCTCTCGCACGTGCTTTTTCCGGTTGGCGAGTATGCGAAGCCGGAGATCCGTGCGATCGCGCGGGAGCACGGCCTGCCGGTCCACGACAAGCCGGACAGCCAGGAGATCTGTTTTGTTCCCGACGACGATTACCTTGCGTTCGTGCGCGATCGACGGCCGGGGCACGAGAGGAGCGGGGCGATCGTCGACCAGGATGGAACGGTCGTGGCCGAGCATTCGGGAATCGAGGCGTTCACGATCGGCCAGCGCCGGGGGCTGGGGGTGGCGCTGGGAACGCCAAGGTATGTGGTGCAGATCGAGCCGGAGACGAGCACCGTGCGGCTGGGCTCCAAGGCGGAGCTTGAGAAAATGGGCCTCACGGCGGTGCGGTTCAACTGGCAAGGTTGCGTGCCGGAAGGGCCCGTGCCGGTGCGGTGCATGGCGCAGATCCGGGCCCAGCATCGGGCGGTTCCGGCTCAGGTGTGGGCGCTGGAAGGCGGGCGTGCGAAGGTGGTTTTCGACATTCCCCAGCCGGCAATTGCGCCCGGTCAGGTGGTGACGGTCTATGAAGACGACCAGGTGCTGGGCGGGGGCTGGATCGAGGGGGCGCTCGAGCTGGATTCGGACGGCTGAATCGACGTATTTCATTTGCGTTTCCTCCTGGCAAAAAGAGAAATCATTGGATAGACTTCACCATCGTGGCGTTCTTGGCTCGCTGGAAGAGCGGAGTGATTGATGCCGCGCGTGATGCGGTGTGTCGGGCCTCGAATACGGGAGCGGCTCGCATGTTGCTGAAACTGACATGCCCCTCGTGTGGCCGAGTCGAGCAGGCATCTGAGCGGGTCCTGGGCAAGGAGATCCGCTGTCCCTGCGGGACGCAGTTCAAGGTGCTTCAGCCCAAGCCGGCCGCGGTGCCGGCGGCGGCGCCCGCAAAGCCGGCGGTCCAGGCACCGGTGCGGCGGGAGCAGCGCCGCAGGCGTACGAGCTGCGGCCGAGCGAACGGCGATCGCGACCGAGCGAAGCGCGGCCGCGGCCGGCGGCATCGCCCGGGCCGCGCGAGAGCGGGCGGGCCGCAGCGCGCCCGTCGTTTCCGATCGAGGACGACGAGCGGCCGGTGCGTTATCAACCGAAGCGGAAGCCAAGCTCGGGCATGCCGCCGTGGGCGTATGCGGCAGTCGGGGCTGGCGGGGTGATGTCGCTGTTGCTCATGATCTTCGTGGTGAAGGCACTTGTGACCGGTGTCGGAGAGCCGGCGGTTGCGAGCGATGCATCGAGGGAGGCGGCTCTCAAGACGGCGCAGGCGGAGAATCGGGCACCGTTGGAAACGGCCTCGGGGGCGCCGGCTCCCGAGCGCACCGCAAGGGAGCCTGAACCGGCGGCCGAGCCGCCGCCGGAACGGACGGCGCGTGCTCCGGCGAGTAGCGGCGCGGCGCTTTCGACGGCTCAGATCGTGGCGCGGTGCGAGCCCTCGGTGGCTTTGATCAAGGGGAGCGTTTCGAGCGGGACCGGATTCGTGATCAAGCCGGGGATCGTCGCGACCAATGCGCACGTGATCGAGGATGAGTTGATCGGGGCGCTGGAGGTTCGATTCCCCGGGGCGCCACAAGGCAAGCAGGGGCCGCTTTCGGCTCAGTTGCTTTATGAGGATCGCAAGCGAGACGTGGCGTTCCTGGCGGTACCAACCAGTTTATCGACGCTCGAGCTGGCGCCAAATATGCGTTCCAGAAGGGGGAAGACATCACGGTGATCGGCAATCCGGGGCTCGGCGAGGACGTCGTGCTCGAGAACGCGATCAGCCGGGGAGTGATGAGCTCCAAGATCGTGATTGAAGGGATGAATTATTATCAGATGAACATCGCGATCAACCCGGGCAATTCGGGCGGTCCGGTATTTGACTCGTCGGGCCGGGTGATCGGGGTGGCGACGCTCAAGTCGAACAAGGCCGAGGCGATGGGGTTCTGCATTCCGGTCGAGGAGCTGCGGGCGGCCACGCAGCAGCTCAGGCAGCCGCACTCCGAGCTGGTCGCCCGCCACCGGGCGGTGGCGACGTTCAAGGCACTCACGCTTGCCGGGGTGATGTACCTGGCGGGAATCGTCGCTCGGGCGGGCCGCCTGGAGGGGGCGGATGCAGACGACGTGCAGAGGCTGCAGGCGGCCGTGCAAAAGCTGGACGAGAAGCTGTTCTCGCGGGTTGACGCCGAAGTGTACGGACTTCAGAACGAATCATCCCTGTCGCCGCGCACCCGGCGCAACTACCAGGAGCTGTCGGCCAACTACAAGTCCATGAAGCAGGTGTACGGGTATGGTCCGCAGCAAGTCAACCAGTCCGCAAACCATATCGAGGATTTGAGGAAACAGCACCTGAACCTGGTCATGTCGATCAAAGACGCGCTTCAGGTTGAAGTGCCCGAGAAGCTGCTGGCGATGCTCAAGCAGCCGCTCACGGCCAGTCAAGAGCAGGTTGTGGTGGTGGAGATGATGCCTCCGGGGATGCAACGTGGATTTGGCCCGCGCGGCCCGGGCCGGGGCATGGGCCGCGCGGGCAGATGGGGCCTGGGGCGATGAACCCCGGCCAGCAGATGCACAACCAGATGATGAAGCGCATGGAGCAGCAGAGGCGGCAGATGGAAAACCAGATGCGCAACATGATGCGGCCCTGAATGGGGGGAAGCGATCGCCATTGTGGTCAGCAGAGGCGAGCTGGCGAGCGAGACTTGCCCGACGAGCGGGTGTAGACTAAGATAGTCGTGGAGCTACGGCTGGTTGCCGGACGTCGCAACCACGATTTCGCCAGTGAGAGTCAACATCCGTCCCTTCCCCCACATTCGTTGCTCCAACCTTCAGTCGAAGTGAATAAGGTCTTCTGACCTCAGGGAGACTTGTGTCGAATGATGGCGTGCCAAGAGGAGCGTCAATCCGCTGTCGGGCGGGAGAAAGTCAGCCTGGTTCTCCGGCAAGTGCCGGGAGGATCGCTTTCCGCCGCGGGGATGGCGGAGTTCCGAGAGCTCCTACAGGCCAACGGAGCGTTTGATTCCGTTGAAGTCATCGTGTCCCGACCGGCGGGGCAATCGGTGACGACCGAACGTGCGGAGGAGCGCGGCAACGGAGAACAAGATGATGAGGTCATTTACGTCTCCAGCGAACGAGCGGAATGGTCGCCGATGGTTCGAGCCGGGCTACGTGCCGCGACGGGTGATCATGTGGTTGTTCTCGACCTGGGCCGCAATTACTCGCCGCGAGCGCTCGCACAAGTGCTGGAGCCGGTTCGACTGGGACACTACGATATCGCCGTGGCCGTTCCCGAGCGCGATGGCGGCCTGTTGCGGTGGGGAAACACGGGTGCGGGTCTGGGAATGATCACCCGCCGTATCCTGGGCACGTCGGACGTATTCTCGGGACTTTTTGCACTCAAACGCTCGGTCTGGGAGCGTGCCGGCAGCAATGGCGCGCTGGCCAAAGGGCCGGTGCTCGATTCGCTCTTGAGGCGGCCGGCTCGCAGTATCGACGTCAAAGTTGACGTCGACGATCAATTCAAGGAGCGGCAGGCGAGATTCTCGGATCTGCGCCTGCTCAAGCATGCGCTCGACAGCCGGTTTGGCAACTATTCCCGGCTGGTCCAGTTCTGCCTGGTGGGCGCATCGGGAATGGTCGTGGATTTGACGTTTTATGCACTGCTGCAATGGCTGCTGTCGTTCACCGCGCTTGCAACGCTGAAATCACCGATGGTGTTCGGCGGTACGTGGCAACTTGCGATTGCAGCCGCGCTGGCAATCGGGATCGCCCTCGTTTGGAATTTCATGTTGAACCGGCGTCTCACGTTCAACGACGCCCGACACGGCTCGCTGCTCCGGCAGTTTTTCACCTATGCGCTTTCGAACGCACTGGCGATCGCGCTCAGCTTTTCTCTGCGACTGTATCTCCCGTCACGGGTTGCGTTCTTCGCACGGCACCGCCTGGCCGCCGCTGTCGTCGGGATTGTTACCGCGACGGGGATCAGCTTCTCCATGGCGCGGTGGGTCGTGTTTGCGCGGCGGACGGATGCGGGGGGTGGGGCCAGGTAGCGCGCCTGGACTCGGGGCTCACGCCTGGACTCGGGGCTCACGCCTGGACTCGGGGCTCACGCCTGGACTCGGGGCTCACGCCTGGACTCGGGGCTCACGCCCCGAGCTACGCGATGTCGCCCCCTCCGGGGGCTCTGATGTCGCACTCGACCTGACTACTTGCATGGATTCTTTTTTAAAATAAGCTGCAAAAGTTGGCAGTATGGGCAATGTGGGGTATAATTAACGAACAACCTTCCCCCAGGGACTCGCTGTGCAGCGGGTTCTGTAACGGACTGGGCTCCGCGCTGGGTTGGGACGATCTGTCTCCCCTTTCTTCCCGGCGCGGGTGGATCACAACGTGAATTCCGTGCGCTCGTGCGCCGGGGCAAGAATTATCGGAGGCAATCGCCAGAATCTTCGCTGGCGCTTCGGGTTAGTGTGAGTGACGACGCACTCGAGGCGATCAAGGCGATTGCGGGGACGATCGGGGCACGCATTCGCAGGTCGGTCCAGAAGAAGGCGTGGACGATCGTGAGCCCCAGGATGGCCGAAGGCGCCGCGATCCGGGGCCATGACCAGACGGCGGGCTGAAAAAGCCCGATTACCAAAGCGAGAAAGAGAGGCACGGTCCAGAGAAAAGTCGCAATTCGAGCCGGTGCGGGATAGACCGAAGCGGCCGGCAGTACAGACCAGAAATGGCCGAGCCTGGCGATGGTTGCGCGTGCGAAGTCGCCTGGCCGCTGGCGGGCGAGCGCGATCACCTGGTTCCGCAGGTAGCGATCGGCATCGGGCTCGGACATGCCGGTGGTCTCGCGGGTGATCGAGTCGGCCCAGAGCCATTGGTCGTGGCCTGTCCACACTCGGCCGGGCGGACCATTCAAGATGTCACGGTAGTAGACGGGGTTATTCGCCAGGGCCAGCGTGTAACCACCGTGAGTGGTTGTCCAGATTGGCTCGCCGAGTTGCACAGAATTACGGATCATCCATGGAGACAGAACCAGCAATGAAGAAAGGGCGAGGATCGCGGCACGGGCAAGACGCGTGGCCGCTGGGCCGGGCCTTGCGATTGCGGCGGCCGCGATTGCCAGCAGCGTGCCTGGAAGGACGCTGGGCCGGCAGAGCGAAGCCAGACCAAACGCCATACCCCCCAGGAGCGGGCCTTGCCACGCCGGGCGGCATAACCCGGCAAAGCCGAGGACCAGCAGGAATGCCGTGGGTGTTTCGGTCATCACGGACCGGCTCTGCCACAACAGGACCGGATCACAGGCGACGATGAACGCCGCGAGATTCGCGCGGAATCGACAGGCCGGAGCCACGGGCGGCCTTGGCGGTCAGCCAGACCGTGCCGGCGCCGAAAACGATGTGCAGAAGCGCGATTGCCGGGAAGGACAATTCTCCGGTTTTCGAGACCAAGGAGGCCAGCATGAGCGGATAAAGCGGAGGACGATAGGCAGTGGGTCTTCCTCGCTGCATGAAGCCGTTGCCTTCGGCAACCGACCGTGCCAGAGGCACGTAATTATCGGGGTCGTCGAAGGCGCCCGACTTCAGCACGATCACGCCGAGGCGCAGGACTACGGCCAGGAGAGTGATTAACCAGAGAGGATTCCGTCGCAGGCGGTGTGGGATCAAGGTCGAGTCGCCCGCCGGCGGACCGGCAAATGGAGACGAGCATGGCCGGATTGACGGTCATTCATTGTATAATCCCTCGAACAAGACGATTTCCCATACAAAGCTTTTGGAGCGAGCTGTCCGATGGTCGAGCGCCCGATTCTGCTGTCGTTGACCACCATGCACGAAGCCGGCCTGCGGATCTTGCGCGATTCGACCGAGCTGCGGATGGCCAGTGCCCTGGATGCGGCGACGTTGCAGCGTGAGGTCGTCGGGGCCGATGCGCTCATTATACGTACCGGTGGGGTCGTCGACGCGGCTCTGCTCGATCGGGGCGAGAAGCTCAAGGTCGTGGGCCGGCACGGGGTGGGCTACGATCAAATCGACGTCGACGCCGCAACGGTGCGGGGCGTCCAGGTTGTGTATACCCCAGGCGCCAACACGCAGAGCGTCGCCGAGCACGTGTTCGCACTGATGATCGGGCTTTCGCGGCACTTTACCAAGATGACCGCCGGTCTGATCGGGGGCAACTACCACATTCGAACCAGCATGACCGGGCGCGAGATTGCGGGCAAGACGGTGGGGATCATTGGATTCGGCCGGATCGGCCGGCTGGTGGGGCAGATCGGTTATCAGGGTTTTGGGATGCGCGTGCTTTATCACGACATCGTTCCTGCGCCGGCGGAGGTCGAGGGCCGCGCGAATGCCCGGCGCACGACGCTTGAAGAAGTCCTCAAGCAATCCGAATACGTCACATTGCATGTACCGCTTGATTCGAGCACGCGCCGGATGATCAACCACGATACCTTGGCCATGATGCGGCCGGATGCAATTCTCATCAACACCTGCCGCGGACCGGTGGTTGACGAAGAGGCTGTGAAGCTGGCCCTGGACGCGCATCGCCTCTGGGGCTATGGCGCCGACGTCTTCACCGTCGAGCCACCGCCGAGCGGACATCCGCTGATCGGCCGCGACGATGTGATTGTCACGCCGCACAGCGCGGCACAGACCGAAGAGGGGCTGCGGACGATGGCGGTGACCATCGCGACGGATGTTGTCGGCATTTTGCGCGGAGAGCGGCCGATGAATCCGGTCAATGATCCGGATGAAGTTGAGGCGGTGCGGAGGAAGCTGGGGCGGAATCCATTGCGCTTTGCCGGCAGACCGGAGCAGTGAGTTTGTTACTGCGATCGCAAGACGAGCAGGCACGGGCGGCACCGCAGCAAACCTTCGGTCGACGGAGGGCGGGGTCTGGAGACCCGCGCCCAACGATTGCTCGACGGAGGGCGGGGTCTGGAGACCCGCGCCGAACGATTGCTCGACGGAGGGCGGGGTCTGGAGACCCGCGCCCAACGATTGCTCGACGGAGGGCGGGGTCTGGAGACCCGCGCCCAACGATTGCTCGACGGAGGGCGGGGTCTGGAGACCCGCGCCCAACGATTGCTCGACGGAGGGCGGGGTCTGGAGACCCGCGCCCAACAGAGAAGAAGTCCCTTCGCGGAGCGAAGGGCGACAATGGGGCGGGGTCTGGAGACCCGCGCCGAACGAGGCCGTGCGGAGGAAGCTGGGGCGGAATCGAAGCGCCGGGGGCTAACGTGAGATGTTTGATGGCTTGCTGAGGAAAGCGACCAGATCCGCGGGTTCGTGATAGCCGTCGAGTCGGCCGAGGAGATCACCCCTGGGCGAGATTACCGCGAATGAGGGTGCGGTTGCGTCGTGGGTCAGCTTGAGCTGGCGGTGCTGGTTGTCCACGGCGAGTTTTTCGCGCTGCTCGGGCGTGATCGAATGGATCGGCACGAAATCGACGTAAAGCTGGACCGTGACGTATTTCTTGAGCTGCGAGACGACCTCGGGCGTGGGGAGTATCCGGCGCTCCACGAGGCGGCAATTTGAGCAGTTCACGCCCGTGAATTCGATCAGGATCGGCTTGTTCTCGGCGAGGGAGGTCTCGCGGGCCTGATCGAAGCTCATACCCCAGACCGCGCCATGCACCGTTTTCTCTTCTCTCTCCGCGCGCGCTGGGTCGTTCGAGGTGGCCTTCGCCTCGCGAGGTGACTCACTGGGGTCGTTCTGGGCTCGGGGCGGGGTTTTCTTGGTGTCCGTATTGGTCACCGCGGGGAATCGGTTGAGTGCCTTGTTCAGGAAATCGACGAATACCGGCGGATCGTTGTAGCCTCCCATTCGCCCGAGCACTTCGCCCTCGGGCGTCAGCACGACGTAGAACGGGTTGGTCGCTTCCTTGGCGAGCTTCAGCAAACGCACCTGATTGGCGCCGGCCAGTTCTTCGCGTGCATCGGGGGTGATCGAGGAGATCGGGACGAAGTCGGTGTAGAGCTGCACCGTCACGAATTTTTTGAGGAGCGAGACAACTTCCGGCTTGGGGAGGACACGGCGCTCCATGAGCCGGCAATTCGAGCAGTTAACGCCCGTAAAGTCGATGAGGATCGGCCGGTTTTCCGCGACAGCCTGCTCGCGGGCCTGATCGAAGCTCATCCCCCAGAGAACACCGTGAAGCTTCTTTTCTTCTTTTTCGGCTTGAGCCGGGTCCTTGGATGTGGCCTTCACTTCGTGGCTAGCGACCGCGGAGGGCTCGGCTCCGGCGCCGGAGAGCGGCGCCTGAGGGTAAAACTCGCTGGCATCGGGCGGGAGGATGCCGACGATAAGCCGATCCCACACCAAGCTCTGCGGCGGCCGGCCAAAGAGGGCGGGAGCCATGTAGATGGCCAGACCCAGGAAGGCCGCGCCGAAAATGATCCGGCCGGTGCCCACCTTGACGTCGCCGTGATCGTGGTCGGTGCGGAAGATGCCCAGGAGATAGAAACCGCACACGACGGAAAGGGCGATCCAGGAGGTCAGGATGACGTGAGCGTCAAACCAGGCATCTTCCGGTACGACGCGCGCCAGCTCGGCCGTATTGACGAACTTCAGGGCGGCACCGATCTCGACCAGGCCCCCAACAACCTTGACGGCGTTCATCCAGTCTCCGCTGCGGGGCATCTTCGAGATCAAACTCGGCGAAAGGGCAAGCAGCAGGAATGGAAACGCGAGGACGGCGGCGAAGGTGGCCAGGCCGACGATGGGGTAAAAGAAGTCGCCCCCGGCCGCCATCACGAGAAGCCCGCCGACGACAGGAAACGTGCAGGTGAACGAGGTGATCGTGAGCGTGAGCGCCATGAAGAACACGCCGATCAGGCCGCCCCGTCCCTCGTTGTGCGCCGAGGCATTCAAGAGAAAGCTGGGCAGCCGCAGCTCGAACAGGCCCAGCAGGCTGAGGCCGAAGAGCACAAAGAGGCCGGCTACGAAGAGGTTCAGCCAGGGGTTATTCGCCAGGTTCTGGAGCGAGCTTGCCGAGAAGAAGAACGAGAACAGAACGCCCACCGACGTGAACACGCCGATGATCGACAGGCAATACATGAACGCCAGCCCGGTGGCCTTCTTCCGGCCCGAAGCCCCCTGCCCTTGCTTGATGAAGAAGTTGACCGTGATCGGCACCATCGGCCAGACGCACGGCATGACCAAGGCAAAGAGACCGCCGAGCGCCGAGGCGAGCAGGAACGGAATCAACCCGGCCCGCGCCTGCTGGGCGATTTCGCTCTGGACGACTGGCGCACCAGACGATGCTGGTGCCTGCCGCGGCGAGGCCTCGGGCGATCCGCCTTCCTTTGGCGGACCGTTGTCGAAGGGCGAAGGTGGGCTCGTGACCGGCGTGATCGCTCGAGGTCCTGCCGAATCGCCACCAGCCTGAGCGGGCGCCGGCGCGGACGATGCGATCGCGGGCGAAGCCTTTGTACTTCCGGCCAGAACGTTCAATTCTGCTTCGGGAAGGGTCACGTAGACAGGCGGGCTGCATGTACTGGCGTTGCAGATCTGAAAGTACACCTGGCAGCGCAGGGTCCGCTTGCCTGGAGCTCCGCCGGCTGGGACCTTGAGCTTCACGCTCCAGGTCACTTCGTCTTCGAAGTATTCAACGAACGGCACTTCCTCGAACGCCGGTTCTTTGTGTTTGATCGGAGCGCGGGAGGCGCTCCAATCTCCATCGAGCTCGAGGCCCTGGCGGTCGAAGAAGTCAAAGGTCGTCGCGATTGGGCCCGGCCCAGCGGTATTCGAATACTGATAAATGTGATAGCCCGGCTCGAGCGTGGCGGTCACCTTGTACGTGACGATGCCGCCGAGCCCAGCCTGAGCGGGTTCGATCGACGCGGTGAACGTGGCCTGCAGGGGCCTCAGGGCCGGGTCGCTGTCCTTTTTGGCGGGCAGCGCCTGAGCGGGCCGCGCGGCCGGCGGTTCGGGGGCGGCCGTTTTCGCGGTTGCGGGCTGCGCGGCATCCCCGTCGATCACCGTGAGCTCGGCATCGGGAAGTGTCCATCTGCCCGGGATGCTGCACGTCTTGGCGTTACAGACCATGTATCGTGCCTGGCAGCGCAGCGATTTTTTGCCGGTTGCCGTAGTGGCTGGCACCTTGAGCTTGATGCTCCAGATGACCTCGTCTTCGTAGTACTCGACGGATTCAACGTCGGGGAAATTGGGGTCCTTGTGCTTTTCCGGGTCGCGCGATGCCTTCCACTCCCCGTCGACCTCCAACCCAGCGCGGCCGAAAAAGTCAAAGCTGGTCGGGACCGGCCCGGCTCCTTGTTCCTTGGAGTAGTTATAGATGTGATAACCAGAATCCAGCTTCGCGGTCACCTTGAAAGTGACCACGTCACCAGGCTTGGCCTGGGCCGGCTCAACGGAGGTTGTGAGCGTCGCGTGCACGGGCTTGGTGGCTCTGCCGCTATCCTTCTTCGCCGGTTTGGCGTCGTCATTCGCCAGGACCGAGAGAGGGTATGCCAGCAATCCTGCCAGAATTGCGGAAACGATAAACGGAAGCACCAACGGTTTACGCATGATGAGGTCTTCCGAAGAGATTGGAGCCCGAAGGAATACTGTGGCAAATTTTACAACGCCGCCCGCGTAATGCTCTGGCGTCACGAGACCATTCTATCCCTCGCGCCTCGAAGGGACAACGCAGCGAACCTGGGAGAGTTGGCAGATTGGACGAGCCGGGAGGTTCGGAGCTTCATTTCATCGCGGTTCGGATTGACCCAGACATCGATCCCGCCTAAGATTCCCTCGCGCCAGAGGGTCGTCCCCACCACGGCTACACTTCTTTCGTAGAGACTCCCTCTTCTATTATCCGGTCCATCGGCGCCCATGGCGGGCTCGTGCCATTAATCCTGGAATGAAGCGTAATTTCGTTCTTGGGCCCTTTCCGGCCAACCGGACCGAATCCGACCCGCAAGGATCGTGCTGGATGCGCAAACTTTTGTTCGGCCTGATACCCTTGCTCGCGGCGGCAGCAGCCGGCTGGCTGATTGTCCTGGACCGCCAGGGACGGCTGGTTTGGGACCACTGGGACGAGTCCAAGCGGGGGATTCTCTACCGCAGCGGCCAGCTTACCAGCGTGCAGCTCACGGAAGCGACTCGCCGCTACGGCATCCGTACGGTCGTCAACCTGCAAATGCCGGGTGAAGAGCTGGAGGAGGAGCGAGCGCTTGCCAAACGCCTGGAGGTCGACTTCGTGAACCTCCCCATGCCCGGCGACGGTTTCGGCGAAGAATGGCAATTTCGGGAGATCCTGAAGATCATTGACGATCCCGAGCGCCGACCGGTGCTCGTGCATTGCGCCCGCGGCACTTGCCGCACCGGGGCGGCAGTGGCCATGTACCGATTCGAGCGCGACGGCTGGACCATCGACGACGTCGGCGTCGAGATGCGGCGCCAGACGTATCGTTACGGCTGGCTTCCCGGTTACATCTACGCGATGGTCAAGAACAAGCCGGCAGCGGCCCTGCCGCAACCCGAGATGCTCTATGAGCACAACCGGCCGGAGGGTGAACCGACATTCTCGGCAGACGACGCGGCCTCCGCGGACTTGAGCGACTCGAGGGGAAGCGGCGAACAGCCCGGAGACGAGCGGAGCACCGAGGAGGCGGCGCATGAACGTTGATTCAGCTCTTGCGCCTCTGGCTCGCCTGGTGCCGTTGCGAGCGTTTCGTGTGGACGGAAAGGCGGATTCCGCTTCCTGGTCGCCACCCCGGCAGTGGGCGTGGCTTGCGCTGGCAATGCTCGCGACATCCTTTGTGCTCGTCGGCGCGATCGACCTCGATCTCGGGCCCGCGGAGGCACGGCTGGGACTGGCCGCCGGCGAACGACCCGGACCTCTGGGCCAGGTCGTCGGATACTGGGCACCCGACTTGTGGCCGGCGAAGGTTTTGCCAAGTTACATATTGGCCCAGATCGAGCCCGGAGGCCGGCCCACGTCGGCGGCGGTTCGCTGGCCGGCGGCCCTGGCCGGAATCCTGGCGGGGTTGATCTTGTCGCGCAGGACGGCCCGTTTCATGGGGACCGGCGCGGGGCTGCTTGCTGGGCGTCTGCTGGTTCGGCAGCATCGCTTTGATCGATCGCTCAAGCACAATCGGGCTGGATCTCATTGTCGGTCTGGCGACGCTGGCAACTCTCAGTCGATTGCTGACCACCGGCGCGGACCGGATCGCCGGGCTCTGGGCGGCGCTGGCGTTCCTCGCGGGCGGCCTGCCTCCCCTGCTCATGATCGCCCTGGCGATCGTCGTCATGGGCCGTCATACAAAGCCAATCTCACTCTCATTGCTCGCCCCACCGTTGCTCGCGATTATCGGCTGGTCAGCCTGGACATCCACGACACTCTCGCCCGAGATTTGCGCTGGTGCGCTGGCGTTGCCTTTCACTCAGAAACCGGAATGGTTCCTGGGCGCCATGGTATTCGCCCTCGGGCTTCCGTTCAGTCCGTTCGCCGTGCTGGCGATGGCCCGCTCGACGCGAAGCGGGTGGACCCCCGGGGCTCGGGCCTGGATGATCGGGGTGGATTCAGGCTGGGTTCGCCAGCCTGATCGCGGGCTCGCTGGTGCCGGGTCTGGCCACGCCGGCGCGAGCCATCATACTTGCAGCGATGGCAATGGCCGCGGCCGCCGGGTTCGATGCGGCGTGGAAGCACTCGCTCTCCCGCGCGGCGGGCCGCACTTTCTTCATACTGTTCTCGGTCGTGATCGGCATGTGGCTGTGTGTCATGATTTTCGGAGCGTACATCTGGACCTTGTGTCTGGCCTACTATCGCGGGCTCGGTATCGCGATGAGCATTCTCATCCTCGGCGTGGCTGCGCTGTGCTGGCTGGCCCTGGCGATGCGTCGCGCCCGGCTTGCCATGGCCACGCTCTTGCTCGTCGCCGTCGGGGTCAAGCTCGCCTACTGGTGCTACTACGTACCGGAATGGAACTACCGCTACAGCCAAGGACCGTGGGCCCGTGCGGTCGCTCAGTGGGTTCCTCGCAAATGGACGTTATACGTCATGCACGAGTGGCCGGCCGACCTTGAATTCTTCACCAAGCGCACGGTCCGTCAGTTGCATAGCCCCCACTTCCTGGAACTCCAGGGGGGCAATTCGGCCAAGTTCGTGCTCTTGCTCGGCTCGGAATTTGAGAACTGGCCTTCGACGGCACCTCCGATCACGCTGGTCGCAAAGTTCACCGATCAGTCGGCAGGCGAGCGAGTCCTTGCCCGGACAGCCGGCCCGGTCCCCCTGCCACCCGGTCGGAACCACGCCTGGATCAGTTATCTTCGAAAGAATGCAGGGGCTGCCCCTTCGCAGGACTCGCAACGCCACTGAGTTGACCGCATCCTTTACGAGCGGAAGGTGCACGAACACACCGAAGGATGCATGCAGTCAAACTGGCGAATTGTGAAGAAAAGCGTATCTGGGACGAATGTCACTTTGTGGCACAAGGATCGTATGACTAGGCAGAAGAGACGAAGAAGGGGTTGTGCGCGTGCGTGCGCACCGGCAGATTTGAGCCACGACTTTTTGATCATGCGACATCGGCTCGGTGCGTAGAATGTTGATGAAGTGCATAATGGGATGGTCCCGCCGCGGCAGAATGCTACGCTGAGGTAACGTGATCACCTCCACAGCAATGAGTTATTGAGTCAATCTTCCCAACCGCCTTGAGTGCGGCTCATTCCCCGATCGAATCACCGGGGTTTTTCACGAACAGATCGAGAGCCTCGTGATGCTCGGCAAGTTGAAAGAGCTGTTTGCATCGAGTGGATCAGGCGGAGCGCCCGGCGGCTCGCGCCGGGTTAATCTCGAGAAGCGATTCTCGATTGTGTCGGAGACGTCACGGGGAAGCATGTCGAAGGTCTTTCGCGCGCTCGACAATCAGACGGGGAAGACCGTCTGCTTGAAAGTGCAGTCTCGCGAGAAGAACGAAGCGGCCACTGCGCGAGCTTCGGCCAGGGAAAAACGCCCGTTCGAGGGGGAGATGGCCATTCATCTGGTACACCCTCACATCGTGCGCACGTTCGAGTACGGCACGACCAACCGCGGCGAGCACTTCCTGGTGATGGAATTCATTGACGGGGTCAGCTTTCAGTTCGTGCGCGAGACCCGGTCGGCTCGCACTGCCGAGAAGGTCGAGCTTCTGGCCCAGGCCGCGGAGGCGCTGGCTTGTCTCCACTCTGTCGGGTTTATCCATCACGACATCAATCCACGGAATTTCCTGGTCAACCGCGATCAGCAGGTCAAGATGATCGACTTCGGCCTGACCGTTCCCAACCGGCCGGCGTTTTGCGGGCCCGGCAACCGTACGGGAACCGTGCAGTACATGGCCCCGGAGCTACTGCGTCGTGAGGCGATCGACGAGCGGATCGACATCTTCGCATTCGGCGTCATGGCGTTCGAGTTTCTGACCGAGCGAATGCCGTATGACGCCACCAACAACGCCGCACTGATGCTCCAGCGCATCAACGCGGAGCCGCTCGATCCGAAGCAGGTCAAACCCCAGCTCTCGGAAGAGCTGTGCGGGCTGCTGCGGCAATTGACGTCCAAGAAGCGAGAAACGCGGTGGGCTGAGATGAAGACTCTTGCGGACGCGCTTCGCAGTGTTCCAGCGAAGCGAAAACAACCCAAATAATCGGGACGTTGGTTCCGGCCAGTTCGTTAGCCGACGCGGGCGGCCTGAATCACACGCGGGTGTTTGGCGTGATCAAACACTGTGGGGGCGAGTTTCAGGCCCGGCTCCTTCTCGATCAAGGCGCGCACGGGCAACTCCTGGGCGCTGCCGATTTCCAGGATGAGGTGCCCGCCGGGCCGCAAGTGTGCCGGCGCGCCCGCGATCAAACGCGACACAACGACCAGACCGCCTGGTCCGCCGTCCAGCGCCAGACGCGGCTCGTAGTCCTTCACGCCTGCTTCAAGCTGGTCGATCTGATCGCTGGCGATGTACGGAGGGTTGGCGATGATCGCGTCGAACGCCTCTTCCCTGCCCAGCGGCTCGAGCCCATCACCCAGCCGAAAATCGATGCGATCGGCCACCCCCAGCTCCGTCGCGTTCGCTCTGGCGACCGCCAGCGCGCGCTCGCTGATGTCGATCGCGACGAACCGCGCCCCCGGCTGGCGGTGTACCGAGGCGATCGCCAGGCAGCCCGAGCCGGTCCCGACGTCGACACATCGCGGCGACTCGATCCCTCGGGTTGCGATCAAGTACTCGGTGACGACGAACTCAGATTCCGGCCGCGGGATCAATACATCGGGAGAAACGGCAAACGCCAGCGAGAAGAACTCCTTGCGACCCACGAGGTAAGCCACCGGTGCCCCGTCCGCGCGCCGCTGCACAAGCTCGCGGAACGTCTTGCGCGCCGGATCAGCCACTTCATCGTTGAAATGGGTGTACAGCTCGACCCGCTGCCGCTTTAGCGCATGCGCCAGCATGACCTCGGCGTCCAGGCGCGGGCTTTCGGACCCCTTGCGCTTGAGGAAATCCGTGGTCCAGCCGAGTAATCGCCCGATGGTCCAGGCCGCCTCGCCGGGCTTCTCCGGTTCATCCCGCGAAGCTGTCGTGCGTCTTGCATCGATCACGGTGAAGACCTCACTCCGTTCTCGCCCCGACAGTGGCGCTCGGTCGTTACAGGTCGCCAAGCTGTTCACGCCGGTCGTGCTCGATCAGGGCGCTCGTCAGGGCGAGCAGGTCACCTTGGATGATCTGGTCCAGATTATAAAGCGTCAGACCGATCCGATGATCAGTCATGCGGTTCTGAGGGAAATTATACGTACGAATTCTCTGCGAGCGATCCCCAGATCCCATCAGTTTTCGACGTGCCTCGTCGCGCTCGTTTCGCGCCGATTCGCGCATCTGGTCAAACAACCGGCTGCGCAAGATCCGCATGGCCTTGGACTTGTTCTTGTGCTGGCTCCGTTCGTCCCGGCAATTCACGACCAAACCGCTGGGAAGATGGGTAATCCGGACGCCGCTCTCGGTCTTGTTCTGGTGCTGGCCGCCCGGCCCGCCGGCACGCATGACGTCGATGAGGAGATCCTCCGTTCGGATCACGACGTCCACCTCTTCGGGCTCCGGAAGCACGACGACGGTTGCGGCCGAGGTATGAATGCGCCCCTGGGCTTCGGTTTCGGGCACGCGTTGGACGCGATGTCCGCCGCTTTCAAACTGAATATGACGAAACGCCCCTTCCCCGCTCAGGCTGAAGGAAACCTCACGGAAGCCCGCAAGTTCGGTCGCCTCCATGTCGAGCATCTCGAATTTCCAGCCCATTCGCTCGGCGAACCGGCGATACATCTCGTAAAGGTCGCGTGCGAAGAGCGCGGCTTCATCCCCACCGGTGCCGGCGCGGATCTCCAGGATCACGGCCGCGTGCGTGGCGCCGGCCTTTCGGTCGTAGAGCAAGTCGCGAAGTGACTCACCCTCACTGGCCTCCTTGCCTTGGAGCACGGCCAGCTCGGCCTGAGCGTACGACCGCATCTCCGGGTCGCTTTCGTGCTTGCAAACTTCCTCAGCCTCGCCAATCTGGCGGCCGAGATCGAGGTAACGCCCATAGCTCAGGGCGAGCTTCGCCAGGGAACCCCGTTCCTTCGACAGAGCGCGGACCTGGCGCGCGTCAGACGTCACTTCCGGGTCAAGCAACGCTCGCTCGATTTCCAGAAATCGCTGATAATCCGCCTGGAGCTTCTCGAACATGAAAGTTTCCGGAGTGTCGCCCTGGGCCCTTCGGTGGCCACCCCTTCCGGGGTTTGGAAACGGTAGCACAGATCAAGACACGCGAGCCTCAGCGGCCTTTCCGCGAAACGCAGAACGGCCCGCGGGCCGATCGAAAAGACCGGATCGCGGGCCGTTGCCGTGAGATGTCGAGTTCCGGCGCTAGGTCTTCTCTGCAGCGGGCGCTGCGGCACCCTTCTTTCCCTTACCGTAGGTTCCCTGGAACTTCTTGTTGAATCGATCGACCCGCCCCGCGGCATCGACAAACTTCACCGAGCCGGTGAAGTAGGGATGGCACTTCGAGCAGACCTCAACCGCGATCTTGGCTTTGGTGCTGCGCGTGTTGAATGTGTTGCCGCACCCGCAGGTGACGACGCAGTCCTGATACTTGGGGTGAATTCCGTCTTTCATGGATCTCTACTTGAACAGAGGTTCTCGCTCATATGTAAGCGCGTAAATTACTTCTTGGCGTCCAGCATCGCACTGAGCGCCTTCTCGACTTGATCGTACGTGAACTGGTTGTCGGGGTCATCCATCGTGAATCGTTTCACTTCCTTCCCATCGGGCCCATATACGAATACGGCGGGAATCGAGTTGATGTGCAGCTTCTCGAAGCCCACGCCCTCGCCTTCATCGAGCAGGATGTTGATGATGTTCGACTTCTTGGACTCGAGGAACTTCTTGGCCTCTTTGATCGCGGCATCGCTTTCCGGATCATCGAGCGAGAGCGAGATCACCTGCAGTCCTTTGTCGGCGAATTTCTCGTGCATCTCGAGCACGTGCGCAAAGTTCTCCTTGCAGGGACCACACGTGGTGGCCCAGGCGTCAACCATCGTGTATTTGATTTTCTGGTTCTCAGCCAGGCGGGCCTGGAGCTGTTTCCAGTTCAACCGCTCGAGCGTCACCTTGCCATTCGAGTCGCCGTCATCAGACCGGCCGGTTCTACCCACAGCCGCAACCATGCCAACCGCGACCATGACGACCCATAACAGGGAACGAGCCGTTGCGTTCATCGAAGTTCTTCCTAAATGAAAAACGCCGCCGAGCCGATCGCTCGGCTCGGCAGCTCTCACATGAATCCCTACGAACGACCGGTGAAATCAATCAAGCACGATGCGCCCGCGCAATCGTGCTCACTTCGACCCCCTCTTGTAGACAACGCCGCAGCCCGCGGGCTGGGTCTCTTCGACAGGAGGCGTCTCACCCTTGAGCAGGGCTTCGACCGCGTCTTTCAGATAGGTCTTCGTGACCTTGTCTTCGCGCTGGCTGTTGTCCATCGCGCCCAGGTAGCGGATCTTCCGCTCCTTGTCGAAGACAAAGAACTGCGGCGTGTTGGTCGCGCCATACGCACGGCCGATCTTCTGGCTCTCGTCATAGCCGTAGATGTAGTTCGACTTGTGCTCCTTCATGTAGTCCTTGATGGCCGGAATGCGGTCATCATCGCGGTCGTTGACGCTCACGCCCACGACCTTCACGCCCTTGTCCTTGTAGGCCGCCGTGAACTCGATCAAACGATCTTCGTACGCCTTCACGACCGGGCAATGATTGCCCAGGAAGACCAGAACGACGACGGGCTCCTTGATGTCGGACAGCGTCAGACTGGTGTCTTGGCCATTCTCGACAGCCGGAAGGCCCGAAAATTCAGGCGCCTTGTCGCCGACAGCGACCTTCTTGTTGAACTTGCCGGGACCGCCGAGGGCCGGCATAACGACCAACGACAGAACCACGAGACCCATTGCAAACTTTCGCATGGATGCAAACTCCTGTTGAGACGAACGATCAGACGGAACTGCGAACGTGCCTTCCCGTCAATCAACCACGTGCTCCACCCGAACCCTGATTTCGAATAGAGCGTCCACCCAAGGCTTGGTCTGTGCGTGTCCTCGATACTGGACCCTTGTTAAGAACCGCATGCCCCGGTGCGGGCCAAGCTCGCCCCAATACACTCCACGCATGGAACCAAGCACGAATTCCCGAGGGGCTCGATCTGCGCGGGATCGACTCAGGTTCGATTATAAAAGGCGTCAAACGCGAGTCAACCGTCCCTGAAACAGTTCGTGGGCGGATCGATTTCGTAAAGTCGACTGAAAAAACGAGATTCGCGGTGGGAAAGGAGGGGTTTTCGCCCCAGCTCACCCACCACGAATGTGCGTTCATTTGAAGGACACGTCAGGCTCAAGCCCGATCTGCTCAAACGTCAGGCTGAAGCCTGACTTACCTTGAGCGTGTGGTCACTTCTCGATCCGGGAATTCTGAATCGTGTCTTCCTCTCGGTGTTCGACGAAGTGCCAGGAGACCTCCTTGACCACGATCTTCACGAACGTATGGGCGAACGCGCTGCGGCTCGTCCCCGAGTCAATCGGCAGCGGGCCTCGATTCGGGAATGTGCTCTCCGCGTAACCGTCATAGATGTTGCGCGATTCCTTGGGCTGGTCCTTGAGCGGCTTGTCTCGGCTGTTCTTGGGATAATCGAGCTGGAACACCTGGATGTGCACCTTCGACTCACCGTGCACCATGTTCAGATCGCCCGGCGACTGCGACTGAAACTGCTCGACTTCGAGGAATATTGCAATGTCGGCCCCGAAGTCACGAGCCGCGTCGGCGGGCTCGGTCCAGTGAGGGTGGGCCTCAACCCAGGTTGCGACCTTGTCGGGCTCGACGACCGTGATCTTCTTGACCTTCTTCCGCAGGATATCGGCCAGGATGCGCGGTACATCACGTTCCAGCGACGGGTATTCACCCGCAGCCGACGAAGTGACGTTGCACAGGATCACAACTTTCTTCCCGTCGAGACGCGGATATCCGTCAGGCATCGGAACGGTCGATTCGAACGGCTGGAGGAAGTAGGCGAGGGTCCGCGGGTCACATCCACTGACCGCGATCAAGCCGCCGACAACCAGCACAATCGCCGCGGCCTTCTGAATCCCCGTGCGAATTCGAGGGGTCATCCGTCCCCCCTCCTTCCTTGTTTAATGATCAGTTCCCTGTTCCGGATATGGCCTCTGGGTGAGCACCCTGCCCGACCGGAACGGCGGGCGAGACGATCAATCGCACCAACCACGTCGCGACGCTCAGCAGGACGGCCGCGACTATCACAATCACGAGCGGCCTCGACAGCGACTCGAACCCGCACGGCCGGCTCGCAACCGCACTGGCCACCAGCCAGAAGAATAACGGAACGCAGAGCACGGCAAACACGGACCCGGCCGGATTGGCTTGCCACGACCTGTCGAATCGCCCTCGCACAACCCAGGCAAACGCTGTCGTCATTCCACACGCCGGACAGGGCCTCCCCGTCGCTGTCATGAACGAGCAAGGACGCATTCCGAGCTGCGTGTGCGTACCGAATCCGCTCGGGTCGGGCTCCAGCTTCCTCGCCAGGACCAACAGCCCCAGAATGCCGGCCGCCGCAATCAACAGGAGCCACCGGATCAGCCAACCCAATGGATGAACCGCATCAGATCGCAGGTTCACGGTTGGCCCCCGTTCAAGAAGACATGCACGCGCCGGGCGCGCCCGAAAGCAAGGGCCTGGAAAGGAAGGCGGACGTTACCCGAAACGCAAAATCCAGGCAAGAGCAATCAACACCAATAATCAAAACCCGAGCAACCGCACATTCCCTCCCAGTTTATGATCGCCCGCACCGAGGTTTCCACATCTCAAAGCGATTCCACCCACGCCTCCGCCTCCAGCATGGCTTCTTGCATGCGTCGCTCGACCTCTTGCCGGCACCACTCGATCGTATCGCGGTCGGCGTCGCCCGGCACGATCACAGCCTCTGGGACGACGCAAGCGGCTGGACTGAAAGGCCGCGGCACGGCGAATCGGTCCCAGCTTCTGGCGCGCCAGGGCTTCTTGAACGCCATGCCCGCCCCGACAATCGGGAAGCCCGTCCTGCTCGCCATGTAGGCAACCCCCTGATGAACCGATCGCCGAGGACCCCGTGGCCCGTCCGGCGTCACACACAGGTGTCCCCGATCAATTCGCAGACTCATCTCGCGCACGCCCGCGCCCCGCCCCGGGTCGTCGAGCCGCGCACCACGGTGAAGCCCAGCCGCCGGATCACCTGCGTGATCAGCTCGCCATCCCGATGCTCGCTGATCAGGATGTGCATTTCGGGCCAGTTCCAGTAATACGCCGGAAACAGCATCACTTCGTGAAAGAACGCGTAAATGTATCGCTGGCCCGTCGTCTTTGCGACCTCGGGGGCGACGGCCGGATCCTTGTACCGAAAATGGTAATTCAGCGTCCGGCCGAGCCGCCGCACGAATGCAGCCCCGCCCGCACCGATGGCCCGTACCAGGAGCGGATGCTCGATTTTCATTTGATGCCGCTGCTCCCAAATTCCTTCTCCGTTCCGCTGCGCAGTCATGGGGTACCGCGTCGGCCCACGGTCCGCCAGTAACGAAGAAGCGCCGCATTAAAGCAGAAAGCGGCCGCAGGGCCAGATCAGAAATGGAGCGTTCGCGGCGATTGCAGGCGCGCACCTCGCGGGTCACTTCGCTCGAACGCACCGGGCAAACAAGTTACGGCCGCGGGCTTTCCTTGCGCCCGTTGGACAGCTTGCCGCGGGCGACCCTTTGCGGCGCCTTCTCCGGCAGCGTGCTTCTGGCGCTGGTCTTGGCGCCGGCGGAAGGCATCGCGAAGAGATACTCGACGACGTCGGAGAGCGTATCGACGAGCCGAAGGGTCAAGTCGGCCTTGACCTCCGCGGGAATGTCCACCAGGTCTTTCTCGTTGTGGCGCGGCAGCAGAACAACCTCGATGCCGGCCCGCCGGGCGGCCAGGATCTTCTCGCGCACGCCGCCGACCGGCAGCACTCTCCCGGTGAGCGTCACCTCCCCGGTCATGGCGAGGTTGGGCACGATCGGCAGCCCTCGGAAGAAGCTGATCAGTGCCGCGGCGATGGCCACGCCCGCCGACGGACCATCCTTGGGAACGGCCCCTGCCGGCACGTGTATGTGCAGGTCCGTCTTGCCGAACCGCGACGCATCGAGCGAAAGCGCTTTGGCGTTGCTGCGCAGGTAGGAGAGCGCGGCCTGCGCGCTTTCGCGCATCGACTCGCCCAGCAAACCGGTCAGGGTCAATCCCCCCTTGCCGGTCATCCCGCTCGTCTCGATGAAGAGGATCTCGCCGCCGGCCGGTGTCCACGCCAGCCCCGTGGAAACACCCGGCACGCCGGTCCGATCGGCCAGCTCGCGGAAGAACCGCGACGGCCCCAGCAGCTCGGCTATATCCGGCGGCTCAACCTTGGTGGCCCCTTTGTTGCCCTCCGCTCGGCGGCGGGCAACTTTCCGGCAGATGGCCGCGATCTCGCGCTCGAGGTTGCGCAGGCCGGCCTCTCGCGTGTAATCGGCGATGATCTTGCGGATCGCCGCATCAGTGATCGAAAGGTCCTTGGCTTCGAGACCGTGCGCCTCGAGCTGCTTGGGAATGATGTACTTCTGGGCGATCTGTGTCTTCTCCTCTTCGCTGTAGCCGGGAAGCTGCAACACCTCAAGCCGGTCGAGCAGAGGAGAAGGGATCGTCTCGAGCATGTTCGCCGTGGCGATGAACATCACCTTCGACAGGTCGAAATCGACGTCGAGGTAATGGTCGCGGAACGTCGAGTTCTGTTCGGGGTCGAGCACTTCCAGGAGCGCCGCCGAAGGGTCGCCGCGGAAATCGGCCCCGAGCTTGTCGACCTCGTCAAGCATGAACACCGGGTTGTTCGTCCCCGCCTTGCGGATCCCCTGGATCACACGGCCGGGCAAAGCCGCCACATACGTGCGGCGATGCCCGCGGATCTCGGCCTCGTCGTGGACACCCCCCAGGCTCACCCGCACGAACTCGCGCCCAAGTGCCCGGGCGATGCTCTTGCCCAGCGATGTCTTGCCGGTCCCCGGCGGCCCGGCCAGGCACAGAATCGGCCCTTTCATGTCTCGCTTCAGCTTGCGCACCGCCAGGTATTCGAGGATCCGCTCCTTGATCTTCTCCAGGTCGAAGTGGTCGTCGTCCAGAACCTTCCGGGCCCGGCGCAGATCCAGGCGATCGCGGCTGGCCTTGCTCCAGGGCAGGATCGCCAGCCAGTCCACGTACGTGCGCACGATCGAGTACTCGGCCGAGCTCGGGTGCATTCCCGAGAGCCGCTCCAGCTCGCGCTCGGCCTCCGCCAGCACTTCCTGCGGCGGATTCGCTTTCTTGATCCGCTCCCACATCTCGGCGACATCGGGGTTCTCCCCCTCGCTCTCACCCAGCTCCTCCTGAATCGCCTTGAGCTGCTGACGCAGGAAATGGTCGCGCTGCGCCTTGGTCAGCTCGCTGCCGACTTGCTCCTGAATCTTGGTCGAGAGCTCAAGGATCGCGAGCTGACGAGACAGGTATTGCCCCAGACGCTCGAGGCGAGCCCGCACGTTGATCTCGCACAGGAGGCTCTGCTTCTCCTCGATCGTGAACGGAAGGCTCGACGCCAGCAGATCGGCCAGCCGTCCCGGCTCCTTGGTGTTGATCGCCGCAACCTGAAGCTCCTCCGGAATTTGCTGGCTCTGGTCGACCATTCGCTGAAAGAACCGGTTGACGTGATGCACGAGCGCATCGAGCTCGACGCCCCCCTCGACGACGTCTTCGTACGGCTCGATCCGTCCGATCAGATAAGGCTCGGTCTGCACCAGTCCAACCAGGCGCGCACGATGCTGCCCCTGGCAGACGATCCGCGTCGAGCCGTCGGGGAACTTGAGCATTTTGAGAATCAAGCCCACGCAGACGACCGGATAGAGATCCTCTATTCCCGGCGCGTCGGTCTCGGGATGAAGCTGACTGACCAGCCCGACCATCCGCTCCCCGACCATGCAGTCGTCAATCAAGCGAATGCCGCTGGGCCGGTTCACGACCAGCGGAACCACCGTCTGCGGAAAGACCACATCCGATCGCAACGGCAGCAAGGGAATCCGGCACGGCTGCAGGGCCTGGTCATCCTCGCGCTCCGACAGCACCAGGAGCCCCCCGGCCGCGCCGGCTTTGCGGACCCGTTCCTCGACTGCCGGAACAACCGAGCCGCCCGACGGCTTCCTCGGTTTCCTCGCTCGCGTTTTTCTTGGAGGCATGGTGGCTTTCTGAATGGAGCACGACCGCGCGATCCCGGATGAATGATGACGAGACCGGACGCCCCGCGCCGGCTGCCGGCCGAATCGTACATGATTGTGGTTCGACGCCCCTAAAAGAAAGGGGTCACCTCACTCACACCATAGAATCAATCACACATCCCCCGACCCACAACCGGGGCGATTCTTTCTTTCTCCTCGCCCGGCCCGCGCACGGAGCTCCCGTCTCTACCTTCTCCACCACTCGTCTTCTTGATACAGCCCCATCGAGTGAGCTTGGTGGAGCGTCTGCAGCACCTGGTAGTTGACGAACGCAAAGTAACCGAAAAACACCGTCAGAAAAACGTCCTTCGTGACCTGAAACACCACAACCGCAAGCGCTCCGGCGACCAGAAGTGACACGATGTGGCTCCAGCGCTGGCCGCGGTGGCGATCGTAGAGCGAAAGCAGAATCTGGGTCGCCTGCCCCCCGTCCAGCGGCCAGATCGGCAGCAGATTCAGCAATCCCCAGAAGAGGTTGATGAAGACAAGGTATCGATACGCATCCAACGCAAATTGACCCGCCGTGTCTTCCCCGAGAATCAGGGCGATCTTCGTCGCGACTTCGCCGATAGTTGAAAACCGCCGCTTGCATGTGCCCCAGCGGCGAAATCCGGAATAACAGCGTTGTCACCAGTATGACCGCACCCAGGAGCACAAACCCCGCCCCCGGCCCGGCGAGAACCACCGCCAGCCGCTCCTTCGGCGTCTGCCGCTCTCCCTGACTGTAACATAGACCACCCATGCTCCAGAGCACGATCGACGGTGAACAGCCGAACGCCCTCGACATCAGGGCATGCCCATACTCGTGCACGAGTATCGAGACGAAGACGCAAAGCACCCAGAGCAGCACCACCGGAAGATTATTCTCGCGCCATCCCAGAATCGCCGACACCGCCCAGAACAAGGGATGAATCCGCACAGGCACGTCCAGCAGGCGAAACTTCAGGTCGAATTGAGTCTCGGCCAAGCCTATCATCACTCACCTCGGCGGACGCCCCGCACCAAACAAAACACTCGATTCACGCAGCCGGCGATATCCCTGGCATAGCCACGCCCACTATTCTAGGGATGCGGCGACTGTTCCGCAAACTCGTATCCTAAAACCCAGCGCCCGAAAGCAGTTGCAAAGCGATAAAACCGGCCTTCGCTCCATCCGGGAATAACGACAGACGCGCCATCCCAAACGCAGAATCCCCAACCCTCCCTCCATCCTCCTCGCTTATCTCATTGGTCACTTCGATGTATATGCTCGGTGATTAAACGAGACTCTAGCCATTCTATGCAAGATAGCGGAGAATAGGCGCTTCCAGGAAGCTGATCGGGGGGGGCCTCCTGGGGAGCCGAGACCATGCCCACGCGATACCATGTGATCTCACCCGACGGAACTTTGATTGGCGAAGGCACTTCGATCGATGAAGTCGTCGAAGTCGTGCGCAGGCGCAGCCCGGCCGGTATCGCGTCGACATCGTCAAATCGGAACTCGATGCCGCGGCCAGTTCCTCGCGAGTCTGGGGCGAGGTCATCAAAACGGCGCGGGGACGCATCAAACTCAGCGCTCCTCCCTGGGCCGATTGACGTCAGCTCGCGGCGCGAGAGCAACCCCGGTCGCTCACCCGGTCTGCCGCAACTCTCGTTCCCGCCCCTCGTCAAAACCAGATCGCTCGTTGGGCGATCACAACAAGAGCAGCTCGTAATAGATGAGCGGCGTCAAGCGGTAGACGGCACGCCCCACTTCCCGAAAGCCGCATTTCGCGTAAAACTCGCCTGCACCGGCCGCCGTGTCGTACGCATCGAGCCGGAGCGCATCGCCGGGCCAGTCTCGGGCAATTCGCTTCGCGTCATCGAGCATCGCCCGGCCGATGCCCCTGCGCTGCTGCAATGGCTCGACGGCCATCGCCGTCAAGTAGAGCGGCCGCTCGCACTTCGTGAAGTACGACTTGTCAATGGCCCAAGGCTTCGTGGTCGCCAGCCGGAGACTGCCGACGACCCTGCCGCCCTGCTTTGCCACGAATACGCGCGAGGTGCGCAGCGCAAACAAGACCCCCTTCTCCGAAACATGCGACGACCAGTGACCGCGGCCGAACTCGGCCGTGAGCCGTTCCGCGACCGCGGTGTGCAGCTCTGCGATGGCCGGGGCATCGGCCGCCGTCGCTTCGGCAAGTCTGACGTTCACTTGACCATCTCCGTCGACCATAGGAAACTGAAACAATCGCCACTCGAGAACTGGCCGACTCTTTTCTTCCCTTCTTCTAGCCGGAAAGGGTTGCCATGCAGCCGCTCCTGGTTGTCCTCTCTGCGCATGTCGGATTGCTCCTCGCGACGGTGCTCTGCGGCGACGAGCAAGAAATCAAGTTCGCCGACTGCCCTGCCGCGGTCCGGAAGTCACTCGAGGCCGAAGCCAAGGGCGCGAAGATCGAGACCGTAACCAAGGAAAAGGTTGAGGACGACCAGACAGTCTACTGGGCCGAAGTCACACTCAGCGGTCGCCCTTACGCGATCGGCGTCCTGGAGGATGGCACACTGAGCGAGGTAAACCTTGCCGTTGATGATGCCGAAATCCCCCTCGACCGTTGCCCGGCCGCCGTTCGAATGACTTTACGCAACGAATCCTTCGGCGAGAAGATCACAGACGTTGGTAAGGACGTCAAATACGGAGTGACGATCTATGAGACCGTCGTCGAGCATCAAGGCAAGTCGTACCAGCTCGTCGTTGCCGACGACGGCACGCTCGTCGAAAAAGTCCTCGTCATCACGGATGAGGAGGTCACCCTCGACAAGTGCCCCACCGCGGTGAAAGTCGCGCTGCGCGAATTTGCCAAAGGCGGAACAATCGGCGACATCACCCGCTCGACGGGAATCGGCCACCTCACGTTCGAAGCCGAGATCAAGTCCAAGGACAGCATCTACCTGGTCGAAGTCGCCGAAGACGGACACCTGATTTCAAAGTCGCTCGAAGCCGCCGACGAATAAGCGGCGATCCTTTTCTCAGCGTATCGACAGCGCGACATTCAACTCGTGGATCGCGCCCATGACGTGCCCGCGTGCCCGTGCGTGCCCGTTCGTGTACCCCCCCTGGCCCCCGAGTTGCATGTTGATACCCTGCAAGGTTCGGAGGGCATGGCTCACCCGCGCGTCGGACTGCGCCTGCGACATCCGCCCCACCCCGCCGCCACCGCCGCCGCCAGCACCTCGGCCGCCCATTCCCATCCCCATGCCGCGGTTCATCCCGGCCGAGAATCCCACGCCGCTGTAGATCATCGATCGGTGCGAAAGCTGGCGAATCGCCATCGAGATCTGATGCATCGCCCGAACCCGATGACCCCGATAATCGTGATCGACCCGCGCAAGCTGCCCAAGAACCGATCGCAGTCGCCCCACGACCGCCCGGTTGTAGCCCTGCGAACGCCCATAGCCGTAGCGGCGCCCGTAATAGCGATTTCGGTAGCCGGAGCCGTAACCGTAGGCCCGATAGTTACGGGCGTTTGCACCGGAGCCGTACGTATAGCCAGCCCCGTAAAGGCCAACGGAGTTGCTGTGCGTGGCGGCGGAGGAGCCCGCCGCTGCGAGTGCCGTGTTTCCGTGCGTGCCCACTGTCCCCGTGCCATTCGAGGTGCTCGCGTGGCCAGTCGTCCCGGCCGTGCCGCGCGATGCGGAAGACGACACCGACGCATTCGTCACCGCTTTGTGGCCGCCCGTGCTGTGATTCGTGCCGTGGTTCGCACCCGACTGCGCCATGGTTTGACGCAACATTCGCGTGAGTCGAGTGCCCCGAGCTTCGCGCCGGTGACTTGACTCGGGGCGTGCGCGCAGCCTTGTATCCCCCCCGCGACCCGGAAACCCGCGGCGCATGCCCCCCGCCCCCGTGGCCGCCGCCGTGGCCGCCACCATGCCCGCCCCCATGGCCCACCCAGGCGTTCGCCTCGGGGCCCATCAGGCACGACCCGGCCAGAACGGATGCCAGCAACCCCGCGCGTATGTAGCTCGAACGCCTTTTCATGGTGCGAAACCCCGACGAGATGCAAGCGACGTGAAGTCCCCAGATTACCGCCCAGCCCGAGTCCATCGAGAGAAAACCCCCGGAAATCCACATCACCACTGATTCGGCACCGAGATTACCCATCTAACCCCGCACCGGAACAAAAGTTTCGCGGAATCCCGCCTCTCTCAGGACGCCCCTCCCGCTACCGCCTTTCCTTTTCACCGACACAAGTGAAAAATAGACGTCGATTTCCCGCAACCGCGAACCAACAACTGACAACCAAGAACTGACAATCAAACCATGCCCCTCACAGCCGCCTTTCTGGCATTGATCGTCGCTCTCTCTCAAGACGAGGCCGACTCCGCAAACGTCGTCGCACCCGGCGCCAAGCTGGAAAAAGTCTGGGGCGATGGCTCGTTCACCGAAGGGGGTGCGCTCGACCAGGATGGGTCGATCCTCTTTTCGGATATCGGCAACCGGATTATGCGGTTCGATCCGGCAACCGGCCGCACCACCGTCTTCCGCGAGCCGAGCGGCCGCGCCAACGGGATGATCTTCGACGCCCGCGGCCGGCTCATCGTCGCCGAAGGGGCCAACACCGGCGGCGGCCGCCGCGTTTCGGTCACCTCCCGCGACGGCGCGATTCGCACGCTCGCCGACAGCTACGACAACAAGCGGTTCAACAGCCCCAACGACGTCGCCGTCGATCGCGAAGGCCATGTGTATGTTTCCGACCCACGCTACGTCGGCAACGAGCCTCGCGAGCTCGATTCGGAAGGAGTCTACTTGATCGGACTCCAGGGCGACGCCATCCCGCTCTTGACCACCGCGTTCAAACCCAATGGCCTGGCCCTCTCGCCCGACGAGAAGACCCTGTACATCTCCGATAACGGCTCCAAGCAACGCGCCTTGCTCGCGGCCGATCGAGGGCCGGACGGCAAGGTTCGGAATGCTCGCTTGATCCATAACTTCGGCGCGGGTCGCGGAATCGACGGCATGACCGTCACCACCGACGGCCGCATCGTGGCCGCCTCCGCCTTGGACGGCAAGCCCGCGGTGATCGTCCTGTCACCGCAGGGAAGGATTCTCACCGGAATCCACGTCCCCGAAGAGCCCGCTAACGTCGAATTCGGCGGCGACGATCGCAAGACCTTGTATATCTGCGCCGGCAAGAGCCTGTACCGTATCAAGACGACGATGACCGGGTACCACGTCTGGCCGCCCCGCGCGACTCAGAGCAAGCAGTGATTGAGCTCGACGGAATCGCCGGGGAGGAGCCAATGAATCGACCGCGGATTTCGATCCTCGGCCTCATGGGAATCATCCTGGTTGCCGGTCTGCTGTTCGCACTCGTGCGGATCGAAAAAGGCATAGTGCTTTCTGGTCTAGAAATCTGGGTAAATCTGGCCCGTTACCTGTCCATCACGATGCTCGTGATAGGAACCTATCGCGCGAAATATCGGAATGGCAGGGAAGCAGATTGGTGGTTCGGCTTTGCGTTAGCAGGCTGGGCCTACTGCCTGTTCTCAGGGGACATGGTGTGGCAATCGCGATGGCCCGTTCACTTGCCCGATTCGCTCGTCCGGAGACTCCCTTACTGGATCGTCGACCAGATTCCTACGTCCTGGATCGACAGGATTATCCTGTCGTATTCCTTCCGTCCTGCCTTTGAAATCAGGTCGTACGTAACCCGTCTCGTCCAGACACCCCTTTTGTTGTTCGTCGCTTCCATGGGAGGCTTCGTTTGCTTGATGCTTTCTTGGCGTCGCCAGATTCACAGCACGGGTGGAAACCCACCGTCACATTAGCTTAAACTTGGGGGAATCGACGCGTTCCCCTCCGAGAGCCGAATCAGTCCGCCGATCATCGGCGACGCGGGCAGGCATGAGGGTAGATGGAAACGTCAGCAGTCTTACAAGGTCGACCAACAAAAAATGCGCTTCACCAAGATGCACGGCATCGGCAACGACTATGTGTATGTGAACACCTTCGACCAGCGCCCCCTTCTGACCCGGTCACGCTGGCCCGCGCCGTGAGCGATCGCCACACCGGCATCGGCGGCGACGGACTGATCTTGATCATGCCCTCCGAGCGCGCCGATGCGCGGATGCGAATGTTCAACGCTGACGGGTCTGAAGGCGAAATGTGCGGCAACGGCGTGCGCTGCGTCGCCAAGTACCTTTTCGACCACGGGCTCGCGACGAAGCCCCAGTTGACGATCGAGACCGGCCGCGGCATTCTCACGCTCGATCTCGAGGTCGAAGGCCGCCGCGTGCGGCGGGTCCGCGTCGACATCGGCGCACCCATCCTGACCGCCGCCGAGATTCCCACCCTCCTGCCCGGCAACCCGCCCGTCGACGTACCGATCGAGGTGGGCGAAGGCACGCTCGCCGTGACGGCCGTCTCGATGGGCAACCCTCACATCGTGGCGTACGACCCGGACGTGGCCTCGTTCCCGCTGGAAACCCTCGGCCCACTGCTCGAACACCACCAGGCATTCCCGCGCCGCGTCAACGTTCACGTCGTCGAGTTGAAGAGTGCGAGCGAAGTGACGATGCGCACCTGGGAGCGCGGCTCCGGCATCACACGTGCCTGCGGCACCGGAGCCTGCGCCGTCTGCGTCGCCGGCGTGCTCACCGGGCGAACCGGCCGCACCCTGCTCGCTCACCTCCCCGGCGGCGACCTCGAGCTCGAGTGGCCCTCACACGGCGCCTCCGTCTTCATGACCGGCCCGGCAACCGAGGTCTTCTCCGGCGAATGGCTCGATTGAGAGAGCGCCTGAGTACGGTGGGTGAAACCCACCAATGAACAGTTGTCGAAGATTGGTGGGTTTCACCCACCCTACGCAAGGATCTCCTTCACCACACTCCCATGCACATCCGTCAGCCGATGATGGCGCCCCTGATACTTGAACGTCAGCCGCGTGTGGTCCACCCCCAGGCAGTGCAGAATCGTGGCGTGCAGATCGTGCACGTGCACGGGATTGGCCGTGATGTTGTAGCAAAAGTCGTCGGTCGCGCCATATGTGATACCCGGCTTGATCCCGCCCCCCGCCATCCAGATCGTGAAGCACCGAGGGTGGTGGTCCCGCCCGTAGTCATGAGCGGAAAGCGGACCCTGGCAGTAAACCGTCCGCCCGAACTCGCCTCCCCAGACCACCAGCGTATCCTCGAGCAGCCCGCGCTGCTTGAGATCGGCCACCAGGGCCGAAGACGGCCGGTCCGTATCCCGGCACTGGCCGGTAATCTGCTTGGGCAAATGCGTGTGCTGGTCCCACCCTCGATGAAATAGCTGGATGAATCGCACCCCGCGCTCCGCCAGCCGCCGCGCCAGCAGACAATTCGCCGCAAACGTGCCCGGCGTGCGTGCCTCCTGTCCATAAAGATCGAACACCCAGCCCGGCTCGCCCGATAAATCCGTCAGCTCCGGCACGGAAGCCTGCATTCGAAAAGCCATCTCGTACTGGGCGATCCTTGTGAGAATCTCGGGATCGCCGAACTCGCGATGATTGATCGCGTCCAGCTTCCCCAGGTCGTCGAGCGTCCTGCCGCCTTGCCCCGGCCGAGACCCCCGGCGGGTTCGACAGGTAAAGCACCGGGTCGCCCACCGATCGAAACTTGATCCCCTGATAACTCGTCGGCAGAAAACCGCTACCCCACAGCCGGTCATACAGCGGCTGGCCATTGGGGTTCCCCGAGCCCCGCGAGATCATCACCACGAACGCCGGCAAATCCTCGTTCTCGCTTCCCAGCCCGTATGCAATCCACGACCCGATGCTCGGCCGCCCCGCAAGCTGGGCCCCGGTCTGGAAAAAAGTCACGGCCGGATCGTGGTTGATCGCCTCCGTATGCATCGAGCGGATGAAACAAAGCTCGTCTGCAACCTTCGCGGTGAACGGCATGAGCTCAGAAATTTGTGCGCCGCTCTGCCCGTACCGAGCAAACGAAAACTTGCTCGCCGCCACCGGAAACTTGTCCTGTCGCGAGGTCATCCCCGTTAGCCTTTGCCCCATCCGGATCGAATCCGGCAGGTCCGCCCCCTGCAATCGTTCGAGCCCCGGCTTGGGATCAAACAGATCCATCTGCGACGGTGCACCCGACTGAAACAAATAGATCACTCGCTTGGCGCGCGCCGCAAAATTCGGAAAGCCAGCCACCCCGGCCCCGGTCCCGGAACCGCCAGCCCCCGGCCCGGCCGCCGGAAGCTCGCCACCGAAAAGATGCGCCAGAGCCAATGCGCCCACCCCGGCACCGGCACGCCCAAATAGCTGCCTCCGCGTGATCGACATCTCATGCTCGAGCCGAGGGTCCAAGGCAATCACTCCTTCGTCAGCGTCTCGTCCAGGTTGAGGATCAGTTGGGCCACCGCCGTATACGCCGCCAGCTCGACCGCGTCCAGCCGCTCGTCCGGCGCCGACTCCCCCTGCCTGATGAGCGCCAGCGCCCCCTTGCGATCGCGCCGGAAACGCTCGAGTTGATCGCGAAACCCGTCGACCAGAACCGCCACCTCCTCCGGCCGCGGCCGCCGCGCCGTCGCTTGACGAAACGCCGACGCGAGCCGGCCCTCGATCGATTGTTCCGGCGCACGCATCACCCGCTCGGCAAATCCGCGTGCGGCCTCGACGAATGTCACGTCATTCAGCACGTCGAGCGCCTGCAGCGGCGTATTCGTGCGCGACTCGCGCACGATGCAGGTCTCCCGCCGGCGCATCAAATGACACCATCGCCGGCGGCGGCACCGTCCGCTTCCAGAAAGTGTAAAGACTGCGGCGATAAAGACTCGGCCCGTGGTCTTGCACATAATCCGCATCAGCCAGCTCATTCCAGAGCCCCGCCGGTTGATACGGCTTCACGGATGGACCACCCACTCGCTCGACCAGAGGTCCCGAAAGCGCCAGCGCCTGGTCCCGGATCATCTCCGCGGCCAACCGTAGCCGCGGACCGCGCGAGAGCAGCCGGTTCTCAGGATCACGCTCAAGCGCCGCTCGCCCCACCCGCGACGATTGCCGGTACGTCGCACTCGTCACGATTGTCCGCAGCAAGCCCTTCATGTCCCACCCCGTGCTCACCAGCTCGACCGCCAGCCAGTCGAGCAGCTCCGGATGCGAAGGCGGCTCCCCCTGCGCGCCAAAATCGTCCAGCGTCTTCACCAGCCCCGTGCCGAAGAGCATCTGCCACTCACGGTTGACAGCCACCCGCGCCGCAAGCGGTTGCCCAGGAGAAACCAACCAGCGCGCCAGGTCCAGCCGGTTGCGTACAAGCTTCTGGTCTCCTCCGTTCAAAGAACGTGGGACGCCCGGCGCGACCCTTGCACGCGGCCGGTCATACTGACCCCGCTCGAGCAAGTGCGTCACCCGCGGCACCGCCATCTCTTCCATCACCATCGTCGTCGGTATCTGCTCCGAGAACGCCGCCAGCTCCCGGTTCGCCGCCCGACGCTTCGCATCCAGAACCCGAATCCACTCGGGAGCGCCTCGTGCAAGAAAGCACCCGCGGATCTTCCGCGCCGCCGCGGTCGGCCGGGCCTTCGCCGGCGTGGCCATGATCTCGGCAATCGTTTCCTTCACGGCCAGAATCGAGAGTTCGTCGTCGGGCAGCGCGCCCGAGTAGATGAACAGGTCACGAAGTGCCCCGCTGAATCGGCTGCCCGGGCCGCCACCCCAGCCCAGCCGGAGCGGCTCCTTGGTCAAGAACGTCTGATTCAGCTCATCAAGATGAACGACCATCGCCGCAGGCTTGCCGTCCAGGTAGACCTTCACGCCCTTCGCATACCGTGAGCCATCGTACGTCACCGCGACGTGCGTCCATTCGCCAGCGGCGAGCGAGTCCTTCGTCTCCACGCGAATCGCGTCGTCAAGCCAGCGCTTCACCAGGTTCACCTGCACCTTGCCCTTCTCGAGCACGATGCTGAAGCCCTCGCCTTGCGGCTCGTCAACCATCCGCGAGAGAATCGTGCCGTCCGCACCCGCGGGATTAACCCATACGCTGAACGTGAACTTGTCGTAGAAGCCAAATCCAGCGACGTCGCCCAGATCGGCGCTCGGACGGCATTCAGCCGGCGAGGGATGCACAACCAGATTCTCCTCGATCGACCAATCAACAGGCGGATTCTTTCGCGCCGTGCTTTCCCACTCAGCCTGCGCCGCGGCGATCTTGGGCTCGCTCGCACTCGCCTCACAATCCAGCAAGGCCGCCAGGCTCACCAGCTCCTCGCGCTTCTCCCGCTGCGACCGAGTCGGCGCTTTGATCAAGGGCGGCGAATTGCCGTACTTGAGCGCTCTGCCTTCCTCGGGAACGTTGTTGAACAGCGCGAAGAACCCGTAGAACTCCTCCTGAGCGATCGGGTCGAACTTATGGCTGTGGCAGCGTGCGCACGCCACGGTGAGGCCCAACCAGACGGTCGCGGTCGTGTCCACGCGGTCCACCACATATTCGACCGCGTATTCCTCGGGAATGATCCCCCCTTCTCCGTTGCCTCGATGGTTGCGGTTGAATCCGGTCGCGATCTTCTGATCGAGCGTCGCGGCCGGCAGCATGTCGCCGGCGATCTGCTCGATCGTGAACCGGTCAAACGGCATGTTCCGGTTGAAGGCGTCGATCACCCAGTCGCGCCATCGCCACATCGCACGAGGCGCATCGGTCTGATATCCGTTCGTATCCGCGTATCTCGCGGCGTTCAGCCACCGGGTCGCCATCCGTTCTCCCAGCCGCGGCGAGGCGAGCAGGCGATCGACCACTTTCTCGTACGCGTCCGGGCTCTCGTCCCGTTCAAACGCGTCGATCTGGTCGACTGTCGGCGGCAGCCCCGTGAGATCCAGCGTCACGCGTCTGAGCAAGATCCCGCGCTCGGCTTCGCCCGAAGGATTGAGCCCTTCGCGCGCAGCCGCGCTCGAATGAACGCATCGATCGGATTGCGAATTCCCGGGCGTTCTCGAACCGCCGGCACCGCCGGCCGCGTCGGTGGAATGAACGACCAGTGCTGCTGCCACTTCGCTCCCCGGCTGATCCACCGCCCGAGCGCTTCGATCTCCGCGCCGCTGAGCGACTTCCCCGACTTCGCCGGCGGCATCCGCTCGCCTGCATCCTTCGCCGTGATTCGCCGGTAAAGCTCGCTCGATTTGAGATCACCCGGTACGATCGCGTGCCCGCCGCTGTCGCGCTCGCCCTTGGCCGAAGCTTCGTCGTCGAGCCTCAGGTCGGCCTTTCGCCGGGCCGCATCCGGACCGTGACATGGATAGCACCGGTCCGAAAGGATAGGCCGGATGTCCCGGTTAAATTCGATCGGCCCGCTTGGATCAGACCCGAGAGCCGCACCGCTCTGGGCAAAAGTCATCAAGACCACCGCGGCCGCAGCCGCAATCGCGCTGGCAACCCACCGCACGGAAGGCCCTCGCACCAAAAGTTCCCGATCGCCCGGATTCGTTCGCTATCGCCCGTCAGTATAAACACCACCGGCGTCGACAGCCAACCCGCGCCCGGTCGCCAACAGTTCCGCGAATAGTGCGCGCACACTCTCTGACCCCCAATTCGCTGTCACCGCTGTCATGTCCTTGCGTGCCTTGGACTTAAAAGTGACGGCTGAATAATCGGAACCTCTTTTCCCGACCCAACTCTTGATGCGAGCGGGTCTTACGCAGTGACGGCTGCATAATCGGACCTTTGTTTAGTGCCATGTGTTAAAGGTCGAAATATGACGATTTCGCGGCTTACGCCGGCCGTAAGTACCGAGATGCGCTCGAGCCAGTGATCGAGCCAACCGCGCGAAGAACGAGCGTCCGCACGATCGGCCCGACTCCAGCGTTGCCCGTTTGCCAAGCGCGTGCTCCTGGGTGCCACGACCGTTGCCAGCGCGGCCATGTAGCAGGCGCTCCCCAAGTTCGTTTTGTACATTCGTCGCGCGCCCTTACGCCACAAGGACTACGGGAACGCACCCGCTCGGTCGAGATCGCGAGCCACGGCCCGCGCTCGAAGCCGAAACCTCGCCCGAAAGCACGTGGCTTTGGTCCTGAATCACCACCGCGCACCCGCGTGGTCGCCCACACCCAAATCCTGGTCGGTCGCTCTCCGCAAGTGCACATGTGCTGACGGCTTCGCTCGATTCGTCGGCTTTTGCCCCCCTGGCGCGAAATGATACGAAAGTGATACAAATCCATTGAGATTCCTCGCCTTTCTCCCCGTTCAGAGTCCGGCTCGCACAGCCTCTTTTGGCCGCTCTCCGTTGAGCACTGCATCGCGTTGCGTCTCGAAGACATCGCCCCCCCATTCCCGATCCTCGCCCTTCGTCGGTTTCGCCATTCGAGCTACGCGGCCACCAGACCGTCTGGTGGTCCCTCTACTGAGATGATCTACAGAAATCGCGAGAAAGTTGCGGCATTCCCAGAAGTTTTTTCCACCTTCTCGTAGACCATTACGCCACATGATTTTACGTCTCTAGGTTAAACGCTCCCTTCGATTAACTGTGAACCGGAGCACGCGTGTCGTCCCCTCTTGCAACCGCCAGCAAGAACTCCTCGTACCGCCCCGCCAACTGTTCCCCATCCCAGCGCTCCGCTTCGGCGAGCGCCCGGCGTCGATGCTCCGCCTCGAATTCCGGATCGTCCCACAGCCGCTCGATCACGGCCACCCACGGAGCCACCTCCGGCGCGGTTGGCACCACGCCGCTGGCCGGTGTGCAGTTAGCGGGCTCCGGGTTCTCGGCAATCACCCTATCGAGCTGGATCGGGTCAGGAACGACAACTCCATCGATTCCGACCCGGCGAGTGTAGAGCCGGCGCGAATACTCGGACGGGAAGATGATCGCATCGACGTCTTCGAATGCGCGCCGATCGTTATAGCCGAAATTGTGCAAGTGGAAGGCGACCGCGGTGCCCCTGGCTCTGGCCTTGAGCATCAGCGAACGGCTGACCGGATGCCCGCCATAGGTCAGCAGAATCTCAGGCCGGAATCGATCGAGCACCGTAGTTGCCAGGTCGATGTACATGGCGCCCTCACGCGGGTTAGGTGCCTTATCGGCGCGGCTGGACGACGTGGGCAGGAGTGTCACGCGCACGCCGTCGACTTCGAAGTCGAAAACTTCGGCGTGGCCTCCGAGGCTGAGGGCAGCCGCCACCGGCGCCGCCGGCCGCTCGATCGCGCCCAGAACGTCTTCGAGCGGCGTTTCGTTTTGATAATCGAGCACACCGCAGGTGAACGCCCGGCAGTCCCAGCCCCGTGCGGCCAGCAGCTCGAGCAGCTCGCGAGTCGCCAGCGCCGCGCCACTGGAAGGGTCGAGGTAGCTATGGGTGGAAGCGAAGAGCAAGCGATGAGCCACGTCAAGTCTCCCAGCGAACAACGCACAAACATGTAGGGTCCGCCATTGCGGACCGAACGCATGCGTACGCCGAGCGCCGCAGGGTGCGAAGCGAATAACGCACAAACATGTAGGGTCCGCCATTGCGGACCATCCGACCCCACGACAGGGGTAAACGCAAAGAATCATGTAGGGTCCGCCATTGCCGACCAAACGCAAGCGTATGCCGAGCGCCGCAGGGCGTGAAGCGAACAACGCACAAACATGTAGGGTCCGCCATTGCGGACCGAACGCATGCGTACGCCGAGCGCCGCAGGGTGCGAAGCGAAAAACGCACAATCACGTAGGGTCCGCCATTGCGGACCGAAAGCGTGCGTACGCCGAGCGCCACAGGGTGCGAGCCGACCTCACACGAGCACGTGACCTCGCTCTCCCATGGTTCGGACGGCCATCCCCCAACCTCACCCGTCAGCGCAACCCAGCACCAAACCCAATTCGTGAGAAGATCGGCCTCAACCACCGAGGCGATTCACCGCCTCTCTATCCCCCGGTCATTCCACCAGCACCGCCCGCCATTGGTCCTTCGCCTCCTCAATATCACCCCGTTCCGTTGCCAGCGCAGCAAGATTCCGCCGCGTGAGATGCCCATAAATCCCCTGATCCAAACTGGCAAACTTCCTCGGCCGCGACAGCGTCAAAATCCGCCGCCAGCACTGCTCAGCCTCGCCCGAATCACCGTTACTACGATGCACAACCGCCTTACGAAACCACAACTCGGCGTCCTTGGGGTCGAGCGAAAGCCCCTCAGTGCAGCTAGCAACGACCGTGTCGCCCCCCGCCCCGTCCGGCCCCGGGTCACATGCGCACCGGACGACATAGGCAGGCATCGACCCGCCAGGCCTCAAACACTCGAGCAGCGCCTGAAGCGCCGCACGTTCCGCCGGCTCAATCAGATCATCGGCATCAAGCCAAAACACGTAGTCGCCTCTTGCACGGGCGAGCGCCGCGTTCCGCGCAGCAGCGAAATCATCAACCCACACGAAATCAAACACCCGCGCTCCGAACGACCGAGCAATTTCGACAGTCCGATCGCGACTCCCCGTATCCAGCACAACGATCTCATCAAACACGCGGCGCACCGATTCGAGACAAGTCGAGAGGTTGGCTTCCTCATTCTTCACGATCATGGAAAGCGAGACCCGCGCCCGAAGTAGGTTAGGCTTTAACCTGACATCCGGCCCATTCGCGACCGGCACCCCACCTCGAAGTACGTCAGCCTTCAGCCTGACATCCGGCCCATTCGCGACCGGCACCCCACCTCGAAGTACGTCAGCCTTCAGCCTGACATCCGGCCCATTCGCGACCGACACCCCACCTTGAAGTACGTCAGCCTTCAGCCTGACATCCGGCCCATTCGCGACCGGCACAGCACCTCTAAGTACGTCCGCCTTCAGCTTGACATCCGGCCCCTGTGCATCCGCCTCCCGCTGCCCCGCGCCCGCCTGCGCGAGCCCCCGCCCATCCCCACCGCAAATCTCCGGCCCCCGCGTTCCAACCTCACCAGCCCCAGCTCCCTCGCCATTCCGCCAAGCCCGCAGCACCACCCTGCGCCCCTGCGGAACCCCATCCCCCCATTTAGCTGCAAACCGCCGCGCATTCTCATCCAGCACCCGTTCGGCATCGACCCCATTCCCCACAAACGTCCGGCTCCCATAATGGTGCACGAACAGATCACGCGCGACAGCCAGCTCGAACCCAGCCCGCCGCGCCCGCTCGGCCAGATCATCATCATCAAAGAACCCGAGACCAAACCGTTCATCGAGCCCACCGATGGCATCATAAACGGCTCGTTTCATCAGCAAGCAAAACCCCGAAAGCTTCTGCACAGTAAACCATGTCCCGCGATGTTCGTCGCGCCAGCGCCGAGCAAAGACCTTCATCTCTTCTAAATCCCGATAAGGCACATCCTCGACCAACTGCGGCGGCGCCGCATAATTCGACATCGGTCCCACAAGCCCAATCCCCATTTCGGATTTCAAATTTCGAACTTCGGATTTCGAATTTGGCATTTCGGATTTCGCCCCGGTCTCTGCCCCGGCCAGCGCCACCATCTGCTCCAGCCACCCCTCCGTCACAACGACATCATTGTTCAGCACCACCAAGTACTCCCCCCGCGCACATTGGAGCCCTTGGTTCACAGCCGCAGCAAACCCCCGATTGGTACCATTCGCAATAACGGTAACTGGCACTGGCGAAACATCCTGATCCCCACCCAGGTAATCCCCAGTCCCATCGCTCGACCCATTGTTGACAACGATCAACTCCCAGTTCGGCCCGGTCTGGCGAAAGAGCGCAGCGATGCACTTCCGAGTAAACTCAAGCTGATTCCAGCAAGGAATAATCACAGATGAAAGTCCGCGAACAGATTGATCGCTCATGGTGAAGCCTCATTTGTAGCAGGCACACTCCGCTGTGCCGCCCGCGTGCTGACGAGAACAATCTCAACAAACGGAAGTAATGCGAAACCGCCACGACAAAGAGCCGCATCAGCACTCGCCGCGGTAGCACACCGAGCCGAACGGAAGCAGAGAGGACCTCATGACGAAAAGTTGGCAGCCACTATTCGGACAAGAAACCGGCTCTCGGACGAATCTGCGATCGGGGATTTCAAGATCCCTGACAGACACTTCCGATTCGTGTAATTCGTGAGATTCGTGGTCGAGACTCTTCTGCCACATGACGGGGGAAAGTTGGACCACGAATCTAACGAATCTCACGAATGAGGAAACCGAAAAAAATGAGAGCAACGCTGGAGAATCTGCTCAAAGACGAGGCGTACGCGATCATCCGCCGCGGGAACGGCATATCCGGCGATCGATCTGCTAAACTCCGAATCGTGTAATTCGTGTGATTCGTGGTCGAGACTCTTCTGCCACATGACGGGGGAAAGTTGGACCACGAATCTAACGAATCTCACGAATGAGGAAACCGAAAAAAATGAGAGCAACGCTGGAGAATCTGCTCAAAGACGAGGCGTACGCGATCATCCGCCGCGGGAACGGCATATCCGGCGATCGATCCTCTACACTCTGATTCGTGAGATTCGTGAGATTCGTGGTCAAAAAGTCGACAGTTCGGCGCGGGTCTCCAGACCCCGCCGTCCGCCTGACCGAAGGTCTCCCGCCCTTTCCGAGCAAGTCGTAAGAATTCGAGGAGGTTATTCCCGACCCGTTCCCAAACTCTGATTCGTGAGATTCGTGAGATTCGTGGTCAAAAGGTCGACAGTTCGGCGCGGGTCTCCAGACCCCGCCGTCCGCCTGACCGAAGGTCTCCCGCCCTTTCCGAGCAAGTCGTAAGAATTCGAGGAGGTTATTCCCGACCCGTTCCCAAACTCTGATTCGTGAGATTCGTGAGATTCGTGGTCAAAAGGTCGACAGTTCGGCGCGGGTCTCCAGACCCCGCCGTCCGCCTGACCGAAGGTCTCCCGCCCTTTCCGAGCAAGTCGTAAGAATTCGAGGAGGTTATTCCCGACCCGTTCCCAAACTCTGATTCGTGAGATTCGTGAGATTCGTGGTCAAAAGTCTTGCTCAACCTCGAGCGATGTGCGCACGTCATCCGAGCCGATCAGCATCATCTGCGGACAACTCGGCCCGTTAAGGCCTTCCGTGTCGTTCCGTTTCGTCCGTGGTCAATGATCCCGTACGCCCTTTGCTGCATTCCTCATCTGCGTCAATCGGCGTCATCTGCGGACAACTCTTTTCTGCCCATCTTCATCCGCCTAGCGTCATCCAAACCGTCATCCCTGATCCGAACTCTTCCTCCACAACACCCCCATCCCATCAATATCCACGATCGGCTCATGCACTCCGTGGTCCCTTCGGAAATCCTCCACCGCCGCCCGGCAGCTCCGCATCGCCCCATAATCATCAACAATGCAAAACCCCCCAGCCGAAAGCCTCGGATAAAACCCATCAAGCACCTGAATCGTCGATTCGTACAGGTCCCCATCGAGCCGAAGAATCGCGATCTTCTCAACCTCCGCCGCCGGCACCGTATCCTTGAACCAGCCTTTCACCAGCCGAACCTGATCGCTCCAAAGTCCCACCCGCCGAAAATTCTCCCCCACTTCTTCCAAACTGACCGCCAACTGCGGAAATCGATGAAGCTGATCGCCGCGATCATTCGGGTAAAGCTCCGCATTCGGCGACGGCAACCCCTCAAACGAATCAAACCCCCAAACCTTGCGTTCCCGCTCGTCAAAAGCCGCCAGCACAGCGGCCATCATGATGCACGCCCCGCCGCGCCAGATGCCGGTTTCGACGAAGTCGCCCCGGGGAAGCCAGACACCCATCCTCTTGAGCCAGTTTCTTCGGACGCGAGGCGCACGTCACTCGCGCACCGGTCCGAACTCCGCGCTCGCTGTATTGTCGCGGCCAATGCCGCGGGTCATACGCGCCGTAACACCACCGTGAACAACCCTCTGCGTTTTGTCGCAGGCGCTCGCACCGTCGGTTGCTGGTAACCGCTCAGTATGGACAGCGCTACTTCGTCGCTTACCGCGCCGGCCACGCCAACGCCGCTAGCTGGCCTCAAGTCAATCGAGTCCTGCGTCTGCCACTGCGACCATGGCTCAACAAGTAAGCGAGCAGCTTACTTACAAAAACGCAGCTCGCGCGGCAGCCTTCCCCTGAAACCAGCGCCGTGAGCAACGCGGTGCGGCACGCACAAGCGAGCTCGCTCGACCTGCGGCCTGCTTGAACATGCGGCCAAACTCACGCACCGTGTCGACCCAGTTCGATCGATCCACACCGAGCCGGTCCAAGATCGGTGCCAGATCTTCAGCACGCCAGAAGTGCAGCCTCATCAAGCAAGGGCTGAGACTTGAAGCGCCCGGCCCAGAATCTACCGGCCGACCTATCCTCGCGATTGGACGCTGCGCGACCCATTCGCACAAGCACCTCATGAACCACGACAGACTCGACAGCCGTCCGCGCAGAGTCGCCAGCCTGTCCGCGTTGGCCATCAGCATCGCAAGGTCGTGGTCGTCGGGCTCCGCCGGCTCGCCGGAAGCATCATCACGTTGCGGAAAGAGCTTGCGCCAGCGCAGCGCGACCTCGCCGTCGGACCATTGCTCGACGATGTCGGGTCGATTGCGGAGCACAAGATGCAGGTTGTTGCTCATAATGGCATAACGACACACCTCAATCCCGAAGAGCCCGGCGAGGGCGCGTAGCCGGTCGAGAATCCAGGCCTTACGGTGAGAGTAATCACGACCGGAGTAGGAGTCGGTGCCGCAAAGAAAGGCTCTGCGGACGCAACGAGCGATGCAGTGATAAATACCGACGAACGCCTCCTGGACGACGTGGCGACGCGCAGAGGCAGGCACGTGAGGCTCCATCACCAGGCAGGTGCAGCACGTTCGCGAAAGTAATCACAGAAACAGCAGTGAACACAAGTAACAACCGTGGCCGGGGTGTCAAGAGTATTGAGAAAAAAACTCGAAAGCAACAACGGTTTGCTCCGAGCGAACCAGAAGTTCCGATGCCCGCCGCCGCGGCTGCCTTCGGGACGAGTCTGGTGGCGACAGTCGGATGCGGGATGCCCTCTCCCCATCAAATCGGTCGGTGTCTTCCTTCCCCATCGTCGTGGTCAGGTCAGTCAGTGCATCCTCAACGACGGCGAGGTTCCCTGAACTGTACGTATAGCTCGCCGTGTCGCCGTCGGCGTTGGTGTAGGTGAGCGGCTCGGCATCGCTGTTGTAGGTACGGTTTTCCTCGTTAGTGTCTTCGTAGCTAACCACCCCATGCTTTGCCTTGCATGTGAGACAGCCGCCCCCTGTTACGCGCTGTAGAGTTGGTCCGCTAACGCGCACGTCCGCCGCTCAGATCATCGTCGCCCTTCGCTCCGCGAAAGTGCGTCCCTCACAACCAGCCCTATGCAACGCTGGTGCCCGAGGAGCGTTCTTAATCTCACTCCCGCTCGTAATCTCAATCTCCGGGTAGGACTTACCTTTCCCTTCCCCCTCACTCCGCTTTCCCCCTACCGACCCGACCGTACCCCAGCCAGCCCCTTCACATCATCAATCACCAGATAATGCCCGTGATCCGCCGATACAATCAGCACCGATTCATCCCAGTTGCTATTCGTCTCCACCCAGCGGATCACCGCGCGCACCGCTTCCTCACCGCTGTACACCGCCCCGATCGCGTTATCCACGTTGTTCGCGTGGAGAGCAAAATCCACATCCCCCGCCTCGATAAAAAGAGCCGTGTTCTGCCCCGGTTTCGCGGTCATCACCGTCAGGGCAGCCTCCGTCATCTGCGCCAGCGTCGGCTGCTCGATGCGGTCCGCTGCGCTGTAAACCTCGGCCGGCTCGACCTGTCCGGTGCGGCCCACACTCGGCGCCGGGTTATATCCGCCGTCAGCCGTCTGATACGGCAGATGATCAAGTTCCAAACGCCCGAACAAACCAAACAACCGGCCATCTCGTTTCGCCGCCAATTCTGCGGCCTTCATCAGTGATTCCTCCCCGTTGATCCCCGCCTCGGTGTGGACGACGTCGTACTTCCCCCCGTTCTTGACATCGACCGCCGCGAGGTCCGCATCCGTGATGAACAGGTTGCCTGCCACTCCGTTGCGCCCCTGAAGACGCAATGATGACGGCTTCGTCACGACCCCGAATCCCGTGCCAAGCACCACGTCAAGCCCCGGCCGGAGCGGCTCGTGCCGGCTCTCCTGAATGATTCCCGGCAACCCGAGCATCGCCCGCGCCAGGTCCTGATAATCATCGCGGTGCACGTCCTGCGCATACATCGCCGCGGGTGAAACATGATCAAATGGAACGCTGGTCACCGTGCCGACCTTCCAGCCCTTGGCCTGAAGTTCGTGAAACAACGTCGTGGTCAGCCGGTTGTCATCCGTGACGTTGACGCCGTTGTTATAAGACTTCACGCCGGTCACGAACTCCGCCGCGCTCTGTGATGAATCCGTGTAGGCGTGAAGCACGCCCCCCACGGCCTTCACTCCCGCGGAATCAGCCGTGTTGGCCGATTGTCCTTTCAAGTACCCGCGTGCTTGCGCCCCCAGCGGACCAATCGTCCACGGATTGGGACCGGCAATCCGCACGTCATAGCCGCCCCCCAGGCTCGTGGGCGGAATCGTGACCTCCTGCGTGTCGACGTCGAACCGGTTCTGATCGTGCGTCGGGCTCGTGACGTAAAAGCCAAACTGAGCCGTGCCGGACGCCGTGTAATCCTGAAAGATCAGCCCCGATCCCTTCCCTTCTTCATAAACCTTGCCCGTCCGCACAATCGCCGCCGCCTGCGTGGTCTGCCAGTCCATACCGTCAAACCACACGATGAAAAGATGCTTCACCCCGCGAGCAATCGCGTCTTTCTGCACCCGAAACAGGTCGCTTTGATCGGCATACTCTGCTTCCGAGTTGAGCGTATGCTCGGGCAAGACTCCATACAGCTCCTTGATCTTCTGCGCATCGCGATACCGGCTGTTCTTCCCCGTAACGGAGCCAAGATCGGCCTTCCGTCCGAAGACGTAAACGGGAATCAGCCGGTTGCTGTGGCTTCGATGGTTCGAGAAGATGTCACCCGGGCCCTGTGATCCAAAATGATAAACCCGCGCAACCTTCCGCTCTCGCCCCTCGATATAGTCCGTTTGAATCGCTTTGAGCCGGTCCCCATCGCTCCGTCCCAATGCACACCCCGCCCAGCTCGCAAGCACCACGACCGCCGTAGACACGGCCCGGGTCAGCCTCGGGAGGTCGCATCGCCAGCCGAGCCCATTGGCCGTTGCCACCCGCTTCTTGCGCGCTATCTTGGAATCGCTCAATGTTCGTCCTCGCCGAAAGCCAAGTGATCGCTGATTCGTCGATATTGCAAAGATTCTCAGTATGTGCCAGCCCGTAGAAACGCGCCAAGGGGCTCAGTAAAATCCATCCTGACTCCCGCCTCGAGCCGCCCCGGCTTTCTCTGCCGCACTCGAGGAGTGACTCTCCCCTGCCAACCAACCGACCAACGGGAAGGACTCGCCATGAACACGCGCGCCGTGCTGGGCCTTTTGCCCATCGTCCTTGTCACTTTCGCCAGTTCGGCCGTGGCCGCCGAACCGCTCAGTGTGCGCACGTTGAGCACGCGCCTGGCAGCCCAGCCCACCGGTGAAGCCGCCACCGCCTTGGCCGACGAGGTCCGCAACTGGTTTGGCAAGAATCCATCGGGCAAATTCAACGTATCAACCGGCGCAGATCCGAAGGTCGAAGGTCTCCTCACCGCGTGGGCCGTCGAGGCCCCGGATGCCAGGACCGCCGCTGTGGCCATCGAAGGGGGTAAAACCCTGGAGCTCGCCCGCATCGGCGACACGCCCGTTTTTGCCAAGGTCATCCCGCTTGAGAACGGCGCAGGCTTCCGCTGGTCTTACGAACTGGACGCCAAGCGCTTCGGCCGGCCCAGAACGATCGAGGTCTACACCGATGCGCCCGAGCTGGCCGAGATGCCCGGCGTACCCAAGGGAAAGCTCATCGCTCAAAAACCGTGGGAGAGCAAGATCTATCCCAATACCACTCGGCCTTGGTGGATCTACGTACCTGCTCAGTACAAGGAAGACCAGCCTGCCTGCGTGATGGTCTTTCAAGACGGCGGCGGATACAGAAGCTTTGTGCCCACGGTCTTCGACAACCTGATCGCCAAGGGAGAGATGCCCGTGACGGCCGCCGTCTTCATCAACCCCGGCAGTGGCCCCGGCGAAGACGGCCGCGGCCAGCGCAGTGTGGAGTACGACACGCTTTCCGACCGTTACCCGCGGTTCCTGCTCGAAGAGATCCTGCCCGAAGCCGAGAAAACGGTGAAGCTCCGGCACGACCCGGAGAGCCGCGCCATCGCCGGCATCTCGAGCGGTGGAATCTGTGCCTGGACCGTGGCCTGGGAGCGTCCCGACGAATTCCGCAAGGTCCTTTCGTGGGTCGGCAGCTTCACGAATATCGCGAGCGGCAAATCCCGGCACGACGGCGGCCACAATTACGAGGCTTTGATACGCAAGACCCCCAAGAAGCCGATCCGCGTGTTCCTTCAGGACGGCGCCAACGACCTGGACAACAACCACGGCAACTGGCCGCTTGGCGAATCAGCAAATGGCCAAGGCCCTCCAGTTCGCCGGCTACGATTACAAATTCGTCCTCGGCCAGGGCTTCCACAGCAACCGCCACGGCCGAGCGATTTTGCCCGACTCCCTCCGCTGGCTCTGGCGCGACTACAAGCCGCTCCCGTAGGGTCCGCCATTGCGAACCATCCGCCCAACCGAACGACCACACCCCCCGTAGGGTCCGCCATTGCGGACCATCCGCCCAAGCGCACGACCACGCCCCCCGTAGGGTCCGCCATTGCGGACCATCCGCCCGCGCCGCGCGTCTGCGCCTCCCGTAGGGTCCGCCATTGCGGACCATCCCGTTTCTTTCGCGCCACGGCCTCCTGGCACAAAGGATGGTCCGCAATGGCGGACCCTACAGAATCTCCCCAGCCGCTCACTCCATCGCCGTCTCATCCAACCCTTCGAATGTCGGCGCTGGCATCGATCCACACGCCCAATCCTCGGGATAATCGCCCGCCCGAACAAACCGATGAAAACTGGAATACGGCCAATCCCGGGGACACTCAATGTATCCATGTTTCACTGGGTTATAATGGATTTAATCGCAATGCCGCTCGAAATCGATCTCATCGCGGATGACATGTTCCCAGAACCGCCGCTGCCAGACCCCGCGCCGCCTGTTCTTTCGTTGCGAACGGCTGACGGCGACCTCGGCCCCACCCGATTTCAGCCATTCCGTCGTAAACACACGCTTGATCCAGCTCCACCTCCGCGGGAAATTCGAATCGCCCCGAGGCAACGCCCATATCGCGTGCAGGTGGTCCGGCAGAAGAACGATCGCTGGAATCGCAAACGGCCATTCACTCTTCGCATCGAGGATGGCCGATCTCAAACAACGTCGACCACGCTCGGTCGTCAGGATCGGCGCACGATTTCTCGTCACCAAGGTAAAAAAGTAATTCGCCCCCGGTACAAAAGCACGGCGATAGTTCGGCATCGAACGAACCTCGAGAGTTCCAATTCACACGAAGAGAAAGCAGAACCGATTCGCATGGCGCCCATCCTAACGCGCCTGCCTCCCGTAGGCTTCATCATTGCGGACCATTCGCCCGCGCGCACGTCCGCGCCTCCCGTACGGTCCGCCATTGCGGACCATCCGCCCAACCACGCCTCCCGTAGGGTCCGCCACTGCGGACCATCCGCCCAACCACGCCTCCCGTAGGGTCCGCCATTGCGGACCATCCGCCCAACCGCACGACCACGCCGCCCGTAAGGTCCGCCATTGCGGACCATCCGCCCACGCGCACAACCACGCCTCCCGTAGGGTCCGCCATTGCGGACCATCCGCCCGGCAACCACGCCCCCCGTAGGGTCCGCCACTGCGGACCATTCGCCCGCGCGCACGTCCGCGCCTCCTGTAGGGTCCGCCATTGCGGACCATCCACCCAACCGAACGACCACGCCCCCCGTAGGGTTCGCCATCGCGGACCATCCGCCCACGCGCCCAACCACGCCTCCCGTAGGGTCCGCCATTGCGGACCATCCGCCCAACCACGCCTCCCGTAGGGTCCGCCATTGTGAACCATCCCCATACGCCCCCATCGATCGCGTTGTGGCAGCCCGTGGTCCGTCAACTCGCGGATCCCATACCCGATCTCTCTGAATACATACCAAAGCAGAACCCCCTAACATCCGCCGCCGAAAGAGTGGCCTTGAGCCCTGTGTGACAGAATGTCAGGCTAAAGCCTGACCGACTGAGGATGCACCCGCCCATGCCCGAGCCCGACTCACCTGTCGATGGCCCCCTGACCGCTAGCCCGGCACCTCGCCCCTCGTTCCTCATCCGCCGCCGCACAAGCCGCCCCACAATCCTCCACACCCTCGCCACCGCCGCCGCCACAATCCTGCTGCTGACCCTCTCAATGCTCGCCTGGCACGCCTACGACGCATGGCGCCAGGGCCATTTCGAGCTCACCACAGTCGACGCCCCCGTCGTCGCCCAGGTCCTTGCCGAGTCTTTCGACACGCCAATCGGTGAGCCCTTCGACCTGGTCACCCGCGCGGTCGTTGTCACTCCCCGCAGGCGACCACCGGCTGCACGTACGCGGCCAGGGTCGCCTGAGCCGAATCTATCGCTTTGGAGTCACCCGCGGCGAAACAACGACCCATGAGATCTCCCTCGACGAGGGACGCCTCCTCGGCGGCGAACGAAGCGTCGGATTCGGCGGCGACGAACGGCAGCGCGACGTCCCGATTCACTTCGCGCCGTTCATCACGTCCATCGAGCTGACGAAGGGCAAGTCCGACTTGATCGAGTGGTCGGGCAATTCCGTGGTCCGGCGCGACGGCGCCACAGGCGAAGTGCGCTGGGACACCTCGCACCCCACCCTGCCCTTTCGCCCAAACCAAGACCCGGCCCCGTGGATCCGAGACTATTCGGGCGAAGACAAAGAGGTTCGGCTTGTCGAGCTTGCTCCCGACTCAAACGGCGACGGCACGGGCGACTTACTCTGGTTTTTTCCCGGCACTTCAGCATTCCTTGCACAATCGGGCGAGAACGGCTCGATGCTCTGGAATTGTGCCGCCGGGCTCGACGAAAAGGGAGGATTTCAAGCGACCGGTCTCGACCTGTCCCGTATGGACACCGCGACGTTGATCACTGGCCAGATCATCGGCGTACCCGCCCTGGCCGACATCGATCGCGATGGAGTGCCCGACCTGATCGCCACGATCATTTTCGCGGAATCGGACGTTGACGCGGCGCGACGACAGCCGCAGATCTTCCACCGCCGTCTGGTGATGGCAATCTCCAGCCGATCGGGCCGCGCGCTCTGGACTTACCCGCTCGACCAGGCTTTCGCTGACGTTCCCCGAGAGAGCTGGGAGCGACCGGCAGTCCTTGTCCAGGGCCGGCACCCTGCGCTGGTGGGAATCCTCGATGGCACGCAATGGCTGGGCCTCGACCCCACAACCGGCCGCCCACAAGCGGGCCCGTTCCCAATGGGCTTTAGCCCCTTCCGCCGGCTTCAGCATGCCGACCTTGATGGTGACGGACAACCCGAGATCCTGGCTTTGGACCTTGGCCCGGGCGGCGGCCACAATACGTTGCATGCCTTCTCGATCAAAACCGGTCGCGAGCTCTGGGCCGAGAAGGTCGGCGCGACCTCCGACATCGCCCGGTACGCCGGAGCGACTCCGGATTTTCCCATGACGGCCGATCTCGACGACGACGGCCGGGTCGAGATCGTCGTCGCCGACTCCGGACTCATGCCACCGCTCGCCGGCTACCGGGGCGTGAAGCTGCTCGACGGCCTGACCGGCAAGCCGCGATGGCAACGCCCCATGCGCCCGGATACGATCGCCAGGGACGGGCTGATCGAGGCGATCGCCGCGCCCGACTTGGACGGCGACGGCACACGCGACCTGATCACCATCTCGCTGTACTACGGCAAGAATCTGCCCATGGCCCCACGGCGCTTTCTCGAAGATCCGGCGATTGCCTACGTCGACGCGATCTCGGGAAAAGACGGCCGCCCGCTCTGGCTCTGGCACATCGAGCTGCCCCTGCGAAAGTTCACCCGGATCTGGCCGCTGCACTGGTGGGGCCGCAGCCACGACGGTTGGCCGCTGCTCGCCGTGCCGCTTGGCGGCTCACGCCCCGACGGCGTTGAACGAAACTATGGACGATCTGTGCTCAATCCCCCGGTCGTCCATCTGCTCGAGGCTTCCACCGGCATCGAGCGCCACACCGTTGATGGCCTGAACAGAGCCCACTATGCCGACCTGGACGGAGACGGTCTGGCCGACCTCTGGGGTGAGGTCGACGGTGAGCTGCGAGCCTTCCGCGGCGAAGCACCCGAAGCCTGGCGAGCCCTGGGCCGGTTCGAGCCGGAATATCCGTCATTTGGCGCCAAGGACCTGATCCGTGGCCCTGCGGTGGACTTCGACGGCGACGGCGTGGCCGATACATTGATCCGCACCGGGCGGGGCCAAGGCGCGCCGCGCATGCCGGCCTTCAGCCGCACCGCGCAGGCTCGCTCGGGACGCGACGGCCACGTAATCTGGACCACCACGCTCGACCCAGCCGCGAGCTGGCTCGAGCCCGGCCGCACGGACTGGTACTACTTCACGGCACTCCCGCCCCCGTTTGGCGACTTGAGCGGCGACGGCACACCCGACGTCATCGTGCATCAATCCCTCCCTCCATCGCGGGGCATCGTTGTCAAGCAGAGCGCGACGTTGCCGATCCAGGTTCTTTCCGGCCGCACCGGAGCCTTCCTGTGGCGGGCCGGTCCCCTGCCCCTTGGCTTCGACGCGCGAGGTTACTCGCAGATCCACTCGATCAAGGCCGCCGCCGTCGAGGCCGGCGCCGCGCCCGATCTGTTCGTACGCCACGGTCACCCGTTCGTAAAACCCGGGTCAGCTCCACCAGTGCCCAAGACATTGGGCCCGCGCGCCCGGGCATTCCCAGTCTGGCGCAGGATCTCGGGACGCGACGGCCGTATCCTCTGGAACATACCCCTCGTCGATGGCGTGCCTGCTGACGTGAGTTACGACGCGCCGCCGGACCAGCTCGCCGATCTCGACGGCGACGGCATGCTCGACACGCTCATGGTCGTGCCGCCGTCGCCCGGCGCCGGCTCGCCCGACCACACGATGGTCGCCGTCTCGCTGCACGCGGGCAGACGACTCTGGTCGCAGCCAGTTCATTTCCAGCGCGGTTCCGGCGGCGAAGTGCGAATTGCCGACCTCGACGGAGACAAACAGCCGGATGTCGTTGTCATGGACGAGCTCCCCGAACCAAACCTGAGCTACCTCCAAGTCCGGGTGTTGAGCGGCAGTGACGGCAAGGTTCGTTGGACCTGGAAGAGCGCCGCCGACATTCAGACGAATCGGCCGAAAATGGTGCTGGCGCAGCTCGACGGAAACAGCACGACGAACGTTTGCGTCAGCTTCAAGGAATCGGCCAGTGAGTGGCGGTTCGTGGTTCTTGACGGCTCAGGCAACGAGCGTGCACGTCGCGAGACGGCCGGAGAGGAAGCGTATCTCATTGCCCTGGCTGCTGCGGATTTGAACGGTGACGGCCGCGACGACCTGCTGGTGTGGTCCAACGGTCGGCTCCGGGCCTGGGGCCCCGACCTGCGCGAAGCCTGGTCCCGGCCCGATCAATTCGCAAGCATCGATCAGGTGCTTCCCGGCTCCCCCGGCAATCCGTCGGCCCTGATCATCACCCCGGCACTCGCTCTGGACGGCGCGACCGGCCAGTCCCGATGGACGGCCCAGGGTGCTTTTACTGCCAGACCCGCAGAGTCCGAGCCGGCGCTGCTCGATCCGGGCAACTCCACGCGGCATCCGCTCTGGCTCAGCCTCGGCATGGGCGCGACCGTTTGCCGCGAGGCGTTGCCAACGACCTCCAATGGAAAACTCGCACCCCCGCGCGGCACGCTCATCCAGCCAGGCCGCAACCCCCTGGACCCGCGCTGGGCGCGCCCGCTCCCCTGGCTCGCGTGGCTGAACGGCCCATTCGGCCTCTGGGGTTTCCTCGCTGCGACTGGCCTTGCGTGCGTCAACGTGGTCCTACCTCTTCTGATTCTCCGCCTCATTGCCGGCCGGCGTCGCGCCAGCATCCGCGCCTTGATGGCCGTGCCACTCGCCGCCGCGCTACCGCTGATGGCGTTCCTGATGCTCGAGCCTGTGCTCCCGGTGAGCTCGACCCTCTTGCTCTCATCCGAAAAGCGGATCTTCACGATCGGCACGCTGGCCGGTATCCCGATCGTCTTTTGTCTCTTCTGGATGGTCAGGAACCTGGCCCGTCTGCGCTGGAAGCCCGCCGCCCTGTTGATCGTCCTGACCGCGTTCGTGTCACTCTCGATCGCCGCCGCTTGGCTCTGGTATGACAAGAAATCGATGTCACCCATCGAGCGTTACGCCTCCTCCGGCTGGTACCTCGTTCTCCTCCCCGGCATCACCGCCTCCGGCTTGCTGATCTTGATCCTCGTGACGACGAAGGCAGCGTTCAGGTTCATCACGCGAAGAACACGCACACTCCCGTAGGGTCCGCCATTGCGGACCATCCCTCGTGCACAATTCCCCCCGGCACGCGCGTGACATCCGCCCCCGATCCGGCCCTAATACCAAGAAAGGTCCGATAAAACTCTCGCAGATCCCGGTCGAGCCACGGAAGGAATTCACCAATCATGACCGAGCTCGGTGACACGCTGGCCCACCCTGCTCCCCCCAATCCGCACGAGCAGGAGACCATGCCCGAGTCCGAATCTGCCGCCGAGCTGGCCGCCATCCTCGACCAGTACATGGCCGGCTTGAGCGCCGGCAAGGCGCCCGATCGGAACCAACTGCTCGAGGCCCATCCAACTCTTGCTCCGCAGCTCGACGCCTGCCTGGCCGGCATCGAATTCATCCACCGCGCCACCGAGACCAGATCCGCCGCTGACGATAGCGCCGAGCCAAGCGTTCTCGGCGACTTCCACCTCGTCCGAGAAATCGGCCGCGGCGGCATGGGCGTCGTTTACGAGGCCGAGCAAACCTCGCTCCACCGCCGCGTCGCCCTCAAGGTGCTTCGATTCGGCGTCGCCGACCTGGACGCCATGCTCCGCTTCCAGCGCGAGGCCGAAACCGTCGCTCGCTTGCACCACACCAATATCGTCCCGATCTTCGCCGTCGGCACCCAGCGCGGTGTTCACTATTACGCGATGCAATTGATCGAAGGCCGGAGCCTCGCCCAGGTCCAGCTCGAAGCGCAACAATCGGGCAGTCCCCCGCCCTACCAGGACGTCGCCCGCTGGGGCCACCAGGCTGCGGGGGCCCTCGCCCACGCCCACCAGCGCGGCGTGATTCATCGCGACGTCAAACCGTCAAACCTGCTGCTCGATTCCGACGGCGTTATCTGGCTCACCGACTTCGGCCTCGCCAAACGCGCCGATGAAGCACCCCTTACATCGAGTGGCGCGTTCATGGGCACCCCGCGCTACATGAGCCCTGAGCAGTGCTGTGCGCGAACACCCGGTTGACCGCCGCAGCGATATTTACAGCTTCGGCGCCACCCTCTACGAGCTCGCCACCGGCCGGCCGGCCTTTGACTCAGCGCCTCACTTGCTGATTTCGCAAATCTTGAACGACGAACCCGCTCTTCCCCGTCAAATCCGCCCTGAAATCCCACGCGACCTGGAAACAATCATCCTCACCTGCCTGGCCAAGCAATCCTCGAGGCGATATCAGACCGCCCAGGCACTCGCGAGCGACCTGCTCGCCGTGCTCGAAAACCGTCCCATCCTCGCCCGCCGCCCCCCGCCGGCGGAACGAATCGCGCGTTACCTCAAGAAACACAGCAAGCCGATCAAAGGCGCGGCCACAGCCACAGCCGCCACGTTTCTGCTGATCGCCGGTGCCTGGTTAGGCTGGCGAGTCTATTGCGGCTCCCGCCTGGGCCGTGTCGAGCTCACCAACGACGGCGTACCGCTCACGGTCCAGGTCTTGTCCGTATCAGACGACACCTCGATCGGCGAGCCGTTCGGCTTGATTCGACGCGAGGTCTTGACGCTACCCGACGGCGACTACCGGCTGCGAGCGAGCGCGAAGGGCCGTCTCAGCCGGACCTTCCGCTTCGCGGTAAATCGCGGCGAGATGCTCACTCACCCGCTCTCACTCGACGAAGGCCGCCTCTTGGGCGGAGAACACCTCGGCAACATCGCCCAAGGATACCCCGCGGAGCAACTCATGCACGTTGCGCCGGTAACCCGCGCCCTCGAGCTCACTCCCGGCAAGAAAGACCTGATCCAGCGCTCATATCAGAGCTTGATCCGCCGGGACGCCGTCACGGGCCGGGTGATCTGGGACGCATCTCGCCCCGCAAAACCCTATGCCGCCGCCCACGACCCAGCCGGCTGGCTACGTTCGTTCTCGAACAACAAACACGACCTTTCGATCGTCGAGCCCGCCCCTGATGTTAATGGTGACGGCACCGCCGACATCATCTCGGGTTTTCTCCAAACGCCGTCGTTGCTTGCGATCTCAGGGTCTGACGGATCGCTGATCTGGAGCTATACCGCCGAGCTCGACGGCCCCGGCGGTCCGCAACCCGCCGGCCCCGAGCCAGACACCACCGAACAGCCGGCAATCCGCCCCGGTAATCTGCTCGGTTCTCCCGCGGTCGCCGATTGCGACCGCGACGGCACTCTCGACGTGATTGCCACGGCTGTGTTTCAACAAACCGGGCAAGAGAAGGCCCGGCAAACCATGGGTAAACAGTCGGGCACGCCCACTCCCAACCAGCCCACTCTGTATCGCCGTATCGTCGTGGCCGTCTCCGGGCGATCCGGCCGCTGCCTGTGGAGCTACTCGGCTGATCCCGCCTTCACAGCCCTTTCATGGCGTGCCTGGAAGCAGGCGGCCACCGTCGTGCGAGGCCGCAATTCGACGATGGTCGCTGTCCCGGCAGACGCGAATTGGGTCGGACTCGACCCGGCAACGGGCCGGCCTCGAACCGGACCGATCGACCTCGGATTCGCTCCCGTTCGCCCGCTTCAATATGCGGACCTTGACGGCGACGGCGAATCGGAATTGCTGGCACTCGGCCTCGGCAGCGCTGGCAATCAGCAAACTCTCGCTGCTTTTTCGTGCACGACCGGCCGGGAGCTCTGGGTCCAACCGATCGCCGCGACCTTCGAATGGTACGAGGTTCTCCCCGACCCGGACTGGCCGCTGGTCGTAGACTCGGACGGCGACGGCCGCTCGGAAATCATCGTCCCCGACTCGGGCTCGATCGCACCTCGTGGCGCATACCGGGGCATCCGGCTGCTCGACGGCGCCTCGGGCCGCGCGCGTTGGACGCATCCGCTTCAGCCGCAGAAGAAGGCCAGTGATGCCATGGAGAAGCTGATCGCTGCACCCGATCTCGATGCAGACGGCGCGCGTGATCTGATCGTTGTCTCGCAGTTCGACGGCCGCAACGCCCCGGGAGCCGCGCCGGCACCGCCCATCGCGATGGATCAGATTTACGTCGATGCGATTTCCGGCAAGGATGGACACGCGCTCTGGAGCTGGCATGTGAATGTCCCGAAAGAGCTTTTTATTCAGTTCAAGGCACCGCAGTGGTGGGGGATGGGTCCCGACCAACGGCCCCTGCTGGCCGTTCCACTCGGCGGTTCATTTAACCTGGACACAGATCCCTCTCGCTTTTTGCCGCCGGCCGTCCATGTTCTCGAAGCATCAACAGGCCGTGAAGTTCACAGGGTTGAAGGGCTCACCAATCCCGAAGTTGCCGACTTCGACGGCGACGGCCTCACCGATCTCTGGGGCGAAGTCGACCGGCAGATTCGCGCGTTCCGCGGCGAGCCCCCCGAAGCCTGGCGCACGCTCGGCATCTTCTGGTCTGCCGCCCCGTATCTCACAAAAACGAACGGCATCCTCGCTCCAACCGTGGACTTTGACGGCGACGATGTCGCCGACGCCCTGAACGGCGGCATATCCGTGCCTTCGCGCTCATCAAACGCGCTGATCGGCACCCGTACCGTCATCGCCCGTTCCGGCCGCGATGGCCGCACGCTCTGGAAAACCATGCTCGACCCCAGGCGCGGACCGGACGACGACGACAGCGGAGAAACCTATAGCCGCGAAACCTTTCCTCTGCCGGCCGGTGACTTGAACGGCGACGGCACGCCCGAGGTGTTCGTCACCCGTTCTCTGCCGAACCCCCAAAAGAACACCCGCAAAGCGACTCTGCCCCTCGACCTTCTCTCCGGCCGCGACGGCACACATCTCTGGGCCGCGGGACCATTGCCGCTCGCGTTCGAGGCGATCGGCTATTCAAATATCCGCGACATCGCCGTCTTCGCCGTCGCCCCCCGCGCACGCGCCAGACATCCTGGTGGACCACGCGAGCGCGTTCGTGAAAGGAGGCTTGCCCCCGATTCCGAACGGCCCCTTCGAGTCACACCTGGCCCGATTATCAGGACGCGACGGGCGAGTGCTCTGGGACATCCTCCTGGCCGATCGCCAGGACATGTATTTTGGGTGGACCATTTCTCGTTCCTCATTCGACGACCTGGACGGAGACGGCTCACTCGACGCCATCGTTGTCGTGCCCGCGCGGCTCCATGGATCGGATAACGACTTCGAGCTGAACGCCGTGGCGCTGCGCGATGGCAAACGCATCTGGTCCCACGTCAGCAAGAATCAGTCAAGCGCGAACTTCCTGCCCTCTGTCGCATTAGCCGATCTTGATGGAGACAAGAAGTCCGAGGTTGTCATCGTCGACGAGCCCGCAGCAGGCAAAGGGTTCGAGGTCGCCCTCAGGGCGCTGAGAGGGCGGGATGGCTCCGCTCTCTGGACGTGGCGTCGGGCGTCACCACGGCAAGATCAAAGTTCCCCGGCGCGCATGTGCATCTGCCTTGCGGACTTTATCGGAAACGGACAGCGCAGCGTCTGCATCGGCTTCAACATCTCCGAACGGAAAAACCGAATCATCGTCCTTGACGCACTGGGCCGCGAGCTCGCCGGCCGCGACCTGCCGGGAGATCGCATCAACTCTCTGAACGCAGCCAGCCTCACCGGCGATCAGCGGGATGAGCTCTTGCTCTGCCAGGGCGAGCGGCTTTCTGTTCTGGGAAGCGACCTGAAAACCCTCTGGTCGTCTCGGGCGCTGACGGAACAACCGCCGTTCGTGCTCCCGGCCTCGTCCGGCCGCGCGGGCACAGTCATGGCTTACCCGCTCCTAGGTCTTTCAGGTAAAGACGGCGTGCCGCAATGGGCAGGTCAATCCCCGCTCGACTTGCACACAGGGTTCCGGCAAAGCCTACTCGACCCCGGTTCTGCCTCGCGGCTTCCGCTCTTGACGGCTCCGGGAATTGGATCCACGGTCTGTAGGAGTGCTCTCCCCGTGACGCCGGAAGGTGCGCATAAACCGCCTCCCGGCGCGTTGACAAAACCCAATCCATCTCTCGAGACCGACCCGCGCTGGCTCAAGCCCCTTCCCTGGGTCGCCCGGTCCGGCGTGGTTGGCCCCGAAACATCTCTCACCAATCTGGGCCTAGCTCTTGTGAACATTGTCTTACCGCTTTTGATCCTGCGCCTCGCCACCGGCCGCCGGCCTCGGAGCATGCGCCTCTTGATGGCACTGCCTGTTGCCGCGGCGGTTCCGCTCATGGTGTACCTCACCGTGGCGCCTGCGCGTAGAGCGCGGCCGTCGACATCCGACGGAGCCGCCCAGTTCGTTGAGGCGACCCTCTTGGGAGTGCCGTTGGCGTGCTTGGCCGCGTCGCTCGCTTGGTTCGCGGCCCGCCGGCACTATCGTCAATTATTCGAACTGGCCCTGATCCTGTCGCTGAGTGCATTCGCGATCGGCTCGCTCTGGCTGTGGGTAGATTCCCGGCTGGTGCCGATTGTCGCGGAACACGGCTGGTCTGCCTGGCACGAAGCGATTGTTCCAGGCGCTTGCACCAGCGCCACGAACACCCTTCCCGCCCGCGAGCAGTACGATTGGCGACAGTGGTATCTCGCCATATTACCCGGCGCGTATGCAGCCGGCGTCTTCACAATGACCGCGTGGATGGCAAAGGCGGTGCGGAGACGCCGATGAACGATGTCGACCCGAACGCCACCCCCGAACCGCGCACCGTCGCCGCCCTCGAGCGCTACCGCACCTGGCTCGGCCTGCTGGCCCGCATGCAAGTCGACGGGCGCTTTCGCGCAAAGTTCGATCCCTCCGACATCGTCCAGCAAACCTTGCTCGAAGCCGTGCGCGACTTCCCCAAATTCCGCGGCAGCACCGAGGCCGAGCTGGCCGCCTGGCTGCGGCAGATCCTCGCGCACGTCCTGCGCCGACCAGGCGCGCCATTTCGGAGGCGCCGCGCGGCGCGACTTGAGCCGCGAGGTCTCACTGGAGCAGGCCCTGGCCGAATCATCGCGACGCCTGGCCGATGCGCTCGCAGCTCCGATCTCTTCCCCCAGCGAGCGCGCCAGCCGCCACGAGCTCGAGCTGCGCCTGGCCGACGCCTTGTCGCGCCTCCCCGCCGATTACGCCGAAATCATCCTCTTGAGAAACGTCGAAGGCCTCTCCCACGAAGAAGCCGCCGCCAGAATGGGCCGCGGCGTCGGAGCCGTCCGCATGCTCTGGGTCCGAGCCCTCGCCCGCTTGCGCCAGGTGATGGACGTTTCGTCCGAACCATGACGGGAAAGCCAGTCGATCCGGGAAGAATTTGACGCTCGCCCTCCCCTTACCATCAGAGCACACGGACGAAATCTATCTTCATCGGCACGGAGGCGCCCGTCCCATGACCCTGGCATGGTGCGTGCTTGCACTGGTCCTGACGGCCGGTGATGACCAGACCGCCAAGGCCGACGAAGCGCAGGAAATCTGGCCGATGCCGCTTCGCGAAGCGCTTCGAATCGGCCTCGAAAACAGCAAATCCGTGCGCGTGACCTTCGCGGGCGATCGCAACGTCCGTTTACCGATCGAGGGTTTTGAACCATCGAAATTGGAACTCGGAGACGCGGAAATACGGCCACGACCATCCGGCACCTCGGAAACTTCAATCGTCGTCGAAGCGGTAGACGCACACGCAGACACCCGGCGTACCAGATCCGACGTGACAGCAATCATTCGACCGATCGAGAACCAATACTGGCAAGTGGAAGAGGCGCACTTCGCGCTCTGGGCTGCCGACCGGGCGGTTGAGCTAGCTAGCGAACTGATCGAAAACGAGCACCCGGTCGGGAATGCGCACAGCCCTCAAGACTTCACCAAGGTCACCGCGAGGCTCAAGCGGCTGAAGCAACTCAAAAAGCAACCCTTCGATCGAACAGCCGATGTGATCGCGGCCGAGCGAAAGCTTCGCATTCTTGTAGGCCTGCCCGCATCCGACAATCGGCGCATTGTAGCCGAGCCCGCTCGCATCGTAGGCGCAAGCTGCGCAGACATTCCCCCCGTAGGGTCCGCCATTGCGGACCATTCTGGGTGCGGGCAGGAGGAGGATCAGACTCGAAATCGCTTTAATAATGGCATGGAGGAGACTGTCCCATGAATCTCGCATGGTGCGTGCTTGCCCTGGCTTTCGCCGGCGCCGATGACCAAAACAAGGAAATCTGGCCCCTTACTTTACCCACTGCGATTGAAATCGCCCTCGACAACAGCGAGACCGTCCGCGTCATTCAAAGAAGGACACCAGCAAATCCCGCCCGCAGTTGCATCGGCGAGCCGAGCGCGTCGGCTCCGCCGCCGGTGCTGGTCGATCTTCCCAAGGGCGTGCAAAGCGACCAATTGTCCCTCATCATTTCCCGACTGGATGCAGCCGTCACCATCCACCGCTCTAAATCAGACGTCATGGCACACATCCGCTCGATCAACCGGCAATACTGGAACCTGGCCGAGGCGCATGCCGCACGCTGGGCCGCCGAGCAGACCGTCAATCTGGCACAAGAAGCTCTGAAGTTCGAGGAAGCCGAATTCATGACAGCTCCCGGCCGAGGTGCGATCGCCGACCTCGCTGATCTCACCCCGCGCCTGGTGAAATTCCAAAAGGTCCTGGCCGACCGAAAAGCCGACGTCGAAAGCTCCGAGCGCCAGCTCCGCCAGCTCCTGGGCCTTCCCCAATCCGACAGCCGCCAGATCATCCCCGTCGATCATCCGATCAAGCAACACGTCATTTTCGACCGGGCTGAATGCCTCGAAGTCATGATGCAAAAGCAGCCCGACATCATCCAGCAAAAAGCCCTCAGGCACCTGGCCGACCAGAAGCTGACCGAGGCACGAAACGCGATCACCGCCGCTGCGACAAATCCGTTGAGTCGTCACGACAGCGACGTGAGCCTCGCCTGGTTCCAGCCCCCTCTGCGGTCGAACCGTCCCCTCACCAATACGCGCACAGCGCAGTACGCCGTGATTCGCTCGCAGGAGTCCCTGGACAAGGTCGTTCAGCAAACCACGCAATCTCTGGATCAAGCCCTCCGTGACGTCGAGACCGAATACCAAAGCTACGCAAAGACCAGGCGCCTGCGAAATGCGGCGGAAAAGCGTCTCGAAGCGCAGCTTGCATACTGGGAAGAAGGCCGGATCACCGCCGACCGTTACCTTCACGCCGTCGAACAATATGCCACTCTCCTCACCAGCGAGCACCACCACCTGGCCGCCTACAACGCCGCCCTCGCCGTCGTGAGCGAATGCAAAGGCACCCTGCTCGAGGATCAAAACATCATCGTCGCCGAGCCCCATCGCGTTGCCCGCGCAAGCGCCGCGGACGCTCCCAAGTAGGTCGGGCTTCAGCCTGACGATTTTCATCACATCTTCGATCCCTTGGAACCGCACGTCATCGCACCCGATTGATTCGCCCGCACCCCGCGTGTATCCTCGCCGTCGCCCCTCCTTGATTTCCCGTGTGAGGCCGCCCCAAGCCAATGCCCCGCACCCGCACCCAGTTCCGTCTGTTCGACCTGTTGATGCTGGTCATATTGTCCGCTCTCATCCTCGGCTTCGCCCGCGCAATCTGGCAAATTCCGCAGCGGGACGACAGCTTTGGCGGGTCGGCGATCTTCGTCTGTATCGGTTTCGGGATCTGGTTCGTGGTTTGGTCCACTGTCCGCGCCAGGCGAACTGGCCCGATCTGCCAGGAATGCGGGCGGCGCTTCAATCCGCAAGGACAACCGGCGAATTCGCCCCTCTGCGCGCGCTGCCGCCACCGGTCTCTCCCACGCGCGGAAGCTCGACAGCAACAGCTCGTGGGGTGGCTGATTATCCTTTTCTCCGTCGCGCTCGTCATGACCTTGATCGGCCTGCCCTTCTGGAATGCGCTCGTCGCCAAAGTCGGCCCATTCTCGTGGATCTTGTATCCTTTACTCGCACTCGGCGCGACACTGAGCTTCCTGGCGGCCGTCATTGCCATACTGGCTGTGATCTTCATCATTCGTAACTGGCGCCTGCGGTTCGAGAAACCCACTCTCGCGCTGGCCCGGAAAAGTGCCCGCGTTGAACGAACAGTCGCGCGAACCGGGCCGCTCACCATCTGGTGGTCCGGCCCCACCGATCTCGTTCTGCTCGTGACGGCGCGAAATGGAAACCGTTCGCCAGCGCATCGAGCACTTGATCGACGAGCCGGTCGATACGCCACCACTGCGCCTGCTCATTTTTAACGAGCGAACCGCCTTTGTCGCCTACCACCGAAACATCATCGCCGAGAAAGGCCTGTTCGAGTGCCTGTACATACCCCGCCCCGCGCGCACGCTGACGCTCTCAACCGAGGTGCGTCGCTTCCGAATGGTCGACCCGGCGCGATCGCTGCGGTCCGGTTTTGTGTTGTATCTGCTCGAGACCTACAAGGGTTTTGATCCCTCCACTTGGCTCCAGTCGGGAATCAGCACCCTGCTGGCATCCGACTCCGGCGGCGACGCTCGCGAGCAGCTCAACCGCAGAATGAAGGTGGCCATTGCCGGCGGCGCGAACCTGAACGCCGCCCAGTTTTTTTCCAACCCGAGTGCGCTGCAGATGCGCGAGCAAATGGGCCCCCTGATTGATCACAGTCCTTTCGCCAGGGTCTGGCAGTTCAAGGGACAGTCCTGTTCCGTGCTCGAGTACCTCGCCGGCTCGGATTCTCCGCCCGACCGCCTGGGAAGATTCCGCTCCTTTCTATCCGACTTGAAGCCAACCGGCTCTCAGGAAGCCGTGTTCGAGCGCCACTTCGGCCACGGCTTCGCCGCCTTGCTCGAACAATGGCAGTCCTGGGTTCTCGAGCAAGGCCCGGGCAACGACCCGATTCCATCGCCCGAGATCCGAGCCGCGATCATCGAAAGACAGGTCCCCGCGATCGTCGATCGGGGCAAGAAAGCCCAGGATCGAATCGTCGCGATGCGTGCGCTCGGCTGCGCCGGCTACGTCGTGGGCGCCGGCACGCTCATCGATGTGCTCCGCGAGGGAGACGATCGCTTCACTCAGACCGCCACCTGGGCGCTCGAATCCATCTCGGGTTTAGCGTGGGGCGCCGACCTCGATCGCTGGTCCGACTGGTGGTCCGCCCGCGACCCCCAGGCGCTGGCGCGCTCGAGCTCACCGAGCGACCTCGCCTCGCCGTCGCAACCGCGCCAGACGCTCCCCCGTAGGGTCCGCCATTGCGGACCGTCCCCCGCTCAAATCGAGGCGAATCCCGCGCAGGGAACGGTCCGAAGTAGCGGACCCTACCAGCAAACTTCTACCAACCCCTCGGCAGCTTTTCGCCCCCCGCCATCGTCGCAATCGCCTCAACAACGTTCGCTGAAACCGACGCGTCAATCCGACGCACCGACCCATCTGCCATCGCCACCAACGCGCCGCCGCCGTGCAACCCGCCGAATTGCCGTCCCGTGCCGATATATGGCTCGTGCGCACGATCCAAACCACACACCGTCGCCGGACCAGCCTGGAGCCATGACCCGCTCACGCGTCCCGTTTCCGCGATCATCATCACCCCTCCACCCATTCCCGCCGCTCGAGCCCAAACCCCATTCGCGACTGGAACCCGAGCAAGCTCTTCGTGAGCTCGCCCCCCTGAACGACCAGATCGTGAAGCGCCTCGTCGAGATGCTTGTCGGTCACGACGATCGCCCCGTCATCGCCGACGGCAAAAAGTGCGGCCCTCCGCAGCAACTCGCGGATGAACGCCGCGCTGCCGCCCTCGGTTCGCGCAATGAATCTCGGCAGGTTGGCAACCCTCAGCTCGAGCCCCCGGCCATATAGCTCAAAAAGCCGCCGGCGGCATTCCTCGTCTGGCGGCGGTATCTCGATTGCCTGGTCCACCCGCCCCGGCCGGGCCGCCAGCGCCGGCTCGAGCAGCTCAGGACGGTTGCTCGTCAGCAAGAACAGCACATCGGCGTCGTCGGAAAGCCCGTCCATCTCATTGAGAAGCTCGAACAGCAGCGGCGTGGCGCTGCCCGGTCCGCTCTCGGGCCGCGCCGCGGCGATCAGGTCCACGTCCTCGAGCACGACAATCGAAGGCTGCAAAGCCCGCGCCATCGCGCACGTCCGTCCGACCATCCCCAGCCCTCGCCCGGAGAGCAGAAGGACCGTCCGGTCGCGCATCGCGCCGGCAAGATACATGATCGTCAAGGTCTTCCCGGTACCGGGCGGCCCATTCAAGAGCAAGCCCCGCTTCAGATGCCGGCCCGCTTCGAGCAGTCGCCGGCTGTGGCGACCGAACTCCACCGTCTGCCGCTCGATCCGCTCGAGCAATCCCGCGGGAAGAATGATTGCCGAGCGCTCGATCTCGGGCAACCGGTGAAACTTGACGACCACGTCGTGATGGCCTTCATTCGACAGCGAGATCACATGCCCGCGATAGACGTTGCGCGCCCGCATGGCTTCGCGGATGTCGCGCAAGAACCGCTCCGCTTCGGCGCGCTCCGGCGCCATGACCTCGACCGTCAGATTCTCCCGCGCGCCGATGCGATCTTCGTGACGCACGAAGATCACCAGCCGCTCTTGGCCATCACTCACAAGGAACAACCCGCGCTCCACGCACGCGACGACGCGGTCGCCATCCAGCCCGACATTGGCATACTCGACGGGCCCCTGATTGGCCTCGCTGCGGAATGCGCCATGCGGGGCCACGAGGTCGGCCAGCCCACTTCCCATGAAGCCGTTGAGACCGACGACACCGAGAACCTCGGCAGAGCGGTTGCCCGCAGAAAGGTACTCCTCGATCGCCGAATGCAAGTTCGGATGATCGTACGCGAGGATCGGCTCGCCAACCACCGGCAGCTTCGACGGGTCCGTCCCAAAGTGATCCCGCAGCTTCCGCACGAAAAATGGAGCTTCGTCCGGTTTCTTTTGCGACCTCATCTGGTCGATGAAATCCTTGAACGAAGCACCGAACTCGTCGGGATTGATCGCCATGAAAGGTCTCCGCTCGCGTCGATCGCCGCAAAGTGGCCGATTGCGTCGTCACCAGCTCGAAGGCAGGCTCTCGCCCCCCGCCATCGTCGAAAGGGCCTCAAACACATTCGGTGAAATCGAATCATGAACAACCCGGACCGCCCCATCGGCCATCGCAACGCACACACTTCCTCGGTGCAATCCGCCGAACTGCCGGCCTGGACCAATATAAGGCTTCTTCGCTGGATCGAGGCCGCGCACAGTCGCAAAGCCTCCCTGCATCCACGATCCGCTGACGCTCGCGGTCTCCGCGATCAGCATTGTGTTCGCAGTTCCATCGGTGATGTCGGCCATTGTGGTTTTTCGGTCGTAGCCGAAAACGCCGGCTCGTCGATCACTTTTCGGCAATAGCGGAGCGTCGGCACCGACGCCGGCGATGCCGATGTAGGAAGTCGGCAGCGGCAATCCAGGCCGCACCTGAGCCGACTCGGGACAAGCCCACCATTCAAGCCGATCGATCGCAATCAGGTTGTTGCCTCCGACGTCGTTCCAGGGCTTGTTGAGATCGAGGCCAGACGCGGGCAGGGCAATGTCCATATAGGGGACGACCACCGCGCACCAACTGATTCTCTGTTCGTGAGAAAGCCCCTGATTCGGCCACGTCCCCGGAGGAAACATCGAATTGGAGTTTTGATAGCCCAAGATCCCGAGGTTGACATTGTGCATATGGAACCGGCATTGCGCCTCGAGCCCGCTCTCGCTCGCTCTCTGCAAAGCCGCAGCGATTGCGAACACGATCGCCAGACCCACGAATGCGAGCAGCATGTTCCGGATCGAGAACCGCAGCATGGGCGAGATCTCCGTGCGAAGTCTGGACCTCGACACCATTATACGCGAGCGAGAGCCTTGAGCTCATGCACCGGCCGTGCAACGCGGCGACTCGATCGCTAACGTGACTTCCCCAAGAATCGTCAGGCTAAAGCCTGACCTACGGCGGTTCCTCCCCGTGCCCGTGGCCTCACCCCGGCCGATTTGCGTACAATGGGACGTCTCGCGCAAGCGCGCCGCCGGTCGAAGTCACACTCGGCCCCGGCCGTTCGCCACCGCGGGCCCTCAAACCCGATTCCCTGGAGCCTCCCTGATGACCGAAACCGCGCTGAAGACCATCCGTGTCGGCCACAGCCCTGACTCGGACGATGCATTCATGTTCTACGCCCTCACCCACGACAAGCTCGACACTTGCGGCCTGCGATTCGTTCATCAGCTCGAAGACATCGAAACCCTCAACCAGCGCGCCTTGAACGGCGAGCTCGAGGTCTCCGCCGTCAGCATCCACGCCTTCGCCCACCTGGCCGACCACTACGCTTTGCTCGCCTCCGGCTCGAGCATGGGCGACCGCTACGGACCAACCCTCGTCACCCGCGAGCCGATGACCCTGGACCAGATCCGCGGCGAGACAATCGCCATTCCCGGTAAGCTCACCACAGCCTACCTCACCCTCCAGCTCTGCCTGGGCAAGGATATTCCCGTTGTGATCATGCCGTTCGACCGCATCTTGCCGGCTGTCGCCGAAGGGCGCGTCCGCGCCGGCCTCTTGATCCACGAAGGTCAGCTCTTTTACAAGGACCGCGGGCTTCATAAAGTGGTTGACCTGGGTGCCTGGTGGTTTGAGCAGACTGGTCTCCCCCTCCCGCTGGGCGGCAACGTGGTCCGCAAGGACCTGGGGCCTGAGATGGTATCGCTGATCGCACGGCTCTTGAAGGAAAGCATCCGCTTCGCCCTGGCCAATCGCCAGGAGGCCCTCGACTACGCGCTGGGCTACGCCCGAGGGCTCGACCCCGCTCTGGCTGACCGGTTCGTGGGCATGTACGTCAATGAGTGGACCGTCGATTACGGCCCCCGGGGACGCGAAGCTGTTCGCACACTCTTCGCCCGCGCCCTGGAAGCGGGTTTAGTCCCGGGCCCGATTGCAGTAGAATTTACCGACTGACTCATGGAGAGGATCCGACATGGCTGATTCTTACGGCGCTCTTGCAACGATTGAATCCGACAACCAAACCTTCAGCTACTTTCGCCTCGACGCTTTGAACAAAGCGGGCCTGCCGATTGACCACCTGCCCTTCTCGCTGAAGATTCTTCTCGAAAACCTGCTGCGGCATGAAGATGGCGTCACCGTCACCCGCGACGACATCAAGGCCCTCGCCTGCTGGGACCCCAAGGCCGCACCCGACCGCGAAATCGCGTTCAGGCCCAGCCGGGTGCTGCTTCAAGACTTCACCGGTGTCCCCGCGATCGTCGACCTGGCCGCCATGCGCGACGCCATGAAGCGGCTCGGCGGCGACCCGACGAAGATCAACCCGCTTCAACCAGTCGAGCTGGTCATCGACCACTCCGTACAAGTCGACCTGGCCGGAACACCGCAGGCATTCCTTGTGAACGCCGAAAAGGAGCTCGAGCGCAACCGCGAGCGCTACGCCTTCCTGCGCTGGGGGCAAAACGCCTTCGCCAACTTCCGCGTCGTCCCGCCCGACACCGGCATCGTTCATCAGGTCAACCTCGAATACCTGGCGCGCGTCGTCTTCTCGGCCGATCAGAAGAGCGGCGGCAACCCTCTTGCCTATCCCGACACGCTCGTCGGCACCGACTCGCACACAACCATGATCAACGGCCTGGGCGTGCTGGGCTGGGGGGTGGGCGGCATCGAGGCCGAGGCCGCCATGCTCGGCCAGCCGGTCTCCATGCTGGTGCCCCAGGTCGTCGGCTTCCGCATCACCGGCGCGCTCCCGGAAGGCGCCACCGCGACGGACCTCGTCCTCACCGCCACCCAGATGCTGAGAAAAAAAGGCGTTGTCGGCAAGTTCGTGGAATACTATGGACCAGGTCTCGCCGGGCTTCCCCTGGCCGACAGGGCCACGCTGGCCAACATGGCGCCCGAATATGGCGCCACGTGCGGGCTCTTCCCGATCGACGCCGAAACCATCCGCTATCTCAAGCTCTCCGGGCGCAAGCCCGAATCGATCCGCCTCGTCGAGGCTTACGCCAAGGCCCAGGGCATCTTCGCCTCGGCCAGCTCGCCCGAGGCCCAGTATTCCGACACGCTCGAGCTCGACCTTTCCACGGTCGAGCCCAGCCTGGCCGGCCCCAGACGGCCCCAGGATCGCGTCCCCTTGAACAATTCCAAAGCGGCGTTCCGAACAGCCCTCAAAGAGTTGATCGCCGCCGCGCCCACCAAGAAGGCCCCTACCTCCTTGCCCGTGGTCGAGCGGTTTGCCGCGGAGGGTGGTGGCACCGCCGTTGGAGCCGACGATCAGGTTGCTCACGAAACGGCGTCGAAAACGGCCCCGATCACCAACGGCTCGGTCGTCATCGCAGCGATCACAAGCTGCACGAATACGTCAAACCCATCGGTGATGGTGGCCGCGGGGCTGCTCGCGAAAAAGGCCGTCGAGCGCGGCCTGCACACCAAGCCGTGGGTCAAGGCCAGCCTGGCACCCGGGTCCAAGGTCGTTACCGACTATCTCGAGCACGCCGGCCTCCAGTCTTACCTCGACCAGCTTCGTTTCAACCTGGTCGGTTACGGCTGCACGACCTGCATCGGCAACTCGGGCCCGCTTTCGCCCGAAGTGACCGAGGCGATTCACAAAGACGACCTGGTTGCCGCGGCGGTCCTCTCCGGCAACCGCAACTTCGAGGGACGAATCAACCCCGAGGTCCGCGCCAACTACCTGGCCTCTCCTCCGCTCGTCGTCGCCTACGCGCTGGCCGGCACCATGGATTTCGACATGCAGCGCGACCCGTTAGGCAACGATCAGCAGGGCAAGCCCGTTTTCCTCAAGGACATCTGGCCCAGCCAGCGCGAGATCCAGGATACGATTCTCAAATCGGTTCGATCCGAGATGTTCCAGAGCAAGTACGCCGAGGTCTTCGAGGGCGACAAGAACTGGACCTCGCTGCCGACGCCCGAGGGCGATCTCTACGCGTGGGACCCGTCGTCCACATATGTGAAGAACCCGCCCTATTTCACCGACATGGCCGTCAAGCCCGCGCCGATCGCGCGCATCGAGAACGCGCGGGTGCTGGCCGTCCTCGGCGATAGCATCACGACCGACCACATCTCACCGGCCGGCTCGATCAAGAAGGACAGCCCGGCCGGGCGTTACCTGATCCAGCGCGGCGTGAGCCCCGACGACTTTAACTCCTACGGAGCGCGTCGCGGTAATGACGAGGTGATGGTTCGGGGAACATTTGCCAACATCCGTCTCAAGAACAAGCTCGCCCCGGGCACCGAAGGCGGCTGGACGCGCCACCTCCCCGACGGCGAGACCATGACGATCTTCGATGCCTCGGTGCGCTACCAGGCCGAGAGCGTGCCCTTGATCGTGCTGGCCGGCAAGGAATACGGCTCCGGCTCATCGCGTGACTGGGCCGCCAAGGGGCCCCGCCTGCTCGGCATTCGCGCCGTCATCGCCGAGAGCTACGAGCGCATCCACCGCTCGAACCTGGTCGGCATGGGCATTCTACCGCTTCAGTATAAGCCCGGTGAAAACGCAGAGAGCCTCTCTCTCACAGGTGAAGAACTTTTTGCGATCCCAGGCCTGGACGATCTGGCCCGCGGGCCTTTTTCATCCGGGCGTGAGCTTGTGGTGACCGCTCGCGCCGCGAGCGGGCCGCCGCTCGAATTCTCGGTTGCCGTCCGCATCGACACCCCCCAGGAAATGCGTTACTATGAACACGGCGGCATTCTGCCCTACGTGCTCCGACAATTGCTCGCCGGCGGAGCCTGAATCGCCTTCCACGATCAAGAGACTCGCGTGGGTGACGCTCGCCAGGGTGGGTGGCACTTGCCTTGCCAGTGCTCTCTCGGGTGGCACTGACTCTGGTCTCTTTTCGCATGCCCGCAGGAGTTAGAGGAACATGATGCAAGTGGAGACCGCCTCCGAGCCGATCGTCAGCCGGCAACAAGCCGTCGACTGGCTTCGCCAGATGATGTTGATCCGCCGCTTCGAGGAGTGCGCGGAGATGATGTATCAAAAGGGGAACAAGATCGGCGGCTTCTTTCATCAATACAGTGGACAAGAACCCGTCGCTGTAGGTTCGATCGGCGCCTGCGCGACACCGATTATGTGATCACCGCCTACCGCGATCATGGCCATGCGCTGGCCCGCGGCATGAGCGCCAACGCCGCCATGGCCGAGCTGCTGGGCAAGGCAACCGGCTGTTCCAAAGGCAAGGGCGGCTCGATGCACTTCTTTGACGTCGAGAAGGGCTTCCTCGGCGGCCACGCCATCGTCGGCAGCCACATTGCGCTCGCCGCCGGCATCGCCTTCGCCATCAAGTACCGCGGCGAAGACCGCGTGTGCATCTGTTACCTGGGCGATGGCGCCATGAACCAGGGCTCGGTCCACGAGGCGTTCAACATGGCGGCCCTCTGGAAGCTGCCCGTGATCTACGTCGTCGAGAACAACGATTACGCGATGGGCACCTCGCTCAAGCGGTCGTCCGCCGTGCTCGACCTGACGATTCGTGGCGCCAAGGCTTACGGCATTCCCGGCCCGTCGATCAACGGCAACGACATCGAGCTCATGGCCAAGACCGTCCGTGACGCGGCCAAACGCGCCCGCAACGGCGACGGACCAACGTTCATCGACGCCCACACCTACCGCTACAAGGGCCACTCGATCAGCGACCCGGCCAAGTACCGGCGCAAGGAAGAGCTCGATTCGGCCGTCGACCGCGACCCGATCGTCGCCTATCAGAACGTCCTCCTCGAAAGAGGCTGGATCGATCAGGACGAAATCGACAGCATCGTCACGACCGTCAAGGACGAAGTCGACCAGAGCATCGAGTTCGCCGAGGCAAGCGATAACCCCCCACCCGAAGCAGTTTACGAAGACATCACGTCCGGCCCTTATATCCCGCAGGAGTAGTCGTGTCATGGCGGTGCTTTCGTTCCGTGAAGCCTTGAACCAGGCGATGACCGAGGAAATGGAGCGCGACGAGAACGTCTTCCTGATGGGCGAGGAGGTCGCCGAATATGACGGCGCCTACAAGGTCAGCCAGGGTATGCTCAAGCGATTCGGCGATCGCCGCGTCGTCGACACGCCCATCTCCGAGGAAGGTTTCGCCGGCATCGGCATTGGCGCGGCCATGGTCGGCTTGCGGCCGATCATCGAGTTCATGACGTTCAGCTTCAGCCTGGTGGCGATCGATCAGATCGTGAACAACGCCGCCAACATGCGCGTACATGAGCGGCGGGCAGTTCTCGGTCCCGATCGTCTTCCGCGGCAGCTCGGGAATGGCAGGCTGCCTGGCGGCCACCCACTCGCACCGGCTCGAGGCCTGGTACTCGCAAATACCTGGGCTCACCGTGGTCCTGCCCGCCACGCCTGCCGACGCCAAGGGGCTCTTGAAGAGCGCCATCCGCTCGGATGACCCTGTCATCTTCATCGAGCACGAAGTGCTCTATCCCGACAAGGGAGAAGTCCCCGACGGCGAGCACCTCGTGCCGATCGGCAAGGCCGACGTCAAGCGCGAAGGCTCCGACGTCACCCTGATCACCTACTCGCGCTCGCTCAAGGCGACGCTCGCAGCCGCCGAAGAGCTGGCCCAGGAGAACATCGACGCCGAGGTGATCGACCTGCGCACGGCCCGGCCGCTCGATCTCGACGCGCTCGTTCGCTCGGTGACCAAAACGCACCGCGCTGTCATCATCGAGGAAGACTGGCCCTATTGCGGCCTGGGAGCTGGCATCTCCGACCGGATCATGCAGCGAGCCTTCGACGAGCTCGACGCCCCGATCAAGCGCGTGGCCGCCAAGGATGCCCCCATCCCCTACAATCGTGCGCTCGAAGCCTCGATGCTCCCGTCCCCGAAGAGCATCATCGCCGCAGTCAACGACGTGTTGTATCGCTCGTAGGTCAGGCTTTAGCCTGACGATTTGTTGAACCGTTCGCAGCCAACACGATCGTCCACACCCAAATCACGCTCGTGCCGTCCAGGAGAACCGAAGTGCCGATCGAAGTCACGATGCCGAAGCTCAGCCCCACCATGGAAACCGGCGTGATCGCTCAGTGGCTGAAGAAGGTCGGCGACACGGTCAAGGAAGGCGACGTGCTGGCCGATATCGAGACCGACAAGGCCACCATGCCCATGAAGTCGTACGACGACGGCATCATCGCTCACATCGATCACGCCGCCGGTGAGGAAGTCGCACTCGGCCAGCGCGTGCTCGTGCTCGCCAAGAAAGGTGAAGACCCCAAGCAAATCGCCGCAAGCCTGGGATCTGGTGCCGCACAAGCACCCGCATCTCCTGACAAAAAGAAGGCCGAGCCTGCGACGACACCTTCAGCCGAGACCCGCCCGCCCGACAACGGCCAGCAAGCCCCGGCGGCTGAGCCGGTTCACGCCTCGGGCGGCCGTGTGAAGGCCAGCCCGCTGGCACGCAAGGTCGCGGCCGCGTCGAGCATCGACATCGGCCAGTTGCGCGGCACCGGGCCAGGCGGAAGAATCATCCGCCGCGACGTCGAGCTCTACCTCGAGCGGAAGCCGCAAGCCGCAGGCCCTGTTCGCGCTCCCGCGCCGCAGCCGGCCGGCTCGCCTCGCTCCTCGCCGCCTCCGCTTGCGGCCCAGCGCATTCCCCATTCGCGCATGCGAAAAACGATCGCTCAGCGCATGTCGCAGGCCAAGCAGACGGCTCCCGAAATCCACCTGAGCGCCGATATCCGCGCCGACCGGATCGTCGCCGCCAGAGCCGAGATCAACAAGCACCTCGCCGCCGAAGGCGTCAAAGTATCGATCAGCGACTTTGTCACGAAGGCCGTGGCGCTGGCGCTGCGATTCAATCCCGGCGTGAACGCGAGCTTCGAGCCCGACGCCATCGTTCGCCATGGCGAGATCAACCTGGGCATCGCCGTCGCCCTGGACGAAGGCCTGATCGTCCCCGTGCTCCATCACGCCGACACCCTGGGCCTGCGTGAGATTCGCGTCCAGAGCGAAGCGCTCGCCGCCGCCGCCCGATCCAGCACGCTCTCGAGCGAACAGCTTTCGGGCGGAACGTTCACGATCTCGAACCTGGGCATGTTCGGCACCCAGCAGTTCGACGCCATCCTCAATCTTCCCCAGGTCGGCATCCTCGCCGTCGGCGCCGCCCTCAAGCGCCCTGTCGTCGAGGGAGATCGCATCGAGGCCGGCACCGTGATGACGGTCACGCTCACCGCGGACCACCGGGCCGTTGACGGCGCGATGGCCGCCAGGTTTCTGCAAACCCTCAAGGGCTTGCTCGAAGAGCCGGCTTCCATGCTGGTTTAATCAATCACTTCAGGATCAAAATCAATGGCTTTTGACTACGACATCGTCGTCCTGGGCGGCGGTCCCGCGGGCTACGCGGGCGCCATTCGCGCCGCCCAGCTCAAGGCGCGAGTTCTCTGCGTCGAGCGCGACAAGCTGGGCGGCATCTGCTTGAACTGGGGCTGCATTCCGACCAAGGCCCTCCTGACCAATGCCCACTTGGTCGAGCTGATCAAGCACCACGGTGCAAACTTCGGTTATAGCGGCGAGCCGACCTGGGACTTCGCCCAGATCATCAAGCGCAGCCGCAGCGTCGCCGGCCAGTTGAACAAGGGTATCGAGGGCCTGTTTCGAAAGTACAAGGTGAGCTCGAAGTTCGGGACGGCCAAGATCGTCGGCGCCCACAAGATTCAAATTGGAAGCGAGACAGTCACAGCCCAGTCAATCGTCATCGCCACAGGCGCCCGGCCCAGGCCCCTACCGGGCCTCGAGTTCGACGGCAAGACGGTGATCGCCTACAAGGAGGCGATGTCGCTTCCGAACAAGCCCGAATCGATGCTCATCCTGGGTGCCGGCCCGATCGGGCTCGAATTCGGTTACTTCTACAACGCGCTTGGGACCAAGGTCACGGTCGTCGAGCTCCTGGACCGGATCCTTCCCGCCGAAGACGAAGACGTTTCCGCCGCCTTGCACAAGAGCCTGGTCAAGCGTGGGCTCACCCTTCTCACGAAGTCGAAGACAACCAAGATCGAGAAGACCGCCGGCGGCGTGAAAGCCGAGGTCGAGACACCGGAAGGGAAGAAGACGGTCGAGGCCGCCACTTGTTTGGTCGCCATCGGCGTTCAAGGCAACGTCGAAGGGCTCGTGGCCGACGAGATCAAGCTCGAGATCGTCAAGAATCACATCAAGGCCGACCCCAAGAACGGTTACCTCACCAGCGTGCCCGATATTTATGCCGTCGGCGATGTCATCGGCCCTCCCTGGCTGGCGCACGTGGCCACACACGAAGCCATCTGCTGCATCGAGCGGCTCTGCGGCTTCGCCGACCACTCGATCGACTACACGAATATTCCGGGCTGCACCTACACCGATCCCGGAGTCGCCAGCGTCGGCTTGACCGAGAAGGCCGCGAGGGAAGCTGGACACGAGGTCCGCATCGGCAAGTTCCCCTTCCAGTTCAGCGGCCGCGCGATCGCATCAGACGAGACCGAGGGCTTCGTCAAGCTTGTGTTCGGCGCCAAGTACGGTGAGCTTCTGGGGGCTCACCTGATCGGCTCGCAGGCCACCGAGCTCATCGCCGAATTGGTGATGGCCAAGAAGCTCGAAGCAACCGAGGAAGAAATCCTCCAGGCGATGCACCCCCACCCCACCTATTCCGAAGCCGTCATGGAAGCCGCCGGTCAGGGACTGGGCCAGTCCGTTCACATTTAGCGAAATGCCGTCACGGCCTGAGTGGTGGTTTTTCTTCGATTGCGGGCGGGCGATAGATCAGGTCGCCGGTGGGCGTCTGGTCGCGTCCGGCATCGACGAGGCCGCCGTTGTCGGTGCCGTCGCGGCCGACGGAGTAGATGATCGGCTGTCCGTCGACCACGGCCAGCTTCATGGGCTTGCCGTCGTAGGGGTCGATCGGCACGGTCTTGAGCGCAGCTCCCTTGGCGACCGACGACAGGTCTTTGGGCAAGCCTCGATGCGAGATTTGCCAGCGTCTCAAGGCGAGCAGGCACTCCATGGCGCGGAGGCTGGCGGTCGTGCGCGCGAACGATCGAGCGACTGCTTCGAGACGCTCGGGTTGCCTCGAAATACCAGCCACGCGAGAGAGCAAGTCGGTGCCCATCGGCGGCTTGAAAGCGGAGATTCTCTTGATTCTTGCTGCATACGGCAGAGTGCTCAAGTCGAGAAGAGTGCGATAAAATCGACCGATTTCTTTGGCCTGGCGTGATACCTCGGCGGGCTTCGCCCGCGCAACGATCCCATCCCAGTCACCGTCCGGCAGACCGGAAGTCGCAGCAGCAGCCGCGGTGCTGGTATACGCCCCGAATCCCAGGATGTTGCGCACCACAGACTCACCCGATTTGAGCCGAAGCGACGTAGCGAGATCGCTCTGATGGTGGACAACGGCTTCGAGAGTTGAGCGAGCGACGACGTACTCCGCCCGAAGTCCCTCGGCATACCCGTCGAGTGATTTCGCTTCATGCGTTTCGAGCATTTTCAACAGTCGCTCGCATTGCTCGGCGCAGACGCGGTGAAGCCAGTATGGCTGGAATCGCGACCGAGAAGATGACCTGCGAGTCAGCATCCGCCACGAGCTGTGTGATCTCGACACCCCGAGGCCTTAAATCTCTGACGAGCCTGAGCAGCACTTCAATTTCGCGAATTGCCGCGGCCGGGTCTCCGCGCTGCAGGTCACGTTGCACCTTGAGCGTCGAGACGCGAACAACCTGCCGGGAGGCCTGAGCGTGGGGCAGCATCGTCGCGATATCGCAGCCGGTCTCGAAGACGCAACGGTCAAGGCGCTGCGCTTCGGCCAGCTTGCGGTAGCCCGCGTCGTAGAGCTTGATCACCGCGTCGACTTGTGCCGGGTCCAGCTCGAGCTTGGGGTCGGCGGCTACCGGATTCGTCAGATCGTAGTGCCGCTTCGCGCGATCGCGAGCAGCCTGGCCGCGCCGAGAGCGCTCGGGGCCTTCCGGAAAGCACGCTTCGAGCTCGCCGCTGAACTCGAAGAGAGCGTCCAGATAGAGAGGTGCAGCATTCTTCTCGCGAGGCACAACCTTGAAAAACTCTTTCACGTCGAACGGCGCATCGGCGCCGAGCCACGCCGGAGCCTTGGTCACCGCGCCGGGCAATCGCGGATAAGAGGCTCGCGCGGCGATGCGATCCGAAGCTCCCTGGCCGCGCGCTTCGAGCGCGACCAGAAGCAACAGACCCATCCCCCCAGCGGCAATCGCGGTCGTGCGCCCCGAGCGGTGCCCCATCGTCGTCGAGTACATGCCAAAGGCTCCTTCGCGAGTGCTGTGCTTGGCCGCATGGCATCCTACACGATCCTCACCGCGGCGGCGCCAATCTGGTATCATTAACTAAAGTCACACCCAATGACTTGACGCGGAGAATGAGCATGTCAGCCGACCTGATCCATGACCGCGGCCGTGGCCCGGAGATCGTGGGAACGCGGATCACCGTGTACAACTTGCTTCCTGACTTTTTGGATGCCGCAAAGACCGAGGCGGAAATCTGCCGGTTCTACAAACTGGAACCCGAACAGGTCGCCGCCGCGAGAGCTTACGTGCTCAATAACGCTGAAACCGTCCTGGCCAAACATCTCGAGATCGAGGCGAGATTAGCTGCCGGCAATCCCCCGCAATTGGCCGAGAAACTGCGCGAAACACACTCCGCACTGTTGAAATTCAAAGAGTGGCTCGTGAGCCGTGATCGAGACGATGCCGATGATGACACGAACGACCAAACGTCCGAAAGCGGCGTGAAAAGAACCAGAAATCCCATCACGACTCGAATCCGACTAAAATGAAACTGACCGAAAATCTAAGACCGTGCCCTATGGGAATCGTGCGAGATGCCAAAGACAACTGAACAGTTGACCGTCGACCGGGAACGCCTCGCCGCATTTTGCCGCCGACACAAAATCCACCGGCTTTCACTTTTTGGCTCAGTCCTTCGCGATGACTTCCGTCCGGATAGTGACGTAGATGTACTTGTCGAGTACCAACCGGAAGGTTCACCAGGCTGGGAAATCGTCGACATCGAGGAGGAGTTGGGCCAACTCCTTGGCCGGGACAAGATCGATATTGTCAATCGCAAATATTTAAATGCGCGTATTAAAGATGTGATTCTGTCGTCGGCAGTTGTGCTTTATGAGGCCCGTGATGCTCAGGGATGAGCAAATCGAGAAAATCGTGCCCTCGTGAGCCCGCTTTTCAGCGGGCTCACGGTGCACGTCACCGAATTCTCTCCCTTGCCGGTCATGCCACCGCGGGTACTTCCTCCCGCACCTTGATCTCCAGTTTCTGAAGCGTCGATTCAAACCGCTTCCACGGCACGCTCTTGGAAGGCAGATCGGCGCACTTCGTGTCCAGCCCCAGGTCAAGGACGTACATCGTCTCTTCAAAGTTCGCACGCCGCCCCGCCGCTCGTCTGTTGCGAATGGCCTCCTCCTGCCGTTCGTATTCCGCGGCCATGTTCATCAGAGTGAGTATCCGCTCGCCATGGCTGGCGTGCTCGACTTCGATCGCCGCGCAGTCGTCCCAATCGCGAAACCGCAGCAAATCGTCGCGCCGGACGAGCAGCACCGTCGACAAGAAGTGACCGCCCAGGTAAAGCGCCCGCGCTCGTACACCGGCGCCATCACCCAGACATCGTGCCGGAACCCGCGCTCCCTCAGTTGCCCGCAAACCCAGATGGCGAGCTCCTGAAGCAGATACGAACCCATCTTCCCATCCATCGACACCAGCGGACGAGCCGATGTCGTCGCGCCGCCGCGCGTCTGAAACTCGTCGCGGGCCGCTTGATTTGGAAACACCGTCTCCATCGGGTCACGCCCGCACGACCGGATGCGCAGCACCTGCGATCCGTCGTCGCGGCGGTCCAGCAAGATCTTCTCGATCGTCACGACGTCTTCCGACACCCCGCCCTCGGCAATCTTCTTCTGGCGATACCGCCGCCACATGGCCCACAGCCGCCCAACCACCACACCCAGGATAAAGAACGCCCCCGTCGCGACCACCCGGAGAATCTCCACGCGCAACGGAGAGTTCCAGAAACCCTCGAGCCGCAACAGAGAACCCCAAAAGTCGGACACAGCCGTTGTCCTTCCCTCGAAAAAAGGTCTTCGACCAACCCGGCGAGCTCCCCGCATCGAGCCAGCTCTTTCAGCACTCGAACTCGTACTAAACCAGAGCAACTCGTCAGGCTGATCACATCACATTGTTGGACTTCGCTCACACGCACGACCCGATGGGCCGCGCACGTGTATTCGTCCAGGCGCCGGCAATCTTTGATCGGAATCAACGCTTGGCGAGTGCATTTCTGTTCACGTCGACCGAGTACCACGCGGAAGTCGTTGTCCCTGCGATTGGCCTCGCGGACGCCTATGACCGGCACTGCATGCTCGAAAGCCACAAGAACGGAATCATGGCTGCTTGACTGCGCATCCCTGGAAGTCTTAAATACTAAAGTGGCGATGATTGGTTGCCGAGCGGGCAAACGCGGCGGATTCCTGCTCCGTTCCGACATGAATTTGCAGCGCTGTAAGTAATTTGTGAGAAAGCGGTTGTGGTGGAGGACCCGAAGATGCCTGGGCGTTCACTCGCTCTGAAACGGATGCTTCTGCTCGGACTGGCGTGCGCGGCCTGCGGCACGAGCGGCTGGGCTCAACAGGGCGAAGATCCAAGGACGGCCTCGCTGTTCTTGAAAGAGCTCAGGGACCGCGGCCTTCACGACGTGGCTCTCGACTACATCAAGATCCTCAGGGCCGATCAAGAGCTCCCGGCCGGGATCAAGGATGTGCTTGATTACGAGCAAGGCTGCACCTTGATCGACGAGGCCGCCAAGTCGAACGACCTGGTTCTGCGCGAAGAACTGCTACGAGACGCCTCCGAAAAGCTCGACGGCTTCGTCAAAGCGCACCCGAAGCTCCCCCAGGCACGCGAGGCCCAGGTGCACGTCGGCAAGCTGCTCCTGCAGCGCGGCCACACCGCGATGCTCCTGAGCGAAGACACCCAGGACGCGGCCAAGAAGGCGGCCAAGGTCGCCGAGGCTCGCGCAGCCTTCAACCAGGCACGCGACGCGTACGGTAAGGCCCTCGAGCCACTCAAGGCCGCGCTCGCCAAGTTCCCAAAGCACCTCGAAGATAACGACCCGCGGGTGCCCGACCGCAACTCGGCCTACGCAGCTCAACTCGATGCGATGCTCCAGCAAGGTGTTGCTGACTACGAGCTGGCCGAGACATATCCGGACAAATCACCCGAACGGGCCAAGTCATTGAAGGAAGCCTTCACGCAGTTCGATGACATATATAAGAACCACCGCGTGCAATGGGCCGGCCTCACCGCCCAGATGTGGAAGGCCAAGTGCTTCGAAGAGCAAGGCGAGATCGGCCCGGCCGTCGCCATCTACAAAGAGCTCATGGGCCACGCCGATCCGGCCCTGCGCGGTCTTCAGCTCCATGTCGGCTATTTTTACATCGTCGCCCTCGGCAAGCGCAAACAGTATGTCCTGGCGGCCGACGAAGCGGCTCGCTGGCTTTCGTTCTATAACCGCCGCGGAGAGCACGCATCTTCCGCCGGCCTCGGGGTCTTGACCGAGTATGCCAAGGACCTGGACGCCCAGATGTCCGAGATCTCGTCGAACGAGCAGCCCAGAGCCAAAAAGCTCATCATCGACTCGGCCAGCCAGGTCGTGCGCTATGCGTCTCCCTACAAGAAAGACGCCCTCGATCTGCTCAAGAAGTACAAGCCCAGCGCCGCGCTCAGAGCTGAAGATATTCTGAAAATCACTTACGAAGACGCGATGGAGAAGGCCGACGAAGCCATTGGCGCACAAGATTGGCCCAAGGCGATCACCTTGCTCAAGGCAGCCGTCCGCAAAGCCGATCCGGCCCGCAACGTCGAAAAGGCCAACTTCGCTCGCCACAAGCTCGCGTTTTGCTATTACAAGAACAACCAGTTCTACGAAGCCGACGTCCTCGCCGAGCACCTCGCCAGGCGCTACCCGCAAAGCGGGGTCTCCACCCTTTCGACCGACATCGCCATGCAGTCGCTCGCTGAAGCGTATAGCACCTACACCGAGATCGATCGCATGAGCGATCTCAATCGCCTGATCGACCTGGCGACCTACACGATCGAGACCTGGCCCGAAAAGGAGCAAGCCGACGCAGCCCGCATGAATCTGAGCATGATCTATTTCGGAATGGGCCGCTATGACGAAGCGATCAAGTCCCTGACCAGCGTGCGAACCCGCTCCCAGCAGTGGATCCCCGCGCAAAACCGGCTGGGAATGGTGCACTGGCGCAAGAGCCGCGTGGCCGAGAGCCGGGGCGATGCCACCGGCTCCCAGGCCGAGGCCCAGAAAGCCATCGACGCTCTGAACGCCGCGTTGAAAGCTCGCCGCGATTCCGGCACCGGTGTCACCGATCCCGGCTTGATCGGCAACGTCGCCGACTTAGCGACAGTCTTCAGCGAAACCGGCAAGCCGGCGGAGGCCCTGGCCCTGCTCGACCCGGTCATCAAGTCCCAGACCGTCAAGATCGGGCCTGGCTTCTCCCTGCTCATGGAAGCCCAGCTCAAGGCCTTTATCATCACCGGCAACGTCGACGCGGCGATCAAGTCCATGCAGGCCCTCGAGCTCTCCGGAGGAGCGGCCGGCCGCGCGCAGCTCTACTTCAAGCTGGGCAGACTGCTCGAAAGAGAACTTGAAAACGTGCGGGCCAAGAAGAATACCAAGGCACTCACTGACTTGAGCCACGCCTACAAAACGTTTCTAACCACCGTCGCCGAATCCAAGACCGGCCAGACCTTTGAATCACTCGAGTGGGCCGGTTCCAGCCTTCTTTCGCTCGACGCCAACCAGGATGCCGAGAAGGTCTTCCGCCGCATGCTCAACGACTACACGCAAGACTCCCAGTTCCTGGCACAGCCCAGCAGCAAGGGCCGGTTGATCATCATCCGGATCAAGCTGGCCGCCGCCTTGAGGGGCCAGAAGAAGTTCGACGAGGCCAATTCACTGCTCGACGAGGTTCTGCCCCACAAGCCCCCCTATCGCGAGGCACTCACCGAGAAGGGAATGCTGCTCGAGGCCGAAGCCGAGGCCGGTAAGGGAAGCTGGGCTAGCGCGATCAATCACTGGGAAAACCTCACCAAGCTCATGGAGCGCTCCCGCCCCCGGCCTGCCGCCTACTACGACGCCTGGTACCACGTCGCCTGGGGGCTCTCAAAGCAGAAGAACACCACCAAGGCCCGCCAGGCCCTGATGGGCGTCATGCGACTCTCGCCCGGCGTCGGCGGCCCGGAAATGAAAGCCAAGTACCAGGGCCTGCTCGCCCGCCTCAAGTGATCAATAAAGGGAGCAACACATGCCAGCTCAATCTCGTACTCGCGATCGTCGGCCGCTCTTCCGAGCGGGCCTGGCCGTTCTTCTGCTCGCCGCCGGCAGCAGAGCCCGGGCCGATGACGTAAATCTGGTCACCGGCGCCAAATTCGAGCAGGCGATCGGGGGGCGCGTTCGCGGCCAGGTGCAGTCCGAGTCAGCGAGCGAGGTCGTGGTGCTGCTTGGCGCCAAGGAGATCAAGGTGCCCACCGACTTGATCCAGTCGATCCGTTACGACGGCCAGTCGGCATCATTCGCGCTGGGCGAGGCTCGCGAGTCGTCAGGGCAGCTCGCCGAAGCAGCCGAGTTCTTCAAGAAGGCCGCCGCCGAGTCTGCCGGTAAGCCTTACCCCCAGCAGGCAGCGCTCTTTCGCGAAGCCGAGGTCTTGACCGATCTGGCAGCCGTCGAGCCCGACCGGATCAAGGATGCGAAGGACGCGCTCACGAAGTTCGCGAGACAATACCCCAGCGGCCGCCACACCATCGGTGCCCGCGCCTGCCTGGCACGAATCCAGTTGGCCTCCGGCGATTTTCCCGCGGCTGAAGCCGCCATCGCCGATCTGGGCAGGCTTCCCAAAGGGGCCGAGCGTGCAGCCGTTCTCCGCACCAAGCTCCTGGCCAAGCAAAACAAGCACAAGGAAGCGGTCGACGAGCTCGACAAGTTGATCGCCGCGTCCCCCAAAGGCTCGGAGCGATTGCGGGCCGCCCAGCTCGCCAAGGCGGAGAGCCTCGCCGGCCTGAAAGACTTTGCCAAGGCCGAGACTCTGCTGCGCGAGGTCATCAAATCGACGCCGCCGGAGGACGCCGCCGGCCAGGCACCGGCCTACAACACCCTGGGCGACTGCCTCCGCGCCGCCAACCGCCCCAAAGACGCCCTGCTCGCCTATCTCCACACCGACCTGCTCTACAGCAAAGACAAGGAAGAGCACCCGCGGGCGCTGCACCAGATCTCGGTCCTCTTCCGCAAGCTCAAGCTAGACGGCCGCGCCGACGATTTCGCCCAGCGCCTGAAAACCGAATACCCCCACAGCCGCTGGGCCACTGCCAAGTCCGACGAAGGCTGATCATCCAAAATCCTCTCCCCCCAGGAGAGGGTGGCCCAAGGCCGGGTGAGGGGCCGTTGTGCGCGCCCGCGCACCGCCGGTCGGCAACGAAGAATTCGGGGCTGGCAATTTAGGAGATCATGACAACGGATACACGAGCGATCTGCCGCGTGAGAGCGAGGTCGACCGTCAACGCTTCAATGAGTCACGTCGTGGAAACCCCATGGAAGATTGGTCGTAAAACGAAGGCCGACGGCGGCGAAGTCCTGAGCCAATTCTGCGTGAAGTCCTCTGGGCTCGCAGCAGTCGCTTGTATTGGACGTGCAAAACACGCGTTTCTTCGCAAATCCCGCGACCTCGAGCGTACGGCACACGGCCAGATACTCCTCGAGAATCGTGCAGTCCTTGACTTCACCGCCCTTGGTCGACGGCGGAATGTTGTGGATGACCCGGTTAATCGCCCTCCCACTACACTCGTTGTCGGCTTCGACCTCGATGCCGGAATTGAGAAGCTGCTGGGAAAGATCGCGGAGCTTCTCCGCCATTTTATGGCCTGCATAGTTGGCTCGTGCAAATCCTGGCGCGATTCCCAGGACAGCGCACGCATCGTGAAAATGGCCGGATTGATCCTCAATCTCGGCGAGGTGCCGGCCGGCTTCCATTAGCAGTCCCGGCTCGTTGACTGCCCACTCGTGCCGTACAAGGTGGGAAACGACGAGACTGCACTGTGCGGGCGCGGCTGTGACTGCCGTGTGTAATTCGCTCGCCTTCGCAACGCAATTGGCGTATCGCCGTTTGATTGCGCGGATAACATCCAAGAGGATGCATGTATCAAGAAAAATCACGGGGAGATCCGAGACGATTAGCTGGCTCGCCACTAGAGCGATGCTGGGCATGTGAAGCTCGCCTACGAGCCCTTAAGGTTACCGGCATAGGCAAGCAAATCGAGGCCGGATTCGTACTCGAGTGCGAGCTGTTCCGCAATTTCGGGCGACCAGTCTTCGGACTCTACGAGCCAGCGCGCGAGTGTCGCCGGATCTAGACTGCTACCGGTTTGATACGCCGAGAGCACGAACGCGTTCCACCGCTCTCGGTCGATCGGGTGCGAGACGCCCGTACCCTTGTTAGCGCTGGCTGAAAACGTCTGCAGCAGCGTTGCCGTCGGTTGATTCAGCCACCGCTCTAAACCGGCGTCCGCTCTCGTCATGGTATGCTCTAGTTTCGCCTTCTCGGCGTAAGGCTTGAAAACCCTGTCGTAGAAGTTTTCGAGGATGCTGTTGTACTCCGAGCGCTCGAGCTGGTGCCGTTCGATGGGGATGATGTTCGAGACGAAAAACGTTCCAGAGTCTTTCTGCGTGAGAATGAGCATGGCCGCAGGCCGGCCATCCACGTTCTTGCAGGCGAAGCAGTAAGCAAGTCGCTTTGTCGAGAGCGCGAAAGCCTGAGACCGAACCTCGGCATTTCGGTCCCTTGCCCAATCAGCGGGAAGAACTTTTTCGATTGCCGCGACCGCTGCCGCCATCGTTTCGGCGTTTGCGCTGATGTACAGATCGCGAAAAACCGTCATGATTCCCTCCGCCTCGCGAAAATGTCTGCTTTCGTTTCGCCAGGCAATCTTCGAATCGTCTCGACGACTCAAATTCTATCATGGCCACGCATCCGGCAACATCCGCAAATCACGACGGACTACGCTGGCAGCTCGTTCGAGCCGCACGCGCTCGCCGGGTCATTCACGGAGCACCTCGATAGCACCGTCGCCGAGCCCGCTGATTTCCTGAACCGCCTCGGATGCTACACGCGATACTCCGACGGCAAGAGCGACACGCAGTGGATTCCCGAGGAGTAAGTCGCGAGTTAGAGCGGCGAGACAGCGCGGGTTTAATGGCCGTTCGCCCGCGCGCCCGGTTCGATCTTCTCAAGCGTCTCCGCGGCCCACATGCGAACCCACGGATTCGCTTGCTGCTCTAACTCCTTCACCCAGGTAACGGCCAACCGAGCGCCGACACCCAGGAGGCCAATCGTCTCGATCCGTTCCTCGAGATAATCCAAATCGTCGTCAAGCGGATTGCCAGAGAGCGCCATGGATTCGAGCGACTCAAGATCGTGTCGCGTCGCGATATCCCCCTCGAGGCTCGTTCGCCCCATCGCGGCGAGCACTATGGAGCGGTTCGCGAGTCCTCGGTAGATCCAATCTCCCGGTCGAGCCGAGAATGGCTTCTTCAGCCAGCTCTCGGCGATCTGAGATCCATCCGGAGCAAGGTGATAGAGCGCGATCACAACTTCGGGCATCCCGTCCACCGGGTTTGGAGTCTTGTCAATCAGTCGCTTGAGCGCCGGGATGGCCACCCTGGCATCGGGCCCGATTTGACCGAGGGCGCGCGCAGCGGCCATCTTGACGGACCAGTTGCCGTCGGTGTCGTCACCGTTCGCCACAACCTTCATGAGCGCGGGCACGGCAGCCTTCGCGCGAGGGCCGAATGAGCCAAGCACCGTTGCCGCCGCTTGACCCGTCGAGTACTCGCGATCAAGGGCCTCGATCAACGTCATCATCACATCGCGATCGCACACGCCGATCCGCCCGATCGCCTTGACGGCACTGACCTGCGGATCGGCTCGCTGGTCGATACCGTCATCTTTCTCGAATTCAAGGGCAACAACCTCCGAAAGCGCCGGACGGCTTCCTTTGCGCGCGGTCCGAGAAGCCCGAGGCACCGGGCGGCGGTGTCGACGACGTCGTGATCTTTGTGCTTCAGGGCGAGCACAAGTGCCGGCACGCAGCGTTTCCCATCGGGATCGATTTGTACGAGGGCCTCGAGCAGATCCGGCCAATCGCTCCCCTTTTCCACGAGCGCGACCAGGACCGGCAACGCGGCTTTCGCTACGGGGCCAAGTCGCCCAAGCGTCGTGGGAACGCCGTCGAGAGCCAGATCGCGATCCTGCAAATGCTCGAGTGCTTCGATCAGCACAGGAACCGCGTGTTCGGTCGAAGGCTCGATGTTCGCCAAAGCGACCGCCGACGAGAATCGCACTTGAAGTCGCTGATCAGTCAACCCGCGTTTCAGCAAAGTTATCGCGTCCCGGGCCTTCGGGCCGAGCCACGAGAGCACCGCCTCGGCAGGGTAAGCGTCGCCGTCTCGCACGAGCCGATCGGCTAGACTACTCACCGGCGGCGCACCGATTCCCGCCAGCGCGATCGCCAGCTCATACTCGTCGCCAAGCCGCTTTTCGAACAGGTGACTCAAAATGGGTAGCGCGGCTTTCGCGTCAGCTCCGATCCGGCCGAGCGCGACAACGGCGTGGCGGACGAGCACCTCCGATTCGTCAATCACCTCGCGCTGAGCAATGACGCGGATCAGCGCGGGAACGGCTTCCCTTGCCCCCGGGCCGATTCTGCCCAGTGCCTCGGCGGCACACACGCGCATCCCTGAATCGGGTCCATCCAAAACCGCGATCAGTGCGGGCACCGCCGGGGCCCCGATCCTTACCAGCGCGTCGCGCGCGCCTGCGCTGTAGCCGATAGCGCCCGCTCCGGTGAGATGTATGCTTCCGTCCTTGATGAATCGCTTAATCAACCGCGGTATCCGCACTTCTGGACGCACATCAATCGCTGCGAGCGATTGCGCAGCCTCACGCTGAAATCGCTGCTGGCGAACGAGCTCCTGAAGATCGGGAATGACCGCCTTGGCGTCCGCGCCGAAGAAGCCCGATGCAAGCACCGCACGCCGGCGGTCGTCCGTTGTGCTGTCCTTGTCCCGCAAGACCTCAACCCACGCGTCGAGTGTCTTGCCGTAGAACTCCTGCGGTTCAATTGCCCGGGCTGAGGACTGCCAAACGCTCAGGTAGAGAATTGCCGCGAGCGCGCTTGGCATCACGCTTGTCTCCCGGTTACCGCGCCGACTTGGCCGACGGTTGAGCTTTTCGATCGATCTTCGCCAGGGCATCACCTGCCCACATGCGAACCCACGGATTCGTGTGCCTGCGATACTCCTCGAGCCACGGGATCGCCAGGCGCGCGCGAGTCCTAGCCGGGCGATCGCCTCGAACCAGCGTTCGACGCGGTCTGTTTCTTCATCTCGCAGACCGACAGACGCCCGCAACGATTCGAATTGTTTGAGCAGGATACGGGTCGCCACATCCCCTTCCACGCTCGTGCGGCCCATTGCGCCGAGGACAATCGCACGTCGTTCGATCTGCGGGAACAACCAATACGCATCGGCATCGAACGGTGCTTTCAGCCAGTTCTCCGCGACTGCTACTCCGTCGGGCGCGAGCTTGTATAGCGCGATCACGACCCCGGGGCTCGTGCGCAGCGTGTGTTGGCGCGTTTCTAACCAGTCTTTCTAGAGCCGGAACGGCCGGACGGGCGTCAGGCCCAATTTGAGCGAGCGCAAGCGCAGCGGTGTTGACGACGCACTCTTCATTGTCGGCGAGCTCTTTGGGCTGCATGGCCTCGATCAGTGCGGGCACCGCGGCCTTGGCGTCGCGCCCAAGTGAGCCCAGCGCCAAAGCGGCGGCCGCCGCGACTGAATACCCGGAATCGTCGCGGCGTCCTCCGAAGTTTCCATCGCCGGGTATGCCGCGAAATTCGAGCGCCGCGATCAAAGCCGAAATTGTCTGCGAATCCCCTGGACCGATTCGAGCGAGTGCTCTGACCGCGCGTCGCTGTGGGCAATGATCCCGGTCGGCATAAGGGTTGAACTCGCGGGCCATGGCGATCTTGAGCGCGGGGATGGCCTCTTTTGCCCGCGGGCCAAGCAATGCGAGGCACTTGGCGGCCGTGTCCGCGACCCGGTCATCCTCGGAGCTGAGTGCGGCCGCGAGTACTGGCACACACTTTTCGCCGTGCGGGTCGATCTGGACCAGAGCCTTCAAGATCTCGGTAAGCGGGTCTGGCCCGTTCGCAAACCGCATCAGGGCTGGCAAGGCTGCCCCTGCCTTGGGACCGAAGACGGCGAGTGCACCGGGCACTCCCGGAGCGTAAACCTTTCGATCTTCAAGGTGCTCTAGACCTTCGACCAGTACCGGAATGGCTTCTTCGGCACCGGGGTCAATGCGAGCAAGAGCAACCGCTGCTGCGACGCGAACCTGGAGCCGCTCCGAAGCGCGCGCGGACCTGAGTGTCGGTATGGCTTCTCGAGCCCTCGGTCCTAGCCAGCCGAGCACTTCCGTCGAAGTCACATCGCCGTCTCGGACAAGCCTCATTGCCAGCTTTCGGACCGGCGGAGCACCAATTCCATCGAGAGCGATTGCCGCATGGTACGAGTCGTTGTCATTCTTGTCGAGCAAGGCGTCCAAGGTCGGTGCCGCAGCCTTGGCGGCCGGCCCGATCCGTCCCAGAGCAACGACGGCGTAACGCCTGAGAACTTTGCCGGGCTGATCGTTCTCCGAATGCACGATCGCGCTTTGGAGTGACGGCACGGCCGAAGCAGCCTCTTTTCCCATGAGTCCCAGCGCCTCGGCGGCACAGGGGCGCATTCTCCGATTCTGACCGTTCAAGAGGTCGATCAATGCCGGTACCGCAGGTGCGCCGACCCTGACCAGAGAATCTCGGGCAGCACTATCAAACCCAGTCGCCCCAGACGCAGAGTAATGCTCCCAGCCGTCCTTGATGAACTGCTCGATCAACTGCGGTACCGGGGCCTCGAATGTCGGGTCAATCCGAGCGAGCGCCTGCGAGGCGACGTACTCGAAACGCCCCTGGCGAGCAAGCTCGGCCAGGTCGCGCACCGCGGTTCTGGCCTCCGGTCCGAAATAACCCAGCGCGATCGCCGCCGCTTTGCGCTCGGCCTCCGTGCTCGCCTCGGCACGCAAGACCGCGATCCACTGAGTGACATTCTTTCCATAAAACTCCCGAGGTTCATCAGCCGACCCGGAATGAAGCCAGGAGCCGGCGAGCAACAAACCGAGAGTCAGAGCACGCATGAAAACCGCCCTCGAACGGTACCCCCCGATCGTCTCACCATACCACCTCGGTGAGTTGACGTCGAACGGCGCGGCCTTATTCGGCTCACAGAGGGCCCTTGCGAGCCGATTGCCTCGCCCGGGAGGGCTACCGCCCGCAGCCGGGCAGCGAGAGACGATTGTACGGTTGACGCAGTGGCACAGTCCTCTCAGGCTGCATCGCCCGAGACCTTCATCCCATCACTCCTGACCGGAATCGGGTCAGCCCATACCATCGCACCAGCATTCGCCTCGACCGGCATCCCCAGCAGTCGCTTCGCCGTGCGTGCCATCTTTGGAAATCGTGACGACGTCGTCCGCACCAGGAAGTTGATGTAGCCGACGATCACGTCGGCGTCACTTTGAATTGACGCGCGCAGCCCCTTGATCGAAAGATCCGACTCGAGGGACGGTTTTCTTTCAAGTGAATAGCCATGCCATTCAAGCCAGCGACCGCAGAGCCGGTGCAGCACCGCACTCTGTCGCGGCGTCGCCATGGTGCTCCACGACGCGGCCCCCTTGCCTCGCATGTGATTCCAGTGCAACAGCGATGCGGGATCGCAAATCTGCGTGTTTCCGGCATTCTCGAGATCCACACCCGCCTGCTCGAGCCGTTGCTTGAGCGCCTCGGTCCGAGCCCGATTCGACTCCTGGGAATAGAGTGCCGCGATTCGCTCGGCTTCGCCCGCCTCCAAACGAAATCCCAGGTGCGAAGCCAGCTCCGTCACTCCGCGGGCGGGCTCTGAGATCAGGTCGTCATATCGTTGCACGAGCACGTTCGGCTGGGCCATCCAGAAGCGGTCGTTCGCCAGGATCTGGTGAATCATCCCCTGGCGAAGGATCTCCTCGAACGTTTTTCCCCGTTTGTGCATCAGCGAGAAAACGACGTCGCGCACGTCGCGAAATGCGTAGAGTGCACATGCTCTGCCGGCAAACAACTCGCGGGCCATCGCGCGCTCGCCTTCGTGGGCCTTGATCACGCGGCAGCCCCGCCGTTCGTCGGTGTCAGTGATCCCATTATCGGAGTCTTCGGCCAGAAGAGCCGTATACTGGCCACTGAGCAAATACCCCAGCCGCCGGCCGGCGCCATGCTCCTCGACCAGATGCGCGGCCACTTCGTATTGCCACGTGGAACACGCGCGATACATTCCCGCGCAGATCACGTCAAACCCTGTTCTATTCACCACGCTGTCCCCTCCTTGGAATTCTCGCCGACGACGATCGGCTCGCTCGCCGCTCTCGACTCGTCCAGATCTTCCACCAACCCTTGATACTTGCCGGCTTCACAGTCGTCGGTCAGGGCGAGATCGATCCACCTCGGCCCCGTCGTTTCTCCACGCAGCCGGGGCGCGGCCGCGGCAACAACCGCCAGGCTCAGCCGGACCGCCCCGTCTCGGTTCACGTGGAGCGGGTCCCGGAACAATCCCATGCCCCACTTCAGCCGCTCGCCATCCAGAACCGTCAGGCTTGAAAACCTCGCAACGCGCTCCGCGACGAACTGCCGATACAAGGCGCTCTCGCCGTTCCGCGTCCGTCGCTCCCGGCGCGCGGGAATCGAGGGTGGCAATATCCAGTAGACCGCGATGCGAAAGGCTTGGGCCACGCCTAGCAGTTGATCGACGTAATAGGCGTTTGCCGGATGAGCACGCCAGGTCCCACTCGCATTCCCCGGCGATTCTTCGACCGCCACGAACTCGCGCGGCGCCGCCTGCGCGCCCTTGTTCACTCGCCAATTGCGCTCAAACACTCGCGGATCGTCTGCCGGAACGGCGTCCGCGGCCGTTCCAGCCCGGAACTTCAGCAGCAGACTCCGGTTGTCCTGTTCACACCACCCCGGCAACAGCCCATGAAGCGCTGTCGAGACGGCCAGGGCCGGATCGCGGGAGTGCCACGCCACCTCCAGGCTCTCACTCGGACCGATCCGGTCGGTCAGGCACACGGCATTTTGACTCGGCGAGAAAGCCAGCAGTGTCTCCGAGAAGTCGACAAGCACAGCCCGCGGCCGGGCGCCGTGCTCGAGGAGTCGCCGGAACAAAAAATAGCTGCTCGGTGCCTGCCCTCCCAGCAGGGCAAGATTGTAGGACGTGAGGTTGAGCCGCTCTTCCAGCACCCGCGGCAAGACACCCAGCTTGATCCGGCTGTCCCCCAGGCAAAGAATCTCAGACTGCCCCTCAGGCCCTACCGCTGCGCACGCCGCGTTCCTCCACGACATCTCAACACGACGAGTCGGAACGATTTCCTGAGTTTGATCCGCGAAGAATCGCTGGCCAACTGCGACCGTTGCCAGCATTCCGATCAAGCCCAGCGGGACAGAACGCCAGCGCGCCGTCGCGCTGCGAGAATGAACTTCCGGTCGAACCGACGCTGGGATGCCCGCCGGCGAGATCGCCGGCGCAGTCGCACGTTCGTCCAGTCTTGCGCCACGAGCCGTCGTCCCCTGCGGCATGGTTCCTTCCTTGAACGGGCGATTCGGGGGCTCCAATCGGGTGATCAATCGCGTTTGCACAGCCGCCTGACGGCGAATACGACGACTGCGGAACCCAGCACAGCCAGCGCGCTCGGCTCAGGTACCGGGGCCTCGGGATACACGGGCGGCGGGGGCACGCTTTCCCCGGCGGGCGTAAGCAGAAACTGTTCAAGATCACCCTTTGAGTCGACGCCGTCAGCGAGGATCTGCCCCTGATTGTTGATCGCCAGCGCCGCCGTCAGCGTGATACCCGATATCGGAACCAGCGTATTGAGGTCCGTCATGACGCCGTTCTGATAGAGAAACGCGTGCGAGCTGGTCAGATTCGTAGCTACTCCAAGGGGTAGATACCCCGTGCCCGAGATGCCCACAACCTGGCCCTGGTCGTTGATTCCGAGTGCAGCGCTTTGCGTGGTGCCCGGCAGGACTCCCAGATCGATCATCTTGCCACCAAAAGGCACGAGAAAGGCGTGATTGACTTGATTCGAGTCCGATGGATTGGAGAGCGGCAGGGTCCCAGAATAACCGACCACGTCACCGTGAGCGTTCATGGCCTGGGCGAAGGTGACATTACCGCCCAGGGTACCCAAATCCACTACACTGCTTCCATTATATAAAAATGCGTGCGTCCATCCAGTTGCCTTGGAGTAATCATAGCCTTGACTGTCAGTAGGCACATAATTGTAGGACGTGTTGCCGATGAACTGTCCGGAATTATTGATGGCGACCACAGAACTTATTTGCCCACCGGGCAACCCGTTGAAGAGCGTCTCGGCGCCGCCGATCGTGACATACACCTGGTTCGGGCCGCCATCGATCCCGGCGACTGCGCCGGCATCGTTGATGGCTGAGGGGATGCCGGGAACCGCGCTCAATTGACCGCCACTGTAGAGATACCACCCGGGATTGGAATCGAAGCGTTCGACGATGAGCTGACCGGAGTCGTTCATCGCGACCGGCTGGGTCCAGTAGTTGTACGAGCCCGGACTGGTTGTGCTCGGGGGAGTGACACCTACCACGGAAACCTGGCCGCCGGAGTTCCCGTTGTACACTTCGGTGTAAGTACCCACAGTGTGTGGTGTTGTGTACCCGTCGCCCGCGACCTGGCCGTTGTTGTTGAGCAAGCTCCAGCCGCCGTTTCCCAGATCGGTGACGGAATACAGTGCATCGGCGAGCGCCGGGGAGCCGCTTTGAAGGGAAAGGCCGACCACAGCGAGGGCGCTGAAGACTCGAATACGGACATAACGAGACATCACGGCGACTCCCCGTGGGCCGAGGCACAGAGCGCGATCTGTCGGTAAACGAACGACGTCATCGTCGCGGGAGATTAACCTAAGATCCGCGATTGAGGAATGCGAGACTTTCTCTCTGGATGCGGCCGTGTCATGGATTTTGGATTGACGCAGGCTGGATCGGAGCATCCGGCAAGCAATGGGCCGGTGAAGCGATCGGAGGGAGGCGGCGGGCGAATCGCCTGAAGCTAGCCGCAAATCGTTCCCTTAGGGCTTACGGAGAAAGGAATTCGGTCAAAGGAGCCGGTGTTGGCAGACACCCACTCATCATTGGCGGAAAGTGGGTGTCTGGGATTCCCCGAGGATGTCAGAAACTGCGAGATGGCCGACTGCCGCGCCACCGATGACGACGAGGACCGACTGCCCGGCCGTGAAGACGAGCTTCGACCCGTAACCTTCCGCAGTTGGTTCGGTGTAGACTTCGATCTGGTGGTCGATCAGGTTCACGATCCAATAGACAGGAATACCATTCTGAGCGTAGGCGACCAACTTCTTTCCCTGGTCTTTGGAGAGCGTCGCTTCCGAGACTTCAATCAGGACCGCGATATCGGCCGGTCCCGGATGGTGATTGAAGAAGCTCTCGTCTTCACCGCGCACAACGGCGATGTCGGGAAGCGGTTCATAGTACGGTGGAATCTGGACTGGCTTGTCCTCCCGAATAAACCAACCGGGTGGAAGCATGCCGTTGAGCCGCCGACTCAATCGCCCCGTAGTCACGGCGTGCGGCGGGTTCATCTCACGTCTCCTGACGATGAAGCCATCGAGCAACTCGAGCTGCTTGTCGCTGTAGAACTCTGTCTGCTCGAATTCATTGACCGTCATCCGAATCGACGGCAATGACGGAACCGCTTGCTTCGTCGCGATCGTGGACATGGTCCTCTCCTGACCGCTTGGAAGATGAATCAGTTACGGGTCAGCTTAACGGGCCAAAATGACCCGAATCCATCCGCCGGGGATCTACGATTCGAACCGACGAATGGCGTGTATCCTTTGCATAGGGATTACATCGCGAGAGCACTGCAAAAGCGTAAGCGCAAAAGGCTTTGCGCCCTGCTCCAAGCTTCGTTAGCATTGTACCGGCATTGGGCTCGTGCGTCCAAGGCACGGTTGCTAGGCACCCATTCATGGTATGGCGGAAAGTGGATGTCTCGGATCCCCGGGGGTCGAGGCGCACGAGCAGTTGCAGATGGTTATCCATGACCGAGAACCCGCCGACGGCCACGGCGAAGATTTCTGCAAGTTCTTGGAGGCGATGCTCGATCCATTCTCGGCGGTTGATTGGACCTTCGCTCAGTAGGAAGGCGCGTCGCACACAGCGCGTGACGCAGTGATACCAGCGAGTTATGGCGGGGTCGACGAGGTGCGCACGGGGCATCGTCATGGATGACGCTCCTCGGGTGAGTGATCGACGCAATCTACCTAAAGTGCCGAGTTGTATCCAGGAAACGATTTGCACCGACCCTGGTAAACATGGCCCAGCCCCGCGTAGCCCCGATAATGTTGCCATCGTCGCACATCGTCGGCTTCCCTGCCGGCGATCAACCTTGAGCAGGTGTATGTGTCCCCTTCGCGGGCGCTTACGGCGTTGCATGAGGTTCTTCCTCGGTCGGCGCAGACGTCGGAGGGCAAAATTGCAAGAGCTTTCTGTAGAAGCAGCGCGATTCGTCCACAACATCTTGGTCGAGGTCGTAAAGCCTCTTGTGGTCGGACAACCGGCCCCGATATCCGGGAGCATCGCGCACAAGTGTTTTAGCATCAACAAAGAAAACCAACTGATTCATCCCTGCGATGGGAAATTCTACGAGGGTTGTTCCGCGGGGACCGTGGAACTCGAGCCGACCGACGATGGGGCCTCTCATCCCTCGTCCGGCATTCATGTACGGTGTCATGCAATCGATGATTTCGCGGATCTTCCGCGCGTCGTTGATCTCGAAATTGCGTACCACGACGTTGCCGACGTCGTTGTATAAGGTGATAGAAACGGACTCCGTCTCCCCTGTATATCTGACGTTCCGCACATCTGCCCCTTATTATCTCCGAATTACCGCCGCCTGAGCCAGTCGACTATGGCTGAGTAGCCCCGAACAGACCGAGCTTGGCTCATGGGCGCGATGACACGCGCGGCCTCACGGCTATCGCCTCGCGCAGGTTGCCGGTCTGATCGTTGCGGATCGCGCCGGCTCAGCGGTAGGCGGCTACACCAAGACTCATTGCCTGACATCGACATCTTCTCGTCAGGTCAAGTCTCACCGCAGTGTCCGATTCCCCGAGCGGGAATTTTTGAAATTCTTCAATTGGCTGCTCTTCGACGTAAGTCTCGCCGAGTGTGACAACCCAAGAATCCAGTCGAGCACTTCCTTGCCCTCCCTCCAGGGAAAGAGCCGTTTTTTCTCGGGAATATCGCTTCTCCAAACCACCGAGCGCGATTTGACACACCGTTTGTTGAAATCGAGCCTCCACGTAGGGCTAGTTCGACGCGACTTACGACAAACTACAGCATCATAGTTCATGTAGGGCAATCCGTGGATGCCTTGAAGATTTCTTTTCCAGGACAATGATGTCCCCAGGAATCGGGGCGACGGAGCCGCTCTGCTTCATGTGTCCAGAGCGGCTCCAGCGTATCTTGTGTACGCCGCTCACACTCGTTCGTCAGGAGCAACTCGGATGCAGAAACCCAAGAAACGACACGTCCCGTCTTCGACTACTCCCCCACGCCCTGGTGAGATCGCTCGCGCCAAGGGTCAGGCTCTTAGCTCGTATCGCATCGATGCCTTGCCGATCATCAATCAACTCCTCGCACGCATGCGGCTCGACAATTTTCTCCGGTCGTATCTCCCACGCGCCGATCGCCGCTGCCGGATCGCTCCCGCCCTGGGCATCTCACTCCTGCTCAAGAACGTGCTCCTCTCCCGCGAGCCGTTGTACGGCATCGGAGAATGGGCGGCGAGGTTCGCTCCCGAAGTACTCGGCTTCGCCGAAAGCCAACTGCCATCTCTCAACGACGACCGGATGGGCCGCTGTCTCGATCGCTTGTTCCAAAGCGATATCACCTCGTTGGTCCTGGCGCTCGTGGCTCATGTGATCAAGGAATTCGATGTCGACCTCGATGAGCTCCACAACGATTCCACTACTATCACCTTTCATGGCGCCTATGCTGACGCGGCCAAAGAAGAAATGCGGGGCAAACGGACCAGGATGGCAATTACCTGGGGTTACAACAAGGACCATCGCCCGGACCTCAAGCAACTGCTTTATATCCTCTCGAGATTTACTCGGCAGTGGGCAGATCCAGTGGCGGCGCATCCATGACAAGCGAAATGACGACGGCAAGATTGTGGATGAGTACTCGATCTCCGAGCAGGCTTCGCTGAGCGTCGAAGGATACCGACTGGTTTGGTACCACAGTACACGCAAAGCCGAGCAGGATTCCCATGCGCGTCATCAGCAGGTCGAAAGGGCCTTGATCGAATTGTCGGAGCTGCGGTTGAAGCTGTCATCTCCGCGGACACGGTTTCGCCAAGAAGCGAAGGTTGCGGAAGCCGTCCAGGAAATCCTCCGGGCCCGCGGTGCTGAGAGTTGGATCGTCACGGAAATCAAGGAGCGAACTGAGGAGAAGTTCCGCCAGGATCGGCGAGGTCGACCGAATGATAAGACGCGATACCTCAAGAAGACGAGCACTCGCTACGAGCTGGCGTATCACATCGATCACGAGCGACTCATCGCGGAAACGGCGGGTGACGGTGTCTTCCCTTTGATCACGAACGACCATTCACTGTCGGGTCTGGAAATGTTGCTAGCTTACAAGGGCCAGCCGGCACTTGAGAAACGATTCTCGCACTTGAAGACGGACTTCGAGGTTGCCCCGGTCTATCTCAAGGAGGCCAGCCGGATCCAGGCGTTGCTCTGTGTCTATTTTCTGGTGCTCTTGGCCGAGTCGCTGCTTGAACGCGAGCTGCGTCGCGCCATGGACCGCGAGGCGATTGAAAGCCTGCCGATGTACCCCGAAGGCCGGAAGTGTCGGCGTCCCACAGCCCGACGGCTGATTGACCTGTTTGAGGACGTGCAACGACATGCGCTGCAAGTTGAGCGGCGATCACCTCTGGTCTTCACAACACAATTGAGCCGGCTTCAGCGTCGGGTATTGCGCCTGCTTGGAATGTCGAAAGTCTACGACGTCTGACCTGGCCCGCCAGCGTGCCGCTATTCTCGACCACGTTGAAGCACCAGGGGTGAGCGTGGGAGGTCAACAGCCGTTGCGATGACTAAACCGCCTGACGATGCGACCGCACACGGGTTGCAAGTGCCGCCCGTCTACCGGCTCCTCGCGATAGTCCCTCCGCCTGAACGGTTTGATACCGAGCGAAATTCCGGGATAATCAGGGGCAGATGTGCGGAACGTCAGGTATATGGAAGGACCTGGTCCGGAACAGAAGCGCGACCGCACGCGCTCGTGGTTCCGATCAGAAAAAGAACGGCACATCGAATTACCTGCTTGCGTCGAAACATAGTTGCCTCCTCATGATCTCTATAGGACTTTCTTGAGGATCGAACAAGCACATGATCATGGATGCGAGACCAGAAAGGCGACCTGGGCAGCGCTGTTACGGTACACGCGTCGGCGTAGCGAGCGTGACCGATCCTTGGAGCGCGATGATCCCAATAATCGGCGACCCAGGGTAGCCCGAAGGAAGACTGCCGCTCTGGGTTACCGTCATGCCCCCGGGCATTATGGTTTGCCCCTGGTTTGCGTATTCCCAGAATGGCAGGCTGTTTTTTGGATTGTGCCAAGTCGCGTAATTGTAGTCTAATCCAACCTAAAAGCCCGGCTTAATGCGCCCCAACTTGCCCGGAACCCTAACGATGTTCGTTGGGTAGGGGATGCTTTGGATCGCAATGACGACAGAGTTGTTCTGTTGTTCTGGCGTAAGGCTGTTCCAGTAGTCGACAGCCGCATTTGAGTAGTTAAACCAGGCGCCCTCCGAGAATTCTGGCAGCGAAACGGATCCGAGCCTAAGCCACGCGAGTCCGATGCATCCTTTACTTCCAACGTCGTACCAGAAGTCATAGAGTTGGCCGTCCGGCCCGACCAGATCGCCCCGGCCGAATTGCTCCCTGACGTACTCCTTCCCGCCTGGTCGGCGTGTGGGGAAAGCGGAGTCAAACGGTGTCTGGCCGCGGTATTGCGTTCGCCCTATCCGCGGTACACGGCCCGGAGTCCGCCCCGGCGGCAGATCAGGCCGGGAGTCCATGCGCCACAGGCCTATCATCCAATCCTGTTGGATCGTGCGGGTCGGAGACGAAATTGCCCACGTATCGGTCTAGGTTGCTGTCTCCCGCCGCGAACCCCAGCGGATCCTGACTGTCCCATCTCCCTGTCCCCGGGTTCTCCTCCCGGAAGACGGCAAGATTCAAGCCGGTGGACGTATCCCTTTCCATACCCGCAAATCCCATCAACCGATCACCGTTTGTCGGGTTGCTCTCATCCAGCACCGTCCCGAACGCACTGAAATCTACGTGGCCGATGATCGCTCCGGAGTTGTTTATCAGGTCACGGACCGTGCCGAGCGCATCAGCTAGGTACCAAGAGACTGTCCCGCCCGAAATCTGTCGCGCAACGATCCCGGTCGGCCCCCACAAATACCGCATTGTCAAAGAGCCGGAGCTACTGAAGTCCATGATCGGGTTGCCCGAGTCATAGAGCGTCCACGTCTGAGTACCATTTTCGTCCATGCCGATGCGGATGTCTTGCTTCTCTTGCTTCCCTTTCTGCATAAACCTCGGTAAATGGTTTGAGTTCCGGATCGCTAGGTCGATTGTCATGGTCCTCGGTGCAAAGTGAACGGGCCAAGCAGTTGCTCCCGATCGTGCGTCTTCGCGTCAGCGATAGTGAAAAACTTACTCAGCGTCTCGAACGGAACTTTGTCGGATAGTAGCCACACATATTCATCTGCGAAAATCACGTGGAAACCGCCCGCATGTTGGCTCGAGATGCCCTTTCCATCGTGTGAGCAGACCGTTCGGGGCATGCTGCGGATGTCGAAGTCACCGGGCGCGGGCCACGGGATTCCGGACGATGCTGTCTCCACAACGAGGATTGTCGCTGGCGGCGCATCTTTAACTGCTATCGGTGGTCCGATACCGTCACCGAAGGCGGTTCCAGGTCCGGTGATGGCGAGAAGTCTGGTTTCGGGAAACGACTCGCGGGCGCCTTGCACTCCGGGCGCATCAAGGGTGTAGAAGGAGGACAGCTCCAAAAGCTTAGTGTTGGACGGGCTGTTCCAGGGCTGGGATGAATCCCATGCTCCATGCCAGGACTGTAGGTATGGGACGAGCGCGACTCGCCAACTATAAAGCGGCCGAGCCAACCCGGCGGGCGGGCCAGCGCCGTTCGCCTGAGCGGCTGGTACCTCCCGGACGATCGGGTATGGCAGGTGCCCATAAACGTCGCTGTAGTTCATTAGCGCCATCGACACTGAACACATCCATCTCCTCGCGGCTTTGTGATCGCTCGCATCGACGGCGTTCTGTTTTATGCAACCGGCCAATCCAGCTACGAAGAGCCCCGCTGCTATCATGCATGCAAGACATGTCGGCGTGAGCCTCAGGTAAGACTCATTCGCTCCCTTGAGATTCGTCAGAGGTTTGATTTTGTCATTCATCAATGCGCCTCGGTTTGGGTAATTCGGAAGTCAAAAAGCGGTGGCTTCAGCAACAGTCTTAACGAGGAACAACGATGTAGGCCCTGACTGGCCCCGCGTCGTCGGGAAGCCATGGTCTGTGCTTAATTACTCCGTCGGCTCCGCCGTGATTCATCCATTCCCAATAACCCCCCTGCCAAGTTGCAAAGTTGCCTGACCTTGGGTTTTTCCTCTGGTCCAACTGCGGGTTCTGAACCACAACGAGCAATCCATTTCCACCCAGGCGATCTAAGCATGCCTGAGCCTGCGCGAAGCTTGTATACTCTATGGCTCCCGGCATTTCAGGGATATCCATGGGATTATCGTGACCACTCTCAGTGCGTCCAGGTCATAAGGGCGGAGCACCGGAGGCTTGTCGAAGAGTGGGGGGCGTGACGGCGACTCGGAATTCGCGGCAACGAATCCGTGGAAGTTCGGATACTCCAGCGTCACGCGCGTAACTTTAGTCACCATATGGTTTTACATCTGGACTTGCCGATGGTCCGATAATTCCAGCGTCACGCCCTAAATACCAACCGACGAATTGTTTGCGACGATAAACCCCGGGTTCCGATTATTCCATCGTCACACTTAAATCCAATAGCGGTAAGGATGTGACGCAAATCGGTGGTTTTGCGGGCGGAGAAGTCCTGCGGCTGGTTCAATTGCGGGTTGCATCACGCGCAAGCTACGCGCGAATCCGAAGCGAAACTAACCGGAATCCTCGCTTACGCTTCGGGTCGGTTTGATCGCGGAACGGCCCATCCGGGGCTCAGCGATTGTCATCATCCAATCGCATCTTTTTGCTGCGCATGGGTTTATTCGAATAAACGATCGTAACTCCGGTCAGCCAGACAACCAGCCCGACAAAGACCGCCAGCCAGGCGGCCGGAACGCTTCCGGCGCCTGGGATGGTGATGGTCCATGGACTGTCACTCTTGGTCGACTGGTAGACGCCCAGGACTCCGATCATCTCGATCAGCATGCCAACCATTCGGATGATGTGCCCGGTCGTCTTGGTCATGACTTTCAAACCTGGGGAAGCTCATAGCCCTTGCGCGGCTCGCGCGAGAGCAGCGCGTCGGCGGCCGGGTCGTTCTTGAAGTGCTCGGTCTCGGCGTCCCACTCGAGCTTTCGGCCCAGCTTGTAGGAGATGTTTCCGAGATGGCATGTATTCGTCGAGCGGTGGGCGATCTCGATGTCACAAGTCGGCAGCGCCCGCGACTTCACGCAGTCGAGGAAGTTGCGCACGTGCGAGTCCTGGCCGTCGACGCCTTTGGCTGAGCTCGCGGCCAGGTCGATCTTGCGCAAGGTGCGGTCGCCCAGCGCGAGCTTGATGCCGTAAGGCATGACGACCTTGTCGGGTATTACTTCAAATCCACTGCGATCGAGCAGCAGGCTCCCGTCGGTGCCGCAGAAGAGGATGCCGTAGTCGTGGCCATTCATCTTCAGGCCGTTCCCCTTGCGCATCGAGTAGGTCAGCGTGCACTCGGGAAACTCGTAGATGACCTGCATGGTGTCGGGCGTATCGCGATCGTCGTCGGTGGTGAAGATGCCGCCGCAGGTGTAAACCGACTTCGGTCCCTTGCTGCCCAGCGCCCAGACGACGATGTCATTCAAGTGCACGCCCCAGTCGCTCATCATGCCGCCGGCGTAATCGAAATACCAGCGGAACAGAAGGTGGAAGCGCGTCGGGTTGAAGGCCCGAAGCGGGGCAGGCCCGAGCCAGCGCTCGTAATCGACGGATGAAGGCGCGGCGGTGTCGGGAATCTTTCCCATCCCGACCGGGCTGATGTTCTCGTAGTTCCAGGTCTGAACCCAGAAGATTTTGCCGAGCTTGCCCGAGCGAACGATGTCCACAGCCTGCTGGAAGTGCGACGACGAGCGCTGCTGAGTGCCCACTGCCATGATCTTGCCAGTCTTGCGAGCAGCTTTCAGCATGACCTGGCCCTCGGCCACGTTGTGGGCGACCGGCTTCTCCACGTAAACATCCTTGCCCGCCAGCACCGCCTGAATCGCGGGCAAGGCATGCCAGTGGTCGGGCGTGGCGATGATGACGCCGTCCAAATCTTTGCGATCCAGCATCGGGCGATAGTCGCGCGCGCCCTGCGGTAAATTGCCCTTTTCTTTCTTGATGCGCTCGGCGGTCTCGTCGGTGTGTTTGTCGTCGACGTCGGCGACCGCGATGATTTCAATGTCGGCCTGCTTGAGGAACGAGTCCAGGAGCTGGTTCCCCCGGCTGCCCGCGCCGATCAACCCCAGTCTGATCTTTTCATTTGCCCCGGGCGCGCGGGCGATCGCTGGTGAGGAAAGCAGCGAGGCCGCCCCCGCTGTGTAACCGAGGGTTTCCACGAAGCTGCGCCGCGTGACTCGATCGGTGTTCATGATGTTGACCTCTGGCTCTCGACTCGCGAAAGATCGTTTCCCACGCATCCTTGCCCACGAGGATGCACACCGGCCTGAATCGTAACGGACCGCGCGTGCCGCCGCCAGTGGTCACGCGGCGAATTGCTCCGACGTATCATTCTGTTGACGGTGAGCGAGGCCGGGGTTACGGTGAACGGGTGGCACTGGCTCGGCCAGTGCTTCAAATCAGATGCATCGTGCCATTGCTATCGTGGATCGAGGTGAGCCATGACGATCGCGGGCGTTTCGCGTGGCCTGGTTGCATCCATCCTCTGGTCGGTGGTCGCTTCGGCTCAAACCTTGCCGACGGCCGCGCGAATCGAGGCGGTTCCGCTTGAGCTGACGATGCCCGAGCGCTACCAGAACACTGAGGTCCTCGAGCCGATTCGAAAGGTCACCCTGGTCGCGCCCCGAGATGCTCTCATCCGCTCCATCTCAGCACGGCTGAGGCGCCGTGGTTCGCGAGTCCGAAGAGATCGCGCAGCTCGACCGCACCGAAGCGTCGGCACGCCTCAAGATGGCCACTGCCGAGCTTCGCGAAAAACAGGCCCTCTTGAAGTCCAACAAGAACTATTCCGAGGTCTACCAGGCCCAGGTCGAGGCCGCTGAGGCCCGGGTCGAGCTGGCCCAGCTCGAGCTCGACCGCTGCACGCTCAGGGCCCCCTTCGCGGGCCGCGTGGCTGCGCTGCCGGGATGCGCTGGTCAATACATCATGAAAGGCGCCGTCGTCGCCGAGCTGGCCGACGTCTCGAGCTTGAAGGTCATGCAGCCCGTCGACCGCCGCAGTGTCAATTCCAGCTCATCCTTCACCGTTCAAATCGAAGGGCGCGATGTGCCGGCCAAGGTGCAGGCCGTTCTGCCGTTGCCCGAGAGCCTGAAAGTCCTGCGCGAACTGGCCACGCCCCTGGGCGCTGCCATGCTGGTCGTGACCAATTCCAAGGGAGACCTCGAGCCGGGCCTGCGCGTTCAGAGCCCGACGGTTCCCTCCACTCCGATCGCCACCGTCCCCAAACGGGCCGTCAAATCCGAAGACCCGCGCGGCGGCGAAAGCATGATGGTGCAGGTGATCCGCGATGAGTACGTGACGAATGTCCCCGTGCGCGTCCTGGGTGACTCAGGCGTTGAGCGGGTGCAGATCGCGGGCGCCCTGAGAACATCCGATTCGCTGATCGCCTCCACGTCGGTCCCCCTCCTGGCCGGAACCTTGGTTCGGTTCGGCGACAACGGGGCCGAGACGGGCGCGACCAACCCGCACCCGGGCCGAGGCCGCCTGACCACTCCCGGGTCCGGGGCAACCCCGGGTGGTGCTACCGCCCCGCGGCCCGCCGCCCGACCAAACAGCGGGTCAAGCCCGTTCTGACCCCCGGCCGATTCCCACCAATAAGTCATTCCAGTACACGAATCTCTCAGAAACATAGCGACCCGTGCCCGAGAAAAAAAAGTTTTAACCACTGGGCCGCCGGTCGCCCCGGTCGTATTCTATTCCGAAACAATAAGCCGCGCCCGAGCGACGAGGCGGTGCTCGAATTCCTCGGAGTGCGTCAGAACTGCGCCCGCTTGCGAGCAGGCGCCAGGAGGAGAAGAGACAACCATGGTTAATTACATCTCCGGTCTAGTGTTTGTCGTGCTCACGATCCTGGGAGTCGTGATCGCAGGGCTCCTGGGTGTAAACGGCGCCGTAGGCGCCGCGGTCATCATCGGGATGCTGTGGCTCTTCATGGCAATCTACGTCGCCTCGGCCATCCGGCTGGCCGCGCAGTGGGAAAAAGCCGTCGTCTTTCGCCTGGGCAAGTTCCACGGAATGAAGGGCCCCGGCCTCTTCACGATCGTGCCCCTGATCGATCAGCTCAAGATGGTCGACACCCGAGTTCTGACCGCCAATTTCCCCCAGCAGCAAGTGATCACGCGCGACAACGTTCCGGTCACGATCGACGGCGTCCTCTTCTTCCGGGTCGACAACGCCGCCGAGGCCATCATCACGGTACAAGATTATCGTTACATGATCACTCAGTATGCACAAACCTCGCTCCGCGACGTCGTCGGCCAGATGACGCTCGACCAGCTCTTGACCGAGCGGGAAGAGATCGCAAAATTGATCGAGCAGCATGTCGAGAAAGATACAAAAGGCTGGGGGCTCGAGGTCACCGGTGTGCGAATTCAAGACATCGACATGCCCGAAGATCTCAAGAAGATGATGTCGCGGCAAGCTTCTGCCGAGCGCGAGAAGCGGGCGACGATCACCAAGGCCGAAGGCGACCGCGATGCAGCCGTGAACCTGGCGCTGGCCGCCAAGACCATGGCCGAGAGCCCAGGCGCCATGCAGCTTCGCACGCTGCAAACGATCGACGGCCTCGGGCCGACCGCGTCGAACACCGTCGTACTCGCCGTGCCGGTCGAGGTCCTCGAGACCTTCGTGGCCATGAAGCAAGGCTACACCAGCCGGGGAACGGCCTGAGAATCAAACCATGCGATTCTGAGTGCGGTCGGCCGGCGCTTGGGGCACTCGCGACGCCCAGGCGCCGGCTCCTCTTTCGGGATCACGTGGAGCGGCTTTCTTGACGCGGAATCGACTCGGTCTGTGAGACTTTGCTTCAAGCGGATACGATTATGATAACGTAGACCGTGCCTGCCCCGGAGATGACCAATGCCCAGCCCGTTCCCCGGAATGGACCCATACGTCGAAGCCCAAGGACTGTGGGAGAGCTGCCACGCAGCGCTGGTCACGCACTCCGCAGAGGCGCTGAATCGAGCGCTTGCCCGAAGGTTACGTCGCCAAGATCGAGGCAAGAGTCAAAATGGTCACTCAAGAGATTCCCCCTTCCCGGCGGATTCCCGATGTGCTGATCGGGCGAGAACCCGACGCACCGACACGATCCGTCGCATCTTCGCCGCATGTGGCAGGGGTCGCCACGATCGAGCCGATCACGATTCCTTTTGCCCTGGGTGAGGAGGAGGTTCGCGACCGCTGGATCGAGATCCTCGGCCTGCCGGAGATGGAGCTGGTGACGGTCGTCGAGATTCTCTCGCCGAGCAATAAGGCCGGTAGCAGTCGGCGCGAGTATCTCCAGAAACGCGCCGGGCTTATCGATAGGACGGTCAACTTTGTCGAGATCGACCTGCTCCTTACGGGACGGCGAATGCCCATGGCGAAGCCCTTGCCACCGGGCGACTACTACGCAGTCGTGGGCCGCAGCGCCGGAGCGCCCGATGCCCAGGTCTACGCCTGGTCGCTCCGCCACATCTTGCCGGAAATCCCGATCCCGTTGCGTGCACCCGACCCCGACGTCCTGCTCGATCTTCGGCAAGCCTTCGACTTGACCTACGACCGCGGTCTATACTCGCGTCTCTTACGTTACGGCAGACCGCTGGCTGACGTCTTGCCTCTGTCACCAGCCGACCGCCAGTGGTCCGAGAGCATCGGCCGCTGAAACAATCCCGTCACCTTGGTGCACTTCCGGATTTTCCCCGCGCTCTCAGGCTCCCCCACAGCGATCGCCCCTGTTCCCCGATCTGCTGCACGAGTCTGCCCACGCGAGACCGACCCGAAACCTCCTGAAGCCGGCGCAGGAGCGCTGTCCGCTCAGCTTTGAGCAAGAGCGGCGTGAGCGCTGGCACGACATGCTCGATCACCGCGGCAGGCGTTTCCTCGCCCAGCCCCACTGCCGTGTATTCGTGAAACGCCGGTGGAAGCATCGACTTGAGCGACTCGAGCTCGGCCCGGATCAATGATTCGCGGCGCTCCTGTGTGGTGAAAGCGCCCTCCTCCTGCGCGATTTTCGAGGCACCGGCGAATTCCGGGCGATCGATGCCCGTGACGATCACCAGCGCGGGAGGCACTTCATGCTGCGGGTGCTCCTGAAACCAGCGGTCCCAGGCCTGGGCAAACACAACGTCGTTCGAGTGATCGGCATTGCAACCGCTCACCACCAGAATGCAAAGATCGCAATCGGCCGCCGCGGCAAGCGAGGCGGCGCGCTGCGCCCTCGCTCGCCGGCTTTCAGCCGCACTCGCGGCCTGATATCCGGGTGACTCAATCCAGCGCGCCTCCTTCAGCCGGTCGAGCAGCGCAGGCTCCAGGCACAGCGGTGCAACCTTGGCCTTGATCAAATTCATCTCGCCTGAGCAGGCTTCCTGAATCATCTTGATCAACCGAGACTTCCCCGCGCCGGCTGCCCCGGCCACCGCGATGGCCAGCGGCTTGATGTCTTCGCCGAGAACGCCGCCCGACCCCATGCGCGGGCGTTTGGTGAGCCGGCGATAGTGATGGGCCCCGATCGCCAGCCGGCCGCTCATGAGCTCGATCAGATGCATCCCCATCCGGTTGACATACGCCTGGTAAAACCACCGCAGCACGTTCTGCTGCATCGACTTCCATGCCGGCTTCACGACCCACTCGCGCGTCCCCAGCCGGGTCAGCCCGGTCACCGGATTGAGGAACGGCAGCACGAATGAATACAGGTCATTCGCCCGATTGATATAACCCGCGACTTGCACGGCCCGCCGCCAGTGCGATAGCGAGATCATGTCGCCGCCGGGAATCTGCCGGCACATCCCCGACAGGTCCTCCGCCGCAAGCTCGAGCGCGGTCAAGAGCTCCACGAGCGGCACATCGTCGAGCGGCTCATGCGTAAACGGATGATAATGCTTGGCGATGCGCCCTAACAAATTACGGCCCGTGTTGATATACGTATCGCTCCCGAGCAGCGTGTCAAAAGAAAGGCTCTCCCCTTTCTCGGCCTCGTCCTGCACCAGCTTCCATGCTTCGCGATCGAGCGGAGAGAAGAGTTGGGGCGAATCCCAGTCAAGCGGGGGCAACAGCGGCCGCGAGGTCTTGGTCCACTTCGCCGCCAGGATTGCGAAGACTCCCCCCGCTAGCAGCCAGAGCACAGCCGCCACCGTGCAGGCCACCCAGCCGCGCTCCCAGAGCCATAGCATTCCCAGGCCGACGTAAACAAGCACCGGCCCTGCCAGGAGGAGCACCAGGACCCATGATCGCCATCGCCAGAGCGGGCTCAACACGCCACCTCCCGCGCCTTCGGGCCGCCACGTGCACCGGTCAGGTTCGCAGCTTCGCCGAGAACCGCCGCTCGCAAGCCTCGATCACCGACCTCACCGACCGCTCGACTTCTTCACCCAAAAGCGTCCGCTCGGGATGCCGGAAAACCATACCGAAGTGCACGCTCTGCATGTCTGCCGGAAGGTTTCCGCCCCGGAATGTGTCCAGATACGTGACCGTTTCCAGAGTCGAGCCTGCCGCTCCGGCCACTGCTTCGCGCAGCTCCCCCCATGCCAGATCCGTGGCCACGACCAGCGAAAGGTCGCGAGCGACGGCCGGATACGGCGGCAAAGGCCGCTGCTGGGCAACCAGGTCCGACCGCTTCAATAGGACGTCAAAGTCGATCTCCGCCGCCACGCATTTTCCACGAAGCTCGAATTGTGCAAGGATCGCGTCGTCGATCTCGCCCAGGAAACCCAGATGTTCCTCGCCGATCGACAACTCGGCCGAGCGCCCCGCGGCGAAGAACCCGATCTCGGCGGGCCTGGCCGAAAATGGCTCCTTTACGTGCAGTCCGTCGAGCAACGTCTCGATCACACCTTTCAATCCACGGAAATCGCCGCCGGAGACCAGTGCAAGCTGTGTCGGTTCCACCGGAAGTGTCTTCCCCGGTTGGGGAAGATAGACGTTGGCAATCTCGAATAAATCGGCGTCGGCTTGACCGTGAGTCTCATTGTGCAGCCGGGCAGCCAGCAAGCTGGGAATCAAGCTCTGTCGCAGCGCCGCTTCCCGCTTCCGGCTGGAGTGATCCACCGAAAGCGGCGCCGTAGCCGGCCCCGGCCGCACTCGAGCGGCCAGGCGCTCTTCCACCAGGCTGACCGTCACGGCTTCATCGAAGCCCGCCCCGGCGAGGACCTGCGCACGGCTGACTCGACTCGCTCGCGAAGTCCTCGCGGCGAGCTCGACACCGCCACGGGGCGGTCTTCGGGAATGTGCTCGTAGCCGTGAATCCGCGCCACCTCTTCGATCAAGTCGATCTCTCGCTCCAGGTCGCTGCGCCATGTAGGCGGGCGGAAGCTCAAGATCGCCCCGTTGTGCGTGTCCTCAGCGAGCCCAAGAGCGCACAAAATCCGCACGACGCGTGCGCGATCGATCTCGATTCCCAGCACCCGCTCGATCTGTGGCAGGCGCAAGCGGATGACCGGCCGTTCCGGCCTGCTCCCGCCGGTGTCGATCGATCCCGGATGCAGCGTCCCCCCGGCAACCTTCAAGATCAGCTCACAGGCGCGCCGGCTCGCCCAGTCGGTGACCTCGGGGTCAAGCCCGCGCTCGAACCGGAAGCTCGACGGGCTGAACAAGCCGAGCGCGCGCGACGTGCGCCGCACCGAAATCGGATCGAACTGCGCCGCTTCGACCAGCACCTGCGTGGTCTTGCCCGAAATCTCGGTATCGGCCCCGCCCATCACGCCGCCGAGCCCCACCGGCCTGGCCGCGTCGGCGATCACCAGCATATCCGGGCTCAGCTCGTACACCTTGTTGTTGATCGCCAGAAGCGTCTCGCCCTTCTGCGCCCGCCGCACGACCAGGCGGTGCTCGGCCAGCTTCTCGAGGTCATACGCATGCAGCGGCTGGCCGCACTCGAACATCACATAGTTCGTCACGTCGACGAGATTGCTGATCGGCCGCACGCCGATCGTCTCGAGCCGCTTGCGCATCCACCAGGGGCTTTCACCCACCTTCACACCCGAGATAACCCGGGCCGTGAACCGCGGGCAAAGAGCTTCGTCCAGAACTGTCACGCCGGTACGCGTCTCGACGCCCGGGCCCGAAGACGGCGGGCGGGGGTCGGGCATGCATCGGTCCTTATCAAACAAAACCGCGATTTCCCGGGCAACGCCCAGGTGCGACAGGCAGTCCGAGCGATTGCTCGTGACTTCCAGATCGATCGCGATGTCACCGCCGACATCCGAGATCGACTCGAGGTTGAGCCCGGACAGGGCCAGCCGGTCGGTCAGTGCTTCGACTTGCATGTCGAGCTTGAGGTAATCGGTGAGCCAGTTCCAGCTTACTATCATGGAACGCGTCTCAAGCGTGATGCATTTAGCCGGTGGTTCGCCATCAGCGCGTTTTTAACCCGGCTGGTGGCGGAACAGCCCGTTGGGATTGATGCGGACATGCCCACGCTGATAGTCAAATGTGACGTTGAAGAAACGGAAAAAACCCACATTGCCCAAAGTGACCGTGATCTTATCGTACTCGGGCGTGTCGAAAGGCTCGTACAGGAACGCCACTCTTGGAACAACCCAGCGATGAGACCTCTTGCCTTGCCTCAGTTCGAATCCAAGATCCTTGCCGTAGAAACCCTTCGCCTGGTGACCACTTAGCCCGCGAAATCGAGCCGGTTCCCGGTGGTCGATTTCGATCCCGAGCTCTTTGGCTATCTCCATCGGCACTTCGGTCTCGTCAGCTCCTGAATCCACCGATCCAAACACGTGTCTCATGCCAGCGGGCCCGAACACCCGGATCGGCACAATCGGCCGCCAGATCCTGGTCGAATTGTGGGCCGGGCTGGGAACAACGTCGAACGGTCTGAACGGAAATTTCACCGCCTCCCCATCCCAACGACGCGTTGGAAGATCGGCTCTTTCTCGCCCGCCCGCGAAGCTACCACCTCCGCATCCTTGAGCGTAACGGCGGACCCAATAATTCTCAGGCCGTCCGACGACCATGCGATCCATCGGCCAGCGAGCGCAAGCGGGACAGCCTCCGGTTCGTTCGTCTGGCTCACTCCCTCGCCGCTGTATGCTTCTGAAGCGCCCCGCAGCACCGTCGCGACCTTTGAGAGAGGTCGCGCGCCATCAGACTTCTTTGGCGGCTTTGAAGGCACCCTCGCCGCCTGCGCTTTCGGCTTTCGCTGCTTAGCCCTGGGCCCTCGCGGTTTGATCATTCCAGTCACCCTCCCAGCAACCACGCTCACATGCGAACTTTTCGAGGAGAGGCAGCAATCAACTCGATTGTAGCAGACCGGCCACTTCGCGTCTTGATTCGAGCTCGTTCAGGCCTTGCTAGCCAAGTGAACATGGGAAGCGAGACAGGGCAGGCCAAGCCGACCTCCGCGCCTTCAACCATCGCTCGAAGCGTCGCGCACGCCCGATCCCGCCCCCAACCGCGACCAGATCAAGTATACAGGTATCCCCGCCAGCACGATCAAGAATCCGATTCCGGAGGTCTCGCGGTTCAAGTAAATGAAGTCAACGACGAGCAACACGGCCAGGGCGATGTACACCAAGGGCGGCAGCGGGTAGGCGATCGTGCGGTACGGCCGCGGCGCATCGGGCGCCCTGAACCGCAGGAGGATTACCGCCGCCACCATCAGTGTGTAAAACGTCACGTCGACCGGGATGATGTATTCGAGCAGATCGCTGTAAAGGTTGCCGTAAACGTATTGGTCCGTCGTCTCGTCCTTCAATTTCGCGGTGACGGGTAACACCAGCACGACCGCCCACAAGCCCTGCGCGACCAGTGCCCAGCCCGGCACGTGAAACCGGTTTGCACGCCCAACGCTCTTGAAGAACAGCCCGTCGCGGGCCATTGCGAAATAGATCCGCGCCCGGCCATCACCAGGCCGTTCACGCATCCAAACGTCGAGATCAAGATCGCCGCGGCCATCACTTTCGCGCCCGGATCGCCGAAGATGGCCTGCATCACCGCCGTGCCGACCCGGTCGTTCGGGGCATCCTGAATGTCGGCCAAGCCCAGAGTCAGCACGTAGGCTACATTCGCCAGAAAATAGAGAATCACAACCGAGAAAGTGCCCAGGATCATCGCGCGGGGCAGCACACGCTCGGGTTCTTTGATCTCGCCGCCGGTGAAGGTGACGTTGTTCCACGCCGATTGCGAGAAAAGAGGCCCGATCATCGCCTTTCCGAAAAGCAGCACGAGAGCAGCTCCCCCCGTGATGCCCAGACCCTTCAAGGCCGTCTCCGCAGACCATCCGTTGCCGGGCGCATCCCACCACAACGATGTGAAGGCAGCACTCTCACGGTTCGTTCCCAGCAAGATCCCCACGACGATCAATCCGAACAGCGCTGCGGTCTTGGTGAACGTGAATGAGTTCTGGATCCATTTGCCGAGCTTGAGCCCCATCGTGTTGATCGCCGTGAGACCCACGATCAGCACAACGGCGACGATCTGCTGGGTCGAAAGGCTGACGGCGTATCGTCCCAGACGGATCGGTGCCACGAGATAAACGTCCGAGGCGATAACCGGCAAAAAGACACCGAGGAACTTGGCGAACGCAACCGAGACCGCCGCGATGGTCCCCGTCTGCACGACCAGGAACATGGCCCAGCCGAAGAGGAAGCCGAATAACGGCGAGTAGGTGTCGCGCAGGAAAACGTATTGCCCGCCCGCTCGCGGCATCATCGCAGCGATCTCGGCCGCGGTGGCCGCGCCGCAGACCGTCATGACCCCCGCCACGGCCCACGCGGCCAGCAGCAAGCCGGGCGTTCCGACCAGCCTGGCTGATTCGGCCGAGGTGATGAAGATGCCCGAGCCGATCATCGAGCCCACGACGATCATCGTCGCGTCGATCGTGCCCAGCTCGCGCACCAGCGAGCTTCCCTGGGATTTCTGGCTCGCTGTGTCAGTGGTCACGGGCTTGCGACGTCTTCCTTCTGTGCCTCGAATGCCTTGACGTCCGCGATCGCGTGGTCGACCGTCTCGCGCCGCCAGTCGGTGAGCGCCGAATCGAGCGCGCAGGCCAGCTTGTTGACGAGGTGCGACGCTGCTTCCCGCGGCGAGCCACCCTCGGCGCGTATTTCGGGGAAATCCCGGTGATGGACCACGAAAGTCGACGAGCTCCCGCTGTGCGCCACGATCACCCGGCTCAATTCGGTTTTCATGGGGGCCTCGGCGGCTGAAGGCTGAACGTGATGTGTGGGGTTGACCGATCCGAGATTGACGACGCCTGAACCCGATTCGACCATGAAACGGATTGAGATGCAAGCTGCATGCCGATCAAAACTGCCGCAGAAACCTCACATCATTCTGAAACAGCAGCCGGATGTCGTCGATCTTGTGCCGGCGCATGCAGAGGCGCTCGATTCCCAGCCCGAATGCGAACCCGGTGACCTCCTCGGGGTCATACCCGACCGATCGCAGCACATTCGGGTCGACCATGCCCGCCCCGCCCATCTCAACCCAGCGCTGCCCCCCGTGCCAGAGCATGTCCACCTCGACGCTGGGCTCCGTGAACGGGAAAAACGAAGGGCGGAAACGGATCTTCACATCCTGCCCCAGGTAGCTCTGGGCAAAGAGCCGGAGAACCGCCTTGAGATGGGCCATCGTGACCCCGCGGTCCACCATCAAGCCCTCGATCTGATGAAACATGAACGAGTGCGTCGCGTCGACAGCGTCCGGCCGGTAGACCCGCCCGATCGCGATCACCCGCACCGGCGGCGGCTGTGACTCCATCACGCGGATCTGCACCGTGCTCGTCTGGCTGCGCAGCATCGAGTGGCGGGAATCCGATCCGGCGCGGGCCTGGCCGTGCGCCGCCGCCAGGTAGAAGTTGTCGAGCGGGTCGCGAGCGGGGTGGTTCGGCGGGATGTTGAGCGCGTCGAAATTGTGGTGGACATCCTCGACTTCCGGGCCCCGCGCCACCGAAAAGCCGAACCGGCCGAAGATGTCGATCAGCTCGTCGGCGGTTTGCGTGAGTGGATGGCGGTGCCCCAGCCGCGGGCGCACGCCTGGCAGCGTCACGTCGATCGCGTCGTCGGCCTTGGTTCGCTTCTGCTCCAGACGCAGCTTGGCCCCCTCGTACGCAGCCTCGAGCGCGAGCTTCGTCCCGTTGAACTTCTGGCCATATTCGCGCCGGTGCGCCGAGTCGAGCGACTTCAGTCGCTCCTGCGCCGCCTTGAGCCTGCCCTGCTTCTGGCCCAGAAACTCGACGCGTGCGGATTCGACCGCCGCAGGGTTCGCTGCGGAACTGAAGGCAGCCAGCCCGGCCCGCTCGAGAGACTCGAGAGCCTCGAGCGCATCGGAGAGAGAGTCACTCGCGCTCATTATCTGACGGCTCGGCGGGAGCCTCGCCCTCCCGGCATCCACGAACCGCGATTCACGCCCGCTTGGCCTTCAGGCGCTGCTGTACGGCCGCGTCGTGCTTGTCGTTCTCGGCCCGCACCATCGTGATGATCGCGTCGAATGCCTGCGGATCGTGGATCGCCAGCTCCGAAAGGCTCTTCCGGTCCAGCCCGATCTTGAGGAGCTTGAGTCCGTGGATCAGCCGGCTGTACCGCATGCCCCGCATCTCGGCGGCGGCGGAGAGCCGGATGATGAACAGCTTGCGAAACTCGCGCTTCTGCGCCCGGCGATCGCGGAACGCAAACATCCCGGCCCGCAGCAGCGTTTCCTTGGCCGAGCGCAACAATCGCCGCCTACCACCCACGAAGCCCTTGGCGCGGCGAAAGATCCGGTTCTTTCGCTTCCTCGTAGCCGATCCATTAGTCGTACGCATCGATCCACTCGCTCTTTCTCGTGTTCAACCCAGTCAACTCTTCTTGGTGTCCCTAGCGGAAGCGTCAGAAGCGCCGTCCTTTGAGGCGTGCTCGGCCATTGCCGCGAGCTTTTCGGCGTGCACCGTGTCGGGATTCACGTTCTGCTGGTCAAGCAGCGCGAAGCGGATGCGACGGCTCTCAGCGGAAACTTTGAGCTGTGTCGACTTGCGCAGCCGCCGCACTCGCTTGCCGCTTTTATGGCTGTTCAAGTGCGAAGACCCGCACCGCTTGTGACTTACCTTCCCGGTCGCGGAGACCTTGAAACGCTTCTTCATCCCTTTGTGCGTCTTCAACTTCGGCATGAGAGCCCATTCCTCTCCATTTCGGCTTTTTTCTTCATCAGGCTTTTCGAGCGCCCGGCCCGCGATTCCTCGCCCGCTTCCGCAGAAGGATGATCAGGGAATCCCGGGCCGGCGATTGCCGCCGTGGCGCCGTGCGCATTCATTCAGCCCGCGCTAACGCGCCGAGCCAATCACTGTAGCAAACCGCAAACGCTCTCGTCCAGCGGGCCAGGTGGAAAAACCGCCTGGCACCTCCCTCGATCACGCCGGTCCGCCAGATCGCGGCGCGACGATCGCGGTCATCCGCTTACCTTCCATCGAGGGGGTCTTTTCAACCTTGCCGCAGTCCTCGAGAGCGGCCAGAACCTCGAGCATCACCTTGCGGCCTTCGTCAATGTGCGCCAGCTCACGCCCGCGAAACAGGACGTTCACCAGGACTTTGTCTTTCGCCTCGAGGAATTCCTTGGCGCGCTTCACCTTGACCTCGATATCGTGATCGCCGGTCTTGGGGCGCACCCGAATTTCCTTGACGTGAACCTGGTGCTGCTTCTGTTTGGAAAGCTTCTTCTTTTGGGTGTACTTGAACTTCCCGTAATCGATGATCTTGCACACCGGCGGGCGCTCGTTGGGAGCAACCTCCACCAGGTCAAGACCTGCCTCTCGCGAAGCCTCAAGGGCCTTGCTCGTTGGCATCACGCCGAGCATCGCACCTTCGGCGTTGATAACCCGCACGGGTGAGATGCGGATCTGCTCATTCACCCTCAAACCGCGTTCAATCGGGCCGATAGCGTCCTCCCCGGGGACGAAACTCTGGTTAGAAACTCGCTCGAACGACGGCCCACCCAAGCGGGATATGGCCTCGAGTCACCGCCGTGCACGCATCCGAAAAACTACCCCGCCGGCAGCCCCCGGGCGTTGCGAGTACTGGTTATCATGTACGATCAGGGCACCGAGTTGTCAAGATAATGTCAAGAACCGGCAGCAGTTTGACGCTCGTTAGCCGATGATTGACAGCCGACTTCACGTCGGCTACGAACGTGAAATGCCCTGTCCCCGCCGGAACCATTCTCATGAACGCAATCCATGGTATTGTGGAGGCCGCTATCTACTGCGGCGACCTCGACTCAGCCGAGAAATTCTATCGGGATGTCCTCGGCCTGCCGTTCCTGGGCAAGGAAGCAGGACGGCACGTGTTCTTCCAGGCGGGCCAGCAGCAAGTCCTGCTCGTCTTCAGCCCGGAAACCACGCTCAAAGGCGATCACCTGCCGGCCCACGGGGCTCGCGGCCCCGGGCACGTCGCGCTTGGCGTCGCCCCGGAGGATCTCGACCCATGGCGGCAGCGGCTCGCCCGCCACGGAGTGCAGATCGAGCACGAGCAGACCTGGGAGCGCGGCGGCAGATCACTCTATTTCCGCGATCCCGCCGGAAACTCGATCGAACTGGTGACCCCGGGCGTTTGGGGTCTACCCTCGGGCTGGTAGACAACACCCAGCCTCTTTTCGCTGCCTCATCGCTATTGTTCAAGGAGATCCTTACGTGCGCGTATTGATGACCGGCGGTTATGGGTGCATCGGGAGCTGGATCGCCAAACAACTGTGCGAGGCCGGCGAGGAAGTCTGGATCTTTGACCTGAAAGAAGACACCCATCGCCTCGACCTCGTGCTCGACGAAAAGCACAAGGCGTCCGTTCACTTCATTCCAGGCGACGTCTCCGATGTCGAAGCCCTGCGCTCCGCTGTCGCCGCCGTGCGGGCCAGCCATATCCTGCATCTCGCGGGGCTGCAAACGCCGGTGTGCCGGGCCAACCCCATCGCCGGCGCCAGGGTCAACGTCATCGGCACGCTGGCCGCGTTCGAGGCAGCGCTGGCGCACAAAGACCAGGTCCAGAGGGTCGTCTATGCCAGCTCCGCTGCGGTTCACGGCCCGGCCGAACCCCACGTCACCACCCCCATCGGCGACCTGGTCCGATTGGCCCCGCTGTCGCATTACGGCGCTTTCAAGGTCTGCAACGAGCTGAACGCCCGCGTTTACTGGCTCGATCACGGCATCACCAGCGTCGGCCTGCGTCCCTGGACGGTCTATGGCGTGGGCCGCGACTTCGGAATGACCAGCGAGCCCACCAGGGCAATCAAGTCGGTGGCCGCGGGCCGCCCGTACCACATCAGCTACGGCGGCAAGCAAGACCTGCAGTATGTGGCCGATGTCGCCGCAACCTTCGTCCGGCGCGCTGAAAGAGCCGTTTGAAGGCGCCGACGCCTTTAACCTGCGCGGCGCCGTCGAGCCCATCGAACGATTCGTCGCCGCTCTCTGCGAAGTCGCACCCGAAGCCCGGCCCCTGCTCAGCCACGGCGACCGCCAGCTACCAATCGCTCCGTCTCTCGATGACAACCGCCTCGAGAGCGCACTCGGCCCGATCCCGCGCACATCGCTGCGCGACGGGATCGCCGAGACTTTTCGCCGGTTCGGGGTCCTCCGCGATCGCGGCGAGCTTGACCTATCGGATCTCTAGGTGACGTCAAGACTTCGGCGTTGCCGCAGAGTCCTTGGGCAGGGCAGCGGCACCCGTGCTGCTGGCGGGGACTGCCGGCGTCGCAGACGGGAAGAGATCCTTGGGCATCGGCTTGATGACGATCTTCGCCCGCTGCCGTTCGGCATTGACGACGTTGCGCTGAAGCTCGTTGCCGAACTCCGTGCGGATGTACGGCTCGCTCTGAGCGAAGTCGACTGGCTTGCCCTCCTTGCGGTCGGTCACCATGATCAGGTGGAAGCCGAAGGGCGTCTCGACGGGGTCGGAGATCACGCCCTTGCGCAGCTTGAATGCAACGTCCGTGAATTCCTCGACAAATCCGGTCGTGAGCGTGAAATAGTCGAGGTCTCCGCCGGCCCCACCCGAGTTCGCTTCATCCTGCGAGAATTTGTTGGCTGCCGCGGCGAACGTCACCGTTCCGTTCTGGATTTCCTTCTTGATCTCCATGAGCTTCTGCTTGGCCTTCTCCTTCTCGGGCGAGGGCGCATCGGGGTCGACCTTGATCAAGATGTGGCTGGCGCGAATCTGCGTGCCGGCAAAGAGATCGCGGTGCTCGCTCGCGTACCTCCGGAGCGTCGCCTCGGTCGCACTCTTGTTTTGATACTCGGTCCAACGCAGCCGGTTCTCGTACTCCTTGCGGATGCTTTCCATCGAGATGTTGTTCTGGATCAGTGTCATACCCAGATCCTGGCCGTCTTTCTTGAGCTGCTCTTTGAGCTTTTCAATCATCTCGTCGATTTTCTCGGGGCCGACCGGTATTTGCTGCCGGGCGAGGAACATCATGAGCAGCTTGGTGTTGATCAGCCGTTCCATCGCCCCGGAGTAAAGCTCTTGCCGGTCTTCGTCCTCGGGAATCTGATAATGGCTCAGAAATCGGATCAAATCGCCCCTGGTCACCTTCTCCGTCAAATTCCCGTCCACAACCGTCGCCAGCACGTCGTTTTGACCGGGAATCTCTCCGCGAATGCCACCCGAGCCCCCAGCGGGCGCGCCCGCCGGCGCAGGTGTCGGAGCCGCCGCGGCCGGCTTGGTCTGAGTCTGCTGCGCTGCGCGCGGCGAGGCCGCTCAAGGCCAATACGGTCATGGACAGAAACACAGTTCGTAATCGCCTCGGCATCGAAACAGTCTCCCTCTCGGACATTAGAGCGGTCAGGACCCTTCAGCCGGGATTCCACTGGCGCTTCTTCGGTGGAATGCGAAACATGAGACGCCGAGCGATCAACCCGAGCTAGCAATTATACGAATTCTGCGGATTCGTGCGCCGCCAGTTGATCGATTATACGTCGCTCGGCAACGACGGGATCATTGCAGGGTGGGTGCAACCCGCCGGCTTCGCAGCGTTTGCGGTGGGTTGCACCCACCCTGCGAACACTCATCAGTGCCGTGCCCACTCTGTCTCGCTTGAACCCAGCTCCCATTCACCCGTACACTCATCGATTTGCGGGGCGCAACAAGTCCTGAAGCGCGAAAACATCAAGCTTTCCGGCTCGCATCCGTTCCATCGCCGCCACGGCGGCCCGGCCCCCGGCGAGCGTGGTGATACAAGGCACGCCGCGCATGACGGCAGCCGCACGAATGCGTCCCTCGTCGGTCCGCGCACCCTTGCCGCTGGGCGTGTTGACGATCAAATCGATCGTGCCGTTGGCGAGATAATCGAGCACGTTGGGCCGGCCTTCGTGGATCTTTCGTATCACTTCGACATCGATCCCGTTCTCTTCAAGCGTCTGGGCGGTGCCGGCCGTACAGACCAGGTTGAACCCAAGCGCCGCCAGGCGACGGGCGATCGGCACGATTCCGTGCCGGTCCCGCCGCGCAACGCTGATCAGGATCGTCCCCTCGGTGGGCAGCCCGCTCGAGATGGCGAGCTGGCTCTTGGCGAACGCCGTCGGAAAGTCCATCGCAATGCCCATGACCTCGCCCGTCGATCGCATTTCGGGCCCGAGGACGATGTCGACACCGGGAAACTTCGCAAACGGGAACACGGCCTCCTTTACCGACACGTAAGTCGGCTCGGGGTCGACGGTGATGTTCTGCTCTTCCAGCGAGATGCCCACCATCACCCGTGCGGCCGCCTGCGCGATATTCAGCCCCGTGGCTTTGGAGACGAAGGGCACCGTCCGCGAGGCTCGCGGATTGACTTCGAGGATATAGACCTCGCCCTCCTTGACCGCGAACTGAATGTTCATGAGGCCGCGAACCTCGAGGTCCTCGGCCAGCGCGATCGCCTGTTTCTTGATCTCCTCGACAGTCTCACGCGGCAGCGAAAACGGTGGGATCGCACACGCACTGTCGCCGGAGTGAATACCCGCTTCCTCGATGTGCTCCATCACACCCGCAACGATCGTCCGCTTGCCGTCACACACGGCGTCGACGTCGATCTCGATGGCATCCTCGAGGAACTTGTCGATCAAGATTGCGTGTTCCGGGCTGGCCTCGACGGCGTTGGCCATGTAAAGATCCAGGCTGAGCTCGTCATAGACGATCTCCATCGCTCGCCCGCCCAGCACAAAGCTCGGCCGTACGACGACCGGGTAGCCGATCCGCTGCGCGATCAGCCGGGCCTCCTCATAGCACGTCGCCGAGGCGCTCGGCGGTTGCTTGAGCCCGAGCCGGTCGATCACCATGCGGAATCGCTCGCGATCCTCGGCCAGCTCGATCGATTCCGGACTGGTACCGATGATCGGTACACCCGATGTTTCGAGGGCTCGAGCCAGATTGAGCGGCGTCTGCCCTCCGAACTGCACGATCACCCCCATCGGTTTCACGCTGTCGCAGACGTTGAGAACGTCCTCGACGGTGAGCGGCTCAAAAAAGAGTCGATCCGACGTGTCGTAATCGGTGCTGACCGTCTCGGGATTCGAGTTGACCATCACCACTTCGTAGCCGCTCTGCCGCAGTGCGAAAGCCGCCTGGCAGCAGCAGTAATCGAACTCGATGCCCTGCCCGATGCGGTTGGGGCCACCACCCAGGATCACAACCCTGGGCTTCTCGCCGGTGGTCGCCTCGTCTTCGGATTCATAGGTCGAATAGTAATAAGGAGTCACCGCCGCGAACTCGGCCGCGCAAGTATCCACCAGCTTGAACACGGGACGAATACCCCGGCGCCGGCAATCGCGCCGGACCTCGGTCTCGGTCGAATTCCACAAGGTGGCGAGCTGCCGGTCGGAATAGCCGTTCTGTTTCGCCTCAAAAAGCAGCGCGTGCCCGGCGTCGTCGGCGTTATTAAAGCGGCGAAGCCGTTCTTCCAGCGAGATCAGCTCCTCGATGTTGGCCAGAAACCAGGGATCAATGCCCGTGAGCGCGTGGATCTGGTCAACCGAGAGCCCCGCGAGCATTCCGTAACGGATCCACAACACGCGTTCGGGGTTGGCCGTCGCCAGGTTGCTCGTGATCTCGTGCAGTTTGGGCTCGCGGGCCGTACCACGCAAGTCCTTGCTGTCGCACCCGAGGCCGAACCGGCCGGTTTCGAGCCCCCGCAACGCTTTCTGCAGCGATTCCTTGAACGTGCGGCCGATCGCCATCACCTCGCCGACCGACTTCATCTGCGTCGTGAGCGCCGGAACGGCCTCCGGAAACTTCTCGAATGCCCAGCGCGGCACTTTCGTCACCACGTAATCGATTGTGGGCTCAAAACAAGCCGGAGTCTCGCGGGTGATATCGTTTTGGATCTCATCCAGCCTGAAACCGACAGCAAGCTTGGCGGCGATCTTGGCGATGGGAAACCCGGTCGCCTTGCTCGCCAGTGCGCTCGATCGGCTGACCCGCGGGTTCATCTCGATGACGATCATCCTGCCGGTCTGGGGATGAACCGCGAACTGGACGTTGGACCCGCCCGTTTCCACGCCGATTTTCCGGAGGATTGCCAGCGAGGCATCGCGCATCCGCTGGTATTCCTTGTCGCTGAGTGTCTGAGCGGGCGCAACGGTGATGCTGTCGCCGGTGTGGACTCCCATCGGATCGAAGTTCTCGATCGAGCAGACGATGACGCTGTTGTCGGCGCAGTCGCGCATCACCTCCATTTCGAACTCTTTCCAGCCGATGACGCTCTCTTCGATCAGGACGGAATGAATGGGGGAGAGCTCGAGAGCGCTCGCGACCATGCGGTCGAATTCCTCACGATTGTAAGCGATCCCGCCTCCAGAGCCTCCCATGGTGAAGCTGGGCCGCAAGACGCTCGGCAGCCCGACTTCGATGCAGATCTGGCGGGCCTCGTCGAGGTTGTGCGCCAGGCGCTCTGCGGCCGATTCCAGGCCGATCGCTTCCATTGCGCGTTTGAAAAGCTCTCGATCTTCCGCTGTGCGTATCGTTTCCGCATCAGCGCCGATCAAGACGCAGCCGTGACGGGAAAGAGCACCTGTCTCATGAAGCTGCAATGCGACGTTGAGCGCAGTCTGCCCACCCAGGGTCGGCAAAACCGCGTCCGGTTTCTCGACGGCGAGGATCTGTTCGATGACGTCGATGGTGATCGGCTCGATATACGTCCGGTCGGCCATGTCCGGATCGGTCATGATCGTGGCCGGGTTCGAGTTGACGAGCACGACTTCAAAGCCCTCTTCGCGGAGAGCCTTGCAAGCCTGCGTTCCCGAATAGTCGAACTCGCACGCCTGGCCGATGACGATAGGCCCCGCACCGATGATCAGAATCTTGTGGATATCCGTTCGCTTGGGCAAAGTGGATGAGCTTTCTCGGAGGTGGCGTTTCAGGGTGATCGTAAAGGGCAAACGGCCTCATTGCGAACGGACGCAGACGTAGACGGGGCCGCGCTCGCCTCGATGGTCTATGCTGAAGCGGCGCGGCCCGGTGAATTGGAGAGAATCTTAGCAGGCGATGGCGAGATTCAGCAAGAGGAGGACCACGACGTGGCAACGGCTCCGACAGTGTCTCGGGTCGCAGCATTGCTTCATGGAAGCGGCGGACTAAAATACTTGTCGGTGATTGTCACGAGTACGTCCTCTGTCCTCCGAAGAAACCAAACGCCAATTCCGTGCGTGCTCCTCGCCGAAAACGACCGCAGCCTCGATTCGTTCAGCCACCACCTGAAGGCATTGACGCGTCGGGGCTGGCCTTGCGCGTCACTTATGTCGGGAGTCCGGAGCACAAGACCGGGCCATCGTTTGCCGGAGGACCGAGACCTCACGGAGACGCGACCAAATGTGACACGGCGGCTCGCTGACCGCCTGCCTGAGATTCAACATTGGCTGCAACATGCGTTTGAGGTTCAGTGTTTCGGCGGTCCCTGGGAATGCGACTTTCCGCGGTATGCGTGGTGCAAGATTGGAAACATTGTCTACGAAGCACGTCTCGTGAATCGCGTCCTTGGGCAGTATAAGGGATATGAGTTAAAGCCCGAAGAATGGCCGGATGAAATCGACGATTTTGACTGGGACGTGTGAATTGATCGGTTCCATGAGCAACCTCCGCTTTGATTTCGATTGGCAGGATCCGGCCGGAGCCAGAGGTGAGGAACTGCGCGACATGGGCGTCGCTGTCAATCCTGGTTGACGACAATCCAGTCACTGAGTTGCAGGATAGACGAACAAAGTCGGTTCGAACCAGTATATTCCTTCCGTTGTTTCCGCTGGCCGAGTGGCTGGCCGATAACTGGTGGTTTCTGCAATCGGAAGCCGAGCCGCCCGGGCACTGGGGAAACTCGCGAGTTCGATCGCAGACACAATCTTCGTTGGGCGCGTGAAGGATTTGTTCTGCCGTCACTCCGTTTCGCGACGGTCGGGGAAGACGTCGGGGCCCGGTGGGAATCGCTCGACATGCCCGACGCCGAGATCAAGTTTCTCGCTAGTGGACACGCAGTTTTGTCTGGGGACGCGTTTGAAGCGACCCTGAGGGACTTTGTGAATGCAGTTGTCGCGCGACTCGACGACATGGGGCTTCCAGGAACAACGCTTCACGAACAGTGGCTGGCAATTCAGAAAGCGGATGCGGACGAGCAGGAGTTCTGTCATGCAGCGGCACGGCTTGGCACGGACCCATATGCGGTTGACAATCAACTGGAGGCGGAGATCCTCAACGTCCCACGTAGAATTCGTCCCGAGCTTCTCAACGACTTTCTGTCCCTGGCGACCGTTGATCGATTGGCCAGTCAGACATCCGCGCTGGCCGCTGCTTCTGAGTCGATCGCATCAGATCCCGACAACGTCGATGCACTTAGAGGATTGCGAAGTCAGGCACCGCCATTTATGAGGGGTTCGAATTCTTGGGAGACCGGCTACCAGTTCGCAGCAGCCTTGCGAGCGAATTTGAACGGTGGAACCTGGAAATCACATTCGCTCGACGAATTGGCCGGGCACCTGAGTATTGATCAACTCGACCACTGCCTGCTACCGGAATCCGGCGAGTGCCGATTTCTGGATGCACTGACTGGATCAAACCAACGACACAATCCAAAGTTTCTTATCGAGAAAAAGCGGACCGACTCGCGTCAGTTTGCATTCTGCCGCGCGCTGTTCGAGCACTTGACGTCGCCCGCTGGCCGCTTTGCAGTGGTGTCCGGGCTATGAACTGATCGGCAGCAGATGAATCGCGCGTTTGCCGCTGAGTTTCTCGCGCCCTATCAAATGCTGAAAAGCGACCTGTCAAGGGCAATGATCGGAGAGGATGAGATCAACGATCTGGCAATCGAATATGGGGTTTCGGCGTTCGTAGTCAGACATCAGATCGAGAACCACCGGCTCGCCCTTATCTCGCTTTAACGAGACCGGCGATCGTTGCGCAGCGGAGTCGAAACCGGGCCAATTCCAGTTTCATCGCTAAAAGACGGTCGCCGCTGTAGTTTTCTTGCTCGACTTTCTCCCGACCAGTGAGAACGGTGAATCGTGAGCAATGTCCCAACCGGCCCCTACCTCGTTGGCTTGCCCAACAGCTCGTCGAGGTGCGGCCCGATCGGCTGATCGAGCGGCAAGAACCAGACTGCGGGTTTCCCTTGCTCGCGGTATTGTCGATCGAGTGTGTCGAAGACCTCGTGCGTGGACCGGGCCCGGCCGAGGAACTGGTCGAGCAGGGGAGCCGCCTTCTGGTTGAGGGGCTGCTTGGCGAGCGCAGGCGCAGGCTCGACTGCGAGCGCGGACGGCTTCGAGCGCGGCGGGGGCGTCGATCTTGGCGAGGGGCGGAGGGTCCCCGCCCGCCTTCAGAGCGGCGAGCAATTCTTCCGATTGCCGGTGGAGCGCGGGATCGACCGTGCCTGCTTTCGGCGCGGCATCGTAGGCGGCCAGCGACGTTTTCGCCGATCGCTTTGCCGAATCCCGATCGCCCAGGCGCCACTGGCAGAGACTGAGATGGTAACGGGCTCGTCCCTTCGTCGTCGATCCCGGTGCCGGGGCTTGGTCGAGCTCAGGGATCAACCTGACAAGCTCGTCGCTAGCCTGTGTGATCTGTCCCAGTTCGCGCAATGCCGCCGCGCAATTCATACGTGCCGTGAGCTTGGCCGGCGCTTGCGCGGGTTGGCCGACCAATACCTCCAGCGCGGCTTCCGACAGCACCACCGCGTCGGCATGAGCACCTTTGCGGAAGGCCCGGACCGCCTGGGCGTTGAATTCATCCGCACCGGGCCGGAGCAGCTCATCGAGGTGTGGCGCGATCGGTTCGTCCGGCTTGAGGTAATAGACACGCGGCTTGCCCTGCTCCCTGTATTGGCGATCGAGGGATATCAACACGTCCGCGACCGGTTTGGCCGGTCCGAGGAGTCGCTCTACCTCGGGGACGATCGGCGGCAGCTTGTCCGTCGCCTCCGTCGCCGCTTTGATCCGCCTGGCGATCTCGGGCACGGCCAGCTTCAACTCGGTGAGCAGTTGGCGGTAGTTTTCGAGTCCGAGACGCAGATTCGGATGTTCGTGGCCCGTCGATCGCAGGAATCGACAGAGGACGCAAACGCCGCGTGCCATGAGCGGCTCGGCCTCCGACAGGCGATTCGTGGCCTGGAACAACAACGCCAGGTTGTTGAGGCGGATCGCGACGATCGGGTGGCCGGGGCCGTACGATTTCTCGTCGATGGCCAGGGCGCGACGATACTGCGGCTCGGCCTGCGATAGGCGATTGGTGGCCTGGAGCAACGACGCCAGGTTGTTGAGGTCCCTCGCGACGTTGGGGTGATCGGGTCCGTACGATTTCTCGAAGATGTCCAGGTCGCGGCGAAAGACCGGCTCGGCTTCGGCATAACGGGCAAGATCATACAGCACCGAACTGGCCGATACCGCAGCGTCGGTCCAGGCTTGCCAGTCCGTCGGCGAATTCGGGTCGGCCAGGGCCATGGCTCGCTGGAACGCGGCGAGTGCGCGTGTGTTCCATTCCGGCTTGGGCGATTCACGAAACCGAGCCAGGGCCGCTGTTCCTTCCAGCATCGCCAGCTCGCGGCCCTGCTGCTTCTGGTCGTCCGCCGCCTGGAATACCTCGTCGTAGTTCGCCTGGGCCAGGGCCGCGCGTGCCCGCTCGAGAGCAGAGAGACTCTTCGCGGTGGCTCGTGGCGCGATCTTGCGATCGATAAGGGACTGGATCTCCGCCAGGGGAAGCTCGACCAGCCCTGGTAACTCCTTCAGAGCACGCTGCCGGGCGTCCTCCGCCTGGATCTCCTTGTTCATCAACAGTTGCTGAAGGAACCGCTCGGCGAATTCCTGCTGGACCTGCAGAATCGTCTGAGCTTCCTTGCGAGCCGCTTCGGCCGCCGCGCGTTCGCGTTCCTGCTTCTCGCGCTCCGCCTGCTGCTTCGCCTGCTCTTGCTCGTGCGCCAGGTGTTCAACCTGTTGCCGCCATCCGACCTAAGCCAGCGTGCCCAACGCGGCGACGACCAGGACCGCCACGGCGACCAGCCACCGCCGCAACCGGCCGCCGTGGACGTCCATTTTCTGGTCGACCTGCTGGATCTCATCGGTAAGCCGCTCGACCTTGAGCTGCAAGCTGCGGATCTTCTGATCGAGCTGCTCGATTGACTCCGACGGGTTAAAATCCTGGCCGCTCGAAATCAGGCGATGGCGATGGGCCGCTTGTAAATCCCGAAGCTCGGGCGGCTCGGGCTCGTGCGAGTCGGCCGGGAACTCGGCGCCGGTAATGAATACATAGACCGGCTTGCCCAGCTCGACGGCGATGTCGTATTCGAGCTGTGTGTAGCTGCGCCGGGGGGCGCCGGCGGGGCGTTCGGGAGGCTCGGCCCCAAAACACAGGCCGGCGATGTGCACCACGGCGTCGCACGAGTTGATCCGCTCGCGCAGCTTGGCCACCAGGTCGCGGTAATCCGGGGGGAAGTTATCTGTTTGACCGCGTGATAGTCGTTGTCCTCGAGCCCGCGCTTCACGAGCTTGCGCACTGAGCCTAACTCGCGCGTCACCGCGCTGATGAAGACCCGAATGTCGCGGCGGATGGTCCGAGGCGGATAGCCCATGTCCGGCGTCGCCCTGCACCTTCGTGATGGAGCAGGACTCATAATAACCGAGGAGCGCGGCCGGTGCATCCGACTGGTTCAACGAATCGCCTGCCTCGTCACACCCCGGTTACCGTCGGCGTGGCGCCGCCGATCACCAGTCGCCCGCGCAGGCACCATGACAGCAGATAGATTGCCGCCGCCACCAGGGTCAGGTGGCTAAAGCCGATGATGAGCGAGAGGTTCTCGCACAGGCCGCCCAGGATGACGCCTGCGATATTCGAGCCGAAATCAACGTCGGGATGCCGGCTATCACGGAACGCCGCGGCAAAGATCACGCCGGAAAAGAAGATTGGCACGAAGACGACGCCACATGATGCCGCGACCTTCGTGATTCCTGGCAGGTTCAAGAATGCGCTCATCGGGACAAAGGCATTAACCAGTAGTGCAGCAATCAAGAGCACGTACCACGGCCAGAGCCGGCGCGGTTTGTTCACCAACACATAAAGATTGCTCAAGAGGATCATGACCAGGATCGCGAAGAAAACGATCGAGTTGACGTACCACGTCGAGCCGAAGAGGAGGGCCATGTGCACGACGCTCTTCGTCTCCAGCAACATGAAACCGGCGCCCAGGAAGAACATCCGCCCATTTGGGCGTAGTGTCCGGACAGGAGCGAACGCGATGAGTAGCACGAGCGAAAGCGCGGCAACGATCGCCATCCCGCGCAAGTTCAAGAAAGGGATGATCGGGTCGCGCAGGTAGAAAAAGGGCCAGTCGTCGGTGGCCATTGTCGAGATCCCCGTCGCCTCGACGCGACAGGGAGCAATCAAGAGCCAGCGGTTTGGAGCAACTCCGGCGACCTGCGGCGGCTCTTGGGCAAAGCCATTGATTTTTTCGTTATCCCTGGGCCGCTCGCTGAGCCAGAACCGCGACTTCTCGCGGAATTTGCCGCGGATGGCCTCGAGCGTCTTGCTCCCCGGCTTGCCGGCAATCAAGAACGTGACGCCGCTGCCGGCCGTTCCGCTCGAGGTGATCGCGTCGGTATGAGGCAGGGGGATCACCAGGGGCTCGGTGCCGAAGACTTCTTCGAGCATCTTCTGGACCCGGCCCACGATCCAGCCCCGGTGGTAGAAGTTGTACAAGACAAAGACGCCGTCGGGATTCAGCTTCGCTGCAACGTCGCGAAACGCCTCTTTGGTGAAAAGGAAATCCTCGAGCCGTAATGTGGAGTAGCCCGAATGCAAGACGAGCGAATCGACCAGGCCAAAGGCAATGAGGTCGTACGACTTCTGCGCGTTGCGAATAAAGCTGCGGCCGTCCGTCAGATTGATCGAGACGCGCCGCGAAGAATAGGGGTCGTTGGGGTGGTCTTCCCGGCCGATCTCGCTCATGACCGGTTCGATCTCGACGGCATCGACGTGGCGGCTGCGCACGGCCAGGGCCGCGGCAACGTCGTTGCCCGTGCCTGAGCCGATCACGAGCACGTCGCCAAACGCCGGGCGGCCCGAGTCGCGGTTGAGCAAATAGGGCAGCATATAAGCGCCACCCGTTTCGAGGACATTGGCCATCACCTGGTGGCCGACGCCGTTTGCGACCAGCGTTCCGCGCTGGGGGCTATATGAGATCTTGTAATAGGGCGACCAGATCGTCATGAGCTTCGTGCTGTCGCGGTACGAGACAAAAGCCAGAGTGGTGACGAGCGCGACCGCGCAGATGATCTGAGCTGCCGAGTACGACCGGAGGAACCGAAACACGAGCAGAGCCGATGTCGCGTACCACACCACCGGCGGCGTGCGGAACTCAGACATGAGACCGAAGACGACGATCCCGGCCAGACCGCCGATCACGTTGGCGGTATAGGCCGACAAGCGATTCGGGATCGAGTTGAGCACCCGGCCCATCTCCTGGCCGAGTCCCACGAACGTTAGCGCGACGATCAAGAAGAAGACCGCGGCCACGGCCTCGATCGGAACAATGAACGTGCCCGGATCGCGTGCCCGATACTGAATACCGAAAAAGACCTGCTGCGGCGATCCCTGGCCGCCTACGTCAATCAGCACCTTGCCGAAGACGCCGTGGAGCGCTGTTGTGAGCCACGAGAGCAGCACCCCCAGGAGCAAGAGCGGCAGTGTCCAGGAAACATAGTCGCGCTGTGAGGATGCGGCCAGGCATCCGACCGACATTCCGAGGAAGCAGCCCAGCAGTACAAGATTGGTAAAGTACGACAAGAAGATGACGGTGCCGCCGAACCAGCGAATCGAAGCAAGCTCAAGAAAAAGCAGCAAGAAGCTGATGAGAAAAAGATCGAGAAAGCCGTTGCGGTTCGAGGCCGAATGCGGCACCGCCATGGAAGGCGCCAGCGATTCAGCGGTCGTGTGGCTCATGAAAGCTCCGCAACCAACTCACGCGGCCTCGTGCAACCACCCGCGAATGCGCCGCAGCTCTTCGGGCCACTTCCGCGACGTCCGGCGATCGAGATAGGCCGCGAACAACAGATCAAGCGTTTCGGTCAAGTGACGCAGACTCTCCAGCCTGGCGATCCGGAATTCATGCGGCGAGATCCTTCCGCCCTCCGGCTTGGGCAAGCCCAACCCTGAAACCGCGAAGCTCTCGGCCTGAATCGTCAGCTCATAGTCCGCACCCTGACGCACCAGCATCATCCCCGCCCGGCGGGGAAGCTTTCCAGCTTGAAGCGCGCGCATTGCTTCCGGCAGACGCGTGGGCGCTTCATCGGCGAGCTGATCGCGACCCGTCTCACCTCGCGGACAATCCAGCGTCAACGTCTTCGCCAGAATCACGCTGACATCCGAGCCGTCTCCCAGCTTGATGTTTCCGCCTGCGCTTTGCTGCATATGCCAAATCCATACCAGAAACTCATTCCCCAGGTAGTCGAGGCCAGTTTGGTCATCGCCCGACCAGACCATAATCGAAGGCTCGCTGCCCTTCTCGATGCTGGTCGTGAACCGGCCGTTTTCAAAACTCGCTGCCAGCAGACCCGCATCTCCGGCGGGATCGTCGGAAAGGGCCTGGGCAATGGTGCCGGAAGTAATCGGCTCCAGGTCGCGGTCAAACGTATCGCGGAAGAGTACGAGCAGCCGCTCGAGCACGCTTGCGCTCGTCGTTCCGGCGTACAGAGTATTGGTGCGTCCGTCCCAGAGCACAGGATGATGCTTGAGTCGGCGAAACCGCCCGTCGGCGGCCTCGGCCTCGGCACGCTTCTGCGCAATCTCCTTGGCCTCCTGGCGCTGAGCTTTGGTCGCGACGCCGCTGGGGTTTGCCTGCGCGAGTGCATCGATCTCGATCTGTGTGTAAGCGCGCAACAGGGCCGATGGAATCTTGTCCGTATCAATCCGCATGGCCAGGTGAATCGCATCGTCGACGACGTTCTTGCCCAGGTCGATGTTCAGGTCGAGCACGTGATCGCCGCCGGCCCATCCCGAGTTCACGCCATCGGCAGATGCGTTAGAACCGTGCACGCCGACCAGATGCTCCTTGATGCGTTCCAGCGCCTCTTCGCCAAACGGAAGGGGACGATCGCCGCTAACTCGATACCGGGTGAACGTGACTCGGCCATTCCAGAAGCCCATGTTCTTCTCTCCAGAGATCCTCGAGGCGCCCCGCGACGAAAGTAGACAGACCGGCCCCGAGCCACTCCGGCCCCGGGTCAGTATGTAGATCGGGCGAGCGAGTCACGGCTCTGTAGTGAGGCAGGCAGCCGCGCGGCCAAGTTTGTGCGTGTCGGCTCCATCCTGTCAGTCAGGCAAGATTGACGAACTGAAGCGGGTATTCCGGTCCATGCGCTTTCAAATGCGCGATCACCGCTTGCAAATCGTCGATCTTTTTGCCCGTGACCCGGATCTTGTCCTCCATGATCTGGGCCTGCACCTTGATCTTGAGCTGTTTGATCTCTTTGATCATCTTGCGGGCGTCGTCGGTTTCGATGCCGGTATGGAGCGTAAGGGTCTCGCGCACCGTATCGTGCGACGCGTCTTCGATCTTGCCGCGCCGAAGTGCTCCAACAGGCACATTTCGCCGCGCCATCTTTTCTTTCACGATCTGGACGACGGTGTCGAGCTGACCCTTGTGGTCAGCCTCGAGCTTGACCTCGTTCTCTTTCTTATCGAAGTCGATCGACGCGCGTGTCCCCTTGAAGTCGAACCTCACCGCGATTTCATGCTGCGCCTGCACGATCGCGTTGTGCATCTCCGCGTGGTTGATCTCGCTGACCACGTCGAAAGAATGTTGATCGGCCACGTTGCATCTCCGGTTTGGTGCGAGAAGTGCGACTCCCGCTATTGTAACCCATTCGGCGATCGGGATCAGCTTGAGCGCGACTTCAACTGCGAGCGGCCATCCACTGCCTCCAGCACGCGAGCAGTCCATTGCAGGTCGTCAGGAGAGACCACGGTAGAGCCATCGCCGCCACCGGGAGACGAACTGCTCCGAGGGGACTGGCGGACCGCAGACGAGCGTGTCATCGACGTCGAACGAGATTCGCATCGATGACCCGCCTCCGTCTAGCGCCGTGTTCAGCGTGGAGTGAGACCGAAAATCGCCGCAATTCGTGCCGCGCGGTGCGAATCCTAAGAAAGCGGAACATACTGAAAGTTCGTGACCGTGACCTCGTCGGGCCTGGGATTGGGAATCTTCGAGTTCCAGTGCTGTCTCCACAAATTCAGATGGAACGTCTGGAGCGATGAGTTCGGAATAAAATCGTTCAGGTCGGGCGGAGTGGTCCAGGAATAGGTCGCACTCGCCGGCAAATTACTCAGGTTGTACAAGCCCGCATACTCGGAGAAGGTGACGGGTTGGTTCGCTCCCTTCCAGTTCATCACAACTGTGATCTGGCCTTGCTCCGGCATGAAGAAGCGGTGCACATTCTTCGGGTTCGAACCGTGGGGCTGCAAGGTAAACTGGGAATTGTTGGGATCGCTTGGAACACCGAATCGACTGGTTTCGGTCACATCCAGCTCGCGGTGTGAGTTGACGACAGTGTTATCCGCAAAGTAAATGGTGTGGTCTCCCGACGGAGTAAAGATCGCTGATTGGTTCAGAATGATCGTCCCGCCTTGAATCTCCCTGATGCTCGTACCCGGCGCAAAAAACGGCATATACCTATCGTTGATGGCGACTCCACCAGCGACGGTAAACCCTGGCTTGAGCGTCGCGAGAACGTTCGCCGGGACACCGGTAATCCTGTCTCCCGCGAGTCGGCCGTTGCCGCGCAAACCCTCATAGGTGAACGCGCCGAATATCGCGCCGTTGTTATTGGCCAATCGATTGAAGCTCCCCGCCGTCTCCGCGGAAACCAGGTAGGTGCCATACCCGGGATTGAACGGCTGGCCGGAGCTCGTCGCCACAAGCACCGCCTCCGAAGAGGACAAGGCCCTGTACTTGTTGTCGACGGTCGCGTCCTTCAGTGTCAAATGCAGTTGGCCATTCACGACAGTCGCGTTCTGCGGAGCCCACTGTTGCCCGTTATTGTAGTACCCGCTGTCCAGGTTGTGATGGTAGTTTGTATACCATTCATAACCGGCAAAATTGATGATGTCAGGACCGCTTTTTGCCTGCTGCTCGACCTTGTGCGCAGGCCGCATGGCCGCCCTTCACAACGTTTCCCGACATCAGGCAGCGCGGTTCCAGCAGCGAGACTTCCGCCGGAACCGACGACGCCTGTCCGTCGTTCCGACGACGACGACACGCACGCGTGCTCCTCTTGAAGCGAAATCGAAGAAGCCCGGAAAACCGGCCGGCACGGAACGTTAGGTCGATCATGGCGTCACTCCTGTCGAATGTGGCCCACAAAAGGGCCGGGTGATGTCATCGCGTTCGCGCACAACCTCGTCGGTCGTCAGCCCGCTTGGGCCAATCGCGCACACAGAAACGGTAGTAGCGCCTCGATGAAATTCTCGCTCAGCCTGAGACCCCTCGCGGTAGACCCGTGGTCCCAGATGCATCGCTGACTACCAGACTATCTTTCCGAAAGCCCGCAATCCACTTATTTGTAATGGCTTTACAAAACTTTGTAGTCCACCAGCCGCACGCGCAAATCCGTACGCGCATCTCCTTTACGAGCATTGTGAGCCAGGTCATCGCTGCTTCAGAGCCCGCCGAGCTCTTCACGCAGCCGCTTGAGCACGCGCGATTTCGCCACCCGCACGGCGCCCGCGCTCATTTCCAGCTCGCCGGCGATCTCTACGGGCGATTTGCCTTCAACGGCCGTCAGCCAGAATGCCTGCCAGGTGCGTGTCTCGAACTCGCTCCGAATCAATTCGACCGCCGCGCGGAGCGGCCCAGCCTGCTCATGCTCGCTCGCGGATTCGTCGCCCTCGCGGAAGCTTGGCCCTGGCAGACTTGCCAGCCGAAGCTGGGCTTCCGTCCCCCCTTCTCCACCCGGCTGCCGCCCGAGCTTGCGCAGATGATCGCGCACCTTGTTATCCGTGATCCGGCGCAGCCAGCCTCGGAACGTATCTCCGGCAGTCTCTTTCCGAAACCCACCGATGTTCTTCGCGAGCGACTGAAACACGTCCTGAAAAACGTCCGCGGCTTCGTGTTCGGAAATATCCCAGCGCCTCACCCAGCGATAAACGAAAGGACCATAAAGCCCGACCAGGGTTTCCCATGCCGCGCTGTCATCGGCTTTCACTCGTTCCAGCAAGCTCCGCGAAGTCGCGCCCGAGGACGGCGGTTCGTGTTGGCTCGAACCGGTTTGGTCGACGTGGATCATGGTCGCACTCGATGCCGGAATACACAGGTGGCCAGAACACCCACCATCAACGATAATGAGTTCGGGTCTTTGCAGCGAGTGTGGCAAAATTGCGCCCGCCCGCACATCGAGTAAAACCCAGCCCGAGACGGGAATGGCACGCGGGGTCGAGCCATGGACCTGACGGATTGCCCGGGTCGAGCCGAGCTGGAACGCTTCGCCGTCGGCGATCTGCCGCGCCCCGAGCTCGCCCGGCTGTCTGGCCATATCGAGAAATGTGCCTCCTGCGATCTCATCTTGCAAGGGTTCGACGAGGTCCCAGACCCGTTGCTCTCCGGTTTGCGGTGTCTCAGCCCCGAAAAGTCAGTGAGCCTCGACTTGGTGCCTGATGCCCTGCTCGCCAGGGTGCGACTCTCTCGGGAAATGGCCGGCGCGGCGGCGTGGCTGTCAGAGGCCGGAACTCTGCGCAGCTTGGGCCGATTTGAGCTGCTCGAGCAGGTCGGCGTGGGCTCGTTCGGGTATGTCTTCCGGGCGCGCGATACCGAGCTCGGCCGGCAGGTCGCCATCAAGATTCCCCGAGCCGGCCACCTCGCCAGTCAGGAAGATGCCGCCCGGTTTCTGCGCGAGGCGAGAAGCGCGGCCCAGCTCAAGCACCCCGGAATCATCACGATCCACGAGACCGGTCAGACCGACGACGGCACGTTTTACCTGGTCGAAGAATTCGTCCACGGCACGACCCTCAGTGTCGCGCCTGGCCGCCGGCCCGGTTCCGTTTCGCGACTCGGCCGAACTGATCGCCGCCGTCTGCGACGCCCTCGACTGTGCCCACGCCCACGGCGTGATCCATCGTGACATCAAGCCCGCCAATATCCTGCTCGACGACGACGGCCGCCCGCACCTGATGGACTTTGGCCTGGCCAAGCGCGAAGCCGAAGACACCGTCATGACCCAGGACGGGCAGGTGCTTGGCACCCCCGCCTACATGTCACCCGAGCAGGCTCGTGGAGAATCGCACCGGGTCGACGTGCGCACCGACATTTACAGCACGGGCGTCGTTCTCTACGAGCTTCTGACCGGCGAACGGCCATTCCGGGGCAATCGCCGCATGCTGATCTTGCAGGTCATGGAGGACGAGCCTCGCCCTCCCCGGCAGCTCAACGACAAGATCCCGCGCGATCTCGAGACCGTCTGCCTGAAGGCAATGGCCAAGTCGCCGGCCCGGCGGTATCCGTCGGCGAAAGAGCTCGCCGAAGACCTGCGCCGCTATTTGAACGCCGAGCCCATCCGCGCGCGGCCGATAGGCTGGCCGGAACGGATGAAGCGATGGTTCCTGCGCAACCCGCTCGCAGCGAGCCTGCTGGCGGCGGTCTCACTCGGCTCGGCCGTCGGCCTCTGGCATCTTTCGACGCTTTCCGAACAGCTTGTGCAGTCGACTGCGCTCGAGGGCGCCGCTCAGCAGGCCGAGATGCTCGAGGTGGTCAATGCGTTTTACACGTCGGAAGTCGTCGACCGGGTGCAGCCGCATGGAATCGTGGTCACGCACGACTATGCCACCAAGAAAGGGGCCATTCCGCTGCCGGTCGTGTTCCTGATCGAGTCAGGCCAGCGAATCGGCGAGCGCAGCAAGTCGGGCATGCTCGTGCGTCTCTATAGCGACCATCCGTTCCGATCACGCAAAGATGGAGGACCCCACGACCCATTCGAGCGCGACGCTCTGGACGGACTGCGACAGAAACCGGACGACCCGTTCTACCGGTTCGAAGTCTACAAGGACCGCCCCTCGCTGCGCTATGCGGCCGCCCGGCGCATGGACGCGAACTGCATCAACTGCCACAATAATGACACGAACAGCACCAAGCGCGACTGGAAGGTCGGCGAGGTCGGCGGCGTGCTCGAAATCATTCGCCCGCTGGACCGCGACGTCTCCCGCACCCGCGAGGGCCTGCGCGGAACCCTCATTCTGATGGCAGTCGTCTCCGGCACGCTGCTGGCACTTTCCGGTCTGGTACTGGTAACGCGATCACGCCGGCTGAAATAACCGCGGAGGCATCGCGCCCCAAAGTCGTGTAACATGGCGGCGTTAATCAATCAGGACCGGGAGGGAGGTCGAGTGACCCCCCTCATGTTTCTCGACCAGAGCAAAGGGAGAACGACCATGAATCGCAGTCACCGCCGTGAGTTCCTCGCGAACGTGGGCCGGGGCATGCTGCTCGCCAGCGTGGGCCAGGTCGTCGCTGAAGATCTGGGATTGGCTCCCGCAGCCCTGGCGGACGACTCGGCCAGCCGTCTGACCTTCGGGCCAATCGAGCCGCTTGTCGCCCTGATGCAAGACACCCCGATCGAACGCCTCCTGCCGGCCGTCGTCGACCGCATCAAATCCGGTGAGGAATTCAGCCGGCTGGTCGCAGCGGCCGCACTGGCAAATGCCCGCACCTTCGGCGGCCAAGATTACGAGGGATATCACACCGTGATGGCTCTCGTGCCGGCGTACGAAATGTCGCGCGAGCTGCCCGACTCGCAGAAAGCCCTCCCGATCTTGAAGGTGTTTTATCGCAACACCAACCACATCCAGCACATGGGGGGCCATTCGCACGAGGCGCTGCACGCGATTGCTCCCGCAGAGTTCTCCGCGGGCCTGTGTGGCGCCGAGTCGCTGCGCGAAGCGACACGACGGCGTGATTATGAGGGCGCCGAGCGCATGTTCGCAGCCTTGACCGAGAAGTCCCTCACCGAGGCGTACAACGACCTTCAGTACCTCGTTCAGGACAACGTCAACGTCCACCGCGTGGTTCTGGCATGGCGGGCCTGGAGCTTGCTCGATCTGGCGGGCAAGGAGAATGCCACCACGCTGCTGCGCCAGTCGGTCCGATTCTGTTGCGACGAAGAACGCAACGCCAAGAACGACCCGTTACGTGCCGCTGCTGCCCAAGCTGCTTGAAACCAAGGGCCTGCTCGATGGTTCTTCGAAGCATCGAGAGGCGAGCGACAAGTGGATCGAAGAGCTCAGCCACACGATCTACGCGTCGAGCCGCCAGCAGGCTGCCGAAGCCGTCGCCCAGGCGCTCGCCGAGGGGTTCTCGGCCGAGGCCGTGGGCGAAGCGATCTCCTTGGCTGCCAATCAGCTTGTGCTTCACGACCCTGGCCGCAAGAAGGCAGACTCCGACGCCAAGCCGATTGGCAGCGTCCACGGCGCCTCGGTCGGTGTGCACGCGTCAGACGCAGCCAACGCCTGGCGCAACATCGCGCGAGTGAGCAACCGCCGCAACACGATGGCCAGCATGATCGTCGGCGCCTATCACACCGCCGGGCAAACAGGCGGCCTGAACGCAAAGCCCTATCCTTTCGCCGAACATCGCGAGCGAGTGATGTCGGTCGCACCCGACGAATTGCTCGCCGAGACCGAAACCGCGATCAAGGCCAAGGACCAGGTTCACGCCTTCGCCCTGGTGCATCGTTACGGCGAGCTCGGCCGCCCCGCCCGTCCGGTCTTCGACCTGTTGCTCGGCTATGCAATCAGCGAAGACGGCGCGCTGCACGCGGAGAAATACTACCGCACCGTGACCGAAGAGTTCGCCGCCGGCCGCCCCGCCTTCCGCTGGAACCATCTGGCCGGCCTGGCGCGCGTGACCGCCAGCGAATTTGGCTACCCCGCGCCCGGCGTCGCGGAAGCCCGCAAGTTGCTGAGCATATAAACCCGTCCGAATCGCCGCGTGCACGCGAAAGCGACCCCGCCCACGTTTCCCCCTTGCAACGGAGGGCCCTCTCCTTTCCCCCTTGCAAAGGGGGGCCCTCTCCTTTCCCCCCCTTGCAAAGGGGGGGCCAGGGTGGGGTGGCGAAAAGAGCCAGTTTCGATGAGAAAACTGGTCTTCCAACAAAATCGTTTTTTTGGTGCGCTCTCTGGGCACTAAACAGGAAGGAGCCTGCCCAGGAGCTAAGTCATGGAAGATTGCTGCGTTTCGTCATGGCGTGATCTTTCGGGTTTCAAGACGCCGGCGCGGGTGCTCGTGCAGCACTTTCTTGCGAGTCGAGAGTGCTGGAAGGCCAAGTATATGGCACTCAAGGAGAAGGCCACGAAGTATCGGATGGAACTGAGAGACCTGCGACGTTCACGCGATCACTGGAAGAGTAAAGCTATAGAGCTCGCCAAAGAGATAGCCAAGGAGCGGCGAGCATCACTCAAGCAAAGGCCGGCGACACCAGAACGTTCTTCTCGTGCGGCCGTTCCCCCCCGCGCTGAGAAACTTAAGTGCTTCCACCGCAGAAGGTGAACTGGCTGAGGGCTCTCCTCCCAAGGCTGGACGAATCAGTCGGGAGCATTTCTCCCAGACCGTGGCCCGGCACCATTACTCGCTGGGACAGGTGATTTTGACGCTCCTGCTGGTGCTCAAGGCCAACGTATCGCTGCAGGCGGTCGCACGCGTGATGTCCATTCTGAACGAACCGTTCGACGACATCATCGCAACACCCCACTGGTCGACAGGTCGCTGGTGGCTCTTACGCGTGGGATACCACCTGCTGCGCCGCGTCAAGCAACCAGCGGACGACTGGGTGTTACTCGTCGATCATTCCACGCAGCTTGGGCAGGAGCGAACGCTGCTGATCTTGGGCATTCGACTGCGCAATTTGCCGCCGTCGGGACAAAGCCTGTCTCTGGCGGACATGGAAGTGATCGATCTGGTTCCGGTAGTGAAATCCGACAAGCAGGTGGTCTATGAACAATTGAAAGCTGCGGCGAAGACGGGCATTCCTCGGGCCATCGTCCACGACTGCGGTGGCGACTTGGCCGGTGGCTTGGCGTTGTTTCAGGAAAAACATCCCGCCACCGCCGGCATCTACGACATCACCCACAAGGCAGCATGCCTGCTTAAGGCGCGGTTGGAGAAAGATCCGACCTGGAAGGCATTCTCCAGCGAGGCTTCGCAAACGAAATTTGAGACGCAGCAGACCGAATTGGCCTCCCTCGTGCCTCCTTCCCAGCGCGTGAAAGCACGATTCATGAACCTCGCCGACCTAATTAGGTGGGGGCGGGAGACGTTGACCGTAATCGAAGAGCTGCCCCCGGTAGTGCTGTCACTCATGACCCCTGAACGGCTGGAAGAGAAGTTGGGATGGTTGCGTGGCTACAAGGAGCCGTTGCGCGATTGGTCAGAGATGCAGCAAGTGATCGACGTGACAGAAGACTTCGTGCGCCGCAATGGTCATTACCGTGGCTCGGCAAAGGATCTGAAGCAGCGGTTCCAGCCGCTAAGTCTCGGTGCTCCGGCTCAAGACCTACGCGATGAACTGGTGACATTTGTCAACGGCGAGTCTCGAAAGGCTAAAAAGGGGGAGCATCTTCTGGGGAGTAGCGAAGTGCTCGAGTCAGCCTTCGGGAAATTCAAGGAGATCGAAGGCAATCAATCGAAGAGGGGTTTCACCGGGCTCTTGCTGGCATTGCCGGCGATCTTTAGCCAACTCACAGCCGACACGATCCGAGAGGCGCTGGAGTCAGTTAAGACCCAAGACGTGATCCAATGGATTCGCGAGCATCTCGGTCAAACTCAACACAGCAAACGTTGCATGGTTTATAGCGCGGTCAGGCCGCCGAGCCAGACATGTCAAGCGTCTTCATTCGAGCCCGTACCATGTGGGGTGCCTGCTAACATCGACACTACCGACCCAGCGGGGAAATTCCGACGCGGACCAGCCGCTGGGCGCGATGAACGCGCACAAAAAGTCGGGGAAAAGCAATGCAGGCGATAAGCCGGCTCTTCGCCACCCCAGGGCCAGGGGGGGTGAAGGGCGGCATTCACCCGTGATCCGACCGACCCGCCGCGTGCAAGCGATGCCAATTCTCAAGCAACCCGCAACAGCGCCGCCGCAATCAATACCATTAACCCGATCAACAGCGGCCCAGCCACGCACCGTATGAGCTCGCGCGGCTTCGCCCCGGAAAGCCGGGCCGCCACCATCACAACCGCCGCGGCCGGGCTCATCGTCCGCCCGAAATGGGCTGCCAGTGAAGTCACGGCGCCGAGTCGGAGCGGATCCAGCCCGAGCGGCCCCGCCGCGGGCACGAAAAACTCCATGATCGCCACCGCCGGCGCAATACCGGTGCCCGCAACAAACGCCAGGAACCACGAAGCCAAGGGCGCCACCACGAGTGCCGACTCTGGCCATGCACTGATCGCGCGGATCAACAGCCCGATCAGTCCGCTCAGCTCAACCCCCGCCGCAAACGTTGATGCGACCACGATCAGCGAGATGATGTGCGTGTACGCGTAACCAGCCCCGTCGAAAAAAGTCCCCGCCAGGCCCCTGCTCTTCCCCAAGCTGGTCAGCCCCGCCACAGCCACTCCGATCAAGATCGCGGCGAGAATCCGCGCCGGACCCGGGAGGTAACGGCCCACCGAGTATTCGCCCGCCATCGAGTCAACCATGAGCAGGAGAATCGGCAACAGCGGTACCGCGGCTTTGGCAAGATTGAGCCGGCGTTCTTGTTCTGCTGGCGGCGCAGGCTGATCGTCTGCCGGCGTGATCGCGATCGCGGCCGCCGGCTCGCCGTCCCTTCGCTCAAGCCGGCGCCACATCAGCCAGAAAGCCACGAGAATCACCCCGCAGCTCAGAAAATCGAGCCCGCGAATGCCCCCAACGACGTCCGACGCCGGCTTCGCCGTGAGCTGCGCCAGCTTGGCGATCTCGACGGCACCGGGATTAAATAGCTCACCCCCCATCGACGATCCCAGCAAGAGCACCGCGCCGGCCGCCGCCGCACTCAGCCCACCGGCGCGGAGCAGCGGAATCAACACCGGCCCCAGAACCGCCGCGGTCCCGGCCTGGCTCACAATGGTGGTGTTGATGAAATACCCCGCGGCGATCCCGCCCGGAACAAGTAGAATGCGCATCCGCCGCAGGGGACGTACGAGAAGCAAGACGAGATGCTGGTCGCATTCGGTCAGCCCCAAAACGTAAGCAAACCCCATCGCCGAGCAGATCGGCACGACCGTGGCGGGGTTGGCCATCTCACTCGCGAGCTTGGTCACCATCGACGCCGGCCGGCCCGCAGCCAGAAAAAGCGGAACCGCACCGAGAAAAAGCACCAGGCGGCACGTCGAGCCCGCGCAGCACAAGCACGGCGACGATCAGCAAGTCCAGAATGCCGAGCACGTGGATCGGCGTGATCACCCAGCCGCCAGGGCCGGCTGTCGAGCCGCTGGTTGCAGCGGCGAACGCGGCCGGAACGATTGTCAGAACCGTCGCTGCAATTCCAATCGCGATCAGCCCGCGCGTGGGCCCAGAGGCGCCCTTCTTCGCCGGAACGAGCTTCGCGGGCTTTCTCTTAGCGAAGTCCACTCGATAGCGCCGTGAAGTAAGAGCTGAGATCGACGTTGCCACCGCTCAGGATGATGCCGACGCGCTTCGAGCCGGCGTCGATCTTCCTGTTCAAGACCGGTGCGACTGCGACCGCACTCGACGGCTCGATGACGATCTTGACGCGTTCCCAGACGAAGCGCATCGCCTCGACGATCTCCTGCTCCGAGACCGCCACGATATTGCTGACGCGGCTGTTGATCACGGCGAAATTCCGCGGGCCGATCGACGTCGTGCGCAGGCCGTCGGCGATGGTTGCCGGATCCGCGCAGACCTGAATTTGTCCCGTTTCCAGCGACCGCCGCGCATCATCGGCGTTGGCCGGTTCTCCGGCCATGACCGAGACCGCAGGCAACCGGCCCTCGACCGCAAGCGCCGTCCCCGCGAGCAAGCCGCCGCCCCCAACCGGGCAAATCAACACGTCGAGTGGTCCGGCGTCTTCGAACAACTCGAGCGCGGCCGTCCCCTGCCCGGCGATCACGTTCCAGTCGTCGAACGGATGAATGAGGGTAAACCCACGGCGCTTGATTTCGGCGGCAACGGTGTCCTCCCGTGACCGGAAGGTGGGCTCGCAGGAGACGATCCTGGCTCCATAGCCCTCGGTCGCCGCTCGCTTCACCGCCGGCGCATTCCGCGGCATCACCACCGTCACCGGAATACCGACCAGTTTACCCGCGAGCGCAACAGCCTGGGCATGGTTCCCCGAGGAATGGGTGATCACGCCGTTGCGCCGCTCGTTCTCGCTCAATCGCAGCACGGCGTTCATCGCCCCGCGAAACTTGAACGCGCCGACCTTCTGGAAGTTCTCACACTTGAGGAAGACCGAGGCGCCTGCACGCGCGTCGACCGCCTGTGACGTCATCACCGGCGTGCGATGTGCCCACGGTTTGATCCGCTCGGCGGCTTGGCGGACGTCGTTGATTCCGATGGGAACACTGGGAAGCGTGGCCGAAATCGTGGTCATCAGGCGACTTCCTCAAAAAAAGCCCCGCGGGGTTCCACGGGGGCCTTCCCCCGCTCAGTAAGTGTGATCTTCCTTCGCATCATCAACCGCAACGGGCGAGGCCGGTGGCGCCGTCTGCCGGCTCTTGCGGCTCGCTCGTTCGGCAACGAGTCGCTCGATCGCTTGCGAAACGGGCATGGCGCCCAGATCGCCATCGAGCCGATCCCGAAACGAGACCGCCTCCGTCTCGGCTTCCTTCGCTCCCACAACCAGCATCGCCGGGATCTTCTCGAGCTGCGCGTCGCGGATCTTGGCTCCGATCTTCTCGGCGCGCATGTCGACGGTGGCCCGGAAGCCTTCTGCAAGCAGCTTTTCCAGCAAGCGCTGCCCATAGTCCGCTGCTTTCTCCGATATCGGCAGCACCCGCACCTGCTCCGGCGCCAGCCAGAGCGGAAAAGCCCCGGCGAAGTGTTCGATCAGAATGCCCATGAATCGCTCCATGCTCCCCAGCGGGGCGCGATGGATCATCACCGGCCGGTGCGGCTGATTGTCGGGCCCGGTAAATTCCAGGCCGAACCGCTCGGGCAGAACGTAATCGAGCTGCACCGTGCCGAGCTGCCATTGCCTGCCGATGCAGTCCCGCACGATGAAGTCGGCCTTGGGACCATAAAACGCCGCTTCGCCCGGCGCTTCTTCATAGGCCAGATTCATTTCAATGAGCACCGAACGAATGTCGTCCTCGGCCTGCCGCCAGATATCGCCGGCCGCGCCCTGATACTTGGGGTCATTGGGATCGCTGCGCGAAAGCCGTACGCGGTAGTCCGAAAGTCCCAGACAGGAATCCAGGAAGAACTGCGTCATCTCCATCGTCGATCGAAACTCGCCGCGCACCTGCTCGTGAGTGCAAAAAAGATGCGCATCGTCTTGCGTGAAGCCACGCACGCGAGTGAGTCCCGAAAGCTCGCCTGATTGCTCATATCGATAAACCGTGCCGAATTCGGCCAGGCGCAGCGGCAGCTCGCGATAGCTTCGCTTCTGCGACGCATAGATCTGGATGTGGTGCGGGCAGTTCATCGGCTTGAGCAGATATTCTTCCATTTCGCAATTCTGTTCGACGTAAAGCAGCACGCTGGGCGGCATTCAAGTCGAAGAATGACGCCGCAGCGGAGGGCAGCCGCTCGGGAATGCCGGCCTTGCCCAGCAGCAGCCGCTGAGCGGCGTCATCCAGGCTGCCCGATATCAGGCCGTCCACCAGCTCCTTGGCAGCCGCGTGCGCGGGCATCTTGAGCGTGGGAAACTGCGAATCCTTGTAATAGGGGTAATGCCCGCTGGTCTGGTAAAGCTCGACCTTGCCGATGTGTGGCGTGTACACCGGCTGATACCCCCGCTTCACCAGCTCTTCCTTGATGAAGCTCTCGAGAATACCGCGAACAATTGCTCCCTTGGGCATCCAGAGAATCAACCCCGGCCCGACCAGTTGTGAGATCGTGTAGAGGTTCAGCTCGCGGCCCAATCGGCGATGATCGCGTTTCCTGGCTTCCTCGAGCTGGGCAAGCTGAGCGTCGAGCTCCTTCTTCTCAAAAAATGCCGTACCGTAGACGCGCTGAAGGACCTCGCGGTCCGTCCGCCCCTTCCAGTACGCTCCTGCGACCGAAAGCAGCTTGTACGCACCGACCTTGCCGGCGTGGGGAATATGCGGACCACGGCACAGATCGACAAACTCGCCCTGCCGGTAAAAGCTGAGCACGCCGTACTTGTGCAGCTCTTCGTCGATATGCTCGACCTTGAACGTCTGCCCGAGGTCGGCGACAAACTTGCGAGCTTCGCCGACGGGAAGCGAGAATCGCTCGAACGGCTCCGCATCCTTGAGAATGCGGGCCATCTCGGCCTCAATAGCCGCGAAATCATCTTCCGAGACGTTGTGCCCGGGCACGACAACATCGTAATAGAACCCGTTTGCCGTGGTTGGGCCAAACGCGAGCTTCACGCCCGGATAGAGCCGCATGATGGCGCGGGCCATGATATGCGCGGTGGAATGCCGCAGGACGTCAAGCGACTCGCGGTCCTTGGGGGTGAGGATCCGCACATCGATCGGGCCACTACCGTTCTCGAGCGGCCGGTCGAGATCGACGACGTGCCCGGCTGCCACCGCGGCGACCGCCACGTCCGCCAGTCGTTTGCTGATCGACATGGCGACGTCGCGCGGGCTGACCGCGCCGGGAAAATCTTTGACCGAGCCATCAGGCAATTTGATTTGAACCATAGCGAAGAATTACCCCAAATCCGGCTCGTATTGATCTGACGTCGCCCGGCCCTCCGACCCACGCCACGCCGCGCGCCTCGACCGCCCAGAGTACCTGAATAAGCACACCCGTGCCAATGCCGGCGCGGCGATCCGGCGCCGAGTCCATGCGGAACCAGACACGCCGACGCAGCTAAATCGAGTCCGCAGCCCCCTGCCCACATTGCGACGCTCTGCGTCGTAATGCCCATTGTGCCGCTCCGCGGCGACCTCACCGATGACACCCGCGTCTCCGCGCCGTCCGCTCTGCTCGCCACGGGGGGGAGTTCGTTTTGTAGATTTGTCGCGCGTCCTTTCCTGGCAAGGATTAAGGGAACAGCAACAGACTCATTCATGGCCCAGCGGGCAGAGCGCGTTTGCGCGCGACGTCTTTATCGGCAAGGCCCAGCAGCACTCGCGCGCACTTGCCCATGCTGATCGCGGGGACGACGCTGCGATCCTCCTCGACGACCAGATCGGCATGATCAAAAAGCAACCGTCTGAAACGGCCGTTGACGCGCGTCGCCAATACGTTCACGGGCTGTGCTTCGCGCATTCGTGCAAAGTCATACGCCGTGAAGTAATCTCGGCCCGGCGCGTAACGCTTGCGCAGATTGTCCAGCTCAGATTGTACAGTCGACAACAGCTTCGGCTCGGGCTCAGCCCTCGTTTGGCCCTCCCGCATCCGATTCCGGAGCGCGACCTTGAGCAGAAGAGCCGTGGCGATCGTGGCCTTCGACCAGCGCCATGCCGAAATGGCGCTGATCACGCAAATCGCGTAGCACACCGCAAGCCAGCGAGGCGCGGACCAGACGGAATTAACCGCGAGGCAGCAGAGGACGAGCACTGATACGGCCCACAATTTACCCGCCCACGACGACCACCGAATGTAGTCAACGCCAGTATACAGCTCCTTGAACATGAACTGCCGCTTATCAGTATAGGCTTTTCTCGCACAGTTCATCATGTGACGCCTGGCGATCGACCTGCCGAACGCGACGGCTAACGCCGCCAGCGCAAGCACCACCATCGGCAAGAAGAGCCAGCCCAGTGTCACGCCCCAAGTGATGGCGAGCCAGGTGGATATTAAGAGCAGCACGACCGTCCGCAGATCACCGAAAAGGGCCCGGGAATTGTCGTCTTGCGACTCTTCGAGAAGCCGATCCGGAAACGTCTCGCTGTCCGGCCACGGCGCGAATCCTCGCTTGACGCCTTCGAGCTTGCTGGAAAGCGCCGGCAATTGCCTGCGTATGACGCCCTTGAAACCCCCCGCATGCTCGACCCAATCTAACCCTTCCTGGAACTCGTCGTAATTGTAGCCTTGAGACAAAAATCGATTGCTTTTGATGCGCCGGGGCGCATTGAGAACAAACTGATAGAACTGCACGAATCCCAGCGCAAAGCCCTTCGGCTTCGGTTCGGCCAGGATGCCGATGCCGGCATCGACCTTCGAAACATCTCCCTCGTAAATGATTTCAAGCTCCTTCGCAGCCGCTAGGTCGCCACCGGTCAATTCCAGGAATGACTCGACGGCGGGCTCGCCCAGTGATTGCCGAAAATCGTTATAGCTCCCTGTGCCGTCTTCGCGCTCGCGAAAAATGTCGAGCTCGGCCAGATCGATCAGGTTGCGGTCCTGCATTCGCTCGAACCGCGTCAAGCTCCGAGGAAAGTTGTGCAGTTCGAGCGCGCCACAGGATTCACACAGGAAAGACCATGCAAGAGCGTCGTAGCCCAGTCGCCTGACATGACTGCGCGTATGTTCGTGAATAAAATCGAGAAGGTCGATCTCGGCGACGAGTGTGCCCGTCTTTGGATCGTATGTCCGGTTCTTGCTCAGTATCATTTCATGCAGACGATAAACCATTCGAAACTGCTTGGGCACTTGAAACGGGCCGTCGTGATGCTCCCAGGCCGAACCCGTCATGCCCCAGAAGATGTCTTGGTCACGTAGCGGCTTGAGCCAGCGACCCACGGCCGGCCGTCGATGTGACAGGCGAATCAAATAGAGTTTCAGTCGCTGTCCCAGGAAACCATACCAGTCGCCGTGCATTCCAATCTGAAGGGTCGGGTGTTGCAGCAGGTCTTCGGTCCACTCGATGGTATGGATGCGCGCGATTTGTGCGCAATTCGTCCGTGCGCCAGTTGAAACAGCTCTTCGTCTGAGAACTCCGGGTGAAACCACTTGAGATAATCCGCGATCGCGTTGTGCTCTTTCACGAATAGCCAGTGCAGGACACTCAGATACGGGCTGTAATTGTTGTTGAAGCCCGTCAAATCGACGCCGGGGCGAGCCGGGTCTTCGGGGAGCAGGCCTTCTGCGTCAAGGGCGAGCTTGCCATCCACGAACGTGCGCAGGCGATTCACTTCGGCTTCGTTGTTTCCATAAAGCTGGCCTTGCACCCACGCGTGGACCTTTTCGTTGATGGGAGTCGGCCTGCCGTCATAGGTCGGCCGGGTTGGGTCCTTGGCCGTGCGCTCGACGATCGCTTCGCCGTTCGGCCAGCCGTCATCGGACCCTCGCCTCAACCGGTACGGATTCTCGTTGATGGGATCATGCAGCGTGTTGCCGCCGAAACCATGAAACTGAAACTGGATCCAGCACTGCGCCATCACGTTCAAGATCAGTGCTGGGCGCACGATGTCCTCGCCACCCTCGTCAAGTTGTCGCCATCGCAGTCGCTCTGATACCTTCCTGGCCGAGGGCGTAACTTTCTCGATGTCGGGCCGAACGTAGCGCGGTGCGAAATTCGAAGAGAATCGCGTCATCGCTGCGCCCATCTGGCCATTGCGATCATCAGAGACCCATTTCCCATCAGGGGCGATCGCGACGCGGGCGGCGGCGGGCTGCTCTGACGCTGGGTCGTCATCCGTTGTCTGATAATCGTAAGGATCCGTGAGTGCGTTGCTGCGATTGAAGCGTATTTTTGCGATCAGGTACAACAGGCCGAGATAGGGCGGCCACTTGTCCCACGAAACCCGGCGATTAGGGTCCCTTGCGAAAAAACGATTGGCAAATTCCATGAGCGTATAAAAGGAAGTCCACCACACATAGCGGACCGGCCCGATTCCCACTCGCTTCGATTTCGGGCGCCATCTGCCGTTAAGCGGTTGGATCTCCGGCCCGGGCTGTCCCAGATTTCCGATCGTCGGTGTTTCCTCCGCTGGGGCGACGTATTCGATGATCGACATGAAGAACCCCCTTGAGCTTCCGAATACTTCGAGACGCTATGCTTGATGAAACTTCTTCTGCCATCCCAATAAGCCGGCGCGAGATCGTCGAGTCCCTGCAAGTTGCCGAACTAAGCCGCTTGCCAGCCAGTCGTGTGGAGTTGAAAGGCCGGCGGCCCGCGAATGATCTATGCTTCGAATCCGACTTCCCGCTCGCACTTCCTCTCCTACTGACTAAGATCCGCATCAGTGTAAAACATGCGCAATGACTTGCAACCGCATGGGACTCGACGCGCTGAATTGCGCTGTCGACGCGCCTGCATCGAAGCAACTACCAACGGTAACCCGAGCACCGACCCGCCGTACGCACATGGCCGCCTCCACCAAGAACGATCAGCAAAAACCCCGACCCAGTTGCCAAAAGAAAACAGAATTCGTCCAAATCGAGTCCGCAGCCCCCTGCCCTCGTTGCGACGCTCCGCGTCGAAACGCCCGCTGTGCCGCTCCGCGGCGACCTGACGACCGACCCGCGCCACGTATGTCCTGAGCCCAGTTTGTAACCCGTCTCTCATCCCTCGTCCCTCATCGCTCATCCCTTCCGCGCCGGGGGGGAGTTCGTTTTGTAGATTTGTCGCGCGGCCTTTCCTGGAAAGGGTTACGGGAACAGACGCATTCGGCCGCGCGCGTCTCCCACGCCGCGCCGTGAATCGCGACCGGGCGTCTGCGTTCGTGAGCCCAGCGCACCGGTCTGACCAATTCGGATCCCATCTGGCATTGCTCCTCTACACTGCTCTTTGGCCCCGAGGCACCGCACGACCTCCCGTTGGTTGTCTCTCTGCTCCCTCACCAGAACGCTCTACAAAAACCTCGATTCAGTTGCCCGAAATCGGAAAAAATCCGGCTGTCGCGACCGACCGAAATCCGATATTGCCGAACGTATGGCGTGGCGCGAAAAAACCGTGCATCCGCTCGTGCCAGACCTTCCTCATTCGAACGCCACACGGACCCACCATCTGAGCCGAGGGTCCCAGCCTCTTTGCTCCGGCGCTTCGCCGTGATCAGGCGGATTTCCTTCGAACGGGCGGCGGCTTGCCGAAGAAGGAACGCCCGGATCGGACGACGCGGGCACGTCCGTTGGCTGGTGGAACAGCTTCACAATCGTTCGATCAATCCGACCCTGATGTCTTCGGGTACGGGCACTCGCGCGGTGATGCGAGGCCAGAGCACGATGGCTGGATTGGCCGTCAAGTCATTTGCGAGGGTGACAGTTTGCAGGTCGTCGTAAAGGAAGGGCCGTTGGCCGCAGCGGAGCGCATTGCAGCTCTGGCGCACGCCGGGGCGGCAATCTTTCCATGGGCACGCGCGGCCCAGGTAGCGCCCGTTCGCGTCGAGCAGGAACACATCGGCACCTCGATTCAATTGTTGTGCGCGACCCTGGAGGCGGCGGGCGAACCTGGCGAGGGACGACAGATCCACGTCGTCCGATACAGTGACCAGCACATCGGCATCCTTGGGATCTGGCCGATCGGTCGTCAACGACCCGATGAGCGCGATCCTGAGAACGCCGGGCAGCTCGCGCAAGTCTTGGACGGCCGATAGCACAGCGGCGATCAGCTCCTGCCGCTTGCGGGCCAGATCGTCAGCGTATTGCCGTTCTTTCCTCTCCCGTTCGCCAGGTTCTTCGATCAGCTCGATCTCCTCGGACGCGAGCCATTCCCGCATTCGCTCCTCGACGCGCGCGGCACTGAAGCGGAACCAGCGCTCGCGCTCGTGGAAGCGCTGGGACAAAACGTCCTTGAAACGACGAAACCCCCCGCGGCCTTTGATGGCGCTTTCCAATCGGTGACGGAGACCATCGTCCTCGACCGCGGCAATGAACGCTTCCATGTCACGGTACGCCTCCCTCGTATCGTCGGAAGGCACTTCGATATAACGCGTACCGAGCTGCTCGGCGACCTCGCGGGCTTGCGCCGCGCCTCTTGCTGCCAGGCCGGCTCACCTGGCATAGGGTCGCCAGAAACGTCTTCGTCAAGTGAATCAGTGTCTTCTCCTTCGAGCTCAGCGAACAGACTATCCTCGATCGGGATGACGCGGCCGGTTTCCAAATCGAGGTAGGAGCGTTGGATTCCCAAAGAATCGTGGCTCTGGAAGGCCAGCGCAAGATCTTGGAGATCGATTTTGAGTCTTCGCATGGGCAGACCTCGGCGATTTGCAACGGTCTGGTCGGCTTGATCGAGTTTCGCGGCCCGCACCCGGCGGCACCGCAGCAATCGAATATACAGGATGTAGACGACTGTCTCGCAGCGGTTGCCGTGGTTCCCTCGTTGCGACGCTCCGCTCACGCCCATTGTGCCGCTCCGCGGCGACCTCACCGATGACATCCGCGTCTACCTCCGCTCTGCTCGCCAGAAGGAGGGAGTTCGTTTTGTAGATTTGTCGCGCGGCCTTTCCTGGTAAGGGTTACGGGAACAGACGCATTCGCCCCCGCGCGTCGGGCGCGTCTCCAACGCCGCGCTCCCCTCGTCCCGACGCTCTGCGTCGTAACGCCCATCGTGCCGCTCCCCGGCGACCTCAGCGATGACACCCGCGCCTCCGCGCCGTCCGCTCTGCGCGCCACGGGGGGGAGTTCGTTTTGTAGATTTGTCGCGCGGCCTTTCCTGGTAAGGGTTACGGGAACAGACGCATTCGCCCCCGCGCGTCGGGCGCGTCTCCCACGCCTGCGCCTCCCCTCGTTGCGACGCTCCGCGTCGTAATGCCCATCGTGCCGCTCCGCGGCGACCTCACCGATGACACCCACGCCTCCGCGCCGTCCGCTCTGCTCGCCACGGGGGGGAGTTCGTTTTGTAGATTTGTCGCGCGGCGTTTCCTGGCAAAGGTTACGGGAACACACCCGTTCGCCCCCGCGCGTCGGGCGCGTCTCCCACGCCGCGCTCCCCTCGTTGCGACGCTCCGCGTCGTAACGCCCATCGTGCCGCTCCGCGGCGACCTCACCGATGACACCCACGCCTCCGCGCCGTCCGCTCTGCTCGCCACGGGGGGGGGAGTTCGTTTTGTAGATTTGTCGCGCGGCCTTTCCTGGCAAAGGTTACGGGAACACACCCGTTCGCCCCCGCGCGTCGGGCGTGTCTCCCACGCCGCGCTCCGCTCGTTGCGACGCTCCGCGTCGTAATGCCCGTTGTGCCGCTCTGCGGCGACCTTACCGATGACACCCGCCTTTCCCCGCCGTCCGCTCTGCCCGCCACCGGGGGGAGTTCGTTTTGTAGATTTGTCGCGCGGCCTTGCCTGGCAAGGGTTACGGGAACAGACGCATTCGGCCCCGCGCGTCGGGCGCGTCTCCCACGCCGCGCTCCCCTCGTTGCGACGCTCCGCGTCGTAATGCCCGTTGTGCCGCTCTGCGGCGACCTTACCGTTGACACCCGCCTTTCCCTGCCGTCCGCTCTGCCCGCCACCAGGGGGAGTTCGTTTTGTAGATTTGTCGCGCGTTCTTTCCTGGCAAGGATTACGGGAACGGAAACAGACGCATTCAGCCGTGCGCGTCGGGCGCGCGTCGCCCATGCCGCGGTGTGGATCGCGACCGAATGCCTCCGTTCGTGAGTCCAGCGCACCGGTCTTACCGATTCGGATCCCATCTGGCATTTCTCCTGTACACTGCACTTTGGCCCCGAGGCACCGCACGGCCTCCCGTCGGTTGTCTCTCTGCTCCCTCACCAGAACGCTCTACAAAAACGTCAATTCAGTTGCCGGAAATCGGAAAAAATCCGGCCGTCGCGACCGACCGAAATCCGATTTTGCCGAACGTAGGGCATGGCGCGAAAGAACCGGTCGTCCTATCTTGCCAGACCTTCATCGTTCGAAGGCCACGCGGACTCACCATTCGAGCTCGTGACCCGATGGATGAGCACGCAAGACCGCGATAGTTCCAAGCCGCGGCATCGGATCAACAACCTACAGCCTCGACCGCCCGCCGCGACATCGCCTCGGCCGCGCCGGTGTCCTTACGCAGGTTCGCCAGGAAGACGACTTAGTCGCCGAGGTGGCTTGCGCGTTTTGGTTTCGCATTCTCCGCCCGCTCTAACGTCGCCCCGGCCGCGTCAGCGCACTTGCCGATGCTTTCAAGGAAACTGCGCGTAGTTACGGCGGTTGTACTCATTCATCGGGTCCGCCTCGATGGCCCGCTGGAACATCGCCTCGGCCGCGTCGGCGTCCTCGCGCACGTCCGCCAGGAAGCTTGCGTAGTGGCGGAGGCTGAACGCGTCTTTCGGGTCGGCGTCGATGGCCCGCTGAAACATCGTCTGTGCAGCGTCGGTGTCCTTGCGCACGTTCTTCAGGAAGAGAGCGTAGCTGCAAAGGCTGAACGCGTCTTTCGGGTCTGCATCGATGGCCCGTTGGTACATCGCCTGTGCAGCGTCGGCGTCCTTGCGCACGTTCGCCAGGAAGCTCGCGTAGCTGCGGAGGTTGGACGCATCTTTCGGGTCTGCATCGATGGCCCGTTGGTACATCGCCTCGGCCGCGTCGGCGTCCTTGCGCACGTCCGCCAGGAAGCTCGCGTAGCTGTCGAGGGTGGACGCGTCTTTCGGATCGGCGTCGATGGACCGCTGAAACATCGCCTGTGCAGCGTCGGCGTCCTCGCGCACGTCCGCCAGGAAGCTCGCGTAGCTGCCGAGGATCGATGGCCCGTTGGTACATCGCCTGTGCAGCGTCGGCGTCCTTGCGCACGTTCGCCAGGAAGCTCGCGTAGCTGCGGAGGTTGGACGCATCTTTCGGGTCTGCATCGATGGCCCGTTGGTACATCGCCTGTGCAGCGTCGGCGTCCTTGCGCACGTTCGCCAGGAAGCTCGCGTAGCTGCGGAGGTTGGACGCATCTTTCGGGTCTGCATCGATGGCCCGTTGGTACATCGCCTCGGCCGCGTCGGCCTCTTTCCGGTCGTCTGCCAGAAAGTCCGCGTAGATGCGGAGCAGCATAGGTGAGTTCGGGACGTCGTCGATCGCTTGGCGGAAAACCCCATCGCGTTTTGCCAGATCGGGTTCGGCGTCGGCCTCAGCCGTCCACTGCCACCAGCGCTTGCCGGATCCTTCTCGCTTCATCGTCTTGGACATGGCACCGGTCACGGAGTCGGTTTCATTGGGGGCAGCCGATTTGTCAGACTCGGCGACCGCTGGCGCCGACTTCTGCGTCTCAGGGTCCTGCTTCTTGATCCGCTCCTGTAGCTGCTGCGTCTGTGCGATGATCCGAGCGGCACGCTCCTTCGCTCGGTCGAGCACAAACTTGTCCGGCACATCAAAGTCAAGTTCGTTCCCGAACTGCATCAAGAGCTCGTCAAAACCCATGATGCTCACGAGATACCCCTTATGTTTGGCAACCACCTTCTTGATCCGTTCCGGCGGCGGTCCACCTTGATCCCGATAACACCAATAAATCCCTCCCGGAATCGAGTGTTCCGAAAGCTCTTCCAGACATCGCATCAGGCTGCCGTCATTCCCGCCGTACCCGATAACGATGGGCGTGTAGTTTCGCAGCAAACGGCCGATCGCATCGACGAACCCAGGGTCGATCCTCTGAATCTCTTCCGCCGTGCTCATGGGGCCCAGTAGCAGGTCGCCATGGATCTTCAGCACGAGCGGACGGCGGAGTTTGTCCGTGACAAACGGCGCGAGCAACTCGTGCCCACAGACCAGCGGATACGTCTCGCTGAAAAGAGATACCGAGTCCGCGACAAGGTTGTCGAAGTTCACCGTGATCACCACTCGGTGCCGGGTCTCCGCGAGAAGGCGGCCGAGCACCGAATAGCCGAAACTCGGGCTGGCGTTTTTCATCTTCGCTTCAAGGTACGCGTAGCCGGAGTCCGGATCGCTTTCGTACATCCGTCGATAAAGTGCGGAGTATGAACCGGCCGGGTCCCTTTGGTCAAAACCCGCGATTCCAAGCGTTGCGTCAGTCGCCCAATCCGCAGGCACACCGCCCGGGTGGCTGGTCATTTCGTGGTAAATCGTGTCGATCCACTCCTCGACCATCCCACTCGCGGATTTGATGCCAGATGTCACGGAAGCGCCTGCGCCGAGAATGAAGCAGAAGCTACGATTCTGCATCGTCTCATGCATCGTACGGAACCTTCTCACGAGTCCGAGCATCGAGATAGAGGCCGGCTCGGTCGTTTCCGACGCCACTTTGACCGAACTGGCCATACTCACCCCCTCTCATCCACACGCGGCCAGGTCGCCACGAAACGATGCAAATCGTTATGGACACACGCTCCGCACACGCCGACGCTCCGACTTTGTCTACCGAGAAATACAGAGATCACAAGAACACTTCTTTGTGCTACGGGACTGCTCGACGTGATGTTCCGGCCTCTCGCAGACCGCGATACGCCGAGCGACCTCATTCACTCCTTAGGATAACGCCACTGCCGGCCTTCGGGGCCATCGGCGCGGGTGGTCAAGACGGGTCAACGGCTCGGCGCACGCGCCCGAGTCGAAGTCGTCGCAGGCCCCGGGCGATCCGCGCCAGCGAGTCGCCTCGGCGATGAATCCCGAGCACTGTATCGACCAGCCGCGTCAAGTGGACGCCCGCGTCGTCCGATCGGAGCGGGCGCGACCTGGTCAGCCCTCGTGCTCCATCGCCGAACCGACGCCGATCCGGCAGATCAACTTGGCCGATCATACAGGACCGCCATCGGCCACACAACGGCCCTACTCAGAGGGTCCAGCAGAGCACTCCTAACCTCGGTCAGAGGCATTCACACGACGATCGCCCTTGTATGTTTGATTCGTAAGATTCGTACGATTCGTGGTTAAACCTCCGCTATACCCATCCGACCGACTAGCGACCGCGGCCAAGGAGCAAGCCGTCCGAGGGGTTCGATCGCGAGTTTCGCCAGAATCACGGGCGGAATCGACTCAGCCGAACCCCTCCGCCACGACTGCAACTGTTCGGCTCTCAACCCGATCCGTGAGCAAGGAAGCGAAACTGCGGATGGTGATGCTACCTACGGTAACGATCGCGGTTGACGCCTCCCATCGGGATCATTCTTCGATCTCCGGCACTCGGCGGCACGATCACCCGCCAATGCTCATCGTGTTCGGTCGCCTCCGGCTCAGCAGAAGCCTGGTTAGTGCTTTGTCACAGCTTAATTTTGGGGTTGGCGGTTTTTGCAGAATTGTCCACGCTGTCGGGAACAAGGAGGTTCCCATGCAGAGACGATACATCGTTCGCCTGACGGATCAAGAGCGAGACGAACTGCGCAAGGCGGTCAAGAAGCTTAAGGGGACCGGCGAGAAAGTGCGTCGGGCCCAGATCCTGCTCAAGGCGAACGCTGATGGGCCGAACTGGCCGGACAAGCAAATAGCCGAGGCGTTTTCTTGCCGTGTCCAGATGGTCGAAAACGTGCGACAGCGTCTTGTCGAGCGCGGCTTTGAAGAGACGTTCAACGGAGCCAAGCGCGCGCATCCACCAACCGAGAAGCTTCTCGATGGAGATCAAGAAGCCAAGATCATCGCAACGCGTCTCGGACCACCTCCCAAAGGTTACGCCAACTGGACATTGCGGCTGTTGGCCCGCAAGGTTGTAGAGCTCGGGATCGTATCATCCGTGACTTATGAAACCGTTCGTCGAACGCTGAAAAAAACGGCATGACGAACCGGAAAATCGAGTACTGGGTGATTCCACCGGAAGCCGATGCCGAATTTGCGGCCTGCATGGAGGAGGTGCTTGAAACATACGCAAAAGCCTACGATCCTAAGTGTCCGGTCCTTTGCATGGACGAGCAACCGGTCCAATTGCTCAAGGAAACTCGGCAGCCGATCGCTGCAACCGCCAAGCACGGTAAACGAGTCGACTACGAATATGAGCGTGCCGGAACGGCGAACATTTTTATGTTCACCGAGCCGCTGGCCGGATGGCGTGAAGTCACGGTCCGCCAGACGAAAACGAAGACCGATTGGGCAACCGAAATGGCCCGCTTACTCGAGGGTCGGTACGCACACTGCAAGAAAGTTATCCTCGTCTGCGACAACCTCAACACCCATACGAAAGGTGCCTTTTACGAGGCGTTCGAACCGGAACGAGCCCGCCAATTGGTTCGCCGTATCGAGTTTCGCAATACACCCAAACACGGCAGTTGGCTCAACATCGCCGAAAATGAACTCAGCTCGATGACACGACAATGCGTCGCGGGCAGACGATTCCCAGATGTCGACACACTGCGCGAGGAAACGTCAGCTTGGTCGTCTGACGTCAACAAGACCCAGCGTGGCGTTGACTGGCAAATGAGAATCGACGACGCGCGAAGTAAACTCCGCTCCATCTACCCCAAAATTAAGCTGTGACAAAGCACTAGGCTCTATAGGTGCGCCCACGATAAGAATTGGGGCGGGACAATGACGTAAAACCCGGTTCGCACGCGAACTGGATCGCGTCGTCGCTGGAGCCGTTCCGCCGCGTTGATGAACGCCCGAGAGGTTAGTGCCAGGGCACGCAGCGCCTGCTCGCGGGAAAAGACCACCTGCCCCGACGACAATAGCCGAGTTAAGTAGGCGGATAACGAGGATCGCCGTTCATGGATCATGTTGAATTATCCCCCGTAAACGGAGATTTTTCAACATGATTTTCGACGCAAATCATCGCGTCAACCGCGGACCTCGGAACCGTTACATGTCCCCGCGGTCTGCTTCGGCGCCTGGTTCGGACTGCTTTGTCCACAGCGAGCGAGCCGGGGCGACGATGCCTTCGGATTTGAGTCGACATCCACCGATCTCGTGTGAGACCACATGGCCAAACTCCAACCACAACATGCTGCCAGCCCACCGAGCGAGTGCCCTCGACCAAGCTGAGGCACGCCAAGCGTCGCCAGCCATGCCTGACACCACTTTGCATCTTCCTCCATCGAGAAGCATTCAACGCCCAGCTCCGGGGACCCGGCGGCCAGTTGCTCGGCCGCGGTCCAAAACGCTGACCGCGCGGTGGGCTCAGGAGCAGACCACTGGACAGTCAGGAACACCAGGGCACGAGGCGCAGTGCGCTCACCTTCGAGAGCCGCGCGCCCTCCGTGTCTTGGCAAACGTGGCCAACGCTCATTTGACCCAGCCTCCTGTGGCCGAACGCCAAAGCTCACCTGCCGGGGCCGCCGCAATACACCGCAGACCCGATCTCCATTCCAAACTACAGTCGCCCAGGCTCGCTTCCAAGCCACGCGGCTGGGTACCCCATGCTCCCAAAATGGTCAGACGGCATCATAGCGGGTAATGCGACCGTCGCCGCGTGAGTTCCCCCTGCGGTCATCGCCATCTTCCCGAAACTGGAGATACTGGCCGCCGCACCGCGGCAGCCGAGTTATCGGCAACACGTCGCCCGTTCCCGCCGACAGCAAGACCGCCAGTTCAGACTGTTCTGATTTCGCACCAGCGCCAAATGGCTTCGTTTTATTCGTTTCTCTTGCTGCTGGCTGAACCACCCGAGGCAAGCCTGACCGCCTCCTCGAAACTCCCGGCGGTTAACCAGTCCGTTCCGCCTACTTTCACGGCACAGTTCGTTGTTTTCAGGCGATCCCGTAGTTCCGAGCGGTTCTTCGGCGATCCGCTAAAGCGAAGCGTATGCCTGCCGCTTGCGTCGCTGAACGGTTTCAGCGGGCCGAGCTCGACCATGATCGTCCGATCGGGATGGCTGCCAAAGGCCATGCCCGCCTCGAATAGCACATTGGGACGAGCTTGCGGTGTGAGCTGCTTTTCATTGTCGGGGTCGCCATCCTGTTGGAACTCCGGTCGAAGTTGAACCAGATCGTCGCCCGTCAAGACGGCCACCACCGCTTGGGCATTACTGAACGCCACGTCCAGAATCTCCCCAACATAAGGCGAGCCTTTGGCCGTCATCGCAACCGCTTCGCCCCATTCGATAGGATTGAGGCCAACGGCCCGTAGAAACTCGAACATCGCGTTGCGTGCCAATTCGTTGCGACCGTGAATCACAAGCACGTTTCTGCGGTCGCCGACGCTGACGCTTTCGCTCGTTGCCACGGTTTTTCTGCTTTCTATGTTTTCGTTCGCCGCTGCCACCGATGTCGCGTCGAGAAATGCGATGATATCGGTGAGCGTTGTTTTCTCATCGACAGTTACCAACCCACACCGCACCAAGACCGGCTTCAACGCGACCCAGGCCGGAGCGTACGCCGATTGGGCTTCCGCCGGATCGAAGTTCGGCAAATGACGCCGGATGCTAGCCAGCACCGCTTTGCGACCGCCGATCTCAGCCAGCTCATTTTCTTCAGCACCGCTAGTGAGGATTTGTTTCTGCAGGTGGCTGTGATACTCAACTAGCCCGAAACTTTGAGAAACAAAACGCTTATACGGTCGGAATGGCATCCGCTCGACCGCCTCATCGTCGGCGCCAGCCGCTCCACCGACAGGCTCGCCCGTTGATTCGGCCTTTCCATCGTCGACGAACTTGTAATTGTCGCCGCTATCGTTGAGCTGCTCGATCTTTGAATTGTTGATGTTGAATATCGTCATGTACCGGCTCGCTTGTTGGTGCCGCTATTGCTCAACTGCTCGATCGTGCTACCGATGATGTTGAACGTGACCGTTTGAGCTAACTGTTTTTCCTTGTCACTAAATGACATGCCCTCGCCGGTGATCTTCGCCCGCTCCAATGCCAATGCCCAGTCCAGCACCTTATCTTTGATCCGCTCCGGGATCGCCATGATCTCTGACTTATTCAGATGAATCATAAAAGTAAATTGCCGAGCATACCTGGGATCGAACCCGTATGCTTCCCGAAGCAATCGAGTTTTTTCGCAGTTCGCTTCGATCGGAAAGTAAACTGCACTGGCACCGTGAGATATCCAACCTTGAACCGTACTGATTCCAGCCATCACGGGAAATGGAAACTCGCCCCCACACTTGGGGAGGTCTTGCACGCCACGCATCAATTGCCCGAACCCGGCTGGCACGAGGCCATTGGTATTGAATGCAAAAACGCTGTTAATTCGGCGATAGTCAGGCACCGCCTGCGGATCTTCGTAGCCGCTCTGCTCGGACTTAAGCCATTCCGCGATGTCGTCCCGTTCCAGCTTGGATGCCAGCCGCTTTGCCTTACGCAGCACCGTGAGCACGTCTTCGTTCTCGGCACTGACCTGCAGCTCGTTGACAAGGTTCATCGTCGGTCGGTCCCTCGTGACGGGAAAGTGCTTCAAAAGCACCTTACATCCAATAGTAAGCGATTCGCTTACTTATCAGTAGGCCAAACTGCCCGCTGACTAGAGCTGGCCAGGGTTGCGGAAGGAGGCGGGCAATCCCGCATTCCGTCGCTTCCGAGCCGGACATGCCTACGCCATGCGGATGAAGACAAATCGCTCGAAGACCGTCTTATCGATAAGGGCATGAATTTCCTTGCCGTAGTTTGATCGCGGCCCAACCAAACTCAGGAACGGACTGCCATGTTTTTGCGATGGCGGACGATAGCCTGGAAGCGTCCGCATCACCTCCGGGCAGGTTTCATCCATCAGATTTATCGTCTCTGCCCTCAATTGAAAGCCATTACCCCCTCGACTGGGTACATCGGTAAAGGACCGGATGTAACTCTTTAAGCTCAGATAGTCGCTGTCGCCTTTCGGCATCGCGGCGTTTGAAAATTCGGTGAGCTTCAACCGCAATGGCCGCGGCAGCACGGCGTGATCGGCGAAAGGACGTACGCAATCGGCGATCGAACGGCTGCACCGCACGTGGCTTGGCTTCGCCTCGAGCAACGACTTCGCCCGAGCGACCAACAAGAATACGTTCGATCGATCGTCTTCGGGCAACGTCAGCAACAGCCTGAGCAGATCGGTCTCCAGCTCCTTCCACATAACCTGAAGACGTTCGAGCCGGTCGCCGGAGAGCGACTTGAAATAGAAATCTTCATTTTCCACCCGCGTATAGCGAGGACCGTGTTTCCCTGCACCGATGACTTCGGCTAAGACAGGCAAAAGCTTGAGGCGGAGCTGCCTGACGTTAGCATTGAGACTCTTGCCCGGATAGTGCCGCACCAATTCCTCGAACGACTCCAGGTGGCGTCGGTCGACAATCAGCCGTCGTTGCCCGCGATGGGCCAGGCCGTCCAATGCCCGCTTGAAGGACGTGTTCCACGCCGCAGGAATGCGACCACCACGTTCGCTCTCTGCATATTTTACCGGCCCCGCTGGAATTCGCCGGCGTTGCTCGAACAATTCCCACCGCAGCGTCTCGTACGTGGTCGACGCTGGATTTATCGCGAAATACTCGCTTATCGTGCGTTGAAGTTTTCCAGGACCGCGAGACATCCGGGGCTTCTTAAGTGTAGAAAGTCCTATAAGTAAGAGATTCACGTTTTAGGCGTTTTTAAAATTCCTGCGTCCCAACGCCCCCCTGACACCGGCGATCATACCAATCACCCCTTTGAGGATATTGAGCAACGCCAATACGAGGCTGCACACGGTAATCCAGCTCTTGATCGTCGTGTCATCCATCGCACGCCCTCCCAGTTGTCCTGCCTTCGACGCCCGGTAAAGCCTACCGTGGCACCGGCCCGTCTGCAATGCTAAGTGTAAAACGTTCCGCTGTCACTCTCGGGGAATCCGAGACACCCATCTTTATGGCAGCGCCGTCAGCACAGCCAGACTGATCTCGCTGTGGTTTGTCCACCGAATTGTCGTTGGGGATCACAGGTGTCGTTGGGGATCCCTGGCACTCACCCTTCACACGGCGCACAACAGGGCTGTCGCTCGCCAACTTATCGTCGCATGAACGCGCAACCCGGAGGGCGCACGCCGACGCGTGCAAGCCATATTCCGATCACTCAAAGCGCTCGATCGACGTTGCCCAACACAAAGAGTCATTCGCTCAACGCACCTTCGCGCCGAACCACCTCGGCCCCACGCACACAATCTCACCTACCACCAAGGCTATTACCGCCGAGCCCCATGGGTACGCGCTCGCGATAGAATCGGCCGGGAAAATGGGTGTCTTTCGATCCCTGTTGACCAGAATCCTCTGGAATCCGAGACACCCATCTTTAAGGCATCGCCACCAGCACAGCCAGCCTGCTCTGGCCGTGGCTTGGCATCCGCCGACATCTTGTTGGGGCATCGCCGTCAGCACAGCCAGACTCTATGAATCCCAATGCGTAGTGCTCCGCCACAACTTCGCTCGCTTCCGCCAATCGGGCTTCTAGCCTGGCCTCGCGGCGAGCTGCTCGCCGTCGCTCCCCACGAGGGCAAAGATTGACGCCGCTATCACGACCAGAAGTATGTGCGTGCTCAACCAGACGGCATCGGTCATAGCGACGCCAAGAATGCAGGTTCATCCACCGGCTGGACGGTCTCCGGATTCAGCACTTCGAGCCCTTCCGCTCTTGCCGCGCGAAGCAACCGTTGATCCGATGCGATGAGTACCCCGGCCATGGACGCGCCGCTGGCGACCGTGTATCTCAAGAAGGCTTGCAATATCGCTCCGTCCGTCGAGTTCAAATTGTGGCGTCCGATGAGCTCGATCCCGTCCAGGATGTCGCCGAACTCGAGACCGAGCACGACGAAATCGGGATCGTCGATTACCTCCGTGCGCAACAGCGCCTGCGCTGCGTTGAATGCCACCGCGCTGAGGACACCTTGGTTGAACTTCCGCAGGAGTGCCGCGAAAGTTTCCGAGTAGCCCATCACATTGACGACCATGTGGTCGCGCGGAGTCGACGAAAACACCGCATTGACAGTTTGTGTTCCGACCTCGGCAACAAAGCGCTTCGCCAGAGCACTGGCATCCCAGAGAACAAGGGCCACCCGCGAGCCTACTCTTTCTCTGCACGCGCTCTCAGGATCTCGCTCGAAAGCAATCGATCCTCAGGCTTCACTCCGCTTGCAATCGAGATTGCCTGGGCCTGCTCGGCCGTCATGGTGGGATCGTGCTGCAAGCCCAAGCGCTGTTGCAGCGCAGCGACTGCCTCTCTGAGCATTCGTTTATCTAGCACACCGCTTCCCGATTGGGTCGTGGGTTGCACCCTCGTATCGCCCTTTCTTCTGAGATCCGGAACGAGGTCGCCCTTGCTCGTGTTTTCGCGTCGAGCCGCACTGGGGCTCTAGGATTTCGAACACTAGAGTAACTGATCCAGAGTGACTCGTGCTATTCTACACCAATCCTTGAATCGGTGGCACGCCGAAGATCAACCTCGCACTCGCATCCTACGGAAATTCTATCGGCCATTCAAAATGGGTCGATCGCTGCGAACCTCAAAACCGTTTACATGTCCCCGCCTTCTGCTTCAGCGCCTGGTTAGGGCTGCTCTGCCCACAGCGAGCGAGCCCGAGCGACGATACCTTCGGGCTTGAGTTGACTGCCGCTGATCTCCTCTGCGACGACATGGCCAAACTCCAACCACAACATGCTGCCGGCCCCGAGCGAGTGCCCGCGACCAAGCTGTGGCACGCCAAGGGTCGCCAGCCAAACCTGACACCACTCTGTATCTTCGACCATAGAGAAGCACTCGATGCCCAGTTCCGGGGACTCGGCCGCGAGCTGCTCGGCCGCAGACCATAACGCTGACCGCGCGGTGCGCTCAGGACGGGACCACGGGACAGTAAGGCACACCAAGGCACGGGGCGCAGCGCTTACCTGCGAGAGCCCCGCTCCCTCCGTGCCTTGGCGAACGTGGCGAAGCTCCGCTTTGACGACCTCCGCAACGACGGGAAGCAATGAGCTGCAGTTTCAGGAAAAGGTTTCTAAAAACCGCGAAATCCCCGTGCGGCACGAACTCGAGGAATTTATACTTGCGTACGTCGAGGTGGCGGGATTGCCGGAGCCGCCAAGGATACCCGGTTGTTTCAGGCGTCTAACGGCCGCATGCGAACAACGACGGGGACGCTGTCGCTGATGTACCAGCAAGGTATGTGATTCTGCTGAACCTCGCCGGTGGTCAATACGCTGCGACGACGCTAGTTGACGCGAACGCTTTTCTGAAAACGATCCCTGATGCGATAAAGCGGGAGCTACGCGAGGCGGTATTCTTTTTTAGAAACGGACGGAGAAGTTTCCTTTCACCGAGTTTGGACAGCCGCGGCCGGTTCCTTCGCTTTGATACAAACGTCATGAAGGCAACCGGACCGAGGGCTCAACGGGCCCTAGCTAGCCTGCAGACTCTCAATTCGCAGCAGGCACCTGACCGAATCGAGTGGCGTGCTGGACAGTATCTCGTCATTGATAATCATCGAGTGCTACACAGCCGTGAAGCTGTAGCGGGGGACATTGGCAAAAGCAATCGCGAACTGTTGCGAATCCTTGTAGAGGACAGCAATGCCTCATCCATTTGACTTCGAGCCTCTTTGGAATAAGGCGAAACTATTTATTGAGCGGGGGCTTACGGCTCGATCCAGCCGAAGCGAAGAGGAATGGCCGCTGTGGGCTTCTTTCGCAGCGGAGTTGCTCGGAAAAGCAGTGCTCGCAAAGCGACATCCAGTCCTAGTCGCTCATCCCGGATCTGAGGACGAAGCGTCGTCGCTGCTGTCTGCCGCCGGAGTGAATGTCAAGAAAGACGGTCTTCAATCAATTCCAATGAAAAGCGTGGTCTCGCGACTCGGAAAGGTAATTCTCACCGAGTTCGATAAGGACATTCAGAAAGATCTGATGTTTATGGCTGTCTTACGTAATGAAGAACTACATTCGGGAGCCACACCGCTTATTGGGCTGAACGAACAGAGCTGGTCGCCAGGGTTTTGGCGAGCCATTGATATTCTCCTACATAGGCAAAACTGTTGAAGATTTTGTGGGCCCTGATTTCGCTCCAGTAGTGGCAGGCCTGATAGAAGCAACGAAGAACGAAATCAATATCGAAGTAGAGAAGCGGCTAGGACGAGCACGGGAACGCTGGAGCGTGCGGGCGGCGGATAACGGTGGGGAAGAAGCATATCGGAAGAAGATCCGAGCAAAGTCCATTGTCACCCCAAGGAAGGCTCGAGCGGAAGCTCAAGAATGCCCGCTTTGCCAGTGTACGGGGAGAATACACTACGACGAATTGATACTTTCTGAGGCCCGGCTCGTGGAAAATGATCAGATTGTTTATGCCCACCGATACCGGACCGAACGATTTGAGTGTGATGGTTGTAGTTTGCTGCTGGAAGGGACCGCTCAGTTAGCGAAAGCGAAGCTGCCACCAGACGTGTTAATTGCAGATGATTTTAGCTTGGAATGGGAACCTGATTACGGCAATGATTGACGCTGGAGGTGGCGTTTCGCTCGGCGATGTCGTTCATCTGATATCGTAATACGGTGCATGCCAAGAAGGCTGCGTGTGCAGTATCTCGGTGCACTTTATCAGCTCATGGCCTGCGGCAACGGGCGGCAGCAAATTGTCCGTGACGACGCGGATCGTGATCGGCTCATGAACTACTCGGGGCGAGCGTCCGGTGCTCGTGGTGGATTTACGCGTTTGCTCTGATGTCGAACCATCTGCACGTGGCGCTGAAGGCGCCCGAGCCCAACCTTTCTTGCGGGATGCAGGCGTTTCTCTCGGCCTACGCGAGTGCTCGGTCTCGGCTGCCTCACTTCAACGGGAATCCGAGACTCCCAACTTCATGGGATCGCCCTCAGCACAAGCAGACTGATCTCGCCGTGGTTTGTCCACCGAATTGCCGCTAAGGATCCAGGGTGTCGTTGGAGATCCCAGGCAGCCACTCTTCACCCGACCTACAGCAATACTGTTCCCGGCCAACTTATCGTCGCATGAACGCACGGCCCGGCGGACGTCGACGCCTGCAAACCACCTTCCGATGATTCAAAGCGCTCAATCGACGATACCCAACACGATCAGGCATTCGCTCAGCGCACTTTCGCCGCCGAACCGGCGCGGCGAGACCTACACACTCACGCCTACCACCAAGCCTCTCACCACCGAGCTCCGTGGGTGCGCCGCTCGCGATAGAATCGGCCGGGAAAATGGGTGTCTTGCGATCCCTGTTGACCAGAATCCTCTGTATCTCGCGCGGATCTCAGCGGTCGTGAGCATCCGGTGCTGTTGTTCTGCGCAATTCCGCGCTCAGTACCGTCGGCCTTAAATCGTCTCGCTGCCGCCTCCGAACCGCTCAGCCCCACTGCTCCGGCAATTCGCCAAGGTAGTTGAGGACGTTTGCCCTGGCTTCCTCAAAAGACATCGATCCGTAGTGCTCGTCGATTCGCCCGTGCACCAGGTTGTTCCTGTGGACCCTGACGGCCTGAGCTTCGTCAATTCGAAACGACTACGCGGCATGCGCGGCGATCTCGTTCAGGACCCGATTCAACGACGTCTCGTCTAGCATCATCGCTTCGGCGTTCTTGATCCTGGACACCGCGGCGGTCGAACGGAACGCATAGTGCAGCCTCCACGCACCATCGACGACGTAGAGGCTGGCAATGTCGTCGTAGGCCGGTAACAGATAAAGGTCGACAACTCCGTCGGTCCCAGGGGCGAACCGTCCGACTGGGTCGAGAATCACCTCGACCGTTTCTCGCTGCAAGAGCATGGCTGGAGCCTTGTACTGGCCTAAAACCGAATCCTTCATTGACTTCTCAATGACGCGGGTTCTCCAACCAGAGCCTTCCGCCCACCGCCTGACCTCAGCCAGGAGCCCATCTAAATCTCTAAGCCATTCAGCCCGTATCGCATCCGGGTTGTCGACCTGACGTCTTCTCGTCTCCGAACTCTTCATCGCCACGTCTACTTGCAGGCTTTGATCGTCACTTGCTTCATTGTCGCCCCACGACGCTGATCCGCCAAGAGATCGCGGCTCAATGCGAGATCACTCACCCCTTGTTCGGGGGAAAAGCCCCCTTGCGGCGGCGCTGGTCGATCCTAGTGAAGAAGCTCAATCGCCCGCTTCATCGCTTTGGCGGTTCGGTCCACGGCCTCCTGGGCCGACAGACGCCGCAGGTCGGCTTTGAATGGCTCGTGCGGCACGGGGCCGTCGTAGCCGATCTTGACCAACGCGCCGAGGAAGGCTTTCAGATCGATGACCCCGGTCGCGCACGGAAGGTCGCGCGTATTGTCCTTCTGCTCGTCGATGGGAATGCCGGCGGGCGCGTTGTTCAGGTCGCAGGCCACGACTAGGGCGCCCTTGAGACTCAGAAGATCGGCCTCGGTCTCGTGGGCCGTGTACCAGTGCCAGCTATCGAGCAGCAGGCCGACATTCGGCTGGTCGATCGCGGCGGCCAGTTCGCGCATCTCCGCCATCGTGTGGATGAAGGGGAATCTCGTCGCGGACCACGATGTTTTCGGGCCGACATATTCCAGCCCGAGCCGGATTCCATGGTCCTCAAGCGCCTTGGCGATCTCGCGCAATCGGGAAGCGTGCTGCTTGAAGTTGCTCAAATACGTCAGACTATTGTGGCCCGGCGAGATCCAGGTGCCCATGCGCGAAACGCCAGCGCGCTCGAGCGCCTTGGCATCATCCGGCAAGCCGCGCAGGCCATTCTGGAACGACGACTCTGTGCCGCGGAAGTCGACGGCAAGGCCGGCCGCTCCCCACACCAGTTTCTTGGTCGTCAGGTCCGCGCGGAGCTCGGAAAGTTGATCCTCGGAGAGCGACTTCAAGTACCCAGCATCAGGCGCGACTGATTCGAACTCGTATCGGTGTGCGAGCGCAATGGCTTCCGGAAGCCGTGCGCGACGCCGATATTGCCGCAGACCAGATCCACAGTGAACTTCGCGCCGCTCCCTCATCAGCCGCGCCGTCGCGGGAGATTGTGAGCGCTAGACCCGTTCCGATCAAGCCACCGAGCAGCTCGCGGCGCGAGAGAGTGGAAAGCATTGCGATAACTCCTGGCGAAGACCGCAACCGAATTCTCGGACGCCTTGCACGCGAAAGCAAGACTCGACGGCGCCGCGCTCACTCCTCGACTTTCTCGTAGGTCTCGAGCGTCGCGCCGGCACCCTTCGCCATCTTCGTGACAAACTTGGTGGGTCGTTTCTCGGCGCCTGGCTCGCTCCAGGAGATTGTGAGCTTGTTGTCCTTGTGCTCGTAGACGCCAAGCAGTGTCTTGCCGATCGAGCTTCCGCGCGTAACCTCAACGTCGACCGTTTTGGGGCTCGAGCCCGGATCGATGGTGATATTGCCGCGCTGGCCGCCGGCCTCTTTTCCGTCGCGGGTCCAGAAGATCTTGCCGTCATCGATGAACAGGCCCTCTTTGCCACGGTCGACACCGGGCCACAGGTTGCCCTTGTATTCCTTGCGGGTGAGTTTCCAGTTGCCCTCGAGAGTTTTCATTTCCGCCGCCGCATCGACCCTTCCGGCACGCTTCTTGGACTTCGCGGCGCTCGGTTTGGAGGCGGGCTTGATTTCCTCTTCGATGTCTTGAGATTCAAAGCTTTGCAGCGTCTCACCAGCACCCTTGGTGGTCTTGGTCGTGAATTTGGTAGGCCGTTTCTCGGCGCCTGGCTCGCTCCAGCAAATGGTGAGCCTCTTGTCTTTGAACTCGTAGATTGCCAGCAGCTTCTTGCCGATTGAGCTCCCGCGCGTGACTTCCACGTCAATCGATTTGGGGTTAGTCGTGGGATCGATCGTGATGTCGCCGCGCTGGCCGCCGGCTTCCCGGCCGTCAGTCGTCCAGAAGATCTTCCCGTCCTCGATGAAGAGGCCCGGTTTGGTGATTTCGAGGCCGGCACCGAGGTTGCCTTTGTACTCGGACCGGATCATCTTCCAATTGCCCTCCAGCTTTTCCAGCTCGGCGGCAGCGGCCGATTTGCGGGCTTTCTTCTGAGGAGGACTCGCCTCGGCGAAATTGGCCGCGATCAAGCCAACGAGAACCGTCGAAACGAGCCGGCAGGTCATGGGATGCTCCGCTCAACAGGAAGTGGATTCGTTGCGGTTTCTTCCCGGCTCTCACCGGGAGGCGATCAAGTGAGAGGCACAGTCCAGAAGGCGATGTCCAGTCCACAAGAGGCCCGGCACGCACCGACTACACCAACGGCGATTGAGCGATCCTCGCTCGAATCCCAGCGAAGAGTCTACGATCTGCGCGAGCAGAATCAAGTCCCTGGGGCGTGCGGCAACGGACTGACTTGCCCGTCTCGTCCATCCGCCGTCGGAATCCTCCGGGCAAGACACCTACATTATCCCAAGCGCGGACCTGATCGGTTACAGCATGGATGGCGGCGCCGCGATGCAGTGTGCGATCCGCCATCCGGAAAAAGTGCGCAAGGTCGTCAGCATTTCGGCCGTGTTCCGCCAGGACGGCTGGGTCAAAGAAGCACGCGACGGGTTCCCGACTCTCACGGCGGAATCCTTCAAAGGCTCGCCCATCGAAGCCGAATACAAGAAGCTGAGCCCGACACCGAACGATTTCCCGGACTTCGTCAAGCGCGTCGTCGCGACGGCTTCGAAGCCGTACGACTTCGGCGCCGACAAGCTCAAGGCCACCAAGGCGCCGATGTTCTTCATCCACGGCGATGCCGATGGCGTTCGGCTCGAGCACATCTCGGAAATGTTTCGCCTGAAGGGTGGCGAGATTTTCGGCGACATGCGGCCGCGCTCAGCATCGAGATTGGCCATTCTGCCCGACACTACACACGTCACGCTGATGCAGCGCATGTCCGTCATCGTCCCGATGGTGAATCACTTTCTCGATGCAAAGCCGCCGAAGCAATGAAAACAGGATCTCCGTCCGTATTGATGAGAAAGCCCTTCGACGTTCTCGCCGAAGGGCTTGTTTCTTAGAGAGGTGCGCGAGCCGCCCTATTCTTCCTCTCGCAAGCCATTTCCCCAAGCGGCCCCGAGATCGGCATACCGGCTAGCGCCGACCCGTTCATTCATCTCGGTGTGGCTCGCGTGGCTCCGTCCCGAGGGCGAATCGTCTCGACGATCCGCTCTGTCAGTTTGACATAAGTGTCTCGGTCGCCAGGCGCTTCTACCGGCAATGTGAAGTTGACCGAGACGAGTCGGTGCTCGTCGAGTTTCACGAGGGCCCAGCGGATATACGTGGTCTGCTTCGCCCTGACGCCCTTTTCCGCTTGCGTCACTTCGGCCTTGATCGTATCGGAGACGACCCGAGTGGGATCATTATTGAGCGCCTTCCATTCGATCGCCTTTTTGAGGATACCTTATGAGAGTCGCCCTCGAAGATTCAACTCGGTCCATGTGCGCCCCAGAAGTACGATTCTCACTCGATGATATTCCCGCCCCGCCTCGCCGGCAACGACCAAGCTCATCCCAACTGGTGGGGAGGAAACAAGAAAAGCCCTGCCCGGCCTCATTTCTTGCGATCGCTTTTAGCCCGCAGCGTCTGCCGCCTTGCCGAGGTAGGCCAGCAGCTTCGGGTCGATACCAAACTGCGCACAGAGCTTGTCCCCTTGCTCCGTCCACATTCGCTTCAAGTTTTCCTCGATGGCCTTGTCGCCGGCAATGAAAGCGTTGACCAGGACCTGCCGGCGCTTTTCCAGCGCCTGCACTTTCGGATCGGCCGGATCGGTGCCGCTGTCCATCTCCACCTTGAGCTCGGCCAACAGCTCTTGCCAGGCAGCCGTCCCTTGCTGGGCAAGGTCCTCACCAGCCGCCGCAGCATCCGCGTTGCGCTTGCGGAAAGACTCCATTTGTTCCGGTGTGTAATAGCTTTCGATCATGGACATCACCTCAATCGTGTAAAGAAACTCGTCAGTGGAGACCTCCTCCGCCGTGCGGAAGCGCTCGACGAGTGCCTCAAGCCGCTCGCAGAGCTTCCGCTGCAGTTCGATCTGTTCCCGTAGGCGCGTGATGTGAAGGCGGATGACCTCCAGCGGCGCGAAGCCGGGCCGGTCGAGGCAGTCGCGGATTTCCTCCAGCGCAAAGCCAAGCTGGCGCAACGAAAGCACCTGCTGCAGGCGGGCGACATCGTCGCGTGTGTAGAGGCGGTATCCCGCCTCGGTGTGCAGCGACGGCTTCAGCAGGCCCATCTCGTCGTAATGGTGCAGCGTACGGACCGTCAGACCCGTCCGCTTCGCCAGCTCACCCACCTTCAAGGCTTCAAACTTGATGGCAATCCCTCCGACTGGCGCCCCTGGCAACACGGCTACGACGGCATGTTACGGCCTCACGTAACGTGAGGGTCAAGTGCAAGGTCGCGAAAAAACCGGATTCGCGGCGCATCAGGGTGTGGTTTCAGGCAAGATTGCCCGACGGACTTCACTTGGAACGAGAAGTTTGCTGCCAACTGCCACGTGTTCCTTTCGGCAGTCGGGCAATAGTTGAGCGCGACCCGATTTTGAACCGAGCGGGCGGGAATTGATCGGTACTCACAAAGCATCGTGATCAAACAAGAAGAAGCCCACCACCAATAACGGCGATGGGCTTCTTGTCTTACAAGTCGGGGCGACTGGACGCCGTTAGAACCTTTTATTGCCGGCGTCCGGGGTTGGGAAGCCGGTTTGCGGCGGTTCTTCGACAAGTTGTCGGATGAGAAATGAACGTAACGAGGCACGCCCCGCTCAAGCCGTCAACCGGACCGGCACGACCCCGTGCTGCAACGCCCGCAGCCGCTTGCCCAGTAGCAGACGGAGCAGGTCGCTCTTCACCAGCAGCGGGAGAAGTCGCATCGCCAGCCGGGGGCCGAGACGGTCGGAGCCCAGGAAGGTCTGGGTCTGTTTCCGCTGATATTCCTGGATGGCGATGATCTCCGGCGTCCGCTCCGCCGCGATCTGGCGCGCCGCGGCGTTGATGGCGGCCGGGTCATTTCCGCGCGTGAGCACCGGGCACAGATGATTGGCGGCGACCAGGGCATCCCGCAACGCCATGTTGATCCCTTGCCCCCCATTGGGCGACATCGGGTGGGCCGCGTCCCCCAAGAGCAGCAGGCCGGGAGCCGTCCAGGTCTCCAGCCGGCCGACGATGACATCCAGCAGCACCGGGTGCTTGAGCGCTTCGGCGTTGGCCCGCAGGTGTGCGGCCAGGTCGGGCGAGGTGCGGTGCAACAACTCTTCGGTGAACGCGTCCGGCCTGCCTGCCCGCAGGCCCTTGTATTGCCCCTTCTGGATGGTTATCCCCACCCACAGCCGGCCATCGGCCGTCGGTATCCCTCCAGTAAGGCAGCCCGGCCCGAGTTCCAGCCGCACAGTCGTGTGGTCAGGCCAGAAATTGGGAAAGGGCACCATGAAGTTCAGGATGTCGAAGTGCTGCGGCGATGGCAGTTCCGTGAATGCCCCTCGCTTGCGCACCATCGAATATCGGCCATCGCTGCCGATGACCAGGTCCCCCAGGAACTCGCGCGGCCCGTCTGGGCCATCGGCCTGTACCCCGACTACGCGGTCTCCCGACCGGATCAGGTCCCGGACCGCCGTTCCCACGTGGAGAGCGAAGGATGGGTGTTGCCGAGCCTCGTCCGCGAGCATGGCCAGGACCGCCGGCTGAGGGATAAAGCAGGGGATGAAGCCCAGCGACGCGGTCGCGAGCCGGGTCCGCCGCCGGCCCAGCCGGTAGATTTCGATCGTGTTGATGGTCGCCTGGGGGAGCCGGCGGAGCCGGTCCCCTAGCCCCATCTGGTCGAAGGCGTCAAGGCCGCTGGGCTGCAACCCATCGCCCCGGAAAGTGCGGTGAAAGTCGGGATGCCGTTCCACCAGCGCAACCCCCACCCCGCGGCGAGCGAGCAGGTAGGCCAGGGCCACCCCGGCCGGCCCTGCCCCGACGATGACCACCCGTCCGACCGCCATGAGGCCACTCCCTTCCGCTTTGCGACGGCATCTCTACCATCCGATCGCCGCAATTTTATATGCCAGCAGCGCGATGATCGCCGCTATGGAAACGCATATCGTACTTGTATGGCGGCGCAAGAAAAAGAGCGTCACGCTGATCCAACACGAGACCGCAGCGACCAATGCGCCGACGACGAGCGGTTCGCCGACCGCAACCGTGAACTCCGTGCCCCGCACGTACTCCAGGCGAAAGAACTCGCCCAGCGTTCTTACCAAAGCCAGGAATTGGATCGAAATTCCGACCTGCCGCCCATCGCTCTCTCGTCCGTTTTGCCTTCACAAGTGCGAGACCTCTCTTGCCACCGAACCAGCACATTTTCGACATTCCCACTCGCATTATAAGAGTATTCGTATCGCCGGCGCCAGCATTGCTTGCGCCGTCTCGCAACCGCCGTTTGAACCCCAGACGTTTAGTCAGCAGAAGAAATTGCGACGATTGCTGAAAAGAACCTTGCCCGGGAACCGCGTGATTTGAACCCTCCGAAACGCATCGGAACCACGTGTTCCAGAACAAAGAAAGCCCTTCGACGTAGTCGCCGAAGGGCCTCTCTCGAAAAACAGTCGGGGCGACTGGACTTGAACCCGGTGGGCCGTCTCCTGCCCTACCGGAGCCGCCGGGAGTCTGAGCTACAGCCACGGGGCTGCATGGAACGCCCCGTCATGAGATAATCCTACCGATCCAGCGCACCACGGCGCAGCCCCCGCGCCAGGGGCCGAACCCTCACCGCCCGCGCTGGCCCTCCGGGAGGACCACCTCATGGCCGCCATCTCCGCCGACCGCGACCTGCTCTTCGGCCTGCTCGCCCTCCAGAATGGTCTGATCGACCAGGGCCGGCTCGTCGCCGCATTCCAGGCCTGGACGCTCGAAAAGTCCCGGCCGCTGGCCGAGCACCTCATCGCCCGCGGCAACCTCGACGTCGACCAGCGCGGCGGCGTCGAGGCTCGAGGCAGCGATGCGCGTGGTGCAGCTTTACGAGGCGTGGAACCAGCACGAGCGGGCAGCCGCCTGAAAGTTCAAGCTGGGAATGCCGGATCTGCCCAAGGACGTCTTCGCTCGGCCGTGAACGGCGGCGGATCGTACGCCCACACAGCGGAATCGATCCACCGGCCGGAGGGCACTCGCCGACCCGGTGACAGTCGTCGGCCCGTGACCTTCGCGGGTCCTGACGCGTGGCGCGAACTCATTTCGCCTTTTTCCGAACGTTTTCAGCAGGCATCCCTTCAGTAAAAAAATCGGGCTGAAGGCGCTGATTGTGTATGAAGGAAATCCGATCGAGAATGTTGCCGTCGTTGTCGAGAATGAGGAAATGCACGCGCGATCCCGCTTCCTTGTCATCCTTTCGGTGCTCCACGTACTTCAGGACGCCATACAATCGGTTCCGCGAGACCCTCATGAACATCGAAAGCCCCTTGATTTTGACGCGATTGAGCAGGATCTTCGACTTGGCCTCTGGAGGCCAACGCACTCCAAGTCTGCCACGTAGGACGAGTGGATCAAGTCCCCCGTCGGCTTCTCGAGGATCGTCAGGCGATACTCGACATCCTTCAATCTGAGCAGCGACACCGAGGGGCCACGGTCTAGCCTGGGCGCCAGATCCGCCCATTTTTCACTGACGCCGACGGCCAGCCCGGCGACATCCGAAACCGTGCGTCGCTTGAGATCGATCCGGGTCGCACCCTTCTCGTGGCCGACCAGAAGTGCCACGACGTCTGCTCCCTGCGGATTTCCATTCTGATTCCGCTGCCACTGACGATGCTCGTCGGAGAAAAGCTCTTTGTAGGACTGCGTCGCTGATTCGGCACCGGCCTCAAGCTTCTTGAGCTGCGAGCGGTAGAGAGCCACCGCACGCCGGAGCGACGAATCATCCCAGTTCAGCGCATGGCGAGTTCCGTTCAGATCGACGAACCACACCGAATTCCGGCAGAGCTTTTCGATCGCAAGTGCATCAAGCTTCCGATTAAAGAACAGCGATTCATCCCAGCTCGTCTGTGCCGCCCGTATCCCATGCGAGAAACCCACTGCCGTCGGGAATGACCTCCACCAGCTCGACGCCGGGAACATCGATGAACGACTCGTTCTTTGAGTCAAGGATCGCGTTACGCGTGCGGCCTTCGCTCGAGTCCACGACCCGGAAGTGGTTCTCCCGATTCGGTACCTTTGAGAGGTAGAGCACGCTGCGATCGGGGTCGTTGCCGTTCCAGCTCATCCATTTGGTCGAGCGCAGCAATTGACTGGTCTTGATGTCGTATCCCGAGAGCCGGTATTGAAACGGCGGCTTGCCGGCGCCGCGTCTGGGCTCGAGGAGATACAGCACGTGCGCAGCCGAGTCGAGTGCGAATGCAGTCTGATTGCTCCCGCTCCAGACAACACGCTCGGCCCGTCGAGCGATCTCGTAGAACCGGATCTCCTGCGTCTCGTAATCTTTCCCGACCGAGTAGACGAAGCCGGATGAATCATCAAGCCATTGCTCTTCGGGAATGCATCCCCCGGCCGCGAGGAGGATGAGAGTCAGAAGACAGATGAAGCATCTGCGCAAACGACCGATTTGGTGGAACACGGCGTATCTCCATCGACGATGCGTTGACGCAGTACGACCGGATCGCGGCTCGTTCAACGCGGGAGTCCGCTCCTCGTCAGTCTATCTGAAGACGCAAAGTATGCAAACCGGAGAGGCCTACCTTCGTTACCTTCGTTTCCTTCTGTTCCAATCTGAGACCAGTCATATGCACTTCCTGTACGCCGGAGCTGACAGATTCTCGACGCTTGTCATGCCCTGTGCAAAACCAGTCTTGAACAGAACCCAACAAAGGCAACGAAGTGGGAGCTTAGAGCCACTTAGGAACGGGCCGAAATTAACTTCCCGTTTTCCCTGAAGTATGATATCAAGCTCGCTGTCCGTAGGGAAACGCCAAGGAGGGCAGCATGGACGCGTATGCACCGGAAATTGAGCGGATGATGAAGCGGCTGTATGAGTCACTTTCGGAGGACGATCGACGGCGGTACGCGGCCATCGAGGCTGCCAAACTGGGTCATGGTGGAACTGAGTACATTGCCCAGATCCTTGAATGCGATCCAAAGACGATCCGCCGTGGAAAGGCGGAGCTGGAAGCGACAGATGAGCTGGACACGACTCGTGTCCGAAAAAAAGGGGGGGGTGCAAAAAGGCGATCGAGATCAACGCTGCCGTCGAAGCGAACTTCTTAAAGGTTCTCGAGGACCACACTGCTGGAGATCCGATGCGCACCGACGTGAAATGGACGAACTTGTCACGTAGACAGATAGCGCTTCGGGTCACGGCTTTGGGTACTCCGACCAGTCGACACATCGTGTCCCAGTTGCTTCGCAAACACGGATACCGAAGGCGAAAAGCATTGAAGAAGAAGACGATGGGACCGCGTCACCCGGACCGCAACGTCCAGTTCGAGAACATCGCCCGTCTCAAGAAGAAGTACCTGAAGGCCGGTTTGCCGGTCATCAGCATCGACACGAAGAAGAAGGAGTTGATGGGTGACTTCCACCGTGACGGCGTAATCGACACGCAGGAGACGATTGAAACCAACGACCATGATTTCAGTAGTGCAGGCTCGGGCGTGGTAATTCCTCACGGCGTCTACGATGTAGGGCGAAATCGAGGATTCATCCACCTGAACACCAGCCACGACACCAGCGAGCTGGCTTGTGACAGTATCGCAGCGTGGTGGGAGGATCACGGACGGGTGAGTTATCCCAGGGCTAAGAAGATCCTAGTGCTGTGCGACGGCGGCGGGAGTAACAGTGCGTCGAGGTACGTCTTCAAGGAGCAGCTCCAAGAGCTAGCGAACCGGCTGGGCGTCGAAATCCGGGTGGCCCACTACCCGCCTTACTGCTCGAAGTATAACCCGATCGAGCATCGCCTTTTCCCGCATGTGACGCGAGCGTGTCGGGGCGTGATCTTTCGGACGTTGGAAACGGTGCAGCACTACATATCCAAGACCGAAACCACGACGGGCCTGACAATCAGCGTGCGTATCCTCTACAAGATGTATCAGACAGGACGCAAGTGTGCCGCGGGATTCAAGAAGACCATGAAGATCATCTTCGACAAGATCCTGCCCAAGTGGAACTACCGAGCAGTCCCCGAACCCAAGACCGTATAACGCCGGGAACTTATTCTCGGCCTGTTCCTTACCGTCACCAGAACTCGCTCGGCATTGCAGACGATGTCGTGCGCCCCTCCGGGGTGCGATTCCCGTTTTCCCTTGCATCAAGGCCCAGTACATGTTTCAATCCCCACGCACCCGCTGGAAACGGGTCTTGGAGCTACCAGGAGGGACCGGCCATGCGACCGCCCTGTGTGCAGATTTCGCTCAGAGCACTGATTTTCGTCGTCGCCGTTCTCGCGGTGAATCTTGGAGTTCTGCGATTCGCATACGCGACGGTCTCCAAGAATCATGGCGGGTTCCCGCTAGCGATGAACTTCGATTCATACGGATTCGCATTCGGCTTTGTTCCTCTGGTTAATTTCGCCCTGGTCGCGGCGCTCCGCCTCGCGTGGAGGTCGATTCACGCCGGGCGCGCCCGCAGTCCGCAATCACGACCCGCGGCGTTCACGTTCTTGACCCTGCACTTTGCCGCACTCGCCGGCATCCTGATCTGGCTCCTGCCAGAAGTGATCGCGCGTCTATGCGCAGTTTGTGGAATCCGCTCTGGAGCCAATTCCGCGAAGTTGGCCGGCAGTCTTCGAGTGGTACGATAACGTTCGCTGGTTCGCGCTCGAATGCACGATCCTTTGCGTCGCCATCTCCGGTCCGTTGCTCGTGCTCTCCGCGATCGGATCGGTCCTCGCACGGCGGAGCGCCGCCAGACTGCCTCGACCACGCTTCAAGCTCATGGCTGGCCTGGCGTCCGTCGGCTTCGCGATGGCAGCCCTGGCGATCGCGTTCGTACCACTCCCGTTTCACGAGTTCGAGGAGCGAAACATCGCGCTCGACTTTCTGGTTATCGACAAGGATTCGGGCCAGCCGATTTCCGGGGCGTTCGTGCGAATCAGCAATCCCTTCGACTCAGACTGGGCTGCGCCCCAAGCTCTGACGAAACAGGACGGGCGAGCCCATTTGACGGCTCGCTTTCCTGCGTCCGGCGAGCAAAACGCCTTTCGAGACTTCGGCACCTTCTCGCCCTGGGGCCGATGGCTCGAAGTCTCCGCAGTGCGATTCCAAACGAGCCGCATGCCTTTGCAGTCGGTGATCGAACCGACCGTCGAGCTCGATCGCAATGGCGCTCTGAAAATCGAGTTGACGAAGGGCAAGGCACGTGAGAGTTCCTTTCTCGACTTGGCGGGAAAGTACGCCGTGCCGTATCAACCAGGTACTGCGAGCCAGTTCGAAATTGAACCGGATGGCCGGTTCAACTGGCGCAGTTACGTGCACGGCTCTCCCGAATTTCAAGAATTCGGGTTCTTGAAACGGCACGGGAATGAATTCGAGCTGATCCCGGTTCCGCACTTCGGCGTCGAGGCAAACTTTCCGCGCGCTGCGAAGTTCCAGCTATTCAAGTGCGGCGACCGCGCCTTCCTCCTCAATCTCTCGCGAAAGAAGATGAAGTCCGGCAACTCTGTCGCGCAAGCCTGACCGGTGCACTGGCGCGAGCGTGAGCTATAGCCATCGCGGCTACATCAAGATCTCAGGCGTCGCCGACACGGAGGGACCCTTTACGGACTTGCCGCAAATACCCTTCAGGATATGGATGAAATTCCTACTCGCTGAAGTGAACCTGCAGAACGAGGACGGCTTCTTGCGGCGCGCGCTCAAGTCGATCCGCGTCCAGGGACACGATCGACTGGCCTCCATCACCGATCAGACAAAGGCCGGCGTCGTTCCGCGATGATGGACGAATCTGCATTGCGCCTCAATGAGCGCCTGTGCCCACCACCGATTGCCTGACAGTCTGTCTGAGCACGCTCGAGCGGCTCGCGCTGTAGAGAGCACTGCCGCTATAGACGGCCTTGATGCGATGAGTTCCGGCCGATAAACCGTCGGTGCTGAATATCGCCTCGCCACCCACCAGCGCAATCGTCCCGAGAGCCGTCATTCCGTCCAGAAACGTGACGACGCCCGTGGGCGTTCCCGACCCGGGTCCCACCCTGCTGACCCTGGCGACGAGTGCAACCGCTTGCCCGAGCCCGGCAGAACCCGCCGAAGAAGTGAGCTGGGTCTTCGTCTTCACGCCCCGAATCGTCTCGGCAACAAATGCCGATTTGCTCCGCTGCGCGTCCGGCGCACCGGCGTAAGCGGCCCGGATGAAATTGGGCCCGATCGGCAGACTCGTCGTCGTGAAGCGGGCTTTGCCATCGTGTAGCGCGACGGTCGCCAGCACGATGTTGCCGTCGTTGAACGTCACAGACCCGCCCGCCCTCGTTGCCGCGCTGCCGGCGATCTTGACCGTGGCGGTGAGCGTCACGACCTGCCCGAAATTCGCCGACCTGGAGCTCGCCGAGAGCGAAATCTGCGTGAGAGAAGCCCCCTTTGTCGGCGGCGCGGCCGGTGGTGGAGTCGTTCCTTGCGGCGGCGCCGATCCGGGCCCGGATGATGTCGGATTCGACCCGGTCGTCGAAGGCGGCGGCTGTGTCGAGCCCGGGGTCACGTTCAAGGGTGAAGTCGTCACCGGCGCGACGCTTCCGCCACTGACCGTGAGCGTATAGCCGATACCGACCTTGTTCAGCGTCAACCCGGAAAACGTCGCGACACCATTCGTCACCGGCGCCGTTGGGTTGCCGCCCAGGGTGCTGCCGCCGGGATTGGAGCTCAGGGCGATCACCAGGTTGGCGTCATAGCTCGTGATCAAGTCGCCCGACGAATCTTCAACATCGACCGTGAGCCCGAATCCACTGCCCGCACTGACGCTCGCCGGCGGCTGAACTGTGATCACCAGTCGTCCATACTGGGACGTCTGACCGTAAGCGATCAGGGCCGGGATCAGCAGGTTTGCGATCGGCGAGCCCAGCCCGGTGAGGTCGTCGTATCCGGACCCGGCAGTGAACCCGTTGTAGCCCGAGGTGACAGAATGAAAATCGCTTGCGGGCAAACCGTACAAGACCTCGAGCGTCTGTGTCGGATTTGAGCCGCTATTTAACGTGTCCCTGCCGTCGGCCACACGTCCCTGGTTGGCGATCGCGATCAGTCCAGCCCAGCACGGGCTGCTCAGACTGGTTCCATAGTTGTCGTAACTCAAAATTCCGCCCTGAAAACAGGTCACGCCCGTGTTTTGGCTGGCGTCGAAGGCGACATCGGGAGTGGTGCGCTGCCGCGTGCTCTGCTCTGGAAGCTGATAGGCCGGCTCCGATTCGAACGGCGTGGGACCGCCGCTGCTCGCCCAGGCTTGTGCACTGCCGATGGCATCGGCAACCACTCTGCTGTTCGCGCTGCTGGCGTTCAGCACCACGGTCAACGTGCCGGTGCCGCTCGAGGACAGCGTCGGAAAGAAAACTCCCAGTTCCTGGAATTGAGAACCATCGTAAGCCGTGCCAACGGGCGCCGCGCTCTGATTGAGAACCACTGTTCCCAGGATGGTTCCTGATGCCTGGGTGCCGTCGTAGATCGTGTAAGTCGCATTGGTCGCATTGCTCGAGCTCGCCGGCCAGGTCGCGGAGAGCTCGGTTCCCCAGCCCGTATTTGCGGGCGTGATGGCGATCGTCCAGACGGCCGAGCTGGAACTTCCACCCACGGCTGTGCTGTACGTGCCGCTGAACCCGCCCGATTGCCTTGTCCACGTGCCGGTCTGCGTGTAGGAAGAGCTGCCGTTGTCAACCGTGCTCGCCGGAGCCGGAAAACTCCAGGCCGTTTCGCTGCCATAGGTGTTGTCGGAGAGGTTGAGCTCCGTGCCGCCGACCGCAACCACGTTCGGTGAAGTTGCTGGATAATAGCCGTCTTCACCCTGGGAAGGCGGAGGATCGTCCGGTGGCGACGGATAAACATTCGCCCCGTTGTCATTGCTGGCGGTGAGGAACGTGACGCCGGTGTGGCCGCCCGGCGTGACGAACGATGATGAATCAAACGACGTTTCTCCGCTCCATTCATCGAGGCCCCAGCTATTAGAGACCACCGAGACGCCGGGCAGGCCCGCCGCGAGTGCATCACCGGCGAGCAGATTGGTAGTCCAGCTCGCGTCATCGTTTACTTCGATGACATCGATCTTGGCCCCGGGCGCCATCGCATGCGCCCATTCGACGTCCAGCTCTTCTTCGGCTTCCCAGTGCCCTGTCTGATCCTCGGCGGGCACGCCGTCGCTGCCGCTGTCGGCGAGTAGCGCCGTGATGTTCGTGCCCGACTGGTTATACACCGTAACGATGGACGACGCCGGCCCATACTGCTGGTACAAGGTCTGCGTCGAGTTCAGCGTCAAGCTCATAGCTTGGTCGAAGCCGTCCAGATCGGTGAGGATGGTCGGGTCATTGCCGGCTTCGTCGAGTGCAATGGCTTGTCCCGACCCGTCGCCCCCGCCCGACCCGAAGCCGGGAATGCTGTTGACCCCATAGGCCGCCCTGATCTGTGCCACGGTATAGGAGACGTTTCCCACCGCGGGTGCGACGGCGTTAAACGTGAAGCTCTTGCTGTTATCAGTGTAAGTCGTCTCGGGGACGGACTGATCCGGGTCGACGTCGACGTTGACCACATTGACCCCGGGTGTGGCGCAGAACGTGCCCCAGTTCGCCTCGAATGTGCCGGTCCCCGAGGTGCCCGCCCCCCAGGTGAGAGTGCCGCTGTCCTGGGTGAGCCCATTGACCGTGTAGCCGACGACGTAGGAGGCATCGGCCGGCAAATCCTGCGTGGTGAAGTCGGCCTGGATGGACACATACTCGCCGACGTTGATCGTACTAAAGGGCTGGCCGCTGCCGTCGACGACGAGGGCATTGGTGATGGTGATATTGCCGGTTGGCGTGAGCCGATTTTCCAGAAGCTCAAGCTCGGCATCGAAGAGAAACTGCCTGCCACGTCGGGCCATGGTTCGGCAGCCGACGAATCGGGCGCAATGTTTCGCCGACGGAGATCCCGTCACTCCGATATCCTCGAGAAGTCAATTCTAGGTGGGAGACGCCGCCGCGCGTGGCCGGACCAAGATAGACATTCTACACGTTTGAGCCAAATGATCCAACCGATCGTGCCAGGGCGCGCTGCAAAAGGTCATCACGATGATCGCCTCGATGCCGCCCGTCGGTCCGATCGACCCATCACGCTCATCTCCCAACGCAGCGAAGCCGCAACTCCGAAGATCGGGGGACTTCTCTGGCAAACTCGACGTGCCCGACAGGCGCCGGCATGATATGATTTAACGGAAGTAATTGTCGTCCATAGCGGCTAGTTCGTGCGGAGACGGGATCGTTCAGCGCAAAAGGAACACGTATGTCTTCACACATCTGCGCGAAATGCGGCAAGCTCCTCGCTCTAATCCAATCAAACGAGCCGTGTCCATATTGTGGAAGCAGGGAAAGGATCGTCCTCGATGTGGATGTCGCTGTTGCCGCCGAGAAGGAAGCGGCGGCAGAGGTGTTGGCGAAGAAACACTACGAGTTGGAGGCCGGTCTGAGTCAAGTCTTTCGGATCACCGCCAGCGCCAAGTCTGAAGTGATCCCGACCGAGCCTATCAAGTTGCTCGAAGTGAATGAAAACACAGTGGAGTCGGGCGTGATGCCCTTGAGCTTTGGGCCAATGCCCTCCAGAGGCATCAATTTCCCGTCGACCATCATTGAGGTAACACCAAACGAATTCAAGCGGATTAGATCGCGCGAGCTCAGGCTGCCCGAAGGCTGGGAGATTCGTGAGGAACTGCCGAGGTCCGCGGGTAATCCCGGAGGGGCGTGATGGCGACCACGGCGCAATGGACGAAGGGATACGGCAGGCAAGCAGACGCCGACTTGAGCACCTTCAATCTGCTTCAGCGGAGCGAAGTCCCCGAGTGCCATAAGCTGCAATTCCTTCAGATGGCTTGCGAGAAACTCGTAAAGGCCCATCTGTGCAGCGAAGGCAAAGACCCCGCAACGCTGCAAGGCAGTCACGCATATGTTTCGAAGCACCTTGCGGTAGTGCTACGAGAACAGGCGGCTTTCGAAAGCTACCAAGGAAGCCGAGCGAGAGAGGTGTTGCACCGCGCTCGGCAGCTCGCTCTCGAGATTGAACTGCTTGCGCCGGCCGTAAAGCGCGGAGGCCGTCGTCCGGACAACTGCGAGTACCCGTGGGAAGATGACGCCGGAACCTTGCACGTCCCTCTAGAACATTCGTTCCATCCTTCTCAACTCATTCTCATGCCGGCAGGCCTCACGATTCTTAAGCTCATTCGCGGAGCGATCAACAGACTGCAGGCTTGACTACTTCGTTTCTTTCCTCGTTCCCACGCTCCGCGTGAGAACTTCTTCACGCCGCTCCGCAGCGACCTCAGACTTCGAGAGTCGCCTTTCGCTCCGCGAAAGTGCGTCTGTTCCTCGTTCCCACGCCCCCGCGTGGGAACGGTCTTCATGCCGCTCCGCGGCGACCTCAGAGTCAGCTTCGAGCAGTCACTTGCGATCGCCCGCAGGTCATCACGATGATTACCTCGATGCCGCCTGTTGGTCCGACGGCGTGTCACGCTCGTCTCCTATTGCCGGCTGCGCCGCTTCCTGTTCCAATCCCCGTGCACCCGTTGGAAACGGCTCTCGGCGCCGAAAGGAAGCCCCGGCCATGCGACTGCCCCGGCCACAGATCTCGCTCAAACACCTGCTCTTCGCCGTCGCCATCTTGGCGATCAACTCTGCGGCTTTTCGGTATCTTTTCGAGGAGCTTGGCCGAGATGGCACGGGCACCGTCCTCGCCATCTTTCCAGAAGAATTCGTCGTGGGCGTCATTCCACTCCTGAACGTTGTGACGATCGGAAGCCTTTTGACTGCGGTCAGGAGGCTCCGTACGCCAGGCCGCGGGCGTCAATTCCGCCCTCAATCGAGACCGCCCGCCACCACTTTCTTCAGCCTCCACTTTCTTGCACTCGGCTGTGTCGCCGCCCTTCTCATACCCGACGCCATTGAAATCGAACAAGTGGCAGATGTCATCCCGCAAGCCTGGCTCCAGGCCCTTGGTGAATGGGCTCGTTCCTTCCCGGACGGGCTGCTTGCGTGCGTCATCCTGGGCGTCTGGTTCTCCGGCCCGCCGTTGCTTCTTTCCTGGATCGGCAGCTTGCTCGCGAACCACTGCGCCGCCACGATGTCAGCCCGCCGATTCAAGGCCGTGGCGGTCACGGTCTCATTCGGCTTCGCCAGCATCGCATTGACGATCTGGGTGACACCGCGATCGTTTGCGGCGGACCACGATGTCGATCTCGATTTCCGCGTCGTCGAGCGTGAGTCAACGCAGCCGATCGCCGGCGTCACGTTGCGACTGACCGATGCATTCAACCGCTTTTCGACGACGCCGTGCGCACTCACCACCGCAAACGGCTGCGCACGCCTGACGGCCCGACTCCCCGCCAGGGGTGCGAAGACCGCATTCTGGACGTTCGGATCCTTCTCACCTTGGGGCCGCTGGCTTGAGGTTGCGGCTCCACGGTACAAAACAACGTTGATTCCGCTTCCGGAAGTTTTGGGCCCGCATCTCGATTTACGGGAGCCGAGCATTCATCAGATTGTTCTCACCAAAGGAACTTGTCCTCAGAAGCCTATTGCAGATGTGGCCGGCGATTACTACGGGCCTAGTGGACATTGCGGAGGCGCCGTCATTCGCATTCTGCCGGACGATCGGTTCGTATATTTCGTCGGACCACTCGAGTTCGGAGAATACGGTCGACTGAAGCGGAACCGAGATTCATTCGACCTCGTCCCGATCCCGCATCCAGGTGTCCCGATGAACCCGCTGATCGCAACGCAATTTCGAATCGTCCAGTGGGGCGAATGCGTCTATTTTACAGTCGCGGACGACGCCAAATTGACGCGATTCTGTCAAGCCAGCCTGACGCCCAATCATCCGCGGAACTATGGGCCACTGGAATATTGCCGGGAATCCGACCTCGAGAAACCGCGAATTGGCCTGCCCCGACTTCCCGTGCGTGTCTGGCTGAGGTTTCTGTTTCAGGAAGCTAGCCTTCGAAATCAAGATGGTCTCTTGAGGATCGGAATCGAGCGGATGCTCGGGTGGGGAACAGATTCAGGAGCACCACGAACGGCTTTGTAACGGCGGTGCCCCGAGTTGTACGAGCAACCGCCGCCATTCAACTCGCATTGCCGGTCGAGCCGCGGTCTGTTCCAATCCGCTTGCGCCCGTTGGAAACGGGCCTTCGGCCCAACAGGAGGCAATGGCCATGATTCGACTGCCCCCGCGTGCAGATTTCGTTGAAAAAGCTTTTGTGCATCGTCGCGATCGTGGCTTTGAATCTCGGTGTTTTTCGGTCCGTCTACCGGATGGCCGGTGAGGTTCATGGCGGCTTTCCACTGTCCAGTCGCTGGATGGAATACTCGTTGAACCCCGACGACATGACTTCGATTAGGTCATTCTGCTTCGCCGTCGGCTTCATTCCTCTGCTGAATCTTACTCTGATCGGGACGTTGTTATACGTGGCAAGAGCGAGACGCTTCCGGTCGTCTCGCAACCTACCTGCCGATACCACACACGCGGCGGCAGGCTTCACCTTCTTTAACCTCCATTTTCTTGCCCTCGGCGGCGTGTTCGTCATCGTGGCGCCGGTCGTGATCGCGGCCTACGCTCAATTCGTCGAATACCCGCTCCAAACAACCGCAGACCGAGTGGTTGGTTTCTTCCCGCGGTACGAGGACACCGTGCCCTGGTTCGTCCTCGAATGCGTGATCCTATGCGCGGCGATTTCGGGCCCTCCGCTCGTGCTATCGTGGATCGCCGGCTTTTTTGCGAGGCGATGCGCCGCGAAGCTGCCGCCGCTGCGCTTCAAGGTGATGACCGGCCTGATCTCATTCGGCTTCGCGTGCCTGGCGCTGACGATTATGTTGACGCCGGTCGAGTTTGCAGAGGAGCAAGACATCGCTCTTGATTTCCAGATCGTCGACAAGGACTCGGGCCAGCCGATCGCTGGGGCCTACGTGCGGATCAGCGATACATTCAACGACGACTGGGTTACCCCACACGCCCTCGCCGGCCCCGACGGCCGCGCGAGATTAACCGGTGGCTTCGCCGCGTCTGGCCAGCGCAATGCGTTTCGAACGATGGGTGAGTTCTCGCCCTGGGGTCGCTGGCTGGAGGTCTCCGCGGCAAACCATCAAACGCTCCGCGTCGCCCTTCCGGAAATTGTGGGAGCGGACCTCGGGCTCGAGCGCCGCCGGGACCACACGGTCGAGCTGGCCAACGGCAAGACACCTGACGGCTCGTTCCGCGACATTGCCGGAGCCTATGTCATCGGTGGGTCCGGATTTGGATTCAGCGCATTCGCGATCGCGCCGGACGGCAGATTTGTCTGGCTCATCTCCGGGTGCGTTCCCCCCGATTTTCAACAATATGGATACTTGAAGCGAAACGAAGAAGAGATCGAGCTCGTACGAATTCCGCATCCGGGCTTTGAGTCCGATCCCGCGCTCAACTCGACCCTACGTGTGATCGGTTGGCGTGATGAGCTGTATATCACGAGCAGAGACGATCGCGGTCTCCGCCTTTTGTGCGAGGCGGCACTTTCACCCCAGAGCTGGCCAGAGTGGGAAGACGATATCAGCGGAGGCTACGTCTTGGAGCCCCGCTCGTTCGATCGCGCCCAACTGCGTACCGCCTTGCCTGGAATACCGCTAACGGCGTGGCTGAAGTTCGCGGCGAACGAGCTGAGACATCGCCCGGAGGAGCGCAACGTGAGAGATTCGCGTCTGCGCATGCGCATCGCAGAGAAGAAGCTCGGAACAGTCGTCAAAGACGATGACGTTGAGAGAGCGAGCTTGCGTCGATAACACACTCCCCCCCGTCACCGCTCGATATGGCCGCGATGCCCACCATGTATGGCGCGCTCGTGATGGGGATTGGCTTGATGACTGGCCGGCGCCAGCATCTTCACCGGAGGGGCTGCCGGTGCCGGCGCGGGGAGCGGCGACGGAGCGGGAGACGTGTCCCGCGCGAGCGAGATTGTCGTGGCGTTCGTCGGCATCGCGGTTGAGCTGAGGTTCCCCGCCTCCGAGCTTACCGGCTTCATCGAGGCCGGCGGCTCGAAAGTCGGAAATGTCGACATGAGCGCGATCTGTGCCAAACTCGTCGACGTAACGGGACTCATGCTCGGTCTGGATGCGGTCGGCCGTGACGTCGGAGTCGCAATGGTCGTTGGTACACTCGGCACGTTCGATGGCGAGCTCGACCCGACGGGCGTCGGGTTCATCATGACCGGTGCCGGATTCGTCATGACCGGTGTCGGATTCATCATAACCGGCATCGGATTCATCACCACCGGTGTCGGGCTCATGATGACCGGCATCGGGTTAGACATGGCCGGTGACGGGTTCATCATGGGTGACATGGCAGGCATCCCCGACCCCATGGAGAGCAGTGCCCTCCCCTCAAGCATCTCGACCGAGATCGACGCCTTCCGACGAGTCCTTCGGGAAATCGTCCTCCGTCGGTCTTGCTCCAGATGCGATCTCATTGGTCTCGTCCTTCGCGAAAAGTCCAAAAGCACCGAAAAGCACACATAAGTAGAGAGTCAGGAGCCAGGCCCGCGGATACAAATCAATTCATCAATTCAGGTCCTGCTGACCTTCCTTACCATCCGTCGACGGGGCCGGTCAGGCGCATGCTGTTTTAGTGCCCTGAAAATATTAAAAAGTGTGTGCTCAAATGCCGGCGCTTGGTAGTTACTCTCTAATGGAGTGGGCCTCACGCCGCCGCGCGGCGTTCGACCCACTCTACGAGGGGCCAATGACTGCGGATTCGAGCGACGCCGTTGAGCTGCTGCGGCAGAGCAAGGGTGACCCGGACGTACTCGGTCGGGTCTGGGAGCAGTATCGTGCGCGGCTGCTGCGGCTGGTCCGTCTGCGGATGGACCGCCGCCTGCAAGGGCGGGTCGATTCCTCGGACGTGCTCCAGGAGGCGTTCGTCGATTTCGCGAGCCGGTTGGACGAATATCTCCGGCAGCCCGAAATGCCGTTCTACTTGTGGCTGCGATTCCTGACAGGCCAACGGTTGCAGCTCTTGCACCGGCATCACCTGGGTGCCCAGATGCGTGACGCCGGCCGCGAGGTCTCGCTGCACCGCGGACCCATGCCCCAGGCCACAAGCGCGTCGCTGGCGGCCCAGCTTCTGGGGCGGTTCACGTCGGTCACGCAGGCCGTCCAACGCGCCGAGTTGCAGTTGATCGTCCAGGAGGCGCTCAACGCCATGGACCCCGTCGACCGCGAGATCGTGGCGCTGCGGCATTTTGAAGACCTGTCCAACGAAGAGACGGCGCAGGTGCTGGGCATCAAGCCGTCGGCCGCCAGCACCCGGCACGTGCGGGCGCTCAAGCGGCTGCGTGAAATCCTCCAGAGGAGCCCGGGCTTCTTCGACAAGAACAGGGAGTGACCATGAACGCCACCAGCGAAGCGCAAGGGCCGGTCGAGTGGCTGGCCCTGGCCGAGGAGTTCCTGGAACGCTGCAAGCGGGGCGAGCGGCCCACGATCGGCGAGTACTGCCAGCGGTATCCCGAGCATGCGGGCGAGATCCGCGAGGTCTTCGAGGCTGTGCTCCTGGTCGAAGACATCAAGCCGGGCTCGAGCAACCAGAGCGGGTCGATCGGAGGTATCCGGCTGGAGGCGGACGGCCGGCGCCTGGAGCACATCGGCGGCTACCGTATCCTCCGCGAGATCGGCCGCGGCGGTATGGGCGTGGTCTACGAGGCCGAGCAGGAGGCGCTGGGCGCAGGGTGGCCCTCAAGGTCCTGCCCGGTAAGCTGGCTGGCGACGCCAAGTCCCGCGCCCGGTTCGATCGCGAGGCCCGCGCCGCGGCGCGGATGCACCACACCAACATCGTGCCCGTCTTCGACGTCGGCCAGGACGATGGCTACACCTTCTATGCCATGCAAATGATCCACGGCCAGGGCCTCGACGTGGTCATCGACGACCTCAAGCAGCTCCGCGATCAGAGCGCGAGCCCAGCGCCAGCCGCCGACGGTGACGATGACGGCAAGGCTCCTGGCAAGCCGAGTCTCGCCGCCTCGCTGATCCTGGGGAGATTCGAGCAGGAAGACCTGGCCGCCGGCAGCTCGAGCGACTCGCAGGCCTCGCTCGGCGAGGAGACCGAGCATTACCAGGGCTCGACGCCTTCCTCTGCGGTTCTGCCGGGCCAGTCGGATCTCTCCTCCGCCCAGAGCAATCGCCGCGCCTATTACCGCAGCATTGCCCAGATCGGCCTGCAAACCGCCAGCGCCCTGAGCTACGCCCACGCCCGCGGCGTGGTGCACAGGGACATCAAGCCCTCTAACCTGCTGCTCGACGCGGCGGGTGTGGTCTGGGTCACCGACTTCGGGCTCGCCAAGACTGCTGACCTGGGCGTGACCCAGACCGGCGACATCCTGGGGACCATCCGCTACATGTCGCCCGAGCGCTTCCGCGGCCAGTGCGACGCCCGCGCCGATGTCTACGGGCTGGGCATGACGCTTTATGAGCTGCTCTTGCTCAAGCCCGCTTTTGCCTCGCCCGACCGCGTGGCGCTGATCGAGCAGATTCGCCACGTCGAACCCCGCTCGCCGCGCTCGATCGACACGCGGCTGCCGCGCGACCTGGAGACGATCGTGCTCAAGTCCATCGACAAGGACCCAAAGCGGCGCTACCAGTCGGCCGACGAGCTGGTCGAGGACTTACAGCACTTCGTGGCCGGCGAGCCGATCAAGGCGCGGCGGATCTGGCTGGCGGAACGGCTGGCGCGCTGGATCGCCCGCAACCCCGCGGTGGCGAGCCTGCTGGCAGCGGTCTTCGTGGTGATGGCGGCCGGAACGGCGCAAGCTCGTTACAGGCAGGCCGCGCCCAGCGTGCCGCGGCGGCCGAAAAAGACGCCCGCGATGCGGCCGAGAAGCAGGAAGCCGAAACGCGGGCTGTGCTCGAGTTCGTCGAGAACAAGGTCTTCGCCGCCGCGCGTCCGAAGGGCCAGGAGGGGGGACAGGGCAGCGAGGTCACGCTCCGCAAGGCCCTCGAGGCGTCGCTGCCTCACATCGCCAAGAGCTTCCGCGGCCAGCCACTGATCGAGGCACGGCTGCGGCAGACGATGGGGGGGTCGTTCTGGTACCTGGGCGAGCACAGGATCGCGCAGCAGCAATTTGAAGCGGCCCGCGCCCTTTACGCCAGGTTCCGCGGACCCGATCACCCTGACACGCTCAGGAGTATGAACAACCTGGCCACCAGCCACTTCGCCCTGGGCCGATACGCCGAGGCCAAGAAGCTCCACGAGGAGACCCTGGCGCTGCGGAAAAGCACGCTCGGACCCGACCACCCCGACACGCTCATCGGCATGAATAACCTGGCCAACACCTACACCGCCCTGGGCCGCCACGCCGAGGCCCTCAAGCTTCACCAGGTGACCCTGCCGCTTCTGAAAGCCAAGCTCGGACCCGGCCACCCCCATACGCTCCTGAGCATGCACAACATGGCCAACACGTACCGATACCTGGGCCGTCACGCTGAGGCGCTCGAGCTTCACCTGGAGACCCTGGCGCGTACGGAAAGCCACGCTCGGACTCGACCACCCCGATACGCTCGCGAGCATGAACGACCTGGCTAACATCTACTATTACATGGGCCGTCACGCCGAGGCCCTTAAGCTCAACGAGGAGACCCTGGCGCTCCAGAAAGCCAATCGCGGCACCGATCACCCCTTCACGCTCATCAGCATGAACAACCTGGCCCAAAGCTACCAAGCCTTCGGCCGTCACGCCGAGGCCAGGAAACTCCACGAGGAGACCCTGACGCTGCGGAAAGCCAAGCTCGGCCCCGACCACCCCGAGACGCTCACGAGCATGAACCACCTGGCCAACAGCTACGCAGCCCTGGGCAGCCAGGCCGAGGCCCTCAAGCTGCGGGAGGAGACGCTGGTGCTGCGGAAAGCCAAGCTCGGCCCCGACCACCCGGACACCCTCTGGAGCATGCAATGCCTGGGCGAAAGCTACGCCGCCGCAGGCCGTCACGCCGAGGCCCTCAAGCTCCGCGAGGAGACCCTGGCGCAATGGAAAGCCAAGCTCGGTCCCGACCATCCGGCCACGCTTGATAGCCAGGTGGGTGTCGCGAGAAGCCTGCTGCAGCTCGGCCGCGGCTCGGAGGCTGCTGCTCTGGTGCGCCAGGTCGCCGAGCTGTGGGAGAAGCGCAACGGTACCGACATGGGTAGCCTGTACAATGCCGCGTGCTACCGTGCGGTGACGGCCGCGGCAATTCGCGCGTCGGACAAATCGCCCCAGGGCGCCAAGCAGGCCGACGCCGAGGCCGACCGAGCCATGGCCTGGTTGAAGAAGGCCGTCGCCGCCGGATGGAACAATGCCGCCCACACGGCGGCCGACCACGACCTCGACGACCTGCGTGGTCGCGACGACTTCAAGGCGCTCGTGGCAGGGCTCAAGGCGAGCGCGGAGATGAAGAATTGACGACCCGCTCAACACGGCGCACAACAGCTACCGGGCCTGCGCCGGTACGTTTCCGAACAATCTGAAGCCAGACGGTAGTAACCGCGGACAGCCGCCGCCCCGGTGGTGGCGGGTCCATGAAGGGACTCGTTGATCCGAGGGCAGGGTGTCGGGACTGCCGTTATCATGCCACGGCTCCCCAAGGCGTGGACACGCGTTTAGAGAAGCCCGTTCTCGACGGCCGGCTCTCCGCGGCGCTGGAATCCTGCCGCCAGCGTGCCCATTGACGCACACGTTTCAACACCTCGATCGGCGGACATGCGCGGCCTGAACTTGAAGATTTGCGGGCCTGCGTGAAAACTGGGCAGCTACGGCCGTCGATGGGACCGGTCAGACGCAAACGGTCGAGGCGCCATGAAAAATCTTTGTGAGGTTTTCTTCCCGGCGCTGTGTTGATTGCAGAGATTTCGGTGAAAAAGGGGACGGAATGGACGAGGTGCCGGACACTCGGCCGAGCCTGCTGGTCCGCCTGCGCGACCCCAAGGACGACCGCGCCTGGACCGAATTCACGACGATTTACTCGCCGCTGATTTACCGATTAGCGTGCCGGAAGGGGTTTCAGGACGCCGACGCCCTTGATCTCGTCCAGGAGGTCCTCCGCGCGGTCGCTTCCGCAGTGGACCGCTGGGAACCCGACCCATGCAAAGGGCCTTTTCGCAACTGGCTGTTCCGGATCGCGCGGAACATGATGCTGAACCTGGTCACCAGCCAGCGCAGGCATCCGCGGGGTACGGGCTCGGAGGAAATCCAGTGGCTCCTCGAAACCCGGCCTTCGCCGTCCCCCGAAGACACCGCGCTGTTTGAGACGGAATTCAAGCGGCAACTTTTCCGGTGGGCCGCGGAACGGGTCAGTGGCGAGTTTCAGGGGAAGACCTGGGCGGCCTTCTGGGAGACCGGCGTCGAGGGCAAGAAGGCGCAAGTCGTCGCCGACTCTCTCGGAATGAGCATTGGCGCAGTGTACATGGCCAAGAGCCGGGTTGTGGCGCGGATCAGGCAGGTGATCGAACAGGTCGAGGGCGATTGGCCGGGATTGGAACAAAAATAGGGAGCACGCCATGGTGGATCGTGCGTGTGGGTGCGAAACAGACCGGCTGAGGCGGCACGTGGAGGGCCGGCTAGCGGTGGACGAGCAGGAATTGCTGGCCGCCCATCTCGATCGTTGCGAAGAGTGCCGCGGCTCCCTCGAGGCGCTGGCAGGCGACGACGGCTTATGGCGTGACCTGCGTTTTTTCCTGGTCGGCGAGCCGGATCTCTCGCCGCCGGAGGTCCGGCCGGGCGGCCACGCTCGGGACGAGGGGCGGCGCCAGTCCGCGGCCGATGACTGGGACGGGCGGCGGGCCGTCCTCGCCTTCCTCGATCCACCGGCAGACTCGCGATACATGGGTTCCTTGGGTGCGTATCAGATCCTCGAGGTCATCGGCCGTGGGGGGATGGGCGTGGTCTTGAAAGCCTCGGATTCGGCCCTCGCCCGCGTCGTCGCGATCAAGGTTCTCGCCCCTGAGCTGTCGTTCCTCGGCTCGGCCCGGCAGCGTTTCGCCCGCGAAGCCAGGGCAGCCGCGTCGGTGGCCCACGACCATGTGGTCGCGATCCATGCGGTTGATTCCTGGAAGGGGCTCCCTTACCTCGTGATGCAATATGTACCCGGCAAGTCGCTTCAGCAACGGATCGAGCGCGACGGCCCGCTGGCCGCGCACGAAGCGCTCCGGATTGGCATGCAAGTGGCCTCGGGCCTGGCGGCGGCACACACGCAGGGGCTCGTGCACCGCGATATCAAGCCGGCGAATATCCTCCTCGAGAACGGCATCGAGCGAATCAAGATCACCGACTTCGGTCTCGCCCGCGCGGCCGACGACGCGAGCATCAGCCAGAGCGGCGTGGCTGCCGGGACGCCGCACTACATGGCGCACCGAGCAGGCCCGCTGCGAGCCCATCGACCACCGGGTCGACCTCTTCGGCCTGGGCGGGGTCATGTACGCCATGTGTACCGGACACCCGCCGTTCCGGGCCGAGACCGCGATGGCGGTCCTCCGTCGCGTCTGCGAAGACGCCCCGACGTCGATCCGGGCCGACCACCCCGAGGTCCCGGCCTGGCTCGAGGCGATCATCGCCAAGCTGCTTGCCAAAGACCCGGCTGCGCGGTTCCAGACGGCCGCTGAGGTTGCGGAACTTCTCGGTCAGTGTCTGGTCTACCTCGAGCGGCCGACCGGCGCGCCGCCATTCCCATGCGAAGGGGATCTCAGGCGTTTTCCCGGTTTGGGGACGCGCCAGTGGACCGCGGCCGTCATGGTTCTGGCGCTCGTCGCCGGCCTCGGGGCGACGGAGGCCGGCGGGCTCACGGGCATCTCGGGGTTCCTCGCGACGGTCCTTCGCGGCAAAGATGCCGCGAGGAAATCTCCCGCGATCGGGTCAGTCCTCGAGGCGCTTGGTCCGGTCCCGGTTACCTGCCGCGATCCGGTTGCGCCCTGGCCGTTCTGGGCTGTCGGCTCCGCGACTTATTCACCCGACGGCACGGAGCTGGCCTTCGGCAGCGCCGACGGCCTCGTCACGGTCTGGTCCTCTCACTCACGACGCCTGCGGGCGATCCTGCGGCACCCGGACCGCGTCATGTCGGTGTCCTATTCGCCCGACGGCAAGACCATTGCCGCCGCCGGGGGTGATTGGGAGCAGGGCACGAGGAAGGGCTTCGTCAGGCTCTGGGACGCGGCGCAGCGGTCGGGAGCTGGCCACGCTGGCGCTGGGGTGCGACATCGAATTCGCCGTGGCATTTTCACCGGACGGTAAAACCCTGGCCTGGTGCGGGCGAGATCGCATCATCACGCTCTGGGACCTCAACCAGAATCGCGCACGCGCGATTTGCGTGGGCCACGAGGGGACAATTCGCGCACTGGCGTTTCACCCCGACGGCGACCGGATGGTCTCGGCCGGGTTCGATGGCACCCTCCGTTTCTGGAACACGGCCACCGGCCGTGAGGATGGGAAACCGATCCGGCTTGACGGCCGGTCGTCAGACTGCGTCGCCGTATCGCCGGACGGCACTGTGCTCGCCTCAAGCACCGGTCCCAGGTCGGACGACCCCGGCTGGGGTGGTCCCTGGCCGGGTCTGCTCCAGGTCTGGGACTGGAAGACCCGGCAGGAACGGTTCGCTCTGAAAGGCCACCGCTACCACATCCTGGGCGTGTCGTTCTCTCCCGATGGGAAATCCCTCGCGTCGGCGGGAGGCCACTTTTCTGACGGCGCCGAGGTCAAGCTCTGGGATCTCGCCTCCGGCTGCGAGCAACACAGCCTCTCGGGGCATAAGTGGTGGGTCGAGTGCGTGGCGTTCTCGCCCGACTCTCGCTTTCTGGTCAGCGCCGGAGGCTTCGAAAAGTACCCCGGTGAGGTTCGCATCTGGGACCTGACCTCGCAGGGAAACCGCACCGAAGGAGCCGTCCCGGCCCGGACCCCATTGTTACGGGAATCGCGATAAAAGCACCAGCGTGCGTCGGAGCTCGTCGAACCTGACCGAAAGGTGAAATCATGAGCAGGCTGTTCTTCGTGATGATCGCCCTCGGGGCTCTGGTCTCGGGCGGTCGAGTGTTGGCCGACGAGATCGACGTCGATTTCACCCGGCAGAGTTACGACCGCTTTCTGTTCCGCCCGGAGGCCGGGCTCGATGGCGGGCATTGGAATACCAGGGGCGACGGCCTGCACGCCTCGGTGCCCAAAGGTCAGCCCTCCCGCGGTCCCATTCGATTCCACGGCCTGATGCATCTCGAAGGGGATTTCGAGATCGTCGCCGACTTCGAGATCGTCCGGCTCCCCCGGCCCGCCGAGCCTCCGCCCAAGGGAACGGTCAAGGATCCGACCAACAACATCGAAATCTTCCTGTACGCCTCGGACGTGATGGTCACGGTCTTTCGGGACAATCGTCCCTCGGGTGAGGGATGGGGTTTTTACGCGCACTCGCCCGAAGGGGGCTCGACACTCCGTCACTTTCCCGCCACGGGGAAATCCGGCCGGCTGGGCGTCCGCCGCGTCGGGAACCAGCTCACTTTCCTCCACTCCGGGGCGGATGGAACGCTCGTTGAAATGGGAACCGTCACGTTCAGCACCGAGCCAATCGCCGATCTCGGGGTCCAGGCGCTGGCCTTGCGCAGCCCCGATGCGATCGATGTCCGTTTCGAGCGGCTGTCGATCAAGGCGGACAAGATCGTCAGGCTCGAGCAGCCGCCATCGACCGGCTGGGGTAGCGGAACCTGGTTGACCCTGGCCGTGGTCCTCGCCTTGTTCATTGGCGGCATCGCGGTCTGGCGACAGCGGTCCGACCGCGCTCTTCGACCGAAGCCGAAGCCTGTCGTCAAGCCGACGGCCACACCCCAGGCACGACCGCCGGTGAAGGCGGCCGCCGCGAAGCCGAACCGTGGGTTCACGCTCATCGAGCTCCTGGTCGTCATCACGGTGATCGGCATCCTCATCGCCCTTCTGCTGCCGGCCGTTCAGGCCGCGCGCGAGGCGGCGCGGCGAGCCCAGTGCGCGAACAACCTCAAGCAGATCGGTCTGGCCCTGGCCGGCTACCAGTCTGCCTTACGAGTCTGCCCCTTCGGGGTTGGCGGCGGCGGTCCACCCTCCAGCGGCTTCAACCGCTGGTCGGCCCAGTCGCAGCTTCTGCCCTATCTCGAACAGCCCGCGCTGCTCAATGCGCTCAATTTCGTGGGGACGCCTTGGTTGAACCTCAATCCCGTGTTCGGGCCGATGAATCAGACCGCCATCACGACCAAAATCGCGGGCTTCCTTTGCCCGACCGACATCGACCGGATTGACGACCCGCTCAACACGGCGCACAACAGCTACCGGGCCAGCGCCGGTACGTTCCCGTACAATCTGAAAAACGACTCACCGGACCTCACCGGTCGCAATAACGGGGGTTTCTGGTACCAGAGTGCAGTGTCCCCGGGCCAGGTCACTGACGGTTTGAGTATGACGGCATTTTTCAGTGAGCGCTGCCTGGGAAGCACGGCGGTGCACGACCCGCTTTCGGATTATTATTTGACGAACGAGACAGTCGATGAGTGCCGCACGGCCGGGCCGATGAGCTCGCCCCGGCTGACCGATCTGTACGAGTGGTCGGGCGATCGCTGGGCCGACGGGAACTCGCTTTATACTCGCTATAACCACACTCTGCCTCCCGGATACCCGAGTTGTCTGCTGGGAGGATCGCAGGACTACGACAGCCAGACGGTGGTGACGGCGACGAGCCGCCACCCGGGGGGAGTGAACCTGATGACCGGCGACGGCTCGGTCCGATTCGTCAAGGCATCGGTGAGCGCAGGGGTCTGGACGGCCCTGGGGACGATCGCGGGAGGAGAAGTGGTCGACGCGAATTCATACTGAGCCGCGGCTGTCCAAACTGAGCGGTTCCGGGCACGTATCTGTGCGAAGACCGAACAGCATCAAACAATAGGCCTTACTGATGCATTCCAGTCGTGTAACGCGCCGGCGTTAAGCGTGTGGAGGGCATGATCACATGGAAAACGAGTGTCCCCGCGAGAGGCTGCGCGATCGGCTCCTGGTCGGTAGGTCCACGCAGTGAATCCTTCATGTGAAGGAGGGTCATGCTCATGAGAGTGAAATGGTTCGTCCTGACTGTCGCGGCTCTGTGGGCCGTCGATGCCACGGGCGCCGCGCGGCGCCGCCTCGTCTAGAGCAGCCGTCGGGTCCGGCAGGTGCAGACACCGATGATCCCGGCGGATCAGCGGCGGACCTTGCTGGATTCCAGAAGCGTATCCAGACCACGGTCCGCCTCGGCACGGTCCTGGCCGCGACATCCGACGCGTTCCTGACCGACTGCCGGATCGACGGGGGCGACTCGGGTGGCCCATACTTCGACCTGGACGGCCGCGTGATCGGGATACTTATCAGCCGGTTCGGCGCCAGTGGCAGCTTCATCATCCCTGGAGACCGCGTCGCGTCCACGCTCGCTGCCCTCAGGGCTGGCAAGCCGCTCTCGCGTCTCCCTACCCCGGCCGCCAAGCCTCAAGCACCCGCCTCCGGCCACAGTTGGAAAAGCGGAAGGTCGATCCTGCACGCGCGATTCGGGCCAACTCTTCGATTTTCGGGAATACCATGAACGTCATCGTATCGCCTTCCTGGGGCCCAAGCACCTCACCGAGATTACCGTCCCCCGTGTGAGCACGTCTGTAAACGGTGATGAAGACCGCTTCGATGGATTCTTGGGGCCAACGGATTACCTGGCCAACATCGGACTGCGGCCGATCAACCCCGATGCCTCAGCCGATCCCTCATTGAGGACCAGGAATGGAACCCTGGCAGAACAGCAAGCCTGGCAGCTTCCTGGGAACTTTGCCCGCCTGCCCCATTGCCGTATCCGGCCGAATGAGGAGCCGGTGGATGGCGCGGACTGGTCGTCCTCGAGGTGCCGCTTGAGGAAGGGACCGAAACGATCTGGCCTGATCCGGGGCTCAAGTATTGTCCGCGAAAGTGGGAGGTTCACGCCGGCAATCGTTTAGTCTGGCGAAGGACCAATAAGGATTTTCGCGAGTTTGCACAGGGATGTTGGCTGCCGCTGGAAGCCACCGCGTCTTTCGGACCGCCCGCGTGGCCGTCGCTCGTGCCGCCAGACCAGTCGGTTTACATGCAATACATGAAGTTACGTTATGCTCGTATAAACTCTGTGCATGAAAGCATTTTAACGAACGAAGGATTCGAGCCAAACGTCAAGTAATTTACACAGGAGGATCTCTGTCGACGCTCGATCTGGTATCATTCCTTGAGGGAGGCGACCATGATCGAGTTGACCGACGAACAAGCCAGCGTTTTGAGGCAAGGACACGCTGTCCGCATGTTCGTTCCGGAGTCGGTGCCGACGTCGCCGTCATCCTGGCGGTTCAACGGCAATGCACTGATTCGGTTCTCCAAGAAAACGCTCGAGGAGATCCGCGAGAAAGCGGCCTTATCGAAACTCGGCGGGCGAGCAGCGGTTTCCGGAATGAATTTGGGGCTCGAACCATGAGACTGCCCCGCTTCGACCGCCGGCGACTCATCGTACCGGCCGCTCTCTTGGCGTTAACCTTGGTGTCGATCGTTATCTACCGATGGGGCGGAAGCACTGACGAACCCACGACTCTTGAGGTGAAACAGCACAGCAAATTGAACGACACCGGCGAGTTGCTCGCCTGGAATCCAACGGGCACAATTCTTGCGACGTACTCCGGAGAAACGTACCCCGGAGACAGCAACCCTCATAGCACGATTCTGTGGGAGCCGAAAAGCGGAACGCGCCGAGCTGTGATCCGGCAGATCGGACCGACGTACCGGTTGACATGGAGCCCTGACGCCAAGAGGTTCGCAACGAACTCGCCCCACAGCACCGCAACTTTGTGGGATTCGGCAACGGGCAAGCGTTTGCTAACACTGAGCGGCCACACGGCGAAGGTTTATGACCTGGCATGGAGCCCCGATGGGAAGACACTCGCCACGGGCGCATACGATCACGTGGTGATGCTCTGGGACACGCAGAGCGGCCGGGCCCTTGCCACGTTCAAGGGGCATTCCACGCCGGTAGGCGACATTCGTTGGAGCCCGGACGGGAAGACGCTTGCGTCGGTCTCCGACGATGGGACCTTGCTGTGGAACCCCCCCGCCGAAGGGCCTCACGCCACCCTCGACGGCGAGTGGCCACGATGGAGCCCCGACGGGAAAAACCTGGTCACTCTCACGGCAAAATTGCAATCGTCTGGGACGCGAAGACTCTGAAGGAGCGAGGCAGGCTCATCGGTCACAAAAACTTTATCGAGTGTCTGGAGTGGAGCCCGGATGGTAAGCTGCTCGCGACAGCTACCGACGATCCCGGCGGTTTCTGGCGAGGCCTGCTGCCCGACTTCGTCCTTGACCCTCGCGCTCCCCGCCATTATCTGGGACGCGACCACACTCAAAGCCCGGCATGTTTTGACGGGCCATAGTCACAACATCTCAAGCCTCACGTGGAGCCCTGACGGACGTTTCCTCGCCACTGGCTCTTGGGACCAATCGGTCATTATCTGGGATGTATCAACGGGTAAACGCGCGGCCACACTAACCGAAGGGCTCGACGAAGTGGTCAACACGGTGGCCTGGAGCCCGGATGGCAACCTTCTCGCGACGACCTTCGGGTCGTTTTCGAAGCGCACGGTACTCTGGGAAATCGTCGGGACTCGGAGCACTGCGAAGTGAAGGGTTTATCGCCTTGAGTGCAGAAAACCCGGCGTGCTCGACGGCGAAAAGATCCGTCAGCGGGCGGGGTCGGAAGACCCGCGCCCAACGGGGTCGAGCCCGGACTCGGCCCCCAGGCTGAGCGTCTACGGCCGGGGGCAACCCTTCATTTCGTGTTACTATACATTGGTGGTACCAGGACTTGGCCGCGCTGACTTCTTGATCGTCAACGGAGGCTCGAGCAAGGGCGCCTGCGACCGTTTCTGATGACCGGAGGCCCCACAACGATGACGATCGCAGCCGTGATCCTCTGCGGTGGCGAAAGCCGCCGGATGGGCCGGCCCAAGGCGTGGCTGCCATTCGGACCGGAGTTCATGCTCCAGCGCGTCGTGCGGCTGGTCGGCACGGTCGCACAACCGATCGTGGTGGTCGCGGCCCCGGGGCAGGATCTTCCCGAGCTTCCGGCCGCGGTCTCGATCGTCCGCGACGAGATCTCCGGCCGTGGGCCGCTGCAAGGGCTGGCGGCAGGCTTTGGCGCGCTCGACGAGAACGTCGATCTCGTCTACGCGACGGGTACCGACGTACCCTTTCTCGAGCCGCGGTGGATCACGCAACTGGCGGAGCTGATCGGCGAAGCCGATCTGGCCATACCCTCGATTGGCGGTTATTACCATCCGATGGCTGCGCTTTATCGACGAACGGCGGTTCTTCCGGCCATCGTCGAGCTGCTAAGCCACGACCGTTTGGCGGCTTTCTTCCTGGTCGAGGCTGTCGCGAGCCGCGTTGTTCTTGAGCACGAGTTGCGCATGGTTGACCCGCAGCTTGGTACACTACGGAATCTGAACCACCCGGAGGATTATCGAGCGGGCGCTCGCAGGATGCCGGGTTGAGCGGGTGAGCGCGCAGCAGGTCGGCACCGAACACAGGCTGGCGGGAGCTATGGACCTCGAGGCCTCTTATCGGCGAGTGACCCAGGCATGCGGGGCATTTGTCGCGCTCGCCGGGTTGGCGGCCCTTGCGGGCTGGATCACGGGAGAGCCCGTCCTCCTCGGTCTTCGGGCAAGTTACATTCCGATGGCCCCCAATACCGCGCTGGCGTTCATCGTCCTGGGTGGAGCGCTTTTTGTCCTGGCCGGTGGGTGGCGCGGCAACCGCGTGGTTGCCGGCTCGGCTGCCGGGCTGGTTGGTTTCATCGGTCTCCTGAGGTTCTTCGAGTACGCCACCGGTCGCGACTTTGCAGTGGACGAATGGTTCTTTCACGTTCGCCGCGAACAGCTCGGGCTGGCTCCCATCGGCAAGATGTCGCTGCCGACGGCGATCGCGTTCGTCGCGGCCAGCGGCGCGGTGGCGGCGCTCGCCTTGCCGATTCGATACACGTCGTCCCGGCACGCGCACGCCGCGGGTGTGGGTGGCCTGATCACGGCGATGACGGGTCTGGTCTTCAGCCTCGGATATCTGTTCAGCCCGAACGCGCCGCTGCTCTACGGTACCGAGTCGATCCCGATGGCGCTCAACACCGCGCTCTGTTTTCTCTGCCTGGGCGTTGGATTGACCTTCGCCGCCGGGCCGAGAGCGTTTCCGCTGGTGCGGCTTTGCGGGTCGTCGATCCGCGCTCGCCTGCTGCGAATCTTCCTCCCGCTCGTCGTCGGGACCGTCGGGATCGTGGCCTGGCTGACTCATTTCGTCACGACGACCGCCGGTTCGTCGTCGGCCGCGATCTCGTCGGCCGCGCTGGCCGCCGCCGCGATCGTCTTGTTCGGGGTGATCTGCGTGCGGATCGCCGGCCGCGTCGGCGGCCAGATTGAACGTGCGGAGGCCGAGCTGCAGCGCGCCAACGACTTCCTGGAATTCAAGGTTGGCGAGCGCACGCGGGAACTGAGCCGGTCGAATGGCGAGCTGGCCGCCGCGCTTCACGAGATTCAGCTCGCACACGCGTCGCTCCAGCAAGCTCACCTCGAGCTGAAGGCAGGCTCAGTCCCGGATGATCCAGCAGGCGAGAATGGCCAGCTTGGGCCAGACCGCGGCCGGAGTTGCGCACGAGATCAATAATCCGCTCTCCTTTGTCACGAATAATCTCAGTTTGCTCAAGCGTGAGGTCACGGGTCTGCACGACGTTGTGCGCCTCTACCAGCAAGCCGAGCAAACTCTCGCCCAATTTCAGCACGACCTGCATGCAAAGATCTCCGAGCTTGCCGAGGAAGTGGACCTGCCGTACGTGCTCGAGAATCTCGACGGCTTGCTGGAACGATCGCAGCGCGGCCTGCTGCGAATCCAGAAGATCGTCGCCGACCTGCGAGATTTTGCTCACCTCGAAGAGGCGGAATTCAAGGAAGCCGACTTGAACGCCGGGATCAGCACAACGGTCCGTCTGATGCAGACACTGGCCGGTGCACGACAGGTCTCGCTCGAGACGAGCCTGGCCCCGATCCCCGTGACGAACTGTTTCCCGGCGAAGATCAATCTGGTGGTTCAAAGCCTGATCTCGAACGCGATCGACGCCTCTCCGGAGGGTGGCCGGGTCATCGTCGAGACTCGCGCGGTCGATGCTGGAATCGAGATCCGTGTATCAGACAACGGGCATGGCATCGCCCCGGCGATCCGCGACCGGATCTTCGACCCGTTCTTCACGACCAAGCCCGTCGGCAAAGGGACGGGGCTGGGCCTCTCGATCAGCTACGGAATTGTCAAGGACCATGGTGGGTCGATCGATTTCGAGTCGCAGGTCGGTCAAGGGACGCAGTTCACGATTGTGATACCCGTCGCGCCGCCGGGCATGACGGCCCAACATAGGGAGCGGGCCGCTGACGCGCGGGACTCGTAAAGGCTCAGCTTAGGCCGGCGTGTTTCGTCTCTCAGAAGGCGAACGAACCCGGGACGTCGCAAAATGACACCATCCTTGACCTCCCGCCTGCGTTCAACTAGCTTTATGGATCGTATTAGCGTTTAGCGCAACGGTGCCGTTTGACGAAGTCAACAAGCCGGACACCTTTACTCGGAGCCGAGTGATGAAAACGAGGAATGCGGCCGTGGCGGCCGCGCTGCTGGTGGTGTCCTTGGCCGGGACTGCCGATGCGAGTGTTGTCATCGACGTGTACCAGTCGGGCAGCAATGTCGTGGCCATCGGGAGCGGTTCGCTCGACCTGACCGGCCTTACCTATGTTGGTACAACTGTCTCCCAAACGGGTGTTGTTGCGAGTTTAGCACTCATCTACGTCGGGTCACCCGCGGGAGAGACGTTAGACTATTACTATGGCGCCAGCGGCCCGGCGAGCTTCGGCCCCGGCGGGGAAATCATTGCCTCGAGCGGCACCGGTGATATTTTCGGCGTCCGCGGTGAAACCGGGGCTATCGCCGTCCCCACCGGATATGTCTCCGGCACGTCCCTCTCAGGCAGAATGACTTTCGACAACACGACGATCGCCGGCCTGGGCCTGACGGCTGGCACCTACAGCTACACGTGGGGCCGTATCGGCCCGACGGACGACAGATTGACGATCATCATTTCGTCCGTTCCCGAGCCGTCGTCGCTGGTGATGGCCGGCATGGCGGTCGCGGCCGGGTTGATCGCCGCCTGGCGCCGCCGTCGCCCTTGAACCGATCCCGACGACGATGTCGGTCGAGATTCCAGCCCTCCCGGGATCGCCGTTCCGCCGGGCACGACCGCCCATTGCATGGAAGCGTGTCGGCGAGACGCGGGAAGATTGTGTGCTCAGAGCGGGCAGCGGAATCATAATACTTCGCGCGGATCAGCGGGTCGTGTCGTGAGAGCGTGGTTCAAATTCGAGCAGGATATCACGATGCCGGCCCGTTCCTTGCCGGTCAACGTGTCGCTCGGCGGGTTGCATTACCGGCACGCACCTGGCGTTTCCGAACAGGAGGGGGCCGAAGTCATCGCGGCACCGCAAGGTGCGACGGGCTCGCTTCGTCGCGCCCGTTGTGACTACGATGGCGATTTCTGCGTGCGATACCTCGATCCGTGCACGTACACTCTCTTTGCTCATGATCCCCCGGCAATTCGAGAGCGGCCTAGGACATGAGCCTGCCACGCGTGCGGTTTACACTCGGCCAGGTGATGGTCGCGCTCGTCTTCGTGAGCCTGGGGCTCGCGATCTTCGCCCGGCATCAACGACTCAAGACGATGGTGATCGATCAGGAGATCACACTCAAAAGTGCCGAAGCGAACTTCCTCAACGCCTCGATTGTCCGCGAGTACGCCGAATCCGCATTCGTCTCGTATCTGAAGATTGATGGAAAGCGTTTGGAGACCGCGCTGAACTGCGCTGTCCAAAGACGGTGACCGCACAAACCAAAAGCAGAGCGATCTCAGGAGCGACGTTTTGACAGCGCGAGCGGAACGACGAAGGAAAAGGACGCTCTGGGAATTTGAGCATATGAAACTGGCGCGGCTAAATTGGGAGCTCGCGAACTCCTGGCGCCTGTGGAGGGGCACCGGTGGCGCGCGTTCTGAGCTCTCCCGCTCAAACTGGAAGCTGTCCGACACGGAAAAAGCCGAGATCGACCAACAAATACGGCATTTTGGGCTCTCTGTGGAAGATTGAGGGAATCGCTTGTTCCTCCTTTGCATTCGCTTGGTCCCGAGAATTCCGATGCCTTGGCAGGAAATTCCGTGAGCCAACGGCCGCTTCCAGGCATTACCCTGAGGTGACAGAAGTGCGAGGAGGCCGGCATCGTGAATCGATACGCCAAGGTCACGCGCGAGTTCAACCAGTTGTTCCGGCTCGGGGCTGTCGGCGGGACGACTGACTCCCAACTGATTGAGCAGTTCGCCCGGCAAGAGGACGGTGCCGATGCGGCGTTCGAAGTCCTTGTCGAGCGGCACGGGCCCATGGTGTTGCGCGTCTGCCGCAGCGTGCTTCGCGACGAGCATGACGCCGAGGACGCGTTCCAGACGACCTTCCTCGTGCTCGCCCGTAAGGCACGGTTGCTCTGGGCCAAAGACTCCTTGTCGAGCTGGCTCCATGGTGTCGCGTACCGGGTCGCCTCGAAGGCGCGGTTCGAAGTGATGCGACGACGACAACACGAACGCGAGGCCGGCGTGCGCAAGGGCACGGCAGCAGAAGACGGCCCAATCGTTCCGTGGTCGGACGAACAGGCCATTGTCTCCGACGAGATTGCCCGGCTGCCTGAGAAGTATCGCGCGCCCACCGTCCTTTGCTACCTGGAGGCGATGTCATACCAGGCGGCGGCGAGCCGGCTCGGACTGACCGAGGATACCCTGAGAGGCCGATTGGCTCGCGCCCGTCAGCGACTGCGATCGCGGCTGACCGGGCGGGGCGTCGAGCTATCGGCCATGCTTGGCACCTCTCGACACGCGATTCCTGGAACTACCTTTGTGCGACCCGCATTGTTGCATTCAACGATCGAGGCCGCGATGAACCTCTCGGTGCGGAGGTCGGTCGAAGCGTTCGTGACCTACGAGGCGACTGTTGCACTCGGCGAAAGGATTGGCAGGACCATGATTCGAACCAAACTGAGAACGGCTCTGCTTGCAACTCTGACCCTCGGCGTGATCGCCGCCGGCGCCGGCGTTCTGGCCCAACCGACCGTTGGCCGGCGAGCTGAGCCCGAGCGACCGGCGAGCGCGCTGAATCCCGCGGCGCGGCATACCGGCTCTAATCGCGGTAACTTGATCGTGGACTGGATACCCTCAGGAGCTGCATCGCAAAAGGTCGAGGTCACCGTCGACGCGACTCGTCACTGCGTTCACCTTGCGGAGATGACTTTGAAGCGGGACGCCCGCCCGAATGACGGCGTCGTCCGGCTCGATCTCGAGCGGGGCAAAACGTACACAGTCACCGCAGCCGGCGAAGCCTTCATGACGGACTCGACGGGTCCAGACGCCGACCCATTTCCAGGCGTGGTGCTCGTCTATGGCACGGACGAAGAGGACGGTTATGCCATCCGTCAAACTGTCTTGGCCCCCGGAAAGTCGATCACGTTCAAGACGCCCTGGGCCATCAACCCTGAAGATGAGGTCTATCTGATGGCCTTTTTCCTGGACATCGTCCCCCAAAAGATCAAACGCGGCAGCTACAAGCTCACCGTGACCGAAAGCGGGCACAACGCCACGAGATTCCTCAGGGAGGCCGTGGACTTCAATGATCCCTCAACCGCGGCTGGTCCAAGCCGCGAAGGCGGACGACTCGGGCCCGCCGGCGGAGGTGGAATGCGATGACTCCATGAACGGCCGCCCGTACAAACACCGGCGGCGCACCCTCTACGCTCACCTTTCGCGCAAGGGCGGCCTTTGAATGACGGGCTCGGCCGCGGCGAGAATCTCCGAACGATTTCCCGACGAAGGCGGATAGATGCGCTGGCAGTTGATCGTCTGCTTCGTCCGCTTGGCGGCTGCGCCCTGAGCGACGACTCGGCGGTCCCAGCCCTCCGTGTAAACGGCACCCCACGGGCCGAGGTCGAGCACCGTCACGTACCAGTCGATGCGCAAGGGCAGCATCGGCAGGCCGAAAAGATCAGCGACGACATTATGCCCGGCGAATCGGCCCATCGGCCGGGCGTGCTGACACGACATGACCGACGGGTGGTTGTCATCCATCATTGCCGAAGCGACGTCTCCGACGGCGAAGACATTTGTTATTCCCTTGACACGCATGAATTCATCGACCGGAATTCGCCCGAATCGGTCGTGCTCCGTGGGGAAGAACCGCGTGAACGGGTTCGCCCGCATCCCGGCGCAGCAGACCACGGTCTCGGCGGGAATCTCTTCGCCGGTTGCGAGTTCCACTCCGTCCGATTCCACCGCGACGACCTCGATTCCCAGACGCAGCTCGACGCCGAGTGATTTCAAGGCTTCTTCGATGACCGGACGAGCGTGTTCGCCCATATCCGAGCCGACGTGCGGATGATGGTCCGCCAGTATCACCCGAATGGGTCCGGTGAGATTGGCCGATTCAAGGGCAGTCCGCAGCTTCCCGGGCATCTCCGCAGCGGCCTCGATGCCGGTCAAGCCTGCCCCGACGACAACCACCGTCATCCGTCCCGGTGAATCAGACCGGCCAGGCAACGAGCGAATATGCGCATTGAGCCGCTCCGCGGCGGCGTAGGTGTCCACGTCAAACGCATATTCCGCGAGGCCGGCGACGTTGGGCAGCACGAGCTGACTGCCCAGCGCGAAGACCAGTCGATCATAACGAACAGTCTGTGGCCCCATCGCAGTCCTCACGCTGATCGCTTGGCCGGACACGTCGATCTCGCCAACCTCGCCTTCCACCCGGTTCACGCCAATCGGACCCAGCACGCTATCCAGCGGAATCCGGACCGAGGTCAGATCCGCCTCATAATTACGAACCCGGATGCCATGGAACGCGTCTCGGTTGACCAGCGTCACGTCGACCGCATCCGGCCCAACTCCCAGCTCATCAAGCTTGCGGGCCGCGCCGACCGCGCTCCAAAGCCCGGCAAAGCCGCCACCAAGTACGACGATTCGCTTCACACTCACGTTACATTCCGGCAGGTATGGGATGCTCGCTTGCATTCTGGAGAACCCATCTTCACACTCAGAATAATGGACTTCGAGATCATCAGCGAGATCACCGCAATAGAGACGATCGCGGTTGGCAAAGCCATCCGCGAGCTCGCGCGGCTCCGGAAAAACTACGGCCCCGGCCGCTGGCGAAAACTGAAAGGCGTTGCAACAATAAGACTGTCGAACGGTAGTATAAGGCGAGCGGAATTGCACTGGTATGATGCGCACGGAATTGGGCCGCGCGAATAAAAACGCAAGCATTACCTGGACTGAATCATGAAACATTTCGAAGCGAGAGACCGCGGTCTTTGCCGTGTGCATCAATAACACGAACTACCCGGCATCCCTTGAATTGCACAAAATCTATCGCGTCTTGCGCGATGAAGAAGCTGCGCAGGATGGCGACATGCGCATAGTGGACGAGAGTGGGGAACACTACTTATATCCCGCCAAGAATTTCATCATCATCGACATCCCGGCCGAGGTCCGCCGTTCGCTACTCAAGGCATCTTGAAACCCAAGCCGTGCGCAGGCGACGCGGTCGGAGCGGATCGCATCTTATGTCGTCCGGCACCACATGAATCAAACCGGATCTTCAATCCATAACATTTCGGACACCGCGCTGGGCCGCCTTCTACCGGGCCAAAGAGGCCGAGCGGCCGGATGCCGTCTTTCGCGATCGGCTGGCGCGGCGCCTGGCCGGCGAGCGTGGCGAAGCGATCGCCGCGACGATGCCGTTCGCCGAGAAGCAAGCCTGGACGTGGGTCACGCGCACTTACTTGTTCGATCAGTTCGTCACCGAACAGGTCGCTCAGGGCGTCGACCTGGTGCTCAATCTCGCGGCCGGCCTCGACGCCCGGCCTTATCGAATGGAGTTGCCGCCATCGCTTCGCTGGGTCGAGGTAGACCTCCCGGAGCTCTTGGACTACAAGGACGAGGTTCTCGCAGGAGAAAAACCGGCCTGCAACCTCGAGCGCATCCGGTTGGACCTTGCGAACATCGACGCCCGTCGCGAGCTTTTTGACCGGTTGGGCAAAGACGCCCGCAAGGCGCTCATCATCACCGAGGGGCTGATCATCTACTTCGCTCCGGAGGAAGTCGCGTCGCTAGCCCAGGACCTCGCCCGCCCGCCGGGCTTTCAGCGTTGGACGATCGACGTGGCATCCCCCGGTCTGCTCGCGATGTTGCAAAAGAACCTGGGCAAGTCGCTGGGACAAGGCGGCGCCGCTCTCAAGTTCGGACCCGAAGAAGGGCCGGGTTTCTTCGCGGATTCGGCTGGAAGCCCGTCGACGTGCGCTCGATGCTCAAAACGGCGGCCCGCTTGAAGCGACTGAGTACGCTTATGCGATTGATGGCACTTCTGCCGGAATCAAGCGGCCGCCAGGGCCGCAGCCCCTGGGCCGGTATCTGTCTGCTGGCGAAACAGTAGCAGGCTCGTTACTCACAACGCATTCGCATACTTGGCGACAATAACCCGGGCGGTACGCAGCCCGTCGACGGCCGCACTGATGATTCCACCCGCGTAGCCCGCTCCTTCACCGCAGGGATAAAGGCCGCTGATTCCGGGGCTCTGGCGGCTTTCGGGCTCGCGGATAACGCGAACCGGCGAGCTGCCGCGCGATTCCGGCCCGGTGAGCGTCGCGTCGCGGAGGAACCGGCCCCCGAAGCGGCGATCCATCTTGGGCAGCCCGTTCACCAGCGACTCGAGCACCAGCTCGGGCAGGAACAGTCCGAGGTCGATGCCCTGCCCGCCGCGTCGATAACTCGTGGGGATCTTGCCGCGGCTCTTCCGGCCATTCAAGAAGTCGCGGGCCCATTGCAGCGGAGCTTCATAACTGCGGCCTGCCGCGAGATACGCCAGCCGCTCGACCCGCTGCTGATAGTGCACTCCAGCGAGCGGATGGCTGCCGCCGGTCTCGCCCGGCTCGATCGTGATGACCAGCCCGCTGTTGGCAAACGGTGAATCGTGGCGGCTCTCGCTCATGCCGTTGGTGCAGAAGTAGCCGGGATCGCTCACGCTGGGCATCACATAGCCCCCGGCGCACATGCAGAACGTGAACAGGTCGCGGGTTCCGGCCGGTACCGAGGCGCTGTATTCCGCTGCACCCAGCGCCGGGTGCCCGGCGCTGGCGCCATAGCGTGCGCGGTCGATCGGCGCCTGCGGCTGCTCGATCCGCACGCCGAGCTGAAACGGCTTTTGCTCCATCGGCACGCCCCGGCGCAACAGCACGCCGTAGGTGTCGCGGGCACTGTGGCCGATGGCCAGGATCGCCACGTCCGCCGGGATAAAGCCCGAGGATGTGCCCAGCCCGCGCAGGCGGCCATCGGCAATGTCGAAATCCTCAACGCGGCAGGAAAAGCGGATTTCTCCGCCCAGCGATTCAAACTTGCGGCGCAGGGTTCGCACCACGAGCGGCAGCCGGTTCGAGCCCAGATGCGGGCGGTGCTCATAAACGATCGACGGCCCGCCATGACACTCCGCGAGAATCTCGAGGACGTGCGTGACGTCGGGGCCTGCGCTGCGGGACGTGAGCTTGCCGTCGCTGAACGTCCCGGCGCCCCCCTCGCCGAACAGGTAATTGCTTTCGGGATCAAGCGCTCCGTGCTGATCGAATCGGCGGACGTCGGCAACGCGGTCCTTGACCGCCCGGCCGCGCTCGAGGATCAAGGGCTTGTAACCATTCTGCGCCAGCATGTAGCCGGCGATGAGGCCGGCAGGCCCCGCTCCAATGATCACGGGCCGATGCCGCAGTGCGTCGGCCCCGGGGTCGGGCCAGTCAAAGCGATCGGGTGTGTACAGCTCGACCGCCCTGCCGGGGCTCATCTGCACGCGAGCGAGATCACTTTCGGAGAGATCGACAGCCGCGGAATAAGCGAAATGAACATCGTCGTGGCCGCGGGCGTCGAGGCTCTTGCGGATGATCCGCAAGCCCAGGAGCGAGTCGGGCGCAAGGGAGAGCCGCCCTGCGATCTTCTCGGGCAAGCTCTCTTCCGGCTCTCCCAGCTCCAGGCGGATATTGGTGACCTTGATCGACATGGCGGGCCGGCCCTGGTGGCGATGCGGTGCGGTCGCGTGATTCGCGCGTGCACGATTCGTGCGAATCGTCAGGCTGAAGCCTGACCTACTTGAAACTACCGGGCCACGGGGCCGAAACAAATCAGCGTGATGTCGTCGACCTGGGTGTGCCCCGCCGAGAACTCGCGAATATCCTGCAAGATGGCACGGCCGATCGTCTCGGGGCTGCCGGACGTGTCGGCGATTTTGCGCAGCAAGCGGCGCTTGTCGCGCGATTCGTAGATTTCTTCGCGGAGGTTGCGGGCGTCGGTGACCCCGTCGGAGAACACGGCCACGACATCGCCTGGCTCGAGCTTGACCTCGAGTTGCCGGTAATCGCCTTCGGGCACGATTCCCAGCGGGAAGCCTGCGATTTCCTCGCCGATCTCCTCGACAGTCCCGTTGCTGCGACGGACCATGACCGGGAGGTGTCCCGCCGACGTGATCGAGAGCGTGCGCCGCTGCGGATCGAGGATCGAAAGACTGAGCGTGATGAATTTCTCTTCGATGCCGGCCGCGAAGAGCAGCGAGTTCAGCTCGTTCGCCGCCTCGGAAGGGGAATTCTCGGTCAGGATGCAGTACCGCGTGTCCCCCGAGAACTTGGCCATCATGAGCGCGGCCGAAACACCTTTGCCGGAGACGTCGCCCAGGGCGATCGCCAGCTTGTCGCCAGGCACAGGCACGAAGTCGTAATAGTCACCGCCGACTTCATAGGCCGGGTCGTAATGAGCGAAGAACTCGAAGCCGGGGATGACGGGCACGGACTGCGGCAAGAAGCGTTTCTGCACCTGTTCGGCAAGCTTCAAGTCCCGGCTCAAGCGCTCGCGCTCGAGCAGCGACTCGTGCATCTGCGCGTTCTGGATCGAGATCGCGGCCTGGCCGGCGACTGCGGCCAGCACGTCCAGGTCTTCCTGGGCGAATTGCTTGCGATCGCTGGTATCGAGCTGGATGATGCCCAGCGCCTCCTTGTCAGGCGTGACGAGCGGTACGCACATCACCGAGCGGATCTTGAGATCGGCGATCGAGGCGCTCGTTGGGAGGTTCTTGTCGGCGCCGGCATCCTGGCTCAGAATGGCCTTCTTCTGAAGCAGGACGTGGTTGACGATCGATCGGCTGATGCTCATCGGCACTTCGTCAGCCGGAACGCTCGAGGCGAAGAGCGACTTCTTGGTCGGGCGGTGCTTGAACGCCTTGCGGATCAACCGCTTGGTCGCCGGGTCGACCAGGATCAGGAAGAGACGCTCGGCCTGGGGAAAAAGCTCCATGAGCGAATCGAGGATCCGGGGGGCGACCGCGTCGATCTTGAGCTCGCTGCAAAGGTTCCGGCTGATCTCGAGGATCGCCTTGAGCTTCACCTCGGGCTTGATCATGCTCGCCATCGCGCTCGAGCGCGAGGCGTCGAGAACGTGAAGCTGGGGGGCCTCGTAGTTCTCGGCCTCGTTCACGATCATGATCTCGCCGCCGTCCTTGGAGGCTCCGTCGGCGGGAAGCTGGGGGTAAAACAAGAATTCGACGTCGCAAATGTTGATGCGGTCGCCCGTCAACAGGCGATGGTCGATCCCGGGGATCACCTTGGCGTTGTTCACCCGCGTTGTATTGCGGGAATTCAAGTCGGAGAGATAGAAGTCTTCACCGTTGCGATAGATCTCGGCATGGCGGCGGCTGACGCCGTTGGGCTCGAGAACGATGTGGCAATGCTCGGGCGACCGGCCGATGGTGATCCGCTCCGGCTTGAGCTCGATGATCTGCCCGGCTGTATCGCCGTTGGCTCGCTTCAGAAATGCCATGCTCCGCAACTCCCAACCCGCTCGTGGACTCAACTACGCTTGGCTGCGGCCCGCGGCAGAACGCGATTGGCCTTGGGAACCTCGATCCGGTAAAGCTGCCAGACCAGATGCGACTGAACCTGCTGCAGCGTCTCTCTCATGATCGAGGTCGACTCGGTTCCCGCCCGGGTCGCGGCCGCCAGCGCGTCAGTGCAGATTTCGAGACAGAGCTCGACAAGCGCGGGGTCGTACATGTCGGACCCATCGTCGCGCATGATCCCCTTGAACCCCTCGAGCACACCGTCCAGATCACTCTTCCTCAAGTTGACGGCGATCCGCACCACACTCGAAGAGCTCCTGCTCGTGCGTCTTGGCCGATTTCCAGACCGAAAGCTCGGATTCGAGCGCCTCGAGCGCTTCGATATTGCAATCACGGAACCAGATCCGCGCGAGCTGCGTGTAAGCCTTCGAGACCTGGTCGTGAGAGTGCGAGAAAAACCCGGGCACGGCCAAAAACGCGGCAACCCGTTCTGCCGGCTGGGCCTCGAAAAGCGCATAGTGCAACTGTTCCTCCGCGCCGGCCTTGCGGGGAACCGCGTTCCAGCCCGGGTCGATCCACAGCACCGGCACGGCGGTCGTTGCATCGCGCGGAACAGCCATGACGTCCGGGCTGCGATTGGTCCAGCCGGCGATCGCACCCAGGACGACGCCCGCGGACATGACCGCCGCGATCAGCCCCCCGGAGAGCCGCGAGAGACTCTCGGACGCGGTGTGCCCCGCGCTCGAGGCGCGCTCGAGCATGGTCATCGCAATCGGCGCCGTTTCAGCACCGGCGGAACCACTCGCCGCGGCCGATCGCGACGCAGGCGCCGACTCATCCCCCGCCGCCGCCGGGCCGGCATCCGTGATCGTGGGCGCCGCGTCGATGTGCAGCACATCACGCAGCTTCGTCAGATCGGCCAGCATCTCTCCAGCCGACTGGTACCTCTCGGCCGGTGATTTCGCTATCAGCTTGAGCACCAGATTATCGAGCTCCGATGGCAGATCGGGCCGATGCACCAGCATGCTCCGGGGCGTTTCGCGCACTTGCTCGAGCGCCAGCGCCAGCGCCGTCTCCGCCCGGAATGGCGGAACTCCGGCAAGCATGTGGTAGAACGTCACCCCCAGCGAATAGAGATCGCTGCGATGATCGACGGCATGTCCCTGGGCCTGCTCGGGGCTCATGTAGAGCGGCGTTCCCATCGTCACGCCCGATTGGGTCAGATGCAGCGCCTGCCCGTCCTGGTCGCGGCACAAGCCGAAATCCGCAACCTTCACCCGCCCCTTCCGCGTCAGCAGTATGTTTTCCGGCTTGACGTCGCGGTGAATGAGCCCGATCTCACCGGCCGCACCGATCGCCTGCCCCGTCTGCCTCATGATCGAATATGCCAGCGGAAGTTCGATCGCACCCTTCTTGAGAAGGTAGTCCCGCAGGTTCGTCCCCTGCACATACTCCATCGCGATGAAATTTATGTCATCTACGCAGCCCAACGTATAAACATGCACAATATTTGGATGATTGAGCTTGGCGACGGCGGTCGCTTCGGTCTTGAGCCGTCCCAGGTACGTCGGGTTGGACGCAAAATCGGGCCTGAGCACCTTGAGTGCCACGAGGCGGTTTAAGCTCACCTGCGTCGCCAGGTAGACTTCGCCCATACCGCCGCGGCCCAGGAGCTTCTCGACGCGAAAATCGTCGAGCGTGACCCCGGTCAAATCGCGAGTCGCGTGATCCCCGCCCGCGTCGCCGGGCGTGAGGGAGTCCTGGACTGATCGTCGGTCGGTTGTGCTCATGATTGGGTGGTAGAGTAGATCGAGAGGAAGCGCGGTCCATGGGCGAATCCGCGGTTCGAGGTCCGAACAATAGTCTACGGGAATGGCGAATTCGCGGCAAATGCCAAAGTGGCGACCCTTCCGATTGACACATTGCGAGGTGGAAGCCGTCGATACGCCCCCACGACGCTCGATCGCGCGGCCAGAGCCGAGGAACACCCGCGGGGATGGCAGACTGATCCTGCGTGCACCGCGGCTACCATAGCAATCAGGATTTACCCCCAGGAAACCGAACAAGAAGACATTGTGCGACGGCCGGAAAAGCGGGTATGGTGATGAATGGCGAGGTATGCACATCGGCCCAGCGGCCGCGAGCCTGCTGTTCGGGGGTGGAGTGATGCGGAACACACGGCGATGGCGGGACTGGCTCCCACTGCTTTTGTTCGGGTGTGCGTTTGTTTTGCTCGCCCCAAAGCCAACGCATTCGCAGGATCCGAGGCTTGCCTTCGACCAGGTCGTCGGCCATCCCCGCGGGCTACCGCAGCTCCCACCCCAGGGCGCCTGGGGCGAAGTCATCAACGCAACCCCCAGATGGCTGGTTATCCAGAATCATTCGGGCCAGCAATACCCGGTCGCGCTGGAAGACATCGGCGAATTCCTGGTTCGCTGGCCGGGCAGCGTCAACCAGCTCGGCCCTGATAGCCTGGTCGAAGCAGTCGGCAACGATCTGGGCTCCAATGTCGTCGAAGTCACTCACGTCGACGTCTTCGAGGGCACCGATCGCACGCTCGTGGCACCAACCTACAACAGCCTGCTGGCGAATAACGCCGTGGTGACGGCCATCGATCCCACCTTCAACAGGTTCATGAACGCCTGGGACTACGCCGGCCAGAGCATGCTCTACGGCTGGGCCTATCCCATCACATCCGGCACTAACGGCATTCCGTCCCGACTTCACGTGGTTGGGAGCGTCATCGAGTGCGCCCCACTGCGATTGGCCGTTCCCGGCAATAACTTCGCAACCGTCATTCCGGGCAACAACGTTCAGTTCACGGTGAGCCAGGTGACCCGGGGCTCGATGAATTATGCCCGCAAGGGAGACTATGCGTTCCTCCTGCCCCGCGCGATCAACCCCCGCGGCCTATCCGTCGCCCAGCTTGTCCTGTACAAGTCCATTTCATTCCGGCAGTTCAACCCCGCCCGCCGCTAGAACAAAAAGGTGTCAGGAACCTTTCAGTAGAAAGGTTCCTGACACCTTTTTCAGCTTTTGCGTGACTTGTCCGTCACTCGAGCCCGCCGGGAGCCGGTTTCGCTGCCTTGTCGCTGGCGGGTTGCCGCGTCTGTGGTTTCCGATCCGCCTTCGCTTCGGCCTTCTTTTTTGCGGGATCGGGCTTCTTCTCGTCGTCGGCGTCGTCGTCGCCCTTGAGCGAGGAATCCATCTTCTCTTTATCGTCGTCGGCCGCGCGATAAAGGGGGAGATAGCGATAATACACCTCGAGCGTGAGTATCGACATCGAGGTGAGATACAGACGGCCGGCTCGTTCGGCCCAGATGTCCGGTACCGGTGAGAACGGGTCCCAGCTTCCCTTGGCGCAGGTGTCGTCCTTGACCTGGAGCCCGATCAGGCCCTCGCGGATCTTCGGGTTCCAGCGCTCCCACTGCTCATTCCTCATGTTATGCAAAAGCTGGGTGGCGTAGTACCAGTAGTAAATGTTCCGGCTGCCGCCCTCCTGCAGGTTGGCCGAGACCTGTCCCGCCCCCTTTACGAGTGCAGGAAAATCGCGGGGCCAGCCCAGAAGCTGCCGGCTCACAAGCGCTTCCGCGGTCATGACGGGCGAGGCGCCTCGGCCGGGCTGATAGGAGTAGATCACGCTGCTTCTGGTCGCCCGCCTGGTCGAGGTAGCGGCTGCACGCCTTGAGCACCTTCTTCGGGAGCTTGATGCCGGCCATGTTGCCGCTTCGCAGCGCGAAGATCTGCCAGCCGAAGACCGACGTGTCGCCCTGCTGGCCGGGTGAGTATCGCCAGCCGCCGCCTACCGGATCCTGAGAATTGATGATGAACTGCACCGCCCGCTGAGCAGGCTTCTGCAGCTTGGGATCGCCTGAGAGACCCAGTCCTTCACAGATCGCCATCGCGCCAATGGCGTGACTGTACATATACGCCGACCCGGGCGGGCCGGTGAAAAGGTCGCCGTCGGGCTGTTGATGATCGATCAGCCACTCTAGCCCGCGCCGCACGGCTTCCTGGTGCTTGCTCTTGACGGTGTGAATGTACCCGGCGCCCAGAAGGGGCAAAAGAGCAAGCCCGGTCGCCGCGGTGTCCGAGTTCATGGCCATGTGGGCAGAGCATGGCGTGCCCTGGCAATGGTCCTGAAAGTTCAGGCTCCAGGATCCGTCCTCCTGCTGATGCCGCACCAGCCAGTCGAGGCCAGCTTCGACCGACTCCTCCGACTTGGCCGTGCCGCCCTCGCGTCGCACCAGCTTGGCGCGAGTCAAAGCGGAGCGGCCCGAAAAGGGCGCCACCACGGTCGTCGCCAGGTTGGGCAGCCGCGCCATGCCGGTGATCGACGCCCTGTCGAGCTTCTGCGTGCCCGAAAGCGGCGACGGCCCGGCGAGCGTCGGCGCATAATGAGTGAGCGTGGCCAGATGGGGCTGGCCGACCATTTGCAGCCCGCTGTGCTCCGGCTCCAGACCGATCGAAGGCGGGTTCAGGTTCTGTTCCTGGGTGAACGGATCACCCGATCGCTTCGCCGGAACAAGTGAGGTCAAGTCGCCGATGTCAGTGTCGACAATCGAGCTGTCAAACATCGCGTCGGGCCGCGCCGGCGGCCGGAACCGGACGATCAGGGCCAGAATCAAGAGAAGAAGCGCGTGCAGCAGGAAGCTGACGCCCCACGACGGAACGCTGCGCAGCGTATCCTGGTCGTACTCGCCATTCCATCGCCGAAGCACGTCCCGCTTCGCCGCGGTGAACCAGGTGACAACCCGCCTCGTCCCAGCCATGCGACGGATCCTCTCAGGTCGTTGCGATCTCGAATTTGAAGAAGAGAGGGGGCACTCCGAATTCCTTCTATTATAAGAGTCGTATTCGCGCCCGCCAGTACGCCGGTGGACCTGATAGACAATTTTTGAGCTGCGTCACGAGCCCTCGAGCTCGAGGGGACACCAATCGAGACCCTTTAGCTGCTCGATCACACGCGCGGCGTCGGCGATCACCACCGCAACGAGCGCACCGGGAACCATGTGGCGCCTGGCTGCGTCCGACAGCGATTGAAGGTCGATCGCGGCCAGACGCTGGGCGAAGCCTGAGTCATGATCAACCGGCAGATCATGAACTACGAGGGCGGCAAACCGGTTCACGACCCCACCGGGCGTGTCGAACTGGCGTGGATGTCCCTCGATCAGAGACCGCCGGGCATCGTCAAGCTCCTGCGCAGTCGGCGGCCGGCCGCCGGCGATGGCCTCCAGCTCGATCCGGATCTGCCCGAGTGCCTCGCCGACCTTTTCGGTCTGGACCGAAGTGCTTACCGTGAATGGGCCGGGCTTGCGGCGGCAGTCGAACGAGCTGCGCACGCCGTATGTCAAGCCGCGCTCCTCGCGCAAACTCTCGTTCAGTCGCGACGTGAACTGGCCCCCCAGAATCTGGTTGGCGACGAGGAGGTGCTCAAAATCAGGGCTGGAACGCGCGATGCCGAGGTATCCGGCCCGCACGACCGCCAGCGCGGCCCCGGGCCGGTCGAGCAAGATCAGCCGCGGCGCAAGCGAGCGCTCGAGCTCCGGAAGCTCGCAGACCGCCTCCGCCCTGCCATCCCACGGTGTGAGCCTGCGATCGAGCTCCTGTGCCAGTTCCTCCGGATCGACGTCTCCCGCGACGATCACTGTCGGCCGCGCCTTGATCAAAAACTCCGCGTGAAAATCGACCAGAGACGACCGATCGAGCTCCGCCACCGCGGCTTCCGTGCCCGCCAGTGGGAATCGATAGGGGTGGTCCGCCGGATAAATGGCCGCCAGAAAGCGCCGCAGGGCACGCGATTCTGCGTGGTCGCGCTCGGCTTTAAGCGCGGCAATTGTCTGGCCGCGCACCCGGTCCCACTCCGTCTCGGGAAACGCCGGGTGCCGCAGAATGTCCGCCGCGAGATCCAGGCTCGCGCTAAAGTCCGCCTTCAAGCATTTGAACGAGACGTAAGCTCCGGCCCAGCCGCAGGTGGCGTCGATGGTCGCCCCCATCGACTCGGCCTCGAGCGCAATTTGCTGGGCCGAGCGACGGGTTGTCCCTTCGTCGAGCATCGCCACCGTCAGTTGGGCGAGCCCGGGGAAGCTCCCCCGCTGCACGCCCGCACCCCCCGGCAGCACAATTGACCCGGTCACGGTCGGCAGATCACCGCGCGGAAAGACCCAGAGCGGAATTCCGCACGCAAGCTTGATGACATGCGGCGAGGGAGGCTGGAAGGCGTGCACCGCCGCGCTGCGCGGAGGTACGGTGCGGTCGAGAGGAGGTAGGGCCGATCGTTTGCTGCGCCCCATCACCCTGAGCTCAACTCGGGGCCGCCCTACGAGATAACGCTCGGCCACGCTCTCGATCTCAGAGGCCGTCTTGCGCTCGAACCGTTCGACGTCGAGCGTGATTTGCGCGGGATCGCCCCGGTAGATGTTGTAGGCATTCAAACGGTCGGCAACGCCGCCAAAGCCGCCGATGTGCTCGAGCGCGAACCAGAATGAAGCAACTCGCCCGCGCTGCACCCGCTCGAGCTCGGTTTCCGAAACGGTCTGGCGCGCCGTGCCGGCGACCTCCAGGTCAATCAATCGCATCGCCTCGGCAATCGACCGCGACGGCCGCAGCGTGACCACAATTCCAAACGCCCCGGCGAGCTCACGGCCCGCCTGATAGGCGGCAACATCTTGAGCGATCTGTTCTTCCAGCACCAGTTTGCGATAAAGCCGGCTCGATCTCCCCCGCCCCAGGATGTCACCCAGAAGCAGGAGCGCCGCGTCGTCGGCATGGAAGTGCGGCACCGTCGGCCACGTCAAGTACAGACGATCGAGCTCGACCCGATCGTTGAGCTCGATCCGGATCGTCTCGCCGAGCGACCGCTCTCCCAGCCGAGGAAGCAGCGCCTTGGTTCCCCCGGGAATCGGCCCGAAGTAGCGTTCGGCCAGCGAGAACGCACGGTCCTCGTCGAGGTCGCCGACGAGCGCCAGGCTCGCGTTATTCGGCACATAGAACCGCCTGAAGAACGAACGGACGTCCTCCATGCTTGCACGCTCAATATCCTCCATCACACCGATCGTGAGCCAGTTGTAGGGGTGCTGTGGCGGGTAAAGTGCTTCGGCGATCAAGAATGAGGCGGATCCGTAAGGCCGGTTGGCATAATTCTGGCGGTACTCGTTTGTTACGACGTCTTTTTGAACGCGGAGCTTGGTCTGGTCGAGCGCTCCCATGAGATGGGCCATGCGATCCGATTCCATGGCGATGGCTCGTTCGAGGTGAGCTTCCGGCAGGTCGACGAAGTAGTTTGTCCGGTCAGAGGATGTTGATCCATTGATTTCCGCGCCCAGTTTCTGAAGGTGCTTGAAGAAGTCGCCTGGGTAATGCTCCGAGCCTTCGAACATCAGGTGTTCGACCAGGTGCGTGAAGCCTCGTTGGTTCCGTTCCTCGTCCTTCGAACCAACGTGATACCAAAGATTTACAGCCACAATGGGCCGGCCGGCCTGACGGCGGAAGATGACGTCGAGGCCGTTATCGAGGGTGTGTTTTGAGAAGCGGAAAGCGGCTTTGGCGGTGGATTCGGTCATGGGGGATTTCGTCGAGAAGGTCGAGGTTCTTTGTTTGCCGGTCACACACAGATGATGGCAAAAGTAATATTAAGTGCTTTATCGCTTCGGCGGACCAGACCGACTTTGCGAGGGGGTTTTGTCCGTCGGAGGTGGGCGGCTGGCGGGGGGAGAAGGAAAAACGGGCCACATCGCCGGAGTGTATGCTCTCTTTTGCGCCTTTCGGACGATACAATCCCACAGACGACCGCAGAGAATTTTGATCATTCCCAGTGGAGCCGGGATCCAGGCATCCAGAGCGGGAGCCGGTCAGAAGGCAGAGCCGGTCGGGATGTGCCTGGAGATACGATGGCGCTCGGGCCGTTTTTCAAGATCGTGGGGCCTCACGACTCAGCCGGTTTGAACCGATCGGGAGGTCGCGCCGTCGCAAGCGCTCTGGGCTCACTACAAGGTCAGGCTGTGAACTGGGACGACACCATCATCGACGCGGCCGCGACCGATACGGGCATGCGTCGCGCAAACAATCAGGACAGCCACACGGCGGTGCGCGCCTCTCATGCGGCCGGGTGGCGCAGCGCGGCCACGTGTTCATGGTCGCCGACGGGATGGGAGCCCACGCCGTCGGCGAGCTCGCGAGCAAGATGGCGTGCGACCTGATTCCGCACACCTACATGAAAACCCGTGCCGGCACCCCGTCTGAGGCGATCACCAAGGCTTTCCGCGAAGTCAGCACGTTGATCTACAGCCGTGCTTCGGCCAATCGTGACTTCCAGGGAATGGGCACGACCTGCTCGGCGCTCGTCCTCCTGCCGGAAGGGGCGCTGATCTCGCATGTGGGAGACTCGCGGGTCTACCGCGTCAGGCGAAACCGCATCGATCAGTTCTCGTTCGACCACAGCCTCGTCTGGGAGCTTGTTCGCCGCAACCACTTGACCTCCGAACAGGCCAATCTCAGCGTTCCCAAGAATGTCATCACCCGCAGCCTGGGACCGGAGGTTGACATCGAGGTCGACATCGAGGGCCCGCTCGAAGTCGAGGCCGGCGACGTCTTCCTACTGTGTTCGGACGGTCTCTCCGGGCCGGTCGAGGACCAGGAAATCGGCGCGTTCGCGGGAAACTTCCATCCTCGCGACGCCTGCCGCTATCTGATCGCGCTGGCCAACCTGCGCGGCGGCCTCGATAACATCACGGTTCAAATCGTGCGGATCGGCCCGTGGATCGACCCCGATTCGGCCGAGGTGCACAACCAGGAGACCCGCGCCGGCGGCGATCGCGGCAAGCACAGTCATCAGAGCTTGGGTTCGCGCCTGGTGAGCCTTTTCAGGCCCGGTCGACGCCCTGCCGCCATGCCGGCGGACGAGGAACATCCCTACCGGACCGCCGAATGCACCATCGATGACGCCCTGATCGAACGCTTCGAAGAGCTCACGCGAAACTCACAAGAGCAAGCCATCGCCCAGGCCTGGTCAGTCGACTGGAGCAACCTGGCCATGCTGCGCCGCGACGCCGCCGACTGGCGCACCACCGGCAACCGCCGCACCGCACTCCGCAAGCTCGGCGAAATCATGACCCTGCTCGGCGAAGCCGCACGATTCTTCCGCAAGACCGCCGGCACGACCCCATTCTATCATTAAATCCGGCATCCGGCCCAGGCAGCGGTCGAAGGTCGCAACCACGATCGCAAAGAGCCCCGTTGCCGCGGCGCCGAGAAACGCCGTCCAGAGACAGCAGCCCATCCAGAGACTTGCCGGCGTGCCCGGTATCTGCTGCGGCTCGGCTGCCACACCCAACGTCCCGAACAGGACGCCCAGAAGCGGACTTCCAATGATGAGCGGCAAAAGGAAATGCTCGCTGGCGGGGCCGCGCGGCGATAGACAACTGATGAGCACCGGCCATCCGATGGCAAGCAACACAAGGACGCCCACGCACAGCCCCACGGCACGCTCGAGCCGGCTCTGCCAGGTGGCCAGCGCCAGGCCCAGGCTGACGACCACGGCACTGTATGCCACCATCAGTCCCAGGAAATTCAGGTAGGAAAACCACCGCCCGCTCTCCCAGGCAAGCAGGAGCGTCGTCAAGGCCGGCGCAAAGAGAAGTTGCGGAACGCTCCGGAACGTTCCCAGCCATTTTCCGAGCACGACAGACCGCGTCGAGATCGGCGTGGAAAGCAGAATGTCCAGGCTGCCGCGGACCCGCTCTTCCGCCAGGCTCGTTGCGGCATTGACCGCGAGCAAGAGCAAACCGACGTTGACCTGAAACACATTCATGATCGCGATCATTTCCCGGTTGGTGCTCGTGGAGACCACACACAGGAACGCCAGCACAACAAAGACGCTCCCCATCGCCCAGTACAACATCCAGACCAGACGCATGAAACGCGACGGCTTCGATCGGTACCACTCGCGCCAGAAGACCGGGTTGCCGTCCAGCGAAGGGCCCGGAATCAGCGAGCGCTTCGGCCGGGCGGTACGAGCTGCAAACCAGGGGCGTCGAGCTCGGGCCGGGCGTCGATCGAATCGCCTCTGAGCAACCGCGCGAATCCGCATTGTCGCCAGAGAAGCCAGCATGCCGGAAATGATCAGGCAACCCGCCAGGAACCCGAGGTACCTGGGCGGACTGATATTCCTGGACAATAGAAACGGCCCCCAGACGAGGTAGAAGGGGTTCATGAAATTGATCGAGTCCAACACGTTCGGCCAGAAGAACCACAGCGATGAGCCCGCATAGGCATGCCACACCAAGTCCAGGAGATACCGGCAGAAGAGCCACAGAACGATGATCAAATACGTCAGCATCAACACATCCTGGGGCTTCCGGCCCCAGACCGACAAGGAGAGCGCCAGCGAGCAGCCCAGCACCGCGCACCCGATCGCCACCAGGAACGACCCGAATACGGCGTTCGGTTCGATCCCTCCCAGAAGCGCGGAAATCGCCATGAGCGGCAACACGCAGGCGACCAGTCCCAGCACCGGCGCCAGGCGCACTCCCAGCTTTCCCAGCACGATCTCGGCATTCGACAGGTCCGTGGTCAGCATGTGGTCCAGGGTGCCGCGTGCCTTGTCCAGGCAGACGGCCCCCGCCGTCGCCACGGGAGCCAGCAGAAGCACCATCGCCAGCTCGATCGAGACGATCGTCAAGTAAAGCCGCTCCCCGAACCGCGCCAGCTCATTACGCGAGATCGTCGAACCCATCCCGGGATCAGCCCGATCGACTGCCACGATGAAGCACATCCCCACCAGAATCGCCAGCACAAACCCCGCGCGCACCGCGTAAAGCTGCCACCGCCGCGTGGTCACGAGCCACTCGTAAGCGAAGACCGGTCCCGGGCCCAACCGCACGTCGCGTCCTCTAACAGAACGGACCCATGCTCGCCATCCCCTTGTCCGGTCCGTCATTGTCGTCCAGGGCTCAGACGTTTGTCAAACACTGCGCAGGACACACCGTACGTCCGGTCCTTGCCATTTGCCGGTGCGTTCTGGCATCGTAGAGCGCTTTCGCCAGTGACCGCGGGCCTTGTTTTTCCATCACGACAAGGGCGAGCCATGACGTCCACCGAGCGACTTCTTGATCCTGCAACCGTGTGTGCACGAGCGCCGGAGCCTGCCCGGTCGACCAGCCGGCCGCTTACTCCCCCGCTCGACCTGAGCGTCGTCTACTGTCCGGCAGATCTCGATCATGTGGATGCGTTGAACGAGGGGAAAGCCGACGGCTTCATCTACGCCCGCGACGGCCACCCGAATGGCGCACAGCTCGCCGACAAGATGGCGCGTCTGGAAGGAGGGGAAGCGGGGCTGGTGTGCGCCTCGGGCATGGGAGCCATCGGGGCCGTTTTCCTGTCGCTGCTTTCGCGGGACGATCATGTGCTGGTCGCGAGCGGAATCTACGGCAAGACGACGGCACTCGTCGCCAAGCAGCTTCCGCGCTGGGGTATTTCGCACGATCTTTTCGACGCAGCCGACGCGTCGGCGCCTGCGCGCGCGCCTGACCCCGAAGACGCGTCTGGTATTCGTGGAGACCATCTCGAACCCCTTGCTTCGCATCGCCGATCTGGAAGGCCTGGCCGAAGTGGCCTCAATCGCCGGAATTCCGTTGGCGGTGGACAACACGTTCGCCCCCCTGCTCTGCCGGCCGATCGCGGCAGGGGCAACTCTGGTGATTCACTCCGCCACCAAGATGATCGGCGGCCACAGCGATCTCACGCTGGGCGTGATTGTCGGCCCGCGGAATTTGATCGATTCGATCCGGACATTGGCCTCGACGCTGGGACAGACCGGCAACCCATTCGAGAGCTGGCTGGCCCTGCGCGGGCTGGCAACGTTGAGCATACGAATGGATCGGGCCAGCCGCACAGCGCTTGAGCTGGCCCTGCGTTTCGAACGGCACCAGCAAGTCAACCGCACGTTCTATCCCGGTCTCGAGTCGCACCCCGAGTTCCGCCTGGCAGCGCGGCTGCTCGACGGGGGCTTCGGCGCGATGGTCACGATCGACCTGGCAAGTCGCGCCCGGGCCGAGTCCTTCATCAAGAATCTGGCGTCGTCGATCCCTTTTGCCCCCAGTCTGGGCGACGTTCAGACCACACTGAGCCACCCCGCGACGACGAGCCACCGCGGCCAGGACGAAGCCCAGCTCGCCGCCCAGGGATTGACCGCCGGCATGGTGCGGATTTCAGTGGGGCTTGAGGATCCGGAGGATCTGTGGTCGGAATTCCAAGCGGCGCTGCATGGGCTTGCGAGTTGAAGCGCACGTTGCTTCTCGCGCGCCGGCGGAGAAAGCGAGACTCAATCCCGCGATCGATCCTCGTCGCGAGAACTCGCCGGTCCATCCGCATGCCGTCAGTCCTTGGCCCCGTACCGCCGAAGCACTTCGCGGACGGGTTCGGTCCCCCTGAGGACGTCTGTGAACTTTGCGCCGGACTTGAGCAAGGTCTCGACTGTAGCGGCATAATCTCCTGTGCCGGAATGCCAACCGTGCTCGGAGCCGTGCATCGCCCAGCCGAGCGGCGTGCCCTGAAAGTCCGCGTCGGTGACCTCCAGCGGCGGGTCGAAGCGCAGGATGGTCTTGGCCATCGCGTCGTTTCCATGGAAGGCCGCCCAGTGCAGCGGCGTGGCCTGGTGTTGCCCTCGCGCGTCTACGGGCCAGCCACACTCGAGCATGAGGCGAACAACGTCCGTCTCATTGTTGCGCACTGCGTGCGCCACCATTCGGCGGTCGGCTTCGTCAAGAAGGCCGACGACGTTTGGATTCTCGCGCCGGATCGCCAAGGCCTTTGCCTCGTCGCCCATCCAGCAGGCTTCGATGAGCTTGACGTCGGCCGGGCTGTGTTCAACCAGCAGTCGCAGGACAGCTTCGTGGCCGAGCTTCCTGGCGACTTGATGCGGTGAGACGTACCAACCGAGCTTCCACTGATAGATCGTGCCGCCCGACTTGGGATTGACCATGGGGAAGAATTGCTCGCTGACACGTATACGGATACAGTCCGGGCTCGCCTCCAGATGTCGGCGAGCGAGCTCTGAGTCCCCGAGCGCCGCTGCCATGAGCAAGTCGGTCTGGCAGCCGCGGGCGACCAGGTACCGGGCCACGTCGAGGCGTTCGTCCAGCATCCATTGCGCGGGAGTCGACTCGTGGTCCAGGTCGCGCGCATCGATCTCGGCGCCGCGGTCGAGCAGGTGTTTGGCAATCTCGACCGTGGCCGCGAAATGAAGCGGCGTCTGGCCATCGCCACCGCGGGCATGGACAAGCTCTGGGTCAGCCTCGACCAGTTCACGAAGTCGGTCGAGCAAGCCGAGCCGCGCCGCGGCGTGAACGTCCACGATTGCTCCGCGCTCGATTGCATAGGCGGCTAACTCGGTACTGGCCGCGTGCAGCAGCCCGAATCCACCCGCCCACCAGCGGCTCTTGGCGTTCAGATTCGCGCCAAAGGCCAGCAGTACGTCGAGCATCTCCTTGCTGCGAACGTTGGTGATCAGCGGTGAGTCAAACGGTCCCAGCGGCTCGTCGATCTGCGCTCTCAGTACGGGGTGGGCCTCGAGTAAGCGCCGAGCGCTCTGGGCATCGTCGCTTCGTATGGCCTGAGTGAATTGTTCGACTAGTTCCGCTGCCATCATGAACACTCCTTCCGGTGACGCGAACGCCTCGGATGAGCCCGAAGATCGAAACGATCAGGTCGGCTCGCGTTTCGTCTCGCTCCGGATCACTTACCGATACAAACGTTACGCGGTGACACAAGCGAGACCAACCGACAAGTATGCCGGCGCGAGGGAGATTGCTCGGTGTTGCCGGTCACTTACCCGCGCCGCCGTTCGGAGGCTGCTCCACCAGCTCATGAATCCGCCGGTCGAACGCCAGGATGTAGAGCTCGCCCGCGGAATCCTCGCCGAATGACGCGATGTTCAGCTTCTGGGTCTTGCGCATGTCGATCAGCTCGCCGCTCGAGTCGAGCTTGCCGTTCTCGTATCGAAGGCCCCAGATCCGGCCGCTGTCGAAGTCGCCGTAGACGTAGACCCCCGCGAGCGAGGGCGTCTTCTTGCCGCGGTAGACGTAACCGCCGGTGATGCTCAAGCCGCTGTCCGGCCGGCTGCGGGTCGGCGCATGGGGGTATTCGACGATCGGGGGGGCGATCTTGGAGGCGGCGTCGGGCCGCTGGCGGCGCTGGGGCTGGAAGGCATGAAATCCCTCCCGGATGCTCCAGCCGTAGTTGCCGCCATTCTCGATTCGATGCACCATCTCCCACAAGTTTTGGCCGACGTCGCCGGCCCATAAATCCCCCGTCTGGCGGTCGAAGCTGAACTTCCAGACGTTGCGCAGGCCGATGCAATAAACCTCGGGCGCCCATCGCGCAAACTTCTTCGCGCGCTTCGCCGGGTTATCCGCCGGGATGCCGTACGGCTTGCCGCCCTCCGGATGATCGACGTCGATGCGCAGGATTGATGCGAACCAGTCCGACGGGTTCTGGCCGCTCGACATCGGGTCATCCGCTGCTCCACCGTCTCCCAGCGTGATGTACAGGTAGCCGTCGGGCCCGAAGGCAATCGTGCCGCCATTGTGGTTTTCAAACGGGTCTTCGGCGGAAACCCAGATCCTCTGTTCGCTCGCGGGATCGGCCAATCGTGGGTTGTCGCTCGACGCCTTGAATCGAGAGACCACCGAGTGCCGCTTGTTCTGGTCATTGGCCGAATAGTAAACGAAGAAGAGCTTGTTCTCCTTGTATCTGGGATGAAAGGCCATGCCCAGCAGCCCTTCTTCGTTTCCGCGATTGATCGGATCGGGAAGCTTCATGAATTGCTGCTTGTCGCTTGTGGATCGCTCGTTGGGAAACGACCAGATCGTGGCGGTGTGCTGCTCGACAATGAACAGCAGGTTCGTCCCGTCGTTCGGGTCAGCCATCGCGACTGGCCGGTCGAACCTGAGGTTGGGAAATGCGACAGCCGTGCCGAGCCTGGGAAGGCTCGTCGCCGGCTCATTCTTGCCGGCAGCCTTCCTTGTCTGGGCTGCCGCGGGGGAGTTCTGCGACACCGCGGCGATGATGATCGCGATCAGAAGTCCGCGCCATCCCAGGGTGCTCGGCCGTGAGATTCCGCTCTTCTTCGGGTGCATGGGCATCGACTCATTTCTCCAGATTTTTGGGCTTGCCGTTGTTCCAGATCGGCGCGACGTCGACCGAGCATTGCTCACGAATACCATTTTCACTCAATACTTCCCCCGTGGCCTCCAGCGCCTCCTGTCGCGAAAAGACGATCAGCTCGCTGTACTTGCCCACAAACTTGAACTCGATGAATTCCTCTTTGGCATCGCGAAGCGTCTCGACCAGGTGCTTGAGGTTGCGGATTTTTATGCCGTTCACCTCGGAAAGGGCGTCGGCGTAGGGCCCCTTGTAACTGGTGCCGATCTTGTGGACGAACATGGGGTGCGCGAGCAGGACGATCCGTTCCTCCGGAAAAGAAGGACGGTCGCCGTACCGGCTCAACATCGGATTACCCAGGTTGGCATACCCAAGCAGCGTATCGGCGCCGTCTCCATAGGTGAAGGCCCTGACGTAATTCTCGGTCGCTTCCGTGAAAACCAGGGGCCCAAAGATGAAATACGATGGGGCGTTGCCGACCAGATACGGGAAAAGCCAGCGGTTCTGAGCCGGGCTGACGGGAACCTCCACGACCTGTTCCTGGCCGTTGCGAACGATCGTGACTCGGAGCTTGTTTTCGCGCGAGCCGCTGCACCAGGTACTGGAACTTGAAGTGATGGTCGTCGACCCGCACCATTCCCGCGTTGTCGATGGCATTCTCGCCGATCCTGGTCAGGATATCACCGGCTCGCAGAGGATAAGGACCGTCGTGCACTTCCACGGTTTTGAGCAGCACACCCGTGGTCTTTTTATCGAGCTTGAGCTTGCGCCTGAGCGATTGGTTTTCGAGGTTTTGAAAGCCGTCGATCAAGACGGGCTTGCCGTCGTACCGGCCATCCTCGACGTCTTTCAAGAAGAGCTCGATCTCCTCCATGGGAATGATGTAGCCGATGTTCTCGGCTTGCTGCAGCTTGCTGAAGACCAGGCCGATCATCTGCCCGTCGGCGACCGCCGGCCCGCCGCTGTTGCCTGGGTTGATCGCCGCGTCGATTTGAATACGCAGGCCCTCGGTCACCTGATAGTACTCGGCGTACTCGAGCCGCGAGACAATGCCACGCGTGATCGAGAGGTCCATTCCGCCCTCGGGATAGCCGTAGGCAAAGACCGTTTGCTGAATCCTGGGAAGCTGCTTTTGTTGCGGTAGAGCCGGATGTGTTTCAAAAAAGCCGTCGTCGTCGAGCTTGAGCACCGCCAGATCGATTGATGCCGCCAGCGCAACAACCTTGGCAGGCAGCTTGTCGCTCGACCGGTCGGGCTGAACGAAGATCTGGCTGGCGCTATTCACAACGTGTGAATTTGTGAGAATCCGGTTGCCGGAAATGACAACTCCCGAGCCGGTCACTTCCTGGGGAGAGTTCTTGGTCCAGGGCCGAAACATGTCCGGCGTGCGGGTCGAGGCGGTGATCTTGACGACCGACTTGCGCACCTTGGCGTCATCGTCGTTGGCTGCGGCAGAGCGTGCGATGACGGTGATGAGGAGGACTCCGGCGATGATCCTGAGCGTGTTGCGATGGGGCACGTGACCGCCTCCGGTGCAGGTTCTTGAATCTTGTCCAGGCCGCGAGCTTAGCGAGCTGAGCCGAAGTGCTGCTCGACGACCGGAGCGTCTGAGTGTAGTCCAAGGCCGGGCCGGGAGGCAAAGCCAATCTGGTTATCTCGCGGCGTTACTCAAATCTCCGCCAGCACTCGGTGGCGGCAAGTGACCGCCAGGGCGCCGTCGCCGACGGCGAACGCGACGCGTTTGGTCGTGCCGCTGCGGACATCGCCCGCCGCGAAGACTCCGGGGCACGTGGTCTCGACGGTGCAGGGCTCGCGATCCCTGAGTGGCCAGCGGTCCGACTTGGCGGCATCGGCCCCCGTCAGGATGAAGCCTTTGGAATCGACGGCGATGCTCGGAGGCAGCCACTGGGTCCTGGGCTTCGCGCCGATGAAAACGAACACCGCCGAGCAATCGAGGTCGCGGGAGCTGGAGCCGCGGAGGTCGCGAAGACGCACGCCCGTGATCACGCGGTCGCCGTTCACGGACTCGATCTCGACATAATGAATCACTTCGATTTTCGGGTGGCGCTCGATCCGGCGGGCGAGGTAGTCGGACATGCTCTTCCGCAAGTTATCGCCGCGTAGTAGCAGCGCGGCACCGCAAGTGTGGTCGGCAAGGAACATGACAGCCTGGCCCGCCGAGTTGCCTCCGCCCACGACCGCGGCACGGCCATCCCCGCATGAGCGGGCGTGCACCGACGTGCAGGAATAGAAAATCCCCGAGCCATCCCAGCGCTCGCAGCCCACCACGGGAAGGCGTTGATACGTTGCGCCCGTGGCGATCAGAACTGTCCGGCCGCTAACGACCTGGCCGTCGTCGAGCACGAGCCGGTGCAGGCAGTTATCAGACGTCATGGAGCGGACCTCGACCGGAGCGACGAGCTCGGCCCCGAACTTGAGTGCCTGGAGATACCCTCGATTGGCGAGATCAGCCCCGGTCAGTCCGGCGGGGAACCCCATGTAGTTCTCGATCCGTGAGCTGGTTCCAGCCTGACCGCCGGGTCCGAATCGGTCGAGCACGATGGTGGCGAGTCCCTCCGACGCGCCGTAGACGGCGGCCGCGAGTCCGGCCGGACCGGCGCCCACGATCACGAGATCGAACGGCTCGGTTCGAATCGGCCGTTTCAGTCCCAGGCACTCGCCGAGCCGCGTGACCGTGGGACGAGGCGAGCGAGTGCCGCGATTGCAGGCCACAAACGGCAGTTGATCCGGGCCGACCCCGAACTTTTCGAGCTCGGCTTTTCCCTCAGCTCCGTCGACGTCGAACCAGGTGTGAAGCACCTTATTCTGATCAAAGAACTCGCGGATGACGGTGACATCCGGATCGCCGCGATGTCCGAAGAGGCGCACGCCGACAAATCCCGATCGCTCGAGCATGATCCGGCGCGTCTGAAAAGCCTCGAGCAGCTTGTCGCTCAAGTCGGGAATTCCCTGGATGATGCGCCGCAGATCCGGCTGACTGACGCAGTAGGCCCGGCACGCACCTCTGGCGTAAGCAGAAACGACGGCCGGCCGGTCGGTCAGGAGCGAGACATCGCCGGCGAATTCGCTTGGTCCATGAACGACAATCGTTTTCGGCTCGGGGTGCGATTCGTCCACGATCTCGATTCCGCCGGAAATCACGGCGTAAAACGGCACGCCGCGCTGGCCGGCCTGAAAGATCGGCTCGCCATCCTCAAACGAGCATGTCTTTGCGAGACTAGCCAGGCTCTTGAGCTCTTCCTCGCTGAGCTTTGGAAATGCGACGTGATGTGCAAAATCGACAGTTGGCATGGACTGGAGCTCTCCCTTGCCTCGTTCCGTCCTTTGAATGGCGCAGACGGGGGCGAAGATGAGATCGTCGCTTGATTCACGGGTGGGCGTCAAGACCGGCATTGGCAACCAGCGTGGTCGCACTCTATTCAAGGGTCGACACGCCGGCCCTCGTAGCGCCCGGCGGAACGCAGGATGGCTTGCACCCATTCAGGGAAGGTTCCTGCCATGATGATCGTGCTCCTCTTCGCGCACCCAGCCTCGCCGAACGATCACGATTCCGAAATGTTGAAAAAGCTTGCCGCCGGCGAATGCGAAGAGAACCTGGGGAATCGTGTACACCAAACCAATGAAGGCAAGATCAACTCCAGGCCGCATGATTCTTTGGTAGTTGGCCCGTCCCAGAGTCTGCCAGATCGCTCTGAGCACTAACCACGCGGGTTCGGCGAATGCCAAGGTCACGAAACTCGAAGTGACCACGAGACTCAGCCCACCGCAGAACACGAAACCGGTCCAAAAGGGTTGCCCTTTTCCCGTACGTCCCACCCGGAGTGCTTCCGCGATCCCCGCGATCATTACGAGATTCGCGGTCGGAACAACTCCGACGATGTAAAAGATGGCGTTCGCGTCGCGAAACCCCTCGCGCATCAAGGCGGTGTCCACAGCAACCACCAAAACCGCCGCCATCAAACTGGCGATCGTTACTGAAGGCAATCGCATCGTCTGGCTCTCAATTCCCGAGGCTCCAGGTCTCTTTATCGGGCCGAACGGCCGTTCGCTGATCCGACCGCCCTGGTTTCGCGGATTCGTCCGCGTTTCGGCCAGTTCGGCGCAACTATTTCAGATGTGTTTCGAACCAACCCAACAAACGCCGGTTAATGTCGAGCAGGTGCTTTTCCTCTTGAGGCCCGTGGCCTTCGCGAGGATAGATCACCAGCTCGCACTCTACACCGAGGTGCTTCAGCCCCCGATGCAGTTGCTGCGCCTGGCCGATGGGATCGGTCAGATCGTTCTCGGGATGCAGAATGAGCGTCGGCGTTTTCGCGTTCTTGAGATGCGTCATCGGCGAGCTCTTGATGAAACCTTGGGGGCTTTCGTGAGGCACTCCGTAGAACCAGCGGTCGTATTGCGCGGATGAGAGCACCTCGGTCCCGAATTCGCTGGCCAGGTCCGACATCCCCGCGCCCACGACGGCGGCCTTGAATCGTGTCGTCTGCGTGATGGCCCAGGCAGACATGTAACCACCGTACGACCAACCGGCAATGCCCAGTCGATTCGGGTCGGCGACGCCGCGCGCGATGAGGTCATCAACTCCAGCCATGACATCCTTGAAATCGGCCCCGCCCCAGTCCGCGCGGTTCTTTTCCAGAAATGACCAGCCATAGCCGGTAGAGCCACGGATGTTCGGACAGAATACCGCGTATCCAGCGGCCGCAAGAAGCTGCGGCCATCCAAGGTAACCGAAGCCGACGGTAAACCGGCCGGTTGGTCCGCCGTGGATCAACACCACGAGAGGCACCTTCGCATCCTTGGTCTTTCCGACCGGCCGATACAGCGCCGCCTCGATCTCGGTCCCATCGAAGCTCTGGTAGCGGTAGATCTCGGGGTTGACCAAGCTTGCTTTGCGCAGATCGTCATTGATATTGGTGACGCATTCGGCGTGGCCGCCCGCGGGCATCAGCCAGACCTCGGGCGGTTGCATTGCCGTTTGCCCGACGAACGCCAGATCTCCGGAGCCACTCGAGACCGCCCGGCCCACTGGATTCAAGTCGACCTTGATGATCGGCTCCGTTTTCCCATCGAGCCGGACGGGCACCAATCGACTACCGAAGCCATGGGCGGCGACGGCAAGAACCTGGCCTGGCCGCTGCCACGAGTGGCCTTCGAGCGGGCGATCGAGCGGCTTCTCCGTCAGGTTGCGAGGAGTGCCGCCATCCACGGGGAGAACAAAAAGGTCGTGCGGCGAAGGGCCGTCGCCGCGCGACCCCATGAAGCTCAAGACCTTGCCGTCGGGAGAGATCTGCAGGTCGGTGACAGGGCCATCGGGCGCGGCGATCTCCTTTGTTGCCCCATCGGCGAGTGACACCGATAGAACCCGCTTCCGCCACACGAGCGGCTCCGGGTGAACAACGGCGATCGCGAACAGACGATCACCCAGCGGCGCCCACTTGAGCTCCGCGAACTGCCAGTTGCCCGCCGAAATCTGACGCACTTTCTTGCTTTTTTTCTCGATGACCCACAATCGCACCGGCTTGTCGTCTTTCTCGACCACACGGGCATCGTCCTTGTCCTTCTCTTTCTTTTCCTCAGCCTCGGTCTTGGCCTCGGGCGCGAGAAACGCGATCGAGTCGCCTTTGGGAGACCACTCGAACGTCACGACAGCATTCTTGCCCGATGTCAGGCCTTCCGCCTCGCCGCCATCCGTCGGCATCACGTAAATCTGAGCGCGCGCTCCTCGCGGTCGGACACAAAGGCCAGTTCCGAGCCATCGGGCGACCACCTGGGAATTCGACTCGATTTGCGAGAATGAGCAAATCGCCAGGTATTGCGGCTCTGGACATTCAGCATCCAGATTTCCTGCTCGCGGGTCGAATCCTTGGGAGCCCGGCTCACGGTGAATGCAAGCCGATGTCCGTCGGGCGAAAACTGCAAATCGGTGATCGGACGCAACGCAATGGCTTGCTCAATGCTGTACGCGGCCGGCTTTTCCGTGTCCTTCTTCGTCTGCACAGGCTGGGCGAAAACACATGACCACGCCGCGAACAGAGCGATCGCCTGGATATAGCGCATCAGAACATTCCTCGGTCATATGATTGATTTCGATTATGTCGTGCGAAAACATCCCGATTCCGAATGTTCGCCACGCGTCTTGCCGCCACGTTTTGCTGGTTCCCCGATGAAGTCCTATCCCACAAAACTGATCTTCGCACATTCCGCCTTCATTCTATACCGTACGAGATGATTCGGAAGTAACGCCCAGTCAACACTGGCAAAGCCAGTGCCACCCAGAAAACGCCTCCGGGAGCCGCGCCGCGGCCTCCGGTTGTGTCCTGCAACCCCACCGGGCCGCGCTTGTCCTCTGGCAAATCGCACGATGACCGACTAAGGTTGACTGACTCGGGTTGACGCACCGAGTCTGCAGCCCACGCGACGCGGGCAGGGCCCACCCAGACTTTAGCGAGTTACTCCAAGACTTTCAGGCCGTCATCCATGAACCGCAGAGCAGTCCGATGCACGCCGTCATGGGCACGCTCCTGGGATCGGGCCCGGAACAACCCGGTCTATGTTCTGCGTCTGGAGCGACTCGAGGATCGCCTCGTCTTGAGCGGGCCGGGCATGTGGTCGGCGTTCAATCCAGCGGGGCCGGCCCCGCGCTGGGGAGCCCCGATTGTTGCGCTCGGGCCGCTGTTCCGTCGGTAACGTGCTTGTCACGCCCGGTACCGACTACTTCTTCGGCGGGACCAACGGCAAAACGACTTTCGATGACACCTGGGCGATCACTCAGGGCGCGGTCACCGCAACGCAGATGCATCCCGCCACGAGCCCCCCGGCGCGGCACGATCAGGCCGCAGTAGCGTTTAGCAACAGAATGTACATATTCGGCGGCGAGAACGCAGCCGGCAACAGCTTGAACGACGTCTGGGCATTCGATCCGAATGCCGATACCTGGCAGCAGCAGCCGAGCCAGGCCGGCCCTCAGGCCTGGCCCGGTGCTTACGACGCGGTTGCCGTCGCCATCGGGCAGCAGATTATCCTCTACGGTGGAACCGTGTCGAGCGGCGGCAGCGCCGTGCCGGCCGACGCCTTTGCCTACGCGTACAACCCCGCCACCGGCGCCTGGACGCGGCTTGCCGCCGACCCGTTGGGGCCCGACACGGGCGCGACGGCCGGTACGTTCGCGGGCCAGATGTACGTCTTCAGCTCGACCAGCAGCACGATCGAATCGTTCAACCCGATTCAGAACACATGGTCGACGGTGAACGTGCTGGGAGCCTCTCCGGCGCCCCGAGCCCACGCCGCGGGGACCTCGCTCTCGAGTATCTTCTTGTTGACCGGAGGGGAAGGCAGCCCGGGCGACACCTGGGAATTCAACTTCAGCACGGGCACCTGGACCGAAAAGGCATCGTTCCCCGACCAAGGGGTCCAGTACCAGGGTGCAGCCGCCTTCTATAACCTTGGAGTTCCGCTGTTCATGGTCTACGGCGGGCAGGTCGAAGACCCGTCATCGCAACAGCCGGTCCCGAACACGGACGCCGTGGTCGGGCGTTTTGAGGGGGTCGGAGCGGTCGTCTCGTCCGATGATTTCCCGGCCGGACTGCCCGGCATGGTGCTGCCAGAGCTCGTTGTGGGCGAGCCGGGGGGTATCGATACCTATACCGTCGAGTTGGGCGGCTCGCCCAGCTCTTCGACCGTGATCATTCCGCTGGCGAGCACCAACCCGGACGAAGGCACAGTCTCGCCCTCGGAGCTCGTCTTCACCCCGGGCGATGCGGCCACGCCGCAGTTGATCACAATCACGGGCGGCAGCAACACAGCCCAGGCCGGCGACGCGCTCTTCCAGATCCAGTACGGCCCGATCATCAGCGCCGACCCCGACTGGGACGGCTTGACCGAGAGCGTGCCGGTCATCGGCCGGCCCCTGCCCGTCTTCACCGTCGGCAGCCCGGGTAGCTATGACATCACGACACAGGGCTACAGCGTCACACCAACCAGCGGCTCGCTGCCCTTGGGGCTGAGCTTTGATCCAGCCACCGCGACGATCGGCGGCAAGCCGGACGTGGGAACGGCGAAAAGCTACTCGCTGTCGTTCGAGGGCAAAGACCCGGGCACGACGGTCTCATTCACTCTCGACGTCGTGAATGGCACTGGCCCGGTCATGACGGCGCCCACCGTGAAGACGAACCCGGCCAGTCAGACGGTGAATGCAGGCCAGACGGTATCGCTGACCGCAGCGGCACTCGGATCACCGCCGCCGACCGTGCAGTGGCAGATCAGCGATGACAGCGGTAAAACGTTCGCCGACGTGAGCCGAGCGACATCGACGTCGCTCTCGCTGCCGGTCACGCCGGCGATGAACGGCGACGAATTCAGGGCCGTGTTCACGAACGCCGCCGGCCAGGCGACCGACCGCAGCGAGTATCCTGACGGTGAAGAACTTCGCGCCAATGATCACGGTTCAACCGGCAAGCGTGAGTACCGTGGCCAAGAAGACCGTTCGATTCACAGTGGTCGAGATCGCCGATCCCACCGCGACGATGCAGTGGCAAAAGGCCAGCAAGGGCAGCTCGAAATTTGCGAACATCAAGGGCGCGACCTCGGCGTCGCTTGGCGTTTCCGCTACGAAGGCCGATAACGGCCAGAGGTTTCGGGTCGTGATCAAGAACAAGTTTGGCACGATCACGAGCAAAGTTGCGGCTCTAGCCGTCGTGAAAGCGTGAGTGGCACCCAACGACAACATTCAGCGGACGGCACACGGAGTGTGCCTGCTACACCAGACCACTGGAGCCGGTTCGGAGACCCGCGTCACAACAATCCCTAGGACACGATCACGCCGTCCTGAATCTCCAGGACCTGGTCATGGGGGCGGATGAAGCGCCGATCGTGAGTCACCACGACCAGCGTGCAGCCGCGCTTTTCCTGCTGCTGCCGCAATAGCTCGAAGATCTCGTCGCCTCCTTTCCGGTCGAGGTTTCCGGTGGGCTCGTCGGCGAGCAACAAGATCGGATCCTTGACCAGCGCGCGTGCGATCGCGACCCGCTGCTGCTGGCCGCCGGAAAGCTTCGACGGCTTGTGGGAGAGCCGCTGCCCGAGCCCGACCTGGCGCAGCAAGTCCTCGGCCTTGGTGCGGCAGTCGCCCGAAACGCCAAGGGGTATGAACGGAAGCAACACGTTGCCGACGGCCGTTAAATTATGGATCAGATTGAACTGCTGGAAGATGAAGCCGAGCTTCTTGCGCCGGACGACATCTTGCTCGTGCTCCTTCATCGAGGTCAGCACGCTGTCGTCGATGGCGATCGAGCCGGATGTGGGGGAATCCAGAGCGCCCAGAAGATACAAGAGCGTGCTCTTGCCGGACCCTGACGGTCCGACGATGAATGTGAATGCCCCCGTTGGGACTTCGAATGAGACGCCGCGCAGCGCGTGGATCTGCTCCTCGCCGCTCTGATACGACTTTCGTAAGTCAGACACACGAATCATGCTGGGCTCCATCGGCGAAGGGCCGGGATGAAAGCGAGGCGGTACTCACGAGGCCTCGTTGCGAATCGCATCCATGGGCGTCATGCGCAACGCGCGCCAGGCGGGGTAAAGCCCGGCCGCGGCCGCGATCAGAAGGGCGGCCAGGTTGCTTTCAGCGACCAACTCCGGCGTCAACTCGAGCTGGAGCTCGAACTGAGTCAGGTAATGATTGAGCACCAGGACACCCGCAAGAGCCAGGATGCTCGCCAGGATTCCTGACAGTAGGCCCAGGAGCGCGCTTTCGATGGTGACCAGGCTCAGGATGTTGCCGCGGGTCCAGCCGTTGGCTCGCATCACGCCGAACTCGACGATGCGTTCCATGGCGCTCATGAGCATCGTGTTGGCGATCCCCACGCCGCCGACTAAAAGCGCCAGCCCCACGGTCAGCGACAGAAAAAGCTCGAGCTTGCCCATGATGTCGCCCACCTGGATGTTAAACTGAGACATCGTGCGAATCTGAACGTCATCGAGCGCGGCGGTGATCCGCTCGCCGAGGTCCGAGAGGTCCACGAACTCCTTTGGCTCGACATAAAAAGCAGAGACGTTGTTCTTATCAACCTTGAGCAAATCCCGCGCTGTTTCGATATCCATGACCACCGTCGTGTCGATCAAGAGCGAGCCGGTTTCGTAGAGGCCGATTATCTCGAATTTCTTGGTGCCGATCAGGATCGTATCGCCGACCTTCTTGGGCGAGCCGTCGGCGCTCGGGTAGTCGTGGGCGATCTTGGTGCTGATCAGGACATTGGGCTTGCCCACGTCGTCCTTCGAAAGAAAGCCGCCCGCCGCCTTTTTCGGGAGGGAGCAGTCCTTGTTCGAAGACACCGCTCTTCAAATCGAGGTGCTCGGGGAGCTGCTGGCCCTCGACCATGATGTTTTCGGCGAACCCGCTGAACCGATCATCGCCCTTTTTGGTAAACATCCGTGTGGTGGCCGCTGCCAACCGATTGCGGCCTTCGATCGGCGGGCACATCTTCCAGACCTCGGGCGCGACGATCCTCGATCCGGGAATCTTGCGCAGGTCATTGATCATCGTCGCTGGTAGGTCGCTGAAAATCGGGGCCGGCGAGTTGGCCCGCATGACCATCAGGCCGTTCATGCGCGCCAGCGTATTGCCCATCAGTGTGCGGATGCCGTGGGTCAAGCTGAAGAGACCCAGGATCGCGATGATGGGAATCGTCAGACCGAGGACCGCCAGGAACGTGCGCGTCGGTCGAGTGATCAGGTTTTGCCAGGCGAACAGGAGCATGGGGCAAATCTCTCCGGGAGCAGCAATTGAGCGTTCCGGCGACCAAACGTATCCTTATAGCCGCTTGAACGGTAAGCTCATAGAGGTAAGCGTGCCGCGACGCACCGGCGCGGAAGCGTGGGTCGCGGTGATCATTACCGTGAGGAGACCTACAATGGCAAATGCCCGGCTTGCAAGTCTGCATCTCGTGGTTCTGCTGGTGATCGCGTCTCCTGCGCTGGGGCAGAACGTGCCCCTTAAAACGCTCGACAACTGGATGTGGCACAACGAGCAGGGGTGGAAGGCCCTTGAACGAGGGCGGTATGACCGGGCGGAGCAGCATTTCCGAAACGCCATCAAGGAAATCCAGGCTTATTCGCCGGGAAACCGCAACTTGATGGCAAGAACCTACAACGACCTGGCGCACACGCTGTACTATCAGGAGCGGTACGCCGATGCCGAGCCGCTGGCGAAGTGGGCGCTCGCGGTGCGCGACGCCGATAAGAAGAGCAGCGCCGACCTGGTCTTTCAATCTCTGTTCACTCTGGCGTCGATCCAGGCCGCCCAGGAACGTTACGCCGATGCCGAGCCCGTCTTCAAACGCGCGCTGGCACTTCAAGAGAAAGAGCTGAGCCCCAGCCACGTCAACACCCTGATCACCCTCGAGCGGCTGGCACTGGTGCTGCGCAACGAGGGAAAGTATCACGAGGCCGACCCGCTCTATCGCCGCGCCATCGCCATCCACGAGCGAAAAACACCCGATGAGAACCTCGAGCTCGCGGGCATCATCGATCAGTACGTGATCCTGTTGCGCAAGCTGAACCGTAGAGAAGAAGCCGAGCAATGGGCGAATCGGTCGCTTCGGATTCGCGATACGGCCGCAACCAAGTCGGCCAGGGCCAAGAACGATCAGCTCTCCAAACGACTCCAAGGTTTCAAATAGATAGTGTGTTTGCGGCGAACCTCCCGGAGCATCCATGACGATTGATTCCAGCCCGGTGCGACCGCGCACGCGCAAGCGCACCTGGGTTCTTCTCGGCGCCTTCGCAGTGGTTCTGGTTGTGGTGCTCTGGAGCGCGCTGGGCGGCCCGGGTTTGAGCGGAGGCTCGTTGCCGGAACCACCGCCGATCCCCGATCCGAACGGTTACGATGACGTGCTCGAGGCCGGGCGCGTGATCGAGAAATCCGGATTGGTGGGACCGAAGCTCGACCTCGCCAAGGCCGATGAGGCCGCGCTCGAGCCGGCCGTGCAAGGATGTCGCTCCGCGATTGCCCAGGCGCAAAAACGGGCTCGACAAGTCGTTTCAGGTCCCGGTGATCTATGAGATCAACCATATGATGAAGGTGACAAATCGCGACCTGGGCTCGATTCGAGGCGGTCTGGTCCGCGGCATGGTGGCCCAGGGCCGGCTCGCGGAGCTCCAGGGACGTGTCGACGACGCCATCGACTCTTTCAGCGACATCCTACGCCTGAGCGAGGCCATGAGTCATCGCGTGCCGTTGATCGCGTTTCAGATCAGCCAGGCCATCGAAAATAACGGGCTTTACCATTTGCGCGACATGCGCGAAAAGTTAACACCCGACCAGTGCCGGAAGCTGATTTCGCTTCTCGAAGAGACCGATCAAAAACAGGAGCGCGGCGATGCGACGATCCTGTACGAAAAGGTGTTCATGAACGCGAACATGAAGCAGATGGGATTCATTCCGTCAGTCATGGTCAAGGTTACCGGCATACAGGGCAAGACTGCGGCCCAGGTGACCCAGATGGTGGAATCGTCCGAGCATCGCCAGGCGGCCGCTCGCCGGGTGCTGTTGACCGACCTGGCCGTGCGGCTCTATCGCGCCGAAGCCGGCGAGGCCGCGCCGGATTTGAATGCGCTGGTGCCCTCGATCTTGAAGTCGGTGCCCGTCGATCCTTACACGGGCAAGGCGCTGCGGTATGTGAAACGAGGGAAAGACGGCGTCGTGTACAGCGTGGGGCCTGACCGCGACGACGACAACCTCGCCACGCCGTTGGGCAAGCGCCACCTCGATACCAGCGACGGGGATTTTGCGATTGATTCGTTTTAGTGGGTTGGGCTTTCAGCCTGACGATTGCTGTAGGTCAGGCTTTAGCCTGACGCTTTCCGCCAGTTGATTAGCGTCTCAGCACGAAATCCGGGCAATAGGCAGCAGCAGAAGCGGAAAATACGTCAGGCTAAAGCCTGACCTACGGAGTTTCCACCGCTGGGGCCGAATGCGAATGGGATCGCGAACGTCAATTCATGAAGTCGCGCCGCGTTGCGAGCGATCGGCGACTCATTCGGAGAATCTCGACTGAAATTGAATTGAGAGGGTCCCTTGCAGCGAATGCTCTTTGTCATGGTTTGGATCTCCGCCTTAGCTTGCGCCCAGGCTCAAAACCCCGACGAATCCGCGCCGTCCGTGCCTGCGTTGCTCGCGAAGATCGATGGGGCCGATTCTAACGCTCGAGAGAACACCGCCCATGCACTGGGTCGACGCGGATCCCCCGCAGTTGAGCCGCTGATTGAAGCGTTGCGCCATCGTGATCCCAAGGTTCGGGGGGTCGCGGCCCGGGCGCTGGGATTGATGGGCAAGAAAGCTGAGCCAGCAGTGCCGGCACTGATCGCCTGTCTCAGTGGCGCCGAGCCGCCCGACGACCCCAAGCCAGTTCCTCAGCACTCTTTTCCGGGCTGGGGGCGAGCGGGCGAGCCTCGTCCTTCGGCCTGCCAGCGTGCGCTGGGCGAAATCGGCGACGCGGCCGTTCGGGCGCTCGTGAATGAGCTCGACAATCCCGATCATCGCGCACGAGTCTTCGCGATTCGCGCTGGGCTTCGTGCTCGACGAGAAGAAGCTGGCGTCGCCGCGTCTGACGGCCCTTCTTGATGATCCCGCACTTCGAATCGAAGCCGCCACGGCTCTTGGTGGAATTGCGCCGGCCCCCCGGGTGGCTCTACCGCGTCTGGTTGCGGCTTTGAGAGATGCCGACCCGGCGTTTCGGGCGAGGGCCGCGGAGACGATCGGGAGGATCGGCTGGGCCAGAAGTTTTGGTCAGTACAGCACCGAGACAGTCGCGCCGGGGCGATTGGGCCGCTGTGCGACTACATCGTGACGGAGATATTCGGACTCGACCCTGATGTCTGGAACGCTCGCGAGAGCCAAAAACGAGGCTTGTCGCGTCTCAAAGAAGCTCGCTTCGTGCTCATTTCCGCACTGAGCAATCCAAATGAGCGAATCCGAGACCGGGTCGCGGACGTCCTGGCCAATCTGGGTGAATTCGTGTTGCCGGACCTGGTCACGGCGCTCTCTGATCGCTCTGCGACAATTCGGACGGGTGCCGCGAGAACTCTGGAACTGATCGGCCCGTTCGCGCGGCCCGCCCTCGATGCGCTGCGAAAATGCCTCAATGACTCTGATGCTCTTGTTCGAGGCGCCGCAGAGTCTGCGATCAAGCAGATCTTGAAACCAGCACCGAAATAGATCGCTCGCCAGGAGGAGGGTTCTTTGCGGCAGGTCGTTCTCGTTTTGATGATCGGCTGGAGTGCGGTTTGCGGATGGGCAGTTGCACAGCGGACTGAATCGGACGATTCTGTCAATTCGCTGGTTGCTCGTCTCGAGAGCCCGGACTTCAAGGTGCGAATCGCGAGCATTATCGCTCTCGGTGAGCGCGGCGAGGAGGCTCGGGCGGCGTTGCCCGCACTTTTTGACCAGCTCGCTCATCCGGAAAAGAGCCGCGATGCCGAGCCTGCGCTTGCCACCGAAACAGCCGCCGCAATCGTGGCGATCGGCCCGGAGAGCACGGGAGCGGTCCTGGATATCCTGTTCAGAGGGCTCGCCGACGGCAGTGAATTCGTTCGCTCTCGCGCCGCGGCGGGATTCGAGAAGCTCGGCGACCGAGCATCCGAACGGCTCTGGAAATCGCTGAGCGACGCGAAAGCGCCTCGCGGTCTGAAACTCGAAGTGATCAAAATCCTCGACGAGCGATACCCGTTCAATTGGACGAGTAGTCCGCACGATTTTGGCGACCTCAAACCCGTGGTCGAATCGACGATTCCGGCTCTTCGCGCTTTCGTGCGCGAAAAGGATCCGCACACGAGTCGTCGCGCGATCCGCCTTCTCGCGTCGGTCGGGAGCGATGAAGGTCTTGCCGAGCTTTTCGTGACGGCCCTTCGTCTGCCGGGCACGCTGCCGCGCAGCGAGCAAAATATCGGTCGCGCTCTCACGCCGGGGATGATCCCTCGATTGGTCCAGGAGCTAAATGATCCCGATCCGGAGATCCGTGCCCAATTGCTCGAATACGCGGCATGGGCTGCGCGGGAATATCGGTCCTGGCGAACGTATCGGTCGGTGAAGACCGCCGAGGCCAGATCGACGGCTATGCGGGCGAAGGTACTGGCTGTTTTGTCAATCGTCCCTCACTTGAACGACGCCGATGCTCGCGTTCGCTGGCGGGCCGCACGCATTCTCGGCGAGTTTGGGGTCGAACCTGCGACCGTTGTCCCCGCTCTGCTGAAGATGATCCGGACGGACCGGGGCCGCACCAGACTGGAATCCACGCTGTTTTACGAGGCCTGGGCCCCAACGCGGTACTTTGCGTGGGGGCAGTTTTCGCGGCCCATCTCACAGGAGGGATACGAAGTCCGGTTTGCCGCGATCCTGGCGCTCGGTGATCTTGGAACCAACGCGGCCGGTGCGGTGCCTGATCTCGTCACGATTCTCCGCGCCGAAAAGAGCGGACGAGCACTCTGGTTTGCCGCCACCGCGCTCGGGAGGATCGGGCCTGCTGCGAAAGACGCCGTCCCCACACTCATCGAGGTTCTTCACTCGCAAGAAATCGCGGAACCCGACCTCCGTCCTTCTCAGCCTGGCGACGCCGGTCCGATCCCGATCCGACTGGCCGCGGCGGTCGCGCTCGGGGGCATCGGGCCTGACGCACGCGTCGCGGTTCCTGCGCTGGCCCACGCACTCACTGACCGCGATTGGCGCATGCGCAACGAAGCCGCAACGGCTCTGGGGCGAATCGGGCCGGGCGCGGCCGCGGCGATTCCCATGCTCGTCCGACTGGCGTGCGACGAGTCGGATTACGGTGCGGGTCAACAAGCGGCCGTCGCTCTGGCCAGGATCGGACCGCGCCTCTGCCTGTGATGAAACAGCATGTGCTCGAGGGGTCAGTCGTTTCGCGAATCTGGTTTCTGTCAGGACTGAGCGAAGCCGGACCGGCCGCTGCGACCGCGTTACCTGAGCTGTTCCGGGCGCTGACCGACCGCGAGTCGGAAATCCGCGCAGAAGCCGCGGAGGCGCTCGGCTCGGTCGGACGCGGTCCAACCGGCAACGAAGTCATCCCCAAGCTGATCGCCGCGCTCAAGGATGCGGACCATCACGTTCGCGAGAACGCGGTTTACGCATTGCTGAGAATTGGTCCTCGAACCGAAAAGGTGATTCCGGCAATCGCGTCCGCACTCGCGGACTCGGACGATTCGAGCGCGGCCGAGATCGCCTTGATCGAACTGGGCATGCGGTCGATGCCTGTGGTGCTGCCGTTGCTCGCTGACCCGAATTCCGCGATATCCGAAGGCGCCGAGTCGGTTCTCTCGCACCTCGCCGTTGATGACGAGACGGTGCCGGGCGAGACCGCGGCGCAAGCGGCCGATCGTACGCACGCGGTTCATTTGGCCCTGGTCGCCGCACTCAAATGTCCCAGCAAGCGGGCCCGCTATCACGCGGCACAAGCCCTTCTATATGCCGGCGAGCCGCACGTCTCGAGTCTCGCTCTCGGACTCGAAGACCCGGCTCCTCTGCTCCGCCTGCACGCGGCATATGCGATCGAGGACGTCGAGCCCGCCAAAGCGCGCGTCGCCCTCGACTCGCTGCAAAAGTGCTTGCAAGACCCTTCCGCCGAAGTGCGCACCGCAGCGGCAGCCGCGATCAAGAAGATTCGTAAGTCCCGCTGATAGCCAGGGCTCGGGCGTTTTGGCCGCCGTTGCGAACTTGCACGCGTCGCCGGGGTCGGAACGACCGCCGGACTGCATCGATTCGCCCCGGTTGGAGCCCGGCCGCACCTGGCTCAAATCAGCCAGTCTTGCCGGTTCAGAGAACTTGAACAGCGACCGGTGAATGTTTGAAGAAATTGCACAAACTGCGCCGCACGCATCGCCGATCTTGTGGATGTGCGATCTTACCGCGACACAACGTACGCGACCGCCAATCGCATGAAACGCTCACACCGTACCGGCACTCTCCCCACCCCTGAGGGGTTGCCATCACGCGCCAAAAAGCCAATAATTAGAACCTGGAAGCGGGCCGAGACTCGCGACGGCTCTCCGGTCGCGGTTTCTTTTTCCTTCCAGCCGCTTCGTGCCTCGAATTCCCGCCCGGTCGCGGTCCATACCGTGATCGAATCTTCCGCCCACGAGCACAAACGCGAGTTTCTCGAAACTCATGGAACATTTTGCTTTCCAGCGACACCCCCGAACCTTCATCGACGGGAACAGGCGTTCCTTTTCTTCGTCGCTTTGCGTCGCCATTTGCGCCTCGCTTCTGATCCACGCCGCGGTGCCGGCATCCGCGCGTGGCGCGGACGACGCAGCGGGAAAGGCGGCGGTGCGGCCGGCGTTTCCACCGGAAGCCATCGAGTTCTTTGAGGCCCGCGTGCGGCCGATCCTGGCGGACAAATGCTTCAAGTGCCACGGCGAGAAGAAACAATCGAACGGACTACGGCTCGATAGTCGCGAGGCCGCCCTCAAGGGGGGCGACAGCGGCCCGGCGCTGGTTGCGGGCAAGCCCGACGACAGCTTGCTCGTGAAGGCCGTCGCGCAAACCCACCCCGACCTGAAGATGCCGCCATCCGGTAAGCTTCCCGATGCGTCGGTCGCCGCGCTTCGCCAGTGGGTGAGCCAGGGCGCACCGTGGCCCGCGATCGAGGCGGGGAGTGCAAACGCTGCCAAGACCGCGGCGCCGGATCCCAGCACGCACTGGGCATTCCGACCCCTCACGCCGGTCTCGCCACCCGCGGTCAAGGATCGGGCCGCCGTGCAGGCTGCAGTTGACGCATTCGTTATTGCCAAGCTCGAGACGGCCGGCCTTTCCATCTCGCCGTTGGCCTCGAAGCGAACGTTGATCCGCCGGGCAACCATTGATCTCTGGGGCATCCCGCCGAGGGCCGAGGAAGTGGACGCATTCGAGGCAGACGGCTCGCCGGATGCATTCGCGCATGTTGTCGACCGCCTGCTCGCGTCTCCCCGCTATGGCGAGCGGTGGGGCCGGCACTGGCTGGACGTGGCCCGCTACGCAGACACGAAGGGATATGTGTTCACGCAGGATCGCCGCTATCCGTTTGCCTATACGTTCCGCGACTACGTCATTTCGGCGTTCAATTCTGACCTCGGGTATGACAAATTTGTCCAGGAACAGCTCGCCGCCGATCAGCTTGGCGGGAGTGACCACCGACCCCTGGCCGCGATGGGGTTCCTCACGGTTGGAAGGCGGTTCCTGCTGGACCAGAACGAGATCATCGACGACCGCATCGACGTCGTCAGTCGCGGATTTCTTGGCCTGACGGTGACCTGCGCCCGCTGTCACGACCACAAGTTCGACCCGATTCCCACTGAAGACTATTACTCGCTCTATGGTGTCTTTGCCAGTACGGTCGAGCCGGCCGAGCTGCCCTTGCTTGCCGATGCCGGGGGAAGTCCGCGTTTTGTGGAATATCAGAAGAAACTGGCTGCGGCGACTAAAACGCGTGATGAATTCCTGGCGGCGCGTCGCGGGGAATTCTCCGCCGAAATGACGACGAAGCTCTCCCAATACCTGAAGGCAGGGCAGATTCTCAATTTCGATGCGCGGAGCCGCAAGCTCGAGGAGCAGGCGCGCGCTGCGGGGCTGAATTCCAGACGGTTGCGCAGTGTGATGTCGATGTGGCGGAGGCACGTCTCGGGCGTCAACCCCAAGGACCCCGTGTTTGGCCCGTGGCGGGCGTTCGCCGGGTTGCCTTCCGGTCAATTCGCGGCCAAGGCGGCCGAGCTACATCGCGAGCTTGTGTCGCCCAAAGACCCGAAGGGCTCACCGATTCACCCGCTGGTCGCCAAGATTGTGCTCGCGAGCCCGCCTTCGAGCGCAAGTGAAGTGGTCGACCGCTACGCGTCGCTCTTCGCACAGCTTGAAACTCGCTGGAAGGAAGAAACCGCGAAGGCGAAAGGCGGACCGGTTGCGGCCCTGCCGGATAAGGAGTGGGAGTCGCTGCGCAAGGCGATCTTCGGCGACGGGGGACCGCTGGCCGCGAGCAACGACGGCATGCGGCTGATCCTCGATCAAGGGCAGCGCAACCGGCTCGAGAAGTTGAATGCTGTCATTCAGCAGATCAACGCCACCGACCCCGGGTCGCCTCCGCGGGCGATGGTGGTCAATGACTCGCCAAGGCCTGTCGACCCGCACGTGTTCATGCGGGGCAATCCGGGGCGGCCTGGTCCAGCGATCCCTCGGCGGTTTCTCAAGGTGCTCTCGGGCAGCGACCGCGCTCCGTTCCGCAAAGGGAGCGGCCGCCTCGAGCTGGCGCAGGCGATCGCATCGCCGGCCAACCCTCTGACGGCACGCGTGTTTGTGAACCGGGTGTGGCTCTGGCATTTCGGCAAGGGCCTGGTCGGCACGCCCAGCGATTTCGGGCTGCGCAGCGATCCTCCGTCGCATCCGGAGCTGCTCGACTACCTGGCCGGCGAGTTCATCAAATCGGGCTGGTCGATCAAGGATCTGCACCGCCGCATCATGCTCTCGACGACCTACCAGCAGCAGAGTGCGCCGCGGCCCGCCGAGCTGGCCGCGGACGCCGACAACCATTTGCTGTGGCGGTTCAATCGCCAGCGGCTCGACTTCGAGTCGATGCGTGATTCGGTGCTGGCTGTCGCCGGCTCGCTGGGGCCCTATTTCGGCGGGCCCACCACGGCGATCGAATCACCGGCGTTCTTGACGCGGCGCACGCTTTACGGGTTCATCGACCGTCAGAACCTCGACGGCGTCTACCGCACATTTGACTTCGCCGTTCCCGATGCGACCAGTCCGCGGCGGTTCGTCACGACGGTTCCCCAGCAAGCGCTCTTTCTGATGAACAGCCCGTTCCTGCACGAGCAGGCGCGGCGGCTCTCGGGCGAAATCGTGCGCAACCAGGGTGCCCGCGCCGGTGGAGAAACTGCGGAGACTGTGCGTAGCCTGTACCGCCGCGTTCTGGGCCGACTGCCCGAGGCGGATGAGCTCGCCCTGGCGACGGCCTTCATCGCGGAGCAAGGCAGCGGCGCGAGCAGAGCCGGGAAACCCGGCTCGAACACGGGCCCAGAGCCGCAGCTCTCGCCCTGGGAGCAATTGAGCCAGGTCTTGCTGCTGACCAACGAGTTTATGTTTGTCGATTGATGGAAGAGGAGCACCGGCCTTTTCCGGTCTCTCCGGGAGCGAGGAATTTCTGATGTCGCATCCTGCACCAAAGCTCGAAGACGCCGTCATGACCCGCCGCGAGCTTCTGAGCCGCTCGGGAATGGGCATGGGGGCCGTGGCGCTTGCCGGCGTGCTTTCGGATGCCGGGCTCTTGAGCCACGCCGCCCGTGCAGCCTCAGGCGACGGCGACAACGCGGCAGCCCGCATATTGGCCGGCCATTCCATCAATGGCCCGAGCCCACTTCTACCCAAGCTGCCCCCGCTTCGAGCCCGTGCCAAGCGGGTTGTGCATCTGTTCATGAACGGCGGGCCGTCGCACGTCGACACGTTTGACCCCAAGACGCTGCTCGACCGCCACAACGGCAAGCCGGTGCCCACAAATCTGCCCACCGAGCGCAAGACCGGCGCCGCGATGGGTTCTCCGTTCAAGTTCAAGAAGTACGGGCAGAGCGGGATCGAGGTCAGCGATCTTTTCGCCCACACGGCCGGAATGATCGACGAGATCTGCGTGATTCGCTCGATGCACGCGGATGTTCCCAATCATGAGCCGTCGCTGATGCTCATGAACTGCGGCGAAGCGCGACAGGCGCGGCCGTGCGTCGGCTCGTGGGTGCTGTATGGCCTGGGCACGGAGAATCAGAACCTGCCGGGGTTCGTGGTGATGTGCCCGGGCGGCTTCCCGATCGCCGAGTCGCAGAACTGGCAGTCGGCCTTTCTGCCGGGGATTTTTCAGGGGACTTATGTCGACAGCAAGCACACCGAGATCGACAAGCTGATCGCGCACATTCGCAACCACGGCGTCGGGCCCAAGGCCCAGCGCGCACAGCTCGACTTGCTGGGCGAGCTCAATCGCCGCCATCTCGACAAGAGCGGCCACGAGCCCGAGCTCGAGGCGCGAATTCAATCGTTCGAGCTGGCTTACCGCATGCAGTCGGAAGCGGCCGACGCCTTTGACGTCAATCAAGAGCCCGAAATGATCCGCAAGATGTACGGACCGGGCGTGCACGCGCGACAGCTTCTGGCGACCCGGCGGCTGCTCGAGCGTGGGGTGCGGTTCGTCCAGCTCTGGCACGGCGACGGCCAGCCGTGGGACCACCACGATGATCTGGCCACCGGCCACCGGCAGCTCGCCACCCAGTGCGACCAGCCGATCGCCGCGTTCCTTGCCGATCTCAAACAGCGCGGAATGCTCGAAGACACGCTGGTGATCTGGGGGGGCGAGTTCGGCCGCACGCCGACTGTCGAGCTGCCGACGCCCGGCTCCAATCAGGGAAAAATGAACGGCCGGGACCATAACCACTACGGTTTCACGATGTGGATGGCCGGCGGCGGCGTCAAAGGGGGATACGTCCACGGCGCCACGGACGACCTCGGCTTTCAGGCCGTCGACAAGAAGGTACACGTTCACGACCTGCACGCGACGATGTTATACCTCCTTGGTTTCGACCACGAGCATTTCACGTTTCGCCACGCCGGCAGAGACTTCCGGCTCACCGACGTGCACGGAACGATTGTGAAGGACATCATCGCTTGAAAAGCCAGAGAAGGGATTTGGGCAGAGATCGCGGCCAGATCCCGGCCTTTCTCAAGCTGATCGCGGCGGCGACCACGAAGAGCAACAGCCCGCAGGCGATCTGATCCAATCCGACCATGATGCGGCGAAGGTGCTTGTAACTCGGTGCGCCGGATTGTGTGAGCCACGCCGCCAGACCCGCGGCCGCCACTGCCACGTAGCGGCGGTCGCGCAGGTGGAAGCCGTATGCAAGCGCCGCGACCGTAGTCGTCGCCAGATAGAATGGAACAACGGCCGGGGTCAGCGAGACGACCATGGGCGGATAACCGAGCGCCGCCAGGAGCTGCAGTGCCAGGAGTCCAAAACAGCCACATGACCGCGCGAACCGGCCAGCTCCGTCATGCGCAGACCGCGCCCACGGCCATGAAGGCGATGATGATCAATTGGGCGGCGATCAGGAATGAATCAACGTGTGGCCAGATGATGGCGCAGCCGCGGCCGACGGCGATCGCCAGCGCGGTTCCCGCGACGAGCGCCCGACCAGTGTGCCGCTTGCGCCAGGCGAGCGAGGCCATCACCAGACCGGCGGCGGCCAGCGGAAATGGACGCGACGCGACGAGGGAATCGAGATCGAGCGAGCTCTGCCCGATAGCCGAAAGGCAGGCCAATGACACCACCAGAAGGTCCCGGGCCGCCGGCACACGCCGGAGCACGGCGTAAATGTGGAAGAGCACCACCGCAAGGCAGGAGAGGTAGAAGGGCGTGCCTCCCAGCGTGTGGCGGAACTCGCTCAAGAAATTCAGGTAGACCGGCTCATATCGATAACCGGTCGTGGACAGATAGGCGAGTGCGAACGGCACAACCGATGCCGCGATCATGACGCCCCGCCGGCGCGAGGCGATCCCGATCTCGAGCCAGATGAGGCTCACGGCCAGGCCGATCGGAACCAGGAAATACGGACCGAAGATCGTCCGGCTGCCGTTGACAAAATGAAACGAGACGCAGAGCGAGTAGCACCGGACGGCGAGGCCGCCGGCGATGATGAAGAAAAGCGACCAGGGATAGAGCGGCCAGCGCCACGGGCTGCCGTTCTTGGCGAGGTAGGCCGCACCCCGCCTGGCCGCCGGCACCAGCAACAGAAGCGCCAGCGCCGCCAGCGGCGAAAATCCGAAGAGCGCCCACTGGAGCGCCTGGCTATCGGGCTCTTTGACAAACGGTGCCAGCGCGATCGGATAAAGGAATACCAGGGCGAGAATCGCGTGATATGCGGCGCGATACCAGCCGGGCAGTCGCAATCGGATGGTATGCAGAACCGCTTCGCTCACGACGACGGCGAAAACGAAGCCGACCAGATAGCCGATCGTGCCGCGGCGCGGGTCTGCCGCCATCGAATCGTCGCCGCTGGTTGCGATCGCCAGGAACATCATCACGATCAGGAGCAACAAGCTGCGCAGGTCATCCCAGAGTTTCCCGACTCGAATCAAAAAGCAAGCCGTCGTGGCCAGAAGCAGTGTGTAGCCGGCGAGGCTTATTCCCAGCGCCCACGAGCGCGTGGCCGGTCCGCCCGGACCGAACGAGATCCGCAGGCCGACAAAAACCAGGTCGGCGCTCAGGATGTAGAACGGGTTGCTCGAATACAAGAATCGGACAAACCCCCGCGCCGGCTGCGCCAGGATGGCGCCGACTGGCGGGGAGGTGCCCTCCGATGCCGGGGCAATCGGCCCGGCGCCTTGCTCGGGCAAAGCTTCTTCGAGATTGCGCAGTTTCCACCGTGCACCTCCTCTACTTGAAAATCGATGGGGAGAAGGAGCCGTTCGAATGGACGAGACGTGTGACGACCGGGCACCGCGAAGGGCGATCGCGCTGGCAAAGGAGATCCCGTCAGAATCGCGGTGCCACGATTCATTATTAATGTCTACGACAAATGTCGCAAGAGGTGACGGGGAATTGCTGCGGCGGGAAGGAATCCGGCCCTCAATTCAGGAATACTCCGCGCTCGGCGCTCCAGTTGAGGAAGTTCGCGATTCCGTCGAGATCCGGGAAGAGCGATGCCGCGTGGATGCCGTAGCGAGCAAGCTCCGCGAGCAAGGTGGGACGGTAGGATTCTTCAATGACGATGCGCTCCAGCGTGGCAGCTTTTGCGTCGCGCGATACCGTTTCGAGAGACAACTCAGGCGGCCCGTGAATCGTGAACAGACCTCCTTGGCGGACAATACGTGGTACGACACCCCGTGGCCGGAACATCGCGATGCCCTCGAATGTTAGCGGGTCGATCGCAGTGGTTTCTGCGGATTTATCAAAGGAATCCTCGAATCTGACGGCGAAGATCTCTGCGGGCCCCTTCCGTTTGACCGGCTCTCTTACGGCGAAGTACGCGGCGTTCAACGGGTTCGCGGTCCAGTCAAGCAGACGGGTGGCCAACCCGTGATGTTGTGCAATCGCGATCAAATCCCAATCCGACGCAAAATGAGCGGCGGCATGCTCAGCAGCCCTTCGTTTCCACGACTCGAAGAGGTTCCGCTCATTGCCGACATAGAGCCCGCGCCCTACTTTGGGAATGAGCTCCCAACGTACGTCGGCGTGGCCGCGAAAAATCCAATCTTCGTTGTATCTCGACAGCCGGGCATGCAACTCCGTGAAACTTGAAACGGCAGAGCCCGCGACGGCCTTCTTGCCCATGGCGGGATCTCATTATTTGGACCGGCGGGTTGTAACTTCTACCGACTTCTGCTTCACCTTGGAAGGGTCCCAGGCAAGGAAGTAAATATCATGGTTTGCCCATCTCTGCCGTTCATTCCTCACCTCCGTGAGATCAACGGAGACCGAGTCGCCATTCGGTACCAGAATCGGTTCGCCGAATGGATCCTTTCCGGATTGTCGAAATGTGACTCGATCGCCGACCGCCGGCGGATCCTCGGGTTTAACAGGAACGATGGCGTTGCTGCGCCGTCCTTGCTTGATTTTGTCGAGCTCGCTCTTCCGCAGCGGGAATTCCATGCGAGGGACTGGCTTCCATTCGGAAACTCGGGCTAACACCAGTCGAGACTTTTCCAGTGAAGGATCGCTTCTCGGGCCAATTACCACGAGCCCGAATCCCGCCCAATTTCGGCTCAGTTCCTCGGCCCATTCTGTGTCGCCCATCCAGACCGACCGTGTAAGAACCACTTGCTCCGGCGCGTTGGGACCGAGAAACTTTCGGTAGACCCTCGCGATTGCTGAGTCCTCCTTCTCGTCCGGCGCAAGCTTTTCTTCGGCGAGCAACGCTCCGGTGTGTGGATCTCTGATTGTGAGAACTTCGGACATTACCCTCGCCTCATTCCGAACGAACGATCCGGCGACATCACAACTTTTTCGAGGGGCAGCCAGCGTGATCGACCGCATCAGATTGGGACACCAGTGACGGCAATTGTAACACATCCGCGAGCGAACGGGTTGCAGCCTGCCGCCGGAGAGTTCGTATCATGACACAGTCGCCGCCAGAAGACTCAGGCGGAAAATGGAAAGCGCGGAGATCAATGATGGTCAGATGCGGTGGTATCGAGCTGATCACGGTTGTCACGCTCGCGGGAGCCCTTGTAGCCGACCCGCCGCGCGTCGCGGCACAACAAGAGCGCGGTGCGTATATCGACGAGCGGCACTTGACGGCGCTTTCGTTCGGCACCCATTCGCATTGGCTCCAGCCCTGGCGCGCCTACCAGCAGACACTACCCGCGCAGCGATTCCTCGATGCTCAGGGGGTCGTCCTGGATCTGACATCCGGTGCTGAGTCGCCCGACCTCATCGTGACGATGCTCGCCCAGCTCTGAGGAACACGATTTTCTTCGCACCTTAGCCGCGAGCCAAGCCCTCTGGGCGCACTGATTTACGACCGATTCAGGGTTTTCACCATTTCTTCGCCTTCTTCGCACTTCCCACTTTTGGGCCATTTGCTGGTAAGCTAGGGTGCTTTTCAGTTAGCCAGCTCGGAGGCACCCGTGCGAGTCCCACGTCATCCCACCAATATTCGGCGGATGCTCGAAAGCCGGGTAAAGCAGGTGGCCGCTCGTAAACCTGCGCTTGCTGCCAGCCTCGTTTCGTTCGAGCGCAGGTGTGGTAAGCCCGGCTGCCATTGCGCCTCTGGCGAAAAGCATCGTGGCCATCAGCTCACCTTCAACAACCGTGGCAAGACGCGCACGGTTTACGTTCCAGTCGACTTCACGGAAGAGGTTCGTTCATGGATCGACGAACATCGCCGACTCAAAGCTCTGCTCCAGGAGATCTCTCAACTGAGCCTGGCACTGGTTCGCAGCCATGCCCAGGAACGAAAACGGCGAAAGGGCCGGTCGTAAGCCTCGGCGAGACGTTCGCCACAACATTCCACCACTTCTGGCCCGAGTTTAATCGGTGGCTGGATGGCGTGCCCGATACCCGGTTTTTGCCGCTGGTCATCTATCACAAACGATTCCTCATCTGGTGGGGGATCAGCCTGTATCTGTTTCAGCTCGGCAGTCGCAGGCAGTTGGATTTCGATCTCGATGACCGCGGCACCGAGGTCTTGAACAACTTCAACCGATTCGCTCAAACCGAGCAGGAGACCCGGCCGGTACACGACACCCTTGATCATTTCCTGGAACACACTGGCGCTGCTCCTTTCGCCGAGTTGCGAACACACATGCTGCGTCGCCTCATTCGCATGAGGTCTTTGGACGCCGCTCGCTTGCAGGGGAGGTTCGTCGTGGCTCTCGATGCCACTGGTCATCTGGCTTTTCGGCGGCGGCATTGCCCGCATTGCTTGGTCTATCGTCACGCGACCCACACCGCTTACCTGCACCAGGTCCTGGAAGCCAAAATACTCGGACCGGCGGGTTTGACCCTGTCCATGGCCAGTGAGTTCATTGAAAACTCGGACAGCAACGCCGCCCTTTCCGGCGAGGCTCGTAAACAAGATTGCGAGCTCAAGGCGCTGACCCGTTTGCTTCCTCAACTTCGTCGTGGCTTCCCGCAACTACGCTCGTGCCTTTCCGGTGATAGTCTCTATGCGTGCGGCCGCACCCTGCAACTGGCCAAGGATTACCATTGCAACTACGTATTAACATTCAAGCCGGGCCATATGCCTGCCGTATGGAAGGACTTTCAGGCGCTATTGAAGCTCTGCCCCAGCAATGAACTGACATGCTCTACGCCCCAAGGTGTGCACCAGGTCTATCGCTGGGTTCACGGCTTGTCCTACCAGGATGACCAAGGCCGAACCTGGCACTTTAACGCGATCGAATGCACGGAAACGGTCGACGGCGAAATCACCGTATTCGCCTGGATCACGGACCTCAAGGTTGACATCCGCACGGTAGAGGAGATTGCCACGAAAGGAGGACGACATCGCTGGCACATTGAGAACCAAGGATTCAATCGTCAGAAGAATAGCGGCCTGAACCTGGAACATGCTTTCAGCACCGACCCGGAAAGGCTCAAAGCCTACTATTACTTGCTGCAGATCGCTCACATCATCATGCAGGTCCTCGAGGTCGGCAGCTTGCTCCGCAATGCGGCGGCGGAGTTTGGGCGGACACCCATGCAGTTGTTCGGTAGCCTGAAGAACCTCGCCCGCCGCTTGTTGGAAGCCTTCCGATACATCGCCCTGAGCGACGAAGCGTTTGACCACTCCCGTGCCGGTCGCATTCAGATTCGTTTCGATACCTCCTAGTCCAAGCGGAGCGTTTCTCGGGTCACCAGGTGCCGGCCGCCGCAGAAATCACAGGACATTCGCTCGCAGCGCTGCGCGAGCCCGCTACCCGTCCGCGCGCCGTCGCCCGCTCAAGTCGACCCTTCGCGGCCGGAAAAACTCACGCAACACGTATTCCTCACGGCTGGATGCTCGCCCGCCACGGTGTCCGGAACGCTCGGATCGAGATAAGCTGGGGAATGGTCAACTACCGGGATGAGTCGCAGCTCGACCACGCGGAACGGCTCAAGGCTCTGCTCGTGGCGTGTAAGGCGGCACGGCGTCCGACCCTTGATCCTCCTCAATGCCCATTCGGGCGTGCCGGGGCCGACCGAATTCTCCGAGCGCGCTTTGTCGCGCGAGGCGAGGCACGGCGACCGGCGGGTCGAGCTCGTCGATGTCAGCGGCCTCCGGGCCGGTTACAGCGGGCTCGCCAACCTCAGTGAATACTGGGCCAGCGAAGCCCTGATCACGGGCATCGACGGCAAGACGGTCGTTCTTTCGAAGCCGCTGCCGAAAGACCTGGGAAAGGCGGGCGCGAAGGTTGCCGTCACGACGCTCAAGTATCGGCCGTTCTCGGCGCCGGAGACCGAGGACTACCGGAACACGGTCGCCGGTTGGCAGCGATACGTCGGCACGGTTGTCGATTTCGTCGCCCATTCGCTCGGGACGCGACACGACGCCGACCGAGGCTTCGACCTGGAGATCTGGAACGAGCTGACCTTCGGCTCAAGGTTTCTTTCCATCAACAACTACTACGAGCCGAAGCTGGTCGAGTACAAGGAGGATGAAATCTGGGAATATCTCGTCCGCGAGACGGCCGAGCTTGCCGATCGGCGGGCGGACGAGTTCCGCGGCGTGACGCTTGTCGATGGGTTTCGCAACACGATCCCCTGGCCGTCTGCATCGCGGGAGCCCGCGCGTGTCGGCGCTTCGAGCGCCCATCCCTACCCGCCGCGAAAAGTGTTTCCGAGAGATGAGCCCGGGGGGCGGGCCTTGAGCGCACGCTTTGCCGAGGACACGCCTAGATTCACGACCGCGTACTCGGCCCTCTTCCCGGAGTACTACGCGACGGCGCTCCAGACCGAGACCGTCGTGCGCGACATGGCCCCAATCACGACACCGATCTACGACACGTCGCACGGGCGCAATGCGCGGGTCATCGGCGGCAAGGTCGCACCATGCCCGTTGTGGCTCACCGAGATCGGGATTCATCCGCAGGAGCACGGAATCGTCGATCGGGAGGCCGCCCTCCGGGTCAAGGCGAAGGCCACGGCCCGAGACGCCTGTTTCTTCCCGGCCAAAGGGGTTGAGCGGATCTACTTCTTCTCCACCTTTGGCGGCGATACCGGCTTCGGGCTGGTGAGCGACCGCTTTGCCGAATATGCGAGGATAGGCAAGCCTTATCCGACGGATGAGGCCGGTTATGTTTCACCCGCACTACGGACGCTCGGAAACATAACCGCCAAGATGCGAGACGGCGTCGATCCGGCATTGGTCGCGACGCGGCAACTCGTCCTGACGTCGATCGCCGATACGCACGATCACTATCAATTCCGCGGCGACGGCAGCCCGCAACACCCTCACCTTTTCGACCGCGATGTCTTCGTGTTCCTGCCGTTCCAGGCGAACAACAATCGATTTTTAATCCCTTATTATGTGATGACTCGAGACATCACGAAGGACCTGGCACCGGAGGAGTTCACGGTAAGTATTCGGGGGATCGATGGCCTGCGGGCGACGGTCGCCTGCTACGATCCGTTGGCGGATCGGGATGTGCCTGTCGACGTCACGTCTTCCACCGGCGACGAGCTGAGCTTGAAGCTTCGCGCGGCGGATTACCCGTACCTCCTCATCATCCGCGAGCAGTGAGACACCGGCACGGAAGCCTGCATTCCGTGCGAGGATGCCCCGTGAGGCTCTATCCGGCGTCCGAAAGGGCGAGTTCGGACGCCGTGCAGCCCCACGGGGCTTCGCTCGTGGGCAGACTACGCAATCCAGCTCACGCCCGTCAGGAGATCGCCACGCCGTTCAAGACGTAGTTGGTCGGAGATGCGGGATGTCCGGGCGAGGCGTTGAAGCCGATGGTCACGCTTTGCCCGGGGGCGATGACCGAGTTATAGGACGCGTTCTCGATGACGAAGAGATTGCCGGTCTGGCTCACGATGCTGGCGTTCCAGATCGAGCTGATCGCGCCGACGAAGTCGAATGAGAGTGTCCAGCCATTGATCGGCGTGCTGCCGGTGTTCGTGAGCGTCAGACTGCCCGTGAACCCGGTTCCCCAGTCGTCCGTGTCCGCAAACGCGACTGTGGCCGACAGCGAGCTGCTCGGCGGCGGAGGCGCTGTGCCGCTGGACGTTCCGTTCACGACGAAATTCGACGGGTCCACCGGCGCGCCGCCGGGGCTTCCCAGGAAGCCGAACGTGACGCTCTGGCCCGGAGCGATCGAGCTGTTGTAGCCGGCATTTTCGATCACGTAGTGAGTGCCGGAATGGGTCTCGATCGTCGCATCCCAGATCTGAGTGATCGTGGCCGCGAAGTTGAACTGCAACGTCCAGTTGGTGATGGTCGTCGTTCCCGTGTTCGTGATCGTGATGCTCGCCTGGAACCCGGTGCTCCACGAATTCACGAGCGAGTACGACACGGTGGTACTGGTCGTCGGCGGGGCCAGGACGGTGACGCTCGCCGTGCCGGAAATCGCGCCGCTTGCGGCTTTCACCGTGGCCGAGGCAGCCGCGTTCGGCGCTGTGTAAAGCCCGCTTGTCGCGCCGATCGTGCCCGAGCCGCTCGAGACCGACCACGACAAGGAAGGCTGCGTGCTCATCGGCTTGCCGAACTGGTCGTCCGCAACTGCTGTGAACTGCTGCTGGCCTTTGGCGGCAAGCGTCACGCCGGCCGGCGAGACCTTGATCGAGCTGAGCGACTGATTGACTATGACGGTCACGCTGCTGGTCGCGATGTAGCCGCCCGCATCGGACACGGTCACCTGAAAGCTATAGGAGCCCGCCGCGGAAAAGGTCGCGGTGGTGCTCGAGGCGGCATTGCTGCCGTTGGCGCTGAAGGTGACGGCCGCCGGAGGCGTGCCGGTCGTCGCCCAGGCATAAATCAGGCCGGCATTTCCGGACGGGTCAGTCGCCGTGACCGAGAGCACGGTCGTCTTGCCCGTGACGGGGCTGGGCGAGGCGGAAGCCGCCTTTGTGATTGTGGGGCCGGCTGTGCCCGAGGGGGCCCTGCCCAGGACGAGCACGGTCATCGAGTAGGCCGGGAAGGAGTAGCTGAACGTCGACCCGTTCACGGTGAGATTGGCGGTGAAATTCGCGAGCGCCGATGCGCCCGTGGTCGATTCGCTCTGCGCCGTGTCCTGCGCTTCGCCATACTGCCAGACTGTGGCTTGTGCTGCCGGGTCGAAATTGGCGAGCTGGAAGGCGCCGGTGAGCGCGCTCGTTGCACTCTTGTTGACGACCAGCAGGTCGAGATGACCGTCGGGCTCGATGACCGCATAAGCCGTGAGGTTGGGATCGCTGCTCGAGGCCTGCACGACGTTGCCGCCGGCTTGAATGATCTTGGAGGCGAGCTCCTCGGCGAAGTAGGTCGGGTAAGGCACGTAGGGGCCTGAAGCCGGCGCCGTGCCGCCCGGACTGCCGATGATTCCGTAATCGCCGCCCTGACGCCAGCCGTAGAGACTCGACGACGCATTGCCGCCGGTCGAATAGGAATTGCGCAGATCCCAGAAATCGGATGCGTCGTAGGGGGTCTCGAGCATCGCGCCCAATGAGTCGGCCAGGAACAGGCCGTTGACCAGGCTCGTCGTTTGCTTGCCGGGATCGGAGTACACCGAGTTGTACTCGGTCGCGAAGAGCTGGACCTTGCTGGCGGCGGCGGCACCCAGATACTGGGTGAGGTCGTTCTCGTAAGCGGCCGCACGCTGCGCCCAATCGTAGGGGTTGCCTGGGTCCGAGGGATCGGTGTTGGTGCCGCTCGTGGTGTCGAGCAAGAGGTTCGAATCGCTCTCGCTTCCCGGGGCTTGCACGTAGTTGTGGTCGCTCAGGAATCCGATCGTCACTCCCTGGCTCTTGGCCTGCTGGAGAATATTGCCGATCCAGTTGTTGAAGTCGGTGCCGGGGCTCTGCACATCGACGCCAACCGAGATCGACGGGTCGATCGTCGAGGCGAGCTGCTCGAACTGCTTCATGAACGCGATGTACGTCGCGGGATCGTGCTGCACTGTGTGGTGGTCGATTTCCCAGCTTCCGTACTCCTCGTTGCCGATTTCCCAGTCCGGGACGTTGAAGGGTGCGGGGTGGTCGAGTCGCAGGAAGTTGAGACCATCGTCCTGGGCCAGCGGCGCCGCCGCGCGCAAGCTCGCCCAGTAGCCGGCCGTCTGCCAGTTGACCGTTTGCCAACTGTTCGTCGAATCATTCCACTCCTGGCCGTTGCCGATTTGGGTGGTGTTGCCGACGGGCGCTTCGAGGTACGCCAGGAAGGCCGCCGCTTCCTGTGGGCTGCCCGAGCCGTAGTCGACCGTCGCCAGGCCCACGCCATTCACCGAGCTGATGAAGCTCGCCATGCTGCCATCGGTCCCCTCGCCGTTATATGTGGGGGGCGCATTGAAGTGAAAATCATCCGAGCTCGAACCGCCGGGGAAACGGAACATCGTCAGGCCGGCCGCTTCGACCATTTGCTGCGTCTGGGGCGTGTTCAGCACCGAGTCGTACCAGGCGACGTTCACCCCCAGAAGCTGGGTGTCAACCGAGCGCACCACCGAGGCGGCATTGACCGCAATCGTGGCCAGAAGCGCACGCACCTCAAGCCCCTCAATGCCCACCGCGCAGCGCCTGCCTCGAGGCCCTGAACCCAGCCGAAACACCCGCTTCGTCTGCCGATTCTTGAGAACGCTCATCAGAGTCCTCCCGTTGTCAAGCGACGGAGGAAGGCCCACCCAGCGCGCGCGACTCTGCACGGCCGGGGCACGAAGGCCCTCCTGGTAAAAACGTACTGTAGCTTCAATACGTCGATCCTCAGCGATGACCGCCGCCCACCCGGGCGACGGCAAGCGCACGAACTCTTCGAGAGACGCCACCGTTCACGACACTGACAATTCGACGTGCGAAAGACCGACCCAAGCCTGACACGGCCCCTTCGTGAACCGGTCCGGCAACCTTCGACATGGTCTCGAACGCTCAAAATACGACACATCCACTCACTCGTGACTCAATGCGCTCTGAATCGGGCAAATCGGAACATTTGAGACCGAAACGGCTCCGTGACGATTGGAACTTTATCGCTTTTGCGCCATACGCTTGCGATCGTCGTGCGAATTTGGAGCTGTCGGGCGTATTGGAATGCTCACGCAGGGAAAAGAGCAGCCAAACTTGATGGTTTGGCAAACTTGGCGATTGTGGGCAGGTGAAGGGGGTCGTAAAGCGGTTGCAGCGGGCTTTGGTCGGTTGAGCTTGGTGGAATTCGTGCGCGGCGTATAATGCCGGGTCGCGATTTGATCCGTCTCTGCACCGCGAGTGATGTCCATGGAGGGACCTCGACATGCACCGTCTGGCAATTCGCGTTCTTGCAACATCGATTGTGATTGTCGCGGTGGCGGCGCACTGCCGTCGCGGACCCGGTGTTCAACGTCACCGCCCTGAGCCAGATCATCGGCGACGGCCTCAATAACGAGGGCCAGGTCATCGGCCAAACCTCGAATGCGGCGCCATCGTCGCTCGTAGGCGCGGGCGTCCTCTACGATGGATACGGGACGATGCCGGCACCACGTATCTGTTCGGTCCGCAGTTCGTACCCACGGCCATCAACGACTCTGGCCTCATGATCGGTTCAACGCTTATTAATAACAACTATGTGTTTAGTTATGCGACTGCTGGGGGCACGGTCACACCGGTCCAGAACGGCGATGAGGTTGAGGGCCCAAGCAATGCGGCTCAATGCCAGCGGACAGACGCTTTTCAGCGAAAGCGGTCCAGCACCGGGAGGTTCTCATTCATTTATCTACAATTCCGATGGCTCTCAGGTTCCTATCCCGCTCCCGCCGGGCCAGACTTCGATGACGGCGATGGCAATCAACGACGCAGGCCAGGTGGTCGGCTCGATGGGAGGCTCTGCGTTCCTTTATAGCAACGGCGTGATCAAGAACCTCGGTGCACTGCCGGGAGACAGGTCCAGCATGGCGTATGCAATCAACAAATCGGGTGAGGTTGTGGGCGTGTCGCAAGCAAACGGGTTTGAACACGGCTTTCTCTACGCCAACGGCGTGATGCAAAGCCTGGGCACTCTGGGGGGAAACTGGAGCGTTCCCCAGGGCATCAATGGCAGTGGCGAGATTTACGGCTACGCAGCAACGGCCGACGGTAGCGGACACGCCTTTCTCGACATTAGCGGCAATATGATCGACCTCACGAATTTGCTTCATTCACTTACCGGAGCGATCTCCCAGTACACGTCCTACACGGTGACGGGACTCAACGATAACGGCCAGGTTCTGGTGCAAGCGTCCAATTCAGGTGAGGATACAACCACGTTCTTGCTCACACCGGCCGGCTTGCCCGTGCCGACGGCGCCAGGGTCGGACTTCGTGAGCGTGCCCCTCGATATCGGCCCTTACACTTCGCCGGTGACTCCGGTTCCAGAGCCCCCTGCGATGGCTTTGTTCGCATTGGTGATCGTCGCTCTGGGCGCCCGAGGCTCGATATACCGCAGAACATGAGTCATAACCTTCTATCAAATGGCTGGTTACATCGGTTCTACGAAGAACCGCTCGGGCGGCTGCACTGGAACGGCGTCCGCATTTCGGGGGGTTGAGCTTGGTGGGATTTGTGTCCGGCTTATAATCTCCGCCGGCGATCTGTTCCGCCCCTGCACCGCGAGTCATTTCCATGGAGGGACCCCGTCATATGCACCGCCGGGCAATTCGCGCTTTTGCAACGCTGTTTGTGATGGCCGCGGTGACGCACAGCGCCGCCGCAGACCCGATCTTCAACGCCACCGATCTTGGCGCGATCATCGCAACAGGTCTCAACAACAGTGGCCAGGTCGTCGGCGAAGGTGCCATCGCACCGTCTGGCGCGCCGTCATCGTTTGCCGGCGGGGGCCTTCTTTATGACGGATATGGCGCGAACGCGGGCACGACGTTCGTGTTCGGTTCGCAGTACTTGCCGAGTGCCATCAACGACGCTGGGGTGATGGTGGGCTCGGCGGCCATCAACAACTCAGGTGCCTGGAGCTATGGCACCGTCGGCGGCAACGTCACGCCGATCCAGAACGACAGCCCTTATATAGGGGCGATCAGCCAGATCAATGCGGCCGGCCAGGTGGTTTACACCGAGGAAGGCCCAGCCGTCGACAGCTTTCATGCAGTTATCTACAATCAAAACGGCTCGCAAATGTCTATCCCTCTGCCGTCGGGTCAAACACTCATGACTGCCTCGGCGATCAACAACACGGGACAGGTGGTGGGCTGGACCGGGACCGAAGCAACCGCAACGGCGGTTCTGTTCAGCGGGGGCGTGGTGAAGAGCCTGGGAACCCTGCCGGGAGACACGGCCAGCATGGCGTACGGAATCAACAACTCGGGGCAGGTGGTCGGAGTCTCGCATATCCAGACCCCCTTCAATTACGGCCCGTTCCAGGGCTTTCTTTACAGCAACGGGACGATGCAAAGCCTGGGTACTCTCGGTGGCAATTCGAGTGTGCCGCAGGGGATCAATTCGAGCGGGGAAATCTACGGCTATTCCACCACGGCAGACGGCAGCACGCATGCCTTTCTTGACATCAACGGCAAGATGATCGACCTGACGAACTTGCTTCACTCGCTCACTGGGTCGATCTCCCAGTACAGCTACTACAACGTCATCGGAATCAACGATAACGGTCAGGTCCTGGTCCAAGCTCTCAATTCAAGCGGGGATTTTAACGCGTACTTGCTGACGCCGTCCGGCCTCGCTGTGCCGACGGCTCCCGGCTCGTCCTACGGGAGCGTACCCGTCGACGTCGGGCCATACACTCCGCCCCCGCCGCCAATTCCCGAGCCGCCGGCGGCGGCCGTGTTCGCTCTCGTGGTCGTTGGGCTCGGCGCCGACCGCTGGCTCAGAAGGATAGCGAAGGGAAGTAAAAAGGTGTCAGGAACCTTTCTGCCTAAAGGTTCCTGACACCTTTTTACTTGGAGGGGCCGGGCCAGGCGGCGAGGACGGCTTCGTCGAGCGTGGGGTGGCATTCGACGAGCATGGTCAACCTGACCTGGTGCAAGACGGCCATGACCCGCGCAGGTGTCTGACAGAGCCGCAAGGCGCCGCCGGCGCGGTCGAGACGGAAATGGTGGGCGAGCACCACACCAATTGCCTGCGCGTTCAGATGGCGGACAAATTCCAGGTTTAGCACCACCTGGCGGGGCATGGGCTGCTCGAAGAGGTAGTGAAAGTAGGAGCGCAAGTGCTCGATTGCCTCGGGGTCGCCGAGCTCGCCCGAACGAGGCGTGACCACGAGCACATCCTGGATGATTTCATGCTTGATGCGATCTTCGCCGAGATCTTGCTCGGAGCCGAGGTCGCCGGTTGTGGGGAATGAGATTGTCTGCTGGCTCTCGCCGTGATAGGGCTGGGAGACAGTTTCTTCTCCTTGCAGCCACCCGGCGATGATCTTCTCGACCGGGCCGGTGGGTGCTTTGTCGTGGCCGATCGCGAGCGTGCAGACGGCTGGGCCGACTTGGACGCGGGCTCCGTCATGAATCTCGACTTCGGCGTCCCGCAGAGTGCGGCCGTCGACGATTGTGCCGTTGGTGCTGCCCAAGTCGCGGACGAAGACCTTGCCGTCGCGCAGCTCGATCGCCGAATGAAGCTTGCTCACCATCGCGGAACCGAGCCGCAGGTGGCTACTTCGGTCGCGGCCGATCACGAATCTCGGACCATAGATCGCGATTTCGCGGCCTCGGGCGGTACCGATTTGAACCTTCAGCCAGACGGTGCATTCGTTTGAAGGCGGGGGCAACGTTGAGCCGTCGAGAAACGACTCGTCTTCAATGGAGGCCAGGGGGTCGAGATCGGCGGCCCCGGAAGGCGCACCGCCGCAAATTGGCAGAACGTCGGCGGCCCGCGTCAGTGCGCGTCAAGATTTCGATCGGCAGCGGTTTCGGCCCCGAGCATGCCGGCCAGGGGCTCTCGATCGCGGCGGCCTCGTTCTCATAGATCGCAACACCAAGACCGACGCCGGCAATCGGGAACATCCGAGCCAGTTGAGGCGGCAGACCGCATATCTTGAGCGCGCCGCCGTCGCCCGCGGCACATCTCCTACGGGCTTCGTCGACCACAAACGCCATCCAGCTCGCCAGTCGCTCCATCGCCTGAAAGTTCAAGATGACGCGATGATTGCCCGCCGAGATCAGGTCGAGAAGGTCGCGGGCCAGCTTGCGAATTTGTGACTCCTTGACCAGGGCCTTTTCCACCAGCCGGACGATCGTGATCCCACGCTTGTATGCAACTTGAAAGCATTTCCATGAATCGAGGGTCGACGCGCCGGAAGATTGACGCGGGTGTTGCTTTGGCTTTCGCTTCAGCCCGGGCAGGTTCTCGATGATGCGAGCCCACGGGCTCGATGACGTGGGCGCGGACAGCTCTCCCAGATCAAGATGACTCGCAATCCACACTTCCATTCGCCGATCATCGTGCTGTGCCTGGGTGGCCGGCCCGGCCAGAAGACCCATCCGCTCGGAAAGAAGCGACGTCCGAGGGGGCGAATCAGCACGCTTCGCGAGCCGAGCGTCGGGCAAGGCAGTGTCGTCGACATCTGCCAGTTCAATTGCAAATTCTTCGTGCTTCATGAGAATCCGACTCACCCGTTCTCGCCACTCATCGCCACACGTGGGCAGACGTAACCGATCAAAACCAAACGCTATTCGATGCTGCGTCGCCCTCTTCCTCTGTAGGCGACAATCGCGGCGGAAACGGCCCGTTCTGGGCGAATTCGGCAGGGAACCGCGTTGCCGGAACAAACTTCTGTAGAATCGCAAGAAAGGAAGGCCGGCGCGCGAACTGATGACGCTTTCTAACAATTACGCAACGGGCCGCGCGACGTCGACCGGAGCGGGCAGAATCTCGCGCACTGACGCCTCGATCTTGGCGCAGTAGTGTTCCAGGGGGAGATTGTCGCCGGTCGAGCCAAACGGCTCTTCGATTTCCTCGGCCACCATTTCTATGCCGAGCAAGAAGTAGGCGGCCAGCAAGAAGAGCGGAAAGCTCGAAGGCCCGACGTCTTCCATGAGGTAGAACGGGGAGATGAGCAGGTAGACCGCGATCGCGTGGCGCAGCAGTGCGCGGTACGACGAGGAAAGCGGTGTGTAGCGAATGCGCTCGCAGGCGCCGCAGATATCCATCAAGCTCTTGATGTGGCCGTCCAGCCAGAGCAGTGAAAACCCGTCGACCGTGCCGGACCGGCGCAAGCCGAGCAGAGTGGAATAAAGGTCACCGGCAACCCGCGAGGGCGCGTGCACTCGGTCCATGAGCCCGGCCGGATCGGGCGTTTGCTCGCTTGCTGGGCTCTTGCTCCGGAGGCTCTGCTCGAGTGCAAACGCGAACGCGATGACAAGCGAGGCGATCTCCTGGCGCTCGGGCGCGTCGGGTGCCAGGAGTGCGCGCACCTTCAGACAGAGGTTACGGCTGTCGTTTACGAGCTGGCCCCAAAGCTTGCGGGCTTCCCACCAGCGGTCGAGCGCGTGGTTGTTGCGAAAGGATATCAAGAAGCCCAGGACCAGCCCGTTCAAGACGGTCGACTCGGCCCCCCAGTCGATCTGGGGCAGATGCTCGAACTCGACAAACTTGTACACCATCCAGCCGTAGATTGCGAGCAGGACGACGAAGAACAGGAGCTTCCGCCTGATCAGGAGGGGCGGAAAGAGCCGGCGAATCACGACGGGCAAGGGTGCCATGTGCTGTTTCGACCTCGATCTGCTTTTGCTCAACTTCCGTCGCCCCGGCGGGCCGGTGACGCTACACTTTACTTTGAATGCGAAGGGAAGTCTCGCGCCCGCGCGGCGAAAGCCGGCGGGGCTAACTCGCGGCTGGTGCACCGGCCGTTATGCACACAAGTATGATTGCGGAAACATTGATCGATGAGTATCACGGGGGCCAAGGCGGACGATTTCTTGACGATCAGCCCGAGGATCCGGGTCATGCCGGTGATTCACGGTTCGGGCGATTTCGCCGTGCAGGTGCGGGAAGAGCTGCTCTCGCGGCCGTATGACTGCGTGGCGGTGCCGTTGCCGCCGTCGTTTCAGGAAGACGTCGAGGCGGCGATCGAACAGCTTCCGCAGATTTCCATCGTCGTCCAGGTCGACGCCGAAACGGACGAAACCGAGGGCGAGCCCGGGTTCAGCTTTGTGCCGATCGACCCCTGCCAGGGGGTGATCGCGGCCTTGCGCACAGCGCGGGGCGAGCGCATCGCGCGCGAATTCATTGATCTGGAGACACCGCGATTCGTGGCAGTGACCGGTACGTTTCCAGATCCCTACGCGCTCAAGCGGGTGAACCCGAGGCTGTTTTCGGCCGCACTTCTCTACGCGATTCCGCGGCCCGATCCGGGCCAGAGCACCGATCGAATCAACTGGATGGCCGCGAAGCTCAAAGAGCTGGAATCGCAGTACAAGTCGATTCTGCTGGTTTGCTCGATCCTGGACTGGCCCTGGATTCGCGAAGCCTATCAGACCGGCTCGCCGGCGCCGGAGCAGGAGACTTTTTTCTCACCCATCCTGTCATTTCCGGTCGACCCGGCGAATCTGATCTTCGCGCTGGGCGAGCTGCCGTATATCACCAGTCTGTACGAACGCGGGCGCAGCGAGCTGCTGCCGGACGACAACCTCTCGGTCGACGGCATCAAGGAAATGGTGATCGACGCGCGCAAAAGGCTGAAAGAGAAGCATCCCAAGATCGCCGATCGCATCACGCCGCAGCTTCTGTCGATCTACTTCCGATATATCCGCAACCTGTCGCTCCTGGACCGCCGGCTGACGCCCGATCTTTTTACCCTGATCGTCGCGGCCAAGCAGACCGCCGGCGACGATTTCGCGATTGCTCTGGCGGAGACGGCTCGATCCTACCCATGCTTGGCGCCTGAAGCCGAGACAGGCCCGGGATTCGAGTTTGAGGAGCCCGGCTACGCGCGGCTGGGAATCAACCAGGGCGAGCTGCCGGTCTGGGGCACGGGCCCGATGGTCAGCCGTTTGCCCGGGCAGGCGATCTCGTGGCGGACGTGCGAGCTTAGGCCCAAGCCGCAGAAATCGGATCAGGCGCGATGGCGCCAGCGTTGGGACCCGTTCGGGATGTGCTCTTATCCTCCCGAGGATGAGAAGATCGAGAGCTTCCATCGCCACGTGCGCGACCAGGCCAAGGCGATCCTGGGGGCGGACCTGGCGCGGACCGAGAAATTCACGACGAGCGTGCGCGACGGGATCGACATCCGCGAGACCCTGCGCAACTGGCACACCGGCGAGCTGTACGTGAAGGTCGTGCCACCGGGCCGCGGCTCGATCGAGGTCGTCGTGTTCCTGTTCGATCTGCCGGCTGACCCCGAGGTCTATACGAACCGGACGACGTGGTACGCCGAGCATCTCGAGGAATCAACCCTGGCCTTTTATGCGACCGATCCGATGAAGAACATGATCGGCCCGGGAATCGCCCAGGCGGAGTACGGCGGCGCTCTGTTCATTTTTCCACCGCGGCCGATTCCCGATATCTGGACCGACAAGCGGCTCGACTTCGCCCAAACGCTGGAAGACCGGCTGCTCGCGGCGGCGTTTTTGCACAGCAAGGACAGGCACGTTGCGGTCGTGAGCCCCAAGATTCCGTCGGGATCATGGCGCAGGCTGGCGCGCCGGTTCGGCCGCAAGATCGTTCACGTGCCGCTCAAGCGGTTTGGCGGCCAGATGCTCGAGCGGCTGCGCACCTTCCACGTCTTGAACGGCAAGCAAGTCCGGTCGTATGCGGCCGATTACATTCGCGACCTGTGATTCCGGGAGGCCCGATGCCCTCGACCCTGTTGCTACTCATCTGTTCTCTGGCGATTCAACCGGAAAACGGGCTTGCCGCGACCGAGCCGTTTGAAGCGCCCAAGTACGGCCTGGCAACCAGGATTCCCAGGGATTGGAAGATCGCGGCGCGCGAGGAAGAAGACCGCATCTTCGTGGCGATCATTCCGCAGGCGGAATTCGACCGCCCGGGCATCGCGGCCTGCGAGCTGGCACTGGCGCCGCAGAGCTTGGAAGACTATCGCACGCGGATTGACACAGCGCCAAGAAGAACGGACGACCCAGCGGCAAGCTCGCCTCGAACAAGCTCATCAAGGACGCCCAAGGTGAACGGCTCGAGACGGTGTGGGAGTTCCACCCCAATGCCGGCGGATTCTGGCGCGAGATCAGCGTGCGGATCATTGCCAATCGCCAGCTCTACACGTTCATCCTGAACGTTGAAGACTCGGTTTACGCCAAGAGCCGTCCCGCGTTTGATGCCCTTTTCGCCGCGACCAAGTTCTCACCGCCCAACACCGGCGCGGACTTGCTGGCGAAGGACAAGAACTGCTGGATCCAGCGCGAGTATCGCTTTGCGCTCGATCTTCCCCAGGGCTGGCAGCCGGCGCTTGCGCCGAGTGAGATCGCGCTGCTGTTCGCGATGGGCCCGCCGGTCGGCATCTGGTCCGACAATCTGCTGGTGCTGGCGCACCCGCATCGCGACCACGACCTGGAAGAGCTCGCCAAGCTTCTTCCCGACCAGCTCAAGCAAGAGGATCCGAAGTGCCAGATCATCGCGTGCAAGGTGATTGCGCAAGGTGGAAAAACGCAAGCTCGAGACAATCGTGCGCACGGACCGAGGGCCGTTCTCGATGACCGTCATCGAGCGCCGGTTCCGCGGCGACCGGTTCGACTACGAAGTCAAATTCACGGTTGAGACCAAGCGATTCGACCAGCTTGTGCCCAAGCTGCGGGAGAGCCTCGAGAGCTTTCGGGAGATGCCGGGAGACGTTCCGGGGGCGGCGAAGGGCAAGGCGGCGTGAGGGGTTTGCGGTGGTGGCGAGATTTGCACGCCTTTCAGTTTGGCGAGCGCCTGCGCGGCTCGGCGGAAACCTCGCACTCCCGGATGACGTGTGCACGGCCCGAGCGGAACCTCGCACTCTCTGATCACGATTCCGCGCTCAATTTCGACTTGCTCGAGGGAATTGTGATCGGATTTCGGCCGCCGGCGCCAATATTAAGGATGACGGTCGCCAGAATACCCGGGTGATACGGTTCGAGGCGGGCATGCAACTCGGCATTGTGATACAGCAGATCCAGCGTCTTTACTCCGGAGGGTCGGCCGCGGGGCTTTCCGACGCCTCACTGCTCGATCGGTTCGCGAGCGAGCGAGACGAGGACGCGTTTGCCGCTCTCGTCGCGCGACACGGACCGATGGTGCTTTGTGTTTGCCGGGGATCGGTTCGCGAGCAGGCCGACGCTGAAGATGCGTTCCAGGCCACGTTTCTCATCCTCGCACGGCGCGTGCGGTCACTGCGAGTTCGCGGCTCGCTCGGGGGTTGGCTACACCGCGTGGCTCACCGCGTTGCCGTTCGGGCCAACGTAGATGCCGCGCGGCGGCGGTCGCGAGAGCGGCTGGGGGTGCAGATGGATGCGATTGAAGGACGCGACGCCACTACTCGCGATCCCTGGGTTTCCGAGCTGCACGAGGCGATCGCTCGGCTGCCGGAGGCGTTCCGCCGGGCGGTGGTCCTCTGCGATCTCGAAGGGATGACACAGGTCGAGGCAGCGCGGGCGCTGGGTTGCGGCGAGGCAACGCTACGGCGGCGGCTTGCGGGAGCGCATGAGCGTCTGAGAATGCGCCTCAGGCGGCAGGGCTTTGCGGGCGCCCTTTGCCCATTTGAGATGCCGCTCGTCAGGACCGAACCGGTTCCGGCAGCATGGATCAATGCGGCGGCCCAGACCGCGGCCGAGGAAGCGGCAGGGCGGGCCGTGGTTTCGGGGGCGAGCCGGCTGGCCGCGGCCGTGCTTGGGGCCATGACGCGTACCTGGTACGTAAAATTCGCGACAGTTTTGTTTATCGGTGTGAGCGCTGCCGCGGCGTGGAGCGTTGTTCCCGGCCGAGGCGCGGGACGGGCAGCCGCTGCACAAACCAAGGCAAGTGCGGAGGGGAAATCAGCCGGGGCCGCGGCAAAAGCCTCGGGTCGGATCACGGGCCGAGTGATCGCGAGTGAGTCGGGAAACGTCGCCGCGGGTGCCGAGGTCGTTTTGCTGCTGCCGCCGCCGAAAGGACAAATAGGGTATGGTGCCGACCATCCCATGCGACGAACGGCCGTCGACGCGAGCGGGGTGTTTTCGTTCGACAACCTGGCGCCCGGGCGGTACCGCATCTGGTCGAATCTCGGGAAACTGACGTCGCTCTCGAAGGACGTGCGCGGCCAGGTGGTCATCCTTCCTGAATCGGGCAAGGCACCTGAGCCGGTCGAGCTACGACTGGCCGCCGGGGTCGCCGTGACCGTGCGGGTGAAGGAAGAAGCGACGGGAGCGCCGATCGCGAATGCGACGGTCCATCTCGAGTGGACGGCTTTTCGCGATGACGCCGTCACCGGGGGCGACGGTGTGGTCCAAATTCTGCCGTTGGCGGCCTCGCAATGGCTTCTCGAGGTCTGGGCGGATGGGTTCGCGAAGGCGGCGCGGCGGGTTGATCTCCAGAACGGGTTGGACGCCGAGGAAGAATTCCTGCTCGGCCGCGGCGGCACACTCGAGGGCGTCGTCCGGGATCGGTCGGGAAAGCCTCTGAGCGGAGTTTCGATCGCTGCCTCCGCCGATGGAGGCGAGCATCAACTTGACCATGTCCGGACGGGCGCCGACGGACGCTACCGGCTGTCGCATCTGCCGCTCGGATTCGAGATGCGGCTCGATGTATCCGGCGACGAATTGCTTGAGCAGGATGTGACGACCCACCTGGCGGGCATGAAGCAGACGCTCGATATCACTATGCGGCCCCGCCCGGACGGCGGGTTGGTCACGGGCGTGGTGCTTGATCACCTGGAGCGCCTGGACGAGAAGGCGCCGATCGAGATCAAGCTTCGCGCCGGTTCCCGAATCATCGTGACCATGGATCGCAAAGCTTATGCCGATGCGCGTCGGGTCGAGGTGAGCGGGTCCAACGAGTTCTTTGAAGACTTCGATGGAAAGCTGAAGCCCGGCCAAACGGAGCTTATCATCGGTGACCTGGCGCCGGGCGACTATCGAATAATGCTGATGGGCGCACTTGAGCGGATCGCCGGCAATCCGGAAGAGCTCACGACCCGAACGCTGGCGTCCATGGACGTGCACGTCGGCGCCGGTGAGACGAAACGGGTTGAATTCAAGAAGTGAGAACAGCGGGCGGGCCGCTTCACCAATTCGTTTCGGGAGAGCTGGCGTCGAGGTAGCGCTCGGCCGTGTTTCAATGTCCCTGAGGGAGATGGTCGATATCGGTATAGCGAGCCTCGCCGAGGACTGACGTTGACGCGGCTCGTGTGCGCCTCGCACGGAGCGGGGCTCGGGGCCTAAACCGCAAGCTGGGCTCGGGGGAGCATCGCACTCCCGCAGTCACATAGGCGGATCGGCGGCCGTCTCGGCTTCGAGCTCGCGCCGGATATCATCCAGAGCGATGCCACCGGTCTCACGGTACGATCGTCGCGATTCTTCGATCAGTGAGAAAAGACGAGGACTGGAACGCAGCGAAACCGCTTCCCAATCGGAGCCCGTCGCATCGCTGACCGTCATCAAAGGCAATCCGCCTCGTGTCAAGACGACCGGACCTTGCCGCACGAGTACTTCGAGGTCGGACACGGTCAACTCGCTGCTCTCAAGGGGGATCGCTTTCATAAATTGATCTCCTTCGAGGACTTCATACTAACGTCCCGACTCGAGGCGGGAGCCGGTTCCTGGTTTTTCCGCACGGCGAAGCGCAGGGTCTGCAAAATGACAAAAATCACGAGCAGCGGCGGGATGGCATAAGCGATGTAGATCGTCCATCCCAGGCCAAGGGGCGGGCCGGCCAGGGCCAGGGGAAGAATCAGCATGGATACGATGAACAGCATGCAGCCGGTCGAGGTCATCACCGACTTGAAGCTGGTCTCTTCGCTGATTGCCTCGTAATGGAGGTCGACGGTGCGGCCCTTGCGCAGACTGCGGGCGGTGGCCTCGGTCAGCTCCATCGATCGGGTTGCGTCGTGCAGGCTGGGGCCGGGCGGATCGGCCGCGGCGAGCTTCCCACAAGCCGCGAGCAAGGACGAGAAGATGGCCTCGTGAGGGTCCCATGGCTCGAGCGTCTGAGTGATCGGGGGTTCGGAACCCGACTGGCGAACCAGAGCCACCGGTGCATCGAGGGTCGCGTCGAATTCGAGCGTCCAGGTTGCGGATGTGCCGCTCGCGGCCAGGCGGTTCATCGACGCGCGGCCCGAGCGGATTCGCAGCTCGGCCCGGCGCTGCTCGGCGGCCCGAAGCTGGACGATCAGCTCGAGATCGGGGTGATCATTGGGCGGGTCGCCGGTGGCCGAGAGTGCCTCGATGTCGCCCAGGAGCGCGCGGATGACGTCGATCAGGCGGGGAAACACGACGCGAGCGAGGTCCACTCCCTCGCCCTCAGAAACGGCTTCCAGCCGCAGGCCGCGAAACGTGCCGAGCTCGCCGGAGTCGAGCGCTTCGCGCAATGCCGAGACGCCGGGGTGAAGCCGCAGCGGAAGATCGGGAATGATGACGGCGCCGGTCTCGGCACGGCTGAGGGCAACCTGGTAATAGGGCTCGGAGTCGGCGCCGGCCGGATGGAGACAGATGATGGCGAGTCCTTCGGCCGCGCAGCGCCTGAGGTACTCGCCGCGGAGCTCGATCGGACCGCCCACGATTGCAAAGTCAATGGCCGGGCGCGCGAGCAGGTCGTCAAGGTCGTTGGCGCGAGAGACGAGCTCCAGCCCCGGATCGGAAAATCCCGGAAACGCCGCCGTGAGTTGAGTATCGTCCTGCTCAAGCAGCCAGTGCGCCCAGTCTTGCTCCTGATCTCCACTTCCGAGAATAACGCCATTCATCGTGAAATCATCGCTCCTTTGGCTTTTTGACTATCATAGGCCAAAGGTCGGGGCCGATCCATATCGGGAGCGCGCTGTGAATGCGAGTAGAATACTTTCGCCGAAAGTCCGCGCCATTCCGTTAATAACGCAATTGAGACGGAGGGATCCGAGCCGTGCCCGTGGATTACTTCCCGAACTATCGCGCGACGTTGCTCCACCGCGCGGCTCCGAAAGGTTTCAACACCGCCGCGCTGCTCTTCCACGTGATTCCAGCCAACATTTCGGTGGACCTGAACCAGAAGGACAAGTGGCTGCATTTTGACGACAGCGCCTTCCTTGCGGGCATCGAGCACATCGAGACTTCATGGGCAGCCATCGAAGCGGGCAGACGTCGCATGTCCAATTTTGGACGGCTCACACACACGATCCAGGACTTTTACTCCCACTCGAACTGGGTCGAGCTGCACCAGCACCTTAGCCTCCTGCCCGTCTGGGACCTGACGATTGCCAATCTTCCGGCAGCCGCTCACAGCGGGACGTATCCGGGTCGCACCCGGCAGCCCGGTCAGACCACCCCGACGCACGCCGAGCTGAACAAGGATTGCCCGTTTGGGTGGTTTTCACCATCGGGTGCCCGCGTCGTGGCCGAGGGGCCGAACCGCGGCAAGACGCTCTTTGAGCTGGGCTACCAAGCCGCGCTCGCGGCCACGCGAGTGCAGTTTGATCGGCTCATGCTCGTACTCTAGCAGGATTGACCGCCTCGTTGACTGGAGGCGATAATGCAAGGAATCCAGCAAGGAAGGCAGTAAGGGCCAACCGATTGATCGAGCGAAACCTGGGACTTGCGCAGCGGGGATCGATACAGGTGATCTCGATTGACGGGTCGGGCGATATCCCCCAAGAAGCCCGGGGGGCGATTGTTACCGTCGGCAACTTCGACGGCGTTCATCGAGGCCATCAGCGGCTGCTTGGCCGGGCACGCGAGCGAGCCGACGCGGCGGGCGTGCCGGCGCTGGCGATCACGTTTGATCCGCACCCCGTCGCCTTGCTGCGGCCGGAGGCGGCGCCTGTGCCTCTTGTCTGGCTCGATCGTGAAATCAGGCTGCTCCATGAAGCTGGTGCGTCACTCGTCGGCGTCTTTAGCACCGGGCCGTGGCTGCTCGAGCTTTCCGCACGCGAGTTCTTCGACCGGATTCTTCGGCAACAGCTCGGCGCCCGCGGTCTTGTCGAAGGCCCTAATTTCGCGTTCGGCCACGATCGCCTGGGCGATGTTCGCACGCTCGGCGCGTGGTGCGGCGAGGCCGGCATCGATTTCGAGGTGGTCGAGCTCGCCGACATCGACGGCCAGTCGATCTCGTCTTCGCTCATTCGTCGATGCTTGAGCGATGGGAACGTCGCCCTGGCCGCCCGTTATCTGGGCCGGCCGCATCGGATTCGCGGTACTGTCTCGAAAGGAGCAGGCCGTGGGGCGACGATGGGGTTTCCCACGATCAACCTGGTGGGCACGGACACGCTCGTTCCAGGGGAAGGGGTCTACGCGGGGCTCGTGCGGATCGATGGCGAGGAACAGACTTATCCGGCGGCCTGCAACGTCGGGCCGAACCCGACCTTCGGCGAGCTTTCCAAGAAGATCGAGGCCCACTTGATCGGGTTCTCGGGCGATCTTTATGGCAAGCAAGTCGAGCTTGATTTCCTGGAGCGGCTGCGATCGACGCGCAAGTTTGCGGGCGCGAGGAGCTGCTCGCGCAGATTGCCGCGGACGTCGAGGATTCGCGGCGGATCTGTCGGGGCGCTCTTTGACGCGTCAGGCACTCCCCTGGGCTTGGGCGCAACGACCGCACCGTCGCATCGACTCGCGGAAGGTGCTTGCGGCGCCAGCGGCGCGCTCCGATAATCGCCATAGTGGATGGACGCAGAGGCGATCGAGGCCGTCCTCTCGACCCGACCCAATGAGAACTGAGTCAGTCGCCGCCGCTCGCTTCGGCCCGCGGCGCCGTGCTGGGCGACGCTGTCATGTTCCGATTGCAGATCTATCACGATGGCGCACTCGTTCACTCCGAAGAGTGGAACGCGCCGGTCGCCGTGGGGCGCACGGCTGATTCCGAGCTGTTGTATCGGAAGGTGAACACCGTTGGGGAATGGCGATTGCCCGTCGCTCGCTCGGCGGACAAGGAGATGTCGCGCCGGCACGCCCTGATCGAACGACTCGGGGCAGGCGTCCGCCTGACGAACCTGAGTAAAGGGCGTTCGATCACCCTTGAATCTGAAGACGGCGGGGTTTACGAGTGCATCGGCGCGGGAGAATCGCGCCAGGGATTGGCCTTGCCGCTGCTTTTCCGGCCTGGCCAGAGCGTCGTTCGTGTGCGCGTGTCGGAAGCCGACGAGGTTGCGTTCCGGCCGCTCGGCGGCGAGCCGATCACGATTGGCTCGAGCGGCGAGCCGATTCCGCTTGTGACGGTCGACCCGTTGACCCTTCCGGGTTCCCAGATCGAGTCCACCGTCCGCGCGCTTCAAAGTGTGGCACACCTGCTTCGGCTCGCGATGTCATCGGAAGACTTTTTCGCGCCGGTGGCACAGGCGGTGGTCGAGATCATTGGACTGGATCGCTGCCTGATCCTTTCGAGGCGCGGTGACGTCTGGGAACCGCGGGCCGAGGCGAAGTCGCACCGGCCTTTGAGGACCGTGCCCGGATCGCCGAGTGTGCGCGTGCTAAAAAGAGTCGTGGAGGAAAAGATCACCCTGTGGGGCAACCGGGGCGAGCTTCGCCGTCAGCCGGGAGCCTCGCGAACGTTGATGCGATCGTGGTGGCCCCGATCCTCGACCAGCGGGGTGAGGTCATCGGAGGCGCTCTACACGGATCGCCGCCATGAGGCGGGGAGCGCCGGCGTCCAGCTCGTCGCCGAGATCGAGGCAAAGCTCGTCGAGTTGATCGCACAGGCTGTCACGGTGGGCCTGCAACGCGCCGAGAAGGACCGGGCGATCCTGGCCGAGCGCGCCCGTTTCGAGCAGTTCTTCACGCCCGAGCTGTCCCGCATCCTCCCCGAGCGGCCCGAGCTGCTCGCCGCCAAGGATGCCGAGATCTCGGTGCTCTTCTGCGATATCCGCGGCTTCAGCCGGATCAGTGATCGAATGGGGTCGCCGCGCAACGTCCTCGAGTGGATGAACGATGTCATGGGCGCGCTTTCCGATTGCGTGCGGCGGCATGAAGGCGTTCTGGTCGACTACATCGGCGACGAGCTGATGGCGATGTGGGGCGCGCCTGAACTGCAGCCCGATCACGCTCGACTGGCCAGTCTGGCCGCGCTCGATATGCTACGGTGCGTTCCCGCGCTGAACGCGCGCTGGGAATCGAGGCTGGGCGAGCCGATGGATCTGGGCATCGGCATCGATTCGGGACGGGCCAGCGTCGGCAACACCGGCTCGAGGCACAAGTTCAAATATGGGCCGCTGGGCCACACCGTCAATCTTGCCAGCCGCGTCCAGGGGGCGACCAAGTATTTGAAGTCGCGCTTGCTCGTCACCGGGGCAACCAAGGCGAGGGTGGATGGCTCGTTTGCCGCGCGAAAGATTTGCTCGGTTCGAGTGGTCAACATCGCGCTACCCGTCGTCCTTTACGAGCTGGCGCCCGATGTGGGGCCGCCGTGGCCCGAGCTCAAGGAGGAATACGAGACCGCGTACGAGCTGTTCGTCAATCGTGAGTTCGAGTCGGCTGCGGGAACACTGGGCCGCCTGCTCATGAAACATCGAACTGACGGGCCGTCGCGCGTGCTGCTTTGTGCGCGGTGCAGTGGATGAACGCAGAGTCTGAGCAGGTCTGCGCAGTTCGACGCCGTCTGGAACCTGCCTGGCAAATGATGCCTTTCCCCAAGCTACCCACGGAGGTCTGAGCGACCATGTCCCATACAGACGACACCAATCCTTCGACAGGCTTCAAATCGGTAGGCAGCTCGCGGTTTCAGTTCCTGCGGCCGCATGCAAAGGGGGGCATGGGGATTGTCTCCATCTACCTCGACAGCGAGCTGAATCGCGAGGTCGCGTTCAAGGAGATCCAGCCGCAGAACGCGGATGTTGAGTCAAGCCGCAACGAGTTCGTGCTAGAGGCCGAGGTCACGGGGCAGCTCGAGCACCCTGGCATCGTACCGGTCTACAGCCTCGGCAAGGACGCAACCGGCCGCCCGTACTACGCGATGCGGTTCGTCCGGGGAACAAACCTCGCGGAAGATGTGGCGCGGTTCCACGCGCAGGAAAGCAGCGAGCGAACACCGGCAGAACGGTCATTGCAGCAGCGGGAGCTCCTGGGCCGGTTTCTCGACGCCTGCGACGCGATCGACTATGCGCACAGCCGCGGCGTGCTGCACCGGGACCTCAAGCCTGCGAACATCATGCTCGGGCGGCACGGCGAGACGCTAGTGGTCGACTGGGGCGTGGCCAAGCTGACTGGGAAGGTGTCCGAGGGAGCGGAGCAGGAGCCGGTGCGACCAGCCGCGAGCAACCCCGACACGATCAATACGATGGTCGGTTCTCTGAAAGGGACAGCGTCCTACATGAGTCCGGAGCAGGCCGAGGGACGGATCGACCGGATCGGCGCAGCGACTGACATTTACGGGCTCGGCGCCACTCTTTACCAATTGTTGACCGGCCATCCGCCAGTGGAGGGTGAAGACACCGGGGAAGTGATCCGTAAAGTGGCGCGCGGCGAGCTGACGCCGCCTCGCGCTCGATCCGAGTATAACGGGGAGCATGCAAGCCATCTGCCTGAAGGCGATGGCGCTCAAACCGGAGAATCGCTACCAATCGGCCAAGGAACTCAGCGACGACCTGAAGAGATGGCTCGCCGACGAGGCTGTGTCCTGTTACAGGGACCCACCGCTGAAGCGTCTGGGGCGCGTTGTTCGCCATCATCCGAAAAAGTCCACCGCCATTGTTGTCACACTGGCGGCTGCGGTGGCAGCGGGGCTAGCCTGGTTCTGGTTTGAGCAACGGGAACAGGTCCGCTTTCGTGTCGAGCTGTTGGTGGCCCGCGGCGAGGACGCCTTGGCAGCCGGTCAGGACGACCGCGCCTTCGGGCCGCTCTCCGAAGCGCGTGCGATACTGAACAACCGACCTGACTTGATCGAGCTCCGCAGCCGTATCGACCGCTCACTCGCGAAGGCGGAGGCCCGGGTTCGCCTGGCAAAGTTCCTTGCCATGGCCGCCGGGGCGGATGAGCGCATCCTTGGAGGCCTCTGGGCCCTGCTGCCCCACGAAGACCCGGAGGGAAGGCGCCGGATCAAGCCCCGCGAGGATGGGCCCTCAATTCTCGACACCGGGATCGCGGAGGCAAGGGAAGCATTGGCGCTCTACCAATTTCCCGAAGACACAGCGGACGTCCGCGAACCTCGCAACCTCGATCCTGACGCCGCGGTGCGCCTGCGTGAGCGCGTGACCGAGACGGTCTTTCTGCTCGCACTGGCCGAGGAACGTGTGGGGCAAGGACGCGTCGGGCGCGAGCAAAGGGCACAGCGGGAACGGGCGTGCCAGCTCCTCGACGTCGCCGAAGCAATGGGAAATCATATGTGGTGCCTTTACCAGCACCGAGCCAGGTTCCGCGACGGCCTGGGCCGGGCTGCCGAGGCCGAAGCTGATCGGCGCCGGGCCGAGGGAACTCCCGCGTCGACGTTTCTCGATCATCACTTCAAGGCCGTCGAGCTGGATCGTGAGCGGAAAAGGCCGGCGGAGGCCGCGACTGAATACCGCATTGCGCTCGCCGTGCGCCCGGACGACTACTGGACCCTCTTCCGGCTGGCCAAGCTCATGGAGAGGCTCAAACAGCTTCCGCAAGCGGAGTTACTGTTTCGAAACATCGTCGCCTTCCGGCCGAGCGATCCGACCACCCACAATGCTCTGGGCACGCTACTCGCGGATCAAGAGCGGAACGAGGAAGCGATCGCCGAGTTCGAGGCAGCCTCGGCGCCGATCCGGACTACTTCATGGCCTACGGCAACATGATGAAGGTGCAAGGCAACCAGAAAAAGGTCGCCGCGGCTGAGGCGACGTTTAGAAGGCTCATGGTCCGCAATCCCGACACACGCGCAACGGCCAGAGGATGGGACTTTCTGGGGATTGCTTATGAGTGCGCAGGGCAAGACGTCGAAGCGATCAAGAAGTATGACGAGGCGGTTCGCCTGGACCCGCGAAATCCGGACATCCTCCGCAACCGTTCGCTCTGCCGGTCGCGCCTCCGTCGCCATTCCGAGGCGATTGATGACATCGTCCGTGCCATCGAGCTCAGGCCGGAAGCCGGCGAACTGCATTTTGTGAAGGGACTGATTTTCTCCAACTGGGGGCGCGACCCCGCCGCTAACCGAGATCGGAGCGAGGTGGTTGGCCGTATCGAGAGTTCGGTGTCGGCGTTCAGCGAAGCAATGCGGCTCGGTCACGACGCCGCGCGTTACAACCACGGCGTCATGCTCCGCCAGCTCGGCCGTTACGAAGAGGCTCGGCGCGTCCAGGACGAGCTCGTCAAAAACAACCCGAACAACGCGTATGCCTTGTACGAGCGAGCGATGAACAACCTCCACTTGAAGAACTTTCGGGTCGCGATCGACGACCTCGATCGCGTCTTAATCCTGGACACGCCGCAGGCAAAGGACCTCAGGATCGACGCGCATCATACGCGAGGACAAGCTTGGGGAGATCTGGGAACTCAGGACGATCTGAAGCGAAGCGAGACCGACCTGGATCGCGCCATCGAGCTCGATCCCAAGAACCCGAACTTCTATAGGAGCCGGGGCCTCACACGCATGCGGCGAGGCAATGCCGACGACCCGGCCAAGCCCGAGACGGAAGCGCAAGCCGACTTCTGCCGCGGTGGAATAGCGGACTATCGAAAATACCTCGAGCTGCGCCCGAACGCGCCGGACGCCTCGTCGATCCTGAACGACCTCAACGGGGCTTACGTGAAGCTCGGACGCGAGAACGAGGCCATCGCCGTGCTCGATCAGGCGATCCAGCTCCAGTCGAATCCGAGCTACTATGCGAACCGCGGCAACATCCACCTGATGCGGGGAGACCTCGCGCTGGCTGTCGCCGACCTGGACGCAGTGGTCAGACTGGACCCGAAGCACACGCGAGCCTGGGCCCTGCGCGGGCAGATCCGGCTACGGCAGGGGCAGTTCGACCAAGCCACCGCCGACTTCGACCGGGCCCTGGAGCTGGTGCCCGGCTATTTCGAGACCCTTTGCCTGCGGGCGCTCGCCAACCTGGGCGGCGGGCGGATCGATGCGGCCCGGCGCGACCTCGACCTCGTCGCCCGCGAAAGGGCAAACAACGTGCGCGGCAAGTTCTGTCGCGGCTTGCTCCATTCGCTGGATCGACGGTTTCCCGAAGCGGTTGTTGATCTCTCCGCGGGTCTGGACGATCCGGTCCTGCGGCCATTCGGGCTGCCCTACCGCGCTTCCGCCTTTTTGGCACTCGGCACCCAAGGCGTCGCGGCCGCCACGGCCGACGCCGACGAGCTTGCACGACTTCGGCCCCATGAAGGCTTCGCCCTCCTCCAGGCCGCGCGAATCCAAGCGCTTGCGGGCTCGGCGGTGGGACGCGACCGAGCTTTCGAGCTGCTCTCACAAGCGACGATCCGGCAGCCCGAGCTACGGGCGAAGCTGCAGGCAGACCATGATCTCGACTCGTTGCACAGCGACACCCGATTCGGCAAGCTGCTGGAAAAGCCCTGACGCGAGACGGGCCGCGGATTCACCCCTCACGGATTCCTGCGCTGTTCGTAGTACTGGCTCAAGAGCAGGATTCGCTTGACCTGGTGCGCGACGACGTAGCCGATCAGGAGCAGTCCGGCCACGAAGATGTTGGCGTGTACGAGGTCGGGGCTGGGATTCCAGAGAAGCCTTCCGTCGCGCCAGGAGAAGGCGGCGTCCAGGTAGAGCCAGACGCAGGCCAGCATCGCCATCGCCGTGGTGACCCAGACCAGCCAGACGCGCCACCAGAGGCCGGAGGCCGCCACCAGGATGGGATAGCCCACGAGCAAAGTCGTCACGAGACGGACAACCGGCTTGCCTGCTGGCATCAAATGTTCCACGTGTTCGAACAGCTTGATTTCGATCGTGACAAAGACGATATCGGTGGCCGACCAGAACACGCGAAGGCGATCGGCTTGCCAGCCGGCACGCGTCATCGTCTGAAACACGAACGCCGAGAATGCCCAGAGGGCAAGGACGCCTTGAATGGTGTAATGGTGGCGAAATTCCGGGGTATCCGAGACGAAGTAATAGTTGAACTGGGCGATGAGCGCGACGAGGAAGAGCCCGCCCAGGCGCGCGACCAGCTCGGGCTCGCGGCGCTGCCAGCGCCTCAGCCGGGGAAGGAACGAGGTGGCGTCGAGGACCTCGCCGTCGAGGTGCCGCTCGAGCTCCTCGGCCAGGGCCTTGGCCGAGGGATATCGCTGGTGCGGATCCTTCTCCAGGCATTTGAGACAGATCGTTTCCAGCTTTTTGGGGATCTCGGGCCGGAGCTCGCGCGGCGGCAGCGGATCTCGCTCGAGCACATCGACGACCGTTTCCATCACCGTCGGGTTGCGAAAAGGCGGCACGCCCGTCAACAGCTCATACAGGATCGCGCCGAAGCCGTAGACATCGGTCGCGGGCGAGAGGCCCTTGCGTGAGCCGGAGGCCTGCTCGGGCGCCATGTAGCTGGGCGTTCCCAGGATCGCGCCGCTCAAGGAAAGCGAGCTATCTTCGCTGGCGCGCTTGGCCAGGCCGAAATCGGTGACGTAGGGACGGCCGTCACGCTCCAGCAGGATGTTCGAAGGTTTCAAATCGCAATGCAGAAAACCGTGCTCGTGAGCGAACTGGACGGCCCGGGCGACGGTGACCGCGAGTCGCGCGGCGGCTGCCGGGTCGAATGCCGAATTGTCCAGCGTTTTCTGCTTGATCAAGCGCGAGAGGCTCTGGCCCTCGATGAGCTTCATGCTGAAGAAAGGGCAGCCTTGAAATTCAGATACCTCATAGATCGGAACGATGTTGGGATGGTCAAGATTGGCCGCGAGCTCGGCTTCGCGGAGGAACCGCTCGCGCTCCTCGTTGCTGGCCATCTGACCGGTGAGGATCATCTTGAGGGCGACGAGCCGCTTCACCGGCTTCTGCCGCGCCTTGTAGACCACACCCATGCCGCCGCGGGCGATCTCTTCGAGGATCTCGTATTCGCCGATCCAGCCGAATGAGCCGTCCGAGCTGCCGAGCGAGCTGCTCGAGTCGCCGGGGCGCGGAGGCAGGAATGCGGTCGGGGCGTCGCCAGGGGACAGGATCGGCGGGTGCAACGGGCGCAAGCCGCCGAAATTGAAGGAATCGGCCGCCGTTGTGCACTCGGAGAATGCGGCGTCGATGTCGCTCGCGGCCTCGGGGAAGCGGTTGCGGTAGCCGGCGGCCGAGATGCCCTCGCCGGAGGAGTGCTTGAGCTCGACTTCGAGAAACAGCAGCTCGCGAAGCAACGCGCTGCGGTCGAGCGGCGAGGCTCGGTCGAGATAGTCTTCGATCCGGGGCCAGTGCGCTGCGACTGCGCCTGTGCGGGCACGGGCTTCGAATTCTTCGCACAAGGAGTGGATGCGCTGCGCTTGCTCGAGATCGCGGATCGAGCTGGCCTCAAGGGAGTCGCCAGCCATCAGGCCACCTCGCCGCGCGCGAGCCATGTTTTGCGGATCAACTCCAGTCGCCGGGCGACGGTGCGGCGGGCGCAGCCGAGCTGGGCAGCGATCTCATCGTTGTTGTAGCCTTCCATGCGGCAGAGTGCGACCTGGCGCAGTGAGTCGTCATCGAGGGCTTCGAGGAGGATGCGGCACTGTTCGGCCATCATCGCGGCGAATTCGGGGGTTGGCCCTTCGGCGGCGACCTGCTCGAGACCGGCGAGGGGTCCGTCGCTCGCGCCTCCCTCATGACCAAAGAGCACGGCTTCGGAGACGACCCGTCCGCCACCGCGCTTCTCGCGCGCGTTGCGATTGGCCTGGGCGATCGCCTTGCGTGCGGTGATGACGACCAGCAACCGCCAGAGTTCATCCCGATCGGCCAGTTGAGGGAACTTGCCCCGCGCCGCGCCTGTGCAAAAGCTGTTGAACGCGCTCAAGGCGGCGTCTTCCTCGTCTTCGCCGGCACCGGCGGGCCGCATCTTCTTGAGCTTGGTCCGTGCAACCTCAACCAGCTTGGCGAAGTAGCGTTCCCACAGCGGCTGTGCCGCGGCCTGGTCGCCTTCCTTCAAGTCGCCGAGCCATCCCGTGATCGAATGACCATCCTCGACCGACATCGCCATCCTCGTCTCTTCCAGCGGGGCTGCCGCCGCGCCATGGATCCTGAGAAAGAGCCTCGCACGGCCAGACCAGGTTATTGTAACCTCGAAAGAGCCGCGTGCCACTCACGGTGCTCGAGAGTCGATCGGGGCGATAGTCGGTCATGCCGAGGATGGATTGTCGCCGGGCGTGGCACACCGCGGCGGATTCTGGTCATTTAATAGTTTGGACGGAGGCCGGGCCGGGCCGCGGCTCGCAACCGTGCATGCTCCCTTGATCCGGGAAATCTCGAATTTCGACGTGTTCCCTCGTGATTCCGCGACGACTTGTGAACGATAATTGAGTCGGCTGAATCAACCGCCATGCTGGTTCACTAGGGAGACGGGTTCATGTCACTTCTGGTCGAACGCGAGAGTGCGGGCGATTCCGGCATGAAACGCCGGGCCTGGCTGGTTCGGGCGGCGTCGGGCACGGCGGTGCTCGCGGGGATTGCGGGCTCGACGAGTCTGGGCGACACGACACAGGACGAGAAGAAGAACACGGCCGACCTCGCCGCACAGGAGTTGGAGCGTACCGAGACCCGGGTTCGTGCCGTCACCAAGGGCACGCTGCAGTCGGCCACGACGGAGCATTACCAAGCTGTCGGCGACGCCTCCGAGACGTTCATGAAACTATCGCTCGAGGACTGCGAGCTGATCGCCCAGGATTTTCTGGATTATTACAGGTCGAAGGGCTTCGCGGTGAAACCTCCCGAACGGCGGATGACGGTGGTGGTTTTCCGTGACGAGCGTCCGTTCATGGATTTCGCGCGGAGAACCGTGCGCAACGTGCCGCCCAACGTGGTGGGATTCTATTCGCGGGTCGAGAACTACCTGGTGCTCTTCGATTCCCGGAACGTGCCCGCGGTCCAGCGCGGGGGCGCTCAAGAACATGAGGAACCTGGCGCACGAGGCGACGCACCAGTTGTGTTATAACACGGGGCTGCTCAATCCCAAGGGAGACACGCCGGCCGCGATCGTGGAGGGGCTGGCCTGCTACAGCGAGGCCCGGCGGCTGCGCGGCCGCAGCGAGCCGGGACTCTTGAACAGCGAGCGGCTCGACAGCCTGTGCGCACATTCAGCGGCGGTCGAGCTGGATCAGCACGGCCAAGCTGCTCTCCGATGATTCGCCCGCCGGCGGCGGGAATTTCGATCGAATGCAGCTCTTCTATGGCCAGAGCTGGCTCTTGATCTACACGCTCTTGAATTCGCCGGAGCGATTGCCCGAGTTTCAACAGTACCTGAAGACGATCGCGCCGCGTGTCGACAAGAAGAACCGCCTCATCGACGCCGAGAAGTGTTTTGGCGACCTCGATCGATTGGACCAGGAGCTGCGGCGAGAATCGATTCGATTGCAAAAGGAACCGCGGCCGTGAGGCCGGGGATCTCGTCGAGGCCGGGCCGGAGCCAGCATGTCACCCAGCGAAGAGACGCTCGAGCCCGCATACACTGACGCTCAACGCGAAGAGCTGGGCCACATCGACTATTTCCTCGAGCGGCTGGCCGGGCTGCGTGACAGAGGCCTGATCGAGTGCGCCGCGTTCGACACCGCGGCGGGCGAAGTTATGAGCCGGCGCGAGACTATCCATCGCGCCGGGCAGTACGAAGCCTGCATGGTCAAATGCAAGGCGCTCGCGAGGAGCCGGTCCCAACAGGCGATCGAGTGGGCCGAGCGGGCGATTCAGATCGATCGCCAGCGCATCGATGGCTGGCGGATAATTGTCGAACGCTGCTGGAGCCAGGAAGACGACCAGGCGGCGATCGCGTGGTGCGCCCAGGGCGCCGAACTTTTTCCTGAGCTGGAAGCGGAGCTGGCTCGCTTGCGTGCGGAGCGGGCGCCTCGGGAAGAGCGGCGACTGGAACGCGCGCAGCGGGCCAAGCGTGCCCAGGAGGCGTTCGAGCGTCTGCCGCAGATCCGCAGGGCCGTCGAAGAACAGCGGTTTTCCGAAGCCTGCGCGATGTGCGACCAGATCCTTGCCGAGCAGCCGGACCACCTCGGAGCACTGGCCAACAAGGCGTTCGCACTCAGGAACCTCGGTGAAGTTGACCGGGCGCTGCAAGTGTATCACCGCCTGATGCAGCTCGAGCCCGGCAACTCGGTGTGGACGCGATGCGTACAAGAGCTGCGGAAAGAGCGGCTGCCGTCGGTGACAAAGGCGAAACGCGATCGCCAGGAGGAGCCAGCGGCGAGCATGTCGCCGCCGGAGCCTGTTTTCGTTCCCGAGGAGCACTCCTGGTCGGGCTTCGCATCGGAGTTCGTCAAGGAGCACTGGCAAAAGCTGATTCTTTCTCTGGCGGTGCTGCTGATCGTTGTCAGCTCGACCGTCGGGCGCATCTCCTGCTTGGCGACCTGCTGTGGTCTCCGGAGGGAAAGTGCACGCTGGCGCTGGCGGGAACTTTGCTGCTGGCCGCGCTGGGCACGGGGCTCGAGCGGTGGGGGGCGGGACGAGCGGGCCGGATGATGCTGATCACGACGCTGATCGTCGTGCCGATCCATTTCATGCTGGCGGGTGAGCTGCGGCTGTTGTTTCAGCCTCCCTCGATGCGCCTGGCGTTTCTCGGTGTGCTCGCCCTGGTGCTAGTCGTTCTCGTGCGGTGGGCGAGCGGCCGGCTGGCGGAGCCCAGGGGTGCCTGGCTGATGACGGTCTCGCTGCTCTTGATCAGTCTGGGAAGCGCGGCCACGACGCGCGGCTCGTCGATCGCCTCGGCCCTTCAGTTCGCTTGTTTTCTGCTGGCGCCGGTCGTGTTCCTGGCCACGGTCGCGGCGATGGGGAGGCGACAGTGGGGCTCGTCGGAGGCCGAGCATCGCGAGTTTGTTTACACGATGTTCGGCGTGCTCGGATTCGCGCTGTTTTCGTGCCTGATCCGCGCCGGCGCCTACGTATTGCGGCTGGACGCGGCACTGTACGCGCTGCCGGCGATGCTGGGCGCGATCTCGGTGGTGCTGGCCTGCCGCCGCCTCGCCCCGTTCGAGCCGGACAAGAAGCGACTGGCGCTTTACGAGCTGGGCGGGTACGTCCTGTCGGGACTGGCCTTTGCGCTGGCGTATTCCAGCCCGTACGGTACTTCGGCCAGTTTCAGCGCGAACATCGTGGCCGTCGCGGTGCTGGGGATTCTGCTTTATTCGGCGGCCCTCTGGAACGATCGCCAGCCCGCATTCCTTTATTTTGCGCTGGGCGCCTACCTCAGTGCTCGCGTGGGCCTCTGGTACTTTATCGCCGAGCGGTTTCACGCGCTGGAAGGCGCGATTGCGGTTGCGCTGGGATATTCCGGGCACCTTCCGCGTCCGTTCCGGGCGATCGTGGCGGTCCTTATCAATCTGATGCTGGCTGCGCTGGCGGTCTGGTTTGTCAGAGGCTGGAAAGACCGGAGACTGGCCCGGCACTGCCATTACCTGGGGCTGCCGCTGTCGGTGGCGGCCTGCGTGTGGAGCACGTTCGAGCCGCGGGCGGCCTGCATCTGCTTGTCGGCTTACGCCGTGCTCTACCTGGCCGGAGTGTGGCTGTTCTCGGCGCCGCAAGTGACTTATCTGGGAGTGACGGCGGTTGCCGGTGCGGTTTACTTCGGCTCGACGCTTGTTCACGGGACGACGATCGCCGGCCAGGCGCTCCTGGCATCGGCGATCGGATTCGCGTACTGGTCGACCCGATGGGTGCTGGGCCGGCTGCGAGTTGACGAGCGGTACCGGCGCCCGTGGCTGCACGCAGCAATTGCACTTTTGATGCTCGGGCTGGTCGCCGGCACGGACGGCGTGATGGCGAAGATGGCTGGGGTTGGTACCGGCGGCGTCACGTTCGCGTTGCTTTTGACTCTTGCCTTGCTCGTCAGCTTCGAGGTGCCGGAATCGGTCTGGTCCTACGTTGCTCTGGTCTGCTTCCTGGAGCTCATGATCTGCGCCACCGGCTTGGCCGCGGCCGAACACGTCGTGCTGGCACACGAGCTGGGCCGGCTTGTGGTGTGTGTTGTTCTGGTGGTGCTCGCGGCATCGGAAATGATCCGCCGCCTCAAGCCGCAAGCGGAATCGCCGTCTGGATGGATGGTCCATCCCCAATGGCCGGGCGTGTTTCGCACGGCGGCCGGCCGGTTCGCGATCGCGGCGACGGCCGTGGCGGACGGGCTTGCTCTGGTCGACATCAATCGAGCGTGGGTCAGCGGCGTGATCTTTCTGCTGGGGTCGGTTGCGTTCTTCTGGTCGAGCCGCATCGTGGGCCGGAAAGCGGTTGTTTACCTGGGGCTTGCCCAACTGACGGCCGCGACGCTCGACTTCACGTGGTGGGCGACTGCTCCCGGCCAGATCGAGATCCGGCTGGCCTGGCTTGGGTTCGCCGCGGCCGTGCTGGCGCTCTCGGTCTGGATCGCCGCCGAGCTTGCGCGGCGCGGCGGCCTTTCCGATCTTTATACCGGGCCTTGCCTCGAAGCGGTGTTCCTGCTGACCGTCGTCGCGTTCATCGGGGCAATTGACGCGCGCTATCTGGGTCGCGAAGGTTTCCGGTTGGGTGTGGCGGCCCTGGTCACAAACGCCGCTGTGACCGTGCTGTTGCTGGCAAGCTGGCGGCGGGCCGAGCTCGCTTACTCGGCCGTGTTTCACCTGGTGGCCGCGACGTATCTGGTGCTCCTCAGCGCGGGAAACAACGACCCCGCGATGGCGTATATCCTGGGGTTCGTCGCGGTGCTGGAGGCGCTGGCGCTCTGGATCGGCAGCTTGCTCTGTGCCCGGGCGAGGCGCCCGCTCGTGCTTGCGTGTGCGCCACCCCTTGGGCACTGGGCCGTGTTCATGACAGGGCTGGCCGTTCTTCTCTGTTCCGGCTCATCCTTGACGATGGCGCTGGTCGCGCTTTCGCTGCTGCTGGCGGTGAAGGGCTTGCCGCGAGCCGAGTGGCTTTACGGCACCGTGGCGGCACTTTCGGTCGCCTGCTACTGGAAGTGGCTGCACGATTGGTCCGGCGTGCCACTCGTCGCTCTGGTGCTGCTGGTGGCATTCGGGCTCTGGGTCGTGGCGGTTCTGCTCGAGCGCGGGAAGCCGGCGTATTGCGGCGTGCTCGGGCTTTCACGATTGCGCTATGAATATCCGCTCTTTCACTCGGCGATGGCGGCGGGCGCAATCGCGCTGGCGCTGCGCGTGACTTTGAGCTCGAGTGGAAGCGTGGCATGGACGGCGCACTGGTGGCTTCCCGTGGGGTTGTCTGTTCTCTGCGTGCTTTTCGTCCGCGCGTATCCGAGCCGGATCTGGGTGCACGCGGCGCTCGCGTTCCTCACGTGGACGATCGTGGGGCTGCTGGCGCCGTCGCTGGATTCGGCGTGCTTGATTGCGCTTGGTGGGGCAGGCTTGGCGTGTGGGCTGCTGGCACTCGAGCGGGTGCTGCGGCCGATTGCGCCGGGGCTCTGTCATCGCACGGGCGTGATCGACGTGGGGTTTGCGCAGGTGATGCGCGGGTGGGCGCGGGCGATCTGCGGCATTTCGGCCTGCCTGGGGGCCGTGGTGCTGGTTGATCAGATGATCGCGGCGCTCCTGGGGCCGGGCACGGTGCACTTCGCGGTTTCAACGACAGACTGGTGGGCCATGTTCGCGGCGATCGCGCTGCTCGGTGCGTTTGTGGCGGGGCTCGGCAGTGATTCGGACGGTCCGGGCGTTGTCGAACCGGAGCACATCGTCGTCGCGCTGCACTGGGTGATCGTGGGCCTGGTCTGGTGGCTGGGGGTCGGCGCCTCTCCGATCATGGAGGGGGCACTCGAGCCGCGGATGTATTATCCGCTGGCAACCGCGATCGCTGCGCTTGCTACCGCGCAGCTCCTCCTACGGCTTACGCGCAGCGGCGGATGGGATGAGCTACCCTGGCTACCCGACCTGCGCTCCGATCGCATCACCCATCTCTTCTCGATCCAGCCGAGCATTCTGGCGGTTCTGGCGGTGTTGTTTACCAGGGGTGAGACGGCGGCGGCGACGGCGATCAGCTCGATCTTTGCAGCGATTGCGCTGGGCCTGGTGGCTCTACGCACGGGGTGGACCGGGGCGGCATTTGCCGGAAGCTTGTCCTGGGCGTTTGCGTGCGCGACCGGCGGCCTGCTGCTGGCGACGCAATTCGAGCGAAGCCGGTTCGAGGCGCGGTTGATTTATGCCGCGGCGGGCGTGCTCGCGGCTGCGTTCTTGCTGTGGAAGCTGGCCGGGATTCTGCGCAGCGAGGGGATGATCGGCAAGCGGCGAATCCGCGTGATTTCGGATTCGAGCGAAGCGAGCCGAGCTCCGCTGGCACTGACGCTTGAATGGGCCGTGCTTCTCTCGACGCTCTTCGCAGCCGGTGCCACACTCCTCGCGGGCTCGCGACCCGAGCTGCTCTGGGACTGGGAGCGCGGTGCCGGCGTCGGCCTGCTGATGGCGGCCGCGGCTCTGCTGGTCATGCTGGTGCCGCGCTGGAAACAGGAGTGGGTTGTCTATCTGGCACAAGCCATGATCCTGGCGGCTTATGTCGATTTCCGGATGGCGTATCGGTGGCCGATCGCGGCGGATTCGGCCGTGCTGACCTTGCTCGGTTATCTTGAGCTGGGGCTCGCCGAGATTCTCGACCGGCAGAAGCACACGATTTATGCCCGACCCGTCCGGTCCAGCTCGCTGGTCATCCCGGTCCTGCCGCTTATTCAGCTTCTCTGGATCGGCGGCACACGCGAGGTTGGGCTTTTCCATCTGGTGGCCGCGGCGACGTTTTACAGTGTGGCCTGCGGACAATTGCGATGGAAGTCACTCGGGTACGCGGCCGGCGTCTTTTATAATGCTGCGCTCTGGGTGCTCTGGAGCATCTTCGGCTGGGAGCTGACGGACCATTTCCAGTTCTTCATGGTTCCGGTCGGATTCTCGACGATTCTCTTCGCCGAGTCGCAGCGCCATGAGCTGGGCCGCTCGACGGTGAACTCGATCCGAGCGGCGGGGCTGCTCATCATCTACGCGTCGCTGGCCGTACCGATCTGGCAGTTTGCCAGCTTCGGCGCGTGGCTGGCGTTGCTCGTGGCTTCTCTGATCGGGATCTTTCTGGGCATCGGCCTGCGGTTGCAGACGTTTCTCTGGCTGGGGCTGGCGACGTTCGTGCTGGACGTCGTTTATGAAATGGGACGGGTGAGTCTTGACCATGCCATGGCCAAGTGGGCGATCATGCTGGCCTTGGGGCTATGCCTGGTGATGTTCGTCGCTTTGAATGAAAAGAAACGGATCGTGGCGACGATGCGGCTGTATTATGATCAGACGAGGCTTTGGGAGTGAGCGGGCGCAATGCATGGCGAGCGTTGCAGTCGATCATGGGGGACGTTAGACCCAATTCATGATCCGGATTCGCTTCACCGACTTGGAAGCCAAGAAACGGGCATTAGGTCGCCTGGCCGGGCGATTTCCGTTTACGAGCTGGGCAACGGGGGAGATGCTCGTTCCGGAGCAGGCGATTGGCTTCCTGGCTATCGAGAACATTTCTTTCTTAAAGGTTCTCGGTCCCAGGACGATGACCAGGTCGCCCAGTCGAGAGCCCGACAGGCTGTAAGTGTCCAATTCGTCTGATCGATCGTGTTTCGTCACCTGTATGCCTGAAAGGAATCCGCCGATCACCGCAACCAGGTCCGTATCGTAATCCACGTAGGAGTTGAAGAGGAACACGTGGTCGCGAAGCCACTGCTCGGGAGCGTTTCCTGCAAGGTCCACCGGGCCCTCGAAAAATACGCCCCCCCTGAGGTCGTCGAAGTATGCGAAAACCAACTTTCTACCCTGAACGAGGACATTCAAGCGCTGGCTCTCGGTGGTCTGCTCTGAGTAAAGTTGGTCTTGCTTTTCGGCGAAGAACCTGCGTTTCTCGGTCGTTCCCGCGATCCGCGGCTGCGGTGGCAGGGCCATTTCGTATTCGGCCGAGTAGGGAAGTGAGCTGCCCTTGAGTGAGAGCACGGTACGAATTCTGTCGATGATGACTTCTTTGTCTCCGCGAATCGCGCCGACGATGAGCAGTGCCATCAAGGCATTCGTGATCATGACAAGCCCCGCGAGAGTATGCACGACCCAGGCGAACCTTCGATCCGCTCGGAACCGACGCGAGTGTGAGCGCAGCTTTAACAATTTAATGGATTGTTCAGGACTGATACATAGCGCGGGCTTGGAATTGTCGTGTGCCGGAGCGAACAACGAGCCGAGCTTGTTACCAAGACCTGAACCATGCCGAGCTCAATGAATCATCGCTCGTCTGGCGTGAAGCGGTTGATGAGCTACCTATGACCCGGCAATCGGGCAAACAAGCAGCCTCACCCGTTCCAGGCTTCCAATTCAGATTGGTGTTTTAGCGTCTTTCGTGTAAGATGAGATTTATGGAATCGACGGTGCGAGAGAACATCGAATCTTCTGCGATGGTCGGCGTGCTGCCTGTGATCCGCGAGCACATCGTCAGCACGCCAGACACGTGTGGCGGCAAGCCGCGCATTGCTGGGACGCGCATCCAGGTCAAGCATATCGTTGTTCTGCACGAGCGACAAGGCGTAAGTCCTGCGGAAATCGTCTCCGAGTATCCGCATCTGACCTTGGCGGGCATCTACGCGGCGCTCGCGTACTACCACGACCATCGGGAAGAGGTAAACACCGACATTCGAGCTGAGCGAGAATGGTACGAGGAGATGAAGGTCAAGCACCCGTCTCGTCTTCAGGAGAAGCTCAACTCACCGACCGCCAATGCCGCGAACGATCCGCTTTCACCTCGATGAAAACTGCGCCGGAGCGATCGCCACCGGCTTGAGGCGTCACAGCATCGACGTCACGACATCGCCTGACGCCGGCTTGCTCGGCGCTCTGGACCCCGAGCAACGCGCGTACGCCGCGCTCGTAGGCCGCGTCATTTTTACCCAGGACGGCGACTTCCTGGCTATACACGGCTCAGGTACATCACATCCCGGCATTGCGTATTGCCCGAAAGACAGCCGGACAATCGGCCAAATCATTGACGCCTTGGTCCTCATCTGGGAGATATACGAGCCCGAGGAGATGGTGAATCGCGTCGAGTTCATTTAAACCTTGCCGGCAGAAGCATAGGTGCTTCGTTCCCACTTGACGACGCGGGTGATAGGCACAGCGGTTAGACACGTTGCCGTTTCGACCGCGCTGCGCCCATTGAATCGACGCCGCCATGCGGGTCTACTATCACCAGAGCAGCCTCCGGGAGAAAGACACTCATGGCCGGCCCTGCGCTTGCGTACGATTACCGCTATCAATATCCGTCCTTGCTCGAGGAGGGGCACGGCAGCGCAGGGGCTAGTCTGCGGCTCGCGACGTGCAGCGCCGGCAGCGAACGGCATCCCCATTTCTTCGAAGGGCGGCTGCTCCGGCCGGGTCGCGCGGCGGAGCTGCTGCGAACGCTGGTTGAAGTGGTTCAGTCGCGGTTCCATATTCCGGCGGCCACGCTCGCGCGGATACTCGCGCTGGCGGACCCGATTGTCACCGGGAGCGGGGAGCTGCTTCGATTTGAAGGCTTCTCGGCATGCTGTAGCACGTACGGGCGCGTCGACCTTCTACCTGACGCGATCGCCGGCACGTGGCACGGCCGGGGCACGACGAACGTTGATTTCAACGCGCCCATGCGCGCCGCGCTCGCCCGCGTGCGCGACAGCGATCGAGTGGGGCTGGCGGTTGGCAGCGACCTCGTGAGCTTGAGTCGAGGAAGCGATTCGGTCGTCGAGCGCAAGGTCGCGCTGCCGGTGCGCTGGCTCAAAGGGTTGGTGGAAGTTCAGGCGTACCAGGCACGGATGGTGCGGAAACTCGAGGTGCCTGGCTTTGAAGCCGCGCGGTTCCTGCGGTCATTGCCCAGAGGCTCGGCGACAACGAGCGGTCATGTCGTGCCATCGGGGCGAGGGTTGCGGCTGAGCCAGGTTGCCGCTGGCGACGGAATTCGCGTCGGCGGTGTCCAGCGCTTGCACATCCTCGACGACCTGGCGCGGCATGCGAAGATGCTGCGGATCTACGCCGATACTCAGAACGAAGCCAGCGCCTGGGAGCTCGTGCTTGACGAGGCGAGGTTCACGCTCGTGCTATCACCCGATGTGTCGCGCGGGTTTTCGGGTGAGGGGCAGGTGCTTGCCGAGCTCGCGGGTGAGAGCTGGAAGGAAGCCCTGCCCCGCGTGCGCGCCGCTCTCAACTGGGATAGGCGGATCGAGCCGGTCGCGGTTGCGGCGCGGTGTGAGCTCCAGCGCGACAACATCGTCGCCGCGCTCGCCGCACTGGGTGCGCGCGGCCTCGTCGGGTATGACCTGGCCGAGGGGGCGTATTTCCACAGGGAGCTGCCGTTCGATCTGGATAAGGTCGATGCGCTCCAGCCTCGACTGGTCGATGCGAAGAAGCTGGTCGCAACCGGGGCAGTTCGAATTGAGCGGAACGACCGCGACAGAGGCCAGATCGAAGCCGCGGTGCGCGGTTCGGAGGTCGAGCATATCGTTCGCATCAGTCCGGATTCGGAGCGCTGTACCTGCCCGTGGTATGCGAAGCACCGCACTGACCGCGGGCCATGCAAGCACATACTCGCCGTGCAGATGACGATCGAGAACGAGGGCGACCAATGACACGGGACGAGCTCGAAGCGCTCATCGAAAACGGCAATATCGAATTATGCATCGACGCGTTCCGGGGGATGCCGGAAGCGGCGCGGGCAAAGCTTGCTGCCGCCGCGGTGGCGAGGCTGCGGGCGCTGGGAAAAGCCGTTACGGCGGCGCGGCTGGCGCAGTTCATGGACATGGACGGCGAGATGGCGCACCAGCTCTTGCGGGTAATCAAGATGGACGCCGCGGGCGCGGCGCGTTACCGTACGGCGCGCGCGGCGGTGCTCGCGACCGCCTCGTTCAATCAATGGAAGAGCGTGAAGGCCCACTGGCTGCCCTCGAACGAAGCTTCCTTTCGCATCTTGAGCGATCGCCGGCCCGAGTGGCTTCCCCAGCTTGTCGAGCACATCTGCGACGAGGAAGACACTCTGAACTTACGATGGCACCTTGTTCGCCAGTTGGTGCGCGAAGGATACTGCGAGCCGCCACGAAGCCCGCGGTATATCGATCGGATGCTGAGTTCCATGATGACGGCCGGAACGAGCACGCACGGCACGCTCCTTGAGCGTCTGCTCGCTGACCCGGGTCTACTCGATTATGAAATCTGGCGACTGTTTGACACCGAGCCCGGGCCGAAATCGCTCGATCTTCTCCCTTCAAAAACGGACGCTTTCCCGCCCGAGGACTCGTGGGACGGAGCTCTCTCGCTGCTGGCCCGCGACGGCAAGCTTTCGCGAGAACGACTTCTGGACGCAACGCTCGACGGCCTTTCACGCGACATGCATGAGATGCGAGCGCGGTGGTTTGTGGCTTTCCACGAGCGGCTCGAGCCGACGCCGGAAGAGCGCGGCGCTCGTGCCGGGCGGTACGTTGATTTTCTCAACAGCCGGAATCATTCGACAGTCGCATTTGCACTCAAGGTGGTCAAAGACTTGCTGCGCGAGGACCGGCTCGACTCAGACACGCTGGTCGATCGCGTCGAACCGGCGTTTCATTCGCGTACGAAGGGGACGGTAAAGCAGGCTCTCGCGCTTCTTGATCTCGCCGTGCGCTCAAGCGGTGACGCTGCGCTCAAGGCTCGCGCAGTCCGCGTCGCCGCGCACGGATTGATTCACGAAGCGGCCGACGTTCAGGAAGGGATTCTCGAGTTTATTGAACGCCACGGCGACCGTGAGGACAGGGAGCTCCGTGAGCTGCTGGCATCTCGACTCGACTCGATCGCCGCCTCGCGCACCGCCGGGTTCGCGGCATGGCTCGAGCTCGAGGAGAACCGCGCGGAGGAGCCACGCACGGATGATCTGGGCGAGCTTTTCGGCTCGAGCGGAAGCGCTCGACGCGCGATTCGCGCCGCTGGCGGGCGTGAGCGATGCACTGGCCGCCGTGCGCGGCCAGCGCAGTGATATACCCGCCCTGAGCTTCAACGGGACCGAAATACCGCGGCTTGACCCGGGCCAGCGGCTAGAGCCGATTGACGACCTGGACGCGCTCTTCGAGCTGTGCTCCCGGCTCGTCGAAAACATGACTCCGCTCGAGGACGTCGATCGTGCCGTCGATGCGATTTCCCGGCTTTGTGACCGGCGGTCGTTCGACTTTTACAAGAAGACGGCACCGCTCGAGGCGCGGCTACGGCGGCGGCTTGACGAGCCCGCGACGATGTCGAATCAACTGCTACACCATTTCGCGGTGATCGTGCGAAGCTGGCTGACGGGAGAAGTCAGCGACCCGATGACCTACGACAAATTCCGGGCTCTGGATGGCTTCAATTCACACTGGGTAGCGGCGCTGGGAAGACGAATCGCCCGGGCCGAAGCCGCTCCGCTGCTTTGGGCACCGACGCATGCCGGAGGCTGGATCGATCCGCGAACCTTTGTCGCAAGGTATCGTGAGCGCACTGCGCTTGCGATCTCGATTGAGCCGATGGACCTGGTTCTCGCGATCCTGCGCCTGGCACCCGATCACCGATCGGCTGCGCTCGAGGCTGCCGGCGACCTGGAGGGCGAGCGCGGGCGGCGATCCGGCACGCGCTCGGCGCGCGCCGAGTGAGAGAATCGGACCGACGGCGGCGCTTTGGGTCGCTGCGGCGCGAGCCCGGTCGCCGTGGTCCGTCGACCTGGCGGTCGAGGCGCGGCATCCCCGACTTGGGCCCGACGCGGGACGGGCTGCGGCTTATCACATCGACGGTAACCAATTGATGCGTCGCACGGGCGGCAATGTCGAGCTGCACATCAGCCGAGAGCCTGCCGTTCCGGAGGGGATGGGCTGGTTTCCGGTCTTTCCGACCGTTTCCTTCCATTGCGTACGTTGGTTCTTCACCGGGATGTGGCCGAGCGCGGCATCGCTCTGGCCGGCGGCACTCGAGTCGTTCTTTGCGGCGGGGGCAGCGCAGTTAGTCGAGGCGAGCGAGTCGGCTTCGGACTGGCAGGGGATGCGCGGATTTTTGCTCCCTCTTCTCAACCCGGATGTGCCGATGCGGCCGATGGCGCGGCTGGTTCTGGCGGTGGGGCTCTCCATGAAGCAGCCGGAGATCGCGGGGCTGGCGACCGACGTGCTCGTGGCGGCGATCAGCGACGGGCGGCTCGATGGAGAAAATCTGGGCGAGTCGATGGCCATTGCCTGGCAGTTGCGAATCCAGACGTCGATGGGACCACCCGTGATGAGCCAAACGATACCGATTGAGCCGCGCTCCGACCCGTTTGTGAAACCTCCGCGATGGGCGAAGGCACTCGGCGAGGCCGCGCGATCGTCCCCATTGCACGCGGCCATGATCGCGCGGGCGCTTGAGCACGTGCTGGCTGACGAGGCGTTTGAGAACAGGACGACTGCGAGCGTGTTGCCTCTTCTGGAGCTGTTGCGTGAAACGTCGGTCCAATCTGGCCGGGCCGTTTCCGAGCCGTTCCGCGTGCATCTTGGCACGCTCAAGACCTCGGGCAAGACCGGGCGGGTCGTGAACGAGCTGCTGGCGCTGGCAGAGGTGCCCGATGCGGCCGCGCAGAAGAAGGCTCAGACGATGGCCCTCGCAAACAGGATTGCGCGGGCCGAGAGGTGGATGGCTTGGGAATTTCCCCGTGGCGCTCAGAGGTAAATCACGATGTCAAAGATATCGAGGTCGCTGACCGGCGCAGCAACGGGGAGCGCGCATTTCGGGGGCGAAGAAAGGACGATACCGTGGCCCGCGTCAACCATGGGCCGTCGGAGCGATTGAGACTGCGCGACTACTACTTATCGTCCTTCTGCCTCTTGCCCTCGATATCCCATTCCTGCTTCTGGCCGCCGAAATCCGACGAGCCCTTGCCCTTGAGCTTATCCCCGTCAATCTTCAGGTTGTAGTCGATGTTGATGCCGTCATCCATCCCCGCCAGCTTCCGCACGGCGGAGAATGTCAGCGCACCGTCCTTCAGCTTCAGGTCCTTGACCTTCGTCTCGTCCTGGCCGGGCCAGCTCATCGTCCCGGCGAAGTTGTCCCCGTCCTTCTTGATCTTCAAGGTGGATGTCCGCGGCTGTCCGCCGATCTCATACTCGCACTTCCATGTACCGACCGGATCCACCACCTTGTCGTCCGCCGCGGCCGCCAGGCCGCATACGCCGAGGACCATCGCCATTGAGAGAATCGCCTTCATGATCGCCTCCGAGATCGTGGCGCACGCCAAGCGGCCCAACGTAGACCGCCACCAGCCGCACCCCCTCCCAAATAACAGTCAACAGCAACAGGGTGCAATTGAAAAATTAATTTGTCAATAGGCATAGGGGGAATTCATCGGCGTTCGGAAGCAATCGCGTGCCCTTCTGGGAACTTTTCCGCTGCGCGAACAGCGTGAGCATTTGTTGCGCAGCTCGCAGCCCGACATCCATGAAGGATCGCCGACCTCTTCTCGCTCTCCTCGGCGTGGCGCGCAGGTGGCGAGGGTGCGCGCCAGGGCCTCGACGTGGGGTTCCTGAACCATGCTGTGGTGCTGGCCGGGGACGAAATGGACGTCGACACCGGCGGCGAGGCTGCCCCAGCCGCGGTCGTGGCGCGCGCTCATCGCAATCGGCGAGTCGGAGGGGCGAACCAGCGTGATTCGCCCCGGATAACGACTGAGCACATATCGGTCGGTCAGCACCATGTGATGGTGGAAGACGCGTTTGAGGTCGTCGATGACCTGGTGGACGAGGTCCAGCGGCAGGCTCGATTCGATCAATCCCAGCTTCAAGGCGTGCTGCCACAAGTAGGGGAGCTGTTCGTCCGGGCCGAGCCGCGAGAGCTGCTCGAGCGAGAGATCCAGGCCATATTCGATTCCCGGCCTGTCGGCCCAGTTGGGATCATCGGTCGATTCGGGGATCGTATCGAGCAAGGCGAGCATCAGGATCGACTCGCCCTGCGCTTGAAGCTGCTGGGCGATCTCGAGGGCCACCAGTCCGCCCGCAGACCAGCCGCCGAACAGATAAGGCCCGCGCGGCTGGATCTCCTTCACCGCGGCCACGTACTCGGCAGCCATGTCCTCGAGCCGCGCGGGAAGGTCCGGCTCGCCGTGCAACCCACGTGATCGGATTCCGTAGAAGGGCCTTTCAAGGCCAAGCCGCTGCGCCAGGGCCTGGTAGCACACCACGATCCCGCCCGGTGGATGAACCATGAACCAGGGCGTTGCGGCACCCTCTTCCTGAAGCGCGACGACGAGCTCGCGCGGCCCGGGCCGATGACGCGCGGGGGACGACTCGGATCGCGAAGCGACGTCGAGCGCAGGTTCCTCATCGAGCGAAGCGGGGCCGAAGACTCGGCGCACCACGTCCGGGCACGCCTGGCCCAGGTAATGCGCCAGGCCGGCCACGGTCGGCGAGTCGAAGAGTGCGATCACCGAGACGCGGTGCCCGATCTGCTTCTGGAGCCGGTTGACGAGCACAGCACATCCGATCGAGTTGCCGCCCAGCTCGAAGAAGTTGTCCATCGTGCCGACCTGATCGACTTGCAACACCTCGCGCCACAGGCCCGCCAGGAATTCCTCCAGGGCCGTGCGCGGCGCGACGTAGAGCCGAGCGGTCGCATTCCGCTGGCGCGGCGGTGCGGGCAAGGCGGCGCGGTCGACCTTGCCGCTGCTGGTGCGGGGCAATGCTGGGAGAGTGACGAAAAGATCCGGGACCATGAATTCGGGCAGGCGATCCTTCAGGTGGCGTCTGAGCGGCCCGGCGGAGAGCGGCTCGGCGCCGGCATGGCCGACAATATAGGCGATGAGCCTCGAAGCGCCGGATGTGCCCGCGGCGACGGCGAGGGCCGCCTCGCGCAGTGACGGAAAAGCGAGCAGCGCTGATTCCACTTCGCCCAGCTCGATGCGGTGGCCGCGAACCTTGACCTGGTGGTCGAGCCTTCCCAGAAACTCGATCACGCCGCCGGCAAGCCATCTGCACCGGTCGCCCGTCCGGTACAGCCGCGCGTCGGAGGCCTGGCTGAACGGGTTCGCAATGAATCGCTCGGCTGTCAGGCTGGGAGCGTTCAGGTATCCCCGCGCCAGCCCTGCACCCCCGATATAGAGCTCGCCTGGAATGCCGGGAGCAACGGGCTGGCCGCTCTGGTCGAGAATGTAGGCCTGCGCATTGGAAATAGGCCGGCCGATCGGAACGGGCGACCGGAGGTCGCCGGGAGGACAGGTCCACCAGGTGGCGTCCACGGCAGTCTCGGTGGGGCCGTACAGGTTGTACAACTCGACGTCGAGCAAAGCGAACAGGCGAGGTGGAAGGTCCGGCGGCATCGACTCGCCGCCGCAACAAACCCAGCGCAGAGATCGGCAGGCTTTCAAGAGCGGATCGTCGAGCATCACGCCGCAGGAGGACAGGTGTTGATTCGAAAATCGTCACGCTTTCCAGCACGGCGCGCTCGAGCAGCCGGTGCGGGTCGTACTCTTCGCCGGGCTCTGCCAGGACCATCCGAGCGCCGGATGCCAGCGTCGGGAACGTGAGCGCGAGCCACGGGTCGAACGTGTAATTCAAATTGTTGAGGACGACATCGGTGGCACGGATCGTCAGGTCCTTCTGGCGCCACTGGATCGTGTTGCAGATGGCCCGGTGCTCGACCATGACCCCCTTGGGCCGGCCTGTGGATCCCGACGTGTACATCACGTAAGCCAGATCGTCGCACCGCACGCCGCTTTCCGGCGGCCGTCGTGCCTCGTCGGTCCCAAGGTCGCCCAGGGGCTCGTCCATGTCGAGAACGGTGGTGTCGAACCCGGAGAGGCGGTCGCACAGTGATCGCCGGGTCAAGAGCAAGCACGGCCGAGTATCGGCCAGGATCATACGCAGCCGGGCAGCGGGGGCCGCAGGATCGAGCGGGACAAAGGCCGAACCGGCCTTGAGGGTGGCCAGGACCGCGACGATCATCTCGGGCGAGCGCTCGAAACACAATGCAACGAGGGTGCCCGGCCCGGCCCCCCGACGGTGCAGGCGGTGTGCCAGCCGGTTCGACCACCCTTCCAGCTCGGCGTAGGTGAGCCGCCGCGCACCACTCGAGAGCGCAATGGCATCGGGCGTGGAGCGAGCCTGCTGCTCGAACGAGTGGTGCAGGCACGATCCCTCGTCGAAGTTGGTCTTCGTGCAATTCCAGTCAAAAAGCACCAGCCGGCGCTCGGCTTCCGTCAGCCAGGGGAGCGAGCTGACCTTGCGGTTCGGGTTGTCGGCGATGCCGCCGGCGATGGTGAGAAAATGGCCGACCATCCGCTGCACCGTCTCGGTCTCGAACAGATCGTGGTTAAAACGAAGCATCCCCTCGACGCAGCCGTTCCCTTCTTCGAACACCACCTCGAGATCGCACTGACTGGAGTGCTGTTCGATATAATACGGCTCGACGCGCAGGCTTCCGAGGCTGAGCATGGCGCCGGAGGGCGGGACAAAAAAACGCCACTCCCCGAACTGGTGCGAACTGTGAGCCTTATCCTGTGTGAACGAGACCTGCACCAGGGGTGTGCGGCTGGGATCGCGGTCGATCTTCAACCGCTCCACCAGCAGCGGGAACGGATAATCCTGGTGTTCGAGCGCATCGAGCACGGTGCCGCCCGTGCGCCGCAGGAGCGCGGTGAAGTCGGGGTCGCCGGCCAGGCTGGCGCGCAGCGGCAACATGTTGACGAAGTAGCCGACGACGGACTCGAATTCCGACCGGCTCCGGCCGGCGAACGGGCAGCCGATCAGGAAATCTTCCTGGCCGGTGTAGCGGAAGAGCTGCACCTGGAATGCGGCCAGCAGCACTGCGTAGAGCGTGGTCGCCTCGGCCGCCGCCAGCGCCTTGAGCCGGCGAACCACGTCCGGCTCGAGCCGCCAGGTGACGGCTCCGCCGCGCCGGGAGAAGACGGGCGGACGGGGCCGGTCGGTCGGCAGGTCGAGTACCCGCGGCGCGCCTGAGAGCTGGCGCTCCCAGTACGCCGCGCAACCGTTCGCCCTCCGGACCGGCCAGCAGCTCGGCCTGCCAACGGACGAAGTCAGAGTACTGCCGGGCCGGAGCCGCCAGCGATTTTGTCCGACCTTCGCACTCGGCAGGGTAGAGCGCCTGCATCTCGGCGATCACGAGTACGAGGGACCAGAAATCGCCGACGATGTGGTGCGCAGCGAGCAGGAAGATGTGATCGTCGGCGCGCGGCGGAAGAGGTGCATGCGCAGGAGCGGTCCTTGCGTCAGGTCGAACGGGCGGTCGGCTTCCGCTTCCAGTCGCTTGAGCAGGGCAGCCTCAGTCCACGATGACGCCTCGATCACCTCGAGCGGCAGCGGCGGCTGATCGGAAACGCGCTGGCGCAGAACGCCGTCGTGCACTTCGAAGGTCGTTCGCAGACTTCGGTGGCGGTCGATCAACTTGCGCAGGGTCCGGCAAAACGCCGGCAGGTCGAGCGGCGACCGGAACCGCGACGCGTGGCAGATATTGTACGCCGGGTTGTGCGGGTCCAGCTCGTGCAGGAACCAAAGGCCACGCTGGCCATGCGAGAGCGGGAATACCGTCCTGTTATCCTGGGACTTCTGGAGCAGCTCTAACAGTAGCGCGCGCTTCTCGGCGAGCGACAGCCCGGCCAGCGCGTCCTGTGTGATTGTCATGTCGTTAGCGACTATTGAGGCGCTGGGACACACTTTCGCGGAGCGAAAGGCGACTATCCGGTGTGATTATCATGTCTTTAGCGACCATTGAGAGGGGATTTTCCTTCCAGCAGCGAGGTCAGCAGGGCATCGACCTGCTCGCCCGAGAGGTCATCCGTGAAGGCGCAGTGTCGCCCGAGTCTCCTCCAGCGCCAGTCGCGCGTGGCCATTGCGACTGTTCGGCGGCCTGCTTGCGGCGCCGCCAGTCGCTGCTTCGTCGGGTGTGCACTTTCCTCGCGTCTCCAGTCGCTCGACGAGGAGCTCGACGAGACCCGAGACACTGGGGCTGCGCATCAGCGCAACGATCGGTAAGTCGACCCTTAGTTCGCCTTCGAGCCAGTTGCGCAGCTCGACGGCCATGAGTGAATCGACGCCGAGCTGCAAGAGCGGCCTGTCGCCGTCGAGTCGGTCCGGAGACGTCCCGAGCACATGCGCAACCTTATCGCGAACCAGCGTGTCGAGCAATTGCGCGCGTCCGGCAGAATCGGCTGCCAGGATCAGCTCGCGCGCGGGCAGCGCCGCGGGGGCTGGCCGGGCCGGGCCTGAGTCACCCCGGCTGAACAGGTGGGCGAATCGCGGCGATAGGCGAGCCGTGACTCCGGGGCCGTGCCAGCGCGACCAATCGGCGCGCATCACGCTCACCTGCACGTGCTGCCGCGCGATCGCTCGTTCGAGGCCGGCCAGCGCCTGAGGTACAGTCAAGCTCAAGACGCCCTGCCGCTCCAGGCGCTCGGCCAGGTCGGGGTGGCGGGCGATGTATCCGACCTCGCCCAGGTGACCCCAGTTGATGGAGAGCGCGGGCAGCCCGCGGCCACGCCGATACCAGGCGAGGGCATCCAGGAACGCATTCGCCGCCGCATAGTTCGCCTGGCCCGCATGGCCCAATACGCTCGCGATCGACGAAAACATGATGAAGAAATCGAGCGAGCGATCCGCGGTTTGCGCATGCAGGTTCCAGGCGCCGCGGAGCTTCGGCGCGAGCACTTTTTGCATTCTGTGGCGGTCAAGGTTCGTCACGAGCGCGTCGTCCAGGAGCATCGCAGCGTGCACGACGCCGCGAAGCGGCGGCAAGTCGCGGTCGAGGGCGGCGAGTACCGCGGCCACGTCGGATTCGTTCGAGACGTCGGCCGCATGCACGACGACCCGGGCGCCCTTCTCCTCGAGCTCGGCGATCGCGTGAGCTGCATCGGGGGTATTGGCGCGCGCGCCGCCCACAGAGCACGAGCGTGCCGGCACCCCTCGCGGCCATCCAGCGGGCGACGGCCATCCCGAAACCGCCGAGCCCGCCGGTGATGAGATAGCTGCCATCCGCGCGAAACGCTAGCGGCTCATCCTCGACGGGCACTGTCGCGACGGTCGAATCGCGGAAAGTCAGGGCGATCTTGCCGATGTGGTGGCCGTGCTGCATGAAGCGGAAAGACTCGACCGCCTGGCTGACCGGCGAGCTGCGCACGGGCAGCGGCTCGAGGTCGCCTGAGCCCACACGCTGCACGATGTCGCGCAGCATGGTACCAAGCAGAGCGGGCCGTTCCCGAATCACCCGGTCGAGGTCGATCGCGAAGAACGAGAGGTTTTTGCGGAACGGCTCCAGGGCCAGCCGGGCGTTTTGATAGATGTCGCGCTTGCCAATCTCGAGGAAGCGGCCGTAGTCGGCGAGGATGGACATTCCACGCGGGATGGCCGCGCCGGGCAAGGAGTTGAGGATCACGTCGACGCCGCGCTCCAGGGTGTGAGCCATGACGACTTCGGCGAAGTCGAGCGATCGCGAATCGGCGACGCATTCGATTCCCAGCGCCCGCAGGTACTCGCGCTTCTCGGGCGTGCCAGCGGTGGCGAAGACCTCGGCTCCGGCGCGGCGGGCAATCTGGATCGCGGCGAGGCCAACGCCGCCGGATGCCGCATGGATGAGCACGCGCTCTCCCGGGGCGAGGTGGGCGAGGTAATCGAGCGCGTAGCTGGCAGTGAGAAACGCGATTGGCAGTGCCGCAGCCTGTTCAAAGCTGAGCCGCGCCGGCTTCAGGGCGACCAGCTCGGCCCTGGTGACGACGTGGCTGCCGAAGGCGAAGCCGGCGACCGCCAGCACGTCGTCGCCGTTTCGAAATTCATTCACGCCTTCGCCGACCGACGTGATCCGGCCGCTGCACTCGGCACCGAGCGGCACGGGCCCGTCGGGCAGGCCAGGGTACATTCCCAGGGCCTTCATGACGTCACTGAAGTTTACTCCGGCGGCGACGACCTCGATCTCGACCTCTCCCGCACCCGGCGGCCGCCGCCGTGAACTTTCCAGGACCAGCCCATCGAGCGTGCCGGGCTGGCGCACCGCCAGCCGGTATAACGAGCCGGGCTTGGCGGGCCCGCGCGCCAGTGCGGTCGGAACCGCCGGGGTGGCGACAAACCGACGCACATACCGCTGGGAACCCCGCCAGGCGACCTCGTCCTCCTCGTCCGCGCTGCGGATATCCTCAAGCAGTAAATCCACTTCGACGCCGGGCGCCTGCGGATCGAGGTCGACGAGCTTGGTGCGCACCCTGGCGCATTCGCCGGCGATGACTCGCCCGAGCCCGAGGACCGGCGCCTGGGCGACGGCCACTGGCTCGCCACCGTCAAGGACCGACTGCGCACCCCGCGTCACCAGGAACAGCCGCGCAGACATTTCGGGGGCGGTGCGTTCCAGCGCCTGGATGAGCGACACCACGCTTAGCAATCCGGGCAGGGCGGCCCGAGTTGAGCTCATTCGCGCTGAGCCCATCCGACCCAGGCGCGTCCAGATTCCATAGATGGACGACGCCGCGGCACGGCGCTCGATCGACCGCTGCGATCGCCTGGACGAGCGAGAGCATATCCTCGGGCCGGTCGGGATTGATCCGAAATTCTTCCTCGAGGCACTGCTCGAAAGCGGGGCCGGCGTGAACGATGGTGCATAAATCACCCCGAGCGCGAAGCTCGATCGCAAGCCGCGTTCCCGTGCCCCCTTCGTCAGCGAAGATCAGCCAGCTTGCCTGTTCGGGCCAAGTATCTGGTTCCAATGGCGCTAGCGGGCGCCATTCGTCGGCATAGAGCAAGTCGTCGATCGAATCCTCATGGCCGCCCGCGACGCGATGACCGCGCAGGCCGCGCACCGTTGCCGAGAGCAGGCCGTCTTCGTTGTAGATATCGACATCTGCTGACGAATAGTGTCGCGTCTTTTCCAGCAACCGCGTGTGCACCCACACGCGACGGCCGGGCCGGCGGAGGAGCCGCACAGCCGCGATTGTATGGGGCAGGTACAGGCCGGATTTTTCCTTGGTAAAATCTTCATCGGCGCCGGCACTCACCTGGAGACAGGCATCGAGCAAGGCCGGCGGGAACAGGTACGCGTCGCTTTCCTGTTCCAGGCAATCGACGAGCACGACGAGCCCGAGAGACTCTCGGTCTCCCTTCCAGATACACTCGATGCCCCGGAACGCCGGGCCGTAGTCGAGGCCGAGCTCGCGCAGGTAGTCGTAGCACTCTTCGTGCGTGTACTCGCGTGGGCAGCGCTTCTGAATCGCCTCGAACGAGAGACCGATCTCGCGGGCCGCCGCGGTGCGGGGATTCACGGCGGCAGTGAGGTGGACCGTCCATTCGTCGTCGCCCTGGACGGGATGCGTGTGAACCTGCAACTTTCCTGAATCCGGGTCAAGAGTCGTCTTGAGACGCAGGGGTTTATCGGGGGTGAGGAAGCACGGATTGGCGAAGGTGATTTCCCGCAACTCGCAACCGATCAAGCCGAACGCCTCGCGGCCGGCCGCGAAGGCCATCTCCAGGTAGGCCGCCGCGGGCATGATCGCCAAGTGCTGCACACGGTGATCGGCAAGGTAGGGGGCGAGGGACAAGTCGAGGCGAGCCTCCCATGCGGGCCGGGGCTCACCCTGCGCGACCCCGAGCAGCGGGTGGGCCGGCACGTTCAGACGCGACACGCGCGATTCATCGGCCTCATGCCAGAACCGCTCGCGCTGCCATGGATAGAGCGGCAGGCGGATGAACCGGCGCGGCCTGCTCGAGAATGCGTTCCAATCGACCGGATGGCCAAGCGCAGTAGAGCGCACCGAGCGAGAGTAGCATCGTGGCCCGCTCGTCCTCCTGGCGGCGAAGGGACGGCAGTACGGTCGACTTCTCCCCCCGAGACTGGTGGCACTCGGTCACTGCGGCCGCCAGCGCCGGATGCGCGCTCAGCTCGATCACTGTGTCGCAGCCGCGCTCGATCAAGCGCTCGACGCCGTCGGCGAAACGCACAGTCAGGCGGACGTTGTTCCACCAGTATTCCGGACCAAGCTCCGGCCCTGCGATCGCCTGGCCCGTGACGGTCGAGAACATGGGCAAGCTCGCAGCCCGGGGCTCTATGCCCTCGAGAGCGGCGAGCAAATCGTCGCGGATCGGATCCATCTGAGCGCTGTGGAAGGCATACTGGACCTTGAGGAATCGGCAGAATATACCGCGCGCTTCGAGCAGGTCTGCGAGGTCTTCGAGCGCCGCACTTTCGCCCGACAGGGTGACCGAGGCCGGGCTGTTCACGGCAGCCAGTGCGACGCGGTCGCCATACGGGTGGACGAGCTGGCGGGCTGCCTCCGCCGAAATGGCGGCGGCGAGCATCCGGCCGCGCTCTGGAGCGAGGCTCATGGTGCGTCCGCGGTGATAAATGATTCTTACCGCGTCCTCCAGGGAGAACACTCCGGCGAGGAATGCGGCTGCGACCTCGCCGACGCTGTGCCCGACCAGTGCCTCGGCCCGCACGCCCCATGAGGCCCAAAGCTCGGCGAGCCCGACCTGTAGCGCGAAAATGCAGGGCTGCGAGACTGCGGTATCGTCCATGCGCGAGCACGACAAAGGGGCGGTGAACTCGTCGAGCAACGACCAGCCGGCGAGCCGCTCCAAGATTGCACCACGGCGCTCGATGGCGGCGCGGAACGCTGGTTCCGCATTCAGTAGCTGGCGACCCATCGCCCACCACTGGGGCCCCTGCCCCGAGCAGACGAAGGCGATTCGCGGCAGACGACCGGCCTGTGCTCGCCCGTGGGCCACGCCCGGGGCCACTCCATGCTGGGCATAATCCCTCAGGCGCGTGGCCAGTTCCTGCTTCGAGTGCGCCACCACGGCCAGGCGATGATCATGATGGGTGCGGCGGAGGAGGCGCTCACAGCAATCTCTTCGAGTGAGACGTCGTCCGGGCACTGGGCGAGGTATTGATCCCACGACCGGGCTGTGGCGGCCAGCGCCAAAGGTCCGCGGGCGGAGAGATGGACGAGCCAGGCACGCGGCGCGCCCATCACGACTGGCGAAGCCGTGCTGTGGTTCCCGGAGAGTGGAGTGGTCGTGGGACTAGCGGGACGGGGTGCTTCTTGCAAGACCACGTGTGCATTGGTGCCGCCGAATCCGAACGCATTGACTCCCGCGAGCGCGAGGCCGCTGTCGCCATCGGGCCAGGGCTCGGTGCTCGTGGGCACGCGAAGGCGCAGAGCACGCCAGTCGATCTCCGAATTCGGCCGCTCGAAATGCAGGTTAGCGGGGATGCGGCGATGGTGGAGCGCCAGCGCGACCTTGATCAGCCCGGCGATGCCGGCCCCGGCCTCGAGATGGCCGATGTTCGTTTTCACCGAGCCGATCAAGCAAGGTTTTTGCTCTGACCGGCCACCCGATAACACCGTTCCGAGAGCGCGGGCCTCGATTGGGTCTCCCACCTGAGTGCCGGTGCCGTGGGCTTCGACGTACTGGATCGTCGCCGGACTCACGCCGGCCGACCGGCAAGCCTCGCGCAGCAATGATTCCTGGGCCTCCTGGCTCGGCATCGTCATGCCGGGGGTGCGCCCATCCTGGTTGGTGGCACTGCCGCGAATGACCGCGTAAACGCGGTCGCCATCGGCAAGCCTGCGCAGGGGCTTGAGGGCGACGATGCCGGCGCCTTCGCTGCGCACGAAGCCCGAGGCAGAGGCATCGAAGGCTTTGCAACGCCCATCCGGCGACAGCATTCCCATCCGGCAGAAGCCGACGTACCAATCGGGCAGGAGAAGTGCATTGACGCCGCCCGCCAGGGCCAACGGGCAGCCATCGTGCCAGATGCTCCGGCAGGCCAGGTGGACAGCCATGGCGCCGACGAGCAGGCTGTGTCGACCGCGGCGCTGGGCCCGCGCACGTCGAAGCAGTACGAGATCCGGTTCGCGGCGATCGACAGCGAGCCGCCCGTGTTGCAGTAGGCGTCGATCGTGGCGCGGTCACGGAAGCTTGTTTCCAGGACGGAGTAGTCGAAGCTCGATATCCCTACGAAGACAGCGGTCCGGCTGCCGGCGATTGTTTCCAGGCGCAGGCCGGCGTCCTCGATCGCCTCGTGGGCCACTTCGAGAAGGATGCGCTGCTGCGGGTCCATGCGGGCGGCTTCGCGGGGCGAAATACCGAAGAAATCGGCGTCGAAGCGGTCGATCCCGTCGATGAAACCGCCCCAGCGGGTGTAAATCTTACCTGGCCTCGAAGGATCCGGATCAAAGAACGCGCCAAGGGCCCAGCGGTCTGGTGGAATCTCGGTGATCGCATCGGAGCCCGATTCCAGCAGCCTCCAGAAGCTCTCCGGGTCGTTCGCCCTGCCAGGAAAGCGGCAGCCGATGCCAACGACGGCAATGGGTTCTGGAGGCTCAAGGCCAGTCGCCGGTGAGGGAAGGGCCGGCCCTTCACCGTTACCGTCGCGCATTGTCATACTCAACCGACTCCGCACAGGTTACGTGAGCTTCGTCTTGCAGGTTTCGTGCCACATCCGTGTCAAAAGGAAGTGGCGACGTTAACCTTGGGACGACGTCGAAGCATCACGTGAGGAGGATGCCCTTGGAATCTTCGGCAATTCCGGAACGAGCGCACACGGGATTTGGGAAGTCCACGGGGAGGCGCTTCCCTCCGCGTGGTATAATCCGAAACTTTGAAGAGCGGGCCTGGCGGAGGCCTGTGCCCTGCAATGCGGCGATCACCACGCCCAAGCGTGGTGCGGCTGACGGACATGCCCTATTCGTTCAAAATCATCTGGCGCGAGCCTCGCCGGTACTTGCCGGCGGTGCTGGCGGTCGCGCTCAGCGACGTGCTCATCACGGTTCAGGTCGGCCTTCTCCTGGGCGCGCTTTCGGTGCTTTCGCTACCGATCGACCATAGTGCAGCCGAGATCTGGATCGCGTCGCCCGAGGTACTGAGCATCGAGTTAGGCTATCCGATCCCCGAGTCGTGGCGCTCCCGGCTGGCCAGCATCCCGGAAGTGGTCGACACCGAGCCCTATCTCTACGGGTTCAGCTACTGGCGGAAACCGCAGGGGGGTTCTGAAGTCTGCTGCGTCATCGGATCGCGACTCGAGCGAGACGCGCTGGGCGTCGTCAGCGACTTGACGCCGCAAATGCGCACGCTGCTGGCCGAGCCGGGGTCAGTCGTGGTGGATGAGACCGAGCTCGAGCGGCTGGGTGTCTCGGGAATTGGCGGGGTCGCCGAGGTGGCGGGCCGGCGCGTGCGGGTTGTCGGGCTGCTAAAGGGCGTCAAGAGCCTGGGGCCGCCTTATGTGTTCTGTTCGCTGCGGACGGCCTATCAGGTGCAACCGCTGTTCCACGACTACCCCGGCCACACGATGTACATCCTGGGCCGCTGCCGCCGCGCGGGCGACGCCGCGGCGGTTGCCGCGCGGTTGAGAGTGCGGTCCGACTTGTCGGCGTTTACCCGGGACGAATTCTCGGCGCGCACGCAGATCTACTGGACCACGCACACAGCGGCCGGAAGCGGGATGGGGTTCACAGCGTTGCTCAGTCTGCTCGTTGGACTGGCGGTTACCAGTCAGACGTTATACGGGGCGACGGCCGCGTCGCTGCGTGAGCTCGCGGTGCTCCGCGCCCTTGGAATTCCGCGCTGGCGGATGGCCGGCATGGTGATGGCGCAATCGCTCTGGGTCGGCCTGGCGGGGATCGCGCTGGCAGTCCCCTTGATTGTCGCGGCCACGGCCGGGGGCGACGTCGCCGGTGCCCGCGTGCATTTGCCACCGTGGCTGTTCGCCCTCGGCTCGTGTCTGACGCTGGTGATGGCCCTCGCCGCAGGCCTGGCCGCCCTGCGGCTCACTGCGGCTGGTGGAGCCGATCACGCTCCTGCGCTAGAGGACAGTCTGATGCACACGCAGACCGAGCCGGCCCTTTTCGCCCGCAACCTGGAGCGTTCGTTCGGCTCGGGCCTGGGGACGGTGCGCGCGCTTTGCGATGTCTCGCTCGAGCTGCGGAGGGGAAACGCTCTTGATGATGGGCCCGTCCGGCAGCGGGAAGTCGACGCTGCTGGCCGTGCTCTCGGGTCTGCTGCGGCCAGATCGCGGCCAGGTGACGGTGCTGGGACACGACCTGTGGCGCATGAGCGAACGAGCCCGCGAGCAGTTCCGGCGGCAGCATTTCGGATTCGTCTTCCAGGGCTTCAATCTGTTTCCGTCGCTCTCGGCCTGCGAGCAACTGGAAATGGTCGTTCGGTGGGGTGAGCGCGCTCGCGTCATGAGGCTCGCCGCCGTGTGGCCGAGATGCTCGACCAGCTCGGCCTGGGCGGCCGCGCGCGATCTGCCCGCCGATCAGCTTTCGGGCGGGGAAAAGCAGCGCGTGGCTGTGGGACGGGCACTGTTAAAGAGGCCGCAGTTCTGCTTCGCCGACGAGCCTACCGGCTCGCTCGACTGGGCGCATGGCGAGCAGGTCATTCGTCTGTTGCGCTCGGCCGGCCGCGACAGCGGGGCCGTGTTGTTCCTGGTCGGCCACGATCCCCGGCTCTTGCCGTATGCCGACCGCGTGTTGCACCTGGTCGACGGACGCTTTTCAGACGAGCGAGCGCCTTCGCCTGTGGAGTTACCCTCATGACACTTTTCGCGCCTGCGCGCCGGCTGCTCTGGAGCGTGATCGGGATCGCTGCCGGGACCGCTCTTGTTACCGGCGCTTTATGGTTCAGCCGTCTGGCGGCGCGGTCGGCTGGACCGTCGCACTCAAAGTCCGCCGCCGGCCGAGGAAGCCGAGGAAAGCGTGGTCTGCTTCGGGACGGTGGCGACTCGAGCACGGAGTCGCCTCGCTCTATCCGTTGCAGCCAGGCCGGGTGAACGAGGTTCTGGTGACCGAGAACCAGGAGGTTGCCCAGGGAACCGAGCTGCTGCGCCTGGACGATGCGATCGCACGCAGCAAGCTGACCGAGGCCGAGGTTGGAGTCGAGCTGGCCCGACTTCAATTGCGCGGGGCGAGCAAGCAGCCCGAGCTGCATGCACTACGGGTCGCCGTGCAGCATGCCACGCGCGACGCCATGGCCAGCCGGGTGGCTGCTGCCCGCCTGGCCCGCGCTCGTGACGAAAAGGTGGCTCGCTCGGTCGTCGTGCCTCAATCCGAACTGGCCATCAACGACGAGAAGATCCGCGAGATGGAAGCCCTCGAGCAGGCCGAGACCAAGCGGCTGGCGGAGATCGAGGCGCAGGATGTCGAGATTGAGATCCGTCGCGCAGAGCACGAGCTGAAGGCGGCCGAGGCCCGGCGCGACCAGGCGCGACTGATCCTGGCCGAATACCGTTTGAAAGCTCCACGGCCCGGAACGGTCTTGCGCATCCTCGTCGGTCCGGGCGACGTCGTGAGCGGCCAACCGGGTCAACCGGCCGTGCTGTTCGCCGCCACGGGCCCGAAGATTATCCGAGCCTCGGTCGAGCAAGAGTTTGCCGGTCGGGTAAAGGAAGGGGCACCCGCCCTGGTGGGCGACGAATCTGATCGCACGCTTTCCTGGCGCGGCCGGGTCACTCGCCTGGCCGGATGGTATGCGGAACGCCGTAAGGTGCTGGACGACCCCTCTCAGTTCAGCGACGTGCGCACCCTCGAGTGCCTGATCGAGCTCGAGCCGCCCCTACCGCAGCTCCGACTTGGTCAGACGGTGCGGGTCGTGATCGGGGCTGTGCCGTGAAAACAGTACGACGCGTGCCTGCCCGCGGTAGCGATCTGGTTCGCGACGCCATGCGACGTCGGTATAACCATGCGCAATCGGACCGTGCCGGCGCTCACGCCGACGGATGTTCTTTTTGGAAACTCTGTTTCGCGTCGCCGCCCTTGCGGTAGGCTAGGGAGCAAGGGCAAGAAAAACGAAAGGAATTGATTGTGACCTCACCATTTCCGGGGATGGACCCTTATCTGGAACACCCTGCCTACTGGCTGGACTTCCACTCGCGGTTCGTGAACTGCTGGTGCGAGGCAGTTGCGGATGCTTTGCCCCCGCATTATGAAGCCAGTCTTGGCGAGCGGGTTTACTTGATCGATCACGACCCGGAGGCCCGCAGGCTTGGGTACCCCGATGTGGCGGTCACCCAGGGCGAGCCCGTGCTCTCGAGTCGCTGCGCCTTCGGCCGGCGGACGCGCGACACTGGAACCTGTCACGATCCCCTTGATGTTTCTGGAGGGGCCGCGCGAATCATACATCGAGATTCTGTACCATCCTGATCGATCCCTCGTCGCAGTGCTGGAGTTGTTGTCGCCGGCCAACAAAGCGTATCCGGGTCGTACCGAGTACCTGGCCAAGCGGATGGCATTGCTCCATCAAGACGTACATCTGGCGGAGCTGGACCTGCTGCAAGGCGGGCATCGCTTACCAATGCAACGACCGTTACCGCCTGCTGACTATTACTACTTCGTCGCCCGCGGCGAGCACCGCCCGGATTGTCAGGTTTTTTCCTGGAATCTCAGGCAGCCGTTGCCGAGCCTCCCGGTTCCCTTACGTGACCCGGACCCGGACATTGTGATCGAACTCGGTCCTGTTTTTGCTGCGGCCTACGAACGGGGGCGGTTTCGCCGGCGGATCAATTATCGAGTGCCGGCCCCTGTTCTTCGTGAGGAAGATAGGGAATGGGCGGAGGCAATCGTTAATGCTGTCGTGGACAGGGATCATACCGACTGAGCACTCGGGGCAATGTTAGGGAAACAACCGTTGCGAGAGTTTGCGAGACGTGGAGGGGCCTTGAGGCGGAGTTTGGAGGAAGCCGGGTAATCCAAGTTCGTTAAATTGAAAATACGTCTGACCCCAGGAACGGGTGGTGCGTCGTCCGACACGTCTCTGCTGCTCCCTGAGGAGGGTCGCAAGAATCGAGAAGCGAGCTCGACTGATGAAAAGTCCAGGCGATCAACGGCGGCGGGTCTTCAACTGAAACCCTACAACTGCTTACGTTCGGGTTTCACCATGTCGTGCAGCCACCCTCCAAGTAACCTGACCACGATACCGAGCGGGACACTGAAAATTGTGGCGAGGAAGGTAAAAGCGAAAACCAAAGAAGGGTGAGCACGGAATTCGCTGAATGTGGCGATCACGAGGGACGCCAGGATCGCACAGGCGCACAGAATCGCCACGGCTTTCGCCTTCCCATCCCAAATTCGACTCGGCCGAAGCTGAGTGGTCACTGGCACTGGTTGCGTCTTGGAAGAACCAGGAGCGCCGCCAGGAGGAGTTCCTTGTTGCGGTCGTTTTCGAAGAAATTCTGCGGACGTAACCGCGGTCCTTTGCGCGCTATTGGCCTGCGTTTGCCCAACCAGTGACGGGCGCCCGCTACCCACTATCTCTGTCGATGGTTTCGGTGCGGGTTCGCCCCGCGCGGGAACTACCATTTCCTCAGCCGAGTCGGAGGTTGAAGTGTTTTCGCGGTGTGGCGTTTTCGTCGAGTCGGACGGAGAGCCGCGAGACGGCGCCTCACCCGGACTGGCCTGTGTCAACGGACTGTGGTCTGGCTCCGATCCCACGCTTGGATCGAGGAGGACGCCTGCTGGTTCGCGGAGGGGCCATTCCTCGAGAAAATACCAATCCAGGATCACCGTGAGCTGGGTCAACGACGACAGCACATCGGATTGGCTTACGCGCTCGCCGAAGCTGTGTGCGCCGAGATTGCCCAACTCGCGGACTGTGTTGGCGTACGCCGCCACACGTCGAGGACGGAAACCATCCTTGACGATCCTCTGGAGGAGGTTCTCGAGCGGTTGGGTACCGGCGCGCTGTCCTACGCGCCGCTCGAAAACCTCACGGACCATGAACTCCAGGGCCCTGCGCGCCGCATCAGCGACATCTGAGGATCCAGCTCGGCGATCGTGACCGCCTGCCTGACCTCGTCTCGCAGCTCGTGGACCTGCATCGAAAGCCGTTCGACACGAGTGAGTAGTTCGTGGTAGGTCTGATTCATACTCGGTTTCGCCGATCCTCGCGATGCACCGGGCCAGAGTCGACATGTCCTCGTGCGTTGAGAAATTCACAACTGCGTTTGTTACCACACGGCAAACATCTCGAAAGCGCCACTACCGGTCGCGATTTGCCCCCCCACGGTAATCTGCGTTGATTTCGAGCTTGCGTTAATTGACCGATTAAGTGCTCGGCAAAAGGCAGAGATAGGCGCCCTCAATGCTTATACCTCCGAGCTAGCGCCGCGGGTTACGGACGTGCTACGCCGAGTTTGACTCCGCCATGAGCTGTCGGGCTGCACCGGTGAGGAACGGTACAACACCGGGATCGATGTCGGGCACTGAGAATCCGTGGACGATCACATTTCTCAAGTGGGACGGGTCTTCGAGTTTGCGGAAATCGCTACCCGAGAGCATCCCCGACGAGACCAGCTCGTTGAGCATGGTTCGAGGCGGTGTTCCCCAGCCCGCTCGGCTCCCTTGGGACCGAAGCCTGTGTCGCATCGCTGATTCCGCCGCCGCCCATGCGGCGATGACGGATTGCGGAATGTAACCAGCTTGAAGAAGTCGATCGGCATCGCCCAATGCCCTGTTGATTTCCGCTTCGGTCGCTTCGTTCGCGGCAGGCATATAAGACGGCAGCGGAGGCGGTCCCAGGACGAAGACGTCGTAGCGCCAGCCGGCGCTGTTTCTCGATGATCTCTGCATACTTTGAAAGCTCACGGTCGGCCTCGAACTCTGCGGCGGTCGCCTTTGCCGAGACGAGGACGCCACCATCCTGTCGAGTCGCCAAGATCTCGACCTCGAAGTCCTTCGCGAACGGAGGCAGATCGTCGGGCCCGGGCCGGATGACAACCTGATAGCCTTGCTCACGGTAACGATCCGGCACCTGGTTAAGCCGTTGTTCGGTATCCATGGCATCACTTCGGAAGTGGGAATGGGTCTGCTGGATCCTCGATACGGACGTAGACGAATTGTGTGCCTGCTTGGAACGCGTTCACGATGATCTTGGAGACTCCGACGATCGAGAAAGGCGCCCCGATTTCGAGATGCGTGAACTGCGCCTGCCTGATTTGACGATCGTCGATGTAGACGATCGATTGCATTACGTCCAGGATCGGCTTCGACATATTATCAACATCTACGGATGGGCTATTTCCCTCGTGAAAGTTGATGATTATCGCCTTCAGGGGCCCGGACAACACCGGACTGGTCCACTGATCCCGGGCCTGACCCGCGACGGTCGCGCGCCAAACAGTAAGGTTTGACTTACCCTGGTTGGAGATCGGCGGCCCCAGAACCACGAATTCCAGATGCACGGCCATCAGTCGGAAGCCGCACTCCCACTCCTGCAAGCACGAAAGTGTATCGTAACAAAGTGGTTCCCACACGCCCAGGCTCGCGACGGCCCAGGGGCGGACAGGTAAATTCCCCGCCGCTCTCACCACTCGGAGTCCCTCATGAACAAGATAGAGGACGCCGACCCCGCGGCGTGGCTCCGGCGTGAACGTGCGGGTGCGAACGGTGACTTGCGGCCCAACGACGTCGGAACGGAGGTTCCCTGCAGCCACGGTCGGCGGTCCCTGTCGCACACGGCGCCGTGGGCGGCTGTCCTCCATTCTGGTCAGTCCATCAAATCCGCGAAATCGCCACATTCCGACCTTTTTCATCCCGATTGGCGGAAGTTCCGAATATTCAGCCGTCACCGCATAACATGTTTCGGCGTCATGCTTTGCGTCTGAAAAAATCGTTCCGATTATTGAGCCGTCACTTTTAAGTCCAAGGCCCGCAAGGAGATGACAGCGGTGACAGCGATTTGGGGGTCCGAGCGTCGGCGCGCACTTTTGGGAACGTGCAAGTATGAGCGGTGGACTTTATCATCTCGGGTGACCGGACGACGACTGGACACGTGACGTTCGACGGAGTCTCTGTCCTTTCTACTCCGTTCTTCTCGGCGCGGCATCGCCTAGCGGAGCGCAACCGATCCAATAGTCGGGGAGCAGTTGGCGTCGCGTCGGCGGTGCCATGGGGGCGTCCCGGCGGCCGAGTGTTCATCCGAGGCGTCGCTTGAAGGGCTCGGCAGGAGGCATCGCCCCACGTAGGGCCGGGCGGCGTGCCCCCGGGATGTGGCTCGGCGGTCGGAACGAGTCAGGGTTCTCGTCCACGGACGTCAGGGAAGAAAGGCGGACCCGCGGCGACGATGGCTTGTTCCCGTAAGCCTTACGCACCAAGGGCCATCGTCAAATATACAAAACGAACTCAGGCCCAGATCTCTCATGGGATTCTACTCGACGGCAGGCCGCCGGAACATCCGGTTCTCTACCGGCTACTTTTCGGCCCGTATTCGCTCCGACGTCGCCGCCCGAAAAGGCTCCGGTAAGCCGATCAGCCACTCACCGACTTCAATTGGATGACGTGTTCGATGCGCTCGAGCGACCTCCGCGGGGCCAAGAGCCGTCGAAACGCCGCTGTGGCACCAAAAATGTCGTCATCCGCAAGTGTTTATGGCCACGTGAGTTACATCGCATCGGCCGGCGTGCCCGAAATGTCGTCATTCGTAACTCCGGTTGCTGCAAGGAGATGACGACATGACGACATTTTTGGGGGTCAGCCCGAGCGATGTGTGCGAATGGGACACAAAGCGGAGCGCAACCGATCCAATGTCGGGGAGCAGTTGGCGTCGCGTCGGCGGTGCCATGGGGGCGTCCCGGCGGCCGAGTGTTCATCCGAGGCGTCGCTTGAAGGGCTCGGCAGGAGGCTTCGCCCCACCGAGGGCCGGGGGTCGTGCCAAACGGGATGTGGCTCGGCAGTCGGAACGAGAGAGGTCTCTCGTCCACGGACGCCAGGCAAGAAAGGCGGACCCGCGGCGACGATGGCTTGTTCCCGTAAGCCTTACGCACCAAGGGCCATCGTCAAAGATACAAAACGAACTCAGGCCCAGATCTCTCATGGGATTCTACTCGACGGCAGGCCGCCGGAACATCCGGCTCTCGACTGGCTACTTTTCGCCGCGGATCTGCTGGGAAGTCGCCGCCGGCACGGCCTCCGGCAAGCCGATGTTGGCCAGGCCGACCGATCTTGGATCTGCGCCTGAGTGAATGCGATTGAAGGCGTTGCCGAAGACTTCCTTCATGGCGAGGCGGTGGCTTGAGTCGTAGCGCAGCGGGTACGACAGGTCGTAGAACATGATGCCCCACGTACAGATATACTCCCATGCGGCTGAATCGATCTTGAACGTTCGGCAGCACTCGGCCGGGTCGATGACCGGGGCGGGGCGATCGGCGGGCCAGCCGAGAGCCTTGCGGACGTGCAGCTCGTGCAAGACCGCCTGGGATAGCGCGATCTGGCCGCGGAGCGACGGATGCATCGCGTCGTGAAAGAGATGCTCATCGAGTAGTCCGTGATTGCCGACCGCGTGGAAGTAACTCTGGCCGTCGACCAGGATGCAGCCGTGCTTCCGGGCCACCTCGCGATAGATCGTCTGGAATTCGGTCAGACAGCGCATGGGATAGCCGTCGCTGTCGCGAGCCAGGAGGTAATTATCATAGGCCTCATCCCATGAGCCGGCGCGCTCGAGAAGCTGGGCCAGGCGGTAGTGGGCCTCGGCGAAACCTTTGTGGCGGGCGATCAAGGAGCGATAGGCCGCTTGCGCGGCCGCGGGATCGGCGGCCTCCTTGCGACGGGCGGCCAGAAAATCCTGGGCGAATGAATCGCGCTCGCGACGCGGCGTGGACGCGGGAAGGAACGAGCGGTTGGGCTCGTAGCCGGTGTCGTTAGCGGGCGGCGAGATCAATACCGGCAACGCGCCGATTCGCTCGGCGTAGGACACGATGGCATCCAGACGCTTGCGAAAGTCGACCAGGAGGGCCGTGTACTCGGTGGTCGTGTATGCGGGCACGTCGACCAGAGCGCGATGACCATACCTGGGCGGGGGAATCGCGACGCGGCACTTGTCGGCGGTTTGCCGGGCCAGACCACAGACGCTCGAGTATGCCTCGACATGATCGACCAGGACTGTCCAGACCGTCGGCAGTTGCTCGTCGTGGTAGTAGCGCGTGTCGCGGCCCGAGTCGACCCGCCCGGAAAACTCGTTGTGGCCGCAGTAGATGATCAAGATGTCCGGCCTGCGGCCGAGCCTGGATAACTGGGTTTGCTGGACCTCGAGCGTGTGCCCGGAGGCGGCGAGCACCTGGAGGCGCACGCCGCGACCCGGGAAGATCGATTCGAACTGCCAGAACAGAATGTTGCCGATTGACGTCCAGCGGTTGTAGGGCACGCCCTCGGCACTGGACTCGCCCAGAATTGCGATGTCGATCGTGCGGTCGTCGCTGGCTTCGGGGAAGATGTCGGGGGCGCGACACCCGGATTGGGGCGTCCGGCCTCACGTCGAACTTTTTCGAGCCCGGCGCGGCCGTCCGCAGGCCGCCGGCAGGGACTGCGGATCCGCTACGAGTGAGGCGCAGGGAGAGAGCGCTCGCTGCCTCGGCCAGGAGCAAGCCTAATGCGAGCGAGCCGCAGAGCAGCAGTCCGCGCACGAGCTTCAGCCGCGGTGTTTTCTCGTGACGATGTTTGAACAAGAGGGCGGAAGTTACGACCAAACCCAGCAGCGTCGCCACCACGGTGACGCAATAGGCGATCTCGAGGGCGATCACGAAGACCAATCCGGTCCGCCAGTACAAAGCCGCGGGAATCCGGGGGTGAAGCCAGAAACGGCCGGCCAGAACAGCCGCGGTTGCCACGACGGAAATGGCGAGCAGAATGCCGAGCCGCTTGCCGGTCATACGGCGATGGGTTTTGCTCGAAACGGACATTCTCAGGAGATCAACTCGGGCAGCGGACCCGCTTCGACCAGGTACTGGGGCCGGCCGGTCGGGTCGGTGACGGTGGTTTTGGCCACGTCGATGCCGAGGTTGTGGTACAAGGTTGCCACGATCTCTGGAATCGGCACCGGACGATCCTTGGCATGTTCGCCGAGCCGGTTGGTGGCGCCAATAGCCTGCCCCGCGCGAATGCCGCCGCCGGCCAAAAAGGCGCAGCTCACCGGGGGCCAGTGGTCGCGGCCCGCACCGCCGTTGATGCGCGGAGTGCGGCCGAATTCGCCCCAGGCGATGACCGTCACGTCATCGAGCATGCCTCGAACGTCCAGGTCTTCAATCGAGCGCGCTCAAGCACTGGTCGAGCTTGGGCCCGTGGTCGCGCACCAAGCCGAAGTTGTCGCCGTGCGAATCCCAGCGGCCGTAGGAAAGCGTCACGCAGCGGACACCGGCCTCGACGAGCCGGCGCGCGATCAGGAGATGCTCGTTGACCGTCGGGGCGCCGTCGTACTGGAACTTATAGGGCTGGCCGTTGCCGTAGCGGTCGCGAAGGCGGGGATCTTCGCGGCTCAAGTCGAGGGCATCGACGAGCTTGCTGGATGTCAGAACGTCGAACGCGAGCTCGGTGGCGGAGTCGACGCCGGTGAGTGCGCCGGTGGCGTCGCGATCGCGTTTGAGCCCGTCAAAGCTGGCCAGCAGCCTGCGACGATCCTGAAGCTTTTCGGTCGGGATGTTCAGCTTCATGTTGGCCATCGCCGGCCCGTCGGGGCGGAAGGGCGCAAAAGCGGGCCCGAGGAACCCGAAGGCGCCGGGGTCGGACCACGGGGCGTGCTGGGTTCGCGCAGCCAGCCCGACAAAAGGCGGGATCGCCGGGTCCAGCGCGCCTTGCAGCCTGGCAACCATCGCGCCCAAACTCGGGCGGCCGCCGATCGAGCTCAGGCTGTCGGGCAGCCAGCCGGTGTTGCACTGAAATGCCTCGTGACGATCGGTCGCGCCAACGACCGAGCGAATCACGACCGATTTATCCATCAAGCCGGCGAGCTGGGGAAAAACTTCGCAGATATTGATGCCCGGAACCTTGGTTGCGATCGGCTTGAACTCGCCGCGAATCTCGGCGGGGGCCTCGGTCTTGATGTCCCACATGTCCTGGTGGGGAGGGCCACCGCCCAGGAAGATGTTGATGACCGCCTTGTGCGAGGAGCGCGTGCCGGCGTGAGCTTCGGCTCGAAATAAGTCAGCCAGCGACAACGACATCAGGCTGCCCATCGAGAGGCCGCCGATGCGGATGAAGTCGCGGCGGCTCAGCCCGTCGCAGAACGAGGAAGTCCGTTTAGCCCCGAAAATCGTCAGCATTCAACTTCCTCGCGCAGAGGCCCCACCTTCAGCATTTTTCGACTCGCTGTATTGCAATAGTTTAACAATTACGACGGGTCGTGTGAAGGCGGGGGTGTGCGCAAGGGGCAATGGACGTCAGCCACGGGCGCGAGACACGGCCCGACCGGCGCTTCTTTTCATCCACCAGACGCCGAATGCGGCGGCAACGACCTGTCCATAAAGGAGCAAGCTGGACGGCTCGGGCACTGAGGCGCCACCGAATGTGATCGTCGCGTAGAATGCTCCGCCGCTCGGGCCGCCATCGATCAAGTCGTCGTCGGAGATCAGGATGGTGTTCAATCCCGCCTGGAAATACGAGGCGTTCGACGTGCCGAAGGAAACATTGCCGAATTCGGTGATGACGCCTGAATCACCGCTGAAAATCGAGGGCGTGATGGCATTTCCGTTCAGGAAGAGCCGACCGGAGTCATCGACGTTGGCTTCGCCGGTCATCTGGATATTTGCGAAGGTCGTGGGAAGTGTGAAAGTCATCTCGAAGTACCCGCTCTGGCCATAACCCATGTCGCTATTCGGCCCGATGTTGACCACTTCAGTCCCCGGTGGGGCGTCTGGAGGGACCGGCGTATATGTTCCGTACGCCCCAACCAGCACTGGCGTGAAGGTGAGGCCCGCGACATTGGCGGTATCGAAGTTTGTGTTCGCCGAGGCGACGGCCCCGAGTGTGGTTGCGTCGCTTTGAACGGTAATGGAGTCGCCTCTGGCGGGCTTCGTCGCCGCGAATGCAGGCAGTGCCATTACCAGGCACAGCACGAGACACTTTCGCATGGTGAGCTCCTCTCGAGCGAGTTCGGACCTATGTTGAATATCCAAAAGAGACGAGTGCTAAGCGAGCCGAGATGAGTTTTCAGACAGACATTTACAAAAAAGTGATTAAATACCTTGGAAACTCCGCACTAGCTTTTTTGAGGATATACATGGATAATTGACTGCTTGGTGGAATACCCGCCGTCGAATGCCTTGGCTTTGGTGCAGGCCAGGCGGGATCGCGAGGGGGCGCGCACTGGGACGGAACGACGATGGACGGGGAGACGACGTCGGACCTGGTTGACTTGATCGAACGTCTGGGCAAAGGGGATGACCATGCCGGGCGGCTGTTGCTCGAGCGGGCACACCAGCGATTGGTGCGAATCGCGGCGACGATCTTCCGTGCCGATTTTCCTGCGCTGCATCAGCGGCATGAGCTGGAGAGTGTCGTGAGCGAAACGTGGCTGCGATTGGACAGCAGCTTGGAGGCGGCGCGGCCGCGCACGGTCGACGAGTTTTTCGGCCTGGTGATCGTGAAGGTGAGGCGGGTTTTGCTGGACATGGCGCGGCGGCAGCAGCGGGCTGACCGCGGCCGGCGGTATCCGGCGATCGAGGGTGCTGGACCCGACGCCCCGGGCGGTTGCGAGCCCGATGACACGAGCCACGAGCCCGGTCGATTGGCGCTCTTGGCGGAGTTTCACGAGCAGGTTGCAGGGCTTGCGGGCGAGGAGCGGCGGGTCTTTGAGTTGCTCTATTATGGAGGACTCACCCAGGCGGAGGCCGCCCGGGCGACGGGGCTGCATCCCCGCAAAGTCTGCCGGCTTTGGTTCTCGGCAACGCAACGGCTGGCCGATTGGGCGGACGCGTTTCGCGAGTTGTGCTGAGGTGACGGCGGTCGGATCAGGCGCGCGCACATTCAAACCGAGCGAGTGACATTCCATGGAGTCTGCTCGAGGCGGACCGGACGACACATATGCGGAGGCGGCGACGGCGATCGCGGAGCCCCTTGGCGGTGATCGACGGGATGAGAGCGTCGATGGAGACGACCTGGCCCTCGAATTGTTGATGCGCTGGGAGGCCGCTTATCTGCGGGGTGAAGACCCCACTGCGGAGGCGTTGTGCGGGGATTCTTACGCGCTTGTGGAAGTGCTCAGCGATTGGATCGCCAAACGCAAGAGACTGTACGGCCTGATCGGGCTACGCGAAACGGCCGACGGCGCCCTGGCGGAGCGTGGTCCGCTGCCGGTGTTTGCGGGCCACGATGTGATCCGCGAGCTTGGCCGCGGGGGAATGGGCGTGGTGTATCTCGCGCGCGACCGCGGGCTGGGACGGATCGTGGCGATCAAGACGATCGCCGAGGCACGGCTGGCGACCGCCGATCAGGTGAAGCGGTTCCTGCTGGAGGCTCAGGCCGTTGCGCGGCTGCGGCATCCGAACATCATCGCGATTCACGCGATTGGTGAAGACCCGGCGCGGCCGTATCTTTCGCTCGAGTATGTCGAGGGGACCAACCTGGGGCAACGGCTGGCAGATCGACCAATGGCTTCTCTCGAAGCGGCAGAGCTGCTGGAATCGCTTGCCCGGGCGGTGCACGCGGTGCACGAACAGGGGATCGTTCACCGCGATTTGAAGCCGAGCAATGTGCTGCTCTCGGTGCTCGGCGTGCCGAAGATCGCCGACTTCGGGCTGGCGAAGCTCAAGGACGGCGAGGCAAGTCGAACGCTTTCAGAGCAGGTTCTGGGAACTCCAAGCTATATGGCCCCGGAGCAAGCGGCGGGACGCTCGAAGCAGGCGGGGCCGGCGGCCGACGTGTATTCGCTGGGGGCGATCCTGTACCACGCGCTGGCGGGGCGGCCGCCGTTTCTGGGCGAGTCGGCGATGGAGACGCTCGAGCTGGTCACGAAGACGGAGCCGGTGCCGCCGCGCCGGCAGCGGCCGGATGTTCCTCGCGATCTGGAGACGATCTGCCTGCACTGCCTGGAGAAGGAGGCTTCGCGGCGCTACGCGGGGGCGGACGCGCTCGCCGAGGACCTGCGGCGCTTCCGGGAAGGGCGGCCGATCACGGCCCGGCCGGTGGGGGTGCTCGAGCGCGTCTGGAGGTGGAGGCGGAGAAACAAAGCGCTGGCACTGACGGCGGCGTGCCTGGCAGTGACGTTCGTCATTGGCACGCCCGTGCTGCTGGCCCTCTGGCTGCGTGCCCGCGGCGATCGGGCGATTGCCGTCACCGAGCGGAACCGGGCTCAAATCGAGCGAGATCGTGCCGAACGGTCTCGCGACCGTGCGATCGGGGCGGTTCGAGTGCTTCTCGAGGTCGAGTCCGATGAGATGCTCAGCGAGGAGCTGCGGCCGTACCGCAAGAAAATGATCGATGCCGGGCTGCGCGAGTCGCTGGCGCTCGTCAAGGAATTAGCCGGCGATCCCAGGGCGGAGGTGGAGGTCATTCGAAGCTACGTTGGGCTGGCGCAGATTCAGTCCGAGGCAGGAGACGCTGCGGCCGGTGTCGGGTCGTTGCGGAAGGCGATCGAGCTCGCCGAATTGCTCGCCGCACGAGAGCCCGGGTCGGTGCGATCGCGAGACGTCCTGGCGACGGTGTTGCACCGGGCTTCGACGCTCATAGGCGACCCGCTCGAGCGGCGGAGAACCGTGCGACGCTCGACCGAGATCGTGCGGACGCTGCTCGAGGAGCACGCCGACGGTGACCGACGAAGCTGGCTGCGTCTGCTCGCCATGAATCAGTACAATGATGGACATTACCTCTTCAGCGCCGGCCGAATTCCCCAAGCCATCGGGGCATTTCGCGCGGCTCAAGATGCTTACGAATCGCTCCTGGGGGAGAAGGTTCCGGGTTCGAACGAGCACTTCCTCGCTGCCAAGAATCTGCTCTACCTCTGCCGGGCCTACGGCGAACAGTTCGATCAAGCGATGCACGCGGGTGAGCGGGCCGTGGCGATCCTTGAGAAGCTCGTCGCCGAGCATCCGGACAGCCCCGTCTATGCGGCCCAGCTCAGTCTGGCACACGAGGAGATCGGTCTCAAAGGTGTGGCGGCAGGAAAATGGGAGCTGGCGATCGGTGCCTTTGAGCGCGGGCGGCAAACGCTCAAGCGACAGGCCGAGCGGTGGGCAAGAATGGTTTCGCGCGTGGCGACGATCTGGGAATCACTGGCGATCACCGACTATAACCTGTGGTGTGCATGCGAATCGGATCCTGCCCGATATGCCAGTCAGATGCGTGAGATCTCGCGCGAGCTTTTCGAGGTCTGCGAAAAGCTCAGCGTTGTCGCGGAGCCGTCGTGGAACGTACGCATCGCTCATGCTCAGAGCTGCCTGACCCGGGCCGGCTATGAGGAGGACGACGGCAACTCACTGGATCTGGATCTGCTCCAGAAGGCCGAACGGCTCTGGGAAGGGATTCACCGCGAGGGGCCGACGTACCTCGAGGCGCGGCGGGATCTGGTGATCGTGCGGCGCAGGATTGCCGAGGCGCTCGAGGAGCGAGGTCGCGACGAAGAAGCGAGACAATGGCAGGTGCGGTCACTCACGACGGCACGAGGGTACCCCGAGGTCTGGATCGAACTTGCGACCGGGTACGCGAGAGGCGCCGGCCTCGTGGGGCGGGTTCCGACGAAGCTTGGCTCGCAACAGATCGAAGGGCGAAGAGCGCACCTGGCTTCCGAAGCCATCGCAATGCTGCGGGAGGCGGCTGCGGATGGATTTCGCGATGCACGACGGGTGCGCAACGAGCCGGCCTTTGAGCGGCTGCGATCCCGGATGGATTTCCAAACGTTGCTCATGGACCTGGAGTTTCCTGCCGATCCGTTTTGAGCGAATCGAGCCGGCCGGTCTTGACATTCATTTCAAGGGCCAATGACAGCGGCGCAGGCCAGGCGGAGGTATTCTTCGAATTGCCACTCTCCGCTGCTGCCGGTCTGGCGCGTGATTACCAGGTCCAGGCTTGGCACAAATGCGATGATCTGGCCGCCGGAGCCCGGCTTGGATCGAGCGTCGGCCGGGATCCTTTTTCCGCTGCGGCCTCGCTCGCCGGTCAAGCGGGCGGGCAGCTCCCAGCCGTGAGAGAAGTTCTCGGCGTTCATCTTGAAGCGCATTTCCAGACCGTGCACGCCGTGGGTGGGCGCGGCAGTTTGCGAGACGAACCACTGCGGGATCACTTGCTTGTCGCGCCAGCGGCCGTTCCGGACCATGCAATACGCGATCCGCGCCAGGTCGCGCGCGGGCATGCCCATGTGTTGCGAGGGATGACGGCCGAACTTTGGGCCCCCGTCGTAGAATTGAAACCACCAATGTTCGATTCCGAGCGGCTTGAATAACGCCTCGACGGCGTACTGGTCGTAAGGCTTGCCGGTGACCGTCTCGCACACGAGCGCCGCGTGCTCAATCGCGTGTGTCGAGTAGCCACAGGCGGTCCCCGGATCGAACGCCAGCTTGGCGGTCCGCGGGTCGCCGGTCTTGCCCAGGATGTAATCCCAGGTCCCGTCGTTGGGCGCGCCGAGCGCTTCGGGACAGATGCCCGATGTGTGATTGAGCAATTGCTTCACGGTGATCTGGGCCTTGCGGGGATCGGAGAGGGGCTGGGCCCAGGGGATGAAATCAAACGCGTGGTCGTCGAACGTCATCCTGCGCGGCAGACGGCCCTGGCGGCTCTCTTCGGACGCGATGGCCAGAACCGTCGCACAGATGGCTTTTGAGCATGAGGCGACCCTTGCCGTATTCGAGACGGAACTATTGCGCCGCGTCTCTTCCAGCACGATGTAACCATGCCGGACGATCACTGCGGCAAAACCGCGCTCATCCGACTCGCGGAGCCATGCGCGGAGCTTGGCCAGCCTGGCCGGGTCCATACCCGCGAGGGTACGGATTGAATCGGGATCGTCTAGCTTGCGCCAGCCTCCCTGGGATTCCGGCGGTGGATAATATTCATTCCAACCGGTGGCGGGCTTCGATCGCGGTGCGGTCAGTTCTTTCAATTTCGCGTAGACGACCGGATCGTCATGCGCACCCTCGAAGTGGAAGGGGTAACGCTGATTGACCTCGTTGGCCATGAAGCCCCATGAGGCGCCGTGGGTAACGCACAACTCTGCGGCGCGGGCGGCCGAATCATTCAGCTTGTCATCCTCGTTGCAGACGATTGGTTTTGCAAATTTCTTGAGTGCCGCGATGCGGGCGGGTATGTCGCCGAGCGAGGTGTCGTTGAAGTGGATGAGCAGGAAATCGACGGCCCTGGCCACCTGGTCGGGACACCGTCCGTCTCCCAGACCGGCGGTGGAGACGAGCAAGCCCGGCGCTGCCTTTTTCGCCAGGCGAATGAGCTCGACCTGGCCGTCGGCGGTGCGGAGCAAAGGGTGGTCGAAACCGCTGTGACCGAACTCGTTGGCGATTTCGAGCACGACGTTCTGGAAGCCGCACTTCTGGATCCAGCCCGCGGCATTCATTACCGCGGCGCGCACGGCGTCTTCGTCTTTCAGGACCTGGTCCTGCCTCTGGTAGAAGCAGCCGAGGATGACGATCAGACCTTGGCGGTCGCAGGCCTCGATGACGCGGCGCACGCGAGCGAGGTAGGAAGGGCGAAGCGACCCATCCGGAGCGAACGCCGCGTTGAGAGCGCCCTTCGTAACGCGGCCTGCCGCCTTGCAAGCAGATGGTGAAGGCAGCGATGCCGTGAGCGGCATAATCGGGCAGATGCGCCAGGAAACGGGTGGTGTTTGCCTCGGGGTCGAAGTCGGGCTTGTGCCGGTCTTCGAACACCGAGTTTACCATCCTCACGTTCATCAGCAGGCCCTCGGCGCGCGTGCCTCGATACGTCAGTTCGCCGTTCTTGCACCACTTTTCCGCCTTCAATGAGACTTTGGTGTGCGGCGTGAACGCCGCTGTGAAGTCGGGCATCTGGGCGCCGCGTGCGGGCAGTTCCGTCGGGCAAAGCGCGACCGCACCGAGTGCCACGACAATGGGGCAAAGACATGGGCGGGATGAGTGCTCAGAGGCACGTCCTCGTAGTCGCATCGGCGTCACCTTTCCGTTATTCCCAGGTTCGTCTATCTTGAGCGCCGCGACGCTAGCCGGCCAGGTGGGGCCGCAGAATTCGCCTTGTCGCCGGGCGTACCGCAGTTCTGTATACTCTGGATACTCCTGAATCAGGTCTGCCGCGTTCATGGCGATTCCCGGGGAGTTTGTGACCTATGGAATCGACGTCGAGGAGCCTGTTGCTCCGCGCAGTCGGGTCAGGATCCGGCGGCGTGGGAGCGGCTCGTGGGCATGTATCGGCCGTTCATCTATGGCTGGCTCCGCCGTCATTCGGCGTCGCATCAGGACGCGGAAGACCTGACCCAGGAGGTGCTGACGATTCTGGTGCGGGAATTGCCTGGCTTTTCGCATTCGGGCCGGCTTGGGGCGTTCCGCAAGTGGCTGCGCGCGACGGCCGCCAACCGGATGCGTTCGTTCTGGCGGGCGGGGCGATTCCGTCCTGTGGCCAGCGGCAACACCGAGTTTCTGGTAATGGTCCACCAGATCGAGGACGACAACAGCGACATGAGCAAGTTGTGGGACCAGCAGCACGATCAGCACGTGCTGGCGCGGATCATCGAGTCGATCGAGAACGAGTTTGAGCCCACGACCGTGCAGGCGTTTCGTCGGTTGACATTCGACGTCCAGCCCGCGGCGGACGTCGCCGCCGCGCTGGGGCTCTCGGTGCCCGCGGTGTATATTGCCAAGTCGCGGGTCCTCCGCCGCATCCGCCAGGAGGCCGCGGGCATCCTGGACTGATGCGACCCCGCTGAGCTCCCTGTGTGCGCGGCGGTCGCGGCCAACGAGGTGGTCATGAGCGATGCGACTGTCAATCATCCGTCCACCGAGCGATTGGGTGCCTTCCTGCGCGGGACGCTTGAGGACACGCCATCCGCGGCGATCGAGGACCACCTGCTGCATTGCGAGAGCTGCTGCGAGCTGTTGCCGACTGTTACGGATCTTCCCGATCCCTTCGTCGGCAAGTTGCGGGCCGCTCGTTCGCTCGAGAGCGGCCGGGCGGGCGATGACGCGGGACACTCGGACGGCGCGGGTCTCCACGGTGAGGACGGGGCGCGGCGGCGCCGCCGGGCTTCCAGATCATCGAGGAAGTTGGGCGCGGCGGGATGGGGATCGTGTACATGGCCCGGCAGGTCCGTTTGAACCGGCTCGTGGCGCTGAAGATGATGCTGGCCGGCCAGCGCGCAAGTCCAGCCGAGCTGGTGCGCTTCCGCGCCGAGGCCGAGGCCATCGCCCGGCTCCAGCACCCCAACATCGTGCAGATCCACGAGATCGGCGAGCACGACGGCCTGACCTATCTGGCACTGGAGTTCGTCGATGGGGGCACGCTGGAAGCGCGAATCAACGGCACGCCGCAGTCCCCTACCCCGGCGGCGAGGCTTGTCGCGACGCTGGCTCGGGCGATCCATGCGGCACACCAGCGCGGGATCGTGCATCGCGACCTGAAACCGGGCAACATCCTGCTTGGCATCGAGGAAGTTGATACGGACGGCCAGAGGGCCGGTGCGGGCGAGAGTGCAGCCCGAACGTTCGGCGTGCCCAAGGTCACCGACTTCGGACTGGCCAAGTGGCTGGGGGCGGACCGCGGGCTCACCAGCGTGGGCGGCGTGGCGGGGACTCCGAGCTACATGGCACCCGAGCAGGCCGCGGGCCGGGAAGTGAGTCCGGCCGCCGATGTCTATGCCCTGGGGGCAATCCTTTACGAGCTGCTAACCGGGCGGCCGCCGTTCAAGGGCACTTCGGCCCTGGACACGCTCTCGCTCATCGGAACGGTCGATCCGATCCGTCCGCGGCAGTTGCAGCCGCGGGTTCCTCGCGACCTGGAGACGATCTGTCTGAAGTGCCTTCAAAAGGAGTGCGCAGGAAAGCTTACCATGTCCTGTTGTGGGACGAGAGGAGCGGACGCCGTGTTCAGAAGCTCGCCTGCGATCGGTTCCCAGCCTACAACGTGGCGTTCAGTCCGGACGGGAAGACCCTCGTCGCGGGTGGAGAAAGCCGGCTGACGATGTGGGACCTGGGCGCATGGCACGCAGCGGGATCGCCTCCGGATGGACCCGTGCCGGCGCGATCGATCTCGGTCGACCATGGCCCAATCCATGACCTCGCCTTCAGCCCAGACAGCCGGCAAGTTGTGGTCGGGGGGAAAAAGAAATCCGCGGTGATCTGGGACGTTGCCAGCAGTAAGCTCGTTCACGAACTGCCTCATGATCATGCGGTCTGGGGCGTGAAATTTTTGCCCGACGGCCGGCGGGTCGCGACGTGCGCATTGACTGGCGAGACGATGGTGGTCGCGGTCTGGGACCTCGGAAAGTCTCCCTCACATCATGACGTCGTCTGCCCGGTTTCCGGCGTGCCCCGCGTGCGGTTCAGCCGTGACGGCCGTCTGGTCGCGACCGCCGGCCGTCGAGCTCGGATCTGGGAGGTCGCAACGGGTCGACTGGTCAACTTTTGAAAGCCGCATCGGGCGCCGTTTACCAGTTGGCACTGAGCCACGACGGCGGACGGCCGGCGTCGGCCGAGATCAGGCGGGACGGGGCGGAGCGATTCCGGCGAATCGTGGTGTGGGAGACGGCGTCGGGCCGGGAACTCAGTCGCTTCCCCGAAGGGCCGGCGCCCGACCGGTGGCTCTATGGCGGCCTGGCGCTCAGTCCGGATGGGTCTCTGCTGGCGTTTGACGACTATCCGAGCGCGACGAGCGGACCCGACACGGTCCCCGGCTCACACCCGTCGATCCATGTCTTCGACCTCGCCGCCGGGCACGACCGCGGCGTCTTGCGGGGACATGACAACGTGATCATCGCCGCCATATTCAGCCGCGACGGCCGGATCCTTGCCACAGCGGACCGCGGGAACAACGTTGTTATCTGGGACGTGGCCAAGGCGACGCCGCTACACCTGAGGCCGCTGGAAGGGGAGACGCGCCAACTGGCGTTCAGCCCGGACGCCAAGCGCCTTGCCGCCGTGAACCGTCAGGAGTTGAACCTCTGGGACGTGCGGACCGGCCGCGAAGCCCTCCGGCTTCGGGGTGCCCCGTACCGCAGCGGCGACTCCGGTTTCAACCCCCAAATCGCCTGGAGCCGCGACGGGCGGCGGCTTGCGGTGGTCAATTTCGACTGTAGCCTGAGCGTCTGGGACGGTGGGTCTGCAGGTGCTCGCGGCGAGCTGGCGGCAGCGCGCGACGACCGCTGATCCGTTTGTGTTTCGCAACCCGTTTGTCTCATCATTCAAGCCAGCCCATCTCAGGGACCGTCGAAGATATCGTATCAGACGCTGGGCTCGTTGCTCAGGTTGAATGTGGCCTTGATGTGCTTGCCGGTAATGTCGGTGGCAATCACGATGAAACTGCCACCGTCGGGGTTGGCGATCGCCGTGACGCTTGCCTCGCCGACGGAATTGGTCAGAACCGAGCTGGCGCTGAATCTGGCACTGGCTCCGGAGACCGGTGCGTTGAATGTGATGCGCGCTCCGGGCAATGGATCGTGGGCGAAGTTCTCGGTCAAGACGACGGTGAGCGGATCGGCGAAGGAGTGGTTGATCGGGGCTGACTGGTTGTCACCCGAGGCGACGAGCAGGGTGTAACCCTGATCCTGGAACGCGCCGATGTCGCCGGCGGAGGCTGGTCGCGGCGCCCCGCGCTGGTCGGTGTCAAGGCCGCTGACTGCAGTTCCCTTCCCGATCGCTGCGCTGCCCGGCAGGAGAGCCATGGTCGGTGTCGGACCACCGTAGTTACCAAGGGGGGCAAGGAACGGATTCGGGTTTTCCAGATCCGTTCGCACCCAGCCGCTGCTACCACGGATGACGCCGATGAGGTTGTTGCCCAAGCTCGTGACCTTGCCATCAACGTCGGGCGCGTACGCTCCAAATCCGGCCGCCTTGTTGCCGGCGACGATTGTGTTGGCGAGTGTTACCTTGCCCCTAGCCGCGGTGTCGTTGATTCCACCGCCCCCAACGGCCGAGTTGTTCGACACTGTGCAGTCGGTGAGCGCGAGGCCCCCAGTGACTGTTTGAGTGCCGACGCCGGCGACGCTTGCCACGTTGACGGAAAAAGTAGAGCTGGCGAGCACGTCGGGATTATAGAAGCCGCCATAGCTGTAGATTGCGCCGCCGACGCTGGCCGAATTGTTTGCCAGCGTCGAGTTAGTGATCGTCAGCTTGCCACTATTACTGATCCCGCCGCCGTCCACGGCCATGTTACTCGAAAGTGTCGAGTTGATGACCGTCGCCGTACCCGTGTTATCGATGCCGCCGCCGACACCGGCCGTGTTACTCGAGAGCGTGGAGGCAGCGACAAGAAGCGTGCCAAGGTTCTCGATCGCGCCGCCGGCGCCCGAGTAGCCGCCCGAGTTGCTCGAAAGCGTGGAGTCGCTGACAGTCAGCGTACCCTGGTTGAGGATGGCGCTGCCAACGCCGCTGGTGGCCGAGTTGTTCGAGAGCGTGCAGTCGGTGAGAGCCAACGTGCCAAGGTTGTAAATGCCGCCACCCTCGGCATTGGAGCCGTGTGCAATCGTGAGCCCCTCGATCGTCGCGTTCACACCGCTAGCCACGTTGAAAATCCCGGACTTGTTCTGCCCGTTGATCATCAGACTGCCGGCGGCGGGACCTTCGATATTCAAGTCGGTGGTGATGTCCAAAACGCCATTCGTGAGCGTGATCGAACCGGTCACGGATCTGGCGAAGTCGATGGTGGTGCCGGCCGGCTCGTGGAGAATCGCGTAGCGCAGCGAGCCGGTATTGGTCGGATTATCGCTGTTGTTGGTCACTGTAAAAGTGCTCAAGAGCGTGCGGTCTTCCAGCAACTGCACTCGGGGGCGAAAGACTTGGCGTCTGGCGACCCCATGACCACTCCGGCTCATCCAACTCGCTCGAGAGAACCATGATCTGTCGCGACTCATGAGGGACCTCGCTCCTGGAAGATTGGTCAGAGGACGACCCGTTCGCCTGGGCGGGCAGCCGTGTCAGGCGGTACGTCAGCGTTCTGAAGATAGAAAGGCGCGATCCGCGGGCCCATCTATCAGATGACGCGAATTTTTCTAGCTGGCGCTGACCTCCGCCAGCATCTCTTCGCTACTTGAGCTCGGCGCGCTGAGGCGCTACCAAACCAATGCGGCGGCGCTCTGCCGGGGGGGCGGACCACTGCTTCACGAGCGGAAATGCTCCACGGATCGGCGCTGCTGCGTCGGAATGGCTCGTTGCGTGGCTCGCGGCCGAAACGAGCACGTTCGCAGTCCCCATGATGGAAGAATCAGCAAAGCAAGAAATGCAACCTCCGGGGGCACTGCTGACGAGCACTTTCGCACTGCCCATGATGGACGCGTTGGTCGTGTCGATTACGGCGATCGTCTGCATGCCTGCGGTCTTCAACGTCACGCCATTGCCGAAGCTATGCGCACCTCCGTCAGCCGGAGTGAAGGCAAAGTTGGACGGCAAGGACGTGACCTTGTCGGTGGATTCGACATGAATGGTCCCGGCGAAGCCGGTTACCACGTTGCCGTTTTTCGAGGAGACAACGACTGGTGGCGATGCATAAACCTTTGGAAGCGTGGGATTTAAGTGGGCGCTGACGGACTTAAACCTCCGATATGCTGTAATTTCAGCGAACCAGTCAATTGCGTGCACGATTGCACTTTTCGAGACTGGAATTCTGCGACGATTGGCACACTTTTCGTTAGCACGTTCATGGGGTGTGACGGGCCTCGGGTGAAGTGCGCGCCGGTGGGGGGATGATCTTGTCAGGCGCAGGCCATGCGGTGGTAATCGTTTCCGGCTATGACGGCTAGGCGCTGGGAATCGCGTGTGCTTGGTCTGGGGTTGTCAGGAAAAAGCCCGTAGAATCCGATCAGAAGAGGTGGAATGATTGCGAGGCGCGGGGAATTGGAAGCGGGGACAAGCTTCCGGACGATCTCGCAAGGCAAAGCGAAGCGACCGTGAAGACGGAGTGGCTCATGGGCGCAATGGTGTTGCGTTGGAATTCGCGCGGTGCTGCACGGATGGTGCGGCTTGTGCTCGTGCTCGTTTGTGCTACGAGCTGGGCATTCGTGGCGACGCCGGTTCGCGGTGGGTTGGGCACGCGGCACGTCGACCCTGCGCAGGTTTTGCCTCTGGAGCAGATTCCGCCCGAGCACCGAGAAGGTGTTTCCGAGGTGATCCGCGAGCACACGTTCCATCGGCTGGGGGAGCCGGACAGCTTCCCGTGCGCGGGGAGCCTGTACCTGAGCCTGCTTGACGAACCGCTGGTGCCGCTGACGCTGTGGAAGGACCTGAGCACGTCGCCGGTGCAGCTTCAAAAGGTGGGGCCGAACCGGTATGAGGGGACGGACGGAGCGGGGTCGTCGGCGGTCTGGGACTTCGTGCTTCGCAATCCGCGGCTGCATGTGATGCTCGCCTACTTCACCTATGTCAGCCCGCGAGGGAACGCGCGAGTCGAGGCCCGGATTCTGTTGATCGTGCGCTCGAGCTATGCGGTGGACAGCAGCAAGGAACCCTGGGTGCGGCACGATGTTGAGGCATTCGTGAAGGTCGACTCCAAGGGCTGGAAGACGCTGGCACGAACGGTCCGGCCGGTGGTGGAGAAGATTCTGGAGGAGCAAGTGCGCGAAGCGGGCCATTTCGTGTCGCTGATGAGCCGCCTGGTGATCACGTACCCGAACTGGGCGTGTCAGACGGTTGCCAATCAACCGGGGATCGACCCGGCGACGAAGATGCAATTCCAGACAGCCGTGATCCGGAACAAAAAGGCCGGGGCATCGCGGGGGCGGCCGGTGGTGATGCAGCAGGAACCGAATCAACCGGCAGAAGACGCGCGGCGGCGGTGAACGGCGCTGCTGCGGAGTGAGCCCGCGAGTCGATCGGGCGAGAATCACGGCGCTCGGATGTTGGGTCCGCTGGCACGCGCGGTCGTGGGGATAACCACCGCTGAACCGGACTCTGAACAGAGCCGAGGCACTCTCGCTGGTTTGACCCATGACCCGTCGATTTGACGACGCGACTCGCGGCACGTGCGCGGCGTCGGGCGCCGAAAGGCGGGCGGGTCTGACGGATGCAAGGGCCTCGGCCGGATTCAGGGCCACTCGTCGAGATCGACCCAATACCAATCGTTGATCGGGTCCCCAGCGATCCTAAAAGACCTCGGGGAAAGGACCCTCGACGCCGCTTCGCGCTCCCAATAATCCACGACTTGCCCACCTCGATCGAACGACACTCGGCGGTATCGATAGTTTACGCCGTCGAGAACGTCCTGGAGCCTCATCACGTGCAGCCGCACGTCACTGAGTTCTTTCAATTCAACGGGCAATCCGCGAAAACGCTCTGGGGGACTTCGCAGTAGCGGAGATTGGAACTGGAGCCGGCGAGCGACTGTGGCGAAATCCGAAATAGACGGATCGTCCAGGCCGCGATTGTTGGTTTCATTCGCCAAGTTCGCGATATCCGCAGCCACTGCCGTCCAGCTCTCCTTCCCGGAAATGACCGGCGAGCTATTATTCAATTTGGCAAACACCCGCAGTACAGTTTTTATCTCCAACTGGTTCCTTAGAATGTTGGTTCGGAACTGCTCGATCCCGTTGCTATCCTTGAGCCACGCAAATCCAACTTGGTAGCGCGGAAAGATCGAGGTTTTTTGGAGCGCGTCGACTGTCAGGCCGTGACGATTGAGGACAGTCCCTATCTCCGGCTCGACGCGGTAGTTCGGCTGCACCTGATTTAACTCTTCCAACTTTTGACGCATGTGGTCTCCACGATTTTGGAGGCCCCGAAGGCGCACGGCGATGGTGCTCTCGATAAAATCTCGAGACCCTTCACCCGAGGCTGCAATCACGGTGAATCGATCCTTTGCATCCGCACGATCGAACCCTGCCTTGACGTATCGGTTCTCGCAAGCTCGGATGATCCCTTGCATCTGTTCCATAAACGCCCGTGAATTGTCGTTCGCCACGTCGCTTGCGATCTGGATCGCACAGAACTCGACAGGGGAATCGCTTTCCGGGACGAGACCGAGAGCGATGCGGGACACGTTGGGATCACCTGGGATCTCCCTATCGCCTAGTTGGCCGATGACGACCATCAATTTGCGCACTGCGGAGCTGAAGCGCACGACGTCGATCCCGTGCACGAGGCCTTGAAAGAGAGGTTGTCGGGGGTCGCCACCGCCGGTAAGTTCGTGGGTACGCACTCCCTGGACGACCCCGTTTTCGGGGAACTTGAGATCCGACAACGGCTGGGCGACCACCACTGGTGAGCCATCTTTTGAGTCATGGTAATACGTCACCGCGATCCGAACGCTGCGGTCGGGCCGAGCCTCGGCGTCCTTCGCCACAACCTCGACAGCCTGCGCCACCAATTCGAATGATCGCGCCATGCTCAAAGTGTCCTGCACAACGAACAAGACTTCCGTGCGTGTGACGTGCTCACCGAGAACACGGAGCCGTTCTCTAAGATCCGCGGCGCTTCCCGATTCGGTTGGATCCGCTTGGGGAGCCTCGATGGGAACCGCCAGCCGAAGTAAAGTGTTCCCCTGCCGGGTCGGCATGATCCCGTCGAGCGGATCCGGGCGAAGGACCGGGTAACGAATCTGTTGCGGCATGGTGCGAGAAACACCTCGTGCGTCGAACTTCTCGGATGCCAGAACGACAGCCGCCCCGCCCTCCAAGCCGGATACTGCATCCCGGGGCGTGGCATATATCTTCACCGGCTTATCTCGGCGCGCTTGAGTCCCGTTCGGTTTCGCGTCCGGGGAGTTGGTCGCGCCGTTCCAGCCGACGGCCTCGCCATTCCACCGGCAGATGGACTGCATCGGCACCCAGCCGAGGACGACTTCTTTAATATTCTGACGATCGTCGTAGGGAGCGAACGCAACCCGAGTCCCAAGTAGCACATATTTATCAGATTCTGCGTAGATGTAGAACCAAGGTAAGGGCCTCAACGGAATGGACGGAGCGTTCGGTTCGGGGGCCTGGAGGGCCTCGAAGCGCTGGACCGACCCTCTTCAGGTGGCGGATCCGACGCCGCCGGGAGGATAAGAGCTCTGAACGGGTACCGCGTCTGCGCGTCGATAAGAGCATGTGGGTTCCTCAACAGATATCGTTCGTCGACCCAGCCGATAACCTCGCTGGCGGTTCTGCCAGCAGGTACGGTCCGCGCCAGCAGGTAGTAGCTGGAATCGCCACCCTCCGTACGGCTGGAAAAATTCACCGTCTCAAGAAATCTGAGCGGTTTGCCACCTGAAGCAAACGGGGAGCCAGGGGCCGGCAACGCCCGCGGTTCATAGCCGTCGCACACGACCCATACACGTAAAGGGTTCCCGTCCTCAATCGTCAGCCCCACCGGGACGGGGGTTCCGTCGGGCATACGTACGGAGATTCGATGACCGGGCGGAATACCAGACGGTTCGGTAACTCGTGAGAGTACGTCAGGGAGTGCGCCAACGAACTTGGAGTCAAATCTAGACGATCCAGGGCGTCCGGCGTTCGATCGCTGCTGGGTCGCTCCTTTCTCCTTTCCGGTGATTAGCTCGTCCCGCCCGGAATTGTCCTCCATCTTCGGATCTGCCATCGGCGCCGTCGAGGGCGCTGGCGCTCGGCCGCACTTCATCTTTGGTTTGTCGGCCGCCATCGCCAGTGGTGGGTACGCCTCCGCGCAGGCTCGAGGAATTTCCAGAGGGAAAAGAGAAAGGGCGAGGACAGAAGGACGAGCATGATCACAATTGCGCCGAAACTGCGACTAAACATCGGCGATCGCCGTCGAGGATAGCGGGAATCATTCACGGATGGGGCGACTGACACCCCACCACGACGCACGGTCGTCAATATCGTCTGCGCGTGTTCGGCCAAGATGGGATAGTGCAACTCCAGGGGCCGCGCTACGGCGTCGAGCGACTGAATTGTCCCGAGTAGAAATCCCAGGCCTTCGGATTCTTCCACGTGGTCGATGCGGAACGGTACGACCGGAATTCGTCGAGAAATCGCCCGCTCGACCTCTTTGATCACGAAGATGGACCGATTTGCGGCGGCGGAGTAACAGCCGCTCGACGGCTTCGGTCTCGGGCGTCGGTCCGGTGGTGTCACCAATGAGGTGAATCATTCCATCGGAGGCCCGTATGTAGTCGTCGAGCTTTTGAAGCGTCAGCCCTCCGGATACCGCGAAATCCTCCAGGAACTTAACTTCGAGCGTTGGGCGCTCGAGATCGCGAGTGAGTAGCGCTCGATACGAGCCGAGCTCGCTCGTCACGCAAGAGAGAAACAGACGTCGGTGGATTGTGATGCTCATAGGCCCGAGAAGATCGAAGAAGCCCCTCGTAGACGGGAGGTCAATGCGCGACCAACCAACGGATTGCTCCCTTACTTATCATGCCGTCCATTCCGCCGCGACGAAAGGCACTTCGGCGGCGACTAGCCCGTTGGCGTTGCTTTACCGTCACGCTGCAATCCGGTATCGTGAGGGCGTGGTGATCAGTCGCCGTGCGATTCGTGAGCGAATCGCCGCGCAGACTGCGCCTGATGTGGCAATCTCCTTGCCTTACGGCCCGACGTCTTCACTTCTGCTCTGAAGGATTCGAGAATGAATCCGACGCGGCAGGCCGCTGAACCGCAAGGGGAAGAGGAAGCCTCGGCCAGTCCGTCTTCACGCGAGCGGCTCGCCACGACTGTCAGCGGCCGGCCGATCGAGCGTTTGTACACAGCCGGCAGTGTCGAGCCCGAGCATGACATTGGACGGCCCGGGGAGTATCCGTTTACGCGCGGTGTGCACGCGAGCATGTATCGCGGGCGGCTGTGGACGATGCGGCAGTTTGCCGGCTTCGGCACGCCGGGCCAGACGAACGAACGGTTCAAATTCCTGCTGGAAAAGGGTCAGACGGGGCTTTCCACGGCGTTTGACCTGCCCACGCTGATGGGACTGGACAGCGATAGCCCGCGCACCGCCGGCGAGGTTGGCCGTCTGGGCGTGGCCATGGACACGATCGACGACATGCTCGCGCTGTTCGAGGGCATCAACCTCGAGCAGGTGTCGGTTTCGATGACCATCAACGCGCCGGCGATCGTGGTGATGGCGTTCTACCTGGCGGCCGCTGAATACCGCGGATTCGATTCGCGCCACTGCGCGGAACGATTCAGAATGACATTCTCAAGGAGTTTCATTCCCAGAACGAGTTCGTGTTTCCGCCAGAGCCGAGCGTGCGGCTGGTCTGCGATGTGATCGAATTCTGCGCCCAGCACGTGCCCCAGTGGAACCCGGTTTCGGTGTCGGGCTACCATATCCGCGAGGCGGGCTCGACCGCGGCGCAGGAGCTGGCTTTCACGCTGGCCGACGGTTTTCACTACGTTGAGCAGTGTCTGGAGCGCGGCATGGCGGTCGACGACTTTGCGCCGCGACTTTCGTTCTTCTTCAATGCGCATAATGACCTGTTCGAAGAGGCGGCCAAGTACCGCGCCGCTCGCGTAGTCTGGGCCGAGGCGATGCGTAACCGATTCGGTGCGAAGACCGAGGCGTCGTGGAAGCTGCGCTGCCACGCCCAGACCGCCGGCTGCTCGCTCCAGAACAAACAGCCCGAGGTGAATCTGATGCGGGTGGCTTATCAGGCTCTTGCCGCCGTGCTGGGAGGTTGCCAGTCACTGCATACCAACAGCATGGACGAGACCCTGGCCCTGCCGTCGGAACATGCCGTGACGCTGGCGCTGCGGACGCAGCAGGTTCTGGCTTATGAGACGGGCGTCACCAATACGGTCGACCCGCTCGGGGGCAGCTACTTCATCGAAGCCCTGACGCGCGCACTTTGCGACGACGCGATAGCATATTTTGACCGCATCGAATCGTCCGGCGGGATGATCGCGGCGATTGAAGCCGGCTTCTTCCGCCGCGAGATCGCCGACGCCGCGTTTGCGTATCAGCGCGAGGTCGACGCCAGGCGGAAGCTGATCGTGGGAGTGAACGCGTTCGTGGAGCCGGATGAGAAGGCGATCGAGACCCTTGTGGTGGACGACCAGGCGGAGCGGTCGCAGATCGCCGCGCTGGCTGCGCGGCGGGCACGGGCTGATGCGAGCGAGATCGAGCGGTGTCTGGCCGGGGTTCGGCGTGCCGCGGCCGGCAAGGAGAACGTGGTTGGCCCGCTCCTCGAGGCCGCGAAGGCCCGTGCGAGCGTCGGCCAGATCATGGATGCGCTCGAGCAGGTTTTCGGCCGGTACGAGGCCAGGATCGCGTGAGGGTAAGTCAGGGTTTCAGCCTGGCTCTGCCATCAAGATCGAACACGGCGAGATAAACTCGATGGCCAATGTTTCCGCACCAGCGCGTATCGTCCTTGCGAAAGTCGGGCTCGACGGCCACGATCGCGGCGTTAAGGTTGTGGCGCGGGGGCTGCGCGATGCGGGGTTTCACGTGATCTACGCCGGGCTGTGGCAGGCGCCAGAGGCCGTGGCGCGCACGGTGGCGGAGGAGGACGCCGACTGGTTGGGGCTGAGCCTGTTGAGCGGGGCCCATATGACGCTGGTCCCACGCGTGCAAGAGGCGCTGCGAGAGGCCGGCGTGGGGGATGTCGGCTTGCTGGTTGGAGGGATCATTCCTGACGAGGACGTGCCCAGACTGATGGAGCTGGGCGTGGCGGGCGTATTCGGACCCGGGACGGCGCTCGAACAGATCGCGGCGTTTTTGAGGGTGCAGGATAGACCGCGCCGTGAACACGTTGTCGAAAGTCTCTCTCAAGGTGAACAACGGAACGCGCTCTGCCGTCTGCTGTCGCTGGCGGCACGCGGGGAAGATGTTCCGGAGATGGCCCGGGGCGCACTGGCGGAAGCGGGCCGGCCGCGGGTGATTGCGGTTACCGGCAGCGGCGGCGTGGGCAAGAGCACGCTGATCGGCAGGCTCATCGAGGTGATTCGGTCGGCGGGGAAGTCGGTCGCGGTGCTGGCGTGCGATCCGCAGAGCTCGCTGACCGGCGGGGCTCTGCTGGGTGATCGGATCCGGATGCCGAGCCGGATCGACGACCGGGGTGTATTCATCCGGAGTCTGGCGACACCGAGTGGTCATTCGGGTGTCGCGCCGCACGTCGATCGCATGATTGATCTGTTTGGCCGTTTTGGATTCGACACCGTCATCGTGGAGACAGTCGGGGCCGGACAGGGGGACACGGGCGTTCGCGAGGTCGCCGATGTGGTCATTGTGCTCGTGCAGCCGGAGACCGGCGACGACCTGCAATGGGAGAAGGCCGGGCAGCTCGAGATCGCGGACATCGTCGTGGTGCACAAGTGCGATCTGGCGGGCGCGGAGCGAGTCGAGTCGCAGCTCAGCGAGCTGCTGAATCTGCCGGGCTGCCGGGCGGTGCCGGTGATGCGTGTGAGCTCGAACAAAGTGGTCGGCTTGCGGGAGCTGTGGGCAAGCATCGAGGCTTGCCCGGGGTGGGTGGGGGCGCGGGCGAACTGAGCGTTCGGCCGGGAGCGAGCGGTCAGGCGTCGTCGTCGGATCGCGATTCGAGTTTTCCCTCGTGCACTGCCTGGGCGAAGGTCTCGTGATCGCGCTGGACCTGATCGGCGTAGGCTGGCGCGAATGCTGCGATTGCTTGATCGAAGGTGCCGGTCTTGCCGAGGTAGCCGCTGATCAATGCGGGCTCTCCGGAGCGGGCGTGGGCGCGTGCCAGAGTGGCCCCGCACCAATCGGCGAAGATGACCATCTTGGCCGGCTTGAACTCTTCGATCGGGAACTTGAGCTTCATGTCGCGCAACTGGCGCACGTAGAAATTCCGGCCGCTCGAGTCATGCGTCCAGCCCAGAAAGATGTCGCTCGCCGCTTGCATGAGCCGGTGCCCTTTCACGACGCGCTGGCCGTGATTGGGATAGGCACTGCCGCCGCATGGGGCTCAAGCACCGAGGCGCGCGCTTCCTTGACCTGGAGGAACAGAGGGTCCTCTTCGCCGGCCATCAAGAGTGCGACGCTGCACATTGTGCCCACGCTGCCAACGCCCACGACCTTGATTGCCTTGTCTTTGATGGCGTAACGGTCCAGGAGTACGCGGCGGTGGTCCGGCAGTGATTCTCGGTAGCGGGAGAAGACCTCCGCGATACTTTTGTAGAATTCATCCTCCCCGCGCTCGAGGTGGTGATAAATATACGGGGGGTTGTCCTTGATGGCCGGGGTCTCGCCCGAGGTGTCGGCCAGCTTGGGGAAGACGTCCTCGACAATGCAGACGTTTTTTGCCTTCTCGACAATTTTGCGCATGTGCGCCCGGACGCCCTCATCCTCAATCTCGGCGATGAGCTTTTCGACCTCGAACCGGGCGTACCACACGTCGAGCGCCCGCATTCTGCTGAAGCGGGCCATGGATTCACGATAGGACCGGACGCACCTCAGCACGGCCTGCGCGCGAGCTTGTCGCTAAAGTCGTTGTCGCGGCAAGCCAGGACAAAGCTGGCGGAGAGGCGCTTGACGTCCCATTCCCAGGGAGCGGGAAGGGTTTCATCCAGGTCGTGAATGTCGAAGATGAGCCGCCGCTCGGGGGTGGCGAAGCAGCGGAAGTTGCCGAGGTGGGCGTCGCCGCAGACCTGGACGCGAAAGCCCGTCGTGGGCGTGCCTGCGAGATCGACGGCCATGTTGAGCGCTGTGCCGCGATAGAACGTGAACGGCGAGGCCAGCATGCGGCCGTGGCGAAGCGGAATCAATTCGGGGATTCGCCCAGCGTTGCCTTGCTCGACGAGCACGACCGGGCTGGGCCGGTCGGGCGGTGGGTTCCAGTCCGCGTGCGAGCTGCGCGGGCATTCTTTGCGCAGGCCTCGCCGCGCACGATCAAGTCGGCCCGGGAGGGTCGCGGGGCGAACGTGCGAAGCTCGTCAATCGACGACAAGCGAACGTCGCTGTCAGGGGCTTCGAGTATCTGATTCATGAGGAGCTGCTTCCGCTTCTTTCTTGCCGAGATGCGCTATAGCCCCATGATAATGGAGCATCAGAAGCGGAGCGAGCACCTTGTCGGTCGAGCGGCTGTCGCATTGGCGGAACGGGGCGACGGCTCTATGGGGTGCTGAAAAAGCCGGTGATCTCCCCAGAGCCGGCTGCCTCGTTGGCGAAAGCGAAGGTGCCATGCTCGTGCATCTCGCGGGCCGCGCGGAGAAAGGCACCGAGTGCGGCGCGATAGAGAGCGCTGCCGACGCTGATGCGTTTGACACCCAGGGATGAGAGCTCGGCCAGGCTGAGTTGAACGCCTTGTAGACCCATCAAGACGTTCACCGGCCGATCGACTGAACGGACGACGGCGGCTATCTCGTCCTTACTGGTGAGGCAGGGGGCGTAGAGGACATGGGCGCCTGCCTCCTGATAAGCTTGCAAACGGGCGATCGTGTCTTTCAGATCGGGGCGGCCGTGCAAGTAGTTTTCGGCGCGGGCGGTCAGCGTGAACGGAAACGGCAGTGCGCGGCGCCGCCTCGGCCGCGGCGCGAATTCGGTCGGCGGCATGCTGTCTGTCGTAGATCGGATTGTCGGGGCGGGCGGTTGCATCTTCGATCGAGCAGCCGACGACGCCCGCGGCCGCAGCCAGGGCGATGGTCTGGGCGACGGATTCCGGGGAGTCGCCATAGCCGTTCTCGAGATCGGCACTCACGGGCAGCTCGGTGGCTCTGGCGATTGCCGCCACGTGTTCCAGCATTCGATCGCGACCAATCGTCGTATCGCACTTGCCGGCGGAGAATGCAAAGCCCATGCTGGTGGTGGCGAGTGCTTCAAAACCGAGGTGTACCAGGATGCGCGCGGTGCCGATATCCCAGGGATTGGGGATGATGAATGCCTTGTCGCGGTCGTGGAGTGTTCGAAAGGTATGGGCCTTTTCTGCCTGGGTTAACATCATTGGTGACCTTTGGAAGTGAAAGTCACGCTGGAGCGTGATCGAGCGATTGGTTCTTTCAATCTGAGGGCAGATGGAATTTCCAACCGTCTGGTTTCCGCGGCTCGAATACGTTGTCGGCGAGATCGGGGTCGATCGAGACTTCAAGGAAAGTATAACGGAGTATCTCTCTGCCGCCGCGCCCTGTGTGATATTCGAGCGAGACCGGCAAGAATCGCTCGCTGTGAAGGGTGATGAGCACGGAGCTATACGACAATTTCAGCATGGGGGAAAGCGGTGTTGCGCGAATGACGAGTCGTTTCGGGTCTTTGCTCTCGACCAGCTCGAAATCGAAGCGTTTCCTGGCTTTGACGTCGTCGAAACCGATCAAGAACGGGAGGGGATCGAATTCTTTCGGGTCGCGCACCGCCGGGAAAATCAGATCGAACCGGGTTCCGAGCAAGCCGCGTGATAGCGGGGTCATCTTCATCCAGTTCCGAAACTCAGCGTATTCTTTCAGCTCGTCGGGCTTCATGACCTGAATCTCTTTTTTGTATGTCTGATACCACCAAAGTTCGTTTCCGGTCCACAAGAATCGGTAGACTGGTTCCGTTTTGTTCTTGCGCTTGACCTCGACCATGTCGAGAACGGCCTCGCCCGATTTTCGCCATTTCAGCGTGTAACGGTATTCGATTGTCCCCCAGCCCAGACCTCTTCCGGTCCGGCTATAGTGCGCGGAGACGGACTTGATCTGCGAGGAGTTTCGGGACCAGGCGGCGAGGATTTCGCTCAGGTCGTGGGTTCTGGCGGGTTGCGGATCTGGTGATTGGGCGGCTGCGGTTGCACCGGTCATGGCGAGCGCGAGCGCCAAACCCGCGGTGAGTGTGCGACGAATCTTGAAATGGGCCGTCGGTTTCATCGCTGCGCCTCCCTTCGAGCTTGGCGAGCTTGACTCGCTCGAGGCCGAGTGCTGGGGCACGGGGAACAAAAACGCCGCGTGCCGGCGGAAAAGGCGGGGATTCGTGCGTGACTTTACCAAAGTTGGCAATAAAGCCAATGCGAGAACTCGTGCGTTGCTTGGTTGCGCGTGGTCACGCGGCTTTCTTGCGCTGGGCTTCCTTGGGCTCGAGAAGGGCGGAGAGCCAGTGGAGGATGTTGAGGGCGAGCTGCTTGTTGTCGATGCCGCCGGCGTTCATGCCCATCTTGAGCGCGCCTGAGCCGGCGACCTGCGCCGAGAGCATCGCGGCTTCTCCCAGCACGACCACGCGACCTTTGCCGTACGCGAATGCCAGCCCTTGCCACCGGCCGGCGGCCGAGACGTCGTTGCCGTCGACGTTGTCCACGGCCGTGTCGGCGAGCTTCAGGAGGGGAAGGCTACCGGGCGGCCCCTTGAGTGACTGGCCGGTGAACGTGCGGATGCGGCTGATCCGCTCGGAATCGTTGCGTCCGCGGGTGATGGGGTGGTCGGCCAGGAGCTTGTTTTCCTGAGTGAACATCAGCGAGAAGGGGCGGTCGTCGGCGCAGTGCGATTCGTCGCGGGTTGCTCCCTTGCTCATGTCGACTCCGAACTTTTTTGCCAGGCACTCGGCGGCGGAGCCCATCGGGGCGTGGTCCGTGATCAGGAGCAGCGAGCCGCCGCCTTCGACCCACTGGCGCAATACCTCGCATTCGATGTCGGTGAACGCGGGATTCGCCGCGCCGGGGTCTCCCATACTCTCGGCACCGAGTGCATTGGCGATCACGAGGATGTCGCAGGCTTTTAATGTGTCTTTGGCGAACTTTGAGGTGTTGGAGGCAACGAGGTAACCGTCATTGGCGGCGATCTGGGCAAACGGCTTGTAGCGGCCCGCGGCGGTGTGGAAGTTGTGATGGGCTTCGTCGATCGAGACGCGGGGATGACTCTCGGTGTTCGCCGGGCTGGCGACCTTCACGTCGAAGTCGGGATCGGCCCGCTGGCCACCGCCTATGACACCGAGTGCAAGGGCAACTCGCCGGGTCAAGATGTCGACGGCGCCGGCCGGCGCCGAGCATGGGAATCTCAAACGGCGGGCCGAGCATTTTCTGATAGGCGGCATTCTGGCCGTCGCTCAACACGGCTGCGACACGAGCCATCATGGCCGCCCGAGCCGCATGGGCGCGCTGGCGGCTGGCGCGAACTGGGCCGGTGAACTCCGGGGTCTGAACGTAGGCCCGAACCTCGTCGAGCGTGATCGGGGCGGTGCCAGCTTTCGGTTTCAGCGTGACAGGGACCTCCGACGCCTTGAGGATCTCTTGTGTTGCCTCGTCCGCGATCTTCTTGATCTGCTGGGCCTGGTCCTGGGACAATTCGAGGGTTTTCTGAACATCGGGGCGGTCGAACGCCATTGCGTTCTGTACCTGGAGCTGGAGTTGATTCAGGCGGTCGCGCTGGGCGGGCGTCAAGTCATTCTCGAGCGCGGTCTGGGCCTCGCTGCGTATCGCGTCGCGAGCGAGGGTGGCTTCCTTGGATCGCACGCCTTGCTTGCTTTTTCGCAGCTCCAGCATCGTCTGCTGGAGCTTCTGGATGGTTTTCTGGCGGATTGTTTCCTGCTGTTGCTTCTGCGCGTCGGTGATCTTCAGCTCGGCTCGGATCTCGTCGATGGTGAGAAGCTCGTTCTTGTCGATCAGGTTCGGAAGCTGTCCGATTCCGGGGAAGAGCTGGGCGACTGACGGCCCAGCGTTTGGTGGCTGCTGGGCGAGAGCGGCCGTGAAGATGAAGACGGCGGTGGTGAGTGTGATCAGCAGGCGTTTTCGGGACATGGCACGGGCTTCCACTGGAGCTGGGGAGTGAAGACACTGGCGGAGCCGGGGCACACCGGGATCTCTGAGCGGACGGCACACGGAGTGTGCCTGCTACACAGGATGCTCCCCTCTTTTATCACTGCACGAGACGCGGCTCAACGAGTTAGCCGGATTTACCGTCGGCGAGGGTTGGTGCGCGGTTAGCCCCGGGTGTGCCGAAGCCGTTTAGCAGGTCTTGTACCTGGCGTTTGGCGAGATCGCCGCCCAAGGGCGCTCGCGGTAGAGAAAGTCGAGCGTGGAGACGATGATCAAGCCCCGGCAGGCGGTGCAGCACGGGTCGATGCGGTCGCGCGTGATGAGGCCGGATTCGGCCAGGCGGCGCACGGCCGACTCGGTCCAGGAGAGGAGACTGTCGCGAAACGACTCGAGCTCGCTGACGATATTCGAACCCGGCGGACCAAACAAGACCGAGTAGATGAACCGGCCGCGATCGGGATCCTCACGGAAAGTCACGTAGTCGCGCTTCGATGACTTGCTCGAGGCACGCGATGGGATCTTTCACCGTCTTGACGACGTGCCGCAGCGTGTCGACCAGGTTTGTGAGCGGCACCGTCAAGAGGGCGGAGGCAAGGCCCTCCTTGCTCTGGAAGTGGTAGTAAAGCGTGGGCTTGGCGACCCCGGCCGCTTCGACGATCTCGCGGACCGAAGTCGCCTCAAAGCCCCGATCCGCAAAGAGCCTGGCAGCGACCCGGGCCAGATGCCGGGGCACCGAGGCCATCTCGACATTGGGCGCCGTTTCTGCCAACTTGCCATCGACGCGGGTACGCATGTGATGACCCCAAGGAATATGAAAATGACAAGACTACCGAACGGTAGGTATTGTGCATCAATCGGTCGTGGGGAGTCAACCTAGACGTAGCGATCAGATCCACGGGAGTTGCGCGAGCGCGGCGACGAGCAAACTGGTGTAGAGCAGCACGAAGAATAGAATCACCGGGGCAAAGATGAGAAGAGAGCGGAGTCGCTTGCTTGCGTTGGCCGGCTTGATGACGCCTCGGACGACGATGCCAGCCAGCGCGATGTAATACACGAGCGTCGCCTCTGTGAGCAGCAGTGACCCGAGTATAAAGAGTTCGCCGAAACGCGGGGCTTTCCCGGTCACCATAAGCTTGATGGTCGGAATCCAGAGCGAGCAGAGCACCGCGATCACTGCGACCGCGAACATCATTCCGCGCAGCGAGAAACGGAAACGATGGCTTGGCGAGTCAGGGACGGAATGGATAGGCTCAGACATCGTTATCACGATCCATTTTGTCGAGCTGTCGGACTGAAGGCTCAATCAGGACCGAATTCGAGAGAGGGAACGACCCATGAATTACATGCGAGCGGTCACGCCCGAGATCGTCGTTGGAGATCAGCCCACCAAGGCCGATCTGGCCGAGCTCAAGAAGCAAGGGTTCAGCGGGATCGTCAACCTGAGGAATGACGGCGAGCCTGACCAGCCGATGAATCCATCCCAGGAGGGCGAGACGGCTCGTGAGCTGGGGCTCGAGTACGTGCACTACGGCGTCGGCAGTGCCCCTCTGTCAATGCAGGGCGTCACCGCCGTCGCCGAGTTCATTGAACAACACACGCAGGGGGCGTGCAAGGTGCTGGTGCATTGCCGGAGAGGACCGCGGGCCGTGGCTCTCGTGCTGCTGCACCAGGCGAGGGCGAACAACTGGAATGCGTCGGAAGTCATCGCGAAGGGCAAGGCCATGGGGCTTGAGGTCGACGGCGGGCTGAAGATGCTGGTGGAGAATTACCTGAAGCAGGGCGGCAGCTGACGTTATTCACGGATTGGCTTTTTGCTTTTGTAGAAGGCGAGGCGATCTTCGAAGCCGACTCCGCCGCCTCGGAAGCCGCCGCCCATGCTGATCGCCTTTTTCTGGAGTGCTGAGGGATAGCGCTGGCGAACGAGCTTGATGGCGAAGCTCTGCCAGTTGACGGCGGACTGGAAGTCGCCGGTTTCGGCCAAGGCCGCGGCGAGCGTGTCGATTGCGTCGGGGTCGATCCAGTGCGCGAGCTCGCAGGCGCGGCTGGCTTCATCGAGCGCCCACTTGCCATTGCGGGACTGATCGAGCCGGGCGGTGGCCAGGATTCGGGCCAGCAACTGGTGGGCAACGGCTTCGTCGGGTTTGATCCGAATCAGGTCCGAAAACCCCTGGATGGCGAGATCGAAGCGGCCGATCTGCTTCCAGGTGTTTCCGCGCGCGACATAGGCGGGTGCAAACCTGGGATCGAGGCGAATGGCCTGGTTGAAGTCGGCGATCGCGGCGTCGATTTTCAGGTCCTTGCGCCACTCGTCGCCGCGCGAGACCCAGATTGCGGGATTATTGGGATCGAGGCGGAGCGCCTCGGCGTAATCAGCCATGGCGAGCTCGTGCCGGCCGCGGCCGGACCAGCACTCGGCTCGTGCAACACGATACGTCGCATTGGCGGGCTCCAGCTTGATGGCCTCATCGTAGTCGGCGAGCTCGCGCTCGCGATAGTATTTGAGCTTCCACGCCCGGGCGCGGCTCGTGTAGGCCGGAGCATAGCGCGGGTCAAGCTTGAGCGCGGCATTGTAGTCATTGATTGCCTTGTCATACTCCTGCTTGTCGCTCCATTCGTTGCCGCTGGAGACCCACTCTGCCGCCGTGCGTGGCTCCGGATGCGAGACGGGGGAATTCTTCGCGGGGGTTCGATCCGCCTTGTCATGAGCGTCAGCGTGATCTGGGCCGGATGCGGAAACTGAGGCAGTGGTGCGTGGGAACGGGTTGACGGGGTCGAGCCGGAAGGCTTGCTCGAGAGCGGCCATCGCCGCGGCGTAGTCGCGCTTGGCCAGCTCGGCCTGCTCGCGCACGAATCGAGCCTGGGCGTGATTGGGGACGAGGCGAAGGAGTGTTTCGCAGTCGTCGATCGCCCGCCGCAAGTTCTTCATTCGCATCTGTACGAGGCTGCGGGTCAAGTGGCAGCCAGGCTGGCTGCCGGGGAGCCGGACTGCGGAATTGAGATTCACGAGCGCGCTGGGAACATCGTTTTTATAGAGCCACAGACGCCCGAGCATCCAGAATGAGTCGGGATCCCTCAGGTCGTTCAAAGTCACGCGATTGTAGTGGTCGATCGCCTGGTCCAGAGAGACAACTTCCTCCTCGTAGGCCCAGCCGCGAGTCTTCTGGTCGCGAGAGACCAGCAACAGTCGGCCCCCTTCCGAGCGCTCCACGGTGAACGTCAGATTGTCGTTGTCGTCGACGGGGCGTCCTGCGTCAAAGAGCGGCATCCCGGGCAGTTTCAGGACCACCTCGGACCTCACGGCGAACTTCGGGCGGGAAACACCAGCGGTCGAGGCTGGCGGGTCGTCGCCGGCGTGCCCGACGGCTGGCGCAGCAAGTCCGATCAGGATGAGGGCTGCCAGCGCACGATCGAGTCCAGCGCAAGGCCGGGGTGAATTCCAGTTTCTCATCGTCCGTTGCTCAGCTTGAGGGAGGGTTCCTCGCGATCTGGCTGCCTGAGGAAGGCGAGGTCCGTGGCAAAGTCGCCGACGGCGAAGCTGCGGGGTGTCTGATGAAATAAATAGGCGACACTCTCGGGCGATGCGGCCCGGGGAACGCTGGCAGGAGGCTGGTAGGCTGTACGAACTGCTTTATGGTAAACTGACCTGGGAAATTACGCAAATCTGGAAGAGTTCCAGGAGGCGTTCCGGCCGCCGGAACTTTCGCCGCTCACGCGTCGCTTTTTCGCCGTGCCTCGTCCCAGATCGGGCCGTAGACCTCCTTGTCGAAGGGGGGGCAGCCGGTGGGGAACTGGCCGAGCTCGTTGTGCTTGGAGCGCATGAGCGCGGTGCAAAAGCTGAATGTGCGGCAAAGACGCCGGGGATCGAGTGGTTCACCGTCGGCCAGGCGCCGGGCGAAGTCCGGCTGGGAAAGCGCGCCCCGGCCGATGCCGACGAACGTGGTCAGGCCGTCGCGAGCATTGGCGGCGCCGGCGCGAAAGGCAAACTCTTGAAGCCAGCTATACCCGGAGCCGACGACATGGAGGGTTGGGGAGGTTTTCTGCACCAAAGCCGTGCACTCGAAGTGCCGGGCCACGCCCAGGAGTGGATGCTCGGGCGTTTCGTAACCGTCGGGCGGTGGGTTTTCGAACGGCCGCAGGAGATGCGGGCTGGCGTAGGGGTTACCCAGCGAAGTATTGACCAGGCTGACGCCCCGCTCGACCAGCAGCTCGATCAATCGCAGAGGTTCATTCAGGTCGGGCCGTAATGGGTCGAACGGGTCGGTTCCCCACGCGGTCTGGACGGGCGGATTGAACGCGGACGGGACACCGAGCCCCGCGGGGCCCTTCGCATACGGAAGCCCGTCGAAGACGTTGAGCCGGGTGGCCAGGATGAGGCGTGGTGAGGTTTCCTTGATCTTCGACGCGACGTCGCGGATGAATCTGGTGCGGTTCTCGAATGATCCGCCGTACTTGCCCGGGCGAAGTCTGGCCGCCAGCAGCTCGTTCAAGAGGTAGCGGTGGCACTGCTTCAGGTCGACGAAATCGAAACCGGCGCGAGCGGCCAGCGCGGCTGCGGCCACGTAGCGGTCTTGCAGTGCGTCGAGCTCGGAGTCGGAGATCAGAGGGTAATCCGAGCCGACTGAGGCGCCGGTGTTCTTATCGACTATGGTCCGCGGATCGAGGAGCGGATCGTGCTGGGCGAGGATGGGGCGAGGGAAAGAATAGCGGCCGGAGTGCGTGAGCTGGAGGCCGACCAGGAGGTCGTCATCTCGTCCGCTGGCTTCCACGTGGGCGGTTCGGGTCAACTGAACGAGGCGAGAGAGGGCGTCGAGATTGCGTTCGTCGATGACGAGCTGGCGGGGATTGGCTCTGCCTTCGGGAATGACGGCGCAGGCTTCGCCCCAGATGAGTTTGGCGCCACCTGAGCCAAAGCGTTTGAAGCGGCGGATGGTGAGCTCGCCGGGAGAGCCGTCGGGCTCGGCGTCGCAGCCTTCCATGGGCTGGATCGCCAGGCGATTGCCGATCTTGCGGCCGGCGATCGATGCGGGCTGGAAGAGTGGGTTTAAATCATCGCTCAAATGAATGTGCGGATCGACGCCCAAGGCTTTGGCGTCGGCGAGGAGTGCATCGGCCGTCTTGTACTTGAAGTATCGAGACACGCGGGTTGCCCGTATTGCGCGGTGATCGGGCGTGTTTTCTGGACGTGGGGACCATGGTGGCCGATCTGCGCTATTGTCTGCAAGCGAATTGGGTCTTGTCCGTGGCGGGGATTCTCACGGGACGAGTGGATCGGGAGCGACGGGGAGCCACGGGCAGCGGGCGGCCCGTTCATACTTGAGCCGCATTTCATCGTGATACTCGAGCATGGCCGGCACGAACGGGGGCCCGGCAGGCCACGGGTATTGCGCAGGCTTTCCCAGGCGCTGGTCGCTCCATCGGTACTCCCAGTACCTGATGGAATCGGCTGAGTTGAGTACGTAGGCCCGGAAACCGGCGTGCTTGGCGGCCTTCTCGAGATAGTGCTGGCGAGCCGCCCAGTAGCGGGCGATGCCCAACGGGAGTGCCACGATGCCACAGCGACCATCATCCGCCGAACCGTGAATCTTACGCGTGGGAGCTTCATGGGGTTGGCCTCGATTTGACGGCACGACCATAGCATCGGACACGGTACTGGAAAAAAGCAAGTGGCGCGGTGGCGTGGCTGAGGGTTGAACGTACGTAATTTGTGGTTCGCCTGCCGGGACAGACTCGCCTTGCCACCGGAGGCGAATGGTGCTAGGGTTCGGCCCCGTGAAGCTGGCACCCGCGGTACGGCAGCGCATCGCGCGAGTTCACAGGGAGTTGCACCACGATGGAACGACGAATTCGAGGCGTATTGGTTTTACTGGCCGCGGCTGGTCTGGCGACCGCGATGGAGCGGCGGGCCGGGGCTTCGGTCCTCATCACCTTCAATAACTCCGACACGACGGCCGAGCAGCCGCTCTACTCAGGGTACGGTGGGCTCGTCTGGCAGAATGTCCAGACCATGAACACGAACTGGTGGGTGAGTATGGGCGCCCCCATCAACGGATTCGTGAACGGGGCGGTTGCGCCGCCGACGGTGGCCTGGGTGCCGGCCGATGGCGTTTTCTCGAACACGGCCACTGCCACGTTCAGCAGCGGGACGCCGTTTGCGTTCGAGAGCGCCGCGCTCACGTCGGCGTGGAACGACAACTTGCAACTTCAGGTGACCGGCTATCTCAACGGGCAGATCGTCGACTCGCAAAGCGTGACTTTGAACCCGTGGAGCCCGACGATCGTCAACTTCAACTTCGCGCAGGTTGACACCGTGCAGATGGTCGCCTCGGGCGGCACTTATGATCCTGCGTTCCCCGTTCCCCCCCTGGGGTTGCCGCCATCACCTCTGTTTGTCATCGGCGATTTGACGGTGGACGGGCCGGGATTCAATCCGGAACCAACGCAGTACCCCGTACCAGAGCCGTCGTGCTTTGCCATTGCGGGGGTGCTGGTCGCGGGGTGGTGGCTGCGTCGGAAGCGCGACTGAGGGTGCGGCACTGCTTTGCGGCCGATCTTATCGAAGCTTCGTATTGACGCTTGGCCGCGATGGGCTCAATCGTCGTGCTCATCGCCCGCTGCAGCCATTCGCTGCTCCCGCCAGCGTGCCTCGCGCAAGGCTTGCTTGATCTCCGCGTCAAACCTTTCGCTGTTTACCTCGGGAGAATCGGTTCGTTTGTACTGCCTCCAGATATCGCTGTTCTGGGGATTCACCAGCTTGTCTCCGTCCCACTTCCAGCCTGCATCAAGCAGGCATCGGATCTCGTCCGGGATCGGCACAGGGGCATCGACGAGTTCCGGAAAGACTGGGTACGTCGCCATCTCGAAGTCATATGTTTGTCGGTCGGTCGTGGGTCGGCCCCCCTTTCTGCATGCTTTCATCGTGTACGGATCTCGGAGCAAGGTCAACATGGCAGGTCATCGCAGTACGCAGCCGAGCGCTCTCGGCGAATCGACTGGTAGACTGCGCAAATGAGCCTGAGCTCGTGACATGACTTTCGGATTCAACGGAAGCATTTGCAAGAATCATACAAGTTGCCCATCCTTTTCTACCGATTCATTTCATCGAGTCCGCTGCTCGAGATGCCTCGAGCAAGGCTGTTGCACGGGGAAAATCCCCGGGGCGGAAGAACGGAGTGGTTTTGGACGCGATTCTGGTTCGAAAACTTGCGTTGCCTTCGGTTCGGCACGCAGGCTAGGGTGGTCAATGCCATGAGCTTCGAGGCAGGCGGACGCAATTTTATGCGCCGTGCGCTCTGCGGCTTGCTATCCGTCTGCATAGCAGGCTGCCAATCGGGCGGATTGTCGATGGTCGACAGGGCGATGCTGAAATTAACTGCAACGCGGTGTGGAGATTTCAAACCACCGAGACCAAAGGGGATAGTAACCGAAGCGCCGGCTCGATCGGAAGCCGATGCGAAGAGTGGTCCTGTATGGAATTCCCTGACGGGAGGGGACCAAGGACCCTCTGGCCCTGCTCAGTGAGGGCTTCCTTCGGTTGTCGCCGCGACGAAGAGCGTGGCGTCGCTGGTTCTGGACGGCCGCCGTTGAGCTGGTCCGCAATGGCGGACCCTACAGGTTTTCATCTCAGAAGATCACTTCACGCGAACGTATGACGTGCGGGTGGTGTCGGGGAACAGCGCTTTGCCGCCGGTGCTCTTCAAGTGTTTGATCAACGCCGCTCGTGCCTCAGCGGGCGTCTGCGCGGCTTCTAGAATTTTACCGTAGGCTTTGTCACCTAACTCAACACCCCACCAGAGATCGAGATGGCCTTCTTTCACGCGGTACTTCACCAGATAGGTAAATTCGATGAATTCACTGTTTGTCTCGACGCCGTGAATCCATTCTTTGTAGCTATCCGGCTCACTGAAATCGCCAGAACCCAATACGTTTAAATAGGCGACGTCACCAACGGTGGTCGTTGAGCAGTACAACGTCTTCTCATCGGTGTTCTCCTTGGTCCTCGTTCTGTGCGAAGTGCAAACGAGTTTGAGCAGCACCGGGTTGCCTTTGGCCTGGCTTTTTTCGATCAAGAGATCGTGAGCCGAATCCCGTTCGTCGGTATCGAGCCGCCAAACGCCGCAGATGCTTTCGTCAACGGGGGAAACGTAGGGATCTGAGAGCGGCTTGCCTTCCGGGATCAAGACACACCCAGAAGCCAATAGCAACGCGATGAACAGCGACGTGGTTCTGAATCTCGCCATCGAACGCATTCGTCACCTCGTCGTCGGGGGATAGGAATCTTGCGCGGTTTGGCTTGAGCTTGAGCATCGCTCGGGCGGGCGTCGTGACTCGGATACCTCGTACCTGGAAGTCACAAGGCTGTCAATGTCATGGCATCTTGCGCAGTAGCGTTCGGGAATCTCGACGATACTCCTTGGCGAATTCAGGGATTCTCCTGTCCAAAGCCGCCCGGAAAGCCAGTGGCGACGACAGGAATACCGTCCACGGTTCGGCCGCCGTCGTGTGGGAGATCGCCATCAAATGCTCGCTTGACAAGCTCGACGCGCCGGAGGATCTCGAAGGGCCCATGGCGGCCAATCGCTTTCTGCCGTTGCCGGTAACCATTTCCCACGCGGAGGCCGACGGGTGGCCGAAAAACCGGGAAACGGTCTGCTTGAAGCGGCGACCTCGATTAAGTCGCCAGTTGCTTGCGGAGCTCTTCCTTGGTGCGTTCGTCGATTTCGGTGAGTCGAATCATGACCGTCTTATGTTCGGGAGAGGCCACCGAATCATCCGAGGATATCCAGGTGTAGAAAAACCGATTATCCTTTACGTCTACAACGATAAAAAGTACCGGAATATTGGAGTAAGCAAAACGTTTGTACTGCTCTCTTGGAAGAGGAAAACGCTGCTGGGCCAAGCGTTCGGTTGCTTTGACTTCGACCGGGATGTTGTTGACCCCTCCCCGTGAGTTCCGGAAGCGAACGAGAAAGTCGTAACCAACGTCTCCCGTTGTCCGAGCGACGAACTCGGGCTTCAAGTCTTCAAGGAAGAGCTCGGCGAGTAGCTCTCCCCGGCGCGCGACGTATCCAGGGCGAGTTTTTGATTGGCTCATGCGAATCTCGAAAAGGTTGGTTTATGATTGTGGGACGTGCAGTAACTTCGAACCTCGTCGTGGAGCGCTCGAAGATTCGCACTGGTAAGCTCATAAGCCACGGGTATCCGGGTAATTGCCCTGACGGGTATGCCTGCATGGACGGATCGGACAAAAACTCTCCTCGACGGCTCGTGCACTCCAAGGATGTAAGTCGGGCCCGGGATTCGCAGGAGACGAGCGATGTCTTTTTTCTTGTTGGATATGCTCAGGCTCGACGAATGAACCGCCAAGGCAGAGGTGGTCGCTTTGGCCTGCACGAAAAAGTAGAGCCGCTTTCCGCGGACCGATGTTAATTCGACGTAAAAATCGATCGCAGGCCACTTGCCTTCGAGGAATCCCGGACGAAACAAGGGCTTCGAGAACGCCTGATAATCCGTCAGGCAAAGCTCGCCGATCTTCTCTCCCCGAAAGCCAGTAACGTCTCTCAGCTCAGCTTTCTTCATGGAATGCTGTTCGTCCTCCGAGATCCCGAATCGATCCCGATTATCCACTGTCCTCAAACAGATTTCATAGACCGTCGGCCAAGAACTAGGACTTCGGTTCTAGCGAGCCACTGTCGGAGTTTAGCAACGCCAGACTCGGATGGCCGCACGAGACCCGGTTATGCCCGCTAGCCTCGCCGATTCGTCGGAGCAGCTCGTCCGCGCACTCATTTCCGGTCGGATAAGTGATCGCCTCGCCGCTCGCCGCGGCCTGGCTTGAGGCTTCATCGCGATCCTCTGACTGCGACGACGCGGAACCCGATGTGGTCCGCACGGCGCTCGGGCTCGAATGGCATCCGGCACGCCGACCGGCAGGGCCAGCCGTCGTCGCTCCAGGCGCCGCCGCGGCGTACTCGCGACGTGTCGCCCGTGCGGTTCAGCGCGGCCGAGGATCCCGCGTCGTGCAGGTCGGGATCGATTCCACCGGGTAGCCTGGCGTGGAACCAGTCCCGGCACCATTCGAAGGTGTTGCCATGCATGTCGTGCAGGCCCCAAGCATTCGGCGGGTAGCTGCCAACCCTGGCTGCCTTGCCCAGCGAGGGCCCGGTCTCGGCCCCGTTGTAGGGCTTGCCCTTGAAGTTCGCCTGTTTGCTGCTCAGCTTGTCGCCGAAAGCCGTTGCGGTGGTGGTGCCCGCCCGGCAGGCATATTCCCACTGCGCCTCGGTGGGTAGTCGGAATTCCCAGCCCTCGGGAAGCTCGTTCGACTTGTGCGCCCGCTCAGTGAGCTTGTGGCAGAACGCCTCGGCCTCGGCGAAGTTGACGTTGCCGACGGGGTAGTCGTCGCCTTCGGGCAGCTCGGCCGTCAGCGGGCCCGGGAGCTTGCCGACTACGCGCTTCCAGTCGCCCTGGGTGACCTCATACTTCCCGGTATAGAATCCCTGGGTGAGCGTGACCTCGACCTGGTCTTCGCGTGGACGGCGCTCTAGCTCGCCGGGAGGGCTTCCCATCGTGAACTTGCCGGGCGGGCACCAGCAGAGCTTGATGCCGGCGATCAAGCGCTCTTCGCCGGGCTTCTTGCCGGCAAAGTCGTCGGGCGCGGCGGCGAGGCCGATGGCGGAAACGAGCGTGACGGTTAATGCGAACATCCGCATCGGAATCTCCTCTCGCCAGATTCTCCGCTCTTGAGGCCGAAGGCAAGTGCGCGACGGCGGATCCCCGCTACTCACATTGGCCGCTTTTTTGGCCGTCAATCGCAGCTCGAGGCGGTTTGTGGGGCTGGAGAGAAACCGGGCTTCCAGTCGGTAGATGTCGCCGGGCATTCGGATTTGCCGGATAGGAAACCATATTTTTTCATCTTCTTGTAGAGGGTCGTGCGGTTGATATCGAGAATGCGCGCGGTTTGCTTGAGATTCCAGTTAGCAGCCTGGAGGGCCTCGATGATGATCTTTTTCTCCGGCTCCGCCAGAGCTTTCTTCAGAGGCCGGATGCTCAAGGGGAGACAGGTATCGGGCGTGGAAGCGCCATAGAGCGCTGATCGGCGACTTTTGATGCTAGACGACAGATCGCGGGAAGTGATCCGTCGGCCGTTGCACATGGCAACTGCGCGGCCCGATCGCGGCCTCGAGCTCGCGGATATTGCCGGGCCAGTCGTGCTGCTGTAGGAGGTCGAGTGCACCACGCGTGAATCCCGCCACGGGCTTCTGGAAGTCGAGAGCAAAGCGGGTGCGGAATGACTCGGCCAGAAGCTGGGCATCAGTCCGTCTGTGTCTCAGCGGTGGCAGGACGAGGGTCACGATGCTGACACGATGAAAGAGCTCGCGCTGGAGCCGCCCCTGGTCGATGAGGAGCGGGAGGTTTTCGCTGGTGGACATCACGAACCGCACATCGCCGAGCGATTGAGAACGCTCGGTTTTGGCCTCAAAATCGCGGACTTGCATTTCTCGGTACAAGCCGGGCTGGAGCTCCATGGAGAGTCCCGCGATTTCACGTATGTAGAACGTCCCACCGCGGGCCAGGCCCAGCTTCTGCCCCCAGGCTTCCATGGGGCTCGCTGAGCTGAAGGGAGGATAGCCGAGAGCCTCGTTCTCTTCAGTCGCGTGTCGATCGTGGAAGGCCGATGCCTCGATGGCGACAAAGGGAAGATGGGCGGCGTTGCCCCAGCGCGTGGAGCAACCGGGCGACACAGGACTTGCCCGTGCCGCGCTCGCCGACCAACAGCACCGACGCGGATGTCTGAGCGAGGGCGCTGGCCAGCTCGAGGACCTGACGCCAGGTCGGGTCGTTACCGATCAAGCCGAAATCGCGTGAGGTCTTGGCGAAGGGGTGCGACGAATTGATCGCGGCGAGATGCGGGGTCATGGCCCCTGAGGATGAGGCCCCCACATGTTCAGACGATGTTGCCGGGACGCTTGGGCCGCCCGACTTGGTACAGGGGTTCGGCGTGAGTGCCGGGGTGATACGCGCGGGCTGGATGGGTCTGGCGACGGCGCGCGAGCCCGGAGCTGGTGGCGAGGATGAGACCGCTGTCACGGAAGCCGGCTCGGCTTGCCGCAATTCGGGCTGTTCGAGAGCTTGCAAGACCGCGGCGCGCAACTCCGCTGCCGGTACCGGATAGTTGAGCACCGCGATTGCCCCGAGTCGGAGTGCCTCCTTGGCCCGACCCGGGTCGACACGGGGGAAGAGCAGAACGACGGGTAACTGGGGATTTTTGCGTCGAATGAGTGCGAGAAGCTCTCGCATATCGCCGTTATCTGGCTCAACTCCGGCCAGTACCATGTCGATGTCGTTCCGCATCGTCAAGCGAGCCGCTATCTGGTTGCTGCTCGCTTGCTCAATGACGTGCCCTGGCGATTTCAACATGGAGGTCAACAGGGCGAGTCCCGCGGGATGCGGGTAGTGGATCAGGATTCGGACCCCAGGCATTTAGCCTCCCTCTTCCGGATGAAGTTGCGACTTGGGGCAATCGCCAAGGAATGCACGTAAGCCAGCGCGTCCGGTGGTTTCGATCAATCAACGAAAAAAGCCGGCGTGGCCGAACACTTGAGGGTGTTGGGCCACGCCGGCTTACTCTTCGACAAGCCTCCCGGCACAGCCGAGATGCTTCTCGTCTAGTCTTCCGACGAAAATCGACGCCTATTATAACGAAGTGGGCGTGGATCACAAGAAACTATGCGGATTAATTCAAGCTCCACGCATTTTGGTTCGCGCGAAAGTCTCGTTGGGTTCCACCGCAGGGTGACTGCGAGTTATCGAAAGTCATCTCGCCTCCGATGCCGCGAGGCCGGCGGCGGAAACGAGCGTGACGGTCCATGCGAACATGCCCATCGGAATCTCCTCAGACCAGATTCGTCGCTCTTCTCGCCGAAGGCAAGTGCGGAACGGCGGACTGGCGGTTCTTCCGGGCGACGTCGCAAACGACCCATCTTTTGTGCGTGGCCGGATTCCGGTCTTCCGGCGCCTCGTCGTTTGCGTGCGCCTCGTCATTTGCGTGCGCCTCGTCGTTTGCGTGCGCCTCGTCGTTTGCTTACAGTTTTAACAGGATACCGCGATCGGCCCCCCGGCCGCTGGCGATGGTGATGAGAAGTTGTCCGAGCGGGAATGAGTCAGGAGAAAGGACATGCCGGATACGACTAGCTCGCTGCAAAAAGAAACGGACAGTTTGCTTGAGAAAATGTCCATCGAGAAGCGCGAGTACTTGCTCCGGCGCCTGGCGACCGACAAACTTGCGGGCGTGCAGTCGTCGGGTCCGATTCCTGTCCTGAGTCCCGATGACGGAACAGTTGTTGGATACCTGCGAAAGGTGGTGCCCCCCTCGGATCAGGAAATAGCGCTGGTGCACGATATTGCGAAACGGATGGATCTGTCGGCGGGACGGAGCACGCGCGAGCTTCTCGATCGAATGAGGGCGGGCGACGTTGATGGGGTTGAGAAGTTCATCCAGTGATTAGCGCGTTAGTATGCGCGTCGAGTTCGATCGCGATGGCAACGCCGAGAACAGCTTGGCACGATTGTGGATTGATGCGACGCAGGGCGATCGGCAGCGGATCACGAATGCTGCTTTCGACGTAGAATTGATCCACGTTCCCGTGCTTCTTTCGACGCAATACGGCCAACAGTTCGCGCTAGAATTGGATACGAACTCTCAGCCGGAAAGTGTGCGTGGGAACCACGTCAACTACCGACTCGTCGATCAGCATTCCGTGAGCCGATTGATCGCGCCACGTCGACAATAAGCGTAGTGCTCGGCAGGCGGATCAAAGCCCTGCGTGAATCATGTGATTCGCAATCGGGGTGTCCCTGACCTGTTCTGGGCGTCGAGGTTTGAAGAAAAGTCTATTGCGGGATCGCCAACTGTCGATTAAATCATTGGGCAACAACTCGTCCGGCATCACAATCGAATAGCGACACGGCACGGAGAAGCCGAATGGCTGCGGGGCTTTCGACCCGGTCAGCCAGCGAGAGGCGGACTGGAGCGAGAAATCCATGCCACTACGGCGAGCGTTTCGTCCCGCGCTCTCAGATGTTCTGGAAGGCCGAATCGCCTTGAGCGGCGCAGGAGCCGTAGGGCATCAGTCCTCCGTCGTCGCGGCGGAAACTCAAGCCCCGAGCACCACCCCGACCTCGCCATCATACGAGGAGCTGACGACTACCTACGCCAACGGGGATGCCGGCGAGATTGTCGGAATTGGCGAGATCCACGGCACGACTGAGACCGAATATCGCTTGACAATCCCGACCGGCAGCGACACGACCAAGACCACCGACTCGATCGATCTGCCCGGTACCGCCGGTCACGAAACGGTCGTCAACGTTGCGACCACACAGGGCAACACGACGACCGAAAATATCACGACGACGCTGCCGGACGGTTCGACCACAACCGAGACCAGGATCCTGAATACCCACGGCCGCAAGACCACCATCGATGCATGGCTCGATACCCCTGGCGTGGGCACTCAGACCACCGTGGGCACCACGGTTCAGAGCGGATCGAAGGCGATCACCACGGAGGTGATCCACACGGCCGCCGGTAAGGTCTATCATTACCACCGAGTCGCGACCCAAACCAGTCCGCTCGAATCGACCGTCAGCAAGACGACCACCGGGCCCAACGGCGCGGTTACCAATCACGTGCAGTCGACCACGACGATCACACCGCTGCCGATGCCGTTTACGGGAGATGGGACCGACTCCTGATGGGGCGCGGGGTCTCAACTTTTTGCGCCCGTTCCATCGGCCTTTCCCGCGAAGTTCGGGAACGAGGGCGCACGTCGACTTCTGATTTTTTCGCTTGCTAGAGGTGGAGGACACCGTGAGGTTGCTTCGCATTTCGACGCGCCGTTGCTCGTGGCCTACGTGCTATAGTTATTCACCCCATGATCTGCGGCTACTTGATGAAGTAGACGCCGCCCATGCTCTATGGAAGGATGTAGCCAAGGTCACCGTATTTGATCTCATGGAATGCAGAGATATGAATGACGTGGGGAGGTTTTTGCCGAACGCCGTGGATGTAAGGCAGACGCCGGTCGTCGAAATCTGGGACGACGGACAACTCGTTACATTCCAGACCGGTTTGCCCATGACACACAAGGTTTTGCAGAGTGCGGGCGTCTTGACGTAGCCGATTGCGCATGGAGGTGGGTCGTAGGCTGCTTCGGTTGGGAGCAATGAGCGCCACGCGGAGACCCGCCGCCAACAATTCCACAAGATCTCGCCCTCGGGAGTATCTCGGAGACGTACGGTCGCGCCTCGGGGCGGGGTCTGGAGACCCGCGCCCAACAGAGAAGAAGTCCCTTCGCGGAGCGAAGGGCGACTATGGGGCGGCGACCCTTCGGGTGCCCGAGACCCGCGCCCAACATTGCGGCTTCCCCGCGATGGGCTCAATCGTTGTGCTCATCGCGCGCTGCAGCCATCCGCTGCGCGCGGCACCGTGCCTCGCGCAGGTCTTGCTTGATCTGCGCGTCAAACCTTTCGCTGCATACCTTGGGAGAATGGATTCGTTTGTACTGCCTCCAGATCACGTACAAGCGGGACCGTGCGCTCGATGGCAAGGCGAACGCTCGCGCGGCTCGGCAGGAGCCTCGCATTCACGTGGTGGCGGCCAGCTCGTCGCGCCGGGCCGCGGGCGAACGCTTGCTCGGCTTTGTCAGTCAGTTCCTTGCCGTTTGAGCACTCAACGGATTTACTGGATGGCACGGCAGGGCGACTGCACGGTCGGGATCCGGCAGCAGGCCCGGCGGCCGCGACTTGCGAATTGAGGGACGAGCATGATCGGAAGACTTTGGATGCGTGCGGTGTTGATGTTCACTTCGGTGGTGCTCGCGCTGGGAATGCACGGGCGCGCCGAGGGGTTGCCGGCGGGCGAGGATGAGACGAAGAAGCTTCACGCGATTTTTGATGTGGAGTGGCAATGGACGCTGCAGGCGTATCCCGAGATGGCCACCCGCATTGGCGACCCGCGGTACAACGACAGGCTGACGGACTTCGCGGCCCCGGCGATCGAGGCGCGCAAGGCACATAAACGCGAATTGCTCACGCGCATTCGCGAAATCGATCGCGGCAGCCTCAAGGGCCAGGACGTTCTGTCTTATGACATGTTTCTGAGAGAAACCGAACAAAGTGTGGCACTCCAGCGGTTTTCGTCGGAATGTCTGGCCATCTCGCAGATGGGGGGCGTGCACCTCAGCATCCCCGAGCTGCCGCGCGTGGCGCCCTTGCGAAGCGTCAAGAACTACGACGATTTCCTCGCACGGCTCGAAGCGTATCCGCGGCAGGTTGACCAGGTGATTGAACTCCTCAAACGCGGAGTCGATACCGGATGGGTGCCGCCGGACGTGGCGCTGCGCAAAGTTCCACCGCAGCTCGCGAAGCAGTTGGCTCTGGATTTCAAAGAGAGCTCGCTGTACAAGCCGTTTGAGAGCTTTCCCGCGGGGATTGGCCCGGCTGATCGCTCGCGGCTGGAAGCCCGGGCAATCGAGACGATCAAGGGATCAATCGTTCCGGCGCTCGAGCGGCTGCACAAATTCGTCGCCGAGAGTTACCTGCCCCGCTGCCGGAAGGATATCGCCGCGACGACGTTGCCGGACGGAGCGGACTACTATCAGGCACAGATCCGGTTGTATACGACCACGGACCTTTCGGCACGTGCGATTCACGAGATCGGGACCAAGGAAGTGGCGCGGATCCGCGCTGCCATGGACGGCGTCATCAAGACGACGGGCTTTACGGGATCGTTCGCCGAGTTTGTGAACTTTCTGCGAACGGACCCGCGGTTTGCCAAAATCGAACCGGACCAGGTGCTGCCGGGATTTCGAGATATCGCCAAGCGGGTTGATCCCGAGCTTCCGAAGCTCTTCGCCGAATTGCCACGCACGCCGTACGGCATCCGAGAAATACCCGCTTATCAAGGAGAGACGGCCGAGCATTATACACGGCCTGCCGCGGACGGTTCGCGCGCTGGCTACTTCAACGCCAACGTGCTGAAGGGAGGAACACGGCGCAAGTATGAAATGGAAGCACTCCTGTTGCACGAGGCCGTGCCTGGCCATCACTTGCAAATCGCCCGCGCAAGAGCTCAAGGAGTTACCTGATTTTCGCAGGACCGGCATGTACAGCGCTTATAGCGAGGGGTGGGGGCTCTACGCCGAAAGCCTCGGTGAAGAACTCGGGCTTTACAAGGACCCGTATTCGAAATTCGGGCGGCTGAGCTTCGAGATCCACCGCGCCTGCCGGCTGGTGGTCGACACCGGCATGCACGCGATGGGCTGGTCACGGGACCAGGCAATCGATTACCTGAGAGAGAACAGTGGTCTATCCGAAAGCTTCATCGAAGCAGAGATCGACCGATACATCGTCTGGCCGGGGCAGGCGCTCGCGTACAAGATCGGCGAGCTGAAGATAAAGGAGCTGCGCGCCCGAGCGGAGCAGGCGCTGGGGACAAAGTTCGACATCAGGAAGTTCCATAACGCGCTCATCGACGATGGGCCGATGCCGCTGGATCTGCTGGAAAAGCGGATTGAGGAGTGGATCAAGGCGCAGGTTTGAAAACAGCGACCCGTGGCAGTGACAGAGGTTTTGCGTGGCCACGAAACGGCGACCGGGCGCACGAACCTGGACAAGGCGCTCGAAACCGCTGCCGGTCGGTAAATCCGTGCCGTCGTTCTGCTCGGGATGGAGCTGGGTTATAATGCGAGCGTATCGTATTGTGTCGCCCGCGGGTTAGCTCGCGCGCAACAGGCGCGGAGAAAGTTGATGGCGGATACTGGCACGACTGCTCCTGGTCAACCCGTCATCGGCGAAGCGCAGTTGGCAGTGCGGCCATGTCTGGAGAATCTGGTCACTGAGGACGACACCCCGAAGGACAATACCTTCTCGGAGAAGCAGCAACGGCTTCTGACCGAGCCGCTTTACAGCTCCTGGGATGCCGGCCGGGTGTTCCTTGCGACGGCCAACGTCGGCTTGTTCTACGCCGTCCGCCAGCCGCCTTTGGTGCCAGATGCGTTGCTAAGCCTCGACGTGGAGGTGCCGGGCGATTGGTTGGCCAAGGAACATCGCTCGTACTTCGTCTGGGAATTTGGCAAGGTTCCGGACGCGGTTGTGGAAATCGTCTCGAACACGCAGGGGGGCGAGACGACCGACAAAATGGTCAAAAATGCCCAGATTGGCATTCTGTACTACGCGATCCACGATCCGGGGCTCATTGTGCAACCAGAGCCTTTGAAGGTCTTTGTGCTGCGAGAGAGGACCTATGAGGCGTGCCCGGCCGGGTGGTTGCCGATCGTGGGGTTGGGGCTCGCGCTGTGGCAAGGTCCGTTCGAGAACTGCGAAGCTCTCTGGCTGCGCTGGTGCGATCGACAGGGCCGAGTCATACCGACAGGCGCCGAGCGGGCAGGGCAAGAACGGGAACGCGCTGAGAGCGAACGGCAACGCGCGGAGAACGAACGGGAACGCGCCGACCAGGAGCAACTTAGAGCGAATCGGCTGGCCGCCCGGTTGCGGGAGCTCGGCGCCAATCCCGACGAAGACTGAGAGCCTGCATCGTCAGTGTGAGCACGTCGCCTCGGCAACGCGGCCCAAGAAATCCTCTTGGCCCGGAAGCCCCCACCTGCCACGCCCGGCAAGTGACGCCGCCTCTCCCTGAGTGAACCAATACGAATTGGTCCGATCCCGCGGATACGGTCTCACCGGGGTCCGAGAGCAGGGTGAATGGTCACTCGGTGGGGGCCACGCTCTCTCGAGGGTATTCGCAGCCTGATGGCTCCGCGGCCCGCGCTCGGCTCGGTGCGCGCCTCGCACTCCCGGGTGCGCCGACCGGCCGACGGTACGGCTGATCTCGTTTGCGCGGCTCGGCGGGAGCCTCGCAGTGCCCGAATCGTGACAGACGTTTTCGAGGTTGGCGGATGTTCGGGGGATTGAATCCGCACCGCGGGCCGCACCATCCGCAGAGCTTGCGAAATCCTTACAAACCGCTTAACCGGACGAGCGCCCGGAAATCCTCAGAAAATTTCCCCGAAGCGGGCAACTCGATCGAGCGGTTTGTAGATCGTGTCATTTAGAGAGCCATGCCTGATCGTCGGGTGTGGGCAAATGAGCTGGTCTGGGCGGAGCTTAGATATCAGGAGTCATGTCATGATCATGCAGACCAATAGTGGGCACGCTGGTCGGAACCCGAACGAGAGCTCAGGGTCGCGGACTCCTGATCATACGGACAGGTCGCGATACAACGCGCTGAAGCACGGCCTAACGGCGGCGGATTGTGTTGCCATGGGAGAGTGAGGCGGAATATGACGCGCGGCTCGTGCGGTACAAGACGAGCCTGCCGATCCGCAGTGAACTCGAGGAAGAGCTTGCCGAGCGCGCGGCGCAAGCTTCGTGGCTGATGGACCGGGCCTTGCTCGCGGACCACGCCCGGGTGATCCAGCAAGTCGCCAACGACAAGGAAGCGGCTGCGCTTCGCGAAGAAAAAGAAGCCGAGGCGCTGGGACATCGACTGATGTTCGATCCGCGAGGGCCGGCGGAGCTTTACCCGTCGGGTGAGTATGAACGCAACCAGCCCAGGACCTCGTCTTCCGGCGATCCCAATGATCCCGATTCGCCCAGGATCACCGTGCTAGAGATGGAGAACACCGGTGCGGGGTGCCGTTTGCTGCTCAACGTTTGGCGCGAGATGCGCGGGCTGCTCACGGATGGATTGGGCTGGCAGTCGGAACAGAAGTTCAAGGCCACGCGACTGCTGGGCCGGCAGCCGCTCGCTGTGAGCAGCACACGCCTGATTGGCCGCGTTTTCCTGGCCTGTCACGTGCTCGAACCGCAGTTTCCTTATGCGTTTCAAGAGCTGCGCTGCGAGATCCAGGAAGAGCGGTTCAAGCGATTCAAAGCCCGGATGGAGAGGCGGGACCTCGAGAAGTTCACGCCCAAGGACCCAGCCGAAGCCCGCGCTGTGCTGCTGGAGATCACGGATCAAGCAATTGCACGGCTCAAGATGCTCGAGGCCCATCACCGGGAGAAGGCCAAGGCCGCTGGGCCGGGGCAGGCGCAAGCCCAGAGCTTTGACGGCAGCAAGCTGGGCGAGCAAATCAGACGCTATCACGAGAGCTGCAACCGGCTGGTGCACCGGAACTCGGAGGCGATCAAACGGGCCCGGCGGTGGGAGGCAGAAGGGTGGGGGACGGTGCGGCAGGCGCGGGAACGCCGGAGAGAGGAGAGGCGAGGCTTCGCAGGTGAAGATCAACTGCTGGTGATCGATGAGCATGGGACGCATCGGCCGGCCGAAGGGTATACGGGAGATCTGGAACAGGGGCTGGCACGGTACGCGGAGAAGTTTGGGGAGCAGCCGATTGAGATGATCGAGGCGGAGCGTTATCGGCGCCGGACGGCCGATCGATTGGTGCCGGACTTCGCGCGGTGGACGCCGCCGGTTGGGGACGGGGGTGAGGCTGCGGATCATGGGGTGGTCGCTCGGGGCGGGGCCGGTGATGGGATGGATGGCGAGGCTCTGTCGGCGGCGCGAATTGGGGACGGGATCGGCGAGGGGGCGGCGGGCGGTGACATTCCCTTAATGGTTACTGAGACAGGAGAAGGGGCACGTTTTCAAAACGAACTGGCCCAAGGGCAGGACGAAGGGCATAGGGCGGCGGACGGAAGTGAGGAAACGGGAGTCATCGTTGAGTGCGCCCCGGAGCGGCAGGAGGGACGTTTCGACGCGGAGCATCGGAACGAGGAGGGCGAGCGGACGACGGGCGATGATGTTCCCTTAATCGTTACTGAGACAGGAGAAGGGGCACGTTTTCAAAACGAACTAATGGGCGGGGAAAGCGATGTGAAGGACCGAGGGCGCAAGGCCGAGGACGGAAGCGTTGGAAGGCGAGACGTCGTTCAGCGCGCCGCGGAGCGGCTGGAGCGGCGCTCCGAGGCGACGGATCGGAACGGACGGGGCGATGCCTTGGCGCCATCTTGCTTGCTCGACGATCGACCGCCCCCCGACCCGCCGCCCGAATGAACCGCCGCTGGACCCTCCTCCTAAATCAGAGGGCGTGCGCGAACTCCGCCGTGAAGGAGCAAGACCCTCACCCCGGCCCTCTCCCGGCGGGAGAGGCTCGTTGTGCTGGGCACCGTTTGCCGGGACGCGGTGCTCAAAATACGAATCGCAGCTCACGACCCTTTTTTTTCTTGGCGGGCATCGATGCGCTTCAGCGGATCGTCAGGCTGAAGCCTGACCTACGGGGACGCTTGGTTCTCGTCACCGCATAATCCCTAAAACTCGGCATTGACCCCCAGAACGTCTTGTTTACAATGTGTGGACTGACTGGTCAGTCCGCTATTGGTTGAGGCAAGGAATTGATGAACGAATTGTCGGTGAAGAAATCGAGGCGGTGTACGGACGCGGAGATGCTGGCGTTCCGGGAAGAGATCCTCGAGACCGCGACGTTGCTGTTTGCCGAGCAGGGGTTTTCGGACGCAGTGACGCAGGCGCTGGCGGCGAAGCTGCAAGTGGGCAAAGGGACGATTTACCGGCATTTTCCCAGCAAGCGCGAACTTTTTCTGGCGGCGGCCGATCGGGTGATGCAGAAGCTGCAAGAGCAAGTCGACGCGAATATCGCGGGGATCACTGACGGGTTCGAGCGAATCACAAGGGCGGTGGCGGCATTCCTGTTGTTCTTCGCCCAGCATCCACCCTACGTCGAGCTTCTGATCCAGGAGCGGGCTTACTTCAAGGACCGCCAGCGTCCAACCTACTTCGAGCACCGGGAGATCAACATCGAGCGCTGGCGGCAGGTTTATCGGGAGTTGATCGCCGCGGGACGCGTGCGGGAAATGCCCGCCGAGCGGATCACCAACGTGGTCAGCAACATGCTTTACGGGATCATGGTCACCAACTTCTTCAACGGCCAGGCCAAGCCGTCGGACGTTCAGGCCAAAGAGCTGCTGGACGTCGTGTTCTGCGGAATCTTGACCGAGCCGGAGCGGCGCTTCCGCGAGGCGGCACCGCAAGCTTCGCCGTGAACGAATGCCGGGCAAGAACGGCTCGGCACGACGAAGCCAAAGATTCTTCTGATTCGAGAACTTCGAGGCGCGACCAACCATGAATCGAGCCCGCTCGTCATTCCCGACCCTGAAACGAGCCACCTCGGTGCTCTCGCTCCTGGCACTGCTGGCGAGCGCGGCGGCGACGGGCTGCCAGAAGGCACAGGCCGATCGCAGCAAGCTCGCGAAAGCGGACACGATCGTCATATACGATTTGCCGATCACGAAAACGATCACGGATTACGCGCAGTTTCCGGGTCAAACCGAAGCGATCATCTCGGTTCCGGTGACGTCGCGCGTGACGGGATACATGACCGACGTCCACTTCAAAGACGGCGACATGGTCAAGGAAGGGGCGTTGCTGTTCAAGATCGACGACCGCCAGTACAAGGCCGATCTGGAACGCAACCAGGGGACGATGGGGCAGATCGAGGCCCACACGAACCGCCTCGAGAAAGAATACAAGCGAGCGAAGACCTTGCTTGCCCGCGGGCAGATCAGCCAGGAAGAGCACGACCGCTATGAATCCGACTTCAAGGAAACCGAAGCAAACCTCAAGCTGGCCAAGGCCAATTACGACCTGGCGAAACTCAATTTCGAGTGGTGTGAAGTACGGGCCAGCGCATCGGGACGGCTTTCGCGGCGGATGGTGGACCCGGGAAACCTGGTCAAGGCCGACGACACCGTGCTCACCTCGATTGTTAGCCTCGATCCGATGTACGTGTACTTCTTCGTGAACGAGCAGGTGATGAAGCAGATCCAGTTCCGGCTCGAAAAGGCCAGTGGCAGCGCACCGTCGCTACGAGAGGTTCCGGTACAGATCAGCTTTGCCGACGAAGGCGACGACGAGTTTCCGCACAGGGGCACCGTCGACTTCACCGACAACCGGGAGGTCAACGAGAGCCGCACGCTGCGGTTCAGGGCCAAGCTCGACAATAAAGACCATTTCATCGTGCCGGGCATGGTTGTCAGGGTGCGGCTGCCGATCGGGGAGCCGCATCCGGCGGTCTTCGTGCGTGAGCGTGCGCTCGTGACCGACCAGGGCGAAAAGGGCGTGTACGTGATCCGCGAGCGCGATCCGGATGGAAAGCCCTTCATCAACGACAAGGACAAGAAGGGCAAGGAGTTCTACAACTCCGAAAAGCCCCTGGTGCAGCGCGCGTTCTGGTTGAAGGTGGGAACTCCGGGGGCGGGGCATGGCGGGCTGGTGGAAATCAAGGACGGCGTGAAGGCGGGTGACTGGGTGGTCGTCAGCGGGATGCAGAGGCTCAAGAACGACAAGGAGGTTCAGGGCGAACGCTATTCCCAGAACGCTCCGGCGGTCAATCCAGAGCAAGCGATTGCCGCCAAGAAAGCGACGGCAACCAAGGGAGAGACCAAGCCCGCTCCCGCATCACCGTTTCCCGTGCAAGAGACTTATGTGACGTACGAGGTGCCAATCGTGCAGACGGTTCAGGACTCGGAGCGAATCGAGGGAGGGTGCGACGCGATCTTTTCGGTCGACGTGATGTCGCGGGTTTCCGGCTACATGACCAAGGTCAACTTCAAGGACGGCGACCTGGTCAAGGCGGGTGACCTGCTGTTCCAGATCGACTCGCGGCAGTACAAGGCTGAGCTGGATCGGGCCGAGGGCAATCACCAGCAGTTGCTGGCCCACAAGATTCGCCTCGAGAAGGAGTATCGCCGAGCCAAGAACCTGATCGAACGCGGATCGATCAGCCCCGAAGAATTCGATCATTATGAATCGGACTTCAAGGAGACCGAGGCGAATGTGAAGGTTTCGAAGGCCAATCGCGACCTGGCCCAGCTCAATTACGACTGGTGCGAAGTGCGGGCGAGCACGACGGGCAGGCTGAGCCGGCGGATGGTGGACCCGGGAAGTCTGGTGAAAGCCGATTCTTCGGTCCTGACTTCGATCGTGAGCCTGGACCCGATCTACGTCTACTTCGACGTGCACGAGCTGACGATGCTCAAGATCAAGCATTTGATGCAAACGGGAAAGGTCAGCTCCCGTTCGTTGCGCGGGATTCCGGTCGACATCAGCCTTGCCACGGAACGGGACGACAAGTTTGACCACCGGGCGTCGTCGACTTCACGGACAACAGAGTCGATTACAACCGGGGCACGCTGGCCTTTCGGGCCAAGCTCGACAACAAGGACCATTTGCTCAACCCAGGCTTGTTTGTCCGGGTTAGGCTGCCGATCGGCGACGAGCACAAGGCGGTGATGATTCATGAACGCGCGCTTGTGAGCGAGCACAAGATGGTCGACGGCGAGCAAGTCCGGACCAAGGGGGTGTACCTCCTCGTGGACCACGACGCAAAAGGGAAGCCGATTGCGAGCACGGGCGATGCCAAAGGGAGCTCGGCGCCACTTCGCCGGGCAGTTTTCAAGGAAATTGGCAATCCCGGCGTCGTCCGCGACAAATACGTGGAAGTCCAAGGCGTGCACGAAGGCGACTGGGTGGTGGTCAGCGGCATGCAGCGTCTCAAGACCGACAAATTGGTGAGAGTTGAAAAGTTCGTCGAATCCGCTCCGACGTCTGAAGTAACGGCGGCGGCAGAAACGACGGCCGCCGCGCCGAAAGGCGAGCACGAAGGCGGACATTCCAAGTGAAAAGATCGTGACCCTCACGCGTCTCGATAAAACAAGGTAGCGAGCCCCCCGTGTTTTCTCGCTTTTTCATTGACCGTCCGATCTTTGCGACGGTTCTGTCGATCGCGATCACGCTGGCCGGCGCGATTTCGCTCACCTCGCTGCCGATTGCGATGTACCCGCCGATTGCGCCGCCGACGGTGAACGTGACGTGCCAGTACCCCGGGGCGAGCGCCAGGTTGTCTCGGAGACGATTGCCGCTCCGATCGAGCAGCAGGTCAACGGCGTCGAGAACATGATGTACATGTCGTCGCAGTCGACCAACGACGGCAGCTATACGCTCACGGTGACGTTCCGGAACACGGTCGATTTGAACCTCGCACAGGTTCTGGTACAGAACCGGGTGGCGCTTGCCGTTCCGAACCTGCCGGACGTCATCAAGGCGACCGGAGTGATGACCAAGAAGCAAGCGCCGGACATTCTGCTGGCGATAGGGATTTATTCGCCGGATGGGCGATACGACCAGCTTTACCTGTCGAACTACGCAACGATCCGGCTGCAACCCGTGCTGGCGCGGCTGCCGGGAATCAGCGAAGTCAGGATGTTCGGGCAGCGCGACTACAGCATGCGGATCTGGCTCGACCCCGACAAGCTGGCGGCGAGAAGCATGACGGCCACGGACGTTGTGATGGCGCTTCGGGAGCAGAATCTGCAGGTGGCTGCCGGCCAGATCGGCCAGTCGCCGACGATTCTCGGTCAGCAGACGCAGGTCACGCTCTCGACGCTGGGGCGGCTGAAGGAGATCAAGGATTTCGAGAACATGATCATCAAGACCACGGCCCAAGGGGAGGTCGTGCGAATCAGTGACGTGGGGTCGGCCAAGCTTGGAGCCAAAAATGAGGACGTGAGCAGCCGAGTCGACGGGCATCCGATTTCGAATCTTGCGATTTTTCAGTTGCCGGACGCGAACGCCCTGGCGACGGCCGACCTGGTCAAAGCGACGATCGAAGAGCTAAAGAAAGAGTTTCCGCCCGGCGTCGATTACATGATCAGGTACGACACGACGCCGTTCATTCGCGAGTCGATCAACGAGGTGTTCAAGACGCTGCTCGACTCGGTGATGCTGGTCGCGCTTGTGGTTCTGGTGTTCCTGCAGAACTGGCGGTCGGCGATCATTCCGCTGATCGCGGTTCCGGTGGGGATTGTCGGGACGTTTGCCGTGATGCTGGTGATGGGCTTTTCGCTGAACAACCTGACTCTGTTCGGGCTGGTGCTGGCGATCGGGATCGTGGTGGACGATGCGATCGTGGTGGTCGAATCGGTCGAGCACCATATCGAGCATGGGCTCAAGCCGTGCGCCGCCACGCTCAAGGCGATGAGCGAGGTCTCGGCGCCGGTGATCGCGGTCGGTCTGGTTCTCTCTTCGGTGTTCATTCCGTGCGCGTTCATTTCAGGAATCACCGGCCAGTTTTTCCGGCAGTTTGCGCTGACGATTGCGTCGGCGACGGTGATCTCGACGTTCAACTCGCTGACGCTCTCCCCTGCTCTGGCGGCGATGCTGTTGCGACCGCGGCGGAAGGGGCACTACGAAACCCTGCCGTGGCCCGCGTTTCTGATCATCGGAGCGTGGGCCGGGTTCAAGTACCTAGCTCCGCTGGCAACAGAGCATGTGAGGGCGAGCGTACACGCGGCTGGGGGCTCGCCGCTGGCGACGGTGGTGGACGTGGCGCGGAGCATTGGGCTCGAGCCCGAGACGGCGGCGAGTTCTGCAGGGATTCTGCTGGGAGCAATCATCCTGCTCTGTCTTGCCAAGCCGCTCAACTGGGTAATGGGGGTGGGGTTCGAGCTGTTCAATCGCGGGTTTCAGGCGACCGCGAGCGCTTACGCAAAGTTTGTCGGGCATATGCTACGCGTGTTCGCGCTGGTGCTGCTCTTATACGGCGGCGTGCTGGGAACGACGTACTGGGGCTTTCTGAACACGCCGCGAGGATTCATCCCTTCGCAAGACATGGGTTATCTGCTGGTGAACATCCAGCTTCCGGACTCGGCGTCGCTCGAGCGCACGCAGAGCGTGATCGTGCAGATGGAGGAGATCGCGCACAAGATCAAGGGGGTGGACGCGACGGTGGGTGTGGCGGGGCAGTCGCTGCTCATGAATGCATACGGGTCGAATTTCGGCACGATGTTCCTGACGCTCAGGTCATTTGACCAGCGCACGACGCCGGAGACGTATTACGAGGCGATCGCCAACCAGTTGCGGCGGCAGATACCGCGGGTGGTGACCGACGCCGAGGTCGCGGTTTTCGGTCCGCCGCCGGTGCGCGGGGTGGGCCGGGCCGGCGGATTCATGATCATGATCGAAGACCGCGGCGACCTGGGGCCGCAGGCGCTTCAGGAGTATACGGAGGCGATTGTGAAAGAGGCCAACTCGCGGGCTGAGCTGAAGGGAAACACGTCGGTGTTCCGGGCGAATGTGCCGCAGATCTTCCTGGACGTCGATCGCACGGCGTGCATGCTGAAGGGAGTCGATCTTCAGGATGCGTTCAACACCTTGCAGGTGTACCTCGGCTCGCTTTACGTCAACGATTTCAATCTGTTCGACCGGACCTGGCAAGTGATCGCCCAATCGGAGTCGAGATACCGGGACCGCAAGGACGACATCAACCGCCTGCGGGTGCGGAACACGAGCGGAACGATGGTGCCGCTGGGTTCGGTGGCGAAGGTCTCGGAAATCGACGGACCGCTGGTGCTTTCGCGGTACAACATGTCGTCGGCGGCGTCGATCAACGGCAACGCGGCGCCCGGGGTGAGCTCGGGGCGAGCGATCGAAGTGATGGAGCAGATCGCCAAGGACAAGCTTCCCAAGTCGATGTCATTCGAATGGACGGAGCTTGCCTACCTGGAGCTCGAGGCGGGCAACACGGCGATGCTCGTCTTCGGCTTCTCGATCATGATGGTTTTCCTGGTGCTGGCGGCCCAGTTCGAGAGCTGGTCGATGCCGCTGGCCGTGATCCTCTCTGTGCCGCTTTGCGTTTCGAGCGCGCTCATCGGCCTTAATCTGGCGAGGATCATCCAGACGGTCCCGCCGCTGGCGCGGCTTTTGACCAGGCTTGACATGATGCCGGCGGCGATGGAGATCAACATCTTCACGCAGATCGGGCTTGTGGTGCTGGTGGGGCTGGCGAGCAAGAACGCGATCCTGATTGTCGAATTTGCGAAAGTGATTCACCACTCCGGCAAGCCGATCCGGGAAGCGACGCTCGAGGCATGCCGGCTGCGGCTGCGGCCGATCATCATGACCTCGATGGCGTTCATTCTGGGCGTGCTGCCGCTCTTGAATGCCCACGGCGCCGGGGCAGAGATGCGAAAAGCGCTGGGACTGGCGGTTTTCTCGGGGATGCTGGGGGTGACGCTCTTCGGCATTCTGGTGACCCCGGTCTTTTTCTATCTGATCGATACGATGAGCGAGTGGTCGATGTTCGGCTCGCCGCAGGTGCGGCGGGTTGGCCATATCGTGCTGGGAATCGTGACGCTCTCGTATCTGTGGCGGCCGTCGCGCTGGAAGGTGGCAGCGCCTGCGGGTGAGGCATCATCGGGCGGGACAGGCGAGTCGAAAGCTCCCGGCCATCATAAAGGGAAGTGAGGAGATACGTGTTTTCCCGTTTCTTTATCGACCGGCCGATCTTTGCCGCCGTGCTCTCGATCATTGTCACGCTTGCCGGCGGCATCACTCTCACGAACCTGCCGGTGGCGCAGTATCCGGACATCACGCCGCCGACGGTTGAAGTCTCGGCCTATTACCCGGGGGCGAACGCGCAGGTGGTGGCCGATACGGTCGCGGCCCCGATCGAGCAGCAGGTCAACGGCGTCGAGAACATGATGTACATGTCGTCGCAATGCACGAACGACGGCACGTACACGCTGACCGTCACGTTCAAGCCGGGCGTCGATCTGAACATGGCGCAGGTGCTGGTGCAGAACCGGGAGTCGCTGGCGGAGCCGATCCTGCCGGATCTGGTGAAACGGCGCGGGGTGTCTGTCAAGAAGAAGTCGCCGAGCATCCTGATGATCATCAACGTGTTCTCCCCGGACAGGAGCCGGGACGATCTGTACCTGAGCAATTATGCGACGATTCAGCTTCGCGACGTGCTGGGCCGGCTGGACGGCGTTGGCGATATCACGTACATCGGCCAGCCGCAATTACAGCATGCGGGTCTGGCTCGACCCCCAGAAGATGTCGTTCCGCAACCTGACGTCATCGGACGTGGTGACGGCGATCACCGAGCAGAACGTGCAGGTGGCTGCCGGCCAGATCGGCCAGCCGCCGGTGGATACGGGCCAGTCGTTTCAGTTCACGATCACTGCGCTTGGCCGGCTGTCCAAAACGGAAGAATTTGAAGACATGATTTTGAAGACCGACCCGCAGGGGGGCGTGGTGCGGATGCGGGACGTGGCCAAGGTCGAGCTGGGCGCTCAGGGGTACGACCAGGCGTGCACGCTGGACGGGCAGCCGTCGGTGGCCCTCTCGGTGTATCAGCGGCCAGGGTCCAACGCGCTGGCAACGGCCGAGCTCGTCAAGGACAAGATGAGAGAGCTGAAAGAGCGATTTCCCGACGGGCTGGATTACTCGATCGTCTACGACACGACTCCATTCATCACGGAATCGGTGGCCGAGGTTTTCAAGACGCTGCGCGACGCCGTGATCCTGGTCGCGTTCGTGGTGCTGCTGTTCCTGCAGAACTGGCGGTCGGCCTTGATTCCGCTGGTTGCGGTGCCGGTGGCGATCGTGGGGACGTTTGCGGTCATGGCCGCGCTCGGGTTTTCGCTCAACAACCTGACGCTGTTCGGGCTGGTGCTGGCGATCGGCATCGTGGTTGATGATGCGATCGTGGTGGTGGAGGCGGTGGAGCACCACATCGAGCTGGGGCTCAACCCGCGCGACGCCACGATCAAGGCGATGAGCCAGGTCTCGGCGCCGGTCATCGCGGTGGGACTGGTGCTCACGGCGGTATTTGTGCCCTGTGCTTTCATCACGGGGATCACCGGTCAGTTCTATCGTCAGTTTGCCTTGACGATCGCGACGTCCACGGTGATCTCGGCGTTCAACTCACTGACGCTTTCACCCGCGCTTGCTGCCTTGCTGCTTCGCCCGCGGGTGAAAGGGGTTTTTCAGGCGCTGCCGTGGCCGGCGTTCGTGGCGGTGGGCGGCTGGGCGGGCTATGCGTTTCTGGGTACGCAGCTTCTGAAGATCGCCAGCGGTTCCCGACTCGATCTGGAAAATCCCTGGATTTCGAGTGAGATGACGGCGAACCTGATCGGAATGACGATCGGGGCGGCGGTGGGCTTCCTTGTAAGCGGGGTGCTCAACCGCCTGTTCGGCTGGACGTTCTACCTGTTCAACAAGGGGTTTGACGCGACCACGTCGCTTTACACCAAGATGGTCGCCGGGTTGTTGCGCGTGAGCGTGGTTGTGCTGCTGATCTACGGAGGCCTGCTGGGGCTGACGTACTGGACATTCACTCGCACACCGACGGGGTTCATTCCGGCGCAGGACAAAGGGTATCTGCTCGTCAACGTGCAGCTTCCCGACTCGTCGTCGCTGGCGCACGCAGCAAGTCATGAAGACAGTCGAGACGATCACGAGCAAGCTCGAGGGGGTCTCGCACACGATGGCGATTGCCGGGCAATCGATCCTGATGAATGCGAATGCGCCGAATTTCGGGGCGATGTACGTGATGCTGGATGAGTTTCATCATCGTGCGCAGCACGGGCTTTCGGGGCCGGTCATTGCCGCCGAGCTTCAGAACAAGCTTCAAGATGAGATCAGGGACGGTCTGGTCAACGTCTTCGACGCGCCTCCGGTCGATGGGCTGGGCACGGCCGGCGGGTTCAAGATCGTGGTACAGGACCGGGGCGATCTGGGCTCGAACGAGATCGAGGCGGTTGCCGACCGGATTGTCGAAGAATCCCGAAGTCCGGCCAATGCGCGGATGCTTCAGGGGCTCTTCACGAGCTTTCGTGCCAACACACCTTGGCTGTACCTGGATATCGACCGCGACAAGGCCAAGCTGGCGGGGGTTTCGATTTCCGAGCTGTTCAACACGCTGCAGGTTTACCTGGGATCGCTGTACGTGAACGACTTCAACAGATTCGGCCGGACGTGGCAGGTGAACGTGCAGGGTGAGGCCGATTTTCGCAAGCAGATCAACGACCTGACCGGACTCAAGGTCAGGAACGCACGGGGCGGCATGGTGCCGCTGGGCTCCGTGGCGAAGATCCGCGACGTGAGCGGCCCGGTCATGCTCATCCGGTACAACCTATACCCATCGGCGACGATCAATCTCAATGCAGCACCGGGCGTGAGCTCCGGCCAGGCGATCAGTGCGATGGAGCAACTGACCGAATCCTCTTTGCCGCAAGCGATGCGCTCGGAATGGACGGAGCTGGCGCTTTTGCAGCAGCAGACCGGCTCGACGGCGATGTACGCATTCACGCTGGCCGTGGTGCTGGTGTTCCTGGTGCTGGCGGCGCAGTACGAAAGCTGGTCGCTGCCACTGGCGGTCATCCTGGTCGTGCCGATGTGTCTATTGTGCTCGACCGTGGGCGTGAACATAGCGAATATGGATATCAATATATTTACTCAGGTCGGTTTTATCGTGCTGGTCGGGCTGGCTTGCAAGAACGCGATCTTGATCGTCGAGTTTGCCAAGTCGCAGCGTGAGAGCGGCTCGTCGCGGCGAGAGGCGACGCTCGAGGCCTGCGAGCTGCGTCTGCGGCCGATCATGATGACGTCGCTGGCGTTCATCCTGGGGGTGGTGCCACTGGTGCTCTCGCAAGGGGCGGGGGCTGAGATGCGGAAGACGTTGGGCACGGCGGTATTCAGCGGCATGCTGGGGGTGACCTTGTTCGGGATCTTCCTCACGCCGGTCTTCTACTATGTGATCCAGTGGGCCGGCGACAGGCGGGCTGCGCGAAGGAGCGTGGAGGAAGACGAGTATGATGATAAGCCGGCAGACGAGAACGGGGCCGGCGAGCAGTCGAGCGCGGAGCTTGCCGTCGTGGGCGCGGTGGCACACGGCCACAGCACGGGCAACGGTGCGGTTCACGGGGCGCACGGGGCGAAGGTGCATTGAACGACGGGGGACGATTAGCCTGAATCAAGCAAGCAATGGAACAGCGTGCTGACCATTCCCCGCCGCGGCTGAATGTGATCCTGGTCGAGCCCGAGATCGCGGCCAACACCGGTTCGATCGGCCGCACCTGCGTGGCGGCTGGAGCAGCGCTCTGGCTGGTGCGGCCGCTGGGGTTTCATCTAGATGACCGGCATCTGCGAAGGGCCGGGCTTGATTACTGGGAGCACCTGGAGCTGCGCGTGGTGAATTCGCTTGGCGAGGCGGAGCAGGCGGTGGGGAGTGGTCGGCTATGGTACTTCAGCACGAAGGCGAAGCGGGTCTATACTGACGCTCGATTCGACACCGGCGACTGCCTGGTGTTCGGGCCTGAGACTCGCGGCTTGCCTGAGCACTGGTTGAATGACGCGGGCGAGCAGGCGGTGCGAATTCCGATCCGAGCGGAAGCCCGGAGCTTGAATCTCGCGAACGCCGTCGCGATCGGGGTGTTCGAGGCCGTGCGGCAAATCGGCTCAAATGCTCGCCTGGACTAGAACAGGCTCGCGCGAGCCGACCGTGGGTATGTGCGGCGGGCACGCCGTTTTGAGCTTTCGCGGTGGGCGGGGTACACGACAAGGTCGCTCGGGCATGCGGCCCATCGAGCGGTTGAAAGTGGCGAGCGTCAGGCCAAGAAACAGGAAGGCCACTCCCATCGTGAACAAGAGTACGATCACATGTCCGATGTAGAATGCATAGCGGCTGAGCGCGGCGGCCCATTCCAGCGATTGGAACGGGGTGATCTGCGCGCCGAGCGGGGAGATGCTGGCCTCGATCGTCGTGAAGAAGCGCCAGGCGTCCTGGTCGTCGCGCGCGACGAGCTCGAGCCAGGAGAGAATGCCCGGGATGGCTCCCAGCTCGAGGCAGATCAGCCAGCCGAAGGCGACGAGCGCGTAAGCGGCGACGCTTGCGGCGATCGCCCGGCCCAAGCGGCGCATCCACGTGGCCAGAGCCAGGCCGAAGCTCGTGACCACCGCCCCCTGAGCGAGAAAGAGAAAACGGGCCCGGGCCCAAAGCGAAGCGGCATCGGCGTCCCTCCTTGCGGCGATCCGCACCATCTTTCTCCAAAAGACGGCGAATGAATTCGTAGTATCATGACCACCGGGCGGTGCCTTGACAAGCTCACCGGGATCAGGCATGTTTCCATACCAGACACCTCTCCCGTGAACTGCATCGGCACATTGCTGCCATCAAGACAGCGCGTTAGGATCGGACGACTGCCACAGGTGTGGCACACGCGCTGGGGAATGAACGGTCTTGAGGAGGCCATCGATGAGCGATTCACAGCCGAACGGCTCGCAATCGTCATCGAACTTGCCATTGACGTATGTTGTCGACGTGTGCGAGCGGTTTGAAATCGAATGGAGAGGGGGCCGGACGCCGCGAATCGAGGATTATCTCGAAGGCGTTGGCTCGGGTGAGCGCGAGAGATTGCTGCGCGAGCTTCTGGCGGTGGAAGTCGAGCTGCGAATCGCTCACGGGGAGAATCCGACGCCTGAAAATCTCCGCTTGCGTTATCCGGACTGGGGCCACGCCATCACGATCGCCTTCGAGAGGGGTCGGCAGGCGGCGGAGGCGGCGCGCGAGGGGATGGCGCGGCCGCCGGAGGCGAAGGATGGCGGCGATCCGCTGCGGGCGACGCGCAGGGTTGCCGCGGGGAATCTCGAGCACGCCGACGTGACGGTCGGCTCGGTATGCTGGCCCGATACGGTTCCGGGAAGCGATGGGATCGAGCCGGAGCCGGCGCGGCTGGGGCGGTACGAGGTGATCAGAGAGCTGGGTCGAGGCGGGTTTGGTACGGTGTATCTGGGGCGCGACGGCGAGCTTTCGCGGCCGGTGGCGATCAAGGTGCCGCGTGCGGGGCTCATACGGTCGCGGGAGCAAGTCGACTCGTTTCTGAAGGAGGCACGAAACGCAGCGGGGTTGTGTCATCCAGCGATCGTGGCGGTGCACGACGTGGGGCGGTTTGAGGACTTCGGGGTTTTCGTGGTCTTCGAGTACGTTGAAGGGCGGAACCTGGGCGAATTGCTGGGCGCGGAGCGGTTGTCACCCTCACAGATCGCCGCGCTCTTGATTCCGATCGCGGAGGCGGCCCACCATGCGCATCGGGCCGGTCTGGTCCATCGCGACCTGAAGCCGTCGAACATCCTGATCGATTCCGCGGGTCTGCCGCACATCACGGACTTCGGGCTGGCAATTCGCGAGGACTTGCAGGATTTGCGGGTCGGCGAGATTGCGGGCACGCCGCATTTCATGGCACCGGAGCAGGTGCGGGGCGAGAACCATCGCCTGGACGGCCGGACCGACGTCTGGGCCATCGGGGTGATGCTGTATCGAGCGCTCTTGGACCGTCAACCGTTTGCGGGCCGGGATTACAACGAGATCTTCGATGAGATTCTGCATCGCGATCCCAAGCCGCCGCGGCAGATCAACGACCGGATTCCGCGAGAGCTGGAGCGGATCTGTCTCAAGTGTCTTTCCAAGCGGATGGCCGATCGCCACGAAACCGCGGCTGACCTTGCCGATGATCTGAGGCGATGGATGGCGGCGGAGGCATCAACCGACGCGTTTTCGAAGACGCCGCAATTGATCGACGCGGCTGCGACGAGCTCTTCGGCTGCGCGGGTGGTTCCCAAGGGACTGCGCGCGTTCGAGGTTGAGGATGCGGATTTCTTCCTCAAGCTGGTGCCCGGCTCGCGCGACCGCGACGGCGTTCCCGATGTGATTCGGGGGTGGAAGTGCCGGATCGAGGAGCGCGACCTATCCCGCGCGTTTGCGGTGGGGGTGCTGTACGGCCCGTCGGGCAGCGGCAAGTCATCGCTCGTCAAAGCGGGGTTGATTCCGAGGCTGTCGCGGCATGTTTGTGCGATCTATGTTCCGGCCTCACGAAGTGGCACGGAGGTGCGCATCCGCGCTGCTCTGGACCGCGAAGTGGGCAACCTGCCCACAGGGGGCGAGCTCGATCTGGCCATTGCTGCGCTGCGGGAGCGCGGGGCCGGGCAGCGCGGATCCAAAGTGCTTCTGGTGCTGGACCAGTTCGAGCAGTGGCTGCAAGGTCATCCCGACCAGCTCGACGGCGAGCTGGTGCGCGCTCTGCGGCAGTGCGACGGACTGAGCTGCCAGGCGCTTCTGCTGGTGCGCGACGACTTCTGGATGGCGACGACCCGCTTCTTGAGGGCGCTTGATGTCCGGCTGCTGGAAGGGGTCAACTCGGCGCCGGTCGAGCTGTTCGACCTGCAGCACGCCGGCTATGTGCTGGGCGAGCTTGGGCGGGCGCTGGGACGCATCAAGCAGGAGCCGATCGTGCCGGGTTCGGAGGAAGGACGTTTCATCGAGAGGGCCGTCAAGGAGCTGGCCAGCCCGGACGGCCGCGTGATCCCGGTGCGGATCGTCCTTTTTGCGGAAATGGTGCGGCATCGGGACTGGACGACGAAGACGCTGCGCGAGCTCGGGGGCATCGAAGGAATCGGCGAGACCTTTCTGGAGGAGAGCTTCTCGGCGCGGTCGGCCCCGCTGCCGCACCGCGTTCACCAGCGGGCGGCCCAGGCCGTTCTGCAAGCGCTCTTGCCGGATGCCAGGTCGGACCTGCGGGATCGAATCAAGCCGGTGCGGCTGCTGCGTGAGGTTTCGGGATATGCCGACCGGCCGACCGATTTCGACGAGCTCATCTACATTCTGGACAACGAGCTGAGGATGGTGACGCCGGTTGATCCGCTGTCGCAGAGCGGCGAGACCGACGGTGCTTCCGCAGGAAAAGGGGAGAGCTTTTATCAGCTCACGCACGACTACCTCGTGCCGTCACTGCGGCAGTGGCTCTCGCGCAGGCAGCGCCAGACCCGGCGCGGCCGGGCGGAGCTTCAGCTTGCCTCGATCACCGAGCTATGGTGCAACCGGCCGCTTTCGCGCCGGCTGCCTTCGCTCGCGGAGTGGCTCAGGATCCTCGCCTTCACTCGCGCTCGAACCTGGACGACCGTCGAGCGGCGGATGATGAAACAGGCGACCCGGCATTTCGCGGTGCGCACGGCGGCTGCGCTGGTTCTGGCGTTCGTGGGTATTTATGCGATCGCGACCATGCGGAACCGGGAGCGCAGCACATTACTCCCTGAAAGCGGCGCTCTCGGCTGACTCGACGAGCCTGGCACGATCGCTCGCCGACTTGCGAGACCACACCTCGACCCTGCGGCCGGAGCTCGAGCGCATCGAGACGAGCAGCGTTGCGTCTCTGGGGGAGCGTGAGATCGCCGCACTGGCGCTTTACCACGATCGGCCGAGGGCCGGTCGTGCTGAATTCCTGTCTCGCCAGCTTCTGAGGGCGGAACCGGGCCTGGTGAAGGTGATCGCCGAGACCCTGGCAGAGCACCCGGCAGAAGCAGGCGCTCTTAACCTGCGCAGGGTGGTGCTTGATGAAGGGTCCGAGCCGGGGGCTCGGCTCCGGGCGGCTTGCGTACTAGCCAGACTAGAGCGGGGAACGGCTCCAGCGCTTGAGCCGATCGCCGCGACACTGGCGGAAGCGCTCATGAACGAGCAGCCTCAAAACGTGGTGCGGTGGATCGCGCTTCTGGGCCCCGTTTCCCGGATGCTCGGAGCTCCGTTGCGCACGATCTGTTGCGACGGGGGCCGCGACGTGCGTGCTCAATCGTGTGCAGCCGAGGTGGTCGCGGTGCTCTTGCAGGGCGAGGACCAGCAGGCGACGCTGGCCCAGTTGACATGCGACGCAACGCCGGAGGCGTCGAAGGTGCTGCTTTCGGAGCTGGTGCGATCGGGTCCGTCGGCGCTACCGATCGAGGTGCTGCGAAACGTGCTGGATGAACGAGTCGCCCGGGCCGACGACGAGATCGGCAAGGAAGCGCTCGCCAGCCGGCAGGCTTCCGCGGGGATCGCGCTGGCCGCGCTCGGGCAGCCCGAGTCGCTCGGGCAATTGCTGCGGCACCGAAACGATCCGCGACTGCGAGCGCTGTTGATTGAGCGTCTTGCCGGAGGAGCGCTCGGCGCGCGGGTCCTCATGGAACGGCTTTCGCAGCAAGAGATCGACTCGGTTGAGCGTCAAGCGATTCTGCTGGCTTTAGCGGAGATGCACCAAGCCGCGGTCGCCGAAGCGGTCAAGGCGACGGTCGTCGCAAGGTCCCGCGTGCTCTACCTCGAAGATCCTGATCCCGGGGTACACTCCGCCGCCGAGCTGCTAATGTCGCGCTGGGGCAAACCGGAGATGCTCGCGCGGGTTCAGGAAGAGCTGCGGAGCTCGCCCTCGACCGATCCCCGGCTGCGCTGGACGATCGGCCCCAACGGGCACACGTTTGCGGTTCTCGAGGGACCGCTCGAGTTCCAGATGGGAGCACCAGAGGGCAAGGGCGAATTCTACGGCTCGCCGGTCTTGCACTACCGCAAGATCGATCGATCGATTGCGGTTGCGACCAAAGAGGTCACTCTCAAGCAATTCCAGCGCTTCCGCCAGGGACACCAAAACGAAGCGCGCTATGGCGACCTACCCGAATGTGCGGCGATCAACGTCTCGTGGTTCGCAGCGGCCGAGTATTGCAACTGGTTGAGCAATGAGGCCGGAATTCCCAAGAGCCAGTGGTGTTATCCGGAGCGGCCTGAGCCGGGGATGGTTCTCTCGGAGGACGCCGTGAAGCGCATCGGTTTTCGCATGCCGACCGAAGCCGAGTGGGAGTATTTCTGCCGTGCCGGCACCCAGACCACGCGGCCGTTCGGGGAATCAGCCGAGCTCCTGTCGCGATATGCCTGGACCTGGTTGAATTCCGTCAATCGGATTCATCCGGTGGGTCAGCTGCTGCCCAACGAATTCGGCCTGTTCGACGTGCTTGGCAACGCGTGGGAGTGGTGTCAGGACGGGCCTGTCGGCCATTATCGCTTTCCCGATACGGATTTTCCCGCATACCCGGCCGGGACGAAGGAGGACCCTGCCGGCGACCCCACCTGCACCGAGACCGTCGACTCGATTGACCGCGCTCACCAGACCTGGCGAATCCTGCGCGGAGGCGCTATTGCTATGCTCCGGATCGCGCCCGCTCGGCTTACCGTGACTGGCAGCCCTCAGGCGACGTTCGCGAGTACCTCGGAGTACGTGTGGTGAGGACGCTACCGCGTCGCACCGAATTATCCTCTCAATGAACAGAATTCGAACTGAACCAAACACCGGAGCTCGACAATGGACTTCCACCCGACCCACCAGGCTGCTCTCAAAATCGCGGGCACGGTTGCTTTGCCGTCACCCTTTCCTGCGTGCGGCGCGGTCTCGATCGTGGTTGCGCCCGAGGATGGCGACTACGAAACCTACATCCGGATCGTCCAGCAAGTCTCCAGCAGGCGGATCATCACGCGATTTGTCCGGTTGGCGGATGTTAGGGCAATCCGTGCACCGGAGACCGGAGCAGCGCAGGGCACACCGGACACCTGGCCGCTACTCGGAGCCAAAGAAGTGCTGCGGCGGATCAGCAAGAAGGAAAAGGACCTTCGCGGTGCGGCGACCAGAACGGGCAGCGCGAGCGAATCCGACTGGCTACCGGCGGCAATCGTCTATGTTCCCGAGGCCGCGCCGGTGCTGCATCGCAACGACATCGGCGTGACGGCCGCGGTGAGCGCCGAGGAGGTTGCATTCAGCGATCTGCAACCCGAGGCATTTGGGCACTGCGCCTTGAAGGCGGAATTCTGTCCAGCCGCGGCGAAGTCGTTTTGTCCGGGGCGCTAGAAGGGAAACACGGACGAGGAATGGTCCACAGTAGCGGACTACGGGGCGACGATGTCATCGCCCTGCTACGAGGCGTTCAAGTGGGGAAGCGCGGAACGATGCAAGTCGACCTCATTCTACTCAGTCGCGATCTTTCGCCGCCGCGGGAGGATGTCTGGCAGGGCATCCAGAGTCAGGATGAAGTCGATGTGCGCATCCACCGCGTCGAAGGCACACCTCGTCCGGAAGACCCAAACCGCTACGAAACGATCGCACGGGCTCGCAACCAGGCGAAGACACTGGGGAGTTTTCCCTGGGTGATGTTTCTCGACGATGACGTGGTCTTGGGCGACGGGTGTCTGGATCGGCTGGTCCACGGGCTTGCGCGGAAAGACGGCTTCGCCGCCTTGGGCGCCGACAGCGCCGGAGAGATGGCCGGTGAATGGGAGAACTGGGATTATCCGCGCCATGTCGGGATGGCGGCGACGCTGTTCAAACGCGAACGTCTTGAACGGCTGACATTTCGTTGGGAGCCCGGCAAATGCGAGTGCCTTTGCTGCTGTCTCGACCTTCGTCGGGCCGGATTTGGGGTCGGATACTTCGGCGAAGCAAAGGCGTGGCACCGGCCGCTGGGAGCCGCCGTTGATCTTCACCCCACAACCACGCTCGAAAGCACGCGGCGATCGAGCGCAGGCAATGAAATGCAGACGCCTATCCGGGGGGCTCGAATTCTGACGGCGTTTGACCGGAACCATTTCTTGCGTTTTCGCCGCCAGTTCCTGACGACGTTGCGTGCTTCGGGCAATCGTGAGCCTCTTACCGCGGTCGCCTACGGACTGCAACCAGGCGAGCGTGCCATCCTGGAAGCGGCCGGGGTCGAGGTGGTGGCCAGGCATGCGAACGGAGTTTCGTCGGCGCTGCGGAGGCTGCGGGACTTCCAGGATGTCGTCGAGCGATGGCCGGCGGAGACGCCCGTCGCCTACTGGGATGCCGGCGATGTCGTTTTTCAAGCGTCGCTCGGGCCGCTATGGGATCTCGTCCGGGCTGATCCGGGCCGGCTGCTGGTGGTACGAGAGCCGGTGGGCATCGGGGAGAGCCCGGTGATTGTGCCCTGGACCAATCACATCGAAGACCCGCTTGTTCGCCGAGAAATGCGCGAGCTGCTCTCGGCGATGCCGTTCATCAATGCGGGCTTCGCCGCGGGAACCGCCGGCGCGCTCATGGGTTACTTGCGCGAAGGAGACCGGCTGCTGCAAACGGATTTGAAAGGCGTTCTGCACTGGGGCGACCAGGTCGCGATGGGCCACTATCTTCATCATCATCCGGAGGCATGGCGAGAGATCGCCGACGGCTGGAACTTCTGCATCATCTTCCGCAAACCGGGGACTTACCGGATTGGCGCCGGCGGGCGGGTCGAGAGTGTCGATGGAAGGGCGGTGCACGTGGTGCACGGGAATGGCCGCACGCTCGAGCCGTGGGTGATGTCATTCGCCGGCTGATCGCTTCGTCAAGGATGCGTGATTCTGATGCCGCAGTCGGAGGCCTTGATGAAAGCAACCGGAAATACCATAATAATATCCCTCTGCGGTCCGCTGGGCCGCATTTTTCTTTTTGAGCGGGATTTGATATTACGATGTCGGAAGCCACAAGAACGCGGGTCGAGGCACGCGACCCTGAGAAGAACAAGGGCACTGGAACCCGTGTAGCGCGGAGGCTGCGCAAGAAGGGCTTGATTCCGGGGGTCATCTACGGGCACAAGCAGGCGGTGGTACCCGTCACGCTGTCGCGCGATGACGTCTGGCGGATGCTCAAGACTCCCAGCCACCTTGCCGATCTGGACGTGAACGGAACCTCGGAGACGGTACTCATTCGCGACGTGCAATGGGACCATCTCGGCAAAGAGGTGCTTCACCTCGACTTCGCACGGGTCAGCGCCGAGGAAATGATCGATACCGAGGTCACGTTCGAAGTGAAGGGCTCACCGGCGGGCCTGGCTGCCGGCGGTATCCTTGAACACCTGGTTCACACACTGCGGATCAAGTGCCGCGCGGGGGCCATTCCCGAGTCGCTCAAGGCGGATGTGAGCTCGCTTCAAGTCGGCGAGGGCATTCACGTTCGCGATCTCGTGCTGCCGCCGGACGTCACCGTGGACCATGATGCGGAACTTCTTCTGGCGCACGTCGTGATCCGGGCAGTGCAAGAGGAAGCGAAGCCAGAGGCGGCGGAGGCCGAGGCGGCCGCGGCGCAGCCCGAGGTAATCAAACCCGAGCGCAAGGAGAAGGACAAAGACAGTTGAAAGGTGTTTTCATCGTGATCGCCCGGCGAAACGTGCAGCAAATCCGCCGCTGACAAAGACGCCGGTGCGTGGCGTGCCAGGAGCCTTCGCCTTGCCGTCGCTGAAACTCGTCGTGGGCCTGGGTAACCCGGGCACGAAGTTCCAGGGAACGCGACACAACATCGGCTATGATCTGGTTGACCGGCTGGCCCAAGGAGGGTTGAGCTCGACGTTCTCTCGAAAGTTCGAGGCCTTATGCACCGAGATCGATATTGACTACAGGCGGGTCATGCTACTCAAGCCCGAGACCTTCATGAACCTATCGGGCCGGTCAGTCGGACAGGCAGTCCGGTTTCTCAAGCTTCCTTTGACCGATTTGCTGGTGGTTTGCGACGATCTCAGCTTGCCTCTGGGTAAGCTGAGGTTGAGGCCGGGGGGAACCGACGGTGGGCAGAAAGGCTTGCGTGACATCATCAACCATCTGGGTTCGGACCAGTTTCCCCGGCTCCGGATCGGTATCGGCGACCGAGAGCAGGCCGATGCCGCCGACTTCGTGCTCTCGCGATTTCGAAGCACCGAGCGTGCCACAATCGACGATGCCCTCATACTGGCATCTCAGGCCGTCGCGGTCTGGGTGACACAGGGGATTGACGCTGCCATGAATCGATTCAACGGGCCGGCACCCGCCAATGCGTAGCCGGACCGGTAGGCGAGCGGCTTTTCGGTGGAATCGTTTGCGAATCAAACTGTTGTCGTCCCGGTCGAATGTTCTTAATCTGGTAGGAATGGGTGAGCCGATCAATCACGCACTCGAACCCGTTCTTTCTGCAGGAGGGTCTTTCTCTTGTCGGTGAATACGTATGAAGGCATGTTTCTACTGGACAGTACGAAAGCCGCGGCGGGCTGGGATGACACGGTCAAGCACGTGCACGACATCTTGACCAAGCATCATTCCGAGATCGTGGCCAGCAGGCAGTGGGATGAACGACGGCTGGCCTACCCAGTCGAGGGGCACAAGAAAGGCACCTACCTGCTCACATACTTCCGCACCGGAGCCGAGCAGCTCAAGGATATCGTCGCCGACTGCAAGCTCAGCGACGTGATACTTCGCGAGCTCGTGCTGAAGGTGCCCCCCAAGCTGTCGGACCACCTGGTCAACCACGCCATGACCTCCAACCCGAACGTCGAGGCGGAAAACGCACCGGAAGATGAGCTGGACGATCGCCCACGGCGGCGACGACGAGATGATTGACCACTTGGCGCCGCGTTTCGCTCGGCGAGAGAAGCTGCACTTTCGCGGGGCGAAAGGTGACTTTATTTTGGTATATTGCCGACCATGTCTTCGGGCCGAACCCAGCGGTCGAAGTCTTCGGGCTTGACCAGACCAAGCTCGCTCGCAGCTTCGCGAAGGGTCATTCCCTTCGCGTGTGCGTACTTGGCGATCTTGGCGGCGCTGTCATAGCCGATGTGCGGATTGAGCGCGGTCACCAGCATGAGCGATTGGCGCAACAGCTCGTCAATTCGGGCCTGATTGGGCTCGATCCCCGTTGCGCAGTGGTCGTTGAAGCTGACGCACGCGTCCGAGAGCAGTCGCACGCTCGAGAGGAAGTTGTCGATGATCAAGGGCTTCATCACGTTGAGCTCGAAGTTGCCCAGCGCGCCTCCGATATTGATCGCCACGTCGTTGCCCATCACCTGGGACACCACCATCGTGAGCGCCTCGGATTGAGTCGGGTTTACCTTTCCCGGCATGATCGAGCTTCCCGGCTCATTTTCCGGGATCCGAATCTCGCCCAAGCCGCTGCGCGGACCCGAGGCCATCCAGCGCACGTCGTTGGCGATCTTCATCAGCGAGGCTGCCAGCGTCTTCACGGCACCGTGGGCAAAGAGCAGTGCGTCGTGCCCCGATAGTGCTTCGAACTTGTTGGGGGCGCTGACGAAGGGATGGCACGTCAATCGGGCCAGCTCGGCGGCGACGCGAACAGCGTATTCCGGATGGGCATTCAAGCCGGTGCCGACAGCCGTGCCCCCGAGCGCAAGCTCGGCCAGGTGTGGTATCACGCCTTCAATGTGGGTGAGCCCATTGTCGAGTAGCTGCACCCAGCCCGAGATTTCCTGACCGAGCGTCAGTGGCGTGGCGTCCATCAGATGCGTCCGCCCGATCTTGACTAGCGAGCGAAACTTTTCCGCCTTCTGCGCGAGCGTGTCGCGAAGTTTGCGGACCGACGGGATCAAGAGCGATCGCAGAGCGATCACCGCGGCGACGTGCATGGCTGTGGGGAAGACGTCATTGGAGGACTGCCCGCGGTTCACATGATCGTTGGGGTGGACTTTACGGTTCATTCCCCGCTCACCGCCCAGTACCTCGCTGGCGCGATTGGCGATCACTTCGTTCAAATTCATGTTTGTCTGCGTGCCGCTGCCGGTCTGCCAGACGACGAGCGGGAACTCTTCGTCATGACTTCCGGCGATCACTTCGTCGGCAGCGGCGATGATTGCCTTACCGATGGCGGGGTCCTTGAACTCTCCTAGATCAAGGTTGACCTGAGCCGACGCGCGCTTCACCAGTGCCAGGGCGTGGATGAGGGGCAGCGGCATGCGATCGGTGCCGATCTTGAAGTTTTCCAGTGATCGCTGGGTCTGCGCGCCCACAGCCGGTCGGCCGGAACATGCACCTCTCCCATCGTGTCGGTTTCGATTCGCGTCTTGGCTGCCATCGTTTCTTGCCTCGGCTGGTCCTTACGGCGACGGTGATTCGTGTGCGGGCGTGATTTCCCTCCTACAGGATATCTTTTTCGGGACGCCCGTGCATCGGCGCACCCACCTCATTTCCCGACGCAGAACCTGCGGAAAATGCGATCAAGGATGTCGTCGGTCACGACGGCGCCGACGATCTGGCCCAGCTCATCCACGGCCAGCCGCAAGTCGAATGCGACCAGCTCATCCCCGCCTGCCTCGACGATCAGTTTCGAGGCCGACCGGAGTGCAGCCGAACCCCGACTCAGACTGTCGCGGCATCGGGCGCCTGTGGCGGAAAGAGCCCCCTCCTGGGCTTCATTGCCCCGAAGCCTTTGCGCAACGGCAAAGCGCAATGCCGCCACGCCGGCACCCGTCTCTGCGCTCGTGACCACCAGAGCGCGTTGCGCCGAAGCATCCGGCTCGGGCAGAGCGAGGTCAGCCTTCGTCCAGACCAGGATGCGATCGCCGCCGAGCGTAGCGGCCTGCCCCGGCGCCATTGCAGTTCCCGCGCAGCGGCACTCGAGCAAGAGGTCGGCGGCTGCGGCCTGGCCGTCGCGCAGGGCCTGGGCATGGGAGCTGACTGCGTCGCCCGGCTCGTCGAATCCCGCGGTATCGACCAGCTCGACGGAAAGGCCGTCGAAGTCACAGATCTCCGCGATGTAGTCACGGGTGGTGCCGGATTGGGGCGAAACGATCGCGCGGTCTCGCCCCAGTAGAGCGTTGAAAAGCCGGCTTTTGCCGGAGTTGGGAGGCCCGACCATTACGACGCGGGCGCCCTCGAGATTTCGCTCACGCCCGCAGAGCTGTCGCTCAATTCGGCCTAGAGCCTCCGCGGATTCATCGAGCTCGCGGGCCATGGCGGCGCGAGACAGCGGGTCGACATCGGGCTCTTCCGTGAAATCAAGGTTGGCTTCGAGGTGGGCGACCAGGTCGAGCAGGCGGTCGCGCAAGCGGATCATCGGCTGCGAGAGACCACCGGCAAGCTGCTCCAGGGAGCTGTTCAACTGGGCGGAGTTCCGGGCGTCGACGATGCCCAGCACGGCCTCGGCCCGGGTAAGATCGATGCGCCCGCAGAGGAATGCCCTGAGCGTGAATTCGCCTGGCTGAGCGGGGTGCGCGCGCCAGGGTGAAACAGTGCGACAGGAGCAGGCTCACGAGTGGCGCAGAACCACTCAAATGAATCTCGGCCACATCCTGACCGGTGTAAGACCGCGGGCCATGCCACTGCGCCACCATAACCGGCAGCAAGGGCCGCAGCCCCGTAACCTTGAGGCAGCCGGCGCGAAGCCGGGCGGCTCGACCGGCTCTCGACGGCAACGCGGTCGCGCTCGACGAGAATCCGGCGAGTGCGATCGACAGCGCATGCGGACCCGACAGCCGGACGATGCCTCGTGCCGCGGGCCCAGGCGCCGTGGCCGGTGCGGCGATCGTGTCACTGGGGTCCAGTGCCGAGTAGTTCATCGCAGGCGGCTAGTACGGGGTGGACGATTGGGACGCTCGGGCGCGCTCACCGCGAATCAGCGACGGCGCGGCTTGGGTCTCGGCCGATCTCGTTCGCGCTCGCGGCCTTCATCCTTTTCGCGGTTCTTGTCGCCGTCGCGACCCTCGGCCACATTGCGGTAAGTGGGGTCTTTGCGAGCTTCTTCGAGGATGCGTGTCCAGAATTTGGCGAGCGGGCCCTGGGGTTTCTCCTTGTCGCCGTTGCGCTCGGGGTCTTGCTTGGAGGTCCCGCGCGAACCATTGGACGAATCGCCACCCGGGGAGCTCAGACCCTTCTGGCTCAGCGCCGCTTTCCCGTCCGCATCCGGAACGGTAGCATGCGTGACCTTGGGCAGCAGCAACCGTTCACCGATGGCCCAGAGGCTGCTCGTGATGAAGTAGATTCCCAGCCCCGAGGGCACCTTGTAGAACATCACTCCCATCACGATCATCATGATCTTCATCGTCTTCTGCTGCATCTCGGCCTCGGGTGTCGTGGCCGGAGGAGCGAACAACTTGGTCTGGACGAGCATGAGGCTGATGACGCCGAAAGGAAGCAGGTTGAACCACTCGCCGAGGTAGAAAGTGACCAGCGGAATCGTGAACGGTATGTGGAAAAGCATATCGGGCGCGGACAGGTCGCGGATCCACAGGAAGCTCGCGTGGCGGAGGGGAAAGCTGGTGTTCAGTGCCTGCCAGAGGCCGACGAAAATCGGCAACTGTATCAGGGCCGGCAGACAGCCGCTGACCGGATTGACCCCGTGCCTCCCGTACAGGGCAAAAGTCTCTTTCGTCAGCTTCTCCTTGTCGTCCTTGTATTTCTCCTGAAGCTCTTTGAGCAGCGGCTGAAGCGATTGCATCTTTTGGGCCGAGCGGGCCTGTTTGCGGCCGAGCGGGAACATGAGCCCGCGCACCAGCATGGTCAAGAGAATGATCGCGATGCCGTAATTGCCGCGGCTGCCGCCAAGAGTGCGGGCAACACGCTCGGTGACCTGGTACATGACGCCGAGGGTGGGCGTGATGAGCGTCTGGGCGATATAAGGTGCGAACGGGATCCAGGTTTTGCGGTACGCGCCGAGTGCTACGGCCCCGTAGGGTTGCAGCGCCTGATCGGTCTTGGGGCCAGTGAAAACACGGTAAAGATGCACAACGGGCTCGGCGGGCTTGAGCGTGATCGGCCGAGACGTGATCTCGACGCCGACTTCGGACTGGATGACTCGCTCATCCTTGTACAACATGAGGGCCGCCGTCCGGCTGTCCCAGCGGTCGTCCTGTCCGGTCGGGGGAGGGTCGGGCTCGACGAACGTCGCGAAGTACTGGTTTTCTATGCCCGCATAGCGAATGGGCTTCTCGGTATTGTCGCTCGAGCCGTCCTTGGCCGAGGCAACATCGGACGCCGAAAGGGTAGTAGGCTTGTCCTGACCCAACTGCCCGAAGAAGACGTCGCGAAAGGTGCCGGTGTACCAGAGCCCCTCGATCGGGATGCCGTGCGGACCGAGCAAGTGGTAGACCGTGGACCGCTCCTTCTCCGGGCTCTCGAACTTCATCTCGAGCTCGAAGCCGTCCGTGCCGGGAAACAGGCGGTATGTCTTCGTTACCACGACACCACTCTTGGCCGTGATGCGAAAGACGACCGCCTCGCCGGTCACGGGCTTATTCGTATCGCGATCCCGCCCGGTTACGGTTCGAACGGCCTTGCCGTTCTCGAGAACGACCTCCCACTGGGCAGAGTCGAGAGGCTCCACGGCGTCGGCCGCGGCCTCGCGCGCTGCAGCCTTTTCGGGGTCGTCCGCGTCGCCGGCAGCAAGGGCCTTGGCGAAAGTCACGCCCTGGCCCAAGGTGAGCGCCAGCGACGGGGGTGCATCGGGGTTCCGGCTAGGGCTGATGAATTCGAGCGGGCGTTTTCGCGGCTTGCCGATCTCGAACTCGCCATCGTAAAGCGCGGACTCGACCCTTTCGACGGCAGCCCCGTGTTGCTGGAGCTGGATGCGAATGCGATAGGCCCCCGGTGCACGGTCAATGATCGAGCCGAGCACCAGCTCGGACCCATCGACCCACTTGATGTCGGGCTCTTTCTGCGGTTTCCGGGCGGCCGGCCCGGCCTCGACCTGGGCGAGTGCCTTCGCCTTGGCGGCGGGGTTGGCCTTCGCGACGTCGGCACCGGCCTTGGCATTCTTGGGGCCCGCGTTGGCGATCTTGGCGTCTGCAGCGGCGTCCGGCTTGGCCTTGGCGTCCTTGGCCGCGGCAGCCGCCGGCTTCCTGGGGGGAATCCACCCCATGAAGTTGGAGATCTGAGTTGCCACCATCATCCATAGAAAGATGATCGCGAAGAACAGAACAAGCTTCTTCTCTTGACTCATGATGGGGCAAACCCGCTCCCGGAGCGTCGAAAGTGCTCACGAGATGAGCGGGGGCCGGTTGTCAGGCCACCGTGCCGGCGCCATCTCGCTCGCGTCTGAACGTGGCCTGAGCCAGGGCATGGAGGCATACTGGAATGAACCTCGAGCCCAGTCGAACCGGACAGGCCGATTGCATCATTGTAATAGAGGCCAGCGGCCACCGCTCTGCCGGCCGCTCCTTGATCAACGGACGTCAAGGCGGCTACCGTCCTTGCCGGAGCCGATCGCCCAGGAAGGGCTCGAGCTCGGGAACAGAGTAAATCTTCTGGATGGTTTTCTCAAAATCATAGAGCAGCCGGCGGTAAGTGATTTTGGGCGAACGTACAACCGGCGCCGGGCTCCGCTCGCCGTCACCGTTAGATGCCTCGTCAGATAGGCCGTCTTCCAGGATCACATAACAAGCCCGGTTGTCGCCATCACGCGGTTGCCCCACCGAGCCCACGTTGACCATGACCTTGCCCTCGCCCAGCGAGTACTCGAGGTCAATTTCTTCAGGGGCGAAAAACTGAAAGTTCTCGGTAAAAATCCCCGGTACGTGCGTGTGGCCCTGGAAGCAATACCGCCCGACGAGCTGGAACAGTCGTTCCATCTTCCGGTGATTGTAGATGTCCTCCGGAAAAATGTACTCACTCAGCGGATTGCGCGGCGAGCCGTGAACGAACAAAAACGAGCCATAGCGATGCGAACGCGGGAGCTCTCCAAGAAACTCCCAGCGGCGCTGGTTCCCTTCACGATCGGACGGCGATTCGAGCTGTTCTCGCGTCCAAAAAATCGCGCGTTCGGCGCCGATGTTGAAGCCGTCAGGATCGAACATCGCCCCCTGGTCATGGTTGCCAAGCAGCGTCATCTTGCAGGTGTCCATCACCCGATCGATGCACTCGCGAGGGTTCGGGCCGTATCCGATAATGTCTCCCAGGCAAAAAATCTCGGTGATGCCCTGGGCTTCGATGTCATTGAGCACCACTTCCAGGGCTTCGAGGTTCCCATGGATATCACTAATCAAAGCGCGGCGCACCTAAGGGAAACCTCCGCCCGAAAAAGGCTTTGCATCGCCAAACCGTGCCAGATACAGAGCGCGAGCCGAACCGCGAGCATGCTTGGAAAGAAGTGCGGTCCAATCTAATATAAACTCACAATAAAGGATAGGGCGAACTGGCCCGGGCGGTCAAGGCCACGACGTCATGATGTTGCAACAAACACAGCAATCGTGCATGAGAAAATGAACGTTCTGGTGCTGGATACATCGACTGTCCGCGGCGCGATCGGGCTCCGGCTCCGATCCGGGATCGTCTTCAGCAAGGCGACGGACGGAGTGCAGAAGCACGGACGGGACCTCATCCCGTGCGTCGCGGAGCTGCTCGCCAGCGGTGGCATTGGTGCGCGCGAGATCGAATTGATCGGTGTGGGCCTGGGACCCGGCTCCTACACCGGGTTACGGGTCGGTGTGATGGCGGCGAAGACACTGGCGTACGTCACGGGCGCCCCGCTCGTCGGGCTGGACAGCCTCGAGGCCGTCGCCTGGAACGCACCCGTCAGCGTGCGCAGGATTTCCGTTGTAGCCGACGCGCAGCGCGGCGAGGTGTACTCGGCCGAATTCTCTCGCGAGGCACCGGAGGCGCCCCTGGACTGCGTGCGGGAAAGCCAGATCGAGCCGCTGGCGAACTGGGCCGGCCGGCTCGCGCCGGGCACGCTCGTTCTGGGTCCCGGGCTCGAATTGACCGCGATTCGACTTCAGGTTCCACCCGAGCTTTTGCCGGCCGATCGCGCGATGAACTATCCCGGCGGCCAAATCTTGATCGGCCTGTTGGACCAGGAGTGGGCCGCCGGACGACGCGAGAATATCTGGCTTGTGGAGCCGCGATACTTGCGCAGAAGCGCCGCCGAGGAAAAGTGGGACTCGCGATGACCGCAATCGACCAATCCCGGACCAAAGCCGCCTACGGACTGCAATGGAATCGGTACCGGATCATCCGCGACGAGGAAGACCGGGCCACATTCTTCAGTCGCACGGGGCTGACACCCGAGGCACTTCAAGGCAAACTCGTTCTCGATGCCGGTTGCGGAATGGGGCGCTGATCCGCGGATCGCGGGCGGAACTCCGTGCGGGCAATCCATCGGCATGGATCTGAGCCGCGCCGTCGAGGCCGCACGCGAGCTGACGGCTGGTCTCGACCGTGTATCGCTCATTCGCGGCGACCTGCTCCAGCTTCCGTTTGCCACCGAGAGCTTTGACATTATCTATTCACTGGGAGTTCTCGATCACACGCCCGATCCACGCTCCGCCTTCCTTGGGCTGGCGCGGCTGCTCAAGCCTGGCGGGCGGATCGCCGTCTGGGTCTACCCCAGGGAGCGGCCTCTGGTGGAATGGATCATGAACACTCAGCGAGCCGTCTCGACACGCCTGCCCCTGCCCCTACTCGAGCGGTTCTGCCGTCTCACCGCCCCCATCGGCGAGCTCAAGCGCCGGCTGTTTGCCAGCCGCCGCTGGCTCGTGCAACGACTCGGCGTTGCCTTGCATCTCATGACGATCGGCGTGTCGATGCATCCCGATGCCGAAGTACGCGTGTGCGACACCCTCGATTGGTACGCACCACGCTACCTTTCCCGCCATACATTCGAGCAGGTTGCCGGCTGGTTCCAAGAGGCGGGTCTGACCGACGTGGTCGACTTGAGTCGCGGCCAGACCTGCTTTCACGAGGGACAGGGAATCGGCGTCAACATCGCGGGGATCAGATCCATTGCCCCGAAGTGATGAACCAATAAGGCGCCGCGAGCGTAGTGCCCTCTGGAAGCCGTCGCGTCGAGATGCCTTGCCGCGCCGGCGAACGACTCTTTATGATCCGTACTGGGGGGATCGGTGGCGCAGCGGAATAAAGTGGTCGAAAACACGCTCGTCGCTCGTCTCCGTCCAGATTCATCTTCTCGCTCTCATTCTCATCCGCGTTTCGGCCAAACGCCGCCATCGGAGGTTCGCACCATGAAGCGGTGGATCGCTCTTATTGTCCTGGTCATCGGGCTGTCAGCCGGCACGACATACATGACGCAGATCGCGACGAACTCGGACACGAGCCCGCCTATCCACGCCGTCAATGCGGGCAAGGGGCCTCAGCCCAAGGTCTTCATCGCAGCGCCCCTGATTTTTGACTTCGGCACGATGTCACAACATCGCAAGAACTCGCATGTCTGGGAAATCAAGAATGCCGGCGATGCCGACCTCGACATCTGGCTGGAAGAGTCGACGTGCTCCTGCACGATCGGCAAGCTGGCCTATACTTCGGCCGACGCCGAGCGCGGGCCAAAACCGAAAGTGCACGTCAAGCCCAATGAAACGACCCCCATCACCCTCGACTGGGACACCAAGACATTTCCGACTTCATACTCGCAAGGCGTGACGATCGGCACAAACGATCCGGCCAAGCCGACGTTCATGCTAACGGTCAAGGGCGCGGTGTACCCGCCGGTCCAGGCGTATCCACCCGACGGGGTCAACCTCCCTGCCCTCTCCAACGAAGATGTCACCGGCACGATGGTCGCGGTCTATTCGATGGACATGCCCACCATGAAGGTGACCAAAGCAAGCACAAGTCGTCCCGAATTCTTCAAGGCCAGCTTCAAGCCGATGACGGCCGACGAGCGAAAGCAACTGCACGTGCCGGCGGGCGGCTATCGCGTTGAGGTCGAAATCAAGCCGGGCATGCCGCTGGGACAGTTCGCCGAGACGCTGGCCGTCGAGACCGACCACCCGCTTCAAAAAGAGCTTAACGTGTCGATCCATGGTTATGCGACAGGTCCGATCAGCGTCATTCCCGCCAAACTGTCAATGAGGGTAAACGGTTCGAGCGGCGCGACCACTTTCATGAGCTTGAACGTTCGCGGCATTGAAGACGTCCATTTCGACGTCGTCCAGAAGCCCGGAGAACATGTCGAGATCTCGTTCGCCAAGTTCAACGGCGAGCAGCAAAAAGGCAACAGGTATCGGATGACCGTGACGGTGCCGGCGGGAACGCCCCCTTCGCGGATGGACAAGGATCTCATCATCCATACCTCTCACCCCAGGGCGACCGAAATCAAGATCCCTGCGGACATCATTGTCACGAATCTAGGCTCAGGCTGAGCATTCTTTGCGCGTGGGATGTCGACCCTCGATTGAACGGGGCGAGTTCGGTCACAGGGCGGGCTGGGTCTGGAGATCGGCGAGCAGCGCGCTCGGACTGTAACACAGGATGTTCACAGATGAAGCGGCGGATCGCTTTCGTCATCTCGGCGGTCGCACTTGCTGCGGCGGCGATTGGGATCCTGAAGGTGGTTTATCCCGGCTTCCGGCCGACCCCGCACGCCGTCCTCACGCCGGAGCAGCCGAAGCCGAGGATCGAGATCACGGAATCAACGGAGTACGACTACGGCAAGATGTCGCAAAGCCACCGCTATTCCCATACATGGCTGGTGAAGAATGTCGAGGACGCGGAGCTGGTTCTCTGGATTGAAGAGTCGACTTCGACCGCATACGCCATTGTGCTGGCGAGCCCTGACAGCGACAGGCCGCGCGTGCGGGTCAAGCCGAACGAATCCACTCTTATCGAGGTCCAGTGCCGTACCCAGACACTTATCAACAAGTATTTGGCAGCCTGCCTTATCGGGACCAATGATCCGCAGCGGCGGACATTCACCCTAACTGTGATGGGCTTCATCGACCCGCCGGCGAATCTATGACAGGCTGGACGTCTGCCACCGGGAACGGGATTGCTCTTATCGCGGATATCGAACGCGGCTATAACTTTGCGAGACAAGGCACGGAGGGGAGGGTGACGGATGAGGCGGCTCGATTTTCGACCTGTGGCAAGCACGGCCCTGGCGGCCGCGGTGCTCGTGTATGTGGGCTGCTCGAGCGACCCATCCGTCAAAACCGAGCCGGCAGCCGGCAAACCCGCCGGCGGCGGAATGCCGAAGAGTGCCGCGCCTGCCGCGAAAGCCGATCAGACATCCTCGCCGATCGATAAGCTCCTGGCCGAGCTGAACAATCCGGCCGCGGTGTTGCTCATCTCGGGCCAGCAGGACGGATACCTCGAGCCGTGTGGGTGCTCGGCCGAACAGGTCGGCGGTTTGCTTCGCCGCTTCGATCTGGTCGAGCGCATGCGCAAGCAAAACTGGCCGGTCGCGCTCGTCGAGCTGGGCGGCCTGATCAAGGACCCTCACTCCCGCGGCGGCCTCGACCAGAACAAGATCAAGTTCGACCATGCACTCAAGGCGCTCAAGCTGCTCGGCTACGACGCGCTCGCGCTTTCGGCCGACGACCTCAAGGTCGGCGTCGGCGAGGCGCTCGGTATCTTCGACAACAACCTGGGGGAAAAGACCAAGATCGTCGTCGCCAACCTTCAGCCCGAGCAGTTCTACGAGAAACTGTTTCGTCGCAGCCTCGTCGTCACCGCCGGCCCCGTCAAGCTGGGCATCACCGCGGTCATCGATCCCGAAGCGATCCAGAAGCTTTCGGACTCCGAGAAGGACGTGATGCTCACTGCCATCAAGCCGCCGGAAGAAGTGCTGCCGCGAGAGCTCGCTGACCTTGAATCCAAGAGCGACTACCAGATTCTCTTGGTCCAGGGCCCGCCGGCCATGGCGAAGCGGCTGGGCGAAGCCAACCCCGGCTTTGACGTCGTCGTCGCGACCTCGGAGTTCATCGATCCCTTGAGCCGCGAGCCCGAGATGCTCTCAGGCGGCAAGACGATGTTGATCACGACCGGGAAGAAGGGCAAATACGCGGGGTTGATCAGTATCCATCCCAACGAGTCCAGCCCACTCAAGTTTCATCTGGTCACCCTCAACCGGCGATTCGACGGCCCGGCCGCGCCCATGAAAGCGCTCATCGAGGACGAGTATCGCCAGACGCTCAAGTCTCTCGGAGTCGTCGAAAATTTCTTGAAGATCAATGTCGTGGGTGGCGCCGCCCGGTGCAACTTTCGCCGGCGCGGCGGCGTGCAAAGACTGCCATCCCAATACGTTCGACAAGTGGGGCAAGACCAAGCACAAGGACGCGTTCGAGGCTCTCCTGAAGGACCCCAAGCCCAACACGGCGTTTGACGCCGAATGTGTCTCCTGCCACACCACCGGATTCGAATACAAATCCGGGTGGAAATCCCAAAAGGAAACGCCCCAGCTTGCCGGGAATCAGTGCGAGAATTGCCACGGTCCCGCCTCCCGCCACATCGCCGACCCCGATAACGCCGAGCTCCGCAAGCTGCTTCACCTGGACGCCGCGCAAGCCGAGAAGGGCCAGCTTTGCTTTAAGTGCCATGACGAGGACAACTCGCGCGAGTTCGAATTCAAGAAGTTCTACGGTAAGATCGTGCACAAGGGTTTGGATACCTATGCCGACCCGAAGGTGCACAAGGGGATCACATCCAGAACCGCCAAGCCCGCCGCGGCGGGCACCTCGAAGTGAGAGGAACTCGTGCAGGGCCTTGCATTTCCGCCCGAAGTCGGCTAGATCTTTGCCCTGATCGATCACGATTGATCGGGCAAAAGGCTCACGTGCACTCTGAAGGCAGTGCCAGACGCGGGTATGGCAAGGAAAGGAATTCCGCAGATGAGCGATTCCACGCTGGAAACACCAACACAGCAAGCGACTCCGGCGGAGGCAAAGCCGAACCGATCGGGTCTGACCTCGAAATACAGGGAAGACCATCAGAACCCCGTCAATCATTTCCTGCACGTCGGAGTAGGCTGGCCGATGGCAGCCGTCGCCGTGATCTTGCTGCCGTTCCGGCCAATCTGGGCGGTTGGGCTGTTCGTTTCGGCTTATGCCATCATGTTCTTTGGACACTTTGTTTTCGAGCGAAACGTCCCGACGATCTTCAAGGAGCCGAGCACGCCGTTTGTCATGGCGTTTACGGTGATGCGGCAGATGCTGCGGGCGGCCGGAATCCTGCCGGCCGCAGCAAGCAATGAACCAGCGACCCCCGCTTGGCGGCGAAAAAGCTGAGCCAGCGGCGCACCGCACTTCCATGCTTTTGATCGCGCCGTGGATATCGAAGTCCTTCTCGTACTCTCGCCCAAGCGTTATTCTAAATAGCAATTCACAAACACGAGACCCGCGTGGGTGGCACTTGGCGCTGGCTTCGGCAGGGCTCCGGTGTAGCAGACACACGCCGTGTGCCGTCCGCTGAATTCTGTCGTTGGATGGCACTGGCTTCGCCAGTCCTGTATGCCCGGCCGGATCGCCGTCCCCAAATCGCGAAAAGCCATTTAGGGCAACGCTTGAGGCCGCCGCTGAGCGAGCCCATCCGACGCGTCGGAGCAATCAACTCAAACTCACTTAGGAACAGGCCGAGATTAACTTCCCGATTTGAGACCAAGCCCGAAAACCCTCGTTCCCACGCTCTGCGTGGGAACGTCCGTTGTGCCGCTCCGCGGCGCGCTTAACGTCATCTGCGGGAACTTATTCCCGGCCTGTTCCTTAGCTTGGTCCGGAGTCATCATTCGACTCATGTTCGCAAAGAAGCCCGTCGCGCTCTGGGATGAACTTGATCCGCCACCGGTGCGGGGACGAGGGCGGCTCCGCCGCCTGAAAGTCACGCCGATCGCGGCGATTGTCATTCCGATCACCCTCGCGGTTGTGGCCGGGTTGCTTCTCCCCATGTTTGTTCCCGGCCAAGATCGGGATTACACCCACAGGTACCCGCCACCCGACGCGAACCTCGGAAACGGCTTTGCTGCCGTCGCTGGTGAATACGCGCTGGGTGGGTTGGGGCTGCAATGGGGCCTCAGCATCCTGCCGGATGGACGGTACTCTTTCCGCTGGTCGGGCTGTCTGGGCGTCTACCACCGTGAATCGGGCTTCGTCAAACGCGTCGGCGAACACCTGTTGCTCACGTCACCCGAGCCGATCGAGCGGCGGATCCCGCGGGTCTTTCTTCCGGTCAAATGGGGCCGCCGAACCTACTTGATTCCTCCCGAAGAGCTCGAGAGATTCAGCGAAGCGATCATCAAGGGCGACGAGCCGAGGAATCAGTACGCCCCCGGCTATTTTTACGTCATTGGCCAGGCGGAACAGGTCGGTGGCATGCCGGAGTTGCCAGAGCCATGGGCAACTTTCCTGCGGAAAAATGCGGTGTTCGGCACGATCGTCGAGGTGCGGGAGCGCGGTCGAGTCAAGATCGACCTGGGCTCGGCGCACGGCATCAGCGCCGAGAGCATCCTGACGTTGCAGGGACGAAAGCACCGTTCTGGCCGCCATTTGACACTCGTCGCTGTGAACGAGCGAACGTCTCTGGTCGAGGACGTGTACCCGGGCGAGTCTGAGAAACCGCTCGCGGTGGGTGACAACATCGTCGTGGCGAAGGAGACGCTCAACGATCGATGATGCTGTCGCTCGTCGGCTCGAATCGCAGGAATTCACGATCGCGTTGCAGGAGGCCGGGATAATGGCAACTTGGAAGCCGCCGTTTCCCCGGACGGTCGCCTCGTGGCGTCGAGCCTGCGACTCTGGGACACCGCGACCGGCCGAGTGCGTGTGCGATTTCCCTACGACAAACGTGCGGATGGCGGTTCTGCTTGCTTCTTTCCGCTCTTTTTTTCACGTGACGGCAAGCAGGTGATCGCGGCGGAAAACCGCGGCGTCCGAATCCTGGACATTGCATCCGGCAAGGAGCTGCGATGGGCCGTACGGGCAAACTTGGAGTTTCACGAAGTGGCGCTGAGCCCCGACGGGCAATTCCTCGCCGCAGGGGGCGCCGAGTACCACTTCGGGTGGAGAATGAACCCGCGAATCCGCGTGTGGGAGCTGACGTCGGGTCGAGAGGTCGCGCGCTTAGGTGGGTATGAAGAAACGATTAACGGCCTTTCCTTCTCACCCGACGGGCGCCTTCTCGCGTCATGCAGCGGGGATTACCGATCGGACAAGGATATGACGGTTCGCGTCTGGGACCTCGCCACAGGCCGAGAGCGACGACGATTCGAGGGGCATCGCGGCCCGGTCAGCGCAGTCGCATTCACTCCGGATGGCCGCTCGATCGTATCCGGCAGCGAGGATTGCACGGGATTGGTCTGGGACGTTTCGGACTTGGCCATCCGCCCGAAGCAGAATCCACGCTGACCCCAGCCGGCGCTGATTTTCCAAAAACCGACGAGCTTCACGCTGGCTTAAGGTTCGCCGCTATAAAATCCCATGAGACGGTCGGGACAACCCCGCGGCTGATGAAGAAACCAGCCGCCGGAAAGGAACAACCTTACGGACTCGCCAGGGGATTTTTCTGGAGAAGCGCAAATGATCGTGCTGGAAATGACGAAAAGGATCTTCCTCATGATGGTTGCGGTGTTTGCCCCGGCGCTCGCCCTGGCCCAGCCGCCCGGGCCGCCCGACGACGGGCCGCCGCCACAGCGCGGGCGCCGCGGAGTCGCTGCCGAAGCACGCGAAGACGAGCAACCGCGTCGCCCCGGCCCGCCGATCATGGCGGCCCTCGACACCAATCGCGACGGTGAGCTCTCCCCGGAAGAGATCCGAAACGCCGCGGCCGCTCTCAAATCGCTCGACCACAACCATGACGGAACCCTCGACCGCTCCGAGCTCGAACCGCGCGGCGGTGCACAACCTGGACCCGACGGACCGCCCGATGGCCCGCCGCGCGGCGGTCAACCGGGAGGCCCGCCCTTTGGCGGCCCCGACGGCCCGCCGGATGGAGCACCCGCCGGTGGACCACCTCGGGGAGCCGGCCCCGGCCGGCCGCCGATCGGCCGCGTGCTGCCACCGTTCGTTCGCGAGGAGCTCTCGCTCTCCGACCGCCAGCGAAAACAAATCGCCGATCTCGAAAGCACGGTGAAGACGAAGCTCGAATCGATCCTCACACCTCGTCAGCTCCGGCAACTGCGCGAACGCCTTCAGCGTGGCCCCGGCGGACCAGGCGGACCCCCCGGTGGCCCTGGCTTCGGCGGCCCGGGCCAGCGACCTGGTCGTGACAGCGGCCCTCCTCCGGGCGACGGCCCTCCTGGCGACGACGACAACGGCCCGCCCGTCCGGCCCCAGCGGCCATGATGGTTCGCGTGTCCACGCGCGTGAGACCGTGGTTCGGACGGGGAACCTCCAACCCCGCACATGAAGGCGACCGCCGCGGAGGTTCGGGCTCACACCCGAGGCTCGACGACGTGCGCCCCGTCCGAACCACGTACTCACGCGGGTGGCCAGCTCCTCGTCCGGCTGAGAACCCACAAGCCTCGATCCCGCGGACAATTCTTGGAGTGCCCATGCTTTTGTCTAACGCACGGACGCACCGACACCCATCATGGATAGCCGCCTTCGTCATCGCCGCGGCATGCCTTGGCACCGCGCGAGCTGACGATCCATCGACACAGCGAACCACCCCAGCCAAGCCGCAAACACCCACCGTGCTCGACTCGGCCGACGGCCTCAAGCCGATCGGCGGGCGCTGGTACATTCGCGACGGCAATCCCCCGACCTACGTCTTCAAAGACGGCGATACCTACGTCGACCTCTTCAGCTATCACCTCGCCGACTCGAACAGGGACGGCATTCCCAACCTGGTAATTCGCCACGACGACAAATCACTCTTGATCGGCAGCCAGGGCTATCCCAATCACCCCACGGCGATCTTCCCCAATAGCGGCAATCCCAACCGGATTCGCGTCCAGGATTTTCACTTCAAGCTGCCACTGGCGCCGAGGCTCGCATCGAGCATCACGCGCGTGCCCATGGGTCCGATCGGAATGGCGCTCAACGGCGTGGTTTTCTTCAACCCATTCGAGGCAGGCGGAATGAACGCGATCGAGGGCTATTCCGAGGTGTGGCTCGACTCCTGCTGCGGCCACCCGCAGCAGCATGGCGTGTACCACTACCACAAGTATCCGAGCTGCGTGAAGTCGCCGTTTGCCGATGACGGCAAACGCCACTCGCCGGTGCTGGGCTTCGCGTTTGACGGCTTTCCCGTGCACGGCCCGTACGAGGAGCCCAGCGTGATGGCCAGGGACTTAGAGGGCGATCGAGCACTCGACGTGTGCAACGGCCACACCGACCCAACCCGCGGCTATCACTACCATGTCACTCCAGGGCGCTTCCCGTACATCATCGGGGGCTATGCCGGTGTTCCTGACCCGGCCAATAACCCCATGCTCCGCCGCGGTGCTCCCGGCGCGATCGTCGACAATGCCGATCGCTCGGGCGTCAAGGACTTTGGCATTCGCTTGGTCACGCCCGGAAACGCTTCGCGCGGCAAGACGCACACCCTGCGGTTCCAGCTCGATTCGGCAGGCCATGGCGGCGCGCCGGCAGGGGTCTTGCCGACCTGGGTGCAGGTCGGCCCGTTCGAGGCCTCGAAGATCAACCGAAAGGGTGATACGGTGATGGCGGAGATCAACATCCCGGCCGACGCACCGGCGGGCGTCCTGCTCGACGCCCACATCGAGTTCGGAAAGCCGGGCTCCGGCCTGGTTCGGGTGCTCAAGAAGAACGACGCCTTCCGGGTCATACCTTGAGCGAGTAAAGGTTCTCGACCGTGCGCGTGCTCGTGATCGAAGACGAACACGATTTGCTCCAGGCGCTCGTGCAGGCGCTTCGCGAAGAGGGATACGCCGCCGATCAGGCCGCCGACGGCCTTGAAGGATTGTTCAAAGCCGAAGGCTGCGATTACGAGGCGATCGTGCTCGACCTGATGCTCCCCGGCCTTCCCGGCCTCGAGGTTCTCCGCAGGCTGAGGAAGACCCGCAAATCCCCGGTGCTGATCCTCACCGCCCGCGACGCTGTCAGCGACCGGGTGGCGCGGGCTCGACTCCGGTGCGGATGATTATATCGTCAAGCCCTTCGCTCTCTCCGAGCTGCTAGCCCGCCTTCGCGCTGAATTCGCCGCAGCGCCGGCGCGGCAGACCCGGTGATCCGGATCGGCGCTGTCGCGATCGACACGGCCAAGCGCCTGGTCGCCCGCGACGGTATCGACATTCCGCTCACGGCCCGTGAATATGCCCTGGTCGAGCTCCTGGCCCTGTACCGCGGCAAGCTGATCACGCGCGCCACAATCTACGAGCAGCTCTTCGGCGACGATGACGACTCGCTTTCCAACGTGGTTGAGGTACACGTTTCCCACATCCGCAAGAAGCTCGGCAAAGACTTCATCCAGACCCGGCGCGGCCAGGGATACCAGATCGACACGACCGGGGGCGACGATGTTTAGGTCGCTGCGCTACCGGCTTCAGGCCTGGCACACCCTGATCTTGCTGCTGGTGGTGGCGGGGTTCGGCGGTACGCTTTATATCGAAGCCTCCAGGCGCTGGTTCGACGAGATCGACGGCGAGCTGCTCGCCGCCGCGCGTGTGCTCGAAGGGGTACTCCGAACCCAATCGCCGGTTCTCCCTCCGCCAGGAGGGCCATCATTTCGTGACGGCCCTTTGCAGAAAAAGGACCGCGACTGGCGCCCGCCGCGGGGCCCGGGCCCTCCCGGAAAGCGGCTGATGCCGCGCCGTCCGCCGCCGATCGAGCCCAACGCACTCAGCCTGCCACACTCGTTAATGGATCGATACTCGCAACCGGGAGACGAGCCCTATTTCGTCGTGCGAGGCCCCCTTGGCGAAGTGCTTCTCGCCGATCCGCTCGAATACGCGGAAGAAGTACCGCCAGACGCATCGGTCGGTCGCTGGTTTGAGTCGCATTCGCGCAACCGAGGAGTACTCCGCGAGGTGACATTGCTCGGTCCGGCGCGGACAACCATCCTCGTGGGACGGTCGATTCACCACGAGCTGGCCGGTCTCCGGCGCATGGCCTTGCAGCTCGGTTTGACCGGGCTGGGAGTGTTTCTCGCCGGCTGCGCCGGCGGCTGGTGGCTGTCGTCGCGCGCCGTGCGGCCTATCTTCGCCATGAGCGAAACAGTCTCGGGAATCAATGCCAGCAGCCTGTCACGACGGCTCGACCTGGAAGGCATCGATACCGAGCTTGGCGGATTGGGCTCTTTGATCAACACCATGCTCGAACGCCTCGAGGGTTCTTTCGAGCAGCAAGTGCGGTTCACGGCCGATGCCTCACATGAGCTGCGCACCCCCCTGGCCGTGATCCTCTCGCAGGTGGAGCTGGCCCTTTCACGGCCGCGCGAGGGCGCAGCGTATCGCGAGTCGCTCGAGGCCTGCGGCCGCGCCGCTCGGAGGATGAAGTCGCTCGTTGACGATCTCCTCACCCTGGCCCGGGCTGATTCCGGCAAACTCGAGCTCCGCGTCGAGCCAATCGACCTGGGCCGGATCGCCGAGGGAAGCCTCGCGCTGCTGGAACCGCTGGCGCACGAGCGCGGAGTCCGGATCCGGCGCGAGATCAGCCCCCTACCGACGGAAGGAGACCCCGAGCGACTCGGTCAGGTGATCACAAACCTGGTGAGCAACGCCATTCAGTACACGCAACCGGGCGGTGAGGTGGTCATCTCCGCGCGCTGCCAGGGCGGCTCGGCGCTCGTCACCGTGGAAGACACCGGGGTGGGAATCCCCGAAAGCGATCTGCCACTGGTGTTCGATCGGTTCCACCGGGTCGACAGCGCGCGGTTGCGCGGCTCGGGCGGCAGCGGATTGGGACTGGCGATCTGCCGGAGCATCGTCGAAGCCCACGGCGGTGCAATCAGCGTGACGAGCACTCTCGACCGCGGTTCACGATTCACGGTGACAATTCCCTCGGCGTGAGGGCGTCGCGAGACTGACTCCGCGCTTCCCCGCAGGCGAGCAGGCCAAGCGCGGAGCGGACGTCTCGACCTTCACCGATAGGAGTGCCGAACGCCCACACGAGGACGACAACGGTGATCCCACGGGCACCTTTTGTTATCGTGGTGTCGTGCGACGTATGTTTCGCAGGAGGTAATCTCATGGCCACGGTAACTGCACCTGCCGCTCTGCGGATCGGCCCAGCCGACAAGGGTCGCCGCATGACCCTCCAACAATTCATCGAAGCCGATTGGGAAGAAGGCTGGCTCTACGAACTGGCCAGGGGAGTCGTCGACGTGGTTGAAGTCTCCGGCCCATGGCATGGTCGTATTGTCAATCGCTTTGCGGAGATGTTCATGCTGTACCGACGCCAATACCCTGGCGTCATTAACTATCAAGCCGGCGGCGGCGAATGCCGGCTCCGGCTTCCCGGCATGGTTTCAGACCGACACCCGGAACAGGCGATTTATCTCGACCCGGAGCCAAGCGGGCCCAACGTCTGGACGCGCTGGGTGCCGCACATCGTGGTCGAAATCGTGAGCCCCGGCCGTGAAGAGCGTGACTTCGTGGAAAAACGCGAAGAGTACCTACGAATTGGAGTGCGCGAGTACTGGATTCTCGATGCGGTCGGACGACGCTTGCATGTGCTTGCCCGCGCCGGTGATGTCTGGGAAGAAACGATCGTCGCGGAAGGCGACGTGTACCGGACGAACCTGCTCCCGGGGCTGGCAGTTCGCCCGGGCGAGCTCCTGGGAAACGATGCCAGCGGTACTGCTGAGACTGAACAATAACTTTGAGGGGCACGGCAGCGTGAAGCTCAGCCGAGCTCAGTGACCGTTCAGGGACGCGATCGCTTCAGCAACTGGAGGTTCAAGTTCGTCGGCGTCGACGAGTGATCCTGCACGGTGCAGCACTTCCACGACGAAGAGTTTCAGGTGCCGCTGGAGGTAGGGTGCAAGGTCGTTGCGGCGAGAGACAGTCAATACGCTCCGGTTCGGCGATCTGGTCGGCCCGCCGCGGAGCCGTTCGCGCATTCCAGCCACATCGCCAAGTGCTCATTCATCCCTTGTTTCGACGCTCCGCGTCGTGAGACCCGAAGCGAGGCCCGTGTTCTGCGAACGGCACCGCCGATCCAACGCCGCAGCATCCCCAACCCCTGGAACGGTTGCGCTCGGCTTCGTGCCCCTTTCGCACAATTCGCTCCCGCTGACCCCCAAAAACGTCGTCATCGTCGTCATCTCCTTGCAGCGACCGGATTTACGGATGACGACGTTTTTGAACACAACGAGCGATTTGATGCAACTTGCGAGTTTACAAGCACTTATGGATGACGACGTTCTTTCGTGCCATGGCGATTTGACGCGACCGGCTATGTGCCAGGGCGCGGCATCACGCATGTCAATGATGAAAACCCCTATGACCTGCCCTTCGTCATACGCCGGCGTCGAGACCTTTCGAGTACGGCAAGAACCCGGTAATCGGATTAATCGGCATCTTCGATGACGACAGCTCGATGGGTGGTCGAGTCTGGAGTAGCCATGCTTCGGCCCGCGCGATAGGGACGGCGGTCGGATGCATGAAGACGACGACGCTGATTTCGCAGGCGCCGTTTGTTACTTTGGTGTCATAGGGGATACGTTTCGTGAAGAGGTGACCTGATGGCCACGGTAACTGCACCCTCCGCTCACCGGATTGGCCTACCCGACAAGGGTCGACGCATGACCCTCGAACAGTTCATCGAAGCCGATTGGCAAGAAGGCTGGCTCTACGAACTGGCCAGAGGTGTCGTTGACGTGTGGGGGAGCACGGCGGCGTGATCTCCAGGCGAGCCATTCTTGGGAAAAATGCGCCAGTGATCTGGGACGAGCTGGATCCGGCTCCCCTGCGTAAGCCTCGACAGCGCCGACGTCTGATCATCAAGCTCGGCGAGCTGTTTGTGCTTCTGGTGATGGTCGCGGCGAACGTTGCCTTGCTCCTCGCCACCGCAGATTATGATCTCTCCTACCGCTACGCCGCGGCGCCCTCGAACGCAGGTGTCGAATTTGCTTCCATCGCCGGCGAATACCGCCTCGGCGCGCGTCGCGGACGAGGCTGGTGCCTGAGCATTCTGCCGGACGGGCGATACTCGCTCTTGTGTTCAAGCTGCACCGGCGTCGGAGATCGGGAGTCGGGATCGGTCAAACGCGTCGGTGAATATTTTGTCCTTTCGACGGCAAATACGACGGATGACCAGCGGATGGCTCGCGTCTTCCGGCCCGTCGAATGGGATTGCCGGACCTATATGATACCCGTGGAGAAGTTTCCAGAATTCATCGAAGCGATCGTCCAAGTCGACGAACCGCGCATCGGGCCCGGGAAGTTCTACGTCAAGAATCTCGACCAGCCTGTCACCGGGATTCCTGATTTGCCGCAAGCATGGGCGGAGCGCCTGCGGAACCGTTTGGTCATCGGCACGGTCGTCGAGATGTTGCCAGGCGGTCGCGCCAGGATCGATCGCGGAACCGCAGACGGTATCCTCGCGGGAAGCGAGCTGACCGTTCAGCGAAGTGATCGCTACAGCAACAACCGGAAGCTCAAGGTCGTCGCCGTCGACGAGCGATCCTGCACGGTGCAGCACTTCTACCACAAGCAGTATCAGGTGCCGCTGGAAGTGGGGTGGAAGGTCGTTGCGGCGCCGGCCGCTCGACATGCTCCACAACGGTGACGCGACCCAGTCCAATTTGCCTTGTGGGCGCAACCACCGCGTTCACGTCCCTCCACCGCCGACCAGTTCGTTTTGTACATTCGACGCGCGTCCTTTCCCTATAAGGGTTAAGGGAACAAACCCCTCCAGCCGTCATTCCCGCCGCGTGGTGTTCGCTCGTGACATTTACGCCTGACGGCACCGATCGCGGAACCCGCCATCTTCCCGCAGCTCGCGCGCGTTACGTCAAACCCGAACGGTGCCGCCCACCCCATAGTCGCCTTTGGCTCCGCGAAAGTGTGTCCCCATCCCACCGATACTCGCCCCTTCGCTCAGCGACACAGATAATCCCGCGACGCCGCCGACCGCACCCCGCAGTCGCCGCTTCCAAGTTTACGTGCCCCATTTCTGCGCCACATGCGCCACAGCCTTGCGGCGCTTGGACTTACGTGTGGCGCAGGAATAATCGGGCGCGCACAAAATCGGTACAATCCCCTATTCCTCCGCGAGTTACGTGTGGCGCAGGAATATTCGGTACTTATGCCTCTCGATCATCCCAAGATCAATCAAAGATCGGAAAATACTTAATCCGTATCGAATCGTGCATGTTGCGTCCGGAACAACCGAGCGCAAGCGTTGAATCAATCGTCGTTCGCCGCTTGCAATCGAATGCGACGAGCTCGCATAACGATACAAGCGTTCTTCGAAGCATGCACCGCCGGCTGTGTCTCGCCGGTTGGTGAGGCGCGAAAGTGGTTCGTTCAAACATTTCATGAAACAGGTCAGGCTTTGCAATCGCTCGCCGGCGTTGACGACCCACTGAGCATCCTGCAAGCGCCATTGGATCGCCCGAACGGGAACGAAAGGCGCGGCCGGATCACGCCGAGAGCTTCACGGAGCATAATCGTCACCGTTATGAAATCCACAGGAGCCGCTTGACCCGGCACCGTGCGATAAGTATCCTCCAATCAACTGTTAGATAACCAACAGGAGGCCGACGACGATGGCCCGACCACCGTCCCAGACCCTGACCGGGCGAGAGACCGAGGTTATGGAAGCCGTCTGGCGGCTCGGCGAGGCGACCGCCGAGCAGGTCCGCGAGGCTCTGCCAGAGCCGCTCCACGACTCCTCCGTGCGCACGCTCCTACGCACTCTCGAGTCCAAGGGTTATCTACGGCACGAGGCGCGCGGCAAGGCGTACGTCTACTCCGCGAAGGTCGGTCGGGTGAAGGCGCAGGGAAAGGCCCTGCGCGACGTGCTCGCGCGGTTCTTCGGCGGCTCCGCCGAGGATCTGGTATTGCGCCTCCTCGAGGAAGACCACCTGACCCCAGATCAACTCGACGAGCTGCGTCGGGCCGCCCCAGAGCGCGCCCCGCGTCGAAAAGGAGGAGAACGATGAACGGCATCCTCGATCCGTCGGGCGGTTGGGCGCGAACGGCCCTCGGCTTCGGCCTCGACGTGGCGGCCAGAGCGACGGCATTGTTCATCCTCGTGTGGCTGGCCCATGCGGCGCTCGGCCGTCGGCGTGCGCTGGCACGCTCTGCCCTGTGGAACGCGAGTGTGCTCGCCCTGCTCTGCCTGCCCCTGGCGAGCCTGGCCTTCCCGCGGCTGCCATTGGCCATCATTCCCGTGTCCCGGACCGCGCCCCCGGACCGGATGATCTTGCTCGACCATCCTGAAGTCCCGGCAGGGCTCTTGCCCGGTGAGATGGTCGCGAAATCGGACGAAGACGCCATCACAGATCGTCCGACCGAAGTCGGTCGGCAACGATCGCCCGCGCCGGCGGCCCGGCCGCGAAGTCCGCAGTCGCCAGACGCCACAACCGCGACGATCGGCGGGCACGCCACCTCGACCCTCGGCGCCACGGAGGCCGCGTTCAGGTCGTGGAATCTCACGGGCGCGGCGGGGGTTGTCGCTGGTCTTTACGCCGGTGTTGCCGGGCTGCTCCTCCTGCGGCTCGCCGGCTCGCTCGCCGCGGTCGGGAGGCTCCGAAACCAGTGTAGCTCGGTCGAGGCCCATGCTTGGGTCGAGGCCAGGGACCGGTGGGCCGCCCACCTCGGTCTGAGTCGCCCGCTGGAGTTGCTTCAATCGGACCGGGTGTCGGTTCCGGCCGTCGTTGGTCACATCCGCCCGGCGATCATCCTGCCCAAGTCGCTGGCCGACGCGGCGAGTCCGGGGCTCGTCGATGCGGTGCTCCTCCACGAACTGGGTCACATCCGACGGGGTGATTTCGTCTGGAACCTGCTGCGAAAGCTCGCGCAGATCCTCTACTGGCCACACCCGCTGGCCTGGCTCCTCGGCCGGGTCGTCGGACAGGTGCGCGAACAGGCGTGCGATGACTTGTGCGTCCACGGCCTGGGCGGGGCACCGGCCTACCGTGCCTGCCTGGTCGAGGTCGCGTCCGGCTTGGTCCGCCGGCCCGACCCGGCGCTAGGACTCGCGATGGCGCGTGCCATGAACTTGAGTCGGCGCCTTGCCTGGATCGACCAGAGCCGGGGCGTGTCGAGCTGCTTACTCGAGAAGCCGGCCCGGTTATCGCTCGCCGCGTCGGTCGTCGCCCTCGCCGGGCTGCTCGGCGCGGTCGATCCGGCCCGCTCGATGGTGGAGGCGGCCCAAACCCCGGATTCGCCCCGCCCCAATTCCTCAGGGCAGTCCAAGACCATCCCAGACGCGCGAAAGACAGCCGGCGCGGTCCCGGCCCTCGACAATGTCATCGCGGCGCTCCGGGCCGAGGAGCAGAAGTACCGAGACATCGAGTACTCACTCAAGCTCACGACGCGCAAGGCTGACCCGAAAGCGCCCGCAGACCCAGGCGAAGTCCAATCACAGGAGACCCGTCGCGTCGTCCTGCAAGGGGACCGGGTCTGGTTCCGGGGTGAGTCAACCAGTCGTGTCTTCAAAACAGACCGCCGCCGGCAGGAGTTCTCGGCCTACGACGGGGAGCGTACCCGCTCGGTGATCGCTGGCAACAGCGCGAACATCCACCTCGGCCGATTCGAGCACCCGGACGTCTACCCCGCCCACACCGTGCCGCTGATCCACTACCGCCTCAACTTCCCCTTGTCTGTCTACCTCAGCGGCGGTGACGCCATCCACGCTCACCCCAAATACGGCCACTTCATGCGGGAGAGCGGCTCTGTTACTGAGTTCACGAAAGTCGAGGCCCACGTCGAGGGCGAGGAACAGGTCGACGGCCTCCGCTGCCTCAAAATCAGGGTGAGCCGCTGGTACTACTCGAAGAGCGAGCCGGCCCTTCAGCACCTCTGGCTGGCCCCCGAGCGGAACTATCTCTGCATCAAGGAGCGGTTGTACTGGCCGCAGTCGATGTTCGGCGACTTACCGATGCATGAGATGCGCGCCGCCGACCTGCATGAGATCGCGCCGGGGATCTGGTTCCCGACGAAGATCACAACCATCGATTACGATCGCGAAGCTCTGCGGCAGAAAAAGCAGGTCGTCGGCAGTCGAACGGAGACGGTCGTCGAGAAGGCCGGTCTCGGCCCGCGCCATGACCTCGTCTTCTTCCAAGACGTGCAGATCCCCGCCGGCCTACCCGTTTTTACCATCCAAGACGGCAAAATCGTGGGTTCGTCGCTGCCGGAGCCAATCGGCGACGAAGCGAAGGAGAAGGCGAAGTTGGAGGAGGTCGTTGCCACGGTCCGCGAGCAGGAGCTGCGATACGCCGACCTCGAGGTGAAGGCCCGCGTTGACTACAAGCATGTCGGATCGGATATGTTCATGGAGGGGATTATTTCCGAACAGACGAAGGCGGATCGTTCCGTCCTTCGTGGGGCCTTGGCGTACTTCACGGAACACGGCAGCTACGCCACGCTCGGCGGCCTCCGTAGCGAGCAGAACGAACTACAGGCGTTCGACGGCCAGTGGACTCGTGCGATTCATCGCTCGGTGCAGGATGACCAGCAGGAGCGGCGCAACGCCTCCCTTCGCAAAGGAGGCGGGGGTAAGGCCGAGGGCCGCCACGACGGCATCCCCGTGTTGCGGCCTCATACCTTCCTGGTGCGCGACGACTGGCTATACGGGCCGCTGGCCGACCTGCTCGTCTCGCCCTGGCATGACAAGATCAACAAGTACCACCTGCGGTTCCGCTATTGCGGCGAGGAGGATATTGACGGCCACCCCTGCGTCAAGCTCCGGGGCGACGTGACCACACGCGAGGGCCAGCCGCCCATTAGTCTCATGGCCTTCTGGCTCGCCACCGACCGCAACTTTATCCCGATCAAGCTGGAACACTACGGCGGCAACTTCGGACTGCCACCGATGCCATCGGGATCTTTCGGTGCGACGACTTCCGGGAGATCGCCCCGGGAGTCTGGTATCCCTTCCGATCGACCCTACTGGCGTTCGACAATTGGCAGGAAATGGCCCGGCGTCGGATCACCCTCAACTGGCGCCGGGTTTACGAGGTCGAGTCGGCGACATTGTCTCCCAAGGTAGACGCGGGCCTCTTCCGCGAAGTCGTCGTGCCGGCGGCGACGAAGGTCCAGGTCATCGACGAGGAGCGCAAATACCTCGGCCAGTACGATCAAGACAGGGAGGGCGTCGCCGAGATCAGCCCTGCCCGCTATCTCTCGCTCATGTCCGAGGCGAGGGTCCGCGACGAGGAGCAGAAGGCACGTCAGCGTGCCATCGACGCGCTCATCGGCAAGCCCGCGCCGGAATTCCCCGCAGGTGCGACTTGGCTGGGCGGCAAGCCCCTGACCTGGGCGTCACTCCGGGGCAAAGTCGTGATCCTGGATTTCTGGGCCGAATGGTGCGGCCCTTGCCGCAACGACTACCCTCAACTGAGTCTGCTCCACGACGCCCGTGAGGGGAACGGACTGACCATCGTCGGAGTGCACCCACCAGGCAGCGCAACCGAGGCGATCAAGAAAGTCATCGACGAATTCCACCTCGGCTACCCGATCTGCGTGGACATCCCGCCGCGGGAGGGCGTGCGCGCCTGGGGCGACCTCTTCGGGCAGTTCGCCGTGCGGGCCATCCCCCACGCCGTCGCCGTGGACGGTCAGGGCACGATCGTCGCCTGCGGCCGGCTTCAGGACGTCGTCGCGAAGGCACGCCGGCTGATCGAAAAACGGTAGCCTTGACAGTCGCGACGCTGGTGCGCCTAATCGAAGCTCGAAATGAAAGAGGGCTGTGCGCGCAGCCGCCGCGGTCCCCCTGCACTGATTGAGGAGAACGATTTATGGCCGAGCCGATCACGTACGCCGATTTTGCCAAGCTCGAGCTGCGCGTCGCCAAGGTGATCGAGGTCCGGCCGCACCCCAACGCGGACCGTCTGCTCCTGGTGCAGGTTGACTTGGGCGACGAGCAGAAACAGATCGTCGCCGGCATTCGCCAGCACTACACACCGGAGCAGCTCGTCGGCAAGTTGATCGTGATCGTGAATAACCTCGAGCCCGCGATGCTGCGCGGAGAGTCGTCGAACGGCATGCTGCTGGCGGCCACGTCCGAGGATAAAGTGATCGTCTTGACCGTCGACGACCCGAGCTGCATCGTGGGCGCGAAGATCAAGTAACAACCAGCGCGGCAGACGGCGTCCACAGGGGGTGCGAGACGCGTGCGACGCGACCTTGGCGATTTTCAGACGCCGCCGGCGCTGGCAGCCGCGGTGATCGAGTGCTTGGGCCCCATCGGCCGAAAGTGGTCGCGAGTGCTCGAGCCAACCTGCGGCCAAGGCCATTTTATCGCCGGCCTCCTCGAACACGCGTTCCCACCCAAAGAAATCCTCGCGGTCGAAATTCAAGACAGCCATTGCGCAGCCGCGCGAGCGGCCTCGGCCGGCAGCGAACAGCGCCAGAGAGTGCTCGTGCGCATCCATCAGGCTGACTTCTTCGGCGTTGACCTCCGAAACGACTTGAAGTGGCGAGAGACCGGCCGGCTCCTCGTGGTGGGCAACCCTCCCTGGGTGACAAGCGCCGAGCTGGGGCGGCTCCAGTCGAGCGTGCGGCCTCCCAGGCGCAGAATGGATGGCCTCGACGGCCTGGCGGCCTTGACCGGCGCTTCCAACTTTGACGTCGCCGAGGCGGTCTGGCTCAAGCTCATCACGGAGCTGGCCGATCAAGCCGCGACCATCGCACTGCTTTGCAAGACGTCGGTCGCGCGGCGAATCCTCGAGCGAGCCCACCAGAATCGGCTGCCGATCGCGACGGCCGAGATCCGCCGGCTGGATGCACCGCGATGGTTCGGCGCGGCGGTAGATGCCTGCCTGTTCCGGGTCGAATTGGGCGCCCCCGAGGGCCTGCGCGAAGTCCCGGTCTACGAGAGCCTCGCGCAACAAAGCCCCGGAAGTGTCATGGGCTTCGCCCGCGGCTGGCTCGTCGCCGATCGCCAAAGTTACTCGACTTCAGCGCTGGCAGAGGGCGCATGCCCGTTAATCTGGCGCCAGGGGTTGAAACACGATACCGCACCGGTGATGGAGCTCCAGCGCGAAGCCGAATCCAGCCTGTGGAGAAACCGGGCAGGCGAGATTCTCGACGTCGAGCCGGAATTCGTCTATCCTCTGATCAAGGGGGGCGACCTGAAGCGCAATGCGCCCGATTCCGAACGGGCCGTCCTGGTCACTCAAGAGCGGATCGGTGCAGACACCACCGCGCTGGGCAAATCAGCTCCAAAGCTCTGGAAGTATCTACAGGCGCATTCCGACTCGTTCCGCAAGCGCAAGTCGTCGATCTACCGTGGCCAGTCTCCATTCGCGATGTTCGGGATCGGTCCGTACAGCTTCGCGCCGTGCAAAGTGGCGATCGGGGCGTTCAACAAGGAGCCGCGGTTTCTGGCTCTGGGACCAAGAGGGGGTAAGCCGGTGATGTTTGATGACACGTGCTACTTCCTCCCCTGCTCTTCTGCGCCGGAGGCCGCCGCGCTCGCCGCCTTGTGCAACGACCCGCTTACGCTCGCGTTTCTGCGCGCGCCAGTTTTTCGAGCGCCAACGCCCGTTCACGAAAGCCCTGCTCCAGCGCATCGATCTGGCTAAAGTCTTGTCGCACTGCAATCGGCCGGCGCTCTCGCGCGTGCTCGCGACATTCAGAGACGCGAGCTGGGAGACCGCCGGAGCCGAACGATTGCGAACGCGATCGCCGAGTTGGAGCAACTATTCCGTCGAGTGGGCCGCGGCCGGCAGGCCGAGGGCAACGCCCAGGCAGTGGAGGGCTCTCGATCATGAAACTCGTGCGAACGATTGCGGGAATGATCTGCCTGGGCATGCTCGCCGGCGCCACGGCATTCGGCGAGGAGCCCAAAGCTCAGAGCCGCCCGAAGCTCAAGACGCGCAACATCCTGCTGGTCACAAGCGACGGTCTGCGCTGGCAGGAGGTCTTCGGCGGCGCGGATGCGAGCCTGTTCAACAAAGAGAACGGCGGAGTCGCCCATCCCGCGCTCATGTCGAGCGATTTCGGGGGTGAAAAGCCCGAGGCGCGGCGGAAGTTGCTGATGCCGTTCCTCTGGAGTGTGGTCGCGAAACAGGGCCAGATCTTCGGTAACGTGAATGCCGGCAGCGAGGTGAGGGTCACCAACGGCCGGAACTTCTCCTACCCGGGCTACAACGAAATTCTCACCGGGTTCGCCGATCCCAAAATCGACAGTAACAACAAGGTGCCCAACCAGAACGTGACGGTTCTGGAGTGGCTCAACGGCCAGGACGACTACCGGAACCGCGTCGCGGCATTTGGGTCATGGGACGTATTTCCTTACATCATCAATCGCTGGCGCAGCCGCGTGCGGGTGGTGGCCGGCTGGCGGCCGCTCGTGGGCATGGGGCTCTCGAAGGAAGAGTTCCTGATCGGCCGGCTGATGGCGGAAACACCGAGGATGTGGGAAGAGTGCTGCTACGACTCCTTCACGTTTCACGCAGCTCTCGAGTACTTCAAGCGCGCAGCGGCCGCGCGTGTTGTACGTCGCCCTGGGAGAAACCGACGAGTTTGCCCACATGGGCCGCTATGACCAGTATCTCCGCGCCGCAAGGAACGCGGACTATCACCTCCGGCATTTGTGGGACGCCGTGCAGTCGATGCCCGACTATCGCGGCACGACCACGATGATCGTGACCACGGACCACGGCCGCGGCGATGTTCCGGTTGAATGGAAAAACCACGGGGCCAAAGTTGCATGGCTCAGACAAGATCTGGATCGCGGTCATTGGCCCCGACACGCCGCCCCTGGGCGAGCGCACCCACACCAAGCCGCTGGTCCAGGGCCAGGTCGCCGCCACGGTCGCGGCCCTGCTGGGGCTCGACTTCCAGGCGTTCTCACCCAAGGCCTGCGCCGCCGATTGTCGAGGTTGTGGGGCGCGAGCGGGGGGGAGCGGGAGTGAGCGGACCTCCGATTCGCGCCGGCGATCGAGAGAAGTGTGGTGTGTGAAGTCTCGGCGCAGGGTCAGTGAGATATATGCGCCGATGACGGTCCCGAAGCCGTGCGTGAGCGATCCTCACGATCAATAAGCCCGACGGCGGATCGGCTGCATTGTATGATGGAAGCGGCTGACAAGTCATCTATCCGATCCTGAGGTGCATATGATCCACCGTTTTCGGGTCCAGAACTTCAAGAGCATAGCCGACGTGGATGTCAGTTTATCGCCGGTTACTGTTCTCGTCGGCAAGAGCGGCACAGGAAAATCGAATTTCGTGCAATCATTGCGGTTCTTGCGAGACGCGCTCATGGCGCTTCCGACTGTTGTACAGTCATGGGCCCAAGTGCGGCCGATGACGACGCCCGATGGACCGACGAGTTTCTGCGCCGAATTCTCGGTAGACGGTATCGAAGAGACATTTCGATACGAATTGTCATTGAATAAAGGCGGTCTAACTCAACCGCCGGATATGGAGCGTCTGTCGCTTGGTGAAAAGACCCTTTTTCACCAGGCGATCACTAAGCCTGGCCAACTGGGGTGGATAACTCAACCGGACTTACACCAGGTTCCGGCGCCGGCGCAATTGCGCTCGGTCGCATTCCATCGATTTCTGAGATTGTGATTGCTTACACTGCCTTGACTTCAGGAATTGGTTGCTACATTTTCTCCGATAAAGTTCTCTGTCAGCCGGTTCAGGGGCAGCAACAAACGAGAGGTCTAGGCGATGACGCAGGAAACTTCCTCGAAATCATGAAGGACGTCTTTAGCAACTTGAGAGATCTCAAGGTTTCGAAAGGGCATCATCGCAACGCTCCAACGCGTAAACCCTTCAATCTCGTCGGTGGAACTGGACGACATCCTGAAACCAAAAAATGTTGTTGTCGGCCACAGGTTCGACGGCAAAACGCTCGCTCTCGGTCTGTCGCAGGAATCCGATGGCTTTCGGCGGTTCTACGCCCACTTGCTCGCGATCTATCAACAGCCGCCGAAGGAAACATTGATGTTCGAACATCCCGAGGATGGAATTCACCCGGGCGCTCTGTCGCTTCTGGCGGATGAATTCAATGCAGCGCCGGAACAGGGACAAGGGCAGGTGATCTTGACTACCCACAGTCCCCAGTTACTTGACCACTTCGATGTAACGCAGATTCGCGTCGTTGAGCTCGCAAACTCGCATACCCGCATTGGCTTGGTTTCCAGCGAACAGTTGGAAGCGGTTCGCGAGGGTTTGCTAGAGCCTGGCGAGTTGCTGACGGTCAATCCTGCGCGACTTCAAGCGGAGACCGTCGGCGAAAGCTGGTTGATCGCGGCGACGTCCTTTTTGGCCGGAAAACGTCTACCTGACGGACGGCTCATCAAGGGCGACGCGAAAGCGCCCGAGGGGGATCTCGAAAAGGGTCCACGGGACGCTAAGAGGTGGCTCGGTGGCATCATTGAAAAGGGCTACAGGCCGACGCGGGATCAGGTAGCAGCTCACCAAATTGGTCGATCTCGACGTGATTCGAGCCCGCGACCTGCGGTCATTTCGCCGACTCGAGTCCGCGCTGTCTCATCTGTTGGAAGCGATTCGAAACAACAAGCCAATCGCCTCGCCGCCATGACCGCCGCTAAAGGAACTGGCTTTCCTCGGACCGACGTCTCGCGACGACACACGCCGACGGAGATCTTGACCATGGCGATCACGCACCCAACGGTTTCGCCTCATCGCTCGGTTGACGCCAGTGGCCAGGCCCTCCCGATCAGCGCCGAAGAGATCCGCGCACAGGCGGCTGAGATTGCCAGGGGCCAGGATGCCCTCGACAACATGGGCGATGAAGAAGAGCAAACGCAGACCCTGACCGCGCTCATGCAGGCCACCGACGAGGAACCCCTGTCCCCGCGCAGGCACTTCCGGTAATGAGACTCGTGTTCGTTGCCGAGGGGCCGCCGCTCGGCGAGCTCATTCACACGTGGCCTGAGGACGTGTAATGCACCATTAAGTAGCTTTGATCTCTTCGGGACTCGCCCCGACCGACAAAGAAACCTTGCCCCATTCCTCCTGGGCCAGGTTTTGTACCAGCAGTGACCAGATCAGGTCGTTCTTCTCCTTCATGCGGCGTCCATCGAATTTCCGACTCACGATGACGACGTGGATGCTGTCTTCGGGCCCATCCGAGACGTCCACTGAGTCGTCGGGGTCGCCGAAGTACACGGTTTTCAGGGAGTCATGGATTTTTTGTTTCAATTGAGCATCTGCCATGTTCGGCCTCCTCAGATATTGTTTACGATCCAGCGCGAAACTTTCTCAACCGCCTCCAGAAAATCCTTGGCGTCGTCCGCGTTTGCCTGGTCAGCGGTGTAGCGCCACGCCGGAACCCAGCGATTCACCATGTTGAACAGCCGCCAATGTTCTTGATTCTGCCGCAATCGGTCGATTGCGTTGGTCATACGCAACAACAACTCCAACTGATGAGTGAAGACGGTCGCGTGTGCGGCAAGGATTCCCTTGTTCTGCAACTCTTCTTCAAGTTCGCCAGATTCCGGCAATTGAAGATGCGCATGAGTTTCGTTTTCAAAAGGCACTCAATGGAATAACCGGCCATGTACATGGCCCCGCGCCAACGGACAGCATTCAGCAATGCTCGCGCATCGTCCATCCGATGCTTACCCGCCTTGCTCTGTTCGCTAACGCCAGAGAACAACTCGCGCATCATGAGGTAATTATAGCGTCTCTCCTCTTTCGCCGAACAGGCAACGAACGCTGAAAGTGGCGAGGGTCCGACGCTCGGCGAGATCATCCACGAGCGGCCTGACGACGTCTAATGCGTCACAACCCGTTTGTGAACGAGCCGGCTCCGGTCCGGCGATCCGAAATGGGCGTATGACACAGCGGTCCTTGGGTGGAAGGCGCTGACGCCTCCGGCCGAAAGCCCAATCCGCCCCGCAGGTCAGACTGCCGCGGAAGGTTACAGGTTCCACATCATCCCGGCCCACAATCGCACCACTCTGATCACGCCATAGTAATCCACTTCGAGTGTCACATCTCGCCCTTCCCCTCACATCAAGACAACGTCAATCGGCTTACCCCACTACTCTGGCGCCGCTCAGGATGAGACAATGGCGCGGCTCGGCAGTCATGACACAGTTCCGTCGTCACCAGGCATTCAATCATGGACGAGACGAAGAACGTCTCCAAAACCGAAGGCTCGCCGTCGCTCGTCGAGGCTACGAGTGCCTCGCCGGATGAGACCAAGAGCTTGACTCATACGGAAGGCTGGGAAACGCCTGCTCTCGGTTTCAGTTGCCCTTCGGCCAATGATCCCTCCCATATCGGGCGCGATCCAATCATCGAGTCGGCTTGGGTCAGGGCGGTTTTGGACGGGTCTATCTCGCTCGCGACGATGACCTCGAGCGGCCGGTCGCCATCAAGGTGCCAAACCCCGAACGAATCCTCTCCCCGAGGATTTGGATGCCTATTTCACGGAAGCCCGTATCCTCGCCAAACTGGACCATCCCAACATCGTGCCGGTGTTCGACGTGGGCCGCACCGAGGACGGACTTTGCTTCGTCGTCTCCAAGCTCGTCGAAGGCAGCGATCTGGCGGTCAGGATTCGACAGGCTCGACCTTCGCTACACGATTCGGTAGCACTGGTCGCCACGATTGCCGACGCATTGCACTACGCCCATAGCCGGGGGCTTGTCCATCGAGACATCAAGCCCGCCAACATCCTGATCGACTCCGCGGGCAAACCATGTGTCGCCGACTTCGGTATCGCCCTTCGAGACGAGGATTTCGGCAAGGGCATCGGCGTGTCGGCAGGGACCCCGGCTTACATGAGTCCCGAGCAAGCCAGGGGCGAAGGTCACCGGGTGGATTGCCGATCCGACGTCTTCAGCCTGGGCGTCGTTCTCTACGAGCTGTTAACCGGTCGCAGACCATTCCACGGTGATACCGTCGTCGAGGTCATGGAGCAGATCGCAACCACCGAGCCTCGACCGCCCCGGCAGAACGACGAAGCGATCCCCGTGGAACTGGACCGGATCTGCCAGAAGGCGCTCTCAAAACGTGCATCGGAGCGGTACAGCACCGCCAAGGAGATGGCGGAAGACCTTCGTTTATTCCTCCAAACCACAGAAGGGACAGGTCTCGCCGGCGGCCTGCCGCGACCGCGACGAGCGCGCCGCCGGGATCGACCTGGGAAGCCGCCCCAACACCGATGGTTTCCCGATATTCCGACTCGCTCGGGCGGCCGATCAAGATCGTGCCCAAGGGGCTGCGATCCTTTGATGCACACGATGCCGACTTCTTTCTGGAATTGCTTCCCGGACCAAGGGACCGGGACGGACTGCCCGAAAGCATCCGATTCTGGAAGGGAAAAATCGAGCAGATAGATCCCAACCAGACGTTCAAGGTCGGACTCGTTTACGGTCCGTCCGGCTGCGGCAAGTCGTCGCTGGTGAAAGCCGGGCTCTTGCCCCGGCTCTTGAAGCACGTCCTTCCCGTCTACGTCGAAGCGACCCCGGAGGAGACGGAAGCCCGATTGCTCAAGGGTCTGCGCACGGCGTGTCCGGAACTCTCCCGAACGTTGGGGTTGGTCGACTCGCTGGCGACCCTGCGGAGGGGCCGCATCTTGCCTCCTGGAAGGAAAGTCGTGCTGGTCCTGGATCAGTTCGAGCAATGGCTCTTCGCCAGGCGGGGCGAAGAGAACACGGAGCTCGTCGCCGCACTCAGGCACTGCGATGGCGAGCACGTTCAGGCTCGTGCTGGTGCGGGATGATTTCTGGCTCGCTGCCAGCCGCTTCATGCGGGACCTGGAGATCCAATTGCTTGAAGGGGATAACAGCGCCCTGGTCGATCTGTTCGATCCCCGCCATGCCAGGAAAGTGCTCACCGCATTCGGGCGGGCTCATGGGGCGTTACCTGAAAACATCGGTGAGATCAAGCAGCGATCAAGACTCATTTGTGGATCGATCGATTGCCGGGCTGGCCCAGGACGGGAAGATCGTCCCGGTTCGGCTGGCTCTCTACGCCGAGATGGTCAAAGGCAAACCCTGGACCCCCGCCACGCTCAGAGAAGTGGGCGGTACGGAAGGAATCGGTCTGGCGTTCCTCGAAGAGACCTTCAGCGCGGCGACCGCCGCTCCCCAGCATCGCATTCACCAGAAAGCCGCCCAGGCGGTGCTGAAAGCACTACTGCCCGAGACCGGCACCGACATCAAGGGCCAGATGAGATCCCGCCAGGAATTGCTGGAAGCATCGGGTTATGCCAGCCGCCCCGGGGACTTCGACGCCCTGATCCACATCCTCGATCCCGAGCTTCGTCTCATCACGCCCACGGACGCGGGTGGAAAGGACGGAGGGCGGAGGACGGAGGGCGGAGGACGGACGAGTGAAGAACAGGCCTCGCAGGCTGGCGCTGGCGATTCATCCGAGCCCGTTCCTTCCTCCGCCCTCCGTCCTCCGCCCTCCGTCCTTCCGCATTACCAGCTCACCCACGACTATCTGGTTCATTCTCTGCGAGACTGGCTGACGCCGCAAGCAGAAGGAGTCAAGGCAAGGCCGGGCCGAGCTGCTGCTGGCCGATCGTGCCGCAGTCTGGAACAGCCGGCCGGAGAACCGGCAACTGCCGTCACTGTTGCAATGGCTCCATATCCAGTGCTGGACAGACAAAAAAACTGGACGACGCCGCAGCGCAAGATGATGCACAAGGCGGACTGGTACCACGTCGTGCGGGGGATGACTCTCTTCTGCTGCTTGCTGTGCTTCGGTTAGCGTCCTGGCGATCCGAGAACACGTTGACGAGCAGCGGCAGGCGACGCATGCCGCCGGGCTGGTGCGAGGGGTTCTGGACGCCGAGACGGCGCAAGTCCCGGGCATCGTCGCCGAGATAACTGAATATCGCAAGTGGACCGACCCGCTGCTGGGGCAGGAGCAGGTCAACGCATCGCTGAACTCCCGGCAGAAACTCCATGTCAGCCTCGCCCTCTTGCCCGTGGACGCGACGCAGCTCGATTACCTTCGCGGCCGGCTCCTCGATGCCGGACCACACGAAGTTCCCGTGATCCGTGACGCGCTCGCCCCGTATCAAGCCTCCTTGCTCGACAAGCTATGGGCCGCGGTGGAGAAACCAGCGCGGGGCCGGGAATCCCAGCGATTGCGAGCGGCGGCGGCGCTGGCGAGGTTTGACCCGGACAATCCGCGTTGGGCTACGGCGGGTGCTCTCGTGGTCAATGACCTCGTTCAGGAAAACCCGGTCTTCCTGGGCGAGTGGAGCGAGGCGTTTCGTCCGGTACGAAACCAGCTTCTTGCACAGTTGTCCGAAATCTTCCGAGATCACGAGCCCGAGCGCACGGCAGAGCGCAGCCTGGCAACCAACTTGCTCGCCGATTACGTTTCCGACCAGTCACGAGCTTCTGGCCGATCTGCTCATGGATGCCGACGAAAAGCAGTTTCCCGTCATCTATCCCAGGTTCGAGGAACAAGGGGAGCGAGGTCTGTCGTTCGTTGCGGGCGAGGTCGAAGAAATCGCTGCTCCCGGTGGCGACCGACTGGACGGTTCGCTTTTTTAAATGGGAGAAGCTCGGGCAGAATAACCTCCCTGCCGATTGGGAAGCGGTCCTCAAATCGCCGATTCTCGATGAGCTGCGAACGTCCCGTCTGAGAATCTACGGTACGACCGAACCGCCACTACCCCCAACATCCAAGGTTCCCACGGAATACTTTGCAGTGGTCGCCACGACCGAGGTGGTCCTCGAAGACTCTCGACTACGTCCTCTCGACCACCTTTGATGACGGAGTTCGTGTGTGGCTCGACAACGAATTGGTCATCGAGTACTGGGGGCCGAACTCTCCAACCACGAAGAGCGTGACCGTTGGCGGTAAACGAGGATCGCACATGATCAAGGTCGAGTTTATCCAGATCGAAGGGCGATACGTTCTTGATGTTGGATTGAGCGTTCACGACGAGGCCAGGGAGAAGCTGGCGAAGCGGAAGGCGAATGCGGCCGTCGCGCTTCTATCGGATGCATCAGCCGGAGCAGCTCTGGCCGCTCCTGAAGCACAGCCCCGATCCGACGGTGCGGAGCTACTTGATCCATCGCCTGGGTCCTTTCGGTGCCCAGGCCGGCGCGATCCTCAAGCAACTGGAAAGTGAATCGGACATCACCATTCGCCGGGCCCTCGTTCTCAGTCTGGGTGAGTTTGGCGAGAAGGAGCTGCCGCCGCGAAGTTCGCCAGGCGCTCTTGCCGAACTTGGAGACGATCTACTGCTCGGCGACCGATCCCGGCCTTCATGCAGCTTGTGAATGGTTATTGCGAACATGGCAGCACGAACCGTGGCTAAGGCAGGTCAACGACGATTGGGCCAAAGGGAAAGTGCGCGGGTGGTGCCTGGCGCGTGGCGGGAGAAAACCCGGCAAACCCGGCCCGCCCGCCACCTCCCACCCTCCACCCGGCTGGTACGTGAACGGTCAGGGGCAAACGATGGTGGTGATCCCCGGTCCGGTGGAGTTTGTGATGGGGTCGCCGCCGACCGAAGCGGGCCGGCAAGATCACGAGATCCAGCACAAGCACCGGATCGTCCGGACCTTCGCCATTGCCGCCAAGCCGGTGACGGTGGAACAGTTTCGCCAGTTCGAGAAGGGCGACAGACCTCCGCCTGTCTCCACCGGAACGGCAGAATTCCCTGTCGTGGGCATCAACTGGTATATGGCGGCGCAGATACTGCAACTGGCTGAGCAAGGAAGAGGGGTTTTCTGAAGATCAGTGGTGTTACGTGATCAAAGCAGACAAGATCGATTTGAGGCCACATTACTTGAGCCTGACGGGTTACCGGCTGCCGACGGAAGCGGAGACGGAATACGCGGCTCGCGCGGGGGCAGAAACGGGCGGGTATTTTGGCGAGGCGGACGAGTTGCTGCCGAAATATGCATGGTTTAACAAGAACTCCCGAGCGAGGCCGTGGCCGGTGGGAAGCCTGAAGCCGAACGACCTGGGCTTATTCGACGTTCAGGGGAACGTGTTTACATGGTGTCAGGAGAGTTTCAAAGCGTATCCATCGGTGAAAGACGATGAGGCGGCTCTGGACCAGGAAGACGGCCTAGTGGTGAGTAGCGCGGCAGGCCGTGCGCTCCGCGGCGGCTCGTTCGACGCTCAAGCGTCGTACGTTCGCTGCGCCAGCCGGATCAACAACGTGCCGACGTTCCCCCCCTTCGATTTCGGTTTCCGTCCGGCGAGGACTGTTGCGCTTGAAACGACCGGATGCTGGTCGAGGATAGATTGAGAGTCGGTTGCCGGAGTTGTTCGATCCACAGTGGCAGACTATTGTAGAGCGAGCTTGCCGACATGTTTTGACAGGAACGACTGAGGGGGATGTCGCAGATCACCCGGATCGATGAATACGCACCGGCACGCGTCAGCCGGAACCAAGACGCATGCACAATGGCTGTTCGGGTAGAGGTTCGAGATGGCGAGGATGTGTATCTGGCGGTCGCTCGTTTCCGAAGGATCGTGGACCGAGCCTACCGACGTCCTTGGGTCAAGCGGCGGCGAGGCTATTACGAGAAGCCATCAACGCTCCGTAGGAAACGCGAAAAGGTGTGGTGGCGTACTTCTCGATTGAAGGGTGGAGGCTCGCTCAAGCTGTACCTGCGGCTGAACGAACAGTTTCAGCGAGAAGGAGGGTTCGCAATGGGTCGCTGAAGGTCCAGCCTGTTCGATGCGTTCCTCGGCAAGTCAGCTTGGAAAGCTCGGCGCGGGCATGGCTGCGCTTGCTGCTCACCAATAAGACCGCCCGGCAAGCGAATGCACTCCCGGCAAGATTGACCGGTTTCACGCGAGGACTTGTCCATGAGCACGGGTGGTGCGGCAGCGGCTGCCGCTGCGTACGCGGAGCTGCAAAGGCAAGAGGAAGAGGAAATGACCCCCTACAGCGCGAAAGATCTCGACGACGGCTGGGAATTCAAGATTCTGCGATCCAACTTCGCCACGTTTCGCGACCCCGAGAAACTCCGGGCCACTCTCGAAGAGGAAAAACGCGGCGGCTGGACCCTCGTCGAGAAGTTTGACGACCAGCGCATCCGCCTGAAGCGCCCCGCCGGCGCCAAGCAGGCCCAAGGCGAGCTAGCCGACGGCTACGATCCCTATCGCACGACCGTCGGAACGCCCCGGAATGTCATCGCACTGGCGGCCCTCGGCGCTTTCGCCGTGATCGCGGTGAGTCTCCTCGCCGCCGCCATGTCGATGAAATGACCGTGCATGCTCCACACCTCAGAATCTGCTAGAATAAGCCCCGGCGGGAGGCCGGAACGATCAAGGCAAAAAAGGGATTTCGATGATGTATTTCAAGCAGATCCTGAACGAACGCTGCGGGTGTGCCTCCTACGTGATCGCCTCGCGCAAGACAAGTGAGGCGGCCGTCGTTGATCCCGCCAGCGATACGGAACCTTATACTGCTTTGCTGCGCGAGCGTGAATTCCGGCTGCGATACGTCATTGACACCCACATCCATGCCGACCATATCTCGGGCGCCCGCCGCCTGGCTGCCTCGCATCGGGCCGAGCTCTGCCTGCACGAGTCGGCACGCACGGCGTACCCATTTCACGCACTCCGCGACGGCCAGGAGCTCGAGCTCGGGCAACTGCGCCTCCGAGTATTGCACACGCCGGGACATCGTCCTGAGCTGATCTCTCTGCTGATCGTGAATCCCCCGCGAAGTCCCGAGCCTTCCATGGTTCTCACCGCCGATTCCTTGCTGGTCGGCGACGTGGGCCGCCCTGACTTTGGCGGCGGAGACGCAGCGGCCCAGTTCGATAGCTTGAGCCGTCTGCTCCGGCTTCCCGATTGGGTTGCAGTTTTCCCCGGCCATTTCGAGGGACCATGCGGCAAGGGAATGTGCGGCCGGCCCAGTACGACGATCGGCTTCGAACGGCTTTACAATTCGCTGGCCCGGCTCGATCGCGGGCAGTTTGTCGCCCGCCTGGGACAAGGCCAGCCACCGCGGCCGCTCAACATGACGGCCATCGAGGCGACCAATCGCGGCCAGGCCGAGATGGCCTGGGCGATGCTCACCTCCACCGCCCCTGTGCCCGAGGTCGAGCAGAGCGAGCTGGAAGCGCGCCCGCCCGAGGCCGTGCTGCTCGATGTACGAGAGCCGCAGGAGTTCGCCGGCGGTCATGTGCCCGGAGCCCAGAATCTGCCTCAGGCTGATCTTGCGACCCGCTTGAGCGAAGTGCCGCGCGACCGTCCCGTCTACCTGATCTGTCAAGGCGGCTTTCGATCGCTTCGCGCCGCACAGTTCCTCAGCCAGATGGGCTTCAGAGACGTGGCGAGCGTCAAGGGAGGCACCGAGGGCTGGCGCGCTGCGCAGAAAGCACTCGCCACCGGCGAATCCGAACCCGATCCGAAACCCCAGCGATTTATCGAATCAGAATGGGCCCACGCCGGCGGATTAAGCTACGAGATTTGATCGATGAGCGGCTGCCCCGGAAATCATTTGTTCGTCAATCCCTTGTAAACCCGGCCGCTCTTCATGACAAACGTCACCCGTTCCAGCTCGGCGATGTCGGCGAGCGGGTCGCCGTCGACGGCAACGATGTCGGCGAACTTCCCCGGCTCGATGGCCCCCAGGTGATCCTTCGCGTCAAGCAGCTCGGCGGCGACGACGGTGGCCGACTGGATTGCCTGCATCGGCGTCATTCCGAACCGGACCATGTAGGAAAACTCCTTGGCCTGGTTCTCCGTCCAGGCGTACCCGCCGGCATCCGTCCCGTAGGCGATCTTGGCCCCCTTCTTGACGGCCAGAGCGAATGCCTTTTCTTCCAGGCCCAGCATCTGCTTCCAGATCGGATTCCCGCCGGCCGCCCGTCCTTCGGCCACGTAGACGGTCACATAGATCGTTGGGCACCAGTACACGCCCTTTGCGACCATCAAGTCGATCGAATCCCAGTCGAATCCATCGCCGTGCTCGATCGTGTCCACCCCCGCCTCGAGCGCCGCCATGATCCCGTCCTTGCCGATGGCGTGAGCGGCCACCTTACGGTCGAGCCGATGCGCTTCTCCCACGATCGCGCGCATTTCCTCCTCCGTGAAGTTGACCTTGCTGCGGAGCTTGCCGCCTTCCATGTAATACTTGCGGTCGCAGTAGAACTTGATCCAGTCTGCCCCGTACTTGACCTGCTCCCGGACCGCCTTGCGGATCTCGTCGGGCCCGTCGACCACCTGCACGCCCTCGGGCACCTTCAACTCCCACGAATACCCCAGCAGCGGATACATCCCGGTGGCCGAGAAAGCCCTGGTGGAGACGAACATTCGTGGCCCGGGGATAACGCCGCGCTCGATCGCACGCTTCACGTCCACGTCGGCATACATGGCCCCTTCGGTCTCCAGGTCCCGGATGGCCGTGAAGCCATTCATCAGGGCGGTGCGGGCCGCGACGGTGGCGCGGATCGTGCGGTACGGGATCGATTCCTTCAGCAATTGGCGGTCGTAGTCAGCCTGGGTGATGTCGCCCTGGAGCAAGACATGGGTGTGGCAGTCGATGAGTCCCGGCAGGACGGTGGCCTTCGACAGGTCGATGCGGGCGGCGTCGCCCGGGGCCGACTTGAGTATCTCATCCGCCGGGCCGACCGACTTGATTCGCTCGCCCTCGACGAGGATTGCCTGGTCGGTGAGCACGCGGCCGGCCCGGACATCGATCAGCCGGCCGGCCTTGATCACCGTGGACTTGGGCGGCTTGCCACCTTCTTGGGACAAGGCAAGGGCGCTGGTGGTCATGATGATGGGGACGAGCAAGGCAAGGGTGGTTCGTCGCATGGGGTGTGCTCCGGTAGGTCGTTCTCGACGGACCAAGGTATCCCGGGCCGGGATCGGCCCGCGTCGGTCGCGGAATGCGGCCCAACCTTCGCCGATTAGATCAGCTCGATCTGCCGTTGTCAGTGTTCCCGTTCTCTCATGTTCTTGGTATCCTCACTGATATGCAACCAGCTAGCGAATCATCATCATCTGCCTTGAACCGCCTGAGCGAGGGCGACTTCGACGACCCGGACGACGAGCCGATCACGATCAAAGGTGAGCCTCTTTCCGAAACCATCATCCGCGAGCACCGCTGAAAGTCCCCCCGCTCCTCTTTGAGGCATTGAGCTGATCGCCTGGCCCTCAAGCGGCCAGGAAGATTCTCGCTTTTCGCATTGATCCCGCGATTCAGCCTCACAGCAGTTGAATAATGGACATACACTTGTCAAAAGACCAGGCGAGCTTCGTCCACGATGCCCTTCGCGCTGGTCTTTATGCGAGCGAGGATGCTGTGGTGAATGATGCTTTGGACCGACTCCGGCGAGCAATGCCTGCGACCGCAAACGCGTCCGGCAAGGCAGCCAAACGTACCAGATCTGCCCCGCGAAAACCCAAAGAGCCACTGACGGAAGCAGAGCTTCAGCAGCATATGCTGAAAATCGGCCTCATGACCCAGCTACCCGATAGCGAGGGCGACTTCGACGACCCGGACGACGAGCCGATCACGATCAAAGGTGAGCCTCTTTCCGAAACCATCATCCGCGAGCGCCGCTGAAAGATGCCCACGCCGCTCCTGGCAGCCGCGATGTATCTAGCGCGGAAACATGCGTTGCGAGCCTATGACGCGGTGCAACTCGCGGCAACGATCGAAGCCGACCGGCTCTATCAAACGGCGGGGCTTGGCCCGGCGGTTCTGGTTTCGGCCGACAAGGACCTCAACACCGCCGCTGCGGCTGAAGGCTTGATTGTGGATGACCCAAACTGCGCACCGATAACGGAAAAATGGCGGAATCGTGCCGGAAATTGTCCTGGAGCCAGATACCGTGCGGGGCGGATTTCCAGAACACGACGCGTGCGGTTTCTACCACGGCGCCCGCCAGTCTAGACGCGATTCTCATCTCGCCTGCATATCGCGGGGACGCGACTCGAATTCAATCGTCCAAACGATGTTCTATGCCGTCACGGATGAGGTTGCCGGTTTGGCGATTCGCGTGGTCTGTCAGGCCGCCGGGTTCGCGCGCCGTCGCCAGCACGGACCGCTTGACCACGTATTCGAGTCCGCTCGTGGCCTCGGGGTGCGGGCTGATAGCCACGACGCGCCCCGAACCGAATCTGGCGGCAAGGATCGACGGCGTGTCGATCATCGTCCCACGCTGGGGGGCGTATAGCGCCACCTCGGTGCGGAAATACGCCAGTGGGACACACGGCGGAAGATCATCTCGCACCGGCCCGAGGAAGACCGGGCCTCCGGAGAACAACACATCGATCCGATCCGGCCGATCACCGAAAATGGCCCGGCCTTCGCCGGTCAATTCGATCCGGACTGTTCCGCCACCGCGCCCGGCCATGGGCTGGATTCCCACACCGGGCATCTCTCGATCGCCGGTCAGGGTCCTTGTGTTGACCAGGCCTAGACTCCAATCGTACCCGGCTGTGGCCAGGAACGCGCCAGCGCAGATGCCCACGTAGCCGCCGCCCGAGCGTACGAAGTCCTGGACGGCTCGCCGGCCCTCGCGGCCCAGTGAATTGGATTGCCGGTGTCCGCCGCCGCCTGGAAAGATCAGCACGTCGAACCGCCCGAGACGATTGGACTGACCTTGCGTCCCTGCCGGTGTGACCAGCTCCCACCGGCACAAAGGGATCGACTCGAGAATGCGTGCCAGCGGCTCGGGTGCGTCGCAGCAGGATTTGTCATTGAAGATGCCGACGCGGATTGCACGCGGGACCGCCGTTGATCGCGTAAGCGAATCGATCAGCTCGCGTGCCTCCGGCTGAGGAACCGGCCAGCATGCGCCTGTGGAAAGAACCGGCTCGAGCACCTCCGGCGGCACGTTTCGCTGGCGCGCCTCCAGGGCCGGCGATGGAGCGTGACGGGCGCGGTGCCACGCCACGTAAGTCGCGCCGCACGTCGTGAGCGCCGCGAGGATGATGGTCGCCCGGGCCACCCAACTCCGGAGCATCGTCCGATTCCGTGCGTTCATACTGTCGCTCACGGTAGCGGCCTCCGCGAAGGCGTCAATGACTTCGATGGGCGAACTTGCTGACCGAAATGCGACCCCCGTCTTCGAGAACAACTCCACGCTCATTTCTCTGCTCAATACTGACGAGGGCGCATATCCACGACAATAGGTTCGCTTACGTTTAGAGCCCCACCACGGCGGTCGGCGCTGGCGGCGATATTGCTTCGACTTATGATCGCGCGGTCGCGAGCGCGCGGCCACAGTCGAGTCCGATCGGAGCGATCGCATGTTTAAGCGAATCCAGACACTCGTGGCCGGTGCATCACAGCCGGCTCCCTCGAGATATACCCTGCCCGTCGCCGTCTTGGCCGCTCTGCTGGGGACCATCGATGAGTGACGCCCTATTCTGCCCAATCTGCGGCGCCAAGCTGCCCGCCCAGACACCTGAGGGCCTCTGCCCCGGCTGCCTGATGCAACAGGCCCTGGCCGGCTCAGATGCCGACGCCGGCCACAAGCTCGACACCGGTATGCACAGCCGCGTCGAGCTGACTGTGTCGCTCGAGCCCGTTTGCTCAGCGGCCCTGGCGGAGATCGCCGGTTCCATCGGCGGCCTGCCGCGCATCCTGTTGCGTGAGACCGACGCTGAGCCCGGCGCCGGGCGGATCGTGAAGCCCGCCTCGCCTGAGATGCCCGAGCCTGCCAGCCGGCCTGACAAGTTTCAGCTCTTCGGCGAGATCGCACGCGGAGGAATGGGGTCTGTGCTCAGGGGGAGAGACGTCGATCTGGGCAGGGATCTCGCGGTCAAGGTTTTGCTCGATTCGCACAAGGATAAACCCGATCTGGTGCGTCGGTTCGTGGAGGAGGCTCAGATCGGCGGCCAGTTGCAGCACCCGGGCGTGGTGCCGATCTACGAGCTCGGCAGATTCGCCGACCGGCGGCCGTTCTTCACCATGAAACTGGTCAAAGGCCGGACGCTGGCCGAGCTGCTGCGGGAGCGATCGTCGCCGAAACAGGATCTGCCGCGGTTCCTGTCGATCTTCGAATCGATGGCACAGACGATGGCGTATGCCCACGTCCGAGGCGTGATCCATCGCGACCTGAAGCCGTCAAACATCATGGTGGGCAGCTTCGGCGAGGTGCAGGTGATGGACTGGGGCCTGGCGAAGGTTTTGCCCGAGGGCGGGGTGGTCGCCGATGGGAGCGAGCCGCGGTCGCAGCCCGACGTGCCTGCCACCGTGGTTCGTACCGTGCGGTCGAGCTCGGACGCAGATGATTCGATTGCCGGCTCGGTGCTGGGGACGCCTGGCTACATGGCGCCCGAGCAGGCGCGGGGTGAGATCGACTCGATGGACGAGCGGGCGGATGTCTTCGGCTTGGGGGCGATCCTTTGCGAAATCCTGACCGGCGATCCGGCATTCACCGGCCGCAGCCCGGGGGAGACGCTGCGAAAGTCGGGTCGAGGCGAGCTGGGTGACGCGTTCGGCCGCCTGGATGACTGCGGCGCCGAGGTGGAATTGATCGGACTCGCCAAGGATTGCCTGGCGCCGGAGCGTGACGACCGCCTGCGCCGTGCCGGCGCGGTTTCCGCGCGAATCACAGCCTACCTCGCCGGGGTGCAGGACCGCCTGCGGCGTGCCGAGCTGGATCGGGTCGAGGCACAGGCCAGGGCCGAAGAGGCGGGAAAACGGGTCAAGGTAGAACGAGATCGGCGACGGCTGACGGTCGCCCTCGCCGCCTCAGTGCTGGCGCTCTCGACCGTGGGCGGCGCGAGCATCAGCTACTATTACCAGCAGCGCGCGGCCCGTGCCGCGGCCGTGGAAAGAGTGCTGGGCGCGGCCAGGACGCTGCGTGACCAGGCCCGCGATCAACCCGACGATGCGGCGCGGTGGCAGGTGGCGGTGGCGGCGGTCGAGCAGGCCGAGGGCGCCCTGGGAGGCGACGGCGAGGCCAATCGGGAGCTCGGGACCCTGCGAACCGAGATCCACGCCGAGGCCGGCGCCGCCGAGCGCAACCGCACGCTGGTGGATCGACTGGCCGACATCAGAAGCACCCGGCCGGAGGACAGTGACAACTCGGCTACCGACCTGTCGTACGCCGTCGCCTTTCGCGACTCGGGTCTCGATCTGGCCGCGCTGTCGCCGGCCGAAGCCGTGACACGAATCCGGGCGCGACCACAGGCGGTGGCACTCGCCGTGGCGGCTGCGCTCGACGACTGGGCGGCCGTGCGCCGCGAACGAGGGCGGGCGGACGACGAGTGGCGACGCCTCGTCGACATCGCCCGCGGCATCGACCCCGACACCGAGCGCGACCGCCTGCGCACCATCTTCGCCAAAGACGACCTCAAGGCCAGTCTCGATCCGCTCCGCGCTCTGGCGCAGGAGACAGACGCAGGGGCCTGGCCGGTTCAGAGCATCGACCTGCTCGCCAATACTCTCGACCACGCGGGCGACCCCGGCCGCGGCAGCCGACCTCCTGGCTCGGGCGAGGATCAGCCACCCAGGCGATGTCTGGATCAACTATGACCTGGGAACGATGATCCACCGCGCGCGACCGACCGACACGGCCGAGGCGATCCGGGCTTACTCGATCGCCCGTGCGCTCCGGCCCGAGACCGCCCACGATCTGGCCCACCTGCTGGCGCAAACCGGTCGAACCGCCGAGGCAATCGCAGTCTTCGAAGACCTGGCGCACCGGGCAACCGCCGACCCGCGGCATCTCGTCTGTCTCGGCCAGGTCCGCGAGGGGCGAGGTGAAGCCGAGGCGGCACGCGAAGCGTTCCGACGCGCTGCAGAAGTCGCCAGAGCACTCCTCAAGGACAGGCCCGCGGTCCCAGAGCGTATCTGGGTCTAGGCAACGCATTGCAATCCCTTGGAGATCATGATGGCGCCGTCAAAGCCTACCGTGAGGGACTGCGGCTTTACCCCGGCATTCCCGTGCTTCACGATAACCTGGGCATCTCGCTGGGGAAGAAAGGCGATCTTGACGGTGAAATCGCCGAGCATCGCGAAGCGCTTCGCCTTGACCCGAAGTATGCAAATGCCTATTCGAACCAGTCGATGGCTCTGCTGAGCCGCGGCGACCTTGAAGGGGCACTCGCCGCGGCTCGAGAAGCCGTCCGGCTCGAGCCCGACAATCCGACGCCCCGGTCCAACCTCGGTGCCATCCTTGAAACGCGGGGCGACCACGCCCTGGCGGTCGCCGCCTTCCGGGAGGCCGTCCGGCTCAATCCCGACCTGGCTGAAGCCCATACCAACCTCGGAATTGCGCCTCGAGGCGACCGGGGACATGGCAGCAGCGCTCGCCGAGCACCGGCTGGCGATGACGCTCAAGCCCAGCGACCCGCGCCCTTGCAACAACCTGGCTGTCGTTCTGGGACGGCTCAAGGATTTCGATGGTGCGATCGCCGCGGCAAGAGAGGCTATTCGTCGCGACCCCAAGTATGCTCGCGGATTCAAGAATCTCGGCGTCTCGCTCGAGAACAAGGGCAATCTGGGCGAAGCAATCGAGGCCTACCGCGAGGCGATCCGCCTGCGGCCCGACGATGCCGAGAACCACTTCAACATCGGCAATGCCTTGCGCTCTAAGGGCGACTCAGACGCCGCCGCCAATGCGTACCGCGAGGCGATCCGGCTCAAACCGGATCTCGCCTCAGCTCGTAACGGCCTGGGCGGGGCATTGCTCGATAAGAAGGATTTCGACGGCGCACGTCGCCGCCTATCGCGAGGCGATTCACCTGGCGCCCGGCGACGCGGATTACCGCTACAACCTCGGCCTGGCACTCGCCGAAAAGGGCGAACTTGACGTGGCGACCGCGGCTTTCCGGGAGGCTCTGCGGCTCCGGCCAAACTCTGCCGAAGCCCAGCGTAGTCTGGGTCGCACGGAGCTCCAAGCCGGCCGGATGGATGCGGCGATCCACGCATACCGTTCCTTGGTCCGCCTTACGCCCAGAGCGCCGATGCCTACTACGACCTGGCCGGTGCACTCTTGTTGTCAGGCCGCGCGGATGAAGCGATCCGATCCTACCGCGAGGCCTTGCGACTCAAGCCCGAGTTCCCCGAGGCACTCTGCAACCTCGGCCCGGCGCTCTTGGGCGAGGGGTCTTACTCCGAGTCGCTTGACATGTTCCGCCGGGGGCATGAGCTGGGCTCGAAGCGGCCCGGTTGGCTGTATCCGTCGGGCGACTGGGTGCGCGAGGCCGAGCGGATGAATCTGCTGGCTCGCCGGCTACCGGCGGTGCTGCGCGGAGAGGAGCGCGCGTCGAATTCGACGACGCGGTGGTGCTGGCCCAGATGTGCTATGCCCAGGAACACCACGCGGCGGCGGTGCGCTCTGGACCAATGCGTTCGCCGCTGAACCCAAGCGGGCCGACGACCGAGAGCAGCCGCACCGATATAACGCAGCCTGCTCTGCTGCTTTAGCCTCCACGGGTCGAACTAAGGATCACCTGGCCCCCGATGAGGCAGCGCGGGTCAAGCTTCGTGCGCAGGCGCTCGAATGGCTCAGGGTCGAGCTCACTGCGTGGTCGAAGGTTCCGGACCCAGCCGCGCCTCAAGCCCGACAAGCTGTCCAGCAAACCCTGGCGCACTGGAAGACGGACACCGATCTGGCCGGGATTCGCGATGACGCCGAGCTGGCTCGACTTCCCGAAGCGGAACGCGCCGCGTGCAAGCGGCTTTGGAAGGACGTCGATGGAGTCTTGGCCAGGGTGCGGGGTGACAAATAGTTCGGCGTATTGGCCGCCCGGCCTACGAGGGCTAAGCAATGGCTGCTGGCATTGCATGCAGGTGCCCGATCAAGTCAGTGCCCCACTTCTCAGTCCCGGCCCGGGATGAGACAATGACAACCTTGGGCAATTGAGAAAGCATTGCTTGAGCAGGTCATCGGCCGCCGCAAAGAACTCTCCGACCCGACGAGTGGCTGACATTGATCGGGAAAATCCGTGCTGCGCGAACTCTCCGTGCAAAACCTGGCGCTCATCGAAGACGTGCGTGTCGAGCTCGAGGGGGGATATTGCGCCTGGACGGGAGAAACCGGCGCGGGCAAAAGCTTGCTTCTCACCGCCCTGGCACTGGTGCTGGGCGGCAAGGCATCCGCGGAGATGATCCGCACGGGCAAGACCGAAGCACGCGGCGGCTGTCTTCGATCTCGACGAGCCCTCGCTCAAGGCCGAGATCGAAAGCACCCTGGGAGGCGAGCTCGACGACGGTGCGCTCATCATCACCCGGCGGATTTCCGCGCAAGGAAGGGGAAGCGCTCATGTCAACGGACTGCCTGTCACAATCAGCACGCTCGAGAAGCTCGGGGAAATTCTGGTCGACATCCACGGCCAGCTCGAGGGACGGGCCTGCTTGACCCATCGCGACAGCGCGACCTGCTGGACGCATACGGCGGGCTCGGCGGGAAACTCGCGGCCTACTCCCGAGCTCGGCAGAAACACGAGACCCTGCGCCGGCAGAGACAAACTCTGCTTGAGGCCGTCGAGTCGCGGCAGCGTGAGCGGGCGCTTCTGGAATACGAACGCGACGAGCTCGCGGCGGCAGACCCCAAACCAGGCGAATATAGCGAGCTGGCCCGCGAGGCCAATCTGCTGCGCAACGCCGGTCAGATTCGTTCGACCGCTTCGACCGGGTATGCCCTGCTCTACGAAGCCGACCGGTCCGCACAAGACATTTTGACCCAGGTGGCGCGGTCACTCGAGCCCCTCTCGGACGCAGCGACCGAGCTGGCGTCCGCCGTCAGCGCGCTCGAGCGACTCGCCGATGAAACTCGCGAAGTCGCCTACAGCCTCCGTGGCCTCGCCCAAGGCTTTGGCGACGACCCCGCGCGACTCGAAGACCTTGAGACGAGAATGGCCGTCTACCGGCGGCTGGCCACGCGATTTCATTGCACGCCGGATGAGCTCGCCTCGCGTCTGGCCTCCACTGAAACCAGACTCGCGCGGCTCGATTGCGACGACGACGAGCTGGAATCGCTCGAGAGGCCGCTCGAGCAGGCGTGGACCGCCGTGAAACACGAAGCGAATGATTTGTCGCTGGCGCGCCGGAAGCTGGCCAAGACCTTCCCACGTGCCATTCAAAAGCGGCTGGGTCCGCTCGGGCTCGGTGGCTCGACACTTTCGGTCACCGTGCAAACCCGCGAGCTGGGCGATGACCCGGCGGCACAAACGCCTTCCGAAACGGGGGCAGACGAGGTCGAAATGCTGTTCTCGGCCAATCCCGGCGAAGAGCCTCGCCCGCTACGGAAGATTGCTTCCGGCGGCGAGCTGTCGCGACTCACACTCGCGGTGAAAACGGTGCTGGCCGCGGTCAACCGCGTGCCGACCTTGATCTTCGACGAGATCGACACGGGCGTGGGCGGCCGGCTCGCGCGGGCGCTGGGCCAGGAACTCTCCGAGCTGGCGCAACACCATCAAGTCATCTGCGTCACGCACCTGCCACAGATCGCCAGTTATGCCGAGCGGCACTGGGTTGTTCGCAAGCGCATCGAGCGCGGGCGCTGCCGCACCACGATCACTCGTCTCGAGGATCACGATCGGATCGAGGAGCTGGCGGCCATGCTCCGCGGCGAATCGGCCGCTGAGGGCACGCGGCACGAGGCCCTGGCGATGCTTCAGGAAGCGCGGGCGGCCCGATGAGAGATTGGCTTTCGCAGCACGGGGAAGCGCCCCGCGATGACGGCATTTCACTTTCCCATTGCACGGATCATGACGTTCGTCGCCGCCATTGCCGTCGTGCTGGCGGCGATCCGATTCAACCTGATGTTCGCCTGCCTGCTGGCGGCTGCGATGCTGCTCTTCGCATGTCGGAAGATATTGATCGTTGGACTCGAGCGTCTACAGCGAAGGACAGTCGGACGACTCGGTGTCATCGGCCTGACGCTCTTGATCGCGGCCGCGCCGTACGTTCTTTGCTTCGACCCGGTTGATTACTGGCCGCGGCGCCGGCATATCGCGCGAACCGCTCGCTCTGTACCTGCTCTATAGCGACGACATCCCGTACATCTCGGCCTCGCACAACTGGGAGCGGACCGTGTCGAACCTGTTCGAGCCGCACAACACGCACATCGTGCCGGCGTGGCGCGTGTTGACCTGGGCGCTCGTGCGATCCGCGGGCAGTCTGGAGCGCGTGCCTCAGGTGTTCGCGGTGGCATCGTATTCGATCTTGATCGCGGTGATGCTTTTGGCCGGCCGCCTGACGGCGCGCGAAACCGGGCGAACGGCAGTCGGCCTGGGGGCGATGGCCCTCCTGGGGACGACATCGGTGATGCTCACGCCGGCGAGCTGGTACTCGGCCGGTCAGCCGCTCTGGGCCGGTTTCGGGATCCTTTCGGCCCTGTGGTATGCCCAGTCTTATCGGCGGACGGGGTCTCGATGGGCTCGCGCTTTGCCGCGCCGACAACCGTGATAGCCGGTTGGCTCTGGACCATCGGCCACGCGGCGGGCCCGGCCGCGGCGATTTATCTCTGGAGTGCCGGAAGCCTTCGATGTCGGCGCGGCGCGATCGTACCGCTCATGGCGACAGCCCTCGCCGTCGGACTGGCGCTGGGGCTGGGCGGCCGCCATATCGACAGCACGGTCAGCTTCCACGGCCGCGATGTGCCGCGCTGCGGCCAACCCCGTTCAGGGGCTGATTCATACCTGTCAGGCCATTCCGGAAAACCTGGTTTTCGCCAACCTGGGCTTGTCGGTCCAGACCACGGCGAGCCAGGGAGTGCTGCTATCGCTGCTCCTGAGCTCGCAACAAGACTGTTTTACTTTGTCGCCTAGCTATTGTCGCTCAATGTAAGACATAACAATGTGCACGGCCTTTTGAAGTTTTTGCCCGGCAGCCGTCACCTTGGTGTCCCGCAGATCCAGCAGCCCGAGATTGTACAATTCTTGCAGGTTCGCCAGGCCCGCGTCGCTTAGACTTTCGTTTTTACTAACCCAAGGCCCTCCAGTGCCCCAAGACTCCTTACGTGCCCAGCCCAATGTCGGTTACCATCGTGCAATTCAGGCTTAAGGTTTGCAGCTTGGACAAATCCTTGAGCTGTTTCAGCCCATCATCGCCAATCTTGGTGTTATTAAGTAAGAGCCACTCGATGTTTTTCAAGTGACTGAGATACTTTAAAACCCACATCGGTCACATGGGTGTCGCACAAGTTCAACGACTTCAGGCTGGTTAAGTCTTTGAGGTGCTCTAATCCAGCATCGCCCACAGCAGTGCCGTTCAAGTCTAGCGACTGAAGGTTTCTCAACCCGCCGAGATACGGCAATCCTGCATCGTCCACTCGAGTTCTCTCGTATGTTTAACGAATTTAAACTTGATAGACCGCTCAGATGTTTCAGCCCAGCGTCACCGACCTTGGTACCCCAGAGCGCGATGGATTTGAGTTTGCTTGTCCCATCGATGAATTCCAATCCGGAGCCAGTCACGTTAGTGTATCCGAGATCCAGCGATTCGAGATTGGCCAACCATGTGGGAGCGTTTCAAACCTTCATTAGTAATTCGGGTATATCCCAAATTTAGCGATCGCAGGTTTTTCATACCCTTAAGATGTTCAAGTCCAGCATCGGTCACCTGTGTGCGCCAAAGCACAAGCGATTTAATCCCGGTCAGGGCCTTGAGTTGCATAAGACCGGCGTCGGTTACGTCGGTTTTAGCAAGATCGACGGAAACGACGACCTTGTCACGACCTTCTCCAGCAACACTGACTTTGCCACCGAGTTTCTCGATTTCAGCAACGCAATCGCCTCGCCCGAATCGGCGGCTACGGCCCAGTGTGGCCAAACGATCAGTAGCAGCAAGCCCAGCACGGGACTAAGTCTTCGAATGCGGTGCATCGCTTCTCTTTATTGATCTAAGAGGCTATCCGAAAAGTTTACTCGGGTTTTCGCGGGTTTCATGCGGCAGCCCGGTATTGGAACGTGGGCTGTGGCTTAGGCGACAGCCTGCGAAGCATCAAATGGATATTGCTGATTTGAACCATGGCAGCACTCGATTCAATTCGTCGTTCGTAGTCTTTGCTGTTGCGACGACAACGACCGTTCCAGGCGTTCGTGCGTTCCACGACCCAACGCTTCTTCAACGGCGTGAATCCCCGCGTTCCCTCCGGGCGGCTCTTTACTTCGATCCGCCAGTTCGGGCGTTCGGCTTTCAGCCAAGCCTCCAGCGCGTGATTGTGATACTTGTTGTCGCCGAAGATTATCGCCAGCCGTGGGAAGTCTTCTCGCGTGATCTGGTTCAACAGCATCGGCGCAGCGACACCATCGTCGACCCCGGCGGCGGTGATCAGTACAGCCACCAACAGTCCCAAGGAATCAACCAGCAAATGCCGCTTCCGCCCCTTGATTTTCTTGCCCCCGTCGTAGCTCCGTTCCGCGCCGCCAACCTCGGTGGTCTTCACCGATTGGCTGTCGATGCACATTGCACTGGGCGTGGCTTCGCGGCCTTCCTTGGTACGGACCTGGACACGCAGCGCAGCGACGAATTTGGCCCATGTGCCATCGTCGCGCCACTGCGCGAAGTATTCGTAGACCGTGCTCTTGGGAAGCAAATCGTGGGGCAGCATGTCCCATTGGCAACCGGCGCGATTGAGGTACATAATCGTATTGATAACCTCCCGCATGTTGACCACACGCGGCCGACCACCATGCTTGCTTGGCGGAACCAGCGGCTCAAGGATGGTCCATTGTGCGTCAGTCAAGTCGGTCGGGTAGGGTTTGCGAACGGGCGTTTCCATGTGCGGATTCCTTGGTTCGGGAAAACTAAGGGCCGCACAATACGCAATTCAGGTAGTTTGGAACAAGATCACTTTTCGGATAGCCTCTGAGATCATTTCCCTGCTACGGACTTCATTGTCGCGGAGTGCACGTCTGCAATCTTCCCGCCTTCTGCTTTTACACTATCGGTTTCGCCCGGATTAACATGCAGATTCTCGTGATCATGTTGGTACGCCCTGGGCCCTCATTTCTTCTTCCCCGCTTGTTCGGCAATCATCCCTGCCATCTCTTTCCTTGTTTTTTCGTCGGGATACAACGCCTTGAACTCGTCACTTGCCACTAGCTTGGCTGCTTCGGCGTACCCGCCGGTTGGCAAATCTTTATCTATCAATGGCAGGGTTTCACAGTCGGGAAGACAACGACTGGTGGCACCGGAGAAGCCACTCCCCGTGAAGCCCCCAACGAGGAAAAATGGCACCCCTTTTGAAATGGCAATGGGATAGCACGGAAATGCCTTCGTAGCCTTTTCCGAGACATCCGGCTCTTCCTGTCCCATGAGCGCGTCCTCCCATGCCTTCGGGTTTTGGAATAGGCAACGGCATATTATTAGCACTTTTTCGTCATCTGGCCCCTTCGTCCTATAGTGTTGCTTCAAGGCGGCCAACGCACTTTCTTTTCCGAGTCCTCTCAATTGATTGACAACCCGAGCCATATCCTCACATCGATAGCCGTAGCCATAAATTTGCACCGCATCAATTCTCGCCTGTAAGGCGTCTTTGTCTTTATGGTCGTCGGCGAAACAATTCGATACAACGCCATCGCTGCCGGAGAACCACGAACAGGATGACGGCCGCTATTAACGGGTCGAAAACGTCGATGACGTGGTGATGACACCGGACGATCACGACATGTCGCTTGCGAGCACATCGGCAACTCCTTTGGTTGGCTAATCGGTTGAACCTAATTGCAACTAACCCTATAGGACTGCGCTCGGGCGGCAACATTACTTGCTTACCGTCGCAGTGCTCCGCCGCAACTGCCCGCAGGCCGCGTCGATCCGCGCGCCTTTGCGATGGCGGATCGCCACGTTCAGCCCTCCCTGTTCCAGGACCTCGACGAACCGCGCCACCGCGCTGGGATGCGGCGTGCGGAATTTCAGCCCGCGGACCGGGTTGTAGGGAATCAAATTCACCAGCGACGGCCGGCCGCGGAGCAGGCTGACCATCTGTTGCGCCTCGGTCGGGCCGTCGTTCACGCCCGGCCAGCAGGATGTACTCGTAGGTTATGCGGCGGCCGGTCCGCTCAAAATAGTCGTCGGCCGCGGCCAGGATCGCGTCGATGCCGATGGCTGCGATTGGTCGGCATGAGTTGCGTCCGCAATTCGTCATTGGGGGCATGCAAGGATACGGCCAGATGATACTGGCAGTTCTGCTCGGCCAGTCGGCGTATGCCCGCCGGCAGACCGACCGTCGATACCGTGATCTTGCGGACGCCGATCCCCAGGCCGTCTTTCGCGGAGGCCGCCGCCAGGGCGGGCATCAGCCGATCGAGATTGGCCAGCGGTTCGCCCATGCCCATGCAGACGATGTGACTCAACCGCTCTTCGGGCTTGAGCAGCCGCTGGAGTTGCAGCATCTGCTCGATGATTTCGCCGCTGGTGAGGTTGCGGGTCATGCCGCCCAAGCCCGTGGCGCAGAAGCGCGCACTTCATCGCACAGCCGACCTGCGTGCTGATGCACATGCTGCAATGGCCCTTGTCGTCGCGGAGCAGGACGCACTCGATTTGCAAGGGGCCTTTGGGCGAAGCTAGCAAAGTATCCGGCACACCCTGTGTGCCGTTGGCCAAAGTAGCAGGCACAGTCCCTGTGCCGTCCGCCAGCGGCGATAGCCGCTGCTCGCTGGTGATTTCGGAATCCTCAGCCTCGGGCTGTGGGCTGACGGCACTCGGAGAGTGCCTGCTACGTTGCCCATCCGCCAGCGTCAGGAGCAGCTTCTCCGTGCCGTCGTCGTCCTTGCGGTGGATGGCGATTTCGGCCGACCAGATTTCGAAATCCGCCGCCAGTTGCTCGCGCAGTTCGCGGGGCAGATCGGTCATCTGTTCCCACGAGGCGGCCCTTTTTTCAAACAGCCACTTGCGGACCTGCCCAGCGCCGGTAAGGCCGCTGGCCGTGGTCCAGCATCCAGGCCTGGATCTGTTCGGGGGTTTGGTCGAGAATATGACGCATAGGAATATTATATTCGCTTTTGGGCTTGGAGCATTGGGCGTGTCCGAAAACCCGTAGGGTGTGGTCAATCGCTGCGCAGACCCACCAAAAACCGTCGCCGATGGTGGGTCTTCGTAGAGAATCGACCGCACCCCGGACATTGGTGCAGTTAACGCACGGGACGGCCCACGGCAAACACCTCAAGTTGACAGGCTTGGGAAAATCCCCCAAAATACAGGTTCGCGATTCCAACCACAGGGGGCCGATCATGTCGAATTATCCACAGGCAGGTTATCCCCAAGGCAATCCCGCCCCGGCTATCCCCAGGGCGGTATCCGCCCGAGCCGTCCGGCTGCGGCTGCGGCGGTTGTCTTTGCAAGTTCTTTGTCCTCATGGGATCCTATTCGTCGCTGCTGATCGCTTTGTGCTGCGGCGGCGTTCTTCTACTTCGAATTCTACTTTAGCCTCGCCATTAAACAACAGCCGGCCGAGGTTCAGGCCATCAGTGACGAGATCATCTCCATTCAAATTGCCGCCGCCGTTGGAACCCGTGGGTGGCGGCACGCTTCAAAGTGCCCGTTACCGGAACATCCCTGGGACAAGGGGCCGTCTATTCCGACAAGAAAGCACGATTGCAATCTCGTGCTGGGCTCGTTTAGCGACGCCTTTGGCCCGCAATTCCAGGACCAGATGCGGCAGGCCGTGGAGAATGGCCCGCAACAGCCAGAACGGATCCGGCGGCGAAAACGATAAAACCGAGAGACTCAAGGACGAAAAGACGACGAAACTCACGCCGCACGATCCAAGGTGCAGCGAGCGGTTTTCAACATCACCGAGGGAGTCGGTGAGAAGTCCAACAAGCCGAAGATTCGCGTTCAGGGCGCGTTTAAAGGCAAGACCGGGCCGGCAGTCTTTATTCTGGATGCCGACCACCGTCCTTCCCCGCGACAAGGTCGAGGAGATGATCGACTCGATGCAGTAGGCGAAAGCGGAGATAAAGGCTTAGAGATGAGGGATAAGGCATTGGATTGACGCAGAGATCTCTTATCCCTTATATCCCTTATCTCCAGATCCCTCATCCTAGCCCTTTTTGATGAAACATGTCCGTTGCCGAAGCAATCACCTCCACGAGCGGTACGAATGGTCAGTCCGAAGCATTCGCCGTCAGATACCGGCCCTCACCCTAACCCTCTCCCGGAGGGCGAGGGGACTATCAAGCCGTGCAGTTCACGCCTCGGCCGCTTGATGGGCGTGCAGGTGATAGCGATGGGCAGTTACTTGCCCGAGCTGCGGGTCCGCAACGAGGACCTCGCCGCGCTGGGCTACGATGCCGATTGGATCTTCAAGCGGACCGGCATCACCGAGCGGCGGCATGCGGCGCCGGGCGTCTCCACCGGCGACCTGGCCGTCGAGGCCGTGCGGCAGTGTCTCGCCGCCGGGGAGATTCGTCCCGACGAAATCGATCTTGTCCTGTTGGGCACGTTCACGCCGGACATGCTCCTGCCAGCGACGGCGAACCTCGTGCAAAGTCGCCTCGGGCTCTCGGCCCCGGCGTTCGACATCCAGGCCGCCTGCGCCAGCTTCGTCTATGCCCTGATCACCGGCATGCAGTTCGTGGCCAGCGGGATGCAGCCGCCGGGCCTTAGTGATCGGCGCCGACTGCAACTCGCGGATGGTCAACCCGGCCGACAAGCAGACCTATCCCTTGTTTGGCGACGGGGCCGGGGCGATGGTGCTCGCGCCGGGCAGCCCGGAGCAGGGCATCTTGGCATACGCGGTCGGCTCCGACGGCTCCGGGGCGGATTTGATCTGCCGGCCCACCGGCGGGGCACGCGAGCCGTACTCGCCCGAGAAGCCCTGCGGGCATTTCCTCCGCATGGACGGCCGGCCGGTCTTCAAGTGGGCCATTCGCACGCTCAAGGAAACCATCGGCCTGGTCCTCGGCGCGTCGGGCATGGCCCTGGACGACGTCGACCTGGTGGTCTTTCATCAGGCCAACATGCGGATCATCGACGCCGCCGTGGACGTGCTCGGCATGCCGCCGAACAAGGTCTTCAACAATCTCGACCGCTACGGCAACACGTCGTCGGCAAGCATCCCCTTGGCCCTCGACGAGGCTTATCGAAAGGGCCGCATCCGCCGGGGCAATCACGTGCTCTTCAGCGGCTTCGGCGCTGGGCTGACGTGGGGCACGGTTTTGCTGCGGTTGGTAAAAAAGGATGAGGGATGAGAAATGAGGGTGAGGGATTGGATAGAAGGGCGAAGGAGCGGGTAGAATTTCTCGTCAGTCGCTGAAAATCGCTCATCCCTCATCCCTAATCTCTCATCCTTTCCCATGCCTCCCGTCAAACAGCTTCCGCTCCGCAGCAAAGTCAAAACGTCCGACACCTGGGATCTCTCCAGCCTCTTCGCATCGACGACGACTGGGAAACGGCGTTTCTCGCCTGGGAAAACCGGATCGGCGAATATGCCCAGTTCCAGGGCAAGCTGGCGGAAGGCCCGGAGTCGCTGGCCCGCTGCCTGCAGTTCGACCTCGATCTCGATCGGGCAGCGGAGCGGCTGGGCAATTTTGCCTTCCTGAAAACGGCCGAGGACGTGGGCGAGAGCCAGTACCAGCGGATGAACGGCCGCTTCCAGGCCGTCGCCAGCCGCGCGGCCCAGGCCGCCAGCTTCATCCGCCCGGAGATCCTGGCCATCCCCGCGGCCAAGATGAAGACGATGCTCGATTCGCCGGCCCTGGCCCCCTATAAGCTCATCCTGCAGCGGATCCTGCGCTATAAGCCGCACACGCTGGGCAAGAAGGAAGAAAACCTGCTGGCCATGCAGTTCGAAATGGCCCAGGCCGCCAGCCAGATCTTCCGCCAACTCAACGACGCCGATCTGAAGTTCGGCGCGATCAAGAACGACCGCGGCGACGTGATCGAATTGAGCCACGCGTCCTTCGGCGCCTGCTGCACTCGCCCGATCGGGCCGTGCGGCGGAAGGCCTTTCACCAATATTATCGCGAGTACTCCGATCACGCCCACACGCTGGCGGCGTCGCTCGCCGGCTCCATCCAGGCCGACATTTATTACGCCAAGGCCCGGAGTTATCCCAGTGCGCCTGGAGGCCGCCTTGTTTCCCGACCAGGTGCCGCGCGGCGGTCTACGATAACCTAATCGCCTCGGTCCATCGCCACCTGCCCGCCCTGCATCGCTATTACGACGTGCGGCGGCGGAAGATGCGGCTCAAGGAAATCCATCACTACGACACCTACGTGCCGATCCTCGCCGGCCTGCAGCGCAAGCACACCTGGGACCAGGCGGTCAACGTCGTGATCAAGTCGCTCGAGCCGCTGGGCAGCGAATATTGCGGGGCCCTGGAAAAGGGCCTCCGCGGCCGCTGGTGCGATCGCTACGAGAACCGCGGCAAGCAGAGCGGCGCCTTCAGCTCCGGCACCTTCGACAGCGAGCCGTACATCCTCATGAACTACCAGCCCGACGTGCTGGACCATGTCTTCACGCTCACGCACGAGGCGGGCCATTCCATGCACAGTTGGCATTCGGCCCGGCACCAGCCGTTCGCGTATTACAACTACGTGATCTTCGTGGCCGAGGTCGCCAGCACGTTCAACGAGCAGCTTCTGAGCCGCTACCTGCTCGCGCACGCGCGGAGCGACGAGGAGCGGGCCTATCCTCGTCAATCGCCAGCTCGACGCCATGCGGGGCACGATCTTCCGCCAGACGATGTTCGCCGAGTTCGAGAAGCTGACGCACCACTCGACCGAGTCGGGCGAGCCGCTGACGCTGGAGCGATTCAAGGAAATCTATCGCGGCCTGCTTGGAACAATACTTCGGGCCGGACTTCGCGATCGACGACGAATTGGGCCTGGAGTGCCTGCGGATTCCGCATTTCTATCGGGCCTTTTACGTCTACAAATACGCCACGGGCATGTCGGCCGCGATCGCCCTGGCCGACCGCGTGACCGGCGGCGGCGAGCGGGAGCTGCAACGATTATTTGAACTTTCTCAAGGGCGGCTGCTCGAAAGATCCGCTCGACCTGCTCCGCGACGCCGGCGTCGACATGGACAAGCCGGCCGCTGTGGATCGCGCCCTGGGCAGTTCGGGAAGATGGTGGAGGAGTTGGACGGACTGTTGTGAGCGACAAGACGAATGTTGTACAGACGTTCAGAATATGGCTCAAGCTGCGTTGACGCCTTTGCTTCTCGGCCGTACAATCGCCTTAGGGTGGAAGATTACGATGAGCAAGCAGAAATTAACCGTTCCGATCCTCTGTCGGGAGGCGGCAACATTCGCAGAGGTTGAGTCTACGTACCCAGAGCCGTCACTTTACGGTGTCACGGACGGAAGGCGATTGGCACTTATCTTGAGCATAAATTCCATGCCCGATTTGGACGTTGAGTATGCGTCTCGCCGTCCAATTCAGCGAGCGGTATGGATTTTCCGGACCTTGACGTGGACATGAAGGTGACGGCAATTTCGCAACCGCAGTCGTCCTGCCCTTTCAAGTCGCCTCGTCAGAAGATATTTGGACTCGGTTACCCACTTCTGTCCTTCGGTCAACGACAACTTGGCCGAGGTGCATCCGCAATTGAACGATTCGCGGACTGAAATGATCATCGGCTACGAAGACGGACTTCTGCTATCGAACGTCGCCGCCTATCGCAGGTGGCGACACCTGGTCGGCAGAGAGCGGCCAAAATGGCGATCCGGCATCAAGCATGATTGCTCGAAGATTATGGAGTTGCGCCAGGAAGGAACGAAGTACCGCAATGGGCTGGGCGATGTGGTCGAGCTCGAGCAAACTTACCTATATCCGATGATGAAGAGTTCAGACGTGGCGACAAAACGCGTCGCAAGTGGAATTCGTTGGATGATTGTTCCGCAGAGGGCCGTGAGCGAAGAGACCGCGAGAATTGAAAAGTTACGCGCCGCGAACATGGTCCTATTTGAACCGTCATGCCGAACTCCTGAATAAACGTGCAAGCTCGATATATCGAGGCCGCCCCCCTTTTCCGTCTTTGGCGTCGGCGACTACCGTTTCGCGCCGTGGAAGGTTGCGATCAGCAGCTTCTACAGAAACTGGCCTTCGTGGCGATTGGCCCGTTTGAGGGCAGGGCAACGGTTCTTGACGATACCTCGTATTTCCTGCCGTTCGATACCGAAGAGCAGGCTGAGTTCGGTGCGCAGGCTCTTGAATTCAGTTGTGGCACAGGAGTTCTACAATGCCTTCGTATTTTGGGACTCGAAGTCACCAATTACCAGTAGATTTATTGCAACGGCTGGACCTTCGGAAGCTTGCGAAGGAACTGGCGTTGGAAGCTGACTTTGATCGGCTGTTCGGATATGGAGAAAAGCTCTCTAGCACGCGAAATGTCCCCAGTTAGGATTGTGGTAGCGTAGCGCCACCTTCCCGAGAGTCTACCATGACGTGTCGTTCTGCAAGAAGTCTATCAACGCTTGCTCGACGCCTTCGGCCCTCAAAAATGGTGGCCCGGCGATTCCCCTTTCGAAATGATGGTTGGCGCGATACTGGTGCAAAACACGAACTGGCAGAACGTCGAGCGCGCGATCGGCAACCTTCGCCAGGCCGACCTGCTCGACCCCCATGCCCTGCATGGCACGCCCCTGGAGGAGTTGGAGGAGCTGATCCGGCCGGCCGGCTATTTCCGTATCAAGGCCCGGCGGCTGCGGAGCCTGATCGACTTTTTCGTGAAGCGCTACGAGGGATCAATCGAGGCCATGTTCCGCACGCCGCGAGGACGAACTTCGCCAGGAGTTGCTGGGCATCAACGGCGTCGGGCCGGAAACGGCCGATTCGATCCTGCTATACGCCGGCGCGATGCCCAGCTTCGTGGTCGACGCCTACACCTGCCGCATCCTCGGCCGCCACGGCTGGATCGACCCCGAGTCGGATTATCACCAGGTCCAGGAATTTTTTCACGATCACCTTCCGGCCGATGCCCCCATGTTCAACGAGTTTCACGCCCTGCTCGTCTACGTGGGGAAACATTTCTGCAAGAAGGGCAAGCCGCTGTGCCAGTCGTGTCCGCTGAAATCGCATGCTACCCAAAGGAGGACCAGTAGGAATTGAGGAAAGCCTCGAATGACGAATGACGGGGCTGGAATGCTCAAATCGACAAATGACGAATGAGGCGATTGCAATACGCGAGAATTCGTCCAATTCGGACTTCAGGTCGCATCGATTTCCGCATCTCACATTTCCTTGCTTCATTGCGATCATTTGTCATTTGATTTCATTTGAGTCTGGACCATCCAGCTTCATGTCCCTATTCGCCGCTTCTGAAGAAGAAAACCGCCGCGCCGCCCAGCCGCTTGGCCGCGCGGATGCGGCCCGCGACGCTCGACGAGTTCGTCGGCCAGCAGCATTTTCTCGGCGAAGGCAAGCTGCTCCGCCGGCTGCTGGCGGCCGATCGGCTGGGCTCGGTGATCTTTTACGGGCCGCCGGGCACCGGCAAGACCACGCTCGCCCGGCTGCTGGCCCGGCGAGTGCCGCAGCCGCTTCCAGCAGCTCAGCGCCGTGGCCAGCGGGTCAAGGAGCTGCGCGAGGTGCTCGCGGCGGCCCGCGATCGCCTGTCGGCCACGCGGCGAGCGGACGCTGCTGTTCGTCGACGAGATCCATCGCTTCAACAAGGCCCAGCAGGACGTGCTCCTGCCGGACGTGGAGGAGGGCGACGTGATCCTCGTCGGGGCGACGACGCGAGAACCCGTTCTTCGCGGTCAACAGCGCCCTGGTCAGCCGCAGCCGGATTTTCCAGTTCCAGCCGCTCTCGAACGACGACATCAAGCCGCTCCTGCGCCGGGCCGCGGCCGACGACGCGCCGCGGCCTGGGCGCAATACCAGGTCCAGCATGCACGACGACGCCCTCGAATTCCTGGCGGAAACCAGCGACGGCGACGCCCGCCGGGCCCTGTCGGCCCTGGAGGTCGGCGTGCTGTCCAGCCACCAGCGGCCGCGTGGAGTTCACCCGCGAGCTGGCCGCGGAATCGGTGCAGCGGAAGGCGGTCGAATACGACGCCACGGGCGACGCCCACTACGACAGCGATCAGCGCCCTGATCAAGAGCATTCGCGGCAGCGATCCCGACGCGGCCCTGTATTGGCTGGCGCGGATGCTGGAAGGGGGCGAGGACGTCCGCTTCCTCGCGCGGCGGCTGGTGATCCTGGCCAGCGAAGACGTCGGCAACGCCGATCCCGCACGCGCTGCCGCTGGCCGTGGCCGCCACGCAGGCCTGCGAATTCGTCGGGCTGCCCGAATGCCAATTGACGCTGGCCCAGGCCGTGACCTACCTGGCCTGCGCGCCGAAGTCGAACGCCGCCACCGTGGGCATCGGCGAGGCCCGCAAGGATGTGCGCGAGGGCCGGCTGCTGCCGGTGCCGATTCACCTGCGCGACGCGCACTACCCCGGCGCGAAGCGCTGGGCCAAGGGCAAGACTACCAATATGCCCACGACGCGGAAGGCGGCATCGCCGCGCAGGATTATTTGGGAGTCGAGCGGGAATACTATCGCCCGGTCGATCGCGGCTTTGAGCGCGAACTGGCCGAGCGGCTGAAGGCCATCCGGGCACGGCTGAAGGGAAAGATGTAGGGTGGGCCGAGTTCCACGAGTCCCACCACATTTGACGCGCAATTGGTGGGACTCGTGGAACTCGGCCCACCCTACATTTTATTTCTTCGCCAACTGGTGCAATTCGTGAGCCGAACAGCAACCGCCTTCAGCGGCATGTTGGATTTCCACCGCATGGACCGGTTGGGCTGCCGTCGCCTGCCCTTTTTCAGCCTCGGCAGTTTCGATGCCAGCAGCACGGCCACAGCGCGATGCGCAAAGATTCGACCACAGCCCGAATTGCTCGCCGCCGTGCATGGCGCATGCCGCGGCCGTGCATCCTGCCGCTTGCGGCCACGAGGAGACAAGCCAGTTCTGTATCGCATCGAGCATCAGTCCACAGATGACGGCGCTGATCCCCGACGGTTACGAGATAGACGACCATCGTGCGGCGGCCGAGAACCTTCCAGACGGTTGTCACCGCGGCCGGATTTGTCGAAGCGCCGACGATCAAGAAGGCCAAGGCCGCCCCGGACGAAGCCCCCAGGTGGATCAGCCCCGCCGCGATCGGCACGGAAGCCGTGGCGCAGACATAAAGCGGAATTCCGGCCGCCATCAAGACAAGAATCGAAACCAGTCCGCCGCCGAGGTGCCGTGGCAGGCTGTCAGCGGGCAGCAAGACCGCGATCGCCCCGGCGATCGCCACGCCAGCCAGCAGCGGCCAGGCCAGATCGCGGGGCAGGTTCACGAATCCATACTTCGATCGCCCGCAGCCAGGCCGGCGCGGAGCCATCGCCCGAACAGCAGGATTCGGTGCAATGCGGCGGCACGTCGGTTTCGGTGGAATTCGGCTTGCCGAAGATCATGCACCAGCGCCCCGCCCAGCAGGCCGCTGACGATGGCGGCGATCGGGCCGGAAAATGGCGAAGATCGGCCCCAACGAGCGCGTAGGTCACGGCGATGCTATCGACCCCGGTTTGCGGCGTGGAAAGCAGGAAGGAAGTCGCCGCCGCACGGCTCGCCCCGTGCCGCCGCATGGAAGCCACCACCGGGATCACGCTGCACGAGCAAAGCGGCAATGGAATCCCCAGCAAGGTCGCCTTCACCACCGGTCCCATGCCCTTGCCGCCCAGGTGCCGCTCGGTCCATTCGGGCGAGATCCATATCGACATCAAGCCGGCCAGCCCGAAGCCCAAACGAGCAGGTACGGGGCCATCTCCAGGATGACCGTCCAGCACTGCCAAACAAAGTTGATGAAGAGATCGAGCATATATTTATGATACGCCGCGACCGGATGCGAGTAAACACGAGAACAACTGGCCGCGGCGGGTGAATGTGCTCGGCGATCAAAACGCCCCGGCGGCCGTGGCGAAATCGCCCGATTGATTTACAGCAGAACTCCCGCTTGGCAATCTCCTTCAACTGCGACATGTCGAGCTTGCCCGTGCCCAATGCGGGATCGCGGCAATCCGGCGAAAGCTGTCGGGCGAGGGGATCCAGAGCGGCGGGATTCCGTCTGCTTGGAGCTTGCGGCAAATCTCCGCCGCGGGCATGGCGAGTCCGGTGTGAAACACGACCAGCCGCTCGCCGCGCAGGATCGCACACCGCGGTCACCGCCACATGGACATCCTGGCTGGCGTCGGTCGCGGCGGAGCGGATCGCTTCCTCGACGCGGAGGTGCGGCACCATTTCGCCGCCGATCTTGGAAAACCGGCTGTTCCGGCCTGTGATCGTGATAAAGTTGTCGGCGTCGAGCAGGGCCACGTCGCCGGTCATGTACCACGTCGACCAGCATGACCTTGGCCGTCAGACTCGGGCCGTTCAGATACCCCTGCATCACGTTGGGGCCGCGAACCAGAGCATGCCCGCTGCCGGCCACGCGGCAAGCCCTCGCCCGCTGTCGAGATCCGATCCCTTGACCGACGCCAGTGAACGGCCGGCCCACCGTGCCGCTCTTTGCCGACGAGCTGTCGCCGGCGGCGGATGCCGCGAAGCCGGCCGGATGTTGCAGGCCACGACGGGCGACAACTCCGTGGCCCCGTAGCCTTCCACCGGCCGGGTGCCGAACTTCTCCGGAAAGCGGCGGCCAGGTCGGGCGGCATCTTTTCCGCACCGGCCACCACCATCTCCAGCGACGCGAATCCTCGGGCGGGCAGCGGCGCAGATACGATCGCAGGAAGGTCGGCGTGGCGATTAGAATCGTGCAGCCGTGCTTGCGGCATAGCCCGCCGATCTGCTGGGCTTCCAACGGCGCTGAAGTGATAGACCCCCTTGGGTCCAGCGTCAGCACCGTCCACACGGTGACCGTGTAGCCGAACGAATGAAAGAACGGCAGCACGCCCAGCAGACGTCGCTCTGCCGCAGTTGAATGATCCGGTCGATGCCGTCGACGTTCGAGCCGATGTTGTCGTGCTCAGCATCACGCCCTTGGGATCGCCGGTCGAGCCGGAGGTGAACATGACAGTCACCAGGTCGTCGGGCCGCAGCAGCGAGGCCCAGCACGCGCTCCAGGACGGCCGACGGGAGCAGGTAGGCCAGCGGCGGCCGCCGCAGCTTGTCGGTCCTTTCGATGCGCGGCTGAAAATCCTCGAGGTACACCAGTTCGGCATCGAGTTCGAGCTGAAAGGCGATCGACATTCGCGGCTGGTCAGCACGTGGCGGATGCCGCACTGGGCCAGGCAGGCGTTGATCACGGCGGAAGTGAGCGTGTAGTTGAGATTGACGGCGATGCGGCGGTCAACGGAGAAGGCCGTGTTTGCCAAGACCGCGCCGACGGAAGGCGGTAGGAGAATGCCGACGTGCGATTCGCCCGCTCCGAGGACCTTCCGCCTTATCAGCCGTTTTATTGCCGAGCTCGCGGTCAGCAAGGCCGCCGCCGGTAAGTTCCGCGCCGCTGGAATCGACGACCTTGGCCCGCCGGAGATTGCGGCGGCACATCCGCACGAAGTTTCGCGGCAGCGCAGGTCGTCGATCACGTTGAATTCTCCTCCGCCGTTACTTCCCCACTTGCCGCTACGAAACCACCAGGAACGGGAATTTTGATGCGGCAATGGCCGGAAACCAAAGCCCAGTACGCAGTTGAGTGTTAGACTAGCATATCGCCAAAATGTTTGCTCGCCCGACCGACCGCGGAGGAAGGTGGGAATATGGAAATCTCTCGCAATCAATTTTTCATGGCAGGACTGGTCCTGCTTCTCTTGGGTATCCAGTTCCTCCAGATCGACTCGGTGGAATTAAAGGAGCAAGTTGCCACCTTCATTGCCGAGCGGAACGCCCCACCCGCAAGCGTCGGCGCAGGCTGTTGCCGACGGTCTCCGCCATTTCCCGCAATCGTATCATCCACCCGCCGGAATGGCTTGGCTGGATGCTCTTGTCTTTCGGAATTGTTGGGGTTTTGCACAGTTTAGCAATGCCGAAGAGCGGTTGACACCCGTCAGCCATTTCAAGGCAGCTTGACCCCCCGAACCGGCTTGATACGATGGTTGTGGGCCTGCGGAAACCATTTTTCGCAGCCCATTGGCCGGCATTTTCGTCGTAAACTTTATTTACCAGGAGTGTTTTTCGATGCCCGCATACCAACGCCTGGAGGTGACGGAGGTTGGAGACGTTACGGTCGTGCGTTTCCGCAGCCGCCGCATTACAGAAGACATCGATATCCAGGAGTTGGGCAGCGAGATGTTCAGCCTGGTGGAAAACGACAAGCGCGAGAAGCTGCTCTTGAATTTTTCCACGGTCGAATTTCCTGGGCAGCGCGGCGTTGGGCAAGTTGATCACGCTGGACCGAAAAGTGAAGGCCCAGGGAGGCGCGCTGAAACTTTCCAATATCGGGCCGAACATCTACGAGGTATTTGCCATCACCAAGCTGAATCGCTTTTTTGACATCAAGGAAGACGAGGCCGACGCCCTAGCTGCATTTTAGAGGCTGCAACATTGATTCGGAAAATGGCCATGACCGAGCCGTGGCTTTGGCGCTACAATCGGGTGATTGCCGGCCACCGCACGAGGCGCCGGCAAGTTCTCGATGAGATGCTTGCCCAACTCGAGGCTCGGCACTGGCAACGGCACGACATATTTGCGATACACCTGGCGATGGAAGAGGCCCTGGCTTTGCCCATGG
>CAVXHV010000003.1:0-91648 GCA_963761445.1 uncultured Planctomycetota bacterium | reverse complement strand
CCGGACGTACTGCGGGTACCGGAACTTCGCGTCGGCGGGCGCGACAAGCGGGAGTCCGCTGCACGGGCTGGTGCCCGATCAAAGTAGAACAATCACGCCCGGCCAGAGCAACCACAGCCCAGGTGGGGCCGAGTCCGACTAGTAGGTCGGGCCAAATGAGGTTGACACAGCCAATCGACCTCGGCCCGGCGGGTCCACTTGCGCAGTGTCTCGGTACTGCCGATCCCCAGCCTCTGCGCCACAGCCCCGATCGCCGCCCACTCCGACGGGTAATCCGCCCGCACCTCGGCGACCATGCGGACCGCCCGCTCACGCAACTCTGGGGGATAGTTTGCTCTCTGTCGTCCCCACGACTCCATCTTCTCCTCACGAGATGGAGTCCCCGGACACGTCGGCGCGATTCAGAGTGAACCGAACTGGGGTTGATGGAGGCCCTGAAGCCACGGAGGCTTGGACTCATGTCAGCGCCTAGAAAACTTCCGGTGAGGTGCCTGAGCGTGCTGTGCGCATACGAACAACTGGGGTGAAGCAGGCGCAGATCGAGGCGAGACTAACGATAGAAATGTGAGACTGCGTCCAAGTGGGACAACATCCTTCGACAAGCTAGGTCGGCATCTCCCGCCACGATCGCGGTAACGATGCGCACGTGGGCTTCGTGTATAGCGGCAGAGTTTTGGCTGTATACGTCACTCGCGTACTCAATATGTGCTTGCGACAACTTCGTCAGAACGTCAACGAACAGCGCCATGGCTTCGTTACCGGAAGCGGCAGCAATTGCGACATGCAGATCGTTTGCACTGACATGGATGTCGGCGGGTGTCGCCAACCGGGTCTCGGCCACTAGGACATCCTCAAGTCGCCGAATAGCCTGCTCATCGCGTTCTTCGGCCAGCTGCCTGACACACGCGACCTCAAGGGTGCGGCGAGTATCGAAAAGCATCTCGCGACTAACCGAACGGAACTCTAGGTAGAGAGCGACCAACGCCGTCACCGCCGATGGGTCGGGTTCGGTGACTACTAGTCCTCCATTTGGACCCTTTTTCATTGTCGCAACCATATGATGCTCGAGAATCCTTACGGCTTCCCGCAGGGTCGCGCGGCTTACTCCGTATTTCTGTAGAAGTTCAGACTCCGGGCCGAGCCGGGACCCAACTTGCCAACCTGAGGAGACGATGTCTGCCTCAATCACGGTGGCAAGCTTCTCGGCCATCTTCATTTTCCGCGGCGGATGCCAAAGATACTCTGGCCGAGCTGCCTCGACGGCAGAGTTGCCCTCTGCCGGAGGCTCAGAACATTTGATGTCTTTCATTCTACCTTCGCGTATCCTAAGCACGAACAGTCCTGTGAGCACGGTGACGGTTCAGATCGGGTGACCTTCTGACGCGTCCTGTAGGCGGTCGCCTGCGCGCCTCCCAGCCTCCTATGCCGCTCTAAACGGTACACCTATCGCGCGACCGGGCGCATGGCTAGGCGCGGCCTTTGCGTCGGGGTGGAGCTGCTCGCCTGCGCCACCCGGCGCCCGTTGCCCGGCGCATAGCTAGTATAGTATACTCTTATGCACCCTGAACATCGAACCCGCCCACAGTCAGGAAGAGCGATGTATCTGGAGCGAATCAGCCTTGCCGACTCGGTCGCCTTGGTTGCGGGTGGGGGCGGGGGAGGGATCGGAACTGCGATCTCGTGCGCGCTTGTGGAGGCTGGCGCTCACGTGATCCTTCTCGACCGTACAGCCAAGGATGCGGAGCCGACGTTCTCGGCGATTCCGAATGAAGACCGCCTCAGGGTCTCATTCGTTGCTCTCGACCTGTTTGACTATGGCAGATTCAGTGACCTCATGGAATACGTTCTTCGCGAGCAAGGCCAATTGAACATACTGGTCAACGTTGTAGGGCGTTCAATTCAGGAACGCAAGCCCTTCTTTGAGTACACCTCAGATGAGTGGTCTTCTGTCTATACGAGAAATCTTGAGTACGTGTTCGCCTTGTGCCGCGCCGCCGCTCCTTTGCTCACGTCTACGGCGACGCAGAATGCAAGCATTCTTAACGTTTCGAGTTCGCTGGCACGACGGCCTCGTGCGGGCAGCAGTGCCTATTCATGCTTTAAAGCCGGACTTGAGCAGCTGACGCGATCGCTGGCGGTCGAGTTGGGTCCAAGAGGCGTCCGAGCTAATGCAATTGCTGTAGGATCCGCCGCTACGCCATTCGTGCTCCGCCGAGAGACAAGCGTCGAAGACTATGACGAAGGTTTCCGGTCCTGGCTGCCTCTTGGCCGTGGAGGGCGGCCAGAAGACATTGCCGCGGCGGCTCTCTTTCTTTCATCGAATCTAGCTAGCTATATCACCGGTCAAGTGCTCGCTGTGGACGGCGGTATGTCCGTGATGCCGCCAGGCCCGATGGCGGACTTGCTGTAGTTCTTGCTATATCGACAAAATGAAATTGGTGGTCTCTCGTGCAGCTGTCCGAGCGGAACTGTGTTCAACCTCCGGTGCCCTGAGCGCTGAGCTACCCGACGTAACGACGGCGCGACACGCCAGATTGGATGATTGATTGGGTATTCGCGGACCGCGAGTGGAATTCCTCACGGGCGCGCGCCGAGGAACGTCGGGCCGCCCGAGTGGCCATCTGCCGGCGGACCGCGGCCTGGCGGCGAAGTCCTCCGGAGTCGACATTGCGGGGAGGTCCGTGGCGCTGATCTGCGGCGGGCCGGGCCGAGGTGGTACTGCGTCCCCTTCGGCGACTGATTCACGGCGGTCCTAATGCTTACCGTTCGCGTCGCGAATCTGTATGGCAAGCGGTGCAGCTGCTTCGGCGAGCTCAGAACTCGAGCGTGGCTGAGAGATATGGCTGCCGATCCACCGTGTCGCCACTGCGGCTGGTCATCACGCTCTGACCGGTCTCCGCGCACCGACGTAGAGAGAAGGCGCGCACCTCGCCCCATTGAGTCACAGTGGTAAGGCCGTGGCAACGACGCTCGTTCGGTCCGGTCCCGAGGTGTGCGATCCGCCGACTGAGTTCGCTGGACTCCACGTCGGTGATCGCGGAGTCGGAAGGCTCAGGAACGATAGCGGCGAGGTGCTGACGAAAGGAGTATACCGTAGTATCATGCCAACATGACGGTTTACCAGGGCATCTTTGCGGCGCCTGAACCTGAAGCGTGTAAACAGGATACGGAATCTGGCACATCGCCAAGCTATGCGGAGTCGATCAGTGCAAGGCCAGACGCATGGAGCGGTCTAGCCCAGATCCGATGCGCACGCTTTCATCACGTAGCTATCGCCGCGCCTCGCATGCGGGACCTCCTACCGTTGTACGTCGATGCAATGGGAGGAGAGTTCTACCTAGGTGGCGACAACGTGAGGGGTGGCTTTCGCCTCGTCCACCTGAAATTTGCGGACAGCAGCATGATCGAGCTACTGGAGCCACTTGCGGGTTCGGACTTTTTCAAGTCCTTCTTCCGGAAGCACCCGGATGGTGGTGTCCACCATCTCACGTTCAAGGTCGCGTCGCTGGATGCTTCGATCGAAGAGGCTGCTAAGAGCGGCTTCTCCGTCTTCGGTGTCAGAAAAGATCGCCCTGAATGGCACGAGGCCTTCATCCATCCCCGTCTCGCTAGTGGCGTGCTTATCCAGATCGTTCAGTCCAAAGAACGGCCCCCCGCCCACGGATACACGATCGAGGACGTTCTCAATGGTCATGGCCGCGAGGGAAACGGAATAAAAAGCCCCTAGTTACCCTCACAAACCGTAATCGTATGTCAAAGGAGCTGCAGTTGCCACAGATATGTATATGCGGCGTGGGCCAGACACGCTATAGCCGTCGCAGCGGCCTCTCCGAGGAGACGTTGGCGCTCTCAGCCGTGCTCTCGGCCCTGGACGATGCCGGGCTTCATGCCTCAGACTTGGACGGCGTCATACCAGGACATGTGAATCTGACCGCTGAGACGCTCATTAGCAATTTGGATCTACCTGATGTCGGCTTCACCTGCTCTATCCGATTGGGAGGCGCCGCATCTGTCGCCGCAATCGGAGCCGCTGCTCTTGCGCTATCTGCGGGCCGCGCCAAGTATGTAGTGCTTTTTCAGGGACGTAACAACGCATCCGGTCCGCCAATTCAAGGCAGGGTCCCTCGCGCTATGACTGGCCAGGAGGCTAAAGTCCACCTCGAGCGGCCGTTCGGTTGGAATACTCCTGCGCAGTACTACTCGATGATCTGTCGGCGCCACATGCACGAGTTCGGAACGACGAAGAAGCAGATGGGCATGGTCGCAGTGACAATGCGCGAGAACGCGCAACTTAATGAAGCAGCCATGATGTATGGCAAGCCAATGACAATGGAGGACTACGCCGCATCGCCGATGATAGCTGATCCCTATCAGAAGTTCGATTGCTGCCTAGAGTCTGACGGCGGTGCTGCGATCATCCTGACTACAGCAGATCGCGCGAAGCATCTCCGTCAAAAGCCAGTGTACCTCGAAGCGGTCGCTGAAGGCCATCCGCGCTCGCCTGATAGCCTAATAGGCCGTCAGAACTGGTTTGATATTGGCCTGACGTACGCCGCACCTCGCGCTTTTGCCTCAGCGGGTCTTCGGCCTTCAGATGTTGATGTCCTGTTGGTCTACGATTGCTTTACCTTCGAAGTACTCCACCAACTCGAAGAGGCTGGATTCTGCAATCGCGGCGAGGCTGGTCCTTTCGTTGAGGCGGGCGGTATTGCCCGCGACGGTGCGCTACCTGTAAACCCCAATGGAGGGCTAATGTCTGAGGCACACCTCGGATCGGTCAATAACATCATTGAGGCGGTCAGACAGCTACGAGGAAGCGCGGGGCCGAGACAACTGGGCAGCGCGTCGATCGCTGCCGTGACCGGATGGGGCGATCTCGGAGATGGCTCGATCGCGTTGCTCTCAAAGGAAAAGATATGAGCGAGACTAGCCGGTTGCTTCCAGACGTCGAGGATCCCATGTTCCGGGGGTACTGGGAGCACTGCAGAGAACAGATGCTCACCGTCGTCGCTTGTCTCCGCTGTGGGACGCTGCGGTGGCCACCAAGGGAAATATGCGCGCACTGCTATTCGTACGAGTGGCAGTGGCGCGAAGTAGCGGGCGAAGGTACAGTCTTCAGCTGGACCGTCGTTAATCGGGCGACGTCACCCGGATTTGACGTACCGTACGCGGTAGTGATGGTCGACCTTGACGTGCCGGAACCTGGAATTCGGATGCTCGGGAACCTGCTGGACTATCCGAACAACGTCGAGACCCTGGTGATCGGCGCACGTGTCCAAGTAGCGTTTGAGGTCGTAAGCGAAGAAGTCACCCTCCCGCAATGGCGACTCATCGGTGGGAAGGCTGATCCTCAGTGATAAGCTTGAAGAGCCAGGATAGATCAGATGACGGCGATCGGCTACGTGCTCTGTTCGAGCCACGCTCGGTGGCCATCATTGGCGCCGTTGAGGAACCCAACAGACTTGCGAGCACGCCGCTCCGGCTGCTAGCCGATAGTTATGCGGGTCGCATATATCCGGTCAGTGCTCGCCTGAATGAGGTGGGCGGGCTGGAGGCATTTCGAAGTGTCGCCGATCTGCCGGAGACACCCGATGTGGCGTTGGTATGTGTTGGCAGCTCCCGCGTCCCGGCCGCCGTGGCTGAATGCGTGCAGGCGGGCGTTCGCGCTTGTGTTGTATTTGCCTCGGGTTTCTCAGAGGCGTCCGAAGATGGCATTTCGGCCGAGGCTGATCTGCGCCAATTGGTCCGTGACAGCGGAATTCTGCTTCTCGGCCCCAACTCGGTAGGATATCGGAACTACGAACCAAGAGTCTTCGCATCGATTGCGCCACCGTCCGCGAGCGAGGCGGACAGTCGGTCTGTCGCAGTTCTTGGTTCGAGCGGTGGCCTAGTGACATATCTAGCCTCGTATCCGTTGCGCGCGCGCGGGTTGTCGGCGGGCTTTCTGGTCGATACTGGAAACGAGGCCGGAGTTGAACTCGCCGATTGCTTGCGCTACGTGGCTAGTCGGCCCGATCTCACTAGCGTGGCGCTAGTGCTGGAAACAGTGCGGGATGGGCAAAAGCTTGCCGCGGAAGTTGAAAACCTTGTCACAAGCGGTCGCCGTGTAGGGTTCGTCAAGCTGGGAAGGTCCGACGCTGGCAAAACAGCAATCAAGTCACACATTGGGGGACTGGCAGGTCCATATGAGGCCTGTGTTGCGCGTCTCACGGATGCCGGTGCAATGGCTTGCGAAGATGAGCGGCAGCTTCTGGAATACTCTGTCGGCATCCGCGGCGCGTCACGTGGCAATCAGACGGTTGTCATCTGCGAGTCGGGCGGATTGGCTAGCCTCATGGCGGACGAATGCGGGCGGCAAGGCATTGCGCTTCCGCCGCTGGCCATTGATTTCGCGGATCCAGACTGGGCTTGGCTCAGGACCCGGCTACCGTTTCTAGGCACCGGTAACCCAATAGACATCGGCGGGTCGTCGTACGAGGATCCTGCCTTGCTGCCATTTCTCGTCTCAAAACTCTCGAAGATGCCCGATGTCGATTATCTGGTGGTGTGGACCCATCACAGCCTTATGCTTCCGCGCATGGCCGAGGCACGACTGGACGGCCTCCGGAAGGCAGCGGCATCGAGTGAGACACCGATTATCGTCTGCGGTGCGGCGACCCCTCAGCAGATAGATCTTCTGCGAGGTACGGGGATCCCAGTATTTGAACTGCCGAGCGACGCAGTACGAGCTATTGCGGCTCCATCGAATAGGTCATTCGTTCGGAGGGGTCCAATGCCTCTCGAACGCGCGGAGGAGGAGACTCGAACTCTTAGGCCTACAGAGTCGCTAGACCTGTTGCGTTCGGCGGGGATTCCTCTGGCGGAATACGTTGATGTGGGGCCTGGTGGTGCTGCTGCGGGCATCTTTCTGCAATTCCCCGTATGCGTCAAGATCAACGAGGCTGCGGTTTCACATAAAGCTGATGTCGGCGGAGTGATTCTGGATGTTCACGATGAGAGGTCACTTAATGATGCTATCGTTGCTTTGCGAAGCACATTTGGCGCGGCCTCGCATGTTCTCGTGCAGTCTCAGGTTCAGAATGTTGACTTCGAGCTCTACGCGGGATTGATGCGCGACGACAGTTATGGTTGGATGATGGCCTTTGGCTGGGGCGGTCGGGCAGTGGAAGAAATTCGCGACCTCGCGATGATTGGCCTGCCGGCAGCCGACGGCCTAATCGAGTCGAGGCTTTCTGGAACCAGGGCTTGGTCGATGCTCGGTCGCCTCAACTTGAGGCAAGCGGCACTGGCCACTCTCACCGAATTTGCACGGTTGCCTCATAAACTAGAGGCGCTGTCGCTCCGTCGCATCGAGGTGAACCCCTTCACTCTGACGCGTAGCGGCGCTCTGGGCGTCGCGGTCGACTGTCACGCCGAGATAGCGGGCTAGAGACCTGTGCACGGTGACGGCTCAAATCGTTCTGCGGCGGGACACCATCTCCAGTCATCGCAGGGGGTTGGCCCAAGACCGATCGAGGATGCAACGTCACGGGTATTCTGGCAAGCAGCAGAGGGCGGAACGCTAGTTGTTCAGCGCTGCTCTCGTTGTCTGGTCTACTTCCACCCACCGGAGCTGGTGTGCTGGAGTTGTCTCGACGATAGTTCGTTGGCCTTCTTGGAAGTCTCGGGCCGTGGCGTAGTGCGGTCCTGGATCGTAGCAAATCGTGCTTTTGTTCCCGGCTACGTCGCGCCCTACGCTGTGGTCGACGTCGAATTGATCGAGCAATCTGGTCTGAGGATTATCGGCGAGTTGGTTGGACCCGGCAGTGCGTGCATCTCATACGGCATGCAAGTATCGGCCCGCTTCGACGGGACGCGAATATTGAAATTTGCTGCATGCTTGACAGGCGAAAGTAATGAGTAGCCGGTTTCGTGGTCAAAACGCTGTAATGGTCATCGGTTACGCTCAGAGCAATGCTACGCGGGCTGAGAGCAGAAGTCTTGGGGCGGTGACGCTCGATGTATGCCGCGCGGCGATAGACGATGCCGGCCTGAGTCGGTCCTCTATCGACGGTTTTGTTACCGGCGGCCTGCTGGCCGCCTCCGGCGACCACGTTATCCAGGACGGCGTTAGTACTGTAAGCGCTGAATGGGTAGCACGCCGCCTCGGCATTGATCCCAGGTTTGTCGCTGGATTCCAGGGCGGCGGCCAGTTGCCCGGCGCGGTTATGCTCGCTGTGAATGCGATCATCGCTGGCGGGGCGGACTACGTTTTGGTGCACCGCGCTTTGTACATGCCCAGCACCAGCTATAATGCGACGAAGCTACTTGAGGTTAGCGGGGACGCGCAATGGACTGCACCCTCAGGAGTATGGGGAGCCGTGCAGTCGCTGGCGTTTGTATATCGAGAATATCTAGAACGATACGGCGCTAATCCAGAGCATTTGGCGTCGGTTCTCGTCGAGGCCCGCGGCAACGGATCGAAGTTGCCTTGGTCGTATTGGCATGGGCGGCCCCTAACTGTGGCAGAGTATCTGGACTCAGAGATGATTGCGGATCCTGTGCGGAAATTGGACTGCGACATTCCCGTGTCAGCGTGCGCAGCCTTTGTATTTGGCCGTGCCGATCGGGTAAGTGAGTGCCCTCATCGGCCAGTCTACGTTGCCGGATACTCCCAGGGGGTGATGGGGTCCAGGGCACGCCGTAATCCCCCTGCCTTGGCCGACCTGGAGGATGCTTGCGCATCCATGGCCAGGAAGCTGTGGAGTCACTCCGGACTTAGCAGCAGCGATGTCGACCTGCCTCAGCTGTATGACGGATTTTCATTTCTTGTGTATCTGTACCTTGAGGCATTTGGGTTCTGTCCAAGAGGTGAGGCTTCCAGATTCTCCGCGAGCGGAGGCATCTCCAAAGACGGGGGACTGCCTGTGCTGTCCGGCGGCGGCTTGTTGGGTACTGGACGTATGCACGGCCTCGCCCAGATGATCGAGGTCTACACGCAACTTTCGCGGCGAGCGGGAGACCGTCAGCTGGAAGCTGCCGTGGGCTTGGCGTGTCACGGTTCCCCGACAGCAGGTGGAGCCGTGCTGTACTCGGCAGAACGCTTGTAAGACGAATCTAGCGGGTAGTCGCACAATTTAGTATACCGTACTCGTCGGCCATGTGGTATACCGTATGTGTCGCATCGGCCAGGCAGAGAGTGACGAGGTAATGAAGACCGGACTGGCAGACAAGCTCGGACTGGAGTACCCGATTTTCGCGTTCTCCCACTGCCGCGACGTGGTTGCGGCAGTATCGCGGGCGGGAGGGCTCGGAGTTTTTGGTGCCATTCGCTACGACCTGGAGCAACTGGACGCTGAGTTGCGTTGGCTGGACGAGAACACTGGGGGAAGGCCGTACGGGATTGACGTCGTGATCCCAGCGAAGTCGGCTGGTGATGATCTTGAGGCGCTGGAACGGGACATCCCAGACGAGCATCGAGCCTTCGTCGCGGGTCTAGTCAAGCGGTTCGCCATCCCCCCTCCGAAATCCGAGGGCTGGTCGACGATCGCAGGTGCGGCACGACATACGCGTACTCGAGGTGTCGAGCTGTTGCGGCTGGGCTTGAGCCACAACGTCAAGGTTGTCGCGTCAGGCTTGGGGCCGCTTCCGAGCGACATCGTTGACGAGGTGCATGACGCTGGGGCGATGGTGTTTGGACTTGCTGGCCAAGTGAAACACGGTCTCAGCCATGTAAAGCACGGCGCCGACGTCGTGGTCGCGGTTGGCACAGAGGCCGCTGGTCATACGGGCGATGTGAGCACGATGGTCCTAGTGCCAGACGTGGTTGACGCAGTTAGTCCCGCACCGGTGCTCGCTGGCGGAGGGATCGGGACGGGTCGTCAGATCGCGGCCGCGCTCACGCTGGGCGCTGAAGGAGTCTGGATGGGCTCAATCTGGCTGACAACCAAAGAGAGTGACCTTGATCCTCGTATTCAGCAGAAGTTGCTTGCCGCCGGGTCACTAGACGCGGTCCGTTCCCGCTGCGCTAGCGGGAAGCCCGTGCGTCAGTTGAGAACGCCGTGGGTTGAGGCTTGGGGCGAGCCTGGGGCGCCGCAGCCCCTGTCGATGCCGCAGCAGCAGTTGCTGGTGCGTGATGCACATGTAGGTATCCATGAGCATGGCGTTGAGGCAGCTATGGGGACTGCCGTGGGTCAGATCGTCGGGCGAATGAATTCCATCAGATCCGTGAGCGAGGTCTTTTACGATCTTGTCGTGGATTTCGGAACTGCCGGGCAGCGAATTGGAAGTCTCACTCAAAACGCCTAGGTGGACAGCGCCGCGTTAAGTTAAGCCGTTGCGCGCGAGCGAATGCGCTCGCGCGCAACCAGACCTTGGAAAGTCACCTGCGATCGGCGTGGCCTCCCTGGCAGTTGACTCTTCGGCTGGGGCGCGATTGCCCGAGTCGCCGCCTAGCGCCCGCGCGTCAGGGTCCGCGCGGACTAGCCGGATAATCAGGGAAAGCCATCGGCCAACTCAGTGTGCTCTACTTACGGACTTCATCATCCTTGGCCAGCAGAGGGTTGACGTCCAGTTGCCACAGAGGATAGTGTAACGGGGCACAGTATCCTCTACTGAGGCATCTGAAGCTTGGGGCCACCGGCCTGCGAGATGAAAGTGAGACACTTCGGGTGACAAACTCGGATCTGGCAGCTATGTTCGCACCGCACTCGGTGGCCGTTGTCGGTGCGACGGTCGGAGTCGACCGCATGGCAGGTCGGCCGGTGAAATGCATTCAGAAGTACTTCTCCGGCGCACTGTATCCCGTCAATCCCCGGTATGACGAGATCGACGGTCTCAGGTGCTGGCCTAGTCTCTCGGCGTTGCCGGAGACACCGGATCTGGTAGCGATATGCACTCGCGCCGAACAAGTGCCGGCGGTTGCTGTCGAGGCAGCGCAGTGCGGCGTGAAGGCGCTCGTCGTATTTGCTGTGGGATTCGCAGAGGCTGGGCCGCAGGGCATCGAACTTCAAAATCGGCTCGATCAAATACGCATCGAATACAACATCCGCATACTGGGTCCCAACAGCAGTGGCTACAGAAACGTGTACGAGGGTCTGCCAGTTTGTATCTCTCGTGATCCCCTGCACGAGTTGCCCATCGGTCCAATCGCTGTCTTGGGACAGAGCGGCTCTCTCGTCCAGTACCTTTCGCAGTATCCGCTTCATCAGCGAGGGACGGCCGCGGGATTCATCGTCGATACAGGCAACCAACTTGATATTGACCTGGCGGACTGCGCTGAGTTCGCACGGACGTTGCCCGAGGTACGAGCCGTCGGCCTTATTCCCGAGACGTTCCCAGACGGGCAGTCCCTTGTTACCCAGATAGAGAGACTCGTCGACAGCGGCCGGAAAGTCGCGATACTGCAGCTCGGGCAGTCGGCAAAAGGGAGAGCGGCCGTCGGCGCGCACGTGGGTAGGCTCGGCTCGTCCGCAGCAGTCTTTCGTGGGCTGGCGCAAGACGCGGGAGCGTTCTGGTGCGCAGACGAGCGTCAGTTCACGGAATTCCTCTCCTCAAGTATTGCCGTGGGCGTGACACGCAGGCGGGTGGCAGCTATAGCGTCATCTGGCGGAGTCGCTACATTGATCGCCGACCAGTGTGCGCGGTATGGGGTCGACTTGCCGCCTGTGGTACCGGACAATCCGACGGGCGAGTGGAGCCAGATCAAGGAGGTTCTCCCGTTGATGACGGGCACGAATCCCATTGACGCGAGCGGCCCGAGCACAGAGCACCAGTCTCTCTTGCCTGATCTGATTAGTGCCGTCGGTCACAGCGCCGAGCTCGATGCAGTCGTCGTGTGGTCGCACCTGTCACTCAGTCGGCCCGACACGTCTCAGAAATACATGTCCCTGATCCAAGACGCAGCCGCTCGATCGCCTGTACCTCTCGTGCTCTGCGGAGCAATTAACCCGGCGGATGCCGCTCGATTGCGCAACGTGGGCGTCAGCTCTCACCAGAGCGTGACCGACGCGATCTGCGCGCTGGGGTCGCAAGATAGCGTGCAGCCCGGCGATGTCCGCTACCAACGCGATGACGGCGGCGCCGTGGAAGTGCTCGCAATACACGAAGCACTGCAGCTGCTTGAGCGAGCGAATATTGCCGTAGCGCCGTTCCTCCTGGCAAACAGCGTCGAGCAGGTGCTCGAGTTCGCGGATAATGATATGGATCGGCCGTGCTGCCTGAAAGTAAATTCCGAAACTGTTAGCCATAAACGTGCTGCCGGCGGAGTTTACCTTGATCTCTACGGAGAAGAGCAGATCCGCCGCGGTTGGGAGCGCCTAGTCAATGCGTTTCCTAACACATCGTCCGTATTGGTTCAGCGGCAGTACAGGTCGCCATGCGAGCTGTTCGCAGGGGTAATTCGGACCGACGACTTTGGCGACGTTGTTGCTTTCGGTTGGGGCGGCTCTCATATCGAGTTGCTCGGTGATGTCAGTTTTCTTCCTACGCCGACAACAAGCGCGTCGATAGCAAAGGCGCTCTCGGCGCTCAGGATCGCTACGGTGCTTCGAGCCGAGAATGTGTTCGATGATGCCGTCGCCGCGATCCTCAAGGCGACAGGCCTCACGAGACTTCTGTCCAAGGGGTACCAAGCGATTGAAATTAACCCCTTTATGGCCACGGAAAATGGCTTTGTCGCCGTGGACTGTCACGCGATCGTGGACTCGAGGGTCCGATGAGCGGCGAGGAGGCTACACCGCAAGTGGCGGTCACCAACCTGCTCGGCGAGGCGCCTAGTTGGATTGGCCGCAGCTACGATCCTGTCTCGCTTCTAGTCAGCGAGCTTGACATCCTTCGCTACGTCTATGCGGTCGGCGAAGAAGACATCGCCATGTTTGTAGACCGCTCCGCCGCACTCCAGGCCGGGATGCGCGGCCTGGTTGCTCCGCATGGATATCACGTTGTCCTTCGCGGCCTTGCGCAGACACTTGTGAGTCGGAACAAAATCAGGCCGGATGGGCGGACGGCGGAAGTGTTGCCACCGATGCCTATCACCCGCGTCATGGCTGGCGAGACCGAACTGAACTTCTACGGCCATATCACTGCCGGCGACACTATCACGATAAGTCGTACAATGGTCGACGCAGTGCAGAAGAACGGAAGAGGCGGCCCTATGGTGATTCTTACATGGCGGCTTGACTACACGAATCAACTCTCGGAGCGACTAGTCGAGGAGATCAGCTCCCTTATTGTCCGTTAACGAGCCGACCTGTAAGGAGTCGCTTGTGAGTCGAGTTCTTAGCGTCGGTGATACGTTCGAGCGGTCAATTGAGCCGAACGAAATTGACTTGTTCTTGTACAGCTCAGCAATAGCGGCCGTTCACAGGATTCACTACGATCGGCAGTTTGCTCTGTCAGAAGCGCAAGAGGACCTTGTAGTGCAGGGCCCCCTTCAAGCAGCACTCATAATGAAGCTCATCCAACGGGAAGTGATCCGCGGAACGGGTTGGCTAGCCTCTATTCGGTACCGGAATCTTAGGCCCGCGTTCGTCAACAGGCGCCTAGAATACGGCGTCAGAGTAACATCTCTCGATTATAACACCGAGCCGAGCATAGTGGTCTGCGATATCTGGACTCGGTCGCCGGACGCTAATGGCACGTGCCTAAGTGGCAGTGCTACTGTTTCAGGCAATAACTAGTTCAAACGAAGGTGGGTTCAATGGATTACTCCACAATCGAGTTCAGCATCAACGATCGGATTGCGACCATCGCCCTCAATCGGCCGGAGGTTCTCAATGCCACGAACGAGACGTTGAAGCGCGAGTTGGCCTCGGCGCTCTCTGAGGTGCGCGAGCGCGCCGCGGCGAGGGTCGTTATTCTTAAGGCCAACGGTCGGTCTTTCTGTGCGGGCCACGATCTCAACGAGAAGACCTATCGCCCGCCGTTTTCTGTGCCCGATGAATGGTTCATCGAGCAAAACGCAGTTCTGGAAACCGTCGCGATGTACCGGCGGCTGTTCTGGGATTTGCCCCAGCCGGTGATCGCTCAAGTTCAGGGCCACTGCCTGACTACTGGAGTCGAGATGGCGATGCAGTGCGATCTCGTCTATGTGGCAGAAGATGCCAAGATCGCTTGGCGCCCTATTAGCGGAAGCGCGCGGTACATTCATATGTGGCCGTGGCTAGTGGGACTACGCCGAAGCAAGGAACTGCTCTACACGGGCCGATGGTTGTCGGGGGTGGAGGCGGCAGAGATGGGCATGGTAAATGCCGCGTTCCCGGTCGACGAGCTAGATGAGCACGTGCAGGTAATCGCCGAGCAAATCGCTCAGGTCCCGCTCGAGTATCTGGCACTTGAAAAGCAGGCTGTTAACAAATGCTTCGAGCTGATGGGCATGTGGCAGGGCATCGAGTATTCGTCCACTCTTCATGCGATTGGGCATCGTACTCAGGTTGGAATAGACGAGACGGAGCGCATCTACGCAAGACCAGGCGACTGGAAATCAGCCATCAGTCGACGCGATGACCGATATCAGAACGGATAACCACCATAGTCCGCGCAAGGTCGTTAAGAAAGGGAAAAGATGGCGGCGGGCGGCCCCATAGACGAACGTAATACTGACGCTGACGTAGCTGACTCGTCGTCTCTCGAGCGACTTTTGAAGCCCAGGGCAATTACTATCATCGGCGCGTCCCCCAACTCGTCATCGTCCCGACGGCTGGTTTCAAATATCCAGCGATCTGGATTCACAGGCAAGATCAATCTCGTGAATCCGTCGCATGCCGAGATTGATGGCCTCGCTGCCTATCCGGATGTCGGACGGATCCCTGGTCCTCTCGGCACGATCGTCTTGCTGACCGGAGCGGAGGCGTCGATCCAGAGCCTCGGAAGTGTTAGCGAGCGGCCGGATGGCGTAGTGGTCTACGGAGCCATCAACGACGACACGCTTGCTGCGATCTCCGCCAAGACAGAGGGCGCATGCGTAATAGGCCCGCAATCGACTGGCTTCTTCTCGGCCCGATCGTCCCTGCTATGCACGACGACACCGATCCCCGAGCCAGCTGTGCCAGGCGGGCTAGCGCTGTTGTCTCAAAGCGGCGCATTGCTGGCGACCGTCCTGAGGGCGCTCTGGCGCCGTCGAGTCGGCGTGACAACAGGCATCTCATATGGCACCGCCCGCCTGACCAGCCTTACCGAACTAGCCTCTGACTTGCTTCGATCTCGAGCGGTCACGAGTCTTGGCATCTACGCAGAGCAAGTTCCTCGACCTCGAGATCTCTTGGACCTTGGTCGCCTAGGGAGCGCCGAAAGAAAGCGGATTGTCCTGTTGCCAGGTGCGCAGACGCACCTCGGCGAGCTAGCTGCCCGTTCCCACACGGCGGCGCTGGCCACGCCGGTGGCATTGACTAAGGGCGTATGCGAGCAAGCTGGGATCGAGTTCGCTTCCAACCTAGATGAGTTCCTCTTTTGGTGCTCGTTCCCGGTTGTCTCTACGCCGCCAGCCAGCGAATCAGCTAGGGGCCTATTCGTTCTGACGCTGTCTGGTGGCGGCGCCACTCTCGTAGCCAACAGCGTCGACCAGTGCGGCGTGCCTCTTGCCAACATCTCGGCCGACACTGCCCAAGAGCTCGAGCGGATCTGTGGAGCCGCTGGGATCTTGAACCCGCTCGATGCCGGTGCGCGACTTCTCGGTGATCCAGAGAGCTTCGGCGACTTGGTTAGGGCGATCTGCCGAGATCCAGCAGTTGGCGCAGTCTTGTGCGTGACATCTCTCGGCTTTCCGCCACCTTCCGCGAGCCACGCCGCGATCTGTGAGGCGTTTGCGCAGGAGGTACGCTCGGCAGGCAAGCAACCGATGTTTGCCACTCTAGCCTTCGATGAGAGCGGCCCCTGGCGATTCTGGAACGGCATCCCCGTCATTCAGGGCTCAAGCTGCTTCCGAGTAATTATGGACGCCATAGGCCTTGACACCGGGAATGCGGCGCGCGATCAATCGGCGGCATCGCACTATCAGTCGGCGGCTTCATCAGAAGCCTTGAGCTCAACAATCGGGTTTGCCCGTTGGGAGATAGTCCGGGAAATCCTGTCTGTCTTGCCTGCTCGCTGGCCGGGCACAACAGTCATCGAGTCTGAAGAAGGAATCGACGCTGTACCTGTAAAATTCCCGGTAGTGCTAAAGACCGAAGGATTGGATCATCGTGCGCGCGCGGGCGGAGTAATCACCGGCATTCGCGCCGCAAACGAGCTTCGTCCGGCCGTTGAGTATCTGAGGCACCGATTCCGCGATCGGATGCTGATCTGCGAGCAGGTCGATTATCAAAAAGAGTTCATCGTAGGAGCACAGCGACGGCAGGACGGTGAGATAGCAGTCCTGTTCGGACTCGGCGGGGTTAATGTAACGAAAGATACCGTAGCTGTCCGCGTAGCCCCGATGTCGTACGCCGAGATTCGTGACTTCGTGCGCCGGCACGCCGACGCGGAGCTGGGTCAGGAAGAACTCGCCGCAATGGCTAAGCTGATTGAGACCTTGTGCGCGGTAATGGACGCTGACAGCGAGCTTGTTACAGTCGATCTTAATCCGGTCGTCTTCTCGGCCGCATCGCTTCAACCCTTCGTCCTTGACGCCAAACTCCGTCGCTCGACAGAATCATATTACGCTCAGTCGGCGAGTGTCCCGGTGCCCTCGAGCAATTCTAAGCGGGCCTGAATGGACCGGTGGGCACTGCGGTTGGCAGCTGACGCGACGTACTGGCCTCGCGAAGACCGGAGTTTCCGTGAGGACGTCTGGGAGTTCATGTTGCGTACACTTCCGGCAGATGCCCGGTGCGGCCCGGGAGGCGGCGGTGAGGTTGAACCCGGAAAAGAGCCGGAAGCGTTGGCATTCCTCGAGCAGATGCGAAAGGCGGGCTATTTGGCGTACTCGTGGCCCGTGATCTATGGCGGGCAGGCCGGCCCTCGAATTCGGCAGGCCATCATCGCGGAGGCCCTGGGGTATTTTCGTTCACCACTGCCCTGGCACACGGGCGTTGACATTGTCGGGCCCGCCCTCATGTCCTATGGCACACCTGCACAGAAAGAACGGTGGCTGCCCGGCATATCTGCGGGCGAAATTATCGTCAATAACGGTCTTTCTGAGCCGGAGGCGGGCTCTGACCTTGCCGGAATCAGAACGAGCGCTGCGGACTGCGGGGATAGCTACATCATTAACGGCCACAAGACGTTCCAGAGTAGAGCGCATTACGCGACGCACACGTTCCTCGCAGCGCGAACTAACGAACGGCCGCGCTCTGCAGGAATCAGTCTACTCATGGTTGCGCTGGATTCGCCCGGAATATCGATTCGGCCGCAGTACACCATCGTAAGCGGCCGACTTAATGACGTGTACTTCGATAATGTGCACGCGCCGAAGTCCGCTCTGCTCGGCGAGGAAGGAGCCGGATGGACTCAACTGCGCCAGACACTGGGCTTTGAGAGATCTGGCCTCCAAGTATTTGGAAGGCTGCTTAGCCTATTCGATGAGACAAGGGAGCTCTTTAAGGCGCGGCTGACCCAACGCGAGGTCGACAAGGCCGAGAATCGAGTCGCGCGCCTGGCTGTCGCGATAGCGCGATGGCGCGAACTGTGTCTTAAAGTCGTCGAATTGCAGCAATTCGACATGCCCGTGCACGGAGCAGCAGCAGAGGCAACACTGCAGGGGAAACTTGTCGGTGAGCAACTCGGCGATCTCGCAATCGACGTCCTCGGTCCAGACCTGCTTCTTGCCGAAGACGGTTCGCCAGGTGCTGGGGACACTCTTAAAGATATGACGCTACGTAACCTTAGGCGCGTCTATCTAGAAAGCCGAAGTTACCATGCCCGCGGAACGTCCGAGATCCAACGCGACCTAATCGCACGTCATCTACTAGGTTTGGAGACTACCAAATGACTGACATGCCAGCCTGCCGCGATGAAGTTGTCGTCCGGTGATCACGCTCCGAAGCAACAAGGTCGACTCAGTCATCGAAGGACTTGGCGAGTTTGTAGACCAAGTCATTGTGCCGCTCGAGGAGGCAAACGCCGAGATCTTGGATAATCCGCGAAAGCTATACGATGACGACGGCCGGTACTGCAAAGAAGTGATCGCGCTCATGCGGACCGCCCGGATGAAGTCCGCGGAAGCGGGCTACTACACGATGTTTTGTCCTGAGTCAATCGGTGGTGGCGGACTGGGGCGGCTCCAGGAGTATCGTGCCTGGGAGTATCTCTTCCATCGGTACGGGCCAGGTCGCATTCTGCCGTATCAGAACGTTGTCACACTGGACATGCGGTCCCAACGTACTCGGACAGTACCTTGCCCGCGATGGGCAGGCCGAGCTGGTGGCTGCGCTGATGGACGGTTCCAGGACGCTGTGTTTCGCGATGTCGGAGGCTGAGGCTGGCTCGGACGCGTGGGAGATGCGTTCGACCGCGACAGCCGACGGGGACTTGTGGGTGATCAACGGCACCAAGCAGTGGATAAGCAACTCGCCACATGCAACCGACGTAGCTGTCTTCTGTGTAACAGACGACAAGGCGAGGCGTTCGCGAAAAGGCGGAATTACGTGCTTTTTGGTACCCGTCTCCTCGCCCGGATTCTCGATCGACAGCATCATTCGACTGTACGGCCATGTCGGTGGCAATGAGTCGATGATGTCGTTCACGAACGTCGAAGTCGGCGATGACAGCATCATCGGAACGGAAGGCGACGGTTTTCGCCTCGCGATAGAAGGGGTCTCTCGCGGGAGGATGTACAACGCTGGACGCTGTGTGGGTCTGGCTAGATGGGCGCTTGAGCGAACTGTCGCGTACGCGCGAGAGAGGCGCGCATTCGGACGTCCAATCAGTGAGTACCAAGCGGTGAGCTTCATGCTCGCAGACTGCGCCCTTGACATCTATACGGCCAAGCAAATAAGCGAGCACTGCGCGCGGGGCCTCGAAGGAGGGCCAGAAGCGGCATGGATTAAGGAGGTGGCGCTGTCCAAAATGCACAGCACCGAAATGTGCCATCGCGTCTACGATCGATGCATGCAGATTCATGGCGGAATGGGTCTTGCAAATGAGACAAAGCTGTACGACGGCTGGATGCAGTCGCGCACCGTGCGCATAGCCGATGGTACGACCGAGATACTCAAGCGAACAATAGCCACACGCGTGCTGAAAGGCGACTTGTCGTTTTGAGTGCGGAATCTGCCTCGCGTTTGCTGGGCCCAGTAGTCAACACTCCTGAGCGGACACTGACCCGGGATACGCTGCGGTCGATGGTCGAGAACCGTCTACAGCCGTTCGGAAGGCTTCAGCCTTCTCCGACAGATCGGCAGGCCTGGCAAGAGGCTTGGGAACAGCTGACTGCGGGTGGCTGGCTCGAGTCGGCAATCGAGGTCCGAAATCACGACGCCGTGTGCGATCTCATGATAGTGCACGAAGAACTCGGCAGGCAGGGTGTACAGCTGTCGATACTTCCAGCCCATTTTACCTTGGCGGCTCTAAGCCTTTCATCAAGCAGAACGGGCGCCTTGATTCAGGAATGGATTGGACGAATCCTGGCAGCTGAAGTTGTCCCTGCGATTATGCCTATAAGTATTGAACGTCGCTTGCCCGATGCGGAGAGATGGACAACTCTCCTCGCTGCACCGAATACTACACACGTGTTTGTCCCAGAGTCAGGATACTTTGGCATTCACGTCGCCCGAGTGGATCAGCTTCACAGAGTATTTCGAAGGCAGGCAACGGGCGTATCTCTGGTATCGGTCGATGTCTCTGAGGTCGAGACTGTCGGTGAATACGTTCCGTTGCACTGCGCGGAAGACGTGCCATCCTTTGTCGAAGCTTGCGGCCGCCTCATGGTGGCGGCGCAGATCGTCGCCGGAGCGCGATATGTATTGACAGATGCTTCGCAGTACGCCGCTAGTAGAAAACAGTTCGGCAAACCTATTGCTGCCTTCCAGGCAGTCCGTCACAGGCTGGCGGACTCCTGCTTGGAAGTAGATAGTGCCGAGAGATTGGTCTGGCGGGCGAGCGCCATGGCGCAGGAGTCAACAACCGACTTCTGCCGTGTAGCCAAGCTCGCAAAAGCGAGCGCTGAATTGCTATCGAGCACTGTAGTCTTCACCGCTCATCAGGTTCTTGCGGCTACCGGGTATATCGTCGAACACCCGCTTCATCGTTTCACCGAGGATCTTGCGTTGCTCTCCAGTGTCCTGCGCGTCGATAGGAGCGAGTTGCAGGCGTGACGCTTCCTTACGTACGCGGCCTGGTTCGTTGGCCGTTCAATAGATGTCGAGCGTTCCTGAAAGAAGGCAGAAATGGTGTCACGCGATGATGGCTTCGGTGATCTCCCTAGCCTAGAATGTAATGTCGAGAATTCGTTGCTAACCGTAGCCATGAGATCCGCGGAGTACTGGATGGAGCATCCGCCGGCGGGCGCTGAAGTCCACACAGAGCTCGCCGAGTTGTTTAGCCGTATCCGACCCCGCGACGATATCCGAGTGGTCGTCCTTACTGGTGCGTCCAGTGGCGTCTTCCTTCGGCCTCAGGCGACTGAGGCGTATATGCGTGCGGAGAAGCTCCGCGGGCAGAACGCACCGGAGCGGATCTGGAAGATATTCTCGGGAATCGTCCGGTTCCTCGAGGCGATCACTGCGCTCGAGAAGCCGGTCATAGCACGAGTCAATGGCGACGCGTTGGGCTTCGGGCAAAGCATCATGTTCGCCTGCGACATAATAGTCGCGGTCGAGGATGCGGTGATTTGCGATAATCATATCGAGCATGGAGAGAGCGGAATCGGCTCTCCGTATGGACTCGTGCCAGGCGATGGTGGTTGTGCGCTCATTCCCTCATTCCTGTCGCCAGCACTTACGAAGGAGTACCTCATGCTCGCCCGAAGGTTCACTGCGCTGGAACTGGCCCAACTTGGTGCCATCAATTACGCGGTGAAGGCCGAGGACCTTGACGAACGAGTCGCGGACTTGGCCTCCCGACTACTAAGCAGATCCGCGTATGCCCTAGCCTGGACAAAGCGGGTTGCCAACCGAAAATTTGTGTCCGACATGCTTAGCGGACTGGATGCGGCAGCCGCTTATGAGATTGTGTCTTTTCAGCAGGCTGAGCGGCTTGGTTGGAGGTCAGCAAAGTCTTTGAACGAGCCCTAGGAAAGTTGACCCCGATGGTCGGTAAGTGGTATCCTCTAATTATGAGGATTTCCCCTCCTAGGCGCTTCCGCGTGCCCAAACCGTCAGATGCCAATGACTTGGCTGAGGAAGGTCAGGCATTGCTCGACGTGCACGATCTTCGCGTGAGGTATCCTAATGGTGCTCTAGGGACTGTCAGTGTTTCCCTAGCGGTAAAGCCTGGCAGCATTGTCTCGCTTCTCGGCGCTAATGGCGCCGGGAAGTCGAGCACGGTCCGTGCGATCTGTGGTCACCTGCGCAGCGAGCGCACTCGCGTAATCTCCGGAAAGGTCGACTTCCGAGGGTCTGACATTACTAACCGCGAGCCTCACACTATTCACGGAATGGGCCTCGCGCTCGTACCGGAGCGCCGAAAGATATTTCCAAATCTTACGGTCGGCGACAACCTTGGCGCGATCGCACATCTACCTCCTAGGGGTGCTCGAGAGGCAGTCGTGGAGCGGGTTCATAATCTTTTCCCCGACCTCTACAAATATAGGCATCAGGCTGCCGGCAAATTGAGCGGCGGTCAGCAGCAAATGCTAGCTATTGCGCGAGCGCTCCTGACCGACCCGAAGCTGCTGATCGTGGACGAGATTACTCTTGGTCTGCATCCTAGCATTCACGCAAGGTTGGCCGATGCGCTGCGTGCTGTCGCTGCATCTGGAACGTCAATCTTGATGGCAGACGAGCGCGCATCTTTTGCGTTGCCGCTGACTGACTATTGCTATGTCATTAGATCAGGCGAAACAGTGTTGGCTGGTCGTCCAGCCGACCTCGACGTCGACGAGATGATTGCGGTTGGCTATGCGGGCTCATATGAAGTCGAGGATGCCTCGTGAACGCGAGTCAATTGGGCGGAACATCCCCATCGGACGAGTCCGGTAGGTGTGGCTCTGGAGACGCAGGTACGTCGCGATGCGCGATTCGCGTCGCGAACGTGTCAGTCGCGTTCCAGGGAATTCTCGCGGTCTCGGACGTAGATTTCGAGATAGCATCGGGCGAGTCAGTGGCGATTGTCGGTCCGAATGGAGCGGGCAAGACGACAATGCTCAATGCGCTTTCGGGTGTTGTCGGCCTGTCCGGCAAGAGGGGGAAGATAGAGTTCTTCGGTAAGCGGATAGAGCGTCTCGGTCCCGCGGCTCGGGCAAGGCTCGGGATCCGCAGAAGCTTTCAGTCGGCAGCGCTAATCGACTCCCAGACGGTGCTGGAAAACGTCCTACTGGGATTTCAAGATATTTCGGGGTACTCCCCGCTGGGACAATTGATTCATCCACGCCGCGTTAGTCGCATTGAGAAGTCGCTTGGGGAGTCAGCACGCGGCGTTCTTGACGATCTTGGACTAGGGCGTGTGGCCGATCGCGTGGTGGGCGAACTTTCGTTCGGAACGAGGAAGCTCGTGGACATTGCGCGGGCGGTGGCTTGTGATCCGGCTGTGGTGATGCTGGATGAGCCTGCGTCCGGGCTAGATGGATCTGAACGCGCAGGCCTTCAAGTATCACTTGAACGCGTGCGGCGCGGACGGTCCACCACCATGATCTTTGTAGAACATCACATGGACCTTGTGCGTGCTATCGCTGACAGAGTATTTGCCTTTGAAGTAGGCCGACTTCGACTGTCGGGGCGCCCAGGGGACATCCTTGACTCAGGTGAATTCATCGATTCGATAACAGGCATGAATGTGCCAATGTAGACGTCGCTGCTTTCAATCTTTTTGGAGCCTGAATCGATGCATACTACTGTATCAGCACTTATCGAGGGCGTTTCTCTAGGTGGCGTATATGCCTTGATAGGTCTGGGCTTGGTGCTGGCATTCAGAGCTACTGAGACCTTTAACTTCGCTCATGGACAGTACATGTTGCTGCCAGCGTTCTTGGTGGGCATGCTTACAAACACCCACGGATTCTCGCTGTGGAGCGCGCTGTTGCTTTCGCTTGTGATGATCGGCGTCGTCGGCGCGGTGATCTATCGCCTCGTCCTCAAGCGAACAACGGGGCTTCCGGTTTTCATGGGCGTAATAGCCACTCTTGGAGTAGCGTCGGTGCTCGATGGAGTGATGGGAATCGTTTTTGGCATCAACCAATATGATATCCCAATCGGCTTTCTGCCGAGATCATCGATCGTCGTCGCGGGTGTCACTACGAGTTGGACGGTTGTCTGTCTCGCCGCGTTCTCGTTCTTCTTGGCGCTGCTTGTAGCGCTCACGGTTCAGTTTTCGCAGTTCGGTCGGCATGTGCGTGCAGCAGGTCAAGATCCGATCTTGGCGAGCCTTGGCGGCATCAATGTCCCGAGGATGTACCTAATCTCGTGGTTCGTAGCGGCCGTACTTGCGGGGATCGCAGGGATCACATATGCAGCCACTAATGTGGTCGACAGCTCGCTTGAGAATATTGCGCTGCTCGCTTTCCCGGCCGTCTTGCTAGGCGGGCTAGACAGCATCTGGGGGGCGATCGTTGGCGGCTTGATCGTGGGCGTGGTGCAAGGCTTCGTGGATGCGACAGTCGGTGGCGGCGATATCGACGCCATCACGTATGGGCTACTTCTAGTGATCATCCTTGTACTGCCGCAAGGCCTGTTTGGCACTAAGCAGATTGCGAGGCTCTAGGTCCTATGGTCACGGTTCGCAAGACTCTTCTTGGAGCGGTACACAGCGCGCGAAGTTCGAGTGCTGGCGCCGCTTCACTGTTCGTGGTGGTCGCGTCCCTTGCGTTCGTAGTTTTCGGCGGCAGCTTCTATCTGTACGTCTATAACACCGGGCTTCTGACGCTGATAGGCGTACTAGCCCTGAATCTCCTGATGGGTACTGCCGGCCAGGTCTCTGTCGGGAACGCCGGCTTTTTGGCGGTGGGCGGATTTGTGACTGTGGCGGCCCTTCGCGCTGGCGTTCCATTTCCTGCGGACGTCGTTGTCGCGGTCGTCGTGTCCGGCGCAGTCGGTGTTCTTGCAGGTATACCTGCGATCAGGCTCAAGGGGTTGTACCTCGCGCTTAGCACACTAGCGGCGTTCTATCTGATCCTGGACCTGGCGACGCGGTATCAGGATAACACTGTCGGGTCCACAGGATTCATCGTCCCGACTCTGTTTGCGTCGGCAGGGTCGACCTCCGCTCAGCGCTACTGGGCCATCCTGCTCACGGGCGTATCTGTAGCGTGCCTGTGCATCGTTGCGGCCTTGACGCGCGGCATGCTCGGCCGAGGCTGGCGACTTCTTCGAGATCATCCTGCCGCCGCCGCGCCGCTCGGTATACCTGCAACGAAGTACAAACTGCTGGCGTTCGCCGTGTCCTCCGCAATGATCGGGCTCCAGGGCGGACTGCTTGCGCACTTCACCGGTGACGTAACAACCGATAATTATACGCTTAGCCTCGCTATCACCTACCTTGCTGCGGTCTTGATCGGTGGCCAGGACAGCCTGGCGGGCAGTATTGTCGGTGCAGCTTTGATCACGTCGCTGCCGTACTTGACGCCGAATATTGTGTTGCTCGTCGCTGGATCTTCGCAGTCGGTGGAATACGGTGCGCAGTATTCAGAGATTCTTTATGGCCTGCTGATCATTATCTTCGTTACGCTGTCCCGCGACGGCATCGTTGGCTGGGTGCGGGTGGCAGATCGGCGCCTGAGGCAGAGGTCGGGTCTTCATGGCGGTTCGGGCCGGGATGCCGGTGCGGCGGCCGCCTTGTCGACTAGCGGCACCCGATCCGAGTAGAGTATAAGGTTCACGGGCGTACGTCCACACGGGAGCCATGCCAGCGTCGCGGCGACCTTGCGGTCCCTGATGCGCGTGTCCGTCTCAGTGCGGCGCTGCTTTAAGTGCACGGAGAGTTTGTAAGTGCACGGAGAGTGCCCAAACCTGATGGGACGCAGTGCGCTCGCTGTAAGGCATTGCTAGATGTCCTGATAGGCCGCCGAGGTCTTGACCGTGGTTTTGGTGGGGTGTACTCTTCTTCTAGTTTTTTATACAGTACACCGTATGTTCGGCCTGGGGTTGGGCCCGGCGGTTGGTGATTGCGGTTTCGTGCGGGCGTGCCCGGCGGAGCTGGTGATCGTCCTGGATGGAATTTCGGCCGTTAATGAGGAGCGTGGGTGAAATGGCGTTGTCCTGTCGTAGTCTGCGCCTAGGTGGCGGGCTTGCGGCGCTGCTGGTCGTGGCCGTGGCTGCTGCCGGCTGTGGTAGCTCGAGCGGCGGCTCGGCGGCAGCTGGTGGTAGTTCAAGTGGTGGTAGTTCGAGTGCTGGTAGTAGTTCGAGTACGTATACGATCCCGATCGTCGCGGATCTTACTGGGCCAGAAGGCACCTTCGGCACGAGCTTCACCCAGACGACGGAGCAGGTGATTAAGAATGCAGGCTCGTCTGTCAACGGACATCCGATTAAGTTCGATGTCGTCGATACACAGAGCGAGGTTGGCCTGACGCAATCCGCCCTGCGGCAGGCGATTTCTGGTAATCCCGTCGCTATTCTGCAGGCGGGCGGCAGCTCGGCCGTCGCCGCTTCGCAATCGATCCTCACTGCGGCGCAGATACCGTTGATCATTGCGACCGACACCGAGACGCTGTTCCAGTTCCCTTGGTACATCGGAGTGACCGACACTGCGAAGCAAGCTGCCGCGATCATGGTCAATCACATGCAGTCGCTGCTCGGCGGGAGTTTTGCGGGGAAGAAGGTGGCGCTCGTCCAGCTCGACGCGCCGTCGGCTGTGGCTTATACTCAGGTAATTAAGGCCGCCATTAAGGCTGGTGGCGGCACGGTAGTGGATGTTGAGCAGATTCCGCTGCAGATCACGTCCTTCTCGGCTCAGGCGCAGAAGATCACCTCCGCGCACGCTGATGGCGTGTTCGTTATGGCGGTCGCGACCGCCGGTGTTCCCGTGGCGCAGGCCCTGACAACCGCAGGCTTCCACGGTCCGATCGTCTCCTGGGGCGGATCCAACACCGATGCGATCTTGAAGGCAATTAACCTGCCGAACTTCTCGGCGCCTCGGCTGAATGACGAGACTGCGGGCGTCGCAGCTGGCTATAGCCAGACGATGGCGACCGGTCCCAACTTTGCGCAGGGCTATGCCGCGGCGACGATCCTGCTGAATGCGCTCAAGTCTTGCAGCACCAACCCGTGCACGTCAGCGTCGATGCTGAAGTCCATCTACAAACTCGGAGTCCTCTACGCGCCCGGCAAGATCTTGTTCGGGCCGCTGGACATGACAGCCGCGCGTCACACGGCAGTCTTCAACGCAGAGCAGTTCTACAAGTGGAATGGCACCAGCGCCGTCCCCGACGGATCACCTATCCCACTGCCGGTCGGGTGACCACAGCCCACAACAGCGCACTGCACCAAGTTCACGCAAGAGGCGCAGTTAGGACAGACAATCGGAGCACGATGAGCAACTCGTTGGCGCGCGATGGCTTCTACTGACCTCAACCTCAACCTGGTAGGCAAGGATCCGATCCGCGCAGCCCGCTTTGCTGAACGGGCGGGCTGTGCAGTGGGCTGGTTGACAGAAGGCCAGACTGATCCGTTCGTGCAGTTGGCTGCGGCTAGTCAGAACGTCGATAGGCTCCGGTTGGGGACTTGCGTCTCAGTTGCCTTTGCTCGGAATCCGATGACTACGGCCTACATCGCTAATGACTTGCACGGACTAACCAGTGGGAAGTTCATTCTCGGTCTCGGTACGCAGGTCCGGGCTCACATTGAGCAGCGCTTCTCAATGCAATGGAGTCGGCCAGTGGAGCGCCTCGGTGAAATGATTGGCGCGATCCGTGCGATATGGTCGGCTTGGAACACTGAGTCCGATCTAAAGTTCGATGGCGAATTCTATTCACATACTCTGATGACGCCGAGCTTCAGGCCACCTCCGAGTCCCGTCGGCTACCCGCCCATTTACGTTGGAGCCTTTGGGCAGAGGATGTGCGAGTTGGCTGGCACGATTGCCGACGGGATTCTGATTCATCCGTTCGCAACGACCGGCTACGTTGAGAATATTATGCGCCCATCATTGCTACAGGGCATAGGAAAGGCGGGCCGTGCTGAGTCGGACGTCAAAATATGCCGCAGCGTGTTTGTGCTAGATGACTCTGGGCCGGATGAGGCGCAGATGCGTGATCGCCTCCGTGAAAAAGTGGCTTTTCTTGCCAGTACTCGAGCATATGGGGGTGTAATGAAAGCTCATGGCTTGGATTCAGTCGCGGCGGAACTAAATCGCCTGTCCAGGACGCAGGACGAAGACAGGTGGGGCCAGATGGCGAATCTAATCGACGACGATATGCTAAGGCTGTTCTACATCACGGCGTCGGAGTCCGAGCTTCCTGGTGGCCTTCTGAAGGCGAGTGAGGGGGTTGATCGCCTGATTCTGAATCTAAGATACGTGTCATCCGGCAGCCGTGCGCAGGAGATCATACGCGAGGCCAAGGCGTCGGTCGAAAGAGGGGGCGGTGAGTATATGCGTTCCGACTTCCGGGATTTTTCGTGACAGTCGCGCGGGGCTATACTCTCGTCCTTCCATTTTCGGCCTGCATGTGATTGACACACCGTGCCTAACTCTGGAGCGCCGAGACAGCCTCGCGATGCTGACGCTGAATCGGCCAGAGAAACGTAACGCTATCAATCAAGTGCTGGCTGATGCTCTCCGAACGAGCATAGCTAGCCTGGCGGGCGATCCCATGGTCTTGGCAATCATTCTCACTGGCGCAGGATCGTCTTTCTGTTCGGGAATCGACCGCGCCGAGCGAGATGTGTCGAGGCCCTCTCGGCTGCGCGTAGGAGAACGAGGATTCTTTGCTCATCCGCGTAAACCCGTCATCGCCGCGGTGAACGGGCCCGCAGTCGCAGGAGGTCTTGAGCTCCTTCTGAACTGCGACTTCGCCATTGCGTCCGAGCGAGCTTCATTTGCCGACGGACATGCACGCGTTGGCGCGATGCCTGGACAAGGCCTGACGGTTCGGCTGGGTCGAGTCGTCGGCCTGGCGCGCGCGAAGGAGATGACGTACACCGGCCAGCTAGTGGACGCGGAGACCGCACTGGCCTGGGGGCTGGTGAATCACGTTGTACCTCATGATCAGCTTCTGGACGATGCATGCCGGATCGGCGCAAGCGCCGCTCGAACCGATCAGGTGATAGTTCAGTATACTATCCAGACTCACGAGCGTTCAATGGCGATGAGTCTGCGACGTGCATGGATGTATGAGAAGCGTCGCCAAAAGGCCTGGCGTGACAAATCGAGGTCTTGACCGTGGTTTTGGTGGGGTGTACTCTTCTTCTAGTTTTTTATACAGTACACCGTATGTTCGGCCTGGGGTTGGGCCCGGCGGTTGGTGATTGCGGTTTCGTGCGGGCGTGCCCGGCGGAGCTGGTGATCGTCCTGGATGGAATTTCGGCCGTTAATGAGGAGCGTGGGTGAAATGGCGTTGTCCTGTCGTAGTCTGCGCCTAGGTGGCGGGCTTGCGGCGCTGCTGGTCGTGGCCGTGGCTGCTGCCGGCTGTGGTAGCTCGAGCGGCGGCTCGGCGGCAGCTGGTGGTAGTTCAAGTGGTGGTAGTTCGAGTGCTGGTAGTAGTTCGAGTACGTATACGATCCCGATCGTCGCGGATCTTACTGGGCCAGAAGGCACCTTCGGCACGAGCTTCACCCAGACGACGGAGCAGGTGATTAAGAATGCAGGCTCGTCTGTCAACGGACATCCGATTAAGTTCGATGTCGTCGATACACAGAGCGAGGTTGGCCTGACGCAATCCGCCCTGCGGCAGGCGATTTCTGGTAATCCCGTCGCTATTCTGCAGGCGGGCGGCAGCTCGGCCGTCGCCGCTTCGCAATCGATCCTCACTGCGGCGCAGATACCGTTGATCATTGCGACCGACACCGAGACGCTGTTCCAGTTCCCTTGGTACATCGGAGTGACCGACACTGCGAAGCAAGCTGCCGCGATCATGGTCAATCACATGCAGTCGCTGCTCGGCGGGAGTTTTGCGGGGAAGAAGGTGGCGCTCGTCCAGCTCGACGCGCCGTCGGCTGTGGCTTATACTCAGGTAATTAAGGCCGCCATTAAGGCTGGTGGCGGCACGGTAGTGGATGTTGAGCAGATTCCGCTGCAGATCACGTCCTTCTCGGCTCAGGCGCAGAAGATCACCTCCGCGCACGCTGATGGCGTGTTCGTTATGGCGGTCGCGACCGCCGGTGTTCCCGTGGCGCAGGCCCTGACAACCGCAGGCTTCCACGGTCCGATCGTCTCCTGGGGCGGATCCAACACCGATGCGATCTTGAAGGCAATTAACCTGCCGAACTTCTCGGCGCCTCGGCTGAATGACGAGACTGCGGGCGTCGCAGCTGGCTATAGCCAGACGATGGCGACCGGTCCCAACTTTGCGCAGGGCTATGCCGCGGCGACGATCCTGCTGAATGCGCTCAAGTCTTGCAGCACCAACCCGTGCACGTCAGCGTCGATGCTGAAGTCCATCTACAAACTCGGAGTCCTCTACGCGCCCGGCAAGATCTTGTTCGGGCCGCTGGACATGACAGCCGCGCGTCACACGGCAGTCTTCAACGCAGAGCAGTTCTACAAGTGGAATGGCACCAGCGCCGTCCCCGACGGATCACCTATCCCACTGCCGGTCGGGTGACCACAGCCCACAACAGCGCACTGCACCAAGTTCACGCAAGGACAGACGGAGGCCCTTCGGTTGAAACCAGCAGATGAGTTCGTGGCGGAGATGGCACTCGCGAACGTTCGCGTTGCGAAGTGGGCCCGATGCGAAGCCGCGACGTTGACCGCCCAGCTATTGGCTGAGCAAGGTGCCTACATCCTCGATCTGTCGGACGGTAGCGCCCCACCCGGGGCCAGGACCCCCGACTCGTTGGCCGAGATCGACGTGCTGATCAGCGATACAGGTTCTATTGCGCCGCTGGGCCCAGCGGAGTTTGATGAACTCCGCCGTCGACATCCCTCGCTGGTCTCGCTACATCTACGCGATGATGAGGGGGCAGCCAATGTCGGTCCCGTTGCGCCGTCAGACGGCCTCGCGTCGGCTCGCTGGGGATACCACTGGCCCGCGGGGGAGGTGCGTCCTGTTCAGCAGGAACTAACTCTCCCAAGTTCGCTAACCGCTGTTGTTGGCGCAGGATACATCGCGGCGGCGCTTCTGGCCAAGCGCCAATCTAACCACGGGCAGCAGATCGACCTGTCGTTGACCGACGGGGCTCTGTTGGCGTGGGGCAACAGACTCCTGCGGATTGATGACGAGCGGTATTCAGATCCGACCGATCTTCCAAAACTGCGACTGTCCGCAATCTATGAGTGCTCGGACGGGCGCTTTGTTCAGCCGCACGGAAACTTTCCGAAGTTTATTAAGGCGGTTTTTGAGACCGGTGGGCACCCCGAATGGGTACCCGACGCTACGACTGCGGTCATGGACAGAGCAAAGTCTTGGGAAGAAGTTCGGGCGTGGGAGCTCCGCTTGGCGGCCATCTTCAAGAAACGCGCCGCCTTTGAGTGGGAGCAGGAAATTCACGTGGCTGGCGGTGCCTGCACCGTCTGCCGGGACATCACTGAATGGGTCAGTAGCCCTCAAGCGCTAGAAGCCGGAATCATCCAGGAGTATGCCGAATCAGAGGAGATCAAGGCTGGACCCGCTGTGGTTGTGTCAAGGCGCGGCCAGAAGGGCGTAAGTGAGGACTCGGGAGCCGTCGATCCCTCCGCGGAGTCTGGGATGGAGGGCTTGCCGCAAGCTGGACCGCCGCTAGCAGGGCTAAGAGTTCTCGATCTATGCATCATCATCGCCGGGCCAACATGCGGGCGTGCGCTTGCGGAACTCGGTGCGGATGTTGTCAAGCTAGACGCGCTAGACAGACCATTCAGCCCGTACGCATGGCTTGAGGTCAATCGCGGCAAGCGAAGCATTATGGCTGATCTCAGCACCCTCGACGGTCAGGGCATTTTCTGGAAGCTAGTGGATTCATCCGATGTAATCGTAGAAAACTTTCGGATGACTGCGCTTGAGAAATTTGGGATCACGCGAGCGGCCATATTCGCGCGGAAGCCGAGTGTCGTGCTGGCCTCGCTAAATGCATTTGACCATGCGGGCCCATTTCGCGACTGGCCGGGCTGGGAGCAGAACGCGCAGGCCATCTCCGGAATGCAGGTTTCGCAGGCCCTTGCCGGAGTTCCTCGCGATGTGAAGCCTATTGTGACGGACTACAGCACCGGAGTGCTCGGTGCATACGGTGTGCTGTTGGCCTTGCTGTCGCGGTCGCGCGACGGCGAGGGCCGTCTAGTCCAGGCGAGCCTTGCGCGAACGGCGACCTTCCTTCAGTCCCTTCGCCTCAGCCAGCTTTTCGACAAGTCAGCGGCGACGACCCCGCCGCCAGTGCCTGTAGGCCGAGTGATCCGGTGCAACAACGGTTGGTGTTACCTCGAAACCGGCTCGCTAGAAGGACTGAACGGAATCCTCCACGACGGTGCTAGTTGCACAGAGGGAGATGTCGGCCAGGAGCATTCGGAGGTACTCGAGGCTCGCGGCGGCAGTCTTGAGTTCGATGGACCGACCGAAGATCTCTTGGAGCGCGCGGAGAGACAAGGCAGCCGCGTGGTCTTGCTGGAAGCCTTTCCGTCGGCTGGCATCGTAGATCGCCCGGGCGCCACAGAACGACTAATCCGGTGGGATCACCAGTCTTGGGGGCGATTGAGCCAAGTGAGTGCCCTCGGAGATGCGCCTGACCTTCATCTGGATCCTCGATGGCCCGCGCCAAATCCAGGGACTCACACGAAGCAGATTCTTCAGCAACTCGGGTTCTCCCAGGCCGATATTTACGGCCTTATTGCCCGACGCAGCGTAGAAACTGAGCGCTCGCTTTTTTCAAGTCAATTGTAGTTGGCGTCTTGTTAAACGCCTGGCAGCGGGAGGTCCGCATGGCAAAAACGCACACCGGCGCGACGACGCTGAGCGACGAGATCCGGCAGCGGTTCGAACGCGACGGGTACTTCATTGTCCGCGGCGCGCTTCAGCAGGCGGATTGCGACTGGCTTCTGGCAGAGATAGATCAACTTTCGCAGGCATCTCGGCGCCCTGGGGAATCAAACGATGACTATATCGGAGTCCGGCGTGCGATGTTCAAACGTCCGTCGCTGCGACGGCTCTTGACGTGGCCGTCAACGTTTCCGCTGATCGCGGAACTTATGGGTCCGAATATCCAGATGGGCGTGTCGCACTGCACCGTACGTCCACCGCAGCCGAAAAATGGCCAGGCGGCCTACCGCAAAGTTAGGTGGCACGTCGACGGCGGAGCCTCTGTCGTTCTTCCTGTTAACGGCCAGCGCCCCTGGCTCTTCACGAAGGTAGGGTTCTTTCCGACGGATCTAAGCGCCTCGATGATGGGTAACCTGAGGGTCGTCCCGGGGAGTCATCGGATGGCCGAGCCGCCTCGCGCCGCTGACGCAGAAGACCCCGTCGGTGCGATTGACGTGTGCACCGAGCCGGGCGATGCGGTGATCTTTCACCAGGCACTCTGGCACTCGGTGGGACCAAATACGTCAGCTGTGACCAGAAAGAACGTATACATAAGTTATTGCTATCGCTGGGTGCGCCCGGTGGACGCCGTATTGCCGAGCGATGCCTTGCTCGAGAACGCCAATCCGCTCGAGCGCCAGCTTCTGGGCGCTGTGCCAGACAGGGATGACTACGACGACCTCCGTGAGTACCCGAGCGAAATGTCATTCTGGCAGCCGTTGGAAGGCGAGTTGCCCCTCGCGACCGTGCTGGCTTCGGGACGGAAACACAGAGACTAACGTGACGGCCGCGCGCTCGGTATGAGCGTAGCGTCGCTAAGCGCTGAGCTAGCTCGAGCAGTCCGAGGAGATGCTGGCGTGGCTCTGGGATCGCCAGTTCGCGGTTGTCGCTGCGGACAACGTAGCCGTGGAGGCGTACCCGGTCGCGGACAGCTCCCCGTTCCTCACGGAGGCCGAGGCTGTCGGCGAAGGACGGACGGCGCACAGCGGCATGCTGCACCGTCAACTGGTCCCGCTCGTCGGCCTCGCGCTTGGCGAGATGTGGTCACTCGACGCGTTGGCCGAGGACTGCACTGCCGACGGCGTGTGGGAGTTCATGGTCGTCTCGAACCCGATGATGCTCACCGGCGGCGTCGGCTCACCGCCGAACGCGGTGGCGATGAAATAGCTCGACTGCGGCACCCGAACTTCACGTGACGCAGCAAAGGTGATTGGATTAGTAATCACTAACAAAATGATGCTGGATGAAGCCCCGATGACGGAGGCGCCGGCTCTGCGGAGCGGGGCTGACCAGGCCAGCGAGGCGTTCAAGCGCAATGCCGCGGTAGCATGTGGCCCTGGCGGCGCAGCTCCGGGAGCGGCTTGCAGCGGCTCACGTGGGTGGCCCCGAACAGGCCCGGCGGCGCCATACGGAGCGGGGGGAAGCTGCTGCCCCGGGAGCGGGTGGACACGCTGCCGAAGACTACCGCGACGTGGTCCGGGCGGCCGAGGCGGTCACTCTAGCTCCGGCCAGCGGCCGACCCGAGCGGCCGTGCCCTGCTTGGTCGGCTGCTCGCCGCCCAGGCAGAACCGGCCCGACCCCAGGGCGTCCCGCTCAGGGGCCTGGCCCGGCTGGTACAGGCATTCGACGGGAAAGGCGCGGCTTCGGGCTCCGGGCGAAGCGCCGCCCCGGCGGTGCCGGGCCTGGTCGAGCCGCTAACCGGCCGCAAACGGGAAGTGCTGGGAATGCTGGCCATGGGCACGCCGAACCAGCGCATCGCGGAGGAACTCGTGATCACCCTCAACACGGTCAAAAGCACGTCAGCCATGTCCTCACAAGCTAGGCGCGGCCAACCGCACCGACGTTGTCGCCCGAGCACGGGAACTCGGCCTGATCTCCTAGCGGAGCGCCGGTCTCCGATCCGGTGGCACCTTCGTGCCAGAACTCCGCCGCGGAAGATTCCACCCATCAGGTACACCTTCGGGTGACGCCCTGAGCGACGCCTGCTCATATCGTCGTCTCAGAACAGTAGCCGGAGACGGCCGGGACTCCTCGTTAACGGACCCGGACGTGGCAACTGACCGAGGAGATGACAGTGAAGCGCATCCGCATCGACAAGCCGAGGATCCGGCACGAGCGCCCCGGGACCGATGACCTGCCGGACGATCCGCGAGACCCAGATGTGATCCGGGCCAAGGCGCTCGCCCGTGCCCGCCCACGGATCAGGCGCTGCTGACACCCGGTCAGCCAGGCCCAGTCGCGGCCGCAGGTCAGCGGGGGCGGCCTGCGGCCGCGTCGGCGCCGCCAGACGCGAAAAGCGTCCGGGCCTTGCGAACGGCCGCATCCTTGGTCCGGCCACCTGACACGACCAGCCCCGTGCCGCAGGCATGGGCCACGAACTTGAAGTGATAGGCAATGCCTTGCATCCAAAGTGATAGGCAATGCCTTGCATCCAAACCGCGGACCACACGACTCTGTTCGTCACCGAGTGGGGCAGCGGCGCGCCCGTCGTGTTCACTCACGCCTGGGGATTGCGGTCCGATCAGTGGGACTGACTATCAGATCCCTGCCCGCGCCGACGCCGGGCTGCACTGCGTGCTTTACGACGCCGCGGCCACGGCCGTTCCGGCCGGCCCGCGACGGGATACGACTTCGACACGCTCGCTGATGACCCTTGCTGCCATCATCGAGCACTTCGACCTGCGCCACGTCGCCCTGGTAGGTCACTCGCTCAGAACTCGGGAACTCGTCCGCTACCTCACGCGTCACGGCGATGCCCGCGTCGATGAGAGGGTGCTCGTCGGACCCACCACGCCGATGCTGCGCCAGACCACTGACAACCCCGACGGCTGGGACCCGGCCGTCCTAGACGCCAACTATGCCGCCGTGGCCGCAAACGTCCCGCGGTGGTGCGCCGACTGCTGGAGACGCTGAAGCTGAATACCAACGTCAACATAACTGAGGAGCTCCCCAAGATCGCAGCGCCGACCCTGATCGTGCACGGCGGCCAGGACGCATCCGCGCCCCTGGAACTCACCGGCCGGAAACCCGCTGCCCTCATCGACCGCGCGTTCTCACCGTCTACGAGGGTGCCGGACACGGCCTGTACGCCAGCGACCACGAGGCTCTGAACGCCGACCTGCTCGCGTTCATCAAGGACCGCTCCTTGTAACGAACCACGCCGCCCACCCGACACGGTGCCTGCGCCAGGAACGGAACGTAGGAGTCACCACAATAATGTCTCCCCAGTCACCATAATGTGTCCCCAGCCACAGGGCGTGATACAGCAGCCGTCGAGCGCGGCTGTCATTGACAGCTTCGCCTAGGTGGTTCGGCTGCGAGTAGAACGCGGCCGGCATGTCCAGAAGCGCCAAACGAGCAATCCGGTTGCATGGACCGGCTGAGCGATCATGAGCGCGACGTGCTCGCCTCAGCGCGCGTCCTGGCCCGCCGGATCGAGATGACAGCAACTGATGACAGCGACTGATGACTAGGTAGGGGACGACGTGCCCGTTCGTGTTGGCCGCTACTCTGCCGGGGATCGCCACCGAGCGGCTCAGCGTGCGCGCTGGGCAATGCCTGGATAGTCGATTACCAGTCCGTTCTCGTCATAGACGAGGCGGCTCGTGAAGCCGAAAGCCGGGGCTGAGTAGTGGTACCGGTGACGCGCGCCCTGATCGGCGATCCGCAGGTAGGTCTGCTCAAGCCGGTCAACGGTCAGGTCAAGCGCGCGGACGTATGCCGCCGGCGCGGCCGCCTGCGCGCCAGCCGGCAGGTCCAGGCGGTGGACCGGAAAGGTGTTGGTCATGGCCGAAGATTCCAGGTCGACATCCAGGCAGCCATCAAGATCAGGAGCGGGGGCGCCGTTGATGAGCCAGCGCCCGTAACCGTCCGACTCCAGCCAGGCCTCGCGCGATCCCGCCGCGGTCCTGGCCCCGAGACGCGCCCTCCGCGTCACCCAGGCAGCATCCAGCTCAATGCGGTAGGTCACGACCCACGTCTGGCCGTCCTCGACGGCGGCGGTGGCCCCCTCGATGATCCAGCCGCTGCCCGCGGCCTGGAAGTAGGCGACCTCGAACCCCGAGCGGGCCTCCCGGTGCTGCCAGCAAGCGGTCGAAGGCGGAGCGCGAAAGAGCGTACGGCCAGTATCGCTGTGCCCGGGCCTGGCCTAGCGCCCTGATGGTCGGCAGGTGGGTGGAGACTGTCCAGCCGCGCTAGCACCTGTTCTGCCGTGACATCGAAGGCGGTCTACTGCCCTCTGCCGTCAAGCTCAGAGTGTGCTGGAAGGTTGCTAAAGACGACCAGTTTTTCAGCGGCCCTTCACACCCACCACACGCTGCTCGTCATGGCCCAGTCGGTAACAGCTGAGGAGGCAAGCGATGAGGAGGGCGAGGGTCCGGCCAGAGTCATCCGGCAGTGTGCGGCAGCCCGCATGGCGTCGCATTCGGTCGGATTGCCGCGGGCCAAGCGGATACCGGTGTCTGGGTACGTCATGCTGTGTCGTTGCCTTAGGTCATAGTCATCACACACATCACTTGGTTTGTCGCTGGCTTCCAGACAGCACCGGACCAGAGACAGGTCCGACATGGCAGGCTCCTTTCCACCCTGCGTCGTCCGGACCGGGCATGTCAGGCCGGCGCGAGCTTGCCAATGGTGTCGGCGAGGTCGAGGCCGGGGACCGGCGTGATCGCGATGACGGGAGTGTCCAGGCCGGCCGCCTGGTACTCGGCCACGCGCTCCCGGCACTGTTCCGCGGGTCCGTGGATCACCAGTTCATCGACGAGCGCGTCGGGGATTGCCTCGATAGCCCCCTTCCGGTCGCCGGAACTCCAGGCCGTCAGCATGGGCTCGATGACGTCGCCGCGGCCCAGCCACTGCTGGAACGCGGCATACACCGGCACGGTGAGGTAGGCAGCGACCATCCGCCTGCCGATAAAACGGGCAGTGCCGGCGTCGGTGGTCGGGCAGACGAAGATCCGGGCGACCAGTTCGCAGTCCGGGCCGGCCGCATCGCGCACCCTCGGCACGTCCTTCGGGGCGAGCCAGTTGGTGATCGCCATGCCAGCCTCGATAGCAGCGAGCCTGAGCATGCCGGGTCGCAGCGCCGCCAGGGCGAGCGCAGGCGGAAACTCGGGTGCCGGGTCGAGCCGGAAGCCCTTCACCGAGAACGTCTCGTATTCGCGAGTGACCTTGCCGCCGGCCATCGCCTCGCGCAGGAACCGCAGCATGTCCCGCGAGCGCTGGTAGGGCTTCTCGAACGCGATGCCGTTCCACTGCTCGACGGCGACCTGGGACGAGGTGCCGATACCCGTCACGAACTTGCCGGGAGCCAGGGCGGCCAGCGTGCCGGCCTGCACGGCGAGCGAGACCGGCGCGCGGGTGTAGATGCCGACAATCGCGGTGCCCAGGCGCAGCTCAGGCGCCCACTGGGAGGCAAGGGTCAGCGGCGTGAAGCCGTCAATCCCGTTCAGCTCCGCCGACCAGACATCGGTATAGCCGAGCTCGGGCAGGCCCGCTACCAGGTCTTTGTGGGCGGCAAGCGGCAGCCCGCTGAGCGGCAACGTCAGACCCCAGCGCGATTGCGATCCCATCGGCCTTCCTTTGCCCTTTGCTCACGAGCCAGCGAGCTCTCGTCAGGCTGATGCTGCGAGAGCCACCTGCTACCCAGGGCAATCTTCCCGCAGCCCGAGTATTAGGTCACGCGCTGGCTCGGCGGCCATTCGCTGGCTATCTCGGCGTCGATCTGGCGGCCACCAGCGACCCGCCACTCGCAGCCGCGTTCGTCGGCCTCCCTGCTCACGGACCGCGACCTCGGGCACCAAGCGAGGCGGCCGCCGGGAAAGATACCAACCATGTTTATTGAACAGACTGAGACGTCATCGGCACCCCTCCGACTTGACTTCGGATTGACTGGCGCCAGCTCCATCTGCGGCGCCGCAGAGGAACCCGACGCACGCTCAGACGTGGACAGGCCGTGCATTACTGTAGGTCGAAGTCGATTTGATGGATCGTCCGGCATTTCGCCTCCGGCGCGAGGCTAACCCCGAGGCCAGGCCCAGAATTGGCAGTCAGCTCGCCGTCTACCACGACGGGGCCGCCCGAAAACGCGCCGTGCATCCACGGCACAATCTCTACCGCAGGGACGTTCACAGCGTTGCCCAGCAACGGTGCAGCGATCTCGCCAAAGGTGTGACACGTGACAGCCATACATGCGAGGTTGCAGGCGTTCACGATGCTGTCGAATGCAGAAACTCCGCCCACCTTCTGCGGATTCACGGTGAGCACATCTGCAGCGCGCCGTTCGATGATCTCGGCTAGCGTCGCCGTGTCGTAGTAGCTCTCACCCGTGGCAATCGAAACATCGACCCGATCGCGTAGCCATGCGAGCCCGGCCAGGTCGTGCGCTGGGAGTGGCTCTTCGACCCAGAACGAGGTCGTAACGCCTCCAACGCTCAAGTAGCCGCGCCGCCGACTTCGCTGTCCACGTCTGGTTTGCATCAATGAGTAGCCGGCAGCCGTCGCCCGCAGCCTCGTAGGCTGCGGCAAGGCGCAATTCATCACGCTTCTCGTCGGCGCCCACCTTGATCTTCACCAAGTGGTAGCCCTGCGCAACTGCAGAACGCACATCCACCGCGACCTCGTAGGGCGAGCTCGAGACGGAGCCGCAGGTAACGTAAGCAGGGTAGCGTCGATCGGCGACCCGACCGAAATAGCTGCTCCAGTCCAGCTTGGCAGCTCGGACGATCAAGTCCCACAGGGCTGTCTCAATAGCTGCCGCACAGGAGATACCGATACCTGGGTAGCCGGTCAGCGAAAGCATCCTGCGCAGCGTGGCCCGCACCGAGGACGGCGCCGGCGTTGGCTTCGAACGAAAACACTTGGTAGCAAGCTGGGCCATCAGGTTCGCCATCGGCAGTGCATGCTCAGCGTCGAAGGTAAAGCAAAAGCCAAGGCCCGATTCTCCCTCTGCAAACAATTCGCAGACGATATAGACGGTCTCGCTGATCTCGATCCAATCGATCGCGAACGGAGGCTCGCACGGCTGCCGGACGACACTCACACGCGCCGAAGACACATCCACGAACTCCGATTGCGTTAGCCGAGCCGACCCGTCCTCGGTCATGTGGCGGCCCGCAGCTTTCCGTTCCAGGCGTTATGAAGGACCGCGAGGACGACGTCGGCCGACGCCACCGGCGTCGGGTTGAAGAACAGACCACGGTCCTGCATGACGCCCTCCGCAACCCGGGGCAGATCAGCGAACCTCAGACCGTCGACTTCGGCGAGGGTAGCTGGTACGCCCGCTCGCTGCTGAATCAAAGTGACCAGTTCGGCGGCCGACGTGCTCGGGTCGGCGCCAAGCTCGGGCGCGACCGCGTGGCTGAAGCGGCGCTGGGACTCGCCGGTCTCGGCCTCATTGAACGCCAGGACATACGGGAGCATGACGGAGTTCGCCACACCGTGTGGCACTCCGAAGGCCGCACCAAGCACGTGGCAGGCCGCGTGGTGCAGTCCAACACGGCCGTTCGATATCACCAGGCCACCTATGCATGCCCCGGTCAACGCCTGGTCGAGAACAGCAATGCGGTCCAGACCGGACTCATCGAGATGGGGCAACGACCGGGCGAACAGCCGGGCACCCTCGAGCGCGAGGCCAGTAGAGATCGGTGATGCGGTCCGCGAGTACATGGCCTCGATACAGTGGGCCAGCCCATTCATACCCGTTGCGGCCAGGAGTGAGGCTGGCGCGTCGGCGAGGAGTTCAGGGTCATACACCACAACCCGGCTGGCCACTTTAGGATCCCAGAAGACGCGCTTCGTGCCGCTCTCATCGGTCGCGCCACCGCCGGGGGTAACCTCGGCACCGGATAGCGTTGTCGGGATTGCGATGACAGGGATCTTTGGGTTCGGCAGGTCTACGTGGCGCAGTGTCCCCGGCGGGGTAAACGTGCTGCACCGGGCCGCGAGGGGAAACCCTTCGGCCAGCAAGATTGATAGCGCCTTGCCCGTGTCGCTTACGCTGCCTCCGCCCACGGCGACGAGTGCGTCGGGAGGGTCGGCAATCATCACTCGGGCCATCGCCTCGGTATCCGAGATCGGCGCGTGCGCTTGCACCACGTCAAATGTATGGGTGACGGCGAACCCGCTGAGCCGCTTGCGGGCTTGCTCGCCAGCTACAGATGACAGGGACCGCCGGGTGCCGACGAGTCCCAGTCGCGAAACACCGAGTGCAGCGAGTTCACTCGGAAGTTGGTCGATGGCTCCGGCACCACAGGCGAAAACCTGCCGTGGCTGGTCGTAGCGGAACATGGTGGCCCGTCCCGTCTCAGCCGTCGCTGCGGAAGCGAGCGACCTGCTCCGCGTCCAGCGTGAATCCGAATCCGGGGCCGTCGGGGATCCTGAGAACGCCATCCTTGACGGTCGGAGGCTCGGCAAGCAGGTCTCCGCGTATGTTGAGGAAGTAGCCCAACTCGGCCGGGTTGACGGCAGTGGCCGGATCAGCGGCTGCAAATGCGGCGGAGATGAAGGTGCCGATGCCGCTCTCCCCCTGGGTGCCGAGGATCGGCGGGGCACCGACCGAGGCGCAAAACTCGCGGATGCGGATGGAGGCTCGGATACCAGTTCGGGGTGGTTTGATACTGATCATCGTGCAGCGTCGTGCGAGTACTTCGGTGACGACTTCGCGGACCGTCGTGCAGCTCTCGTCGCCGAGGATCGGGATGGGCGAGCGTGCAGCGACGTCGGCACGGCCGAGCACGTCTCCGATGGAGCACGGCTCCTCGATCCAGGCCAGGTTGTATTCTGCGGTTCGGCGCAGGAACGACAACGCGTCACGGGCGGTGTAGCCATAGTTTGCATCGACGTAGATGAGAGCTTCGGGCAGGTCGCCGCGCAGGGCGCGGACTAGGCGGACGTCCTTCTCGATATCCATCCCAACCTTGACTTTGAAGCTGCGGATACCGTAGTCAGCGGCGAACTGCGCGGCCTCGTTCCGGACCGTGTCCACCTCACCGAGCCCGAGGCTCGCAGTGACGGTCATCGTGTCGGCGTAGCCGCCCAACAGGCGATGGCAGGACTGCCCAAGCGACTTGCCGATCGCGTCAAACATTGCGAGTTCAACAGCGCTGCGGGCGGTCAGGTTTCCCACCAAGTGCTTTAGCCGCATGTCCAGCACGGCGGTGTCACGTACGTCCAATCCGATGGCTGCCGCGCCGATCTCGGTCATGATGATGTGCTCGATCGAGACCGTGGTTTCGCCGTACACCATTAGACGGGGGATTGCCTCAGCGACCCCAACGACCCCACCGGCCGTCTCCACCTCGACGAGCACGTGCTCGGCGTGCGTCAGCCGACCCGTCGAGAACCTGACTTCGCGGGCGTACGGAATGCAGAACGGCGTAGTCCGGATGGCAGTGATTGTCGTTTCGGCCATCGGCCCTCCGATCGAACGGCAACTGGTGAAGCCTCGTCGGCCCGCTACTAGATTAGCTAAACGGTTTTACTGTCACAATAGGGTTGAGTCAAGCGGATCAGGCCGTTTCCTCCTGCTCGGGCGCGGTACCACGGCTGAGCACTCGTCCGCCCAGCTCGGATGGGGGTAGGTTCAGCGGAGTCGACCGCGTGGAGGCACCGTCTGCACGTGATGCCGTGTGCGTCGGTTTCCTCAGGCTAAAAAGGATCCCCCTGCGCGGCCTAGGAAAAAGCTAGGTGGTCGTGACTACGCGACAACGTTCGAGTTCCGGACCCGAGCGCGCACGGACGACAAGACCGTCTTCATCGGCGCGAGCTTGCGCCAGTGGCGCCCGCAGAGCGGCATGGCGCTAAGCCACCGCGTGGCCCGCTCACGGGCCGACTGCGGGCGAGGTCAGAACGTTGGAGGGGTAATCAACCAGACAGCCTGCAGCAAGCCCCCGGCGCCTGCGGTCCAACGGTGCGGGACAGTGGAGTCCAGGTATATCGCGTCGCCGGCGCTAAGCCGCACCTCATCATCGCCAATCCAGAAGATCATCTCGCCGCTGAGCACGATCCCGCACTCCTCGCCATCGTGGGAGTGGGGATGGCCGCCGCTCGTGGCCCCTGCCGGGGCCTCGACCCAGATCACCTCCATCTGATGACGCAGGTCCGGGCTGAGCAACTCGTTGCTGATGCCGGAGCCCGGATATTGGATTCGCTTGCGCTGGCCGCGCTTGGACACCGAGTAGCCGCGAGCCGGGCCAGGCATAGCGGACTCGTTAGAGAACAGCGCACCCACGGTCTGGCCCAGGACGTCCGTCAGGCGCTTGAGGGTTTCCAGAGACGGGTTGGCGAGTCCGCGCTCGACCTGGCTGACATAGCCGACTGACAGATCGACAGCGGTGGCAACATGAGTGAGGGTCAGGCCAGCCTCCTGGCGCCACTCGCGGAGCTTGGCCCCGATATAGGCCGCCTCCACGGTTCGGTCCGGTGCCGCAACCTCGTCCTGGCTCACCGCCGTGAAACCTCTCCTGGACGAGCAATTTTACTAGTAGTGTTGGTTGTCATGGACTTACTGCCTCTTAGTTGCATCTTCCGCGATACCTAGGCTTTCATATATTCTTACAGTAAAATTTAATCCGTCCAGCTCACTCTGTTCTGCCTGAGCGTAGCCTGTATCCTCACTGGCAGCGGCAGGCGTAGTCTCTCGACCGGAGAAGACCATGCGGAACCTGCGGTCCAACGCCCAGACAGCTGGCCGACTCGAGTGGGCCTGCCTGGTCCGGGCTATTGCCGAGCCGTCGGCCGTCGTGGTGGTAGGCGCGTCAGCGGACCCACTCACGGCATCCGGACGACCGCTGGATTACTTGCGCCGCCTCGGGTTCGGTCGGCCGGTCAGGGTGGTCAGTGTCGTTAACCCCCGGTATCAGTCGGTGGCGGGCTACCCGTGCATGGCCCGCATCGAAGACATCCCGGGTGGCCGGATCGACGTGGCGATCGTCTATCTAGCAGCCGACAGCGTAACGGCCGCTCGGCGGGACCTGGACCAGCTTAGCGTCTGGTCCGCGGCGGTGATTGGCAATGGCTTCAAACTGTCCCACAGCGCGGCCCGCCAGGACCTCGTCCAGTTCCTAGGGTCTCCCGGTCGCGGCCTGCGCCTGGTCGGGCCGAATTGCGTCCAGCCGACGAGCCCGGTCAGTGACGCTCATCTGAATTCCTACGGCGTGCTGCAGACCACGCCAGCGCGGGCGGGCGGCGCCGCGCTGGTCACCCAAAGCGGCGCGACGGGCAACGGCATCCTGGTGTCGCTGCTGCACCGGGGAGGAGTTTTCGCGAATTTAACCCCGTCGTCATGACAACCGATGGCATCCGGGTGCCTGATGCCATCGGCGCCCAGATGCTCGAGAACGGAGAATTTACATGAGCTCGAACCGCGTCGCTCACTATCAGGAGACGCTCGGCAACGTGCCGCCGGCGATCGCTTCCATGTTCAGCATGGATGAGGAATTCGCCAGCCGGTACACCGATATCCGCGAACTGATCTATCAGCAACGGCCGGATGGACTCGACCTGGCGGTCAAGGAACTGCTACTGGTGATGTTTGACCTGGCCGTCAGCAACGCCGACGGTGGTATCAACCACCTGAACGCGGCCCGCCGGGCGGGTCTGACGCAGACGCAGCTCAAGGAGGCCCTGCTCATTGCGTTCCTTGTGCTAGGGGTATCGGGGTGGGGGAAGGTGGGCTACAAGCTATGGAATAGCTGGCCCGCGGACGACAACGCGGAGGGCTGACGGTCATGCCGGCCCACCTCGAATTCAGCAACGAGATTACTGATGAGATGGTGGAGAAGGCGCAGGCCCCAGTGGACCAGGTGCCGCGGGTCGAGTCCTGAAACCAGGAACCGACCCTGGGCACCATCCGCCATTATTCCTGAGGCCTGGCGACCATAACCCATTGTTCTGGGATGCGGAGTACGCGCGCCGCGGGCCTTACGAAGACGTGATCGCGCCGCCCACATTCCTGTATTCCAGTTTCGACGGCGCTATCGGCATCGGCTTCCCGAGCGTGCAGCAGATCACCATGACCGCGTACTACGAGACCTGCATCGGGTGGCCGGGCCATAAGGCCGGCGAGATCTCGTGGCTGTACCGGACCTGGGCGTTCCAGGACCCGGGCCGACCGCCGAACAACTACGACGCTACCTACTTCAGCGAGCGCGTGCTGCCATCGCGGAGCAGCTCGCCCCGGTGGCGGCACCGCTGGACGCGCCGACTTCACCGGTGCTGATCATCGGCGGCACCGTCGATGAAGACAACGGCTGTAACAACGCCGTCCGCCTAGCCGAGCGGCTGAACGCCCGGTATGGGCCGCTCCCGAAGAAGGCCTGCCCCGGCTTCCTGGAGACCCATCCGCTGTACCGGGCGCTCCACCGCCAGCCATTAGACCGCTGTGCGAGAAGCTCGAAGGCTACGACCTAGTCGTCGCCATCGGTGCCCTGGTGTTCCGCTACTACCCATACGTCCCCGGCGACTATCTGCCGCACGGAACGCGGCTAGTACACATTACCGATAATGCTTCTGAGCCCGCCCGCCCCGGTCGGTGACAGCATCCTGACCGATCCGGGAACGGCCCGCGACTGCTCGCCCGATCTGATGCGAGGCTGCAGTGATGATGACGTTGCCATGAAAGGCAACAGCTCGTACCGATTCGGCTAGGTCCAGCGGAGGTACGAGCAGGGCGCAGTTCGCGGTCCGCCACACCCGGGCCGTTCCGTCGGCGGGTCGTGGCCGGCGCCGATAGAGCTACGATGCCACGCCGAGAGGTCGGCTCAGTCCTTGCGGATGAGGTCGGCTGCCCGCTCCGCGATCATGATGCTCGGGGCGTTGGTGTTCCCACTCGTCACTGTCGGCATGATCGACGCGTCAACCACCCGCAAGCCATCCACCCCCCGCACTCGAAGCTGGGGGTCAGTCACGGCCAACTCGTCGACGCCCATCCGGCACGTCCCGGACGCGTGCGAACCCTTGACCGCGAAGGCCCGCAGGAACATCTCCCACTGGGTGTCGGTTTGGACATCCAGCCCGGGCGCCATCTCGCCGTCCACGATACTTCGCAGCTTCGGCGTCTCGAACACTCGCCGGGCCAAGCGGCACGCCTCGGTGAGCGCGACCAGGTCCGCCGGGTCACCGAGCAGTTCGTGGCGGATGATTGGCTTGTCGCTCGGCTCGGCCGAGCGCAGCGATACCGTTCCCCGGCCGCGCGGATGTAGCACCGCGGGATAGACCGAGACCGCCGAACCGCGATAGATCTGAGCCGCGTGTACGTCGTGCGCGAACTGGGTGCCGTCCCCTGAGGTGTGTGTCGTACCGGCGTCCACGGCGAAGCATGCGAACATCAGCTGGAACTCTGACCAGGTGGCCGACTCGCCGAAACGGTCGAATACGACGGCGTGACAGAACGGTGAGGTCAGCCCGCCACGGCGGCGCAGGATGAAGTCCAATCCGTGTCGGGCGGCCCGAATAGGAGTCAGATCGCGATTGAGGCTCGGTTCGGTGATGCGGTACTTGAGGATCGCGTACGGGTGCTCCATGAGGTTCTCACCGACACCCGGCCGGTCGGCCACCACGTCGACACCCACCGCACGCAGCGCGTCGGCCGACCCGACCCCGGAAATCATCAGCAGCTTGGGCGATCCGATCGCGCCGGCGCAGACGAGGACCTCACGCTCGGCTTCTACGCGCCTCACTCTGCCGGCACTCACGTACTCCACGCCTGTCGCCCGTCCGTCGGCGAACAGGATCCTGGTCACCTCGCTGCGCAGCCGGACGGTGAGATTGGGGCGACGGTGCACGGGCCGCAGATAGGCGGTCGAGGTGCTGTCCCGCAACCCCCGCCGACCTGATGACTGAGCCCACGAGACACCGGCCTGCTCGGCACCGTTGTAGTCGGCATTGTAGGCGAATCCGGCCTGCTGTGCCGCCTCGACGAAGCGGGCGCTGACCGGATGGGACAGGCGTAGCCCGGTCACGCCCTGGGGACCGTTCCCGCCGCGATATGAGTCAGGCCCACCCGAGTAGGTCTCGGACCGTTTGAAGTACGGCAGGAGGCTGTCGAAGTCCCACCCGTCGCAGCCGTCCGCAGCCCAATGGTCGAAGTCACCACGGCATCCGCGAACCCAGAGCATGGCGTTGATAGAGCTGCCGCCCCCGATGACCTTGCCGGCGTTCCACACATTCTTCACGCCGTTGCGCGAACCGTCAGGCTCGGCTTGATAACCCCAGTCATACTTCGGACCGAGCAGCCGTAGCGCCGCGGGGATCCGTACCGCTATCGACCTGTCCGAGCCGCCGGCCTCGAGCAGCAGCACGCGAATGTGCGGATCCTCGCTCAGGCGGTTGGCCAGCACACAGCCGGCCGAACCGCCGCCTAGGATAACGTAGTCCCAGCTCAAGGGCCATCCGGCCCCTTCGCCACGGCTCGCAGCCACGAACCGTCCAGTGCCATCGGCGTGAGGTCGAACCCATACACGTCGGTTGCGTTGCGCCAGCAGACCTTCTCGATCGTGTCGGGCGACAGCCCGGCGAGCTGGCGGCCGAACGTCGCCTGGGTGTCGGGCCAGGACGAGTCGGCGTGCGGGTAGTCGCATTCGACCAGCACGCGGTCGGCACCGATCGCGTCGAGCTGAGCGAATCCCGCCCTGTCATCGAGCGCGCAGAACCAGAAGTTCCGCTCGAGCACATCGACCGGATGCAGGGGTTCCTCGATCCAACCGCCGGTGTACTCGCGGTACCGGAAGCAATGGTTGATGCGGTCGATGAGCGACGGGACCCACCCGATCCCGCCCTCGGACAGGACAATCTTGATGTCGGGAAACCGGACCGGGATCTTGGAGAACAGCCAGTCGGTCGCGGTCATGATCGCGCCGACAAAGAACAGCGTCGTCGCCACCTCGGCCGGGGCGTCGGGGGTCGTCGTCGTGATCTCGGACGCTGACCCCACGTGCAGCGACACCGGCGTCCCGGTCTCCGCGCACGCCGCCATTACCGGGTCCCAGTAGCCCGAGTGGATGCTCGGCAATCCCAGTTTGGCTGGATTCTCGGGAAAGGACAACGACTTGAATCCGCGGAGGGCATTGCGCCGGATTTCCTCGGCCGCCAGAACGGGATCGCGCAACCAGGTGACCTGCTGTGGGATGAAGCGATCCGGATAAGCCCCGCACCACGCCTCGAGGTGCCAGTCGTTCCAGGCCCGCATCGCGGCCAGGCCCAGCTCGGCATCCTCGGTCTCAGCGAATCGGGCGCCCGCGAACCCGGCCACCTTGGACGGGAAGCAAACCGACGCCCAGATACCGCCGAGGTCCATGTCGGCCACCCGGGCCTGGACGTCGTAGGCGCCCTTCCGCATGTGGTCGAATCGGCTCGGCTCGGTGCTGTACTCGCTCGGCGGGCGGCCGACCACGGCGTTGGTACCCGAGTTGGGGATGACGCGGCCCTCGAAGAGCCAGACCTGACTGCCGTCGGGCTGCTCGATCACCCGCGGCCCGGACTCGGCGTACTTGCCGGGCATCCGGCCCTCGAACGTGTCGGGTGGCTCGACTAGATGATCGTCTACGGAAATCAGCACGAACTCGCGCGGTCTGGCCTCCGGTTCGGGCAAGAACGTCACCGGACCCACGTTTGCTCCGTGCTTTCCGATCGCGAGATCGTCGATTGAGCGCATCTCTGCCCCGCTTCCTAGAAGTTTCGGCCGAAGAATGAGAGCTTGTCAGGGTCGATCTCGATGCCGAATCCGTGGCCTTCCGGGACCGACATCCAGCCGTCCTCGATCGTCGGGTCCTGGGCACACACCGAACCCTCGAGGATCAGCATGTAGGCCAGCTCGGACGGATAGCGGGCCGTCACGGCCGAAGCCGCACCGAAACTCACCGCGGTCAGCGAACCGATCGCGCTGTCGCCCTGGCTGCCGACCACGGGTGACGCGCCGACCGTCGCGCAGAAGTCACGGATGGCCAACGAATCCACCAGGCCGGTGCGGGCCAGCTTGATGCTCACGAACGAGCTCCGGCCAGCGCCGACCTCGACCGCAACCTCGCGCGGCGTCATGCAGGACTCATCGCCGAGGAACGGCGTGACAAGGCAGGCCCGGGCGAGGTCGGACTTGGCCGTCAGGTGCTCCAAGCCGCAGGGCTCCTCGATCCAGGACAGACCCAGGTCGCCGGTCCGACTGAGGAACTCGAAGGCGTCGCTGGGCTGATAGGCCATGTTGGCGTCCGGGCAGATCACCGCATCCGGCAACTCCCGCCGCAACGTCCTAATCAACTCGATGTCGCGGGTGAGGTCGTGCCCAACCTTGACCTTGAACGAACTGATCCCGTGCGAGGCAGCCACCGCGAGCGCACCCTTGAGCGTAGTCGACAAATCCGCCATGCCGAGGATAAAGGTGGCCCGCATCCGGTCGGTGTAGCCGCCAAGTAGCGAATGACACGAGATGCCGAGAGACTTGGCGAAACAGTCGAACGCGGCTAGTTCGATCGAGCTGCGGGCCACTGGATTGCCCTTCACGGTCTGCAGCACGGCATGCAACTTCTCGATCTCGCCGACCGAGACCCCCCGGACCTGTGGTGCAAGGACGTCCTCGATGATTGTGCGAACACTCAACATCGTCTCGCCATAGATCATGGGCCGCGGGATCGCCTCGGACCGTCCGATCGCGCCGTCCTCGGTCACCACCTCGACGAGGATGTGCTCGGCCTCGGTCAGGTAGCCCTGAGCGAATTTCACCGGCGTGCTCAGCGGTATGGCGAACGGGGTCAGCCTGACTTCCTCGATCCGCATCGTGTCTCCCCTCTCGATCGCCGACTCGGATCGGCCCTGACGGGCGCAGCGCCCCTCAACGCCCCACAGACGGCGCTTCTTCGCTCGCCCGCAAAGGCGAATCGGCGCCTAGCACGTCGGCGAACAGATCGCTAGGTGGTTCAGGATGTCGGTACAGCCTGCTGGCGTTCCCATAGGCGATGCTGCGGATCGCCGACGGGTCGAGGTGCCCGAGGCAGCGGCGGAACACCTGCTGCGAGTCGGGCCAGGTGCTGTCCGAATGCGGGTAGTCGACCTCCATCATCACCCGGTCCACGCCGATGAGGTCGATATTCTGGAACGCGGACGGATCGTCGATCGACGTGAACCAGAAGTTGCGTTCGATCAACTCCACCGGATGCGGGTCCTCGGGTCGCCACCAGATATAGGAGTCGCGCCGCCCGTAGATGCGGTCGAGGCGCTCCTTAACCATTGGCAGCCAGGAGACACCCGCCTCAGACGGAACGATCTTGATCTCGGGGAAGTTCGTCGGGATCCTCGCGAAGATCCAGTCGATGACGGCCTCGATCCCGCTGACCGGGAACAGGGCGCTCGCGGCCGGGTCGGGCGTCTGCCTCGACGGCAGATTGAGCCTACCCGACGACCCCACGTGAAGGTTGATCACCGTCGAGGTCTCCTCGCAGGCCCGCAGGAAGGGTTCCCACTCCCCCGAGTACAGGCTGGCGAAGCCCATGACCTCCGGGTTCTCCGGGAAGCTCACGGAGTGGAATCCCCGCTCGGCGTTGCGCCGGATCTCTGCCGCCGCCTCGACCGGATCGCGCAGCCAGGGCAGCTGGCACGAGATGAACCGGTCGGGCGCCGCACCGCACCACTGTTCGAGAACCCAGGTGTTGTACGCGCGGACGCACGCGAGGGCGAGTTCGGGGTCACGGATCCCGGACAGTCGCCGGCAGGCGAAACCCCAGGGCATGGACGGGAAGCACAGCGACGCCCAGACTCCGTTGAGGTCCATGTCGGCCAATCGTCGCGCCGGGTCGTAGACGCCCGGGCGCATCTCCTCGAACCTGAGCGCGAGCTGTTGATACTCAGTCATCGGCCGGCCCGAAGCCGCGTTCGCTCCGATGATCGGGATGATGTCGTCCTCGATCAGCCAGACTGGACGGCCCTCGTAGTCGACGATCTTCGGCGCCTGGTCGGCGAACCTCGCCGGGATGCCGTCGAACAGCGTGGGCGGCTCCATCGCGTGGTCGTCCACGGAGATGACCGGGCACCAGACCTCGCGTGGGGCGGGGTCGTCCAGCAGGGTCAGCGGTTTGTCCGGCAGGGAGATCCCTCGCTCCGCGAAGAACCGCACCAACGGGTCAGCCGAGTCAATCGTCACAGCGCGCCTCGCTTTCCTCCGAGCGCTGGATCGAACGCATCAGCTCACCGCCTTGAATTCCGAACCGTCCCACTGCACGAGGATCCAGTTGTTGGCTAGGTTGTACGGGCCGCCCTTGAACTCGATCTGACCGGCGACCGTGCTCATCGACAGGTTGGCCAGCGCATCGCGGATCTCCGAACTTTCCGTCGACTTCGCGTTCTTGGCTGCTTGCGAGACGAGCTGCATGCCGGCGTAGCCGAATGCCGCGTACTCGTTGGGCGCCGTTTTGTACGCGCTGGTGTAGGCACTGTTGAAGTTGTCGATCTCGGCGCGCGGTGTTCCGGCCAGGTAGGCCGTCCACGTGTAGGAGCCCGTCGACGCGTCACCGGCCTGCTGGAAGATGGTCGGCGTCGCAATGGTCTGACCGCCCACGAACGGTGCCTGCACACCGACGTTGCGCATGTCCTTCATGATCGCCGAGGCGTTGGCGCCGATCAGGCCGTCCCAGATCATGTCCGGGTTGGAGCTCTTGATCTGGTCGACCTGGGTGGTCAAGTCGGTCGCGGTGATGGGCGCGGTCGTCGCGGCCACCACCGTGAAGCCGACCTGCGACGCGATCGACTTGATGGCAGCAGCCTCCGCCACGGGGAACGCGTCGCTGCTGTCGTTGATCATGGCGAGCCGCTTGAACGGGTGCGACTTCATTAGCTGCTGGAACAGCTCGAGGATGTCGTCGGTCTCGGTAGAGGCCGGGTGGAACGTGTAGGTGTTGAGCTGCCCGGCGGCAAACTTGTCAAAGGACGAATCCGCGATCACCGGGATCTTGAGCGACTCGGCCAGTGGGGCCAGCGAGAGGAGCTCGCCTGAGGTACCGCAGAGGATCACCGCGGCGTCACCTGACATGCCGCGGATAAGGGTGGCCGCCTGGGTCGGCGAACTCGTCGTGTCCTGCACGTTGAGGACGATCTTCTTGCCGTTGATGCCGCCGTTACTGTTGAACTGGTCGGCGGCCAGGCGGGTGCCGTTGAGCTGCGGGAGGCCGTACGCGGATGTCGCGCCGGTCTCGTCGGCCAACACTCCGATCTGGATCGTCCCGCTGGCGCTACCGCCTCCGCCGCTCGCGGAAGGGCTGGAACTCGATGAGCTGCTGCAGGCGCTCACCGCAAGGATCCCGGCAGCTGCAAGAGCCAGCACGGACGCTCTTCGCTTGACGCTCATCATGATGAATACCTCATTCGACTAGTGGTAAGCATGAACAGGGTGAAATGGACCGACACCACATGGTGTCCGGTGCAATTGCTGCCGAGCGGGGCCGGCTACGGAACCGGGTCGGCTCGGATTATTCGGTTGGTGCGCGACTCCTTCGACCAAGCCCGCGGGCCCTTGAGAACCCCGATGGTGGCGCGCCGCGCAACCCTCGGCGCCGGCCTGTGTCAACCAGGCGGGTCGAGTGTCGGCTCAGCAGCCCGCCCGGGCGCACGACGAGGACGACGATCAGCACTGCGCCGTTGACGATCAGCTGCGCGGGTTCGCCGAGGCCGCCCTGCAATTCGATCTCGGTCATGGCGAGCGCGACGACGATCGGCCCGATGTTGCTGAACGCTCCGCCGACGACGGCGTAGATCAACCAGGTCAGTGAGACGTCGATCGCCAGGTCGCTCGGCTGGACGAGGCCGGCGGAGAACGCATTGAGCACGCCCGCGATCCCGGCCACCGCTCCGCTGACCGCCATCATTATCATGTAGCTCGATGTCGGCTGGCTACCGACACTGGCCAGCACGTCCCGGCTGTTGGCCAGCAGCGGCAGCTGGATGCTCAGTCGGGTCTTGTGCAGGGCCATTCCGAGCACGATCACCACGGCCAGGGCGACGATGCCCTGGTCCAGGCCCACCCGAAGGGGCAGGCCGGTCAGGCCGATGTTTCCCCCGAGCGCTTGGATGCCGCTGATGGAGGCGATGAGTGCCTCGCCCAGCACGAGGGTCGCGACGGCGGCGAGCAATCCCCGGATCCGCACGGTGGCCAGGCCGAGCACCAGCGCGATGACGATGCCGACCCCGATCCCCGCCAACCAGGCCAGGAAGTAGTTGTTGGCATGCAAGATCGTCCAGCCGGCCGCATACCCGCCTGCACCGGCTATCGCAGCGTGACTGGCCGACAACAAGCCGCCGCGGATGCAAAAGGCAACGCTCCACGCGCCGATCGCGTTGATGATGGAGAGCAGCAGGATGTACTGGGACGCGGCCGACATGTCACCACTCCCCGATGAGGCCGGCCGGGCGGATCAGGATGACCACGACGAGCGCGGCGAAGACGATCGCCGACGCGAAGGTGCCACCCACGTAGATCGTCGCCGCGGTGTCCACGAATCCGACGGCGAGGCCGCCGGCCACCGCGCCGACCGGATTGCCGGCGCCGCCGATTAGCATGGCGACGATGCCTTCGAGGGCACCGTCGAGCCCGGAGAACGGGTCCACCCCGTGCGTGAGCCCGGCCTGCAGGATGCCCGCGGTTCCGGCCAACGCAAACCCGACCACCGTCGCGAACAGCGCGACCCGTCGGCCGTCGACCCCGTTGGCCGCGGCGATAATGCTGTCGTGTGCCGTCGAGCGCAGCGCCAGTCCCGCCCGGCTGAAGCGCAACACCACGTAGCCGACGGCTATAAGTCCGGCACTGACTAGGCCGGCGGTGATGTAGTCCCATGTGAGCGTGACGCCGGCGACGTTGATGAAGCCGGCGGGCAGCACCTTCGGCGGCGATACCGTCTGGCTGCTGGTGATCACCTGTAGCACGGCCCCGACTATCCCGGTGAGCGCGATGCTGACGATCAGGGTCATCAACCGTGGGTCCGGAGCCCGGCGCACCACCATGCGCACGATGACAAAGCTGACGACGCCAAGTGCGATCGCGACGAGGATCGCCACAACGTATTGCGTGAGCATCCCGTCGTTCCGGCACACCCACAGGGCAACCCCGCAAGCGGGGATCACCTCGGCCTGGACCACGTTCACCGTCTTGATCGCGGCCCAGACCACACCGAAGGCGAACGCGACCAAGCTGATGTTGAGCCCGTCGAGCAGGCCGTTGAGCAATAGGTTCATTCCCCCTCCCGCAGTTCAGGGACGCTCGTGTAGCCCTCGAAGAACTCATGGGTGTCTATGGACTCGGCGCTGGAGAGATGGAGCTGTCCGTCCAGCAGGAGGTAGATCCGGTCGGCCAGGTCGACCACGAACGCCGTGCGCTGCTCGACGATCACGCAGGTCATGCCGTCCTCCCGGAGCGCGGCGAGTTCGCGGACAGTGTCCTGGAAGACCTTGGGCGCGAGCCCGAGTGAGGGCTCGTCCAGGAGCAACAGCTTGGCGTTCGCTTCGAGCGCGCGTGCCAGGGCGACCATCTGCCGCTCGCCACCGCTCAGCGTGCCGGCCCGACGCCCGGCCAGCGCGCGCAGCTGCGGGTAGCGCCGGAACGTGGCTTCCCTGGACGGGCGGGCCTTGGTCGCGAACGTGGCCAAGTTAAGGTTCTCGGTGACGCTCAGCTGCGGGATCACCGGGCGACCCTCCGGCGCCCAGGCTATGCCCATGCGCGCGCGGCGGTAGGACGAGCGCCCCCGGATGGACGCTCCCTCGAACCGGATGTCGCCTGCGCCGACCGGATGGGCACCGCTGAGACACTTGAGCAATGTCGATTTACCGGCCCCGTTGGGCCCGAGGATTAGGACGATCTGACCCCGTTCGGCGGCCAGCGAGACTCCGCGCAGGATTCGCTTCACCCCGTACCCCGCGTGGACGTCGGTCACGGTGAGGTACTCACTCGGTTCCAAGGTAGGCCTCCACGACGCGGCGGTCGGCGAGCACCTTGTCCACGCCGCCCGCCGCGATGACCCGACCCAAGTCGAGTACGACGAGACGGTCGGCGATGGCTCGTACGAACGGAATGTTGTGCTCCACCAGCAGGATTCCCGCACCGTCCGCGGCCATCTGCCGGAACAACCGGCCCAGCGCCTGGCTCTCGCGGTTCGACATGCCCGAGGCCGGTTCGTCGGCCAGCACGACCTTCGGCTCGGCGACGACGGCTCGGGCGACCTCGAGCCGGCGGACCTCGCTGAGGGTAAGGTCGCGCCCGAGATCGCGAGAGCGTTCGAGCATGCTCACCGAGGTCAGCGCCCCGGTCAGCTTGGGCGTGAGCCGCCGGGTCAGCCACACCTGGTCTACCAGTCGGTGCGGCCGCAGTCCGAGCACGACTTCCTCTTCCACCGTGAGGTTCTCTGTGACCCGAGGGATCTGGAAGGTGCGGCCGATTCCCAAGCGGGCACGCTGCGTTACCGAGTAGCGGCTTACGTCCCGGCCGGCCAACTTCACCGCGCCCTGGCGTGCCTTCCAGACGCCGCAGATCGTGTTGATGACGGTCGACTTGCCGGCACCGTTCGGCCCGATCAGGCCGACGACTTCGCCTGCCCCCACCTCGATCGACACCCCGTGCAGGATCTCCTGACCGCCGAGACTGACGTGCACGTCGTCGATCTCTAGGATCACCGCGCGGGCGGTTGCACCGCCCGCGCCGCCTATCTCGGTCTGTCCTTGCACGTCGAGGGGACGGGGGCTTACCGGCATGACGTTGGTTCCTCCGTCCGATCGATCTCGGCATGGCTGAGCTATCGGCTGCGAACGAGGAGCACACTGCCGATAGGCCGTGCGACTCGATGGGCTGACCACTGGTTTATTTCGGCTGGTTTATTTCGGCACAGTCAACCACAAGTTTCTCTGTCAGAAAAGACCATCACCGATTATTTCTCTGTCAGGAAAGAAAACTGATCGGCATCGACGTTCCGGGGCAGATCTGATCAGTGCGAGCACTGATGATGAGGCAACCGGACTCTGCCTCTACAACCGTCAGCGGCTCTGGGAAGCTGCGAAGATCAGCAGCCGGGCTACTTGATCGCGATGGCGTTGGCCGGCGAACCGACCCCTCCCACGAGCGCCAACGGGCAGGCGACGACCATGCAATCCCACGTGGCTGTGGCCGCGCAGTGCCGGGCAAGCTCCTCGAAGTTCCACAGCTCGCCCAGTGCCATGCCCAGCAGCGGGATCACCATGCGATGCAACATCCCGCGCTGCGCGGTCCGAAGTCCCGAACGCCGCTCGGAGTCCAGGACGAACGGCGAGTCCTCCGGTACCGGAAACACTTCGACCGCCAGATTGTCCGCGGCGACGACTGAAAACTGCTCGTCCCACAACCACGCGAGCAGATCCTCGGACTGTTCCAGTCCGGCCGAAGCCATAGATCCACGGAACCGCATTCGTTGCTCGTCGGACTGGCCGAGCACCGAGGCGAGCCAGCCGGTTCGCAGCAGGAGCATGTCGCCTGGCCGGAGCTCACTGCCCTGTGCCTCGATGGTGGCCGTCAGCTCGGCGAGAGTGATCGCCCGAGCCGTCGTCGGCTCGAGCGCCATGTCGGTATCCGCGAGATGACGCGCAACATCGACGAGGACCCCGCGCCCGACCAGACCGTGCTGCGCCCAGTTCTGGATCCCGAGCGCGGCCGTCCCCTCGGCGACATCGGCATCTGGGACGCCGTTGTAGAAGCCGAAGTCCGGATGCCTGACATGCCGCAGTCCGTCGATCTGCGTGGTGTTCTGCAGGTAGTAGTCATCAAGTCGATCGGACAACCGGTCATCGTTCCATTCGATCACGTGGATCGGCGAACCCCGGGTCTTTACCAGCGCCGGATCGAAGGCGTCGAGCGGGATATCGAGTGGGAACAACAGGCCCTCCCGAATCGACCCGGCGCCGGCGAGCACTCGCTCCGGAGTCAGGAGATTGACCGTGCCGCACTGGTCGCCGTCGCCCCAGAGCCCCCACGCCGAACCGGGCGGGGCATCGGTCCGCTCGCGCAGTTCCCGAAAGGTTCTTCTTGTCATGTCCGCCGACCCCAAACTCCGCCGACCGTCCCAGGGCGTCTACGTCCCATCGGAGTGACTAGCTCGCCCGGCCGAAGTAGAGCCGCTGGTATTGGCGGCAGATCACGTCGGGTGAGACGTGGATGTCGAGGACGGTGGGAGCGGGATTGGCCTTGAACGCGGTGATCGCCTTGCGCAGCTGCTCGACCTCGGTGATCGTCTCGGCGACCGCCCCGAACGCGCGCGCCACGGCGCCCAGGTCGGGGCGACCAAAGATGGCTTCGTCGGCCGAGAGCCCCTTTGAGCGGATCTTGTGCACCTCGGCGCCGTAAGCGCCGTCGTTGATGCACAGGACGAGGAGTGGGATCCGGTGGCGGGCCAACGACTCCAGTTCCTGGATGTTCATGATAAGGCTGCCGTCGCCCTCGATCAGCGCGACAGGCCGGTTCGGATCGGCGACGGCGACGCCCATGGCGGTGGGAAGGCCTTGGCCGATCACACCGAAGTCGTAAGTGTATTCGTAGCGCTCGGGACGGCGGCCGCTCAGCCAGTCCACTGCGAAGTTCCAGAAGTGACCCGCCCCGATGACGATCTGCCAGTCCGCCGGCACCTCGTCGTTGATCGCCACCATGACCGCGTTCGTGTCCAGCTCACCCGGGCTTCCGGGCGGCGGCGTCGGGAAGGGCACTCGTGCGGCGGCGATCTCTTCGAGCGTGAAGCCGCGCACCGCGTCGCTTGCCCGCAAAGCGTCGAGAATCGCCTGCGCACCAAGCTTCGCGTCGGCGGTCAGTGCGATATCGGCCACCCGCTGACCGTCGATCCAACCGGCGGGGTTGACTTGGATCTGAACGAGGTCCGCGTCCGGGAAGAGGTATCCGGCCTCCGTGGTGAAGTAGCCCATGCGCGCACCGAATCCCACGACGAGGTTTGCCTCGGTCAACAGCGCCCGCGCGGCGTCCGCCGAGAATGCCCCGGCCACGCCGAGGTTCCGCGGATTCCCGTCAAAGAGGCCCTTGGCCCGCAACGACGTCGCGAGCACCGCGCCCGTTCGTTCGGCCAGTTGCTCCAGCTCGACCTGCGCTTCGGCGGCCACCACGCCCCGGCCGGCGAGGATCACTGGACGCTCGGCCCGCCTCAGCCGTCGGACTACGTTGGAGATACCGCCCGGATCGGGAGCCACCACCGCCGCGACCGGCACCAAATCGATCGACGGCGTGTACTCCAGGTCCCAGGTGAACTCCCGCTCTTGCAGGTCGTACGGAACGCCGAGGACGACCGGCTTGCGTTCGGTGCGCGCGCGGAAGAAGGAGAGCTGCACGTCCTGGACCAGGTTGTCGACGCTCGTGCTGTGCAGATAGATCGACCCGGTTGACTCGACGAAGGCGCGCTGCTCGAAGGCCTGCAGGTGGAAACGTGCAGTCAGGGGGGTGTCGCCGGCGAACACGACTATCGGCGTCTCGTGCCGAGCCGACGCAGTCAGCGATGTACCGATCTGGGTAAGCCCGGGACCGCAGGTTACCGAACAGACGCCGATGTCTCCGTTCATGCGGGACCAGCCGTCGGCCATCGCGACCGCCGCGCTCTCGTGGCGTGCATGTACGACCCGAATTCCGGGCTGGGTCGCCATGGCGGCCATCCAATACATGTTGCCGTCACCCATGAGCCCGAACAGCGCGCTGACGTTCTCCCCGGCAAAGGCCTTTGCCAGAGCCTCGTAACCTTTCATACGGTGCACCACCTATTTCGATTGATGTAACGACCGAGTTCGCTGCCGACCCCCGCCTTCGGTAGGCAGATACAGCCGTTCGGCCCGGAGCAGCCGGACCGAACCGAGGGGTGCTCAGCGCTCGCCCGTGACCGCTTGTCTAGAAGCTGGGTGGAGTGATCAGCCAGATCGCCTGGAGATCCTCTTTGCCGGCCGCCCTCCAGCGGTGTGGCGTCGACGAGTCGAGATACACCGAGTCGCCGGCACCCAGGACGACCTCGTCCCCGCCGATCCGGAGGATCATCTCGCCAGTGAACACGAATCCGCACTCCTCGCCCTCGTGGGAGTGGGGATGATCGCCGCTCTCGGCCCCGACCGGTGCCTGGACCCAGATCACTTCCATCTGGTGCTTCAGGTCCGGGCTGAGTAGCTCGTTCAAGATGCCCGATCCAGGAAAGTAAATCTGCTTACGCTTCCCGCGTCGAGTGACCGCGTACCGGGACGGCGTGGACTCGGCGTTGGGCTCGATGAACAGCTCGCCCACCCGATGATCGAGTTCGTCGGCCAGACGCTTAAGCGTTTCGAGCGACGGATTGGCCATCCCCCGTTCGACCTGGCTGATGTACCCAATCGAGAGCGACGACGCTTCCGCGATGTCACTTAGCGTCCGTCCGGCCGCGAGCCGCCACTCTCGTAGCTTGGAACCGATTAGGTATTCGTCGGTTCCTGGCAGGGACCCATCCGTGGAATCCGGCGCCTGCGCCATGTGCACCCCTGAAGAGCGTTGAAGGCGACAAAAGAATCAAACCTCGCGCCCCGTTGAGCTAAGAGCCTAGGGCATTACCATGCCTCCCGTAGGATGCCGCTAATCTCCTCGGGCCCGGAGACACGGCGAGGGTTGAAGAACAGCCCGCGGTCCTGCATCGTGCCGGCCGCGATGCCGTCGAGCTGATCCTCGCGGACCCCAAAGTCGCGCAGGCGCCTCGGCGCCCGGACCGCACGTTGCAGTTCGGCGACGACATCGCCGGCGGGCAGCCCGGGGCGCCCCATCGCCTCGCTCAGGTCGCGTTGGGCGGAACGCGGTCTCCGGCTCGTTGAAGCGGAGTACGTGCGGCAGCATCACCGAGTTGGCCACCCCGTGCGGCAGTGCGAGGCGCGCGCCGAGGACGTGGCAGATGGCATGGTGCAGACCCACCCGCGCGTTGGAGATCACAAGACCGCTGAGCGCTGCGCCGGCCGCGAGCTCGCTCATGGGGTCCGGGAGCGGTGAGCCGCCCGTGTCCGCTCCTCCCGCGTCGGGCTCGATGGCTACCGAACGAAGTCCCCGAGAGAGCAACCGGACCGCGTGCAGCGCCTGCGCCGTGGAGATCGGATTGCTCGTCCGGGAATACAGCCCTTCGGCGCAGTGAGCGAGAGCGTTCATCGACGTCGACACCAGGATGTCGGACGGCACCTTGCCGATGAGTTCGGTGTCGTACGCGATGATCCGGCAAGCGACCTGTGGATCCCAGAACGTGCGCTTGACGCCGGACGCCGTTGTCGCGCCGCCGCCGGGAGTGACCTCGGCCCCCGACAGCGTTGTGGCCACGGCCACCACCGGGATCTTCGGGCAGCTCAGAACCCGGTTCACGAAGGTATCGGGCGGCCGGAACTCGCTGCAGTGTTCCTCAAGGCGACCTCCTTCGGCCAGCAGGATCGACACCGCCTTCGCGGTGTCGCTCACACTGCCGCCGCCTAGCGCGACGATGGCGTCCAGCGTTCCCCCGGCGAGGTGCCGCGCGATCCTTTCCGAGTCGGCGATCGGCGCGTGGCCAGCGATCGGTTCGTTGACCACAACGGCCTCGACACCTGCCAGCGCGAGCCGCATCAGATCGTCGCGAGCTCCGGACTGCACCGCTGAATTGCTGGCGAGCAACGCCACCCGGCGCCACCTGCGTTGTGCGATCTCCTCGCCCAGCGGCTCCCGTGCACAGCCCGGGCCGAAGAGGAAGGTCTGGTCGGACTGGACCACTCTGCTCAACTCGGCAGTCACTCGCGAAACCCTCCCTTTACGGAGTTGACGGACACCGATCCTGCCTGGCCACCGTCCGCCGTTGGCCCGGACTCTGGCTGTTCGATCGTGAATCCTCATCGCTCGGAGTACAGGGTTTTACTCTGGCAATAATTCCTCTCGAAGTCAAGAGTAAGAATCCCATCTAGGCCTGGATTCCTGACGATCCGCATAGGCGAATTCGATGTCAGAGAAACACGCTCGAGAGTCAACCGGCGAAGTCTAGACCCGCCGTCCGCTCCGCCCGCACAGCCGAGCACGCAGCCATTGACCCACCAGGCGACGGAGAACCACGAACCCGGACAGCGACTTCTCGGCCCGCCGGGGCGAGTTGGACGCGGGAGGCGGGTGCGACGCGACTTCCGGCACAGCCGACGACGCGATCCCGCCCGGTGATCTTGGACTCCCGATCGCCGTTGACGGACGCGGCTCGGCCGGCGCGCTCGCCTCCGCCTTGGCCCGTTCGGCGACCTGCACGCCGAAATCGGCGAACAGCAGCCGCGCAACATGGACGCCGCCGGCCTCGGCGAACCCGGACAGCGGACCAGCTACCTCCAGTTCTCCGATGATCGCAACCACACACCGCTGCGCGGAACCGTCATCGACGAGCAACCTCACATCCGCGTTAGCGCTGGCGCGGGTCGAGCCGCGCCGGTCCCGCCCCTGGGCGACGATCGTGCCCCGCCGGCCGTCGTGATCGAACTCGAACGAGGCCTGCCCGTTGAACGTGGCGCGGGTCGGGCCGAACCGGACCGTGATCCGGCCGCGATAAGGGCCGTCCTTGGTCGCGTCGTCGAGTTCTGCGCCTGGAAAGCATGCCGCGATCTGCGCCGGGTCCGAGATGATCGGCCAGACCCGGTTCGGCCGGCGCGTCGATCACCAACTGCTCGTTGATATCCACGATGTCTCTCCCGCGAAGAGCGCCACGTTGAACCGCTCGGTCGGTGCCGACCCAGACGCTAGCGCGCGGCCCGCACCCGCGCGGTTCCGGTCGCTACCACTTCGGACAGCTGGTTGTGCGCGGTCAGCTCGACGTCCGCATAGCCGAACGCATCGGTGAGCTCGGTCCCCACGACCTCGCCGCCGATCCGGACGGTGTCCCCGAACAGATCGGGCCGGCTCAACCGGATGGTCAGCTGTTCGAGGCGGGACTCGTCGCCCATCCAGTTCGTGACGGCGTGGGCGAACCACCCGCACCGCTGCGGCCCGTTATCGTAGGCGTTAGGCATACCGATCTCACGCGCCACGTCGGTGTCCTGATGCCCCAAGCTGGGCAGGACGGTCTCGGCGAAATAGCTGGGGTCATAGTTGCTGGGCAGCAATTCTGGAGTGTTGATCGCCCAGTCGCGGTACTTCCAGGCGACTTCACAGGCCTTGTAGCCTGGAGAGCCGATGCAGCCCGCGTAGTAGGCAGTCATGGTGATCCGGTCGATCGGCCCCTTAACCACCGGCCGGATCACCTCACCGACCTCCAGGGCGGCGACGTCGAGCTTCTCCGAACCGCGGCGGTACTCGGCCTTGACGTCGGTCCGGATTCGCTCGATCTCCTCATCGGAGTACTCGTACTCATCACGCGGTTCGTAACTCAGCCCGCCGCCCGCGGCCGAGCGCGGAACCCGGAACGTCGTCGCCCGCGCCGTCGCAACCACCTCGTCGCCGACCCGATAGGTGACATCGGTCGACTGCAGAAGCATCTCCGATGCGGTACGCCCGCTCAGCCGCTTGACCGGCCCGAAGACCGCGCTTGGCACGATCTCCTCGCCTCGTCGCACGGGACGGCCGAACTGCCATTCGGTGCCAGCGTAGATCGGCTGCACACCGGGCAGTCCGGCGCCGATCGCGCCGTCGAACACGCTGTAGAGGAAAGTCGGCGGCGCGATCAGACCGCCGTAAGCCGCGGACTTCGCGTAGCCCGGGTCGCACCATAGCGGGTTGTCGTCGCCGATGCCGAGCGCGTAGTGGCGGATCGTGTCGCGCGTCGCCTCGTTGTTGTAGGGCTCGAGCCGGATCTCCTGGCCGACCAGCGCCTCGAGACCACGGATCGAGTCTTCCTCGAGCGACGGCGCCAGGCCCAAGGCCTTAACCATGTGCACTCCTTCTGATCTAGGTAAATGCAACTTAGCCCCATTTCTCTCTGAGTAAAAGCCCTAGTTTCAGCTGACCCGCGCGGACAGACAAGCTAGTCACCGTCATCACCAAGGACACATGCTGCCGGATCCTGCACGGTGAGGAAGAACCTGCCATCAACCCAGACTCGACACCACCCCCATCACCCGGCTCTACGTACGGGGCGAAGGCGTGCAACTCAGCTGACGTCAAGCATCTCCCCGAACGGATGGTTAAGCATCCCGAGGCCCCCATTAACATCCGCGTAGCGCCGGGCTAGGGCCGTCGAGCCGGAATCGCCGGCACCTTTCTCGGTTTGCTCTTTTCTGACAGATAAATCGTCGCTTCAGTCGAACTCGGCACGGACTGTTCGGCCGACAGTCGGGTCGGCCCGTTCGCCGCCCAGCCTCGCGGCCCCCAGCACCTCCGCCCAGCGCGAAAGCGAGGGTAGATGCCAGCCAGCGCCTTCACCGACGAACCGCCCGCAAAATATTTTTCAGCGGAATCCGGGCAAGATGCCCGAGGTGATCGCGGTCCTCGATGACAACGTGCCCGATTTACTGTGCACTATGTCGGCATGCGCAGGTTCCTGATGCCCGACAAGCCGGACGGCCTCGACGTTGCGATGAAGGAACCGATCTACGTCCTGCTCTACCGCGAACTTGCGGGGCGCTGCCCCCCCGCCTGACGAGCGCCCTGGCCGCAAGCGATGTCGGCGCGGGCGACGGCGCCGCCGCGCTCGTGACGAACAGCCAAGTCATGCTGGAGTTGCAGAACGGTGGACCCGCCCGCGGCGCCGTCTTGGTGCCGATCACGATCAGCCGGGGCGAGATGCAGTACATCATGGAGTACTACGGGGCTCGATTGCTGATCGCGACGATCGAGTTCGCGGACGCAGCCGGTTGGCTGACCGAGGAAATCGGGTCCGCATTATCGTGTGGGACCGCGGCCGAGAACGGGCCCAGTGAGTCGTACGAGGCCTGGCTACCGGCCGAGACGTTGCCGGCCGAGCGGATCGTGGTCGATGAGCGGGCCCTGATGGCGATCAACTACACCTCGGGACCACCAGCAATCCCAAGGGAGTCATGTACCACCCCGAGGGGCTTATCTCCAGTCGGCGGCAATGGCGCACCACACTGCGTTGCAGCCCGGCAATTCTTACCTTGCTGCGCGGTCGCGGTGCTGATCCTCGGCCTGGAGTGTGAACGGGGCGTCGGTGAACACCGGGCGGTAGCGGAACACCGTGAACACCGTGAACACCCCGCTCTGGCCCTTGGCCCTGTGATTCTGATCGCGGACCCCGGCGGATGACCGGTCGGGCGATGACCGCCCGGCCCTTCGCAGAGGTGAGCGGTGTATGCGGTCTCGGCGACCTCGGAGTCGGAGACCCGGCACGTCGGCTTGGTCGTCCCGGATAGCGGGGGGGAGTAGATAGTGGTCCAGGAGTCCTCCTAGATCGAGGCGATTGCCGCTTTCACCGCGGGGTTCATCGGCGCGGTGACCGAGAACCGCGCCGCCGTGAATGGCGGCGTGGCATACCGCCGCGTTGCAGTACCCAGCATCCCTCCCGCCGACGATGATGCCGGTGCACGCAGCCTGGCGCGGCGCCGATCGCCTCAGCCAGCGCAGCGACGCGGCGCGGGTGGTGCCGACGCCTGCCGCGCCGCCGCCTAGTGGCGGCGATCATCGGGGAGTAGCGGCGCGGCGGGCCAGCCCGGCCAGCAACTGCCGGCTGACCTTCTCCATCTAGCCCACGTTGCACCGGGGTGAAGGCGCACAGGAACGACTCCAGCGTCGCCGGCGCCCTTATCCCGGCGAACAGCACGCCCATCGCCCCGTGCCGCAGGATGTCCATGTCATCGATGCAGTCAGCGCCGACGGCCATCCCCGCGATCAAGCAGTCGGCCCTGACCGCGACGTTGGCCCTGCAAGCATCAACGATCCGCACGTACTCGCCGGGCAGGGCCGGAGGCCCGCCCGCTCGGCCAGGGCCATTAGTGGGACAAGGCCTGCCCCTCGACATCAGATTCGCATCACCAAAGCACGCAGAGATCTTAGGCAGATCACGCCCCAATCGCATCTGGCGAGTGTTCTCTAGATCTGCCCCACAGAAGCTTCATCAACTCCTATCCTCCCAGTTCAGAGGGCACCTCTCAGTTGCCAAGCCGCAAACCGCGCTACTCCGGCAGTGGATTGAGGCTAGGGCCGACGGGTCGCGGCGACGGCGCACTCGGTGCGTCGAAGAGCGCGAAACCCTATCTTTTCTGAGTGAACCCATTTTACTATCAGACGAATCGGGGTTAGGTTCCGTACGTCGAACCTGGCGGGCGCCCGGCAAGGGCATTCGGCTGGCCAACCTGGTCTGGTCCGCGACCATTTATAGACACCGGAAGGGCTGAAGATGTCGATGGATCCGGCAGGTATCGCCCAGCTCCCCACACAGGACCACGAATCGGTGCAGTCGCTGCTGCGGCCGATCCTGCATCCGCGTCGGGCGGTCATCTTGGGCGCATCGCGTCGGGGGAACACTATCTCGGCTCGCCCGGCCCGGTATCTGCGGGAGTGGGGGTTCGACGGCGAAGTCGTGGTCGTGAACCCCAGTTCCGCCGGCGCCCACCTCGAAGGGTTCCCGGTCGTCGCCAACCTCGAGGCGGCCGGTCCGGCCGACGTGGCGCTGGTGCTGGTCCGGGCCCGCAACGTGGTGGAGTCGCTGCAGGCGTGTGCCGACAACGGAATAATGCGGGCGATCGTCATCGCCTCTGGCTTCGAGGGCGCATCCGGAGCGGCGCAGCGGGCGGAGCTCGAGTCGATGCTCGCGGCCAATCCCGGGCTCCGCATCGTCGGACCGAACTGCACCGGCGTACTGAGCACGGCGTCCAACGCGCCGCTCTGCTTCTCGAGCGTGCTCCTGACCGACCGGCCCCGCCCCGGGAAGGTCGGTCTCATCACGCAGTCGGGCGCCATCGGCAATGCCTTGCTGCTCGGCCTCGTCCGCCGCGGCGTCGGGTTGAGTCACTGGATCAGTACCGGCGACGAGCTGAGCATCCACGCCGTCGAAGCAGCGGCCGCGCTGCTGAACGAACCCGACTGCCAGGTGGTCGGCCTGTTCCTCGAAGGCATCACAGATGCGCACAACCTTCCTCTGCTGGCCGCCGGCATCGAGCGCACGGGCAAGCGGGTCGTCGCGCTAAGGGTGGCCTCCTCCCCCGCGGCCGCGGCCGCGGCCTTCGGCCACACCGGTCGAACGGTCGGAAGTACCGAGCTTGCCCGCGCGTCGCTGCGTAACGCCGGCGTCGAATTGGTCGACACACTCGACGAGTTGCTCAGCGTGCTGGCTGTCCTCGGCGTGCTCGCGCCGACGGGCCCTACCGGTCCGAAGCGGGTCGGTATCGTCACGGTGTCGGGCGGGTGGGGCGTGATGGCGGTGGATGCGATCTCCACCTCGGCTGGCCTGGATCTGGCCAAGCTGGACGGACTCACCCGCGATCTATTGCAGCAGATCGTTCCGGCCACCGCCGATGCCGTCTACCCGCTCGACGTTCCCACCCTCGGCGACTCGTCGGTCTTCCAGAACGCGATCGAGACCAGCGCCCGGTCGCCCGGCACCGACGCGCTGGTCTGCGTCATCAGCACTCTGGCCCACGACTACGACGCGCTGGCCAACACCCTGGCCGTCGGCCAGACGCCCACCGTGCTGGCGCACCTCTCCCCTGAGGAGCGATTCTCACCCAGTCAGGCCAGCACGCTGGCTCAACGCGGCATCGCCGTCGCGCCCAACGCGCTTGCGGCCGTTCGCGCCCTGGACATCTGGGCCGGGCGGCCGTTCGAGCCGACGCCGGCCGACCGGCCCTCCGGCGACGTTCCAGCTGATTCACACCCCATGGTGCCGGGCCGTCAGCTCGGGTTGATCCGATCGGTCGAGTTGCTCGGCGATTCTCTCGGCCGCGTACTAGCCAGGACCGTTGCGGTGGGCTCCGCGGTCGAGGCCGTTGCGGCCGCGACCGAGATGGGTTGGCCGGTCGCGATCAAGTCAGAGGGCTCGGTGATCGCGCACCGCAGCGAGATCGGTGCGGTTGAGATCGGCCTTTCATCGGAAGCCGAAACGCAGCAGGCCTTCGAGCGCGTACGGGAGCGCAGCGGCGCCGACGAGATCGTTGTGCAGGCGATGGCCGGTCACGGGATCGAACTGATGGTCTCGTGCATCCGCGATCGCGAGAGCGGTGTCGTCGTGGTGTGCCGCACTGGCGGCTTGCTGGTCGAGCTCACTGGCCTTAGCGCGATCCTCACCGGGCCGCCCGAGTGGTGGCCCGAGCAGTTGAGCCGCTCGCCGTTGCACCAACTGCTGGCCGGCTGGCGGGGCGCACCGCAGGCGGACGTGGCCGCGCTCATCGAGTTTGCCACCGGCCTGCGGCAAGAGCTCGACAACCATCCGGAAATCGCGGTCATCGAATGCAACCCGGTACTGGTTCACCGCAGCGGCCACGGCATCACCGTCGTGGACGTGCTGACCTATGTGGGGGCATCTGGATGAAGAGCTACGCCGAACTTAAGCAACGAACCGATGCACCCGCGGGGTCGACCTGGGGACTGTGGGGCGAGGCGGACGACATCGGCACCGTTAATCTGTTGACGGCCGAGCGTGTCCTTCGGGCGAGCACCTTGGTCAGGCGCGGTGCCGTGTTCAGCCTTGACATCCCGCTCAACGCCTTCGACCCGGCGTTGTCGCCCAAACGTGGCGCGATGGAGCACATCATCTTTGCGCTCAACGACAATCATCGCGACGACCGACTCAACAACTTCTATCTGCAGGGGACCAGCCAACTCGACGGTCTACGCCACTTCCGTCATCCCCAGCACGGCTTCTACAACGGTGCCAGAAGTGAGGACATTACGGTCGGCAACCCTCAGCTCGGCGTGCAGCGGTGGGCCGAGCACGGCATCGCGGGCCGTGGCATCTTGCTCGACGTCGACCGCTATTTCCGCAGCCAGGGGCGCATCCTCGACCACATGTCCCCGGAGCCGATCAGCGTCGCTGATCTGGAGCGGGTAGCCGCCGAACAGCAGGTCGAGTTCGAACCCGGTGACATCCTGCTTTTCCGTACCGGTTGGCTGAAGGCGGTACTAGCCCAGGACGCCGAGGAGCGCCAGCGCCTTTCAGCCTCGCTGGTGAATCCAGGGCTCGAGCAGTCCGAGGAGATGCTGGCGTGGCTCTGGGATCGCCAGTTCGCGGTTGTCGCTGCGGACAACGTAGCCGTGGAGGCGTACCCGGTCGCGGACAGCTCCCCGTTCCTCACGGAGGCCGAGGCTGTCGGCGAAGGACGGACGGCGCACAGCGGCATGCTGCACCGTCAACTGGTCCCGCTCGTCGGCCTCGCGCTTGGCGAGATGTGGTCACTCGACGCGTTGGCCGAGGACTGCACTGCCGACGGCGTGTGGGAGTTCATGGTCGTCTCGAACCCGATGATGCTCACCGGCGGCGTCGGCTCACCGCCGAACGCGGTGGCGATGAAATAGCTCGACTGCGGCACCCGAACTTCACGTGACGCAGTTAAAGTGATAGGGCCGGGTCCGCCTCGATATCGGCGAGCAGCTCATCGGCTTTCCGATAGTGCTCGGACCCGGACAGTGCCGGTGGGTACCTCCAGCGCGGATGGCTCCCTGGAGTGGATAACGTACCGTGGGCGACGAATAGCTCATTTACAACTGCACGAATCTGGAGCGATGGGTTTGAGCCGACGCGATACACCGCTGTATCGCCTCGCCGCTGACGGGGTGGTAACCCTCGCCGCATGCCCCGCCCAGATGTCGGCGCGGCCGTTCAGGTCGGCACTGGATTCCTCGGGAGCTTGGGCGCGGGTGTTGAGGGCTTCGCGCAGTTCCTCCTGCTCACAGCCATCCCAGAATCTGGGATATATGATGCCCCAACCAGCCCCGCTTCATGCGGAGGAAGCCGACGGCGCGCATGCCGACCCCGGCAAGCGGTTATACGAATAGTTGCCCGGCCATCAGGGTTGCCCGGACTACCCCCGCCGTCGGCTGAGCGAGGGCTTCGCGCAGGGGGAGGTGGAGCAGGCAGAGATCAGCGGGCTGGCCGGGCGCGATCGTACGCGTCTGGGTAATGTCGTGTGGCGTGGCCAGGAAAAGGCGCAAGGCCTGGCTTGGTGATGTGCGCTCGGCTGCGCCGACTATGCGGCCGGACGAGGCGCGGCGGGTCACCGCAGTGGCGATGCCCACCCAGGGATCGGACGGTCCGAACGGGGCATCGGTGCCCGCGGCCATTGAGACGCCGGCGCGGATCAGGCTAGCGCATGGATACAGCCATTTATGCTCGTCCAGCGGCACGTCCCGCAGGTAGTTGTCACCGCGAGCGGCGATGAAGCCTGGCTGCGTCACGACAGCCAGCCTCAGGCGAGCCAGCCGTTCGGCGTATCCAGTCGGCACAATGTTCGCGTGCTCGATGCGATCACCAGACGGCCCTGCCTGCTCCAGAGCGGCAACGGCAATGACAAGCTGCTCAGCGGTAACGCAGTGTAGCGCTACGGCGGAGCCGGCCTGGTGCGCCGCCGCGATGGTTGCTGACAATTCGGCGACGCCGGGTAGGGCAACGTCGTCGAGGATGAGTTTGACCGGCCCTAGTGTCACGCGGCCAGCCGCTCCCGCTTGGACTGGCGCTGGCATTCCCGGCGGTGCCATCAGCACTAGCCGCTGCCGCACGACACCGGCATCAGCCAGCCGGGAAAAATCCGCAACCTCGGCTCGGTCTCGGTCTGGCGTCGCATCGGTGAAGCCGGTAATACCGAGCCGGGCTGCTTTCGCGGTGTATTCGGCTATGCCCGCCTCGAACGAGGCGGGCGACCCGGCCGGGATCCGGTCACGCAGCCAGGCATCGAGCCGCAACAGCCTGCCGGTCGGAGTGCCGCGGTGATCGCGCTCGATGCCAGTCAGGTCGCAGTGAGCAACGCCGGCCTGTTCAATGGCGGCCGAGTTCAGCACCCACATCGCGCCGCTACGGTGTTGGACCCGGGCGGGAACCGCCCCGGCGAGGGCGTCTAGCCGATACCGGTCCAGCGGACCGTGGGCGTGCTGGTCCCAGCCGATCACGCGCAGCCAGTCATGGCCGGTCGGCACGGCAGCCGCTGACACGATCTGATCGAAGGCAGGTGGGTTTGCGGCCACGGACGCGTCGGCAGACCAGCGCCGGGCGACCGCAGCGCGGATGTGCACGTGGTGGTCATGCAGTCCGGGGATCAGCGCACCGCCCGCCCCGTCCAGGACCTGCTCGCCCTGGCGTGGAGTGAGGGACGAGCCGACTGCAAGGATCACCTCCCGGCCAACGCGTACATCCAGGCCGGACCGGCTTCCCACGGCCACGTTCCTGATCAAGATCGTGATCTGGCTGTTGTTCATGACACGAGCACAGGTTCGCCAAGGCCTTCATGCCACACTGCCCAGCCCTGCTGCGCCTTGCGAACCTCGTGCGTGAGGACCGGAGCAATCGCGGGGCGGATCAGGTCAGCACACACTCCCGCCATCGCGACGTCGACGAGCCAGCCGCCGCCCGCCGCCTGTGCCGCTAGTCCGGCCAGCCCGGCATGTAGGCCGGTCAGGGGGTCGGCGATCGCGTCGCCGCAGAACACCGGCGAGCCGTCCTGGTTGTAAGCGACGAGGCCGCCGGCGACGGCCGCGTCATCGCCAAAGGCGACCCGATGCTGCAGATCCTCACGGCCATACCCGGTGATCGAGATCCAGATCCGGCCGGGAGCGGCACACAGCCAATTCTCGGCTATCAGGCCGAGCGCGTGCAGCGCGCGCGGCCTACTGCTCTCCACGATAACCCCAGCCTGGCCAGCGAGCCTGATCAGCTCTGCTCGTCCATCAGGCGAGTTGAAATCCAGCTGGACAGTCGGAATGCCCGCGTGCAGGCTCGCGTAAAACTGCGCCGGACCGGATCGCGCACCGTCCGGGCGCTGGAGGTCCTCGGCCTTGAGCACGCGCCAGCCAGCCTGGTGCAAGATCCTCGCACAGAGCGGCCCTGCCCACATCGCCGACAAGTCGAGCACCAGGCCGGGCGCTCTACCCGGCTCGCCGAGCATGCTGAACCGCAGCGCAGCAGGCCGTTGGCTGGCCAGGACCGCAGCAGGGATCCCGACCATCTGAGCCATCGCGGCAAGGTCGGCCCCCGGTCCGGCCGCCGCGCGTTCCCTCAGCTCGGCCCACGGGTCGGCGGTCAGCTCACGGCCAAGTACGGCCGGCAGGCTGGCGACATCTTCAGGACGGGACAAGCTGACCGCCAGCCAGCCATCGGCGGCACGCAAGAGCCGACAGGTTCCGTTCACCGAGTTCATGCCCTGCCGATGCCAGCCATTTATGCCAGCGCGATATGCAAAGACCTCGTCAGGACTTAGAACCACGTGCCTGCCACACCTGCCCGCAAGCTCGGCGATCCCGGCCGTGACCGCGGCAGCCCTCGCCATCACCGGAGCCGATGGTGCCAGCGGCGGACCGTCCGCCTGCCCGGTCAGCTGCATCAGGCCGGACCTCGCCCACCACAGCACCGCGCAGGCCCCCACATCGGCAGTATCGCCTGAAACGATGGCGTCCCTCGCCGCGATCGGCGGACCTGGCGGCTCAGCCGCCAGCACTCCGGCAGGCAGCAACCCGGCCAGATGCGCCCGCTCGGCCCGCGCGTCCGGCAGGCAGGAAGATGTCAACTGGTATCCGGTCAAGATGCCCCCGGGTCAGACTCACCTCGACGAGGCCCCGACGGCCCTGGATAGATCGCGTCAATCAGGCCCCACCCCAGTGCTTGGTCTGCCTCGATCGAGAGGCCGCTCAGCGCCAGGAACGCAGTGCGCCAACGGCCGATGCGGCGCGGAAGGCTGACCGTGCCGCCCGCTCCCGGAATCAGCCCCAGTCCGATCTCCGGTAGGGCGATGCGAGTGCCGGGCGAGGCCAGCACCGTCCCAGCGAAGGCCGGCAGCTCGATCCCGGCACCCACTGATGCTCCATGCAGATAAGCAGTCGCGCGCTCGGCCAGCCGGTGCATCAGCAGCGCTGGGCTGCGTGTGAGCCTGATCAGGTGCGCTAGCGCCGGATCAGGCCGGGATCCGAACTCGTCGAGATCACCCCCTGCGCAGAAGTCCGGTCCGTCGGCGTCTAGGACCACTTGGACGGTAGGGTCACTCACGGCCACGGCCAGGGCTCGGGCCAGCGCATCGCGCATCCTCCAGTCAACGGCATTACGGCGAGCCGGGCGGGCCAGGGTGATCCTTAGGCCATCAGATGACCGCTCCAGGCGCACCCGGCTAGTACCGCGCTCAGGCTGGCGCGGCCCATGTGCCGCGCGCCACCGCCGGAACTCGCTGCCCTCCTGCAAGGCGGAGTAGGCCGCCGACTCGGCGATCAGACCGGCTGGCACCGGGAGTCCGGCCGAGCTGCGCAGCAGCAGCGCAAGCGATGCCGCCGCGACCGGCCGCGTGCCTATCGTGGCGTCTAGCTGCGCGAGCGCGGAGGCGATCCCACTAGTCGGTGCGGTATACGGCCTGCCGGCGCTGGCGTCCTCGGTCAGAATCACATCGGCCGCTCCGAACGCACCCGGTGGCAGGCAGGCTGGATCACGGGCCACCACGACGACGACAGACGGCACAGTCATGAGATCAAGGCCCACCAGGGCGTTTCCACTGCTGCCGTCAGCAACCTCGACGACCACGAGCGGACAGCCCGTCGCGGCCGAGAGCGTCTCGGCGCCAGCAGGATCTGCCAGTAGCGAACCCATGTCTGGCGCTTCAATAGTCAAGCTCATGACCGCTCCAGCATGCAATACCACCTCCGCGCCCCGACCACCGACCGTGGAATGCTCGCCGCCAAGCCCTGGGATTGACAGTAATTAGCTGCTGCGCCAAGCAGTGCCGGAAACAGTGCTCCTCTCGAAGCCTGGACCGGGCTGGCGGCAATCATGATCGTCGATAGCGGGCAACACGGTCGCGGTGGGCGAGCTAGTATACCGTGGCCGTGGCCGTGGCCGACGGAACTGCGCGCCACGCTCGCAGGCTTGCGTCCTCGGGCAGTTTCTTGCAGGTGATCGCACGCAGGTAGGCGAACGTGGCGAATGACACCCTGGGTCGAAAATACGTGTTCTAGTCCCAGAACGGACTCCAAGTCGGCGACGCTGGCCCGGCTCGCTATGACGGCTCCGGTTCTTGGGCTCGTCGGCCTCGATGCGCCGCCTGGCGACATCGACGCCCTCGCGGCGAGGCTTGCGTCCTCGAGTCCGACCGTCATCGGGGCCTCGGCCGACCCAGCCGCTGGCCGCGGTAGGTACTGAGAGCTGCGGTGGGACAAGGGATCGCCGCCGGTCTACTCACATATGGCCTAAGAGGCGGAGGGGCCGGCGCCGCGGGCGACCATCCGCTCCGCAGCGGCACGGCGTATGAGCTTGCCGGTTTCGCTGCGCGGGATCTCGTCCCACGCCGCTACATGGTCGGGTGTCTTGGATCCCCGCAGGCGGGCACGTACGTACTCGCGAACATCACTGGGCAGCACCGTCGCACCTTTGCGCAGTACAACTGCCGCCTCAATACGCTCACCCCACTCCTCGTCCGGAATGCCAACCACGACGGCATCGTCTACATCGTCGTGAGAGAGAAGGACGTCTTCAATCTCCGCCGGAGCTATGTTCTCACCGCCTCGAATGATCGTGTCATCCGCGCGGCCGCTGATGAACAGATAACCATCCTCGTCCAGGTACCCTTGGTCGCGGGTGTCGAACCATCCGTCGCGGTCAAGTTCCTTTCCCCTGCCGATGTATTCCGCAGAAACCTGGTCTCCGCGCACCCAGATTCGACCGACTTGACCGACAGCGACGGCATTGCTGGCGTCATCACGAATCTGCAAGTGCACACCTGGAACGATCCTGCCGACCGAGCGAAGGCGAGCGCTTACCCTCGGATCGTCGCTGGTGATCGCAGCGCGATGGTCTGCAGGACCGAGCACAGCAATGGTCGAACTGGTTTCTGTCAGGCCATAGGCATTCACGAAATCGACGTGTGGCCACTGGCGCAATGCCCGTTCAATGACGTGCGCGGGCATTGGGGCACCCCCGTATGCCAGCGTGCGCAGGGACGGTACCTCAAGTTGCTCTTCAGGAGAATCCAGAATCCGGGCGAGCATGGTCGGCACAACCAAGGCATTGGTGATGCGTTCTTCGCGGACCGTCGTGAGCCACTCAGACGAAGCGAACTGCTCAAGCAGGATTGCACGCCGCCCCGCGTATAGGTTAGTAGTCACGTTAGCAACGGCAGCGACGTGATAAGGCGGAACGCTGACCAGAGCGCTGTCCATCTCATCGGCGACGCCAAACTCGACCGTGCCGAAGACGTAGGAAGTTAGGTTCTCGTGCCTTATCAGCACGCCTTTAGGTTTCGCTGTAGTGCCGCTGGTGTAGATAATCACCGCAGCACTTTCTGGTTCGATCAGATCACCCTCATCACCCTCATCCGACGCCAGGGTAGAAATCCTGGCCAACCAGTCGTCCATCAGGTGTGATCTCAGACCAACTTGCAGCAATTTCCCGACATCTTTCGGTCCACATAGACCGACCGCGTTTGCATGGTTGGTCAGCAGTGGCTCGAGTTGGTCCGCACCGAGTCGGTAATTAAGGGGCACGAATGGGACGCCCGCGCGTGCGGCCGAGAACAATGCGATTGGGAACAGCGGTCCGTTAACACCTAGATACACGACAGAATCCGCTCCACACTCTCGTATCATCCTTGCGCCACCAATAGAAAGCTCGCGGATCCGCGCAGGCGTCAGACCTGAACCAATATGTCCGACGACAGTACGGTCGCCGAAGCCATCAGCGGCCATGTCGAGGAGAATACAGAGATTCATTAGCACCTTCCGCTTAGCAAAGCCCGCCTTCAAAAATATGGAATAACAGGTGCCGTTACGCCATCTTTCCTACCCATTGACGAGCCGGAGCGCGTTCCCTCACCAGGAGTCCGGAAAAACAACCTCACATCACTACCATTTTCTACCAAAGCCAGCCAATCGGGAGAGGTGTGCAGTGGCGCCAACAAAGCCCGCAACATTCTGAAGCGGTGGCTACCTATAGCTGTCGAGCATATTCACGTTCCCATCCCTTACATAAGCCGGTCCTGATACGAAAGTCGCAGAATACTGCAGAGGGATCCGGCCCAGCTCAATCGCCACCGCTATTCCGCGATCGCACAGGTCAGGGGGGCCGCTGCGCATCGTTCAGTCCGACGATGGTAGCTGCTTCGGCGCACTTATCTCCATAGGTTCGTCATCGCTCCTCAATGTTCCAGGGCCGGCGTGCACTGCAAGCAGTTCAATCGCATGCTTCTGATCGACATAGCGTTTCCCGAGTTTTGTTCCTACCGCTGCGGACACATCAGGAACCGGGTTAGAACGCTCACGACTTGCAGGTACCAGTGGCTGGTCGTCACAGGTAACGCTGGCAGGTTTCTCCCACTTAACGACAATCACCTCCACACCGCAACTCTCACAGCGTAGCCTCGAACCTATTGACTCTGTTCGCATTTATTCTCCTATATTCTCCTAGTGTCGGAACTGTTTCGCGATTGCTTTACACTGTGGGTCATCCGGGAGCGGCTCATTGTATACGTAAATCTTGACTTGCGATCGCCAGCCAGACTCTGACAAGTACCTCCCATGCAACTTTCTTCCGCGGATCTCACCTGTGGCGCCAGTTCCGGTCGCTCCTTTCGGAAATCCGCCGCTCAGCGAGCATTAAGAAGGGGAGCGCTGTAGAAGTGTTCCGTCACGCCTCTTACGGTTACCATCCTGCGCAGCTCCCAGAGTTGGCCCCACAGATCATCCTCAACTTGCGTGAACATTCCTCCACCTGCAAAGCGGTCGTCAATAAGGTCCCTTGCCCGCAGCACCGGGACAGCGATCGCCGACGAGGGTAGACCGAGCAGGGTGTCCAGCCAATGCTGCCGAGGGCGGGTAAGGAATTCCTTGGAAAGCGCAAAGCTCAATGGAGAGGCATAGCCGTCGTCCAAGGCCGAAGGGTAGGAAGAAATCCATTCGGGTTTGTTTAGAAGGTCCGTGAAGATCTGCCAGCCCGCAGCGTCTGTCACGCAGAGGTAGAGCCATTCGTCGTCGGCCCGATAGATACGGTCCAACGCACGCGGCCCAACAGGATCACGGCCGAGCGACTGCGGCCGACTGGTAGTAGTCATGAACTCGCCGAGCTGCGCGAGGATAGCGCTGCGCAGCAGCGTGGTTTCAAGGTACTGAGCCTGCCCGGTCCTATCACGTCGGGTCAGCGCCGCAAGGACACCAGCTGCCGCCTGCATTCCAGCGTACGTGTCGAGGAGGCCGCTGGGGATCAGGCGGAACTCCCCCGAATAGCCTCCGTTCGAGTCAGCAAGGCCTGAGACAGCCTGAAATATTGGGTCGACGCCAGCGCCGCTCTCTAGGTCACCGCCGGAGCCCCATCCGGATACCCAGCAGTAGACGATCTTCGGATTGACCGTCGCCACGTCGGAGAACTCAAGGTGGAACTCCTGCAGCCCGGGACGTCTCATGTTGATGATGAGTGCGTCGGCTGCCTCGATCAGACCCTCGAGTTCAGCGCGGCCCGCGGCCAATCGGAGATCGATCTGATAAGACCTCTTCCCACGGTTGATCTGCGAGAAGGTGAGGCCCTGCTCACGGTACGGGTCGCCTCCGTGGCTCTGCTCCACTTTGATAACGTCTGCACCGAAGTCGGCGAGTGTAGCGGCACCGAACGGCCCTGCGGCGAACGTGGACAATTCCACCACGCGCAGACCCATTAGCGGCAGTCTGGTAGGGCGGGAGGATGTCGGCCAGTGCCCGTGGCCGGCGCGAGAGCCGCGAACTTCGCTCTCCCGCCACTTCCACATCCGCGGCGAGAGCACCCCGCCCTCGGTTGACCTAACCACTGTCTCGGACTGTGCGAGGTGCGGGAGTCCCCGAAACTGCTCAGTCGTCGACACAGGAGCGCACGGAACGCCTACCTGCGCGAACGTGTGGAGCCAATGGTCGACCGACGCCGCCTTCAAAGTGGCGGCGACCTCGGACACGAGTTGAGCGCGGGCGGCACGGTTGCTAATGGCCCACGGGGCCCCGATAAAGCGCTCGTCGATAGCCAGGTCGGCGCGGTCCATGGCAATGGCAGCGCGGGCCCATGCGTCGGTGGACGGGGCGGCCATGAGGATCCAACCGTCGGACGCTTCGAAGCACCGGATCGTGGGGGTGTTCACCTGCAACGGGTCGCGATCGCGTTCAGGCTGGCCCAGCCCGGCCAGCGCCGAACTCGCGGGGTACACCGCGCTGAGGGCTTGCGCCAGCAGCGACCCGGCCAGCGCCGAGACGCGCAGCTCGGGGTGAGTAGCCGACCCCGGCGCCATGCGGAGCCCGAGTTGTAGAGCGAAGACGACTAGCAGCGACGTCCCGTACGCAGCGAGGGGCCGCGGCGAGTACACCGGGCGGTCACTACCGTAGGCGTGCGCTGCCCACATAAGGCCGCCTGCGGCCTCGGCCGACCGCCCTAGGGGTGGACGGCGCACCCACGGCCCTTCCGGGAAGGCGGTCACTGTACAGACGGGTATCACCGGGCGGAGGTCCTGGAGCGCCTTCTGGAAGTCCTGCCTGGTCGTAACGGCGGAGTGCTCCGAATGGCAGACGAGAGCACGGCAGCGAGCGAGGGCCGCTAGTACCTCCTCAGGAGGTACGGCCTCGACGGTACGGCCGTCGACCTCAAGGTATGCGTTGGCGACGTCCGGCCAGTCCGTGGCGACGCACTGCACATGGGCGCCGAGTTCTCGCATGAGCACGCTGGCGACCGCAGTAGTCTCGGTCCACCCGGTCATCAACACGGGGAGCCCGTCGAGAAGCGTTCCTTGAGTGGCGGTCATGTTGCCAGCTCGGTAGTCGGGCACGGCTGCGCAACCAAGAGCGCTGCTTCCAGCCGATCAAACAGGTCAGGCGACGCGCCGGCAGCCAAGAGCAGCAGCCGAGTACTACCGTATTCCCGGTTGACTCCCAGCAGCACTTCCTCGATCGTCTCCCGGTTGCACCGAAGGAGGCGAGAATCCATTGATGCCACGCGCGAGCCCTGCACAGCCCGCCGGCCCAAAAAGGCGCGCAGCCACTCGACCTGCGAATCCATGATCGAATAGTCGTTGCCGATCGCCTGCAGCGAAACCCCGATCGCGTCAAGCAGGAGGGCGGCGACGATACCGGTCCGGTCCTTCCCTGCGGTGCAGTGGAACATCAGGGGCTGGGACGTGGGTTCTGCGATCATTTCGAAGACCTCCACGATCGCCGGCGCACCGTGGCGAATTAGCTGCGCGTACCTGGCGATCAAAGGGGAAGGCCCCGTGTCTTCCGTTCGAGGTGGCGGACCCACCGAGAGCAAGTCCACGAGGGGAACTCGGCGATAGTCGAGCCCGAGGGCTGAGACCGGGCCGTCACCGTCGAGTGCCACTTCGCGGCGATCACGGAGATCTACGACCGTCCTCAGACCGATCTCAGTTCTTAGGATCTCCACATCCTGCTCGGTCGACTCGACCAGCGAGCATGACCGGAACACTAGACCGCGTTGGACCGGCCTCCCGTCCTTGCTATAGCTGCCGCCAAGGTCGCGAAAGGCCGGCGCGCCGACTAGGGCCCTGGCCTCGGGCCAGTCCCCAGTCCGCGCCGTGCTGACCTGTGAGCTCACGGAGACACCCCGGCAGCCGCTGTCGAGCTAACCAGCGTGACCGTTCCCAACTCCCCGTCGATCTCGATCGTGGCGCCGTCCGTCAACCGCCGCATCGCGTCCGGTAGCTGGACGGCCGGAAGGCCGTACTCTCTGGAGAGCAGCGCGCCGTGGGAAAGCGCTCCGCCCGTCTCGAGGACTAGACCGGCGAGCAGCGCGAAACACGGAGTCCACCCTGGGTCGGTGGCACGGGCCACCAGAATGTCACCGTTCTCGACATCCCCGAGCCGGTCGAGGCTGGGTACGATGCGCGCTCTCCCGCGCGCCTTGCCGCGGCTCATAGCGACGCCGACAAGTGCTGCGCCGTCCGCTTCCTGTGGCCTGGCCGACCCGGCGCCGTCCAGCCACTCCGTCCCGTCTCCGCGGATGTACATCGGCGGATGCCACTCCGTTCGGTAGCGGTCGCAGTTCCGTCGTCGGGTGGCAATCTTCGCCCGCACCAGCCGCGTGGCGCGGCCTCCAGCGTCCAGCAAAGCAAAGAGCTCGGTCTTGGAGAGATAATAGAAGTCATCACCGCCGTCCAGCACACCACGCTCTGCGAGCCGACGGGCCACTTCCTGGACAGCACGCTTCTTTGCGAAGGTGTTCCGGTCGGTGTGATGCCGCGAATCGTCACGGAAGACGTAGAAGTCCAACATGAACCGGTGCACCCGACGGAAGAGCCGCCGTTTCACCGGACCGAGTGGGCCCCGCCCGATCCGATCGAGCACGTCGTCCGTCACCTTCTTCCGCCTTTCCTGTAGCGTGGCCTCGGGCCGCGTCCTACGGTCCTCTCCGGCAGAAACCAGCAGGCTCAGCGCCCGGTAGTCGATCGCGGGGTTTTCGCTCCGGCGGTCGTACCAGATATCTCGATCCGCGTGACCCCGGTGGCCGTACTCCTCCAGAAACCGGCCGTACTCCTCCAGAAACTTCCGCCCTTCCTCAGTGTCCTGGGCGGTGACGAAGAACGCCTGACCTTCGTGATCCTTGAATAGCTCGCTCAGCGTGGGCGACGCTGTGATTCTCGTCGCCAGGCGCTCGAGCGCCTCGTTCTGGAGAACGGTATAGGTCGCACGCGGCAGCCCCGTCACAAGCTCGGCGAAGGTGGCATCAACCCCCTCTTCCGAGTTCCATGCCCTCAGCATGCACCGGAGCATCGCAGTCATATACGGAGCGTAGAGGTAGAAGACATAGGCGATGTGACTCACCCAGTCGCTCTGTCGAAGAATGGTCAGCTGCACATAGGTCTTGAGCGCCTCATCCGTCAGGCCACGAAGCTCTTCGGGGTCGAGCCCCAGCCCCGAGCGGGCGTTTTCACGCATCTCATCGTTAAGGGATGCAAAGACTCGCCTGATGTTGAACCGGGGCTCGAGGAATTGGATCCGAGCGGCGATCCAGAGCATGTTCCACCATTTGCCGGGGCGATCGTTGATATCCGCGAGCCAGCTCGACGGCGTCCATTCGCAGAGAGCCCGGTCACGCACCCGCCGCGGTATGGTTTGGAGATGATTGCGTAGCTCGACTTCCGAGTTATAGTAGACCGCGCCTCTGAGGTATTTGTACCAGCGCAGGTCCCCGATAGCGTCGCCACCTCCTCCCCACCGTTCCTGACTTCGGCGACTCCCGGCCCACACTGCGTACATCCGCGGGGTGACAAGGGTACGAGTCTCCGCGCGCAGCGAATAGAAAAGCGGCGTGATCCGTCCGGTCCATACCGTATCGGCGCGGGCTCGGCTGAGAACCGCGTCGTCGCGCAGCCTTGGCAGTGTCCCATGGTTCTCGAGGTCCTCGTCCCAATCGAATTCGACCCCGGTAATGTCACGAGCTTGCAAGACGAACAACTGATCGTCCCTGAAGGCCCATTCGATGTCCTGCGGCCAGTCACCGAACGCCTCGTCTATCCGTGCTGCGGTCCGTCCTAGCTCCTGCAACTGACGATCGGTCAAGCTGAAGCGTCGCTGCTCTTCCAGCGGCACCGGCTCCGGGCTCGTCCCTGAACCAGTCGTCGGATCGCGTCCGATCCGCAGTTCCTTGCTTCCCAAGCGGCGCCGTTTGGGAAGGCAAGTGGAGCGGTCGAGGACGAACTCGTCTGGGACCGTGACACCGGAGGCAATGCCCTCGCCAAGGCCCCAGGCCGCATTCACCAGGTACTCGTCCACAGCTCCTGTCAGCGGGTTGGCGGTGAACACAACGCCGGCGACGTCCGCTTCGACCATCTCCATTACGGCCAGCGCCTGTAGCACACGATCGCCTGCGAAGCCCCTGCTCAGCCGGTAGGCGACTGCCCTCGCCGACCAGACTGAAGCCCAGCACTGTCGCACGGCGTCGTGGAGTTGCCCGATCCCCCGCACGTTGAGGACCGTGTCGTGCTGGCCGGCAAACGATGCCTCGGCCAAGTCCTCTGCCGTCCCCGATGACCGAACCGCCACAACGCCGCCTCCATCCATAGACGCATAGGCCGCGTCAATCGCGTCGCCGACGTCGGGCGGGATGGGTGCCTGCCGAATGGCAGCGCGCAGCGCTGTGGTCACCGCGTCGACCTGCTCCGCCGCGGCCTCCCGACATGCGCGCTCGGTCTCGCCGACGAATTTCTCCAACTCGTTGTAGCGCAGGTGCTCCTCGTAGGCGGACGTCGAGACGACGAATCCCCCCGGGAGGGTGAAACCGAGCCTGGCCAACCGCGCAAGCGTCGACGCCTTGCCCCCCGAGACGGCCGGGTCGACTGCCTCGGCGCTGTCCAGCGCGAAGATGTAAGGCGCCATTACTTCCCAATCACGCTCCGTCCTCAACGAACTCAAGGACCGTCCCTCCAACCACGTCAGCACCGACGCGCAAATGACGCCGCTCGTCGCCGCCGTCGCCAGTGTCTGTAAACGGCACTCCGGCGGAGCGCAGGAGCTCCGCCTTCTCGTCCAAGCCGATCACAGAGATGCCGATCGAGTACGGGCCTGCGCCCCAGCGCTGGGCGAAGGCGCCGAATGCGGTCTGGCTGCCCGTCAGTTGCCGCAGCCGTAGAGCCGCGCTGCGCGGCAGGCGGCAAGCCAAGACGGCTTCTAGGTACCCGCCACTGCGGACCTCCGTGACCGGGCCAGCGGCCTGCCAACCGAGACAGGTGTCGAGAACCCGAAGCGCTTCGTCAATGTCGTCAACAACGAAGGAGCGATCCACAACACGCGTCATCGCGCCAGGTTCTGACTTGCCGGTCCGCGGCGGCACCTCGGCCTCGACCGGAAAAGCTGATCTGGGAAGAATCTCGATCCGCAGACCGGCATCGTGGCGTCCGTCGTACTCCGTCGGGTTATCTGGTGAGAGGCCGATCCAGACTCTCTCAAAAGTCAAGGTGTCGTCATACATCGTCGGCACCCTTCGCCTCGCCAACTCGTCCCGCAGAGGCCCAAGATCTTCGGCTACGAACACCGTGTTGTGGAAGCGCGCTGCGCGGTGCGCTTGGGATCGCCACGCGGCCATAATGTTGTGGCCGTTCCAGTGCTCCAGCGAACCGGTGCCCTGAATGACCTCGAGACGTGTTGGGGCACGGCTGATGTCTCGGTCGAGGCGGCACATGATCGTGTGGGCGTCGGAAGCATCGGTGATGACGGACGCCGGACCTGGCCTGTGGAAGCCGAGGTGCTCGACCATACCGTCGACCTGTCGGTACATGTCCTCCACAAAGATATCGGCTGAGAACATGTACTCAAACATCGTCGCCTCGATCTGGCGTGAATCGCAGCAGAGTAAGGTCATCGGCTACGTCATCGAAGAATGGCTTGACCGGGGTGCCGCACTGCAGCGCCGAGTCGTCCTCTGTTTCCAGGTTCGACATCAGCCGTATCCCTTCTCTCAGGGTTACCTCAATGACGTTGTATGGGATCTTGTCGTCGTACTCTGGGGCAAAGGCTCTGTGGTATCTGACCCACGAGTTGATCGTGCCCCTCCCCGAGACCTCCTCCCAGCCGACGGATTCCGACCAGCATGATTGGCACATTGCGGAGATTGGCCAGATCCACGACATGCATTCCTGGCAGCGCGGCAGCATCACCTGACGCCGACGTAGGGCATTCCAAAAGGGTGCGTTAGCCGTCGTAAATTTGGGATAGGGCTGACGATAGGTCATCATCGTTCTTTGCTGCATGGTCGCCTCTCCTACAGGGCCAGGATCAGCGACGACCTGTCCGGCGCCGCGTATTGACACACTTCGACTCCCGCCACCTGTGCCGCGCCGGCCTCATTTCTAAGCTGACGCACCATATCTATCTGGTGGCCCCAGCCATACGACTCCATGTCGGATAGACCTCCGCCGCATGTGTTCACAGGCAACTCACCCCCTGGGGCGGTCCTGTTGCCCTGGATCCAATCCAGGGCCTCGCCTTCGCCGCAGAAACCGAACTCTTCCAGCACGAATAGGACACTGGGGGAGAAGGCATCAAGTGCCCCCACGACATCGACATCCTTCGGTTCGACCCCGGCCTGCCGGTAGACCAGCATTTCGGGAGGCGAATAGGTATGCTCCGTCTGCTGGGCCACGCCCAACCCGCTCCTGGCGAAGATGAAATGCTCCCGCCCGGAGGCGGCACCCTGTACACCCCGGATGTATACGGGCTTTCGGGTGTCGACGGCTCGTTCGGCCGACGTGACGATCATGCAGAACCCACAGTTGGCCGGAATGCAGTGGTCATAAACGCGTAGCGGTTCGACGACATACGGCGATGCCAGGTAGTCATCGACGCTGAGCGGGCGATCGCGGAAGTAGGCCTCCGGCTGCAGTTGCGCCCACTGGCGCTGTGCGACAGCGACCTGTGCGAGTTGCTCCTCTGTCCCACCGTACTTGTCGAGATACTTCCTCATGGCCAGGGCCGCTCCGCCGCCGACAGAGATCAGCCCGTACGGAGGCGACTCAAGGTGAGGGCCGCCGCCCTCCCGGTGTGACTCGGGGTTTACAAGCGCACCAGCGCCGCTGAACCGCCCGCGATGCACGGCCAGCCGCTGACCCGTTGAGAAGCACGCAATGTTCGTAGCTAGCCCGGCCGACACCGCCAAGGCCGCTAGGGCGATGCACGTCGGCTGGAGCCTGCCGTGGAACCAGGACTGGAAAGCCCAGCTGACATTCGGCAAGCCGAGGAACTCAGCGATCTTGTCCATTGAGGCTTCCTCGGGACCCGTGTTGACCATGATCCCGTCGATCTGCTCTCGCTTGAGCCCGGCATCCTCCACTGCCCGTCGCAAGGCCCGGCCAAGGTGCAGCATCGAATCCCCGCCCGGATCCCGGTCGACGGCCGTACGGCCGACCCCAACAATGGCTCCGAACGATGAGGATTTCACGCGAGTTCTCCTACCAGTAAACAGTTCAGCAGCCGCTCGCCTACACGAGGACCGCCCCGCCGTCGACGACGATGCACTGACCAGTGATGAACGAGGCGGCTGGTGAAGCCAGAAACGCTACGACGCGGGCTTGGTCGTCCGGAGTGCCGTGCCGACGCAACGGCGTTCGGCTGATCCAACGCTTGATGTACGTGGGGTAGTCTTCAGCGCCTGCCGTCGGCTTCATCCCGAATGCCTCGCGCTGGCCCTCAGTGAGATTCAGTCCTGGCGCAATGGCATTCACACGGATCCCGTAAGGCCCGAGCTCGATCGCGAGACTACGCGTCACAGCGTTGAGCCCGGCCTTCGCGGCGTCGTAGTGAGCCTCACCGGCCGTCGGCGAGCGCAGGGCATTCATTGAAGAGACGTTGACAATGGCCCCAGGGATCTCTGCCTCTATCATCCGCTTCGCTACCTCCCGGCAGAGCAAAAAAGGGCCGCGAAGGTCCACCGCCATAACATGATCCCACTCCTCAACGGGCATCTGAAGGGCAGGCGAGTACGGAAAGATCCCAGCGTTGTTCACGAGCACATCAATCTTCCCGTGGCGCTCGAGTACTGCTTCGACAAGCTGCTTGAGATGCTCATACTGAGCGACGTCGCACTGGTGAAACGTGCACCGGTCGTCTCGCTCGGCCAGCGCATTCACCACTCGTTTGCCGTTCTCGACATCGATATCAGCCAGAGCGAGGGCGGCGCCCGCTTCGCTCAAGCGTTGGGCAATGGCCAAGCCAAGCCCGCGGGCCGCGCCAGTAACCAAAGCCACCTTGCCGTCGAGCCGGTAGATGGAGTCGAATCCGGGTGCCTCGGGCAGCTGCGTTTCTGAAGGCTCCAGGCGGGTCACGTCGACTCCTTGGGCTCTTGCCGGCCACGAGAGCACTGGGCGTCGGACCAGGCTCCGTTGACGAGCGCGCGGTGACGGTGCGGTCGGCAGCGGAACGGTTCCATGGCCTGCCGTCCGATCGATAACCAGTATAACCGATCGCTCGGTAGTGTCCAGAAGGCCCGTGGTTACTTGTGGGGTCGAGGCTCCCCACGTGCCTCGGCACCCTCGAGGAATAGGCTGCCGAACGTCTCAGCCAGGTCTTCTCGGCTCAACCCTCGACCAGGCTCGTACCAGAAGATCGACCAATTCAACAGGTCGAAAAGCGCGAGCGACAGAATGCCGGGAGACAAATCTGAGCGGAGCACCCCGGCGTCCTGTGCCTCTGCCACAACATCGCGGACAGTCCCTTCGTATTCCGCCTGGAGGGCCAGGACATGCCGGCGGTAGCGCTCCGAAAGCGAACGCGTCTCCACGAGCATCACTGCATGTTTGTCGCGGTCATCCAACAGGAATGTCAGATGCGTTCCTATCAGGACGCGTATCCGTTCTCGAGGATCAGTCAAGTCCTTCAGGGCATCGCGTACGCCCGCCTGCATCCGCTCCACGGACTCGACGCAGAGCTCGTAGAGCAGTTGCTCCTTGCTCCCGATATGGTGGAAGAGCGAGGCCTTCTGGATGTCGATACTCTCAGCCAACTCCCTGGTTGAAGTGGCTGCATATCCCCGTCGCCAGAACTGTCGGGCCGCCTCGTCGCGAATCCGCTGGGCCGTCGACCCACCGCCTTGTTCCGCCACCGGGCTCTTGGGTTCCGAAGCGGGCTCTCCTTGCTTGGCCTCTTTACGAGGCACGGCTCCTACCACGAAGGAATCCTATCGCCGGGTCCGCCGACGGGCGAGGACATGATCGCGCCGCCAGCTGCCGATTTGCCTGGTCTCATGCGCTCTCGCGGGCCAATCATCCTGGCGTCACCACGCCGATGGCGTAACCGTCGCGCACCCTGGTCGTCAGGTGGGTGTCCCACTCGCCCGACAGCGCCCGGAGCTCGGCCAAGATAGCCTCGCCTCGCTCCGGCGACGGCCGATGAGGGGCGCCCATATTCCCTGAACCGTCATCAGCTCCTAGCGCGACCGGTACCACCTCGATCCTCGTCCAGCGGCCATCGAGGAACTCGCACCGCGCGATAACCGACTCCCAGAGTCCTGTATGCCCGATCATGCCGCCGTAGTGTCCCGCATCGTCTTGGGGCGAGAGTATCCGGAAGAACTCGTTCGCACTGGCGTTTGCTGGGAGCCCCTGCTGCTTCAACACGTCTGCGGGCAACCCGGGCAGGGTATCGAGCTCGAAGAAGAGGTTTCCCAGGGAGTAGAAGATCGGACAACCATTCCAGAATTCGATGCCGCGCAGGACGTGCGGGCCATGCCCGATCACGATATCCGCGCCCGCGTCCACGACGTCATGGGCGACCTTCTGCACGAAGGCGGCTGGTCGGTCGGTGTTCCAACCGCCAAGGACGCCCTCGTGGCAGTGCAGGGATACGATCACCATCTTCGCATCGTGCCGTGCCGCCTCGACTCCTTCGAGAAGTGCCGCTAGGTCCTCGGCCTCACACGTGGTCTCCACAGAATCTACCTCGCCCGGGCAGAATTCGAGCCCCTCCATCCACAATGAGCCTTCCGACCGGCTTGGTGCGTACATGCCCTTGTCGGGGTACATGAGATGCACGCCTGGAAACGGCACTCCCCGCCCGGCGACCGTAAACCCCACCCCACGCACCGCAGATTGCAGGGCCTGGAAGCGTTCACCCGAAAGAATGTAGCGCGTCCGGAGCCGGAGGGCGTTCACACCCGGTCGCCCGACATCTGCGACGCCTGGATCCGTCGCTCCGGCCAGGCGGGCATTGCTCGAGGTCGCAGCGAGCAGTGCGATTTGGCCCTCCGTCGCCGAGTACCAGCCGACTCGGCGAGCGCGTTCCCGCGTCTCTCCCGCACCAGCAAAGACGATCCCTTTCGCGGATAGCGCGGCCAAGGTGTCCATCAGGCCCGTTGGCCCGTAGTCGGCGGCATGATTGTTAGCCACGCTCGCTAGGTTAAAGCCAAGATCAACCAACGCTTCCAACGCCGGGTGTTCCGCGGCCAGAGCGAACCCCTGGATCACGCTTGACGGCATTCGCGGTGAAGAGGGAAACGTCATCTCCAAGTTGCCGAATCGAGCCGTGCACCCATCCATCGCCTCGGTCAAGAACTCACGACTCCTGGCGTCCAACGGCCGCGTCACAACGCAGTCGCCCCCAGCAGCTAGCATGATCGCCATTGCCGATGACCTCCTTCATATCGCGATCACGGACACTCTTCGCAGGCCCTCTCTCCAGTTCTCAGGTCAGGTAGACCGCTCGCCAGGCCTCCTCCGCGTCCTGACCCTTTTCCATTTGTCGCGTCCTACCATCGACCAACACGTAGAGCCGGTCGCACACTCTGCTGAGCGATCGGACGTTCTGGTCGACCACGAGCACTGCGAGTTCTAGCTGCCTGGCCGCTCGGAGAAGGCCCTGAATGGCTTCGTGGGTGGCCAGCGGCGAGAGGCCCAGGCTCAGCTCATCGACCATCAGCAGCTTCGGCCGGGCGATCAGACCTCGGCAGATAGTCAGCATCTGCTGTTCCCCACCGCTGAGCTGGCCAGCTCGACGTCCCAGCAGCGGGCCTAGCTTGGGGAACATCTCCAGCAGCTCCCGCTCATAGCGGGAGTCATGCCGCAAACCTACTGCCGACGAGCCGAACCGGAGGTTCTCCTCCACAGTAAGGCTCCCGAAGATTCCTCGTCCCTCCGGCACGTGACTGATGCCAGCCCTCGCCACGCGTCGCGGGTCTGCCGGGAGGATCTGGCCGTCGAATGTGATCGTTCCGCTCTGGCGAGGTACCACGCCGGAGATCGCCCGAAGCGTGGTGGTCTTCCCGGCGCCGTTCCGGCCGACCAGGCCGACAGTCTCACTCGCTTGAACGTCGACGTCGACGTCCTCAAGCACTTTCGCCTCGCCGAAGGTGACGCGCAAGCCGCGCACGACCAGTCTGCTCATAGGGCCATCCCAGGCGGCTGTGCCCCACTCCGATCGCCGCCAAGCGGATTGGCGCCTGCGCTATCGGGCTGCGGAGATCGTTTCACAGCTCGCTCTTCTCCGACGGGCCAATGAAAGCTCGCAGGACTCGCTCGTCATGAAGCACGGCGTCGGCCGGTCCGTTGGTAAGCACCTCGCCGAAGTCGAGCACCGTGACCGTGTCTGCTAGATCCGCGACGAAACTTACATGATGCGAAATCAAGACGATGGTCATCCCGCTCTCGGAGCGGAGACGGGCTAGGACGCGCCCTACCATGCTCATCTCGTGGTCAGACAACCCGGCCGTGGGCTCGTCCATGAGCAGTAGGCCGCCCCGCGTAGCGAGGGCCCTGGCGATGTCGACGAGCTTTTGCTCGCCCAGGGTGAGCCTCGACGCTGGCATGGCCCGGCGTGCGACCGAGAACTCGACCATGTCTAGCGCCGACCCTGCGGCCGCCGTCAACTGGCGCTCCCGTCGTGCCGTCGCCATAGGCCCGACCAGGTCCCGCCAGAGCGGCCATCGCTCTACGGCATGTAGGCCCAACGTGACGTTTTCTTGCACAGTCAGGTCGGCGACCAGCGCCGGGTGCTGGAACGTCCGTGCCACGCCACGGGCCCGAACGAAGGACGGTGAGGCGCCGTCTAGACGGACGTCGTTCGACCCAGATCTCGCCGCGCTCCGCGCGCTGAACGCCGCTGATGCAGTTGAGCAGCGTTGTCTTGCCCGCGCCATTCGGACCGATGATCGCGTGGATGGCTCCAGCCTCGACTGTGATCGACACGTCCTGCAGGGCGCGCACATTCCTGTAGCGCGCGCTCAACCTGCCGATGCGCAGGCTCCGGCCCGTCGTTTCGGCCTTCACCTGCGCCGTCGCTACGGATGCCTTCGCTGATGTGCCCGTGCTCCGCTCACGAGCACGACCGAGTTTGGGGACCGCGGGCACCGACGTGCCACGGCGCCGTGCGCGCAGTCCGTGCACAAGGCTCTCCAGCGCCCCGTAGATTCCGCCTGGGAAGAACACCAATACACCCAGTAGCACGACTGCGAAGACCACGCCCTGGTACTTCCCAGCCACACCCACGTAATTCGGTACGAGCGTGAACAGCACGGCGCCAAGGATCGGTCCCGCCAGGCTGCCCATCCCGCCGACGGCCACCATGGCGAACAAATAAATCGACTCTTGCTGGTCGAATGACTCAGGCGAGATATATCCGACGGCAAAGGAAATTACGACTCCTCCGACCGCCCCGAGGACGGCGGCATACACAAATGCCGTCAGCTTGACCCGCCAGCGGTCGATCCCGAGGATCCCGCCGATGAGCTCGCTCTGCTTCACCTGCCTCAGCGCTCGCCCCGCGCGCGAGTTCATATAGTTGTGCGATACCAGCACCGTCACAAGGAGGACCAGCCAGGATGCGATATAGAGCGGCGTCGTCCCGAAGCTGAAGTGCAGGCTGCCGAGGCTCAGGCTTGGGACAGAGAGTCCGTTCTCACCCTGGGTAAGGCTCTGCAACTGCGCGCCCTGGAGAAATGTATAGACCACGAACGCCAAGAAGAAGGTCGCCAGCGCCGCACCGAAGTGCGCCAGCCTCACTATGACACTACCGACAACCGCCGCGATGACGACCGTGAAGAGCAATGTCAAGATCGTCGCTGGTATAAAGCTCAGGTTGTACTTTCCGCGAAGGATGGTCTCGCCGTATGCGCCAATGCCCACGAAGGCGCCCTGCCCGAAGAACGGCAGACCGCCGTACCCACTGAGGATATCGACTCCGACGGCTGCGACGCCGACCGCCATCGACGTGATCAGTAGATACCGTGCCGTGACACCCAGTGGAAACACCCCGAGCACGGCGAGCGCTAGCATCACAAGCAGGCACGCTGGGAGCGTGTGGCTCCGGGCAGCAGTCGTCAGCATCGGTCAAATCCGCTCATGAGCAGCCGTCGACGAGAAAACGCCGTCCGGACGCAGGGCAAGCACGATCAGCACGAAGGCGAACACTGTGCCTGTCGCTACGTCCGGGCCCGCGTAGTACGTGGTTACGTTAACGACGACGCCGAGCAGCACACCAATGGCGAAACCCCCGGGGAGGTTCGTCCATCCCGCCATGATGGCCGCGCTGAAGCCGTACAGAAGGAAGGAATCCATCATGTCAGCGGACAGCAGTTCTGTCGGTGCCGCCAGGATGCCGAGCACCAGGGAGACCACGGTGGCCAGTGCCCACGCAGCGGCAGCAAGCAGCCGCGTATTAACTCCGAGTAGCCTTGCGATGTCCGGTCGCTCGGCCGCACCCCGCATATGCAGACCCGTCCGCGTGTACTTGAAGTAAAGCCCGAGGACGAGGGCGAGGGCTACGGCGGCCCCTAGTGCCACTATGCTCGTGGGCGAGATCGTAAGGTCCGACAGCCGCAGGCCTTCGCCACCGACGAGCGCGGGAAACCGAAACGGCCCGCCCACCGACCACGTCGCGTTCAGGAGACTGTAGAGGAGCAGGTAGAGGCCCAGCGTGCGCGCAGTGAGGTTAAGAGTGCTCGCCCTGTCATTCACTCTCATAACCACTGCGTACAGCGCGACGCCGAACACTGCGGCGGCTACCAGCCCAATGCCGGCAGCCGCCGCCAGCGGTAGACCGTCCCGGACGGCAAGGAAGTAGACCACGAAGGTGACCGCAGTGGCGACCATTCCCTGTGCAAAGTTCGCAACGCCCGTGGCCCTGTAGAGGACCATGGCCGCCAGGGCAAGCAGCCCGAACAGGATGCCCAGCGGTATGCCGCTGACGACGATCTGCAACAAGGCGCCAGTCTTCCTAAGGGCCGGAGGTCGAGATGACCGGGCCCATTACGAAACGGCCGTTATTTATGGTGATTAGGAACATTTGGGTCAGAGCGGTGTGGTTGGTGGCGCTCAGACTGAGAGGCGGGGTCGAGGATACGAGCGATCCTTGCAGGCTCTGGAGCGCAGTTAGGAACCCGGCACGCGTGAGATCGCTCCCTGCCTTCTTGAGCGCCAAGGTGGCGACCTGCGCGCTGGAACACCCGAGGAGACTCAGGCTAGTGGACTGCACCGGAGGCGAGGCCTCTTTGAACGCAGTCTCGCAGGAACTTGCGGCTGCCGACCCCGGCATCGCATTCGGAGCGACAGACGTGACTAGACCGGCTGCCTTCGGGCTTACGGCCAGGAACGGATCCTCCGCCAAAGTCGTGATCCCGAGGATGCGCTTCGCGGGGAGCCAGCCTTGCGCCACCATAGCGTCGATGGCCCGCACTGCGTCGACCGAGCCCTCTTCGAGGAGGACATAGTTGGGATTGAGCTTCTTCAACTTCAGCACATACGGTGTCCAGTCGGAGGTGAACGTGCCCGAGGTCTGCTGACCAAGATAAGTGCCGCCGGACAGCTTGACCTGCTCTGCCGTCGTGGCCACGTCGCTATTCAGATCGGGCAGTGTCGTATCGAGGATGGCTAGCGAACCCGGCCCGTACTTTTTGAAGGCGTACTGAACCAATCCGGCGTCTTCGTCGGCGTACAAGGGCGTAAAAGCAAAGAGATATTTCTTCGTCGGTTGGACGATTTCGGCCGGACCACCATTGGGGAACATGTACGGGATGCCGTTACTCTGCGCGATTTGAGAGATGGCCACGGCAGACGCACTTCCAGTCCCGCCATAGATCGCAAAGACGGGTTCACTCGCGAAGCTCTGGGCGTTGGCGACGGCCTGCTGGGTCACCAAGGCATCGTCTTTCGCCTGAAGGTCGATCTTGCGACCGTTAACGCCGCCCTGCGAGTTCACGTAAGAGAACCAAGCTGCGGCGCCGTTGTTGACTGGGGTACCGTCGGATGAGGCATCACCCGTCAGAGGAGCCGATGATCCGATTACGATGCTCGTCGCAGTCACGCCGGGGGCTGTTGCGCCACCGTTGGATGTCCCTCCTCCCGCGCTACTGCTGCCCGCGCTACTGCATGCCGCCACCAACGCGGCAACCATTGTAGAAGCCAATACGACCGCAACCTGTCTGCGCAGCGGACGAATCATCTTGCTCTCCCTTTTCTCCCCCGATCTGCTGCACTTCCCCCGGAGACACCTCAACTGAGGCATTGCGCTTTACCATAACCAGATGCTCTCAAGCCGTCAACCGTCCGGTCGATAGACAGTCGACTGAGCGGTAGTCGGTGCGGGGTCGGTAGCCGGGGACGTCGAGCAGGTCGTCATCGAGGGCGGCTCCTGCGCACCAGTTCCCGGCGCTGGCGCTGCGGCGTGGCGTGCCGTCGATCTGGGAGGGCGGGGAGAGGATGTAGCCGCCGCAGGAGCGGAGGTCCAGGTGGTGGCGGGGCGGCCGTTGTGCTGGCGGAGCCGGTGAAGTAGGCGTGCATCCCGCCGGCCGGGGTCCGCACGTAGGCTGACGCGCCGTCGACCAGGCCCGCGCGCTCGAGCCGGGGCCGCGACGAAGTCGCCGCCGTCTCCCAGAGCGAGGTCGTCGCGGTCTACCCGCACCGGTGGGCCACGATACTGGCAGGGCGAGATGGCCGCTCTCTACCGCGCCAGCTTCGAGCGGGTCTGGGCCAGTTCCATATCGCTCGCATAGTCTCCGGGCCCTCTTGCCAGGTGGTCGTGCTGGGGCGGGTGGATAGCGATGATGTCGC
>CAVXHV010000002.1:0-665186 GCA_963761445.1 uncultured Planctomycetota bacterium | reverse complement strand
TCATCCCAAAGCGGCCGAAACCGGCGGTTCAACTCGTTTTTCATCCCAATACGTCGCTCTTCCACGGACCCTACATTCGATCAGTCCCAATTTCAATCCGTTTCAGAAGCCGCCCAAGCACGGTGGCGTCACGAATCAACCCAGCTCCGCGCAATCAAAGATCGCCAGGCGCCGGATTCAACTCACCCGCGGCACCCACCTGCGTCCGCTCAACCCACCATCACAAAGCCGTCGGCCCTCGCCCAGAAATTCGAGCTCCCGCCCAACCTCCCTCCTCCTCGCTCGCTTATCCCCCCGCTTCGTTTCCTTCGTTCCCTTCTGTTCAAGACTGCATCGGCACCGCCCCTGACAAGCCTTCAGTCCCCACCGTCCCAACCTAATCCGTGAGATCCGTGTAATCCCAGGTCAACCAGCATTTCGTCGCCAATACCTGCGCCAGCCAGGCCGCCGCCCACTCCTGAACCGCCCGGAGCCCCCCGCCTCACGGCCGTTTCCCAACCAGTCGCCGGAACTCACCAAGCAACGTTTGGAATGCCGGCTCCTTGCGGATCGGCTCCAGGTCGGTGTCGGTCTCGAGGCCCAAGACGTCCTCCCAGCCTCTGTTCTTGGCGTCGCGTAAGCAGTCGAGGGCCCTCTCGATGTAGTGCGGAACGTGAGCCGCGTCGCCTCCGCCGGCCGTCCGGGCGGCGCCGCAGGCGAGAGCAAATCCGCAGGCGGCCTGGACGTAGATGGCTTCGTCCTTGGGCGGTATTTTCACGCAGCGCCTCGGCGATCGTGGCAGCCCCGGCATGATCGCCGCAGCGGGCCAGCGCGAGCATCAGATCAGCCTTTTGCGGCTTTGCCGTGGGCTCTGTGTCCAGCTCTTTGAAAATCTTCAGGCATTCGAGATAACCCGCGGCCGCCCCGTCTTTGTCTCCCGAGTGAAGGGCGCACGTCGCGTCGTAATAGATCGTCAGTCCGAGCGTGTGCTTGCTGTCAAAGTCCAACGGGTCGAGCCGGGTCCGCTGCCGGAATACGTCGAGCGCCTTGAGGTGAAACTCCCGTGCTGCTTTCGGGTCGCCACCCAGCGGAAACCGCACCGACCCTTGATTGTTGTACGACAGGGCCAGATCATTCTGAACCGGCCAGAAGTCGGGCTTTTCCGCCGCCACCTGCTCGCGGATCGACGCGCACTTGTCGTAGAGCTTCCGTCCCTGATCCAGATCGCGCATCTTCACGGTCAGCGTCGCCAGTTGCGCGTAGTGGCTGGCAAGCTCTCGCCGGGCTTCCCAGTCCTTGGCCTTGTCAGGCGAGAACGACTCGCGGACGGCGAACTCATCCCGATAAAGCTCGCGTGCCTTGTCGAGATGACCGAGCGCCATTTCCGAGCCCGCGAGGTTGCCCAGCGAATTGGCCAGCTCACCCTTGTAGCCATCGTCGTCGGGCTTCTTTGCGTGGCATGCCCGACTGATCTCGACGGCCTTCCGAAGGTATCTCTGGCCCCCCTCGGTGTCGCCCAGGCGCTCCACGGAGACGTAGCCCAACTGGCGCTGCATCTTGAGCAGATTGACCTGCTTGCCCAGGTCGTCGGGGTCGGCCGCGGCGAACCTGGCGATGATTTCCTCGGCCTGCTGGTATTGCGCCATTGCGTCGGCGAGCTGGTTACGCGACAGGCTCACAGCAGCCTGTGCCTGGTAAGCCCGGGCCAGCGATCGCCAATTTTTCTCCTCGTTCTCGGGGTCCCAGTCCACGGCGCGGCGCACGTCGGTCATCGCCTTGACCGCGTCCGAGAGTCGCTTGGTTGTTTCGTCCAGTGTTTGCTCGCTTACCTTCTGAATCGCGGGCACGTCCCGCAGCGTTCGCGTGAACAGGACAATCAGCCCGACGTCCGCTTCGACCGCGATTCGGTTCCCTTCGTTGGCCGCGCGCGGCGGCGACCGCCTGCGCAGCTTCTCTTCGGCCACGGCTTTGGCCGCTTCGGCCGCGGCTTTGGCCGCTTCGGCCACGGCGTTGGCTCTGCTTAGCCTCACGGCCGCGATCACCGAGCCGAACGTTACGATCAGGGCCAAGAGGGCGACGGCGGCGGTCAAGAACGCGACCCTTTGATTGCGCTTGCACCAGCGCCAGAGCCGCTCGGCGGCGGAGACCGGCCGCGCCAGGATCGTCTCGCCCGCACTGTACCGACGCAGATCTTCGGCTAGGGCCTGAACGTCGGGATAACGCCGCGCGACGTCTTTTTCCAAACACTTCAGACAGATCGTCTCGAGGTCCCGCGGCGTCTTGGGCTGGAGCTGCGACGGAGCCACCGGTTCCTTGCTCCGGACCATTTCAAGGGTATCGAGCACCGACGTTCCCTGGAACGGCGGCCTCCCGGTGAGCAGATCGTAGAGGATCGCACCCAGTGCATACTGGTCGGCGGCCGGACCAACCGTCTGGCTTTCGCCCCGGGCCTGTTCGGGAGCCATGTAGCTTGGCGTACCCAGGATCGAACCGCTGCGGGTTTGTTTCGAGTCGCTCTCCAATCGCTTCACCAGACCGAAGTCGGTGATCTTGAGGGTGCCGTCGGCCGCAATGAGGACATTGGCCGGTTTCAGGTCGCGGTGGATCACCTTGTGCTCGTGCGCGACGCCGATTGCACGGGCCAGGGTTTCAACCATACGGGCGGCGTGATCGAACGGCTGCGGCTTGCCGCCAATCCTCTGCGAGAGGCTGCCGCCAGGGAGGTATTCGAGCGAGAAATAGGGGAGGCCGTCCTGTTCGCCGATGTCAAAGATCTTGACGATGTTGTTGTGTTCGATCGCCGCGACCGCCTTTGCCTCACTCTCGAAACGAGCGAGATCCTCCGGTCGTGCGCCGCCGCCGGCACGAATCATCTTCAGCGCGACGAGCCGGTCCAGCCGGTACTGCCGCGCCTTGTAGACGATCCCCATACCGCCCGAGCCGAGCACCCCCAGAATCTCATAGCCGGCAATACGCGGCGACGCGCCGACCTCGCCCTTTGTCGTCCGCAGCACCGTTCGAGCGGGATCATCGAGACTCACATCGCACTCGTCCGGAGCAGTCGTTTCGAGCGCCGCGGCCGAGAGACTTTCGGACATTTCATGGTCGCCGAGCTGATCCAGCCGATCTCGGACCGAAGGAGTTGCGATCAGAGTCGCCAGGCCTTTGAGGGCGTCGCCGCCCCCACGAATGATGTATTCGCTGGAAATCGCCTCGACCAGCTCGCGCTGCGCGGGCGTGAGGGCACCCTGAGAGACAAGCAATTCGGCCAACGACTGCGCTGGTTCGAGGCCCCGGGCCCGCAGCGCGGCCGGAATGCGCGCCGGGGCCACCAGATTGTTGTTGACGGCAATCACGCCGAAAAGCACGTCGGCTGGGGGATCGCCAAGTCGATTCATGGTCTCTCCCGATCTCGCCCCGCTCAGCGACCATTGACCGGTGTTTCGCCGGTCGCCCGGGCGCCGTTCAAGGCTCGTCGAGTCTCTCCATCGACACCTCGAACGAAGATGGCGTCTTGGCGCGATGACCCGGATTGTCACGTGTTCGTCGGAGAACGGCGCCCACCTGTAGTCGCGCACGACGAGCGCACATGATAATCTCAATTTCCCTATCGCGTCCACGAGCCAGTCCCTCGCGGCAGCCGGTGCCGCCGTCCGCAAGTTGCTGGAGTGCCGGCCTCGCATGGGATTCGCGAGACCGCTTCCGCCGAGAAATCTTGGAAATCACTTGGCAAGGGACGGACGACTCGATTAAGATCCGTGAGTGAAATTGCGGGATGAACCGCCCATTTGAACGTCGGGTCCATGGTGGCGTCGCCAGAGGAATGGGGAAAAGGGGAGTTTCTCCACCAGCAGCATCTCGAGACCAACGGAACGGTTCTTCTCAATACACGCGGGTGCTCGTCGGACGAGCATCGGTTGTGCGAATCGGTCGTCGGCTGGCATGGGAGCCAGGCTCGCCAGGCGTAGATTGCCGAACAGAACGCGGTGCGAAAAAGCTACAAGCGAGGTAGTAACCATTCACGCCCCCGTTCGATCCTGAAATCTCATCAGTCGTTGCGGAGATCGCGTGAACATCGCGGTGTTCAGGACTCGCTGATTTTCATCCGGTACTTGCGCAAGTGGCGTCCAAGGGATTCGTATTTCTATTAGGCGGGCATTATTGGCCTGCGACAGCCCCTACGCGCAGAGAGACCGAACCCCGAAGGCAATTTCCGTGGGACGGCCCGCGCCGTTTTGCAAAGTGAATCCGTGAGATCGATGGTCTATCGCCGAGCACGGCGTCGTGATCCAAGCGTCAACTTGCATTAAGACCCTCATGGTCATCACCATTGTCCCCCCCGAGCATTCATGCGGGCCTTACGGAGCCCGCGTCCGACACCAGAGGAGCCCGCTGTGAGACAAGAGTCCGACCGACCCCGCCTCTCCCGTCGCCTCTCGTCCACCGAAAATGAGCCGCCGGCTGAATCGGGTGCGGACCTCAAGAGGTCGAAGCGCCGTTCGCGGCGGGTTCGCCGCGGGGTACTCACCTTCGAGTCGCTGGAAAAGAAGATGATGCTGAGCGCGCTCCCCACGGTCACTACCGGCGCGGCCAGCTCGATCACACTGACCGGGGCGACGCTCAATGCCACGGTCAACCCGAACGGCTCGACCACCACCGCGCTGTTCCAGTACTCCACCAGTCCCCTCTTCACGCCCACCGTCGTCACCACCATCGGCTCGGGGTACAACCAACCGGTCGGCGTGGCGGTCGACGCGTTCGGCGACACCTTCGTCGCCGACCTTGGCACCAACCAGGTCTACGAGGTGCTGTCCGGCGGCACCATCAAGACCATCGGCTCCGGGTTCAACCAGCCGCGTGGCGTGGCGGTGGACGCCTCCGGCGACGTCTTCGTCGCCGACTACGGCAACAACGCCGTCAAGGAGGTGCTGCCCGGCGGCACCATCAAGACCATCGGCTCCGGGTTCAGCGGCCCGTACGGCGTGGCGGTGGATGCGACCGGCGACGTCTTCGTCGCCGACTTCAGCAACAACGCGGTCAAGGAGGTGCTTTCCAGCGGCACCATCAAGACCATCGGCTCGGGGATCTCTGCACCGCGCGGCGTGGCGGTGGACTCAGCCGGCGACGTCTTCGTCGCAACCTACGTGAGCAGCGCCGTCTACGAGGTGCTGCCCAGCGGCACGACAAACACCATCGGCTCCGGTTTCAACCAGCCGCGTGGCGTGGCGGTGGACGCGGCCGGCGACGTCTTCGTCGCCGACTCCGGCAACCTTGCCGTCTACGAGGTGCTGCCCAGCGGCACGATCAACACGATTGGGTCCGGGTACGCCTTCCCGGCCGGCGTGGCTGTGGACACGGCCGGCGATGTCTTCGTCGCCGACAGGGACAACGTGCGCATCGACAAATACTCGCCGCCGACGGTGAACGCGACGCCCTCGTCTCTGACCGGCACGACGGCAACGGCCGTCTCCGCCACGCTGACGGGCTTGACATCTCAGACCGCCTACTACGACCGCGTCGTCGCCACCAACGCTGGCGGCACGGTGGCCGCGACGGCCAGCTCGTTCAACACCTTGCCCCCGCCGACGGTCGCAACCGGCGCAGTCAGTTCGACCACGGCAACCGGGGCGCCGCTGAACGCCACGGTCAACCCGAACGGCTCGACGACCACCGCGCTGTTCCAGTACTCCACCAGCTCCCTGTTCACGCCCACTGTCGAGACCATCGTCGGCTCCGGGTTCGATGGTCCACAAGGCGTGGGGGTGGACTCAGCCGGCGACGTCTACGTCGCCGACACCGAGCACAGCCTCGTCAAGGAGGTCCTGCCCAGCGGCACGATCAAAACCATCGGCTCAGGGTTCGACGGCCCGACAGCCGTCGCGGTGGACTCAGCCGGCGACGTCTTCGTCGCCGACTTCGACCACAACCTCGTCAAGGAGGTCCTGGCCAACGGCACGATCAAAACCATCGGCTCGGGGTTCAACGGCCCGGCAGGTGTGGCGGTGGATGCGGCTGGCGACGTCTTCGTCGCCGACTCCGGCAACAACGCCGTCAAGGAGGTGCTGCCCAACGGCACCATCCTCACCATCGGTTCAGGGTTCACCAGCCCGCGCCGGGTGGCGGTGGACTCAGCCGGCGACGTCTTCGTCAGCGACTTGGGCAACAACGCGATCAAGGAGGTCCTGCCCAACGGGACCATCAACACCATCGGCTCCGGGTTCGACGACCCGGTCGGCGTGGCGGTGGACGCAGCCGGCGACGTCTTCGTCGGCAGCTACGGCAACAACCTCGTCCAGGAGGTCCTGACGAACGGCACCATCCTCACCATCGGCTCGGGGTTCAACAGCGAGCGGGGCGTGGCGGTGGACGCCGCCGGCGACGTCTTCGTCGCCGACTTCGATAACAATCGGATCGTCGAGGTATCGCCCCCGACGGTCGCCGCTACGCCCTCATCGCTGACCGGCACAACGGCGACGGCGGTGTCGGCCGCGTTGACGGGCTTGACACCCGGCACCATCTACTATGACCGCGTCGTCGCCACCAGCGCCGGCGGCAGGGTCGCCGCGTCGGCCGGCTCTTTCACCACCCTGACTCCGCCCACGGTCGTCACCGGCGCGGCCTCCCCGGTCACGGCGACCGGGGCGACGCTCAACGCCACGATCAACCCGAACGGAATTTCGACCTCTGCAGTGTTCCAGTACTCCACCAGCCCCACCTTCGCACCCACCTTCGTCACCGCCTTGCCCGCCTTCGCGGCGGGGTCCAACGCGGCGTCGATCGGCGTAACGGTGGACGCGGCGGGCGACGTGTTCTGGGGCGACACCGACACCAACGAAGTCTACGAGGCCTCCCCCAACGATAACTTCGACTATACCTTCCGGACGATCGGCTCCGGGTTCAGCACGCCGAAGGGCGTGGCGGTGGACGCAGCGGACGACGTGTTCGTCGTCGACTATGGCCACAACGCCGTCAAGGAGGTGTTGCCCAACGGCACCATCCTCACCATCGGCTCGGGGTTCCTCCAGCCGCGCGAAGTGGCGGTGGACGCGGCGGGCGACGTGTTCGTCGCCGACTCCGGCCACAACGCGATCAAGGAGGTGCTGCCCAACGGCACCATCCTCACCATCGGCTCGGGGTTCAACTCGCCGTTCGGCGTGGCGCTGGACGGCGCGGGCGACGTGTTCGTCGCCGACTCGAACAACAACGCGGTCAAGGAAGTGTTGCCCAACGGCACCATCCTCACCATCGGCTCCGGTTTCGCCCAGCCGTCTGGCGTGGCGGTGGACGGGGCGGGCGACGTGTTCGTCGCCGACTCCGAAAACAGCGCGGTCAAGGAGGTGCTGCCGGGCGGCACCATCCTCAACATCGGCGCCGGGTACTTCTCCCTGCCGCGCGGCGTCGCGGTGGACGGCGCCGGCGACCTGTTCGTCGCCGACCCCGGAACCGGCGAAATCTCCGAGGTCTCGCCGGCGATGTTGGTCGCAACGCTCTCGCCGCTGACGGGGACGGCGGCCACGGCGGTGTCGGCCACGCTCACCGGCCTGGCTCCCGGCACCACCTACTACGACCGCGTCGTCGCCACCAGCGCCAGCGGCAGGGTCGCCTCGTCGACCGGCTCATTCACCACCCTGACTCTGCCCACGGTTGCCACCGGCGCGGCGGTCTCGGTCACGGCCACGGGCGCGACGCTCAATGCCACCGTCAACCCGAACGGCTCGGCCGCCACCGCGCTGTTCCAGTACTCCACCAGTCCCCTCTTCACGCCCACCGTCGCCACCACCATCGGCTCGGGGTTCAGCAACCCGGGCGGCGTGGCGGTGGACTCCGCCGGCGACGTGTTCGTCGCCGACAGCGGCACCAGCGCCGTCTACGAAGTGCATCCCAACGGCAGCATCCAGACGATCGGCTCCGGGTTCAGCGGCCCGCTTGGCGTCGCGGTCGACGCGGCCGGCGACGTCTTCGTCGCCGACACCGGCAACAACGCCGTCAAGGAGGTGCTGCCGGGCGGCACCATCCTCACCATAGGCTTCGGGTTCAAGCAGCCGCGTGGCGTGGCGGTCGACGCGGCCGGCGACATCTTCGTCACCGACTCGAGCAGCAGCCCGTTCAAGGAATTGGAACCCTTCGATGGGACCTACGGCGGGATCACCTCCCCTGAAGTGAACTACACGTTCGTCCAACCGTTCGGCGTGGCGGTGGACTCGACGGATGACGTGTTCGTCGCCGACAGCGGCACCAATGCCGTCACCGAGGAACAGCCGAGCGGCAAGAGCCTCACCATCGGCTCCGGGTTCAAGCAGCCGTCTGGCGTCGCGCTGAACGCGGCCGGCGACGTCTTCGTCGCAGATACCGGCAACAACGCCGTCAAGGAAGTCTTACCCAACGGCACGATCCTCACCATCGGCTCCGGGTTCAAGCAGCCCTCTGGCGTCGCGGTGGACGCGGCCGGCGACGTCTTCGTCACCGACTCCGGCGACAGCCGTGTCCTCGAGCTCTCGCCGCCGGCGGTGGCCGCGACACCCTCGCCGCTCTCCGGCACGACGGCGACGGCGGTGTCGGCCACACTGTCGGGCTTGATACCCGGCACCACCTACTACGACCGCATCGTCGCCACCAGCGCCGGCGGCACCGTCGCCGACACCTCGACCGGCTCGTTCACGACCTCGCAGGGCACGCCGACGGCCACGTCGGTCGCACCGAATACGGCCACGGTCAGCTACGGCCAGTCGGTCACGTTCACCGCCACGGTGTCGTCGTCGGCCGGCGTGCCGCCGGACGGCTCGGTGCAGTTCCTCGTCAACGGCGTCACCTACGCCAACCCGGTGGCGCTGAGCGGCGCGACGGCGCAGCTTGCGATTTCCGAGCCTGCGGGCAGCTACACGATCGCGGCCCAGTACACGGGCGACGCCAACTATTCAGCGACGTTGCCGGCCGCCGAAACCACCGCAAGCCTCACCGTCAATCAGGCCGCGACCGATACCACTGTCACGCCGGGTACGACCACGGTCAGCTACGGCCAGCCGGTGACGTTCACCGCCACGGTGTCGTCGTCGGCCGGCGTGCCGCCGGACGGCTCGGTGCAGTTCCTGGTCAACGGCGTCACCTACGCCAACCCGGTGGCGCTGAGCGGCGCGACGGCGCAGATTACGATGTCTCAGCCGGCGGGCAACTACACGATCGCGGCCCAGTACACGGGCGACGCCAACTATGCAGCGACGTTGCCGGCCGCCGAAACCACGGCAAGCCTCACCGTCAATCAGACCGCGACCGATACCACTGTCACGCCGAATACGGCCACGGTCAGCTACGGCCAGTCGGTCACGTTCACGGCCACGGTGTCGTCGTCGGTCGGCGTGCCGCCGGATGGCTCGGTGCTGTTCCTGGTCAACGGCGCCGCTTACGGCAGCGCGGTGGCGCTGAGCGGCGCAACGGCGCAGCTTGCGATTTCCGAGCCGGCCGGCAGCTACACGATCGCGGCTGAGTACACCGGCGACTTTAACTATGCCATCACGTTGCCGGCCGCGGAGACAACGGCCACCCTCACCGTCAATCCGGTGGGGCCCCCCACGGCCGTCACCGGCGCGGCCTCCCCGGTCTCGGCGACCGGGGCGACAGTGAACGCCACGGTCAACCCGAACGGTTCGGCCACCACCGCGCTGTTCCAGTACTCCACCAGCCCCAACTTCACGCCCACCGTCGTCACAACCCTCCCCTTCTTCCTGAACGGGTTGTTCAACGAGACGCCGGTCGGCGTGGCGGCAGACGGAGCGGGCGACCTGTTCGTCGCCGACATCCTCAACAACGAAGTCTACGAGGTGTCGCCCAACGAGAGCTTCAACTTCGCGTCTAGCTCCCAGACAATCGGCTCCGGGTTCATCACGCCGAGGGGCGTCGCGGTGGACGGAACGGGCGACGTGTTCGTCGCCGACACGGGCAACAACGCCGTCAAGGAGGTCTTGCCCAACGGCACCATCCTCACCATCGGCTCCGGGTTCACCGCGCCCAGGGGCGTCGCGGTGTACGGAGCGGGCGACGTGTTCGTCGCCGACACGGGCAACAACGCGGTCAAGGAAGTCTTGCCCAACGGCACCATCCTCACCATCGGCTCCGGGTTCAACTCGCCGCGCGGCGTGGCAGTGGACGGGGCCGGCGACGTGTTCGTCGCCGACTACGGCAACAACGCCGTCAAGGAGGTCCTGCTCAACGGCACCATCCTCACCATCGGCTCCGGGTTCAACGGGCCGTCTGGCGTGACGGTGGACGGGGCGGGCGACGTGTTCGTCGCCGACGCGGGCAACAACGCCGTCAAGGAGGTGCAGCCCAACGGCACGATCCTGAGCATCAGCTCCGAGCTCTTCTCCCTGCCGCGCGGCGTCGCAGTGGACACGGCGGGCAACGTGTTCATCGCCGAAAGCGGCGCCGTCGCCGAGGTCTCGCCGCCGACGGTGGTCACGACGCCCTCGCCGCTGACGGGCACGACGGCCACGGCGGTGTCGGCCACGCTGACCGGCCTGGCCCCCGGCACCACCTACTACGACCGCGTCGTCGCCACCAGCGCCTTTGGCAGGGTCGTCGCGTCGGCCGGGTCATTCACCACCCTGACTCCGCCCACGGTCGCCACCGGCGCGGCGGTCTCGGTCACGGCGACCGGGGCGACGCTCAGCGCCACCGTCAACCCGAACGGCTCGACCACCACCGCGCTGTTCCAGTACTCCACCAGTCCCACCTTCACGTCCACCGTCGCTGCCGCCATCGGCTCGGGGTTCAGCAACCCGGGCGACGTGGCGGTGGACTCCGCCGGCGACGTGTTCGTCGCCGACAGCGGCACCAGCGCCGTCTACGAAGTGCATCCCAACGGCAGCATCCAGACGATCGGCTCCGGGTTCAGCGGCCCGCTTGGCGTCGCGGTCGACGCGGCCGGCGACGTCTTCGTCGCCGACACCGGCAACAACGCCGTCAAGGAGGTGCTGCCGGGCGGCACCATCCTCACCATCGGCTTCGGGTTCGTCCAGCCACGTGGCGTGGCGGTGGACTCGGCCGGCGACGTCTTCGTCACCGACTCGAGCAACGTCGCGTTCAAGGAATTGGAACCCTTCGATGGGACCTACGGCGGGATCAGCTCCCCTGGCGTGAACTACACGTTCATCCAGCCGTACGGCGTGGCGGTCGACTCGTTGGGCGACGTCTTCGTCGCCGACACCGGCACCAATGCCGTCACGGAGGAGGAGCCCGACGGCACCAGCCTCACCATCGGCTCCGGGTTCAAGCAGCCCTCTGGCGTCGCGGTGAACGCGGCCGGCGACGTCTTCGTCGCAGATACCGGCAACAACGCCGTCAAGGAAGTCTTGCCCAACGGCACGATCCTCACCATCGGCTCCGGGTTCAAGCAGCCCTCTGGCGTGGCGCTCGACGCGGCCGGCGACGTCTTCGTCGCCGACTCCGGCAACAGCCGTGTCGTCGAGCTCTCGCCGCCGACGGTGGCCGCGACACCCTCGTCGCTCTCCGGCACGACGGCGACGGCCGTGTCGGCCACGCTGACCGGCTTGATTCCCGGCACCATCTACTACGACCGCGTCGTCGCCACCAGCGCCGGCGGCACCGTCGCCGACACCTCGACCGGCTCCTTCACGACCGCGCTCCCAACCGACTTCTGGACCGGCGCCTCGGCCGCCCACGGCGGCAACGACAACTGGAGCAACCCCGGAAACTGGTCCTTGGGCGCGCCCCCAACTGCGGCGGAAACGGCCGACTTTACCGCCTCCGAATCACAATACTCGGTATCGAACATCGACACCTCCTCCTCAGTCGCCAACCTGACCGTCGACAGCACTTGGGGGGGCTCGATCGGTGTCAGTGGCTCTTTGACGATCTCCGGCAACCTGATCCTGGCCAGCGGCACACTCGGCGGCAATGGGGCCATCTCGGCCGCCGGTAGTGGTAGCCAGTTCTCGGGAGGTACGCTCAGTGGAAACTTCACAAATGCAGGCACGATGGCGGTTACCGGTACGAGCAACAAGTCGGTCACCGGCACGCTGGTCAATGAGGGCCAGATCGCTGTCAACAGCGCATCTTATCTGAGCATCACCGGCACCTATTACGCCGCCGGCGGTTCGATCAGCGGGCCGGGCTACCTGTTCAACGCGACGCTCTATGTGACCGCCAGCCCTGCCTCACCAACCACCATCCTGGTCGAAGGCACGACGACCCTGGCTACCGACAACCTACCCAACACCACGATCTGGGTGCAGGGCAACGCCACCGAAGGCACCGCGACACTGGCAGTCGACCCCGGCCTGACCAACGACGGCACAATCCTTCTGGAGTCGCAGAACAACAACTATCCCGACGCCCTCTCCACCGGCAGCGGCACGTTCACCAACGATGCCGACGGGATCATCCAGATCACCGCCGGGACCGAAGGCTCGCGAACCATCACCGGCAGCCTCACCAACCTGGGCGTCTCGACGTCGGTGCGGGCACGACCCTGGTTGTCAACGGCACCTCGTCGGCCGCAACGTTTGAGAATGAAGGCCAGGTGACGGTCGACCCCGCCGGGCTCATGGACGTGACCTCGACCTACAACGCCGCGGGCGGCACGATCACCGGCCCGGGATACGTCTTTAACGCCACCTTGCTTGTCACCGTCAGCACCGCGTCACCGACCACCATCCTGGTCGACGGCACGACGACCCTGGCCACCGACAACCTACCCAACACCACGATCTGGGTGCAGGGCAACGCCACAGAAGGCACCGCGACTCTGGCAGTCGACCCCGGCCTGACCAACGACGGCACTATCCTCCTGGAGTCGCAGAACAACAACTATCCCGACGCCCTCTCCACCGGCAGCGGCACGTTCACCAACGATGCCGACGGGATCATCCAGGTCACCGCCGGCACCGAAGGCTCGCGAACCATCACCGGCAGCCTCACCAACCTGGGCGCGCTCGACGTCGGTGCGGGCACGACCCTGATTGTCAACGGCACCTCGTCGGCGGCGACGTTCAAGAATGAAGGCCAGGTGACCGTCGACCCCGCCGGGCTCATGGACGTGACCTCGACCTACAACGCCGCGGGCGGCACGATCACCGGCCCGGGATACGTCTTTAACGCCACCTTGCTTGTCACCGTCAGCACCGCGTCACCGACCACCATCCTGGTCGACGGCACGACGACCCTGGCCACCGACAACCTACCCAACACGACGATCTGGGTGCAGGGCAACTCGTCTGAAGGTACCGCGACACTGGCAGTCGACCCCGGCCTGACCAACGACGGCACAATCCTCCTCGAGTCGCAGAACAACAACTATCCCGACGCCCTCTCCACCGGCAGCGGAACTTTCACCAACGATGCCGACGGGATCATCCAGGTCACCGCCGGGACCGAAGGCTCGCGAACGATCACCGGCAGCCTCACCAACCTGGGCGCTCTCGACGTCGGTGCGGGCACGACCCTGGTTGTCAACGGCACCTCGTCGGCCGCAACGTTCAAGAATGAAGGCCAGGTGACGGTCGACCCCGCCGGGCTCATGGACGTGACCTCGACCTACAACGCCGCGGGCGGCACGATCACCGGCCCGGGATACGTCTTTAACGCCACCTTGCTTGTCACCGTCAGCACCGCGTCACCGACCACCATCCTGGTCGACGGCACGACGACCCTGGCCACCGACAACCTGCCCAACACGACGATCTGGGTGCAGGGCAACGCCACCGAAGGCACCGCGACTCTGGCAGTCGACCCCGGGCTAACCAACGACGGCACAATCCTCCTGGAGTCGCAGAACAACAACTATCCCGACGCCCTCTCCACCGGCAGCGGCACGTTCACCAACGATGCCGACGGGATCATCCAGGTCACCGCCGGCACCGAAGGCTCGCGAACCATCACCGGCAGCCTCACCAACCTCGGCGCGCTCGACGTCGGTGCGGGCACGACCCTGATTGTCAACGGCACCTCGTCGGCGGCGACGTTCAAGAATGAAGGCCAGGTGACCGTCGACCCCGCCGGGCTCATGGACGTGACCTCGACCTACAACGCCGCCGGCGGCACGATCACCGGCCCGGGATACGTCTTTAACGCCACCTTGCTTGTCACCGTCAGCACCGCGTCACCGACCACCATCCTGGTCGACGGCACGACGACCCTGGCCACCGACAACCTGCCCAACACGACGATCTGGGTGCAGGGCAACGCCACAGAAGGTACCGCGACTCTGGCAGTCGACCCCGGCCTGACCAACGACGGCACAATCCTCCTCGAGTCGCAGAACAACAACTATCCCGACGCCCTCTCCACCGGCAGCGGAACTTTCACCAACGATGCCGACGGGATCATCCAGGTCACCGCCGGGACCGAAGGCTCGCGAACGATCACCGGCAGCCTCACCAACCTGGGCGCGCTCAACGTCGGTGCGGGCACGACCCTGATTGTCAACGGCACCTCGTCGGCCGCAACGTTTGAGAATGAAGGCCAGGTGACGGTCGACCCCGCCGGGCTCATGGACGTGACCTCGACCTACAACGCCGCGGGCGGCACGATCACCGGCCCGGGATACGTCTTTAACGCCACCTTGCTTGTCACCGTCAGCACCGCGTCACCGACCACCATCCTGGTCGACGGCACGACGACCCTGGCCACCGACAACCTGCCCAACACGACGATCTGGGTGCAGGGCAACGCCACAGAAGGTACCGCGACTCTGGCAGTCGACCCCGGCCTGACCAACGACGGCACTATCCTCCTGGAGTCGCAGAACAACAACTATCCCGACGCGCTCTCCACCGGCAGCGGCACGTTCACCAACGATGCCGACGGCATCATCCAGGTCACCGCCGGCACCGAAGGCGCGCGAACGATTAGCGGCACGGTCATCAATTCCGGAACCATCAACTTCGACACGAACACGACGTTCGGAGCGACCGGGGTGAATCTCGTCAACACCGGCCTCATAAGCATCGCCGGTGCCACTGTGACCACGGTCGGCAGCTCGTTTGCCAACGAAGGCGGCGGACTGATTAGCGGCTATGGGACGTTCACCACATCCGGAGTCACCGTGAACGACACGGGCGGTACGATTCAGGCGCTAGGCGGGACGCTCAACCTCACCAATTCCGGATTCGTCTCCAGTGGCACGCTCGGCGTCGGTACGTGGCTCGTGGGACCGAGCAGCACGCTGACCATCAGCGGCGTCTCCTCGATCTCCACTCTCTCGGCGAATGTCGCGCTCCAGGGCTCCGGAGCGACCTTCACCGGCATCTCCAGCTTGTCGAAGATCTCTTCCGGCGGCGAGCTCGAGCTCCAGAACGCTGCCTTGACCACCTCCGGCAATCTCGACAATGCCGGGACCATCGACCTGGCGCCCGGTACGTTGAATGTTGCGGGCACGTTTACCCAGGAAAGCACCGGCACCTACGACGTCGCCATCGGCGGCACCACGCCCGGAAGCTCATTCGGCCAACTGAACGTGAGCCAGAGTGCGTCGCTCAATGGTGCACTGAGCGTCAACCTGATCAATAACTACGCTCCTCCGCAGGGACAAAGCTACCCGATTCTCACGTTCGCCTCGAAAACCGGTAACTTTTCCGCCGAGTCTGGGCTCTACTTGGGCGGCGGCGAGGGCTTCAGTCCGTCGTTTACCCCCAGCACGAACCCCACCGCGTTCGACCTTGTGGTCATTCCCGAATTGGTGGGGACCCAGACGACGGTCCTGTCCTCTGAAAACCCGTCGAACTATGGTGACGCCGTCACATTCACGGCCACGGTCTCGCCATCCATCTCCACGGACCTTGTCCCGACCGGGCAGGTCACGTTCTACGAGGGCTCGACCGCCGTCGACATGGCGACGCTCCAGAGCGGCTCGGCCACTTTTGTCCCGACCACCCTTGCCGGCGGCATGTATTCGATCACCGTGCAGTACGGAGGCGACAACAACTTCAGCAACAGCAACTCGTCGGCCCTCACGCAGACCGTCAATCCCAGTGGCAGCCAGACCGGCCTCCAATCGTCGGAGAACCCATCGATCTTTGGCGATTCGGTTACCTTCACGGCGACGGTCTCGCCCACTTCCTCGGCGTCGGGCCTCGCGACACCGACCGGACAGGTCGAGTTCTTCGACGGCTCGATGCTCCTGAACACCGCGACCATGAGCGGCGGCACGGCCAGTTACACGACGTCGAGCCTGCCCCTCGGGGCCAATCAACAGATCGAAGCGGCCTATCTGGGCGATTCCAATTTTAACCCGAGCAACGTCACGATCCCGCAGACCGTGAATACGCCGCCCCTGACCGACTTCTGGACCGGTGCCTCGGCAGCCACGGGCGGGAATGACAACTGGAGCAACCCCGGCAACTGGTCCTCGGGCGCACCCCAACCGCGGTGGAAACGGCCTATTTCACCGCTGCTGAATCCCAATACGCGGCATCGAACGTGGACACCTCCTCCTCAATCGCCAGCCTGACCATCGACAGCACGTGGGGGGGCTCGATCAGTGTGAGTGGCTCTTTGACGATCTCCGGCAATCTGATCCTGGCAAGCGGCACACTCGGCGGCAATGGGGCCATTTCGGTCGCCGGTAGTGCTAGCCAGTTCTCGGGAGGTACTCTAGGCGGGAATGTCACCAACGCCGGGACCTTAGCGATCTCCGGAAACGTGGAGTATCTCGGCGGCACATTAACCAACACGGGCACGATCGACGTCACCGGCTCAAGTGACGTCTACGCCTACGCCAACAATGCGACAATCAACAACCAGGCCGGCGCCGTCTTCGACTTCCAGTCCGACGGCACAGTTTTCAACTACTACGGCTACGTCAATCCGACCTTCAATAACGCAGGCACCCTCGAGATGACCGCGGGCTCGGGAACCAGCTCGGTCGGCTTTGCGCTCAACGAGTCGGGTGCGACCAGTGTGCTGAGCAACTCAAGCGCCGGCACGCTCTCGTTGTCCGGCGGCGGGTCGTTCGGTGGCACGGTGACGGTGAGCGGCGCGGTGACTCTGGCGGGTGGGACGTTCACCGTCGCCGACGGCACCACCATCGAGCCGCCCAGCGGCGGATCGGGCTCGTTGCAAGAGGCCGGCGGAACCCTGTCGCTGGCCGGAAGCCTGAGCACCACCGTCCTGGCGATCACCGGCGGGACCCTGGCGGGTACCGGCACCATCGCCGCGGGCAGCCAGGTCACCTGGTCGGGCGGCACGCTGGCCGGCGCGGTGACCAGCGCCGGGACGTTAGCGATCTCCGGAAACGTGGAGTATCTCGGAGGCACGTTAACCAACACGGGCACGATCGACGTCACCGGCTCAAGTGACGTCTACGCCTACGCCGACAATGCGACAATCAACAACCAGGCCGGCGCCGTCTTCGACTTCCAGTCCGACGGCACAGTTTTCAACTACTACGGCTACGTCAATCCGACCTTCAATAACGCAGGCACCCTCGAGATGACCGCGGGCTCGGGAACCAGCTCGGTCGGCTTTGCGCTCAACGAGTCGGGTGCGACCAGTGTGCTGAGCAACTCAAGCGCCGGCACGCTCTCGTTGTCCGGCGGCGGGTCGTTCGGTGGCACGGTGACGGTGAGCGGCGCGGTGACTCTGGCGGGTGGGACGTTCACCGTCGCCGACGGCACCACCATCGAGCCGCCCAGCGGCGGATCGGGCTCGTTGCAAGAGGCCGGCGGAACCCTGTCGCTGGCCGGAAGCCTGAGCACCACCGTCCTGGCGATCACCGGCGGGACCCTGGCGGGTACCGGCACCATCGCCGCGGGCAGCCAGGTCACCTGGTCGGGCGGCACGCTGGCCGGCGCGGTGACCAGCGCCGGGACGTTAGCGATCTCCGGAAACGTGGAGTATCTCGGAGGCACGTTAACCAACACGGGCACGATCGACGTCACCGGCTCAAGTGACGTCTACGCCTACGCCGACAATGCGACAATCAACAACCAGGCCGGCGCCGTCTTCGACTTCCAGTCCGACGGCACAGTTTTCAACTACTACGGCTACGTCAATCCGACCTTCAATAACGCAGGCACCCTCGAGATGACCGCGGGCTCGGGAACCAGCTCGGTCGGCTTTGCGCTCAACGAGTCGGGTGCGACCAGTGTGCTGAGCAACTCGAAGCGCCGGCACGCTCTCGTTGTCCGGCGGCGGGTCGTTCGGTGGCACGGTGACGGTGAGCGGCGCGGTGACTCTGGCGGGTGGGACGTTCACCGTCGCCGACGGCACCACCATCGAGCCGCCCAGCGGCGGATCGGGCTCGTTGCAAGAGGCCGGCGGAACCCTGTCGCTGGCCGGAAGCCTGAGCACCACCGTCCTGGCGATCACCGGCGGGACCCTGGCGGGTACCGGCACCATCGCCGCGGGCAGCCAGGTCACCTGGTCGGGCGGCACGCTGGCCGGCGCGGTGACCAGCGCCGGGACGTTAGCGATCTCCGGAAACGTGGAGTATCTCGGAGGCACGTTAACCAACACGGGCACGATCGACGTCACCGGCTCAAGTGACGTCTACGCCTACGCCGACAATGCGACAATCAACAACCAGGCCGGCGCCGTCTTCGACTTCCAGTCCGACGGCACAGTTTTCAACTACTACGGCTACGTCAATCCGACCTTCAATAACGCAGGCACCCTCGAGATGACCGCGGGCTCGGGAACCAGCTCGGTCGGCTTTGCGCTCAACGAGTCGGGTGCGACCAGTGTGCTGAGCAACTCAAGCGCCGGCACGCTCTCGTTGTCCGGCGGCGGGTCGTTCGGCGGCACCGTGACGGTGAGCGGCGCGGTGACTCTGGCGGGTGGGACATTCACCGTCGCCGACGGCACCACCATCGAGCCGCCCAGCGGCGGATCGGGCTCGTTGCAAGAGGCCGGCGGAACCCTGTCGCTGGCCGGAAGCCTGAGCACCACCGTCCTGGCGATCACCGGCGGGACCCTGGCAGGTACCGGCACCATCGCGGCGGGCAGCCAGGTCACCTGGTCGGGCGGCACGCTGGCCGGCGCGGTGACGAGCGCCGGGACGTTAGCGATTTCCGGAAGCGTCGAGTATCTCGGAGGCACGTTAACCAACACGGGCACGATCGACGTCACCGGCTCAAGTGACGTCTACGCCTACGCCAACAATGCGACAATCAACAACCAGGTCGGCGCCGTCTTCGACTTCCAGTCCGACGGCACAGTTTTCAACTACTACGGCTACGTCAATCCGACCTTCAATAACGCAGGCACCCTCGAGATGACCGCGAGCAGCGGAACCGCAACCCTTGCCTTTTCACTGTCCAATACGGGAACAGTGCAGGTCGAATCAGGCACGCTCGACGAGTCGGGTACGTTCAGCAACTTCTCCGGCACAACGCTCACCGGCGGGACCTACTTCGTCTCGGGAGCCGGCCAGTTCGAGTTCGCCGGAGCCAACATCGTCACGAACGCCGCCTCGATCGTTCTCGACGGGACGTCCTCCGAGATCATCAACACTTCAAGTGGCAACGCCCTGGCCGGATTTGCGACGAACGCGGCCGGGGGCCAGTTCACGGTCCAGGATAGCGGAAGCTTCACCACGGCCGGTGCGCTGACGAACGCCGGTGACATCACTGTCTCGGGCGGGTCCACTTTGACCATCTCAGGGGCGTTAACGGAATCAGGCGGCAGCACGATCCTGGCCCACGGCACGCTCACCTCGACGACCGGTACGGTGACGCTCACCGACGGCCTGCTGAGCGGGACGGGGACCGTGAAGGGCAATGTCAGCAACACCGGCGTTTCCATCAGCCCCGGCGCCAGCGGCTCAGCCGGGACGTTGACAATCCAGGGAACCTATACCCAGGGTGCCGGCGGTAGCCTGAATGTCGCGCTCGGCGGAACCGGGGCCGGGGTTGGGTACGACCAGCTTGTCGTCACGGGCTCGGCCTCGCTGGGCGGAACGATCAATATCTCCACCATCAACGGCTATGTCCCCCCCGTGGGAAGCGCGTTCCAGGTGCTGACCTTCGCCAGCAAAACCGGCGATTTCCAGACGTATAATGGCCTGTTTATCTCCGGGAAAGTCGGCCTGCTCCCGGCCTACACGCCGTCCGCCAACCCGGTAAACCTGACTCTGACAAGCTCATCCGTCGTCAACAACTGGACCAACCCGGCCGGCGGCGACTGGGATACCGCCAGCAACTGGACCTATGGCGTGCCCGTCGCCGGGCAAAGCGTTGCGATCCTTTACTCCGGCATCACGGTCACCCATACCCAGGCCACCGCCGAGCCGATGATCGCCAGCCTCGACGACCTCGCCACCCTCGACATCACGAGCGGCTCGATCGCGCTCGGCAACGGCAGTTCGACATTGGGAGGTCCCGTCACCGTAGGTGCGGCGGGGACGCTGAGCGTGGCAGCCGGCGCGAGCGTCGAAGTGGGATCGACGCTGAGCGACGCGGGAACCGTGACCTTCTCCGCCGGTAACCAGTTGAGCATGTACGGTGCGGTGTTTTCCGTGAGCGGCAACCTCACCGCCAACGACACCAGCTTCGTCAACACCGGCGACGGCTCGTACATGACATTCACTTCGACCGCAACCCTCAGTGGCGCCACCAACACCTTCAACTTGCCGATCAACGTTCCCTACAACCTGGTCCCCTCACTCGCGGGCAATACCAGCTTCGATGAGGTCGCCATCGAAAATGGCACCATCTCCAGCGGAACCCTGGCGCTCAACCTCCTGGGCACAAACACCAGCAATTTCTACTACGAATTCAACAATGGCTTCACCGTGGGCGCCGGTGGAACGATGACGGTCGCTGCGAACGTGCCGCCGGTCGTGCTGTATGGATCGACGCTGAGCGACGCGGGAACCGTGACCTTCTCCGCCGGTAACCAGTTGAGCATGTACGGTGCGGTGTTTTCCGTGAGCGGCAACCTCACCGCCAACGACGCCAGCTTCGTCAACACCGGCGACGGCTCGTACATGACATTCACTTCGACCGCAACCCTCAGTGGCGGCACCAATACCTTCAACTTGCCGATCAACGTTCCCTACAACCTGGTCCCTTCACTCGCGGGCAATACCAGCTTCGATGAGGTCGCGATCGAAAATGGCACCATCTCCAGCGGAACCCTGGCGCTCAACCTCCTGGGCACAAACACCAGCAATTTCTACTACGAATTCAACAATGGCTTCACCGTGGGCGCCGGTGGAACGATGACGGTCGCTGCGAACGTGCCGCCGGTCGTGCTGTATGGATCGACGCTAAGCGACGCGGGAACCGTGACCTTCTCCGCCGGTAACCAGTTGAGCATGTACGGTGCGGTGTTTTCCGTGAGCGGCAACCTCACCGCCAACGACACCAGCTTCGTCAACACCGGCGACGGCTCGTACATGACATTCACTTCGACCGCAACCCTCAGTGGCGCCACCAACACCTTCAACTTGCCGATCAACGTTCCCTACAACCTGGTCCCTTCACTCGCGGGCAATACCAGCTTCGATGAGGTCGCGATCGAAAATGGCACCATCTCCAGCGGAACCCTGGCGCTCAACCTCCTGGGCACAAACACCAGCAATTTCTACTACGAATTCAACAATGGCTTCACCGTGGGCGCCGGTGGAACGATGACGGTCGCTGCGAACGTGCGCCGGTCGTGCTGTATGGATCGACGCTGAGCGACGCGGGAACCGTGACCTTCTCCGCCGGTAACCAGTTGAGCATGTACGGTGCGGTGTTTTCCGTGAGCGGCAACCTCACCGCCAACGACACCAGCTTCGTCAACACCGGCGACGGCTCGTACATGACATTCACTTCGACCGCAACCCTCAGTGGCGGCACCAATACCTTCAACTTGCCGATCAACGTTCCCTACAACCTGGTCCCTTCACTCGCGGGCAATACCAGCTTCGATGAGGTCGCGATCGAAAATGGCACCATCTCCAGCGGAACCCTGGCGCTCAACCTCCTGGGCACAAACACCAGCAATTTCTACTACGAATTCAACAATGGCTTCACCGTGGGCGCCGGTGGAACGATGACGGTCGCTGCGAACGTGTCGCCGGTCGTGCTGTATGGATCGACGCTGAGCGACGCGGGAACCGTGACCTTCTCCGCCGGTAACCAGTTGAGCATGTACGGTGCGGTGTTTTCCGTGAGCGGCAACTTCACCGCCAACGACACCAGCTTGGTCAACACCGGCGACGGCTCGTACATGGTGGTCAATTCTGGCGGAGACCTGGTCGCCAGTGGCTCGAGCTTCAGCCTTCAAAAGCTCACCCTGGCTTCCGGCTCGACCGACAACCTCCAGTACGTGACGCTTAACACCCAGCTCGCGATCAACAGCGGAGCAACGATCGACATTACGTCGGACGATTTCACCAACGGAACCGTCGTCGCGTCGGGAAACGCGAACGCGACGATCAGCTTGATCAACAACTTCTGGGGCACGATCAACCCGACGCAGATCGCAGCCAAGATCACGGACCACACAAACAACTCGAGTCTTCCGACCGTCCTGTACCAGCCGTTCCTCACCGAAAATGCTACGGGCACTTATGCCGCCAACGCCTCGGTGATCTTTAGCCCCAACGCCCAGACGGTGGCGCTCGAGCGCGACCGTCATCAGTGCGGACGGTCCGGTCACCGGCGGAACCGAAACGTTTACGATCCAGAGTGGCTCGAATGTCATCGGCACGCCCATCACGGAAAACGTCGCGAACGGTGCAGCCAGCGGCACATACACGATTCCCGCGGGGACTCTCGGCGGCGTCTATACAATCCAGGCCGTTTTCAGCGGGACAAGCACCCTCTCGGGTTCCTCGGACAGCACTCATACACTCACCATCACTGAAGCCGCCACGACGACCGCGGCCAGCAGCGCGACAACCACCTTCAGCGCTTCGAATCAGATGATATCCCTGAGCGCGACCGTTACCAGCTCGGCGGGTATCGTCAACGAAGGGACCGAGACCTTCACGATCCTGAGCGGGACGACACCCGTCGGAAGTGCCGCCACTGCCAACGTCTCCAACGGGGCCGCCACTGCCAGCTATACGTTGCCCGGTGACACGCCAGCCGGCACTTACACGATCGAGGCCGTCTACAATGGGACCGCCGATTACGCCACTTCCACCGACACAAGCCACTCGTTGACGATCGTCGCCCCACTCACGATCACGTGGAACACCGCGACGGCGCCTACCGGCGGCGACTGGGACACACCGGATAACTGGGTGGGTGGCGTGGTCCCGACCGCGTTCGACAATGCAATCATCAACCTGACGAGCAGCGGAACGGTCACGCATTCGACAGGTGCGAACGACGCCGTCCTGAGCTTGACGACCAACGGAAACACCGTCTTGAGCATTGGAAGCGGCTCGATCGCGCTCGGCGATGGCAGTTCGACTCTCGCTTCCGTGACGATCGGCACCGGCGCCTCGCTGAGTGTGGCGGCCGGCGCCAGCGTCTTGATCCAGGGCGGCCAGACCATCACCGACAACGGAGCCATGAACATCACGGATGCGTCGATCGGCTTCGTGGCCGGTTACTCGGCAACAACTCAGATCCTGGTCAACGGCACCCTCTCCTCGACCGACTCCAACTTTTACATCTCGGGCGGCAACTATGCATCGTTCGCACTCCTTCAGGTCGACTCCGGCGGCGAGCTCACCGCCAGCACCACAACCTTCGACCTCAACGAGCTGAATTGGGTCAACGGCAGCATCATGAACACGGGCGACGTGACGAACGACACGTTCAACCTGCCGATCTATGTGCCATTCCAGGATGTCACGCTGCTGTCGAACAACCAGAGTTTCCAGAACATCAACATCATCGCCGGGACGATGGCCAGCGGGCAGACCCTGTCGCTGGTCCCCATCGGCACGGTCTCGACGGCCAGCCTCGTGTACATCGTGCAGGGCAACTTCACGGTCGGTACGGGAGCAACGCTCTCGGTCGGTACCGGCACCAACGTCCTGATCGACCCGGTGACCATCACCGACAACGGGGCCATGAACGTCACCGACGCGTCGATCGGCTTCGTGGCCGGTTATTCGGCAACAACTCAGATCCTGGTCAACGGCACCCTCTCCGCGAGCGGCTCCAACTTTTACATCTCAGGCGGCAACTATGCATCATTCGCACTCCTTCAGGTCGACTCCGGCGGCGAGCTTACCGCCAGCACCACAACCTTCGACCTCAACGAGCTGAATTGGGTCAACGGCAGCATCATGAACACGGGCGACGTGACGAACGACACGTTCAACTCGCCGATCTATGTGCCGTTCCAGGACGTGGCGCTGCTGGCGAACAACCAGAGCTTCCAGGACATCAACATCATCGCCGGGACGATGGCCAGCGGGCAGACCCTGTCGCTGGTCCCCATCGGCACGGTCTCGACGGCCAGCCTCGTGTACATCGTGCAGGGCAACTTCACGGTCGGTACGGGAGCAACGCTCTCCGTCGGTACCGGCACCAACGTCCTGATCGACCCGGTGACCATCACCGACGACGGGGCCATGAACGTCACCGACGCGTCGATCGGCTTCGTGGCCGGTTACTCGGCAACAACTCAGATCCTGGTCAACGGCACCCTCTCCTCGAGCGGCTCCAACTTCTACATCTCCGGCGGCAACTATGCATCGTTCGCACTCCTTCAAGTCGACTCCGGCGGCGAGCTCACCGCCAGCACCACAACCTTCGACCTCAACGAGCTGAATTGGGTCAACGGCAGCATCATGAACACGGGCGACGTGACGAACGACACGTTCAACCTGCCGATCTATGTGCCATTCCAGGATGTCACGCTGCTGTCGAACAACCAGAGTTTCCAGAACATCAACATCATCGCCGGGACGATGGCCAGCGGGCAGACCCTGTCGCTGGTCCCCATCGGCACGGTCTCGACGGCCAGCCTCGTGTACATCGTGCAGGGCAACTTCACGGTCGGTACGGGAGCGACGCTGACCGTCGGTACCGGCACCAGCGTCCTGATCGACCCGGTGACCATCACCGACAACGGGGCCATGAACATCACGGATGCGTCGATCGGCTTCGTGGCCGGTTACTCGGCAACAACTCAGATCCTGGTCAACGGCACCCTCTCCGCGAGCGGCTCCAACTTCTACATCTCCGGCGGCAACTATGCATCGTTCGCACTCCTTCAAGTCGACTCCGGCGGCGAGCTCACCGCCAGCACCACAACCTTCGACCTCAACGAGCTGAATTGGGTCAACGGCAGCATCACGAACACGGGCGACGTGACGAACGACACGTTCAACTCGCCGATCTATATGCCGTTCCAGGACGTGGCGCTGCTGGCGAACAACGCGAGCTTCCAGGACATCAACATCATTGCCGGGACGATGGCCAGCGGGCAGACCTTGTCGCTGGTCCCGATCGGGACGGTATCGACAGCCAGCCTCGTGTACATCGTGCAGGGCAACTTCACGGTTGGCACGGGAGCGACGCTGACCGTCGGTACCGGCACCAGCGTCCTGATCGACCCGGTGACCATCACCGACGACGGGGCCATGAACGTCACCGACGCGTCGATCGGCTTCGTGGCCGGTTACTCGGCAACAACTCAGATCCTGGTCAACGGCACCCTCTCCGCGAGCGGCTCCAACTTTTACATCTCGGGCGGCAACTATGCATCATTCGCACTCCTTCAGGTCGACTCCGGCGGCGAGCTCACCGCTACCAGCAGCACCTTCTCAGTGAACCAGCTCGTCGTGCAGAGCGGCTCAACCGCCAATCTTCAGTTCGTGACGTTCGCCACTCAGCTCGCCGTCAACAGCGGGGCCTCGCTCAACATTCACGATGATGACTTGAGCAGCGCAAACGCGACTGTGGTCGCCTCGGGCGGTTCCACCACGACAATTGATTTGACAAACAATTTCTGGGGGACGCTCAACACCACGCAGATCGCAGCCAAGATCACGGACCACTCAAACAACTCCAATCTTCCGACGGTCCTGTACCAGCCATTCCTGAGCGAAAACGCCACGGGCACTTATGCCGCCGATGCCTCGATCATTTACAACGCCAACTCCCAGACGGTCACCCTGAGCGCGACCGTCATCAGTGGGGACGGTCCGGTCACCGGCGGAACCGAAACGTTTACGATCCAGAGTGGCTCGAATGTCATCGGCACGCCCGTCACTTCCAACGTCGCGAACGGTGCAGCCAGCGGCACATACACAATTCCCGCGGGGACTCTCGGTGGCGTTTACACGATCCAGGCCGTTTTCAGCGGGACAAGCACCCTCTCGCGTTCCTCGGACAGCACTCATACACTCACCATCACTGAAGCCGCCACGACGACCACGGCCAGCAGCGCGACAACCACCTTCAGCACTTCGAATCAGACGATATCGCTGAGCGCGACCGTTACCAGCTCAGCGGGCATTGTCAACGAAGGGACCGAGACCTTCACGCTCCTGAGCGGGACGACGACCGTCGGTACGCCGGCCACCGCCAACCTCTCCAACGGGGCCGTCACTGCCAGCTATACGCTGCCTGGTGGTACGACAGCCGGCAATTACACGATCGAGGCCGTCTACAATGGGACCGCCGATTACGCCACTTCCACCGACACGACCCACTCGTTGACGATCATCGCCCCACTCACGATCACGTGGAACACCGCGACGGCGCCTACCGGCGGCGCTGGGACACGCCCGGCAACTGGGTGGGTGGCGTGGTCCCGACCGCGTTCGACAATGTAATCATCAACCTGACGAGCAGCGGAACGGTTACTCACTCGACAGGTGCGAACGACGCCGCCCTGAGCTTGACGACAAACGGAAACACCGCATTGAGCATTGGAAGCGGCTCGATCGCGATCGGCGATGGCAACTCGACTCTCGCTTCCGTGACGATTGGCGCCGGGGCCTCGCTGAGTGTGGCGGCCGGCGCCAGCGTCACGATCCAGGCCAACAAGACAATCACCGACGACGGGACGTTGAACACCGGCTCGGGCACGACCTTCGTGTTTGAGGTCGGCTATGAGACGACGACCGAAATCCTGGTCAACGGCACCATGAACGCCACGAGCTCCGTCTTCACCCTGGGAGGCAACGACTACTCGAACACCCTGATCCAGGTCAACTCCGGCGGTGAGCTCACCGCTTCAGGCAGCACCTTCTCGGTGAACCAGCTTGCTCTGGAGAACGGCAGCATTCTGAGCGCGACCGACCTCACCAACGATATCTTCAACCTGCCCATCTATGTGCCGGCCCTGGACATCCCCTTGCTGGCCAATAACCAGAGCTTCCAGGCCATCGAGATCTTCGGCGGTAGCCTCACCACCGGCCAGTCCCTCTCCTTGAACCAGATCGGAACCACCTCCACCGCCAACCTGCTCTACGTCTTTACCGGCAACTTCACGATCCAGTCCGGGGCCACGCTGACCGTGGCGCCCACGGTCAACGTCGAAATCAATCCCAACGTGGCGATCACCGACAGCGGAGCGCTCAACACCGGCTCGGGTACGACGTTCGTGTTCGAGGTCGGCTATGAGACGACGACCGAAATCCTGGTCAACGGCACCATGAACGCCACGAGCTCCGTCTTCACCCTGGGAGGCAACGACTACTCGAACACCCTGATCCAGGTCAACTCCGGCGGTGAGCTCACCGCTTCAGGCAGCACCTTCTCGGTGAACCAGCTTGCTCTGGAGAACGGCAGCATTCTGAGCGCGACCGACCTCACCAACGATATCTTCAACCTGCCCATCTATGTGCCGGCCCTGGACATCCCCTTGCTGGCCAATAACCAGAGCTTCCAGGCCATCGAGATCTTCGGCGGTAGCCTCACCACCGGCCAGTCCCTCTCCTTGAACCAGATCGGAACCACCTCCACCGCCAACCTGCTCTACGTCTTTACCGGCAACTTCACGATCCAGTCCGGGGCCACGCTGACCGTGGCGCCCACGGTCAACGTCGAAATCAATCCCAACGTGGCGATCACCGACAGCGGAGCGCTCAACACCGGCTCGGGTACGACCTTCGTGTTTGAGGTCGGCTATGAGACGACGACCGAAATCCTGGTCAACGGCACCATGAACGCCACGAGCTCCGTCTTCACCCTGGGAGGCAACGACTACTCGAACACCCTGATCCAGGTCAACTCCGGCGGTGAGCTCACCGCTTCAGGCAGCACCTTCTCGGTGAACCAGCTTGCTCTGGAGAACGGCAGCATTCTGAGCGCGACCGACCTCACCAACGATATCTTCAACCTGCCCATCTATGTGCCGGCCCTGGACATCCCCTTGCTGGCCAATAACCAGAGCTTCCAGGCCATCGAGATCTTCGGCGGTAGCCTCACCACCGGCCAGTCCCTCTCCTTGAACCAGATCGGAACCACCTCCACCGCCAACCTGCTCTACGTCTTTACCGGCAACTTCACGATCCAGTCCGGGGCCACGCTGACCGTGGCGCCCACGGTCAACGTCGAAATCAATCCCAACGTGGCGATCACCGACAGCGGAGCGCTCAACACCGGCTCGGGTACGACGTTCGTGTTCGAGGTCGGCTATGAGACGACGACCGAAATCCTGGTCAACGGCACCATGAACGCCACGAGCTCCGTCTTCACCCTGGGAGGCAACGACTACTCGAACACCCTGATCCAGGTCAACTCCGGCGGTGAGCTCACCGCTACAGGCAGCACCTTCTCGGTGAACCAGCTTGCTCTGGAGAACGGCAGCATTCTGAGCGCGACCGACCTCACCAACGATATCTTCAACCTGCCCATCTATGTGCCGGCCCTGGACATCCCCTTGCTGGCCAATAACCAGAGCTTCCAGGCCATCGAGATCTTCGGCGGTAGCCTCACCACCGGCCAGTCCCTCTCCTTGAACCAGATCGGAACCACCTCCACCGCCAACCTGCTCTACGTCTTTACCGGCAACTTCACGATCCAGTCCGGGGCCACGCTGACCGTGGCGCCCACGGTCAACGTCGAAATCAATCCCAACGTGGCGATCACCGACAGCGGAGCGCTCAACACCGGCTCGGGTACGACGTTCGTGTTCGAGGTCGGCTATGAGACGACGACCGAAATCCTGGTCAACGGCACCATGAACGCCACGAGCTCCGTCTTCACCCTGGGGGGCAACGACTACTCGAACACCCTCCTCCAGGTCAACTCCGGCGGCGAGCTCACCGCTACAGGCAGCACCTTCGCGTTTAACCAGCTCGGCGTGCAGAGCGGCTCAACCGCCAATCTTCAGTTCGTGACGTTCGCCACTCAGCTCGCCGTCAACAGCGGGGCCTCGATCAACATTCACGATGATGACTTGAGCAGCGCAAGCGCGACTGTGGTCGCCTCGGGTGGTTCAGCCACGACAATTGATTTGACAAACAATTTCTGGGGAACGCTCAACACCACGCAGATTGCAGCCAAGATCACGGACCACTCAAACAACTCCAATCTGCCGACGGTTCTGTATCAACCGTTTCTTAGTGAAGACGCGTCCGCCGTCACGGCAGCCAACGCCGCGGCAACCTTTAGCACGGCATCCCAGTCGGTTGCGCTCAGCGCCACTGTGATCAGCGCGGCTGGACTGGTCAACTCGGGCACGGCGACATTCAGCATCCTCAATGGCTCAACAGTTGTGGGCACGGCCGTCACCAGCAACGTCATGAACGGCGTCGCAAACGCCGAATACGCACTGCCGCCCTCGACGCCCGGCGGCGTTTACACAATCCAGGTTGTCTTTAGCGGAACGTCCAGCCTGTCGGGCTCGTCTGACACCAGCCACTCCCTGACCATCAGCAATTCCTCGACGAACACCGCGGCCGCGAGCGCCGCGACCACCTTCAGCGTGAGTGCGCAGACAGTCGCGCTCAGCGCCACCGTCACGAGCGAGATCGGCATCGTGAACGAGGGGCAAGAAACCTTCACGATTCTGAGCGGAAACACGGTCATCGGTACCCCCGTCAACGTGAACGTCTCTGCTGGAGACGCAAACGCCAGTTACGTTCTTCCCGGCGGCACGACAGCAGGAACGTACACCATTCAGGCGGTCTTCGACGGGACTGCGGAGTTTGGCAGCTCAATGGATAGCAGCCAGACCCTGACCGTCAACGCCGCGATGACCACGACCGCGGCCACAAGCGCCACCGCAGCGTTCACGGAAACGTCGGTCGCGCTGAGCGCGACGATCACGAGCCCGGCTGGAGTTGTCGACGAGGGAACAGAGACCTTTTCGATTCTCAATGGAATGACGCTCGTCGGCAGTCCCGTCACGGTTGACGTCAACGCCGGAACCGCCAGCACCAGCTACGCGTTGCCAGCAGGCACCGCGACCGGCACATACACGATCCTGGCAGCCTTCAACGCGACGACTGACTTCGGCGGCTCGATGGACAGCAGCCAAACCCTTACGATCTCCGCAGATCCTGATCTCCAGGTGCAGGGCCTGGCAGTCTCGCCAACGACGATCCTCTCCGGTGATACCGTCGACGTGACCTGGAACGACGCCAACACCGGTTCCGGTGAGGTTGACAGCGAGTTCGTCGATAACCTGACCGTCTTCAATACCACGACCAGCGCAACGCTGCTCGACACGGATATCACCTTTAACCCGGCCGTGCCAGGCAACTCGCCCATCGCCCCGGGCGGCTCATTGCCTCGGTCCTACTCATTTACGCTCCCCCCGAGCTTTGCGGGCACCGGCGATCTTTTGTTCACAGTCACGACCGATGCCGACAATCAGATCGTTGAGTATAACTCGTCGGGAACCGGCGAGACCAACAACGCGGCCACGCTCACGGTGACTTCGATACTGGCGACCTATACTGTGAACAGTACCGCCGATTCGGGCTCAGGCACGCTCCGCGACGCCATCGACTACGTCAACACACACGGCGGCGGCACCACGATCGCCTTCGACCTCGACACAAGCCCGCTGACGATCGACCTCATGTCGCCGCTACCGGCGATCACTGTTCCGTTGACCATCGACGGCACGACGCAGCCGGGGTATTCCAACACGCCCTTGATCGAGCTGGATGGTTCCGGTGCGGGAACCGGCGCCACCGGATTGACGCTCTCTGGTAGCGGCATCACCGTCAAGGGCCTGATCATCGGCGGCTTTGGCGGCGACGGGATCGACGTGACCGGCAACAACGATCTGGTCGAGAGCAATTACATCGGCGTTGACTCGACCGGCAACCACGCCATGGGCAATGGCAAGGCCGGTGTCGCGATCATCGATGGCGCGACGGGCAACACCTTGGGCGGCAGCTCAGCCGGTTCGGGCAACGTGATTTCGGCGAGCGCCGGCGACGGAGTGGATGACATCGATGCCAGTTCCAACGTGATCGCCGGCAACTGGATCGGCACCAATGCCACCGGCACCGCCGGCCTGGGCAACAGCGGCGACGGCATTTTCGTGAGCGGTAGCTCGTACGTCATGATCGGCGGAACAGTGGAGGGCGCCGGCAACCTCATCTCGCGGAGTGCCAAGAGCGGCATCGAAATCAACGACTCGACCGGCACGCTGATTCAGGGCAACCTGATCGGGCTCAACCAGGCGGGAACGGCCGCCCTGGGCAACCGCGGGGCAGGCGTTCTGGTCGACAACGGTTCCGTATCCACTACGATCGGTGCGCCCGGCGCCGGGGGTCGTAACTTTATTTCCGGGAACGCCGAAGGGGTTCTGATCACGGGCTCGTCGACGGCGGGAACCGACGTGGCGGGCAATCTCATCGGCACCGACGTCGAGGGCACGGCCGCGGTGGGTAACCTTACCGGCGGCATCGTGATCGCGGGCGGGACGGGTACCACGATCGGTGCGCCGGACGGTCCGGCTGGCAACCTCATCTCCGGGAACACCGGCGACGGCATTGACATCGCCGCCGCCGCCGTGAACACCGTGGTCGAGGGCGACTATATCGGCACGGACGAGACCGGAACCAAGCCCCTGCCCAACTCGGGCTCTGGCGTGTCCGTTGACAATGCCTCCGGCGTCACCATCGGCGGCACGGCGCAGGGCGTGGGCAACGTGATCTCTGCCAACGCTCAGGCGGGCGTGTCGATCGCGGGAACCGCCACCAGCGGCGTCGTGCTCCTGGGCAACCGCATCGGCACCGACGAGACCGGAACCGCGGCCCTCGGCAACGGGACCTTCGGCGTGTTCGTGAGCGGCAACTCCGGGATCACGATCGGCGGCACCGCGACCGCTGACGGGAACCTCATCTCGGCCAATCCCACCGCGGGCATCGGGCTCTTTGCCGATACCACCGGCGCTTTGATCGAAGGCAACTTGATCGGCACCGACGACACCGGCATGAACCCGATTGGAAACGGCAACGGCATCAAGATCGACGGCGGCTCTTCCAGTAACACGATCGGTGGCACAACAGCCGGGGCTGGCAACACCATCGCTTATTCCAGCGGCATCGGCGTGGATGTTGACGCGACGGCCGGGACCGGTAACGAGATCCGGCTCAACTCGATCTTCTCCAACACCGGGTTGGGCATCGACCTGGGCGGCAATGGCGTCACGCTGAACAACTCGGCGGGGCACACCGGTCCCAACGACTTTGAGAACTTCCCGGTAATCACGGCGGTCTCGAGCGCGGGCGGCGTGACAACCGTGACCGGCAGTTTGAGCAGCACGGCCGACACAACCTTCGCCGTCGACTTCTTTACGCTATCGTCGATCAATGCGTCGGGCTTTGGCGAGGGAAGGTACTCGCTCGGCTCGGCGTCCGTCATCACCGACGCCGCGGGCAACGCCGGCTTCGTCTTCCAGTTCCCCACTCCGGCCCCCGGTGCCCGGTTCACAACGGCCACGGCCACCGATCCCGGCGGCAATACCTCGGAATTCTCCCTGCCGTTCGGTGTCGACACCCCGCCGACGGCCGTCATCGGGTTCACCAACCTCGCCGTCAACGAAGGCGCCGCAGTCCCGTTCGACGGCCTGGGATCGCTCGACCCCAGCGGCGCTCCGCTCACCTACACCTGGTCGTTCGGCGACGGCGGTACGGGGTCGGGTCCCGAGCCCACCCACACCTACACCGCACCCGGGATCGTTACCGTGAAGTTGACCGTTAACGACGGTTTCGGTGGGATCAGCACCGCAACCGCCCTGGTCGCGGTCAACGACCTGCCGCCGGTCTTCACTCCCAACTCGTACACGCCGCCCCTGACTTACACAACACCCTCGCCCGGCAACGGATTTGGTGAGTCCGTCGCCGCGAACTACGGCAACGTCGCGATCGGCGCTCCGTCCGATAACGACACGGGCGCGGTTTATCTCTACGACGGTGTCACCACCGCCAACGAGACAATCTCGACCTACAACTATGGCCAGCTCATCCACGTCTTCGCCGACCCCAATCCTTCGCCCGGCGATGACTTCGGCGCTTCGCTCGCGGTGGTCGGCAACGACCTGGTCGTCGGGGCGCCGGGCAGTTCGCTTTCCGGACCGGGCGACGGTGTGGTTTACGTCTTCGACGCCAATGACGAGAGCACGACATTCGGTAACTTGCTGGCGACCCTGACGATCCCTGACCCCGGCCCCCTGAATGATGCACAGTTCGGCGCAGCGGTCGGCGCGACCGACACGAATATCGTGGTGGGAGCCCCCGGCAACAATAGCGGCATGGGCGAGGCTTACGAGTTCGCGGGCGACCCGACCCAGCCCAACTTCGGCAGCCTGCTCCTCGACATCATGAACCCAACGTCACAATCGACCGGTGACTTTGGTGCGGCCGTCGCGGGGATCGCCAGCAACGTGATCGTCGGAGCCCCGACCCTCAATCTCTCAGGCGCCACCGGCGCGGTCTACTTGTTCGACGGCACGACCGGCTCTGAGATCACGTCGATCGCCGACCCCAACCCGCAGACAACCGCCGGTTTTGGCTCGGCGGTCGCATCGGTCGGGCTCAACATCTTGATCGGCTCGCCCGACGACAGCACAGCAGAGCCCGGATCTGGTGCGGCGTTCCTCTACGACACTTCAAATGCCACACTCTCGCAGTTCCTGCAACCCGACGGCGGCGGCGGCAACTTCGGCGCTTCCGTCGCAGGGACGCAAAACACGGCACTGATCGGCGCGCCAGGCGCTTTTCTGGGCACGAGCGACGCCGGGGCTGCGTACCTCTTCGACGCCAATCCGTCCAGCCCGACCTTCGGCAACGCAATCGCCGCCGTTCAAGAACCGACCCCGACTTCGGGTGACGCCTTCGGCACCTCCGTCGGATTCGACACCGGCGCCTTGATCGTGGGCGCCGCGGGGGCGATCGGTTCGGGAGTCACCGGCGCCGGAGCCGTCGATCTCTATCAGCCCGGTGCTCAGCTCTCGGTCTCGTCCGTCTCCACCTACCTCACGCCCGCGCCCTATGACTCGGTGATCGCAAGCGGCACATTCACCGACGCTAATCCAGGAGCAAATCTCACCGCCACGATCGATTGGGGTGATGGGTCCGCACCGACCGTTCTCGACCTCCCGGCAGGGTCCTACGCCTTCGCCGCCCCACATGACTACACGACCGACCCGGCTTCCGGCTCATACAATATTGGCGTGACCTTGACCGACGCCTTCGGCAAGACCGCATTCGCGCAGACGACGATCGCCATCAACAACCCGACGGTGTCCTTCGCATCGCCCGGCCTTGTGCTGTCGTCGACCAGCATCGACGAAGGGGACGCGGTCCAGGTCAGCGGGAAAGTCTTGAGCTCCGACGCGAACGACTCGAGCACGGTCTCTCTCAACTGGGGTGACGGCTCGGCGCCCTCCACGATCATCCTCCCTGCCGGCCAGGACACGTTCTCGACAAGCCATACTTATTTGAACAATCCGGCGGGGGTTGGGTCCGAGAATTATGCAATCACCGCATCCGTGGCCAATCAATTTAACCAGGTTGGCTACGCCTCGGCGAGCGTGACAGTCAACAAAGTTGCCCCGAAGTTCACCGCGGCCGATCTGATCTTGTCGCCGCCGACCGCCATCGAGGGAGAGACGATCACCTTGAGCGGCCAGTTCACCGATCCCGACGCCATGAGCTCGTACACCGTGACGATCGACTGGGGCGATGGCTCGACTCCGACCGTCCTCAGTGAGCTCGACGGCCAGGTCGTCCAGTCGGCCACGCCGGGGATCTTTACCTACTCAACCACCCACGAGTATCTGAGCAATCCGCCCGGCGAGCTGACCGGGGGCACATACCCAATCAACGTTTCGGTGTCGGACGGCGTGAACACCACTTCGGCCGGCACCTCGATCGGCGTGAACAATAGCGCGCCGACGGTCCGGATCGAGAGCGCGGGTATTGGGAGCTCGACGACGATCACGCTCACCGCCGCCGTGACTGACCCGGATCCACATGCCACCGACACGGTGGACTGGACGCTGACCGAGGGCGGGACAGTGACCCAGACCGGCATGGGCACCAGCTTCTCTTTCACGAACCCGGGCGGAATCCTGGTTGGCACAGTGACCGCCACCGTGACCTCGAGCGATGGAGGCGCCGGTACCGACAGCGCCCAGATCGCCGTGATCACCCAGTCCGGCGCGACGGTCAAGATCACCGCGTCGACGATAACGATTTGCTCGCCCGGGAACACCAAGACGGTCGGGTCCCTGGGGACCGCCGACCGCCTGATCGCGCTGGTCTATGGCGCGAACGATCTGGTGGACGCTACCAAGTTTCCAAATCCCGTCGAGCTCGATGGCTACGGCGGCGACGCGACGCTTCTGGCCGGCTCGGCCGACGACTTGCTCGTGGCCGGACCGGGTGCCAACAGCCTGGTTGGCGGGGCCGGCGACGACACGCTTGTATCGAACGGTGGTGACGACACGCTCGTCGGTGGCACGGGGAGCGCCGCGTTCCAGATCAACCCTGGACATGACCCACTCGTGATCGGCGCCAGCGGGTCCAATACGCTCGACTTCTCGATCGCCAGCATGCCGATCACCGTCAACCTCGGCCTGCAATCTGGCCAGCAACAGATCGTTGACTCAAACAACGATGAGCTCACGCTCGAGGCCAAGATCAACGAATTCATCGGCGCGCCCAATGGCAACAACGTCACGCTCAGTGACGACAACGAGCTCGTCTACTCCACCACCGGCAACACGACCATCACCGCCGGCTCCGGCCACGATACGATCGTCGGCGGTTCGGGCAACGACATCATCTACTCCACCACCGGCAACACGACCATCACCGCCGGCTCCGGCCACGATACAGTCGTCGGCGGCTCGGGCAACGACATCATCTATTCGACCACCGGCAACACCACCATCACCGCCGGCTCCGGCCACGATACGATCGTCGGCGGTTCGGGCAACGACATCATCTATTCGACCACAGGCAACACCACCATCACCGCCGGCTCCGGCCACGATACCGTCGTCGGCGGATCGGGCAATGACATCATCTATTCGACCACAGGCAACACCACCATCACCGCCGGCTCGGGCCACGATACGATTGCCGGCGGATCGGGCAACGACATCATCTACTCCACCACCGGCAACACGACCATCACCGCAGGCTCCGGCCACGATACGATCACCGGCGGCTCCGGCAACGACATCATCTACTCGACCACCGGCAACACGACCATCACCGCAGGCTCCGGTCACGATACGATCACCGGCGGATCGGGTAACGACATCATCTACACCACCACCGGAAACGCCACCATCACCGGCGGATCGGGCCACGATACGATCACCGGCGGCTCCGGCAACGACATCATCTATACGACCACCGGCAACACGACCATCACCGCAGGCTCCGGCCACGATACGATCACCGGCGGCTCCGGCAACGACATCATCTACTCGACCACCGGCAACACGACCATCACCGCCGGCTCCGGCCACGATACGATCACCGGCGGCTCGGGCAACGACATCATTTATTCGACCACCGGCAACACGACCATCACCGCCGGCTCCGGCCACGATACGATCACCGGCGGGTCCGGTAACGACCTCATCTACGGCTCCACGGGCGCCACGACCATCGTCGCCGGGTCAGGCAACGAGTCGATCATCGGCGGGTCGGGCAACGAGGTGATCGTCGGCGGTCCAGGCGACATCACGATCTTTGCCGGATCCGGCAATGACGAGATCATAGCGGGCCCGGGCAATGACTGGCTCATCGGCGGGCCCGGCCACGACACGATGTTTGGCACCACGGGCAACGACACCATCGTCGGCGGCACAGGCGACGACACCATCGTCGGTGGCACGGGTAACGACTCGATCTCCGGCGGCAGCGGTAGCGACTCGATCTTCGGCGGGTCGGGCAACGACATCATTTTCGGTGGGCTCGAGTCGAGCACGATCACCGGCGGGTCGGGCAATGATACCATCGTCGGCGGCAACGGCGACGACATCATCTTTGGCGGCTCGGGCAACGATTCGATCGTGGGCGGCTATGGTGCCGAGTCGATCGTGGGCGGCTCGGGTAACGACGTCCTGATCGCCGGCAACCTGTCGAGCACGATCACCGGCGGCAGCGGCAACGATCTGATCCTGGGCGGCTACGGCAACGACATCATCGTCGGCGGGTCAGGCGACACCACAATCGCAGCCGGCACGGGCCACGACTCAATCGTGGGCGGCTCGGGCGACGACGTCATCTACGGCGGCCCAGGCGCCAGCACGATCTCGGGCGGGACAGGCAATGCCACGATCTCCGGCGGCGGCGGCAACGACGTTTTGATCGGCAGCGGGTTCGATTCGTGGCTGATGTTTTTTGGCTCGACGAACATGACGCTCACCAACACGACCTTCTCGACAACAGGTGGAAGCTCGTCCGCCTCGACCTCCACCATCAGCGGGTTCCAGCACGCGATCCTGGCGGCTGGCTCAGGCGACTTCACGCTCGACGCCTCCGCCTTCTCGGGCAGCGCCATCCTGCAGGGCGGAACGGGCAACGACACCTTGATCGGCTCACGGGGCCCCGACACCATCGAGGGAGGTTCCGGTAACGACTCGCTGGTGGGCGGCGGCGGCGGCGATACCTTCGCCTTTAACGACACCTCCAGTGGCAGCCAGACGATCTTCGAGCCGATCGGGCCGCCAGATAGCCCCGTCGCCGGCCTCGATTTCTCCCAGGCCCCCACCGGAATCTCGATCAATCTCAGCCAGTCCGGCCCCCAGGCCGTGATGCCGGCCACGTTGGGCGACGGAGCTCTCACCCTGACCCTGGCCGACCCCGACGAAATCGACACCGTCCTGGGCAGTTCGTTTAACGACACCTTGATCGGCAATACGAACGACAACACCTTGATCGGCGGCGGCGGTGACGACGTGATGGTCGGCCTGGCCGGCAATAACCTGATCGAAGGGGCCGTCACACGCACCGTCTATCTCGACTTCGACACCTACGAGCTCCCGGGTCAGCACTTCTATACCCAGACCGAGCGCGACGCGATCCAGGCGCAGATCACGGCCGACTATTCCGCCTTCTCGTACGCCTTCACACAGGAACAGCCGCAATCGGGCCCGTTTACCACGATCTATTTCAACGACCCGGCACTGGTCGGACTCGAAGGCGGAATCTCGTCGGAGATCGACTGGCGCGATCTCGACATCTCGGGCACGACGTTACTCGCCGACAACAACCTCGAAGTGATCCCCGCCGATTCCGGCGGAGTCAACGTCAATAACTTCCTGGGCGGTCCCGGCCAGCCCGCCGCCACGAGCGCCGACTTCATCGGCCTCTCCGCCACCATCGCCGCACACGAGCTAGGCCACCTCTCCGGTCTCGAGCACGACGACGCCTTCGGACCGATCGGCTCCGGCATCTACTCCGGGGTCAACCCCGACCTCTACAATCCTCCCTATCCCGGACCCGTCGATGCCAACCAGTCGATCCTGGACATCATGGCCTCCGGCGCCTCGGTGAACGCGACCCTCGAGGATGCGATCAACGACCCGTTCATTAGCGAACGGGACGCGATCGCATTGTCCTTTGGCGAAAATGGCTCGCCAACCAACGAACAAATCGCTGCGCATGATTCGATGGCAGACGCCCAGCCGGTCACGCTCGCGCCGCTCGTCGTGCCCGACACTGACCTCGAGGGGGTGAACGCCGACAAGGACTTCGACGTCACCGCCGCTGACATCGTTGGATACCTCGGGGAGACAAACGGAGCATCCAACACCGACTTTTACTCGTTCAACGCATCGGCCGGCGAAGTGATCAGCTTCCAGCTCATGTCCTCTCTCCTCACACGATCGGTGGCGCCGGCCGGCGCCACTCCAACTGACGACAACCAGGGCCCTTTCAACACCTACCTCGTCATCTACAACTCAAGCGGCCAGGTAATCGCATATAACGATGACTCGTTCCAGGATTACGATTCTTCAATCATCGACCTGACCCTTCCCACCACGGGCACCTATTACGCGATGGTGACCTCGTCTCCCAATTCGGCGGCTCTCAGTCAGCCGCTCACCGGAGACTACGAGCTATTTATGTACACTTTCGCCGCTGGGACGACTGCGGCGTATCCCTCCACAGACCCCGGCCTTGGCGACACGATGTACGCCGGCTCGGGCGACGACACAATCATCGCCGGCTCCGCCGACGACACGATCGCAGACCCGCCAGTGGACACGATCGTCTACGGCTCGGGCGCGGTGAACATGCTGGCGCAAACCCCGGCTTTGAACGTCTCGGCCGGCCCCAACCAATCGGTCGATGAGGGCTCCCCCGTCACCCTCACCGGCTCTTTCTTCGACCCAACCGGCGACACGTCGCAAGTCTACGACTGGCACGTTGTGGCCGCTTCCGGCCAGCAGATCGCCGACGGCATCGGCACCACGTTCACGTTCACCCCGGGCAACGCCGGACCCTACACGGTGACATTCACGGTCATCGACCTGAACGTGGGGTGGGAGCAGTCCGTCGCGGTGGTCACCTCTCTGGACGTCCCCCCGGTCGTGACCGCACCAGCCACCTCGCAGAGCGCAACCGCCGGGGTGAACACGTCGATTAATCTCGGAGGCGCTCGCCATCACGGGCATTGGTCCGTTCACGGACACGATCAACTGGGGCGATGGCCAGATCTCGACATTCTTGCCGACGAGTTCCGGCAGCAACGCCCTGGCTCACACGTATGCGACAGCGGGGACGTTTACGATCGAAGAGACCGTCTCGGAGTACTTCGGCGGCACCACGACAACGAGCATCGTGGTCGACGTGACCGCCGCAAGCACGTCGACGACACTCACGTCCACGGCGGCCTCCGCGGTTTACGGCCAGTCGGTAACCTTCACGGCCACGGTGGCCGGCCCGGCAGCCCCGATGGGTACGGTCACGTTCTACAGCGGGGCTCTCATACCGGCCGATCAGATCGGCACCGGCATGCTCAGCGTGGAGAACGGCTACAGCGTGGCCACCTTCACCACATCATCGCTGGCGGCCAGCGGCAGTCCATACACGATCACGGCCGTTTACGGCGGCAATGCCAGCAACCTCGGCAGCACCTCGAACTCCGTCAACCAGACGATCAGCAAGGCGAGTGCGACGATCGTGGTCACTCCGTACAAGGTCACCTTCGACGGCAACCCGCACACCGCGGGCGGAACGGCCACGGGCGTGGAGTCGCCGACCCCGGCTGACTTGAGCGGACTGCTGAACTTGAGCGAAACCACGCATACGATCGCGGGCAGCTACACCGACACCTGGACGTTCGCGGGCAACGGCAACTACAACAGCGCCAGCGGCACAGTCACCGATGTGATCACGACGCCGCTGGCCATCAACTCGATCGCGGCCGTCTCGCCCAACCCACGGAACTCGTCCGTCTCGTCCATTCAAGTCACCTTCAACGTGCCGATCAACACGACGGTCCTGACCACAGGTGCCTTGACGCTCTGCGACAACAACGGGCCCAACCTGATCACGAGCGCCGTCACGCTCAGCCTGGTCTCGGGCTCGACCTACCAGATCAACGGGCTCGCCGGCCTGACGGCGAACAACGGCGAATACACCTTGTGTGTGAACGCCGCCGACTTCGAAGATCAGAACGGCGTCCCCGGCACGGGAACGCTTTCGACCTCGTGGTTGATGGACACTGCCCCCCCGACAAGCACGGTCAATGCGCTGCCGGCACGCGGCACGAGCCTCACGTTCGCCGTCTCCGTCACCGGCTCCGACGGCGGCTCGCCACCCTCCGGCGTGAAGTCGTACAACATTTATTCGAGCACCAACGGCGGAGCCTGGACGCTCTGGACCACGGTGCCGTCCTCGAGCGCAACGGCCAACTTCACCGGCCAGAGCAACACGACCTATGCCTTCTACAGCACGGCGACCGACTACGCTGGAAATACCCAGGCTTACAAACCGCAAATCCAAGCCAGCACCTATCTCCCCGACCTGACCCCGCCGGCCACCACCGTCAACAGCACGACCGGCACCAACCCGACCACGGTGAATACCACCACCGGCACCTTCACGCTCAACCTCACCGGCAGTGATCCCGGCGGTGGTGTCTTGACCTACTTCGAGGTCTACGTGTCCGTCGATTCCGGGCCGTACACGCTGGTTGGACCGGCAATTCCCGCCGGACCCGCCAGTAGCGCGGGGACCGTCCAGGCGACCATCCCCTACCAGGGCCTCACCGACGGCGCGAAACACACTTATGCGTTCTACACCATCGGCCTCGACAGCGCCGGCAATTTGCAGACTACCCCGGCAACCCCCAATCTGACGCTCAAAGAGACGTTCGCGAATGCCACGCCCTCGCAGCTCGAGACGACGGCCTTGGTCGTCGAAGACGGCGCCGTCGAGCGGTCGTTTATCCGTTACCTCCAAGTCGATTTCAACGAGTCCGACAGCCAGTCCGGCGGCGAGCTCACCCAGATCGTCAATTCACTGAAGACCGCGTCACCCGAGATCCAGCTCTATCAGTACGACCTGAACGGCGACGCCTCGAGCAAGACAGCCGTCTCGCTCTCGAGCGTGACAGCCGAGGTGATCGATCATGCGATCGAGCTCGACTTCGGTGCCAACGGCCTGGGCGGCAGCCCGACCACGACGGCCGCCGACGGCTATTACGAGATCGACATCAAGCTTCCGAGTGGAACCGCGGTGCACCACTTCGACCGGTTGCTCGGCGACGTCACCGGTGATGGAACCGTGGACGAAAACGACCTGAATGAAATCGCCGCCGAAATCAATCTGTCAAACCCAACCGGGTTTGCCCCCTTGGGCGCGGACGTGACCGGCGAGGGCACAGTAACAGCGCTTGACCTGACGCTCGCAACCCGCGCCAAAGGCCACAAGCTGACGTCCGGTCTTCCCCTTGGCTGATCGCTGAGCGCGGCTGCTCGTAAAACAACGCCTGGAGGAGCGAAACGGGGTCGCAGCTAGTTTCTCGCCCCCAAGCGGCCGGAAACGGCAGTTCAGCTCGTTTTCTGTCCCAATACGTTGCCTTCCATCGCCCCTGCATTCAATCAGACCCAGGTTCAATCCAATTCAGAAGCCGCCCAGCGACGGTAGCATCGGGAATCAACCCCAATCCGCCCTCTTCGAAGATCGCCGGATGCTGGACTCAACTCGCCCGCGGCACCCGCCTCGTCCGTTCGACTCACCCTCGCGAAGCCGTCCGCCCTCGCCCAGAAATTCAGGCCTCTCGCCCAACCTCCCTCCTCCTCGCTCACTTATCCCCCCGCTTCGTTACCTTCGTTCCCTTCTGTTCAAGACCGTATTCGCGCCGCCCCTGGCAAGCCTTCTGTACACCAGGAAGATCATGACCAGCGAATACAGGCCGACGCCCTGGAAAAGGTCAGCGAGATTTCCGAAATAGCTGTGGTGAGAGGGGCCACAGTAGAAGCACAGGTAGCGCAAGCCCCCTTCGACGTAGTAATTTGCCGGAATTTCGTTGCACGGCATCCGCGGTTCGATTCCAATGGATATTTGGATCAATCGGCCGCGGGGCCGTCCATCGAGTCGGACGGCCCTCATCCGGGAAAAACACTGGAAAGAGTGCAAGCCATGCGGTGGATCATCGTCGTCGCAGCCCTTGTCGCTTCGCCGGGTTGTGGTTGGAGCTCGGACACTGAGAAATGGCGCCGGACGGCCGAGGATTTCAAGACTCAACTTGAAACGGCCAACATCACCCTCGACGACCTCAAACAGCAGTCAGAGAAATGGCAGATTCAATCAAAGAAGTTGAGCGCGGCAATGATCGACGCCAGCTCGACGCTGGACCCCTTGGAAATCAGGAAGATTTATGCAGATAATCGCGATCTGACGGCCGTCGCTGAAGAGCTAAAAGCCAGGATCGCTTCGGCTAAACCGGAGGATGGCGATCTGATGCTAAGCGACGCCCAGTTGCGTTTCGATGTGAATGGTTTTAAAGGGCGGTCGGTCGTTCGTGCGTATCTCGATTACGAAAGTTCTCCGTTCCTGGAGTGCGAGTTGGCGGTGACTGAACCCGTTCTGCCGTTGCCGTTTAATATCGCAACTGCGTTTTATGACGAACTCTTCAAGGCCGACCGCGTTCAAGCCGCCAGCGACAGCGCGAGCTCCTTTTTCCCACTAAACGACGATGCGAAGGACGAAATGACTGCGAAACTCGCCGACAAGCACTTTGCAGCGCGCAGGAGCGAAATCGATACGCGTTACAAAAATGCAGTCACTTCCGAATTTAACGCTTACCTCAAGCGGGGAGACTTTGGTACGCCATGGGGAATACCGAAGCCGGTCTTCCTGGCGCGCCAGTTCCGCACCCCGGGCCGGCACGAAATCCGCATTCAGATGGAGCCAAAGACGCCGGACTGGGAAGTTCGACTCACCGCTACAGAAGTTTCCAAAGAGAAAAATGATAAAACGATCAAGTACTGGCAACTCAATGCCAAAACGACACCACTTCCAAACAGCATTCCAACAATGGTCTTCTGGATCAGGTATCGTCCCGAAGACCGAAAATAAGAGACGTGGTGACTGAAACGACTTATTTTTGAGGAGCGTCCCATGCGCACACCAATCCGCGCTGCCGCTTTGCTGCTCGTCGCATGCGCCTCCGCCAGGACACACGCCCAGCCGCCGGCTGCGCACACCGGCGATCCCGCTCCTGGTACGCGCGGCAATCCTGACAACGTCCCGCACATCGGCCGCCGCGATCCGAACGGCAACCCGGTGCGGCTCGCGAAGTCGACCGGTCACGTGTCGAACTACAGCGAGGAAAAAGTCCGAGCCTACACGTTGCCCGATCCGCTGGTTCTTGCCGGCGGTGCGCGCGTTGCGAGCGCCGATCAGTGGCTCAAGGAACGACGCCCTGAGATTCTGAAATTCTACCGCGAGCAAATCTACGGGCACGTGCCGGCAACCGCGCCCGCAGTGACCTGGACGGTCACCGAAACAGATGCAAGTGCCCGCGGCGGCACGGCCGTCATGCGACGTGTCACCGGCCGGATGGGAAGCAAACCGGACGGCCCGCGGATGAACCTTACCGTCTACCTCCCGGCCAAGGCGAACGGCCCGGTTCCGGTACTCCTCAGCATCACCTTCGGCTTCCCCGCGGCGCATCCGCGCACCGCAAAGGTCGGGCAGCCTCAGGCCACGACGCCGGGGAAAGCCACGCCCGCGAAACCGGCGGCCAGGCCCGGACCCGGGCCCGGCGCAGGCGGATTCGATCCGGTGGCAGAGGTGCTCGGCCGAGGCTGGGGCTATGCCTCGCTCCCGTACGGCGAAATCCAGCCGGACCGCGCTGACCGCTGGACCGAAGGCGTTATCGGCCTCACGCTCAAGGAGGGGCAGAAACGACCGGCCGCGGACGAATGGGGCACCTTGAGCGCCTGGGCGTGGGGCATCAGTCGCGCGATCGACTATCTGCAAACCGACCCGGCCGTCGACGCCAAGCGGATCAGCATCACCGGCGCTTCGCGTCTGGGCAAGACCGTGCTCTGGGCGGCCGCGCAGGACGAGCGCGTTGCGTCGGTGTTTTCCGTCGTCTCCGGCGAGATGGGAGCGGCCTTGATCCGCCGCGACTGGGGCGAGACGCTCGACGATATGGCGCAGAATTTCCCCTGGCAGTTCGCCGGCAACCTGGAGCACTGGGTAGGCCGGTGGGACGAGCTTCCGGTAGATCAGCACATGCTGATCTCGCTCTGCGCCCCGCGGCCGGTCTACGTCAATGGCGGCCTGACCGACCAGTGGAGCGATCCCAAGGGCGAATTCCTCGCCCTCGTGGCGGCCGGGCCGGTGTACCGGCTGCTCGGAGGAAAAGATCTGGGCGTCACCGAGCTGCCGCCCCTCGACGCACCGGTCACGACGGGCGAGCTGGCCTTCCATTACCACAGCCGCGGGCACATGGCCGTGCCCGCCGACTGGAAAGCCTATCTCGATTTCGCCGAGCGCCATTTCCAGGGCCGACGCCGTCACTGACGGCGCGGTTCATTCGCTGGAAAACCAGGGAGCGATACCGGAACGGGGAGCGAAACCGGGACGCAGCTAGGTTTTCATCCCAAACCGCGCGGAAACGGCGGTTCAGCTCGTTTTTCATCCCAATACATTGCCCCCAGGCGGGGAGGGCGGCGTAGAATAGCGGCAACGTCAAGCGAGAATCCATCAAGAACGAAAGGTGGATAGGAACCATGACCGTCCTCGAACAACAGCCGCTCACGCTCTCCATCCCTTTGTACGAAGACCCGCCGGGCGTTTTTCGTGTCGGCAAGAGCCGGGTGCTGCTGGAACTGGTAATCCACGCATTCCAGCGGGGCGAGACGCCCGAGGGGATCGTCCAGTCTTTCGATACGCTGAGCCTGCCCGACGTCTATGCCGTCGTCAGCTATTACCTGGCGAATCCCGCCGCCGTCGACGAGTATTTGCGCCATTGCGACGTGAAGGCGGAGACACTGCGTCGCAAGATTGAGTCATCGCAGCCGCCGCGCGAAAACTTGCGTCAGCTCATCATGGCCCGCGCCAAGGCGAAGGGATTGCTCCATGATCAAACTGGCGAGTGACGAGAATTTTGACGGCGACATATTGCGCGGACTCCTGCGGCGGTTACCCGAAGTCGACGTCGTGCGCGTTCAAGATGCGGGTCTGGCGGAAACGCCCGACCCCATCATTCTTGATTGGGCTGCCAGCGAGCAAAGAGTTCTGCTTACGCACGATCGCGACACCGTACCCGGCTTCGCATACGCCCGGGTCAACCCCGGCGAACCCATGCCAGACGTCTTCCTTGTCAGCGATCATATGCCGAAGGGACTGGCTATTGATCAACTGCTTCTGGCCATCCAGTGCCTCAATTCCGACGACTGCAAGGACCAGATGCACCACTTTCCATTCTGATTGAGTACTCGACGAAATCAGCAAGCAGGAACCGGGTTCAGAGGAGGAAACGGGGGTCAAGTCCGGTATTGGCTGAATAGGTGGTCCATTGGTAACTCGAAGGCGCTCGCCTCACCGCCCTTTTTCGACACGTTGCCGCACCTCGTCGAGCAGCTCCTTGAATTCTTTTTCATCGCGGATCGGCTCGAGGTCGGTATCGGTCTCCAGGGTCACGGCGTCTGCCCAGCCGTGCTCCTTGGCCCCGCGCAGGCATTCCAGGGCCAGCTTCGTGTATCCCTGTTTTGCCTCCACACCGACGCCGGCGGCACCCGCGGCCAGAGCATAGCCGCAAGCGGCCTGGATATACAGGCCCGCATCCCTGGGCGATGCCGCCACCAGCTTCGCGGCAAGCTTTGCGGCCTCGGCGTGATCACCGCAACGGGCCAGGGCGAGCATCAGCAGCGTCTGCGACTGCTTGGCCTTGGGCTCGCTCGCCAGCTCCTTGCACACCTTCAGGCATTCGCGGAAACCGCCGGCGGCCTCGTCGTTCTTGCCCAGGTGAAGGGCGCAGGTCGCCTCGTAATAGAGCGTCTCGGCCAGGATGTGCTTGTTCTCGAAGTCAGATGGGTCAGCAGTCGCCCGCGCCTTGAAGATGGGGAGGGCCTTCTGATGGAGCTTTCGCGCGCCGGCCGCGTCGCTGCCATGCGGATAAAGCATGGCCCCAAGCTGGTTGTAAGACAGGCCGAGATCGTTCTGGGCCGGCCAGAATTCAGGCTGTTCGCCGGCAAACTGTTCGCGCACCTCGAGAGATTGCTTGTAGCGCCGCTGTCCTTCCTCCCGGTCGCCCATCCTCACATACAGCGCCGCGAGCTGAGCGTAGAGCCCGGCGAGCTCTCGGCGGCTCTCCGAGTCGCTCGCCAGGACCGGCGAGAACGAGTTGCGAACGTCGACCTCTTCTCGATAAAGCTCGCGCGCCTCATCGAGACGACCGAGCTTCAATTCCGACCCGGCGAGCAATCCCAACGAATTGGCCACCTCACCCTTGTAAACGTCGTCGGCGGGGTTCCCCTTTAGCAACGCCTGGCTTTTATCGAGCGCCTTGTGAATGTATGCCTGGCCCTTCTCGGGTTCACCCAGCCGGTACGTGTAGGTATGCCCGATCTCGCGCTGGATCCGCAGCAAGTTGACCTGTAGCCGCCGGTCGCCGGGGTCGGCCTTCAGGAGCCTCGCGATGATCTCCTCGATTTGCAGGAATTCTGCCATCGCGTCTGCGACCTTGTTGCGCAACAGGCTCACTCTCGCCTGCGCCTGGTGAGCCCGGGCCAGCGACAGCCAGTTGTTCCCTTCGTCCTCAGGTGCCCATTCCACGTCGCGGCGCAGGTTGGTCATCGCCTGGACCGCGGCCCGGAGTCGCGCGATTGCCTTGTCGATGAGCTCCTCGCGCTCGTTCTCGATCGCGGCTACGTCCCGTAGCTTGCCATCCAGGAGATGAACCAGCTCGACCTGGGCATCCACGAGACTTTTGTTCTGTTCGTTGGCCGCCCGCGCGGCCGCGACGGCGAGCTTGCGCTTCTGCTCGGTCGCAGTGTAGGCCCTACCGAGCGTCACGGCCGCCATGGCCGAGCCGGCCGCGACGATCACCAGAAGCAGGGCGACCGCGGCACTCATGATTGCGAGCCTGCGGTTACGAAGGCACCATCGCCAGAGCCGCTCGGCGTCGGAGACCGGACGCGCCAGGATCGGCTCTCCCGCCTGGAACCTGCGCAGGTCTTCGGCCAGGGCCAGGACGTCGGTATAGCGGCGCGCGACGTCTTTCTCCAGGCACTTCAGACAGATCGTCTCCAGGTCGGGGGGCGTCTTGGGCTGGAGCTGAGACGGCGCGACGGGCTCCCGGCTGCGGACCATCTCGAGGGTATCGAGGACGGAAGCACCCTGGAAAGGCGGGCGGCCGGTGAGCAGCTCGTAGAGGATTGCCCCCAGGGAATACTGGTCCGCGGCCAGCCCCACGTTCTGGCCTTCGCCCCGCGCCTGTTCGGGAGCCATGTAGCTCGGCGTGCCCACGATCGCGCCGGTGCGGGTCTGCCCCGAGTCGCCCTCCAGCCGCTTCACCAGCCCGAAGTCCGTGATCTTGGGAGTGCCGTCAACGGCGAGCAGGACATTGGCCGGTTTGAGATCACGGTGGACCACGCCGTGCTGGTGCGCCACGGCGATCGCACGAGCAAGGACCTCGACGATCCGGGCGGCCTCGGCAACCGGCTGGGGCTTGCCGCCGATCTTCTTGGCGAGGCTGCCGCCGGCAACGAACTCGAGCGAAAGATAGGGCACGCCGTCTTGCTCGGAAATGTCGAAGATCCTGACGATATTGGCGTGTTCGATCGCGGCGACCGCCTTCGCTTCCGTCTCGAAGCGAACGAGATCCTGGGGCCGTGCGCCGGAGCGGATCATCTTCAGAGCCACGAACCGCTCGAGCCGCTCCTGGCGTGCCTTGTAGACGACTCCCATCCCGCCCTCGCCCAGCATTTCCCCAATCTCGTAACCGTCGATGCGCGGCCTTGCGCCGGCCTTGACGTTCGCGGGCGGGAGCATGGTGCGGTCGGGATCGTCGAGTCGCGGATCGAACTCGTGGGGAACAGTCGCGCCGAGCAAAGGAACGGGGGTGACGTTCTCGGTCGCCCCGGGGTCGCCCAGCCCGGCCGGCGGGTCTCCGGCCGAGGGGGTTGAGATCAGCGTGGCCGGGCCCTTGAGGGCCTCGCGTCCATCCCGACTGATGGAATCGCCGAATTGCGTCTCGACCAGGTCGCGCTGTGCGGGGGTCAGACCACCTTCCGTGACGAGGAGCTCCGCCAGCGCCCGCGACGTTTCACGCACCTGCGCCCGCACCGCGGTGGGAATCGCAGCCGGCGCGACCGGGTCGTTGTTGAGCGCGATGAGCCGGAAGAGCACGTCGGTGGCGGCGTCGCCAAGTCGATTCATGGTCTCTCCCCATTTGAGTCACGTTGCGCGGCCGTGAGGAAACTGATTCGCCGGCAGCGTCCCGCCCCGTTCAATTCAAGGTTCGTCGAGCTGCTTGATCTCCTCGCGGAGGAACGCCAGGACGCGGCTCTTGGCCTTGAAGACGGTGGCGCGGTTCATTCCCAGCCGGGCCGCCACGTCGTCGCCGGAGATTCCCTCGTAGGCCGTGAGCCGGAAGGCCTCCCACGTCTGGTCCTCGACCCGCGCCCGGCGCGGCGCAGGCCATCGCCATGATCTCGGCGTCAAACGGGTCCTTGAGGTGCTGGACCAGGTCGTCGCGTGCCTCGACGCTTTCGAGCTGCTTGAGCACCTCTTCGTCGCCGCTGCCGGAACACTGGCGTTTTCGATCCGCGATAAAGCCGGCGAGGACGTTGTGAGTCACCGTGTGCAGCCAGCCGCGGAAACTGCGCGTTGGATCGTAGCGGAACGCGCCGAGCTTCTGAGCCAGGCGAAGCAGCACGTCCTGAGTAACGTCTTCCACATCAGCCGCTTGCAACCCCCACCGCCGGCACCAGACCCTGATCTTGGGACCATACAGTCCGACGAACCGCGCCCAGGCTACCTGGTCGCGTGGGCTCGCGCCAACGCGATCCAGCAGCGTCGTGCTCGTGGGATCGATCGAATCGAGCTTCATCGACAACTCGAGTGAAGACGGCGCATGAGCGCGATGACTGGGATCGCCCTGTATTCCCGGCAAAAATCCCCTTCGCACTATCCTACCCTGAATTCACATGTCACGTCCACGAGCATATCGAAGTTGGCCGCAGCACGAGTTGACCCACTCGAAATCGATCGACCCGAAGGATTTTTTCCTCATGTCGAGTCAGATCCGCGGGCCAGGATGAATAGCATCTATGTGGGCCAAGGGGCTCTGGGATTTAGACATAGTCGATCTTGCGTGAACGGCTCTGATCAGGTTCAGCGATGAGCGCGCCGAGCTGGTAGCCGATGTCAATCGCAGTGAAGCCGGTCTGCGCAACGGGCCGAGGCATGGCTGGGTCGCGCTCCGTCGTCGAATGATTCTGTCTTCAATGCGAGAAAGCGCCATGAACAAGATTCGCCTTCTGGGTCCCGGGCGTGCGCAGGTTTCCACTGCGGCGCGGCACCGGCACCAGCCTGCGTTTGAGAGTCTCGAGAATCGGCAGCTCCTTTCCGACTTCCCCGTGACCAGCACGGCCGACGACGGCAGCACCGGCACTCTGCGCTGGGCCGTGGCCCAAGCCGACGCGGCCATGACCCCGAGTACAATCACCTTCGGTTTGACGGAGACGCAAACGATCAGCCTCCAGGAAGGCCCGCTCGTCCTGAGCAACACGGCAGACTCGATCGACCTCGTCGTAGCCGCCGGTTCGCTTGCGCCGATCATCGATGGCAACGACGCGGGCCAGGTGTTTCAGATCAACCAGCAAGTGCAGGCGAGCATTTCGGGCCTGACGATCACGGGGGGTTCGACCAGCGGCAAGGGTGGCGGAATCTACAACCAGGGTGCTCTCACCATCACCAACTGCACGATCACCGGCAACTCCGCCAGCCAGGGCGGCGGAATCGACAATACCCAGGGCGCCACGCTGACGCTCCAGAGCGGCACGATCAGCGATAACACCGCCTCGACAAGTGGAGGCGGCGTGCTGGAGGAGGGCATGCTCTCGGCCGATGGGACGACGTTCCTCGATAACAAGGCTGGGGGATGGGGAGGGGCCTTCAACGCGAGCGACGGCGGCCAGTACGATCTGGATTCTTGCCAGTTCACCGGCAACACGGGCGGGGGCGGCGGCGCCATCTCGAATAGCGGCAGTGCCTCCGGCTCGATCTCGGCGTCTGGTTTCAACGCGAACACGGCCAACGCCGGCGGCGGCGCGATCTCCGTCCTCAGCGGATCGCTGACGATCACCAATTCATCCATCAGCGGCAACTCCGCCGACGACGGCGGTGGAGTTTTCGTGAGCCAGTCCTCGACGTTGAAGATGGTCGGCTGCACAATCAGCGGCAACTCGGCCCAGACAGCAGGCGGGGTGTTCTTGAGCGCAGCCTCGGCGACGCTCGTTGCCTGCACGCTCAGCAGTAACACCGCTTATGACGGAGGAGGACTCGCTGGCGCGGCCACTCTCACGGACTGCACGATTGTCGGAAACTCCGCCTCTTCGAACGGAGGTGGAATCCTCGGCGCACGATCCGGGTCTGGCGGGACGCTCGTCGCCTGCACGGTCAGCGGCAACAGTGCAACGGGCGAAGGCGGCGGTTTATACGCCTACTCATCTTACCCAATTACGCTTACAGACACGATCGTCGCGGGTAATACGGGGGGCTACGCCGCCCCAGGATACTGCCAACCCCCTAACGACATCGGCGGCGATGGTGGTGCCACGGGCTCATACAACCTGATCGGCACCGGCGGTTCGGGGGCGATCGTCAGCGGCACGAGCGGCAACATCGTCTTGACCGACCTTTCAAACCTCGATCTGGGCCCACTGGGGTATAACGGTGGACCGACTGAGACCATGGCTCTCCTGCCCGGCAGCGCGGCGATCCAGGCCGGCACCGCGGTCAGCGGCGTTTCCACCGACCAGCGCGGGCTCCCGCCCGATTCGCCTCCCGACATCGGCGCATTCCAGGTGCAGAGCGGCTCGTCCGTTTCTCCCTATCTCGTGACGACCACGGCTGATTCCGGCCAGGGTTCTTTGAGGCAGGCAATCGAAACCGCCGACGCGAACGGCGGCAACGTGACGATCAGCTTCTCGATCGGCAAGGGGCAGCAGACCATCGACCTCCTCTCGCCTCTGCCTGCGATCACCGCTCCGGTCACCATCGATGGCTTCAGTCAGCCGGGCTTCGTGGGCACTTCATTGATCGAGCTGGCCGGAGCCGGTGCGGGCTCAGGCGCGGACGGTCTTTCGATCGATGCCGCGGACGTGACCATCAGGGGCATCGACGTCGCAGGCTTCAGCGGGTTCGGACTCGTCTTGAACGGAAGCAACGCGCTCATCCAGGACAACTATGTCGGGATCGATGTTTCGGGTTCCATGGCAGACGGAAACATGGGTGGCGGAATCGACGTCCTCACATCGGGCAACACAATCGGCGGTACGACTGCCGGCTCCGGCAATATCATCTCGGCGAATCAAAACTTCGGCATCGTCATCAGCGGCCAGGGAACGAACCAAAACGTCGTCGAGGGTAACAAGATCGGCACCGATGTGACCGGCTGGACCGACGCCCTGGGCAACGCTCTCGGCGGCGTTGTCATCGATGCGGGAGCCCTCGACAACACGATCGGCGGTACAGTTACCGGGGCAGGCAACGTCATCGCATTCAACGGCGGAAACGGGGTTACCATCGGCCAGAATGCCACGGATTCGAGCGGCGGCGATGCCGTCCTCGGGAACTCGATCTTTGCCAATGCCGATCTCGGCATCGACCTGGGAAACAATGGCGTCACGCAGAACGATTCAGCGGGCCACTCCGGGCCGAACCTCTTCCAGGACTTCCCCGTCCTCTCCTCGGCGGAGACGGCGAGCGGCACGACGACGATCAGCGGAACACTCTCCGCAGACCCCGATACGACCTACCGCGTCGAGTTTTTCAGCTCTGTCGCCGCCCTTGCGGCCGGCTTTGGCCAGGGACAGAACTTCCTCACATTCGCCGACGTGACGACCGACGACGGCGGCACGGCGTCCTTCTCGGTCCAGACACCGATCGCTGTGGCAGCGGGGCTATTCATCAGCGCCACGGCGACCGACCCGAGCGGAAACACGTCGGAGTTTTCCTCGGATGTCGTCAACTCCCCGGGAGCGACGACCTCCGTTACCTGGACCGGCGCGGGCGGGGACAACATTTGGAGCGACCCGGCCAACTGGTCCGACGACCAGGTACCAGGCGCCGGTGAAGACGTCTCGATCAACGTGCCCGGGATTTTCACGATTACATATCCGGGCGGCGCCGGCGACTCGACGATCGATAGCTTGAGCTGTGGTGACGAACTTTCAATTGAGGGTGGCTCGCTCACAGTGAGCGCCGGCTCGTCGCTCAGCGGTCAACTGTCCGTCACAGGCGGCACGTTGACGCTGCTTTCCAACTCGGTCGTCTCCGGCGACGTGTCTGTCACACAAGACGGCACGCTCAAAGTGGGCACCGGCTCGTCGCTCAGTGGCCAGGTGTCCGTTGCGGGCGGCATTCTGGCGCTGGGTTCCAGCTCGGTCGTCTCCGGCGACATCTTCGTCAACAAAGACGGCACGGTCGACATCTCAGGCTCGGGCAACATGATTTCGGGCAACGTCGATTTCGGCAGCTCTGCCTATGTAGGGCGAGGCGTCATCAACGTCACCGGCGCGTCGAACACGATCACCGGTGGCCTTTTTGTCAACTACGGCGCGCTGACCATCTCGGGAGCGGGCGCTGAGCTCACTGCCAGCGGCCCTGTCACTCTCCCTGGAAACGACTACCCAGGCATTGTCACTGCCTCGAACGGGGGCAAGCTGAGCTTGCCCGGACTGACCTCTGTTTCCGGTGTGTACGACATCAGCATCAATGTGGAAGGTGCCGGCAGTGAGATCGACCTTTCGAATCTGACGACCTTCTCGGGAGGTGGAATCGACTCACTCTCGGTCACGAACGACGGCACCTTCCTGGACGGCAACCTGACCAGCATAGAGGGTCTGAGCATGACCTTCGATGGAACTGGCACCGTGGCGACCAGCCAGTGGGAAACACTGAATTACGACACCATCAACTTTGATGGAGGCAGCTACTCATTCAGTAACCTCAGCGACATCGACGACTCGAAGTTCGAAGCGTCGGGATCAACCACCGTTTCACTACCCGCGGTCACAACGACCCTGAACTCGAGCATGTTCGTGTATTCAGGGGCCAGTATGACACTGCCGGCCCTCACCAGCTACTCAAATACAGGCGCCTCAGCCTTGGAAGCGGTCTATGCGGGCAGCACACTCGCGCTGCCTCTGCTGACCAGCGCGAGCATCAGCGGAACATACGCGTTGTTATCAATTCAGGCGCTCCAGGGGGGCCATATCCTGCTCCCCTCGGTGACCGGGATTGTAAGCAGCCAGAACTCCTTCGGCGTGACGATCGAATCACAGGGCACCAGTAGCCTGATCGACCTGTCGTCTCTGACCAGTTTTGTTGGAGGAGCCAATGCTTTTAACGGAGCCGAAGTTTCCAGCCTGACCGTGAGGTCCGGCGGCACGGTGCTCGATCCCAACCTGGATTCTCTCGCCAATGTCATCGTGACGACCGACAACACCGCGACTTTCACAATCGCTCCCAACCAGACCTACGCGGCAACAAACGGCGCGGCGCTGTCTGTGTCAACTCAGGGCTTCGTCGATCAAGGTACCTTGGCACTGACGGACGACGCCAAGTTGAATCTCAACAGCCCTTTGGAAGTCGACGGAAACGGCGTATTGTCGATCGATCCGACGTCCACGCTCAATCTCGGCGGCGATCTCATCGGCAACACGCAAAACGTTGCTGATTTCACCCCGCTGGGAACGGTGGTGTTCGACGGCGGGGCCGGAGCAGGCGCGCCTCAACACCTCGAAGCGATGTCGGACGATATGGGGGCTACGCCGGGCGGGTTTATGAACAATGCCGCCTTTGGCACAATCAGCCTGACCACCAACACGTACGTTCAGCTCGTCGATCAGACCCAGAACTCCTCCGGCACGGGCCCCGAGTCAGTTTATGTGGGGAATTTGATCGTTCCCGCCGGCGCCACGCTGGACCTGAGCGGTCTTCACATCTACGCGGTCGATCTCGAGATCGCCGGTACGATCCTCAACGGTTCGGTCACTCAAGTCTCCGGCGTCAATCCCGCCGTCGCTGGGCCCGATCTGGTGGTCACATCGATCACGACGCCGCCCAACGGCGTTTACTCGGGCCAAACGGTTCCGGTGACCTATACGGTCGAGAACATCGGTGAGGCGCCGACGAACGTGCCGGTCTGGCACGACTTCGTCATACTGTCCCAGGATCCCAGTCTGACCTACTCGGGAGGGCTCAACGGGGTTGGTCCCGGGAGCGACCAGCTTCTCAACAACCAGCCAGTCGTTGACTACTTCAACAACCCGTCTTACCTGGCTCCCGGCGAAAGCTACCAGCAGACGGTCGATGTCACTCTGCCTCTCACTGCGGCCGGCCCCTGGTACGTCTACGTGGTGGCTAACGGCTTGGGGTTTCACTACCCTCCCAAAATGATTGAATCGGATCGCACGAACTGCCTCCTCGTCAGCTCGGCGTTCAACGTTCAGTTGACTCCTCCGCCCGTACTGGATGTCGCCAGCGTGGTCGCGCCGTCCCAGGCTTTCTCCGGCCAACCCCTGACCATCAACTGGACCGTTTCGAACGACGGGACCGGACCGACAGTTGCCACCAGTTGGACCGACGAGCTTTTCATGTCGCCGACTCCGACGTTCGACTCCAGAACCGCCATACCGCTTGGCGAGTTCGCGCACACCGGCGCCCTGTCCGCCGGCAATTCGTACACCCAGAGCCAGTTGGTCACGCTACCGGTCGGCGTCAGCGGCTCGTACGACTTCATCGTTCAGACCGACGTGGATGGCCAGGTCTTCCAGAACGGGAATACAGCCGGCAACATCGGCGTCGAAGCGTCCGCCACCAACGTGAATCTCACGCCGCCGCCCGATCTCACGGCAAGCTCGGTCTCCGCCACGCCAGCCGCGGTGCTCGCCGGCCACACCCTGAACGTTACCTACACGGTCGCGAATGACGGCTCGAGCCCAACCGTCATGACTGCCGGCGCCGACGTCCCCGTAACATGGACCGACTCGTTCTTCCTCTCGCCCGCTCCGACTTTGAGTCCGCGAACGGAGATCGCGATCGGGACCTCGACCCAGACCGGTGCGCTCGACGCCGGCAGCTCGTACACCAACCAGGTCGCCCTTACGGTTCCGAACGGTCTGACAGGGACCTATTACGTGATCGTCGACGCCGACAGCGGCGACGCAATCTTTGAGCTCGATCTCTCCAGCAAGATCGCGGCGAGCGCGAATACGGTCTCCGTGACGTCCCAGCCGGCCGATCTGGTCGTCTCATCGTTCTCCTCTCCCGGGCAGCTCCAGGCCGGGAATGGCGTCCTCATGTCGTGGACCGTCGCCAACCAGGGGACCGGCGATACGGTCGCGACCGCCTGGAACGACGAGGTCTTCGCCTCGGCCTCATCCAACCGTTCCTCACCGATATTGCTGGGCACATTTGCTCACACGGGAATACTGAACGCGGGCCAGTCGTACACGACCACGCAGCCTGTGACCATTCCGATCTCGTTGTCGGGGACCTACTACCTCTTCGTCACAACCAACCCCGCGATCACCAACCCGACGACGCATCAGACCACATACGCTGTATACGAGAGCAATCTCGCCAACGACAGCTCGACACAGGTGACTGTGACGGTCAACCAGTCGCTGGCAAACCTCGAAGTCACGCAAGTCTCGGCCCCAGGAGCGCTCGAGACCGGCGAGACGGCCACGATCACCTGGACGACGGCCAACGAAGGTACCGGCACGACCAACGTCGACTCCTGGTATGACGACGTATGGATGTCGACCACGACGGATGTCAACGAGGGCGGGACCGACGTCTACCTGGGGAGCTACTATCGGTCGAACGCACTCGCGGCCGGCCAGTCATATACCGGCACGGCAACCGTGACGATCCCCCAGACGCTCACACCCGGAACGTATTACATCATCGTCCGGGCTGATCGCCCCTCGCAGGTGCCCACGAGCACCGATCCCAGCACTGTCCAGCGGGTATACCAGTCGAGCTATGCGAACAGCGACTCGGCCTCTCCGCCAATCCCCGTCACGGCCGGCCCGGCACCCGACCTGGCCGTCACCGCCGTGAGCGCCCCGCCGATGGCGACCGAAGACCAGCCGGTTACCATCTCGTGGACCGTCACCAACGCCGCCGCCAGCACGAGCGCATCCTGGAACGATGCCGTCTATCTGTCGCTTGACACGAGCTTTGACCCAACGAGTGCTATTTACCTGGGCTACGCGCCACACACGGGGGGCCTGGCATCGGGGCAGGCCTACACGCAGCAGGCGACCTTCACCGTGCCCGCTGGACTCTCCGGCAGCTACTACGCGGTGGTCGTTGCCAATGACGGCGACACCGTCTTCGAGGCCAGCTTCACGAGTGATGTGTCCGCCTCGACGCAACCGACGAGCATTTCTCTGATGCCGCCCGCCGACCTGGTTGCCGGCACCATCACCATTCCGGCGAGCGCTGTCCCAGGGGAGGACATGACCTTTTCCTACACAGTGACAAACGAAAGCCACAACAACGCTGTCGGCCAGTGGACTGACTCGCTTTACCTGTCGCCAACGACAAGCTTCCTCTACACCGACCCACTCTTGGCGACGAACGTACACACCGGCGGCCTGGCCGCAGGCAAGAGCTACACCGATCAGGTCACCGCCACGGTGCCGGGCGTCTCGCCCGGGACGTACTACGTCATCCTTCGCACCGACGTCTTGAACCAGATACCCGACTCGAACATCGCGAACAATGTGGGTGCCTCGCTTTCTGGCGTGTCGATCAGCGTGCCGGCGCTGACGCTCGGCACACCCGCTTCCTTGAGCCTGACACAAGGCCAGTCGGCCTATTACGAGGTCACGGCGATTGCTGGGCAGACACTCCAGATTGCGTTGACTGCGGGGTCGGGAAATGTCACGGCATCCAACGAGCTCTACGTCAGTTTCGGCGACACCCCAAGCCGGTCGCAAGCGGATTTTACGGGTAACCAGCCGCTATCGACGGCCCAGACCATCACCATTCCCGCAACCCAGGCCGGGACCTATTTTATCCTGGCCTACGCCGATAGCCTGCCGGCCGCGAGCGAAAACCTGACGCTGACGGCCTCGATCATCCCGTTCGCGGTTACAGCGGTGGCGCCGGCAACGGTCGGCAACGCCGGACCTTCAACGATCGAGATCCAGGGTGCCCTGCTCGATCGCGCGACGACGTTCACCCTGGTCGGACCGACTGGTCAGACGATACCTGCCAGTGCGACCGATATTCAGAACGCCGCGACGGCCTATGTGACCTTCAACCTGACGGGCGCGACGACCGGGTCGTACACGATCGTTGCAACTTCGTCCGAGGGACCAACAGCGCAACTCAACGATGGACTGATTGTCGAGGCAGGGGAGGGGGGAAACCTCCAGACGAGCCTCACCGGTCCCTCTTTCGTCCTCGTCGGAAGAACCGGCGTGATCGAGGTCAACTATGCAAACGCAGGTGACGCGGATCTCGGCGCCCCGCTGATTTGGGTGACGAGTCCTTCAGGCTCCCCGATCAGCTTGACGTCGGCTTACATTGGCTCCAACGACAACCTCGATTTTCTCGGAGTCAATTCAACCGGTCCCTCAGGTGTCCTCCCACCTGGCGCTACCGACAGCATGCCCGTCATCTTCCAGGCCCCTGGCACGGTAGGTGCTCCCAATGATTTCCAGTATCAGATTGTGACGACCAACGACAGTGATCCCCTGGATTGGTCTCTATTGCAGACCTCGATCTATAGCTTCGAGGAGCAGTCTCCGAACTGGTCGGCTGCCTACTCGGTCCTAGAGCAAATGATCGGGCCCACGTGGGGCGACTTCGTGCAGATGCTGGACACGAACGCTTCCCTCATGCCTGAAGCGCTCGGAGACCCCTCGGTCGCTGACGCAGACCTGGACATCGAGGTCCAGAAGGCGATTGCCGCCGTGAACACGTCGCTCGCCGGCACCCTGTCGGTGACCGATCCCGGCGTTCCGCTGGGCGGCTGGACCATCGACGCGACGAACGTGGCCAGCGGAGCCGTCTATGCGACCGCCTCACTGAACGACGGATCGTTCCTGTTCGACACAATCCCCGCTGGCACATACAACCTCAGTGTCGAGGGTCTTCTCGTCACTTCCCCAGCCCCGGTGACCGCAAGCGCAGGCCACGAGGCCACCGGTGCGGCGATCACGGCGGTCCCAGGTGACGGAATCTCCGGGCAGATCTTGGCCCAGGGTACAGGTCAGCCCATTGCATCAGCCCAGATTGTTGTCGTGAACGAGCTGGATGGCACCTCCGTTCAGGCGGTCAGCCAATCCAATGGCGATTATGACATCACGGGTCTCCCCCCAGGTACATACGCCTTGCAAGTGGACGCGCAGGGATACGCCTACACGGTCTTGACCGGCGTGGACGTCGAAAGCGCGAGCACTCCCGTCGATGTGCCGATGACGGCGGAGTCTGTCATCACGGGGACAGTGAACCCCGAGACGGGGGGGCTTCCACCCGGAACGCTACAGATCTCTGCTCAGCCGGTCGACAACAGCGATCCGGGCCATATCTTCTTCCCGAGCATCTCGGGGTTGAGTTTCGAGTTTGATGGACTGCCTTCAGGGTCGTATGACATCACGATCGAATTGGATGGTTATCTTTCCGAGACTTTAACCAGCGTCCCCGCGACGGCAGGCCAGACGCTCGCACTCGGCACGATCTCCCTGGCTCCGGCAGCCCAGATCAGCGGGACGATCTCATCGACCGACCCTCAGACGTCTGTTGCCGGGGCCGCCGTGGTTGCCACAGAAGACAATTCCGCAATAGCCACTACCGAAGCCGACAGCTCGGGAAACTTCACATTCGACAATCTGCCGGCCGGCACGTACACGTTTCAACTGCCGGGCGCGACAGGTCTGGTCACAACGCCAAGCGTGACCGTCGCTGCCGCCGAACAGGTGACCGGCGTCTCGATCTCCGTGCAGCCGGGCGGGGTCATTTCCGGAAGTGTGACCGACGACCAGAGTTCGCAGCCGGCGTCCGGCGTGACCGTGGTGTTGGTCGCGCCGGATGGCACGGTCTCAACGACTTCCACAGACTCGAGCGGCACTTACGCCTTCCGCGGACTTCCTGCCGGCACCTACGAAGTGTCCCTGCTTTCCGGCGGCCTGGCCGGCCCTCAACCGGTATCTGTGACCGATTTGAACGGAACGATCGTTCAGGCTAACCTTCAATTCGAACTCCAGGCGCAGATCACCGGCAGTGTCACGACAGCCTCGGGAGCACCCATCGCCGGCGCGAGTGTTTACCTGATCCAGGCGAGCCAGATTGTCTTGCAGGGTTTCACGAATTCCAACGGGCAGTACAACTTCTATCTTCAGCAACCCGGGACCTTCGACGTCGTTGCTACGAGTACAAACGCGACTTTCAACGCCGCGACGGGCGTCGTGGTCGCCGCCGGCGAAAAACTCGAGGAGGATTTCGTTGCCGGCACCGGCACGCTCCTTGTCACCCTCAGCGACCCCAGTGACGGGGTCCTGGGCGCGTCAGCGCAACTCCTCCAGACGGTGGACGGGCTCGCATTCGCCGGCGAGACGGCAGCCGCGAGTTATAACCTGGCGCCGTTCCAGAACCTCGCTCCAGGCTCATATACCATCAGCGCCGTGACAAACAGCGGAAAGGAGGCCGGCGAAGGCACGGCGGTCGTAAGTGGCGACCAAGCATCGAACGCATCCGTCATCCTGTCGGAAAACCAGATTTCCGGGGTCGTAACTGATGGTTCCGACGATCCTGTGCCCAGCGCGCTCGTGATCATACAGCCGGTTTCCAGTTCCGCGCAAGCCATTTCGACGCTCACGGGACCTGACGGTTCCTATACAGTCACTGGCCTCACGCCCGGCTACTACAACATCTCAATCCTCGCAACCGATTACGTTGCAGATGTCTACTCGGGCATCAGTGTGTCCGGGGCCGCGACCTTGAATGCCACCCTTGTCGTATCCACGGCCCAGATTTCAGGCACGCTACTGAATGAGTCTGGTAACCCGTTGGGGATCGGAAGTGCGACAATCACCGACAGCCAAGGCGACATCCTCGGGACCGCCGAGATCAAGGCTGATGGCACCTTCTCGATTACAACGGCGCTCGGATCCAACCTTACGCTCAAGGTATCCGCCCCGGGCTACCAGCAGGTGACGATCGGGGGGCTAAGCACAGGCAGCGGGACTGACGTATCGGTGGGCTCACTGAACCTCGCGGCAGTCGCGCAAGGAGACACTGGTTCGACGGGCCCACTGCCCGCGCTTCCGCCGATTCCGCCGCCGCCACCGCCGCCGCCGGATGAGAGTGGACTTTTTTCTTCGGCTGAAAGCGTCGAAGCGCCGGATTGCCCCGCATGCGACCCGTTGTATCTGCTCCTGAAGGCGGACGTTGAAATCGCGGAAAAGGCCGGAAAGCTTTTGATGGAAGACGAAGCTGATACAACAGCAGAACGCAATATTTTGATTGCACTGACTGCCAGCTTTAACAATGTGAACTTGCGCTACCTCCCCGGCGGTTTATCCACACTGACACATTCATTTTTGTATAACCAAATAATAAATTTAACCAATCTAATAAATTCACAACTCAAAGACGAAGGCGATCTGCTCGACAAGTATACGGAAATGGCGGCAGACGTCGCTGCGGCCATTCACGACTACCTGGAATGCACCGAGGAGAACTGTGACGATCCTCCACCGTTCCCGAATCCGCCGACACCGGCAAAGCCGGACCCGTCCAAGCGTGTCCCTCCCAAGGGACCCGGAGATCCCAACAGCATCGTCGGCCCGGCTGGCTACGGCGACCTGGCCTTTGTGTCGATTGACCAGCCGCTCGACTATGAGATTCTCTTCGAGGACGAGCCCAACGCAGCGCCGGCCCAGCAGGTGGTCATCACGGAACAGCTCGACCCCAACCTCGACTGGCGCAGCTTCCGCCTCGGCGACTTCGGCTTCGGCGGCACGACGTACGCAGTCGCACCCAACAGAGCGTTCCTGCAACAGACGATCGACCTGACTGAGCAGGACGGCTTCGTCGTCCAGGTCACCGCCGATGTCAATATCCAGACCGGGCTCGTGACCTGGACCTTCACGACGATCGACCCGGCGACCGGTGAGATTCCAGTCGACCCGTCCCTGGGATTCCTCCCTCCTGACAATTCGAGCGGTGCCGGCGAGGGATTCGTGAGTTACACGATCTTGCCCAAGCCGTCCGACCCCACCGGCACATTAATCAACGCCCAGGCCACGGTCGTCTTCGACACCCAGCCGCCATTGAACACGCCTCTAATCTTTAACACGATCGACGCGGGCACCGGCTTGACGAGTTCTGTCACAGCCCTGCCGCCTGAGGAGGAATCGCCCGAGTTCAACGTCACCTGGTCCGGGACCGATTCCGCCAGCGGTTCGGCCATCGCTTCGTTCACGATCTTCGTGTCGGACAGTGGCGCACCTTATACTGCCTGGCTGACCAACACGACCCTGACATCCGCTTCGTACCTCGGCCAGTATGGCCATACGTACAGATTCTACAGCGTGGCGACCGACAACGCCGGCAACGTCGAGCCAACCCCGGCAGCCGCCCAAGCGACGACCACCGTAGTTAGCCCCCTCAGCCTCATTTCGATTGCGCCCGTCTCCCCGAATCCGCGGAACACCCCAGTCCCGTCCATCGACGTGACATTCAGCGAGCCGATCAATCTGAGCACGTTCACGGCTGCCACGCTGACCCTCTCCGACAACGGCGGCGGAAACCTCATCACAAGTGCGGTCACCTTCGCGTCGGTCGGAGGCTCGACCTACCAGATCAACTGCCTGAGCACCCTGACTGCCAGCAACGGCAATTTCACCTTGACCGTCAGCGCCGCCGGTATCGACGACCAGAACGGCAACCCCGGCTCGGGAAGCCTCACAACCTCGTGGCTGATGGACACAACGCCTCCCACCGGCACGGTGAGCGCGCTGCCGTCACGCGGCACGAGCCTCAAGTTCCCGGTCTCCGTCACCGGCTCGGACGGCGGCTCACCCCCCTCCGGAGTCAAGTCGTACAATATCTATTCATCGGCCAACGGCGGACCGTGGACACTCTGGACGACGGTCCCTGCCTCGAACCCAAGTGCCTATTTCACCGGCCAGAGCAACACGACCTATGCCTTCTACAGCACGGCAACCGACAACGCCGGAAATACCCAGGCTTACAAACCGCAGATTGAGGCCAGCACCTATCTGCCCGACCTGACGCCGCCGGTCACCGTCGTCGACAATACGACGGGTACGAATCCCAGCACCGTCAACACCGCGACCGGCGCCTTCACGCTCAACTTGACCGGCAATGATCCCGGCGGCGGTGTCCTGACCTACTTCGACGTCTACGTGTCCGTCGATTCCGGACCGTACGCGCTGGTTGGACCCGCGATTCCCGCCGGACCAGCCAACAGCGCCGGGACCGTCCAGGCGACCATCTCCTACCAGGGCCTGAACGACGGTGCCCAGCACACCTATGTGTTCTACAGCATCGGGCTCAACAGCGCCGGCAATTTGCAGGCTGCCCCAGCAACCCCCAATCTGACGCTCACCGAGACGTTCGCGAATGCGACGCCATCGCAGCTCCAGACAACGGCCTTGATCGTCGAGGATGGCGCCGTCGAGCGGTCGTACATTCGTTACCTCCAAGTCGATTTCAACGAGTCGGACAGCCAGTCCGGCGGCGAGCTCACCCAGATCGTCAATTCCCTCAAAACCGCATCACCCGAGATCCAGCTCTACCAGTATGACTTGAGCGACGACGCGTCGAGCAAGACAGCCGTCTCGCTCTCGGGCGTGACCGCCGAGGTGATCGACCATGCAATCGAGCTCGACTTCGGTGCAAACGGCCTGGGGGGCAGCCCGACCACGACGGCCGCCGACGGCTATTACGAGATCGATATCAAACTTCCGAGCAGATCGACCGACGTCCACCACTTCTACCGGCTGCTCGGCGACGTCACCGGTGATGGAACCGTGAACGAAAACGACCTGAATGAAATCGCGGCCGAAATCAATCTGTCGAACCCGGCCGGGTTTGCGCCCTTGGGCGCGGACGTGACCGGCGAGGGCACACTAACCGCGCTCGACCTGACGCTGGCAACCCGGGCGAAGGGGCACACGCTGAAGTCGGGTCTTTCGTTGGGATGATCGGTATCCAGCCCCGGTGAACACATTCTGGCGATCGACTCCGACTTTTTTCCGATGGTCGAGTCAGATCCGCGGTCCGGGATGAATAACATCTATATGGGCCAAGGGGCTCGGTGATGAACTTTTGCGTACCGAATTCCCATTTCGAAGCGTTGGAAAGGGTGCGGAGGTTTTGTAGGCCATGACTCGAACCATCAGCAAGGCAACCCGTTCTTTCCGATTGACTTTCGTCGCTTCCGCCAGTAGCGTCACCAGATCAACGATGAGCGTCTCGAACCGTTCCACCAGGGATGTTGACATAGTCGATCTTACGTGAACGGCTCTGATCAGGTTCAGCGATGAATGCTTCGGTTTTATAGCCGACGTCAAACGCAGTGAAACCGGTCTGAACGAGAGGCCGAGGCGTGGCCGCTCAGCGCGCACCGTCGTCGATTGAGTCTGTCTTCATGCGAGATGCGAGGCGGCACAATGAACAAAAGTCGCGATTCGGGTTCCCGGCGTGCGAGAGTTCCCGCCAGCAAGAAAAACAAGCGCGTGCTGGCGATCGAGATTCTTGAAAAGCGGCTGCTCCGCGCCGTGTTCCCCGTTTACAGTGCGGCTGATTCCGCTCCCGCGGGCGACCCCGCCATGTACACGATTCGGTGGGCCGTGGAGCAAGCGAACGCTGCCACGAGCCCGAGCACGATCGATATTGAACTGGGCACATCGGCCGCAACGATCACGTTGTTGCAGGGACAGCTCGAGCTCTCCAACACCGCCTATTCGACCACGATCTACGACGAACCGGGGCAGGGGCCGGTGACCGTTAACGGGAACGATACCAGCCGGGTGTTCCAGGTGGATCTGGGCGTGACGGCGTCGATTTCGGGCCTGACGATCACCGGCGGATCGGCAACCTACACATACTACTTCTACAACAGTCCCACTCCGCACGTCATTTCGAACCCGGTGGTGGACTTCTCAATTATGGCACGACGACACTGACCGACTGCACCATCAGCGGCAACACAGGGTCAGTCGGGGGTGGAATCGAAAACCGAGCGGGTTTCGATTACCTGACCGACCAGTACAGCCCGGCAACCCTCATGGCTACCGGCTGTACAATCAGCGACAATTCCGCTGCTTACGCAGGTGGCGGAATTGATAACATCTACAACTCCGAAGCGGCGACCGTGCTGACCCTCACCAACTGTGTGGTCAGCGGCAACACGGCCGGGGCCGGTGGTGGAGTGAACAATTCGGGAACGGCGACGATCACGGATTGTATGATCACAGACAATTCGAGCATCTCCCCGGGCGGTGGATACGGCGACGGTGCCGGTTTGCAGAACTCCGGCACGGTGTCGCTGACCGATTGCACGATCAGCGGCAACACGGGTGCTACCCAAGGCGGCGGGTTAGCCAATCAGGGTGCAGCACTGCTTGCGGGCTGCACGGTCAGCGACAATTTCGCCACAGGCGGAGACGGTGTGGGCGGCGGCATAAGCGATCTCGGGGCGAGTCTCTCCCTCACCGAATGCACGATCAGCAATAACGTCGCGGCATTTGAAGGCGGAGGCATATTCGCCAACGGCCAGACATCGGACACTCTGACTGACTGCACGATCAGCGGCAACAACGCGTTCAACGGCGGCGGCCTTGGCGGCGCGGCCTACATGACCAACTGCACCATCTACGGAAACTCCGCCTTGTACTACGGCGGGGGAATCGACAATGACGGAACCGGTAAATCCGGGAGCCTCACTGCCTGCACAGTCAGCGGCAACTCGGCCGGCAAGCAGGGCGGCGGTGTCTACGTGCTCCGCCTCGGCGACTACCCCTTGACGCTGACCGACACGATCGTCGCGGGCAATACAGGCCACCTCGGTGCGGCGAGCGACATTTTCAACGCTGGGTCAACCACGATCAGCGGCACGTACAACCTGATCGGGACCGGCGGCTCGGGCGGAATCTCGAGCGGCTCGAGCGGCAACATGGTCCTCACCAGCCTGTCCAATCTCGACCTGGGGCCCCTCACAACTAACGGTGGCCAGACCGACACGATGGCTCTCTTGTCCGGCAGCGTCGCGATCCACGCCGGCATCGCCGCCAGCGGCGTATCCACGGACCAGCGAGGTCTTCCCCTCGACTCGCCGCCCGACATCGGCGCGTACCAGGTGCAGCCGGCCGTGCCCCTCTATACGGTGACGACAACAGCCGATTCGGGTTCGGGCTCGCTTCGATGTGCGATCGCTCAAGCCGATGCAGGCGATGTCCCCGCAATCATCGAATTCGCGATTGGCACAGGACAGCAAACGATCGACGTCCTCTCGCCGCTTCCCTCGATCACCGTGCCCTTGACAATCGACGGGATGTCGCAGCCGGGTTACATCGGAACGCCTTTGATCGAGATCAATGGTGCAAACGCAGGCTCGGCGCCAGCGGTTTGGTGATAACGTCGGCTGATGTGACGGTCGAGTCCCTCATCATCGATGGCTTCGACGGCGACGGACTCCTGGTGACCGGTAACGACGCCCTCATTGTAGGCAACTTTATCGGGACCGACGCGACTGGATCCGCGCCTCTGGGTAACTCTTCCAATGGCATTGAAATCGACTCCGGTGCGACGGGCGACACGATCGGGGGGGCGGTCGATGGCGGCGGAAATGTCATCAGCGGCAACGGCCAGTTCGGGATTGAGATTAATGACTCGTCGAGCAACCTGATCATCAACAACACGATCGGGCTCTCGGCCGATCTATCGGCGGCGCTGGGCAACGGCGTCAACGGAATTAACATCGAGAATGACTCGACTTCCAACACGATTGGCGGCACCGGGCTGGACGACGGCAACCGCGTCGTCTGCACCGACCCGGGGTTCGCGGCCATTGCCATCGGCAACGACGGTGACGGATCGGATGACAACCTGATCCAGGGGAACACCATCAATTTGAGCGCGGATGGCAAGTCCTCGCTGGGTGTCGGCAACGGGATCTACATCGGGTCGGATCACAACACGATCGGGGGAACTGCGGCCGGGGCACGGAACGTCGTCGTGGGCGCAGGCGGATACACGGCCATTTGGCTGAACTCATCCGGGTCGTTCGATAATCTGATCGAAGGGAACTATGTCGGCACGACCGCAGATGGAAGTGCCTCGGCCGGCGGCGGCACCGGATTCTCGATCGACTTCGCCTACGATAATACGATCGGCGGGTACGCTCCTGATGCTGGTAACGTGATCTCCGGAAATGCCGGAGACGGCATCGATTTCCAGAACGCAGATGGAAACGTCGTCGCCGGGAACCGGATCGGCACCAACGCGACCGGGTTCTACTCGGTTCCGAACGGCTCCGATGGAATTCTCCTGGAGCAGGGCTCCTCGAACAACACGATCGGCGGGTCAGTCGCGGGCTCCGGCAACTTGATTTCGGGAAATGCGAGCTGGGGACTGGCTGTCACCGGGCCGACGACCCAGAACGACGTCGTTACCGCAGACAAATTCGGACGGAGCACCTCAGGCAGCGCAAGTCCCCAACGTGAGTGGCGCCATTCACGTGTCCAACGGCGCTGCGCTCTCCATCGAATCCAACTCGATCATTTTCGGCGGAATCACCGTCACCGCGGGATTCCTGAATGTTTTCGGGTCGGACAATGAAATCCGGGGCGGCCTCACCGTCAAGTCCGGTGACGGCATGAACGTCTTTGGTTCGAGCAACGCGATTTCCGACAGTGCCAGCGTGTCAGTCGGCGGCAGCGCCGCGCTCAATCTTTACGGCACGCATGACACGATCAGCGGCGGAATACTCGTGCCCGGCGGATATCTGACCATCCCCGGCAACGACGACGTGATCGAAGGCTTCGTGAAAATCGAGGGAAATGGCCTGCTCAAGGTGTCTGGTTCGAGTGACTCGGTTTCGGCCAACATTGCAGCAAACAGCGGTGCAGCCGTCCAGATTCTGGGCAAGAACAACCGGCTTTCGGGAAGCTTGATGATCAGCGGGCATGCAACGTTAACGGTCGGGTCAAACGCCAGCCTCTACGATGATATCACCGCGACCGATTTCGGTGGGTTGGTCATCCAAGGCTCCCACAACATAATCGGCGGCAACATCGTTCTCAAGGACGGAAGAACGATGACTGTTTCGGGCTCGAGCAACGCCGTGGACGGCTACCTTACCGATGAAGGGCGTGCTCCGATCAAGGGATCGGGCAGCCTTTCCGTCGTCACTGGTGTCTTGACCCTCGATGGCGGCGTGGACGTTTCGATTCCGCTCTCGCTGGAATTCGGCACCCTGGCAGCCTCGGGCGCATCGAACGTGATCGCCGGAAGCCTGGCTCTGAAAGGCGGCTCGCTGACGGTCTCGGGCGCTGGATCCCAGCTCAAAGCGACCGGCGTCGTGACGATCTCCGGCGGCACGGTGGCCGCATCCGACGGCGGCGAGCTGCGCGTGTCGGGATCGGCATCCGAAACGAACGCGTCGAGTGTCTTCATCCAGGCCTCGGGGGCGGGCAGTCTCGTCTCCCTGCCCACGCTGTCGACGATCTCCGCATCCCTCGGGACGACTGCCGTTGCGGCCCTCTCCGGGGGTGACGTTGAGCTTCCCACCTTGACTCAAGTCACGGGCTACGTCTCGTTGCAAAGCACGGGCCAGCACAGCGTGCTCAACCTATCCGATCTGGCAAGCCTGACCGGAACGGGCGGCTCCCAGTCGCTCACGTACACGCAGGGCGGCAGCGTCACCGATCCTGATCTCACGACGTTCGCCAACGTCACGATCACGACGGACGCGACCGGTCCATTCACGGTGCCGGCAGGCGAGACGTTCACGTTCCCGAGCGAAACGACGACGATCAACACCGGCACGGTCGTCGAACAAGGCAACTTGAGTATCCAGACCAATGCGATCCTCAAGATCAACGGCGGCTTGGCGTTGAACGGCCCGGGCGCCCTTTCCACGTCGGCAAGCTCGATTCTGGATGTCAACGGCAACCTCCTGGGCAGCACCACGAACGCAACGGGGTGGAGCGTCGCAGGGACGGTGACATTCAACGGCACCGGCACTGCCGGTTCTCCACAGCTCCTTGAAGCCATGTCGGAGGACCTGGGGAACGTCACGGCCGGGTACGCCAGCAACTTTGCGTACGGTACCGTCAAGCTGACCGCCAACACCTACGTCGAGCTGGTTGACCAAGCCGCCAACGCCCAGGGAGACGCGCCCAACGCCGTTTACGTCAACACGCTGATCGTGCCGTCCGGGGCAACCCTCAACCTGAACGGTCTGCACTTCTACGCGCTTCATACGACGATCAACGGAACGATCACGGGTGGCGTGATCTCACCGCCGACGGATGAGTGGATTTCGACAGCCAGTGGTGACTGGAGCGTCGGCAGCAACTGGAGCACGGGTGCCGTCCCCACATCGAATGAAGCCGTGATCATCAACGTGCAGGGGGCGAGCCCCACCGTCACGATCAGCTCGGGCTCTGACTCGGTCTATTCCATCACGGCCAGCGATCCGTTATCGATCACCGGCGGCTCGCTGACCGTCGCTGCAAATTCGACGATCAGCGGCGGCTTGTCGATGACCGGCGGCTCCCTCGTCGCGGATGGGTCGGGAATCTCGCTCACGGTCACCGGGACGACGACCGTAACCGGGGCGAGCCTCTTTGCCGAAGGTGGGGCCACTCTGACGCTCCAGAATCTCACCAGCTATTCCAACACCACGACTGCGGCCACCTACCTTCAAGCCACCGGCTCCGGAAGCACGCTCAGCCTGCCCGATCTGAATGCGCTCGGGACGCTGAGCCACGATCTCGAAGTGCAGGCGCTCTTTGGTGGTCAGACGGACCTGCCAGCCCTCACCGTGATCACGACCACCAGTGCTTACGTGACGATCGAGTCGAGTGGTTCGGACAGCACGATTGATCTGTCCGCCCTCACGAGTTTCGCTGGAACCTCGAGCCTTGCGGCGAAGCTCGAGGTCACTGATGACGGCACGGTCCTTGATGGGAAGCTGACGAGCCTCAGCGGGTTGACTGTGGATCTCGACGGCACCGGCACGATCGCGACGAGCCAGTGGACTTCCCTCACGCAGAGCACACTGGCCATCAGCGGACCAGGAACGTACGCGCTTGATCTGACCGACATCAACTCCACCTCCCTGGTGTTAGATGCGGCGGGGGCAAGCCTGACACTGCCGGATGTCGTCAGCTACAGCAATCCGGCCGGGGATGGAACTTCTGAGTTCGAGGCATTCGGCGCCAATAGTGTGCTTGACCTGCCAGCCCTGACGAGCCTCGGCCAGGTCGTAGGTTACCTCTCGATCGACGCGGAGCAAGGGGGACACACGCTGCTGCCGGGGTTGACCGCAATCGACAGTACGAGCCAGGCGGTGCAAGATGTTCAAATTGAGTCCGACGGCTCGAACAGCTTGGTCAATCTGGCCGATCTGACCACCTTTGTCGGCTCTGCCGTCTCTTCGCTTACGATCATCGAAGGCGGCACAGTGGACGACCCTGATCTCACGACCTTCGGCGGCGTGATCATCACGACCGACCCGACGGCCTCATTCCCCGTGCCCACCACGCAGACGTTCTCCTTCTCGAGCAGCACGACCACGATTGACACGGACACGGTCCTCGATCAGGGCAACGTGAGTGTCCAGAGCAGTGCCGTCCTCAAAATCAGCGGCGGGTTGACCTTGAGCGGCCAGGGAGCGCTTTCCACGTCGGCAGGCTCGACTCTGGATGTCAGCGGCAACCTGTTGGGCAACACCATGAACGCCGCTGGGTGGAGCGTCGCCGGGACGGTGTCATTCGACGGCACCGGCACTGCCAGTTCTCCACAGCTCTTGGAGGCGATGTCGCAGGACTATGGGAACGTTGCGGCCGGATTCAACCAGAACTTTGCGTACGCCACGCTTCAACTGACGTCGAACACGTACGTGCAACTCGTTGATGAATCTGCCAACTCCTCCGGCGGTGCGCCCAACGCCGTTTACGTGAACACGCTGATCGTACCCTCCGGGGCAACCCTCAACCTGGATGGTCTGCACCTTTACGCCCTCAACACGACGATCAACGGAACGATCACCGGTGGTGAGATCTCACCGATCACGGTCAATTGGGTTTCGACCGCGAGCGGGAACTGGAATGTCGGCAGCAACTGGAGCACCGGGGTCGTTCCCACCTCGAATGAAGAGGTGGTCATCAACGTACCGGGTGCCACCCCGACCATCTCGATCAGCTCGGGCTCCGACTCCGTCTATTCCATCGCGGCGAGCGATCCTCTGTCGATCACCGGCGGCTCGCTGACCGTCACGTCCGCTTCGACCATCAGCGGCGGCTTGTCGATGACCGGCGGGGCGCTCGAAGCGACCGGGGCCGGAGCATCGCTCACGGTGACGGGAACCACGACGGTTTCTGCGGCGAGCCTTTATGCCGAGGGTGGGGCGACCCTCAACTTGCCGAACTTGCTCAGCTACAACGGGGGCACCTCGACGAACACTGTGGAGGCCACGGGTGCGGGTAGCGTGCTCGATCTGCCGGGCGTGACCGCCTGGGAAGGCGGCGGAAACTGTTGCTCCTATACGAATTTGAGCGCTCTATCCGGGGGCGAAGTCTCCCTGCCGGAGCTGACCACCGATACGGGCGGGGCGACGCACATTCTGGCGCAGGGAGCCGGCAGCACCATCAACCTGCCCTTGCTGACCAGCCTGGTCTCGGACCAAGGGACCAATCAATCGACGCTCCAGGCCACGCAGGGGGGGCAGGTCGCGAGCCCCGATCTAACCACACTGGGTGACGTTGTCTTCACGATTGACGGCACCGGGACTCAGAACACCGCCCAGATCGTCTCGCTCACTGCGGACGCGACCCTGATCGTCTCCGGCGGCAGCCCCAGCTTTGCCGGTTTGACCACGATTGACGGCTCGAACGTCACGGTCAGCGGCGGGGTCAATCTCACGCTGGCGGGCTTGACTGAGTACGCCGGAGGCAACACGTACTATACGACGGTCGAGGCTACCGGCGCCGGTAGTGTGCTCGACCTGCCCAACGTCACCAAGTGGGAAGGGTCTTCAAGCTGTTGCTCGTCAGCCGAACTGAGCGCTTTCTCCGGAGGTGAAATCTCACTCCCCAAATTGACGACCGATCAAGGAGGTGTAACGCGCATCCTTGCGCAGGGAACCGGCAGCACCATCAACCTGCCCGTGCTAACCAGCCTGATCTCGGACCAGGCAACTGCATCGACGCTCCAGGCCACTCAAGGGGGGCAGGTCGTGAGCCCCGATTTGACCACCCTGGGTTACGCTACTTTGACGATTGACGGCACCGGCACTCAGAACACCGCCCAGATCGTTTCGCTCACTGCGGACGCGACTCTTATCGTCTCCGGAGGCAGCCCCAGCTTTGCCGGTTTGACCACGATCGACGGCTCGAATGTCACCGTCAGCGGCGGTGTCAATCTCACACTCGCGGGCTTGAACGAGTACGCCGGAGGCAACACGTACTATACGACGGTGGAGGCTGCCGGTGCCGGTAGTGTGCTGAACCTGCCCAACGTGACCACATGGGAAGGCGCGGCAAGCTGTTGCTCGGCGGCCGAACTGAACGCCTTATCCGGAGGTGAAATCTCACTCCCGCTATTGACGACCGATCAGGGAGGGGAGACGCGCATCCTTGCGCAGGGAACCGGCAGCACCATCAACCTGCCCGTGCTAACCAGCCTGATCTCGGACCAAGGGAACAATTATTCGACGCTCCAGGCGACGCAGGGCGGGCAGGTCGCGAGCCCCGATTTGACGTCAATGAATGACGTGTTCCTGACGATTGACGGCACCGGGACTCAGAGCACCGCCCAGATCGTGTCGCTCGTCGGGGACTCAACCCTGGTCGTCTCCGGGGGCAGCCCCAGCTTCGCCGCTTTGACCACGATCGACGGCTCGAATGTCACCGTCAGCGGCGGTGTCGTGCTCACGCTCCCGGGCTTGACCGAATATGTCGCGGGCAACACGTATTACACCATGCTGGAGGCGACCGGTGCCGGTAGTGTGCTCGATCTACCCAAGATTACCACTTACGAGGGGACCGAAACCTGTTGTGCGGGCGCCGAGCTGAATGCTCTGGCCGGCGGTGAAATCTCATTCCCGCTCTTGACCACCGATCAGGGAGGGGAGACGCGCATCCTTGCGCAGGGAACCGGCAGCACGATCAACCTGCCCGTGCTAACCAGCCTGATCTCGGACCAAGGGAACAATCAATCGACGCTCCAGTTCACGCAGGGGGGAATGGTAATCGACCCGGATGTGAGTTCCTTCTATGACGTCGTGATCACCACGGATGCGACGGGCAACTTCCCCGTGCCCGCGAACCAGACGATCTCAATCCCGGGCAGCACGACGACGATCAACACCGGCGCGGTCCTCGATCAGGGCACTCTGAGTGTCCAGAGCAGTGCGACTCTCAATATCGAGGGCGGTTTGACCATCAACGGGCAGGGCGGCCTTTCGACCTCCTCGAATTCAACGCTCGAGGTCAACGGCAACCTCCTGGGCAACCCCACGAGCGCGGCGGATTTCAGTCCGCTGGGAACCGTCATCCTCGACAGCGCGCAGGGCACCGGCAACTCGCCACAGCTCCTCGAAGTCATGTCGCAGGACCTGGGTAACGTCGCGGCCGGGTACACGGGCAACTCCGCCTACAACACCCTCGAGCTCACCGCCGACACCTACGTCAAGCTGGTCAACAACTCGGCCGGCAACACACCCCTGGCTCTCTATGTCAACACCCTGATTGTGCCGGCCGGAGCGACGTTGAACCTGAACGGCCTGCACGTTTACGCGGGCACAGAGCAGATCCAGGGCACGATCACCGGTGGTGAGCTGTCACCGCCGACCGTCGAGTGGGTTTCGACCACCAGCGGCAACTGGAATGTCGGCAGCAACTGGAGCACCGGAGTGGTGCCGACATCGAGTGAGGCCGTCATCATCAATGTGCCGGGAGCGAGCCCAACCATCACGATCAGCTCGGGCTCCGAGTCGGTTCTGTCAATCACGGCCAGTGATCCACTCTCGATCACCGGGGGCTCACTGACCGTCGCGGCGGACTCGACGATCGGCGGTGGTTTGTCGATGACGGGAGGATCGCTTGAAGCAAGCGGGGCAGGAGTTTCGCTGTTGGTCACCGGGTCGACGACGGTCTCGGGCGCTAACCTTTACGCCGAAGGCGGCGCGGCGCTGAGCCTGACCCAACTGACCAGCTACGCCGGCGGCCTCGATTACACGACGGTTCTCCAGGCATCGGGCGCCGGCAGCGAGTTGTCGCTGCCCGAGTTGGCCTCGATCACCGAGGACACGACGGCATACTATTCGCTAACGGAGGTGCAGGCGCTCTCCGGCGGCGATGTCGAGATGCCGCTGCTGGCCCAGGTCGGCGGCGGACCGGTCCTGCTCGAGAGCAACGGCAGTGGCAGCACCCTCGACATGCCGGTCTTGACCAGTGTCCAAGGCCTTGCGGGCCGAGCCTACGTCACCACGCTCGAGGCCCAGAGCGGCGGTTCCCTGCTGGTTCCCGTCCTGGCCAGCTTCCAGGTGGGGACAATCACGATGCAAGACGCCTCCCTCAGCCTGCCCGACCTGAGCAACATCAACGGGTCAAACGTGCTGGTCCCGGCGGGCTGTCAGCTCACTCTGCCGGTTTTGATCAGCTATGCCGGCGGCCTCGATTACACGACCGTTCTCCAGGCATCGGGCGCCGGCAGCGAGTTGTCGCTGCCCGAGTTGGCCTCGATCACCGAGGACACGACGGCATACTATTCGCTAACGGAGGTGCAGGCGCTCTCCGGCGGCGATGTCGAGATGCCGCTGCTGGCCCAGGTCGGCGGCGGACCGGTCCTGCTCGAGAGCAACGGCAGTGGCAGCACCCTCGACATGCCGGTCTTGACCAGTGTCCAGGGCATTGCGGGCCGAGCCAACACCACCACGCTCGAGGCCCAGAGCGGCGGTTCCGTGCTGGTTCCCGTCCTGGCCAGCTTCCAGGTGGGGACAATCACGATGCAAGACGCCTCCCTCAGCCTGCCCGACCTGAGCAACATCAACGGGTCAAACGTGCTGGTCCCGGCGGGCTGTCAGCTCACTCTGCCGGTTTTGACCAGCTATGCCGGCGGCCTCGATTACACGACGATCCTCCAGGCATCGGGCGCCGGCAGCGAGTTGTCGCTGCCCGAGCTGACCTCGATCACCGGAGAGACGACGGCATACTATTCGTGGACGCAAGTGCAAGCGCTCTCCGGCGGCGATGTCGAGATGCCGCTGCTGACCCAGGTCGGCGGCGGACCCGTCCTGCTCGAGAGCGACGGCAGTGGCAGCACCCTCGACATGCCGCTCCTGGCCAGTGTCCAGGGCATTGCGGGCCGAGCCAACACCACCACGCTCGAGGCCCAGAGCGGCGGTTCCCTGCTGGTTCCCGTCCTGGCCAGCTTCCAGGTGGGGACAATCACGATGCAAGACGCCTCCCTCAGCCTGCCCGACCTGAGCAACATCAACGGGTCAAACGTGCTGGTCCCGGCGGGCTGTCAGCTCACTCTGCCGGTTTTGACCAGCTATGCCGGCGGCCTCGATTACACGACGATCCTCCAGGCATCGGGCGCCGGCAGCGAGTTGTCGCTGCCCGAGCTGGCCTCGATCACGGGGGAGACGACGGCATTCTATTCCCTGACACAGGTGCAGGCGCTCTCCGGCGGCGATGTCGAGATGCCGCTGCTGGCCCAGGTCGGCGGCGGACCCGTCCTGCTCGAGAGCGACGGCAGTGGCAGCACCCTCGACATGCCGGTCCTGGCCAGTGTCCAGGGCATTGCGGGCCGAGCCAACACCACCACGCTCGAGGCCCAGAGCGGCGGTTCCGTGCTGGTTCCCGTCCTGGCCAGCTTCCAGGTGGGGACAATCACGATGCAAGACGCCTCCCTCAGCCTGCCCGACCTGAGCAACATCAACGGGTCAAACGTGCTGGTCCCGGCGGGCTGTCAGCTCACTCTGCCGGTTTTGACCAGCTATGCCGGCGGCCTCGATTACACGACGATCCTCCAGGCATCGGGCGCCGGCAGCGAGTTGTCGCTGCCCGAGCTGACCTCGATCACCGGGGAGACGACGGCATACTATTCGTGGACGCAGGTGCAAGCGCTCTCCGGCGGCGATGTCGAGATGCCGCTGCTGACCCAGGTCGGCGGCGGACCGGTGCTGCTGGAGAGCGACGGCGCGAACAGCGTGCTCGATGTTCCGGAACTTGCCAGTTTCACAGGGGAAAACGGGCGGGCAAACTTCTCAACACTCCAGGACACGGACGGGGCAAGCGTCGTCGACCCGAGCTTGACAACCCTCAATACCGTGAATCTCGTCACGAGTTCGACGGCCGCCTTGACGCTGCCCCCGAATCAGGCCTTCTCCTTCACCGGCGGCACGAACACGGTCCAGGCCGGCACATTTGTGGTCCAAGGCACGGTCAACGTTGAAAACAGTGCGACGCTGGACATCGACGGCGGGCTGACCATCAATGGGGCGGGCGGCCTGTCGGTCTCCCCAAATGCGACGCTCGATGTCAGCGGAAATCTGCTGGGGAACACCATCGAGGCGGTGGCCTTCAATCCACTCGGAACTGTCGTTCTGGATAGCGGCACGGGCACGGACAATCCGCCGCAGCTCCTGGAAGTCATGTCGCAAGACCTGGGCAACACCTCGGCGGGTTTCAACCAGAACTTCGCCTACGGCACGCTCAAGCTCGCCGCCAACACCTACGTCGAGCTCGTGGACAACGCGGCCAACTCGCCGGACAACACGCCCGAAGCACTCTACGTCAACGACCTGATCGTGCCGGCGGGCGCGACCCTCAACCTCGACGGCCTGAACCTCTACTTCCACACCGAGCAGATCAACGGGACCGTGATTTCCGGTGGGGCGGTCGTCTCCGGTGAAGTCTTCGACGACGCGAACGACGACGGCACGCTGGACAATGGCGACCCGGGCCTGACGGGCTGGACGGTCGAGCTCACAAACAACTCGACCGACGCCACGTACACGGCGACGACCAGCTCGAGCGGATTCTACTCCCTGAACGGCGTCGCGGCCGGAACCTACACGCTCTCGGAGGTTGTCCAGTCCGGATTCGTTCAAACCGCCCCGGTGTCTCCGGGAACTTACACCATCACGGTCACGTCGGGCCAGACCGTCAGCGACGAGAACTTTGGCGATTACCCGTCCCAGCAAGGCCCGGCGGTCTATATGGTGAACTGCACCGCCGATTCGGGCGACGGCTCGCTCCGCCAGGCGATTGACGAAGCCGACGAGCACGACGGGCCCAGCACGATCACCTTCGCCATCGGTACGGGCCAGCAGACGATCGACGTCCTCTCGGCGCTACCAGCGATTACTGGCGCCGTGACCATCGACGGCACCACGCAGCCTGGGTACTCCAGCACGCCCCTGATCGAGCTGTATGGAGCCGGCGCGGGAACCGGCACACCCGGATTGACGCTCACGGGCAACGGCATCACGGTCAAGGGCCTGATCATCAGCGGCTTCGGCGGCGATGGAATCGAACTGACCGGCAACGACAATCTCATCGAAAGCAGCTACATCGGCACCGATTTCACCGGGACCAAACCACTCGGCAATGGCGAGGGCGGTATCGCGATCACTGGCGGCGCGACGGACAACACCATCGGCGGCACGACATCCGGCGCGGGCAACGTGATTTCCGCCAACTCGGGCGATGGAGTGGCCGACATCGCCTCCAACTCGAACCTGATCGCAGGCAACTGGATCGGCACGAATGCGCTGGGCACCAAGGCACTGGCGAACGCCGGTGACGGCGTGGACGTCACGATGAGCTCGTCCGTGATCATGGGCGGAACGTCGGCCGGTGCGGGCAACCTGATCTCGGGCAACGATGCCAACGGCGTGGAAATCAACGACTCGAGCGCCATACTCGTGCAGGGCAACTACATCGGCACGGACCAGACCGGAACGCTCGCTATCGGCAACGCCGGAGCCGGGGTTCTGATCGACGAGGGTTCCGTATCGAGCACGATCGGCGGACTGGTGGCCGGCGCGCGCAACTTCATTTCGGGCAACGCGGAAGGGGTGATGGTCACGGGCTCGGCGACGGCCGGGACCCTCGTGGCCGACAACTTTATCGGCACCAATGTCGAGGGCACAGCCGCGGTGGGCAACCTGACTGCCGGCATTGTCATCGCGGACGGGTCGGGCGCGACCATCGGCGGGGCGGCCGGTCTGGCTCGCAACGTGATCTCGGGGAACAAGGGCGACGGCATCGATATTGGCAGTGACGCCGCGAACACCGTGGTCCAGGGAAATGATATCGGCACGGACCAGACCGGAACCAAGCCGCTGGGCAATTCCGGGTCCGGCATTTCGCTCGACGCCTCAGGTGCCAGCATCGGTGGTGCGGCGCAAGGCGCGGGCAACGTGATCTCGGCCAACGCACAAGCGGGAGTGTCCATCTCGGGAGCCACCACGACGGGCGTCGTGATTCTGGGCAATCGCATCGGCACCAACTCTGCCGGCACCGCGGCCCTGGGGAACGGGACCTTTGGCGTGATCGTGAGCGGCGCCCCAGGGGTTACGATCGGCGGGACGGCGACCGGCGACCAGAATCTCATCTCGGCCAATCCCACCGCGGGCATCGGCCTCTACGCAGACACGACCGGCGCGCTCGTCGAGGGCAACCTGATCGGCACCGACTCGACCGGTTCGCAGCCGCTGGGCAACGGCAACGGCATCCAGTTGGACGGCGGCTCCTCCAGTAATACCATCGGCGGCACGGCCTCAGGCGCGGGCAACACCATCGCGTTCTCCACCGGCATCGGCGTCGACGTCGACGCGACGGCCGGGACCGGCAACGCGATCCGGCTCAACTCGATCTTTTCGAGCACCGGGCTGGGGATTGACCTCGGGGGCAACGGCGTGACCCTGAATAACTCGGCCGGGCATGTCGGGCCCAACGACTATGAGAACTTCCCGGTACTAACCTCGGTCACGAGCGCCGGTGGCGTGACGACCGTGACGGGGACGTTGAACAGCACGCCGGGTACGACGTTCGAGCTCGATTTCTACACGCTGTCGTCGCTGAATGCTTCCGGCTTTGGCGAAGGCCGGCACGTCCTGGGCTCGGATCCGGTCATGACGGACGGGTCGGGCAACGCCAATTTCGTGTTCCAGTTCCCGACCCCGGCCGCCGGGGGCCAGTTCGTGACGGCCACGGCGACCGACCCGGGCGGCAACACGTCGGAGTTCTCCCAGGCGTTCGGTTTCGACATCCCGCCGACGGCCGTCATCGGGTTCACGAACATCGACGTGTACGCGGGGGCCGCGATCCCATTCGACGGCCTGGGATCAACCAGCCCCAACGGCCTGCCGCTCACCTATAACTGGTCGTTCGGCGACGACACGACAGCGACAGGGCCGGAGCCGACCCACACCTACACTGCGCTGGGGACCGATACGCTGACTTTGACCGTGAGCGACGGCTTCGGCGGGAGCAGCATAGCGACCGCCACGGTCACGGTGCAGGACGTGCCGCCGGTCTTCAACCCCGATTCGTTCGCGCCGCCGCTTGTGTACACGACGCCCTCGCCCGGCGACGGGTTTGGCGAATCGGTTGCCTCGAACTACGGCAATGTCGCGATTGGTGCTCCAAACGCGAACGGCTCGGGCGCTGTCTACCTCTACGACGGTGTCACCGCCGCCAATGAATCGACCTCAACGTATAATTACGGCCAGCTCATCGACCCCAACCCCGCCAGCCCCCCTTTCGCCAACCCGGATCCCGAGCCCGGCGATGAGTTCGGCGCATCGCTGGCGGTGGTCGGCAACGAGCTGGTCGTCGGGGCGCCCGGGGCCGACAACGGCAACGGCGTGGTCTACGTGTTCGATGCGAATGACGAGAGCACGACCTTTGGCGAGTTGCTCGCGACCTTGACGATCCCTGACCCGGGCACCACGAACGATGCACACTTCGGCGCCGCCCTCAGCACCACCGACACGAACATCGTGGTCGGAGCCCCGGGCTATGATGGAAGCACGGGCGCGGCCTATCTGTTCGAAGGCGACACGACCCAGCCGAACTTCGGCGCGCTGCTGCGCGAGATCCCGAACCCGGCCATGCAAGCCGGCTCGGATTTCGGTGCCGCGGTCGCGGGTGACGGCAACGATGTGATCGTCGGGGCCCCGACGGTTGAGCTCGCCGGCGCGGTCGGCGGCGTCTACCTGTTCGACGGCACGAGCGGCGATCTCATCACGTCGATCGCCAATCCGGACCCATCGACGACGACTGGCTTCGGGTCGGCGGTGGCGACTGTCGGGTCCAACATCCTCATCGGGTCGCCGGACGACAACGGTGGTGCGGGTGCCGCATTCCTGTATACACCGCCTGCAACCCCGGGAACGGCGACGCTGCGGACGATGTTCATTCAGCCCGACGGCGGTGCCGGCAACTTTGGCGCTTCGGTGGCCGGCACGCAGAACACGGCACTGGTCGGCGCCCCAGGGGCCAACCTGGGAACGAGCGACGCCGGAGCCGTCTACGTTTTCGACGCCAATCCGGCGAGCCCCACCTTCAGCAATGCGATCGGCGCCGTGCAAGAGCCCACGCCGACTTCAGGCGACGCGCTCGGAAGCGCGATCGGGCTCGACGACGGAGCCTTGATCGCGGCCGCACGGGGTGCAGGAGCGGTCGATCTCTATCAGCCTATCGCCACCATTTCGCTGTCCTCCACGACAACGTTCGCGACGGGCTCGTATAACTCGGTGATCGCCAGCGGTGAGTTCACCGACGGCAACCCGTCCGTCCCGCTCCAGGCCTCGATCAACTGGGGTGATGGCTCCCCGAACACCGTGGTTGATCTGCCCGTCGGGTCGTACGCCTTTTCGGCTCCGCACGAGTACACGAGCAACCCGGCATCAGCGTCTTTTACGATCGGCGTGACCCTGAGCGACCCCTACGGCGAGTCTGCCTTCGCGCAGACGACCGTCGCCATCGGCAACCCTGCCCCCTTCTTCGCGGCGCCGGGCCTGGTGTTGTCGTCGTCGAGCATCGTCGAGGGGGGCACGGTGAGCGTGAGCGGAACGATCCAGAGCCCCGGCGGGAGCGACTCGAGCTCGGTCACGCTCAACTGGGGCGATGGCTCCGCGCCCACCACGATCGACCTGGCCGCGGGCCAGGACACATTCTCGACAAGCCATGTTTATTTGAACAATCCACCTGGCGCGGAGTCGGAGGATTACGCGATTGTCGGCTCGGTGACCGACCAGAACGGCCAGACGGGCTATGCTTCGGCGAACGTGACCGTGAGCAAGGGCGTGCTCCAGTTCAATGCGGCCGATTTGAGGTTGTCGGAGACGACTGCGAACGAGGGAGACACGATCACGCTCTCCGGCCAGTTCAGCGACCCGGACGCGGAGAGCTCGTACACCGTGACGATCAACTGGGGCGACGGCTCGACTCCAACCGGCTTGAGCGAGCTAGATGGCCAGGTCGTCCCGTCGGCCACGCCGGGGCTCTATACCTTCTCGGCCACGCACCAGTATCTGAGTAACCCATCCGGCGAGCTGACCGGGGGCACTTATGACATCGCCGTTTCGGTGTCGGACGGGGTGAACACCAGCTCGGCCGCCACGTCGATCGTCGTGAACAATGTGAACCCAACGGTCCAGATCCTGGGCTCGACGGACTCGGGCCGCCAGACGATCACCGTGATGGCCGACGTGACGGACCCGGACTCGCAGGCCAAGGATACGGTGGCATGGACGCTCACCCAGAATGGCATGACGATCGGAACGGCCGCGGGCACGAGCTTCACTTTCGCGATCCCGACCTCACCCGGGCCGCTGGTTGCGACCGCGAAGGCAAGCAGCTCAGATGGCGGCGTGGGCTCCAGCAGCGCCCAGATTGTACTGATCGACCAGTCGAATGCTTCGGTCGAGATCAACTCGAGCGGGGTCACGGTCTCGATCAACGGGACTCCGGTCGCGACGACCACTCTGGCGGGGGCGGGCCAGTTGCTCGCGCTGGTGACCGGCTCGGACGACCTGGTGGTCGATACCAGCACCGACACAGATCCGGTGCAGATCGTCAGCTCGGGAACGGACGTGACGCTCCAGGGCGGCGCGGGTGACGACCTGCTGGTGGGCGGCCCTGGGGCCAATAGCCTGGCCGGCGGGTCCGGCGACGACACGCTCGTCTCGAACGCCGGTGACGACACGCTCAAGGGCGGCACGGGCGACACCACGTTCCAGATCAACCCCGGCCAGGACCCGGATGTGATCGGCGGCAGTGGGACCAACACGCTCGACTTCTCGATCGCCAGCCAGGCGATCACGATCAACCTTGGCATGGACTCGGGCCAGATGCAGTTTGTTGACTCGAGCAACGACGAGGTGAGCTTGAGCGGCACGTTTAACGAGTACATCGCCTCGCACAATGGCGACAACGTCACGCTCAACGACGACGACGACCTCGTGTACACGACCGCCGGCAACGCGACCATCACCGGCGGCAAGGGCAACGATTCGATCGTCGGCGGCTCGGGCAATGACATCATCTATACCACTGCCGGAAATGCCACGATCACCGGCGGATCAGGCCACGATTCGATCGTCGGCGGGTCGGGCAACGACATCATCTACACCACCACCGGAAACGCCACCATCACCGGCGGATCGGGCCACGATACGATCGTTGGCGGCTCCGGCAACGACATCATCTACACCACCACCGGAAATGCCACCATCACCGGCGGATCGGGCCATGATACCATCGTTGGCGGGTCGGGCAATGACATCATCTACACCACCGCCGGCAACGCCACCATCACCGGCGGATCGGGCCACGATACCATCGTCGGCGGGTCGGGCAACGACATCATTTACACCACCACCGGGAACGCCACCATCACCGGCGGATCAGGCCACGATACGATCACCGGCGGGTCGGGCAACGACATCATCTACACTACCACCGGAAATGCCACCATCACCGGCGGATCGGGCCACGATACGATCACCGGTGGGTCGGGCAACGACATCATCTACACCACAGCCGGCAATGCCACCATCACGGGCGGATCGGGCCACGATACCATCGTCGGCGGGTCAGGCAACGACATCATCTACACCACCACCGGCAACGCCACCATCACCGGCGGCGCGGGCCACGATACGATCAGCGGCGGGTCGGGCAACGACATCATCTATCTGACGACCGGCAACGCGACCATCACCGGCGGGTCAGGCCACGATACGATCAGCGGCGGGTCGGGCAACGACATCATTTATTTGACGACCGGCAGCGCGAACGTGACCGTTGGCTCGGGCAACGAGTCGATCACCGGCGGCTCGGGGGAAGACATCATCTACGGCAACGTCGCCGCCGCGTTCATCGTCGGCGGGCCGGGCAACATCTCGATCAGCGGCGGATCGGGCAACGAAACGATCGTCGGCGGATCGGGCAACGACTCGATCGACGGCGGATCGGGCAACGACTCGATCCTGGGCGGATCGGGCACGGACTGGATCGAGGGCGGATCGGGCGACGACTCGATCACGGGCGGCACGGGCAACGACTTCATCGAGGGCGGCAGCGGCAACGACTTGATCTTCGGCGGCACGGGCAACGACTCGATCGCCGGCGGGAGCGGCAGTGTCTCGATCGTGGGCGGGAGAGGCAACGACATCATCTGGGGCGGCACCGTGACGAGCACCGTCGCAAGCGGCCAGGTGACCTACGATTTCAGCGGTACAAACGGTAATGATTCGATCACCGGCGGCTCGGGGGATGACACGATCTTCGGCGGTAACGGCACCGACATCATCTATGGCGGCACGGGCAACGATACGATTGTCGGCGGGCTGGGTTCTGACTCGATTCTGGGCGGCTCGGGCGACGACCTTATCTTCGGCGGCAGCCTGTCGAGCACCTTGACCGGCGGCAGTGGCAACGACTCGATCTTCGGCAGCAACGGCAACGACATCATCTTTGGCGGTACCGGCGACGACACGATCACCGGCGGTACCGGCAACGACTCGATCACGGGCGGCCTGGGCAACGACATGATCTTTGGCGGGCCGGGCGACAACATGATCTCCGGCGGCGGGGGGAACGTCACTGTCATCGGCGGGGTGGGCTACGACACGAACCTGGGCGGGGGGACGACCGACTCGGTCTTTTCGAGCAACGGCAACGACGTGATCGAGGGGGGCGGCTTCGATTCGTGGCTCCTGGATTTCGGCTCGCAGAACATGATGCTCACCAACTCGACGCTCACGACCTCGGGCGGGGGCCTGCCCGCGTCGAGCTCGACCATCAGCGGCTTCCAGCACGTGATCCTGGCAGCCGGCACGGGCGACTTCACGCTTGACGCTTCGGGCTTCTCGGGCAGCGCCATCCTTCAAGGGGGAACTGGCGACGACACCTTGATCGGCGCGAGCGGCCCCGACACGCTGGAAGGCGGCACGGGCAACGACTCGCTGGCCGGCGGCGGCGGGGGCGATACGTTCGCCTTCAACAGCGATTCGAGCGGCAGCCAGACCATCTATGAGCCCCTTCCGCCCCCGGGTCGAACAGAACCGGTCGCCGGGCTCGATTTCTCGCAGGCCCCCGCCGGGATCTCGATCAATCTGGGCGAGTCCGGGCCCCAGGCCGTGATGCAGCCCACGCTCTCCGACGGCGCGCTCACCTTGACCCTGGCCGACCCACAGGCGATCGATACGGTGCTGGGCAGCTCGTACGACGATACGATGATCGGCAATACCAATGACAACACCTTGATCGGCGGCGGCGGCGACGACCTGATTGTCGGGCTGGGTGGCAATAATCTCATCGAAGGGTCGGTCACCCGCGTCGTCTATCTCGACTTCAACACCTACGAGCTTGCGGGTCAGCACTTTTATACTCAGGCCGAGCGCGACGCGATCCAGGCGCAGATCGCGGCCGACTACTCGGCGTTTTCGTACGTCTTCACCCAGACACAGCCGCAGTCGGGCCCGTACACCACGATCTATTTCAACGACCCGGTGCTGGTTGGCCTCGAGGAGGGATCTCGTCCGAGATCGACTGGCGCGATCTGGACATCTCGGGCACAACGACCCTCACCGCGGGCGGCCTGGAAGTCATCCCGCCGGATTCTGCTGGGGTCAACGTAAATGACCTCCTGGGCGTGCCCGGCGACCCGGCCGCCACGAGCGCCAACTTCGTCGGTCTGTCGGCCACCATCGCCGCGCACGAGCTGGGGCACCTCTCCGGCCTCGAGCACGCCGATGCGTTCGGACCGATCGGCTCGGGGATCTACGCCGGGGTCAACCCTGACCTCTACAATCCTGCCTATCCCGGGCCGATCGATGCCGACGAGACGATCGATCACATCATGGCCTCCGGTGCGTCGGTGAACGCGACCCTCGAGGATGCGATCAACGACCCGTTCTTCGGCGAACGAGAGGCGGTCGCGCTTGCCTTCGGCGAAGATGGCTCACCAACCAACGAAGAGATCACTGCGCATGCGTCGATGACTGACGCCCAGCCGATCACACTTGCGCCCTGGTCGTGCCCGATACCGACCTTGAGGGCATCGACGCCGACAAGTCCTTCGACGTCACCGCCGCCGACGTGGTCGGCTACCTTGGCGAGACAAGCGGAGCATCGAACACCGACTTTTATTCGTTCAACGCGGACGCCGGCACCTTGATCAGCTTCCAGCTCATGTCCGCCGTCCTGACACGGTCGCTGGCGCCGGCCGGCACCGCCGCGAATGACTTTAACCAGGGGGCTTTCGACACCGCGCTCACCATCTATAACTCCAGCGGCCAGGCGATCGCCTACAACGATGATTCGTTCCAGGACTCCGATTCCTCGATCATCGACCTGGCCCTTCCGTACACGGGCACCTACTACGCGATGGTGACCTCATCGCCCAAGTCGGTATCCCTGAACGAGCCGCTCACCGGAGACTACGAGCTCTTCATGTACACGTTCGCAACCGGCGGCGACCCGCCCGCCGGCGACACGATGTACGCCGGCTCGGGCGACGACACGATCCTCGCCGGCACGGCCGACGACGCGATCGAGGCGCAGCCCCAGGATACGATCGTCTTTGGATCGGGCACCGTGAACATGCTGCAGGCCGACTCGTCCTTGAACGTCTCGGCCGGAATCAACCAGTCGGTCGACGAGGGAACCAGCGTCACACTCACAGGCTCGTTCGACGCCCCGACCGGTGACACGACGTACCTTGACTGGCACGTGTTCGCGTCCTCCGGAGAGCAGATCGCCGACGGGACCGGTTCCACATTCACGTTCACGCCGGGCAACGCCGGGACCTACACGGTGACGTTCACGGTCATCGACCCCAACGTCGGATGGGACTCAGGCCAAGCGAAGATCGCGTCCGAAGACGTCCCGCCGGTCCTTTCCGACGTGAACGCCTCGCAGAGCGCCTACGCGGGCGTGAGCACGTCGCTCGATCTGGCAACGCTGGCCGTCAAGGGCGTTGGCCCGTTCACGGACACCGTCCAGTGGGGCGATGGCCAGACCTCGACGTTCTCACCGTTGGTCTCCGGGCCCCTCTCCCAGGCTCACACGTATCTGGCGCCGGGAACCTACACGGTCAATGAGACTGTCTCCGAGTATGACGGCGGCTCGACGACCGCGAGGTTCTCGATCGACGTGACCCTTGCCGGCACGTCGACGACGCTGACCTCGTCGGCGCCTGCCGCAGTTTATGGCCAAATGGTAACCTTCATGGCCACGGTGGCCGGCCCTGCGGCCGCGACGGGGACGGTGACGTTCTATTCCGGTGCAGTGACAGCCGCCGATCAGATCGGCACCGGCACGCTCCGCATGGAGAATGGCGTCGACGAGGCCACATTCAGCACGTCCATGCTCTCCGCGGCCGGTAGTCCCTACACGATCACGGCGGTTTACGGCGGCGATTCGTACAACGTGGGCAGCACCTCGAATACCGTCAACCAGACGATCAGCAAGGCCAACGCGAAGATCGTGGTCACTCCGTACGACGTCACCTTTGACGGCAACCCGCACACCGCCACTGGAACGGCCACGGGCGTGGAGACGCCGACCCCGGTGAACTTGAGCGGTCTCTTGAATCTGAGCGGCACCACCCATACGATCGCGGGCAGCTTTACCGACACCTGGACGTTCGCGGGCAACACGAACTACGCAAGCACCACCGGCATGGTCACCGATGTGATCACGCCGACGCTGGCGGTCTCCTCGATCGCGGCCGTCTCGCCCAGCCCACGCAACTCGACGGTCTCGTCCATTCAAGTCACGTTCAACGTGCCGATCAACTCGACGAGCCTGACGACCGGTGCCTTGACGCTGACGGACAACAACGGGTCCAACCTGATCACGAGCGCCGTGACGCTCAGCCTGGTCTCGGGCTCGACCTACCAGATCAACGGACTGGGCAGCCTGACGGCGAACAACGGCGAATTTACCTTGAGTGTGAATGCCGCCGACTTTGACGATCAGAACGGCGTCCCCGGCTCGGGAACGCTCTCGACCTCGTGGCTGATGGACACAACGCCCCCCACCAGCACGGTGAGCGCGCTGCCGGCACGCGGCACGAGCCTCAAGTTCTTGGTCTCCGTCACCGGCTCGGACGGCGGCTCGCCCCCCTCCGGAGTCAAGTCGTACAACATCTATTCCTCGACCAACGGCGGACCATGGACCCTCTGGACGACGGTCCCTGCCTCGAACCCAAGTGCCTATTTCACCGGCCAGAGCAACACGACCTATGCCTTTTACAGCACCGCGACCGACAGCGCTGGAAATACCCAGGCTTACAAACCGCAGATTGAGGCCAGCACCTATCTGCCCGACCTGGCCCCGCCGGTCACCACGGTTGACGGCACGACCGGAACCAACCCGAGCACGGTGAATTTGGGCACAGGCACGTTCACGCTCAACCTCACCGGGAGTGACCCCGGCGGCGGTGTCGTGACGTATTTCGAGGTCTACGCGTCGGTCGATTCCGGGCCGTATGAAATGGTCGCCCCGGCGATTCCCGCGGGACCGGCAAACATCGCAGGAATGGTCCAGGCGAGCGTTCCTTACCAGGGTTTGACCGACGGCGACAAGCACACCTACGCGTTCTACAGCATCGGGTTCGACAGCGCGGGCAACATCCAGACGGCACCAACTCCCCCCAATCTGGCGCTTACCGAGACGTTTGCGAATGCGACGCCGGCGCAGCTCCAGACGACGGCCCTGGTCGTCGAGGACGGTGCGGTCGAGCGGTCTTACATCCGTTACCTGCAAGTTGACTTCAACGAGTCGGACAGCCAGTCGGGCGGCGAGCTCACTCAGATCGTCAATTCACTCCAGACGGCATCGCCCGACATCCAGCTCTACCGGTACGACCTGAACGACGACGCGTCGAGCAAGACGGCCGTCTCTCTCTCGGGGGTGAACGTCGAAGTCATCGACCACGCGATCGAGCTTGACTTCGGTGCAAGCGGCCTGGGGGGCAGCCCGACCACGACCGCCGCCGACGGCTATTACGAGATCGATATCAAGCTTCCGAGTGGGACCGCCGTACACAACTTCTACCGGCTGCTGGGCGACGTGACGGGTGATGGAACGGTGGACGAGAACGACCTGAATGAAATCGCCGCCGAGATCAATCTGTCGAACCCGACCGGGTTCGCGCCACTGGGCGCGGACGTGACCGGCGAGGGTACAGTCACCGCACTTGACCTGACGCTGGCGACCCGGGCGAAGGGGCACACACTGAAGAAAGGACTTTCGCTCGGATGATCGATGGCCGGCCCCGAGTCCGGTGATTTTGGGAGACATAGCTTGCTCTTGCATTATCAATCTGAGAAGATACTGGCCCGCGCAGTCTCGAGACCCGCCCTGTCTCGGTGGCGCTGGCGAAGGCGCTATGCCTCATCGCAGAACCGATGATTCACTCCGGATGAATAGAGCCCGAAGGAGAGTTTTCCGATGCGACGACGAATCGAGATTATTTGTTTCTTGCTGCTCATCGCCGGATCGGCGAGTGCGGCCCGTGCTGATCTGGTCGTTACTATTGACAGCACGACGGTTGCTGCGGGCGGCACGGGCGTGCTCGACGTTTATATTAGCAGCACGGCCTCTCGGTTCCACCCCGATAGGATCAACGATTACGCGTTCACTCTTCAGATCAGGGCCACGACGGCGGGAGAACTCATGTTCTCTTCCAGCCAGTCATTCGGCTATTTGAACAACAGCAACTATGTTTTTTACAATAACAGCGCCGATTACGAGGCTGGCTCTCCGTATTACGGCGGCACGGCCTTCACATCCATGACCGGCTACACCAACGACTCGTTCCTCGGCTTCGACAATACGAATAACTTACATCCGGTCTCGCTCTCGAGCAGCAGCGGAGAAGTTCTGTTAGCGCAAATCTCACTGTCCGCCTTGCCGGGCTACACCAGCCCGGGCGAGACGTTCACGGTGAGCCTCGTGCCGCATTCGAGTCATCATCACCACGAGAGCTCGAGCACCTACTTCAACGTGGTGAACCACGATTTCGAACAGATCTCCGCGGTCCCCTTCACGAGCCATTCCGGAACCGTGACAATCGGGCCGGCATCCGTCCCGGAGCCCACCTCGATCGTTTACGGCCTGAGCGCGGTTGCGATTCTGGCGTGCTACCGGGCGCGGCGTCGCTTCAAGATCGCTCTTTGACGAAGCTTCCACGAGTGGTGGCCGGATCGTTTTACGGGCGAATCGCTGGACCGATGATGACCCAAACGGTCTCGCTCATCAGTTCATGCCCGCGACGAGACAGGTGAATCGAATCGACCGTAGCACGGTTTGACGTCAATATCCCGATCAGCACGCGTTTGGGCACGAGCAGCACCCCGTGCTGCTTGGCCAGCCGGCGCTGGGCCTGGCCATATCGGTTATGAAACGGCGGCAACGGCAGCTCGAACATCACGACGGTTTGGCCGCCGTCGCGAAGCTTTGCGAGCAAGACGTCGAGCGCCTGCTCGAAGGCGTCGGGCCTGGTCGCGCGGTTCATCCCCCCGGCACGGACGAGAACAGAGCGGCGAGGCCCTCGGCCATCGTCGGATGGGTCAGGATGGCGTCTCGAAGCGCCGTGTAGGGCAGGGCGGCGAGCATCGCGACCTGGACGACGGTCATCACCTCGCCGGCCTCGGGCCCGAACGCGGTAAACCCGAGGATGTGGTCGCCTTCCTTCTCGATCAGTGCCTTGAGGAACCCGCGCGTTTCCGAGAGCGTCCGGGCCCGAAGCACGGCCACCATGGGGACTTTGGTCAGGCGGTAGCCGACGCCGCGGTCGCGGGCCTCCCGCTCGGAGAGCCCAACGCGGGCCAGCTCCGGGTCGGTGAACAGGCAGTACGGCACCTGCCGTCCGGTCGTCACGCGGTCCCCGCCGGTGAGGTTGGCCAGCACCACGCGGAAGTCGTCCTCGCCTATGTGCGTGAAGTACGGGCTGCCGGCGCAGTCGCCCACCGCGTAGACACCCTCGGCCGTCGTCCGCAGCCGCGCGTCGACCTTGACGTGGCCTTTTTCGTCCGTCTCGACCCCTGCCTTTTCCAGGCCGATGCCGTCGGTGTTCGGCGTGCGCCCCCCGGCGACGAGCAGGTGGGTCCCCTCGATCACGCCGCCGGAAGTATGGAGGCGGACGGACTCGCCGGATCGCCCTTCGACGCGTAGGGTGGTGGTCCCGGTCCGGACCTCGATCCCCTCGTCCCGGCAGAGCTGCTCGACCGCCTCGGTGACGTCTTGGTCCTCGCGATGGATCAGCGCCCGTTCCGCTCGACGACGGTCACGCGGCTGCCGAACCGGCGGAACGCCTGCGCCAGCTCGAGGCCGACGTAGCCGCCGCCCAGGACCAGCAAGTGTCCCGGGAGCTCGCCCAGCTCGAGGGCCTCGACGTGGGTCAACGGGCGAGCCTCCGCCAGCCCGGTGGTGTCGTCCATCCGGGCGCGCGACCCGGTGTCGATGATGACGGTTTGACCGCGGAGCGTCCGGGTCCCGCCCGCATTGAGCGTCACCTCGATCGTCTTCGGCGCGACGAATTGCCCTTGGCCCATGACGAGTAGAGCGCCGCTTTCCCGGTACTTCGTGAGGTGCATCTCGACCAGTCCATCGACCATTTTCCGCTTGCGGTCGCGGACGCCGGCCATGTCGACCTTCCAGTCGCCGGCGGCGATCCCGAATTCAGGGCCGCGGCGGAAATAGTCCGCGACCTTGGCGGCGTGGATCACGTTCTTGCTCGGGAGGCAGGCGATGTTGGGGCACGACCCGCCGATATACCGCCGCTCGACGACCGCGGTGCGCCTCCCTTGTGAGGCCAGCGTCCAGGCCAGGAGCTTGCCGCCCGCCCCACTGCCCAGAACGACCACGTCGTATTCCTCAGGATGCGACATTTTTTCCTCCTGGAGTGACTTCCACCAAGGTCATGAAGCGTGAGGGTCGTGAAGGCCGACATACCAGTTAAAGCCGGCGTCCACCATCTGGTCGTGCCGCAGACTCAAGCCCCATCCTTGGACGCGATGAACACATCCTTGCGGGGGAACCGGTCGAATTGCGAGGCCGGCCGACCGAAGTTGGTGGCGAGCACGTCGGACGGATTGCCGCCAATCCATTCCGACAGATCGATATCCTCGTAAACCCCGGAATTGAACCCGATGAGGACGCGGGCCTTCCCGTCGCCGACGTTTTCGATCGAGTGCCCGTATCCCTGAGGGCTGAAGCCGACGTCACCCTTCTCGAACGTCTCGGTCCGGTAGCGCCCGCCCGACCCGAACAGCGTGATGCTGACCTTGCCCTCGAGGATATACTGCCACTCGTCGGCGCTGGGGTGCCAGTGCAGCTCTCGCAACGCACCCGGCTCGAGTTCGAGGACCGCGCCGGCCATGGTCTTGGAGATCGGGAACTTGGTGGAATCGACCAGCCAGAGCCGGCCCCCCCTGTTGTTGACGATCGGGTCGTTGGCGAGGAGCTGCCACTTGTGCGTCAGTGGCGGCTTCTTCGGGCCCGCGAACGGGTCGGCCGCCTTCTCGGGCGGCACTGCCCCCCGGGCGAAATACACCTCCTTCTTCGGGAACCCTTCGAAGGCCGATTCGGGGAGGCCGAAGTTCTTCGCCAGCAGCGCCCTCGGGGTGTGGCCGACCCAATCGGTGATGCTGAAGGTCCCGAATTCGGAGAAGTAGCCGTTGTCGAAGATCAGGACAAAGTGACAGGGCTCATGGCCGAGGCACTCCAGCATGTGGCCGTGGCCGCGCGGGAAATACCAGACGTCCCCCGGCTCGAAGTCATTCGTCTCTGAGTATCCCCCCGGAGCGACTACTGTCGTGCGGACTCGCCCCTTGTCCACGAACGCCCACTCGGCTGCGGTGGCGTGCCAGTGCAGCTCCCGCATGGTGCCCGGGGCCAGCGTCATCGAGACCCCGGCGATCCCCTTGGAGATGGGAAGCTGCTTGACCGTGGCCTCTCTGGCTTCGCTGCCGTTGTCGACCTTTCCCGCCGACTTCTCCAGCTCGAACTTGAAGGTTGGCAGCTCTTCGCCGGACAGGAGCGGGTCGGGCACGTTGTTCATGAAACTGGGGTCGCCGGCATCAGCCTGCCTCGTCGTGACCAGGGTGGCCGCCGTGGCGGCGCCCAGGGCTGCGGCACCTGTAAGGAATTCTCTGCGCTGGAACGTGGACATCGGCTCCTCCTGTGAGACACGGAAGTGGGACGACCGAAAAGGTACCGCGAATTCACGATTGACTGAGCAAGTTCCTGAACCCCGGGCTCAAATTTGACATGGGCCTTTTTCGCATATCCGCTTAGCTTCACGCAACCTGACACAGGAGCGCTTCGATTGAACGTCTGGCCAAGTTTATTCCGTCCGATTCTTTCTATCCAGGGAGGTCTACCCGCCGGCTCGCAGCCTTGACAACGCATGCATTGCTCGTGCCGCGCCAGCTTCTGCATCGCCCTGGGTGCCAGGGTAGAATTGGTTTCCAGCGGGCAGGGCGAGTTCCCGGCGCAGGACGCCTTGCAGACGCCGTCGCGCGTCGTCGCCGAGTTTGCCACCTTGATCGTCGGCATGCTCTCACACTTCGACCGCGTGGTCCTTTTTCCGATTCGGCGGTTTGTTCCGTGTATCGCTGCTCCTGCTATGCTGGATGGCCAGCGCTCACACGACACGGCCCGCCCCTCTAGATTCTCGCCGCGAGAAGGCGCAAGAGTAATGGACATCAGAGCGGCCCGCCCCCAAGACGCCCCGGCAATCTGGGCCATTCTCGAGCCCGTTATCCGTGCCGGAGAGACCTACGCCCTGCCTCCGGACATGACGCAAGCGGAGGCGATCGCCTACTGGATGGGAGCCGACCGCGAGACCTTCATCGCCGAAGAGGACGGTCGCGTCTTCGGCACCTATTTCCTGCGGGCGAACCAGCAGGGCGGCGGCGCCCATGTCGCCAACTGCGGATACATCACCTCGACCGAAGCGACGGGGCGAGGGATCGCCCGCGCGATGTGCACGCATTCGCTCGAACGGGCCCGGGCCAGAGGGTTTCGGGCAATGCAATACAATTTCGTAGTCAGCACGAACGAACGAGCTGTGCGACTTTGGCAGAGCTTCGGGTTCGAAATCGTCGGCACCCTGCCGCGTGCCTTTGACCATCCGAGGGCGGGCTATGTGGATGCGTTCGTTATGTTCAAGTCGCTTTAGTGGTAGAGGTCATTCAGGCATCGGCTCGCAGGATGCACCTCCTGAACTCGTGAGATATTCTCGGGCGCTGCGAAGAATGCTCCCCAATCGAATTAGTGGCTAACTCACTGTTTGCTCGACTGCTTGAAGATCGCCAGCCGATCAACGTTCTCGAGACGGTCGGCTCCCTGGAACGGCAGCATCCATCCGGGATACTCGGGGGGAAGGGCGCTCACGTCATCCAACTGTCTCAGCTCGTCCGGGGTGAGTTTGAGCTTTACCGCCGCGAGATTGTCGTCAAGCTGGTCGAGGCGTTTGGCGCCAATGATGACCGAGGTCACCACAGGCTTTGCCAGGAGCCATGCGAGCGAAAGACGTGCCGCGCTACATTCATGTGCTTTCGCGATCGGCGCCATCACGTCGAGGATCTTCCATGTCCGCTCTTTGTCCACGAGCGGAAAGTCGAAGTCAGTGCGGCGCGAATCGGCGGGCTTCTGGTTCGCCCGGCTGAATTTGCCGGAAAGCAGGCCGCCGGCGAGCGGACTCCAGACCAGCAGGCCAACCTTTTCGGATTCCAGCAGGGGAACGATTTCCCGTTCGAGATCGCGGCCGGCGATCGAGTAATAAGCCTGAAGCGTGTCGAATCGGGCCAGGTTCTTGAACTCGGAGATCCCCAGGGCTTTGGCGATCTTCCATGCCTGCCAGTTGGAGCAGCCGATGTAGCGGACCTTTCCCTGCTGGACCAGGTTGTCGAGAGCGCGCAGCGTCTCTTCGACAGGTGTCACGAAATCATTGCCGTGGATCTGGTACAGGTCGATATGGTCGGTTTGCAGACGTCGGAGACTGGCCTCCACTCCGTCCATGATGTGGCCGCGAGAAGCCCCGACGTCATTCCGTCCCGGGCCGACGCGACCAAAGACCTTGGTCGCGATCACGACATCCTTCCGCGCGATGCCAAGGTTTTTCAGTGATTGGCCGAGGATCTTTTCGCTCTGACCCTCCGTGTAAACGTCGGCGGTATCAAAGAAGTTGATCCCGCCGTCAATGCACTTCCTGACCACTTCATCGGCCCCGGCCTGGCCAACGGCGCCGATCATCTTGAACAGCCCGCTGCCATCGCCGAATGTCATGGTTCCGAAGCAGAGTTTCGAAACCAGGAGACCTGTATTGCCGAGCGTTCTAAATTCCATGACTTTCTCCTTTCGTCTGAGTAATCAAGGTAATGGGTCAGGCGTCGATCTGGTCCCGCATTCCACCGGAAGATAGGGACCGCACCAGCCGCTTCAGCTCACATCTTTTGTAGAACCCCAGCCCCAATCTTCGCCGAAGGTCATCGTCCCCAGGCACAGTTCGGAGACTCGAAGGCCGCTTTTGCCCAGCAGTTTGTAGCGCATGTGATTTCTCCTTGAGTGAAGGGTCAGGTGCCGTGGCCGGAATCCAAGTACATTGACCCCGGTCACCGAGAATGGACTGAACTCAGAATCGCAACTCAGGCGAGGCTACCGGTTCGTTGACATCGGTTGAAACGCTAACCTCTCGCCAGCGCTCGGCATCGGCAGCGCGGGCCGCCTCGGCCTGGCCGGCGAACTGAACGGCGTCACTGCCTAGCAGGAGATGTGCAGGTAGACGATCGCTGGCGGCCAGACGAAGAACGACCTGAGCCACCTTTGCCGGATCGCTGGTCTCGTGGCCCCAGTAAGACTGGAGCATCCCGAGTACCGCGCCCACGGACGCTTCATAGTCTGGGATCAGGGCAGGTATGTCTTTGCTCGCACGAGTGCCCCAGTTCGTCCGGATACCGCCCGGTTCGAGCGCACACACCGTAATACCACACGGGGCCACTTCCTGGGCCAGGGCCTCGGTGAAGCCTCCGACTGCCCACTTGGCGGCATGGTACGCAGCGTTGCCTGCGCGGGCCAGGCGCCCGCCCACGGACGATATCTGAAGGATGCAGCCGCTCTTCTGCTTCCGCATGATCGGCAGCGCAGCACGGGTCATGTTGACGACGCCGTAGAAGTTGGTGTCGACGAGCGCCTTGAATCTCGCTGAGCTCAACTGCTCGAACGGTGCAAATTCGCCAAAGCCCGCGTTATTCACGACGACATCGAGACGCCCGAACGCGTCGACCGCCGCCTGCACCGCTCGATGGGCCGCGCCCTCGTCTGCCACGTCGAGCGGTGCGGTGCGAATCTGATCGCCGTACTTCTGCACGAGATCTTCAAGGCGGCCAGGATCGCGGGCCGTTGCCATGAGGCGATCGCCCGACGCGAGCACCGCCTCCGCGATGTTGCGGCCCAACCCGCTGGCGCTGCCGGTCACCAGCCACACTTTGGGTACGGAACTTTCCTTTACGCTACCGTCAGTCATTGATGTTTTCCTGCTCATTGTAATTCCTCCCCTTCGTTCTGAGTTTTTGTCGCGGTGTCCAGTCAGTCACGACTGGGGCGACAAGTCCCCGAGATCCTGATGTATGAGCGAGCACTCGCTCATTTATTTGCCAAAAAAACTCACCCAGCAACTGCGTTCCAGAACGCATCAAATCCTGCCTTTGTGTAGCGCTTGGCGTGTGGAGGCTCGCGGTCGATGAAGTCCATTGTCGTCTCGGCGATTGCACTCAAGATCGCCGCCACGAATGAAGCGGGCTGGTGGCTCAGGGCTCCACTGCGTGCGCATTCACGCATCAGGGAGTGGAACTCGGCAAATGCATCTCCGGTGAGCTTCTTGCTCTCCTCGGTGATGCGGTCGGAGACCGCCAGTTGCCTCACGGCTTTCCGCTTCGAGGGATTCGCCGAGCCCCAGCCAACAAAGCGAACCCAGACGTGGCGCATCCGCTCGATCAAGCTCTTGCCGGCAGGGTAGCCGGTAAGCATCGCGTCGCGAAGGTCCATCTTGAGCTCCAGATACAACCGATTCAGCAGCTCGTCCTTGTTCGCGAAGTAGGTAAACAGCGTGCCTTCGGCCACGCCGGCACCTTGAGCAATCTTCGCGGTCGGCGCGCTCACGCCGAGCATCGCCACCACCTCGGTCGCCGCCTCGAGAATTGCAGTTCGCTTGTCTTCGCTCAGAGGGCGTGCCATTTTTCTCCAAAAATGAGTGAGTGCTCAATCATAGCAATGGCCTGGCGAGCGGTCAAGTCGAATCGGTCCTGTGCCACGGCGCGCTGCGGAATCTTTCCGGCGCGGAGAAGGCGCGGAAAAGGTTCCAGCCACCGTTCCTAACGCTTTTTCGGCGGAGGTGTTTCCGCCCCATCCGGCGCATGTCGTTTGCGATCTTCAACCTCCGTCGAAGGCGGTTTGATCCCTGCTTTGAGCATGACTCGGTGGAGCGCTTCGAGTGTTTCGGGCGAGGGCTTGAAGTTGCCGGGCCGATGACCTTCCGCAATCGATAAAGGCGTCCATCCGTACTTGTTCTTGTGGTTCCAGACCTCGATCCTGGCACCTTTGTCTGCCAGCAATTGCACGACTCCTGGAAAGCTCTTGTAGGCTGCGCCGTGCATCGCCGTTTCGCCGTTCTTGTCGACTGCGTTCACGTCGCCGCCGAGTTCCAGCAGGAGCGTGACGGCTTCGAGCGCCTCGGGCTCGGTCCCGGCCTCTTCGGTGGGTGCGAGACAGCCCAGGCCGGCCGCCGCCATGAGGGGGGTTGCCTGGTCGACGTTGGCGATTCTGGGATCGGCCCCGTGTTTGATCAGCAAACGCATGAGCGGCACGTCGGCCGTCATCGAGGCCATGAGAAGCGGCGTTGCACCGGTACGATTGAGAACGCCTTTACCAGCCCGGCCTCGCTTGAGCTTCGCGTTGACATCCGCTCCGTGTGCAAGCAGCTTTTCGACAAACTGAAGACTCGTCATGTTCCCTGAGCCCTTTCGCGCGGGGTCGCCGCTCTCTTCGTCACCCCGATTGGGCTTGCGCACCCAGGTGAGCGTATGAAGTGCTGTGAATCCGGATTGCCCGTCGTTGGGATCGGCGCCGGCCTCCAGCAAGGCGTTTGCAACCTCGAAATGTCCGTTCTCGACCGCCAGGATCAAGGGGCTGGTCCCCTTGACGGGCCCCCGACCGGCTGACCTCCTGGGCTGCATGGCTTCTTTGACTGGAGCCCCCGCCTTCAAGAGGACGCGGACGACGTCCAACCGCCCTTCGCGCACGGCGAAGAACAGCGCATTGAACCCTGAAGGCAGTGTCTCACGGAACTCAGCTCCGGCTTTCAGAAGCGCGTCGACCACGTCGGCGTGCCCTTCCGCCGAGGCCCACATCAAGGCGGTCTGACCGCGCCGTTCCTTGGCGTTAACGTCGGCCCCGCGAGCAAGAAGCGCCTTCACCGCTGCGAGTTTTCCGGTCCGCGCCGCGGTCATCAAAACCGTCTCATCGCCGCGCAGCTTCGCGTTCGCACTGGCGCCGGATTCCAGAAGCAGCTCGACCATGCTTTCATTGCCACCCACGCACGCAAGCGAGAGCGGAGTGACGCCGTATCGATTCGCGGCATTGACATCCGCCTTTGCATCGATCAGGAGTCTCGCCATTTCGATGTCGTCGTGATGGACCGCCCAGTGCATGGCGGTCATTCCGTCGATCTGGGCCTGATTCGCGTCGGCCTTGCGCTCGATCCACTCCCCTACTAAAGCCCGGTCCGACTTCTCGGCCGCGTCGGCCACAGGAGAGTCGGCACGAGCGAGCGAGCCGCAGAAAACGGCAGCCAGCGTCCAGGCAAGGGAGGCTTTTCCAGCCAACATGATCAACTCCAATTCGGTTGGTCGAGCCTCAGATCGAGAGCGGCCCAAACAGGTCGTCGACCTTTCCTTGACTGTCGGCGAACGAGTCCAGCCGCACTCCCACCTTGTCGAGCAAAGTGAGATGCAGGTTGGCGAGAGGGGTCGGTTTCTCGAATCGAATGTGCTGGTTGCCCCTCATGTTGCCTGCTGCACCACCGGCGACGAGGATGGGCAGGTTGGTGTGGTCGTGGACGTTGGGGTTGCCCATGCCGCTGCCGTAGAGGTAGAGCGAGTGGTCGAGGAGCGTGCCGTTGCCCTCTTTTGTTGCCTTCAGCTTGGCGATGAATTCGGCGAACAGCGAAACGTGGAACTGGTTGATCCTGGCCATCCGCGCGATCTTGGCCGGGTCGTTGCCGTGGTGGGTGAGCGGGTGATGCGGGTCGGACACGCCAATTTCGGGGTACGTCCGGTTACTGGTTTCGCGGGCGAGCTGAAATGTGATGACTCGCGTCACGTCGCCCTGAAGGGCGAGGACCTGAAGATCGAACATCAGTCGGGCGTGTTCCGCGTAAGAGGCGGGAACTCCCACGGGACGATCAAGGTCGGGAAGGTCGTGATCGTTTGCGTCGGCCTCGGCCTTCTGGATCCTGCGCTCGACTTCGCGCACGGTTTCCAGATATTGACCGACCCGAGCCCGATCGGCCGGGCCCAGCTTTTTCTTGAGGCTGGCGATCTCCTCGTTCACGGAATCCAGCAGACTGGCCCGCTTCTTGAGTGCGGCGCGGCGGTCTGCGGCGTTGCCACCTTCGCCGAACAAACGCTCGAAGATGATTCGCGGATGAGCCTCGGACGGGAGCGGCGTCGTGGGAGATGACCACGAGAGGTTGTTCTGATAGACGCAGGCGTATCCGTTGTCGCACTGGCCGACGATGGAGAGCAGGTCCATCGACATCTCGAGCGACGGCAACTGCGTTTCCTGCCCGATCTGCTTGGCGGCGATCTGGTCGACGGTCGTACCGAGGTAGTAATCGGTGCTCTCGGTCAACTTTGCCTTGGCCGCACTCAGGAACGCGCAGTTGGACGTTGCGTGCGTGCCGGGATAGGCGTTACGCAGCTCCAGGTTGCTGATCGCTGTCACGTGCTGCCGCACTGGTGCCAGTGGGCTCAAGGTGGGCGAGAGCTCGTCCAGCGTTTTCGCATTCGGAGGAGTCCAGCGAGTCACGTCGCATCCCATCGGCATGTAGATGAATCCCAGGCGGCGAAGACTCGCCGGGGCGGCGGGGGTCGCGGCCTCCGCGGTCATCGAAGGGATCATCGCATCCAGGAGCGGCAGCGCCAGCGTGGTCCCCAATCCGCGGAGGAACGTCCGGCGCGGCATGGCCTTCTTCGTGATGATCATTCGGATTTCCTCATCTGAAAGGGCGTGCTCCTGGCGATTCCCGCGATCAATGACGAGAATCGATAATCCCTGGTGCGGGCCTCGCGTACGATCTTGCGGATGGCAGGGGCGTCGCCCGTCTCGATGCCCCTTCCCAGAGCGAACGTCAAGAGTTTTTCGGTCAGCGTGCGCACGAACAATTCCGGTCTTTTGAGCAGAGCTTGTTCCAGGCCGGTCACTCCGTCGAACTCGCTGCCGTCGGGAAGTCCACCGGTGGAGTCGACCGTTTTACCTTCCTCGGAGCTGCGCCACGCCCCACAGCGTCGAAATTCTCGAGCGAGAACCCGACGGGGTCCATGAGCTTATGGCAGACTGCACACGCCACATTGGCTCGATGTTCGGCCAGGCGCTCGCGCACCGAAAGCGAGGCACCGACAGTGTTGTCCTTGAGGGCGGGTACGTCAGGAAGAGGCGGTGGTGGCGGCGTCCCGACGATGTTCTCAAGGACCCACTTGCCGCGAATGACCGGCGAAGTGCGGGTTGCATAGGACGTCACGGTCAGGATGCTCCCGTGCCGGAGCAGACCGCCTCGCATGGTGGCGCTGCCAAGTCGAACGCGACGGAAGTGACTGCCGTAAATGTGAGGAATACCGTAGTGCTTGGCCAGGCGCTCGTTCAGATAAGTGTGATCGGAGTTCAAGAGATCGACGACACTGCGGTCTTCACGCAACATTTCGTCGAACAGAAGCTCTGTCTCATGCCGGAACGCCTGACGCAGATTGTCGTCGAAGTCAGGGAAGAGACGAAGGTCCGGAGTGATCGAATCCAGGTTTCGCAGGCGGAGCCACTGATCGGCAAAGTTGGTCGTCAAGCTTCGTGAGCGGGGGTCCTCGAGCATCCGGCGGACCTGGCGATCGAGCACGTCGGGCTTGCTCAATTCCCCTCGCGCAGCCAGATCGAGCAGCTCGTCGTCGGGGATGCTGCTCCAGAGGAAAAACGAAAGGCGAGAGGCGAGCTGGACGTCGGGAATCCGGTAGGCGGAGTTCGATGGGACGTCCTGCGGGGGCAGTTCGATCCGGAACAGAAAATGCGGGCTGACGAGCACAGCGCTCAGGGCCATTTCGATCCCGGAGTCGAAGTCCCCTTCTTTCCGAGCTCGTCGAAACAACTCCATAGGTTGGTGGAGGTCAGCGTCGGAGACGGTGCGGCGGTACGCCCTTCGCATGAGCGTCGTGAGAATCCGCGTCGCGCAGGCCTCCTCTTCGCCCGGTTCCTTCGGTTCGCAGATGAAGATCTTGCGGCGGCTGGGCGGCTCGCCGTGTCCCTGGCCGGAATAGGGGCCAGTGATCGAGATCTGGTAGAGAGCCGGAGACTGCCGTGGGTGCCGGTGCATGTTGAAGTGGGCTTGGTACGGCTGACGCTTGGTCTCCATGAGCGAACTTGAGTTCTTGAGGAACGTGACCCCGAGTGCGTGCGGGCCGGCGGTAACTCGAACGCGGGCTTTCAGGTGCTGGTCAGCCGTCCCGTGTTCGCGAGCGTTTTTCGGCGGCTTGACGGTAAACGATGCCTTCCGGTCGCGGTCCAGCAGCACTTCGACCTCGTGAGCCTCGCGGAGGCCTTCGACCTGTTCGTTCCGGTCCCGCGCCAGGCGGAGCTGAATGTCGTACTCGCCGTCCTGCGGGAAGGTGTAGGCAATCAGCGCGCCGCCCCTCGTCCCGAAAGGGAGGCCCTCGATGTGCTCTTCCTGCGTGATGTCCGGACGGACCCGGATGGTGTCGCCGCCCGGAGAGCGGCCGGGACTGCCGACCGCAATCTTGCTGATCTTCTGCGCGGCGGAGATATATCGTTCGAGCAGCGTGGGAGACAGGTCGCCGACCGTCACGTTATCGAATCCGTGGCTGGAATCGTCCGGGGGCAGAAGAGTCGAGGCATCGACGTCGAGCGCAAGGAGGTCACGGATCGCGTTCTGGTACTCGGTCCGGTTGAGCCGGCGGAAGGTGTCCGTCCGTCCGGGTTCGGGGCGTGCTTCGGCCTCCCGGTCGAGCGATCCCGCGATCATCGACACGAACTTGTCGTATGCCCGTATTGTAGGCCGTATTTCTCCCGGGGGAGGCATCTGCCTTGCGGTCAGGCGACGGACGACTTTTTCCCAGACCTGGGGATGCTGACTCACTTCGTCCCTGGCGAGGGACTCGAGCGCGAGGTTTCCGGCCTTGTCCTCCTGATTGTGACAGGCGGCACAATATAGGTCGACGAACCGAGTTCTTTCCTCTTGATCGGTCTCGACCGCCGAGGGCACAGGATGAGGCCGGGCCGAGAGGACCATGAATCCGCCCAGAACGAGCAGGATCGACAACCCGAACGAGCTGATCGCTCCCCATCGATTCACGACGCGGGCTCCGAGGTCATGGAATCAAGGAAGGTTCTGGTAGGCGGCTCCATTCGATTCTATCGCGTGATGCCGTGCTTCGCACGTCTGGCCCGACGACAAGATTCTTGACGACAGAGGGGTCGAGAAACGACTTCTTGCGTGACGCCGCGTCGATGGACTGGCCTCCTCCCGTCTGTTGGCATCGCCATGTACCGGTCGGCGCGGAGGTATATTTGTCGGAAACGCCTCAGAGGCGCGCCCTGATTGTTTCCGAATGCAGTCTGTGATAGGATGCTATCATCCACGTACTGTCACCGTGCGTACTGCTTGACCGGAACGCAATGAATTCTGCGATCTTTGCCACGAGTGCGAGGAGATCCGATGTTGCTCAGAAGACGATCCGCGGGCGCAGCGCTTCGACGGGAGAAATATCGCCACCTTTCTCTGGAAGGTCTGGAATCCCGGATCGTCCTGAGCACGTTCAACGTCGGCACGGAGAGCGCTTTGCGCGCGGCCATCACGACCGCGGATAGCAACAGCTCAACCGCAAACACGATCAACGTGACGGCCTCGATCACGCTGACCGACACGAGTGCGGGGGAGCTCGAGATCCAGAACGGCACAGGCACGGTCAAGACATTGACGATCGAGGGCCAGGGGTCGTCGGCCAGAGCGACTGTGATCGCTGGCTCATCGTCGTGGAACACGCGGATTTTTGAAATCGCCGGTGAAGTCGGTGCGGGCATCTTCGTGGAATTCAAAGACCTGGAGATCACCGGCGGCCGAGCGCACAACGGCGGCGGGCTGGGTGGCGCGGTCGCGCTCGGCGGTGGAATTCTCATCGACGGCGGGCAGGTGACGATCAGTAACGCGTCGATCACGGGCAATCACGCTTCGGGGGCAAGCGGTGTGGACGGGGCGGCGGGGGGCATCGGGCTGGCCGGCGCCCCGGGTACCGCAGGCGGAAACGCGCGAGGCGGGGGCATTTACCTGGCGGGCGGTACGTTGACCGTGTTCGACTCGCAGATTGGCTCGAACTACGCCCACGGTGGCAAGGGGGGCGATGGCGGCACTGGGGGTAACGGGACGAACGGCCCAGCAGGCGGAAACGGAGGTGCCGCGGGCGCCGGTGGCGCGGCGGGCGCCGGAGGGACAGGTGCCGGTGGGGGGATTTTTCAGGCGGGCGGCACGTTGCGTCTGGTCAACGCACAGATCAGCGGAAACGGGGCGTCAGGCGCAGCCGGTGGCCACGGGGGCAATGGCGGAAGCGGCGGCAACGGCGGCAACGGCGCCGTTGGGCATGGTGCCCAGACCGGAGGGACCCCCGGCAATGACGGCGGCGACGGTGGCGCCGGTGCGAACGGGGGCAATGGCGGAATTGGCGGCGCTGCGGGTTCCGGCGGTAACGGCGGCGGCGCCAAAGGCGGTGGTCTTTACGTCGCAACCGGCACGATGACGATGAGCGGCGGAGAGCTATTCAGCGACGCTGCGTATGGGGCCGCGGGCGGGGCTGGCGGCTACGGGGGCAACGGCGGCAATGGCGGCAACGGCGGGGATGGTGGTGATGGCGGCAACGGTGGCGATGATGGCGGCAACGGCGGTGGTGGCGGAGCAGGAGGCGATGGCGGCATCGGGGCACTCGGTGGAAACGCCGGTGCTTTCGGCGACGGCGGAGAAGGCGCCGGGGGTGGTCTGTTTCTGGTTTCCGGCAACGCCGGTCTGACCGGCGTGCACGTATTCGATAACATCGTGTTCGGCGGCGCTGGAGGTGGATACCTCGGCAATTTGAGTGGTGACGGCGCGGGGGCTGGCGGCAACGGAGGCCACGGTGCCTCTGGCGGTAATGGCGGCGACGGCGGCAAGGGTGACTTCAGCGCGGCCGGCGGCCGCGGCGGCGGGGCCGGCGCCGGTGGCCATGGCGGAAATGCCGGCGCTTCCGGCATCAACGTGACTGGCGGCACGGGTGGCGCAGGCCTGGGCGGCGCGATCTACGTGGCCGGAGGTTCGCTCGTTGTCACATCGTCGACGATCGAGCAGAATTCGGCGAGCGGCGGCAGGGCCGGCATCGGGGGCGGCCGCCCCTATTCAGCCGAGGAACGCAACGTGGGCGGATATGGCGCCCCAGGTGGCGATGGCGGAGCAGGCGGCGACGGTGGTAGCCCTTCCAGTATGGGCCCTGGCCCTGGCGGGGGAGGCGGTCATGGCGGCGGGGGCGGTGCGGGCGGAAGCGGCGGCGCGGGTCAGGCCGGAGCCGCCGGCGGCATGGGCGGCACGGGCGGACTCGGAGCCGGCGGCGGCATCGCGGTTGCCGGCGGTGGCGTGAGCTTGACGCTCGTGACCGTGAGCTCCAACTCGGTGTCCGGCGGCAAAGGCGGCAACGGCGCCTACGGTCTGTTCGCAGGCGATGGAGGCGACGGCTTTGCTGGCGGCTCCGGCGGAAAAGGCGGCGACGGCGCCAGCCCGTCGGGCCCCGGTAGTAACGGCGGCGGCGGTGGGCCCAACGGCAAAGGCGGTAACGGCGGTAACGGCGGGGCCGGCGGAGCCGGCGGCACGGGTGGCAATGCCTCCGGCGGAGCCATCTATATCACCGCGGGGACGTTGAACCTCGCAGGTGTCAATCAATCGGCCAACACACAAACGGCCGGAGCCGCAGGGGAAGGTGCCACCGGCAGAGCCGGAGGCGCCGGCGGATCCGGAGCGAGCGGCGGCGCGGGAGGTCTGGGTGGAATCGGCGCCGGCGCCGATGACGGACTTCCCGGTATCGGTCAGAGCAAGAGCTCGGCCGGGAACAGGGGAAGCAACGCCGCCAACGGGGTTGCCGGGAACGCCGGTACCACGAACGGCGAGCCGATCGACTCGAGCGGCGGCAGCGTTTCGACGCAGGCACTCGCTCTTGCTGTCACTACGCCGCCGCCCGGCTCGGTCGTCGCCGGAGCGGCCTTTGGCATGACCATTTCGGTTGAAAACAGCCAGGGCCAGGTCGACACGAGCTTTAACGGGCCAGTGACCGCCGTGCTCTCGATAAACCCGGCCGCCGCGACCCTGGGTGGTACCGTTACCGTGGATGCCCATAACGGAGTTGCTGTTTTCTCCGGTCTGACCGTCAATCAGGCCGGCAGCAGTTATGCGATCGCGGCCGAGAGCGGCGGAGTGACGTCAAGGGCCGATAACCTCGTGGTAACCAGTTCGACACCACTTCCTCCGACGCCGCCGAAGGTGACCGGTTCACCGGGGCTGGTTCAGAGCAAGCAGGGGGTCAAATCGATCAGCGTGAAGTTCAACGAACCACTCATCTCCGCCTCGGCCAGCACTCGCGGGTTTTACCACGTGTTCGCGGCCGTCAAGAAGAAGCACAAGACGGTCTATACCCAGGTGGTGAAGATCAAGAGCGTCGTCTACAACACGGCCGCAGATTCTGTGACGATCAATCTGACGAAACCGCATAAGGGTGCGGCCGAAGTGGTGATTGACGGGGTGATCCGAGCTCTTGACGGCGCGTCGGTCGACATCGATTACACGGCGATCATCAAGTAGCTGGGGCTGCACACTCACCCCCTAGAGCTTTGACCCACCATCTACCGGAATGCTCGCACCGGTAATCCAGCGTGCGCCGTCGGAGGCCAGAAACGCAATCACGTCTGCCACATCCGACGGCTGCCCGATGCGCTTCAGCGCCTGCATGGCGAGAGTCGAGGTCCGGCCCGCCTCGGTCTTCGTGAAATGGGACATGTCCGTTTCGATCACTCCCGGAGCGACGGCATTGACGCGAATGCCGCGCGGCCCGAGCACCGCAGCCCAGTGCTTGACCAGCGTTTCCAGTGCACCTTTGGTGGCTGCGTAGGCAGGGAGTGACGGCGCGCCCGGTTGCCCAGGATTGCCGGGTGCAGCGCGAGCAGCCAGGTAGGAGAATTAATGTTGTGCCAACCATCGCGTGATGTTCTCGACCGTATCGCCGTAGAAAGTCCTGTAGAGTTCTCGGGCGACGAAACCGATATGTGGCGTGGCAAGGACGTTATCCAGCGACCGGAAAGGTTGATCCGCCGGCAGAGGCTCGATGTCGAACACGTCGAGCGCCACGCCAGCAATGCGGCGGTCACGCAAGACCTCGATGAGCGCCGGCTCGTCAACGATCGGTCCACGCGAGGTATTGATGAGCCTGGCCGATGGCTTCATGGCCTGTAACTCGGCCGCTCCGACTAAGCCTTTCGTTCTGGAGCTGAGGACGAGGTGGATCGTCAGAATATCCGCGCTGCGGAAGAGTTCCTCCTTGGAGACCAATCGCGCTCCGCATGCTTGGGCCCGTTCCGTCGTGAGGTTCTGACTCCAGGCAATCAGTTCCATGCCGAAGGCGAGCCCGATTCGCGCGACCTCCGAGCCGATGTTGCCAAGGCCGAGAACGCCGAGCGTCTTACCATGAAGACCGCCGCCCACCGTGAGCTGCCAGCCGCCTGCGCAAGTGTGCATTCTCCGATGCGACTTGACGCGCGCTCGCAAGGATGAGAGCCCAGGTCATCTCGATGGTGGAGCGTGCATCGTATCCCGTATGGGTCACGCCGATACCTCGCTCGACCGCGGCCTCCACATCGATGGCCGCGTTGCGGCGACCGGTCGAGGCGATGAGCTTCAGTCGCGGCAACTGCTCGATGACTGACCGAGGCAGCGGTGTGCGCTCGCGCATGACGCAGACCACGTCGAACGGCAGGAGACGTTCGACGACTTTGTCGGCATCGGCCAAGTGGTCGTTGAAAACCATGATCTCGGCGCGCCCGGCGAGTGGCGACCAGTCGGCCACCCCAGCGACACGTTTTGATAATCGTCGAGAATCGCGATGCGGATCATTTCCGTCACGCTCCTTGCAGGGCCAGCCTGATTCGCCGACTTCCAGCCGTACGAGCTTGGCGTCCTGGATGCCACTTTGGTGGGCAATCAGAAGGGAAACGAGTCGCCGAACATTGGCCTACCACTTTTGGATTGCTCCTGAGTCGCCTCGTCCTGGATGACGTCCCAATGCTCGACGAGGACCCCGTCCTCGATCCGGATGATGTCTGCCGCGATCCAGTTGACGGGTGCCCCGAAGCCCGAAAAACGCCCATGGACGATGACGAAGTCGCCATCAGCAAGGATCACACCGGGCTCGTATTTCAGCGTCGGCGGCATGCTCTTGATGAGGCTGAAGAGGCCCTCGCGGCCCGGTGCAGATTGCGCCTGTGCTGGATGTAGTCGGGCGACCAGCACCGCCCGGCGGCCTCATAGTCCCGCTTGTTGAACAACGTGTCGAAGGCCTCGAGGACGAGTGCCTTATTCCTCTCTGGTGTGGTCTGACTCATCACGATCTCCTCGTCGCTTAGCGATTTCGCGCAACCTGTGCCACCTGGGCGCTCTGGCTATGCGGTGGAACCCTTCCCGTGATACGCAGGCGCAAAGACGTCCTGCACAAATCTCTCAAACGAAGTCGGTGTGCTGTTCTCCGGCGAACGCGGCTCCTGCGCAGCGAGGACTCCTGCGTTCAAAGACTTGTACATTTCGATGTACACCGCGGCTGACTTCGGCGGAATACCCATTTGCACGAGCACCTGCTGCACCTGGTCGTACGGAAATTGCTCGTAACGCAGATCTGGTTTGCCAATCCGTGCGCCGATCACCGCGGTAGCTTCCGCCATCGACAGGTCGCGCTCGCCAAGCAGCTCGCGCGTTTGTTTGCCGGAAAAATCCAGGTCCAGGAGGCGCTTCGCGGCGTAGTCGCCGATGTCGCGTGTCGCGATCATGGGCAGTTTCAGGTCGGGTAGCAGCGCCCCTGCGAAGATTCCCATCCGCTGAATCATGTCGATCGCCGCCAGATTATTCTCCATAAAATACCCGGCGCACAGGTGCAGAACGTTCAACCGGCTGATGGCGTTCAGTTTTTGCTCCGACGAATGCAGCCCCGCGACTGGCCCGGTGCCTTCCGGAACCTGCGCGCCGAAGCTGCTCAAGTGCACGGCGAAGCGCAGGCCGGACTGCTTCACGGCATTCGCGATCGCGTCGCTCTGGCGCTCCTGGTCCTCCCGGGCGGTCACCGGCGGCAACATCAAGTATGCTGCGCCGTGCCGCTGAAGGCTTCGGTGAGCGCAGCGGCATCGCCGATGTTGGCCGTGAACGCTTCCGCGCCTTTGCGCACAAAGCGCTCTAATCGCGCCGGGTCGCGCCCAGGACGCGCACCTTCTTGTCCTCTGATAGCAGGAAATCGGCAATGATTGAGCCGGTGTGCCCGCTCGCGCCGAGAATCACATACATGACATTTCTCCTTCAATCGCCTTGGTCAAAAAAGCATCCCCACCGCCGTCTAACGGCATCGAGCCAATTCCTGCACCCCACGTCCTGGCCGTGTCGGCCAGCGTCTTCCAAAGATCCAATTCCAGATCGAGCCAGGTGCCCGCCGTCCTGGTCCGAAGGGCAACACGGTAGGCTGCTAACGTGAGCTCGGCCGCGAGGGTTTCCAGCAAGGCATCTCGATTGACGGGGGTCAGAACGTCTCGATTCATGTGGTGCCTCGTGTCGATGGTTGTTCAGGTAAAACTCGGTCAACTCCTTCTACCGCCGGTTCCAACGACTTCTGTACCGCACGGTAAATATATGGGCCTGGACAAGCCGGGTCAAGGGGTGTAACATACCGGTAGGTACAAAAAACGAGGAGGTTCGGCGTGGTGAGGGGGCGTCCCCGGGAATTTGACATCGATGAAGCGTTGGACCGCGCATTGCGGGTATTCTGGCGCAGGGGCTACGAGGGCGCCACGCTTGCGGGCCTGACCAAGGCCATGGGCATCAACCGCCCGAGCCTGTACGCGGCGTTCGGCAGCAAGGAAGAGCTGTTTCGCAAGGCGCTCGACCGCTATGTCGAGGGCCCAGCGGCATTTGTGCGCGAGGCCATGAACGAGCCGACGGCGCCGCGCCGTTGCCCAACGGCTGCTGGGCGGGACGATCGACCTGGTGACCGATCGGCGGAACCCGCGCGGATGTCTCATCGTGCAGGGTGCGCTCGCGTGCGGAGAGACGGCCGAATCCGTGCGCCGGGAAGTGGCCGCGCGTCGTGTGGCGGGAGAGGTCGCGGTTCGCCAGCGCTTCGAGCGCGCTCAAGCGGACGGCGAATTGCCGGCCGGAACGGACGCCGCTGATCTCGCTCGCTATGTGGTGACGGTCATGCGCGGAATGGCAGTCCAGGCTGCCGGCGGTGCGAGCCGCGAGGACCTTCGGCGCGTTGCGGAGCTGGCGTTGCAAGCGTGGCCGGGGTGAGATCATGAGGCCGAAGCGCGCCGGAATCCTCACGGTGGGAACGACTTGGCGTGCCGTGCCACGAAGTCACGGGCGCTGGTCGCCTTCCTGAGGAGGGACGATGGCGCGGCCCACGCCGCCGATCCGGCCCGCGGCGCCCGTGACAAGAATCGGATTGGTGGCAGACATGGAAACCCCTCCAGTATGAGAGCAGCTTGTCGCTTCCCTGGCTGCTTCCACATCAGGGGTTAGCTGCGACAACTCTTCAACGATTCACCAGTGGCTGGAAGTTGCTCTGCGATCTCATCGACTCGGTCGGGATAGAACGCAGCATACCCCTTGATCTGGCCAACAGCAGGAAACGGATCCTTATACGACCACACGGCATTGACGGACTTCTTTCCTCCAGCGGGAACGCTGTAGTAATTGCAATCGCCTTTATACGGACAGTAGGTCGCGTGATCCGTCCGCTCCAACTGGGAGAAATCAACGTCCTCACCCGGAATGTATTGAACGGGCGGATACGCCGCTTCGCGGAGCGTCAGGGCATTGCGGGTATCGGCAACCACACGGCCCGCAACGGACACGACAACACGCGCGGGATTGCGCTGGATGGAAATCGGATGATCTGGACCTGGAAGCCTGACCTGCTTTTCTTTCATGTTTCGGTCCCCCGCATTCTGCTCATGCTCAGCCCTTCACGTAATCGGCTGTTGTCAAGCGGCCTCGCCGAACTTGAACAGGATCTTGCCGCTGCGATTTGACTTCACCTCTCTAGGTTCGCCGAAAGCTACGAGTTGCAACTGCCGCATGAGAAACCTCCTTGGAACCGCACCGGGCCATGCGCAGGCCGGTCCGACTCGCGGTCAGGCGTTGGTGCCGCCGTCGACCGTCAGGTTCGCACCGTTGATATAGGACGACTCGGGACCGGCGACGAATGCTACGAGCGCTGCGACCTCGTCGGCGTGTCCAAACCGATCAAGCGGAACGACCGCCTTCTGGCCGTCCGCCCACTCGCTTGAGGCGGGGTTCAGATCGGTGTCGATGGGCCCCGGCTGAACGTTGTTGACCGTGATGCCGCGCGCCCCGAGCTCGCGCGCCAGCCCTTGCGTGAACATCTTGACGGCGCCTTTGGTTGCCGAGTACGGCGCCATGCCGGGCATGAACACGCGCTCGCCCAAGCACGAGCCGATCATGATGATTCGCCGCCGGTTTTCATGTGCTTGAGTGCTGCCTGCGTCGCGACGAAGACGCCGCGGACGTTGACCGCAAAGACGCGATCGAAGTCCTCGAGTGTCGTCTCCTCGACCTTCGTCGGAATGACGGTGCCGGCGTTGTTCACCAGCAGATCGAGCCGGCCAAGTGTCGCGACCGTCTTTTCGACGGCGTTCCTGACCGCATCGGCGTCGGCTGCGTCTGCCTGGATCGCAATCGCCTTCCCACCTCCGCGTTCAACCTCTTTGACAACGGACGCCGCTGCGTCAGCGCCCTTGGAATAAGTAAGGGCCACGCTGGCGCCGTCGGCTGCCAGACGCTTTGCGATTGCCGCGCCGATGCCGCGCGAACCGCCAGTAATGAGCGCGACCTTGCCTGAGAGTGGTCTATCACGGTTTATGCTTGACATGGTGGTCCCCTCGCTCGAGTTTATTGTACCGTTTGGTACAATAAGAGTATACGGGGCCGGCGATGCCGGTCAAGGGCCGACAGGTGTTTTTGGGGGCGTGCCCCCGCCCGCCTCCAGGGCTTGCTGGTAGCGGACCCGCGACTGGTGGCCGGTGATGCGGTCGACCAGTCAGTACGCCACGCGCCGATTTCCCGATGCCCGCTTGACAAGTGCCAATCTCCTGCATATACATCTAATAAGAGCGGCGAGCAAAGGAGGAGTCATGATAAGGGCTATTCTGGCGCCGGTTGGTTTGGCGCTGTGGGCTCTTGTGCTCGGCATTGCGGTTCACGGCCAACCTGGACGGGCGTCCCAAAGGAGTCAGCCGATGAATGTTACTCGCATCGCGGTGGAACACATTCAGGTGGTGGCCGAGAAACCGTTCGATGAGGTTACCAAGGCATTTGAACAGCAGCTCGGACGATTCGACGAGGACGCGTACAGATCGCTCGCCGCAGGCGGAGATGTCGAGGCAGTCAGGGCCAAACTCGAAGCGATGGTGGGGCCGAGCGGCTTCATGCTCTTTCGGACCAGCGACCATGGATCACTCCTGCGCTTGGTCGGCCAGAAGAAAAAAGCGGTCCAGTATCTCGTTGGCAATCCACTCTTCGCCATCCAGATGACGGAGCATGACATCCGGGCCAGCCTTTATGCACCGTTGCGGGTGCTGCTCTACGAGCACGAGCAGGGAAAGACCTGTGTGGAATACGACATGCCGTCCTCGCTGTTCGGACAATTCGGTAACGTGAAGGTAACCGAGGTCGCCGCCATGCTCGATCGAAAACTCGAGCAACTGGTGGCCAAGGCGATTCAATAGTCGTCCGAGTGGGAGCATCATCAAATGGGTATTCAAAGGGTTGCCATTATCGCGGGCGCTCGCACGCCCTTTGTGAAATCCGGGAAGGCGTTCGCATCGCTTGGCCCTTCGGCACTTGCAAGCCACGCGGTGCGCGGGCTCGTTGATCGCCACCACGTTGATCCGGCCGGGATCGACGCCATCGCATTCGGTGTCGTCGTCGCCGAGCGCGGCAAGCCGAATCTTGCACGCGAGATCGTCCTGGAATCAGGCCTACCGGCGCAGATCGAGGCGCAGACGGTTTCGTCCTACTGCATCACGGGCCTGCGGACGGCGACCATCATCGCCGACGCAATCGCGGATACACGGATCACCGCCGGCATCGCCGGCGGCGTCGAATGGCTGAGCGGATCGGACCCGAGCACGTTCAACGAGCCGAGCACTGGCCTGTCGATGGGTCAGCACACGGAGATCACCCGCAAGGAGTGGGGAATTTCGAGAGAGCGGCAGGATGAGATCGCGCTGGCCAGCCATCGCAACGCGGTGGCAGCACGCGAACGCCTCGCGGAAGAAGTCTTGCCGCTAAACGGCATCTCGGGCGACACGGGCCCGCGGCCCGATACATCGCTGGAGCGCCTTGCCACGCTCAAGCCAGCGTTCGATGCCGAGGGAACAATCACGGCCGGCAATTCGTCGCCCGTCACCGACGGGGCATCGGGCGTGTTGCTCATGAGCGAGAAACGCGCCAGGCAGGAGGGCCGGGTGCCCTTGGCCTTCATCGAGGCCATGGAATACGCGGCCCTCGACCCGAGCGAGGGACTGCTCATGGCGCCCGCCATCACCGTGCCGCGATTGCTCGACCGCGTCGGGCTGCGACTGAGCGACATTGATCTCATCGAGATCCACGAAGCGTTCGCCGCCCAGGTGCTGGCAAACGCCGCGGCCTGGGAACAAGGCTGGAAGGGTCCCGCCACCGGTCGGGTGAACTGGGACCGGGTCAACGTCAATGGAAGCTCGATATCCGTCGGGCACCCCTGGGCAGCAACCGGCGGACGGATTCTCACGACACTGGCCTATGAGATGGCGCGTCGGAACGCACGATATGGGCTCATCAGCATGTGTGCGGCCGGGGCCATGGCAGGGGCATTTCTGCTCACGCGGGCGTGATGAGACGCATGCAGGCCACGATCTGACGGCGAAGGAGCTTTGACTCGATCTTCAGCATCAACACAGATGCCGCGCCCTGTTCGAGACATTGGCGCGTCGTTGCAGTGCTTACTGCCGCTCTGTCAGCCTTTTGAGCGCGGCGGTGGCGATTCGCCCCACATCTCTCTTCGGATCTTGCTCCACGAGGTTTTTGAGCAATCCGATCGCGTCGGGAGTGCCGATCTGGGCCAGCAGCGAGACGGCTCGCCTGACGGCGATCGCCGACTCGACCTTCGGGTCTTTATGAATCAGGAGCGTTTTCATGCGCCGCAGGCGCGGATCTCCTCAACGGAGCTCCCCGTGTCGACGCGATCCAGGTCGATGACGGTTTTCACCGCACGCAGCTTCTCGGCCAACATTGCGACCGCGCGGTCCGGCATTTGGGACAGGGCCCGGATCGCCTGAAATGCCGCCGAGCTGTCTTCTCCGGCCAGGTCATCCCAGATCCGGGCCGGATCGTTGTCCGGCCGATTGCCGGGTGGCTGCAAATCCCATAAGTAGCAGGCGCCGTCCCTACCGCCGCTCACGAGAGTTCGGACGTCGCGACCGAAGCCGACCGTGTAGACCTCGCTCTGATGACGGCCGCCGCTCCAGACATTTTTGGCAGTCGAGGGATCCCACACCTCGACACTGCCATCCCATGCCGCCCCCGTTGCCAGCCAAAGCCCATCCGGCGAAAAACTCATGGCTCCGAAGCGCATACTGCCATTCACGTGAAATTGTGTTCGCAGCAGCATCTCGTCGGCCTGCCAGATCCGAACGATCCCGTCGAGGTGAGCCGTGGCGATCAGCCCGCCCTCCGGCGCGTAACACACCGTGTACATACGCAGGTCACCGCCTTGGGCGTTATTGGCGACTTTGACCTCGCCCTTGGCACGATCGACAACTTTGACGTCGCGGCGAATGTTCCCGGTGTCCGTTTCCCAGAACCGGATGATCTTATCCCAACCGGCCGTAACAAGCGTTGTACCATCCGGGCTGAACGAGAGGCCATACACCTGATTGTGCGAAATGCGTGCGATCTGCTGGCCGGCCGTCAGGTCCCAGACGTAAGCCGCCGACTGCCGGAAGACCGCGGCGGCCAATCGACTCCCGTCTGGCGTGAAACAAAGTGACTCGACCGTCGAATGCGGATCGCGTCCTTTCGGCCAGTCCCAGCGGTGCCGCAGTTCGCCGCTTGGCACATCCCAGACTGCGATATGCACTTGATCGCCGCTGGTACCGCCCCCGGCCAGCCGCCGACCATCCGGCGAGAAGACTAACTGGGAATATTCGGTCCCCGGCAGCGCGAGAGTGCGTCGTTCCGTACCGCGCTGGGCGTCGACAAGTCGAATCGCTCCCGCGTCATTTTCGTAGGCCACTGTTTCGCCGTCGGGTGAGGCGGCGACCACGCCCGTCGCGTAGTCTCCCTCTGGCAACGCGAGTTGCCTTCGGGCCGCGACATCCCAGCGACGTATTGCCGGGTCCCAACCCGAGGAGTAGAGCATCTTGCTATTCGCACTGAATGCCAATGCCCAGGGATACCAATGATGGCCGGTAAGCTGCGCGAGCTCCTCGCCGGTCGCAGGGTTCATGAGATGGATGCGATTGTCGGTGGCGCACGCGGCCAGGATCTTGCCGTCGGGACTGAATGCGACGGCGGAGGTGTAGTTTTCGCGGGGGTCGGTGAGATTGACGACGTGCGACCAGGCCGGGTTGCCGGTTTCGACGTCGTAAAGTCGCACCGCACTGTCGCGCTCAGTTGTGGCGAGCTGCTTGCCATCGGGTGAGAACGCTAATCGGACCAGCCTAGATGCGAGCGCGACCTTTCGCAGTTCGCGGCCGGTCTCGGCCCCATACAGCCGGATTTCCTCGGGCCTGTCACTCGTGACCACGGCCAGTATCTTTCCGTTCGGCGAGAAACGCGCCAGGCTGTATTGGCGCCAGCCCAAAGCCATTCGGTCCTGATCGTCGACTTTGAACGGACCGACGGCCGCATTGGCGATTTCGTAGAGCACTTTCCCGTGCAGATCGCAAATGACAACACCACCGGCACTTCCCACAGCCAGCTTCTTCCCATCCGGTGTGATGTCGACCGACTCTGCTCCAAAAGGTCCGAACGCCCCCCCGGTATTTTTATCGGGAGAGGCGACCGCCAGGACTTCGTGGCGGCCGGAAGAGGTGTCCCAAACCAAAACTTCGTTCTGCCGTCCCGGATTTTGGTTCTGTCGACCCAGGGTGTAAAATCGGGAATTGTCGGACGAGAAAGCCAGAGCGCACTGTCCGTAAGCAGCCGCACGGTTATCATTTAGTTCGAAATCCATACTCACGCCCGTGGGCCCGCCACCGTTCTTTGCCGCTGGCCGCATCCCACACGACGAGCTCGTTCCCGAGGCTGACGATGGTCGTTTCATCGGGGGACAGCGCCAGTTCAGCGACGATCGAGGGGGGGCGAAACCGCGATGATCCCAGTCGCAGACGAGCGCCCGCGGGAAGTGGGTCGCCGAGAGAATCGGTGCCGGGCGGTTTGGCCGCTGGCTGAGGAAGCTGAGCGGCGAAATTGTTGACCGGTCCCGCTCCCTTGACTTGCTGGGCCTCGCGCGGCTGTCGGTCTCCCCGCTCCTCGCGCACGAGCACCCCCGCGCCGGCTGCCACGACACCGAGCAAGAGCAGTGTTGCCACCGTCACCCTGATCTTGGCCATGAGCATGGTCCTCAATATCGTTCCCGCGAGCGCGGCGACCGATGCGGGAACCGCCCCCACAGAGACCTGCCCCACCGCGATCCCCAGCGCCGCTCGAATCGTCGAATCCACCAGTGCTGGCGGCACCGCCGCCGAGACTCCGTTCCGGGTCCATTCCACAGCCAACAAGCCGGCTGGCGCCGCCAGGCCGCGCCGGGCCAAGCGTCCACGCAATTGCTCCCGCCCCCGCGCCAGCCGGCTATGCACCGTACCGACCGGACAGTTCAGGTGCCGGGCAGCCTGCTCGGGAGTCAGGCCCTCCAGCAGGCAGAGTACGACCGCTTCGCGATATCGCTGCGGCAGGCGGCCCAGCTCCTCGTGCACCAACCCTGTGAGGTCATCGCGATCGCCGTCGTCATGGAACCGGGCGGTGAATTCCGACGCACGCAGCTCTTGTTGCCGGCGTCGGGCCGCGTCCGACCGGGCGCAGTGCGCGATGCGATGGGCCACCTGATGGAGCCAAGGCCCCAACGAGTCGCGCACCCAAAGCGAGCCGGCCCGCCGCACCAGGACGAGGAATGTGGCCTGGAAGGCGTCGTCAGCATCGTGGGCGTCGCGGAGCACCGCACGGCAGACGCGGAGCACCATCGGCCCATGGCGCTCGAGCAAGGCTCGAAACGCCAGCTCCGCGCTCTCATCCCGGCAGGACGTGAATCGCTCGAGCAACTGCGCGTCCGTCAGCCCCCCGACCATCCCGACGCTGAATAGTGTGTTGAGGTGTCGGAGCGTGATCCCCCGGTCTACTATCCCCATGAGAACCCCCGAGCCGTGCTGTGTCCTCTGCCAAGATAGTAATGTCCAGTGTGCTGCCGGCATGTCCAGATTTCCTGAAAAATCTTCAGGACCAGCCGCTTACACCCCCTTCGCAGGGGGGAAAGATGGGGCGAATCGACCGATTTTCGCGCATAATGCGGCGGCCGTGCCTCAGAACCTGGGCGGCGTGGGACCGACGCGTGCAAGAGTCGATTCCAAGCCTGCTGCCTGGCCTCGTCTAATCGTCGGATGATCGGCCAAAGCTCAGGAATCCGCGTCGCGGCCAGGATCAGCGGATGACGTGAACGGCGGGTTGATCATTTCCGTCAGCACGTATACGCCGGTGGTCGGGTTCTTACCTGGCTCGCTCACGCTCTCCGCAAGCTGGTCCAGCGATCTGGCGCGCTGGACGGCTCTTGCGTAGCCGTCCCTGTAATCATCGAAATTGGCGTGCTTGTCGTAGCTCGGGACGTGGACCTTTAGCGTGGATCGGGCCTTGCCCCCCGATGCAACTCCCCCGGGCAGTCCCTATGATGCAGCAGGAGCCAAAGCTCGAAGCATGGATTGGAGATGGCGAGCTCGATCCCGTTATCGGTTGCCATGATCCTCGCCTCCGGGACGTTGGGATGATCGTCCAGATCGAACACGCACCATACCGACTGGTACTTCAGAAACTCATCATCCTTGCGCTTGGCGTCCGATGACGCTTTTTCCTTCCGCTCCTTCGCGGTGCGCACGACCGAAAGCGGCACGCCTTTGCCGCCCTCGACGATGACATCAACAAGCGAATTTCGGTGGAACTTGGCGAATTGCTCGAAATATTGCTTCTCGGTCCTTGGGCCCTTACAGACAATGAGCAGCTTGGGCTTGGGCTCGCGGAACAGCGCGCGGCGACCGCGCCTGCGCTGGCGGTTGCGTCCGGAAGGATTAGCCATCGCTCACTATTCCTCCGGGATTCGGAAGTTACCCAGATACGGGATCGCTCCGTATCTGCCCTGGACATAGCCCCGCTCGATGTTCTCGTCTTTGCGCGGCTTGAAATCCGTCAGGGGTACAGGACCGTGGCTCCTGCGGCGTCCTTCTCAGTCAGCCAAACCTGGTCGCGCCTCAGTGCGGCCTCGCCCGAGAGCGTGCCCAGCAAGTTGGTGTCGTGCGTCGAGAAGATTAGCTGAGCATTGCGATCGTTGATCACCGGGTCGTTGAACTGGCGCACGAGGTGCTCGGCCAGGTTTGGATGCATGCTCGATTGGAGTTCATCGACGACCATCAGGCATCCGCGCCGGATCGTCCGGAAGATGGGCAACGCGAGCTGGAAGAGCCTCCTAGTGCCGCGTGATTCCTCCGCCAGCGGCAACCACCCGTCGTCCGATTCGCTCTGATGCTTCATCTCCAAGTCCGAAACGCGGAATCGCATACCCTGGGAGGGCTCCTTCCTTTTTATCTGCATATCGATAATTCCCACATCCGCATTCCTCAGGAGAGATTTGAAATGGCTCAGTAGCGAATCCGGTGCTTCGTCGTCTCCGAACAGTCCAAGCTGCCCGGCATTCTTTTCCTCGTCGATTAGCATCGAGATGATGGGGTCCAGCCGTCCGCTGCCGATGGAGGTCCGGGGATTAAGGATGTTGATCGTCTCGATGGAGCTGAACCAGGAGAAGATCGGAGTCAATTGTGGGTGCTTGAGCTGCGCGCCGCGGACAAGAAGAGCGCGTTCGTGCGCGTCACACCCGCGATGACCGTGTTCTCGCCCAAAAAGTGCTTGCCATACTCGAAAGCCTCGCCGTCGCGCTCCAGCCACGTTTGCTTCTTTACGTTGGGCCACGCATAAAACCATTCTTCAAGGACTACTTTGTCATCGAGTTGAAAGCCATATCTATAACGAGCATTATCAATAATGATTTCGACCTCAAACATCGAAGGCTCGCTTCGCTTCTTTCCCCAGGCGAAAGGGTCGCGCGGTATCCCCTCGTCGGGCGACCAGGATCGGTGAGAGTAGATCACGGCCGCCTTCATGAAGGCCAAGGCCGCGAGAACGTTGCTCTTGCCACTCGCGTTGGCGCCGTAGAGCGCAGCAACGGGCAGGATTCTCTCGGCGCAGCCGGCGACGGTGCGCAGCGTCGGGTCATCCCTTGCTCCGACCCGCCCTGCCTCCGTCGTCAGGACCTGCTCATCGCGGATCGAGCGGTGGTTCTCGACTCGGAATTCGATGAGCATGGCGGAAGCCTCCAAGGGCATCAGGACCCGTTTTGGGGTCCGAATGCGCGGGTTTTCTGCCCCAACAGCCCAAAAAGTTCCCCGAAGCCTCCATTTTATGCAGTGGCGGTGATCTTTACGAGAATCCCCGGAGCTTGGCTAGATCGATTGCGATCCCGGATCGTCGCGAGCTTCAGCCTGATCGACTAGGACGTGGGAGGGATCTTGGTCGCTCGAAGCTGTTCCATTCGCGTATCGCCCTCGACTTGTGAACGGTTACTCTCGGGAGACCAACGCTGGCCCGGGCCCTAATTCTTTCGCGGCGTCGGTGAGTCGACCGAGACTTATGCGGCGACGGCGATCAGAAGGTTGGGATAATCCGCGCGCGGCGATATTCGTCGAACCGTCTAAAGAAGCCCTCCAGCGTATCCGGGTACCTCACGAATCCGGCCCGGCGGATCTTGCCGAGTGCCAGGACGATGTCGTACTCGATCGTGAACATGAACTCGAGGAAGCCCCAGTTCACGAGCGAAGAGAGGTCGGGCTGGGCGAGCCCATATTTCGCCGCCATTTTACTCCAGAGCGGAGCCAGCTCCGGCATGAAGGAGGAAAGCGGTACCGGGCGCGGGCCGCCGGCGGGGACGCCGAAGTAGTCCGCGAACGCGGGCCAGAGGTGCGACCACCGGGTCGGGTCGCCGTTGGCGACGTTGAAGACTTCGCCCGCCGCCTGCTGAGTCACCGCCGACCACGACGCCGCCTCGGCGAGCTGATCGGCGTCGACGACCTGGGTCAGGGTACCGAAGGCCGCCGCGGAACCCGGGAAGTCGAGGCGGAGCCCGGCCGCGCGGACGAGCGACGCGTAGACGGCGACCGAGAGCGCCAGGTTCATCGGGTTGCCGGTGGCGAAGCCGGTCAGGTGGGTCGGGACCAGGTGGGTCCAGCGCCAGGCAGCATCGTGGCGCGACCGCAGGTAGTCCTCCTGGTGAAAGTAGAAATTCGGGCCGAGATGCCGGGGCTCGGTCTCGGCGGCGGGCGCCATGGACGGGCCGAGATGGACGCCGTAATATTTGGCCCCGGTGATGAGTGTGACGTGCTGCAAGGGGGCGCCAACGGCCTCCAGCCCCTCGACCGCGTTCTTCAGCAGCGCGAGGTTGGGCCCGACCTCCGCCGCCGGGCTCGCCTGGGGCAGGTAGGCCGCGAAGAACAGATGGGTTGCGCCGGCGGCAGGGGCCAGTCGCCGGCGGGCCTCCTCCGGGTCACGCAAGTCGACGGCGATGGCCTCGTCCACGCCGGGGACGGTGCCCCCGGACCGCGTGACCCCGAGCACCCGCCATCCGCCCAGTCCGGCGAGCTTCGCCACGATCGCCCGACCGATGATTCCGGTCGCGCCGACCACCACCGCAGTGCGCGTTATCGATTCGTTCGGCATGATTCGTGACCCTCCGCGCTTGAGTTTTCTGTACCGTGCGGTATGATGAAAGTGTAAGGGAACCGTCAAGGGCGGGCAAGGGGTTTTTTCGATGGGAGGCGGGCATGCCCTCGGGGCGCGTGCGGCAGTTCGACGCGGACGAGGCGCTGGATCGGGCGCTCGAGGTGTTCTCGGCGCGCGGGTACGAGGGGGCCACGCTGCCGGAGCTGACCAGGGCGATGGGGATCAACCGGCCGAGCCTGTACGCGGCCTTCGGCAACAAGGAGCAGCTCTTCCACAAGGCGCTCGACCGCTACCAGACGGGGCCACAGTCGTTCGTGAGCGGAGCTCTCAAGAAGCCGACCGCGCGTGCCGTCGCCGAGGGCATCTTTTCGGGGTTCGTCCGAATGCAGCGCGACCGGAGCAGGCCGCCAGGCTGCATGATCGTCTCGGGGGCGCTCGCGTGCGGCGAGGAAACGGAGCCGGTCCGTCGGGAGCTCGCACGCTTGAGGCAGGCGATAGTCGCGACGCTCCGAGAGCGGTTCGATCGGGCCGTGCGCGAGGGCGACCTGCCGGCGAGGACCGACTGCGGGTCACTGGCGCGGTACGTCGCCACGGTCCTGAACGGGCTGGCGGTGCAGGCGGCGAGCGGGGCGACCGAGACGGAGTTGCGGAAGGTCGCGGCGATCGCGATGCGAGCGTGGCCCGGTTGACCGCTCTCCCCCGTCCAAGACGCATTCGCCCCGGGGAGAGCTTCCATTTGGAAGCTCTTCCGGGGCGGCGGGCCGCAGGGTAACAGTGGTGCCCGAGGGGCTTACCCGCGAAGGAAATCGCCCAGCACAGCCGGCAGCGCCGTATCAAACCCAACGCAGTCCATCATTCCCGCATCGCGCGGATCCGCGATCGAGAAGCCGTTCGATTCAAATGCGACCACCGCAGACTTTGCCGGGATGTTCATTTTTTGCCGATACTCGGCGAGTGCCTGACTAGGATGCTCAGGGCCGGCCCACGTCTCGGAATCGGTGTAGACCTGGAAGGCGTCAATCGCAACCTTGTTCTTGAGCGCCCACCGCATCGGGATCGAGCAGTCCGTGCCGCCGAACGGGAGGTTACTCGTCTTTTCAACCACGTCCGTCAGCCGCGAGCAGCTCGAAATGTCGAGCGGAGTCAGCTCGGGATCGCCACCCCCGTGCATCCCGCCGAACGAACCCCAAGCCGATCGGCCGCCGACCGCCGTGAACGCAACGATCGTGTGCTCCCGCTCCGTCCTGGCTGTCACGAGCGCGAGACACGCAGCCGCCTCCCGATTCGTGATCGACGTGCCGGAGATGGTCGACGTCATCGAGCCCGATACGTCGAGCGCCAGCATAATCCGCTTGTTGGTCGGCTCGACGTTGTCGAACGCCATGTAAAACGCGGCGTCAAGCACGTCGTTGATCCGGCTCGCCGGCTGCCACGTGAGCTTCCCTTTCTCGCCATGACCGGATCCATACGTCTTGGCCGCAACCAGGATGGCGAGCGGATGCAGCCGGCTCTTGCGAATGTATTCGCGATCGGCCAGCTTTTCGCAGACCAGCTTGGTGTGGCTGGAGCCCGGCTTGAGAAGGCCGATGCTCGTCATTTTCCCAAGGTTGCGAACCATCGCCGTCATCGGCATCTTGACCAGGAGCGCAGCCCAGATCTCGATGTCGCCCAGCGCCTCGGTGGGAACGCACTCGCGCGGCAAGTCGTGCTGGATGATCAGCTTGGCCAGCCGCTTGCGATCGCACCGCTTCCGCGTCCCGCGCGTTCGCGTCGACGTGACGGTCGCTACGAAGGACCGACAAACCAGACCGATGGCTGGTTCGCGCGCGATTGAAATTGAGCTGGCGACCGGACCACTACGTCGCCCTGTCGTCGAATCGATTTCGTCAGAGACAAGAGCCGACGGTCGTGGTTAAGATGCAAGAGTTTCCGCAGACCGGAACGAGGGGGAAAGAACGATGGCTTTCGGCGAGCAACAGCCCACGTCCGCGACCGAGGAATGCTCTGCCCGTTGCTCGTTCTGCGGTAAGGATCCCGCGCCAGTCGGGCAGCTTGTCCAAGGACAGGACCTGCGTGCGTACATCTGCCAAGAATGCGCTCAGCTCTGCTTGATGATCTTTGATCATCAAAACTTGAAGCACTGCGCTGAACTAGGACCGGACCAGCGCGCGACCTTCGCTGCGACCTGGCAGCTGCTGAGCAAAATGATTGATCACACCTTTTCCGGTCTTACTCCTCTAGAGCGTGACGTGGTCAAGCTCCGTTACGGTTTGTCGAAAGGTTACAGCTACAGCTACGAGGACGCTGCCGCGCTTCTCGAGCTCACACCCGCGCACGTGGCTGATGTCGAGAGAGAAGCCGTCGAAAAACTCCGTCCGCGCGGGAGTTAGATCGACTGAGTCCGATTGATCGCGAGCGCGACCACCTAATTCAGCCTTCCGTTAAAGACTGAACGGGCAGGGCGCAGATAAGGCGGCGGACTCTGATGTCCTCCGGGGTGCCTGTCACCACTGCTGGTGATTGACACGCCGTCCGTGGGTCAAGCCTGTCCCGCTTACGCGGCACACGAAATCGCCTGGATGATATTATAGATCAATGATTGATCGAGACCGGTGGTCGATTTTCTCGAGTGCCCCTTTTCACACGCGTTTTCGAGCAGGGCTTCGGCCTCGGCGCGGAACCGGCGCAGCTCGGGATCGCTCGGGTTGTTCTTTTCGGTCCACTCGACGGCGCGGGCGTAGAATTCGCGCGCCTGCCTCTTGCTGCCCTGGTGCCAGTAAGTCATTGCCAGGAAGAACAAGTCGTGGGCGCCGCCGCCGGTGAAGGTGATCGATTTCTGGAGGACCTCCGTCGCGCGATCCCAGTGACCTACACGGACCTCGGCCACGCCCAGCGTATTCAAGAACGACCACGCGTTTGGCTCAAGCGCGACTGCTTTTTTCGCGAAAGCGAGCCCTTCGGCCGGATCGAACCAGGGGTCGCCCGGCACGCTCACGAGCGTCCACGCCAGATTGTTGTTGGCCTGGGCACTCTCCGGGTCGAGATTGAGCGCGAGCCGATATGTGATGTTCGCGTCACGACGCGAGCTCCCGTGAGACTCGGGCGACATCAGAAGCCTCTGTGCCATGGTCCTCCGGCGCGAATGAAATTCCTTTCCGGATAACCGCTCGGCGATCGCTTTGACATCGTCCTGGAGCCGGCTGCGCAGGCCGTCGGCCTCCGCCTGCTCACCTTTGCCATCGAGAATATCTGCGACGATGTGAACCGTGGTCACCAGGTACGAAAGGTCTTCCAGCTCGTCGGCTGAGTCGGCCTGGGCTGGTACGCCGGCATCGCTCCAGGGACTGTCGCCGCGGAGCAGCTCGCGGCGGATTTCGATCGAACGGCGATAGAGCGGCTCGGCCTCGTGCGGTCGAAACGCAGAGAGCATGCAGCAGCCCATTCCCTTGAACCCAAGTGCCTGGGCTAAATAGCGGCGGATTCTGGGATCATTGGGCGACTCGGCCCGGAGCTTCTCGACGAGCTCGATCGACCGGCGGTAATCGGCCTGAGCATCCGCAAGCAGCCCCGGCTCCGGGCGGTCGTCTTCACCCTTTAACAAACTAAGCATCCAGCGGGCATAGCCCAGCCGGGTGTAAGCCCGGGCGATGACGACCCGCGACTCGAAGTCGGTTGGCGGCAACTCGATCGCCTGCTGGAAGACCTTGATCGCCTGCTCGAACATCCGGGGCGCTTCCGTCTCCGTGCCGGCAGCACGTTCGCCGTAGAACCGGTTGCTGGCGGAGTTAATCAGCTCGCGTCCCACCTGGTCAAAAAACGGATAGTTCTCAATGATGAACGCATCTTTCTTGCGAAGCGCTTCCTTCGTCTTGCGAACCTGGTGCCATGTCGCCGCGGTGCCGATAATAAAGGCCACCATCAGAATTGCCGCGGCCGTCACGACGAGATCTCTGTGGCGCTGCGCCACCGGAGAGTGCGCTCGAGCAACCCGGGCCGGCGCGCCAGAATCGGCTGGTCGTCGAGGAACCGCCGGAAATCGGCAGCGAGATCCTGGGCCGTCGTGTAACGGCTTGACGGATCCTTGGCAATCGCCTTCAGAATAATCGTCTCCAGGTCACGGGGGACCGCGGGGTTCAAGCGGCGCGGCGAGACCGGCTCATCGAGTGCGATCTGGCGAAGCAGCTCCTGATGGTCGCGGCCGTTGAATGCGGGCTGCAAGGTCAAGAGCTCGTACAGCGTCACGCCCAGCGCATAAATGTCGGTCCGCTGGTCGACAACGCCGCCTCGGGCCTGGGCCTGCTCGGGGCTCATGTATCGCAGTGTGCCGACCATGTCGCCGGTGTGCGTCAGGCTCAGATCGCTGGTGGAGCGCGCCAGGCCGAAATCGGTGATCCAGAGGGCACCATGAGGATCGATCAGCAAGTTGGCCGGCTTGATGTCGCGATGGACGATTCCCAACGCGTGGGCATGGTCGAGTGCGTCGGCCGCCTCGGCGCCCAGCCGGGCGACGTTGCGGCAATACGCCCGATCGACCCGCGTGGGCGTGCTGGCCGAATCATCCGCCGCCGACGAGGATGAGTTCACCTCAATACCGGCAGGAGTTTGATGACGGTCGCGCAGCTCGTGGAGAATCGCGGAAAGGCTGCGGCCTTCGACGAATTGCATCGCATAGTAGTGGATGCCATGATCGCAGCCGACACCGAAGATCGGCACGATATGGGGATGATGCAACTGCGCGGCGGCCTGGGCCTCGATCTGAAATCGTTGCCGCTGCTTGGGATCGATCGCCGCGGCAAATGGAAGCACCTTGAGCGCAACGCGCCGTCCCAGCGAGACCTGCTCGGCCTCGTAGACGACGCCCATGCCGCCTCGGCCGACTTCGCGCACGATCCGATATTCGCCGAGCTGGGCGCAGGGGGGCATTGCATCGCCCGGATTGACGGCCAGAGGCGATTGCGACCCGGAGAGTCCCGGGGCGGCGGCCTGGATGAAATCGAGCCCGGAAAGGCATTCGCCCAGAGCGCCGGCGATCTCACCATGCCGGGCGAGGAACTCCTCGCGCGGCCAGGGATGGCCGGTGCGAAGCGACTCGAGATAGTCTTCGAGCGCGGCGATGACGCGCGGGTCGTCGCGCACCGAGCCGCCCAGCGCCGTGGACGAAGACAGCAACCAGCCGCCTTCGGCCCGGGAGTGCTCAAAGGCGCCTGCCGGCGCACCAGCGCGTCCATTCACTTTCGCATTCGGCTCATGCTTTGTCTTGAGATTTCCGGAAGCAGAAGACCGCGAACCGGCGCCGAGTCCCATTTCATCGAAGACCCTCCAGCATGAACCGCAACCGGGCCCGAGCCCGCATCCGGACGTTCCTGAGGTGCTCCGCGCGATGTATCCATACTACCTACACACCCATAGTGAGCTTGGTCACGTTTCTGGACTAGACCGCGCCGAAAAAATTAGGTTCACCGATCGGTCAACGTGCGGCCCGGGACGAACGATCCGTAACGATCACGGGGGTAATCACATCCGCATTTCAAGACAGGACTTTACGGCAGCACCAAACCCCGCGTTTCCGCGCGCACATCCCGTGGATCGGCGGGTAGACGGCCGGCCCGCCTTTGGTATTCGATCAGCCCGACTAATTCTTTAGTGCAGCGGAAAAGATCGGAGCCGGCGGCGGTGGTTTGGCCCGTAATGAATGACCGGCCAGATCGCCGTAGTGAAATCGCGAAAGACCAGGTCGGCGAACGAATTGAGCAGTCGTCGAGCTCAAGGATTTCCACTCTTCGGCTGCTCACTCGAATTCGCAGGCTGACTCGCGGCTACCGCGGCGGCGACGATCCGCTCAAACTCTGTATTCTGCCGTTCCCGTAGCAGCTTCAAACGAGGATCTTTGCGAAGCCGCGCCACATCGTCGAAGCCAGAGCTTGTGGCTTTGTTGAGCGAATCCACGATCGTCTGAACCTCCGGCAAGTGCTTTGCTCCCGTCGCGCTCAAATCGAGTGCCAGCCCGCGGTAGGTGGTCTGAAATGCAGCCAGCTCATAGAGATAGCCAGAGCCCTCGACGACAGCCGGCTCGAGCAGCTCGACGGCGCGCCGGGCGTCGGCCAGGGCTTCTGTCGGCCGATTGGCCCGGCGGTGGAGCTCAGAGCGCATTGAAATGGCCTGAGCCAGCGCGAGCTTCCACTGCAAACGCTGCGGGTGTGAGGCTGTCACCGACTCGAGCGGGGTGATGGCGCTTGCCAGCATCGATTCCGCCTCTTTAGCATTTCCCGCCTCGAGGTGAAGGGCAGCCTGCCGGAACAGGATCTGCCCGCGCGACACGCGGATTGTGGGTCGGTCGAGCCGGCGCGAGTCGGCCTCGGTCTCCTCTAAAATTTGTGAGAGCCCGCTGATCGCCTCCGACCGGGAAAGCCGGCCGGCGCCGAGTCTCGATTCGACCAGCAGCGCTTTCGCGTCGATCAAATTCCGGAGGTGCTTCCAATCGTCGGTAGACCTGCGCAACAATTCCTCGCATCGCTTCAGAGCGGCTTCGACCACCGATTGGGCCTCGGACCAGCGGCCTCTCTGGGCGAGAAGAGCGGCGCGGGTTAGCTCGAGCTCGGAAATGATCTGGCGCTCGAATCGATCGAGAGAGGCCTCTGGGCCCATCTTTGCGAGCAACTCGCGGGCTTCACGGATTGCGGCTTCGGCCCGTGCGTGCTGGCCGAGATTGAGCCGAGCCTGAGCCGCGCGCGTGAGAGCCTGGAAGAGCCAGCTTCGGTAGACGGCCACGCTGGGGCTGGCTGCATGGAGCGGGCGAAACAGCTCGACGGCCGCGGTGCTGTTGCGCTCCGAGGATTGAAGCAAGCCGAGGTACCATTCCCCGGAGCCGAGGAATTCGAGCGACATTCCGAAGTCGTACAAGATGACCGGGTTTTCCGGGTAATGGTCCAGGAACTGCCGGCCGACCTCAACCGCCTGCCGGCCGGACTGGACGGTTCCTTCGAAGTTGTCAGGGCCCTCGAGCCCTGACCCGCGGTTGTAAAGCGCCTTGACCAGAAACGATCGGGCTTCGAGGTCGTTCCGATGGCGCGCAATCGTCCTCTGGAGCACGACGATGGCCTGGTCCCAGTTCGGCAGGTATTGCGCGTCGTGCCCCGAGACAATGCCAACGACGCCGAGCAGGTCGTAACAGCGCCCCAGGCGGCGGCCAAATTCGGCGACTTCAGGATGGTCGCGCTCCAGCGGCTCGAGCAGTGCGATGGCGGAGCGGGCGGCCCGCTCGCCGGGCTCAGCCGCGTCGTTGCGGAGTTGGGAATAAGCCAGTGCCTGGTAGGCGCGCGCCGGAGCGATGGCGAGCTCAACATCCGCGGGTGCGGCGGCTCGCAATGGTTCGAGAATGGCCAGGGCCTGCTCGAGCGACTTGATTGCTTCCGGATGCTGGCCGAGCACGCTGTTGATCTCGCCCATCCGCGCGTAGGCCTCAGCAAGCTGGCGGCGCAGGTTGGGGTCATTTCCTCCCTGCCGGACGAAGCCTTGATAGTAGTCCAGGGCCGATCCCAGGAGCTTCCGCCGCAACGGCTGGAGGCCCGCCTGGTTCAGGAGCTGTTCCTCACTCACATTGGTGAGAAACAGGTCGACAGCCTGGCGGGCTTTCAGAAAGTTCTCGCGCGCGAGGTCGCGTTGCTCATGCACTCGACGATTCGCCTGCCCCAGCAACACCGTACCGATCGAAAGAGCGACAAGGCCCACGATGACCAGTGAGGCCGCGCTTGCTACGAGCGGCTTGTGGCGGCGCACCCAGCGTTCAAGCTTCTTTCGCCGGGGCTCACGCCACGACGAGACCGGCTCATCCGCCAGCCAGTGCTCGATCTCCACAGCGAGTTCCCGCGCGGTTGCGTAGCGGTCCTTGGGATCAAGCGCCATCGCCTTGAGACAGATGGCGTCGAGTGCTCGATCCACGCGAGGATTGATCTGGCTGGGCGGCAGGAATTCACCACGCTCGACCTTGCGGAGCAGTCCAGGCAGATCGTCCTCCTGCTGGAATGGCGGCTTGCCGGTGAGCACGAAATAAAGCGTCGCCCCCAGGCTATAGATATCACTCGCCGGGCCCAACCGATCGAGCTCTCCCGCGGCCTGCTCCGGGCTCATATAGGCCGGTGTACCCAGCCGGCCGCCCATCTCGGTGGGCTGGACGTCGCTGCCGGAGCCCGGAGCAAACGTTCGTTCTGAAAGGTCGAGCGACGGCTCGGCCCGGCGAGCACTCTTGGCCAGCCCCCAATCCACCAAGAGCGTCTCGCCGTACTTGCCCAGCATGATGTTGCCGGGCTTCAAGTCCCGGTGCAGGACGCCCCGGCTGTGGGCATACGAGACGGCGTTGCAAACGTCGAGGAACCGTCCCAGGAGCCGTTGGCGCTCGAGCGTGCGCTTCCCTTCGTCTCGCATCAATTCAGGGTCGTTGTGAAACCGTTCGACGGCCGACTTGAGGTTGTCGCCGCGGATAAACCGCATTGCGTAGAACGGACGGCCGTCGGGATAGGCCCCCAGGCCGTAGACCGGCACGATTCCGGGGTGCTCGAGCCCACCGGTCACCTCGGCCTCGACGACGAACCGCGCACGGAGTTGCGGGTCATCGGCGTGGCGTTCCTGCATCTGTTTGAGGGCGACTTCTCGATTCAGCTCACGGTCGAGTGCGACGAATACTTCACCGAGGCCGCCTCGATCGTGCAACCTGAGCAGGCGAAAGCGGCCGTTCGAGTCCCCGCCGCCCGGTGTCGTATTTTCGCCGATGCCAATGGTCTCGCCGAGTGGATCGCTCGGGTGATCGGGTCGGGGCCGTACTTTGCCAAGTTGCACCAGGCTGGCCTGGAAGTCGAAATCCGCCACTGACTGCAGAGCGTCTTGCAGGCCCGGCTCGGTGGCGACGGAGACCAGGCTGCGCTGCGCATCGCCGCCGTGGCGAGCCAGGTGTTTCTCGACCAAAGGCTCGAGCAGACGTCGTTCGTCCTCCCCGAGCGCGCCCTGTTCGACCAGAATCTGGCCCAGTGGCTGGTCCTTGCGCACAACCCAGGCGTTCATCGCCGCAATCAGGGCGTCGCGTGTGACGAAATCCATCTGGAATGCCAGGATTCCGAAGAGGAGATTGCGATCGGCATTGGCGGCGGCCATAAAGTGGGTCTCTCGAACGCCCGGCGACCCCACGAGCAAGCGGGGACACGGCGTCCCGTCCGTCATGCTCCATCCCGGTTCGGCAAGATTATCGCACGACCGCCGGTTGGATGCATCCCGGGCCGACTTCAATCTCGGCTCAAGCAGGCCTTGCGATTCGATCGAACGGCAGGGATGATCGATTCTTCCGCCACGAAGGAACCAAGGACAAACTCATGAATAACACCTCGAGTAACGGGCGCGGTTTGCTCTTCCTTCGATCGTGCCTGGCCGTCTCCTGCGCGCTCGTCTCGCCGCTCGCGCAAGCTCGGCGTTCGTCAGAGACCACGACTCCGCCACAGAAAACTCCGGGCGCGATTGGAAAGGCAATCCTCGCCGAGAAACCCACCGGCGTCCTGGGCGGACGCCTGTCGGTTCGGCTGCCAGAAGGATCTCGGATCGAAGCACGACCGGTTCCCATCATGGGGGCACCCGAGTCCGATGAGCACGAGACCCGCGTCATCTTCGACGCCGGCAAAGTGAGGCTCGTACTGCTGTTCTCCGATCCGTTGCCCCAGGCACGAAGAAGCTCCGGCTCGCAGCAGGCCAGCGCCGGCTCTTCGCGTTCTCGAAGGACGTCGAGATCTCGGTCACCGTCCCGAAGAACACAGTCGCAACCAATCAGGACGGCCCGGATTTCCTGGTCCACCGCCTGATCCAACTGGGCCAGTTAGGGTCCGAGTCGGCCAGCATCCTGATCTACCTCGGAGGTGCCCCCAACTACCACGCTGGTGCCAAGAAGGGTGAAGGGATGCTTTTCGGCAAGAAGGTTGAATGGCATTTGCTTCCTGAGGGAGAAGGATTGCAGACGCTCTGCCCGCTCGCAATTCCTGACGACGCGCATCCGAGCGCCCACATCATCATCAGCGCCCCGAATGACGCGGGGCTCAAAGCACTTAGAGAGGCGGCAGAGTCCGTGAAACTGGTCAAGGTCAGAGGGTCCTCGCCGAAGGGAATGAGCACGACCCCAAAATGAGGGTTTTGACACGCCGCTCGTGGCCTACGGCGAAAGCGGGCGCGGTGCCGCCTGACTCCCCACGCGAACACGGCCCGCCGACAAAGTTGATTCAACCATGGCCTCGGCGGCTCGGGTTTGGTCCAGGTTGATCGCGCCTGCTTCGTTTCAAGGTGTCGCGGTAGCAACGGCCTGGGCCTCGCTGGCTCTCAGCTCGTCAATAAACTCCAGAAGTTCACGCACTGGAGACTCGTTGCGCAAGGCCGCGATGTCGTCGGCGTTCAATGTCGCGATGATCGCGACTGAAGCTTGGTGGCGACTAGACGCACCACTGATTTTCCTGAGCGCATCTCCTGGGCTCACGAGGCCCAGCTCGATTGAATCCGAAGTGGTGTCGGAATACGCCCTGCGAATGGCAGCCGGGCGACGGAAGAGCAACGCGTCGAGCGCCGGCACAGCTACCAGGATACGCAAAGAAGCGACCGCACCTGATTCGCCGATCACTTCGGCGGCTTCATCACGAACGCGGGCAGCCATTTTCGGCTCGGTCGAGTCGGCGTCGAGAACCAGCGCTACGGGTTCATATCGAATCTGAAGTAACGTCTTAGCTGCTGAATGGAGCGAAGATGTCGGGTAGCTGCATCGGACTTCGACAAGTCCGGCCAACTGCTCGTGCTCGATGAGCGTGGCCAAAAGCATCGCGGAGCTGTTTGACTCGACCAGTACGTGCAGCATCACATTATTCCCATCAGGGTTGTGTTTGCGCTGTGGATCCCGGTCTCGACGCAGGCACGATACTTTGCTTCGAGCAAAGGTACGATGCGGCCCTTCCTCACCGCAAGCTCAAGTTCTTCGGGGTGCCAGAGGAGAATCGCTTGACTTCCAAGGTAGGCGGCAAGAATCTCCGCGGGAGTGGTGTAGCCGGGCGTCGTGAAAATCAAGCCCACGGTCGCGGCCGGGCGTCGCTGGAGCTGATTGCGCATTTTGGCGATGGGAGCAATTGCAAGGGGGTTGCGCTCGTCCTTGCTCTCGATCAAACAGTGTAAGCCGCCGACTACGACCGCTCCGTCAATCTGTTCCACTACCTCGCCTTCGATGCGGGTTTCGTAAGGCCATCGCACGCTCGCACCGTCCAATTCGAAGGCACGGACAATCAGGTACTCAAGCGCTTTGCCAGCACTCCAGCCAGGTGTGGCGCGAGCCACAATCTCGGCGTGCAGTGAATGCAAATCAGCCCATTGGTAAGTTTGTATCTTCTTTTCGTAATCGGCGTTGGTCACGAGTATCGAACCGGCGAAGCAGGTCAGCGACATAAGCGCATTCGCATCGCTATCGTACCAATCACGCTCGACCACCGCTATCATGAGGGGAGCGGATTCGAAAGAGCCTTTCGCGATTCCGGGCGGGCGGGGCCTTCGCCGAGCCGCGTGGGCGTTCGCCCCAGTCTCGGACGCGCGGTTTCGGAGTCATGCACCGGGATTTAGCGAAACCGCCGTTCGATATGAAAAAGTCGAGTGACGACGACCGCGAAAGGATCGGTGACGGCAATGCGACTCCGGTCAATCTCCCTCATCGGCTTGCTCGCGTCAACGTCATCCCTGGCATGGGCCCAGCCGGCCGCGCCGCCGCGCCAGCACGTTGCGGCGGCTTCACCCCACGACACCGTCGACCGCGTTGTCCTCGCCGAGATGGAGAAGCAACAGGTCCCCGGGCTTTCCCTCGCGGTCATGCAGGGGGGCAAGATCGTCAAGGCGAAAGGCTACGGCGTCGCCGAGAAGGGTGGTAAAACCGCGGTGACGGCGGAAACGCTGTTTCAGGCCGGGTCCGTCAGCAAGTCGGTTGCGGCCGTCGGTGCGCTGCACCTCGTGGATCAAGGCAAACTTTCGCTCGACGAAGACGTCAGCGTCAAGCTCCTCACATGGAAAGTACCGCGTAACGATTTCACCAAGGAACAAAAGGTCACTCTGAGCGCCTGCTCAGCCACACGGCGGGGCTTACCGTCCACGGCTTCCCCGGCTATGCGCGCAATGCGCAGATTCCCAGCCTCGTGCAGGTGCTGGACGGCAAGAAACCCGCGAACACTGCGCCTGTTCAGGTCGATTTCCTACCCGGCAGCAAATGGCGTTACTCGGGCGGCGGCTACACGGTCATGCAGAAGCTCGTCGTGGACGTCACGGGCAAGCCGTTCCCCCAGTTCATGGGCGAGGCTGTGCTGGGACCCGCCGGCATGAAGGAAAGCACGTTCAAACAGCCGCTGCCTGCCGAGAAGGCGAAACTGGCGGCGGCAGGCGAGTATGCCAATCACACGCCCGTCGGCGGGAAGTGGCACGTTTACCCGGAGATGGCCGCCGCCGGGCTGTGGACCACCCCTTCCGATCTATTGCACTTCGCCGCTGCCGTGCAAGACGCTGTCGCGGGCAAGTCAAACAAGATTCTGTCAAAGCAGACGGCCCGGCAGATGCTCACCGAGGAGAAAGACCATGACGGACTGGGCGTGTTCCTGCAAGGAAGCGGAACGAACCTCCGGTTCAGTCACAACGGGCGAAATGAAGGCTTTGACACCCTTCTCGTCGCCTACGCCGAAAGCGGGCGCGGTGCCGCGATCATGGTCAACGCCAACGAAGATTCGGGCTCGCTGGGGCGGATCCTGAAAGCCATCGAGAGCGAGTATCGCTGGCCCTAGCGCATTCCTCATTCGTTCGGCAATTCGCGTGACATCTCGGATCGACATTTCGCCTCTATCCAGGGGAGATCTCCCCGTGTTCCCCACAGCCGGACACGACACCTGGAAACGGAGGACTTCGCATGTCGATCATCGGTCGGTTCAGGTCGCGCCGTGGTTCGATATCTCGTGCTCGCAGCAGCCGAAAGGGGTGTCTGAGACGCCCGATGCGATTTGCACCCTCGGTGGATGGACTCGAGGTCCGGGCGCTGCTCAGCACCCTGATGGTCACGAACACAAATGATTCGGGCGCCGGCTCGCTGCGCCAGGCGATCCTCGACGCACCGAGCGGCTCAACGATCGCGTTCGCGAACAAACTCAAGGGTCAGACCATCACCTTGACCAGCGGTGATCTGTCGATCAACCAGAACCTCAACATTGACGGCCCTGGTGCCTCCGAGCTTGCCGTCAGCGGCGGCGGCGCAAGCCAGGTGTTCGCCGTTGCCGCCGGCGCCAACGTGACAATCTCAGGCCTCACGGTCACAGACGGCGTCGCCACCGACGGCTTCGGCGGCGGGATCGTGAATGCCGGCACTTTGACCCTCAACGACGCGGATGTCACTAAGAACGAAGCAGACTCAGACTTCTCCGCAGGCGGCGGGATCTACAACAGCGGCACTCTGACGCTTGACGGCACTCAAGTAACAACAAATCAAGCAATCGCTGATACATCGGTCGCGGAAGGGGGCGGCATCGAAAATACGACCGGCAGTACGCTGACCGTCATCCAGAGCGTGATCTCCAACAATCAAGCCATCTCAGCGCCGGCAGTCGGTTTGGCGGGCGCCGGAGTCAGTGCCCAGGGCGGCGGCATCAACAATGACATTGCCGGATCGGTCACCATGCGCAATAGCACCATTTCGGGAAACTCGGCGCTCGCCGGCGATAACCCCTATCTCGGCGGCAATGCCGAGGCCGGCGCAATCTACAGCGGCGGGTCACTCGTCATCACGGGCACCATGATGAATGACAACGTGGCCCAGGGCGGCGATAGCCCTGGCGTTGGCGGTTTCGCGTACGGGGGTGGAATTGTCCTTGCGACCTCGACCACCAACGGTGTCACGTTGCCGGCAACCTTGAACGTGACGAACAGCATTTTGAGCGGCAACCAGGTAATCGGCGGCAGCTCACTCGGAACCGGTTTCGTCACTTTCGCCGGGACGGCTCAGGGGGGTGCTGTTTTTGGGTTCGACGGCTCGAGCCTCGCGATCGCCGGCTCTACCTTCTCGAACAATCAAGCACTCGGAGGGTCCGGCGGCGGGGGCAGCGCATCCGGCGGGGCGATCGGCTCGGGCGACGCGGTGCTGTTCACGATCTCGAACTCCACCTTCGTGGGAAATCAGGCCGTCGGCGGGAATGGGCCGAACGTTCCGACTTTCTTCGTGACCGAAGGAGCATCCGCGTCCGGCGGCGCGATCTCCAGTTTTCAAGATCCGCTTGTGATCTCCGGCAGCGTCTTCAAGAACAATCAGGCAATCGGCGGTGACGCTCTGCTCAGCGGGGACTTCAGCGACGGCGGCACCGCGGGCGGCGGCGCGCTCAGCTATGCAACCGATACCAGCTCGATCGTCGCCTCGGTATCCGGCTCAACATTCAGCGGGAATCAGGCCCTGGGCGGAACGGGCGACGGCGGTGGCGACGGATTCGCCTACGGAGGCGCCGTCGACGTCGGCGGATCGGAATCGACGAACACACCGATTCTGGCGATCTCGCAAACATCAATCGTGAATAATCTCGCCCAGGGCGGCGCTGACGCGACAACAATCTTCACGCCCGGGTGGGGCCAGGGCGGCGGCATTTACAATTCGTTCACAACCATCACGATCTCAGGCAGCACGCTCTCTGGGAATCAGGCGATCGGCGGAACTTCCAGCGACAGCGTCCTAGGCGGTTCGGGGCAGGGCGGTGCGATCTACAACGACCAGGGAACGGTCACTGTCTCAAGCGCGCTCTTCGCCGGCAACAAGGCCATCGGCGGCGCGGCCATCCCGGTCACTTCCGGCGACGGCGAAGCCGGCGGGACCGGACAGGGGGGTGGCGTCTACACTCTCGCCGGCAACGTCACGTTCAGTAACACTCAGCTCACCGGTAACTCGGCGATCGGCGGCGTGGGTGGCGCAACCGCTCCCGGTGGAATAGGCGGCGCGGGGGGTGCCGGCGCAGGCGGGGCATTGTTCCTGTCGTACACGGAGGCCTACTCATTTCCGAACGGCCAATTCGTCGAGACCGCCGTCCCGGCGATCGTCACCGTGACCGGTAGCTCGGTCGCGGGTAACGTCGCTTCCGGCGGTGCGGGCGCGGCCGGCTCAAACGCGGGAGCTTCAAGCGCCGGCGGACAGGGTGGCAACGCCGCTGGCGCCGGCGCCAGCGTGCTCGCAAGCGATCTGACTCTGGCCAGCACCACACTCGCAGGCAACCTGGCCACGGGCGGTTCAGGTGGCAACGGAGCCGCCGGCGGAGATGGCGGCGCCGCCCAGGGCGGCGGGCTCTACACCGGCGGAACGGCGATCCTCGCGTTCACGAATGATCAAATCGTCGAGACTCTCGTCCCCTCGACGGTAACCGTCACGGGCAGCCCGTTCCTGGGCAATCTGGCCCAGGGTGGCACCGGCGGCAAGGGCGACGGCACCGGCGGCGCTGGCGGCCTCGGAGCAGGCGGCGGTGCGTACAACGACGCCGAATCAAGCCTCACGATCTCCGGGTCGCTGCTCTCCCTGAACGAGGCCGCCGGTGGACGCGGCGGCGCCGGGGGCCGGAGCGGCTCAGGCGGTGCGGGCGGCGATGGCTTTGGAGGCGCGGTCTTTAATGCCGGCCCATTCAGCGACCCGTACACTCCCCTGCCGGGTGGCACGCTTGCCCTCGCCAATGACGTGGTGACGATCAACCTCGCCATTGGTGGTTCCGGCGGCGCCGGCGCGCCAGGCGGCACCACCGGAGAAGGCATCGGTGGCGGCCTCTACCTGGCGACCGGCGGCACGGCGACCCTGACAGAGACGCTGGTCTTCTTGAACGTCGCCTCAACCAGTGATCCCAACATCTACGGGACGACGACGTGAAACGGCGAATCGGGGGTGGCACTGGCTCAGTTGCGCCAGTGCCACCCGGCGGCTAGACCACTTGCACCGGCGGCGCATTGTCTCTTAGTCTGAGGATTCATCGATGCGATGCGTGAATTAACTCACCCCCAGCCTTCTCTGGTTCCAGACACACGTGCAGGCGGGAATCTCGCCATGCCGAACCCGAATCGAACGCCGGAGTTGCTGCTGGAGCGTGCTCGCTCGGGCGACACGGATGCGTTCGGCCAGTTACTCACGCGATATCACAACTACATGCGGGTGCTGGCGCGGGCGCTTGCCGGCACGACGCTCAAGCTGCGGCTGGATGCGTCGGATGTCGTCCAGGAAGCTTGTCTCGAGGCTCATCGCGACTTTCCGCATTTTGAAGGCTCGACCGAAGCGGAATTGCTGGCGTGGCTGCGGCGCATACTGGCTCGAAACCTCGCGGATGTGGCGCGCTATCAGACGGCGGAGATGCGGGACCATCGCCGGCAAAAGTCGCTGGAATCGCTGCTGGAGCAATCCAGCATGTCGATCCAGGAAGCGCTTGCCGGCACCGCGACCACCCCGAGCTCGATTGCGGCGGAGCGGGAGCGAGCCGTCTTTCTGGCCGATGCGCTCGAAGGCCTGCCTCCCGACTATCGAGACGTTGTGATCTTGCGCAATCTGGAGGGGCTCAAGTTCAACGAGGTCGCCGCGCGGATGGGCCGCTCGTCCGGGGCCGTGAGGATGCTGTGGGCCCGGGCAATCGAACGCCTGAGCGAGGCACTGGAGGGCCTGTCGTGACGATTGAAGCCGAAGAGGGAGCGCTGACTGTCGAACAACTCGCTTGCGGGCAGTCCATCGCTTCGAGCCAGGACAGCGAGCTGACGCGGGTGCTGGCTGACTATCTGGCCGAGGTCGAGGCAGGCAGACCGGTCGACCCGGAGAAATGGGTTGAGGACCACCCGGCGATTGCCGATCGCCTGCGCATGTGCTTGAAGGGCCTGCACATGGTCGAGGAGCTGGCCTGTTCGATCGGTGCGGGCGCGGCCGGCTCGGACACGGAGGCTGAAGGCCCGACGCTGGGTGACTTCCGGATTGTGCGGCACGCTGGGGCGTGGGGGGATGGGCGTGGTATACGAGGCCGTGCAGCGATCGCTCGATCGCCGCGTGGCTCTGAAGGTGCTGCCGTTCGGCGCGGCGATTGATCCCCGCCGGCTCGCCCGGTTCCGCGTCGAGTCGCACGCCGCCGCGGGGCTGAACCATCCTCACATCATCTCGGTCTACTCGGTCGGCTCTGAGGCCGGCGTGCACTACTACGCGATGCAGTTGATCGACGGGCCCACGCTCGCGGAGCTGATCGCCGACCTGCGCCGGCTCAAGGAATCGACCGCTGCGGGGCCGCCTTCCGCGGCCGGAGACAAAGACACCTCGTCCATGGCCTCGGCGATCTCGTCGGGAGCGACGGCGTTTTTCCGCGAGTCGGCCCGTCTGGGGATGGAGGCGGCCCTGGCCTGGAACACGCCCATGAGAACGGCGTTCTTCATCGCGACATCAAGCCGTCGAATCTCATGATCGACGGGGCCGGCCATCTGTGGGTGGCCGATTTCGGGCTCGCCCGGTTTCAGTCGGACTCGAGCCTCACCGTTTCCGGCGACGTTCTGGGCACCTTGCGCTACATGAGCCCGGAGCAGGCGCTGGCCAATCGCAGCGTGGTTGACCAGCGCACGGACGTGTACTCGCTGGGAGCGACCCTGTACGAGCTGATCACGCTGCATCCGCCCTTCGAGGGGACGAACCGGCAGGACTTACTGCGTAAGATCGCGCAGGACGAGCCGCGCCGCCCCCGCGGCTGGAGAGCCGATATCCCGCTCGACCTCGAAACGATCATCTTGAAGGCCGTAGCCAAGGAGCCTTCGAGTCGTTACTCGAGCGCCGGGCTGATGGCCGAGGACCTGAAGCGGTTCCTCGACGATCAGCCGATTCGCGCCCGCCGGCCTCACATCTTCGAGCATGTGACGCGGCTGGCGCAAGCACATGGCGATCGTGCTGGCCGTCGTGCCCCTGTTGCTCTTGATGGTTGCGGGCTTGTCGGTGGGGATCGTGCTGGTGCTCGCGGAGCAATCGCAGATCCTCAAGCAGCAAGTCGAGATTCGCAACAAGAAGATCGAGGCCGAGGCCCTTCAAGCGAAAGCGCGACGCCAGCGCGACGTTGCTCGCCGCGCCGTCGACGACATGTACACGCTGGTCGCACAGGACTGGCTCTCCCGGTCCACGAATTTACAGCCGCTGCAGCGTGACTTCCTGCAGAAGGCGCTCGAGTATTACCAGGAATTCGCGAGCGAGAAAGACGTCGAGCCGGAGCTGCGTACGGCGGCAGGATGGGCCTTTCATCGATTGGGCGACGTCCAGCGGCGACTGGGAAAGCTCGCTGAAGGCGAGCGCGGCTACCGCCAGGCGATCGCAGCTCTCGAAGCGCCCGTCGAGGCGAATCCGCCGGGGCCGGAGCGACTCGATCCGCTTGCCGGCAGCTATTCCGGACTGGGAGAGCTACTCGATGAAACCGGCCGCGTCGAGGAATCGAAGAAAGCGCTTGCGCACGCCGTGGCGCTTCGGAAAATGCTGATCGCCGCCACGCCGGACACGCCGGCGAACAAGGCGCTTCTGGCCACGCGCTACGAGCAGCTTGGCGCGTCGCTGGGGCGCAATGGCCAGCTCAAGGAAGCCGGGGCGGCGTTCCAGAAGGCGATTGCGTTCTCGGCCGCCGGCGACTCTTCCGGTGGGATCACTCAGGCTCGATCGACGTCGGACCTGGCGACCATGTTCCAGAAGCAAGCCAACCCAACGGAGGCGGAGCGTCTCTACCGCGAGGCGGTGACTCACTACGAACGCCTGGTAAGAGATGTGCCGGGCGTGTCGCATTACAAGGAGCGGCTCGCCGAGGCGCTGCTCAATCTCGGCCAGACACTCTCGATGAGCTCAAAGGAAGTCGAGGCGATCTTCCGCCGGGCGCAGGATGTTTACCGCGAGCTCTCGGCCGACGCGCCCGACGTGGCCGCCCATCGCAGGAACCTGGCGACGACCTTCCTGAACCTGGGCGTCGTGTTTGCAAGCACCGGCCGGTTGCGCGAAGCCGAGCTTGCCGCGATTCAGGCCAAGGCACTGTTCGAGACACTGGTCGACGAATCTCCGGAGTTCATTCTGAACCAGGAGCTGTTGATCAAGTGCCTGGTGTTGCTGGGGAAGGTTCGAGCGCAAACCGGCGACACGACCACCGCGCTGGCCAATGCCAAGCTGGCCCGTGACCTGTACGAGAAGTTTGATCCCGAGCGCATCGACATGGCGTGGGACCGCGGCGGGAATCTTGCCAACCTGGCCTATCTCCAGGAGCTCAACGCAAACTTCACGGACGCCGACAAGTCGTGGCAGCAAGCGACCGGTGTATTCGAAACGCTGGTTGCCAAGGCGCCCAGGAGGCTCGATCTTCGCTCCGATCTCGCCTTCAACCTGATGCAGCTCGGCCTGTCGTCGCGCAGACTTGGAAGAAACGGGCAAGCCGAGCGTGACCTGCGGCGCTCCGTCGAACTGCTCGAGCAAGTGGTCAAGGAGGCCCCGGAGCGATCGGCCGATCGGTTTCGCCTGGCCCAGGCCGCGCATCACTTCGGGCATTTCCTGTTCGAGCAGACGCGTGCGAGCGAAGCCGAGACCTATAGCTACCTCGCCTTTCACGCCTACGAGCGGCTGTTCTTCGATTCTTATCGACCGGATGAGATGGTCAGGGCGTGTGCCGATACCCTGAGCAACGTCGCTACCGGCCAGCTTGGCCAGGGTCGATTCGACGACGCCATCAAGTCGTACCGCGAGTGTCTCAAGCTGTTCGACTCGCTGCCGCCGGCGCTCGCATTCGAGCGCAGCATCCGGGATAGCCATGCGAGAGTGCTCGACAACCTGGGAAAGACGCTGATGCTCAAGGGGAATTTCGCCGCGGCCGAGCCTCGCATCCGCCAGGGGCTCTCGATTCGCGAATCGCTGCTGGCTGATGCGCCGGGCGATCCGGGCTTTCGCGATGCGCTCGGGCTCAGCGCGACCCACCTGGGCGAGATCCTCGAACGCAGCGGTGAGACCGCGCTAGCCAGGCGGCATTTCAAGCGAGGCGTCGAGCTCGAGGAGCTCGCTCTGAGCGTTCAACCGGGGTTCGCACTCGCTCGCGGCCATCTGCGAGGAGCGCGCAAGAGCCTCGGTTTCTTTTTGCTCGATCAGGGTGACTATGTCGAATGCGCCGCCGTGAGCGAGAACCTCTGGCGAGATGCGTCCGTGGCGGAGCTCCCGGACCTGCTCACGCACATCGCCTCGTTTCTGGCCGAGTGTGCCTTTCTGGCTGCGAACGACGAGAAGCTGCCGCCTGCGACACGCCAGACGACGGCCTTGCCCTACGCAAAACGCGCTCTCGAGGCGTTCGAGAAGGCCGCGACGGACAAGACCACAACGAGCGCGACGGTCAATCTCGCGTGGTTTCGCCTGGTCTGCCCGGCCGTCGCCGTGCGCGACCTCGCGCGAGGCGCTTCGCCTCGCGCAAGAACTTACGGCGACGGCACCGGCGCGGGCCGATTCGTGGAGCATTCTCGGCGCGGCGCTGTATTACAACGGCGACGAGAAGCCGGCTCTCGATGCATTTCAAAAGGCGCAGCAGCTCGACCCGGGCAAGTTCGGTTTCTGGGACTTTTGCGTGGCGATGGTCCAGCTCAAGCTGGGCGAGAAGCGCAGAGGCAGGAGTGCTACGACCGCGCGGCGCGGTGGATGAAACAGAACCCGCATTCGAAGATGCACGAGCGGATTCAGGCCGAGGCGAGGAGCCTCTTGAATGTGCGCGACCAGGCGACCGCTGCTGGATCGGGCCCGCGCTCACACGCCGGCGTGCGCTGAATCGCCCCTGGTCACGGCGGGCGGCGATCCATGCGAGACTCACCCGCATCCAACCCGCTTGGGGAAAGGCGCCTGGTTCAATACCGCCTCGAGTGGTGGTACATTCGAGGGATAGGAGGCATACGTCAATGAACCAAGAGAGCACTCGATCGTCGCGCCGTGATTTTCTGCGTCAGACGGTTCCGGTCGCCGCCGCGGCTGGAGCCTTCCCGTTTCCCACGCTGATTCCGGGCAGTGCGCTCGGTTTATCGGGCATCGTCTGCGCCAAGCAATCGCGTGACGCTGGCAGTCATCGGCACGGGCAACCAGGGATTCAACGACATCAATTCGTTCCTCCGGGACGAGCGCGTGCAGATTGTCGCGGTTTGCGACGTGAACCGGGAGAGCAGAGGCTACTGGGAGGGCAAGCTGGGCGGCCGCGAGCCCGCCCGGCGACTGGTTGAAGCGTATTATGGGAAGAACCGCCGGGATGGAAGCTACAAGGGATGCAGCACCTCCGACGACTTCCGCGAGATTCTCGGCCGCAAGGAGATTGATGCCGTCGAAATCTGCACGCCGGACCACTGGCACGCGATCATGGTGAGCGAAGCCTGCAAGGCCGGGAAGGATATTTATTGCCAGAAGCCGCTGTCGCTCACGATTGCGGAGGGGCGGGCGATGTCGTCGGCGGTAAGCAGGTCGCACGTGGTGTTTCAAACGGGCAGCCAGCAGCGATCGGACGCGAAGTTTCGCCGCGCCTGCGAGCTGGTGCGCAACGGACGGATCGGCGATCTGAAGAAAGTGCGCGTCGGCATGCCCGGCGGCCGCACCGACTACGCCAAAACAGGCGATCACAAGAAACCGGAGCCCGTTCCGGAGGGGTTCGACTATAACTTCTGGCTCGGCCCAGCGCCCGATGCGCCTTATGCCCCGGCCCGGTGCCACGTCAATTTTCGCTGGATCTACGACTATTCCGGCGGAAACGTGACGGACTGGGGCGGGCACCACCCTGATTGCGCACAGTGGGGCATGGGTACCGAGATGACCGGGCCGGTGGAGATCCGCGGCGCCAAGGCGGTGTTTGATCCCGACCCGCTCTGGAATACGGCCACCGAGTACTACTTCGAGGCTGTATTCGAAAACGGCATTCCTATGATCGTGTCGAACAGCGAGAAGATGGGTGTCACGTTCGAGGGGACAGAATGCAAGATCTACGTCAACCGGGGCAAGCTCGAAGCCGACCCCACCGCGATTCTCGACTCGAAGATCGGCCCCGATGGTATTCAGCTCTACAAGAGCGACGATCACTTCCGCAATTTCATTGACTGCGTGATATCGCGCGGCCCGACTGCGGCGCCAGTCGAAGTCGCCCATCGATCCATCACGATCTGCCACCTGGGCAACATCGCGATGCGACTGAAACGCGAGAAACTGCGCCGGGACCCGCGCACCGAACAGATCGTCGGGGACGACGAGGCCGCCAAGATGCTATCACGGGCTTACCGCGCGCCGTGGACGCTTGCTTGACGGGGATCGGAGCGGATTCCAAAACATTTCCGTGTAACCAACGAAAACGTTAGTGGTACCGCGCGCGAGTGGCTCTGTCGATCGGGTGTTCGCCGGGGTTCGGGTGCGAGATGGCAGGGCTAAGGGGTGGCTGGGTTTGCGGCGACAGTCAGGCGAAAAGCGGGACGTTCTTGGGACGTCAGGCGGAAGCCTGACATACTTGCTCGTGTCCCGGCGGTTTGGCGCGGTTCGTTGGAACTTTCTCACCCGCCCGGCCGTCCGTTAGTTAGAATGGGAGCTTGGTCAGGCGAATCGTCGCTTCGGGTATTCATCGTTCACCAGGAGATTATCGTCATGAAGGTGCATCAAAAGGTCGCCGCAGTTCTGGTTTCCTCGCTAGGATTGGTCGCGTGGGGTTGCAGCGGCGACGATGTGGAGTCAGGAGTCAACAAAGTCGGCGATGGGGTCCAGAGTGCGGGCAAGGGGATCGATAAGGTCGGAGAGAAGATCAAGGACAAGGCCGAGGGCATCGGCAAGGCTATCGAGAACACCGAGCACAAGGTCGCCGACGGGGCGAAAGCGGTCAAAGACAAGGTCGTCGCAGGGGGCAAGGAGATCAAAGAGGACGTCAAGGATCTGAAGGACAAAGTCCTGAACAAGGACAAGGACAAGGACAAGGACATGCCGGACAAGAAGGACTGAGCGGCGGCTCACTCCGAACACGACCTGGCGGCCCGTGCTTTTTTTGGCATGGGCCGTGGGTCGTTCCGGCGATGCAATCTCGGGGCCGCGAGCTGACGGAAACCTTGACGGAAGAGCATGCGGGGCTCGAAGATGCTGTATTCGTGATCCCAAGGCGTGGAGAGGGATGATGGCTCGGGCCGGGGCGGGGACTCAACATGAACTCTCCTGTCCGGCGTGTGCGGCCGAATGGAACGGCCATGCGCCGCCGCCGCCTCTCGCCGCCGATTTATCTGATCGCTGGCGCAGTGTGGCGAGCCGCTGGAGCACGGCGGCAGTGGGCGAGTTTCACAGCGGCATGCCACGCCCGTGCAGCACCGGTCGGCCCCGATGGGCGCGATGGGGCTGGCCTGGTGCAGTTGGGTGCTGCGTACGCTCGAGGGCGCTTACTGGCTGGGCACGTTCGTGGGATCGGCGGTCATGCTCGTTTTTGGGGGATTCGTTCCGGTCGGGCGCCGCTGGCTGCGCAACGAGATCAGCGGCTGGTCCGACGTGGTGGCGGCGCTGGGCGGCGTCTGGTTCCCGGTTGTCACGCAGGATCCCGATAGCGATCTGGGACCGGTTGTGGCGCGGGTGGATGCTCCGCTCTTGTTCGGGACAATTGACACGGTCGGGCGGCGGCTGGGTGTCAAGCCGCCCGGGCAGGTGCGCTTGACGTATCTTCCGTGCTGCGGCGTGGTGGCCTGGGGTCGGTCGCGCGCGTTGCTGATCGGTTTGCCGCTGTTCCGCGTGCTCACGCAGGGCGAGCTGCGAGCGATCGTGGCGCATGAGCTGGCGCATCTGGCCCGCGGCGACGCGACGCGGGCGGCGCGTTCCGTGCGGTTCGTCGAGAGCCTGGAGCGGGCGGTCGAAAACAAGGCGCGCCGGGTCTGGGGGCCGCTGGGCGCCTGGGCACGGTTCTGTCTGGCCGAAGCTTCGTGGTTGATCGAGCCGGTTTCGCGCGGGCAGGAGGCAAGGGCAGACCGGTGCGCTGCCACCATCGCCGGGGGGGGTGCCGCGTCGTCGGCCCTCGTCAAGGTTGCCGTCGTGCAGCCTCTTTTCCGCGAAGTCTTGAGCGCGTACAACCCGGCCGCGCCCGGCTCGCCAAATCTGTATGCCTTCTTCCGCAGCTTCTGGTACCGGCTGCCGGCTGATTTTCATTCCGCGATGCGGATAAACGTGCTGGCCGGCCGCCATGACGAGACATCCGACCCGACTCATCCGCCCCTTCCCGATCGCGTGGCGAAACTACAGTCCTATCCTGACCGGCCCAACTCCAACGGCGACGCCCTTCCCGCGACCACGTTCCTGGGGGACCTCGAAGTCTTCGAGGAAATGCTGCACAACCGGCTCTTCAGCGTCAGCTTGCCGGTGATCGAGCCTACTGTGTTTCACAAGAACGTATCCTGAACCAATCGGCGTGGGTGACACGCTGCCGGACATGCCGCTTTTCCTGACGACTGACCTGCACATCATGGTCCCGCTCGAGCCAACCCACCAAACGACTTGGCATTCGAGCCCGGTCGAATTGCGCAACGCCGTCGAAACGGGAGTCGTCCCCGACCCGGATGCGGAATGAGTGGAAGGACTTCGCGAGGCCCGTCGTCATTCGGTCCGCGCGAGCGACGCCGTCGGCATCGTCAGGTCCATCCTTGGAGTCTTCCCCTGTGCGATCTATGCACCGTGCGCGCATCAGGGAGACCTTCGGTCGCGGCGGAGGGCGGGGTCGGAGACCGCGCCCAACAATGCGGCCTCGCCGCGTCAGGATCAAGGCTTGGCCGGCGCCGGCTTCAAATACCGATCCAAGAACTCGAACGTCTCCTTCTTGGTTCGGTCGAGCTCGGGGCCGCCCCAGCCGTGCTGGGCTCCGATCAAAAGCTCGACGCGGCCGGCGACGCCGGCGGCGTGCATCGCATCCGCGAGCTTGATCGCCTGGGTGTATGGGACGAGTGGGTCGCTGGTTCCCTGGAACGTGAGCATCGGGGCGTCGTCCTTGGATATGAATGTGATCGGCGAAGCCTTGGCGGCCGCCAGGGGTTTGTCCTCGGGAGTTCCACCCAGAAAGTCTTTTACCAGCGGCTTCGAGATGGCGGGGATGTCGCGCGACGCCAGATCGGTTGGCCCGAAATAGTTCACGACCGCCTTGACCCGGCTGTCAGGTGAGCCTGGGGGCACGTCGCCTTCCAGCTCGGCGTTCGGGCCCGCCACGCCGAGCATCAGCGCCAGGTGCCCGCCGGCCGAGAAACCGATTGCCCCGATCCGGTCGGGGTCGACCTGGTACTTCTTGGCGTTGGTCTTGATATACGCGCACAGCCGCCTTGACATCGTGAACCTGGGCGGGAAACACCGTCTTGGGGCAGAACCGATACTGCGGAGACACTGCGACATAACCGCGCTGCGCGAATTCGGCCATGATCGGGCGGACGTCGGACTTGTTCCCCGCGCGCCAGGCTCCGCCGTGAATGATGAGCACGGCCGGGAATAGGCCCTCTTTCCCCGCGGGGCGAGTGATGTCCAGCTTCAGCTCCTCGGTGCCGGCCTTGGTGTAGACGACGTCTTGCTCGCTCGCCACCTTGGCCGGCTCATCCGCCGCTTGAGCGAGCGGCATGAAGTAGAGGAACCCAAGGGCCAGACTCGTTCGGAACACCCATCGAGAGGTCATGTGTGCGACTCCTGGTTCGATCAAGAAGTTGACGCGGTGCGGTGATTCGCCGGAGCCCGTCATGATACCGACGGAAAGAGCCGGATGCCCGCGCTTGAGTCAGCGATGCCGGTGCTTTCCATTTGGGGTGCGACCGGGTAAACTTGCCTGTGACAAATGTGAGAGTGGGGATCTTGATCATGACCCAGCTTACCGCACAAACCCGATCAATCGGCGCGCGGCTGCGCGCTTCGTGGCGTGGGATCACGGTGATCTCAGCGCTGGTGGTCGTCCTGGGCTCGCTCGCGCTGTCGATGCTCTACAACCAGAACTCGCAGGCCGATCTCAAGTACGCGGCGGCGGCTGCGGAGGCGGACAGGCTCGACCCACACTGGCGGCTGGATGATATCCTGGCCGGGCGAGAGAAGGTTCCCGATTCCGAGAACTCGGCGCACAAGGTGCGGGAAGTCGCCGGCAAGATTCCGGGGGGATGGCCCGGGATCAAACACTACGACTCGTCGTTTTATTTCGAGAGCGAAACGCCCGAGGTGCGCCTGAGCAAGACCCGGGTCGAGGAGCTCCAGAGCGTTTTCGAGGCGGCGGAAGATGTGGTTGCCGAGGCGCGGGCCCTTTCTGATTACCCGGGCGGTCAGCTCGACGGAGAGCGCCCCAGGGCCGAGCGGCTGGAACAGGTGGGGGGAATGAACGTCTTTGTCGACGTGAGTTTTCGGTTTGGCGAAGACGTTCACAGGATTCTGTTTCTGCTGTGGGTCGACGCCAAGCTTCGGATCGAGGCGGGCGATCTGGAGACGGCGATCGTAGACCTTCGAGCCATGGTCAACGCCGGCCGCTCGATTGGCGATTATCCCGGGCTTTCGGCCCAGATGTCGCGCGCGGGGGGGTCTGGCGGGCGATTCCCTGTCTTGAGACGGCGCTGCGCAGGGGCAGGTTGCGAGCAGTTCGCTTTCGGCTCTACAGACGCTCCTGGAGGACGAAGCGCAACAGCCCTCCCGGAGGATCGCCATCCGTGGCGAACGCGCGATGATCGACGACCTGTTCGAGCAGATCAACGCGGGCAAGCTGAGCCGGTCGGCGATTCCCAGCTATTCCGACTACCCCTTCTGGGTGAAGGCACTCAGCACCCGCGCCAACATCCGGGAGAATCAGGCGAATCTGCTGCACTTGCACACGAGCCAGGTAGAGGCCGCACGTTTGCCCGAGACGGAGCAGATCGCAGCAATGAAGGCGCGCAACGACGAATGGGTCGCACAAGCGAGGGAATGGGGATTTCTGGAGCGCGAGCGTCGCCTGACGGAAAGGCTTCTATTCGGGCGAGCGGGGGGCGTGCCGACGTGGTTGGGGATGGGCGACGCTCAGATTCGCACCGCGATCGCCGCGATTTCCGCGGAACGGTATCGCATCGATCAGGGACGATGGCCGCAATCGCTCGAGGAACTCGTGCCCAGGTACATTGCGGCGGTGCCGGGCGATCCGTTCGTGAATGGTCCGATCAAACTGCTCAAAATGCCGGATGGGCTGTTCATCTATTCGGTCGGATTCGACGGCAAGGACGACGGCGGCAAGATCAACCCCAAGATGCGGATGCGTGACGGGGCGGACACGGGGTTTCGGCTCTGGGACGTTGGTCGCCGGCGGCAGCCGGCCGCGATGGGCGAGCCCGCGGGCGCGCAACCGCCTGCGCGATGAGTAAGCCCATGGGCGCGCAACCACCTGCGCGATGAGCTCGCTCTCATGTGGCACTGGCCTTGGCCATCCTCGCGGATTTGTTGGCGGACGGCACACGGCGTGTGCCTGCTACAGCGGAGCGATGCGCGACACTGGCTCGCAATCAGTCGGGATTGCCGGTCTGATTATTCGTGTGTGTCGATTCAGTCGTGAAGCGGACGAAGAGGGCGACTGTCTCGCCGCCTTTGAATTGGATGAAGAGGGCTCCGTCGCCGTTGACTCGATTGTCGCCTTCGAACGAGCCCTCGTTGCCCTGCATCATGTGAATGTCATGCACGCCCAGCTCGGGTGAAAACCCGAAGGTCTCGTCGCTGCCCCTGTCCTCGAAGAACTCGCCGCACGTCAGGATGACAGCCGCCGAATCGGCCTTGGCCCGCTCGATCTGGGCATCGAGGAGATTGGCCAGAGTGACGCCGGCCCCCTCGCCCGGAATGTCGGCCATCTTGTCGAGCGGGAACAAGTTGTCGCGCAGATAATCGAGGCCCTGGCCATCGGGGCCGGTGCGCAGCGCCGAGAAGCCGGCGGCACCGGCTGCCCGCGACGGCAGGTCGAGCTTGGTCTTCTGGGTATACTTGGGATCAAAATACGCGAGGACATCGCTGCCATCTTCGGACTGGACGTTCACGGCAATGCGATAATCGCGGTCGGCACCCACCCAGATCTCGTAGTGCGGCGACCTACCGGAGGGATCCATCTGGCCGTCCTTGACGGTTCCCACCAGCAGGCCATAAGTTCGCTTCTGCCCTTTGGGCTTGGTTCGTCGGTGGCTCATGTAAGTACTCGAATAAAAGTTATTGCGGCTGTGTCGATTAAGGGGAAGGGACGAGCGCCGCGCCGATTATTGCACGGCGCGGCGGCTTCTGCGACAGAAGGGAAAAAGAGGGGTGGTGTAAGGGGGCGCCTTACACCTCCCTCTCCCCCCCGGGAGAGGACCGGGATGGGGTCAGGGCAAATGGTCGAGGAGCGCCTTGCCCTTGGGGCTGCCCCAGCCGCTGCACGCGTCGTAGCCGGGGCGTGCTGAGTAGCCTGCGGCCGAGCTGCCGGATTTGTTGCTGCCGGAGGTGATGTCGCGGCAGGCGACGGCGCCCAAGGTCTTGCCCGATGTCGTCGCCGTGGGGCCGTAGAATCGCGGGGTCAGGAAACCGAGGTTTTTGCCGGCCTGGACAATGCGGAGGAGCAGCCCCGCCCACAAGGGCGTGGCGGCGCTTGTGCCACCGACGATGCCCGGCGAGCCGTTTGCGACGGTGAAATAACCCGTGCTGCCAGCCGCGTCGGCCGCCACGTCGGGGATGATCCGGCCGCCGGTGGCGCTTGGGTCTACCGAGCGAACGTCGACCGTCTGCCAGCTCGGCTTGGCGTTCATTTCACTCACGCCCCCACCGGTTGCGCCGCCCTGGTCGCGGCGCACGCCGTCGCCCTCGAACCAGACGATTTCGTCGCCCGTCGAGCGATCGAGAGACGTGCCGCCGACCGCCAGCACATACGGGCTCGAGGCCGGGAAGCTCACGTGGGCGCCTCCGTCGTTGACCTGATCGTCCGAGCCGTCGTCGCCGGTCGAGACGAGCACGGTCATGCCGGCGTTGGCCAGCTCCTTGAGGGCGTCGTTGATGTGGTCGATTGTCTGCTGCGTCCAGATGTCCTGCCCCTCGGCCAGCCCGTAGCTGACCGACAAGATCGGGGGAGCGTCCTGGTCGGAGAGGACGGCGTCGAGGTTTTCGATCCAGCCTTGCTCGGTGAACTGGCTGAAATAGACGGCGATGGTGGCTCCAGGGCAGAGCCCCGCCACCACTTCGATATCCAGCATCGTCTCGCCGATGAAGTCGGCGTCGTTCTGAAGCGAGGAAGGCATCGGCATCGCGTGCTTGACGATCACCTCGGGCGTGGCCGAGGAGAGCCCGGCGAAGTTCAGGAACGCCGAGAGGTCGGACGCGATATATTTTCCGCCGAATTCGAGGATCCCGATCCTCTGGCCAGAGCCGTCGCCGTCGGGAAAATCATAGGCGGCGGCCAGCTCCTGAGGCAGGAACCACGGCCGCTGGTCGGGCGGCGGCAAGGCTTGCGCATGCACCGCCTGAACCTCGAGATGTCTGCGACGCTTGACCATCGGGCGGGTATCCAGCCCGAATACGCCGGTTACGATTTTCGACAGCTCGGCGGGGATCTGGATCTCGCCGATACGGCCGCGGTACGTCAGATCTTCATGCTTGACGCGCAGCAGATTGACGCCGAAGGCGTTCTCCATCTTGCTCACCGCGCCGGCGAGCTTGACGCTGCGTGTGGCGACATTCTTCGAGATAACCGTCAGTCCAAGCGCGCTAAAGGCTTTCGCCACGGTGTCGAGGTCGTTCGACTCGGCCCCGTACCGAGACGACAGGTCGGCACGGCTGATCGGCTTGCCGGGAACTGGCTCCGGAAGAGCCGCCTTGCGACGAACCTTCACGGTGACTTCACACCATTCTTGCTGATCACACCGGCCCATCACCTGCGCTCCGGCGCGGTGATACCTGCGTGATCCCTTGAGCGGTACATGGGCGCCTTTCGGCTGCGAAGCGGTCATGGATGAAATCCTCCTGAGCGAGATGTTTAGCTAACTACCTATCTACGTGCGCATCAGGCGTGCACTTTGGAGTGGCGCGCCTTTGACCTACGATTACACTCATGCGGGCATCTTTGGCTGACTGATCGCTCGGGAAGCCTTTGGGGCTGCACGGCGATTAATTAAGTCATCAACGATTCGGGGCTCTGCCCGATTCGAATTCTTTGTTCGCGCGCGATCACGCTGGGGTAGGCCGTGGGCAATCGGTCATTGGGACGGTCCGCAATGGCGGACCCTACGCGGACGCGGACACGGCTTGTCTTCGTAGGGTCCGCCATTGCGGACCACTCGCGCAAATGAACGGTCCGCAATGGCGGACCCTACACGGGCGCGGGCTCGCATGCCTGCGTATTGCTTTCGACGGGGGCTGGCTTAGAACCACAGAGTTTTGTCGACCACGTTCAGAACCGGCTCGCCGTGCGCGAACCGGCCCACGTTTTCAACCAATGTCGCCAGGTGCCTGGCGGCGATGACCGGCGAATAACCGGCGGTGTGAGGTGTCAAAATCACGTTGGGGAAATCCCAGAGCGGGTGATCCTTGGGCAGGGGCTCGATCTCGTAGACATCCAGCGCAGCGCCGGCGAGCTTGCCGGCTTTCAGCGCCGCCACCAGGTCGTCCAGGACGACAATCGCCCCGCGACCGATGTTGATCAAATAGCTGCTCGGCCGAAGGTGAGAGAGCGTTTGAGCGTTGAACCAACCGGCCGTTTCTGGTGTGTGCGGGGCAGCGATCACTGCGAAATCGCTGACGCGCAGCAATTCGGCCAGACCGTCGACGCCCCAGATGGATTGCACACCGTCCGGGGCGTTCACCCGCTCGGGAAATCGATCGACGCCGCGGACAGTCATTTTAAATGCCAGAGCACGCCGGGCGATCTCGCAGCCGATTCCTCCCATGCCGATGATTCCCAGCGTCGAATCAGGCAGATAGATCGTGGCGCGATCCATGTCGTTGACGATTCCGGGGCCGGTTTGATTGCTCACGCGGGCCGACTCGCCCCCGAGCGGCTCATAGCGGTGCTCGACCTGGCGCCGAATGTAGGTGTGCAAGTTCCGCGCAAAACAGAGCACGTAGCCCATCACCTGGTCGGCGATCACGTCGCCGAAGAGACCACGCACGTTCGTGAGCACGCAGGGATGGGACACCAGTTCGGGAAACATGTAGTGTTCGAGACTGGCGGTGAAGGACTGCACCCAGCGCAGGCGGTCCGCCGCGGCCAGCATCGCGGGCGTGATCTTTCCCACGAAGGCATCGGCACCAGGCATCGCCGCCTCGGCTTCGGCCGCGCTTGACGCGTTGACGATCGTGGCGCCTTTGGACGCGGCCTCGAGCGCCTCGAGCCGATCGGGTTCGACTGCCGGGTAAATGACGAGCTTCATCGGTGATCGTTCTCTCAAGCTGTTCAGTCAACCCAGGGCGGCAGCTCGCCTGGGCGGCGGCAGGCCGCCGTCAAGTATCGCGCAATTCGCACGGCGCCGTAAGGTGGGAACGGCGGAGCGGGTGGTTTGGTCTCGAGCGCCTCGTTCGAGCGCGCGATCTAGTTTCAGCGACTGGAATTCGCGCATTGAGATTCGGCGCGCCCGCGCCCAGGCGCGCAGAGCGCGGTCGAGCGAGCGATGCTCGGCGAAGTTATGGCGGGGCGGATAAATGAGCGGAGTGCCGCTGGCCATCGCCTCGCACACGGTGCCGTAGCCAGCCTTGGCAAAAACGACATCACATGACGCGATGAGGTCTGCGCCCGTCCAGTCGGCTGTTGATAAACCGTGGAGGTTCGCCGGCGCATTCCGGGGCAGGGGAGGGTAGGTCACGAAGTGCACTCCGCGCGATCCGTGAACGCCGAGTGCAGGCCAGTCGAGATCGTCTTGACCGTAGCGCCCGAAGTAAAGATAGACCAGCTTAACTGATTTCTTCAGGGCGAGAAATCTCCTGAGCTCGTGGCCGCGGTCCTTCACCTGGTTGACGACCATGCCGGCTTCGTATACCGGCGAGAGCCACGACATGCTCAAGGCCGGCGCTGTGCGAAACGTGGCTGTGGCGGTGCGGTACACCTGGCGAAGCCGGCGAACGAAATCCATGGCATCGGCACCGGCTTTCCGGGCGTAAGGGGCGTAGATGTCAGCCCACGTGAAGTTGGTCATCAGGAAGCCGGGAATTTCCGCCCGTTTGGCTGCGAGTAACGGCAGCGCGGGGGCGTCGCACAAGACCGCGGCATGCTGGCCACGAACCAGACGGTCGATTTCGTCGTCCAGGCGCTCGAGTGAATCAGCATAGATTTTTGCCGCCAGCGCAATCGTCGCCGGGCCATCGGTGGCATTGCTGTCGCCGGGAGGGTTCACCGCGCCCGAGTCACTGACGAACACCTGCAAATCAGCCGGACGCCGCAAGCGCTCGCGCCAGTGCCGGAACAGATTCTCGTTCGACTTGACGGTGATCGGTATGTCGGCCGGCACGCGGTTCAACACGGCGGCCGTTCGGTTCAGATGTCCGAATCCGTGGCTGGTCACGTAAACGGCCAGGCCACCTGCGCGAGAAGGAGGCCGGCGACTCATCGCGTGACCACCTCTTTGGCGAGGGCCAGGCCAGGGAGCGCGGGAATGCTCTGGCTCGACTCGGCGGCGCGACGGGCGATGGTCACACCCCGACGCACATCGACCCGCGAGCCACGCCGCCGCGGCCGGCAGGCCCAGTAAATGCCGCCCAGCGTCATCGCGCCGCCGGCGACGAGTGTGGGCGTCAAGACTTCCCCAAAGAGCCACATTCCCCAGACGACCGTCAAGATCGGCGACGCATTGTTGAACGTGGCGACCTGGCTGGCGTCAAAACTGCGGAGGGCCAGATTCTGATAAGCCCAGGCGAACGGCGTGATACACAGCCCGAGGAAGATCAGGGCCGTCCAGGCGGAAAACGGCACTTGTCTGAGGCTGTTCAAGCTGGGAAAGTCGAGGAAAGCAAATGGCACCGACAAGAGAAATCCGGTCAAAACGGTGCCGGCCAGGACGGTCATGGCTCCGTGGCGGACGATGAGAGGCTTGCTCACAACGATGTAGCCGCCCCAGGACGCCACGGCGCCGAGCAAGAGGAGGTCGGAGAGCACCACCGAATGAGCGGCGGCGCCGCCGGTGGATCGATGTTCCAGATAGTGGCCGATGCCGATCACAACAATCCCGGCCACGGAAAGCAGCACACCCGCGAGCCGGGCGAAGTTGGGACGCTCCATCCGCAGGCTCCAGGCCAGGAGCAAGACGACCAGCGGGGTCGTTGCATAGAAGAGCGCGACGTGCGATGTCAACCCGAGCTTGGTGGCGCCCAGGAAGAACGCCTGATTGATTGGCACACAGAGGGCAGCGGCCAGTACGAGGCGCCATCCGTCCTGGCGAATCAAGCGGCCGAGGCCGCCCGTCATCCAGACCAGGGGAACCAGGCATAAACTCGCCAGGCCGAACCGCATGAGAGGGATCGACTGAAGCGGCAGTGAGTGGACGACGTATCGAGCAGCGGGGGCGGTGGTTGACCCGAACAGAACCATTAGCGCCACATGGAGATACGCTTGTGTGCCGGGCTGCCTCGGCACGGCGTTAGTTGGGCTGCGGAGTAAGTCTTTGCCCGGTTGTTCGCTATTCGTAAACCCTGGCTCCGCATGATCCAACGATCCCACGTCCACCACGTCCCCCACGGCCGTCACCTCGCCTTTGGTTTCTCGCTTTGCGCTACGCTCGATCATACTCTCGCCATCATCTCGATTCGACATCAACCATCCTAGATCAAAAGGCAAGTGGCGGATGTGGATTGTCTCCGTGCGCGCGGCGTTAGCATCTTCATGGTGGTGTGGACCCATCGGGCGCGGCGGAGGTTCGCCTTTACGGAACTCCGATCCTGCGATACGGTCATCCCTGCGGCATGAGGCCGGTCTCGATCAAACTCTCCAGGGATGGAGCCACCAATGAAGTGCGTCGCCAGGTCCGGTGTTCTGGCAGAGGCGGTTTTCGTTGTCGCAATTCTTGGGGGATCAGCCGGCGAGGTTCGGGCCGACGCGATCAACTTCCTGGATCTGGCACCGCAACGGGTTGCCTCGCTGGACGTGGGCGGCGTGACCATCACCGGGTCGAACACGCTGGTCATCAACGACATACCCGATGCCGGCCACGAGGGAATCTCGATCCAAGGAGGGGTGCCGGGTATCGGTTCTGGGGATGCCACGATCGATCCCACGGAGTCGGTTACGTTTCATTTCGACTCCGGTCCTGCCGGAAACGTCGTGTTGACGCCCTATTTCGTCGGCACTCTGGGAAACGCGCCTATCTCGGTCGAGGGCGAATCGATCATCACCGCCTTCGGGCCGAACGGGCAATCACTGGGCGCAGTCGCGCTCTTTCCGTCAGACGGTCTTGGGTTTATTAATAACGGTCTTGCGTTTGATATCTCGACGGCTTTCTCCAATCAGCCGATCTCGTCTTTTACCTTCCAGCCGGAAGGAACCGCGGTCGACGGGAGCTTCGCGACGCTCGCCGCACTGAGCTATTCCGCCGTTCCCGAGCCGTCGTCGGTGCTGGCATGGGGCTTCTGCGCGTTGATCGCGGTGGGCGAGGTGGTGCGCCGACGGCGACGCGGCCAGTGCGAGTCTTCGGCGAAAAAACCCATTTGACGCGCCGGGAATCGAACTGTTCTCATGAGCGATAACCCAATTCGAGCGTCCAGGTCGACAGCTCTTCAGGGGAATTCGCCGTGCGTGCACGCCGCATCCAGTTCACGATCCGAAGCTTGATGATCGCCGTGCTGGTGGTGGCGTGCGTGCTGGCTTTTCTCAAGCGATGGCCTGAAGGGCTCGCGGTTCTCGTGCTGCTGGGTCTGCCGCTCTACGGCCTGAGTGTGCTGTTCGGCAAGATTCCGCGGCGGCGCTCGGCCTGGCGGTTCGGGATGTCGGTCGTCATGCTGAGCGTGATCATCCTGGGCACGGGGTGGTTTACCGCGCGCGTGTTGATCTGGATATTCGAGTGGCAGCACGGACGGTCCGCTCACTACCGAATGTGGGTCGAGGGAGGCTATCGGGCGTGGTGTCTGGCGATACCCGCCGGCCTGTCCGCGTGCGGATTACTTCTCAACATTGTCGTGCTGACCGACCTTTGCATCTCCCGGCGGCGCTTCGACGTCCTGGCGGGAGTTCCGCTACTGGCTGTGGCGCTTGCACTCGGTTGGATGGGGCTGTTCGGTTGGTTGTCTGTGGGGCAGTACTACTGAGGGAGTTCGAGACGATGCTCATTCGCACCATGCCCTCCAAGATCCTGTTGATCGCAGTCATGGCACTCGCCGGCGAGCTCGACTGTTTCGCCGCCGCTGATGACCCCGCGGCCGCCCAGAAGGGGGATCGCGACTCCGACGGCGACGGCCTTTCCGACTTCCAGGAAGTGCACAAATATCGCACGGACCCGGCGAAGAAGGTTACGGCCGGTGAGGGCACGCCGGACGGTGATTGGTCAGAGCGGCGCGAGTTTAACTACAGCGTGCGTGCGGTGATTCGCGTGATGCCGCCGTACAACCTCGCGGCTCTCACCGACGATTACCAGGACGTGCGGGTCATCGCCGAGACGAAGGATTACGCCGAGCTCGAAGTCGTCATCTATCCGCTCAACACGTGCGCCGGCGCGATTACAGGGAACGCGAGCTGGCGCACGGATTACGCGGGTATGAGCGAATTCCTCTCACCCGGGGTGACCACGAACTGGGACGCGTCGATGCGCGAGCAGCTTCTGGCGGAGCTGCACGGCTCGGGCATCGACCCGGAGAAGCTGACCGACAAGGAAGTCGTCGAGCGGGTATCGCGCTGGATGTACTCCAGGGCCAGGCACCGGAACATGTTTTGCACGTATTACGTGCATTTTCCCGATGGTAAAGCCGCTATATTCCCTGGGCTCGAGCAAGCGTTCGAGCGCGAGAAAGGGAGCCCGGATTGGTCGGTGCCGGAGCAGTTTGCCAGTGAGCTATTCGGCAAGGAGATGTTCAACCGCAAGATCTATGGCACCTGCACTTCGGCGGCTGTGGCGCAGGCGACGGTGTTGCGCGCCGTTGGCATCCCGACGAGGCTCATCATTGCGATCCCGCTCGTGGATGCGTCTGACCAAGAGCAGCTTGCGCTCGTGAGCCGGGGGCTTAGGAATGGGTCGAGAATAATCTCCTCGAATTCTCGCGACCGGATCCGCAAGGGCGGGAGACCTTCGGTCAGGCGGACGGCGGGGTCGGAGACCCGCGCCGAACTGTCGCCAGCTTTAAAATCGGGAACTTATTTCCGGCCTGTTCCTTACTCACCACCAGGTTCGCAGCACGGCGATGGCCGGGATTTCTGCTGGCGGCAAAAGCTTCGCGGCGCACACGTTTCTCGAGGTGTTCGTGGGCAATCGCTGGCGGCGGCTGAACTATAGCGCGCTCGGGCAGAATGTGCTCGATTCAGGGTATCTGGGGCTGATGGTCCACGTGCACACGTTCAATGATCTGAGCGAGGCCGGGCTGGCGGCGACGTGGGGCGCGCGGTATGGCCTGCGCAAGCGTGGCGGCGAGTTCAAGCACAGTAATCCCTACACAGCGGTTGCCGTTAGCGACCACTTCGGACGATTTGCCAAAGTCGCGAACCCGCCGGTCAAGGAGCACAAGCAGATCACGATAGACAGGGCTTACTGGGCTGACGCAAAGGACGCGCCGGCGCAGGTGCGGGCGGTAGCCAGCAATGCCGAGCAAGGGGGCGGACGTTTCTGGATCCATGGTGTGGAGTGGTTTGGCGATGTCAGCTACGTCCAGTACAGACAATTCATGCAGCGAGCTGACAACAACTTCGCGCTGTCTGCCGAGGGGCACCCGGAAGTCCACTGTAAACTGACGACGTGGTACGTCACCGACCCGAACGCGAACGTTCGCGAAATGCAGCTTGCGATTGCGCAGGAAGATTTCGCCAAGATGGCCAAGAATGTGCGTTATTCGCTACGGGCGGTGAACTCCGTGAAAGACTACCAGTGGCGGGTCAAGGAGGGGCTCACGCTTACCCTTGAGTCGACGTCCGAAGAGAAGCTCGGCTCGATCCTGGAGCGGCTGGACCGGCTGGAGAAGCGGGTGCAGGCGCTCGAGAAGAAGCGGTGAGCCTCAGCGGCCGGTCGAGCCCGGGCTTGCAAGGTATCGCCCAAACGGCCCCGTTGAATCCGGAACACATGGCGGATAGGATGGAATCCTCCGACATCCGTAAGAACAAGCGACACCAACACGAATCTCGGTGGGGCATCGCGATGCAGCTCCTTTCTCCGGCACAGCTCCGGCGATTCCCGACGCGAATGAGTCTGCGAACGCTGATGCTGTTAGTTCTGGTGGTTGGCGGCGGTCTGGGCTGGTTTGCCCTCCAGAGGCAGCGGGAGGCTCGTCGCCGATGGGTGGACGCGACGATCCGGGCCTCGCTGTCGTCGGTCGATTTCGACGGAGTCGGGGGGATCTCCCGGATTGTCTGGTTCGGCGGCAGCATCAATCCCGCCTCCTTCCCCCAGAGTCAACTCACGGCCGATCAGATCGACGCCCTGGGGTCGTGTGAGCGGTTGAAGGAGCTGGCGATGGTATCCTCGGTGATGACCGACGAAGGGCTGGCCGAGCTGTCTCATGACCATCTGCTCGAGAGGCTCTACTGCTTCAAGCCCAAAGTCACCGACGCAGGGGTGAAGCATCTCGCCAAGCTGAGAAGTCTCAAGAAGCTCGAGCTGCTGCGGGTGCCGTATTTGACCGACGCGACGCTGGCCCACCTGGGAGGGCTGCCAGACCTCGAGGAAATCAATCTGTCCGGGGCGAGCATTACCGGCTCGGGCTTCGTCCACCTCGCCGGGCTGAAAAAGCTCAAGTCGCTGGTGATCCCCCACACGCTCCTGGACGATGCCGGGCTGGCGAGTCTCGGCCGGCTTACCGGCTTGACGCGGCTCTACATCGGCGGCGGTGCCTACACCGATGCCGGCCTCGCAAGCCTATCGAAGATGACCGGCCTGACGGACCTTGGCATCGGCTCGGAGGCGTGCACAGACGTTGGACTGGCCAAACTGGTGGGGCTAACGAACCTGCGGACCCTGAACATCGGCGGCCCGCAGATAACGGACGCGTCGCTGGACCAAATCGCCGCGATGAAGTCTCTGCGCGAGGTGCTAATCGAGGGCGCCCAGGTGAGCGACGAGGCTATCCAAAGGCTAAAGCGATCGCTTCCGGAGGCTGAGATTTATGTCAATGGGAGCCGGAGGTGAGGGAGCGCTGAACCTCGGTCGACTTCGCTTTTCTGGCCAGGAAGATCAGGCCCGGCGTGACGTACTTGACCAATGATGCGGGTACCAGGGGCATCAGGATTCGCGTGCGCCGGTTCGGGCCCTGGACGAAACCGGGGCGACGACGTGCCTGCTTGATCGAACTGGCATCGGCCCTGATCAGCTCGGTTGGATAGCGGAATTCGGGGACGGCCCAGAAGGGCTCGAACTGCGAGAACCCGGCTTCCGTCAAGAGCCGGCAGAGCTCGGGATACGAGTGAATCAACCCCTTCGTTCTTGTCTTGCCCCGCAGACGCATTAGCCATTTGAGCAAGCGTCGAGGAAGCGCCTGTCCAAACCCCCAGCCGAAAGTGTGCTCGTCTGCGCCGCCGGTCAAGTAGCCGATCCCGTGGCGATTCTTGGTCGTGAGGAAGAGCCAGCCGTCGGGTTTCAGCACTCGTGCTGATTCCTGGAGCATTCGTCGCTGCATCTCTCGATGATCCGAGGCGATGTCGCTCTCAGCGCACCATTCGAGCACGAGATTGATCACGACGCCATCGAAAGCCCCGTCTTCATGCGGGAGCCGGCAATCTTTGCCGCCCGCCACGATCGACACATTCGAATAGCCCTCCTGTCGAGCGCGTATTGCCGCAAAGCGGGCCGATTCGGGCGCGATCTCGATACCGTGCACGAACCCCGCTTTCTGCGCCAGCGCGCAGGTGATCTGGCCGAGATTCGAACCCACCTCCAAGACCGTGCTCTCAAGGCTCAGGGGCAATATGCCCACAAACCGGTGCCGGGCGGGATCGATGACGTATCGCGCCTGGTCGGCATCGAGTCCGAGCACCTCTTCGAGGGCACGACGCCAGCCCTGTTGCTCTGCGATCGCGCTCAACCGGTCGATCGGCTCGCAGGTTTGATCGGGAAGCTCGTGGTGGTGGCTCGCATCGTCTTTACATACACTGCATGTCATTAGTTAATATCTCAAGCATGTATCAATATGATTCAAGCAACTCAAGGCATTACCGATAAAGTTCTCGATCGGGAAATAGCCGCGGCCCTCGCCGTAGTGTTCCAGGGCATAGCGAGCGAAGTAGGCTGTCAGATAGCTGCGCAGTCTTCAGCTTCACAGCCGAGAATCCGGCAGTGGGCTTTGACCTCTTTTCTCAGGGCCGCGCGACCCAGCCGCGTGGAGGCAGCAAACCGGACGAGATCGTATATGCCATAGCCGCGAACCATCAGATCACCCCAATCGATCAGGACAAACTGGTGCCATGACTCAGCCCGCGGGGCGAGCAGGGTGTTGCCGGTCCAAAGATCGCCGTGCATCAGACAGAAGTTCGGCACCCATGATGCGTGATCAAGGCGGCGCAACGCGGCAACGGCCGATTCCCGGATGGTCGCCGGCATCTTCATGAAGCTGGAAAGGTATTCCAGCGGGGTTGCGAAGAACTCGGCGATCTCATCGTCTGTCGGCGAGCTGAGCGTGCGTGCCGTCGCTTGCTCCAGCCAGCGCAGGACGGATTCACGAAGCCAGATCCGCTGCACTGCTCGGGCGAGACGCGCCTGGCTCAAGGTGCGGCAGAGTGGGAAGATTGCGTAGCTGAGGCCATCAACCGAGCTTGATTGCATTGGCTCGAGCACGATGTGGGCCAACGGTCCCAACGCTTCACGAGCCCGCTGCGCGTTCTGCAGATTATTGGCGACGACGTTGGAATCGACCGGAGGCGAGAGAATCACAACCGCGAATGGTCGTTGTAAATGGTCGAATGCGACGTACTTTCGGGTCGAATCGGGCAACTGAACGGCTGAATCGAATGGCCTAAGGTCGTACACCCAAGGCATTAACGCTTGCCTTAAACCAATTTCGTTGCTTTCGACAGTCGACCATTCACGCAGCAACGGTGTCATGGATTTCTCCAGCCGCTCATTTGCGATTTCGCGTCCCGATGTGTGGGCTCGAAGCGGAACTCTTCGTCACCGGTGCGAGTCAGAGTATGAAGGAATTGCGAAGAAGTCAAGAAGAAAACAGAATGTCGATCGAATTAATCAGGAAGTTGTTTTTAGTGTACGTTGAGATAGATACTGTTCGGGGCGTTTTGGCTTTTTCCGTGTCAGCTCGGTGATCGAAGAACCGGGTTCACAGGGCGAGGCGAGTCGCGAACTACAACGGGTCTCACGTCGCTATGCGCGAGACGCTGGCGACCCTCGGCGACACGGGCGGCCGGGTAGTCGGAAAATGGGGTGGGGGCCGGGCGGGTTCGCTGGCCCACGGAACAATTAACGCTTTCACCGTCGGGGTGACGGAAAAGAGCGAGCCTTGGGGTGCCATATTGTTAATTATAATATAAATATGTGTGCGCATCAGATTATAACGCTTTTGAACAGAAGGTGGCGAAGGCAACGAAGAGGGAGGGCAGATGAGGGCCAGAAGCAAGCGGAGACCGGACAGGACAGGGCACGGAGGAGTGAGGATCGGCTCGGCGCCGGCGGGACATTCCAGATTCAGGTGCAGAGCAGTCAAGGCGGTTGCCGTTTCGAGGAATTCTTCGTTAGCTTCGTTTACTTCTGTTCCAATCTGAGGCCACTGATCTGCGTCAGTCTTTTGTCGCGTCCATGCGGGCATTGAACTTTGAGGAGACTCACCACGACCAGGACAACCGTCACAGTGTCTGTTCTGATGTTTGGCGTGCCATTTCTTGTCGTTGCTGCATGCTACGCCGCGCTGCCGGTTGAGGTGCCTGTTTTGTTGAATCCGATTGCAAGAGAGATGATGTTCGCACGCAGGTCGCTCTTCACGGTGTTTCGTGTCCCATTCATGAATCTCACGCACGGGCTGATGGCCACCGTTATGCTGTCGCGCGGCGGGGACTTCGAGGACGTAAAGCGGCGGGCATCCTATTCTGGTATCTTTTTGACTTTGCTGTTCACGATTGCCGTCAAGTCGGACCTTGAGGCTCTGGCGATCGGTGGTCTGGCCTGGTCTTTCGGGCCGGTCGCGCCGTGGTTGACTGGCGTGACTCTGCTGTCAGTCGTCGGTGGTCTTGGCTTGGCATTCGTGCGGGCGCGAGGCGTTCCGATGAGGAGCTGATCCGGATTCGGGTTCTGATCAGCCAAGCGGAAGCCGCCCACCAAGCCGGTCGTTGTGCCGCACACTGCGGGATGACGGACGGAGTGTTGGACGGGACGGAATTGCTCGGGCATGACTTCGGGTATGTCTGGGCCGTGTTTCATTCGCACGGCAAACAGCGAACGCATTTCGCTCTCATTCACGCAGACGGCACGCCGCTGGCCGGGGCCGTCGCGAGAGAGATCATCAAAGGCGATCAGGAGTGCGATGGCTCTCTGCATACGCTCAGTTACCTCGCTCCGCCTTCGCCGTCCCCGGATCGCGAAGCGCTTGCCAAGGCGACGCTCAACCGATATCGGCAATGGCTGACCGCGGAGTGTGGCTATATTCAGCTCGACGGTTTGCCGGCGGATACGGATCTGAGCGCATTACGAATGAGAATAGAGCGACTGTTCGTGCCGTTAAAAGTTGTTGTCACGATTCCAACGGACGTGCCCGACACGGGCACCGAGCCGACAAAAGAAACGATCACCCCGGTTGGCGAGTTTCTCGGCGCGCATTCACGCTTTTCACTTCTGGCGAAACCAGGAGGCGGCAAGAGCACTCTGCTGAAACGGCTCGCAGTGGCATATGCAATGCCGGACCGACGGGTCGAGGCGGACGACGGCCTCCCCGAACGGGAATGGCTTCCGTTGTTCCTACGATGTCGCGAGCTGCGCGACCGAGCGCATCGGCCGATTCGAGAATTGCTCGGCGATCTTTCGAAGCACGCGGGGATGAAAGACGACGAGGCCGTTGTGTTTATGGATCAGGTGGACGAAGCTTTGCGCACCGGGCGGGCGATCTTGCTTGTCGACGGACTCGACGAGATTTCCGACGAAGGCGCGCGGACGACGTTCGCCGGTCACTTGCGCACGTTCCTGGCGATGTTTCCGCAGGTGGCCATGGTCGTGACATCGCGTGAAGCGGGATACCGCCAGGTAGCGGGCGTTGTCGCAAGTGCGTGCGAGCAGGTTACCCTGGCGCCGTTTGATGAAGTTGATGTGCGGCGCCTTTGTGAAAGCTGGCATGTCGAAGTCGTGGGTGACAATGAGAAGGTCCGAGCCGAAGCGAAAGCCCTGGCGGCTACGATCTGGAACAACGAGCGCATCCGTTCGCTCGCAGAGAACCCGCTGATGGTGACGACGCTGCTGGTCGTCCGACGTTGCATGGGCGGCGAGCTACCGACTCGGCGGGTGGAACTTTACCGCGAGGCTGTGCGCGTGCTGATTCGGACCTGGAACACCGAAGGCTTCGAGCCGATGGACCTGGAGGAGACGCTCGCGCAACTCTCGTACGTGGCGTGTGTCATGATGTATAAGGGACTTCAGCAAGTGGGACACCGGCGGTTGCTGAGACTGCTACAGGACGCACGGAAGGAGCTGCAGGCCGAATTACAGTTTACTCGCATCAGTCCCGAGAACTTCGTTCAGCGAATCGAATACCGCAGCAGCTTGTTGATGCAGACGGGGCATGAACGGATCGACGGCGAGCTCCAGCCGATCCACGAATTCCGGCACTTGACCTTCCAGGAATACCTGGCGGCGCGCGGGCTGGTTGAGGAACAGTATCCTGGCCGAGACGAAGGCCAGAGCTTGGTCGAGTTACTGGAGCCCCATTTCGAGGAAGAGAGATGGCGTGAAGTCATCGCTCTCGCGTCCGTCCTGGCGGGCCGCAAAGCGGAGCCGCTCATCAAGCGGCTGAGTGAGTTGTGCGCGGGCAGAAAACGCAAGAACAGTTATCTAGGTTCACAAGACGTCCGTGAGCCGCGCGTGGTCCTTTTGCGACAGTGCCTCCTCGACGAGGTGCAAGTTTCGCCTCCGACGCTTCGGGCTGCCCTTCAGGAGATGGCGCGGCACGGCAGCGAGCAATTACTGGAAGGCTCCGTGGTCAATCTGCGGCGAGGAAAATTTGGGGACGTTTTTCAGGAGGTCGCCGAGGCGACGTACTTTGGTAGCGCGGCGGGTTGGGATGAGTACCGCGACGCTGTGTGGGACCTTTCGCTGGAGTCGGTTTTTCAGGGTCGGCCTCCTGAACTCTCAAAGGACGTGGCCGAGATACTTGGTCGCTTTTTGAATTCGGGAGACCGCATCGGCCAGGCGCGATCTGCATTCACATGTGCGGATATGGCCTTCTCGAGCAGAGACGTCGCCGGTGAGGATCGCGCTCTGTTGGTTGAGCGGTTTGGGCGGCTTCGCGACGCCATCGGCCGACTGCTCGCGCTCGAAGATCCCCCGCTCGCACTGGCCGCCACGTGGGCACTGCGTTGGATGGGTGAGAGGGGGCTTCCCGACGTACCACCGGAGCCAGACGTCATCCGCTCGTTGTTTCAACTATGGCATGACTCGGATTTCAGCGCACTACGTCAAGTTGCTGCGCGGGCGTTGTTCACTCTACCCCTGCTTCCTCGCGATTCCTTTGCGCCCGAGAGCTGGGGCGACTGCGACATTTGGCTTAAGAACCGAACCGGCTGGTTTGAAGGGCCCGCCGCATTGGTCGTGGCCTGGTATCGGCGCGGACCTTGGAGCGACGGTGAACTGGCTGAAGGGCTGGCCCAAGCCGACCGCACTCTTGGCGGCCAACTCACCGCCCGCGAGATGCTGGCAACTCTTGGCGACGCCGGCCACCGCGTGCTCGAAAGATGGGATGCGAAGAAATAACGCTGTGCGGCCGCGACACCGCCGCGACCCCGCGCTCCTGAACCGAGCCTAGCCCATCGCTCTCTCTCACGCCCAATACCTCCGGCCAAACGAGCAACCCACACACACCCAAAAACCACGCGGCGGTCCCCAAGCCCAAGAGCCCGAGGCCGCCGACCTGCGGCATCGCCAGGTAATACGACCACGAGAGCAGCGCGGGCAAGATCGCCGCAATCCTCGCCGCACGGGGCATCCCCCGTCTCGACAGCCAAGTCGGCACGCAGAGCAGGGCGGGTAGCTCGGCCATGAAGTAATGGCCCCACGCGATCGGCGAGACCAAGAGCATGGCACACGGCGCCAGCCCGAACGCCGAAAATGCGTCCAAGCCGTTGCCGCGCCGGCCCACTGTTGCGGCCACCGCCAAGAGCAGGATCAGAAGCACCCCATTTAAGACTCGCACTGGATTGGATACGTTCGCAGATATCCCCCGAGTCGTCCTACTCAAGAGGTAGACGCCGTTGGTCAGGCTCTGGTTGCGGTAGCTGTGGACGTTGAAATTCGCATCGGGGCCAACGCGCTCATTCATCACGATCTGTTTCTGCCATACGTCCAGAGAATGCAAGTTCTTCTGCCAACCGATGATTGAAGCGGGAATGAGCAGCAAATAGAGAACCGCGCCCGCCGAAACGCCCGCGGACGAGGTGATCGCTCGAGCCCAGGGGCGGTCGCCGCGGAGTGGAAACAGGACGGATAGCCACTGCTGAGCCAGTAGAAATACCACGGGAAGCGCCGGTACGAGCTTCACGCTCGCGGGCAGGGCCAGCGTGAGACCCCCCAGGAACCAGATCGCCCGCCTTTGACTTTGAAGCACCAGGCGAGAACCCAGCATCAGAAAGTAGAGGATCGCGATCCCTAACTGGCCGGCTTGCATGCAGTCGAGGAACGGCAGAACCACGGCGAGGGCTGCGCAGATCGCGATCCGGCGGAACTCGGGCTTCTGGGGGCCAGCGATACTAAGCCAGAGGCGCCGGCTCTCTGCAAAACACCCGAACGTGAATGCCACGTTCAGGGCGTACCAGAAGAGGACCTGGGATTCCGTGTCGAAGATCGAGAGTGGTGCAACGAGGAGCGCAAAAAGCGGAGGATACAGATAATGCCAGCCGCGAGGGTTGGTCACGGCGTAGGGGTTCGCGCCCGTCGAAGAAGGCTGCTCCGGCCTCCGTGAATACGGTGAAATCCGTTCGGTGCAGCTTCGGTGTGAAGCGGAGGGATGCGGCCGTTGGGGCCGATGAAGGCAAAACCCCAGATCGTGAAGCCGCAGATCAGAATGGTGGAGAGCACCCAGGGACGGGCTTGCGAACGCGAGCGCAAGCCGAGGCCGTCGAATTTCCAGACGGGCTTGGGCACGTCGGCCTCGGCGGGCTGATCGTGCCTGATTGTGCGCGCTCGGCGCGCCGAATCGTCTTCCATTGACTGACGCCCCCCCACGCGGGACCGAACGGGTCCTTCCATCCGCCCGCATTCTTTGTCGGTTTAGCGACGACGGAAATCACTTGCGGGATGTCAATTCGCGCGGCGAACGTACTGGCTTTGAGGGTTTGGAGGGATAGACGGAACATCCGGCGGCATCGACGAATGCGGATCCACACTCGTTGGTTGCTTGATTTTGGGAGAGCTAGTGCCGCCCAAGAGTGCGTTCTTGATCCAACGCTTGTGGGGTAGCCGGGAGACCTTCGGTTGCGCAGAGGGCGGGGTCTGGAGACGTCTGGAGACCCGCGCCCAACAGACAAGAAGTCCCTTCGCGGAGCGAAGGGCGACTATGGGGCGGGGTCTGGAGACCCGCGCCCAACAAGTGCGGACGGCACACGGCGTGTGCCTGCTACAACGGATCAGTCGCACAGCCAGTGTCAGCGGGCGCGCGGCATTGAAGAACGCAGGGCGAGGCGGGATGATGGAGCGCGGGACGGAGGCACCCTGACGAGGGATGAGTGAGTGAGCAGGAGGGGACGTGAACCGAAATCCGGGCCCGTCGTGGCGTTCTCCGCGGTTCTGGGCCAAGCTCTGCGCGGGCGTTGCGGGCGTTGTGCTCGCGATCGTCGCTGGTGGGGTCTTCGGGTTGCGGTGGAATGCTCGCACGCAGCGCGATGCCGTCGCCGCGATCAAAGAGGCCCGCGGGAGCGTGACTTACGACTGGGAGGAAGAAGGCGCGATTCGATCAGCTTCCCCCTTCACGATACCGGGGTTTCCGGAATGGCTGATCTACTTCGGGTGGTCCGGCACTTCGCGCGAAGAGGACGGGCCCGATGCCCCGGCCTGGCTGGTGTCGTTGCTCGGCGTGGACTGCTTCGGTAACGTCACGTCGGTCAGGCTGCCGGGACGAGCGCCGGTGGATCTACTCGAACAGATCGGCAGGCTCAAACGGCTCAAGTCGCTGCGACTCAGTGGTCTGGTGCTCAACGATCGTCAAAGTCTGGAATTCCTCGCACACCTCGACCAGCTTGAAGATCTGACACTCGTTCGCTCGCGGCTGAGTCCCGGAGCGCTATCGGACCTGGCGCACCTCAAGAAGCTCCAATCGTTGAATTTGATGGGAACCAACGTCGATAACGCCGCGCTGGCGAGTATCGAGGGTCTCACCGAGCTTACCGATCTCAACCTGAGCGGCACCGCAATCGACGGCACGGGGCTGGCCTCGTTAAGTAGATTGAGCAAGCTGGAAGACCTGAAACTCGACCACACGGCGATTGATGATCAGGGACTATCGGTGCTCGCGAAATTTCCTGTGCTGGCTCGCCTATCGCTGTATGGAACGAAGATTACCGGCGTCGGCCTGGTTCATCTCAAGGGTGCGCAACGGCTTGAGGAGGTTCGCCTCGAAGGGACCAAACTCGGCGACGTTGGTGTGGAAAACCTCGCGAGCGTGACCAGCTTGAAAGTGCTCGAGCTGAAAGGCACGGCGGTCGGTGATGCGGGCGTGAAATACCTCAAGGGATTGACCAATCTCGAGGAGGTGACGCTCGACCGCACCGCGGTCACGGACGCCGGATTGGCCTATTTGACGGCACTGCCGCACCTCGTGATTGTCTCGGTGCAGCACACACGCGTCACGGAGGCCGGCATCGCGGCAGTCCAGCGCGGGCGGGCGGCCCTTCAGGCACAGCAGCTTACGGCGGCGACGACGACGAGCGGCGGCTCCGGAGCAACAGCAGAGGCGGGCATCACTGACCTGGAAATCGTGCACTAAGTGAACCCGCGGAGGACGCTGTGGGGACGGCAAGAGCTTGGGCACAAAAGTCAGGCTAAAGCCTGACGTACTTCGAATGTCAGGCTAAAGCCTGACGTACTTGGAATGTCAGGCTAAAGCCTGACGTACTTCGAATGTCAGGCTAAAGCCTGACGTACTTGGAATGTCAGGCTAAAGCCTGACGTACTTCGAATGTCAGGCTAAAGCCTGACGTACTTGGAATGTCAGGCTAAAGCCTGACGTACTTCGAATGTCAGGCTAAAGCCTGACGTACTTGGAATGTCAGGCTAAAGCCTGACGTACTTGGAATGTCAGGCTAAAGCCTGACGTACTTGGAATGTCAGGCTAAAGCCTGACGTACTTCGGAATGTCAGGCTAAAGCCTGACGTACTTCGAATGTCAGGCTAAAGCCTGACGTACTTCGAATGTCAGGCTAAAGCCTAACCTACTCAATGCGCGGTCCTTTTCGCGGCTCCCGACATCGTGGCCCAGCGGCCTCCCGGGGCTCGGCATCGCCGGGCGACACCCAGCGTGATCCCCATGCCGATCAGGGCCATCAAGAGCGTCGAAGGTTCCGGGATGCTTTGGATCGTCGTGGTGTACGTCCCCGAGCCGCCAGCGACGGGCGTGATGCCCGTTGTCATTTCCTGGAACGCAAGGGGCGTGAGGCCGGAGTTTGGACCTGGTTTGAAGTCATCCACAAACCTGTACTGTCCCGTCACGGGGTCGAAAATGTCCTTGCCAGTGGAGAACCCCAGGCCGGCCCCACCCGGGTTCTTGAAGTCAGCGCTCTTGATGCTGAATGCCGGCTTCCCGTTTGCCCCGCCGATGATGTTGACCCTGTCTGTCGCCTGGTAGATGTATTTGGGCGGGAAACTCAGGAGCGCATAAACTCTCTCGTACGAGCGAAGGCCCCATCTCGGCCCGTTGGCATTGATTTCGACCGCCTGGATCTCCCCCATCGCCTTCCACTTCAGCGATCCCAATGATCCCATGCTGGACCAGTCCCAAATGTCAGTCGTGGAGTTGAATTGACCCGTGATGACGTCGCTGATCGACTCCCCGAGGTAGGTCTGGCCCGGGTTCAGGCTGAAGGAGAAGCTTCCTGTCGAGAGGTCGGTCGAGCTGGTCCCGCTCAACGTTTGAGGCGTCGTCGGGTTAACGCCCAACATCGCGCCGTAGAGCTGCGCCTCCGAACCCTGGACATCCATCATGACCTCCGTCAAGACGGTGCCCACGGGGACATCTGGGAGGCCCTGCGCCTGGATCGCCGTCGAGCGCGCCAGGAAAACGAAGGCCGCGATCGCACACAGTCGCAAAGTCTTGGACATCGTTTCCTCCCTCGGTGTAATTCTTCCCGGACCTGCACTGGTCTGGCAGTCCATGGCGCACGCGTCAATCTGACCTTCAATCAGTGCCCTGATCGGCGTCAGCGATCGAGGTCTCATCCAGCTCGACAATTCAACATCGTGAAGTGTGGAAGTCAATGGGTGTTGTTTTGGTTCGTCCGGATTCCGCCCGCGGCGAGTCTGGAGATGTTGTTCTCGATCAACATCCGCGGGACGTACCGCCCGATCAATTGGGCCGCTATCCGGGTCATTGGATTGATCGGCCAGGCTGGATAGGATAGGCAGCGGAGGTTGTAGGCATCCACGCTAGCTGGAGCCATGAGAGACGCCAACAGGCTGTTGCAGTCGATCAAGGACGGCGACCCGCACGCGGCGGGCGAGTTGCTTCCGCTGCTCTACGATGAGCTGCGCAAGCTGGCGCGGCAGAAGCTCGCCCGTGAAGCGCCGGGCCAGACGCTCGATGCCACGGCGCTGGTGCACGAAGCGTATCTCAAAATGATTGGTCCCGGCGAGGACCGCCCGTATGCCGGCGCAGGCCACTTCTTCGCGGTGGCGGCCGAGGCGATGAGGCACATCCTGGTCGACAGGGCCCGGCGCAAGCGGCGGGAGAAGCACGGGGGCGGGCGCCGGCGCGTCGAGCTGCACGACGACCGGCCCGCGCCGCCCGATCGAGCCGATGATCTGCTCGCGCTCGACGAGGCACTCGGTCGGCTGGCTGCTCACGACCCGGAAGCAGCCCGGCTGGTCCAGGTTCGGTATTTTGCGGGGCTTTCCGTCGAGGAGGCTGCCGCGAGCCTGGGCATCTCTCGAGCGACCGCTTACCGGCAATGGACGTTCGCCCGGGCCTGGCTGCTTGAGGAGCTGGGCACAGACGATACGGGCTGACGCGCGGCCTCGGCCATCACAGACGCCACTCACGGAGTGCTTCCCTTCAAGACCGACGCCGGACTTTCGGCAGCGCGAGCTTGAAGATATCGACATAGTTCCCCGAGACGCGGCCGTCGAGATTGGCATCGAGCAGGTTACCGGCGAGGTCTTCGACCCCACTGGCGGAGGTGCCGTTGACGGTGAGGCGGTACTTGACGCCGACCGAGAGCTTCTTGCGGGGCAAGAGCGTCACCGTGTGCGTTATCGGGTTATAAGTCGCCGATCGCAGAGCGATTTTCTTGTCGTCCTTGGTGCCAAACCGCTTGTCGGGACCGGCCGTGACCAGGATGTAATTGGCGAGGTTCACCGCACTGGCGAGGTCCAGGTCCTGGGAGAAGGTCAGTAACAGGGGCGTCGTCTTGGCCTTCGGGTTCGGGAGCAGCACGTTCGAGATCGTCGGCCCAGTCAGATCGACAACCACGGCCGCCGAGAACTCGGAGGTCTCGTACGGTACGACTGTACCGTACGCAAACCTTGTGGCGGTCGCCGTCACGAGGTTACCGACGGCCAAGGAGGTCGCGAACGAGAACGCCGCGTTGCCGTCGGAGTCGGTGTTCACGTCGACCGAGCCGAGATAGCGGGCGGCCGGGCCGGAGATGGGAGAGGGCCCATCAACGCTCGAGTAGAAATCGAGCTCGTATCCCTGGCCGGGCAGGCTATTGAGCGTGCCCGCGATCACGGTTTGCACCCCCCTCACGGCCGACGTGAGGACCGGGAAATTCTCGAGCCCGGTGGGTCCATCGTAGTTGTCGCCCGGGTCGTTCGGAGTGACGCCGTCAAGGCCGAGATCGAAGTCGATCGGGGTGATCACCTCCGAGGTAGGCACTGTGCCCTTGGCGGACGCACCGACGGCCGTGCTGCCGATGCTTTTCATCGGGACTCCTACGCCGACAACATCGGCGATCAATAAAACGACCTTCTGAGGTTTCGATTTGAGCTTCGAGAACGCAACGCCGTAGATCCGATAGGCGACAAAGTTGCGACGGAGTATGATGCGATTCGCCAGATTGTCTTCCAATGCCGGATTCTGGTCGGGCGGGATTGGCGGGGCGTCGGCCGAGCTCGAGGCGTCCGCATCCACGCCGTCGTCGCTGTGGATCTCGATTCCGCCCACGCCGTTGACGATCGCCTCCTGGGCCCTCCGGTCTACGCCGATCACGTTGCCGACCACATCGGCCCCCGATTCAACCAGATCGACGCCGTTCGACTCGTTGCCCGAGATCAGGTTGCTGTCGCCCGGCGCATCGCCACCGATCTGGTCGTTCTCCTCGTAGTCGAGATGCACGCCGTTCCCCCCGTTGCCGAGGTCGAGTAGGCCCGACACGTCCGTGCCGATGAAGTCCCCCGCGATCACGACCCCGCCGTTCAGTGTGTTGACGTCAATCCCATCGCCGCCGAAGCGGTTGATCGCAAGCCCGTCGATCCGGCTGTTGCTGGCGTCGTGCGAGCTGTCGAGGATCCCCACGTTCAGCCCGACGCCCGGCGCGCTCGTGCCGTCCAGCTCGATCTTCAAGACGGTGTTCAAGGCCCCGAGAGCGGGGAGGGTGTTCTCGACGCTGCCGGGCTGGGAGTAGCCGTCGATGGTGACTGTGTTCTCAATCTCCGGCAAGTCTTGGCTGGGCAGGATCGAGAACCAACTAAACGGCCAGTCGGGGTCGATGCCGGCGATGTTCGCGTCGCTGGTCGCGGTCGTGACGGCGATGTCGGCCTGGGACACCTGGCCGGCGACGCCGTCGTTGCGGTAGTAGAAGTGACGCGGGTCGGTGGCGGGGATGTCGAAGGTGATCGTGTGGGCACCGGGCGTGAGGTTGGCGTCGAAGATCGCCTCGCGCAAGGTTCCCAAGCCGGTGTCGCCGGTGTTGGTGACGACGAAGCTTGGCCCGCCCAGGGCGGCGATGGGGGAGAACCCGGAGGTGCTGTTGAGCGGCCCCGAGCCGGTGTCGGTGATGTCGGTCGCGGTGGCGTCCACGAACGGCTGGCCGGCGGGCAGGGCGGGGAGGTTGGCCGTGAAGCTCGCGTGGCCGTTCGCGTCGGTCGTCACGTTGAGCGAGCCGAGGAACGTCTGGCCGCCGCCGAACTCGCCCGGCAGTGCCCCGCCGAACGGAGGAGTGTCGTTGCGTTCGGAGTCGGCGAAGAACTCCAGGCGGAAGTTCGAGCTGGGCAGGCTGTCGAGCACCCCCGTGACCTGCGTCCCGGGGCCGGAGGCGGCGACCGATCCCAGGATCGGATAGTTCTGGATGCCGTCGGAGTCGGGCGGGGGGGCGTTGAGTCCGCCCAGGGCGAGGTCGGGACCGACGTTCGAGAAGATCGCGTTCTGGCTGATGAGGTTGCCGCCGGTGGCGATTACCCCCGTGGAGTTGAACGCACCCGTGTTAATCGTGCCGTTGAACGCGATCGTGTTATTCGTGATGGAGTTGCCGCCGGCAAGGGCGTCCAGACCGAATTCGGCGTTGAACTCGATCAAGTTTTGCGTGAGCGTGACGTTCCCCGAGATTTCCACGCCCTCGAGGTTGCCGAGGGCCAGCGTGCCGGTCACGTCGGTGCCGATGAAGTTTCCCTGGACCATCGCGTTTTTGCTGGCCACCCCGATGCCCCCGTTCCCGGAGATCAGGTTGCCCGCCCCAGCCTCGGAGCCGCCCACGATAAAGCTGCCCGCCTCGCCCGAGATGCCTCCGCTCTGGTTACCGAGGGCTCGCGTGCCGGTGCGGTCGGTGCCGATCAGGTTGCCCTGCACCTGGTTACTGGTCCCGGACTGGCTCGTTGCGGAGTAGACGATGCCATAGCCAAAATTGGCCGAGATCAGGTTGCGGGCGGCCGGCGTGGTCCCGCCGATGGTGTTGCTCAAGGACCCGATCTGGATGCCGGTGGAGCTGTTCACGGGGAAGGCCGCCGTGCCGGAGACGTCGGCGCCGAGAATGTTGCCCACGACCGAATCGTTGCCGGTGACCAGATCGATCTCGGCCCCTTGCGTGCGGTTGATGACCAGGCCCTCCACGGTGCTGTCACCGCCCGTGATCTGGATCAGGCCGTTGCTGAGCACGCCGGCATTCTCACCATTGATCTCGATCTTGAGGACCGAGCTCAGGCCCTGGCCGACGGGGTTGGTGTTGGCGATCGAGCCTGATTGAGACATAGCCGTCGATGACGATCGGGTTGGTGATGGCCGGCAAGGGCGGACGTGAGCTGGATCGAATACCAACTGTGGGGCCAGTCGGGGTCGATGCCGGCGATAGAGGCATCATCGGTGGCGGTGGTCGTGGCCACGTCGGCGAGCGTGACCTGGCCGGAAACGCCATCGTTGCGGTAGTAGTCGTGGTTCGGGTCGTTCGCGGGGATATTGAAGGTGATCGTGTGGGTGCCGGGAACGGCGTTCGCGGCCAGGATGGCCTCGCGAAGGCTGTTGCCGGACTCGGTCGTGCTGGTGACGGTGAAGGCGGCGTCCGAGACGACGGGAGTGGCGAACTGCGAGGTCTGGTTACCGGCGAAGGTGGTGGCGGTCGCGGTCACGAAATCCTGACCGGCGGGGGGGGCGTTGACGTTGGCAGTGAAGGAGGTCGCGCCGGCGGCGGCAGTGTGGAGCGTGATCGCGCCGAGGAAGGTCCGGCCCTGTTCGGTCCCGTTGGCCGCGAGCTCGCTGTTCGAGAAGAACTCGATGCGGTAATCGGAGCTCGCCTCAGCACCGCTCAACGAGCCAGACACCTGGATGCCCGCGCTGGTCACGGAGACCGAAGTGAGTGACGGTGACGCCGCGCCAAGGATCTCGATCCCTGCAAACCTGTTCGAGAAGATGGAGTTACCCAGGGCGACTCCTCCGCTGCCGTACGCCACGCCGACGTCATTGAAGGCGATCGTATTGCCGGTCCCCGGCGTGGTTCCACCGACGACGTTCCCGTTGTCAGGCCCACTGCCGCCGGAAGGGTCACCAAATTCGACGCCGTCGTCCGCGTTCCCGAGCGGGCTCACGCCGTCGATGGCGACGCCGATCTTGTTGCCCTGCAAGGCGTTGTCGACGGCAGAGTCACCGAAGTCGATCCCGGCGAGGCTGTTGCCGGAGATGACGTTGGCCGCGCCCGGCACGGTGCCGCCGATCGTGTTGTTCGGGGAGAGGACGTAGATGCCGAAGCGGAGGTTCGCCAGGGCGGCGGTGCCGGCGGCGTTCGTGCCGATCAGGTTGCCCTGGACGATGCTTGCCGACGCCGCGGTGGAGTAGATCACGAGGCCATCGTAGGTGCTGCCCGAGAGCACATTGCCCGCGCCGGCCGCCGTGCCGCCGATCGTGTTGTTCGGGGCGTTGTCGAGCGTGATGCCGCCGCCGTTCGCCAAGACGGCGGTGCCGGCGGCGTTCGTGCCGATCAGGTTGCCTTGAACGACGTTGGCCGAGCCGCCATCGATGAACACCCCCGAGCCGGCGGCGTTCCCGGACGCAAGGTTTCGGTCCGCGGCGACCGTGCCGCCGATCGTGTTGTTCAGGCCGAGGACGTCGATCCCCTGCCCATTGCCCAGGGCCGACGTTTCCGGTGGGGTCGGTCCCGACAAAGTTGCCCGCGACCGTGTTGCCGTTCGATGCTACGAGAATGCCATCGCCGCTGAACTGATTAATCGCCAACCCGTCGATCTTGCTGCCGGAGGAGCCCGCGCCAGGTTCAGCCCCGACGCCCCTGTACCGGCACCGGTGCCTACGAGCTCGATCAAAAGCGTGGCGTTCAATCCGTGGCCAAACGGGTTGGTGTTGGGGGCGGAGCCAGGCTGGGTATAGCCGTCGATCGTCAGCGGGTCGGTGATCACCGGCAGTGGGGAAGTCGGCGCGATCGTATGCACGCCCGGGCCCGGAATGTCAAACGCGATGGTGTCATCCGTTCCATAGGCGCCGACGGCGACGACATTGCCGATGTTCTTGTGGCTGTTGGCCGCCGTGATCGCCTCCCGCAGCGTCACCGAACCGCCGGGCGCACCGATCGTGTCTCCCGTGCTGGTCACGGTGATGACGGCCATCAGCAGACGATCCTCCATCGACTCCACCCGGGGACGGTACACGGACTCGCGGCGGACGGCGGAACTCATTTGGCGACGGCGCGAAAGGCGAAGCATGAGTATTTCCTCTTGGTGAGAGAAGACAACGATCACGTCTTGGAGGGTGGCGGGGTTGACTCGATTGCAGGGAGACTTTCTTAGGATGGTCGGTCCTTCGCTCTTAGCTGGTCGGAGCGTTCGCGGTCAGAGCGAGCGCCGGCCTCGTCACCGGCGGCGGCACGGGCGTCGCCGCGGGCTTTGTAGATGTCAGCGTCGCCTCGGCCGAGGGCGATGGCCCGGTCAAAGTCGGCAATAGCCCGGGCGAAGTCCCGCCGGGCGGCATAGACGTGTCCGCGGCGGGCCCGGGCCTCGGCGTCGTCGGGGTTCAGGCCGAGCGCCGCATCGAGGTCGACCAGGGCGCCGTCGAGGTCGCCCAGTCGCCGGCGGGCCTCGGACCGGGCGCGATAGAGCTCGGGGTAGCGGGTGGAGAACCGACCGACAAAGGTCATGGAGCCTTTCTGGCGGGAGTCGAGCGCCCGGTCGAAGTCGGCGATCGCAGAGCGGAATTCGCCGAGCGCCAGCAATGCGAGTCCTCGATTCAGGGACGCCTCGACGTGGCCCGGGCTGAGCCGGAGCGCCTCGTCGCAGTCGGCGATCGCCCGCTTGTGATCGCCCCTCGCGGCGTGCAGATACAGGGCGCGGCGGGCGCGGACCCAGGCGTTCGTCGGGTCCAGTCGCAGGGCCGACTCGAAGTCGGCCTCGGCAACCTTGTGAAGGCCCGCGAGCGCCTCGACGGACGCCCGGTCGGCCAGCTTGATCACGTCCAAGGGCGCGACCTTCGAAGGCCCGCCCGTAGTCGGCCAGGGCACCCTCATAGTCGCCGCGGTGAGCCCGAACCCAGCCCCGCAGGCGCAGGTAGCTCCGATTGTCGGGCGCGGATCGGAGCGCCTTTTCGACGTCGGCCAGGGCCCGTTCGGGTTGGCCTGTCATACCGAGAGCCAGCGCGCGTTCGCCGTAGAAGAGGGGGACCTCCGGGTTCAGCTCGATCGCCACGTTGAAGTCGGCCACCGCCCCGTCGAGGTCGCCCAGGTTGTGGCGGCTGGTGGCGCGATGATAATGGGACCAGGGCTCGCTCGGGACGCGGCGGATGAACTCATCGAACTCGGCGCGGCCTTTGCCCCATTCGCCGAGCTCGTTGAAGGCCGAGCCGCGGTGGAAGTAGGCGTTCGTCAGACCAGGGTTGAGCCTGAGCGCCTCGTCGCAGTCGGCGATCGCGCCGCGAAAGTCCCGGACCTTCAGCCGCGCGAAGGCCCGCGCCTCGTGCGCTGTTGCGTCATCGGGGGCGAGGCCGACGGCTGCGTCGAATTCGGCCAGCGCTTGGTGCCAGTCCTCGGCCTTGGCGTACTGCCAGCCGCGGCCGAGTCGGGCAGCGAAGGCCGCGGGTGGAACCGGTGGCCGAGGGGCGGGTGGGCTCTCGGCACGCCGGTCGGGCCGGAAGTAGGCGAGACCGGCGATGACGGCAGCGAGCGCGACGAGCGACGCCAGGGCGAGCGTCAGCCAAGGAACCTTCCGCCTCTACCTTGGAACCGGACGGGCGGGCTGGCTCGGGGGCCGGCGGTGTCGGCCCTTGTAGCTCCGCCAGACGTCCACGGAGCAGTTCTGCGACCTCATCGGCGGTCGCGAATCGTCCTTCCTGATTCTTCGCCATCAGCCGCCCGATCGTCGCGGCGAGCCAGTCGGGCGACTCGGGGTTCAATTCGCGGATCGGCCGCGGGGCGTCGTCGCAGACGCGACGGAGGACTGCATAGGCCGAGTCGGCCGCGAACGGGGGCTCGCCCGTGGCCATGGCGTAGAGCACGCCGCCCAAGCTGAACAGGTCGGATCGCGGGCCGAGAGCCTCGCCGCGGGCTTGCTCCGGGGACATGTAGTTCGGGGTGCCCGCGATCGAGCCGCTCCGGGTCAGGCCAGGGTCGCTGGCCGCACGCGCGAGGCCGAAGTCCGTGATCTTGACCCGCTCGACGCCGTTTTCCAGCAGGATATTGGCCGGCTTGATGTCGCGGTGCACCAACCCCTGCGCGTGGGCAGCCGCCAGGCCCGAGGCGACCTGCATCCCGATACGGAGGATCTCTTTCAGGCCCAGCGGGCCCTCGCGGTCGATCTTCTCCTGGAGCGACCTCCCGGCGACGAACTGCATGATGAGGTAAGGGAGATTCCCCGAATCGTCGACCGCGTGAATGGTGACGACGTGCTCGTGGCAGACGGCCGCGGCTGCCCGCGCCTCGCGGAGGAAGCGGCGGCGGGCCTCCGGGTCGTCGGCCATGGCCGGGGCGAGGATCTTGACGGCGACAACGCGGTCGAGCGCGGGGTCCATCGCCCGGAAGACCTCGCCCATGCCGCCGCGGCCGACTCGCTCGATCACCTCATAGGGGCCGATGCGACCTGGCGATTCCGTTGGGTCACGAGAGCCGGGCGTGGATCGACTCAGCGGCGGCGACCCGGCGACCGTCGTTTGCATCGCCGGGGCATGCTCGGTCGTCTGGTTGGAGCTCGGGTTCCCCGACAACTCGCGCTTCAGGGAGGCCAAGGCCGCCCGGAGCGCCGGACCGCGCCCCCCGCCATCATCGCCTGCGCCGGGCTTCAGGCCTCCCAGGATCTCGGCCGCGGAGAGGAGCCCGTCCAGTTTCTCCCGGCACGGTCCGCAGGCGTCGAGATGCGCGACGAGCACCTCCCGTTCGTCGTCCGGCAGGGTTCCGGAGACCCACGCGTCGAGTCGTTCTGTTTCGGGACAATTATCCGCCAACGCCATTCGGACCTCCCGCGACACTAATCAGGCAGGCCGTCCCGCCGTGCCCGACCGATCTCTTCCCGCAGGCGCGCCAGCACGCGGCATTTGGCCGCATACACGGCTCCGATGCTCATCCCCAGCGAGGCCGACGCCTCGCTGGGGGCGCATCCTTCGACTGCGCAAAGCCAGAACGCCCGCCAGGTCGTCGGCCGGAACTCGTTGCGGATTTGCTCCGCAGCCCAGTCGAGCAGCCGCTGACCGAACGCTTGGTCCCACTCGAGCCCTTCCCCTTCCTGGCCTTCGTCGATGCCGTCGGCGTATCCGACTTCCTTCGCTTCCAGGTGCTTGTGGACATCCGAGTCGCCGGTTCCCCGGTCGCCGGGCCGTCGCCTGCGCACGGAATCCAGGAGTTTCGTCCGCGTCACGGTGAAGAGCCAGCTCCGGAACGCCCCGCGTGCCGGGTCGTACGCGAATCGTTCGGCCGTGGCTGCCACCGCCCGGAGGACGTCCTGTGTCAGGTCGGCCGCGTCAGCGTCCTGGAGGCCGCGACGGCGGCCATAGTCATAGACCAGAGGCCCGTAGATGTCGACGAACTCGCCCCACGCCACGCCGTCGCGAGGGTCCCGGATGCGCACCAGCAGGCTGGGCCGCGTGGGCGGCGGATCACTCATGGAGTTTTGACCTCAGTTGTAGTACGCAGGTTTTGCGAGATCTTACGAGCCACCCTTGATTTTCGCGGCCTTCGCGGGCGTTGGTAGGAGCTGGTGTGGGCCGATGATCATCGTAAACCTTGATGTCGCTTGGGGAACGGACGGCGGCGGCGTTGTAGGAAATACTACTCGCACCATCATGCGGTCGATGGCGATGACGGCCACTGCGGCCAAGACCGAGTTGACCGAGAGCCGGAGCGGCTTCACGGATGCGTGCCGTGAAGCTCGCTGCGTGCACTCGGAAAGAACGAATTCTTCTTTCATCTGGCAACCGCGAAGGCTTTTTTGCAGATCATTCGAGTGGAGGCTCTTTACCCGGTTGTTTTGTCGCCAGGTCAAAAGGGAGGCTGATCGCGTTGGGGCGTTGTTACATGCGGTATTCGTGGTGGAGTGTGCGCGCTTGGGACGCTCGGAGGAACAGCTCCCGCAACCGTCTGGCGGACGGCGGGGTGGGACTCAATCCGTGTGGCATAGTCGGCGGCGCCGGGATGCGCGGCCTTCGGTGCTGCGCCATCCCCCTCCGCCACCTGCGGTGGCACGTCCCCCACGGCGGCGGCAGGAATGTTACCTGGCGATTTACACCAGTGTACGGATGCTGAAAACACGGTCGAAAACCTGCCACTTTTTGCCACTTTTGGACGTGCGCGGCGGTCATCGAGGACGGATACCGTGCGCCGCATGTTGAACCGAATCAAGAGGATCGGGAAAGATCTGAGTAGCGTTTGGCGATGCCGAAAAAAAGTGGCAAATAGGCGCGGCAAATTGGCACAGCAAGACCACGTTGTTGTTCACTATGTATCGCCGCAGTCACTTCCAAGGATTTCCGTCTGTTTTTTGGGCCGGTCGTGTCGGCCGGGGCTGGGATCCGCAGTTGGGGCGAGAAAAGAACACGCACGGGCATTGATTGCACCCGGTGCGTGAAGTGGAAAGGCAAAGGTGATTCGTGGGAAAAGCACATGTTTTAGGAGCCAAGAAGGGCAGGCTCACACGTGCCATCAAACGGGGTGAGTCTGTCACCGAGTGGGCGCGGAAGAACGGCGTACCGGAGCGGACGGCGCTCTGGTGGGCGCGTGATTACAAGTTTCGCGCATCCGTCGAACTGGCGTGGAGGAACGCCCGCGATCCCTTCATCGACCGCATGGCAAGCGATGCCAAGGCGGTGGCCCTTGGGATTCCATTGCCCGGGGGCAAGCGGTGCGATCCCGCCTACTTTTCGAATTTTGGCCAAGCGGGCTGTTAGGGCCGGAGAAATGTCGACGGAAAGGTTCTCGCTTTTCGACCATCGACTCAAGGAAATTGAGAAGCAGATTGAGGCTCGCAACGGAAAGCAAGCTCAGGCGGAGTGAGGGCGTGTCTGTGAATTCCGTGAGACACGGATGGCCCGAACAGCGCTTGGAGTATTGGTTTCGCAGAACATTCTCCAAGCCGTGTTCGTCCAGAACCAAGGTGACTCATGCGAGCCGAATTCAAGCAAGTGAAATCGATTTTTCTCGCGGCGGTCGAGAAACCGGAGCCTGTCGAGCGCGAAGCGTATTTACGAGAGGTTTGCGGCAGCGACCTTGCGCTTCGCGGTCAGGTCGATGCCCTGCTGCGCCGGCATGAGGATGCCGGCAGCTTTCTCGAGCGCCCCTTGTTGGACGAAGATCTCGCCCCAAAAACAGACCGGCCGGCCACAAGCCGGACTGAACTTCTGGATACGAAGATCGGGCCATACAAGGTGGTCCAGCAGCTCGGCGAAGGGGGCATGGGCACGGTCTGGGTGGCCGAGCAGAGCGAGCCGGTCAAGCGACGGGTCGCGCTCAAGCTGATCAAGCCGGGGCTTGACTCGGACCAGGTCGTGCGCCGGTTCGAAGCCGAGCGGCAAGCTCTGGCCCTCATGGATCACACCCATATCGCCAAAGTCCTCGATGCCGGAGCCACACCGGAGGGGCGCCCGTACTTCGTCATGGAGCTGGTCAAGGGCGTGCCGATTACCAAATACTGCGACGAGCTCAACCTCCCGCTGCGCGAGCGGCTGGAGTTGTTTGTTCCGGTCTGCAAGGCGATTCAACATGCTCATCAGCAAGGCGTCGTCCACCGCGACATCAAGCCGTCGAATGTTCTGGTTTGCATGGAAGACGGCAAGGCCGTTCCCAAGATCATCGATTTCGGCGTCGCCAAGGCGGTCGGAGCCAGGCTGACGAGCGAGACACTGCACACCGAGATCGGGCAGTTGATCGGCACACTCGAATACATGGCGCCCGAGCAGGCCGAGCTCTCCGCACTCGACATCGACGCGCGTGCCGACGTTTATGCCCTCGGCGTGCTTCTCTACGAGCTTTTGACCGGAACAACGCCGCTGGACAAGACCCGGCTGCGCAGCGCGGCGTTTGCCGAGCTGCTGCGCATGATCACGGAGGAAGAGCCACCCAGGCCGAGCACGCGGCTGACCACTTCAAACCATTCGCTAGCGACGCTGGCCAGCCAGCGGCGCACCGAACCAGCGAGACTGGCGAGGGACGTGCGCGGTGAACTCGACTGGATTGTGATGCGCTGTCTCGAGAAGGACCGGGCCCGTCGCTATTCAAGCGCCAGCGGCCTGGCCACAGACATCGAGCGACACCTGCGCGACGAGGCCGTGGAGGCGTGCCCGCCGAGTGCGTCCTACAGGATGGGCAAGGTCTTGCGGCGGCATCGAGGCACGGTCGTCCTGGCGAGCATGATCTTCCTGACTGTCTGCGCCGTGCTCATGAGCATGACGTGGTCGGTGGCCCAAGCTCAGCGCGGCGCAGGGCGGCGATGGCGGCGTATGAAGCACAGCGGGCAGCACTCGCCGCAAGAGACCACGAGATGATGGAGCGGGCCCGTGCTGAAGAAGAACGCCGCCGGGCCGAAGCGCTTGCACATGACGCCGCGGTGCCGTCAGGCGGAGTCTACGAAACGGCCGAGCAGGCCAAAGGATCGCACCTTGACGCAGCTAAGCCGGAGGGGCAACCGACGAAGAAGCCGTGAGGACGAACTCGTGCTGCGACAATCCTCCGCTGAGGCGTCGACTGTGTGGAGACCTACGGTCGGCGAGAAGGGCGGGGTCTGGAGACCCGCGCCCAACAAGCGGCAACCGACGAATAAGCCATGAGAACCAACTCCATGAAACTTCCGCGGTCCAAAACTGGTATGCTAGTCGAGGAGCAAATGACAGACGGAGGGTCGCCATGAAGGTTGGTATTCGAGATCTCTTCTTTGTGGGCGTCGTCGGCCTGGGTGCCGCAGCCACGGGCGCGGGTTTGATGCGAGCGCAGGAGTCTGCTGCGCCACAAAAGGCTCGCGCCAAGGAAGTTCAGTCTGATCTCGGGTCGACCGTCACGGCGCTTGACGACACGTTTCAAAAGCAGTGGACGGCCGGTAAGCTGACGCCGGCCGCTGGGGCCGACGACTTGACGCTGATGCGTCGGCTGTCACTGGCGTTATGTGGCACGGTGCCCTCGCTCGAGGAGATCCGGCGGTTTGAGGCGCGGCCGAAAGACGTGCGGGTGCGCGAGTGGCTCGATGCATTGCTGGCCGACCGGCGGTTCTCGGACTACCTGGCGGAGCGGTTCGCCAGGGTTTACGTCGGCACGGAGGATGGTCCGTTCATTCTCTACCGGCGGCGGCGATTCATCGCCTGGCTCTCCGACGTGTTGCTTGAAAATCGCCGGTATGACAGGCTGGTTCACGAGATGATCGCCGATCGCGGGCTCTGGACAGACAACCCGGCGACGAACTTCGTTTCCGTGACGTTTGACCCCGAGCTGGGGAAGCCCACGCCCGAGCGACTGGCGGCGCGAGTGGCCCGCGCGTTCCTGGGCGTGCGCATCGACTGCGCCCAGTGCCACGACCATCCGTTCCAGAAATGGAAACAGGACGATTTCCGCGGGCTTGCCGCCTTTTTCGGCGGGGTGAACTCGAATCTGCGCGGCATCCGCGATGGTGAGAAGAACGAATACCGTCCGCCGGACCGCAAGACGAAAGAGCCGGTCGATGTTGCGCCGTGCGTGCCGTTTCGCCCCGAGCTGAAGCCGGATTCCGGCAGCCCGCGCGAGCAGCTAGCGGCCTGGGTCACGGACAGGAGAAACCCGAGCTTTGCGCAGGCCACGGTGAACCGCGTGTGGGGGCTTTTGATGGGCCGGCCGCTGGCCGAGCCGGTCGATGACCTGCCGTCGGCGGGCGATCTTCACCCGGCGCTGGATCTGCTCGCCGCCGATTTCGCCGCGCACGATTACAACCTGCACCGGCTGATCCGAACCATCGTCGCGAGCGATCCGTTCCGGCGGGGCAGTGCCACCGATGCTGCGGACCCCGACGCGCTCGACGCGGCCTGGGCGGTTTTCCCGATGACGCGGCTGCGACCGGAGCAGGTCGCCGGGGCACTGTTTCAGGCGGCCTCGGTCACCACGCTGGGGCCGGAATCGCACTGGTTCGTGCGGCTGGCGGCTTACACGGGGCGCAACGATTTCGTGAAGCGGTACGGCGATAGCGGCGAAGACGAGTTCGACGCCCGGAGCGGGACGATTCCCCAGCGGCTGCTGCTCATGAACGGCAAGATCGCCAAGGAAAAAACCGGCGGAGGCCTGTTCACGGCCGCCGGGCAGATTGCGGGGTTGGCCCCTGACGACCGCACGGCGGTGGAGACCGCGTTTCTGGCGGTTCTGACCCGGCGGCCGACGCCGGATGAGCTGGCGCACTTCACGGCCCGGCTCGACAGGGCCAAGGGCGATGTGCGGAAAGAGCGGCTGACCGACCTCTTCTGGGCACTCATGAACACAACTGAATTCTCCTGGAGCCATTGAGGATGTCGCATTCAAACTCTGTGCTCCCGTTCGAGCTTGACCGCCGCGGTTTCCTCAAGCTGGCCGGGCTCTCCTGGCTGACCCCGCTGGGGGAAGTTCTGGCCCGGCAGGCGGAAAAAACTCGCGAGCCGGCCCAATCGGTGATTTTGCTCTGGCTGGGGGGTGGGCCGAGTCAGCTCGAAACGTTTGACCCGCACCCTGGGACCAAGATTGCCGGCGGCACGAAAGCCATCGAGACGGCCGTCAAGGGAATTCAGCTCGCCGAGGGTTTTGATCAGCTCGCGGCTCAGATGGGCAATGTCGCACTGGTGCGGTCGATGGTGAGCAAAGAGGGTGACCACGAGCGCGGTACTTACATGATGAAGCGGGGCTACCGGCCTGACCCCACGGTCGAGCACCCGTCGATCGGGGCCATCTGCGCCATGAGCTGCCTATGGGGCAAACGGAGATCCCCCGCCACATCTCGATCCTGACCGGCCAGTGGCCCAGTCGTGGTGGTTTCCTGGGCGCGGAATTCGACCCGTTCCAGGCCGATGATCCCAACGGCCCATTGCCCGATGTGAAATCCGGGGTGGCCGACGCGCGCGACCGTGCGCGGGTTGCCGATCTCGAGATTCTCGAGCAGACGTTCGCCCGCGGCCGCAAGACGCGAGTCGAGGCCTCGATGCACCGGCAAACGCTGGCGCATGCGCGGGTGATGATGACCTCGGAGCAGCTCAAAGCGTTCGACGTTTCGCAAGAACCCGAGAGCCTTCGGAAGGAGTACGGCGATTCGCCGTTCGGGCGCGGCTGCCTGGCCGCGCGGCGGCTGATCGAGATCGGAGTGCGCTGCGTCGAGGTGAACCTGGACGGCTGGGATGGCCACGTCGCCAACTACGAGCTGCATCGTTCCAAGATCAAGGTGCTCGACCCGGCTTTTGCCGCACTCTTGCGCGACCTCTCGCAGCGCAAGCTGCTGGAGCGGACGATCGTGCTGTGCTGCGGCGAATTCGGTCGCACGCCCAAGATCAACCTGGGGGCCGGGCGGGACCACTGGCCCACCGGCTTCAGCCTGGCGCTGGCGGGGGGCTCGATTCGCGGGGGCAAGGTCGTGGGCGAGACCGATCCCGAGGGCGTCAAGGACTGCACCAAGCCGACCCAGGTGGAAGACGTGCACGCCACGGTGCTGGCGGCGCTGGGGTTGAACCCAGCCAAGGAGAACATCGCGCCGGCCACCGGGCGGCCGGTCAAGCTCAGCGCGGGGAAGCCGATCCGGGAATTGTTGTCAGGTTCCAGGGGCTGACGCACCCTGGCTACGTGCTGGCGCCCCTCCGGGGGCTGGAAACGTGAGGTCGCGGGGTTGCCGGATCAATCGTTCTCGTCAGGTTCCAGGGGCTGACGCACCCTGGCTACGTGCTGGCGCCCCCTCCGGGGGCTGGAAACGTGAGGTCGCGGGGTTGCCGAATCAATCGTTCTCGTCACGTCCTCGTCGCGTTCTCGTCACCCCACGTCCCGTTCTCGTCACCCTCTCGTCACCCTCTCGTCACCTTCTCGTCTCGCCGCGGCGAGTTCTCGTCGCGTTCGCGTCACGTGCTAAAGCGGGAACCAGGTGGTGTTTAGAACAACAATCGAAAGAAACTCGAATGTTGCCTCGGCACGTGTGAGATCCAATCTTCGTAGCGGGACGACGAAAATCGGTGAAGTTTCCGTGCGCATTTCTTCTGCGCACTCATTCGCGCGGGTGGCGGCTTGTGTTGTGGCTGATGCCCGATCGCCACCCAATCCCTTTGCGCACATTGCGACCCTATAATGGTATGCCTTCCGCGGCGATGATAAAAAAATGAATAGGGAATCTCTATCCATGCCGGCCGGTTCGACAACTGAAGGAAGCACCGACATCGACTCGAATCCCGGACCCGCTGTCGCGCTGGCAGACGGCGTGCCCGTCCCGGCTGGCGCAGCCAATTGCTCGAACATCGCTCGAGCGCCGGACCATGGAGATCGGCCGGGAGCTGTTTGAGCGCATGGGTCGGGGTCCCCGCCCCTGGCATCGCGCCTGGTGGGAAAACCTGTTCATCGCCGCGACGCTCGACGACGCACTGGTGCGGGTGCAGCTCTTCCGGTTCATCGACGCGCTGCCGGCGTTGCACACGGACCAGGCCATCCGGCGACACCTGGCGGAATACCTGGGCGAAGCGGGCGATCGCGTTCCGTGGTGGTTGAGCATGGCGCTTGAGCTGGCTCCCCCTGGCTCAGCCCGGGAAGAGTGGCTTGCGGCTGTGGCTCGTCACGCGGCGGGCCTCATGGCTCGTAAATTCATCGCGGGCGCGACTCCGGCGGAAGCGATCCAGACGGTCGTGGATCTGCGTCGCCGCAAGCTCGCGTTCACGGCCGACCTTCTGGGCGAGGCGGTGATCAGCGAGCTCGAAGCAGATGTGTATCAGCAAACCTGTTTGACGCTCCTTCGCGACCTGGAGGGCCCGATCGGTTCCGCGCGGGAGATCGCCCTCATCGATCGCGACGACCAGGGCCCGATTCCTCGCGTCAATCTCTCGCTCAAGCTAACGAGCCTGACGGCACAGTTCGAGCCGATCCACGCGGAGAAGTCAATTGACCATGCCTCGGCGCGGCTGCGGCCGATTCTGCGGGTCGCTCGTGAGAGGGGTGCCCAGATCCATGTCGATATGGAGCAATACGCTTATCGAGCGCTCTCCTACGAACTGTTTTGCCGCGTGCTCGAGGAACCGGAATTCCGCGACTGGCCGGACGTCGGCATCGTTGTGCAGGCTTATCACGCGGATGCCCTGGCCGAGCTGCGGATGCTGCGCGACTGGGTGAAACGCCGAGGTTCGCCGATCACGATTCGCCTCGTCAAAGGAGCGTACTGGGATTACGAGGTCGCCACGGCGCGGCGGCTGGGCTGGCCCGAGCCGGTTTATCTGCAAAAGTGGCAGAGCGACGCCTGTTTCGAGCGCTGCGCCTGTTTCCTGATCGAAAACCACGAGGCGCTGCGCCCGGCTTTCGGCAGCCACAATGTGCGGAGCCTCGCGCACGCGATTGCGGCGGCCGAGTCGAAAGGCTTGCCCAAGAGCGCTTACGAGCTGCAAACGCTCTATGGCATGGGCGACGCGATTCAAAAAGGGCTGGTCGAACGTGGGCACCGCGTGCGGGTGTATACGCCGTATGGAGCCATCCTGCCGGGGATGGCGTACCTGGTGCGCAGGTTGCTCGAGAACACGTCGAACGAGTCGTTTCTGAAGGCGAGTCTCGCCGAAAAGACACCCGTCGACGAATTGCTCCGTGACCCCGAGGAGGTTGGTAAGATGCTCACGCTCAAACGACGGCCCAAGAGCGGCGCTTCGGCCGCGGTATCCGGGTCCGCGGTTTCGCCGTTTCGGAACGAGCCGCCGGTGGATTTCGCGCGGGCGGAGAACCGCGAGGCGATGCGGCAGGCGATTGAAGCCGTGCGTTTGCAGCTCGGGCGGTCGTATCCCCTTTCGATCGATGGCCACGACATTCACACAGAGGCTCGGCGGCTGCCTTCGGTCGACCCCGGCCACAGCTCGCGGATTGTGGGTCAGGTCGCTCTGGCCGAGGTCAAGCACGCGGAAGCCGCGGTCGCTGCGGCCCGCAAGGCGTTTCCTGGCTGGTCGATGACTCCACCGGCGAAGCGAGCGGCGGTCCTGTTCGAGGCGGCGAGACTGTTGCGCAAACGCCGGTTCGAGCTGGCGGCGTGGGAAGTCTTTGAGTGCGGGAAGCCCTGGGCCGAAGCGGACGGCGATATCGCCGAGGCCATCGACTTCTGCGAATTCTACGCACGCGAGATGGGCAGGCTGGCCGAGCCGCTGCGCTGCGATGCGTCGGGTGAGACGAATTTTACCGAGCCGATTGCGCGGGGTGGCGGTGGTGATACCGCCCTGGAACTTTCCGCTGGCGATCCCGACGGGAATGACGGTCGCGGCCCTGGTCACCGGCAACACGGTGGTGCTCAAGCCTGCCGAGCAGTCGCCGGTGATCGCGTGGCACCTGGCTCAGATTCTGGGCGAGGCGGGCCTTCCCCCGGGCGTGCTCAATTATCTGCCAGGTCTGGGGGAAGAGGCCGGAGCGGCGCTGGTGAATCATCCGGAAGTCGACTTGATTGCGTTCACGGGTTCGCGCGAGGTCGGTCTCTTGATCAACCGCCAGGCGACGGTGGTTGCGCCGGGGCAGGACCACGTGAAGCGGGTGATCGCCGAGATGGGGGGCAAGAACGCAATCCTGGTCGACGATGACGCCGATCTGGACGAGGCGGTGGTTGGAGTGATCGCGAGCGCGTTTGGCTATTCGGGGCAGAAATGCTCGGCGTGCTCGCGCGTGATCGTTCTTGCCGAGAATCACGACGCTTTTCTGGCCCGGTTGGTCGAGGCGGCGCGCGCGGTGAAGATCGGGCCCGCCGAAGATCCGGAGACCGTCATCGGCCCATTGATCGACGCCCAGGCGCGGAGCCGCGTTCTCGAGTATCAGAAGATCGCCGCCGCTGAAGGGCGACGTGGTCTATCAGGCAGACCCCGGAGAGCTGGCCAGCCGCGGGTATTTCGTGGGCCATACGATTGTCGCGGACGTGGGCCCGCGGGCCCGCGTCGCCCAGGAGGAAATATTCGGCCCGGTGCTGGCGGTGCTGAAAGCGAGTGATCTGAGCGACGCGCTGCGGATCGCGGACTCAACGCCCTATGCTTTGACGGGTGGCCTCTACTCGCGCAGCCCTGCCAATATCGAGCGGGTCAAGCGCGAATTCCGGGTCGGCAATCTCTACATCAATCGAGGCATCACGGGTGCCCTGGTCGCCCGCCAGCCGTTTGGCGGGTTCAAGCTCTCGGGCATCGGCACGAAGGCGGGTGGGCACGATTATCTTCATGAATTCATGCTCACGCGGTGCGTCACGGAGAACACGATGCGGCGCGGGTTTGCACCGGAGGAGGTGGAAGGGGGGGACGGCGGATGATTCCGTCCTCGCTTCGGTTTGCATCGAACCGACGAACCGGACAGAATAATCATTATCGAGTCTCTATCCGAACGGTTCGATGCCACAGGACAACGGTATGTCGATCGTGAACCCAACACGCGCCGACGACCACGAAGAGTCCCAACTTCGCGACTTCGCGCTCGACTACATCTCTGTCAAGGGATTTCGAAGCATCAAGGCGATTGAAAAGCTCGCCTTGCGACCGCTTAACGTCCTGATTGGCGCAAATGGATCCGGGAAGTCAAATCTGTTAGAGGTCTTCCGTCTGTTGAGAGAGCTGGGCAGCGGCAATCTTGTTCGATACGCCGATGTGTGTGGTGGCGCATCGAAGGTACTTCACTTTGGGTCAAAGGTTACCGACCGAATCGAGCTTGAAATCTCGTTTGACGGCGGCAAGGACGCGTACCACGTCGCGTTATCGCCAACTGCGGAGGACAGGTTATACATTCACAACGAGTGGTACTGTTTTCGGGACGAGGCCAAGCATCCGAGTGTGTATAAAGGGAAACTGAAAGGAGACGGAAAGGAGGCCGGGATCAGTCAGTCGAAAAAAAACGCCGCACGTTGGATGCGACAGCGATTGTCCGGTTGGTCGATTTACCACTTCCATGATACGAGCACGAGCTCGCCGATGAAGGCGACCGGGGATGTTGACGACAATCGCGTCTTTCGTACGAATGCAGGAAACCTGGCCGCTTACCTTTCGTTCCTATCGACGCACCATCCGGCGGAATATAAGCTCATATTGAAAACGGTCCAGCTCGTGGCGCCGTTCATTCGTGGCTTCCATTTGGAACCGCTTCGCCTAAACCCGAAAAAGATCCGGCTGGAGTGGAATCACAAAGCTTCAGATGAGTATTTTGACGCCGCGGCGCTATCGGATGGCACCTTGCGTTTTATCTGTCTGTGCACGCTCTTTCTGCAACCGCCGGCGCTCAGGCCGTCCGTGATCCTGGTCGACGAGCCAGAGCTGGGTTTGCACCCGTACGCCATCACGATGCTCGCGAATCTCATCAAGACCGCATCGACGAAGACTCAGATCATTGTGTCGACTCAATCGGCCTTGCTCCTCGATCACGTCGAGCCGGAGGACGTGCTGGTGGCGCAACTGGAAGATGGCGCCACGCGCATCGATCGTTTGGACTCAAAAGACTTAGAGCAGTGGCTCGACGAATACAGCCTGGGCCAACTTTGGGAGAAGAACCAGTTCGGCGGGAGACCTGCACGTGCTTAGGCTCCTAATCCTCGTTGAGGGCGAAACCGAGGAGACGTTTGTCAACGAGGTTCTTGCCCGATACTGGTTGCCCCGAGGATTCTCGAGGGTCGACGCGAGAATCACGGGAAACGCCCGCTTACGCAGCAAACGCGGCGGTGTACGCGGCTGGCCCGAGGTCCGTTCAGAGATTCTTCGCCACTTGCGGTCTGATGATCGCATTTATATGACTACACTCGTCGATTATTACGGTATGCCGGGCGACCAAAGAAAGGCTAATTCCTGGCCGGGCCGATACGAAGCAGCGGTTCTGCCGTTCCGGGACAAGGGGAACCACGTCGCGTCCGCTCTGCTTGCCGAAATTGACAAAGAACTTCGCGACACACGACGTTTTATCCCTTTCGTCGTAATGCACGAGTTTGAAGCTGTCCTCTTCAGCGACTGCGAGAAATTTGCAGCGGCAATCGGGCGAACCGATCTTCGGGTGGAACTCCTGGGAATTCGCGCTGCATTCTCATCGCCCGAAGAGATCAACGATTCGCCGGACACACATCCCTCGCAACGCATCATCGACTTGATCCCCGAGTACCGTAAACCGATTCATGGGAACGTCGCTGCTATTGAGATCGGTCTCGAGACGATCTGTCGCGAGTGCGCACATTTTCGCCAATGGATCACGCGACTGGAATCGCTGAGCGCATAACGCCATCGCGGGCGAATTACCCACCGCCGCATCGGGGCGGGTTACACGGAGGCTCTAGTCCGGCAGTTCCTTCCCGCGCGTCTCTGGCGCGAACCACAAGATCGCCAGCCCCACCCAGAACAAGCCCGACATCGCGACCACGGCCCAGCGCAGGCCGATCGCCGCGCCGAGCATGCCGCGAACCAGCAGGATCACGGCGCCGAATACCCTCCCGAGGTTGAAGCAGGCGCTCGAGCCCGTGGCACGCAGCCTCCTGGGAAAGAGCTCGGGAAAATAAATTGCGTAACCCGCGTGCATGCCCAGCACGAAGAAGGCCATCACCGGCAAGAGCCAGAGGGCTTGGACGTAGGTGCTGGGGGCCAGGAAGCAAACCGGGGCCGTCACGCCGGCTCCGATGTGATAAACCGCAAATGCGAACCTGCGGCCACGCCAGGAGGCCAGGGGTGCGAATGCCAGCAGTCCGAGCAATCCGCCTGTGAAATTCATCAGCAAATACGCGCGGCTGCCCATCTGCTGGCGACGGGCTTCGGAGAGCCCCGCGCCGAGGATCGTGCCGGCGAGCTCGGGACTCCAGGCGAAAATGCCCCAGAAGGTTGCCAGACCGATCGTGGCGAGGCCCAGGCCCAGGAGCGCACGCGATCGCCACGGCTGGGTGCCGAAGAGCTCGCCGAGCTCACCCATTGGGTGCGCCGTCTTCACCGTGGTCGAGGACTCCACTTCTCGGCCTGCCGAAGGCCGCCTTTCGCGGATCCCAACGCGGATCCAGAGCACCAGAAGGGCAGGCAGCAGGCCCAGCAGGAAGCCCGATCGCCACGAGCCAGGGCCCTGAAACAGCATTCCCGTAAGTGACGCCAGGCCTGTTCCAATCACGCTGGACGCGTGAAAGATTCCCGCTGCTCTGGCGCGCGAGTGCGACGGAAATGTCTCGGCAACGAGGGCAGCGGCGATCGCCCATTCTCCGCCCGTGCCAAGCGCCACGAGGAACCGGAGCGCGTGAACCTGAAGAGCCGACTGCGCGAAAGCTGTCAGCGAGGAAAAGACCGAGTAGATGAGAATGGTGAGGGCCATCATTCGCGCCCGTCCGAAGCGATCGGAGAGCATTGCGAAGAAGAGGCCGCCGGCTGCGCCTCCGAGCAAGAAAACCGCAAAGCCGAGGTTGCCCTGCCAGTCGATGACCGATCGATCGGCGCCGGTCAATTCGCTGAACATCGGCGTCTTGAAAATCGTGAAGAGCTGACCTTCGTAGACGTCGAAGACCCAACCCGCCGAGGCGACGGCCAGAATCATGAGCGGGCCGGAAGTTGGCCAGGGGCGGGATCGAGGCATTTCGTCACTCGTGCCCATGAGTCGAGCTCGTCACTCAGGGGAGAAGCCGGCTGGGTCGGCCGCGCGTCCAGCCTCGCCTGCGTCGCGCCGCAAAACCGAATGCCTTCGCCCATAGCCGAAATAGATCAGCAGCCCCAGCACCAGCCAGACACCCAGGCGGATCCAGTTATCGCGCCCGAGGGAGACCATCATGTATCCGTTGACCAGGATTCCCATGGCAGAGACGAAATGGATGCCCGGCGCGCGGAACGGACGCGGCGTGGCCGGGTCGGTCCTGCGGAGAATCCACACGGCACCCGAAACGACCACGAATGCGAAAAGGGTGCCGATGCTCACCAGCTCGGCCAGAAAGCCCAATGGGGCAAGCGCCGCCGCAAGAGCGACGCCCACCCCCACCACGATGGTCGATTTCCACGGAGTTTTGAATCGCGGATGCACCGCCGCAAAGACTCCCTGGGGCAGCAAGCCGTCTCGCGCCATCGCCAGCAGGATTCGCGGCTGGCTGAGATTGCCGACCAAGAGGGAGCTGGTCATGCCCGCAAGGATGCCGACCGTGATCAATCCGCTCGCGAGCGTCAGGTTCTTGGATTGAAAGGCGGCGGCCAGCGGCGCGCCCCTGTCGATCAGGCGATAAGGGATCATTCCGGTGAGCACGACGGCCACCGCCACGTACAAGACGGTGCAGATTGCGAGGGCACCCAGAATCCCCAGCGCCAGGTCGCGCTGCGGACGCCGCGCCTCCTCCGCGTGGGTGGATATCGAGTCGAATCCGATGTAAGCGAAGAAAATTCGCCCGGCGCCCTCGGCGACCCCGGGCCATCCTTTCTCCTCATGCAGGAACGGATGCCAGTTCCCGGGATTGATGTAAGAAACTCCGATGCCGACGACGGCCAGAATCACGGCGATGTTCAAGAACACCATCGTCGCGTTGAACCCGGCGCTTTCCTTGATGCCGATCACCAGGATCACCGTGATGACAGCCGTGATGAAGACCGCGGGCAAATTGATCCAGGCGTTGCAGGTTTCGCCTCCCGGGAGCGTCACAGTCTGCCAGAAGAATTTCCCTTGCGTGAGGCTATAATCCCAGGGCGCCGCGGTCAGTCGCGGATCGAGATGGATGTGCAGTACGTTACGCAACAGCGAGTCGAGATATTTCGACCAGCCCGCGGCGACAACGCTCGAGCCGATTGCGTACTCCAGGATCAAGTCCCAGCCGATGATCCAGGCGACGATCTCGCCCAGAGTTGTATACGCATAGGTATACGCGCTACCAGCGACCGGCACCATGCTCGCGAGCTCGGAATAACAAAGTGCGGCAAAGCCGCAGCCGATGGCTGCCAGCAGGAACGAGAGCATCAGGGACGGCCCCGCCGTATCCTTTGCGACCTCTCCGATCAAAACGTATATCCCAGTACCGATCGTGGCACCAACGCCCAAGCCGGTCAGTGCGAGCGGGCCGAGCCGGCGATTGAGGCGCTCGCTCGAATTCATCTCGCGGATCAACTGGTCGACGTTTTTGCGCCGGAAAAGGCTCGACAGATTCAACCTCATCCCATCCTTCCTCGAGGCAAAAAGGCGCAGCGGCACGATGTCGCGTGCTCCCACGACCGGGATCGGCCGAGCCAACAGCCTACGGGAAGGAATGAGCGAACGCAAACCCGCCCAGGCGGGAAGAACCCCGTCAAGGTACCCCGAGCGCGAGAGGAACGAGCGCCTGTCACGAACGCCCGTGATGCCATACAATTGTCGCGTCGCGGATCGCAGAAAGGAGCACCCTCCTTGCTGGGCCGCTCTGCCCGGAGGGCACGCTGCGATGATTTCCCCGCAAGAATCGGATCCAGGGCGCCTGCGGTCAATCGACGCCTACCGCGGTTTCGTGATGCTGGCGATGGCTTCGGGAGGGATCGCCACCTTCGGCTGCCTGAGCTACGCCAATGGAGACGACTTCTCGATCACCCGGGAAATGCTGCTGCAGCAGCTCGACCACGTTCCGTGGCGCGGTTGCGTGTTCTGGGACTTGATTCAACCGTCATTCATGTTCCTGGTCGGCGTCTCGATGCCCTTTTCCTACAACCGCCGGCGCGCTCGTGGCGATGGATGGCTACGGCTGTTCGGTCACGCGCTTGATCGTTCAATCATTCTCGTGGTCCTTGCCGTCTTCCTTGCATCGAACGGCGGCTCGCGCACCGATTTTTCGTTCACAAATGTGCTGGGACAGATCGGCCTGGGCTACTCATTCGCGTTTCTGGTGGTCGGGCGGCCGATGGGCGTTCAACTCGCGGCGGCGGTCCTGATCCTGTTCGCCGATTGGCTGCTCTTCGCGCTTTACCCGTTGCCCGGCCCCAAGTTTCTCCACGGTCTTTACGGCGCCAACGAGCCGTCGCTCCTGATGCGCGGGCTTTTTGCCCACTGGAACAAGAACGCGAACGTGGCCGCGGCGTTCGATCGGTGGTTCCTCAACTTGTTCCCGCGGCCCAGCGACAAACCATTCTTTCACAATCCCGAGGGATACGCGACTCTCAATTTCATTCCATCGATCGCCACCATGATCATTGGAATGCTCGCCGGCGAGCTGCTCTTGTCAAGCCGCGACCGCGGGAGCAAAGCCCGCATTCTGCTCTTCGCAGGCGTGATCCTGTGGATGCTCGGCTGGCTCATGGACGCCACGGTCTGCCCGATCGTCAAGCGCATCTGGACGCCGTCGTGGGTCGTTGCGTCGAGCGCCTGGACGTGCTGGATGCTGGCTGCCTTTTACTGGGCGATCGACGTGCGTGGATACAAGCTCTGGTCGCTGCCCGTGGCCGCCGTCGGCGCGAACTCCCTTGCGATGTACGTGATGTATCATCTCATGAAGCCGTTCATCTGTGCCACGATAAAGACGCACTCCAGCCCGTACGTCTTTGCCGGGCCGTTCGGACCACTTGTCAGAGGCCTGTCCGCTCTGGGCGTGCTCTGGCTCATCTGCCTCTGGCTGTACAAGCGGAAGATCTTCTTCAAGATCTAAGTTCACGATTAACGCTTCTTCGAGCGGCGGAGCTCCTTGGCGGCATGGGCAAGCTTCGTGGTATGCGTGACCTTCGGCGCCGTGACCGTCAGGCGCGCCGGATGGTGATGCTTATTCCCGTGGCCTTCACCCTTGGTTTGACCGCCGGAGCTGCTCGTCGACCCGGTCCCGGTCGAGCCGCTACCCGTCGAGCCAACGGTGCCCGTGCCGGTCGTGCCGCTGCCGCCGCCGGAACTGCTCCCGGAGCCGCCGCCGTTCTTGCCGGGAAAGAGGTTCTTCAGGTCGGTCTGGATCGCGGCCTGGTCGGCGGCCACAGTCGACAGGTCGGTCGTGGTGACTGCCGAATCCTGGATCGCCTTCACAAGGTCATTGAATGTGTTCGTGATCGTCGTCGACGACACGTTTGACGACGTGCCGAATAGGGCCGTGAAGTCGGTTTGCGCCTGGCTCGTGGACGTGCCGCCCGCGACCGCCGTGGCCAGCTCGGAAATGACAGGATTGAGAGTCGACGCGGTGAAATGGAAACCGGCTTGCGCGATTGCCTGGGCGTCGTTCGTCAGGCTTTGCTCATCGGCAATCGTAAGTCCCGACTTCTCCGCCAGGCTTTGCAGCTCGGTCTGAAGCTTTTGTACGTCGGTCTGTAGTTGCTGCCATGCGGCCGATGAAGTTGAAGTCGCCGGGATGTTGGGCAGGACAGTGACCGCGTTGATCGTGCCTTGCATCCCCGGCAAACTAACACTAATCGACGGCGGTACGGAGACCGGCATCGGAACGACTGTCTGCGGTGGGAGGAACACCGGGCTCGTGACGACGCCTACCGACGAAAGCGAGCCCAGGAGGCTGAGACCGCCGAACGGGCTGATGATGATCGGCTGCGGCGGGGCAATGGGGAGGATTGGTGACGCGATGGCCGCGGTCGGGCTGGTCACGGCGGGCGCCAGGGAAAGAGTCGCGGGTGTGGTTCCCACCTGGTCCAGCCACGCTTGGCCTGCCGGGATCATCGGAGCAGGTATTTTTGGTAAGTCAGACTGGATGGCGGTCTCGTCGGCGGCGACGGTGGACAGGTCAGTCGTGGTGACTGCGGAATCCTGGATCGCCTTCACGAGATCGTTGAATGTGCTGGTGATCGTGGCGGTCGCGACGCTCGAACTGGTGCCGAAGAGCCCGCTGAAGTCGGTCTGTGCCTGGCTTGTGGATGTTCCACCCGCAACCGCCACGGCCAGCTCGGAGATCACGGGATTCAAGGTCGATGCCTGGAAATAGAAACCGGCTTGCGAAATTGCCTGCGAGTCACCCGTCAGGTTTTGTAAGTCTTCAATCGTCACTCCCGATTTCGCCGCCAGCGATTGCAGCTCGGTTTCGAGCGTCTGGAGGTCGGTCTGGAGCTTCTTCCACGACGTGCTCGCCGCGAAGCTGATCGCGAGAGGACCGTTTGCGCTCATCGGCAACGGCACAGGATTGACCGGTAGCACCACCATGGGCGTGCTTTCGATCGGTGTGGTCACGACGCCCACATACGAGAGGCTGCCCAGGAGGCTGCTCGGGCCCGCATAGGTCAATACCACTCGAGATTCCAGCGTCTCGCAGCCGAGTGTCGGCCGCCGCGTCCGGCTACCTTTGCGCCGAAAGCTCCTCATCGTTCTGACTCCCGGTGTGTGGTTCCTGGCTGCAAATCCGAGGCGCCGAGTGATGCTTCAGCAAGATGTGATGCTCGTCGCAAAGTACTCGTATTCGATGCCAAATTGCCGACATCGTTTTTCGGCCCAACCGATACCGCTTGTCGATCGCGCGGGACATCCTACCGAACTGGCTGCATACATGCAAGCAGGCGGCGGATAGCAGCGCCGACTTTTTGAACGTCGGCATTCTGTTTGAGGCTGCGGGATTGACAGACCGCTTGCGGTGGCCTTACCGTGCCGTTTTCGTCTCTGCGAAGTCGAGTTTGGCGGGAGCATCGGGCATGGGTGTCGCGTGGCATGGGGTTTATCCAGCGGTCACAACACAGTTTTTAGCTGACGGAGGGCTCGACATTCCGGCGACGCTTGAGCACGTCGACCGAATGATCGACGCAGGGCTGCACGGGTTGATCATGTTGGGAACCGTCGGCGAGAATTGTTCGCTCGAATACTCTGAGAAGCTGGACGTTTTGCGCGCGACCGTCAGTCATGTCGGCCGCCGGGTCCCGGTCCTTTCGGGAGTCGCCGAATACACGACACACCTCGCATGCCGTTTTGCCAGCGACGCCCAGAAGATTGGTGTCGACGGCCTGATGGTTTTGCCCGCGCTGGTTTACAAGTCGGATGCTCGCGAAACAATCACGCATTTCCGCACGGTTGCGCGGTCGTCCAGCGTCGATCTGATGGTCTACAACAACCCCGTTTCTTACCAGGTCGATGTCACGCCCGAGATGTTCGCCGAACTGGCAGACGAGCCGAGGCTGGTGGCGATCAAGGAATCGTCCGAGAACGTGCGCCGGATCACGGATCTGAAAAACGTCTGTGGTGATCGCTATGTGCTGTTCTGCGGAGTTGACGACCTCGTGCTCGAGAGCGTTCTGCTGGGTGCAACCGGGTGGATTTCGGGCTTGGTCAACGCGTTCCCGGAGGAAAGCGCCCGCTGCTGGGAGCTGGCCACCTCGGGTCGCTGGGATGAAGCACGGTCGATCTATCGCTGGTACACGCCGCTCTTGCATCTCGACACGCACGTCAAGCTGGTGCAGTACATCAAGCTAGCCCAGCAAGAGTGTGGCTTCGGCTCCGAGCGAGTGCGCCCACCGCGTCTGGCGCTCGAGGGCCGCGAGCGTGAGGAAATCCTGGCGATCATTCACAAATCGATCGCCGAGCGTCCTGACCTTTCGGGGCGGAACGCGCGAGCCAAACACGTCTAGGACCTCTGAAACCGGTTCTCGCAAACGAGACTTCTGCTCTTTCATTCGTGGCTTCCCTGGCCCGAGGGTACACGCGTGCGCAGTGCCTTAACGCGAAGGGCGCTGCGGCGCGGCAGCGCACCCCTGCGTGACCAAGATGTGGGGAACCGACGCAGGCGAGGGCCACGAACAGTCTGGCGCCTCGAATGACACCAATTGAGGAACAGAACCGAGCCGACCCATTGATTCGACGCGGAAGGGCGCTCTGATCAATTCAGCCCAGCCATGACCTCCTCCGCGTAGCGAATGGAGTCGTCTCTCCCGTTCGTTCGGAAAGTGCGATGCTATTGCCCGGACGGTGCAATTCCGGTCTCGCAGAATCGTTCCGGGTTCGGGGAATCGAGCTCCCGCCATCGATCTCTTCCGTTCTTTTTCCGTAACTTCTTGATTTGGAGATTCTTTCATGCGCGCGTCCAACGCCCGCGGTTTCACGCTCATTGAATTACTTGTCGTGATCGCGATCATCGCCGTGTTGATCGCCTTGCTCCTCCCGGCCGTACAAGCCGCCCGTGAGGCCGCCCGCCGGTCGCAGTGCGTCAACAACCTCAAGCAGATCGGGCTGGCGCTTGCGAACTACGAGACCTCGTACGGGTCATATCCCCCGGGCTCGATCAAATACGGGTCCGGCGCCACGATCGACTGCGTGAATCAACGGCATCACACGATGTTCGCGCTGATCCTTTCGAACATCGAACAATCGTCCATTTATAACTCGATCAACTTCAACCTCGGGTCATGGGATACAACCGGCCCCTATGGAGACGGCATCAACTCTGCCGCGGCCAACAGCACCGCCTACAACACCCGGGTGAACGGCTACCTTTGTCCGTCAGACAATCTCGGCCCGAACAATGTCACGACGCCGGGCAATACCCAGGTCTCCTACGCTGGCTCCGTCGGCAACCGCGACGTATACCACTGGTGGCACGGTTGCCCCGCGAGTCCCACACCGGAGGAAGAAGGGGATGGCATGTTCAACGGCGATTACACCTACACTGTGGCCAGTGTTACGGACGGCCTCAGCAATACCTTCTTCGTCGGCGAGACGTCGCGCTTTAACAATGATCCGGACGGGACGTTCTTCTACAGTTGGTCAAACGACATCTGGTGGGGGTCCGAAGTCGCGGGTGTGAGCCGGATCAATGCTCTGGCCAGCACGATTGCCAGGCCGAACGCACCGATTCTGGTCCCCGACATCGGCCCGGACACGACCAATATCACGCTCTGGTGGAGAAACCCGAGTCTACAGTTGCAGAACATGGGGCAGTGGGGTTTTCGCAGCCAGCATCCCGGCGGCCTGAACTTCGCCTTTGGAGACGGTTCGGTCCACTTCGTCAAGAATACGATCAATGTAGTCGGGGCACCGAACGCGGCTACCGGCCAGTTGACACTGGGTGTCTATCGCCAGCTTGCGACCCGCAATCTGGGCGAGGTCATTGACAGCAGCATGTATTAATACCGTCCTATTCTTTCGCGCGTCGAGGGGCCCTGAAATGAAAATGATAGGTCCTTGGTTGAGACTCGTTGCACCGGTTGCTTTCCTTGCGCTGATTTGGGGTTGCGGCAGCAATGGCCCGGAGGCTTTCGCCCCGGGCGACACGGCACCTGTCGCCCCCGCCGTGTCGACCAGTCCGGAGCCGGCCGCCTCCGGCGGCCGGCCTTCGAGCTCCCCGAAGCGATACCAGCGGGGAACCTTTCAAACCCAAGGACCGCAAGCCCATCCGTGAGAGCCTGCGCGAATCGTTCGATCTCCCATTGCTCCTGGGCTCTGTCCGTGGGATATTTGGCGCGTCCCTTGCGGGACATCGTGGTGACTCCTCTCGTGCCCTGGTGGGAAACGAGAGCCGCCCGCCGGTCTGCGCATGCTCACTTGAGATCACTCACACCGGCCCTGAGTCGCTCGATCTGCCGACGATCCTCGATCGACCGGAGGAGCGGTGCAGCGCATCTCGGTGATTGACACCCACACCGGTGGCGAGCCGACTCGCGTTGTTGTCGCTGGCGGGCCGGACCTCGGCTCCGGCTCCATGGCCGAGCGTCTGGCCGTTTTTCGCGACAGCTACGACACCTTTCGCACCGCCGTCGCCGGCGAGCCCCGCGGCTCTGACGTGATGGTTGGCGCCATCGTACTGCCACCCGTCGATCCGTGTTGCGCGGCCGGGGTTATCTTTTACAACAACGTCGGATACCTCGGCATGTGCGGCCACGGTACCATCGGCGTCGCCGTGGCGCTTTCGCACCTGGGTCGCATTGGACCGGGCGCGCACCGGATTGAAACGCCGGTCGGCCCGGTCACCATCAATCTCGAAGGGCGAAATACCGTCACGATTGACAATGTGGAAAGCTATCGCCTGACCAGGGCGGCTTCGGTCAACGTCTCCGGGCTGGGCACCTACACAGGCGACGTCGCGTGGGGAGGCAATTGGTTCTTCCTCGTGCAGGAGCACGGCGAAAAACTGACGATTGCCAACGTCGATCGCCTGACCGATGTGACCTGGCGCATCCGTCAGGCTCTGGTGGCAAACGGAATCACCGGCGCAAAGGGCGCGGAGATTGATCACATCGAGCTCTACGGGCCGCCCACGGTGTCGGCTGCCGACAGCAAGTGCTTCGTGCTCTGCCCGGGCCGGGCTTACGATCGCTCGCCATGCGGCACGGGAACGAGCGCCAAGATTGCTTGCCTCTTCGCCGACGGCAAGCTCGCCCAAGGGGCGGTCTGGCGGCAGGAATCGATCATCGGCAGTGTGTTCGAGGCCTGGGCGCTCTTTTCCGAGCACGGTGTCCGGCCCCAGATCCGCGGTACTGCGTACGTGAACGCCGAATCCACGTTGATTGTCGACCCGGCCGACCCCTTCGCGTTGGGCATCCGGCCATGAGCACGATTCCAGCAGGCCGGCGAGCCGTGGTGATCGGCGGCGGAGTCATTGGCGTCTCCTGCGTCCACTACTTGCTGCGCGACGGGTGGCAGGTCACCCTCCTCGATCGCGCCGGTATCGGGAGCGGGAGCTCGCATGGCAACTGTGGTTTCATCTGCCCGAGCCACGTGCTCCCCTTGGCTGAGCCGGGGATGGTGATCAAGGGAATCAAGAGTCTTTTCACCCGCAATTCGCCGTTCGCGATCAAACCTCGCCTCGACCCGGCGCTCTGGACATGGCTCTTGCATTTCGCAGCCCGCTGCAACGAGCGGGACATGATCTCGGCCGCACGGGGAATCCAGGCGCTCCTGGACTCTTCACTCCCGCTCTATCGTGAGTTGATAGAACATGAATCGCTGGAATGCGAATTCGAGTCGCGTGGAATGCTCTTCGCCTATCGTTCCAGCCATGAGATGGAAGCGTACGCCGCGACGGACCGACTCATGACCACCAACTTTAAATGCCCGGCTCGACGTTGCGACGCAAGCGAGCTGGTCGAGCTTGAGCCGGCGCTAAGGCCCGGCTTGGCCGGCGGATGGTATTATCACCACGACGCCCACCTGCGCCCGGATAAGCTTATGCGCGTCTGGCGTGCATCGATCGCCGGCAAGGGTGCCGTGATTCACGAAAACTGCGGACTGGAAAGATTCGAGACTCGCGACGGCATCGCCTGTGCCGCTGTCACGCCGCGGGGTGAATTTACGGCCGATGTCTTCGTGGTCGCGGCCGGCGCCTGGACGCCGCTTTTGAACCGACAGCTCGGATGCAAAGTCCCTATTCAGCCCGGAAAAGGTTATAGTTTGACCATGCCGCGCCCCGCGGTTTGTCCCAAGATCCCCCTGATTTTTCCCGAGACACGCGTGGCTGTCACGCCGTTTCAATCGGGCTATCGCCTTGGCTCGACGATGGAATTCGCGGGATATGACGACTCGCTCCGGCCGGAGCGCCTGCAGCTTCTCAAGGACGGCTCCGCGGGCTATCTTCACGAACCGTACTGCGAGCCAATTCTTGAGAAATGGTTCGGCTGGCGGCCGATGACGTATGATAGCCTGCCGATCATTGGACCGACTCCGTCGTATGAGAATGTCTACATCGCCGCCGGCCACAACATGCTTGGTCTTTCCATGGCCACCGCAACCGGCAAGTTGATCGCCGAGCTGGCCGGCGGCCAATCAACCCACGTTGACCCGAGCCCGTATCGCCTCGGCCGATTTTAGTCGCGACTGACCACCCAGGGCGCAGGCGAAAGCGACCGCAGATCGAACATGCAAATCGCATCACCAGGCATCATTGGTATCACCTCGTGCGTCCAACCGCACGAGTGAACCAGGGTGCCAATCAATAGACGAGGATCGACTCCATTCTCGCGCAAGGTCGCGAGCTTGATCGAACCATCGCGCTTCGACAGGCGTCTGCCGTCGGTTTCGACAGCCAGGGAAACGTGCCCGAACTGCGGAACGGACCATCCGGCCTGACGATAAAGCAGGACCTGGCGGGGCGTGCTGGGAACGAGGTCGTTGCCGCGGATCACCTGGTTCACGCCCATGGCCGAATCATCGGCAACGACCGCAAGCTGATACGCGTGGCCGGCCTGGTTTCGCGCGACGATGAAGTCTCCACCCAGCCGGGCGGGGTCAAGTGCGACTCGGCCCAGACAGAGGTCGTCCCATTCGACCAGGCCCGGCGGCACGCGAAATCGCCAGGCGAATGGACGATCGCTCAAGGCTACCGCATCAGCGACACCTCGATAGGAACAGGTCCCGGGATAGGCGGGCCCCTCATCGTCGATGTGCGGTGCCGTCGCCGCGCGGGCAACATCGGCCCGAGTGCAAGTGCAGGGGTAGACGCTTTCGGTTTTCTTGAGGATTTCGAGCGTTTGCTCGTAAAGTGAGGTTCGCTCCGATTGATGATACGGAGCCGACTGCCCTCCGATATCCGGTCCCTCATCCCAATCCAGCCCGAGCCAGCGCAGGTCTTCGAGCGCGGTCTGCGCGGCTCCGCGCGCGCCCGCGATCGATCGAGATCTTCAATCCTCAGAATCACGCGTCCGCCCGCGTGCCGCGCCGCGAGCCATGCGATCAGGAATGTGCGTGCATGCCCCAGGTGAAGACCTCCGGTCGGCGACGGGGCCAACCGGCCGACGACCTGCCCGTGCTGCCGCTCGAAAAGCCCGCTTTGACGCACCTGAGATTGCCTCGCACACGAGCAATGCGAACCTACTTATCAATCGCCGAGCTCACCACCGACAGGAATACCGAGTGCGCACCGGCGGAATTCGTCGGCAAGACCTGCGTCATGAGCACCGCGACCACGTCATTCCGAGGGTCGATCCAGAAATGCGTCGAGTAAAGGCCGCCCCAGAGGTACCGATGCAACACCGGCTTGTCTGCGCCGCGACCGGGCGTTTGCACCAGGCCGAAGCCCAGGCCGTACTTCATCACGATGAATGCGAAATGTTTGCCGATCTGGTTCGTCGTCATCACGCCAATGGTCTCGGGCTTGAGGATCCGAGCCCCGTCGAGCTCGCCGCCGTTTTCAAGCATCTGCGCGAAACGCGCGTAATCGCGCGCTGTGGAAAACAGCCCGCCCCCGCCCGAGAAGAACGTGGCGGAACCGAGGTTCTTGGGTAGTGGACTCAATTTGCCCGCGGTTCCCGCGCGATAGATCGTCGCCAGGCGATCGCGCTTGGATTCCGTCACCTGGAAGCTCGTGTCGTACATGTCGAGCGGCTTGAAGATGTGCTCTTGCAAGTACGCATCGAAGCTCTGTCCGGAGACAACTTCGATCAATCGCCCCAGCACGTCGTGACTGAACCCGTAAGTCCAGCCCTCGCCGGGCTGATGCGCCAGCGGCACCCGGCCCAGCTTTTCAACCAGCTCCGCTATCGTCTTGTCGTTTCCGCCACCAATGCCAGCCTTCGCGTAGGCGCGGTCCAGCCGGGCGCTGGGGGATAAGAGCGCGGCCCCGTAAGAGAATCCGGCCGCGTGAGACATCAGGTCGCGCACCGTGACCGGCCGCTTGGCGGGCACGGTGGCGATCGCCGATTCGGTGTCGTCCTTGGCGTCGCCGAGCACCCGCATTTCTTTGAGCGCCGGCAGGTACTTGCCGACGGGATCATCCAGCGCGAGCTTGCCTTGTTCAACGAGCATCATCACGGCCACGCAGGTGATCGGCTTGGTCATCGAGGCAATCGCGAAAATCGTGTCTTCCGTCATCGGCGCCTTGCTCGCCAGATCGCGGTAGCCGATCGAGGTGACATAGGCCACCTTGCCGTGCCGGGCAACCAACGCGACAACGCCCGCGATCTTCCCGTCGTCCACAAGCTTCTGAAGTGCCGGTTTCAGCTCCGCCAACTTCTCGGCCGAGAGCTTGACTTCATGCGGCTCTACCCTGGGGAGCTCGCCGGCCCAACCGGCGAGCGGGCGAGCGAACAGTACGACTGCGGCGAAGAAAACGATCGAGCGCATCGTTGGCTCCTGGAATCGCGTGCGGGATGAAATCGTCCTGGCTGATCGCGGCGTGGAACCTCACGGGCACTCGCTGCCATCGATCGGGCCGGCGACTCCTATAATCCCAGACTTCCCTTCAGTCGACCAGCGATCACGTCTTTTCTACACTCGGCCCGCTCTTGGCCAGCGGCTCTTTTCGATCGACGATCGGCGGACAAACCGCCGCCATTTCACGATTCAGGCCCACGAAATCCCGCCAATCATCTGGAACATCGTCTTCATGGTAAATTGCCTGCACGGGGCACTCGGGGGTGCACGCATCGCAATCGATGCAATGATCTGGGTCAATAAACAGCATTTGTTCGCCCTCGCGAAAGCAGTCACACGGACAAACGACGACGCAGTCGGTGTACTTGCATCCGAAACAGGGTTCCGTCACGACGAAAGCCATGCTTTCCTCCCCGAACGAGGTACGTCACCTCACCTCTCACTGATGAGGTAATGCCCTTTGCGAGCACCGAGCGGCCAGGGAGCACGGGAAGTTTGTTAGAATGTGAACTCGGTCGGTCTTTGAACAACCCTCGAAAAACACAATTGGTGATCCAACATGGGGAATGACGAACGCCAGGCCGCCTGGAGTTCACTGGTCTTGCTCGAGGACGTCCGCGTCGGAAATAGCCTCGCCGCGGAAGCACTTTTCTCGCGGTACTTCGAACGGCTCAAGGCGCTGGTGCAGAGCCGGCTTCCGTCGCGATTGATGCGACGAACCGACGCCGAAGACATTGCAATGTCCGTTTACCGAAGCTTCTTCGCCGGCGCCCGTGCCGGCCGTTTCACGCTAACTCGCACTGGCGACCTTTGGCGATTGCTCTCGGCCGTCGCCAAGCACAAGCTCTTCCGGCAAATTCGCCATCACATGGCTGGCCGCCGGTCGCTCGACAGCGAAGTCCAAGTTGACCGATTTGACAAGGGCCCGATTCGGGCGCACAGGCGGACACCCTCGGCCGAGGAAGCCGTCGCCTTTTCCGACGAGCTCGAATGGATCTTCGGTCAGCTCGACACGACGGGCCGCCGGGTACTCGAACTGCGCTTGCAGGGAGCAGAGCTCGCCGAGATCACCCAGGCGACGAACCGCTCCCCACGCACCGTCCGGCGCGTTCTCGCTCAGGCCCGCGATCTCATCGCCACGCACAAATCTGGTCCAGAACCGTTGCTCTCGCATCAGGACTTCTTGTTGCAGCGGATGATCGGCGCGGGGCATACGGGCAAGGTCTACGAGGCGTGGCAGCAAAGCTCGAGTCAGGCTGTCGCCGTGAAGTTCCTGCGCAAGTCGCTACTCGACCAACCATTCGTGGTCAAGCGTTTCATCGACGAATCGCGTATCGTCGCGCGGCTGTGCCATCCGAATATTGTCGGTGTGCAGGGACTGGGACGGACGAAGGGCGGCTCCTATTTTCTCGTGATGGACCTCGTACGCGGTCCCAACCTGGTCGAGCTCGTCAGGCGCCGCATGGTTTCTATCGCCCAGGCCATCCGCTGGACTATCGAGACGTGCTCTGCCCTCGAACACGCGCATTTTCGAGATGTCATCCATTGCGACCTCAAGCCCGCGAATCTTTTGCTCGCACCGGATGGCGGAATACGGCTCACCGACTTCGGCCTGCGCGCTTGATTTCCGGCGGAACACCAATCGCGGCGGAGATCGAAGGAACCGGACCGTTCATGGCGCCAGAGCAAGTATCGCGTTCCTGGGGCTCTATCGACATACGAACCGACGTCTATGGTGTTGGGGCGATCCTGTTCACCCTCTTGACTGGGCGGCCGCCCTGGCCCGGGCGGGCTCTCGCGGAAATCCTGGCTGATGTCACGAGCGCAGCTCCGGTCATCGCTCCGAAAGCGCTCCTCCTTGACCTGCCGGAATCTCTCAGCGAAATCTGCCGGCGTTGCCTCGCCAAGCCGCCAGGGGAACGGTACCGCAATCCGAACGAAGTCCGATCGGCTTTGACCCAACTGAGCCTCGACTAAGTATCAGTCGTTCTGAAGGAGAGCTACTTGGATGCCAACGAACTGTCTCGCGATTGCCGCAGGCTTTCTGGTCGTGGCCGCCGCACTCGCCCTCGCTTCGGGGCGAACTGACGAGCCCCCCGCCGCGCCCGCACTCGTGCGCTACAACGCTCAGGGCGAGCTGCTGCGGCCGGACGGATACCGGAGCTGGGTGTTCGTCGGTGCCGACCTCGGGCTCGATTATTCGCAGCGGAACGATCAGGCCCTGGATTACCCGCAGAAGAAGGATGAGAACGCGGACGACGGCCGGCCGTTCCACAACGTCTACATCGATCGCACGGCGCATGAACATTATGCGCGCACCGGCGAATTCCCGGATAAGACCATCCTGGTGCTCGAGTTGTTCGAATCGGTGCGCAAGGAGCCGCGGCATATCGTCACCCGTGGGCTGTATGAGGGAAACCGCGTGGCGCTGGAAGTCGCCGTCAAGGATCGCGATCGGCCAGGCGGTTCTCAGACTCCCTGGGCCTATTACGACTTCACGGGGCAGCCCGGGCCTCGCGGGCGCGGCGTGCGTGAGTCCGCCAAGTCCAAGGCAGACGGATCGTGCTACGCCTGCCACAAGGAGCACGCCGATGTCGATAACGTATGGGTGCAGTTTTACCCCACGCTGCGCGAGCTCGCGAAAACCGATCACCGATGAGAATCTCAAACTGAAAGACGTATTGGAGTCTCTCGCACCGTGACCGAATGGCTGTCAACGATTTCCTCGTGGTTCTATTCCGAGATTTTCACGCGGATCGGCTTCCTGCTGGCGATGATCCTCATGGCCGGCCTGCTGCGCCAAAGACGTTCTCCCAGCAGCACCATCGCCTGGCTGCTGGCCATCTTGCTGCTGCCGAATGTCGGCGTGCCGCTCTACATCATCTTCGGCGGTCGCAAGGTGCGCAGGCTCGGCGCCGCAAGGAACGGATTTACTCGACCGCTGGTGCGCCTGTTCATAGCGAATCCGACGGCGCCGCTGAGCGGCTGCTGGCATCCTACGGCGTGCCGCCCCCTTCCAGCGGCAACTGCTTCGAGCTCGTGCCGTCGGGAGTGACGGCCTATGAGCGAGTGGTCGAGCTCATCGAAAGCGCGCGCTCGAGGATCCACATCGCGACCTACATCCTGGGCAGCGACAAGGGGAGCAGGGCCCTGGTCGAATGCTTGACGCGAAAGGCGGCAGAAGGCATCGCGGTTCGCGTGCTCATCGACAGCTTCGGCTCGTGGCGGCTTTCGCGTCGCTTCCTGGCTCCGCTCGTAGCGTCCGGCGGAGAAGTCGCGTCCTCGATGCCCGTATTCAACCTGCTTCGCGGCCGCGCCAATTTGAGGAACCATCGGAAGCTGGTGGTGGTGGATTCTCGCTCGGCCTTGACCGGCGGCATGAACCTGGCGTGGCCGTACATCGGCCCTGCCGGCACGCTCGGGCTCTGGAAGGATTTGTCGATGGTCGTCGAAGGGCCCGCCGTTCAAGATCTAGATTCACTGTTCGCGTCGGATTGGAAGTTCGCCACCGGCAAGGACCCGAGTGGCGGACCATCGCTGGAAAGGCAGCCTTGTGCGACCGGCTTCGAGTCGACCTCGGTCCAGGTCGTCGCCAGCGGACCCGACGTCGCCGGCGACCCTCTCTACGAGTCTCTTCTTGCATTGATCTTCGCAGCGCAGACGCGAATCTGGATCGTCACGCCGTATTACGTTCCCGACGAAATGCTCGCGCGAGCGCTCGCTCTGGCCGCGCGGCGCGGGGTCGATGTCCGCCTGATCGTGCCCGCGCGATCGAACCACATCTCGGCCGATCTCGCGCGTGCCAGCTACGTTCGCGATCTGCACACCGCCGGCGGCCGGATCCTGTTCTACGAGCCCGTAATGCTCCACGCCAAAGCTGTGCTCTTCGACGACCGCCTCGCCGTGATCGGATCAGCCAACATGGACATGCGCAGCCTCTTCCTGAATTTCGAGGTCGCGCTCTTTGTGCACTCGCCTAAGCAAGTCGACCATGTGGCGAGCTGGGCGGAAGCGCTGATGGCCCATTCAAAGCCCGAGCTCCCCACTCCCGGATGGGCTCGTGAGCTCGGCGAGAATATCGTCCGGCTCCTTTCCCCCCTTCTCTGACGACAGAGCGCCTCCGCCGAGGAGATGCTTGAGGACCGCCGGCGCGAAGAGCGTCGTGACGATCACCATCATCGTCACGGCACCGAAAAGCCCCGCGTCGAAAACGCCGGCGGCAAGGCCCGCCTGCGCAAAGATCAGGCCGACCTCGCCGCGCGGGACCATTCCCACGCCAATCACCAGTTTGTTGCCCCGGAACCAGAACGGCGCGAACCCGGCCGCCAGCTTGCCCGCCACGCCGACCAGGATCAGAACCAGACCGACCAGCAAGGATCGCCGGCCGGTGGGATCGAGCGGGTTGAGCGCATTCAAATCGACCGCTGCCCCGACCGCAACGAAAAAGAGCGGCACGAAAAAATGGCCGATCTCGGTGATCCCGCGCTCGATCTCGCGCGCTTGCGGAGCGCGCACCACCAGCAGCCCGGCCGCAAACGCCCCGATGATCATCGCCGAGCCGCACCGATCGGCCAGCCACGCCAGCCCGAACGCGGCGACGAGCGCAAGCGCCGTCGCCGTGCCCGGCAGCTCGATCCGGCCCGCCCAGCGGAACAGAATGGGCACGACATGCCGTCCCACCAAGAGCGCGGCCACGAGAAAGCCCAGCGCGCTCGCCGTTGTCTGCAAAATCCCCAGCCAGGAGACCTCGCGTCCTTGGGCCAGCTCGCCCACGACCCCGAGGATGAGCAGCCCCAGCACGTCGTCCATCACGGCGGCTCCCAGGATGATCTGGCCCTCAGGATCATGCAGCCGCCCCAGGTCAGAAAGCACTCGCGCGGTGATTCCCACGCTGGTGGCTGTGAGCGTCGCCGCCGCAACAATCGAGACAACCGTGCTCTGACCCATCAGCCGGCATGCCGCGAAGCCCAGGGCAAACGGCAACGCCACCCCGGCTACCGCCACCGCCAGCGACGTCATACCCACTTTCATCAGCCGCCGGAGATCGGTTTCCATGCCAATCGCGAAAAGCAAAATCACCACGCCCAGCTCGGAAATGAGCTGAATCGTCTCGATCTGCGGATCCACCAGCCCCAGCGCCGCCTTTCCCACCACCACCCCGCCGATCAGCTCACCCAGCACCGCCGGCTGCCCTACTCGCTGCGCGAGGTAGCCGAACACCTTCGCCGCCACTAACATGACGACCAGAATTCCCAGGAACTGTGAAATGTGCAGATGTTCCATGATGCATGCGGTCATGACAAGCGGACTTGTCCGCCAGGTAGGTGCAGGCTAGAATAGAGCGTCAACCAACGGATCGTGGTTCAAAGTCCCCCCAGATTGCCGTGCGCCATTCAAGGAGTCGCTGGCCTCCGGGAAGGCGAGGCTCAGTCCGACAATGAAGCGACGCGACGACATTCGAAACGTGGCCATCATAGCACACGTCGACCACGGGAAAACGACCCTGGTCGACGCGATGCTCCGCCAATCAGGTCAGTATCGGGCATCACAGCTCCAGGGCGAGCGGATTCTCGACTCCAACGACCTCGAGCGGGAGCGGGGCATCACCATCCTGGCCAAGAACATCGCCATCTCCTTCGGCGACACCAAGATCAACCTGATCGATACGCCCGGCCATGCCGATTTCGGCGGCGAGGTCGAGCGCACGCTCCAGATGGCCGACGGAGCCCTCGTCCTGGTCGACGCGTTCGAAGGGCCGATGCCGCAAACCAAGTTCGTGCTCCGCAAAGCGTTTGCACGCCACATCCGGCCCATCGTGGTCATCAACAAGATCGATCGGCCCGACGCACGGCCCACGGAAGTCTTGAACGAAATCTTTGACACATTCGTCGAACAGGGAGCCAGCGAGCTCCAGCTCGATTTTCCTTACATCTATGCGTCCGGGAAAGCCGGCTTCGCCTCGCATGACCCCCATGCGGCCTCCGGCGACATCAAGCCGCTCTTCGAAATGATCAAGGACCACGTTCCCGGACCGGTCGTCGACCCCGACGGACCATTCCGCATGCTCTGCACCACCCTCGACTTCTCGGAATACGTCGGGCGCATCGCGGTCGGGCGCATCGTCTCGGGACGCCTGCAGCGCGGCCAGAAGGCCGTCCTGCTCAAGGCCGGCGACAAGTCGGTCGCCGGATCGGTCGACAGCGTGATGGTGTTCGACAAGCTCGGCCGCGTCGAGGTCGAAGCCGCCGAGGCCGGCGACATCGTCGCCATCGTCGGGCTGAGCTCCGTCGACATCGGCGACACCATCGCTGATCCCGAGAATGCCGTCGCCCTGCCGCGAATCGAAATCGACGAACCAACCTTGAGCATGCTCTTCCGCGTCAACGACTCGCCCCTGACCGGCGAGGGGCAATTCCTCACCTCCCGCCACATCAAGGAAAGGCTCGACCGCGAGCTCGAGTCCAATGTCGCCCTGCGCGTCGAGCCCAGCGACGAGCGAGACGCATTCAAGGTGTCGGGCCGTGGCTTGCTGCATCTATCAATCCTCATTGAGACTATGCGCCGCGAAGGATACGAGCTCTCCGTCGGCAAGCCCGAGGTCATCTTCCGCACCATAGACGGCGTGACCTGCGAGCCTTATGAATTCCTGGTGGTCGACGTCCCCCACAGTCACATCGGGCCCGTGATCGAGCTTTCCGGCGGGCGGCGGGGCGAGATGACCAAAATGGACGTCAAGGGCGCCTATGCTCACATCGAGTTCCTCATTCCCGCCCGAGGTTTGATCGGCCTGCGCACCCGGTTGATGAGCGCAACCCAGGGCGAGGCGATCATGCATCACAACTTCCATGATTACCGCCCGGTCAAAGGCGACGTTCCCAAGCGCCCGAACGGCGTGATGGTAAGCCTCGTGCGAGGACCGGCCGTTGCCTATTCCCTCGACAACCTGCAGCAACGCGGTTCCATGTTCGTCTCACCTGGCGACGCGATTTACGAAGGAATGATCATCGCCGAAAACGCCGCGCGGCGACGATATGGTCGTCAACCCGTGCAAGGAGAAAAAGCTCACCAATATGCGGGCCTCGGGCTCCGACAAGAACATCCTGCTCAAGCCGCCACGCGAGCTCACGCTCGAGATCGCGCTGGAATACATCGAAGACGACGAGCTCGTCGAAGTCACTCCTTCGTGCATCCGCCTCCGCAAGAAGATTCTCTCGGACGAAAGCCGCAAACGCTCGGAACGCGGTAGCGGAAAAGCCGTCCGGGTGTGATCGGGCAAGTGCGGGTCGTTCAAGGCTCAGCCCTCGGCCAGCAGGCCGAAAAGATCGACGTCGTGCCAGCGGCCGTCGCGCCAGAACTTGCGTCGGGCAACCCCCTCATGCTGATAGCCGGTCTTCTCGAACACCCGCTTCATCGCCGGGTTCATCGTGTGGCCCTCGATCCGGTGTAGCCCCAGCTCACCAAACGCAAACCGCGTCCGCACCCGAACCGCATCCGTCGCGTAGCCCTTGCCCCAGGCCGATCGCTCGCCGATCACCAGGCCGCCAGTCGCCCACCGGTTCCGCCAGTTGATCTCATGCAAGCCGATGAACCCGATGTGCCGCCCCTTCTCGTCGATGACCGCCCAGACAAAGTCACCGTTCTGGCGCATCTCGATCGTGTCGAAAAACAGCTCCTCCTGGCGCCGGCTGAACCCCAGATTGAACTTGAGCGTCGCCGTGATCTCGGGGTCGTTCATCCAGCCCAGAGCATTCTCGAGGTGAAGCGTCCGGTCCGGCGGCACCAGGCGCACACGCTCGCCGCGTTGGCCGACGATTTCCATCGAGTTCTCCTCGCGTATCGCGATTGATCAGTTCGCTGGATACTGACCGGTTTGCTTCATCCAGTTGGTGAGGTCGCGCATCCTGGCTCGATACAGGTGCGGCGGCTCAAACGGCAGAGCGCCGATGTCCTTGGCCGCGGCTTTGACTTCGGCGGCTTCTTTGGCAAGACCGTTGTCGCCGTAGTGGCTGACCGTCTCCGTCGAATACCTCGCCTTGATCACCATGACCGAGAAATTGCGGCCGTTGATGAACAGATAGGCGAGGGTTCGGCCGTAGGGATCCAGTGTCGGGCAGCGTAAGAGCTCGATCTCAGTCGCCGCGGCGAACGCCCCCTGGGCAAATGCGTTGGCTTCCCTGCCGAACGGCTGGTCAAACGGCAGGTTGTGCTCGAGCCGGCGTGTCTCCGGCGTATCGATGCCCAGAATCCGCACAACTTCGGCCTCGGCCCCGGGCCAATGGATCACGACAGTGTCGCCGTCTTCGACGACAACAATCGCCGGGGCAACCTTGACGCGCTCGCCGAACGGCCGCGGCTGCGCGTTGGCCTGAGCGGGCGCCGCTTTGGTTTGTGGGGCAGGGGGCTCTTGACCCATCAATAACGGAATGAAGCACAATCCGGCCAAAGCAGACGCTGCAATGCGAGCGAAACGATGCATGGCAATCTCCGGGCGAAACATCTCGCCAAGGTTCTCGGTGTTAAAGACAATGCCGTTCGACCACAGGTTCGGTTAATGCCGCCTAGCCGCGCGACTTGATGAACGCCAAGCCGTCGCTGCAAAGCGCCATGGCATCGGGAAACAGGTCTCGCCACACCTTGGTGGCCGCGGCCAGCGCCGGCAGTGCCCGCCCGAACGCCTCGATCGTCAGATATCCGTTGTACTTGTTCGTCTTGAGACCGCCGAAGAAACCCTCCCAGTCGACCTGGCCCGTGCCCGGCACGCCACGGTCATTCTCGGAGACATGCACGTGAATCGTCTCGGCGGCGCACGATGCAATGGCTTTCGCCTGGTCTTTCTCCTCGATATGGGCGTGAAAGCTGTCGTACATCATCTTGCAAGCAGGATGATTGACCGCTCGCACGAAACGTGCCGTCTGCGCAGCCGTCGTCAGAAAATAGATCTCGAACCGGTTCAGATATTCGACGGCGATCTTCATGCCCCGGGCCTGGGCCTTCTCCGCCGCTTGCTGGAGCGTTTCGACACCCTGCTTGAATTCGTCTTCCGTCGGTCCGTCTCCTGAAAAAACGCCGATCGCCGAATGCGTCGGCCCGCACAGGATCTCGCATCCAAAAGCTTGACCGCATTCCATCACCCGATCGAGATGCGCAACCGCCGCGGCGCGAATCTTGGGATCGGGCGAGATCGGATTGGTCTCCGGCCCCATCACGGTCACGGCCGTCGCGCCCATACCCAGACTCTTGATCCGCTTGCCCAGCCGCTCAAAGGGCGCCAGGTCGGCTGTGTCGAAGATCGGCACTTCGACCGCGTCAAAGCCCAGAGCCTTGATCTGCTCGAGGATCGCGTCGTGCTGCTCAGTGACGTGCGTTGTCCACAACAAGAGATTCATGCCAATCTTCATCTGTGTGTTCCCACGAAATCGCTCATTTCCCGAATAGGTCTCGCCGGCAGAAACCTCCTCATACCGGCACGACTTGCTCCCACTTGCTGTGCTCCGCCGAATCCAGCACCGCGTCGCAAACAGCCTGAGTGGCCAGAGCGTCCCTGAAAGTCGGCGAGGTCGGCTGCCCCTTGCCAAGGTTTTCGAGGAAATCAGCCACCTGGTGCACGAACGTGTGCTCATAGCCAATCTGCAAGCCCGGCACCCACCAGTTCTTCATGTACGGCATGTCCCCGTCGGTGACGTGCACGTTGCGCCAGCCGCGAACGATCGATTCGTCGCCATGATCGAAGTACTCCAGCCGGTGCAGGTCCTCGAGGTCCCACTTGAGCGAAGCCTTCTCGCCATTGACCTCGAATGTATAAAGCGCCTTGTGGCCTCGCGCGTACCGCGTCGATTCGAAGAGGCCGAGTGAGCCGTTGTCGAACCGGCAAAGGAACGCACACGCGTCGTCGATACCCACCGGCTCGACGTTCCCCGTAAGGTTGTGCTTCCGCTCTTTGATGAAAGTCTCCGTCATCGCGCAGACCGAGCCGATCGACCCGTTCAACCACAGCGCCGTGTCGATGCAGTGGGCGAGTAAATCGCCGGTAACGCCAGAGCCGGCCGCCGCCACATCCAGCCTCCAGAGTCCAGTGCCTCCTTGAGGCAAATCGGCCGAGATCGTCCAGTCCTGGAGGAAATTGGCTCGATAGTGAAAGATCTTGCCCAGCCGCCCCGAGTCGATCAATTGCTTGGCCAGCGTCACCGCCGGAATGCGCCGGTAGTTGTACCAGACTGTGTTGGCAACGCCCGCCTGTTCAGCCGCGTCGACCATCTGCTGGCCCTCCACCATGTTCATCGCCAGCGGCTTCTCGCACAGCACCATCTTGCCCGCAGCGATCGCTCCGAGCGCGATCTCGGCGTGCGTGTTATTGGGCGTACAGATGTCGATTGCGTCGATATCTTTCCGAAGGACGAGCTTGCGCCAGTCGGTCTCTGTCGACTCGTAGCCCCACTTTTCCGCGAAGTCCTTGGCTCCCTGTGCCGTTCGCCCGCAAATCGCTTTCAGCACCGGCCGGTATGGTACGTCAAAGAAGTCGTTGACCCGCTTGTACGCATTCGAATGCGTCCGGCCCATGAAGCCATAGCCCACGACGCCGATGTTCAGGGGTTTCGGTTTGGACATATTCGTCTCCGAGAATCACTGGATGGAAACCTCAGGCCAGTTAGCAGGGCCGGCCGAGCCCGTCGGCTCCCGCAGGCCGGCGGCAACCAACAAATCGTTGGCCCACGAGGCGCGATCTTGGTCCAGACCGGGCTCGGGCTCATGATTGTAATTGATTCGCATCGAAAAAGCCGCGGCGTCGTAAACTCGATTGAGGGCCGATTGAAGGTCGAGCACAACGTCCCGCTCACCTGATTTCAACGGGATTCCCACACGGGGCAGGCGCGCGCGAATGTCCACCGGGTAATACTCGAACCCGGCGTTACCGACGCGCATCACGTTGATCACGTATCCAGTGTGTTGAGTTCCCTTCAGCACCGATTGAGGCAAACGGACAAGGGATTTGCCGCCACGCAATAGGTCGATTTCTACGACGTTGACGTCGCTTTCCCACAGCTCTTTGCGATTCTTTAAGTAGAGATCCCGTGCTTGATGATCGGCTTTGTTACTCGGACTGATGAATTCGATGCCGGTGATCAGGCGTCGGTTTTGCAATTCGTAGATCTGGAGATAGTCCTCACGAACTTCAGTCTCGAGCGCCAGTAGTCGAACAGGCTCGTCCGCAATCAGAATCCCACCGGCCTCGTTGTATTCCGTTTGCCGTGCTTCTGCCGCTCGGCGCACAACGAGGTCAGGGTAGACCGCACGCTCCGTTTCCTCCAACCAGACTCGACTCTCGATGCCAACGTAGTAGCCCCGCGGATTGAGCTGCGGTTGAAGCTGCTCAGACGCGGCTGAGATTAACCAATGATGGGCGTCACGCCAAACTTCGACGTTCTCGATGTACGGATCCATTCCAGGAAAAGGTCCGGGCATTGGAAAACCTCCGGCGCAGCACGCGGCATGCGGACACGCTACTCAGACCATCCGTGCGCATCACGCACGGCAATCATAGCAGCCAGGATGTCGGTCCAGGTCTTCGGGTTCATCATGACAGCATTCGGAAACATGCAGCCGTCCCAGCACACGTGGCGAATTCGCTTCGTCAGCTTTCCACTCTCTTCACGCAGCCAGAAGCCCGCATGGTGGGGGATATCGAGCTTGCCCGCCGTGTCTTTCGCCAGGCAGTGCCTCCCCGTGTGGTCGTGAGTGCCCGAGCCAAAGACGGTCGCGTCGTTCTGCGCGACGTGGAAATCATTCGTCCAGGGCCGCAGTGCCGCCGTCAACTTCTTCAGTGCCGCGTCGAGCACGGATCGGTCCTTCCAGTCGTATCCGGCCGGCAGGATTCGATCCTCGGGAGCGTTCTCCCCGAGCGTGTACAGCAGCGTGTGCGCCATGTCCGCCTGGAAGCCCAGGGTTTCCGGCTCATTCACCCGCTCGAGAAGGTCGACCATCGTCCTCCACGAGTGCATTCCCCCCCAGCAGATCTCACCCTCAGCCGCCAGCTTCTCGCCGAAATCGCGAGCGATCGCCGCGGCCTGCTTGAATGTCTCGGCGATCTTCTTCTGGTTGCCATCCGGGTCCTTGGCCCAGTCCGCCGGCGACGAGGCCGAATCGATCCGGACCACCCCGTAGGGTCGGATTCCCAGCTCGCGCAGCGACCGCGCGATCCGGCACGCCTTGCGCACCGCGTTGAGGTAGTTCTCACGCTGCTTCGCATCGCCCATCGCCGACCCGTCAAACCACACCGGTGCCACGACCGTCCCGACGACGAAGCCCTTGGCGGCGATCTTGCCCGCAACAGCTTTCAAGCCGTCATCGCTGATGTCGATATTGACGTGCGGGTCGTACAGGAAGATGTCGACGCCGTCAAACTTGACGCCGCCAACCTGCGCCGCAGCGGTCAGGTCGAGCATCGTGTCCAGGCCGATGAACGGCTCGGCCCCCTCACTGCCTTTCCCCACGATGCCGGGCCACATCGCGTTGTGCAATTTCGGATAGTTATGTGACTGGTTGCCGCTCATCGAATCACCCTCGTGTTGGTCGTTTCAAAATCTGGGCCGCGACACCCGCCATTACAAATTTCCGGTGAGCCTCGGCCGGATGACATCGCGAACCCACGCCTCGAGTTGCTCGTTCCACCGGTCGGCTCCCAGTTGATTGGCTTGAGCCAGTTGCTCCAGGACGTCCGCGGACGAAAGCGCCGGAAAAAGGACGCTGCGCTCTGATCGCGAATAAGAGCCATCACCCTGCAAAACACAAATCGCGAACTGCGACGACTTGGGTTGGAACCTCCAAACCTCAGGCACACCCAAACGTCCCCAGGCGACGAGCGCCATATCGGCCGAGTGGCTCACTTCAACCTCGATCGCCAGATCGGGCGGCGGTTGCGCCTCAAGATCGATATCCAGCGGACCTCTCATCAGAACGGCATGCTCGCCGAAATAAAACGTCTTATCTCCCTCGAGCCCAGCATCCGTTTTCTCGCGGCGATACGTCGCCTGGCCGGCATCCTCCCAGGGAATTCCCAGTCCTCGGGCCACTGCTTTCACGAGCTCAGCCAATCGCTCCGCAAACCAGTCATGCCGCCGTGATTTTCCCACGAAGGACAACCTCCCGTCGCAGTAAATCAACCGTAAACCGGGTTGGTCCTCCAGCGCATCGCTGATCTTGAGGTACGCGTCCCACGTGACGCGCCCCATCTCGAAACGCTGTTCGACTGGTTCGGCTTCGCCAGAGGGTGGACTCGCGAGCGTCACCGACATCCATTCACCTCATTTCCCTTTCTTGGCATGATCGCCCACCGCCGGCAAATCGCCATGCGTGTCCGGCCCGAAATACCGCAGACTGACGAACGGTTCGCTCCCCGTGTTGCGGAACAGCACGCCTTCGCCCGCCCGCTTGGCGCTGACGAAGACCTCGTCCGCCGTCACTTCACCAAAGCGGATGAAGTTCGGGCTGTCGACCTCGAGCTTCCCGATCGAGCCACTCCCCTGAACGACGATCAATCCAGAAGCACCCGGGTCCTTGATCGTGACCGACTTCCCGGGCTGCACCGTCAGCTCGCAAGCGCTGAAGAGCTGCTTGGAATCGACTCGGCCGTACACGATCCACTTGTCGACGTAGCCCGCCGATGAGCCTCCCGAGCGCTCGATCGGCTCGAGGTAGTTGTTCTTCTTGAATTCCGGATCGACGTTCTTCTCCCAGTCGAGCTGGTCGACGAGGTAGTTGATGTCCTGGTGATACGCATCGGGCACGTCCTTGACCAGAAGGTCCCAGGGCACGCGCCGGCCTTCGACCATCGATTGATACATCCCGAAGACGTCCGAGCCCCACTGCGGCTCATACGTCAGGAGCGAGCCCGGCGCGTGCAGGACGCAAGGTGGAATCAGCCAGCCGGTGCCCGGCTTGAGGCGATAGGCTTTGGAGTGGTCGAGGATCCCGTTATCCCCCTGGTTCCACCGCTCCAGGCAGCGATGAATGTCACCCTTGGTAGTGCCGGGCTCGAGTCCCATGAACGTGTAAGGAAAAAGGTTGCCCGTCCAGTTGAGCTGCGGCGGGAAATAGTAGCTCTCGGGCTTCCCCTCGCGGCCCAGCAGAGCGGCCTGCTTTTGATTCTGGTGCATGTGGTGCGGAATCGGCCCGAGGTTATCGAAGAACTTGCTGTACACGGGCCAGCGCTTGTAAGTGTTCCACAGGCTGCCCCCGATGATCTCGGCTCCAAACGTCTCGATCGCCTGCCTTGAGCGTGAACCGGTCACCGTTGTGCACGACGTAGCTCAAGCCCTCATCAGGCGGCGCCCCTTCATTCGCGGCGGGCGTCGTCGAGGCAAACCAGCGCTCGTCGATTCCCCCGCGATGCGTCCCCAGCGCGTACAGGTCCTCGCGGGCCAGCTTCAAGCGACCTCCGGGCATCAAGAACGAACGGGGCACCCACGTGGGCGCCAGCCGCAGAATTCCCTCACCGGTTTCGAGCGCCGCGCGCACCTGCGCGGCCAGGTTTTGCTCGCTCATCCCAATCCCTCTCTGAACAAGGTCCTCATTGCAGGGCACGACCCGCGGTGTCGATTTTAGGGCGAGTCGCGGAAAAAAGCGATGACGCTCTCCAGGATCTGGTCCAGCGATCGCGTCGGACGGTAGCCGATCAATGCTTCCGATCTTGCCGATATCCGGAACCCGACGCGGCATGTCCTCGAATCCCTCGCCATAAGCTTGCTCATACGGCACGCACACGATCTCGGATTGAGATCCCGTCAGTGCCCGCACCCGTTCGGCCAGGGTGCGGATCGTCACCTCCTCGCTCGAGCCGATGTTGAACACCTCGCCCACGGCGCCGGGATGATCCATGAGCTTCATCGAGCGCCCCGGCTACGTCCGTCACCGCAGTGAAGCACCGCGACTGGCTGCCGTCACCGTAAATCGTGATCGGCCGCCCGGTGAGCGCCTGCTTGACGAAGGTCGGCACGACCATGCCGTATTGACCGGTCTGACGCGGCCCGACCGTATTGAATAACCGGGCGATCACCGTGGGCAGCTTGCGCTCGCGCCAGTACGCCAGCGCCAGGAACTCGTCGATCGCCTTCGAGCACGCATAGCTCCAGCGCCCCTTCGCAGTCGGCCCCAGCACCAGGTTTCCGTCCTCGCGAAACGGCACCTGGTCGGAGAGCCCGTATACCTCCGAAGTCGACGCCACCAGGACTTTCTTCTTCTTCTTGTTGGCCTTCGCCAGCACCACCTCCGTTCCGTGCACGTTGGTCTCGATCGTCCGCACCGGGCTCTCGACAATCAGACGGACACCCACCGCCGCCGCCAGGTGAAAGACCACGTCGCACTGGTCGACCAGCTCGGCCACCGTCGGCCCGTGGTGCACACTTTCGATCGTGTAGTGAAAGCGGGGATTGGAGCGCAGATGGCCGATGTTGTCGATGCTTCCCGTGGAGAGATCATCCAGGATGAAGACCTCATCCCCGCGCTCGAGAGAGGCGTCCGCCAGGTGCGAGCCGATGAAGCCCGCACCGCCGGTGATCAAAACGCGCATGCAACATGGTCCTCAATGGTCAAGTTGGAAAGCCGCCACGATTATACGCCTTTTTTCCCCGGGGCAGTGAGGCGCTCGCCGCACAGTTGTGCTATTCTCTCCGGTGGCACCGGCTCGGCCAGTGCTCCCGCGTAGCAGGCACACGCCGCGTGCCGTCCGCTGAAGATCCGAGGATCTCCATGCTCGAAGGCCCACTGGTATTCATCGACGTTGATACCCAGCGCGACTTCATGGAGCCCGGCGGCGCGCTCTACGTGACCAGAGCCACCGAGATCGTGCCCAATCTCGCGAAGCTGAGCAAGACTGCGGCCCGCCGCGGCATCCCCGTCCTGGCGTCGGCCTGCTCGCATCACCCCGACGACCCCGAGCTCCAGCTCTTTCCGCCCCACTGCATGGCCGGCACACCCGGCCAGGGCCGAATTCCCGCAACCGCTCAGCCCGGCACCGTCGTGCTGCCGGTCGGAACGCACCTTCATGGCGAGCGACCGCTCCATCTGACTCTGGAGAAAAACGATCTCGACATGTTCAGTCGCGCCGACTCTGGCGAAATCGTCGAGCGCTACAACAAGGATCACCCGCTCTTCGTCGTCTACGGGGTTGCGACAGACTACTGCGTACGCAAGGCCGTCGAGGGGTTGCTCCTGCGCCAGTGCCGCGTCGCCATCGCAGTCGACGCAATCCGCGCGATCGACCCGGCCGCCGAAACAGCCATCTTGACCGATTTCGCCCGCCGGGGTGCCCTCCTCGTCGCTCACCCGAGTCGTCTGCAACGATTCGCACGCATGACCGATTCGCCCGGTCCACCGGGTCCCTCTGCTCCGGCCACCGGCTATCATTGATGTTGGAGGAATCTCGATCATGCATGACAAATACCGCAAGCGGTACCGAACGGCGCCGGCGTCGAGCCGGCTGCGCGAGCAGATCGCCCGCGAGGCCGCCCGGCGCATGTACAAAACCTTGGTTCCTCCAGGCAGAAGAGCCCCGGCCCGGCTGGCTCGAGGCCGCGAGCCCGAACGACCTCTATACCGCCAAGCGAAAAGCCGCCGCCGTGCTGGGCCACCGCCTGCGGCCCGGCGACCTGCCGTCGGATGCGGAAGTTCGCGAGCAACTTCTCGCGCTGCGCACGCGAGCCTGCTGGCAACACCCCGGGCCGCCGATCGAGAGCCCGACCCCGAACCGGGTGAGGAAATCGGATCGCTTGCCCAGGCCATCGACCGTTTCGCCATCTACAAGATGCGGCTCGAGCCGCTCGAATCCGTCAAGCAGAACCCCAGGCACTCATCCCGAGGGAGACGCCCTCTTTCACAGCCTCCAGGTCTTTCACCTGGCGCGCGACATCCGCCCCTACGACGAGGAATTCCTGCTGGCGGCTCTCTTGCACGACGTCGGCCTGGCCATCGATCCCGAGAGACCACGGTCGCCGCCGGAATCGAAGCCCTTCGAGGCTCCGTCACCGAGCGCACACTCTGGCTCATCGAGCATCAAAACGACCTGTCCCCCCGCCGCGACCGGCCTGGTCCCGGCAGAGAAGGAAGCCCACCCGCCCGCGACCGGCCCATCTCGGCAAAGGTCAAGCGAGCCATCGACGAATCCGAATACGCCGAGGATTTGCTGCTCCTGCGCGAGCTCGACCAGGCCGGCCGCGTCCCCGGCCAGCCGGTCGATACGCTCAGCGAAGTGCTCGACTACTTGAAAGGCCTCGAGCACGAAAGCTATCTCGACGACTGACTCACAAATCCTCCGCCTTGATCACCTCATCCCCGTTTCGCGAGAGCAGCGCACGCAAGACCGCCGGCGCAATCGTTTGCCGCAGGAACCGCACCGACCCATCCGCAAACGCAGCGTTGATGCCCCCCGGCGAATGGCTCCGGAAGATGCTCTCGATCCCGGGCTCAGGATCAAACACCCAGTCGTCGGGCTTGGTCCACTCCACCGCGTGCTCGTCTCCTGCGTCAATCATGATGATCGTGTTCGAGTTTCCGTCGGTGATCTCGCGCATCGATACTCCCTTCGCATCGTGGATGATGCCCGCGGCGCCGCGCGGCGCAAGATATCGCGTCTTGCCCTCGGCCGCGAGGGCCTCTTTCTCGGCAGGGCACCGAAAAACCGCCGGCATCTTGGCGATCAGCATGCGATTGTGCGGGCTGTCCCAGGCCTCGTCCAGGTGGAACTGGTCGTACAAGGCCTTGGCCTCGAGGAACGGCAAGATCAACACCCGCCAGCTCAAGAGCGGCTTGCCGTCCTTGCCCGTTGAGTAGGCGGGCGGAAAGCTGTTGTGCTGGTCGTGGTAATTGTGAAGTGCCAGCACAATCTGTTTTTCGTTATTGACGCACTGGGTGCGAACGGCCGCTCTCGCGAACCGGCGCCGTCACCGCATCGAAGATCGCCCGCCGCCTGTTTCGCGTCGATGGCAAGCGTGACTCGATTGTCGGCAACCACCGGCTTGATTTCTGGCAGCACTTTCGCAAGCTCGGGGGCAGACTTCTCGATCTCAGGCGTTCGGCGCAGAAAGCCCACGAGCTTCTCCGCCAGTTGCACGAGCAACCTGCGCAGACTCGGCATCCCGCGAGCCCGCCACCAGCTTGAGCTCCGGCTTCTCCGCGCTCGTCAATCCCGGCTGCCGCCCACAAGCAGCCCCCGCGTCAGGTCGGTGATCGGTCCTCCTCCCAGCTCCTCCGGGAAGCGCGGCAGCAGCTCCTCCAGCACGCGACGGCTGTCGGCCGAGGGAAGAATCAGAAGACGCACTGCGGCCGACTCCTGGACCAACGCCGCCGAACGCCGCCGAAAGCTCCGGCCGGGCCGCCGCCGGCGCGCGCCGCAGCCGCGCCAGCGCCTCCGGCGACCCCGAAACGATCGCGTTGTGGATCGGCGCCGCCTCGGCATGAATCGTCCGAGCGATCCCTTCCGCCTGCGCCCCGTCGCGAAAGAGGCACGACCACGATCGGTGGTCCCGGCATGTCGATGACGCTGAAGACGAAGTAAAGCTCCTTGGCCCCCGCGGCTTTGAGACCTCCCGACCACTGCGAGCGCCAGCTTCTTCCCATCAGCCAGCAGAAGCGATGATGCATCTCCGAAGACCTTGGCTGAGAAGGCCTGGACATCCAGCCTGGCCACGTCGACTTGAATCACGGCAAACACGTCCGTATCCACAAAAGGCGCGATCGCTTTGACCCTTGCCTCGGCGGCAGGGTCGGCCTGAACCTGGCCCATTGCAACGAGCACCAGTGCGGCAAAAGCGGATGACATGAATTCCTCCCTTGGTGTAAGCTTCGTCTCTTTACCGGCGCGGCCGGGTGGGCCTTGCCACGCTAGCGACTCAATTTCAGTTCATAGTTGATCCTGTGCAGGGGATGGTCCGGTCCACCGGGCGGAGCCGGGGCTGAAATCACCGCTCGGTCCCCGTCGACTTTGTAACTCGAACGGCTTCCCGGTCGCGGCGTCCGCAGGCACCGGAGCTTCGCTGATATCCTCGAGCCGGGAAGGCAACTTGCCACCGTGCAGTGCCGCGTACAGCCGGATCGCCTCGATGCACTGGATCGCATCCAGTCGCCTTTCCGATAACGCAAAAGCGCACCCGCACGACCGCACCGCGGGAATCAGCATGGTGAAGAGCTTGAAGAGCATCTTCCGGTCTGTCCGCGCGCGATTGCCGGCCACCGAATCCTCCATGCCCTTGTAGCCCTGATAGTACGGCAGGCTCGTCCACTTGAAGAAATCATCCCGAAACTGCTCGTATTGCTGAAACGTGTACAGCGCGGCGGCCTGCACCGCCGGCATCGCCTCGACCTGCTCCACCGGCCGCCCCTGCGCAATCAGCGCCCGCTTGGCCTCGGGATAAACCTGGAGGACAAGGCGGCCATCCCCAGTCTGTATTTCCAGTCCCGCAAGCCAGAGCCCTCGGAGCCATCGGCAATCTCCGCCAGGTGGAACAGCTTCCGTTGCAGCTCGTCCGAGAACTCCCGCGCCTTCTCCACGCTCCATGGAGGCCCATCGACCTCACGCAGCGACGGTATCTCGCTCTCCAGCAGAAAACGCTCGCTCTCGAAGCCGGCCGAAAAGTCGACGAGCGGTCGCGGCCGATGCGACAGGGCCCAGAAAAGGTTCGGCGCCGGGGAGCCTGGATCAGGTCTTCCAGCGGCCTGCACATCACCTGGCACAGCGATACACCAATCAGCGACTGGATCACCAGCGGCCCTTCGCTGACATGCCGCGCGACCGCAAAACCAACCTGGATCCAGTGCATGGCCTGATCGATATTCCCATCGAGAACCGCCACCCGCGCCCGCAGCGACACCAGCCAGATGAGCGATCGCATCTGCTGGATTTCCTCGATCAACAAGTCAACAGCTTCCTGCCGTTCCTCGAAGCCCCAGTCGCACGACCGGCGCCGGGCTCCCAGCTCGATCTCCGCAAGAGAATTGCGGCTCGGCCTCGAGCAACCGCTTGACCCGATCGCGGGGAATCGATGAGAGCGGGCCGTTCGCCCAATCCACGACTCCCTTCCACTCCTTGCCAGAGCCATCCGCGGTCTTCTCGCCCCGCTGCTCCCGAGCCTGCCGCCCCATCGACATCTCGATCGCACGATGGTAAAAAATCGCCGCATTGCCCGGCACCAGCGTGCGACGCTCGGGCAAAAGTTGATACTTGAGCGCCGGCACCGGGGCCGCAGCCGGTCGCAGCACGATCTGAGTCGGCTTCTCGGCTTCTTCCTGGGCCCGCACCCGAGTGAATGAGGCCATCGCGGCCGCCGCCATGAAGCCCAGTAACACGTATCGACGGCTCATGAGGGATCTCCCGGTTTGAGGATCTTCTGAAGCTCGATGCTCCGCAGCGCTCCGGCAGGGGCGAGTGCCGTGCCGCTGGGAAGTCGGTCGTCGCCATCGGAACGTACCGCGAGGGAAGGCTCCTGGATCGCATCCAGCCCGAAGCGCATGACCATCGCCTGAAACCGCTGGTAATCGGAAGCAACCGCCCAGGAGTTGACCGGCCGAGGTCCGCCCGCCGCCGCCAAGCTCATCCGCAACCGGCTGCACTGCCTGCCCCGCAATGGGCGGCGATGCGCCAGCGGACGATGCAACCGCAGCCGAGCCCGGCGCGGGCACGAAGACAACGCGCTCGACGACCTGCGGGGCAGGGCGGCCCGCCAGGAAAATTGACTCACCACAAAGCACTGCCCCCAGCACCGCCGTTATCGCCGGCCACACCCAGGCCCGGCGCCTCGCCCCCCGGCTCGACATCGCCCCGGCCTGAAACATGAGCTTGTCGCGGTCGAGCCGGCTCGAGCGCGGAACCAGTTCTCCCAAGATCGACTCGATCACTTTCAATTCTGGATCGGGCGGGATTTGCGGCATGTGACCCCCAATCGTTCCCGGATCGCGGAAAGCCCCGCGGTGTAAAATCGATGAGCTGTGCTCGAAGAGCACCCCGTTAACTCGCCGATCTGCTCGAAAGTAAGCCCACCCCACAGATGAGCGACGATCACCTCGCGCTGCTCCAGCGGCAGCGACTGAAGCGCGGCCGACGCCTCCTCGGCATCCAGCGCCTGCGTTTCCGGGCTCCGCGCCGGTGCCGTCGAACCAGCTCGCAAACTCACCCGCGGCCTCGGCTTCATGATGCCGTCGTCTCCTGGCCGCGACCGCGGCATTGATGGCGCCATTGCGCACGACCCGGAACAGCCACGCACCGGGCTGATCAGGCCGCGGCCGCTGAGCGACCAGTTTCAAGAACGCTTCCTGGACGACGTCCTCGGGTGCACCGCACCACTGACGCGCATAAAGCTCGAGGGCAGCCGCGTACCGATCGACCAAGCCACCGAGCCAATCGGAGTCCATGCATGGCAATCCAGGAGGCCGCCCAAGTTTCGATCCCTTCATCCACTATGACAACGCCCGGCACCCGGCATCCCAAAAAAATTCCGTCGTGCCATCCAGCCACTACTTCCAGGGGGGGGAGTTCGTTTTGTATATTTGACGATGGCCCTTGGTGTGTAAGGCTTACGGGAACGAGGCGATCGTCGCTGCAGGTCCGCCTCTCTTACCTGACGTTCGTGGACGAGAAGCCCTGTCTCGATCCGACTGCCAAGCCACATTTTCGCGGCACGAGCCCCCGCCCCGGGTGGGGCCAAGCCTCCTGCCGAGCCCTTGAACGCCGGCTCGGATGCACCTCGCGCCGCCTGCACGCCCCGATAGCACTGCCGATCCGAACCCCAACGGCTCCCTGACCCTTCGATCGGTTGCGCTCGGCTTTGTGTCCCATTCGCACACATCGCTCGAGCTGACCCCCAAAAATGTCGTCATGTCGTCATCTCCTTGCAGCATTTGGAGTTACGAATGACGACATTTTTGAGCGCGCCGGGCGATTGAATCTAACTCCCGCGGCCGTAAACACTTGCGAATGACGACGCTTTTTATAGCCAAGTCGCCGATCGGCCTCATGGCGGCACACCGAGGAAGTGACTCGTTCTCGAGGATGACCATTCCGCAAGCGGCCGAGGTGCTGGGGATTTCCCCCAGAACAGCCGATTTCCGCTGGAAATACGCCAGGGCGTGGCTGCGCGACGAACTGAAATCCTGATCCCGCCGGAAATATTTCCAGTGCCTTTGCGCGATATCGCTCCCAGCGGCGCATGGAGTAATGAGACGTCTGGGAATTCCGGCCGGCCGGTGGGGCTTTCAAATGAACGAACGCGAAGATAGCTTTCTAAAGAGAAGGCAGCTTTGCACTCGCAGCGCGATCGGGGCAGTATGCCGCGCAACACGTGCCCCGGCAGAAATGTCCCCTTTACATTGCCAAAACAAAAGGACATAATGCATGGAGAGCATGGATGCCCTATGAACTGCCACTTCCGAAGAAGCTCAAGGCCGAAGGCTGGAAGGTTAAGATTCGGGAAAAAGAGCGCGTGGAACCGCCGCACGTCACTGTCATGCACAAGGCACGCCAGTGGCGACTGGGGCTCCGCAATAAGGAGTTGCTCGTGCCGCCAGGCGGACGCATCAAGGATATCGACGACGACGTGATGCACATCGTCGAGGAGCATTGGGAGATGTTGATAGCCGCCTGGGACGCCAAGTATCCCGAGAACCCGGTATCCAGCGCCGCGGATGAAGATGATGGAGACGAAGAATGATGCTGAGCACCGAGCAGAGGTTTATTCTCCTGGGATCTCAGAAGGGACTTTTCAAAAAGCCCGTACCCCGTCGCATATTTATTTGCCGCGACCGCTCCGAAGTGGAGGCGGCGATGAGTCGGCCGGCGCGGAGCGCAACATGGATATCCTTCACCCGTGATTTCACCGACATCCTGCTGAAGGAAGCGGTCGATACCCGCGCCGACCTTCGAGGGTCACATCTAATAACGCTGACGCCACCGCGCGCGGAGAGCATCCCGGCTTTGCTGGGCCTGTTCCATCCGGTATTTGGCCTGGTCGAGGGATTCCGCTGGCTTTCCAAAGTTGAGTTCGTCGAGAGCATTGTGATGGCGGACGCAGCCGACCGGTTTATCGGCGGAAGTGTTGATCTCAAGGCGAAGACGCTGACGCTGCTGCGCGGCGACATAACGGCGGTGGTCGCGCCGTTCTCGATCTTCTCTCCATCAGGAGATGGAACAGCCCCCGACTTCACCCGCCTCAAACTGATCGACTTTGGCCGCACCATCGCCCTGGGCGAGTTTGAAGCATCCGCTGATGCGATCCTCTACGAGCTTGACCCTGACTACCGGCGGAAGCTCAGGAAGCAGCGACAGCAAAATGAGAAGACGTTTGGTGCTTCGCTGATGAGGCTGCGGAAACAGCGTCGACTCAAACGGAGTGATTTTGCGCGATTTCCCTCAAGGAAATCGCCCGCATCGAGCGAAATGAAGTGGCCAAGCCACATGCGAAGACACTGGGTCTTCTTGCGTTGCGGCTGGATGTTCGCCCGGAGGAGATCGAGAGCTTCTAGGTTCATCTTCCGGGGATACCATTTCGGTGCGGCGGGCTTGCCCGCGCGGCAACCATCGCTGAGAATATCGTCGCACGTCGTGTGTATGCCGGATCCAGCGATAACGCCTTCCTCCCCGTGCCGCGATGTCTGACGTCACCGTCATCCTTGTCGCGATCGAGCACGGAGACGAACAGCTCGCCGGGATGACCATTCCGCATGCGGCCGAAGTGTTGGGAATTTCCCCCAGAACCGCCGATTTCCGCTGGAAGTACGCCAAGGCGTGGCTGCGCGAGGAAATGAGATCCTGATCTCGGCGGAAAATCTTCCAGAGGCTTTGCGCGATATCGCTGTGATGGAGCTCGTCCACGGCTTGCCGCTCAACAAGTTTTGCGACGAGTTGAAGCTCACGCCAACCGAACGTCTTGAACTGTTCGTGCCCATCTGCCAGGCGGTCCAGCATGCGCATCAAAAGGGAATTGTGCATCGCGATCTGAAGCCGGCGAACATCCTGATCACGATGGTGGATGCCAGGCCCGTGCCCAAAGTGATCGACTTTGGCGTCGCCAAGGCGACAGCCGGCAAGCTCACCGATCAATCGCTCTCCACACAGTTCGGCGCGATCGTCGGCACCTTCGAGTACATGTCTCCCGAGCAGACCGGATTCACCAGCCAGGACATCGACACCCGGGCCGACATTTACTCTCTCGGCGTGATTCTCTACGAGCTCCTCAGCGGCCTTCGTCCTTTCGACGCCGCTCGCCTGGAACAAGCCGCGCTCACCGAGATGATCCGCATCATCAGTGAAGAGGAACCGTCGAAGCCATCGACGCGGCTCTCGACCGACGCTTCGCTTCCCTCGCTTGCGGCGATGCGACAGACCGAGCCGCGCAAGTTGATGGCGCTGCTCCGAGGCGAGCTCGATTGGGTCATCATGAAGTGCCTGGAGAAGCATCGCGAGCGCCGCTACGAGACGGCCAGCGCCCTGGCCCGCGACATCCAGCGCTACCTGGCCGACGAAGCCGTCGAGGCGAGGCCGCCGTCGGCCGGATATCGCTTCCAGAAGTTCGTCCGCCGCAACAGGGGCCGGGTGATCGCCGCGGGCCTGGTCCTGCTGGCGCTGTTGGCCGGCATCATCGGCACGTCGATCGGCCTGGTCCGGGCCGAATTTCAGCGAGGATTGGCCATCAAGGCGCGGAACGCCGAAACGGCGCGGACCGAAGGGGAACGCCTGGCCAAGCTCGATGCCGACCAGAAGCGACGCGACGCCGAGACGAACCTGGGCTACGCCAAAAAGGCCAACGAGCTGCTCGGCTCGGTCTTCGAGAATCTGAGCCCGACGCAGAATTACGCGACGGTGGCTGAGCTGCGCAACGCGCTCGAGGCCAATCTGAGCCGCGCCATCCAGGACCTCGAAGGCACCGCCATCGGCGACCCGCTGGCCGTGGCCGAGATGCAAATGACGCTTGGCGAGTCGCTGCTTGGTTTAGGAGCGGCCGACCAGGCTATCCCCCTGTTTCTCAGGGCTCGCGAAACCCGAACAGCGAAGCTCGGTCCCGATCATCCCCAGACGCTCACCAGCATGAGCTACATCGCCTGGGCCTACACGGCTGCCGGCAAGCTCGACCTGGCCGTGCCGCTGGGCGAGAAGACGTTCAAGCTCAGCGAGGCCAAGCTCGGCCCCGACCACCTTGACACCCTGAAAGCGCTCAACAACCTCGCCGCGGCGTACACAAGGGTCGGCACGCACCCCGAGGCAATCGCCCTGTACGAGCGCCTCCGCGACGCCCAGATCGCCAAGCTCGGCTCCGACCACCCCGACACCCTGGTAACGCTCAACAACCTCGCGATGGCGTACGTGGCCGCCCGCAAGCTCCCCGAGGCGATCGCCCTGCACGAACGCGTCCGCGACGCGCAGATCGCCAGGCTCGGCGCCGAGCACCCCGATACCCTGAGCACGCTCCACAACCTCGCCACGGCGTACCAAGACGTCGGCAGGCTCCCCGAGGCGATCGCCCTGCTCGAACGCGTCCGCGATGCCAAGATCGCCAAGCTCGCCCCGGACCATTTCCATACTCTGATGACGCTCATCAACCTCGCGGTGGCATACCTGGCCGCCGGCAGGCTTTCCGAGGCGATCACCCTTACAAGGATGCCGGCCGGCTCAAGGAGGCGATCCCACTCCTCGAAGAAGCCCATCAAGCCGCAAAAAATTCCCAACGCTTCGCTGGGTCGCCATCCCGTTGATCGATGCTTATGTGAAGGCGGGTGAGAACACCAAGCTCGCCGATTTGCTCCGCGAGCAATTGGCCGACGCTCGTAAAACACTGGCCAAGGACAGCCCACAGTTAGCCGCCATGCTCGCCCAGTTTGGCTTGAGTCTGCTCGAGCAGAAAAAGTGGACCGAGGCCGAGCCCCTCCTCCGCGAGTGCCTGGCCATCCGCGAGAAGCAAAAACCCGACGAGTGGCTGACGTTCAACACCAAGTCGATGCTCGGCGGCGCTTTGCTGGGTCAAAAAAAGTACGCCGAAGCCGAGCCGCTGCTCTTGAGCGGTTACGAGGGGATGAAGAAACAGGAAGACAAGATTCCGCTCCCAGCCAGGATTCGCCTGAACCAAGCCGTCGAACGCCTCGTCCAGTTCTACGAGGCGACGAACAAGCCCGACGAGGCCGCGAAGTGGCGGAAGGAACTGCACGCTCGCCAGGACGCGGAGAAGAATCCAGAGAAAAAGCCATAGCTGTTAAAGTGGCGTTCAAGGCCGGGCCATCCGTTTCTTTTCGCGAGGGTGGGTCGCTGCGCCTCTTGGTCGGCGAAGAACCCCACGACCGCAACAAATGGATCGAGCAGCGGCTCGACGAACGTCGGAATATCCTCGCGGTCGCAAAGCGGTCTAATCATGGCGTGGCGGGTGCCAGCCGGCAGCTATCCATTCGCGTCTGACCATGACAGCGATCCAGTTATTCAGTTGAAGTGCGATGACCGTCGCCCGGCCGCAGGGCGTGGTTCCGACAACGCGTGCCCCATCTTCGCTCCACTGAAAGTGTTCTTGCCACCGCTGTCGACGCGGATTGAAGAGATCGACCAATCGCCCGCCAGCCGGATCGCGACCCTGCGTTTGAGCTGCTTTGAACCCGTTGCAGAGCCTGCACGCGAGCCAGAGGTTGTCCTCGTCGTCCGTCCCACCTCTGGATTTCGGAACGAGATGGTCGATCTCGAGCACGCCGAGCACCAGATGCTGAGGGCTCAAGCAGTACCCACAGCGATTGTCGGCTTGCTCTCGGATACGTGCGCGCACGTCTTCAGAAATCTGGTCGGCGCTCACGGCTCGAGCGGCTCCCGTAGCCCACGGCTGACCGCTTCCCGCAGCGCCTGGGCTTTACGCAGGAGCCCGGACTGGTAGATCTCCAATAGAACCGCAAGCTCGGCGCGGTCCGCAGGAGCAAGCAGTGAGGCCTGCTGGCGTTCGAGGAGGTCGCTGAGGCGCACGTCGTCCGCAGGCGGCAACTCTCTTGCTGCCGCGGCGAGAACCTCTTCGTCGGACCAATCGGCGTTTGGGCCGTCACCGCTAGACTGCATCCCAAGCGGTCGAAAAGACAATTCAATCGTTTCCGCGAGCAAATCTTCAACGGGTCGGCCGGATCGCTCCGCGAGATGCTTTGCGCCTCGACTACGTCCTCTGGCAGATTAACCGTGATTCGTGTCATTGCAGAGACCTCTGAGCCTTCGCTCGGCTGCCCGGGGCGATGGGCTCACATCACACTAACAGAAAGAATCGCAACGTTCGACCCTCCCGCACGCATTCAGTCGCGCTGCGGATCGTCCGCAATAGCAGGACCCTACAAATCACTCACGTCCTGCGCAACTAGGACGGAGCGGGCTTGCTGGCGCGGCAACCATTGCTGAGAATATCGTCGCACGTCGTGTGTGCACCAGGTCGAGCGATAACGCCTTCACGTAGGGGCCGCGATGTCTGAGGCGTTACTTCGCGCCCATTTCGAGAGCGATGATCGGCTCGAACGTCCTCTCATCGTCAGGTATTCACCGACGATACCAACTCCGCGTCTGGACACCCGGTGACAGAAGCCGCCGAAGTGCACACTCCGGAGCCCGAAGGCGGTCCCGCCTCCGGCACGGTGACCGCCGAGTTTCACGCCGGGCGAAACCAGACGTGCAGATCGCAGGTCGCTACACGTTGCGAGAAAAGATCGGCGAAGGCGGTATGGGCGAAGTCTGGGTCGCCAAGCAGTCCCAGCCTGTGAAACGAAAAGTGGCGCTCAAACTGATCAAGCAAGGCATGGATTCTCGCGCTGTCTTGCAGCGATTCGAGCAGGAGCGTCGGGCGCTGGCGATGATCGACCATCCCAACATCGCCAAGGTCTTCGACGCCGGACTGACGCCTACCGGCCAGCCGTTCTTCGTCATGGAGCTGGTGAGCGGCTTGCCGCTCAACAAGTTTCGCGATGAGTTGAAGCTCACGCCAAATGAACGTCTTGAGCTCTTCGTGCCGATCTGCCAGGCGGTTCAGCATGCGCATCAGAAGGGAATCGTGCATCGCGACCTGAAACCGGCCAACATCCTGATCACGATGGTCGATGCCCGGCCCGTGCCCAAAGTGATCGACTTTGGCGTCGCCAAGGCGACGGCCGGCAAGCTCACCGATGAATCGCTCTCCACCCAGTTCGGCGCGATCGTCGGCACCTTCGAGTACATGTCTCCGGACCAGACTGGATTCACCAGCCAGGACATCGACACCCGGGCCGACATTTACTCCCTCGGCGTGATTCTCTACGAGCTACTCACCGGCCTTCGCCCTTTCGACGCCGCTCGTCTCAAACGCGCCGCGCTCACCGAGATGATCCGCATCATCCGTGAAGAGGAGCCGTCGAAGCCATCGACGCGGCTCTCGACCGACGCGTCGCTTCCCTCGCTGGCGGCGATGCGACAGACCGAGCCGCGCAAGTTGATGGCACTGCTCCGTGGCGAGCTCGATTGGGTCGTCATGAAGTGCCTGGACAAGCATCGCGAGCGGCGCTACGAGACGGCAAGCGCCCTGGCCAGCGACATCCAGCGCTACCTGGCCGATGAAGCCGTGGAGGCGCGGCCGCCGTCGGCCGCATATCGCTTCCAGAAGTTCGTGCGCCGCAACAAGGGCCAGGTGATCGCGGCGGGCTTGGTCCTGCTTGTCCTGGTGGGCGGCGTCATCGGTACGTCGATCGGCCTGGTCCGGGCCGAATTTCAGCGGGGATTGGCCATCAAGGCGCGGAACGCCGAATCGGCGCGGGCCGAAGGCGAACGTCTGGCCAAGCTCGATGCCGACAAAAAGCGACGCGACGCGGAAACGAATCTGGGTTACGCCAAAAAGGCGAACGACCTGCTCGGCTCTGTCTTCGAGAATCTGAGCCCGACGCAGAATTTTTTGACGGTGGCTGAACTGCGCGACACGCTCAAGGCCAATCTGAGCCGCGCCATCCAGGACCTCGAAGGCACCGCCATCGGCGATCCGCTCGCCGTGGCCGAGATGCAAGTGACGCTCGGACGGTCCTTGGTTGGTTTGGGAGCTGCCGATCAGGCTATCCCTCTGTTTCTCAAGGTTCGCGAAACCCGAACAGCGAAGCTCGGATCAGATCATCCTCAGACACTCACCAGCATGAACGACCTCGCCCTGGCTTACAGGATCGCCGGCAAGCTTGAGCTGGCGGTGCCGCTGGGCGAGAAGACGCTCAAGCTCAGTCAGGCCAAGCTCGGCCCCGACCACCCCGATACGCTGACGGCGCTCAACAACCTCGCCTCGGCGTACAAGGCCGCCGGCAAGCTCCCCGAGGCGATCACCCTGCTCGAGCGCCTCCGCGACGCCCGGATCGCCAAGCTAGGCTCTGACCACCCCGATACCCTCAAGACGCTCGGCAGCCTAGCCGCGGCGTATTGGAGTGCAAAGCAACTCGACAAATCCGTGCCGTTGTTCGAGGACGTGCTCAAGCGACAAGAGGCCAAGCTTGGCCGCCAGCATCCGGATACACAGTTGACGGTGGCCAACCTCGGGGTGAATTACAAGGATGCCGGCCGGCTCAAGGAGGCGATCCCACTCCTCGAAGAAGCCCATCGAGCGGCGAAGAGATTCCCAACGCTTCGCTGGGTCGCAAACCAGTTGAGCGACGCGTATGCGAAGGCTGGTGAGAGCTCCAAGCTCGCCGACTTGCTCCGGGAGCAATTGCCCGAGGCTCGTAAAACGCTGCCCAAGAACAGCCCGCAGTTGGCCGCCATGCTCGCCCAGTTGGGCTCAATTCTGCTGGAGCAGAAACAATGGACCGAGGCCGAGCCGCTCCTCCGCGAGTGCCTGGCCATCCGCGACAAGCAAAAACCCGTCGACTGGCTGACGTTCAACACCAAGTCGATGCTCGGCGCGGCTTTGCTGGGTCAAAAAAAGTACGCTGAAGCCGAGCCGCTGCTCTTGAGCGGTTACGAAGGGATGAAGATACAAGAAGACAAGATTCCGCCCCCAGCCAAGATTCGCCTGAACCAAGCCGTCGAACGCCTCGTCCAGTTCTACGAGGCGACGAGTAAGCCCGAGGACGCAGCGAAGTGGCGGAAGGAACTACGCGCTCGCCAGGTCGCGGAGAAGAATCCAGAGAATTCGCTTGTGCCGCACGGCGCCGATAAATCTGGACCGCCTTGCGGACCAGTGTCGCCTTTCGCTCCGCGATAGTGCGTCCGATCCATCGTCTTTCCGTTCGATAGTGCAGTGCGGCGCCGATAAGACTGGACCACCTTGCGCACCCGTCATTCGTCTACCGGAGAGCCGTTCGCCCTGGCACTGCCGTCGTGAACGCCCAAACGGCGACGGGCAAACCCTGCGCAACCGCAAGGGCAAGTTGGGTTTCGTACTATTGCGAGGTTCATTGCTCACGGCACTAATCGGTAGTTGACGCACCGATGTGAGGATCTCCAGGTTCGCTGCCGGCAAGCACCGCGTCGCTCCCGCATGACCCCGGCATCGCGAGACTTGCTACTTAACCGATCAGCCCCGAAACTGTTTGATGTCTCAATCGATCGTCTCAAGTGACCCATCGCCCTCCTGCGCCATTGGTGAGAAGGCTGGTAGCTGTGACCAAAGAAGCAGCCAACACTGCGATTCCGCCACCAACGCAGGCACTCACCCGCAAGTTCGGCGTCGCCGATGCGATGATCCTGGTTGCCGGGTTTGGTTTCGCGCTCGCGAGTAGCACGCGGCTGCTCGTCGCTCTGGGTGAGCAGTTCTCTGAGATGTGCTCCGTCATCGCCGGATATAACAGCCCTTCTTACGCGAACAGACCGGCATTTTGGAGGAAATGGGTCGCGATCTACTGGTCATCCGTTTTGTTTTACGCGATTCGGGTGTTTGGAAACTTCCTCTTGGGTATGACCCCCGCCTTCTTGATCGTGTCGCTTGAGACGGCCACGCCCGCCCATTCGCGCCCTGTTCAAACAGCCCGGCTTCATCGCGGGTCTGGCGATCGTCTTCGGTCAGTTCTGGCTTACCGGATGGCTGCACATCCTCTACTTCGGCAAGCTCAAGGACGCGACGGTGACCGGCATCGTCGTCGCCGCCACCGTCACCGTGAGCTGGGCGGTCCTAGCCCTGAGCCGCCAGTGGAAAAGCGAGCCGAGCTGGATCGACAGAATCGGCCGCCTGCTCGGCGCCAGCGCGATCGCCCTTGGTGCCCTTTCCTTCGTGCTCGGCGGAATTTGAGCGAACGAAATCCAGGATTAATCAACGAACCTTGACGCATAAACGACGAGGTAGCAACGGTTCGTTTCGTCTCGTCCAGTGCCGGCAATCGGAAAATCAATGTGAACCGTTCCGCCGTCGTCCAACTCGATAGGCGTTTCGCAGCAGTCCACCGTGAACTCGCTCAGGCGTGACATTAATCGGGCCAGTTCTTCCTCGAGTCTTGCGAGCGAAAGCGGCTGGCCGTCCGACTCGGTGACGAGCAGGATTTCTTCCGCCTCCTCCTCCACTTGGACCGACGTAACTGGCTGCCGGACGCCCTCAACTTCTCGCCATTCGCCCGCCGGGTTCTGCTTGAAGGACGCAAACAGGACCGGCCATTCCTCGGCGCCCTCGCCGTCCTCCCGAATCATCTCCACAAGGCGTTTGAGTTTCATAGCAGTCCGAGCGCAATCCGACTACGCATCTGGATTCAATGATTTTTGATATCTATAGTACGAGTCGTCAGCGACGCGCTCCCAGGGGCGGTCGACAGCCCGCGCCCATTTCCGCTTCATGTCGATATGCCAGCGCAGCGACGAGCGTACATGATTCTCGATGAATCTCACTCGCATGGGTTCTCCTCCGTGAGAATTGGACAGCCGATGCGACCGGGATTCTACACTGGCACGCTAACGCCCACAAGGGAAGCTCGTGGCTCGTTTCCGGTCGCCCTGGACGACGATCAGGCGAAATTGAATCCCCGCCGCTTGTCTCCGCTACGAGTGCCACTCCACATGCTTCTCGGCCCTCACCGGCAGGTCCAACCTGAGCCCGTTCGGTCGCTGGCACTGGTCCGCACTGCACGCTTGGAACCGGACCTCGACGTGCAAGGTCTGGTCGCCCACGTTCCGCGTGAACACCACCGGCACGGCGACAGTCACCGTGCCGTCGTAAACGAAGAACGGCTCGTCCAGCCCCTCGACTCGGAACGGGTGCGGGGTCGGCAGCACCGGCTCCCCGACCTCCAGACCCTCTATGGGGGCCAGGGTCACGGAGAGGGGAACGTAACCGTCCGGGATCGGCAGGCCGTACACATGCCAGCCGGACGGGACCACGACCTCCACCTTCCACCGGAGCCGCTGGTGGATGCGGTACTCACCCGCATCGAGAAAGGATCGGACAACCACGCCCCCGGCCTCGATACGGGCCACCGGGCTGTGCGACGACGCAGCCACCCCGAACCCCTGTTCCAAAATGGCCTGGCTCGTCTCCCGCTCCCGGTAGTTCTTCTGAAATCGTTTCTGGGTAACGACCCCTCGCTCGTCCAGCAGGAACTCGCCCGGATACGGCACGCCCCAGAAGCGGTCCTGCCGGTTCGTGATGCCGAAAGCAGCGTGATGCTCGTACACCTGCTCGTCGAGCATCCCCAACTCCCGGATGACCTTGCTGCCCTCGTCGGAGAGCAGCGGGAAGGTGACGCCGTGGGCGGCGGCGAATCGGGCCAGCACGTCCACTGGGTCGTAGCTGATGCCGAAGACGGCGATGTTGTTCCGCTCAAAGTCGGGTAGGTTCCGTTGCAGTTCGACCAACTGCGACTTGCAGAACGGTCACCACCCGGCACTGCGGTAGAAGACGACCAGCCCCTTGCGTCCCGCACGAGTCTTGTGGAGATCGAAGGGCTGGCCGTGCTGGTCCGGCAGCACCACGGCGGGGAAGCGTTCCCCGACCCTCGGCCCCATGCGGTCGAACTCCAGCACGGCCCCTTCCTCAACCGAGTCGTTGCCACTCATCTTCATCCTCCTCTGTGCCGAACCATGTGTTGTCACTCAGGTAGGCATCAGTGATTTCGCCTACAACCAGAGCCCCATATCGCAGAATTAAACGACCACTCATGATACTGAGAGCCATTACCGCGGCCTTTCTTACGACCTGCCGATTCGATGCAAAGCAACTCTGCCGCAGAGGACGTATTTATCCGCCATCCATTTGTCAATGATCGGAAAGGACGTTTTGTGAGCCTTCTCAAGAGCCTTCTCCATAACACGGGAGTGGTCATTGTCGGATTCGGGTTTGCGTTACTTGGAAAGGGACTTGATTCGGTTCTCGGTATAGCACCTTTTCATAATGTCGTTACAACCACCGTGGCTTGCCTGCTCTTGATCGTTGGCTTTCTCTTGCGAGTTTGGGCGACATTCCACTTCTACGAGCAGTCCATGAGGGTCATTTCGCTCGTGCCTCAGAATGCACTCATTACAACCGGTCCATATCGGATCTCGAGAAACCCCCTGTACCTTGGAGGGAATGCATTTATCTTCTTGGGAGCCGGTCTATTTCTGGGATCGCCAGGTGGGATCGTGCTTACTGCTCTCAATGTCCTACTGGTGGACTTTATGATTCGACGAGAGGAAAAACAACTGCGACAGGCGTTCGGCGAGGAGTGGGTACGTTACAAGAATCAAGTGCGTCGATGGCTCTGACGCACATTCATTGCTTCATTTCGCCCGACCAGGCGAAGCCACTCCGGCCAGGTTGGGCGTGGCAGCTTCCACCTGCGGCCTGATCGAGTCGATCGAGTGGCTCAGTCCCACGCGATGGATGAACAAGACGTCGTTGAAGTCGCTCATCGGCTCGGGCTGCGCGCCGCTGCCGTAGAACCCCGGCTTGACCATGTCGTTCTGCTCGGCGTGGTCATCGTGCTGGCGGACGGCGTAGGCGATGTCGTCGCGGAACCAGCACGCTCCCGGCCCTGACGCGCTGGACGCGGCGGGCCGGGAATAGCGGCGCGAGAACCAGCCGGTGCCCGTTTCGCGCAGAGCGGCCTGCATCCGAGGCGCCTCAGGCGTGGCCGGTCGTCACCTTGTCGAAAACCCGGCAAAAGTTTCCGCCGCCGATCTTGCCGATCTCGCCGGGCGCAAAACCCTGGCGCAGCATCTCCGCGACAACCGCCTTGAAAAATCCGCCGGACAGCCCGGCCCAGGCGACGTTGGTGGATTGGCCGGCCCGGGAGGAAAGAATGTCAGTGTCGCTGCCGATGCCCACGTGGTCGATGCCAATGTCGTCCACGAGCGCTTTGATGCCCCCGACGAACTCGCTCATCGAGTCAGACAGTTTGGTCCACACGCCGATCACGCCGCCGGCCTCCGCGACCGGCCGGGCGTGCTCCTTGCTGATCAGTCGCGGGGCCATCATTTTCGCCATCCGGTTCTTGCCCGCCCGCGTGTCGAGGCTGGTGTGGGAGACGATCATCGGTTGCGTGGAAACCTTCAGCGCGCCGAGCACGGTCTCGTGGCTGGCGTGGGCGAGGTCGACGACGATGCCCAGCCGGTTGCACTCCTTGACGACGGCCGCGCCGAAGCGGGTCAGGCCGCCCAGGCTCGGGGGCTCGGTGTAAATGTCGCCCAGCGGCTCGACCTTATCGCCCTTATCGTGCAGCAATTGAAGGTGCCGCAGCCCGCGCTTGTACACCTCTTCCACCCGCTCGAGGTGTCCTTCAAGGAAATGCGCCCCTTCGATCGACTGCACAATCGCCGGCTCGCCCTTCGCGTGTGCGACCTGGAGGCCTTTCAGGTTCATGGCGCGGGTGAGCCGGTCCTTTCCCATCAGGCCGTCGATTGCGGTTAGCCCTTGCAAGAATCTGGCGTAGGGCTCGCGGGCGTTGAAGTCGAGGCGGAAGGCCGCGCACACCGCCGTCAACCCCGAGCGCTTGATCTCGTCGGCCAGATCAAGGTTGGCCTGTGACTTCTGTTGCTCCTTCCGACCCGGCTCTGGCCTCGCCCCCCCGGGTGTGACATGGTTGTGCATGTCAATGCCGATGGTGCCGGCCAGGACCTCCGCGACCCGCCGATCCTCCTTCGTCTCGGCCTGCGCCCGCAGCCATTCCGGCGCGAGCAACACCGCGACGTTTGCCCCGACCGCTCCCGTCAAGAATTCCCGCCGCGTATGACTCCATTGCATGTTTCACACCCTGGATTTGAGTGAGACTTGGAATACGTGTGAGATTATAACAGCCGGTCCCGCCCTCCGGCGGTGAGGAATTCTAAAATCCCCTTCATCATTGCACCCCTGTCCGATGACTTGTGTGAGAACGAGGCCGAAACGGAAAAAGAAACGGAAAAAGGTTCCAGCCACCGTTTCGCCAGTTTTTCGGAGGGAGTGACATCGTGCGCCGGGCGCGTTATCTTCACGGGCGCGCACGGAAATCGGCGGCCCGGGTGAAATACCATGCCTTACGCCAACAACGGGCTCGAGGAGATCGACTGGCCAGGACCCGGGCTTGGATTAACCGTTACCGTGCCGGCGAGCACGTCCCCGGCCACTGCGATCGACCCGGTATCACCCAGCTTTGTTCAGCGGCGACACCTGCAAGCAACTGGAAGCCGGAGTACCCCGCCCGTGCTCGCACTCTTCTTGCTGACACTCGTGCCCGCGTCGACGTCTGCCGACGACCCGCCCGACGCGGTCGCGTTGATCGGGCGGCTGGGCTCCGAATCGTTCGATGACCGCGTGGCGGCCTGCAAGGCTTTGGAGCACCAGGGTGGCGCGGCCCTGCCGGCCCTCCGAGCGGCCGCCGGCACGAGTGACACGCGGGTCCGGTCGCGGGTCCTCGCCTTGATCGAATCCATCGGGCGTGATATCGAGGCCCAGCGGCTCGCTCAGCCGACAATGATTCGATTCGACGTCCGCACCCGGCCGCTCGGCGAGATCGTCGATGCCCTCAACGACCGTTACGACCTCGGATTATTCCTGCGGCTCGGGTCAGAACCAATGCGGGGGTTCAGGATACTCGATCCCGGCGAGCCGGATCGGCTGAGGGAACTGAGGAACCGCGAGGTCAGGCCCAAGGCGGCACGGCCTTTGCCGTTCTGGGAGGCGATCGACCGGCTCTGCGAGGCCGGCGCCCTTCGCTATGGCATCAACACCCGGCCAAGGTTCGCGACCGGTCGCGGCTCCGTGGTCCTCTTGGCCGTCCGGACAGGCCGCGGCCCGGTCTCCGACTCCGGTCCGTTTCGCGTCCAGATCACCTGGGCTCATCCCGTCTTCGAGCCGGATATCGCCTTCGATCCCGCCCCCCAGCGAGGCGCCGGCGATCTGACCGTGCCGCTTGCCGTCCTCCCCGAGCCCGGTCTGATGCTCCGCCGGAACGGGCCAGTGTCGGTCACGGAGGCGTCCGACGAGCGGGGCCGTTCATTACTGGCACCGAATGCTCCGGCGGAACAAGAGCCCGGGCCGCGCAACCGCCCAGGTCGAGCTATGAATCAAAGCGACGCGATCCAGGGCAGCGCGATCCTCGTGGCCCCCGACCCGCCCGCGACGGTGATCCGCCGGCTCCGGGGCAAAGTGCCCGTCATCGCGGTCGCCAGGGGCTCCGACCCGATCGTCATCCCGCTGAATGGCGAAGGTGTCCTGGGGAGGCCGTATTCAACCCGCGACTTGACTCTTGTCGTCGACGAGGTCTCGCTGAATCCCGGGGCTCCAGCCAGGGTCAACGTGACCGTCCGCGTCAATCGCGGGGATCGCGCGACGTTCGCGAGGCACGACACGACCCCGCCCGCATTCGCAGCGTTCAATTTCGGTGGAGTGCTGGAGCACCTCGAGCTGCACGACGCGGCCGGCCGGCGCCTCAACCACCGCCTCGGCACACAGACGAGAAGCATCGACGGCGACCATTACGAATTAGTCGTCGCGCCCTTCTCCGAGGACGCTCCAGGCGTCGGTCCAGGGACCTCGAAGACCCCCATCCCCTCCGAATTGCGCTATTACGGATTCGTCCAGACGGTGACGGAAATCCCCTTCGATTTCCGCGACATTCCGATCCCCTGAAACGGGCCGGAGTCCTGCCCAATGTCAATCGCCCCTCTCGTCCTGTTGTTCGCCGCGCTCGCAGCCGTACCGGCCGAGGAACCCGACCCGGCTCCGCTCGTCGCGAAACTGGGCTCGGCCGACCCGTCCGAGCGGGCCGCGGCAACCGAATCGCTCAAGGCCCTCGGGCGATTGGCGTTGCCGGCCCTGCAGGGGGCCATGAGGGCCGCCGACTCGGGCGTCCGCGACCGTGCCTCGACCCTCTGGGAGACAATCCAGCGCCGACCTCATGACGCGGCCGTCGCCCGTCCGGCTCGTCGGCCGGGATCGGAAACTGTCCGTCGAGCTCAAAGACCTCGAGACGCAGACAGGCATGACGTTGCAACGCAACCCGAGTGCCCCCGATAAGCACGTGACTCTCCGCGAGCCGGCCCAGGTCCCGTTCTGGACGGCGCTCGAGCGGCTCGGGTTGTGGGGCATTCACTATCAGAACACGGGACAGACCGAGTTCCCGACACTCTACCTCAGCGAAGTCCCTGCGCCGGCGTTCACCGCGAACTCCGGCCCGTTCCGGGTTACCTTGATGGGCCTGCACCTGCACCGCGACCGCCAATTGATCCGCGGCCCCTGGGTCCGGATCGAGCAGTTCGGACAGCGGACCAACGTCCCGAACGAAGATCTCAAGGGAGAGTCCGTCAAGTTCTACGGCGACCTCGAAGTCATGGTTGAGCCTCGAATGTGGTTCACGCAGGAAGCCCGCGCCCTGCTCATCGAGGCCAGCGACGACCTCGGCCAGTCGCTGGTCCCCGACCCGGCCGACCTCGCGACCAGGCACAGGGACGACGTGCACTTCGCGATCTTCGCGGCCAACGGCGTGGCTCAGGTGAGGACCGAGTTCGATCTCCGGCTCACGGACCACCCCGGCCGTGTCGCCCGGCTGCGCGGCGTCGTCCCCGTCATGCTTTACCTTCGCCGTCCCGAGCCGACGCTCGTCATCCCGCTATCAGGCGCTGCCGGCAAGACATTCAAGTGCGACGACGCCGAGTTCGCGATCCGGACCGTGAATGACTCGCCGACGACCACGAACGTTTCGATGACCGTCCACCTCAACGTCGACAAAGCCGACCTACCCGCCAATCCCGACGGACCGTTGATCGCGTCGAGGCTGTGGGTGATGGGCCAGCACCAACAACTGCAACTGACCGATGCCGCCGGCAAGGTGCTGGCGTCCTCGCCCGGCAGCGGTAGCGGCAGCATCGACACCCCGTCCGCCTACCAGTGGACCATGTACACGTTTGGGAATGGCCGCGCGACTCACCTGCGCTACTACAGCATGCTCCGCGTCCGATCCGAGGCGGCCTTCGACTTCCGGGACGTGCCCTTGCCCTGAATCCCCGCTTGAGAGCGGCTCGAGAAACAAAGCACAGGAATCGAGAGAGGTGCGACGGATGTTATCCTTCCCCATGATACTCGTCCTGACGTCGGCCCTGGCCGCGGACCTCTCGCCCCAGGAGCTGATCGTGCGCCTCGGTTCACCCGATCGCGCCGTCCGCGAGGAGGCCGCGCGGACGCTGGAGGACCAGGGCGTGGAAGCCTTGCCGGCCCTCCGCGCCGCACGTGAGGCGGCCAGAGAGCCGGAGGCTCGCGAACGGTTCGCCAGCCTGATCGCCCGGGTCGAGGCCCGCTTGCTCGATCGGCCGACAATGGTAGTCCTGGACGTCGACGACCGACCGCTCGGTGAGGCCGTGCAGGCACTCGCGACCCGCAGCGGCTTTTCGCTGTCACTCGGTGACCCGGCCCTCGCCACCCGACGAGTAACCGTACGGGCCTCGGGCCCTCTGCCGTTCTGGGAAGCGCTCGACCGGCTCGGCCGAGCCGGGCACGTACGCCACGACCCCGGGTCACGCGACGAAGCGCTCGCCAAGGATCACCAGTCGCCGACGATCCACCTTGTCGACGGCGACCCGCCGGCTCTCACCGCGTATTCCGGCCCAATTCGCATCCATCTCTTCGCCACGCACCGGCATCGCGACCTGAACTTCGAGGCCGGTGGTATCTCTCGCGTTCCCCAGCGGAGCGCCACGGTGACCGTCGACGTCCAGGCGTTCGTCGAGCCCGGTCGGTTCCTCAATTTCAGCGGCTTGCCCCGCCTGGAGGCCGTCGATGAGCGAGCCCGCGCGATCGCCCCGCAACCGATCGGAGGCGGTGAGCAGCCGGAGCGGAGCGGGAATTCCTGGCTCATCCCGGTGAGCATCTCCCTTCTGCAGTGGCAGGTACCACTCGGTCTTCCTGAACTGTCCGTGCGGTCGCCCCTGAAACTCCGCGGTGTCCTGCCCGTCGTCATCTCTTCGCGGCGGCCCGACCCCCTCGTCATCCCACTTGTTGGCGCCGCCGGCAAGACGTTTCGCCAGGGTCCGAGAGTCGTGCGGATCGAGAGGGTCACCACACAGGGCGCCGAGCGGCACGGCGTTCGACATTTCCCTGAGTGAGGATTCAATCCCGGCGGATCGTACACGGGTTTCACTGGGCGCCGAGACGGACTATATCGGTGACTTCCTCCCCAACCGGATCGAGTTCGAGGACGCCGACGGTCACGCCTTGAGTTGGCTGCTCCTCGCCGTTCCTGGGGCGTCGACCACGAACGATGAAATCCGGGTCCGGACCTTCATCTCGGGTGTCGTTCCTCCCGCCCAGCTCCGCGTGTACCGCCTTCACCGCTTGGCGACCGAAGTCCCGTTCGCGTTCAGCGACGTCCGCTCGCCATGACTAGGCTCTCGGAGCTCAAAGACCGCCCGTCGGGACCTCCGCCGGCGGATCGGCCTCGACCATCGTCCGGTACCACAAGCGAGCAGCCCGCTCAAGCGCCGGGTCACGCAGGCATTCGTCGAGGACCTTCTTCACCGCGGCCCGGCTCGGACGCAAGCCCGCCGTGATTTCATCCGTGCCGATCTCGACGGATAGCTCCTCTGGCTCGGTGATGACAGCCTGGACAAGTGCACGGACAACAGGCTCGGGCAAGGCGATCTGGCGACCCAGCACGTGCTTCACGGTGAAGCCGCAAACTCGGTGAGACCGGTCCTTCAGGAGCCGGGCCACGAGAGCGATGCCCTGCGGACGCTCGCCCAGCGCCGCGAACCAGGACCCGGTGATGAGGTTGTAGACGCCCATTCTGACGTCCTCGTCCGGGTCGTCGGCGCAGGCCCGCAGCGAGTCGAGGAAAGAGTCGTCGAGGATCAGGTCGATGCGTTCATCCGCGAGAAAGTCCATGGTCTGTTTTCGCTCGCCTGCGGTGCCGGAGCGAAGGGCCTCGCGGAACCTCGGGAGCTGCGACCCGTAGTTCGCCAGAGCGCGCTTCCGGGCAGGCTCGACCGCCCACTCCCAGGAGTCGATCTCGCCCTTGAACATTCCCTGCACGGCCCGCGCCTTTTCCCGGACGACCGCATTCCCGGAGGCGAGGTACGGGGCGAGGTCGGCGAGCATCTCTGCTTTTCCTGCCGGGCCGGCCATGGCCGTTGCGGTGACGATGTTGCTCAGAATGTCGGGGTTGTCCTCCCGCATGCCGAGCTCGACCAGGGCGCGGAGCAGGGCGTGAGTCTTGGGCTGGATCAGGATCGAGCAGGGTCCCTGTGCGTAGCGGCTGGTTGCATTGTCGTAGTGCCGGTCGTCGCGGTAGTCCATCGCATGATAAAGAATCTCAATCGCGTCGGGATTCTGCTTCCCTTTCGCAGCGATGTAGCGAGCACCGATCCAGCGGATGACCCAGATGCGACGCTCGCCGTCGATCCGCCGGAGACCCCGGCGCACCATCTGGAGAATCTCGTCATCGGATCGACGATTGCTGAGAAGCCACCAGGGAGTCCGCCCAGGATCGTTCGGCGTGGCCTCCTGATGCTCCATCTCCGTCTTCACCTCGTCGCAGAGGGCGGCGAGCGCCCTGGCCCCCGCGGGGTCATCCGGGAAGAACCCGGCGAAGTCGGGCGGCCGGTAAGGCTCGGATCGCCAGGCTTGCGGGGCGAACAGTCCGGCCCGGGCCGCAACGCCCTTCGTCTGCACGGCGGGTGCAGGCTGTCCATCAGAAGCGCCCGGCGATGGACCAGCGGCGAGCACGATGGCAGATACCGTGATCATCCCGATCGCCACGATTCCGGATGCCACCCGCAGTTGGATCAGGAACATGGATTTCAAGACGTCGCGAGTGAGGCAGGTAACCGCTGCCGAAACCCCCGAGGCCATTCTTGGGCTCGTTGCGGCCAGGACAGCGTCCCTCGCCCAGACGGCTGGCACCGCGACCAGAGTACCCACCGCGGGCGCCACGCCGCGACGTGTCAGGCTGGTGCGGAGCCGCGCTCGGCCCCGCGCCAATCGGCTCTTGACCGTTCCGACGGGGCAGCCAAGGTGCCTCGCCGCTTCCTCGTAGGTCCGGCCCTCAAGGTCGCAGAGCAAGACCGGGATGCGGTACCGTTCCGGCAAGCGGTCGATCTCTTCGTGGACGACGCCTGCGAGCCCTTCTTGGCCCGCCGCGCGCGGGGGCCCGGCGGCACCAAGGGCTCGCCGCTCGACCGCCCGCCTGCGCGCCGCATTCCGGCGCACCCGCGGCGCCGCGCGACGGGCCACGCGGCACAACCAGGGGCCGACCGAGTCTCGCACCCATAAAGACTTTCCCCGACGGGCGAGGATCAAGAAGGTCACCTGGAAGGCGTCCCGGGCATCGTTCTCGTCGCGGAGGACGGCCCGGCAGGCGTGTAGGACGAGCCGGCCATGCCGCTCGACCAGGGATGCGAAGGCTTGCTCCGACGCGTCGCCGTCGCGGATTGCGAAGCACTCCAGCAACTGCCCGTCGGTCAGGCCCGTGAGGGTTCCCCCGCAGAACAAGAACCGAAGGTCGCGGGCGACATCCCCGTCAGGTCGAGAGTTCAAGAAACCGCCCTCCAGCCCTGTGCCACACCTGTGTACTATCCCAGTAAAGGCGCCGCGCGGCAAAAATGTTCCCAATTCTCGCGCACATTTCTCAACCGCCCGCGGATCCAGTGGCGCGGAAAACGTTCCAGCGCGGAAAAGGTTCCAGCCACCGTTTCCCTTACTTGGGCTTCTCAACCGTCCGTCGGAGATGCTGATCGAACCAGTCCGCCAGCAGCGAATAATCCTTCCCCATATCGGGCCAACGATGCCCGGCGTTCTTCCGAGTGATCAGTTGATGCGGAACCCCATTCTCCGCCAGTTTTGCGCTGAACCGCTCGGACTGTTCGTAAGGGACCGCCAGATCAGAATCGCCGTGAATGATGAGCGTCGGAGGCGTGTCTTTGGTAACGGCCGCCAGGGGCGACAGCTCCCGCAGCAACTTGATCTGCTCCTCCTTCGGCTTCCCCTGTACGCCGAACGCATCCGAGCCGGACTTGACCGAACTGTACTCGACAATGCTGCGCCCGGCTTTACCGTAGTTGACCAGATCGCACGCCGGGTTGAAGCACGCCACCGCCTGCACCCGGCTGGAAGCCCGCTCGACCGGGTCCTTCGCGGCCTGGTCGCCCGGCTTGCCGCCGACGCCGATGGACAGAGCGAGGAAGCCACCGGAGCTCCCTCCCATGATGCCGAGGCGATCGGGGTCCACGCCGTGGTCCTTGGCGTGCACCCGAATGAAGCGCACAGCGCGATGAATGTCCGGCACGATCTCGCTCACGGTGAACTTGGGTTGGGCGCCGTGGCAAACTGCGAAGAGCGTATACCCTCGGTCCAGAAATGGCTTGGCGACGACGGAAACGAAGGGTCCGGAATCCACCAACTCGATACCGGACCTGAAACCGCCGCTGACAATGAAGATCACGCCGCTGCCGTTCGGCTTCGCCGGCTTCCAGACATCCATCGTCAGCGCCATTCCGAATTTGTGCCCATAGACAACATCGCGTACGCGGTCCTGTGCGCAGGCGCGGCCTGCTCCTGTAAGCGCGATCAGAGCCAGGACGGTTCGAGCCGCCGATCGAATTGGAAGCATGACGCTCATTTCCTCAGTGCGGCCGATCTGGATGGAGATCGATCGTCCCGCGTTCCGCGTCCTCCCCTACTTGGGAAACAGATCGAACAGGTCAGCCAGGTCCATCGGCTTGCCCACCATCTCCTTCCACTGCTTTTTCTGGGCGTCGGTCAGCCCGTCCGCCAGCTTGGCTTCGAGTCCATCGCGGATCTTGATCACCTTGGGCTGAATCTCCTCGGGACTGCCGCCGTTCCGAACCTCTGCCAGGAGCGGCTCGATCTCCTTCTGCGCTCGCTGCATCATCGCCATGAATTGCTTCCGTTGCTCGTCCGTGACTTGCAGGTCTTTCCAGATCTTCCCATCCCGAAGGCCTTCCCGTTGCAGCTCAAGCTGGCGCAGGCGCTTGCGCTGGTCTTCGCTCAGGGTTTCCTTGAGCACCGCTGCCAACTTCTCTTGCGCCTTCGGACGGTAGGCTGCGAGTTCTTTCTTTCGCTCCTCCGGCTTTATGCCGTGGATGCTCTGGAAGAACTGCATGGCGTCCGGCAGCACTTCCCGGAGGTGCTGCTCCAGCTTTTCTTTCTGCTCCTCGGTCAGCTTGAGTTCCTCCTGCACCTTGTCGCGAGATACCAGGAACGCGCCGCCCAGTTCATGGCGCAGCTTCTTGAGCGCCTCCTCGGAAATGCCCTGGGCGGAAGCCTGTGCGCACATGGGGCCGACGAACACCAGCACTCCGACACCGAATGTCACACTCCGCATGGCTATCTTTCCCTTCGCGAAGGTTGGTCAATCCACAAACATGAGCTCATTCGACATCAGCAGGACCTGGCTATAGCCTTCCCAGGAAGACAGCGGCTGAGATTGCGGCTGCTCCTTGAGGTCGGCTCGAACCGGCTTGGCCCGAAGGAAACGAAGTCCCAGTTGAATCTCGTCCGCCCCTGGATCGCGTTGATAGATAAGTTGATAAAGGCAGCGTACCCGCTTCGTCTCGTCATCGAGCCGCTGGAAGAACGGCCGATCAACCATTTTGCAGGCTTGATCCATGACGAACGGGCTGTTCAGAAAGAAAAGCGATTGTTGCGGCACGGTGGTGGAGTCGCGCTGCGCCGTGGTGATATCCGGGTTGGCAAGATCGAAGGTCCGGAACAGAGCAGGCAACTCGTTGCGATCGATGACTCCATAGACCGTGCGGCGAGTGGAGTAAGATTGCTCTTTAGCTGTGCCGCGCTTGAGCAGATCGACCGGACGACCCCCAAACGAATGGTCGAGATTGCCCGCGACAATCAGGAGCGTGTCCCGCATGGATTCGAAGTCGAGCCGGCGGCGGTTCATCTTCGCCAGCAGCCGGTTGTCGGGATCCAGCTTCTCATAGCGAAAGTTGTCATCGCTCTTTTCCTGGTACACGCTGGAAAGCATCAACAAGCGGTGCAGTTTCTTGAGCGACCAGCCTTCTTGCATGAACCGCCAGGCGAGGTAGTCCAGCAATTCGGGATGGCTGGGTGGATCGCAGCGCAACCCAAAATCATCGGGAGTCGTCACCAGTCCTGCGCCAAAATGATGGAGCCAGAGACGGTTAACGATCACCCGCGCTGTGAGAGGATTCTCGCGGCTAGCGATGGCTCTGGCCATCTCAAGCCGGCCGCTGCCGCGGCTGAAGGGCTTCCGCTTGTCCCCGGTGAGGATCGCAAGAAACTGGCGGGGAACTTCTTCACCCAGCCGGTTCGGGTTTCCACGGATGAACACCCGGCTGTTCTTGGGCTGCGGACTGTCGACGAGCGCCATCGCTCGCTGGGGAGCGCCCGGATGAGTGGCGTCAAGGCGCATTAATTCCGCGCGGAGCGGCAAGATCTGCATGAGCGCCGGTACGTTATATAGATTCGGGATCAACTCGGCCGGCAAGTTGCCGGGGCTGTCCTTGCCGTAGAGCACCTGGCGCAGCGCTTCCAGCGCGCCGTCGGGCAGTCTCTGGCTTGCCGCTTCGCTTCGCAGCCTCTCCTGCCATCGTTCATCCGCCTCCTGAAACAATTTGCCGTAGCGATCGGCCACATCCTTCAAGGAGGCCGGTGGTTCGCCCGCAAAAGCCCCGGCCACCAGCGAGTTCACGGGACGGCCCAGAGAATTGGCCGCGATCCTGGCCGACAGCATCTTGGCCCGGCCGGCGAATTCCGAATCCGGCAGCGCCGCAAACGCGAACCAGGGAGCGAAAATCGGGTCGGATTGCTTGTCCATCTGCTCCAGCGCCTTCAGCCAACGAGTGACGCCCGTCCGCAGTATCTTCCGGTCGCTCAACCCGAAATCCTCGCCGGCGAGTTCGGCCAGCTTCGCGGGCTGCCGGCTCAGGAGCAGGTACTGGGCTGTCTGCCCGCGGTGCTGCTTGAGTACCAGCGTCTCTTGCTTGCGGACAAAGTTATCCCACCTCGCCTGCATTGGCTTGCGTTTCGTTAAATAATCCGCGTACTTCTTGGGATCGGCGGCGATGCCGAGTGTGGGCAATTCTTCCGGCTCGATGGAGTTGGCGAAGACACCGTGCAGGGAATAATAATCGCGCGTGGGAATCGGATCGTACTTGTGGTCATGGCAGCGATGCAGCTCACGGAGAGCGCCAGGATCCCCCGCGAAATCGCATCAATGCGGTCGTCAATCGTGTCGTGGTTGTTATTCTCGAACCGGCGGCCGACGGTCAGGAACCCGAGACCGGCGAGCGCTCGTTTGTTCTTGCCGAGGTCGAGCTGATCCGCTGCAAGTTGTTCAAGCAGGAATTCATCGTACGGCAGATCGTCATTGAACGCACGGATCACGTAGTCGCGATAGGTGAAGGCATAAGGACTATCCGTACTGGCGTATCGGGCCACATCCAGCCAGTGACGGCCCCAGCGTTCGCCGTAATGCGGCGAGCCGAGCAATCGATCCACGACTCTTGCGAACGCGCCCGGAGACCCGTCGGCCACGAAGGCCGCGACCTCCTCCGGCGTCGGCGGCAAACCGATCAAGTCATAAGTAGCCCGCCGGATCAAGGTTCGTTTTTCAGCCGGCTGCGCCGGCTGCATGCCCCTCTGCTCAAGCTTGGCGAGGATAAACACATCAACCGGTGATTGCACCCAGCGCTCGTTCTTGACCGCTGGAACCGCGGGTCCCTTCACCGGCTGAAACGCCCAGTGCGTGCCCGCTCGCGCCTTGATCTTGTCTTCCTGGACACCGGCCCCCCCCGGCAATGGCGCTCCCAACTTCACCCAGGCCTCGAGATCGGCTACCTGGGCCTCGCTCAGCTTCTTGCCGTCGGGCGGCATTCGCAGGTCTTCATCCTTGTAGCGCACCGCCTTGACGATCAGACTTTGATCGGGGTCGCCGGCGACGAACACAGGGCCGGAATCGCCCCCTTTGAGCAGCCCCTCCCGGCTGTCGAGCAGCAGTCCTCCCTTGACCTTCTTGCTTTGCCGGCTGTGGCACTGGTAACACGTGTTTGCCAGTAGCGGCCGGATCTTCTTTTCGAAGAATTGGGCGCCCTCGGCATCGCTGCCGTCAAGACCAGCGGCGCTGAGCATGGCAGGCGCACAGCCAACCAGCAAGACCGTCAGCCACAGCCAGGTCGCTTTGCTCAGGTATGAGCTTCGCACAGATTTCATCCTTACGCGTCGCTCGCAGCAGTCGCCGGGACGTCAGGCAATCAGTTCCTTCACCACTTCACCGTACACGTCGGTGAGACGAAAATCCCGGCTGGCGTGGCGGTAGGTCAACCGGGTGTGATCAAACCCGAGCAGGTGCAGAATCGTGGCGTGCAGGTCGTGGACGTGGACCTTCTGCTCAACCGCCTGAAAGCCAAATTCGTCCGTTGCGCCATGCACGTATCCCCCCTTGACGCCCCCGCCGGCCAGCCACATGGTGAAACCGTGATGGTTGTGGTCGCGGCCGTTGCCCTTCAGGTTGTTGGGGAGGCCCATCGGCAATTCCACGGTCGGGGTGCGGCCGAACTCCCCGCCCCAGATGACCAGGGTGTCGTCGAGCATGCCGCGCTGTTTGAGGTCCTTCAAGAGCGCAGCGATCGCCCGATCGCACTGCCTCGCCAGATTGCGGTGGCCTTCTTCCAGGTTCTGGTGGTGGTCCCAATCGTTGCCGATCCAGGCCTGCACGAACCGGACTCCCCGCTCGACCAGCCGGCACGCGATCAGGATCTGCCGGGCCTGGATTCCTTCCCCGTACATTCGGCGGATCGACTCGGGTTCCCGACGGATGTCGAACGCCTCCGCCGCTTCCAGTTGCATGCGCGAGCCCAGCTCAAACGACTGGATGCGGGCTTCGATCTGCTCGTTCCTGTCGCGCTCCTGGCGGTGACGCTCATTGAGTTCCCGCAAGAGCTCGAGTTGCCGGCGCTGGTCCCCGCCCGAAACGCGCCGGTTGGTGGTATTCTCGAGCAGTCGTTCAACGTCCGTGTACCGGGTGTCGATATAGGTTCCCTGGTAAGCGCCCGGCAGAAATCCTGCCTGAAAGTTCTGGGCGCCGCCGTTGTTCGGGTAACCGCCGGGACGCATGGCCACAAACCCGGGGAGGTTCTGGTTCTCACTGCCCAGACCATAGGTCACCCACGACCCGAGACTTGGCCGGATCAACCGCGCGTCCCCGCAATTCATCAGCAGAATCGACGGTAGATGGTTCGGCACGTCTGCCTGCATGGAGCGGATCACCGCAATGTCGTCGATGCACTCCCCGACGTGGGAAAAAATCTCACTCACTTCGATCCCGCTTTGACCATAGCGCTGGAACTTGAAGGGCGACCTGAAAACGGTACCGGTTCTGCGCTCGGTCACCAGGTGCATGCTCCTGGGCAGCTCCTGGCCGTGGTATTTGTCGAGCGCCGGTTTGTGGTCGAAGGTATCGATGTGCGACGGACCGCCGTTCAAGAACAGATGAATCACGCGCTTGGCCTTGGCGGCAAAGTGCGGTTGCTTGGGCGCCAGCGGCGAGTCAAGGTTGCCGCCCGAGCGGGTTGCGTCCCCGAACGCATCGCCCGCGATGGCGGAAAGCGCCAGCGCACCCATACCCATACTTCCGCGGCAGAGCAACTCCCGGCGGGTCAGAAACAAGCGGGTCATCGGCATTCGCCTCCGTAGTAAACAAACCAACCGGTCTGTCTGCCTTTACCCGAGAAAAACCCGACAGGTTTCACGGTTCCAGGCATCCGGAAAAGGTGTCAGGAACCGATTCCGTGGCGAGCCTCTTGGTGCCGGGACGCATGTCCATTACACCCATTTGATTACGACGCGCACCCGGGACCGTGGTCGCGTCGCCCCCTCAATCCTCCCTTGCCCGTCTCGCCCGGTCGGCTACAATGGCTATTCTCGAAACGTTTCCGCATTCGTCGCAAGGGGTAAGGGCGTGCGACTGGGCTATTTCGATTGTTTCAGCGGCACGGCCGGCGACATGACCATGGCCGCCCTGGTCGACGCCGGCGTCGATCGCCGCGCCATCCAGCAAGGCGTCGCCAGCCTCGGGCTGCCCTGCGAGCTGACGTTCGAAAACGTCGCCGGGGCGGGTTTCGGGCAACTTACGCCAAGGTCATCGCCCCGGAAGAGCACGTCCACCGGCACTGGCACCAAATCGAGGCGATGATCGACAAGTGCAGCTTGACCGCCCGTCAGAAAGACCTGGCCAAACGTATCTTCCTCAAGCTTGGCGAAGCCGAGGCCAGCGTCCACGGCGTCGACATCGCCAAGATCCACTTCCACGAAGTCGGCGCGGTCGACTCGATCGCCGACATCGTCGGCTCCGCCATCGGCCTCGACCTGCTGGGCGTCGATCGCTTTGAGGCAAGCCCAGTTCCCACCGGCCGCGGCTGGGTCAAGGCGGCTCACGGGCGGATGCCCCTGCCGGCACCCGCGACCGCCGAGCTGTTGCGCGGCGTGCCCCTGGCCGAATCGTTCATCGAAGGCGAGATGACCACACCCACCGGCGCCGCAATTCTTGCGACCGTCGTCGAGCGCTTCGCTCCCCTGCCGGCCCTGACGATCGAGTCGATCGGCCTGGGTGCCGGCACCCGCGAAACACCCGGCCAGGCGAATATCCTCCGCCTCTTCGTCGGCACCGTCGAGCTTCCCGCCGCTTCCGATCGAGTCTGGGTGCTCGAAACCAACCTCGACGACCTTCCCGGCGAAATCGTCGGCTACACCATGACCAAGCTGATGGATTCCGGCGCGCTCGACGCCTTCGTCACTCCCATCCAGATGAAGAAGAACCGCCCCGGGGTGATGGTCTCCGTCCTCTGCGACGAGCCCAGGATCAGCACGCTCGAAGCCGTCCTCTTCAGCGAGACCGCCACGCTGGGCATTCGCCGCTATCCCGTCAGCCGCCACAAGCTCAAACGCCAGGCGCTCGAAGTCGAAACGCCGTTTGGACCGGTGCGAGGAAAACTCGGCTGGCTGGATAACCGCGTGCCGGCGTTCAGCCCCGAATTCGACGATTGTGCACGGATCGCCGCGGCCCAGTCCGTGCCTCTGCGCGAGGTGTATGAAGCCGCCCAGCTCGCTTACTCTCACGAGAACAAGAAATCATCTGAGTGAGCATAGATCAAGATCCAAGGAGGGATATCACGATGAGTTTGGAAACCTGGTTCGTCTTGACCATCGCGGGGGCGTTTCTGCTCCTGGGAATCGCCGGCTCGCCGCTGGCGTGGGTCGCGCTGCACCATCGCAAGTCGAACCTGGAAAACCTGATGGAAAAGCGGTGGAACGAGCTGACCGCCGAATTGCGGCGCCTCGAGGGCCGGCTGGCCCTGGCCGAACAGGCGAGCCAATCCCTCCGGAAAAAACACGAGCACAATGGAGCCGAAAACGGCACAAACGGGCGTGGTTTTCCCAATCGCCCATTCCTCTCGACCTGGCGCCGAATCCCGGAAACTCGCACCGAGCCCGACGACGGCGATACGTCCTTGATCTCTGTTCCGAACCTGGCAGCCGGTCCCGAAGACCGCGAGCCTTCGTCAAACTCGTTCAACCAGCGGTACGCGGCGATCTGGACGCTTGCCGACCAGGGGGCCACGCCCGACGTGATCGCCAAGGCAACCGGCCAGCCCATCGGCCAGATCGAGCTGATACTCGGCCTGCGGCGCCACATTGACGGATCATCCCGTACCACGATCCCCCATGCACCCCACGTCTGAACCTGAACCGGGACCGCTCGACTCCGGGCAAGGCCGCAGCGCTTGCCTGGAACGAACCCGCTCGCACGTGCTCAACGTGCTGGTCGTGGTGGGTCTGACTATCGCCGTTTCCGGCTGGCTGCTGCGACAGCGCGCCGTCGCCTGGCAGCCGCGGCCGGCCAGGACACTTAGTGACTCGCTGTACGCCGTTTTGATCGCTCTCGCCGCCCTGAGCTACATCTCGAAACGCGTGCTCACAACTCGCGCTGTGCGCGCAGGCCCTGAACGCTTCGAGCGACGCTTTTACTGGGCACACGTCGGGCCCGCACTGATCGCCAGCCTCGCAGTCCCTGTTGGTTTTACCTATGGCTACCTGGTGCGGCCCGGGCTTGATGCGGTCGTTCCCTTCTGGGCCGTTCCGTTCGCCCTCGGCTTCCTCTCTTTCCCGCGCCGATCCGAGATCAATGATCGCGTCGATTCCCCTCCTCCGCGCGGATCAACTTCGACATGACTGTCTTCCAGATCACCATCCTGTCGATTTACGCCGTCGTCGTGGCAATCTGGCCGATTCGCCTGCTCGTGATCGAGGTAGTTCTCCGCCGTCAGCGAATCCTCTCTCAGGATTCACCGCGATTCGAGCAACCCCACCCACCGCTCGTCTCTGCGATCCTTCCCGCCAAGGATGAGGAGCACAACCTGGAGGATTGCCTCCGCTCGGTATGCAGTCAATCGTATCCTCATCTCGAGATCCTGGTCGTCAACGATCGCAGCACCGACCGCACCGGCGAGATCGCGGCGAGTTCGCCGCGCGCGATACTCGCGTGCAAGTCTTCACAATCGAGCACTTGCCACCGGGCTGGACCGGCAAGACGCACGCTCTCGACCAGGCGCTGCGTCACGCGCACGGGGAGTGGCTCTGGTTCTTCGACGCCGACACGATTCACGCGCCTGAAAGCCTGTCGATCCTGATGGAATATGGTCGATCCCAAGGAGCCGTTCTGGTCAGCCTGCTGCCGGAGCTGAAGTGCGAGACATTCTGGGAAAAGGTGGTGCAACCTTTGGCGGCCATCACCTTGATGCAGTCGTTCCCACTTCACGTGGTGAACAATGATCGGTCGCGTCTGGCGTTCGCCAACGGCCAGTACATCCTGATTGCGCGACGGCCTACGACGCCGCCGGCGGCCATCGCGCCGTACGCGAGCGGTTCGTCGAAGACATCGGCATGGCCGAAAACGTGAAGGCTCTGGGGATGCCGATCCGCGTGGCACTCGTCCGCGGGCTGGTACTCTGCCGGATGTATTCGTCGTTCCGCCAGCTCGTTCGCGGCTGGAGCCGCATCCTCTACGATGCACTCGGGCGCAAGGGCTGGCGGCTGGCGATCAAGCTGCTCGATCCGATCATCTTCTGCCAGAGCGGCCACCTGGCCCTCGGCGTCGCGCTGGCCCTCCTGGCGCTGGGACGTGCGACCCCCTTCGCGGGCTGGCTCTTCGTGCTCGCTGTGATCCATCATTCGTTGATGTGTTTGCTCTTCCTGCGCGTCTACACTTTCTCGGTCCCGGGCACGCGGTACTTCCTGTGGTATCCGCTGGGAAACCTGGTCGTCGACGCGATCCTCGCCCGAGCCATCGGTATGTGCCTCACCGGCAATGTAACGTGGCGCGGAACGTCATATAAACGTTGAGGAACCAGACGCGGCCCTTCATGCTCCCTCTCCCTCTGGGGTGTTCAGACCGGGGTGAGGGTCCTCCCGCACGAGGGCGCACTTCGCAGAGACGGTCGCGCAGGTGTAAAGCTCAAAGCCCATGGTAGATTCGATGTGAGAGGATTGCTCAGCATTAAGTGCTTGAGCTTACCCGAACTCACCCAAGGCGAGAAGCTCGGCGCGGAGCCTGACGCGGCGCTCCTCGTTCATGCCCAAGACGGCCACTGTCGCACGGCCCGTCGGAGTTTTCCCAACGATCAATGCGCCGTTGAGCTTAAAGTGGTCGTTCCAGCCCTGCTTTCTCGGATCGAACAGCCGATGGACTTTGCCGGTCCTCGGATCTACGCCCGACAGATCCGCGCCCTTGAATGCGTTGCATCTCTCACACGCCAACGCGAGGTTTGACCGGTTGTCCGAGCCTCTGTGCTTCCGTGAACGTACGTGTTCGACATGGAACGTCACGAAAGGTTGCGCCGCTTGGGGCAGGCGACAGTACTCACAACGGTCGAAAGCGCGCTCACGGACGAACCGCCTCGTCGCCGCATCTATCACGAATTCGTAGTCCCGCGCAAGCGTTTCCGGGCCTTCGCCTGCAGGATGCTAATGAAATCGATCGCCTCAACAATGTCTCGATATTCGGCTTGCTCGATCGGGGATAGCTTGCCTTCGTTGCATTTCGCCGCTAACTCGTCGATCTGCGCCTGAATTTCCGGCCCCGCATGCAACTCAACAAGAGCCCGCGCCGCTTCTGGCGTCAAGCATTCAGCGACCGGGTCCAGTAAACGATCCAGAACCTGAGAGGACTGTGCATTGCTCATAAAACGTAGAATACCACAACGGACGACAAATAACCAACGAATGCTTGACCGTCCGCGATACCGTGATGCCGACGACATGATGCAATTGCATCGTCGTGGAATTCGTCAGGCTAAAGCCTGACCTACGCGGTGAGCCGATTCAACTGCCGTCGACCTGACGGCCAATCAGCACTTCCCTGTTCCGAACCCGGCTCACCGAATCTGGATCGTGCGTGGGCAAATACACGGTGTGTCGCTCCCGTGCATACCGCGAGATCGTCTGAAGCGTGTGCAGCGCCACGCTTTCGCTCGGGCTCACTCCATCGACCTTCTGCTCGACCAGCGACTGCTGCGTGTAACTCGCGTCACCGGCCAGGAAGAAGCTCACGTCGCCATCGTCGACGATTACCGAGACGTGGCCCGGCGTATGACCAGGCGTCGGAACGATCACGACGCGGCCGTCGGAAGTCAGCGGATAACTGCGATCGAACAGCCCGCGCGGGATGGATTCAAACACGATGGGCCTGGGAGCAAACCACGCCGGCCATCGGTTCGGCAAGTAACCCCTCAGCCGCCCGAGGAACCCGGTCGCCAGCATCAATTCCTCGCCGCTCACCAACACCTCGCTCTTCGGAAAGTGATGCAAGCCGCCCGCGTGATCGGTGTGCAGGTGAGTCAGGATCACCGTCCTCACGTCATCCGGACGGATCCCGATCGCGAGCAGTTGCGGGCCGATTTCCTGGTCGGGCAGAACATCAATTCGCACGGCCAACCGAAAATACGGATGCCAGCGCGGGAAGTAACCGGCCTCGCTCGTCCGCGCGGTCTCACCCGTATCCACAACGATGACACCCTCGCCCGTCTCGATCGCCCAGGCCAGAATCGGCAACGGCTCAGTCCACTCGCGATCGAGCAAGATGTTGACCTGGCGGATAGTGCCTCGACCGCGCCCGACTCGCTGGCTCGCCTTGATCCGGACTGTGCCTGTCACGATGGGATGAATTCTCACGTGAATCGCTTAATCCGCTGACTTGAGTATCTTGGTCAGCGCATCCTTATCATCCGGCAAGAGCTCGACTCAGCTACCCCCGATCGCCAGCACGACGCGAAATCGTGCCTTTCCGCTCATCATCCGGTCATAAGCTTCGGCCACGCGATCGAGTGGATACGTCTCGTTCATCGGCCGCACCCCGGCACGCGCGCTGAAGGCAAGCGTGTCCTGCGAGTCGATCGAGGTCCCCGAATACCAACCCTTCACCGAACGGCATCCCATCAGAAGCGGCAGCGGCGAGACCTGCATCGACTCGGCGGCGCCGACGATCAGCAGCGTGCCGTTGACCGCTAACCCCCCCTGCACGGCGCTCATGGCATCGCCGCTGGTCGCAGTCGCCAGAATGATCTTCGCGCCCCCGAGTTTCTGAAGCTCCGCCGCCGGATCATCGGCCTGGCTGTCAATATACACGGACGCTCCCAGTTGGCGGGCAAGCGGCTCCTTGTCCTTCCCCCGAGCGATGCCGACTGTGTGAAACCCCATCTTCGCCGCGTATTGCACGCCGATATGCCCAAGCCCTCCCAGCCCAAGCACCGCGACCACGTCGCCCGCCCGCGCCCCGCTGTTCCGCAGGGCGTTGAAGGTCGTGAGACCCGCGCACATGAGCGGCGCGGCCGCAATCGGCGGCAGGTCGGCCGGCATGAGCGCAACGGCGCTCGCGGGCGCGACCATGTACTCCCCGTAGCCCCCGTCATACGAAACGCCCGTGACCTGTCCGCGCACGCACGCGAAGAACTCGCCGCGGCGGCAGTAATCGCAGTACCCGCAATAGCCCCCGTTCCAGCCCACACCGACTCTCTGCCCCGGCTGCCATCCCGCCACACCCGCGCCGACCGCATCGATCACACCCGCCACTTCATGGCCCGGAACACGAGGATACTCGATCCAGGGGAAAGCCCCCTCTTTCGTCAGCGAATCGCTGTGGCAAATGCCGCAAGCCTGCACCTTGATCCGCACCCACCCGGCACCCGGCTCCGGAATCGGCCGCTCCACGATCTCGATCGGGCCCTTCGCGCGTGAAACCTGCGCCACTCGCATCACCGCCATGTTCTGGACTCCTGTATCAGACTTCGCGTTTCCCACTGCAACACAGTGTACCCAGTGAGGCCTTTCGGACCACCAGGTTGCCGCCGGATAAACTCCAATTGATCATGAAGTCCTGTCCCAACCTGCGGGCGAGAAACGCGAGGTCATAGTCCGGGTCGCCAATGCACACGTCGCCGAAGTCGATGATGCCGGCGAGGCGTCCCGTCGTCCGCGAGAAGAGCACGTGCTCGGGCCAGAGGTCCGCTTGACAGGATCGCCGATCGCGCAAGCTAATGATCGCGCAACTTTTCCAGGCTCGTGCGAGCCGCCTCACGCACGGAGCGATCCTTATCCTCCAACAGTCGCTCCAGTTGAGGTATCACGGCGCGATCGCCGATTTCGGCCAGCGCCGTCGCTGCCCCTTCACGAAGCGAGGCATGTTCATTCCCGAGCAATCGAACCAGCGCGGGCACGGCCGCCTGGGCCTTGGGATTCCACTGTGACAGTGCCTCGATCGCCGCTTCAGGACCCGCTGTTCCCTCACGATTGTCTTCCAATTCCTTGATCACGGCCCGCAGTGCCTCTTTGTCCTGGAGCTCGATTCGCGAGATCGCAAGCGCCGCAAAGACTCGCGCCTCGGGATCGCGATCCCGAACGACAATCCTTTGCAGACCCGGTAGCGCAGCCTTCGCCGCATCACCGATAAGACCAAGCGCCTCCGCCACGTCACACCGCACGGCGCGAGTGCCGGTGAAATCAGGTGCCAGCGGCCGGTAGCGCTCCCGTTGATCGTCCAGCGCGGTCATCAGGGCGGGTACCGACGATTTCGCCCGTGACCCAAGCGACCGGAGTGATCTCGCCGCGACACCGCAGACCTGGGCGCTTCGATCCTTCAGGGCATCGGTCAGCGAAGCGGCGACTCGTTCGTCCCCCGGATCGATAACGCATGCCGCGATTACAGCTTCATACCGAACCCATTCCCCGGGGTCACCATTGAGTAGTTCAACGACGCGAGTAACAGCAACCCTGGCCTTCGGCCCCGCGACTCCAAATCCTCGCACCGCGATCCGCCGCACGTCTTCTTCCGGATCCTTCGTTGCGCGATCAAGTGCCTTGATGATGGCAACCGCTTCTCGCCCCTTCTCCAGCAGCGCAACCAGCGTTCGCGCGGCTCGCACCCGCGTCGATTTGTCTGGCCCCGCGAGCATCGCATCGACGAGCGCCGGAACGGCCTTGGAGCCCATCGATTCGAGTGCCAGAAATGCAAAGTCACTTACGGTTGGATTGGGGCCAGGAAAAACAGCAGCACCCTCGAGACGATTGTCGCCCAGCACGGCAACCAAGTCGGGAATCGCGACGGCCGCCTTCTCCCCGAGTTCCGCAAGCATCTTCGCCCCGAGCACCCTCACGCTCGAAGACTCGTACTTCAAGAGCCTGATCGCAGAGGCGATATCCTGTGCCGTCGTGTCGTCGGTCGCGCGCGATTTCGCCGGAGCTTGACCGGTCGCCAGCTCCCCACAACAGGCGAATAAGTCCGCGGCAATAACCGCCGCGCTCAACATTCGCACCACCGCCAGGCATACCATGAACGCGTTACCCGACTCTTGACTCAAATCGACCGTGCATCACACGATGGCCACTTTCCATAATAACAGGCCCAGAGTCCCTCGCCCATTTGTTGGCACACCGTCACGAAAGCGCAACCGTGCCCTCAATGTCATCCCTGTTCAATCTTATTCACACTCTCCCCCGCGACGGCCTGCTCCTGTTTGCCACCCGCGCCACTCGTATGTTCGCCTACGGCTTCCTGTCCGTGGTGCTCATCCTCTATCTGAAAGCCGAGGGATTGAGCGAACAACAGATCGGCGTGCTCTTGACGATGACCTTGCTGGGAGACATGGTCATCTCGCTCTGGATCACAACGGCCGCCGACCGGATCGGCCGCAAATGGATGCTGATCCTCGGGGCCGGCCTCATGAGTCTAGTCGGTTGTGCCTTCGCCCTCACCGGCAATTTCGTCGCGCTGCTCGTCGTGGCCACGATCGGTGTGCTCAGCCCCAGCGACAAGGAAGTGGGGCCCTTTCTCTCGATCGAGCAGGCAGTGCTCTCGCAGACCATTTCTGACGACCAGCGAACCGCCGTGTTCGCCTGGTATAACCTCGTCGGATCATTGACTGCCGCGCTGGGGCGCTTGCGGGCGGCTTCGCCGCCCACCACTTTCTGCGCATCGGAATCACCGGCGCCGCCGTTTATCGACCGATTGTCGTCGCCTACGGCCTGGTCGGGATCGCGCTGGCACTCGGTTTCACGCGCCGAGCGCCGCCGCCGAATCGCCGCACCGAGCCGACACCCAAGAGCAATCAACGTGGTTGGGACTACACCACTCGCGCGGCGTTATTCTTCGCCTGTCAGCCTTATTTGCACTCGACGCCTTCGGCGGCGGCTTTATCCTCCAGAGCATCGTTGCCTACTGGTTCTATCTCCGATTTCATCTTGACCCGGCCGTGCTGGGAGGCATCTTCTTCGTCGCCAATCTGCTGGCCGCAGCGTCGGCGCTGGGCGCGGCGGCCCTGGCACGCAAGTTCGGCCTGATCAACACGATGGTCTTTACCCATCTTCCCTCGAATGTGCTGCTCCTGCTGGTTCCGCTCATGCCCAGCGCCACGCTCGCCGTCGCCGTGCTCCTGTTGCGGTTCTCGATCTCCCAGATGGATGTTCCGACCCGTCAGTCATACACCATGGCCGTGGTCCGTCCGGATGAGAGATCGGCCGCGGCTGGCATCACCACGGTCGCCCGATCGCTGGGATCGGCGATCTCGCCCGCGATCGCCGGCTACTGCCTCGCAAATTCGGCCTCGATGAGCGCACCATTCTTCATCGCCGGCGCCGTGAAGATCATCTACGATTTCTGCCTGTATCGGTCGTTCCGCAGCTTATAACCCAGACTCGGCGGCACCATCGCCCTCGGCCGTGCCGGCTCATCGCACGATCGTGGTCATGGCGCCGCGGGCGACGACGATCGCCATCATCCCGACCGTGACGCTGAAGCCGATCGCCGACAGCCACGAGAATTTCCGTCGTCGCACGGATAGCGCAATCCCGATCCCGCCAAGGACTAGGCCGACGAACGCCAGCAGGTCGCACTCGCGAGAAGGCACGTAGACCGTGCCGGCCGAGACGAACACGCGCGCGGTCTCTTTCGTCGTGGGATTCCACCGCGTCTGTCTCGGCATCGCTTCAACGATCAGTTCGCGCGGCTCACTCCACGGCTGGAATCCAATCCCGGAAAAGCCCAGCGAGGTGACGATCAGCATGACACTGGCGAGTGCGACCGAAGCACTGCCCAACATCAAGGTCGCCGTGGTCTCATGCAGCAACCCGCGCCGCCGGGCCGAATCGCGAGCGGCGTCGCGTTTCTCGACAGACTCGATCATCCGTCCGGCAAGCCAGCGGTTCGCGTCCAAATGTGTACCCGCATCATCAAGGAGTCATCATTTAACTCGCCACAACCACGCTGCCGTGGATCATGGAATCCGCATAGACCAGCGCTGAGGCATGAGTCGCCGGGTCGGGGTCAAGCCGAAACTCCTGCCCCTCGCCGACTGCGGGAGCAGACTCCCACGCCTGTGCACTCAATCCGGCGATCAACCGTGCCACGTCGGCCTTTTCGGCGGTCTCCTCAGCTCTCGATTCTTCGAGCGAATCCATCACAACGCCGCTCAAGAGCCGGTCCCACACTCGAGCGCAGGTCTCGGGCTTGTCGAAGATGTCGAGCGCCACCACCTTCTTGCCGACGGCCACAGCGACGCCGGTCGCCCCTTCGACGTACTTGATGTGTGCGCGGAACTCATCGAGACGAGCCGCATTCAATTCGAACGTGTCCGACATCGACTCCGTCGGAGAAGCCGCATCGAGCGACGACATCTGCCGGCTGACCTCACTCCAGACGGCCGTCTGGTCGGTGGTGTAGCCGCGTCCTTCCTTCATCGCGGCATACGACGACTTCTTGAGGATATGCCGCAGCTTGGAGGAAGAATGTGAATCGCTCGAGGCGAACTGTTTCGACCGATACCGCCATCGGCCCTGTTCGACGCAGCTTACCGGGATCGCGGTCTTGCTGTGGGCGGCGACCAGCACCGAGGTGTTGAGGACACGGTTCTGCTTGGCCCCGCGAGCTCCTCTCCTTCCAGAAAGAGAACGCGCGAGTCGCCACTGTTGGTGACGCGCAGATTCGGAACCGAGCCTGCCTCGCTCACTTCTTCGACGGCGACCACTCCGGAGCGGATCGCCTCGTCCGACAAAAGATAGTCGACGCTCGCGTCCATCGTCGAGAACAACGGGAACACGGCCAGCGATTGGTGACGAATGGCATCGCCAATGCTGATTTCGGGCAACGTGGACATGACCTGCTCCTCTCTCGCCGAAGACCCTCACTGCCGCGATCGGCCGGTTCCGACCTGGTCCGGCGTCCGCGCCGATCTTGGTCTCGCTCGGGAGTTCGACAGGCGCAAGACCAGCGGCACATGTATTCTCGCAACTTCGCCCGCAATTGTCCAAGCGCGCAGGTGAGACACGTCGGAAGTGCGATGGCGCCGCGGCCCGCCAGCTTCAGGAGCGAAACCCGTTCTCCAGATGCCTCGACCGGCGGCCGCGTCACCCAAAGCGAATGAGCAGAACGAGTGAAGCAATCGCCATCACCAGGCCGGCGATCTCGTACACCGAGAGCGGCTCCCGGAAAACCGCCACGCCGACGGCCGTGAGCAAAAGGATCATCGAGACCGAATAGACCACGCCGATCGTCGCCAGCTTCAAGTGACGCATCACGAACACCCAGCCGAATGCGGTCGAGGCGTAGACCGCAAATCCCAGGTAGAACCACTTGCTCGAGAACGGGTTCGCGCGACCGCTTGCAAGCTTGAGCAAATAATCCCCCACAACCCCCAGAACGCTGAAGCCGATGATGACGACGAAAGCAAACCAATTCTTCATCGCGTCTCCCTCTTCAGAAAAGCCTTCCTGCCGATTGATGCCCCAGGGCCAAGACCCTATAATCAACCCTACACAAATCCAGTCAATTGGCTGAATCGGTCAGAGCAGGAGAACTCCCCTCCCGCCCGGACCAAGCGCTGCCGTGTTGGTGCCTCCCACCGAACGAATGAGGAATGAAGCCGATGAGCGGTCTCATGCCCCGCGGGACCAGACCCTTCATTGCCGTGGGAACCGTCGTATTCGGCGGCGCGGCGATTGCGGGAATCGTCGCGACAAGGAAACCAACCATCACCGCTTCCCCACCGATTCAAAAAAACGCGCCGGTGCCAGCCAGCTCCGAGCCGCACGATTCGGCCGAAGACGCTCGCGATGCCGAATACAAGAAGCGGCTCACACCCGAGCAGTTCTACGTGACCCGGCAGCGAGGAACGGAAGCCCCATTCACGGGAAAGTACTGGAAACACAAAGGCAACGGGCTTTACAAGTGCATCTGCTGCGAAACATCCCTCTTCGATTCGCGAGCGAAGTATGATTCCGGCACAGGCTGGCCCAGCTTCTTTGAGCCGATCGACGAGACCAGGGTCGAAACCCGGGTCGACGGAACTCTGCTCGGCCAGCGGACGCAGGTAATCTGCCGGAAGTGCCATGCGCACCTCGGCCATATCTTTCCTGACGACCAGCAGCCAACGGGTTTGCGATACAGCATCAACTCGGCTGCACTCGACTTCGAGCAAACCATGGCCGATTCAGAGTGAGACGGTTGATCGTCGAAAATCCCTGGCCAACGCGCCCCACCGGACGATTTCCGGCTCCCAAGGCTTTATTCACGCTTGGCTGATCTTTCGCCAGGTCAGGCGCACGTCCACCGTGTCGCCTCCCTACGGCGATTTGCTCGGTCGCGAGCCGCTTTTTACGCCGTCGCATTTCACGCCAAGCCCCCCGCGCATGAGCCGGCCCTTGAACCCTTGTCCCGGGCTCTTCACGGAAGTATGATTTCAGTAGTAACAGTTTAGCCAGACAGGACGAAACATCGTGACACTCACACCAGCCGCACAGAAGTTCGTGCTTCACTGGGGCGAGATGGGTCAGGCTTGGGGCATCAACCGCACGATGGCCCAGGTCCATGCGCTGCTATTCATCGCGCCAGCGCCTCTCGACGCGGAAGAGATCAGCAGCTTGCTGGACGTCAGTCGTTCCAACGTTTCGACGAGCCTCCGCGAGCTGATCACCTGGGGCGTGGTCCGCCGCGTGCACATCATCGGCGACCGCCGCGACCGCTTCGAAGCCCTCAAGGACGTCATGGAAACCTTTCGGGTCATCATGGCCGAGCGCAAGCGCAGGGAGATGGACCCGACGATCGCACTCCTGGAACACTGCGTCAACGAAGCCAAGATCAGTGAGCCGCAAGAGCAGTACACCCGCGATCAATTAGAAAAGATGCTCGACTTCACCCGCATGGTCACGACCTGGTACGGGCACATCGACAACCTGTCGACGCCGGCCCTCCTCCGGCTTTTCCGGGGTGGCTCGATGCTCGCCAAGGTCTTCGGCAAGCGGCAGAAGTCCACGGTGACGAGCGATCAGGAAAAGGCCGGCGCCGGCTCGCTGCCCTGAAGCGAGACGGCCCCACTTCTCATCTCACATCGGCACCGTCGTCTTCTTGGCCGGCGCCGCCGGCTTGGGCGCGGGCCCACCCCGGCCTCCAGGCGGCGCGGCCGCTCCCGCCGCGGCCTTGGGGGCCGCTGCCGGCGGAGCCGCTTTTTTCGCCGCAGCCACCGCGGCTTTCTTGGCAGCGGCTTTGTCCTTCGCTCCCCGTTCGGCCCGGGCGCGTTCCAGTGCGTCGACGTAAGCGTTATACGTCTCGTCGTCCAGGTAGCGGTCGATCATCGCCTGAAGATCAGCGATCTGAGCCTGGGCTGTCTTCGTCAAGACGGCGATCTTCAGCTCGGCCTGTTGGTGGGCGGCGTCGTCCTTGAGCTTCGTCAGTCGCTCGCCAAATTTTACGGGTGGGGTCAATTGACCGAATTCCTTGAGCGTCGAGTCGAGCCCGTTCCAGTCCTCGCCGTCCAGGCGTGCCTTCATCCGCGATTCCAGCCGCGCCCGCAGCGCCACCAGGTCGACAACTTCGTCGCGCAGCGAGTCAATCTGCGATTCCAGGGCCACTGTCAGGGGCTTGGGATCAAATGGGATTGGCTGCTCATCGGGCCGGCTCTCGCCCGGCATGATGGGCAGCTCGACCATCGGCTCGACGTTGCCGGCCAGCAGCCGCAGAATGACCAGGCCGTCGGCAAACCCCGGCGGCAGCTCGATCCGGCCCGAGCGATCGGTCGTTCCCAGCTCGTGCGGCTGCCCATCCGGAACCCGGCGGGCCGTGAGCGTATACCCGGCCGCGGGTATCATATCGGGCTTGGTCACGAACCGCAGCTTGACGGGCGTATTGCCGGGTTTGAGCCCGAGCCCGGCCAGACTGTTCGGTCGCGCCATTCGCTTCGAAAGCGGGTCGCGCATCGGACTGATGATCGCGCACTGCGCCACCGGGCCCTCCACCGATTGCACCTGAAGGTAGGTGAACGGAATCCGCAGGATCTGCACCCCGCCCTTTCGAAGTGACACCAGGCGAAGCGGCATGAATACCATTCCTTTGTTCACTACTGCACCATACGGACTCGCCGGCGTGATGGCTGCGCCTTGAACTTTGAGGAGCGCCGCTCCTCCTTCCTGCCCGGTAATCTCCGCGGTCGGATTGAACAGCTCGAGCGCAAATTCCAGTAGAGCACGGGGCGCGTCGCTCGCGGCATCCAGACGATGCTCTTGCAACGCGCCCAACCGTCGCGACGGCACGTCGTATTCGCGTCCAACCATCAAGAGACCCGAAGACCCGGGCCGCGTGATGCGCACGACCCAGACCTTGTCGAATGCCGGGTACGCCGCGAAGGCTTCCGGAGTCACGCTCGGCACGTCGACACTGGCAAGAGGTCCGGAATCAGGCTCGATCGTGACGGACCAGGGAGGTCCCACGAAGCGCTTGACCAGGACCTGCCACTGCTGCAGCAGCTCGGCTCGCCGCTTCGCGTCAATCCTGGCCGATGGGTCGCACGCCAGATGAATCGAGATCCGATACGGGCGCAGCTCGATGGCTCTCGCGGCGCGGCTCTTGGCTGGCTCCTTCACATCCTTGGCCGGCGGCTTGACTTCAGGAACGGCGGCTTTCGTCGATCCCTTCACGTCGCCTTTGGCCGGTGTGCCCGCGGCCGTCTCAGCCGGTGTGCCCGCGGCCGCCTTGGGCGGTGTGCCCGCGGCCGGCTTGGCAGGTGTGCCCGCGGCGGCCGGCTTGGTCGCTGCGCCTGTGGGCGGCTCCGCCGACGGCGCGCGGGCTCTTGCCCCGCGGCCGATCGTTCGAGCGAGGGCCCCGCCAACACCACGAAACAAGCCAGAAACGCCCTCGAGAGGCGCCCCGCCAGGTCGAATCGCATGCCCATTGGTGTTCTCGGCAAATCTCTCAAGGTTTTTCCCACGAGTCTTTGGCCACCCAGGGGACAATCTCCCACGTCTGTACGTCTTGATAGAGATCGAGGGCACCCTTCACCGGGCCCTTGAGCCGATCTCGCCACGCGTAGTGGTCGGCAACCTGCCAGAGCGGAATGATCGGCAGCTCGTCGCGCGACTCGCGATCAATCTGCTGCGCCAGCCCCCGCGCCGTGGCCCAGTCGCTGGCGCGCTCGAGCTGAAGAAGCAGCCAGAGGATCTCTTTGCTCGAAATGGACGCGAGCGCATCGGCCTCCGGTGGCGCGTCGTAGCCGGGGCAAAGGATGAGCCCGGCCTCCAGCACCGGCTCGCGGCATTCGATCACCCGGTAGGCCAGGTCGAACCGCCTGCCGGCGCGAAGCTCACCTTCAAGCTGTGACTGCGGCAGCTCGATCGGCACGATTTCCACGCCGGCATCCCGAAATGCGTCGGCGATCCTGGGAACAATCGCGCGTACTTCCGGGATCGACGGATACTCGAAATTGAGCTTGATCCGAGCGTTGTTCATTTCCTTCCGGGCAGCGGCCACGAGCATCTTCGCCAGCCACATCTGGAGCTCGAGCGGCTTCACGCCGGGAGAGTCGGCGTAGCATCCCTTGGGAAACGGCCCGTCGGCCACCGCATCCGGGCCCCCCTCGGCGGCCGGCCGTTTGATCAGGTAGTCCTCCAGGAGCGACTTGCGATCGATGGCGTACGATAGCCCACGCCGCAGCGAGCGGCTGCGCAAGGCCGGGTTGCGGCCGTCGATCGCCAGCAAATGGATGACCGGGTTGGCATAAGCAGCGACCTTGATTTCGGGCGATCGCGCCCAGGCCCAGCACCAGGTCGGGCGGTACGTGTTCGATCAAGCTCACGTCGCCGCGCCGGAGAGCACCCACGGCCGATTGGCCGCTCGGGAAGCGGATCTCGCGAATTCGTTTGATCGCCGCCCCTTTCTCAGGTGCAGAAGCCAGTTCCTCCAGCCTGCCCGACCGATCGCCGGCTGGCATCTTCTCGGAAGCCAGCACGCCTGCAAATTTTGCCGAAGGGGCGTTCCCCGCGCCGGGCTTGCCCCCCGCTGCGACGCTTGCCGCCGGCGGAACATCCTCGCGCAGCCGCAGCTCCACGCGATCCGTACCCGCCAGGGTGCAGATAAAAAAACCGTCCGTAACCAGCGGCCGATCACGGCCCGTTCCAGCTCACTCGCCCGTCGAAACCGGCGTGGGCCGGCCCAACCGGCCCCAGCAGCCACGACCCCCCTTTGAGCGGCGAGTGGTTGAGACGAAGCTCCAGCTTTGTCTCATCGACAACTTCCACGCGATCGAGCAGATTGGCCCACCGCGCGTCGAACCGCAGCGAATGAGGATCGGTGCGATCGATCAGGTCGCGGCCGACGTCAATCGCCGAGACCGGCCGCGAGCCGTCAGACCAGTGAAATCCCGGCCTGATCTTCACCACCAGACGGCGGCCCAGATCCGACGATTCGATCGCCGCGGCAAGCTGGCCGGCCTTCTTGCCCTGCCGCGCGGCGTCGTCGTCGGTCACCAGGATCGGCCGGTACAGCAGCCGGCTGATTCGCTGGTCGGCCGGCGTGCGAATCCACGGCCCCAGAGGCGATGAAACGTCGTTCACCGCCACTTCGAGCGTCGGCTCGGCGATGAAAGCCTTGTTGTAAAGCGACTCGGTCCCCTCGAGCGTCGGCCAGATGCGCAGGGCCTCCGTCAGTGCGTCGAGCCGCTCCGGAGCGGCGGCGTCGTCCGATGCCTTCACGCGGTCGGTCGCCTTCTTGAGGAACAGTGCCCGCATCTGCTTCACCAGGATGTGCTCGGGCACCACCTCCTCGAGCTCGTGCAGCACCCGGCGTCCGCGTGGGTAGAGCCCCAGCGAAAGGGCGCGCTCGATCCGCTTGCCGTAGGCTTCGCCGATCTGGTCGAGCAGGCCCGGATAGTCGCGCTTCCTCGCCAGTAGCTCGCGCAAGAGCCGCAGCCCGCGCTCGCCGTCACCGTCGATCAAGGCCTTGCGCCCCTCCATGTAGAGCAGCACGTTGTTCACGCGATCAAATAGCCCGTTCCAGCCGGGGTTGCGGATCTGCACCCGAAGACAGCACTCGAATGCCTGCGTGTACTCGTGAAGCTTGACCAGCCGATCGCATTCCTCCAGGAGCAGGTCCTCGAAATACTCGACCTTCTTGATGCTCGCCCGCTTGACCTTGAAGTCGACGATCTCCCGTGGCCCCGCCTTGCAGCAGATGCAGCTTGACGTCGTCTTCCTCCAGACCGTTGGGGTCGGCTTCCTTCCGATCATTCGGCATGTCGATCACCGGTCTTCTTGCCGACCATGATGTTCCCTTCGAGCGGGATCTCGTTCTTTCGCTCGCGCTGCCGTCTCTTCTCGCGGCTCCTTGGCCGGGTCAGAGGTCGGCAAGGGCCGCGGGCTCACCGGATCGACGAGCAGCACCGTCCCGTCAATCAAGGTCACGCGATCGAACGGAGCCGCGCGGAGCAGTTCATCGGTGGTCTTGGGCGCCGCCGGGTCCGGCACTTGAGCGCGAGACCATGACCACGCCCGAGACGACCGGAACCAGGAGCGACGCCACGAGTGCCCAGGCGAACGAGCGGATGAGCCGTTTCACGGAACCTGCCTTTCGATCACGCGATTCAAGGTTGGCCGCCCGAGCGAAGCACGGCCGTCACGGGACGAATCGTTCCCTTTCCCGCGGGAACCAGAACTTGCTTTCCGGCGAGCATGAGACCGCCGTCGGGCAGAATGCCCGAGCGAGAGCCGGTCAAGCTCCGCGCCGCTCGGACCGGGCGCGAACGTGAAGGTTGCCGTCGCTCGTCAAGAACCAGACCGCGTTATCCTGAACCAGCGGCGAGCCCACCGGGGCTGCCTTCAGGTTGATCGACCACTGCCGGGTGCCGTCACGGGCCACGGACGTGACTCCGCCGGCACGGTCCATCACGAAGCACCCTTCGCCGGTTTGCGCAGGCGGACCCGCCAGCGGTGCCTCGAGCGCCCACGACCCCACCGGGCTCAAATCTCGGGTCGCCAGCGCTCGCACGTGGTTGTCGGCCGTGACGACGACCACAGCGCCCCCCGTCGAGACGGGGCCGGCCACGATCTCCTGGGGAAGCGTCGCCGCCGCCTCGCCGACCAACCTCGGCACCGGCGCCGTCCTCCTGGCAACCCGGTAGATGTGCCCGACGTTGTCGGCGAGCACCACCATCTCGTTATCGATCGGCGCCGGCGGCAGCCAGCTTCCTTGATGGTCGCGATCAAACTTGGGCACGAACGGCTCGGCACCCGCCAGTCCCGTGAGCGGATCGATCAGATACGCTCGCGCGTCACTGCCCGGGAAGCAACACGCCCTCGCCCCAGGCGATCGGCTCCGCGGCCAGTGCCACCGGCAAGCCGATCTTCTGCCAGCTTGCCGGCTTCGCCGCGTCTTGCACCCAGAATTGCTTGGAACCGTCCTGGGGCACGATCACGTCGATCTTCTTGCCGCCAGTCTCGAGGCGCAGCCGCCGTCCTGCTGGGAGCGAGAACTCACCCAGCCTGGGAACCGCCTCGACCAGGAAGCCACCCTTCGTGATCCGTTCGGCGTCGAGCACGACCTCCTTGCCGTCGCGGCCGATCAGGGAAAGCGAGCCGCTCTCCGCCGGTGAGGGCCTGACCGGCCAGGGCGCGCCGACAATCGTCTTCCAGACGACGGCGATCGTATCGGTGTCGACCGCCCAGAGCGCAACTCCGCCGCTGGCGCGATCCGTGAACGTCATGACCACCAGCTTTCCCGCCTTCTGGATCGGTGCCAGCGCCGGGCCCGGCTGCAGCGATCGGCGTGTGCGCGTCGATCGTCCCCTTTTCGAGGTCCAGGTCGAACCGGCCCGAATGCGCCGAGGCCACCCAGAGCTCGCGATCGGAACGCGCCAGCCCGAACGCCGGTCCGCTCGATACCGAATCGGCGGTCAGCTTGGCCAGCGATTTGAAAGGCGTCTTGCTCGTGTAGTCTCCCACACTGAACGCTTCGTAGCCCCCTTTATCGCCCAGCCCCCATACGATCGGGCCGGCATTCGCCGGAGTCTCCCAAGGCCAGCCCGAGACGTCCACGTCCTGAACGGCCTTCACTTTCGCCCCTTCCGGGTCGAGAAGCATGACGTGCAACTGGCTGTTGTACATGGAATTGTTTTCCGGGACGATCAGGTACCGGCCCAGCCGCGCCGGAGCACAGGGCATCGACGCATCGGCATGACCCAGATACACGACCGCGATGCACGACAAGGGCTCGCGCGCTAGCACGAACAGGGTATCCTGCCGGCCCAGAATGTAAAGGTGCTGGCCCGCCTCGTCGTTCACCGGCGACCGCGCCAGCGGCCGCCCCAGGTTCACCGTCGATTCCAGCTCGCCCGACTCGAGGCCGACCAGCAGCAGTTTTCCGCTGGGAATCACCTGCGCAAGCTGGTTGCCCACGACCAGCGGCGGGTCCGCCGCGGCCGCGCCGAGCCCCAGCCGCCACTTGAGTGCGCCGGTGCTGGCGTCCAGCCGCACCAGCTCGTTATGCCGGGCATCGATCGCCACGACCGTTGCGTCGCCGGGCACAGGCTGGGGCACAAACGGCGCCGCCAGGCCCAGCGGACGGTTCCACAACGGCGCGCCGGTCGAAACCGTGAAGGGCGTAGGCGTATCCGTCGGCCAGGGCATAGACGATCTCCTCCGGCGGCGGCTCGGCTATCGTCTCGCGACTGGTGCGCAGCACCAGGCGACGTCGGCGGGCCCAGCGCCTCCGGCGCGGCTGAGTGCTCGGCCGGCCGACGGGTCTTCTCGACCGTGACCGCCTTGCGAATCAGCTCGTTGGCTGCCGTCATCCGCGCGACCAGATCTTTGTCGCGGAGCCAAGTCGGCGTACTGCTCGACCAGCGCAGTCGCGCGCGTCGTACACCCGCGAGGGTGCAGAATCCTTGATGGCCTGGTCCATCTTGGCAAGCGCCGCGCCCGAATCTGTGCTTTCTTCACGGCGGCCCGCGCCTCGTTGAGCTTGGACGGCAGCCGCGACTTGTTCAGAAAAGATGGGGCGCGGCTCGCCGGCGACGCGAGCGTGCAAGGCGACGGCCGTCTCGGCCTCGGCAAGCGACTTGGCGTCGGCGCCTAGCCGCGCGCGGTCGGCCAGCCCTTCGCCGATCTTGATGATCAGCTCCGCCAGGTTGACCTGCTCGTCACGAAACTCCGGCAGGCTGGCCCACCTGTTCGACCATCTCGTTGGCGGCCTCGAGGGCCGATGACCAGGTGCCCCCTTCGGCCGTGACATACTGCCGGACATTGGCGAATGACTCGCAGCACCTTGGCCTTGCCGGCCCGCGATCGTCGGGATTGGCGGTCAGAAAGCTGTCGAAGTCGCGCATGGCGGTGCGGTAGTCGCCGTCGTCGAAGTTCTGCACGGCGCGGTCGAACGTGCGGGTGGCGACGGTCGAGGCGATGATCGACTTGAGCCAGAAGCCCATCCCCGACCAGAATCGCCAGCGATGGCCGCCAGCCCGATCACCAGCGGCGAGGTCAGGATCTTCTCGCGGCCCGGAGCGACCGATGCCCCAGGCCGAGCCGCCAGCCGCGCAAAGAGTTTGCGGCCGCCGCCAGCCGTGTCTGGCTCGGGCTTGGCTGATTCTTCCACGGGCTCTTGTTCGCCCCGCCGGCCTCGGGCGAATCCCCGCTTGCAGCGGCGCGTCCACCGACGCGATGCCGGGCTCCGCCCCTGCGTCGTGCGCAGCGATTCAAGCCAGTCGGTCCTGCTCGAGCACCGGCTCATCGCGCCCTGCCGAGCGCCTGCCGCGCCGTGCTCGAGCTGCGGCCGGCCACCACCGGCGGGCGGCGCGACTCTGCGTGCGGTCGTCTGCCGGCCGACTTCGATCGCTTGGACTGTCCCCGTCTTCCTCGGCCCGAATCAGAAACATCCGGCAGTCGCCGACGGTGATCTCGTCGCCCTGGCGAAGGCTGCCCGACGTCATCTTGTGGCCGTTGATCACCACGAATTCCGCGTCGGGCGAGGCCTCGATCTTGAACTTGTCTCGACTTCCAGCGAATGCGCCCGTGCACCGGCCGGATGAATTCGCCTTGAAGCACCACGTCGCAGGCCGAGCTGGTTCCAAATAGCACCGGGTGATCGCGCGAGAGCTCGATGAACTGAACGCGACCCTTACTGTCGTGTACTTCAAGTGTTGCCATGCAGGGAGGACTCGTCTTTGTAGTTGTTATAGTGGCGGACTCGATCGAACGAACTAACGGAGCACTTCCTGGGCGGCGACCTGAAAGTCGTAGCCGCTGCCGCTGGGAACGACGGTGAATCGCGTGACTCGTATCTCTCCCGGCTGCCTCCCTTTGTAGCGCACTTCCAGCTCGGCCAGCCGTCGCTCAGTCTCGGGCGGGTAAAACTGAAAGACGGCGTTTTCGCCGACTTCGACGCCGGCTTTCCGCAAGAGCGCGATGTCGGATTCTTTTCGGCCGCGTCCCTGCCAGAGAAAATACAGCCGGTGGTCGCCGCGCCCCGCCCCCTGCCGCTTGGTCGGAGTCGGGCTCGAAAAATTGGAGACGTAGACGAGGAGGTCGGGGGGAACCACGACGGCCATCTCGACTCCGAGCGCATCGAGCTGCCGGGCGTACTCACTCTCGGGCTGGCCCGGCTTGTAGATGATACTCCACCGCTGCTCCGCAGGCACGCCGCCGTCGCCCGGTCCGAAGCCCAGGCCCGGCCCGCCGGTGCCGATCTTGGAGGCCCGTTTACCGCTGGCGACCTGGCCGCCGCTGGGCATGACGGCCCCCAGATCGACCTCGGCCAAGCTCTGGCCGGCTTCGACGGCCACGTCGAGCATCGCGCCGGGAGTCTGCTGCACCGACGGCTCTTCAAAGTCGCCCGCCGCCTCCTCGTTGTTCGACGCCATGGCGGCCGCGTCGGCTCCGGCGACGTCAATCTTTTCGGTCGAGCCGGGAGTGCCGTCGGGGCTTCCGCCACCCCCGCCAAAAACCTCGATGATCTGCAACGGCGCGCTCACCCGCGAAGCATACGCCTGGGTCGAGACGTAGATGAGGCCCAGCCAGGCCACGACCAGGACCACGCCGCACAGGACCGCCATCATCATGCGACGTGATCTGGTCGTATTTCGACTCGCCGAGCACCTTGGCTTCGAGCTCGGGCTCGTCGGCAACACCCTTGCCGGCCGCCGCCGCCGGACCTGCAACAACTTGGCTCATCGCGAAGGGCTCCTTTTCGAGATCGGGGGCTGGAGAGCTTGCCGGTGCCTGCGACGCCCCATCGTTGTGATCGTCCAGGTCGAGCGGGCGGATGGCCTCGAACCATTCGCGCCATTTCTGCGCGGCGGCCGAGCGTTGCTCCGGCGTGGAAGGGCTCGGCGGGCCGTAGCCTTCGACCTTCCGCGAGAGCAGCATGAGCCCCATCCGAGCCGACCCGACCACCTCTTCATCTTCGTTGGGGGTGACAAGCACATCGATCAACCGCGGAATGACGTCGAGATCGCCGGTATGTGCCAGCGCCCAGGCCGCCACGCCGCGCACGCCGACGTCTTTATCGGTGAGCATCTTGCGGAATCGAACCTTGAACGGCCGAAGGGCCGTGGGGCCTTCCTTGTAATATCGGTCCACCATCCCGGCGACCGCCGCACCGGCGGCTTCGGCGACTTCCGCACGGGGATCCTCGAGCACCGCCAGCATCCCTTCGATCGCACCGTTCATGGGCCGGCTCACGACGCGGCCGCCGGCCACCGTGAGCGACGACAGGTCCTTGGGAAGCTCTCGGCCCCCCAGCAGCGTACCGGCGCCCAGCTTCCTGATGTTGATTTTGTGGATCGTCTTTGCCGTCGACTTCACCAGGAAGAGGATCGCCCAGCAAGTGTTCATACCCACTCCATGATTGCTGTGCCACGAGCCGTCCGAATGCTGCTGCTGCCGGATGAAGTCGCGCCCCCTCGCGTACCAGTCGACCTTGCCCAGGCTTTGCTTATCGGACAGCGCACCGATTCGCTCGACGCCGTAGAGCATGTAAAAAGGGGTCTGGCCGGCCAGGGTGGGATTGCTCGGCGCGAAATTGACTGAAAGCCACGATATCCCTCTCCTGATGGCCCCTTCAACCTGGGTGGCCGACGTACCGGGCTTGAAATTGTCGAGCCTCGCGTCGAGAACCAGCGGCGTGAGTAGCGAGCTGTTGTCCCGGCGGGTCGTGCGGAAACGCTCGAGCTGGCGCTGGCAGATCAACAGGCTGCCGATGCCAGCGGCCGTCATGGCGCAAGTCTCGGGCTGATTAGCCTCATCACGGTGGTAGTTCCAGCTTCCGGCCGAGCTCTGCACCGACATGTACCACGAGGCGGCCCGATCCCACACCCCGGGATCGATGTCCACTCCGACGCTATCCGCTTCCCAGAGCCCCAGCACCGCGTACTGTGAAATCGACGTGTCGCCGTGCGACCTTCCGACGTAGTCCCACGAGCCGTTGGCGTTCTGACGCCCCATCAGATAGGTGGCGACCGTCGCGATCAGGCTCCGGTTCTTTTCGGGGTCTTCCGTTGCCAGCGCCATGATCGCAGCGCCCGCCTCATAAGTGCCGGGGCCGTCCCCCATTTGGGGCGAATAGCCGCCCCCGCTTCCGAACCGGGCGAGAATCGCGGCCAAACAGTCCTGAACCGTTGGATCGTTGTGAGGCACCTCGGCCTTCATCAGAGCCAGCGCGATCATCGCCGACTCGCCCGGCGGTCTCCGGGTCTCCTTTCTGAGATACTGAACGCCCAGGTTCACCGCCTGCTCCTGCTGCCCCAGGGCCTTTGGCACCAGAAAGGCCGCGACGAACAGGCCTGCGAAACCAGCGAAATATCCCGGCTTCAAGTAGCGACTGCACCATGGTTGGGTCCATTCGATCTTGCACATTGCCTTACTGTCTCGAGCCAGCTCCGCCCGTCCTGGAGCCGCACCTGACTTTTTCATTTTATCGAGCCCCGCCGTCGTGAGAAACGGCTTCTCACTGGATTCCGATCGAAACCGGTGATAAAAAGGACTCGGTCTTCCACGATGCATTCTACACAACGTCCCGGCGAGGCCGCTCTCTTCGGCCGGTATAACTTGAGCGCCTACGACGAGATGTTCGCATCGCTCGATGCGCCGCGCCCCCACTATGCGCCGCTTTTCGAGCAGTTGATCGACCTCGGCCCTACCGAGCTCGAACGGCGCAACAAGCTAGCAGACTTGACGATGCGCCAGCAAGGGATCACCTTCACGGTCTACGGCCGGAAGCAGGGCGTGGAGCGCATCATCCCGTTCGACCCCATCCCCAGGCTGATTTCGGCCGCCGAATGGGACCGGATCGAGCGCGGGCTGAAGCAGCGCGTGCGGGCCCTCAACCTTTTTATTCATGATGTCTACCACGACCGGCTGATCCTCAAGGACCGGGTCGTGCCTCCCGAGCTGGTCTTCGGGGCCACGGGGTATCGGCGCGATTGCGTCGGCTTGCAGGTGCCCAGCAACATCTACATCCACGTGGCCGGCATCGACTTGATCCGCGACTCCGACGGCCGCTACCTGGTGCTCGAGGACAACGGACGCACCCCCTCGGGCGTGAGTTACGTGCTCAAGAACCGCCAGGTGATGAAGCAAGTCTTCCCTTTGCTGTTCGACCAGTACGTCGTGCGGCCCGTCGAGGACTATACCGACAACCTGCTGGCCGTCTTGCGCTCGATCGCCCCTGCCGGGTGCGACGACCCTACGGTCGTGATCTTGACGCCGGGGATGTACAACTCCGCCTACTACGAGCACAGCTTCCTGGCCCGGCAAATGGGTGTCGAGCTGGTGGAAGGGCGCGACCTGGTGCTCGATCGCGGCCAGATCTTCGGGCGCACCACCCGCGGTCTGAAACGGATCGACGTGATCTACCGGCGCGTCGACGACGATTTCCTCGACCCGCTCGCCTTCCGGCACGACAGCATGCTGGGCGTCGCCGGGCTGCTGGCGGCATGCCAGGCCGGCAACGTGGGGCTGGCAAACGCGATGGGGACAGGCGTCGCCGACGACAAGGGCATTTATCCATTCGTTCCCGAGATGATTCGCTTCTTCCTGAACGAAGAGCCGATCCTGGACAATGTCGAGACATTCCGTCCGCTGATCCCCGCCCACCGGCAGCACATCCTGGCCAACCTCGAGTCGCTGGTGGTGAAGGCCGTCGACGCCTCGGGCGGATATGGAATGCTGATCGGCCCGGCGTCGACCCGCGCTCAGCGCGAGGAGTTTGCACGGAAGATCGAAGCCAACCCGCGCGGTTATATCGCCCAGCCCACGATTTCGCTGTCGCGGCACCCGACCCTGGCCGACGGGCATCTGGACGGCCGGCACATCGATCTGCGGCCATTTGTCCTCTACGGCGATGAAATCATCGTCATGCCCGGCGGCTTGACGCGGGTGGCCCTCCCGGAAGGGAGCCTGGTGGTCAATAGCTCGCAGGGGGGTGGAACCAAGGACACCTGGGTGCTGCACGACGGACCAAACCGGCCTCCGTCGGACGGACCGGCCAACCCTGTGTTCCCGGGGAACTGAATGAAATGCTGAGCCGGGTCGCCGAAAACCTCTTCTGGATGAGCCGCTATCTCGAGCGGGCGGAAAACGTCGCCCGCTTGCTGGATATTGGCCTCTACCTCGAGCTCGACGCCCCGGCATCGCCCGGCGAGGACGGCTCGGCCCCGGTCGAGATCGCCCTGGCCATTCTTTCCAGCGGCAATGTGGCGCGCCCGGCCAGGCTCGCGGTCGGCCCGCACCGCAACGCCGTACTCGGGTTTCTCACATTCGACCGCTCGAACCCCAACTCGCTCGTGAGCACGATCGCGCGTGCCCGGGAGAACGCCCGCGGCACACAGGAAAGCCTGGGCGTTGACGCCTGGAGCGAGATCAATCGCCTGTACCTCTACCTTTGCGGCCAGCGCGCCGAGCGCCGCTTTCACGCCAGTGCCTCGGCACTCTACGCCACGGTGAAGCAGTCGTGCATCCTCGTTGACGGCATGGTTCAAAACACGCTGCCGCGCGACGAGGTCTATCACTTCATCCGGTTAGGCCGCCATCTCGAGCGGGTCTGCGTGATGGGCCAGATCCTCCAGGCCAAGTGCCGCACCCGGCCGGAGGGGGCGCGACCGCCGACCCGGCGATCGAGCTGGTGCGCTGGACCGGGCTGCTCCGGAGCTGTTCGGCCTACGGCGCCTACCTTCGCGTCGAGCGCGACCGGGTTGATCCGGCCGGGGTGATCCGCTTCCTCGTGCTCAGCGCCGACTTCCCCCGGGCGATCCGCTTCTGCGTCGCCCGCTGCCGCGAGTCGCTGCGCGAGATCGCCGGCGGCGACGACGAGGAATACACGAGCGAGGCCGAGCGCTTGCTGGGCAGGCTCGACAGCGAGCTGCGTTACGGCGACGTGGCCGAGATTTTCGAGCGCGGGCTGCTTCCGTTCCTGGACGGCATTCGCGCCACCTCGGTGCGTGTCGGCGATGAGATCCAGCGGACCTATTTCCTCACGTGAGCTCGACCATGCTCTTACGCGTCCAGCACGAAACCAAGCTCAGCTACTCCGAGCCCGTCTCGGAAACCGTCTTCGACGTGCGCATGGCACCCCCGTCGGACGAGGACCAGACCAACCTGGGCTATCGCCTGCGGATCATTCCCTCGGCCCCCGTCACGATCTACCGCGACGGGTTCGGCAATCGGGTCGATCTCTTCAATATCATCACGCCGTACAGCGAGCTGATCATCCGGGCGACCTCGATCGTTCGCACCCACCGCGCGGCCGTACCCGAAGCGCGGCTCGAGGAAACGGCATGGGAGACCCTCTTGGGTGAGCCGATGGCGATCGATGCCCTCGAGTATCTCCAGCCCAGCCCCCTGGTCAGTCCGTCTCCGGAGCTCGCGCAGTTCATCGCGGCTCTGAAGATGCCCGAGGGTAATTTGAGAGCGATCTGCGATCACTTGATCGGGACGGTAATGGCCGCTCTGGCCTATGAGAAGAAAGTGACCACCGCGCGGACACCGGTGGGCGAAGCGCTCCGGCTGGGCAGGGGGGTCTGCCAGGATTTCGCCCATCTGTTTCTGGGCGCCTGCCGCGGGATCGGCCTGCCGGCGCGGTACGTGAGCGGTTACGTGCACGAGGAGGGCGAGGTGGCCACCCACGCCTGGTGCCAGGTATGGACCGGCAAGACGGGATGGCTCGACGTCGACCCGACTCGCGGCACATTCGGCGGTGATGACTACATCAAGATCGCCATGGGCCGCGACTACTCCGACGTTCCCCCCAACCGCGGAGTCTGGAAAGGCCAGGGCGAAGAAACCATTTCCGTCAGTGTGAAAGTCGAGCCGATCGACCGCGTGCCGGCTGATTGGAGCGATTGGTCGGCACACCAGGCCCCGTGGTCGGCCTCGACCTGGGTCCAGTCCCAATCACGCCTCGAACGCGTCAAGCTGAACCCCCAGACCGGGTACCGCCAGCAGCAAGGGCAGCAGCAGCAGACTGAGTGAGTCGCCATGACGAACCCGAAGCTCGACCTCCGCGAAACGCCCGAAGACCTTGCGAACCTTCAGGACGAACTGAGAGCCAACGAGGACTGCTGGCTGCTCGACACGAGCCGTCAGGACAAGATCGCCTGTCAACGAGACACGCAGACGATCTTCTTGAGGGTCGCGGCGACTGCACAAGCCCCCGGGATATCCAACTCTTCCATCCACCCGTCCCGCGACTCGAACGTCTCCCGTCGATTCCCTCGGACGATGGCCTGGCTCGACCATTTCTCGACCCACTTGGAAGGCGAGCTGGGGCGCGTCCTGTTGGTCCGACTGAAGCCTGGTGGCAAGGTCTATCGCCACATTGACCAGGGAGACTACTACCGGGTCCGCCACCGTTTCCACGTCATGCTCAACTCTCCGGAAGGATGCTGGTTGGAGTGCGGCGACGAGCGATGGGAAACCCGTACCGGGCAAATCGTCTGGTTCGACAACAAGTGCCCGTATGAAGAAGGGAACCCGACTGGCGAGTGGTCGGTCCGCATGATCGTCGACCTCCTCCCAGGAGCGCGACCACCGATCGCGTCCCGGTTCGAGAACTTCGCCCTGATGAAAGCGGGGGTGGACGTCGGCCCCATGCTGGAAGAAATTGACGGCCAGCCCCAACTCTGGGACGCCGACACCCGCCGTCAAACCAACATCCAGGTACAACGTGAGACAAGCAACATCCCGCTTCGGGGGGTCTTGAAGCCGATTCCCGAGGGTATCAACCAGAAAAACTGGCACCCAACCTGCCGCACCCCCTTTGCCGATCACTGTCCCCGGATCTACTCGTGGGTCGAGCAGTCGGTGAAGGAACTGGGAGGCGATCTATCCCGGATCAGCGTCGTCCGGCTCAACCCCCGCGGCAGGGTTTACCCACACATCGACGACGGTGATTACTATAAAGTGCGCGACCGCTACCACCTCGTCCTCCGAAGCCCCGGCGGGAGCGAGATGAATGCCGGCAGTGAGAACGTCGTCTTCCGCGACGGGGAACTTTGGTGGTTCAATAACAAAGCCGTTCACGACGCGTTCAACCCGTCTGCCGAGGGACGGGTTCATGTCATCTTCGACGTACTTCCCTCAAGGCCGGCGCCGTTCTGGGTCGATCTCGAAGCGAACGCCCGCGACCCGATCACGCCGGAGCAGGCCTCGCCGCCGAGCATATCAGACCCGGCCTCAGACGGCGACGCCCATGGTAGGGAGGGGCCGGTCCAGGTCGATCCACTCGCCGGCCTGTCCGCCGCCGTCCGCGCGATCCTTGCCGGCAGGATGCCGGCGGCCGCGGGGCCATCGCTTCTGGGCCCGGGCACCGGCGTCGTCCAGGTGGAGCTCCGCGCCTCCGGGTGCCTGGTAGGACGCGGCTGGTCAAAGGTCTCGGACTACTGGGAGGGTCTGTGCCACGCTCTGGGCGCGTCGCGTGAGCAACAGAGCACGACCGCGGCCAACGAGCTCATGCTCTCAGTGGGTGGCCGGTCCTGCGAACTGGCCTTCGCTGACGAATCGGCATGGCGGCGACTGGAATCCAACCACTGCCGCGGGCTCTTCGGCTATGAAATCCGCGCCGCCCACGACCCGGCCCTCGTCGTCATGGTCTCCCCTTTTGAATTGATTGCCAGCAACCGTTCGATCATCAAGATACTCGGCCAATCGATCGCGCATTTTGGCTTGAGCTTGGAAGAAGCAAGAGCGGGGGGCGTGACTCTCAGCGAGTTTGAAACCCGGCGCTTTCGGATCGACCTCGCTCGAGACGATGCCCCTGCGGTGCCGCTCGTGCGCGGGACCCGGCTCGTGTCACTCGAGGAAATCACGCTCGATTCCACGGCGAGACTACAAGAACTCCTTGGCGATTATCTCGTCCGCTCCGTCCAGCCCGACGGGCGGATGGTCTACCTGTACCACCCCAGCCGCGGCACCGAAGACCGGACGCGCAACAACGCGATCCGGCAATGGATGGCCACTCGCGCCCTCATCCGAGTCTGGCAGAAGCGCGGATCGAGCGAACTGCTCCAGACTGTCCGAAAAAACGTCGACTTCAACTTGAAGACGATGTACGCCGAAGAGGGCGAGCTCGGATTGATTCTCGAGAAGGACAAGGTAAAGCTGGGCGCCGTCGCCTTGGCCGCCTTGGCGCTGGCCGAGTCGCCGTTTGCGCAAGAGTTCGCGACGGTGCGCGACCGCCTCGCAACGACCGTCGACTTTCTCTGGAGGCAGGACGGCGCGTTCCGCACCTTTTACCGGCCGGTTGAGCGCAATGACTGCCAGAATTTCTACCCAGGCGAGGCGCTATTATTCTGGGCGAAGCGAATCGTCGCCACGCGTGATCCGGCTCTGCTCCAACGGTTCCACCAATCGTTCATGTACTATCAGAATTGGCACATGGAGAATAGGAACCCGGCGTTCATCCCCTGGCACACTCAGGCAAATTTCATCGTGTGGGAAATGACCCGGGAAGACGAGCTCGCTGACGCCGTATTCACGATGAACGATTGGTTGCTCGGCGTTCAACAGTGGGAAACGGCGCCGGGCCCGGATTGTCAGGGCCGATTCTACGACCCGAGCCGGCCCTTCGGCCCCCCGCACGCGTCGTCCACGGCAGTTTACCTGGAGGGCCTTGCCGATGCCGTCGCGCTTGCCCGCGCAATCGGCGACCGCGACCGCTTCGTCCGCTACCGCACCGCCCTGCTTCGCGGCTTACGGAGTCTTCACCAACTCACCTTCAAGGACGACGTGGATATGTTCTACGTCACGAAGCGCCAGGCCGTCCGCGGCGGGGTGCAGTCCACGGAGTACGACAATGCCGTCAGAGTCGACAACGTCCAGCATGCGCTCACAGCGGTCGACAAGATCCTCAAAGTTCTATCGGCGGCGGATTATTCTTTATGACAACGTTGGCGATGAGCGAGAAGCGGGGGTAGGGCTTGGACGCCAACGCCGCGACCTGGTCGTTTTGGGCCGGTCGCTGAAACCATACACCGGAGGTATCGACGAGAACATCAAAGGCCACGGGATCAACCTCCTGATTGGGGTCTTGGTCTTTGACCTGATCGATGCCGACCGGAGTGTCATCGAAAGTGACCAGAGCGTCGCTTTGGCTCTCCGTGCCTGGAGGAAGGCCCGGTCTGGGCGAGATTGGAGTGTTGACGAACTTTTCTCCCAGCGGAGTCATCGGCGGCGAATTCAGTTCAACGTCGCCGGGCGGATTCTCACCCGACTTGAAATTGATCAGACCTTGGCCTGAACCAAAGGTAGCGGTGACAACCGCAGGCCCGACGGGAGCTGTACCCGTGGGCGAGTTTGCGAGGTCAATCTGCTTGGGAGAAAGGCTCAAGCCTGAGAGATTATTCTCGGCCCCTTGGCCATCTGCACGGCCCATGGCATTGCGATCGAAATCTTCGCTATCGCCATCGCCGTCTCCATCTCCATCCCCATCTCCATCCCCATCTCCATCGCCGTCTCCATCGCCGTCGCCGTCTCCATCGCCATCACCGTCGCCGTCTCCATCGCCATCACCGTCACCGTCACCGTCACCGTCACCATCACCATCACCATCACCATCACCGTCACCGTCGCCATCACCGTCGCCATCACCGTCGCCATCACCGTCGCCGTCACCGTCGCCACCATTGTCTGTGACCGTGATGATGGACGTGGAGTTTACGGTGATGAAGTTAATGGTGTTGATCGGAATGAAGATCACTCTCAACGTCTGGTTGCTGCCGGTGGAAAGGACCGTCCCCGTGGGGGGCGAGTAGCTGAACGTGCCGGGCACGTTCACGATCTTACCGCCCACGGTACAATAGGCGGTGGCATCGAGCTGGGTGCTGCCCAGCGCCGTTCCCTGTTTGATGGAGGCTGGCGCAGTCCAATGGAGCGTCGGCGTCGCTGGCAGCACGTTGATTGACGTGGACCCCGTCACGCTGGCATAGTCGGTCACATCGCTGGGGTTGAACGTGACGGATACGTTCTGAAACCCCGCATTGAGGACCGTGCCCGCTACGGACGAGTAGATGAACGTTCCGGGCACGCTGGCGACGGCGTCTAGTTGGGCGGGTCCGAGCGCGGTGCCGTAGGTGATGGGCGCGGGAGAAGCCCAGGTGATCGTCGGAGGCGGCAAAAGACCGCCCGACGCCTCAAAGCTCCTGAGCACGTGCGGCGTGGCTCTCGCCCGAAGCAAGCAACCCCTGCCAGTACGACTGGCCCACGCCGGTCGGCGCATGACCGGCGATTGTGGCATACAGCGCACTGACGAACTTTTGCTCGCCGATCCTCTTGCCCGACGTCGAGACAATGTCCGTAAAATTGCGCGTGAATGCAGTCTTACTCACACCGCTGTCCAACAACTCGACCGCGTAACTCAATTCGGCCGGAGTCGGAGCTTCGTGCAAGTACTCTTTGTAGAGGCGATCCACGAACTGAAGCTGTTTATTGGCCTTGGCGGCCTCGGGCTTGTGGATCTCGGGGTAACCATCGAAGGGTGGCGCCGAAGCCGCCAGGGCTTTGCCGGTCCCCTGCACGGAGAGCAACCGCCGGCTCTCGAGCTCGACGATCAGCGGCGCCGTTCGCCGGGAAGGACGGCGCGGGCCCTGCAGCGTCGCCAGGAGCGATATGTTGCGGAAGCCGAGCATCGTGCAGATCTCCCTGGGGCAACCGGCCTACCGACAAGGACCCATAGCCGACTGACCGTAGGACGCCTTGCCGGTCCGTCCCATGGTGCGCGTGCAAGGCAATCAATGAAGTTTAGGACGTTTCGCGCCGCGAGTTCAAGGAAATTGCTTGCGTCCGGGATCTGTGTTTTTTTTCAAACATTCCTCGGGTCGAGCCGTGCGTACTCTCTGTTCCCTAATCTGCGCACGGCCCGAAATTGGTAACAGGGAGCGCGGATTATTCTTGAGCAACAGCCGCTGGAACGGTCAGTTTGCGACGCCATCCAACGCTCACTTCAATTCGCGCACCCTGATATTCCGAAACGCCACCGGCCCGTGGTCACCTTGAAGCAATAGCGGGCCGCGCGAACCTCCTTGAGCTTCCACGCGTTGCCGGTGGGAGTTTTGAGCTCAACGCCCTCGTGAATCACCTGCCCGTTCAAGACGACCTTGTCGAAGCGTGCGTTCTTGATCTTCTTGCCATCGGCATCGAATCGCGGTGCCCGGAAGACAATGTCGAGCGTCTGCCATTCGCCGGGTTTTTTGGCTGCGTTCGTACGGGGTGGGATGCCCTCGTCGATGTGGTGATACCGCGGCAGCATCTCCGCCCGCGGATAGATCCCTCCCTCGTGAGTGGCCTTGGGCTGAGCAACCCCGAAGCTGTCGTGGATCTGGATCTCGTAGAATCCCTCGAGCTTCACCCCGGAGTTCGAGCCCTTGGGGATCTTGAACTCGAAATGGGCCTCGAGATCGCCGAAGCTCTGCTTCGTCACCAGATTCCTGGACTTACCGGCAGGGCCATTCACGATCACCATATCGCCCCCTTCCGCGGGCAAGAGCCGCGCCGGGTTCTTGGGATCGGGCTCGGCATCGCCGGCCCTCTTCCAGTCGCCGGTGGGGCTACGCCAGTGCTCGAAGCCCGCCTTGCCGATCAAGTCGATCCACGCGTCGTCACCGGGCCCGGACGCAGCCAGGCAGTGCAGCACCACGGCCAAGCTTGCCACGCCGCCAAGCAAAATCCGCTGGACGATTGTTTTCATGATCGCTCACGCCTTTTCCGTGCTGTGGAAATATCGATTGTTCCCATGCCGGCCTCGCGAGGATTCTGTCGATCGTACGAGGCCAGCCGGCCAAGGACAACCCGCAACTGCGGCCATAGACCGGGCCACCGCGCCGCGCATTATACTAAGTGGGGCCGCGGAATTGCCTGGGCAGGGCGTGGGCCATCGGGCCACGCCGGCCGCCGCGTCTGATCGGTCCGATCGGTCGGATCAGTCTGATCGGACCGATCGGACGCGGCGGCCAGCTCGCGCAGCGTCTTGAGCGGTCGCACTTAGAACTCGGTCTGACTGAGTTCCAACGGAGCCACCCCGTGAAGCGGCCCCGCATCTCGATCGCAATGCTGATGGCTTTCGTCGTCCTCGCGGCGCTCAACCTGGCCGTCGCACGTCTGCTGCTCGACTTCGACGGCTGCGTCCTGGCCGCCATCGTTCCCAGCGGATTGACCCTCCAGTTCGCCATGGTCCAATTGATTCGCAAACGGCACGTCGTCCGGGCATTCTGGGCAGGATTCTTTGCGGGGCTCATCGTGACAGCCGGACTCTGCGTCTGGGGCATGGTCCATGATCGGTTAACCACCTCACGCTTCGATCAGCGAGGCCCCTCCGCGCCTTCAATCGCCGGGCAACGCTCTTGTCTCCGGGCAATCCAGCGCGCAACCGAGGTCGGATGAGATAAAACACACTGCAACCGACGATCGCAGACGACCAGCAGCAGTTCTCCGGGCCGGCAGAGACCCCCGAAGCGCGCACGCCGGTAGATCATGAGCGATTTGCCACTGTGCAAGAGCCCCTGTAGACTGGAAGCCAGAGTTCATCGCGATGCACCACGTTGACTGAAGTGATCCTCCGCATTCTTCCAATCGCGGCGGCACTTTCAGCTTTCCCCAACCGGAGACTCTCGATGCCCGGCGCCCTCACCGGACTGATCCCCGCCTGCCATACGCCCTTCGATCGGACCGGAAACCTGAATCTGTCCATCGTCGAACAACAAGCGGCTCTCTTTCGGGAATCAGGGCTGCGCAGCGTTTTTGTCGCAGGCACAACCGGCGAGTTCGCTTCGCTCACCGTGAGCGAGCGGAAAGCGCTCTGCGAGCGCTGGATGGCCGTCGCGGGCGACTCGCTGCAGGTCGCTCTTCACGTCGGGTCCAACTGCCAGGCCGATTCGATCGACCTGGCCGCCCACGCACGCAAGGCAGGTGTCGCGGCTGTGGCGGCCATCGCGCCGAGTTACTTCAAACCCGCGACCGTCCCGGACCTGATCGACTTTCTGGCCCCGATTGCCGCCGAAGCAGGCCCGCTTCCGTTCTACTACTATCACATCCCATGCATGACCAACGTGCGCCTGCCCGTGGCCGAGTTGCTGCGTGAGGCACGAGGGCGAATACCCAACTTGCGCGGATTGAAATTCTCACATGACGACATGGTCGATCTTCAGGGCTGCATCGCGGCCGAAGGAGGAGCCTACGATGTCCTGTTCGGCTTCGACGAGGCGCTCCTGGCGGGTCTAAGCTTCGGTGTGACGGGGGCAGTCGGCGGCACATACAATTTCGCCGCGCCGCTGTACGAGCGGATCATGCGAGCCTTCGAGAAAGGCGACCTGACCACCGCCCGGTCGGCCCAGTTCCGGGCGACGGAGATGATCAAGATCTTGGCCGCATCAGGCTTCACGGCGGCGTCGAAGGCCGTGATGGCATTCGTCGGCGTGGACTGCGGACCGGTGCGGCCGCCGCTGCACAATCTATCGCCCGAACAGCTTCGCTCGCTCTACGACAAGCTGGCGCCACTCGAGGCGTTTGCGAGACCGCTGAAACGATCCGTTTAAGTCACAGAGCTTCGATCGGATACGTCGTCATCCAAATATCGAGCTGGCGGAGCCGGACCTTCAATCGTTCCTTGAGCTCGAGAAAGAATTCACGATGTCCCGGGTCATCGGTCACATCGACGAAGACTCGAATCAGGTCGTCTCGGTACGACTCACCCTCGTGCCGCCAGAACCCGCGGATCGTTTGAGTCTCGGAGGACACGGCCCCAAAATGCTGCTCCAACTCGAGCAGCGTCTCGGCCACAACGTCCTCGGGCACAGGCTGGCCGTCATTGAACCGTAGTGGGAGCAGGATTTCGTAGCGCCGGAGTGCTCTGCTCATACGTGGCCGGGCCCTCGACCATGAAGGAGATATTCTCGGTGGCCAGGTAGCCCAGCGCCGCCTCGGGGACGAGCATCTCGCCAGTTGCCCAGCTCTTGAAGGGATAGCGCCCTGCCAGGCGGCCCAATGCACGCTTCTTGGAGTCCAGATCGGTAAAACGAATTCGGATCATGGCAATCAGTCTATCGTTTACGGGCATTCAAAGGAATCCCGGATGATGGAATCGTAGCATAAACGAGGAACTCACTGTCCATCGTCGTCATCCTTGAGGGGACGGTCCGCCAAGCGGAATGCGCGGCCAAGCTCAAGGACTTCGCGGAAAGCCGCTTCGTCGGTTACCGAGCCCGCCACCTTCTCCAACCAGTCGGCAGAAGGAGTGGTGCGGGTAAGCAAGGACCGGAGCTCCGCGACCTCATGCTCCACGCTTGCCAAGCGTTGCTCGATCGTCATCTGAGAGGAGTTTACTTCCATCATTCTCCACTCCCTGTCAGCTACTGGAGCTTTCTGGATGAAGTCACCTTCCCCTATTCTAACCCGCGGACCCGCGCCAATCCAGGAACGCAGCGATTACTCCCGGAACGGTTTCCTTTCCTGATACAACTTCAGCCGCGCCTGGTACTCGCCCTTCTCTTTGGCGTCGGTTTCCAGCTCGATCGCCTTGGTCTGCCACTTCACGGCCGAGGCGAAGTCGCCGCTCTCGGCGTAGGCGGCGGCCAGGGTTTCGACGCAGTAGGCCTCTTTCCACCGCGTCAGCTCGCAGGCCTCGATCGCCAGCTCGACGGCTTTCTTGCCGTCGCGAAGTGACGCGTCGGTGCACGTCGCGGCGATCCAGGCCCGTCCGTCGATGGCGCACGCGTCCCGCCCGTTAATCCGCAAGGCGCTGCTGAAATCAGCAAGCGCGGGCGAATATTGATGCATCTCGCGCCAGGCCCAGCCGCGCCCGCAATAGGCGTCGGCGTCCTTGGGGTCAAGCCGGAGGGCCTCGGTGTAGTCGGCAACCGCCTTGTCGAAGAGCTTGGCGGCTTTGTAGGCAAAGGCGCGACTGCAATAACACGTGGCCACCGACGGCGCGAGCCGAATCACCTGAGAATAGTCGGCAATCGCCTTGTCGTACTGCTTGAGCTCGCCCCAGAGCGACGCGCGGTCGTGATAGGCTCCGGTGCTGCGCGGATCCAGCCGGATCGCTTCCGTCAAATCGGCAATCGCCTTGTCGTATTGCTGCTTGTGCTTCCAGCCGGCGGCGCGCACCACATACGTATCGGGCAATTGGGGGTCAATCCGGATGAGCTGGTCGAGCCCCTTGATCACGGCGTCGTACTCCCCTTTCTCGCCCTGGGCAGCCGCCCGGCCGAGATAGGCGTGGAAGATCCTGGGATCGTGACGGATCACTTCGTTAAAGTCAGCGATCGCAGCGTCGTAGTCCTTGTGCTCCGAACGGATCGAGGCTCGCAGGATGAGCGCCGTGATCGACCGTGGCTCGAGGCGAAGCGCAGCATCGCAGTCGCTGATGGCTTTCTCATAGTGGCGCTGGGCCCGCCAGGCGGCGGCGCGGTCGATCAGGTAGGCCGGGTTGCGCGGATCGAGCCGGATCGCCTCGTCGAAATCGGCCCTGGCCCTGGCCAGGTCTTCCTGGGCCAGCCACGCGACACCCCGGCTGCCGCGCGCAAAAGCGTCGCCCGGGTTCAAGCGCACGGCCTCGTCAAAGTCGGCCATCGCGGTCTTCCAGTCGGGCTTGATTGCCAGTTCGGCAATCGCCCGCATCGCGTAAGCAAACGAATCGCCGCGATTGGCCCGGATCTGCCTGGTGAAAAACGTAGGTGCCTGCTCAACCGTGACGAACTGCTCGACCGCCACCCAGCCCGAAAGCCCGTTCGTCGTGACGAAGAGCCACCCGTCGCTCTCCCGTGTAACATGATAGATCGCCGGCGGGCCCGGACGCGCGGCGGCCTGGGCGCTCTCCCGGATCGTGAAGCTCCGCAACTTCGGCACGACGGCCTTGCCCGTCAAGCCGGCGTTGGATGGCGCCTGGGCCGACGCACCGCCGGACGCCAGATGCACCAGGGAGGCGAGAATCGCCCACCGAACGATCCTGGCCGATTTCGCGTTTGCGCTCGATTCATCCCGTCGCATCGCCGAACCTCCGTTCTGGAACCACACCGCATCAAGGCTTCTTCTCGGCCGCGGTTGCCCCTAGATAATTGCTGAGATACTGCTCATAAATCGCCTTGTCAGAAGCCGGCGCCAGGTCAGCGGCCTTGGTTTCAAACTTGATCGCGGAGGTGTAGTCGCCGGTGCTCGCGTACACAGCCGCGAGATAGTGCACATATCCGCAATTCGTCCAGCTCGTCTTCTCGCAGAACCTGGTTGCCAGGGCGATCGCCGCTTTTGGATCGCGACTCTTTGTACCTTCGGACGCGGCAATGCTCGCAAGCAGCCCGTGACAGAGCCGCTCGACCCGCGCATCGTCTTTCCACGCTCTGGACTCGAAGAGCGCAGCGGTAAACTCGAATACTTTTTTGGGATCCACTTGACCATATCCGCCTGCCAGAGCTTCACCAAGCGCCAGACGCGCCGACTGGCCTTGCGGATCGATTTCCAGCGCACGCTCATAATCTTTGATCGCCTCGACCCGCTCTCCTTTGTAACTCCAGCACTGCGCTCGATTCGACAGCGCCATCACATTTCGGGGATCTAGCTTGAGCGCCTGGCTGTATTCGTCGATCGCCCGATCAAACTCGGATTTTCCCGCCCACGCTACCCCGCGGCAGTTGTGGGCACTGGAGTCCAGAGGATTGAGCCGGATGGCCTGGCTCAAATCAGCGATCGCCTCGTCGAACTGATTCCGCTCGTTCCTGGCCCAGCCGCGGGTGCGATACGCGGCGGCGTCTTCAGGCGCCAGCCGGATCGCCTCGGTCGCGTCAGACAGAGCATTTTCGTAATCACGTCGTTCATTCCAGCAGCGGGCGCGGCCCCGATAGGCCAAAGCATCCTGCTTGTCGAGCCGTATCGCCTCGCTGTATGCTTCGATCGCCTTGTCACAGTTTTTTCGCGCGAGCCACACGTCACCCAATCCGCGATGCGCGTCGCTGTCGCGCGCCTCAAGCTTCACTGCCCGATCGAGATCGGCGAGCGCACGGTCATAGTCTTTTTTCTCGACGAGCGCCAGGCCTCGACTCCGATGCGCCGATCCCGATTTCGCGTCGAGCTTGATTGCTTCGTCGTAGTCGGCGATGGCCTTGGTAAAATCCTTCCGCGCCAGATAGACGTCGCCTCGCGCTTGAAATGCACTGCCCGCCCGTGGCTCGAGCTGAATCGCGCGATCGTGATCAGCGATCGCCTCTTGGAACCTCTTCGCGGCGGCATGCGCCCGGCCGCGGTCCGTGTACGCGGCGGCGAGACGCGGCTCGCGCCGGATCGCTTCATTGAAATCGGCGACGGCGTTTTCGTAGATGCGCTTTCCCAGCCACGCTTGCCCGCGCAGCCGGTGAGGGCCCGCAGCCCGAGGCTCGAGGCGAACGGTCTCGGTCAAGTCGCCAAGGGCCTTGTCAAACTCCCGCCGTCGCAGCCAGAGTTGCCCGCGGACACCATGGGCCCGGTAATCATCGCGCGCAATGCGAACAGCCTCATCGGCGTCACCCAGGGCAAGGTCGAGCTCGCCCTGGTCAAGCCAGAGCAGGGCGCGCTCGGTGTTCGCGAAGGGAACGTCGGTAAACGCTCGCGCTGCTCGGTGAAGTAGTCGATGCCGCGCGAGATTGCCACGACCTCGGCGCCTCGACCGTTCCTGCGATGCAGTCGTCTTCGGCCTTCAAACTTAACCTGGAACCAGCCACCGACTCGACGCGATAGATGTGATTTTCCCAGCGACTCCTCATCACCTCGCGACCTTCCACTCGGAGCGCCGATTCGCGAGAACGGAGCACGACTCGCTCGCCGACACCCGGGCTCGGGGTCTGCTCTCCGCCGGCCGAGGCCGGGCCACCCGCATATAACAGAGCAAGCAAGAAAGTCACCCCGGTGACGAGCCGGGCCCGGTGCACCTGCGCTCTGAACAACGCTTCCGCAGTCCTTCGCATGGTCCAGTCTCCCGTATGGAAACGCCGCTCACGGCTTTTTCTTCCGTGCTGTCTGACGCTGATAAATGTCGAGAAGCTCGCGGTAGAAGGTCCGCGATTCCGCCGGCGCCGCATCGAGAGCCTTTCCGGCCCAGCGCGCCGCGTTCGCGAAATCAACCGCCTGGGCATACGCCTTCGAAAGCTCATTGAGATTGTAAGCGCTCGCCCAGCCGGTCAGCTCGCAGAGCTTGGATCCCAGTCGAATCGCAGTCTTGTTGTCGTACAACTCAGGGGCGACGTCTTTCAGTTTCTCAAGAACCCCCCGGAACAACTCCGCGTCCTCCTTGCTCGCCTTCCACACTTTCGAGTCGCAGAGATCCAGGGAGAGCGTCGCGATTTTCTTGCTATCGATGTCGCTCGGGACGCCCGCGACCAGCAGATTCCCCAGTGCCGGCAAACCTCGCCATCCTGCGGCTCGATTTGCATCGCGAGCGCATAATCATCGAGCGCCCTGGCAACATTCTCCTTCCGCTGCCAGCAGTCGGCGCGTTTCTTGAGCAGCGCCACATTTCGGGGATCGAGCTCGAGCGCCTGCGTGAACTCCGCGGCCGCTCGGCCGTACTGCCCCAGGGTCGCCCACATTTCCCCGCGAAGACCGCGTACCGACGGCTCGCTCGGTTCCAGGCGAACGGACTGATTCAAGTCGGCCAGCGCCTTGTCGTACCAACTCAGATCGATCCATATTCGGGCTCGCTCACGAAAGGCGCGTGCATCCCGGGGCTCAAGCCGAATCGCCTCGCTCAGATCGGCGATCGCATTCTCGTAGTCGTTTCGATGACTCCACACCGCAGCGCGCCCGAGGAACGCCTGGACGTCTCCCGGATCGAGCCGCACGGCCTCGCCGTAAGCCGCGAGCGCCTTCGCATATTCGCGGCGAAGTGACAATACGTCGCCGCGACAAGCGTGAGCACGCGCATCCCGCGGATCCAGCCGGATCGACTTCTCGAGATCGGCCATCGCGTGGTCATACTCTTTCTTCTCTGCGAGCGCGGTGGCTCGACGACAGTACGAGGACGCCGATCCCGGATCGATGCGAATCGACTGCGTGTAGTCCGCGACCGCCTTATCATATTCTTTCATCACCAGGCGCGTGTCGCCCCGGCCGTCAAAGGCGGCGCTTGATCGTGAGTCGAGTTTCACCGCCGCGTTGTGGTCGGCCATCGCCTTGCCAAATTGCTTGGTCGCCGCGAAGGCCAACCCGCGATCGGTATACGCGCCGGCAAAATGCGGCTCGAGCCGGATCGCCTCGCTGAAGTCAGAGATGGCCCGGTCAAGGTCTCGCTTCCCTGCCCATGCCTGCCCTCGCAGGCGATAGTTCGCCGCGACGGCCGGATCGATGCGGATCGCTTCGTTCAAGTCGGCGTGGGCCTGGTCGAACTCCCGCCTGACGAGCCGAACCTGTCCGCGGGCGGCATGTGCCCGACAATCATCCGTCGGAGCCAGCCGCACCGCGTCATTGGCGTCGCCCAGCGCGATGTCGTACTCTCGCTTGTCAAGCCAGAGGAGAGATCGCACGAGATAGGCGTAGCCATAGGTGTGATCGGCCTTGATCTGCCGGGTGAAGCTGCCGATGCCCCTCGAGACGGCGACAATCTCCGTTGCCGGAATCGTGCCGAAGATCGGTTCTCCCTCCGCCTTGAGCTTCACCAATTGGTCGTCGATCGCTTCGACGCGATAGAAGTGGTTCTCACGACCGCTGCGACTCAGGTCACCTGCACGCGTCCGCATGGCGGAGCTCGCGTCCTCCAGCACGACTCGCTCACCGACGCGAATGCTTTCGGCCGGCTGTTGCGCGAGCGAATTCAGCGGGGCCAGAATCGCCGGCCCGGAAATGAGCACCATCACGAAGAGATAGACACGAGCTCGATCGATCGACCGCACGACTGGGAATGGGCGAGTCATTGGCGGGTCCTCCTGGTTGACCGCTAGCCGTCCTTCATCCTTGGGGCAAGCCAGGTGGCGATCATACTCCGGCTGCGAAAACGGGGCAAGATAAGCAGCCGAAGTAGGCCATAAGCTCGTATGATCGCCTGCACACTATCGATGCCGGTTCCATTCCACCGCGATCATTGACAGTGGAAAGCGGACGAGCGGGACGAAGCTCGCCGCGCCTAGAAACAGCGACGGCGTTGAAATCAAGCTCGCCGGGGGCCAAAGCAACAGCACAAGCGCAATGACCGCCACGGTGAACGCCGCCCAGGTTGCGATGATCCGCCGGATTCCGCGCCATTCGATGAGCTTCCGGTCCAGCGCGATGCGAAACGCAACCGCGGCAGCGCCGGCTTTCAAAACGGCGACGAACGCGACAAACCAGGGAGCCATCGCCATGATGCGCGGCAAGTACTGAGGATGCTGGGCGACCCAGACAACTGCCGAAGCGAGACACACGAGTAGCACGAGATAACCGATCGCCGCTGTGTCTGCCAACCATTTCCGGCCAGTGAGCGCGAACGGCATCCCATCGGTGAGCAAGCGGAACATGAGCGCCGGAGCCAGAACGCACGCCAGCACGCAGATCGCGGGCGCCTGGCCGCCGGGATAGTGAGATTCGAATCGATGCCAAACCGTGATCGCGCCGGGAAGACTGCGCGAGAGGAGCACAACCGCGGACGTTCCCATCAGAACAAATACCCAGGTTGATAGGACAACGAGGAGTGCCAATCGCAGCTTCGCGGCGACCATCGCCGCGCTTGCAATCGGCCGGACGTTCAAGAACGTGTTGAACGAGCGCCGTTCCACCCAGATCGGCCGGGGTCGACCGAACATCGGCCCCGACGAACCAATCACAGCAATCGGGGCGAAGAGCAGCAAGCCCAGGATGAGTGGAAGCATCGACGCGTTGATCGGCCGGCGCGCTTGCAGGACTATGCTCCAGATCATGAGCATCTCGAAGGCCAGGAAGGCGACGATGAACCGGCCGTGGCAGATCCATTCATACCAGAGCTGCGCCGTGGTGGCCGAGCGGAAAGGGCGGAGCGATCGCACGTGCTCGACCCGGCCGAGACTTCGCCCGGCCGCCGTGCGCGAGAACCACAATTGCCACGAATCGCCGCGGCGCTGGGCTTTGAGCGCGGCGAACGCCAGCGGGTACGCCGCAACAAGATAGGCAAGCAGCACCGCGGTGATCAGGAGATGAGCATCCTGACCGCCTCGCAAGATGATCCATACCGGCAGAGCACCGAGCCCCAGCGCGGCAAAAAATGCGATCAAGGCACGAATGAAGCGCGCCTCGAGCGGAAACCACGCGATCGCCTGAAACCAGGCGACGATCACGAGCAGTGCCAGCGCCGGTAGCCCGAGCGGAATCTCCAGCCCGCTCGAGCGATACACGACCTTCACGGTCACGAAGAGGAGCAACAATGCGATCAGCGAGCCGAAGAGCATCGGCCAGAACACGAGCGACCAGCACTTCAAGGGCATCACCAGCAGATGCCGCGGATAGCTCGAAGCCAAGCTGCCAGGCTCCTGGGCGAAGATCGTCGCATTGAGTACATACGAGAAAATGCCGATCAGTGGAATCATGCTGGCAATGAGTGTCGAAGGCGCCACGCTAAATGAGAAAAGCAGCGGATAAAGCAAGGCCATCACGACGAGCCCCGCCGCGCAGACCAGGAACCCGATCTGGTTTCTCACCCAGATTCCGTAGCCGAATGCCAGTGCCGGAGAGTGCATCGTCAAAAGCCCTCCGCGCCGTTTGTTTTCGCAGAGCCCGCGTGAGCGACGAAGATGTCTTCCAATGTGGGGCTCGCGTCCTCGACGATTTCCGCGCCGATGCCTGCCGCCCGCGCGCAAATCTCGTCGATCGAGCCGGGGCAAACGACCGTCCACTCGCGGCCGAAGCCTTCCCAGCGGGTCGATCCCAGGAGCGCAGGGGGCTCGGCCATCGGCTCGTCAAACCGCAGAGTCAGCCGGTGGTGCAGCGCCTTGATCTCGTCGAGCGAGCCCCGCAGGACGATCTGCCCGCGGTCGATGAGCGCGACGTGATCGGAGACGCGCTCGACCTCATCGAGCAGGTGCGATGAGAAAAGGACAGTGCGTCCCTCCTGGGCGATCGTGCGGATGATCGCCGTGAGGATCTCGCGGCGCACGATCGGGTCAAGCCCCGTCGAGGGCTCGTCGAGCACCAGGAGCTCCGGCCGGAAGGCCAGGGCCGCCAGCAGCCCGGCGCGCGCCCGCTGGCCTTGCGAAAGCGTCTTGATGCGGGCGCGGGGGTCGAGATCGAACTGCCGCCGGAGCTCCTCGGCATACGCGGCGTCCCACGAGGGATAAAACGCCTGAAGGTAACGCAGCATCTGGTTAAGCCGCATCCAGTCCGGCAGGTCGCGGTCTTCGCTGAGGTAGCCGAGGCGAGAGAGAACCTCGACGGGCTCATTCACCGGATTGAGCCCGAAAACCCGCACCGTTCCGGCCTGGGCTTTGAGCAGACCCAGAATGTGTTTGATGAGCGTCGTCTTGCCGGCGGCGTTCTCGCCGACCAGGCCGAAGACGGCGCCCCGCGGAACACTCAGGCTGACTTCCGAGAGCGCAACCTTGCGCCCGTAGCATCGCGACAAGCCTTCGATCTGGACCACGGCCTCGCTCGACCAGGCTTTCATGGCGTTTCTCCGATTTCTTGTGGTTGCATCGCCTCGTCGCGGCGGGCGATCAGCTCGATCAGCTCGCGGGTGTCGACGCCCATCTGCCGCGCTTCGGCCAGGAGGGCATCCACCCGCTCGGAAAGGATTCTCAATCGCTCGCGGCGCGCCAGCGGCGACCCGGCCTCGCTCACGAACGTTCCCGCCGTGCGCCTCTTCTCCACCACGCCGGCCGATTCCAGCTCACGATAGGCACGCGCCACAGTGTTGGGGTTCACAACCAGCTTCTCGGCCAGCACCCGGATCGGCGGCAGCTCTTCACCGGCGCGAGCCGGCCCGAGGCAACCAGGTATTTCACCTGGTTCACGATCTGCAGGTAGATCGGCACGCCATCACTCGAAGAAATGTGAATCCGCACCAAAGTGCCCCGCCAGGAATCAAATGCGAGCACTGTCTCGTTGTATTAACTCAATAATACAAGATGGAGTGGCGATGTCAAGAAGTTCTTGACAGGGCACGCTGGCGGTCCGGATGATGGGTTTTATCGCGTGTGAAGACGCCCCCGGGCCGGAGTGGCGGAATTGGCAGACGCGCCAGCTTGAGGGGCTGGTCCGATTAATTTCGGGTGCAGGTTCAAGTCCTGTCTCCGGCACTTCTTTGGAAACAATCAAGTCAGGCAGGACGGTCTGCCAATATTCCGTAGGAACTGCGCAGTCTCGCGCTCGGAGTGCGCGTGACCAGTCCATCGAGGCCGCCGCAGGGTGGGCACGTGCTCGGTCAAGGGGGCGCCGCTGGCCCTCACATGCTTGGCACTCTGGCTCCTGACATCCTCGGCTCCGGCGAGCGCGGAAGCGCGAAGGCGCCGCCCCCGGCCCTCAGCGTGCAAAGGGGTCGGCCGGAAAGTCGCCGTCGAGAAGCAGGCCCCGTGCCTCGCGCCAGGCAATCAGAAGTTCGCACCAGTCCGGCAAGTCGTGTTCGGGCGGAACGCGATGCTCGACGTCGGGTCGGCTCTCCGGGACATGCCGCGAATGTACTGATCGGCCTGGCCAAACCAGGTCCGCGCAGGGCGCGCTGGCCCTGGTGCCAGAGCGCGATCGCCAGCCACGCGGCCCCCACCTGTCGCAGCGCCTCATTTCGCGCGCACTTGATCGCCTCGCGGAAAAGCGGCTCGGCCTGCGCGGCAGCCCCCGCGCGGACGTGGGCCGCCCCGAGGGCGAGCATCGCTCGAAATTGGGCCGGTTCCTTGACCGCTGGCACGCTGTCATACCCACGCCGCGCAATCCGAACCAGTGTCTCGCCGTCCACGCCCGAGCCCGGTTCGAGCGCGAAGGCGTAGGCCACGCGCGACAAGTCCCACGGCAGATTCGGGTCCGACTGGAGTCGCGTCACGGCCTGCGCACAGACCTGGCGATAGTGGGCGTGATCGCCGCCGATCACCAGGGCCCAGCTCAAATGATCCGGGCTCTGTGTGAGCATCGACCGGGGCAGGCCCGACATCTGGGCGTACCGAAATCCGGCACGCTGGAAGCGGCCGTGCCCTAACCAACGGCCTCCGGCCGCGCTGAGCAGCTCGTCATCGCCCGGCGCCAGCGCGATGGCCCGGTCCTGGTCGGCGTCAGCTCTTGCCCAGAGGTCGAAGTGGGCGAGCAGGTCGGCGCTTTCGAGGAACTCCTCCGGCGATTCCAGGCCGATCCGCGCCGCGTGATCGAGATGGTCGAGCGCGATTTGCCGCTCCGGCCCCGGCCGCCATGAAATCCGCCGGGCCTGGGCGAAGTGGCGGACGACCGCGCGACGGCGGGCCATGCGGTGCCGCGCCGCGGGCTGTGCCTGGTCTTCCGGAGAGCTGGACCACACGGCCAACGCTTCCAACCGGTCGTCGCAGATGGCGACGAGGCTGCGGCCGTCCGGGCTGAAGCAAACCCGCGCATTGAAGCCATGGTTGTTCGGGTTGAGCTGGGTCCAGCCCCGCAGAGTGAGCACCTCGTAGGCCGTCTCCGCATCCATCAGCTTTACCTGTTGCCGCGAGGCAACCGCCAGCCGCCGACCTTCCGGGCTGAACGCCAGGTCCATCGGCCACTCCGGGCCCTGGCGAGAGCGAACGGGGGCTCCCCCCGAGCCAAGGTCCCAGATCAGAATCGTCCGATCGGTGCTCGCCGCGGCCAGCCGCCGGCCATCGCCGCTGAAGCCCAGGGCCAAGCATAACTGATCGAGCGACTCGCTGTGCATGAGCTCGTGACCGGTGGCCACATCGATGACCGCCACGAACGGCGCCAGATGTGCCCCGGCCTTCTCGGACGCTGGCACGATGCGGCCGGCGGAGACGGCCAGCCGTCGTCCGGTCGGATCGAGCGCGATGCGAGCGATCAACTCGCCAGCAACCTCGCGACGCAGCAGCCTCGTTCCGGAAACGGCGTCCCAGGCGAAAACTTCATTCCGCGATTCCGAAGACTGCGACGAAGCCGCCGTGGCGGCGCGGGTCCCATCGGCCGAAAGCGTCGCATGTCGGATCTCAAGCGTGTGGCCGCGCAGCGTGGTCCACCCAGCCGCGCCATCAAGGTCCACGCTGACCGCCTCGCGCCGTGCCCGTGCGAAGATAGCAACCACCCGCCTCCCAGGCGCGTCAAACGCAACCGGCTCGGCGGGCGTCAGCCATCCGACATCGAGCCCAGTCACAATTTCCGTCCGCTCGCCGAACGAGCCGGTCTTGATGCGGCGGATCGAACCGTTGCGCGTGAAGATCCGGTGCTCGCTCCCGCCTCGGCCATAGGCGATCGCTTCCGGCGGCACGTGGACCTGAAGCCCACTCATCTGGCCGCCACCCGTCTCATCGTCGAAGGTCAGGTCCCAGACTCTCGCCGTCAGGTCTTGCGAGCCGGTGACCAGCCGGTCGCCATCGGGGCTGAATGCCACGCTCTTGACCATGTCGGTGTGCCCGCGGATCGTCCGGGCCAAGGCCCCCTTCTCGACCTCCCACACTCGCACCGTGCGATCCTGGCCCGCGGAGGCCAGGTACAGGCCGTCGGGGCTGAAGGCAACCCCGCTCACGTCGCCCACGTGGCCCGTAAGAGTCTGGCGGAGCTTACCGTCGGCCAGGTTCCACAGAGAGACAGAGCCAGCCGACCCTCCCCCTGCAAGGGTCCGGGAATCAGGGCTCATCGCCAGCGAGCAATAAAGTCCCTGACCAGCATCGAGATCAGCGGCCAGAGCCCCCGTGACAGCGTTCCAGACCCGCGCTCGCGCCGCCCCACCTCCGGGGCCCCCACCCCCCAGCGTCGCCAGCCATCGGCCATCGGCGCTGAAGACGGCCCGCGTGTAGCTTGCGTCCCCGCCAGGCAGCAGGGGTGATCGCCTCCCCGTGGCGATGTCCCATATCGTCAGCGAGTTGTCGTCGGCGCCGGTCGCCAGCCGTCGGCCGTCTGGCGCCATCGCGAGGATGCGCACGTCATCTCGCAGACGTTTTCCCGCGTCGAAGGCCGTGGCGGCCTCCAGCGTTCGGACAAGCCGGCCGGTCGCGGCCTCGTGCAGCTCTACGGTGCCGTCAAGGCTCGACGAGACCACAAGGCGGCTGTCCGCGCTGAAGGCGACCTGCCGCACCAGGTGCTTGTGCCCGCGCAGCGTGTGCACCGGCCTGCCGGTCTCGGCGTCCCAGACGACCACCGTCCCGGGGACGACGCTGCTCCCCCCGCTGAAATACGGATTACCGCCGCCCGCTGTGGCAATCCACTTCCCGTCGCCGCTGTAGGCGACCGCCTCCACCCAGCCCTGTTCGCCGTGCCCCCGCAGGGTGAACAGCTCGGCGTGATCAAGGCCCTTCATGAAATGCCACTCCCAGCCGCGGCGGGCCGGCTCGCAGCGATCCAGAATGGCCTCGGCCTCGGCAATGTTCCCGGCCTGACGCTCGAGTCGCGCGCGGTCGATCAGGCTGAAGTACAATCTGAGCCCCGCGCGGTCGGCGGCCTCGACCGCCTTCTTCTCCTCCGCAACGGCGCGGTCGGCCGCAGCGTTCGCCTTCTTCTCCTCCGCAACGGCGCGGTCGGCCGCGGCGCGGGCTTCCGCGCCAGCGGCGTTCGCCTTGACCACTTGCTCTTCCTTGGCCTCGCGCTCCGCCACGGCGTCGCGCCATTTCCAGGCGACCAGGCCGAATCCGGTCCAGAAAACCAAGAAGAGCGCCGCCAGCAGCCCCGCCGGAACCGGGTTCCGCCGGCACCACCGGGCGAACTTCTCCACCTCGCCGATACGACGCGACCGGATCGGCCGGTCCTCGATGAACCGCCCCAGATCCTCAGCCAGCGCGGCCGCCGTCTGGTAGCGGTGGCCCGGTTCGCGCTCGATCGCCTTGTGGATCACCGTCTCCAGGTCGCGCGGGACCGCGCGATCCAGCTCCCGCAGCCGCGGCGGTTCTCCCGCCGTCACCTGGCGGATCAGCCGCGCGCGGTCCGCCTCCTCGAAAGTCGGACGCTGCGCCACCATCTCGTAGAGGGTCACTCCTAGCGCATAAATGTCCCCTCGCGCGTCATACCGTCCCTCGAACGCCTCGGGAGGCATGTACCGCAGCGTGCCCAGAACATCGCCGGTACCGGTCAGCTCGTTCTGGTCCGCCACCTTGGCCAGACCGAAGTCGGTCACCCACACCGTTCCCTGGTCGTCGACCAGCAGGTTCGACGGCTTGATGTCGCGATGGACCACCCCCTGGCCATGCGCGTACTCGAGCGCGGCGGCCACCCGCACGCCGATCTGCGCCGCTTGCCGCGCATCGGTACGAACCAGCGACCGTTCGGTCCTCTCTGGTACCTCGGCCCGCTCCTTGAGCACCACATCGAGCCCCCGCCCCGCGATGTATTGCATCACATAGAAATGCCGCCCCTCGTGCTCGCCCACGCCGAACACCGGAACAATGTTCGTATGGTGCAGCCGCCCAGCGGCCTGGGCCTCGCGGCGGAACCTCGCGACGTTGCCGTGACGGGGAAGTAACTTGAGCGCCACGTGGCGGTTCAGCGACCCCTGGTACGCCTCGTAGACCACCCCCATGCCTCCGCGGCCGATCTCGCGCACAATCCTGAACTCGCCCCACGCCTCGGTCGCCGCCAGCAAATCGGCCGGGCCCGGAAGGCCGCAGCTACCCGTCCTATCGCGGGTCGCGGCCTGATCCTTCACGGGGATCCGCCTCAGCTCCGAAACGACCTCGTCGACCATCGTCTCGAGCTCGCCAGCCTTCTGCTCGCATTCGGCGCACCGGTCGAGATGCTCGGCCACCAGCCCGAGCTCTGTAACCGGAAGCTTCCCCAGCATGAAATCGGAGAGCGTGTCCTGGCTCGGACAGTCGTTGTGGCTCATCGGCGCCTCGCCCGGTGCCCTCGCTCCGTGATCCGAGAGGACGGAGGCGAACGCCGGTTCCGTGTTGTCTTCGCGATTCCCCAGGAACATCGTAGTATACAAGATAGTGTGCACGTTAGCGCCATGCCGTCCCTCGCCCGGGCTCAGAAGTCTGGATCGCCATCCGTGCGGTCCGGCCGCAAGCCAGCGATTCGCAGCTTGCCGTGCGCATCACGGGCCGGCTAAGGCGGCCGCAGGCGCCGCTTCCCACAGCTTCAGCGTCCGGTCATCGCTTGCCGAAGCCAGAGTCCGGCCGTCGGGGCTGAACGCGATGCGCCGGATCGGTCCCGCGTGCCCTCTAAGGATCAGCAACGATTGCCCACCCGCCGGGTCCCAGAGCCGGATCGTCTGGTCCTGAGCGGATGAGGCTAAACGGCCTTCGGGCCCGAACGCGACGCCATTGACCTGAGCGTCGTGCCCCTCGAGGATGCCTCGCGGCGAGCCGTCAGCGGCGTTCCACAGCCGCACCGTGCGGTCGTCCGACGAAGTTGCCACAGTTCGGCCATCGGGGCTCCAGGCGATCGAGTTGAGATGGCTCGAATGTCCGTGGAGGCTCACGCGGGGCCGCCTCTCGTTGAGATCCCACAAAACGCCAGTATTGTCCGCACTGACCGAAGCCAGCGTGCGGCCATCGGGGGAAAGCGCCAGGTCTCGAACCGTTTCGGAGTGGCCTGCCAGGACATACCGGACAACCCCAGTCGCGCTGTCCCAGGCCTGGATCGTGCGGGCCGAGCCACTCGAGAATACGGTTTGGCCGTCAGCAGTGAAGACCAGCCCGTCGATCGCGCTGAGTGTCCGGAAAATTTGGTCCCGGGCTTTCCGGTGGCCGCGTCCCAGAGCCGTACTGTGCGGTCGACGCTCCCGGAGGCGATAGTGCGGCCGTCGCGGCTGAAGGCGACGCATTTGATGACGTTCGTGTGACCCTTGATCACTTGCACCGGCTTCTCTGGAGCGAGCCCCCAGAGCCGCAGCGCGTGGTCGTCGTGGCCCGAGACCAGGCTTCGGCCATCGGGAGAGAACGCCAGGCACTCCACGTCGCCGCCATAGGTCAGCACCGAGGGGCTCTGGAGCGTGCGGGGGCGGGGCGGGCTGACCGCATCCCAGACCCGCACCGTCGCGTCGCGCCCTGCCGCCGCGATGTCGCGCCCGTCAGGGCTCACGGCCACCGCGGCAACCGCGTCCGCGTGCCCTTTGAAGGTGCGAATCTCCTGGGACGATCCGGTGTCCCACACGCGCACCGTTGCGTCGGCGGAGCCCGTCACCACCGTCGCGCCGTCGGGCAAGTAGGCCAGCGACGTCACCAGGCCGCTGTGACCCCGGATCACGGCGAGCGCCCCCCCCGACCGGCAGTCCCACACTCGGACGGTCCGGTCGCGACCCGCCGAGGCAACCTGCCGTCCGTCAGGACTGAACGCCACGGCGTGAACCTCGCCGGTGTGCCCCTTGAGGACGGCACGTGGGTGGACTCGGTCTTCAATGCTCCAGAGCTTGACCGTGCGATCATAACCGGCCGTGGCCATCGTGCGGCCGTCTGGGCTGAACGCGACGTCGGCGATCGGACCCGCGTGCGCGGCGATGGCCTTCTCCATCAGATGACCGTCACGGGCATCCCAGACGCGCACGACGTGTTTCGCGAGCGCCGCGACGACGGTAAGGCCATCCACGCTCCACGCCACTCTCAGAATCGCCTCCGGGTCGCCCTCAAAGCGCAGCCTGAGCAGGCCCGTGTCGACCGAGTAGAGCGCAAGGCTCTCATCAGGTCCCGGCCCGGCCAGGCTGCGTCCGTCGGGGCTGAACGCGATGGCCCTGACGCCGCCGGCCAGATCCGCGCCTCGGGTCCCGCTCATCACCCCGGTCGCCCGCAGCAGGCTCCCGGTTTGGCGGTCCCAGATCTGGATGCGGCCCTTTGATTCCAGGCCGGCGAGGGTTCGTCCGTCGGGACTGAACTTCACGTCGACAAAAGTGTCGCCATCCGACCGGAGTCTGAGCCGGTCCTCGTGACCAAGCTGCCAGAGGTAGCGCCACTCCCAGCCGCGGAGGTCGGGCTCGCCCGAGCCGGGACGCATCAGGTCGAGCAAACTGCGCAGACGGCCGATGTCATTGGCTTCCCAGCCGGCGAGCGCGAGGTTCGAACGGGTCGCGTACACGGTCCGCCGCAGCGTCTCCTCGCTCGCAGCCAGACGAACATTGACCAGATCGGTCTTGTTGCGGGCCACGGCCTCCTCTCGCCAGGCTTGATCCGCCCCCTTCCGTGCGGCTTCGCTCGCGCCCGCAAGCGCGCTGGGCCGCGGCCTGGGTGCGAAACTGATCCATCGCCAGCAGCGAGCACACCGTGGCGAGCACCAGAACTCCCGTAAGCACCCCGCCAAGCGCAGCGATCGCTGGGTTGCGCCTGGCCCACCGCCAGTACCGCTCCGCCGCGCTCGCCTGACGGGCCCGGATCGGCCGGTCTTCGATGAACCGCTTCAGGTCCTCGGCAAGATAAGTGGCCGTCTGGTAGCGGTGGCCCGGGTCGCGCTCGATCGCGTGCTGGATCACCGTCTCCAGGTCGCGCGGGACTTCACGATCCAGCTCACGCAGACGCGGCGGGTCCACGGTCATGATCTGGCGAATCAGCCCGACGCGGTCCGTCTCGTCGTAGGCCGGGCGTCCGGCGATCAGCTCGTAGAGCGTGAGTCCCAGCGAGTAGATGTCGCCTCGGGCGTCGTGCTTCCCCTCGAACGCCTCGGGAGGCATGTAGCGCAGCGTGCCCAGGAAATCGCCCGTGCCGGTCAAGTTCTGCTCGTCGGCCACCTTGGCCACACCGAAGTCGGTGACCCACACGGCCCCCTGGTCGTCCAGCACCAGGTTCGAGGGTTTGATGTCGCGGTGGATCACCCCCTGGCCATGGGCATACGCCAGTGCATCGGCCACCTGTGCGCCGATCCGCGCCACCTCGCGGGCGTCGGAACGACGCGACAAACGTCCGGCCTCACTCGGGGCCGCCGTCCGCTCCTTGAAGGCGGTGTCGAGCCCGCGCCCGACGATGTACTGCATGACGTAGAAATGCCGCCCCTGATGCTCGCCCACACCGAAAACCGGCACGATGTTGGTGTGGTGCAGCCGCCCCGCGGCCTGGGCCTCGCGACGGAACCTCGACAGGTTGCCGTGTTCCGGCAGGAGCTTGAGCGCAACGTGCCGGTTGAGCGAGCCCTGATAGGCCTCCCACACGACCCCCATGCCGCCCCGGCCGATCTCGCGGACGATTCGGAAATCGCCCCACGCCTGGGTCGCCGACGGAATCCCTTGCACGCCAGGCGGCGAAGCGACTTCGCTCTTCTCCCCGCTGAGGTCCGTGGCTGACGCGCCAATCCGCCTCAGCTTTGACACGACCGCATCGGCCATCTCGTCAAGCTGACCGGCCTTCTCTTCACATTCGGTGCAGGTGTCGAGATGCTCGGCCACCCTCCCGAGTTCGCTGACGGGAAGCTTACCCAGCACGAAGTCGGCAAGCGTGTCCTGGCTTGGACAGTCGTTGCGGCTCACGGGCGCCTCATCGTACCAGCCCCGCCGCCTTCAAATCGTCCGTCGTCGACGGTGGCGTGAGCCGGTTAATTTGTATCTTTTTGTTTGCCGAAATTGACGCTATTATATCGAACGCCACGCATCCTCGCATCATCTGAAGCGCTATGAAGACTCGCGAATCGCGATGAGTGCGGTCCGTACGAGGCTCCGGGAGATTTTCGCTTTGAAGCCTGCCGATGCAACCTCCTCCTCCCTTTTGCGCCGTGCGATGGCGCGGGAATCGGGCGCCTGGGAGCGCCTTGTCGGTCTGTACTCTCCGCTGGTCCGCCACTGGTGCCGGCAATGGGGGATTCCGCAGCACGAGGTCGCGGACGTCACGCAGGACGTCTTCGCGGCGGTCGCCGCGAGCCTCAATCAGTTCCGGGCCGATCAGCCGGGGGCGACATTCCGGAGCTGGATGCGTGGCATCACGCGCCACAAGCTCTTGGGTCACGCCAGCAGCCGGGGCGAGCCGGCTGTTGGTGGTACCGATGCCCAGGCCCGGCTCCACGAGGTCCCCGCGCCGGCCGCCGAGGTCGAGCTTTCGGAGAGCCCGGAAGACGTCTCGGCTCTGTACCAGCGGGCCCTGCGTCTGGTGCAGCACCAGGTCGAAAACCAGACCTGGACGGCGTTCTGGCAAGTGACGGTCGAGTCCCGCGCGACAGCCGAAGTCGCCGCCGACCTGGGTATCACGCCCAATGCCGTACGCCTGGCCAAGTCACACGTACTCCGCCGCCTCCGCGAGGAGATGGGCGACCTGATCGCCTGAAGCCGACTGGCGGGGGTCGCGATCACGCACCGGGCGGCGCCAGACGCTGACGTGGAACATCGCGCCCCGCCGGTCATGTTCCTAGCCCCCGAAGGCGGCTGATAACAACGCGCGCGGCGGTCGGGTTTGCCATCAACCCAGGGGCTGACGCTCCCTGGCTACGTGCGGTCGCCCCCTGCGGGGGCTGATAACGGCGCGCGGTGGTTGTGTTTGCCATCATCCCAGGGGCTAACGCTCCCTGGCTACGTGCGGTCGCCCCCTGCGGGGGCTGATAATGGCGCGCGCGGCGGTCGGGTTTGCTATCGTCTATCTCGATTGATGCCGCCGATTCAGATTGACATTATGACGATTCTGTCCTAAACCTCATGGATGAGCATGGGGCCCGCTGCGGTCAAACGACTGCGTTGGTTGAAGGGGGAAGTCAAGTCTCCGCCCTTCTCCAACGAAGGCAGACGCGAGGCGGGCATGCTCTTGAGGCGCCTTCAGGTCGGAGAGATGCTCGGGATGCCGCATTCGCGCCCGATGCCTTCAATCGGTCCACAGTGTCACGAGCTCCGTGTCCGCGACGAGGACCACATCTGGCGGATCATGTATCGCATCGACGCAAATTCGATCGTGATTGTCGAGGTCTTCAGGAAGACATCGCGGCAGACGCCGAAAGCCGTGATCGACCAATGTAAATCGCGGCTTCGTCGGTATGATGACGGCGATCATTGACCGGAAGGGATGAAACGATGGGCAAGGTCAGAGATGTGCATCGAAAGCCGGGATGGGTTGAGGGGGACACCGCCGATTTCCTTGGCCTCAGCGATGAAGAGTCGCTCTTGATCGACCTGAAAATCACCACGGCCATGGCCATTCGTCGGCTGCGCGCGCAGAGCATGATCACGCAGCAGCAGCTCGCCGCGATGGCCCGCGTGGATCAATCGCGGGTGGCGAAAATCGAGAACTGCTCGCCTCGAGTAACGCTTGACGCGATGGTGATGCTGCTCTTCGCCCTCGGGGGCACACTCGCCGACTTGACCGGCCCGCTCATTCCAGAACGCACCGCGACCACGTCGATCTCCAAGATCGCGAAATCTTCGACTCGCAAAAGCTCAGCCGTCAAAGCTGCGAGGCGTCGCAAATCTCCAAAAGCACCGACCAGCTAGCGCGTCGGAAGGGACGAGGGAGCTGTCCCCCGCCACAGCGGAGCTCGGGCGGTCTGGCGCAAACCTTTGCTCTCGGTGCGGTTAGCTCCCCTCATTCCCATCTCGGAAAAAGTCGTGACATACTCCCGCGAATACTAGATAGGGAAGAATCGCGGAGTCGCGGTTCTTTCGGGTTCGCCAGACTTGAATTTCTCTATCGAAAGCGAAGCGAAGCGTCGCGTAGGCATCGACGGCGGATTGGTCAGGCCAACGATCAGGCAGGCACGGGGACGGCAACGGGCACGGTCATCGGCTATCTCCTCATCGAAAAGGGCACCCGTTCGATTCGAGAGGATGAGCGTCCGACCCGGGTCGTCCCCGGAGCGCGGGCCGCGAATGACCAACCCTCCAGGTCATTGTTCACGCTGATGGACCAGGTTTGACACCGATCGGTCGGTCGACGGTCCAACCCGGACCGTTCGACCCCGTCCGTTCCGCGCGCTGAGCGATGCGACGGGTTCAGACGCGCAGCGCGGGCCGAACCGATTATTCGAACCGCCCCGACCCATTGTTTGTTTCACCGCGAGCCCTTCATCCAGACCCCTCCGCACGACCCGGAGCTCGACACCGATGTCATTTTTCTCGCCCTCGCCTGAAGGTTCCGCTTCTCGGTCCCGCACGCGCCGCTTCGCCGCGAAAGCCAAAGCCCAGACGGCGTCTCGCCGTGCGCAGTCGGCTGCGTCGCGCGGCGCACGCACGCGGCTCTTGCCCTTTCTCGACCAGTTGGAGACCCGGCAATTGCTGTCAGGTCTGATCCAGACCGATCAGACGGCCTACGCTCCGGGATTGACGGCCAACATTACCGGTGCGGGATGGCAGCCGGACGAGACGGTCGATCTGCAAGTGGTCGATCAGACTACCGGCCAGCCGCAGGCGGCCTGGACCGCCGCGGCCGATTCCGGCGGCGCTGTGTCAACCACCTGGACCGTGGCCAATCTGCCCGGCGACACCCTGCAACTGTCGGCGGCAGGTGTGACTTCGGGGCTGACCGCTCAGGCCGATTTCACGGATGGCGCGACGCTCGCGACCGATCGTGCAACGTATGCCCCGGGCGCGACCGTGAACATCTCGGGCGCGGGTTTTCTGGCGGGCGAGACGGTCGACGTCGAGGTGGTCCGGAACGATGGCACGACCTACGGCCCCTGGCCGGTCGTCGACAGCGCGGACGCCGGTCAGTTCACCACCGAATGGACCGTCCCCACCGACGCGCCTGGGTATTCGTTCCAGGTCACGGCCGCCGGCGAGTCCTCCGGCGCGTCGGCCTCGGCGTCGTTCACTGCCCCGACCACCTGGGTCGAGACGATTCCGACCGATTTTTCGCCCGGCCAGACCGCAAGCGTCTTCGCCGGCGGCTTTCAGGGCGATGAAACCGTTGACTTCCAGGTGACCAACGAGACCGATGGCAACGTGTACCCTGGGTGGTCGGTGGTGCGCGACCGATGGCCAGATTCAAACCGGCTGGCTGGTGCCCGTTGATGCGCTCAACTCGACGCTGGAGCTCACGGCGTCAGGAGAGTCGTCGGGTTTGACGGCGCAAAGCTCATTCACGGATTCCTCGATCTTTAGCGATATTAATGGCAACTGGAACTCAGCCTCCACCTGGAACCTTAACGCTGAGCCCGGAACCATCAGCACCAACATCATTTCTCAATCAACAGAACTCGTCGAGGGATCGGGTACTGCTTTTGAGGCGGACCTCGCGCCCGGCAGCATCATCCAGAATGTTGGAACCGTTGCATCCATCCAGAGCAATACGGCGCTGACTCTCACCGCACCCGCAACCCTCACGTTTTTTAATAGTGAGTACTTCGCCGAGGTCGTACCGGGCTCCGGCGATACCGTATCGATTGGTGGGGGTACCAGCGTCACGGTTGACTCGGGGCTTAATCCCAATACCGTTGAAATAGGCGCAAGTCACAGCCTCTTGTTACCTTGTGTTTGGCAACAACCAGGGAAACAAGGAGGCTGCGACTCGCATGCATCAAGGACGATGTGCGTTGCCGGCTGATGAAGCAGGCCGGGTATTGGACCGATTGGCTGGACTCGAAAAGGTTATCCGCCCCGAGGACATTCAACAAGCTCTTGCGGCCACAGGCCGGATTAATTCGCGACAATGCACGTTGACCCATGAGATCATGTTGTGGGTGGTGCTTGCGATGGGATTGTTCACCGACGTGCCGATTCGGCAGGTCTTCAAGCTCGCTCGGCGATTTCACCACGGTGAAGACTCGCCCCATCGTTCCAGCCTGTGCGTCGCCCGGCAGCGGTTGGGTGTGGAACCCGTGCAACATCTCTTCGAACAGATCGTTCATCCACTCGCTCGGCCCGAGACACCGGGAGCATTTTATCGTGGGTGGCGTCTGATGGGCATCGACGGGACCATCCTCGATGTCCCCGACTCGGATGCCAACGCGGCCAACTTTGCACGCCCCTCCGCGGGCGAGCGGGGCGATGGCGGCTTTCCCCCAAATTCGCAAGCTGAGCTTGGTCGAGTTGGGGACTCACGTTGAAGTCGCCTTGGTCGTGGGGTGTAGCAGTTGTGGCGAGCACTCGATGGTCGAGGGTTTGCTCCCTCACTTTACTCCGGAAATGCTCCTGCTCTGGGATCGAGGTTTTTTCAGCTATACACAGTGGCAGAGGCTGACCGAGCGAAAAGTAAAGGTGCTGGCGCGTGTGACCAGCAGTTTGATCTTGCGACCTATTCGAACCTTGGCCGATGGTTCGTACATCACAAAGATTTACAAGTGCGATTATGATCGGAAGCACGACCGCAATGGGATTGAAGTCCGGGTGATCCGCTACACGCTGGACGACCCCCAGCGGGTCGGACACGGCGAGGAACATGTTCTCATGACGAATCTCCTCGACGACGAACTTTATCCCGCGATGGAATTGATCCTTCTTTACCATGAACGGTGGGAGGAAGAACTCGTTTTCGACGAGCAAAAGACCCACCAAGACCCACGACGAGCGACCAAGCCAGCGCAGTTGCGGAGCGAAACCCCCACAGGTGTGATCCAGGAAGTCTATGCGTTGGCCCTGGCCCATTTCGTGATCCGGTCGCTGATGTTCGAGGCCGCTGCAACGGCCGATCTCGACCCCGATCGGCTGTCGTTCACGGGATGTTTCCAGATCCTGAAATGCCGGCTGCCCGAATGCAAAGGTAAGACACGCGCGGAATTGGAAAGTTGGTACAAAGCAGTCCTCTGGGAGATGCAAACCGAGCGCACGGAGCCGCGGCGTAACCGAATCAACCCGCGCGTGATCAAGCGAAAGATGTCGAAATGGAAGAAGAAACGCCCCGAACACCGCCGCCGTCCGCCCTTGAGGAAAAGCTTTCTGGAGTCCGTGGTTATGACTCATTAAACGGTATTGGGCTTAATCCCTCCGTCGCGAACCTCGCGGTGTACGGCGAATTGATCGTTAATGGTAACACGCTCACGACGGGCAGCCTGACCGGAACTGCGGTAGTATATAGCGGAAGCACGTTCGGCAGCACGCTCGTGATCAACACGACCACTACGCAGACCTGGGCCGGCGTGATCGCCGACGCCGGCGGTGGCGACTCGTTATCTCTGGTCAAGAGTGGAACCGGCACGGAAATCTTCACGTCCGCGAACGGCTACGAAGGCACCACCACCATTAACGCCGGCACGCTCCAGATCGGGGCCGGCAACACGGCGGGCTCTCTGGGCACGGGTAACGTCGTCGACGATTCCGAACTGGAATTCGATCTGACCAGCAACGTTACTGTCGCCAATGCCATCAGCGGCAACGGTTATCTGGTTCAGGCCGGCACCGGCACCACGACCCTCGCCGGCGCCGACACCTACACCAGCACTACCTACGTCGATGCCGGCACCTTGCTTGTGAATGGACCGCCTACTGCGGGGAGTTTCGTATCGGTTAGCGTCGGGGCGACCCTGGGTGGCAGCGGAACGGATACTGGATCAATCGCGAATTTCGGCGTCATCTCGCCAGGCCAGTCTTATGGATCGACCGGAGCGGGAATCCTGAGCACAGGCTTCGCGACTTTTTTTTCCGGGTCTTCATTCGACGTCGACTTGAACGGCACCGCGGCCGGCAGCGGCTACGACGAGTTGAGCGTGACCGGCAGTGCAACGTTGGGAAGCGGCACCGCCGCTCTGAATCTCGCCATTGGGCCCAACTTCTCGGCCGGCATCGGAGCCACGTTCAATATCCTCGTCACGAGCGTAGGTGTCACCGGCACATTCTCGGGGCTAGCGCAAGGAGCTACGATTACGGCCGATGGCCAGGTATTTACCATCTCCTACCAGGGCAACTCCGGCAGAAATGTGGTTCTGACGTATGATGGTGCTTTCACAACCACAGCCCTCGCGCTGACGACGGGCACGAACCCTTCGACGTATGGCACGACGCTCACTTTCACTGCGACCGTCGCAAGCAACAGCTTGCCAACGGGGAGTGTCGAGTTCTTCGACGGTGGGACGGCCCTCGGAGCCGGAACCGCGCTGAGCGGGAGCGGTGATTCAGCGACGTCGAGTTTCACAATCTCCAACCTGAGCGCAGCCGCGCATTCGATCAATGCGGTTTACACCCCAACGGGAGCGTTCGACGGCAGTAGCAGCACCAACGTGAGCCAGACAGTCACGACAGCAAACTTGATCGTGACGGCGAGCAACCAGACAGAAACGTACGGCTTCGGCGGCATGAGCGCCAGCCTGGGCACCACTGCGTTTACGAGCTCGGGCCTGCAAAACGGCGAGACCATCGCCAGCGTGACCTTGACGACCAGCGCGTCGACCAGCACTTCGAGCAACTACAACACCGACGCCTACAACGGCAATAACCCGTGGACGATCACGCCGTCGGCGGCCAGCGGCGGCACGTTCACGGGCAGCAACTACAGCATCACCTATGCCAACGCGACCACCGGCCTGACGATCAACACCGCGCCGCTGAGCGTCACGGGCGTCTCGGGCACCAACAACGTCTACGACGGCTTGACCAGCGACCCGATCACGGGCACGGCCAGCCTGTCCGGCAAGCTGACCAACGACGTGGTCAACTTGAGCGCCGGCACCGCCAGTTTCGCCAACGCCAACGTCGGCACCAACAAGCCGGTGACGTTCAGCGGCTATTCGATCAGCGGCACGGACAGCGGTGATTACTCCTTGAGCCAGCCGGCCAACTCCAGCGCCAACATAACGCCCAAGGCGCTGATCTACACCGGCTTGTCGGTCCCCGCAAGCAAGGTGTACGACGGGACCACCACGGCAGTGCTCTCCGGCGCAGCCTCGTTGCAGTCAGCCGAGACGGCGGGCAGCGGCAGCACGTCCGACGGTAAGCCTTACACGGGCGACACGGTCAGCATCACCGGAACGGCGACCGAAACCTACAACACCAAGGACGTGGCAACGGCCGCCACGGTGACCTTCGGTGGGTTGTCGCTGACAGGAGCGCAAGCCAGCGATTACTCGCTGACGGCATCGACCCAGGCGGCCACCATCACCGCCAAGGCTTTGACCTACAGCGGCCTCTCGGTGCCGACGAGCAAGGTGTACGACGGGACGACTACCGCTGTGGTGAGCGGCACGGCCGCGTTGCAAACCGCAGAAGCGACGGGCAGCGGCAGCACGTCCGACAGCAAACCCTACGCGGGCGACACCGTCAGCATCACCGGAACGGCGACGGGAACCTACAACAGCAAGGACAAGGCCACGGCCACCACGGTGGCCTTCGGTGCGTTGTCGCTGACAGGAGCGCAAGCCAGCGATTACTCGCTGACGGCGTCGACCCAGACGGCCACCATCACCGTCAAGGCTCTGACCTACAGCGGCCTCTCGGTTCCGACGAGCAAGGTGTACGATGGGACGACGACGGCCGTCGTCAGCGGCACGGCGGCGCTGCAGACGGCGGAATCGGCCGGGAGCGGGACGACCGCCGACGGCAAGTCCTACTCGGGCGACACGGTGAGCATCACCGGGACGTCCGCCGGGACCTACAACAGCAAGGACGAGGCCATCGCCACCACGGTGACCTTCGGTGGATTGTCGCTGACCGGAGCGCAAGCCAGCGATTACTCGCTGACGGCCTCGACCCAGGCGGCCACGATCACCGCCAAGGCATTGAGTTACAGCGGCCTGTCTGTCCCGTCGAGCAGGGTGTACCAGGGAACGACCACCGCGGTGGTCAGCGGCACCGCGGTGCTTCAGTCAGCCGAGACGGTGGGCAGCGGGACGACCGCCGATGGCAAACCCTACTCGGGCGACACGGTGAGCTTCACCGGTACGGCGACGGGGACCTACAACAGCAAGGACGTGGCCGCGGCCACCACGGTGACGTTCGGTGGGTTGTCGCTGACAGGAGCGCAAGCCAGCGATTACTCGCTGACGGCCTCGACCCAGGCGGCCACCATCACCGCCAAGGCATTGACCTACAGCGGCCTCTCGGTGCCGACGAGCAAGGTGTACGATGGGACGACTACCGCTGTGGTGAGCGGCACGGCCTCCCTGCAGGCTACCGAGGCGGCCGGCACTGGGAGCACGTCCGACGGCAAATTCTACACGGGCGACACGGTCAGCATCACCGGATCGGCGACGGGAACCTACAACACCAAGGACGTGGCCACGGCCGCCACCGTGACCTTCGGTGCGTTGTCACTGACCGGAGCTCAGGCCGCTGATTACTCGTTGACGGCATTGACCCAGGCCGCCACCATCACCGCCAAGGCATTGACCAACAGCGGCCTCTCGGTGCCACTAAGCAAGGTGTACGATGGGACGACTACCGCTGTAGTGAGCGGCACGGCCTCGCTGCAGGCTACCGAGGCGGCCGGCACTGGGAGTACGTCCGACGGCAAGTCCTACACGGGCGACACGGTCAGCATCACCGGAACGGCGACGGGAACCTACAACAGCAAGGACAAGGCCACGGCCACCACGGTGACCTTCGGTGGGTTGTCGCTGACGGGAGCGCAAGCCGGCGATTACTCGCTGACGGCATCGACCCAGGCAGCCACCATCACCGCGGCCGGGCTCACGGTCTCGAGCATTACCGCGACGAACAAGGTCTACAACGCCAACACCACGGCCACCCTGACTACCACGGGCGCGGTGCTCGTGGGCGTCTTCAGCGGTGATACCGTCACGCTAGGTACCAGCGGCGCCAGCGGGACCTTCGCCTCCGACAGCGTGGGGAACGCGATCACGGTGGCGGTGGCCGGCCTTACGATCAGCGGGGCGCAGGCCGGCGATTACAGCCTGACGCAGCCGACCACGACGGCCAACATCACTGCGGCCCCGTTGACCATCACGGCCAGCAACGAGAGCAAGGCCTACGGCACGACCTTCACGCCGGTCGGCACGTCGCAGTTCACCTCGAGCGGACTGTTCACCGGCGACACCGTCACCAGCGTGACACTGACCAGCAGCGGCGACGGGGCCACAGCGACAGTGGGCACTTACAACATCGTACCCAGTGCCGCGATCGGCAGTGGCCTGGGCGATTACGCCATCGGCTACGTCAACGGCACCCTCACCGTCACCCCGGTCGCGCCCACCGTCACCACCACGGCCGCCACCTCGGTCTCGGCGACCGGCGCAATCCTCAATGCTTCGGTGAACGCCAACGACTCGACCACCAACGTGTGGTTCCAGTACTCCACCAGCCCCTTGTTCCCGCTCACCGCTACCACCACCGTCGCCTCCGGGTTCAGCGGCCCGCACGGCGTGGCGGTGGACGCCGCCGGCGACGTCTTCGTCGCCGACACCAACAACAACCTCGTCAAGGAAATCCTGCCCAACGGCACCATCAACACCATCGGCTCCGGCTTCAACGGCCCGACGGGCGTGGCCGTGGACTCCGCCGGCGACGTCTTCGTCACCGACGACGGGAACAACGCCGTCAAGGAGGTCCTGCCCAACGGCACCATCCACACCATCGGCTCCGGCTTCAATGACCCGTACGGCGTGGCGTTGGACGCCGCCGGCGACGTCTTCGTCGACGACACCAACAACAACGCCGTCAAGGAGGTCCTGCCCAACGGCACCATCAACACCATCGGCTCCGGGTTCAACCACCCGAGAGGCGTGGCCGTGGACGCGGCCGGCGATGTCTTCGTCGCCGACGACCGGAACAGCGCCGTCACGGAGGTCCTGCCCAACGGCACCATCAACACCATCCTCTCCGGGATCGCGCAACCGACCGGCGTGGCTGTAGACGCAGCCGGCGACGTCTTTGTCGACAGCACCAGCGGTGGCTTCGTCGAGGAGGTCCTGGCCAACAGCACCGTCAACACCATCATCTCCGGATTAAGCTCACCGGTCGGCGTGGCCCTGGACGCGGCCGGCGACGTCTTCGTCGACGACACGAACAACAACCGGATCCTCGAGCAATCGCCCCCGATGGTCGCCGCCACACCCGCGACGCTCACCGGCACGACCGCCGCCGCCGTCACCGCCGCGCTCACCGGACTCACCCAGGGCACCACCTATTACGACCGCGTCGTCGCCGCCAACTCCACTGGCACCGTTGCCGACCCGCAGAGCCCGCCGCAATCGTTCACCACCCTGTTCACCACCACGACCGCGATCAACGCCCCGACCGTGACCTACGGAGCCAACGGGGTCGTCACCGTCACCGAGACCTCTGCGGGCGGCACCCCGACCGGCACCGTGACGCTCAGCGTCAACGGGGGTGCGGCGCAGCCGCAGGCCCTCTCGGGCGGGACGGCGACCTTCACGCTCCCATCCCCGGCCGCCGGCACTTACGCCTTGACGGTGAACTACGCCGGGCAGGGAATCTTCCAGGCCAGCTCCTTGAACGGCACGTTGACGGTCAACGCGGCTACGCTGACGGTCTCAGGGGTCACGGCCGTGAACAAGGTCTACAATGCGAGCACCACCGCCACCCTGAATACCACGGGCGCGGCCTTGGTGGGCGTGATCAGCGGTGATACGGTCACCCTGGGTACCAGCGGCGCCACCGGCACGTTCGCTTCCAAGAACGTGGGCACGATCACGGTGACAGTGGCCGGCCTGACGATCAGCGGGGCACAGGCCGGCGATTATACCCTGACACAGCCGACCACGACGGCCAACATCACCGCGGCCGGGCTCACGGTCTCGGGCATTACCGCCACGAACAAGATCTACAACGCCAACACCAACGCCACCCTGACTACCACGGGCGCGGCGCTGGTGGGCGTCTTCAGCGGTGATACGGTCACGCTGGGTACCAGCGGCGCGACCGGCACGTTCGCCTCCGATAGCGTGGGGAACGGGATCACCGTGGCGGTGGCCGGCCTGACCCTCGGTGGGGCCCAGGACGGCGATTACACCCTGACACAGCCGACCACGACGGCCACCATCACCGCGGCCGGGCTCACGGTCTCGGGCATTACGGCGACGAACAAGGTCTATAACGCCAACACCACGGCCACCCTGACTACCACGAGCGCGGCGCTGGTGGGCGTCTTCAGCGGTGATACCGTCACGCTGGGTACCAGCAGTGCCTCCGGCACCTTCACCTCCAAGAACGTGGGGAACGGGATCACGGTAACAGTGGCAGGCCTGACCCTTGGTGGGGCCCAGGACGGCGATTACACCCTGACACAGCCGACCACGACGGCCACCATCACCGCGGCCGGGCTCACGGTCTCGGGCATTACCGCGACGAACAAGGTCTACAACGCCAACACCACGGCCACCCTGACTACCACGGGCGCGGTGCTGGTGGGCGTCTTCAGCGGTGATACCGTCACGCTGGGTACCAGCAGTGCCTCCGGCACCTTTACCTCCAAGAACGTGGAGAACGGGATCACGGTAACAGTGGCCGGCCTGACCATTGGGGGGGCACAGGCCGGCGATTATACCCTGACACAGCCGACCACGACGGCCAACATCACCGCGGCCGGGCTCACGGTCTCGGGCATTACCGCCACGAACAAGGTCTATAACGCCAACACCACGGCCACCCTGACTACCACGAGCGCGGCGCTGGTGGGCGTCTTCAGCGGTGATACGGTCACGCTAGGTACCAGCGGCGCCGCCGGGACCTTTACCTCCGACAGCGTGGGGAACGGGATCACGGTGGCGGTGGCCGGCCTGACGATCAGCGGGGCCCAGGCCGGCGATTACACACTGACCCAGCCCACGACCACGGCCACCATCACCCCCAAGGCTTTGACCTACAGCGGCCTCTCGGTGCCGACGAGCAAGGTGTACGACGGGACCACTACGGCCGTTGTCACCGGCACGGCCTCGCTGCAGGCTACCGAGGCGGCCGGCACTGGGACCGCGTCCGACGGCAAGTCCTACGCGGGCGACACGGTCAGCATCACCGGAACGGCGACGGGAACCTACAACAGCAAGGACAAGGCCACGGCCACCACGGTGACCTTCGGTGGGTTGTCGCTGACGGGAGCGCAAGCCGGCGATTACTCGCTGACGGCATCGACCCAGGCGGCCACCATCACCGCGGCCGGGCTCACGGTCTCGGGCATTACCGCGACGAACAAGGTCTACAACGCCAGCACCACTGCTTCCCTTAACACAGCGGGCGCGGCGCTGGTCGGCGTCTTCAGCGGTGATACGGTCACTCTGGGCACCAGCAGTGCCTCCGGCGCCTTCGCCTCCAAGAACGTAGGGAACGGCATCACGGTTACAGTGGCCGGCCTGACGATCAGCGGGGCGCAGGTCAGCGACTACACCCTGACGCAGCCCACGACCACGGCCAACATCACTCCGGCGTCGCTCGCCGTCACCGCCGCCGGTGTGGGAAAGGTGTACGACGCGACCACCAATGCCACCGTCACACTGTCGGACAACCGCATCAACGGCGACGTGGTCACCGACAGCTACACCAGCGCCAGCTTCACCAACAAGAACGTTGCCAATGGCAAGTCAGTAACGGTTAGCGGGATCAGCATCAGCGGCACCGACGCCGGCAACTACACGCTGCAGAACACCACGGCCACGGCGACGGCCAACATCACTCCGGCGTCGCTCACCGTCACCGCGACCGGCGTGAACAAGGTGTACGACGCGACCGCCAATGCCACCGTCACACTGTCGGACAACCGCATCAACGGCGACGTGGTCACCGACAGCTACACCAGCGCCAGCTTCGCCAACAAGAACGTTGCCAATGGCAAGTCAGCAACGATTAGCGGGATCAGCATCAGCGGCACCGACGCCGGCAACTACACGCTGCAGAACACCACGGCCACGGCGACGGCCAACATCGCACCGGCGTCGCTCACCGTCACCGCGACCGGCGTGAACAAGGTGTACGACGCGACCAACAACGCCTCCACCACACTGTCGGACAACCGCATCAGCGGCGACGTGGTCACCGACAGCTACACCAGCGCGAGCTTCAGCGGCAAGGATGTGGGCACGGGCCTGACGGTGAGCGTCAGCGGCATCAGCATCAGCGGCACCGACGCCGGCGACTACACGCTGCAGAACACCACCGCCACGACGACGGCCAACATCACTCAGGCGTCGCTGACCGTCACGATCGCCAACGACAGCCATGTCTACGGCACCACCGACAGCTTCTCGACCCTGGCGCCCACCATCAACACGGGAGTTAACGGCGAGAACCTGGACATCTCCTACAGCAGCGTCGGCAACACAGTCACCGCCCACGTCGGCAGCAGCTCGCCCGTCACCGGCACGCTGTCCAACGGCAGCGGACTCACGACCGATTACTCAGTGACCCTGACCCCCGGCGCTCTCACAGTGACGCCGTATACCTTCAGCTACACGATCGCCAACGACAGCCACGTCTACGGCACCACGGACAGCTTCTCGACCCTCGCAGCGACGATCGCCACCGGAGTCAACAGCCAGAACCTGGACATCGCCTACAGCAGCGTCGGCAACACGGTCACCGCCCACGTCGGCAGCAGCTCGCCCATCACCGGTATGCTGTCCAACGGCAGCGGCCTGAATGGCGATTATAGCGTGACGCTGACCCCCGGCGCCCTGACGGTGACGCCGGCTAACCTGTACGTCACGGCGAATGCCAACAGCAAGACCTATGGCGCCACCGCCAGCGACACTGGCGCAATCAGCGGCGTGCTCAACAATGACGACATTACCGCCAGTTTCAGCAGCGCTGGCGACGGGGCCGCCGCGCCGGTCGGCGCCGGCAGCTACGCGATCACCGCCACGCTGTCCGACCCCAATAGCGCTTTAAGCAACTATACGGTGCACGAGACCGACTCCACGCTCACCGTCAACAAGGCCAACGCCACCATCTCGGTCACGCCCTACAGCGTCTCCTACGATAGCTCGGCGCACACGGCGAGCGGTACGGTAACGGGCGTCTTCAGCGAGAACCTGTCCGCCGAGTTGATCCTCTCGGGCACGACCCACACGAGCGCCGGCACCTACAACGGCGACGCCTGGAGCTTCCATGACGCGGCCGGCAACTACAACGACGCCAGCGGCACGGTCAACGACGCCATCGCCCAGCGCGACCTGGTCGTGACAGCCGCCGCCAACAGCAAAACCTACGGCCAGACGGCCAGCGACAGCGGCACGGTCAGCGGCGTACAGGGCAGCGACGACATCACCTACAGCTTCTCCAGCACCGGCGACGCCGCCACGGCCGCGGTGGGCTCGGGCAGCTACGCCATCACCGCCACGCTGTCCGACCCCAACAACAAGATCGCCAACTACGCCATCCACGAGACCGACGCCACGCTCACCGTCACCAAGGCCAATGCCACCATCTCGGTGCTGCCTTACAGCGTCACCTACGATAGCACGGCGCACACGGCGAGCGGCACGGCCACGGGCGTCTTCAGCGAGGACCTGTCAGCCGACCTGATCCTTTCGGGCACGACCCACACGAGCGCCGGCACCTACAACGGCGACGCCTGGAGCTACCATGACGCGGCCGGCAATTACAACGACGCCAGCGGCACGGTCAACGACGCCATCGCCCAGCGCGACCTGGTCGTGACAGCCGCCGCCAACAGCAAAACCTACGGCCAGACGGCCAGCGACAGCGGCACGGTCAGCGGCGTACAGGGCAGCGACGACATCACCTACAGCTTCTCCAGCACCGGCGACGCCGCCACGGCCGCGGTGGGCACGGGCAGTTACGCTATCAACGCCACGCTGTCCGACCCGAACAACAAGATCGCCAACTACGCCGTGCACGAGACCGACGCCACGCTCACCGTCAACAAGGCCAACGCCACCATCTCGGTGCTGCCTTACAGCGTCACCTACGATAGCACCGCCCACACGGCGAGCAGCACGGCCACGGGCGTCTTCAGCGAGAACCTGTCCGCCGAGTTGATCCTCTCGGGCACGACCCACACGAGCGCCGGCACCTACAACGGCGACACCTGGAGCTACCATGACGCGGCGGGCAACTACAACGACGCCAGCGGCACGGTCAACGACGCCATCGCCCAGCGCGACCTGGTCGTGACAGCCGCCGCCAACAGCAAAACCTACGGCCAGACGGCCAGCGACAGCGGCACGGTCAGCGGCGTACAGGGCAGCGACGACATCACCTACAGCTTCTCCAGCTCCGGGGACGCCGCCACGGCCGCGGTGGGCTCGGGCAGCTACGCCATCACCGCCACGCTGTCCGACCCCAACAACAAGATCGCCAACTACGCCATCCACGAGACCGGCGCCACGCTCACCGTCAACAAGGCCAACGCCACCATCTCGGTCACGCCCTACAGCGTCTCCTACGATAGCTCGGCGCACACGGCGAGCGGTACGGTAACGGGCGTCTTCAGCGAGAACCTGTCCGCCGAGTTGATCCTCTCGGGCACGACCCACACGAGCGCCGGCACCTACAACGGCGACGCCTGGAGCTTCCATGACGCGGCCGGCAACTACAACGACGCCAGCGGCACGGTCAACGACGCCATCGCCCAGCGCGACCTGGTCGTGACAGCCGCCGCCAACAGCAAAACCTACGGCCAGACGGCCAGCGACAGCGGCACGGTCAGCGGCGTACAGGGCAGCGACGACATCACCTACAGCTTCTCCAGCTCCGGGGACGCCGCCACGGCTTCGGTGGGCTCGGGCAGTTACGTCATCACCGCCACGCTGTCCGACCCCAACAACAAGATCGCCAACTACGCCGTGCACGAGACCGACGCCACGCTCACCGTCAACAAGGCCAACGCCACCATCTCGGTGCTGCCTTACAGCGTCACCTACGATAGCACCGCCCACACGGCGAGCGGCACGGCCACCGGCGTCTTCAGCGAGGACCTGTCAGCCGACCTGATCCTTTCGGGCACGACCCACACGAGCGCCGGCACCTACAACGGCGACACCTGGAGCTTCCATGACGCGGCGGGCAACTACAACGACGCCAGCGGCACGGTCAACGACGCCATCGCCCAGCGCGACCTGGTCGTGACAGCCGCCGCCAACAGCAAAACCTACGGCCAGACGGCCAGCGACAGCGGCACGGTCAGCGGCGTACAGGGCAGCGACGGCATCACCTACAGCTTCTCCAGCTCCGGGGACGCCGCCACGGCCGCGGTGGGCTCGGGCAGTTACGCCATCACCGCCACGCTGTCCGACCCCAACAACAAGATCGCCAACTACGCCATCCACGAGACCGGCGCCACGCTCACCGTCACCAAGGCCAATGCCACGATCTCGGTGCTGCCTTACAGCGTGACCTACGATAGCACGGCGCACACGGCGAGCAGCACGGCCACGGGCGTCTTCAGCGAGGACCTGTCAGCCGACCTGATCCTTTCGGGCACGACCCACACGAGCGCCGGCACCTACAACGGCGACGCCTGGAGCTACCATGACGCGGCGGGCAACTACAACGACGCCAGCGGCACGGTCAACGACGCCATCGCCCAGCGCGACCTGGTCGTGACAGCCGCCGCCAACAGCAAAACCTACGGCCAGACGGCCAGCGACAGCGGCACGGTCAGCGGCGTACAGGGCAGCGACGACATCACCTACAGCTTCTCCAGCACCGGCGACGCCGCCACGGCCGCGGTGGGCACGGGCAGTTACGCTATCAACGCCACGCTGTCCGACCCGAACAACAAGATCGCCAACTACGCCGTGCACGAGACCGACGCCACGCTCACCGTCAACAAGGCCAACGCCACCATCTCGGTGCTGCCTTACAGCGTCACCTACGATAGCACCGCCCACACGGCGAGCAGCACGGCCACGGGCGTCTTCAGCGAGAACCTGTCCGCCGAGTTGATCCTCTCGGGCACGACCCACACGAGCGCCGGCACCTACAACGGCGACACCTGGAGCTACCATGACGCGGCGGGCAACTACAACGACGCCAGCGGCACGGTCAACGACGCCATCGCCCAGCGCGACCTGGTCGTGACAGCCGCCGCCAACAGCAAAACCTACGGCCAGACGGCCAGCGACAGCGGCACGGTCAGCGGCGTACAGGGCAGCGACGACATCACCTACAGCTTCTCCAGCTCCGGGGACGCCGCCACGGCTTCGGTGGGCTCGGGCAGTTACGTCATCACCGCCACGCTGTCCGACCCCAACAACAAGATCGCCAACTACGCCGTGCACGAGACCGACGCCACGCTCACCGTCAACAAGGCCAACGCCACCATCTCGGTGCTGCCTTACAGCGTCACCTACGATAGCACCGCCCACACGGCGAGCAGCACGGCCACCGGCGTCTTCAGCGAGGACCTGTCAGCCGACCTGATCCTTTCGGGCACGACCCACACGAGCGCCGGCACCTACAACGGCGACACCTGGAGCTTCCATGACGCGGCCGGCAACTACAACGACGCCAGCGGCACGGTCAACGACGCCATCGCCCAGCGCGACCTGGTCGTGACAGCCGCCGCCAACAGCAAGACCTACGGCCAGACGGCCAGCGACTCCGGCACGGTCACCGGCGTGCAGGGCAGCGACGCCATCACCTACAGCTTCTCCAGCTCCGGCGACGCGGCCACGGCCCCGGTGGGCTCGGGCAGTTACGCTATCACCGCCACGCTGTCCGACCCCAACAACAAGATCGCCAATTACGCCGTCCACGAGACCGACGCCACGCTCACCGTCAACAAGGCCAATGCCACGATCTCGGTCACGCCCTACAGCGTCACCTACGATAGCACCGCCCACACGGCGAGCGGCACGGCCACCGGCGTCTTCAGCGAGGACCTGTCGGCCGACCTGAGCCTTTCGGGCACCACCCACACGAGCGCAGGCACCTACAACGCCGACGCCTGGAGCTTCCATGACGCGGCCGGCAACTACAATGACGCCAGCGGCTCGGTCAACGACGTCATCGCCCAGCGCGACCTGGTCGTGACAGCCGCCGCCAACAGCAAGACCTACGGCCAGACGGCCAGCGACTCCGGCACGGTCACCGGCGTGCAGGGCAGCGACGACATCACCTACAGCTTCTCCAGCTCCGGCGACGCGGCCACGGCTTCGGTGGGCACGGGCAGCTACGCCATCACCGCCACACTGTCCGACCCCAACAACAAGGTCGCCAACTACGCCGTCCACGAGACCGACGCCACGCTCACCGTCAACAAGGCCAACGCCATCATCTCGGTCACGCCCTACAGCGTGACCTACGATAGCTCGGCCTACACGGCGAGCGGCACGGCCACCGGCGTCTTCAGCGAGGACCTGTCGGCCGACCTGAGCCTTTCGGGCACCACCCACACGAGCGCAGGCACCTACAACGCCGACGCCTGGAGCTTCCATGACGCGGCCGGCAACTACAATGACGCCAGCGGCTCGGTCAACGACGCCATCGCCCAGCGCGACCTGGTCGTGACAGCCGCCGCCAACAGCAAGACCTACGGCCAGACGGCCAGCGACTCCGGCACGGTCACCGGCGTGCAGGGCAGCGACGACATCACCTACAGCTTCTCCAGCTCCGGCGACGCGGCCACGGCCCCGGTGGGCTCGGGCAGTTACGCTATCACCGCCACGCTGTCCGACCCCAACAACAAGATCGCCAATTACGCCGTCCACGAGACCGACGCCACGCTCACCGTCAACAAGGCCAATGCCACGATCTCGGTCACGCCCTACAGCGTCACCTACGATAGCTCGGCCTACACGGCGAGCGGCACGGCCACCGGCGTCTTCAGCGAGGACCTGTCGGCCGACCTGAGCCTTTCGGGCACCACCCACACGAGCGCAGGCACCTACAACGCCGACGCCTGGAGCTTCCATGACGCGGCCGGCAACTACAACGACGCCAGCGGCACGGTCAACGACGCCATCGCCCAGCGCGACCTGGTCGTGACAGCCGCCGCCAACAGCAAGACCTACGGCCAGACGGCCAGCGACTCCGGCACGGTCACCGGCGTGCAGGGCAGCGACGCCATCACCTACAGCTTCTCCAGCTCCGGCGACGCGGCCACGGCCCCGGTGGGCTCGGGCAGTTACGCTATCACCGCCACGCTGTCCGACCCCAACAACAAGATCGCCAATTACGCCGTCCACGAGACCGACGCCACGCTCACCGTCAACAAGGCCAATGCCACGATCTCGGTCACGCCCTACAGCGTCACCTACGATAGCACCGCCCACACGGCGAGCGGCACGGCCACCGGCGTCTTCAGCGAGGACCTGTCGGCCGACCTGAGCCTTTCGGGCACCACCCACACGAGCGCAGGCACCTACAACGCCGACGTTTGGAGCTTCGACGACCCAACGGGCAACTACAACGACATCGCCTCGACGTCCATCACGGATACGATCGGCAAGGCCAACGCGACCGTCGTAGTTACGCCCTACAGCGTCACATACGACTCCAACGCTCACACGGCCACTTACACGATCACCGGCGTCGGCAGCGACACGTCCGCGGCCGGCAGCAGCGTGACGCTCAACACCACGCACACCAATGCCGGCACGTACGCTAGCGATACCTGGAGCTTCTCAGGAGGCAACAACTACAACGACATCGCCTCCACGCCGATCACCGACATCATTGGCAAGGCCAACGCCACGGTCGTGGTCACGCCCTACAGCGTTACCTACGACAGCAATGCCCACACAGCCACTTACACCATCGCCGGCGTGGGCAGCGACACCGCGGCGGCGGGCAGCAGCGTGACGCTCAACACCACGCACACGAGCGCCGGCTCGTACTCGAGCGACACCTGGAGCTTCTCGGGAGGCAACAACTACAACGACATCGCCTCCACGCCGATCACCGACATCATTGGCAAGGCCAACGCCACGGTCGTGGTCACGCCCTACAACGTGACTTACGACTCCAATGCTCACACGGCCACCTACACCATCAACGGCGTGGGCAGCGACACGGCGGCAGCCGGTAGCAGCCTGGCGCTCAACACCACCCACACGAGCGCCGGCTCGTACTCCAGTGATACCTGGAGCTTCTCGGGCGGCAACAACTACAACGACATCGCCTCCACGCCGATCACCGACATCATCGGCAAGGCCAACGCGACCGTCGTATTTACGCCCTACAGCGTCACATACGACTCCAACGCTCACTCGGCCACTTACACCATCGCCGGCGTCGGCAGCGACACAGCGGCGGCCGACACCAGCCTGACGCTCAACACCACGCACACGAACGCCGGCACGTACTCCAGCGACTCATGGAGCTTCGCAGGCGGCACCAACTACAACGACATCGCCTCCACGCCCATCACGGACGTCATCGGCAAGGCCAACGCGACAGTCGTGGTCACGCCCTACAGCGTCACCTACGACAGCAATGCTCACACGGCCACCTACACCATCAACGGCGTGGGCAGCGACATTTCCGCGGCCGGTAGCAGCCTGACGCTCAACTCCATGCACACGAGCGCCGGCTCGTACTCCGGCGACACCTGGAGCTTCTCGGGAGGCAACAACTACAACGACATCGCCTCCACGCCCATCACCGACATCATCGGCAAGGCCAACGCGACGGTCGTGGTCACACCCTATAGCGTCACCTACGACAGCAATGCTCACACAGCCACTTACACCATCACCGGCGTCGGCAGCGACACGTCCGCGGCCGGTAGCAGCCTGACGCTCAACACCACGCACACGAGCGCCGGCACGTACTCCAGCGACACCTGGAGCTTCTCGGGCGGCAACAATTACAACAGCATCGCTTCCACGCCCATCACGGATACGATCGGCAAGGCCAACGCGACGGTCGTGGTCACACCCTACAGCGTCACCTACGATAGCAATGCTCACACGGCGACTGGCACGGCCTCGGGCGTAGGCGGCGCCAACCTGAGTGGCGACCTGAGCCTTAGCGGCACCAGCCACACCAATGCCGGCACGTACAACGGCGACTCCTGGACCTTCACCGATCCCACCGGCAACTACCAGAGTGCCAGCGGGACGGTCAACGATGTCATCAATAAGGCCGCCGCGACCATCTCGGTCACCCCGTACTCCGTTACTTACGACTCCAACGCTCACACGGCGACCGCCACGGCAACGGGGGTGGGCGGCGCCAACCTCAATGGCGACGTGAGCGTCAGCGGCACCAGCCACACCAATGCCGGCACGTACAACGGCGACTCCTGGACCTTCACTGATCCCACCGGCAACTACCAGAGTGCCAGCGGGACGGTCAACGATGTCATCATCAAGGCCACCGCGACCATCTCGGTCACTCCGTACTCCGTTACTTACGACTCCAACGCTCACTCGGCGACCGGCACGGCCACGGGCGTGGGCGGCGCCAACCTGAGTGGCGACCTGAGCCTCAGCGGTACCAGCCACACCAATGCCGGCACGTACAATGGCGACTCCTGGACCTTCACCGATCCCACCGGCAACTACCAGAGTGCCAGCGGAACCGTCACCGACACGATCAACAAGGCCGCCGCGACGATCTCGGTAACCCCTTATTCCGTCACCTACAACGCGGCGGCCCATACGGCCACGGGCACGGCGACGGGCATTGGTGGCGCGAACCTGACCGGCGACCTGAGCCTCAGCGGAACCACCCATACCAGTGCCGGCACTTACACCACCGACTCCTGGTCGTTCAACGACCCCACCGGCAACTACCAGAGTGCCAGCGGAACCTTCGCCGATACCATCAATCAGGCCGCCGCGGCCATCTCGGTAACCCCGTACTCCGTGACCTACAATGCGGCGCCCATACAGCCACAGGCACGGCCACCGGCGTGGGCGGCGTCAACCTGAGCGGTGACCTGAATCTGAGCGGCACGGCACACACCAATGCCGGCACATACAACGGCGACGCCTGGTCGTTCACCGACCCCGCCGGCAACTACCAGAGCGCCAGCGGCACGGTCACCGATGTCATCAACAAGGCCGCCTTGACGATTACCGCCGATAATGAGACCAAGGTCTCCGGTGCCACGCTCACCCTCGCCGGCACGGCGTTCACGGCCAGCGGGCTGCTCGGTAGCGACGCAGTATCCAGCGTGACGCTGGCCAGCGCGGGCACCGTTGCGACGGCCGCTGTGGGCACCTATCCCATCACGGCGAGCAACGCGGTGGGCACAGGGCTGGGGAATTACACGATCAGTTACGACAGCGGTACCCTGACCGTCACCGGGTCTAGCTGGACAAGCTCTGGGACCATCTACGTCCTGGACCAGTCGGCCGGCAGCGCGCTCAGCCTGTCGGGCAGCGCCGGCGTCAACGTCACCGGCGACGTCATCGTCGACTCGAGCTCCTCCAGCGCCATCGCGATCAGCGGCGCCGCCTCGGTGAAGGCCGCCGCCATCCAGGTCGTCGGGGGCGTCCAGAAGAGCGGGAGCCCGACCTTGAGCCCGCAGCCAGTGACCGGAAGCCATTTGGTCTCCGACCCGCTCGCCGCGCTACCGTACCCGGCGATCCCCAGCGGCCAGACCAACTATGGTTCGAAGTCCATCGCCGGCAGCTCGTCGGCGACGCTCCAGCCCGGCATTTATAGCCAGATTAGCGTCTCCGGCGCCGCGAGCGTCACACTGGCCGCCGGCACGTACGTGATCCAGGGCGGTGGACTCACGGCCTCGGGCAGCGGGACCGTGTCGATCGGCGCGGGGACCTCGATCATCCTCGAGGGTGGCGGACTGTCGGTCTCAGGCGCCGCCGCTGTCACCGGCACCGGAGTGACCGTGTTCAACTTCGGCACGGCCTACAACGGGACGACCGACGGCGGCACGTTCGGCCCGATCACGCTCAGCGGCAGCGGATCGGTCAGGCTGACCCCGCCTGCGAGCGGGACGTATGCCGGCATCCTGATCTTCCAGGGCCGCGACAACGCCAAGGCGCTGACATTCAGCGGCGCCGCCATGCAAGGGGTCACCGGCATGATCTACGCGCCGGCGGCCCAGCTCGCCGAAAGCGGCAGTGCCCAGGTCGGCAGTGCATCGAGCCCGATCTCGATGGTCGTCGATACGATGACCCTGAGCGGCGCCGCGATCGCCAACAGCCTGAGCTTATCGGCATCCGAGGGGACGGTCGCATATACCCCAGCCCAGATCCGCGATGCGTATGGCATCAACGCCCTGGCACAAGATGGCACTGGTCAGACCATCGCGATCGTCGATGCCTACGACGACCCGAGCATCGACCAGGCGGTCGACGCCTTCGACTCGCAGTTCAGTCTGACCGATTCCGGGCCGTCGCTATACGCCCAGAATGGGCCGGCCGCGTCGTTCTTGACGGTGCTCAACCAGTTCGGGCAGCCAGATTCCCTGCCCTCGACCGATCCGGCCGGCCCCGGCGCCGCCAACTGGGAGCTGGAGGAGGCGCTCGACGTGGAATGGACCCATGCCATCGCCCCGGGAGCCCAGATCATCCTGGTCGAAGCCAACAGTCAGTCGCTGTCGGACCTGATGGCCAGCGTGGCCACCGCGGCCAGTCAGCCCGGCGTGTCGGTGGTGTCGATGAGCTGGGGCTTCGCGGAGGGCCAGGCGGTCTTGGCCGCCGATGAGGCCCTATACGACCAGGTCTTCAGCGTGCCGGGAGTGACCTTCGTCGCCAGCACGGGCGACTATGGCGCGGCCGATCCCGAATATCCCGCGTTCTCGCCCGACGTCGTGGCCGTCGGCGGCACCAGCCTGGCGCTCAACGCCGATAACTCTTATCACAGCGAGACCGGATGGGGCTATTATTCCGACTCGGCCGGGACCGCGATCGGCTCTGGAGGCGGAGTCAGCCTGTACGAACCCGAGCCGGCGTACCAGCAGGGCGTGCAATCGACCGGCAGCCGGACCACACCCGACGTCGCGATGGTTGCCGATCCCGACACCGGCGCCTGGGTCGCCGACCCCTATAACCTCAATCCGAGCGACCCGTTCGAGGTCGTGGGCGGCACCAGCCTGTCGGCCCCGGCTTGGGCCGGATTGATCGCGCTGGCCAACCAGGGACGCGTGGCCGCAGGTGAGTCGACGTTGAACAGCGCCACACCGACCGACACTCAGCAAGCGCTCTACAAGCTACCCCAGAGCGACTACAACGTCATCAGCAGCGGCAATAACGGTTACAGCGCAGAATCCGGCTACAATCTCGTGACCGGGCTGGGGACACCGGTGGCCAATCTGCTTGTTCCCGATCTGGTGGCCTACCAGGGCGCGGGCACGACCTATGCGGGCCCGACGGTCGCCCCCTTGCAGGATGCGACTCTAGGCGAGACGGGGACGGGTGACGGCGGTCCGATCGATGTGTTCAGCGTATTCGACGCGCTGGCCGACAGCGGCGACGGATGGGACCTGTCCACGAACCAGACGCCTGCGGGCGCAGGCGCGTTGGCCAGGACCACGCAAGACCTCAATCCGCTTTACGCGTCTGATAGGGCCGCCATCGCAGAGCGGGCCGCGGTTCCGGTGATCGTGCCCGCCATCGCCGATTCCGTCGCGCCGGCGTCGGTTGCCGGTTCGTTCGGCATGACGCCGCTGACCGCCGGGCTGACGGCGACGGATGCCGCCCTCGCCGGCTGGTCCTCGTCCCGGTCGGGATCGCCAAAACGGGTGGTGATCCGGACGGGCGCCGCGCGTGTCGCCGTCCGCCCCACCCGGCCCAGCTTGGCTCTCGGCCGGTCGCGGCCAGAGGTGCTCCAGGGGACGGCGGTCGACGCGGCGCTGGAGGGGTGGAAAGGCCCGCGCAGTCAAACCGGAATGACATGGCCTTCGTTCAGGAGAGGCGGAAAGCCTCGACACCGGCCGCTCGTCGATGAGGGCGACTCCGGTCGGACCGCTGGTCGGCGGTCCGATCTCCTGGATGGAATGCTACTCGAACTGAGCCCCGAGAGCCAATAAACTTGAAACTCGGACTGACCCCGGGGTGCGCCAACGGATTCTGGCGTTCCTATGGGGAAGAGGATATAAAGCAGGAGCAGGAACTACCACGGATGGACCAATCGCCTCAAGGATGATGCACCCATGCTCCCGTCTAATCTCGATAACCTCACGCCGACCCAACGGCTGATCTTGGAACAGGCCTACGTAATGGCGCAGGAACTCGACGCGGCGGCTGATTCCGCGCCCGAAGGACAGGTGATTGACCGCTGTGAGTCGTTCTTGCTGGGCAACGGCCGCGACTTCTTGAGAAATGTGTTGGAGTCGACCCTCCGTACCCGAGCACAAGGTCTCGAAAAAAAAGAGGCGCCGCCCGAATCTGCCCATGTGCGGCGTCGGGTCGCCACAAAGGCAAGGCGACCAAAACGGTGATGACCGCGCTGGGAGCGATTGTTCTTTGGCGTACCTATTTCTCATGCAACTCCTGTGGTCTTGGGGGCTATGCCGCGGACCGTGTTCTCGGCTTGGAGGGTTTCCTCACGCGACAGGCGACGCGGTTGATCTGCCTGCCTGGAGGCCAGAATTCCTTCGCCGTTACTGAGCGACTGCTGAAGGAGTGTTGTGGCTGGACCATCAGCGACGAACGGATTCGACAGGCCTGCCAGGCAGAATCCCCGCGGATCGCCGGCTTCCGGGCCGAATCGCCGGCCGTCGCCAAGGCATTCGCCGATGCTCCTGGGGATGTCGAGTTCCAGACGGATGCTGCCAAGGTCAACACGACCGAATGCTGGCGGGACATGAAGATCGGCATCTTCGCCCGTCGTGAGCGTGGCGAACCGTCCACGCCTGAGAATTGGGACAAGCGCCACCTGCCGGCCCCGGCGACGCGGGTCGCGTTTGCGGCGATCGAGGCGATTGATGATTTCGCTCCTCGCTGGAGCAAATGGGCGGTCCAGCTGGGGATTGAGGATCTAAGCACGATCACCGTCTTGGGCGACGGTGCCGAATGGATCTGGAACGCTGCGTCGCGGGAGTTCCCCGGTTTACTAACTACACGCCGCTTTCCTTATGAGCGATCGGATCGATCGTCCGCGTCAACCTCGTTGTGTTGCCGCGCGTTGACTTTTCGCTCCGTCCGGCGATGCTTGGCGAGGCACTGCGCGATTGGCTTTGTGTGCAGCGCTCTCTGGGGTGTGCGCAGGACGCATTTTCGCCGCACGGAATTCCCGTGAGGATTACCCGCGATTCGAACACTACCCTCAAGGGGAGCAAACACCGAGGATATCAGAGAGGAGTCGACGACCAATGGCGGGCAGGGAATCGGGCGCGTGGCTCCGGCAGGTCTTCGGGCTCTTTCGCCAGGGTACCTTCGGCGGCCTGTCCGACGGTCAGCTTCTGGACCGTTTCGTCTCGCGGCAAGGCAATGACGCGGAGGCGTCGTTCGAAGAGCTGATGCACCGGCACGGGCCTATGGTGCTGCGCGTCTGCCGCCGGGTTCTTCGCTACCCGCAGGATGCGGAAGACGCGTTTCAGGCGACGTTCCTCGTGCTGGCGCATCGGGCCGGCTCGATCCGGCGGCGGGATTCGGTAGCGAGCTGGCTTTTCGGCGTCTCGCAGCGGGTCGCCGCCCAGGCCCGACTCCGTGCAGCGCGTCGACGTCAAGGTGAACGGATTGCGGCCGAGCAGACTCTCGAGGCCTGCTTACCCAGCCACGCCGGTGATGAACCCGAGGCGCTCCTCGAAGAGATCGATCGCTCGCCGGACCGGCTTCGCGCGGCTGTCGTGCTCTTCTATCTGGAAGGCTTGACGTACGAGGCTGCGGCGCATCGAGCTGGGCGTCTCCGAAGGCTCGGTTCGTGGCCGGTTGGCGCGGGCGCGTGCTCAGTTGCGCCGGCGACTGACCCGCCGCGGCGTGACGGTCCCCGCCGGAGTCCTGGCTATCGCCACGATCGCCCAGGGGCATTCTCAGGCCGCACGTTCGGTTCATCTTCCCGCCTCACTGATTGATTCCACAATTCGCGTGGCGCTGGGATTCAAGGCCGGCGAGACGGCCGCGGCCCTGGCGCGGGGGGTATTGAAATCCATGCTCATCAGCAAACTGAAGGCGGTGACGGTCGTTTTCCTGGCCGCGTTGGGGGGCAGCCTGCTGGCCTGGCAGACGTTCGCTGCGTGGGACGATAACAAGGCCCAATCGGCACCGACGCCCGAGTCGCCTCGCGCAGCATCCACGCCCAAAACCGAACCGCAAGCTGACCGCGCGACGGGCAAGTATGCCCTGACAGGCTCGGTGCGCGTCGAGGGGACCGAAGAGCCGGTCCCGGGCGCCCGATTCAAAGTGATTTTTTGCCTCACCGGGATGCACCCGATCCTCGAGGCGAATCCCGAGGTGACTCGAATCGTCGAGACGGGACCCGACGGCCGGTTCCGTGCGGACCTCCCGGCCGGGCATGTGGTCGTCAGTCTTTATACGCTTCCGCCGGGCTACTTGCACGTCAAGGGTCGGGAGGGTGGCGTATTTGCATTCTCTCGCGAGGCCCCGGTGCGCCGTCGGGACTACCAAGTCCGGCGCGGCGCTATCTGGGAATTTCAGGTGCGCCAGGACTCCGGCGAGCCGCTTGAAGGAGCCAGGGTTTACTTCATGAACATGTCGCCGCTCGAAAGTTTCAAGACGGAAACCGACCAATCGGGCCGCGCACTCGTGACGCTTCCAACCGAAGGGAGGAAGCTCACTGGACATGTTAGCAAGCACAATATAGTACGGAAGGCCAGGGATATTAACCTGGAATGGGAGTCGGGTTTTCACCCGGACAAAGTCCGCTCTGTCGTGCGGGCCGAAGGGAAATCGAGCTTTCCGGCATCAGTGCCCGCCAAGAATGGGCGACGCGTGCTTGAGCCCGTCGCGGAGCCATCTGTCCGGTTCGGTCTCACCGACGGGAACGGGAAATCCGCGACGATCGAGGCTTCGCCGGGTGTCGAGCCCGCGATCGAGCGGGGGAAGCTCGTGATCCGTGTGAACTACTCGGAACTCAAAAGCGCGGAGGTCGGCGAGCTGGCCGGACAGGTTCTCGATGAACACGGGCGACTTGTTTCCGGCGGCGCTCGTCGGGCTGGGGTGGGGCGGGGATATTGGAAAGGGCGCCGAGTGGAGCTCTACCGACGCGCGGCATTGGACGACGAGCGACACCCAGGGGCGATATCGCATCGGTTCTATCGCGCGCCGGGGTCACGACGGCAAGCCCCTGAATATCCAGGTCATGGTCAAGAAAGAGGGATTCGCCCCCGCTTATTCGGAGCAGTTCCGGTTCGAGCCGGTTCAGAACGGCAGTCCTCTGGAAGTCGCGCCGATCCGGCTCGAGCGCGGAGTGACGCTCCGTGGGACGGTCGTCGATCCCCAAGGGCGACCCGTGGAAGGGGCCTTGGTCCAGCCCAACGTCCACTCCTTCGCGAGCGAGCTCCAGTTCACCCGGACCGATGAAAAGGGCCATTTCACAGTGCGCGTCTCCAAGGGATTGATCCCGATCGTTTTCACCTATGGCGAGCTCGGGGCGGCCAAGAAATACCTGGTCGATGGCGGTACCGAGGAGATGCTGGTCAAGGTTCACTCCGCGTCCGAACCAGACGCGCAGCAACCCGTCGCTGCCGCCCCGCCGGCGCGGCCCAAGCGGCTGGCGGCCGGACAGCCCGCCCGGAGTGGCAGGTCGGCGCTTGGTCTGACGGCAAACCCCGCAAGCTCGCCGATTTCAAGGGCAAGGTCGTCTTCCTCGATTTCTGGGGCATCTGGTGCAGCCCCTGCATCAACGCCCTGCCCGTGCTGGACCAGCTCAAACGCGAGTTCGAGCCGCGTGGAGTGGTATTCCTGTCGATCCATACTCCGGGAGAGAATGAAAACCCGATTCGTCGCGTGCTCGAGTTTCATAAAGTGCCGCTACTCTTTGCTATCGATCAGGACCTGAAAGGCAATTTCGATCTCATGGATGGCGCCACAGCCGATCGCTATCGCGTTCGCGGCTGGCCCAGTGTGTTCCTGATCGACACCGCGGGCAAGATCGCCCTCAGTCCTGATGATTCCAGCAACGGTCCCAAGGTCCAGGCAGTCGCCAAGGCGGCGGGCATCGAGCTGGACCCGAATAAGATCACTGACGAGCAACGTCATCGGTTACTCTACAAATTATTCAAACAGGACATCGAGGGTGTTTTGAGCGTTAACCATTGAGACCGCGACGGGTGTGGAGGCCCAGGGGCGCTTGAGGAATTCCGGCGCAAGGGCCTCCGGGGGGTGCCATGTTTTGGTCTCGCTCGCGTCTCACCGGAAGACGTGTCATGATCGCGGCTGCGACCCTTCTTGCGGTTGCCGTCATCTTTTCTCTCTCCGTGACGCTCTCCCGGCAGCCCCCACTGGCGCCGCCGGGGAAAGTGCGTTCAATCCTTCGGGGTCACCGCGGTCCGGTGACGGCCGTGGCCTTCTCCGCAGACGGGTCCGCACTCGCTACGGGAAGCTGGGACGGAAAAGTGATCGTCTGGGACACGACGACCGCTCAGCCGCTCCACTGCCTCGTATTCAGGCCGGGCACCTCGACCGCAGAGGACATCTGGCCGCTCGTGTTCGCACATGGCGGAGACACGTTGATCGCCAGCAACCTCGACGGACCTATCACTCGGGTGGTCGAAGGAAGGTTGCCGCCTCAGGCGGCGGCCTTCAAAGTCTGGAATCTTGATACTGGCGACGAGGCCCGCACCCTCACCGTCCCGGGGAGGGCCCATGGCGTCTTGGTTGCGGCGGACGGACGGTCCCTGTCGGCGATCACCAGCGGTAAAGATGGAGCGTTCGCGGCCGTGCCGTTGCGTCCGGAGGGCGTCACGGGCGGAGGGGAGCGACTGCTCGGGCTCAGAACGACTCGCGTGCTCGCGTACGCGCCCGAGGGTTCAGTCGTTGCCGACCTCGACCCGGCAAGCGGTGTTGTCCGGATCATTGACTTGGCGACGAGCCAGGTCCGATCGACGATCAGGCAACCGCCGGAGTCAAGTCCCGTCGAAAAGGTTCTCTCCGGACAGCTTTCGGCAGACGGCAGGATGCTCGCTTTATTCCTTTTCGGCGCGGCTAATACCGCTCAGCTCTGGAACACGGCGACCGGCCGTTTCGTGACATCCTTCGACTGCAAGGGGCCTTATGCCCATCCCCCGGTCATGGCATTTTCAGCCGATGGCAGCAGCTTGGCGGTCGCAGGCTCCATCGTAGGGCAGCTTGGCCTCGCAGACTTCGTAGCTCGCAGTGGCCGACAACTGGTGCAAGGGCGCCCTCCTCCTCCCCGCAGCACCCGAGTTGGTCTGGTTCGAATCGTCGACACCGTCAGCGGTCGCTGGCGGCACGAATTCACGACGACCCAGGAGGGCATCGGAGAAATTGCGTTCTCGACCGACGGAAAGACGCTCGCCGCTGCCAGCGGCGACTGGATCGGCACGGTCATTCTGTTCGATTTATCCGAACCCGCGGGCCGCACTTCGAAATCGGGGCTGGTCCGCAATATTGCGGGTGCAGGTTCAAGTCCTGTCTCCGGCATCGCTCATCCGGCGCGCGGCTTCGGCTTTGGCCAGATGCTTGGTGGCAATGGCCATCGCGAGCATTTGAACCTCCGAGGCCGCGCAGGATCGAGTCGCCGGTTGCTTCACGCGTGTAGAGGGGGGCGAGGTTGCCGATCACGCCGAGCATCTGCGTGCAGTAGAGCAGGTAGGTCTCGTCGATGATCGTCTTGCCGGGCGGGGTTTCGTGGCCGGATCGGTAGAGGTTGGGGGTGTAGTAGAGCTGAGTCACGTCGATGACGTGGGCGAACTCGCGCAGCTCTTGGATGTACCCCAGTGTCTCCTTGCACTGAACCGGGCCTCGAGGGTCACGCAGAACCACAGGGCGCCGGCGAGGAGTACCACGAGATTGAACCCGGCGGTGAGCGCCCCGAACAGGTCGCCGATCGTGCCGAACTCCCACCTTGCGTGCATGTGCCGGGCGAGATACCAAAGCCCCACGACGGCCAGGCCGATCGCCAGGGCGGAGACCGCCCTGATGGCCAGGATGGGCCGGTGCGCGCGCCTTCCTCGCGTACGCGTCGCGACCGCAACCTTGGTTAGCTCCTCGGCGAGCCCGGCCAACGTGCTCCCCGGCAGCCGAGCGTTAATGTCACCCGCGAGGTTCTTCGCCGTTTCGACGATCTTGCTGACATCAAGGCGATGTTTCGGATCCGGTCCCGATCCAGGTCGCAACTCAAACGCCTCAAACACGTGGGGCATGCTCCGCTATTTCGATGAAATTGAGGTCAAACCCGTTCTTCGGTGGAGCGCACCACCCCGGCGACGGCCGACCCGTATGTCGGGCCGGCTTCCAGGTCGACCTTTCCCGACATCCAGCGAAACAGGAACGTAAAATAGACGGCGACCAGCGCGATCCCGACGGGCCACCATGCCAGCGCCACGCTCAGCCCGTAGTGGTCGGCGGCCGAGTTCAAGGCGGTGAGACTGTATGACGGGTCGAGGGTCGACCGCAGCCAGTATGGGTACTGGCAAGCCAGTGTCGCGGCCAGCATCCCGACCAGGAACGCGGACGACGAGAGGAACGCCGCGAGCTCTTGGCCGCGCCTCGGGAACCAGAACGCACCCCAGGCCCCGGCGATCGCGACGGCGACGAACGGAAGCACCCAGGGACGTGAGGCGAGGACCGAGAAGACTTCGGGCCGCACCCAGCCGGTAGCGGCCGTGGCGGCCACCCACAAGACCAGCGCGACCTTCCACGCCTCGCGCGCGAAGGCCACGCTGCGCTCCCGCACGGGCCCGTTGGTCCGCCACGCAAGGTAGAGGGCGCCGTGGACTGCCAGAGCGACGAGTGTGAACAGGCCAACGAGCGCGGTGTACCAGTCGAGGATTCCCGGCTGAGAGCCTATGAGGAAGTTCGTGAACAGCGGCATACCCCGGAGGCCTTCTTTGCCAAGCGGAACCCCGCGAATCAGGTTGCCGAGCGTCGTGCCGAACACCACGGCGAGCAGCCCCGACGCGAGCATGAAGACCGAATCCCAGAATTCCCGCCAGAGTGGGTGGTCCTGGTGCGAGCGGAGCTCGATCGCCACGCCGCGCAGGATCAGCAGCCACAGTACGACGATCAAGGCCATGTAGAAGCCGCTGAACGCGGTGGCGTAGACATTCGGGAAGGCCATGAACAACACGCCGCCCGCCGCGATCAGCCAGACCTCGTTGCCGTCCCAGATCGGGCCGATCGCCGCCAGTACGGTCCTGCGCTCCTCATCATTACGGGCGACGATGCGGTGGATGGCGCCGACCCCGAAGTCGAAGCCGTCGAGCACCGCGTAGGCCGCGAGCATGCCCGAGACGATGACGAACCAGGTTGCTTCCATGGTCGGTGTCCTAATGCGACGCGGCCGGGCCGCGGTTGATCTCTTTGAGGACCTGGATGACGAAGAGCATACCGAGGAGCAGGTAGAGGCCGGCGAAGCCCAGCACGGTGAAGACAACATCGCCCGGATTGACCAGTTTCGAGTGGGCGTCAGCCGTGCGCAAGAGACCATGGATGATCCATGGCTGGCGTCCCAGCTCGGCGGTCCACCAGCCGGCGGTCGTCGCGATGTAGGGGAACGGGAACGCCAGCATCAGCACCCAGAGCATCGGGCGTGTTTTCGCCAGCCGCCCCCGCCACAGGAGGAAGGCCGCGACTGCCATGGTCAGGATGAAGAGCGTCCCGAGCCCGGCCATGATGTGATAACTGTAGTAGAGGAGCTCCACATTCTGCGGCCACTGGTCTTGCGGAAAGTCATTCAGCCCGTGAACGGTGCTTCCGAACGACCCGTAGCACAGGAAACTGAGGATCCACGGCACGACGATCGGATTCTCCAGTTTGCCGGCGGCGACGTCCGGCTGCCCGATGATGGCGAGCTCGGCGTACGGTCCTCCTTCGAACAGTCCCTCCATCGCGGCGAGAGTTACCGGCTGGTGCTTCGCCACCATCTTGCCAGCACCGTCACCGGCAGGGAAAGCGACTAGCTGGCTGGAGATCAAGCCGGCGATCACCCCGACGCGCAGGCAGATCCCGGCGTGGCGCGCGTGCTGGCCCAAGAGCGACCAGTAGGCCCCCACGGCGGCCACGACGAACGACGCCGTGACGACCGAGGCCAGCATGTTGTGGGCATACTGCCAGAGCGCCCAGGGGTTGAAGATGTAGGCCCGGAAATTCTCGAGATGGAGCACACCATCCTCGCCCAGCCTGTAGCCGACCGGGTGCTGCATGAAGGCGTTGGCGACGATGATGAAGTAGCCCGACAGCCACGAGCCTGTCGCCAGGGCGATCGCTGAGGCCAGGTGACCCCTGGGGCCGAGCCGCTTCTCGCCGTACAGGAACAGACCCAGGAAGGTCGACTCGAGAAAGAACGCGAACACGCCCTCGAGCGCCAGGGCCTGAGCCACGACCCCGCCGGCGAAGCGGGAGAAGGTCGACCAGTTGGTCCCGAACTGAAACTCGAGCGGGATGCCGGTGACCACCCCCACCGCGAAGTTCACCGCGAAGATCCGCGCCCAGAAACGGGCGGTCTCGTTGTAGGACTCGTCGCGCAGCCACAGGGCGAGCGACTTGAACACCACGATGAGCAGGGCCAGGCCCATCGTGAGCTGCGGGAACAGGTAGTGGAAGGTTATCGTGAAAGCGAACTGTATGCGGTGCCACACCAATGCGTCCGTCATCTTGATCGACTCTCGTGAGAAGCGTGCGGTATCTTGAGAAAAAGCGAACGAAAAGCGAAGCCACCCAGCACGATGAGCAACACCGCGCCCGAGCGCCACGCAGCGCCATCTCCGGCGAGGAGGAGGATCACCGGCAAGAGCGTACCTCCGACCAAGGTGAGCGAGAGCGCACGGTAAATCTGCTGGTCGCTGTAGATTCGCACGAGGGTCTCGCGAATTTCCAGGAAGACGAAACTGGTCGGGATCAGGTTGAGCACGACGAGTACCGCGGCGACCGTGCCCAGAGCGGTGGCGGCCTGCTCATGCCCGCTCAGAATCGACACGGCGAGCAGCTCCGCAGAGCCCAGCATGAGTGCCGAATTCGCCATCCAGGCGCCCAGCCAGCGCGCATCCTTCCAGCCCGGCTGTGAGCACGTGCTGAAGAGCACTCCCTTGTAGGCGAGGGAGCCGAACGCGGGCACGAGACCGAAGACCACCGCCGACTTGCGGATCCATTCCAGCGCCATCGACCAGTGTGGCAAAATGCCCAGCCACTGCGCCGCTTCGACCGCCACGATCAAGGAGAGCGGCAGCGAATAGACGGTGAGGCTCCATGTGCCCAGGGACATGGGCGACGTGGGCTTGAATACACGCAGCATATGATGAAATCGGAGCGGATCGCCCAGGTCGGAGACCAGCATCAGCAGGTCGACGAGCAAGAAGACCAGCGCGACGGGATATGCCAGCCTGGCCACGGGGCCAAGCAAGCCGGGCGAGGCCAGCTCACCGACGGCGGCGAACAGGAAGAGCCCTGTCGTCAGGTTATTGAAGAGCAGATCCCACGCGACGAGCCCGTGCCAGCCCGGGACCTTGGTGATGTCCTGCTTCAGATAGCCGGGCTCGATCGCTCGTGTCTGGTCGTCACCCTCCATGTCACAGCCCCTGGAGGAATAGCAGTACGAGGATCACGGCGACTGTGGCCAGCGCGCTTGCGGTGGTCCGGCCGTAATCCCCGAACATGTGCAGCCACGGGTTGAACGGAGCGTCCGGAAGTCCGTAGACGGCCGGGCGGTCCACGAGCAGATAGAACGAATGGAGATCGCTATAGGTCTCGGTGGACTCGTCGCCGTAGAGATAAGCTCCCGTTTCTCCGCGTGCGTGAAGCTCCTTGACCCGGTTGCGTGCCCGCTCGCGCAGCTCATCGATCGGCCCGAACTGGATCGAGTGCGTCGGGCAGGCCTTGGCGCAGGCCGGGACCAGGCCGTCCTTCTGGCGGTCATAGCAGAGTGTGCATTTGTGCGAATGACCATCGAAATCGCTGCGCGTGATGACCCCGAACGGGCAGGCCGCGATGCAATACGAGCAGCCGTTGCAGATGTCGCGCTGGATGTAGACGTTCGCAAACTCGTTATAGATGATGGCGCCCGTGGGGCACGCGTGCTGGCAAGGGGCGGCGACGCAGTGCTTGCAGACGTCGCTCATCATTAGCCAGCGACCGGCTCCGCCCCCATTCAGCAACTGGTCGAGGGTCAGCTCGTGGCTCGTCGCCGACGGGTCGAGCAACTGGTCAAGGGTGAGCTCATGGCTCGTTGCCGCGGGCTCGGAGGGATTTTGGCTCGTGGGCCGTCCTGCCGCGGAGAACTGCTCGATGAACTTCACATGCCGCCAGGAGGAGCCCGAGAGCTCGGCTGTGTTATCGTAGCTGTTGCCGGTCCATTCGAGCCCGTCCGCCGCGAGCTGGTTCCACTGCTTGCAAGCCACTTCGCATGACTTGCAGCCGATGCAGACGGTGGTATCCGTGTAGAAACCGGTGGACGGCTGGGGCTCAACATGACCGTAGCGGAACGGCCAGGTGAGGCGATTGATGATCGCGGCGAGCGGCCCGATGGGCGGGTCGCTCGTCTGAGTCAGATCGGCCAGCTCGAGTTCTCTAATGCCCATGGGTGAATATCCCTTCCGGCTGGGCCGACTCAGGCGTCGCGGGAATGGGCGCGCGATTCGGCCAGGTCACGAATGACACGGTCGGCCGCATCTTGCGCCCGCCGCGACCTGCGGGTTCGACCTGGCAGGCAAAGGACTTTCCCTCGTGCATGCTCGTGTTCTGCTCGCAGACCAGGGAGGTCAGGTCGTTGGCATTGGCTCCGACGACCTGTCCGGCGAACCCCCAGTGGAACGGGAGGCCGATCTGGTGGACCACTCGTCCGCTCACGACGAGCGGAGTCATCCGCCTGGTCACCATGGCGCGCACATCGATGCGGCCGCGCGCCGTGCTGACCGTCACCCAGCCGCCGTGGATGATCCCGCGCTCGGCGGCCAGCTCCGGGCTGAGTTCAATGAACATCTCCGGCTGCAATTCATTGAGCCAGGAGTTGAACCGGCTCATCGGCCCGCTGAGATAGTGCTCGGTGAGCCGGTAGGTGGTGGCCACGATGGGGAACTCGGTCTCGGGCGTACGGACCAGACGATTGCGAGGTCCCGGGAAGAAGCGCACACCCGGCGTACACATGTTATTGGGATAGAGCAGGTTGGCGACCGGCGACTCGATGGGCTCGTAGTGCGTCGGCAGGGGGCCGTCCTTGACGCCGCTGGGGGCGAAGAGCCAGCCGACGCCGTCGGGCTTCATGATGAACGGATTGTCGCCGGCGATGGCCGCCATGCCGGTCGCGCCGGCCACGGGGCGATAGTCGGGCGGCTTGCTCGACTCGAAGTCCGGCCGGTCGAGGCCCACCCAGAGGCCCTTCTCGGCATCCCACCAGACGAGCTTCTTGCGCTCGGACCACGGCCGGCCCTCGGGATCGGCCGACGCGCGGTTGAAGAGGACGCGGCGGTTATCGGGCCAGGCGAATCCCCAGTCCGGCTCGAGCGGGTTGTCGGATCGCTTGCGCTGCCGCGCCCGGTTGCGCCGGGCTCCGGGAAGACGCCGCTGTAGATCCAGATGCCGCAAGACGTCGTGCCGTCGCCCTTCAGTTCGGAGAAGCCTTTGAGCAGACGTGGCCCTCCGGTGCGGGGATCGGTCTCGTCTAGCTTGTAGCCGTTCATCTCCATCAGGAGTTTTTCGGCGTCGACGTCGTTCTCGATGCGACTGATCGAGCCGTCGGGGAGCCGCGGCGGTTCGTCGTAGTCGTAGTCCCAGGTGAGGTTAAGGAGGGGCTGATCCTTGGGATCGGTCGAGCCGGCGTAGAGTTTCTTGAGCCGCTTGCCCAGGTTGTAGACGAACCACGAATCCGAGCGGCAATCGCCCGGAGGATCGATCGCCTTGCAGTGCCACTGGAGCAGACGCTGCGTGTTGGTCAGAGTCCCGTCGGTCTCCGGATTGGCGGCGGCCGGGAGGACGAAGACCTCGGTCTTGATCTCGGACGGCGGGGGTGCGCCCGGGTCGTTCTTCCAGAAGCTGACGCTCTCGGTTTCGAACCAGTCAGCCACGACGAGCCATTCCAGGTTGCGCAGCCCGGCGCGGTGCAGCCCCGCGTTCAGGCCGCCACCGCCGGGGTTCTGGCCGAACAGGAAGTAGCCTGTCAGCTCGCCCCGGGCCATGCGGTTGAAGGTCGGCAGTTGCGAGTGATCGCGCTCGATACGGGGCAGCCAGTTAAACCGGAAATCATTCTCCGGCTGTGCGGCGTCCCCATACCACGCCTTGAGCAGGCTGACGATATTCTCGCGGAAGTGGGACCAGTAGCCGGTGGCCATGCTGTCGTGCGCGACGTAGGAATCCAGCGTGTCATGGTGCCCGTCGGCCGAGGGTTGGGGCAGATATCCGGGCAGGACGTCGTACAGGGTCCCGATGTCCGTCGAGCCCTGGATGCTGGAGTGGCCTCGCATGGCCAGGATACCGCCACCCGGCCGGCCGATGTTGCCGAGCAGGAGCTGCAAGATTCCCCCGGCGCAGGATCATCTGCGCGCCTGAGGCATGCTGCGTCCAGCCCAGGGCGTACACCAGAACGCTCGTCCGGTCGCGGCCCGAGTTCGCGCAGAGAAGCTCGGCAACGCGTGTGAACTGCTCCGGCGAGCATCCGCACACCTGGGAGACCATCTCCGGCGTGTACCGGGAGAAATGGCGCTTCAGGATCTGGAAGACGCAGCGGGGATGTTGCAAGGTCGGGTCGCGTGGCGGCGGGCCATTGAGCTTGGATGTCAATTTCGACCGCGACACGTCGTTCTGCCGGGCCCCGCCGTCGATGGCGTAGCCGTGGACCCCCTTGCGGTCCTCCGGCGAGATCTCCGGGGAGTCGGACGGGTCGGCACCTCGCTTCTCGTCGCTGGCGTCCGGCCTGCCGAGGTCACCGAGCGAGCCCTCGTAGGCCCAGTGTCCGCCCACCGGGTCATAGACGCCGGTCTCCGGGTCGAGGCCGCTGAAAAGGCCGCCTAAGTCCTCGGTGTCCTGGAAGCCCTCCTGGATCAGGGTCGCGGCATTGGTGTAATGCAGGACGTATTCCTTGAACCAGCGATCGTGGGTCAGGACGTAATTGATCATGCCGCCGAGGAACGCGATGTCGCTACCGGCCCGGATCGGGACGTAGAGGTCACAGAGCGCCGACGTCCGCGAGAAATGCGGGTCGACGTGAATCAACGTGGCGCCGAGTTCCTTGGCCTTCATGGGCCAACGGAACCCGACGGGGTGAGCCTCTGCCATGTTCGAGCCCATGAACAGGATGCAGTCGCTATTGGGAAGGTCCTGCTGGTAGTTGGTGGCCGCACCGCGGCCGAGCGATGTGCCCAGACCGGGCACGGAGGCGGAGTGTCAAGTTCGGGCCTGGTTTTCGACCGAGACGATTCCGAGGCCTCCGCACAACAATTTCTTGATGAGGTAGTTGTCCTCGACGTTCAGGCTCGCGCCGCCGAGCGACCCCATGTTCCTTACCGAATTCAGCGTGCGACCTTCCTGATCACGCACGGTGAAGTCGGCGTCCCGCGCCGCCTTGACGCGCTGGGCGATCTGGTCGAGCGCCCAATCGAGCGTCTTGGTCTCCCATTTGTCGGAGTACGGAGCCCGATAGAGCACGCTCTTCATGCGATGCGGGTTGAGGGCGAGGAGCAGCGCGTTGGAGCCCTTGGGGCAGAGCGTCCCCTCGTTGATCGGGCTGCGCGGGTCGCCTTCGATATCGATGAGCTGCCCGGCCTTGGTGTAAATGAGCTGGCTGCAGCCGACGGCGCAGTACGGACAGAGACCGTCCGTGACGGTCGCGCCGCGCAGCCGCGAGGACTTCTCCGCCGACCGGGGGCTGAGTGGCTGGTTCTGGGGTCGCGAAGGATGCGAGCGGGCCACGAACGGCAATTTGAACATCGGAAGCACCTCACTAGGCGGAATGGGTCAGGGTGCCGGCCGGATCGATCCGGCCGGAGTCGGAATAGACGTTGAAGCGCGTGTCGCGGACGAAGCCGAGCAGTGTCATGCCGCACTCGCGGGCCAGGTCGACTGCCAGGCTGGACGGGGCCCCGACGGCCCCGAGCACCGGGACGCCGGCCATCGCCGCCTTCTGGACCAGCTCGAAGCTCACCCGGCCGCTGACCAGGACGATCCCGCTCGCCAGCGGAATGCGCCCGGCGAGCAGCTCGGAGCCGATCAGCTTGTCCAGGGCGTTGTGGCGGCCGACGTCCTCCCGCAGCGCGAGCAGGCGGCCGTCTGCGTTGAAGAGGCCGGAGGCGTGGATGCCGCCCGTGCCGCGCGAATGCCGACTGGGCGGTTCGCAGCGCCCGCGGCAGGCCGTGGATTACCTCCGGCGAGAGGCGGGGCAGCCCCGGGGTGATCGGGTGGCGACTCGCCACGCGGACCGCGGCGATCGATCGCTTGCCGCACGCGCCGCAGCTTGAGGAAACGAACGAGTGGCGGTCGAGTTTGGCCGCGTCGGGGGCGATGCCGGGCCCAAGCTTGGCTTCAACCGCGTTTACCCCGGCTCGCTTGATGCCCTCGATGTCCGCAGCCCCGGCGATGATTCCCTCGGTGAACAGAAAGCCGGCCGCCAGATCCACGTCGTCGCCGGGCGTCCGCATCGTCACGGCAACCGAGGTCGGCGCGGCGTGCGCAGGGCTCGGCCGCCAGGCGGATCTCCAGCGGCTCCTCCACCGAGAGCTCGTCGGACGAGGGCACACAGAGCGACCCGGTCACTCGCCCCACTTCGACGCTCGCGACGCCCGTCCTGCGACAGATCTTGATCATGACTCCGCCCCCGACCGTGTGATCTCGACGACCACGTGCTTCACCAGAGTATGGTCGGTCTGCGGGGTGTTCAAGAGGCTGCACGGACTCGCCGGCTGGGCCGGGCCCTTAAGCGCGCAGCAGGTCGAGCGCGAGTGATGCTTCGGAAGTCACGCACTAACCACCGAGCGCATCGCTCCGGCCGCCGAAATCGTCGAGCGATGCGGCCCGAGCGTCGGCAACTGGTTTCTCCGAAAACTTTCCGAGCACGCTCATCGTTTTGCGGCCGGTGGCCACTTCATGGCCCGCCAATTTGATGGCGCGATTGAACCTGCTCGAATCCGAAACTGGGCTCCGGCGCGATCCAGAAGGATGATCGGCGGTGGTGCTCACCAGAACGCCTGGATCGTGGTCATCGAAGAGCACGTCAGCAATGTGGGCTTGAATGATTGTCGGGCTCGACATGAGTTCACTCCCTCTTGCTCAGACATCGCGAAGAACGAAATGCAATAGGTGTCGTGACCGTGCAAAGGGTGTGCCGTTCCTGGTCAGGTTCTCGACCGGCCGCGCGGAAGGCGGGGCGCAGGCACTGGTAGCCAATGATCCTTGCATGCGTCGGGACTGATCGCCGCGCCTTATTGAAGGACGACGACTGATCGGGCAAGAATAAGGCACATTAGGCGAGCTCAAGTCCTGAGCGTGAACGAGCGGCACCGCCCGGGCGAGGTCTTTTGACGGGACCTCGTCCACCCGATTTGCAACTTCTGCAAGACCAGGTGGCCAGTATGACAACTTTCGTGACGATTGTTGTGTGCCTTGCGAGTTTGGATGGAGTACAGGTGCCAAGAAGCGGCGGGCAGGCGGCTCAAGGCGAAAGACGGCTGGTTGAAGGTCACCGTTGCGTTCGATCGACCCGACCCGGCAGTTGGCGCCGGGGACGCGGCCGTCGGAAGAGGCGTGACTATCGCCCGCTAGAAGATCCACGCGTTCCCGACGACACTGGTTATCGACCAGGAAGGGAAAGTGGTCGCGTCGGTAGACGCTCGGGACGATGGTCAAATCACGGCGATGATTGACAGGTTGCTGATGAGAACGGCGAAGTGATCGGACGACGATCGCCGCCCGGATCGAGCGGCGACGACCCTGCCCGCTCGTCGATTCAGGGCCCGCCGATTCCAGCCCCGCCGTGATGCCGGCCGGGCCCCCTTGACCGCCCCGCTCCAGATCCAGGCCCACCCGGGTTGCCGGTCAGGCTCTTGCCGAGCTTGCCCAGAGGCGAGTTGAGCAGCTTCTTGTAGAACGCGAGCTGGCCTTCGGGATCGATCTCGGATATTGATCCATCCCGAGACGACCCCCGTGCGGGCTGATGATCGGCCGGTCGATTGCCGAGTTTATCGGGATAGCTCAGCTCGTAATTCGTGTCGCGCGCTCGGAGCGTGACGCCGTGAGCCTGCACGCTCTGAACGAACAGCGGCGAGGGGACCATGCCGCCATCGTCTTTCAGGATCAAGTGCTCGCCTTGCTTGTACATTCGCCCGTTGATGATCGCAATCTGCGTCTTGCCCTGTAGGAATGTCGCGTCGAGCGATAGGCTGTGAACGAAGTCGGTTAGAGGGTCTTTTTCGGGATCGGCAAGCGCCGCGTCCGCAGCTTTCGCCGCATCGGCCGGTTTGGGGCCGGTGCGGAACGGATCGCGAGCGAGCGAGCGCACCTCCTCGGTGCCGGCATGGAGCACGTCTTTCAGCATGACGTCCAGGCCCTTCGCCAGCTCCGTTCGGCCCGCGGCCGAGTCGGGAACGGTCGCGTGGATCTTATAAGACGCATACGCCAGGCCGACGACCATCATCAGCGTCGGAAGATACCTCACGAGCTTGACCATATTCATGAGCGGGCCCTGGACTACGATTTTGGTTTGGAGGCCTGGAGCTCTCCGGATGGAGTCTTGGCCTTGGGTGGCGCCTGCGTTTTCTCCGCCAGGCTGAGCAACACGATCTGGGCCTTGAGCAGGCCCGGCTCGCGCAGGTTCGGATCGATCTTGATCGAGTCCACGCGCAAATGCCGCGCGTCGATCTCGATCCAGCCCAGGAAGGCATCGAGCTCGTTGAATCGTCCCTCGAGCACGAGCTGGAGGCCGATCGTTTCATAGGGGCCGAGGTCCTTGGCCGTTCCAGGCTTCAAATCAATCAGCTTCAGCGGCGACGACCGCAGATGGTCGATGACCTGTCTCATCAGCTCGTTGAGATTGGCCCCGGCCGGCACAAGGCCCTGATAGGGGGTCAGGCTCTTCTTGAGCCGGTCGATCTCGCGGGCGGTGGCGATTCGCTTGAGGTCACGGGCAATCCGCCCCGCGGTCAGCTCAGTCTGTTCGCAGAGCGGCATGAAAAAGAAAAAATACCAGCCGACGAGCATCGAGAGCCCGAGGATGAAACGCAGCTTCAACGGATGACGAAGCTGATCAAGGATGATCTGCCGTGGGTCGGGTTTCGCAGGTTTTTGATTCATCAGTTGTCAGTTGTCAGTTGCGGCCGCATTCCATCGTCTTCCGGCCTCCTTGCTACTTTTTCCCTTTCTCGACCACTGGCAGGCAGACGACGCTGTAGGAGGCGGAGGGACGCGACCCGGCCCGGGCTGGAAGGGCGCGAAAGCCCGAGACCTCGACCAGGGGAAAGTGGCGATTGAGCGTTGCATCCGCCCGCAGGGCGGCCAGGAAGCCGTCGATTTCTTGAGGCAGTGAGCCGTTGCCGGCCAGGGGCGTCTCGAAGCTGACGATCAGCTTTTTCTTTGCCCGCGAAGGGCCGGACTTCGATCCGGCGTCGACCTCGGCGTCGCCGGAGAGCGAGGTGATGATTGTGCTTTCCGGCATGGAAGCCGCGATGGTCCGGAGCGAGCCGGACCAGTTCACGCGAGTGTCACGGAAGACACCGACTGCCTTGAGGCGGTCCTGGATTGCATTCCTTTCGGCGTCGAGCTTGGGCTGGTCTTGATTCTTGAGCCAGGCAAACGCGCTCAAGCCGCCCAGGGCGGCCTTGAGGCGATGATTGGACTCTGCGGCTGCACCGATGGAGAACAACGAAACCGCTCCCAGGAGGACGCCGTGCAGAATCAGCTCGCCGTAGGGGAAGACGTCGGCGATTGAAAGGGCCGGCTTGAGGGCGCGCGCCAGGTCGATGCCGGTGTCGTCGGCATGGGGATTGGCCAGTGCCAATCCCAGAGCAGCGGCCGGCAAGTTGTAGTCGGGCTCTGCAGAGCGGATCAACCGCGCGCCGGTGCGCTGGCGGAACTCGTCCGACTGCTGCGTGAAGGCAAGCTCGGGCCGGCCGTGAATGATCACGGTGTCGATGGGAATTGTGATCCGCGCCTGCCGGCCCATCATCCAGAGTGTCGAGTAGGCTGCCAGAATCGTGGCGGTCTCGTCGCCGGGGGCGAGGTCGAAGGTATGCCAGAAAAGGGGACGGGGCCCGGCAGCGATGATGCCGATTGCCTGGTGAGTGCCCAGGAAGAAGCGAACGCACAGCTTCGAGCCGCGGGGGGCTTTGCGGTGATACAAGCCGGCGCGGAAGAGCGCCGCGGGGCCCGGCTCGAGCAGACCGACGCGGCCCCCGACCCGCGAGATCACGGCAATCGAAGACTCGACTGCACCGCGGGGAGACGCGGCCACACACGCGAGCCCGCGGCCGCCGAGCTCGAGCTTGATCAGCTCGACGATCCGGTCCTCCGCGCGAACGTTGGTTGCTTGCACGGCCTCGAGGAAGAAGTTCTGCGCGGTATTCTGCTGGTTGGCAGGCGTGACCGCCAGAGCCGCTTGAAAGACCCTCGCCTCGGGAAGCCCGACGCGTATCCACGGTCCGGGCTTGCTTCGTTTTACGCCGGCTGGGCCAACGAAGCGCTCGAGCATTTGGCGCACGACTTTTTCCTGATCGGGCCCATCGCAATCGTGGATCTCGTGGGCGATCTTCCGGCGCCCTCTGGCGGTGGCGGCCGTGATGCACATGGCGATCCGGTTCTGGTCGATCATGATGCCGATCGCCGGCCACAGGCCAAATGGTTTGCGCTGCTTCATTGTCGGGAGCTTCCTATGACTTCAGAGCAGAAGGCGAAACAGAAGCGGGCGACCGATTCCGGCCGCCCGCTCGGGGACACTCAACAGTAGCGGGCTTGCGTGGAGCTTCTGAGCCGATCTTGCAGGATCAGCCCCCACGCCAGCGAGTGATCAGGACCCGCTGCCGCTGCTGCCGCTGCTACCGCTGCTGCCACTACTGCCGCTGCTGGAGGAGCTGATCGTCACCGGGCAGATCGCCGGGTAGGTCATGATGGTCGAGTTGGTCGTGTCGAACCCATCCTGATTCCAGACGACGCTGTACGAATAGCTCGAATTCGAATTCCGGTCGAGCTCGAGCGACCAGCCGGGTGTTCCGGTCGAGCTGGTGGTCGGCGTGATGCTGCCCACGGTGAAGTACTGCGGGGCCGGAAGGGTGATGTCCAGAGATGTGATCGCGCTGGCGTAGACGCCGTTCTGCGCGATGTACCGCTCCTGGGAACCCTGGATGGCCGAGAGGTAATTGAAGGCTTCCGCCGCCTTGGACTTTTCGACTGAGTTGAGGAACTTCGGCACCCCGAACGCGGCCAGCACGCCGATGATGACGATCACCACCGCGAGCTCGACCAAGGTGAACCCCTTGCGGGTACGAAGTCTTGCGTGAAGTTGCTGCATGTTTCGTGGCTCTCTCTTGTGTTTGTTGCGGATACAGATGTTCGAGCGACAAATCATTGTCGCGTTGCGGTGACATTCCGCCCGAGACACTCAAAACTAGGTCACGTATTTGCTCGCATCAAATCCGATCGCCCCAATCCGCAAGTTTTCCCGCTTCGGCACCGGGCCGTTCCCGGGCAACACCTTTATAGGACGGGTCAAGCCGATCGCGGCCTTGTGCCTGAGTGTTTGCGATTTGCGACAGACTGCCGGTGTTCTTCCAAGGGCCCAGCGCGAGGCTCTCAACATGGCCTAGTGTGTATTAGCGGAGATGACTTTCACCGATGTCGCATAGCTTGCACGATCTGCGAGTCGTTGCCGATTCGAATGCTTCTCGAGAAAGGCGAGGTGAGTGGTGCCGTTCGACGAATGGGTCGTGGCTCATGCCCGGATCTCGAAGAAGGCGCACAAGGGCACCAAGCTCGAAGACACGCTCTCGTTCTTTCATCAGCTTGCGACTCTGGTCAGCTCGGGCACACCGCTCTTGCAGGGCCTCAAAATCGCCGTCGCTCAGTGCGAGAGCCTGAAGCTGCGGGCGGTTCTGGATGAGATCACGGCCAAGGTTGCGGCCGGAAGCACGTTCCACGCGGCGGCGGCCGCCTATCCCCAGGTCTTCGAGTTTCAATGGCTGGAGGCGATCCGCACCGGTGAGGTGACCGGCAAGATGGCCCAGGTGCTGATCGAGCTCAACAAGCAGATCCGCGAGTCGCGCGAGACCAAGCGGAAGGTGAAAGGGGCCCTCATGTACCCCATGATCCTGACGCTGGTTGCCATCATCGCCGTGACCGTGATGCTCTGGCTGGTCGTGCCGGTCTTCGCCAAGATGTTCAAGGACATGGATGCCGAGCTCCCTGGGGTCACGCAGTTCGTGGTCGATGCCTCCGACGCCATCGTCAAGTACGGCCACTACGGGCTGGCCACGATCGTGGTGGTCGTGATCGCGTTCAAGCGATACATGAAGACCGACTCGGGCCGGCGGTATGTGATGGGCAGCTTGATGGCGGTTCCCTCGGTGGGCCAGCTCATCATCGAGATGGCCATGTACCGCTTCGCGTCGAACCTCTCTCTCTTGCTCAAGAGCGGGGTGCCCATGATGGAGACGATGTACACGATCAAGGGAATCTTCCAGACCAGCCCGATCTATCGCGATGCCCTCGAGCGCGTCGCGCACAAGGTGGCCGCGGGGCGCTCGCTGCATTCGGCACTCGAAGAATCGGGCTTGTTCCTGCCCATGCTCACCAGCATGGTGCAGGTCGGCGAGGAATCGGGCCAGCTCGCCCAGGTCATGGAGCAGGTCGCGCCGTTCTTCAAGGAGAAGATGGAAGGCATGATTCTGAAAGTCACGAAGATGGTTGAGCCTATCATCATCATGGGAATGGGGTCGTCGATCGCGGGGCTCATGCTGGCGATCTACATGCCAATGTTCGAGATGGCGGGGAACGTCAAATGAGGACTGCAATTGCATCGAGTGCGAATTGTGCGCGGCGGCGGAGCCCTCAAGCGCGGGGGTTTTCGCTCATCGAGATGATCGTCGCCGTCATCGTCGCGGGCGTGCTGCTCTCGATCGGCGTGCCGCAGTTCGCGCAATTGCTCGAGCAGTCGCGCGCCGACGTCGCAGGAGCCAACCTGAGGTCGATCTGGTCGGCCCAGCGGCTGTACTGGCTGCAGAACCGGACCTATGCGCCCGATTTGAACACACTCGTCTCCGCCAATTTGATCGACCCCTCGCTGCCTGAGGCAACGGTTCCTTTTACCTATACGATCGCTGAAGCGAGCGATAGCTGGTTCACGGCGACTGCGACTCGCTGCGGCTCCTCGAGCTGGAGCGGCAGCTTCACGATCGCCGCCGATGGAACATTCTCGGGAGGCGTGCAGCAATCAGGCCAAGGTGTTTCCCTGGAGCCGGGATTCCAGTGAGAACGAAGAGAATCACTCGAGCCGGCAAAGCCGTCGCGCGGCCGTGGAAGGGCCGCGGCGGGTACACGCTGCTTGAAGTGCAGGTTGCGTTCACGGTCCTGGGGATCGGCCTGGCGGGCTTGTGCCCGCTGGTGGTGATGCAGCTTCGCCAGGTTCGCCAGCTCGAGCTGCGATTGCAGGGTAGTGTCGTCCAGACGAGCTTCTTGACGGGCCAGACCCAGACGATGCTGCAGGGGAATACGTACTACATCGTGCCCTGGACCAACCCGATCGCGCAGAAGCTCGCGGGCAGCGGGGCGATCCTGACCTCCTCGACCAACTCGTACGATCCGGGATCCTTGCCGCTGCCCTTCCCCGCGCCGCAATCTTATCCCGTCACGATCGTCGAGCTCGATGCCACCCCGACCGGCCAGAGCGTAACCGCCTACGTGAGCGTCTCCGCGCCATGACCCCGTTTGAGAGGTACAACCAGCACGATGCGCTCCCTGAGAGCCACCTCACGCCCAGCAGCGAGAAGATCCGGACGTGCTCTGGCTGCGCGGCGTCGCGGGTACTCGCTCATCGACACCATGGTGGCCAGCATCCTGGCGGCCTTCCTCGGCATGTTGCTGGCGCTCTCGTGTGCATCATTCGGGCGGAGTGCGCTCGAGGTCGAGTGCCGCGCACGGATCGCACAGGAAGGGATTCTCACGGCGCAATCGCTCGCCTGTGACCTGGGCGGCTTCCTGGCCGATGCGCCGGGACGCAAAGGCACCCTTCCCCAGTACTCATTCACGAACTGGGACACCTCGCAGCCAGAGCTGCTGGCGATCTACTTTCAGGGAACAGGCCCCTCGGATGTGATCGCAATCACCTACCAGTTGAGCGGCAATCAACTCGTCCGGACCAACTCGTCGAGCGGCGTGACGACCACCATCGCCCGGTACGTGACGGCCTTCTCCGTCGGGCTCAATCCCGAGAATACCAGCCAGGTGCTCATCCAGTTCACCATCGCTTATCGTTCCTTTGCATCGACTTATACTCTGATCGGTGTCAGCCCAACATGATGAGCCGACGTGAGACCCACCGGAGGCGACGAGGCTACTCCCTCACGGTGGTCCTCATCTTCTTGATCCTGATCTTCGCCCTCTGGAGCACCGTCTATCGCTCCAGCTCGAGCCTGCTGCGCATCGAAACCAACCGCGTCTTGCAGCAGACCCGCGATCAGGGCGCCATGAATGTGCTCGCCCAATCTATCCAGTTACTCCAGTATGCCACGCCCTCGGACCCGTCCAATCCGAGCCGGACTCTGTTTATGTACGGTGTGACGGTGACGATCCAGAATCCGAGCGGCGGCTCCAGCACGGTCGACTACACGGTGCAGTTCAGTCCGGCCCCGCGCAGGGGACCAATTGCTGGCAAGTGCAGGTCGAACAAGGAAGTTACAGCGTTCCGCTGCCGCTTCCCGGCACCATTCCGCAGTGGCCGTGAGCGACCTGGAATGCGGGGTTTCCACCATGCTCTGGAAACAGCGCCGCCGGGGAATCAATCAAGCCAAATGGTACATCCGGCCGAACATTGCTTAATGTTGCAGGCACTCGGAATGCGCGGCCCTGCGCGTCTCACTTGCGCGAGGGGCGGATGGACGAGCGCGGCGCTGCCGCGCGGGCAAAATAAGCAGGACGCACAGGACGCTCGCGGTCCAGGAGTCAGGGAGATCGATGGGACGGATCTCTTCGTTGTTGGCCACTGTCGTTTGCGTTGCTTCCGCCTCCGGTTGTGGCAGTCTGGGGTGGTATCGCGCCGCGGGCCATATTCCGGGCATCGCGCCGACCGACTACGCGTTCTACAATTTCTGCGACGTGGCGTCGCAGCTCTATCCCGCCGCGCCCTCGCAGATCGGATCGTCGGCATTGCAAGCTCTGGGCGACCTGGGTTTCCGAGTCGAGCAGCCCCCGGCCAACTCGGAGACGGGAACGATCACAATCCTCGCCAAGACGCCTGACGGCCGGCCGACGAAGATCACGATTGCTCCGCAAAACTCGTTGACGAACGTGAAGGTGGCGATTGGCCCGCTCAAATTCGGCGACGAGGAGCTTTCACGCGACCTCTTGCGACGAATCTCGCTGAATTTTGGCACAGTCATGCGGGCTTACACCCCGATCGACACCACGCTCCCCAAGCGCTTGAACGCGTCGCGATTCACTCCCACCCCGCAGGGTGGCAATGCTCCGATGCAGTTGGAAGGGGAGGGCCTGCGGCCCAACGAGAAGCGTGACAAGGCTGCCGCCGACGAATCGGCAACGACTGACCAGGAGTCGCCAACGGCGCCGGGCCTTCCCGCCGTCTTGCAAGGCTTGATGCCGGGGCCTGGCGGGGGCGGGCAGGCCAATCCCAACTTCCAGTACGTGCCGTTCCCCATCCCCGCCACTGTTCCGGATGCTCCCTGACAAAGAGTGAGTGGCAATCAACGGATCAAGATGAGAACTCAATGATGTGGTTGCCACCTCGATGCCGGCCCACGAGAAACAATCGACGGCTCCGGCCACTGCTATACGCCGGCCCGGAAGGATTCATGGCGCTCGAGCCGCGGCTGCTCATGAGCGCATCGGCTGAGCCGGGCGGAAGCGTCGCCGCGGTCAGGCACGCGACCCGGCACACGCCTCATCACGTGAAGGCCAGCCATCCGCCCAAACGCCTGACTCCGGCCCAGGAAATCAACGCCCAGTACGCTCTGTTCAGCGCCGGGTTCGCCAACACGCTCAACGAATACGTCAATTCGCTCAACGCGCAACCCACCGACAACTACGTGTCGGTTCAGGCGACGGTCACTGCCACGTACACCCCGCCCTCGGCGGTCGTTCAGGTGAACAATGCCGCCGTCTTCGGTCCCTCCGGCGTGTTCAGTCCGGAGGTGACGGCCAACGCGCTGATCGGCGCGGTTTCCCTGGGTACATTCACCTTTTCGGGAAGCTCGGGGAACTTGCTCATCGTCGACACCGAGAACTCGCCAAGCGTGGAGCTGCCGGTCGGCACCGTGCTAACCGCCAGCATTCTCACGACGGCGCAAAGCAGCGCCTCGGCGATCTTTCCCAATTACATCACGGACAGCACGATCCAGATGGCCATCAATCTGGTGAAGTACTTCAACAAACTTCCGGTCAAGCTACCGCCAGAAAACGCGCCCCCGCATACACCCGTACAGCGCGGTGCGATTCAAACCTTCGTGTACGACAGCATCGCCGGTTTGAAGGGTACGAGCCTGTACCAGTACACCAACGGCAACTCGCCGCCGAGCCTGCAACAGTTGCTGCTGGCGATTCCCTTGCCCACGACCGCCGGGCCGGATTTACAGATCTACGAATCGTCGGTGCTCTCCGCCATCGCCGAGTCACATCAACAACTCGACGATGCCATCGCGCAAATCTACAACCGCTCGGTGCTCGTCAGTGCGCAGCCGCCCGCAAACCGGCTTGGTGAGAACTTCAATTCGAGCAGCGGATCATCATCGACCACCGGGTCTTCCAGCTCCACCGGGTCTTCAAGCTCCACCGGCTCTTCCGCGTCTACTACCTGATTGCCGCGGCCCTACCGTGCCTCGCAGCGGCAGGTTGAAGACCCCCCGACGCTGGAATCAGGATTACCCAGCTTACCTAAGCGACACATCAGGAAGAATCCTTAAGTTTAATAGGCGCGGTTCCGAAAAAGAAAACAGTTCTTCTGCCGTTTGTGCGCGTCGTGAGGGTTCGACAGTCGACGACGGAGTCCGGGTCGATTCCGGGTTCGACCGGGTTCGATCATGGGTGTGATGGGCTTTATGAACGAGGCGTGTTCCCCTTGGCTCGAAGCGTTCTGACAGGGATCAGACTGATCGCCGTGGGCCTGGGACTGGCGGCGAGCGCTTCGGCTCAGGAGGCGCCGGCGGTGGCGCCGAGTGCGCCGCGGAACGAGCTTAGCCTGCTGCAAGCACCGGCGTCGCGGGTGGCACCGATCCAGGCTCGAAACGGCGTGCAGGCGAAGCCGGGGGCACCGGCACAGTCCGTGCCCAGTCCGCCGCAGCCCGGGACGGGCCAGGGCCGCCAACCGGCGCGCCCGGCCACGGCCGCGCCCGAGCAGCAGATACAATTTGACAAGAGCGGCATGGTGACAATGCACGTCAACGAGCTCGACGTCCGTCAGTTGCTCGAGCTCCTCAGCCGCCGCAGCGGACTGAATATCCTGGTTTCGCCCAGAGTAGCCGGCACGATCACGGCCAACTTTGAAAACACGAGCGTGGACCAGGTGCTCAAAGCGGTGATCAAGCTGGCCGGACTCGTCGAGAAGAAAGAAGGATCGATTCATTATCTGTACACAAAAGGAGAGATCGACGAGGACGCCGAGGTGACAAAGCGCGAAAAGATCATGACGAGGGTCTATCGGCTCAACTACGTTCGCTCCGACGAGCTGCTGCAGATGATCAGGCCGTTCCTGAGCCCCGACGTCGGCCAGAAGCGGGTCGCCGTCACGCCCTCGTACCGGTTCGGCATTGGCGAGTCGGCGACCTTTGTCTCCGGCGGTGCCGGAGCGGCTTCGGCCGGCGGCGGCGGAGCCAGCTCGTCGAACACCGGCGGCCCCACCAATCAGGGCGCCTCCGGCGGCGGCGCGACCGTTGGAGGGTATCAGCCTCCGACCGGCGGGAACTCGATGTCCGACAGCGATCTGCTCATCATTCAGGACTACGAATCCAACCTGAAGATCATCGACCAGATCATCAAGCGGGTCGACACCCGGCCCGTGCAGGTGTTGATCGAGGCCGTCATCGTCAGCGTCGACCTCGAGCGGGCCCGCCAGCTCGGCGTCAACTTCGCGCTCGTCGATAATCTGGGACAGCGCTGGGGGAGATCGGCAGCGGCACGTCGCTCAACAACAACGTCGGCTTTAACCCGACCTCACTTCTGACGACCGCCGGCAAAATCGCCGGCGTCGCCGCCGACCCGACGGGGCTTGCGTCCGCGGTCGGTGGCGCCAAGTTCGGCTTCGTCGCCAATAACGTCACCGGCTTCATCCAGGCACTCGAGACGATCGGCAGCACCAAGATCCTGGCCAGCCCCAGGATCCTCGTACTGAACAAGCAACGCGCCGAGATCCAGCTCGGCAGCCGCCTGGGATTCCAGACCTTTTCTCAGAACTTCACCAGCACGATTCAACAAGTGCAGTTCTTGAACACGGGCACCTTGCTCCGGATTCGGCCGTTCATTTCCCGGGATGGAATGATCCGGATGGAGATCCACCCCGAGCGGAGCTCGGGCTCGGTGACCAACAACATTCCCAACCAGCAAACGGCCGAGCTCACGACCAACGTCATGGTTCCCGACGGCGCGACACTCGTCATCGGCGGATTGATGGAAGACGAAGACGACTATGCGATTCAAGGGCTGCCGGGTCTGGCGCGACTCCCCGCACTGGGCTTCCTCTTCGGTTTCCGCCAGAAGAACGAAGGTCGGCGCGAGCTGGTCGTCCTGCTAACACCCCATATCTGGACGCCGGACGTGGGAATGGCGTACAAGGTCGATTCCAACCTCGACGTGAACGACCCCGATGCCGGGCCAACCGCCGAGGGGGGATCCAAGAGCGACGGCTCAGCCAGCCCGGTCCCGGCCATCGCGCCATTGCCCGCCGGAGCCTCGAGCGGCGGCCCGCCGTCGATTGGCAACGCGGAAGTCGCTCTGGTGGCCGGCACACCGACTCAGGCGGCGCCGAGCTCAGCGGGCGCCGCGCCGGCTGCCCGTACCGCATTACCCGACGGAACTCCTCCAGACCAGCGCGCGGCGGATTCCCGCCCGCCCAGAAAAGGCGTCCTGAGCTCTTTCTGGCAGAGGGTCACCGGGCGCAGCGACACGACGCGGCGCCAGGAACCCCGGCCGAGCACCACGCCCACCAGCGCCAGCGAGCCCACCGCACCCCCCCAGACGGCTGTGCCGGTCGCTCAGGCAAACCCGGCCGCCATGCCGCGGCGTGCTGTGAATCACCAGGATGACCGGGTCGTTCGCACGTCGGCCGAGCTGCCGGCGACGACAACCGCCCTACCACCCGTGGCGTCGAGCCGGAGCGTCGCAGGCGGAAGCCGACGGCACACCACGAGCGAGGGCGAAACCTTTGCGTCGATCTCCCAGTCCTACTACGGCTCGACGCGATACGACACTGCGCTCTGGTGGATCAATCGCCGCCAGGTGAATTGGCCCAACCAGCTCGCGGCCGGAGACCGCTTGGTCATCCCGTCGGCTCGCGAAATCAAGTCGACGCTGGATCAGATCGGGGACGCACGGAGCACGGGGCCGGGGGCGCGACCGACTGCGCCTTCCGAATCTGAGTCCGGACCGGACACCGAGATCTGCTCGTCTTCCGCAGCCGGCTGCGACCCCCAGGCCGGAACAAGCCGGCGGCCGAGTCGAGCGCGCCCGCTCTGCCGAGTTTCCACCGGCATCGCCCGATGGAGGCTGGGTGCCCGCTCAACCCGCCCGCGCCGCGCAGCCGCCGTCCGGCTGGGTGCCCGTGCAGCCGTCGCGATCGGCGCGGAGCCGCCGGAGCGATCCGCCGCCGGAAGAGACGAGCGACCAGAGGCGTCGCTCTCCGGAACCAGCCGAAAGCTCAATGGAATAACGGCGCCCTTCGTGTCGCGAACGATGCCGGAGGCGCGCTTGAACATGCTCCACTGGTAGAAGAGCAGGGCCAGGTAGAGCCCGATGAACGCCGGAAACAAGAAGCCGACGCGAAACCGGGTTCCAAACAGGCGATAATTCTTGAAGACAAGCAAGAAAGGCAGCCCGGCCGCTGTCAGCAGGTACTTGCCCGCGAAGAACGCGTGTCGCCCTCGGCCGAGCAGATAGGCCATGAACGGATTGACTTCCTCGCCGTGAGAATCGAGCAGCTCGACCGTCAAGATGCCGTCGACGATCGAGAGCCCCAGCAGAGTCACGATCATCGCCAGGTTCGTCACGCTGAACCGATCCACGTAGTAATTTCCGGCACGGTCCTCGCTGCGTCTGGGCGCCTTGCGCCGGCCTTTGCCGCAGAGCGCGTCGAGCGGACGAGTCGGCCGCTGCCGGCGGTCAGCCTGCTCACGCTCGGGGCGAACATGGTCGTGGTTCATTTCAAGAAGGCCACTCAAGTCTCTTCAGCCATGGTCACGCTCAAGGCGGCCTCGAGGCTGGTCAGGCCCTGGCGGACCTTGTCGAGCGCGCTGTCGAAGAGCATCTTCATTCCTTCTTCCCGCGCCGCCTTGCGAAGCTGGTCGAGGGGAGCCCGCTTCTGGATGAGCTGGGTCAGTCTGGGCGTGATTCGCACCACCTCGAAGACGCCGACCCGCCCGCGATAACCGAGCCGCCGGCATTGCAGGCAGCCTTTGGGCCGATAGAACGTTTCACCCGGAACCAGCCGGTGCTGCTCGGCGAGCTCTGCGCTGATTTCGTACGGTTCCTTGCAGTTGGGACAGAGCCGCCGGACCAGCCGCTGGGCCTCGAGCACCCGCAGCGCACACGAGAGCAGGAAAGGCTCGATGCCCATGTCCTGGAGCCGCGTCACGGCGGAGAGTGCGTCGTTGGTGTGGATCGTCGAGAGCACGAAGTGGCCCGTGAGCGCGGCCCGCAGACAGATCTCGGCCGTCTCCTGGTCGCGAACCTCGCCCACCATGATGATGTCCGGGTCCTGCCTCAGAAACGCCCGCAGCGCCGACGAGAACGTGAGCCCGACCTGAGCCTTGACCTGGACCTGGTTCATCCCCTTGAACTTGTACTCGACGGGGTCTTCGACCGTGCAGATATTGACCTTGGGCTCGTTGAGCTGGTTCAGGCACGAGTAGAGCGTCGTCGACTTGCCGCTCCCGGTCGGGCCGGTCACAAGTGCCAGCCCATACGGCGACTGGATCGATTCGTACAGATCCTTCGATTGCCGCTCGTCAAGCCCCAGGCCCGTCAGCTCAAGCGGAATCGCTCCCTTGTCCAGAATTCGCATGACCATCTTTTCGCCGTACACGGTCGGAACCGTGTTCACGCGAAGATCGATTCGCTTGTCGCCGGTACGAAGAGCGATGGCACCGTCCTGGGGAATCCGCTTCTCGGCGATATCCATCCGCGCCAGCACCTTGAGCCGGGAAACGATCATGATGAAGATGCTCTTCGACGGCGGCGGCAGCTCGTGCAGCACGCCGTCGATTCGCAGCCGGAACTTGCAGCCGTCCTCGAACGGCTCGAGGTGAATGTCGCTGGCGCGATTGCGGAGCGCCTGCTCGACGATCTGGTTGACCATCCGCACAATCCGCCCGTTGGCATCGGCCGGCGGCACGAGATCGAGGTCGAGGATGTTCTCGTCGTCCCCGTCTCGATCATCCTCGATCCCGGCGAAATCCTCGGTCCCCTCGCCGATCGCCTTGGTGTCGCGGGTCGAGCGATAGAGCACGTCCAGCCGCGATTCCACCACAGACAACGGCGCGATCAGCGGGTTGATCCGCAGCCCGGTCATCAACTGCAGCTCGTCGACGACACCCATCTCCTCGGGGGAGACGAACGCGACATCGAGCACCGTGTCGCGCACGGCCAGCGGACAGATCAGCCGGTCGACGCATAGTTTTTCGGGAAGCAGACCGCCCAGCTCCTTGTCGACCGGGCAAACCTCGACCGAGCTGTTCACGACCGGCAGAAAGAGGTCCTCGGCATAGACCGTCGCCACCTCCTGCTCGGATATGAAGCCCGACCTGATCAGCACCACCTCCGACAGAGTGCCGGGCTTGGCCTTCTGAAGCGTCTGCTCGATCTCCTCGAGCCGCCGGGCGTCAAACCAGTTGCGCCGGGAGAGCAGCTCGAGGATCAGGGGTGCAACGCCGGTATCGCTCAAAACTTCCGCCATCAGCGAGCGCGGGCTCCCTTACTTGAGATCGTCGTCGAGTTCCGCCTTGGTCAGGCCGTTCATGCCAAGTGTAGGCCAGAAACGGCGAGCTGTGCGGGAGATCGCTTTATTTCAACGGCCTCGAGTGATCGTCCGCTGCCTTGTGCCAGATCTTGAGGAGCGATCCGGTACCCCCGCGGAAGTTGTTATCAATGACCCAAGCGTCGCGCTCGAGCACAAAGAGGCTGCCGTCGAGGGCAAACTGAAGGTCGACAGGGCGGGCCAGCCCGGTGGCGAACGTCGCGACGTTTTCGGGGTGCTCCGGGTCGAGGACCTTGATCCAACCCTTGACGAAATCGGCAAAGAAGTACCGGCCGCGAAACGCCGCCGGGAAGCTGTGGGATGCTCTGGGGCAGAACGCCCCGCCGGCGATCGAGGCCACCGGGTAATGGTGGACGGGCGAGCGGAACCGCGGCTCTTTTGTGGGACCCTCGCTGGCCGGCCAGCCATAGTTGGCGCCGCGAAAGCCCTCGTCGATCTCTTCCCAGGCAGACTGGCCGACGTCGTTGATGAAGATCCGGCCCGTCTCGGGCTGCACGGCAAATGTGAACGGGTTGCGCAACCCCAGCGCCCAGATTGCGCGGTACTTCCCGCGCGTCTTGTTGTAGAACGGGTTGTCTGCCGGGATCGAGCCGTCGGCGTTCAATCGCAGCAGCTTGCCGAGCAGGGTGTCCATCGCCTGGGAAGGTGCCCCGGCGGTCTGCTCGCCGAGCGCGAGATAGAGCTTTCCGTCCTTGCCGAAGTGGATCGCTCCTCCTTGATGGCCATTGGGTGTAACGCCGCCCATCTTTGTCTGGTCGTCGCCTTCGAGGAGGATTTTCTCGCTGTTTGGGTCTGCGATGTCTCCTCGCGCCGTGAAGCGGCTCAAGCGGTGATGAGGGTAAGGCTTGCGCATGACGTAGTTCACGTAGACGTAGCTGTTGCCGGCGAACTGTGGGTCGATCGCCACGCCGATCAGCCCGCGTTCCCAGGTGCTGTCGACTGCGAGGGTGAGGAAGGGAGCTGCGAGCAAGCGGTCGCCCTTGACGACGCGGAGCGCGCCGGTTTGCTCGCAGACGAAGACGCGGCCGTCGGGGGCGATCGCCATCGCGGTCGCGCCGCTGATTTCCTCAGTCAGTCGCGCCCAGGTGAAGCCCTCAGGCAACGTGATCGGGCCGGAGGAGCGCAGGGTTTCGAGGAAGGCGATCAGGTCGGCGAATTCCGCGGGTGAAATCGCGGCGGCCAGGCTCGGGGGCATGAGGGAGGTGGTGTCGAGCTTTCGGAGTTCGATTTCGCCCGAGCGCACGGGGTGTTTCTTGCCGTCGGCGTCGACAAGCACCAGACCCGCGGGCGTTTCATCCCTGGCGATGCCGCTGAAGATCCGGCCGTCCTTGGTGGCGATCGTCGTGGTGCGGTAGCCCTCGACAATCTGGCGAGAGGGCTCGAGTATCGACTCGACGAGCAAGGGGCGATCGAACTTGCCGCCGATGTCGGAGAGATCAGGGCCGATATCGCCGCCTTGACCGCGCGCGCGATGGCAGCGTGTGCAGGCGAGGCGTTTGGGATCGGCGAAGAGGGCGCGGCCGCGGGTGGGGTCGCCGTGGTGGGTGGCGGCGAAATGTGCGTAATTCGCCGCTGTCGTCTGGCGGCTGGACGCTATCTCGGCACGCGGCACGAGGACGCGGCAACACAGAGTCCGATGAAAGTTGCGGTTTTCGACCGGCGAGGGGTGTGCTTGACGTCACATCCCGTCAAACCATGCCCCCACCTTCTCTCCCTCAAGCGTGCGAGCAATGACATCATGTTCGGCGAAGAAATCCTTGAGAGAATTCACGAGGAACAGCATGTCGACGTCGGTTCCCGGCAGATCTCGCTTCTCGACATGAACCCTCTTGACCAAATGAACAAAAGCCATATTAACGAGGTTCTTCGTCACTGGGTCCTCAATTTGCTCGATGTACCGAATAGCCTCATCACAGTTGAGAAGTGTGCCAGTCATTCTCATGCGCCTCCTGGTTAATCGAGCGGTATTAGAGAGCCGAGGTCGGGCCGAAGGCCGTTGGCGATGATGTCGATGCCTCGACCGATCGCGCCCCGAAAGATACGACCGTCTGGCACGACGACGAGGCCCTCACCTTGTCTCCCGATGAAAATGACCGAGCCGTCCGTGCCTGTGCCGCGAGCGGCACTCCAGGAACCGCCCGAATGATTTTCGATTTGTCGGGCCAAAGCCTCGAACGCATCAGCCCGTCGTGCCGCGTCTCGCGGCAACGACTTGAGGTGGTTGATCGCCTCGCCGAGCATCTGACGAGGCTGCCCCGGTGTCAATTGTGGGACAGGCGACCCACCGATGTTATGCACGAGTATCCGAACGCCCGAATGTGTGGTTCCAGACCGCAAGTTGATGGCGGACCCACCGGCCCGGTGATGCGGCGGTCGGCACCCCGGCCGGCCAGTGCTCGTGGGGCGCGCCGATAATCCCGATGCCATCCTACTTTACCCAAAAGGGAGCACGCGCCGATAGCCTCCATTTTGTCGCCGCACGGTTGGCGTGAGCAAGCCGTGCAGGCAGGACCCTTGGGGTGAGCGGGCGCACCGTTTGGCCGCACCAGCAACGTCCGGTCGATCAGCATACACGATCACGGCGCAACGATGTCGAAAATGTTAACGCCGGCTGGCCGTGCTCGTATCCATTCTCGCCGTCCCTGATCGCTCCGCCGGCGGCCAGAGTCCGGCCGTCAGGAGAAAATGCGATCGACCAAGCGCGTGATGCCTCGGCTTCCAGTTCCGGCGTCGGTCGCCACCGATTGGCCGCGACATCCCAGAACGTGAAAGTCGCGCCGCCTCCGATCATCACGAGCATCTGCCCGCTGGGGGCGAACACGTTGCAGATGGCTCGAGTGAGTATCAGCCACTCATTTCGGCCGCACATCGGAACGCCAGCCGCTCGTACCAGCTTGTTCCCGTCTCGATCCGATGGGAAGATCGGCTTTGCTTTTCTATCCGTCAAGAGCCGGAGATCATGAAGCAAGTCTCACTTTCTCAACTTCTGGGAAGAGGGCTGGAGACAGTCGTCAGGAACGCCAATCCGTGGTGGCTCGGCGAGCCGATCGCCGGGCTTCCATCGTTTCGACGATCGGCGTTCGAGCCGGTTTACCATCGGCTGTCGGGCGGGCTGGCACCGGCGGTCGTCCTGCGCGGCCCGCGCCAGGTTGGCAAGACGACGCTGCTCACCCAGGTGGTCGAGCAGTTCATCCGCGACGGGGTCGACCCGAAGCGGCTGTTCCGTCTTCAAATTGACGATCTCAGCAACTTGAAGCGGCTAGCGACTCCAATCGTCGAGCTTGTCGACTGGTACGTGCACAACGTGCTGGGCGAGACTCTCGAATAGCGCTGCCGCGGTGAGCCGCGCGCCTTTTCTCTTTCTCGATGAGGTGCAGAATCTCCCCGATTCGGCGCCCCAGGTGAAGCATCTCGTCGACCTCGGCAAAGTGCGGGCGATGGTAACCGGAAGCAGCGCGCTGCGGATCGATTCGGGGCACGACAGTCTGGCAGGGCGAGTCCAGACGATCGAGATGGGGCCGCTCTTGCTACGAGAAATCGCCGCCCTGCGCGGATTCGGCGACGTTCCGCCGTGCCTTCCTCCCAACGGCCTCGCTCCGCTCAAGGACAAAATGTTCTGGCGAGCGCGTGCGGCGCACGGCGAAACGCATCGCGCGGTGCGCGATCGAGCTTTCCAGGCATTCGCCGAGCGGGGCGCGTATCCGGTGGCCCAGGTGAGGGCAGATATACCCTGGGGCGAGCTGGCTGACTTCTTGAGCGAGACCGTCATTCGCAGGGCGATCACTCACGACCTGCGGATGGGTTCGCGGGGCCAGAAGCGCGACGAGCATCTGCTGGGAGAAGTATTTCGTCTGGCGTGCCGTTATATCGGGCAGTCGCCTTCACAAGCGATGTACCTGGACGAGATCAGGCGAGCGATGAGCGCCAACGTAGGCTGGCAACGGATCCTGGCGTATCTCCGCTTCCTTGATGGTGCGCTCTTGATCCGACTGATCGAGCCGCTGGAGCTGCGTCTCAAACGACGGCGCGGCAGTTCCAAACTTTGCCTGTGTGACCCGATGCTGCGCAGCGTGGCTGCAAGAGGTGATCCCGTTCGATCCGGAGGGCCTGGCCGCATCGCCGCATTTATACGATCTCGCGGGGCACATCGCCGAGAGTGTCGTGGGGTACTTCTTCCGCTCCTTGATCGGCCTGGATGTGGCGCACTTCCCGGAGCGCAGCGCAGAGCCCGAAGTCGACTTCGTGCTGACAGTCGGTGAGCAGCGCATTCCGGTCGAAGTGAAGTACCGCCGCCGGATCGATCACCGCGACACCCTCGGCCTGCGGTCCTTCGTCGAAAAAGCTCACTACAACGCGCCCTTCGGCGTTCTGGTGACCATGCTGGACGACCCGGGAACCGACGACCCGCGGATCGTTTCCGTTCCGCTGTCAACCCTGCTTCTCATGCGATGAAGTCGGTTCATACGCCAGCGAGGGTAATCTTTGCCGAGGAGGCTCGCGGGGCCCGTGACGTAGTAACTATACCCATTCCGGCGCTCGTGCTCGATTTCGCTGAGTGCGTAGCGAAGGACCTTGTCTCGCCCGGTGAAGATGGGGCGATTCGTGCCCAGCTCGTAGAACCGCGCCCAGAGAGGCCCGGCCTTGGGGTCGGTGACGACGCGCTTGTCGCGCTTGCCGTCGGCGCCGGTGAACTCCTCGAGGCGCACGCCGTGAATCGCGACAGATTGGAACCAGGCCACGGCGCCTTCGATGGCGGCGATGATCTCGGGCGTGGGCTGCTCGACCTCCATCAGGAAGCGGACGATGCCGACGCTTTCACCGCCGGAGAGCGAGGGAGGCTCGAAGTTGCGCGCCGGAGCAGGCTCGAGCGTCGTTTCGTCATGCTGGGCGCACCAGGCGGTGAGCTTGCCGTTCTGTTTGATCTGGGTGCGCAGGATGCAGTCGATGCCTCGGGCCACGGCGGCGGCGGCCCGGGCACGGCGGTCGGGGTCCACGAAGTCAAACGGGGGCTTGGCGGCGGAGGCATCGCGCAGGAGGGTCAGTACGTTGACCATCGCGTCGTCGTTATAGGTGATGTGGGTGTAGTAGCCCTTGCGGAGCGGGAAATACTGCGGCCAGCCGCCGCCTGGATACTGGGCGGCGAGCAGGTAGTCAAAGCCGCGATCGAAGGCCGCGCGGTAGCGGGGGTCTCGCGTCGAGAGCACCATCAGGGCGAGAAATCGCAACGGCGTGGTGGTGGCGCCGTTGTCGATGGTGTTGGTGCCGCCATGCCGCCGCAGTTCAGCGAGGGCTTCCGGCGAAGGTGCAGCGGCAAGGTCCGTGTTCTTGGGCCAACCCCCCTCGGATGATTGCCACCCCAGGACGTTGTCGGCGACGGCGCGCGCCCCGGCCGAGGCGTACCATTCCGGTTTCTGGCGGAGGATGGCGTTGGTCCAGCGGACTGGCGTGTCGGCGCCGCGCATTCGGCGGCATTCAGTATGATGCCGAGCGTCGCGGCGAAACAGAAACGTGCGATGGATCGATCCATGTTCTTCGTCTTTTCATTTTACGGTTCCTGACACCTTTGTCTCGACTTCCTTGAGAAGGGCTTGAAAACCGGGGTCGTTGCGGATGGGCTCGAGGTCGGTGTCGTGCTTCAAAGTCTCGACGTCTTTCCAGCCGCGATTCGCGGCGCTCTGCAGGCATTCGAGGGCTGCGGTCGTGTAGTGCTCTTTTGCCTGCTTATCAGCGGCTGCTACGGCCGACGCGACTGCGTAGCCGAAGGCGGCCTGGATAAACGTGTAACGCTCTCTTGCCTGCTTATCGTCCCCGATTGCGGCCGAGGCAACCGCGTAGCCCATGGCGGACTGGATGTAAATATTCTCATCTTTTGGAGGCGTCGCAACCAGCGAACGCGCAATCTTCGAAGCTTCGACGTGCTCGCCGCAACGGCCCAGCGCAAGCATGAGGTTAAACTGCATGCCCTTGGGATCCGTTTGCTTCACGAGCTGCTTGCAAAGCGCCAGGCCTTCCTTGAATCCAGCGGCGGCGCCGGCCTTGTCGCCTGCGTACATGGCGCACGTTGCTTCGTAATAGAGCGTCTCGGCAAGCACCTTCTTGTTCGCGGCGTCCTCGGGGTCGGCCTTGGCCCGTTTCCTCAGGATTTCCAGCGCGTTGCGGTGGAAGCCGCGGGCGAGGGCAGGCTGTTTTCCGTTCGGAAATCGCATCGAGGCTTGATTGTTCAACGACAGGGCGAGGTCGTTCTGGGCCGGCCAGAGATCTGGCTGTTCGGCCGCGATCTGGCTGCGCAGCGATGCCACCTTGTCGTAGAGGCGCAGCGCTTCCTCGTTGTCGCCGTTTCGTACATACATCGCGGCGCGTTCCGCGATGAAGCCGGCGAGCTCGCGCCGGTTCTCCAACTTGCCGGCGTGGGCCGGGGAATAGGACTCCCGGATCTCGATCTCCTGGCGAAAGAGATCGCGGGCCTGTTCGAGATGACCGAGATTCGCTTCCGACTTCGCCAGCCCGCCCACCGAATTCGCCAGCTCACTCTTGAACGCGTCGCTGTCAGGCTCATTGGCCAGGCATGCCTTGCTGAGTTCAATCGCCGGCTTGAAGTAACTCTGGGCCCCCTCGGTGTCGCCGAGCTGATCCATGGTGAGGTAGCCGAGCTGCCGCTTGATTTTTATCAAGTTGACCTGCATGACCAGGTCAGCCGGATCGGCGACGGTGAGCTTGGTGATGATTTCCTCGGCCTGGTGGAATTCTGCGAGAGCCTCCTTGACCTGGTTGCGCGATAGATGGATGGCACCCTGGTACTGGCGCGCCTTCGCCAGCGATCGCCAGTTGCTTCCTTCGTCTTCCGGCGCCAGTCCACGTCGCGGCGCAGGTTAGTCATCGCCTGCGCCGCCTCTTCCAGTCGACCGCTCGCCTTGTCGAGCAGCTCCTTGCGCTCGGCGAGAGTGATTGCGGTCACGAACCGCAGCTTGTACCGCAGGAGATCGATCATATCGAGCTGAGCTTCCACCGCACGGCGGTTTTGTACGTTGGCCGCGCGGGCGGCGGCGACGGCGACCTGTTCCTTGCGCTCGGCCTCTTGACGCTTGTCCTCAGCCCGTGTATTGGCCGCCGCCAGTGCCAGGCCTTGCTCGCGGTACACCACGGCAGCGACCGCCGAGCCGACCAGACCCAAGCAGAGCAGAGCGGCCACGGTACCGATCAGACTGGCGACCGTCTTGTTGCGCAGGCACCACCGCTTCACGCGCTCGGCATCGGAGACGGGACGTGCCACAATCGTCTCGCCGGCGCGGAACTTGCGCAGGTCTTCCGCGAGGGCCAGGGCGTCGGGATAACGGCGCGAGATGTCCTTTTCCAGGCACTTGAGACAGATCGTCTCGATGTCGCGAGGCGTCTTGGGCTGGAGCTGCGAGGGAGGCACGGGCTCACGGCTGCGGACCATATCGAGCGTGTCCAGCACGGAAGTTCCCTGGAAGGGGGGCCGGCCGGTGAGCAGCTCGTAGAGGATTGCACCCAGGGCATATTGATCGGCGGCGGGCCCGACGCGCTGGCTCTCGCCGCGCGCCTGTTCCGGAGCCATGTAGCTGGGCGTGCCCAGGATGGAGCCGCTGCTCGTGTGCCCCGAGTCATCCTCGAGGCGCTTCACCAGCCCGAAGTCGGCGATTTTCAGGGTGCCGTCGGCGGCGAAGAGGATATTGGTCGGCTTCAAGTCGCGATGGATCACCTTGTGCTCGTGCGCGACATGCATCGCACGGGCGAGGACCTCGACGATCCGCGCGGCCTCGTCAAACGGCTGGGGCTTGCCGTCGATCTTCTTGGCGAGGCTGCCCCCGGGGAGGTATTCGAGCAAAAAATAGGGAAGCCCCTCGTGTTCGCCGATCTCGAAGATCCGGACGAAGTTGGAGTGCTCGATCGCGGCGACGGCTTTTGCCTCGAACTCGAATCGGGCGAGGTCCTCCGGGCGCGTGCTGGCTCCGCCGCGAATCATCTTGAGCGCGACGAACCGGTCGAGCCGCGGCTGCCGCGCCTTGTAGACGACCCCCATGCCGCCGACCCCCAGCACTTCGAGGATCTCGTAGCCGGCGATCTGCGCTCTGGACAGATCCACCGCGCCAGGGGAGGGTGCCAGGGTGCGGTCGAGATCGTGGTGGGCGGCGGTTTCTCCGTTTACCGCGACGGTCGAGCCGGGCGACAAGTCCGCGGTCATGCTGTCGGTCGGCTCGATGTTGCCGATTTGCTCCATCCGCGCTTGCGCGGAAGGAGATGCGATCAGAGTGGAGATGGTCTTGCGGGTATCACCGTCGTGCCGCCTGACGCACTCGCCGGCAAGCGATTCGATCAGCTCGCGCTGTCCGGCCGAGAGAGCGCCTTGTGCGACCAGGGTGTCGGCCAGCGTGCGGCCGGGCTCGATGCCTCGCGCCTCGAGCGCGGCGGAAATGACCTCGGGCGCGACCAGGTCGTTGTGGAGCGCGATCAAGCCGAAGAGCAGATCGGTGGGGGCGTCGCCGAGTCGATTCATGGTTTCTCGTCCTACGAAGGACCGTCGAGCTGCTTGATCTCCTCGCGGATGAACTCCAGGACGCGGCTCTTGGCCTTGAAGACGGTTGCCCGGTTCATTCCCAGGCGGGCCGCGACGTCTTCGCCGGAAAGACCTTCATAGGCCATGAGGCGGAACGCCTCCCACGTCTGCGCCTCGACCCGGGCCCGGGCGCGGGCAGAAGCCAGCGCCACGATCTCGGAGTCAAACTGGTCCTTGAGGTGATCGATCAAGTCTTCGCGCGCCTGGGCGCTCTGGAGCTGCTCGAGCACCGCGTCGTCGCCGCTGCCGGAACATTGACGCTTGCGCTGGGCGAGGAAGTCGGCTAGGGCGTGCTGGGTCACCGTGCGCAGCCAGCCGCGGAAACTGCGAGAGGGGTCGTACTGGAACGCGCGCAGCTTCTGCGACAGGCGCAAGAGCACGTCCTGCGTGACATCCTCCGAGTCGGCTTCCTGCAAGCCCCAGCGCCGGCACCAGCCCCGGATCCGCGAGCCGTAGAGGTCCACGAACCGCGCCCAGGCCACGTGGTCGCTCGGGCCCAGACCGACGCGGCCCAGCAGGGTCGCACTCGTGGGATCGGCGGATTCGAGCGGCATCGCAAACCTCGAAGGAACAGGGCGTGATTTCGGTGTGATTCGAAGCGTCACGGACTCACTCACTCGGCGGGAGAATCGACGGTACTCCACGATAACCGGTCGAGCGGCGGAGCGTCCACGATGTTGTCGCCGCATGCGCGCGGCGGGTCGATCGGATCAGCGGCTCGGCTGCGACATCGCTTGCGCCCCACCCCCCCTGGCCCCCCCTTTCCAAGGGGGGGAAAGGTGGCCGGGGTCGCGTTCGCTGGCTCGCGGCGGGTCGATCGGATCAGCGGCTCGGCTGCGACATCGCGTGGGCCCCACCCCCCCCTGGCCCCCTTTTGCAAGGGGGGGAAAGCGCGCGGGGTCGCGTTCGCTTTCTTGCGGCGTTTCGATCGGATCACTGGCGTATGCCGCCCTTCATGCCCCTGGCCCCGCCCTTCGCAAGGAGAGGAAGCGCGCGGGGGGTCGCGTTCGCTTGCGCATGGCGGGACTCGAAACGGACGAATTCTTCTTTCATTTGGCAAGGGAATCGACGGAATTGTTCATCATACATGGTAGAGCGAGAGCGCGGCTCTCCATTCCACTATCAATACCAAAGCAGTGCATGAATCCTTCTTCCATTATCAAGTTTCCGCCGTTTAACCTCCGGTCTCGACGACATTCTTTCGTCGATGGCGCGAGTATGGGTGAGACCCCGGACTCAACAAGCCGTCCGTTGTTCTCGGCGCCGAGGTCAACGGGCGCCTCGCACGGCCGCCAATTTACACTAGTGTACGGATGCTTGAGAATTTGCCCAGGGAGTGCCAAAAAGTGCCACGCAGCGCAGTGTGCGTCTGGCACACAAGGCGAGGAGCAGCCATGCGTAAGCCAAGTGAGGATAGGATGATCGGAATAGATTTACGTTTTCCCGGGGGCGACTTAGAAAGTTCGCATCATAGACCCCGCAAAACGTGCCACTGCGAATGAATTTTGTTCACTATGATCAGCTCAGGTGATTCAGGCCGTCGTCAGCCTCACAACGACTGGGAACCCGACGGTGGGCGCAATCGGAAGGCTCGTGACGGAGCCGAGAGCGAGAAGGCCTCGCGATCGAGAATGCAATTTCGCGCGGCGTGGCGAGGAGCTGCCCAAAGGCTGCGCCGCCGGTCCGACGACGCAGAGCGTTCCGGCGCCCAAGCGTGGGAACGAGAGAGCATTGGAACGAGAAGAAAAATTTCCGACGGTCCAGTCAGATCCGCCGGGAACTGCCGGTAGGGTCTCTTGAGACACGCACCTCGGGGTTGAATCAGACTCACGTCGCTCTTTTTGGGAGGCTTTGATCATGGCACGAAACTGGATCGCGACGGCTTCACGTGCTTTGGGGATCGTTCGGGCGGATTCCGCTCGCCAGCGCCGGCAGGGCACGAGCCTGGTACTGGAGAACCTGGAATACCGGCTGTCGCTTTCGTCCTACTCAGCGGGGGCGATCCTCACTCCCGCCATCAAGAACGGGCCGGTCGTGCCGCAGGACCTTAACCCGACGCTTCCGCCGGGCGTCACGTCCAGCCAAGCCAGTCACGGCCAATCCCCTGAGCCGGCTATCCTTTTCCCCGTTTTCACTCAATGAGGTACAAATCGCACGGCCGAACGGGGCTGGAGGTCTCCTGAGCAAACCACGGTTTCACGACCCCCAGCACCCGATCGCCGGCGATGCATATCGAAGACGTCGAAGATGTTAGCAAGGCCGCCAGACCGCACCGGTACAGCCTCACGCGACCGTGCCGGCTGCGTGTCGCGAGCCCGCGTTCGAAATTCTTGGAGGAGCCGAGTCAGATCCACCGCACAACACCGGTACTGTCTCCCATCGGTCCGCATCAACCCGTGAAACATCGTGATTCTTTCTTAATTTCGCGAGGTTTTGACCCATGATTCGCTCTTGGATCTCAATATGGCGTGATTCTGAAAAACCGGATTCTCGCGGCTCTCACATACGGCGGCGCGGCCGCAAGGTGGCGCTCGAGTGCCTGGAGCAACGTCTGCCGCTGAGCCTCAGTCATACCGTGGCCCCGTTCGCGGAATCGACGCCAACTGTTATTCCGGTGCAAGTCGCGCCTTACCAGAGGCATGCCGAGATCGCGGTGACCTCCGTTGCGGGCAACGATCTCGCAGGTCAGAACAATTGACGAGACGGAACCCGTAAGTGAATGACTTTTCTGCTATCCCACTGCTCGCATTGCTGCGCGGTGTCTTGCGCCCTTTGACTGAGCGCCTGGGCGGTTCGCCATGGGGACGTGGCGAAAACGAAACTGGCTCGCAAAGAAGCGCAGCCTTCGAGTGTAACTTGCGAAACCGCGGCCGACGCCAGGGAGGCTGAACGCGTTTCGTGCGTTTGAATCTGGCACCTTGATTCTGGATCTCTTCCGAAAACCGAGGCTCGTTCGATGTCAACACCAGAGGGACCAGGCGCCGGCGGGCCGAGCTACCGCCCGGGCAAGCAATGGAATCGAAGCATGCGGCGACGAGAGGCCGCCAAGCGACCGAAGCGGAAGCCGTTTCTGCCGGATTTCCTTCTGCTCGACAGGCGGATGATGCTGTCGACGTTTGTCGTCACTGATACGAGTGACAGCGCCAGCGATACGGGGTCGCTGCGCTATGCACTGACGCAGAGCAACGACTCCGGGCCCGGGCCCAACACAATCGATTTCGACATCCCGACGACCGACCCGGGCTACAACATGACCACGGGCGTCTGGACGATCGCCCCAGCGTCAGCTCTGCCCAACATCGCCGTGCCGGTCACAATCGACGGTACAAGCCAGCCGGGATATACGAATGCGCCACTGATCGATATTGACGGCGCAGGCGCCGGCACGGCGCAAACGGCCTGGTGCTCGACACCGGCTCCGACGGCAGCGTGGTGTCTGCGCTGGCGATCAACGCTTTCAGCGCCGGTGCCGGCGTCCTGGTCGAGACGACGGACAACACGATCGAAGCCTCTTACATCGGCACCGACGCAACCGGCAACGCGGCAGTTGCCAACCTCAACGGCGTCGAGCTCGATTCCGGCTCATCCGGCAACACGATCGGCGGCACGCTCTCCGGCGCAGGCAACCTGGTTTCCGGCAACTCCCAGAACGGCATTCTCGTCCAGGCCGCTTCTGACAATCTCATCGAAGGCAACTATATCGGCACCGATGCGACCGGCACGCTTCCGCTGGGCAATGGCACGGGTGTCCAGATCCTGAATAGCTCCATAGGCAACACAATCGGCGGCACCACCGACGCCGCCGCCAACGTCATCTCGGCCAACTCGAGCTCCGCCATCGTGATCACCGACTCGTTCGGCGGAGACAACCTCATCGTCGGCAACCTGATCGGCACCGACATGACCGGCGACTTGGCCCTGGGCAACTACTTCTACGGCGTCGAGATTGACGACTCGTCGGATAACACGATCGGCGGCACCGTCGCCGGCGCGCTCAACGTCATCTCCGACACGCAGCCCAACCCATCCAACGCCTCCGTCGGCGGCGCCGGCATCGTGATGATGAACTTCTCGGGCGACAACGTCGTCCTGGGCAATGACATCGGCACCAACCTCTCCGACAGCGCCGTCATGGGCAATGCGGCCGACGGCGTCGACATCGAATCCGGCTCCACGTTCAACACGATCGGCGGGTCCGTTGCAGCGGCAGGCAACGTGATCGCGGAAAACGTGAACGGCGTCGACATCGACGGCTCCGGCACCTCCGACAACCTCGTGCAAGGAAACCTGATCGGCACCGATTCAACTGGCGACGACCTGGGCAACGACACGGGTGTCGCCCTCGGCGATAGTTCCACGGACAACACGATCGGCGGCGTGACAACGACCGTCGGCACCGCTCCGGGCAACGTGATCACCGGGAGCAACGGCTACGGCGTCACCATCGATAGCTCCTCCGGCGACAACGCCGTGCAAGGCAACATGATCGGGACCAGTCTCGACACCTCGCTTACTCTCGGCAATCAATTCGGCGGCGTCGCATTCTACCAGGCCGGCTCCGGCAACACGATCGGCGGCGATGTCTCCGGCGCCGGCAACTTGATCTCGCAAAACGGCGGCGACGGCATCTACGACGCGGAAGATTCCGGCAACCTGCTCGAAGGAAACGTGATCGGCCTCGACGCGACCGGGTCCCGCACCGCCTATGGCAACTCCGGCAACGGCGTGGAGCTCCAGCGGGTATCGGGCGACACCGTCGGCGGCACGGTCGCGGCCGCTCGGAACATCATCTCCGGCAACGCCGCCGACGGCATCCTGCTCGACGGTTCGAACACGACCGACAACGTGATCGAAGGAAACTTTATCGGGACGGATATCACCGGCACGACGGCCGTCGACTCGAACGACCAACAGATAGGCAACAACAACGACGGCGTCGAGATCGACTCCGCCGCCACGGGCAACACGGTGGGCGGCACAGTCTCGGGCAGCCGCAATGTGATCTCGGGCAACATTCAAGACGGTGTCGAGATCACTGGCGGCGGCGCCACCGCCAACATTGTCGAAGGCGACTATATCGGCACTGACCTGACCGGCACAGTCGCTCTGTTCAATCCGTCGACCTTGAACTTCGGCGCGGACGGCGTACAAATCGATCAGTCCGCCTCGGGAAACACAATCGGCGGCACGACGGCGCAGGCCAGAAACGTCATCTCGGGCGCCGGCCTCGATGACGTGGGGATCGATTCCTCCGCAACCGCAAACCTGGTCGAAGGCAACTACATCGGCATCGATTCCTCCGGCATCTACTCGCTTGAGGACGGCCAGGGCAGCGATGGCGTGGAGATCAATGCCCCCGGAAACACGATCGGCGGCACGATTTCAGGTGCCCGCAACGTGATCTCGGGAAACGCCGGACCAGCCGTCGTGCTCGAAAGGTTCAGTGCCACCGGCAATCTGGTTGTCGGCAATTATATCGGTACCGATTACACCGGCACGAGCGCCAGCGGCAACGTGACGGACGGCATCGAAATCGATGCGAGCGCCGGCGGCAACACGATCGGCGGCCTGACGAGCACGCCGGGCACCGGCGCAGGTAATCTGATCTCTGGCGACGACAACGGAATCAACGACACAGGCACCGGCGGCGACCTGATCGAAGGCAACCAGATCGGCTTGCAAACCGGCGGTCTCGCCGCTCTGCCGAATTCAGGCTCCGGAATTGTCGTCGACACCGCGAATGGCGACACCATCGGCGGCACGGTCGCAGGCGCGGGAAATCTCGTCTCGGATAACGACTCCGACGGGGTTGAGCTCGCAGGCAGCAGCAACCTCGTGGCAGGAAACTCGATCGGCACCGACTCCACCGGCACCACCGCACTCGACCCAAACGGCGACTCGATCGGCAACGAAAACGAGGGCGTCCAGATCGACTCCCGTGCTGGCCAAAACACGATCGGTGGCACGATCGCCGTCGAGGGTAACCTGATCTCGGGCAACCTGCAGGACGGCGTGGAAATCAGCGGCGACGACAACCTGGTCGAAGGCGACTCGATCGGCACCGATGTCACGGGCACCACCGCGTTCGACTCAAACGATATGCCATTAGGAAATGATAACGATGGCGTCGAAATCGACTCCGGCGCCACCGGCAACACGATCGGTGGATCGGCCTCCGGTTCCGGCAATCTCATTTCCGGCAATACCGGCGCCGGCGTTCTCATCCTTGGCGGAACCGAGACCACGGTTCAGGGAAACTTGATCGGCACCGACTTCACGGGAACCACGGCGTTCGACCCGAGCGGCAATCCGCTGGGAAACGGAACCGACGGCATCTTGATCAACGAAGGCTCGACCGACAACACCGTGGGCGGCACCGCCTCAGGCGCAGGGGAACGTCATCTCCGGCAACTCGGGCGACGGCGTCTACATCGCAGGCGCCGGGTCGTCTGGAAACGTGGTGGCGGGAAATGAGATCGGCACGAATGCGGCCGGCGACGCCGCGATCCTGCCGGCCGCCACCGTGGTCGCTTACGGCAGCGACGGCGTGGTAATCGACCCGGCGACTCCGGCAACACGATCGGTGGTACAGCCTCCGGCGCGGGCAACCTGATCTCGGGCGATTACACCGGCGTGGACATATACGATGTCACTGGCACCGTGGTCGAGGGCAACCTGATCGGCACCGACGTCGCAGGAACCCTCGCGCTGCCCAACTCGGTCGGCGTCTGGGTCCACGGCGGTTCGACGCAGAACACGATCGGCGGCTCGACTTCCGGTGCAGGCAACCTGATCTCGGGAAACACCGGCGGTGGTGTGAGCATCACTGACATCGGGACGGCGAGGAACGTCGTCGCGGGCAACAAGATCGGCACGGACGTTTCCGGTACCCTCGCCGTGCCCAACACAGGCGATGGCGTGCTGGTGAACGACTCGGGCAGCAATACGATCGGCGGCTCGACTTCCGGTGCAGGCAACCTGGTCTCGGGGAACAGCTCCCTTGGCGTTGAGATCGAAGGCCAGTCCGCATACGTGAACGTGGTCGCCGGCAACCTGATTGGCACCGATGCGTCCGGAACCGCCGCGCTGGGGAACGACGATGGCGTGGGCATTTTGGGAGCAGATTATGGCAACACGATCGGCGGCTCCGCCGCGGGCTGGGGCAACCTGATCTCGGGGAATACCGAGACTGGAGTCGTGATCAACGGACAGGACGTCGTGGTACAGTCCGTCAAGAATGTGATCGCGGGAAACCTGATCGGAACCGACATCTCAGGCACGTTTGCAGTCCCCAACGAGACCGGTGTGTTGATCGACGACTCGCCCGAGAACACGATCGGCGGCACGGTCTCCGGCGATGCCAACCTGATCTCGGGCAACACCGGATACGGGATCTATCTCGACTTCGGGACGACGGACACGATCATCGCCGGGAACAAGATCGGCACCGACAAAGCCGGTACCCTTGCACTGCCCAACTCGACCGGAATATTCGTGTCGGCGAACGACAACACGATCGGCGGCGCAACCGCCGGCATGGGGAACCTGATCTCCGGAAACACCGCCGACGGCGTCGCCATCAGCGGATCATTTCGCAACTTCGTCGCGGGGAACATGATCGGCACCGACGGCGCGGGTACGATTGCGCTTGCCAACTCAATTGGCGTCGAGGTCGATTCGGGCGGCTCGGGAAACACGATCGGCGGAGTGACAGGGACTTATTACCCGTTCACCGGCGGCTCGAACTTGATCTCGGGCAACACGACGGGGATCAGCGACAGCGGTGGCGGCGGCAACCTGATTGAAGGGAATCTGATCGGCACGAACGCGACGGGCACAGTCGCCCTCGGCAACACCGGCGACGGGATCGACGTGTCAACCTCGGGCGACACGATCGGCGGCACAAGCCACGGCGCAATCCGCGGCGGCAACCTGATCAGCGGCAATGCCGGTTACGGCATTCGATTCACCAGTGCAGGCGCCACGGGCAACCTGGTCGAAGGCAACCTGATCGGCGTCGACACCACTTACAGTGAGCCGCTGGGCAATGGCACGGGTATCGAGCTGGATACAGGGGCTGGAGGCAACACGATCGGCGGATTGACCGCCGTTTCGGGCGTGAACCTCGGCAATTTCATCTCGGGCAACACCACCGGGATCAGCGACAGCGGCGGCGGCGATAACGTGTTCCTGGGCAATTCTATCGGCACGACCGGCCCGGAACTCGCCAGCGGCCAGACCGACGGGATCGACGTGTCAGCCTCGGGCGACACGATCGGCGGTACGGTCGGCGGCTCCCGCAACATCATCAGCGGCAACATCCGCTACGGGATTTACTTCACCGGCGCTCTTAGCGACCGGAAATCTTGTCGACGGCAACTCCATCGGCACGGACCTGCTGGGCACAGTGGCGATCGGCAACGGCACGGGCGTCGAGATTGATGGCGGCGCTTCCGGCAACCTGATCGGCACCGACACGACTGGCACGATGGCGATCGGCAACGTCATCTCCGGCAACACGGGCGACGGCGTCGAGATCTCCGGCTCGGGCACCACCGGAAACCTGGTCGAGGGCAACCTGATCGGCACCGACTTGATGGGCACAATGGCGATTGCCAACGCCAGCGACGGTGTGGAAGTCGCGAACGGCGCCACCGGCAATACGATCGGCGGCACAACCACCGCGGCACGAAACACCATCGCAAGAAGTGGCTTTGCCGGTGTGGAGTTCGATACGGGCGCGGCTGGAAACGTCGTCGAAGGCGACTACATCGGCACCGACGTGACCGGCACCGTCTCGCTGGGCAACAGCACAGGGCTCTGGATCTCCACGGCCCACAACACGATCGGCGGCACGGCTTCCGGTGCAGGCAACGTGATCGCCGGGAACGACGGCACCGACTCATTCTGGGCCGGCAACCAGGTCTTGATTTCCGGCTTCAACGCGAACGACGACCCGGCCGACAACGTTGTCGAGGGGAACTTGATCGGCTTGAACGCCGATGGCCAAGCGATCGCCGGCGCCACCAATTCGGGCGTCTGGCTCAACTTCAATAACGGGATCCCCACCGGCAACACCATCGGCGGTACCACCGCCGCCGCGCGGAACGTGATCTCCGGCAACCTTGGCGGCGTTGAGATGGATGGCGACGTGGGCGACGTCGTCGAGGGCAATTATGTCGGCACGGACGTTTCCGGTACCGCGGCGATCGGCAACGGGAGCGGTTCGGGCGTAACCTTGGAAGACGCCGCCGATAATACGATCGGCGGTTCGGTCGCCGGCGCAGGAAACGTCGTTTCGGGCAATCGGGGGAACGGGATTTATATTCTCGATCCGGGTGCGGCCGACAACCTTATTGAAGGCAACCACATCGGCACGGACGCAATGGGCACTGTCGCGCTCTACAATGGCCTCAACGAAGTCTTGCTGGCAGACACAGCGGGCGGAAACACGATCGGCGGCGCGACGTCGGTGCCCGGCACGGGCGCGGGCAACCGCATCCTCGGCGGCTCCAATAATGGCATCGCGGTCGACGGCGAGGTGGCGGCTGACACCATCGTGGGCAACGTCATCAGCGTCCACGGCAACGGTGTGTATCTCGGGAACGACGTCGCGGGGCAGATCGGGGGCCCGAGCCCACAGGACCAAAACGTCATCTCGAGCGTGTCTATCCAGAGCAGCAGCAACGTTCTGGTCGAGGGGAACCTGATTGGCACAGACGTCGCCGGCACGGTCGCGGGTCCCTACGCCTACGGGCTGGGCATCGACTCCTCGACCGGAGTCACCATTGGCGGCACCACGGCGGGCGCCGGCAATGTCATTTCGGGCAACAGCGGCGACGGAGTGGATATCGTCTCTGGTGGTTCCAATCTGATCGCGGGCAACTGGATCGGGACCGACGCGATGGGCACCACCGCGCTGGCGAATGGCGGCGACGGCGTGTACCTCAGCCAGAGCTCGGGGAACACGATCGGCGGAACCGTCCTGGCGGCCACAAACTTGATCTCGGGCAACACCAACGGCGTGGAGATCAGTGACTCGGGCGAGAACCTCGTCCAGGGGAACATGATCGGCACCGACACGAACGGGACAATGGCGATCGGCAATTCGGGCGCCGGAGTGCTGGTCGACGGTGCTTCGTCAGACAACACGATCGGCGGGCCGGTGGGCGGGGCGCGGAACCTGATCTCGGGGAACGCGGAAGGCGTGATGGTCGAGGACGGCGACCCGACCGGAACGCTTGTGGCCGGGAACTTGATCGGCACCGACATGAAGGGCACCTCGAACGTGCCTAACCTGACCGGCGGCATCATCATCACGGGCGGGTCGGGCACCACCATCGGCGGTGTCGGCACACTGGGTCTCAATGTGATCTCGGGGAACAAGGGCGACGGCATTGACATCGACAGCGATGGGGCAAGCACGCTGGTCGAAGGCAATTACATCGGGACGGACCAGACCGGAACCGAGCCGCTGCCCAACACGGGCGACGGGGTGTCGATCGACGACGCCTCGGGCGTCACCATCGGCGCCACGGTCCAGAGCGCGGGCAACGTGATCTCGGGTAATGCGCAGTCGGGTGTGTCGATCACCGGAAGCACCACGACGGCAGTCTTGATCCTGGGCAACCGCATCGGCACCGACTACACCGCCGCCTTGCCCGTCGGCAATGCGTCGTTCGGCGTGATGGTGAGCGGAACGCCCGGGGTCGTGATCGGGGGGACGGGCGCGGGTACCGGAACATCATTTCGGCCAACACCACCGGCGGCATCGGGCTCTACGCGGATGCGACCGGCGCGCTCGTCGAGGGCAACTTTATCGGCACCGACATCACGGGTTTGAACCCGCTCGGCAACGGCAACGGCATCCAGATCGACGGGGGCTCGTCCGATAACACGATCGGCGGCACGGCCGCAGGCGCCGGCAACACGATCGCGTTTTCGACGGGCGCCGGCGTGTATGTCGACGCCACGGGCGGGACCGGCAACGAGATCCGGCTCAACTCGATCTTCTCGAGCACCGGGCTGGGGATCGCCCTGGGGTCCAGCACCAGCGTCACGCTCAACAACTCGGCCGGGCACGTCGGGCCCAACGACTATCAGAATTTCCCGGTGCTCAACTCGGTCTCGAGCGCGGGGGGCATGACGACCGTCGCGGGCACCTTGACCAGCACGCCGGACACGACGTTCGAGCTTGATTTCTACACGCTTTCATCAATGAATGCTTCGGGCTTTGGCGAGGGGCGGTACGTGCTGGGCTCGGAGCCGGTCACGACCGACGACACGGGCTACTTCAGCTTTAGCTTCAACTTCCCGACTCCGGCCGGCGGAGCCAAGTTCGTGACGGCGACAGCCACCGACCCCAGCGGCAACACCTCGGAATTCTCCCAGGAGTATGGTGTCGACGCGCCGCCATCCGCCGTCATCGGGTTTACCAGCATCACGGTGAACGCGGGAGCGGAGATCCCGTTCGACGGCCTGGGCTCGACCAGCCCCAGCGGCCTGCCGCTCACCTACTTCTGGTCGTTCGGCGACGACACGTTCGCGTCGGGGCCGGAGCCGATGCACGCGTACGCCGCGCCGGGACGCGAAACCGTGACCTTGACCGTCAACGACGGGTTCGGCGGAATCGACATTGCCACGGCCACGGTCATGGTCGACGACGTGGCGCCGGTGTTCACTCCCAACGACTACACGCCGCCGCTTGCGTACACGACGCCTTCCCCGGGCGACGGGTTTGGTGAGTCGGTGGCGTCGAATTACGGCAATGTCGCGATCGGTGCTCCGTTTGAGGACGGCACGGGCGCGGTCTACCTTTACGACGGTGTCACGACCGCCAACGAGTCAGACACAACCTACAATTACGGCCAGCTCCTCTTTACGTTCACCGACCCCAACCCCGAGCCCGGCGATGAGTTTGGCGCGTCGCTGGCGGTGGTGGGCAACGACCTGGTCGTCGGGGCGCCCGGCAGCTCGCTTTCCGGGCCGGGCGACGGCGTGGCCTACGTGTTCGACGCGAATGACGAGAGCACAACCTTTGGCGAGCTGCTGGCGACGCTCGAGATCCCCAATCCCGACGACTTGAACGACGCACACTTCGGCGCCGCGGTCGGCACGACCAACACGAATATCGTGATCGGCGCGCCCGGCCGCGATGGCGGCACCGGCGAGGCTTACGAGTTTGAGGGCGGCACAATCGCGACGGGTCTCGGTGACCCGCTGCTGAAGATCAAGAACCCCGACTCACAGGCCGGCTCCGAGTTCGGCGCGGCGGTCGCGGGGATCGGGAACAATGTGATCGTCGGGGCGCCGTCGGACAGTACGGCGGGTGCCGGCACCGGGACCGTCTACCTGTTCGACGGCACGAGCGGAGCGGAAGACGCGGCGATCATCAATCCACACCCGGCCGACTCGACCGGGTTTGGTAGTGCGGTTGCGTCCGTTGGTGCCGACATCCTGGTCGGGTCACCAAACGACAACACGGCCGGCCAGGGCGCCGGCGCGGCGTTCCTCTTTGATCCCACGGGATTGTTGCTCAAGACGTTCATGCAGCCCGATGGCGGCGGCGGTGGCTTCGGCACCTCGGTCGCGGGCACGCAGAACACGGCACTGATCGGCGCGCCCGGGGCTTTCCTGGCCACGCCCGACGCCGGCGCCGCCTACCTGTTCGACGCTGATCCCGCGAGCCCGACCTTCGGCCGCGCGATCGGCGCCGTGCAAGAGGCGACACCCACCACGGGCGACGCCTTCGGCACCTCGGTCGGCTTTGACACCGGCGCCCTGATCGTGGGAGCGGCCGGGGCGATTGGCTCGGGAATCACGGGGGCCGAGGCCGTCGATCTTTATCAGCAGGGCGCCACGATCTCGGTTTCCTCGGGCTTGACTTATGCCACGCCCGTGCCGCACGACTCGGTGATCGTGAGTGGGACGTTCCTGGATGCCAACACTTCGGCAACTCTCAAGGCCACGATCGACTGGGGCGATGGATCGGCCGCGAGTGTTGTGATGCTGCCGCCCGGGTCTTATGCGTTTTCCGCCCCGCACGACTACACGACCGATCCGGCCGCCGGCTACTACACGATCGGCGTGACCTTGAGCGACCAGGGTGGCGAGACGGCCGTGGCGGAGACGACCGTCACCGTCAGCAGTCCGGCACCGACGTTCGCGTCTCCCGGCCTGGTGCTGTCGTCGTCGAGCATCGTCGAGGGGGGTACGGTCCAGCTCAGCGGGAAAATCACGAGCCCCGGCGGCAATGACGGCAATACGATCTCGATCGACTGGGGCGACAACTCGGGTCCGACCACCATCTATCTTGCCCCGGGCATGTATACTTTCTCGACAACGCATCCCTATTCGGGGAACCCGGCCGGGGTTGAGTCGAAGATTGACACGATCAACGCTTCGGTGACCGACCAGACGACCGAGAAGGCCGAGTATGCGTCGGCGACCGTCACCGTGAACAAAGTGGCCCCGCAGTTCAACTCGGGCGACCTGATGTTGTCCGAGACGACCGCCAACGAGGGAGACACGATCACTCTCAGCGGCCAGTTCACGGACCCGGACGCAGTCAGCTCGTACACTGCGACGATCAACTGGGGCGATGGCTCGACCAACACTTTGCAAGAGTCGCTCGGGCAGATCGTCGCGTCCCTGATCACGCCGGGGCTCTACACTTACTCGGTAACCCATCAGTATCTGCATAATCCACCCGGTGAGCTCACGGGAGGCTCGTACCCGATCAACGTGTCGGTCACCGACGGCGTGAACACGACCTCGGCCGCGACGTCGATCGTGGTGAACAACGTTCCGCCGTCGGTGGTGATCACCAGCGCAGTGGATTTGACCGACGGAACGATCACGACGACGGCCAACGTGAGCGACCCGGGCTATCTCGACATTGAGTCGGTGGCGTGGACGCTGACCCAGAACGGGGTCGTGATCGGGACGGACTCGATCACCGGCACGACCTACACGTTCCCGATCCTCAACCCGCTGGGCGTGCTGGTTGCGAGCGCGACCGTGACGGACAGCGACGGCGGCATCGGCTCGGGCAGTGCTCAGATGATTATCATCTATCAGACGAGTGCCTCGGTCGTGATCAACTCGACAGAGATCACCGTTTCGATGGGTGCGAACCCGCTTTCGACCACGATGCTCTCGGCGCGGGACAGGTGGTCGCGCTGGTGACGGGCTCGAACGTCACGGTCAATGCCACGGCCGCGACGGACCCGGTCGAGCTCATCGGCTTTGGCTCGGACGAGACCCTGCTCGGTGGCGCCGGCAACGACCTGCTCGTCGCCGGACCGGGGGCCAACAGCCTGGTCGGCGGCACCGGTGACGACACGCTGGTCTCCAACCAGGGCGACGATACCCTGGTGGGCGGCGGGGGGAACGATGTTTTCCAGATCAATCCTGGAACGGACCCGCTGGTGAAGGCTCCCAGCGGGTTCAACACGCTTGATTTCTCGATTGCCACCGTTCCCGTCAGCATCAATCTCAGCCTGGAATCGGGCCAGCAGCAGATCGTCAATTCGGATAACGACGAAGTCACCCTCATCGGCCAGTTCAACGCGGTCGTCGGCTCGCCCTACGGCGGCAACATCACGGCCAATAGCGGCAACGACCTGCTCTACTTGACGACCGGCAACTCGACCATCACCGCCGGATCAGGCAGCGATTCGATCTCCGGCGGAACGGCCAACGACATCATCTACTTGACCACCGGCAATGCGACCGTCACCGGCGGGTCAGGCAGCGATTCGATCTCCGGCGGAACAGCCAACGACATCATCTATTTGACCACCGGCAATGCGACCGTCACCGGCGGATCAGGCAGCGATTCGATCTCCGGCGGAACAGCCAACGACATCATCTACTTGACCACGGGCAATGCGACGGTCACCGGCGGATCAGGCGGCGATTCGATCTCCGGCGGAACGGCCAACGACATCATCTATTTGACCACCGGCAATGCGACGGTCACCGGCGGATCAGGCAGCGAATCGATCTCCGGCGGAACGGCCAACGACATCATCTATTTGACCACGGGCAATACGACCGTCACCGGCGGGTCGGGCGGCGACTCGATCTCCGGCGGAACAGCCAACGACATCATCTACTTGACCACAGGCAATGCGACCGTCACCGGCGGATCAGGCAGCGATTCGATCTCCGGCGGCACGGGCAACGACTTCATTTACTTGACCACGGGCAATGCGACGGTCACCGCCGGATCAGGCAGCGACTCGATCTCCGGCGGAACAGCCAACGACATCATCTACTTGACCACCGGCAATGCGACCGTCACCGCCGGATCAGGCAGCGATTCGATCTCCGGCGGAACAGCCAACGACATCATCTACTTGACCACGGGCAATGCGACGGTCACCGGCGGGTCGGGGAACGATTTGATCAGCGGCGGGACGGGCAACTACCTCATCTTTCTCACGACGGGCAATTCCACGATCAACGGCGGGTCGGGGGGCGAGACAATCCTGGGCGGCCAAGGCAACGACCTCATCAACAGCAACTGCGCCACCGCGATCATCGTGGGCGGATCGGGCGACAACACGATAACCGGGGGCCAGGGCAACGACATCATTGTGGGCGGAACGGGCAACGACTCGATCACGGGCGGGTCGGGCGACGACGAGATCGTGGGCGGGTTCGGCAACGACACGATCACGGGCGGGTCGGGCGACGATACGATCACGGGCGGGTCGGGCAACGACATCATCTATGGCGGCACCGGCGACGACCTGATCGTGGGCGGCACGGGCAACGACTCGATCGCCGGCGGATCGGGCAGCGACTCGATCGACGGCGGGTCAGGCAACGACATCATCTGGGGCGGCACCCTTTCGGCGGGCGTCAACTCGAGCGGTGGCCCGACCATCGTTTTCACGGGCACCACCGGCAACGATTCGATCACCGGCGGCTCGGGGGATGACACGATCTTCGGCGGCAACGGCACCGACATCGTCTATGGCGGCCTCGGCGACGACACGATCGTGGGCGGGCAGGGGGCTGACTCGATTCTGGGCGGCTCGGGCGACGACATCATCTACGGCGGCACGCTGTCGAGCACCTTGAGCGGCGGCAGCGGCAACGACTCGATCTTCGGGGGCAACGGCAACGACGTCATCTACGGCGGCACCGGCGATTCCACGATCTTCGGCGGCACCGGCAACGACTCGATCACGGGCGGCCCGGGCGATGACGTGATCTACGGCGGGCCCGGCGACAACACGATCTCCGGCGGCGGGGGCAACGTCACGATCGTCGGCGGGGTGGGCTACGACACGAACTTAGGCGGCGGGACGACCGACTCGGTCTTCTCGAGCAATGGCAACGACGTGCTCGAGGGGGGCGGCTTCGATTCGTGGCTGATGGATTTTGGCTCGCAGAACATGACGGTCACCGACTCGATGCTCACGACCACGGGCGGGGGCTTGCCCTCGTCATCCTCGACCATCAGCGGCTTCCAGAATGTGCTGCTCGCGGCCGGCACGGGCAACTTCACTCTGGATGCCGCCGGCTTCTCGGGCGGTGCCTTCCTGCAAGGTGGAATCGGCAACGACACGTTGATCGGCGCCAAGGGCCCCGACACGCTCGAAGGCGGCACGGGCAACGATTCGTTGGCCGGCGGCGGCGCCAATGACACATTTACCTTTGACAGCTATTCAAGCGGCAGCCAGACGATCGACGAGCCCCAGGACGGCGGCGTTGCGGGGCTTGATTTCTCGCAGGCACCGGCGGGGATCTCGATCAATCTGAGCGAGTCCGGGCCGCAGGCCGTGATGCCGGCCACGCTGGGCGACGGCGCGCTGACTCTGACCCTGGCCGACCCGCTCGGAATTGAAAACGTGGTGGGGAGCTCATACGACGATACCATTCTCGGCAACGCGAACGACAACACGCTCCTGGGCGGCGGCGGCCAGGACCTGATCGCGGGCCTGGGCGGTGACGATGTCATCGAGGGGTCGGTCACCCGGACGGTCTATCTCGACTTCGACACCTACGAGCTGCCGGGCCAGCACTATTACACCGATGACGAGCGCGAAGCGATCCAGAAGCAGATCGAGGCCGACTATTCCGCGTTCTCTTATGTCTTTACCCAGACTCAGCCGCAGTCGGGGCCGTATACCACGATCTATTTCAACGACCCGGTGCTGGTCGGGCTCGAGGGGGGAATTGCGACCGATATTGACTGGCGCGATCTGGACATCTCGGGCGTGACCATGCTCACATCTGCGGGCCTGGAAGTCATCCCCCCCGATTCGGGCGGGGTGAACGTCAATAATTTCCTGGGCGGTCCAGGCCAGCCTGCCGCAACCAGCGCCGACTTCGTCGGCCTTTCGGCCACGATTGCCGCGCACGAGCTGGGACATCTCTCCGGGGAACAGCACGGCGACTCGTTCGGACCGATCGGCGCCGGCATTTCCGACGCCGTGAGCCCCACGCTGTACAATCCACCTTATCCTGGCCCCACCGACGCCGACGAGACGACCTGGCACATCATGGCCTCGGGGGCCTCGGTGCACTCGACCCTCGAGGATGCGATCAACGATCCGTTCTTTGGCGAACGGGAGTCGATCGTGCTGTCCTACGGCGCGGATGGATCACCGACCAACGAGCAAATCGCTCCGCATGATTCGATGGCCGACGCCCAGCCGATCACGCTTGCGCCCCTGGTTGTGCCCGACACCGACCTCGAGGGCGTCGACGCCGACAAATCCTTCGACGTCACCGCCGCCGATGTCGTCGGCTACCTTGGGGAGACAAACGGAGCATCCAACACCGACTTTTATTCGTTCACCGCGGCAGCCGGCACCTTGATCAGCTTCCAGCTTTCGTCGGTTCTCATCACCCGGAACGTGGCCCCTCCCGGCACCGCCCCGAACGACTACAACCAGGGGGCTTTCGACACCTACCTGACCATCTATAACTCGAGTGGACAGGTGATCGAGTACAACGACGACTCGTTCCAGGATTCCGATTCCTCGATCCTCGACCTGACCCTGCCGTACACGGGCACCTACTACGCGATGGTGACCTCTTCCCCCAGGTCGGTATCCCTGAACGAGCCGCTGACCGGAGACTATGAGCTCTTCATGTACACGTTCGCCACCAATGGCGACCCGCCCGCCGGAGACACGTTGTACGGCGGCCCGGGCGACGACACGATCGTCGGCGGCACGGCCGATGACACGATCGCCGCCAAGCAACAGGACACGATCGTCTTTGGCTCGGGCACGACGACCTTGCTGGGCGCTGCCCCGTATTTGAACGTCTCCGTCGGGCCCAATTTCACGGTCAACGAGGGGCAGTGCGTCACCCTGAGCGGATCGTTCCTCGACCCGTTCGAGAACCCCACGCATATCTACGACTGGCACGTCGTCGCGTCGAACGGCGATACAATCGCCGACGGCACCGGCCCCACCTTCACCTTCACTCCGGGCAACGCGGGCACCTATTGTGTGACCTACACCGTCTCGGACACCAACGGCGGCAAAGGCACGGCGCAGGTGGTGATCACCTCGCTGGCCGTCCCGCCGGTGATCACCGTACCGGCGACCACCGAGACTGCGCTGGCGGGAGTGGACAATGCGATCGGCCTGGGGACGCTCACCGTTGCGGGCATCGGCCCCTGGACCGATACGATCAAGTGGGGCGACGGGCAGTCCTCCACCTATATGCCCAGCGGCTCCGGGCCGCTCTCGCTGGCACACAAGTACGCCGCGCCGGGAACCTACATGATCTGCGAGACCGTCTGCGAGTATGACGGCGACTCCACGACGGCCACGTTCTCGATCAAGGTGATTCAAGCCACGACGACCACGACGTTGTCGTCGTCGGCGCTGGCCGCCGTTTTTGGCCAGAGCGTCACGTTCACGGCCACGGTGAGCGGGCCGGGCGTCGCGACGGGATCGGTGGCATTCTACTCCGGGCCGGTCGACCTTGCCGATCAGATCGGCACGGGAACGCTCGGTGTCGTGAACGGCCTCGACGTGGCGACGTTCAGCACGCACTCGCTGGCGGTGAGCAGCAAACCGTATGCGATCACGGCGGTTTACGGCGGAGACGCCGATTATGTAGGCAGCACGTCGAACGTCTTGAGCGAAACGGTCAGTCAAGACGGGACAACCACGACGGCCGGCACGTCCGGCAGCTCGTCGAATTTCGGCCAGACGGTGAAACTCTCGGCTGCGGTCACGCCCAAGGCTCCGGCGCCGGCTCCCCGACCGGGTCGGTCGACTTCTATGACACCACGACTGCCACCGACCTGGGCTCGGTCAACCTTTCCTCCGCCGGCTTGGCCTCGATGAGCATCTCGACGCTGCCGGTCGGAACCCAGACCATCACCGAGACCTATTCCGGAGACGGCAATTTCACCACGAGTAATGGGATGATCACGCAATCGGTGGTGATCTCTATCTATGCTCTGAACACGTCCAATCCCAGCCCCACTCTCACGGGCACTGTCTATCTTTCGGGCAGCTCGAGCATCGACATCCCGGGCCAGCTCGTCGTTGACTCGCCGGCCAAGCCGGCGGTGACAGTGAGCGGCAGCTCGAAGATCATCGCCTCGAACGGAGTGGAGGTGGCCGGCACGGTTTCGGTATCAGGCTCATCCAGCGTTGGCCCGCACCTCACGACCGGAATCTCGGCGGTCGCGGATCCGCTCGCGAGCCTTGCCGTTCCCAGCCTCACGGGAAAGGCGGTGTCGATCAACCTCACGAACGGGTCAGAGACCATCAGCTCGGGCATCTACAGCCAGATCGACGTGTCGGGCGCCGCAAGCCTCAAGCTCAATCCCGGTATCTACGTGATCAGCGGCGGTGGTCTCTCGGATAGCGGCTCGGCGAGCATTTCCGGCTCTGGAGTGACGATCTACATCGCCGGCAGCGCGTATCCGGCGTCAGGCGGCAGCTACGGCGGCATCACCCTGAGCGGGTCCGGCACTATCAACCTTTCTGCTGCCTCCACAGGCGCGTATGCTGGCATCCTGTTCTTCCAGGCACGCACCAATCCAACGACGATCTCGATCAGCGGCAGCGGGGCGATGACACTGGGCGGTGTCATTTACGCGTCGGACGCGCTCTTTTCCGCCAGCGGCAGCGGCTCGGTCATTACAGATGGCATGGTGGTCAACCGCATTCAGTTGAGTGGCAGCGCGGCCACGAGCGCACCGGTGATGTTGAGCGCGGCGAGCGTGCCGGCAACCGTGCCGGTATCGGCTTCACCGCCGGCCGTCGCGGTGGCGGCGTCGCAGGCCGGCGCGTCGCCCGAATCGGTTCTTGACGAGCTGGTTGCGGCTCTGTTGTCTGCGCCAGGGGCGGACGTGGTGCGAGGCGGAGCTCTTGTGATCGGTCAACCCAACAAGGTGGCCATCGCACCGGCTGCTCGCGGGGGGGCGCGATCCGGCGGGGTGCAGCTCGCCTCGGTTCCGGCCGGGCCGCTGGCGCAGTTGGAACGGCCCAAGCAGGCTGCCGACAAGCAAGTGACGCGGCCGACGGACGTGATCGGATTTGTGACACGGTCTCGCGGCATCTGAGCATGATCGGGCGAGCGTGAGACCCGATCGAGTCCGGCCCTTGACGCGAACGACACACCTGGTTAAACCGCGAGCGGGCACTGGTGAGCCATTTGCAGGGTGGGTGAAACCCACCGCCAATGGCGCGAGGTCGGTGGGTTTCACCCACCCAGCCCTGTGTAGATGATATGTTGTGCACTAATTTTGACTTTTTCGTGCCTTCGCCCTCTGCTTTTCAAGGAGCTCGGCAGTCGCCACGTGCTTGATCTTGTCCCCGGACTGCCGCTCGGGACGCGGCTTCTTTGGTCCCCGCGGTTGCTTGCGGAATTCCGATAGCCGAACGGCGCCGGCCAGTCTCTTCAGGAAAGGGCAGAGTTCCTGCGGCGACATCTCATGGAACACCACCCATTCGTCTTTCGGCACCGCAATCATCATTCTCCGGTACGTGCCCGCTACCTCCTCGGCCAGATCGTACCCCGATATCTCCGCGTTGGACGCTTTCTCGCCATGAACCGAGCGCAGGGCTGCCTTCACTGTGCTCAGCACGTTATACGAGACCAACGCCAAGCTGAACGCGAAAAGCGCGGCCTTGGGATAGCCCAGCGTGTTAATCTCGCCGTTAAGCGACGCTTCCAGTTCTTGAAAGGCGGTTTCCAGTGTCCAACGATTCCGATACAGGTTGGCAACCTTGATCGCATTGGCATGCTTCCGGGTCAAGTTGGTCAAAATGTGAATCGGGCAATCGCCGTCTCGGGTCTCCTTGTCCAACTCCACGGTGACCCGCCGCGCAAACAGGACCTCACCGTCATCATTGGTCAGACGGACGGTTTGCTCGAAGACTTCGCCAGTCTCGCAACGCCCCTTGGCAACCCGCTTGCCAACGGCTTCCCAGCCAAGCGAACCGTGCTGCCGTGTCACAAACACGGCGCCCCGCTTGGCGATCCCGAAGAGGAATCCCGTGGTGCAGAAATTGCGGTCCTTGATCCACAAATTGCCCGGCTGGACCTTTTCCAAAATAGCATCCGTCATCGATCGCTCTTGAGCGTGACCATTCTCGCAGAGAACGACGTCGACGATCAGCATCCGCTCAGGGTCAAGCACCACCAGAGAGTGACCGGGCAAAGCCCCGGCGCGAGTAAAGCGGAGCGGCTTGAGCCGGTGCTCGGTTCCGGGCAAGTGATTTCCGTCGAGGATTCGAACGCGATACCCTGTCAGCCAGGGTTCATTGCGGCTGCCGAGTTCGTCGATGATGTCGCCGAGTATAGAGGCCGAGTGGCGCACCAAGGCGGCGCTGGTGGTCGTCTCAACCCGGTCGATCTTGTCGTAAACCGCCTTCCTCGTGACCCCCAAGCTCGGGGCCACCTTCTTGAAAGCAGAGTTGATCGAAGGCCGGATGCCGCAAACAACAACGCTCATCAGGTTGACGATATCCGAGAACAGAAGCGTTCGGGTGTACTGCAACTCCGCGTGCTGCTCAAACAGCATGTCGACCGTCGTGGGCGACAAGGCGTTCTCCAAGAGAGTCTGAACCATCACGCATACAGGGGAATCCTCGACGAATTGGACAAAGACGTCGGTTGAGATCATTGCGGCCTCCTTGCCTGGGAATCCTCAAATCCATGCGAAGAGGCAGTTTATCAAAATGTTTAACCACCTATACAGGGCTGGTTTCACCCACCCTACAATAATGCAATCGTTGCCTTGCGCGCTAAATCGAGCCAGCTCTGCGGCGCATAGGCTTGACATCCCACCGCTCTGTCGAGACGAGATTCTCCCGACCGACCGCTTCCCCAGCCGATCTCAGCATGATATTATGCATGCACTCTCGACAGATCAGGGTTCTTTGAGCACGGCGGATCGACTCGGAAGCAGGTAGGAAAGACGGAACGCTCGATCGTTCCGAAGTCCTCAGGGAAAGGACCTCGCGGGCATGCACACCAAGGGAACTTCCTTCTTGGCCGCGGTGCGAGGGGCGCTGGGGCTTGTGGTAGGGCCTGGTCGCACCCGCACCCGGCTGTTGCCGGGCGTCGAGGGGCTCGAGCGGCGCCTGGCACTGACCACGTACACATGGTCGGCCCTTGGCGACGGCACGACGTGGAATGATGCGATGAACTGGTCGCACTACGACTCTGCTCTCAAAGCCCAGGAGCCGGGAACGCCGACGGCGTACTCGGATGTCGAGTTCCCGCCGCAGGCGATCTTGCCGAAAGGCTCCTCGAAGACCATCGATTTCGACTTCACTTTTCTGAACATGCCGCTCAATTCGCTCACGATCGACGACTCGTACACGTTCACCGGCACGCCGGTGACGATCGAGCAGACGCTGTCGCTCAATAATCCGTTCACATCAGCAGCCAATGGTGCGGTGACCGAACTGGAGCTCTCGGGGATGAACCTGGCCCCGGGCGCCACGATTTACACTCAGAGCGGAAGCATGCTCCAGCTTGGCACCACGACCTCGCCGACCGGGTTTCTGTTGGGCCTACAAGGCTCGATGACCAAGACGGGCGGCGGTCAGCTTCTGGTCGACACGTCGAGCATCTCGTTCCCGACGACTGCGCTTCGATTGCCCGTTCCGGTCTCGGTGGCGGGCGGGTCGATGACGCTGGGCGAAACCGTCACCTTGAATGCCGTCAACTTCGACGTCTCGCCGAACGCGGGGTTGATCATTGCCGATGACGTCTCCGCAGGCGTGCGCTCGATCACCGGCACTGGGTACATCAACCTCGACGGAACAACCGCGGCCGGAGACACAACGAGCCTGACCGTGCTCGTTCCGATTTCGACGACCGACGATTTCGGCGGGCTGATCGCCGGCACCGGGCAGTTCATCATGGACGGATCCGGCAGCTTGACGATCGGGTCGATCAATTTTCAGGGGGCAGGGGGGATCACGGCGGCCAAGGGGTCGCTCGAGGTGAACGGCACGATCAGCGCGGGGTCGCTGCTGGTCAATTCCTTGGGGACCTTCGGGGGTTTGGGCACCTGGTCGTTTGCCGGGCCCGCTGTTTTTCAATCGGGATCGACCTTTCTGGTCACGCTCAACGGCACCGAGGCGGGAAGCCAGTACACACAGCTCGTCGACACGGACGCCACGAGCGGCGTGAATCTGGGTTTCAGCACGCTGGCGGCTTCCATTGGCTTCAGCTACGAGGAATCGGACTTATTCTCGGTGATTCAGGCGCCGGTGGTGCAGAACACGTTCGGGAACGTGATCGGCGGCCAGGCGGTGCTTGACGGTGTTCCATTCCTGGTCAGCACCGGGCAGACCGTGGTGAAGCTCGCGCCCTTGCAGTCGCTGACCACGACCGGTGTCTCGAGCTCGGCCAAAACGAGCTACCCGGGCCAGCCGGTGACCTTCACGGCGAGCGTCAGCACGCGGACTGCGCCCGTCCTGGTGGGAACGGTCAACTTCCTGCAGGGCTCGACGGTGGTCGCAACGGTTCCGGTTGATGACGGCACGGCGAGTTACACGACGACTTCCCTTCCCGTCGGAACATTCGCGTTCAGCGCGGCTTACAACGCCACGGCGGGAAACGTGGGCTCGAGCAGCCCGATCATCACGCAGACGGTCGTTCCGTTCCCGACTGCAACGAGGATCGCGAGCAGCCCGAACCCGAGCATGCTGGGCCAGACAGTCACGCTGACGGCGTCGGTGGTCAATGGGATCGGGCCTGTGACGGCGGGCAGCGTCACGTTCCGCCGGGGCAAGAAGCTTCTGGGAACCGTGTCGTTAGGGGGGTCGGGGACGGCGAGCATATCGATCAGCTCGCTGCCGGCAGGCGTTGCACGAATTCAAGCTATCTACAGTGGTGCTGCCAACGACCTGTCGTCGGTGAGCCCGGTCCTGGCGCAGAAGGTGAATGCGCTGCCGACGGTGACGGTGTTGCTCAGCTTGAGCAGCCAGCTCAAATCGAACGGCCAGACTGAGTATATCCTGGTCGCCACGACGGCGACCGAAAGCGCGCTGATTCAGCCTACCGGCACGGTCGTTTTCCGCAAGAACGGGCGCGCGATCGGCAGCGCGAAGCTGAAGAACGGCACGGCCGTGCTGGTGCTTCGGGCAAGGGCCGCCCAGAGCGGACGATTCGTCGCCAGGTATGAGGGGAGCAAGCACTTCCTTGCGAGCACGTCGGCTCCGATCATTGCCGGCTAAGCGTTCCTGGTGCACGAGAAACAAGCGGCGCACCGCGGCGTTGCGCCGAATTTCTTAGAAGAGAACGCACGCGTCAAGGAATGGGCACCCATGTACTCCGCGAGCCGGCTGGGTTAATCTGGTAGCGACAGACATTTCCCGATCGGGTCGATGAATCGGAGATTGCCCGCCAGGCGAATGCCATGAGCATGAACGAGGCGTCGAGCACAAGCGCTCTTGGCCAGCGCGCGCGGTGGAAGCGGTACGGGGTCGCGGCGCTGGCGGTCCTGGGCGCGTTCATCGTGCTCATCGCGTTTCCCACGCTCGTTCAGGCGCCTGGGACGATTCAGCTATTGCTGTCGTTTTCGGTGCTGGTCGCTGCGTGGTATGGCGGGCTCGGCCCGGGGTTGTTCGCGGTCTCGGCCATTCTTATCTTCACCTGGCCGGGGGAGTTCTCCACTCCCAACTTGATGCGCATGCTCATCTTCACCGGGCAGTGTCTCCTGTGCAGCGCGCTCATGGAGTCGCTTCATCGGTCGCGAAAGACCGCGCAGAGCGAGGCGGAGGTGCGGCGAGGGAGTGAGATGGCCCTTGTCCGCGAGATCACCGCAAGGAAACCGCTGGAGGCTGAGTTGCGGCGGCAGGCCGAAGCGCTTCGCGAAGCGTCGCGGCGGAAGGACGAGTTTCTGGCGATGCTGGCGCACGAGCTGCGCAACCCGCTGGCGGCCTTGAGCGGCGCCGCGGCAATCTCGGCCCGTTCGTCCGACCCTGACGACCTGGAATGGAGCCGGAATGCCATCGAGAGAAACATCAAGCAGCTCGCGCGGCTGATCGACGACCTGCTGGACGTCTCGCGCGTGACCCAGGGCAAGATCGAGTTGCGCAAAGAAGAGTTCGAGGCGTCATCGGCGATGGATCAGGCGGTCGATTCGATCCAGTACTTGCTCGCGACCAAGGGACATCAGATTGCCGTTTCTCTCGAGCGGGGATCGCTCTGGGTCGACGGCGATCCCGCGCGGCTGCAGCAGATGGTGACCAGCCTGCTCACGAACGCCATCCAGTATTCCGAGGAAGGAAGCTACATTCGCTTGTGCGCAGCCCGGCAGGACGGCGAGGTCTTGATCAGCGTGCGCGACCGAGGGCAGGGGATCCCACCGGAACTGCTCCCGCACGTGTTCGATCTCTTCAAGCAGGGAGATCGGTCGCTCGCCCGGACCGAGGGGGGTCTGGGCATCGGGCTGACCATGGTCAAGGCGCTCGCCGAGCTGCACGGCGGGAACGTCACCGCCTCGAGTGACGGGCCGGGCAGAGGGAGCGAGTTCGTGGTACGGCTGCCGGCTGCCAGACGCGCACAGCCCGCCGCGGTGGAACCCTTGCATGCGCCCGTTGCCAAGCGGAGCGCCCACCGGATTCTGGTCGTGGATGACAATGTCGATCTCTCGCGGGCACTCACCACACTGCTGTCGCGTTTCGGCTACGAGGCGCAGGCCGTGAACGACGGGCACACCGCCATCGAAGCGGCCCGGCGCTTCGACCCGAAGTCGTGCTTCTCGATCTCGGCCTACCCGGCATCGACGGGTATGAAGTCGCCAGAAGGCTGAGACGAGAGGAAGGTGTCCGGGACGCGACCATCATCGCGATCACCGGCTACGGACAGGAAGACGGCGGCCGATACTCGCGTGAAGAAGGATTCAACCACCACCTGATCAAACCGGTCCAGATCGAAGCGCTGGTCGCACTTCTGGAAAGCGTGGTTTGAGCCGGCGCCGGCGCAAACAACGCACTTTCTGGCCCGATCGGCGAGTGGACCATCAGGCTGTTGCCAGGCTGGCGCTTGCCTGGCAGACTGGGTGGCTGGCAATCCTTCGCATGCATCGCCCTCCCCGGGAGCTCTTTACCCATGTTCACGAGAACCGGCTTGTTCGCGGCGGTTTCCGCCATCGCAATCGGTTTTGCCGCACTTCCGGCCCATGCGCAGACGCCGGCCGAATATCTCCAGACGGCGGCCTACGCGGCCGCCCACCAGAACAAGGATGGGGGCTTTGCCGCCAAGGCCGGTCAAAAATCGAGTCTGGGTGCGACCAATTCGGGCCTGAAGATCTTGTTGCACGTGGGCGGCTCGGTACCGGACATTCTGAGCTGCGTGCATTACGTCAAGTCGTGCCGCGATTCGAGCGGCGGCTTTGCCCCCGAGCCGGGAGGCAAGCCCGACGTCGTCACGACGGCCGTCGGCCTGATGGCTGCATCGGAGCTCAAAATCGCCGATGCAGAGCTGGTCAAGGCGGCGATCGGGTATCTCGGCAAGAACGCCAAGACGTTCGAGGAAGTCAGGATGGCGATTGCGGGCCTGGAAGCGGTTCATACACCGTCAGCCGATTTTCCGCGCTGGCTGGAGGAGATCAACAAGCTTCGCGAGCCCGACGGCACGTTCGGCAAGGGTGCGGGCAAGGCTTATGCAACGGGAGGCTGCGCCGCGGCGATCTTGCGCATGGGCATGAAGCTGGAAAACCGTGATGCGATCATCAGTGCGATCAAGGCCGGGCAGCACGACGGGGGCTGGTCCAGGGAGGACGGACCGCCAGACCTCGGCGCGTCGTACCGGGTGATGCGGGCGCTTTTCATGCTCGGCGAAAAGCCTGACGTCGAACGCTTGCTGTCGTTTGTCAAGAGCTGCCGCCGATCGGACGGCAGTTACGCGAGCAGTCCCGGCGGCACGGGCGACATCGGTGGAACGTATACGGCGACGATCATCACCCGCTGGGCACGGCTCTTGACCGGCCTTCCGGCGGTGACCGAAATCGCCGGCTTCACGCCGCTGGTCGCGGTCAAGGACCTGACTGGCTGGGAAGGTGATAAGGACCTCTGGTCGGTCGCCGACGGAATGCTCATCGGCCGCTCTCCCGGGATCAAGCACAACGAATTCCTGGCGACGACTCGCCCGTATGGCGACTTCATGCTGGCGCTTAACTTCCGGATGCTGGACGGCAAGGGCAACAGCGGCGTGCAGTTTCGCAGCGTGCGCGTGCCGAATCGCGAGATGTCGGGCTATCAGGCGGATATTGGCGAAGGGTTCTGGGGCTGCCTCTACGACGAATCGCGGCGGAACAAGATTCTGGTGCAGTCATCCGAAAACGCCAAGAAAGCGCTGCACAAGACCGACTGGAACCACTATACGGTTCGAGCGATGGGCGATCATATCACTCTCGGTCTGGGGGGCGCATTGTCGGTCGACTATCACGAAACCGATTCGAGCGTCGCCCGGTCTGGTTTGCTTGCGGTGCAGATCCACGCCGGCGGGCCGATGGAAGTGCAATTCAAGGACGTGATGATTCAAGAGCTGCCGACGCCCACGGCCGAGAATCCGACGAGCCCCGGCTTCCACCTGAAGACGGTCAAGACCGAGCAAGGCGAGCGGAAGTACACGGTCTACGTTCCCCAGGGTTACAACGGCTCGCGGATTTACCCGGTCGTGCTGTTCCTTCATGGCCGCGGGGAGCGGGGGCAGGATGGAATTGTGCCGGCGCAGGTGGGTCTGGGCCCGGCGATCGTGCACCAGGGTGGCCTGCCGGCCATTGTGGTCTTTCCGCAGGCTCGTGAGACCTGGGCGGCCAATTCAGCCGACATCAAGGCCGCGCTCGGGGCGCTTGCCGACGTGATGACCGCCTACGCGACCGACCCCAGGCGGGTCGTGCTCACCGGGCTCTCGATGGGCGGACGAGGAAGCTGGGAGCTGGCGGCCGAAGAGCCCGCCAGGTTCGCCGCGGTTGTGCCGATCTGCGGTCCGGGCCGACCGGACCAGGCAGCACGCATGAAGGACCTGCCAGTATGGAGCTTCTGCGGCGACGCCGACCGCGACACGACGGTGCTCGGCATCCGAGCCATGATCGAGGCGCTCGAGCGCGAAGGCATCCACGCCAGGCTGACGGAATATCGCGGCGTGGGCCACAATAGCTGGGACCGCGCCTACAACGACCCCGAGCTGCTCCAGTGGATGCTCGCGCAGCACAAGTCATGAACTGCCGGGCGATATCGATTCGCCCGGCTGATCACCGATTCGAGCCAAATGAGAAGAAGGATCATCCCATCATGATTCGAACGGTGCGGGCGCTCGGAGATCGTCATCGGGCGCTGTGTGGATGGGCGGCCGCTCTGGCTATTGTGGCGGCCTGGCCGGCGGAACCAGCGGCGGCCCAGGCACCCAAGCGCGGACTGGCCACGCCGGTCGAGGAGACGAGGAGCTCGAATCTTCGCGATGCGGCCGAGCTCTTTGGGGCCGAGGCGATCACCAAGGCGCGCAACGCGCTTCGCGACCTCGAGAGCAGAACCGGGGTGCCGACGACGATCGCCACGCTGGAGACTCTGCGCGGCAAAGCGATCGAGGATGAAGCACCGCGCATGGCCAAAGAGGCGGGGCTCGAAGGGGTTTTCATCCTGATCACTAAAAACGAAAGGAAGATCCAGGTCTTGGTCTCGCACAAGCTGCTGGGCGAGACGATGAAGCGGCAGCGCGACGTGATCCGGACGGCCTTTATCGAGGGATTTCGCGAGGGGAACTACGACGAGGGCCTCAAGCGGGGAGTCGCCGCGATCAATCAGTCCCTGCTCTTGGCACAGCGGGCAGGAGAGCTTCCCGGAAAGGCCATCCTCGACAAGTTCTTCGGCGGTGGTGGTGGGCCAGACTCAGGCGACGTGGGGAGTGGGCCGCTTGTGCTGCGCAACCAGGTGCGGCTGACATTATCCGGGGCACGGGTGCTCATCGCGGCTGCCGAGACCAAGGCGAATGCGCTCAAGCTCAAGGTGAATATCGCTGTGGTCGACGACGGCGGACACATGATCGCATTCGAGAGAATGGATGGTGCCCGCCCTGCCAGCGGCTATACCGCGATCACGAAGGCAACATCGGCTGCCACCTTCCGGCAGAGCAGCGGACCGATCCCGGCGGGTGCTCCACTGCCGGACCCGCTACTCAATCTGGGCCTGCAACTGGCTGCTTCGGCCAGCGGAGGAAAGATCACGAGTCTCGGCGGCGGTGTGCCGGTCGTTGTCGACGGCCAGGTCATCGGCGCGATCGGTGTCGGGGGCGGCACCGGCGAGCAAGACACGCAAGTCGCCACGGCCGGCGCCAGCGCGCTGATCGAGAGGATTGGCGGCGAGCCTCAGGCGCGCGCAGGAAAAGCCAACAATCCCACCAACACTAAGGATTGACCTCAGAGCCTTGCCAGCGCCCCGCTTCGTCGCAGCGATAGATCCAGCGGTTCTGCGGGTTACCATTGATCTCAAGAAGGTCGACTTCGTGAGGGTCGAGCACAAGCAGGCAGAAATGAGCGGGAGGGGTTTCCGGGTCGGGATGAGCGGAAGGAAACCGCGCGCCGCCGTCGCGCGGTGCGCCGGGTGTGGGCCAGGTGAAGCTCACGCGCACCGCCTCGGCCAGCTCTTGCCAGGAGCTTCGCCTGGCATCGCGAAGCGCGGAGTCGTCGTTGTCGTGCCGCACGAGCACTACTGGCCCGCTGATGCGGAACTGCTCGTGCGTGATCGGAAAATACCAGCAGATCTGGGACCAGGGCAAGTGTTCGAGGTCGGCTGCCTTCTCGCTTTGCGCATCGGTGACAAAAGTCAAGCGGGGGCTGTCACCGAGGAACCCGCGGAAGACAACAGTGCGATTCGCCGGACGGCCGTCGCCGCGCACGGTCGCCATTTGAACGAACCGCGAATAGGGTGCATGGCGGTTCTGATGCAAAGCCAGAACAAGTGAGGGCAACCAGATTGTTTGCGACATACCTCTATTCTGGACCGCTGGGGCGGCCGGGAAAAGAGCCCGCCGGCCAAATCGCGGCCGCCAGACCTCGACACTACGTCTCGAAGCGATTGATTGGTGCGGCACTGCTTTTCATCGCGGGCCGATTGCCGGTGCTAGGGCCTCCGGCGGCCTTTGCCCAGCGCGAGCGGTCCGTCGTCGACTCGCAGCCGATCCCGCACGGGCAGGATAGCGCGCCGAATCCTCCCCGATCGCCGGAGGAGGCGGTCAAAGCGATGACGGTTCCCCCGGGTTTCCAGGTGGAGGTGGTCGCTTCCGAGCCCGACATCGTCAACCCCGTGGCGATGACTTTTGATGAGCGCGGGCGTATCTGGATCACCGAAAGCCTGGAATACCCCAGGCGCCAGGCCGGTCCGGGCCGCGATCGGGTCAAGGTCCTGGAGGACACCGACGGCGACGGCAAGGCCGATCGTTTCACGGTTTTCACGGAGGGCCTCAATATTCCCTCGGGAATTGCCGTGGGCCACGGAGGAGTGTGGGTTGCCAATTCACCCGACATCCTCTTTCTGCAAGATCGAGACGGCGACGGCAAGGCTGATACTCGCGAAGTTGTCGCAACCGGGTTTGGCCGGCACGACACGCACGAGCTGCCCAATTCCCTCACGTGGGGCCCGGACGGCTGGCTCTACGGCTGGAACGGAGTGTTCAATCCAGCGAAGGTCGTTTCGCGGAATGGCAAGACGTACGAGTTTACATGTGCGATTTTTCGAATCCACCCCACGACCCGCGTATTCGAAGTCTGGTGCGAGGGAACGAGCAACCCGTGGGGCATTGCGATCGACCCGGAAGGCTCGTTCTTTTCGAGCGCCTGCGTGATCGACCACCTCTGGCACCTGGTCGAGACGGGCTATTACATCCGGCAGGGCGGGCCGTATCCACCCTTCACCTGGCCGATCGAGTCGATCGTCGACCACAATCATCAAAAGGCGGCTTATTGCGGCATCCACTACTTCGACAGCCCTGCATATCCGGCAGAATACCGGGGCAGGCTGTACATGGGTAACATTCACGGCAATGCGATCAACGTTGACGTGCTCAGCCGCGACGGCTCGACCTACAAAGGCGAGTCGCGCGGCGATTTCCTGCGGGCCAATGATGCGTGGTTCATGCCGGTCGTGCAGAAGACCGGGCCGGACGGATCGCTTTACGTGCTGGACTGGTACGACCGCTATCACTGTTACCAGGACGCCAACCGCGACCCCGCGGGCATCGACCGGCTCAAGGGCCGGCTGTATCGAGTGAGATACAAGGAGACGCCGAGGCGATTCGGGTTTGATCTCGCCAGGTCGAGCGATGACGAGCTCATCAACCTTCTGGGCAGCCCGAACGTTTACGATCGCGACATCGCGCAGAGGCTGCTCTCGGAGCGAGCGTCGCCGGCCCTTCGGGCGCGGCTCGAATCGCTGGTGCTCGACCAGACCTCTTCGCGCACCGCGCGGATACATGCGCTCTGGTCACTGCTCGGGGGCGGGCCGCTCGAGCCAGACTTCCATGCCAAGCTCCTCGATCACGCGGACCTATCGTTCCGAGCCTGGGGAGTGCGCACGGCGGGCAACCAGGGCAAGGTTGAGAGCACGATCAGCGATCGGATCGTGAAGATGGCGAGCGACCCCGCGGCGGAGGTCAGGCTTCAGGTCGCGATCGCGGCGCGTAAGCTCCAAGGGGTCGACGCGATGCGACTGCTGCTCGATGTCCAGCAGTCGAGCTACCGCGATCCGCTGATCGCGCCGATCGTCTGGCAGAACTTGCTTTCATCCATCGAGGCCCGCCAGGGCGAGCTGGTTGAGCGGCTCACCGGAAACAGAGGTAAGCCATCCGGTCTCACCACGCTCATCCCGCGAACGATTGAGCGACTGCTCGAAGGCAAGGAGACACGCGCAGCGTCAATCGCTCAGCTTGTCGCCGCCACGAGCGACGACGGGTCGACCGTCGCATCTCTCGACTTTGTCCTGGAGCGATTCCGCAATCACAGCCTGCCTCCCGCACGCGAGGAAGCGCTTCGGAATGAGCTCAACATTGCGCTCAAGCCGATCGCCCAGGCTCCCGATCATATCCATCAGTATGCGGTTGTAGCGCGGGCTTATTGCGGGGATCACGAAAGCCTGAACAGAGCCGTGGAGTGGGCGAGGGCAAGCGCGCTCAACAAAAAGGCCGACGACCGCGAGGAACGTGAACAGATACGGATACGCGCCCTGCAAGCGATCTTTTATCGAAAGCTCAAGGGACTCGAGGGGAGTTTGATCACGGAGATCCTCTCCGAGAGTGATGCACGAAGCTCCGCCGCGTTTCGAAGCGAGGTGCTCGATATGCTGAGCGTCGTGGACGACCCGGACATCGGCCCGGCAGTGCTCAAGGCCTACGGAGGCCTTTCCGCCGAGTTGAAGGCGAAGGCGGTGAATTTGCTCACCCACCGCGCGGAGTGGACGAGAACACTTCTTGACGAAATCGCTCGCAAGCAGCTTCCCACCTCGGTGCTCAATGTGACTCAGCTCCGCAAGCTGCAGCAGAGCCGCGATCCGCAGGTCACGGCGCAAGTGAAGGCCCTTTGGGGAGCGATCCGGGATCGGCGAGATCCGAGACGTGAGCGAGTCGCCGAGCGAATTCGGGGCCAAGTGCGCAGAACACCCGGCAACCCGGTTGCGGGCGAGGCGGTGTTCAAGCGCGTCTGTGCCGCTTTGCCACAAGATTTACGGGGAGGGGCAGGAGGTCGGTCCTGATTTGACCTCGAACGGCCGCAACGACTTTGACCAGCTTATCTCGAACGTGTTTGACCCCAGCCTGGTGATCGGCCAGGGGTATCAGGCGACAACGATCGCGACTGCTGACGGCCGGATTTTGAGCGGGCTGCTGGTCGAGAACGGCAGCGAACGGGTCGTCCTCAAGCTTCAAGGGGGCAAGACCGAGACGATCGGGCGGGGTCAGATCGAGGAGATAAAGACGAGCGAGCTGTCGCTCATGCCAGACTCGTTTGATACGCAGCTCACGCCGCAGGAGATTGTCGATCTCAGTGCGTTCCTGTCGCTGGACAAGCCGCCTTCCGACCCTACTGCGAAGGCTCTGCCGGGTTCGGGGCCGATGGTGAGACCGGGGAAGTAGTAGGGTGTCGATCGATCTCACAACCGTCTCGGGTTCAGCAAGAGCGCGAGGTGCGTGGTCGGAGCACTCGTCTTGTAGCCCTGCACGGCGATCTGGCCGCGGTTGTTGATATCGTCGGCAGTCGTGATCACGAAGCCCGATTGCGCGGGGATCTCGCTGTTCAAGTCGGCCATGCGTCCGTGCACGTCAATGAAGGCGTGAGACGCCCCAGTGCTGGTGAGCGAGGTACCGACGATCGTTCCCTTGTCATTGATCGCCCCCGCTATTGAATCCCGGCCACCGAGTGTCCCCAGGTCGGTCATCGTCCCGTTCTTGTAGATGAAGGCGTGTGTTGCCGCGTTGTTTGCGGTGTAGGAGAACCCGACCACGGCGCCGCGGTCATTGATCGCGTTGGCTGATGAGTCCGTTCCGCCCAGCGTGCCGAGATCACTCATCGATCCGCGACTGTAGAGGAAGGCGTGAAAAACCGCGGTGGGCGTACTCGAGCCGTTTGCGGGCGGAAGGAGCGCGGTCGTCGAAAAGCCGACTACCTGACCGCTGTCGTTGATGTCTTTGGCGATGGAGCCCAGGCCCGCGAGGGACCCCAGTTCGATGTTCATCCCATCACGATGGATCAGTGCATCGTAGCCACCGGCCGAAAGTCCGGATATCTCGCCGTCGGCGTTGATCGAGACGATTCCACCCTCTGCGAAGGCCGGGCTGAGGGGCCCCAGATCCGTGAGCTTGCCGCCGCGCTCGACGAAGGCATCAACCTGCGAATTGCCGGGGGCGACGTTGGAAAGCCCGACGACGGTGCCTCTGTCGTTGATGCCCGTGGCGCCAGAAATCGTTCCGCCGAGCGTCCCCAGATCGGTAATCCGTCCGTGGCTGTAAAGGAAGGCGTGCGCAGCCGCGTTGTCCGCGGTAAACGAATAGCCGATCACCTCATCGTGATTGTTCACTTCCACAGGAACGCTGGCCGTGCCGCCGAGCGAGCCCAGGTTGATGATGGTGTAACTGAGCAACCGGCGATCCTCGAGCGGTTCCATGCTCGGCGAGCTCTTGGGGCGTCTCTTGAGATGCAACTTCCGCAGCGGGTTCATTGTGTGGACTCCTGGTGTCTGGCGGCCGGTGGTCGCCGACGCGATTCACTCGAGGCCGACAGCCGACAAAACATGGGCCGGCTCGCGTGCTTCAACGTTTCGGGCTGATGCCGCCGCAGCGGGTTGCCTTTCCGACCTCAGCGAATCTACTCTGTTAATCCGGATTCGTTGACGGCGACCGAATGCGGGAGGGTTCGATCAAGACTCACTTCAATTTAGGTGTCCGTTACCGGCGAGATTGTGCCAGTGCGTTTGCGAGTTGGTCGGCGGCGATGAGATTGCCTCTCCCACGACTGGGAGTCGTAAGTTCTTTTTCGAACTGAATGTCACAAGAGCACGTAAAACGGGCATTTCTCTGGAGGTGGGTTCTTGTTGTTCGGCTCGTGAGATGACCAAATGCCGTACGGCGCCTGGCGCGATCCAGGCCATCAACACTTGATTCGAGATGGCATAGGAGCTTCCCCATGCCGGCCTTCTTCGAATACGTTCTCGAGGCGTTCTTCTCGGTACTCGCGCTGGTCGCGATCGCGCTCTTCGTCGAGGAGGCGATCGCCCGCCTGCAGGCTGGACCGGTGAGGTTCCGGCTTGCGCTCGCGTCGCGGGTAGTGGGGCAACGCGTCGCAATGGTCGCGTGGAGCCGGCGGCAAGGAACCGCGGCGGTATATGGGTGGGTCAGGATGTTCTTCGTCCTCGGTATACTCTTGACAGCCCTCACCGTGAGAACCAGGGGCGAAGCTTTTTACCGGGTCGCGCCTGGCGCTGCTCATCGCACTCTTCCTGTGCATGGTGCCGTTCCGATTTCCGCGACGCGATGCGAAGAGGTGGCTGGTGCTCGCCTTGGGGTTGTTCAGCCTGGTGATCGGGGCGGTTGTCCTGGCAGTCCGATTCAGCTCTGAGGAACACGATTTTCTTCGCACCTTAGCCGCGAGCCAAGCCCTCTGGGCGCACTGATTTACGACCGATTCAGGGTTTTCACCATTTTGCGCCTTCTTCGCACTTCCCACTTTTGGGCCATTTGCTGGTAAGCTAGGGTGCTTTTCAGTTAGCCAGCTCGGAGGCACCCGTGCGAGTCCCACGTCATCCCACCAATATTCGGCGGATGCTCGAAAGCCGGGTAAAGCAGGTGGCCGCTCGTAAACCTGCGCTTGCTGCCAGCCTCGTTTCGTTCGAGCGCAGGTGTGGTAAGCCCGGCTGCCATTGCGCTCTGGCGAAAAGCATCGTGGCCATCAGCTCACCTTCAACAACCGTGGCAAGACGCGCACGGTTTACGTTCCAGTCGACTTCACGGAAGAGGTTCGTTCATGGATCGACGAACATCGCCGACTCAAAGCTCTGCTCCAGGAGATCTCTCAACTGAGCCTGGCACTGGTTCGCAGCCATGCCCAGGAACGAAAACGGCGAAAGGGCCGGTCGTAAGCCTCGGCGAGACGTTCGCCACAACATTCCACCACTTCTGGCCCGAGTTTAATCGGTGGCTGGATGGCGTGCCCGATACCCGGTTTTTGCCGCTGGTCATCTATCACAAACGATTCCTCATCTGGTGGGGGATCAGCCTGTATCTGTTTCAGCTCGGCAGTCGCAGGCAGTTGGATTTCGATCTCGATGACCGCGGCACCGAGGTCTTGAACAACTTCAACCGATTCGCTCAAACCGAGCAGGAGACCCGGCCGGTACACGACACCCTTGATCATTTCCTGGAACACACTGGCGCTGCTCCTTTCGCCGAGTTGCGAACACACATGCTGCGTCGCCTCATTCGCATGAGGTCTTTGGACGCCGCTCGCTTGCAGGGGAGGTTCGTCGTGGCTCTCGATGCCACTGGTCATCTGGCTTTTCGGCGGCGGCATTGCCCGCATTGCTTGGTCTATCGTCACGCGACCCACACCGCTTACCTGCACCAGGTCCTGGAAGCCAAAATACTCGGACCGGCGGGTTTGACCCTGTCCATGGCCAGTGAGTTCATTGAAAACTCGGACAGCAACGCCGCCCTTTCCGGCGAGGCTCGTAAACAAGATTGCGAGCTCAAGGCGCTGACCCGTTTGCTTCCTCAACTTCGTCGTGGCTTCCCGCAACTACGCTCGTGCCTTTCCGGTGATAGTCTCTATGCGTGCGGCCGCACCCTGCAACTGGCCAAGGATTACCATTGCAACTACGTATTAACATTCAAGCCGGGCCATATGCCTGCCGTATGGAAGGACTTTCAGGCGCTATTGAAGCTCTGCCCCAGCAATGAACTGACATGCTCTACGCCCCAAGGTGTGCACCAGGTCTATCGCTGGGTTCACGGCTTGTCCTACCAGGATGACCAAGGCCGAACCTGGCACTTTAACGCGATCGAATGCACGGAAACGGTCGACGGCGAAATCACCGTATTCGCCTGGATCACGGACCTCAAGGTTGACATCCGCACGGTAGAGGAGATTGCCACGAAAGGAGGACGACATCGCTGGCACATTGAGAACCAAGGATTCAATCGTCAGAAGAATAGCGGCCTGAACCTGGAACATGCTTTCAGCACCGACCCGGAAAGGCTCAAAGCCTACTATTACTTGCTGCAGATCGCTCACATCATCATGCAGGTCCTCGAGGTCGGCAGCTTGCTCCGCAATGCGGCGGCGGAGTTTGGGCGGACACCCATGCAGTTGTTCGGTAGCCTGAAGAACCTCGCCCGCCGCTTGTTGGAAGCCTTCCGATACATCGCCCTGAGCGACGAAGCGTTTGACCACTCCCGTGCCGGTCGCATTCAGATTCGTTTCGATACCTCCTAGTCCAAGCGGAGCGTTTCTCGGGTCACCAGGTGCCGGCCGCCGCAGAAATCACAGGACATTCGCTCGCAGCGCTGCGCGAGCCCGCTACCCGTCCGCGCGCCGTCGCCCGCTCAAGTCGACCCTTCGCGGCCGGAAAAACTCACGCAACACGTATTCCTCACGGCTGAGTCCGATTGCTGGGACTTGAGGCCGGCGATAGCTCGCCGTACCATGTTCCCCCAGGGGCTCTCCTGTTCGTTTGCACGATCATTCTGTTCGCGATCGGTGCTGCCGTGTGCGAGGAATCCATTCTGGGCACCCGAGTGCGCGAGGGTGGCATCCAGATGTTGTGCACGACGACGCCGTGGTCGCGGATCGTCGTGAAGCACTGGAATGAGCGTGAAGGCGGGTTCGCGCTGCATCTCGCCGTCCTCGGCCCACGGCTCTTCGGCATGGGGGTCGAAGCCGAGAACGAAGTCATCATCCCCGTCTCGGCTTCCGAACGGCCCGAATTGGAAGCCTTTCTCGGCACACATGTGGTGACGGACGGCTAAACGCGGGCAAGCGTCAAGATTTCCCCGGGCGGGCGACTGACCCGCAGTGTCGAGGCTCTGCCGGCGGATTGCCAAAAATCACGAGCGCGGACTGGCACGATCCGGTGTGCGACGGCCATAGAGAACTTGTGGCGCTGACGGCGACGAGAATGTCATTGCCTCAACGCGAGCCGTTCATGGACACGTGCGTCATCTACAATTCCGTGGCGGGACGACACCGAGCGAGCGAGCGGATGCGCCGGTTCAAGGAGGCGTGGGCCGGAAAACTGGAGTTTCGACCGACCGAGCGGCGTGGGCACGCAGTCGATCTCGCTCGCGAGGCCGCTCTGGAAGGCTTCGCGACGGTGGCCGCTGCTGGTGGCGACGGGACCGCGCATGAAGTCGCGATCGGACTCTTGAACTCACAGCGAACGGATGTCACGTTCGCGGTCATTCCGCTTGGGTCGGCGAACGACTACGCCAATTCGGTGAGGCAACAGTTCGGCGCGATGAGCCTTCGGGAGCCAGGCGGGGACTTTCTGGATGTCGGATTGGTTCGGACACCGGACGAGCGCGAGTTCCATTTCTTCGAGAGCCTCGGCACCGGATTGAGCGCCCAGGTGACGCTCGAATCCAACGCCACACCCTGGTTGCAAGGGCGGTTGCTCTACGGCTATGCGGCATGTCGAGTTCTGGCGCGGATGGACGGACCGACGCTGTTTAGCATTTCCGAGGACGGCTCCGCGGCGGAGTCGTGTCCCACCCTGCTGGTTTGCGTCATGCTGGGACGGCGAGAGGGCGGGTTTGTTCTCGCGCCGGAGGCGCGGCTCGACGATGGATTGTTTGACCTTTTTCACGCCCGGCGCCTCAGTCGGTGGCAAGCGCTGGGGCTCTTGCTCGGCTGCGCGATTCGCGGCGTGCCGCAAAGCCATCCGGAAGTCCGCGTTTCGCAATGTCGTACACTTCGCGTTCGGTCGGAAAAGGCCCTGACCGTCCACGCCGACGGGGAGATCCAGATCCGGCCCGAGGACGAAATTCACGAAATCACGATGGATATTCTGCCTCGACGATTACGGGTCAAGGTGTGTGACCCTGAGTAGAACGGTGCCGGATCGCAATAACCAGCGACATCGCTTTATCTCGACGTTTGCACGTCTGATTGTTCAAAGGTCCGATTATACAGCCGTCACTGCGTAAGGTCTGTTCAAATCACGGGTTGGGTCGGAAAAAATCGTTCCGATTATGCAGCCGTCACTTTCAAGTCCAAGGCACGCAAGGAGATGACAGCGGTGACAGCGTTTTGGGGGTCGAAGAGTGCGCGGCGCACATTTAGCGGAGCAGGGCGGAGCCCCGCGGATATCGTGACTCGGGCCGGATGCGCGGAGGCCAAAAACGAGGACGGAAGCACCGGTATGTCTATCGAGCCGGATTTGCGCCTGGCCCAGCACTCCAGACCTGGGCCTCGCCTGGACCGGAAAAGTCACCTCCGCCGACGGCGAGGCTCTGACCGTCGGGGCTGAAGGCCAACGACCAGCCGATCTGACGAGGCGCCGGGAGCGTGAGCAGCTCCTGGAAGCTCTTCGGGTCCCAGATCTTGACCTCGAGCCCGACCGAGGCCAGGCGATTGCCGTCCGGGCTGAACGTGACGGCGGCGGTTGTGCGGGTGTGGCCCGTCAACTGGCGGATCAGCCGGCCGTCGGCGACGCTCCAGAGGAAGACAGTCCCTCCCTCGTTCACGGCGGCCAGGACCTGATCGTCGGGACTGAACGAAAGGCCGCAGACCGTGGAAAAACTGGGCATCCTGGCCACACCGCAATCGAGCGTGCGCACGACCGCGCCGCTCGTGCTGTCGCGCACGGCGATCATGTGGCGCAGGTGGCCGGAGGCGAGTCGTCGCCCGTCGAGGCTAAAAGCCAGGCTACGCATGGGCCCCCAGCGCGGGCCCTCCCATGTATGGCGGAGCTGCCCGGCTTCGACGTCGTAGACGCAGATTGTATCCCCGCCACCGCCGCAGGCCAGAGTGCGGCTGTCGGCGTGGAAGCTGACCAACCCTCCTGCCACGGATGGACGCTTGGCCCCGCCAGGATCCGGCGCGACTGCGAACCTGGGCCGGCGAGTCGCGAGATCCCAAACGATCAGCCCGTTGGGAAAAGTGAAGTATTGAGTGCCGCAGGCCAGCGATCTTCCGTCAGGGCTGAAATCCAGGCCGTCGACCCCGAGCAGGCTGTTGCCCTCGAGGCCGTTGCCCTGGAGCTCGACCGATACACCGCCGTTGCGGAGATCCCGGAGCTTGACGGGTCCCTTGTCGCCGGCCGTGGCGAGCCAGCGCCCGTCCGGACTGAATGCGACCCGCGTGACCCGACTGGATCGGGCATCCACAACCTGCGGACCTTTGGCCTGTTCCAGGCTCCAGAACCGAAACGTGCCGTCGGCGCTCGCCGAGATCGCGGAACGACCACCCGGCCCGGCGCAACCCCGCTCACCCACCCGGTGTGCCCCTGGAACGTCTTGACAACGCGGCCGGTTGCCGGGTCGACGAGCCGAACGATTTCCTTGGCCTGGGCGGCCATGGCGATCCGGCCGTCGGTCAAGAACGCTAGCGAATAAGCTCCGTCCTGAAAGTTGGAGGTATCCTCGACCTCAATGAGCTTCCGGCCGGTCGCCGCGTCGAAGAGCGACACCGGTGCGCCGGCGCTCGAGGCGGCGATCCGGGCCCCGTCGGGCGAGAAGTCGAGCGACATCAGGAGCTGACCATACTTCGGGATCGCGGCCTCCTGGTGCCCGGTGGCCGAGTTCCAGATCTTGATCACGCCCCAGGACTGCTCCGCACCGGTGCTCGAAGACCCGGATCGGCTTGCCGGTCGCCGTGTCCCAGATCCGGACTGTCGTGTCCCAGCTCGCCGAGGCCAGTTTCTTGCCGTCAGGGCTGAAGGCAACTCGCATGATCAGGCCCTTGTGTCCCTCAAGGGTGTGGAGGGCCCGACCGGTCGCCGCGTCCCAGATCCGGAGTATCATCGGCTTGTCCGAGGCGGTCGAACCAAGGGCACCGGCCAGAAGGCGACCGTCGCGGCTGGCGGCCATGCAGGAGATGGCGCCGCCGGCTGCGATCGTTCGTACGCCGCCCGAGCAGAGCCCGCGGAGATAGTGCCACTCGAAGCCGCGGAGGTCGGGCAAGCCGGGTTCTGCAGACTCGTAGCTACTGAGGAGCTCGAGCGATCGCGAGGTGAGGCCGGCATCGAACGCCCGGCGGGCGCGGTCCATGTCGGCCGCATAGAGGTTCCGCATCGCTCGCTCGCGCTGAAGCTTCGTCTCGTCCAGGGACACTGCCAGGCGGCGATTGGTCTCGCCCAATTCCGAATTGGCCTGTCCCAGGTTTGTGTTTGTCTGGGCGAGCGTCGCGTTGACGGACCGGAGGCGCCAGTTGAACCAGATCCCGCCGACGATCAAGCTGATGACAGCCGCGGCGCTCAAGCCGGCGAGGCCTGAGACAATCGGGCGTCGCTTGACCCATTTCCACGCACGCTCAGGAGCGCCGATCGGCCGCGCCACGATCGGCTCGCCGTCCAGGTAGTGCCGCAGGTCTGCGGCCAGGTCCGACGCCGAGCTGTACCGCCGCGCCGGCTCCTTCTCCAGGCACTTCAGGCAGATCGTCTCCAGATCACGGGGAATCGACGCATTGAGTCGCCGTGGCGACACCGGCTCGTCGCTGATGACCTGAATCACCGTGTCCATGGCCGTGGCCGCCTGGAACGGCGGCCAGCCGGTAACCAGACAGTAGAGCGTCGCCCCCAGAGCATACACGTCGGCCGCCGGCCCGACGTCACCGCGATTTCCGCCAGCTTGCTCGGGGGGGCATGTAACTGGGCGTGCCCATGATCTGGCCGGAGCCGGTCAGGCCGCTGTCGCCTTGCAGCTTCTTGGCCAACCCGAAGTCGGTGACACGGGGATTTCCGTGCTGGTCGAGCAGGATGTTGGCCGGCTTGAGATCGCGGTGGATCACGCCGTGCTGGTGGGCATATTCGATGGCCTCGCTGACGCGGCGAATCAGCTCGGCGGCCTCACGTGCGGGGAGCGGTCCCTCCATCAGGCGCTGGGAGAGGCTCTGCCCCTCGATGAAACCCATCGAGAAGTAATGCTGGCCTTCATGCTGGCCAACCTCGAAGATCGGCACGATCCCGGGATGGTCGATGTTGGCCGCCGCCTCGGCCTCGGTATGGAATCGCTTGACTTCGGTGTCGTCGGCGAGCTGGCCCGCCAGGATCATCTTGAGCGCGACGGTGCGGTTGAGGCTTACCTGACGGGCCCGGAACACCACGCCCATGCCGCCGCGGGCAAGCTCGCGGAGGATCTCGTAGTCGCCGAAATAGCGGATGCGGGTGGGTTCGGATGCACCGGGCGTGGCCGGTGGGCCGTGGCGGAGCATGGAGCGATTCCACTTGTCTTCATCCGATGGCGCTTGCCCGATCAAGGATCGTCAGAATCCCGTCGATCGTTTGGATGGTCATTTTTCATGCGGTCGACTCAATCGGTAGCTCGAGCGCACCCTGCAAGATCCGGCCGGTGTAACCCGCGAACTCGCTTTATCTCAACATTTGCATGTCTGATTGCTCAAAGGGCCGATTATGCAGCCGTCATCGCGCAAGGCATGTTCACATCAAGGCTTGGGTCGAAAAAAGTCGTTCCGATTATTCAGCCGTCATTTTTAAGTCCAAGGCACGCAAGGAGATGACAGCGGTGACAGCGTTTTGGGGGTCCAAGAGTGTGCGCACTTCTTGAAAACAGCCGATAGCAGCCGAATACGGGCGCGGCGCTCACCGAGAGAGAATAGGATTCTCGAATAGTCGGCGCTCGCTTCGTGACGGAACTTCCCTTCGCGGAGCGAAGGGTGACTATGGTATTCGGCCGGCACCTTGATGCGCGAACGGATCGCCCGGGAAGACCAGGTCCAGGTCGATCGCATTGGCTTCGCGCAGGAACGCCTGGGCGTCCTGATTCCTTGCCCACATTGGTTTTTCATTGCCTCTCGGAGACGAGCCAGCGCAGCTTGGGCGTCTTGCGTTTGGCCGAGGCGGTGGTGGGCCAAGGCCAACACGGCCAGGTCCGGGGGAAACGAGCCGCCGGGAGATGCCGAGTTGAGCTGGTCGGATCGGGTGAGCGTCTTGACAGCGTCACCGTAGCTCCCGGTGCGGTACAGGGCCGCGCCGAGGGCGCCCTGGTGAAGGCCATTGTTTGGAGCGAGCCGGCAGGCGATCTCGGCCAGGCGCAAGGCTCGCTGAAACGCTGCCGCCCCAGCATCCGGGCTGCGGACCAGAATACGTGCGGCCATTCTGAGGCGATAGGCATCCTCCGCATGATGCTCGGCCAGAGCCAGGGCCTGCCTTCGCGCCGGCTCGGTCAATTCTGGGTCGACTCGCAAGCGCGCCACAACATCTTCTCGCAATAACAACGTTTCAAAGAGCGACTCGACCAGGCGATCGGCCTGTTCGTTCTGGAGTGCCGGCGCGTAAGAGCCGGCCAGGTCAAGCGCGCCGGCTCGCACCGCGTCACTGATAGTGGGGTCGCGGCGGATACGGTCCAGCACCTCGGCGACCGGCAGCTTGCGGGCAAAGAGGTACTCGACGACGCCTCGGGCTTCGCGGAATGCCCGCAGCTCAGGGGTGAGCGGCCTCGAGTCCCAGACCTTCACGGTAGCGTCATAGCTGGCAGAGGCGATCTGGCGACCATCGGGGCTGTAGGCCACGCCACTCACGGAGAACGGGTGACCGGACAGGGACAGGATCTCCTGTCCCGTGGCTGCGTCCCAGAGCTTCATCGTACCGTCGTTGCTGGCCGAGATGAGGGTGCGGCGGTCCGGGCTGAACGCGACACAACTGACCAGGTTAGCGTGACCACGCAGGGTGCGGATTTCCTGGCCGGTGGCTGCGTCCCAGAGCCTGACGGTGCCGTCATTGCTGCATGAGGCGAGCGTTTGGCCGTCGGGGTTAAAGGCGACAGCCGTGACAACGTTCGCGTGTCCGCGCAGGGTGCGGATTTCCTGGCCGGTGGCTGTGTCCCAGATCTTCACGGTCTCATCTTTCTGCCCCGTCACGGCGCCCACGGCAACAGCGAGGCGCTGGCTGTCGGGGCTAAACGCCAGGACCGTACCCGGAAGAACCGGACCGTCGGGGAGGGAGAGATTCGTTGGATGGGGTTCCAGGTAGAAGGTCAGGACCTCTCGCCCGGATGCAGGATCCCATAGTTTCACCGATCCGTCGACGCAGGCCGAGGCGATCTGGCGGCCGTCGGGGCTAAACGCCACGCCGGTGACAGCCTTGGGGTGTCCAGGTAGGGTCCTCACTTCCCGGCCCGATGCCGCGTCCCATAGCTTCACGGTCTGGTCCCAACTGGCGGAGGCGATCTGGCCGCCGTCCGGGCTATACGCCAAGCCCGCGACGAACTTGCCATGTCCGCGGAGGGTATGGATCGCGCGGCCCGTGTCGGTGTCCCAGATCTTCACGGTATTATCCCAACTGGATGAGGCAACATGGTGGGTGACGGGACTGAATGCCACGCCCGTGACGTAGCCTGCATGTCCGCGAAGGGTCGTTGATTCGTGGCTCGCGCTGGCGTCCCAGAGCTTCACGGTCTTGTCGGAGCCGGCTGATGCGAGGGTTCTGCCGTCGGGGCTAAATGCGACGTTCCGGACTGCGATCGCATGTCCGCGCAGAGTACGTACTTCCTTTCCGGTTTCGGCGTTCCAGAGCTGGAGCAGGGGCTTCGCCGCGCTCGCGGTGGCGAGCGTGCGGCCATCCGGGCTAAAAGCCGCGCTCTGGACGAGGTCTATGGGTCCCGGGAGGGCCCTGATTTCCTGGCCAGTGACCGCGTTCCACAGCTTCACGGTGTTATCCGCACCGGTCGCGAGCGTGCGGCCATCCGGGCTATAGCCCAGGAGTGTCCCGTGCAGGCTTCGCACCTCTTGCCATGTCGCGGCGTTCCAGAGTTTCACGCTTGAGTCAGCGCCCGCGGAGGCCAGGGTGCGGCCGTCCGGGCTGTAAACGACGAGCGTGACGCCACGGGGGTGACTGCGGGTCGCGCGATTCCTGGCCGGTGGCGACGTTCCAGAGCTTCACCTTGCCGTCAGCACTCGCGGAGGCGAGGGTCCGACCGTCCGGGCTGAATGCCACGTTCAGAACAAAGCTGACGACAACACCGTCACCCGGCTTGAGCGTGTGGATTAGCTGGCCGCTCTCGGCGTTCCAGAGCTTGACGACCTGGTCCTTGCCGGCCGAAGCGAGGGTGTTGCCATCCGGGCTGAATGCCACGGAAGTGACGGTCCCCGCGTGCCCGCGCAACGTGCGGATCTCCGCGCCCGTGGCGACATTCCAGAGTTTCACGGAGCCGTCGCCGCTCGATGAGGCGACGGTGCGTCCGTCCGGGCTGAACGAGACGCTCGTGACGGAATCCGCGTGGCCGCGGAGCGTGCGGAGGTCCAGCTCGCGGAGCCGATCGAGATAATACCACTGAAACCCGCGCCAATCGTGGTCGTCGGGCCGTTTCGGCTCCTGTGCAGCGAGGCGTTGCCGGAAGAGGTCAATGTTCGAGTCTTGCCAGGCCTGCTGAGCCAGGTTCATCTCGGCAATAAAGCGACGGCGATCGCTGAGTTGCTCCTGGTCATGGGCGCGGTGCGCCTCCTGGTCGGCGCGGCGGGATTCGTCGATCGCTTTGCCAGCCGCCTCATTCGCGCGGCCTGCTTCCTCGTGGGCGAGTACGGCGAAGTACGTCGCCACGACCGTACCCAACACGAGGGCCAGGGCGATGCCTCCGGTCAGTCCCGCCACGAGGGGATTGCGGCGGCACCAGCGCCAGGTCCGCTCCGCGCGCCCCACCGCCCGCGCCAGGATCGGCTCGCCGTTCAAGAATCGTCGCAGGTCGCCACCGAAGTCGGCTGCCGAGGCGTATCGCTTGATCGTGTCCTTTTCCAGACATTTCAAGCAGATTGTTTCCAGGTCACGCGGAATCGACGTATTGAGCCGGCGCGGTGGCACCGGCTCGTCGCTGATGACCTGAATCACGGTGTCCATCGCCGTGGCCGCCTGGAACGGCGGCCGGCCGGTAACCAGACAGTAGAGCGTCGCCCCCAGGGCATACACGTCGGCCGCCGGGCCGACGTCACCGCGATTGCCTCCGGCCTGCTCGGGGGGCATGTAACTGGGCGTGCCCATGATCTGGCCCGAGCCGGTCAGGCCGCTATCGCCTTGCAGCTTCTTGGCCAGTCCGAAGTCGGTGACACGGGGATTTCCGTTCTGGTCGAGCAGGATGTTGGCCGGCTTGAGATCGCGGTGAATCACACCATGCTGGTGGGCATATTCGATGGCCTCGCTGACGCGGCGAATCAGCTCGGCGGCCTCCCGGGAAGGCAGCGGTCCCTCGGCCAGGCGCTGGGAGAGGCTCTTCCCGTCGACAAAACCCATCGAGAAGTAATGCTGGCCTTCGTGCTGGCCGACCTCGAAGATCGGCACGATACCTGGATGGTCAAGGTTGGCGGCCGCCTCGGCCTCGGTATGGAATCGCTTGACGTCGTTGTCATCGGCGAGCTGGCCGGCGAGGATCATCTTGAGCGCGACAGTGCGGTTGAGGCTCGCCTGACGCGCCCGGAACACGACGCCCATGCCGCCGCGGGCGATCTCGCGCAGTATCTCGTAGTCGCCGAAGTAGCGGATGTGGGTGGGCTCGGATGCGCGGGGCGTGGCCGGTAGGCCTTGGCGGAGCAACGCCGCGGTGGGCTCATCGTGCGCAGTTCGAGGCGGGTTGCCGGGCGGAACGGTAGCTTCCTCGTGAACCGAGGAGGGCGCTGCGTCTGGCAAAGGGGAGGTGGGCGTCATCCCCGGGGGGATGGTCGGGGCCTCGGCGACCGTGGAAGGATGCGGCACGGAAGCGACAGGAGGGCGAGCGTCGGGGCGGGCGGCCGGCTCCTGCGACCGCCCGAGCTCGCGCTCCAGGGCCTCTAACTCGGCCCGCAGCGCGGAACGCCCGTCGTCAGAGACGGCTACCAGATAATCATCGATACGCGGTTCACACCCGTCACGCCAATCGGCTTCGAACTGCCGGCAGACCGCATCAATGCGGCGGGCGAGATCGATTTCTATGCCATCGAGGTTTTGGCTGGGTCGATCACTCATCTCGATTCGAATCCATGCGTCAGGCTAAAGCCTGACCTACCCAATTCGGATCACGCTCGGGCGCGCGATTGCCCGCGGACGGCGCGTCGTCGCCATCGCAGCTTGCTCGAGCCTGCGCCGATCCAGACCAGGGCCCGGTGGACTTCGTCGATCGTTTCATGAAGCGTTGACGTTCCCGCCGTCAGGCCGACCGTGGCAAACGGCTTGAACCAGAGCGGATCGAGGTCGGCGGCTGACTGCACATGAAGTGCCGCCTTGCCGCGTTGCCGACAGCGCGCGACCAGTTGCTGCGTGTTGTTCGAGCTTCGCCCGCCAACCACGACGACAGCTTCGACTTGTTGCAGCAAATCTTCCAGCGCGCGCTGATGATCCTTGGTCGGCAGGCAGATCGTATCGACGAACTTGATTTCTGCGCTGGGATTCAGTGCGGCGACGGCTGCGCGCACCGTGGCGACCGTTCGCTCGGTCACGGTCGTCTGGCAGACGATACCCAGTCTTGACGACGAATAGGTCTTCACTTCCTCCGCCGACTCGATGACCTCGAAATGCTCGAGATCTTCGATGATTCCCTCGACTTCGACATGCCCGCGCTTGCCGATCAAGAGCACGAAATAGCCCTCGGCCTCGAGCAGCGCGGCGGCTTGATGGACACGCTTCACCAGCGGGCAGGTGGTGTCAACGATCTCCTTGCCCGCCAGTCGGAGGCGGTTCCGCTGCCGGTCACTGATCCCGTGGGCCGTGATCAACACCGAGCGCGTTTCGGGCAGGGACTGCTTCCGCGCGACCTCGCTTTGCATTGCGAACCCGCGCGATTGAAGCTGCAATTGCACCACGTCGTTGTGCACCAACTCTCCGTGAATCGTGATTGCGCCCGGATCGGCGATATCGTCGATGATCGCCAGCGAGTCACGGACTCCAAAACACATGCCCAGCACACTCGCTCGAATCACGCGCATCAATCGTCCCCCTGCGCCAGCAAGAACCAATGTCTGTTTCCCTCAGACGGTCTGGGCCTCACGCAACAGGCGCCATCAACTTTGGATCACAAAGTAAAAACGTGTGGAAGAAAGGTCGACGCTCCTTGAGTGGAGCGAGCGGGTTGAAGTCAGGCTGGCGACCAGCCTTCGGCGATGCTCGCGCCAGAGGCCGCGGTGGAGCTGCGCGGCGCTGGCTGCGTCTTTGACGACGGTTTCGAGCACGTTGATGTAGTCGAAGAACCGGCGGCGTCCTTCATCGGTGACGCGGCAGAGGGTTTGGGGCCGTTTCTTGTGGAAGCCTTTCCAGATCTCGACCAAGCCGGCTTCGTAGAGGACCTGGAGGTGCCGGCTCAGGTTGCCGTCGGTGAGATGACAGAGTTCCTTCAAGTCCGAGAAAATCACGCCACGGGGTTGGGAAATCAGCGACGTCATGATTCCGAGCCGGGCTTTTTCGTGGAAGACGCGCTCGAGACCGTCGTAAGCGTACCGGCCAGTTGATTCTTCGGTCATGGTTTTGGGGCTAGACATGATCTCTCTCCAGCGTGCGATAGAGCACGAGCGCCACCAGGAGCTGGCCGGCCCCGAAGGGTACGCCCATAGCCCACGGAGAAAGCGATTGTGTCCCATGTGCGATCGCAAGCACGGCCAAACCGGTTCCGAGGTAAAATACCGCCGCCCAGAACATGGGCCTGGGCAGGAGGCGGCACGAGGCGAAGATCCCCAGACCGTAGAGAATCTGCCACAAGCCGGGCAGCATCCAGAGGGTCTCCGGCGCGATCCGCACGAGCACCACCGTGAGCAGTGCACCTGCCATCAAAGCTGGGCAGAATTGCTCGAGCGCCAGCCACGTCAGTTCTCTCGTCATGGTCGTGCTGGAATTACGCGCCCGGATCATCATCTCCAGCCCGGCGGCCAAGAGGCTCACGACGCAGCCCCGATCCAGAGCACAAGATACGGGCCGATCTCAGCGAGCGGCTCCTGTATCGTGACCGACTGGATGAACGCCGCCAGCGCCGCAATGCCCCCCGAGAAGGCGACCGGCATCGCGCGATAGCCGCGAAAGACTTCGTTGCGCAAGCTGAAGCCGGATCTCGGTGATTTGAGTCAACGCGTCACGAAGTTCCATCCATGCTCACCCTTCGTCAATTACCCGCATCGATACCCGTAGCCCGCTCGGCTCGCTCCGTCGAGCTGGTTCACACATCCTAGCGGCTTTACATCGTAAAGTGGACAGCGGGAATTGTCAAGCTGTGCGGATCAGGTGTTGCCGGCGGGCAACGCAGGGGTTCGCGAATCACTCAGCTCACGGCCGCGCTCGCGGTCGATTTCGAGAGTCTGCAACTGGCGAATGCCGGCCTGACGGATTGTTTCGTCGGGCCATTTTTCCAGGAACTGGTACCGGGGATGGCGGGAGTCTTTATACGGGTCGTTATGAGCGGCATTGTAGCAGCAGATCAAAGCCCAGCGAGGCAAGTCGCTGTCGTTGCGATCAGAGCGGTGCAGCAGATTGCAGTGGAAGAAGATCGCGTCTCCGGGCTCGACCTCGCAGAACACCCGCTCGAGGCGGCTCAGCGCGACGTGGACACGTTCCGGGTCGGCGCCGGTCTGATCACCAATCGGGCCATGGTTGATCCTGCCGATTCGGTGCGAGCCCTTGAGCACCTGAAGGCATCCATTGGAGCGGGTCGCCGGATCCACGGCGACCATGCAACTGGCGAGGTCCGGAAACAAGCAGCCGTTCTCGTACCAGTAGCCAAAGTCCTGGTGCCATTCCCAGGCCCCGCCGACTCGCGGTTCTTTGAGGATCATCTTGTGGTGATAATGGTAGACCTCGCCTCCCAGGAGCTTTTCCATCGTATCCACGATGCGACGGCAGCGGACGAACGCGCTGAAAATGTCGTCGCCCAGGTGATTTTGCACCGAGAGGCGGATCACGCCCCCCTCGCCATCGCGGCGGCTCGCCGCCTGGGTTAGAAGCTGGTGATCGGCACGGGCGATCCGGCTCAGCAGCTTCATTTCGTCGAGATCGAACAGTCGCTCGACGATCAGATAGCCGTCGCGCTGAAACTGCTCAGCCAAGGTGTCGCTGAGGATGAAGGACATGGAGTGGCATTCTACCGCGATGGCACGTGCGAGAGCGACTGTCCCCGGGGCGCGGGAGCAGTGCGAAGGGCGATCGCTGCTGATGGGTGCTCGGAGTTGGAGCGAGATTGAGATTAAGGTTCGGATTAAGATCAGGATTAGGATTAGGATGAAGATGCGGCTGATTTGCGCTAGTGTACAGATGCGAGAAAACTGGATGCCAGATTAATGGGCCAAAAAAAGCGTCGTCATTCGCAAGTGCAGATGGGCTCGAGAGTTGCTTCAAAAGTTCGTCGGCCTCAAAAAACGTCGTCATCCGTAACTTCTGTCGTGGCAAGGGGATGACGACGATGACGACGTTTTGGGGGGTCTGCGAGAGCCAAGTGTGCGAAACGAGAACGAAGCCGAGCGCAGGTGGACCGACGCTCAGGAAGTCGGAGGCGCCTGCCTTTCCGGCGGTCTGTGACCGGAAGAAGCGAATTCCCGTGCAAGCCGGCTCGTCTTCGGTTAGACTCCATACCCTGCGGGTGCGAGATTGACACCGAATCTGCTCAGAAAGTCTCCCCCCCGGGGAAATCGATTGACGCTCGGTGTTGTTCGAGAGTCTCGGCCTGAGCAACCCGTCGGAGGACTGAGTTTCGCCCGTCATGGGATACGTTGAGATCCTGCTCATCGCGGGTCTGATCATTATCAACGGCTTTTTCGTCTCGGTCGAGTTCGCCCTCGTCAAAGTGCGGACGACCCAGATCGAACAACTGGCGGAGCAGGGCAACTGGGCCGCCAAGCTGACGAGCAAAGCCCTCGATCGACTCGACTTCTACCTGTCTGCGTCGCAGATTGGAATCACCGTCGCCAGCCTGGCGCTGGGCAGGGCGATGCACGACTGGGTCGAGCCCGTCGTGGAATCCAGCCTCCGGGCGATGCACATCCGCGTGACTCCCGTCGCGGTCTTCGGAATTTCCATTCCGACTGTGACCCTCATTGCACTTACGCTTGTGACGTTCTTGCACATGGCGCTTGGTGAGCAGGCGCCGAAGAACCTGGCCATTCGCGCTCCCCGGCTGGTTGTGCTTCTGACGGCGCCCCCGCTCGTGATTCTGTCGTACGTGTTCTCTCCGGTGATCTGGGTCTTGAACAAGGCCAGCAACTTGACGCTCTGGGTGCTCGGCCTAGGTCAGACGAATACGGCAGAGTTAGCACACAGCGAGGAAGAGCTGCGGCTCATCGTCGCCGAAAGCGTTGCAGGCGGCCACCTGTCGCGCAATCGAGCGCGAGATGATTGAAAACGTGTTGAACCTGGAAGAGAAGGCTGCGCGGCGCGTGATGGTACCGCGGCCGGACATTGTCTATTTGAGTCTCGCCCGGCCGCTGGATGAGAACCTGCGGATCGCCCGGCAGGCAGGGCACACAAGATTTCCGCTTTGTGAGGACGACCTGTCGACGGTGATCGGGCTGATCCACGTCAAGGACATCTTTCGCAGCGGCGCTTTTCAGAACGGTCGAACCGACCTTCGTCAGCTCGCGCAAGATTCCTTTTTTCCCCGTTAGTTTGCGGCTCGACCAGCTCTTGCTCGAATTTCAACGCAAACGAGTTCATCTGGCGATGTTGCTGGACGAATATGGAAGCGTCGCCGGGATGGTGACTCTCGAGAACGTGCTGGAAGAGCTGGTGGGGCCCATCCAGGACGAATTCGACCGCGAGACGCCGCCGATCACGCCCATCGGCGAAAACATCTTCGAGGTGGATGCGTCTTGCCCGCTCGACGTGCTGACCGAGACGTGCCACTTGCAATTTCCCGAAACGGACGCCGAGACCGCCGGCGGGCTTGTCCTCGACCTGCTGGGCCGCCTCGGGAAACCGGGCGACAGCGTGACTGTGGACGGGCACCGCCTGACGATCCTCCGCGCCGATCCCACCCGGATCAGGCGGCTTCGCATCGAGCCGATCGAAACGCCGGTCGGTGCGCAATCGACGGAAAATGGGGCCAAAGAGGCGCACGGACCGGAAACCCGCGATTAAAAATTCGCGGCGGACGGAGATCAGTTTTCGCGCCGGTCCGTGGCCCAGCCCGGATCTCGCACCTCGGAGAGAACCGGCGATGACTCGTCCTCGCATCAGCATTGCCGGCTTGATGGCCATCGTGCTTTATGTCGCAGTCGGTTTCGCCGCGCTGCGAAATGCGAGTGTGTTCTGGGCGAGTGCAACCCTAAGTGTCGCGGTCTTGTTGGTCTCGGTGGCCCGCGGCGGTACCCTCAGTGGCCGAGGCCGGTCTCGCGTCACGTGGGCCGGATTCGCGGCACCCAGCTTGGCCTGTCTGGTCATCTGGTTTTCGGCGCACGAGACGGTCGGCTTCGGATCCGCACCGCCTCATCTATTAGCGTTCTGGGCTTTCCATAAGCTTTTGCCCTATCTCAACCCGGCTGCGAGCACGGGTGGTGAGCCCTACATTTACTACGAGCAAATAAGCAAGTCGCTGGAAGCAATCGTGTTCGGGTTGATTGGTGCGTTGCTGAGCCGGCTGATCGCAGCCAAGGACGATCGATAGCGGCTCGATCAAGATCAAGTCCTTCGCGCAATGGCCGGATTCCGCTCGGGCGTCTCGGACGACGTGTAGTCGAACCACCGCGGGTCGAACTCGATCCGGCGATTCTGGCGCATGGCCATGTTGCTCGTGAGCGCGATGATCGCATCCGCCATCGCAACCTCGCCACGACAGCGCGGCTGGTGGTCCTTGTCGTCGTTGTAATGCGAGTGATCGCCGTGCCGCACGCAGTAAGCGAAATGCTCGAGCTCTTCGCGATAGCCTCGGGAAGGCTCCGCGGTCGCTAGCGCACCCAGGGCTGTCGCGGCGCTTGGGCCGGCGAGACTGGGGCTGGTCTCGAGCGGCTTCTTCCCCTGGCCCTCGACTGAAACGCTCGTGGTGCGCGACAGGCTCGCGTTGCCCGCCTCCTTGTAGAGCAGGATTTCTTTCTCCTGGCTGACGATCATCGTTCCTTCCGAGCCCATGACCATCTCGCCGTAGCCGTCGAACGAGTTTGTATTGATGGATGAATACGTGACCACCACGCGGTCTTTCTCGCCCTTGCCAGGAAACTCGAACAGTGTGAAGACGTGGTCGTCGACTTCGCGGCCGTCGGTGTAGAAAAACGTGCCGCCGATGCCGGTGACCGCGAGGGGATGCTTCTTGTCGAGGAAGATCGAGCAGGCGTCGAGCTGGTGGCTGCCGAGCTCGGCCATGAGGCCGGCCCCGGTGCGGTTGTAGAGCCGCCAGTTGATCAGCTCGTCCAGGCTCTGATACTCGTATTTCTTGTAGTTGATGTCCTTGTCGAGATCGGGGTGAATGCGTTTCCAGCTATCGCGGTAGACGACCTTGCCGTGCTCGTCGTGCATGATCTGGGGCTGGCCGGTCGCGGTGTCGAAGATGGGGTTGTTGTTCTTGTCGCGCGCCACCATCGGCGTCGCATTGTTGCGGTGCCAGAGGGCACGGATGTGGCGAATCTCGCCGAGCACACCGTTCTTGATGAGGAAATTGGCGTTGTCGTAGAGCGCGGAGTAATGCCGCTGGTGACCCACGGCGAGCAGGCGATTGGTTTCGCGGGCAACCCGGCACATCTCCTTGCACTCGGGCACCGAATGCGCCATCAGCTTCTCGGTGAAGACGTGCTTGCCGGCCTTCATCGCCGCGATCGCGACGGGCGCATGCAGCCACAGCGGAAGAGCGATCACGATCATCTCGACCTCGCGGTCCTCGAGCATTTCCTGCTGGCTGTCGTAGCGCTTGAGCTTCTGCGCTTCGGCGGCCGAGTATTGCTTGTGGTTCGAGAATTCCTTGACGGCCCGCGCCTGTTGCGACGGACGGATGTCGCAATAGCCGATGAAGTCGAGGTATTCGCGGTTGTGCGAGCGAATCATCGCCTGGCAGCCCTCGTCGCCGGTGCCGATGATCGCGGCCTTGACCGCTGCCTTGCCGCCCATTCCGTGGTAGCCGAAGTAGAACGCGCCCAAGGCCGGTGCGGCTGCGGCCGCCTTCAGGACGTCGCGGCGGGAAACACCGAGTACCCGGTCGGCGTTTTCACGCCCGAGAACGCGCTGTTCCGGAGTCAAGTTGGTCATCGGTCGCTCCTTGAAGTCGAAGTACGCGGTGCGTGGGTTCTTGAGTCAGTTCAAACGGAGAGCTCATGACGATCTTGATTGATTCACGTCGATTCTTCTTGCGCTGCGGCCGGGGCGGCGTCGGGCTGCGAATGCGGCTGCCGTCGCTCTAGCCGCCGCTGCCGGCGCGAGGCTGCCCGGGCCTCGCGTGCGGCCAGCCGGCGGCGCCGCCGCGCTCCGAAGAGCAGGGCGTCGAAGCCAACCCAGTGCCCGCTCGGGGTCGTCGCGATGACCAAGCAGGCGAGCATCTCGACTAAATTCTTGCTGACGAAAAGGTAATTGCCCTCGGCCTTGGGATTCGGCGGCAGGCCGGGCAGCGGCGGCATGGCGAGGTAGATCATCGCCAGAAAGGCCGCTGCCGAAACGGCCGCAAGCGGCGTGAACAGACCCGCGATCATACAGACGCCGATCGCGACCAGCCCGAACATGGTCAGGCGGTTGATCACGTCGAGGCCGGTCATGGGCACACCGGGCGAGCCGGCCGATTTCAACTGGTCGGCGCTTGCCAGCTTGGCGATCGCGTCGCGCAGCTCTTTGCGGTGTTCGATCAGCGGGGCGATCAACGCGCGGCGGTCGGCCTCGAGACCGCGGCGGCCGTCGCTGGCCCGCTCTTTCTGGTACGACAGCGACTCGGGATTGAGCTCGGTTCGCTCCACCTCACGCACGTCATGCTCGTATTTCTCGAGTTTCTCGGCGTTTTCCTTGTCGTTGAACCAGTAAGTTGCCCACTGAAGGTTCTCATCCAGGATCGTCTGCGCCTTCTTTTGATCCTCCGGGTTGAAGCCGAAATGACGTGAGATCCTGGAAACGTCACTGGTCCATTGGGCCTTGAGCTGATCCGGATCAAGCTGAGCGAGGCTGTCGACGTCTGGAATCATCCGCCGGAAATAAGGCGCGAACGGGCCGTTCGCATTCCGCAGGTAGATCTCGGCCGAGAACGGCTCTTTGCCGTCGCCAAACGTCGACCGAACCTTCTCCGCGCCCTCGTGGAGGAAATGCCAGCCGATCGCGACCCGCAGGAGCACGATGAACAGGGCCGCGAGAAACCCCGGATAATACCGCGACATGGATCCAGCAGCCTCCGAGTTATGCATCGCTCAAGACACCCATCAGTTTACCGTGTGATCCGCAAGTACAAAATCGCTCTCGGAGAGGCCAAAGACGGAAACACGCGGGAACGCGTCCGCCGCGGCGTTTTCGACGATCACCACGCCGACCTCCGGATGATCGGCGGCAAACGCCCGGGCGGCTTCCGCGCCGAGCAGATAAAACGCGGTGGAAAGGGCGTCGGCCGTCGCGGCGGAGGGCGCCAGGACCGTGACGCTTGCGGGGCCCTGGGCCGGTTCTCCCGACCGCGGGTCAATGATGTGGCCAAAAACCTTGCCGTCGACGACAAATTGCTGAAACGCCGCGCCCGAAGTCCCCAGCCCCCGGTTCCGGAGCCGCAAGATGCCCAGAGGCTTCAGAGGATCGATCGGATTTCGCAGCGTCACTTCCCAGCGACCCCCGAACTGGCCCGGGGGCGAGCCCAGCGCATAGAGGCTCGACTGCCCCCCGTGCACAATCGCCGAATCGATCAGCGAGTGATCGCGAATCAGCTCGATTGCGCGATCGATCGCATAGCCCTTGCCAATGCTTCCCAGATTGATGCACACGCCCTCGCGGTCGAACGCGACGGTGGTAGAAGCTGCATCGAGCCGCAGGTGGTGCCAGCCCGTTCGAGCGCGAGCCGCTTCGAGCGCGTGCGTTTCCGGAACGCGCTTGGGCCCCTTGACGAATCCCCAGGCTTCGGAGAGAGTGCCCGAGGTGACGTCGTAGGCGCCGCCGGTGGCGCGGCTGATGGCGACGGCCGATTCCAGCAGGCCGAACAGGCGCCGCTCGACCCGCACCGGTCCTGGATGGGAGGTCCGGTTCAGCTCGCTGACTTCCGAATCATCGCGATAAACCGTCATCTGAAGTTCCAGCTCTTCGATCAAGTCGAGCGCGCGACAAGCGAGACTGACCGCATTCGAGATGGCGGCCGGAAGCCGGACCTCGAAGAAAGAACCCATTGCCGGGCGATGTGCGCGGATGAGATCGCACCGGCCCGGCAGCGGTTCGCCGCGGCGGGGACCCCGCGAGGGGCGCCTGAGTCGCAGAAGATCACGGCGATTGACGCCGGAGCGAAGCCGTTTCACGAGAAAGCTCGCCGATGCCAAGGTGGGTTGTGGCGGATGGACAATTCAAGTATATCGCGGACCCTGCGTGATCTCCACCTGGTCTTCGTTCGTCCAGTGGAACTGGTCAAAACCCGAGCGCGAACCGGGCAAGTTTTCCGTGAGTGACCTAGACTTTCCCCAGGGAGCTTTCGTCGGGATGAATCGTGGCTGAGAGACGATGATGATCGGCACCTTGACTCGGCTCAGTCGTTTGCTGCCGGCGCCGGGCGACGTGGTCTTTGGGTTTGTGCTAGGGCTGACGTTGATCGGCGGGCGCCATGGGCTGCTGAACGATCCCGGCACGCCGTGGCATCTGCAGTTAGGCCGCGAGATCATCGCTTCGGGCGACGTGCCGCGATGCGACACGTTCACTTTTACCCGAGGCGGCGCGGCCTGGGTCGATCAATCGTGGGCCTTTGATGTCTTGCTCGCGCTGCTCGTCGACCATTGGGGCTGGTCTGCCGCGATCGCGCTGGCCGCTCTGGGTTTGGCGTGGCTCTATCGCGCGATGACGCGTGACCTGATTCGCGATGGGATCTCGCCGGTCATCGCGGCGGTCGTCTCGGTATTCGCCGTCTGCATCGGCGCGATCCATTTCCTGCTGCGCCCGCATCTCTTTACATTCGCTTTCGTGTACCTGGCCCTTCGCGCCTGTCAGGCGCAGCACCAGCGCGGCGGCTGGGCCGTCCTCCGGGTGACGTTTTACACGCTCTTCCTTGCCAATCTGCATGGCGGGTTCGTCGCTCTTCCTCTGATCGTGGCCACGGCAGGCCTCGGGCATGCTCTCTCTGGTGCGTGGGACGCAGCGCGGAAGCGGAACACGGCAAGATTCGGGGTCGCGTTCCTCGCTTGCTGCCTGGCCGCCGTGGTCAATCCGTACGGAATCGGACTCTACCGTCACGTGGCGGGTCTGCTTTATTCCAGCGGAGTGACCAGTCTGATCATCGAGTATCAGCCCCCGCATTTCGGGACGCCCGAGGCCGAGGTGCTGGAGTGGGTGCTGCTGGCCATGGTCGGCTTGCCGGTGATTTCCGCGAGTCGGGTGAACCGTTATCAACTGTGCCACGTGCTGGTGTGGCTGCACCTCGCGCTCACGTCGATCAGGAACGCGCCCCTCTTCGCCCTGGTGGCTGCGCCGGCGCTCGCGACGTTGATCGACGGCTTGCCGTTGACTTTGCGCTCGGCCTGGAAACGTGCGGAACGGCCACCTGTTTTTCCCATTCTGGCAACCTACAGCGTGCTGCTTCTGGTGATGGCCGGAGTGACCCTGGGCGGGTTTGACCGCAAGAAATGGCCCCTGGGCGCATTGGCGCTCTCAATCGCGAGCCAACTGTCTCGCGGCTTTTCCACGAGCAAGATTGGGGCGGTCTGATCGCGGCCGAGTGCGAGCCCCGGCGCCGGTCTTATCTGGACGACCGATTCGAGCTCTTCGGCAAGGGCGCGATCCTCGAGTACATCGACGTACTCTCGGGGGGCCCGGTGTGGGATACGGTGCGCGATCGCGATCAGATCGAGATGGTCTGGCTGCGACCCGATCGAGGGCTGGCGAAGCGGTTGCTGAATGATTCGGGCTGGAACGTCGTCTATCGTGATAAGGTGTCGGTACTGTTCAGGCGAGCTGACATACCACGGGTTGCCACGCGTTAATCAAGCGGCGGATCCACGTTCAACGAAGGCCAGAACGTGATCCGTCGTCCTTGGTTGCATCGGCCTTCACCGCGGGCTTGTCCTTGGATTGCCCGCCGGCTTTGAGGGCAGTGGCGCACGGCCTGCGCGAGCTCCTCGGGAATGGGAATGTTCCATTCTTTCGTTCGCCCGGCGACAATCTCGAACCGCGTCTCAGGCCGCTGCCAGTAGGTCCGTATCGCTATTCCGCTCACGCCCGACTCGGCGCTAAAGGGATTGATTGTCGGTTCGTCGTCTCCCGCGGGCGGTTGAATCACTCGGTAGATGACCGGCAAAGAATCCTTGGACGCGCAGGAAAATGCGAGAACTTCGAACTGCTCCCCTCGCTCAGGCGCACCTGGGATTGCGTATGGTCGCATGATCATCAGCCGCCGAAGCCGATAGGCACCTGTTGCGAGAACCATGGTTTTTTCCACGGCAGGAGCCACATTCTTGCGGGAAAGCGCTGCGATCAGACGGTTTGGGTCTTTTAGCGACGCTGACCGCCACAAGGAGAAATCATCGACTGTGACCCTGACCGCTGCGCCCTCCGGACCGTATACAAGATTTTCTGACACGGGCCCAATAAAGCCATCGGACCGGTACGACCATTTGACCGCGGATTGGAAGCTCAAATCCTCATGGACGAACAGCAGCGCGAGACGAAGATCCTTGTTGCTCAAGTCCGCCGGCCAATCGACAAGGACTCGAACCGGTACGTCATCCGATGGAGCCTTGGGGCAGACGATCGACCTGGAGATCTTCGAGCCGGGTAGCACATTCAATGTGCCGATTGTCTCCCAATAGTGGCCCTCTTCGTCCGATGATTTCCGGACTTGAAATGCCCAGTCGCCCGGTCTAATGACTCCAAAGTCAGCCAGTCCGTTCGAGTCGGACACCCGTTCCATCGCCCCGCGAAGGTTGTATCCCTCAGCGCCCGAACCGAGCGAGACCTCGTAATCAACCGCGGGCGGGCCATCAAGCGTCTCTTGAGTGAGCTTGAACGAAACGGGAATCCACTCCGCGGCCTCGGGCTTCCGCTCGGTTTCCGCCAGCACTTGCAATCGCTTCAAGATTTCGAGATTCGTTGCCTGATTCTGGACGATGGTTTCCGCCATCCTCCGGTTGGTTTCCGCAAGCTCGTCGCGCCGCCCGGGTCGAGTGCAACCAGAACATTCCGACCAGAGCCAGACTGGCCGCCGTCACAACCAGACACGTCGCGATCAACACCCGCTGCGCCATGATCTTCTCCTTCATCGCATCAAGCCAGAGCCGGCGCGCCAGTGCCGCCGGGTCTCCAAATCGTTCCATGACAGATCGTCGCACGCACGTCGGTTCGGTTCCGCGCAGAATCTCGCGCTCTGCGCCACACGCCAGGTGATCGGCAATCTCGTCCAGGATGTCCTGGCGCAGCCCCGGCGGCTCGTCTTCGCAACGGGGCGGCAGCACGGCATCCCGAGCTTCGCCAAATTCCATGGCATCATCCGTTTCCTCTGATCGCCTCGGCCTTCGCCGCCGGCTTGTCCTTGGGCGCGTTCTCCGCATTGAGCGCCACGCGCACCGCCCGGATCAACTCGTCCGGTAAGGGAATTGTCCACTCGTTGGATTGCCCCGGCACAGCCACAAGTTGGTCCTTTTCCCTTAACCAGAATTCTCGCGGGAACTCAACCGTGGCCTTTGAAAGAGGGCCCAGCACACCCGAATCGATTCGCCACGCACTTACGCTAAAAGGGGACGCTGCTTTCTGATCGCCGTTGGTGGGCGGCTTGGAACCCTCGTGAATGTCCCTGGTGTAATGAGGCGCTCGGACGGCTGCCAGGACTTTGAAACGCCGTAAGTCTCCCTCCCCGTTCGGGAACTGCACTGGCCGAAGCACAAGCAGCTCGGAGAGTTCGTATTTGCCCACCTCGACATTAAGCTCAGTGGAGTGATTGATTGAGGTGTCGATATCCTCGTCCAGAGCATGCGCGAATTCGCTCGGGTCGGGCTCGTCTCGTTCGGCTCGCTCCGTGAGCGATTCGAACGACAGATATCCTCCGTTTCCCGATGAAAGTCTCCAAAAAAGAAGCCCTCTGGAGATCCTGAAACGCTCGACCTTGTTCGATGGGCCGCACAGGATCGAATGAGTAAGCGGCAAGCATTCGATTCCGCTCGAACTCTCGGTTTCCTGTAGCCCAAACCGTCGATCGGCGATCTTCGGGTAAATGCTCCAGTGCAAACCCGATGCCGATTCCACGCCGCGGAAAGCGAACGACGCGTTGACGACCAGAGGCTCTCTCTCCAGATCCGCCGGCCATTTCCATCGTACCCGCATGCCAGCTCGCCGGGGAGGGATGTTGGGGCAGACGATCAGCTTGTTGACGTCTTTGCCGGGTTGAACGTCCAGCTTGCCCGATGTGCTCATGGAACCGTCGCCCCAGCTTCTGCTGATTTCAATTTCATAGTCACCCGGTGCCAGCGTGCCGAAAAAAGCGCTGCCCGACGCGTCCGACGTGCGATGCACTTGCTTGCGCGGGTCTTCCGACACACAATTCAGCGCAATCGACGCACCCGCCACCGGGCTCTCGTCCGCCGATTCGTCCACCAAATTGATCCGCACCTCGCTCAAGTTCGTCGCGCGAAAGCGATTGACCGATTCGGAAAGCCCTTTCAATTGTTGGAGCATCTGCTGCTGGCTGGCTCTGGCCTCGGCAATCTGCGCGGCCGCTTGGTCACCCGCCATCCGCCGAGCTTGAACAAGCTCTCGCCAAAGGATTGCCACCGCCGACACGCTCGCCGCAGCCACGAGCACACACGTCCCGATCAACACACGCTGAGCCATGAACTTCCCTTTCATCGCGTCAGTCCAGAGCCGGCAAGCCACGGCTGCCGGGTCGCCGAATCGTTCCACCGCACGAGCCAGCGCAGTGGCTGCATCATTACCACGAAGTCGCTCGCGGTGCACGCCGAGCGCAAGATGGTTGGCCAGTTCATCGATGATATCCTGGCGCAGCCCGGCCGGCTCGTCATCGCGAGGAGACGGGAGACGGCTGCTCAAGGATTCATCGAATTCCATGGCATCATCCGTTGCCTTTGATCGCCTCGTCCTTCGCCGCCGGCTTCTCCTTGGGCGCCTTTTCGGCTTTGATCGCTTCGCGCATGGCCTCGAGCAGCTCGTTGGGCAGAGGAATCGTCCAGTCGTTGGTCTGGCCCGGTTTTGCGAGAAGATTCTTTTCGACACTGTGCCAGTATTCACGCGGCAAGACGATCGTAGACGTTACGGCTCGCTGCGAGAGCATGATCTTGGAGACGTCGGTTCCCGCCGTGCCATCGGGCGATTCTGTTCCGAGGAAGAACTTCGGCGCCGGTTTGGAGTCCACGAACGTAGCCCGGAAATACTCGGGTGCAAGACACCCTATGAAGAGATGGAAACAGCGGTGACGCTGCCCGGCGCCTTCTGATGGACTCTGGCGGAGCACGTACAATTCAGTGAGCTCGTAGTTGCCGGCCTCCAGCTCAACCGTGCGCGCCCTTGTCGCTGAGCTCTTCGATTTCATTTTCCAGGGCATACGCGAGGAAGGTTCGGTCGAGTTTCACGTCTCGCTCGATTGACAATGACAAATCCGGGTAGTCCGGTTGTACCGCCCAGAGAATGAGGGCTCGCCCGTCTTTGAAACGGGCAATTGTCTGCGATGGTCCGCAGAGTATGGAATGAGCCAGGTCGCATGAGAAGACTTTTCGCACCGGGTCTGAGAATTGGACTCGCCCGGATTGATCGACGGGATTTCGGACAATTCCCCAGCGCGAGCCCGACGGCAACTCCACACTGCGAAAACGAAACGTTGCGTAGAGGACCAGAGACTCTTTCTCGAGATCCGCCGGCCACTGCCATCGCACACACACTCCGGCTCGTTGTGGGGGAACCTTGGGGCAGGCGATCTGCTTATTGACGTCGACTCCAGGCTGGACATCAAGTTTGCCCGACGCGCTCATCGATCCATCCGCCCAGCTCCGCGTAATTTCAAATTTATAGTCGCCCGGCTCGAGCGGGCCGAAAGCGGCGACTCCCGATTCGCTCGATTTGCGTTCGAATTGCTTGTGCGGAGACTCAGACACACAAGTGAGCTCGATGGTGGCCCCGTCGACCGGAGGTCCGTCCGCCAATTCCTCCGCCAGCTTGATTTGCACCAGGCTCCGGTCAGGAGAATGCGATTTCTTGATCGATTCGGAAATCCCCCGTAATTGCTCCAGCAAGTGTTGTTCCCGGACTCTGGCCTCAGCGACCTGCGCGGCAGCTTGGTCAACGGCCATTCGTCGAGCCTGAACAAGCTCTTGCCACAACAGTCCCACCGAAATCACGCTCGCCGCAGCCACGAGCACGCACGTCACAATCACCGCACGCTGAGCCATGAACTTCCCTTTCATCGCGTCAGTCCAGAGCCGGCAAGCCACGGCTGCCGGGTCGCCGAATCGTTCCACCGCACGAGCCAGCGCAGTGGCTGCATCATTACCACGAAGTCGCTCGCGGTGCACGCCGAGCGCGAAATGGTTGGCCAGCTCATCGATGATATCCTGGCGCAAACCGGGCGGCTCGTCATCACGAAGAGACGGAAGACGGCTGCTCAACGCTTCGCCAAACTCCATGGCGTCATCCGTTCCTTTTGACCGTCTCGTCCTTCGCCGCCGGCTTGTCCTTGGGCGTCGTATCGGCTTTGAGTGCCGCGCGTACGGCCTGGATCAGCTCATCGGGGAGCCGGATCGTCCACTCGTTCACCTTTCCGGGCTTTGCCTCGAATTCGTTGCGGGCGCGGTTCCAGTATTCGATGGGCAAATCGATCGTCGGCGTAGAAGGAACAAGGCCGAAGCCCATGTAGCGACCCATTCCTGTATTACTACCGACCGCCGCAGGCGGCAGCTCAACGAACTGGTTGGCCGAGTAAGTCTGGAAGTATGGACCGTCCGGCGGCTCGGCAGCCACGAGAATGCGGCGTATGCACTCGCGCGCGGAAACGCCCGCGAGCAGATCGTACGCGCCTTCGACCCGGTTGTAACCCGGCGCTCTTGCTGGGGCGCATGACCAGAAGCTCGGGGAGCCCGTAGTCACCGACTTCGAGCTCGAACGGTGTGCCGGGAGGTTTCATCGCCTCGAGATCGGCTTCGATGATCTCTGCAAAATCTCCGGGGCCGAGTTCGGCCGACTCGGCGATCCTTGGCCAGGCGTTGTTCTCCTGGATCGTCCACAGGAATGGTCCCGTCAGTGCCTTGAACGCGACGGTCTCGCTCGATGGCCCGCAGAGCAGGCGAAGTCCCGGTGCGGCGCAAGCCCGCGCCCGAAAGCCTGAATTCTTTCCATCCCAAAGCGCTGATTTCCGCCACCGGGCGCCGCCGTCGAGGCCATTGACCGGACAATGGTCCAATCATTATCTGGTCCGAGTTTTCGACCTGCGCACGGTGAATTGCGCGTAAAGATACAAACCCTCATTCTCGAGATCGGCCGGCCACTTCCAGCCCACGCGCACCGCGACACGCGACGGAGGCAGTTTGGGACAGACCAGTGACTCTGTTACGTCGCTCCCGGGTTTGATCACCAGCTCGCCCTGATGTGACAGAGACCAGCCCTTCCCGGTCTTGCTGGCCTGAAACGAGTAATCTCCGGGATTGATCGAGCCGAAGTCGACCACACCCGAGGCGTCGGACACCCTACGAATCATCTTGCGCGGGTCCTCGAACTTTCGAGTGAGCACAACCGACACGCCGGCCACCGGTGGTCCGTCTTTCGTTTCTTCCGTGAGCTTCATCCGCACAGGATTCCAGTCCGGTGAACGCGGGTGTTTGATCGCTTCGGTCATTTGCTGTAACTGCTTGAACAGCTCGTGCTCTCGCGCAGCGGCTTGGTTGGCCCTGGCCTGGGCGAGCGCAACCTGGTCGGCTGCCATCCGCTGGGCGTGGAGCGACTGCTGCCAAAAGAGTCCCACGACGGCCAGACAGACCACCGTGGCGAACAGGCACGTGCCAATCAACATACGTTGAGCCATGATTCTCCCCCTCATCGCATCAAGCCAGAGCCGGCGCGCCACGGCCGCCGGGTCGCCGAACCGAACGAGTACGGCAGCCCGAGCAGCCGATGGAGCTCCGCGCCGCAGCAGCTCGCGTTGCAGGCTGCATGCCAGGTGATCGGCCAGCTCATCGGCGATGTCTTCGCGCAGGCGGGGCGGCTCGTCGTCACGAGGGGCCGGCAGACGGCTGGTGAGAGATACGCCGAATTCCATCGCATCATCCAGTGCCTTTGATCGCCTCGCCCTTTACCGCCGGCTCGTCCTTGGGTGTTTTGTCGGCCTTGAGCGCGTTGCGCACGGCCTGGATCAGCTCCTCGGGCAGCGGGATCGTCCATTCGTTCGGCTGCCCGGCACGCGCCTTAAGGTCGTTGTCCATCTGTTGCCAGAATTCCGAGGGCAGCTCGATCGAGAAATGTATGCCCCCGCGCTTTCCCTGTGTTTCGGTTTTCTGTTGGCGCGTGACCGCATCGAGCCGTTAACGCCGCCTCTGCCCGGAGCGAGGTATTCCGGATTGTAAGCGCCGACCAGCCGCTCGAATCGCTGTCGGCCCGGTTCAACGACCGGCAACGGGCGCATTACCAACAGCCCGGAAAGCCGGTAAGTGCCGGTGTCGAGCTCCACGAGCGAGCCGGCAGGCCTCCGCTCCAGATCGGCTTCGGCGATGTCAAATTCTTCGGGTCTGACCTGGCGGTTCTGACCGGCCTGCGAATCGACGCGTGCGTGCGGCACAGTTCCTTTGGAATTCTTTGCATCATGTCTCTTAAATGTGGACACCAGGGACGACGGGCCGAGCAGGATTGTGCGCGAATGGAAGGACTGGGCAGGACCCGTCGAGACCCACTCAATGCCAGGCGATGTTTCCAGATAACGATGATGAAGCGGCAGGAACAGCACCAGAGACGCGCTTGCCAGATCGTCGGGCCACTTGCATCCCACGCGCACGCTCGCTTGCTGCTCTGGGATCTTGGGACAGACGATGTGCTTGTCGAGAGATTCCCCGGGCTGTACGTCGAGCTCACCACCGGCCCTGATTTCACCATCGGCCAGCATCCGAACGAGTTCAAAACTGTAGCGGCCCGGGTTGAGCAGGCCGAAATCAGCGACACCCGCCTCGTTTGATTGGCGATTAACTTTGGTAGACTGATCACCCAACTTGTAGAGCGCAACCGACACGTCGTCCGTAGCGGGACCGTCCGCAGTCCCTACAGTGAACGAGAACCGCACGGGGTTCCAGTCCGGCGAGCGCGGGTGTTTGATCGCTTCGGTCATTTCCTTCAGCCGATCGAGCATTTCCCGTTCGCGGGCCTGCGCCTCGACGGCCTGGAGGGCAGCCAGTCGCTGAGCATGCAGAGCCTGCTGCCAGAAGATGGCAACGAGCGCGACACACGCCGCGGCAACAAACACACTCGTTCCAATAACCACGCGTTGGACCATGATCTTCCCCCTCATCGCATCGAGCCAAAGGCGGCAAGCCACCGCGGCGGGATCGCCGAACTGTTCCAGAACACGATGCCGTGCAACCGATGAATCCAGTCCCCTCAGTATTTGCCGATGATAGGAACAAATCAGGTGATCATTCAGCTCGTCGAGAATGTCTTGCCGCAACCGCGCAGGCTCATCCGGGCGGGACGGTGGAAGCTGCGCCGAGAGACTCTCTCGAAAATCCATGATGAGCGGCCACTTCTTCTCGACTTCGTAGGGTCCGCCATTGCGGACCGGACGTTCTGCGATCTGCCACCCGTGATTCGGTCCGCGATGGCGGACCCTACGTTTGGTATCGCCTCGGCGAGCGAGACCAATGCCGGCCCCGCGAATCTTCATCCATCAAGCAGAGCGAGCCGGCTCGTGCCAAGCACGCCGTTCACCCCCGCTGCGAAGCTCTGCCACGACTGCTTGCGCCCGGCCAGCTCGGTGCGGCCCGCTTTGGTCAACTCGTAATATTTCCGCCGCCGGCCGTCAGCCTCGCGCCACGACGATCGCAGCAGTTTTTGACGCTCCAGCCGATGCAGCGCTGGATACAGCGATCCCTCCTTCAAGTCGAAATACCCTCCGGATCGCTCGCCCACCGTCTGCGCAAGCGCATACCCATACGTCGGCCCCTCACTGGCCACCTCCAGAATCAGCATCTCCACCGCACTCCCCAGAAACTGCGAGTCCATACCTCGACCTCCTATGCATTGCTATCTAATACATAGGGCATCGAGGTATCGAAGTCAATAGAGCACGACAGCGATTTTTCGCCGATCGCAAACGAGCGAGAACGGCTCGCCGTGCGGCTTCAGACGATGCGTGGTGAGCCCAGGGCGTGATCCACGGGGCAGCGAGAAAAGAGCAGGGGCCCTTACTTCGACTTGGTCAGATTCTCAAAAAGATACAAGCCGCTCTTCCCCGGACAGACCAGATCAATGTCGCCATCGCCGTCGATATCCACGGCCGTCATCTGCAGTCCTGTGCCCGCAGTTCCGGGCGGGAAGTCTTTAAGCGCAAGGCGGTCTTCACGCTTCGCCGGAGCGTTCCTGGCGGGCTCGCCCTGAAAGATCACGTGCCGCACCCAGCCCTTCGATTCCGCGTTGAAGTCGTACCACGCGATGACGGAGGCGTCGGTATCGCCCGGCTCGACCTCGTGTGCGTAGACACGCTTGCCCGTGACCAGCTCGAGGGCTTTGCCGTCGCCGTCAATATCCGCCCACAGCAGCGCATGGACCGAAGCGATCGACTTGTCAATTTCCCCCTTGGTCCAGGTGCGCTCGCCGCTTGCGCTCTTGCCCTGGCGAAGCCAGAACAGGCCGTAGTCGTGGCCCATGCCGTAGACGACGTCGGAAAGCCCGTCTCCGTCGACGTCGCGCGCCAGCATCTGAATCCCGGTCGCTCCCGCCTTCCAATCGGGGTGCCAGGCCCACGTGTCATTCGCCGGCTCGGCCGGGGCCTCGAACCAACCCTTGGGTGTGAGCAAGTCGGTGCGGCCGTCGCCGTTCACATCGCCTGAGCCCACTCCATGGCCGGCCGACTCCTTGCCAAAATCGTGCTTCTTGAGCTCGTGCCCCTTGCCATCGGCGTTCTTCTTGACCTCGTACCAGACAACCGTGTTCACGGTGTTGGGCAAAATGTCCGGCACTCCGTCGCCCGAAAGGTCGACCATCCAGGCCGCCTCGATGTTGCCGGGCTTGTCGATCTCATGATAGATCCAGGCTGCGCCCGGCTTCCCCGGATTTTCGACCCAACCCACGTCTTGCCCGAAATACGAGCATGTGATGAAGTCGATATTGCCATCGCCGTTCATGTCGAGCGGCAGCGTGGAAAAATCGTTGTAGTACGTACCAGCCCGTGTCACGTCGCGAACCGGAAAGACCTTCCATGTGGGGGCCTGGTACCAGCTCGCGCCCGAAACAACGTCGAGCTTCCCGTCATTGTCGACATCCATCACCCCGGCTGCCTCGAATTCGCTCTGGCCGTTGATCGTGTGGAGCTTCCACTTCGGGTCGTCGCCCCGCGCCGCGGCCACATGACCAAGCAGAACTACGGAAATCAATGCCGCATTGGATCGCATCATCGATTCGCTCCCTCAAACGGTGGGAAGAGTCCAGGGCTCGCGGTATGTCTTGGTCAGGAACTGATTGGCTTCGGTGTGGTTCGTGATCCGTTCCGAGACGCCGTCCCACACGAGCTTCTCGCCCGTCCAGAGCGAGATATTTCCCAGGTTGCCGACGGTCGCCAGACGATGCCCGTAGCCGAAGTGGCATGAGCACTGGGCGCGGCTCTTGATCGCGCCAAGCCACTCGCGGTGATGACCGGGCCAGGTTGCCAGGCTCTTGGGTGGCTCTTCGATCTTGTGCTTGCCCTCCGGGAAGATCTTGTACGAGCCGTAGTCGGCCACCAGGGTCCCTTCGGTTCCTTGAAACATGATGCCCAGTCCCCGCTGATCGAAGCCGTGTTCGCTGGCATCGGTCTGGCTCCAGACCATCAAGAACTTCTGACCCGCCTTCTCGTACTCATACGTGACCTCGAGGGTATCGGGCACCTCAGCGTTGTCGTCGCGGGCATATCGGCCACCGGTCGCCGAGATGGTATGGGGCGCATCGACCTCCATGGCCCAGTGGACCAGGTCGACGATATGGCAGCAGAAATCGGTCAGAATGCCGCCGCCGTAATCCCAGAAATAACGCCAGTTGAACGTGAATCGATTGGGATTGAACGGCCGCCTGGGTGCAGGGCCCAGCCAGAAGTCGTAGTCGCATCCCTCCGGCGCAGCCGAGTCGGCGGGTCGCCCGAGGCTGCCGCGGTCGTTCGCCAGCCAGACTCGCGTCTTGAAGATCTTGCCCAGGACTCCTGAGCGGACAATCTCGACGACCCGATGATAATTTTCGCCGGCGTGAATCAGGTTGCCCATCTGGCTGACGCGCTTGTACTTTTCCACCGCATGTACCATCGCCCGGCCTTCCTGCACGCGATGTGCCAGCGGTTTCTCGCAGTACACGTCCTTCCCGGCCTGACACGCCTTGATCGTCGTGATTCCGTGCCAGTGGTCGGGCGTGGCGATGACGACGGCGTCGATGTCCTTGCGATCGAGCACCCGCCGAAAATCCGAGTAAGCCGCGGGTGAGCCCCCCGCCTCGTCACGAGCACGATTCAGGTGAGGCGCGTAAACGTCGCACACCGCGGCGATCGATACCTCAGGAAAGCCCTTGAACGTTTTGACGAGTCCTGTCCCCATCCCACCGACGCCAATAAAACCCAGCACGATTTTCTCACTCGGTGGAATTTCTCTTCGCTCGATTTGAGACTGTTCTTTCGGCTCTTGATCACGTGCACTGCTACGCTTGCTCAGGTTGTTCACGGCCGCCAGCGCTCCTGCGGCCATGAGTTCGCGTCGACTCCAGTTGCGCATTCCTACCTCCGGGTTGGCCCGATGGAGGGACCCCCAGCGATCGATCGCTGTTAAACAATTAGCCTTCTTCTTCGATCGGATAGCCCGCGTCAAGTCCCCGGATCATTTTCTTCCCTGCTCTGTGTGCCCATAATGGACACTCGTTTCGGGACGTATTCCGCGCGAGCAGGGCCGCCTCGGGGCAAATTGTCGCTTTTGTTAAAGAGGACGCTCGCGGACCGGCGTCACGATAGGCGACCGGTCAGGGTCCTCTCTCTGCCGCGAAGATCGAGTTCCACTCGGCAACTCCGCAGCAGCCCTGATCACGAAAAGCCGCGAGATGCCGCCGGAACTGGTGACACCTGGACGTTGGGCCTCTACAATGTCGTCTTCGATCCTGCAGCCGGGTTTCGGTTCCGTGTACCTGCATTACTGGGATCATGATTGTTTAGCCACCTGATTCTCGTTCATTCCTACCGGAGATTCGCCACCATGAAGCGATTCGTCGCTACCGCATTCTTCATGGCCGGGACCAGCCTTCTGCCGGTCTTGGCCCTCCACGCCCAGCAACCTCCCCCCCTCCCGACGACTAGCCAGCCCGCGGAAAAAACCGCGGAAAAAACCGCCACGACGGCGTCGAGCGACCCGATCGATCGCATCAAGGAAGAAGGATTGCAACGGTCGCAGGTGATGGCGACCATGGGCTACCTGACCGACGTGATCGGTCCCCGGCTCACCGGTTCGCCCAATCTGAAACGCGCCAATGAATGGACGCGCGACAAGCTGGCCGCCTGGGGGCTGGCGAACGCCCATCTTGAAGCGTGGGGGCCATTCGGCCGCGGCTGGACGCTCAAACGATTCTCGGCGCAGGTCGTCGCTCCACAGTGCATTCCCTTGATCGGTTACCCCAAGGCGTGGTCGCCCGGTGTCGAGGGGACGCTTGAAGCTCCTGTAGTCTACTTTGACGCCAAGACCGAGGTCGACTTCAACAAATACAAGGGTAAGTTGAAAGGTGCAATCGTTCTCGTGAGCCCGATGCGCGAGGTGCCGGCTCGCTTTGCGCCGCTGGCAGTGCGCAAGACGGATACCGAGCTATTGGAGCTTGCCGATTCTGACGAGCCGGCCCCGCGCGGCGGCCGGCGCGGCGGCGGTGGTCCAAACGGCGGTCCCAGGGCAGCGGGTGGTCCCGCTGGCCCCACAGCAGCCGGTGCGCCGACCGTGGCGGGTGGGCCTCGCGCAGCAGGTGCGCCAGGCCAGCAGCCCAGGATGGGCGGCCGATTTCGTTCGCCCGAGATGATCGCCCAGATGGAGCTGCAGCGGAAGAAGATGCTGTTCCTCGCCGGCGAGGAGGTCGCCATGTTCGTCGAGCCCAGCACCCAGGGCGACGGCGGCACATTCTTCGTCCAGTCGGCGAGCATCCCCGGCGCCGCCGCATTCGGCGGTGGGGGTGGGGGCCCAGGTCGCGCGCAGGGCCCGCGCGTGTACTCGAAGGATGCTCCCAAAATCATTCCTCAGCTCGTGCTCTCCAAGGAGCACTACAACCGTCTCGTTCGCATGTGCGAGGCCGGTGAAAGCGTCAAGATTGCCGTCGAGCTGAAAGTCGAGTTCCATGACCAGGACCTGATGGCTTACAACACCGTCGCCGAAATCCCCGGCACCGATCTCAAGAACGAGGTGGTAATGCTGGGCGGGCACATGGATTCCTGGCACAGCGGCACCGGCGCGACCGACAACGGCGCCGGTGTATCCGTCGGCATGGAGGCCATGCGCATCCTCAAGGCGCTCGACTTGAAGCCGCGCCGAACGATCCGGATCGCACTCTGGACCGGCGAAGAGCAAGGGCTCATGGGCTCGCGAGCCTTCGTCCGCGAACACTTCGGCCGTAGCCCCCAGATGGGCTTCGGCGGTGGTGGCCCTGCCGGGAACGCGCCGGCGGCCGGCCAGAACGGCAATGGAAACGGAACGACCAAGGATTCGACCGATTCCACGACCAAGGCCAACTATGATAATTTCTCGGTCTACTTCAACCTCGACAACGGAACGGGTAAGATCCGGGGCGTTTATATGGAGGGCAATGAGATGGCGCGTCCGATCTTCCGCAAGTGGCTCACGCCGTTCCGGGAGATGGGTGCGACCACGCTGACGGCCCGCAACACTGGCGGAACCGACCATATGTCGTTTGACGGAATCGGCCTGCCGGGCTTCCAGTTCATCCAGGATGAGGTCGAATACGACACCCGGACGCACCATTCCAATCAGGATGTCTTCGACCGTATTCAGGCGGACGATATGAAGCAGGCTTCGGTCATCATGGCTGCCTTTATTTATGATGCAGCCATGACGGATCAAAAGTTCCCAAGAAAAGCGCCCGCGAGCTCCGAGTCGCGTGGGGCCGCCCCCAGGACGGCCGCTGCTCCGTGAGCAGATCGCTTCATCAAAAGATTGGTTGACCAGGAAACTGAACATGGATTGGCGGACGGGGGACGGAACCCCATTTTCCGCTCAGTGCTCCGATGCCAGCCAGCGCACCGCGTTCGCCAGGATCAAGAGTGGCGTCGGTTGCGTGAATACAGCATAGGTTTCGTGACCGGGCCGGAAATAAAAAACCCGGCCCTTACCCAGCTTCCAGATCGCACCGCTGCGAAACCACTCGCCCGAAGCCCAGCGTTCTTCCAGAAGCACTTCGTCCGGCTCCGGCACGTGGAACGGCTCGTCGTACATCTCGGTCTGGGCAATCTCGAAGTCCGCCGGCACGCCGCGGACGATCGGATGGTCCGGCTTCAGCACCTTCACGCGGCTCGGCTTGCCGTCACCACGATATGCCGGGAAACAGCAGAGCGGTAAGTGGACAGTCGCCGCCGCGCGCCCGTCGGGGAACTTCCGCCAGGAACAGCAAGGCGTCAGACGCGCATCCGCTTTCGGAACGGTATACCGCGGCGACGGCGAGACGTAAGTTACCTCAACCCGGCCGTTGACCACGCTACGCTCGCGTTCGGCGAAGTCGATCCTGGTGCGCTCATTCATCGCTTCGACGAAAGGCGTCGACCAGTGAGCCGAATGAAGTGCGATCAGCGACAACTTACCGTCCTTGATCCTCTGAACGATCGATCGACCCGTCTCCGGTGTGATCTCAGCATGGCGGACGTGTCCCCACCAGATCAGCACGTTGCACCCGTCGAGTTCGCCAGACTTGAGGCCCTGACCTGGATCATTGATACTGATCGAGCGAACCGAGATTCCGGACTGAGACTTGAGATGTCCGGCGATCTCGTTGCCCAGAAAGTTCGAATACGCCTGTTTCTGGGTAGGCTGCTGCTCGTCCCACACGAGAACTTTCGCCGGTTGATCCGGTGCAGCGCGTCGCGTTTCGCTCGCGGCGAGGCCCTGGCGCCCGTCGGCGCTCAGGAACGAGGCGGCTACCAGTGGTGTTGCCTTGAGGAGCTCTCGGCGCGTGCTTGAACCTCTCACGTGAAATCACTCCAGATCGTCGGGGTCGAGCTGGCCCACTGGATGAAACGCGACCACCGATCTATAGAGCCCCCAGCTTCAACCGGATCGTCTTGATCTCGAACGGCCGCAGATCAAATTGCACCGAATCGCCGTCCCTCTTCATTTCGACCCCCGCATCCTCCATCAGATTGGCCTCTTTCGCCGCGAGGATCTTCGCGCTGAGCTTCACTTTCACGCCCGCAGCCCCGCGGCCTGAGGCCTCGTAAACGCGCAGCGCAACGTCCCCGTCCCGGCTGGGCTTGAATGAAGACACGACGACATCAGGGCTCGACACCTCCACCAGCCCCCAGCTCTTCGGCAGCGGCCCTTCGTGCGGCAGCACAGCGCGGCAAACGAGCGGATGATTGAATTCCCAGCCGTCGCGGAAGATGCCGGCCTTGCGCCAGTCACCCTCGTGCGGGACCAGAGCATAGCGCATCGTTCGCTCGCGACCGAGCTGAAAACCGCTCTCCGACGACATCCCGGGCTCGTATCCGCCGCCAAATCCGTAAGCCCCAAGCGAATGGGCCCGCAGCAGCGAGACCAGCATCGTTCCGCCCGAGACAAGGTTGCCGGGTAAGCCGATATTGACGAGCGCGAGTCCCACTCTGCCGTCGCCATGATCAACCCAGTTCTGCGCTGGAAACTCGATCCCGTTCGGACGATCAATCGATCCGAAGGGAATCTCGTGCGTCGACCGTCCGTCCTTGATCGTCGTCGGAAACTGCGCCTGGTACCGTACGAATCTCTCCTGGTTGACCAGGCGGGTTGTGACCTCGATCCGCCGCAGTCCCTGAAACAATCTGATCGTGGTCGCGAACTTGCCGGTGCCGAACGGGCGCTCGACCCGGAACTCGGAGACGACCGACCCGGTGAGCACCGTCCCCGGTCCTCCCTTGCCTTCGTCGCTGTAGACCGCTTTTCCACGGCTGGGCACCGGCTGCTCTTTCGTCATGGCAATACGGCTTCCACCGTCCAGGCCCTTGTACGGCTCCCACAGATCCCCGTGGTCATCTTCACGCGAGACGACGTTCCCTCGTCCCGAAAGCACCTGCCAGCTCAGGGGTTTGAAAACCAGGCCTGTGATCGCACCGCTCGACGGCTCGATTGCGACCCGATACAGCTCGTTCTCGAGGATCGTCTCGCCTTCAGCCGCTCTCGCAGCCGCAATCGCGCGGCTCTGATCCTCGCCGGCCGGGCCCTTCAACGCAGCGGCGGCAAAAGCACGGTAGCCGATCGCTGGGACGTCGCGCGCAATGAAGGTCACCCGGGCTGTCTTCAATCCGCCGTCCCAGTAGCGGGTCGCTTCGACGATCTGTGCCGGAACAGCCTGCCCGTCCGGATCGGTGATCTTGACTCCAACGACGCCCCCTTCACCGAACCCGAGGTCAACCGTGGCGACGTCGGTGCGCTTCCATCCCAGCGGGTTGAAAACCAGCACCGGCGCACCGCTGCCCCGAGTATCGATCTTGGAGGCGAGCACATCCCATTTCGAGGCCATGATCGCGCCGGCCCTGCGCTCGGAATACGCATAGCTGCCCACCGTGTCCTCGTAAACATGGTCCGTCATCACGCCCGAGGCCAGATCGTGCGTTTCATTGAAAAGCACCGGCTCCCATGTGCTCATGATCTCGCCAAGATCAGCCGGTGAACCCAGCAGCCCGGCGATCACACTCAGTTTCTCTGCCGTGAGCAATTCTCTCTCGCAGAGTCGCATCCAGGACTTCAACTCGATCCGGCTGCTGTAAATTCCCTGAAAAATCGGATTGAGCTCACCTTTGAAAACGGGTCGGTCGGTGCGTTTGGAAATGACCGCCTCGACCTCCGTCGGGATCGCCAGCCGCAAGTTGAACGGGGCATTCGGATCGCGATTGAACTCCAAAGCGCGAGCCGCCAGATGTTCCTCGGGCTCGCAAACATCCACTCCCGCCGGGCCAATGCGGTCCAGTCCGAACGAGTTCGGCGCAAGTGAGTCGAATCGTTCTTTCATGAAGCGGGCGAAGCCGGCGGTCTCGTTCGGGGCGCCGTACGCGAGGCCATAACCATCCGGCAGCCAGTATGCAGGAATCTTCGTGCCGTCGATCCCCTCCCACAAGAATTCCGAGGGATGATTTTGCCGGTTCACGCCGCGGAAGAACCAGAACGACTTGTAACCCCCCTGGGCGAGCAACTGGGGCATCTGGGCGTGGTGCCCGAATGTGTCGAGCAACCACCCCGTCGTGACATCCACGCCCAGCTTATCCCGGTAATACCCCTTACCATACTGCATCTGGCGCACGAACGTCTCGCCTCCGGGCATGTTCACGTCGGGCATGATGTCGAGCGCGCCGGCAAGCTCCAGCCGCCCTTCCGCCAGGAACCGCCGGAAGTCGGCTACTTCGGCCGGATACCGCTCGAGAAACGGCCGCACATACGCCACCTGGTCGAGCGTGAAACGGAAGCTCGGCTGCTCCCTGAGCAGACGCATCGCCTTGACGATGTTGGGCAGCCCCATCTCGAGATATTCCTCGCGCGTCTTGAAGACGGCCCCTTCCCAGTGCGTATGGGGAATGACCCAGAACGTCGGCTTCGCTGCGTCCTTCTCTTGCTCGGCGACGGCAGGTCGGCCCGTGAACACACCGAACAGGCTCACCAACACACAAATGTACGTTCTCATCTACGGTACTCCATCCATCTTTAGCGCAGGTAGGGAACCGGGGCAGCGAAGCTGATCTCGAGGGTGCTAGCCGCACTCAGCGCGAAGAAGCCAGAGTGACCGGCCGTCCCACGCAAAGTCTCTTGGGAGAAGCAACTCGCCACCCAGTCTGACCGTGATTTGACCGCGCGGGGCATGTGCAAGCTCGAATACCGGGTTCACGCACGGTGTCTTGGGTTTGATCTTGATCTTGATGTCGCGGACCGTGGCATCCAGGCAAATGGCCCGCCGTTCGATGACGTATCCTGGAAAGTCGATCTTTGCCCCGATCAGATCCAGGTCCGGCGGCGTGGCGAAGCTCTTCGCCCGCTCGATAAGCTGGGCATCGTTTTCATCCGTCATGCCGATCAGCCACGCCCACCGCCGCACGAGCATCGGCCGCGAACGCCCCAGCGCGTCGATCGAGCTGAGCACCGCCGACTGAACCGGCTCAGGCCGGACTCCCCCCAGCTCATCACGCTGTTGTGGCAGGGCGTGAATGCGATGCGATCGTCGATCTTGTTGCCCGTCGAGTTCCCACGCGCCAGCGGCCAGTGGCTTCCCCAGTAGCAGGGCGTGACCATTTGCCCCGAATCGAAGAACGGGCCGAAGACGACCGGCGGCAATCGCTTCTCGCCCGGGTTGAAATACACCGCCGCCGGCTCATCATACTTGGATAATCGCAGCCGGTAGATCGCCGGCGAGCCCTTCTTGTCCGATTCCTTGACCGCGGGATCGGGAGCCGTCGGATTCGGCAGTCGGAACTCATGCTTGCGACCGTCAAGGAAAAGCGCGTCCACCGCATGCTCGGGCAGAATGTCAAACGGATAGGCGCCTGCAGGTGTCAAGATGATAAACTCGCTCAGCTCGTATTCATTCGCCGGATCGGCCTTCAGGCCCAGGACGCGAGTTCCGAACCCGTCGGGATAGAAATAATAATCCTCGACAGCCTGGTCGCCCCAGACCTTGTACTCGAAGTCGGTCGACTGATACGTCCAGCGCAGGTGGATCCGGGCAGCCGTCGCTTCGACGACCTCGACCCGTCCATAGCGCAGGTCCTTGTCCATGAGCGGCTCGACGCAGTCGACTGCACCCTTCGGCTGAGAGATGATCTCGGCCCACTCGTAACAGCCGCCGGTGTTATTTCGGCCCGCCCAGAACGGGATATAGCTCGAGCCTCGCCAGAACACGAACCGTGACCCGTTGGGCAGCCACACCACAACGTCATAAAGCTCCGGCTTCCAGCCAGATTGATAGCGAAGACTCGAATATTTGCCGGTCGCGGGATCGCGCACCGAGATCGGCGCGTCGAAACGCAGCTTCTCGAACGTCACGCCGAACCGCGGATGGCGCAGCGGCTCGAGTACGAGCATGACCGGTATTTTCTTCTGCCAGAGCTCCCTGCCATCGCCGTCATCGATCGCAATCAGAAGCACATCACGATCCCGTCCCGCCGGAGCCGGCGGCACTGGAAGCACGGCGGTCGCTCGCGCGCCGACTTCGAGTGGGATGAGCACCGAGCTCCCCGCACCTCCCGTCGACTCGAATCGGGCTGACAGTCGGGCCCGCGGCCAGCCCTGTGTGCGGCTGATCGCGGCCGCCTCGAGCCTCGCCGACTGCCCCGGCCCGAGCAACAGCCAACCCGAAGGCACGAGAACAGTCCCCAGGTCCACAGGGTTGATGATCACGTCCGGCCGCGCGATCGCTTCCGCCTCGAATTCCGGAACGTGAATCGCTTGGCGAGCCAGCTCCACAGGCTTCTCTGGTGGCTTCTGGTCCCTGGAAAGTACGACTTCATCCGCGCCGCCATCGAGTGTCGCTCGGGCGGAATAGGGGGGTTCAACCGCAAAGCGCAGCGGGTAGCTCGCGCCTTTCGTTCCCTTCGAGACGGCCGTGATGAAGTAGTTCCCGGGCTCGGGCCGATCGCGGGCCTGGACCACAACCTGCGATACCCGCCCGATCCGCTCCAGACCAAACGGTGGCCGCCAGGGATGACCCTGGTCCAGCTCAATCCGGTATGCCGGCGGCCCATCGGCTTGTTGTCGGGCGGTAGCATTCAAGCTCAAGACCAAGAGCGGAATGGAACAAGCCAGTGCGATCTTGGCAAGCGTCCGGCGGCTAGTCATGAGCACGCTCTCTTTCGCCCAGCACCCAGGAGAACCAGCATCCGCCCCGTAGTTGCCGCATTGAGATCATCAAGGCTCTGTGTACAGTAGGTCTGGAGAAACACTGTTGCAACCCCTTACCAAGGCCAGTCGGCGAGAATGGGAAGGGGCCGGCAGAAAGACGGTCGTTCCCCCGAGCTTCATGTCGAGCTTTATGCATGGGGATTTTGCTTGCTGGTGCTTTCGCTTCAAGCTAACCTAACGGCCGGCTGCCGGTCGCGCCAGCCGGGAGTCCGATCGACCATTGTTACCATGCCTTTACAGCCCCGGCGGGAGCCGAGCGATGCCGACATACATAAGCCCGTTCAACTGAACCGAACTCTGAACGCGGCGCGTCCGGGAAGAACCTTGTTCCCACGCTCCCGCGCGGGAACGGTCCCCCGCTCAGCGGCGTGCACCAGGACCCCGCGGAGAGCATTCCCATGGCCACCGTCGATGCTCCCGACCAAAACCTGCTCTTCGGCATTCTCGCGCTCGAAAACGGCCTCATCGAGCAACCGGACCTGATCGCCGCCTTCCAGTGCTGGTCCAAGGAACGCTCGCGCCCGATGGCCGAGATCCTGGTCGAGCGTGGCGCCCTGACCGAAGACGATCGCGCGATGCTCGAGGGCTTGGTCCGGCGCCACGTGGCCAAGCAAGCCGACAACGACGATCGCAGGCCGGATGCCGGCTCGGAGCCGAAAGCTCCCCCCGAGAGCAACCGCAAATCGACCGGCGCGGAAGCGGCCGGTGAACTCGAGGTGACCGAGCGCTCGCGCCCCGGAACCTCCGGGCCGCCGGAACTCGGTAACCTGACCGTTGGCGCCAGCGCTCAAAACGTCGCGGAGGATTCCCTCGACTGGAGCTTCAGCTTGGGACACACGACCTCGCAAGGCGGTCGCTTCCGCTTGCTGCGGCACCACGCCAAGGGCGGCATCGGCGTCGTATTCGTGGCCTTGGATTCGGAGCTCCATCGCGAAGTTGCCCTCAAGCAGATCCAGCCCCAACACGCCGACGATCCCGCCAGCCGTGCCCGTTTCCTGATCGAGGCCGAGGTCACTGGCCGGCTCGAGCATCCCGGCGTCGTGCCGGTCTATGGCCTGGGGCAGAGCGACCAGGGAAGGCCCTTCTACGCCATGCGCTTCGTCCGCGGCCAGAGTCTCAAAGAAGCCATCGAGAGCTTCCACCAGGCCGATCAAGAGCCCAGACGAAACCCGGCCGAGCGCACCCTGGCCCTCCGCCAGCTTCTGGGGCGGTTCATCGACGTCTGCCATGCGATCGCTTATGCCCACAGCCGCGGCGTGCTCCATCGTGATATCAAACCGGCGAATATCCTGCTCGGCCCCTATGGCGAGACCCTGGTGGTCGACTGGGGTCTGGCAAAGGTCGTCGGCCGCGACGACCCCACGCCGCGCCCCGCCCCGGAGATGACTCTGCGCCCGCATCGCCGTCCGGAAGCAGTGAGACGATGGCGGGCACTGCCTTCGGCACGCCCATGTTCATGAGCCCCGAACAGGCTGAGGGCCGCGTGACGCAGATCGGCTCGGCCAGCGACATCTACTGCTTGGGGGCGACCTTGTATTGCCTTTTGACAGGCAAACCCCCGATCGAAGACCCTGACGTCGACGAGATCCTGGCGCGGGTGCGGCGCGGTGACTTCCCGCCGCCGCGCCAGGTTAACCCCCGCGTGCCTCCGGCACTCGAAGCGATCGTCAAGAAGGCCATGGCCCTGCGTCCGGCCAACCGATATCCCAGGGCGCAGCAACTCGCCGAGGAAGTCGAGCGCTGGCTGGCCGATGAGCCGGTGAACGCATGGCGCGAACCGATCCACGAACGGGCGCGACGCTGGATCGCGCGACGACGCACGACCGTGGCTGCGTCGGCGCGACTGTGCTGGCTTCGACCCTCGGGCTGGCCGCCGTACTCATGGTCCAGACACGTGCCAACGCCGCGCTCAAGTCGGCCAACCTTGACCTGGCGGCGGCCAATCGGCGAGCCAGCGACGCCAACGGCGAGCTGCTTCTGGCCAACACCCGCGAGCGCGCCCGTTTCGAGCTGTCGCTTGACGCGATCAAGACTTTCCACAGCGGCGTGACCGAAGACCTGCTGCTCAAAGAGAAGCAATTCGACACCTTGCGCACCAAGCTTCTCCGAGGCGCAACCGACTTCTACCAGCGGCTTGAAAGCCTGCTGGAAGGGCAGGCGGACCAACGCTCGCGTGCGGCGCTCGGCCAGGCTTACAACGACATCGGCGAGCTGACAGCCCGGATCGGCACCCAGGTCGAGGCACTCGCCGCGCTCAAGCGAGGCCTCGAGCTCCGCCTGGCGCTGGCGGCCGAGCCCGCCGCCGACGCCGCGACCAAGCTGCGGGCCGCCCAGAGTTTGATCGCCGTGGGCGATCTCCAGGAGACAACCGGAGAGTCGAACCGTGCCTTGATTTCCTATCAGCAAGCCCGCGAAATTCTGGAGCCCTTGGCCCGATCCGAGCCGGACCACGTCCGCTACCGCGCCGCCGTGGCGAAATGCCTCCACGGCATCGCCCGCGTCCAGTACAACAGCGGCCGCGCCGGCCTCGCACTCGCCTCGCACGAACAGGCGCGGGCCATTCGCCAGCAACTGGTTGACTCGAGTCCCGACGCCACCGAATTCCAGACCGATCTCGTGGCCAGCCACCACGACATCGGTGCCATCGAACGAGCCAGTGGCCACAGGGATCTCGCACTCGCATCGTACGAGCGTGCCCGAGAAATCAGTCAAAAACTCGCGAACACAAACCCAAAGGAAACGCAATTTCAAAGCGCCGTCGCACAGAGCCACAACGACATCGGATTCCTTCAACAAGAATCGGGAAACCTCGAGGCAGCCCTCGCGTCGCTCGAGCAAGCACGGGCAATTCTGCAAAAACTCGCTGATGCCAACCCCGCCGTCACTCAATTCGAGGGCGACCTGTGCAGGACCATCAGGTCATCGGTTCGATCCTGGATCAAACGGGTCATCCGGCAGAAGCTCTCCAGTCGTATGAACGCGCTCGGGCAATCCTCGAGCGGATTGTCGAGCTCTATCCCACGCTCACCCTGTTCCAGAACAGGTTGGCCATGAGCCACTCGTACGCCGGCCTCGCACGGCGGCGAGCCGGCCGGCCAGCCGAGGCCGCGACCGAGTTCCGCCGCGCCGTTGCCATCATGGAGCGACTCTCCAGCCTCCAGCCCGATGGCTTCAACCTCTACAACCTTGCGTGTTTCCAATCGTTGCTCTCCGGGATCGCGGCCGAAACTCGCTCGGGGCTCACAGGTGCGGAGGCCGCCAGCCTGGCGGCACAGGCCGTTCTGACTTTGCGCAAAGCCGTAAGCGCCGGGTTTCGAAACGTGGGGCTTATGCAAAGAGACACCGACCTCGACGCCCTCCGCGGGCGCTCCGACTTTCAGACCCTCTTGATGGACACCACATTCCCCGAGAATCCGTTTGAAAGATGAGCGAGGTTATGCACCAGGTCCCGAGCCACATTCGGGCCGCCATCATCGATCACCCTCCTCAGCAAGCGTCCTGGCGACGCGGAAACCGAAGAACGGCACACCCTCGATCCCATGCCCCATCGACCGCGTGGCCGACCGCACGACGGCAAGGGAGCTGAAATAAGCACCCCCGCGAATCACGCGCTGGGGACCCTCGCCAACCTGCCCTCGGTCATCGACGGCCGGATCGGTCATCGTCGTTTCATAGCGTGCGTAGCTGTCGCTGCACCACTCGGACAGGTTTCCGAGCATATCGAAGAGACCCAGATCATTCGGCTTCTTGAGCCCAACCGGATGCGATTCACCGCCGGAAACCGGCAGCCACCAGGCATACCGCGAGATGTGGTCTTCGAAGCGGCCGAACGGACGTTGAGTCGGCGAGCCGGCCCGGCAGGCGAACTCCCATTCCGCTTCGGTCGGCAGTCGATAACCAGGCCGTTCCGGGTAGTCCGGATACGGCCTCATGCCATCGCGCACAAATGCTTCGACAGGCGCGTAACACATTTGCCTCTCGTCGGTCATCCCCTCCCGCGCGGTGAGCCAACGGCAGTAGGCGACGCAGTTAACGTAAGATCGGTTCTCAATCGGCGCATCAGGCCCTTGCGCCGAATTGCTTTCCCGCGTGACCGATGGATCGAAACGGCTGTACTGCCCGTAGGTCGTCTCAAGGGTCGCGATCGAGAACGTCCGGCCGATCCGCACGCGATGTGGCGTCTCGTCGTGTCTGTCCGGATAGGTCTCATGCGATCCCATTACGAACTCCACGGGCCCCCTCACCACGGCCATCGTGTGCCCGTTGCGGCCCACATACCAGCTTTTTCCATCAATCGGCCCGTTCGATTCCAGCGATAGATCGGCGCGAGCGATCTCTGCTCGATCTCCAAAGCGGATGAGCAGCCACCAGGCGGCCGAGTGGATGCCGGGATCCCTTTCCGTCGCGTACACTTCTCGGAGCCAGGGCTTCAGCCGATCACGCTCGACCTGCGAGAGCCGGCTGAGCGGATTTTCCCCCAGGGCAAGCAGAATCGCCATCCGGGTCGACACAACAGGCTCATTTTCAGCCCGGCGGGCCAGGAAGGTTGGGGAGACACCGGCCTCCGCCGCGCGGTTGACCAGCTCGGTACGCAGGCTGTCATCCTCGCCGTGCGCGAATAGCGGCCAGACAGAGTCCCCGCGCTCGAGGGCCAGCAGCGCGAGGGCGTAATTCGAACTCCGGCGCAACGCGGCCTGTGTGGCCGGCGTTCGGGGCTTCGGCGCCGACTCGAGCGCCGATACCAGCTTGGCTTCGAGCCCATCCGGCTCGCGGACCGCAACCGCACGCAGTTTCTCGATCAACACCGCGTTCTGACTGGATTCGCCGGCCCCGAGCAGCTCGACGAGCGGCGAGACTTGATCGACATAGGTTGCCAGCGCAAACGCCGCGGCCTCGCGCTCGTCGAGCCGTTCCGACTCCTGGAATGCTCTCGACAGCGGGCCGATCAGCTCGCCACGAATGCCGCGCAGCAATTCCAGCCAGTCCCCCAGCAGGAACCGGTTCTCCCTGGCGATGAGCCACGACGCAATATCGGCCGCTGCGTCTTTCAAGTGCCGGCTGTTGACGTCGTAGGCCGACAGCCCGCACGCGGCGCGAAGACGCCGGCCCCGATCCGAGCCCGCGTCGCCCAGGACGTCGCGGAGGCGCGCCGAGACCGCTGCGATCTGCCCTCGCAGCGAATCGCAGATGACCGCGACTTCAGCCGGCGGTGCGCTGAGCATCCGCAATCGGCGATGAACGGTCTTCCCACTCGGTCCACCAGGATGTTCGAAGGCTTGATGTCGCGGTGGACGATTCCGGAGGCGTGCGCAAAGTGCACAGCGCGGGCGATGGGCTCGAAAATCCGGGCCGCGTGCTCGTTCGAAAGCGGACCTTCCTCCAGCATTTCGGCCAGGCTCGTCCCCTCGATCAGTCGCATGGAGTAAAACGGGCGCCCCCCAGCGTCACCCACGTCGTAAACCGTGACAATGTGATCATGCGACAGACGCGCGGCGGCCTGTGCCTCGATTCGGAACCGGCTGAAGATGGAGTCCACTCGGTCGGGCTCTTGGCAGTCGATCAGCTCCGGCCGGATCATCTTGAGCGCCACGACCCGGTCCGCCGCCCCATGCCGCGCGCGGAAAACCACGCCCATCCCCCCGTGCCCGAGCTCCTCGATCAACTCGAAGTCCGCAACAACTTCTCCTGCGCGAAACGTCTGGCCTCGCCAGGATTTCGCCCGGCCTGACCACTCTCGCGTGCGGGTAGACAAAAGGGCCTCGGGCACAGTCGATGGCAAGCCGGTTTCTGATTGAGTTTCTCCATCCCGGTGGGTCGCCTCGGGAAGGGCGATCGTCGCTGCCCGCAATTGCGCGGGCTCGGTCTCCGGTAAAGGCGGGCCAAGGTCGCAGTCGCCCGAATCCTCCGCGGTCGGCTCGAGCCCGGCGCCAGAGCCTGTTTCGGCAGAGGACGCGCATGGTCGGATCGGCCGATCGGACCGGGCCGACTCGCACCATTCGCCGGTGGGCTCGGTCCGGGGAACCGAATCAGCCATCGCAAGCGCCTCCAATCCGCCGATCTCGACCAATGCCACTGCCCTTGATATCCAGAAGAGGCCGCCCCTCAACCGATCACGATCGCTCGAGCCGCAGCGACGATGCGTTCGCTGTCGGGGCGATACGCGTTCTCGAGCACCGGCGTGAACGGCACCGGCACGTCCGCCGACGCCACGCGAACAACCGGCTCGAGCAAACTCTCGCCGAATCGTTCCATGATCCCCGCCGCGATCTCCGCGCTGGTGCCGCCGGTCTTCGGACCTTCCTCGACGACGACAACCCGTCCCGTCTTCCGCACCGATTGGCCGATCGTTTCGTAGTCGATCGGTGACAGGCTGCGAACGTCGATCACCTCGGCGTCGATCCCTCCTTCGGCAAGCTCGGCCGCGGCCTTCATCGCGAAGTGAGCCATCAAGAGCCACGCCAGAATCGTCACGTCCTTGCCCCCTCGCCGCACCGCGGCTCGATCGAGCGGGACAGTGTAATCGCCCGACGGAATCTCGCTCGTCGCATCCACAGCCCCCGGCTCGGTGCGTGCGCCCTTCGAGCCATACAGCAGCTTGTGCTCGAAAATCAGCACCGGGTTGTCATCGCGCACCGCGCTCTTGAGAACTCCCTTGGCATCATAAGCGTTCGAGACGGCAACGACCTTGATGCCGGGTACTCCGGTGAAATAACGCTCCATGCTCTGGGCGTGCTGAGATCCCCGGCCGGTCGCACCGATCGGAGCGCGCATCACCATCGGCACCCGAATCGTCCCCCCCGACATGTACCGCAGCTTGGCGGCGTTGTTGACGATTTGATCCATCGCCAGGAAAAGGAAGTCGCCGTATTGCACATCGACGATCGGCCTCATTCCCATCACGGCCGCGCCGACCGCCGCGCCAAAAAAACCCAGCTCGGCGATCGGCGTGTTCAACATCCGATCGGGAAACTCCTCTTCGAGCCCCAGGGTGACCGTGAACGCGCCCCCCAGCCGCCCGGAACAGCAATGTCCTCGCCCAGGCAAAACACGCTGGGATCGCGCCGCATTTCCTCGGCGATCCCTTCACGCAGCGATTCGGCTATGCTCATTCGCTTCACAGTTGTACGCGGATTTGAATTCCGCGCCCCGTAAGGGTCGGCTCAACCACCGTTGAGCAAATCGCCCCAGCTTGTAACATCCGGCCGGATGATCTTGTCGCTGAGCGCTTCGAGGCGATCGACGTCGACGATGGCTTCCAGGGCCTCGGACGTTATCAAATCGGGCTCACCATACTTTTGGGTTCCCAGACGTCGAATGATCCGACGCGCCTCCCCCAACCGGCCCTCTCGGAGAATCCTCTCATACGTCGACGATTGATGCATCGCTCTAACTCCTTTCAGTAAACTCACAGTGACCTCGTCGGAATACCGAAGACCCATCAACAAGAGCGTCGCGATCCACAGCTTGTCCGCATGGCTTGGAGGCTCCTGATTGATTCGCTCGCCCATTCGTTGGATTACGGATGGCAGTTCCGCCTCGCCCACCGCCGTCAACGGCACGAGCGGTAGCAGATCGACTCCGGCGCCCAGATACAGCTCAGGATCTTCCTCCCACAGCCGTACCACCCTGTAATTATGATGATTCGTAAGCAACCCGTCCGGCAGATGACGGTCGTAAGTGCCGGTGACGTGCGGGGAATTGGCTTCCTTGCACAATAATACAACGACTGTCAGCACCGGCAAGTTGTGCCGATAGTCCAGGGCAACTTGGCGGAACCACAAGGTCCGAACCAAATCCTTGTCATGGTACGATTGTAGCTCGATGTTCACGATGTACGGCTCCGGTCCTCCAACCTTGATCACCTTGTCGGCGGCGGCTGTCAGCGTGGTAATGTCCGTATCGATAAGTTCCACGGGTCCGCCCACTTTCAAGCCGAACCTCTCCAGCCAGTCACGCGGATCGTCCCAGACCAACTCCTTGGTGGCGACATCAAATGGATTAAAAATCAGAATTACTCCACGTTTGTGCACACCCATCCGCAGGTCAAGCGAACACATCCGTGGTCAAGTCATCCAATACCGGCATCGGTTGCTTTCGTGCCTCTTCGACCGCCGCTCGAAACCGCGCTTGCGTCCGACTCAAAACGTCCTCCAGCGCAGCTTGATCGGCCAACCCGCGATCCTTGAGCACCTGACCCAACCGATCAATCGGGTCGCGGGCGAGCCAGGCTTCCTTCTCTTCCTTCGGTTGATAGTGGCAGCCGTCGCGGCGCGAGTGGCCGGTGCGCCGATAGGTCAAAAGCTCCAGCAGCACCGGCCCGCGCCCGCGCGGCAGTCTGCGGCGGCCGCTCCCGTCGCCTCGTAAACCGCCAGCACGTCATTTCCGTCAAGGCGGCTGCCCGTGATGCCATAAGCCGCCGCCCGATCGGCAATTCGCTCGTTGCGCATCACGCGATCAACCCGGGTCGACGCGCCATACAGGTTGTTCTCACACACGAAAATGACCGGCAGGTCCCAGATCGCGGCGAGATTCACCCCCTCGTGAAAGGCCCCCTCGGCAATCGCCCCATCACCGAAGAAGCACGCGACGATCGCGCGGCTCTTCTGCATCTTGAGCGCCAGTGCCATTCCCGCGGCCAGCGGCACTCCGCCTCCCACGATCGCTATCCCCGGAACCATCCCCTTGCTCATATTCCCCACGTGCATCGAGCCCCCCTTGCCCCGGCAGCAACCGGTGACCGCGCCAAATAGCTCGAAAAGCAGCTCCTCAGGAGAAAGCCCCTTGGCCAGTGCATGGCCGTGCCCGCGGAAAGTCGATGTGATGAAATCGCCCGCTTCGAGCGCCGCACACACACCCACAGCGGTCGCCTCCTGCCCCTGGCACTGATGAATCGTGCCGGGCATCGCCCCCTCGAGGAACAGGAATTTGACCCCCTCTTCAAACTCGCGAATCAAAACCATCTGCTCGTAAAGCGACTTGAGGAACTCGGGCTTGTAGGCAGACGGATCGAACGTCACCCCCGTCCCGGCGTCAGCCTGAGCCGAAGCCCGAGCCTGGCGATTGCGCTCGAATAGAGACGTCCGAGGCGCACCAGCGCGAGCAAGAGGCTCGCGCTCTGCGGGTCTCGCTTGACGCACCGGCGCATCCGGCGCCGCGACTGTGACTGCCTCCGCCGGCACGCTCCGCGCGCGCCGATCCGTTCATCCACGGTCAATCGCGCGATCACCTGTCCGACTTCTACCTCCGACCCCGTCAACGCCGTGATCTCGCACAGCACGCCCAGAACCGGCGACTCCACCGGCAGGATGGCCTTATCAGTCTCCACTTCCAGGAGCGGCTCACCACGTTTCACCTCCTCGCCCGGCTCCTTGAGCCAGCCAACGACGGTGACGGTCGCGTCCACGGTTGCCAGGTCGGGCATACGCATCAAGAAATCCATCATTGGGCCCTGTCCCGCGTCAGACAGCCATGTGCGGCCGTCCCACTTGAATCCCAATTGAACGATGTCGAATCATTCACTCGCTGCTTTTCCGCCGCATCCCAGCAGGTCAATCCGCTCGAGGACGGCGTCACGCACGGCCATGCGCCCGGCCATGAGCACATCCTCGCGCCCGCCCATTCCCAGCAGCCGATGCGGGTCTGGACAATCCTGGCCGATCGCCTGGCGCACGGCCTGCAGGTACCGCTGCTTCAGATAAGTCCCAAAGTTCACCTTGGTCACGCCCAGTGAAACGGCCTCGCAAAGCGCGCGGGCTGATGCCGGTGCCCCCGTGCAAGACCAGCGGCACCGGAACTCGCTCGGCAATCCGCTCGAGCAGCGCCAGGTTGAGCCCCTGATCCCCGCGCGTCTTGATGTGAACATTCCCCACACTCACCGCCAGCAGATCGACGCCGGTCCTCGCCACGAACTCGGCGGCCTCGACGGGATCGGTGGCAGACCCCCCGTGCGCCTCGCCCGAGCCCGCCCCGTAAGGAAGCTCACCAACCTCGCCTTCAACGGCAACGTTCTGGCCATGTGCCACCCTCACTATCTCGGCAACGCGACCGGCAAGCGCTTCCGGATCAGCCGCCGGGTCCGCCAGCATCACCAGGTTGAACCCAAGCTCGATTGCCGAAAGCACCCAATCGTCCCGAGGGCACTCGTTGAAGATCAAGCCGCAGGGAACGCTCGCTGTCTCCGCGGCAGCTTTCCCGATCGCCGCGTAGATCGCCAGCCGTTCACCGGCCAGCCGATCACCGCTCAGGAATGCGCCGTTGAACCCGAGAATCACCGGGCGCGAGCGGCCTCGGCGGCGTCGACAACGCCCTGAAGCGATTCGAGACTAAAGCTCTCGAAGTAGCCGACTGCATACTGTTCCGAGGCAGCACGCCTCATCATCGGCCCGATCGCTTGCAAAGGCATTCAGGGTCTCCACAACCCGCGGCCAAGTCTCATTTCGCCGCGGTGTTCTTCAGCTTCTCCGAAAACACCGCTCTCAGCTTGTCCAGCTTCGGCAGGATGATGGCCCGGCAATAAGGGGCATTCCCATGCTCGTTGAAGTAATTCTGGTGGTAGGCCTCGGCCGGATAAAACACGGTGAACTTGACGATCTCGGTGACGATCGGGGCCGGGAACAACCCGGCTGCATCCAGCTTCTGCTTGTAATGTTCCGCCAGTAGCTGCTGCTCGTCGTTGTGATAAAAGATCGCCGAGCGATACTGTGTGCCGTAGTCATTGCCCTGCCGATTCTTCGTGGTAGGGTCATGAGTCTTCCAGAAGACTTCCAGCAGCTCGTCGTACGAGATCACGTTCGGGTCGTACTTGACCTGAATCGCTTCGGCATGACCGGTCGTGCCCGTACAGACCTCCTCGTAAGTGGGATTCTTGACCGAGCCGCCGGAGTATCCGGAGACCACCGACTGCACGCCTTTCAACCGCTGAAACACCGCCTCGGTGCACCAGAAGCAGCCGGAGCCGAAGGTTGCCGTCGCCATGCCGGCCGGCGGCAAGGGAGTAGGTTCGGTCGCGACGGGTTGTTCGGGTTTAACCACGGGTTTACCTCCAACGAAAACAACTGCGGATGCAGAGAGCACCAATACAACGAACCCTGACCACAAGAACGGAGAGCGCATGAAAAGCCTCCTCAAAATCGATCGGCACCAACTCCGATCAATAATGCCATGCCGCCACGACCCGTGTCCATCACCGCGCCGCAAGCAAACGAAAGCCAGCCGCAGAACTTTCCCCCCTTGCAAAGGGGGGCCAGGGGGGGGTGAGGCGCAAGCGATGTCGCAGCCGACCCGCTGCTCCGTTCGACGCGCCGCTCACGATTGCACCCACCTCAAGGCCCCCGCGCGTCATGTAACCGAACGCCTTCCTCCGCCTGTTTCGCTCGGCGCACCCTCATCCACTCCTGCCGCACCCGTTCCCAGTGCGCCCAGCGTCGCTCCCGTTCATCCGAGACCCGAGCTCCTCCATTCTGCGAATCTCCAGTTCCACCCGCCTCCGCACCGCCCGCCGGAATTGGGTTCGTTTGCAAAAAAATTGGGTTCGTTTCCAGGTTGTCAAGTCCCGAAAAGCCGCCCGAATTCGTCGGAACATCAATAGCGTCATCATGTTGTGCAGTGCACACATTATCACAAAAATTGGGTTCGTTCGGCGCTTCTTCACTGGTTTGACTTGCTCCGCCGTCCTCGGCAAACTCATCCGCCGGCCCTCGATCAGCCGCTTCCTGCTGATCCTCCTGCGTGAATGGGGCAGCACAGCCGGCGTCCGAATTCGTCTCGCACCGTCCGGCTTCATCGAGCCTTGCCGTTTCCGCTTCACCATTCGGCACTTCGTGCTCCAACTCGCCCGCAAGCTCAATGTCACCCGCGATACCAGTGCACCGCTCCGGTAGAAACCCCTGGCACGCCAGAACGTCCGACTCCTCGACCACGACCGACTCCCACCCTCGCCCCCTCTCGTTCCGAAGGAGCAGGCACACTCCCTGTGCCGTCCGCCTGCTTCTCGCGGCCCATTTCCACTGCCGCGCCCGAAGTACCAGCCGCGTGTTGCCCGCCGTTCCCGCCTTGCTTCATCCACCAAGAGTGCGGCCGTCCATCGTAATCGTAGAGCGAAATATCCTTCCCGACCACCTGTCCCACATTCTCCGCATCGCTGTCCGCCTTCCGCGCCCGTTTCTCCTTCCGAAACGCCGCGATCCCCCGTTCGAGCGAGCCCTTGTATCTCAAGAACGACCGGCGCATTGCCTCGGCCTCCGGGTTAATCACGAATGCCCGGCGTGCCCTGATCCGCGCCGGCTCATCGCCGGCGTTCTGTTCGTGTTCCTCCGCAATCGCCCAGATCCGGTCCATCTCGCTCTGCACCAGGTCGATCAGGCTTTGCCTGGCCTTTTCCGGTTCACCTTTGCGCGAAAGGTCGGGCCACATCGCCCTGACGTCCTTGACGTACCGTGCCAGCACCCCCGCGTTCATATCGCTTTGCAGATCCTCAAACGCGTGCTCGCCCACCGGCCGCAGCGCGTAGCTCGCCGCGAAAATCTCGGCAACCCGCCGATCGTCAATCGCCTGGACGGGCTGCCGTCCCAGCAGTCTGATCATTCGCAGCCGGTCTCCCGCGGACCAGAAATGCTCGCGCGTCCGTTCCATCAGTTCTTCGAGAACGTGTGCGATCCAGTAGCATCCCATCGCGCTCGATGTCAGGTCCCGCACGAGCTTTGCGGGGTCAAGCGCAGGTGCTGGCTCGCTGCTCCACGACGTTCCCAGCTTCTTGGGGTCAAACGGCCGGGTGCCGTACAACGGAGCCGGCGTTCCCCGCGGATCGAAGAACAGCCGGTTCCCCGTGTCGTGCACCTGTTCGATCTCGGCGCGCTCGGCGTTGTCGACGTGGCTCTGAGCACATTCGAGGTACGCACTCTTCGCGCGCTCCATTTCGGACGCCACGAACAGGTTGGCGTGCAGCAGAAACTCCTCGGTGTCCGTCTCAGGCGCATAGGTCGCGGCCCAACGAATCCCTCGCGACTGAAACTCAATACTTTCCTCGCGACCCAGTTTCTCCCGCTCCGAGCGCATCCCGTGCTTGCGGGCGTTCTGTGCCGATATCGCCCGTCCGCTCGCCGAGGTCGGCCCCGTCGAGCGCAAGGCATTGCGCCGGTTCGCGTCGCTTTGTGTTTGAGAGGTCATATCAGTATGAATTCCATTGGTGATGATGAGGTTGGAAGATAGGCCGGTCCGAAGTCCCGAGACCTCGAGAATTTCATAACAAGCCGCACGGTCCGCCATCCCGCCCTGAAAGGGCACAACAAATCAGCCCAGGGCATCGCCCTGGATTCCCGAGGCATCGCCCTGGGTTCCCGAGGCATCGCCCTGGGTGTCTCCGGTTCGCGTCGATTTGTGCTTCAGAGGTCATAACAGTATGAATTCCATTTGTGATGATGAGGTTGGAAGATAGGCCGGTCCGAAGTCCCACGACCTCGAAATCCTCGCCAGTCTTCGCGAACCCCGCACAATTAACGATCTGCAAAAGCCCGCTTTTTGTTGCGCGATTCCGGGCCGCTTCGAAAGATTTTTTCCCGCGCGCCCGCATAATCGGACCTGGCAGTCGCCCGCGAACAGGGTCCTTCCTCGCCCTTCGCTCCGCGAAGGGATCCGGTTGATCGCTTTTCCGCCCCGCCCTCCCTCTCGACATAGTGAACAACGTTTCGTTTCGAAGTCTCATTTTCGGGCCGAGTCGTCTCACGCCGATTTGGAATCGCCGGAAAACGCACACCTCTTCTCCGATCTATCGATTTCCATTCGGCCTACAGATCACACGTTGCGCATTGAATGCGCTGTTTCGGACCGCAAAAAGTGAGACACAATGAGACTCCTGGAGATGTTCTCAAGCATCCGTACAGCAGTGTAAAGTGCCGGCTTCCCCAAGCCGCTTTCGACTCGCTCCGGCTCCCATTTGAGGGCCAACCCTACGTTCCGTTTGACGCCTCGCTGCTCCTCGTGCTGGTGGTTGGGGCCTGCGAACTTGGCTCGCCACTCCGGCGTGATCCGCCCTGTCGAGCGCAAAGCATTGCGCCGGTTCGCTTCAATTTGTGCTTGAGAAACCATAACAATATGAATTCCCGCTCGAGTTTGAGGCTGGAAGGCCGGCCGAAGTCCCGCGACCTCGAAATCCTCGCCGGTCTTCGCGAACCCCTCACCCAGTACGATCTGCAAAAGCCCACTTTTTGTTGCGCCAATCCGGGCCGCTTCGAAAGATTTTTTGCCCGCGCGCCGCATAATCGGACCTGGCAGTCACCCGCCAACAAGGTCCGTCCTCGCCACCGCGGAACCGATTGGGCATTGAGTAGGTCAGGCGCAGCCTGACTCGCCGCACCAGCAGCTAGGGCGTCGAGCCCAGCCCCTGGAAGTGGAAGTCTTCCGGCGGCTGAAACACGTAGAAGGATTCAATCATCACGTCGCCGTCGCCTTGAGTGATGACCTCCAGCGTGTGTCGTCCATTGCTGAGGTTCTGGACGAGAGGCATGTGCAAAGATGCGGATTTGCCGGCTGCAAAGCTCACGGTTCCGACGGCACAACGATTGACGTCGAAGCTGTAGCGATCGGCGGCGCGATTTCCATAGGTGAAGCCGTCCTTGTCTTGCTGACGATTGAAGCGCCCGAGGTCGGGATCGATCCGTAGTTGTCCGGAGCGACTCGTGAAGGCTCGCGCCGAATTCCCCTCGCCGTCGGGCCCGGTCACGCTGCCATCGACACGGTAATCGCCGGTCTCCGAAATCATCGTGATCGTCCAAGTTTGATGAGGTCAGGCTGATCGGCGAGCACGAACTGGCTGATCCATCCCCGCGCATAGTTCCACGGGCAGCCGCCGCCCGCGCGGCTCTTGAACTCAATCGGCGGAGCGTTGGGGAAGTGTTGGCGGATCGCGCTCTCCATCCAGTAGCTCTTGCCGGCCAGGGCGTTGGTCCAACTGGATCCGACCGCCCACACGCGGAACGCCTTGCCGGGGATGCCGGCGCGGCCTTCCCATTTGGCCACGGAAAGCGCCAGGTTCGCGCCGTCATCCGGACGAGGCGTGACATCATAGGCCGGCCACTTCGCACGGTCCGCCTTGACCAGTTCCGAAGGCCTGTCCTCGGTGAAACCCGCGGTCGCCGCGTCCGCGCCGGCAAGGACGCCCAGCAGACCGAGCAACGATGCAGCAACGATGCGTTTCCTGTGTGCGGGTCGTCGACTCATGGCGAAAGGTTCTTTTCATCAGAGACGGGCGGTGCTGAGCTTGATGCAATGGCGGTTCGCACGCTGCGATGCCGGACAAGCCGAGTTGATCGGTGGCCGTCGCGGAGGACCACCGTTTACGCTACCCATTCAGGAGGCTCTGGGCCAGCGTGAAGCCGCCGATGGCCCCGATGGCACGCTCAACACCTTGACGTAGACTCTAAGACGGGTCACAGTTGAGAAGTACGAAGACTTCCCGAATGTTGAAAGTGTGACGGTCGTAATTGGTTCGGAGTGAAGAGCAGTGCTGGTGACCAACAAGACTGAGGCGAGCTCGCCTCTCTCCGAAGAATCGTTTCATGCGATGGTTTCCGAATGGGAGCTCGGGACACGTCTGACATCGGATTTGACCGAAATCGCCATCCCGCATTCCGAAAGATCGTCGACTCAGGACGCGAAGCCATTCCGTTTCTTCTTCGCGAGATCAAAGCTGATCCAAGCTTCTTGGTTCTGGCTCTTCGCGAAATCACTGGTGAAAACCCTGTACCTCGATCCGCAAGAGGTAAGGTCAAGGAAACGGCGAAGGCATGGGTGTTGTGGGGTAAAGAGCACGGCTACTGCGATGAAGCACAACACAACTTATGAGCAGGCGAAGAAGAACAGCTTTTTCGCGCCTCGTCGCCTGGGTTATGCGTCTGGCTAGCGCTTTTTCCAGGTCCTGACAGACCCATCTGGCAGAGAATGTGATAGGTATCGCCTTGAGTTTTCAACGCCGAAGCCGGTGACCAGAGCGAGTCCCATCCGTGCCCGTCGAATCGAAGCCGATCTTTCTAGAAAGAAGCCGACAAGCAGACGTTCGAGCGATTTGACACCGAGGGCCTGGCGAAGGACGACAAGCAGCTTCGCAGGTTAGCCTGCCTGCTGCACGGCGCGTCCAATCTCGACACGCTCCTCCAAAAGTCGGAGAAAGTCGGCCACAATTCGACTCAGTCGTACTACACGATGCAATCGATCTGATACCAATTCCCGCCCAAGGAACATTAGCCAAACAAACCTCGCGGTGCTAAGAGGCTCGCGTCTAGAACTCGTTTCAGCCGCGTATGCTTGCCAATATGGGGCGTGTTCTGAAGCGTGAATGCCTTCGCCATCGTTAGGCGACCCCATCCCCTCCCTGATCGCCCATCAACTAGAACGAATATCGGTGGCGAGGCACATAAAGTCGCTGCCGCTGCCCTCGATTTTCAGCGAGTCCATTGTAATCGCGGCAGCTCCACGGTTGTTCGGTTCGGAATGGAGCGCAAGACGGGGCGGCGCGACCTGCGACGTGTTGCTTGAGAACGCTCAAGGCAAAACGAGACGAGTTGAGGTTAAAGCGACAGGCGAGCACGCATTCCAGGAATTCAAGCCCAAGGACTTGAAGGCGGATTTTCTCCTCTGGGTTCGATTTGGTCGACGATTCAATCTGGGCCAAGGGCCAATCGAGATTGCGATACTGAGTCAGCCGTCGCGGTTTATTCCAGCCGCTTGCCGGTTAGATACTGTGCGATTTGAAAGACGCGTCGGCCGCAGCGACTCGCTCAAAGTCGTCTCTTTCGATTCGCTGAAAGCACTATTGCTATCGTAGAACTCGCGGTGCTCCGCCAGTAGCCATTCGGTCGGCGAGACGCCACGGTCGGGCGCCGCGGAAGGACCGAGGCCCTGTCCCGCGCCGATGAATCAGAACGACGCACGGAAACGAGGTGAACATCTCGACTCTTCCCACTATCGTGGTGAGCACGAGCCGCAGTGTAGACGGCCACCGGAGCAACACCCCTCGGCGAAGATCCACTGATGCACGAATACGACAAAAGCGGCAAGTGGCTGATCCAGCACCACGGAAATTCGATTCTTCGGCTGGCAGGAATTCTCGACATCGACTCCTGGAAACCGCTCCAGGCCGAAATCGTCCAGTCCCGCCGGCTACCCGACGGGCTTGTCGAGGTCCAATTCCACCGCCAGCCCGATCCCGACCTGTTCGTCGTCGAAATCGCCACATATCCCGAAGCACGGGTGGCCGAGCAAGTCGTCCGCGACACGGCCCTCGTGTATAATGTCCCCAAGTTGTTCCAAATCTTGGGAGGACGCAAAGCCATGATCGAATCCCCGTTACTCCAGGAACTCATCGCCGAGCGCACGCGTGACACGATGATCGAAGACCTGATGACGGTACTGGTCGCCCGCTTTGGCTCAAAGGCTCGGGCAGTCGAGACCGAAATCAAGGCGATCGGTGACGAAGCGCGATTGAAGGATTTGATCAAGCAGGCTGTCACCGCCCGAACCCTCAGCTCCTTCCGCAAACAACTCGCACCTTGAGGGCAAAGGGCCGAAAGACACCCTCAACCAGCTTCTTGCCGACTGCAAGATCTCAGCCTTCGTCCAGGCGTTGGGCTACGCGATCAACCCCCGGCGCAACGGGGCCGTTGTGCTTAACACATCCGCCAGGCGCACCTGGCGAGATCGAGAACGCTATCCCGAACCACGGCTGGCCGAGCAAGTCATCCGCGACGCGGCCCTCGTGTATAATGGCCCGAAGTTGTTCCAAATCTTGGGAGGGTGCAGAGCCATGATCGAATCACCGTTGCTTCAAGAGTTGTTTCAGGAACAGTTCACGGACCGAGTGCGCGAAATATTGATGATCGTCCTGGTCGCCCGCTTCGGCTTAAAGGCTCAGTCGTTGGAAACCGACCTCAAAACCATCAGCGACGAACCACGCTTGCAGGAGCTGGTCAAGCACGCCGCCACTTGCCGCACCCTCAACTCGTTCCGCAAGCACCTTTCGCCGTGATCTCGCAGGATGCATTCGCCCTCCCAATCCGGGACGCAATCGGCACGATCGAATGCCGCAGGGGTTTTACCGCAGCATTGCTATCCCACCGGCCACCGGCTAGCATCGTAAACGTCGGCCTGGCATGCACGTCGCGCGATGGATCACCGTCCGTCCGTTCTCGAAATGATCAGTCTACTTCATTCAAAACGATGGCTTCCGTCATCCGCCGGCGCAATCGTCGCGTCCCTGGCGTGGGTGGTGCTCGCGCCCGCCGGTGTGGAGGCGGGCTGCTCGCACCAGGTGACTTCACGAGAGCAGGCGCGGCTCGACGCGATGCTGCTGGGAGCGGCTCTTGGCCAGCTTGACACCGCCCCCGCGCCCAACCAGCGGTCTCCAGGCCCTTGCCGCGGAGCCTGGTGCGACCAGCGTCCCAGCGCGCCGGCGGTCCCGACCGGATCAGTGCACGCTCACGACGAATCGTGGGCGCTCTCGACCACCGTAGCGGAGGTGGACCCGTCAACCACCTCCCGACTGCCCGAACCAGCAGGCGGCCTTCACACGGCCCACCTCTGCACACCGATATTTCGTCCACCACGCACATCTGCGCGTCCTTGAAATCTGCGCATCGCCCTCGCGGCGCCCTGAATTCGATCTGGGCGAGCCGGCCAATCGCGGCCTGGCCTCTCCATGCATTGCTGCGCCTCCTGAATCGCTCGTGAACGGACTGCGACGATATCGCGCGACCCGTTCTCCGAGCGGTTCTTGAGCCGAAGGCGCAAGCCCTGCGCCCATTCTCTTTAGCCGCAATACGACGCCGGGGCGGGTCTTCCAGTCACACGCCACGGCCGCCGTACCGCGCCGTAATTTTCCAGCCATTTTCCGAAAGTGAGCGCCGGGTCCAGGAAAAGGGATTCGCCACGAACGTCGTGTTGAAGGATAAAACATGATTGAGCCTGAAAATGACTTTGCCGAGCTCCTGGCACGAGTGCGACGGGATGACGACCAGGCGCTCGCCGCGCTCATCTCCATGTACGAGCCCAAGATCCGCCGTACAGCCAAGCTCCTGCTCGGCAAGGCATTACGCTCCTCGATCGATCCAACGGACCTCGTTCAAGCCGTGCATCTTCAATTGATCACGGTGCTCAAGCAGCAGCGACACGTCATCGTCGGCCCGGAGCACCTGCGGGAGTTTGCAGCGACCGTGCTACGGCACAAGTTTATAGAGCACTGGAGGCGTCATCGTTGCGCGGCGCGCCATACAGCATCCCTCGCCAACGCAGGTGAGCGCCTCGGTCGGGAGGACGAGAAAACTCGCCTCCGCCGTCGATCCGCGCGCACCGCCGAATATAAGGACATGCTCGACCATCTGTACCGCCGGCTTCGCACCGAGGATCGCCGGCTCATCCTCATGCGGATCCAGGGATACCGCACCGAGGAGATCGCCGGCGAGTTCGGGACGAGCGCCGCCGTCTTGCGTGTGCGCCTCAGCCGGATCCGCCAGCAGTTGCGCAAAGAGAAACCGCCAATCGATTGGATTTGAAATCACGCCATTTCAATGTTACGAAATCGGCCACTCGAGCGTTTAGTAATAGAACACGAGCGTTTCGCCCGGTGATCCAATCGCCGTGCCGACATCGCCAGAGCCAAGATGTGGGCTCTGTCCCGACAGTGTCCGTTTACATGGGCAGGAAAGCCCGAGAGCCAAGGAGACCGCTCGCGCCGTGCCTCTGATGTTTCTGTTTTTACGATACTGGCGCAGCTCCCATACAGTCGCGCTCGCGGCTTTCGCTGCGATACTGTGCGCCCTGCTTGCGCTGCGCCCGCGCGTGCCGGCTGCTCTCCCAGGGTACACTCCCACTTCGACACGGGCCGGCTCGTCGAGGTGATGGACCCAATGATCGTCGGCACCCCCGGTACAGCCGAAACGCCGCCCGCTCTGCCAAGAACACCCTGTAAGGGGGCATCGTGCTCGCAACTGCCGAGCGTGCCTTCCGTGCCCGCCTCCGTCTTCGATGAGCTGCCCGATTCCTGGGTCTGGCGCGCGCCGACGGCCAATTGGGACGTCGTCGGTCGGTGGTTGCACTTGTCGACGAAAGACGCCCGCCTGCCGTCGCACCGCGGGAGCGGCGTTTTTCATCCACCCCGCCATCTCACGTCCGCTCGATGATTCGATTGTTGGTATGTGGCGTCGCGTGGCGTCCTGTTCCGGGCTCGGCCGCAGTCCGCACCGAGGTTGTCGTCCATTCAGGGCGCGCTCAACACAGGCTGCTCTGGGACCAGCCTGACAGACGGGTCTTGGTCCAAGAGGTCCTCGGGCGCGTTGACGCTCTGAGGTCAGCGCTTGAATCGACGATGCACAGCCAAGTCCAACGCGATCGGTTGGGCTTCGCGCCCACTATGCGCGCAAGGGGCAAACCTTTCGTTCCGTGTCCGGCTCAAGAAACAACGGATTCTCTCCAAACTCCTTCGATAACGTGAGGATTCTTGTATGTTGAAAACGATCAAACTGACCGCCTTGGTCTTGTTGGGCGGCGGGCTGTATCCGGCGGGCGTGACGGCCGAACCGGCGCATTCGGGCAAGCCCACGGTGGCGTTGCTCAGCGACGAAGAGGCGTGGAAGCAGCTCCCAGCGACGGAGAGAGCGGGCGGCCAGCCACTCCCTTCGTGGGCGAGAGCGCTCGCCGGCGTGATTCCGCGTTCGACGGCTGCCCTGCTGCGGGTTGATTTCGTCCATCGGGCGCATAGCCCGCTCCCTCCCAAACTACGAGCTGAAATGCGTTGGGTCGCAGCGCATGCCAACCACTGCGACTACTCCGAAGCCTATGCGCTGTTCGACGCCCGCCGAGCCGGACTCGACGATGCGGCCGTCGCGTCGCTCTGCGAGGGTGACTGCTCGGGGAAGACTGCGGCCGAGCAAGCCGCGCTCGAATTCGCGCGGAAGATGACGGTGAATTCGTCGTCGGTCACCGACGATGAGTTCGCGACCCTGGTGAAGCACTACGGCGAGAAGAACGTCGTGGCGATGGTTCAGCTCATGGCCTGGGCCAATTACCTGGATCGGGTGGTCTTGTGTCTGGGCTCGCCCCTGGAGCCAGGAGGGCCGTTACCGCCGCTCGACGTGGTCTTCTCGCCGGGTTTTCTGATCACGCGACAGCCCGGGTCTGGGCGCGGTCAAGCTCAGACCAAGACGATGACCAGGGCGACGATCAGTCCAGGTGCAGGCAAGGATCTGGTCGACGACGATCCCGAATGGGCCAGCGTCTCCTACGAGGAGTTGCAAACCCGGCTCGAACGGCAGAGAGCTCGGGCCACGCGTGTGCGCATTCCGTCCTGGGATGAGGTCGAGCGCGCCCTGCCGCCCAACTTTACATGGCGGAACCGAGTCGTCTGGAACCTGGTCTGCCTCGGCTATCAGCCCGAGCTGGGGGGCGCCTGGGAGACCTATTTGCGGACCAGCAGCGTCGAGACGGCCAAGGACATGAACCGCGTCTTCGGGGGGAGCTTGTTCTGGATCACCACGCGATCCATAAACTGCCCCTATTGCATGGGCCATTGCGAGTTCAGTCTGGAGAACGCGGGGCTCAGCAAGTCGGAAGTCGCCGAAAGGACCAGGCTGTTGGCCGGCAACGACTGGTCGAGCTTCCCGGCCGACGAACAGGCGGCCTACGCCTTTGCCCGCAAGTTGACCAAGGCTCCCTGGACCATATCCGCTGAGGACATCGACGGTTTGCGGAACGAGTTCGGGCCCAAGAACGCCGTGATCGTCATCGTGGCGGCCTGCCGCGGCCACTACATGACCCGCATCTCCAATGGCTTCCAACTCAGCCTCGAGCGGGAGAATGTCTTCCGTGACCGGCAAGCCCCGACCTCGGGGCAAGATGAAACCATCCCGAAGACCTCGAAGCGCGGACCACGCGCGTTTGCGACAACAAGGTGTGTGAAATCTGGTACCCGCAACAAGGAGCTAACCCGATGATTTGCAATCGACGCAACCTGGTCCGGTTCACCCTGGGCGGATTGATCTTCGCCGGTCTTTCGATCACCGGTCGAGCCGACGAACCGAAGAAGGACGAGAAGAAGATCGACTTCTCGGCCAAGTTCGAGCTTTCCGAGGTCCAGCGATTCTACGACAGCATCCTGCCCGAGCTGTCGGCTGGGCATCGGCCCGAGGCGGCCGACGAGGTGATGAGACTACTCTTTACCACCACCGACCAACCCGTGACGGGCTTCTGGGGGCCCGGGCACAGCCGATACGACTGGCCCTGGGTCTCCACCCACTTCGACCCCAACCGGGACGGCAAGGTCGTGCGCAAGGAATTCTCCGGCCCCGACGCGACCTGGAGCTTGCTCGACCACGACGGCAACGGCACGCTGACCAGCGAAGACTTCGATTGGGAGAACTCGGACTGGGCGCGTCAAGAGGCCCAGGCACAAGCGCGGTTCCGCGCGGTAGATGCCGACAACGACGGCCGCTTGACGACTGAGGAGTGGGCGGCCGCCTTCACCAAGGCCGCCGGCGACAAGGGCTCTCTCAGCTTTGACGAGTTCCGCAACGCCTTGCAGCCCACTCGGAGCCGTCGAGCCTCCAGCGCCGGCCGGCAGTCGTGGGCACCCAAACGCCGGTTCGACTACCTGCGAGCAATCCTCACCCAGGACGTCGGCACGTTCTCCGAGGGGCCGCAAGTCAATGACTTGCGCCTGAGTTCTCGCTCAAGACGCACGACGGCAAGGGCCCGATCAGCCTGTCGAGCTTCCGAGGCGCCAAGCCGGTCGTCCTCACCTTCGGCAGCGTGACTTGTCCGCCCTACCGGCAACGATTCCCGGGCATTGACGCGCTCCGTCAACGTTACGGTGATAAGGTCGAGTTCCTCGCGGTCTACATCCGCGAGGCGCATGCCGCCGACGGCTGGGTGCTCGAAGGAAACACTCGGGCCAGTATCTCGGTGCCGCAACATACCAACCAAGCCGAACGGTTGGCCGCCTCCCAGAAGTTCTGCGAGATACTGAAGCCGGCCTACCCGGTCCTGGTCGACGAGTTTGACGACCGGGTTACTCACGCCTATAGCGCAACGCCTAACCGCCTCTACATCATCGACCGCGACGGCAAGGTCGCCTTTAAGTCGGGCCGCGGCCCCAGAGGCTATCGCATCGGCGAGCTGGAACAGTCGCTGGTGCTCCACCTGCTCGACCAGGAGACAACCTCGACTCACGTAGCAGCCGGAGGAGGAACCAGGGGCACGAAGTGAATGTCCTCACGAAACCAAGCCCTCGATCACCCTGCAACCCGCCTGGCCCCGAGTCGGGGCCAGGCGCCGAAATCATCGTCGACCCTTGATCGAATTCAAACAGCCGCAAGTTGCCAGCGTCAAATTAATGAGGAGAGATCCCCCATGCGTCGCAACCGATCCGCGTTTACCCTGATCGAGCTGCTGGTCGTGATCGCGATCATCGCCGTCTTGATCGCGCTCCTGCTCCCGGCCGTGCAATCCGCTCGCGAGGCGGCGCGGCGAGCCCAGTGCGTGAACAACCTCAAGCAAATCGGTCTCACGCTGCAAAACTACCACGACGTCAACGGAACATTACCCCTGGACCGCCACTATGGGCTCGTCGATGGTCTGTACTCATTGAAGCCCGATTGCTACTCCGCGTTCGTCCGCGTGCTTCCGTTTCTGGAGCAGACTCCGCTCTACAACTCCTACAATTTCCAGCTTAACAGCCTCGACCTCGGCAACAGCACCGGAATCGGTACGAGTGTCCAAAGCTTCCTCTGCCCAACGGACACCACCGAACGCCTGCCGGTCGGTTGGGCGGGCACCAACTACGCGGTCAGCGAGGGCGCTTACTTCCCCTGGGCTTGGGGCCAGAGCGATACAAAAGGCTACAACACGAGCTTCCCTCCGCCCAACGGCCCGTTCTTCACGGACATGGCCTTTACCCTGGCTTCGATCACTGACGGGACCAGCAACACGGCCGCCGCCAGCGAGCGGATCATTGGCGACTTCAGCAGCGCGATCGTATCACCGAAGACGGACAACTTCGGTCCCGGAACCTCCCCCGCCGGCTTCGACGACGCGATCGCCGGTTGCCTTGCGCTGGACATCACCAACCTGTCGTACCAGGAGCTTAGCAACGACGGCGGACCCTGGGCGTGGAACAGCAACTGTGAGACCGCCTACCGGCACGCGACTCCTCCCAACACTCGGTCGTGCATGTTCCCGGCCAATTTGCGGATCCTGCTCTCGGCCAGCAGCAACCACCCGGGTGGCGTTAACATGCTGCTCTGTGACGGCTCGGTGCGGTTCATCAAGAACTCGGTGAACCTGACGACCTGGCGGGCGATTGGCACTCGCAACGGCGGCGAGGTGGTCAGCGCGGATAGCTACTGATGACGCCATCATGCCGCCGCAGTCCGGAACCACCAGCCCGATCCCGGACCGTGTCGCGATCCCAGCGGAACGAGGTAATCCTGCCAATGCTTAAATCGCACATTTATCGTTGTGTTTCTGCGGCCGCGATCACCCTGTTGGCCTCCCCGGGCTGCGGCTCTGGCCCGCCGCCGCCGGCCGACCCGACCGCGGCTCGAGCGGCTCTCGAGCGCGCCCTGGCGGCATGGCAAGAGGGCAAGACCGCTGAGTCGCTCAAGAGCGACAGATCTCCCATCGTGGTTTCCGACCGCTCTTGGGCCCAGGGTGAGCGCCTGCTCAAGTACCAGATCGAGCCGGGAGACCACCAAGCCGGTGCCGACCATGTCTTCCCGGTCATCCTTTGGCTCGATGACCAGACGGCCAAGAGTAAAACCAAGGAGAAGCGAGTGTCGACCGAGTATAACGTCGGCACCAACCCGATCCTGACTGTCGTCCGCGGGTTCTGAAATGACATTTCCAACTTCCATAACCAAGAATGAGAGGCTGCACCATGCGTTTGCTTATAGCGTCGATCGTCTTGCTGGCGATGTCGGCCCCGGTATGGGCGTCCGACGACCCACCGCCCGTGCCGCTGACCCGTCTCGAGATGAAACAATTGCTCGAGGAATCGAAGAAGTTTGGACCACGGTTGAAAGCGCCCGAGCCAACTGCGGAGGAACAAGCCGAGGCCAAGGCACGGGGCGCCACACGCGGCAACGGCTCGGGGAACATCCGTGGTCTCCTACCGCGCGAACTTCGAGGCGCGTTCTTCTTCTGGGACGGCCGCACCCAGGAGATGGATAGGATCGCCCTGCGCGACCACAAAGCGCCGGCGACATCGCAAAACCGCTCGACCACAAAAGGGAGTTCCACGACCACAGCGAACGCGACGACGAAGGCAAATTCGACCCGCATGCGGATCGACCCCGATCCCAACATGACTCTGGACTACGCCTTCAAGACCATGTTGTTCTGGATCGTCTCCCGGAGCAATAACTGTATTTACTGCATGGGCCATCAGGAATATCAGCTCCCGTCGTTCGGAGTGGTCGAGGATCGGATCGCCGCGCTGGACGGGGATTGGTCCGAGTTCACGAGTGCTGAGCGTGCCGCGTTCGCCCTGGCGCGGAAGTTGACTATCGCGCCGCAGACCGTCACCGAAGCCGACATTGACGCAGTCCGCCTGCATTTCAAGGAGATCCAGGTCCAGGAAATCATCGGGATCGTGGCGGGTTTCAACGCGATGAACCGTTGGACCGGTCCGCTGCGGCTGACCCAACAGGGCTTCCGGCCCTACCTGACCCCAACCTCACCGAAGTACGCCTCGAACATTACCAAGGTGGGGCCCGTGCCGCCTGGTTGCACTGGGCGGCGCTGCGCCCAGCAGCGAATCCGCGCCCGGCCCTGGAGTCTCGGTCGGTCGTCGAGTCGAAATGGGAGGAGTGCCGCGGTCGTAAAGCGCGGTTCCCGCTAATGGACGAGTCAGCCGCCCGCGCACTGTTGCCCGAGGGTGCCTTCCCCTCGCATCAGCCGCTGCCGCATTGGGTTTGCCTCTTGGTTAATTTCCCCAAGGCCGGACCGGCCAAAGTCGCCGACTTGCTCACCTCGGACACCAAGGGGGAGTTTTCACCGCGGCTCAACGCGCAGCTCGCCTGGGTGTCGGCGCGGGCGGATGGCGCCTGGTATGCCCTGGCCCACGCCGCGCGACCGGCTCCGGGCCCTGGGCCTAGACGACGACGCCATCTTCGCCGTCGACCAAGCAAGCGAGTCGAAGTTCACTCCTCCTGAGCGAGCGGCCTTCGCCTTTGCGCGGAAGCTGACGGTCGATCCGGCGTTGGTCGGCGATCCTGACTTCGACGCACTCAAGAAGTACTACAAAGATGGCCAGATCGCCGAGCTGATCCATCACGTGAACCATGACGTCTTCTTCAATCGCGTGACGGAGGCAGCTCAGCTTCCCTTGGAAGATGGCGTGAATCGAGCGGTGTCGCGCCGGTGAGCCGCCGGCGAAAGTAGGCGGTCTTGTCGCATAACCCCGGGGGCGGTCCAGCCTCCGGGGCACCGATGCCGGCCGACATATGAATAACGATGTCTTTCTTGACCTCTTGAGCGAGATAGCCGCCTTACCGCTCGACTGCGCGTCAAGTGGAGCGGTTACTCATCGCTAAAGCAGTGAGCCAGCGCTACCGCTGCCCGTTCGGTCGCAACCCCGGGGCTGGCCACCCAGCCCCGGTCCGTTGATCCGGCGCGTGTCACTTTTGGACGGTTCATTGCCGATGGGCGAGACACACGACTGTTCGAGACGACGATTGGCCCGTTTTCTGGCCGTTCGGATCAAGCGATTGCAGGACGAGGCGAAAGCCAGCCTGGAAACCAGCGAGGTCTTCAGGTCGACCTCCTCATCTTGCTCGGAAATTAGCCAACCGTCTGAAGCCGAGACTCACGTTTGCACGAATACGACAAAAGCGGCGAATGGCTGATCCAGCACCACGGCAATTTGATCCTTCGCCCCGCTGGAATTCTCGACATCGACTCGTGGAAACCGCTCCAGGCCGAGATCGTCCAGTCTCGCCGGCTACCCGACGGGCTGGTCGAGGTCCAATTCCACCCTCAGCCCGATCCCGACCTGTTCGTCGTCGAAATCGCCACATATCCCGAAGCACGCGTGGCCGAACAAGTCATCCGCGACACGGCCCTCGTGTATAATAACCCCAAGTTGTTCCAAATCTTGGGAGGACGCAAAGCCATCATCGAATCCCCGTTACTCCAGGAGCTCATCGCCGAGCGCACGCGTGAAACGCTGATCACTTTCCTGGTCGCCCGCTTCGGCTCAAAGGCCCAGTCGTTAGAAAGCGAGCTCAAAGCCATCAGCGACGAACCACGCTTGCAGGAACTGGTCAAGCTCGCCGCCACTTGCCGCACCCTCAGCTCGTTCCGCAAGCACCTTTCGCCCTGATTTCGCAGAACCTTGCGTCACGAGCGACGGGTCTGAGTATCCGCCACCGGACCTCTCGGCCAGCGCAAGCCCCAAGAGCCCCTGGGAGCACGAGCGCCGGGCGATCGCGAGTTTGGCGTGACCGACCGCTTTCCGCTCAAACGCTGAGGTTGATACTCAGCCCGCTCTCGAAAGCCACTCCGCTCCCCTCATCCCACTTACCCAAACGACGAAGGGCCTCCTCGACAACCGCCCGCTGTCCCCCCGGCACGAACACCGAATGCAAGGCGTGTGATTGCCCCACATCGATCGCAACCATCAGCTTGCCCGGCGAATATCGATTCCAGTGGCACGAGAACAATGCTGCCGCGTAGAAGAAGAGAAAAACGACCGAAAACTCGATCGTCCTGACGATGCGACCGCGCGGCTGCAGCACGGTGGCAATCGCTTCGCACAACCCATCGATCTCAGCGTCCGCAACCGACATGCTCGGCTGACTCCCATGAGCGCCAGCGTCCAACGCGGGCACGATCACACGTCTGCTATCGTAGCGCCTGTCCGTACCGAACTCAATCGCGGTCACGATCCACCATCTGGATCGTACCACATCCGGCCGTTATCCTTCAGTGAATCAGACTCCGCAGCCCACACGGTTTCGGAGCCACTTCCCAGCGCGGAGCACCACCACTCGCTCAATCACTCACCCCGGATCGGAGGCGCGGTCATGTTCTCCGCCTTGCTCGTTTGCATTGCATGTCTCGTGTGCGAAAATCCCAGCTCGCCCGCTACCGATTCCAACCCAACCGCCGGCGTTTTTTCCGCATACCTCCACGCAAAATCGCAGGTCGGCCGCAACGCCGACGACCACGTCCGCCTCGCCCTCTGGTGCGAGGCCCATAAGCTGGAAACCGAGCGGCTCAAGCACCTGACCATCGCCCTGCTCAAAGACCCGGCCAATGCCACCGCCCGCGGCCTCTTGGGCCTGGTCGCATTCAACGGCGGCTGGCATTCCCCCGAAGCCATCCGCAGAAAGCTCGACGCCGACCAGTCCCACACCGCCCTTCAAGCCGAATACGACGCCCTGCGCACCCAGTTGGGAAACACCGCAGACGCTCATTGGAAACTCGCACTCTGGTGCGAAGACCACGGGCTCAAACCCGAAGCGAATGCTCATCTGATCGCGGTGACAAGGCTTGAACCCGCTCGCGACGCAGCCTGGAAGCGCCTCGGATTTAAACGGCAGTCCGGCCGCTGGCTCACCGACGGACAGCTCGCCGCCGAGAAGGCCCAAGCCGAAGCCCAGAGAAAAGCCGACAAGCATTGGATGGCGGTGCTCACTCGATGGCGCATTGATCTGGCCGGCTCGACCAAACAAACCGAGGTGCGTCACTCGCTCAGCGAGATCGCTGATCCTCGCGCAGTCCCCTCGGTGTGGGCACTCTTCGCCGTCGCCAAACCGCCCCTTCAAACGATAGCCGTCCAGCTCTTCGGCCAGATCGATTCGGCCGCGGCGACACGTGCGCTTGCAATCTTGGCAGTCGCCAGCAATTCGGGCGAGGTGCGCAGCATCGCCACTCAGACACTGCGGCTCCGCGACCCGCGCGACTCCGCGTCCGTGCTCGTCGCCCTCTTGGGCAATCCCGTCCTCGATACCGACCCGATCCTCTATCACTATTTCGTCCAACCCGTCGGCGTCACAGCCATCGGCTCGCCCGGCGTGCTGTTCGTCCGAGGCCCACGGTACGACGTGCTCAGGTACTACACGGTCGACGATTCGTTCAGCCTCCTTTCTTCTGGCATCGAGGTCACAGCACCATCCGCAGGTTATCCACTGGCCGTGTGGAACCAGTCCAAACGGCAGGCGATGGACCTCGCCTCCGCCGTTGAACAAATCCTCCGCGAATCCGCAGCCGACGTCGCCGCCGCCAGGCTCCAGGCGTTCCTTGTGGGCGAATTCAACGCCCGGGTCGTGCAGGTCTTCGGCGCCGTGACCGGCAAAGACCTGGGTATCGATCGGGAAGCCGCCAGAAAATGGTGGATTGAGGAACGCGGCTACGCCTACCAGGCTCCTGCGCCGTCACCGAGGCAGGATTGGACATTCAGTGACGACAAACCAACCTACATCGACTCGGTCCACTCCTCCTGCTTCGCCGCCGGCACGCCCGTGGTCACGCTCAGTGGACCCAGGCCGATCGAGTCGCTCAAGATCGGCGACCAGGTCCTGTCCCAGGATCCTCGCACCGGCCGGCTCAGCTATCAACCGGTCGTGGCGGCTCTTCACAATGACCCGGCGATCGTGTTGCACATCAAGCTGGGTCCAGATGTGATCAAGGTAACCGGCATTCACCGCTTCTGGAAAGCGGGCGCCGGCTGGGTCATGGCCCGGGATCTGCAGCCGGGCGATCGCCTGCGCACGCTGGCCGGCCTCGCCGAGGTAAGCGCAGTGCTTATGGGCCGCGTTCAACCGGTCTTTAACCTCAAGGTGCAAGACGGCCAGACCTATTTCGCCGCGCGCGAAATCTGCTCGTGCACGACAGCAGCTCGGTCGAGCCCGTGTACGAACCCTTCGACGCCGTCCCCGAGCTCGCCGCGCAGCCAACGCTGGCGAGTGAATGACCGCGATCCAATCAGGCGATCGTTCGACCCGGCCCGCAATGACCGATGAATGATAAGCCGATAATCGCACCAGTCCGGGCTCTACCGGTGCGGAGACGCTCCTACTGCGCCGCCGCCACCGTGGCCGCCCCCGCCTCCTCCCGACCGGGCCCCGCCGCCCATACCCATCCCCATACCCGCGCCCGCCGGACTGCGGCCCTTCGCGACTTTCGCTGTGTTGGAATTCGCATACTGGCCGCCCCGCAACCCGGGATAATAGCTATGCGTGACCGACCTCGTGGTGCTGGCAGGCGGGCGCGTGGTGCGCTCCGGCCCCTGCTGGCGCCAGCTCGAGCCAATGGGCACTCCTGAATTCTTCACTGTCTTGTCGCGCGCCTTCGGAATCGGTTGCCGAATAAGGATGCATCGCACCGGCTCTCGTCGGGGCTGCGCCCTGCCCGCCGCCGGTGGCGACTCGGGCCGCTTGCGACGGCGCCGGTACCGCGACTCTCCGCGTGGTCGTCACTCGATTGAACGTCGTCCCGCGTTTCGGCGGAGGAGGTGTCGTGCTCGGAGCGACGCTCTGCCCATCGGCGGCGGACGCTTGCGCACCAGAACCCGTGCCGGCGACCCCACCCGATTGCGGATTGCCGTCCGTTCCAGCCACCGCGGCGGATTGCGCATTTGCACCCGTTCCAGCCACTTGCGCGCTCGCAGCAGACCCACCGAACAAAACCGCCAGAGCCACTGCTGAGCCAATCCTGACGACTCTCATGGATCCCACCCCTTCCGCCGCCATGTCTCAAGCGGATGCGATAGGCCGTGCTGGCGCATCGACCACGCCCTGTTGATCCGCACCCGGCATTATCCCACTTGACCTTCGCCGGCACAAGAAGGAACCCCCGCGCCACGATGTGGCCCATCGTCGCCCCTTTGCCGGCACCGGATGTACGTGTAACCATCGCACCCACGGATATACGATATATTTGTACACTTTCCTTGGAATCCCGGTCGTCTTATGATACTGGCTCGAGTTTTTGTCGTTGTTACGATTTCATTCAATGATATGAATTGACTGTTGCCCCGGAAAAACCGATGCCGGCCTCGGGCGATCATCCCTCGCGCGTGAATCGTCTGGAAAAAGTGATCGGGCACGCTTCACACGTCTTGCCCGCGCAGGGTCCGATCACGGTTTTCATCCATCACAACACCCTGCACGCCTTCGAGGACCTGCCGTTCCACGAGGCGGTCAAGCGCGGGGCCCAGATCTTCGGCTGCCACCCCTACCTTTCGGAGGATCGCTATCGCGACGCGCTCGCGCGGGGGCGCATCCGGTTCTCCGAGCTGCAGCAAGTGCTCGAGCAGGACTTGGGGCCGCGGGCCCTTGAGCAAATCCCCTGCTTCGGAACCCGCCTCGGGCTCTACCTGGCGATGCTCCAGTACCCCCTTCAAACCGGGCCGACCGAAGAACTGGTGTGGTATGTCGCCGAGGAAAGTGCGCTGCGAAAGGTGCGCAGCGAGGTATCCTCCGCCGTCCGCGCCCGGTTGATCGCCGAGACCAGGCGCTGGGTCATCCGCGATCTCCGCGGCGGAAACGGCCGTCGCCAAACCGCTCCGGCCGAACCCATCGCCGCCAGCCTGTCCGAGCTCTTGAACCGCTTCGGCGCCCACTCAATCGAGAACTGGACCGACGACGACTGGGAAGGATTCACTCTTCAAGCACTCTGGCGCCTTTGTTGTGATGGCGTGCGCGGCCTGCCGCCTTACACGACCAAGCCCCCGCCTCCGGTCCGTAGCCGCGACACGATCCTCGATGCCACCGGCATCGATACCGACGCCATGGTGCACGACGTGATGATCCGGTTCTGCGCGGCCTTTCTCGATCAAGGAATGGCGAGCTGGCAGCTTCCGCGCCGCCATGAAGGCTTCTTTGTCGCTTTCTGCTCCCTCTACCGCCTTCCGGTCCGGGCGCCCGCCGACTGGATGCGGGGGCTCTCACAGGAGCTCGCCCGCCTCCATGACAAGCACGTCGCACCGCTTGACTCGATTCTGGAATCCCTCGACGCGCTGGGCGTCAGCGAGGACGAATGGGATGCGTTCCTGTCGGCAACTCTGCTGGCGCGTGCGCGGCTGGGGGGGAATGATCCACTACGTCGAGCACCACGGCGACCGCGTCGTTCAGCAGATCCCGGAGGGATCTCTGGTGGGGTTTCTCGCAATCCGGCTCCTGCTCGACCGACTCGCCCTGGGATACACCGCCCGTACCGCTCTGGGGATAGAATCCCCCGCGCGAGAATTCTGGCGACTGGCTCGGGGCAGGGATGATCCCAACTGGCCTCCAAGCGTCGAGCAGCGCGCGTTTCTGATCTTCCAGCTCGCGCAGGTGGTCGGCCTCTCGCCCGATGTGATGTTCCGTCTGACCAGGCCCCAGTGGGCGGCTCTCTTGCAGGAAATCGAGGCGTTCACCGGAATCGAGCGGCGCAGGATCTTTCACCTGGCTTACGAAGCGCGCTTCGTCGTGCAAACCCTCGACGCGGTCGCACTGCATGCGCGGCGGCCTGCGACGCGGCCGGTTTCGCCGCGGTTCCAGGCCGTCTTCTGCATCGACGAGCGCGAGGAATCGTTCCGCCGCCACCTCGAGGAGATCGCCCCCGACGTCGAGACATTTGGCGTGGCCGGCTTCTACGCCGTGGCGATCTATTACAAGGGAGCCTCCGACGCGCACTTCACCCCATTGTGCCCCATCGTGATGCAGCCCGGAATCTGGGTGACCGAAGAGGTGCAGACCGGGCAAGGCAGGCGCCACCGCCGCGCAGCGCAGACGCGCCGCGTCCTGGGAACCGTGTCGCTTCGACTCCACACCGGAAGCCGCGGCTTCGCGGTGGGCGCGCTCGTGACCGGGGCATTCGGCGCGCTGGCCTCCATCCCACTCCTGGCGCGGATTCTCTTCCCCCGACTGACCGCCCAGGTCCGCCACAAGTTCGGCCGGTTGGTCCAGACCCCGCCGCTCACCCGGCTGCGAGCCGAACGCACCGAGCCTATCCCCGGTCCAACCGGCGCCGGAGTGGGCTTCACCGTCTCCGAGATGGTCGACGCGGCCCAGCGGCTCTTGGGCGACATCGGCCTGACCCGCGGATTCGCCCGCCTCTTGCTGCTGCACGGCCACGGCTCGCACAGCCAGAATAATCCCCACGACTCGGCCTACAACTGCGGGGCCTGCGGCGGCGGGCTCGGCGGGCCGAACGCCCGCACCATGGCCCAGATCTTGAACGACCCGCGAGTACGAAAGGGGCTCGAAGCGCGGGGGCTGTCACTTCCGGAGACCACGGTGGTCGTCGGCGGCTATCACAACACCTGCGACGACTCGGTCACCTACTTCGACGTCGACCGCATCCCCGCATCGCACCGCCAGGAGCTCGAAACGGCCCGCCATGAAATGGAGTTGACGTGCCAGCGAAATGCCCACGAACGCTGCCGGCGGTTCTATTCGGCCCCCCTCACACTTTCGTTCACCGCGGCCCGTGAGCACGTCGAGGGCCGCGCCGAAGACCTCGCCCAGGTGCGACCCGAACTCGGCCACGCCACCAACGCACTCACGATCGTGGGCAGGCGCGAGTGGAGCCGCGGCCTCTTCCTCGACCGCCGCGCCTTTCTCACGTCGTATGACCCCACCAGCGACGATGCCGATGGCACGATCCTCACCCGGGTTCTCCAGGCCGTCTTTCCCGTCTGCGCAGGCATCAGCCTCGAGTATTACTTCTCGCACGTCGATAACGTCGGCTTCGGCTGCGGCAGCAAGCTGCCCCACAACCTCGCCGCCTTGCTCGGCGTCATGGACGGCATGGCAAGCGACCTGCGAACAGGGCTGCCCTGGCAGATGGTTGAAATCCACGAGCCCATGCGCTCACTCTTCTTGATCGAGACCGTTCCCGAGACGATGCTCCAGATCATGGACCGCGATCCCGGAATCGGCCGGCTCTGCAGGAACGGCTGGGTCTTGCTGGCACTGATCGACCCCCAGACGCGCAAGCTCGCCGTTTATCAGGACGGCGTGTTTCGTCCTTACGAGCCCCAGGCCTCTGTGCTCCCCACTGCCCCCTCCTCGGTTGACTGGTACCGCGGCTGGCGCGACCACCTCGACTTCGCGGAGATCACGACGTGAATCCGCGCACGCACTCCAGAGAGGCTTCGACGAAATGAGCTTTGAGCCGATCTTGAGCGTCTTGGGGCTCTTCGTCATCCTCAGCCCGCTCGCGCTCCTGGTCGTCCTCGGCGTCTCTTCGCTCTTGGGCTCGAAGCTCCCTGAGAATCAATCGTCAAACCTTGTCTTCGCAACCATCGTCTCCGGCCTCCTGGCAGCCACCCTCGTGCTCGTTCTGATGCTGGTTTCCGGCACCCGGCAAGTCGCCATCGACGAGGGAAACTGGGTCGCGATTCCCCGGCTCTACCACTTCTCGGTTAAATTCGTCTTCGACCGCCTATCGGTGCCGTTCGCCATCCTCTCCTTCGTGCTGATCGGCACCATCGGCGCATTCGCCAGCAAGTACCTGCACCGCGAGCCGGGTTTCAACCGCTTCTTCGTGATCTACGCCCTCTTCGCACTCGGGATGGAATTGACCGCGCTGGCCGGCACGATCGAAACGCTCTTCACAGGCTGGGAGCTGGTTGGGCTCTCATCCGCGCTCCTGGTCGCCTACTTCCAGGAACGCCCGGCCCCGGCGCGGAATGGTCTCTGGGTGTGGATCGTCTATCGCGTCTCCGACGCGGCGCTGCTCCTGGCCTCGGTGGTCATGCACCGCCTCCGCGGCGAGGGCGACTTCGACCAGCTCCTGGGCACCGGTCCCTGGCCCGACGAGATCGCGACCGTGGCGACCGGACAGGCCCTCCTGATCGGCCTGCTCCTGGTCGTTGCCGCCGCAGGCAAATCGGCCCTGGTGCCGTTCTCGGGATGGCTCGCCAGGGCCATGGAAGGCCCCACCCCCTCAAGCGCCGTCTTCTACGGCGCCCTCTCCGTCCACCTCGGTGCGTTCCTCCTCTTGCGCGTCAGCTCGTTGCTCGATCAATCCTTCGTGCTCTCTGCCGTTGTGGTCACCCTCGGCTTGACCACCGCGCTCTATGCGTACTTGGCCGGCAGCGTCCAGACCGATATCAAGTCGGCCCTTACGTTCGCCTCGCTCTTGCAGGTCGGAATCATCGTCGCCGAGATCGGTCTCGGCTTCCGATACGTGGCCCTTGTCCACATGCTCGGGCATGCCTGCCTGCGAACCCTCCAGTTCGTGCGGGCACCCAGCCTCCTGCTCGATTATCGCATGCTCGAGGATGCAATCGGCCAGCACCTGCCGCGCTCGACGAGCATCTGGGACCGGTTGTCCAAAGGCCGCAATCTCGCCTGGCTATATCGCATGGGAATCGAGCGCGGCTACCTCGACAGGGCGCTGCTCTCGTACGTGGTCGCCCCGTTCGTGAGCACCTTCCGCTGGTGCGATGCCCTCGAGCGCCGCTGGACTGATTTTCTCTCAGGCGAAGAGTCCCGCGAGTCCGACCGGGTCAAGCCTCGTTTCGGAGCAATCGACGAGTTCTCATGAACCTCCTCAACTTGCCTTGGCTCGAGATCGCGATCGCGCTGACGCTCGTCGGCTTCCCCGGCGTCAGCCGCGTGCGAAACCCCGAGCGCACCTATCGCTTCAGCATGGCTTTCATCGGCGCGGCGTTCGCCTGCACCGTGCTCGCCTGGCTCGCCTTCTATGTCGGTGTGCCGGGCGAAGAGATCGCCCGCTATAGCATCCAACCCGCCCTCTTCGGCCGCCAGATCTTTGCGCCTCGACGAGCTCAACGCCCCCGTCGTGCCGGCCGTCGCCCTCCTCCACCTCTTCGCAGCGCTCTCCACTTCCCGGAAAGTCATGCGCCGGTTCTCGTTCTCCTGGTCCATGGCCGCCGAAACAGTCCGCCTCATGACCTTTAGCTGCAAGGAGCCCTGGATCTTGATCGGCCTCCTGGCCGTCTCGACCGTGCAGCCCTGCGTCGAGCTGCTCATCCGCGGCCGTACAACGCGAATCTACCTCGCACACATGGCCCTTTTCCTCGGGTTGCTCGTCCTCGGCCAGTCGGCAGTGACGCTCCGCGCATCCAGCCCAGCACCCCCTCCCTGGTGGGGCGCCGCCGCACTCGCACTGGCCGTCATGGTGCGCAGCGGAATCGTCCCCGCTCACTGCTGGGTAACCGACTGGTTCGAGCACGCCTCCCTCGGAATCGCATCCCTCTTCGTCATTCCGCTCTCAGGCGCATACGCCGCCGTCCGGCTCGTCCTGCCGATCGCGCCGGCCTGGTTGCTCGAAGTCATCATCGTGATGTCGCTCTTCACCGCGCTCTACACCGCATGCATGGCGGCCGTGCAACGCGAAACGCGGCGGTTCCTCGCCCACCTCATCTTGAGCCACTCCTCCCTGGTGCTCGTCGGCCTGGCGCTGGCAACTGACCTCTCGATCACCGCCTCGCTGTGCCTCTGGTTCTCCGTGATCGTCTCTCTGGGCGGGTTCGGCCTGACCATCCGCGCCGTCGAGGCCCGCTTCGGCCGTCTCTCTCTGGTTGACTACCACGGGCTCTACGAACACACGCCGGCCCTGGCCGTTTGCTTCCTGTTGACCGGCCTGGCCAGTGTGGGATTCCCCGGCACGCTCGGCTTCATCTCCACCGAGTTGCTCGTCGACAGCGTGGTCGAAGCCAGCCCATACTCAGGCATCGTCGTGGTCGCGGCCGCAGCCTTGAACGGAATCGCGGTCATGCGGGCGTATTTCCTGCTCTTCACCGGCGCACGCCACGTCTCGACCGTCTCGCTGAAAATCAGCGTGCGCGAACGTGTGGCCGTGCTCTCATTCTCTGCCCTGATTCTGGGCGGCGGCATCCTCCCCCAGCCGGGCGTCGCCACCCGCCGCCGCGCCGCCGATGCAATCCTTCAAGAGCGCCGCGAACGCCTGCACTTGCAAGCGAAAGCAACCCCGCACACTTCTCCCCCCTCGCAAAGGGCGGGCCAGGGGGGGTGAACGGCGGATCACGCCAGTGATCCGTTCGACCCGCCACGCGAAAGCGAATGCTCCCCGCACACCTTTCCCCCCCTTGCAAAGGGGGGGCCAGGGGGGGTGGGGCGCTAGCGATGTCGCAGCCGAGCCGGTGATCCGCGCGAAACGCCGCAGGCAAGCGAACGTTCCCCGCACACCTTCCCACGTCGCAAAGGGGGCGTGATCAGCCCTCAACCGCCGTCGTCCGATTTCGATAAAGCGCCGGGTCCACCGTCCCCGCCATCGACGCCGCGTCCGCTTTGCCGCCAAGAAACGCGCTGATGCGCGCAGCTTGCTCCCCCGGATCCTCGACGACTTCCTTGTAACGAACGTAAAGCACCTCGAAGTTGCCCTGCTCGGCCAGCCACGCTCGCAGCTTCTCCAGGTGCCGGGTAAAGTGCTGCTTGATCGCCTCCGCAGGTGCAGCCGGCTTGCCCAGCCGCGCGAGCATCTTCTCCTGCGAGCGAATCATCTCGTCTAAGTCGCGCTCCATGAAGATCACCCGGTACGTCTCCGTCGGTGGCAGTTCATAAAGAAGCTGAGACACCATCTTGAACGCCTTGCCTCTCGTGGCCGGCAGCCACGACACGTCTTCCTTGATCTTCTTCACCTTCTCGAACTCATAGTAGCCCCGCGGGTTGTCGGTGTCGGCTGTCCGGATGTTGTCCGTGACAACCGTGACACCGCCGTTTTCCAGCATCTGCATCATCAGTGACGTGCCCGATCGAGGCAGCCCGGAGACGATGATGATCTCGTTCTGCACTTTGAAAGATTCCTTTCCCTGTCGCGCAGCGTTCATATGTTGACCTTAAGCACACCCTTGAAACACAGCGCGGCGACCATCGAGACCGCAAACCAGTAGATGACCCAGTAGCCGCTGCCGCTCGTATAGGACGAGCGCTCGGGGTAATTGATCGCGATCGAGCGCACCGGTTCGCCTGGCCGGAACGGCTCTTCCCACGGGTTCAGCAAAATCCTCGACCAGTTCCAGCCCGGACGCTCCGTGCTCACCCGCATGAACCCATCGCCGATGGCAAGCTCCTTGACCACGGATTGGTCGCCGACCTGAAACAGAAGACGGTGGCCCCCGGGCTGCTTTGCCTTCACGTTCCAGCAGACCTCTCGCTCCTTCCGCATCCCCACTGGCCCGGCGATCACCTCCACCGCCCCGGTAGGCTCGAGGCTCACGGCCGGCCAGGCTGACCCGGAGTCGCCCCCGAGCCTGAGCGAGATCACCGCTTCTTCGCCGGGCGCAAGCGGCCGCGCCTCGTACCAGAGCGCCAGTTGAGCCAGCACCAGCGTCATGGGCAAGACCATCACCAGCATCGGCACGACTGCGAGCACGAGCAGCATTCCGGCACCATTGAGTACTCGCCCCTGCGCCCGCAGCGCCACCCGGGCGCTGTCCTTGAACAGCTTGAGGGCCAGAAGATTCGCGTCAATATTCTTGCGCACTCGCTTGATCGCATTTTGGTTCGAGGTGTACTTGAACATGGCGAGCATCAGCACGCCCGTCACCGCGCCGACGGCCGTCGCGGAAACCCACCCCGGCACCAGGCCGACCCATCCCAGCAGGAACCGCCCCAGGAAACTCGCTAAAGCCGAGAGCCAGGCGGCGACCAAAGCAAGGCCGTACGTCATTCGATGTATCCCAGGCCGCGAAGCTGGTCGGCCACCGGTCCCTCGGCTTCATCGACCTTCAGCCTCTGGATCTCCTTCTCGATGCAGTTGGCGATAAACTCCTCGACGCTGCTGTACCCGGCAGTCTCCGCCGCCCGCTTGGCGCGGTCGAACAGGCCCGGCTCGATCTTCACCTTCACCACGACTGTCTCTCCCCGATAGCGATTCGATCTCTCATGTCGAAAGGACGTTCTTCCCCACCATCTGCGCCGGCACCGGCAGGTTGAATTCGGCCAGAATCGACGGCGCCAGATCGACCAGCGACGGCGACCCCGCGCGGATGGCCCGATTGCTGAACAACACCCCGGGCACCTCGAGCGCATCGGCGCAGTGGTCTGCCGACCACGCCTGGTCGTTCGCAAGCAGGAATTCGTCGGTCAGATTGCCCAGAGTGGTTGCCCATGAGGCCCGGAAGCCGCGGTGATAGCCGATGATCAGGTCCGGCGCAGCGCAGTCGCACTCCCGCTGTAAATCTTGTCCGAGCGATACGCGCCGCGGATGACCGGCTGCCCATTCGCATCGGTGACGGCCTGCAGACGCTCGATCAATTCCGCCAGCACCGCCTCACGCTGCTCGCCCGGCTCGACAATGCCGTCGCGCTCCCGCCCCTTCATGTTCAGGTAAAGCCCGTTGATTCCCAGGCCGTAAGCAACGGTTTGCGACCAGTCAACGTCCGTCATGATCGACGTGCACTCCCGCGGCCCCAGGTAGCCCCACGCACGCAGCCACGAATTCACGTTGAACTGCTGGCCAAAGTTCGCAAAGCCGTGGTCGCTCATCACGATCAGCGTGGCCTGCCGCCCGTATCGGTCCATCAGGTCGCCGATGACCTTGTCCAGCTTCCGGTAAAGCTGGTGCACATGGCCGAAATACTTCTTCGCCTCGGAGTCGCTCCGGATCGGATGCGGGTCGTCCGAATCCCACCAGAACATGTGCGATTGCAGGTCGCTGCTGGAGAAGTAGAAGAAAAGCAGGCCGTCTTCGTAGTTTTCCAGGGCGTAGTCCAGGAGCGCCAGCCGCGCTTCGAGCACCATGTCTGCCTGCCGGGCATACTCGTCGTCGACAAAAACGCCGTTGTTCCGCGCGCTGTAATCCTCCTGAAATCCCGTCGTGGCAAATGGCCCCAGCCGGCCCGCGACATCCTTGACGAAGCTAGCCGGCTCGGAGATCGGCAAGGCAGGGTCTGCGCGGGTCCATGTTGATCGGAGACGCATAAAGCCGGAAGTTGGGCGCAACCTCCTGAAGGTAGAACCGGCAGATTCCCTCCACACTCTGACCCAGCATGAACCTGGGCACGGAAAGCGGAAATTCAACCTTGGTCCAGCCGCTCCACTGGCCGGTCTTGAGCACGATCCTCCGGTCTTTGATCTGGATCACCGCCGAGTTGGCCTCTCGGTCGCGATGGACGTAAATGTCGATCCCGATCGGTTTCGGGTTCTTGAGCAAGGCGTCTTCCGGCCCGACCAGTTTGGCCTTGGCGCGATCATCCTCGAATGTCAGCCTCGACCTCTTACCACCCCCCTCGTCCAGCCCGTCGGCCGGTCCGTTCTCGGCAAAATACTGGTACGTCCCGTACCCGCCCATCATGTCCGGCGTGCCCATGCCGCAAATGCAGCGATGGTGGCCGTGATGCGACGGGCTCGCCGGATAGTTGCTCGGGATGTCGTAAAACGTCGAAGGCACTCCCGCTTGGTCCAGGTAATCCCAGAACGGAGTCCCTTGCCGCCTGAGCACCGGCTTGGGGGGTTTGTGGTTATACGGCCAGAAATCGAGCGGGATTCGATAGTCGCCCACTTCCCATGCCCCGACACCCGGCATCGTCTCCGACGCCGAATAAAATGGGGCGCACTGCTCCTCGGGATGACGATGGATGAAGTCAAAAATCCCATGATCGCCCGGCCCGGCCCCATTGATGAAGTTCGCCCAGGCAACCGGGCTCTGCGGCGGCGTGCTCGTTCCCAGTGGGCTGAAGCCCCCCCCTGCGCGCAGCTTCTCGAGATTGGGTAAAAGCCCCTCCTTCATCATCCGCTCGGAGAGCCGAGGGTCCATCCCGTCAATTCCAATGATAATCACTTTCTTGCCGGCGCTACGCGACACATTTGGCCGCGACCCCAGCCAGTAGTTGCCCGCGCCGAAGGCCGCACCGGCGGCCGCACCGGCGGCCACGGAGCCGGCCAGCAAGGTTCGCCGTGTAATCTTGGGACCAGGTTTCTCACTCATGACAGTGCCTCGGCTAAGGCGCCTTCACGCGGGCTTGCGGTCTTTCCCGCGGCCTCGCCGACATCGAGCGCCTTGCCGTCCATGTAGTCGGGCACGCTGATGCCGAACATCGAGAGGACCGTGGGCGCAATGTCGATCAGACGCGGGTTCTCATTCGCTATCCGGTGGGTGCAGAACAGGATTCCCGGCACGAGCGAGGGGTCAACGCAGTGGTCGCCGCTCCACGCCTTCGTATTGGGCTGGAACACCGATCGGGTCGTCTTGCCGATGGCCGCCTCCCACGAAACCCGGTAGCCCCGCTGGTACCCGGCGATCAAGTCCGGCGCGTTGTCCTTGTACGGACCACGATAGAACTTGCCGGCCACGTACACTCGCTTGACAGCGCTCTGGTCGGTTGCAGGATCAACCAGCGCCTCCAGCTTGGCGGCGATCTCGCTCCGCAGCCCCTCAGCCTCCGCGCCCGGCTCGACGATCCCCTGCGCGTACTTGTCTGTCAAATTGATGAAGATGCCGGCCAGGCCGATCGCAAACGCCCGCGTACGCGACCAGTCCACCCCGGCCAGGTGCTCCTCGCCGCGGCGCCCGTCATCCACGGTCAGATAGCCGTTCTCCTCCAGCCACCGATTCAGATCGATGCCTGTGCGGAACGGGCCGAACCCGTGGTCCGAGATGACCATGAGCATCGTCCCCTTGTCCCGGCACTTTGCGATCGTCTTGCCGACCAGGTCATCCATCCGCCGGTAAAGGTCCTCGATCACGTTCCGCCCGGCCAGGAGCGCGGCGTCGGGCCGCGCCGGCGAGTGAGTGTCAATGTCGCGCCAGAACGTGTGCTGCAGCCGGTCCGTGCCGTCGAAAACGCAGGCCACCAGCCCGCGCGGAACCTTGTCGAGGGCATCCAGAAACATCGCCTCGCGCTCGACGTCCATATCGAGGCATTGCTGGATGAAGTGGTCGTCGCTCAAGACCCCCTCGTTGAGCGCCCAGGTATCTTCGGCCAGTCCCAGCGTGGCATAGGTCCCCTGCTTCTTGGCCAGGTAGACCGAATAAACCGCCGGATAGCCAACCGGCATCGCCGGCCGCTCGGGGTCGATGTTGATCGGCGTGACGTACAGCCCGAACTCGGGCTCGGTGGCAAGCAGCAAGAACTTGCACACCCCGCGCACCTTCATGCCCAGTCCGGCGCGAAAATCAACCGGAAGCCAGTCGGTATAAATGTCCTTGCGCAGCTCAATCTTCTCGTCGCCCAGCTCGAGGATCGCCTTCTCCCCGCCGGGCAAGATCACGCGGAACGGCAGACGCAGCTCCCCCGCACCGGCGACCAGCGGGTCGGGCGGTCCCACAAGCTCGGCGGCAACGATCCCCCCTTCGCAACTGACGTGATGAACCTCGCCGCCGATCTTCTCACCTTCGTCACGCTTTCTCGTGGTGTAATACGAAAACATCCCCTGCGTGCCGCGCAGGTCCGGCACGCACATGGCCGAGAGCAGCACGCCCCAGAGCTTCTCCGCGGGCCAGGTGATCGGAACCCGCAAAACGGCGCTGAAAATTCCGTACTTGCTCAAGATGCTCCAGAACGGCTGACTCTTCCTGAGCAGCCGCAACTGGGCTTTGCCCAGGGGAATGCGATACTTGCCAAGCTGGATCGACCTCCGAGGCGGGCGAATCTCGACCGAGCTAAGCTTCGCGCAGTAGGTGCGCAGATCAGGCGTCAGGAAGTCAAAGATATTATGCTTGCCGGGGTTGACCCCCGTCTGAAACGTGGACCACGCCACCGGCGAAAGCGGCGGCACCGTCGTGCCCAGCGGCCTGAAGCAGCCCCGGTCGCGCAGACCGGCCAGGTGCGGCAGCTTCCCCTCCTCCAGCATCGTTTCGGTTAGGCCGTGGTCCATGCCGTCGAGGCCCAGAATCACCACTCGCTTGAACCGGCTCCTTCGCATCGCGCGCCAACCGAAAAGCGTCCGCTTGAGCAGACGCACCGGCCACGTCACAAAGGTGAGCATTGCCGAGAACACGGCCGCGAACACGGCGAAAAACGAGCTGGCCACCGCAAACCCGGCGCCGGGCCCGATGTACGCATGCGCCTCGCCGGGCAACAGCAGCACCAGCGCAATGCCGAGCAACAGCCACCGGAATCTCCTGTTGGAACCGATCATTTCTTCGGGGCTTCCTTCGACTTCTCGGCCCCCTTGGAGGGCGCTGAATCCTTGGGCTGCATCTCTTCAACCGTTTTGCCGGGCTTCAATTCCTTCCCCGTGAGCCCGGCGTAATCCGGGCCATAGCGATAGGCGCGGAAAACCGAGGCACCGCCCGGCGGACCAGTGAAGAGGAAGGCCGGTGGGCCGCCTCCGCCACCCGGACCGCCACCTCCCGGCGGACCACCTCCCGGGCCGCCTCGACCTCCCGGCGGACCACCCCCGCCGGGTGGACCACCACCCCCCGGTCCACCACGCGCGAAATCGGCCTTTACCTGCTTCAGCCGCTCCTTCTGATCGGCGGTGAGCGCTTTTTCCAGCCCGGCGTCGACCGTCTTCTGAAGGTCGGAAAGCTGCTTTTTCTGCTCCGCCGTCGGCTTGAGGGTGATCTGCGCTGCGGTCGCGATGATCTGGCCGGGAGGCGCCATCGCACCCATCGCGCCCGGGCCGCCCGCGCTGCGCTCGCGCAGGTCTTTCCTCTGGTCCGTTGTCAAAACCTTTTCAAGAGTTTCGTCCACCGTCTTCTGCAAGAGCGCTCACCTGCTTCTTCTGGTCGGCTGAAAGGCCCAGCATGTCCTGCACGAACGAGACCAGGACTTGATTCGGCGGCGGCGGGCCGCCGGGCCCGCCTCGGCCCGGGCCGAAGCCCCCTTTGACCGGATTCACGTACTTCCAGACCACCTCCTTGCCCGGCGTCACCTCGAACAGTGTGCCGTTGGGGCCCGAGCAGATCAGCGTGTTGCCGTTCGGAAGCCGCTGCGCACCCGAAATGAAGAACGCGTAGAAATCCGACTTCTTCGGTGCCGAGTAGCTCCAACTGGCCTTCGCAGGCCCGTAGGCCGTGCCGGCCTTGTGCTCGTAGCGGCCCTGGGAATCCACCGGTGGAACGATCTCGTCAACCGAAGAATAGTCTCCGTCCTGCCGGTGGCCGCCGTTGTTGAAGACCATGATATGGCCTTCACCGGGGAGGCCGGGGCGAATCCAGTTGGCATTGTGCTGCGCGAAGAGCCTCTGATCCGCGGGGGTGCCGGCGCGGTACGCACGCGGGTTGCCCCAGCGGTAGAGCAGGTCGCCACCCTTGCCCGACCGACCGCCCGAGTGGCTCGCGGCCTCGGCCGTGGTCGTACTGTGATCGATGATCCAGATCTCGGAGAGCTCGTGCACGCTCATCACGATCTGATCGAGGGCCGGGTTAAAGTCGACGGAATTCACGTGCGTCCAGTCCGGGCTGATGCGCTGCGCCCGGGCCGCCGGCGCGCCCACATATCCGATCGACTTGAGCTTTTCCTGTTCCGCTTTGCTTCGTGCGTCTTTGGCGGCATCTTTGGCAACCGCCACCTTCGCCGTTTTTACCTGCGCGCCGCCGGCTGGCGGCCCGCCCGGCCCCGGCCCGAGCGGGCTATCCACGAAATTGACGTCAACCAGCTCCGGATGCGCGGCCACCTCGCCAAAGTTGGCCTTCGACGAATCGTGGTCCTGGATCAGGTGGTCCCACAGATGCCATTCCCACACGACCTCGCCCGTTGTCTTGCCGGTCGGCTTGATCTCGAGCAGCGAGTCAGGAATCAGATAATTGCTCACCAGCTCTTTCTTGCGGCCGGCGGCGATCGCCTCGGCGGCAGTCTTCTTCTCCCACACCACCATGAGACAGTTCCCGTTCGGCAGCTTGATCGCGTCGTGGTGCTGGAGCTGCTTGGCATTATGCATCTTGAAATCCCAGAGCATCTCGCCGTCCCACGTGAACTCGTTCACGCGACCGGCCGAGCCCCCGCCTCCGCCGAAGCTCGTCTCGTCACCAGCATTCGCAACCCGGAAGAGATGGCCGTCCTCGAGCAGATACGCCACTTGCATCGAGTTGTACTGGGTCACCCAGCTCTTGACCACGTGCCCTTCCATGTCGAACAAGTAGACCGTCTTTTGCCCCATGGGATTCAGCAGCGTGTAGCCGCGAAACGCGCCGGGCAAGTTGATCGAAAGCCCGAGCTTCACCGCCGGCTGAGGCCCAGGCCGATCCTTGCCCGCAGCGCCCGCTTTGGCTCCCCCGGCACCGCCGCCAGGGGCCTGGGCAATCGCGTGTGTCGTGACCAGCGCGAGAAAGAAGAGCGCAGCGGTCGTCGCCGCGGCCAGGCCCATCCGAGCCGCAAGATGGGTCATCCTCTTGACCGGCAGTCCCATGAGATCTTTCCCCCTCGAGTCAAATATCCTCAAGCCTTTATCGGCAGCACTCTAGCGCGATCACACCCCAGGTTCGCCCTTGCGGCCACGCAGCCATTCCGCGCCGCGCCGATCCGGCACGACAGCAGACGGGCGAGCCACATACCCTACCAGCTTCGCCTGCAAAGCGCGAAGACGCAAGAGATCGGGCTGACAATTACTACTTCAAGAACCGCACACAGATGTTACCGCGATTCGAGAATCCAGGCGGAATTCGCTAAAGCCGGTCGTCGTTCACCCCCGCGCCATCGCCACCCGGAGCCTCACGCTTCAAGCTGGTGCGCTCTGCGTTCAATCCACGGGAGCCCCGCCTGCCGCGCCAGGGTCCGTGCCTGAGTCGAGAGCTGCATCGCCTGGTCGAAGTGGCCGTTGTCGAAGAGCGAGAGCGCGCCGTCGAGCGCAAGAGCGGCGCCGGCCCCATCCGGGCTGATGAGGCTCTGGTATACCTCGAGCGCCGCGTCACCTCGACCTTGACGCGCAGGATCTCGGCGCGCCACACGTCGAACGTGGCCGTGGTGAGGGCGTCGGCCATCAGTCGCGCCCCCTCGATCTTCTCCAACGCGCCGTCGTCGTCGCCGCGGCTGATCGCCTGGCGCACGAGTGCCGACACCAGTGCCTTCAAGTCCACGGGGCGGGCCAGGCCACTTCCGCGCCGCAGCAGCTCTCGAGCAAACCTTGCGGTTCGTTCATCGTCCCGCAAACCCGCAGCCGATGACGCCGCCTCGCTGAGTCTCACGTCGTCAAGCGATGCCATGTCCAGCTCATCGAGCTCGTTGGCGGCGGCACAGCTCAGGTCCAGCGGATCAACCGCCTCGGCCAGCTCGCAATCCAGACCGAGCCGCCTCCGCAAGCGGTCGAACGGATAGCCCTTGTAGAGCGCTCTCGTGCTCGAGCGGCCCCCGAGCTGTTCGCGCAGCTTCACAACCGCCGTCAGCCTGGCCCGCGCGTTTTTGTCGCCCCCCCTGGCTGCGTTCGATGCCCCAAGCGGCGACCGGTTGCCCAGGCTCTTCCGCTGCCGATGAATCCACTCGTTCTCGAAATAGTGCTCGATCGCCTCGCGCCAGCTCCTCGCTCCTGTCCGGATCCACGCCCGGCGGCATCCGGAAGATCCAGACGTCGGCATCCAGAAACGGCAGCGAAAGGGGCGCGGCCTCGCGGCGAATCGATTGCGGGCCCCCCTCGAGCCTGGTGAAGAGCACGTCCGCGATCCGGTCCAGGTTCGCTGCTCTCGGGCTCGACAGTCGCAGTGAGTTTCGACCGATGAAAACGCTCGCCAGCACGATCGGCAGCCGCCATCCGCAAAGTGGGCCCGGCACGGCGGCCTCGATCGGACGATCGAGCCATTCGAATACCTCGATACCGCGCTCCTCGGGCGTTGGGGTTCCGGGCACCTCTGGCGTTCGCATCCGCCGGATCTCCGGGAACTCATGCAGAAGCGTCGCCGTGTCCTCCGGGTTCCAGCCGATCGTGCAATTGAACCGCAGCTCGTCGGCCTGGGCCTCGGCCCCGCCCCCCTGGCGCAGGATCTCGGCCAGCGTCCAGGCCGCAACCGCCTCATCAAACGCGGTCTGAGCATCCAGCGCGACCGAGCGGTCCAGGCACGCGATGGCCTCGATGTTCTTTCCCGCCCACGCCAGGCAAAGCCCGCGGTTGTACAGCGCGGCTGAATCGCCAGGATCCTCGCCCGCGATGTCGGCGAACGCCTCGGCCGTCGCCCCGAGCTCTTCCAGGTTGCCGCGCCGCAGCCGTTCGTCCCACGCCGTCCTCCGCGCCGGGTCCCTCGGCTCGCGGAAGCGATAGGCCGTCCGGGCAGCCAGCGGCAGCTCCTTGGCTGATTCCAGGGTCGAAATTGCCTGCGCGGCTACGGATGAATCGGGATCGATCAGAAGCGCCGCGCTGCCACGATGCCCACGCCGCCAGCGGACGCTGGCTCCTCACGTGGTTCCATCCCTCGTGGATCAACGACGTCGACGACTCTTCTTCCGGGTCTGGTGCCAAGTCAGGCCGCTCTCACGAGGTTTCCTGTGCGTGCGCTCGCGAGCTCACCAAGCTCTTTCGCGCCACGCCGGTATCCCATCATACCCTGCGCATCTGATCGCGCCGCAACCCTCGAATCCTTGCGGATTTCTAACCCGGCGCCTTCGTGCCGTTCCCTGGCAGCGTTCTCCTCAGCTTGACAGCCCGGCACAAACGGGCCATCGTACGCTCAGGGAGATCGGACGGCACTCGCTTGCCGCGGCAGGTGAACCGGCTTGTCGGAGGAGGCGCGGAAAGAATGAGCCGAAGATTCGCTGCGCTGGCACTCTCACTGCTGAATCTCGCAAACGGGAACGTTACACGCGCGCAGGCGATTACCCCCCAAGATCCGGTGCCCGCGAAAACGGCCGCCGCCCGCGCCACGTTTCAAGACGACCGATTCGGCCTGTTCATCCACTGGGGCGTTTATTCGCTCGTCGGCAAGGGCGAGTGGGTGATGGAACACGACAAACTGCCGATTCCCGAATACGACAAGTTGCCGGCCCATTTCAATCCCACCCGGTTCGATGCCGACGCATGGGTGAAACTCGCCAAGGCCTCAAGCGCGAAATACATCACGATCACCAGCAAGCACCACGACGGTTTCTGCATGTTCGACAGCCGGCTCACCGATTTCGACATCGTGGACAAAAGCCCCTATCACGCCGACCCGCTCAAAACCTTGGCCGGCGCCTGCCACGAACAGAAGATCAAGCTATTTTTCTATTATTCCCTGCTCGACTGGCACCACCCCGATTACTTTCCAACCGGAAAAACCGGCAAGTCCTCCGGCCGCGACAATCACGGCGATTGGAAACGCTACGTGGCCTACTACCAGGGCCAGATCCGCGAGCTCTGCACCAACTACGGCGAGATCGGTGGAATCTGGCTCGACGGCTGCTGGGACCGCCCCGGCGCCGATTGGGACCTCGCCGGCACTTACCGGATGATCCACGAGCTCCAGCCCGGCGCCCTGATCGGCAACAACCATCATATCGCCCCCTCCCCGGGCGAGGATTTTCAGATCGTCGACCAGGATCTTCCCGGCCGCGGCGCCGCCGGCTCGAGTTTGGCCGCCGTGACCAACGCCTTGCCGCTCGAAACCTGCATGACCATCAACCGTTCCCGGGGCTACGACGCGCGCGATAACGAGTACAAGAGCGCAGAAGAGCTGATCCACGCCCTGATCTCCGCCGCCGGACGGGGCGCGAATTTGCTCTTGAGCGTCGGTCCCCGCGCGGACGGCTCGATCGAGCCGCAAGCCAGCAACCGCCTCCTCGAAGTCGGGGCATGGCTCAAGACCAACGGCGAAACCATCTTTGGCACTCGCCGGGGCCCGATTGACCCGCAATCGTGGGGCGTTTCCACCACCAGCGGTACCCGCGCCGATCAGAAGATCTATTTGCATATCTTGAAGCCCAAGCACCGCCAGCCGATCCGCTTCGATCCCAGCATCTCATGGGCCCCTTTTCTCTTCGGCAAGACCACGCCGCTCAAGCTGAATCGGAAATCCGGCTCCCTCGAGCTCGAAGTGCCCGAAGACGCGATTGCGCCCGTCGATACGATCGTTGTGCTTGTTCCGGAGGCCAACCATCGTGCCCGATGATCCAAAAAACGACGTGCAGCCCAGTGCCGGCTCGAACCGCCCCAGATTGGATCGCACTAGCGCGGTGATGGCGGCCGTGACGATCGTCGCCCTGCTCACGTTTGTCTGGTTCCGCATAGGCTCCTCGACCAGCGGCAAGCCGCTCGCCGTCGGCGATCCCGCGCCGCTTCTGCGGCTCATCGACCTCGAGTCGTCCGAGCCCTTGCTCGTTCTCGGTCTCAAGGGAAAGGTCGTCTGGATTGTCTTCTGGTCGGCCGATGCCCCCGATGCGCCACAGTCTCTTGCCGCGATCGCCCACGCATCGAGCAAGATCAGGGCTCATCGACGGTTCAGCATGTTCACGGCCGCCGTCGGGGCCGCCAAGCCTGATCGCGTGCGGGCAATCGCAGCCCAGAGCGGCGCCGCGTTGCCGGTCCAAATGGCAAGCGCAGACAGCATCCGCCGCTTCGGCGCCGAGAATGGCGACCCGCCTTTCCACGTGCTGATCGACGAGGATGGCCACGTGATCGCACTGGCGCAAGGCGCCGGCCACTCGACACTCGACCGCCTCGCCGAGCAAGCAGAGCACCGCCTTGACGAGCTAGACCCTCAGGGCACGACCCGATTCGCGCTCCAGAAGCCAGTGACCGGCGCCCTGGCGCTGCTCACTCCCGCGCATGCTGAAGCCAGATCCCGCCGTCGACGCGGAGAATGGCCCCGGTAATGTAGTCGGCATCGCTCGAAGCCAGGAACGCCGCCGTCTTGCCGACGTCCTCGGCCGTCCCCAGCCGGCCCCAGGGCAGGGCGGCTCCCGCAAGAGCAAGCGCTTGGTCGCTGAACGCCTCGTGCTCGCCCGGCGTGTCGATCCAGCCCGGCTCGATCACGTTCACGTTGATTCGATAGGGCGCCAGCTCACCGGCGATCGTCATCGCCAGCAGGTTGAGTCCCCCCTTGGCCGCGTTATACGCGACGCTTCGTGCGTACGGCGTGTGCACGTGGCAGCTCGAGATGAACACGATCTTCCCGCCTTTACCCCGCTCGACCATCTGCCGCGCCACGAGCTGGCTCATGTGAAAGCCGCCGACCAGCGTCCCGTTGATCACTTTGCTGAACGTCTCCGCGTCGTAATTGAGAAATTCCTCGCGACGCTGAAATGCCGGATTGCTGATCAGGATGTCGATGCTCCCGAGCGCTTCCTTCGCACGCTCGACGACGCGTTCACACGAGGCCCGCTCGAAGACGTCTCCTTCCACAAGTGCCGAGCGCCGGCCGAGCGCCTTGATCTGGTTAACGACCGCCATAGCATGCGGGGTGCGCTCGCGGTCGTTGACCACGACGTCGGCACCGGCTCGTGCCAGCTCGATCGCACAACCGCTTCCGATCCCGCGCACCGCGCCCGTCACCAGCGCCGTCTTTCCCAGGAGCTTCGTCATGCCTCTCGAAGCGAGTGACTCTCTCTGAGCAAGGTCGGACGGCAGCGCGTCCAGCTCGTCGATCCGTCTCGCCACTAGCTCGTCAAGCAACCAATGCGGCCCCAGCGGCGAACCCAGGTGAAACTCGGTGCCGGCATGGCGGGCGTGCAGCTCGTCGCGAGCGGTGGTCAGGTCGCGCTCGATGTGCACGCCGGCCGAAAGAAAATAGGGGATCATCAGCACCCGCCGCGCCCGCGCAACACAGCGATCACCGCCGGAAGGCAGGTCAGGCTCGGCCAGCTCCAGGAAGCACCCCTCGACAATCGGGTAATCTCCCCGCGCCGCGATCCGCTTCACCAGTTCCACCAGGTCTTGATTCGCGCCCTCCTGGCGACTGCCGTGCGCGATCAGCAGGATGGCAGTCGATTCCCCAGGCAAGCTCTCAGCCCGGCCGTTCTCTTGCTCGTTCATGCTCGATCCGACCCCGACGACATTTGCTGGATTTCAACTGGGCTAGCCCTGCGCGGCCGCCCCCTGAAACTCCTAAAATAGCCGATCAGTCTCCCATTCGGCGAGACGCACTCAGAAGCTGCTGGAGGACCTCGTGCTTGGGCGGCTCGCACATGCGGGGCGGGTCGATCCGCACACCGAGATTCGCGTGACGCACGAGCGGGCTCTCCGGAAACCGCACCGAAACCTCAGGATTGCCGGCCCGGAAACCATGCTCGAGCGGCGCGTTTCTGAATCGGCTCGCTCATGAGAAACTTGAGAAACCCGGCCGCGGCCGCGCGCTGCCGCGCATCGCTCCAGGGAACGTCGAGAATGTAATAGGGATGCTCGTTCCAGATGTTCGGCTCGGGATAATCGACGTGAAGCTCTCCCCAGCGGTCCTTGGCCGCCCCCAGGTAATCAATTGCCAGGTTTTCGTAGATCAGCAGGCAGTCGTATTGCGACGGGCCCCGCAACACCATCTCGCGCATCAGGGTGCCCGTGCTGTGATTGAGCGAGCCGCCCGGTCTCGCCACCCCGCGCTCAAAACGCTCCAGCCAGGCCTGAAACGCCGGCTGCTCCACATCCGGGCCGGAAAGGCTGTGCTCCTTGTGCGAAAACTGGTACGCCAGCAGAACCAGAGTCAATAGCCCGCTGTTGGATCGGCCGGGGTGGGTGTGCGCGAACTTGAACCGCCCCCATTCGGCCTCGCCGGCGATCCCGCCCCAGCCCCCCGGCTCCCTCATCGCATCCGATATGGTTTGAAAGCTAATCTTGGCATATTTTTTAAGAAAAGCCTTGCGTCGCGTTTCCCACATCACGAACACCATCGGGGTCAGCGCAAGATTCTCGCTCTTCAAGATGGGTGATTGGTTGCTGTACTTGGCACGCCATTGCCGTTCGAAGTGGTCGCGGTAGGCGCTGCTGGCCGGCGACCAGACGTGGATCGGATTGGTCCCCTCGCCCTCCAGAACAGCAGCGGCACCCTCCATCGAGCCCATGCCCAGGAGGTTCACCGTGATTCCACGTCCCGCCTGTGCATGCGAAACTCGCCCGCGGCTGCCTCCAGCCATTGTTGTTTCTCAGTGCCGTAGGCGATGTTGATCTCGACCCCCTCGCCTTGCGGGCTGATCGCCGCCGCTTTGCCGGCCGGCTCGCTTGGCGCCAGCGCCGCCTCGCTCTTCGGAGCGGCCGGGTCTTGCTGCGGAACGTGTCTCCACAGCCCGCGGCCCAGCGCCATCCACAGCAACAAGGCGATACCAGCGCCAAGGACGCCCACCGCAGCGATCGCCGCCCTGGCGCCGACCGGCACTCGTGCGCCGTGTTGATTCCTCGAAACGGCTGGCAGTGGCTGGGCCAGGGCCGTGGCGGCTGACGAGTCCACCTCTGGCTCGCGGTCGGGAGGGTGCAGCACGATCGCCGTGGAAGATTCGTTCGACGAGCTCGGCCGATCCACCAGCCTCAACTGAACGGTGCTCGACGACAGCACGGTCACTTGCGATGTCGCCTGGCAGCGCACGCACTGAACGCGCCCACCCGCATGCTCTCGTCCCACCGGCATCGGGGCCTTGCACGCCGGACACGGCACGCGGCCCGGCTGTCCTCGCGACGTCGACTCGAATCCAGCGCGATCGAGATCCGCAGAATCCCCCGCGGGAAGCGCGGCGATGAGCTCCTGCGCAGCGCGAGGCAGCTCTCGAAGCGCTCGGCCGGATCCTTGGCCAGGCCGCGCAGGATCGCATCCGAAACGCGCCTGGGTATTCCCGGTATAATCTCGGCAAGCGCCGGAGGAACGACCATCATCTGGTTGACCACCGTGGCCGAAGGTGTCGGCCCTTCCATGCAGTTGGCGCCGGTGAGCGTTTCATGAACCGTCATCGCCAGGGAATACTGGTCGGCCCGTCCATCAAAACTGCGCCCCATCACGATTTCCGGGGCCACGTAATTGGGCGTCCCGACCAGGAACCCCGGCGCCGTCAGCGAGTTGCTCTCGCCGCGGGCTTCCTCGGTCGCGATGGCCTTGATGATGCCGAAATCGCCCAGGAACGCATTACCGTGACGATCAAATAGGATATTCGCCGGCTTGACGTCGCGGTGAATATGACTTTGCCCATGCAAGAAATCAATGGCCTTGGCGATCTCCAGCAGCCAGCCCCGAAGCGACTGCGGCGGCATCGGAGCCGCCCGGCCGCCCGTGCCACCGCAGATCCGTTCCTTGAGGCTGCCGCCAGAGAGAAACTCCATCACCACGAACGGATGCCCCTGCAGCTCGCCGGCATCCAGGACCTTGACAATATGAGGATGGGAGAGCCGGATCAGCGAGCGGACCTCGCGCTCGAACCGCCCGAAGAACTCGCCCCCTGTCGACGCCTTCTCGTTCAGGATCGGAAACTTGACCACCACGTCCGTTTCCAGGCGTCGATCCGCGGCGAGATAAACCCGCCCCATGCTTCCTTGCCCGATCCGCTCGACGATTCGATATCGTCCCTCCGCGATCTCCAGTCCAATCCACTCGTCGCTGTTGGCTGTCACGGAACCGACCTTTGGCCGGGTGGCTGGAACGACCTGGAGGCAAGGCCCATATCCTCAATTGCAACCGGACTCGATGGAGAAACCGTGAAGGAACTGCGAAGAACTGATTGAGAATCGCTTTTTCAAGCGTGCGTCCGTCTTAATGCCTGGGCATGACGAACGCAGCCCGCACCGGCGGCGGCATGATCGCATCCGCACCCTTGACCGCCTTCCAGATGATCTCGTTGAACAGCAGGTCGTCGGCCCGGTCCTCCACCTCGAGGTCGAGGCGCGCCGAGACCGCGGCCATCGGGGCATTGCGCGTATTCTTGGCCTTGATGTCGACCCTGGCCGGCCGATGCACATAGGGAGAAAAATCGGGCGTGGCCGTGAATGAGTTGTACATCGGCCGCGCGGCCGCGTCGAACTGTGACATTGGCTCGAGCCCCAGAATCAGCTCCATCGTGCGCAGCATCGACGACGTGCTGTAGAGCGTCGAATCGACCGAGTGCCGCTTGATATAGGGGCTGATGGCCAGCGCGACCGTCCGGTGCGCATCGACGTGGTCCGAGCCGTTCTGTGCGTCGTCCTCAACCACGAAGATTGCCATCTGCTTCCAGAAACGGCTCTTCGACAGGCCCTCGACGAGCTGCCCCAGCGCCAGGTCGTTATCGCCCACGCAGGCCGGGACCGTATACCTGCCCAGCGAAGTTCCCGACGTATGGTCGTTCGGCAGCCTGATGACCGAGAGCTGCGGCATCTCGCCTGCCTTCTCGAAGCCGGCCAGCTCCTCGAGGAAGCGCTCGGCTCGCTTCACGTCCGGATAGTCCATGTCGAATCCGCGGAACATCGGGTCAAAGTGCCCCTCGAGCGCTTTCACCTTTGCCGTCCCGGGGTCGCGCGCCGTGCGGCCGTTTTCCACAAATTCGCCGTAGCTGCGATAGCTCACTCCCTTTGCCGCCGCCTTGTCCCACAGGTAACCCCCGGCCGGACGCGCGGCTTCGTCCTGAGCGCCTTCCGCCGGATAAGGAACGCGGCGATCGCCCCGATAGCCCAGCGGCCAGAGCCGCTCGACGAAATCAGTCGCATAGGCACCCATTGTCCATTCGTGCCCGTCGGCGCTGACCTCGCTTTCGACGTAGAAGTTGTCCAGCAGCACGAATTCGCTCGCCAGCGCATGATGATTGGGAGTGATCGACTCCGGAAACAGGCACAGGTTCGCGTCGCCGTTGCCCTGCTTCATATCGCCGAAGACCTGATCATAAGTTCGGTTTTCCTTGACGACGTAGAGGACGTAGCGAATCGGCGATGGTGCTCCCACCTTGGCGGGGATCGGGTGCCCTGGCGCAGGGGCCGCGCCCGTCACCGAATTCGGGTCTCCTTGCTTGAGCGGGCTGCATTCGTAGACCGTCTGCGAATAGCCCGCCATCTGCCGCGGCGCCGGCATCGAAATGACCGAAAGCGTCCCCGGGAAGAGCCCGCCTATGTATTCCTGGAGAGGGTTGCGCCCCCCGGCGAAACCCGGACGAGGGCCATCGCGGTTGGCACGCGACGTCCCTCCCTTGCCGTTGGCGACGAAGATCGTCTTGCCGTCTCGCGACAGCCGCACCGAGGTGGGGTACCATCCAGTGGGGATAAAGCCCAGCGGCGCACTCCCGCCCGGGTCCTTCACATTCACGACCGCCAGGTTATTGGTGTTGGCGTTGGAGACAAAGAGCAGCGACTCGTCCGGCGAAAGCGCCAGTGAGCTGGGAGTGCTTCCCGGCGGGGCCTTGGGGTCGATCGCCGTGCCGATCGTCTCGATCGCCTTGCCGGCCACGGTGTCGATCACGGTCACCGTGTTGCGATTGGCGTTGGCGACGAACAGGATCTTGCCCGCGTGAGCCAGCAGCATCTCGTTGGGATGCTCCTGGGTCGCCCACTGAGCGCGGATTGAAAACGTCTGCGTGTCCACGACCGCCACCCCGGCCTTGCTCCACAGGCTCACATACAGCCGGTTGTGCGCTTCGTCGAGCGCAAGCCCGTAAGGATGGCCGCCGCCGTCGAGCGCAATCTCATCGCGAAACGCACCCGACTCGGCGTCGAACCGGCCCACCGATTGACCGAACGCCGCGGCGACGTAGAGCGTCTTGCCGTCCTTGGAAAGCGCCAGGCCCGCCGGCACGCGCCCGTTCCCCCCTCCGCCGCTGGGATAGCGAAGCTCGGTCTTTTTGGAAAGAAGCCCCTCGGCGCATTCGAAGCGGTAGATCTTGTCGTCAAACCCGCCGCCAACAAAGAGTCGTTTGCCGTCGCCCGACCACACTAGCCCGCTGAAGCTCGACGGAAATGAGACGCGGCCGATGATCTTGCCCGTCGTCGCGCTCGCGGTGACGACCTCATGCTCGCCGTAACCCGCGTGGAGAATCGCCAGGACCGGCTCGGTGGGATGCACCGCGATCTGCACCGGCAGATCTCCCAGGCGCACCTGTCGCCCAGCCGGTTTCAGCGACCAACCGTTGGGCAGAATGACCGTTCCCGCCCGGTTCATACCCGGCCAGACAATCTTCTCCTTGGCGATCAGTCCGCTCGCGTCGCCCGCGCCGCCTTCTTCCCCTTCGGTCGCATGCGCGGCCGCCTTGCTGCGGGGCTGCTGAGGCTTTGGCTCCGACTTCGGCTTCTCCTGGGCACTTGCCGGGCTAAGACCGGCGACGGCCACCAAGAATGCGATCGGAAAGAGACGCAGCATGAATCGGTCCTCTTGCTCACGTGAATGAGATCCCTGGCCCGTGCGTTCTTCGCACTGACACACCAGAGTAACGGGGTGATAGCGCCGAAACCACCCCCGAGGAGGACCTTCATCGATACTTCAACAACGAGCCATCATCGTTCCGCGCCCTTGCCATCGTCGAGTTTCTGAATCTCTGTCTGAAGCGATTTCATGAGCTCGTCGATTTTCTTCTTTCGATCGTTGCTCGAGGCCGTGCTGGATGGCGGGTTTGCCAGCGCGGAGTCGGGAACGAGCGCCGCGATGCGTCTGTCGCCGGACACTTGGTAGTCGGAAGCGTATTTCAGGTTATGCAGGTTTCGCAAGAGGCGGGCGATGTCGTTGTGAACCACCTGAGGACATTTGATAATGAGGCTGACGCTGGGAAAGAAGGGGACCATCGAATTCTGGCGAGTTGTAGCCGTGGCTCCCTGAGGAATCACCAGAGGAGGCAGCTCATTACCGCGCCCATCCTGGACGACCCACGTTCCCGGTACGATTGTCGTCTCGATCAGGTCAATGATTGGCGTGAGATCATACAATCGCTGCGTTCCGACTGCGGGAACGTTCTCGCTTGGTGCGGGAGCCTGCAGCTTCGCCGCTAAAAGGTCAACCACGTAATACTTCTTGGCGTAGGCCCCGTTCGCGGACACCAACGCCAGGGATCCAATGGGCCGGCCATCCGGTCCAACGCGGCGCGTGTCATAAATCCCGCTCAATTGCATGACCGGCCTCGGCGTGTGGCCGAACAACTTGGCGCGTTCGACCATTGCGTAGGACAGCGCCCCCACAGTCAAGCAGCCGGCGAGCGCCGCGAACTTCTTGATCTTTGACACGTTCAAAACTCCTCCGAGAATGGTCGTTAGTGACGTGAACTGGTTCAGTCCACTGTGTCGAACGGTCTCGACCATCGCGTGCATGATGGCCGCGTAGAGCGATTCCGGCAGTCGCGCAACAGCCGCGGCCATGGCGCTCGATTCCAGCATTCCAGCGAGCGCCGCCGCTGAAAGACTAATCCCCCGGCGCATGATCCGCTGGTGCAGAAGGCTCCGACCTCGCGCCAATCTGCTGCGCACGGTCCCGACCGGGCAATCGAGCTCTTGAGCAGCCAGGTCGTGTGTCAATCCTTGCAGGTAGCAGAGCACGAGCGGTGCACGGAGTCGATTCGGCAGCCGGCCGAGCTCGTCGTGTACGACGGCGGCTTCCTCGAACGCATCCGTGTTCGACGAACAACTCGACTCGACCAGCGCGTCCGCCTGAAGTTCGCGAGCCCGCCGCTTCTTTCGATTCCCCCGGGCCCGCGCCGCCACCCGGCCGGCTACTCTGTATAGCCACGGACCGAGCGACCCGTCGATTCGAAGGTTCTTCGCCTTGCGTACAAGCACCAGGAACACAGACTGAACCGCGTCGTCGACATCGTGGGGATCATACAGCACCTGCCGGCACACGTTCCGCACCATCGCCCCGTGGCGATAGAGGATTGTCTCGAACGCCGTCTCGTCGCGATGCTCGACAAAGCGCTCGAGAACCTGCCGGTCCGACATCCCCGCGAGCGTACCATCCCGGAACACCCGAGCGACCTGGACCGCGGCGTAAGCGGTCAGACCATTTCCCATCTGCACCGATCCTTCCGTGCGTTCACCGTATGCTCCTGTCGTCCGATCCGATGGCGGCCGAGGGCCGGCTCTTGACCTTCACAGCCGCCATATCCTCAATCGTGTGGGGTAGATCGTCTTGCGCGACGATGACCTTGCACGTCGCCAGTTTCGGCTTTTCGCCGGTGGCCTTCGCGTGAAAACCGAAGATCATGACTTTGCCCGGCTCCAACTGGGCGACGGGAGAAAACTTGAGCATTCGCTTGCTCTGGTCGGTCGCAACCGCCATGTCGTTCTGCATGCCCGTAACCGAAACGATTTCAAGGTTGGGGGAAAGATCGGCCCTGATCATGAGGTTCTTCGCCGCCTTGGTCCCGTAGTTCGCCAGACGGATTTCGAACAGGGTTGTCTCCGCGACGCCGATAACGCGTTTTGATTCACTCACGAGAACGTCGACGTCAGGCATGTCGGCGACTTTCGTGCGTTTGTTGCCGTCGGATTCGGGCTCGCTGGGACTGTTGGATGCACCGAGAAGTCCATTCGACTCCTTCATTCGCTGGTTGATGTCTTGAAGTCGCCTCAAGCACCGCAGAAAGTGCGCGATATCCTCGTGTACGTCTTCGGGACATTTAATAATCAGGCTTATGGAAAGAAAGAACGGAACCATGGCGTTTTGCTGATCCGCCGGGGCATCCCCGGAAGCAGGCTTCTTGCTGGGGACGTCATGCCCATATCCATCTTGCACGTGCCACGTCCCGGGCGCAACCGAGAATGTGATAAGGTCCATGAGCGGCATCAGATCGACTTTGCCCTGCACTCCCGTGGCAGGTGCCGTGGTGAGTTGTTGGCGTTGAGGCGGTATCACCAGATCTCCCACGTAATAGGTCTTGGGATAAGGCGCGTTTGCGCCGCGCCTGCGCCCGCCGCCTCATGACCTGTGATCAAGATGACCTCGTCTTCAATCTTGTAGGTCAGTCCGAGCGGCTTGAGCAAGAGCTTGAGCGCGGTCCTGACCTTGACCTGTTTGATCGACAAGGTTACGGGGGACGCAGAGGTCAGGCCCCTCTCACCCAGTGCCTTTGGATCGAGAATGATGTTCAGCCCTGTGTAGCTCTGGAGGAAGCCGACGGCCCCGCTGAGTGGTTGCTCGTAAATGTTGAACGAGATCTTTTCGTCGAGCTTCGACTCGATCGCCGAAAAGTGCGCATCTTTCTTGGCCTCGGGCTGCGCGTTCGTTTTGGGTTGATCGAGCGTTAGCTCGGGCGGAACAGGGCCTTCGACGACCTGGACTCTTGGCGATTCTTGTGCCGGCGACTGGCCAGCAGTCGTCCGCCCGACCACGATAGACGCAATGCCCCCCACCGAGATCGCCGTGGCCAGAATCGCAATCTTCTTGAAGTGTGACACGCCCAAGACTCCTTCCAGAATTGTCGTGAACGAAGTGCATAATCCCATGCCCGTGTGTGGAACCGTTTCGAGCGCGGCGCCCCTGATCGAGTCAACCAGCACCGCCGGCAAGCGATATGCAACCGCGGCCCGGGCATTTGATTCGAGCAGCGCGCCGAGCGCCGCCGTCGAGAGCGTGATCCCACGCCGCGTGATGCGCCGATGCAGAAGACTTCGCCCTCGTGCCAGCCGGCTGCGCACGGTTCCAACCGGACAATCGAGCTGCCGAGCCGCCAGGTCGTGCGTCATCCCCTCGAGATAGCAGAGCACCAGCGGCGATCGCAGGCGCTCAGGAAGCCGGCCAAGCTCGTCATGCAAGACCCGCGGAATCTCCCAAGCATCCTCCGTCGAATCGTAACTCGTCTCAGGCATCTCGCCGATCTGACATTCGCGTGCCCAGCGCTTCCTTCGATTCGCCCGCGCTCGCGCCGCCACGCGCCCCGCAACCGCGTACAGCCACGGCCCGAGCGACCCGTCAACTCGCACGTTCCTCGCCTTCCGAACCAGGACGAGGAAAACCGCCTGCACCGCGTCTTCAACGTCATGCGGATCGAACAGCATCTGCCGGCACACGTTCCGCACCATCGCCCCATGGCGATAAAGGAGTGCCTCGAACGCCAGCTCGTCACGGCGCTCGACAAAGCGCTCGAGAATCTGCCGGTCCGACATCCCCACGAGTGTCCCATCGCGAAACACCCGGGCAACCTGGATCGCGGCAGACGCTGTCAGTCCATTTCCCATCGGCGTGGCTCCCTCCTTGGGTCACCGTATGTTATCTATGTGCGCAGTGGCTGCTTCAATCCCGCTTTTTCGTTTTTCGCGATACCACGCTCGCCAGACTGCTATTGCCACAAAGCGAAAACGCGGTGAGAATTCTCACGCTGCGACCAGACGGCCCTATGGCGGGCGGTCGCAACGTACAGCGTGCACGGGCGGCCGTTTGGCTCAACCGGCCGGTTCGCGCTCTCGCTCGTCACCGCGGTCCTCTGGGTCCAAAATGATCATCGAGATTGCCCTGGCGATCGCCGCCTGCGGAGCTATGGCCAAGATCGCCGACGCCGACGGCCGCTCTTCGATCATTTGGGGCGTCATCACGTTCGTGATCTGCGCCGCGAGTTTTGCCATCCCTCTGCCGTTCCTGCGCGTTCTCTTGGCCTTTATCGTCGCCTTCGCCTTGATGATGGTCGCGAAAGCACGAGCGGGGAGATAGACCGACGAATCGCTCGATTTGCTTGAAGCCATGCGCTCGTCATAGAATGGTGAAGAGTGATCCACGCCGCGCACCAGCGAGGTAACGAAATGGAATCAACACAGTTTGAGCGGTCCCTGCGGGCGTTCCAGCGCCAATCGCCGTTCCAGTCGTTCACGGTGGCGCTCGTCAATGGCGACCGCGTTCAAGTAGATCATCCGGAAGCGCTCGTCATGCGCGGCGGCACGGCCGTGTTCGTCTCCGCTGATGGAACACCCACGTTGTTTGAGCACAGCAGTGTCAGCCAGTTCGTCGGCGAGCGCAAGCGACGGTCCTGAGCGCAAACCCGAATCCTGCTACGGAGCGCCGCGGTTGTCGGGGTTCCGGCTCGCCGCCCGCTCCACTTTCCGCACCGAATTGCCCCCTTCCGTGACCTCGATCATCTGCCCCGCCGTGATGTCGCGGAATGTCTGGCTCGACCCGCTCACCGGCCAGGTCACGACCAGCCGGTCGACTTTCCCCGCATCGCCCAGGCCGATCGTTTCGACCAGCGTGTTGCCGCCTGAGGCACTCGCCGACCCGATCGTTCGATAAACCGATCGATGGCCACCCCGCCCATCGGTCAGCTCCACGTGGATCTTCGCCCCGAGGGCCGAGCAGTTGCTCTTCGTGCCCACAAGCTTGATAGCAAGCCAAGGGCGCGCAGGACCGCGATTTTGGAACATCAGATGACCTTCCCGGCTGCCCGGCGACGCACCGCCCGAGGTCACCACGAGGTCAAGCGAGCCGTCGCCATTTCCGTCAGCGAACGAGATGCTGTGCCCCATCCGCAGCCGCCGCGTGCCCGAAGTCTCGGTCACATCTTCGAAGCGCTTCCCGCCCCTGTTCATGAGCAAGACATTCGGCGCCGGCGCCATCTCACCCGTGAGCCCCGCGCCAAAATACACGTCGAGGAAGCCGTCGTTGTCGATGTCGCCGAAGTTGGCGCTGAGCGAGGGAATCGGCCAGTCCAGGCCGGCATCCCGACTGATATCCTGGAAACCAGCGGCACCAACGTTACGATACAGCCGCGGGTGCCCGTCGTGGCGCGGTTTTCGTCCCATCTGGTGGTCAACCACGTCGGCGATCGTTGCATCGCCGTCGCCGACCAGCAGATCAAGCCGGCCGTCGTTGTCGAAATCCCAGAAGAAACAGGCCGACGCGTGATGCCCCGGCGGGCCGGCGACGCCTTTCCCCGCGGCGATTTCGTCGAATCGCCCGTCGCCCCGATTGTGGTAAAGCCGGCACGGCCCGTCCCAGCTTGAAACGAACAGGTCCACCAGGCCGTCGCCGTCGTAATCACCCCAGGTCGAATGAGCGGCGCGATGCTCGCCGGCAACACCGGACGCTTCGGCGATGTTCTGAAAGGTTCCGTCGTGAAGGTTGTGGTACAGCCGGCTGCGGTTCCGCGGATCGAGCAACAAGATGCCCGGGTCGTCCGAGTCGGTAAGGTATTCGCCGCAGACATACAGGTCGACGAATCCATCGTGATCAAAATCGCCCCACGAGGCTGATGCCGCCGCGATCGGCTCGTCCAGCTTGGACAGTGAGGTTACATCTTCGAACACGCCCTTGCCGTCGTTGCGCAAGAGCGACAGCCGCATCGGCATGTCGCCTGCCCCTCGTACCAGCACCACATCGAGGTCACCATCATTATCGTAGTCGGCCGCGCAGGCTCGGATCGCCCCGATCTGGTCCACGAGCCGAGCCAGCCGCGACACATCTGCGAACACGCCCTCGCGGCCGTTAATGTACAAGCTCGCTCCCCGATCCGTGTCGAGCGACGTGATCAGCAGGTCGGGTAATCTGTCCCCATTGAAATCGTCGAAGAGGCTGGCGCCCGCCATGGTCGGCGGCGCCGCCCCCAGGCCAGCCTTCAATGCGACGTCCTCGAACCGGATGCCTTCGGCATTCGTCGGAGACGAGCCCATCGGCAGCAAACGCTCGGGCTGCGACCGCCCGGCGTCCGTGCCGAGCTTCATCTGCGCCACATCCAGCAGCCAGCGAATACGAAGATCGTCCGGCCGGCTATCGAGCGCCGCGCTCAAAGCTTTGACAGCTTGTTGCAGCACGCCTTCGGCGGTGCCCGGCTCAAGACCGGCCTGCCGGATCGCCGCGATGCCAAGCAGAGGTGCCAGTCGGGCGCGATCGCTCGCAGCAAAGCTCGCCGAGGAACCCGATTCAATCGACCCGCGAAGCGAAACCGCCGCTTCTGCAGGACGGCCCTCGTACAGCTCGAGCAAGCCGATCCACCGCAACAACTCACCGCCAAGCTCGAGCCGCTCGCCGGTCCACTCGGGCCGCGCGCTCAAGCTGTCGAGCTCCGCACGCAAGACAGCCAGCCCGACCCGCCCGCGCGCTCCGACCAACTCGTGCAGGCTGCGCAGCGACGCGGCGTCGACCGCGCTGCCAGTGAACTCCCTGGCCAGACGCACGCTCTCGTCATCCATCGGACTTCGCGCGCTGATCGACGCCGCACCTCGGGGCGCCAGCAGACCCAGCTCCCGCGCCGTGTGAAATCCCACGCGATAATTGAAATCGATGAGGTTCTTCCAATCCGCGTCATAGAGGTTCGCATTCTGACTGTCGGCGCTGGAGGCCGGCAGCCATAAGTCCGGCTTGAGCGCGCTCAGTTGATTCACGGCGATCAAGTAATCGACCGACTTCCCTCGTGAACCTGAAATCTCGCGGACGAGCGTCTGCTGGAGCTCCGTCCTGGACTGGATCGGAATTCGCCCCGAGAACAGCGCGGTCTTGCCGTGCACACTCACGGCATAAGCGACCGGCGCAACTCCCCGCCCACGGAGCGGCACGACCCGCACCGTAAACCAACCCTTTTCGGGCAGGTCCTCGGCCGCTATCAGAACCGTTCCGGGCGGACACGCGTCTCGAATGACGTCGAGCCCCGCCCGGGCGGCCACGACGCTCGTGTGTGCTTGTGTGAGCACGTCGTGCAAACCCGCGATCGACTCGCCACCACACGACGTCAGCAAGACGGCGGTGGGATCGGCGGCCGCGGCGCCAAGCTGCTTGAGCCGCTCCCGCACCCAGGCCAGAAGTCCGGCGCCGCCCGGTGCGTCGATGAGAAAGAACCTTGAGCCGGAGAGAAACCCGTAAACCGAGGCGCCCTGGAATTCACCCAGGTAGTACAGCTCGGCCAAGAGCTGCTTGGGCTCGCCGTCGAGGAAGTCGCGCCCGTCCGCCGCGAACCGAGCCATCAAGACGCGCATGTCGTTGATTCCGCCGTCGAGCAGCGATTCCCAGCGCTCTTGCGAGAGCCGGGGGCTCTCTGGCTTTGCCGCCGCGCGCGGATGGCCGGGAAGAACCAGGTCGGGAACATCCAGATCCCGAAGCACCAGCAGCGTTTTCAGGAAGTCACCCGCGTCGCCGCGGTACCGAGGTGCGAGATACGCGGAGTAAGTGCCCAGCGGTCTTCTCACCTGGGATGAGGGGTTCTCGTCACCGCGAAGCATCATGATCACGTCACCGCTGAACAGCACGTGCAGGCCGTTTCGCTCCATCAAATAGCAAATGCTTCCGGGCGTGTGCCCGGGCGCGCTCGAAGCGCGGAAGTGAACGCCGCCGAAGTCGAGGGACTCCCCACCGGCGAGCTTGACGTCGACCGTCGTCGAATGCGGCACGTAGCCCGGTACGGAGAAAATGCTCAACATCGCCTCGCGCGGCTCACCCGCCCGCAGCACCTCCACATCGCCCGCTCCTGCGAAGACTTTCGCCCCGGTCGCTCCCCTGAGCTGCTCGGCTCCGCCGCTGTGGTCGCCATGGGCGTGCGTGATCAAGATCGCGCGGATTTTATTCCAGTCGAGCCCTAGCTCGGTCATCTGCGCCTTGAGGCTCCCGGCGTCACTCTCCACGCCCGAGTCGATCAGGACCAGACCGTCGGAAGTCTCGACGACGTAGGCGACCGACGGCTCCAGCCTTCCCAGCATGTGAATCCCGGGCACAATCGTCATCGCCTGCGCCGCGAGCAGCGGCACCTGATCCGGGATTCTGCCCGGCTGATGTGCCGTGCCCTTTCTGAGTGACCACCCAACCGCGGCCAGCGCAGCGAGGGCAAGAATGGCGGCGATGGCAATCCAGCGCCGGCGCCTCGGTGTCGGGTTGCCCATCATGTTCACGCTTTCCCTGGACGCTCGACCGTCTCGGCGTTTCCGTCAGCGTTTTTTCGGCCGATACCAGATCACGTTGTGCGTGCTGCCGCCGACCGCGACGACATCGGGCACGCCATCTCCATCCAGATCACCGCCGCGCAGGTCCTGCGCCGCAATCTCACGATCGAGCACCGTCTTCTTCCATTCGTTCCTGGTGCGGTCGAAGTCGTAGACGGACACGCGATGATCCTTGCCGCGATGGCCGGCGAAGACCTCGTCGTCGCCGTCTCGGTCAATGTCGGCGAGCCAGAGCGCATGCCCGTCGGCCAGCGTGTCGTCGAGCACGGTGCGACCGCTGAATGGACCGAGAATCTGTTTCCCCGGCGAGATCGCCGCGAGGTAAACGGCGACTCGATTGCCGTGCCAGGGCTCGATCGTCGCCAGGAGGCGCTGTCCGTCGGCGAGCCGTCCCACGTGCACCTCACTTGCCCCACGCTTCGCGGAAACAGCGCTACGATCCGCCGGCGTGAGTGTAACCGGTTCAAGCCAGGTATCTTCGTCTTGCGAACCCGGACGCCTGCCCCAGCCGATCAGCGACGTGCCCAGATCATCCGCGGTCAAGATCGACGACTTCCCGTTCTTGAACAGATCGACCACGTCGATCGCGTGCATGACGGGCCGCGTGGCGATCCGCTCCGCCGCCGCCGGCGTCGCCCCTCGCCAATCCAGCTTGCGGAACACATTCAACGGCGCGCTACCCGCATAGTCAGGCGGTTTCGCATCGGGGCCGAAGAGCGACGCCACGACCAGGTCCGGCCGCTTGTCCGAATCGAGATCACCCCAGCGCAGCCGGTGAATGCTGCCGATCGCCGCAATCGGCACGGTCTTCCAGGGATCATCGACCGAGGGCCCTTGCACCGCCAGCAAGAGCCGCCCGTTCTTCGGCTGGTTCATGGCGAATTCATAAGCAATAGCAATCTCAGCCTTCCCGTCGCCATCAAGATCAGCCGTCGCGCTGGAGATAATCCCAGGCGTCTGTTTGCCACCCGTCACGACCCGCTTCTTCCAGGTTGGATTCTCATACCAGGCGCACGTGCTCCCTCCCACGGCGATCACATCGAGCTTGCCGTCCCCATTCACGTCACTCACTTCGACCTGATAAGCCCCCGGAAAGCCGGAGTCGATCACAACCCGTTCGAACTCTTGCGCGCGCGCTGCCGGCATGGAGCAGCATGCTGTGATCAACATGACAAGGGCAGAACGCGAGAAAGTTCTCGGCATGTTAACCTCGCGAATGCGAGTCGTTTGTTAAAGGTTCATCAGCATCCGCAGGCGATCCTCGACAGCGCTCATCGTCGCCGAAGAAACCCTTCCCCACCGGCTATGCAGTCGCTCGGTGGAAATCGAGCGGATCGCTTCGCATTTAATGAAGCTCTTGGATTTCAAGCCCCCTTCGCCCCGCTCAACTGGTACCTGCGAGCGAACCTTCTTGTCCTTCGTCGAAACGGGCACCGCGATCACAAGTCCGCTTGGCCCTTGATTGAACGGGTCGACGGAAACGATCAAGACCGGCCGCCTGCCACCCTGTTCGTGGCCTCGCGATGGGTTCAGGTCAGACTCCCAAATCTCACCGCGAGCTGGCTTTCGGATGGCCATTCGTCGTCAATCCTCCAGACCATCCGTCAGTGTGGCGTCCCAGACCATTCGCTCCGCGAGCTCTTCCTGCCAAGCGGCTTTATTCTTCCGCAAAGCAGCGAAGTCGCGATTAAGACCGGCCAAGAAGCGCTGTCTCCTGTAGATCTCGATCGCCTTGTCAAGAACCTCGGTCATGGACTCGTCACTCTCCTCAGCGAGAGCACGGAGCGCACGCGTGGCTCGACCTTGAGATCCGCACCGTTAAACTTTCCATTTTTTTCACCCGTCAAAACAAGCCTCACGACGAAGGAGTGGCGGCCTCGTTCGGGACCCACTTTTCACCCAGTGGATGCTCATTCATGCCAATCCCGCAATGCTCGCAACGGCGTGACCAACATTCCCAAGCCGCCACTCTTCAGCATTGTATATTTAATGGTATACAAAAAGCAATACAACAATGTCGACCTCACGCGTAGCGGCTTCAGCCGTGTTCATGGTTTGCGACACCAATAAACGGCGAATGGTCCCGGCAATAATCGCCGGAAGCAACAAGACAGCCGTCAGGCAGTCCGCGGCGGCAATCCCTTCGCAGCCTTGGAGATTCTCCAGGGCAGCCGCAAGCTCGGATCGAGCCCCTTCATTCTATCGAAGCTGAAAGCGCTCACTCCCTCGCCCCCCACCCCTTCGGCACCCCCGCAGTGTCCTCGGGCTTGACCAGCACCTGCGACAAGTCCACATCCTGATGAAGATCGCTCTCGGCGATCTTGAGCCGGTTCTCGAGCTGTGCGATCCGCTGCTCGAGCAAGACCACCCGGGCCTCGAGCTCGTCGGGCCGTCGCGTGCGGGGAACCTCCGGATACCCGAGCTGTCGCTGCAGCGCCGCGAAGAGGTACATGGGATCCCGGCCGCGGTTGGCCCGGGCGATCTTCCCCTCTTTTTCGCCGAATAGCACCGGAAACTTGGGGACGAACTCGGGGTTCAACCGCCGGCGCTCCCGGACGAATTGCTCACTTCGCACGAAGATCAAATCGGCGAAATCGACGTCGCCCAGCCGGGTGCGCAGCGTGAGGATGTAGTCTCTCCAATCTTCAGTGTAGATCGGGTCATCCGCCATCCCGGCCAGCCCCTTGTTGTATCCCAGGCGGTTGCGCACAGCGCCTCGAACTGGAACACGAACAGGGCCGGGAGCGACGGCCCTTCCGATTTGAACTTGGCTTCACGCTCCAGCACGAGCAAGGCCTGTTCCATCGGAAACCGGCTCGTGTCGTGCTCGGCCTGAGAAATCACGTGGGCCTGGAACGGGGTGAAATAATGGCTGATCCGCTCCATCGCCGGCCCCATCACGCCGGTGCTCTTCATGTCGGTGTGCAAGAACGAGACCGCAATCGGCAGCTTGGTCGTCGACAGCAGCTCTTCACCAATCCGCGCCAGGATCTCTTGCGACGGCAGCCCGTCCACCAGGCGTTCCCGCAGCGTCCGGAAGAAATAAACCTGCTCGATGTATTCCTCACGCTCGAGCACAGGCATCGGGTCGTTCCTCGGTGTTCGAGCGGGATTCCTTGGTTACTTACAAACTGACTTTGCCCGGTGCCCGACCGCCTTCGCCAAAGCCCGCAAGCGCCGGAACCGGAAGCAGCGGATGGTCCTCGAGCAGCATCAACTTCGTGATGAGCATCATCGGCGTGAAGTGCCGGGCCGCTAGCTTCGGCGATCCCATCACACATTCCTTCTCGAGGACGTAGTAACGATTGTATTGCTCGATCATGAAGTTAGTCGGCTCGAGGTTGCAACGATCGACGGCCAGGGCCCAGCGGCGATTGAATCGATCGACCGCGGTGACAAGGTCGCTCGCAATGCTCCGCCGGCGCTTGATGGAAGCGTCGCACTCGGCCCACCGCGGCGGTGCCACACCGGCCAGCGTCCACATGGGCCCGATCGTTTCCGTTAAAACGCCCCGCCAGCTCTGGGGCCCTGCGGCGGCGCCTGACCATTGCCGCAGTCTCACCCGCACCATGTCCAGCATGCCGCTGCGCATTGCCTCGCAGCGGTCGTGCAATCGACGCACGGCCGCCTCGACGTCTTGCCCGCGGCGTGCGAATGCGGGCAGGTCGAAGAGCCCCATCAGCTCCTTGACGTCCGCTTCGATGTCGCTGTTCAAGGTCGGTGTGCCTTCGTCCGTATCGTCCACGGCTGCGCTCACTCGGAAGAAAGCGGGATATCGGCACGGCCCGCGGCACGCCCTTTTCGAGCCGCTTACGCCGCCGACTGAGGAAAGGATCGGAATCATTTCCCCGGTTCAGGCGGACGAGACAACGTGACCAGTTTGTTCAAGCTGCGGCGGTAATGCCAGACCTGGCGCTTGGGACCCAGTTCCTTGGAGCGCTCCGCGTGCGCCTTGGCCACGGTCTCGAGCGCTCGCGCCGGCGCCTCGCCGCCCAGCGCCGCCAGCCGGCCCTTGGAGATATCGCTCAGGTAACCTTCTGCGCCGTGTACCCGCAACCCGGGCACAACTCGCTCAAGCCCGAGGGTGTCACTGACGGCGACGGTCCACTGCCGTGAATCCACGTCGGGTGCGGCGGTCGGGTCGGGCAGCCCCTGGCCGAGCTGGCTCGAACGGACCGGCAGCATCGGGAAGCTCCGCTCAACGCGCAGACGGTTCAGGTTATCGGGGCCCGCAAGGTACATGGCGAAATCCAGCGCCGCCTCGCGCTGCGTGCCTTCGATGTTCTTGCTGATCCCGATCAGCCAGCCCCCTCCTTTGGGCAGATAGCTGGGGCGATTCAACGAGGACGCTTGCCCCCATTGTTTTCGCGACGGCTCGTAGACGCGATCCGAGCCCGGCAGGCTCGCAACTCCCACCGGCTTCCCGCCCGACCAGGTCCCCGCTTGCTCGGCCCGGTCGATCAGCATGGCTGCCCGCCCGTCGCGAAACGCCTGCCGGGCGGCGGCCGCGTCGAACCCTTCGACGCCGGGAGGCCCAAGCTTCTTCCAGGCGACGAGCCTGTCAAGTGCCTCGACGAACGGCGGCGATTCAATCCGCGGTGCAAAAGCATCCGAATCAAACAGGAACGAAAAATGATCGCGATGCTGGCCCAGGCTCGCGGCACGCGCCAGGAACGCCGTGTCGCCGACGTTCTCGGCGGCATCGGCACCGCCGGCTCCCATCGCCAGCACGATACCGTGCAGCGGCTTGCCGCCGCCGTTCCAGTCGCGGCCGTTGAAAAACCTGGCCAGGGCATCGAGGTCGCTCCAAGTCTTGGGCGGCTTCAGCTCGATCCCCGCCGCGCGGGCCGCCGCACGGTTGGCCTCATTCTCGAACGCGTCGCGGCGATAGGCCAGCACCAGAGCCGTCGCGCCGCACGGCAGCGCAAGTCGATCTTCGCCGTAACAGCTCACCTGCTCGCGGAACGCCGGCACAAAATCCATGTACTGAAACGCTTCGATTCCCTGGTCCGCCGCGGTGTTCCCCTCGAGTTTCGCCCGTTCACCCGGCGCAGACGCCTCCGGTTTAGCAGGCATGACGGCCGAATTCGGGATGACAGCCAGCGCATCGGCGTCAACCAGGTCGCCGAGTTTCTGCCCCGAGAAGATCACGACGTCGGCAGCCAGAGACGCCTGGGGAGCGACCAGGTCCTCGACCATCGCAATCTGTCCGCTCCGCGACGCTTCCCACTCGCCGCGAAGAAGGGAAACCCCCGTCAGAATGGCGGGATCGTCGACCGCGCCCACCTTGATCGTGATGCCCCGAAACGACGGCGCCTGCGCCTTCGGCGGGCCCGGAGCACCCCAGCAGCCCGGCAGAAAAGCTCCGGCCGCGAGAACAACCCAGCACGCGCGGCGCCGCGCGGCCAACATCCGTGACAAACCGGCGTGTAAGTTCCAGGAAGATCCGCTTTCACCGCACCAAACCCGCAGCGCTGCCAAAAACCCCATACGAAACCCGCCACCTTCACCAGAAAAAGTCGAGCGTTCACGGTCAAATATCGTCGCGACCATCCATCGTACGCAAGCCGAGCGCGGACGGTCAAATCCGGAGCTCGAGCCGTCCTTCTCTTGCTTTACGTGCTCTCAGTGCTAAACTCGGCTCGAACGGCGCTCGGCGGGGGATGAGATGAGCACGATCGGCGAAAGGCTCCGAGCGCACTGGCTGGCACAAGGAATTAAACTGCCGCCGGGCGTCACTGACGACCGGCTGAAAGAGTTCGAGTCGCGCTTCGGCGTTGCCTTGCCGACGGACTTGCGGGAGTACTTCCTTCACGTCGATGGAATGGGCGAGCCCTTTCAATGGGACCAAGACCTTTTCAATTTCCGGCCACTGAGCGAGGTCGAGTCGATCAGCGACCTGGAGATCGTGCTTGAAGACAGGTCTTCGTATTTCGTCATTGCCGATCACTCGATCTGGCTTCCTGCCTTCGCGATTCGATTAACACCGTCTGCGACCGGGCCCCATCCTGTGATCGCGATTGAATCGGACAATAAAGAAGGGTACGGATCGACGCTCGTTGCCGAATCCTTCGGTGAGTTCGTGGAGCGTTATCTGAGCGACGAAATCTCGCGGAATGACCTCAGTGTCAGTGGGCATGCGCGTGAGGACGGAGCAGAGGCCCGCCTAGAGCGAGAGCAGGCCTGATCTACTAAGATCGCAGGTCGAGACTATCGACCGAATCCTTTCAACGCTCGCTGGCTTCGACGACATTCCGTGCCTGGACGTCGTTCGTGGGCAGACCCAGATCACGCGGAAACGATTGCGGGGGATCAAGGAGACAGCGATCGAAGAACTCCGTTACTCGCAAGCCGTCCTCCTTCCATCGGTCGGACAAATCTCTCGCTCAAACTCGAGGTGAAGGCCGCCAAAACGATGTCACGGCTGCTCCAGTTCATCAAGGGCGTCGTCGTCCTCGACTGGGTACGGAATTGGCCCAAAATCGCCCGCATGAGTGAACTTGACCCGGATCGTTTGGCAATGTTGCAGTGGGAGAGCTTGATTGCCAACCCCGTGATCCAAATCCTCCCCCTCGGCGCGCGCACCGTCTTTCGCAAAGCAAACGCTTCCTTCAGACTCGGACAACAAGAGCATGACCCGGTGCTGCTCGGGTAGGTCCACCGGCTGCAACGGGCGAAAGACACCGTTCTCGAAGACTGCTTCGATTTGTTGGCCCATCAATTCTGCCTCCGCCCTGATGTTGCTCCTCTGGTCTCATTGTACAACAACGCGCCAAGACGAGGAATCCAGGGCACGCCGGCGATCCGCGCCCAACAATTGAGCCGCAGTGCCGTTCTCAAATAGCACTCGCATTCCTTCCGTCCGTCAGCTCGAAGCCAGGCTCTGCTCGGCGAACTCTAGAACGGCCAATACTTGCTCGCGGCCAACACCCGGGAACCACTCGAGGAAGTCATCCACTGTGGCGCCGTCCTCGAGGTTCTCGAAGAGGGATTTTACGGGAACACGCGTCCCTCGGAACACCCACGCGCCGCTCATTTTGGTCTCGGAGCGTTCGACACCTGAACAATGAATCCAATCGACCATCATCATCGCAAGCTCCACTTCACGCTGAGGCGAGCCACAATTGGAACATGATGCATTCCAGCAAGAACCGCATTCCAGGAGCTGTTCGCTCCATCGGTTACGTTCTTCCGACGCAGACCCGCCAGCCGACCGTTGAGGCGTAGAGCGCCAACCCCGTCGAGTTCTCACGAATGTGCCACAAGTGATCGTCCTGGGAATCCGAGGCAAAGGTCCTGACGTAGAATACACCCGCCACGGTCACTGTGAGATCACGACTACGTTTGTCGATTTGAATCTCTGTGATTGTTCGGTCGATCAGCTTCTCGCAGATCGGACTCGATACTCGATCAAGCTCCGTCTCTGTTGGCCCGGCGTCTCCCTCGCCCTGGGCTTGACGCGAGCCGGCTATGACCCCCTCTGGCGCGGAGACATGCCAGGTGGGCTCGAGCCAGAGTGTGAGCCCTTGACCGTCGCCCGGTTGGCAGTCGACGTAGAGCAGGAGTGAGTTGCACGCCAACCGAACGCAGGAGATGTTCCGGCCGATCAGTTCACTGTGGAACCGCTCGAAGAGTTCATCGGCATCCACCAGAAGCCTCCTTCCGCTTGCGAACGTCCGAAGTGCATTCTATCAAGAGAATCGGATGCTTGTATTTCGCCCGCCGGTCGGCCACGCTTGGGTGCTGAACCAGAGTGAGGATTTGCAAATAGTATGGAACTAATTGCCGCCGTCGTCGGTTGGATCGTCATTGTGTCGTTCGCCCTGGGCGTACTCGCGGTCATCCCCCTCGCCGTCGTGCAGATATTCAGAAAATCCCGCCCGCCTCAGATTATCGGGACAGAACTGCCCGTGCTGGACGTATGCATCGACCTGAGCAAGAAGTATGACATCGTCTACGGGGCGAGTCACGGGGCAGGCCCGGAAAAACTAGCCGGGGTTCAGATCTTGGGCTACCTCCGCAGCGATCGCGATAAGACCACCGGGGAGTACATGGACGGCGGGTGGCTGGTCGTCGAGCTACCCGATCGACGGCGGGCCTACTTGCGACCGCGCTCGGTCCTCTGGCTCCTCGAGGCGATCGACGCGACACGCCAATGATTGTTGCCGAAGACGGGCGCGCACGGGACGAAGCCTCGATGGAAATCAGCGCCACTATTGAAGTGGCATCAAGTCATTCCACCATCGCCTGGCCAGCGCCTTGTCCCAAGAAGATGCGCACGTACAGCGGCCCAGGGCGATCTCGACACTCTCGGCATCGGGAAACCGTCCCTCCGGGTCCTTCGCCAGGCAGCGCAACACGACGCCGTCCAGATCGGCAGGGACATCGTCGCGAATCTTGGATACGGGAACGACAGGGTCGCGGGCATGAGCGATGATGGCCTCGATCGCGTTCGGCACGTCGAACGGCGGCCTCCCGGTGAGCAGATAGTAGGCGACCGCACCCAGTGAGTAGATGTCACTCCGCGCGTCGAGCGGTCGAGAGTTCGACGCCTGCTCCGGCGACATGTAGAGCGGTGTACCGAGGATCTGTCCCTCGTCGCTGGTGTGCGGCGACAAACTGGTCGCCACGGGCCGAACCAGGCCGAAGTCGAGCACCTTCGCGACGTCGTCCATTCCTCCCCGCCTGGCGGCGAAGATGTTTGAGGGCTTGATGTCGCGGTGGATCAGCCCGGCTTCGTGCGCCTCCTGGAGCGCCAGCGCGACTTGCCGCAGCAAGTAGACGGTACGCCCGAGGGGCAGGGGGCCGTATCGTTCGACGAGCTCCCCCAAGCTCATGCCCGGCAGGTATTCCATGACATAGTAATATGTGCCGTCCTCGGTCCGGCCGTAGTCGAAGATCTCGACCGTATTCGGGTGCGACAGGGTCGCGTTGATTCTCACTTCACGCTCGAACCGTTCGATTGTCCCTGCCCGAAGGACCACCTCCGGTCGGATCAGCTTGACCGCGCACGGCCGCTTCAGCAATTCGTGCTCGGCGAGGAAGACCTCACCCATTCCTCCCGCACCGATCCGCTCGCGAAGACGGTACTGGCCAAAGCGACGCGCCTCGGCAACCTGAGATCTCAACCGCGAGATCGTCTGCGCCGCGAACGACGAGATCGCGGCCAGAGTGAGCAGAAAAACCGTGTCCATTCCGAAAACGGCCAGGGGTTTATTGCCATCCTCACGCGGCTCGCTGACCCATCGCACCAGCTCGGGACGCAGCAGATAAGCTCCCGCGAGAATGGCCATGGGCAGCACCGCCAGAGACGACGACACAATCGCGGCGCGGCGCCAGCCTTTGGGCACGTAGATCGCGTCGACGAGCATCAGGAGCGACACGAGCAGGATCACGTTCTTCATCACCTTCTCGGCTCTGATCCGATCGACCTGGACGAACGGACCGATAATCGCACGGCCCTCGTAGACGACAATAAGGGCGGCGAGCAACACGGTCATGAACAGCTCGATCCTCCAGAGCCATGCGAGGGAGAATTTGCGAGCCGAGAGCAGGATGGCGATCCCGGCGAAGATCGCGGTCACGATGCCGAAAGGCGCAAGGATTGCCATCGGAAGCAAATGGAGTATTACGGGCCTCAGCACGATAATCGTGGCGAAAATGGGGATGTACACGAGCGGCAGCTCGCGAAGCCGCGATTGCATGACCGACCGGGTCTCCTCTGCCGATCGCTGCGACCGCCCCAAGGTGAGCGCCGCCTTCGGAGAAAAGCAGTCGGTGACGTCGCCCGGCTGCGCCTGGCCGTTGCACGAGACATCGGGCATGGGCGTGGCATGCCGGCTGCCCGCAGGCCGCCAGGATCCCGTCAGCCACTGCGCAGGACCCGCGACCTCAGGTTCGTCGAGAAATCCGTCCTGCTCCGCTAGCCCATCATGAGTGAGCAGATGTTCCACTTCGGCCCGCAGCGACTCGTCGTCGCCACAGGCACTGCCGAGCCATTCGGCACGCTCAGTGGCGCCCATGCTCGAGGCCGCATCGAACAGTTTGCCGATCTGGCTCCAGCGCGCGGAGTTCATCGCTCCCTCCCGCCTCGAAGCTGACCGTGAAGCCAGGCCCGGCCCAGCCGGCAATCTCGCTCGATGGTGGCCACCGATACACCAAGCGCCGCCGCGACCTCGGGTACCGTCAGACTGCCGAAGTAGCGCAAGGTGATGGCCTGGCCTTGTCGCTCGTCGAGCGCCGTGAGACGGGCGACGGCCTCGTGAATCTCGGCGACGTCGACATCCTGGGCTTCGAAGTAATCAACGATCGAGTCGATCGGGACTCGCTCCCATTTGCCGCCCCGACGTTCGGCCGCCCGCCGCCGGGCGTGGTCGACAAGGATCTCGCGCATCGCCCTCGCGGCCGCCGAAAGCAAGAAGCTCCGGTCAAGCGCCCTGTCGAAGATCGATTCGCCGAGCAGCCGCATCACGGCCTCGTGGACCACGGCCGTCGGGGAGAGCGTGTGGCTCGCACGCTCTCGACCCATCATCCGGGCGGCGACGAGGCGCAGCTCCCCATAGATCCGCGAGACAGCTTCCCCGCGCGCGCCTGCATCCCCCGCCCGCGCCCTGGCGAGGATGAGCGACAATTCCGGTCCCGCCTCGACCGCCATCGGGCATCCCAAGAATTTTGAGGGGTTCTCGCCTCGTTTCCCGCGAAACCATTGTGGGGGGCTAGTCAAGCGCACTACGCCGGCCCCGAATGCGTGGAATGCAGCTTCCTCTTGCCTCGGTGCCTGCCGAGAGGGTGAGCCAATGATGGACCTCGTCGTCGGAAGCTTTCTCGTGACCATCGCGGCGGTCGTCTTAAACGTCTGCTTGAGAATCCTTTCGGCAGCCGCGGCCGCGCTCGTTTGGCGCGCCGATCGACCGGTTTCGTTGAATCCTCAACTGAACCAGATGCCGTGTCAGACCAAGAGCGCCAAGACCTTCTCCGTCACGCTGAACGGCTTTGACGTCCCCGCGCCGGACGACTAGGCTAGGGGACCGCCCACCAGCCGCTCCCTCGCCAGGTAACCGAGCCTGGCAGGGACCAGCCGTTGTGGACGCTGTGCGGTACAAGTACATCCACACGCCGCTTGAGGATCGACAAGATGACCAAGATAGTGAGCGACGAGGGCCTCGACCTCCTGTTCCGTTCGGCGCGAACGCACAACGTCTGGCTCGACAAGCCCGTGGACGATGCGCTCCTTTCGCAGGTCTACGACCTGGCGAAAATGGGCCCCACTTCGGCAAACATGTGCCCGATGCGGGTCGTGTTTGTGAAATCGAAGGCGGCAAAAGAGAAGCTGAAACCGGCCCTCGATCCCGGCAACGTCGACAAGACCATGATCGCGCCGGTCACGGCCGTGATCGGCATGGACATCCACTTCTACGAGAAGCTGCCGGCGCTGTTCCCGCCTGCCGACGCCAAGGCGTGGTTCAAAGACCTCCCGGAAAACGTGCTGGAGTATATCGCGCTGCGGAACTCCTCACTTCAAGGCGCCTACCTCATGCTGGCGGCGCGGGCATTCGGGCTCGATTGCGGGCCGATGTCCGGCTTCAACAATCAAAAGGTCGACGAGGCGTTCTTCCCGGGGACGGCAGTCAAATCCAATTTCCTCTGCAATCTCGGTTATGGAGATGCCAGCAAACTCTACCCGCGCTTACCGCGCTTGGGCTTCCAGGAAGCGTGCGAGGTGCTTTGAAATGCGCCCCCCGGCGATCTCGCTCGATCAGCTCGCACCCTTGCCCGAGGTCTACCGCGCCGTGATCCCGCCCGCCTACAAGGACCGGAACGGCCACATGAACGTGCGCTGGTACCTGGCCCTCTTTGACGAGGCCGGCGACGCGATGAACCCTATGCTCGGGCTCACGGCTGATTACTTCGCGACGTCGGGCATGGGCGGCTTCGATCTCGAGCACCACCTCTGGTATCCCGCCGAAGTCCTCATCGGGGACACCGTCGTGATCAGGCCGCGCATCCTCGCGCGGACCTCGAAGCTCTTCCACTACATGATGTTCATGGCAAACGAGACGCGGGGCGTGCTCTCGTCGATGTTCGAGTGCGTACACGCGCATGCCGATTTGAGCGTCCGTCGCACCGCCCCCTTCCCGCCACACGTCGCCGCAAAGATTGACGCTCTCATCGCCGCGCACCGGGCGCTGGCCTGGCCGGCTCCGGTCTCGGGGTCCATGGGTCTTGGAGTTTAGGCGTCGTTGTTGCTCCAGGGGCCGCGGGGCTCGATGCGAGGACAGATAATTCATTCGCCGCGACCGGCGTAGATGCTATCGCGGCTGTCATCCATCGCGGTGGGACGGACGGGTAACGATGCCACCCATGCTTGCATACGCTTGACCCACTCACCGGGGTTTTCCTGCAAGGCCTTCGTGGTCGAGGTGGGGCCAGCCTCGTATTTGGCTTCTTCGTTCTCGTGCTTCCAGCGTGCCAGGGCTTCGTCGAGTCCGACGTCAGCGTTGCCGTTGGCAAGCTGTTTGTCGATGAAGCTCTTGAAGGCGTGCAGGTCGTTCGCTCGTTCGGTCGCCATTGGTTCTTGCTCCCAGGGCCAATCTTACGGCAAGACGGGCAGAAAGGCCACCAATACCGAGGAGTTCCAGTCCCACGTCCTGGAGATGGCCACGACGGTTCGGGAGCACAGGATCGAGGAGCCAAAGAGCCAGGACATGCATCGCGATTTGGGTTCGGTCGATGGGCGTACAAACCCGCTCTGCGGGCACGGCGCCGTCGCCGACCTGAGGTCGAGGCCCAGGGGGCGCGAAGCCCTACTGCCGCCGACCCCATGAACGTCGCGTCCTTCGGCGAACCATCAAACGAACAAGGGGCAGGGCACCCTCAGAATGCCCCGCCCCTCGCAGAGGCGCGTGTAGCCGATTCGTCCAGTCGCTCAGCGGTCGATGCCCAGCCGGTAGAGTATTTCCTCGAACTTCTCGTGGTACTCGTCGTCGGTCGAGTGCAGATGCTCGGCCTCCGAGATGAACTTCAAGGTGTCGTCTCGTTTCAAACCGTATTCGATCAGGATCTTCTCAAACGGCTGAAGATCGTGCGCGTACACGAAAATCAGCTTGTGCTCGTCAAACTGCACCTCCATCGGACCGTTGGGGTTGAGCGCCGCCATTCCCGTGCAGCCGTCGTTCAAGAGGAGGTTTTCGTAATCGTAAAGGGTGCTTTTGAGAATCACCGTATCAATGTGCTCGCGGTACAGGTCGGCGTGCAAGCCGGGCTCGGAGTCATGGCTCGACTCCATGACGACGTCAACCACGTCGCCCAGCGGGTCGAGCAGGTCCATGAAGAGGTCGAACAGGTTCTCGGCCGAGACCGACGCGGCCAGAACGGGCATCTTGCTGCCGGTCTCCGGCTCGCAGTAGGTGTCGCGCCGGTAACCCGCACGCGGAATGACCTCCAGGCCGATCGAAGGGCGAACCGCTTCCGTCAGAGCAAAGCTGCCGTATCGTCCAATCCGTAAATGAGCATCAAGCTGATCCTGCGTAAGATCGTCAAAACCAGTACGAGTCATACGACCCGGATTATTCCGCAGCACACGCTCGAGGAAGCGTTGAATAAAACTCATCGAACAGGCTCCCCTCCTAAACTGCAACGAACTTCGGGATAGGTGCGACGAAACCCTCGGCCACCGCGCCAAACGGTCTTGGGTGTCATTCCCAAGCTAAGCCATCCCAGGCATCCGCTTGACACCGCGCCCAAGGGAGTCGAAACCCACCCCGGGGACGGGCGCCTGTCCATTGGCGACACTTCAAAACGCCTCTTCACATATATACCACGCGCGGCTTCGCTATCCGGCCAAGTCTCCCCAGATTTTCAAAAGAAGAGCCGGTGCTCGATCCCGCGCGTGATCAGAACACCACTTTCGAAACCACAAACCAGGAACCGATCCAACTTGGGTGACCGGCCCTCGCACTGCCACGTCGTCCTCCGCGAAATTGCGTTCACCCATCGAGTCGAATCACACACGAATCCACTCATCCGGGTGCTTTCGCAAATTCGATACCGGAAGAAAAACGCACCGCAGACGATTCGGTCGTGCGTCTCTGTGTAGCAAAAACTTGAGTCAAGTTTTGGAAAATATGGACTCTCAACCGCAGAAGTCAACCGTACAATCGCCTGGCCAGCATTTTGTAAGCGTTTACACCCACCGAGCACAAGCCCTTCGATCCAAAAAACGACTCGTGTTGATTCCGAAACTCAACAATCCACTCCCGCTGTAGTGCAGTCATCATTTGAGGCGCGCTCAGTCGTCCCGAACCGACAACCGCCCCGTCTTGACCGGCAGCGAGCCCCTCGCCCCCTGACGCGCCTCGATGCTATACTCTCCTTCCCCTCCGCTCGCCCGCCAGGCGCGACGGACTGAGTGCTTCACAAGATCCCATGCACGGGAGGCAGATCGCGATGGACATGGCTCGCGTCGAGGCCTATCTCGAGGCCCATCGGAGCGACTTCGAAGAGCAGCTCAAAGCCCTGATCCGAATTCCCAGCGTCAGCGCCCAGCCCGACCATGATGCCGACACCCGCCGGGCCGCCGTCTGGGTGCGCGACGACCTGGCCTCGATGGGCGTCAAAACCGAGCTCATCGAGACCAAGGGCCACCCCATCGTCTTTGGCGAATGGCTCTCCGCCCCCGGCAAGCCGACCCTGCTCGTCTACGGACATTACGACGTCCAGCCCGCCGAGCCGCTCGAGCCGTGGCTCTCGCCCCCATTCGAACCCACCCTGCGCAACGGCAACCTCTATGCCCGCGGCGCCACCGATGATAAGGGTCAAATGTTCACGCATCTGAAAGCCGCCGAGGCGTGGCTCAAGACCTCGGGCAAGCTGCCGGTCAACGTCAAGTTCTTGATCGAGGGCGAAGAAGAGGTGGGCGGAGCCAACCTCGAAGCGTACGTGGCCGACCAGGCCAAGCGCCTCGCTTGCGACTACGCCGTCATCTCCGATAGCAGCCAGTTTGCCCCCGGAGCACCCGCAATCACTTACGGACTGAAAGGCCTGGCTTACTTCGAGATCCTGGTGCAAGGCGCCAACCGCGACCTGCATTCCGGAACTTACGGCGGCGCCGTCGCCAACCCGCTGAACGCCCTGGCGACGATCCTCGCCAGCTTGAAAGCGGCCGACGGCCGAATTCAGATCGCGGGGTTCTACGATAGCGTCATACCCCTGGCCGACTGGGAACGAAAGCAATTCGCCGCGCTCGATTTTTCCGAGAAAGCGTTCCAGGCCGATCTGGCCGTGACGAGTCTGGAAGGCGAGGCTTCTTTCACGACGCTGGAGCGGAAATGGGCCCGGCCCACCTGCGACGTCAACGGGATCTTTGGCGGATATGCCGGTCCCGGGCCCAAGACCGTGCTCCCCTGCAAGGCCGGCGCCAAGCTGAGCTTCCGGCTCGTTCCCGACCAGGACCCCAAGACCGTCGAGAAGCAATTCCGCGACCACGTCGCCCGGGTTTGCCCCAGGGGAGTCACCTACGAGATCATCACCCACCACGGTGCGCCGGCGGTCCTGGTCAACACCGATACCCCGGGCGTGCGGGCTGCCGTCCGGGCGATCGAAATCGGCTTCGGCAAGAAACCGGTCTTCATCCGCGAGGGCGGCTCGATTCCGGTCGTCGGCCTGATCAAGCAGCAACTGGGAGTCGACACATTGCTTCTGGGCTGGGGCCAGAACGACGACAACCTACACGGGCCAAATGAGAAGTTCGCGATCGCCGACTTCCATCGCGGCATCAAGTCGAATGCTTATTTGCTGGCCGAGCTTGGGTCAAGTTGAAAAGGGAGTAACATGCTTGACGTGAAGTACGTGGTCGCCAACGCCGAGGCGGTCAAAGAGAACTGCCGGAACCGGAACACACCGCCCGATGTCCTGGAGGATGTCGACCGCGCCATCGAGCTCGAGGGCGAGCGCCGGGCATTGCTCCAGAGCGTCGAGGAAATCCGCCGGCGCCAGAATGAAGTCGCCCAGGCCACCGGCAAGGAGCGCGACTCGCAGAAACGCGCGGCCTTGATCGAGGAAGGCAAGGCGCTCAAGTCGCGAGTCGCCGACGAGGAGGATCAGCTCCGTCTCCTGGAGGGCTCGCTCAACCTGCGGCTGCGCCGAATCCCTAACTTGACACATCCCGACGCACCCGTCGGCCGTACCGAGGAAGACAGCCGCGAGATCCGCAAATCCGGCACTCCGCGCACCGTTCGACTTCAAGCCCAAAGACCACGTCGAGCTGGGCAAGGCCCTCGACCTGATCGATTTTGAAACCGCCGGCAAAGTCAGCGGTGCCGGATTCTACTTCCTCAAGAACGACGCCGTGCTCCTGGACCTCGGCGCTCCAGCAGCTCGCACTCAAGAATCTGATCGAGGCAGGCTTCACGCCCATCGTCACGCCCGACCTGGCGCGTAATAATATATTGGAGGGGATCGGGTTCACGCCGCGCGGCGAGGAGACGCAGGTTTATTCGGTCGAGGACAGCGACCTGAGCTTGATCGGCACGGCCGAGATCACTCTCGGCGGCATGCACGCCGACGACGTTCTGGCCGAGTCGGATCTCCCGCTTCAGTACGTGGGTATTTCGCACTGTTTCCGCACCGAGGCCGGGGCCGCGGGCAGGGCCAGCCGGGGCCTCTATCGCGTGCACCAGTTCACCAAGGTCGAGATGTTCGCCTTCAGCACGCCGGAATCCTCAGGCGAGATTCACGCCCGGATGCTGGCCATCGAGGAAAAGTTTTTCGAGTCGCTCGGTATTCCATTTCGTGTTCTCGACATCGCTTCCGGCGACCTGGGTGGCCCTGCCTATCGCAAGTACGACGTCGAGGCCTGGATGCCCGGCCGCGGAGAGCACGGCGAGTACGGTGAAGTGACCAGCACCTCCGACTGCACCGACTACCAGGCGCGGCGGCTGAATATTCGCTATCGCCCCACCGGCCAGAAAGGGACCCGCTTCGTCCACACGCTCAACGGAACGGCCGTCGCCGTCAGCCGCGCCCTGATCGTGATCCTGGAGAACTATCAGCGCGCTGACGGCTCGATCGACGTTCCCGAGGTCCTGCGCCCCTACGTCGGCAAAGCCGTGATCGGCCGCCGCTGATCCATGGGCCACGGCCTCCCCGACTTGGTGGTGAGGGCCCATGCATAATCCGCTCCTCGTTCCCGACCTCCGCGAGCTGATTCGCGACGGAGAAATCGCCGGCCTGCGCGACTTCTTCGTCGAGCATCACCCCGCCGCGTCTGGCCGAGTTGATGGATGACCTCGACACCCAGGATTCCGACGCCGTCTTCGACGTCCTCCCCCCCGCAACCGCGCCGCGGTCTTGAATTACCTCGAAAAGGATCGCCAGGCGCAGCTTGTCAAGGCGATGCCCCCCAAGGACGCCGCCGAGCTGCTCCATTTGATGCCGCACGACGAGCGGGCCGACCTGGTCAACCGGCTGGACGAAGACGTGGTTGACCCCGTGCTCCCCTTCCTCGCCCAGGCCGAGCGCGAGGATATCCGCCGTCTGGGCAGTTATGAGCCCGGCACCGCCGGCGCCGCCATGACGACCGATTACGTCGCCCTGCCACCACATATCACCGTCCGCGACGCCCTCGACCTCCTGCGCCACGAGGCCCCCGACCGCGAAACGATCTACTACTGCTACGTCGTCGATCACAAGCGCCGCTTGATCGGATTCATCTCGCTCAAGCGGCTGATTCTGTCACGCCGGTCGGCCGTCATCGAAGACGTCATGCAGCGCGACGTCATCCTCGCCCGTGTCGACGAAGACCAGGAATCGGTCGCTCGCCAGATCGACAAGTACGACTTGCTCGCCATCCCCGTGGTCGACGCCTCCGATATGCTCCTGGGCATCATCACCCATGACGACGCCATGGACATCCTGCGCCAGGAGCAAACCGAAGACATCCTCGCCTTCGGCGGCGTTTCCCGCGACACCGAGGCCAACGAAGAAACCTACTGGCAAGGGCGGCTCGTCGAAGGCGTGCGCCGGCGCGTGGGCTGGCTGCTGTTCCTGTTCCTGGCCGGCACTCTGACCAAGTACGTCTCGCACTACTTCAAAGGCGTTCAGCTTCGCCTTCCCGACCTGATCGATTTCATCCCCCTCATGATCGGCACCGGCGGCAACGCCGGTAGTCAAACGGTGGGTACTATCATTCGCGGCATCGCGCTGGGCGAGATCCAGGGCTCGCACGCACTCAAGGTGGTCTATCGCGAGTGGCTCACCGGCCTGCTCCTGGGAACGCTTCTGGGCGGCATCGGCTTCTTCTACACCTGGGCGCTTCACGGCAACCCGGCCTTCGCAGCCGTGATCGGCCTGGCGATCCTCTTCATTTGCATGTGGGCCAACAGCGTCGGCGCGGTGATCCCGCTCCTGGCCAAACGCTTCGGCATCGACCCCGCCGTCGTGAGCGCCCCCTTGATCAGCACCGTGGTTGACGCCACCGGATTGGTGATCTTCTACTCCGTCGCCATCGTGCTCTTGATCAAGCTCGGCGGGGCCGGAACGAAGTGACCCGAGTAGGTCAGGCTTTAGCCTGACAATCGACTTCTCCCCTGCGAAATTCACGAATGAATCGCAGACGCCGAGAATCGCCTAACGCATGAGCCATCCCACGCAGACTCGAGCAACCCAGATCAGGCCGTAGACTCCGGCCGCATACAGACAAACCCTCCACAAAAAGACCGACTCAAAGAGCGCCCTCGCGCGCCAGGCTCGGGCCATTTTGTCATTTGGATCGAGGCGGAGGACGGCGTCGAAATCGGCGAGCGCCTTCTTGTACGCTCGCTTCTTCATCCACGCACGGCCGCGGAGAATGTACGGATATTTTTCACCGGGATCGATCCGGATGGCCTCGCTACAGTCCGCGATCGTCCTGTCGTAATCTCGCTTGGCGAACCAGGCGCACCCGCGGCCGTTGTAAGCGTATTTGTACTCGGGATCGAGCAGAATAGCCTCGCTGTAGTCGGCGATCGCCTGGTCGTACTGTTGCTCGGCGCACCAGACGTTGCCGCGGACGTTGTAGGCGTATTTGTCCTTGGGATCAAGCCGGATGGCCTCGCTGCAGTCACTAGTCGCCTTGTCGTATTCTTGCTTGGCGAGCCAGACGTTGCCGCGAATGGCGAACGCCTTGGAATCTGTGGGATCGAGCCGAACGGCCTCCGTGCAATCGGCGATCGCCTCGTCGTATTTCTTCTTGGAATACCAGGCAAAGCCTCGATTGCCGTACGAGTACGCGGAGCTGGGGTCGAGACCGATCGCCTCGGTAAAGTCGCTGATCGCCCTGTCGTACTCCCTTTTCTGGCCCCATACATCACCGCGGGCGATGAAACTGCGTGCGTCATCCGGCCTGATGCCGATGGCTCGGCCCAGGTCGGCTAATGCGCTGTCATACTGCTTTCTTTCGAACCAGACGTAGGCCCGACCCGCGAATCCGGTAGTGTCGTTCGGCTCGAGCCTGATGGCCTCCGTGAACTCAGCCACTGCCTTGTCGTACTCTTTCTTCTCGCACCAGATCTTTGCGAGCATCAGCCTGGGAAACGCGTCGAGAGGATGGGTGCACACCCGCTCGTCGAAAAATTCGATTCCGCGCTCGATTGCGACCACGGAGTCGTCACTCGCCCAACCGGTCACCGTCTCCTCCTCGGCTTTGAGCAAGAGCATCGGGCCCTCGATCTTCTCGACCCGAAAGATGTACATCGACCCGGCAAGATCCACGAGCCGATCGAGAGCGTGCAGGGTGAAGTCGTCGAATTTCTGAAGTACTTGCTCGCCGACCTCGATCCTTTTAGCTTGGGCATCCACGGGAGCCACCCCTTTTTTCTTTCAGCGTCGGCGTCAAGACGGACCTATGCTTACTTTGAAGGTCATCTCCGGCGCGGCCGGTCCTCGACCCAGTCGCCACGGCCGCCCTCGCTTCGATTTCTCTCTGAGCGATGAGGATCGCCAAATGCTGGCGCCCCAACTTGCTGATCATAGGATGGAATCGGAAGTCAATTCAAGGGACGCGTCAACTCCTGAAAGGCGTCAAACCCCTCGCCATCGCCTTCGCGACGCGCCCGGAACCCTCGAGTGGTGCGAAGACCGCCAGCAGATCTCTTGCAGGATGACCGTCATCGATATGAGCGGGGCGGGGGCCGCGGTGCTTGCCGACCGTGCTCCGGCCGCGGACCAAACCGCTTGGATCAAGCTGGATTCCGGCGCAGCGGGAAGAGAACGCCTCGAAGCCCGAGTCGTCGCCACATCCGCCGAGCGGTCCGGCAAGCACATCGTCCGCTTGCACTTCACAACCTGGCTGCCGCTCGGCGAAGTGCTCGAACGGCACGAAGAACATCGCCTCTGGACGCGCTACCCGGCTCGCGAGACCCGCGGAATTTGCTCTGGCTCGATCGGAACATCGAGCAGTCCTTCCCGGGTCGATTGATCAACATCAGCGGTGGCGGCGCGGCCGTGATCACAGACGCACCGCTACCCGCGCAAGAACCGATCTGGCTCACGCTCTCACCAGGGTCTCTTGCGACCACACCGGTCGAATGCCGCCTCGTCGCGGTCTCAATCGATGCGTCGGGTTCGCGCCTCGCACGGCTCAGATTTGTCGAAGCATGTCCGATGGACCTCTTCGAGCTCGCCGTCCAGGGCGCACGCGCGAATCCTGAAGAACGATCACGAATTCGCATACAACTTGCCGTGATGCCGTGAGGTCGCCCACCGCGGTCGGCGCCGGAACCAGCCCAGGTCCGCGGCGTGCGCGTGGTAGGTCAGCCCCATCATCCGGATCGACACCATGCACAGGTAGAAAAGGAACACCCAGTACGCCCACAGCGCGACGGCCTCCATCCACATTTTCGGCATTCTATACAAGAGGCCGGCCACTCCCAGCACCGCAAACGCCAGTGAGATGCCCGCCAGAAGGCAGGGCCACAGATAAGGCCAGCCAATGCGAAAGATTCCTGCGATCACCGTGATCGGGTTCGCCGCGATGATGTTTTCGTGCAACAAAGCCGCCGCCAGCGCCATCTGGCCAAAACCCGCCGCCATCATGATCATCAAGGAAAAGACCAGGCAGTCGAACACGTCGATTTTGCCGCAGTTGAACCAGTAGAGAGCAATCGGTCCGGCCCCCACCAGCAGGCCGACGACCATCGCCCAGATCCAGCGCATGAACCCCTCGGCGATGTCGGCCGGATGCCACTCGGGCCAGCTCGGGTGGTCGTTTTCACCCAGCGAGCTCGCCACCAGCATGTGCCCCAGGAACACGATCCCGTATCCAAAAATCATCAGGAAGCTGAAGGTGACCGGAATCATCACCGGCACGACCATCAGGCCGAGTCTCCAGTCTCCCTTCGTCATGGGCTGGAGCACCGCGATGATGTCGAAGATCGGCAGGGAGAGCAACCACAGGATGGGGGGAAAGAAAAAGAGCAGCCCGAGCCCGGGTCCGTCAGTGAGGGGATACCGCAGGCACTCCCACAGCGTGGGGTCCACCCGGGGATGACGCCAGCGAATTGAGCAATACGACTCATTCGGGTCGTCTCGCCCGACAACCCGAACGGATACAGCGGCCTCGGGGTCGTACCACCGCTTGGGTCTGCCCATCTCGCCTTCATCCTGTGAAGCAAGATAGAGAACGTGCGCACGCCCGACTCGCCCCCTGAGCCGGGGGTTGACTCCTAATTATCTCGTATCGGTGGCCACGTTGCCAGAAGGTAGTTATTTCTTCTTGGCTTTTTCGCCGATCATCTGGTCCAGGACGGACCGGACTTCCTTCGCCTGGCCAGGCTCGAGCGGGTGGGATTTGAGGAGATGAAGCACCAGCAATCCAGGCTCACCCTGGTAAAGCTTGTCGACCAGGCTGGTAAGCCGCCGCTGGCGGACTTCCTGCGTGGAGATCACGGGTTTGTAAACGAACGCCAGCTCGCGGCGGTCGCTGGTGACCAGCCCCTTGGACTCGAGGCGGTCAAGGAGGGTGGCGACGGTTGCATAAGACCACTCGCGTCCAGCAGCCTTTAGCGTGTCCATCGCCTCGCGGACGGTGGCGTGACCAAGGTCCCAGAGGACCTTGAGAACATCGAGCTCGGAATCGGGAATTGTCGGGGGGCGTTTGGCCATCGGGTGTCGTCTCGACGATTAGAAACAGATGATCCCCATGCTCGCCATGGGTTAGCTCCGACCATCCGTCCTGAGGCTCGTCTGACCGGAGCGTTCCGACCCTGATAGCAAGGTCTGATCCTGTCGATCTGGTATCCTAAGACAAATGTCTCATGAGGTCAATCCCCCGCGGAATGAAAATCGGACGCGGCTGGCACCGGCGGTCAGGAAAGGTTCTGTGGCCGCGCGTCAAGGCTGCCCGATCGCACGGTTGAGACGATATTGTGCGCGGTTGTAGCCCAGGACCGATTCGAGGTAGTCGGTGCGCGCCTGGACGAGCGCCTGGATCGGCTGCAAAACTTCGATCGGCCGCGTTGCCCGCGGCAGCTCGGCGCCCTGGCGAATGTTGATCATGTTGAGCTTGAGCGATTCGATCGCCTCGGCGACGGTATCGCGCGCCTCCTTGATCTGGCGCGTCGCCGCTTGCTTGGTTTCGTAGGCCGCAACCACCTCGGCGGCTACGCGAGCGGCGATCTTGAGCTTCTGGAGCTTGGCTTCCTCGTTCTCGAATCGCCGCCGCTTCATGATGGCAACGTCGCCGAAGCCGAGGTTCTGGAGCTCCCAGAACAAGCTCGCCGCAACGTCGCCTCGGGCACCGAAGTCTCCGAAGAACGATCCCTGGCCGCCGCCGAATCCGCCGCCCGCATAACTGAAGGCCAGACTGGGGATGAACGGGCGCAGGCGCGCCTGCTTTAGCCGCGCGACCGATGCCCCAACCAGTTCCTGCGCAGTGGCCAGCTCGGGCCGGTTTTGGAGGCCGCGCATCACCAGATCGTCGAGCGGCACGTCATCGGGAATGAGCGTGATGATGATCTCGGCCGGCTCGATGGGTGCAAGAACGGGTTTAGGATCAAGCACCAGGAGCTCCACCAGGCGGGCCGAAGCGGCGAGCAACTGGCCGGTCTGATACTGGACATCCTTGCGGCGATGGTATAGCTCCGTGAGAGCGCGCCGGTGGTCGGCTTCGAGACCCTGGCCGGTGCGTGCGTAGGAGCCCGTCACATCCGAGAGCTCCTTGGCGTTCGCCACCGCTTCCCGGTTGATGGCCAGCATTCCGCAGGTCTGCTGCAGATCAAAATAAGCCTCGGCCACTGCCAGGATCGCGTCGTTGTTCGCGGCGTGCACTCCTGCCCTGTTGGCATTCACCACGCGCTGCGCGGCGATCGGCATATAGATTGCGTCTGAGAACCGAAAAACCGCGCTCGATCCATTGAGTGGTGGATAGCCGGTGCCCGGTGATGGTGCCGCAAATCCCGGTGCGGTCGTCGCCGCAACGCCGCCCAGAAAGAGCGAGCTGCGATTCACGTTCTCTACCGGTCCGTTCACCGTTTGCACCTGTCCGTCCGCGCGATACCAGGTCGGTCCTAGAAAGAGGCTGGGCAGCCACTGTGCCCAGGCATAATTCAGGTCTGCAATCGACTGGTTCAGGCGCTGGCGAGTGATCGCGATGTCGAGCTCGCGGGCGCCGGCAAGCCGCAGCGCATTGGGAAGATCGATCGGCTGGACTGATCGTCCCGAAATCAGCGAGGTATCGAGCACTGTCGCGACCGTCGCTCCGAGGGGACGCGGCGACTCCGCCTCGGCGCGGTGCGGAATTCCTTCCGGCGCGGGCACCCCTTCAGACGTCCCCCGTCGGGTTGACGGTAATGGCGCTGGCATCAACTCCGTTGCCTCGGCAGCACCACCGAGCGGCGCTGGGCCTGCCTGGCCCGGCTGCTGCGCGCGGAATGGGCGCGGCGGTGGGATCGACGTTTCGCTCGAACGCGGGGTGACTGTGGTCTGAGCCCAGATTGGACTGACCGCCGTCAACCCAACAACCATCGCCAAGCCGACTCGTGTGTACCGAAGCACGCGTACACTCCCAGAATCGCCCTACTCCCTGGTTTGGCGGCACTGCACTCACAGCCATTTCCGCGTGAACACCGCCCCGAGTGTTTCCTAACCCTCCTTTTCGTCATAAAACGATGGCTTTCTGTGCCTTCCGCCGGATAAATTCCTGTTCATGTTGCGCAAGTCTATCCACATGAAGATTTTATGAAGATCGCGCGAATATTGACTGAAGACGAATCGCTGCGACAATGAAACAGTGGTCCGGGCGGGCGGCACGAAATGTCGGCCGCGGGTCCTCCTTCCTTTTGTTCAAGTTGTTAAGGAACCGCATTTTAGGGTGGGCAGGCGTCAAGCCGAAGGGGATCCTACGTTGTCGAAACGAAGACGGCGGTTCGGTTACGGGCTCTTCGTGGTATGTGCAGCCGTCGCCGCCTTGGGTACCGCCGTCTTCTTGACGCGAGGCAAGACGGCGGCGCGGGCGGCCAACGTGTTTGTAGAATCGGTTCCCCGGGTGGAGATCGTGCACCCATCCAAGGGGGGCATGCGGCGCACGACTGTTCAGCCTGGCTCGGTGATCGGCTTTGAATCCGTTGACCTGTATGCGATGGTTTCCGGGTATTTGAAAACGCAGTCCGTTGATATCGGATCGCGGATTCACAAAGGCGACGTTCTCGCTGTCATCGACGCGCCGCGGGAGGCGAAGGCGCTTGAAGAAGCCTCGGCGTTGGTCGACGCGTCGAAGGCGCAAATCGTCCAGGCCGACGCCCGGATCAAGACGATGGAAGGGGAGCGAGAAGCTGCGAACGCGACGGTCAAGGAGGCCGAGTCGGACGTTGACCGGCTCGTTTCGTCTTTCGATCTTGCTCGCAAACAACTTGAGCGGGTGAAGGGCCTGGTTGCGGATCGCGCTGCGGATACGCGGCTTCTGGATGAAAACGTTCGCCAGTTCGAGACCGCGGCGATTGCCGAGCGAACGGCGCGGCTTGCCGTGATCAAGGCCAAGGCCCAGCTAACGACGGCCATCGCCAAGATTGAATCGGCACGTGCCGACCTTGCCGAAGCCAAAGCGGCCATGAGCGTGGCCGTAGCCCGGCTGGCCACGGCGCAGGTGAACGTCGAATACACCAAAATCATTGCCCCTTTTGACGGCGTGGTGACGGATCGTGCTTTTCATCCGGGTGCGTTTATTCGATCGGCCTCCGAAGGGGGCCAAGCATCGCTCTTGACGGTCAAGCGCACGGACTTGATGCGCGTGATCGTGCAGATTCCCGATCGCGACGTCGCGATCACCAGCGCGGGAGATACGGCGGAATTCACCGTCGATGCCCTGGGAAGTCAGATGTTTGTCGGCACGGTTTCACGAATGGCCGAATCGGAAGACCCAACGACGCGAACGATGCGCGTCGAGATCGACCTGCCCAACCCCAAAGGTCTATTGCGGGAGGGCATGTACGGGACGGCCACGATCGTGCTCGAGCCGGTCTCGCCTAACCTGACCGTACCGCCCGCTTGCGTCATGGAGCATTCCGGCCAGACCCACGGCGTTGTCTATCTGGTGCGGCAGGGCCTCGCGCATCGTACGCCGGTCGAGCTCGGAGCCGATAATGGCTCGCTGGTCGAGATCCTGTCGGGCATCAACACGAGCGATTCCGTCGTACTGCACGCCGGCGTACCCCTGGAAGACGGCCTCGCCGTCGTCGCGGAGACGCCAAAAATGCCCGCTTCCGCCACGACTTCGACGAACTGACGCCCATCTGTGTGGCCCCACGTAATTTACCGCACACGGTTCGATCCACGCCTTCCTCGTTCTGCTTCCTTCTGAACGGATCGCACGACCATGAACGGCTTGATACGCGCATCGCTCAAGAACCCGATTGCCGTCACGGTGATGATGCTGGCGCTCGTCGTGCTGGGGGGACTTTCGGCCGCGTCGATCCCCATTGATATCCTGCCGGTCTTTCGCAGCCCCGCCGTTCAGACCCTGGTCTTCTACAGCGGCATGCCCGCCGCGAGCATCGAGAAGAACATCACTGCGCGGCTGGAGCGCGGAGTCGGTCAGGCGTCCGGCGGCCGCCGGCTGGAATCGCGGTCGATCGTGGGGATCAGCATCGTCCGCGACTATTTCCGCAGCAATGTCGACCGCAGCGGCGCGCTCACCGAAGTGAATTCGCTGGCGGGCTGGGAATACCCCACGATGCCGCCGGGTACGTTGCCCCCCGTGGTGCTCCCGTACGACCCCACGAGCGCGACGCCCGTCTGTCTGGTGGCCCTGGACAGCTCGACCCAGAACGAGGCGACCCTCTTCGACGTGGGCCGGTACGAAGTGCGCCCGCAGATCATGTCGCAGCCGGGTGCGATCGCTCCGCTCGTCTACGGCGGCAAGGTGCGCGCGATCATGATGTATCTTGATCGCGTCAAGCTGCAAGCCCGGCATCTTTCGCCGCTCGACGTGATGAAGGCCGTGGACGACTACAACGTCTTCCTCCCCGCCGGCAGCGCCAAGTTCGGCACGACCGACTACGCCATCGACAGCAACTCGATGTTTGATCAGGTGGGTCTCATGGAAGAGATTCCGCTGCGCAATCGAGCACGGTAATGCCGCATTCCTCCGCGACGTGGCAACCCCCAAGGACGCCAATTTCATCCAGACGAATGTCGTGCGGGTCAACGGCAAGCGCCAGGTCTATGTCCCCGTCTTCCGCCAGTTGGGAGCGAGCACTCTTCAAGTGGTCGAAACCTTGAAAGAGAGCATCGAAACGGTCAAGGCGCGATTGACCCGGCCGGGCATCGACTTGAAAGTGGTCATGGACCAGTCGGTGTATGTGCGGCACTCGATCGAGAGCCTGATCGAGGAAGGCGTGCTGGGGGCCGTGCTCTGTTCGCTCGTCATCCTGCTCTTTCTGGGCGAGTGGAAGATGACGGTGATCGCCGTCTTGACGATACCGATCGCCGTGCTGGCGTCATTGATCGGCCTCTACGCCACGGCCAATACGATTAACGTCATGACGCTCGCCGGGCTTTCGCTGGCAATCGGGCCGATGGTCGATAGCGCGATCATCTGCCTGGAGAACACTCATCGTCACCTGGGCCTGGGCGCAACGCCCGAAGATGCGGCGTTTCACGGCGCCAGCGAGGTGGCTATGCCCGAGCTTGTCGCCAGCCTTTGCACGCTCCTGGTGCTTGCGCCCTTGGCGCTCATGCCCGGCCTCGGCGAATTCCTCTACCGGCCCATGGCGGCAGGTGTGGCATTCGCGATGATCTCTGCCTACGTCCTTTCGCGTTCGTTTGTGCCGTCTCGAGCGGCGCGCTGGCTCAAGTCCCACGGCAACCACGCGAGTCACGCGCACGATACGCATGGGAATTCCGCCGTATCCCCCGGCGAAGACTCGTTCACAATCGAGCCAGTCAGCGAAAAGAAAACGTCAGGTGCCGGAGCGATCAAGAGCGCGTTCGCCCGGTGGGAATCGATGATCGAAGCCGGAATCCACTGGTACGTTCGCCAGCTCAATCGCGCCCTGAATCACCGTTTGCTCGTCGTGTTGGGCGCGGTCGGGCTGCTGACGGCGACGCTGGTCGTGCTCGGCCCTCGCCTGCGCCGGGAGTTCTTTCCGGAGGTCGACTCGGGAGCCTTCGAGATCTACGCCCGTGCGGCGAGCGGCACGCGGATCGAGGAAACGGAGAAGATGATCGCGCGCGTCGAGCAATTCGTGCGCGACAAGCTGGGCGAGGATGTCGAGCTCGTCATCTCGGAGCTCGGCGTGGTCGCCGATTTGTCGGCGGCGTATACGCCCAACGCCGGGCCGATGGACGCGGTCGTGAAGGTTCAGCTCAAGCACGAGCGCGAACGCTCGGCCCAGGAGTGCGTGCATATACTGCGCGACGGCTTCCGCGACGATCCCAGCTTCCGCGACCAGCTTGAGTTTGCTTTTGATGCCGGCGGCATGATCCGCTCGGCGATGAACGAGGGAAAGTCGTCGCCGATCAACATTCGCCTCTCCAGCAAGAACATGAAGCAGGCCCGCTCGATCGCCGAGGCGATGAAGCACGAGGCCGTCGCGATTAACGGCGTGGTCGACGCGCGCATCATCCAGCGCCTGGACTACCCCGAATACATCATCGAAGTCGATCGCGCCAAGGTGGCCGACCTTGGGCTCAATCAGGCCGAGGTGATGAAGAACGTCGTGTCCGCGCTCAATTCGAGCATTCAGTTTCACAAGAAGAACTTCTGGATCGACCCGGTGAGCAAGAACCAGTACTTCGTCGGAGTGCAGTATTTCGAGAAGGAGATCGACTCGGTCGACACGCTGCTCGACATCCCGATCACCAGCGCGAAGCAGGGGAAGGCGATTCCCTTGCGCAACATCGCCCAGCTTCGGCGTGATTTCGTGCCGACGGAAATCACGCACAATAATCTGCAATCGACGATTGACCTCACCATGGGTGTCTACGGCCGGGACCTGGGCCACGTGGCCGCGGACGTCTCTCGCATGGTTGATCGTTTCGGTGCCCTTCAACCGAGCGGAGTCTGGTTTCCTTATGAGCCCTCGAGTCCTTCCGGCAAGCGAGCGCTGATCAAGGGGGCAACGATTGAGCTGAGCGGCGAATACTCGCGCATGCAAGAAACCTTCCGGAGTCTAGGCTTTGGCCTGATCCTGGCGACGCTCTTGATCTATTTCCTGATGGCCGCCCTCTTCAAGTCGTACTTGACCCCGCTCGTCATCCTGTTCGCGGTGCCGCTGGGCCTCTTCGGCGTCGTCACGATGCTCTTCTTGACGGATACAGCCATCAATGTGCAATCCCTGCTTGGTGTGATCTTCATGGTGGGCATCGTGGTTTCGAATACGGTTCTGCTGATCGACTTTGCGCAACATCTTCGAGTGGATGAGGGGCTGACGCCGGATCAGGCGATTCGCAAAGCGGCCTCGATCCGCGCCCGGCCTGTGGTGATGACGGCTCTGGCCGCGTTCTTCGCGCTGGTGCCGATGGCACTGGCGCTGGGCCGTGGGAGCGAGGCCAACGCACCCTTGGGCCGAGCGGTCATCGGTGGAATTCTGGCAGGGCTGGTCACGACGCTTTTTGTCGTTCCGTCGCTGTATTCGCTGGTGGTGCGGGATGCGACGAGTGAAGAATCAGCGCCGGCGTGAGTCGAGACGCGCGTGTCCGTGCCTGTCTTCGCGTGCTATGATCGAGGGATCGAGGACCACTCAAAATGAAATCAATAACCGTGCAAGCCGAGGTCACGTCCGATCAAGTTCTAAAGATCGAGATCCCCTGCGACATTCCACCTGGTCAGGTTGAGGTCGTCCTGACGATTCGGCCGGATCGCTCGAATTCGTCTTCAGAGGGTTTCGATTGGGGCCATCTCCGCGGCTTGGGTCGTGAAGTGTGGCAAGACGTGGACGCGAACAAGTATCTTCGTGATATCCGCGACTAGGTTGTTCCAACCCGTTAATCAAACGATACCAGGCTCGGCGGCAAGCGCAATATGGCCACGGCAGAATCGATCCGCGAGGCGAAGCACGCTCAACTATTCCGGCCGTTTTCACTACGGCTTGTCGATGGGACTGTCTACGACGTGAAGCATCCGGAGTACATCTCGATTCCCCCGAGTCCACGGCCGCGAGAGGCGATGTATTACGTCATCACGAACGGCGAGGGCGAAGGTTACCAGACACGCTGGATCGATCTTAACCTCGTCATAGAGGTCATCGTCCCGACTTCGCCCGAGGCGCAGCGTTCGGTCTCGGAATGACCGGCGAAGGCCAGATAAGGCCCGCCATCCGGACGTTCAACAGATAAGGGTCTTGACGGCAGACTTGGGACTACCGTTGGCAGATCGCGCGGCGGTGACATCGTAGAGAGCGATGCTCTCGCCCTGATCGGCAAAGACGAATTCCGCGGCACGGTGTCCGCTTTGGTGGTTCGATCTGCATATAGGGAGTATGAATTGACAACGCGCGGTATTGAACTCTGGAGGTCAATCGGCATGAAATCATTACTGGCCGCCGCGCTGGCGGGAGTGCTGTGTCTTCCGGCCACGTTCAGACTGTCGCGTGACGGAAACTTCCTGGGCACAGCTCTGGTCGTGGTCGTGATTGCCGCTATTGGCGGCGCGATCGGTGTGGGAATGTCTCGCGGGAAAGGAAAACCACGGCTGGTGCATTTCGCCACGGCGTTTGTGATCGGCGCTTTTGTGAGTGAGCTGATGTTTTTCTCGCATTACTACTTCACTTTTGGCTACCAAGATCAATTATTGAGTGTCGGCATTATTATGTTATTCGTGGAAGCCTCCAGCATCGCGTTGTTGGGCGGCTTCGCGACCTGCCTGGCGGCGCTTGTTCAACGGCGTGAGTCGCAACATTGAATGCGAATATTCCGGTGCAGCCGAACGCAGCGGGGCTGGTGGCTGAATGAGGGCGCGGATCTCGCGAAAGGAGAGCCTGGACTCTGCAGAATTCCTTAGACGATCGTCGCGGTTGTTGCGCCTCCCCTGGCCGGACCTTCCAGCCCGAGCCAATCACGTACGCCCGGAATCCGGCAGAGAACGAGCATCTCCAGCACTTTGACCGCGATCAAGGAGAGGCCGAACAGCGGCAAGTAAACGCCGAGAATCACGACGAGCACGAAGAGTCCCAGCGAAAAGCGCGGGCTCGCCGACGGGGCGGGTGCGCCGAGTGAGCCTGGGTCTCGACGACGCCACCACATGACCACCGAGCTCACGGCGAGCAAGATCAGTCCCAAGGCCGTGGTCAGCCCCAGAAGCTGGTTGGGCCAGCCGAAGAGCTGCCCTTCGTGAGCCGCAATACCCGTCCCGACGATCCGGTCGATCACGTGACGATCGTGGAAATCCTTGCGTTCCCTGATCGCACCGGTCTTGCCGTCCACGACGAGGTCCACGCGCTGGGGACGATTCGGCGTCATCGACTTCGCAGTCCAGTCGGTCGAACCGGAAGCCGGCGGCTCGATCACCACGGGGGGCAAGAGTTCCAGCGGGCGGAGAGTCGCCACGATCCTGTCGACGGCGGTCAAGTCGCTCGGCGTCGCGCCTCGCTTGCGGCGCCAGCCGCCGCCCGACCCTGAGCCGTGCATGCTGTGCCCGCCGGGCGATGTGTCGGACTTCGAGCTGGCCGAGGACGGTTGCCCGTTCGTCCAGTCCTGCCGCGCCACGGCGGTGCCGGTTAGCCGCCGCAAGTTCTTCAAGTAATCGCCCCAGAACTTCGCCCAGGGCAGGCCGCTGAACAGCAGAAAAAGGGCCAGACCGGAGATCCAGAATCCGCTCACTCCATGGATGTCGCGCCAGAACACGCGCGAACCGCCGCGCAGCCGCGGATAGACGATGCCCCCCAGCGTCCTCGCCTTGCGCGGCCACCACAAGTAAAGACCGCTCAAGATCATGATGATCGCCCACGACGCCGCCAGCTCCACGACGGTGGAACCGCGATTGCCCATCAGGAGCTCACCATGCAATTTGAAAAGGGTGCGCATGAAGCGAGATTCCTCGTCGACCGTCTTGAGAACTTGCAGCGTTTCCGGATGCACATACACCCGCGTCGCCTTGCCATCCTTGCTCACGATCACGCGGGCGGAGTCACCAGTCGCCTGTGGCACCTCGTAGGCGTTCAAGGTCGAACCGGGTATCGCCGCGAGCGCAGCTTTGATTTGCTCGGCGGCACTGGCAGGATGATCTTTGATCGCGAGATGGTCAAAATGCCGGTCGATCCACGACTCGACCTGCGGCTTGAACAGATAAATCGATCCGCTGCACGCCATGACGATGATGAACGGAATGCAGAAAAGCCCTGCGTAGAAGTGCCATCGCCACACGGCGCGATAGTCGGGCCACGACTTCCTGCGCCACCGGTTCCTCTGTCTCGATCATGTTGAAACTCCTCGAAATCGTCTCGGTGACGTGCGCTGTCCGGGACACACGGCCGGGGCGTCCGACCGTGTACGCGGCAGCGCCGGCGGAGAAAAGCCTGGCACGTCAATAGGCATCCGACGAGATCACCTCGCCCCCTCTGATCGTCGAGAGCGCGCGGAACGTCATCGGGCTCACGGTGTTCTTGACGAACTGGACGTGCCCATCGAGCAGCAGCATGTTGACACCGCCGGGATGAAAGCTACGCGGTCCTGTCACCGCGGCGTTGCGGCCGGCGTCGGTGCAGTCTGGATAGTTGCTGTTCGGCATGTAGAAATGGTTATAAGACGCCATGATGAAACTGCCGCGCGACCATTCGCGGCCCCGGTCTCCCGCCCACGTGTCCGGGGTGGCGCAGGGGGGAACGAACGTGCTCGGCGGCAGGAAATAGGACGCCGGATACGTCAACAGGATTTCTGACGTGTTGAACAGGGCAAATTGCCTTTTCGGATCGGAGGGCGAGCCACCCGTCGTGTTGATGTTATTGCCCATGATCGTCTCGCTGTAGCCCGCGGTGTTGCTGAGACCATCGACGATTCCGGCGAACGGAGTCGCGCTGGTGTTGTAAAATGGTCCGTCGGGCAACGCTGCGCCCGTGACAATGTTGAAGTTGCCGTTATTGATCGTCCCGGTGCCGGAATTGGACAGATAGTTCGTCGCGCCCCAGTTCGTCGGGTCCACTCTTTGCTGACCGTCGCTGGGGCACAGAAAGACGCTGATCACGGCTGACTCCACGCTCGTGTTGGCGGGATAAGGCAACTGACCCGTCTCGGACGCGAACGCGAAGTTGAGCGCGTTGTACATGTTGGCCTGCTCGATATACGAGAGCAGCGAAGCCAGCGACGACCACAGGTACGGGTAACCGTATCGGCCCGCCGGGAGCCTGGCCCAGGTCCCCTCGTAATTGTGAATGGCGATGCCGAGCTGCTTGAGGTTGTTTGTGCACTGGGAACGCCGGGCCGCCTCGCGTGCAGCTTGCACGGCGGGAAGCAACAGCGCGATGAGCACCGAGATGATAGCGATGACCACCAGCAGTTCGATCAGTGTGAAGGCGCGATGACGCCGACGAAGACAATGACGACGCATTCGAGAAATCCCCGGATGAGAAATGTGCGAAACGTGCACCAGCGTGCAGACAGCGACCAGATAGGTCGCGGGCCACGCGGAGCGCCAAGAATCACGTGATGGCCGTTGCGTTCCCTCGGGCCGAGCGGCACAAGCGCGCGCACCCAAGGGAGACTGGCATCGACGACGGTTGCCCGGACAGACTCAGACGACGGCCAGGCATTCCGGCGGTTTATCGAGGCGGGAGGCCCGCCGGTCGGGGATCACGCAGCGGGGGGACGGGGGAAGGAACCGGCCCGCGGGCTCTTGGAGCTGGAACCCGCACATGGCGGTAGCCGCGGCTTCGCCGAACGCACCGGAGTAAGGAGGCGCTCGGCAGCCCCGACTCGCCACACGGCGCCGAGGTCATGCACGGACTCGCGCCCACGGCAATCGATTCGCCGTCGAGCGGTCGAACGCGCGTCGGATTGCTCTCCTGCTGATGCCCGCAGCAGCAGGATCCGCCGCGGCATTTGTTCCCGCATTTGCAAATCTCGGCGTGATCTCTGGCCTGGGACGAGGCAGACGATGCCGAGAATTCCGAAGCTTCCACGCGCCCGAACAGACACACGATGACCACGATCCCAGGCAAAAGCCGGCGGACGAACGCTTGTGTCCAGAGCTTGTGAAATGCAGGGCTCATGCGGTCGACTTCGGGGGTGGTGCGAATCGCGCGTCGGGCAGAAATCAAGCCAACATGATCGAGGGCCGCCGGTGCTCTGTCAAGGGGCATGGCGGCGGAGCTATGAGCAACGCGCGTGGCAACGAAAACGCTTGTGGTCAGAATGAGCGCTGACCCCGCAGAATTCTTTCCAACGACTCCAAACGCGCCTTTGCATCCACCGCTTCGGAGAGGGTTTTGATTGCCGACGCCTCGCCTGTCGGTTCCCGCCAGGGTGTGCCTTCGCCAGTTGCTCGATCGTCGACAGAATGGGCAACGCCACCGCTCCCGGTCTGCGCGCTCCAGAGTCGCCGCTTCATCGTTTGCAACGGCGCGCCGATTTCGCTAACCAGTCCCAACACGCGAATCGCGTGCAAAAGCACACCGAGCTTGAACGTGAAATGCCGGGAGACATCGCGCTTGCCTTCGGAGAGCGCCAGCCAGCCGCCGTAATTGAAATAGTCGACCGGAATACCGGCCTTGTCGTCCCAGAACGCTTGATGCCTGGAATCGGACTTTCTCCAGTCGTCGATGACTTCGAGAACCTTTCGTCGCGCTGGCACGGTCCGCCCGTGCCAGAAGTCGTTGAGCGCGGCTTGACAGCATGCTCGGCGAAAAGCCTCGGTTGCCCCGGGGCTGAAGGCGGGATCCCATCGCTGGCGCAAGGCCCTGAGATCGACGACGAAGCCCGCGCCGGCCGGAAAGCGTCCCAGCGAGTGGCCGTGCATGATGTCCCCGTCGTCGCGACGATCGCGCACTCGATCGATGGGATGAAAGAGCACGTCGTGCAGACCGTTTCCGGGCCAGCCGGGGTAATCGATGCTCTCCAGCATCTTCCTTGACGGCTCGCGATCGAAGAGAGTCAGTGCCTTGGCCGCCCGTAACGTGTCGGTGGTCACGTACCCGGCCGGCAGCTTGGGATTCCCGGGATCGACGGTCGGGTCCTTCCAGGCGATGACCCGCAGCGGCCGGCCGTCATCGCTGGCTTTTGATTCTGACGATGCGCTCGAGGAGCCACGCCGCCGAGCGATTCAAGCGATCGTTGAGAGCGGGGTCCGGGGGCGGTTCGAACGATACGACGTCGGGCCTTGTCTCGGTCTTTTCCTAGCCAGGCCGTGCCGGGTTGGTTGCGAAGAGCTCGCACAGCGAGGGAGCTAGCATCGTCGATCGCAGCCTAAGGCGTGCCCTGCGGGTTGCGTAGGCCACTTGTGATATAATAAACACAGCTAACGATGAAAGCTTCCGGGCTACCGGCTCAGATTACAGAGTTGAGGCTTTTCGATGCAACATAGCAAATGTAGCTGATCATACGGTCCTCGCAAATAAGCAGTGATTAATAGGCGCCACCTGCTGCGATTTCGCCGCCGGCGCGTTGATAAAATCTGCCAAACACCCGGCGGCGGTAGATTTACCCAGGCGCCCTGGCCGTTCTGCGAGGCTCCGGCGGGATTGCCTGAGTTGGGGTTGAACGGCCAGGACTGGACCGAATCCTTAATGAAGCGAACCGAACCGTCGCCCATGAGCGCATTGAGTCCATCCGGGTGCATGCTGGATGCCGAGTTTGTCCAGGCCGTCATCGAGGCTCCGGCGACCCTGTCGCAGGCATTAGGTGGATAGAGCGAAGTAATCAGCGTGTCGCCCCAGTTGCCCGTGATGTACCAACCGTGCTGGGCCGCGTAGCTCGGGTCGAGCATATTCAATTCCTGGAGGACCGCCGTTGCCTTCTCCGCCATGAAGATCGTGTTGCTCAACCCGTCGCTCACCGAAGCCAATCGGATGGGGGACACGTCGTTGAACACGCCATTCGTCTGGGCGATCAGCAGGACAGGCACGACGCAACCATTCTGGGGCAGCGGTTGAGCGACTACGGCCAGCGAGCCTATCATGCCGGCGTAGCTTGTGAAGACCATGAGCGCCGGATCGAAGACGCCGTATTGTGCCAAGGCTCCCGGGTTCAAGTTGCGCGGCCAGCCCGACATCGGGTCGCTCGGGCAGGCGAACATCGGAATCGCGACCGCGTGGATCGTGCTGTTCTCGCAGCCGATGATTGCCAGGTTTTGATTGATCGCGTTGTAGACGGTCGCCTGCTCCACGAATCCGAGTGCGAAGACCTCGAGGTTTTTGTCGACGATCGAGGAGGTGCAAGGCGGATTGGGACCTGCGTAGCGGGGGTCGTACGTCTTGATTCGTCCAGGGGGCAGAGAGCCGAACGCGTCGTGGTAGCTTTGCAGCGCGAAGCCAAACTGCCTGAGGTTAGACGAGCACTGGGCACGACGCGCGGCCTCGCGCGCTCCCTGCACAGCGGGAAGAAGAAGGCCGATCAGGAGAGAGATGATCGAGATGACGACCAAGAGTTCGATGACGGTGAAGCCGGGGCGGAGGATTCTCGCGCGATGGCGTTTCATCTGGCGCTCCCAAGCGAGTTAGAAGTGCCGGCTTTTCCGCTTCCGATGCGATCATGAGTTCTTTCGAGTCCTCACGAAGAATTTCAGCCCGATGGAGGCCGCCAATGCAGCGACCGCAGCAACGAATGCCGCGACGGCAAAACGGTTCACTCGCGCTGACCTCGTCGAGACGCTTAGCTCCGGAAGGCCGTAGAATGATAGCGTGAACTCACTATCCGGGCGAGGTCCGAAATCGAAGTTTTCAATTTCAAGCGTGTGGGTTCTGAGAGCGTAGGGCTCAAATAGAGTAATGCGCTTGGGAATTGGAACTCCGTCGCGCTGCGCACCGTACAAGACCTCATGTCGAAGCTGCTGCGCTTGTGGGTCGGGAGAGCCGGCGCCCGAGCCCTGAACCGCCCAGGCATCGTTCGGTGAAACCTCGGCCCACCCCTTCCAGATTTGGTGGGGATTCTTGGGCACGTACCCCTTCGGAAGCACGCGGTTCTTCAGATCGCTGAGAGCGAACTGGAACTCGATCACAAGGTTCTCACCGCGCGATCCTGGCTTCCTCGTGATCTTTCCGATGGAAAAGCTCGGCAGCGACATCAGCTCCCGAAGATGGCGATCCACGATAAGCCCGCACGGGACTTCCATCATGAGACGACGCCAAAGGCTAACGGTGGAATTGGTATCTTCGTCATTCGCGGCTCCGTACGTGGACAGAATTGGCACGTCCTTCTGCCAGCGGAGCCGAAACGAATAATCGCGCCCAACGCAGACGACGGATTTTGCGGGGTTGGTCGGCGAGCTCGGCGAATCGCGCATGGAGTCTGTTTTTTTGTCGTAAAGTTTGTCGAACAGCACGGCCTGATACACTTTCCTGAGGTCACCGCTCGCCTGAAATAGGACCTTACGCGAAGAAGTTGATTCCAGCCCGGCTATAGCGGCTTCGGGGGCGGGCCGGCTCACCTTCTCGCCCCCTGCGGGCCTGCCCTGCGGCGAACTCCTTCGCCATCGTTCCCGGGTCGACGTCCCGGAGATGGTTACGTGCGAATAAAGCGCCTCCAAACGCGCCAGTGCCCCAGGAAGCTCCTTCATCACGCGATCTTTCAAGATGGCCGCTTCATCCCCCTGAGCGACGATCGCCCGGGGCGTGGATGCGACAACGAGGACCAGCACTAAGGTACAGCCGTGCGCAATCGCTTTTTTTCGAATCAAGCTCATACACCACATCGTGGTTTGCCCTCGCCGATAGACCAAAGCGTGAAGTGGGGTTTCCACAAAGCTAGCGTCCGTCACCACGCTGAAGAGGATTCGCTTAAATTCTCGCGGACGCCCTGAAGCTATCCGTCAATGTCCGTGACCTGTGCGACGCTCGCCTTTCACGGATCCGGCTGGGTATTCACCGTAGGATTCCAAATATCCCGAGCTCACTGCGAGCCGTTTCGACAACTTTTGCGGTTCGCGCCCGACTTGCTCCCTTCACGAGCGACAGGAATCGACACGCCGTTCGCGCTTGAGGATGACGCGGCTCAACGCTAAATTGCACGTTTCTCCCAGTACAACGAGAGCGGCGATCGCCATGCTCGAGAGGTCCAGAACGCGCGGGCGGGTGGTCAGCCTTGCGACACACGGGGCCAACGATCGCTGACTCGGCGCAGGTCAGCGTCCTCTTTGCCGCCGCTCGTCAATTTGACTGCTCGCATCTCCAGTACAAGCCTGATTGGGAGTTCGTGCAGTCCCCGTAGGTCAGCGGTTCGCAACTGCAACCACAGCCCGTGTCCTCGTTGGTTTCACAGTAAAACTCGTATTGGTTAGGACACTGGGGGCACCCATCGGCGGTGCAGCCTCCGCAATACACGCTGTTAAGTGGCTCGTCTGCCCACAAAGGCATACCGACGATTGCGAATCCAAGGGCCACCGCGAGCACCGAGGCTGCGGCGAACGCCGAAGATGTCGTCTCGATGAGTCTTAGCATAGTACCTCTCCGGGCTGATAACGTTGCAAATGCGAAACAAGCTCACACGCTCACCCACTCTCTCTCCTACGGTGCGCCGAGAACTTCGCAAGATGCCACAGCGCGAGTGCGCGGGGCCAGCCGTAATGGCTGGCTGCGACAGTTCATCGTCTCTCTTCTCCCTTGACTCCCCTGCCGACAGCAGGGCTCCCGTCCGACGCCAGGCCGACCCGCCCGCTAACCGTCAGCGCAAACTTCGGCTGGGCCGGTCCGTCCGAAAAAATCGTGAATTCGCCGACAAACTCGCCTGGCTCCTTCGTCTCGACGGACGCCACAAGGTCGCGCGCGCGAAGCGGAGGAATCTGGAGCGGCAGCTTCTCTACATACACACAACCTTCACGACCGCAGACGGGTGTCGCACCGAAGATTGTGATCGCCTGCCTCGACTGATTCGTCAGCTCGAACGTAACGGCCACCCGCGTCCGCGGCGGCGCGTCGCCAAATGACTTGACCGGCGCGTCGACGAGCAAAGGCCCTCCCTTCTGGATGTACTGAGGTCCACGGAACAAAGCGATCGCTCCAACTCCCAGCAGGAGAATGCCCAACAGAAAGAGCAAGATCGAGGTTGACCGCACGAAGCGCTCTGCGGTCGCACTTTCTGGGATCGCCTCACTCACAACGTCGACGTCCCCACCAGGGCTGCTTGCGGCGTGGCTCGAAGTCTCAAGCGCGATCTGTGAGTTCTTGCCCATTAGTAGATAACCTCACCTCGATTTTCTTGGCCCGGCTGTCCGCCCGCACGGACGACACGCCCTCCAACCACTAGCCGTAACTCGTTTTGGTCAGGATAATCCGTGAAAAGCAGAATGGGCTCCCGAACTTCTCCGTCTCGCGAATCGGTCTTGACTGCGATGTTGAGCGAACGCCGCGACCGGGCCGGCACCGATAGCGGAAGCTCCTCCGCGAACACGCAGGTGCACTGGGTCTTTGCACCGAGGATTGTGATTTGTCGTTCTGAATTATTGGTCACATTAAATGTAATGACTGGGCGCTCGCCTTGCTGTACGTTACCGAAGGTCTTCGATGATCGATCTGCAATTAGAGCATTCCCAGCAGTGTACGCCAGAGCCGAGCCAATTGATCCAAAGGAATAAAACGCGAACCCCACGAGACAACTCAGGCCCGCGCCCGTGAAGATAAGGGTCATCACCAGCCAGGAAATGGACTTTCCTTGCGCGGCTTGCGTCTGCTTCGCTTCTGTCAAGGCGCACCTCCGCGTACGAACGCTGCGAGCTTCGTTGTCGCCAACTTGCGCCTCGATCTGGCGTAGCCTGCACTTCCAAGTGGACGCGTGTGCGAAACTCGACTTCTCCGATTCTGGAACGGCCCGTCACCTCGATCGAAAGGCCTCCGCGAAACTCGGGATCGTGCGAAGGGTCGAACCTGGCTGCCAATTCAACAGACGCCCCGGGCGCGAGTTCGACTGACGGCGGGTCCACACACAGACACGGGCAGCTGATGTCCACTTCGGTCACGTGAAACGGCCCGGACGTTTGATTCTGCAGCACGACCTTCGCGACGGCCGATTGCCCCGGTGATAGAATTCCAAGATCCACCGGATCCGGGCTCGCCTTAAGACGGCAGCCCTCCGCTCCGTTTCGTGCCGAATTGAGGCTCAGGCGGGAATCGTTGCTTGAACGAAGAACGCTCAGCACGCAACCGGCGAGAGCGATTGCGGCCGCGAAGGCGGCTAATTGGGGGGGGGGGAGGCGGAACTGCCTGTGAACGCGAGGCCCGATTAATGGACACATCGCTGGAACCTCGATCAAAGTTCGCCAACCTCGTGCATCATCGAAAGCGTAACACGTGTTTAGGACGCCAGTCAAGGCCTCGCTGAAAACCACGACGTGCGGCTGCTCGGGGTTTGCCGCAATCGTAGCAACGGTAACGGCGCGAACGCCGATTGTGCTGGTTACTTCGCTCGGGCTTCCCGTGGCTGCCGCGCAGTCATCGCAGAAACAGATGATAGGCCCGGTTGTCCGTTTCGTCGACGTACGGATACCCAAGCGTGTCCACGAACTGCTGGAACGCGGCCGTCTCGCCGGCTGGAACCTGAATCCCGATCAAAATGCGGCCATAATCGGCGCCTTGATTTCGATAATGGAACAGGCTGATGTTCCAGTTCGGATGCATACTTGTCAAAAACCGCATGAGTGCGCCGGGCCGCTCGGGAAATTGAAAACGATACAACCGCTCATCGCGGGCGAGCGGGCTGCGGCCGCCGACCATGTATCGCAGGTGCTCCTTCGAAAGCTCGTCGTCAACCAGCTCGAGCGCAGCAAAGCCTCCCTCGGCGAACGCGCGGGCGATCTTGGCCGATTCGCCGCGGTTGCCCGTGGCCAGCCCCACGAAAACATGTGCCTCTTTCTTGTCTGAGATCCGGTAGTTGAACTCGGTCACGTTGCGCTCGCCCAGCGTCTCGCACAGACGCTTGAAACTGCCGCGCTTCTCCGGGAGCGTGACCGCGAAGAGCGCCTCGCGCTCCTCGCCCACCTCGGCGCGCTCGGCGACGAAGCGCAACCGGTCGAAGTTCATGTTGGCCCCGCACGTGATGGCGATCAGGACCTGATCCTTCAGCTTGTGCCGGCGCAACGTAGTGCTTGATCGCCGCGACCCCCATCGCTCCGGCCGGCTCCATGATGCTCCGGGTGTCTTCGAACACATCCTTGATGCCGGCGCAGACCGCGTCGGTGTCGACCACGACGAAGTCGTCGACCGAGCTCCCGCGTCATTCGAAACGTCTCCTCGCCCACCAGCTTGACTGCCGTCGCGTCGGAAAAGAGGCCGACGTCGCTCGAGCGGCACGCGCTTGCCCGCCCGCACCGAGCGCACCATCGCGTCGGAATCGGCCATCTGGACACCGATCACCTTGATCTCCGGACGCACCGCCTTGATGTAGGCCGCCACTCCCGAGATGAGCCCGCCGCCGCCGACGGCGACGAACACGGCGTGGATCGGGTGCTGGTGCTGACGCAGGATCTCCATGCCGATCGTCCCTTGGCCGGCGATCACGTCCGGGTCGTCGAACGGATGAACAAACGCATACTTGTGCTGCTTCGCCAGCTTGGTGGCATGCAGGTAAGCGTCGGAGTAGCTGTCGCCATGCAGGACGACTTCTCCCCCGAGCGATCGCACGGCATCAAGCTTGAGCTTCGGCGTCGTCACGGGCATGACGATGACAGCACGGCAACCCAGGCGGTTCGCACTCAGGGCGACGCCCTGGGCGTGGTTCCCGGCCGATGCGCAGATCACGCCGCGCTTGAGCTGTTCGGACGTTAGCCGGACCATCTTGTTGTAGGCCCCGCGCAGCTTGAAGCTGAAGACCGGCTGCGTGTCTTCGCGCTTGAGCCAGACCTGGTTGCCCACTCGACTGGAAAGCTTGGCGGCCAGTTCCAGCGGCGATTCAACCGCCACGTCATAAACGCGCGCAGTCAGGATTTTCTGCAAGTAATCCATCAGCAGCTTTTGCATTCCAGGCGCCGCTTGCCGCATGTGGCTCAAGGTTTCCGTTCCGTTTTCTTTGGATTTGGCGCGCGCGCTCAACTCGGCCTTGCACGCGGCGAGTGCGGTTCGAATACCGTTGAATTGCTCATCGATGCTGTGGTCGCCCGTGCGCTGGGCATAGCCCGCGACGTGAGCCAGACTGAATTCATAGGCCTCGACTGCCTTCTCGATCTGGCCAAGACTGCGATACGCCAGGCCGAGGCGTTCGGTCGGCCGGCTGAGAAGCGAATGTACGCGTCGGTTGGTGGGGTCGGCGGCGAGGAGTGGAATGCGGATCTCGAAACCACGCCGGACCACCCTGATCACCTCGTCCCAGCGCCTCAAGTCGGTGTTGATTCGTGAAAGGTGATCATACGAGATGCTGACGTCGAGCAGAGTCTGAAGATTACCCTTGGCTGTCACTTCCATCGGCAAGGTGGTCTTGCATTCGTTCTGGAACGCTTCGAGCGTTCCCATCTTGTCACCACGCTTGTCGCGGACGTCTCCCACGCGGAACCAGGCATTGGCGAGGTTCATGCGCAGCGATTCGTCTTCGGGATGCGCGGCCGAAAGCTTGCCGGCGATCTTGAGGGATTCTTGAAACAGCGAATCGGCCCTGGCGTAGTCTTCCTTCACGTCAAAATACCAGTCACCCAGGCGCTCCGCGGTCGTGCCGGCCTGGGACTGCCACCAGACGTCATCGGGCAGGCCGTCTGCGCGGGCATGGAGGATCTGGTATGCCTCTTCTAGCAACGGCCGGGCACGCTCCGGCGTGCTCATCCGCGATTCGAGCCATGACCACTCCGACAGCGCCTGCGCGAGGAAGAAGGCGGCATCGCGACTTGACTGGTGTTGCTCAAAATCCTGCCGCCGCAACTGAACGGCTCGCTCGTTGAGCCGCGCGACTCGATGAGCATGGGCCGCTCGGGCTCTGTCTTGGCCCTTTTCGCGTTACCGTCCCAGGGATTTGCGTCGGCGCACGTGAGGTTCACCGCGGCAAGCAAGCAGGCTTTGGCAAGATCGCGACGCGCGTCGCCGGAGTCCTTGCTCGCTTCAAGCAGCTTTTCAAACAGATCGACCGCACGAGCATAAAGCGGTACCGCTGCCGCCGGGCCCTTGGCCCCCTTTCCGTCGCCGACCTGCCGGAAGACCTCGGCGAGGCTGAGCGTGGTCTCGGCGGTCACGCGATCGATCCTTGGCCGCTCTCGGAGCCGGTCGGAAAGCTGTGATAAACCCGCGCTGGCCTCCTTGAGGATCAAGCCGCGTACACCTTGCGCGGCGGGAATCTCCGAGAGCTCGCCCTGGATCTTGTAGATGACGGATTCCAGCATCTTGAGTGTAAGCTGGCTCTGTTCGTCGGCGTCGATGGCGCTCTTGTTCGCGGCCTCCGCCGAACGATTAGCCGTGTCTCGAGCCGTGACCAGCTCGCCGTTGATCTTGGTGATGGCGTTGGCCCGACCTGTGGCGAGGATGGCGAGCGAGATCGAAACGACGGTGCCGAGCACAAGGGCTGCGGCAGTGGAAGCGACGAGCGAGGCCACCAGAGGGTTGCGCCGGCACCAGCGCCAGGCGCGCTCGAACGACGAGATCGGCCGCGCCGTGATCGGTTCTCCACGCAGGAAGCGGCGCACGTCGTCGCCAAGCGCCTGGGCAGTCGGATATCGGGCCGCGACTTCCTTGCTCAGGCATTTGAGGCAGATGGTCTCCAGGTCTCTGGGAATGCGCGGCTGCAGAGTGGCCGGCGACACTGGCTCTTGCTTCTTGACAAGCTCGAGCGTCTCGACGACGGTCGTTCCGCGGAACGGAGGCCGGCCGGTCAGCATCTCGTAGATCATCGCGCCCAGGGCGTAGACGTCGGTGCACGGGCCGATCGCATGGATCCGGCCCCAGGCCTGTTCGGGTGCCATGTAGCTCGGAGTGCCCAGGATCGAGCCGGTCTGGGTACGCCCAGACTGGCCGTCCAGGTCTTTGGCGAGGCCGAAATCGGCGACCTTGGGCACTCCGTCCGGAGTCAACAGGATGTTGGCGGGTTTCAGGTCGCGATGGACAATACCCCGCCTGTGGGCGGCCTCGAGTGCATCGGCCAGGACGCTCGTGAGCTCCGCGGCCAGTCTCGGTTCCTGCGGCACGCCGCGGAGGCGCTGGGCGAGGCTGCCGCCATCAACATATTCAAGCGACAGGAACGGGTTCCCGCCGACCTCCCCGGTCTCGTAGACCTGAACAATGTTGGGGTGATGCAACCTGGCAACCGCCTCGGCCTCGGCCTGGAATCGCGCCAGCTCTCCGGAATCGGCGTGCGCTCCGGCGAGGATCATCTTCAGCGCCACAAGCCGCTTGAGTCCTGTCTGGCGCGCCTGGTAGACGATACCCATACCGCCGCGGCCCAGCACGCCAAGGACTTCATAACCCGCAACGACTGGAAATCCTTGAGGCGATTCGAATGCGATCGGCCAAGTCGAATCCTTCAGCGCGTCCGTGAGGTGGAAGCCGAGATCCGCGGTCTCCACGCCCGAAGCGAGCACACCCACGGTCTCTTTCGGTCGACGATCGTTCGAGCGATCGACGGTCTCAGATAAGGCATTTTGCACGCTAGCTTCATCGCGTCGCGAAAGCGTCATGATCTGTCTCCAAGAATCACAGGAGCACTCAAATTAGACCGTGCTTCTCAGCAGGCATCAAGGGAACGCAGCGGACATCGTGCACCCAGCTTTCGATCGATAAAGCATCACACAGCTCTGCCGGCCCTCAAACCTGCTTGGCGACCGCCGCCGCCAGCGGAGCGGCAAAGTCACCGCGGCGCTCGACCTTCACTCGCTCAAGCCCGAGCCAGCCGGCCATGGTCTTGAGCTCCTTGGCCAGCTCAATCGCCACCGGACGGGCCTTCGCATGTGATTCCAGGAATGCCGCCCCGACAACCAGCGTCCGATCGGCACGGCCCGACTTCAAGTCGACCCGGGCGACCAGCTTCTCTCCCAGCAGAAACGGCAGAACATAACAGCCCCAGCGCCTTTTCTCCTGCGGCACGAAGATCTCGACGCGATATTCAAAGTCGAACAATCGGGCCGCTCGCGACCGGAACCAGATGACCGGGTCAAATGGCGCAAGCAGGCTTACCGCATCGATTCGTTCGGGTATGCGCGCACCGGGGTCGACGTACGCGGGCTGTCGCCAGCCTTCGACTCGCACTTCGCGCAGCTCGCCCGAGTCGACCAGCTCGGCCAGCCGCGGCCGCATATCGCGAATGTACATGCGGAAGTAATCGGCAAGGTCGGCTGCGGTGGCGATCCCGCAGCCGCGAGCGGCCACGCGCAACAGCTCGCGCTCGGCATGTTCTCGTTCGTGCATCTTTGCCCGGTGGTCCTCGGGGATGATCCGCTCGGAAAGGTCGTACACGCGGGTGAAGTCCGGCCGGCGATCGGCCACGGCGAGCACGCCGCGCCGAAAGTGGGCCTCGAGCACCGCCCGCCCGACGCTGCTGAACCAGGAATGCTCAAGCCCGCACGCAACGCGGTCGCGTTCCGGAAGGTCGCCGCCGGCAATCGGCCCGCGCCGGCATACTTCGTCGAGCACCCACGCGACGTACTCCGGCTCGCTCTCGAGAAACCTCTCGAATCCATACGGGCGAACGCGGTGGGTCTCCCTGCGATGGCGGAGCAGGGGCCAGCTCTCCACGGGAACGATTGAGGCCTCGTGTGCCCACTGCTCGGTGAACTCGCGCCGCCGGTAGACCAGGTCGTCCAGCAGCGACTTTTTATACGGCCCAAGACGCGAGAAGAGCACCTGGTACTGCGCGGGTGCAAGCACATTGCAGTAGTCGATCTGCAGCAGCCCGAGCTGGCGGATCACCCGCCTCAGGTCGGCAAGTCCAACGCGGCCGCCTGATCGCGCGCGGTCAAAGCCCTGCGCCGCCAGTGCGATTCGCCGCGCTTCGGCGGCGGAGAAATCCGTCTTCGTCGTCTTTACTAATAGCCTCGGCATCGAGTCGTTCCAACGGAGCGGGTCGAATCGCTAAATCGCGTGATTCCACCGTGCAGGGCCTCGAGCCGAAAGTCAAGCCCGCGCGGGTTGCCGCCGGAGCCAGGTGGGGCGAGAATGGCGCGGCAGGGCCATATTTCCCCGGAAGTCGTTTCGCTCGCAAGAGGGCATCATGAACCCAGTGCGCCTGCGGCAGTGGCTACTTCGCTCGCTTGTGGCGACCGCCGCAATCGGAGGAGCCGCCGCGCCTGCCCAGGAAGCCGACCTCATCCTCCACAACGGGAAAGTCGTCACCGTCGATCGTGCGTTCACGATTTCCCAGGCCCTGGCCGTCAAAGCCGACCGTCTCATCCGCGTCGGAACGAACCAGGACGTGCTGGCAACTCGTGGGCCCACGACGACGGTGATCGACCTGGCCGGCAAGATGGTCCTGCCCGGGCTGATCGATTCTCATGCGCACCCGTCCGACGCCAGTTTGACCGAATTCGACCACCCCGTGCCCGATATGGAGACAATCTCGGATGTGCTCAACTACATCCGCGCCCGCGCGGCGGCCGTCGGGGCCAGGCGGTGGGTGATCGTCCGCCAGGTCTTCATCACCAGGCTCAAGGAGCAGCGCTACCCGACCCGGGCCGAGCTCGATCAAGCTGCCCCCGAGAACCCGGTGCTGTTCGCCACTGGGCCCGACGCTTCGCTCAATTCGCTGGCGCTCAATATTTGCGGAATCGACCGCGGCTTTCGAGTAGAGGGCGCCGGCAAGATCGAGCGCGACCCGCGAACCGGCGAGCCGACCGGCATCCTGCGCAACTGCGCGCGCTTCATCAAGGAAGAATCGCCGGATAAGAAACCAACGGAAGCCGACCGCGATCGCCGCCTTCTCGAACTGCTCGCCGACTACAACTCGGTCGGGATCACGTCGATCATCGACCGCGATGCCAACCCGCCGGCCATCGAGCGATTTGAGCGACTGCACGCTGCCGGCTCGCTGCCGATCCGGGTGGCGATCTCGCACCACATCGAGACAACCGGTGACCTCGATAAAGTGCGTGAGGAAATCCGCAAGGTGGCGAACCATCCGCTGAGACGAGGAGGACCGCGGCTCAAGATCATCGGAATCAAGACCTATCTCGACGGCGGCATGCTCACCGGCAGTGCCTACATGCGCGAGCCCTGGGGCGTGAGCAAAATCTATGCAATCGATGATCCAGCCTACAAGGGCGTGCTCTTCATACCACCCGAGCGATTGAACGCGATCGTGCGAGAAACGGTCGCGGCCGGGTTGCAATTCACAGCGCACTCCGTCGGCGACGGGGCGGTTCACACATTGCTCGACGCTTATGATGAGATCAACAAGACGATGCCGGTAGCACCGACCAGGCCATGCATCACTCACTCGAACTTCATGAGCCGCGAGGCCATTGAGCAGGCGGCGCGGCTGGGTGTGTTGGTCGACATCCAGCCGGCCTGGCTCTACCTGGATACACGCACGCTGGCTGCTCATTTCGGGTACGACCGCCTGCGATACTTCCAGCCGCTGCGAAGCTTGTTCGAGGCGGGAGTGACCGCCGGCGGCGGCTCGGACCACATGCAGAAGATCGGCTCATTGCGGTCGATCAATCCGTATAATCCGTTCCTGGCGATGTACGTCGCGATCAGCCGGCGGGCAAAAGGGTTTGAGGGGCAGCTACACCCCGAGGAGGCACTGACCCGTGAGCAAGCCATCCGGTTTTACACGATCAACAATGCCAGGCTGATGTTTCTGGAGGATCGCATCGGCTCGCTCGAGGCAGGCAAGCAGGCGGATTTTGTCGTGATCGATCGGGACCTGTTATCGTGCCCGGAAGATGCAATCAAGGACACCTATGCGCTGACGACCTATGTCGATGGGAAGCGCGTCTTTGGAAGGGTCCAGGGGCCGCACGCCCCTGGTGATTGAGCTTGCGCCCCGGTTTTGGCGGGGTAGGCATAGCGCAAGGTCGAGATCGTGAGTGCGAGCATCACCAAGCGGTCCTGCCCGTCGGCATTGCGCCGCGGCGCCCGATTCGAATGGATGAGCAGCTCGATGGCCGCGTCCACAATTCGCGAATAACCGGGCTGACCAATCTGGCTGACTCTGCCGCTCGGAGTCTCTGCTGAATCGGGGGCGGGCGACTCGCGCTCCCCGTTGTTTTCGGGACCGCCACCCGGCTGGCGCGTCGGTTGCATCGCGCGGCGGAATTCGTCGAAAGCCTCATCGAGGCCCATCATGACTCGCTTCCAGGCCTGCGCGGTCGTTCGCCGGTGCGAGCGGTGCGTCGATCTCGCTGGTGAGCTCGCCCTCTTCGCCTGGGCCGGTATTCTCGACCGTTCTTCCGAACGGGCCTTGTCCCAGAGAAACGGACGTGATGGCGGACAAGGAGACAACCGCGGCGGTTGCGCCCTGTGCCGCGCGAGACTCCTCCGCGCTCGAGTCCAGATCGATGTCCGCGTACGAGAGCGTCGCGATGAGCGGCAGCGATTGCTCTTGCAAGGGGAGCAGCGTCAGGCTCGGACCGCTCGACACCGGGGACGCACTCGAAAGTGAAAACAAGAGAAGCGACGCGGCTTCGGCGCCTTCCGCCGAGGCGTAGACCTCCAGGTCATTGTCATGGATCGATGCCAGGGCCAGCCCGGTTGGGCTCTGGCCGGCGAGCGAGTTGTTGACCTGCTCGAGGACCAGGCCGTCGAGGCTTCCTTCCAGCAACGACACGCGGCCATCGGCGCTGTTGGCGACGACGAGATCCTCAAAGCCGTTCGACCCGAGTACCGCGAACGCTGCGACCGGATCGGAGCCGCCCGATGAAATGATGCTCTGCGCGATCGCGCCGGTCGCGAGACCGGAGATCAACGTGACCTCCCCGCTGTCTGGGTCAAGCGCCGCGACGTCGAGGCTGTTTCCACCCTCGAACGGACCGGCGAAAATCGCGCCTGGAGTTTCGATCAAGGGAAACGTCGGCGGGTTCACGTCATCGTAGAATCCATCACCCAGACCGACGAGCAGCGTCAGCTCCTTGGATGCCCTGTCGCTCACAAGGATATCGGCGATGCCGTCACCGCTAAAATCTCCAAACAACAGCCCAACCGGGCCGGCGCCTGCGGCAAGCCGTGGTCCTTGCACGAAAGTGAAGCCGTTGCCGGAGGGTTCATTGAGCAAAATCGAAACGTCGTTCGAGCCCTCGTTGGCGACGATCAGGTCAGGGCGTCCGTCGCCATTCATGTCGGCAACAACGACGGCGACAGGGTTCGTCCCTGTGAAAAACCCGTTACCGTCGTTGAGGGCCGGGCCGAACCCTCCTCCAGGCAGGCCGGGATAGACGAGCACGCTGTTGCCGCCGGTGTTGGGCACGATCAGATCGGGGAGTCCATTACCGCTCAAATCGGCCAGAACAGGTGCGCCGGGGACGAGCAGCCCGCTGGCTCGATTCGCCAGCACAGCCGGCTGCCCTCCGGGACCATTCTCCACGACGATCTCGTCACGCGACTGGTCGACGAAGACGAACGTCGGGCTGCGCGCTGCTCTTGAAGTAGCCGACCGACAGGCCCACGTTCTGATCGGTCACCTCCGGAGTATGAAAAGTCCCATTGCCTGCTCCCAGAAGCACCAGGACATCTCCGAAGGCGTTGCCGACCACCAGGTCCGGCGTTTTGTCTCCGTTCAGGTAAGCGATCGACAGCCCGGTCGGGTTGGGCCCAACGTCATAGCTCGCCAGCTCGGTGAACCCCCCTTGTCCGTTGCCAAGCCAGATGGAAAGTCCGTTCGGGCCGAGGATCGCCAGGTCGGCCTGGCCGTTTCCGGTAAAGTCGGCGACGCGAACCGCCAGGGTTGGTCCTGTCGTCGCCAGCGAGGTCGGGTTTGCGAACCGCCCGCCCCCCAGGCCGGCGAGAATGCCGAGCGTGTCGGAACCGGTGTCGAGCGCCAACAGATCGGGCGGTCCGCCGGATGCTGCGAATGCGGCGACGCCGACGGTTTCGTCCTGGCTGTTGATCGACGGCGCCGAGCTGCCCATTCCATCGACCTCCGCCGAGAGGCCGACGCCGGCGCGGTACAGCGTAGGGGGGGAAAGCCGGCCGCTCCCTGGTTGAGGAGCACCTCGACCTCTCCGGCCGTCTGGTTGGCCAGAAGAAGGTCGAGCAAGCCATCCTGATTCACGTCGGCGGCGGCGACGTCGGAGATGTCCGGCCCGACCATGAGAGTCTCGGGCGACTGGAAACCGCCGTTCCCATTACTCAGGTAGACTGTCAGCGTGCCGTCGCCCGCGTTCCGGATCACCAGGTCGATCCCGCCGCTGGCCAGGAGATCGGCCGAGACGATCTGGGCGGGCTCCAGTCCGGTTGGGAGCGAATAAAGAAAGCCGAAGCTTCCGTTGCGGTAAGCGAATAACGAGACGGCGTTGTCGGTCGCGTCGACGCTGGCCAGGAGGGTGCCTTGATCGGTGACGACCGCGGCGATGTCGCGCGACGGGCGGCCGAGATTCACAGTGACCGGCGACTGGAAACTGCCCGGGTCGCCGGGCTGGCCTTGTCGAAAAAGGATGTCGCCCGCCCCGTCAACGATGGCCACTTCGGGAATTCCATCGCCGGTCCAGTCCGCCACCACCGGCGTGTTGCGGGGAACGATGCCGACGGCCGACGGCTGGGTGAATTGACCGTTTCCCTGGTTCAGCTCAATCACCACGTTGTTGGGAGATTGAGTCGCGACGGCCAGGTCGGCGAGGCCATCGCCGTTATAGTCGCCGGTCGTGACCACGGTCGGGTTTGTGCCGGTACCCAGCTCGAGCGGCGATGCGGCCTGAAAACCACCTTGACCGTCGCCCTGGAGCAAGGTGACCGAGCTCGAAGCCGGATCGCTGATGGCCAGGTCGAGCGCGCCGTCTCCGAAAAAGTTGCCCGTGGTGATCGAGGACGGAAAGAGTGCGGTCGCCAGGTCAATTGTCGGCAGGAGGTCGAGCGTGCCCTTGGCCCCAGCCTGCAGGATCGACACATTGGCCAGCTCGTCAAAGGAGTCGCTCAAGACCGCCAGTTGAGCGCCCTGGGCCTGCGTGAAGTCACCGGAGACGATTGCTACCGGGAAATTGAGCGGATCGTCGCCCAGAGAGATCGGCGGCAAGACGACGAACCCGCCGTGGCCGTTCCCCTGGAGGACCGATACACTGTCGCTGCTCTGATCGGCCACGGCCAGATCGAGCGCGCCGTTGCCCCAGAAATCGCCCGCGGTGATCGACACCGGCTCGCCCGTCTGGTCGCCGAGCGGGATCGGGGGAAGCGTCACGAACCCTCCATGTCCGTTCCCCATGAGAATGGAAACATCATCGGAATCGCTATTGGCGACGGCGAGGTCCATCACGCCGCTGCCCGTGAAATCGCCCGCCACGATCGACGACGGATACGCTCCCGCACTGAAGAAGATCGGAGACTGGAAGGTACCGTCGCCGTTGCCCAGGAGGATCGACACACCCGCCCATTCGCCGTCGCTTTCTCCACCGTCAGCAACAGCCACGTCCTCTCGGCCGTCGCCGTTGAAATCGGCCACCGTCAGTCCCGTGAGGTTGATCCCGGCAGGAAATGACATTGCGGGCTGGAACGTGCCGTCGCCATTTCCCAGAAGCACGGAAATATCATTTGAGTATTCATTTAGAGTTATGATGTCCTCGTGGCCATTAATATTAATTACATCTGATTTACAGAGTGAGTGAGGTTGGCGGAGACCGCGCCAGCGGGCCATTTCCGACGGGGTTGGTCAACTGATCCTGGAAGGTGCCGTCGCCGCGGCCCAGCAGGACGGAGATGTCGCTCGAGCCCTGGTTGCCGGCGGCCAGGTCGAGCCGCCCGGTGCCGGTCGACTTCGAGCGTCACGAGCGACGCGGGGAACGAACCGGCGCCGAACCGTAGCTGGGGCAGGAAGCTGCCGTCGCCGTTGCCCAGGAGGACCGAGACGTCGTCGGAATCGGCGTTGGCGGCCGCCAGGTCGACGTGGCCGTTGCCGAAGTCGGCCGCCACAAGCGCCAGCGGAAGGCTGCCGACTGCGTAGGACGCGCGGGGCTGCGAAGGTACCGTTGCCGTTGTTCAAAAGGACCGTCACCAGGTCGGAATTGGAATCGGCGATGGCCAGGTCGAGGTCGCCGTTGCCGGTGAAGTCGCCGGCGACGATCGCCGACGGACCCAGGCCGGCGGCGATCGTGCCCACTCGGTTGAACTCGTCCGGACCATCAGCCTGGAACACGGTGAGGCCCTGGCCCTGATTGTTGTTTGTCGGGTCGCCTTCGTCCGCGACGATCAAGTCAACGTGGCCGTCACCCAATCGACCGGCGACCATCGCCGAGGGCACCTCTCCCCCGGCGAGGTTCAGCCCGGGCAAGAAGCCTCCCTGGCCGTTCCCCACGAAAATCGCCACGTCGCCGGTTGCCGAGTCGGCGACAGCCAGATCGACGATGCCGTCACCGAAGTCGATCGACTGGATCGCGTCGGGGTCTGGGTCGACAGGCAGCGGCAAGCTCGGCTCGAACGTGCCCCCGCCCTCATTCACGAGCACGCAGAGGTCGGCCTCGCTCCCGTCCGGACCCGTCTCGGTAAAGGCAATGTCCGGTAGATTGTTGTTGTTCCAGTCTCCCACAGCGATTGCCGTCACGGTCCAGCCCGGTTCAGCCAGCGGTCCATCTTGCGGCGTGCTCTGGAAGGTGCCGTCGCCATTCCCCACGTGGATTCCATCCGGCGCCACCAGGTCTGCCGGCGGCAGCATCCCCGAAGAAGTAGCCGGTTCCGATCGGCGCATGACCGGCATAACTGGTCGGGATCGTCTGAAATGGGGGAACCGTCGGGGTCAAGCCGGCAGTGATCTGGTATGCCCCCGCGCCGGAAAGGCTCTGCACCTCCAGGAAGTCGTCCCCCGCGGGAACGTTCTCGTCGATCAATCCCGCGCTGCTCGCCGAGGAGTCGCTCTGAATGAGCGGCTGGCCGCTTGAGTCGACGAGCGAGAGCCGCGCCTCAAATCCAGGCGCCTCGAGCGTGACCAAAAGCTTGCCGCCCGCATCCGACGAGACGACGTAGTATGTCGCGGCGAGCGGCGCGATCGTCGCCGCCAGCGGCGGCGAATCAAGCGGCAGCGGCACGGCCGCGGCGGCGATATCCCCTGGCCCCACCAGCAGCATCCTTCGCTCGAGCCATCCCACACAGGGGTGGCAAAACCAATCCCTCCGCCGCCCGTTCCGCGGATGGAGACCACCTGCCATCTTTCCAACCGAGAGCTCGGCGCGGCGGTGTCTCATCGAAGGCAGCCTCTAGGATTGGCGCGGCGTCGGCCGGCTTCGACCGCCTCGGCGCCCTCTCTGATGCCAGCTCGATAGGTGAGTTCCCTCCAAACTTATCACAACCCACACTCACAAGCCGAAATCCGGAATCTTACCCAAATTATTTCTCCAGACTGTTTTCTTCAGTAAATCGTCCTGATACCATTCTTAGTTGATTTGCCTATTCTGTGCAGACAGCACAAGTTGTGCAAGTAACGTCGCGTGGTCGGAGGACGCTCATGGCGAAATCGACGATGGGTCTGTGGCCTCGATTCGTCCTGGCGAGTGTTTTGATCGTCATGGCGGGCCAGGCGCCTGCGCGGGCGGATACACTCGTCACGGTCGAATTCAAGGGTACCGGGTTCTCCGGTTCCGTCGTTTACGATCAGTCGCTCTCGGGCGTGCAGCAGGGCGCGAACTATGTCTTCAGTTTCCAGGGTGCATCGAAAACCCATGCCCTAGCGTACACCGGCACCGCGCCCGGTACGTCCTCGGGGCTCAATTCCACTTGCGAGCCGTTCACGATCACGAACTCGGGTACGACCTTCACCGTCACAGCCAGAGTACCGCAGCAATCGCCCCCCACCGCGGTCACGGTCGTCCTGCACACGAATGTGAGTGTGTCATCGACGGTTTTGCCGCTTTGCGATTCTGGCTCGACGTCCGTGTTCCAGCAAACCGGAACATTCAAGCTCGTTAACCAATCCACCGGCGACACGATCTTCTCGGGGACTATTTCGTCGACAACTTGCAGCTCACGAGCTGCACTGACATTGCCTATCCAGACACCACTTTACACTGCCGATGCGTATGCCGCACCTTGCCCGGTCTATGCGTGCCCGCCGCGGCCGGCGTGCTGCTTGACCAGGTTTTTTGCTCGACTCACGCACCCCAGGCGGTGCTGGTGAACCGAGTGAGTCGTCAACTGAGCGGGAGAATCCCATGGCGAAGCCGATGATCAGAGGCCTGGCTGGATCACTGCTAACCGTGTTCTTGATTGTCACGGCCCGTCAGGCCGCGGCCGGAACGGTCGTGACCGTCACGTTCAGCGGGACGGTGTCGGGATCGACGCAAAGCTTCTCGGGCTCGTTTGCGTACGATCAGTCCCAGCCGGCGGCGTCAAGCCATGTGTTCAAGTTTCAAGGGATGACGTACACGCACATGGTGGTGTACACGACCGCTCTGACAGGACGGAAGACGGGAATGGATTCGACTTGCGAGCCGTTCACGATCACGACCTCGGGCAACACCTTCAAACTCGTGGGAACGGTGCCGCAGAGCCCGGCGACCACTGTCACGATCGAGCTGCCCGTGAGCGTGACGTTGTCGGCGACGAGCTTGCCGCTGTGCACGACGGGGAGCCCCGGCGTTGAAACGTTTCCTTCGCCCCCGCTCTCGGGTAGCACGTTCACGCTGAGCGGGGGAAGCACGTTGACGGGGACGATCACCAGCGTCAGTTGCGCTCAGACTGCGGGTTCCATACCGGTCGCCGTCGGAAACGCAGGCCCTGGCCCTGTCGCCGTACCACCACCCGTCTACGGCGGAACGTACGCCGCGCCTGTGTACGCTTGTCAGCCGCGACCGAGGTGTTGCTTGGCCCGGCTCTTCGGTCGACTCACGCACCGCGGTTGCTGCTGGTAGGCAGGGATTGCAGCCGGCGCCGGATGGGTTGAAGCAGCGGGTCGGGGATCATGGTGTCGCGGAGAATCTGGGATCGCTCGGCCGAAGGAGCGCGCTCGAGCGCGAGCCGGGCAAGCTCCGTGGCGCGATCGAGGTATCGCGCGACGATCCGCACGGCAGATGGCCCCGTTTTGCGTGACTCGGAGTCGGCGGCGACGGCCGCCTGTGCGTAAACCTTTGCCGCATTGAGCGTGATCCGCCAGTTTTTCTCGCAGAGCTCGAGAGATTGATTGGCGTCGGCAATCGCATCTTCGTGGCGGAGCAGGCGCACGCGCGGCCAGGGCGCGGCCGGCCAGGGCGTCGGCGTTCCTGGACGAGGCGGCAATGGCCGCGTCGAAGTCGGCTTCGGCGGGGCGAACGGCGTCTTGCGCAGAAAAGACCAGCCGCGCCGCCGTAGCACGCGGGCTGTGCCGGGCTTTTCCAGGAGCGAGAGCGTGTAGTCGTTGATCGCGCCGGAATAGTCACCGAGTCTGTCCCTGGCCATCCCACGCAGCTCGTAGAGCTCGGCCGAGCGCGTGACCGCGGCAAGCGCCTGGTCGCACGAACGAATCAAGTTGTCGTACTGCCTCAAGTCGAGCAGCACCTGGATGCGCAACTGGTGCGCCAGGGCGAGCCGGGGTGCGATCGCAAGCGTGTCATCACACGCGTCGAGCGCCTCTCGATTGCGGCCCGATAGATGGTAAAGCACGGCCTGCCTGATCTTGTCGAGGGCGACGCCCCCTTTTGCAGGTGATTCGCAATCCAGCCGCCGCGCAAGCTCGCAAAGCGCGTCGCGGCGCTGGTCCGAAGATCGATCGCGGATCTGGTCTTCGAGGTCGTGCAAGACGACGCCGTGCAGGTCGGGAGGATAGGCTTCAAGTCCGAGCAGAAAGTCGGCACGCGCGCGATGCAGCTCCGGCCGCCTGGGCTCGAGCCGGGTCGCGGAGGCGATTTGCGCGAGGGCCAGGTCGGTGAAGCCTTGCCGCTGGTAGACGTGGGCGAGCCCGCTGAAAGCCTCGAAGCGATGGTCGTTCAACGAAATGGCAGCCGTGAGATCAAGGGCGGCCGCAGCGAGGTCGCCGCGCTCGATCTGAATATACCCACGATTGACCAGCAGGACGTACTTGAGATCGGGCGTCCCGGGCTGTTCGCTCAGGAGTCGCAGGGCTGTTTGGTAGTCGGCCAGGGCGGCGTCGAATCGCTTCGCGGCAGTGGCCGCGAACGCCGACGCCTGCTCGGGATCGCGAATCGCCAGATCGCGCGCGAGTTTTCCTTCCGCGCCATAGGCAACGCCACGAAGCAGGTACAGCCAGGCGCAATCAGGCCGCTCATGCAAGCACGCGGTCAACCCCACCAGCGCGTTCGAAGGCTCCTGGATCTGCAACTGGCCGATCGCGAGCAGGCACTGAGCCCAAAAATAGTCGGGCTGCTTCTGGGTTGCGGCCTGAAAGTTGGCGATCGCCGCGTTCCAATCGCCCTTCGTCGCCAGCTCGCGGCCGATCAGAAAGAGATCAAACGCGTCGGCAGGTGGTAGCCGATCGGCCAGCTCGCGTTCTCGGGCGGCGCCCTTCTGGTCGCCTTTCGTCGCGAGATAGCCCGATCGGCGCAGGTGGTAGGCGCGGGTCGCCGTGGGACGGACGCCCGGGGCCCGGTCGATGATGCGAAGCGCCTGCGCGGCCCGCTCGGCGGGCTCAGCCTCCGGGGCCTGTGCGACTGCATCCGCCAGGATCAATAACAGCTCGTAGAACCCGGTTGTCACTTCATCGCGCTCGCGAAGAGTCAGCTCAGACGGAAGCGCTTCAAGCACCCAGGCGTCGCCCAGGGCGCCGGTTCCGAAGGCCGCCAGGCTCGCGCGAGCTTCTCGGCGCGTGGCCTCCGCGACGTTGGCTGGATCAATTCCAGCGAATCTCGCATCGAGGAACTTGGCTTCGACGAGATGCTTGCGGAACTCACCGAGCCGGGATTGGACAGCCTCCATCTGGTCCCGGGCGCGTTGCGTTTGCTTCGCTGCCGCGAGCCCCCGCTCGGCCTGCTCATTCAAGCTCTGGACCCGAAGTCGGAGCTGGGCGATGCGCTCGTCCGTCTCTTTCTCGATGCTGCTCTTCAATCCAGAAAGGATTGGAAGCGCTCTGTTCCAGTCTTTCTCCGCGACGGCGCCCTGAGCGACGGAGGCCTTCTCCCCGGCCGTTTGCAACACGCCGCGAACCCGATCATTTTCGCGATGCTGTGAATCGAGATACCAGCCGGCGAAAGACCCGACCGCGGCCACGCCGATTCCCAGCACAACCGTGTAAACCGGGTGTCGATGCGCGCACTTGATTGCCCGCTCCCAGACTGGCGTGCGGCGGGCGAGAACCGGCTCACCCTCCAGGAATCGATCGAGGTCGTCGGCCAGGGCAAGCGCACTGGCGTATCGCTTCTGCGGGTCCCTGGCGATGCACTTCAGGCAGATCGTCTCCAGGTCAAACGACACTTTCGGCCGCAGGTGCGACGGAGTCACCGGGTCTTCTTCGATCACGAGCCTCAGCGTTTCGGCCTGGGTCTCGCCCTTGATTGGAGGGCGCCCGGTCAGCATCTCGTAGAGAATGGCGCCGAGCGAATAAATGTCGACCGCGTGGCCGATCTCTCGAGCCCACCCCTGCGCTTGCTCGGGCGCCATGTAGCTGGGTGTACCGATCACTTGGCCCGTGATCGTTTCGCCCTCCTCGACGTCGAGTCGTTTGGCCAGGCCGAAGTCGGCGATCTTGGGCGAGCCCTCGTGATCGAAAAGGACATTCGAGGGCTTGATGTCGCGGTGCAAGACTCCGGCGGCATGGGCGGCATGAACTGCTCGCGCGAGCGTGGAGAGTAACTTCGCCGTTTCCCGCAGCGGCTGCGGGTTGCCGGCCAGACGGTCTTTGAGCGTCCCCCCCTCCAGGAGCTCCAGTGAGACGAATGGAACGTCGCTGGCGGTGCCGATCTCGTAAATCCGCACGATATTCGGGTGGTTGAGCCGCGCGACCACCTCGGCCTCGATCTGGAAGCGGGCGAGATCCTCGGGATTGCTGTGCCGGTCGTACCGGATCACCTTCAAGGCGACCAACCGCTTCAGACGAAGGTGGCGCGCTTTGTAGACGATCCCCATCCCCCCATGCCCTAGCTCCGACAGAATCTCGAATCCCGCCACGAGCTCTGGCCGGCTGACGCTCGTCGCCAGCAGCGACGACCCCAAAGGCCAGACGGTGCTCTCGAGCGACTGGACGCAGGTCTCCTGCGGATCCCAGCAAAATGTCCCATCGGCTTCCCGGCGCAGCCGTCGTCCAGGTCTGCTGCTTCCTCCGACAGCTCGAGCGCCGACTCGGTCAATTGCCACTGCCCGTCGAGGTCCGAGATCGGTCCGTCGATCGTCGAAGAGACGCTGACCCAATGCTTCCAGTCGCTTGCGCCGTCATCGCACGTCGAGCCCGGTCCGTCATCGACCGTGTTGTTAAAGCTTGATTTGCCGGCGCCATCGCCCATCGTGCTGACGGGCGAGGTCAGGGGCTCGTTGTTCTTCCCATCGGAATCCATGGCAACCCAACCCTTCGTTCCCACGACGCAGGAGGGAAGGATCCATCATGCTCAGGCGCCAGGAGAGGGATATGAAGGTTCGCCTGGGTGCAACCACCTGATCTGAAAGTCTACGGGCCGGCTCGCCATCGGGCAAATCAAAAAATGCGAAAGCGAAGCGGATGAGATTGGAAAATCAGCAAACGGCCCGCCGTGCGCGCAAAACAAGCCAGCGCCACCTTCATTAGACGCTCGCGGACTTCGAATAGTTCGCCAATCCCAACTAAGTTGTCCCGCTCAACGTCCAAATCTCCGCGCCGCAGTCATGCATGCGGTCAAGCGTGAGAAGCTGTCGATCATCGATTTCGCCAATCGACCGACGCGCCTGGCGGTTTGGCGTCAGTATTATGTGGAAAGACGGACAATCGCGGGTCTGCAGGAGTCAGAGCTGATGGCGGTGAAGCTGGGGAATGCGGTGCTGGGCGAGATCGGAACGCTGTTCGCCGTTGGCACGATCGGCGGGCTGTCCGACGGCCAGCTCATCGAGCAGTTTCTGTCCGGGCCCAGGAACTCGGCTGAGGCCGCGTTCGCGGCCTTGGTGGGCCGCCACGGCGCGATGGTCATGGGGGTATGCCGTCGTCTGCTCTCCGACCCCAACGATGCCGACGACGCTTTCCAGGCCACATTCCTGGTGCTCGCCAGGAGGGCGCGCTCGATCGCACGGCGTGAACTTCTGGCCAACTGGCTCTATGGGGTCGCTTACCGGACGGCACGCGTGGCACGGACTCGCGCCGCCCTGAGGCTTGCGAAGGAGAGACGCGTGATTGACGTGCTCAGGACGAGGTCGACCCAGGAAGATGAAGGCTGCGGCGACTTGCTTGTGCTCCTGGACCAGGAATTGAGCCGCTTGCCGGAGAAGTTTCGCATTGCCGTGGTGCTTTGCGAGCTGGAGGGGCGGTCGCGCAAAGAGGTGGCGCTACGGCTGGGGATCGCCGAGGGGACGCTCTCCAGCCGTCTGGCCCGGGCCCGAGTGCTGTTGCGCGACCGGCTCCAGAAGCGGGGGTTGGCCTTGAGCGCCGGTGCGCTGGCCGCGGGCTTGGCTCGCGATGTGTCGGCCGCCGCGGTGCGGCCCGCCCTTGCGGATGCCACCGTCCAGGCTGCACTCAACTACGCGACGGGCGGCATGGTCTCCTGGTCGGTCACCGTACTCGCGGAAGGGGCTCTCAAGGCCATGTTTCTCACGAAGTTAAAGGCGGCCGCGGTTGCCCTGCTGGCCTTGTGCACGATGGCGAGCCTGGCGGCCCTGGCAACCGCGCGGATGCAGGCCGGCCGAGACCATCGGCGCTCGGTCGCGGCCGTTCCGACCGCAAACCCCCGGCCCGCTCGCGCCGCGGGCAAGGACGCCCCGACCAAGCCGGAGAAGCCACAGGCTGCCTGGGGTGACGGCGTCATCGAGACCAAGGGCCGTGTTCTTGCGCCGGACGGCAAACCGATCGCCGGGGCCCAGATCACGCTCTGGTGGTATGGCATCATCTCCCATGGGTGGCACCACCACAGCTTCCCCGAAGCCAGGCCCAAGCTCATCGCCACCACTGGGCCCGACGGCTCTTTCATCGCCAGCTTCCCCAAGTCCACCGTGGCCAACGCATTCTCCACGACCCAGGTTCAGAAGCCGTGGAGGTGGGTGGAGGTCGTCGCGGCCGCCGAGGGATACGGCCCCGCATGGGGCTGGATCGATCGCGAGACCAACGAGTATACGCTGAGGCTCGTCGAAGATGACGTTCCAGTGGCGCGGCCGCGTTGTCGATCTCCAGGGCCGGCCGGTCCCCGGAGCAAAGGTCTGGGTGGCCCAGCTCGATGAGGAACCGAATCGAACGATCTGGTCGCCGGTCTGGAACGGGCTCCCGGAAAACCTCCAGACCGACAAGGACGGCCGCTTTGTGCTCAAGGGGCTTGGCCGGAACCGATCGGCGTGGATCCACATCAGTGGCCCCACAATCGAGCACAAGCTGCTCAACGTCTCGACTCAGAAGGTCGCAGCCGGCAAACCGGTCGACCATACGGATGTCGAGGTCGTCGCCGGTCCGAGCAAGCCGATCGCAGGAGTCGTCCGCGCTGCGGACACGGGACAACCGCTGGGCGGGGTCTGGATCTACGGCGGTAATTTCGGCGGCGAGATCCCCAACGACAACATGCGCGGCATCAGGGCGATGACCGACGCAGAGGGGCACTTCCGATTGGAGGGAATGGCCAAAGCCGGTTCCTACAAGCTGAGGGTCTTCCCGCGGGACGACCAGCCGTACATCATGACGGAGCTCACCATCGGGGATACCCAGGGGCTGGCGCCGGCCGAAACCGAGATCAAGCTGATTCGCGGTGTGCTCGTCCGGTTCCGGCTAGTCGACAAGATAACGGGCCAGCCGAAGCTGGGCATGGCGCGATACACCCCCTACGACGACAACGCCTTCTTCTCCGACGACATCCTGAGGAACCAGTTCTTCCACCGCTCGGCCTCGGCGGACGAGCGCGGCGTCTACAGTCTCGTCGTCCCGACCGGCACGGGGCTGATCACCGGCTTCGTGGGAGAGGAGAGCTACGTGCCGGCCCAGGTGCGGGCTGCCGATCGGGCGAAGTTCCCGCTCATCGACCGTCGCGGCTCGTATGCCTTCATGACGGTCCACTCCATCTGTCACGGCTACCACATGCTCGACCTCAAGGTCGATGACAGGCCGGAGGTCTTCGACATCGAGCTCGACCCTGGCCACAAGATCGCTGGTGCGCTCCTGGGACCAGACGGCAAGCCGGCGACCGGCGTATCGGCTTACGGGCTCCTGGGCGCGTCGACTCGCGATGGCGCGGGGATCGGCATCGACGTGGTCGCAGGAACGTTCTTCGTGGATGGGCTCGACCCCGGGCGGGAGGCGCCACGGACGATCCTCTTTGTCCAGAAGGACCGCGGCCTGATCGGCCGAGCCGCCTTCCGCGGCGACGAGCCGGGGCCGGTCCAGGTGCGACTTGACCGCTGGGCATCTGTGACCGGACGGCTGGTCGACAAAGAGGGCAAGCCGCGCGGCGCGGTGAAATTGCGACAGCGTGCTTCGTCGTTCCCGTCGCCCCAGCTCCTCACCGACGCCAAGGGGCATTCGGCTCCTGTCAGCTATGGGTTCCCGTGGCCCCATCCCGTGAAGACCGACAACGAGGGACGATTCCGCATCGACGGGCTTGCTCCAGGCCTCGAATACGATCTGGTATCGGTGACGCCCGTGAAAAAGGAGGACTTCATGGTGGGCGAGGCGCGGACCGTCGAGACGCCCGTCTCGGCGACCGATGGCAACCCGATCAAGGGGCAGAGCCTTGCGCCCGGCGAGATCCGGGAGCTCGGAACCGTTCGCGTGGACGTGCCCCAATGATTCGCCGCGACACATCGGCTCGCGAGCCGCTGCCGGATGCCCGCGGCCCCGCGGGCTGGGACCGGTACGTCCCGGGCCCTGATGCGCCCTGGAACCTGGCGCAAGTTGTTCATCTGCACCGCCGCGCCGGCTTCGCCGCCACCTGGTCGGAGCTCCAGCGCGATCTCCGCGAAGGGCCGGACCGGAGCGTCGGCCGGCTCTTGTCGGGCACATCCCGTGCGGAGGGGGTGCCGGAGGACTTCAGCACGGTCGCTGACAAGCTGGTGGAAGTTGCCGCGACAGAAATCGACCGCCTCAAGGCGTGGTGGGTCTATCGCATGGTCGCGGGGCCCGACCCGCTCGGCGAGCGGCTGACGCTGTTCTGGCACGACCACTTCGCCACGAGCGCAGCCAAGGTCGGGCCGACGATCCGCCGCCAGAACGAGATCTTTCGCGAGTTTGGCCGCGCCCCGTACGGCGAGCTACTGACTCGGGTCGCCCACGACCCGGCGCTGCTCCTCTGGCTCGATGCCCCGGAAAACACGCGTGGGCGGCCCAACGAGAACCTGGCCCGCGAGCTGATGGAGCTGTTCACCCTAGGCGTGGGGAGCTACGCGGAGACCGACGTCAAGGAAGCCGCGCGGGCCCTGACCGGCTGGACCGTCCAAAACGGCCGATGCTGCGATGACCCGGTCCGTCATGATGACGGGGAGAAGACGATCCTGGCTCATCGCGGGCGCTGGCGAGGTAATGACCTGATCGCAATGCTCCTCGAGCACCCGGCGACAGCCCATCGACTGGCAGGGCGGATCTGCCGCCTCTTGCTGTGCGAGGCCGCCGCTCTGGAGGATGATGTCGCGGCGCTCGCCGCGGGGCTTCGCGAAAGACGGCTCGACACTGGTTGGGCCATCGAGACGGTACTTCGCTCGCGCCGGTTCTTTGCGTCGGAAAATCTGGGCGGGCGCATCTCCGGGCCGCCGGAGTTCGTCGTCGGGGCAGTCCGCGCCCTGGAGGTCTTCGACCCGTTTCCCAACACGCTCGTTCTGGCCGAGTGGGTCGGGTCGCTCGGCCAGGATCTCTTCTATCCGCCAAGTGTCGGGGGCTGGGCCGGAGGCCGCGCCTGGCTCTCGACCCGTGGGGCGATCGGCCGCGCCCGGTTCGCGGCCGACCTGGTCGCCGGCGGGCCTGTCGGGCTGCTCGAGCGCCTCGATGCGCAATCGCTTGCCGCACGCCATGGCCGCGATCGAGGGCTCGGCGACCAGGTTGCATTCTTCGCCGAGCTGCTCACAGGAAGAGCTCCATCTCCCGGATGGCGCGACCGGGTTATCGAGGCCGTGTCGCGCTCGCGTGCTCCTGAGCCCGAGGCGGCGCGGCGTGCTGTCACCTTGATCCTCGCCTCGCCTGAGGCCCAGTTGACCTGAAGGCCGATTCATCACTTTGCCGTTTCCTTCCTCGAGCGGAGGACCTCCCTTGAACTCACGACGTTCGTTTTTCAAGTCCACTGCGCTCTTGGCCCTATCGCCGAGCGTTCCCGCGTTCCTCGACCGTACAGCACGTGCGGCTCCTGCGCGACGCGACGAACGGATCCTGGTCGTCGTCCAGCTCACGGGGGGCAACGATGGAATCAACACCGTCGTGCCCTACGCGGACGAAGGCTATGCGCGGCATCGCAACGTGCTGCGCTTGCCGGCGAAGGATCTCCTGCGGATCGATACCCGGCTGGGACTGCATCCGGCAATGGGCGCCATGGCCAAGCTGCTCGAGCGCGGGCGGCTCACAATCATCCAGGGGGTCGGGTACCCCAACCCGGATCGATCGCACTTCCAGAGCATGGCCTACTGGCATACGGCTCGATTTGACCCTCGGACTGACGGTTCGCGGCCGGACAAGGGCGGGATCGACGATCTCGGGTGGCTGGGCCTGCGCGCTGGACGTGCGGTCCTCGCCGCAGGACAAGGCACCGGCATCGGTCTTCGTCGGGCTCAAGTCTCCCTCGCTCGCGGTGCGCGGGGCACGGGCCGCAACCGCGTCATTCAACGGACTCGACGAGCTGGTCCTCCCCCCGGCCGTCGACGCGACGATCATGCGGAACGGTGGCCGGCCGGAGGGCGACCTCGACGCTTTTGTCCGGCGCAGCCTGGTCGATGCCTACTCCGTGGCTGACGTGCTGGACACGTCGTCTCGCGATCGGAGACCTGATGCTGTCTACCCCGCGAGCACGTTGGCCGGGCGGCTCCGGCTGGTTTGCCGGCTGATCAAGGCCGACTTCGGCGCCCGCGCTTACTACGTAGAGCACGGCGACGGCGGGCTTTCCTATGACACGCACTCCGGGCAGCTTTCCCACCACGAACGAATGCTGAACGAGTTGTCCGGGGCACTTGGGACTTTTCAGTCCGACCTGGAGCACTCAAAATTGGCGGACCGGGCGGTTGTCCTCGTCTTCAGCGAGTTCGGCCGGCGCGTTGCCGAGAACGCCAGCCACGGGACGGACCACGGCACGGCGGCGCCGGTGTTCTTGATCGGCGGCGCCATTCGCGGCGGCCTGGCTGGCACGACTCCCAGCCTGACCGATCTCGAGGACGGCGACCTGAAGATGAACGTCGACTTCCGCAGCGTCTATGCCGCCATCCTGGAGCACTGGCTCGGGTTGCCCTCGCGAGGGCCGCTCGGCGGCGCATTCGAGCCGCTCGTGCTCTTCTAAGGCCAAGCCGCTCGGCTCTGCTCGTTTTTTGTTCCGCGCCAGCTTCGCGCCCCGAAAGTTACCGTTGCCCGCGCAGAATATTGGAACTTTCAAGCCTCGCTCGTGGCGTCTATCATGGTGACGCGGGGCGAGCTAGGGGATGGGGCATGGCGATCGAGAAGAACGGCGTGATCCTGCGGCATCTCCATACCCTGTTCAATGTCGGGGCGATCGGCGCGCTAACCGACGGCCAACTGCTCGAGCGGTTCGCCGCCGGAAGTGGCGAGGCGAGGGAGCTGGCGTTCGCGGCCCTGGTCGAACGGCACGGGCCGTTCGTACTCCGGATCTGTCGGGCCGTCCTGGGGAACGAGCATGAGGCCGATGACGCGTTCCAGGCGACCTTCCTCGCCCTGGTCCGCAAAGCCGAGTCGCTCCTGCGCGACACTCGCTGGGGCCCTGGCTGCACCAGGCGGCCTATCGCGCCGCGTGCCATGATCGATCCGCCAGGGCACGCCGTCGATCGCACGAGCGCGCCGCGGCGCTGCGATCCGAATGGCAGGATCAGGACGACGGGCAGGAAGGCCTCGAGGAGGTGATTCACGAAGAGATCAATCGCCTTCCGGCCCACTATCGGGTTGCGGTGGTGCTCTGCGATCTGGAGGGCCGAACGCTCGAGCAGGCGGCGCGGCACATCGGATGCGCGGTGGGGACGGTCAAGAGCCGACTGGCGAGAGGACGGGGGAAGCTACGTCCGCGGCTCGTACGGCGGGGCGTTGCACCTGCGGCCTGGGCAGCAGCGGCACTTGCCTCGGGGGCCGGCGGGGCAACCGTATCCGTCGGTGCTGGCGGAGGAAACCGTGCGGTTTGCAACTGGCGGGAAGGCGATGGCCGGGATGGTCCCAGCGGCAGTCGCCGCTCGAACGGAAGGAGTGCTGATGTCCATGTTCCTGAACAAGTTGAAAGCACTGGCGGTGGCAACTTCAGTCGCGGGCAGCCTGGCTGCAGGTGTGGCCGTGTTGGCGCAATCCGGGGGCGAACCTACCCGGGAGTCGCCGGCCCAGCGTGTCGACACAACAGTGACGTACGAGATTCTTATCTCTCACGATGGCCGGAATCCCCGCACGGTGGCCACCGTCAATGTCACCGATGGCAATCCTATTCGGGTCGAGACCACCGAGGCTGTGATCCTGATCACGCCCAAGACCCGACCTGGACCCGGGGGGGAAATGAAACGGGACGAACCGAAGAAGCCGGAAGCGGCCGCCAAACGGGACGAGCCCAAGATGCCCGAAGCGGCCGCAAAGCCTGACGCGCCCAAGAAGCCCGAAGCGGCCGCCAAATGGGACCAACCCAAGTTGCCCGAAGCTGCCGCCAAACGGGATCAACCCAAGATGCCCGAAGCGGCCGCCAAACCTGACGTGCACGAAAAGCCCGAAGCTGCCGCCAAACCTGACGAGCCGAAGAAGGCCGAGGGGCCTGGAACCAAGGCGGTCAGAAGAAAGCGAAGGGGGCCTGGAATCGGGATGATGGGAGGGTCCTCGATGGGGCCGAGAAAAAGGACGACCGGACAAACGCGGAAGGACTTGGAACCAGGACGATCAGATGAACGCTGAGGGGGCCAGGTCCGGCACGATCAGAAGTTGGAGCGAGCGATGACAACAGATCGGACTGAACCCGTGATCGACGAAATCCGGGAAGTGCGGAACCGCATCTCGGCGCAAGTGGAACATGATCCCGGTCGGTTGGTTGCCTACTATATGAACCTCCAAGCGCAGTATCGGGATCGACTCATCGCGACGCCGAAGGCTACCGACCCCACGGACCAATCGGCCGCGTGACAAACCGCGCGAGCAGATCACGGCCGGCAGCAAGCTTAGCTCACGGATGTCGGGTCGCCGCATTGCCCGCGCTTCCGTGTCGTCCTTCAAGAACATCGATGGCGAAAACGAGCGCGACGTCGAACTCGGGAAACACCAGCAGCGATCGCGCACCGGCCCGTGGTAAGATCGCGCTCGCATTTCCATTGTCGCGAAATCGGTGAGAAAACCCCATGCGGCTGCGTGCCGATCTGGATTCGCCCCACTTCCCGCGCCGGGTGCTGGTCGTCGAGCCCTCGCGAAGCGAGTGCTCGCGGCTGTGCAGCATCCTGGCGTCCGGCGAGATGGAGACGTTCCCGGCGGGAGATCTGGTGACCGCCGTTCACGCGGTGGAGACCTTCCAGCCCGATCTGATCCTGTCGCAGCTTCGTTTGCCGACACACAGCGGTCTTGCCCTCGTGCGCCGGGTGAATGAGGCTGACGCAACGCGGCTCGTGCCGGTGATTCTTTACGGTGATCGTACGACAGCCGAGGAACGCGCCACCGCGCTCGATCTGGGAGCGCTCGACCTGATCACGGAACCGTTCGTGACCGCCGAATTGCTCGCTCGGGTTCGCGCGGCGCTCAAGCTGCGCCGCACCTTCTCAATTCTCGAACAGCAATCGCAACGCGACCACCTGACCGGCTTGGCCAACCGCACTGTGCTCGATGACCATCTTGCCCGGGCCTGGAACGCCTATCAGAACCGCGGCGTTGCCCTGGCGGTGATCATCGTCGACCTGGATCATTTCAAGTCGATCAATGACACATATGGCCATTCGACGGGCGACGAAGTCCTGCGTGTCGCCGCCAGGCTGCTCGTTGGCTCGGTGCGAAGCAGCGATCTGGTCGCGCGCTGATGGCGGCGAAGAGCTCGTCGTGGTGGCGTCTGACTGCTCGGCCCAAATTGGGCTGGCGCTGGCGGAGCGCTTCCGCACGAGACTCGCCGAGCACAGGGTTTTTTCGGGAGAGAAAGAAATCGCAGTCACCGCGAGCGCGGGCGTCGCCGTGGCCGATCGGTCCGAGCAAAGCGGGCCGTGTGACCTCGTTCGTCATGCAGACGAAGCTCTCTACCAGGCCAAACGATCGGGCCGGAACGCTGTGCGGATGCACAACTCATTAGAGTTTCAGGAGGAACAGACTGAGACGGCTCGCAACGGCCTTTGAGCTGGCGTCAATTTCAGCTTTTGGATATTCTACCCTCGCCACTCCTCAACTCACCTCCGTCGCTGTTTTGCGGATTGCGATGAACGACTCGCTGTCGGAGCTCCGAAAGGAGGCGAGACCGTGCTTCTGCTTCGTTCGGTTCTGCGCACGTCGAAGTGCAGCGCCGCAGTGGGTCTGGCCTGCGCCGCGATGTTCATGTCGCTGACCCTCGCTGCATCGCCGGTGCCGAAGGGTGAACGCATTCTAGAGTTGACATTCCAGGTTGTCGACGCTGACTCCGGAAATCCGGTGGCCGGTGCGCGCGTCGGGGTGGTCTACCCTTATCAGTACGAACTGGTTCGACCCTTCTTCGAGCTTTGTCCCTCCGACTCCGAGGAGCCGCGATCTTTATCTCCTGGTGACCGCGTGACCTTGCCATTTGAAGGCGACCGGTGGTCGCGGAGTGATCATTCCGGGTGATGACCATTGCCGCGCTCACCGGTCCGCCGATTCCATGCAGCTTTCGGCGCTCGAGCCGATTCGTTCAAAGATTCCGGATAGACCGGCCGAGCTGACGGCCCTGGTGTTGTTGAAGCACGCGCTTAGCAGATGCAGCCCCCCGTCAACTGCGTCATCCGCGTCATCGCACGCCTCCGATGTTCCGCATTGTAGCGATCGTTCCACTTATGCGTCTGCCGGCCGCGCTTCTGAAGGGGCGGCCGAAGAATTCGGTTCGGTATCCCCGGAAGACGGATGATTTGACAATCGACGCTTTTCGCCGATAATGTCTGTACATCACCCCCACAACCGCTTCGCCGGTTGGTCAGCAGGGACACTCTTCGCGGAGTGGCCCTAACTTTTCCGTAAGCGATCATGGATGAAAACCAACGTCCTTTCGGAGTCGACGCGCCGACAACGGAATTCTCGCGGTCGAGAAAGAAATCAACGCCACCGTCAGCGCGGGCATCATCGTCGCCGACCGGACATCACCTTTCGCTACTCGCGATAGTTCCGCATCCGTAAAACGGATGCGATGCTGCGGTTTCTTAGTCGCATTGCGTCAGAATGCCGTTGAACTGCCTGAGGGGCCCGTTTCCTATAGGGGATACGGGCAGTGTTGCTTGCGAGCACGACGTTTCCTGGGGCGAGGTTCATGGGCCGAAAGCGGAAGTCAACGGAGGAGACGACTGGGCAGCAGCAGCGCGGAGATACGGACTACTGGCCGCACCTCACGGACCCGAAGGGCTACAGATATTACTTTCATCCGAAGCATCACGGGGCTGGCAACGTAAGCGTATCTCGCTGGAAAACTGACATTACAAGGCGAGAGGAATTTAGAATTTTTGAAGTCGCCGTGCGGCTGGATTTGTCTGACGAGGACGGCAACCTCTACAATGTTCGAAAGGCGGCGGATGGAGCGATCCTGGAGTTGGGCGTCTTTCACGAGCAGATCGCGCGCGTCTGGAAACCCAAGTCCCAAACAGAGGCGTGGCACGGCCATCCACTGTGGCCGCTCGAGGCGGGTGGGCCGCCGAACCGCGCCAAGCAGGTATATCGGCCTGCGAAGTCCGTGTTCCGCAATCTGGTCGAAAAAGGCGTACTCAGTGAAGCGCAAATCCATCGCCTAAACAATGGTAAAAACGTATGATCCCGATCGAGCAGAGCGACGCGACCATCAGCGGCAAGTTTATCCGGTTCGACGGCCCGGTCATCACCTGCGTTGGCGAGATGCCCTGGTTCGATGGCTTCGTCTTCGGAGACGAAGACGGGGGGCTTCGATTTACGAGCGTTAATGGTCGCTCGATCAGTACGTTCAAAAGCATCGAATCTGAGCGGTCCATCAATCATGTGGCGTTCAGCGAGCTTAATGGCTGCCGATACATCGCTACGTGTACGGCGAGCGATGTTGCCATTCACCGGCTCACAGAAAACGGCAACCTCCTCGATTCCAAGTTTTATGACGCTGGAGGGCATGGCGTCTATGCCACACGGCGCGGCAGCTTCCTTGTGCCGATGGGGCTCCTCGGATTGGCGATTTTCACGCCACGGCCAGACGGCGAGGTTGACCAAACGGGCTGGAGCGGAAATGGCGCACTTAAATATCTATATAGTATGACTCGCATTGCATCTGCGGATGATGGCAAGGAGTTGTGGGCTTGCGCCGGCCGCTCGGGCGGGCTGATGGTTCTTACACTTGATGAGCACGGCATTCCGGTGCTATCCCGTTCGCTGCAATCGGCCCTGAAGCCCAAAGATTATGTGGACTCCTGTTCGATTGGGAACATGCAAATGCCGCGCGCGGCCATAACTCTGAGCCGGGATGGAGAGGTAGACTTCTTTGTGGACCTCATGACCGACAGAGCACCGTTGACATGGCACTTCAGTGCCGCGCACGGGACTGCGTATTCGATGGCTGTAGTGGGCGGGCATCTGTTGATTGCTACGAGTAATGGCATCTACACTTGCGTTGATATTATCTCTCGCTTCCTTCGCGGTGAGCTTAACGTCGGAATCGAGGCGGTTACCGTCCGCCATCTACCTGCCGAGATCATTGATTTTGCAGTTCTGTATAAAAAATGGGTATTGGTGTTGCTGCACGATAAGGTCCTGAGGTTTGACATAAATAGCATGCTGACGGCGGACAGTTCTCCGGAACTGGAACACTCTGGCGAGCAACCGACGCTTACCGGGATATCGGCCGAGGAGCCGATCTGGGCGGACATAACCATGCAGGCGGCGGTAGAGCATTCGTCATCGCAGATAGAGGAATGTGCGGTCGCCTGATCGCGTCTCAAGTCAGTAGCACCAGACCGCATTTAGCATCGTTCCAGCTTGGATGCCGATGCAGCGTCTGGCAGTCCTTCTGATGGCTAATCGCCGATACCCGGTCAGGCGCCGCGTACCTTGACGTAGCCCCACTTTCCGGTGGCTGCCTGAGGTTTCTTGCAGCAAAGCCGATTGGAGGAAGTCCCCGCGGCGATCACGACCTCTTCACGCGTTCGCGTCAACGTGAGGTTCGTGGTGAACGATGGCGTCGGCCTCGATTTCCACCATGGCTTTGTCGTCGATCAGCTTGGCGACCTCAACCATCGTCGTCGCGGGGCGGATTGACTCGAAGAACTCGCTGTGCACCTCGGCTGCTTCGCGCCATCGGGAAATGTCGGTCACGTAGATCCTGGTTCTGACGACGTCGGAGGCTTTTCCGCCCAGGGCCTCGATCGCGGCGATGATGATTTCCAGCGCGCGGCGAGATTGATCTTTGAGAGTCGGGCCGAACCGGCCGTCGGGCTCGAGGCCCAACGTGCCCGTCACGAAGATGAAGTTTCCCTCGCGTACCGCGCGCGAGTAACCGACGATCGGCTCCCACGGCGAGCCGGTGGAGACGCACTTCCGTCCATTTATGTCGGTGACTGTCAGGCTTACGTGGGGCGTCATGAGGGATGCTCCGGTCGAGGCAGCTCGTTCTGAATTTGTCAGCTCATCGGCTCGCAAGGATCCAGAATCTGTGGCACTTGGTCCATCAACGATCATCCGCAATAGACGCATCGAAGGAAAGATCGCTACAAAAGAGAGGAAGATCCGAGTTCCGTTCAAGTAGAAATCACGCCCGTCGATCCAGAAAGTTGCCGAAGGGAGAAACCCATGCCACTCAACATCCGCGTCGACGGCGACATCGTGATCCTCGGCAATTTCGGCAGGCTGATGAACGACCCGCGGTATATCGATGCAAGCCGGGATACAAGCGACTTGCTCGAGAAGGGATTCACCAAGTTCATCCTTGATCTGAGTGGGTTCCGCGAAACCGGCTCGAGCTTTCTCGGGCTCTTGATGACCATGACTCGTCGGATCAGGCAGCACGATGCGGAAGCGGTGCTGGCTCGTGTGGCGCCGGATACCGAAAAATTCATCGACGAAATGAAGATGGATGATTACTGGGACATCTTCAAAACGGTCGAAGAGGCGAGCCGGTTTTTCAGGGGAGACCCGGCTCGCGAATGAGCAACGCCCGCGTGTAGGCGACGCGCAGGCCGCGGCGCTCGGCATTGCGCTGGGAAATGCTGCCGGGTTGTGCCCCCTGGGCGGCCAGATCACAACCGTTCTGCCGCGCATACGCGAGACGGGCGTGGTGCAGCGCGGCGTGGACTCCCCGGTTGCGAAAGGGAGGGAGCGTCGCTGCACCGGCCAGGAGGGCCAAGCCGCGGCGCACGATGACCGCGCCGCCGCCAGCCGGCTGGCCATCGATCCAGGCCAGAAATGAAGCGGTTTGTTCCACACCGAGCATGGTGAGCGCCATCTCGATCATCTCATCGACGGGTTCACCGGGCTCGACGAAGTTCGGCGCCACGACTTGCGCGTAGAGCTCGGCTTCGTCAGGCCCGACCGGGCGGACGTCGATAACCTCTGTCCTCGAAGTCTCGGCGGCGTCCGCATCGAGCGGCATCACCAGGATGTTCTCGAAATGAGAGAGCCGATAACCGCGGCGGCCGAGACCTTCCACCAATGACGGATCGGCCAGAGGACAGACCACAACGCGGGACGGTTCTCCTCGGCTGAAGAAGACGTTCTCCATCCGGTCGAGGTCCTCGTCGGTCACCGGGCCGTGCAGGCCCGCGGCCTTGGTTTCGGAGAGCGGCGATCCGGCGCCGGCAAAGACGGCCACGCCCCCCGCTACTTCCTCGACGGTGATATCGACCCCCGGCCGCCGCTGCGCCAGCCGTCTTACATAGGCCGCGGCCGTGAACGCCTCGACTTCCTCAAGTCGCTCTGCCAGTTTCAGGTCGGTGAACATCGAATCCAAGTCTTGTGTTAGGTATGATCGTGCGGACCGCGTGGTGGTCCATCTTACCAAGCTCACCGTCGGTTCGCAGAGCCCTGGGCACTCGATCATGGATCAGGATACGCTCAGCACGCTGATGTTGATCTTGGTGGGCGGGATTGTGCTCGCGGTCGTGATCATCGAGCCGATCTTGTGGGTGATCAAACTGATTTCATTCTTGCGCGCAGGCGGAAGCACGACTCGAGTGTGCCCGAGTCATGGAAGACGGCACAAGCGATTGATGAGGATCAATGGGAGGAGGAAGAAGAACTCTGATTCCCAGAAGTCTTCGCAGGAGCTTTTCGGTTCTCTATACTATCTCGACGGTAGCCTTCCGTCGTGTTGCCTGTGAAGTTCTGACTCACGGCGGCGTTCACGCGGGCAAATCGCAGGATCCCGGTCACATCGAGTCGAGCCGATCGTCATCGCGAGGAGTTGAAGATGCGAGTCCTGACAGCGTTTTGCGTTCTGTGCGCGATTGCGTTCGTGGCCGCCGATGACGCCAAGAAAGACGACGCGAAGAAAGTCGAGACCAAGCTCAAAGGCAAGTGGACGGCGGTTTCCGTCAAAGTGGCCGGCAAGGCCACGCCTGACGGTGATGCGAAGCAGTTCAAGTTCACGTTCGAAGAGAAGACCTTCACCCACGTCGTGCGCGGGAACGTTCTTGAGGGCGAATATAGCTTCGACGACTCCAAATCGCCCAAGACGATCGACCTTGACATCAAGAAGGGACGCGCCGCGGGGAAGAAGCAGCTCGCAATCTTCAAGATCGCTGGCGACAAACTGACGATCGTTGCCGCGATGCCGGGAGAGAAAGACCGGCCCACGTCTTTCGAGCTGAAAGAAGGCAGCGACCTCATCGAAGCGGTGTTTGAGCGCGATAAGCCCTGATTTCGTGGAGCGCGTCGATGGCGATCAGCTTTGTTTGTGTTTGCGGAAAGAGCTTGAACGCGAAAGACGAGCTGGCCGGGAAGAAGACCAAATGCCCGGGATGCGGCGTGATCTTGACAATCCCGGCGCCTGAGCCGGCGCCGGTCGATGACGACGCCATCGCGAGCTTTCTTCTCCAGCCGGAGAACAAGCCGCCACCGCCGCACTCGGGTGTCGCTCGCAGCGCCTCCCTCAAGCCCGACTCGAGCGCGCCGGTCTTTCGTTCGGCTCCTGCCGCTGGGGCTCCTCGGACGTCGGAGAAATCCGCGGCTTATCAAGCCGCGATAGGTGGTCGCAACGCAGAACCGGCGACCGGATCTCTCCGCGAATATTCGTACTGGCTTCTGCTCTTCGCGCTCATCCCGCTGGGCTTCTCGCTCTTGAGCACCGAAGAGCAAGACATTGCCGAACGTCTCGCCAAAACGCTGGAGAAGGCGGCGCCCGAACAGACCGAGCGGATCGAGGCTGCGCTGTCAAACGGAGAGCTAACCGACGAGTTCTTCGCGGTTTTGCCCGAGGGAAAGCTCTTCGGTGCGCACTTGCCGCATGCCACAGTCGTTCACTGGGTCTACGCGGCGGTGGCGGTCACTGGCTTCTTGCTCCTGATCCTTTTGATGTTCTCGGTGGAGCGAACCAATCCGCTTCATCTACTTGGCATCGGCCTGTTCACCGGGACGGTCGGGATCATCTTCCTGTTCCTGGTGCAATTCTGTTCGCAGATCGACATCCGGTCCATTCGCGCCCGTGGCTGGTTCGGGGTGATTCTTCTCATCCTGGCGCTCATCGGGTTGTCGTATCACTCGGCGCTTAATCCCGACACCAACCTGGTGCTCTCCGCGATCGGCTTCACGTTCGGAGTGGGGCTGTGCGAGGAGCTGACGAAGGCAATCCCGCTTTTGTTCTACTACAAGCGATTTGCCTCGATGGGCTGGCGCGGCGCCTGCCTGTGGGGGCTTGCCTCGGGCATCGGCTTCGGAGTGTCCGAGGGCATCATGTACTCGGCCGACTCGTATAACGGTATCGCCGGCCCCGGGATCTACGTGGTCCGCTTTGTCTCCTGTGTCGCGCTCCACGCGATGTGGGCGGGCTCGGTCGGAATCGTCATAGCCAGGACCGTCGATTCATACGAATCCGTCCAGGACGGGGTCGGCTTCGGCCTGTACGCCCTGCGTGTGCTCGCCGTGCCGATGGCATTACACGGATTCTACGACACACTACTGAAGAAGGACATGAACGTCTGGGCGCTCCTGGTCGCACTGGCGTCGTTCGGCTGGTTTGCCTTGCAGATTGAGCGGGCGCGGGGCGACATGCCCGAGGCGGGGTTAGGGGCGAAGCGACGGCGAGCGGCGTGAGAAAGCCAAAGCTGGAGAAGATTGGAACAGGCTGCCGATGAAGATTACCCAAATTCGAGCTTACAGTGTCCTGCTGCCTTTACACGAAGGGAGCTACAAGTGGTCCGGCGGGAAATCCGTCACCGTTTTTGACAGCACACTCGTGGCGGTTGAGACCGACGCAGGGCTCACCGGGTACGGGGAAGTCTGTCCGCTCGGGCCGTTCTATCTGCCCGCCTACGCGGCCGGAGCCCGGGCGGGCATCGCCGAGCTCGGGCCTCACCTCCTGGGTGAAGATCCACGGCAGCTCGGGCGGCTCAACCGCACTATGGACGCCGCTCTACAGGGCCACGCGTACGTCAAATCGGCCATCGACATCGCCTGCTGGGATATCCTGGGTAAAGTCACCGGGCAACCCGTTTGCGTGCTCTTGGGAGGGCGATTTGGCGACGACTTCATCCTCTACCGCGCCATCTCGCAAGAATCGCCCGAGGTGATGGCCCATCGCGTCGAGGGATACCGCGCCCAGGGCTACCGTCGATTTCAGCTCAAGGTCGGCGGCGACCCTCTCGACGACATCGCACGCATTCGCGCCGTATCTGCGGAGCTCGAGCCGGGCGACATCCTGGTTGCCGACGCCAACACGGGATGGCTCATGCACGACGCCTTGCGGGTTGTCCGCGCGGTGCGAGATATCGACGTTTACATCGAGCAGCCCTGCCGCACATACGACGAATGCCTGACCGTTCGCCGCCATTGCGACCATCCGTTCGTGCTCGACGAGGTGATGGACTCGCTCGAGCCGCTGCTGCGCGGCCACGCGGACCGCGCGATGGATGTGGTGAACATCAAGATCAGCAAGTTCGGCGGATTGACCAAGGCCCGGCAGGCCCGCGACCTCTGTGCGTCGCTGGGCATCGCGATGACGATCGAGGATAGCTGGGGGGGCGACGTCGTCACGGCGGCAATCTCCCACCTCGCCCACAGCACGCCGCCGGAGCTTCTCTTCACGTCGACGGATTTCAACAGCTATGTCACCGTCAGCACAGCCACTGGCGCGCCGCAGCGGCGCGACGGCCGGATGGCGGCGTCACTGGCGCCGGGGTTGGGCATCGAGCCGGTCTGGGACGTGCTCGGAGAACCGAAGCTCGTGGTGGAATAACGAACATAACGAGGAGCGTTTTTTCATGAGCCGGTCCACGCGATTGGTCGTGTTCCTCCTGACGGTCGCCCTGTCCGCTAATGCGCGTGCGCAGGAGAAGGGTGATTCGCCGCGATTGAATGTTCGGCGGATCTTCGCGGGCGGCGAATTCGAGCCCGAGTACGTGGCGATTCGCTGGCTCTCGGACAGTTCGGCGTATGTCACACTCGAGCCGTCGACTGAGAGCTCCGGCGGCCGAGACCTGGTCAGCCACGATCCGGCAAGCGGTGAGAAGCGAGTGCTCGTTTCCGCGGCCGAGCTGATTCCGCCCAGGGAATCGGCGCCGCTTGCCGTCGAGGACTACGCGTTCTCACCCGATCGATCGCGGTTGCTCGTCTTTACCAATAGCAAGCGTGTCTGGCGGACGAATTCCCGAGGCGACTACTGGGTGCTGGACCGGGCGGCCCGCGAGCTGCGCAAGCTGGGCGGAAACGCGGCGCCATCCTCGCTCATGCACGCCAAGTTTGCACCGGGCGGCTCACAGGTGGCCTACGTGCGTGAGAACAACATCTACGTCGAGGACCTGGTCGACGGCGGGATCACCAAGCTGACGAACTCGCGCTCGAACGACGAAATCAACGGCACATTCGACTGGGTTTACGAAGAAGAGTTCGGTCTGCGCGACGGGTTTCGCTTCAGCCCGGACGGCAAGTCGATTGCCTACTGGCAGCTCGACACGCGGGGAGTTCCCGAGTTTCCGCTGGTCAACAATACAGACAGCCTGTATCCGCGGATCACGAATGTGAAGTATCCCAAAGTCGGCGAGAAGAACGCATCCTGCCGGGTGGGAGTTGTCCCATCAAGCGGCGGAGCAACCGTGTGGGTCGAAGTGCCCGGCGATCCGCGCGACAACTACATCGCCTATCTGGAATGGGCCCTTGACGGCAAGCAGCTCGTTCTCCAGCAGCTCAACCGGCGCCAGAACATCGTTCGCGTGATGCTGGCGAACTACCCCGCGCCGCCGGGCTTCGATGCACAGGGGAAGGTGCGGCCGCTGCTTCAGGCAACGACGGTCCTCGAGGATCACGACGACGCCTGGATCGATCTTCAAGACGAGCTGCCATGGGTCCACGGCGGGCGAGAGTTCCTGTGGCAGAGCGAGCGCGACGGCTGGCGGCATCTCTATCGCGCGAGCCGCGACGGTGGCAGCGCATCGGCGAACGCGCTGCGGCTGGTCACCGCCGGCGATTTCGACGTCATCGGGATCGTGGGTGTGGACAAGGTTTCCGACTTGGTTTACTTCACAGCGTCGCCCAAGAACGCCACCCAGCGCTATCTCTACCGCGTGAAGCTCGACGGAACCGGAATGGCACGAATCTCTCCTGACGGACAGCCCGGCACGCACGACGTCCAGCTTTCGCCGGACGGAAAATGGGCAATCGATCGCTATTCGGCGTTCGACGTCGTTCCCCAGACGGCCCTGGTGCGCCTGCCCGAGCACAAGACCGTTCGAATGCTTGCGGATAACAGAGGTCTGCAAGCCAGGCTCAAGAAGCTCGAGAGCGGGCGCTCGGAGTTTTTCCGCGTCGACATCGGCAAGGGAGTCACCCTCGACGGCTGGTGCATCCTGCCGCCGAGCTTTGACTCGACGGCGAAGTACGCGTTGCTCGTGCACGTTTACGGCGAGCCGGCGGGGCAGACCGTCCTCGACCGCTGGGGAGGGTCGAATTATCTGTGGCACCGGATGCTGGCCCAGAATGGATACATCGTGATGAGCTTCGACAATCGCGGCACGCCGGCGCCTCGCGGCCGGGCATGGCGGAAGTCGGTGTTCCACCAGATCGGCATACTCGCGCCCGAGGATCAGGCCGCCGCGGTGCGGGCCGTGCTAGGGCAGCGCCCTATATCGATAAGGACCGCATCGGCATCTGGGGCTGGAGCGGGGGCGGATCGATGACCTTGAATGCGATATTCAAGTTCCCGGAGCTTTACAAGACGGGCATTTCCATCGCGCCGGTCGCCAACCAGCGGTATTACGACACGATCTATCAAGAGCGGTACATGGGTTTGCCGGGCGACAACGTTGAAGGGTTTCGACGGGGCTCGCCCATCAACTTTGCCCACCAGCTCAAGGGCAACTTGCTCCTGATTCACGGCACCGGTGATGACAACTGCCACTACCAGGGCACCGAGGCCCTGATCAACGAGCTGATCCGGCACAACAAACCATTCACGATGATGGCCTACCCCAATCGCTCGCACGGGATTTTTGAGGGCCAGAATACGACGCTCCATCTTCGCGAGCTGATGACGAGGTATCTCGAGCAGAACCTACCGCCCGGGCCGAAAAAGGGCGACCAGTCGCATTCACCCGATTAGCGCGCCCTTTCGCAGTCGGCGAAGGCGGCTCTGGCTCGATCGGTCTGCTTTCCTTGCGTGCAATTCTAGCAGGCACGACGGAACGAGGCATGGTATCGTTTTGCTATCCAACGCGCAAGGCGATATAACAAAGTCGGGCGATCGAGATCGCGGGCGGGTGTGTCACGACAATTCAATGGGGCCGGTCGGCCTCCGGAACGAAAACCGCCAAGTCCACCTCCTTGCTCCAGGGCCACTGCGGAGATTCCTCCATGGTGAGAACGTACCACTGGACTCTGCGATACGGGATCGCCGTGGCGGCCATCGTGTGGTCTACGGCGTCCCTGCTTCTCGTCCCGCTGATCGGCAGGAGCGGCGCGGTCATACCGTTCTTTGCCGTTTTGATCAGTGCCTGGCTCGGGGGCCTGGGGCCTGCAGTATTCACGATCGTCGTGGGCGTCGTCATCTATGTGGTCGTCCTGGTCAATCACGGCAGCGATTTCCCGCCCTGGCAGATACTCCAGATCGCTTTTTTCGTCGCGGGCGGGGCGATGATCACGGCACTGGTCGAGGTGTTGCAGGCCGCGCGGCGGCGGGGCGAGGCGAACGAGCGGTGGCTCTCGGCCGTGCTCTCGAGCATCGGCGATGCCGTGATTGCCACCGACGGACAAGGACGCGTCTCCTTCACCAATCCCGTCGCCCAGTCCCTGACCGGCTGGGCCGAGGACGAGGCGAAGGGCAAGCCCCTCCAGGACGTTTTCGCCGTCGTCTCGGAAGATGACCGCCGGCCCGTCGAGTCTCCGGTTGCCCAGGTGCTCCGCGAGGGTGTCGTGGTCGGCCTGGCCAATCACACCGCGCTCATCGCCCGCGATGGAACCGAGCGACCGATCGCCGACAGCGCCGCGCCAATCAAGGACCACGAGGACCAGATCGTCGGTGTCGTCCTGGTCTTCCGCGATGTGACCGACGACCGGCGTCATCAACAGGAGCGAGAATGTCTGCTCGCCGCCGAACAGGCAGCCCGCGAGGAAGCCGAGTCGGCCAACCGGGCCAAGGACCGCTTCCTCGCGGTGCTCAGCCACGAGCTTCGCACCCCGCTGACGCCCGTCCTGTTCGCCGCGTCTTCGCTGCTGGAGGAGGGTGATTGTTCTCTCGATCCGAATGTCCGCTCGGTGCTGGAAATGGTCCAGCGAAACGTCGAGCTTGAAGCGCGGCTGATCGACGACCTCCTGGACGTCTCGCGGATCGCCCGCGGGGGCTTGGTACTGGATTTCAAGACGGTTGACTTCCATCTGGCGATCCGCGACTGCGTGGAGATCTGCCGCGAAGAGACGGCGGCGGCGGGACTGGAGGTCAAACTCGATCTTGCCGCGACCGAGCACCACGTGAGAGGTGATCGCGCCCGGCTCTCGCAGGTCGTCTGGAACCTGGTCCGCAACGCGGCCCGCTTCACCTCCGGTGGCGGCACGCTCTGGATCCGCACGAGCAACTCGCCCGGCCCATTCGAATTGCAGGGCGCGGGCTCGGACGGCGCCGGGGCAGCCCGCAGTCTCTTCGTCGAGTTCACCGACACCGGTATCGGTATCGACGACGCAATCCACGACCGGGTCTTCGAACCCTTTTATCAGGGAGACGCAAACGTTCGCCGGCGGCCGGAGGGACTCGGGCTCGGGCTGGCGATCAGCCGGTCGATCGGCGAAGCGCACGGCGGGCGTCTCTGGCTTGAGCGCTCCGGTCCCGGAGAAGGGTCCACGTTCCGCCTCGAGATTGGCACCGTGCCCGCCGACGCGACGACTTCACCCGAACCGATCAGGCCGCCGATAAACCCGCCCGGCCGTTCCGGGCTCAATGTCCTGCTCGTCGAGGACAACCAGGAAACGCTGCGCGATCTCACGCTGATGCTCAAGAAGCGGAACTACAATGTCGTGCCGGCCGACAGCCTCGCGGCGGCCCGGGCCGCCGCGGGGCAAGCCGAATTCGACCTCCTGATCAGTGACATCGAGCTTCCCGACGGAACCGGCCTCGAGTTGATACACGGTATGGGCGGCGGCCGGAAAGTGCCCGGCATCGCCATGAGCGGATTTGGCTCTGAGGAGGACGTGCAACAAAGCGCGGGTGCCGGTTTCGCCGAACACCTGACCAAGCCCATCGACTTGAACCGCCTCGAGTCTGCCATCAGGCGCGTTACTTCCCCGGTAGCAAGCCCGGCCGGTCCGGGCGATTCGGTCTCGCTTGCCGGCAGTGCGAGCTGAGAATCAACCGCGCAGAAAGGGCGTGGCTGCGTCGGGCACCGGCATCTCCAGGAGATCGACAAAACACCAGGCCCAGCTCTCGCCGGGCTCGAACGAGGCGATCACCGGGTGGCCGGTCGCGTGAAAATGCTTGGTGGCGTGCTGTCCGGGCGAGCTGTCGCAACAGCCGACGTGGCCGCAGGTCAGGCAGAGCCGCAGATGCAGCCAGCGCGAGCCCTTCTTGAGACACTCTTCACACCCCCGCGTGCGGGGCGGAACCGGGTTGAGATCGATCGCATGATCGCAGGTCATCATGGAACTCCCAGAATAGGGCGGCCGCGCCTGTCATGTTGTTTCGTCCGGAGCCGATTCACATCTCGGAATCATCCTCGTTCGCGTGATACTCTTCCCAGATATCTCGAATCTTGAGGCCGGTCAGATCGAGCATGTGGCCGCACAGCTTTGTGTACGCCGGATCAGGCAGCTCTCGTCTGACGATGTGGTACGTGCCGTTCTTCACGCCCTCAAGAACGAGAGGATCACCGTCAGCGACGAACCCGTCGATTTTCTCGTCGGCCGGCATCTTCCAGAATGCGGCCTGCTCCATGTGGCGATCGAGTTCCCTGAACTGCTCGGCACCCAAGGCGATGCTTTGGTGGATCGCAATCTGACCCGGTTCGTAGCCAGCCTTGCCGTCGAGTACCACTGCGCTCAGTTTTGCCCCTTCGCCCGTTCTGTCGATCCGCACGCAAACGGGATGGTGGAACGTGGGCATCCAGATCAATCGGTATGCGGTTGCGTTCCGGTCTCGTTGCGCGAGCGGTTGGAGCGATGGCTCGTCTTTGAACTTCGAGCCCAGAAAACGTGGAGCCGGTGGCCAGATGAACTTGCTTGATGAGGCAAAGGCTGTCGCCACGGCCAACCCCAACAGAACTGCGAGCGACTTGATTGACACGAGCCGGCCGCGTCGTTTCCTGATCAGGATGGCGATCAAACCACCACAGATGGCGATAGCGAGGGTGACCAGCAAATGGGCGATGCCGGTGGTGTTCGTTGTGATCTTGTCGATGGCGCTCAGGTCGATTGACTTATTCCTCAAGTAGGGCACCATAAAAAGGATGACACGGGACGTCAGCAGGTTTTGATTGAGTACGATACCCATCCCGCTGGGCTCTTCCTCGGTGAGGATGGGCCAGGTCCCGAGCCCCAGGATGAAGAATCCCCATCCGAAGACGGCGAACCCGAACCAGAACGCCTTCTCATTCCCACGGCGGAATCGGGCTGCGACCAATGCCGCGAGCAGCAAGACCGCGGTGAAGGTGTAGAGTGCACCGTACCAGAGGTCCGAGGCGGTTTTGAGCGCCGTGAACGCCATCGCACAGACCACGACGATGAGCACCAACGCCAGGATCGACATCTGGAGCGATTTCATCGCGATCCTCCAATGCTGGGCAGGAAGCTCTGAAAGCCATCGTATCGCGGGGCCGGGTTCAAATCGAGGGGAGTGGGTTCAGGAGAGAAGAAGAGATCGAGCACGAGCCACAGGCACGGATTGTCGCTGTGAGCGATGATCAGCGTACGGATCCTGATCCGGTCTCACGTCGAGACTATTTCAAGAACACGTTGGATCCTGTCAAGGCAAAGATTCGTGCGAAGAATGACCGGCCGATCCAACTGATGAAGGTGGTGCTGACGGAAAAGTACCTCGTGTTCGTTTTCAAGACGAAGACGCCGTTGTAACGACCTCCGACGGTCCGGAGCGTGTTTTCGAGCTGGTGACACCTGCTTGGGATTCGCAATGCAGATCTCCCCCGGACTTTGTGGTGTCAACGGAACTAGAACTCAATAATTACGTGTGGTGTCCGCGGAACCAAGCTCTCCGCCGGCGCCGGTCCTTGCTTCCACGGCCGGCCGACCAGGCGGTCGAAGTTGGCGATGCTGTAGAGCCAGATCCAGCGGCCCCAGAGTGCGGGCAGAATGATCCCGATCAGGCAGGCCAGAGCGACCCAGAGCAATCCTTCGCCGGTGTTGAGCTTGAACCAGTGCAGGGGGTGGTAGACCGGGTCGTGCAGGGCGCCGCGCAGCTCGCGATACGAGGCCATCGAGAGCCAGGCCAGAAGAGGTGTCGAGCCTGCGCCCCACACGACGGATTTGAGGCCGGCGGGAAGCAGGAACGGCAGAGCCGTGGAGACGATGGGCAGGAAGAACGTGGTCATGGTGACATTGGCCGATACCCTCAGATCCTTGGCTCGGAGCGCGGCGAGCATTCCGGACACCAGGAACAACCAGGTCCAGCTTGCCGTGACAAGCACCGTCGCCAGGTAACCCAGTGGATGGATCGCTCCCGAGAGCAAGCCCAGGGTCCACAATACGAGTAGGATTGTGCCTGTGCCGCGGAGGCGCCAGATGCAGGCCCGCAGCTTACCACGCAGGATGTCGCGTGCGGAAAGCGGCGTGGCGATCAGGCTGGCCCAGGTCTCTTTCGCGCGCTCACTCTTGATCGCTTCGACGGTGAGCCCGGAGGTGCCGATTGTCAGAATGAACACGAACGGAACCGTCAGGTAACGCAGGAACAGGTTGAAGTCGACTCGGGCCGAGTCGAGCGGAGCGTTCACGCCGGGATTGTCGTAGAATAACCGTTCGATGATGTTAAACTCCGGCTGCAGCACGGCGGTAGGCCCGGCGGTGTATCCGTGGTGCCAGAGCTCGACGAAGGCGCGCCGGCCGTAAAAGAAAGTGAAATACGCCAGTGCGGCGACAATGACCGCAACAGTGCACATGCGAGCAACCTGTCCAACAAGGTTTTCGCGCGTGGCGAATCTTTCTCTCCAGAATATGGGGTCGTCGCCAACGGAAGGCCGCGGCCGGAACCGCCACACCGGCAGTGTGAGTCGTGTGGCGAGGCCGTGCCCGTCACCACCGACGCTGACTCGAAACGCACTGCGGAGCCGAGCGATCGCCGCCAGCATGAGCACGACGCCGGCGGCGGCCTGAAGAGCGCTCATCCAGCCGATCGTGTAATAGAGAGCGGCAGGTCTGAAGCCGCCGCAGATGAACATGGGCAGCAAAGTCAGGGGATTGCTCGTCAGAACCCAGGCGTTGAGCGTCAGGACGAAACCCGGCGGCCTGAGACCGATCCGCGACAAGATCGGCGTCTGCCCCACAAGGACAGGTATGACGAGCCACGCGATGAGCCACAGCATCGTGGCGGCGACTGCCCGTCGACCGTCTGGCGCGGCGGTCGAGACCCAGATCGCGATTGCCACCACCAGGAACGCCGTCGAACAGAGACCCCCGTAAGCGAGGAGGATCAGCATGGGATGCACCCCGCCCAGAACGTTCAGGAGCACCACCACCGGCAGCCCCGCCGCGAGTGACGCGACAAACCCTGCCACGCATGCCGCCAGCTTACCCAGAACGATCTCGGCGTTGCTCAACCTGGTCGCGAGGAGAAATCCCAGGGTCTTGCGATCCATCTCGGCCGCGATCGAGAGGGCGCCCAAAACCATGATGGCAAGAAGCGATATGAAATGAGCACCGAAAACAAGGATAAACGTCCGCGCAGCAATCTGCGACATCTCGTCGTGCCCGATGATCCGCGCGCAGTGTAGTACGAGACGGCGAAGTTGCCGAGCACGATGGCCAGCAGGATCGCCGCGAATGACGCCCGCTCTTGCTGCAACTGCCCACGACGCGCGGCAGTTTTCAACTCGCGACTGAGAATTGGAATGATGGTCAAGGCAATTTCCGTGTGAGAAGGCTCGGCGAGTGGTCTGGCGGGGTCGGGATGGTCCATCCTATCACAACTGTAAGATAGCTGCCAGTTGCCGGTCTCTGGCACGGCCTCCTCGCAGTTCTGGAAGTGGCCACAACTCCGCCCGGCGAGATTCTTAGCCATGCCCGCAAGCTCAACGAGGGGAGTAGCGCGAGAACGGAATGGTCGGCGCCGCGTGGCAGTCAGATCCAGCGCGGATGGTCCGCCCCGAGATTGTCGACCCCGCGGGTGATCAGGCGAGGGTGTTTTCCGTCTGCGTCCATGACCCAGATCGCGGGAGCTCCGCCAGTCTGCGCACCGACAAAACGCGACGTACTTACCGTCTGGAGATTCACTCGCGCGAAAATCCCAGAGTGGAGGGTCGTTCTGTGTCAGAGTTGTGACACGCCCGTCACGCGGTTCGAGCCGGCAGATCTCGGTGCCGCCTCGGGCCAGCTCGGGCTTGAAGTCGCGATTGAAGTGGTCGACGTCGGGGCGCTCTGGTTGATATTCCCAAGGGACTTTGGAACTGGGCAAGCGACGGGGGAACAGAATAGAGCCGTCATGGGTCCATGCGGGCACGTTCGACCCACCACCGCGCGTCTTGGGGTCGCCATAGGTAGCCGCGAACCACATGGACTTGCCGTTTGTGAGCACGCGGTGCTCGCTGCCATCGGCGCGACCGATGCAAACGTCGGCCCAGTCATGGCCGGGTTCTTCGGCGGGTTGGCAATCGACGTAGAGGATCCAGCGGCCGTCCGGAGACCAGCTTGTGCCGAAGTAGAGGTGGCCGGGTTTCTTGGCGATGGCGACCCGGTTCAAACCGTCGGTGTCGCTGGTCCAGACCTGGTAACCCTGCGGACTCGCGAGATGGAAGGCGATGCGGCTACCGTCGGGACTCTGGCTCAAGCCATATGGGAGACCCTCTCCGGCTTTTGTGATCTCGCGAGGGTCGGAGCCGTCGAGGCGAACGCTGAAGATCTGGCCGATGTTCTTGCGCACAACTTGAACGAGGAGCCGGTCGGATCGACTCAGCAGAAGAGCGGGTGTCTCGAACGGTGCGAGGCGATCCTTGGTGCAGATCTCTTCCAGGGAACCGGTCTCGAGGTCGTGAATCCAGAGGTGCGTCGGGGTCTGTGTGTAATACTCGCTGAACGGCCGCCCCGGGCCGTCGCGCCGCGGCTCCATGCTCAAAAAGAGGATGCGACGGCCGTCGGGAAACACCGCCCCGGGCTGCCAAGTGGCCTGGCCGGGCTTGTCGAACTGCATGTAGCGCAGGCCGCTCGCGTCGGCGTTGACGAGGGCCGTCTTACCCTGGGAGGTGAAAAGGAATCGACTCGGCCGTGGAGCTTCGGAATTCGCGGGCGTGGCTCGCGGTCCACGAGAGAACGCGGCGAGAACAGGCATCAGGCCCGCTGAGGCAAGGAACTGCCGGCGGCCTTGCAGGCCACCGTGCTGACTGTGATTCGGCATTGAACGCTTTCCGGCTGAGTCGGGCCTTCTCGCGGGCAAGTATGGAGTTTCGAGGCGTCGATCTCCATCGGACCCCGGATCGGGCACGCGGTCAAGCGTCGCGCGGCAGGCCAAGATGCGGCCGAACCATTCGCGGCAGCCGTCAGGACGGGACAGTCCGCCACGGATGACTGGCCGAACTCGCGGTTGCCAGCGCGGCGATGGCTGCGGCATGATGGGGTGGATGTGACACGTTGCGTGAAGAGAAGGCCCAAGTGGGCAGCGCAGGTCAGGACCAGAGCGAAAGCTCATCGATATCTGAGAAAGCCACAACGAACATGACTAAAGCTGGACTGGGCTCTGCCGGCGAGACTCACGCACTGCTCGACTCGGAAGATGCATCCGTTTACGCGGTGAACACCAAGGCCGAGGGGCCGGCCGGGCGCTGCCGCTCTCGGACGAGATGCTGCGGGAGTGGCCGTCGGGGGATCTGTTCGGGCTGGTTCAGAATGCCGGAATGGGATGGACGCCGGCGGAAGTCGCTCGCGATCCCTTTCTCATTCTGAGCACCCAGGGCGGGCTGCGGGCTCCTGACGGGCAGCCGATTGCGCTGGGATATCATACGGGCCACTGGGAAGTCGGCATCCTCGTGGAAGAGGCAGCTCGGGAACTGAAACGACTGGGCAAGGCACCATTTGCGGGCATGGTGTCCGATCCCTGCGACGGGCGAACCCAGGGAACGGCCGGCATGATGGACAGCCTGCCGTATCGGAATGATGCGGCGATCGTTTTTCGCCGGCTGATCCGCTCGCTGCCGCGGCGCAGGGGCGTGCTGGGAATCGCCACGTGCGACAAGGGCCTTCCCGCGATGATGATGGCGCTGGCCGGCTCAAAACAGATCGCCGGCGTGCTGATGCCCGGCGGTGTGACCCTTCCGCCAAAAGAAGGTGAAGATGCAGGAAAGATCCAATCGATCGGGGCACGCTATGCTCACGGGGAAATCAGCTTGATCGAAGCCGCCGAGATGGGGTGCAGGGCGTGTGCCTCGCCGGGCGGGGGCTGTCAGTTTCTGGGCACGGCCGCCACGTCGCAGGTGGTCGCCGAGGCGCTGGGCATCACGATTCCGCATGCGGCGCTGGCGCCTTCGGGTCAACCGATCTGGCGCGACCTGGCGAGGCGATCGGCCAGGGCGCTTGTGAACCTGGCTGCTTCAGGGCAAACGCTCGCTGACGTTGTCACCGACGCTGCGGTTCGCAATGCGATGGTCGTTCACGCGGCCTTCGGCGGCTCTACGAATCTACTCTTGCATATCCCCGCCATCGCGTTCGCGGCGGGGCTTCGCCGCCCCACGGTGGACGACTGGCACGAGGTCAACTTGCGCGTGCCGCGGTTGGTGAGCGTGCTGCCCAACGGGCCTTTTTATCATCCGACGGTGCGGGCTTACCTCGCGGGGGGTGTTCCCGAGGTCATGCTGCACTTGAGGGGGCTCAATTTGCTCGATCTTTCAGTGATGACGGTTTCCGGTGAGCCGCTCGAGCGCGTGCTCGCGTGGTGGGAAAAGAGCGAACGGAGGAAGTTGCTGCGCGACCGGCTATTCGAGCAAGACGGTGTCAGCCCCGATGATGTGATCATGAGTCCGAGCCGTGCGCAGGAGCTCGGTCTGACAAGCACCGTGACTTTCCCGCGGGGCAACCTGGCACCCCAGGGCTCGGTGATCAAGAGCACGGCGATCGATCCCAGCGTCGTCGACGCGGATGGGGTTTATCGCAAGGTCGGGCCGGCGCGTGTATTCACGCGCGAGCACGAGGCCATCGCGGCCATCAAGGGGCAGGGCGAGAGGCCTATTCACCCGGGTGATGTGCTGGTCTTGATCGGTCGTGGCCCCTCAGGTGCGGGGATGGAGGAGATTTACCAGATCACCGCGGCCTTGCGTTATCTTTCGTTTGGCAAACACGTGGCGGTGCTCACCGACGCGCGATTCTCGGGAGTCTCGACTGGCGCGTGCATTGGCCACATCAGCCCGGAGGCGCTCGCCGGCGGACCGATCGGCAAGCTCAGGGATGGGGATTCGATTCGCATCGTCGTCGACCGCGTGAAGCTCGAAGGGTCGCTTGATTTGATCGGCACGGATGATGCTCGACTGGAGCCTGCGGAAGCGTTGCGCTTGCTCGAGCGCCGGACAGCTCACCCGAAACTCTCGACAGATCCGGACTTGCCCGATGACACCCGGCTCTGGGCGGCGCTTCAGAATGTCGGAGGTGGGACGTGGGGTGGATGCGTTTATGATACGGACGCGATCATCGAGGCACTGAAAGCGGGGGTGAGGGGGTGAACGGACGGGAGCGGCTGGATGGAGCGGTGGCGGCGCACGGATCGTCGAACTTTGGGGAGGGCCAAGCGATGGTGACGGTCTTACGGTCGATAATACTGCTCGCGGCAGTGACATTCGTGTTCAGCCTGTCGAACAATGAATCGGCATTGGGTAACGATGCACTGGCTTTCGAGAAAGTCCGCGTCTTCGACGGGGTGCGGGTGATCCCGAGCACAACGGTGATTGTCCGTGACGGGATTATCTCGGCCGTCGCAGACGACGCCGTGGCGCCCGCCGGCGCCACAGTGATCGACGGCCGCGGCAAGACTCTGATCCCGGGCCTCATCGACGCGCACACGCACACGTTTGTGCCCGAGCACCTTCGCGCTGGGATCGTCTTCGGTGTCACAACCGAGCTGGATATGTTTACACTCGCGTCATTCGCGGCTGCCCGGCGATCCGAGCAGTCCGCGGACAAAGCGGACGGACGCGCAGACCTGTTCTCTGCCGGAACGCTCGTCACACCGCCCGGCGGCCATGGCACCGAGTACGGCTTTCCAATACCGACCGTCGGCACTGCCGATCAGGCCGCTGAATTCGTGGCGGTGCGCATTGCCGAAGGATCGGATTACATCAGGCTAGTATACGATGACGGCGCGGAGATCGGCCGGCCCTGGAAAACGATCGACGAGCTTACCCTGGCCGCGGTCATTCGCGCGGCGCGGGATCGCAAGAAGCTGGCGGTCGTGCACGTGCTCGCCCGGGAGTTTGCGCGACGGGCGATCGCACACGGCGCCGATGGGCTGGTCCACCTGTTCATTGATAAGCCGGTCGATGACGCGTTCGTGCGTCTGGCCGTCGAGCGCAAGGTGTTCGTGATCCCCACACTCACCGTTGGAGTGACTTCGACGGTCTGGACGGCGCCGGCTCGCTGGGGATTTTCTTTGGCGGCGGGGCTGATTCCGGCCCGTTCGAGCTTCAGATCGATGAGGTCCGACTCGAGCCCGCCAAGGCGAAATGAGCAAGAGAACAACGATCGACAATCCGCTCAATCTCCCGCCAGATGCCTGGAGAGCCATCTGGAAGAATCTGCGTGCGTCACCACGCGATTTGCGGCGGGAAGAATTCGGCGATCAAGTCTTCGTAGAACGGACGCAGGTTCTTGACGTCGGGGGGCTCTTGGCCCTTGGAGTAGAGGTCGAAGGGATTGAACGCTCGTACCGATTCCATGCGGCCTTCATCGGCTTCATTCATCAAGTGACGGTAGGCATTTTCGCGATGGACGGGATACGCGGAGTGATAGCGGATCATCGCCAGCCCCTCCTCAGGAAGATAGTCCTTGACGACGTGATAGAGATATTCGTCATGCCCCCAGGAAAGGTAAACATGATCGAGACCGCAGCCGGGCTCATAGATGCCGCACTCGGTTTGATACGTGGGAATCTCCGCGTCGGGATTCGCGGAGAAGAATTCGGGGAAGACGATTTTGTCCGAATAGCGGCAGCCGACCGGAAAGGTGTCACCGACGACGGCCCATTGCGGCTCGCCGAAGAGGCAGAGGATTTTGCCCAGATCGTGGATCAAGCCGGTGAGGATGAACCATCGGGGGTGGCCGGCGGCTCGAATCGCCTCGGCGGTCTGCATCAAGTGCTCGATCTGAGTGAGGCTGGTGTCCGGGTCGCTGTCATCGACCAGCGTGTTGAGGAATTCCATCGCCTCCCAGATTCCCATCGTCCGATGATTCAATCCCAGGTATTCTTGTCTCTTTGATTTGACGAAATCGAGCGTCTGGAAGCGATGATTGAGCCGGTAGAACTCGCGGACGGACGGGCGAACAGTTGTTCCGTAGTCGCGAAATGACGCCTTCTCGTCGGGCGCGGGATATCGGTCTCGGAGAAAGTCTTCCCACTCGTCCAGATCGGGCAGGGGATTTGACTGGGAATCTTCGAGGGGGCGGGGCGGCATGGCTCTTTCCTCTGCAATGCTCTTGCGACCAAAGTCACGCTGTGTGATCCGCGACAAGCGTCCGTTCGAGTGTAATCTTCTCAAGCAAGTCGCACCAGTTTGTTCGATTCTTGGTAAAATAAACCGCCTGAAAATGTCTGCCCAACCATCTTGGTCCAGGATTTGATCGACGTGCATAGCAATGCTGAGATTCTACCGTTTTTGTCGACGCTCAAATGGAACGACGAGGGTCTCATTCCGGCGATCGTCCAGGACGCGGAGAACGGCGAAGTCTTGATGATGGCCTGGATGGATGAGCCCGCGCTACGGGACACGATCGCGACCGGGCAGACTCATTTCTACTCCCGTTCGAGGCGTGCGCACTGGCACAAGGGTGCGACTTCGGGCCACACGCAGCAAGTCGAATCGGTCTGGCTCGATTGTGACGGCGATGTGCTCCTCATCAAGGCGCGGCAGTCTGGTGGTGCGTGCCACGAAGGATACCGTTCGTGCTTTTTCCGGCGCGTGGGGGATTCGGGAGCCATCGAAGTGGCTGCCGAGCCGGTCTTTGATGCGGCCAAAGTCTACGGTTCATCGTCCGATCGATGAAGTTGATTTCGAGAGATTTCTTGAAGGACACAGCGCATGCGCAAGCCGAGGTTGATGACACCAGGTCCCGCGATGGTTCCCGAGGATGTGCTGCTCGAGCTGGCTCGGCCGGTGATTCATCACCGGTCGAACGAGTTCAAGCAGGTCTTGACCGAGGTCGCCCTTGGTCTCAAGGAGGTTTTTCAAACGCAGAACGATGTGCTGATTCTGACGGCGTCGGGAACCGGAGCGATGGAGGCGGCGGTGGTCAACGCCGTGCCGCCGGAGGGCAAGGCACTGGTGCTCAATGCCGGCCATTTCGCGGTGCGCTGGACCAACCTCTGCAAGGCGTTCGGTCTCAATTTCGTGTCGCTGGAGACGGAATGGGGTCATCCGGTCGATCCCGCGGCGGTGGAAGAAGCACTGCGACAAAACCCCGACACGACGTGTGTCTTCGGCACGCTTTCCGAGACATCCACCGGCACGGGACATCCGATCGAAGCGATCGGGCGCGTGGTGGCGAAGACCCCTGCGCTCTTTGCCATCGACGGCATTTCGGGTGTCGGGGCGATGGAATGCCGCACGGACAAATGGGGCGTCGACCTGCTTTGCGTCGGGTCTCAAAAGGCGCTCGATGATTCCGCCGGGACTGGCCTTCGTGGCGGTGAGCGCCAAGGCCTGGGCCAAGATCGATTCGTTCGACTCGAAGAGCTATTACTTCAATCTGAAGGCTGCCCGCAAGAAAATGAAAGAGTTTGACACCCCGTATACGCCCGCGCATACGCTCATTCAGGCGCTGGGCGTGTCGCTCAAGAGGATCAAGGAGGAAGGGATTGAAAACGTCTGGGAACGCCATCGCCGGATGAGTGAAGCGTGTCAGGCCGGCGTGGTTGCTCTGGGGCTCGAGCTTTTCAGCGCGCGACCGGCCGAGGGCCTCACAGCCTTCCGCGTTCCCGAGGGCCTGAAAGACAGTCAGATTCGCAACAAGCTGGCCGAGCGCTTCGGCATAACGACGGTGGGCGGGCAGGACAAGCTCAAGGGGAAGATCATCCGGATCGGCCACATGGGATACACGGACGAGCTCGATGTGATTGGCACGCTGGCAGCGCTCGAGATGACGCTCGCGGAGCTGGGGCTGGACGTGGAGCCGGGCCGGGCCGTCACCGCGGCCCAGCAGGTGCTCATGGGACAGAGGAGCTCCGTCGTGATCGGCTGAGCTCATCAGGCGGGCCTGGAATCGTTGAAATCTAACAGGAGTGAGAAGAGATTGATGGGAACGCACCGAGTGTTGGTGACCGACAAGCTGGCTGAAGAGGGGCTCGCGCAGCTCCGGGCGGAGCCTGACATCGAGGTTGTGGTGAACACCAAGCTCGCGCAGGACTCCGCGGGCCTGCGCCTGGCGCTGGAAACCGCCGATGGCATCGTCATTCGCTCGGGGACCCAGCTCACGGCGGAAATCCTCGAGAGCCAGCCTCGGCTGAAAGCGATTGTGCGAGCGGGTGTCGGCGTCGATAACATCGACGTTGTCGCGGCCACGCGGCGCGGAATCGTGGTGATGAATACGCCGGGCGGAAATACTGTGTCCACGGCCGAGCACACGATGGCGCTCTTGCTATCGCTGGCACGAAACGTTCCCAGGGCCAATGAGAGCCTCAAGTTGGGGCACTGGGAGCGCACCAAGTTCACCGGCACGCAGCTCGCGGGCAAAACCCTGGGCATCGTCGGGTTAGGGCGGGTCGGGCTGGCCGTCGCCGAGCGAGCGCGCGGGTTCGGAATGAAGGTCATCGGTTTCGACCCGTTCCTGTCGGCCGAGAAAGCGCTCGACTGCGGCGTGGAAAGCGTTGCTCGGCTCGATGAGCTATGGGGCCGCTGTGATTTCATCACGCTGCACACTCCGCTCACGGCGGAAACTCGCAACGTCGTCGGCGCGAGAGAGATTGCGATGATGAAGCCGTCGGTGCGGATCATCAATTGCGCGCGTGGCGGTTTGATTGACGAGCCGGCACTCGCGGAAGCACTCCAGAGCGGCAAGGTGGCCGGCGCTGCGATTGATGTCTTTGATCCCGAGCCGCCGCCGCCGGATCACCCGCTGATCCGGCTGGGGCAGGTTGTCGTCACGCCGCACCTTGGGGCCTCGACGGAAGAGGCACAGGTCTCCGTCGCGGTTGAAGCGGCCAAGCTCTTGATCGACTATCTGGCTCGGGGCCAGGTCCGTTTTGCCGTGAACATGCCGTCACTCGATCGTGCGGAGCTCGAAGATGTTCGCCACGACTTGAATCTCGCCTGGCGGCTGGGAATGCTCCACGCGCAGATGGACCGGGGCACGCTCAAGAATGCCAGGCTCACATACCGCGGCGAGGTCGCTCACAAGAACACCAAGCTGATCACCGCGAGCTTCGCAGCGGGACTGATGGCTTCAGCCCTCGAGGAACAGGTGAATCTGGTCAACGCGCTGGCGCTGGCACGCGAGCGAGGGATCGTGATCGAGGAACGTTCGGCCGAGGCACCCGGCGATTTCGCCACGCTGATTCAGAGTGAGGTCGCGACCGAGCGGAAGACTTATGTTGCCGCCGGAACGCTCTTCGGCAAGCAATTTCTCAGGCTGGTCCGGCTGGGGACGTACCTGCTTGACGCCCATCTGGACGGGACACTTCTGGTGTTTACACACCGGGATCGTCCGGGCCTGATCGGCTTCATCGGCTGCACGCTCGGCGATGAAGGGGTCAACATTGCGCAGATGAATGTCGGCCGCGAGCAGCCTGGCGGCGAGGCGATCGGGGTTGTCAATCTCGACAGTGCTCCGTCCGAAGAGTGCGCTCGAAACCCTGCGCACAAACGAGCACATCACGAGCCTCTCGGTGATCAAGCTTCCGCCGCAGGGGGCGGTTCCTTCGTGGCTTGGGGTTTGACGACTCATTCGAGCGCGACAGTGACGGTCTTGAGCTCGGTGTAGTTGTCGAGGGCCTTTTCACCGAGCTCACGGCCGATGCCGCTGGTCTTGAAGCCGCCGAATGGAGCGGCCGCATCAAAGACGTCGTAGCAGTTGATCCAGACAGTGCCCGCGCGAACGCTATCGGCGATGGCGTGCGCCTTCTTGATGTCGCGCGTCCAGACGGCGGCCGCCAGTCCGTAGTCGGTTGTATTGGCGCGCTCAATGACTTCGTCGATTTCCTTGAAACGGAGGACCTGCATCACCGGCCCGAAGATCTCTTCCTTGGCGATTGCCATCGAGTCTTTCACTTCGGAAAAGACTGTGGGCTTGATGAAGTAGCCGCGAGAGCCGAAGCGGTCGCCGCCGATGACACACTTGGCGCCCTGGGACTTGCCCTTGTCGATATAGCCCAGGATCTTCTCGAACTGGGCCTTGTCCACCTGCGGGCCTTGCTCCGTGGCGGGATCGAACGGGTCACCCACCTTACGGGTCTTCACGCGCGCGGCCAGTTTTTCGACCATCTTCTCATAGATCGGCTCTTGCACGAACAGACGGCTGCCCGCGCAGCAGCACTGACCCTGGTTGAGATAGAGCCCCAGAATGGCGCCTTCGACGGCCGCGTCCAGATCGGCGTCGGCGAAGACGATGTTCGGGCTCTTGCCGCCCAGCTCGAGGGTCACCCGCTTGAGCGTGTCAGCGGCGGCCTTCATGATGATCTGGCCGGTGCGGGTTTCCCCGGTGAACGCGATCTTGTCGGCACCGCGGTGGGCGACGAGCGCTGCACCGGCTGTTTCGCCGAAGCCGGGGACGATGTTGATGACTCCGGCGGGGAATCCCGCCTCGAGTGCGAGCTCACCGAGTCGCAGCGCGGTGAGGGGCGTTTGCTCGGCGGGCTTGAGCACCACGGTGCAGCCCGCGGCCAGCGCCGGGCCCCACTTCCAGGCGACCATGAGCATCGGGAAGTTCCAGGGAATGATCTGCCCGGCGACGCCGACCGGCTCGCGCTTGGTGTAGCAGAAGTATCGGCCGCGAATCGGGATTGTCTGGCCGTGGATCTTGTCGGCCCAGCCGGCATAGTAGCGGAAGCAGTCGATCACGAGCGGCAAGTCGGCGTGGCGGCTCTCGGAGATCGGCTTGCCGTTGTCGAGGGTCTCGAGCTCGGCCAGCTCGTCGATGTGCGATTCGATCAGGTCGGCGAGCTTGTTCATGAGCCGCCCGCGGTCGCGGGCGTCGGTCTTGCGCCAGGGGCCGGAGTCAAAGGCCTTCCGCGCGGCCTTGACCGCCAGGTCGATGTCGGCGGCGTCGCCCTCGGCGACCTGGGCAATGACTTCTTCCGTGGCCGGGTTGATCGTGGCGAAGGTCTTGCCGCTCTTGCTGTCGCGCCACTTGCCGTCGATCAAGAGCTTGGTCTGAACCGAGCGGGCAGCCTTGCGTCGCGAATTGGTTGCTGTTGCCGTTGCCATGATTTGTTCTCCCTGTGACAAACCGGAGCGATCTCTGATGCTGTTGATAATGTCCTGGGAACCTGGCGACATCTTATGGATGATCGACGGGAGACTCAAGACCGCTCACCACTTGTCAATCGCCCCCGAGGGAACCGGCACGTGCAGCTCGTAATGCCCCGGCAGCGGGGAATCGGGCCCGGCGGCTCGGGCCTCGGCGATTACTTCCTCGAAGAGGGCCGGGCTGGAGAGATTGAGCAGCCGCAGGTAATACGGCTTCGGCAATCGGATGAAATGAAAGTACCACTTGAGGATTTTGCGGAATTGCAGACAGGCGTGATGCTCGCCCCGGCGCTCGACCAGTCCGCGAAAATGGCGGCACATCAACTCGATGCGTTCTTCAAACGTCGGGTCGGGGCCGGGCTCGCCCGTCCGGCTCCAGGAGTCGAGCTGCCTGAAGATAAATGGATTGGCCAGCGAGCCGCGCCCGATCGAGATCGCAGCGCAGCCGGTTTCCTCGAATGTGGCGGCGGCATCCGCGATGGTTCGGATATCGCCATTGGCGACCACGGGGATGTGATCGACGGCCTGCACGACCGCGCGAATGCCCGCGCGGTTCACCGTGCCCTTGAAGCCTTGCTGGCGAGTGCGGCCGTGCACGATCACGGCGGATACCCCGACCTGCTCGAAGGCACGCGCCAGGCCCGGTGCTGTCAGGGACTCGTCATCCCAGCCGAGCCTCATCTTCACCGTGACTGGAATCGACACGGCATCGACCACGCCGCGCACCAGGGCGACCGCGCTCTGCGTCTGGCACATGAGTGCCGAGCCCCCGCCGGTCCTGACAACTTTCCGGACGGGGCAACCCATATTGATGTCAACCGCCGTGGCCCCTTTCTCCTCCACCACGCGCGCCGCCTGTTGCATCTCGGAAACGACGCTTCCGTAGAGCTGAATCGACAACGGCCGGTCGCTTGCGCAGGTTTCGGAAAGCTCGAACGCCCGCCGGTGCTTTTCAAGGAGCGATCGGGCATTCACCAGGTCGGTCGTCGCCAATCCCAGACCGCCGCACTCACGGACCGCCAGCCGGTATGCCAGGCTGGTGTATCCAGCGAGCGGGGCCAGAAAGAACCGCGACGGGATCGGCACCTGGCCCAGCAGCAGCGGTTCTTTCACAATGGATGGTATTGCAGGTAGAAAACTGCCGCCATGTCGCAACAATGTCAACTCCGGGCCAGAGGGGATGAACTTGAATTCTCATTCTAGTGACGCAGGCGGTTCGGCACGAGGCCAGAACGGCCCCGGAGCGGCCGGGGGCCCGGTCGACTTCGATGACATGGCCCAGGCCGAAGCGTGGGTCCTCTCAAGTGATGCCGGCCGCGGCTTGCTGCAGGAAGTCGGCCAGGCCCGGGCGTTGAGTCCCGCCGGGCTCGAGGGGCTCAGGAAGCACGCCCCCCCTGGGGCCGTCTCGGCGGCCGTGCGGCTGGCTCTGGCCCGGCAGAAGTCGGCACTGAAATTCGAGCGAGGCTCGCTCATGTGGGTTGACTCCAAGGGCGTGCAACAATCGACCCCGGAGCCTGTCGCGAAACACAAGGCGAACCGGTTTCGCTCAGGCTTGATCGTTGACCTCTGCGCGGGGATCGGGGGCGATACGCTCGCCCTGGCGGCCGCGTCGAAAGTGATCTCCGTGGACATCGATCACGCGATGTGCCGGCGGATCCTTTACAACGCGGATGTGCACGGCGTCGCCGATCGCGTGGTGGCGGTCCGTGCCCGGGCCGAGCAATTCGCGATCCCGTCCGGCGCCTGGGTACACCTGGACCCCGACCGGAGGGCATCTTCTCGCCGGGCCTCTCGGCTGGCGGATTACTGCCCGGGCCCGGAGTACTGGACGTCGCTCATCGCCCGCGTTCCGGCGGGGGCGATCAAGCTCAGCCCGGCCGCCGACTTCCGGCAGCATTTTGCGAGCTCGAACGTGGAAATCGAGCTGATCAGCCTCCATGGAGAATGCAAGGAGACGACGGTCTGGTTCGGAGAGCTTGCCTCCTGTCGGCGCCGAGCAACGCGACTACCGGAAAACGTGACCTGGACCGATCGCGACAATCCCACGAGCGGCCTGGCACTCGTTGTCTCGCCGGGCTGTTTGGTCTACGACCCTGACCCGTCGCTTCTGCGTGCAGACTTGCTCGACAGTTTCGCCTGCGAACACAATCTGAACCGTCTGGCGGAAGGGGTTGACTACCTCACGGCTGATCACCTGGTGAAGAGTCCGTTTCTGAGCGCGTTTGAGGTTCGTGAAGTTTCGTCTCTGGACTTGAGGGTGCTCAGACGTCTGGTCGCGAAGCATGAGATTGGCACGCTCGAGATCAAGGTGCGCGGGGCCCGGGTGACCCCGGAGGGGCTGCGGGAGAAGCTCAAGCTGCGTGGCGAGCGCACGGCCACGCTGATCGTGGCCGGCGGCGGCAAAGGCCCGGCCAGGGCCATCCTCGCTCAAAGAGTTTCCACGGGGGGAGTGGCGACGTCTTCGGCGTGGGCTGAACTGGTGACGGGCTCGGCGCCATCGCCGTTGCCGTCGACCGGGACGCCCCCGGGCGCCGCCGACTCATGCGGAACGGATGGTCCATTGCCGCTCGCTTCTGGCTGAGGGCTCGGGCTCCCGGCGGGGACGGGTCGCGAAGCGAACCGTTTCTTGACGTCCTCGAGCCATTCGATTTCGGGAATTCCGTAGGGCCGGAATTTCTCGATCCGGTTGGCTTCCTCGCTGTAATACAGGGCCCGGTTTTCCCCGAGCTTGCTGCCGGCGGGTGTGTCGATCAGGGTGCTCGAGTCGTTGGCACTCATCTGGAAGAGAATCCGGTTCTCGAATTCCTTCATACCCTGGCGATCGAGCGTGCGGTTCATGTTGTTCACGCTGTCGCACCAGATGATGGTGTGGATTCCCACAGGGGGACCGTCGCGGAGGATATCGGCGAAAAGCTTCGAGGGGGGAAGCGGCTTGTCCTCGTCATAGCGCGAGTAGCCGAAATCATCGTCGGACTTCCTCAAGTCGCGGAACCGCTGGATATCGTAGATCAGAATGTAAATTGGTGCTTGATCGTCGGAGGAAGCTTCCTGGCGGCGCTTGATCTCGGCGGCCAGCCCGGTGTACGTCGCACCCAGGTCGCGCCAGGTGACATTCGTTACCGGATGCGGCAGGACTTCCTTGAGCCGGCCGAGCTGTCCGGACAAGGCTGAATCGACCGGGCTGCCGTCCAGCAAGTAGAACCGGCACGCCTGGGGACCGGCCGGCGGATGCTGCGACGCGAGGCCGATCGCGCCCATGATCATCATCGCCAGCGCCGCCTCGTCGTTCTGGCCCACGATCAAGACGTTGCTGCCGCTTTGCGGCCGGAAGACGACCGATGTGGGGTCTTTGATCGAGATTGCATCACCCAGCCAGGCGGAGTCGGCCTTGGGTGCGACGGGCCATTCCGATTTCGAGAGGAGCTCATTCAAGAGCGGGTTCTTGCGAACTTCCGCCGGCAGATTTCCTTCGAAGACGATGGGAGGCGGCTTCTGGATATTCTGCTCGCGGCGCATTTCCTGGATTCGCTCGAGGTACTTCTCGCGGCGCTCGTCAGACAGCCAGACCACCTGGAACAGGTTGTTTCCCTCCATCATTCCGTTGGCGTCGTTATAGATCGCCTCGCCGGGCGCGTTAGCAGTCGCGCGGCGGTGTTGTCTTCGCTCAAGATCATGTGTGCGTCGGCTTCGCTGCACTGGAGGGCAATGCGCACGGCCATCTGGCCCAGGGTGGCCTTCGGAAGCGAATACTGGCCGCCCAGGGTCTGTGAGCCGAGGACCACGTGCATTCCGAAGGCACGGCCCTGTCGCACCAAGCGGTCGAGCAGCAGGCTGACTTCCTGGGCGATCTTATCGTCTTCGACGAAGAACTCCTGGAACTCGTCGATGACGAGCAGGACCCGCGGCATCGGTACCTCAGGCCGGGCCTCGCGATAGCCGTTCAAGTCCTGACATCCGAGCTGGCGGTAGATCTCGCCGCGCTCCTTGAGCTCGACGTCCAACCGCTGGAGCACGCTCAGCCCAAACTCGCGTTCGCTCTCGACCGCGATCACTCGCGCGTGAGGCAGCTCCATCGCGGCATATACCTTGAATTCGACGCCCTTCTTGAAGTCGATCAGGTACAGCTCGAGCTGATTCGGGCTATACCGCAACGCTCCGTTGGTGATGAGCGCGTGCAGCATCGTCGACTTGCCCGAGCCCGTCTTGCCGGCGGTGAGAACATGCTGCGACGTCCCTTTTCCCAGCTTCAAATGCTGAAGCTTGGTGGCGCCGGCGCGGCCCAAAGGAATGTCGACGCCCTTGCTGCTGTCGAAGGTCCAGAACTGGTCGGGCTTGGGGGCGATGAACTCAAAGGGAACCTCAACGCGGTTCGCGTCGCGTGCGGCATTGCCGACCTTGTGCAAGATCTCGGAAAACCTTGCTTGATCGGGGGGCGCGTTGAGCGAAAGGGGATAGCGGCCGAAATTGGGCTCGCGCCACTGAAGGCGGCTCTCTTTCCAGATTATATTGACGCAGGGGGCTTCTAGCTCCTTGACCGGGAAGCCCGAGGGCAGGCCCAGCTTCGTATCAAGCATCACCAGCGCATACACGCCGCAGCGCGCGCCGCTGTTGACGATGCTGATCAGCCGCCGCAGCGCGGCTTCGTTGAAATTGGTCGGGAAGTTGGCAACGACCAGGATCCGGAACGGCTCGGCGACCTCGCCGGCCATCGTGTTGTATTCCTCGATCGTTTCGAATTCGTTGCGCAGATACTTCTGGATCACGTTCTCCATGTGCTCGGTGAGATCGGTCAGCCGCTGCTCGATGTGCTGGGCCTCGGTCCAGATGCGGTTGGTGACCAGCAGCTCGTGATAGTCTCCCAGGTGCATGAACGCCGCGAAATTCTCGCCGAGGCCCACGGGATCGACGATCGTGAACCGCACCTTGCCCGGGGGAATCGAGGTCAGGTAGCGCAGCATCAGCGATTGCAACAGCGTGATCCCCTCGTCCTTCCCGGCATCGGCGGCCTTGATGAGCACCGAGCCTTGAATCGGGAATGGCAACAGGGCGGGAATCTGAAAATGGGTGGGCACCGATTTGAGCCGCGGGTCGACGGGCACACCGCTGGGGAAATGGCTCAAATCCACGTCGAACATTCCAAAGCGCATGCCGGGGGGCACCTCGATCGGCGGCTTCCAGCCGTCCAGCTCGGGCCGCCCCCATTCCAGGAAGCGGCGCTGCGCCTCGTCGCGGACTTCATTCACCGTCCCTTCGACCCTGGCCATCCCCTCTGTCCAGTTCTTGATCAGATTGGCCCACGCCTGGTCGTAATGGAGCTTGGTCGTCTCTTTGGTTTTGCGATAAGACTCGTCGAGCTCCCTGCGGTTCTTTTCGTACTTTTCTTTGAGTGCCGCGATTCGCGGGGGGAAGTGTTCCTCGGCCTTCTTGAGCCCTTCGTCGCGGCGCAGCCGAATTTGCTCCAGCCGGGCTGGGTAGGTCTGGTCGGCCTCTGCCGTTTGCTTTTGATGCCGGCTCTGAAACTCGGTCACGCGGCGCCCGAGCGTTTCCTCGGCGTCGTGCACCATCGTTTCTCGCTTCTTCTCGAGCTCCTTCAGCTTTGTGTCGAATTCGTTCTTGATCCAATCCTTATTCTGCTCGAGGAGCTGATCGGCATCGGCGAGCGCGGTCTTGAGCGGTACGCTGTGCGTGGCGACGGCGGGCCGAGCGATCGAGCTCAGGCCGAGGTACGCCCCAACGCCCGCGGCGATGGCAGCCACGCCTCCGATGATCCCGGCGGTCGTCCAGCCCACAGCAGTCCCAAATCCAAGACCCGCTGCAACCGCACCGCCCAGGAGCAGCCAGGGCCAGATGAAGTTCTCTACCTTGAGGAATTTGGGAAGTCTGAGCACGTCCAGCCCGTGCAGATGGTCTTCGGTACTCGCCAGCAGCGTTCGAAGCTTACCGAGGGGCGTCTCGTCAAGGGGAGCTTCCGGCGTCTCAGCGGCGCCCTGCGCAGAATCGGCCGTGGCATTCTCACCGGCCGTTGCGGCCGGATCGTTCGCCGGAGGCGGCGGCGCGTTGGCCGTGGCGGGCAGCGCTTCCGGACCGACGTTCGCCAGACGGCCGCACCGTTTGAGAACGTATTCCGCTTCGGCGTGCTTGTGCTCCAGCAGGGCAATCTCTTGATTCCACGCTGCTTCCGTGCCCCGCCGCCACTTGATGCCTTCATCGCGCTGGCCTTCGAACATCGCCAGCGCCTGCCAGCCTGTTTCTTCCTTGGACTTCTTGGCCCGGTGCGAGTCTTTCTTTAATTGCTCGTCAATCTGTTTCTTGGTCTGCTCGTACTCACCCTTGGTCGCCTGGGTGTCGCGCTGAAAGGTCTGCACGACCTGATCGCGGGCTCTTGAATAATCGGCCTCCATGGCGGTGTTGTCGACTTTGTACTTGTCGCCCAGGTGTTTGGCTGCGGCGCGATACTCGGCCTCTTCCCGCTCGATTCGCTTGCGAAAACCGAGCTCGGTCTCGGATTCACCCTTGGCGCGGGCCGCGATCAGAGCTTCGAGCTCCGCCAGCGCAACGGCCTCTTTTTGAACGAGTGGAGACTCAGGCATGTTGCTTGATCCGTGAAGAAGGCTGTCGCACGCTTTTCTTGCCGATACGATCGTCGATGTTCGATGGATGCCCCGGCCGCAGGAGAGACCGGTCGCTGGCTCAGTCTTCCCTGCACTGGGCTCGGATCTTTCCGAGAGACTCCGAGACCTTCTCCATGCCGGTTATCGCGCCTTTGGTCAGTTGCTCGAGCGGCACGAGGTGGATCCGCTCGAAATCGCGAGAGACGGGGTCATCCCATGCCTCCTGCGTGATGTCCCACTGCTCCCTGAGGTGTTTCAGCGCGTGTTGAAGCCGTCCCGAGTGAGCGCTCATGAAGTCCTCCCGGAAACCAGGGGCGCAGGCTCGCCCGGCGCGATGGCCGGCGCGTTGCCCGTTGATTCGGTCTTGGTCTCGCCGCTTGCCGGAGCGGCGTCAGCGGCGGATGACGTCGTCGCCTCGCCTGAGCTTGTCGAGCTCCCCGCCTGAGTCGGCCCCGAAGCGGCCGCCGTGTCAAGCAGCGGTGCTGTCGGTGCCCGCAGCGCCAGATACGATTCGAGCGCCAGGATCATCTTTTCTATCGAGGCCATACTCTTCTCAAAGCCGCCAGAGACATGATCTCCCAACGGCTGAGAGTGCGAGTGGTATTCATCGATTGCGTGATGCAACTGGGGAATGAGCCGCTTGACCACCGCGAGCATCTCTTCGGCCTTGCGCAGCCGCTTCTGGGCTTCGCGGACGGCCTCTTTCTGGTCGGCGTCGGATACGGACTCGCTCCCCTGCTGGGAAAGTTGACGCTTGTGGAGATCGGCCCGGGCTTGCTGGAGGATCTCCGATCTTTTCTTGATCTGCGCCTGCCAGTAGCCGAGCTGGTCGCGCTCAAGCCAATCGCGCGTGCGGCGCAGCTCCATGTCCACTCCGCCCAAGGAGCTGACGCGCCTCCTCGGCGAAGTTGGCCATTGCAACCTTGAAGTCCTTGAGCGCCTGAGTGGACAGGACGTTGGCTGATCGGCTCATGGCTCATTCCTAACGCTGTTGCAGGTATTCTTCGATTCGTTCGGCCTTGCGAAGCAGGAATGGAATGTGCTGGTTGGTCGATTCGGTAAACCGCTTGACGACCTGGAGGGTCTGCTCGAATTGTTCGACGAATTTGTCGTGCTCCCGGTTGCGCCAGGTCTGGCCCAGGCCCGCCAGTTGACCGTGCAACGTGGTCAACTGACCGATCATCTCGTTGTTGAACTGCTTGAGACGAGCCGCAAACCGACGTAGCTCTTCCGGGTTGACGATGGCTTGAGACATTTCAGGCCTCGCTTCCGCGACGAGAGAGTTGAGAAACAGGAAGTGCCTTCGGAACAGTGCGCCCTCGCCACGACGGCACACCACTCGGCCTGGTGCTCTCGACTGATCACTTTGATGTTATTCGCCCCTGAGCGGCCTGTAAAGCCGCCGCCGGTTGCAAGTGGCGCTCTGGGCATCGCGAAATAGAGCGCCACCTTCGGATTTGATTCCCTATCGACCGCGATGCGCCTACATGCGCCCGCGGTCGCGCAGCACGTTCCAGATCATCTCGATCACGACTTCATAGGCATTGCTCCAGCTTCCCTCGCGGAAGAACTGCACCGGCGCGGCTGGGTGGCCGATGAACGGGCGGAGCACCCAGGCCATCTGGATTCCGACAAAAACGTAAATCACCAGCCAGGCAAGAAGCATCCAACGATGTTTGGGATTGCTCTCGATCAGAGGCTGGTAGCTGCGGCGCAGCATCCACTGAGCGCTTGTGCTCGCCACCGCGAACATCACACCGTTAAAGAGAATTGCCGGCTGGTAATGGCTGCCAGAGAGATACCAGAATGCCGTATAAGGTGCGAGCGCCGAGAGGATGATCGTGAGCCCAGCCTGCGTGGCCAGCAAGGAACGAACCACCCTGGGAAAGTCGGCTCGGAGCCCGAGAAGCGTGTTGACGACGAAGAAACTGGGCAAGCTCAGCAGGAACGTGGTGAATAATAGAAACGGGACCTTGAGCGCGGAGTAAACGACCTGCCACATCCTGGGCCCGCCGAACCCACCGTAGGTCCCCATGACTCCGCCGTAGAACATCCCGAATAGGACGATCGCCAGGGTAAGCGTTTTGACGGAAACCGCGAAGGCCCCGTTCCTGCGTCCCGGCGCGGATTCACCTCGCAGGATCGCGCTCGTCATTCCGAAGCACAGGGGCAATGGAATTCATGACACCGCACCTGGCAGTTCGATCACGAAAACAGACTCTGCAACGTACGGAAGACAGCCTGGAAGAAATTCGACTCGCGCGGGCGAAACCAGGTGAACGGAGAATTGGGGCTTCCCACGAACGGGCGCAGCACCCAACCCATCTGGCCGCCGACCAGGGCGAAGACGACAACCCAGAGGCGGAACACCGTCTTGACGTGTTTGCTCAAGACCCTGTTCTCAAGCGGATCGAGCGCGCCCGACGGATCGTCGAAGACGAGCGATTCCGGCTCCGCTTGCGCCGCAGGCGGCGAAGGCAGCAGTCGCTGCGAATCAACCACGCTCAATCGGTGCAGAGTTTGCAGCAGGAACGCCATGCCGAGCGTCCCGGCCACGGTGAAAACGACGACGTTGAACAGGAGCATGAACGGATAGCTGGACGTACTCACCGAAAAGAAAGCAACGATCGGTCCCAGCGACGACAGCACGGCGACCATCACACCCAGCGACGCGACCAGCAATCGTACGACTGTCACCAAGCCCAGCCGCGACCCGACCAGAGCGTTGAAAACATAAAGCGACGGAAACGTGACCAGCAGCGTCAAGTAGAACAAGAGCGGAACCTTGAGCATACTCGCCAGCATCTGCACAGGATCAGCCCCCTGGGAACGGAAGACCGCGAACGTTCCCATGCACACCCCATAGATCATCGCCAGCACGATGATGATGATCGATAGTCGCCCTGAATTGACTTCGAAGCCGCCCCTACTCAGCGATGACACCCGTGTCAGATCGCCCCGCAGGATCAGGTCTAGCTCCGAGAACCAACTCGTGATTCCGGCCTTCTTCACATTCACACCCGGCTTGTCGGTTGACATTCTCTTCGCTCCTCAAATCCCACGGTGGGCGCCAGGCATTTACTTTGCATTGCAAAGTAAGCGATGTCAAGGCGTATTTGCGGAGATCTCTCCTCGTCTCGTGGGCCTCGAGGAGAGGGCCGGGGTGAGGGTTGCTTTTCGTCGGGAGGCGCGCTTGACCAACCGCCTCTAATCGTCAGGCTAAAGCCTGACCTACTGGCGCTGCCTACTGCCGGGCAATTACCGGCCGTGATTCGACCGTTACCTCGGCCGCGCTCATGAACGGCCGGTCTTCGACCTCGGTCAAGCCGCGAAGCTGCACATAGCGGGCGGGTTGACCAGTGATCGGGACATATTTGAACGTCGTGTTGTTTTCCCAGCGCCCTGAGGCCAGGGCACCGCTCCACGACCGGCCATCGACGGAGGTGCGGATCTCGAAGTCCTTCACCCGGCCGTTGGGACCATCCTGACGAGGGACGTAGAGCAGCCCGTCGACGTTGCGCAGGCTGCCCAGGTCGACGACCAGTTCGTGAGGGTAGCCTGGGCTGGCGCCGACAAACTCAGTGTGCCAGATCGTCGAGAGGTCGCCGTCGCCAGCCAGTGCCGGCGCGTAGCCCGGGGAATAGCTATCGGCGGAATACGTCTCCGCCTGGGCCTGGCTCACGGCAGATCGCGACGCTTCACGAATCCAGTCCAGGATCGCTTGATATGCGGGCGACTCGGTGCTCCCCCAGCGCGCACCTCCCACGTGAGTCAATCCGGTGGGGCTTTCAGGATCGGCGCCCCCTGCGCCGTGCGGGCTGCGCGGCTTACGGAGAATCAAGCTGGCTTCGGGCTCTCCGAGGTTCACGACCTTGAGCGCGGAGTTGTAATTGACCATGAGCTGTTCGATGTTCTCCTTGCCCCCGGGCTCGGCAGCGGCTATCCGCAGGATCGTATGAGTGCCGTGGCAGTTAGCGCAGGCCTGCTGATCTTCGCCCGCCTTGTAGAAAAGTGGGTTGACCTTCGTTCGGAACGTCGAGAAGCTCAAGAGCCGCGATCGGCCCAGCTCGACGTCGGCCACCAGGGTGGCCGGGTTGATTCCATTTGCACTCAGCAAGCCCATCGCGCGTGATCTGAGGGCCGGATCGCCGGCGAGCGCCATGACCCGTCGGGCCAAGGCGACATTATTCTTTCCTTCCGGTTTCTCACCGGCCAGAAGCTGCTGAGACTCGACGACGGAAAGCGCGAGCTCGCGCACCCGCGCGTTGGGGTCGACCAGAAGCCGCTTCACGTGCTCGAGGGCATCGGGCCGGCTCCAGAAGCCCTGCCGTCTGGCGCCGAGCGCCAAACCTTGCCGGCGCAGGGCAGGGGAGTCGTCGGCCAGCGCAGAGAGCAGCAGAGAGTTCGCTGCACGCGACGACCAGAGCCTCTTCAGGCTGCTCACGCCTGCGAGCGTATTTTCCCGCACTGCGGGCGAAGAGTCGGTCAACCCGCGGCGCAGGATGGCCAGCGCCGGCTCCGGTGGATCGGCTTGATCCAGAATGTCACGGCGCGTGAGCAACACGTCGATGGCCTGGACGCGCTGCGGCTGATTCAATCGCGGCCAGGCGAGTTCGAGCAGCGAGACGACTTCGGCATCGGAAAGCAGTGCCCACTTGAGCACCGGCAGCAAGCTTGGCGCGGCCTCGGGCCGCCCGATCAGCTTGCGGATCGTGCCGAGGATTTCCGGACTGGCGGAGAGATCGTGGTTTCTACCAATCGCCTGCAACACGGCCTCTCGGCCCTCGGGCGAGCCTTCGAGCGCGGATTGCAGCAGGGCGATCCGCCGCGGGTCGGTCTGGGCCCCGCGGGGATCGAGACTCGTCGAGACGAGTGCCCGGGCCGCCTCACGAACTCCGGCATCCGCATCCTCGAGCCGTTCCAGAACGGACGATTGAAGGCCCGCGGCTTGCGACCTTTCCAGCACTTTGAAAAACGCGGACAGCTTGAGGGCCAGCGCGCGCGATCGAGGCGGCAGGGGCATCTCGAAAAGCCGCGAAAATACGGATTCGAGCACCTGGCGGTCGGGTTCAAAGAGAAAACCGAATTCGCGGTCGTTGCCGACGTCGATCATCGCCTCGGGCTGCCTGGCGTAGAATCTTCCCTTGAAGAATGATCCATCGAAGGCATCAAGCACGGCGCAGACCTGGCGCTCGTTGCCGGCGCGCAGCGCCTCCAGAACTGGAGCGAACAACACGGTACGCTCGAATTCGCGGCGAGCCTCCAGGATGCGCGGTCGCATTTCCGAGGGAAGCTGCTCGATGTTCTTCTGGAGACTGACCCCGCCTCCCAGGTTCTCATCAAGCATGATATAGAGACCCTCGCTCAGGTTCTTGCGCACGACGTCGGCCTCGGGCACCGCCATCCTCGCCAGGTAGGTCTCGACGATCCGGCGCGCGAGCGCCGTATCTTTCGTTCGGTAAAACCATTGACGAAGGGTCTTGAGCGCCTGAAGCCGCGTCCACAGATCGGGGTCGTTGCACAGCTCGATCAGCCGGGCAGGCAGGTCCTGCCGCTCGTCCATGCCGTAGAATTGGTAGGCGAAGACTCGAGTGGCCCCGCGGCGAACGCGCGGATCTGGGTCGTCGAGCGCTCGCTTGATCACTTCGACGCTCTTGCCGTCATTCCCGAGCCTGCGCAGCCCCCAGGAGGCTGCTCGCCATACGATCTTGCACGGGTCAGCGAGCCGACGGGCCAGCGCGGCGGCCGACTCGGGTTGTCCCAGCCGGCCCAGCGCGGCTGCGGCCGCTGCGCGCACTTGAGGCTCGGGACGGTCGAGCAGGTCGGTGATCGCCTGGGCGAATCGGGCGCGGTCTCCTTCGGGCACGTCCCACAGGTTCTCCAGATCGTCAAGCGTGTGCACGACCGAGTCGCGCCGCGGCAGCCGCGCCGGGCCTGTCACGCGGTTGCCCCAGCCGCGCAGCGGAGCCTCTTTACGAGGAAACGCCTCGGCAAGAGCCATCACCGCATAGCGTGTTTCCCGCATGGGAGTGCGGAAGTTCTCGTGGGTCGTCGTCTGGAACCAGCCGCCGAAATCCTGCTGCTGGGCCAGCAGATAGCGCCAGGCCTTCACCAGCGCCGGGTGGTCGCGCGGCACGCCCGTTCGAAGCAGTGTCCAGGCGAGTTGTCCCGTGGTGTAGACGGCGCTCGGGGCTGCGCGCCGGTCTCGGACTCGTGCCAGCCGCCGTCGGCGTTCTGGAGCCTCATCAATGCCCCGCTCTCACGCTTGATTTTGCTGGCGAAAGCGGCCTTGTCCAGGAGCGACCAGGCGTACAGCCGGTGGATTCGATCTTGCAAGGTTTCAATTCGCCGGTCGGCGGCCCGTTCGCCCAGAATGGCGGAAATCGAGGCGGCGGCTCCGGTGAAGTCCGTCCTGCCGGTGCGCGCGCCCAGCTCGCTCAAGACCCGCCAGTCGCGCCAGGCGAACCCGAACTTGCTGTCTAGCGGGATCACGCCGTTCTGCTCGTCGGCGGGCAGCTCGCGTCGCTTCGCCCACGCCCGAGCGAGGAACGGACCGAATCGCTCAACCGTCTTCGTCTGCTTACCGCTCACCTGGCGCTCGAAATCGAGCAGGATGCCCCCTTGCTTGCCCTGAGCCTGGAGCGGGATGCCGATGAATCGCTGCCAGAAGAGGCCGTCGTCGCCGTACAACGGTGTGTTCGAGTTGTAAAGCCGGTCGATCACGTACTGAAAGTTGGATTTCGACCGGATCTCATAACCGTTGCGATGAGCAGTGAGGTTGGCCTCGGTGGAAAAGCTCGAAGGGTGACAGGCCGTGCAGCGAGTGGCCGTGTCGTGCATGTTGGCTGAGCGAACGTAGATGTTTCCTTCGCGCGGCACCTGCGCAAACCAGGCATCGCCCACGTTCATGATATAGTGCATTCCCGCCTCGACCGCGTCCGACGCCTCCTGGTACGGAGGCACCGCAAGCACGCGGGTGCGCAGGATGTAGTCCGGATGGTTGGCGTTCACCTCGAGATAATAGGTCCCTCGGGTGAACACACGGCTGATGTGCTTGGAGTAGCGCTTTTGCTCGCGGTCGTGAACGACCTCCATGGGATCTTTGCCGTTCAGGAACGGCTCAGGGGCATTCGTTTTCGGGTCGACGGTGTAGACACGGAGATTGGCCGAGACGTCGCGATCGAGCAGATCGAGCTGGAAAAAAACCAGGATCGGTGCGTCGTGGTTCACCTCGAACCGGAACCAGTCGAGGCCGGACTTTCCCTCGGCGCGGTTCTCGAGGTAGTCGACATCGTCGCCGGAGCCATAGACGTCACGGCCGAGCCGCAGGTCGTTCGCTCGTTGCCACGAGTCATTGGGCTCGGCCTCGATGGCGGCGCGATCGGCCTCTGGAAGCGGCATGTGGTTCCAGACGACGCGCACTTCCAGCGGGGCGGCCACGGTCGTGGCAGCCTGGGCGAGGGTCAAACGGGCCTGGCCGTCCTCACGGGGCCGATACGAAAAGTAGAGGTCCGGATCTCCTGCATAGAGTGCCTTGCCGATCCGGTCCCCGCCGGGTCCGGCCAGGTCAACGTCGATGCGATCGTCAACGGCGCCGGGTGCTCGTTCGAGCGTGACCTGGAGCCCATATGTCTCGCCGGAGCGCACCGGTCCCAGCGACACGCTCTCGCGCCCTCCACCTTGGAGCGAAATGGAGCGCGCGGCATTGCCTCTCGTTGGTCGTGCGCTTGAGGAGCTCGATCGACACCGTTCTCCTGCGCGGCTGACCGCAGACCGGCCAGACCGATCATCACGGCGCACGAGATCGGCCACCACGCACTGGGTTTCCCTGGCATCTCCGCTGCGCCTCCATTTTGTCATCGTCGCGAGTGCCGCTACGATTCATTGTCGAGGCCGGCGGAATTTGTTGCAACCTTTATGTCGCGAGCGACAAGCTGCTCCTCGGCGTGCCGGGTTGACTTCCGGCCGCTTGGTGCAAGACGCCCAGCTCGCTCGAAAAAGCTCGAGGGCTTCGGTGGTCCCAGCGAATTGTTCCGGCGGATGGATCGCCAAGCGTCATCTACCCCGCCCGGCGGTTCTCGTCGCGGGTTCCCGCGATCGATGGGCCCTGGCCAGCCGAAATCGGGCGGCTGAACGAGGCTTGTACCGGCTCCTCGATCGTTGCAAAGTCACTGAAGTGCATCCGGATCGCTTCATGACGCGTGTTGGCGCTCACAACGATATCGGCAATCTCTGATAACCCAGAATCGATTAGAGTCGACACGCCATAGAGCCGCCCGAAGGGGGGCACGACACCCGGTTCGCAGTCGGGAAAGCTCGCCAGCAGCTCTTCAGGCGTGGCAAGCCGAAGGTCAGAGACCGGCAGGCCGAGCACCTGGCTTAATCGGTCCAGGTCGATGCGACGTGATGCGGACAGAACCGCCAGCGCGAACGAGCCTCCGGCCCGGATCAACACGGCCTTGGCGAGAGAGCGGCCCGCGATGCGGGCATTTCGCGCCCGCCTGGCCGATGACGAAGCCGGTTGATGGAGCAATTCCTCGAACCACACGCCCTTGCTGCGCAGAAAATCCACGATGTACACGAGCGTCTCCCCCAACATCAGTGTGGCGTCCTATGGAATTATAGGACACCTGGAGAAAATGCACGTTTCATGCCGGAGATTCGGCGGCCGCACAATGCTCACGATCATCAAACTCCGTCCGCGCGTGGCGTGAGAGGCTCGACGGAGCTCAAGTTCGTGAAGTTCAGGGTCCTTGAACGCGGCGGCGTGGAGTCGACTCGCGCCGGCATGCCTCTTGTAACGTGGTCCGGAACTCGGTACCGTGCCAGGGGTTTGCTTGGGTGGGTGCGCCATGGAGGTACACCAGCGTGCCGGCTAACCTTCCGCCGCAGTACCTCAAACTCGAGGACGAGTATCGCAATGCTCAGGGTGCGGAGCAGCGGTTGGAAAAGCTGCGGGAGATGTTCCGGCTTCTTCCGAAGCACAAAGGGACTGAGAGGCTCCAGTCGGATCTGAAGCAGAAGATCAGTCGGCTCAAGGACGAACAATCGTCCGGGAAGGGCCCGGGAAAAAAAGGCGGGCTGAGCTACCACGTTCCGCGAGAGGGGGCAGGCCAGTTGATGTTGATCGGGCCGCCGAACGCCGGAAAGAGCTCGCTACTGGCAGCCCTCACTGCCGCCCGGCCGGAGGTCGCGTCGTATCCGTTCACGACCCGGCTCCCTCAGCCGGGGATCATGATGTGGGAAGATGTACCCGTCCAGCTTGTGGACCTCCCGGCGATCTCCGTTGAATTCGTCGAGCCGTGGGTGCCGAGCGTGATCCGTGCGGGCGATGCCGCGGTCCTGGTGGCCGACCTGTCAAGCGACGACGTTGCGGACGCCTCGCTGGCCGTCCTTGACCGCCTCGAACAGACTCATACCGAGCTGGTGGGAGAGCTTCCCTTCGATAACGCCGATGAATCGACCCGCCATTTGAAGACGTTACTGGCGGCCAGCAAGCTCGACTGCGATGGAGCGCGGCAGCGACTGGAGATTCTTCGCGAGTGGTTCGAGACGCGGTTTTCGATCGTCGGCGTTTCGGCCTCAACCGGAGAGGGGCTGGAATCGTTGCGCACAGCTTCATACCATTTACTGGGTCTGGTGCGCATCTATACGAAAGTTCCGGGTAAGCCGGCCGATCGGGCGAAGCCGTTTGCGCTTCCGATCGGGAGTACCGTTCTGGATCTAGCCCGGGAGATTCATCGGGATTTCGAGCATTCGCTCAAGTCGGCGCGGGTCTGGGGTTCTGGCGTGTTCGACGGTCAATCCGTCAAGCATGACCATGAGCTCCATGATGGTGACCTGGTCGAGTTGCACGTCTCGTGAGTCAGAGGTTATTCAGCCGAGCGAGCGTTTTGGGTATAAGATTGCGTGCTGGGGTTTAGCAAGGCCCTTTCATGAGCTGACGCGGGTGGAATGGTAGGCAACGGCATGACGGGTACGGCCCTCATCGTGGAAGACCATCCGGAACAGGCGGAGCTCGTCGCTCGGATTCTGAGCACGCGCTCGTTTCGGTCGGTGGTTGCCGAGAACGGCGAGACTGCGTTGCGGATGGCCCGAGAGTACGTTCCCGATGTCGTTCTGCTGGACCTGATGCTCCCGGACATCAACGGATTCGATGTCTGCCGCCAGCTTCGCACCGACCGGACCACGATGCTCATCCCGGTCGTCATGCTCACGGCGCTCAACGACGTACAGCATCGCGTTCACGGGTTCCGCGTGGGTGCCAACGCGTATGTCACCAAGCCGTACGGCGTGGATGATCTCTTCGACGCGATCGAGGTCGCCCGCGCCTGGCGCACAAGCATCGCCAGCCGCGCGCTTCAGGGCGAGATTCACGTCGAAATCAACAGCGAAATCAATTTGCTGCAGGACCTGAACGACTTTTCCATGCTGGTCTGTCAATCGACCCCGCTCGGCGATGACCAGGTGGTCCAGCTTCGGCAGGCCGTGATGGAAATGGCTCAAAACGCGATCGAGTGGGGCAACCTGCACCAGACGGATCGCCTGGTCAGCATCACCTATCGCGTGCGAGACACCAGCCTGGAGATCGTGGTACGCGACCAGGGGCCGGGCTTCGATCGATCGAGTATCCCGCACGCGGCCATCGCGGGTGATCCGTTCACCCACCTCGACGTCCGCGAGAAACTCGGCCTTCGTGCGGGCGGATTCGGCCTGTTGATCTGCCAAGGAATGGTCGATGAAATGCTATACAACGATCAGGGGAACGAGGTGACGCTCATCAAACGCTTCACTTCGCGACCTGTGTCGCGCCAAGATTCGTGCAGCTCGAGCTTGAACGGCTCGGACCGCTAAGAAGGGGAATCGAGGTAATATTGGCTCAGCCACCGGGTCTCTGGAACGTCATCGAAGCCATGTCGAATCCGTCGAGTTTGGCAGCCGGCTCCGTGCAACAGCACCCCGCGGCGGCCGGACCGAGCTTTTCTGCTGCAAACGGGCTCGCCTGCTCCGACGCAAAGCCAGACGCGCGCGACGCTGCCCGCGCCAGGGGCAAACCGGTCCTCGTGCTGGTCGACGACGAGTCCGATGTGCTTCTTTCCGTGCAAGATCTGCTCCGGCTGGAGTATCACGTTTACGCCTTCCGGCAAGGATCCGAGGCACTCGAGTTCCTGCGCAGCGCCCCGCGGGTGCACGTGATTCTCTCCGACCAGCGAATGCCGGGGATGAGCGGGGTCGAGGTCCTGCGCGAGGCAATGGCGATACGCCCCGAGACCACGCGACTGCTGTTCACGGCATATTCCGATCTTCACACCGTCGTTGACGCCATCAACGAGGGGAACGTCTTCCGCTATCTGGCCAAGCCGTACGATCCCGACTTCCTTTCCATCGTCGTGCGGCAAGCGGTCGAGCATCACGAGCTCATCGTCGAGAAAAATGCGCTCGTCGCCGAGCTCCAGACATCCAACGCCAAGCTTCTCGAGGCCAATCGAGTCAAGGGAGCATTCATCGAAGTTGCCAGCCACGAGCTGAATACGCCGCTGACAGTCGTCCTGGGGATGATCGACCTGTGGAAGATGTCCCAGAGCGCGACCGCCTCGCCGGTCGAGCGTCAGTGGGTCGACCGCATCGGCGCCGCGGCGGGGCGGCTGGCACGAACCGTCGAACGAATGCTCAAGCTCGTCCGGAATCGCGACTTCGCGCAGTCGCTGAATGTCGAAACCGTCGAGCTGGGGCCCATTGCCGAGCGCGTTGTGGAAGAGCTTTCGCCCTACCTCGAGCTGCGGAGACAGAAAGTCACCACGCACCTCGATCCCGACCTCGGCTCGATCGAAGTTGACCCGACCAAGATCGCCGACGTCTTGATCAACCTCCTGGCCAACGCGGTCAAGTTCACACCCGACTGCGGCACCATTCGCCTCGAAGCTCGCCCGCAGCCGAATTCCCCCCAAGAATTCCGAGTCGAGGTCACCGACGAAGGTATCGGCGTGCCGCAATGCGACCAGGAGCACCTGTTCGAGCCGTTCTTCACCGGTTTCGACACCCTGCGCCACTCGTCCGGAGACTACGAGTTCGGCAAGCGCGGAATCGGCCTCGGCCTCTGCCTGGTCAAGACCTTCGTCCAACTCCACGGCGGCCGCGTTGAAGTCTCGAGCACGCCCGGCTCGGGCTCCACGTTTGCCTTCGTCCTGCCGCGGTCACAGAGCGACAGAGTGCGCGAGTGATTGCCCAAGGCATGCGCGCCCGAACCACGATTGACCGAGCGGTCCGAGCGCGCAGTCCCGGGTTTCTCTGTAGGGGCCATGCAGCTCAGAGCGTTTCGCTCAGAATGATCGCGGTGCCGTTGAGACCGTGTCACCGTACGACGTGGACTGGCTGGCGACAAAGGGAAAGAAAGAGCCGCTCGTACTGTTCGGCCAACCGCTGCCCGTCCCAGCGCTCCGCCTCGGCCAGTGCCCGTCGCTTGTGCTCGGCCTCGTATTCTGGGTCGTCCCACAATCGCTCGATCACCGCAACCCAGGGAGCGACTTCCTGGGCAGTGGGCACTACGTTGCTGGTTGGCGTGCAGCGTTCGGGAATCGTGAACACGAATCCGGCATCTCCCAAGGTCTCAGGCAGGGCGCCTCGATCACTGGCCAGCACAGGTATGCCATTGGCCATCGCCTCGATCGGTACACGGCCCAGTGACTCGCGCCAGAGCGAGGGCATCAGCACCACGCGGGTCACACGGTAGAAATCCCTGGGATCGGGTGTGTTTGCCATTCGGTGCAGGTTTGTTAAGCCAGATAGGTCGATCGGCAAGCTGGCGAGGCCATCGGCGGTGCCGCGGCCTTCGACGACCAGCAAGGGGATATCGGGCCGCCGCCGGCCTAGCTCGAGCGCAATGCGGGCAAAAACAGTAACTCCCTTTTCGGGCTGAGGGTTGATGAACGTGGCGTATTTCGGCTCTGAGTTCTCGGCAATCACTCGATCGAGCCGGATCGGGTTAGCGATCGCTACGCCGTCGATTCCGACCCGGCGCGCGTGATAGCGGCGGGAATACTCGGAGGGAAAGATGATTCCATCGACGTCTTCGAAGCCGCGCCGGTCGTTGTAGCCGAAGTTATGGAGATGGAAAACGACCGCGGTGCCGCGTGCTCTCGCCTTGAGCATCAACGAACGGCTGGCGGGATGCCCGCCGTAGGTCAGCAGAATGTCGGGGCGGAATCGATCCAGCACTGTGGTCGCCAGGTCAATGAACATCGCGCCCTCGCGTGGGTTCGGTGCCCGCTCTGCCCGGCTATGCGATGTGGGCAAGATCGTGAGGCGCACGCCGTCGACCTCCAGATCGAAGACTTCCGCTTCGCCGCCGAGGCTCAGCGCGGCACCCGACCGCGAGGTTGGCCGCTCGATCGCGGCCAGAACATCCTCGATGGGCGTTTCGTTCTGGTAGTCAAGCACGCCGCACGTGAACGCGCGGCAGTCCCAGCCCCGCGCGGCGAGCAGTTCGAGCAGCTCGCGCGTGGCTATCGCGGCACCGCTCGAGGGATCAAGATAGCTGTGAATGGAGGCAAAGAGTAAGCGGTGACTCATAAGGAATTCTCCAAGACGATTGTTGAACGCCTCGCGAACAGAGGAGGTGGATGCCATGGACCATAGCGGTTTCGTGACCCGGGCGGTGGCGGGGGACCTCCGCACATTCGAGCGCCGCGTCTACTCGCAGAACGGCGAAGATGGCATTATCGAGGAGATCCTCCGGAGGGTCGGCATCAAGACGGGTCTCTTCGTGGAGTTTGGGGCCGAGACCGGTCTCGAATGCAACTGCCGCGCCTCGCCCTGGAGGAGGGATGGGGCGGCCTCTTCATCGAAGGGGATAGCGCAGAAGTTCGACGGGCTCAGCCGCAGGTACGCCGGACACAATCGCATTCGGTGCCTTCGCGCCCACGTGAGATCGGACAACATTGAGCAGATCCTTTCAGAGAATCACATCCCCCACGAGTTTGAACTTCTCTCGATCGACATCGACGGCAACGACTACTGGGTCTGGGCGGCCATCCGGAATTGGCATCCCCGGATCGTCGTGATTGAGTACAACGCGAGCTTCCCGCCGCCGCGTCTGTGGGTCATGGTGGAAAACCATGAACACACTTGGGATGGGACGAACTATTACGGTGCTAGCCTCGCTTCGCTCGCCCGCCTCGGTTACAGGAAGGGATACTCACTGGTCGCCACCGACTCACGGGGCGTCAATGCCTTCTTCGTGAAGGCCGACCTGATGATCGAAGGCCGGTTTCTCGATCCCGCCGTCCATTTCCACTATTCCACGCCGGGGTACGGCATCAGGGGATGCGGACATCCGAAGAGAGATGGTCCCTTCGTGGAAATCTAGGTGCCTACATACCCAGACGCTTCGCTGCCTCGGTGTCTCCGGGGCATTCCTCCAGCACCGCCCGCCACTGGCACCTAGCCTCTTCTGTATCCCCGCGCTCCATCGCCAGCGCCGCGAGATTCCGCCGAGTCAAATGCCCATAAATCCCCTGATCCAAACTCGCAAACTTCCGCGGCCGCGAAAGCGTCAATATCCGCCGCCAGCAATATTCGGCGTCGGCCGGTCGGCCGGAGCTTCGATGCACGACCGCTTTGCGGAACCACAACTCGGCGTCTTCGGGGTCGAGCGAGAGACCCTCGGTGCAGCTCGACAGGGCAGCCGGGTAATCCCGCAGCATTTGGTGCGATCGCGCAATGAGGGCATACAGCTTCCGGACGATTGAATCGGTCGGCGCTGAGCCGGCCAGGCTGCGTTTGAGATAACCGAGGGCCTCATTCCACTCGGATTTTTCGATCGCGATCGAGCCTAGATTAAATAGCGTGAATGGATCATCCGGGCGTTCGACCAGCTCTTCGCGCAGAATGCGGCAATCGCGATCCAGCTTGCGAAACCGCAGCGCCCGGTCTACATAGCCCGTGTGCCGGACTGTGATATCCGTCCATTCGACCGGTACGCCCGCACGCTTGAGCGCAGGCAGAATCTGCTCGTGCACGCGGTATGTCCACCGTACGCCTTCAATCAAGGGAAACAGCCGAATGTGGTCAACCACGGTGTCGCCGCCCGATCCGTCTGGGCCGGGGTCGCAGGCGCAGCGCACGACGAATGCCGGCGTCGGGCCGCCAGCGTGTAACCGGCCGAGCAGCCCTTCCAGCTTGGCTCGCTGTGGGGGCTCGATCAAATCGTCGGCGTCGAGCCAGAATGCGTAATCGCCTTTGGCCCGAGCCAGCGCCGCGTTGCGGGCCGCGGCGAAGTCGTCGACCCAGACGAAGTCGAAGACGCGAGCCCCGAACGACCGGGCGATTTCGATGGTGCGGTCGCGGCTGCCCGTGTCGAGAACCACGACTTCATTGAAGAGGTCTCGCACGGATTCCAGGCACCGGCCAAGGTTGTTTTCCTCGTCGCGCACGATCATGGTGAGTGAGACGCGGGCCCGAAGTAGGTCGGGCTTTAGCCTGACGTCCGGGCCGCGTGCGTATGCCTCCCACTCGACCGGAGTTGTTGATCGGCCGTTTGTCTCTCTCGCGCCCAGCAACCCAGTTGAGACCTGCGGTCCAAGCATGGGCGGAGCCTCGAGAACCTCGCCCGACGCGCCCTCCCGCCGTCCTGGTACGGGCGACGACCCTTCGGGCGCCGGGAGACCCCCGCCCAACAGATGAGGAATCCCTTCGCGGAGCGAAGGGCGACAATCGGGCGGGGGCTGGGGAGCCTGCCACTCGCCGCCTGACACCAATTGGCGCAGTCGCCGCTCGATTGCCTCGGCGGAGTGCGCCCATGTGAATCGCTCGCGAATCCACCCCGAGGCAGCACTCCCCTTTAGCCGTGCTGCTGCCGGCTCGCGCGCCGCGGTTCGCATATGGTCAACCAGTGCGTCGAGATCGGGCTCCCAGAGCCACGGGCGCCCGATCGTCTCGAGATCGCCCACGCGAAGCTCGGCGAAATTGCCGCGCCGGGCTGGAATCAGGAACGCGGTTTCCTCGCTCGCGTAGTCGAGCACCGGTCCCGCTCCGGTGACGATCACGGGCAAGCCGCACGCCATCGCCTCGACGATCGGCAGGGCAAAGCCTTCGCCGCGAAACGGATGAACCAGACAATCGCACGCGGCATACAGTCTGGCCATGTCCAGCTCATCGAGGTTGCGATCGATATACTCGACCGAATAGCCTCGCTCGCGCAGCGCGGCCACCTTAGTCTCGGCCGTCTGGCCGCGATAGAAGCTCTTGCTCCCCATGTCTTTGATCACGAGTCCGACGTCGTCACCCGGCTGCACGGCCCGCTCAAACGCGGCCAAAAGCACGTCGATTCCCTTGCGAAAGATCGTGCCGCCAACAAACAGGAACCGAAAGCTTGGGCCAGGTGCTAACACCAGAGGCGCTTGTCCGGGCTTGAACACCTCCGGGTCGACGCCCAGCGGAATGACCCGCACGCGGCTTTCGGGCACGCCCGCTTCAAGGTAGCAATCGCGGGTTGATCGGCTATAGGCCCAGATCTCATCGACCTCGTGAAGGGCTGGCAGCCAAGCCTTCGGCAGGCTGCCGAACTCCCACGGCTGCATGAGGACAGAGCGCCCCTCGCCGGGTGCGTCGAGCCTTGGCGGCCACCGGTGGCGCACGCAGACCTCGCCGGCCCACCGGCCGGCCCACGCCCCACCCGCGCGGCCAGCCTTTCGTCGAGCACAACCCGTTCGCTTTCCGCGGTCACGCCGGCGTGCGATGAATCCCAGACCAAGCCAAGATCGTGGCCGCGATCGAGGAGAGCCCGGCAAAGTGCCCGGTTGACGATCGCGAGCGAATGCAGACCATGCGGGTCGCCCTCCCAGGCCACGCGCACTGGGCCATTATGCGGCGCACACGCTGGCCGGGACGGAAGCTCTGCCTGTTTGCGCAGAAAGGCGACCTCGGTTCCTTCGACGTGCACGACGGGCTCAGCGAAGCCGAGGCGCTCGATCGCCTCGCGAACTTTGACCCACGGTGTCGAAGAATTGAAGTCATGCCACACGAGCCAGCCGGAAGGCGAAAGCGCGTTATAGGCTTTCCGGCTGTCATTGAGCGCGTGCTCAAGGTCATGTCCGCCGTCGATGAAGACGAAATCGATCGGTGCGAGTCGTCGGAAGTCGTAGGTCAGTGAATCGGCCTGGATGAAGAGTACCTTCCAGGCCTTGCCGAAATGGTCGGCGAATCGACCGAATTCGCCGCGGGCCGGCACGTCGACTTGCTGTTCGGGTGCTCCTGGGGCAGAGCGTTCCGTCTCCTGGATGATTCCCAGGCTGAAGATCTGAGTGTCATCCACGGTCCAGCGGGTGAAGTTCGCCGTCATGTGTCCCAGCGCAGTGCCGATTTCGAGCACGCGACGTGGGCGAGCATGGCTAAGCAATGTGAGGACCGCCTGCGTGTCGGCTTCGCGCGTGTAGCCAAGAACGGCACCGGCAAAGCTGGGTTCGCCGAACCGGTCGGTGAGTTCGGTGGATGGCATGGTCGAGACCCGAGTTGACCGCGGTGGATTGGCTGGCATCGGTTGAGAGTCCTCGTGCGTTGGGCGAGATGCGTAATTGCACTCATTCGTCTCGTTGTTCGCGGCAGAGAAAAAGATTGACCGGGCGGCCGTGTTTGGTTGCCGGGTGCAGCTCGGTGGTTTGGGGATCTTGCTCGACGACGAGGTAGTGTACGGGCTTGTCGCGGAAGAGTACGGTCGTGCCGTCCTTCCCGGTGAGGATGAACCGACCCTTGGCTTGATAGTGCGCGAAAGAAAAATGGCCGGGATCTTCGGGAATTTCGTACGTGTAGGTGACGGTCGATCCAGGTGTCGTCTCGTAAGCCGCCGCCGAGGGCGGCCACGCGTGTTTGTCGGTCTGGCCTGGGCCGCTGGGTGGTTCGGCTTGGTTGTCAAACTCGATTTTTCATGAAGGTGGCTCCAAAAGAAACGGGCGAGCGGCCGGATACGAAATCCGGTGACCGAATTGATGACGTGCAGCCGGGGGCGGCGGACCGTGTCAAACTGAAGGACCGGCCCCGGCGGAGGATAGGGCTCTGCTCAGGAACAACCCGAGCGCCGGCCTATGGGTCAAGACCGCAGCGTGAGGCCGAGCGTCGCCGCTCTTGGCCCGGCTCCTGTTCGGAGCTCGGTGGATTCAAGCTTCGGGATCGGCACCAAAGCGAAAAACCTTCGCGGCAGGAGCCGCGGCTTCCGGAACACGATGTTCGAGACGGGCCAGGCTCACCAAACGGCGAGCATTGAAGCTTACGCCGCGAGGCGACAATTCAGGCGGCCCGTCGCATCGAGGCGAAACCATCGATTATCGTGCTCAGAGGAGCATCGATCATCGTGATCGCTCTCACCGAAGGTCTCAGCAATTGCGTTGCGACGTCACCGAGTTGGCGCACCTGTGGAACATGCTAGAATAGCTCGACGGAGACAATTCCGAACGCAATTGCCGGAGTTGGGTGTTGAATCCGCTTACGTCCACTCGAGGAATCCTGGTAGTAGCTGCGGTGTGCGCGTTCGAGGTCGCCTTGGTAGACTTCTTAGTTCGGGGCGACGCTCGAAGTTGGCTAACCGGGCTTGTGCCACCGATTGTGGTACTTAACTATTCTGTGACGGCAGCTTGCACTCTCAATGTGAGGAGTCGCAAGCATGAGCGAACGTCGCTGTCCTTTAGGATTACTTATGCGATAACCACTCTAATACTGCTATCTTTGGAAACGGCGATTTTCGTCTATCTGTGCTGGATGTTCAGCAAGCCACGCCGTCTACCAGATACGGTTGTCGTATTTGCGTATCTGGCATCTATGTTTGTTCTCGACCTTTGTTTTCTCACCCGAGTGAACGCTTATGCGAAAACAAATCTCGGCTGCCAGCCTACTGAGGCGAAACCCACGCGAAAGTTGGGGAGAACTTCGACGCGATCGCCATGAAATGTCGCCTCGCAGTGGTGCTGCGGGAGTCTGAATCCGCACCCCGCGCACGATTGCCGGTTTCCGCTCGAAGTGCATTGGAACATTTGCCAGACAGGCACATGCCGATGTGGTTCGAATTGTGCGCGTCGCCTCCTCGCCCACACCTCTCAGCGGGCTCTCGGGGCCGCCAATAAGTTCTTATCGCAATCATGCGCTCGACGTGTCGAGCGCGGTTAGGAATTGAGCCGTCCAGGCGAGAATCAAGCCACCCCCCGCACCGACGGGGTGAGTCGCTGGCCGCTGCTAACGTTCAAAGGAGCCCTAGACTCGTTCCATTAGCCTTCGAGCCAGTCGGTGTGCCGGAAAACGGTGTGGCGCTATGCGTGTTCGTGTTCGCCTTGGCTGAATCATCGCGGTCGCGACTGCTCCCCTTTCGTAAACCGATCGAATTGAGGCTCTCCGCGGCAGGTTTTGCCTTCGGCCAGCACGGCGTGTGTCCGGTTTCAGCGTGGTCTCGGGCCGCAAACCGACCCCGTTGCCGGCGGCGCAAATTCTTCTGAGGTACTTGCCGCGACAATTCGAGGGCTTTCCGTCGGGTTGTATCAGGATTTCCTTCGTTGCATAACCGTCAGATATCAAAATGGCCAGCCCCCAGCCGCGCGTCAAGGCTAGCCTTCTGAGCAAGCACAACCGCGACTCGTTGGTCAGCACTGCATCACAACTATATGCCGTCACCCGTCTGAATCTTCGCTGCTGGTCCGCTTGCGTGCGCCGTTATTCCGCTTGCACGGCGCCGCGCCGAAGTGCACTGTGGGACTTGGAATGACTCGTTCGGCTTGCCACGCGGCACGACTTCGGCTGGAGCGTCGGGGACGCACAGGGTCATCCCGTCATCGCTGGCGCACCGATAGATTGCATGATGGAATCCATTGTGGCGAAAAACTCCGTTTTCCACTGATATGAATCCGACTCGGCAGAGGGCTGCGCGGCGATCTGTGCCTGCAATTGTTGTATCAGAGCCGCTCCCGTCTTCCGCATTTCTGCTCCAGTGTGCGGTTGCGCCGACTGGGGCAGTGTGGCGCAGGGCCTGGCTTGAGAATAAATCGATCAACTAGAGTTGTCTGTTAGCAGCGGCCAGGAGCTGAGCCATTATCGCAGAGCCACCTGAGCCGTTTCGCGATTGGTCGATCGCGGGACTGGCCTTCCCTCACTTCATGTCAGTGCATCCGCTCGCACTTGTGAAATGCTGCAAGTAAGCTGGCATGTATCTGACGCCGAAGCGTGCACGAGTGGCGTTCACGTCGTCGGCGCAAAGTGGCGGCGGGAAGCACCACCTCCCCGCCGCCTGACCGCTCGGGAGCTAGTCCTCCCGTGGGCCCATTTGAGTTTCCCCGCGCTGGCGCCGGGTCAACCAGGCGGCTGTCGCCGTTGGCACCCTTGCTGTCGTCGGTGCCTGCTTAAAGATTGCGAACGCTGGTTCCTGCCGCCTCGGCCACAAGCTCGTTACTGTAGCGCGGCTTGTCGAGAAGCCGCCGGGCATTGGCGGTCCTGGTACGCCGGCCAGACTTACAGAGCTACCATCCAAGGCAAGGAACGCCGCCGAGAACAGGCCCGACGTCGTCGCGAGCGGCAACGGCAGCAATCAGCTCTCGCCGAGTCGGCGGCGCCAACACCTCCCATCGATCCGACTTTACCGGTGATCGAAGCCCAGACCACCTCCGATTCGATACCGATTATCCCCGCAGGTACCCAGAGCGTAGGCCAGCGCCCAGACGAAATTCTCCCAGAATCTTGCGGTTTACCGTGCGGCAGGCCTGGGTGCTACGTCCTCTTCTTGCCCTCGCCTCGTTCTCCTGATCAGCATTTCTGTTCCAGCTCATGCCGCCAGGCGTTACGACGAGTTCGCCAGCGCGAAGCCCGACTCAGACGCCGACGCCGCCGTGGTGCCCGGCCTATCCGTCGCCCTCGAGGCGGACCACCCCCGGCCACACCAGTCATGTCGTCACGTCCTTGAGATCGCCATTCCTAGAACTTACTTTTTCATTGCCCCCAGAACCGAGGAGGAATCGGGCGGGCCGGGTCTTCCGGTCCCCCGTTTCCTTGCTCGGAATTGGGGCTGCGGTGACGAGGCCATCGATGACTGACTTGCGTTTCGGTGATGTTCACTTCCTGAGCCTGGCCCAACTGGGCGAGCGCTACCGACGCTATCGGCTACCCGATCCCGACGCCGAGGCGGCCATGGCCGGATCGTTCCAGCGTTACGGGCAACTCACTCCCGTAGTCGTCTGCCTCCGCGACGAGTCGCACGAAGTTCTCGATGGTTTCAAACGCCTCGCCGCCGCGCGCGTCTTGGGCCTGAAGACACTTAATACCCGGCTGATGGAGGCTGATGAGCGTATGGCCAAGGCGGCCATCCATGGGCTCAACCAGACCGGCAGTCGCCCCCGGGAGTGGGAAGAAGCCTGGATCGTTCACGCCTTCGTGCGCGAGGACGGCATGACCCAGGTCGAGGTGGCCGAGCTCTTGGGCCGGCACAAGAGCTGGGTGTGCCGGCGATTGGCTCTGGTTGAGAAGCTTACCAACGAAGCACGAGAAGACCTGCGTCTGGGGCTCTTGTCCACCACCGCGGCGCGGGCGCTAGTGCGGTTGCCGGCCGGCAACCAGGTCGACGTACTGGCAACCCTGCACCGCGACGAGTTGACAGCCGCCGAGCTCGACGGAGTGGTGGAGCTGGTGCTCGCCGCGCGGAGCCAATCACAGGAAGCGTACATCCTGGACCAACCGCGGCCTGCCTTGCAGCAAGCGCGGCAGCAGGAGGGATGGGCCTGGGACCCTCGACTCAGCAGCGCGGGCAATCGCGTTGCGCGACGCCTTACCGGTGTGTTGGACGGCCTGGGCCGCATGGAGGTCTGGCTACAAAGTCAGGGCCGCGCCGGCCTGACGCCCTGCGATCGTCTGGTGCTGACGCCGGCCTTTTCCCGGCTGGCTCGCGATGCTCACAACGTGGCCACTCTTGCGGAAGACTTGATCGGAGAGCTCCAAACCCATGACCGAGCCAAAGCGCAATGAGATCATCAGTCGTTGGCGAGCCGGTTCCTCGATCCGGAAAATCGCCCGTGATTTGGGAATGGCCCGGAACACTGTTAGCGGCGTGCTGGCTCAGATCGAAGCCCAGCGGATCGGTCGTGAAGGCTCGCCCATTCGGAGGCGGCCCAGCCGTCTCGATCCTTTTGAGCCGTTCATCCAGGAACTGCTGGGTCGATATCCCGACCTGACCGCCGTGCGGCTCCTGGAAGAGTTGCGCGAGCGAGGTTTCACGGGTGGATATACCCTGGTCCGCCAGCGGCTCGGGGTGTTGCGTCCCCGCTCTACGCCGCTTCCGGTGGTCCGCTTCGAGACGGCGCGAGGCGCCCAGGCTCAGATGGATTACGCCGTCTACGACCTCGACTTCACTAGTGAAGGCCGACGTCGCATCAATCTGTTCAGCTACCTCTTGGGCTACTCGCGGCGGCAGTACCTCCGCTTCGTCGAGTCCCAGGACATGACGACTACTCTGCGTGAGCACTTGCGGGCCTTCGAGCATTTGGGGGGCGTGGCAGCCACCTGTTTGTATGACAATATGAAAGTCGTCGTGACGGGCTACGAGGATGACGTGCCGGTCTACAACTCGCGGTTCCTGGCGTTTGCCACCCACTACGGCTTCCGACCGGTGGCCTGCCGACCCCGGCGGCCCCAGACGAAAGGGAAGGCGGAACGCCCCTTTTACTATGTGGAAACCAGCCTGTTCAACGGCCGCACTTTCTCCTCACTCGATCACCTAAATGAAATGACCGTGTGGTGGTTGGCCCATGTCGCCGACGTGCGCCGACTGCGGGAAGCCAAGAAGACACCCTTACAGTTGCATGCGGAAGAGCAGCCTCATCTGATCCCGCTGCCAGCCCAACCGTATGACGTTTCCCCTGTGGTCTATCGCATGGTCAACGTCGAGGCTCTGGTCACGTACTGTCAGAACGGATACTCGGTGCCGTGGCGTTACATCGGCAGCATGCTGCCGGTGCGGATCACCGAGAAGGAACTGATCGTCTACGGTCCGCAGGTCGAGGAGATCGCTCGACACGTGCTGCTGCCGGCCACGGCCACTGGGCAACGGGTTGTGCATAAAGAGCACAGACCCGTCGAGGATGCTCGACGGCGGCAAGCACAGTTGGAGGAACGGTTCGGCGAACTGGGAGAGCCGGGCTGTCGATTCCTGGAGGGTTTGTTCCGCGTTCAGCGTTACGGCAAGGACCAGGCGCAGCGGGTGCTGGCCTTGTTGGGAACCTACGCCCAGGCGGACCTGATCGCGGCGCTGGAGCGAGCCGTGCGGTACGGCGCGTATTCCCACGCGGCCGTCGAACGCATCCTCTCGGCTCAAGCTCGTCCTAGAACCATCCTGGAGGTGCTGGCCGAAGAAGAACGGCGGCAGATACCCCCCTGGCTGGGTGAGGACTTGGTGTCTCCTCGGCCGACGTCGGTCTACCAATACCTGTGCGAGTCGGAACCCCACGATGCTGAGAAACCGCCCACCGCGTCCGGTGACGCCAGCTCCGACGGAGCTGCGCCGGCAGATCATTGAAGATTTTCAGGCGATGCGCGTTCCTCTCCGGCTCGAGGATCTCGACGCCGCGTTAGGGCGAGCCGAGACCCAGGGGATGTCGCACCTGGAATTCTTGCGGGCGCTGATCAACGAGCAGGCGAACGCTCGCCGCGAGCGGAGTCTGGCCCACCGCGTTCACATCGCCGGGTTCGCCCAGAGCAAGACGCTGGCGGACTTCGATTGGCAGTTCAATGCCGAGGCCATCGATCGGGTGCGAATCGAGACGTTGGCCGGGGCCGAATTCATCGGTCGTCGGCAAAACCTGGTCTGGGTGGGACAAAGCGGTGTCGGGAAAAGCCACTTGATCCAGGCCATTGGCCGCTGCGCCTGTGTCCTGGGTTATCGGGTGCGGTACGAGACGAGCGCCTCGATCCTGCAAGCGTTGACGGCTGCGCTGGCGGACCACACACTGCCACGGATGTTGCGGTACTACGCCAAATTCGACCTCGTGATCCTCGACGAATTCGGCTTCGACCGTGTGGAACGACTGGAATCGCCCCAGGCGGCAAGCTTGTTGTACAAGCTGATCAACGTCCGCGATGATCGGTCGACTGCTCTGGTGACGAATGTCGATTTCGAGAAATGGGGTGAGTATTTGGGTGATCCGCCGCTGGCCGGCGCGTTCATGGATCGAATCGTGGACGGGGCGGCGATCCTGAAGATCAACGGCAAGTCGTACCGAGCTCAGCGGGCAGAGCGAGCCTCGGCAGTGAAGACGTCCAAGAAATAATACGCAGTCGAGCAGCGATCGCCGGCCCAGTAACTTCCCCAATCATCCCACGGTAGCTTCACCCGGCAACGACGCCGGTGGCTCAATTTGGCCGCGATAATGGCTCAGTTTCTGACCGCTACCGACAGTTGTCATCACACTGGAAACGAGCGCCACTGCCTGCCGCGAATATGACTGATGCTGTGTTGGTCAGACCCGCTATCCCTGTACCAGTCATTAGCATCTCGCCGAGTACAGAAGTTGTTTCGGCCGTCGCGACTCCGATCCCCATCCCACCAAGTACGATCGCGAAGCTGCCAATTGTCGCACCGATGGCGAACCCAAAAAGTGAGACAACAACGAGGTCACCAACGCTAAAGCTGGGGTCGCCGAGGTGACCCGCCAAATAAGAGCCACCTGCGGCAATCGCGCCGATACCACCCAACACGAGGATGGGTACAATTTCGCCGCTAGGATCGTTTTCCAGCGTTGGGGCGTTATTCGAATACCGATGCAGGTTAGTGTCTGCTGCTCCGAAGCCGAGCGGATCCATGCTAGTGAACGTTCCATCGCTCGCTGCGTACCATCTTGCGTGATCGAAGTATTCGTTCGCGTCCGAATCGAACTGCATCCCCGCAAACTTAAATCGATCCCCGTTGCTCGCGACAGTCTCGGTAAGAATATTCCCAAAGCTGTCGTAGACAATGTGGTCGAGCAGTGACCCCGACGAGCTCACAATATCCCGCACCGAGTCCAATTTGTCGGTGAGGTACCACGCCGTTGCGCCACCCGAGCTTGTTCGGGCCAAGAGTACGGGCGTGACGGCACCATTTACCATCCCAGGTCCAGAAACGTAGCGGGTTAGGAGAGTGCCTGACGCGTTGAAATCGGCGTACGGCAAGGCATTTGCGCTCTTCCCATTGTAGACGGTCCAAATCTGTGAGCCTCCTTCCTGGATACCGATCCGTTGGTTGAGCGCGTTATACGTGTACGTCGCGATAATCGTCCCGCCTGTCTCCACCTCGGTCAAGCGATTGCGATAATCATACAATGATACGGTGTTCAGATGAGCGTTCGGCGCAAATCATTGGCGCGCACCGGTAGCGCGAGAGCAACGGTGGTGCGCAAAAAATCATTTGCGCGAGGGTGACGAGATGTACTATTCCGCTCGACCAAACTCCTGCGCAAACAGCTTAGCGCGAACATCAATTGCCATGCTCATGAATCGCTGACCGGCGCGCGTCACGCGGTAACGCCTCGAGCGCGGATATTTCGCAACCAAGCCGTGGGCACGCAGCAGGCTGATCCGGCGACTCACCCGCCCGGACCGCCTGCGCCGTTCCACTTCATCTTTTGGTCTGGAACCGTACAACCGTTCGGCCACCTCACCGCTGCGGAAGCCGCGCACGGCGTGTTCACCACGCAGCACGGCTTGAAACAGGGCCTGATCGTCGCGTGAAAGCGGCTGCAAGCCGCGACGTTTCCGCCCTTGAAAAGATACCGGCGCGCATCTCGAGTCTAATTCCCTCTGGCCGACGCCCACGTCATTTACGACCGCGAGCCCCTCCAGATAACGATCGTTAGCCCGCTGGCTAACCTGCGCGTACCGGTACATATTGGCCACACCCTTATTCATCTCAAACCAACCGACGACCTTGCTTCCATCATTCTTGAGCCGGGGTCGGTGCACGAAGAATTCTTTGGGATCGTTGATCACTGTCTCGATCCGCAACACCCGGCCCGACTTGTCGTACATCTTGATGGCGTTGCTCTTGACCCAATGCTTGACGGCCGCACCCGGCTCGCGTCGCCGCCAGTGCGTTCGGACTTCCCCCTTGAACGTCGCACGGTACTTCCGTCCCAAAAACGTCATCATCTGATCCGCGCCAAAACAATGAACTGCGTGCTCGTACAGACCACGGCGAATGATGACAGCGCCGTCTTGTTGGCAAAAAGCACATCCGTTGAGAACTCGGCCTGGTCGATCACCCAGTAGTAGTTTTGCCCGGCTAGCCAGTCCTTGAGCAGGGGATTGACCCGGCCGGCCAGGCGATCGAGCAGTCTAGGCCAATCGCGCCGCCAGAAGCTCCGTGCGCACTCGTTGGCCTTCTCGACATCAGCCAGTTCCACGAACGCGTTGTCGTGTTTCTCGAAGGCGATCCCGCGAGCGGTGAGCTTCCGCGCCAGCCATTCGTGGCCGTTGACATATACTTGCACCGTGAAGGGAAACCAAGTTTGGAGCTTCACGTGCATCAAGCCAAATTCGCGGTCTATCCAGTAGAAGTAGATGACCAAACAGACGCGTTGGTCCGAACGTACCTTGGGACCGTCGTCGCTATAGTGCACGCGGAAAGTACGGCAGGTTTCCATCGCCCCATAGACGCATACGAGGCCCTCGGTGATGCCGTCTCGCTGGGCCAGTTGGCGAGCGTTCTCCTCCATCGGCTCCGGCCGCGATAGATGACGGTAGGTGCGGCCCGCCTTCTCAGCCAATTCGCGAGCGTGTGCCTTTAAGGTCTCGGCAAACCACGGTGCGGCGTGCTTGAAGTTCCACCAACCGTCCGAGAGCTCCCTCATATTGAGAGCGATCTGCTTGGAGAAGAGCCAGGTCGCAAAGTATCCCACGCCGGCGATGGGAAGATGGCCGCGCAAGATCACGCGGTCAAAACATTCGAGAACCCCGTTGATTTCCGATCGATGCTTGGCGACAAATGAGTTCACGGTGTTGTTCCTTGCTGCTGGTATGGCTAGCCTTCGCAGGCTGGGCCAGTGTCCGTGATCCCAGCGAGGGGCAACACCGTTTTACTTGGTCTGGGCCAAAAACCAAGTGGGCAGGCGCCGGAGATGAGCCCGGCAGCTACGCATCGCGGGACGCGACCGGGTTTGCCCAAGCGAGACAACTTCAACGGGCGATTGGCGCCGAGCCAAGGCGCAGCGACAATCGCCATTGGCCTGGACGGAGGATAGGGCTCTGCTGAGGAGCACCCCGAGCGCCGACCCAGGGGCCAAGACCGGAGCCAAGGCCGAGCCCGAGTGCCCGGCCTTGCTCCCCACATCGCGAAGCTGGCCTAGGCCCAATACCGTTTAATGAGTCATAACCACGGACTCCAGAAAGCTTTTCCTCAAGGGCGGACGGCGGCGGTGTTCGGGGCGTTTCTTCTTCCATTTCGACATCTTTCGCTTGATCACGCGCGGGTTGATTCGGTTACGCCGCGGCTCCGTGCGCTCGGTTTGCATCTCCCAGAGGACTGCTTTGTACCAACTTTCCAATTCCGCGCGTGTCTTACCTTTGCATTCGGGCAGCCGGCATTTCAGGATCTGGAAACATCCCGTGAACGACAGCCGATCGGGGTCGAGATCGGCCGTTGCAGCGGCCTCGAACATCAGCGACCGGATCACGAAATGGGCCAGGGCCAACGCATAGACTTCCTGGATCACACCTGTGGGGTTTCGCTCCGCAACTGCGCTGGCTTGGTCGCTCGTCGTGGGTCTTGGTGGGTCTTTTGCTCGTCGAAAACGAGTTCTTCCTCCCACCGTTCATGGTAAAGAAGGATCAATTCCATCGCGGGATAAAGTTCGTCGTCGAGGAGATTCGTCATGAGAACATGTTCCTCGCCGTGTCCGACCCGCTGGGGGTCGTCCAGCGTGTAGCGGATCACCCGGACTTCAATCCCATTGCGGTCGTGCTTCCGATCATAATCGCACTTGTAAATCTTTGTGATGTACGAACCATCGGCCAAGGTTCGAATAGGTCGCAAGATCAAACTGCTGGTCACACTCGCCAGCACCTTTACTTTTCGCTCGTCAGCCTCTGCCACTGTGTATAGCTGAAAAAACCTCGATCCCAGAGCAGGAGCATTTCCGGAGTAAAGTGAGGGAGCAAACCCTCGACCATCGAGTGCTCGCCACAACTGCTACACCCCACGACCAAGGCGACTTCAACGTGAGTCCCCAACTCGACCAAGCTCAGCTTGCGAATTTGGGGGAAAATCGCCATCGCCCCGCTCGCCCGCGGAGGGGCGTGCAAAGTTGGCCGCGTTGGCATCCGAGTCGGACATCGAGGATGGTCCCGTCGATGCCCATCAGACGCCACCCACGATAAAATGCTCCCGTGTCTCGGGCCGAGCGAGTGGATGAACGATCTGTTCGAAGAGATGTTGCACGGGTTCCACACCCAACCGCTGCCGGGCGACGCACAGGCTGGAACGATGGGGCAGTCTTCACCGTGGTGAAATCGCCGAGCGAGCTTGAAGACCTGCCGAATCGGCACGTCGGTGAACAATCCCATCGCAAGCACCACCCACAACATGATCTCATGGTCAACGTGCATTGTCGCGAATTAATCCGGCCTGTGGCCGCAAGAGCTTGTTGAATGTCCTCGGGGCGGATAACCTTTTCGAGTCCAGCCAATCGGTCCAATACCCGGCCTGCTTCATCAGCCGGCAACGCACATCGTCCTTGATGCATGCGAGTCGCAGCCTCCTTGTTTCCCTGGTTGTTGCCAAACACAAGGTAACAAGAGGCTGTGACTTGCGCCTATTTCAACGGTATTGGGCCTAGGCCGCAGCTCCGGGATTGGCACCAATGCGTCAAACCTCCGCGGCACGATGCCGCGGGCTCCGGGTCAGGACGTCCCTCACGCGGCGAGACGCCGCTCGAGCCCAGTGAATCCTTTGGTTGCGGCTATGCTGCTATAAGTGTAGGTAATCTTCTCTGAAGGCGACGCCCCGACCCACGTTTCCCCGGTCTGATTACCGCCTGAATCGTAGGAATAAGTTGTTCGTCGGCCATCGGCATCCGTCGTGTCCGTGAGCTCGCCGTCGTTATCGTACACGTACGTCACAGTCGCTGAATTGGGCAGGGTCTCGGTCGTTACCCGATCATCAGCGTCATAGGCCCACTGGGTTTTGTTCCCATTTGGGTCCGTTAGACTGATCTCGCGCCCGGCGGCATCGTAGGCGATGACGGTTGTTCCGCCGGACACAGCGCTTGTGATCGTCGTCGCGCGGTTGAGGGCATCGTACTGCGTGGTCGTCGTGTGATTGAGACCATCCGTGACGGTGATTTGATTGCCGCCCGAGTACCCATAGACTGTCACATCTCCGGAGATCGGAGTTGTGACGGTGGTCAAACGATTCATGCTGTCATATGCATACGAAGTCGTATTATTGTTGGCGTCGGTCACGGCGATCTGGTTGCCGACGCCGTCAAGCGTGTAGGTCGTGGTGTCGTCGTTGGCGTCGGTTTCCGAGATGAGCCGGTCGTCCTTATCGTAAACGTACGAGACGAACGTCCCGCCGCCGCTGCCTGGATAAGTATACGTTTCCTGCTTTCCAGTCGCCGAATACGAGTAGGTCGTGGTATTGCCGAGCGAGTCGGTCTGAGTGGCCACCCAGCCACGATTGTCATACGTCGTCGTCGTGATCCGATCCATCGCGTCCTCGACCTGGATCACTTCCGAATCACCGTCGTACGTCGTCGTCGTGGCGTGATCCAGCGGGTCGATCACGACGGTTGCCCGGTCGAGCGCGTCGTAGACCGTGGTCGTTACCCGGCCCATCGGATCTTTCACGGTTACACGGTTGCCGTCCGAGTCGTATCCATAAACGGTCTGAAGTCCGAGTGGGTCGGTCACAGTGGTAAGCCTATTCATCGAATCGTATGCATAAGTGGTCGTTCGGGCGATCTGGCCGGCCGGCGTCGGCGCCTGGTCCTTGATCAGATTGCCTCCCGAATCGTACGTTAGCGTGGTGATTTCATTGAGGGCGTCGGTCGACCCGGTCTCGCGGTCCATGGCGTCGAAGCTAAAGGTCGTCGCATTGCCGGCGGCGTCGACGGATTTCGTGACATCGCCTTGCGAGTTATACGAGTAGAGGTTCGTTGTCCCATCGGGGTTTTGAACGGTCGTCAAGCGGTCTTGACTATCGTAAGCATAACTAGTAGTGAAATTATCTGCATTAGTAGATGTCGCGAGTTGGCCGGTCGACGTGTACGTCATCGTCGTCAGGTTGTCCAGCGCGTCCTCGGTGACGGTGAGGTCTCCCGAGTTCCAGGTAAAGGTTGTCGTATTCCCGTCGGCGTTCGTGAAAGTAAGCGGCTCGGAATCGGAATTGTAGGTAAAGCTCTCTTTGTTCCCATCTTCGTAAATGATGGTGCCAACGTTGCCTTTGGAATCGTAGGCAAACTGCGTATTGCGGTTTACCTGGTCGACGGTGACCGTCGGCAAGCCGTTCGAGTTGCGGTCGAAGAGCTGCACATTGCCCAGCGGGTCGATGATATTGCCAGGCAGGCCGAGACCCATCCAATCGGGCTGGATCGTCGTCAGGTTGCTGTTGGGGCTTGTATACGAGCTGCCGGCAACCACGAGCAGTGTGGATGGCGCGGGGCTGCCCGATGTGCCGCTGTTCGTCCAGCCGGCTTCCTGGTCGTTGCTGAAGTCTTGGGTGGTGCTGTCGGGCCTGTTGATCGAGCTGACCCGTGCGGCGGAGTCGTAGTTGATGGTGACCGAGTTGGACCTCGGATCCGTGATCTTGGTTAATTGTCCACCGGAGGCGTATGTGTAGTTCCAGGTGCTGGCGTCCGGCAGTTCAGCTTCCGTCAAGTTCCCGCCCGAATGAGTGAAGGTGGCGAAGCGACTCGCCGGGTCTTCGATACTCTGGAGGTAACCGCCGCTGTAGGTAAATGTCGTATAGTTGCCGCGGTAATCTTCGATCGAGGTGAGGTTTCCGCCGCTGTACGAGAACGTGGTGTGATTGCTATTTAAATCGATAATGGCGGTCTCTTGGCCGCTCGAATTGAACTTGATTTGCGTGCCACTGGTCAGGGTACGCGTCCACCCACCGCCCGAGTTGCTGACCAGGGTCGAAAATTCTCCGGCCGGGTCGGTGTAGCTGCCACCGCCGCCGCTGCCGCCGCCGCTCGCGAACCAGAGTGAGCGCCCGTCATCGCCCAGGTCGAGAATCACGCCTCCTGTTTCAGAGTAGATGTGCTCCAGTCCGTCCAGCGTCCAGCCGGCGCCGAATTCGTTGCTGGAATAGTTCAGCAGATTGGTACCGCCGCTGTACGTCAGGGTTGCCACGCCTGAGCCGATATCGACCACCTGGGCGGAGTACGTATAGCGGCCCGTGCTGAGCGATGTCGCGTTCGTGGCCTGGAGATTGATTTGTTGCACATCGCCCGTGTTCAACGTGGAGGTGCTAGTCGACGTATTGTAGTAGTAAGTCGTCAGCGGGGTGCCGCCGTTGAACGTCAATTGGGCGCTGACTTGGCTCGGGACCGTCGCGGGTATCGTGTTCTCGACGGTAATGATGGGCTGGGGATTGGCCGTTATCGAATCATAGGTCAAGGCGAGAGCGGGCACGTTCGGGTTGTAGCTGGGCAGGTCGATTTCGGTGTCGAGCGAGCCGCTATCGGCGTCGACACTCGCGTCATCGCTGGAAAACGAGGGCGAACTGTCAAGCTGCTGGCTGGGCGCCAGCGAGGTTGCCCAGGTCGCGTCGGTGCCGCCGCCGGAGCCACCGCCGCCCAGGATGCTGGTCGCGGGGAACCAAAAATCGTATGTATACGTGAGTGTTTGCGAGCTTGTGTCTGTCACGGAAAGCGTCACGGAGGTGACGTAGCCATACCCACCTTCGTTGGAGCTGTCCCACCGGAAATTGAGCTGGTCGGTACTCGTTCCCGTGATACCGGTCGCTGGCAGGCTCGTTGTATTCCAACTGTACGAGGAAACCGTCGCCCCGGAAACCTGCGCAACCAAGTCCATCCAGCCGTTCAGGGTCGCAAACTGCTCGACGCCTGGGTAGAGCACGACGCCGGCTTGATTGTCCAGCACGGACACCTGGAACGGCTCTGAGACGTCGTCACCCTCGGTCATCGGCGAGGCGTTGCCGGTGGCGAGGTCGGGAGTCGAGCCGGGGAGCGGCGTGCTGCCGCCGGACGGGGTTGGGCCCGGGTCGGCGTCCGCGCTTAACGTGATTCCACCGTTGCCCTGGTTTTTCGTGCCGGAGGAAGCGCCGGCGCCGGATTGGACGAGCGAGATCTTGGGAACGGGTAGGGCGCCGGCAGCGCCGGGCTGAGTGTCGGTGCTGCTGGCGCCGGCGACGGCGGCGAGGAGGGCCGCTGAAGCGCCGCCACCTGTGCTTGCCGACGCGCTGTTCGACGGCAATCGCAGCGGGGTGATTGCACCTCGACCTGCCGGCGTGATTCCCCGCGAAGCGCTCGTACCGCCGCGCGGAGCCGCGCGGCGCCGCCGCCTGCGCCCTTGGCCGGGTGCCACGGCGTCGAAATACCCGTCGAACCTGCATCGGTGGACGGCTTCGCATTCAACGTGAGCCAGTCGTTCGTCCAGTCGCCGCTGCCGTACTGGGCGGATGAGCCTGCGGTTGAGGCCGCGGCTGCCGAACCTGCGCCACCGCCCGCGTGGCGGCTCAATGCCAGTGCGTCGATCGATCTGAGCAGCTTTGTAGGGATGGCGTAGGGTTTTGGAGCCGCGCGGCCCGCCTGTTTTTCGATCTCCTTGGCGCGAATGAACGGACTTGGCGCGTTGCTTCCGCCGTAGACGGACATGAGACCGAGTTGCACAAGGCCGCGCAGGGCGCTGATCGATAGCCCTGTGAAGCTGATCGGCTCGGTGATGGTTGTCCGCGCCTCGAGTCGATCGAGCCGATCAATCTTCTTGGCTAGCATGCGGCGGCGACGCTCTGTAAAGGAAAGGCGCAGGCGGAAGTTCATGGCGCGCTCCTTCGAGGGAGAAGATCAAAGGTGCGGAGGGAGAACGTGGTGAAAATGAATGACGGAATGCGGATATCGGCGCGGCGAAGAGGGGACGCACTTTCGCGGAGCGAAAGGCGACAATTGGTTCCGGTCTCTGACCGGCGGCTGTAGCTCCATCACGCGGGATGCTAAACGGCTTTGCACGATTTCGGGACGGCGCTCGGTTGTGGAGACGCTTACGCCCGCGCGGCTCGGCAGTCCGCCGCGGCGGATCGCACTCCCAGAATCGCGAAAGGCCATTTACGTGGCGCGATCAACGGGTTTGGCTTTCGTTCGGTGATCCCGCCTGCCGGTAATACGAGATCCAAGCGTGCCCGACATGCGGTACTCGAACGTCGTGTAAGTGCACAAGGGGTCTTCAATGACGACGATCGGCGCGTGCCCCGGTTGATTTGGCTGTGGTTGCCCGGCAGGACGTTGCGGCTTGCCGCGGGGACGGCCGCGCGGGTCTTTCGGGCCATCGTGTGCATTCCGCAGCGAGTTCATCCGCATCACTCCTTTGGACTTAACGAGACGAGCACGCAGGCTGCAAGCGTGATGAAGTAATGGCGTGTTGCATCGGTGGAACCCGACGAATCCAGCGCGCCAATGCGCGATGATGCTGCCGATCGCGGCGCATTCTGCCGGCTAGCAGGGGCGCAAATCGCGGCGGCACTCGACATGTCGTTACGACTGCATGCCAGTGACGTTGACCGGTATGGGCCGACCATGCGTCACGAAGCATTTGTGCCGCTCTCATCCGTGCGGCTCAGTTCAGCATTCCGTTCTCTCTCTATATTTATATGCGCATCGAAAGAGGCCGAGTGTTTCATAATTCCGGAAAACTTTTTCATTTTCACCTGAATTTATTCAAACGATTCCGCGCTCAGCCGCGAGCAGGAAAGCTCGGAACCTTGGGATGACCCGGTGCAGAAAGTCGCGCACGCAGCCCGGATTGACGCCGATCTCGCGTGCAATAGCAGCCGAGGTCTTCTGGTCGATGAACCGTTTCGTAAGAATGCTGCCGTTGCGTTGAGACAATCTCTCGGCGAATTGCCTGACGAGTGAACGAAAGAGTTCATGCTCTTGCATCAGCTCGAGCTCGGCTTCCGGGCCCAGTTCCTCGTCGAGAAGCACCGTGGCAAGATCGACAGACAAGGGCTGTTCGCGCCGCCTGGACGGCCGACGGACGTAGTTCCACACGACGTGCGACGCGATCGAGCTGACCCAGCTTTCAAACGTCTTGTCACCTGGGTCGAGACAATACCGAGGCAGATCTTCAACCACGTCTGCCCAGAAATCTTGGACGATGTCATCGCTTGCACCCCGTGCTGCGCACGCGTCGGATTGCGGCGAAGATGAGCGCTTCGCATTCCCGGCGAAATGCATCCCAGGCGACTAACTCCGCCGCGGACGCAAGCGATTTGTCCCGTTTGTCCATATAGGATAAAACGAGCATCAAGACGTGTTGGTTCAACATGACTGCACCACGGGCCTAGATCGCAATCACGAGGGAAATGTCGAACTCACGCAACTGCGGTCGACGCGCGAACGGCACGGATCCGCATCGATATCGGGCGCGCTGGCGCAACCAACCCTGGGCCGCCCTGATCACCGGGAGATCCGGTGCGGGTGCGCGGAGCCGCGCTGCGCGTCGTCGATTGAATTCGAACCGTACCGCGGGACACCGAGGGGGACTGCGTGGTGCCGTGCGCACACCGATCCATAGCGTTGCTCGTGCGCCTGCGCAGAGTCGGCGGTGCGCGCACAACGGCCGAGACAGATGAGATTGTCTTAATTCATCATTTGTTTAACAAGGCCCCGCACCCGGCGAAGCCGAGCACCTCGCAGGGGCCTGATCGTTTCCTACTTTAGCCAAGGCTTGAGGAAACGCTCGCAGAAGTAGCTTTCCAAGGTCAAAGAAGTAAGGAGCGTATTTATTAACGAGTACTAACAGAGAAATCAATACCTTAATAAAAGAATTTTGAGTGGTGAAAATGGATGCCGAGCGGATCCACAACCGCAAGTTGTAACGGTGGATTCGGGCGATCGTGCGGGGGGAGATTGGGGAAGCGGCCTTCGGCTTCTGGCCGGATGGACTCGCCCAATTCATTCCTCAATTCCCGCAGAACAGTGTATGGCACACGAGCGAGAAGAGGTTGCTCTTCCGGCTCGCCGAGTGTCGCTGGCCGGGTGCCTCGGGGTGCGCCATGCACGGGAGCTCCTGCGAAAGGGCGTGGGTGCGTCGCAGGGCGGTCACCCTTCGATTGACTTGCGACAGTAGTCAAGCATATCGGCCAGCGTCTCATGAATGGCATAACGCGGCTCCCAGCCGACGGCCGCCCGAAGCTTCGACGCATCCGCGACGAGCATCGGTTGATCGACCGGCCGCACTTTCGCCGGATCGACGTGGACCTCGATCGGGACGTGGGCCAGCGACCGAAGGCACTCGATTGCGTCGGCGATTCGCGTGCCTGAGCCGCTGCCCAGGTTATAGACCTCGCCCGGCTGCCCTCCCGTCGCCAGCATGCGATAGGCGCGCACCACGTCACGCACGTCCGTGAAGTCTCGAATCACGTCGACGTTGCCGACCTCCAGGCGGGGCGAGCGACCTGCTTCCACCTGCGCCACTTGAAGCGCCAGAGCGGCCAGCACATAGCGTGGCGACTGCCGGGGCCCGGCGTGGTTGAACGGACGGACAACCACGACGTGCGTCCCGTGCGTCAGGTAATGCTGTATTCCCAGTAGATCAACGGCCGCCTTGCTCGCCGCATAGGGGTTGTTCGGCCGCAGAGGACAGTCCTCCCTGACTGGAATCAACTCGGGCGCGGGATTGCCATAGCAGACCCCCGAGCTGACAAGGACGACCCGCGGGCTCTGACCGGAGAGCTTGAGGGCCTCGAGCAGGTTGAAGCTTCCCCAGAAATTCAGAGCCCACGTAGCCCGGGGATCGGCCAGGCTGGCCTGCGGATTGGATTGCGCCGCCAGATGATAGATGACCTCGGGCTGCTTGCGACGAATGACCTCGGCGAGCTTCGTCTCGCTCTCCTCGACGATGTCGAACTCTTCGATGCGTGCTTGCCGCCCCAGATGCGCCAGCTCGGCCGGCCACCGTCCGGATGCCGACAGGCCAACCACGATATCGCCTTCGGCGACGAGGTGCTCGGTGAGGTGACCGCCGACAAATCCAGAGATTCCGGTGAGCAGAGCTCGCATCAGTGTTGGGTGGGTGCTTCTTCGTGAGCAAGACTCGTGAGGCGGCCAAGTCCGACTGCTAGTTTTGCGAGGACCAGTTGATTCAAGCTCACTCCTTCCGACGACGCCTCCCGCTCGAGCGCCGCGTGCAGCGACTTGGGCAGCCGGACGACGAACCGGCCACTCTTCTTGGGTGACGCGCCATCCACGAGCCCGTGGCGCTCAGTGGCATCAGCGATCAACTGGCGAATTCGCTTGTAGTCCTCTGTTTTGACGAACGCTTCGCGCTCTTCGCGCGTCGTGTAGGCTCGCGCGACCAGCCCATAGACGGGGTTGAACAAGAAGTTCGAGAGATCTGCCCAGGACTCTGCGTCATGGGCAGCTCTCTCGGCTTCGTCGAGGAGTTCGCGAGTGGAAGTCACGCGATGACCCGCGGAATTAACAAGATCGCTTGCTTCAGCATCGACCGATGATACCGAATACGATACTTTGTTGGAACAGTTCAATCGCCGGCTCTGCTTCGCGCGCGCCCGTCTGCCTGTTGATGCCAGCGTTCAATTCTTCTGTAGGATCACGGGATGTCAGGCGAGGGCGGTGTCCTAATCACTGATTTTGTTGGGTGCCGGTTGGCACGGGAGCTGCCGCGATGAACACTGATGAGATGATACACAGTACTTGAAATCTCGATGCGATTTAAGTATCAGCAGATTTGCGCATGCTGAGGATCGGCGTGCATCTGTGTGACTTCGTTGGCCTTTTTGGAGAAAATCTTGGCGTACATCCGAATCTGGATATCTCCTGACGACGACTCCTTTGACGCGCGGCACGAGGTCAAAGAGCCTCCAGTACCTGGTATGCAGTCCGAGGCCAAAAGCAAGATGGCGCTCGAGCGACGAGAGCGCAAGAAGCTCGCGCAGAAGCGCAAGCAAGAACGTCTCGGGCGGAGACCCGTTCAGCCGGAGTGAAATTGCGGGAATGACCTGTGTGTCAAGAGTCGAGAGACGAGGGTTTTAGTGTACATCCGATATCAGGACATCGCCCAGGCGAGACGCTGATTGCAAAACCGCGTCACGCCGATGTAACTTGGGTGGATGAGCCAGTTGATCCGGGAAGTGAATCCCGGCGAGCTTCGGCTTCCGCCGAGTCGCGCCAGCGGAGCCGATCCGTGGAAGCTGCACCAGCAGATCCGGCAATTCGGCTCGTCAAGGACCGGGATGCCGCCAATCCTTGTCTACGAGGATCCGGACGGAATTCTGGAGATCTCCCGACGGAGTCACCCGAGCGACCCGGATAGCGAAACTGGCACCCGGACAGTTGGTCCCGATTGCGGTGATTGGGCAATATCGCCGGAGCCGGGCCGGCTCTCCATGCGTGAGGGATCGGCTGTGAGCGAAATCGAAATTCGGGCGGACGTGTTTACTGCCCTACAGGCTTTGTCGGAGGTCATACCCGACATGCGGACCGGCCAGCTCTTGGCCGCAGTCGGGGAGCTGTGCGCTGATATTCACGGACGCGGCCTGTGGGACGCCACCGACGCAGAACTGCTCGAAGCAGTCTGGCGATATCGACGCAACTACGAGGCGGCTGTCACCCCCGCCCATGAAAACGCCACACCATAATGGATCAGAGGCGGCCAAGCCGGACTCAAGACCGGTCGTCAAGCACCTCCGTGGCGTCTCCGCACAGGCGACGCTGCGGGCAGCGCGGCGTAAGAGCGCTGCGATTGTCGAACCAGGCTCGTGCATTCATTGCTTCAGGATGTCGACGACGAGGGTAACCGATGAACGGATTGATGATGGACTGGCCGCTTTTGATCCCCAGCATCCTGCGCAGGGCTGCCCGGTTCTTCCCCGATAGAGAAATCGTCAGCCGCCTGGGTGACGGAAGTCTGCATCGCTCGAATTATCGCGAGCTCGATCGCCGCGTCCACAAGCTCATGAACGCCTTGACCCGGCTGGGAGTCAAGCCCGGCGACCGCGTCGCCACGTTTGCCTGGAACCATTTCCGGCACCTCGAGCTCTACTTCGCCGCACCAGCGGTCGGCGCCGTGCTGCACACGATCAATATCCGTCTACCGCGAGAACAGATCGTCTACATCATCAATCATGCCGACGACCGGCTGATCTTCCTGGACAAGTCGGTTGCATGCCCGATCGCCGAGATGCAGCGCGAGCTTCCGCCGAGTCTGGGCTACGTGCTCATGGACGATCTCGGGCCACAGCCGGCCGCGATTCCGAGCCCCTCGCACGATTACGAAGAGCTGCTGGGGAACGAGTCGGATCGCGCGCTATTTCCCGATCTCGATGAGAAGGCGGCCGCCGGGCTGTGCTACACCTCGGGAACGACGGGCGAGCCCAAGGGTGTGCTGTACAGCCACCGATCGACCGTCTTGCACGCGATGGCCGCCTGCATGGTCGACTCGGCCGCGATGACCGAGCGCGAAGTCATGCTCCTCACTGTGCCCATGTTCCACGTCAATGCCTGGGGAATGCCCTATTCCTGCACGATCGCGGGGGCCAAGCAAGTCCTGCCCGGCCCCTACATGATCGGCCAGCCGGTGGCCGAGCTCATCGAGAGCGAGCGCGTCACCAGCGCCGCCGGGGTTCCCACAATTTACAACTTGTTGTACCAGCACCTGAAGGAAAAGACGTATGACCTTTCGAGCCTCAAGACCGTGCTGATCGGCGGCGCTGCGGCCTCTCGCACGATGATGGAAAACTACGAGCGCGACTTCGGCATCACGATCCTGCACGCGTGGGGCATGACGGAAACATCGCCGCTGGGTACGGTTTCGCGCCTCAAGAGCACGATGGCAGACTGGCCTCATGAGCGCCAGATTGAGGTGCGGCTCAAGCAGGGGCTTCCCGTGCTGGGCGTCGAGCTCAAGGTGGCCGGCCCCCAGGGTGAGGAGCTTCCCTGGGACGGCGAACAAGTCGGCGAGCTGCTGGTGCGCGGGCCCTGGATCGCCAGCAGCTACTACAATAACCCCGGCGCAGCGCTTCGTTTACCAGTGACGGCTGGTTCCGCACCGGCGATATGGTCACGATCGACCGCGAGGGCTATGTCCAGATCACCGACCGGAAGAAAGACCTGATCAAGCGAAAGGGAGAGTGGATCTCCAGCGTCGATATGGAAAACGCTGCGCTCGCACATCCGGGCATCGCCGAAGCCGCCGTGATCGCCCGGTTTGACGAGATCTGTGACGAAGTACCGGTCGTGCTTGTCGTCCGGCGCGACCACGCTCGCCAGCCCGTCCACTCGCAGGATGTCATCGACGTGCTTTCAAAGACATTCAGAAAATGGCAGTTGCCTGCTCTCGAGGACATCCACTTCGTGGATGCACTCCCCAAGACGAGCGTCGGCAAGCTCGACAAGAAGGTCATGCGAAAAATGTTGCCGAAGCTCTAAAAAAATCGGACTGATTTGCCCTCCCGCCGGGCACTATGTGCCGGAACCAGAAATCCACGCGGGAGGCCGGATGGCAGTTGAGCGATCGGAAGCCGCACTGAAGCACTTGCGAACCCTCTGGAGCGAGGGCGCCGTCAGCTGCACTTGGCGATCGAGAGCTGCTCGCGCGGTTCGTCGCGCATACGGGGGATGCCGCCGAGGCCGCGTTTGCGGCCTTGATGGAACGCCACGCGCCGATGGTTCTCCTCGTCTGCCGGCAGATGGTCGGCGACGACCATGACGCTCAGGACGCCTGCCAGGCCACGTTCCTGGTTCTGGCCAGGAAGGCTCGATCGATCAAGAAACCGGAAGCGCTCGGGAGCTGGCTGCACGGCGTCGCCCTGCGGGTCTCGGCCAAGGCCAAGACGGCCGCCGCCCGGCGTCGCTCTCACGAACGGCGAGGTGGCGAAATGGCCGCACGATCCGAAAGCGAATGGCCCCGCACCGATCCCTGCCCTGAGCTCCACGAGGAAATCAATCGGCTCCCCGAGCGATACCGCTTGCCCCTTGTGCTCTGCTACCTTGAGGGCCTGACCCACGATCAGGCAGCGCACAAGCTGGGCTGGCCGCTGGGCACCGTGGAGAGCCGCCTGGCCCGAGCCCGCGACCGCTTGCGGCGGCGGCTTGCGCATCGGGGCGTGATGCCGGCTGCGGCGTTGCTGGGCGCCAGGTCCCTTGCAGACGTCATGAGGACGACCGTTTCGCCCGCCTGGATCGAGGCAACGGCTCGATCCGCAACCCAGTTCGCAGAGGGTAAGGCCGCGGCCGCCGTGGCCTCGGCCAACGTGGCATTCCTGACACGAGAGACCCTGCAGATGATGACGCTCTCGCAGATCAAGCTTGCGATCGCGTATATGCTTGCCGCCATCGCGGGCGCAACCGGGATGGTGGCCATCGTTCGCGCCGTCCCGTCGACGACGACGCCGCAATCGCCTCGGGTCGCCGCGATCCAACGGGCCCAACTCGCCGCCGAGCGCCCGAAGACGCCAGAGCCGCCAGTCGCGCCTGTGACGATCAAGGTCCGCGGCCGGGTACTTGATCCGGCCGGGACATCCAGTTCAGGGCTCGCGATTGTGGCTCGCCTTCCAGGGTATCGACTGGACTTGGTCGACTCGCGTTCCGCAGGTCCGGGCCGCCACGGGCGCGGACGGGCGTTTCGAATTCACGGTCTCGGACAATGATCCCGAAGTCAGCCGTGCACTGCGAATGACATCCGGCTGGCCTGACGGGTTCGGCGATATCCAGGTGCTCGCCTCGGCAGACGGCTTGGGACCGGCCTGGACCGCCCTCGCCGCGATCAAGTCCGAGATCGAGCTGCGGCTCGTTCCCGACGACATTCCGATCGAGGGCCGCCTGCTCACGCTCGAAGGTCACCCGATCGTGGGCGCCTCCGTGAAAACGCAGATGGTGGAGGATGCTGGTCGGTCGCAAATGACGTTTGGCGCCCCGTCGGGCTTCTTCCAGTCCGCGATCACCGGCGCCGATGGGCGGTTTCGACTCACGGGCAGTGGCCGCGGGCGGCGGGTGATGTTGGGCTTCGCCGGCGGCGGGATCAAGCGCGAGGCAGTCCAAGCTGTGACAGGAACCTTCCCGGCCGATCATCCCACCGAATTCGGCGGGATCGCTCAAGTCGCGGCCAAGTTCGAACACCTGTGCACGCCAGGTAAGGCCATCGAGGGCGTCGTCCGAGATCTCGACACCGGCGCCCCACTCGCCGGAATCACGGTGCGGGACCGATCCGGAGCCTTTCCCTCTGCCATCACTGACCAGAACGGCAGGTATCGGATCGAAGGATTGGACAAGTCGCCGACGCGGCGAATGAACGCCTCGGCACGTGGGGGCAGTCAACCGTATTTGACTTCCGAGCTGACGGTAAACGACAGCGCCGGCTACGAGACAATGTCCGTCGATTTCAAACTGATGAAGGGCGTCGTCGTCACCGGCCGGATGATCGACCGAGCCACCGGGCGGCCCGTGCAGGCCTGGGTGGGTTATGCCGCGATGCGCGACAATCCCCATGCGTCCCGCGCACCCGGCTTTGGATCGGTCCCCGGCAACAGCAACGGATACCGGCCCAGGAACTATGTTCCGGCGATGGCCGACGGCAGCTTCCGGCTCGTCACTCTTCCCGGCAAAGGCTTCCTCGTGGCGTTCATCCAGTATCAGCCCGACCGATTCCTTCCCGCCGGCGTTCCGAACAAGAGGATGGCGGTGCCGCCGGCCGATGCGCTCGACGTCCATTACGACACCGTGCCGTTCGAGCTTTTCCCCTCGAATTTTCCCGCAGTCAAGGAGATCGACATCGCCCCCGGAACCGAGTCATTCACGTGCGACCTGACGTTCGATTCCGGTGTGACGCGAACTGGCACCGTCGTCGATTCTTCAGGTCATGAATTCGAAGGCACGACCACGATGGCCGGCGAGACGCGTAAGCAGTTCTTTCAACTGAAGCCGATTGACGGCTCCGGGTTCACCGTGTACGGGTTGTTCCGCGATCCGAAGCTGTACCGCACGCTGATCTTTCGCAATGAGAAGCGCGGGATTGGCGCGGCGCTCAAGGTCGACGGCACCGATCCCGGCCCGATCCGCGTTTGTCTCGAGCCCCTGGCCAGCCTCACCGGCCGGTTGCTCGACGAGTCAGGACAACCTCGCAAGGGGGTGAAAATGCGGCTGCTGCGGGTCGTGGAGGAACCATTCGTCGGTGCCAACGGCGAATTAACACCCCCGCTGCAAGCGACAACGGACGGCGACGGCCGGTTCCGAATCGACGGGATCATTCCCGGCACAGCCTACTGGCTTCAGACATCCGAGGGACGATTCTTCAACCAGGATTTCTGGACGCCCAAGCCCGCCGAGACGAAGAATCTCGGCGATATCACACCCAAACCCGCGAGTTGATCGGGAGCCTGCAATGCACCCCAGATCGCGATTCGAACGAGCGCGCACAGCTTGGGAAGCCTATCAACCGAGCGAATCGGCTCCGTGGAACCTGCGGCGAGTCGTGCACTTGCACCGCTGTGCCGCCTTCGGCGCACCGTGGAACGTGCTCGAGCGCGACCTGCGTGACGGAGTCGGGCCCAGCGTCGACCGCTTGCTTCATGGGAAATCGCGAGAGAACCGTTCCCGCAAGCTTCACTCAAATTTCCACGATGGCCGCCGATGCTGCGATCACGGCCAACGACCCCGAGCGGCTCAAAGCCTGGTGGATCTACCGGATGCTCTTCGGCCCCGACCCGCTGGGCGAGCGCCTTTCGCTCATGTGGCACAACCATTTCGCCACCAGCAACGGCAAGGTGCGTGACCTCTCCTTGATGCGCCGGCAGAATGAGACTTTCCGCGAACACGCCCGCGGCCGGTTCACCGGCCTGCTCGCAGCCGCCGTTCGGGAACCTGCCCTCTTGATCTGGCTCGACGCGCCGAGCAATCGCCGGGAACATCCCAACGAAAACCTGGCTCGTGAGCTGATGGAGCTGTTCACCCTCGGCATCGGCCACTTTTCGGAAACCGACGTGAAGCAAGCCGCACGTGCCTTGACGGGCTGGACGGTGAAGGATCAGCGGTTCGCCGAGGATTCCCGAGAACACGATACCGGCGAGAAGACGATCCTCGGCAAGCGAGGGAACTGGTCCGGCGCGGACCTCATCGAAATCTTGCACACGCACCCTGCAACATCCGTGCGGCTTGCCTGGCGCATCTGCCATACGTTCCTGGGGGAAGACGCGGTGAGCGAGCCCGAGATCACGTCGCTGGCAGACGGATTTCGCCGCCACGAAGGGGATATCGCCTGGGGCGTGGAAACTGTTCTGCGCTCGGAGACTTTCTTTGCTGAATCCAACCTTGGCCGGCGCGTGCTATCGCCGGTCGAATACGTCGTCGGCGCGGTTCGCGCGCTCGAGCTCGACGATCCGCCTCCCAGCACGGTCGCGCTGGCGGAGGAGATCACGCTGCAAGGCGAGGACCTTTTTTACCCTCCCAACGTCGGTGGCTGGCCGGGCGGGCGAAGCTGGCTCGAGCCGCGAGCACTGATCCGCCGCGCCAACTTCGCAGCCGCTTTGGTGGCCGGACGAATACCAGGTCTGGGCGAAGCGTTTTCTGCCGAGAAACTTGCCGCGCGCCACGGGCGACAACGAGACGGCGGGATCTCTTTCCTCGAAGAAGTTTTGTTGGGCTCACCACGGCGAGTAGGCACGACCGCTTCCAACCAAGCGACCTCGAAGCTGCTCGCTTCACCGCAAGCGCAGGCGTTTTGAATTGAACCCTCTTCAATTAGTGAGGCCGTCATGATTTCCCGTCGTGACTTATTGCGGCGATCCACCTTGATTTCACTCGCTCCCACAGTCCCCGGCTTTCTTGCCCGCACCGTGAGCGCTTCGGCGCTGGGATGTAGTGACCGAATTGCGGTGATCATTCAGCTCGACGGCGGGAACGACGGAATCAACACCGTCGTCCCCTACAAGGACGATGGCTACAGGAAGAATCGCCGTGACCTTCGCTTGCCTTCAAGTGAGCTGATCCAGCTCGACGCGAAAGCCGGCATCGGGCTGAACCGGGCGATGCAGCCGGTGAGCACGCTGTTTGAACAGGGGCATCTCGCGGTGGTTCAGGGTGTCGGATATCCCAACCCGAGCCGTTCCCATTTCGAGTCGATGGCGATCTGGCATTCGGCGCGCACGGGCACCGAGAACCGCGACGGGTGCGGCTGGCTGGGGCGAGGGCTGGATACGGCTCCGCGACCCGTCGACGCGGCGCCCGCTGCAATATTTCTCTCGCGTTCCGAGCTTCCGCTCGCCGTTCGCGGCCGCAGGGCCGTGGCGACGGCGATGATCGCGCCCGACGATTTCACGCTGAAACTCGAGGCCGATCCTCGAGGTCAGCGCCCCGCTGGTTCGGACAGCTCGCTGACTTCCTTCATCGAGCGCAGCGCTCTTGACGCTTACGCCTTCGCCGATCAGATGTCGGCGATGGCGGGCCGGCATCGCGATGCGGCTAAATACCCGGACACGCCGTTGGCCGAGCGTCTGAGCCTCGTTGCGGGCCTCATTCGCGCCGGGCTGGGCAGCCGCGTCTATTACGCGATCCAGTCCGGGTATGACACCCACAGCGTTCAGATCGCTCGCCACGCCGACCTGCTCAGAGAGCTCGCCGGTGCCATACGGGCATTTCACGACGATCTGAAGCACGACAAGCTTGACGACCGGGTGGCCGTGCTCTGCTTCAGCGAGTTTGGCCGCCGAGTGGAGGAGAACGGCTCAAGCGGCACCGACCACGGCACCTCCGGCCCGGTGTTCCTGGCCGGTTCGCGCGTGCGTGGCGGCCTTGTCGGGGTTGCACCCAGCCTGGTCGATGTCGACCCCGAAGGCGACCTGAAGATGAGCGTCGATTTCCGTCGCGTGTATGCCTCGGTGCTCGAGGACTGGATGGGTATCCCGGCCACGCCGGTGCTGGGAAGCTCCTACGGCCGGCTGCCGCTTTTCACAGCGTGATTCCTCATTTGTGTGGCACTGGCTTCGCGAGTGTCCTCCAATCTCCGCCCGGAAAGACTTGTGCGCTCGGTCTGATCTTGCTATTCCAACGGTATGCCGAAGAACGCTGGCAAGGAGGACCACCGTGATCACACCCCCAGGATGGTTGAAGCGACTCGCAATGGAGCCGCCGATCAGACTGTTTGTTCGCGCCGTCTTGAAACGTCTACCACTCCCGGCCTCGACTCGAGCCCTGTGGGATATCTCCGCCCGCCCGCCATACCTCGTGGGGGTGCTTTACGCGGCGAGGCGGGCGCTTCGGGAACGCACCGGCGAGATCTCCGTGATCGAGTTCGGTGTCGCAGGCGGGGAAGGACTGCTCGCACTCGAACGGGAAGCCGAAGCCGTCGAGAAAGAATTCGGCGTCTCCATCAAGGTCTACGGCTTCGACAATGGAGCGGCGGGCCTTCCGGCCTTTATCGGCGACCACCGCGACCACCCCGACAAATGGAAACCGGGCGACTTTCCGATGGATGAAGCCCTGCTGCGTTCCAGGCTCACCGCGCGCACCACGCTCGTCCTCGGCAACGTCGAGGAGACGGTGCCCCGGTTCTTCGACGATCCGAGCGTTCCGCCCGTCGGATTCATCGCCTTCGACCTTGACCTGTATTCCTCAACCGCCAGCGCCTTGCGTATTCTGAGCATGCCCGGAGCCCGAACGCTTGACCATGTCGCGCTCTACTTCGATGACACCGAACACTCGATCAGCCACCGTGCGGCGGGCGAGCTGCTCGCGATCGATGAGTTCAATGAGGCCAATGCCCACGTGACGATCGACCGCTGGCGCGGGATCAAGAATGACCGGCCCTTCCCGGAGGCCTCGTTCCTGCAAAAGATGTACATGGCCCACGATCTCGAAGCGATCTCATCGCGGATTCTCGACCGGGTGCCGTTGCATCGCTCGCTGGGAACCCGGCATACGTTCACCCATTCGTGATCGCAAAAGACGATGACCCAGCAGCCAGCTCCTCGAGCCGGACCACGTGGGCAAGGGCCAGATGCTCCGATCGTTCGGCGACTTGTTCCGAAGCGGTCGGCATTGGCAAGACCACACTCGCACAGCGCAGAGGATGCTTGCGTAGCCAGACTGCCCCGCTCCCTTGTACAATTGCGTGAGGCGCCGAACGGTACAAAGGAAAGGGACACGGTCGTGAATTCCGTTGAAACTCTGCCCGCTCCTGTTTTGCCTTCTCCTCCCGAGGATAAACTTCGGAGTGAGCAACGGGCCTTCGAGGGACTATTGTCCGAGCTCTTGCGGACGTACCGCGACCAGTATGTGGCGATCCACGAGGGGCGGGTGGTGGAGTCGGGTGCAGATCAAATCGAGGTGGCCGAGCGTGCCTATGCGCGGTTCGGCTACTTGCCTATCCTTGTGACGCTCGTGACCGACCGGCCGCGACCGGTTATCCGGATACCATCGCCGCGACTGCGAAGCAACGGAGAGTTGCAGGATGCGATACGCATACAACCGCCAGGTTGAGCCTCCTGCACCTTTCATTCACGTGTCGTTGAAGTGCCTCGAGACGGGCAAGTTCGTCGACAATGTTCCCGCGCTGATTGACTCAGGTGCGGACCGCACCGTGATTCCCGGAGGCCTCGTCGGCCTCCTGGCGCTGGTCCCACTTGAAATGTTCGACGTCGCAGGTCTCGGAGGCCAGGTCTTCTCGGTTCCCGCCTACAAGGTCGAGTTGACCATTCGCACGTTAGTGCCTCAAAAGGCTGTGTTGATTGCTCATGACCAAGAGCCGTTTGTCTTGCTTGGTCGGGATATCCTCACCCGGCATCGCCTGCTGCTCGACGGCCCTGGTTTGGCTCTTGAGATCGACTGAATCGTTAGGCGAGCACCGCCGCGAGCCGTTGCATCGCTCGCTCGGAACGCGTCAGACAATCACCCGGTCGTGATCGCCGAAGGCGATGAGCCCGCAGCAAGCTCCTCAAGCCGGACTACGTGCACAAGGGCCAGATGCTCCGATCGTTCGGCGACTTCTTCAGAAGCTGTCGGCATCGGCAGGATCACACGCGTGCGCAGCACAAGCGCCTGGTCGGGATGACGCACGTCGAACGTCCGACCGTCCGTGGCAAAGATGCGGAATGGCACGAACGGGCGACGGCGCAACTGATCGAAAAAATCCTGGGGGCGCATGTCGCAACCTGTTCTTGTGAGGTTTTTCGCATTCGAACCACAACACGCTCATGATACTCTTACAATGCCATCAAGCCAAATGACTCTCTCACATCGACCCGCCGCCGCCACGCGCTAACCGCTCCTCGAGCTCCCGGACCTTCTTCTCCAATTCCCTCAACCGCCCGAGAATCGCCGGCGCGTCGATCTTCTCGTCGTCGGGCGTCTTCAGATCGATTTCCGTTTGCAAACGCCGCCGTTTGATCTCCTTGAGATCGGCTCCCGACAGACGCCCGCTCTTGTAATCGTTAGTCACCGTCCGTTCGATCGCTTTGAACCGTTTGAGCGAGCTCTCCTTGATCGCGCTGAGGGTTCTGGCGGGGTTTCCAGCCCGTAGCTCGGCGTTCTCGAGAGTGTCGCAGGCAACAATCAAATCAGCGAGCGGCAACTTGCCCTCCATGTACAGCGTGTATTGAATCTCGAATCGCTCGTGGGCCAGCATGACGAGCTCTTGATTTTTAGCAGCCAGCTCATTCGCCGCGGCAATCTTGGCCGGATCAATCGGCGGGGACGCTTTTTTCAGTTCGGACGCGCGGGCACCAGATTGCTGCTCCTCGGGCATCTTCAGATCCAATTCCGCCTCGATCCGCCGCAGTTTGACGGCCACGGCGTCACTGGGTTTGGCATTTCCTTCTTTCACACGCGCTTCCACGAGTTGCTCAAGGCGTTCCAGTCGCTTGAAAGAGCGCCTCCCTCAGCTCACGTCGCGACGCGGGGTTGTTCGCGGCCCTGAGCTCGACCCTGTCGAGCTCCAAGCCCGCGTCAATCAACGTCTCGACTGAGATCTCGCCTCCTTCAAATGCCCGGTGCACCAGCTCATAACGGCGTCTGGCGAGATCGACCAATTCCTGCTTCTGGCGATCGACGTCGTCGTTCTTCAAGATCGCGCCTTGACCGCTCACCGGCGGCGTTTTCTTCTCGTCGACCGAAGTCTGATTGGTCAGTGCCTGTTGAGCTCGCGACGCACCAATGAATGCGAGCCCCCCGCCGCCCGTCAGTGTCGCCACCGACAGGAGCACCGTGGCGATCACCGTCAGTTTCTTGAGCGTCATCATCTTGAGGACTCCTTCGGCAAGAATCTGTGAAGTCACCGTGACGGTCGTCGAGCCAGAGTTTGATCCATTCGCGGCCTGCGAGGCGAGCTTCAGAACAAGCTTTGCGGCGCCTTCGGGGACCACCGTCGCCAAACCGCCGGTCAGAGCCCCGGCCAAAGCCGAAGCGCCGGCCTCTTTGCCGGCCAGCCACGCGCCAAATGGCCCGGCCAGCGCAGCGCCGCCAAGCCGCGCCGGCTCAACCGCTCTCTCAGCCGGTCTCTCGCTCGCGAAAGCCGGCTCCGGACGGTTCCCACCGGCCAGCTCAACGAGGCGGCGGCCTCGTCATGAGTCAAGCCTTCCATGTAGCACAGCACGATCGGTGCGCGATATTTCTCGGGAAGCCGGCTGATCTCCTGATGCACGACCTCTGCACGTTCCTCCCGCTCGATTGCGCACGACTCGATCTCTCGCACCTCGTTTGCGTCGAAAATGCTGGTCGCGGCAGCCGCGCTCTGCGCGACGCTCGCGCACGCGGTGCCCGATCGCGGTCGCTCTGGTGCGGTTGGCCACACGCACAGCGACTCCATGAAGCCAGCCCCCGACCGACTCGCGGTTCCGGATCGCATGCGCCCGCCGGGCCAGCACGAGAAACACCGCCTGCCACGCGTCGTGAACATCTTCCGGATTGTCGAGGATCTGGCGGCACACCCGCTCGACCATCGCCCCATGGCGCTTGACGAGCAGCTCGAATGCCAGCTCGCCAGCCTGATCACGCGCGGACAGAAACCGCGCGAGCAACTGCCCATCCGATAGCGCGGAGCAGGTCCCCGCGCCCCAGAGCAATTCCAGAGCCTCACTGTACGGTCGTGCCGATGAACGGGCCATCGTCAAAAATCCAGGCCAGAACTCGATCGCTCTCATTCATAGTGCACCAGAGACCGAGCGGCCAATCCAGTTTTCTCGCCAAGTGATCGTTGGGTACTTCGACGATGGTGGCACCGGGCATGCCTTCTCCGAAACGGAACCGGGACTTGAAAAGAACAACGCCCATTCTTGAGCTCTGGATCGCTTGCGCTCGGCTTTGTTTCCCTATCTCACACATCGCTCACGCTGACCCCCAAAAATGTCGTCATTGTCGTCAACTCCTTGTAGCAGTGGGAGTTACGCTTGACGACATTTTTGAGGGCGAAGAGCAAGTCGAAGCAAATCTCGAGGCCGTCATCACTTGCGTTTGACGACATTTTTTTGGCGCCACGGGCGGTGCGGACGATCGGCTGAATGGCGGGGCATCGCGGATCGCCCTGGGCGCAACCTCGATGCCGACAGCATCAGAGATTGATGTCGACGGGGGCAACCGCCCCGCCATCGACCCCAAATAGACCCGATACGCTCAGCAGAGTAGGCTGGAACGACGTGGCTTCGTACGGACCGTCCGCTCGAGGCCCACTATCCGTGACCGCCCGCGGCCAGGCGCGCAATCCTCGCCAGCTCGCGTCTTGGCCCCGGCTCGTTGGGAGCCAGCCGAACCGCCTGCTCACACGCGGCCCTGGCCTCCGTTAGCCGATTGCCGTCGGTGAGAGCGTAGCTCAGATTGAAAAAAGTCGGCCAGAAATTCGGCCGGTACCGCAGCGACTGCCGATACGCCACCACCGCTTCCTCGTGCCGCTGATTCCTCATCAAGACGACGCCCAGGCTGTGATATGCCCCGGCATCGGTCGGATCGATTGCTAACAACGCCCGAAGCGTCCGCTCGCCTTCCTCGTCCGTGCCGTGATGGAAGAAGAAATTGCTTCTCTCTCGTAGCGTCCCAAGGTCGCCAGGAAATTCCGCAAGTGCCGTTTCCAGCGCGGCCCGCGCCTCGGCGAACTGCTCCTTGGCCAGCGCGACCCGGCTCTTCAGCAAATGCCCCTCGACGCGGACGTGCGGGTTCGTCAGCAGCTCGCCGGCTAATTGCTCCGCATCGTCGAGTCGATGAAGCAGGACCAAAGTCTCGCCCAGCTCGCGCCAGCCCATGCGATAACGCGGCAACTCGCGAACGACTTCGCGCCACTGCCGCTCGGCCCCGGCCAAATCACCCATCGCCTTCAGGATCACCCCAAGATTCTGGCGGGCCAAACAGCCCTTCATGCCGAACATGACGCTCGAAAACTGAAACGCCCCGGTCGTCCGGTCATCGATGAGAGCCATGTACGCGTCGCGCGCCTCAGGCAAACGGCCCAGCTCCTTCAGTGCACCGGCTTCGCGGAACCGAAGCTCCACGTCGTGCGGTTGCAACTTGAGCCCCTGCCGGCAAGCGGCGAGCGCTTCCCCAAACCGCCTTTGTTGCATCTCGGCCAATGCCAACAACGCATAGGCTTTCTTGACGTGAGAGTCACGGGTGTCAGCTACGCGGCAGACTTCGGCGCAGGAAGTCGGCCGCATCACCCGGACGGTTCAGGTGAAGCTGCGTCATCCCCAAGTTAAACAGCGTAAACGTGTGTTCGGGCCGCTCGGCCAGCTCCATTAAGAGCAGCCGCATGTCGCGCTCGAGCTTCTTCGCCTGCCCGGCGGGACTTCGATCGGACCCGGAATGAACGACGTACAGATTGGTCGCCTGAATGCGGACGTTCCCCTCCATCCTGTTGATCGCGGTCAGAATCTGCTCGTGCATCCGCCCATCGAACCGCAATTCCGGCAGGTTCCGAAACAGCTTGACGTGATCAACGGCCTCCAGGCCCATCCCGGCCTGCTCTTCCTCCAGTGAGCCCAGGCAGTGAACCTGCATGACATACGCAATGACGCTCGGGTCATACTGATTCTCGACCAATTCCCGCAGCCCGCGCCCGCACTCGGGCGGGATCGTGTCGTCCGAATCCATCCAGAACAGCCAGTCGCCCGTCGCGTGCCGCAGCGATTCATTGCGTGCCGCCGAGAAATCATCGCACCACGGAAAGTGATAAAGCTTGGCGCCGAACGACTCAACAATCCGCGGCGTCTCGTCGACCGAGCCGGTGTCGACAACGATCATCTCGTCAACCCACGGCCTGATGCTGGCGAGGCAGGGCGAGAATCGTCCGCGCGTTGTCGCGCACGATCATGCAAAGCGAAATCTTCGGCCGCGCCAGATCCAGCCGCAGCCGTAGCCCGCCCTCAGGCGCAACATCCACGGCAAATGGCCCCGGCCCCACGCGCGGAGGCGCAATCTCAACCCTTGCCCGGCTGGCCGGGATAGGGTGGCCGAACGTCGCAGACCCGCCGCGAAGGAGGGTCGCAGATCCGCCGTGGCGGGCCGGGTGAGGGTCAGGGCCATCGCCGTTGGCCGAAGCCCCATCCGCCGTCCGCACCGTTCCCGTTCCCACCCCACTTCTCCAAGAACCGAGCGTAATTCTCGCGCAACAGCCCAACAAAATCGACGCCACTCCCAGCAAACGTCCGGCTCCCAAAATGGTGCACGAACGCGTCACCCGCGATCACTGCCCGAAACCCCGCGGCAACCGCCCGCAAACAGAAATCATCATCGTCATAGCACCCGATGCCGAACCGCTCATCAAGCACCCCAATTGCGTCAATCACTTCCCGCTTGATTAACAGACAGAACCCAACCAGCCGGTTCACGTCGACACTGACTCCGTTTGCGCCTTCCCATAATCCCAAGCAAAACCATCCAACTCGGCCAAATTCTCGTACGCCACATCGATCTGCTGCGGCCCACTCACAGAATTCGACCGAGGCCCCACCAGCCCAACCTTTGAATCACCACCCCGAAGCACCCGCAGCATGTGCCCGAGCCACCCCGTCGTCACGACCACGTCATTATTCAGCAAGAGCACCTGCTTGCCCGCGGCGACGGCCATCCCCTGATTGGCCCCTGCCGGGAAGCCCCGGTTGGTCTCGTTCTCAATCAGCCGCACATCCGCCATCGCCCGCAGGTATTCGACCGTGCCATCGGTCGACCCGTTATCGACGACGATCAGCTCGTACGGCTCGTCGGTTGGCAGGCGGATGCTATCGAGGCATTGGCGAGTATAGGAGATCTCGTTGTGTGTGACGATCACAATCGAGGTCAGCCCGTAATCCGGCGTTTGCAACGCCCTGGCGCGGACGAGGAACTGATACGTGTAAAATTCTTCCACGTCGCTTGGGGGCAGCCCGTTAATGTGCAATTGGCCCAGGTGAACAGTGCCCGTCGATCCGTTGCGTTTCGAGGGATCGTCTCCCGGCTGGTTCACGGACCACATGCCGTCGATCGCGAACCCTGCGCGGTGAAACAGCTTCTCGATCTCGCGGCGAGTAAAGAATCGCAGGTGCGTGCGATCGAGCAGCCCTGCTGATTCATACGTCCAATTGCCGCTCAAGAGCGATTGAATGACGCTGTGATGCCGCACGTTAGGAATGCTCGCGATGAGGTAGCCGTCCGGCGCGAGCCACCCGCGAATCTGCGTGAGCACCCGGCCCGGCTCGCGCAGATGTTCGAGGACATCGGCGCAGACGATCGCCTCGAACGACCCCGCCGGAATCTCAAAATCAAGCTGCTCGATATCGCCAGCCCAAACATGGTCCAGCCGCTCGCGCGCCGCCGCGGCCGCACGCCCGTCGAGCTCAATGCCCGAGACATTCGCCCCCTGCCGCTGCTTGATCGCCTCACCGAGCCGCCCCGCGCCGCAGCCGATATCAAGCACGCGCCGGGCAGTCTCCGGCACCAGCGCCACGACCTCCGGCCTGGTATATCCATAGTAGAACGGATCAGG
>CAVXHV010000001.1:0-790389 GCA_963761445.1 uncultured Planctomycetota bacterium | reverse complement strand
GTATGGCTTCCCATATAAATATATATATAATAGACGGGGCCAGGTCCGTTTATGGCAATTTAGGCAACTGCATGCGCGCACGCCTCGAGTCAAGATGTGGAAATTCATGCCGCCTGAGGCGACCCGTGCCGGTCTTGGCATCGACCCAAGTTTTCAATAGACCGCCGATTTTTCCAATACCGGACCTGTCCCGGTTTCCCCCGTGTCCCGGTTTCCCCCGCCGTTCCGGTTTGAGAGCTGGTGTAGGTGTTCGAGGTGCCGGCGCTGTAGCTCATTCAAAAGTCGGTGGTGTTAACTGGAGTTCTTGTCCGGGTAGTGGAGTACTTCCTCTCCCCACGGGATGAAGACGAACGGGGGAAGACACTTCGCGGCGCCGGGGTCGTTCATCACTCCTTTCGTTACGTGGTATTTGTGAACGCCGGCTTTTATGACGACACCGGATGATAAGTGGTCTGCGATCCGCTTGAACCAGACTTTGACATCGGGGGGTGTCGGCTCCACAGTCTTCTCAGGCATGGCGAGCCAGTCTGGGTGACAGGCAGCCGAGGCGCTTCCGAGCTGTCGTCTGCCGCGATCGGTTCGTTCTCCCTGGAAATATAGAGTAATGTGTGCAAAATTCGTGCGAGGCTGAACAGAGTACTTGCCCTTGTAGTACCCACCGGGAATCGCCTTCAAGTGAAACGGGCCGAATACCCACTCGGGCCGAAAGACAAAAGCGATCCCCTCGGTGGCCTTCGCGGCTTCGTCGCGCGACAACACATTCGGTTTCGCGTCCTGTTGCGGCTCGTCTAGAATGACCTTGAGGCCGTGGTCGATCGAGTAAAGGAGGACTGACGATACATCGGCTTCTGAATGTATGAACTGACGATCAGGCATCTGGAAACGCTCCTCGGCTAATCGGGGTTGTTCGCGCTTGCACCGCGCATTGCGCTGATGCGGGCGAACATGAGATCGGCCGTTCTCTGGACACTGGCTCCAGCGAGGGCGAGCGCTCGCGGCTGGTGGAGTGTGTTCGCCTACTCGCAACGACGGGATGGATGCCAATTAGGCGATCAATCACGGCCCGTACGCTGGACGGTGGACCGAACCGTTCTTCGTTCGCCACGTGGCTGTTGCCTTGCATGTTGGAATTGCACCGAGGCTTGATCATCCACCTCACCAGGTGCTGGGCGGACGCGTGATGACCTTGATTCCAAGACGCTTGTAGAGCTTGAGTCGCTTCTGGTTGTATGGTCCGTTGGGCCGTCGTTCGGACTCGATGACCAGTCGCGTCTTGCCGTTCGCACCGATGACTTGATTGTCGGGGCGGCGGTTGACCCCCGGAAACCCCTCGAGTCGTCCCTCCGTGAGCACTTTTTCTTTCTTGCTTCTTACGTTTTGCAAGGCTTGTGTGCGCCCGGCCTGCGCATGTCGTTTTGATGGTCGGTATGTCCGCGCGTTCCTGGTCTGGTGGCTGTGTTGCATCTGTTATGCACCCATACCGAGAAGCCCCAAAGGGCTTCTCCAACCAGATACGTATGGTAATCTTGCACGGCCACGTTGAAAACGGGCGCGGCTTCCATCGGGCCTTCGATCGAGTCGACCGCGACCTGCTCGCCGCTGGCGCCGAGCAGAAGGTCTCCTGGTTCGAGCTGTTGCGCGTCGGCCCAGCCGCGGCCTACGACCCAGAACGGATGCTCGGCCGTGGTGCGGATCACGTGACCGCGGACATGGATGTGCAGCAAAGGCGAGTAGGATTGCAAGAGGTCGACGACTCGCTTTGGCACTGGCGGAGATTCGGGATCATCCTCCGAGCGGGACAGCACCAGGTCGCCGACTTGAAGCTGTTCGATGGGCTTGAATCCGTCCGGCGTCAACAACGGGGTGCCGGCCGCGAAGCAACTGGTGAACCCCAGGCGCAGGCCCGCGGCTGCGCCGGCCGCGTTCAAGCCCGCGAATCCCAACTGTTGGGCGAAGGTCAGATAGTCTGAGTCGTTGAATGCGGCGATGGCTTCTTGGATGTTGTCGGCCGCTTGCACGCCTTGATTGAGGGCCTCCGCAACTTGAACGGTCTTGGCTGCGATCTTGATTGCTTTATTGGCTTTGTTTCCGCAGTTGGCTGCGCCGCCCGTGAGTGCAGAGGCTGCGGATAGTGTCGACTGGTAGGCTTCGTTGGTGTTGCCCTCCATGAAGTACAGGACGGCATTGGTACCATGAGCGAGGAAGCCAGCGGAACCGGTGAAGGATCCTATGGTGTCCAGGGCTTCGTGAGCGATTGGTGCAAGTTGGGTGTAGACCTTGCCGGCGGCCTCCAGGGCGGCGTTGTACTGCTCGTCCGAGGCGTTTGCGTCTCCGGTGTAGACGAAGCGATAAATGCTGTCCACCACGCCACCGCCCCCGCCTTGTTCCGTCGATGCGGAGGCCGTGAAGCCTGGTTCCGACGGTGCAGCGGCGAAGGCGATGAACTGGCTGCCGCCGGATTGTGTGGCTGTGGTGATTCCTGATGTCGCCGCGGCGAGGGTCGCGGCTCCGGGCGCGGCCTGACCGACGGCTGCGCTTGGGATTGTGACTGCGCCGGCTGCAACCATCATCCCACCGCTGAAGGGCCCTGGAGCGGGCGATGCACCGTTGGCAGCGGCTTCACCTGCTGACGAGGAGCTTGACGAGCTCGAGGAGGTGGAAGAGGACGACGAGCTTGACAGAGCCGATGAGCCCGAGAACCCGGAGGTGGAGGCGCCCGACGAACTGGATGAACTCGAGGAACTTCCCGAGCCGGATGAGCCGATTGTGCCGACGGCACCCTCGAATTCCTGGACCTTTAATATCCATTCCGATCCGGCGGCGGGGACGGTGACGATTCCGGCCGATAGGCTGCTGCCGTACGTCACGTTGTACGACCAACTGCTGACGGTGGGCGAGCCGCCGGTTTCGACGGAGGTCGCCGTGCCGTTGCCCCAGTCGTCGTCGTCGCTTGAACCCGCGCTTGGACTCTCGGACTCGTTCATGCTCCAGCCGGAGAAGCTTGTGCCGAACGTCAGCGCAGAGATGCCGCCGGCGGAGGTCATCGAGGAGAACGAGCACGTCATGCTGCCGTCGTCGGTATCCGAGTCGAGTGTGTCAGTATCGCTGTCGTCGTCGTCGCTCGAGTCGGTCGCGCTGTAGGACGTGCTGGCGCTGAATGTCGTTGTCGTGGTGACTGTCAAGCCGGTCAGCAGATTGAAGTAGGACGAGACCATCGTGAACGAACAGGTTGTCGTCACCGTTTGGGAGCCGGTGTGCGAGTATGAGCCGACGAAGTATGGGTTATCAGACGTGGTCGGCGGGTTGAGGGCGGCGCCGCTCTTGGTGCCGGAGTCGCTGTAACTTGCGGTATAGGTATCGCTGCTGCTCGTTGACGAGCTGGACATCGAGCTGCTTGAAGGCCCTGTCCAGGTGTAGTTGCCGTTGTAGGTCTTGACCGTGTTTTGGGATAAGCTCTCGGATGTAGTAAAGCTCAGGCTAGTGCTTTGGCTCCCACCGACTCCGGACGTTGTGCCGGTAGTCGAGTCGGACGATGAGTAGGTGTATTGTGCGTCTGACCACGAGTTGGAGTTTCCAACTGTAGCCGAGTTCGAGACGGCGTTGGATTGGTTGTACTCGCGCGAAGAGGAGCTGTACTCGCTTTCGGAAATTGCGAACGCCTGGTTGTACCCGACGACATTGCCCGAATTGTTATATGTCGTGGTAGTGGTCGTTGACTGGCGCGTGGGGTCGCTATCGTACGATGAGAACGTGATGGATGTCGTGGTGCCGTTGTTTTGGCTGGTCGATGTGCTCGTGACAGTCGTGCTAGTCGACAAGGAGGTAATATTGCGGTCTACGGTATACAGCGCGCCGTCCACGTTCGTGCCGGTCAGAACGTCCGAAATGTTCGGGGTGTTGGCGACAGAAGGACAAGGACAGGCGCCGCAATTCCGGCTTGGAATTGGTCGGCCTGGTCAACGAGGCTGAGGACACGGGAGAAAGCGTTCCGCCATTTGCTCGGCCGGCTGAGCCGAGCAGATGTCTCACGGAACGAATGGTGCGGTGCGCCCTTCAGGCGATTGGAGCAGTGCGATCGATGAACGAGGGTGCACGCGGCGGGCTATGGGTGGCGCGTGTAGGGCGCCGGAAGTTCGTTGATTAGCGCGGGGCATCCGCTGAGGTTTGCCAGGTGGTGGACGCCCAGGCGGGCGGCGATTTCTCGTAGGCGCGCGCGGCTGGCAGCGAAGAATCGGCCTAGCAGGTGGCCCTTGCTCAATTTCTCGAGCCGGGCCCACCAGCTTTCGGCGCTCGAGCCGATTCGTTCGAGGATTCCGGATAGCTCGGCGGAGATGACGGCTTTGCCGTCGCGGAAGAGGCGGCCGGTGTATTCGACCAGCAGCACGTAGTTGCCGAGTGAGAAGCCCTCGAGCATTCCTTCACGCCCTGAATCCAGCGTTCGTCGATCTTCAACTGGGCAAAGCCAGATTGATTCTTCCAGGCCGGCGGCGGCGTTTTATCCGGCCACGCTGCCGGATTTTGCGGCGTGCAGGTCAGGAATTCGGCCTTGGTCCTTGACGTGTTCGATTCGCGTGGTGATGGACGTGTGGGGGCTTGCTTCCGGAACTTCCACGATTCCTGCCGCGACGGGATTCAGGTCGATGTAGGCGCAGGTGGCCAGGAGTGATTCGTCGTCGAGGATCGCCACGCTTTTGAAACGTCCTTCGAAGAATGCGCCGCGGGCGTTGTCTTGGCGATTGGCCAGGCGTGAGAGTGGTTCCTTCAGACATTTCATGAACCGGCTCAGGCTTTGCAGGCGCTCACGTGCGGTAGCGACCCAAAGAGCGTCTTGCAATCGCCACTGGACCCATGCCTGGGTAACCGGGAGTGGCTCGCGCGACTTGTCGCGGGGTGGGAAGAGCCGGCCCCAGCGCCGGACGACTTCTTCGTCGGACCAGTCTTTGGCCAGGTCGGGATCGAGGCGCACGAGTACGTGCAGGTGCTTATCCATGACCGAGAACCCGCCGACGGAGACGGCGAAAATATCCGCAAGTTCTTGCAGCCGTTGATCGATCCATTGTTTGCGATCGACCGGGCCTTCGCTGAGCAAGAAAGCGCGTCGCACGCAGCGGGTGACGCAGTGATACCAGCGGGTTACGGCGGGGTCGACGAGGTGCGCGCGGGGCATCGTCACGGCTGGACCTCCTACGGTGATTGATCGACGGAATTTACCTAAACTGCCGGCTGCTGTCCTTTCCTTTCGGGGCGGCGGTGGTCGTTTGGCGTGGTCAGGCCATCCGCTCGAGGCGGCAATTGGTGAGGGCGTGCGTTCGGACGAGGTCAGCGACCCGTTTCGTGGTGAACGACACCCTTGGAAAATATCTGTGATCGCGAAACAGATCGCAGCCATCCCACGATCCATCAATGATCGCAAATTGACGGATAACGGGGGGCTGGAACTTAACTTCACCGCATCGCGGGCAGATTCTTTCCAGCGTTGCACCGCTTGCAGCGAAGTCGATCATACACTCGCCCGCGATTTCGATCCGGAAATAAGCTGGGGCGTCCTCGCACCTTAGGTGAGTCTCCCGAACGCCTGCAATTCCAACGGCGTGCCCCTGAAAGCACTCTATCCCGGCTGCCTTGAACGCAGACACCACGCGGCCTGACACGATCAGCAAGGGGTAGGCGCCGCATCCCAAGAAATCAGGGAAGGCAGATCCACCCTCGATAGTCACGTCAAAAGCACCGGCCGGGTAGGTTGCCGCGCGTCCGCATTCCGGGCAGTGCCATTCTAGGACGTGCGACTTAGGATGGATGCTGGCGGCGAAGGTCCACTTCTTCTGGTATGCGCTGTTGTGGGCTAGCTCGTAGAACAACATTCGGCCCCTCCTACTGAAACCTTGGGTCGGCTTGAAGCTTTTTCATGAACTCAAGGACCTCGTCTCGAAGCGCGTTGGGGTTCTGTTCGATGAACCTTCGCCACTCTCTTTCAAATTCATCGCTCCAAACTTGGTGTCGACCTGGCGGGGTCCCAGAAACCCAACGTCCGAACGCTGGGTCGTTGACGTCGAGGCCGCGACCCTTGCCGGCGAACCATTCTCTAAAGGTCCAGGGAAGGTCATGCTGTGCGTTCGGATTCTTCATCCCTTTCGGCGGTTTGCCCATTGCGGCTCGTAGTCCACCACGGTTCGTTGGCGGCGTGATCGCAGATGGTATTCCTGAGCGTGGAAGTCCGTGTTTCGCTTCGTATTGTCGCAATTTGGCGATAAATTCATCCAGTTGCTTGCCGACGAATTCCTTTCCGTCCTTGAACAGTTTCCCTACGCGTCGACCGGCCTTCGTCGACATGAAAAGGATTTTCAGGCCTTTGGTCGCCTTCACGAGAGCCATGAACGCGAGGTCCTCTGGCCCGAAAAACAGGCCGGCGACCTCGACTGTGGCACCTGTTGCGAACTCTGGGAAGTCCTTGAGAAGGGCGTCTCTGACGCCCGCGAACTGCTCTTTGACGTTTTTGCCCGCAGCGTTCAACTCGACACTGACGGAAGTTTGCCCACAGTCGCGTGTAATGTCGGTGAGCACTTCCAGTGTCTTTTCGACGAGGTCAATCTGCTGGGACGGGGGCGTCGCCTGGCCGTGCTCCGGTGGTGTTCCCTGGGGGAACAAGCTTATGACCCAGTTCCCAAAGCGCGAGTACCAGGGTGGCTGCTCCCCGTCATCTTCAGCCTGGAAGCCGGTAGACGCACTCGAACTTCCGCCAAACGAAGTCCCGTTCATTGCCGGCATTGTCATTGCGCCGGCTGCCACCATCATTCCGCCGGAGGAGGGCAACGGCGGGGCTTGCGCGGCTCTTGCGGACGGGCCAGCGGCCGCGGCTGCTGGGGCGTTGCCTGTCGCGCCGGGGGCTGATGAGCTTGATGATGACGAGCTCGAACCGGTGCCTGATGATGACGAGGATGACGAGCTGGATGAGCCGGACGAACCAGACGAACCGGAGCTTGATAGCGCCGATGAGCCCGACGAGCTTGATGAGCTCCCGGAGCCGGAGGAGCCGGTTGTGCCGACTGGGCCGCCTTCGAACTCCTGGATCTTTTGTATCCAGGCTGATGCGGCGGCGGGGACGGTTACGATTCCAGCCGTCAGGCTGTTGCTGTACGTGACGTTGTACGACGAACTGTCCACGGTCGGCGAGCCGCCGGTTTCGACGGTGGTCAACGTGCTGTTGCCCCAGATAGTGTCGTTGCCCGAATTGACGCCGTTGCCCTGGCCGTCGTCCTCGCTCCAGGCCGAGGAGCTGTTGCCGAGGATCAGCGCGGATACGCCGCCGGCCGAGTTCATCGACGAGAAGCTCGTCGTCACGCTTCCGCCGTCGGTGTCGGAATCGAGCAAGCTCGTGTCACTGTCGATGTCTGCGCTCGAGTCGGATTCGGTGTACATTGAGCTCGTGCTGAAGGACGTCGTCGTCGTGGTTGTCGTCCCGGTTTGCGGGTTGAAGTAGGACGAGACCATCGTGTAGGAGCTGCTGGCGGTCGTGCTGCCCCAGCCGCTGTGCGTGTAGGAGCCGGTGAAACTTGGGGTGTCGGAGACGATTCCGGGCCCGGGGCCGTAGCCGCTCTGGGTGCCACTGTCGGTGTAGGCGTCGGTGTAGCTGTCGCTGCTGAAGGTTGAAATGCTTGAGAGCGACGTGCTCGACGGCCCGTACCATAATTGGGTGAGGTTGTAATCCCGGGTGATGCTTTGCGAGGAACTCTGGCCGATCGAGAAGTTTGCGCTGGTCGAGAGGGTCAAGCCCGTGCCCGATGAGGTTGTTCCGCTGTTCGATTCGCTCATGCTGTAGGTATAGCCGGTGTCGGTAGGAGCATCAGAATAGGTGACGGTCGCCGAGTTCGAGAGGCCCGTGCTCTGCGCGTAGCCTTGAGTGAATCGCTATTGGTGTTGGTGGAACCGGACGACTGGTTCTGGCTGAACTCGACGCTGGTGTTGCCGCGGGAGTACGTGGTCTGGGAGGTAAATGTGGTGCAAACTGACGGAGAGGTGTTCGAGCCCAAGATGCCGGGCGTGTATCCGTTCGAGCCTGACGCGCTGAAGTTCATCGAGCTGGCCGAGGTGAGCGAGCTCGAGCTAGTCGACTTAAAGGTCGCGACGCCGGATGTGCTGGTGCCGGCGAAATCGCCTACGTTCTGGCTGGTAAAGCTCGCTGATCCGACTTGAGAGCTGGTGTAGTTATTTGAGGTGGCGGCGCTGGAGCTCGTTCAAGAGTCGGTGAGGTTATTGAGGGCGATGCCTGTCCTTTTCCTTTGTAATTGCCTTCGCCGGCGTAGATGGCGATGCCTGTCCTTTCTCTCGCTCTCTTGCGTTTTTGATCGCGCGTATCCAATGTTGGCGGGGTGTCCTCTCCCAAGCCTTGTCCAACTTGTCGTAGGTGCCTTTCTCGAAAATGTCCACGCAGACGACACCGACCGCAGGACCCTTCTGCAACGATATGGCGTAACCGGCAGCCAATACCGAGTTATCCGGGTTGGCGCCGTCGATGATCCTCAGCAGAAGGTCCAGCACGGCACCGGGATGCTTTCGATAAAGGTCCGACAGGGCCTGCGGAATGACCAGTTGCTCCTGGATGCCCCCGGAGCCGAGGGTGACTGCCGCCAACTCCGGCGACCCATTGTAAACGCACCTTCGAACGACCGTCTCCTGGCTCGTGTCGAGGACTTCGCTCGTTTGGGGCCCCTGCATGATGGCCGCTGCTGCGAGTATCATGGAGCGTGTCCAGGTTGCCATGCGTTCCCCCCCTAGCAGATAGGTATCGATGCTGGATTTACCCACTTCTGTGGTCAAGATAATCTTACTCTACTCTCGGGTCTACCTCCGTGTGATCCCCTCGCCATTCTCCCATCTTGTGGACACCACTTCGACTGTCGAATCGACTCGGAGGAGTTGATGGAGCCTCCGTGTCAAATCGCAATCATGAGCCGCGGCGCGGATGATCATAAGGCGACGAATGCCGAGATAAGTCGTGATTCGCAAATGGTTTTCCCCCCTCTGCCAGTACAGCGTCCTGCACTGTAATCACCGCTGAGGTCGATTAGCCGCCTGCTGAAACGGGGCTTCAGTGCAGGAAAAACGCCGTCGAGAATCTGACTGCGACGGTGGATCTCAGAGGGTTCAGCGTGGCCGTGTCGGTCCACATTCCGGGCGACCACACCTTCAGGTATTTGCCGCCAAGAGGATGCTCCTACAGCGTGCCAACTCGGCGCCGTGTCGTTGGCGTAACCTTTTATCGCATAGTGCCTTCCGTGTTGCTGCTGCGTCTTTTCTATCTGCTACTCCTCCGGTTTCTGCTTCCGTAGTGCCTTATATTGTTCCAAGAAGGTTTTGTAGTGAAGACCATCCTTCCTCGTCTTCATCGCTTCCAGATACTTATCAAACGTCTCGAAATCGCCTCCCTCTTTAAGTTCATCCCCGAACTTATCGTACGAAGAATTCCATTTGTCTTCCTTGATACCTTTCTGAACGATCGAATGGTGCTCTTTCATGTATTTGTAGCTCAATCTCTCGCATTCTACGGCGTACTCATCGGCTGTGAGTTTACCATCCCTGGCCTTCTGCTCCAGGGCCTGCTTCTCAGCGTAATTCTTGTATCGGATCAGCTCGAACAGGAGACCCATTGCACCCGCCCCCTTGTTTGGCAATTTATATCTGTTGATAACAAACCGCTTTCTCTCTGGATTAAAGGAGGCATCATATTTTGCAGTTTTTGCGGCATATCTAATTTCGTACCCATCATCTATTGCTGCGTCCAGGATCTTCTTGGCGTCCGGGTTCTGATTTAATATGTCCGCGACATCCGACACGACATAGGATTCGGTCTCGGATTCAGGTTGTTGCATCCCCATGGCACTGGCAGCAATCAATCCCGTCACCCCAGTAACCGGTATAGCTGCTGCGAGCGGCTGTAGTCCGGCGGGATTAATGGAGCTCGCCGGGCCGTCAGCCTCGTAGCCGTAGCTGCGTTCTGGCGCTGGGTCCAGCGCTTCAGGGCCCTCGTTGAAAGCCAGATTAGAGGCGGCACTTACGGAGAGGAGCGGCGCGCCGGCTGCCATACCGTTCATCGCCGGCATTGTCATCGCGCCAGACGCGAGGTACATACCGCCGGAACTGGGTAACGGAGGGGCTTGAGCGGCTTTTGCCGAAGGGCCGGCCGCGGCGGCGGCACTGCCGTTGGCGGCCGCGTTGCCCGTGGCGCCGGGCGCTGATGAATTTGATGACGAATAGCTCGAACCCGTGCCTGATGATGACGACGATGACGAGCTGGATGAACCGGATGAACCCGACGAGCCGGAGCTTGATAACGCCGAGGAACCCGACGAGCCCGAGGAGCTCCCGGAGCCGGAGGAGCCGGCTGTGCCGACTGGGCCACCTTCGAACTCCTGGATCTTAGTCACCCAGGCTGATGCGGCGGCGGGGACGGTTACGATTCCAGCCGTCAGGCTGTTGCTGTACGTGACGTTGTACGACGAACTGTCCACGGTCGGCGAGCCGCCGGTTTCGACGGTGGTCAACGTGCTGTTGCCCCAGATGGTGTCATTGCTCGAATTGAGGCCGTTGCCCTGGCCGTCGTCCTCGCTCCAGGACGAGGAGCTGTTGCCGAAGATCAGCGCGGAGACGCCGCCGGCGGAGGTCATCGACGAGAAGCTCGTCGTCACGCTTCCGCCGTCGGTGTCGGAATCGAGCAAGCTCGTGTCACTGTCGATGTCGGCGCTCGAGTCGGATTCGGTGTACATCGAGCTCGTGCTGAACGACGTCGTTGTCGTGGTTGTCATCCCGGTCTGCGGGTTGAAGTAAGACGAGACCATCGTGTAGGAGCTGCTGGCGGTGGTGCTGCTCCAGCCGCTGTGGGTGTAGGAGCCGGTGAAACTTGGGGTGTCGGAGACCGACGTTCCCGACGGACCCCAGCCGCTCTGGGTGCCACTGTCGGTGTAGGCGTCGGTGTAGCTGTCGCTGCTGAAGGTTGAAATGTTGGAGATGGACGTGCTCGACGGACCATACCAAGATTGGGTCAGGTTGTAATCCCGGGTGATGCTTTGCGAGGAACTCTGGCCGATCGAGAAGTTTGCGCTGGTCGACAGGGTCAAGCCCGTGCCCGATGAGGTTGTTCCGCTGTTCGATTCGCTCATGCTGTAGGTATAGCCGGTGTCGGTAGGAGCGTCAGAATAGGTGACGGTCGCCGAGTTCGAGAGGCCCGTACTCTGAGCGTAGGCGCGCGTGAAGGAGTAGTATTCGCCGTTGCTGTTCGAGAACACCTGGTTCGAGGTGACGACGTTCCCCATGCTGCCGTAGGTCGTCGAGGTGTTGGTTGACCGGCTCCAGGGGGCGGTTTCGGTGGATGTGAAGGAGATCGTCACATAGACACCGGGGGACGTGCTCGTCGATGAGCTGGTGACCGTGGTGCTGGTCGAACCGTGCTGTGAGTTCTGGTCGCTGGTGGCTGCTACGCCGTTGATCGTCGAGCTTCTCAGCACGTCGGTGCTGCTCGGAGTGGAGGTGGTCGAGAGCGGTGCCTGTCCTTTTTCTCTTTTTCTCATGACGAGGAGCTCGAACCCGTGCCCGATGATGACGGGCTCGGTGAGGTCGAAAAAGCGAAGTCCGATGAACTCGAGCTCCCGGACGAGCCCCGCGAGCCGAAGGTGCGTGAGGAGCTTGAGCGCCGCTTTCCCGTGCCGGTCTCTAGCGCGCAGCTTCCTCGCGTGCGGGCGGTGACGATGAAGCCAGCGTTGGCTCGAGGCCCGTTGTTATGGCATTCGTGTTCTGAACAACCGGCTGAGGGCTAAAATGCCGGGCCGAGCCAGTCCGTTGTACGGGCGGTTCCACCCTGGAAAAATGTCGTCAAGGACCGCATGGGAGATCTGTCGAAACCCGATCTCTTGACATTCTATTTGCAAATCGGGCCAAGTTTTGCCACCGGACAGCGAAATAATAGTTCTGTTCTTAATGTTCCGGATTTTAAACTCGTCGATGTTCCACTGGAAATGCTTCTCCGATCCTTCCATTTCCACCTCGAAGTGATTAAACGTAATGAAGAATTTGCTCACGCGCAAGAATTCAACTAGGAACAGAGGCAAGCGAGGCGGCGTTGGCACCTCAACATGATCGGCAACCACGCAGAGCGAGACCTGCTTATCCCATTGCGAAAAGTCAACATCGATAACGTGGGCGTCCGAGAAAACCTGCTCGAACAGCCTCCGGTCGACTGGTCCAGCCATTGTCATGCGCCTCCTGAATCAGCCAGCCGGGATGTGACCGGCTGCTTCGTCTGAGCCAACGTGTCTGCCATTCCGGTCAAAGATTTGCCCAGCCTTGTCTCGAATGTGCCAATGAGGTTTCTGGCCGCCTGCGAGCACCTTGCCCGAGTCGTAGAACACTTCTGCGCCCGTCTGCGGGTTTCGGAACACCTTGCGTCCCGTTTGAGTTGTTCTATCAAGAATGAATCCAGCCTTTTCTAAAGCTTTTCGTCCCGAGTTGAAAGACCGTCCAGCAAGATTGACGCCGGCGAGTCCTAGTTCTGCCAGCTTGGCCAGCCCCGCCGCTCTCATTGCGCCGCCGCTTCGCCTCGCAACGTTACTTCCGAGTGAAACCAGCTTCGCGCCTCTGTTCGACCCCTTTGCTGCGCGCGCTGTGGCGTTGAGGGTTCCTGTGAAGCCTCTCGCGAAGGGGATCAAGCCGATGACGTCACCCGCGGTCTGGAAGACGTGCCACCCGGTCCACTCCCAGTGGGTGAGGTCGTAGCTCAGGTCACGGGCGCTCGCGGCCGTGCCAAAAAACGGGGTGAATCCCACGGCGATTTCGCCGATCGTGCCGAGGAGCGTTCTTTCCTCATCGGGGGTGTAGTTCCCCCTTTCGACTTGTCTGACCGAATTCCGCAGATACCCGCCGAGCCCTCCACGTGCGTCCGGCGCAGCGCCACCTGCCGTGTTGTTCAGATGAGCGTCGAGCAATTCGAGCGCCGCGGCGGCCTCTTCGTCGGTCAACTCGTGCGATGGCGGCGTTGCAGCACCGCCTGCCGAGAACGGGCTCACCACGGCGGCCGCGGAGTTGAGGAGCCAGTTCCAGGCGCCGCCGATCCACGATTGCTGCCCCCCGTCATCTTCAGCCTGGAGACCGTCAGACGCCCCAGAACCTCCGCCAAACGAGGTCCCATTCATCGCCGGCATCGTCATCGCGCCGGCTGTTACCATCATTCCGCCGGAGGTGGGCAAAGGCGGGGCTTGCGCGGCTCTTGCGGCTGGGCCAGCGGCCGCGGCGGCGGGGGCGTTGCCTGTCGCGCCGGGGGCTGATGAGCTTGATGACGATGAACTCGAACCGGTGCCTGATGACGACGAGGACGACGAGCTGGATGATCCTGACGAACCAGATGTGCCCGCGGAGGTGGAGCTTGTTGCGCCCGAGGAGCTCGAAGAGCTGGATGAGCCCCCGGAGCCCGATGAGCCTGCGGTGCCGACTGCGCCCTCGAACTCCTGGACCTTTTGTATCCAGACGGACGCGGCGGCGGGGACGGTTACGATTCCGGCCGATAGGCTGTTATTGTAGGTCACGTTGTACGACGCACTATTGATGGTCGGCGAGCCGCCGGTTTCGACGGTGGTCAACGTGCTGTTGCCCCAGATGGTGTCATTGCTCGAATTGAGGCCGTTGCCCTGGCCGTCGTCCTCGCTCCAGGACGAGGAGCTGTTGCCGAAGATCAGCGCGGAGACGCCGCCGGCGGAGGTCATCGACGAGAAGCTCGTCGTCACGCTTCCGCCGTCGGTGTCGGAATCGAGCAAGCTCGTGTCACTGTCGATGTCGGCGCTCGAGTCGGATTCGGTGTACATCGAGCTCGTGCTGAACGACGTCGTTGTCGTGGTTGTCATCCCGGTCTGCGGGTTGAAGTAAGACGAGACCATCGTGTAGGAGCTGCTGGCGGTGGTGCTGCTCCAGCCGCTGTGGGTGTAGGAGCCGGTGAAACTTGGGGTGTCGGAGACCGACGTTCCCGACGGACCCCAGCCGCTCTGGGTGCCACTGTCGGTGTAGGCGTCGGTGTAGCTGTCGCTGCTGAAGGTTGAAATGTTGGAGATGGACGTGCTCGACGGACCATACCAAGATTGGGTCAGGTTGTAATCCCGGGTGATGCTTTGCGAGGAACTCTGGCCGATCGAGAAGTTTGCGCTGGTCGACAGGGTCAAGCCCGTGCCCGATGAGGTTGTTCCGCTGTTCGATTCGCTCATGCTGTAGGTATAGCCGGTGTCGGTAGGAGCGTCAGAATAGGTGACGGTCGCCGAGTTCGAGAGGCCCGTACTCTGAGCGTAGGCGCGCGTGAAGGAGTAGTATTCGCCGTTGCTGTTCGAGAACACCTGGTTCGAGGTGACGACGTTCCCCATGCTGCCGTAGGTCGTCGAGGTGTTGGTTGACCGGCTCCAGGGGGCGGTTTCGGTGGATGTGAAGGAGATCGTCACATAGACACCGGGGGACGTGCTCGTCGATGAGCTGGTGACCGTGGTGCTGGTCGAACCGTGCTGTGAGTTCTGGTCGCTGGTGGCTGCTACGCCGTTGATCGTCGAGCTTCTCAGCACGTCGGTGCTGCTCGGAGTGGAGGTGGTCGAGCTCGAGTAGTCGAGGGAGCCGCCCAGGTAATCGGCCGCGCCGTAGTCTTCGGTGCTGGTGTTGACTGCGCCGTAGGTCTGGGTCTGGGTCGAGGTGACGCTCGTGTTGTTCGGAGAGTAGGTGGTCTCGGAGGTAAATGTGGTGCAAACCGAGGGGGTGCTTTTCGAGTGCAATATGCCCGCGGTTTAGTCGCCCGAGCCCGGGGCGCTGAAGCTCATCGAGCTTCACGGATTGGAATGCGTGTCCTCGCCGTATTGCCCTCATTCGTTCCTCGCCGTGTCGCGAGGTTTCCCTTTGTCGGTTTCAAGGTTTTTCTTTGTCTCGCCCGCCCTCCTCCGCTTCGCTTTCAATTTCGCGACGCTGTGTCGCGGCATATTCCGCGAGGAGCTCCAGTGCCTGCTCCATTGCCTCGAGGTCGTCCGAAGTATAGTATGCGATGATTTTTGCCCATCCCTGCGTCGTTGAGACTTTGAACTGCTGGCGAATCCACTCGTCAAAACCTATCATGAAGTCTTCCGTTGGTTGGTCATCGATGCCAATCGCCAACCGTCGAGGAATGCTTTGAGGCAGTGAATACTTCTCTGGCCGATGTACATTCCTGGGAGCGCTCGTATCCGATCCAGCAGGTCGATGGTAGTCATCTTGGGGATTTCCCGCTCTGGAGTTCGAGACGTCCGACGTAAACTCACGATCACCCTATCCGCGTCGCCGTGTGCATCGTGGCGTTCTGTCGCGGCGTACTCGGCGAACAGGTCCAACGAGTGTGTCAACGCTGCGAAATCGTCCTCGGAAAAGTGCGCGATGATTCGGTCCCACCCTGCCGTTGTTGACTGTCGGAATCGGTTGTGTATCCACTCGTCGAAGCCTATCATGAACTCTTCGTCAGCCGGATCCTCGAGCGCCATCCGCCCTCCGTCAAGGAACGCCCTCAGGCAACGGACGTTTCGTTGCGGGATGTACATTAGCGGGTGCGCTCGTATTTGCTCGAGGAGCTTGATGGTCGTCATCTTGGGTCTATCCCGCTCAGAAGCCTGACATAGTGATCATGTAGCCGAATGGTGCCATTAGTTTCTTGAGCCATAGTTCGTATAGTATGCCGTCAGGGTGCAGATTGTCGAACACCACGTCGCCCACACGGACAGCCAGGTGGGTTCCGTTGTCTGAGATCTCTCCAATACCTTCCATAAAGATCTTGTGATAGCTCTTCTGGCCACTACGACTAAGCGTCCGGATCTCGATGATCTCCGCGCGGACTCCTTTGGATCTCAGCGCTTTGACGATTGCGGCGACGCACTCCTTACATTGGTATTTCTTGAACCCTCGTGCGGCGGCGGCGGCGGTTTCGAGCGCGGCGCCGAGTGCCTTAGAGGCTTCAAATAGCGCTTTAAGTTCCTTCTCGGTGAGCTGCGCTCCCTCCTTCGTGAATACACCAAGTAGCTTCTTTCCGTTCTTCAAGAGTTGCTTGCCACCCGCCATAAGTGGTCGAATGACGTAGCCCCCTGCTTTGATTGCCCCCCAGATGGCTAGATCCTCGGGACCGAAGTACAGCCCGCCTACCTCGATCAAGACCCCCGCTGCAAACACTGGCAGCACGCGGGTCATCATGTCGTTGGCCTCGCCGAAGCCTTCCTGGGTCGAATTGTAGAAGTATGTCGATAGCTTGCCCGGCTCCCGCTTGGGTTCATCGCGCGAGCGCTCCATCCGCTGCATTTCAGGTTGCGAGGCCGGCCGTTCGCTCTCGGCCGGCGGCGGGCCACTTGGACCGGTCATAAACTCGACGAAGGAGTCGATCTGCCGGGTGAGCCAATCCTTCTCGGCGACGACGTTGCCGGCTGCCGCTGCCGGCGGTTGCGGCGGAGTCGGGCTCTGCGCCGTTCCGCCGCCGAAGAAGCTCGTGATCCAGTTCCATGTGCCGCCATCCGCCGGTTGCTGGCCCACGTCATCTTCGGCCTGGAAACCGACTGACGCACCCGGACCTCCGCCGTGCGACATCCCATTCATCGCGGGCATCGTCATCGCGCCGGCTGCCACCATCATTCCGCCGGAGTTGGGCAAAGGCGGGGCTTGCACGGCTCTTGCGGAAGGGCCAGCGGCCGCGGCTGCCGGGGCGTTGCCTGTGGCGCCGGGGGCTGATGAGCTTGATGACGAAGAGCTCGAGCCGGTGCCTGATGATGACGACGATGACGAGCTGGATGATCCTGACGAACCGGACGAGCCGGCGGAGGCCGAGCTTGTTGCGCCCGAGGAACCGGACGAGCTCGATGAGCTCCCGGAGCCGGATGAGCCGGCGGTGCCGACTGCGCCTTCGTACTCCTGGACCTTTAGTAGCCAGGTCGAGGCGGCGGCGGGGACGGTTACGATTCCGGCCGATAGGGTGTTGTTGTAGGTCACGTTAAACGACGCACTGCTGACGGTCGGGGAGCCGCCTGTCTCCTGGAACGTGATCGTGCTGTTGCCCCAGGTGTCGTCGTCGCTGCTTCCCGCGGTCGGACTTTCGGAGTCGCTCATGCTCCAGGCGGAGTAACTCGTACCGAAAGTCAGCGCGGAGACGCCGCCGGCGGAGGTCATCGAGGAGAAGGAGGATGTTATGCTGCCGCCGTCGTTATCTGAGTCGAGTGAGTCGGTGTCCGTATCGGTGTCGACCCTCGAGTCGGAGTCGGCGTAGACGGTGCTCGTGCTGAATGAGGTGGTTGACGTCACCGTCATCCCGGTCAGCGGGTTGAAGTAGGACGAGACCATCGTGTAGGAGCTGCTGGCGGTGGTGCTGCTCCAGCCGCTGTGGGTGTAGGAACCCGTGAAACTTGGGGTGTCGGAAACCGACGTTCCTGACGGACCCCAGCCGCTCTGGGTGCCGCTGTCGGTGTAGGCATCGGTGTAGCTGTCGCTGCTGAAGGTTGAAATGTTTGAGATCGACGTGCTCGACGGCCCGTACCACGATTGGGTGAGGTTGTAATCCCGCGTGATGCTTTGCGAGGAACTCTGGCCGATTGAGAAGTTGGCGCTGGTCGAGAGGGTCAAGCCCGTGCCTGATGAGCGCGTTCCGCTGTTCGATTCGCTCATGCTGTAGGTATAGCCGGTGTCGGTAGGAGCATCAGAATAGGTGACGGTCGCCGAGTTCGAGAGGCCCGTGCTCTGCGCGTAGGCGCGCGTGAAGGAGTAGTACTCGCCGTTGCTGTTCGAGAACACCTGGTTCGAGGTGACGACGTTCCCCATGCTGCCGTAGGTCGTCGCGGTGTTGGTTGACTGGCTCCAGGGGGCGGTTTCGGTGGCTGTGAAGGAGATCGTCACGTAAACGCCGGGGCTCGTGCTCGTCGATGAGCTGGTGACCGTGGTGCTGGTCGAGCCGTGCTGAGAGTTCTGATCGTTCGTGACTGCCACGCCGTTTATCGTCGAGCTTCTCAGCACGTCGGTGCTGCTCGGAGTGGCGGTGGTCGAACTCGAGTAATCGAGGGAACCGCCCAGGTAATCGGCCGCGCCGTAGTCTTCGGTGCTGGTGTTGACTGCGCCGTAGGTCTGGGTCTGGGTCGAGGTGACGCTCGTGTTGTTCGGAGAGTAGGTGGTGGTCGATGCGTAGGTGGTGCAGGTGGAGGGGTTGCTGGTTGAGGCGAGGAGGCCGGAAGCGTTGCCGTTGTTGCTCGAGGCGGAGAAGCACGTCTCTTCTGAGGCGGTGAGCGATGTTGAGTTGGTTGACGCATAGGTGGCAATTCCGGATGCGCTCGATCCGGTGAACCCACCTTGGTTCTCGCTCGTGTAGGTTGTTGTGGCCGTCTGGGAGCTGGTGTAATTGTTCGAGCTGGCGGCGACGCTAGTCGAGGTGGTGCCGGTGCCAGAGAGCACGCCGTTTACCGTCTGAGAGGTAAACTGGTTGCCGGCCTGTGACTGGACGTAAGTGCCTGAGGAGCTCGACGGGGTGAAGCTGCCGGAGTTTTGGTTGAAGTAGGTAAAGGAGTTTACCGAGGCGCTCGAGTTGGTGCCGGAGTTGCTCGTGCCCTGGGGAAACGAACCCGTGATGCCTGGAAAGGACTGGTTTGTCGAGCCGCTTGTGTCGAAATTACCCTGGACAGTCTGGTTCCCAGTGCCGCTGCCGGATTGCCATGAGGAGAATGTTCCACTGGCGCCGGAGGGCGAGAAGCTGCCGGCTTGCTGGGACTGGCCGGAATTGCTGCCGCTGGAAATTGTATAGATGCGATTGGTACTGCCGCCTGTTGTGCCGGACGTGGCAATCGAGGTCGTGTTCTGGTCGGTCGCGGCGCCCGTGGTGCGCTGGGTGTTCTGGAACGTTCCCGTGGCACTTGAGTTATTGAAAGATCCCGCAACCGAAGCGGTGGAGACCTGGGTTCCCTGCGGTGAGTAGGTGTCGACGCCGTAGGTGTAGCTCGCGCTGATCGATGGGCTCGCGCTCGATGCGGCCGTTGTTCTGGAGAGGGCGTCGAGACGGTTGTGATGACTGAGTTACCCGAGGTGCTTCCTTGCTGGTTGGTCGCGAACGTGCCCGAGACGTCCGCGGTGGCGTCGCCGGATTGCGTGAAGTCAACGACGGACGTGGCGCTGCCGGTGCCGCTGCCGTTCTGAGTGCTGTTGAAATTGACCTGGCTGCTGGCGGAGACGCCGCCGGTGACCGTGCCGCCGGTCGTGGTGGTGCCCTGGTCGGTGGTGGTGCCGGTCGAGGCGCCTGAGGTGAACTGGTTGATTTCGCCGGTTGTTGTTTGCGTGACGATGCCGCCGGAGGTGTATCCGGAATTAGCGACAACCGTTCGAGTAAACATCGAGCCGGTGCCCTGGGAGCTTCCGCCGCTGCTCACGGTGTAGTGGTCAACGGTCTGGAATGTACCGCCGTTGCCGGTGGAACCGCCTGTGGTTGCGGTGCCCTGAGCCCCGTAGGATCCGTCCGAGTTTCCGCTCATGGTTGCGTACGTGTTGACTGTTGCGGTAAACGCTGACGGCGTCGCGACGAAACCGGCGTTCATGTCGGTGTCTGTGGTGCCCGTGGCCGACGAGGAGGAGTTGAAGTGGCCGTCGTTGCCGCCGCCGGAGACACTGCCGGTGACGGTGGATGAGCTGGACGAGGAAGCGACCGTGTCGATGACGCTGCCGCCGCTGCTGGTTGCGCTGCCACCGATCGATGTGATCTGGCCGGTGTCGGATTCCACTGACGAGACTGTGCTCTTGTTGCTCGAATCGAACGAGCCGGAAGTGTAGCCGGAGACGAAATCGCCGCCTTCTCCCAGTGACATGCCGCCGCTCGTGGAGATCGTCTGGCTGAGGCTGCCGACGACGGTGTCGATGCCGCTTGCGTTCGTGTCGGTGCCGCTGAAGTTCAGATTCGATATCTGGCTGGCGGTTGCCTCAAGGACGTAGGTGCCGGAGACACCGCCGCCGGTCAACTCGCCCGTGCCTGTGATACTGACACCGGCGTTGGCCATTGTCGTGAGAAGGAAGGTGCCGGAATAGGTCGAGGACGTCGCTGATTGGCCGATCGAGCCCTGCTCGGTGAACTTCGTGGTGATCGAGGCGCCGGCTGTTTCGACGATGTAGCCGGCGCTTGAGTCGGACTGCGCCGTAGAATGAGGGCGTGTCGGTGGTTTGCTGGCTCGCTGAGAACTCGCCGGCATCGGTGAGGACGCCGCTTGAGCGCTGGAATGTGTCGACTTCGGAATAGGACTGCGTGCTTGTGCCGGAGTCCGTGGCGGCGGTGTTCATGGTTGCTGCGCCACTGGCCGGGCTGGATGAGGCGAAGCCCGTATAGCTCGCGGTTGATGTCGAGCTGTAAGTCGAACCGCCGGCATCGACGGTGGTGCTTCCGGTCGACCGGAAGACGCCGGATTCGTTGTAGTCGTCGTCGGCTGAGACGGACTCTGTGAGGAATGAACCGCCGCCGCCGGAGGAGCTGCTCGTGCTGAAGAGAAGCTCGGCGCCGAGGTCGGTCTGGGAGGTGGAGTAGCTGCCGGTGAGGGTTACGACGCTGCCGGAGACGGTGTATGCGCCCTGGTCGTTTTCGATGATAGTCGTGTTGTCGGACTGGGTGGTTGTGAGGGATTGGCTCCAGCCGGTGCCTGAGTGAGTGTCGGTTTGCTGGTAGAAATACGAAATCGTGACCACGAGGGTGTCGGTGAAGCTGCCGCTCGAGGAGTTGCCTGTGACTTTGCGAACGAACGAGACTCCCAGGGATTCGACCAGGAGCCAGTCCGTTCCTGTTTCCTGGATGAACTGGGATGAGGTGTAATTGACGCTTGTGGGAATCGAGGGGCTGGGGGCGACGGACATCATTGCGGCCGTGGGCGTGGGGGTGACGGTGGTGCCGCTGCCCGAGGATGCTGAGGGGGCGACCGGCGTCAGCGTGGCGAAGCCGAGGTTGAAGGAGGTCGTGTTGGTGTTGCCGGAGCCGTACATTCCCGTGTTGAAGGCTCCTGCGGCGCCCGAGGCGGCGATGGATTCGGGGACGTTGGCGGAGGTGACCGTGCCCGTGGCCTGCGTTGATGTTGATTGGCCGTGCGAGTCGCTGATGGTCACGAACACCGGGAACGAGCCGGGCACCGTGTACGTGTGGGTTCCGGAAACGTCGAACTGACCATAGACTTCGGGATCGGCCGCGCTCGGGGAAACCGGGACAGGTCCGTTTATGGCAGTTCAGGCAACCAGTCTAAGCTTCTCGCGCGGCGCTTTGGGGCGAGGTTCGTCGAGCTGGCGCGGTCGGTGCATAAGAGCAATGACCAGCGGGCCGCTATCAAGCGGAAGATCAATGAGCTGCTGGGGTCGCGGATCGTCGAGGAGAATTCCTATTCGGAGTCGGTAGCGCTCACACCCCGGGCTATGTGATGTCGCCCCGTGCCGGGGCTGGGAAGATGGATGGACGGGCGGCGAGTTCGGGGTTCCCCGGGGTTCACACCATTCCCGGGGTTCACACCCCGGGCTACGTGATGTCGCCCCGTGCCGGGGCTTAGGACATAGGCGGGCGGCGGGTTCGGGGTTCCCGGTGCCCCCCGGGGTTCACACCCTCGTCCTTACCCACAAGTCTGAACCAGTTATGGCTCATTAAGTTACGGCGACAGAACGGAGCTTTGATTGGAAAATGTGTACTACATGTACACCAGGTGCATTCAAAAGGCACTCACATGACGAGCCGGCCAATATTGAGAGTTCCCCGGAAAAACCGAGAAAGTGAATAGTGCGCATAACATCACAATTGTGTATGTCGATCGATAATGCTTCCGTATCTTATCGTAAACTCTTGTTAAATATCGTGTTATGACTTGTGGGTAAGGACGAGGGTTCACACCCCGGGCTACGTGATATCGCCCCGTGCCGGGGCTCGGCACATGGGTGGGTCGCGCGGTCGGGGTTCCCGGGGTTCACACCCCGGGCTACGTGATGTCGCCCCGTTCCGGGGCTCGGAGATTGGACCGGCGGCGGGTTCGGGGGTCCCGGGGTTCTCACCATTCCCGGGGTTCACACCCCGGGCTACGTGATGTCGCCCCGTGCCGGGGCTTGGAGATTGGACCGGCGGCGGGATCTTTGTTCCCGGGGCTCACACCATTCCCGGGGTTCACACCCCGGGCTACGTGATGTCGCCCCGTGCCGGGGCTTGGGACATCGGCGGGTGGCGGGTTCGGGGGTCCCGGGGTTCTCACCCCGGGCTATGTGATGTCGCCCCGTTCCGGGGCTGGGAAGATGGATGGACGCGCGGCGGGATCGGGGTTCCCGGGGTTCACAGCCCGGGCTACGTGATGTCGCCCCGTTCCGGGGCTTGGGACATAGGCGGGCGGCGGGGATCGGGGTTCCCGGGGTTCACACCATTCCCGGGGTTCACACCCCGGGCTACGTGATGTCGCCCCGTGCCGGGGCTTGGGACATAGGCGGGCGGCGGGATCGGGGTTCCCGGGGTTCACACCATTCCCGGGGTTCACACCCCGGGCTACGTGATGTCGCCCCGTGCCGGGGCTCGGAGTGGTGCTCGTTCGAGGCGACTTCGCCACGTTCGGATGCCATTTTTTTGCGCTACGTCCTACGATCGACAGAATCTGATCTCGGTTGAGCAAGAGAGCCGAATTCTTTGCGATTTCTTGCTACTCATTTGAGCTTTCTGTAGAGCGTTTGGACGCGGTTTCCTGCACTCGGAACGAACGAATTCTTTTTTCTTCTGGCAACTGGGAAAGCCGTCGTGCAGATCAATTCTGTAGAGGTCGTGGACGCGGTTGTCGCGTCGGCATACCGGAGCCTCGGCGTCTTGGGGTGTTGGCACATGCGGTATTCGAAGTTGAGCGGACGTGTCCTGGGCGCTCGAAGTGGCGACCGTGATCGAGATCGGTGGTTGGGGCAAGAAATTAATCGTCAGGCTAAAGCCTGACCTACTTGGCGTTCCGTTAACGCTTACGGGGGAAGAAGAACAGGCGAATATACAAAACGAAGTTGGGGACGAAATCCGAAGTTCGAAGCTCGAAATCCGAAGTTCGAAATTCGAAGGGCTGGAAGTAGCGGCAAGTCTTTCAAACGCAGTCGGGGCGGGGCGACGGAGGGCGGAGGACCCGGCTTCCTGCACTCGGAACGGACGAATTCTTTTTTCTTCTGGCAACTGGATCGCAGCTTTTGCAGATCATCTTGGTATGAGCAACGAGTGCGCCGGCGAGCGCGGACGGTCGAACCACACCGATTAAAGGCAACAACCAGAAACTCGAGGAGCAAGTTCGCGTCGGGAACCCAAGGCGTTGCATCGGAAACCCAAGGCGTTGCATCGGAAACCCAAGGCGTTGCATCGGAAACCCAAGGCGTTGTCGACAGCAGCCAGGAAGTGAGCCACTTTCGCAGCCAGAATTGAGCCACCGCGGTTGTTGCCGGACGAACCGCGAGTAGCGCTGATTAGTGACACCTATGCCGGTGTTCGATGTCAACATCCAACGAGAATTGCAGCGTCGTCGATGTTATCGATCGCATTGGTTGATTCAAATCGGCCTTCACCCTTGGCCTGAGGCTGATTTGAATCAACCAATGCGATCCGACAGCGGAAGATTCGAACGCAGAGGATCATCGTCGTGGATGTCGAAGCTAATTGTCGCCCATCAATAAAGCCCGAGAACGCTCCGCCAGCGTTCCCTGGGCAAACGCACTCGTCGCTTTTCCGGGACGATTTGACCGCGCTGGCGAGTCGCGGCTTGTTTTATATGTACAGATATAATACTTCTTGAATGACAGAATCTGACAAAGCTGAGAGAGCCACTCTGCGATTTTGAATGTTAGGCTCGGGGTCGGCAACCCAGTTTTCACCGTCGTTGCCGGCCGGCAACTCCGGTTGGCATACGCCGACTTCCTAGAGACCAACGCAAAGTGATTCTAGAACCTCGCAAGGTGTCGTCAAGAATATTCCGGAGAAAACGCCGAAAAAACGAATCGATAGAGCCACTCACCGCGATCAACTGATCGCAGAGTGGCTCAAGTGGCGCTGCGATAATGGCTCACTCTCTGGTTGCTGCTGACAAGGCGTTGCATCGGAAACCCAAGGCGTTGCATCGGAAACCCAAGGCGTTGCCGTTGGGCTGGTATGTCGTGGCCTTTCAGGCCGAGAATCGGAATGCATGCAAAACGGGTTCGATCGGCGGTCGATTTACACCGGTGTACGGATGTCGGAAATCTCCTCCAGGAGTGCCAAAAAGTGCCATTCGAAACTGGGCGTCCACGGCGCGGCGTGCGATCTGTAAGTCGAACATAGATCAATGGATCGGAGATGAGGCGTGCGTGTCACAGCGATTCAAAATCCTCGCGCCACCAGTGGCCCCAAAAGTGGCACTCTGGAACGCGGGTGTTGTTCACTATGTCTAACCGAGTGCCGGCTTTCCCGGCACTTTTCAATTCATATTGGACGTACTCATCTTGCGTGTAAATGTGCGACACGAAAACACTGGTCAATTCGTTTTCTTGCTTGAATTTGCGTTTTCCGCGAATCAGAAGCGTCCGCGGGAGAGCCGGCGGTTTTCGAAAACTCGGCGCATATTAATGTAGGGGGAAATGCGAGGCATGCGCGGCTGAGCCAAAAGGCGTCGCGAAGCTTTGCGTCGTCTGGACGACCGACCGCTGTGGTTGGCCCCTGGGTCAAAGCTCGATCTCGAATTCCAATTCATCGGTCTCAAATCTCAAATCTCAACGCCCTGACCGTGTTCCAAGCTCGATCCTCCATGCGAACTTTACAGGCCACAACCAGCACAACTCGAGGCGGACGGAGGTGGCAGGCGAGACGTATGGCTCCCCCGTCAATGGGAGCCAGAGCGCGTCGGAAGCGGCTTCTGAGAGTGGGCGATTTACACTGCTGTACGGATGCTTGAAGATGCCGCCAGGAGTCTCATTTTTTATCATATTTCGAGGTCCGAAAGTGGGCATTCAAAGCGCGACGTGCGATCTGCAAGCCGAACAGAACTCAATAGATCGGAGATGAGGTGTGCGCTGTGTGGCGATCCGAAATCCTCGTGAGACGACTCGGCCCGAAAATGAGACTCCGAAACGAAGCGTTGTTCACCGTGTTTGGAGACAGGGCGGACGGCGGGAATTGTGAATACGAGTACGAGCGGGGCTCAAGCTGACGACGTTCGCTGGTCTCATTGGTCGGGCGGAGGACGAAGAAGGAGAGACGTTCGGTCGCGATCGATCAGGTTGTGGGTATCGAGAGGAGACCCGGGCGCAATGCGCGGGGCCGAGTGAATCTGCTCCCTTAATCCCTTCGCGGAGCGAAGGGCGACAATGGACCGGCGCTTGACCCCGCGAAGCTCGTGAGGGACCTGGCTTCATCTGCGATGGGATGCTACTGGATGCTGGGAGTTCTCGAAGAACTGATGGAGCGGGCGCGGGGGCATTTCTGGGCCGCGGGAGATCGGCTGCGACTGATCAGGCTGCTGGGACGGCAGCCCGTGGACTGCATTCTCGATCGGCGCGTTGCCGAGATTTTCGCGGCGAGCTACGCGCTGCGGACGGTGGGCGAGCACGCGTTCGTTGATCTGCAAAGCGATATGAACGGTGGAGTGCTGGAACGGTACGTGATGGACGTCAGGGCGATGTGGCCTGACCTTTCGCGCAAAGATGATCCGGAAAAGGCCAGGCAAAGCCTGATCGACCTGGTGCAGACGGAGATCGACCGGATCTGGGCGATTGCGGCGGAACACGAACAGAAGGCCGGGGATGAGCCCGCGCGCGAAAGAGCACGCAGGGCGTTCGTGATTAGCCCTGAGGCCGAGGCGATGCGCCGGTCGTTCTTGAGATCCAAGAGCTCGCTGGAACGCGGGATCGCGGCGTATCGGAAGGAGAAACGAGCACGCAAGGCGGACAGTGATGCGCAGGATGCGGGACAGGTGCCGGGGAAAAATAATTCGCCTTATGATTACGATGGAGGGCCGCGAAACGCAGGGATGAGGGGTGAGGGTGGAGGGATGAGGGGCGGACGGGGGACCGGCGCCGAACACGGAGCGGGGTTCGCGGCTGGTCGTTCGGGCGCTGCGGCGGAAGTGGGCCGTGAGAAGGAGGCGGACGGCACACGGCGTGTGCCTGCTACTTTGGAGCAAAGGGACCGAGGGTGGGAGTCGGTCGTGGTCGAGGAATCGGACGTTCTGGCGTGTCAGGGGTTCCTTCCGGAGCGGTGCACCGGCATCGCGGGGGAGAGCGCGATCGAGCCTGCGGATGCCCTGACGGTCGAAGTGCCGAATCGCGAAGCCGAAACTTCAAGGCTCGACCAGGCCGGAGAGTGCGAGGCGAGTTTGAACGCGGATTGTGCTGCCCCGGTCACCCAGGAGGCGCGGGAGGAAGCGGTTGATCCAGGGCCGGCGGAAGAGTTTGCGGAAGTCAGCGGAGAAAGTCAAACCGGTGAAAAAGTCGCCGAACGAAGCCAATTTTCGTGATGACGTGTGCATAGCACAACATGAAGTAGCTATTGGTGTTCCGGCGAATTCCGGCGGTTCTTCGGGACTTGACAACTTGCAAACGAAGCCAATTTTCTTGGAGACGAAGCCAGTTTCGGCGGACGGAAGTGGGGCGCTGGATGATCGGACGGATCGGTCGGATGGGACCGATCGGACCGATTCCGTCGCGGATGCACAGCGGGAACGTGAGGCGCTCGAGGCGCGGAGGTGGCAGCGGTTTGTGCAAATGCAGGCGGCGCGGTGGGGTGGTGCGCGGGGGCAGCCGGCGATGTTTGACTCGGGCGCAGCGAACGGCGGGGAGGCTTCGGCTGCGGCGGGGGGAGCGGTGGTGTCGCCGGACGCGCGGGGGCCGTGAGCTGGGGCACGGGCGGGTCGTACAGGATCAGCGGCTTGGCTGCGACATCGCTTGCGCCCCACCCCCCTGGCCCCCCCTTTCCAAGGGGGGGAAAGGTGTGTGGGGTGGCGTTCGCTTACTTGCGGCGTTGCGATCGGATCAGCGGCTCGGCTGCGACATCGCTTGCGCCCCCCCCCCTGGGCCCCCCTTTGCAAGGCGGGGAAAGTAGCGTGGGCCCCGTTTGCGAGGGGCGGAAGGTGGGCGGAGTGGCGTTCGGTTGGATGCGGCGTTTCGCGCGGATCAGCGGCTCGGCTGCGACATCGCTTGCGCCCGACGCCTCCCTGGCCCCGCCTTTGCAAGGGGGGGGAAAGTAGCGTGGGCCCCCTTTGCGAAGGGGGGAGGGTGGCGCGGGGGGCAGCCGCATCTGATGGCGGTGCTCGAAAGAACTTCGGGCGTCCTGAGAATTAGAGGTTGGTCCAAGGATTGCGAGTATAGTAGACTTTTCCACATGAGATACAGCACGAATGGCGCGACGCGTGATCGACGGCAGAAGCGGCGGAACCGATTGGGCTTGATCCTGGTCGTGGCTGGATTCTTTTTGCTCGAGCCGACGACTCGTGGGCAGCAGGCGGAGCGGACTGCCGGGCATGAGGCGGTGTCGCGACGGGTTGAGGCGGTCTTGAGTGCGCCCGGCTATCAGAAGGGGCACTGGGGCGTTCTTGTCGTGGAGCGCAAGACCGGGGAGGTTGTTTATGAGCGAAACGCCGAACAGCTTTTCGCGCCGGCGTCCGTTACGAAGCTGTTCAGTACGGCCGCCGCGCGATCGAGCTTGGGCCCGGGTATCGGTTTCAGACACCCGTGGTTCGGCGCGGCGAGGTGGATGCCGCGGGCAAGCTCGGTGGAGATCTGATACTGGTAGCGGCAGGAGACCTGTGCATGGGGGGCCGGACGGGTCCAGAGGGCGTGCTTCTGTTCAAGGACGAAGACCACACTTATTCCGGCGGCAATCTCAAGAGTGAAATCGTCGGGACGAATCCGCTGGCGGGGCTGGACCATCTTGCCCGCGACGTCGAAGCCGCGGGAATCCGCGAGATCGGCGGAGACGTGATCGTGGACGACCGACTCTTCGCGCCTGCGCTGGCGACGGGTAGCGGTCCTTCACGGATCAGCCCGATTGTGATCAACGATAATGTCATCGATGTACTGGCTCGGCCGGCCAGCAAAGCAGGTGAGCCGGCGGTGGTCACGATACAACCGGCGACACAGTTTTTCGCGATCGATGCCGTCGTCGAGACGGTCGAGCCGGGCAAGCCTGCCTCCCTCACTGTCGAGCGGGTCGGTTCAGCGAAGTACGCGGTTCGCGGGCAGTTGCCCGTCGGGCACGCGCAGGTGGTCAAGATCGGCGAGATCGAGCAGCCAGCCTCGTTTGCTCGGGCGCTTTTGATCGAGGCGCTGCGCCGGCATGGGGTGCGGGTTGCGGCTTCGCCTCTGGCGTGGAACGTCACGGCCGGCCTGGGGGCGCGCGGCGACGTGATCAAGCTCCCCAAGGTTGCGGAATATACGTCGCCGCCGTTCAGCGAGTACGCGCGCGTCATACTGAAGGTGAGCCACAACCTGCATGCCAGCACGCTGCCGCTTTTGATCGCTGCGCATCACGGCGAGCGTAGCCTCGGCGAGGGCCTCAAGCGGGAGGGAGGAATTCTCAGGAGTCTGGGACTGGAGCCGGGAACGATTTCGTTTGGTGGGGGAGCCGGTGGCGCGCGGTCTGATCTCGCAACCCCGCGGGCCACCGTGACCTTGTTGCGCGCGATGGCGGCGCGGCCGGAGTTTGCGGCGTTCGACTCGGCGCTTCCGGTGCTTGGCCGTGACGGCACGTTGGCCAAGTCGGTCGCAGCCGATAGCCCGGCCCGCGGGCATGCCCACGCCAAGACAGGGACCTACTTTGTTGATAACGAGCTGGATGGAACGACCGTGCTTACCAGCAAGGCGCTGGCGGGCTACCTCGAAACGGCTTCGGGGCGATCGCTTGCGTTTGCGGCTTTCGTCAACAACGTTCCAATCGATGTACCGAGGCCCAATCGGACAGTTGCTGATGCCACCGCGGAGGCTGGCCGGTTGCTGGGCAAGCTCTGCGAGGCCCTCTACACGGATTCAGGCGATGCAGGGGGACCAACAAAAGACAAACGCGCTGCGATCAGCGGCGTGAAACCGAAGGGCTGAATCGGTCATTTGCGAACTCGGTGCTGTTCGGCGACCAGTGCGGCGAGGTCGATCTCTTTCATCTTGGCGCGGAAGAGATCGAGCAGTTGCGTTTGGTCGCTCGAGGTGGCGAGATTTCGTGTTTCGGCAGGGTCGAGCGTCTGGTCGTAGAGTTCTTCGCTGCCGTCTTTATTGCGGACGTAGAACTTACCGCGGTGCAGGAGGGCGCGAGCCCGGGTCGCGGTGGCGGGCGTTCTGGAGATCTCATCGGAGGTTTCGGTGAGCAGAAACTCGTCAGGTGCTGGCCGCGCGGGCTCTGGAGTCCAGCATCTTGCGAGAGAGCGGCCCGGGAACGGAGAGGGGCCGCCCGAGGCTAGCAGGTCGACGACGGTCGCTGGGATGTCGCGCAGGCTGACGGGCTCAGCGACGGTCGTGCCGCAAGGGACATGTCCGGGGCCAACGACCAATAAAGGCACGCCCGCCACTTCGCGGTAGAGATGGGAACCATGGCCGTAGACGCTGTGTTCGCCGTGCAGCTCACCGTGGTCGGACGTGATGATGATCAGAGTGTTGGCGAGCAGCGAGCGAGAATCGAGTGCCGCGAAGAGCTGGCCGAGCTGGTCGTCGAGGTAGGCGATGCCGTCGTCGTATCCGTCGATCGCCATCTGCAAGAGCCGGCTTGAAGCCTTGTTCTTATCGACGTGGAGCCAGTCGCGGAGAGCGGCGACTTCTTGAGCGGTCTCGGGCCGCAAGCCGAAGTGGCGCGGGGCTCCTTCTGCGGAGATATAGGGGTCATGGGCATCGTAGTAGTTCAAGAACGCGAAGAAGGGCTGTCCCTTGGGCTGGAGTGCCAGCCAGGCGAGCATGTCGTGGTTGACTGTTGTGGCGTCCTTCCGATTGAAGTAGGCGTAGGGTCTGTCGCGGGTGTAGATCGACGGAGCGATCCTGGAGGTGAGCAGTCTTCCGATGTCGGAGCTGCGGAGAATCTCGACCAGGCAGACGGCAACGTCTTCGTAATGGAGGAAACCGCGGGCGAGCCCGAACCAACGGTTGCAGAAATAGGTGTTGCCAACGAAACCTGCGGTGGTGTAGCCGCGGTCGCGGAGGTATTCGGCGAGCGTGGGGAATGCGGTGTCGAGCGGGCGATCGGGACGAGTCGAAAGCTCGTAGGGCCAGCGCCCGGTGAACATGCTGGCGTGGGAGGGAAGCGTCCAGGCGGCGGCGGAGCGGGCGCCGTCGAACCGCACTCCGCGCTGAGCGAGTTTTGTCAGGTTGGGCGAAGTGTCGCGGTTGTAGCCGTACAGGCTCAAGCTTTCGGCACGAACTGTATCGAGGACGATGAGCAGCACGTTCGGGGATCCCGCTGGCGCAGGAGCCAGCCGGTGCTTGTCGAAAGTCTCGCGTCCATAGCCCGAGCAAGCGAAAACTGCCGACAGCGCCAGGAATGCAGGCAAGCCAAGTCGCACGAGGCGTTCAGCGCGTCCCGAACGGGCCAAGAGCCGAGTTTCGAGTTGATAGGCGAGGCCGGCCGCGAAAGTCGAACAAGCGAGGAAGGTCAGACCCCGCAACGTGAGAAGCACGGCGAGCGCCGACAAGAAGAAGAGTCCGAAGACGCCCACGGCGCAGAGCCTTCGGGAGCGGAAGAGCGCCGCGGCGAGGAGGGGAAGCCCGGCTCCGCCAAAGAGCAAAAGGTTGGAGACTGGGACCATCCAGTAGGCTTGCGGGTTCAACTGAAGTGGGCCCATGGAAGTCGGGTTGATGAACTGTCTGCGGATGAAATGCATGAACAGCTCGATCAATGCGGTCGCCAGAGCGAGCATCACAGCCAAGCCCAGCGCTGTAAGGGGGTGCAGCAAGCCGTTCGGCGGTGTGATCGATTGTGCGCGACTCGTACGGAGACTCACGCGGGCCAGGCGAGAGCCTCGTTCGATAGCGAGCTGGGTCATTCGCGATCACTCCTGCGTTCGGGACCCCGATTCGATTGCTCGCGTGGTCGCGTCACTCTGACTCGCAGCGGCAAAGTCAGAGTCACTCGCTTGAGTCTCGCCATGCTCATTCAGCCGAAAGTGAGGCCGGCTCACGCCCGCGATCCATGCGGAGGGCCGTAACACTCGTTTGAAGGAACGCACGAAGAAACGCAGAGAGCCGCGCCCCAGCATCATGGCGACGCCCAGGACGGTGGCCAGGATCGAGCCTACGGGCAGAAGTGTTTCGGGAGAAAAATAAGCGAATAGGGGGTCGCTATTGAACATGTTTACGGCACTCTTTTATGGAAAACGGGAGTACGAGTGATCCGGTGCGCTGGGCTTATGAGAGCCTGTCGCGCAGACCCGCGGCGCGCGAGCGAATGCTCAGGAGCCCCGTGATAGACGGGGAGCCCTGATCTCTCCGGCAGATTGGACCGATGCGTATGCTATCGAGCAATCCGTTTGGCTCGCCACCGCTTCGGGGAACATGATTCCTTCTTGGTATCGGCGTTTGGAGCCGCCGTGCTCCACACATATTGTGCGATTTTGGCCTTAATTAGTGTTAAGCCCCGGGGATGCGGAAATCTCGGGCTGTTTTCGCAGGGTCTGGTTCACGCGTGCGGCTGCCTGGGAAACGTCTTCGCGCTCGACCCAGCGACCACACTGGCCCGAAGCGCAAGCGGCGGTTTCGCTTACGCTCGCTTGTGCCTCAAGCTAGTGTGGCGCAGGTGTTATCCGCCTTTGAACCACGCCTCTCGCAGGCGGCGCGGTTGGATTGATGGAAATTGCTGGACGTTTCCGCGCTCGATCGCGTGAGATGGCGATCAGGGGGAGGATGGGCAGAATGGGTGAAGATGTGAGAGAAAGGTTAGGGATCGATGTGGTATTGGGTTGCCTCTTCTTGTTCGGACATGACGGCAGAGTGGGGGGGTGGGGGAACGCGTCCTGGGGAGTCGAAGCGATGGGGTTGGGACTGGGTTGAGTCTTCGCCGCGACGGTAAACCAAGGCGCGGGTTAGGTCGGCAGGGACACGGTTGACGTGAAGCTCGTGGGTTGGGAACGGCATGACGACTCCCTCGGTCACAAAGCGACGCTGGACTTCGGCGCAGAGTCGGTGGCGGACGTCGCCGACGAGACCGGGATCAGGGACGAACGCATAAAGTCCGAAGAGGAGGGCCGAATCGCCGAAGCCTTCGAGGGCGGCGGAGGGTGCGGGGTTCAGGAGCACGTTGGGATCTTGGCGGGCGATGGCGAGAAGCAAGTTCACGACACGGTCAGGGTCAGTTCCGTAGGCGACGCTGAGCTTGATCGCAACGCGAAGGATTTTGTCTTTAAGTGTCCAGTTGACGAGGTTTCCGGTGATGAATTCACGATTAGGAACGATCATGCTCTGGTTGTCGCCGTTGACGATGGTGGTGGCGCGAATGTTGATGCGATCGACCTTTCCGGTGGTGCCCGCCACGGTGACCACATCGCCGATGCGGATTGGTCGTTCGAGCAGCAGGATGATTCCGCAAACGAAGTTAGAGACGATTTCCTGCAGGCCGAATCCGAGGCCGACGCCGAGGGCGGCGAGGACCACGCCGATTTTTGCGAGGTCCAGATGGATGGCCGAAAGTGCGCCGAGGGAGCTCAGTCCGAGGACGGCATATCGGCAAAGGGTGACGACGGCGAAACGGACGCCGGGGTCGTCGGGCATTCTGGGGAAGATCGTGATGGCAAAGAGCGTGCTCATGTACCGCCAGGCGAGTGCACCGAACAGCGCGAAGGCGATGGCTTCGGCGGCATTACCGAAGGTGACGGCGGCCTGGCCCCAAACGGGCTTGGCCAGGAGGAAGCGGATGAGGGCCAAGTCCAGGTCCCAGACCCAGGCGATTGCCAGCAGAGTCAGGGTGATCATTGCATATGAGGAGAGACGCAGAAGGCCGGCCGCGAGATCCTCGAGCGGCACGGAGTCATCGGCGGGGTTTGACGAATCGGCGGAGGCTTCGGGCGCGGCGGCCAAACCGCCGACGACAGCGCGGGAGCGAGCGGGAGCGCGAAAGGCCATCGCCGAGGTCAGGGCCAGCGCCCAGGAATGATTGGGTCGAACCCAGCGTCGCGCGTTGCGGCTAATCGTGCGGCCGATTGCGCGGTAGGCGACGGAGGCGAGAACGACGGCAAGCAAAGTTTGCGAACCACCGACGGTGAGACGGCGAGCAGTGAAGCTATAGCCGCGAACGTCGAGGACGATGATCGAGGCGAGTGCGGCGAGCGCGAAGGAAGCGACCGCTCTGCGGTTGCGGTTGAGCCAGATCAGGCCTCGGTGAAACCTTAACGGGACGTTCCAGGCGGCGGGCGGCCGAGGGAGCGCGGCTGGCGGAACACCCTGGTCGAGAGAGGAGAAAGTGATGGTCAGCCATTCGACGAAGGCCGACTTCCGAGAGAGCAGGCGAACGAAAGTTCCCCAGACCAGAAACTCGTACAGAACGACGAGGAGCCGGCAGAGCGAGGGTGCGGTGAACGGTCGTGCTTCCGGGGCGATCAATTCGTGTTCGAAGATATAGACCGGCAAGAGCGACAAGAAGGCCGCGAGCACCAGGAATCGGCCCGAGTGATCGAGCTGTCGAGCTACGCGCTCGGGCATTTTGAACAAGCGGTCAGAGCCGGTCGAGGGCCAAACGAGCCATCGCAGGGTATCATGAACAAAGAATCCGATTGCGGCTGCGGTGAGGAGGGCGGAGACCAGGATGCCCAGGCTGCGCGGCCAAGGTGCGATCCTTGAAGTGTATGCCAAGAGGAGGAAGTACGAGGGCCAGAGGGATGCTCTGGCCAGTTTGAGGCGCGAACGATTGGAGGATTTTCATCCGGTGGCGTCTCCAGTTTCGCGCCGGATGAGGCCACCGAGTGCTCGCCGCAGTTTGACGACAGCGACCGGGAGCATCAGGACGGCCAGGGTGGTGGCCATGAATTCGGCGGAGGGCTGGGCCCAGAGAGCGGGTTTCATGGTTTCCTCTACCAGCTTGACGATCTCCTTGAGCAGATGATTGAATTCGCGGGCGCCTTGCAAGAACGTGCCGGCGGCGATGGGATCCTGGTCGCGGACCCAAAAGATCTGGGTGCGGATGAACCCGTATTCCTGGTCGAGGATCGTGAGGCGGCGAGCGATTTGCTGAAGGGTATGGGAGGATCGTTCGGCGAGCTTCTCGAGCGCCTTCTGGCGGCGAATCAGGATCTCTCGGTGTTTGCGCTCGAGCTCGAGCAGGAGGGTCTCGCCCGCCGTCCAGCGTTGGGCAGAGACGCGTTCCTTCAAGAGATCGCGTTCCAAGCGATCGTGGAGCGAGTCCTGGAAGAGCTCGATCTCGACATCGGTCAGGGCTTTCTCAAAGAACTGTAAACGGGCTTCGACAGTGGCCATCTCGTTGCGAACCAATCGCTCACGTTCCGGCGTGATACGGCGGAATTCGTTAGTCAAACGGAGTGCGTCGAGGCGGCTGACCTCGCCGTCATCGAGCAGCTCGCGGATCTGTGCGAAATCCTTGTCAGCGTGGTCTGCCAACGTTTGTTGTTCCTCGAACGACGGCGAAGGGTTGGTGGCCAGTGCCTGTTCGTTCTTGAGGACCTGCGCTTCGAGATCGAGTAATTCGACCATTCGGCGAGCGCGGAAGCGCTCAAGTGGATCGTCGGAAGACTGTGCCTTGTATTTCTCGTCGGCGGCATCGCGAATCAAGTCGCTTTCTTGCTCTTCGGTCTCTGCACGGAAGCGCAGCCGCATTTGCGCGAGCGACAGTTCAGCGAGCTGGATGTGGGCATGGTAGAGACGACCCTCAAGCTCGCGGATGCCGGCCAATTTGGCTTCGAGGGCGATCTGGGCCTCAATGACTTGAAGCCTCTTGGCTTCGACTCGCACCTCCCATTGATGATTGACGAGTGTTTCCTGGGCAAGGCGCCCGTCCGCCGAGCTTCCGGCCGCGACCGCAGCCTTTTCATACTCAACGTTTTTTGCGGTCAAGCTGGTGACCAACTTGAACACTTTGTCGCGCTCGGCTGCATGCGCTTTATTCTTGTTTTCACGTTCGGCCCGACCGCTTCGCAGCGTCTCGATCTTGCTTTTCCACTGACCGAGCTCGTGGGTGTTGGCATCAATCGCGTCTTTCATCTCAGTGACAAGAGTTGTGCGGGGCGTCGCGGCGGTTTTGTGAAATGAAACGGGGAGCAGTGTCTCGGCATGCTCGTCGGCTTGCTTGAGCATCGCCTGGATCTGGGCTAGCTCAGTTTGTAACTGGTCGGCCTGGTGTTCTGGGGAGGTTTGGGGGATGGTGGCTTTCTTCAGAGCGAGCACGAGCTTCGAGTGCTCATCTAGCAACAGCAGTCTATTCTCGAGTAGCTTCTGGAGTGGCTGTGCGACAGCGAAATCGCTCGCGATCGCCGAGAGACCAGCCGACCGCGCTGTCGCGTCGGTTTTCGTGGTGGGTGACTCAGACGCGGCTCGTGAGGCGTCGGGAGCCGCAGCGGCACCAAGGCCTTTCAAGCGTTCGATAGTCTCGGCGCGAACCGCGGCCGTCTCCGGTTCAGTTGGGGAAGTGCTCGAAACTCCTGTGGTAGAGGACGCCTGAGGGGAGGACTGTTGGGGATTGACGGCGGCGGCGAGGGACTCGTGCTCTTCTCCGCGGGCTGTTAAGCCGAGCGCGATTCCGCCCGCGATCACTGATGCACCAATCCGTTTGGCGAGGTTCTCACCGGCATGGAGCCCCCAGATGCAGAATTCTGAGGGCGACACGGGCCGAATTCGGAGCGACTTATTCCTTTCATGGGGCATCTTGCGGTCTCCATCCCGACCAAACCGCCACTTGCACTGGAGCTCGACTCCGGCGGGGCGCGTAGGGTATCTTGCGTGGCGCGAAGCGGCAAGGTGAAATCGAGTGGGTGAAGAAAGCTGTTGTGGGATTCCGGTGGGAATGCGCAGGAAGCTGAATCACTCTTGACCTCGCCTTCCCAGGCGCTATCATTGGGACGAGCAGATTGCATCGATTGAGCCGATGGACAACGATTTTCCAGGCGGCTAATCCTCGCAAATACAAATTCATCCGACGTTCGGTCCGCGAATGCATGCTCTTCATCGTCCAGATGCGGCGTGGCGGTGGTATTGCGCTCCTGGGAGTGGTACGAGAAGTGAGGTCGGCGCAGCATTCTCAGAGAACCGATCTTGGTGAGAAGACGTGAAGAGGGGCTTGGGGAGCGGAAGGATCGCACCAGAACACCTACGGGACGGGCTTCGGAACGGTCATGAATGAGTTTCCGCGCTTGGCTCTGGCGACACCTGCCGAGAGTGCTGAACCCTCGGTGGCTTGCCTGGCAATGCTGGCCGGGCTCACCGAGCGGCGATGGCGCGTGCAGCATTTCCGCACTCGCGCGTGCCCGACAGCCACAGAGGCCGTGGGGCAAGTGACGGGTTTGCCTGGGCGGCATCTGGATGCCTGGCTGATGCCTCCAGCCGTTTGTCGGGGTCTTTTCGCCCGAGCAGCAGTGTCTGCTGAACTGTCAATTGTGGAAGGGACGCTGAGCGAGCCGAAGAGCGGTATTCTGTACACTTCGTGTGATTCCTCGGGAGACTTGCTTCCAGTCGCGCAGGCGCTGGATTTGCCGGTCGTCGCGGTGATATCGTGCCGTGCGAGCGAGTCGGAGTCGCTGCACCTACCGCGGCTACCGGACGGCATCGACGCGGTGCTGATCGACGAGCTAACCGATCCAAACGCGCTTCCGCAGCTCAGGCGCCTGTTCGGGCTGGGCGCGAATTTGCCGGTGATTGGCGCGATTGGGCTGATGCCGGGCGTGCGGAGCGCTATGGAGAAAGCGCCACGAGATCGCCAGTTGCCGGAAGATTTGATCTTAGCGCTGGCCACGGAGTTTTGGAAACACGCCAACTTCGAGGCGATCGAGGGACTGGCGCGCAGCCGACCGTTTTCCGACGGGCTGGAACTGAATCAGCCATGTCGCGGGCACGCGCGTCGAGGGTTTCGCGTGGCGTATGCGCAAGACGAAGCGTTCGGCCGGTATTTTCCGGACACGATGGAGGCGCTCGAAGCCTTCGGGGCCGACCTCGTCGAGTTCTCGCCCATGCGGGACGAACGGCTCCCGGATGGGATTGACTTGGTGATGATCGGCTGCGGGATGCCTGATCCTCACGCGGATGTGCTCGCCTCAAATGACAGCATGATGGCAGCGCTGCATCAGCACGTCTGCCAAGGTCAGCGGATCTATTGCGAAGGGGGCGGGGCGGCCTACCTGGGGCGGAGCATGATCATCGCCGGGCGGCGGGTTCAGGGTGCGGGGATCTTTCCGTTCGATGCTGAGCTACTGTCAGATCCTCTGCCGCCGGTCCCGGTTACTCGGACATTGTTGCGCGACACGTGGCTGGGCGCTCGAGGGACGGAAGTCCGCGGGTACAGAAGCGGACGATGGTGCCTCACGCCCAGAATGGAGCGGTTTGAATGTCCGGAATGTGTGGGACCGCTCTCCGCGGAAGGCGACTGGTACTTCCACCACCACGCGGTCGGCAGTTTGCTTCACCTGCACCTTGGGGCACTGCCCGAAGTCGTCGATGCGTTCGCCTGTCCGCACCCGCCGTCGCTACGTCGTCCGTCGACGCACGGATGAACAGGCAGCGAATGCAGTTCCGTTTGCGCTCGCCGGGATTAGCGGTGGATGATGAGATGGAGTCAGCGCTTTCCGTCTGACTCGATCTCGGCTTCGAGCATTCGAATGGACTCGGGGAGGGTCGCGTGATGTGGCTGGATTTTGAGGGCGCGCTTGAGCGATTTCAGGGCGTCTTGTGGGCGTTTGAGACGGACCTGCGACTGGGCCATGCCGGAGATTGCGCCGAAGTGATAGGGATTGCGGGAGAGGACGCGTTCGCAATCCTGGATGCTCTCGGCGAATCGGCCCTGAAGGAAATAGATGATTGCCCTCTGGTTATACGCTTCGGCGAAGTTAGGAGCGCTCAAGATTAAGCGGGTGACTAGAACTTCGGCTTGGTTGAGCTGATCCCGGCTTATCACCAGTGCCACTTGGCTGAGCATCTGATTGTGCTCGGAAGTATCGGCACGGAACCATATCGCCCACAGCGCGTCTTCAGCCATGCTGCGCACCACGGGATCGTCATCGCTCAGTGCTTTACCTAACACCGTGTTACTGTGCGTGAAACTCCCTACGATCCCGAGCGACAAAACTGCGGCGCGACGTGCAGCGACGTCGTTCGAGTCTGAAACGATCCGGCCTAGGGTTCCCTCGTTGTATCGCGCGGTGACGTGGCTCCTGAATGAATCGAGGTCACGGTCATTGACGAACGCCTTGAAATACTCTAGCAAAAGCGAACAATTGTGCGCTTCCGACATCGCAGCGACCCCTATTCCCCGATGCGACGCCCCAGCGCGATCAGAGGCGTTGGCACAAGCGTCGAACGGCACCGACGAGAGCCATAGGCAAGCGGCCAATCTCATCCAGCGGCAAGGCTGCACTCCCGGCATTGTATTCTCCATCCACGATATTCACTGAACGAAGCCGACTTTCCGTATAGAGGCCCGGCGGATTGGAGCGAGAGTGGCTAGAACTGGCGTCCAAGGTTACAAAGGCCCCAAACCGGAGGACATGCGTTGGCCTCTGATCGTGGAAAACCACGATCATTCTACCACGGCCGGTCGCGCGGTTCCACTTCCTGCGTCGTCACCCAGCCGTGAGGAATACGTGTTGCGTGAGTTTTTCCGGCCGCGAAGGGTCGACTTGAGCGGGCGACGGCGCGCGGACGGGTAGCGGGCTCGCGCAGCGCTGCGAGCGAATGTCCTGTGATTTCTGCGGCGGCCGGCACCTGGTGACCCGAGAAACGCTCCGCTTGGACTAGGAGGTATCGAAACGAATCTGAATGCGACCGGCACGGGAGTGGTCAAACGCTTCGTCGCTCAGGGCGATGTATCGGAAGGCTTCCAACAAGCGGCGGGCGAGGTTCTTCAGGCTACCGAACAACTGCATGGGTGTCCGCCCAAACTCCGCCGCCGCATTGCGGAGCAAGCTGCCGACCTCGAGGACCTGCATGATGATGTGAGCGATCTGCAGCAAGTAATAGTAGGCTTTGAGCCTTTCCGGGTCGGTGCTGAAAGCATGTTCCAGGTTCAGGCCGCTATTCTTCTGACGATTGAATCCTTGGTTCTCAATGTGCCAGCGATGTCGTCCTCCTTTCGTGGCAATCTCCTCTACCGTGCGGATGTCAACCTTGAGGTCCGTGATCCAGGCGAATACGGTGATTTCGCCGTCGACCGTTTCCGTGCATTCGATCGCGTTAAAGTGCCAGGTTCGGCCTTGGTCATCCTGGTAGGACAAGCCGTGAACCCAGCGATAGACCTGGTGCACACCTTGGGGCGTAGAGCATGTCAGTTCATTGCTGGGGCAGAGCTTCAATAGCGCCTGAAAGTCCTTCCATACGGCAGGCATATGGCCCGGCTTGAATGTTAATACGTAGTTGCAATGGTAATCCTTGGCCAGTTGCAGGGTGCGGCCGCACGCATAGAGACTATCACCGGAAAGGCACGAGCGTAGTTGCGGGAAGCCACGACGAAGTTGAGGAAGCAAACGGGTCAGCGCCTTGAGCTCGCAATCTTGTTTACGAGCCTCGCCGGAAAGGGCGGCGTTGCTGTCCGAGTTTTCAATGAACTCACTGGCCATGGACAGGGTCAAACCCGCCGGTCCGAGTATTTTGGCTTCCAGGACCTGGTGCAGGTAAGCGGTGTGGGTCGCGTGACGATAGACCAAGCAATGCGGGCAATGCCGCCGCCGAAAAGCCAGATGACCAGTGGCATCGAGAGCCACGACGAACCTCCCCTGCAAGCGAGCGGCGTCCAAAGACCTCATGCGAATGAGGCGACGCAGCATGTGTGTTCGCAACTCGGCGAAAGGAGCAGCGCCAGTGTGTTCCAGGAAATGATCAAGGGTGTCGTGTACCGGCCGGGTCTCCTGCTCGGTTTGAGCGAATCGGTTGAAGTTGTTCAAGACCTCGGTGCCGCGGTCATCGAGATCGAAATCCAACTGCCTGCGACTGCCGAGCTGAAACAGATACAGGCTGATCCCCCACCAGATGAGGAATCGTTTGTGATAGATGACCAGCGGCAAAAACCGGGTATCGGGCACGCCATCCAGCCACCGATTAAACTCGGGCCAGAAGTGGTGGAATGTTGTGGCGAACGTCTCGCCGAGGCTTACGACCGGCCCTTTCGCCGTTTTCGTTCCTGGGCATGGCTGCGAACCAGTGCCAGGCTCAGTTGAGAGATCTCCTGGAGCAGAGCTTTGAGTCGGCGATGTTCGTCGATCCATGAACGAACCTCTTCCGTGAAGTCGACTGGAACGTAAACCGTGCGCGTCTTGCCACGGTTGTTGAAGGTGAGCTGATGGCCACGATGCTTTTCGCCAGAGGCGCAATGGCAGCCGGGCTTACCACACCTGCGCTCGAACGAAACGAGGCTGGCAGCAAGCGCAGGTTTACGAGCGGCCACCTGCTTTACCCGGCTTTCGAGCATCCGCCGAATATTGGTGGGATGACGTGGGACTCGCACGGGTGCCTCCGAGCTGGCTAACTGAAAAGCACCCTAGCTTACCAGCAAATGGCCCAAAAGTGGGAAGTGCGAAGAAGGCGCAAAATGGTGAAAACCCTGAATCGGTCGTAAATCAGTGCGCCCAGAGGGCTTGGCTCGCGGCTAAGGTGCGAAGAAAATCGTGTTCCTCAGAGCTGGTCGTCACCCAGCCGTGAGGAATACGTGTTGCGTGAGTTTTTCCGGCCGCGAAGGGTCGACTTGAGCGGGCGACGGCGCGCGGACGGGTAGCGGGCTCGCGCGAGCGCTGCGAGCGAATGTCCTGTGATTTCTGCGGCGGCCGGCACCTGGTGACCCGAGAAACGCTCCGCTTGGACTAGGAGGTATCGAAACGAATCTGAATGCGACCGGCACGGGAGTGGTCAAACGCTTCGTCGCTCAGGGCGATGTATCGGAAGGCTTCCAACAAGCGGCGGGCGAGGTTCTTCAGGCTACCGAACAACTGCATGGGTGTCCGCCCAAACTCCGCCGCCGCATTGCGGAGCAAGCTGCCGACCTCGAGGACCTGCATGATGATGTGAGCGATCTGCAGCAAGTAATAGTAGGCTTTGAGCCTTTCCGGGTCGGTGCTGAAAGCATGTTCCAGGTTCAGGCCGCTATTCTTCTGACGATTGAATCCTTGGTTCTCAATGTGCCAGCGATGTCGTCCTCCTTTCGTGGCAATCTCCTCTACCGTGCGGATGTCAACCTTGAGGTCCGTGATCCAGGCGAATACGGTGATTTCGCCGTCGACCGTTTCCGTGCATTCGATCGCGTTAAAGTGCCAGGTTCGGCCTTGGTCATCCTGGTAGGACAAGCCGTGAACCCAGCGATAGACCTGGTGCACACCTTGGGGCGTAGAGCATGTCAGTTCATTGCTGGGGCAGAGCTTCAATAGCGCCTGAAAGTCCTTCCATACGGCAGGCATATGGCCCGGCTTGAATGTTAATACGTAGTTGCAATGGTAATCCTTGGCCAGTTGCAGGGTGCGGCCGCACGCATAGAGACTATCACCGGAAAGGCACGAGCGTAGTTGCGGGAAGCCACGACGAAGTTGAGGAAGCAAACGGGTCAGCGCCTTGAGCTCGCAATCTTGTTTACGAGCCTCGCCGGAAAGGGCGGCGTTGCTGTCCGAGTTTTCAATGAACTCACTGGCCATGGACAGGGTCAAACCCGCCGGTCCGAGTATTTTGGCTTCCAGGACCTGGTGCAGGTAAGCGGTGTGGGTCGCGTGACGATAGACCAAGCAATGCGGGCAATGCCGCCGCCGAAAAGCCAGATGACCAGTGGCATCGAGAGCCACGACGAACCTCCCCTGCAAGCGAGCGGCGTCCAAAGACCTCATGCGAATGAGGCGACGCAGCATGTGTGTTCGCAACTCGGCGAAAGGAGCAGCGCCAGTGTGTTCCAGGAAATGATCAAGGGTGTCGTGTACCGGCCGGGTCTCCTGCTCGGTTTGAGCGAATCGGTTGAAGTTGTTCAAGACCTCGGTGCCGCGGTCATCGAGATCGAAATCCAACTGCCTGCGACTGCCGAGCTGAAACAGATACAGGCTGATCCCCCACCAGATGAGGAATCGTTTGTGATAGATGACCAGCGGCAAAAACCGGGTATCGGGCACGCCATCCAGCCACCGATTAAACTCGGGCCAGAAGTGGTGGAATGTTGTGGCGAACGTCTCGCCGAGGCTTACGACCGGCCCTTTCGCCGTTTTCGTTCCTGGGCATGGCTGCGAACCAGTGCCAGGCTCAGTTGAGAGATCTCCTGGAGCAGAGCTTTGAGTCGGCGATGTTCGTCGATCCATGAACGAACCTCTTCCGTGAAGTCGACTGGAACGTAAACCGTGCGCGTCTTGCCACGGTTGTTGAAGGTGAGCTGATGGCCACGATGCTTTTCGCCAGAGGCGCAATGGCAGCCGGGCTTACCACACCTGCGCTCGAACGAAACGAGGCTGGCAGCAAGCGCAGGTTTACGAGCGGCCACCTGCTTTACCCGGCTTTCGAGCATCCGCCGAATATTGGTGGGATGACGTGGGACTCGCACGGGTGCCTCCGAGCTGGCTAACTGAAAAGCACCCTAGCTTACCAGCAAATGGCCCAAAAGTGGGAAGTGCGAAGAAGGCGCAAAATGGTGAAAACCCTGAATCGGTCGTAAATCAGTGCGCCCAGAGGGCTTGGCTCGCGGCTAAGGTGCGAAGAAAATCGTGTTCCTCAGAGCTGGGACACTTCGCTCAACTTGAGAGTAGCCCTACTCCTATCGATTTCATGGCGACTTCCGGCACGCTGCCACGCACGACTTTCAGTGGTCGATCGACCGCACCGACGCCGGCCGCCCGAATGTCTGGTTAAACCCAAGGGGGGGTGTCGGATGAGGCGACAGGTCTCGAACGATCAAACTTGCGGGTTTACACTCATCGAGGTTCTCGTCGCAATCTCGATCATCTCTCTGCTTATTGCAATGCTTCTCCCCGCGGTTCAATCGGCCCGCGAGGCGGGTCGCCGCGCGCAATGTTCGAATAACCTCAAGCAATTCGGCCTGTCGCTTCACAGCTATCACGACGCTTTCAACTGCCTTCCCCCGGGCGCATCAAATCGTACGACCCACGCTACTCGGGGCCCAACCCGCCATGCACCTCGTCGATCGTCGACAAGAGTATCGAGGTGTTCATGCTCCCTTTCATCGACCAAAACAACACTTACAACGCCATTAATCAGAGCCTCGCGATCATTGGCGGCGAGAACAGCACTGTCCACTCAATCGCCGTAGCAGCGTTCGCCTGTCCGAGCGACCCTATTGCCGGCTTCGCACGTAGTTTGAACGCCGGTGCGTTAGCGAAATACGGCGTACCCGAACCGGCACGCATGGTCTTCACAAGCTACGCGGGCATGATCGGATCACTACCTGTGCTTGCGCAGCCGCTGCCACGGAACCGATGCACCGTGTCCATCGCGCTGACCATCCAGTGCAACGGTGTCTTTAACGATCTCACACCCATTCGCTTCTCGTCGGTGACGGACGGCTTGAGCAACACCATCTTCATCGCGGAAAAGGCAACAACCATTTTGGACCAGTTAGCTGTTTTGGACCCTACCTTAACGGCTCAACACGGCTGGTACATCACTGGCAATTGGGGCGACACCCTGGTCACCGCCCTATACCCGCCAAACGCATGCGATAAAGTCGCGCCTGCAGCGACATCCGCGTGGACCAATTCGGCATCCAGCATGCATCCGGGCGGGCTGTACGCTTGCTTTGGTGACGGTTCAGTCCGGTTTCTCAAAGACTCCGTTCAGTCTTGGGAGTTTGACCCGTCCTCCGGTAACCCGGCCGGAGCCTTTCAGAACGCGCAGGGAGTATGGGTGAACATACCGCCCGCGGGCGTTTGGCAGGCTTTGTCGACGCGCTCTGGTAACGAAATGTGCTCCGGCGATGCGTTCTAAATAGCCTTGCCGGATTCGTGAAGGCGATCGTTCACGTGTTGCGCTATCTCGCGGGTAAGTGTGCCGACCATGCTGGTTACGCGCATTCAGTTAGACGTGCACTTCGGTGTCGACAGCAGCCAGGAAGTGAGCCACTTTCGCAGCCAGAATTGAGCCACCGCGGTTGTTGCCGGACGAACCGCGAGTAGCGCTGATTAGTGACACCTATGCCGGTGTTCGATGTCAACATCCAACGAGAATTGCAGCGTCGTCGATGTTATCGATCGCATTGGTTGATTCAAATCGGCCTTCACCCTTGGCCTGAGGCTGATTTGAATCAACCAATGCGATCCGACAGCGGAAGATTCGAACGCAGAGGATCATCGTCGTGGATGTCGAAGCTAATTGTCGCCCATCAATAAAGCCCGAGAACGCTCCGCCAGCGTTCCCTGGGCAAACGCACTCGTCGCTTTTCCGGGACGATTTGACCGCGCTGGCGAGTCGCGGCTTGTTTTATATTTACAGATATAATACTTCTTGAATGACAGAATCTGACAAAGCTGAGAGAGCCACTCTGCGATTTTGAATGTTAGGCTCGGGGTCGGCAACCCAGTTTTCACCGTCGTTGCCGGCCGGCAACTCCGGTTGGCATACGCCGACTTCCTAGAGACCAACGCAAAGTGATTCTAGAACCTCGCAAGGTGTCGTCAAGAATATTCCGGAGAAAACGCCGAAAAAACGAATCGATAGAGCCACTCACCGCGATCAACTGATCGCAGAGTGGCTCAAGTGGCGCTGCGATAATGGCTCACTCTCTGGTTGCTGCTGACACTTCGGTCATGTTTCCTTCATTTCCGCGCATCGGTGGTTACCATTACGTTGTTGTACGGGTCTTTCCAGGTCCGCTTGATGCGATTGTGATCGGGGCAACACGGTGGCGGGAAGTGGAGCTTTATCCTGCTGCCTGCAGTAGACTTCAAGGCCGGCGCACCTGTCGGCTGTCATGGGTTCCGTAATTATCGAGAATGAGGTGGACTCGACGAATACCGGTGGGTCACTGACGCGAGTTTGTAAAGAAGGTCCAGGAATAAGGGGCTGTTCTTCCGATCGCGTTCGACCCATGTGAGCCTGCCGGTTTTGGGACTCGAGAGCGCCGGCGACGTGACGCTTCTCGTTACATCCCGGAATGCGGACGTACTTCTGCTTCCCGGCCAGTGTCCACGCGGGCCAAATCCTCGGATTGAGGTGAGTGTCGACTTCGTCGAGGTAAAGAACAACCTCGCCCACAGCCAGGTCGCCGATTAGCCGTTAAGTCTCTCTCAATCGCCTTGCCCGACGCGATCTTGGCTACGGGCAGTTGGCTGTCGGTTTGGGCCGGTACAGACGAATCCCGAACTGGCTCTGGAGCTGACAAACCCTGGCGACCCTGATGCCGGTTCGTTCAACGAGCGCTAGCATCGGCAGTTCTTGTCTCCGCGTAGGAGGCGGGTAGCCGTGCTCTTTAAGCGATGCTCCAATGAGTCGGAGAAACTCCATGCTGTCCACGTAGGTGAACTTGTTCTCCCCCTTGTATTCTAGCCTGTTTGCCAGTCCCACCAGAGCATGTCTGATGGACCGATCGGCGACTCGATGCACTTGGGACTTCGCGCAAACGCCACCTTGAGCGATCATGGTCGGAGTCTTGCCTTGAACGAGAGCGATGATGACCTTGCGACAACAACGCATGACCGCATCCTAAGCTCGCCTGCTACGTCTTCGAACGTCACTCCGTTCGCGCCGCGAACGGTTTTGCCATGTACGAACGACCTTTGCTTGAATCAAGGAGAGGGCACCTTCAATCGTTGGGCTTAGAAACAGGGCTAAGTGTTTGGAGCCCCTCGTTTTCCTAATCGTCCCAAGATTGCGCAACGCTATCTAGCCCGCGGCGGTTGTGTTGCCAGATTTGCCGACGCTGACGCCGTCGACGGCACTCAGGCCCGTGCGCACCGATCACGCGGGCTGATGTGCCGGACGCGACTGCCCGGGCTCGTAATCCGCCATAACAACAGTCGCGAGCACGGCGACCATCACGGCGATTAGTAACCATGCGGTGAATCGCGTGGATGCGGTCGCGAAGAACAGAACCAAGGGCGCGTATAGCCCAATGAGTAAGATGTACGTCAGCGCGCGGCCACAAGTGTTGCTCGCTGCGATTGCGAGTGCGGGAACGACCAGCAGAGCTGCGCTGTGGATGTGAGTATGGAAGCCGGCAAGCATCATGACGATAACAGTTGCGAGCATTTGCTGAGGGAACCGCGGACACCGCGCGTTCCACGGGCCGCGCCAAATGAGCAGAAGCGTCGCCACGGTCAATAACGACAAAAGAAGCGCCAGCGTACCGCCCATTTCCTCAGTCGCGTCTTTTGGCAAGATGCTCGCCAGGAGCCCTCGCCAGCTGATCATCACGCTCGGGCTAACAATCGGAATCACGTCGCGGAAACCAGCCATAGACCGCAGCGTTTCGACATAAGCGTGCATTCCGCCGGTTCCGACGAAACCGAAGGAACCCAGCACGACAATGACACCCGCGACAATCAATCCGCCCAGAGCGCGCCACCTGCGTTTGTAAAGTAGGACGAGAAATAGAAATGCAACGAACTGAGGTTTGATGTACAGGGCACCGCCCCAGAGACCCGCACTGAGCTCACGACCGCGCTCCAGACACCGATAGGATCGGTAGAAGCCGTAGACGAATAGCATCGTGATCTGACCGAACATCAACGCGAATCCCACGGGAAAGAAAAGCACGCACGAGGCGACGAAACCTGGTCCCCACGCCGGCAGCCTAGCTGCCATTCCTCGAGCTACGAGGTACGCGAGGCTCAAGCTTAACGCACTCCATGTAAGAAACCCGATCGCAGGCGGAAATACGGTTAGCGGTATAAATGGAATTACGAACACTGCAGGGTAAGGCCATGGCCCGATGTTTACTCCGCGGGCGCCGGGTCCATAGTACTTCATAAGAGAAACCTCACGCTCAGCGACGAGGGTGGAGTCGTACATCATCTGCGGACCGTGTTCGCGAATCACTTCCGCCGTTGAGTGGTAGATGCCGTAGTCGCCGCCCAACAAGTAAAACAGACCGTAATCGCGCCAAATCGAATGTGCGACGTGCACCCAGAGCATCGCCATGACGACCGCGCACAAGCAGAAAGTCCGCCGCATCGAGAGTGGCGTCCTTGAGTCGGGGTTTGCGGTTCCCCGTAGCTCGATGAGCGCCAGGGCAAGAAAACATAGTAGGGCGTAGGTGTGATAGGATAGCACGGTCAACGAGTGAAGCGGCATGGCCGGTCGCCCCTTCAGGTCGAACGCCGTCCACGCAGGCGGGTAACCGAGCCACAATGCCGTCGTCACAAGAATGAAAAGTGCGCGGGTGAAAGTGGAGTTAGGCAAGTTCACGAACGCCACGGCCAGCGGCACCAAAAGCACGGTTAGGTAATGCCCCCAGCAGACCGGCGACACCAGCAGCGTCGACGTGACCGCCGCCGCGAAAGTGAGATCCGCACGTTGACCCTCGTCCCCTCGGCGGACCACCGAAATCAGTAGTCCGACAATCCCGGCGCACGATAGTAGCGACAGAGACATCGCTAGCACCGGGCTGTGGTACAGGGGAACCGATAGCGACCTGTCTCTCGCACGCTCGAGCACCGGGTCGAACAGCCGGCTCCAAAAGCCCCATAGAGAGCAGTTGTCCCAGCCGACGCGAAACCACTGTATTTCCGGGAGAACGACTGTGAAGTAGTCCCGATAAGCCAGTACGCCGAGAACTGCTGTCGCGATCACGTTGGCCACCGTCACTGTCAGGACCGCCCCCGCGACGAGATTCCAGCGACGTCGAAGGACGTAGTACAGCAGGTGGAATCCCGGGAAGATCTTGATCGCGATGGCGAGGCCCAAAAGTCCGCCCGCCAGTCTGAGCCTTCCGGATCGATCTGCAGCCCACGTCCCAGTTATCAACGCGAGCAAGATCAGTGAGAGTTGGCCCTGGCGCCACTGCTCCCAGAGAGGAAAACACAAGAGCACCAGTGCGACGAGAGGGGCCAGCGACCACGGGGAGCTCGGTAGTCTTAGCTCGCACTTAACGACAAGGAGGCTTGTTACCAGAGCGAAGAATGAAATGACATTCCAGCATAGGAATGCCGTCCCAAAGTCAAAGGCAGCGAATTGTCAGCAGCAACCAGAGAGTGAGCCATTATCGCAGCGCCACTTGAGCCACTCTGCGATCAGTTGATCGCGGTGAGTGGCTCTATCGATTCGTTTTTTCGGCGTTTTCTCCGGAATATTCTTGACGACACCTTGCGAGGTTCTAGAATCACTTTGCGTTGGTCTCTAGGAAGTCGGCGTATGCCAACCGGAGTTGCCGGCCGGCAACGACGGTGAAAACTGGGTTGCCGACCCCGAGCCTAACATTCAAAATCGCAGAGTGGCTCTCTCAGCTTTGTCAGATTCTGTCATTCAAGAAGTATTATATCTGTAAATATAAAACAAGCCGCGACTCGCCAGCGCGGTCAAATCGTCCCGGAAAAGCGACGAGTGCGTTTGCCCAGGGAACGCTGGCGGAGCGTTCTCGGGCTTTATTGATGGGCGACAATTAGCTTCGACATCCACGACGATGATCCTCTGCGTTCGAATCTTCCGCTGTCGGATCGCATTGGTTGATTCAAATCAGCCTCAGGCCAAGGGTGAAGGCCGATTTGAATCAACCAATGCGATCGATAACATCGACGACGCTGCAATTCTCGTTGGATGTTGACATCGAACACCGGCATAGGTGTCACTAATCAGCGCATACTCGCGGTTCGTCCGGCAACAACCGCGGTGGCTCAATTCTGGCTGCGAAAGTGGCTCACTTCCTGGCTGCTGTCGACACCAGGGACAGGGTCAAACCCGCCGGTCCGAGTAGTTTGGCTTCCAGGACCTGGTGCAGGTAAGTAGTGTGGGTCGCGTGACGATAGACCAAGCAATGCGGGCAATGCCGCCGTCGAAAAGCGAGATGACCAGTGGCATCGAGGGCCACGACAAACCGTCCTTGCAAGCGGGCAGCGTCCAGAGACCTCATGCGAATGAGGCGACGCAGCATATGTGTTCGCAACTCGGCGAAAGGAGCAGCGCCAGTGTGTTCCAGGAAATGATCAAGGGTGTCGTGTACCGGCCGGGTCTCCTGCTCGGTTTGAGCGAATCGGTTGAAGTTGTTCAAGACCTCGGTGCCGCGGTCATCGAGATCGAAATCCAACTGCCTGCGACTGCCGAGCTGAAACAGATACAGGCTGATTCCCCACCAAATGAGGAATCGTTTGTGATAGATGACCAGCGGCAAAAACCGGGTATCAAGCACGCCATCCAGCCACCGATTAAACTCGGGCCAGAAGTGGTGGAAGGTTGTGGCGAACGACTCGCCAAGGCTTACGGCCGGCCCTTTCGCCGTTTTCGTTCCTGTGCATGGCTGCGAACCAGTGCCAGACTCAGTTGCGAGATCTCCTGGAGCAGAGCTTTGAGTCGGCGGTGTTCGTCGATCCATGAACGAACCTCTTCCGTGAAGTCGACTGGAACATAAACCGTGCGCGTCTTGCCACGGTTGTTGAAGGTGAGCTGATGGCCACGATGCTTCTCACCAGACGCGCAATGGCAGCCGGGCTTACCACACCTGCGCTCGAAGGAAACAAGGCTGGCAGCAAGCACAGGTTTACGAGCGGCTACCTGCTTTACGCGGCTTTCGAGCATCCGCCGAATATTGGTGGGATGACGTGGGACTCGCACGGGTGCCTCCGAGCTGGCTAACTGAAAAGCACCCTAGCTTACCAGCAAATGGCCCAAAAGTGGGAAGTGCGAAGAAGGCGCAAAATGGCGAAAATCCTGAATCGGCCGTAAATCAGTGCGCCCAGAGGGCTTGGCTCGAGGCTAAGGCGCGAAGAAAATCGTGTTCCTCAGAGCTGGTCGTCTCCCAGCCGTGAGGAATACGTGGTGCGTGAGCTATTCCGGCCGCGAAGGCTCCGCTCGAGCGGGCGGAGTCGCGCGGACGGGTAGCGGGCTCGCGCAGTGCTGCTTGCGAACGTCCAGTGATTTCTGCGGCGGCCGGCACCTGGTGACCCGAGAAACGCTCCACTCGGACTAGTGCCCCGTCCAATCTAAGTTTTCGGGTAGAGCCGCTTCAGTTTGATGCGTGCCTTCTCAATAGTGAATTGCCAGTCGACGGCCCGTTGCTTGATGTTGGTTCGAGTGGCCCAGGCGGCAATTTCCGATTGCAGGGTTACGATGTCACCGATGCGGCGGTCGGACAGGCATTGGCTGGTCAGGCAACTCAGTTCGCATTCCGCCACGTTGAGCCAACTGCCGTGCTTGGGTGTGTAGACGAAGTTGATCCGTCGCACGTACTCGCGGGCTTTCTCAGGAGGGAACGCTTCGTAGAACGCCCCTTTCGTATGTGTGTTCAGGTTGTCGCAGACCAGTGTGATTCGCGGTGTATTTGCATACCGAGTGTCGAGTAATTGGGCGACTTCGTGGGCCCAATCGTTCTTGGTGCGGCGCGGTCGCGCCGTCGCTTGCCGGAAGCCTGACAGCGGTTCGGCAAACATGAAGATGCTCGCCGTTCCTTTGCGCTCGTATTCGTAGTCGACGCGTTCGGGGTGCTCCTTGGTCGCGGGGATCGGCACTCGGGTTTCGCCAATCAGTTGCACTGGCTGCTCGTCCATGCACACCACTGGGCAGTCGGCATCGTGGGGTCTTTCGTAGGTCTCCAGCACCTCCTCCATGTGCGCGACGAACTCGCCGTCCGCATCGGGTGGGATCTGGGACCGAGCAACAAAACAGCGCCATTTCTGAGCATTTGGTGAGCGCTAGCTAGAAGCTGGTCGGTCCTGAAGTCTTCCTTGGAATCTCATCTAAAAAACTGTTTAGTTCTCTGTCTTGTTCCCAGAATCGCGGTAATCTAGGAAGCATCGGTCTGATCAGTGTTTTGATGGTGCTCGGAGAGAGTGTTAGCGCACTCTCCCCGAGCTTTCCCTTGGGAGCAAGACCTCCCGTGGGCGCTTGCCAGGTTACGAGAAATCATCACCGTTGGGCCAGAGCGCACCGACCGAGCATTAGAAAATGCCTGCGTAAGGGGTGTCGTCGTAGGTACCAAGCACGGAACTGGAACCAGCGCTACTGCCAAGATCTGGAGTGCCTGCGGCTGGTTCGTCGCTGGCAGGCGGCGCGGCGCCAGGCCAAACGTCGCCAGGATGACGTTGCCAAAGCCCAGCACGCCGAGGCAGAGAAGGATCGCCGTCAGCGAATCAAGCTCGCGTCCCAGGCGGTTGAGAGCTCCGAAGCCGTACCCCCCGCGTGGTCACGCACCCCAATTTTTTTTTCGCTTCCGGTCTGCGATCGGCCAGGGTGCTACAAAGCCCCAAAGAAATCGGTCCGCAATCGAGCGCGCTATTGCTGCGCCGCCTGTCGTCAAGCCGTCCGTAAGGTCCAAGACCGTGAACGCAAGTGGCTTTCTCGCGGCACCTTGGATGGCCGTAAGAAGCGATCCTTCGAATACCGGGCGGCTCGCAAACGCCGTGTTCCACAGCAAGGCAGCATCACTAACCCATCACCGCTACGAGCGCCTCCGGATTGAAGACGACTCGAGGACGAGCCGGTCGTCAATTATCGCTTGACGTGCGGAGGCTCATTAGCCTGGGCATCCTGTCCTATTTCAGGAGCCCAACAATGGCCCAAAAACCGATTCTGGCCCCCTCGCGGCTGCGGCGTCCTCCAGCAACGGGCTGGTCATGGGTGGACCGTCGCTTCGTTCGGGAGCACATGGCCTATCTCTCTCGCGAGGCCGTGCTGTTGTATTTCTTTCTCTCAGCCGTGGCCGACAAGCATGGGCTGTCGTTCTACGGCGACGGCACGCTGGTCATCCAGCTCAGGATGACCCTTTCCACTTTGCTCGAGGCCCGGGATGAGCTGCTCGCCCGCGACCTGATTGCTCATGAGACTCGCTGGACGCAGGTGCTCTCGCTACCGACATGCGGGCAGCACCGTCGCCACGAGCCTGGCCAAGGATTGACGACGCTCGGCGACATCTTGCGGCTGGCCATCGCATCGACGCATCCAGACCGGGAAGGAGGCCTGCCATGAGGGTCGCGTTATGGGCCGAAATCCGTCGCTTGGCCGAGATTGAGAAACTCTCCGGTTGGGCAATCTCACGACAACTGCATTGTTCTCGGCACACGGTCGCTGCGGCGCTCAAGCTGGACCAGCCCCCCACGCGCGAAGTCGTGCGTCGCAACAGCCTCCTGGATACCCAACGATCCAAGATCGATGCACTATTGGCCAAGTATCCCGAGCTCTCGGCGGTGCGCATCCAGGAGGAGATCGCTCGCGGACTCGATGGCTACACCGGCAGTGCCTGCACGGTACGCCGGTACGTGCGGACAATCCGCCCCGCTCGCGGTCGTGTCTACCAGGAAGTTAATTATGAGCCGGGCCAGGCGATACAAGTCGATTGGGGAACATGTGGCACTGTGCAAGTCGGCGCCACGACTCGCAAAGTTTCGGTTTTCGTGGCCGTGCTCTGCTACAGCCGGTTGATCTACATCGAATTCGCCCTCTCGCAGCGCAAGGCTGAGTTCTACCGCGGGATCGTGAACGCTCTCAACTTCTTCGGTGCCCGCCCCCGCGCCATCATCTTTGACAACTTGAAGGCAGGCGTGATCAATGGCTCGGGGCGGTCTGCCTGTTTCCATCCTGAGTTCCTGGCGCTGTGCGGCTACTTCTGCTTGCAGCCGATCGCTTGCGAACGGCGCGATCCAGAATCAAAAGGAATCGTCGAAGGAAGCGTGCGCTACATCAAGCACAATGCGCTCGCCGGACGTGCCGATGAGCTAATCCGCTTTGAGGACTACCTGGCATTTGCACCCATGTGGCGCGACCAGGTCGCCAATGTACGGATACATGAAACAACCCGAGATCGCCCCATAGACCGCTTTCAGCGAGAGCGGTCGCTGCTATACGCACTGCCGGCGATTCCCTACGACACTGATGAGATCGTACCGGCAGTCGTTACTCCTCATGCACGGATCGAGTTCGACGGCAACCGTTACTCGGTGCCACCAACCTTGGCACGCCGGCCCGTCAGCGTTCGTGCCGACCGTGACGAGGTTCGCATTTTGCACGAGGGTCGTCTGGCAGCTCAGCACGTTCGTTGCTACCAGCGGGGACAATTGATCGTACTGCCGGACCACCGCCTGGCTGCGCTCGCACTTTCGCGGCGGTCTCGAAGCTCTGCGCTGGAGCAGGCGTTTGACGCATTGGGCCCCGAGGCGCGTCAATTCCACCTCCATCTCAGGAAGCAGCCGGTGAAGACCGGCGTCCACCTGCGTCGCCTACTCGGTTTGGCGCGGCTTTATGGCACGGCCGAGCTGCTCGGCGCCATCTCGCGGGCTCTGAAGCTGGCGACCTACGACGCCGCGTATGTCGAGAACCTCTTATTGGCGGAACGCCGACGACGGCAGCTCCCTACGCCAACTCTCCCCACTCCCAAGCGGCGCGAATTGATCGACGAGATCGATTTGGAGCCCGCTGATCCTTCCGTTTACGACCGTTTCTGCAACACCACAGACGAGGACCCTCATGGCACGACGAGATGACAATCTGCAGGCACGGCTCGACCGTGATCTGGCTGAATTGAAGCTTCCAGCGATCGCCAAGAGCTATCGTGAGGTTCTGGATGAGGCAGCTCGCAAAGGCAGCCCTTTTTTGGAGATCTTGGCGATACTGATCGGAATGGAACAGACCGCCCGTGAGCAACGAGCGCTCGAGCGGCGGATGCGTGAAGCACGGCTGCCCAAGCCCAAAACCCTGGCTGAATACGACTTCAAGTTTCCTAAGCGAATTCCCAAGGCCGCGATCCTGCGGCTGTTCGACTGCAACTTCATCGAGCAATACGGCTGTGCCGTGCTGATCGGCCCCACAGGAACCGGAAAATCGCATCTTCTCACGGCGCTCGGCTACACGGCGGCTGAGCGTGGCTACTCGGTTCGCCACACACGCGTCGTAGACATGATCAATCATCTCACCACGGCCCAGATGAATGGGTTGTTAGGCAAAACGCTCCGAAGTTACGTCCGGCCCAGTCTTCTCCTCCTCGATGAGCTGGGCTATCTGCCCATCGACAAGCGCGGGGCTGATTTGTTGTTCCAGGTTGTCGCCGCTCGTTATGAAGTTGGATCGATCGTGATCACCACGAATCGTCCCTTCCGGGAATGGGGCAAACTCTTTGACGTGGACAACACCCTGGCAACGGCCTTGATCGACCGGCTGATGCATCACGGGGAGGCGATCGTTATTCAAGGAGACAGTTTTCGCATGAAAGACAAAGCTCCCGATTCGACCGGTGAGTGACCAAAGCGCGGTGCGTCAACGTCCGGATCGGGTGTTCGATGCGAGGTGAGTTGGATTTGGCGTGATGGGCAGGGAACGTCCAGCCCACCCTCGAGTGAGCTTGGCGATCGTGCTGGGTCATTCGAGCGGCCGGTTCCTTGAAGAGCGGGCTCGCGTTGACCCCAGGCTCTGATCCAGAATCCGCGAGCAGCTTCCTGCGGGGGCTTCGTCTCGACGGCCTGGTCACCCTGTTTGTGGCCCGTGGCGGCCCGCGGCGAGGAATTGGTGGTGGCCCTGTCCAACACGCCGGACTCAACAAGCTCGAACACCTGGCCGGCCCGTCCGTGCCAAGCTCTCGGCCACGACATACCCCTGGCTCGAAGTCACTCCGCGTTCTTCGCAGCGTGCCGAGCGGCGCCCTTGTACGCGCCGCAGCTAACAAGCACACTCAGCCCGCCGCAACTAGCGCCGCGTTAGTGCTCAACAATGGCGCTGCGTCGCTGCTCGGTCCCAAATAGGGTGTTCCGCGCGGGGCAGTGGATTGGCCCGCTGCGCGCACTGCGCTTGGATGCCGCTCGGGCGCGATCCGCCCACTCGCCCTGTCGGTTCTTCTCGCTTCTCGGTTCTGCTTACCTTCGCTCGGCTGCGCTGTGCGGAGGGCTTTAGCCTGAGTTGCGCAATTAGGCAGGGCAAAAAAATAACTTTTACAAATTGGTATTGGTGATCTCGCCGGAATCTGCGATGACTGCCGCATGCAAGATGCGAAGGTCGAGGCACGGATCCGCCGTAAGTTTCGTTTGGTCGCCGTCGAACTCGACGAGCGGAGACGAAGGCAATGGGCGGCAACGGAGGCCCGTGAGATCGGCTGGGGCGGGATTTCGCTGGTGGCTCGAGCCACCGGGCTGTCGCGCCCCACGATCATGGCCGGACTCAGGGACTTGCAACTTTCGTCGAAGAGCCGTGCCGCGGCCGCTGCACGCGTGCGACGCCCGGGTGGTGGGCGTCGGGCATTGACTCAAGCCGATCCAGGTTTGCTGCAGGCATTGGAGCAGTTGATCGAACCTGCCACGCGCGGCGACCCCATGTCTGGGGTGGCGAAAAGAGCCAGTTTCGATGAGAAAACTGGTCTTCCAACAAAATCGTTTTTTTGGTGCGCTCTCTGGGCACTAAGGAACGGGCCGAAATTAACTTCCCGTTTTCCCTGAAGTATGGTATCAAGCTCGCTGTCCGTAGGGAAACGCCAAGGAGGGCAGCATGGACGCGTATGCACCGGAAATTGAGCGGATGATGAAGCGGCTGTATGAGTCACTTTCGGAGGACGATCGACGGCGGTACGCGGCCATCGAGGCTGCCAAACTGGGTCATGGTGGAACTGAGTACATTGCCCAGATCCTTGAATGCGATCCAAAGACGATCCGCCGTGGAAAGGCGGAGCTGGAAGCGACAGATGAGCTGGACACGACTCGTGTCCGAAAAAAAGGGGGGGTGCAAAAAGGCGATCGAGATCAACGCTGCCGTCGAAGCGAACTTCTTAAAGGTTCTCGAGGACCACACTGCTGGAGATCCGATGCGCACCGACGTGAAATGGACGAACTTGTCACGTAGACAGATAGCGCTTCGGGTCACGGCTTTGGGTACTCCGACCAGTCGACACATCGTGTCCCAGTTGCTTCGCAAACACGGATACCGAAGGCGAAAAGCATTGAAGAAGAAGACGATGGGACCGCGTCACCCGGACCGCAACGTCCAGTTCGAGAACATCGCCCGTCTCAAGAAGAAGTACCTGAAGGCCGGTTTGCCGGTCATCAGCATCGACACGAAGAAGAAGGAGTTGATGGGTGACTTCCACCGTGACGGCGTAATCGACACGCAGGAGACGATTGAAACCAACGACCATGATTTCAGTAGTGCAGGCTCGGGCGTGGTAATTCCTCACGGCGTCTACGATGTAGGGCGAAATCGAGGATTCATCCACCTGAACACCAGCCACGACACCAGCGAGCTGGCTTGTGACAGTATCGCAGCGTGGTGGGAGGATCACGGACGGGTGACGTATCCCAGGGCTAAGAAGATCCTAGTGCTGTGCGACGGCGGCGGGAGTAACAGTGCGTCGAGGTACGTCTTCAAGGAGCAGCTCCAAGAGCTAGCGAACCGGCTGGGCGTCGAAATCCGGGTGGCCCACTACCCGCCTTACTGCTCGAAGTATAACCCGATCGAGCATCGCCTTTTCCCGCATGTGACGCGAGCGTGTCGGGGCGTGATCTTTCGGACGTTGGAAACGGTGCAGCACTACATATCCAAGACCGAAACCACGACGGGCCTGACAATCAGCGTGCGTATCCTCTACAAGATGTATCAGACAGGACGCAAGTGTGCCGCGGGATTCAAGAAGACCATGAAGATCATCTTCGACAAGATCCTGCCCAAGTGGAACTACCGAGCAGTCCCCGAACCCAAGACCGTATAACGCCGGGAACTTATTCTCGGCCTGTTCCTAAACAGGAAGGAGCCTGCCCAGGAGCTAAGTCATGGAAGATTGCTGCATTTCGTCATGGCGTGATCTTTCGGGTTTCAAGACGCCGGCGCGGGTGCTCGTGCAGCACTTTCTTGCGAGTCGAGAGTGCTGGAAGGCCAAGTATATGGCACTCAAGGAGAAGGCCACGAAGTATCGGATGGAACTGAGAGACCTGCGACGTTCACGCGATCACTGGAAGAGTAAAGCTATAGAGCTCGCCAAAGAGATAGCCAAGGAGCGGCGAGCATCACTCAAGCAAAGGCCGGCGACACCAGAACGTTCTTCTCGTGCGGCCGTTCCCCCCCGCGCTGAGAAACTTAAGTGCTTCCACCGCAGAAGGTGAACTGGCTGAGGGCTCTCCTCCCAAGGCTGGACGAATCAGTCGGGAGCATTTCTCCCAGACCGTGGCCCGGCACCATTACTCGCTGGGACAGGTGATTTTGACGCTCCTGCTGGTGCTCAAGGCCAACGTATCGCTGCAGGCGGTCGCACGCGTGATGTCCATTCTGAACGAACCGTTCGACGACATCATCGCAACACCCCACTGGTCGACAGGTCGCTGGTGGCTCTTACGCGTGGGATACCACCTGCTGCGCCGCGTCAAGCAACCAGCGGACGACTGGGTGTTACTCGTCGATCATTCCACGCAGCTTGGGCAGGAGCGAACGCTGCTGATCTTGGGCATTCGACTGCGCAATTTGCCGCCGTCGGGACAAAGCCTGTCTCTGGCGGACATGGAAGTGATCGATCTGGTTCCGGTAGTGAAATCCGACAAGCAGGTGGTCTATGAACAATTGAAAGCAGCTGCGGCGAAGACGGGCATTCCTCGGGCCATCGTCCACGACTGCGGTGGCGACTTGGCCGGTGGCTTGGCGTTGTTTCAGGAAAAACATCCCGCCACCGCCGGCATCTACGACATCACCCACAAGGCAGCATGCCTGCTTAAGGCGCGGTTGGAGAAAGATCCGACCTGGAAGGCATTCTCCAGCGAGGCTTCGCAAACGAAATTTGAGACGCAGCAGACCGAATTGGCCTCCCTCGTGCCTCCTTCCCAGCGCGTGAAAGCACGATTCATGAACCTCGCCGACCTAATTAGGTGGGGGCGGGAGACGTTGACCGTAATCGAAGAGCTGCCCCCGGTAGTGTGAGCGTGCGCAACCTAGCTGATGTGAAACTCAAGAGTTGTGAGCAACTTATTTGATGGTCGCCGGTGGATCACCATCAGTTATCGTGATCAGGCGAGAGCGCTAGCAGCGTCTGTCCTCTTTGGATGTCCCCACTCCAAGGAGCATACGATGCTAGCGCAAGAATTACACCAAACGGGAGGTCTCTGGTCGTTCCTGTCGTCGGTCGACAAGGACCTCGCTGAATGCGCTCGAAGAGATGGCTGCTCTTGCGGTGGTCGCCTGCATTGTGCCGACTACCCGCGCTCACCCCGGAGCGGCCTCGATCATCTGCCCGATGAGTGTCGCTACCGGTTCAGCTTCTGCTGCGATCGCGACGGATGCAGAAAGCGTGTAACACCGCCGTCGGTGCGTTTTCTCGGCAGGAAGGTCTACCTTGGTGTCGTCGTCGTCCTTGTCAGCGCGATGCGGCAGGGGCCAGCACCACGACGGGTCCGCGAGCTTTCAAACCTGTTCGGCGTTGACCGGACGACCATCACGCGGTGGCGAACCTTCTGGCGCGACCACGTTCCCAGCACGCCGTTCTGGAAGTCGGCGCGTGCTCGCCTCGTACCCGTAGTCGAGATTGTCACGTTGCCGCTATCGCTCGTCGAGGCGTTCGGGCGCGGCAACGATCCCTATCAGGATTGGGTGCGGCTATTGCGTTTTCTGTCGCCCCTGACTCTCCCGATCTGTCCTTCGATCAACATCTCGCGATAACCAGAACTTTCCCGCAGAGGATGCGTCTCCGAAGGTTTTGATCAGGCTCGCGTCGTCTCACCAGGAGCTTTCACGCAGTGTAAGTCGACCAAGACATCTGAAAGTGGCCCTGATTCTGCGACGGCCGCATACCGCGCGCCGGACTCTTTGCCGATCGGCTCGAACCGATATGGTCGAAGCTGCGCAGCCGATTGCCTCGTGAAAACCCGAGCGACCGGGCCGTTCCCGTTTCCCATAAAGAGTTGGGAGGGAACGGAACGGTCGGCGAGCACCGGGCCGCCTGGGAAGCAAGCGTACGCGTCGAGCTCTGCAGAGCGATCCCTTGCGCATCAGCCGCTGCCCGAGGCCACGATTGATCCTTGCCATTGTCTTGGGCGCGAGATCCAGTCGATTGACCGGCGGTGAGGACGCCGCCGGTCATCGAGTGGCCTCTGCACGGCGACACAGTCTCGAGGAGCGAGTGCTGTACAATTTGGCCCGGGGCATGATGCCCACACGAGCGATGCTCCGTGACTGCCTCGCGGTCAAGAATGAGCGTCTGGGCGAGGTGCTCGAGTCGCTAGAGCCTGTTGGCCGGTTAAGCCGAACGGCCGCGGGATGGCAGCGGCTCGATCGATTGCGCGGAGGGGTCGTTCCCGTTCCCCCTATAGAGATAATTGGGAACGGAACGGCGTCGGTGGGCTTTGCCGCGTGAACGGGACGATCGGATACGTCACGCCGGCCTTGGTGCGCGATCGCCGATTGCGGGCGACGCGAGACGGTTGGGCTTTTGGCCGGTCGCGCGGTGCAAGAGGTTGCGTGAAAGACACGACGGCCTCACTGAGGAACGGCCTGGGCGGAGGATAGGGCGCTGCCGAGGCGCAACCCGAGCGCCGACCCAGGGTCCGCGACGGGAGCCCAGGCCGAGTGTTCCAGCTCGGCCTGGCTCCGTTGCGATGTCGCAATTGAAGCTCCGGGATCGGCACCAATGCGAAAAACCTTCGCGGTAGGAGCCGCGACATCCGGGACAGGATGTCCGACACGGGTCGGCCGCGCCAGTCGGAGTGCCTTGGAGATCACGCTGCAACGCGACGATTCAAGCGGCCAGCCACTTCGACGACAAACCATCGATTATCTTGAGCAGGCCACCATCGATTATCGTGCCCACTCTCATAGTGCTGTCACTCATGACCCCTGAACGGCTGGAAGAGAAGTTGGGATGGTTGCGTGGCTACAAGGAGCCGTTGCGCGATTGGTCAGAGATGCAGCAAGTGATCGACGTGACAGAAGACTTCGTGCGCCGCAATGGTCATTACCGTGGCTCGGCAAAGGATCTGAAGCAGCGGTTCCAGCCGCTAAGTCTCGGTGCTCCGGCTCAAGACCTACGCGATGAACTGGTGACATTTGTCAACGGCGAGTCTCGAAAGGCTAAAAAGGGGGAGCATCTTCCGGGGAGTAGCGAAGTGCTCGAGTCAGCCTTCGGGAAATTCAAGGAGATCGAAGGCAATCAATCGAAGAGGGGTTTCACCGGGCTCTTGCTGGCATTGCCGGCGATCTTTAGCCAACTCACAGCCGACACGATCCGAGAGGCGCTGGAGTCAGTTAAGACCCAAGACGTGATCCAATGGATTCGCGAGCATCTCGGTCAAACTCAACACAGCAAACGTTGCATGGTTTATAGCGCGGTCAGGCCGCCGAGCCAGACATGTCAAGCGTCTTCATTCGAGCCCGTACCATGTGGGGTGCCTGCTAACATCGACACTACCGACCCAGCGGGGAAATTCCGACGCGGACCAGCCGCTGGGCGCGATGAACGCGCACAAAAAGTCGGGGAAAAGCAATGCAGGCGATAAGCCGGCTTTTCGCCACCCCACCCCATGTCCCCCTTGCGCTGGACCTGCAAGAGCACGGCAAAGTTGGCCGAGGAGTTGACGCGCCAGAATCACCCCGTCTCGGATCGCACAGTGGCGATGTTGTTGAAGCAGAGCGGCTACATGATCGACGACAATTAAGATTCCCCAGTAACGACAATTACATTTCCCCGTTCGGCCGCCGCTTTTTGCGTTTTGATTTTGGATCTGTTCGATCGTCTTCGGGATTGGTAGACGGTTCGTCTTTGCCGGGAACGTCTCCATCTTTGCCGTCACCTATTTGAACACCCTTCGCCTGTTCCAGCCGATAGCTCGCCACATTCAGTTCTAGTATCACGCTATGATGCACGAGCCGATCAATCGCCGCCGCTGTCGTCATCGGATCTTTGAAAATGCTCTCCCATTTCGAGAACGGTAAATTGCTCGTGATCATCACGCTGCCACGCTCATATCGCTCCGCCAGCAGCGTGAACAAGACCTCCATCTCCTCTCGACTCTGTTGGACATAGCCCAAGTCGTCGATGATCAGCACCTCGAACGTGGAAAGCCGTTTCAAGTATCGGCTCAGTTTCAGATCTCGTTTAGCGATCAGCAGATCTTGCACCAGGAGGCTGCACGGGCTGAACAGAACCTTCCGGCCGGAACGCACCAGCTCTTGCGCAATCCCGCATAACAAGTGTGTTTTTCCGCTGCCCGAACGCCCAAACGCCAGCACGTTCTCCCGAGCTGTCACGAAGGCCCCTTCCACGAGCGTGCGCGCCTGGCGGGATACCTTCGCCGGCAATCGCTTCATCTCAAATCGAGCGAGGTTCTTTTCCAGCGGCAAATTCGACTCCCGAAGCCAGCGCCTCCGTCCGATTTATCTGCCGCACCTGACACTCTCGTTCCACAAGCTCGCAAAGGAACTGTTCGTACCCCCAAGACTCCTGGACTGCGCGACGGACCAGGTCTTCATAAACCTCTCGAATCGTGGGCAAGTGGAGTTCCCGCAGGCACTCCATCAGCCGCTGGTTCACCGGCGTTTCCGAAGCCATCCCACACCTCCTTGTGACAGAAAAGAACATCGAAACTCGACAAATCGAACATCTCCACCTCGACCTCCGTGATCGGCTTGGCGGTCTCCCGCGCTTCGACCCATTCCCTGACCGTCCGGGCTGTTATTGGCTGGTCGTTGTCCAGTAGAAACCGCAGGGCGTCGTCTACCCACGACTCGTTCTCTCGGGCCGCCAATTGCAGGATCTGCAAGTATTCGCGTGAGGCATGACCAGGGTCTGTCTCACGCAGCTCGTCGTAAGCCATCCGAAAACGGCTCGTGGGAAAGAGGTCCTCCCGATAGCGGTAATTCTCGAATGCGCCCGGCTTGCGCACGAGCCAATCGATCACGTGCCGGTAGTTAATCCGGTGATTCCTCTGGCCGCGAAGTCGAGGAATCCGGTCAACGGCCCGCCCGGCGAACCAGACCTCCAATTCTTCGGCGTAGAGCCGAACGTCGACCCGCTCGCCGATAAGGCGACTATCGACTGAATACACGTTGCGATCGACGTGGATGATGCTGCCGGGACGAACTTGGGGCTGCGCCCGCTTGTAGCTTTCCAGATGTGCCGATGGCAACGGACGCAAAACGGCCCGCTCCTCGGCCAGGCGGTTTTGACGCCCGGCATTGCGCTGGTCCAGTATCTCTCGCAAGAACCGGCTATAGGCAGTGCGGTCGAGAAAATCGTGGCTGCCTCGCAATTTCAGAGCTTGATCCACAGCCTCCTTAAAGCGGCGGTGGCTTTGCTCTACATCGCCGTTTTCGTGAGCCTGCCGCGGGTTGATCTTCTCTATTGTGAGCCCATAATGGTCCATCAGCGCCTGGTAGCGTCGAGTGAACTCCTTTTTCTCTGAGAGATTATTCACGGCCGCGCTTAGCCGATCCGTACGATGCCGCTGCGGAACTCCGCCCAACTCCCAGAGCGCTTGTTGCAATCCTTCAGATAAGCTCTCGAAACTCTCCGAGAAGCAGATCGAGGCCGTCTCCCAATTCGAGCAGGTCAGAACAAAGTGATAGACCATGTGGTCGAAGGGTTGACCTGCGATGGTGACGCCCAAGTTTGTCATATGGGTGAAGTCGGACGCGCCGAACCGGCCTGGGTGATGGATCTGTGTGAAAAACACCTCTTTCGGCGGACCGGATGTTGCTCGCCACCGATGCACACGGCGCTGGAGCGTGCGCAGTTGGCCATTCTCGAAACGGCCTGGATAACGTCGTTGGAGCCACTCGAACAGGGTCTTTGCCTGTAAGTCAGGACTTAGCTCGAGGTGCTCGCGCACTTCATCCCAGACCTCTGCGAAGGGATCCTCGCGCGTCCGCCAAGCGTGTGGCCAGGTCCTCAGCTCGCTGGGAAGCTTGGCCTGATCGCGGTACTTTCGTGCAGTTTTGCGGTCCATATCCACCTTCATTGCCGCGAGAACGAGCGGCATTTCCGACCTCAAGAGCGTGTACAAACGCTGAACTTGTCGATCCGTGACAATCGCCATGGTGATCCTCCCTCCGTTTGGAGGATCACCATGAAAAATGATCTGGCTGCGCTGGGGAATCTTAATTGTCGTCGGCGGGGAAAAGATCCCGCTGCGCTGGGGAATCTTAATTGTCGCCGGTGGGGAAAGTTAATTGTCGTTGTTCAGCCCTTCGGCGTCGAGTTGGAGCAGACGGTCTACGCCCTCGACAGTACCACGATCGACCTCTGCCTCAGCTTGTTCCCCTGGGCGCGATTCCGTCGTCGCAAAGGAGCGGTGAAGCTGCATACGCTCGTCGACCTGCGCGGCAACATCCCCACCTTTGTGCGAATTACCCACGGAAAAACCCACGATGTGACGGTTCTCGATCATCTGCCAATCGAGCCCGGCGCGTTTTACGTAATGGATCGAGGATATGTCGATTTTCAACGTCTTTATCGGTTCACGACGTATTCGGCGTTCTTCGTAACGCGAGCCAAGCGCGGTCTCGACTTCACCCGCCGAGCCCGTCGGCAGGTCGACAAGACGACGGGGTTACGGAGCGACCAAACGATCGTGCTGGTGGGCCCGAAGACGTCGCGGCTGTACCCCGACCCGATGCGTCGCGTCGCGTTCTACGACGCCGAGAACGACCGGAGGTTCGTGTTCCTGACCAACAACTTCACCCTACCTGCATTGACGATCGCGAAACTCTACAAGTGTCGATGGCAGGTCGAGCTGTTTTTCAAATGGATCAAACAGAATTTGTATATCAAAGCCTTTTATGGAACGAGCGACAACGCAGTGAGAACTCAAGTGTGGATCGCAATCAGCATTTAGTTGCTTGTGGCCATCGTCAGGAGGGAACTCGGTATTGAACGCAGCCTCAGCGAAATCTTGCAAATCCTCAGCCTGACACTCTTCGAGAAAACCCCTATTTTTCAGGCATTGAGCGGATCAAAACTACAGAATCCGCAACCACCGTCCTCTAACCAGTTGAACCTCTTCGACTTATAGTCGGACAGTTGTGAATGCGGGTGAGGAATGGCATCCCAAGGACCAACCGGAAAAGGTGAACGTCCACGATTTTCCCGACCCGAAACTGGGCAAGGCGATTCCCTATGGAGTGTACGATCTGGCCTGCAACGAAGGCTGGGTGAGCGTGGGGATCGATCACGATACGGCTGAGTTCGCCTGCGCGAGCATCCACCGCTGGTGGAATGAAATGGGCTCGGCCCGGTTTCCGCAGGCCACCGAACTGATGATCACGGCGGATGGAGGTGGCAGCAACAGCAGCCGCAATCGTTTGTGGAAGAAGTCCCTGCAGTCTTTGGCCGACGAGTTGGACATCACGTTGCATGTCCACCACTTTCCGCCCGGCACCAGCAAATGGAACAAAATCGAGCATCGGTTGTTCTGCTTCATTACCAAGAACTGGCGCGGTTGGCCGCTCACCACCTACGAAGTCATAGTCAATCTGATAGCAAGCACTACCACGAAGGCGGGGCTCACCGTTCGCGCCGCGATCGACCCTCGTCGCTACGAAACCGGGATTGCTGTCAGCGACGAAGAACTCGCACACCTCCGCATCACTCGCGCAAAATTCCACGACGATTGGAACTACTCCATCAAACCACGCCGCAAGAAGTTGTAAATGTTATTTGTTCGCCCTGCCTTAGTTCAGGTTTCGCACATTCTGCAGGCGTTTCGCGAACGGCGCGGCCGGTAATTTTTCACCGGGCGGTCACGCTCGACAGTGCCACTTTATCGTAAGACGTACGCAGGAAGAGAGGTCATCCCGCTTGAGCGAGAAGATCGGTGATCTGTGCAATCCAGGCTTTTGTGTCGTTGCGATTCGGACGCACGCTGCAGGTTTTCTCCTCCAAACTGACACGACGCAGTGTGGTCAGAAGATCAGCAAATGAAGGTTCCTGCTTCCGCGAATACCACGGCCGGTTCGGAAAACGAACGAATCGATGACCGGTCGTGTGGAACCACACCACAACCATGCTGTAGAGAAGTAGCGCCATCGGCGCAGTCCGCTCGACCGCCTTGGGCACACGATTGGCGGGGTCATCGAGTCCGAGAAGTTGTTTACAATTCTCGAAAGTGCATTCGATCGCCCAACGGAAGGAGTATGCTGTCAGGATCTGCCTGTGCGCTCCATTCTAGCTTGGTGCAATAGAACATCTGATCCGGGCGCTTTCCCACCAAGTCGCGCACCAAGACTATCGTCAACTCGCGGTCTCCACCTGCCTTGTAGTAGAGAGCCTTCATGGTTTTGACCGCGAGCGTCGCATGCAGCCCGAACTGGTTGAATTTGAGTCGAGTCCAGGGCTGGGCCGGATCCTTGGCCCACTGGGCCATGTCGGGCAGACGGTCCCCTTTCTTTCGAGGTGCTCCCTTGCTTCCCGCCTTCTTGATCGGGGCACGCTTGTAAAGCGCACCCTTGGGGTGAACGTGGCTGATGAGGTGAACGTTCGCCGGCAGATAAGAAAGGATGCTCTTGCCCCCGTAGGCGCTGTCACCTGTGAGAATGATCTCGTCGTCGGGGTACCATTTAGCCACCAACTCGATAAGTTCGCGAGCCAGTTCAGGGCGGGTACGGTGATCGGGATTGGGTTTGGGTGTGGAGGCTCTGCCGCGGCTCTTTTTCCCCTTGGTGAGTCCTTGTCGATTGCGGTAGAGCCGCACAATGATCGGCAAGGCGAAGACTTTCGTGGGCGCCCAGAATGGCTTCACGACGATCAAGCAGAGCACAACCCAATCGTGTCCCCAACTGACCAGCGGCTTGGCGCGACTGGAAATCAGCGGATCGTAGTGCATACCGGCGCCATAGAGAGTCAATCCCCGTTTGCGGCAGAGGGTATCATCGACGGCCCAGAACAAAGTGGAACCGGGAGCCAGAATTGTTCCGACCAATTTAGCCAGGAACAGACCCAAGATGTCGATGTCCCAGGCAGCCTCGCTGAAGAAGCGATGGAACCGACACCAATGCCCATTGCCAACGTTGCCGCCGGCGAAGATGACCTCTGTCACGTAGCGGTGCCGATGGGAAAGGATCCAGCCCGTTACAATCTCCAAGAAGGTCTGAAACGTCGGAGTCGTGAAGACGGAGGCAAAATCCTGTAGCAGCTCAACGAACGAAGCGGTAAGTTCCATGAGTCGGCTTCCTTGCCTTGGTGCCTATTTGGATTGTTTGGCCCAGACAGGATGCCAAAAACGGGCAAGGAAGCCGACATCACTTCCAGCAATACGATGATCGCCCCGACAATGCGCGGCGGAAAACTCACGACTGCATACATCAACATATACCTGACTATGCTACCCCAAAAATGCGAAACCTGAACTAAGAATGACGCGGGCTGATTCGAGGCAGTCGGGCTCAGATCGATCCGAGTTGCCGGCCGGCAACCGCCCGAGAGATCAGAGTTGCCAGAATTTAGCGCGGCACATCGAACATGGCGGAAGTTACCCTCCTACTGATTGCGCATAAGCGCATAAATGTATAATGTTACCATCACTGCCACGTGGTCTCTGAGTAGAGAAGGCTCAGCTCGGGCTCGGCAAGAGGGGCTAACGGGGAGCACTTGGGGGACAATGAAGCAGAGCTGATACCTCGGTGTTGGATCCCTGGGCATTCGAGTCGCTCAGATAAGGTGACAAGACCTGGGGCCACGGCTTCCCTTCTTCCGCGGCAAAGGCGCTGACGTACTCCTTTCTCCGTTTCCACGACCGCCGCGATGCACAGAACTGGTTAACCAATGACTCGCTGGGCAACGATGCCGGTGGCTCAATTTGGCCGCGATAATGGCTCAGTTTCTGACCGCTACCGACAGCGATTGAATGCACCTTCGAGAATTGCAAACAATTCCTGGGGCTGGAAGACCCGGCGAATCGACTGCCCAAGGCGGTCGAACGTACTGCGCCGATTGCGCTGATTGTCTATAGCTTGGTCATAGTGTGGTTCCACCAGACCGGGCATCGATTCGTCCGATTTCCCATCCGCCCATGGTATCAACGGAAGCAAGAGCCTTCGTTTGCTGATCTATTGACCACGCTTCGCCGCGTTAGCCTTCAGGAAAAAACTCGAGCAGTGCTTCCAAACCAGAGTGGCATAAAAACCTGGCTCGCGCAGATCACCGATCTTCTCAGCCGAGTGGCGTGATCCGCGTCGACCAGGCTCATTCAAGCTGCACCCGTTCCGTCACGCGCAACCGAGTGCCACGAAAATGCGGGCCCCGGCCGATCGCAAAGCGCCCTTAGAATGTGCGAAACTTGAACTAAGGCGGAGCCTCGTTGCGCTATTCAGTGGCCATTTAGACCCGTCTCGCAGTAAAATTGATTATGAGCGTCAGACCGTGAGCAGCTCTCGGGAGCGCTCGCATCGGTAAGATTCTTGCTAACCGCCCGCGAGCTCGTCGCTGAATCACCTAAAAGGGAGAAACCGATGTTCGGCTATTTCCGACTCCCATCTAGCGCGAATGCGCCAAAGTTCCGTGGGCTGTCCAGGATGTTCGTGGTTCCAGCCGGCGCCGTGTTGGCGGTTTCCTCCGCCATGATGTTAATCGGGTGCGATTCGAAAGGTACCTTCCTCCCGCCACCGCCCGACGGTCTTCGGGGTGCGGTGTCCGAAGACACGATCGACGTGCCGGCACCGGGGCTCGAAGGCGCCTCCTCAGGCGCTCGTTCGGTAGAAATGATCCTGGACCGACGAGATCCAATTGAGATTGACGGCGTCATGGCCGCAGCGCGCACGCAGGCGGGGATCGACAAGGTTAGGCTCAGAGCCAAAGTCTTGGGCGATGCCGACCTTCCTTCACACCAAGTCGAGTTCGTCCGCGAGGCCATCGCTCGCCATCCCCTTGCGCTCATCGTCGAGCCCGCTGACCCATGCGATAGTCGCATGGCTGAAGTCCTTCAAAAAGCCCACGGGGACGGAATTTCCGTTGTCCTGGTCAACCGGCCGCTTGCCGCCACGAGCCCAAACGCGAGTGCGGCGACAGCAACCGATGGCGCCGCAAAGAATTCCAATGTGCCCACGAACGCGACCGGCCCAGCACGGAGTGCCATACCGGAATCCGCCAATTCCAGGCCTCTCGTATTAGTCGCTCCGCCGTCGTTTACCCAGTCGGCGCGTCAGCTAGTCGCCTCGACGATCCGCAATGCCAAGAACGCCCAGCTTGATCCCCATGGGGGGGCGGTGCTCTTGGCGAATAAATTCGTAGACCCCTTCACCCACGAGCGAAGCATCGCGATCCGCAATGCTCTCAAGGACGCTGGAATTACCACCGTGGAGGAGCTCAGTTTCTCAAAATCAGCCGATTTGGCGCAAAACTCCTGAAGGAGAAGCTCACCACAAATTCGAAGCTCGTTCTCGTTTTCGCCATCGACGGGCTTGGCACTTCCGCAGCCCGGCTGGCGATGAGTGAGTTGATTCCGGATCGTCTTTTCGTCCAGTCTGCGTTTGCATCCGATGGAAACCCCGCTGACATGACCAGGGCCGGTGACTTCGCCGCCGTGGCCGCGTTTGCCCCCAATCGTGTCATACGTAAAGCCATCACCACTGCGGTCAGCCTCTCGCAGGGCCGCGACGTGCCGGCCCGTGTCGAAGTTCCCGTCGAAGTTCACGACTCGGACGAAAAGTCATCTACGCCGCAATCTCCAGTCTACTACAAGGCCAAATCAGCATCCAAAAAAGGCCCCTGATTACAATTCACACACTTGGCCGAGTCTCGTAGTGTTAGCTCGAAGGGGGAGGGCGCCTCGTGAGCGCGTTGCGTCACAAGTTCGGCGAGCGTGAGCAGCAAAACCTCCGTTTTTTGATCGCGGTTGCGCTGGAGGAGGATCTCGGCCAGCGAGGCGACATCACATCCGAGGCAACAATACCCGGCGATGCCCACGGTGCCGCCCGACTCGTCGCCCGATCTTCTGGCGTGCTTGCCGGCTTGCCTGCCGTGCAGTTCCTCTCCAGAGAATTCGAGTTGAATTCGGTCTGGACGGCGAAAATGGACGATGGCGACCGACTCGAAAGAGGTAGCCTGATCGGATGCCTTACCGGTCCAATGCGGTCGCTGCTCGCTATGGAGCGAACAGCGCTCAATTTTTTGCAACGATTAAGCGGAATCGCCTCCTTGACCGCGCGCTACGTAGCCGAGACGCATGGCACTCCTGCGGCCATCTTCGACACGCGCAAGACGACGCCGGGCTGGCGTTTTCTTGAGAAATACGCAGTGCGCTGCGGCGGTGGATCCAATCACCGATTCGGTCTCTATGACGCTGTTCTCATCAAGGACAATCATCTGGCTTGGATCAAGGAAAACACCAGAGCCTCCGAGCGGGATCCGTACGCAACCGCGATTGCGTCCGCCCGAATATCGACTCCGCTCGGCACCTCCATCGAGATTGAAGTCGATTCCCTCGATCAGTTTGATCGCGCCTCGATTGTTCTCCCGATATGATCCTGATCGACAACTTTGGGCCCGAGCAGGTCGCCGAGGCAGTTCGACGTCGAAATATCGCCGCACCACGGGTTAAACTCGAGGCCTCAGGCGGTATTAATCTTCTTTCCGTACGAGCATTTGCTGAGACCGGCGTGGATTGCATCAGCGTGGGAGCGTTGACCCACTCTGCGCCGGCGCTCGACATCGCGCTGGACTACGATCGCGCTCCACCCAACGCCTGAGTCATCGATTCCGTATGCACGAAGTGGAGAATAGTGTTGTCTCACACGGAGAATCGAGCTTGAATATTGGACTTCTCGACCGGCTTCGCGCGGTTCACGGCAGTTACTTGCCGCTCTCCGAGTTGGGTCCGAACGTGGAGCAAGTCCGAAGCGACCTGGCCTCCTTGATTAAGTTCGGGTTTGAGATTGTGCAGCACCCCTACCGAGGCGCATCGTATGTAGGGCCTGCCGAGCGCCTCTGCCCCGATCAGATCGAACATGAGCTCGGAGCGCGTTGGATCGGGCGACGTATCGTGGTGTGGAACCGTGTGACCAGCACGAACGACCTCGCGATTCGGGCAGGAGATTCGCGCTCCAACAACGGCCTAGTCGTTTTGGCCGAGGAACAGATCGCCGGCAGAGGCCGCCAAGGCCGGTCGTGGACCGCTCCCGCTCGAACGTCCATCTTGATGTCGGTGCTGGTGTTCCCACCCGGGTATCTGATGACGAGTGACTCCTCCGACGGATCAGGTCAGGCCTGGTTGACTGCACTCGGCGCGATCGCTGTTGCCGAGGTCGTCTCCTCATGGACCGGCCGAAACGCCCGTATCAAGTGGCCCAATGACGTCCGCGTTGATGGTCGAAAGATCGCCGGGATCCTCGTCGAACGGTCCATCGCGCCCGGTCGAACGCCCATCAGCCAGAGGGCTTGGGGCGCTGTGATCGGTATCGGTTTAAACGCGAACCTGCCCCGCCAAGACTTTCCGCCTGAGTTGGCCGACTTCGCAACCTCACTCCAAATTGAGCGAAGAGGTGCCCGCGTCGATCGATCCGAGCTGGTCCGCGACCTGATCCGCCGGCTCGACCACTGGTATAACTTGAGCCAGGTTGACGGTCCCGGAGCGCTGAGCGCTGCATGGTGCCAGCGCAGCGAGCATCTGGGAGGCGTGGTCAGAGTCTCGACAGGCCGAGCCCATATTGTTGGTCGTCTTCTCGATCTCGACGTTCGTCTTGGAGCGACGCTCGAGCTGAGCTCTGCTGCTGGCGATCCTCGCCGGGACGGTTCCCTCCCAACGATCTGCGAACCTTGCGTGCGCGAGTCGTCCGAGGATCGGCCAACGGGCGGCTCATTTGCTCCAAATCTCTCGCCGAGCGCGATCGAAGACAGGCGTCAATGCCTGGCGAGGCTCCCCCTGGCCGACATTCGTTCAATCGAACCGGTTCGCCGAAACTGCGCCTCCCTCACGAGCGATCCGGTTTTGGAAGACGACCGGCTCTAAGTTCAGGTTTCGCACATTTCGCGGGTATTGACCGCGTATGCGTTGATGCGTGATTTGGCCGCGTCGTGACTGGTTCGGCGCCGCACGGGGAGGGCCGCGTCGCGATAATTGATGTCGGCTTCCTTGCCCGTTTTTGGCATCCTGTCTGGGCCAAACAATCCAAATAGGCACCAAGGCAAGGAAGCCGACTCATGGAACTTACCGCTTCGTTCGTTGAGCTGCTACAGGATTTTGCCTCCGTCTTCACGACTCCGACGTTTCAGACCTTCTTGGAGATTGTAACGGGCTGGATCCTTTCCCATCGGCACCGCTACGTGACAGAGGTCATCTTCGCCGGCGGCAACGTTGGCAATGGGCATTGGTGTCGGTTCCATCGCTTCTTCAGCGAGGCTGCCTGGGACATCGACATCTTGGGTCTGTTCCTGGCTAAATTGGTCGGAACAATTCTGGCTCCCGGTTCCACTTTGTTCTGGGCCGTCGATGATACCCTCTGCCGCAAACGGGGATTGACTCTCTATGGCGCCGGTATGCACTACGATCCGCTGATTTCCAGTCGCGCCAAGCCGCTGGTCAGTTGGGGACACGATTGGGTTGTGCTCTGCTTGATCGTCGTGAAGCCATTCTGGGCGCCCACGAAAGTCTTCGCCTTGCCGATCATTGTGCGGCTCTACCGCAATCGACAAGGACTCACCAAGGGGAAAAAGAGCCGCGGCAGAGCCTCCACACCCAAACCCAATCCCGATCACCGTACCCGCCCTGAACTGGCTCGCGAACTTATCGAGTTGGTGGCTAAATGGTACCCCGACGACGAGATCATTCTCACAGGTGACAGCGCCTACGGGGGCAAGAGCATCCTTTCTTATCTGCCGGCGAACGTTCACCTCATCAGCCACGTTCACCCCAAGGGTGCGCTTTACAAGCGTGCCCCGATCAAGAAGGCGGGAAGCAAGGGAGCACCTCGAAAGAAAGGGGACCGTCTGCCCGACATGGCCCAGTGGGCCAAGGATCCGGCCCAGCCCTGGACTCGACTCAAATTCAACCAGTTCGGGCTGCATGCGACGCTCGCGGTCAAAACCATGAAGGCTCTCTACTACAAGGCAGGTGGAGACCGCGAGTTGACGATAGTCTTGGTGCGCGACTTGGTGGGAAAGCGCCCGGATCAGATGTTCTATTGCACCAAGCTAGAATGGAGCGCCAGGCAGATCCTGACAGCATACTCCTTCCGTTGGGCGATCGAATGCACTTTCGAGAATTGTAAACAACTTCTCGGACTCGATGACCCCGCCAATCGTGTGCCCAAGGCGGTCGAGCGGACTGCGCCGATGGCGCTACTTCTCTACAGCATGGTTGTGGTGTGGTTCCACACGACCGGTCATCGATTCGTTCGTTTTCCGAACCGGCCGTGGTATTCGCGGAAGCAGGAACCTTCATTTGCTGATCTTCTGACCACACTGCGTCGTGTCAGTTTGGAGGAGAAAACCTGCAGCGTGCGTCCGAATCGCAACGACACAAAAGCCTGGATTGCACAGATCACCGATCTTCTCGCTCAAGCGGGATGACCTCTCTTCCTGCGTACGTCTTACGATAAAGTGGCACTGTCGAGCGTGACCGCCCGGTGAAAAATTACCGGCCGCGCCGTTCGCGAAACGCCTGCAGAATGTGCGAAACCTGAACTTAGAAGTCGGCAGAGCATCGTCAAGCACATTCTTCAAAGAATACGGAGAATTTGAATTGAGAGAGCCACTGGCCGCGATCGAGCAGTCGCGGAATGGCTCAACTGGCTCTGCCATAATGGCTCAGTTCCTGGCCGCTGCTAACACAATCGCCCAGCGATAGGAGTACACCGTCAGGATTTGCCGCGCGCTCCAATCAAGCTTGGTGCAGTAGAACATCTGATCGGGGCGCTCCCCCTCCAGATCATGTACCAAGACAATCGTCAGTTCGCGGTCTCCACCCGCCTTGTAGTAGAGGGCCTTGATGGTTTTGACGGCGAGCGTGGCATGCAAACCGAACTGGTTGAATTCAAGTTCGGTCCAAGGTTGGCTGACGTCGTTAGCCCATTGGGCCATGCTCGGCAGACGGACGCCTTTCTTTCGAGGCGCTCCTTTGCCTCGTTTCTTCTCGACGGGGGCACGCTCGTAAAGCGCGCCCTTGGGATGGACGTGGCTGATGAGGTGAACGTTGGTCGGCAGATGCGACAGGTGTTTTGAATCAGTTGGAAATGGAATGACCGCGGTTTCGAGTTAGCTTATAACTCGAATGGGAGGTCTTCCATGAGCAAGTCACGTAAGCACTACGATGCGGTCGAGAAAGTTGCCATCCTGCGACGCCATCTCATCGAACGTATCCCCGTCTCTGATCTTTGTGATCAGTACGACATCCAACCATCGATGTTCTACAACTGGCAGAAACAGTTGTTCGAGAACGGGGCCACAGCCTTCGGGCAGACGCGCTCGGCACCGGAGAAGCACCAGGAGCGCAAAATCGCTGCTCTTCAGGATAAGCTTCAGCGCAAGAACGAGGTTGTGTCCGAGCTGCTGGAAGAGCACGTCAAACTAAAAAAAGTGCTTGGGGAACTCTGACCCGAGCCTGGGTTCCCCACGACACTCGCGATCAGATCATCGACGACGTTCGTTACTGGTCGGACCGGACGGAAATCCCGGCCAAGCAAATCGTCAAGTGGATCGGAATCAGTCTGAGCAAGTTCCACGACTGGCGAAAGCGTTACGGCAAAGTCAACGAACACAACGGCTGGATTCCCCGCAACTGGTGGCTCGAAGACTGGGAAAAGCAGGCGATCATCGAGTTTCACGACAAGAATCCGCTTGAGGGTTACCGCAGGCTTACGTTCATGATGCTCGATGCCGATGTTGTCGCGACCAGCCCGTCCAGCGTGTACCGAGTGCTCAGTGACGCCGGTCTAATGAACCGCCACAACACCAAGCCTTCGCTCAAAGGAACGGGGTTCCAGCAACCGCTGGGTCCGCACGAGCACTGGCACGTCGACATTGCCTATATCAACATCCTCGGCACCTTTTTCTTCCTTTGCAGTTTGCTCGATGGCTACAGCCGATCGATCGTGCACTGGGAAATCCGCCCGAAAATGGAAGAAAGTGACGTCGAGACGATCATCCAGCGAGCACGCGAGTGCTATCCGGGTGTCTCTCCCCGGATTATCAGTGACAACGGTCCACAGTTCATTGCTCGAGACTTCAAGGAGTTTATTCGCATATGCGGTGTGACGCATGTGAGAACTTCGCCTTACTATCCCCAAAGCAATGGCAAGATCGAGCGATGGCATCGCTCGATCAAGTCGGAATGCATCCGTCCTGGCACACCACTCTCAGTGGACGATGCCGTTCGCCTAATTGAGGGCTATGTCCGGCACTACAATGAGGCGCGGCAGCACAGCGCGATCGGCTATGTCACTCCGGTGGACAAGTTGTGTGGTCGCGACAAACAGATCTTTGCTGACCGAGATCGTGAGCTCGACGAAGCAAGGAGCCGCCGGCAGGCGGTTCGGGCCTAGCAGCGTCAAGTTTGCTGACGTGATTTCGGAGCAGTTGTTAATGCCATCGCGTGGATTTACGATGGCGAGTGGCTTGGGCGGAGGATAGGGCTCCGCGGCGACACGACCTGAGCGCCGTCCCAGGGACCAAGACCGAAGAAGGGCGGCAGGAAGCCGCCCCGTATTCCACCTTCGGGATTGGTACCAAAGCGCTAAATCGTTTTTACTCGTTTTTTTCTCAACTACTAGCTAACGCCGCAAACCGGAAATTCCATTTCACGCTGAACCATTACACATTACACATTGAGAACCAAGGATTCAATCGTCAGAAGAATAGCGGCCTGAACCTGGAACATGTTTTCAGCACCGACCCGGAAAGGCTCAAAGCCTACTATTACTTGCTACAGATTGCTCACATCGTCCTGCAGATCCTCGAGGTCGGCAGCTTGCTCCGCAATGTGGCGGCGGAATTCGGGCGGACACCCATGCAGTTATTCGGCAGCCTGAAGAACCTCGCCCGCCGCTTGCTGGAAGCTTTCCGATACATCGCCTTGAGCGACGAAGTCTTTGACCATTCCCGCGCCGGTAACATTCAAATCCGGTTCGATACCTCCTAGCCTGGATTCCCAAGGCGGCAAAGGTCACTAACAAAATCGCTCGTACATGGGTCAGAAATCCCGTGAATTCCCGTCTTTCCTCGATTGAGCTTGTTATTGTGTGTCAAGAATGATACATAGTCGTGCCGCGACCTCACCCCACGGATAGGATGAACGCCTATACGTTGATTGAAAGACGGTATTGCCTCGTTTTTGAGCGTTCGCTGCGTTCCCTGATCGAATCGATGGACACCGTTGTGTCAGGATGACACCGTGGCAGTATGGCTTATAATTCCAGAGAACGCCTAACGCTCGCTCGCCGGTTCCTCGAGCCCTCGAACTCCACTCATCGGCACTACGAGGCGCTGCGAGCTTTCTTCGTTGAGGGACTGAGCTCGGCTCAAGTAGCCGCCCGTTTCGGGTATACCTCGGGGAGTTTCCGGGTCCTTGTGCACCAGTTCCGTAGAAACCCCGGCCGCGTCTTCTTCGGACCGTCCCTACACCAGGCTCGGCCTGCCGGAAAGCAGCAACGGCTGCGTGAGCGCGTGGTCACGCTCCGCAAACAGAATCTCTCCGTTCACGATATCAGCCGTTCTCTCGCTCGCGATGACGAGTCGCTGAGCCCGGCGGCGATCGCAGCCATTCTGAAAGAGGAGGGCTTTGCCAAACTACCGCGGCGACCGGATGACGAGCGCCCCGACGAACCTCGTCCCATCGTCGCAGACGCGGCTGACGTCCGCCAACTTGACCTTGCTCCCCGCAGCTTTCGCACCAAGTTCGGTGGCCTGTTCCTCTTCGTCCCTTGGCTTGTCTCCGCTAACCTCGAAGCGATTCTCGCGCGGTCGGGATTTCCCGGCTCGAAGATGATCCCGGCCTCATGCGCCATACGATCTCTGCTTGCGCTCAAGCTCTTTGGCAACGCACGACACAGTCACGTCATGAGTTCGGTCCTCGACGATGGGCTGGCTCTCTTCGCTGGCTTGAACGTGATCCCGAAACGATCCTTCCTGGCCGAATACAGCAGTCGAATCGAACCCGCCTCCTATCCCAAGCTGATGCGCAACTGGTTCGATGCCGTCAGTCGTCTTGGCCTGAAATGGGGAACATCGTTCGACCTCGACTTCCATACGATCCCCTTTCACGGCGAGGACCCGCTGGTGGAGAAGCATTATGTCTCCAAGCGGAGCCGGCGACAGAAGGGGATGTTGGCGTTTTTGGCCCAAGACGCGAATACGCGGGTCTTCTGTTACGCCAACAGCGAGTTGCGCAAGGGCGAGCAGAATGACGAGATTCTACGGTTCGTCGAGTTTTGGAAGCAGCGGACCGGCCGGTTACCTGAGGAACTGATCTTTGACTCGAAGCTGACGACCTACGCCAACCTCGACAAACTGAACCAGATGGGGATCCAGTTCATTACATTACGGCGACGCTCCAAGAAGCTCCTCAACCAGATCGCCCGGACTCCGCCATCCGCTTGGCGTCGGACTGAGTTGGAGAGTGTGTCGTGCGCATATAAGACACCGCGCGTGCTGGACCAGCGGATCACGCTCAACGACTACGACGGGGCACTCCGCCAGTTGACCATTACCGACTTGGGGCACGAGAACCCAACGCTACTGTTGACCAACTATCTGGACCGGCCCGCCTCCCAGCTCATCGGTCGCTACGCCCAAAGGATGTTGATCGAGAACAACATCGAAGACGGGGTCGACTTCTTCCACATGGATGCCCTGTCATCGGCGGTGGCGATGAAGGTCAGTTGCGACCTGCAACTGACGCTGATGGGCAGTAGTCTCTATCGCCTGCTAGCTGCTCGGATCGGCCACGGTTACGAGTCCGCCAAGTCCCGGCACCTGTTCCCCGATTTCATCGACGCCACAGCGTGGATCACGATCAGCGACGACGAAGTCGCTGTGAGGTTCCAGAGGCGCGCCCACAACCCGCTGCTGCTCGCTGCAGGATTTGATACCACGAACGCCAAGATTCCCTGGCTGGGAGGCAAGCGGTTGCGGCTGATCTTTGGGGAGGCTGCATACGACGCCGACGATGAGCATGGTGTAAAGTCGAAAACTAACATTGAATAAGCGACACATGTTTGATCGCATGGCAATTCTGTTAGTCGAAAGTGCCTCCTTGGGAATCCAGGCTAGCTGCTCGGATCGGCCACGGTTACGAGTCCGCCAAGTCCCGGCACCTGTTCCGCGATTTCATCGACGCCACAGCGTGGATCACGATCAGCGACGACGAAGTCGCTGTGAGGTTCCAGAGGTGCGGCCCACAACCCGCTGCTGCTCGCTGCAGGATTTGATACCACGAACGCCAAGATTCCCTGGCTGGGAGGCAAGCGGTTGCGGCTGATCTTTGGGGAGGCTGCATACGACGCCGACGATGAGCATGGTGTAAAGTCGAAAACTAACATTGAATAAGCGACACATGTTTGATCGCATGGAAATTCTGTTAGTCGAAAGTGCCTCCTTGGGAATCCAGGCTAGTGCCCCGTCCAATCTAAATCTTGGGATTGCCAAGAGTGTCGGTTTTGGAGAACTTCCGCAGTTACAAGGAGGTTCCCATGAACAAAAAGTATATTGTTCGGCTCACGGACGATGAACGCGCAATCTGCGAAGCAACGGTCAAGAACGAGAAAGGCAAGTCGGAGAAACTGCGGAGAGCGGTGATCTTGCTCAAGGCGGACATGGACGGTCCGGGTTGGAATGACGAGAAGGTCAGCGAGGCTGTCGGTTGTCGCGTTCGGACCGTGGAGAACGTGCGCCGGGAGTTCGTTCTGGAAGGTTTCGAGGCCGCCTTGGTGCGCAAAAAACGGGTGACGTCTCCCACTCCCAAATTGCTGGACGGAGCCGCCGAAGCGAAACTGATTGCTCTGCGGTTGGGGAAGCCACCAGCCGGCTATGGCCATTGGACGCTACGATTGCTCGCTGACCAACTGGTGGAACTGGAGATCGTGGAATCAATCAGTCCCGAAACGGTCCGGCAGACACTCAAAAAAACGGCATGACCAGGCGAAAGATTGAGTATTGGGTGATCTATTTGCGCGTGGCTGCGACGGACCACCGCGCCAACACGGGGATGGCGCATTGGCCACGACGCGGGCATCGGGATGGCGATCAAGAGGCCTCACACGGGCCCAGGTACCAGCGGCTGGCCGGAGATCGTCTCGCCGCGGGAGGGTTTGCCGGGCGAGCCGGTCTCGGTCTGGCTTGAAGACCGGAGCGTGTGAGCGGACGCCGTAGCGAAGCGCCCACACTGGTGGCGAGCAACCGGCGGACGCCCGCGCGAACGGGTATGGTTTTGCTGAGCGCTTACGATTCACCGACTTCTTCAGCACCCTCGTTAGCGCCAACGTTATCGAACTCGCCGTTACGCAGCTTTGGATCAGATGGATTAGGCTCACCCGTCGGCCGGAGTCCACTTTCGTCGAGTCGATATTCAGAGAGCTTCTTATGTAGGGTATTGCGATTAATGCCTAATCTTGAGGCGGCTTTGATCTGAACGCGGTCACACGACTGAAGAACTTGTTCAATGAGCTCGCGTTCAACCTGTCTGACAATGCGGTCGTACAAGTCGTTGGCGACTGGTCCAGCGGTACTGACACCTTGACGAACAAGATCGGCGCAAAGCACGGTGAGATCAGTTCCTCCCGCCCTAGGCCGGATCGGTCGTGGCAAAGGTTTTCCTCGAAGTTGCGGAGGCAAGTGTTCGACTTTTAACTCACACCCTGTACCAAGAATCACAGCCCTTTCAACGTAGTTTTGTAGTTCACGGACATTCCCGGGCCAATCATGCTCACGCAACAGGCGCATCGCACTACTGTGAACACGCCGCATTGTGCGTCGGTTTTGCTCGGCATAGCGTTCGAGAAATAACAACACGAGTGGTTCGATATCCTCGCGGCGCTCGCGCAACGGTGGCAAGTAGATAGGCACCACATTTAGGCGGTAATAGAGATCTTCGCGAAATCGATCGGCTTCGATCTCTTCAAGGAGGTCGCGATTTGTCGCAGCGATGATTCGGGTGTCAACCTTTTTAGTATTGTTGTCACCTACGCGTTCGAATTCTCCTTCTTGTAAGACACGAAGAAGTTTTACCTGGAGCTTGGGCGAAGTGCTATTGATCTCGTCGAGAAAGATGCTACCCGCGTGCGCTGCCTCAAACCGACCAGTGCGATTATCCACAGCTCCGGTGAACGAGCCCTTGACGTGGCCAAACAACTCGCTTTCAAGCAGGCTCTCGGTCAGAGCGCCGCAATTAACCCTAATGTACGGTCCCGTGGCCCGTGGACTTAGATCATGAATGGCTCGAGCAATTAGTTCCTTTCCCGTTCCCGTCTCGCCAACGATCAAAACACAGGCTCGCGATGGTGATACCTGACGCGTGACACGAATAACGTCGCGTAAGGCTGGACTGCAGCCAATTACGCCAGGTAGTGTAAGCTCGTGATCCACTCGATACCCCACGAATCTGGAGCCAAGATTGATAGTTGCGCGTTCTTCGCGGGACCTTGCTTCCTAGATTAGAACAAATCTTCTCGGCAACCTAGAATCCAGTGTGGCATAGGACGTGCGTTCATTTGATTGGCGACCCGCACTTTTCGTTGCGCGGCATTAGCCGGTGTGGTCGGAAGCGTATTCACGGAATCGGTCCCTTCTCAGGTCATGACATTGGCGTTGTTGATCGTCGGATCCCTGCCGATGCTGGGATCAATACCAAAGTACCGCGCGGTTGAATGAGGTTGTCACGTCTGGCGTCGCGATGAAGAAAAAAGGACGATCACGTCTAAATTGGCTCGGATGTCAAGATCGCGCTCGTCAACAAACACTCTACGCGACTGAATGTGAACTCCTAAAGCAATGAGAAACGGCCACTTGTAATGGTTCAGCGTGAAATGGAATTTCCGGATTTCGTCGTTAGCTACTGGTTGAGAACCGATTGACTGGAACGATTTAGCGTATTAGTACCAATCCCGAAGGTGAGGTGAGGGGCGGCTTCCTGCCGCCCTTCCTTCGGTCTTGGTCCCTGGGACGGTGCTCAGGTCGTGTCGCCACGGAGCCCTATCCTCCGCCCAGGCCATCGGCCATCGTAGATCCATTCGATGGGACTGACAACTGTTTTGCCCTGCGTCAACCGATTTGACGCTGCTGGGCGCGGACTGCTTTTCGGCAACTCCTTGCCGGCTCGAGTTTGCGATCTCGGTCAGCAAAGATCTGCTTGTCTCGACCGCACATCTTGGCCAGTGGTGCGACATAGCTGATTGCACTATGGAGTCGCACCTCGTTGTAGTGCCGCACATAGCCCTCGACCAAGCGAATGGTATCCTCCACTGAAAGAGGTGTTCCCGGACGAATGCATTCTGACTTGATCGAACGATGCCATCGCTCGATCTTGCCATTACGCGAAGCCGTCAAGTGCACCGGATCTGAGCGGTGGCACTCAAACGTTTCAGGTCACTCATCCTTTCCACCCGCTCCATGGGCGTGAATTCAGCCTCGTGACCTATCGCCACAATTGGCGTGAGCATCGTGTTTACTTCCACGATGACACCGGTCGGCTGGTCTCGCTGCCTGCCCAATGGACGAGCCTTTTGTCGCTCGATCCCTTCGTCGCGATTGCCGCAGGGCGCTCGCCCTTTCGCGTCCAGGATTTACTCGAGCTGTCCCATCTCATCGCCCGGATTCGCCAAGGAGGAGGTTCATGAGCCCCCTGCCAGGGACGGGAATGTGTCAAGGGAATTTTGCCGCAAGTGTCAAGGAGATTTTGCCGATATACCAGTGCGGCATCCTCGCGATAATGGCTTCTATTCAGGGTTTATTCCGTATATTTGCCGACTATTTACGGCATCGACTCCTTGACAGGCCGCGCGTTGTAGGCATAATTGCATTTACACAAAGCCGAGTCCCCGGAGGTCCCAATGCCCCAACCCCTGGACTCTAAGGGTGAATCACTCCGTCAGCAGGGCGTCTTGAACCCCCACCCCGAGAGGGTGGCAGACCCCTTGTTCCACGACAGCGAGTTCTTCGACTCGCGCGATCTGGCGCAGGTCAAGTACGAGATGCTTCGCCGCGTTCGCGTCGAGCGAGCTTCTGTCAGCGTGGTTACTCAGGCGTTCGGGTTCTCCCGCCCCGTCTTCTATCAAGCCCAGGCCCTTTATCATCGCGCCGGATTGCCGGGCCTGATTCCTCAACGACCTGGACCTCGTCAGGCCCACAAGCTCTCCGACGTCGTAGTTGATTTCCTGCTCCAACATCGGCTTCGCGACCCGTTGCTCCGACCAGCCGCGCTCTCGGAGTTGGTTCGAGAGCACTTCAGCATCGTGGTCCATCCCCGCAGCATCGAACGTGCCCTGGAGCGCAGACGAAAAAAAGTCCCACGATAATCCCGGACGCGGCTCGGGACCAGGTCCCCATCCTGCCCGATCAGCTCTGGACCATTCGCTACGAAGAGATGCGAGAGCGGGCCATGACGAAATCATCTTCGATTGATCATGCACGTGGATATGCGCTCTTGATTCGCCGAGGCCTGGTCGCCTGGGCGAGGACCTGGCCTCGGCCCGCACAGGAGCCCTGCGAGCGGCAGTCCAGCCCCCGACCCGCCGCGCTCACAGTCCCCCCGCATCTGCTCCACTCAGCCGCCTCTGTGTTGGTCAACATGATCGTCTCCCTCAGTACCCCAACGGAGGTTCCCTATGAACAGCGATGCCACGAAGGTCTCCCCCAACCATCTTGATCGTGACGCATATTTGTATGTTCGTCGGTCAACGCTTCGCCAGGTCGTGGAAAACACCGAGAGCACCCAGCGGCAATACGCGCTGCGGGAGCGGGCGATCGCTCTGGGTTGGCCCATCGAACGGGTCCAGGTGATCGACTGCGACCAGGGCCAGTCGGGTGCCTCGGCGGCGGACAGGGAAGGCTTTCAGCGCCTGGTCGCTGAGGTGAGCCTCGGTCACGCTGGAATCGTTTTGGGCCTGGAAGTCTCCCGACTGGCCCGGAACAACAGTGACTGGCATCGCCTGCTGGAGATCTGCGCCCTCACTGGCACCTTGATCCTCGATGAGGATGGCCTCTATGACCCGAGCCAATTCAACGATCGTCTACTGCTTGGCCTGAAGGGGACGACCTCGGAGGCGGAGCTGTATGTCCTGCGAGCGCGGCTCCGGGGCGGAATTCTGAGCAAGGCGCGGCGCGGGGAGCTCAAGACGTCGCTACCCCTCGGACTGGTTTACGATCCGCAGGACCGGGTGGTCCTCGATCCAGATCGCCGGGTCCAGGATGCGCTGCGGGCCTTGTTCACCACCTATGAACGCACCGGCTCCGGCTGCGCGACCGTCAGATACTTCCGTGAGCAGGGCTTGTTGTTCCCGCGACGATTGCGTGGTGGAGTGCGCAAAGGGGAGCTAGCCTGGATTCCCAAGGAGGCACTTTCGACTAACAGAATTGCCATGCGATCAAACATGTGTCGCTTATTCAATGTTAGTTTTCGACTTTACACCATGCTCATCGTCGGCGTCGTATGCAGCCTCCCCAAAGATCAGCCGCAACCGCTTGCCTCCCAGCCAGGGAATCTTGGCGTTCGTGGTATCAAATCCTGCAGCGAGCAGCAGCGGGTTGTGGGCGCGCCTCTGGAACCTCACAGCGACTTCGTCGTCGCTGATCGTGATCCACGCTGTGGCGTCGATGAAATCGCGGAACAGGTGCCGGGACTTGGCGGACTCGTAACCGTGGCCGATCCGAGCAGCTAGCAGGCGATAGAGACTACTGCCCATCAGCGTCAGTTGCAGGTCGCAACTGACCTTCATCGCCACCGCCGATGACAGGGCATCCATGTGGAAGAAGTCGACCCCGTCTTCTGGGGCCGAGCAAGCATTCAGGTCCAATTTTGTGTCAGCAGCAACCAGAGAGTGAGCCATTATCGCAGCGCCACTTGAGCCACTCTGCGATCAGTTGATCGCGGTGAGTGGCTCTATCGATTCGTTTTTTCGGCGTTTTCTCCGGAATATTCTTGACGACACCTTGCGAGGTTCTAGAATCACTTTGCGTTGGTCTCTAGGAAGTCGGCGTATGCCAACCGGAGTTGCCGGCCGGCAACGACGGTGAAAACTGGGTTGCCGACCCCGAGCCTAACATTCAAAATCGCAGAGTGGCTCTCTCAGCTTTGTCAGATTCTGTCATTCAAGAAGTATTATATCTGTAAATATAAAACAAGCCGCGACTCGCCAGCGCGGTCAAATCGTCCCGGAAAAGCGACGAGTGCGTTTGCCCAGGGAACGCTGGCGGAGCGTTCTCGGGCTTTATTGATGGGCGACAATTAGCTTCGACATCCACGACGATGATCCTCTGCGTTCGAATCTTCCGCTGTCGGATCGCATTGGTTGATTCAAATCAGCCTCAGGCCAAGGGTGAAGGCCGATTTGAATCAACCAATGCGATCGATAACATCGACGACGCTGCAATTCTCGTTGGATGTTGACATCGAACACCGGCATAGGTGTCACTAATCAGCGCTACTCGCGGTTCGTCCGGCAACAACCGCGGTGGCTCAATTCTGGCTGCGAAAGTGGCTCACTTCCTGGCTGCTGTCGACAATTTTGAGCAGTAAGGCGGCGCCAACCGAAGCGGGGAGGTGTGCGCGGAGAAGCCGGGGCATACGACGAACGCCGCTCGGCACGCTCTGAAAAACGCGGGGTCAGATGGAGCCAGTATTGTGGCGTGGCCGCGATTGGCACGGACGGGTTGGCCAGGTGTTCGAGCTTGCTGAGCTTGGCATGAGAGACGGGGTCACCGCCAATTCCTCGCCGCAGACCGCCACGGGCCACAAACAGGATGACCAGATCGTCAAGACGAAGCCCCCCGCAGGAAGCTGCTCGCGGGTTCTGGATCAGAGCCTGGGGTCAACGCGAGTCTACAAAGGAAGGAACCAGCCGCTTGAGCAGCCCTGCACTATGGGGCGAGGCTGCACAAGGGTGGATTGGACATCCCAGCATCTCATGTGCATTTGAACTTAGTTTGCATCGAACACCCGATCCGGACGTTGAAGCTGCTGTGCGCGGTCACGCGCTACTCGAGTCGGAACGCTGCGTTTGGCCCAATAGGTGCCTCCTGTCGAAAAGGTGCCGTACGTGGGTTCATCAGCGCATCGGACAAGACCCTGGCCACAGTGTCGTTCCCATCCGGGATGATCGGCCGTTCGTCGAGGCCGCAAATTCGTGTTGAACACGAGGGATCCGGCGTCGTGACGGCTGGCGACCAATTCAGACGACCTCTGGGCCTCTCTCGTTGAATGGCTAACGGCCCAACTCCACGTTCGCGCGACATAGCTCTGAAAACATCAGTTATAGCATATCGGTTGCACATCCGAGCTCAAGCACGGCGGCGGAAGAAAACCTGCTGCGAGCCCCCACCCCCTCCACAAGCGAGTCCGAGGTGCTCTCGGGCAATCACGTGGTCTCCTGCGGCCGGCGCGAGAGCGCTTGGGAGGAACGAGACAAAGAACAAGACTCTTTTCTTGCGCGATTCTGGGAGAACTAGACCAGAAACAAGACGCCAGCGGTAGCGCTCCCCAAATGATCTCAAATGGCGCTCTTTTTCTGATCAGTCCCATCTTCGATGTTGTTCTCGATCAACATCCTTTGGGCGTAGCGACCGATGAGCTGGGAGGCGGGCCGGTCCAGATAGTTGGTCAACAGTAGCGTTGGGTTCTCGTGCCCCAAGTCGGTAATGGTCAACTGGCGGAGTGCCCCGTCGTAGTCGTTGAGCGTGATCCGCTGGTCCAGCACGCGCGGTGTCTTATATGCGCGCGACACACTCTCCAACTCAGTCCGACGCCAAGCGGATGGCGGAGTCCGGGCGATCTGGTTGAGGAGCTTCTTGGAGCGTCGCCGTAATGTAATGAACTGGATCCCCATCTGGTTCAGTTTGTCGAGGTTGGCGTAGGTCGTCAGCTTCGAGTCAAAGATCAGTTCCTCAGGTAACCGGCCGGTCCGCTGCTTCCAAAACTCGACGAACCGTAGAATCTCGTCATTCTGCTCGCCCTTGCGCAACTCGCTGTTGGCGTAACAGAAGACCCGCGTATTCGCGTCTTGGGCCAAAAACGCCAACATCCCCTTCTGTCGCCGGCTCCGCTTGGAGACATAATGCTTCTCCACCAGCGGGTCCTCGCCGTGAAAGGGGATCGTATGGAAGTCGAGGTCGAACGATGTTCCCCATTTCAGGCCAAGACGACTGACGGCATCGAACCAGTTGCGCATCAGCTTGGGATAGGAGGCGGGTTCGATTCGACTGCTGTATTCGGCCAGGAAGGATCGTTTCGGGATCACGTTCAAGCCAGCGAAGAGAGCCAGCCCATCGTCGAGGACCGAACTCATGACGTGACTGTGTCGTGCGTTGCCAAAGAGCTTGAGCGCAAGCAGAGATCGTATGGCGCATGAGGCCGGGATCATCTTCGAGCCGGGAAATCCCGACCGCGCGAGAATCGCTTCGAGGTTAGCGGAGACAAGCCAAGGGACGAAGAGGAACAGGCCACCGAACTTGGTGCGAAAGCTGCGGGGAGCAACAGCTCTGAGGAACACGATTTTCTTCGCACCTTAGCCGCGAGCCAAGCCCTCTGGGCGCACTGATTTACGACCGATTCAGGGTTTTCACCATTTTGCGCCTTCTTCGCACTTCCCACTTTTGGGCCATTTTCTGGTAAGCTAGGGTGCTTTTCAGTTAGCCAGCTCGGAGGCACCCGTGCGAGTCCCACGTCATCCCACCAATATTCGGCGGATGCTCGAAAGCCGGGTAAAGCAGGTGGCCGCTCGTAAACCTGCGCTTGCTGCCAGCCTCGTTTCGTTCGAGCGCAGGTGTGGTAAGCCCGGCTGCCATTGCGCCTCTGGCGAAAAGCATCGTGGCCATCAGCTCACCTTCAACAACCGTGGCAAGACGCGCCACGGTTTACGTTCCAGTCGACTTCACGGAAGAGGTTCGTTCATGGATCGACGAACATCGCCGACTCAAAGCTCTGCTCCAGGAGATCTCTCAACTGAGCCTGGCACTGGTTCGCAGCCATGCCCAGGAACGAAAACGGCGAAAGGGCCGGTCGTAAGCCTCGGCGAGACGTTCGCCACAACATTCCACCACTTCTGGCCCGAGTTTAATCGGTGGCTGGATGGCGTGCCCGATACCCGGTTTTTGCCGCTGGTCATCTATCACAAACGATTCCTCATCTGGTGGGGGATCAGCCTGTATCTGTTTCAGCTCGGCAGTCGCAGGCAGTTGGATTTCGATCTCGATGACCGCGGCACCGAGGTCTTGAACAACTTCAACCGATTCGCTCAAACCGAGCAGGAGACCCGGCCGGTACACGACACCCTTGATCATTTCCTGGAACACACTGGCGCTGCTCCTTTCGCCGAGTTGCGAACACACATGCTGCGTCGCCTCATTCGCATGAGGTCTTTGGACGCCGCTCGCTTGCAGGGGAGGTTCGTCGTGGCTCTCGATGCCACTGGTCATCTGGCTTTTCGGCGGCGGCATTGCCCGCATTGCTTGGTCTATCGTCACGCGACCCACACCGCTTACCTGCACCAGGTCCTGGAAGCCAAAATACTCGGACCGGCGGGTTTGACCCTGTCCATGGCCAGTGAGTTCATTGAAAACTCGGACAGCAACGCCGCCCTTTCCGGCGAGGCTCGTAAACAAGATTGCGAGCTCAAGGCGCTGACCCGTTTGCTTCCTCAACTTCGTCGTGGCTTCCCGCAACTACGCTCGTGCCTTTCCGGTGATAGTCTCTATGCGTGCGGCCGCACCCTGCAACTGGCCAAGGATTACCATTGCAACTACGTATTAACATTCAAGCCGGGCCATATGCCTGCCGTATGGAAGGACTTTCAGGCGCTATTGAAGCTCTGCCCCAGCAATGAACTGACATGCTCTACGCCCCAAGGTGTGCACCAGGTCTATCGCTGGGTTCACGGCTTGTCCTACCAGGATGACCAAGGCCGAACCTGGCACTTTAACGCGATCGAATGCACGGAAACGGTCGACGGCGAAATCACCGTATTCGCCTGGATCACGGACCTCAAGGTTGACATCCGCACGGTAGAGGAGATTGCCACGAAAGGAGGACGACATCGCTGGCACATTGAGAACCAAGGATTCAATCGTCAGAAGAATAGCGGCCTGAACCTGGAACATGCTTTCAGCACCGACCCGGAAAGGCTCAAAGCCTACTATTACTTGCTGCAGATCGCTCACATCATCATGCAGGTCCTCGAGGTCGGCAGCTTGCTCCGCAATGCGGCGGCGGAGTTTGGGCGGACACCCATGCAGTTGTTCGGTAGCCTGAAGAACCTCGCCCGCCGCTTGTTGGAAGCCTTCCGATACATCGCCCTGAGCGACGAAGCGTTTGACCACTCCCGTGCCGGTCGCATTCAGATTCGTTTCGATACCTCCTAGTCCAAGCGGAGCGTTTCTCGGGTCACCAGGTGCCGGCCGCCGCAGAAATCACAGGACATTCGCTCGCAGCGCTGCGCGAGCCCGCTACCCGTCCGCGCGCCGTCGCCCGCTCAAGTCGACCCTTCGCGGCCGGAAAAACTCACGCAACACGTATTCCTCACGGCTGGGGGAGCAAGGTCAAGTTGGCGGACGTCAGCCGCGTCTGCGACGATGGGACGAGGTTCGTCGGGGCGCTCGTCATCCGGTCGCCGCGGTAGTTTGGCAAAGCCCTCCTCTTTCAGAATGGCTGCGATCGCCGCCGGGCTCAGCGACTCGTCATCGCGAGCGAGAGAACGGCTGATATCGTGAACGGAGAGATTCTGTTTGCGGAGCGTGACCACGCGCTCACGCAGCCGTTGCTGCTTTCCGGCAGGCCGAGCCTGGTGTAGGGACGGTCCGAAGAAGACGCGGCCGGGGTTTCTACGGAACTGGTGCACAAGGACCCGGAAACTCCCCGAGGTATACCCGAAACGGGCGGCTACTTGAGCCGAGCTCAGTCCCTCAACGAAGAAAGCTCGCAGCGCCTCGTAGTGCCGATGAGTGGAGTTCGAGGGCTCGAGGAACCGGCGAGCGAGCGTTAGGCGTTCTCTGGAATTATAAGCCATACTGCCACGGTGTCATCCTGACACAACGGTGTCCATCGATTCGATCAGGGAACGCAGCGAACGCTCAAAAACGAGGCAATACCGTCTTTCAATCAACGTATAGGCGTTCATCCTATCCGTGGGGTGAGGTCGCGGCACGACTATGTATCATTCTTGACACACAATAACAAGCTCAATCGAGGAAAGACGGGAATTCACGGGATTTCTGACCCATGTACGAGCGATTTTGTTAGTGACCTTTGCCGCCTTGGGAATCCAGGCTAGTCTGGCGTGTTGAAAATCAGGCGGCCGAGGGCAAATGGTTTCCCTCCAGTTTTGTTGCGCCTTTTGGCTTCTTTGCTTTCGTAACCGACTTCTTCGCAGCTCGATACGCGATTCGGCGTTTTGATCCCACGGTGTTGCCGAGGTTGGCCTTGATCCACGCGATGCCCTCTCGGGTTCTGGTTTTCTGGAGAGCTTCATGGACGACCTCTTGAGTTCGCTCTGCCACGCACGCAGCCAATGCCAAGAGCAGGCCCGTGAATCCTCCTTTGGCTTGATCGCGTTCGACCGTTTTGAATTTGCCGAACGCCGATTCGATCACCTCGCTGGTACCGGGAAGTCGCTCTCCCGGTTTCAACGGCTTCGCCTGCCGAGCGACGAATTCCGTCAAGTCGTCGCGCAGTTGTGCCGCGCTGGCGCCCACACGCATCTTGCGCAATTGCCTTCGCAGGTCCTTCGCCGCCTCCCGGTACAACCCCTGAGTACGGACGAATTGCAGCACTACGTCGATCATCTGGTGCATTTCCGACCAGTCCGCCAATCGCTCACGAAACTGGCGCAGCCAGCCCAGCTTTTCCTCCAGTCGCTCCCTCGTCCCGTACTTCAGCACTTCAGGCCCAGGGTCGTCGAGAAGCGCCAACGTGTTGACTGCCCAAGTGATCAACGGCTTCAGATTCATGTAGCGTGCCTTGATCTTCTGGCTTGGCGGAATGAGAAAGGCCCATTCCGTCTGCTGGATACTGCATTTAGTCTGGCCCACCTTCGTCGTGAACGCTTTCCACTGTTCATTGTGTTCCAATCGCGCTTTCAGCAGGCATGCGGCCTTGTGGCTGGCGTCGTAAATCTCGATCGTCTCTGGATGCGCCTGACAGAACAACTGAACTCCGCCAGCCAAGTCGCCACCCTGATCATCAATGATCGCTCGGGGAACACCGGTCTTGGCTATGTTGGCCTCCAACTGGCGGTAGACCACCTCTTTGTCCGAAACCGTCACCGGCTCCAGTTCGATGGGTTCCATCTGGGACAGGCGGAGAGGAAAGTCCTGACCCGGCGGAGGCAATTGCGAGAGCCGCACCCCCAGAATGACGAAGCATTTTTCTTGGCCGATCTGATTGGAGTGGTCGGTGATCCACACCCAGTCGGGGCCTTGCTCCTTGGGTCGATGCAGTTTGTGGTAGGCCAGCCGCAACAGCCAAAATCGCACGGTCGTGAAATGGGGAACGGGAAAGTCGAACCCCCAGCTCACGGGCATCTCGTGCATGCAGCTGACAGCGCTGCATGTGCCCCGGAGCGATATCCCCTCCAGGGTCCAGCCCAATATCAGAAGTATCTGCACCAAGCTGAATTGATGCCGCGCTGGGATCAACTCGAAAGCCGGGTCGGGCCTGGCTACGGTAGCCGGCTCTGCGCGGGGGGGACAGCTCGACGTGCTGTCGCATTTGGGCACGCACGTTTCTGACCTGCTCTTCCAAGGACTCCGCCTTGGCACGCCATCGATCGCGCGATCGACGCAAATCTCGCACCTCGGTGCGAACCTCGTTGATCCGTGCCTGCAGAGCCTGGTACTTCGCCTTCCAACGATCTCGGCTCTTCTCGAAAAATCGCGCAAGCACCCGCCAAGGGCTGGAATACCCAGGGGCTTCCCGGTCGTCTTTCTGTGTGCGTGCCATCGCGTCCGGCTCCGTCCGAATAAAGGGACTCCCTCCCACGATGGAAACAGCGCAACAGATTTCTCGAATTTCGCAAGATCAATTGCCACCAAAAATCGGTGATTTTCATCAGGCCAGGGCCAGGCGGCTCTCCTGGCAGGAAGTCGCCGTGGTATTCCATACGACCTGGGAAACTGTGTATCGCTCGGTCGAGTATGCCGTCGCTTGGGGTTTGGCGAGACGGACAATGACTGGAATCAAGGCCATCGCCGTAGACGAGGTTCAGTGGCAACGGGGGCATCATTACCTGACGCTGGTTTATCAGATCGACGCTGGGTTCAGGCGGTTGCTCTGGGTCGGCTTGGACCGGACCGCAGAGAGCCTGCGGGGCTTTTTCCAAACCACAACTGACGAGATCAAGAACTCGATCCGCTATTTATGCAGCGACATGTGGAAGCCGTATCTCAATGTGCTGGCCCAAGAAGTCTCTGGCGCGGTCCACGTACTCGACCGCTTTCACATCATGCAGGCGATGAATAAGGCAATCGACGAAGTACGAGCTGAGGAGGCGCGGCGACTGAAGCGGGATGGCTACGAGCCAGTCCTTAAACGGGCGCGATGGCGTCTGTTAAAGCGACCGGAGAACCTGACACGGAAACAGACAGCTAAGACTGGCCGAGCTGGTGCAGTACAACCTGAAATCCGTCAGAAGTTATTTGCTGCGAGAGGATTTTTAGCGTTTCTGGATGTACAGGTATCACGGTTGGGCGAGTCGGTTTCTGCACAAATGGTGGACCAGGACGATGCAATCAAAGATCGAGCCGATGAAGAAAGTTGCTCGGATGCTTCGCAGCCATGAAGAGCTGATTCTGAATTGGTTCAAGGCCCGTGGGACAATCTCAGCAGGAATCGCAGAGGGCCTGAATAACAAGGTGAAACTGACGACCAGAAAGGCGTATGGCTTTCGAACATTCAACGCAGTGAAAATCGCGTTGTATCACAGCCTTGGAGCGCTGCCTGAGCCAGAATTTACACACAAATTCTGCTGAGGAGGCAGAATTCGACGTGGACCTCGACGAGCTCCACAACGACTCCACCACGATCACCTTCCATGGTGCCTATGCTGACGCGGCCAAGGAAGAAATGCGGGGCAAACGGACCAGGATGGCGATCACTTGGGGTTACAACAAGGATCATCGCCCAGACCTCAAGCAACTGCTTTACATCCTCACAGTGGCCAAGGACGGTGCGGTTCCGTTGTACTTCCAGGTTGCCAGCGGCAACGTGGCGGACGACCAAACCCACCGCGCCACCTGGGATCTTCTCTGTCGTCTGACGGAAAGGCGAGATTTCCTCTACGTCGCGGACTGCAAGCTGGCCAGCGCCGAGAACATGGCCCATATCCATCAACGCCAAGGCCGATTTCTCACTGTACTGCCGCGAACTCGGTCAGAGGATAGCGACTTCCGGGAGTTACTTGGCCGTGGTCAAATCCAGTGGCAACACATCCATGACAAGCGAAATGACAACGGCGAGATTGTGGACAAGTACTCGATCTCCGAGCCGGCTTCGTTGAGCGTCGAAGGATACCGACTGGTTTGGTACCACAGCACACGCAAAGCCGAGCAGGATTCCCATGCGCGTCATCAGCAGGTCGAAAGAGCCTTGATCGAATTGTCGGAGCTGCACCTAAAGCTCTCGTCTCCACGGACGCGGTTTCGGCAAGAAGCGAAGGTTGTGGATGCCGTTCAAGAAATCCTCCGGGCCCGCGGCGCTGGGAATTGGATAGTCACGGAGATCAAGGAGCGAACCGAGGAGAAGTTCCGCCAGGACCGGCGAGGTCGACCGAATGATCAGACGCGATGCGTCAGAAAGACGAGCACTCGCTTTGAACTGGCGTATCACATCGATCACGAGCGACTCGTCGCGGAAACGGCCGGTGACGGTGTCTTCCCTTTGATCACGAACGACCATTCATTGTCGGGCCTGGAAATGTTGCTGGCTTACAAGGGCCAGCCGGCGCTGGAGAAACGGTTCTCTCACTTGAAGACGGACTTCGAAGTCGCCCCGGTTTACCTCAAGGAGACCAGCCGGATCCAGGCGTTGCTCTCTGTCTATTTTCTGGTGCTCCTGGCTGAATCGTTACTTGAACGCGAGCTGCGTCGCGCCATGGACCGGGAGGCGATTGAAAGCCTGCCACTCTACCCAGAGGGTCGAAAGTGTCGCCATCCCACAGCTCGACGGCTGATTGACCTATTTGAGGATGTGCAACGGCACTCGCTGCAAGTTGGGCGGCGACCGGCTGTGGTCTTCACGACTCAATTGAACCGGCTGCAACGCCGGGTGCTGCGTCTGCTTGGTATGTCGAAAGTTTACGATATTTGACGTGGCCAGCCAGCATGCCGCCAGTCTCGACGACGGTGAAGCGCAAGGAGTGAGCGTGGGAGGATAACAACCTTTGCGATAATCGAGCCGCCTGACTGCCCGACCGCTCACTCGTTGCGAGAGGTGCCCGACTGCCAACTCGCTCGCGATCGCCCACCCACCCGAGTGATTTGCCGCCCGACGAAATTCCCGGATAATCATGGGCGGATGTGCGGAACGTCCGTTGAGAGTCGACTGTTTGGCAGAAAGGGTGCACGACCAGGAATGTAGCCTGTTCTCTCAGCCCGAACTTCGATAGCGTCGTCGCCCCGTCGCCGTTGCTTGCCTGTTCTCCCAAAACATTTCCAGGGGCTCAGTTTCGCTCAGATGGTCGGCTCGAAGTTGCAAGATCGCTTCGGCACCCTCCTCTGACCAGAATTTCTCGGTTCCCTTGACGCGGCGGTTGAACATCTTGACCGTCGACTCCATGTGGCTTGACGTGATCGGCAATCCAGCCTTGCGGTACTCTTCGTAACGCATCCTATCCGTGTTGTTCCGCAGATACGTCAGGGCTTCGGCCACGACGCGGCGCGGGCTGGTTTCTCCATCAGCTTCCTCGGGTGCTCCCAGGTCGGATTGTCGAACCTCAAGCGCCGTAATCACCTCCTCTACACGACCGCTCCAAACCTGTTGGATCCAGGCCGTATACGCCTCCCAGCCCGCGCGAAATCCTCGGCCCGCCATCGCCGCTGCGAAGACATACGACAGCGCGTGAATGAAATCCAGGATCGCGACATAGTTGCTGAACCATCGCTTCTGGATCGTCCAGTTAGTGGACGCACCATCGGCGACAAATGCCTTGCGCACTGCGGCCGCGAAGCCTCGCGCCCACGCGGCCCAGGCCAAGATCTCCCCGAATCGCTCAGCCGGCTCCCTCGTTGCGACCATCGTTCGAACCCGCGGTTTGGGCGTTGTGGTAGCCGCGTTCGTGTTCCCTCCTGCATCGCTCATCGATTCGGCATCGGATTCGGGCGGCTCGGTTGACTCGTCCTTGGTTGCACCAACGTGGCCTTTGATCTCGCGTGCTAGCTTGAAGATCCGCATCGGATCGATGAAATTCTGCGGGATTTTTGGACATGGGTCGTCTGCTGAGACCTTGCTGGTCATGGTCATCAGCAAACCGATTTTATCCTCCCTCCAGTGCCCATTCCGCTCGGGTGGGTCGTCGTCCGCAGTTTCGGTCAGATCAAGATCTCGTTTGCTCCGATCGAGGATTTGTAGACGTCCACCATCCATCATCACGCACGCCACGTTTGACTCGGGCGGGGGATTCGCCGCCGGCGATTTGCATTGATCCATCAGCGGCAACGCAAGAAACCCTTGAACGGCTTTGTCGCGTTCATCGACACGTTCTTGCCCGATTTTTTCGGAGATGCGTTCGACTTGCTTGACAGTGACACTCAACCCGCCCAAAGCTTCAAGCGTAGCGCTCCCCTGCGCGAACGAAGTGAGCTGCGTTCCCGCATAGACGATCCTCTTCAATACCTCAGGGCTGTAGTTGCCCTGGTCAATCCCCAGCGCCCGGGACTGAGGGGAAAAAAGCTGCCCGGCACTTGGGGCAGTAACGTTTGGGTTCGTTCCATTGGGCCGTGCCGACTCGAGTCTGCACGGCCCTGGGTTCATTAGCATTGGTCGGCTCGACCGAGACACCGCACCCACTACAGTTTTCGGCCTCGGAAGGAACATCGTCGGCCTGACGGCCGCCCCCCTGTTCAATCATCCCCCTGGAAATCTCCTGACCGATCTGGACGGCGAGTTCCTCAATGTCGGCGAACTTTGTCCCCCAGGGGATTCCCCCTTCGCCGTAGATGCGGCGGTTCAACTCTTTGGCGAGGCCACCCAACAGGTTTTGCAAATCATCCTTGACGACTGCCGGATCCTTGACGCGTGCCATCCCTGGCTCCTCTCAACAGTTGCGACTAAAGGCGAAACGGAATCCAAGACCGGACTATAACTAAGATGGCTTTGCTGCGCAAAGATGGTCGTGCACCCTGGCAGAAAGGAATTGAGAGTGTTCTGTAGACATACGAGGCCCGAATGTGAACAATATCCTGCCTCGTGCCACAGCCAGTTTTTACTGTTCTGCTTGGCTTGCGTTCTCAAGATGGAGTCCTGACTTGTCGCTTCGGTAATATCCGAGATAGGGACGAATGAAGCGATCATGAGTTCTGCCGCGACTTTGATTGAGAGATCAGCGTTATGTGCTCATGTCGACCAACTACGACATCGCATCGAGCAAGCTTTGAACAGCTATTTGCCGGAAGTTAGCAAGGATCCTGGCACTCCATGCCCGGGCCGGCTAGCTTCGGCGATGCGTTACAGCACACTTAATGGAGGGAAACGACTTCGCGCCATCCTTTGTCTAATGGCCGCTAGTGCATGCGATGGCGATAGTGTGATGGCGCTCCCTGCTGCCTGCGCGTTAGAAATGGTCCACAGTTATTCACTGATACACGACGACCTTCCGGCGATGGACAATGACGATCTACGTCGTGGTCGTTTGACATGTCACAGAGCATTTGACGAAGCGACGGCCATCTTAGCAGGAGATAGTCTCGTTACGCTTGCATTTGAAGTTCTAGCTCGTGACATCAAGCCCGAGTCGATTGCGTTACGTTGCATTATGATCCTAGCCGAAGCATCGGGGGCTTGCGGGATGGTAGGTGGTCAAATGGCAGACCTTCAGGCGGGCGAATGCACGGAGCAGGAAAAACCTGAGAGCGATCAGAACATCGCCGTAGGAACAGCAGATAAGCTGCGCAAGTTAGAGGCCATTCATCGCCGTAAGACAGGAACTCTACTTTGTGCTCCACTCCAGATGGGCGCTGTAATTGTCGGCGCGCCCGAAATGAGTATTAATGCACTTGAACAATACGGAAGCGCGATCGGATTGGCTTTTCAGATCGTCGATGATTTACTGGACGTACAGGGCGAGGAATCGCGATTGGGAAAACGCGTCGGCAAAGATTCCGATTTACTCAAGTGGACGTACCCTAAGTTTTTGGGTGTTGACGCTAGCCGTCGTCGGGCTCAGGAGTTAGCCGAGGAAGCCATTCTAGCGATTGAGCCGTTTGGTGTACTCGGCGACAAGTTAAGACGGTTGGCGTCGGCTGTCCTGGAAAGGGATCATTAATGAGCCACATGGAATCGGTGCTTCGTAGAATCCAATCACCCACTGATCTAAGGCAATTGAGCGAAGCTGAACTGAACCAACTTGCTGCCGAAATGCGCAACGAGTTGGTCGGGGTAGTGGGACGCCGCTCCGCGCATTTCGCCAGCAACCTCGGAGTTGTCGAACTCTGTCTGGCCCTTCATCTCACATTTGACTTCACTCGCGACCGTTTGATCTGGGATACAGGTCACCAGATCTATCCGCAAAAGCTCATCACCGGTCGCGCTGAACGGTTGCATACGATTCGCACTAGGGGCGGACTTATGGGTTATCCCAATCCATCAGAGAGCCCATTCGATCTATTCATGACTGGACACGCCGGTTGTGCTCCATCCACAGCACTTGGTCTTAAGGTTGGGGATGAGCTCATAGGTAATTACGATCGCCACGCAGTCGCTGTTCTTGGCGATGGTGCTTTGCCTTCCGGAATCGTGTTTGAAGCGTTCAATAATGCTAGTGGTTTGGGGACGAAGCTATTGGTTATTCTAAACGATAACAAGATGTCGATTTGTCCGCGAGTTGGGGGATTGGCTAACTACCTCGATCGCACACGCATGTCTACGACCTACCACGATTGGAAGAAACGGCTTAAGTCACTTCTTCCGAGTATTCCGGTGGTTGGCGAATACGCGGACCGCTGGCTGCAGCAATTCAAGGATGCAATAAAAGCATCGCTTCGCCACGGAATATTATTCGAGGAGTTGGGATTTGTTTACCTTGGACCAATCGATGGCCATGATTTGAAGACGCTGCGCAGCTACCTGGAGCGGGTTAAGACTTTAGACGGTCCGGTCTTGTTACATGTGTTGACCAACAAGGGACACGGATTTGAACCAGCCGTGAAAGATCCAGTTAAATTCCACGCACCTGCACCGTTTGAGAAGTTCGGCAACAACGTCGTGTCGATCACAACATCGTCGAACCGCACATATACCGATTCCGTGAGCGAAGCTCTTTTTGAGTCCTGCCGTCGTGATCGAAGGGTAGCAGTGATCACAGCCGCGATGTGTGAAGGGAATAAACTTCAAAAGATTCGAGATACTTTTCCTAATCAATTCTTTGATGTGGGCATTTGTGAGAGCCATGCTGTCGCATTTGCCGCGGGTATGGCAAAGGCTGGCGCCCGACCGGTGGTTGATATCTATAGTACGTTTCTACAACGATCATATGACCAAATATTCCAGGAGGTCGCCCTCCAGAATCTGCCTGTTGTGTTCTGTCTCGATCGGGCTGGCTTGGTTGGACCAGACGGCCCTACACATCACGGCGTGTATGACCTTTCCTATCTCCGAATCTTTCCAAACATGGTGGTAATGGCCCCCAGCGACGAGAAAGATATTGAACTAATGTGCGCATTTGCATTACTACAGAAGGCTCCAGTAGCAATTCGGTATCCTCGAGCCAGCCTTTACAATATCGAGCGGGAGGTTCAGCCAGTTGAGCTCGGACAGGCTGAGGTTCTCGAGTGGGAAACCGACGGGATGTTTCTAGCCTGCGGACCTATGGTTGGCAATGCCCTCCGAGCGGCTGATTCATTACGAAGCGAGTACGGAATGAGAGTTGGAGTGGTCAATGCCCGATTCGTCAAACCATTGGATTGCCAAACCATCTGTAAAGCGATTGAGCAATGCGGTTTCGTACTAACAATCGAGGAGGCCTCGTTGATAGGTGGATTCGGCTCGGCCGTGCTCGAGCTAGCTAACGAGACTGGTCTTTCGACCACACATGTTGGACGGCTCGGAGTACCTGACCGATTTGTGCTGCACGCTGAGCGCGACGAGCAACTTGCGGAAGTCAGCCTCGATGTCGATGGAATTATACGAGCCGCCTCAGCTCTGGCCGTATCCAGAGGCTGGTCGTCGCGAGAACTGAGGACACGCGGGACTGCGCACCTGGCCTCATCGACTGACATTACCGCCCCTTTCCGGAGCGACATATCCGAGCTAGCAAAAAACAATCGTGCGTTTGGTGAGCTTGTTTAATGCGTTGTTGTTCAGATTGACTTGCCTACGTCTGCCCCCCATTCATAGCATTTACGCAATCTCATCTATAGGTGTTTTGAATCAGCTGGAAATGGCTATTGCCGCTTGCCCAGCGGAATGGCACTCTGGCCGTAAAGAACAATGCAGCAAGCCGCCATCGGACACCGCAGTCATGCTTCCAAAAATCCTTTCATATGGATTCACAACGACGCTCAAACTCCAAGATCGTTCGGAGAAGCTGCAGTGTTTCAAAGGTAGCCGTTCATAGGGTGGGATAGATGGAATCAAGCAACTTTAGATTTTGCCCGAGTGACTGGCAAGAGAGAGGGAATTGCTTGGCCACGACGATCCGCTTCAAAGCACGATGTCAGGTAATCTAAGACGTTGCGGCCCTGCTGCCCGCAGGTCGCAACCACTGTCAGCATTCGCTCCGCGAATCGGCTCCCCTGCACACTGTCGGTCCCACCGCTGATCCGCCGCCAGATCATCGCATGCCGCAACGCTCGTTCCACAATGTTGTTTGTCGTCTCGATTCCCTTGACGCGCGCGAAGGCCCACAGACCTTCCTCCACCTTAACAAGCTCGAAGCACGTGGCCGCCGTTTTCGCGCACGGGCACCTCGACCCGTCCGAAAGGGTTTGCTTAACCTCCCGACGCAGTAAGCGCCCGGCGAAACCATACCCGGTGCGCGGGCGGCCCGCTTGGGGCAGCGGTGGGATGGAGTGGCCCGCCATCGCTCGCGTGCTCGCAGGCTTCACGAGCTGACGGGCGGCGGGACGATTGGCGATGATTCAAAAGACCCGCCAGTCCTCAGCGCCCCGGTGACGGGTGCTCCGTCTGTCGGCCGACGTAGCGTCCGGTTGATCCGGCATGGCGTCTGGGTGCAGCCCGCCCACTGCATCGGAGTCAGTGGTGAGACGGCGTCCGCTTGACCTTATCTGGCGCTCCTGACGCGCGCGCTCGCACCCCGGTCGGACCTGATCCTCGCCGACGAACGCTTCATCATTTTTGAGTCCCGCTTGTGCACTTTCCCATCGGTGCCGCGTCGACCTCAGGGACTCGACATCGGGCAACAGAGCGTTCCAATCTGGCTCGCCCATTGATACGGCCACCAGCAGATCACGCACGTAAGCAAACGGCTCGATCCCGTGTCGCTTGGCACCAGCCAAGATGCTGAAGCAGGTCGCAGCCGTCTCGCCCCCGCGGTCACTGCCGACGAATAACCAATTTTTGCGATTATGTCGAGCTCCGCATAATCGCAACTATGCGGAGTTCCAAATTATGCGGAGTTGCGGTTCACTGACCTGTCCTTCTCCAGGGAAGCCAGGGATCCGACTCCGCATAATTCCTTACAAGCCATCCAGGAATTTCAGTAACGCGCACGGCCCTACCAGCCCTACCGCCGGCCGGCGGCACGCTCGGCGGGAGGCCCGCCACCCGCTCAGGACATCGAGTCGCATCCGACCACTGTGTGCGTGGCTCTCAGACCTTCTTCGCGGCCATGGCCCGACGCTGCTGCCGTGCATCCTTCTTTCGCGTCGCTTTACGCCGAGACTCGTCGAGACGATGCTGGAGCACATGCTCTGGGTGCGTTGCTGCCCAGCGGTCCGGCAGCAACGGCTCCAGATCCGTCTCGCCACCGCTCATTCGCAACAGCACTTCCCGAAGATACGCCCACGGCTCCAGGCGATGACGCTTCGCTCCCGCCAAGATCGTGAACAATACCGACGCTCGCGGTCCGGCTTCGGCACTCCCCAGGAACTCCCAGTTCTTCCTGCCAATGGCCTGAAGTCGTAGCGTTCGCTCCGAGATGTTGTTGTCGATGGTCAGCCGACCGTCACTCACGTATCGTCGCAACGCCCCCCATTGGTTCCGGGCGTATGTGATCGCTTTCCCAAGCGCCGACTTGGGCAATATCCGCCGTGACAGTTCCTCCAGATATTTCTCGATCCGATCGAGGGTCGGCACGGACTCCAGTTGACGCAGCAATTGACGCTCGACTGGCATGAAGTCCCGCGCCCGATCCTCAACGTCATAGAGTTGCTGAATCCACTCCAGGAATTGATTCGATTCGCGTGGCGCGTTCGATCGCGCGTCGAAGAACTTCCGCCGCGCGTGCGCCCAGCAAGCAACTTCCTGGATTCCCCCGTCGGAACCAAGAAAGATACCGTCGTAACCTCCGTAAGCATCGGCCTGGAGAAACCCTCGATATCCATTCAGGAAAGCCGCCGGTCCGTCGCGGGCCCGGCTCATGGTGAAGTCGTAGACGCTGTAGGGATGCTCGGCGTCGCCGATGTAGACCCAGAACCGACCCGTGGAACTGCCGAGCAGCTTTCCTCCGAGCACGGTCACGGGAGTGTCGTCGGTCCACAAGATTGGGGATTGCAGCACCAGACGCTTCTGCAGCTCGGCCAGCGGTTGGAGAACCAAGGCGGCATTCCGCACCCAGTCGCACAACGTGCTTCGCGACAAGTACACGCCGTGTCGCGTCAAAATATCTTCGAGCCGATAAAGCGGGAGATGGTCGGCGAACTTGCTCACGACCACGAAGGCGACTAAGCCGGCACCGGCGATCCCTCCCGGTACAGGCTTGGGCGGAACAGGCGGGCTGGCCACACCGTCGCGACATTTGGAGCAGGCGTACTTGGGCAGGACGTGAACCTTCACCTCTAGCCGCGGCGGGAAGTAATCAAGTTCGCGAGACTCATCTTCTCCAATGAGTGTCTTGGGGCCGCCGCAGCAGGAGCAAGTCTTCTCACACTCGGGCACATCGTGCGGAATGCGGATGTGAGTGAGATGATCGAGCCGGGTTCGCCGAGGGGAGCGGGTTGCCGTCGACGGTTTCGCTGCCGTGTCGTCGGGCGAGGTGGTTGCGGCCGGCTCTGGCTCGGCGATGATCTCGGGGATGTCGAAGAGATGACCTTGGCCTGGAGCGTCGATGTAGCGTTCCCGGCGCTGGCCATAGATGTAGCGGCGAAACTGCGCCAAGGTCTCGGCCAATTCGGCGTTTTGTTCTTTGAGTTGATCGTAATCTGCCGCGGTCTGATCGAGCACGCGTTCGAGCTCATCGATGCGGCGTTGAGCGTCTTGGGCCTGCTGCCGCAGCTCGTCGTTGCTGCGGAGCAGGTCTTCGAGGAACTGCTGGTACTCGTTGGGATCATCAGGAAGTCGCAGCGTGAGGCTCATGCCATAAGTGATACTCGCGCTCTCATGTGATTTCAATACGAGTACCAGGAACTTTAGCGATTTTTTTGCGATTCAGCCGGCGATCTGAAACCGCTTGCGTTGACGCGCTGTCCGCAGGTCGATTCCTGAGAGCAGCATGGCGAGTTGGGCTGGTTGGTGCTCAATGCCAGCCTGGATGGAATGAGGCATCTGAAAACTCCCGGCTTCGAGTCGTTTGTACCAGATGGCGAGCCCGTCGCGATCAAAATAGAGCATCTTTATGCGATCCCTGCGGCGATTGAGAAAGAGGAAGAGGTGGCCGCTTAGCGGATCCTGTCCAAAGCAGTCGTGGACAAGCCCGCTGAGGCCGTCGAAGCTCTTCCGAAGGTCGACATCTCGCGTGCAGAGAAAGATCCGGACAGCGGAGGGAAGCGAAATCATGAGGTGACCTGTCAGCAGCAACCAAACACTGAGCCATTATCGCAGAGCCATTTGAGCCATTCCGCGATCGGTCGATCGCGGCTTTGGCTCTCTAGGCGTCCGTCTTTACCTAGTCGCTGGCACGTGTGATTCAATGCAGGTAGGCTGGAGTGTAATTGCCGCTCATTCGCCGATGACGGCTTTTTCAATCGTCGGCGCAAAGTGGCGGCGGGAAGTTCCACCTTCCCGCCGCCTGACCGCTCGGGAGCAGTCCCTCCCGTGGGCCATTCTCAGTTTCCACGCGCATCACTGTCGGGTCAATCACCCCGGTCGCGGCGTTGGCACCCCAACTGCCACCGTTGCCTGCTCAAAGGTTGTGAAGACTGGTTTCTACCGCGCCGGCCCCAGGCGCGTTATTGCAGCCCGGCCTGTCAGAAAGCCGCACGCCGCTGGCGCCGCTGGCTTTCCTGCCAGCGCTTTAAGGCGACTACCCACGGCAAGAAACTCCGGCGAGAGCAGGTGCGGCGCTATCGAATCCGTCTCCAGCAACGATCATCTCTTGCTGAACCGGCGCCACCAGCCTGCGACGTCGAGCTGACTTCCCCAGTCGTCGAGTCGCAGACATCCACCGCGCCATCCGAGTCGCCTCCGGTCGCCTCAACTCCCGCCGAGGGCCAGCGCCCAGCCAAAATACCCGAACAATCTTGCGGTCTGACTTGCCACAGACCTGGCTGCTACATCTTATTCCTTCCCTCGGGGCGTTCTCCCGATCAAAAATTCTGTTCCAACCCGTGCCGCCAAGCGTTACGACGAGTTCGACAACGTGAGCTTCGACTCCGGCAACGACGCCGGCGCGGGGTTTTTCCCCGTCATATGCATCACCGCGGACCGCCTAAACATCCCCTTCTCATGTCGTCACGTATAGAGGACGTTACCCCCTAACACTTATGTTTGTTCTTGCCCAAGAACCGAGGAGGAAGCGGGAGGGCCGGGTCTTCCGGTCTCCCGTTTCCTTACTCGGACTGGGCCTTTGTGACGAGGTTTCCCATGACAGACTCGTACACGACGGACATCCGCTTCATAGCTGTGGATCAACTGGGTCAGCGGTATCGGCGCTATCGTCTTCCCGACCCGGACGCTGAGGCCGCAATGGCGGCATCCCTCGGGCGCTATGGACAGCAAACACCCGTGGTCGTCTGCCTGCGAGAGGAAAGATACGAGGTTCTCGACGGCTTCAAGCGTCTGGCAGCCGCGCAGACACTCGGTTTCCTGACCGTCAGTACGCGGCTCGTGGAAGTTAATGAGCGCCTGGCCAAGGCGACGATCCTGGGCCTCAATCAAACCGGCAGGCGGACCCAAGAGTGGGAAGAAGCTTGGATCGTGCACGCCTTGGTGCGCGAGGACGGTTTGACGCAGGAGGAGGTCGCCGAGCTGCTCTCCCACCACAAGAGCTGGGTCTGCCGTCGGCTGGCCCTGGTCGAGAAGCTGGCCGACGCGGCCAGGAACGACTTGCGATTGGGGCTGTTGTCGGTCACGGCCGCTCGCTCGCTGGTGCGGTTGCCGGCCGGCAACCAAACCGGTCTGCTGGCCACACTCCGCCGCGACAAGCTGACGGCTTCCGAGCTCGATGGCGTCGTCAATCTACTCCGAGTGGCGCCGGGCCAGACTCAGGAAGAGTACATCCTGGCCCAGCCGCGCCAGGCTTTGCGGCAAGCGCGAGAAGAGACTGGCTGGGCCTGGGACCCACGGCTGAGCAGCTCGGGCAACCGCGTGGCGCGACGTCTCACCTACGTCCTTGAGGACCTGGGTCGCATCGAAACCTGGCTGCGCAGTCAAGGCCGCGCCGGCTTGACCCCCTGCGATCACTTGGTGCTGACACCAGCATTCTCCAAGTTGGCGCGTGATGCCTCCAGCGTGGCCTCTTTGGCTCAGGACCTCATCGGAGAGTTGAACAATCATGACCGAGCAAAAGCGCAATGAGATTGTCAGCCGCTCGCGCGCCGGTGCATCAATGCGACGGATCGCCCGCGAGTTGGGACTCGCACGGAACACGGTGAGCCGGGTGCTTGTCGGGATTGATGCCCAGCGAGCCGGCAAGGCGTCGACCTCGCTCGGACGACCCAGCCAGCTCGATCCCTACGAGCCTGTCATCCTCGAACTCCTGGGCCGATATCCCGATTTGACCGGCGTGCGGCTCCTGGAAGAGCTGCGCCACCAGGGCTTCCCGGGCAGCTATAGCACTGTCCGCCAGCGCCTACGCGAGCTACGTCCGCGCTCAGGGCCACAGCCGGTTATCCGCTTTGAAACTGGGCCCGGCGTCCAGGCTCAGATGGATTACGCCGTCTACGATCTGGACTTCACTTGTGAAGGCCGGCGCCGCGTGAATTTGTTCAGCTACATCCTGGGCTATTCACGGCGGCAGTACCTGCGCTTCGTCGAGGCCCAAGACCTGGTGACCACCCTGCGCGAGCACGTGCGGGCCTTTACCCATCTGGGAGGCGTAGCCGCAACATGCTTGTATGACAATATGAAAGTCGTGGTCACTGGTCACGAGGATGACGTACCGGTCTACAACTCGCGGTTCCTGGCCTTCGCCACTCACTACGGATTCCGGCCGGTGGCCTGCCGCGTGCGGCGGCCCCAAACCAAGGGAAAAGTGGAACGCCCGTTTTATTACGTTGAAACCAGCTTGTTCAACGGCCGCAGCTTCGAATCGCTCAGTCATCTAAACGAGACCACCGATTGGTGGCTGGCGCAGGTCGCGGATGTCCGCGAACTCCGCGCAGCCGGCAAGACGCCCTTGCAGTTGCATCAGGAGGAACTTCCCCACCTGATCCCGCTGCCAAACCAAGCTTATGTGGTCGCCCCGGTTATCTATCGCACAGTCGACGTCGAGGGCTTGGTCACCTACTGCCAGAACGGCTACTCAGTGCCCTGGCGGTACATCGGCTGCGTGTTGCCGGTGCGGGTGACCGAGACCGAGGTGATCGTTTACGGTCCTCAGGTTGAGGAGATCACCCGGCACGCGCTGTTGCCGCGCACGGCCAGAGGGCAACAGAGCGTGCACAAGGAGCACCGGCCTAACGAAAGCGCACACCGGCGACGGGCGCAACTGGAGGAACGCTTTGCCGAGCTGGGCGAAGTCGGACGGCGGTTCCTGGAAGGGCTGCTGAAAGTTCAGCGTTACGGCAAGGACCAGGCACAGCGGGTGCTGGCACTATTGGGGACCTACGCCCGATCCGACGTGATCGCCGCGTTGGAGCGAGCGGTGCGATATGGTGCATATTCCCACGCGGCGGTGGCACGCATCCTCTCGGTTCAGGCTCGGCCCAAGACTACCTTGGAGGCGCTGGCCGAAGAAGAGCGGCGCTGCCTCCGTGGCTGGGCGAGGATAAGGTGTCCCCGCGCCCGACGTCAGGCTACCAATACCTTTGCGAGCCGGAGGAGCACGAGGATGAAGACCCGAGCAGCGCCCAAGGCGAAGCCGGCGGGGACGGAACTGCGCCAGAAGATCCTTGAGGACTTCGAGGTGCTGGGCATTCCCCTGCGGTCCGAGCAACTTGACGCGGTTGTGGGCCGTGCCGAGAGCGACGGGCTATCCCACCTGGAATTCCTACGGTTGCTGGTCAGCGAGCAGGCCAACGGGCGTCGTGATCGCAGGATTGCCCACCGCATCCGCGAGGCCGGCTTCGCTGAAAGTAAAACACTGGCTGACTTCGATTGGCAGTTCAACTCGGCGGCTATCGATCGAGTGCGAATCGAGGCATTAGCCGAAGGGGAGTTCATCGGCCGGCATCAAAGTCTGGTTTGGGTGGGTCAAAGCGGCGTCGGCAAAAGTCATCTGATCCAGGCGATTGGCCTGTGTGCCTGTGCGCTGGGTTACCGGGTGCGGTACGAGACAAGCAGCTCAATTTTACAAAGACTGACAGCAGCGCTGGCGGATCAGACGTTGCCGAGCCAGTTGCGATACTATGCCAAATTCGATCTGTTGATCCTCGACGAGGTCGGCTTCGACCGACTGGAACGGATCGAATCGCCCCAAGCGGCCAGCCTGTTGTACAAGCTGATCAACGTCCGCAGTGGGCGGTCGACGGCATTGGTGACGAACATCGACTTCGACGCGTGGGGTGATTACTGGGGCGATCCACCGCTGGCAATGGCGTTCCTGGACCGTGTCGTGGACGGGGCGATCATCATGAAGATCAACGGCAAGTCGTATCGGGCACATCGAGGCGAACAAGCATCGGCCATCAAGCGGTCGAAGAAGTGAAATAGCGTCGACGCCGGAGCCGGAGATCAGCCAGTCTACTTGATTTGATCCACGATTCATCCACCGATCGACGGCCGTCACTTCCCGAAGCACATTGTCCGTGCTTCACGCGGCAACCATTCAGGTGGCTCAATTCTGGCTGCGAAAGTGGCTCACTTCCTGGCTGCGGTCGACAGTGACCTCCTCGTTCAGGAGGCTGGCCAGTCCAGCGGTGACGCGACAAAGCCATTCGGGCTCGGGCAGGGAGCCGAGGCGAAGCCGGACGTAGTTTGAAAGCTCGATCTCAATTTCAGGGTTGGCGACTGTGCAGACTGAGCGACGATTGGATGCAAGGTTGACCGGAACGAAGAGGGGCGGCTCGGGAAGCGCTGGGAGCAACGACGCGAATCGCTTCTTCCACGCGTAGAACGCGGCGGCGGAAATACCCTCACGGGTGCAATAACCGTGAACTGATAGTCCGCTGGAGCGTTGGCGCAAGTGATGCTGCCGCCAGAGGTGTTCCCGACGAGGATCTCGACGACGTGCCATAAGCTGACTCCTTGGTTAGAGGGGGAATTCCAGCTTTGGAGGATACCGGCCCTGGCAAGGCTGGCTGTGGCGTGCGCTTACGAATTTCAGCAGCTCCGGGCCGGGCTGGAACGTTCCTTTCTGCGCCGGCAGTTCTTCCAAACTATCCAGTGCTCGCTGCTTCAATGCCATGTCGGCTTCAACGTATTGATGCGTGGTTTCGGGACTCTCGTGCCCCAGCCACAAGGCGATGACTGTTATGTCAACGCCGGACTGCAACAGGTGCATCGCTGTGGTATGCCGCAACGTGTGCGGCGATACGTTTTTTTCGAGCAAGGACGGAAAGCGACGAGCTGCTACTACCACTGCTTCCTCAAGCCGATCTTCAACGCCTGAACGAGACATGGCTCGGCCGAAGCGGTTGGGAAACAGTGGAGTTTGCGGGTCCATAGGGATCTCCTTCAGCCAGTCGTTCAGGAGCACTGCCGTGGTCTTCCACAGCGGAACCTGGCGCTGTTTGCGGCCCTTGCCGTGGATGTGCACACTTCGCGTTGGAGCGGTAAGCGCAGTCCCCAGCCAGCCTTGCCAGGCCGGGTATCCTCCAGAGCTGGTACCCCCCCTCTAACCAAGGAGCCAGCTCATGGCACGTTCGCGAGATCCTCGTCGGGAACACTTCTGGCGGCAGCATCACCTGCGCCAGCATTCCAGCGGTCTATCAATTAGCGAGTATTGCACCCGTGAGTGTATTTCAGCCGCCGCCTTCTACGCGTGGAGGAAGCGCCTCGCTCCTACGCTCCCAGCGCTTCCCGAGCCGCCCCTCTTCCTTCCGGTGCACCTCGCTTCCCACGCGCTCGTTAGGCGGCACAGTCGCCAGCCCTGCGAATCGAGATCGAGCTTTCAAGCTACGTCCGCCTTCGCCTGGACTCTCTGCCCGAGCCCGAATGGCTTTGTCGCGTCACCGCCGGACTAGCCAGCCTCCTCGCAAGGAGGTCATTTCATGATCTCTCTTCCTTCGGCTGTCCGGATCTTTCTCTGCACGCGAGATATTGACCTTCGAAAGAGCTTCGACGGCCTCAGTGGGCTTGTCCACGAATGCTTTGGGCAAGACCCGTTGTGCGGCCATCTCTTCCCCTTTCTCAATCGTCGCAGGGATCGCATCAAGATGCTCTACTTTGACCGCGACGGGCTCGCCATCTGGTACAAACGACTCGAAGCCGGGAGTTTCCAGATGCCTCAGTCCACCCAGGCTGGCATTGAGCTCCAACCAGCCCAGCTCGCCATGCTGCTCTCGGGAATCGACCTGCGGACAGCACGTCAACGCAAGCGATTTCAGATCGCTGGCTGAATCGCAAAAAAATCGCTAAAAAGTTCCTGGTACTCGTATTGAAATCACATGAGAGCGCGAGTATCACTTATGGCATGAGCCTCACGCTGCGACTTCCTGATGATCCACAACGAGTACCAGCAGTTCCTCGAAGACCTGCTCCGCAGCAACGACGAGCTGCGGCAGCAGGCCGAGCAAGACGCTCAACAGCCGCATCGATGGAGCTCGAACGCGTGCTCGATCAGACCGCGGCAGATTACGATCAACTCAAAGAACAAAACGCCGAATTGGCCGAGACCTTGGCGCAGTTTCGCCGCTACATCTATGGCCAGCGCCGGGAACGCTTCATCGACGCTCCAGGCCAAGGTCATCTCTTCGACATCCCTGAGATCTCGCCGAGCCAGAGCCGGCCGCAACCACCTCGCCCGACGACACGGCAGCGAAACCGTCGACGTCAACCCGCTCCCCTCGGCGAACCCGGCTCGATCATCTCACTCACATCCGCATCCCGCACGATGTGCCCGAGTGTGAGAAGACTTGCTCCTGCTGTGGCGGCCCCAAGACACTCATCGGCGAAGATGAGTCTCGCGAACTCGATTACTTCCCGCCGCGGCTAGAGGTGAAGGTTCACGTCCTGCCCAAGTACGCCTGCCCCAAATGTCGCGACGGTGTGGCCAGCCCGCCTGTTCCGCCCAAGCCTGTATCGGGAGGGATCGCCGGTGCCGGCTTAGTCGCCTTCGTGGTCGTGAGCAAGTTCGCCGACCATCTCCCGCTTTATCGGCTCGAAGATATTTTGACGCGACATGGTGTGTACTTGTCGCGAAGCACGTTGTGCGACTGGGTTCGTAATGCCGCCTTGGTTCTCCAACCGCTGGCCGAGCTGCAGAAGACCTCTGGTGCTCCAATCCCCAATCTTGTGGACCGACGACACTCCCGTGACCGTGCTCGGAGGAAAGCTGCTCGGCAGTTCCACGGGTCGGTTCTGGGTCTACATCGGCGACGCCGAGCATCCCTATAGCGTCTACGACTTCACCATGAGCCGGGCCCGCGATGGACCGGCGGCGTTTCCTGAATGGATATCGAGGGTTTCTCCAGGCTGATGCTTACGGAGGTTACGACGGTATCTTTCTTGGTTCCGACGGGAGAATCGAGGAAGTCGCTTGCTGGGCACACGCGCGGCGGAAGTTCTTCGACGCGCGATCCAATGCGCCACGCGAGTCGAATCAGATTCCTGGAGTGGATTCAGCAACTCTATGATGTTGAGGATCGGGCGCGGGATCTGCATGCCGGTCGAGCGTCAATTGCTGCGTCAACTGGAGTCGGTGCCGACCCTCGATCGGATCGAGAAATATCTGGACGAACTGTCGCGGCGGACATTGCCCAAGTCGGCGCTTGGGAAAGCGATCACCTACGCCAGGAACCAATGGGGGGCGTTGCGGCGATACGTGAGTGACGGTCGGCTGACCATCGACAACAACGTCTCCGAGCGAACGCTACGACTTCAGGCCATTGGCAGGAAGAACTGGGAGTTCCTGGGGAGTGCCGAGGCCGGACCGCGAGCGTCGGTATTGTTCACGATCTTGGCGGGGGCGAAGCGTCATCGCCTGGAGCCGTGGGCGTATCTTCGGGAAGTGCTGCTGCGAATGAGCGGTGGCGAGACGGATCTGGAGCCATTGCTGCCGGACCGCTGGGCCGCAACTCACCCGGAGCATGTGCTCCAGCATCGTCTCGACGAGTCTCGGCGTAAAGCGACGCGAAAGAAGGAAGCACGGCAGCAGCGTCGGGCCATGGCCGCGAAGAAGGTCTGAGAGCCACGCACACAGTGGTCGGATGCGACTCGATGTCCTGAGCGGGTGGCGGGCCTCCCGCCGAGCGTGCCGCCGGCCGGCGGTAGGGCTGGTAGGGCCGTGCGCTTACCCGGCTACTCCTCCAGTATCTCAAGGAACGAACTCACAACGAGCCAGCAAACTTGACGCTCGCGGATCTGGACGCGCCGGCCGTGCTCGCTTTCCTGAGCGATCTGGAGAGTCAGCGCCACAACGTCGTTCGCACGCGGAACGCGCGTCTGGCTGCTCTGCACTCTTTCATGAAGTACGCGGGCGCACGTGATCCCATGGCCTTGCCGATCGTGCAACGTGTGCTCGCGATTCCAAGCAAGCGTTTCGACCGACCGCTGCTGGGCTTCCTGACGCGCGAAGAGGTCGAGGCTATCATCGCCGCACCGGATTGTTCGACCTGGAGTGGCCGCCGAGACCGGGCGTTATTGACCGTAATGTACAACACGGGTGCACGCGTGTCAGAAGCAATCGGCCTTGGTCGAGGCCATGTAATGCTCGCTCCAACGCGAAGCGTGCACATCCACGGCAAGGGCCGCAAACAGCGCCAGGTTCCGCTGTGGAAGACCACGGCAGTGCTCCTGAACGACTGGCTGAAGGAGATCCCTATGGACCCGCAAACTCCACTGTTTCCCAACCGCTTCGGCCGAGCCATGTCTCGTTCAGGCGTTGAAGATCGGCTTGAGGAAGCAGTGGTAGTAGCAGCTCGTCGCTTTCCGTCCTTGCTCGAAAAAAACGTATCGCCGCACACGTTGCGGCATACCACAGCGATGCACCTGTTGCAGTCCGGCGTTGACATAACAGTCATCGCCTTGTGGCTGGGGCACGAGAGTCCCGAAACCACGCATCAATACGTTGAAGCCGACATGGCATTGAAGCAGCGAGCACTGGATAGTTTGGAAGAACTGCCGGCGCAGAAAGGAACGTTCCAGCCCGGCCCGGAGCTGCTGACATTCCTGGATGGCTTGTAAGGAATTATGCGGAGTCGGATCCCTGGCTTCCCTGGAGAAGGACAGGTCAGTGAACCGCAACTCCGCATAATTTGGAACTCCGCATAGTTGCGACCGATGGCACACAGCCGCATGGTACGCTCGGCGATGTTATTGTCAATTTCCAGAAGGCCGCTCTCAGTGAACCGGCGCAGCTCAGTCCAGTGATTAAGGGCATTGCCGACCGCCTTGCCATACTGGCTCTTGGGCAAAGCCTGGCCCTTCTGCTCACGCAAGAACTTCTCAAGCCGGTCCAGGATTGGCACGCTTCGTTCCTGCCGCGCAGCCAACCGCGCCTCCGGGCTGTAGGAACGCACTTCATCCTCGATATCGTACAACTGCCCGATCAGGCTCAGGACGTAATGCGCTTCGTACCCTTGGTTCAACCGCGCGTCGAAGAACTCGCGACGCGCATGCGCCCAGCAGCCCACCGGGATGATGCGGCCGGCTGAGTCCAAGACCACCGACTCGTAAGATGCGTACGCGTCCGTCTGCAGGTAACCCCGAAAGTTCTTGAGCATCCGGGCCGGGCCCTCGCGGCTGCGCGAATCACGATAATCGTAGATCGTGTAGGGATTGTCGCCGGTGCCGACATAGACCCAGAAGTAGCCGGTTCGGGTTGAATCCCTGGTGGGATCGAGAACGCTCACCAGCGTTTCATCAGCGTTCAAAACCAGCGACATAAGCGCTCGCTCGCGCATCAAGTCGACGAGAGGTTGCACCCCTTGGCCACATTGGGCGAGCCAGTCGCAGAGCGTGCTGCGTGCCACGAAGAATCCGTGGCGGGTCAGAATGTCCTGCTGACGATAAGTCGGCAGGTGATCAGAGAACTTGTTCACCAAGACGTATGCCAACAGCCCCGGTCCGGCCATACCGCGGCTCAATTGGACTGGGTGCCGACGGAGCCGAGGTCACGCCGTCCTTGCAGCAGGGGCACGCATACTTGGGGTAGACATGCCGATAGATCGTCAATTTGCCGGGCACGTAATCAACCTGTTCGGTGACATCTTCGCCGATACGAACTTTGTCCCGGCCGCAATCACAGACCTTGGCTTCCTCAGGAACGTCATGGGGCACTTCGGTGCGGGGAAGGTGCTCAGGTATTTGGCGCCGGCCGTGACCACGCTTTCGTTTGTGCTCTTTTTGCTCGTCGGCGGGCGGGGAATCGGGGAGCTCCGGAGTGATCGATGCTGCGTCGGCGTCGAAGAGATGTTGTTGTCCAGGTGCTTCTACCAGCCGCTCACGGCGCGGTCCCAGCCAGAGGCGTTTCATTGCCTCGTACTGCTCCTTGAGGCAGTCGTAAGAGCGCTGCAATTCGCCATTGGTCGTGCACGTCTCGTCAAGCTGGCGCTTCAGGTCGCCGAGCTTCCATTTCGTGGAGCCGCTCGAGAAGGCCGCGCAGCAGGTCTTGACAGGCAAATCATCCGGGATCTGGTGAGGTCTGCGCCATCATGATCACAGATACGTATTAGACTGACGTTCCGCACATCTGCCCCTTATTATCTCCGAATTACCGCCGCCTGAGCCAGTCGACTATGGCTGAGTAGCCCCGAACAGACCGAGCTTGGCTCATGGGCGCGATGACACGCGCGGCCTCACGGCTATCGCCTCGCGCAGGTTGCCGGTCTGATCGTTGCGGATCGCGCCGGCTCAGCGGTAGGCGGCTACACCAAGACTCATTGCCTGACATCGACATCTTCTCGTCAGGTCAAGTCTCACCGCAGTGTCCGATTCCCCGAGCGGGAATTTTTGAAATTCTTCAATTGGCTGCTCTTCGACGTAAGTCTCGCCGAGTGTGACAACCCAAGAATCCAGTCGAGCACTTCCTTGCCCTCCCTCCAGGGAAAGAGCCGTTTTTTCTCGGGAATATCGCTTCTCCAAACCACCGAGCGCGATTTGACACACCGTTTGTTGAAATCGAGCCTCCACGTAGGGCTAGTTCGACGCGACTTACGACAAACTACAGCATCATAGTTCATGTAGGGCAATCCGTGGATGCCTTGAAGATTTCTTTTCCAGGACAATGATGTCCCCAGGAATCGGGGCGACGGAGCCGCTCTGCTTCATGTGTCCAGAGCGGCTCCAGCGTATCTTGTGTACGCCGCTCACACTCGTTCGTCAGGAGCAACTCGGATGCAGAAACCCAAGAAACGACACGTCCCGTCTTCGACTACTCCCCCACGCCCTGGTGAGATCGCTCGCGCCAAGGGTCAGGCTCTTAGCTCGTATCGCATCGATGCCTTGCCGATCATCAATCAACTCCTCGCACGCATGCGGCTCGACAATTTTCTCCGGTCGTATCTCCCACGCGCCGATCGCCGCTGCCGGATCGCTCCCGCCCTGGGCATCTCACTCCTGCTCAAGAACGTGCTCCTCTCCCGCGAGCCGTTGTACGGCATCGGAGAATGGGCGGCGAGGTTCGCTCCCGAAGTACTCGGCTTCGCCGAAAGCCAACTGCCATCTCTCAACGACGACCGGATGGGCCGCTGTCTCGATCGCTTGTTCCAAAGCGATATCACCTCGTTGGTCCTGGCGCTCGTGGCTCATGTGATCAAGGAATTCGATGTCGACCTCGATGAGCTCCACAACGATTCCACTACTATCACCTTTCATGGCGCCTATGCTGACGCGGCCAAAGAAGAAATGCGGGGCAAACGGACCAGGATGGCAATTACCTGGGGTTACAACAAGGACCATCGCCCGGACCTCAAGCAACTGCTTTATATCCTCACAGTGGCCAAGGACGGCGCGGTTCCGTTGTACTTCCAAGTTGCCAGCGGCAACGTGGCGGACGACCAAACTCACCGTGCTACCTGGGACCTTCTCTGTCGCCTGACCGGAAGACGAGATTTCCTTTACGTGGCGGATTGCAAGCTCGCCAGCACCGAGAACATGGCCCATATCCATCAACGCCAAGGCCGGTTCTTAACAGTACTGCCGCGGACCCGGTCAGAGGATAGTGCCTTTCGAGATTTACTCGGCAGTGGGCAGATCCAGTGGCGGCGCATCCATGACAAGCGAAATGACGACGGCAAGATTGTGGATGAGTACTCGATCTCCGAGCAGGCTTCGCTGAGCGTCGAAGGATACCGACTGGTTTGGTACCACAGTACACGCAAAGCCGAGCAGGATTCCCATGCGCGTCATCAGCAGGTCGAAAGGGCCTTGATCGAATTGTCGGAGCTGCGGTTGAAGCTGTCATCTCCGCGGACACGGTTTCGCCAAGAAGCGAAGGTTGCGGAAGCCGTCCAGGAAATCCTCCGGGCCCGCGGTGCTGAGAGTTGGATCGTCACGGAAATCAAGGAGCGAACTGAGGAGAAGTTCCGCCAGGATCGGCGAGGTCGACCGAATGATAAGACGCGATACCTCAAGAAGACGAGCACTCGCTACGAGCTGGCGTATCACATCGATCACGAGCGACTCATCGCGGAAACGGCGGGTGACGGTGTCTTCCCTTTGATCACGAACGACCATTCACTGTCGGGTCTGGAAATGTTGCTAGCTTACAAGGGCCAGCCGGCACTTGAGAAACGATTCTCGCACTTGAAGACGGACTTCGAGGTTGCCCCGGTCTATCTCAAGGAGGCCAGCCGGATCCAGGCGTTGCTCTGTGTCTATTTTCTGGTGCTCTTGGCCGAGTCGCTGCTTGAACGCGAGCTGCGTCGCGCCATGGACCGCGAGGCGATTGAAAGCCTGCCGATGTACCCCGAAGGCCGGAAGTGTCGGCGTCCCACAGCCCGACGGCTGATTGACCTGTTTGAGGACGTGCAACGACATGCGCTGCAAGTTGAGCGGCGATCACCTCTGGTCTTCACAACACAATTGAGCCGGCTTCAGCGTCGGGTATTGCGCCTGCTTGGAATGTCGAAAGTCTACGACGTCTGACCTGGCCCGCCAGCGTGCCGCTATTCTCGACCACGTTGAAGCACCAGGGGTGAGCGTGGGAGGTCAACAGCCGTTGCGATGACTAAACCGCCTGACGATGCGACCGCACACGGGTTGCAAGTGCCGCCCGTCTACCGGCTCCTCGCGATAGTCCCTCCGCCTGAACGGTTTGATACCGAGCGAAATTCCGGGATAATCAGGGGCAGATGTGCGGAACGTCAGATTAGATGGAGCAATGGGACGACATTTCTTGAGATTTTTCAGGAAGTTTCCCCAAGACGATCAGCCGGCGCGTGCATAGCGCTTGCGCCTTTTTGCCGAGTCCAGGTCGACGCCGGTAAGCAGCAGCGCCAGCTCGGTTGTGGTCAGTTCGATACCGGCATCTCCGAAGCGACGGCCGGCACACGCGGCGGGATCGAGCTGTTGAAAGGTTCCAGCCTCGAGTCGTTTGAACCTGATGTCATGATGCCTCCTTCCCGGCGCGACGATCACCCTTTCGCTTAGCCTTTGTCGCCCTTCGCGAGAGCTTCGGATCGACACGGTTGAGACGGGGCGTTGTCAGTTCCGGTGAATAACCGTTCGATCCCACTTTGACAGCGCTCGTCAGCGCCCGCAATCGCTTTTGCTCGCCCCGATCAGCCCAAAGAATCCAGCACCGTTGCCGCTTCGACCAGCGGGCGTGGATCCACTCACGGGCAACCCATCGTCGTAGTGTCACTGCCCTCACACCAAGACGATCCGCCAGATCGCTCAAGAGCCACTCACCGCTCTCCAGCCGTTCTGGCTGCGCCCACCCGCAGGTCAATCCGATCCTGTGGAACAACTCATGAACCTGAGAACGCTTGAAGAATTGGTGTTTCCGCGGTGTTCTGAAACCGGCCTCATTCAATCGATCAGCAATCTCCTGAGGTCGGCAGCCCTCATCATGCCATTGCCGCACCGCAGCGATCAACTGGGGATAGTCGCGGAGTTGCTCGTACTGCCCGAGTGGCCGCACGACTGTTTGGTGGGACACGGCTCCGCCTTGCCAGTGGATCGCGACTGTCGTGTACTCGCTGTCCGGTTGCACTGTGACCACAACCCGCTCGACGAGGCATCGGACAATCTCCTTGCGGTTGACGGCTGTGATTTCCGAGGCGTTCCACAATGCCGGGATGTTCGCGGCCAGCGCGCGGATCCGCTCCCGCTCAGCGTCGTTCAAGCGGGGTGGCGATGCGTTAACGAACCGCTCGTACTCTTCCTCGACCTGGCGCGTTTGTCGGAGTGCGTGCTCCCAGCGCTCCTCAAGGGTACGTGCGACGAGCCGGTTTGTGGGATCGACCGTCTGGTACTGTTGCTCGGCACGGGCGGCTTGGTGTCGACTACGTTCGCGTTGCTGCTGCCAGTAGTGGTCCAAACGTTCCCGCTCCCGGCCGATGTCATCGGCGGCTTTCAGGCTCAATTCCAGGGCCACCGGCTCCAAGGCGCGCAACACCTCCGTGGTGACGAGTTCGTCCACAGGAAGGGCACGCAACCCAAAGCAGGTCTGCTCGTGACCTCGGAGAAGATGCTGCACACAGTGGTAATATGGCCTGGTCTTCTTCCGCCACGATAAGCGGTGTGCATGCAATGCCCGCAAGTGCCGCATGCCACCAGGCCGCTGAGAAGTGCTGCCCCACCGCGTGGCACGCCGGGTGTTGTCGCGGTCGAGCGGTTTTGTCGCAACCGCTCCTGATTCGCCATGAACTGCTCCCAGGTGATGTAGGCTGGAAGGTGATCGCGTTTCAGAAACGGCACCTCATCCAGCGGTCGCCGTCGGCAGGCTGGACCGTGTTGGTGTCCCGGTCGGGCACTGGTATACCGATTGCGTCCATATAATGATACGGTGTTCAGATGAGCGTTCGGCGCGCAAATCATTGGCGCGCACCGGTAGCGCGAGAGCAACGGTGGGCGCGCAAAAATCATTTGCGCGAGGGTGACGAGATGTACTATTCCGCTCGACCAAACTCCTGCGCAAACAGCTTAGCGCGAACATCAATTGCCATGCTCATGAATCGCTGACCGGCGCGCGTCACGCGGTAACGCCTCGAGCGCGGATATTTCGCAACCAAGCCGTGGGCACGCAGCAGGCTGATCCGGCGACTCACCCGCCCGGACCGCCTGCGCCGTTCCACTTCATCTTTTGGTCTGGAACCGTACAACCGTTCGGCCACCTCACCGCTGCGGAAGCCGCGCACGGCGTGTTCACCACGCAGCACGGCTTGAAACAGGGCCTGATCGTCGCGTGAAAGCGGCTGCAAGCCGCGACGTTTCCGCCCTTGAAAAGATACCGGCGCGCATCTCGAGTCTAATTCCCTCTGGCCGACGCCCACGTCATTTACGACCGCGAGCCCCTCCAGATAACGATCGTTAGCCCGCTGGCTAACCTGCGCGTACCGGTACATATTGGCCACACCCTTATTCATCTCAAACCAACCGACGACCTTGCTTCCATCATTCTTGAGCCGGGGTCGGTGCACGAAGAATTCTTTGGGATCGTTGATCACTGTCTCGATCCGCAACACCCGGCCCGACTTGTCGTACATCTTGATGGCGTTGCTCTTGACCCAATGCTTGACGGCCGCACCCGGCTCGCGTCGCCGCCAGTGCGTTCGGACTTCCCCCTTGAACGTCGCACGGTACTTCCGTCCCAAAAACGTCATCATCTGATCCGCGCCAAAACAATGAACTGCGTGCTCGTACAGACCACGGCGCAATGATGACAGCGCCGTCTTGTTGGCAAAAAGCACATCCGTTGAGAACTCGGCCTGGTCGATCACCCAGTAGTAGTTTTGCCCGGCTAGCCAGTCCTTGAGCAGGGGATTGACCCGGCCGGCCAGGCGATCGAGCAGTCTAGGCCAATCGCGCCGCCAGAAGCTCCGTGCGCACTCGTTGGCCTTCTCGACATCAGCCAGTTCCACGAACGCGTTGTCGTGTTTCTCGAAGGCGATCCCGCGAGCGGTGAGCTTCCGCGCCAGCCATTCGTGGCCGTTGACATATACTTGCACCGTGAAGGGAAACCAAGTTTGGAGCTTCACGTGCATCAAGCCAAATTCGCGGTCTATCCAGTAGAAGTAGATGACCAAACAGACGCGTTGGTCCGAACGTACCTTGGGACCGTCGTCGCTATAGTGCACGCGGAAAGTACGGCAGGTTTCCATCGCCCCATAGACGCATACGAGGCCCTCGGTGATGCCGTCTCGCTGGGCCAGTTGGCGAGCGTTCTCCTCCATCGGCTCCGGCCGCGATAGATGACGGTAGGTGCGGCCCGCCTTCTCAGCCAATTCGCGAGCGTGTGCCTTTAAGGTCTCGGCAAACCACGGTGCGGCGTGCTTGAAGTTCCACCAACCGTCCGAGAGCTCCCTCATATTGAGAGCGATCTGCTTGGAGAAGAGCCAGGTCGCAAAGTATCCCACGCCGGCGATGGGAAGATGGCCGCGCAAGATCACGCGGTCAAAACATTCGAGAACCCCGTTGATTTCCGATCGATGCTTGGCGACAAATGAGTTCACGGTGTTGTTCCTTGCTGCTGGTATGGCTAGCCCTCGCAGGCTGGGCCAGTGTCCGTGATCCCAGCGAGGGGCAACACCGTTTTACTTGGTCTGGGCCAAAAACCAAGTGGGCAGGCGCCGGAGATGAGCCCGGCAGCTACGCATCGCGGGACGCGACCGGGTTTGCCCAAGCGAGACAACTTCAACGGGCGATTGGCGCCGAGCCAAGGCGCAGCGACAATCGCCATTGGCCTGGACGGAGGATAGGGCTCTGCTGAGGAGCACCCCGAGCGCCGACCCAGGGGCCAAGACCGGAGCCAAGGCCGAGCCCGAGTGCCCGGCCTTGCTCCCCACATCGCGAAGCTGGCCTAGGCCGCAGCTCCGGGATTGGCACCAATGCGTCAAACCTCCGCGGCACGATGCCGCGGGCTCCGGGTCAGGACGTCCCTCACGCGGCGAGACGCCGCTCGAGCCCAGTGAATCCTTTGGTTGCGGCTATGCTGCTATAAGTATAAGCACCTGCATAAATAGGATGACGTAGGAGACGCTCCACGTTGCCCCGATTCGGGCGCTGCCAGACCAATTGCCCTCGCTGTGGCCCACGACTGGGGCGAAGTCCTACTTGGATGCCAGAGTCCAACAGGTAGTGGAACGTGGCCCAGGCTGTCCCCAGTTCTTCGAATCTCTCGAAGATCAGCCGCACCACCCCACGGACCTGTTCGTCCGGATCTTGGGTAACCTCTCCCGAGGAAAGCTGAACATATCCCATGGGTACGCCGTCGTACAATTCTCCACTGGCTGCCTTGTTCTGCCGGCCACGCTCGAGTCGGTTGCGAAGCGTCAGGAGTTCCGCTTCGCTAAGAGTGCCCTTCAGGCCCAGAAGGAGCCGGTCGTTGGGATCGGTCGGGTCGTACACTCCGTCCTGATCGGCCAGGAGAGAACCGCACAGCGCACACATCTCGAGCAGCCTGTGCCAGTCGGCCGACGATCGGGCCAGCCTGCTCATCTCCAGCCCAAGAACGATGCCGACGTGCCCCATCGTCACCTCGGCCAACAGGCGCTGGAATCCGGCGCGATCAGCCGCCGAACGACCGCTCTTCCCCTGATCCTCGTCGATCACGATGATGCGATCCCGTGGCCATCCCAGCGCGATGGCGAGATCAACCAGCGCATACTGCCGTTCGCGGGACTCACGGTTCTCACGTACCTGATGCGGCGTGGATTGCCGCACGTACACGACGGCCAAGAGCACGAGGTGGCAAGCGCGAATCTTGGCGGATCGCAACAGTTGAACAGACCGGGCGTCGATTGGCTCATTTGGGGTCGTGCCCGAGGAACGATCGTTCGACTCACTGCGGGTCATTGGCCACCCCCTTCGCGGCGGGCACCGCCTGAAGCCGGCTGACGACGAGTCGCGCGAGGACTTGCAGGACGTGCTGCTGCCGCTCGGTCGGGAGTGTCGTCCAGAAGCGGGTCAGTTCTCGGCGTCGGGTCTGTGTGCGCGGGGGGGACTGCAGCTCGGGTGTAACCAGACATGAGGAGCCTCCTTGGGGTCTGCTCGTTCGCTGATCCTGGCACCAATCCGCAAGTCGAATCAGTGCTCGCCATCCGATTATGGGCGCAGCTGGTAGTGGTGTTCCACCAGTCAGTTGGGGGGCAGTCTGTCGTCTGGTTCTTGTACCAGATCGCCAGACCGTCGCGATCCCAGTAGAGGATCTTGATGCGGTCGCGGCGGCGATTGAGAAAGAGGAAGAGATGTCCGGAGAGTGGATCTTGTCCAAGATATTCGCGGACCATGCCTACAAGCCCGTCGAAACTCTTGCGCATATCGGTGGGCTGGGAGCAAAGGAAGACTCGAACGGCAGCAGAGAGTTGAGGGAGCATCAGCGGTCTCCCTGGCCGGAGCCGTTGAGTTGCCCGGCCGCGGTGATTGCAGCCTGAAGCAAGGAGGGATCAACCGGGCCTGTGAGCCGCACGGCACATCCGTTGGCGAGCTCGATCTCCAACTGGGTCGTTGTACCCGGATTGAGAATCGATACGGGCACAAAGGTGGCGGTCGTGCTCCTGGCTATGGCGGTTGCTGACCGTGCTGATTCGGACACGGTGATTTGCCGGCCCGAGCCGGCGGCATCCGTTTCTCGAAGACGTTGTCTCCAGTAGTAGAACTTCCGGGTGCTGATGCCCAATTGACGACAGAACTGGGCAAGCGGGACCTGCGCGGACTCCTGCCGGAAAATGACGCGGCGCCACCATTCAATCCGCGATTCCCGCTCTCCAGGCAATTTGCTCGCAAACATGATAGATCTCCCGGTACCGCGTGGATGCGGTCCGGGTTCAAGCTACCATGCGTGGCAAGGATGGTTCGGCCGGACGGTTACCGGCCGGGTATGGTTTTGCTGAGCGCCTACGGTCCAAGCACAACTCGGGCGAACCCGCCGGCGGAGGGTGCCGATCATCTGCCTCAGCGGATGGGTGCGCGTCCTGCGCTATTAGCCGCTGCATCGCTGATCGCCGGCCGTGAGCATTGCGATGAAGCGCACACGGACCAACCAAGTTGTTCAATCGGATCACTTCGCGTGGGCCAGCCGAGCGGCGACCCGACGTCGGTACTCATCGCGCGGGTTGGGTTTGAGGCGAAGCTCTCGGTCGATCTGGTCTCGAACGCTGTCAAACGTCGAATCTTGGAAGTAGTAATGCTCATAATCAGGATGTGCGACCAGAACCCACCATAACTCGTTCGCAGCCAGAGAGACGAAACGGGGATTGTCATGCGCCGAATTGGCGTAAGCACGCGCAAGGTTGTAATGGGACTCACTTCTCAGTTGGCGCACTTCGTTTGCATAGGCTAGGGCTTTTTGCGTCTGCGCTTGACCTTCTTGTACCCGACCGCTCAGTGAGAAACGTCGGGAAGCCTGAACTAAGGAGCGCAAAAAAGTAGGATTCCGTCGCAGATATTCAGTTAGGTGCGGATGACTCAGCACGAGTTGAAGGTCGTATTGAGCTTGGCCGAAACGCTTATCTTCTATCGCATCCAAGGCTCGAAATGTGCGGGTGGGTACGTGATCGGGATCGAGCATCAGGATCTTCGCATATTCGCTCGACGCTAATTCACGGTCACCTGCATCCCGAATCTTGGACGCGAGAACGAGCCGGATGTTGCACTCACCGGGATCCAGGGCTGTAGTCTGGCCGCGGCGTAAGGAAAGCCACGGACGAACTTCGAGAGTCGCATGGAAACCGAAACCGCCCGAGAACTCGGCGAGCCTGTCGAGCATTGCCAAAGGCTGCACTTCGAGATAGCTTTGCTCAGTTCTCGGCACGTTCTCGGGGAACTGCCAGGGCAAAAGGCGCCGGAGCACCTCAAAATGCTCAATGTCGGCAGCGGAACCGCTTGTCTGACCCGAACTAGCTCGAATAAAAGCCCTCGTCCTGTATAGCTCAGGCAGATCAGGAGCCCGGTCGAGAGCCTGGTCGCATTCTTTCAGCGCGTCGGAATACCTCTCAAGCCACGCGAGACACTCGGCTCGCTGGCCCCTGGTCGCGGCGTTATCGGGCCGAATGGCCAAGCAGCGTGCCAGGTGTTGCGCGGATTCCGCGAACGCGCCCAGAACGTAGCAAACACCCGCTGCACGATAGTTGCCCCAGTACGACTCCGGTCGGATCGCCAAAAGCTTCCGGTAGTGCTCGAGCGCCCTCGCGGAACTTTCGCGCCCACGAACACTCGGCCGGAGGGGCGCGAGGTCGAAGTTGACAAGACTGTCAGGCAATTGAATGCGCCGGTTCTCGGATACCTCAAATTCACATTCCGCGGCTACACCTAGGATGTATTCGTTCACCCAGGTTGAAGCCGATTGCGCGCTTTGACCGAACCGCGGATCCGAATGGATGACGAAGCCTTGAGAGCGGCTGACGGTCGGGCCCGCAGGATCGAGTTTTAAGTTCAGTGAAGCGGCCAGGGTGCTAAAGACGGGTAGCGGATAACCTTCGGCGAGACGATCTAACAAATTCCGTGCTCGCTCCCAATCATTTCGCGAATCTGGGCGTTCGGCCAAGGCCAAGCAGTAGCGATAGGCTTGCTCCATGAGCCAGAGCTCAAGATCCTCGCGCTCGGCTCTTTGAAGTTGACTGAGACGCTCGCTTCGGCGCCAGTCCCCTGGCCCGAGGACGCCGAAGTCCTCGAGAGCGTGCCGCGCTGAACTCGAGAGTTCTGGGATCTCCGGGGTCAATCAAGCGGAAAGACACCGCGCGTCGAGAAGGGTCTTCCACCCATTCCGACGTAAACGCTCGAAAGCGGTAAGCCTCGGCGCCTTCCCAGTGGCGATCCAGATTGTCTCGTGCGAGATCTTCCTGGAGTCTTCGACCTTTCAGTATCATCATCGTTGCGCTAAGAAACCCCAGCATAAGAGAAAGCGCCGCGGCGGCAACGAGCAGAAATCGCTTCCGGCGTCTGATCCAGCTAGGAATTGTGTATCGCCATAGAGGCTCAGCCGCGAAAGCGAGTGGGCGGTTTGAGCACCATCGGTCGAGATCTTCCGCAAAGTCTCGCGCGCGCTGATACCGGTATGAAGGGCTAGGATCCAGGGCGTGTTCGAGAGTCGCCCGAAGACCGGCCGGAATAGTCCTGCCGCTCGCGGCCTCGGCCTCGCCTAGTCGCAAACGCGCGTTGTGCACGTGGGCTTTTGCAAACAACTTGGCGGCTGACTCAAGAGTGCTCCACGGCGCACTCGGGTTCAGCATCGGCTGGACGCTCGACTCCGCTGGAGTGCGGCATGTCAACGCCTCCAGCAAAACCACACCGAGAGAATAGATGTCAGCTTGATGAGCCCGAACACCGGCTAGCGTTTCACCGTCGAGGGAACCACGCTCAGAAAACGGCAGAGAAACTGTTCGCTTCGTACGCTTGCCCGACACCGTCAGATCGGCCAAGACTGATGCCTTGGTGGACATGGCGCAAAGGCGCTCGGGTGCCATGTAAGGCGCAGTACCGCCTGGGTCGTCAGCGTGGTAGATCGTACCGAACGGCGAACCGTCGCGCGCGAGGTTGAAATCGAGCAGCATCGGGCTGCCGTCGGCTGTGAGCAGGATGTTGGAAGGCTTCACGTCCCCGTGGACGACGTCCTTTGTGAAAGCGTAATCGAGCGCCTCCGCCAGACGGGCACCGATCCACGCCACAGCTTGGTCGAAGGATAACGCTGCCATGACTTCACGCGCGGCGCAGGCGCCGGAGATAGGAAATTCTGGCGCGGCAACGGCGTCCAAGTTCGTGAGCAACTGTATCCCAGAGGCTACTGGCCACCGTCTTTTGTTCTCTGCCAGTACCGCAGCGAGCGTCGCGCCGCCCAAGAAAGGCATACAGATCAGATGAAAGCCGCAATCCTCGACGAGGGCATGTGCAACGACCTCGACGACTTGAGGGTGCCGCACCCGAGCCAGTAGCCAAGGTTCGCGCGTTAGATGCGTCGCGATTTTCACTACCACGAGACGGTTTTCGAGATTGACCTGTTCCGCGAGGAATACTCGTGCGAAATTACCGCGTCCCAATTCGCGACGCAAGAAATAAGGCCCGATCGAGCATCCGGCGCTCGGTAGATTTTCCTTTCCGGGAGACGATGGCGTGCAGCGAGCTAAGAAAGACGGCGAGCAAGCATCGTGTAATTCGAGCAAACGCTCGAGCGCCTCTGCATAGCGAGCAAAGCGGCGCAGGTACTCGGTTTTATCGGGTTTCTGGCCTACGGTATCGAGCAGACAGAATTCCCGATAGATGAGCTCAACTGTTTCGCGCAAGTCGGACGCGTCGAGCCCGTCCAGAAAAGTGTGCAGCGTCGATGAACTGCGTTCCCAAGCCGCGGTGAACTCTGATGACGCGGGGTGCTCTGTCCCAAAGTTCGCGCGCTCAGGCTGCTGGTACGAGGATGAAAAAAAGTGTTGCGTTGCCAAATACGGACCGGGTTCCGTTCTCCACGCGTAGTGACTCCATCCTCGCGTAGCGCCGACTGTTTCCCACGGAGCGCTTTCCGAATCCTTGGTGTTCGATGTCTCGCGAGCGAGTGCCACCGTCAAGCCTCCATCCGCGCTCGGGCTGCCTCGATGATACGCCGTGCCGTCCGCTCTTTCACGCCGGTTCGCGCTTCGATCTCCGCGAAAGTCAAACCCAGGCTACGCAATTGGATTACATCAAATTCGCGTTGACTGCGACCTTCAATCAGGCGTTTGAAGTGGTCTTCCGCCTGTGCGGACTGGCTCGGAGAAGGATCTGGCGATATGACATCACGCGGAACATCGCGGCCGTTTCGTCGGATATATAGCCGTTCCTCTCGACAGACATCATACTTCTGTGTCCTTGTCAGTCTCCGATGCTCCTCATAAATCTTGTTCCGCGCGACGCCAGCTAAGTATCGCCGCAAGTGCACTACTTTTTGAAAACTCGGCGCATCGTGTGGTAAATCGGAGAAGAAACTCAGCCAAATCGCTTGCGCGAAATCACTCGAGTCGTATTGGTCACGCAACTGCTGCGGCAGTCGCGCGCGCACCATCATTTGAACTTCGCGGCCGAAGCGCGATAGGAAAAGACGGATAGCCGCTTCGTCCCCCGCCCGCGCACGAGCGATCAAACTAACAAAGTCGTCGTCGATTGGCATGACCGCATCCCTCCGCAAAGAAACATTTGATAATGCCCCCCTCCTTGAAACCGTCGATGCAGCGTTCATGTTGCGAGCGGCGTATTCCAGCTTCAAGGTCGCCGCGCCAACGTTTCGTCTGATCGCTGATCCTGCAATTATTTGAATGACGTTTCGGCCATGTGCCTAATGGCGGCGATTTCTCAGCGAACCAAGTCGATCAGGGTGTCGAGAACCTAAGCGCAAATTTCGCTAAAACAGGCTCTACTGGCTTCCTGGCTATTAATTAAACCTGCTTTTGCCTAACAGTTCCAGCCCATCCCGAAAAAACCGAGATCGACCCGCGGAGAGTGCGCATCGAGTCAGACCGCACCCCGATTGTCATAACTATTGTGATGCTGGGGGAATGTCCACAAATAGGGTGTGGTCCCGGATTAGCAACTCCCTTGGCTCCGCCGACTCTGATAGCGGCCGAGTCATTCCGAGACCGAGCTCACTCGGAAAGGACGAATTCTTTTTTCTTTTGGCAACTGGAATCAGTTCTATGCAGATGATTCTTGTAGGCGGGGACTCCCAGCCTCTATGAGCGAGTCGCCGTTTGGCTAATCAATTGTTCAAGAGGGTAAACAGGAGCACGAGTACCATGCGTCAAAACCTAAGACTGGATGGCCTCAATTCACTGGAAATGCTTGAGGCGAAATTGATTCCGACGTCATACCCCGTGGGCGCATCCCTCGGGATTGTTGTATTCTCAACATTGAGTAGCGCTCGACCGGATGATGACGACCCACCGCCCGAACCAGAACCCGCTCCACCACCGTATCCCGGTGACGATCCTCCCATCGACTATCCGACACTACCGCCAGTAGGACCGGGTGGGCCGGGTTCCTGAAACTGTTCCGGAAGGTTCGTCTGAGAACCGCATCTTGGCAGATTGCGCGTCTTTCAGTGCCACGCTCGCTTTACTAGCGTTGATGGAGGTCGCAACAAAGCGAAGCGGCATATGCCTTTACTTCCAGTTTGCAACTGCTTCTCGCAAAGTTTGTCTATAGCGCTAGTTGGGTCGGCCTTCTGTCGACTTCCGTGAGTGGCGTTTCCACGCTGAACTCGCGGCCAGTCCGGCTGCGAGGTCGACCCAACTAGAAGTCTGTTGGTTGCCGTACGGCCCAGAACTTGACCGTATGAATGCGACGCGGGGCGCCCAGCCTTGTGAACCACGATCGCGCGTCGAAAGTAATCGACCACAGGATGCTTTTGCAGTTGAAGAGTTCGGAACATGAGCCGCGCACGGCTACGCATCTGCAATAAGGCAGGGCGAAAAAATAACTTTTACAAATTGGTATTGGTGATCTCGCCGGAATCTGCGATGACTGCCGCATGCAAGATGCGAAGGTCGAGGCACGGATCCGCCGTAAGTTTCGTTTGGTCGCCGTCGAACTCGACGAGCGGAGACGAAGGCAATGGGCGGCAACGGAGGCCCGTGAGATCGGCTGGGGCGGGATTTCGCTGGTGGCTCGAGCCACCGGGCTGTCGCGCCCACGATCATGGCCGGACTCAGGGACTTGCAACTTTCGTCGAAGAGCCGTGCCGCGGCCGCTGCACGCGTGCGACGCCCGGGTGGTGGGCGTCGGGCATTGACTCAAGCCGATCCAGGTTTGCTGCAGGCATTGGAGCAGTTGATCGAACCTGCCACGCGCGGCGACCCCATGTCCCCCTTGCGCTGGACCTGCAAGAGCACGGCAAAGTTGGCCGAGGAGTTGACGCGCCAGAATCACCCCGTCTCGGATCGCACAGTGGCGATGTTGTTGAAGCAGAGCGGCTACAGCTTGCAGGCTAACCGCAAGACGCGCGAAGGCACGTCGCACCCGGACCGCAACGCTCAATTCGAGTACATCAACCGCCAAGTGCGCGCCTTTCATCGGCGAAGCCAACCCGTCATCTCGGTAGACACGAAGAAGAAGGAATTGGTCGGAGAATTCAAGAATCCGGGTCACAACTGTCCGGCTATAAGTCGAAGAGGTTCAACTGGTTAGAGGACGGTGGTTGCGGATTCTGTAGTTTTGATCCGCTCAATGCCTGAAAAATAGGGGTTTTCTCGAAGAGTGTCAGGCTGAGGATTTGCAAGATTTCGCTGAGGCTGCGTTCAATACCGAGTTCCCTCCTGACGATGGCCACAAGCAACTAAATGCTGATTGCGATCCACACTTGAGTTCTCACTGCGTTGTCGCTCGTTCCATAAAAGGCTTTGATATACAAATTCTGTTTGATCCATTTGAAAAACAGCTCGACCTGCCATCGACACTTGTAGAGTTTCGCGATCGTCAATGCAGGTAGGGTGAAGTTGTTGGTCAGGAACACGAACCTCCGGTCGTTCTCGGCGTCGTAGAACGCGACGCGACGCATCGGGTCGGGGTACAGCCGCGACGTCTTCGGGCCCACCAGCACGATCGTTTGGTCGCTCCGTAACCCCGTCGTCTTGTCGACCTGCCGACGGGCTCGGCGGGTGAAGTCGAGACCGCGCTTGGCTCGCGTTACGAAGAACGCCGAATACGTCGTGAACCGATAAAGACGTTGAAAATCGACATATCCTCGATCCATTACGTAAAACGCGCCGGGCTCGATTGGCAGATGATCGAGAACCGTCACATCGTGGGTTTTTCCGTGGGTAATTCGCACAAAGGTGGGGATGTTGCCGCGCAGGTCGACGAGCGTATGCAGCTTCACCGCTCCTTTGCGACGACGGAATCGCGCCCAGGGGAACAAGCTGAGGCAGAGGTCGATCGTGGTACTGTCGAGGGCGTAGACCGTCTGCTCCAACTCGACGCCGAAGGGCTCGTCGGTGTAGAGTTTCCGCGCTCGACCGATCAACACCTGAGCGAAATCGGCGAAGATGCGCCAGTCGTGAGCGCGATTGGCATCGGCCAGTGTGCTCCGTGAGACCTTGCCCCGAAAACCGGCGTGATAGAGCTTGCGTTCGAGAGCCCGCAGGCACGTCTCGATGTCGCGCAAGCTTTCGCGAGAGGTCAATTGCGCGAATGCCATGGAGAGAAACTGGTCCCGACAGGAGAAGCCGCGAGGGCGACTGTCTCCACCGTACCGCCTCACGCACGCGTCGAAATCGTGCCGTGGAATGAAGTCCATGAGCTGAGCGAACACGAGTTTTCCCGGGTCCATGCGTCATCCTCCACCGTATGGGATCGATCCCCAGAGGTAGATTCTGACGACCCGAGCTAATATCGTGCGTACACATTCCTTGTGATAACCTGTTTAATCATTGCGCGTTGCGTCAAATCCCGAAACCACTAGCCGGACAGTTGTGAATCCGGGTGAGGAATGGCATCCCAAGGGCCAACCGGAAAAGGTGAACGTCCACGATTTTCCCGACCCGAAACTGGGCAAGGCGATTCCCTATGGAGTGTACGATCTGGCCTGCAACGAAGGCTGGGTGAGCGTGGGGATCGATCACGATACGGCTGAGTTCGCCTGCGCGAGCATCCACCGCTGGTGGAATGAAATGGGCTCGGCCCGGTTTCCGCAGGCCACCGAACTGATGATCACGGCGGATGGAGGTGGCAGCAACAGCAGCCGCAATCGTTTGTGGAAGAAGTCCCTGCAGTCTTTGGCCGACGAGTTGGACATCACGTTGCATGTCCACCACTTTCCGCCCGGCACCAGCAAATGGAACAAAATCGAGCATCGGTTGTTCTGCTTCATTACCAAGAACTGGCGCGGTCGGCCGCTCACCACCTACGAAGTCATAGTCAATCTGATAGCAAGCACTACCACGAAGGCGGGGCTCACCGTTCGCGCCGCGATCGACCCTCGTCGCTACGAAACCGGGATTGCTGTCAGCGACGAAGAACTCGCACACCTCCGCATCACTCGCGCAAAATTCCACGACGATTGGAACTACTCCATCAAACCACGCCGCAAGAAGTTGTAAATGTTATTTGTTCGCCCTGCCTAATTGACCGATAACGACTCGTTACCGCGACGGGTGTATAACCCTGGCGTGATGAAAATCGGCCATTTTTGGTGGTAATGGATCTTGCATAATTCGAGCTACCTGTTGCGCTATTTCCGTCGCGGGAAGGATTCCCTTGTTCCGGATGGAGCCGAGCACGATGGTACGCTCAGACAAAGACAATCAGGAGGCACCTGGGTATCGCAGCCGTTGGCGAGTGCTTGCGCGATTCTTCGAGAAAAGCCGAGATCTTTGGAAGGCGAAGTACCGGGCTCTGCAGGAACGTATCAAGGAGTTTCCACCGAGTTGCGAGATCTACGTCGGTCGCGCGATCGATGGCGTGCCAAGGCGGAGGCCTTGGAGAAGCAGGTTGAAACGTTGCGTGTCCAAATGCGCCAGCACGTCGAGCAGTCCCCCCCCGCGCCGAGCCGACGATCGCTGCCGGTCCCGACCCGGCTTTCGAGCTGATCCCACCGCGTCATGAATTCAGCTCGGTGCAGATACACCTGATGTTGGGCTGGACCCTGGAGGGTATACCGCTCCGGGGTGTTTGCAGCGCTGTTCGCTGGATGCATGAGATGCCCGTGAATTGGGGGTTCGATTTTCCTCTTCCCCATTTCACGACCGTACGCTTTTGGCTGTTGCGGCTGGCGTACCACAAAGCGCATCGGCCCAAGGAGCAGGCATCCGACTGGGTGTGGATCAGCGACCAATCCAACCAGATCGGCCAAGAGAAGTGCTTTCTCATTCTGGGGGTGCGGCTCTCGCAATTGCCCCCGCCAGGTCCGGACTTCCCTCGCCGCCTGTCCCAAATGGAGCCTATCGAACTGGAGCCGGTGACGGTTTCGGACAAGGAGATGGTCTACCGCCAGTTGAAGGCCAACATAACTAAGACCGGTGTGCCCCGAGCGATCATTGCCTATCAGGGTGGCGACTTGGCCGGCGGAGTTCAGTTGTTCTGTCGGGCGCACCCAGAGACAACCGAGATTTACGACGCCAGCCATAAGGCCGCATGCCTGCTGAAAGCGCGATTGGAACATGATGAACAGTGGAAAGCGTTCACGGCGAAGTTGGGGCAGACCAAGTGCACTACGCAGCAGACGGAATGGGCGTTTCTCATTCCGCCAAGCCAACGGATAAAGGCACGCTACATGAATCTGAGACCGTTGATCACCTGCGCAGTCAACACGTTGGCGCTTCTCGACAACCTTAGGCCTGAAGTGCTGAAGTATGGGACAAGGGAGCGACTGGAGGAGAAGCTGGGCTGGCTCCGTCAGTTCCGAGAGCGATTGAAGGACTGGCCGGAAATGCATCAGACGATCGACGTGGCGCTGCAGTTCGTCCGCACGCAGGGGCTGTACTGCGACGCAGCGAACGATCTGCGAAAGCGTGTATAACCCCGGGTTCGTGGGAAATCTGGTATGAAAGAATTCTTCGGGTGATTATTAAGAAGGTCGCGGTAGATTCTCAGTCGCGGGCCGAACACCATTGAGGAGTCAAACTCGATGGGAATGCGTGCTGAGTTACCCGTAAAGGATCGCCGTGAGGTCGTGCTGAGTTTGTTGCGTCGTGAGGAGCCGGGAGTGGTTATCGCCCGTCGCTACGGTGTGTCGGAGGCGTCGCTGTGCCGCTGGCGTGACGAGTTCCTAGCGGCCGGTGAGGCGGCGCTTGCAGGTGGCACTCGAATAGCCGCCAGCAACCGCGATCGGCCAAGAGCCGAATTCGAGCAACAGATCGAGAACCGCGACCAAGTTATTGGCGAGCTGACATTCGGCAACCGAGTTTTAAAAACCTCTCGGGTCAGTCCCCCTGAACGCGGAGACACGTTCGGTGATCACGGAGGAGCTCACCGAGATGCGAATCTCGGCGAAGCCTGAGCGTGGCGAAGGTAATTGATGTAAAAACTCGCGGTTCGTGAGCAGGTTCGCTGACATAACAAAAAGAGGTTCTTCGCGGAATCGTGTGGGTGTTTGGCACTCTTCGATCGCAGAAAAGCCCTCGTTTCTCAGGCTGGAATGAACTTTCTTCGGCGCGAAAAACTTGTCACGATGCACGGATGAGTGAAACCAGGCGACTCCATGATATCTACCGTTTTCCTGGCTTCGTCTGATTGACGACAATTAAGATTCCCCAGCGCATTGACTCATCGTTTTTCTTACCGAGAATAGACCGTTGCCTCACCAGAATCTTACCATTGTCTGGAGGCGCGGTATCTGTATCACGATCGGCAAAGGAACTCGGCACGAACTCCTCCAATCGCTGCGAGAGCGGTACAACGGCGCGTCGAAGGATGAGAAAACCAAGATCCTTGATGAGTTCATCGACATCGGCGGCGGTCATCGCAAGTATGCTATCTACTTGCTCACGCGACACGATGCGGTCTTACCGGTGACACGCAAGCCTAGCGCTCTGTCACAAGTAAGTCTTGGGGTTGGCCGATTTCTGAAATGGCAGATACTGCGTGGCACAAGGAGGTGTGCCACGCAGATGAAGTATATTGCTCGCCTCACGGGTGAGGAACGGGTTGAGGTTCAAGGGTCATCAAGAAGCTCAAGGGGTCAAGCCAGATGGTCCGCCGCGCCCAAGTGCTGCTCAAGGCGGACGCCAACGGTCCGAACTGGACCGACGAACGGATTGCCGAAGCCTTCTCGTGTCGCGTGCAAACCGCCGAGCAGATCCGCCAACGTCTGGTCGAACGAGGCTTCCGAGAGACGCTTGACGGCGCAAAACGCATGGACCCACCGACCCCGAAACTGCTCAGTGGAGAACAGGAAGCCAAGATCATTGCGATGCGATTAGGTCCGGCTCCGACTGGGTATGCCAACTGGACGTTCGCTTGCTGCGCGCGTAAGGTCGTGGAGCTCGTGTCGACAGCAGCCAGGAAGTGAGCCACTTTCGCAGCCAGAATTGAGCCACCGCGGTTGTTGCCGGACGAACCGCGAGTCGCGCTGATTAGTGACACCTATGCCGGTGTTCGATGTCAACATCCAACGAGAATTGCAGCGTCGTCGATGTTATCGATCGCATTGGTTGATTCAAATCGGCCTTCACCCTTGGCCTGAGGCTGATTTGAATCAACCAATGCGATCCGACAGCGGAAGATTCGAACGCAGAGGATCATCGTCGTGGATGTCGAAGCTAATTGTCGCCCATCAATAAAGCCCGAGAACGCTCCGCCAGCGTTCCCTGGGCAAACGCACTCGTCGCTTTTCCGGGACGATTTGACCGCGCTGGCGAGTCGCGGCTTGTTTTATATGTACAGATATAATACTTCTTGAATGACAGAATCTGACAAAGCTGAGAGAGCCACTCTGCGATTTTGAATGTTAGGCTCGGGGTCGGCAACCCAGTTTTCACCGTCGTTGCCGGCCGGCAACTCCGGTTGGCATACGCCGACTTCCTAGAGACCAACGCAAAGTGATTCTAGAACCTCGCAAGGTGTCGTCAAGAATATTCCGGAGAAAACGCCGAAAAAACGAATCGATAGAGCCACTCACCGCGATCAACTGATCGCAGAGTGGCTCAAGTGGCGCTGCGATAATGGCTCACTCTCTGGTTGCTGCTGACAAGCTCGAGATCGTCGATTCCATCAGCCACGAAACCATCCGACGTACGCTCAAAAAAACGGGATGACCAACTGCAAGATCGATTACTGGGTGATTCCTCCGGAGTCGGACGCCGAATTCGTCGCCAACATGGAGGAAGTGCTCGATATCTACGCCACGCCTTATGATCCCCGACTGTCCGGACGTGTGCATGGACGAGCAGCCCGTCCAGTTATTCAAAGGAACCCGGACGCCGATTCCCGCTACGGCCAAATACGCCAAGCGTGTTGATTACGAATATGAAAGGGCGGGGACTGCCAATATTTTCATGTTCACGGAACCACTCGCGGGTTGGCGTGGGTTGGCTGTCCGGGTGACCAAAACGAAAGTCGACTGGGCCGTAAGCGCAGTCCCCAGCCAGCCTTGCCGGGCCGGGTATCCTCCAGAGCTGGTATCCCCCCTCTAACCAAGGAGCCAGCTCATGGCACGTTCACGAGATCCTCGTCGAGAACACTACTGGCGGCAGCATCACCTGCGGCGTAAGCGTTCGAGAGTACCCAGGCTTCCAGGGGGTGATAGCCTGCGAAGGTGACCACTACGTCCCTTCTCAGGAGACCCCGAATGCCAAGAACCGCTTCTCTCACCCGTCGGGCCATCTGGCGTTCTCGCGTCAGCCGGCAGTCACTCAGCGGACTGTCAATCGCGAAGTTCTGCGCCCGAGAACCGTGCTCCGTCTCGGCGTTCTATCGATGGAAAGGTCGCTTCGAGCTCGTGCAGAGTCCAGACCCATGCCCAACGCTACCGGCTCCGTCGACTTTCTTGCCTGTCACTGTGCGTCTCGTCGAGGGTAATGACTACCAACCCACCCCGATCGAAGCCGACCTTCCCAATGGAATTCGCCTTCGTATTCCCACAACAAGCCCCCGCCTGGCCTGCCGGATCATTCGGACTATCGCAGCAGCCAAGACCGAGTCAGGAGGCTCTCAATGATCAGCCTCCCTCATGCCGTCCGCGTGTTTCTTCACACACCAGCAACCGATCTTCGCAAAGGCTTCGACGCACTCTCCGGCCTGGTGACCACCGCCTTTGCTCAAGACCCAACGTCCGGCCACCTGTTCTTGTTCGTCAATCGACGCCGCGATCGCCTCAAGATTCTCTACTGGGATCGCGATGGTCTGGCGATTTGGTACAAGCGACTTGAGAAAGGCTCGTTCCAGCTTCCCGCGGTCGCGCACGGTGCCATATCGGTGGAAATGAGCCCGACCCAATTGACGCTGATTCTCTCGGGCATTGACCTCAGATCGGCCCGCCAACGCAGGCGATACCAGCCTCCGACGCCCCATGCCGGAAAATCGGTTGGTTCCCTCTTGTAACATCGTATGTTGGCGCTATAATCCTTGCCATGATCACTCTCGAGTCATGGCCGACTGATCCGCAGCAATGTCACGACCTGCTGAGCCGCCTCGCTCAGCAGGTCGAAGACCTCCAAGCCGCACTCGACGAAGCCGCGAAGTTGCACGACCATACCGTCCAAGAACACGATCAACTCGTCCAAGAATTACGCCAGCAGATCGAGCTCTATCGCCGCTACGTCTTCGGCCCGCGACGGGAACGGTACGTGGATGCTCCGGGACAAGGCCGGTTATTCGACGCCGAGGCAATCGAAGGTGTTGCCTTGCCGCCCGAGCCGCCAGTTCCTGAGCCCAAAATGCCGGCGAGACGGCGGCAGTCGCGCAAGCCCGATTACGATCGGCTGCCACAGGTCCGCATCGAGCATGATCTGCCAGAGGCCGACAAGGTCTGTGATCAGTGCGGAGCAGCGAAGACGTGCATCGGCGAGGACGAGGCACGCGTGCTCCAGTTCGTCCCGGCGCGTTTCGAGCTTCACGTACATGTGTTACCCAAGTATGCCTGCTCAGGCTGTCGAGACAGTGTCGTGTCTCCCGAGGCGCCTCAGCGTCCCGTGAGCGGCTGCATTGCGGGAGCGGGCGTGCTCGCTGAGGTGGTCGTATCCAAGTTCGCGGAGCATCAGCCGCTCTATCGCTTCGAGGACGTCTCGACTCGTTACGGCCTCTATCTGCCGCGGAGCACACTGTGTGACTGGGTCCGCTATGTTGCTGACTTGGTCAGACCGCTGTATCAGCTCCAAAAGGAATTGGTACTGACGGCGCCGGTGATCTGGACCGATGACACGTTTGTGACGGTCTTGCACGACGATGAACCTCGAAGCCGCAAGGGGCGGTTTTGGGTTTACATTGGTCCGAGCTCGTTGCCCTATGACGTGTACGACTTCACAGAGGATCGCAAGCGTGAGGGTCCGTCTCGGTTTCTGGAGGGATTTGCTGGCTATCTGCAGGCCGATGCCTTCAGCGGGTATGACGCAATTTACGTGGGCTCTGGTGGTCAGATTCTCGAAGTGGCCTGCTGGGCACATGCGCGTCGCAAGTTCTACGAGGCGAGATCGTCGTCACCCGCTGAGGCCTCGTTGATCATCCAGATGATTCTTCGGCTCTATGAAATCGAGGATCGGGCTCGCCCGCTCGACAATGATGCGCGACGCGTGCTGCGTCAAACGGAAGCGGTACCGATCCTGGATCGGATAAATGACGAATTGAATCGGCTGTCAGTGAAGCTCTTGCCGAAGTCGGCGTTAGCGCAGGCGGTGACCTATGCGTTGAATCAATGGCGGGCGCTGTGCCGATACACAGAGGACGGGCGACTGACGATCGACAACAACACGTCGGAGCGACGTGTACGAGACCAAGCGATCGGTCGGAAGAACTGGATGTTCCTGGGGAGTGTTGAGGCGGGGCCGCGTGCGGCGATGCTGTCCACGATCATTGCGGGGGCGAAGCGGCATCGCATTGAGCCTTGGGCGTACCTGCACGATGTGATTCTGCAGCTCTCGGTGGAGGTGAGTCCGGAGTCACTGGCGAAGTTGCTTCCGGACCGGTGGGCGGCGGCGCACCCTGAGCATGTGCTGAACCACCGTCTTGAAGAGTCTCGAGAGAAGGCGCGGCGCCGGGATCAACGCCGCGCGAGCCGACGCCAGTCGAACTGACGCACGGCGGGGCGATGTTGCCTGAGAGGCCAAGTAGCTGCTAGCACCTCGTCGGCGCGCGGACTACGGCGTGCATGTGCGGCGAACTCGGACGCTTGCTGCGAGAACGAGCAGAGCCCGGCAAGTCGACGGCGGGCGGGCGGGTCCATGCGGCGCGAGCTGGCATTGGTGAGAGTCCTCGGTTGGCTGAGGATGCGGGCGCCCGGCGTTGCGGCACGCGCCCCTGGTGATCTCGAACGCTTACCCTGCGGCAGCATTCCAGCGGTCTATCCATTGGCGCGTATTGCACGCGTGAGTGTATTTCAGCCGCCGCCTTCTACGCGTGGAGGAAGCGCCTCGCTCCTACGCTCCCAGCGCTTCCCGAGGCGCCCCTCTTCCTGCCGGTTCACCTCACTTCCGATCCTTCCATTAGGCGGCGCAGTCGCCAGCCTTGGAATCGAGATCGAGCTTTCAAACCACGTCCGGCTTCGCCTGGACTCTCTGCCCGAGGCCCAGTGGCTTGTCGCGTCACCGCCGGACTAGCCAGCCTCCTCAGCATGGAGGTCATTTCATGATCTCTGTTCCCTCGGCTGTCCGGATATTTCTCTGCACGCGAGATATTGACCTTCGATAGAGCTTCGACGGCCTCAGTTGGGTTGTCCACGACTGCTTTGGGCAAGACCCGTTGTGCGGGGCCTGGTTCGAAACTGGCGTTTTTCGAGTAACACTCGGGTAACAGTGCGGACGATGAGCGAGCCTTGGCGTGTTTTGAATCAGCTGGAAATGGAATGACCGCGATTTCGAGTTAGCTTATAACTCGAATGGGAGGTTTTCCATGAACAAGCCACGCAAGCATTACACGACAAGCTGCAGGGCGTCATAGGCACGGTTCTCCAGGAAGCCAACCAGTTCCTCGACTTCGTGAAGAATATGGAAGACGTCGCCCCGGCAAGGCACGTCGGGCAGGGCCAACGCTTGACCGGCGCAGGCCCAAGTCCGCGTCGGCGACGGTGGCATCGGGAGCGAAGCCCTGATCGACCAACTCCAGCAGGCGCACGCCCCAGGTTTCAGCGTCGCGGTAATCCTCCCGACTGAGCAGGTAGCAATAGGTCGATGCGGTGCAAACCCCCACGAGCACCGGATCGCCAGCCTGGAAGATTTCATCGTGGGCACCGATGCGCACGGCGCAAGATGGTAACTGCGGCTGATCGCTCGAGCCGGTTCTACGGCGCTTGAGACGATGTTGTGTGCCGTAACCAGGGAGATGCGCCAGTCGAAGAGGTCGCGGAGCAATTCGACAACCCCCCGATACGAGCTGTGGCCGATCAACACCAAGGCCAAGACCAGTTGACTCAACCAAGCCTTGGTTACGGGCAGGTAGAAGAGGACAACCTTCGGCTTCGATTCGGCTTCGAATGCACGCGTCAGCGCGTCTTCCGCGGTATGGGCTTGCTTATAGAGGATCTTGCGGCTGACCCCATGTTCCCGGGCCAGCTCCGAGACTGGTTGAGCCCGTGCGAGGACCTGGACAGACAGATCCCGCCGCTCTTGGGGCAGCAACCTCTGGGCGGGCCACGGAGGGAGGCTGGGCAGTCCCGCAGCCGGGCCGAGGTCGGATTGCGTGAACGTGCACGAGAACGTAGATTGGGCGTCCATGCCTGTTTCCTTTGTGAGGGTGTGGGATTGATAGCCCCAGCACCAACATGGACGAAACAGGCATTTTAGCCTTTCTCAGTCTTGTGTTACCTCACTTTGAACCAGGCCTTGTGCGGCCATCTCTTCCCCTTTCTCAATCGTCGCAGGGATCGCATCAAGCTGCTCTACTTTGACCGCGACGGGCTCGCCATCTGGTACAAACGACTCGAAGCCGGGAGTTTTCAGATGCCTCATTCCACCCAGGCTGGCATTGAGCTCCAACCAGCCCAGCTCGCCATGCTGCTCTCAGGAATCGACCTGCGGACAGCGCGTCAACGCAAGCGATTTCAGATCGCCGGCTGAGAACCGGAAAAATCGTCAAAACTCATCGTGCTCGTCTTGAAATCACATGAGAGCGCGAGTATCACTTATGGCATGAGCCTCACGCTGCGACTTCCTGATGATCCCAACGAGTACCAGCAGTTCCTCGAAGACCTGCTCCGCAGCAACGACGAGCTGCGGCAGCAGGCCCAAGACGCTCAACGCCGCATCGATGAGCTCGAACGCGTGCTCGATCAGACCGCGGCAGATTACGATCAACTCAAAGAACAAAACGCCGAATTGGCCGAGACCTTGGCGCAGTTTCGCCGCTACATCTATGGCCAGCGCCGGGAACGCTACATCGACGCTCCAGGCCAAGGTCATCTCTTCGACATCCCCGAGATCATCGCCGAGCCAGAGCCGGCCGCAACCACCTCGCCCGACGACACGGCAGCGAAACCGTCGACGGCAACCCGCTCCCCTCGGCGAACCCGGCTCGATCATCTCACTCACATCCGCATTCCGCACGATGTGCCCGAGTGTGAGAAGACTTGCTCCTGCTGCGGCGGCCCCAAGACACTCATTGGAGAAGATGAGTCTCGCGAACTTGATTACTTCCCGCCGCGGCTAGAGGTGAAGGTTCACGTCCTGCCCAAGTACGCCTGCTCCAAATGTCGCGACGGTGTGGCCAGCCCGCCTGTTCCGCCCAAGCCTGTACCGGGAGGGATCGCCGGTGCCGGCTTAGTCGCCTTCGTGGTCGTGAGCAAGTTCGCCGACCATCTCCCGCTTTATCGGCTCGAAGATATTTTGACGCGACACGGCGTGTACTTGTCGCGAAGCACGTTGTGCGACTGGGTGCGGAATGCCGCCTTGGTTCTCCAACCGCTGGCCGAGCTGCAGAAGCGTCTGGTGCTGCAATCCCCAATCTTGTGGACCGACGACACTCCCGTGACCGTGCTCGGAGGAAAGCTGCTCGGCAGTTCCACGGGTCGGTTCTGGGTCTACATCGGCGACGCCGAGCATCCCTACAGCGTCTACGACTTCACCATGAGCCGGGCCCGCGACGGACCGGCGGCTTTCCTGAATGGATATCGAGGGTTTCTCCAGGCCGATGCTTACGGAGGTTACGACGGTATCTTTCTTGGTTCCGACGGGGGAATCCAGGAAGTTGCTTGCTGGGCGCACGCGCGGCGGAAGTTCTTCGACGCGCGATCGAACGCGCCACGCGAATCGAATCAATTCCTGGAGTGGATTCAGCAACTCTATGACGTTGAGGATCGGGCGCGGGACTTCATGCCAGTCGAGCGTCAATTGCTGCGTCAACTGGAGTCCGTGCCGACCCTCGATCGGATCGAGAAATATCTGGAGGAACTGTCACGGCGGATATTGCCCAAGTCGGCGCTTGGGAAAGCGATCACATACGCCCGGAACCAATGGGGGGCGTTGCGACGATACGTGAGTGACTGGGCTGCTCCCCGAAAACTGGTCCAGCAGAAATGGGAGTCCCTGGTTAGTATGAACCACGGAGGGACTCATGCGAAGGCGATGGACCGCCGAAGAAATCGCGCGCTTCTTCGCGCAGCCGACAAAGACCTAGCCAAAGGGCTGACTGTATCCGACATCTGTCGGAAGCAGGGGATCGCCGAGACGACTTACTATCGCTGGCGACAAAATCACGCCCCCGATCAGCTCGATGCCGACCGCCGACGCCGCGAGCTCGAACTCGAGACGGATCGTCTCAAGAAGTTGGTCGTCGAGTTGCTCCTGGACAAGCAGATACTCCAGGACATCGCAAAAAAAAGTGGTGAGCCCAAACCAGCAGCGCACAGCCGCTGATTACGTAAGAGAGCGCTACGGTATCTCGCAGCGGCGGATCTGTCGCATTATGGGACGGTCTCGCTCGGTGCTGCGATATCGCCAAAAGCAACGCGCGGACGAACCAGCCTTGAACCGAGAGATTAAACGGCTGGCCCGTCGACACCCGCGCTATGGTTACCGTTTCGTTCACGCACTGCTGCTCCGAAGTGGGTGGACGATCAACATCAAACGAGTACGGAGGCTCTGGATCGAGTTGGGACTGAAACGGCCGGTGAGGCTGAGAAAAGGCCGGAAATTAGGCCGCAAACCAGGGACCAGTGCGAATAGCTGTGTCAATCAACCGGCACGGTTCAAGAACGATGTTTGGACCTGCGATTTCAACCACGATCGAACGGCCGATGGTCGAGCTCTCAAGTGGCTCACGCTGGTGGACGAATATACTCGGGAGTGCTTGGTGCTTCACGCATCGACGTCGATCTCGGGAAGCGAGGTTCGACGGATCATGGCTCGCGTGATCGGTCAGCGGGGAGCGCCGGCACGAATCAGGAGTGACAATGGTTCGGAGTTCATTTGCGAAGTGTTGGTGAGCTGGCTGCCCCGGGTGGGCACAGCTCCGCTGCCCGTGGCCGCGGGAAGCCCGTGGGAGAACGGATACATCGAGTCGGTTCACAGTCGATTACGTGATGAGTTTCTCGAGCGAATGCAATTCGAGGACGTGGCAGATGCCCGAGCAAACGCGTCGTGGTACCGGCGTGAATACAACGCGGTCCGGCCTCACAGCTCCCTGGGCTATGCAACGCCAAGAGAATTCAGCGCTGCCTGTAAAATGACGGAGAGCAAAACATAAGCATTCAAACAAGACACGGAGACGTTCACAATACTTTACAAACTCTCCCATTTGTCGTGGACCAAAAAACGGGGAGCACCCCAGACGGTCGGCTGACCATCGGTAAGCGCACGGCCCTACCAGCCCTACCGCCGGCCGGCGGCACGCTCGGCGGGAGGCCCGCCACCCGCTCAGGACATCGAGTCGCATCCGACCACTGTGTGCGTGGCTCTCAGACCTTCTTCGCGGCCATGGCCCGACGCTGCTGCCGTGCATCCTTCTTTCGCGTCGCTTTACGCCGAGACTCGTCGAGACGATGCTGGAGCACATGCTCTGGGTGCGTTGCTGCCCAGCGGTCCGGCAGCAACGGCTCCAGATCCGTCTCGCCACCGCTCATTCGCAACAGCACTTCCCGAAGATACGCCCACGGCTCCAGGCGATGACGCTTCGCTCCCGCTCAGGAAAGCCGCCGGTCCGTCGCGGGCCCGGCTCATGGTGAAGTCGTAGACGCTGTAGGGATGCTCGGCGTCGCCGATGTAGACCCAGAACCGACCCGTGGAACTGCCGAGCAGCTTTCCTCCGAGCACGGTCACGGGAGTGTCGTCGGTCCACAAGATTGGGGATTGCAGCACCAGACGCTTCTGCAGCTCGGCCAGCGGTTGGAGAACCAAGGCGGCATTCCGCACCCAGTCGCACAACGTGCTTCGCGACAAGTACACGCCGTGTCGCGTCAAAATATCTTCGAGCCGATAAAGCGGGAGATGGTCGGCGAACTTGCTCACGACCACGAAGGCGACTAAGCCGGCACCGGCGATCCCTCCCGGTACAGGCTTGGGCGGAACAGGCGGGCTGGCCACACCGTCGCGACATTTGGAGCAGGCGTACTTGGGCAGGACGTGAACCTTCACCTCTAGCCGCGGCGGGAAGTAATCAAGTTCGCGAGACTCATCTTCTCCAATGAGTGTCTTGGGGCCGCCGCAGCAGGAGCAAGTCTTCTCACACTCGGGCACATCGTGCGGAATGCGGATGTGAGTGAGATGATCGAGCCGGGTTCGCCGAGGGGAGCGGGTTGCCGTCGACGGTTTCGCTGCCGTGTCGTCGGGCGAGGTGGTTGCGGCCGGCTCTGGCTCGGCGATGATCTCGGGGATGTCGAAGAGATGACCTTGGCCTGGAGCGTCGATGTAGCGTTCCCGGCGCTGGCCATAGATGTAGCGGCGAAACTGCGCCAAGGTCTCGGCCAATTCGGCGTTTTGTTCTTTGAGTTGATCGTAATCTGCCGCGGTCTGATCGAGCACGCGTTCGAGCTCATCGATGCGGCGTTGAGCGTCTTGGGCCTGCTGCCGCAGCTCGTCGTTGCTGCGGAGCAGGTCTTCGAGGAACTGCTGGTACTCGTTGGGATCATCAGGAAGTCGCAGCGTGAGGCTCATGCCATAAGTGATACTCGCGCTCTCATGTGATTTCAAGACGAGCACGATGAGTTTTGACGATTTTTCCGGTTCTCAGCCGGCGATCTGAAATCGCTTGCGTTGACGCGCTGTCCGCAGGTCGATTCCTGAGAGCAGCATGGCGAGTTGGGCTGGTTGGTGCTCAATGCCAGCCTGGATGGAATGAGGCATCTGAAAACTCCCGGCTTCGAGTCGTTTGTACCAGATGGCGAGCCCGTCGCGATCAAAATAGAGCATCTTTATGCGATCCCTGCGGCGATTGAGAAAGAGGAAGAGGTGGCCGCTTAGCGGATCCTGTCCAAAGCAGTCGTGGACAAGCCCGCTGAGGCCGTCGAAGCTCTTCCGAAGGTCGACATCTCGCGTGCAGAGAAAGATCCGGACAGCGGAGGGAAGCGAAATCATGAGGTGACCTCCTCGTTCAGGAGGCTGGCCAGTCCAGCGGTGACGCGACAAAGCCATTCGGGCTCGGGCAGGGAGCCGAGGCGAAGCCGGACGTAGTTTGAAAGCTCGATCTCAATTTCAGGGTTGGCGACTGTGCAGACTGAGCGACGATTGGATGCAAGGTTGACCGGAATGAAGAGGGGCGGCTCGGGAAGCGCTGGGAGCAACGACGCGAATCGCTTCTTCCACGCGTAGAACGCGGCGGCGGAAATACCCTCACGGGTGCAATAACCGTGAACTGATAGTCCGCTGGAGCGTTGGCGCAAGTGATGCTGCCGCCAGAGGTGTTCCCGACGAGGATCTCGACGACGTGCCATAAGCTGACTCCTTGGTTAGAGGGGGAATTCCAGCTTTGGAGGATACCGGCCCTGGCAAGGCTGGCTGTGGCGTGCGCTTACGATCGTGCAACGTGTGCTCGCGATTCCAAGCAAGCGTTTCGACCGATCGCTGCTGGGCTTCCTGACGCGCGAAGAGGTCGAGGCTATCATCGCCGCACCGGATTGTTCGACCTGGAGTGGCCGCCGAGACCGGGCGTTATTGACCGTAATGTACAACACGGGTGCACGCGTGTCAGAAGCAATCGGCCTTGGTCGAGGCCATGTAATGCTCGCTCCAACGCGAAGCGTGCACATCCACGGCAAGGGCCGCAAACAGCGCCAGGTTCCGCTGTGGAAGACCACGGCAGTGCTCCTGAACGACTGGCTGAAGGAGATCCCTATGGACCCGCAAACTCCACTGTTTCCCAACCGCTTCGGCCGAGCCATGTCTCGTTCAGGCGTTGAAGATCGGCTTGAGGAAGCAGTGGTAGTAGCAGCTCGTCGCTTTCCGTCCTTGCTCGAAAAAAACGTATCGCCGCACACGTTGCGGCATACCACAGCGATGCACCTGTTGCAGTCCGGCGTTGACATAACAGTCATCGCCTTGTGGCTGGGGCACGAGAGTCCCGAAACCACGCATCAATACGTTGAAGCCGACATGGCACTGAAGCAGCGAGCACTGGATAGTTTGGAAGAACTGCCGGCGCAGAAAGGAACGTTCCAGCCCGGCCCGGAGCTGCTGACATTCCTGGATGGCTTGTAAGGAATTATGCGGAGTCGGATCCCTGGCTTCCCTGGAGAAGGACAGGTCAGTGAACCGCAACTCCGCATAATTTGGAACTCCGCATAGTTGCGATTATGCGGAGCTCGACATAATCGCAAAAATTGGTTATTCGTCGGCAGTGACCGCGGGGGGTAAGCGTTCGAGATCACCAGGGGCGCGCGCCGCAACGCCGGGCGCCCGCATCCTCAGCCAACCGAGGACTCTCACCAATGCCAGCTCGCGCCGCATGGACCCGCCCGCCCGCCGTCGACTTGCCGGGCTCTGCTCGTTCTCGCAGCAAGCGTCCGAGTTCGCCGCACATGCACGCCGTAGTCCGCGCGCCCACGAGGTGCTAGCAGCTACTTGGCCTCTCAGGCAACATCGCCCCGCCGTGCGTCAGTTCGACTGGCGTCGGCTCGCGCGGCGTTGATCCCGGCGCCGCGCCTTCTCTCGAGACTCTTCAAGACGGTGGTTCAGCACATGCTCAGGGTGCGCCGCCGCCCACCGGTCCGGAAGCAACTTCGCCAGTGACTCCGGACTCACCTCCACCGAGAGCTGCAGAATCACATCGTGCAGGTACGCCCAAGGCTCAATGCGATGCCGCTTCGCCCCCGCAATGATCGTGGACAGCATCGCCGCACGCGGCCCCGCCTCAACACTCCCCAGGAACATCCAGTTCTTCCGACCGATCGCTTGGTCTCGTACACGTCGCTCCGACGTGTTGTTGTCGATCGTCAGTCGCCCGTCCTCTGTGTATCGGCACAGCGCCCGCCATTGATTCAACGCATAGGTCACCGCCTGCGCTAACGCCGACTTCGGCAAGAGCTTCACTGACAGCCGATTCAATTCGTCATTTATCCGATCCAGGATCGGTACCGCTTCCGTTTGACGCAGCACGCGTCGCGCATCATTGTCGAGCGGGCGAGCCCGATCCTCGATTTCATAGAGCCGAAGAATCATCTGGATGATCAACGAGGCCTCAGCGGGTGACGACGATCTCGCCTCGTAGAACTTGCGACGCGCATGTGCCCAGCAGGCCACTTCGAGAATCTGACCACCAGAGCCCACGTAAATTGCGTCATACCCGCTGAAGGCATCGGCCTGCAGATAGCCAGCAAATCCCTCCAGAAACCGAGACGGACCCTCACGCTTGCGATCCTCTGTGAAGTCGTACACGTCATAGGGCAACGAGCTCGGACCAATGTAAACCCAAAACCGCCCCTTGCGGCTTCGAGGTTCATCGTCGTGCAAGACCGTCACAAACGTGTCATCGGTCCAGATCACCGGCGCCGTCAGTACCAATTCCTTTTGGAGCTGATACAGCGGTCTGACCAAGTCAGCAACATAGCGGACCCAGTCACACAGTGTGCTCCGCGGCAGATAGAGGCCGTAACGAGTCGAGACGTCCTCGAAGCGATAGAGCGGCTGATGCTCCGCGAACTTGGATACGACCACCTCAGCGAGCACGCCCGCTCCCGCAATGCAGCCGCTCACGGGACGCTGAAGCGCCTCGGGAGACACGACACTGTCTCGACAGCCTGAGCAGGCATACTTGGGTAACACATGTACGTGAAGCTCGAAACGCGCCGGGACGAACTGGAGCACGCGTGCCTCGTCCTCGCCGATGCACGTCTTCGCTGCTCCGCACTGATCACAGACCTTGTCGGCCTCTGGCAGATCATGCTCGATGCGGACCTGTGGCAGCCGATCGTAATCGGGCTTGCGCGACTGCCGCCGTCTCGCCGGCATTTTGGGCTCAGGAACTGGCGGCTCGGGCGGCAAGGCAACACCTTCGATTGCCTCGGCGTCGAATAACCGGCCTTGTCCCGGAGCATCCACGTACCGTTCCCGTCGCGGGCCGAAGACGTAGCGGCGATAGAGCTCGATCTGCTGGCGTAATTCTTGGACGAGTTGATCGTGTTCTTGGACGGTATGGTCGTGCAACTTCGCGGCTTCGTCGAGTGCGGCTTGGAGGTCTTCGACCTGCTGAGCGAGGCGGCTCAGCAGGTCGTGACATTGCTGCGGATCAGTCGGCCATGACTCGAGAGTGATCATGGCAGAGATTATAGCGCCAACATACGACGTTACAAGAGGGAACCAACCGATTTTCCGGCATGGGGCGTCGGAGGCTGGTATCGCCTGCGTTGGCGGGCCGATCTGAGGTCAATGCCGGAGAGAATCAGCGTCAATTGGGTCGGGCTCATTTCCACCGATATGGCACCGTGCGCGACCGCGGGAAGCTGGAACGAGCCTTTCTCAAGTCGCTTGTACCAAATCGCCAGACCATCGCGATCCCAGTAGAGAATCTTGAGGCGATCGCGGCGTCGATTGACGAACAAGAACAGGTGGCCGGACGTTGGGTCTTGAGCAAAGGCGGTGGTCACCAGGCCGGAGAGTGCGTCGAAGCCTTTGCGAAGATCGGTTGCTGGTGTGTGAAGAAACACGCGGACGGCATGAGGGAGGCTGATCATTGAGAGCCTCCTGACTCGGTCTTGGCTGCTGCGATAGTCCGAATGATCCGGCAGGCCAGGCGGGGGCTTGTTGTGGGAATACGAAGGCGAATTCCATTGGGAAGGTCGGCTTCGATCGGGGTGGGTTGGTAGTCATTACCCTCGACGAGACGCACAGTGACAGGCAAGAAAGTCGACGGAGCCGGTAGCGTTGGGCATGGGTCTGGACTCTGCACGAGCTCGAAGCGACCTTTCCATCGATAGAACGCCGAGACGGAGCACGGTTCTCGGGCGCAGAACTGCGCGATTGACAGTCCGCTGAGTGACTGCCGGCTGACGCGAGAACGCCAGATGGCCCGACGGGTGAGAGAAGCGGTTCTTGGCATTCGGGGTCTCCTGAGAAGGGACGTAGTGGTCACCTTCGCAGGCTATCACCCCCTGGAAGCCTGGGTACTCTCGAACGCTTACTTCGCGGTTGGAATACGAAGCTGGATTCCGTTAGGGAGGTCGGCCTCGATCGGCAGCGGTCCACCGGGAACTTGGTCGAGCAGACGCACCGTGACGAGCAGGAAAGACGAAGTCGCGCGTATTGCTGGAGGCTGTGCTGGCGAACCCAAGAGCGGCAGGCGCTGCTTCCAACGATAGAATGCCGAGGGCGAACAGCGTTCGCGGGCGCAGAACTGGTTAGCTGACTGACCGCTGGCCTCTTGGCGTCGGATGCGATCGCGCCAGAGTTCAACGCGCTTGGGATTTGATCTTCTTGCCATGCGATGGTCTCCTGAAAAGGGACATACTGGTCCGCTTAGCAGGCTACCAGGCCAGGCAATAATGGTTATCTCGAGCGCTTACAAACAAACTACAATCCCGACTGCCCGGTGGTATGCATGGACGAACAGCTCGTGCAACTCATCGGCGAATCCCGCGTGCCGATCGCCGCGACCAACGAGCACCCCAAACGCGTTGACTACGAATACGAACGCAAGGCAACGGCTGGCATCTTCATGTTCGCCGAACCACTGTCAGGTTTTCGGCAGACGACGGCTCGACCGCGCCGCACCAGGGTCGATTGGGCTCATGAAGTCGCCCAGTTACTCGACGGCCGGTACACCGACTGCCAGCAAATCAAACTGGTATGCGACAACCTCAACACGCACACGAAGGGCGCGTTCTACGAAGCGTTTCCGCCCGAGAAAGCCCGCGCATACGTGCGACGGATCAATTTCGTCTACACTCCCAAGCACGGCAGTTGGCTGAACGTGGCGGAATGCGAACTGAGCTGCCTGACCAGCCAATGCCTGTCCGACCGCCGCATCGCCGATATTATGACCCTGCAATCGGAGATCACCGCCTGGGCAACTCGAACAAACGCCAAGCAACGGGCCGTCGACTGGCAATTCACCATCGAGAAGGCCCGAACCAAATTGAAGCGGCTCTACCCGAAAGTTTAGATTGGACGGAACACTAGGTCGATCAAGCGGCCGCGGCAAGTGGATCAACGCATCCGCGCATCATACGCTGAGCGGCCTTCGTCACTCGCCGATTGCGCGTCAGCTAATGAAACTCGCTCGGCAGTAACCTGCCTCAGGCAGGCAGGAACCTACTACCTGCTTCTTGTCATTGGAGAGATCACGATGCTCCGAGGGATCGCTCGATGTCTGATAAGACGTCAGCGACGGTTTCGAAGCCAGGCAAAAGTACAATCCGCTTCTCGGATTTCAGCCATTTGTTCACTTTCTTTTCGGCTGCGATGACTGTAGTATGATTGCGTCCACCGAAGTAACGGCCAATCTCGCTGTAGGCTGCGCCGATGTGCTTGCGGCAGAGGTACATAGCGATCATTCGCGGATAAGCCAGGGCCTGGGCGCGACTTTCCGATTTGATCGCTTCCGCTTTCACCTGGAAGAGGTTGCATATCGCCCGCTCGATGTCGCGCATTCCGATTGACACAGTCGTATGACGAATCGAATCTCGAAGCGCAGATTGGGCGAGGGTCAGGTCAAGGCGTCTGTCAGTGAGTACGGCCTGGCTGATTACGGTGTGGAGAGCCCCCTCAAGCTCGCGAACGCTGGCGCAGGAGGTGCTCGGCGATATAAGCAACCACTGCCTCCGGCACTTCAACCCCGCGCACGGTCGCCTTCGCCTGGAGAATGGCTTGCCGCGTCACCAGATCAGGAGACTCGATCCTGACAACCATGCCCGCCAAGAACCGCGTCATGAGCTCATCGGTCAACCGCGAAATCTGGCGTGGGTGTTGGTCGGCCGAAAGTATAATCGGCGCTCCCTTGTCGTAAAGCGCATTGAAAGTGTAGAGGAACTCGACCATTGTCGCTCGTTTGGCCGCAAGGAATTGAACGTCATCGACAATCAATCCGCCGGCACTGCGGAACCGCGTCCGAAACCCATTCAGGGTCCCGGAACGCATGGACTCGAGAAAGCCGTTCGTAAACGCCTCGGCGCTCATCTGAACAATTTGCAGTCTCGGGTGCAACTGCCGAAGGCTGTGGTTGATCCCGTCGAGAAGATGGCTTTTCCCTAAGCCGATTGCGCTGTGGATCATGAGCGGGTTGAAGGTGTGTCCTGCCGTTCGCGCCATTTCGACGGCAGCGGCGTGTGCCAACCTGTTTCCCGGTCCCGTGACGTAGTCTTCGAGCGAACGAAGCGGCCGGCGCGACGATTCCGGAGGTATCAGGCCGGCGGAACGCGCAGCCGATTCAAGTCGACCGGAGAGGTCGATTTTCGAACCGTCAAGCACTGGATTTGCCGTGGACGCCGAACCATTCAACAGAGCGGTAAGCGGTGCCGGGTGCTTGGGACCACCTGGCAGTGAAATTGGAATGTGCGCATCCAACCGCGACTTGATGCTTGTTTCAGGACGATCTGATAAAGGCTCAGGTACGTCACCCGGATGTTGTTCGCACTCGCCATGAATCTGGACCGACACGCGCAGCCTGTGACCAACGACGGCTTCAGCTGCATCGGTCAAACTGGACGTGTAGTGGCGCTCGATCCAATCCCGGAAGAACGAATCCGGAACGCAAACGATCAGCGAGTCACCGTCGCGATTGAGTTCGAGCCGCACATTTCCGCCGAACCAGAGGGCGAATCGTGTCGCACCGACGCGGTCGGAGACAGCGGACCGAAGTGCGTCCTCTAGTTTCGCCAGAGCGTGAGTTGCGGCGTCTGGACCGATCTGATCTCGGCCGTCTGTCGAGTGCAACGCCATGCCACAGTACCTTGCCAACAGTGGATTTTGGCGTGTTGCTTTGTGATCGTGCTGCTGGAATTGTTCGGGCGGCTCGACTTTCCGGGTGAAACCAGGCGAAGGCCGATCCATTGATTCGTCCGAAAGCAATCGATTGAACTGAGCAGCCACAAAGCGCGGCGCGATTTACCAGCCTAAGGCTTATGCGCTCTGTCGGGAGGCTTGTCAAAGGCGGAGTGGGACTATCTCGCAAAAGAGTCTGAGCAATAATCGACCCTTAGCGGATCTATCGGCCGGGGCGAGCGAGCATCGTCTCCTTGGGATTAACTGACAGATGTCGACCAGCATTTGACCGATTCCGCAGCTCATCGTCGACCGAGTTGGCTACATCCACCCGGGTTCATGAGGAAACCGGGCGGTGAAGAAAACGGTTGTCAATGGCGGACGGTGGAGAGCAGTTCGGAATATGAAGACCAGGAGGTGGCTGGCTAAGAGACGTGCGGCGGCTGCGCGGTCGCTCAATCGGTTCGCTAGCCAGATTGTCCGGATCGCACCCAGTGGCCCTGGCAGAAAGTAATGGAACGAATTCGCGGCGGCTGATAAGCTGGACTGATTCTACCAGCTTACCAGCGTAACTGCCTTGTGCGCGGTGGAAAGCTTCGCACGTTACGCCTTGCCGCCCACGATGTGCCCATCTTTCACGAGATCGCACGGGGCGATCGTTCCCGTTGTACCAAGTCCAGCGAGCCCAGATTCTCTTGGCCGTTGCTGCGGCGGAGCCAATCCAGCACTTGGCGATCCGGACGCAATGCAATCCATCTACAATTTGGAGAATCTGTCGCCGCTACGAGAACTTTGGTGTGTCCGATCTCCTGGAACCGGCCCAACGGGCCGAACGACTGGCCCGGATTCCCCCCCCAGCGTGCTCAAAACGTTCGATTGGCCCCCCTGGAGCCGTTAGCCAAGGGTCTGCAAACGGGCGACAGCGAAACGAGTCGCTCCCTCTTACCCAGGCCGTGGCACTACCTCGTTCGCGACTGACTCATTGGGCCCGCTGATCACGACTCCCCAGTGACGGGAAGTGCAACCGCTTGGAAGTGGATCGATGGGGATAAAGACCGACGCCATCCTGTTTTGAATCAGTTGGAATTGGAATGACCGCGGTTTCGAGTTAGCTTATAACTCGAATGGGAGGTCTTCCATGAGCAAGCCACTTAAGCACTACGATGCGGTCGAGAAAGTTGCCATCCTGCGACGCCATCTCATTGAGCGTATCCCCGTCTCTGATTTTTGCGATCAGGGCGTGTCGTTCCGGACCACGCTCGTCCTGAAAGCGGTGGCGACGTTGGCGCTCACCACTCGCGGGTTACCACCGTCGAACGCCTGTCCGGACCATGCGGGCCAGCCTTAGCTGCGCGACGGATCGGGCTCCACTCCTCCTCTCGTTTCCGCGACGTGTCGAGTCGCATTCAGTATATGACCGCTTATATAGCGACCATCGGTCGAGGCCGCGAGTGGCGCGGCCCTCCACAAAAAAAAGTTGCCTCGTCGGCAGAATCTGTGGGTGTGTATTGGCTCGGGCAGGTTGCCGAGGTTGTGCAATAGAGCCAATTTCGCGACTTTCGCGGTGCGAAATCCATACGACTTTCTCGTCACCAATTTCACTTTGTTGTTGAGTCCTTCCACGGCCCCTGCTGAAACCGCGCCTCGCGCCCGAAACCAGTTCAAAATCAGTGGTTGATGAACCCGCATGCTGCGGGCAATCTTCTTCATTGGCTCCAGCCGCGAATGCATGACCCGCCCCGTCCACTCATCCAGAAACTTCGCAGCCCACCACGCGCTCTTGTACTCCCAGAGACGCTGGAACTCTTCCCGGAGCAGGTACGCACGTACGGTGCGCAGGTTGTACTTCAAAACCTCCGACAGTTTCACGGTCTGTCTGTCCGTCAGGTTTTCTGGTCGCTTCAGCAAGCACCAACGCGACTTCTTCAACACTGGCTCGTATCCGTCCCGCACCAACTGCTTCGATTCCTCCGCACGGATCTGATCGAGCGCCTTGCCGAATTGCTGCATGACGTGAAACCGGTCCAACACATGAACTGCCTTCTCGAGCTTTTCGGTGATCACCTTGAGATACGGCTTCCACATGTCGCTGCACACGTATTTCACTCGCAGGCAGACCGGCTCCCCGAGACTATCAAGGCACGCTCGCAGACTCGCTTCCTTCCGTTCCTCTGCCACCGCCAACAGCCGCTTCGTCCTGCCACTGATGTCATACAGCAGCGTCAGATACGTGTGCCCACGAGCCCAAGCGATCTCGTCCACTCCCAGTGCTGTCACCTGACTCAAATCTCGGTGAGGGAGACCCCATTCAACCGCATGCTCCACGGATCGGCAAACGCTATCCCATGACGTGCGAAAGATCGAGCCGACTTCACTCCAGCTCAGTCTCTTAGCCCAGCTCGCCAGGTACCACCGGTAAGTGGTGGCCAACTGGTTCTTTCCATCGCACCAAGGAACCATCTCCACCGTTACACCACACCGCTTGCAATCCACTCTTCGCATCCGGTAGGCCAGGAAGACCAGAATCCCCCAGATCGGAATGAACTCAAACCGACGTTCCTTCAAGCGGTCATAAGCCGGACGAGCTTTCCCACACCCGGAGCAAATCGGCCGGCTGCGTTTGCGAGGTTCCACATCTACGATCAGGGCAAGACCACCAACTTGCTCCGCCAATCGCGCATCCCGGTAGACAAACGACTTGAACTTCTGCACCCGATTGAGGATCGTTTGGATACGCATTCTGAGCTCTCCTGGTTTTGATGAAGCGTGGTAACTCCATCTTGGCCGAGAGTGTTTCAGAATGCGCTTCCATTGGCTGCATTGCCCGACACCATTCGCGTTTTCTATCAGCGTAGATCGATCGATTCCCTCCCGCCTTCGCCATCACCTCGCCCTCACCCAAACGGGGCGAGGTGATGGCGAAGGTGGGAGGGAGCACCCTCCTGTCGAGCCAGAGCCGAGCCCTCGATCTCAACCCACAGTTTCTGCGGAAGAACCAAAAAGTTAGACCCGACTTTTCGCTCGATCCCAGGAAAGTGCAATCATCGACGTCACAAGCCAGATATCGCCGTTAGTGCATTTCCACCCAGCAGAAGACTCACCGTCGGATCGACCTGTATGCAGCTCGTTATTCATAAATTAACGGCCGATGCGGCGCTATCGCTGTCCTCATCGAAGTGAGGGCCGATGCGCAGCCTTGGAACTGCATTGATACTAAGTAGCCGGCTAATCGGCCCTATAATAGCCTGGTGGATCACGCCATTCCGGCGGCCACATCGACTGCGGAATTTCAGACCTCCGGACCTGGGGGAATTTGCGTTGCTACCGGATTGGCAGAATCACCGGCGCCCACGATTGAGTACACGAGCCGAAGATTCGTGCCTGGATAGGTGAACTCGGCATCGTTGAGATGCTGAAGCAAGTGTGCAATCGCTCGATTGGATCGCGGGTTCGACATGGGGTGAACGTGGACTCGCATGATCTGCTGCTCCACTTCGGGAAGCAGGTCGGCCTCCGAGCGAAATAGGTCGCGAAGGAGGCTGCGGGCGTCATCCCCGCGCACCATCGCCTCGCGCACGACTGATGCCATCGCGGTTTCGGCCCGGTAGGCGATCATCCTAACGGTATCGACCAACTGCTTTCGGCTCGGAGCCAGCCGCCGGAATTTCTCGGGCTCCGGCATTTCGTTCCACTCCAGATGATGCGACGTCGCTTTCATTTGGGTTTCGACTTCCGTCAATTGGTGTTCGAACTGCTGGATCTCCTCTACCAATTCCGCCTTGCGCTTCGCCCACTTCGCTTGCGCAGACTCGTCCGATTCCGGGTGCATCGTGAGAGCGGCAAAGCCAGCTCGACGAGTCGTCAGCTTGGATTTGATGGACTGTTTTTGGCGGTTCAAATTCCGCCAACGAGGGTTGACCACAGGTCGCTTGGTGTCAGAAATCTCCTCCGTCCGATATTCACTAAGCAGGTCAATCGCAAAGTGTTCCATCATGTAGTGGAAGAAGTTTTCCTGACACCATCGACTGAACAATCGCACACAATCTTCCATCCCTGATGCGCCATAAGCCGAGCTGATCAAGCTCGTTTGATGCCCGGTCACCGTCAGCTTCCGAACCTCTCGCATCCACAGCCCGTTTTTCCGATCACCGAGCCATGTCCCGCGCTCCGCAAGGAGCATCGATACTGGCTCGCCGGCGGGCATCGTGACTTCCACTTTCGCAAACTCGTCTGTTGGCCATTCCTCACCGGGGTATTTGTGGTAGCTGATGCAGGCAATCCGATGGGTCTGCCACATCTCCTTGAAGAACTCTGGGCTGTAGCCTTCCCGATCAAACAGAATCACGAATCGCGCACGATAGCGGTCGGCCGACAGTTCGTCCGCGGTTGGCTGGCCGGGAACGTCAAGGAGAAGTCGCGGCACGATGTCGTTGCGCAGCACCTCCAGCATCCCGTGGTCGATCGGCCGCTCAACCGCGAAGAACGGCTGGCCCTGGATGTCGTTGACCCAGTAGTCGGTGGTCCCTCGCATGCAAAGTCGCTGTCGAGACACGTATCGCTTGGGGAGTTCGGTTTGGCTGCCGTGGTAGAGACGAACATGCCCGTCAATAAACAACGTGCCGGCGAGTTCTGGCGTCGCCTCTAGCCAGTCTCGGGAGAGTACACCAGCCCATTTTTCCGGTCCGTTGGCCATGCTCAGGGCTGCCAATTTGCGCCGTAGGCAACGGACCTCTGGAACCCTGTCCAAGCCCAAGAGCTTGCCGAACTCACCTGGTGCCTGGTACTGCAACTGCTCGGCGGTTTTGATCCGGCACAACGCCATATGGGCGAGCAAAACGATCACGTGCAGCGTGGTGTAGTAACCGGACAACGTCTTTAAGCAATCATGGATATGTCGAAACAGGCCGTTCTCCGCCAGCGCCGGCAAGGCGCAAAGCACGCCGCCGAAGGGAACGTCGCGGCAGGATTCAAAGCGGGTCGGAGCACCGTTGAGCAATCCGAAAGCTGCTAGAACCCGTTCATCCGGTCGCGTGCATCCCGTACCCATTTCGGCCACAGCATCCTCGACGGCCCGAGTGGACTTGTCCGTGGCGGCAGGCGGCTGTGAAACGGTCGTCGCGTCGACTGCGGCGTCTTCACGCTGAATGGGCGCGAGTTCAACCAATCGTCCTTGCTGGATCGCCTTGCGGAGCGTATCGGGCTTGAGGCCCAACTCGGTCGCAGTTTCCGATCGGCTCCAACCCTCCGCAAGCAACTGCTGGGCTCTAGCCGTCACTTCCGGCGTCATCACCGAGGCACCGCGCAGTCCGACGAGACGCAAAGAACGCCTCGGCACCGCCTGCACGAAGTGTCTTAAGCGCGCGAGCGAGACTGCTCTTCGTGACGCCGAAAGCCCGCGCGACGTCGATCTGACGACATGCGTCCTGATCAATCAGTTGGGCTGTATACAAGCGAAAGCTACGGTGATCGTTCTCATCGTGGCATAAAAGTCCCTGCGTGCCGACAAGGTAAATCACCTTGCCGTCCTGACGCACGACGCTGACGACATCGCTAACCCGGGTGGCCCCGTCCGGTATGAGCGGCAATAATGCTTGGGGAATGGTACCTTCCTCCTGGTGAGTGCCAGGTGATTTGAGCAATCACGGAAGGTACCATTTCCACTTCCTAACTCGCCGCTGCCGCTCGCCGTCAGCGATTCCCCCAAACCAGGCGCTCTTCAGCAGTTACTGCGATTAGTGTTCGTGCACGCATTCTCCGCAGATCAGGAGGTCTGAATTTGGTATTTAAAGATGATAAACGGGAATATGGAGGTTGACTGGGGCGGTGACTTGCCTATATGAGATGCCATCTCTTTGCCCAGTTCCTCCATCATCTTGTAGCCGAGGTTATCCTTCGGGGAGCGCCCCGTTTCCATTTTGAAATCATGTATGTAATCGCTCAAGGCGTGTGGATCCGGCCCGAGTCGATTAGCTATATCCACGATCATCTTCCAGCCAATCGTTGCCGCAACGCTGATTTCGGCCGGAGGAGCCCCAGTGGTAGCTGGCAGCGACATCGAAATTTGGCCTTGCGACGGCGCAGCGATCGGTTTGATGAGAGACACTGTCGGAAGTCCAATTCGAGAGGCTACCGGCGTTCCAGTGCCAGGAGGCATGCTTGAATTCGCCGTGCCGTAGACGTTCATGCAAATCCAACCACCACCCACACCTCCGACAACAACTGTAGAGTCGTCCGTTCCCGATTCATCGACAAGATTGGTCGGCGACCCTCCTGCATACCTATAAAGATCATCATCATCCGCCGCAAAACCCAATGGGTCCTGGATGAGGAATCGGCCCAGCGCTGGACCGTACCACCTCGCTTGGTCGAAGTACTGTTGCATCACTGCGTCGAATTGCATTCCCGCGAACTTGAACCGATCTCCGTTGCTCGCATTCGTCTCCGTCAGAATATTTCCGAAGCTGTCGTAGACAATGTGATCCAGCTCAGACCCCGACGAGCTCACGATATCCCGCACCGAATCCAGCTTGTCGGTCAAGTACCACGCCGTCGCTCCACCCGAGCTCGTCCGGGCAAGAAGCTCGTCAACAGCGGCGTCATTGACCATGCCCGGCCCGGAAACGTAGCGTATGAGCAGCGTGCCTGATCCGTTGAAGTCTGCGTAGGGCAAGGCATCCGCGCTCGTGCCGTTATAGACCGTCCAGGTCTGGCCGCCGCCGCTATCGTCAATGCCGATGCGCTGGTTCAGGGCGTCGTAGAATGATACGGTGTTCAGATGATCGTTCGGCGCGCAAATCTTTGGCGCGCACCGGTAGCGCGAGAGCAACGGTGGGCGCGCAAAAAATCATTTGCGCGAGGGTGACGAGATGTACTATTCCACTCGACCAAATTCCTGCGCAAACAGCTTAGTACGAACATCAATTGCCGTGCTCATGAAACGCTGACCGGCGCGCGTCACGCGGTAACGCCTCGAGCGCGGATACTTCGCAACGAAGCCGTGGGCACGCAGCAGGCTGATCCGGCGACTCACCCGCCCGGACCGCCTGCGCCGTTCCACTTCGTCTTTTGGTCTGGAACCGTACAACCGTTCGGCCACCTCACCGCTGCGGAAGCCGCGCATGGCGTGTTCACCACGCAGCACGGCTTGAAACAGGGCCTGATCGTCGCGTGAAAGCGGCTGCAAGCCGCGACGTTTCCGCCCTTGAAAAGATACCGGCACGCATTTCGAGTCTAATTCCCTCTGGCCGACGCCCACGTCATTTACGACCGCGAGCCCCTCCAGATAACGATCGTTAGCCCGCTGGCTAACCTGCGCGTACCGGTACATATTGGCCACACCCTTATTCATCTCAAACCAACCGACGACCTTACTTCCGTCATTCTTGAGCCGGGGTCGGTGCACGAAGAACTCTTTGGGATCGTTGATCACTGTCTCGATCCGTAACACCCGGCCCGACTTGTCGTACATCTTGATGGCGTTGCTCTTGACCCAATGCTTGACGGCCGCACCCGGCTCGCGTCGCCGCCAGTGCGTTCGGACTTCCCCTTTGAACGTCGCACGGTACTTCCGTCCCAAAAACGTCATCATCTGATCCGCGCCAAAACAATGAACAGCGTGCTCGTACAGACCACGGCGCAATGATGACAGCGCCGTCTTGTTGGCAAAAAGCACATCCGTTGAAAACTCGGCCTGGTCGATCACCCAGTAGTAGTTTTGCCCGGCTAGCCAGTCCTTGAGCAGGGGATTGACCCGGCCGGCCAGGCGATTGAGCAGCCTAGTGGGCCGTCAATCTTCGATTGACGGGTGATTGTGCTGAGTTTTCCCGTAAAAAAACGATCGTGGCGACCAACTGAACGTTTGACCCGATGACCGAGCAATCTCTAATTGACGGGTAACGCAAGCTCCTGTTTCTTGAAGGCACCCGTTTGAGGATGCACATCAAGTGAAGGAGCACTGCGATGGAGAAGTATCGTGTCACGCTGGTTCCGGAGGAACGCGCGGCCTTGGAGCAACTCATCTCCAGAGGGAAGTCGGCCAGTCGTAAGCTGACCCACGCTCGCATTCTGCTGCTGGCGGACGGTGTGCGGGGAGAAGGACACGCCGACGATGAAATCGTTACAGCCCTGGGTACCAGCTTGAAGACCGTCGCTCGCGTCCGGAAACGATTTGTCGTCGAAGGATTGGAGGCGGCAATCGATCACCGGCCGCAACCGGCACGTCCGGACAAGATCAAGATCAAAGGAAACGTGGAACAGAAGTTGGTCAAGTTGGCTTGCACCGACCCGCCTCGTGGGCGATGTCACTGGACCTTGCAACTGCTGGCTGACGAAATGGTCGTCTTGGGTCTGGTCGATTCGATCAGCACCGAAACGGTGCGTCAGGCGCTGAAAAAAACGACATTCAGCCCTGGATTGTTCAATCATGGTGTATCCCTCCGAAGGCCAACGCCGAATTCGTCTGGCGGATGGAGGACGTGATTCAAACCTACATGCTCCCGTACGATCCCAAGTGGCCGGTGGTCTGCTTCGATGAGGCGAGCAGGCAACTCTTCGGCGAAGTGCGACCGCCTCAACCAGCCCGGCGTGGCTCTCCCGCCGTCGTGGACTATGAGTACGAACGCAAAGGGGTCTGCTGCCAACTCGTGATGTGCGAACCCTTGCGAGGCTGGCGTCACGTTACGGTCACCGACCGACGCACACGCCAAGACTACGCTCACTGCATCCGCGACTTGGTGGACCGGCAATACCCTCGTGCGACCAAGATTCGGTTGGTGCAGGACAACCTGAACACCCACGACGGAGCAAGCCTCTACGAAACCTTCCGGCCAGAGGAGGCGCGTCGGATCTTGGACAAGATCGAGTTCCACTACACCCCCAAACACGGCAGTTGGCTGAACATGGCGGAAACCGAGATCAACATCATGGGCCGCCAATGCCTCGACCGCCGACTGGACAATCGAAGCTTGATGGCGGAGGAAGTGGCGGCATGGGAAAACGCTCGAAACGCGAGGAAGGCACACATCCACTGGACCTTTACGCTGGCTGTTGCTCGGCAAAAACTCCGTAAACTCTACCCGTCAATCGAAGATTGACGGCCCACTAGGCCAATCGCGCCGCCAGAACCCACGCGCGCACTCGTTGGCTTTCTCGACATCAGCCAGTTCAACGAACGCGTTGTCGTGTTTCTCGAAGGCGATCCCGCGAGCGGTGAGCTTCCGCGCCAGCCATTCGTGGCCGTTGACATATACTTGCACCGTGAAGGGAAACCAAGTTTGGGGCTTCACGTGCATCAAGCCAAATTCGCGGTCCATCCAGTAGAAGTAGATGACCAAACAGACGCGTTGGTCCGAACGTACCTTGGGACCGTCGTCGCTATAGTGCACGCGGAAAGTACGGCAGGTTTCCATCGCCCCGTAGGCACACACGAGGCCGTCAGTGATAGCATCTTGGCGGGCTAGTTCGCGAGCGTTCTCCTCCATCCGCTCGGCACGTGAAAAGTGCCGGTAGGGACGACCCTGCTGCTCTGCAAGTGCCCGAGCGTGAGCCTTCAACGTCTCGGCAAACCAAGGCGCCGCGTCTTTGAAGTTCCACCATTCCTCTTTGAGTTGCCTGAGGTTGAGGGCGATTTGCTTCGAGAATAGCCAAGTCGCAAAGTAGCCAACGCCTGCGATGGGAAGGTGTCCGCACAAGATCACGCGGTCAAAACATTCGAGAACCCAGTTGATTTCCGATCGATGCTTGGCGACAAATGAGTTCACGGTGTTGTTCCTTGCTGCTGGTATGGCTAGCCCTCGCAGGCTGGGCCAGTGTCCGTGGTCCCAGCGAGGGGCAACACCGTTTTACTTGGTCTGCTGGGCCAAAAACCAAGTGGGCAGGCGCCGGAGATGAGCCCGGTAGCTACGCATCACGGGACGCGGCCGGGTTTGCGCAAACGAGACAACTTCAACGGGCAATTGGCGCCGAGCCAAGGCGCAGCGACAATCGCCATTGGCCTGGACGGAGGATAGGGCTCTGCTGAGGAGCACCCCGAGCGCCGACCCAGGGGCCAAGACCGGAGCCAAGGCCGAGCCCGAGTGCCCGGCCTTGCTCCCCACATCGCGAAGCTGGCCTAGGCCGCAGCTCCGGGATTGGCACCAATGCGTCAAACCTCCGCGGCACGATGCCGCGGGCTCCGGGTCAGGACGTCCCTCCCATCACGCGGCGAGCCGCAGCTCGCCCATAGCCAATCCTTTGGTTGCGGCTATGCTGCGGTAGGTGTAGGTAATGCGCTCCGCCGGCGACGAGCCAACCCACGTCTCCCCCGTCTGGTTGCCACCCGAATCGTAAGAATAGGTAGTCCGCCGGTCATCGGCATCCGTCGTGTCCGTGGCTGAGCGTGCGCAACCTAGCTGATGTGAAACTCAAGAGTTGTGAGCAACTTATTTGATGGTCGCCGGTGGATCACCATCAGTTATCGTGATCAGGCGAGAGCGCTAGCAGCGTCTGTCCTCTTTGGATGTCCCCACTCCAAGGAGCATACGATGCTAGCGCAAGAATTACACCAAACGGGAGGTCTCTGGTCGTTCCTGTCGTCGGTCGACAAGGACCTCGCTGAATGCGCTCGAAGAGATGGCTGCTCTTGCGGTGGTCGCCTGCATTGTGCCGACTACCCGCGCTCACCCCGGAGCGGCCTCGATCATCTGCCCGATGAGTGTCGCTACCGGTTCAGCTTCTGCTGCGATCGCGACGGATGCAGAAAGCGTGTAACACCGCCGTCGGTGCGTTTTCTCGGCAGGAAGGTCTACCTTGGTGTCGTCGTCGTCCTTGTCAGCGCGATGCGGCAGGGGCCAGCACCACGACGGGTCCGCGAGCTTTCAAACCTGTTCGGCGTTGACCGGACGACCATCACGCGGTGGCGAACCTTCTGGCGCGACCACGTTCCCAGCACGCCGTTCTGGAAGTCGGCGCGTGCTCGCCTCGTACCCGTAGTCGAGATTGTCACGTTGCCGCTATCGCTCGTCGAGGCGTTCGGGCGCGGCAACGATCCCTATCAGGATTGGGTGCGGCTATTGCGTTTTCTGTCGCCCCTGACTCTCCCGATCTGTCCTTCGATCAACATCTCGCGATAACCAGAACTTTCCCGCAGAGGATGCGTCTCCGAAGGTTTTGATCAGGCTCGCGTCGTCTCACCAGGAGCTTTCACGCAGTGTAAGTCGACCAAGACATCTGAAAGTGGCCCTGATTCTGCGACGGCCGCATACCGCGCGCCGGACTCTTTGCCGATCGGCTCGAACCGATATGGTCGAAGCTGCGCAGCCGATTGCCTCGTGAAAACCCGAGCGACCGGGCCGTTCCCGTTTCCCATAAAGAGTTGGGAGGGAACGGAACGGTCGGCGAGCACCGGGCCGCCTGGGAAGCAAGCGTACGCGTCGAGCTCTGCAGAGCGATCCCTTGCGCATCAGCCGCTGCCCGAGGCCACGATTGATCCTTGCCATTGTCTTGGGCGCGAGATCCAGTCGATTGACCGGCGGTGAGGACGCCGCCGGTCATCGAGTGGCCTCTGCACGGCGACACAGTCTCGAGGAGCGAGTGCTGTACAATTTGGCCCGGGGCATGATGCCCACACGAGCGATGCTCCGTGACTGCCTCGCGGTCAAGAATGAGCGTCTGGGCGAGGTGCTCGAGTCGCTAGAGCCTGTTGGCCGGTTAAGCCGAACGGCCGCGGGATGGCAGCGGCTCGATCGATTGCGCGGAGGGGTCGTTCCCGTTCCCCCTATAGAGATAATTGGGAACGGAACGGCGTCGGTGGGCTTTGCCGCGTGAACGGGACGATCGGATACGTCACGCCGGCCTTGGTGCGCGATCGCCGATTGCGGGCGACGCGAGACGGTTGGGCTTTTGGCCGGTCGCGCGGTGCAAGAGGTTGCGTGAAAGACACGACGGCCTCACTGAGGAACGGCCTGGGCGGAGGATAGGGCGCTGCCGAGGCGCAACCCGAGCGCCGACCCAGGGTCCGCGACGGGAGCCCAGGCCGAGTGTTCCAGCTCGGCCTGGCTCCGTTGCGATGTCGCAATTGAAGCTCCGGGATCGGCACCAATGCGAAAAACCTTCGCGGTAGGAGCCGCGACATCCGGGACAGGATGTCCGACACGGGTCGGCCGCGCCAGTCGGAGTGCCTTGGAGATCACGCTGCAACGCGACGATTCAAGCGGCCAGCCACTTCGACGACAAACCATCGATTATCTTGAGCAGGCCACCATCGATTATCGTGCCCACTCTCACTCAACGTGATGTCCTCAATCAACAGCCGTACCATCCGTTTCCGCTCTCGAGCCGGCGTCTTGGGGCTTTTCCACAGTGTCGGGAAGTCGGTTGTCAGCGCCAAGATCCGGCTTTGGCTCTCCTTGTCCATGACGGCACGATCGGCCTGACGCTTTCGCTCATACTGCTCTTTGGCCTCGGTCAACGCCCGCAGTTTGTCGTTCCAGTCCGCTTCGAGAGCATCGGCAACCAACCGATTCTTGGGATCGACTTGAAGAAATCGCTCCCGAGCCAAGTCTGCCTCGTAGCGGGCACGCTCAACATGTTGCCGGCGCAGGTGCTCCGCCTCGTCCAGGCGTTGCTGCAACTCTTGCTGGACCGCGAAGGCAACGTCCAGGGTCAAGGGCGTGAGCGTTTCCATCAGCAACGTGCTGATTGCCGCGTCGATGCCCGAGCCGAGGATACTCTGGCAGACCCGCTCGGCGTGCGCGATGCCGTCTCGTTGGCAAATGTAATTGGGAACCAACTCGGCCTTCCGCGTGTGATAGCGGACGGTCATCCGCTGCCCGCAGACTCCACAGAGCACTATTCCTTGGAGTAGAGCCGGCCCTTCTCCCGGCGGGCTCTTGCGCCGGTCGACACCTCGCGCCATTGCGTTTTCCCGCAAGCCTTGCTGGTTGCGCTGGTACTGTTCCCATGTGATATATCCCGTGTGGGTCTCGGGCAACAGCGCATACCACTCTTCGAGCGGTAGCCGCTGACAAGTCTTACCGCCATTGCGGCTCCGACACCAGCGAGTCCGTCCATGGAAGAAAGCACCGGCGTATCGCGGGTTATGAAGCACTTGCAGCACCCGCGAATGGACGAGCGTCCCCCAGACTAGCTCTGGCCTGATGAAAATCACCGATTTTTGGTGGCAATTGATCTTGCGAAATTCGAGAAATCTGTTGCGCTGTTTCCATCGTGGGAGGGAGTCCCTTTATTCGGACGGAGCCGGACGCGATGGCACGCACACAGAAAGACGACCGGGAAGCCCCTGGGTATTCCAGCCCTTGGCGGGTGCTTGCGCGATTTTTCGAGAAGAGCCGAGATCGTTGGAAGGCGAAGTACCAGGCTCTGCAGGCACGGATCAACGAGGTTCGCACCGAGGTGCGAGATTTGCGTCGATCGCGCGATCGATGGCGTGCCAAGGCGGAGTCCTTGGAAGAGCAGGTCAGAAACGTGCGTGCCCAAATGCGACAGCACGTCGAGCTGTCCCCCCCGCGCAGAGCCGGCTACCGTAGCCAGGCCCGACCCGGCTTTCGAGTTGATCCCAGCGCGGCATCAATTCAGCTTGGTGCAGATACTTCTGATATTGGGCTGGACCCTGGAGGGGATATCGCTCCGGGGCACATGCAGCGCTGTCAGCTGCATGCACGAGATGCCCGTGAGCTGGGGGTTCGACTTTCCCGTTCCCCATTTCACGACCGTGCGATTTTGGCTGTTGCGGCTGGCCTACCACAAACTGCATCGACCCAAGGAGCAAGGCCCCGACTGGGTGTGGATCACCGACCACTCCAATCAGATCGGCCAAGAAAAATGCTTCGTCATTCTGGGGGTGCGGCTCTCGCAATTGCCTCCGCCGGGTCAGGACTTTCCTCTCCGCCTGTCCCAGATGGAACCCATCGAACTGGAGCCGGTGACGGTTTCGGACAAAGAGGTGGTCTACCGCCAGTTGGAGGCCAACATAGCCAAGACCGGTGTTCCCCGAGCGATCATTGATGATCAGGGTGGCGACTTGGCTGGCGGAGTTCAGTTGTTCTGTCAGGCGCATCCAGAGACGATCGAGATTTACGACGCCAGCCACAAGGCCGCATGCCTGCTGAAAGCGCGATTGGAACACAATGAACAGTGGAAAGCGTTCACGACGAAGGTGGGCCAGACTAAATGCAGTATCCAGCAGACGGAATGGGCCTTTCTCATTCCGCCAAGCCAGAAGATCAAGGCACGCTACATGAATCTGAAGCCGTTGATCACTTGGGCAGTCAACACGTTGGCGCTTCTCGACGACCCTGGGCCTGAAGTGCTGAAGTACGGGACGAGGGAGCGACTGGAGGAAAAGCTGGGCTGGCTGCGCCAGTTTCGTGAGCGATTGGCGGACTGGTCGGAAATGCACCAGATGATCGACGTAGTGCTGCAATTCGTCCGTACTCAGGGGTTGTACCGGGAGGCGGCGAAGGACCTGCGAAGGCAATTGCGCAAGATGCGTGTGGCGCGCCAGCGCGGCACAACTGCGCGACGACTTGACGGAATTCGTCGCTCGGCAGGCGAAGCCGTTGAAACCGGGAGAGCGACTTCCCGGTACCAGCGAGGTGATCGAATCGGCGTTCGGCAAATTCAAAACGGTCGAACGCGATCAAGCCAAAGGAGGATTCACGGGCCTGCTCTTGGCATTGGCTGCGTGCGTGGCAGAGCGAACTCAAGAGGTCGTCCATGAAGCTCTCCAGAAAACCAGAACCCGAGAGGGCATCGCGTGGATCAAGGCCAACCTCGGCAACACCGTGGGATCAAAACGCCGAATCGCGTATCGAGCTGCGAAGAAGTCGGTTACGAAAGCAAAGAAGCCAAAAGGCGCGTAAGCGCCCGGCGAAACCATACCCGGTGCGCGGGCGGCCTGCCTGGGGCAGCGGTGGGATGGAGTGGCCCGCCATCGCTCGCGTGGTGACGGCGGTGCCCACGGCGCCCGCGTGCTCGCAGGCCTCACGAGCTGACGGGCCGCGGGACGATTGGCGATGATTCAAAAGACCCGCCAGCCCTCAGCGCCCCCGTGACGGGTGCTCTGCCTGTCGGCCGACGTAGCGTCCGGTTGATCCGGCACGGCGTCTGGGTGCAGCCCGCCCACTGCATCGGAGTCAGTGGTGAGACGGCGTCCGCTTGACCTTATCTGGCACTCCTGACGCGCGTGCCCGCACCGCGGTCAGATCTGATCCTCGCCGGCGAACGCTTCATCATTTTTGAGTCCCGCTTGTGCACTTTCCCGTCGGTGCCGCGACGACCTCAGGGACTCCGACTCCGCTTTGAGCCATTTGCTCGCCGGCCAGCACGCCGTCGTCGCCGCGATCGTGCCGCGGCCTCGGCTTCATCCCGCCGGTAATGCAGGAAGTGCTCCGGATGCGCCGCGATCCAGACATCGGGCAACAGAGCGCTCCAATCCGGCTCGCCCGTTGAAATAGCCACCAGCAGATCACGCACGTAGGCAAACGGCTCGATCCTGTGTCGCTTGGCACCTGCCAGGATGCTGAAGCAGGTCGCAGCCGTCTCGCCCCCGCGGTCGCTTCCGACGAATAACCAGTTTTTGCGACCGATGGCACACAGCCGCATGGTACGCTCGGCAATGTTATTGTCGATTTCCAGAAGGCCGCTCTCGGTGAACCGGCACAGCTCCGCCCAGTGATTGAGCGCATAGCCAACTGCCTTGCCATACTGGCTCTTGGGCAAAGCCTGGCCTTTCTGCTCACGCAAGAACTTCTCAAGCCGGCCCAGGATTGGCACGCTTCGTTCCTGCCGCGCAGCCAACCGCGCCTCCGGGCTGTAGGAACGCACTTCATCCTCGATATCGTACAACTGCCCGACCAGACTCAGGACGTAATGCGCTTCGTACCCTTGGTTCAACCGCGCGTCGAAGAACTCGCGACGCGCATGCGCCCAGCAGCCCACCGGGATGATGCGGCCGGCTGAGTCCAAGACCACCGACTCGTAAGATGCGTACGCGTCCGTCTGCAAGTAACCCCGAAAGTTCTTGAGCATCCGGGACGGCCCCTCGCGGCTGCGCGAATCACGATAGTCGTAGATCGTGTAGGGATTGTCACCGGTGCCGACATAGACCCAGAAGTAGCCGGTTCGGGTTGAATCCCTGGTGGGATCGAGAACGTTCACCGGCGTTTCATCAGCGTTCAAAACCAGCGACATGAGCGCTCGCTCGCGCATCAAGTCAACCAGCGGACTCAGCCCCTGGGCACATTGGGCGAGCCAGTCACAGAGTGTGCTGCGTGCCACGAAGAATCCGTGGCGTGTCAGAATGTCCTGCTGACGGTAAGTCGGCAGGTGATCAGAGAACTTGTTCACGAAGACGTATGCCAACAGCCCAGGTCCGGCCATACCGCGGTCAATTGGACTGGGTGCCGGCGGAGCCGAGGTCACGCCGTTCTTGCAGCAGGGGCAGGCATACTTGGGGTAGACGTGCCGATAGACCGTCAATTTGCCGGGCATGTAATCAACCTGTTCGGTGATATCTTCGCCGATACGAACCTTCTCCCGGCCGCAGTCACAGACCTTGGCTTCCTCGGGAACGTCATGGGGAACTTCGGTGCGGGGAAGGTGCTCAGGTATTTGTGCCGGCCGTGACCACGCTTTCGTTTATGCTCTTGAGGCTCGTTGGCGAGCGGGGAATCGGGGAGCTCCGGAGTGATCGATGCTGCGTCGGCGTCGAAGAGATGTTGTTGTCCAGGTGCTTCTACCAGCCGCTCACGCCGCGGTCCCAGCCAGAGGCGTTTCATTGCCTCGTACTGCTCCTTGAGGCAGTCGTAAGAGCGCTGCAATTCGCCATTGGTCGTGCACGTCTCGTCAAGCTGGCGCTTCAGGTCGCCGAGCTGAGCTTCCATTTCGTCGAGCCGCTCGAGAAGGCCGCGCAGCAGGTCCTGACAGGCAGGCAAATCATCCGGGATCTGGTGAGGTTGCTCCATCATGATCACATATACGTATCAGATGGAGCAATGGGACGACATTTCTTGAGATTTTTCAGGAATTTTCCCCAAGACGATCAGCCGGCGCGTGCATAGCGCTTGCGCCTTTTTGCCGAGGCCAGGTCGACGCCGGTAAGCAGCAGCGCCAGCTCGGTTGTGGTCAGCTCGATCCCCGCATCTCCGAAGCGACGGCCGGCACACGCGGCGGGATCGAGCTGTTGAAAGGTTCCAGCCTCGAGCCGCTTGTACCAGATGACCAGGCCATCGCGTTCCCAGAAGAGGATTTTGACGCGATCCCGGCGGCGATTGAGAAAGAGGAAGAGATGTCCCGAGAGTGGATCTTGTCCGAGATATTCGCGGACCATGCCTACAAGCCCGTCGAAACTCTTGCGCATATCGGTGGGCTGGGAGCAAAGGAAGACTCGAACGGCAGCAGAGAGTTGAGGGAGCATCAGCGGTCTCCCTGGCCAGAGCCGTTGAGTTGCCCGGCTGCGGTGATTGCAGCCTGAAGCAAGCCGGGATCAACCGAGCCTGTCACCCGTACGGTGCATCCGTTAGCCAGCTCGACTTCCAACTGAGTGGTTGCGCGTGGACCGAGGATCGATACAGGCACAAAGGTGGCCGCGGTGCTTGGGGCTACCGATGAACGTGGTGATTGCCCGGTGGCGATGCGCTTACCCGAGCCAGCGACATTCAATTTTCGAAGACGCTGCCTCCAGTAGTAGAACTTCCGGGTGGTGATGCCCAACTGACGGCAGAACTGGGCGAGAGGAATCCGGCCGGCCTGCTGCCGAAGAATTACACGACCCCACCATTCGATCCGCGAGTCCTGCTCTGCAGCGAATTTGGTTGTCGCAAGCATGATCTATCTCCCGGTGCCGCGGTAGTGCGTTACCAGGATCAAGCTATCATGCACGGCAATAATGGTTCGGCCGGACGGTTACAAAGGCGCAACAAAACTGGAGGGAAACCATTTGCCCTCGGCCGCCTGATTTTCAACACGCCACCCTGGCCCAGCCCCAGCCAGGAACCATCGGTAGGCCGTGGTCACCTGGCTCTTGCCGTCACTCCAAGGGACCTCCTCGACGATCACACCGCACCTCGGGCAGTTAACGCGTCGCATCGAGTAGACAAAAAACACAGCAATCTGCCAGAGCGGCACGAACTCAAACCTTCGTGTAGGCAGTCGGTCATACCCGGGTTGCTTACGGTGGCACCCGGAGCAAACAGCTCGACTGTTACGGCGGGGTTGAATCTCTACCTCCAAGGCAAGTTGCTTTCCTTTCGAGACCAGGGTTACGTTGCCGTACACAAAGGACTTTTGCGGAGCAACGCGATTGAGGATAGTCTTGAGGAGCATCGTGTGGGGCCTCTCGATCGGGATAGTCTTGGTAAACCTTCCCTAACCGATGGCCGCACACGATGCACTACCGTACCTTCGTCAAGGCGACCGACTCTCACGACCGAATCCGCAAAGGGCTCTAAAAAACTGAGCCTTCCGGCGTGAACCTCGCCTGCCCTTCCCGCCTTAACCTTCGCTTCGCCCTCAACCTAGCAGGGCGGAGCGAAGGTGAAGGTGGGAGGCAGAACCCTCCTGTCGAGCCCAAGCCGAGCCGGTACATCATTTTTCAACCCACAGATTCTGCGGACGACCCAAAAAACGGCATGACCAAGTGGAAAATCGAATATTGGGTGATTCCTCCCGACGCGGACGGCGAGTTCGTCGCGCACATGGAGGAAGTGCTGGATACCTACGAAACAAACCTAAGCACCCGAGATTACCAGGTGGCGGTGGCACGCGCGAGGCCGCACGCCACCCCCATCAGGCGGATCTCCCGCCTCAGGTTGCTGGCCCGACCGGCCTCAGGTCAACCCGCGTCCATTCCGGCACTGCGCTCAGAGCAAGCGCTCAAACGCCTGCTCCGAGTTCGCTGCATGAGCAGGTCGCAGTTCTCGCCCATCGGCTGACCGCCACGCGCCACCTTCCGCTCCGAACGACGTCGCCTTGCGCTGTGTCAGTTCGACTGGCGTCGGCTCGCCCGACGTTGATCCCGGCGCCGCGCCTTCTCGCGGGACTCTTCGAGACGATGGTTCAACACATGCTCGGGATGCGCTAAAGCCCATCGGTCCGGAAGCAGGCCTGCCAGTAACTCCGGACTCGCGTCCACCGAAAGCTGCAAGATCACGTCGTGCATGTAGGCCCAGGGCTCGAGCCGATGCCGCTTCGCGCCGGCGATGATCGTGCACAGCACCGCTGCACGCGGTCCCGCCTCAACACTCCCCAGGAACATCCAGTTCTTGCGATTATGCGGAGCTCGACATAACTGGAAGAACTGGGCGTTCCTTGGGAGTGCCGAGGCCGGACCGCGAGCGTCGGTATTGTTCACGATATTGGCGGGAGCGAAGCGTCATCGCCTGGAGCCGTGGGTGTATCTTCGGGAAGTGCTGTTGTGAATGAGCGGTGGCGAGACGGATCTGGAGCCGTTGCTGCCGGACCGCTGGGCAGCAACGCACCCAGAGCATGTGCTCCAGCATCGTCTCGACGAGTCTCGGCGTAAAGCGACGCGAAAGAAGGACGCACGGCAGCGGCGTCGGGTCATGGCCGCGAAGAAGGTCTGAGAGGCGCCGACACGGCGGTTCGATAATGCTCGACGTCCTGAGCGGATGGCCGGCCTCCCGGTGAGCGGGCCGCCGGCTGGCGGCAAGGCTGGTAGGGCCGTGCACTTACCCCAATTTAGACGAGTATCGGGGTTAATTCTCAGCGAATAGTGCCATCGTCGAACGTGTGTTCACAATTAACAAAGAAATCGCGCAAAGCCGTATCCTCAAGCTTACCAATCGCATAGATTGAGTGATCGCACTTTTCTTGGAATGCAATATTGCCGAACTGGAGAATCCGTCACATATTATACACAGACGAAGAGATGAGCTTAGGTGACGCAGCTCAAAATATTTGCTGGCCACGGTGGAACAGAGGAAATTGGCCAGCTTTTAAGGTACTGGGCGAGAAGAAGTCTAGCGTGTTAGAACTGAGGTTCCAGCTTACAGAGCCGTCGCGACGGCGCGCGGGCTTTCACGAAACGTCAACTGCACATTCGCAAAGCAGAGAAACTCATCCCGACACGAAAAGCCCAGCATCCATCAAGCTCCCCGCTGCGGCCCGATGCAGCGATCAAACTCCTGGGCGGGCAAGAAATCGATCAGCTGCGAAAATGTCAGCAGCAACCAGAGAGTGAGCCATTATCGCAGCGCCACTTGAGCCACTCTGCGATCAGTTGATCGCGGTGAGTGGCTCTATCGATTCGTTTTTTCGGCGTTTTCTCCGGAATATTCTTGACGACACCTTGCGAGGTTCTAGAATCACTTTGCGTTGGTCTCTAGGAAGTCGGCGTATGCCAACCGGAGTTGCCGGCCGGCAACGACGGTGAAAACTGGGTTGCCGACCCCGAGCCTAACATTCAAAATCGCAGAGTGGCTCTCTCAGCTTTGTCAGATTCTGTCATTCAAGAAGTATTATATCTGTACATATAAAACAAGCCGCGACTCGCCAGCGCGGTCAAATCGTCCCGGAAAAGCGACGAGTGCGTTTGCCCAGGGAACGCTGGCGGAGCGTTCTCGGGCTTTATTGATGGGCGACAATTAGCTTCGACATCCACGACGATGATCCTCTGCGTTCGAAATCTTCCGCTGTCGGATCGCATTGGTTGATTCAAATCAGCCTCAGGCCAAGGGTGAAGGCCGATTTGAATCAACCAATGCGATCGATAACATCGACGACGCTGCAATTCTCGTTGGATGTTGACATCGAACACCGGCATAGGTGTCACTAATCAGCGCTACTCGCGGTTCGTCCGGCAACAACCGCGGTGGCTCAATTCTGGCTGCGAAAGTGGCTCACTTCCTGGCTGCTGTCGACACGAAAAATACGAAGCGCCGGTTAAGCACGAGCCGTGCCTTCGGCGCTTTGAAGCATGGGACACGTCTCAAGAGTAGCGTCACGTTCAAACCGAAGCCGTTGATCTCAACCCTAGCTCCCAAAAATGCGGCCTGTTGGGAGGAGCGGGACGGGGATTAGCCGGACGATCGTGACAGAGGGCAATCAATTGCACACACATAATCGAGTAGCCGTAAAGTCGAGGCTCTGCAAGCACATTCCCACATCAGGTTCCTCGATCAGCGAGTATGTTTGGCTGTGCGAATCGCATCGTAGTATGAGCGCAAAGAACCGCGCGCTTCGTGAGAGACACAAAGAGCAGAATAATCCGGCTACTTTAACTCGGGGGCGAACAGGGCTGCAAATCGTTCAACGACCACCGCGATTAGTGCCTTTATTCCCTGTCAGAAGCTATACACCTCACTCACAATGTGCACATCGCGGACCAATCGAACGTGGTTCATTTTTTTGCTGCATGGTCTGTCATGCATCTGGACAAGACGACCATCCGTCGCTCCAGCATACCTATTCTATTGAACTTCGCTCCGAGGCAAAACGCGAGAACGTTCTTTCGAGTAGTAAATACTCTGATCAAAGAATCTTTCTAGAGACTCGAAAACAACGCAGACAGAGGTTATTTAGTGGGATTCTCAGTTCGTTGCGTGCTTAGAGCCTGTTATGCACTTTTGAATCCGGCCCTCACGAGAAGAAGCACCACGGCCGCGACCCAATGCCAGCCCTCGAGAGTTGTGGTCAATCGTTCGTAGTCACGTGCCAATCGGCGAAATCGGCCAAGCCAACCGAAGGTCCGCTCAACAACCCAACGTCTCGGCAACAAAACAAATCCTCTTTTGGCTTCTGTATGCTTGACGACCTCCAACCTGATTCCCTCTTGCTCAGCTTGCTGGGCTGCATCTTCGCCGGTGTAGCCCTGATCAACAAACGCGATCCCAACGTTGCCGTCGGTAACCTCTTGAATTTTCTTCGCCAGCTCCGAGACCTGCGCACGCTCCTGTTCGTTTGCTGGCGTGGTCTTCAATGCCAAGAGGTTGCCCAGCGTATCTACGGCTGCATGTATCTTCGACCCTTTCTTCTTCTTGGCTCCGTCATAGCCCGCGCGGTCTCCACTCTCCGGCGTCGATTGCAGCGTGCGTCCATCAAGGATTGCTGCCGATGGTTCGAGATTTCGGTCACTGAGAAATCGAACAATGGCCCGAAGGTCGTGCGCAATGTGCTCGAAAACACCCGCGTGCAACCAGCGGCGTGCCTGTTGATAGACAGCGGTCCAAGGCGGAACATCATGTGGCAAAAATCGCCACTGACAGCCAGTCTTGACAACATAGCGTATTGTGTCGAACAGATCCCGAAGAGCGTGCGCCCGTTGCGGTGCATCCTCACGCATAAGAGTCAAATACGGGAGCAGGAACTCCCATTCGCCATCCGTGACGTCGCTTGGATACGACTTCCGTGTCGTGTTCATGCCGTAATATGAGCACAATCCCCATTATAAGTCAATAACAGGCTCTTAGACGCAGTTTGGAACGTTGGGCACTTTAGGCAGCGGCGCGGCGTCGAGCTATGATGCCGCTTATAAGACAATAGCTCATGTATTCATACTAAGCGATAAGTGCTACTTAAACTGTGCTCATTCCGGAAACTCATTGTAGCCAAGTAAGTATGCGCTGCACCACCCAGCTGCGAGGGAGCGGTTTGAAACCCTTCCCGTCATCCGTCCGTCTTACGATCTCCAGGCCCCACCGCACAGAAAAGTGGTGGCTTGAGAGTGTCTGTCCGGCCATTATCAATGAGCGCGACCGTATGTGAATCGGTACCATCTATCGTTCAAACACCGGTCCAAGCCTCGACTGGCAGCAATCGTGAAGAAGTCGTGTCATTAATCGGCTTCACTGTGCGCGTGTCTCCTGCAGCAGAACCCGTCCAGAGCGAGCTTTATTTTGAATGGGGCCGATTTACCGGCTGGACATGTTGTGTCGCGTTTGTGATCGGGGGTCCGCTGTCGCAGCGCTAGTTCCAACTGACGTTCCGCACATCTGCCCCTGATTATCCCGGAATTTCGCTCGGTATCAAACCGTTCAGGCGGAGGGACTATCGCGAGGAGCCGGTAGACGGGCGGCACTTGCAACCCGTGTGCGGTCGCATCGTCAGGCGGTTTAGTCATCGCAACGGCTGTTGACCTCCCACGCTCACCCCTGGTGCTTCAACGTGGTCGAGAATAGCGGCACGCTGGCGGGCCAGGTCAGACGTCGTAGACTTTCGACATTCCAAGCAGGCGCAATACCCGACGCTGAAGCCGGCTCAATTGTGTTGTGAAGACCAGAGGTGATCGCCGCTCAACTTGCAGCGCATGTCGTTGCACGTCCTCAAACAGGTCAATCAGCCGTCGGGCTGTGGGACGCCGACACTTCCGGCCTTCGGGGTACATCGGCAGGCTTTCAATCGCCTCGCGGTCCATGGCGCGACGCAGCTCGCGTTCAAGCAGCGACTCGGCCAAGAGCACCAGAAAATAGACACAGAGCAACGCCTGGATCCGGCTGGCCTCCTTGAGATAGACCGGGGCAACCTCGAAGTCCGTCTTCAAGTGCGAGAATCGTTTCTCAAGTGCCGGCTGGCCCTTGTAAGCTAGCAACATTTCCAGACCCGACAGTGAATGGTCGTTCGTGATCAAAGGGAAGACACCGTCACCCGCCGTTTCCGCGATGAGTCGCTCGTGATCGATGTGATACGCCAGCTCGTAGCGAGTGCTCGTCTTCTTGAGGTATCGCGTCTTATCATTCGGTCGACCTCGCCGATCCTGGCGGAACTTCTCCTCAGTTCGCTCCTTGATTTCCGTGACGATCCAACTCTCAGCACCGCGGGCCCGGAGGATTTCCTGGACGGCTTCCGCAACCTTCGCTTCTTGGCGAAACCGTGTCCGCGGAGATGACAGCTTCAACCGCAGCTCCGACAATTCGATCAAGGCCCTTTCGACCTGCTGATGACGCGCATGGGAATCCTGCTCGGCTTTGCGTGTACTGTGGTACCAAACCAGTCGGTATCCTTCGACGCTCAGCGAAGCCTGCTCGGAGATCGAGTACTCATCCACAATCTTGCCGTCGTCATTTCGCTTGTCATGGATGCGCCGCCACTGGATCTGCCCACTGCCGAGTAAATCTCGAAAGGCACTATCCTCTGACCGGGTCCGCGGCAGTACTGTTAAGAACCGGCCTTGGCGTTGATGGATATGGGCCATGTTCTCGGTGCTGGCGAGCTTGCAATCCGCCACGTAAAGGAAATCTCGTCTTCCGGTCAGGCGACAGAGAAGGTCCCAGGTAGCACGGTGAGTTTGGTCGTCCGCCACGTTGCCGCTGGCAACTTGGAAGTACAACGGAACCGCGCCGTCCTTGGCCACTGTGAGGATATAAAGCAGTTGCTTGAGGTCCGGGCGATGGTCCTTGTTGTAACCCCAGGTAATTGCCATCCTGGTCCGTTTGCCCCGCATTTCTTCTTTGGCCGCGTCAGCATAGGCGCCATGAAAGGTGATAGTAGTGGAATCGTTGTGGAGCTCATCGAGGTCGACATCGAATTCCTTGATCACATGAGCCACGAGCGCCAGGACCAACGAGGTGATATCGCTTTGGAACAAGCGATCGAGACAGCGGCCCATCCGGTCGTCGTTGAGAGATGGCAGTTGGCTTTCGGCGAAGCCGAGTACTTCGGGAGCGAACCTCGCCGCCCATTCTCCGATGCCGTACAACGGCTCGCGGGAGAGGAGCACGTTCTTGAGCAGGAGTGAGATGCCCAGGGCGGGAGCGATCCGGCAGCGGCGATCGGCGCGTGGGAGATACGACCGGAGAAAATTGTCGAGCCGCATGCGTGCGAGGAGTTGATTGATGATCGGCAAGGCATCGATGCGATACGAGCTAAGAGCCTGACCCTTGGCGCGAGCGATCTCACCAGGGCGTGGGGGAGTAGTCGAAGACGGGACGTGTCGTTTCTTGGGTTTCTGCATCCGAGTTGCTCCTGACGAACGAGTGTGAGCGGCGTACACAAGATACGCTGGAGCCGCTCTGGACACATGAAGCAGAGCGGCTCCGTCGCCCCGATTCCTGGGGACATCATTGTCCTGGAAAAGAAATCTTCAAGGCATCCACGGATTGCCCTACATGAACTATGATGCTGTAGTTTGTCGTAAGTCGCGTCGAACTAGCCCTACGTGGAGGCTCGATTTCAACAAACGGTGTGTCAAATCGCGCTCGGTGGTTTGGAGAAGCGATATTCCCGAGAAAAAACGGCTCTTTCCCTGGAGGGAGGGCAAGGAAGTGCTCGACTGGATTCTTGGGTTGTCACACTCGGCGAGACTTACGTCGAAGAGCAGCCAATTGAAGAATTTCAAAAATTCCCGCTCGGGGAATCGGACACTGCGGTGAGACTTGACCTGACGAGAAGATGTCGATGTCAGGCAATGAGTCTTGGTGTAGCCGCCTACCGCTGAGCCGGCGCGATCCGCAACGATCAGACCGGCAACCTGCGCGAGGCGATAGCCGTGAGGCCGCGCGTGTCATCGCGCCCATGAGCCAAGCTCGGTCTGTTCGGGGCTACTCAGCCATAGTCGACTGGCTCAGGCGGCGGTAATTCGGAGATAATAAGGGGCAGATGTGCGGAACGTCAGTTCCAAGAGATCTCGGAAGAGAAACCGAGCAGCAAAGCGAAGTACAGTTTCTCCCAAAGCTCCCCAAATTGCGACGCAAAGTGGACGTGAAAGCCAATGATCGGAGCGCGAGTTCTTCGCCTCGAACACGGCGCACCCGTAAGGCCCCGAATCACAGCATCTAGATAGAAGCCCTCTGTTGGTTGCGCGGAGAGCCTTCCTTGACCAAAAATGCGTTTGATCGAGCGTGTTCAGCACGAAGATCCCGGTTGCTTCGATGAGCGAGAAGTCCGAACGTGGTGCTTCTTTAGAACTGGAAATACTACGTCTCTCATTCAATGCCTAATTATTTTCGAGCGCCTGAGTTCGATTTAACGGCCCAATACACACCCGCCATTTGGGTCAGGCTTCACGCTGCTTGCTGTTTCAATTGCGGATATTGATGCCCAATCGAACATCGATCACAGAGCCAAATGCCGAGTTGAGAACAGAGTAGACGCGATAGAGTGTCCGATCTGCAGGCTTCGCATAGGCTCGCATTGAATCACTAATCCCTTCGTTTACCCCCGAGAAAAACATGTCCCTCGAAATGCCACTTCCCACTCTGCCGATGAAATCAGCTTCAACTGTTACTCCGGAAACACCACACCCTGTCCCAGCGTCAACAGCTGTCCAACCTGCTCTTCCCCAGACCGTCTCGATCCCGCTCGATCAGCTAAATGCCTTCACGGCGATGCAAGCCCGGCTTGCCAAAGTCGAGGAAGAGCAGGGCCGGCGCGAAGCTGCGGCCCGCGAGGAGCAGGTCAAGATCCTCGCCGCCAAGGGCCAAGTCGAAGAAGCCCTCCGCACGCAACGCGAGGAAGCCCAGCGGGCTCTTGAGGCCGAACGGGTGCAGCGTGCCCAAGTCGAAGAGCGGGCCAAGCGTTACGCCCTCGACGGCGAGCTCGCACGGGCGCTCGGATCGCAGCCGCTCGTCGCCGGCGGTGCCGAACAACTGACGCACCTGCTTCGCGACCATTTCGTCGTCGAGCCGCAGGGCAATTCGTTCCAGGTTCGCACGCAAGACTTCCGCTCCGTCGGCGACTACATCGGCGCGATGCTCGGCCGGCCCGAGTACGCTCACTTCCTGCGAGCTCAGAACCCGGGCGGCGGCACGGGCGGAGTCGGCGGTCAGTCGACGCCGACGCCGGCCGGCAATCCGGCGCCACCGGTCGAGCCGAAGAACTTTTCTGAGGCCGTGCTGATGCAGTTCCAGGCCAGCGGCGGCAAGGGCGCGGTCGATCCGCGGCTTACTCCAACGGTTCCGTTCGGGCTGAAACCGACGGCGCGGACGGCCTGACACCGAACGTCTTGAAACACCCTACGCATAGCACCGTGTCGGGCGCTCCACCTGGCCCCCATACGACCGGCTTGCCGTAGTGATCGCCGCAATTCGGGCAGTCGATGTGTCCTTCGCATAGCGGATCGTGCTTCGGCTTCACCATGCCAACCCCCCAAGCCCAGTGGCTCACCCTGGCGTTCCTACTTGCCGTCTCGGCGACCGTCGTCGCTTACGATCTCTTGATCATCCGCGCCGCCGGCGTCGACGCTTCGATCTCGCGGGTCCTCGGCCGGCTGCTCGAGCTGCCGTCGGCGTTCGTCGTCTTCGTCTTCTGGCTCGGCGTGCTGGTCGGGCACGTGTGGCTGCCGGCGAGGTAAACTCCCGTTCCGCCGCAGCGAAAGCACGCGTATTCGGGATCGTCCGGATTCTCGCCGGTCCCGTCGCAGTCGAAACACTCATCTTGCATGTCACCCCTCGAGGGTACTCCGGCCGGGTCACGCGGCGACCCGAGAACCGCGATCGCCGCAGTGAGATGCTCCCACAATGTCCAATTTCCTTCAAGGCTTCCTGGGAACCCAGCAAGCCGGTATCGAGGCACGGAACGACATCACGGTCGCGGTCCGCAACTGGTTCGCGAACCGCAACCCGCTCGTGACCCGGCTGCCGTACGTTCCGGTCGAGCGCGTCGACTTTCTGATGTACAGCCACCAGTACCGCAACCGCTCGACCACGCTCGGCGTGGCGGTCAGTGCGTCGACGACCACGGGCCTGACGCTCGGCGACTGCACGTTCCTGATGAACCACGACGTGCTGCAGCTCCTCGACTCGAACGGTACGAGCGAGTACGTCCAGATCAACGGCGACCCGACCGGCACCAATACGATCACGGTTCTGCGCGGCACGGCCGGCACGACCGCGACCACGACTCTGTCGACCGCGACGGTCGTCAACCTGATCGGTAACAGCCGCAACGGCGCCGAGGTCAACCAGACCGGCCTGACGACGATCGGCGTTAGCCGCACGCAATACTGCCAGACGTTCCAGTTCCCGGTCCAGATCGGCGGATCGGCCCAGACCGCGCAGGCGCAGGTGATGCCGGGCGGCATTCAATCGCCGTTCGACTTCAACATGACGATCCAGCTCCAGAACATGGTCGACGACATCGAGAACACCTGCTATTACGGCATCCAGCAGGCGCCGGTCGACTCGAGCGGCGTCACCGCCAAGATGAACGGGCTCCGCCAGATCTTCCAGTCGAACAACATCAGCCCCGTGACCAGCACGACGCCGACCAACGCCTCGGCCTACGGTTCGACCGACCTGATCCGCGATACGCTCCAGGCCGCGCGATCCGGCGGCGGCGAGCCCGATCTGCTGGTCGTATCGACGAACTTCATGTCGGGCTTCGCGACCTGGGGTCAGGCCGTCCAGCGGATCCCGGCCGGCGAAACCGTCTTCGGCACGCCGATCAACGTCCTCGCAGCGCCGTTTCTGCACGGCGTCACGATCGTCGAAGCGCCGCTCTTGCGGCCCTACACCGCGATCGCGCTGACGTCGAGCGAGGTTTACATCCGCAACAAGCGGAACCCGTACTGGAACCTCCGCGGGAACCGCGGCGACATGGTCGAGGGCGACTGGATCGCCGAGCTGGCGATCGAGGTCGTGAACGAGAGCCATCACGCTTGGGTGGAAGGGATAACTGCATTTTCAGCTAATTGACGCTTGATGCGTCTGTGTAAAACTTGTGTAAGTTTGATACGGACGTTCACGCACGGTGGCGACACGTCAAATAGCAATCGTACCGTCCGCGCCGGCCATCCGTCGGCGGCTGAAAAACGGCGACCATGAAGACGCGGCGCCGCGGCGAAACTATTCCCGGCATTCTGTGAAACCCGGGATTTCTCACTCACGGAACTCCCTATGCTCTGGCGCTTCCGCGGCACCCCGCACTACCTCGGCCAGCAATCGAGCCGGCTCGGCGTGACACCGGTTCTCGCCGACCGCGCCCGCAACAATAAGGAAATCTACCGCGTCGCCGTTCTGCTGGCCCAGCTCTGCGAGCGGTACCACCAGGCCCGCAAGGAAGACGGCCGCCCGATACTGGCCGGCACCGAGATGGCCCAGGTTCTCGGGACGCTCCAGCAGGCCGAGCAGGAATGCGCCAAGCTGCACGCGCTGGCCGCCACGGCCGCGACCATGATCGACGAAGCGTATGCGGCGTTCGGAACCGACCAGCCAAAGCGCACGTTTGAAGTGCTCAGCGACTTCGATACACCCACCATTCCGCTACCGCTCGGCGACGGCACCGTCGGGTATTCCGCCGCGGTCGGCGACTAAGAGGCACAACCCATGTCCTACACCGCACCGCTCGTCGTCGCGTCGGGCATCAATTTCGCGACGTGGCAATCCGACGGCGCCAGCGGCCACCTCGAGGCCCTGATCACCGCGCAAGGCCCGACCGCCGCGCCGACCGTCGCCGCGACGCTGTCCGAGACCGGCTCCGGCGGCACGCTGCCGGCGGCGACGTATTATTGCGTCGTCACGGAGTCGAACGGCTTCGGCGAGACGACCGCCGGCCCGGTCTCGACCGGCCAGGCAATCACGCTCGGCCAGGATCTCGTGTGCACCTACCAATCGCTCAAGTCGGGCAACTGGAGCCGCAATCTCTATGTCGGCACGAGCTCGACCGGTCCGTGGACGCTCGCGGCGAGCGGCGTGACGGCCTCGACGACGACGATCTCGGCGCCGCTGCCGTCGAACAGCTACGCGGTCAACCCGCCGACCGTCAACACGACCGGTCTGACGTACGTCGACGCGAACGGGATGACGCACAACCGGCGGCTCGAATTACTGCGTGCGGTCAAGGACGGCCGCTTCGATGAAGTCTATCAGTTCCTCCGCCAGGTCATCTACGACTTCAACCACGGCAACCCGATGTCGTTCTCCGGCACGATCTCGCGGTTCCGCGACGCTCACTGCGTGTTCGCGATCCTATCGACGCTCTGCACCGAGGCAGGGACGCTTGTCGACGCCAACGCGGGAACGCTCGGGACGTCGACGAACGGGATCGGCAACGTGACGAACCGGAGGACGTGGCCTTGAACCTTGCAGAACATATTTCCGCTCACCGGCAATCACATCAGCACGCCTATCTTCAAGCGAGAATTTCTCCTCGCTTGGCTGGGCATGCCGGACATGCCGGATATGAGCTCGAAGAAATTCCAGACCGCCTCGTCGGCGCCACGATTCTTCAGTTCGGCACGATCGACCAAGACGATCTTCCGGCCGGGATCACCGAACCGGAAGGAAGGGGCGGTCTCGTGATTGAATTCCAGCCGGCCGACGGTTCACCGCCCCGCCGGATCGTATTCGCGTTCACCGAACTCGGAATGTGGACCGACGCCGAAGGGGAGACGAACCAATGCTATAAGGAAAGGGTCTGGCCGCTACCAGAATGAAGCCACCGAAGCCCCTCTTCACCCGCACGACACCGACCGCCGACCATGAACCGGTCCCGATCCCGCCGCCGGTCGACGTTCCGTCGTTCCAGCCCGAGCGGCACATCGTCCACGTCCCGGTCGCGCGGTTCATCGAGCTCGACTGCGACCACTGCCTGCGGGCGCTCGAGCGGGTTTACGGCGTACGGGTCGACCGGTCGAAGGGATCGTCGGCGATCGATATCGCCCGCAACATCCGGGCGACCGATGCGCTCGTCGAAGGATTCGAGTCGGTGCTGTTCATCGACTCCGACATGATGTTCGACCCGGCATCGGCCGTGCGGCTCTTCCAGTCGCCGGAGCCGGTCATCGCCGGCGTCTACGCGGCCAAGAAACTCGGCAACGGCCAGGTCAACTGCAACTTCCTGGACGACATCAAGCAAGTCAAAATGGGACCGTGGGCCGAGCACCCGTACCCGATCCAGGCCGTCGGCGCCGGGTTCCTGCGAATCAAGATCAGCGCGCTCAAGCACATCGCCAAGACGCTCAAGCTGCCTTACTGCAACATGGCCGAGCGGCGAGCGTATCCGTTCTTTCAGCCGATGATCCGCGAGATCGACGGCGTCCCGTGCTACTTCGGCGAAGACTACAGCTTTATCCGCCGCTGCCTCGACGCGGGACTGCGGCCCGTCGTCGATACGACGTTCCGGCTCTGGCACATCGGCGACTACGCGTACGGGATCGAGGAAGCCGCCGGCCAGTACATTGAGCGGAGCCGGAACCTGATTTACGAGATCGGACGGCCGGGATGCAGCGTGACCGACCCGGCCGCAAACCTTCCCCCTTGTTTGGACTGACGGAGAACCTATGAGCTTGCACGCGATCAAGTCGTTTCCAGCTGCGTCCGTTCCGGAAGCCGACGCATTTCACAAACTGGAATCCCTCGACGAGGACATTCGCCAACTGCGACAGCGAGCGGAACAGAGACTAGCAGCGGTCTTGCGGGCCGAGCCGGCGGCGTGCGTCGCACCTCAAGCCTGCGCCGGGGCGGCGTCCCCGATCAGCCTGCTGTTGCATGAGATGAGAATAACCCTGAGCGGGTTTGAACGGCTCATCGACCGCGTGGACCTCTGAGAACTCCGATGGAAGACGCTACGTTTGAACGCCGTGATATAGTCCAGGTCGGCACGCTCGGACGCGGCGAAATCATCGGCATCTGGAAACTGCGATCAGACGAAGGAGCGACATATAGCATCCGTTTGAAGGGAAATCTCGGCTATACGACGGCCCTCGCAGAACACCTGACGCGAGTCGCGAAATGAGCCGCAACGCACTCACCCGCCGCCAACGCTGGGCGCCGTACGTACGGCAGCTCGCCGACATCCTGCACCTGCGGGACTGGCGGCTCGACATCGACGACGGTCAGCCGAGCGACTCCGAAGCGGTCGCGGCGTGCAACCCGGTCGCCGGGCGGAAAGTCGCAACGATCTACCTCAGCGAACTTTTCCTGACCAGCGATCCGGCCGACCAGCGCCATACGCTCACGCACGAGTTGCTCCACTGCCATCTCGGGCCCATGACCCGCATGCTCGACATCCGCGAAGCGCGAACCCCCGAATGGACGCTCGCGATGGAATACGGCGTCGACGGCCTGGCCGACGCGATCGCACCGCTCTTACCGTTACCGCCGGCGGCGACGAGGTCGCAGCACTGATGGACGTCAAGACGGTACGGACAGTCGAACTTCCGCACAAGTTCGGCGAGACGGTCTACCTTCGGGACCGCGAAGAGAAAGTGCCGGGCATTATCATCGCGTTCGACGTGCTGCCTGGTGGCAATACCGTCCAGGTCCGATGGACCGACCAACCCTTTACGAGCGGTGCTCACTTTGCATTTGAACTCTGTGAGGAATACGAGCCGCGGTACTGAAGTCGACCTTCCCTGCGAGTTCGGGACCGTCGTCTATCGAAGAGGCCAAAAGGCGGCCGAAGTCGGCATTGTCTCCGGATTTCACGTCCTGCCGGAGACGGTGAAATTGCGCATCGAATGGGCAGACCGGTCTGTGCAGGAATACCATTTTCCGTTCGAGCTTTCGACCGAACCAAGTCCACCAAAGGAGAAGTAACATGGGCACCGTAGAACGCGGAGTCGTCAAAGGCTCCAACCAAGAAGGCGCCGGCGGCGACCGACGCAATAACGGCTTCATGCCGCTTTCCGGCGGCGCCGCGACCGTGCGGCCGTCGAACATGACCGGCGCTGCCGGCGACCGGCGGGCCGGCTGCATGCCGCTTACCGGCGGCGCCAGCCCGGTCGACCCGCCGAACGCCAAGCGGTTCGACGTCGGCATGGTCAAGATGCCGCAGCCCGAGTCGGCGATCCAGCCGGGCGTCGGTACCGTGCCGGTCAATCCGTTCCTGCCGGGCGGCGCCGCGGCTCGCGTGGCGGGGCAGGTTGCTGACGAGGCACGGCCGAAGTAAAAAACCGTCCGGCGGGGTGTTGCCTGGTAGCGCTCCCCGCAGAACGGCCCTGGAAGGGGCAACGGGAAACCCGTACCTCTCCGACCGGACGATACCAAACATCGAGAACCGTGAGAACCGCAGATGCACCACAGAAACGGGCGAGAAGCGCAGAACGGCGACAAGATCGTGAAACTGGACGGAGGCAAGATCGTTGCCTTTGGCGTGCTTCACAGCGCGACGCCGGGCAACGAATACTGCAACGGAAACATCGCGGTCGTGCAGTCGGCGACCGACTACGCCTGTATGTGCGACTGCCTCCACATCGACGACGTCGCGACTCTATTGGCGGATGCCGACTTAGCCAAGCGGCCCCAAGGCAAATGATCACCGCCCCGAACCCCGATCTCCTCCGCGCCTTCCGCCCCGAAGCCGACCGTGCCGCCGGCATCGTCGCCCGGCGGTTGGCCGACGCCAAGCAGCACGCCGCGGCCGGCAACCTGCCGACGGCGAACCGGCGGCTGACGGAGCTGACCGAATCGCTGACGCGGCATGTCGCCGACACCCGCGGGCACTTCTACCGAGCGGCCTTCGCTCAACACCGTAGAATCGGGCTCGACCCGGCGATTCATCAGCTCGACCTTGTGCCCGACCCGGAAGGGGAGGCCGTCGTACGCGGCGCCGCGGTCCTCGGCCGCGACTATCGGGCCGACATCCTCGACTCCGTCTCGGACGCGCAAGCCGGGCTTCAGTCGGCCGTGCTCGCCGGCGGCGGCGACTACCTCGAGGCCTGGGAAGGCGAGCACCGCGACCGGCTGACCAGCCGGGCGACGGCCGAGCTGTCCAATAGTCAAATTGCGATCTTTGAGGCGGTCGGGCAAATCTTGGTCAAGCCAGAATTCCGATAAGGTTGTATATTTCGGTAATGGTCGGTCGCACGGCGCGACCGGCGCGACCTCACTCGGAGTTACGAAATGGCAACAAAGACGAAATCGAAAACGTCGTCAGGCCGCAAGACGACCAAAGCCAAAACCCGGCCCGCATCCTCGACGATCCAGCACACTGCCTCACTCGAAACGAGCCGACGGACCCAGATGAACAAGGGCATGTCGGGCGCCAGCCCGAAGCCGAAGCCGGTCGCGAAGCCCGCCGGCGGCACCAAGACGGGCGGCGGCAAGGCGGCGGGGGGCAAAGGCGGAAAGGGCTGCTGAACCGATCTCGGGCCGGCGGTCTCGCCTCGGCCGCCGGCTCTTTTCACGGGAGAACGCAATGATTCGTTGGCATATCTACCGGATGCCCGTAACGGGCGGCGCCGCCGAACGCAGTCCGAACGACGGCGACGACGTCCGGAACGAAGCGCAGTTCAGAGCCGAGGACCTATCAGCGCATTTTCCTACGCATGTATTTTGGATTCAGCCGGAGATTGCCGCGTGAAACGCCGCACGCTTTTCGGTTGCTCGCTCGCCGGTCTGTGCAGCCTCGGGCCGCTACGGCTACTTGCCGACCGGCTCGTATCGCGCCAAGAACCGCTCGCACCGCCGCCGGCGCCGATCATCGATCCGGCGTCGCGGCCGGCGCCATTCGGGCCGACGATGCTCGACCTGGTCGCTCTGATGCAGTCCGACCCGCACGCTCGCGGCATCTATCATCGGCTACTGGCTCTGGCGATCGATGAGACCGGTCCTATCGCGGTCGATTGGGGCGACCCCGTGACGATCTTTCATTCCGGCGGCTTCCCGGCCGCGAAGGTCGGGTACATCCAGACGTTGGTCCGTCGGGCGTCGTGCGTCCCCGTCCCCGGGTCGCTGCTCAAGCACTTCCGACCCGAGAACCGCGGCGAAGAGTTCCCGCGGGGAATTCCGTTCAAGCCACTACCGTAACCGGGGGACGAATCGTGATCGATGCCGCGAAGCGAAAACCCCGCACGTTAGTCTCGACTGGCGCCGTCATCCAGATACCGACCGACGTCGCGGTCTGTCCGATTTGCGACGGCAAACTGTCGACGCAAGCCGACGAATGGACCGAAAGAACGGACGGAACGTGGAAGGCGGTCACAGCTCATCCGGAGTGCGAACATGAACCCGAGATCGATTCCGACGAATGGGATGACTGGCATCGCGGCCACTACAGCATGCCGTATTTAGATTGGCTGCCGCTCGAACGGCCTTTGCTTCGTTGGCTGAATCGGAATTACGACTGGGATGTTCGACCGAGCTCGTAATCTATAGCGACGACGCAACTAACCGATGCCCGACCGACAAATCATCTCCGGCGACGCCGGCGAGACCTGGACGAACACGACCGAGAAGGTCTATCGTCAGTTCGTCTGCGCGTTTATCAATACGTGCGGTTTCTGCCTCCAATACCACCTGAAGATCGCGACCGCGTGGCCGATCCCGCTCCACTACAACTGCCGCTGCCGGCAGGAAAAAATCAAGCCCGGCGCCAAAGCCCCGCAGCCGTTCTGCGACTACCGCAAACTGCTCGACGCGATGTCGCCGGCCGACCAGGCCGCGGCGATCGGCGCGTCGAACTACCGGCTGCTGAAGAGCGGCCTGGCCCAGTGGGACGACATCGTCACGCCGAACCGCGTCCGCGACTTCCGCGAGGTCGTCGCCCGCAAACGCCTGACCGTCGACCAGATGGTCAAGCACGGCGTCAAGCGGTACCAGGCCGAGAAGGCTTACGCCGACGTCCACACGACCGAGCACGAACGCGTCGCCCGCGAGCGGGCCGAGCTGCTCGCGAAGCTGACCGGCGCCGGGCTGGCGCAGGAGAAGATCGTCGGCGAGCTGGCGAGCCGCCTGGCGGCTCGCGTCACGGTCGCGGCCGGTCCGACGGGCGCGCAAGTCGGCCGACCGCAAGATGGGACCGCGCCGGCGTGGAGCGGCGGCAAGCTGCCGGGGGTCGGGCCATCATCGGCGGGGCAGCTCGCGAAACTCATCTCCGGATGGCGACCGCCGAAACCGCCGGTCAAGCCGAAGCCAATGCCGACCGCGCAAGCCGCGAAACCGGAACCGGCTCGGCCGTCCTTCGAGGAGGCAATTAACAAAGTCTTCAAGGACATCACCGACTACTCCGAGCGATATGATGCCGTTATCAAGACGATACGAGATTACGCGGAACCTGGACCTACGGGCGCCTTCCACGGCATGGAAATACCGGAGACCTTCAAGAGCGTCACATTTGGAGGGATCAAGTGGCATTTCGTAGACACGAGCATAACGCGAATTGATCCGCTCTATCAGACGATCCGGCAGCTCGGCAGAGAAGACTGGCGTGGCAAAATTCCTAGTCGACTCTCGAATTCAACAAAGAATGTCTACTTCACTGATCAGTCAAATAAGGACGACGCACATTGGCGCGCGCTCTATAAAGAATTTACTCATGCGGCACATACTGGGGGCGACGGAAATATCGTGTCCTACAGAAATCGTGACGTGGATCTCGGTAGTCTTGCCCACGAATCCGGCCACAACCTTGCGAAAGCGTTGTACGGAAATACCGACCCCCTTAGTAATCCGAGAAGTGACTATGCAGCGATTGTAGTGAAGAACCAGAACCCAACGCTATTTAAGAACGTCGAGCCTCCCGTCTCGGGTTACGCTACGAACAGCCCTTCCGAAGATTTTGCAGAATCTGTGCGGTTTTACGTCGAAGAACCTGATAAACTAAAGAGCGACCATCCGGAGCGGTGGAAGGTCATACACAAGATCATGACGGACCCGAATTATGGCGGCTAACAAAAACAGTCCGGAGCGTATCGACGGCCCGACTCCGAACGGCGGAGTCTATGCGATGGTCTATCGGCACGATGACGGCCGAACCGAGATCGTCGAATTCGACACGCGCGACCGTGAGATCCGCCGCACTTACTCGCTCGCGCCCAAGTCCTAACCCCTCCGCCGTCGGCCGTCGTACCGGCAAACGAGCCGCCCGTCAGGCCGCCGCGTCCGCGTCCGCCGGTAAAAGTAATCAACCGTCCGCGACGACCCGCAACCGTCGGCGACGTCGCGCGACGCGATCACGCCGGCGCCCAAGAGCGGCAGCTCGCTTTCCTGACCGTCGAGCGGACCGCCGTCGAGATAGACCGGCAATCCCTTGCCGGCCCGTCGAATGTCCGTCACCGCGTAGACCTGAAATTGATCAGACATGAGCGAACCCTCCGTTCCCGTCAATGCAAACAGGAAGAGGGCCGCCGTCAAGGCGAGTAACGTCCGAATCGACTCTCAAGAGGCTTGAAACCCCGCTTAGTTATCAGAAGCCAGACAGTCGTCTGGCCCACGCGGAACCGCTCTGAAAGCTGACCGATAGTCATCCCGTTGCGACGAAGGGTGCAAAGTTCCTCGATCTGCAAGTGGGACAGTTTCGGCGTTTTCATTGTCTTCGGAAGGCCGTAGGGCTTCAGTCGCCGATAGACGCTTCCTTCGCCGATTCCGAACAGCTTAGACAGCGCTGCGATAGTCGTTCCTTCCTTGCGAAGCGCGATCAATCGCTCGACGTCCTTCCGGGAAAGCTTTGCCGACCGGTTCTTACCGTGGTCAGTCTTGTTGAGCGCGTTCTGGTGCGGCGTTCCCCAGTAGAGATTATCGCTCCGGTTATTGAGCGGGTTGCCGTCCGAATGGCAAGCTTCTCGACCCGCAGGCCGCGGACCGGCGAACGCTGTCAGAACGAGCACATGAACCCGATGATTCTTTCCGTGCAACGAAACGCGGGCATATGACTCGCCACTGACTGATTGATTCAGAACCTTCGGCGTTTCGACTTTGATTCGCGGTCGAGAACACGTTCTCCCGACCATCACCAGTGATGTTTTCCAGAACGAGCGAACCCGTCCTTCAGAAGAGACGTCGAACCCGTCGAACCCGGGAATTTCTTTCCACACTTCAATGTGCGTAGACTTCTTACCAGCCACTGCGCCCTCCTCGATAGGTCGTGATGGTTAGAGCTGGGCGGGAGGCCCTAATCTCCCGCTTGGCTCGCTCAATTCTATACGCCGGTTCAGGCACCTTCAATGAGCAATCTTCCTGAATTAACGTCGCCGGTCTACGCCACTGACGAAGACATATTAGTCAATGCTAGTGGTGATTATGTGACGCTGGCTCCGTCTTGGCAGGTCATGGCCAAGGGCACGGACGGTTACTTCAGTTCCGGCCAGCCGTGGGTTCTCAACTCGTCCTCGGTCAACTTCGCCAGCCAAGGCGTCGCCCCGAATCAGGTTGTGTGTTTGTCGGCGCCCAAGGCCAATTATCCCGGCGGCGGGGACTTGTTGGCCATCGACTCCGTTTCCGCAAACGCCATCACGCTCCGCCGCCCCTATAAGGACCTGAACATCGGCAACCCGCCCGGGCCGTCGGCCGGCCTGACCGGCATCACGTTCAACATCATGACGTTCGACCCCCAGACCGCGCAAGCGACGTTCGACATCAAGCGGCGGTTCGGCATCGACGAGAACATCACGTTCCGCGATTCGAGCTGGATCTACGACCTACAAGACCTGCGGGTCGCGGTCGTGCTGTCGGTGCTGTACGACCGCTACACCGCCGAGCTGCGTTCCGACCGCGGCGACTGGGTCCGCAAGATGGGCCACATCAGGAACAAGCGGGACGAGATCATTGACAGAGTACAGGTAAGATGGGGGCCATACGGCAACTCGGCCGAGCCCTCGACGGTCTTCTCGTTCAAGATCAGCCGATGAGTACCATCACCGTCCGCCCGAGCAAGATCCAGCAAAACCGCTCGGCCTATCAACGGCTCTTCCTGACGCTCGACGGCGCCGACTGGACCGACGAAAGCGTCTTCTCGATCTCCGGCGTCGCCGGCGTCACGCTGGTTGGCCAGATCGTCGACAACGAATCGCAAGCCTACGTGATCGTCAAGACAACCGGGTCGGCGGCCGGCACGCTGACCGTCTCCGACGGGACGTTCTCGGGGACGACGACCGTCGGGCCGATCGCACCGACGTACCGGCGGTGGTTTCCCGGCCTCAATCGCTACCGAGAACGCCTCGACATCGACGCCACCTGAGTCAATAGCCCATGTCGCTCAGCTACCAAGACGCCGTCCGCAACACGCGCCTGAACGCCGTCACGACGGCGCTGGGCTCGACCGCGTACCTCGAAATCTTCACCGGCGCCCCGGCCGGCAAGACGGGCGGCGTGTTCAACGCCGACCCCGGGACCAAGCTCGCCTCGCTGGCGTGCTCCAACCCCGTCGCCAGCGGCGCGTCAGGCGGCGTCCTGACGTTCAGCTCGATCACGTCCGCGACCGCACTCGCGAGCGGCACGCCGGCATCGTACCGGTTCAAGACGGCCCAGAACGGCGCACCGTCGACTGTCATCATCGAGGGCGACGCCGGCGTCTTGAGCGGTTCGCTCAGCTTCGCGGCCGTGATCACCAGCGGTGGGACCGTCAACATCACGGCGGCGGCGATTACGGAGGGCAACGATTGATGATCACCGAGACGAAGGCGACGGCCGCACTGGTCGGCGTTTGCACGGGCGGCGACGGTCCGGACCTGTCGGCGTATCCGCTACTGGCCTATCGGCCGGGCAGCGGGATCGTAATCGCAAGCAACGGCTTACGCGCCTTTCAGGTCGCTTTTGACGCGCACCGTGACATCTTCGCCGCCGTCGCCGCACGCCACGGTATCACGGCTGCGGAAGTCGACCAAGCATACAGCTTTTTTGAAGCTAGCTGGACGTACTGATGCCCGTCCTGATCGACGGCGCCCTGTCCGTCACCGAGAATCACGACGTTCTGGCGGCCAGCGGCGGCTATGGCGTAAGCGGCACGCTATCCGCGACCGAGCAGCACGACGTGTTCCTCGGCGTCAACACGGGCTGCCTCTACCAGGTTTTCTCGAACACCGGCGCCGCCGATCCGATCGATTACAACGTCCCGATCGCGACGACCGCGGCGCTATCCTGGACGTCGGGCCCGCTGGCCTATCCGGACACGTGGCGGTTCGGCGTGCGGGCTTTCGATACCGGCGGCCAGGAAGAGAACCTCGACTGTGCCGTGACGCTGATCCTCTCCGGATCCGCGACCGACGTTTCCCAGCAGCCGGCGCCGCCGATCGGGCTGCGGGCCTTCGCGACCGCCGCCGCCGGCATCCGGGTCGAGTGGGCGTACAACACCATCAACCCGCTGGTCGTCCCGACCGGTTTCCACGTCTACATCGGAACCAGCGGCAGCCCGAACTATACGAGCGCCGCCGCGACGATCAGCTACGGGGCCGCGATCGCCGGGACGTTCGTCGCCAACCTGACCGGACTGACGAGCGGCACGACATACACGATCGGCGTCCGGGCTTTCAACAGCATCACGGAAGAACCCAACACCATCACGGTCAACTGTACCGCCGATTCAGCCGGCCCGTCGGCCGTCGTCGACCTCACCGCAACCGCGATCGTTTGAGGGAAACACCATGAGCACCGCAACCGGCGGCCACACGGGCCGCGCCATCTATACGGGCCTGACGGCCGCGGGATCGAACCAGGCGACCGCCCTGCCGCTCGCGGGCCGCGGCGACTCGCTCCAGGAGATCACGACCGTCGCGTCCAGCACCGGCGTCATGCTGCCGCCGGCGATTCTGCCGATGCGGGTCGAGATCGCCAACCAGGGAGCCAGCACGCTCTCGGTCTATCCCCGATCCGGCGGCACGATCGACAACGGGACCGTCAACGCCGCCGTCACGCTATCGGCCGGCAAGTCGGCGACGTTCGAGGCGTCGAACCTGGCCAACTGGTATACGGTCGCGACGACCGCCGGCGGTTCGCTCGCGTCGATCGCAGATAAATCAGTCCTGGGCAACACGACCGGCGGAACCGCCGCACCAGCCGGCGTCACGCTGTCGGCCATGATCGACGAGGCGATCGCCGGCACGCAGGGCGATATTCTGTATCGCGGCGCGACGACCTGGTCGGCGCCGGCGCCCGGCTCGAGCGGCAACGTCCTGACGTCAGGCGGCGCGGCCGCGAACCCGTCGTGGACATCGGCCGGCAGCGGGACCGTGTCGTCGGTCACGTTCACGGGCGACGGGACCGTGCTCTCGTCGACGCCCAGCTCGGCCGTCACCACGACCGGAACGGTAGCGGCGTCGCTGGCCAATCAGTCGGCGAACGAGATCCTGGCCGGTCCGTCGAGCGGTGCGGCGGCGGCGCCGACATTCCGATCGCTGGTCGCCGGCGACATCATCGGTGCGCTCGGAGAATTCTATTTCGGCAACGGGCAGGACGGCGCGCTCACGATCAGCAGCGGCACGACGACGCTGGCTCGCGATATGTATTACTCGAACGTGACGATCAGCGGCACCGCCGTTCTCAAGACGGCCGGATTCCGTGTATTCATCTCCGGGACGCTCGACATCTCGGTGCTGTCAAGCCGGCGCGATCAACGCCAACAGCCTCGCCGGCACCACCGCGACGTCGGCGACCGGGGGAGCGGGTGCATCGTCCAGTTACGGCGCCAATTCGACGGCGGCGGCGAACGCCGTCACGGAAGCCGGAGGCAACGGCACAACGACCAATGGAGCCACCTCAAACAGCGCAGGCAGCCTGCCGACGTTCAACTCGATCAGCCCGTCGGTCGGCGGGGCCGGCGGCGCCGGCACCGGCGGGACCGCCGGCAGCGGCGGCTCGGCCAGCACCTCGCAGGCCAGTTACCCCTACCGGTACACGGTCGACTTCAACAGCCCGCTGAAAATCTACTCGGGGATCGGAACCGGAGGCGGCGGCGGCGGCGGAGGTGACTCGACGAACTCCGGCGGCGGCGGGGGCGGCGCGGGCCTGGGCGGCGGTGCGATCCAGATATACGCCAACACGATCGCCCGCGGGACGAATTCGACCGCGGCGATCATCCAGGCCAAGGGCGGCGCGGGCGGCGGCGGCTTCACGCCGACGCTAGGAAACTGCGGGGGCGGCGGCGGCGGGGGCGGCGGCCAGGGCGGCGCGGTCCTGATCTGGTACGGAACCCTGACCGGTTCGACGATCACGAACGCCATCGACGTGACGGGCGGCGCGGGCGGCAACGGCGGCTCGCTCGTCGGCAGCGGCTCCGCGAACGGCACGGGCGGCGGCGCCGGCCCGGGCGGCTATGTGCTGGTCTCCAACCTGGTGACCGGCACCGCGACCCAGTACCTCGGCAACGCCCGCGTGGCGCCGCCGGCGGCCGGCACGACCACCGGATCGAGCCCGACCAGCAGCCAGACGAACCTGTGATCACGCAGCGGTCCGCTTGAGGCGATACGATGGCGATCCAATTCATCACCAACACGACCGGCGACTCTTGGACGATCGCGACGCCGGTCAACGCGATCGGCTCGAGCCAGTCGGTCACGTCGACGATTCTCTCGTTCCAGCTCAACGCCAATCTGACCAGCACGTCGGCCATCTACCTGTTCGGCAAGGACAACAACGGCTTCGTCATCTGGCTCTATGAGCAGTCGGGCGCCAACTATTTCGGCGTCGAGATCACGCCGGCCACCGGCAACCCGGTCGAGATTTTCGGCCAGCCGCTGCCGCTCAATACGCCGATGTTCGTCGCGACCGTCTGGGACGCAAACACGCCGTCCCAAGATTTTTACATCAACGGCACACTGGTTGCGAGCGCGGCGAAGGCCGTCGATACCACGCCCAATAGCAGCGCGATCACGATCGGCATCAACGCGGGCTCGGCCGCCAACATCACGCTGGGCCGCGTCGCGTTTTTCGACCAGTACGCGCTGACGCCGACCGAGATCGCCAACCTGTTGACCGATACCATAACGCCGCTTGAGACCGGCACGCCGGCCAACTGGTACGCGACGCTCGACGGCACGCTCGGCCGAACGCCCGCCGCGAACGACGCCGGCCTGGCGAATTCCGGCACGGCCGGCGCGGCTCGGGCAACGTCAACGTCCTGTCGGTATTCTCGCACACGTCGGGCGGCTCGGCCTCGTACGTTGCCGACCTGATCTGGGTCGCGGTCCCGATGGTCGCTTACGTCAGCAGCTCGGGGCAACTGTTCTACCTTGGCTTCGAATCGCCGACCGGCCTTGCGACCGACGCCGCCGCGATCACGACCGTTACCGATACGCTGCCGACCGTCTCGGTCAACGGCACCGAGGTATCGCTCTACGGCCCGGTCTGGGAAGACACGACCCACGACATGCCGTGCGTCTGCTGGCAGCTCCTGGACGGCGAGGGCGATCAACTCCAGGTCACGCCTGGCCAGACCATCACCTACTGGATCCCGTTCGGCGTCGTGACGACGGATGGCCTCGGCCCGAACGGGCCGGTCACCAACGGGCCGGCCGCCAATTACACGGGCCAGTATCCGCCCGGGTTCAATGGCTGCTCGAGCTTCACGCCAAACCCCAAGATGAAACTCGGATTCAGCGGATGGGGAGTGGCCACCACCAACGGACAAACGAGCCCGCCGAAGAATCTGCGGCTGAGATTCGGCCAGTTCTCCGGCGGCGTCTACGACGATAACTCGACGCTCCTGTATATCCCGCCCAACGAATACCAGTACGTCGAATTTTGGAATGGAGGCAACGCGAACCAGATCGACTCGCTGTACATGCCGGTACCGGAGGGCGTGTACAGCATCACGTTCAAGGACGCCAACGCGCTCAGCGCGACCGACCACCTCAAAGTATGGGTGTCCGCCTCTACCAACACGTGCTCGGGAGCCGATGGATCGGGCGGACCGGCGACCGGCAGCGGCACGACCTACGTCCGGACCGTGGCCGCAGACGGCGTGACGGTCACGGTATCGTACTGGCTCAAGTATCCTTCCGATCCCAATTACACGTACGGCTACAACATCAGTCTGTATTTCTACATGCAGAGTCTGTCCGGCTACATCACGGCGGCGGGCGAAGGCCAGCCCGTCGGCTCGGGGCCGATCAGCGACCTTTTCGCGTTCGCGCCTGGCGACTCGACGACGTCGGTCTACGACCAGACGTCGGCGCCGACCAGCGGCTCGTTCCCGACGACCGCGCCGAATACCAGCGGTTACAGCGGCATGACGCCGTACACAGGCCCGTTTCCCCTGCCGACCGGCAACGACACTTCCGACCCGCTCGCGCTCGCCAACTACACGAAATTGATCCTGACCGCCGCCAACGGGGCCGGGTCGTGGTGCGTCCGCCAGTTCATCCAGGAGGGGGTCGCCAACTGGCAGGTGCCGGCCGATCTGCCGTCGGTCGATATGTGGTCGTTTCAGCAGCCCACCGCGCGAACCGTCACGATCACCGCCGTTCGACCCTACAATACGAATCCCGCCAACTACCCGTCGCCTTATGATTGGCCGGCCAGTACCAAGATTTTCCACCCGCTGCTCGGGTTCGACGGCAACGATCCGACGGTGGGCTCGGGTGCCCAAGGCAACTATATCGACCTCACGCTGCACAACAGCGGCACGAGCCCGTATGCCCCCGGCGTCGAGGACATGGGCGCGTGGGGCGGCTACTTTCTCGAGGCCGTCTGCTCCGCTGCTCACGGTTTCCGCGGCGGGGACATGGTCGAATTCCCGAATACGTACGCCGGCCCGGTCTATGTGCCGACGACCGGCGGTCCGGCCACGCCGACGATCGACGCGCAGACCGTCACGGTCACGAACGGCAGTCCGACCATCACGTTCGCCAGCAGCCAGACACTATCGGCCGTGACGCCGCTGACGTTCAGTGCCGACACGACCGGGCAAGCGTACCTCGCGAGTGCGGGCACCGGGACGAGTTTCACGATCAGCCCCGCGTACGCAGGCACTTCGTCGAGCTCCGGGACCGCGACGTCGAGTGCCGCCGTTTCGATTCTGGGCGGCCTGACGCCGGTCTATCCGACGAGCTCAACCTCATTCGTTTTCTTTGCCGGCAGCGCTCACGGATACGATACCGGTCCGATCGCGATGACCGGCACGTCGCCGGTCGCCACCACCGTGGCGGCTCTCCAGGTCTCGCCTTATCGATCGATCCCCGGGGGCGGCCCGTACGAATTCATGGTCCACGGATGCGCCAGATCGGCGCCATCCCGTGGATCTTCACGATGCCCCACATGAGCGACGCCTGCCTCCAGCAGCTCGCCACCAACATCGCGCCCTATTGCCCAACAGGAAGCTCGGTAATCTTCGAGCTGATGGACGAGCACTGGAACTTCGGCCAGCCCGGCGTTCAATACTGCGTTCAGTACGGCAGGCTGTTGAACTACATCGCGCCCGGCACCGTCGTCAACGACTTTTATACGATCCCGCTATCAGGATCTCCGGCGCTGTCGTTCGACCAGGCGTACGTCTGCATGGTCGCGCATCAACACGAAATACTGCAAACCCAATTTGATTCGCTGGGCGCTGGCGTCACGGTGTTGCGTCTGTTCGGATCGCAGTGGATTACCCCGAGCGTTACGGCCAACATGGTCAATTTCGGGACCGGCGACGCCGTCACAAAAAAGGTCCCGATGAGCTTGATCGCCACCGGACCCTACGTCGGGCCGCCCGCGACCAACGTCACGTTCAACGACGCGATAGCGACCACGGGAACCAATCCCGGTTCCTGGCCGGTCACCGCGATCAACGATTACTGCGCCGACTATCTCAAATATTCTTTGCAGCTCTGGGACCCTTACTCGGGCCATTACAGCGCGATCCAGGCGTACGGGACAAACGGCGGACCGACCGGGATTGCCGGACAGGTCAACGGATTGCCTGCAATGGTTGGCTACGAAGGCGATTTCAACGGCCCGAACGGCTCCGCGACTTTGCTGGGAGCCGCGGCCAGCCACGATATGTTCTATTCGCCTGGCCTCTATCCCCCTTACGGCGGTTGTGCCGCGGCAACGACGGCGTTTCTCCAGGGTCTACAGGATGGCGACCCACGGGCGCCCGGCAGCGGGTTCAGCGGCATCGCGATCACGGGTATTACCCTGGGGTGGGGCTCGCGCACGGAATTTCAGGGCCAAGTAGCGTGGCAAAACCAAGCACCGGGCGACGGGCTCGGCAACCTCTATCCCACGTTCCAGGGGCAGAACCTCTATCCCCCGTACGATGGACAGAGCATACAGGCCGCTCCCAATCAATTTTCGTCGGCCCAGGGCGGCGCCGCGGGCGGCGGCGGCTATGGAGTGGCGTACGACCGCCAGAACCAGGCGATTTCTCTGAACGCGATGCTCGACTGGATCGGAGGCACCGCCGCGCCGACGCTGACGCCGTCGTTCATCGTGAAACCGACGAGAATCCAGCCGAACGTCACGACACCGCGGACGCTGACGCTCGTCGGCAGCGGCACGAGCTGGACGAGCGGATCGGCGGTATCGATCACGAACAGCGTCACCGGCACGACGACCGTCACGGCCGGGACCTGGACCGCGATCACGACCACCGAGGCGACGTTGGCGGTCACGACCTCGACCGGGACGGGCACGTTCACGATCACGGTCGACGGGATCACGTCGGCGCCGCTCGTCGTCGGCGCCCGGCGTAAGGGCTGGTACGGCGGCATGAGCCGACTCGCGAGGATCGCATCATGAGCCGCGACCGCGACGTTCGCAATGCGATCCAGACGGCCCTTCAGGCGACCGACGCCTTCGACGGCGTCTACGTCTGGGGACTGCCGGAAGACTATGGCAGCGGCGCGTCGAAGAAGCGCTCGCCGTGATCCTGCCGATGTCGAGCCGCCAGGAGGACCTCTGGGACTCGGCCGCGACCGGCGGCCTCGTGATCACGAGCCGCGTCGTCATCATGCTGGCCTATCGGATGATCGACCCCCAGCTCCGCGACGAGGGAGCCGAGTTGCTGCTCGACACGACCGCCAACGCCTTGAACGGCCAGAGCCTCGCGGGCCTGACGCTACCGGCAACGACTCGCGTGATCCAGTGGGATTGGCAACAGGTCACGGTTCCCGAACGACGAATCAACTGCGTGTTCAGCTACCAATACATTGTCGAGGGCTGGGACGAATACGACACCACGCCGTAACCGGAGATTTCCCCCATGAGCGCCAACCAAAGCAAATATCAACTGGACCAGTGTGTCGTTCAACTCGGTCACCGTAACCCGCGTCACGAACGCATCGTTTGGCCAGGGCGGTCAGCTTATCAAGTTCAAGGGCGACGTCGACCAGTACCCGACCATCATCGCCGCAGTCGACCAGGAGCCGCACGCATCGATCACGACCGCCGACGTCGGGACCGTGATGGCGAACTTCACGCCCGGCACGACGTCGACGCTCGTCGCGACGCTGAACGACGCGAAGGGGCAGAGCGGCGGCGCGGTCGTGTTCACACTATCGAATGCCGTCTTCGAAAACGCCGACGCACAGGCGCAGCACGCCCAATTCGGGTCCGTCACCGGGACCTGGCAGGCGTTTAGCTCGGACGGCTCGACGGCGCCACTGGCCATTACGAGGGTTTAAAAAAGGAACGCGGGGACGTCGCCATTTCTATGCAGGCGATAAGGCCATCGTCCCAATATTTGCGAGCGGCGAGCCAGCGCTTGTATGCCTCGAGCGGTTCTTCAGGCGCTTCGCGATGACACCACTTGCAGAGTAGGTGAAGGAACGAGGCTTTGTTTCGATGGCATCTTCGCCAAGGAATGATGTGATGCCGCTCGAGAAAGTACGTCCGCGTCGGCACGTAACCGCACGCGAAGCACATTCCTTGCTTGAGCTCGATATAGCGCCGCCAAGCGGGCCAGCGGAAATCCTCAGGATGGTCAAGCCAGTAGCGCAAGATTAGACCGCGATCAGTGGGATATCGGCGGCGGTCTGACGGTTTTTGGTTTTCCACGCGGAAGCTTATATGCGACCTGACGCTCTTTTCCTACCCGAATCGGTCAAAGCCGGCGCCCGGATCTTCGACCGTGTCGCCGCCGTCTGCCGGGTCGCCGAGCCGCTGCTCGAGGTCGATTACGCCGCCGGCGAGCGGGCGTATATCCGCACGCAACCGCACGGGCGGCTGTTCGTCACCCGCGACCCGGCCGACACGATCCTGTATCCGACCAACCACCGCCGGAGCGGCCAGCCGCGGTACCGGTGGGAGCGGCGGGACGGCGGGATCGAGGTCGGGTATTTGAGCGAGTAAACGTTTTCAACTGGAGGTTTGAGTGTTCGACGAGAAAGCATTGCGGCGCCCGGAGTTTCAGGCCGGGGTCCCGGTCGTCCTGGGAGACGGCCAGACGTGGGAGCTGCGCAAGCCGCGGATTCGGTGGTTCCCCACGCGCGTCGACGGCAAAACGAAAACCCGGGCCGCTGGATCGCACGAGTTCGGCCCGGAGTCGGATGAGCTGCTCGGCGTATATTTCGGCGACGTCGAAAGTACGACGTGGGATTTCCCGACCGCACGGTTCGAGCTCGTTATGCGGTTGCTCGAAGCGAATTACGCGCTGACCGACGAACACTTTCGAGTACTCCTCTACTTCGAACGCGACGACCCTGCCAGCGAGGCGATGTGGACCTCGCTGGGCGCGATCATCGCCGGCAATAGCCCAAAACCTACGCCCGCTATCTGAGACTCTGCTGCCAGATGGCGGGCGTCCGCGTTTCCGACGGCCTCGATCTCGACGACGCAATCGATATCACGGCGATGATGATCTACCAGCGGCGAGTTCCACCGCCATCGAAGTGGATTGATTCGGCGATCGCTCAGGCCGCAGCCGACGAAGTAGAAAGTATGTTCTGATGTCCGACACGACAGAACAAAAAATCCGCATAACGCTCGATACGGCGCAGGCCGACCGTCAGGCTCGCGCTTCGGCCGAGGCCCAAGCCAAAGCCGACAAAGAAGCCGCCGCCGCGCACGGTAAGGCCAACAAAGAGAAGGAACAATCGGACGCGGCATACGTCCGGGCAATGCGCCAGCACGCCAACGCGATGGCCAGCCTGGAACGAGATCAGGCTCGCGCCGCATCTCGAGCAGCTAAAGAAACAGCCGACGTCGCGAAACAAGCCGCAAAGGATCGGGCGGCGGCCGATCGAACGTACGAGCGAGCAAAGCGCGATGGCCAGCGTATGCTGGCCGCCCAGGCGAAGGAAGCCGCCCGGGAGGAAGCGCGGATCGCAAAGGAAGCGAACAACGAGAAAGAGCGTAGCGACCGGGCTTACGTACGCGCAAAATGAAGCAAGCGGCGGCAATCGCGACCATCGAGAAGGAACAACAAGAAGCGGCCAACGCCAGCAGAAGCGCGGTATTAGGCTACGTATCGGCCTTCGCCGGGGTTGGCGCTGTGATCGCCGGCGTGAAGGGGATAGCCGATTACTTCGATCAGATTCGCCGCGACACGATCGACGCGGTCAAGGAAACAATCCATTTCCGAGAGGTCGTGCTTGAGCTTGCGGCAATGAAGGGTGAGCTCGGAAAAAGCGGACCGGAGACGGGCCGGCAATTAGCGATCGTCGCCCAGACAGCGCAAAACCCCGAAGATTCGCTCGCGATGTCCAAAGCGGCGGAGGGCGCGGCGCAAGCGACCATCGGCAAGAACATCAGCCGGGAGGCGTACGACAAGGGGTATCTTGCGGCGGCCAAACTGCAGGCAATGGAAGGCCCCGGCGCCGGGACGGCGTACGGAGATCTCTACGGCACGCTGGCGCATCGAGGCCAAGCCGGGGACGACCGCCGAACAGATGGCCGCGCAAATGAATCGCGAGTTCAAGATTTCGCAGCCTGGCAAATTCAAAAGCATGGGAGAGTTTGCACAGCAACGGCAGGCGCTATCGGCTTACGTCCAGACCGGTTCATTGTCTGGGAACGAGCTTAGCGGACTGCTCTCGATGATCTCTCTGTCGGCGCCGCCGGGCGAGTCGGCGACGATCGCTCAACAGGGCCTCGCGAGTCTCACGACGGATAGCATGCGGGCGCGAGGGATGAAATTGCTCCCCGGCACGGAACACGACACGATGCCGAGTATTTCCAGAAGCATCTCGGCATCGATCTGAAACACACGTCGTCGATGCAGATGATGGAGCGAGCTACCGACGACATCCTGAGGGCCGAGAAGGCCTGCGCAAGCGAAGGGCGAGACTTTTGAAGCAACCAGGTATCTGGCGGAGCATGGGCTCAACAACCAGGAAGCCAGACGATTCTACGCGATCGGGGCCGCGGCCAAAAAATCGGGTACCTGGCAAAATACTTTCCTACCCTTGATGAATGCGCCGGACGATGCCACCGCGATCGATACGGCGCACGCAGCTCGCGTCGCCCGGGAACCCGTGCTTCAGAAGCGCCTTGCCGACGCAGCGACAAAGGCGTCGACGATCAAACGATCGTTGTCGACCGAGGGCGTCATCAAACCACTTCGGGAAGCGTCCTTTGCACGGCTCAAGGGCGAGGGCAAGCTCACGGGCGACTTCGAGACATTCGAAAAGGCCCCGATGCTCGGCCGGGCGTTCTGGGATACGTTCGGCGGCGGCTATTACAACCAGGTCGATCTCGGGATGCAAAGCAAATTGGCCGGAGTGGCCAAGCAGCATGGCATCGATTGGCACGCGCCGACGCGAACAGACGCGAAGACCGGCGAAGTCACGACTGAATACGCCGGCGACGAAGCGATCGCGGAACTTGTCCAGCGATTACAGGCTATGGGCGTCAATCCGATGGAGAGCGTCGTCGGCGATACGCGGGAAGTGGTCAAGCTCCTGGAGAGCATCGACAAGAAATTGGACGGTCCGGGCAAACCAAATGGCGCCGGCCCGACGGAACAACCCAACGGAAAACCAACCGCCGCCCCGCCGCCGCTCACAAAAGAACCGGGCAGGATGTAAACATGAATACTCAACGCACAAGCAACCAGCCCGAAGTCGGCCGCTGGCTCGCAGGCATTCTAGATGGCTTCGATTTCACGGCGCGGCTCGGCGGCGGAACTCTAGCCCAGGCTATCCAGCAGAACCACGCCGAGCAGATCCAGGAACGGAGCGTGACCGAACAGCGCGGCGCCATCTCGGAATTCCGGCCGAATAGCCCAGCCTACGCCGCGAGGAAGCTCGAGGAATTCGGTTCGAGCCTCGTTAACGTGCGGACGGGCGCAATGCTGTCGAATGAAAGCCTGGAAGGCCGGCTCGACGTCAACGGCACTGAACTCGTACACCGCTACGGCACCGGCCGGCCCGGCGACCCGAACCGAGGCCGGCGGTCCAGACCGAGAGGGCGGGCCGGCAGTCTCGAGAAAACCCAAACCGAGCCGACCGACGTAGCGAAAGCGAACTGGGCCGCCGGCGATGGTCGAGGGTTCTTCGAATTGGACCATGAAATCAAAAGGCGCAACATCGAGTTAGTCGGTGAGGCGCTAGTCGCATATGTCCGGGCTCGCTGATGGCCATCTACACCCCCACGTTCGGCGGCGTCCCGATCTTCGGCCTCGCGGTCAAGATCGAAGAAGTGCCGGCGCAGGCCGCGCAGCAGCTCGAGGCGTTCTTCGGCGTCCCGGGCCTGTTGTCGGTCTTCGGCGGGACGCGCGGCCGGACGTTCAACGTCTCGGGCGTGCTGTACGACGTCGACATACCGACGCTGAACTCCGACGAGGACATCTTCACGCCCGGCGTCTCCGGCTCGATGGCCGACGGGATCGCCCGGCCGCTATTCGATACGCGAGGCCGGACATGGGCGAACGTCGTCTACCTCGGCCAGTTCCAGCCCGACCCGATGGGCCCGCGGCCGGCGGCGTGGGGCGGCGGCGGCGGGTGGGCGCTGCCGTACCGGGCGGTGTTTCACGGGCTGTCGTGAGGGGCCTCAACCGAAGCGTAAGCGGACCTGAGCCAGCGCACGCCCCATTGCGTTGCCGCGTGGCAACCGTCCCATCTCACCGTTACGCAGGCCGGCAGTCGCGGACAGATGGCGATCACGGTTCCGTGACGAGCTAATCGTCCTGGATTTTTCGTCGGATAGTCTGCACTCAGACGTACTCTCTGGCCCGGCCCGAACATTTCCGCGCCCCGATCATGTAAGAAAATATGTAGCCGATGGGATTCTCGCAATCTACGATCACCAGCGTCAACCCCCCCGTCTATAACGGCTTCCAGGTCTATCTATCCTGGCAGTCGACCAGTCCGGCCGGAACCTGGTTCCAGATCTACCTGAACGAGTTGCTGGCCTGGTGGGGCCAGACGACGCAAGCGACGCTGATCCTCGGCTCGACCGGCCCGATCCGCGTCGACATCGGCACCGTCGCGGCCGGCGAAGAACAGACCGACTTCCCGGCCGACCTGGCCTCCGCACCGGCGCGCCGCGCGGAGCTCTCCTGGCTCGGCGGCACGTTCGAGTCAGCCGACATCGCCGGGTTCTACGTCTACGGTTCCGACTCGGCCGGCGGGTACGGCGTGAACGGTTTCGGCGATGGACCGTTCGGCGAAGTCGACATGTCGACGCCGCTCGCCGACATCACCGCGTACCCGTCGGCGATCACGACGGACGGCTTCGGGTTCGGCGGCTTCGGCGATGGCGGGTTCGGCCAGGCGGCCGGAACGTATTCGTGGATCTCCGACCCTCTGACGCGCGGAAACTGGTCATACGCCGTCGTGCCGTACGACTCGGCCGGCAACGCCGGGACCGTCGGCCTGGTCGGCGTCACGATCAACTGCCCGCCGCTCGAACCGGCGGCGTTCTCGGACGGGTCGCGGCTCGACTATACGTACTCGGCGTCGACGCACGAGATTACGCTTTCGTGGAACGCGAGCCCGGGCTGATCACGTCCACTTCCGGAATTCAACATTCGGGCCTGGGTCGCCGCCCGTCACGTCCGGACCGCCGCGGTCGCCGGTCGCGACAGGGGCGTTGACCGGAGACTCCGGATACTCCCGATCGAGCCGCGTTTCTAGGCAGCCGTCGGCCTGCATGTTCTCCATGAAAATGTCGAAACGCTTGGCCGCCGTCGCGGCTTCCTCGAGGTCGACCAACTCGCCCATAGCATCCTCATCGACCGTCCGCGGCTCCAGCTTCGGCCACTCGTTCGCCGCCGCCGCCAGCTCGTCGCGACACTTGCAGGCCTCGGCGTACGTCGCGCAATTCGCGATGCGGACGCCCGAATCGCCGCCCGATTCCGATCGGAATCGGTAGATCACCCGGGGGCTAATCGGCTCTGCGTACGCGTCCGGAACCCTATCGGCGGCACTGATCGCGATGAGCGCCCGCGGATCAACCCAGTTCCCGTCCGGCAGTCGATAGAGCACCTTCGTTACCTCCAAAGGGAATCATGAGCACCACTTATACCCCGAACGCAAAACTCGGACAACCGGCGCTTGGCGACACGGGATGGAGTACCCCGCTCAACGCAAACTCTACCACGCTCGACGGTCTAGCGCCGGTCGGCGGACTCTGCGTCACGCTGCACGAAGTGCCGTCGACCAGCCTGAACGTCGCGGTCGCGGCGGGCCAGTACGTCCAGCAAGACGGCTCGATCGGCACGTTCGCCGGCAGCTCGTCGCAGGCCATCACCGCGAGCGCGACGAAGGTCCTCTACCTCGACCTGACCGCGTCGGGCGTCTCTGACGGTCGCCGCCAGCTACCCGAGCACCGCCCACGTCCGCCTGGCGACAGTCGTCGCCGGCAGCTCGACCATCACGTCGATCACCGACAACCGCCAGGCATTCCAGGTTTGCGGCTCGATCCTTGACGGCATCGAGATCCCGCTCGGCACGTCGACGGGGCTCCAGATCGGGACGGCGTCGACGCAGAAGATCGGCTTCTTCGGCGCGACGCCGGCGGCGCAGCAGACCGGCGGGTCGAAGACGGCCGGCAGCTCGTACACGACGAACGAGCAAACGATGTTACAGGACGCCTACAGCGCGCTCCGCACGTTCGGATTCTTGAGTTAGCGGAGCGCTACGTACGGAGCTCGGCCGTAGCATCTCCAGGGTCGATCCGTCGTCGTCGAACCGGATGTCTAACGAGCGGCGCCCGACGCCCGTCACGCTGGCGATGCGGCCCCGAAGCGCGGGAAACATTTCCGCCAGCTCGATCGACGCAACGACCATGTCTCCAACTTTCCAGTGCATGGCGCACCTCCTTTCCGATCATTAATATCGACCCCGCATGGGTAACCCCGCTAGCTTCGACCTGAACCCCATCGCCGCCGCGATCACGACGGCCGCGATGCCGATCACGGTCGCGCTCTATGTACCGGGCTCCAGCGACGAGTTCGAGCTGGGCAGTAGCCCCTACACAGTGCTGCCGAATGTCTACTGCCTTCGCATCGACTACCGCGAAGGCCCCGAGCCGCCGGTAGCTCGGTTCCAATACATGATGGATGACGCCCTTGGCGCCGCGCTGGACTGGCCATCTCAGTTCGAGGAACTTTGGCCGATCGACGTCCAAGGTGATTACGTCGTACAGAACGATGACCGGATCGTGGTATTTACCCAAGTCCCCGGGTCGACTCCAGATGACGATCCCCAGAACGTGATTCTATTTGATGGATTCGCCCAGATTCCCCAGGTTGACCTGTCGGCCCAGAATCAGGCCGTCACGTTCGTCGCGATTGGGACCGCGATCCGGCTCTGGGACACGCCAATTACAACGTCCGTTTGGCGCAGCGCCGCCAACGCGACCGATACGAGCGGCGACTCCGACGTCCGGGTCGCGTTGCCGTGCCGATGGAACCCGTCGGACACGTCGATCGGCAGTCAGGGCGGCTACATCGGCAACTGCGTTGCGTCGGCGGATTACACGGACGTTGACGACGACCAGTATCCGGTCTTTCTGGATCCGCTTGTGATCGAGCGCGCTGACAGCGAAGACGACATCGATCTGGACGTCGGCGCGACGTCGTTCTGGTACGTCTCCGACGCGCTGATGTACCTGGTCCAGATCCAGCCTAGCCCGGAGGACGAGGGCGGCAATCCGTACGTGATTTACCCGACGCTCGGGTCGCTCAAGGCGCTGCTGTCCTGCTATTCGCCGCCGTCTGGGTCGCTGCTGAATTCCGGCGACGCCGTCGAGACCGACATCGTGATCCGCGATTACGACGCCACCAACAAGGCCGTGCCGGACGTGATGGGCGAGCTGCTGCGGTACTGTGGATTCGTGATGGTATTTTTCACGAACGCGGACTCCGACGGCAACCCCCAGACGACGCTGAAAGTCGTCCGCAAAGACGCGCTGGCCGCGACGACGCCGAAGGAACTCTACCTGGCCACCGCCGACGCGGAGTCGCTCGACCTGGCCGCGAACAACATCACGTCGATCCATCTAGCCCGCGATACGAATCAGCTCGTCAACCAGTGGACGATCGAGACGGCGCCGCAACAGGTCGAGATATCGGCACTGTTGGCGCCCGGATTCACGCCGTCGAGCGGCGACGCTAGCAACCGGGCACCGTTCCTCTCGAAGAACCTCACGGCCGCGAGCAGCGACCAGCGGCGAATGTACCGATGGTGGATCGCCGACGAGTGCGGCGACGGTCATTACAACATGCTGACGAGGACCTGGGTCACCGGCATGGCGCTCGACCTGTCTTCGATCTTCCCCGCCGACGACAACGGCAACGAAACGTACGTGCCGCGTTACCGGCCCGGATCACACACGCTGATCGCAAAGGACGTGGACGGCAAGCCGTTGAAAGCCGTCCTTGAAGTGCAGCAATCCGGCACTTACTCCGAAGATCCCGAGCTCGAATCACCGAACGGATCGAGCGGGTGGGTAACGGTATCGCGGGGCTGGAAGCTGCTCGAAGACCGGCTCGGCATCGAGGTAACGGTCGAAGATCCCGACGACTGGACAACCGGCCTCGGCAAGTCGAGCAGTGCCGACTCGATACCGAAGATCCAGGCATGTACATCGACGGCGACGCCGACCGACGCGACGACGTTCCGGCTCCGCCTGACGACCGTCATCGAAGCCGACCAGCGGATCGGGATACCGAGCACCGACAGCGCGAACGCCGTGACGGCAGTCAAACGACCGGCTAGCCCGACGCAATATACCCGCGAGCGGTCAGCAGACGGAAAAGATCACTTCCAATACTGCACGATCTCGCCCGGCAGCCTGAACTACGCGACGCAGACCGACATCAACGGCAACGGTCCCGACGGCACGAACCCGCTCGTCATGCGCGACGACACGAAGGCCGCGCTGACGCACGCCGAGCAGCTCCGGTCGGCGCACGAGTTTCCGACGCTCGCCGGAAGCGCGACGCTGCCGTTCATCACCGACTATTACCAGATCGGCGACCGGGTGAAGATCATTCAGGGCCGCAACGCGAACATGCAGATCAACGTCGGCGTCGACCAGGGCGAAACGCCGTGCTACCCGTGGTTGACGGCGTTCGCGTGGGATTTTTCGGGCGACCGGCAGCAGACCGTCATTCAGTTCAGCGACCGTCGAGCGGAGCCGCAAGGGGTCTAAATGAACGACCTCCGCGTCATGCGCAAGCGCCAGCTCGCCGCCGAAACCGCGCTCGACCGACTCGGCACCGCGGCCGACTACGGCTCCGCCGCGCTATGCTGCATCACGACGACCGTCACCAGTTACCCGACCAGCGCCGCCGAATTCTACGCCTGCAACCCCGAGCTGATCACGGGTTCGGTCGCGGAGGGCGCGACCCCGACGTTCACCCCGGATACCGCGACGGTACTGTACGCGCTCAATCTCGGGACCGCGATCCCGCCGAACGGGACGATCCTCGTCGTCCATTCGGCCGGCGGACGGTGGGTCTTTCGCTTTGACGGCTAGCAACCGAACAAAATGGTTGACCCCTTCCTTTCACCGCCGCTGCGCGACGGCCACCGCGCCGCCGCCCGCTCCGAAGCGCGGATCCTCCGCGACCGCATGTCGGTGTACGAAGACGCCGTCGATCGAGCCGGGGCCGGCGCCGACTACGGATCTGCCCGACTGCTGGTCCAGGTCTACAACGGCGGCTCGATGCCGGCAGCCGTCCCGCGGGTTTATTACACGCACCCCGTTCTCGCGACCGGGACCGTGTCGGAAGGCGCCGCGGCGACGTTGACGGCCGATACCGCGACGACCGTGCCGGTGGTCGTGTTGAACAAGGTCCCGTCGGTCGGCGATTACCTGGTCGCGTATTCGGCCGGCGGACGGTGGGTTTCGGAGGAAACGGGCAGCGGCGGCGGAACGCCGACCGATCCGTGCTCGCCGTGCGCGATCCCGGAAGAGAACCTCACGCTTTCCTGGACGAATCTGATCGGCGGCAACGGCTCCGCGACGATGACGTATTCGTCGACGCCGTCGAAGAGCTGGACGACGGGTTGCTGCGATGGCGGTCTCTACTTCACGCTTGCTTGCGCCGGCGGAACGATCGAGCTGCGAGCGTATTTCTTCACGTCGGGCTCATGTCCGACCGGGACGACCGGTTACTGCTCGAACCTCGAGGCGGCGCCGCTCGAGCTAACGCTGACGAGCCACACCTGCGGCTCGGGCTTCTCGCTGACGTTCACCTGCACGAGCAGCGGCTGCCCGGCGCTGTTCGGAGACGGCAACACGCAGTTTGTGGCGACCTTGTGAAACGGCAAAGGCGCGAAAAAAAAGAGGCTCTTCGCGTTTTCGTGTGGGTAGTTTTGAGCGTTTTGTCGAGAGTGGGTGATTAATAATCCGGTTCGAGGAGCCCTATCTGGGTTGTCTGACGAAGCGTCGGGGAGTTTTGCGATAGAGGCGATTCGGCTGGATTTTCGGAGGCATGACTCCGGTGTCCGATGGCATCGAGGAACGGCCCCCGATGGCTTTCACCACCAGGGGCCTGATGCACCCTCGGCGCACCGTCGACCTGGCTATCCCTTGTCGAGTTGCGTCCCCGCAGAGCCCGACTCCGTTTCGCCAAGTGGCGTCAGATTAGCCTCGAAAGAACAGTGCAGCAAGCCGCCATCGGACACCGGAGTCATGCCTCCAAAAATCCTTTCATATGGATTCACAACAGTGCTCAAACTCCAAGATCGTTCGGAGAAGAATCACTGTTTCAAAGTCTAGGCAGCATGCATGTGAGGATTTTCAGTCGAAGGTACTCATCATCACGATAGCCCTAGGCCCGACGTTGGAGGGCACGGATCTTGTTGTTGATTCCCTCGACGAATCCTAGGGGCACCTTGTTTTCCACGTGGCAGTAGGACTCGATACCATCCCAGTGAGCTTCGACCATATCGGCAAACTTCTGAAACGGCTTCAGGCGTTGCCACCTGAGGGAGCTCCGCCAGTTGTCGAAGAAGCGACGAGCCCACGCGGGTTGGTTGTAGTCCCACAGTTGGCCGAACGACTCCTGGAAGAGGTAGGCCTTATTGAGTCGTTTGTTGGCTCGAAACAACAGATTTAGGGCTTGCTTCCCCTTGGTAGTGAGATTGTCCCTAGGGTGAGCAAATGGTACTTCTGTCCTTTGATAAAGCGACGATCCTTCCCCGAAACACGTGCGTACTCTTGCTTTCGCACTTTGTCCATAGCCTTCCCCAAGTGGCCGATGATGTGGAACTTGTCGTACACGATCCGCGCTTGGGGGGCATGCCCTCCCTTCAGGGTAGACTTGCGGAACGCCTTCCACATGTCCATGACAGCCAGCCGGATTCTCCGGCTCTTCTTCGGCCCGAGCCAGGTGAAGAACTCGTCCAAACTGTCCTCGGAACGGTCCTTGCCGCCAAACCAGATGGGACGTCCCCGTTCGAGGTCGCTAACCACGATCCGATAGCGGTGATGCTTGCCGATGGAGATCTCGTCGATGCCGATGACACGAGGGGCCGGGCAACCAGCCCGGCGGAGTTGCTCTCGCATGTACTGCTTGTCCAATTCCTTGACGGCATGCCAATCAAGGTGCAGCTCCTCGGCTACCGCCTTGATACTACTCTCCCGCCGTAAGCGTTCGAGATCACCAGGGGCGCGCCGCAACGCCGGGCGCCCGCATCCTCAGCCAACCGAGGACTCTCACCAATGCCAGCTCGCGCCGCATGGACCCGCCCGCCCGCCGTCGACTTGCCGGGCTCTGCTCGTTCTCGCAGCAAGCGTCCGAGTTCGCCGCACATGCACGCCGTAGTCCGCGCGCCCACGAGGTGCTAGCAGCTACTTGGCCTCTCAGGCAACATCGCCCCGCCGTGCGTCAGTTCGACTGGCGTCGGCTCGCGCGGCGTTGATCCCGGCGCCGCGCCTTCTCTCGAGACTCTTCAAGACGGTGGTTCAGCACATGCTCAGGGTGCGCCGCCGCCCACCGGTCCGGAAGCAACTTCGCCAGTGACTCCGGACTCACCTCCACCGAGAGCTGCAGAATCACATCGTGCAGGTACGCCCAAGGCTCAATGCGATGCCGCTTCGCCCCCGCAATGATCGTGGACAGCATCGCCGCACGCGGCCCCGCCTCAACACTCCCCAGGAACATCCAGTTCTTCCGACCGATCGCTTGGTCTCGTACACGTCGCTCCGACGTGTTGTTGTCGATCGTCAGTCGCCCGTCCTCTGTGTATCGGCACAGCGCCCGCCATTGATTCAACGCATAGGTCACCGCCTGCGCTAACGCCGACTTCGGCAAGAGCTTCACTGACAGCCGATTCAATTCGTCATTTATCCGATCCAGGATCGGTACCGCTTCCGTTTGACGCAGCACGCGTCGCGCATCATTGTCGAGCGGGCGAGCCCGATCCTCGATTTCATAGAGCCGAAGAATCATCTGGATGATCAACGAGGCCTCAGCGGGTGACGACGATCTCGCCTCGTAGAACTTGCGACGCGCATGTGCCCAGCAGGCCACTTCGAGAATCTGACCACCAGAGCCCACGTAAATTGCGTCATACCCGCTGAAGGCATCGGCCTGCAGATAGCCAGCAAATCCCTCCAGAAACCGAGACGGACCCTCACGCTTGCGATCCTCTGTGAAGTCGTACACGTCATAGGGCAACGAGCTCGGACCAATGTAAACCCAAAACCGCCCCTTGCGGCTTCGAGGTTCATCGTCGTGCAAGACCGTCACAAACGTGTCATCGGTCCAGATCACCGGCGCCGTCAGTACCAATTCCTTTTGGAGCTGATACAGCGGTCTGACCAAGTCAGCAACATAGCGGACCCAGTCACACAGTGTGCTCCGCGGCAGATAGAGGCCGTAACGAGTCGAGACGTCCTCGAAGCGATAGAGCGGCTGATGCTCCGCGAACTTGGATACGACCACCTCAGCGAGCACGCCCGCTCCCGCAATGCAGCCGCTCACGGGACGCTGAGGCGCCTCGGGAGACACGACACTGTCTCGACAGCCTGAGCAGGCATACTTGGGTAACACATGTACGTGAAGCTCGAAACGCGCCGGGACGAACTGGAGCACGCGTGCCTCGTCCTCGCCGATGCACGTCTTCGCTGCTCCGCACTGATCACAGACCTTGTCGGCCTCTGGCAGATCATGCTCGATGCGGACCTGTGGCAGCCGATCGTAATCGGGCTTGCGCGACTGCCGCCGTCTCGCCGGCATTTTGGGCTCAGGAACTGGCGGCTCGGGCGGCAAGGCAACACCTTCGATTGCCTCGGCGTCGAATAACCGGCCTTGTCCCGGAGCATCCACGTACCGTTCCCGTCGCGGGCCGAAGACGTAGCGGCGATAGAGCTCGATCTGCTGGCGTAATTCTTGGACGAGTTGATCGTGTTCTTGGACGGTATGGTCGTGCAACTTCGCGGCTTCGTCGAGTGCGGCTTGGAGGTCTTCGACCTGCTGAGCGAGGCGGCTCAGCAGGTCGTGACATTGCTGCGGATCAGTCGGCCATGACTCGAGAGTGATCATGGCAGAGATTATAGCGCCAACATACGACGTTACAAGAGGGAACCAACCGATTTTCCGGCATGGGGCGTCGGAGGCTGGTATCGCCTGCGTTGGCGGGCCGATCTGAGGTCAATGCCGGAGAGAATCAGCGTCAATTGGGTCGGGCTCATTTCCACCGATATGGCACCGTGCGCGACCGCGGGAAGCTGGAACGAGCCTTTCTCAAGTCGCTTGTACCAAATCGCCAGACCATCGCGATCCCAGTAGAGAATCTTGAGGCGATCGCGGCGTCGATTGACGAACAAGAACAGGTGGCCGGACGTTGGGTCTTGAGCAAAGGCGGTGGTCACCAGGCCGGAGAGTGCGTCGAAGCCTTTGCGAAGATCGGTTGCTGGTGTGTGAAGAAACACGCGGACGGCATGAGGGAGGCTGATCATTGAGAGCCTCCTGACTCGGTCTTGGCTGCTGCGATAGTCCGAATGATCCGGCAGGCCAGGCGGGGGCTTGTTGTGGGAATACGAAGGCGAATTCCATTGGGAAGGTCGGCTTCGATCGGGGTGGGTTGGTAGTCATTACCCTCGACGAGACGCACAGTGACAGGCAAGAAAGTCGACGGAGCCGGTAGCGTTGGGCATGGGTCTGGACTCTGCACGAGCTCGAAGCGACCTTTCCATCGATAGAACGCCGAGACGGAGCACGGTTCTCGGGCGCAGAACTGCGCGATTGACAGTCCGCTGAGTGACTGCCGGCTGACGCGAGAACGCCAGATGGCCCGACGGGTGAGAGAAGCGGTTCTTGGCATTCGGGGTCTCCTGAGAAGGGACGTAGTGGTCACCTTCGCAGGCTATCACCCCCTGGAAGCCTGGGTACTCTCGAACGCTTACAATCTCCCGGCAACGGCGACCGACGAAGTAGGCAAACCGCTTTGTATACAGCGGGTTGTCAGCCAACCACTCCAGTCCCTCGCGCTTCACGCCACCGCACTGGCGGCACCAGACCCGGCGAATTGACAGCTCGAGATAGACCCGTCTGTCGCCACACGAGAGGTCGCGCGCGAGCCGGGGATACTGGTCGTAGTACGTGCGACGCTCTTCTCCACACACACGACAGCGTGTTTTTTTCGGCGGCGGCGCAACGTGATGATCACTGCATACGGGTCGCCGAAGATGCCATGGATGCTGGAAAACGGGACGAAGCCCGGCAAACGGTAGATATCATGGAGTCGCCTGGTTTTACTCATCCGTGCATCGTGAGTAAGCGCACGGCCCTACCAGCCCTACCGCCGGCCGGCGGCACGCTCGGCGGGAGGCCCGCCACCCGCTCAGGACATCGAGTCGCATCCGACCACTGTGTGCGTGGCTCTCAGACCTTCTTCGCGGCCATGGCCCGACGCTGCTGCCGTGCATCCTTCTTTCGCGTCGCTTTACGCCGAGACTCGTCGAGACGATGCTGGAGCACATGCTCTGGGTGCGTTGCTGCCCAGCGGTCCGGCAGCAACGGCTCCAGATCCGTCTCGCCACCGCTCATTCGCAACAGCACTTCCCGAAGATACGCCCACGGCTCCAGGCGATGACGCTTCGCTCCCGCTCAGGAAAGCCGCCGGTCCGTCGCGGGCCCGGCTCATGGTGAAGTCGTAGACGCTGTAGGGATGCTCGGCGTCGCCGATGTAGACCCAGAACCGACCCGTGGAACTGCCGAGCAGCTTTCCTCCGAGCACGGTCACGGGAGTGTCGTCGGTCCACAAGATTGGGGATTGCAGCACCAGACGCTTCTGCAGCTCGGCCAGCGGTTGGAGAACCAAGGCGGCATTCCGCACCCAGTCGCACAACGTGCTTCGCGACAAGTACACGCCGTGTCGCGTCAAAATATCTTCGAGCCGATAAAGCGGGAGATGGTCGGCGAACTTGCTCACGACCACGAAGGCGACTAAGCCGGCACCGGCGATCCCTCCCGGTACAGGCTTGGGCGGAACAGGCGGGCTGGCCACACCGTCGCGACATTTGGAGCAGGCGTACTTGGGCAGGACGTGAACCTTCACCTCTAGCCGCGGCGGGAAGTAATCAAGTTCGCGAGACTCATCTTCTCCAATGAGTGTCTTGGGGCCGCCGCAGCAGGAGCAAGTCTTCTCACACTCGGGCACATCGTGCGGAATGCGGATGTGAGTGAGATGATCGAGCCGGGTTCGCCGAGGGGAGCGGGTTGCCGTCGACGGTTTCGCTGCCGTGTCGTCGGGCGAGGTGGTTGCGGCCGGCTCTGGCTCGGCGATGATCTCGGGGATGTCGAAGAGATGACCTTGGCCTGGAGCGTCGATGTAGCGTTCCCGGCGCTGGCCATAGATGTAGCGGCGAAACTGCGCCAAGGTCTCGGCCAATTCGGCGTTTTGTTCCTTGAGTTGATCGTAATCTGCCGCGGTCTGATCGAGCACGCGTTCGAGCTCATCGATGCGGCGTTGAGCGTCTTGGGCCTGCTGCCGCAGCTCGTCGTTGCTGCGGAGCAGGTCTTCGAGGAACTGCTGGTACTCGTTGGGATCATCAGGAAGTCGCAGCGTGAGGCTCATGCCATAAGTGATACTCGCGCTCTCATGTGATTTCAATACGAGTACCAGGAACTTTAGCGATTTTTTTGCGATTCAGCCGGCGATCTGAAACCGCTTGCGTTGACGCGCTGTCCGCAGGTCGATTCCTGAGAGCAGCATGGCGAGTTGGGCTGGTTGGTGCTCAATGCCAGCCTGGGTGGAATGAGGCATCTGAAAACTCCCGGCTTCGAGTCGTTTGTACCAGATGGCGAGCCCGTCGCGATCAAAATAGAGCATCTTTATGCGATCCCTGCGGCGATTGAGAAAGAGGAAGAGGTGGCCGCTTAGGCGCCGCGCGATATTTAATGCTTCAACTTGACATTGACGAACTGGCGTTTTTCCTCAAGCCAGCATGGTTCCACGGTGAGTTGAGCCACGCCATCTTTCCACGACGAACGCCGTAGACTTGCAGCATTTATTTTCGCGCGGTTCCTTAGTTTCGCACATTTCGCTTGTATTGGCCGCGTATACGTTGATGCGTGATTCGGCCGCGTCGCGACCGGTTCCGCGCCGGAAGGCGACAGCTGTGTCGCGACAATTGATGTCGGCTTCCTTGCCCGATTTTGGCATCCTGTCTGGACCGTACAAACCAAATAGGCACCAAGGCAAGGAAGCCGACCAATGGAACTTACCGCTTCGTTCATCGAGCTGCTACATCAATTCGCCGATGTCTTCACGACTCCAACCTTCCTGACCTTTGTTGAAATTGTCACGGGCTGGGTGCTTTCGCACCGTCATCGTTTCGTGACCGAGCTCATCTTCGCCAGTGGTAACGTCGGCAACGGCCATTGGTGTCGGTTCCATCGCTTCTTCAGCCAGGCCGCCTGGGACATGGATACCCTGGCTCTGTTCCTAGCTAAATTGGTCGGTACCATCTTGGCCCCTGGTTCCACTTTGTTTTGGGCCGTCGATGATACTCTCTGCCGCAAACGGGGATTGACTCTTTACGGCGCCGGTATGCACTACGATCCGCTGATCTCCAGTCGCGCCAAGCCACTCGTCAGTTGGGGACACGATTGGGTTGTGCTCTGCTTGATTATTGTCAAGCCGTTCTGGGCGCCTACGAAAGTCTTCGCCTTGCCGATCGCCGTGCGGCTCTACCGCAATCGACAAGGACTCACCAAGGGCAAGAAGAGCCGTGGCAAAGCCCCCAAACCCAATCCCGATCACCGTACCCGACCTGAACTGGCTCGCGAACTTACCGACCTGGTGGCTCAATGGTACCCCGACGACGAAATCATTCTCACGGGCGACAGCGCCTACGGTGGCAAGAGCATTCTCTCTTATCTGCCGGCCAACGTTCATCTCATCAGCCATGTTCATCCCAAGGGCGCGCTTTACAAGCGTGCCCCGATCAAGACGGTGGGGAGTAAGGGAGCGCCTCGAAAGAAAGGGGACCGTCTGCCTGACATGGCCCAATGGGCTAAAGATCCAGTCCAGCCCTGGACTCGACTCAAATTCAACCAGTTCGGATTGCATGCGACGCTCGCCGTCAAAACCATGAAGGCCCTCTACTACAAGGCAGGCGGAGACCGCGAGCTGACGATTGTCTTGGTGCGTGACTTGATAGGAAAGCGCCCCGATCAGATGTTCTACTGCACCAAGCTAGAGTGGAGCGCCAGGCAGATCCTGACAGCATACTCCTACCGCTGGTCGATCGAATGCACCTTCGAGAATTGCAAACAACTTCTCGGACTCGAGGATCCTGCCAATCGTGTGCCCAAGGCAGTCGAGCGGACCACGCCGATGGCACTGTTTCTCTATAGCATTATTGTGGTGTGGTTCCACTCGACCGGTCATCAATTCGTTCGCTTTCCGGACCGGCCGTGGTATTCGCGGAAGCAGGAACCTTCATTGGCTGATCTTCTGACCACACTGCGTCGTGTCAGCTTGGAGGAGAAAACCCGTGACGTGCTTCTGAATCACAACTGCACAAAAACCTGGATTGCACAGATCACCGATCTTCTCGCTCAAGCGGGATGACCATTCTCCCTGCGTACGCTTGACGATAAAATGGCGATGTCACGTTTGACCGACCGGTGAAAAAATACCGGCCGCGCCGCTCGCGAAACGCCTCCAGAATGTGCGAAACCTGAACTTAGTTCAAGTTTCGCACATTTGGCGATGGTTGGTCACTTGTGCGTTGATGCGTAATCGGCGGGCCGTTTGCCGTGTGGCAGCCGGGCAATCGTCGGAGAAGTTGATGCCGGCTTCCTTGCACACTTATGGCATCCTGTCTGGAGCTTACAAACCAAATAGGCACCCAGGCAAGGAAGCCGACCAATGGAACTTACCGCTTCGTTCACCGAGCTGCTACATCAATTCGCCGATGTGTTCACGACCCCAACCTTCCTGACCTTCGTCGAAGTTGTCACCGGCTGGTTGCTTTCGCATCGTCGTCGTTTCGTGACCGAGCTCATCTTTACCAGCGGTAACGTCGGCATCGGGCACTGGTGTCGGTTTGATCGACGACAATTAAGATTCCCCAGTAACGACAATTACATTTCCCCGTTCGGCCGCCGCTTTTTGCGTTTTGATTTTGGATCTGTTCGATCGTCTTCGGGATTGGTAGACGGTTCGTCTTTGCCGGGAACGTCTCCATCTTTGCCGTCACCTATTTGAACACCCTTCGCCTGTTCCAGCCGATAGCTCGCCACATTCAGTTCTAGTATCACGCTATGATGCACGAGCCGATCAATCGCCGCCGCTGTCGTCATCGGATCTTTGAAAATGCTCTCCCATTTCGAGAACGGTAAATTGCTCGTGATCATCACGCTGCCACGCTCATATCGCTCCGCCAGCAGCGTGAACAAGACCTCCATCTCCTCTCGACTCTGTTGGACATAGCCCAAGTCGTCGATGATCAGCACCTCGAACGTGGAAAGCCGTTTCAAGTATCGGCTCAGTTTCAGATCTCGTTTAGCGATCAGCAGATCTTGCACCAGGAGGCTGCACGGGCTGAACAGAACCTTCCGGCCGGAACGCACCAGCTCTTGCGCAATCCCGCATAACAAGTGTGTTTTTCCGCTGCCCGAACGCCCAAACGCCAGCACGTTCTCCCGAGCTGTCACGAAGGCCCCTTCCACGAGCGTGCGCGCCTGGCGGGATACCTTCGCCGGCAATCGCTTCATCTCAAATCGAGCGAGGTTCTTTTCCAGCGGCAAATTCGACTCCCGAAGCCAGCGCTCCGTCCGATTTATCTGCCGCACCTGACACTCTCGTTCCACAAGCTCGCAAAGGAACTGTTCGTACCCCCAAGACTCCTGGACTGCGCGACGGACCAGGTCTTCATAAACCTCTCGAATCGTGGGCAAGTGGAGTTCCCGCAGGCACTCCATCAGCCGCTGGTTCACCGGCGTTTCCGAAGCCATCCCACACCTCCTTGTGACAGAAAAGAACATCGAAACTCGACAAATCGAACATCTCCACCTCGACCTCCGTGATCGGCTTGGCGGTCTCCCGCGCTTCGACCCATTCCCTGACCGTCCGGGCTGTTATTGGCTGGTCGTTGTCCAGTAGAAACCGCAGGGCGTCGTCTACCCACGACTCGTTCTCTCGGGCCGCCAATTGCAGGATCTGCAAGTATTCGCGTGAGGCATGACCAGGGTCTGTCTCACGCAGCTCGTCGTAAGCCATCCGAAAACGGCTCGTGGGAAAGAGGTCCTCCCGATAGCGGTAATTCTCGAATGCGCCCGGCTTGCGCACGAGCCAATCGATCACGTGCCGGTAGTTAATCCGGTGATTCCTCTGGCCGCGAAGTCGAGGAATCCGGTCAACGGCCCGCCCGGCGAACCAGACCTCCAATTCTTCGGCGTAGAGCCGAACGTCGACCCGCTCGCCGATAAGGCGACTATCGACTGAATACACGTTGCGATCGACGTGGATGATGCTGCCGGGACGAACTTGGGGCTGCGCCCGCTTGTAGCTTTCCAGATGTGCCGATGGCAACGGACGCAAAACGGCCCGCTCCTCGGCCAGGCGGTTTTGACGCCCGGCATTGCGCTGGTCCAGTATCTCTCGCAAGAACCGGCTATAGGCAGTGCGGTCGAGAAAATCGTGGCTGCCTCGCAATTTCAGAGCTTGATCCACAGCCTCCTTAAAGCGGCGGTGGCTTTGCTCTACATCGCCGTTTTCGTGAGCCTGCCGCGGGTTGATCTTCTCTATTGTGAGCCCATAATGGTCCATCAGCGCCTGGTAGCGTCGAGTGAACTCCTTTTTCTCTGAGAGATTATTCACGGCCGCGCTTAGCCGATCCGTACGATGCCGCTGCGGAACTCCGCCCAACTCCCAGAGCGCTTGTTGCAATCCTTCAGATAAGCTCTCGAAACTCTCCGAGAAGCAGATCGAGGCCGTCTCCCAATTCGAGCAGGTCAGAACAAAGTGATAGACCATGTGGTCGAAGGGTTGACCTGCGATGGTGACGCCCAAGTTTGTCATATGGGTGAAGTCGGACGCGCCCAACCGGCCTGGGTGATGGATCTGTGTGAAAAACACCTCTTTCGGCGGACCGGATGTTGCTCGCCACCGATGCACACGGCGCTGGAGCGTGCGCAGTTGGCCATTCTCGAAACGGCCTGGATAACGTCGTTGGAGCCACTCGAACAGGGTCTTTGCCTGTAAGTCAGGACTTAGCTCGAGGTGCTCGCGCACTTCATCCCAGACCTCTGCGAAGGGATCCTCGCGCGTCCGCCAAGCGTGTGGCCAGGTCCTCAGCTCGCTGGGAAGCTTGGCCTGATCGCGGTACTTTCGTGCAGTTTTGCGGTCCATATCCACCTTCATTGCCGCGAGAACGAGCGGCATTTCCGACCTCAAGAGCGTGTACAAACGCTGAACTTGTCGATCCGTGACAATCGCCATGGTGATCCTCCCTCCGTTTGGAGGATCACCATGAAAAATGATCTGGCTGCGCTGGGGAATCTTAATTGTCGTCGGCGGGGAAAAGATCCCGCTGCGCTGGGGAATCTTAATTGTCGCCGGTGGGGAAAGTTAATTGTCGTTGTTCAGATCCGCTGATCTCCAGTCGCGCCAAGTCGCTGGTCAGTTGGGGCCACGACTGGGTCGTGCTTTGCCTGATCGTCGTGAACCCGTTTTGGGCACCCACCAAGGTCTTCGCCTTGCCAATCACCATGCGTCTGTACCGCAATCGGCACGGACTCACCAAGGGGAAGAAGGGTCGGGGTAAAGGTTGCAAACCCAATCCTGATCATCGCACTCGCCCTGAACTGGCTCGCGAGCTCATCCACTTGGTAGCTCAATGGTATCCTGACGATGAGATCTTCCTTACCGGCGACAGCGCCTATGGAGGCAAGAGTATCCTATCGCATCTGCCGACCAACGTTCACCTCATCAGCCACGTCCATCCCAAGGGTGCGCTTTACGAGCGTGCCCCCGTCGAGAAGAAAGGACGCAAAGGAGCGCCTCGAAAGAAAGGCGCCCGTCTGCCGAGTATGGCTCAATGGGCCAACGACGTCAGCCAACCTTGGACCGAACTTAAATTCAACCAGTTCGGTTTGCATGCCACGCTCGCCGTCAAAACGATCAAGGCCCTCTACTACAAGGCGGGTGGCGACCGCGAGCTGACGATTGTCTTGGTACACGATCTGGAGGGGAAGCGTCCCGATCAGATGTTCTACTGCACCAAGCTTGATTGGAGCGCACGGCGAATCTTAACGGTGTATTCCTATCGCTGGGCGATTGAATGCACCTTCGAGAATTGCAAACAGTTTCTGGGCTTGGAAGACCCGGCGAATCGTCTACCCAAGGCGGTCGAACGTACTGCGCCGATGGCGCTGATTGTCTATAGCTTGGTCATAGTGTGGTTCCATCAGACCGGGCATCGATTCGTCCGATTTCCCATCCGCCCATGGTATCAACGGAAGCAAGAGCCTTCGTTTGCTGATCTATTGACCACACTGCGCCGCGTTAGCCTTGAGGAAAAAACTCGAGCAGTGCTTCCGAACCAGCGTGGCATAAAAACCTGGCTCGCGCAGATCACCGATCTTCTCAGCCGAGTGGCGTGATCCGCGTCGACCAGGCTCATTCAAGCTGCACCCGCTCCGTCTCGCGCAACCGAGTGCCACGAAAATGCGGGCTCGGCCGATCGCAAAGCGCCCCCAGAATGTGCGAAACTTGAACTTAGCGGATCCTGTCCAAAGCAGTCGTGGACAAGCCCGCTGAGGCCGTCGAAGCTCTTCCGAAGGTCGACATCTCGCGTGCAGAGAAAGATCCGGACAGCGGAGGGAAGCGAAATCATGAGGTGACCTCCTCGTTCAGGAGGCTGGCCAGTCCAGCGGTGACGCGACAAAGCCATTCGGGCTCGGGCAGGGAGCCGAGGCGAAGCCGGACGTAGTTTGAAAGCTCGATCTCAATTTCAGGGTTGGCGACTGTGCAGACTGAGCGACGATTGGATGCAAGGTTGACCGGAACGAAGAGGGGCGGCTCGGGAAGCGCTGGGAGCAACGACGCGAATCGCTTCTTCCACGCGTAGAACGCGGCGGCGGAAATACCCTCACGGGTGCAATAACCGTGAACTGATAGTCCGCTGGAGCGTTGGCGCAAGTGATGCTGCCGCCAGAGGTGTTCCCGACGAGGATCTCGACGACGTGCCATAAGCTGGCTCCTTGGTTAGAGGGGGAATTCCAGCTTTGGAGGATACCGGCCCTGGCAAGGCTGGCTGTGGCGTGCGCTTACGAATTTCAGCAAATGAAGGTTCCTGCTTCCGCGAATACCACGGCCGGTCCGGAAAACGAACGAATTGATGACCGGTCGTGTGGAACCACAACACAACCATGCTGTAGAGGAGCACTGCCATCGGCGTGGTCCGCTCGACTGCCTTGAGCATACGGTTGGCAGCGTCCTCGAGTCCGAGAAGTTGTTTGCAATTCTCGAAGGTGCATTCGATCGACCAGCGGTAGGAGGATGCTGTCAGCATCTGCCTGGCGCTCCACTCTAGCTTGGTGCAGTAGAACATCTGATCGGGGCGCTTTCCTATCAAGTCACGCACCAAGACAATCGTCAGCTCGCGGTCTCCACTTGCCTTATAGTAGAGGGACCTCACGGTTTTGACGGCGAACGTCGCATGCAATCCGAATTGGTTGAATTTGAGTCGAGTCCAAGGCTGGGCTGGATCCTTGGCCCACTGGGCCATGTCGGGCAGACGGTCCCCTTTCTTTCGATGCGCTCCCTTGCTCCCCGTCTTCTTGATCGGGGCACGCTTGTAAAACGCGCCCTTGGAATGAACATGGCTGATGAGGTGAACGTTGCTCGGCAAATAAGAAATAAGAGAGAATGCTCTTACCACCGTAGGCGCTGTCGCCCGTGAGAATGATTTCGTCGTCGGGGTACCATTGAGCCACCAGCTCGATAAGTTCGCGGGCTAGTTCAGGTCGGGTACGGTGATCGGGATTGGATTTGGGTGTGGTGGCTTTGCCGCGGCTCTTTTTCCCTTTGGTAAGTCCCTGTCGATTGCGGTAGAGCCGCACAGCGATCGGCAAAGCGAAGACTTTCGTCGGCGCCCAGAATGGCTTCACGATGATCAAGCAGAGGACAACCCAATCGTGTCCCCAACTGACCAGCGGCTTAGCGCGACTGGAAATCAGCGGATCGTAGTGCATACCGGCGCCGTAGAGACTCAATCCCCGTTTGCGGCAGAGGGTATCGTCGACGGCCCAAAACAACGTGGAACCAGGCGCCAAGATGGTACCGATCGATTTGGCCAGGAACAGAGACAGAGTATCCATGTCCCAGGCGGCTTGGCTGAAGAAGCGATGGAACCGACACCAATGCCCATTGCCAACGTTGCCGCCGGCGAAGATGACCTCTGTCACGTAGCGGTGCCGATGGGAAAGGATCCAGCCCGTTACAATCTCCAAGAAGGTCTGAAACGTCGGAGTCGTGAAGACGGAGGCAAAATCCTGTAGCAGCTCAACGAACGAAGCGGTAAGTTCCATGAGTCGGCTTCCTTGCCTTGGTGCCTATTTGGATTGTTTGGCCCAGACAGGATGCCAAAAACGGGCGAGGAAGCCGACATCAATTATTGCTACGAGGCGGTTGCCGCCCGGCGCGAAACCGGTCGCGACGAGGCCGAATCACGCATCAACGTATACGCGGTCACTACCCGCGAAATGTGCGAAACCTGAACTAAGCTGGTAGTAATAGACCAGGTGAATTGGAGGGATCCTACCATGCGCGGCCGAAAACCCAACCGATTGCGCGTTCGTCCCGGCGATGCATCTGAGCTCTTGCAGATCGCTCGGAGCCAGGGCCTGCCGTGGTTTCAGGTGCAACGCGCTCGGATCGTCTTAGCACGGGCAGCGGGCAACGGAACCGGGGCTGCGGCCGATCAATTCCAGTGCGATGAAGCGACAGTTTGGAGGGCCTGCCGTCGGTATGGAACCGATGGCATTGCTGGCCTACTCGCTGACGGCCGGAAGGAGCATTCGGGGCGACAAGCCACGATTTCCCCCCCTCCCGCGCGCTCAACGCAAGGGCAATCTGCTTCTCGCTGTGATTACAGCGCTCGTGGCGCAGTTTGGCCAGCTTGTTGGGATTGCGTTGATCTCCCAGAATGGCGTCGATAATCGATATGCCGGTCAGTCCCGTGATGTCGCTCAAGACTTCCGTGAGTTTGACATTCATCTGCTCCAAGACCTTCTGCATGTGCTGGACATGACCGGCGGCGTAACGCACCAGCATCTGCCGTTGCCGGGCGTAGGCACGCAGCGCCAACACGGAGTCTGGAGGCCGGAACGACCCACGTAAGAGGCCGTAGGAGTGCAACCGCTGGATCCACTGCGCGTCGAGTACGTCCGTCTTGGGGCGCACGCCACAACGCGAAAGCTGTCCCGGTTTGTCAGCAGCAACGAAACACTGAGCCATTATCGCAGAGCCACTTGAGCCATTCCGCGATCGGTCGATCGCGGCTTTGGCTCTCTCTCAGCCGCCGTCTTTGCCGAGTTGCTGGCACGTGTGATTCAATGCAGGTAGGCTGGAGTGTAATTGCCGCTCAGTCGCCGATGACGGCTCTTTCAATCGACGGCGCAAAGTGGCGGCGGGAAGTTCCACCTTCCCGCCACCTGACCGCTCGGGAGCAATCCCTCCCGTGGGCCATTCTCAGTTTCCGCGCACATCACCGTCGGGTCAATCACCCCGATCCCGGCGTTGGCACCCCAACTGCCACCGTTGCCTGCTCAAAGGCTGTGAAGACTGGTTCTTGCCGCGCCGGCCTCAGGCGCGATATTGCAGCCCGGCCTGTCAGAAAGCCGCATGCCGCTGGCGCCGCTGGCTTTCCTGCCAGCGCTTCAAGGCTACTACCCACGGCAAGAAACTCCGGCGAGAGCAGGCCCGACGCTATCGAATCCGTCTCCAGCAACGATCATCTCTTGCTGAACCGGCGCCGCCAGCCTGCGACGTCGAGCTGACTTCCCCAGTCGTCGAGTCGCAGACATCCACCGCATCGGAGTCGCTTCCGCTCGCCTCAACACCCGCCGAGGGCCAGCGCCCAGCCAAAATACCCGAACAATCTTGCGGTCTGCCTTGCCACAGACCTGGCTGCTACATGTTATTCCTTCCCTCGGCACGTTCTCCCGATCAGAAATTCTGTTCCGACCCGTGCCGCCAAGCATTACGACGAGTTCGACAACGCGAACTTCGACTCCGGCAACGACGCCGGCGCGGTGTTCTTCGCCGTTATATGCATCATCGCGGACCGCCTCAACATCCCCTTCTCATGTCGTCACGTATAGAGGACGTTACCCCCTAACACTTATGTTTGTTCTTGCCCAAGAACCGAGGAGGAAGCGGGAGCGCCGGGACTGCCGGTCTCCCGTTTCCTTACTCGGACTGGGCCTTTGACGAGGTTTCCCATGACGGACTCGTACACGACGGACATCCGCTTCATGGCAGTGAATCAACTGGGTCAGTGGTATCGGCGCTATCGCCTTCCCGATCCCGACTCCGAGGCCGCCATGGCGGCATCCCTCAGTCGCTATGGACAGCACACTCCCGTAGTCGTCTGCCTGCGAGAGGAAAGATACGAGGTTCTCGACGGCTTCAAGCGTTTGGCAGCCGCGCAGACACTCGGTTTCTTGACCGTCAGCACGCGGGTCGTGGAAGTTAATGAGCGCCTGGCCAAGGCGACGATCCTGGGCCTCAATCAAACCGGCAGGCGGACTCAAGAGTGGGAGGAAGCTTGGATCGTGCACGCCTTAATGCGCGAGGACGGTCTGACGCAGGAGGAGGTCGCCGAGCTGCTCTCCCACCACAGGAGCTGGGTCTGCCGTCGGCTGGCCCTGGTCGAGAAGCTGGCCGACGCGGCCAAGAACGACTTGCGATTGGGGCTGTTGTCGGTCACGGCCGCTCGCTCGCTGGTGCGGTTGCCGGCCGGCAACCAACCTGAGCTTCTTGCAACGCTCCGCCGCGACAAGCTGACGGCTGCCGAGCTCGATGGCGTCGTGAATCTGCTCCAAGCGGCGCCCGGTCAGACTCAGGAAGAGTACATCTTGGCCCAGCCGCGCCAGGCCTTGCGGCAAGCACGGGAGGAGATTGGCTGGGCCTGGGACCCACGGCTAAGCAGTTCGGGCAACCGCGTGGCGCGACGTCTCACCTACGTCCTTGAGGACCTGGGTCGCATCGAGACCTGGCTGCGCAGTCAGGGCCGCGCCGGCTTGACCCCCTGCGATCACTTGGTGCTGACGCCAGCATTCTCCAAGTTGGCGCGTGATGCCTCCAGCGTGGCCTCTTTGGCTCAGGACCTCATCGGAGAGTTGAACAATCATGACCGAGCAAAAGCGCAATGAGATTATCAGCCGCTCGCGCACGCGGTGCATCAATGCGACAAATCGCCCGCGAGTTGGGACTAGCCCGGAACACGGTGAGCCGGGTGCTCCTCGGGATTGATGCCCAGCAGGCCGGCAAGGCGTCGGCCTCGTTCAGACGACCCAGCCAGCTCGATCCCTACGAGCCGGTCATTCTCGAACTCCTGGGAAGATATCCCGATTTGACCGGCGTGCGGCTCTGGGAGGAGCTGCGCCAGCAGGGCTTCCCAGGCAGCTATAGCACGGTCCGCCAGCGGCTGCGCGAGCTCCGTCCGCCCTCGGGGCCACAGTCGGTTATCCGCTTTGAGACTGGGCCGGGCGTCCAGGCTCAGATGGACTACGCTGTCTACGATCTGGACTTCACCTCTGAAGGCCGGCGCCGCGTCAATCTGTTCAGCTACATCCTGGGCTATTCACGGCGGCAGTACCTCCGCTTCGTCGAGGCCCAGGACATGGTGACCACCTTGCGTGAGCACGTGCGGGCCTTTACGCATCTGGGAGGCGTAGCCGTTACATGCTTGTATGACAATATGAAAGTTGTGGTCAGTGGTCACGAGGATGACGTGCCGATCTACAACCCGCGGTTCCTAGCCTTCGCCACCCATTACGGATTCCGGCCAGTGGCCTGCCGCGTGCGGCGGCCTCAAACCAAGGGAAAGGTGGAACGCCCGTTTTATTACGTTGAAACCAGCTTGTTCAACGGTCGCAGCTTCGAATCGCTCAATCATCTGAATGAGACCACCGATTGGTGGTTGGCCCAGGTCGCCGATGTTCGCGAACTCCGCGCCGCAGGCAAGACGCTCTTGCAGTTGCATCAGGAGGAGCTTCCCCGCCTGATCCCACTGCCAAACCAAGCCTATGAAGTCGCCCCGGCGATCTATCGCACGGTCGACGTCGAGGGCTTGGTCACCTACTGCCAGAACGGCTACTCAGTGCCTTGGCGGTACATCGGCTGTGTGTTGCCAGTGCGGGTGACCGAGACCGAGGTGATCGTTTACGGTCCTCAGGTTGAGGAGATCACCCGGCACGCGCTGTTGCCGCGCTCGGCCAGAGGGCAACGGAGCGTGCACAATGAGCACCGGCCTAACGAAAGCGCACACCGGCGACAGGCGCAACTGGAGGAACGCTTTGCCGAGCTGGGCGAAGTGGGCCGCCAGTTCCTGGAAGGGCTGTTGAGAGTTCAGCGTTACGGTAAGGATCAGGCGCAGCGAGTGCTGGCACTATTGGGGACCTACGCCCGATCCGACGTGATCGCCGCGTTGGAGCGAGCGGTGCGATATGGTGCATATTCCCACGCGGCGGTGGCACGCATCCTCTCGGTTCAGGCTCGGCCCAAGACTACCTTGGAGGCGCTGGCCGAAGAAGAGCGCGCGCTGCCTCCGTGGCTGGGCGAGGATAAGGTGTCCCCGCGCCCGACGTCAGGCTACCAATACCTTTGCGAGCCGGAGGAGCACGAGGATGAAGACCCGAGCAGCGCCCAAGGCGAAGCCGGCGGGGACGGAACTGCGCCAGAAGATCCTTGAGGACTTCGAGGTGCTGGGCATTCCCCTGCGGTCCGAGCAACTTGACGCGGTTGTGGGCCGTGCCGAGAGCGACGGGCTATCCCACCTGGAATTCCTACGGTTGCTGGTCAGCGAGCAGGCCAACGGGCGTCGTGATCGCAGGATTGCCCACCGCATCCGCGAGGCCGGCTTCGCTGAAAGTAAAACACTGGCTGACTTCGATTGGCAGTTCAACTCGGCGGCTATCGATCGAGTGCGAATCGAGGCATTAGCCGAAGGGGAGTTCATCGGCCGGCATCAAAGTCTGGTTTGGGTGGGTCAAAGCGGCGTCGGCAAAAGTCATCTGATCCAGGCGATTGGTCAGTGTGCCTGTGTGCTGGGTTACCGGGTGCGGTACGAGACCAGCAGCTCACTTTTGCAAAAACTGACAGCAGCGCTGGCGGACCAGACGTTGCCGAGCCAGTTGCGATACTATGCCAAATTCAGACCTCCGGACCTGGGGGAATTTGCGTTGCTACCGGATTGGCAGAATCACCGGCGCCCACGATTGAGTACACGAGCCGAAGATTCGTGCCTGGATAGGTGAACTCGGCATCGTTGAGATGCTGAAGCAAGTGTGCAATCGCTCGATTGGATCGCGGGTTCGACATGGGGTGAACGTGGACTCGCATGATCTGCTGCTCCACTTCGGGAAGCAGGTCGGCCTCCGAGCGAAACAGGTCGCGAAGGAGGCTGCGGGCGTCATCCCCGCGCGCCATCGCCTCGCGCACGACTGATGCCATCGCGGTTTCGGCCCGGTAGGCGATCATCCTAACGGTATCGACCAACTGCTTTCGGCTCGGAGCCAGCCGCCGGAATTTCTCGGGCTCCGGCATTTCGTTCCACTCCAGATGATGCGACGTCGCTTTCATTTGGGTTTCGACTTCCGTCAATTGGTGTTCGAACTGCTGGATCTCCTCTACCAATTCCGCCTTGCGCTTCGCCCACTTCGCTTGCGCGGACTCGTCCGATTCCGGGTGCATCGTGAGAGCGGCAAAGCCAGCTCGACGAGTCGTCAGCTTGGATTTGATGGACTGTTTTTGGCGGTTCAAATTCCGCCAACGAGGGTTGACCACCTGACGTTCCGCACATCTGCCCCTGATTATCCCGGAATTTCGCTCGGTATCAAACCGTTCAGGCGGAGGGACTATCGCGAGGAGCCGGTAGACGGGCGGCACTTGCAACCCGTGTGCGGTCGCATCGTCAGGCGGTTTAGTCATCGCAACGGCTGTTGACCTCCCACGCTCACCCCTGGTGCTTCAACGTGGTCGAGAATAGCGGCACGCTGGCGGGCCAGGTCAGACGTCGTAGACTTTCGACATTCCAAGCAGGCGCAATACCCGACGCTGAAGCCGGCTCAATTGTGTTGTGAAGACCAGAGGTGATCGCCGCTCAACTTGCAGCGCATGTCGTTGCACGTCCTCAAACAGGTCAATCAGCCGTCGGGCTGTGGGACGCCGACACTTCCGGCCTTCGGGGTACATCGGCAGGCTTTCAATCGCCTCGCGGTCCATGGCGCGACGCAGCTCGCGTTCAAGCAGCGACTCGGCCAAGAGCACCAGAAAATAGACACAGAGCAACGCCTGGATCCGGCTGGCCTCCTTGAGATAGACCGGGGCAACCTCGAAGTCCGTCTTCAAGTGCGAGAATCGTTTCTCAAGTGCCGGCTGGCCCTTGTAAGCTAGCAACATTTCCAGACCCGACAGTGAATGGTCGTTCGTGATCAAAGGGAAGACACCGTCACCCGCCGTTTCCGCGATGAGTCGCTCGTGATCGATGTGATACGCCAGCTCGTAGCGAGTGCTCGTCTTCTTGAGGTATCGCGTCTTATCATTCGGTCGACCTCGCCGATCCTGGCGGAACTTCTCCTCAGTTCGCTCCTTGATTTCCGTGACGATCCAACTCTCAGCACCGCGGGCCCGGAGGATTTCCTGGACGGCTTCCGCAACCTTCGCTTCTTGGCGAAACCGTGTCCGCGGAGATGACAGCTTCAACCGCAGCTCCGACAATTCGATCAAGGCCCTTTCGACCTGCTGATGACGCGCATGGGAATCCTGCTCGGCTTTGCGTGTACTGTGGTACCAAACCAGTCGGTATCCTTCGACGCTCAGCGAAGCCTGCTCGGAGATCGAGTACTCATCCACAATCTTGCCGTCGTCATTTCGCTTGTCATGGATGCGCCGCCACTGGATCTGCCCACTGCCGAGTAAATCTCGAAAGGCACTATCCTCTGACCGGGTCCGCGGCAGTACTGTTAAGAACCGGCCTTGGCGTTGATGGATATGGGCCATGTTCTCGGTGCTGGCGAGCTTGCAATCCGCCACGTAAAGGAAATCTCGTCTTCCGGTCAGGCGACAGAGAAGGTCCCAGGTAGCACGGTGAGTTTGGTCGTCCGCCACGTTGCCGCTGGCAACTTGGAAGTACAACGGAACCGCGCCGTCCTTGGCCACTGTGAGGATATAAAGCAGTTGCTTGAGGTCCGGGCGATGGTCCTTGTTGTAACCCCAGGTAATTGCCATCCTGGTCCGTTTGCCCCGCATTTCTTCTTTGGCCGCGTCAGCATAGGCGCCATGAAAGGTGATAGTAGTGGAATCGTTGTGGAGCTCATCGAGGTCGACATCGAATTCCTTGATCACATGAGCCACGAGCGCCAGGACCAACGAGGTGATATCGCTTTGGAACAAGCGATCGAGACAGCGGCCCATCCGGTCGTCGTTGAGAGATGGCAGTTGGCTTTCGGCGAAGCCGAGTACTTCGGGAGCGAACCTCGCCGCCCATTCTCCGATGCCGTACAACGGCTCGCGGGAGAGGAGCACGTTCTTGAGCAGGAGTGAGATGCCCAGGGCGGGAGCGATCCGGCAGCGGCGATCGGCGCGTGGGAGATACGACCGGAGAAAATTGTCGAGCCGCATGCGTGCGAGGAGTTGATTGATGATCGGCAAGGCATCGATGCGATACGAGCTAAGAGCCTGACCCTTGGCGCGAGCGATCTCACCAGGGCGTGGGGGAGTAGTCGAAGACGGGACGTGTCGTTTCTTGGGTTTCTGCATCCGAGTTGCTCCTGACGAACGAGTGTGAGCGGCGTACACAAGATACGCTGGAGCCGCTCTGGACACATGAAGCAGAGCGGCTCCGTCGCCCCGATTCCTGGGGACATCATTGTCCTGGAAAAGAAATCTTCAAGGCATCCACGGATTGCCCTACATGAACTATGATGCTGTAGTTTGTCGTAAGTCGCGTCGAACTAGCCCTACGTGGAGGCTCGATTTCAACAAACGGTGTGTCAAATCGCGCTCGGTGGTTTGGAGAAGCGATATTCCCGAGAAAAAACGGCTCTTTCCCTGGAGGGAGGGCAAGGAAGTGCTCGACTGGATTCTTGGGTTGTCACACTCGGCGAGACTTACGTCGAAGAGCAGCCAATTGAAGAATTTCAAAAATTCCCGCTCGGGGAATCGGACACTGCGGTGAGACTTGACCTGACGAGAAGATGTCGATGTCAGGCAATGAGTCTTGGTGTAGCCGCCTACCGCTGAGCCGGCGCGATCCGCAACGATCAGACCGGCAACCTGCGCGAGGCGATAGCCGTGAGGCCGCGCGTGTCATCGCGCCCATGAGCCAAGCTCGGTCTGTTCGGGGCTACTCAGCCATAGTCGACTGGCTCAGGCGGCGGTAATTCGGAGATAATAAGGGGCAGATGTGCGGAACGTCAGGACCACAGGTCGCTTGGTGTCAGAAATCTCCTCCGTCCGATATTCACTAAGCAGGTCAATCGCAAAGTGTTCCATCATGTAGTGGAAGAAGTTTTCCTGACACCATCGACTGAACAATCGCACACAATCTTCCATCCCTGATGCGCCATAAGCCGAGCTGATCAAGCTCGTTTGATGCCCGGTCACCGTCAGCTTCCGAACCTCTCGCATCCACAGCCCGTTTTTCCGATCACCGAGCCATGTCCCGCGCTCCGCAAGGAGCATCGATACTGGCTCGCCGGCGGGCATCGTGACTTCCACTTTCGCAAACTCGTCTGTTGGCCATTCCTCACCGGGGTATTTGTGGTAGCTGATGCAGGCAATCCGATGGGTCTGCCACATCTCCTTGAAGAACTCTGGGCTGTAGCCTTCCCGATCAAACAGAATCACGAATCGCGCGCGATAGCGGTCGGCCGACAGTTCGTCCGCGGTTGGCTGGCCGGGAACGTCAAGGAGAAGTCGCGGCACGATGTCGTTGCGCAGCACCTCCAGCATCCCGTGGTCGATCGGCCGCTCAACCGCGAAGAACGGCTGGCCCTGGATGTCGTTGACCCAGTAGTCGGTGGTCCCTCGCATGCAAAGTCGCTGTCGAGACACGTATCGCTTGGGGAGTTCGGTTTGGCTGCCGTGGTAGAGACGAACATGCCCGTCAATAAACAACGTGCCGGCGAGTTCTGGCGTCGCCTCTAGCCAGTCTCGGGAGAGTACACCAGCCCATTTTTCCGGTCCGTTGGCCATGCTCAGGGCTGCCAATTTGCGCCGTAGGCAACGGACCTCTGGAACCCTGTCCAAGCCCAAGAGCTTGCCGAACTCACCTGGTGCCTGGTACTGCAACTGCTCGGCGGTTTTGATCCGGCACAACGCCATATGGGCGAGCAAAACGATCACGTGCAGCGTGGTGTAGTAACCGGACAACGTCTTTAAGCAATCATGGATATGTCGAAACAGGCCGTTCTCCGCCAGCGCCGGCAAGGCGCAAAGCACGCCGCCGAAGGGAACGTCGCGGCAGGATTCAAAGCGGGTCGGAGCCGCCGTTGAGCAATCCGAAAGCTGCTAGAACCCGTTCATCCGGTCGCGTGCATCCCGTACCCATTTCGGCCACAGCATCCTCGACGGCCCGAGTGGACTTGTCCGTGGCGGCAGGCGGCTGTGAAACGGTCGTCGCGTCGACTGCGGCGTCTTCACGCTGAATGGGCGCGAGTTCAACCAATCGTCCTTGCTGGATCGCCTTGCGGAGCGTATCGGGCTTGAGGCCCAACTCGGTCGCAGTTTCCGATCGGCTCCAACCCTCCGCAAGCAACTGCTGGGCTCTAGCCGTCACTTCCGGCGTCATCACCGAGGCACCGCGCGTCCGACGAGACGCAAAGAACGCCTCGGCACCGCCTGCACGAAGTGTCTTAAGCGCGCGAGCGAGACTGCTCTTCGTGACGCCGAAAGCCCGCGCGACGTCGATCTGACGACATGCGTCCTGATCAATCAGTTGGGCTGTATACAAGCGAAAGCTACGGTGATCGTTCTCATCGTGGCATAAAAGTCCCTGCGTGCCGACAAGGTAAATCACCTTGCCGTCCTGACGCACGACGCTGACGACATCGCTAACCCGGGTGGCCCCGTCCGGTATGAGCGGCAATAATGCTTGGGGAATGGTACCTTCCTCCTGGTGAGTGCCAGGTGATTTGAGCAATCACGGAAGGTACCATTTCCACTTCCTAACTCGCCGCTGCCGCTCGCCGTCAGCGATTCCCCCAAACCAGGCGCTCTTCAGCAGTTACTGCGATTAGTGTTCGTGCACGCATTCTCCGCAGATCAGGAGGTCTGAAATTCGATCTGTTGATCCTCGACGAGGTCGGATTCGACCGACTGGAACGGATTGAATCGCCCCAAGCGGCCAGCTTGTTGTACAAGCTGATCAACGCCCGCAGTGGGCGGTCGACGGCGTTGGTGACGAACATCGACTTCGACGCGTGGGGCGACTACTGGGGTGATCCGCCGCTCGCGATGGCGTTCCTGGACCGAGTTGTGGACGGGGCGATCATCATGAAGATCAACGGCAACTCATATCGGGCGCATCGAGGCGAACAAGCATCGGCCGTCAAGCGATCGAAGAAGTGAAACAGCGTCGACGCCGGAGCCGGAGATCAGCCAGTCGACTTGATTTGATCCACGATTCATCCATCGATCGACGGCCGTCACTTCCCGAAGCACGCTGTCCGTGCTTCACGCGGCAACCATTCAGGTGGCTCAATTCTGGCTGCGAAAGTGGCTCACTTTCTGGCCGCCGTTGAAAACACACGCCGTTCCGTTCCCAATTATCTCTATAGGGGGAACGGGAACGACCCCTCCGCGCAATCGATCGAGCCGCTGCCATCCCGCGGCCGTTCGGCTTAACCGGCCAACAGGCTCTAGCGACTCGAGCACCTCGCCCAGACGCTCATTCTTGACCGCGAGGCAGTCACGGAGCATCGCTCGTGTGGGCATCATGCCCCGGGCCAAATTGTACAGCACTCGCTCCTCGAGACTGTGTCGCCGTGCAGAGGCCACTCGATGACCGGCGGCGTCCTCACCGCCGGTCAATCGACTGGATCTCGCGCCCAAGACAATGGCAAGGATCAATCGTGGCCTCGGGCAGCGGCTGATGCGCAAGGGATCGCTCTGCAGAGCTCGACGCGTACGCTTGCTTCCCAGGCGGCCCGGTGCTCGCCGACCGTTCCGTTCCCTCCCAACTCTTTATGGGAAACGGGAACGGCCCGGTCGCTCGGGTTTTCACGAGGCAATCGGCTGCGCAGCTTCGACCATATCGGTTCGAGCCGATCGGCAAAGAGTCCGGCGCGGTATGCGGCCGTCGCAGAATCAGGGCCACTTTCAGATGTCTTGGTCGACTTACACTGCGTGAAAGCTCCTGGTGAGACGACGCGAGCCTGATCAAAACCTTCGGAGACGCATCCTCTGCGGGAAAGTTCTGGTTATCGCGAGATGTTGATCGAAGGACAGATCGGGAGAGTCAGGGGCGACAGAAAACGCAATAGCCGCACCCAATCCTGATAGGGATCGTTGCCGCGCCCGAACGCCTCGACGAGCGATAGCGGCAACGTGACAATCTCGACTACGGGTACGAGGCGAGCACGCGCCGACTTCCAGAACGGCGTGCTGGGAACGTGGTCGCGCAGAAGGTTCGCCACCGCGTGATGGTCGTCCGGTCAACGCCGAACAGGTTTGAAAGCTCGCGGACCCGTCGTGGTGCTGGCCCCTGCCGCATCGCGCTGACAAGGATGACGACGACACCAAGGTAGACCTTCCTGCCGAGAAAACGCACCGACGGCGGTGTTACACGCTTTCTGCATCCGTCGCGATCGCAGCAGAAGCTGAACCGGTAGCGACACTCATCGGGCAGATGAGCGAGGCCGCTCCGGGGTGAGCGCGGGTAGTCGGCACAATGCAGGCGACCACCGCAAGAGCAGCCATCTCTTCGAGCGCATTCAGCGAGGTCCTTGTCGACCGACGACAGGAACGACCAGAGACCTCCCGTTTGGTGTAATTCTTGCGCTAGCATCGTATGCTCCTTGGAGTGGGGACATCCAAAGAGGACAGACGCTGTTAGCGCTCTCGCCTGATCACGATAACTGATGGTGATCCACCGGCGACCATCAAATAAGTTGCTCACAACTCTTGAGTTTCACATCAGCTAGGTTGCGCACGCTCAACGCCGCCTGAAGGTACTGGCCTGCTCCCCGTTTTTTGGTCCACCCGATAAGGGAGACTGCCTGCGCGATACACATGTGAGCCTACGTACGTCGCATTGTTCGGTGATGAGTTCTCCTCCGGTCGCAGGCTTCGCTGAACTCTTTGGGCGTCGCGTAATCGAGTGAGCTGTGGGGTCGGACCGCGTTATATTCTCGCCGGTACCATGACGCCTTCGCTCGGGCATCTGCCACATCTTCGAAAATCACTCGCTCAAGGAACTCGTCGCGCAAGCGACTGTGAAACGATTCGATGTACCCGTTCTCCAAGGGACTTCCCGCGGCCACCGGAATTGACTGCGTGCCGACGCCCGGTAGCCAGCTCGCCAGCGTCTCGCAGATGAATTCCGACCCGTTATCGCTTCTGATACGAGTCGGCGCTCCACGCCGACCAATAACTCTTGCCACGACCCGCCGCACGTCGGCTCCTGTGATCGAATTCGCTGCGTGCAGCACCAAGCACTCCCGAGTATATTCGTCCACCAACGTCAGCCACTTGAGAGGTCGACCGTCGGCGGTTCGGTCGTTAATGAAATCGCAGGTCCAGACGTCATTCTTGTGCCGTGCCGGTTGGTTGACGCAACTATCGGCACTGGTCCCCCGTTTCGGGCCTAATTTCCGGGCTTTTCGCAGCCTCACAGGCCGCTTCAGCCCCAGTTCGATCCAAAGTCTCCGCACGCGTTTGACGTTGATTGTCCACCCTTGTCGCAGGAGTAGGGCATGAATCATTCGGTATCCAAACCGCGGATGCCGACGGGCCAGCCGTTTGATCTCTCGATTCAATGCCGGTTCGTCGGCGCGGTGGCTCCGGCGGTACCGTAGCACCGTACGAGATCGCCCCAAGACACGACAAATCCGCCGTTGCGAGGTCCCGAAACGCTCGCTCAAGTAATCGGCGGCGGCTCGCTGTTGGTCCGGGGCCACCACTTTTTTTTAGCAACGTCCTGGAGCATCGTCTCGTCCAGACGGAGCTCAGCGACCAACTTCTTAAGCCGATCGACCTCGAGCTCCAACTCACGGCACCGGCGATCAGTATCGGCCTTGGACGGATCGAGCTTCTGTCGCGAGCGGTAGTGCATGGACTGACCGATGCCGTGCTTGCGACAAACGTCGGAAACAGTCAGTCCCTTGGCCAGGTCGCGGTCGGCTTCCTTCAGCAACCGCGTGATTTCGGCGGCGGTCCTTCGCCTTCTCATGGGTCCCTCCGTGGGCTAATCTAGCCGGAGTCTCCCTTATTGGCTGGACCGGTTTTTGGGGAGCAGGCCAGTTTTACTGAGCGGCGATTCTTCGCTCTTTATTCTTCTCCAAGGCCGAGCGAGGTTGCTCGAAGGCTGCGACCCCGTTTTCGAAGAATCGCTTCTGGCAGCAGTTGTAAATGATCGATGGCTGGCTATGCTACTGGTCGCAAAGATCGGACACACGGACGCGCTCAAGCAAGTGGCGCCCAGAACGCAACTGTCTCAACGGCTGAGGAACGCTTATTTCGCGTCTTTATGGATGATGTCCCATTCGCGTCATGAGGTAACTCAAAACCATCGTTGTGCCCCGAGGTGATTGGCTCGTCGGAGACCCTGCGTGCGCTCAACGCCCTGCCGGGCCCAAATCTCTGGCCACGGCCACTATCGCCGATTGTCATAAATGCCGTCGGCCAGCGTTTACTTAAGAAACCGACCGGTTCAGCCGCAGTGGATTAGAGCACGCCTCCCAAAATATGGTCCGATCGTTAATGCGGAGGCGCGAAAGGGTAGAGCCTTCTTAAGTGCGGATCGTGTCTCCCCGACGTATTCCCACGTCTCGTCGTTCAAGGCGAGTCAGTTTCGGCTCTGTTGTGCCGAACCCCGAAATTCGCTCGGTCAATTCCTTGTGCCGATTATTGCAGATAGACCGTAGCGTTTTCGCCGAGGATTCAAGTGGCGTTCCTGGGGTAGTTTCTCATGAGCAACCCATGCTGTTCCCGCAGTTAAAGCAACGGTAACAAGTGCCGCAACGGACTGTTAAAGCACCGCAGTTATCGCAAGAAGGTGCATCGCACTGGAAGTGCGCAAACTGCCGATCCTGTTCAGCCAGGCGTTCGGACGGTGCATTCTTTGAGTGACAGGAACTGGGTTCAGCCGCCACGCTGGTGGTCGCGGCTCCCATCACCGCCTCGGCATGTTCCAAGTCCGCGATCGTCGCGGCTCGGAGACCATTGACCTTCAGCATCGCGGTAGGCGGCACGCCTTCCTCCTCTGCCTCCGCAGCCGGACGCTTTGGAGCGTTGGCTTCTCGGTAGCCGGCGATGAACTCCATACCAAGCCAGCGGAAGATATAGTCAGCGACACTCTTGGCGATGGGGATGTCCGGGTTCTTCGTGAAGCCCGCTGGTTCGAAGCGGCTATGGGCGAATTTATTGACAAAAACCTCCAACGGCACTCCGTATTGCAACCCGATCGAGATCGCCGTGCCTAAGACATCCATCAAGCCACCAATCGTTGAACCCTCCTTGGCCATGGTGATGAAAAGCTCGCCCGGCCGTCCATCGGGATAGAAGCCGACGTTGATATAGCCTTCGTGGCCCTGAATATCGAACTTGTGGGTCAGACTTCGCCGAGTATGCGGCAATCGCTCCCGACGTGGCTGGTTCGAAGGCGCCTCGGATCGCACGAAGAATGCACCCGTTTGCGCCTCGGCCGAGCGGTTACCCGGGCCTGCTGCCTCGGAAGAGGACCACGACTGTGATACCGGGGAAATGGACACGTCACTCGGTTCGGCCTTCGTATTCAGGGGCTGGCTTCCCTTCGAGCCGTCGCGGTAGATCGCGAGCGCTTTGAGCCCAAGCTTCCAGCCTTCGAGATAGGCGTCGCGGATTTCCTCTACCGTCGCGTCATGGGGTACGTTGCACGTCTTCGAGATTGCACCTGACAGAAACGGCTGCACCGCGGCCATCATTTTTAGGTGTCCGCGGAAGTGAATGCTTCGCCCGCCTTGGGGCGGGGCAAACGCACAATCGAAGACAGACAGGTCGTCGTCCTTCATCCCCGGTGATCCCTCGATCGTATCGTGCAAGTCGATGTAGTCCAGAATCCCACGGACGACCGGCTCGTCATAACCTAGCCTGCGGAGAGCCATTGGCACGGTTCGGTTGACGATCTTCAGCATCCCTCCACCGGCGAGTTGCTTGTACTTGACGAGGGCTATATCCGGCTCGACACCGGTTGTATCACAGTCCATCATAAATGCAATCGTCCCGGTCGGCGCCAACACAGTGACTTGGCTGTTGCGGTAGCCGTGCTTGCGGCCGACTTCAAGGCACTCCGCCCATACAGATCGTGCTTCGGCCAGCAACTCTGCCGGCGCCGATCGGTCAATTGCAGCGGCAGCGTCGCGATGCATCTCCATCACGCGCAACATCGGCTCCTGGTTAATCGCATAACCGTCAAACGCTCCAACGTGTGCTGCATGCTCTGCACTAGTCAGATACGCCTGCCCGTGCATAATCGCGGTGATCACCGACGCAAGCGCCCTTCCGCTTTCTGAGTCGTACGGGAGCCCCGAGGCCATCAGAAGGCTTCCTAAATTGGCAAACCCTAGCCCCAACGGCCGAAATTTGTGGCTGTTTCCCGCGATACGGTCGGTCGGGTAGCTGGCATGGTCGACCAGGATTTCTTGTGCAGTGATGAAAACTCTCACCGCGGCTCGAAACCGCTCGGCGTCGAATGTCCCGTCCTCTTGCCAGAACTTCATCAGATTGATCGACGAGAGATTGCACGCCGAATCATCGATGAACATATATTCGGAGCACGGATTGGACGAATTGATCGGTGCCGTGTTCGGGCACGTATGCCAACGTTGGATCGTGTCTTCGTACTGCATGCCAGGATCGCCGCAGAGCCAAGTTCCCGCGGCGATTTTATCCATCAGCATCCGCGCTTTGAAGGATTCCATCGGTCGGCCAGTGGTTACCGCGCGTGTGGCCCACTCGCCATCCACCACGACGGCGTGTAAAAAGGCGTCGGTGCAGCGCACGGACAGATTCGCGTTCTGAAACATTACCGAACTGTATGCTTCGCCGTTAAAGTTGGCCTCGTACCCGGCACGAATTAGCGACTGCGCCTTTTCCTCTTCCTTCGCCTTGCACTCAATGAAGTCCAGGATATCCGGGTGCCAGCACTTCAGCGTCTGCATCTTGGCAGCGCGACGAGTCTTACCTCCTGACTTGACGACACTGGCGACGGCATCGTATACGCGCATGAAACTCACGGGACCGGATGGCTTGCCTCCACCTGAGAGCTTCTCGCGACTCGAGCGCAGGCTCGAGAGGTCAGTGCCTGTTCCGGACCCGAATTTGAATAGCATCGCTTCGCTCGTCGCCAAGCGCATGATCCCTTCCATGTCGTCGCTTACACTTTGGATGAAACAGGCGGATGCCTGTGGATACTGATAGGCGCTCGTCGCCTTCGTCACTGCCCGACTCTCTTCGTCCCATCGCCAATTGTTGGCCGGACCAGAGATACCGTAGCGATGGAAAAGGCCCACGTTGAACCAAACCGGCGAGTTGAACGAGCCATACTGATTCACACACAGGGCCGTCAACTCATCGTAGAACCGATTGGCGTCAGCCGCCGTGGCAAAATAGCCGTCACCGCTTCCCCAGTCGGCGATGGTGCGCGTGACTCGATCGAGCAACTGCCGTATCGAATACTCTCGATTTCCCGTAGTCGGGGTACCGTTGCCACTGGCCAAATCGCCGTAAAAATACTTGCTCACGACGACGTTGGTCGCGAGCTGACTCCAAGCCCGCGGCACTTCGCAGCCAGTCTGCTGGAAGATGATACGGCCGCGCTCATCCTTGATCTCCGCTGTGCGCACGTCCCACTCGACCTCGTCGTATGGGCTCGTTCCCTCGTTGCTGAAGACCCGCGAAATCACCATGCCCCGCACCGCAGTGCGTCCATTGTCTCCAGCGTCCCATGCGATCTCCCGAAGATCCGACGGCCCGACGACGCCCGCCCGTTCGCTAACCGTTGCCATGTCCGCTCTCCGCGTGTCGACTCGCCCTTCGGGTCATTCCAAGAACCCGACTCCCACCAGGGTAAGTCGTTTGTGTACTGAAGTCCATAGATGCACCGAAGCCCAGTTGACCTCCGCGCTCAACTCCTGATGTTGGCAGATGGGGAGATCGTGCGAATCTGCCGTTACCGGGCCTTGCCGGTGACACAAGCTCCCCCTTGGGTCACCCACGGAGCTGATCGAGCCGTTCTCGATCTGGGCCTCCAATCTGCATTCTCAACCGCTAACCGCCAATTCAAGCGACCCAATTCGGGATCGCCGTCGCCGAGAACGCTTCGGCGGCAAATCCACAGTACCAAGAAGTCGCGAGTTGCACTCTCCAAAACCCCAAGCAAATCACGATGTCGAACTAGCGCTCCGCATTCCTTCGCATCGAGGAGAATTGTATGATCGTCACCGCTGATTGGCTCACGCCGAGCTTCGTCACCCCCGAATCCATCCCTCTTACCCCCTCGTCTTCCAAGCGGGAGCGACCAACGAGAACCCGCACATCCTAAGCATCTGGCACTCCGCTGAACACTAGCTACGCGCCAAAAACTAGAAAATCCACATTCTCGCCGAAAATGGCAGTTCAAACAAATGAGTCTGCACAAACCCAGCAACTTCGGGTACGCCGCGAAGATAGGTCGTTATGGCTGAAAAAGACTGGTGATCTGAACCATCGTAAATGGCTGGCGATGACCATTCTTGCGACGTACGTTCTTACGCCGCCGAAACTTCTGGATAATCATCTTCTTCGACCGATATTGGAGCACAATCCTACCGGCCACGCGAGCGCCATCTACCGTTGGCTGACCGATCTTTGTGACCCCGTCCTCGCCCGCCACCAGCAAGACTTTTGAAAACACAAGCTCCTCGCCCAGCTTGCCATCGCGCCGGTCAACCCGGATTCGGTCACCTTCCCGAACGCGGAATTGATGACTGCCTTCTTCAATAATCGCGTACATATCTCGAAAACTCCTGATCCGAGCTCGCACCATTGTCCACTATCACGGAACCGTCAGATTTGCACCGTTCGCCACATGTTTCTTTGCGCTATCGCTCTCTCTACCGGCGACCCACAACCGGCATGCAAGCGATCCACCAGCAAACACTCATCTTAATGGTTGGTCGGGGAAAAGAGAAGAGCCGGATTGACGAGATAGACGATCCCCGATAAATACGGGACGCCCAGCGCCGTCTCGAACCTAAACGCAGCTCGTACCGCTCGTTGCACATATCCTCTCGCCGCTCACAGCGGATTCCATGTCAATTCCGGACGGGACGCGCCTGTGCTGACTCCGGTTGCCGGAAGGAGAACCACAAGGCGATGTCTAAGTCCGAGCTGAGCGCCACGCAATGTGTCCGGCTTTTTATGGCCATAGCCTTTCAATGTTCCTTGGCATATGCATCGAAATTGACGTTGGCGTTTTCCCCATGTGCGTCCAGCCAGGTTCGCGACATCCGCGGCGATCCCGAACTCCCCCGGACTGTCCCACCTGTCGTGCACGCCAAAACGCAGTCGCTCTCTGAGGCGGACCATCGCACTCCCGCAATGGATGAAGGAGTACCACCAGCGATCACGTCCGAGCTCACGAAGATTGACGCGAAGCGCCTGGAAATTGAGACCGGCACCCCAATCGAACGCTGGCGTTTTGACGATGTGCGCGCCCGCTATCAAAGCCTCTTGCGAACCGCACCAGGCGATTCCGTCGTCGAAAATGTCGTCCGCGAGTCGCCTTGAACTCTTAACGCGGCGCGAGCACGCTGCGAAAGCGGCTACAACCATTCATACAATCCTGGCCCAAAGCCATAACCGCGACCAAGACATCGTCGAGTTAAGACACCTCTTGCGGACCTCGGCCCGCAAATTCGCTCGGTCTCGCACCTACCAGGCCACCGGCTTCATGCAGTCTTCCGCTCAAAAGATTGATGGCCACAAGCTTTTCCTCTTGGTCGGTAGGAACGGCGAGACGGTTGCTTACCTCGACATCCCGCCTGGCCTCGACCCGGAGCCTGGCCTCGCGCATAAGGTGGGTGTCCGAGGCGTCGCCCATTACAACGGAGAGTTGCAATCGCGTCTGATCACTGTACGTGATTTTGAAAAAATCGAGGCCAGTCGCTGATCCTCCTAAATTACTTCTCGATCTTTACCTCTGCCTGCTTGCCGGACTCGGCGCTCGGCGCAAGAGGCTTCCCGCCGAGCAGGGTGTCGATCTCGTTGGCGATTGCCTTGTTCAGCGGCACACTGGATGTCGAATCATATCCGACGTGCACGGCCTGCACGATTCCCTGTTGGTCAAGGATCACGAGCGTGGGATAACCCTGCAGCTCGAAGGTTCCACCCACCGACCTGCTCGGATCCAGTCCGATCAAGCCCACAGGGGCTATCGACAAACTGAGTTTCCTATCGGAGATCGTCTTTTCGACAAGGCTTCGGACTTGTGACAGTTCGGCTGGCTCGTTGTCTTGGCTCAGCGCCACGATCACTACGTCTTTCTTGGAAGCCGCGTACGACTCGACGAGTTTCTGGATCTCTGGAAGCTCCTGCATGCACGGTGCGCACCACGTGGCCCAAAAGTCAATCACGACCACCTTGCCGGCCAGTTCGGCCTTCGTGATGGTCTTGGTCTTTCCCACCCCGTCGAGGACAGTCAGGGTAAATGCCGGCGCGGGTTTACCGAGTAAGCCATGTCCTGTCGGAGCCTCCCGCTCCGCAAGCGAGTCAATCTTGGTAAAGCCGTTCGGTGCTTTATACACAAAACTATACTGCTTCGGAAGTTCGGTCGCGATCGTGCCGGACTTCCAGCCGAACCACTCGACAGCAATTTCTTGTCCCTTGGGTACTACTCGCGCGAGCTGTTCCGGATCGACCATGATCTCAATCGAGGAGAGCAGCTTGGTGGCTGGATCGACGTTCAGCATGAACCGGTTCGTTCGGTCGGCGAATTCGATCATTAATGCAACGCGCTTCGCCTTGGTGTCGGCTGTTCGCAGGTCGGCGAGAGGCGCCGGAGGTAATTGCAGCGTGCCGCCGATTTGCGCGATGCCCACCGCCGGGTCCACTCCCATTAGAAAATTCAACAAAACAAACATCGGCGGACCCGCCGGGCCGCCAAAGATCATGGCTCCGATCGGCCCCTCACGAAACGTTTCGATCCCAAGCGTCTTCGGAGCCGGCATGACCGTGTAGCGCTTCAGAGGGAGCACGGCCGTCGTCAGCGTTACACCGTCACCGGTAATGCGTACTTGTCCGCCATCGAAATCGAGTTTATTCGGCCGCGCGAATGTCATCTTCATCGGAAGCACTTGCTTCTGGGCGATGCCGCCGACCTTGAACGCAAGGACAAACTCCCCGTTGTCCGAATAACAATTCAGTGCCTTGTATGCGTTGGCTACTTCCTCGAAGAGGGCGCGGGCCCTGGGGTTGTCTTTCTTCAGCCCCGGCTCGATCAAGTTCTTCTCGACAGTCTGGCCGCAGACTGATGAGCCGAATCCAAGTGCCAGACCCAGCGAAAGGAGAATCGCGCGGTTCCTCGGCTCCGGCCGATTTGGTCGTTCGTCGCGGTTCGTGAACATCGAAGTTCCTTCGCGTGATAAAGCCACGTCACCGGCCTCAATGCTCCACTGCCGGGGCCGATTCGCAGCAACTGGCAGTCGGTAGCGCGTGTCCCAACTTGTCGCGCTTTGCGTCCAGGTACCGCCGCCTCTCGGCAACGTCTGGTGCGACAATGGGAACTTGGTCCACGACCGTCAATTCGTAACCGTAGTATACAAATGCGTCGGTCTTCTTCGGATTATTCGTCAAGAGCCGCACGCGCGAGAGCCCAAGGTCTTTGAGGATCTGCAAACCGATGCCATAGTCACGGGTGTCGGCGCGGTAACCCAGTGCGACGTTAGCCTGCACGGTGTCCAGTCCGCTGTCTTGAAGTTTATACGCTCGGATTTTCTCAATCAGCCCGATCCCACGCCCCTCCTGCGGCAAATAAATGAGCGCGCCCGCCCCTTCCTCCCCGATCATTGCCAGGGCCATGCGGAGTTGGTCGCCGCAATCGCAGCGCAGTGAGTCGAGCAAATCGCCCGTAAAGCACGAGGAATGCAGTCGCACGAGCGGAGTTTCAACCGCCCCAAGATCGCCCATCACGATCGCGATCGGTTCGTTGCCGGGCTCGTGCTGGACGCTATAGCCGATGATGCGGCCGCGACCATAACGCGTCGGTAAATCCGCCTCGGCGATCCGATGCACCAGCTTCTCGCGCATTCGGCGATATCGAATCAAGCCCTCTATCGAAACGATTGGCAGACCATGCTCCCGCCCGATCTCATGCAGTCGTTGCCGGCTGGCCACGCCCGTGCCGTCGAGCACTTCGCATAGCACGCCCGCCGGAGCCAGCCCCGCCAGGCGTGCCAGGTCGACAGTGGCTTCGGTGTGCCCGGCCCGCCGAAGCACGCCCCCTTCCTTTGCCACAAGAGGAAACAGATGTCCCGGGCGAACCAGTTCTTCTGGACGGGTCGCCGGGTCCATGATCGCTCGAACCGTCCGCGCCCTCTCCTGCGCGCTGATGCCTGTGCGACACGAAACGTGATCGACTGGAACAGTGTACGGCGTCTGGTGTGGGGCTGTGTTTCTTTCGACCATGGGTCCGAGCTGAAGCCGGCTCGCCGCGTCAGGAAGAATCGGCATGCACAACAGCCCGCGCCCGTGCGTGATCATGAACTCGATCGTCTCGGGACTCACCTTTTCGGCTGCCACCACAAAGTCACCCTCGTTCTCGCGGTCCTCATCGTCGACAACGATGACGACACCGCCTGCCCGAAGCGCCTGCAACGCATCGTCGATCCTCGAGAGTTCATCGTGCATGGCCAATTCCAGTACGAAAGACATCTGGTCCCATCTTCGGCTGAGCCCACCCATCCTCGCATACCCGCGATCGTCCAACTTTCGATTGTACCCGAAGTCGTTCGCGGCGCATCGCTATCTCATTCGAGCTGCAGGATTCCAACTCCCACCCTTCGCTTGCCAACAGCCGTGGTGAGCCTGTGCGCACCCAATCCCCCGCGTTTATCATCAACAAGATCCGGAGAAGAGTGCCAGAAAATGGCTCGGCTTCTTGGGAGTTCTCCATGACCCGGTGCGGGTGCGATCAGATCTGCCCTCGAAAACTCGGCCGGGGCTCCTACCCACAACAGTCGCGTTTCGGTACCACAAGACACGATGGAGGCAGCGATAATGTTCGCCCAGACGATTGCCGTGGTTGGTGCCAGCGCCGATCGGACGAAGTTCGGGAACAAGGCAGTTCGCGCGTTTCACGACGCGGGTTGGACCGTCTTTCCCATCCATCCCATGCTCAAGCAAGTGGAGGGCTTGACCGCTTACCCGAACCTGGACTCCCTTCCCGTGACCGCACTCGACCAGGTCAGCTTCTATGTACCTCCGAAAATTGGTCTCGCGCTGCTCGATGAATTGGTGCGCAAGACCGTCGGCGAGCTCTGGCTCAATCCCGGCTCGGAATCTCCTGAGATTCTTGCTCGGGCGAAGGTGCTGGGCCTTGAGGTGATCCAAGCCTGTAGCATCCTGGGCGCTGGCCGGCACCCCAGTGCCTACTGAGCGCCAGTTTCGTCCGAATAGCCCCCGGTCGGACTCGCCCCGGAAAAAAGCACGCATGAGTTCAGCTTTCTCCTTTCGTGCAACGCGATTGCAACAACGCTCGCGTTTTGTAAGAACAACCAGACCGACAGAATTCGGAGAATCCGCGACAGCCACCGGCTCGGACCTTCATTCGCACCCACGACAAATTCTCTGAACAGACATCAAATTCCTTACTTAAGGCAAACTCGACGCCCCGCCGATCGTCGCGCTGTCGCTGATGTCCCACCCTCGCATGGTATCTGGCACGGCAATTGCTCAACACGCCGGTCGATCGCACTTCACTTCGCTCCCGCCTCGGGCTTCAAGTCGACCCGCAAAATCCAAAGCGATAATGTACGCGCACACGACTGGGGCTGCCTCGGCGACTCGGACGAATTTGAAGTGGCGGCAGGGGCCGTCATGACGGCGTGCCCCTTCGGCTGGAACAGGAGGTTCGCGATGTCCGCTTGGAAAATGCTCATCTTGCCCCTGTTGATCTGTGGCACAATCGCCGGCACTGCACACGCGGACGCTATCTCCTGGCCGAGCGGACTGGATAACTGGGTTGTCTATCTGGCGGCGCCCTCTGGAGTTCCCGGTACCGGTCCCCTCGCATACACCACCTCGCAAACCCCTCTAGCCCAGGTTCAAGCCTCGCCGACGACCACCCCGGCAACCCCAATTCAAACCACATCCGTCGCACCGGACGCATCCTCACCGCTCGCCCCGGTTCAAGCGGCCACTCTTAGCGCTTCGCTTCCGTCATCACCACCAACCCAAAATCAAACCACCGCAAACTCACCGCCGTCAGCTCCTGCGCAAGTGCCCCCACACCGGCGCCGCCAGTTCCAGTCCCCACTTACACGGCTCCCGCTAGCTGGCAATCATCGACTCCAATCGCTGCCACCACCCCGCAGCCATCAACCGTCCAGCCTCTTTCGCATATCCAGCCGGTCTCTTCGCAACCCTCAAACGTGCCACCCATTACGTCCACACCACTCTCAGTTGTCACGAATACCTCGCAAGCTGAGTAACCATCTCGCCGCAGCGACGACCAGCCTCTCGGTCGTCGCACCCGCTCCTATTGCCGCATCCGCGCCCGTCCAAGCCTTTATCAATGTCGGTAACGGCCCTTACCCGCTGGCAGCCGCCATCACCACCGGCGGTGCTCAACCCTGGTACAACAGCGGCCAGTTGACCAGCTTCTTCGGCGGTCAACCCACCGCCCAGCAGATCCAGAGCTTCGACAGCACAGTCCTCCAGAGAGTGCAGCAAACTTTCAGCCAGAGCGGCATCTCGGTCTCGCTGACCGAGAATCCCAATGTTTCCGCACTCCATACCATCAGCCTCGTCTCGAATACCGCCAGTTCCTCCCTCCCCAGCGCGATCGGAATGACCCAGGTCGGAGCCAACGGGTTCAGCTTCATTGATCAAATCGCCCAGTCCGCCAGTTCGCTCGACCAGCTCGAATGGATCGTCGCTCACAACATCTCTCACGAGCTCATGCTCGCCTTCGGCGTGCCCGAGAACTACGACACCACGGGCAATTTCATTGACTCCAAATTGGCGAGTTGGGCGATGATGGTGAACCCAGGTGCGACATTCAGCAGTGCGGCGGCCCAGGCCATCAATCAAGCCCTTGCCGCGCAAAATCAACCGGCGTCCAACAGCCTGCTCGGTGCCCAGGAACTGAATCCTGCGCCTCCCCCGATTCCAGAGCCGGCCACGCTGGCAATGTGGGGCCTCGCCGCCATCGCATTCGTCGTATCACGGCGCCTCCGAGCCCGCCGGATGTCGTTGATTCGGTTAGCCTGAGTTCTTCTCCTCCCTTCTCGACTCGCGCGTCACGGCTGGAAAGCGTCGAGTTCAGTTCCCATTGTTGATTGTCAGCGACGGTGCGGACTCCGCGGCGCCGAACAACCAACCCGCGAGCCAGCCTTGCTTGAGCCCCGGTCGGATGAGCCGAGCCGGCTGATCGAGCGACTTCAGTACTTCCTGCGCCGCCAGATACCCGCTTCGAACCGCCCCTTCCATCGTGGCGGGCCAGCTCGTGCTGGTCCAATCCCCGGCCAGAAATAGCCCGTCAGCACCGGTTCGTTGAGCGAGGCGAAGCGCATCGACACCTGGCCTGACGGAGAAAGTCGCCCCGTGTTCGACAACCACCCACCATCTCAAGAGACTCGCCGTTCTGACCGCCGGCCATATCTCGGCCAATTCCGCCAGGACCCTATCGCGAATCGCGCTCTTGTCGAGCGCCAGCAGGTCGTGCGACGCACTGATGACCACCTGGAGATACTGGCCCGCTCCGGAGGCAGCGAAGTCCCGCTGTGCTGCCGCAGCCTCAGTGCCTTCACAGGAAATCGGCACGCCTCGCCCCTGAATCGCCGTGTGATTGAACACCCACTGGATGAGTCGCCCCGGAGTCACCACGTGATCGAACGGGCACACCGGCGTGTTGAACCAGAGATGCACCCCCGCGATCGGAGCGGCACGCAGGCAGTTGAGACGCTCCAGAGCCGGAATCTTCTTGCGCAACGCTTCGGGAACCAGGCGCATGACCCGATCGAAGGGAACGGCAAGAATGATCATGTCCGCGTCGAGTAACTGCCCCGTCCGAAGCGCCACTCCGCAAGCCGTGCCGTCGTCGTCACAAACGATTTTCTCAATTCCAGTCTTGAGACGAACCGTCACGCCTTGCTTCGCTAGCCAGCTTTCCAACCGCGTTCCGTAGAGCTCTCCCAGTGGGACGATCGGGATTTCGAGTTGAAAACCGTCGCGACTGCGCAGGAAGCCGTCGAGGAACACCTTGCGCGCATAACCGACATCCATCTGACCGATCCGCTCGTTCAAGGCGGAAACCAGCACGGTCTCCCAGAACAGTTTGATGACGCGTCGGCCTTGTCCGTGCCGCACCAGCCAGCTCTCGAACGACTCTCCAGGCCGTTCATCGCGACCACAAGCCAGCCGCGCCAGGCCCCACGCAAGCTGCAGTTTTTCCCCAACTCCCAGGAACCGAGCTCGCAGAAAGCTGCCGGCAAGGTGAAAAGGCGCGGGAAGCAACCCCGCCCGGAATCGCGAGACTTTGCCGTCGCAGTCCAGGAAAATCAGCTCGCGCTCGCGACGAAGCAGCGTATCGATCCCCACCCTCCGGCAAAAGTCTGCAAGGTTCGTACAGCAGGCCATACTGACGTGCTGACAATTGTCCACAAGCTCATCGGTCGCCGGATCTTGAAACGAGCTCGCGCGGCCTCCGAGCCTCGGCCGGCTCTCGAGTAGCGTGAGCCGCAAACCACGATTCACCAGACACGAGGTGACAGCAAGGCCCGCGAGTCCGCCGCCGACAATCACGACATGCGGAGCAGGGGGCTTCGGAATGGTCTGCATCTCAGTCGTGTTTTGGATGTGCTTGTTCGTCGCTTGTCCCGCCGAAGTCTTGGCCTGCATCTCGTGAAGTGAAGCCGGCCGCCAGCGCGGAACACCACGGCTGCCTTACGCCAGTGCGAAACAGAAATGCGACCGTCAAGAACGTTGTAGTTCCGGCTCACGATCTCGTCGAGCAAACCTCGGTATGTACCAAGAATCGCCAGAAGCACCGGCCTGCCCACAGATGCAATGAGCGGTAAGAGCTCACGCCCCGCCTCGTAATACTCAAACGCGCGCTGTGCTTGGAATGCAAGCAGTGCACGCAGTCCGTCGCAAGGCGCACCAGTGGCGATCAAGTCCTCCGGCCCCACGCCGAAACGCGCAAGATCATCTTCCGGAAGGTAGATCCGCCCGTTGCACGCGTCGCATCGCACGTCGCGAATGATGTTGGTGAGCTGCAGTGCAAGACCACATCTTTCGGCAAGCTGCTCGGCCCTTCCCCCTTGGGAACGATATCCCCAGACGTACAGACAACATATGCCGACGACCGACGCGACCCGATGGCAGTATTCCGCCAGATCCGCAAACGTCGCGTATCCGCGCGGCTCGATATCCATGGATACGCCGTCGATCACTTCATGCAGCAGATGCACGGGAATTCCATGGCGGGCAACCGTGTCCGCCACGGCAGGCAGGCCCGGCCAGCGACTCTCCCGACCCTCAAGCGCGGCATCGAACTCGAGCCGCCACGAACGAATCGCTTCCGCCTTCCATTCAGCCGGCCCGGCTTCATCCGCCAGATCGTCCGTGTGCCGCAAGAACGCGTAAAGCGCGCACATGGACCTCCTTCGAGATCGGGGCAACAACAGAAACGCGTGAAAGAAATGCCGTGCCTCCCGTCGCGACAACGCGGCGCAAAAGCGATAGCTCGATTGAATCGCCTCCGTTGTGCTCACCGCGATTCCTCCCCGCTCGGGTGCGAAATCGTTACCGATTGCGATCGAAGTTCGCGATCCCGTGCATCGCGCATCCCGCCGTTCCTGCCCATCCTCGCGCCTCGCAACAACATCCGCGCCAGCGCATTCATCCCCTGCGCCGCGGCCGCTCGCGCAATCAATCGCAGCTTGGTTGAGCGCGAAAGACTCGGTCGCGCGGACAGTACGTCGAAGCCTCTCGCTTCGATCGCATCAAGAATGGCCAGGCCGCCACGCACGAAAAGATCGACGTCGACCGCCACCCCTCGCGGCACCCGGCGCACCAGAGAACGCCCCTCGGTAAAGAACCCCCGCGCCCGCCCAACTTCAAACTCCATCAACTGGCGGTAGGCCGGCGTACAAACTCCCGCCCGCAGCTCGCCCTCGGAACAGCCGAACCGATCCCGATCCTCGCGAGGCAGGTAGATCCTGCCGATCGCCAGATCGCGCGCCACGTCCTGCCAGAAGTTCGCAAGCTGCAAGCCCGTGCAGATCGAATCGGCCACGCGCACATTCTCCGCCTCAAAGGCGCCGGCCACGTGAAGCACAAGCTGCCCAACCGGATTGGCCGATCGCTCGCAATAGTCAAGCAACTGCTCAAACGTCTCGTAGTCAGTGACTTCCTGATCCTGCTCGAACGCCGAGATCAGCCGTTCGAATGGCTCGATCGGAATGCGGTATCGCTCGACCGTCTCCACAAGCGCGATCATCACCGGGTGGCTCGTCTCGCCCCGATACATCGCCCGGAGTTCGTCGCGCCACCACGATAGCAGCTCCCGCGATCGCTGAGGGTCGCCGACTTCGTCGCCCAGGTCATCCGACCAGCGGCAGAAAGCGTAGATGCTCCGAAATGCCGGCCGATGCTCGCGCGGAGTCAGCCAGGTCACGACGCTGAAATTCTCGTAGTGCTCTGCCGCCAGCCGCGCGCAGTAGGCGAGCGCCGCCTCGCGCGAGAGTCGATTCTTGACGCCCGGCCCGTACCGGCGCAGATCGTCGGAAAATGCCATGGGATCACGCTTCTTCACACGCCGCGCCCGCGGCCCGTCACGTTCAGTCTGCTGCTTCTTTTCCCGCAAGAGGGAGCCTAACGAACGGCCGTATTCTTGTCCATCGGACACCGCTGCTCTAGCACGACTCGAACCGCCTCGGAATAATGGTGGGCGTTTGGAAACCTCATTTCCCAACATGGAGGAGCTACTGCCATGATCGACGCCGTCGCCGAATTCGAAACGCCGGTGGAGCAGACGGAGGCTTACAAGGAGTTGCTCTCTCGCCACGGGCGCAAGTCCGGCAATATCCCGCCCGACTTGCTCATCCGCCACGTGCTCGCCTGCATCCCCGCCGATGAATGGCCCACCCGCGTCGATGCGATGGACGCCCTCGTCCGCCGACTTGATTCGATCCGAAAGGACAACCTCCGCGTCGAAGCGCGCCCGGGCGACGGCCGGCTCCTCGGCTTCTATCTCACCCGCCGCACCGGATCGCCGTCCCGGCCCTATCGGACAGTCCTGCACGCGGTGAATCCGATCGACGCTCGCTGCAACTGCCCTGATTTCCTCAAGAACTCGCTCGGCGTCTGCAAGCACGTCCTGGTCGTGCTCGAACACCTCCACGCCCGTCCTCGCCTCCTCCAGCAGGCGCACAAGGAACAGGAATGGGGCGACCGCGCCGCAACAAGCACCCTGTGCTGGAACCCCATCCGTCCGCTCACGGGAATCGGCGACTGGCTGGATCGCGTCCACTGGAACACAGACCTCGAGGCCGCCAGGACCCGCTCCTCCCGCTCCGCGCAAGCCGCTCGTTGGTTCCGTTCCAGCGCCGACGGGATCGCTCGACTCAAGTCCAGTTTCGTGGACCAGCCCACTCGCCGCATCGAGCTCGTCGAAGACTTGCTCAAGCTTCTCCCCGCCGCCGCCGCCGGCTCGCTCCACGACCCCGCCCTGCGAAACCTGCTCGAAAACGAACGCCGCTCGCTCAAAGAACGCCTCGCAATCGCACTCCGCCCCGCCGAAATCCGCGACGCCATCAAACAGCTCAAACGCCCTCTTTACCCCTACCAACGCGCCGGGGTCGACCGTTTCCTGGCCGCCGGCAAACTGCTCCTCGCCGACGATATGGGACTGGGCAAAACGGCGCAAGCGATCACCTGCTGTCATATTCTGCGGCACACCGGCCGCATCCGCCGCGGCCTGATCATCGCGCCGGCCGGACTCAAGCCTCAATGGGCTCGTGAATGGGCGTCGTTCACGGATTTGCCCGTCCACGTCGTCGACGGACCTCCCGACGAACGCCAGGCCGCATACTCGAGCCGCGCCGCTGCCTTTCTCATCATCAATTACGAACAGCTCCTCCGCGACCTCGAAACCGTCCGCCGCTGGGACCCGGACCTGGTCGTCCTCGACGAGGCGCAACGCATCAAGAACTGGGCGACCAAGACCGCCCTCTCCGTCAAAGGCCTCTCCCCGCGCTATCGCCTGGTACTCACCGGGACGCCCATGGAAAACCGCATCGACGAGCTCGCCTCCGTCGTCGAGTGGGTCGACGACATGGCCCTCGAACCCAAATGGCGCTTGAGCTCGTTGCACTCCATCCGCTCCGACGGCCGCCACGAGGTGGTCGGAGCCCGTAACCTCGACACCATTCGCGACCGCCTCAAACACTGCATGGTCCGCCGCGTCAGGCAGGATGTGCTCGACCAGCTCCCATCGCGAACCGACACCCGCGTCCCCGTCGAGATGACCGAAGTCCAGCAGGCCGCCCACGACGACCTCATTCAACCGATCGCCCAGATCGTCCAGCGATCGCTCAAGCGACCGCTGACTCAAGTCGAGTTCTTGAAACTGATGAGCTATCTGACGACCCAGCGAATCATCTCCAACGGCATGGCTCAGCTTCAATTCGAGCATCTCTGGCCGACGATCCACAAACGCCGCCCCGACGAAAGCACCCTCCAGGGCCTCTCCGCGCCCAAGCTCTCCGAGCTGCGCCAGCTCGTCCGCCAGCTCGTGATCGATCAGGGACGCAGAATCGTCGTCTTCAGCCAGTGGAGGCGAATGCTCTCCCTCGCGCAGTGGGCGGTCAGCGACCTCCTCGGCGAAAACGGCCTCCGCAGCGGCTTCTTCACGGGCGGGGAAGGCCAGCGCAGGCGCACCCAGAATATCGTCGAATTTCACGACGATCCCAACTTTCGAATCCTTTTCACCAGTGACGCAGGCGGCGTCGGCTTGAACCTCCAGCACGCCGCCAATTGCGTCATCAACATCGAGCTCCCCTGGAACCCCGCCGTGCTCGAGCAGCGCATCGGACGCATCTACCGCCTCGGCCAGAAGCTCCCCATCGACGTTTATAATCTCGTCTCCGAACAGGGCATCGAATCCCGCATCGCCGCACTCGTCGGCTCGAAGCAGGCTTTCTTCAAAGGCCTCTTCGACGGCGAAAGCGACTCGATTCAGTTCGACCAGTCTTCGAGCTTCCTGGCCAAGGTCCAGAAATTCTACGAATCCGAGGCGACCGACCACGCCGCTTCGACAGGCAACGCCGCCGATGAAGATCTCGATTCGAGCGACGCTGATCTCGACGATTCCGTCGCCGATCCCTTCGACGACTTGATCGAGGCAGCCGACGAATCGCACGACCGGGCCGTTGCCGCCAATGGAGAAGCAGCGTCTGCCGCTCCAGCTTCCCCTCTTGATACAGCCCGCCCGCAAGTCCCCTCGAGTCCACCAGCCACCGCGGCCACGGCCGTCGCAGCCATGCCCTCCGCGGGCGAAGTCCGTCAGTTCTTCTCCCAGCTCAAGGTGACCCGTGCCCCCAGCGGAAATGTCATCATCGAAGCGCCTGAGGAGTCCGCGTCGACCTTGGGAGCTCTTTTTGAAGGTATGGCCGCCTTGCTCCATGCCGCCGCCAAAGACAAACGCTGACACTCCGCCGGCAGCCGGTTGCAACTGCCGCCGTGAAAAGGCATGCTGAAAGAGCCTCGATCGCTCGACAGAGGTGCGCCCGGCCCCCGAGCACTCCCTCCTCAAGAGCACCCAGGCCCCGCCCAGCTTTCCCGTGCACGTGCACCCGCCATCGCCATCCTCGCCCCCGGAGTCTCCACCATGGACCGCCGTGAATTCTTCCGCACATCCGCTCTGGCCGGTACGGGCTCGTTGTTGCTGAGCGGTGCTCCCGCCGCTAGCGCCGCCGCAGTCGCCGAACGAGAAAGTGCGCTTCGCTTGCATCGGTGTGGGCGGAAAAGGAGATAGCGACACGAATGACGCGGGCGCCCACGGCGAAATCGTCGCCCTCTGCGACATCGACAGCAACGTCCTGGACCAAATGGGGAAGAAGTACCCCAAGGCGAAAAAGTACTTCGACTACCGCAAAATGCTCGAAGACCTGGGAGACAAGATCGACGCCGTCACCGTCAGCACTCCCGACCATAGCCACGCTCCCGCCAGTGTCATGGCCATGCGCATGGGCAAACACTGCTTCTGCCAGAAGCCGCTCACCTGGTCGGTCGAGGAAGCCCGGCTGATGCGCACCCTGGCCGCCGAGAAAAAGCTCTGCACCCAGATGGGCAACCAGGGCACCGGCGAGACCGGTTTTCGCGAGGGCGTCGAGCTCATCCGCTCCGGGATGCTCGGCCCGATCAAGGAAATCCTGGTCTGGACCAATCGCCCGATCTGGGACCAGGGAATGGGCCGCCCCAGGTCGACCCATGGAATCCCCAACAACGTTCGCTGGTACGAATTCCTCGGCCCAGCCCCCGACCGGCCCTACCACGAAAGCTATCAACCGTTCAAGTGGCGCGGCTGGCTCGACTTCGGTACAGGCGCGCTCGGCGACATGGCCTGCCACACGATCAACATCGCCTGCATGGCGCTCGAGCTCTTCGAACCCGAGTCGATCGAGGTCGTCGACACCTCCGGCATCGTCGATCGAGAAAGCTACCCGGTCTGGTCGATCATCCGTACCCGCTTCGGCGCGCGCAACGGCCGCGGCCCCCTCACCATGACCTGGTTCGACGGCGGTGACAAACTCCCCAGCGACAAGAAAATCTTTAAAGAGCACCTGCAAGGTCTCGAGGTTCCCGATAGCGGACTCCTCTTGATCGGTGAAAAAGGATCGTTCTTCTCCAAGAACGACTACGGTGCAGAGCACGTCCTGCTTCCCAAAGACAAATTCAAAGATGCGGAAAAACCCAAGCCAAGCCTCCCGCGCTCACCCGGCCACTTCACCGAGTGGGTAAACGCCATCAAGACGGGCGACCCAAAAAAGGCCATGTCCAACTTCGACTACGCGAGCCGCCTCACCGAAACCGTGCTGCTCGGCGTCGTCGCCCTCAAAGCCGGCACCACCATCGAGTGGGACCCCGTCGCGATGAAAGCCAAGAACGTCCCGTCCGCCGACCAGTTCATCAGGCGCGACTACCGTAGGGGCTTCTCGATCCACACATGAAAGTAGGTCAGGCTTCAGCCTGACAATCCCCCGCACCCACCCCCCAAGTAGGTCAGGCTTCAGCCTGACGTTGCCCCGCGACCACGAGCGGACCGCCGATCGTCGAATGTCGCTCATTGAAGATCGCGATTGGCGCACGCACCACAGATAAAACGAGGGCCTGGGTGCTCTAAAGGTCCGCGCCCACCGGAAGAGGGAAGCTCTTTGCGCAAGTCCAACTGCGAGTTGGATTTCCTTGCGGTCACGAACTTCACCAGCCGTGATAAAAAATGAGAATCCGTGAGCACTTTCGAGTGACACTCCGTCCCGCCCCAGTCGCGGTTCTCAGCAGGGCCGAGGCTCATCCGGCGCACCATCGCAGGCCAGGGATCGGACTTGTTCGAGACAGGAAGGTCGATGGTTGAAACCCCCTCATTGATCCACGGCAAAGCTGGTGGGAACGAGAATGAGGCTACGTCTCTGACATTGAGGCGCGTACATTCTCGCTACGTTTAGTATACGCCATCCGACAGCAATCGGCGACGAAGAATGTCTATATATTTCTGGGCCCACTTCGGGTTGTGGCGATCAGGCCGATAGAAGTGCGACCTTGGCTAAATCTGCGCGCTTTCAGTGCCCCGCCCGGCAGCGTCCTTGTGCGCTTTTGCACTTTCAACGAGAATCGCCCCTCGATTCGCGTGCATTCTGCAACTGACAAATGACGAATGCGCGGCGTCAGTGGTCAGTTGCAAAACACGGCGACATCAACCGCAGACCACCGTCGCGGGCGCACGCATTTAACAACTGACAACCCACAACTGACAACCCACAACTGACAACTTAAAACTGAAAGCTCGAGACCGTTTCCGCGCGCTCGAGGTCGCCAAGCTTCCGGAAGCCTTCCGCCAGGCTCGCGAACCTCTCCGCCAGCATCGGCCGAAGCCTCAGCGTTCCGTGCAGCGATCGCAAGTCGCCCACAGCCCCCTCCAGCAGCCCAAGCGCCACGTCGTGATCGCCCCGCTCGAGGACCAGTCAGCGCCAGTGCCTCTCGCACATCAGCCCGGTCGATCGTCGCCCGCGCCGGGTTGCTGGCGCGACCCATCAGCGTCCCCGCAAAGTCGATGGCTCTCCGATACGCAGCTTCCGCGTCCTCGGGCCGATCCCGCCGCTGCAGCACCGCGCCCAGCTTCGCGTAAACGTGGATCTGCGACTGGATATAGTCCAGATTCCGCGGGTTCTCGCCCGCAAGTTGGTCGACCAGCTCTCGCGCCCGCCCTAGCCGCCTTTCCAGTGTGCCCAGTAACGACGGATCGACCGACCAGGGGTCGGTCATGATCGCGATCTCGACAATCTTCGAGCGGTACTCCGTGACGTTCGGAAACCGCGCAGCCAGTTCCTCGAAGATCGAGACCGCCCGTTCCATCGCCTGCTCTGCCTCCTTGGAACGATCGAGCCGCGACAGGAGCGAGCCCACTTTGAAATAGGCCCGCGCGGCCTCCGCCGGCAGCCGTGAATTGGTCGCGTTCTGCCGGGCAAACTGCTCGTAGAAGTTGAGAACCGAGAGCAGCAGGGCTGAGTCAGCCTCTGCGTCCCCGGCTCGGGGAGGTCCGAAACCCTGGCCCGCCATCGGCCGATCACTCGCAAACGGGTTTCCACCCGGGCCAGGCAGACTCTCTCTCCGGCCACCAGGTTCGAATCCGCCCGGCCCCTCCCCAGGGGGGCGCCGCCGCGCCGGTCCCTCCCCAGGCCGAGACTCGATCTCGCCCCCTGACTCATTCGGAGGTCCAACTCCCCCTTCGCCTCCGCGCGGCTGCCCTCGCCCGAACGCTCCCGGCGGCCCCCTCCGGCGCGCACCCCGCCGCCCCGTCGGCGGCGGGAAAAAGCTCTCGTCCGGCGAGAGTTTATCAAACAGCTCGCCGAAAACCGCCAGCGAGAGCTTCACGTTCTCATCGGAGCGCTCGAGCGCGTGCCGGGTACTCGCATAGCCGGCCCATCCCACAATCGCGGCGAGTAACAGCGCCGCCGCAGCCGTCGCCCCTAGCGCCGCAATCGCACGGTTACGGCGACTCCACCGCACAACTCGCTCAAATGCCGTCGCCCGCCGCGCCCGGATCGGCCGGTCCTCGACAAACCGGCGCAGATCTTCGGCCAGCTCGAGCCCGGTCGCATAGCGGTCTCCCGGCTCCGGCGCGATCGCCTTCAGCACGATGGTTTCAAGATCACGCGGAATCGTCGGGTCGAGCTTGCGCGGCCGCGTCGGCTGGCTGTCGCTCACCTGGCGCAGCAGCTCGCTCGCACTCACGTCGCCGAATGGAGAGTTCAGTGTGATCAGCTCGTACAGCGAGAGTCCCAGGCTGTAGATGTCGTTCTCCGGCCCGGTGCGTCCTCGCAAGGCTTCAGGAGCCAGATACCGCAGCGTGCCGATCACATCGCCGGTTCGCGTGAGATCGTCCTGGCCCGCAAGCTTCGCCAGACCAAAGTCCGTGATCCACAGTGACTCGTGCTCGTCGACCAGCAAGTTGGCCGGCTTCACGTCCCGGTGCAGAATCCCTTGCTCGTGTGCATAGTGAAGCGCCTCCGCCGCCTGGATGCCAACCCGCGCCACGAACCGCCGCCGCTCTCCATCCAGCGGTCTCTTGTCGCGCCTCCAGTCTTCGATCACCGCATCGAGCCCGCGGCCTCGTATGTACTGCATCGCGTAATACGGCAGCCCGTCGTGTTCGCCCACAGCGAAAATCGGCACGATGTTCGTGTGATGCAGCCGCGCGATCGCCAGAGCTTCGCGATGAAACCGCTCGAGCCGTCTCCCATCCATCTGCATCTGGTGGACGACCTTCAGTGCCACGTTCCGCCCGAGCGATTCCTGGACCGCCTCATAAACAACACCCATCCCCCCGCGCCCAAGCTCGCGAACGATTCGGAATTCGCCAAGCACCGACGGCATCTTGCCAGCCGCCTGAGTCTCCGCCTGCGGAAAAGCACCTTGCCCCAGCCGCTCGATCATCGCCACCGCCGGCAGTAGCTTGCGCAGCGTCTCCGCAAGCTCCGGATAGCGCTCCAGGTACTCGCCGACCGACGGCGATTCGCCACGCCGGCACCGCTCGACAAACTCCTCAGCCACGCATTCGAACGGTTCACGATCGCCGTCGCCTGCGATGTCAACCGTGTCGAACGTAGTCGCATGCCTCTCCGCCTCGTTCACGTCGAGCCCCCTTCCAGCCCCGAAATTTGCTCCAGCACGGTCTTGAGCCGCTCAACGGCTCGCACATACCGCTTGCTCGCGGCAGCCGGCTTGATCGCCAGCGCCGCGGCCGCCTCGTGATTGCTCATCTGCTCGAAATGCCGCAGCACCAGCACTTCGCGGTCGATCGCATCGAGCTGCTCGAGGGCCTCGCGCACAACCGCCATGATCTCTCCCCGCCGGGCCGCCAGGCTGGGCGATGTCGTATTCGCGATCAGCTCGGCGATCTGTCCCGATCCAGCCTCGATCGCCTCGACCTGGCCCAGGTGAATCTCCCGGCTCACGTCACGAGCCTGCCCCCCCAGATGCCGTCGATGCGCATCAATCAGTCGTTGCATGGTCACCGAGCGAAGCCATACAAAAAGCGGTACGTCCGCGCTCGCCTGATAGTGCGGCAATCGCTGGAGTGCACCGATGTACGCTTCCTGAAGGATGTCGGACGGCGACACTCTGCCCCGAAGCCGGGCATCCAATCGCAGCTCAACCATCCTGCGCAGCCGATCCCGGTACACCGAGAACAACGATGCCAGAGCGTCTCCGTCCCCCCTGAGCACCGCGTCCATCAATCGCCGAAAATCGTCGCTGTCGTCAGCCATCATGCTCACCGCCCAAACGCTTGAGATATGCACGTTCCCCATCCTATCCGTCGAAGAATCCCCACGACAACCGCCGGATGTGGGCCAGCCGCCCATGGATATCTGGCGCTGGCTCTGCGAGTGTGGCGTGGGCCGCGTTCATGTTGGTCGCAACAATCCCTCCGTTGGGGGCGTTGGTCGCTCAGCGCTCGGCGCGAGGGCCGCGGCCGCCGCCATTTTATCGAGCTGCGCAATGAGTCTGAGTTCCTCTTCCCCGCGCCGGATGCCGGGTCGCTCCGGGCGTCGTCTCGCTCTCATCCAGGCTTCGCCGATCTGCTTCGCCGTAATCGACCGCGGCGGCCGGCGCGCAGACCTTCCGTCGCGCCGCGGCGCAGCGTCCCCCCTCGAATCACCACGCCTCACACATTCCGATCTCTCCCTATCCAACGCCTCGTCTTCGTCCGCCGGATTTCGATCCCCTTCGGATCTCGTATCTCGAGATTCGACTTCTTTCCGCCCCACGGCCGGCGTTGGGTTCGTTTGTAGTGTGTCAAGTCCCGAGAAAGCGTCGAAATTCGCCACAACTTCAACGTTCTCTTCACGTTGAACGGCGACCACATCATGATCCCAGTTGGGTTCGTTCGTCGCAATTTCGCGCGCCGCGGCAGCCGCCGCCATCGGCTTCCCCTCCCCGCACATGCCGGCTTCGGACGCCCCTGGAACCCCCGAGGTCGTGTCCTCCTCGCTCAATGCAAGGGTGGTGGCAGCGGATGCGCCAGCGCCCTCGTCCTGTGTGGCACTGGCTATGCCATTGTCCTCGTCCTGTGTGGCACTGGCCCCGCCAGTGTACCGTTCCGGCAGAAACCCTTGACACGCCAGAACGTCCGCAGCTTCGACCTTGACCGACTCCCATCCCCTCTCGGCCCCGCCCGTTGTTGCAGGCACACTCCCTGTGCCGTCCGCCGGCTCGCCGGTCGTCCGCGCATGGTCATCTGGTCCCGTGCCGAATGAAGGCGGCACCCTCCGCTCGGCGCCCGCCCGCTCTGCGTCCCACTCCCCCCGTCTCCCGCCGGTCAACTTGTTGTACACCCCGATTCCCTGGTTCAGCGCGCGCTGATACTTCAACTCGTAGTCGTGCAGTTGCTTGCCCCTGGGGCCGGTATCAAATCCCTCCCGAGCGACAACCCGCTCCGCCTCCGCGTCCGCGTTCGCTTGATACGTCGCCAGGATCTCTTCAAGCTGTTCGACGTTCCGATCGACGAGGTCGAGCAAGATCTGCCGGCACTCCGCTTGATCCTCAAGCGCCGCCAGCTCGGGAAAGCGTTTGGCCACTTGCCTTTGCAGCTCCTCAAGCTGAGCGGAATCAAGATCGCTGCGTAGTTCCCGGAACGGCTCGCGCTTCCCCGGCTCGAGCGTGGCGCTCGCTAAGAAGATCGTGGCGATTTCGTCATCGTAGCGCGAGTCGATCGGCTGACGTCCCAAGAGGCGAGTGGCCCTGAACCGATCGGGCGACTGCCAGAATTTCCCCGGTTCAAGCCGTGCTCGCAGCGCGCGCCAGGTTTCCAGCAAGAGCGCCGTCCCGAGCTCGCTCGATGCCATTTTCCTGACAATCAACTGCGGCTCATCCGCTTCCAGTGCCAGCCCGCCGAAGGAAGTCTTGACCTTCAGCGCGCGGTCCGGCTTCAGTCCATAACTCGCCATGGATCCGCAGCGATCAAAAAAGAGGCGTTTCCCCAGCGCGAGCACCTCGTCGTGTTCCTTTTCGTCCGCGTTTTCGATGGAGCTTCGAAATGCTTCCGCGTCTGCGCGATCGATGCGTTCGAGCTTCGTGGCCAGACCCGCGTTCCGCGAGATGAGAAATTCCTCCATATCATTGCTGGCGTCATGCCGGACCATCCACCTCATCCGGCGTTCCTGGCACGAATAAGACATATCCGTCATCATGGCGAGCCGCTTGGAACGCCTGCCGTGCTTCAGGCCGTTCATGGACGAGATGCACCGTCCGAGAGGACTGACCGGTCCTCGAGATTTCCGTCCGTTCGCTTGGTTCGCCGCAATTTTCGCTTGGGATGTCATGATGATAACCCGTGTGTTTGCCGTATGAGTAAAGGATGCCCCATACCCCCTCCTCAGCCCACGGCTGACGATCGGGTAAGTCTCTCCACCCCAAACGATCTACAGAAAGGTCAAAGTGGTTGCCGGAAATCGGAAAGAATTCGGCTCTCTTCCTCAACCGAGATCCGATTCTGCCGATCGTAGGGCGCAGCGCGAAAAATCGGCTTCCGAACGTGGCGAAACTGCCTCGAACGCACACCACCCGTTCCATGGAAGGAAAACGGCGATGAAAGCAGCACGGAAGCTGCGTAGTTTACAGCAACCGCGGTCCCTGCTGGACTTCGTGCGGCAGTTTCTCACGCCGCAGGTCTTCAAGCAAGCCCGACAGGCCGTCCCAAGAAAGCGCACGGCGCCCCGATGGGACCTGCAACCGCTACTCATGATCGCACTGGCCATGACCTGGTCCGCCGGGGATTCGCAGGAAGAGAAATTCGAGACCGCGCGCATGTTCTATATAACGACCCACGAAACTCGCAAGCGTCCAGGCAGGACGTTGCAGGGATTCCAGAACGCACTTAGCCGTATACCCATGCTCCAGCTCCGAGTCTTTGCGGCGGGCGTCCGGTGTCATATCCAGCGTCGGTTGGGCGAGCAATTGCTGGTCAACGGCTTTGTACCGATGGGGTGTGACGGCTCAAAGCTGGAGTGTCCCCACACAGCCGAACTGGAAGCGCGTCTGAAACCGGGCGGCAAGGCGGACTCCACCCCCATGGTCTGGGTGACTGCCTTCGTGCATTTGGGAACTGGGCTTTTGTGGTCTTGGCGCCTCGGTCCCGGCAACGCCGACGAGCGACAACACCTGCTGCAGCTCCTGAACACGCTGCCGGCGCGAGCCCTGATCATCGCCGATGCGGCCTACATGGGTTACCAATTGGCGCTGGACATCCTGTGTAAGAAGCGATCGTTTCTCATGCGGCTGTCGTCGAAGAACTATCTCTACACGTTGGAAGACGCGACACTGCCCGAATGGACCGAGGGGGTTGTCTACTACTGGCCCGAGCGAGGTCAGAAGAAAGGCAAACCGCCGGTTAAGTGCCGTTTGATCCGAATCCGAGCGTCGCGCAAGGCCAAGACGGACGTCTGGCTGTTGACGGATATTCTTGATCCAGCGCGGCTGACAGCGGAAACGGCCGCCGAATTTTATCGCTGGAGGTGGCGGAACGAAGGCCTATTTCGCACCTACAAGCGAACGATCAATAAGATCAAGCTCTCCAGCCGCACCGTCCGGTTGGCTCATCGCGAAGCAGAGGTGTCGTTGCTGGCACTGCAGGTGTTGCTGGCCCATGCAGACCTGGCGCACCGGTCGGCAACAGACAACGAAGGGGAAGCGGTAATCAGTCCGCGGAAGGTGCTGTTGGCCATTCGCAAGGAATTGACAACGCAGAACCAGCGGCGGACAACATGCTATGCCGAGCGTCTCGAGCGTTGCCGAGTTATCCCCCGTCATCAGGCCAGCGCCAAGGCTCGCCGAGAGTGGCCAGGGCGCAAGCCGCACAAGGCCCCGGAACCGCCAAATATCCGCACCCTCAACGACGCACAGAAAATCCAACTTAATCAACACTTAACAACGACATGACGGCACCATTCGTTACTGACGTTGGATCCGACCGATCGCAGCGAGGAAACCGGGTCCGGTCCGCCATTGGCGAAACAGGAACAGTCGTCATTGGCAGCTTGGCCCGCTGAAGTAAGTCCCACCGGATTGGGTCGAGCGAGTCAATCAGGCCGATGACGGGCGGGAACTGGCAGCACTTCGCCGGTGCGTATAGCGAGGCCGTCCCTACGGCCGGCCAGAGTGGCAAAAGGAAATCGCGAAGCCGCTTGGGTCGGCGTCGGCTTATCGTCCGGCAGGCCGTCCGCGGAAGGTGGAAAACGATCCGAGCGAACTGCGAGAAGATTAGACTGGTTGTTTAGATTGCCATAAACGGACCTGTTCCGGTTTCTCCAGGTGAATGGCTTCGTGACGAAATGTTCGGAGCAACGGAACCGCTCAAATGAGTGAAACAGTAGATGGCCTTATGGATCTCAAGTCGACGCTCGAAATGAAGGACCCAGCGTTCTGCGGGGAGGCCCCGTCCTGGATCATAGACACGGTACTGGACAACCTGGTGGGGTTAGTTGGGGCGGGCGCGACTCCCCTCCAGATCCGCGATGACCAAGTGGCAAGCTTTGCGAGGGGCGCCATCAGGTACGTGGCTGACCAGGATGCCGCTCGCTGTGATGTCCTGCTTGCACGGCTGACCGAGTTGCTCGGAGGCCGGAACCAGGGACATAGGTAGTTCTCGCCGCCCATCGCTATCGTGACATTCCCCGGTCCGTCCAAGGTGCCAGCGGGAGCAGCAGTGGGTAGAGCGCCAAAGAGGACGAGAAGAGGAATAAGAGGAAAGGACATACGTCGCATTATTGACAGCAGCCGGCAGTTATCAGAGTGGATACGGGGTCACGTGGCTATCAGCCCTTGCCATTTTGAAAAAACGGGGCCAATGCGCGCACGTGCGACCAAGCCCGCCACGGCGACCACCGATCTCTCCGTTGGCGCTTTTCTGCTTTCGCCTTTTCTGCTTTGCGCCTTTGCGGCTTTGCGTGATCGCATGTTTGTTTTTCGTTCCGAACAGCTCGCTCGAACGATCTCATTCGTTTTTGCGTGAGTTCCTCTCGAAGCACGCCCGACATGATGCAGAGCCGCCTGAGCTCACGACACTTCCATGATCACAGTTCGCGTCGTCTTGACACGCTTCGACTGGTTGGACAAACCCGTCTGCTCGCCCACATAAAACGAGCAGACTCCAGGCTTCCTCCCCTTGGACGGATCGAACATGAAAACCGGCATGGTCCTGATCTCGACATCAGGCCCGCGCTGAACCGATAGCTCCGTCAGGGCCTCGATGAGTTTCCTGAGTCGCACGTTGAGCCTCCAGATGTTTCGCCGCCGAGTTCTTCCGACGCCTCTTCTTCCCTATGAAGTTCCGCGTCGTCTTCGTCAAACTTAATCTTAATCCCAATCTTAATCCCAATCTCACTCGCCTCTTCCTGAGTTTCGCCAAGTTCTATCTCGGAAGCCACTGTGTCCACCATCGCCCCCCCCCTCACACCACCAGCCTCCGCGCATTCTCCAGCGTATCCGCCTCCGCCGCCGGCTTGTCCCAGCGTATCCGCTGCACCCGCGGAAACCGCATCGCCAGCCCCGATTTGTGCCGGCTCGACTCGTGGATCGAATCAAATTCAATCTCAAACACCAGCTCGTGCTTCACCTCGCGCACCGGCCCAAACCGATTGATCGTGTTGGCCCTGATCCATTTGTCCAGCCTCAAAAGCTCTTCATCGGTAAATCCCGAATAGGCTTTGCCGATCGGCAGCAGCTTGTCCTCATGCCACACGCCAAATGTGTAGTCTGAATAGAACGACGATCGCTTGCCGCTGCCGCGCTGCGCATAAAGCAACACGCAATCGAGCGTCAGCGTGTTCCGCTTCCACTTGAACCAATGCCCGCGCGGCCGGCCCGCGATATACGGGCTCTCCAGCCGCTTGATCATCACGCCCTCAACCCCGCTCTGCGAGCGCGCACGCGCCCCGTCCCGAAATGCGTGCAACTCCTGTTTGCTTCCAACCGAGAGCACCGGCGAAAGATCCATGCACGGCGACCGATGCCGCGCATACCAGCTCTCAAGCCGCGCTCTCCGTTCGCGAAGCGACAGCCCCCGAACATCCTCACCCTGATCAATCAGGATATCGTAAAGCCGGATGTGACCCGGATATTCAGCAAGCATCGCCTGCGTGACTTTCTTCCGGTTGAGCCGTTGCTGAAGCGCATTGAACGGCGCGATCTCGCCTTGATCCTTCGTCAGCAATTCGCCGTCGAGCACGAACTCCTGCTCGTCGATTTCGAGCGCCGCTTTGACAATGTCCGGAAACGTCTCGCTGATATCGTCGCCCGTCCGTGAGTAGAGCGCGACGTGTTCGCCCGACCGCGCAAGCTGCACCCGCACGCCGTCCCACTTGGGCTCGACTTGATACTCGGCCAGATCAATCGCCTCCAGCTCGCCCTCTTCGATCGGATGGGAAAGCATCATCGGCAGGAACGATGCACACCGCGCGGGCACGGGTTTCCCGGCCTTGCCTTCGAGCCATGCGAACAGCGACTCGTAAGGAGGCGCCAGACCGTGCCAGAGCTGTTCGATTTCATCGAGGTCTGCGCCAAATCCGTCCGCCAGAGCGGTCTTCGCCAGCCGTGCCGAAACACCGATGCGAATGTTGCCCGTGATCAGCTTGAGCAGCGCCCATCGGCCCACGGGATCAAGTTGATCGAGCCATTCGCCAAGCTGCGTTTGCAACGTCTTCCGGTCCTTTTGCGACAAGATATCAACAATCTGGCTCAGGCGCAGCGGCTCTTCGCGCCGTCGATCGTTGGGCCAGATCGAGCGCCACGGTTTCGGCCATGTCGCCGACATAGTCGCGGGAAAGCGCATACAGCACGGGATCAATACGGCTCGCAACCAGCTCGCGAATCACATTGGGTTTCGCCGTCGCGAAGGACAGCGTGCCGGCCAATGCCGCCAGCGCCCAACCCCGCTCCGGATCAGGCGTCGCCTTGAAATAATCTGCCATCAACCGCCGCTTGGCCAGCGTCCCACCACTCGTCGACAGACTATCCAGAAGCTTGGCGAAGGCCTCCATCAATCACCCTCGTCCTCGTAGCCCTGAATGTCGAGCGGCCTCGCCTTGAAACCATTCTGCGTCGCCCAGTAAACAATCGCATCTTCGCGCCCGTGTGTAATCCACACTTCGGGTGCACCCACTTCCTTGATCGTCTGCAACAGCTCATCCCAATCCGCATGGTCGGAAATCACGAGCGGCAATTCGACCCCGCTCTGCCGCGCCCGCGCGCGTATGCCCATCCAGCCCGATGCCATCGCACAGATCGGATCAGGCAATCGCCTCGACCAGCGATCGGCAAGCGCCGAGGGAGGTGCCATGATGATCTTTCCTTCGAGCGCCTTTTTGTCGACGTCCTGAACCGGCTCGAGCGGACAAAGATCAACCCCCTCCCGCCGGTACAGATCGCACAAGGCAATCACCGCCCCGTGCAGGTAGATCGTTTCCTCATAACCTGCCTCGCGCAGCAGACAGATCACCCGCTGGCACTTGCCCAGTGCATAAGCGCCAACCAGCAAACAGCGCTCCGGCTCACGCTCGAGCGCCTCCAGAATCTTGGAGATTTGCGTAGAGTCCGGCGGATGGTGAAAAACCGGCAACCCGAACGTCGCTTCGGAGATGAACACATCGCACGAAAGTGGGGTAAACTCCTCGCAGGTGGGGTCGCGCCTGCGCTTGTAATCACCCGAGACAACGACCCGGCGGCCGCCATGTTCGAGCACGATCTGCGCACTGCCCAGCACATGCCCGGCCGGCAGGAATGTGACGTCCACCCCGTTCACGACCGTCTTCTCGCCGTAAGCAACCGCCTGCCCGGAGCCGGCGTTCTCGCCAAACCGGCTGCGCATGATGGCAAGAGTGCCCGCGGTGGCGAGTACGGCGCCGTTACCTGGCCGCGCATGGTCTGCATGACCGTGTGTGATCAGTGCCCGGCTCGCCGGTCGCACCGGATCAATCAGAAAATCCCCGGGCGAGCAAAAAAGCCCCGCCGGCGTGCTGCGCAGCCAGTCTTCGACAGGCGGGCTCGTGATCTGCATCAATTGGTTCCTTTCGAGGCATTATACCCGGCGGTCACTTCCCCATGCTCTCCCGTCCTGCCGTGGTTGCCCCGCTGATGAACACGTCGATCACCTGACCCGGATAAAGCTGCCGCACGGCCTTGCCAGGCTCCAGTCGGAAGAGAACCTCGACCACGCGAGTCTCGACCACCTCGGAATTGGAAGCCGTCGCCAGGTTCTTGGGCACAGCCAGCGGCTCGATCCGCAGAAGCTCGAGCTTGCGCCGGCGCTGGCCTTGATCCGACACCAAGGCCATTGCGCAACAATCGGCCACCAGTCGCACGGCGTCTCGCTCGTCCACCTGGGCGCGAACATGCAAGACCGAGAGATCTCCGACGATGACCGCCGGCTTGTCGCCGATCGGTGCGTTCTCACCGGGCTCCACGTAACACTTGAGCACAGTCCCGGCAATCGGCGACCGGACCGTCAACCGATCGAGGCGCGCCTGGATCATGTCGGCCTCCGCCTCGGCTCGCCGCAGCGCGGCCTCGGCGACGTTCAGATCGTGCTTCCATGGCCCCGACCGCACGCGGTCCAGGTCTGCCTGTGCCTGCGCTTGACCCGCTCGTGTCACGTCAAGCGCCAGCACGGCGTCACCCAGTTCTTGACTGCTGAGCGCACTGCGCGGCGTAAAGCCGGCGGGCCCGCTCGTGCTCGCGCCGTTTATGCTCCAGCCGCGCTGTCGCCTCGTCCAGAACCGCCCGGAGCCGCGCAACTTCCTCCGGACGAGGCATGTCGCGCAGCCGTTCCAGCTCTCGCTGTGCGACCACCACGGCGGCATGAGCCTTCGCCAGCTCGGCGTCGGTCAGCCGCGCGTCAAGCTGAAAGAGCGGGTCTCCAGCCTTCACCGTATCGTTCACGCAGACGAACACGCGAGCGATCTGGCCGGGCTCGCTTGCCGCAACCCGGACATTCCGGCTGGCGGCCTCCACGGTTCCTGCCGCGGCGATTCCGCTCGAATACGGGTTGATCGGCGGCGATTCATCAGGTGCCATCACAGGCGGCGGCACTGTGGAGGCCTGGACCGCCCACAAGGTCAAAGGAATTCCGAGCAAGGCCGCGACTATCGTCGTCCACTTGATCATCGCTGTCACTCCGATCGTGATGGCCCGGCGCAAGCCGGAGGAAGGAAAAGGTGCAAGGTCATTGAACGTGCGTCAATCCAGACTGCCAGACGCGCAGCAGCATGTCCTCGCCCGCGGGCCGCAGCCTGCCGTCGTCAAGGTGATAGATCACATCGGCGAATCGCAGCACGCGCGGGTCATGAGTCACGACCAGCACGCTCCGCGGCCGGCCTTGCTCGTCGCTCCCCCGATTCGCCTGGAGAATCAGCTCCATGATCGCGTGCCCGGTCTCGGAATCGAGGTTAGCTGTCGGCTCGTCGCAGACCAGCAGTCGCGGCTCGCCCACAATCGCCCGCGCAGCGCCACGCGCTGCTGCATGCCGCCGGAGAGCTCTCGCGGCAGCGCACAGAGCCTGCCGCCCAGCCCCACCTCTTCGAGCGCCCGCTTCGCACGCATCTCCGCATCGCGCCGCCTCACACCCCGCACGAAGAGCGCCACGGCAACATTGTCGAGGATGCTGATCGTCGGAATCAGGTAGAACTTCTGAAACACCATTCCGACCATCGTGCCGCTCCCGCTTCCCTTCTGGCCCCACTCCGACCATGAGCGCCCGAAAATCTCGACCTCGCCGCCGCTGGGCTTGAGCAAACCGCTGATGATCGACAGGAGCGTCGTCTTGCCGCTCCCGCTGGGCCCGACCAGCATCGCGAGCCGCCCTGGTTCCACGCGCAGGTCGACTCCCCGCAGCGCGTGGACCGCCCGCGGTCCCGACCCGTACGTCTTGGTGATCTTGTTGAGGTAGAGCGCCGAAGCTTCGCCACGCATTGTTGAACACTCACTGGAAAAGGATGACAGGGTCGGTCTTGAGCACCCGACGAAGATTGATCAGGCTCCCCACGCTGATGCACGCCAGCATCGGCACCATGCCGAACAACACCAGCGGCCATGGAAATCGAGATGCCAGCACCGCACCCGGAGCCAGCCCGGGAAGAGTGGCCAGGGCCGCCAGCCCAATGCCAACCCCGTAGCCGATGAATCCCGCCACAAGTGCCTGTACCAGCACCACGCCGATCAAGGTGGAATTCCGGGCACCAACGGCACGCATCAGGGCAAAATAAGGGAGATTGTCCGATGCAAACTGGTAAAAGCCGACGGTCGCCAGCACCACTCCCACCACGAAGCCGAGCAAGGCGGTGATCGCGAAGTTCAGGCCGACACCCGTTCGGACCATGAGAAACTTCATTGACCTCCATCGAAATTCGTCTCCACGCATGGCGATGATGTCCGGTAGCCTGTTGATCCGCTCGGCGACCGCGTCCACGTCGATCTCCGGCCCGGTCTTGACCAGAATCACGCTGAGACTGCGCTCCAGCGGCGGAATGAAACGCCTGAGGTTATCGATCGAAGTGTACAGCAGCGCCCGCCCTCGAGCCCGCCGCGGGCCCGGCAGGTACCGACCACCCTGGCCCGCCGCCCGCCGATATGGACGAAAGCCCCGATCAAGAGCGGCGGCAGGCTCTTCCCGTCCGACACATCGAGAAAAACGGTATCCGGCAGGTCGAGACTCGCCAGATCGCCGCTGAGCACCTCGGGAGGCTTGCCGATCCGGCTCGATCGGTCGATCCCGATCAGATGCATATTGAAATACTCTCCGTCAGGCAGGTTGACGAAGGTCTTGTACGTGATCATCGGCTCGGCCCACTCGACGCCGCTCACCGACCGCACGCGCATGAGCTGTCGGGCGTGCATGTCCCGCAGAAAGTCGATCGAATTCGTATCCCGCGAGACCACCCACAAATCGGCAACGCCAATGTTCTGCAAAGGCCCCGTCGCTCGCTCGAGCACGCCGAGCAAGATGGCGACTTGCTGAGTGCTCAGTAAGACCGCGAACGCCAGGCCGAGCACCAGCATCGCATACCGGCCGCGTGCGCCGAAGATCATTCGCAATCCGATCACGATCATCGCCGTTTGACCCCCTCTGCTGACCAGTTTGGCGACGGCGCGAAAGAACGCGCCGTCGCTTCGCCTCATCCTCGAGCCCCGGTTCACGCCGCAGTTTCAACCGGTTCCTCGTCGATCGTGAAGACCCGTATGAGCCCGGTTACCTCCAGGATCTGGCGGACCGGGACGCTCACCGCCGAAATCCGCAACGAGCACCCCCGCGCAGCGAGCGAGAGCCGCAGCGACAGCAGCGATCCCAGCGCCGCGCTTCCCATGAAACTCACGTGGGAGAGATCGAGGATCACCGACGGCCTGGCCGCGGCACGCACGGCTTCCCAGCAAGCTTCGGTCGCCTTGAGCGTCTCGTACACGAGCTGGCCGCGCAGATGGACCCAGAGCACTTCCGCGCTTGATTCCGTCCGATAGTTGAATTCGAAAATGGAGCTGTAGCTCTTCACGTTGTGTCTCCGCGATGAAGTGAAACGAAACGCGGGTTTGGGATCCGCATCGCCGCATGCGTGCATCGTCCCGGTCACCCTCACGGTGACCTCTGATCCGCATACCAGATTAAGCGTAGTCCGGGCCCCAAACCTTTCAGCATCTCCTCGGAACGCGACAAAACGCGCAGGCCGCCAGCCGGGTTACGCTCCAATTCCGCAAACGCTGCGGTCTGTCCCCGAAACTGTTACAATCGCACGAGAGACCGAACGTTCGACAACGGCGCGAATTCGGGCCTGCGAGAGATTCCACAATGAGCGTGACTCGACAGAGCCTTCTGATCCGGGCGCAGGCAGGCGACGAGGCTTCGTGGAAAGACCTCGCCGATCTGTACCGGCCCTTCCTGACCAACTGGCTAAGACACCAGAGTTTCCCCGAGCGCGACCGCGACGACTTGACACAGGAAATCCTGGTCTCGGTCGTCAAGTCCCTCCCGTCGTTCCGGCACCCCGGTCATCCCGGCGCCTTCCGGTCGTGGCTTCGCACCATCGCCGCCAACCGGTTGAGCGACTACTGGCGGTCGCGCAACTCGCGGGCGCCGGCCACCGGCGGCAGCAGCGTCGATGAGATCCTGCAGGAGGTCACTGACCCGGATAGCGCGCTCAATCGTCATTGGGACGAAGAGCACGACCGTTACGTCCTTCGATGCCTCTTTGACCTGGTCGAGCAGGAATTCGAGCCCAAGACCTTCCAGGCCTTTCGCCGCCTCACGTTGGACGACGCCAGCGGCGCCGAGGTGGCCGCCGAGCTCGGAATGACCGTCGCGGCCGTCTACGTGGCCAAGTCTCGCGTCCTGCAGCGCATTCGCGAGGAGGCCGCCGGCTTGATCGACTCAAACGGCACCGAGCTCGTGTGAGTTCTGCGCCGCCAGTCCCGTTTGAAGAGGAACGAATTCAGCCCATCCGCCTGTGCGAGATCCTGCGATGCATGAGCCGGACTCCGGCGACCATCCCACTCAGAATCAACTGCACGCCTTCTCGCTCGGAGCGGTCGGCCCGGCCGAGCTCGAATCCATCGGTGCTCATCTCCTCGCTTGCGAGCATTGCTGTGCCGCACTCGAGAGCCTCGCGGCGCGCGACGTCCTGGTGGCGCGATTGCGAAAGTCCAGGTCGCCCGAAATCAACAGCCCGGAGGATGCATCAGACCGAGAATCGGCCGTTCGCGCCCTGCGGCGAGGCCGCGCTCGCGAGGCAATCACGGGTCGAGCAATCCCGCCGCCGGAGTCTCATCCTCTCTCGAACCCCACACTTGACCCCGCCACGCCACCAGCCGCCTGGTGGGTCGGCGACTACGAGATCCTGGCCGAGGTGGGCCGCGGCGGCATGGGCGTCGTGTACAAAGCCCGCCATCGCCGCCTGAACCGCCTGGTCGCCCTCAAAATGATCCTCTCCGGCGAGTTCGCCGCCGAATCGGATCGACTCCGGTTCCTCCGCGAGGCCGAGCTCGCCGCCCGCGTCAAGCACGTCAACATCGTCCAGTTGCACGAGATCGGCCACCTGAGCGGCCGGCCTTATCTTTCCATGGAATGGGTGGAAGGCGGCACGCTCGCCGATCGGCTTGACGGCACCGCCTGGCCACCCGATCAGGCGGCCCGACTGATCGCAACCCTCGCCCACGCCATCGACTCCGCCCACCGGCAGGGAGTGCTCCACCGCGATCTGAAACCCGCCAACATTCTCATGCAGCCCGGCGACGACGGCAATGCTTCCGATGAAAAGCCAGCCATAGCCGTCAGCTCCTTGGCGGGAGTCACGCCCAAGATCACCGACTTCGGCCTTGCCCGCAGCCTGCGCGACCAGTCCGGTCTCACCAGGACCGGCTTTGTCGTGGGCACGCCCGAGTACATGGCTCCCGAACAAGCCATCGGCGACTCACGGCTCCTCGGCCCGCCGGTGGATATCTACGCGCTGGGCGTGATTCTTTACCAGCTCTTGACCGGGCGCCCCCCCTTCCGCGCCGAGAGCCCCGCGGCCGTGCTTCGCGCATCGGCCTCCGACCCGCCAGTCGCGCCTCGGCGAATCAAGTCGCGCATCCCTCGTGACCTGGACACCATCGTCCTCAAGTCGATCGAGAAAGACCCCACGCACCGCTACCGCACCGCCGCGGCTCTGGGCGAAGACCTCCGTCGCTTCCTCGCGCGAGCCGATACTCGCACGGCCTCCCCACGTGGGCGAACGTTTGCTCAAATGGGCCCGCCGCCAGCCCCGTCTCGCCGCCCTCGCCGCGTCTCTGGTTCTGGTCGTCATACTGGCCCTGGCCGGTCTCACCACGCTCTGGCTGGCAGCCGAACGCGCCAATATCCTCGCGCGCCAAAGCAGCAATGCCGAGCACAGGCCCGCTATCGCGCTGACATCACGGCGGCCGCCGGTGCACTGCAATTGAACCACACCGAAACCGCCCGCCGGCTCCTCGATTCCAGCCCCACGGAATTTCGCAACTGGGAGTGGCGCTATCTGACAGGACAGCTCGACAACTCCCTGGCCGCCTTCCAGCCGCCCCGCGCCCTCCCCGGCCTCGTTCTCCTCAGTCCCGACTGCACCCGCGTGATTTTTGCCGCCGCCCACGAGTCTGTCCTCCACATGCGTGCCGTCGTCGCCGGCCGCGAGATCGCCGCATTGCGCGGTCACGAGGCCGAGGTTCTGGCCATCGCCTGGAGCAAGGACGGCAGCCTGCTCGCGTCGTGCTCGGCCGATAGAACCGTACGCTTGTGGGACGGCGCGACCGGCCGCCCGCTCGCCCTGCTGCGCGATCACGCCAAGCCAGTCGTCAAGATGTATTTGAGCGATGACGGGTCCCGGCTGGCCATCCATTCGTCGGGCCCCGATGTGCAAATCTGGAATGTGAACCGGCGCGTACTACAGACCACCATCCCCGCCGCGAACGAACGAAGCGTCGTGAAGCTGAGCCCCCACGGAAACCTGCTGGCCGTCGGCCGCTCGAACCGTGTGCAATTGTGGAACGTCGACTCCGGCATCCTTCTCTCTTCGCTCGACTGCGGCAATGCCGGCGTGGAGGCGCTGGCATTCAGCGCCGACGGCTCGCGGCTCGCGGCGGGAACCGACTACCCCCAGAACCGCGTCTGGCTCTGGGAAACGGCCACCGCCAAGCTGCTCGCCACGATGGACGGGCATACCAACACCGTCTGCGCCCTGGAGTTCAGTCCCGACGGCCGCCGGATCGTCTCCTCCTCCTACGACCAGAGTTTGCGGCTCTGGGACACGGCAACGGGACAATCGATGGCCACGCTCCAAGGTCACCTGGCCAGGGTCACGGCGGCTTCCTTTCACCCTGACGGCCGTCACCTCGTCTCCGCCTCCCTCGACGGCTCGCTCCGCCTCTGGGATACGCAAAACCGCGAGCTGTTTGGAGCCTTTCGCGGGGAAACCCAGGTGGAGCAATTCGCGCTCGCCACGCCCGACGGCTCGCTTTTGGCCAGCATCGGGTCTGGCGCAACGGTTCACATCTGGGACCTCGAGCGCGTGAAGAACGCAGGCGTGCTCGGGCGGCACACCAGCTTCGTCTACGACGTCGCTTTCAGCCCGTCGGGCCGCGAGCTTGCCTCTGTCGGGTGGGACGGCGTCATTCGGCTCTGGGATGTGCCGGCTGGCCGCGCGCTGCGGGTTCTCCGCCATCCGTCCGAAATCGTTACAGCGGTGACGTTCCACCCCGACGGCCGAACGCTTGCTTCGGCGGCTCGCGACCAGCGCGTCTATATCTGGAACCTGGATACGGCCCAGAGCACCGCGAGCCCCGCGTTCGCCGGCGGCCCACTCTCCGAGCACCGGATCGCTTTCGCTCCTCAGGGAGACCTCGTAGCAGTCACCGGCGGCCCCAACGGTTTTGCACAACTCTTCACTCTGTCAGAACGCTCCCCAGCCGTCGACCTCGTCCAGCCCGGCCCCGGTACCAACGACATGGCCTTCAGTCCCGATGGCTCCCGCCTCGTCTGCGGCTACTCAGACGGAACAATCCGGATCTGGGATGTCGCCCTGCGCACCTCGCTCGGCGTATTGCGCGGCCACGACAAATCGGTCGTCCGGGTTGCCTATAGTGCCGACGGCCGCAAGATCGCGTCGGCCTCGTTCGATACGACCGCCCGGCTCTGGGACGCCAAGACACTCTCGAGCCTCGGAGTACTCAAACACCCGGGCGCCGTCTTCTCCGCGGCCTTCAACCCCGATGGATCACGGCTGGCCACCGGCTGCATCGACAATATTGTGCGCGTCTGGGACACCGCCACTTTTGACGAAGTGATCGAGCTTCGCGGCCATTCGGCTTACGTTCACGCCGTCGCGTTCAGCCCCGATGGAACCATGCTCGCTTCCGGCTCCGGCGACTTCACCGTCCGCATCTGGGACTCCCGGTCCCCGGAAGAGCGCCGCGGCCTGGCACGAGAAGCGCCCGAAGTTGCGCGATCTCGCTCCAGCCGATAAATTTCGCCGGTGGGCTGGCGGGTCGAAGAGACCCTTGTCGGTTGAAGGCTGTTCCGCGGATGACACTCGCGGAAAAGACACGTCGCCCCGCAGGTGCGGGGCGCATCCTACACCTTCGATCACGGAGAAAACTCGCCATGAACGCAAAACGCCGCCGCCTGAATTTGACGCTCGAGCAGTTCGAAACCAAGGTTCTGATGAGCACCGTCGCTCCTCCCGACGTGGCCCCCGTCGCGGCCGTCGTGGTCACGATGGACCGGCCAACAAGCGGTCCCGTCAGCCCGGTCGAATTCACCCGGATCCTGGCCGGCGACCCGCTCCCGACCAATCCCATGCCCACCGCCAAGGCCATCCTCAGCGGCGATCCGCTCCCGACCAATCCCATGCCCACCGCCAAGGCCATCTTCAGCGGCGATCCGCTCCCGACCAATCCCATGCCCACCGCCAAGGCCATCCTCAGCGGCGACCCGCTCCCGACCAATCCGCTGCCCACCGCCAAGGGCATCTTCAGCGGCGATCCGCTCCCGACCAATCCCGCTGCCCACCGCCAAGGCCATCTTCAGCGGCGATCCGCTCCCGACCAATCCCATACCCACCGCCAAGGCCATCCTCAGCGGCGATCCGCTTCCCACCAATCCCACGCCCACCGCCAAGGGCATCTTCAGCGGCGATCCGCTTCCCACCGCCAAGGGCATCTTCAGCGGCGATACGCTTCCCACCAACCCGCTGCCCACCGCCAAGGCCGTCCTCAGCGGCGACCCGCTCCCCACTGCCACTGCCACAGCAACAGCAACGGCAACGCAGGACGGCGATCCGCTTCCCACCAACCCCCTCCCGACCGCCAAGATCATCGTGGGCGGCGACCCGCTTCCGACGGCCAAGTTCGTTTACGGCGCTTCTCATCCCACCGGCTTGGCGAGATGAGGCAGTCGAGGAAATCGACCCTCCCCGACGATACAGCCAGTCCAGCCCAGAACCAGCGAGCGGCCCTCCCGGGCCGCTTCGCTTGCTGGTTTCGATACCCGATCCGCGGTCCAGCCAGCTAAAAAATCGATTAAGGTTCGCGATGTCGCGAGCGATGACTAGATTGACGCGGGTCGGACACCTGCACTGTGCAGGGCGGAAGAACGGCCGCGGCGATGGAGCCTCCAATGAACGCAAACAACGGCGACGAAGCAGGTTCGGTCACGCTGTGCATTCAATCCTTGAAGGCCGGCGACCAGACGGCGGCCGGCACCATCTGGCAGCGTTTCTCAGGCAGCCTGGTGCGTTTCGCCCGCAAACGCCTCGGCCACGCCCCGCGTACGGTGAACGACGAGGAAGACGTCGCGTTGAGCGCCTTCCATTGCCTCTGGCTGGGCGCGACCGCCGGCCGCTTCCCGCAACTGGCCGCCCGCAATGACCTCTGGCGCTTGCTCGCGACCATCGTGCGCCAGAAAGCCGTCGATCAACAGCGTCACGAGCAACGGCGAAAACGCGGTGGCGGCCGCACGCGCCAGGCCGCCGGCCTGGACGAGCGCGACACCCTCGCCCTCGCCGCCGACCACAAGCCCGGTCCTGAGACGGCCGTGCTCATGACCGAGGATTGCCGCCGCAGGCTCGATCGCCTGCGCGACCACGAACTCCGCCAGATCGCCATCTGGAAGCTCGATGGCGAGAGCAACAACGAGATCGCGCGGCGCCTGGGCTGCGGCCTGCGGTCGGTTGAGCGCAAGCTCGGCGTGATCCGCAAAATCTGGCTCGCCGGCTAGATCGACTCAGTTCCGGCTGCGAACTCCAAAATCCCCAGTTTTTTTGGGAGGACAAATCCCTTCCACCACGATACAATATTTGTTTGAACTCTCCGAATCAGCCCCTGGGCTCCGATCCTGCCTGTAATTGCGCCCACCCAACGCTTTGGAGCAAAACCATGATCATCGTACCCGGACGACCTGGCAAAGATCTCTGCGATGAGCAACTGGGCGTCACGCGGCGCGACATTCTCCGGGTCGGGGGCTCAGGCCTGCTCGGTCTGGGGCTCGGCTCGATGCTCGAGCTGCAGGCGATCGCGGCGCGGGCGGCAGAGCCAAACCGAGGCCCTGGCTGGGGTAAGGCCAAGAGCATCATCATGGTCTATCTGCAAGGCGGGCCCAGCCATCTCGACCTCTGGGACCCCAAGGAAAACGTCCCCGATAACGTCCGCAGCGTTTTCAAGCCCATCGCGACCAAGGTTCCGGGCATCCAGGTAACCGAGGTCTTGCCCAAGCTCGCTGCGATCACCGACAAATTCACGTTCATCCGGTCGATGAGCTACACGCCCAACGGACTGTTCAATCACACCGCGGCGATCTATCAGATGATGACGGGCTACACCACCGACAAGGTGAGCCCGTCCGGCCAGCTCGAGCCCCCCAGCCCCAAGGATTTCCCGAACTTCGGCTCCAACCTCATCAAGCTGCAGCCCTCCACGGTGCCCATGCTGCCTTTTGTGATGCTGCCACGTCCGCTTCAGGAAAGCGGCGTCGTCGGCAAGGGTGGAGCGGCCGGCTTTCTCGGCAAGGCCTATGATCCGTACACGCTCTACCCCGATGGCGACGACATGGACCTGGCCAAGATGGACCGCATCAAGATCGACGACCTCCAGCTTCGGCCCGAGGTCTTCGCCATGCGGCTCAGGCGCCGCGCCAAGCTTCGTGAGGCCCTGAACGCGGGCATGCCCGATATCGACAAGGCCGTCGCCGATTTCAAGCTCCCCGAGTATTACGACCGTGCCCTCTCCCTGATCGTCTCCGGCCGCGCTCGCGATGCCTTCCAGCTTCAGGATGAGCCGGCCCCGATCCGCGACCTCTACGGTCGTAACACGTTCGGCCAGAGCTGCCTCCTGGCCCGCCGCCTGATCGAAGCCGGCACCAAGGTCGTCGAGGTCATCTGGCCCAAGGTCGCCAACTCCGACAATCATTCCTGGGACCACCACACCGATCTGACCAACCGCATGCGCGACCGCTCCGGCCCCATGCTCGACCAGGGCCTCTCCGGCCTGCTCACCGACCTGGATCAGCGCGGACTGCTCGACTCAACACTCGTGGTCGCCGTCGGCGAGTTCGGCCGCAGCCCGCAAAAAGGCGTGAGCACCTCCGGCAACGGCAACAGCGCCGATGGCCGCGATCACTGGCCGTATTGCTACACCGCGGTTCTGGCCGGCGCCGGAATCCGCCGCGGCCACATCCACGGCCAATCCGACAAGACCGGCTCGGCACCCCTGTCCGACCCCGTCCACCCCGGCGAGCTCCTGGCGTCGATCTACCACGCCTTCGGCATCGATCCGGCCACAATCGTCTACAATCACCTGAACCAGCCCCGCGAACTGGTCAAAGCCGAAGCCCAGACCCGATTCTTCGTCTGACGTCCCGGCCCTCGATTAGCACGGTCCGGAAACAACTTCCCGACCCTGAGTTGGCGACGGTTCGGCGCGGGTCTCCAGACTCCGCCGTCCCACTGACCGCGGTCTCGCCAGCAAGTTTGCGCATAAGCCAAGGCCGTCAGTGTGATAACCGGCTTTGCAGGCTCAGAGCCAGCCGTTTCCAGACCGGCAACTCGTCTCGCCCAGACCGCACGCGCACGCGCCGTCGCCGGGTCATTCGTGATGATCCCGTCAACGCCTCGATCGAAGAGCCGCCCCATCTCTCCCGGGTCGTCAACCGTCCACGCGTGCACTTCACGTCCAGCCGTATTTGCCCGGTCAAGCAACAGGTCGCTGATCAGACCCGTGCGAACCGAGAGCACATCGACCTCGAGCCGCGTCACGTCGCCAATCGCGGCCGACACAATGGCCCCCGTCCGCAGCCGGCCGTTCTCGCGGTACGCGATCACGACCGCTTCCCGATCCAGCGACGTCACGAAGCAGTCCTTCTCAAATTGCTTGTCGCGGATCAGCTTCGCAACGGCCCGGGCAAGCTGAGCTCGATCGGCTGCCGTCGGCTTCAGCTCGATGTTGAGCTTGATCCTGCCTCGCGCCGCATCGATCGCCTCCTCCAGCGTCGGTACGCGCTCCCCGGCAAACTTGCGATCGAATTTTGAGCCGATATCGAGGCGACGCACCTGCTCGAGCGTCATGTCGCCAGGCCGCCGCGGATCACCAGCCAGCCTCTGGAAGTCCTCGTCGTGCACAACGATCGGCACGCCGTCGGCCGTCATGTGGACGTCGATCTCCGCAAAGTCGGCGCCCAGCTCGATTGCTCGCCGAATCGCCGAGAGCGAGTTCTCGGGCGCCTCGCGCGATGCCCCGCGATGCGCTGTGATCGACGCCGTACGCCCCGCCCGCGTGTTCTCCACAAGCTGTGCCCCGCTCGTCGCGACCGAGAACGCCAGGTACGAGAGCCCCACCACCCACGCCCACCACGGCACGAAGTACCGCCGCACCGGGGCGGCACCCTCACCCGACGCATACCTCACCGCCAACCCGCCGGTCCGTTCGTCGTAAAACCTCACAGTCAGAATGCTCGCCCCGGCAATCTGCACGAATGCCAGCACGGCCAGCAGCCAGCCCTGCACCAGGAGAAGCCCCACCCCCAGCGGTATCAGCACCGTCATGTGCGGTCCAGCCATCGCCACCAGGCGAAGCGCGATCCACGCGAAAAGCAGACCCACGACCGGGCTCGAGAGCGCCACAACCGCGTGCCACGACAGCACCGAGCCCCCCATCGTCCAGAACCAACCCGCCATCCTCGCCCGGCTCAACCGGATTGCAGTCCGGGCCGACCCTCCCTCGAACAAGAGAATCGGCAAGACGAAAAGACCGTGCACATACTCCACCGCCACGACCCAGAGCAATGCCAGAGCCAGCAAGCCTCCGATTCCAACCGCGACCAGAAACGCAGGCGGCTTTTCGGCAAGGTAGTAATTGATGTCATGGCCCGTGAGCAGAAAGACCGTACGTCAAAGCCGCCAGGCCCAGGAACGGCGCAAAGAACCACGCTAGACCCACCAGCCGGGTTCCCCCCACGCGACACAAGCTCAGGCTCGAGCGCAGCGCCACCCCCATCGCATGCCCCACGGAGAGCGGCCGGCCCGAGAGTGCCAATGCCGCAATCGCCATCAAACCCGCCGTCAGCAAGAGTTGACCGACGAGATAAGCCATGACAAGCACAACCGCCGCCGCCAGTCCCTCCGGCGTCAACAAGAAGCGAGCAATCGCGGTGTTGCTCACAGCCGCTGACCCCGATCTCGCCACCAGCATTCCCACCACCCAGGCAAGTAACGGCGCCCCGAGCATGGCGGCGATGGTCCGGAAACAGATCTCATACGCAATCATCGTGGGCAAACAACGCCGCAAGTCACCAGGAAGCCCGGCCGCGAGCCGCCGGAACATCGAGACCGGATCGGCGACTGCGACGGGAGCAGGTTGCTCCAGTTCCTGCCGGCTCACCGGAGCTCATTGCTCTGTTCCCCGGCGTCCAGAAGCGGTGGCATGGGGCAGTCGAGTGAATCAGAAATGGCTCGCAACAGCTCGCCCTCCTCGACCGTCACCCGGCCATCCGCACCAACGGTCGCCGCGCACGCCAGCAAGATCTGTCTCTTGAGCGGCCGGCTCGCCAGGTCGAGCGTGCGCAAGCGCTGCGTCCAGACGCATCAGATCCGTTGAGCCCTCAGCCGAAAGTTCGACTCGGACTCGCGCCCCTGCCAGCCCAGCGCCTGCACACCCGCCGAAAAGGCCGCCGCGGCTGCCTCGGGCGACGACTGTCCGCCACGAGCCAGCGCCGAAAGCACAACATTCACCGGCTCGACCAGCGGCACGGCCGTGCTGTATTGCGGCGGATGCGACGAACGCTTCACGAAATACGCGACAAGATGGCGCAGCAACAACCGCTGAAGCGCATATTCAAAAATCGCCAGATTGTTGTCCGCCTCGACCAGTGCCTTCACGCCGCTCAAGAATTCCCGCATCTGGGCCGGCGTCATTTGCCGCAGCGCAGGTATTGCCAGCTCGACCGTAGGCAGCCGCTCCTCAGGTGCAAGCTTCCTGACCTCGGGTAACACCGCACGCATTTGGCGCACCACGGCCGGATGAGCATACTGGTTGAGCCACGCAAGCTGCTGCCGCAACACGGCCTCGGCCGGGTCCAGCAGCATCGCGAATACCGTGGCCTGTGCTCCCAGCGGATCCTGAAGCTGCGTGGAGATCGAGGGCGGCAGGTTTTCGAGCAGTCCGGCCGCATACACCAGATGCGGAGCGCCGATCGTCCCCACCCGCGCCACGGCCTCGGCCGGGTTGAACGAAAATGACCGCGCGCGCGCCTCGGCGATCCGGCGGCAAGCTTCGTTGCCGATCATCCCCCGGAGCATCGAGCCGGACCTTCGAGAAATCTCCATCGAAAGAAGGGTCCAGCCGCCGGATTCGCTCGACCAGTGGCGGGTGCGTTTCCAGCAGTCCGAAGAGCTGTCCGGCCGTCCCGGCATTCCCGAAAAACATGTGGCTGGCTTCCGCAGCCCGCGGCTCTCGGATCGCCGAGCCCGCCTCGAGCGCCCCGATCTTCTTGAGCGCGCCGGCGATCCCGTCGGAATTGCGCGTGAACTGCACGGCCGAGGCATCCGCCAGGAACTCCCGCTGCCGTGACACCGCCGCCTTGATCAAATTGGCGAAAAACACGCCGACATACCCGATCACGTACAGCGCCAGCCCGATCAAGGGAAGGACGTTCCGCCCGCCCCGATCGTCGTCGCGGTTGCTCACCCGCACCCCGTAACCCGACGTGCTTCGCAACAGAATGTAGCCCGAGAGACCGATCAAGAGTATGCCGAATAGCACCCCCATCAGTCGAAGGTTCAGCTTCATGTCCCCGTTCAAGATGTGACTGAACTCATGCCCGATCACGCCTTGCAGCTCGTCGCGAGAGAGAGTCCGCACGCATCCCCGCGTCACCCCGATCACGGCGTCATTGGGAGAATGCCCCGCCGCAAACGCGTTGATCCCCTCCTCGTTCTCGAGCAGATAAACCGGCGGCACCGGCGTGCCCGCCGCGATCGCCATCTCCTCGACGACGTTGAGAATCTTCCGCTCATCCAGATCGCTCGTCTGCGGGTGCAATAGCCGCCCACCCATCAGCTCCGCAACCGTGTGCCCGCCACCCGAGAGCGACGCGATCTTGTACAAACTTCCACCTGAGATCAAAGCGGCCGTTCCCACGGCAACCACCGCGAAGAGTTGGGGATCCCAGAGCGAGGGAAGCTCGACCACAGCACCTTCGCGCGCCGCCGGCTCCGCCACGCGCAGCACCGCTGCAATGGCAACGTACACCGTCACGATGATCAAGATGACGGCGACCAAGAAGTACACGATCAACCGACCGGTCTTCTTCCTGGCAACCTCCTGATTCTGAAAAAAATCCATTCCTTATCCGCCCCCTCGAACCCCTCGTCCGGCGTGATCAACGATGCGATGCAGTGCAATGCAAGGCAGCCGCGCCGAAAAACAGGAGTCAAAACGAGACGCGCGGCACCTCGCGCTCCTTGGGCGATTCCAGCTCGAAGAGCTGCGCCGGCGCAAAACCGCCGATCCCCGCAATGAGCGACGCCGGAAATCGCTCCACCTGCGTGTTATAGCTCATCACCGCGTCGTTGAACGACTGCCGCGAGAACGCAACCTTGTTCTCGGTCGACGTCAGCTCCTCTTGAAGCGCCAGCATGTTCGTGTTGGCTTTCAAGTCGGGATAACTCTCCGCAAGCGCGAACAGCCGGCCCAGCGCCCCGGCCACTTGACCCTCCGCCGCGCCCAGGCTCGTCATCGCCGAGGGATCGCCAGGGCTTGTCGCCGCCTTCTGCTGCGCCGTGACCGCCTGATTCCGCGCGGCAATGACCGCCTCCAGCGTCTCCCGCTCGTGACTCATATACCCCTTGGCAACTTCCACGAGATTCGGGATCAGGTCGTACCGACGCTTGAGCTGGACGTCGATCTGGCTGAACGCGTTCTTGTAGCGGTTCCGCAGCGCGACCAGCGTGTTGAACGTCGATATCGCATAGAAAACGAAAATGACGACAACCACCGCCACGCCCAGAAGTGCCGTGGCCACCGTGGAAAGTGCAAATACGGGTGTCATGTAGCGAGCTCCGAGAATTGACGGTCGCCCCGGCGATGAATCGTCCTGCCGAGGCAAGGAGCATGCGCACGCTCCAGTCGCACAAGGATACACCAACACCCAGGCTCTCGATACTGGCAATGTATCGCGCGCAAAAACAGATGCCGCCATCGATCTCACCCGGCGGCAAGCGGCACGAGGGCCGCAACCCAGCCCTCGCGATTCTCCGCTTGCCCACCGGCTATCACGCGACTCGCACCTAGAGTTCAGGTGGCAGTACGCGTCGCCCTCGCGGCTTACATCGCCGTTTCGGCGTACAACTCTTCCATCTCTGGCTCCGCCCACTCGTCCTGATCGAGCCCGGAAGTTGACCAATCACAGCTTGGCTCGCAAGGCGGTTCGTCAAACGGAACCGCTAGCGGCATTCGCTCGTCCCAACCCACAGGAGCCGCACCCGTTTGCCGGGCCGCCCGAAATATCCCGCGGCCCAGGACCCCAAGCAAGATCGCCACTCCCACCCCTCCGGCAATATGCGACGCATCCACCAGCCAGTCCCTCTGCACCACCTGTCCTCGACTACCGTAGCCCGTAAACCGCAACGTGTGCTCATCGAACCACCCCGCACCCGCGTTGTGATCTTCGATACACGCGCTCACCGTGCCTGGTGCCCAGAGCAGCAAGCACACCGCGATCATCGATCGTTTCATCGGCGGCCTCCTACATCAAAAAGGGAACGAAAGGAGTCTCTCACGACAATTGTAAGAGAACTCTGACAGTTGTCAATGACGTGCTTGGCTCCCCATTCGTTACTGGGTGATCTTGCCCGTCACACCCCAGCTATCGCCCAGGAGATAGCCTTCCGGGTAAGGATCGTCCGGGTCCAGCAGATACGTGCTGAACCCGGTGATCCAGGCTCGCCCTTTGATGGCGGGAATGATCGCCGGCCGATTGCCGGCCGTCGTCGTCGACACGATTCTTCCACGAAACTGAGTGCCGATGAGCGACTCATGGAAGATCGAGTCACCCGCCGCCATCAGGCCCCGAGCGTGCAGAACGGCCATGCGAGCGCACGTGCCGGTCCCCGTCGGGCTCCTGTCCGACCGCCCGGCGCGACGATGCACGTGTTGCGAGTCACCTTGCCGGCGCCTTCAAAAGGCCGTGCAAGCTGTACGATCGAGACACCCCGAATTCCCGGGTTTTCTGGATGGATCACCTCCAGTTGCTCACGCGCGGCCAGCCGGATCTGCTCCCCTGCAACGGCCAGCTCGCGCGCTTCCGAAGCGTCCACCTGGAACCCCAGTTTCGTGGCGTCCACGATCGCGTAGAACATCCCTCCGTAGGCGATGTCCGCCGTGACGGTCCCCAGTCCCGCCACCTCGATCTGGGCATCAAGGCGATCGACAAAGCTCGGAACATTCTCGAATTCGACCGATCGGCACCGCCCGTCGCGACACTCGGCGACAGCTTTGACCGGCCCGGCGGGCGTATCCACCATCACGGTGGTCTCGGGCTCCTTGATCGCAACAATCCCCGTCTCCAGGATCACGGTCACCGTGCAGATCAGATTTGACCCCGACATGGGAACATATTCCGTAGGCTCCATGATGATCACGCCGATGCAGCAGCCCTCATGGATAGGGGGTGTCAAAAGGTTCACGTGCCGGCAGACGCTCCCCCGCGGCTCGCAAAGCAGAAACCGCCGCACATGGTCGAAGTCGCGCTCCATCGCGCGCATTCGCTCGAACATCGTCGCGCCGGCAGGCGGCAGAAAGCCCCCGACGACCACGTCGCCCACTTCCCCTTCGGCGTGACAGCCAACAACCGAAAGCATCAGACGACTGCGCACACTCGGGCTCCTCCGTGATGCGATCGTTCCGGCACCTGGTCATCCGGCACTCGTGGCTTTATTGTCGGCTCGTGGGTCCATCGCCGCAAGCAATAACGACTTGTGCCTTGACAAAACTCCGGTTTTCACTTGGCGAATGATCGGTATACTCATGGCGCTCTGAGTGCTTGCCAGTTCGCCGAGTCATCGACCGATTCCCAGTCTGTTCCGCAGGACTATTCAAATGAACAAAGGACGTTCGCGATTCACGCCGGCTTTTTCGTTCTCGACGAATGTCCTGGAGAGCCGCATCGTCCTCTCAGGAACGCTGTCCGCCATTCAGCAAGGCGCCGCGGCAATCGCCGCGCGGACTGCCGGCGAGGCGAGAACACAGACATCACTTGCGGTGAGCGCCGGAACGCTAGGCCAGCCGATCACGTTCACGGTGACGGTGCGGGCACCCTCGAGCGCAGGCCCACCGCAAGGAACGGTGAATATCACCGACCACGGTGCACCCATAGCGTCCCTCACACTCTCACCGGCACCGTCGCCGAATTCCAGGTACGCGTACAGCGACGCCACTTACACTGTGACGCAACCGCCCGGCGGCAGCGCATTATTCTTCGGCAAATACTCAGTGAGCGCCACGTTCAGTCCCGCCGGTGCGTTTTCGCGTAGCCGGGTGAATAAGTCCTTTGTGGTCAGCAAGCCCGCGTACACGACGCTCGCCGGCGGGGTGAAGATCGCGACAATCGCCCAAGGCTCGGGTCCGCAGATCCAGTCCGGGCAGACTGCCAGCGTGCTCTACACCGGCTATCTCGCGAAAAATGGCCATATCTTCGACGACTCGCTCAACGATGGCGGAGCGCCTTTTGCTTTCACGCTCGGCGCAGGTCAGGTCATCCCCGGCTTCGAAGAGGGAGCGACCGGCATGCAGGTCGGCGAAACGCGAATCGTGTCGATCCCTCCCGCCGAAGGCTACGGCAACCAGGCCAACGGCCCCATTCCCGGACACTCCACACTGATCTTCGTGCTGACCCTCGAATCGATTTCCTGACCTGACACCAGACGTTCCACATACGAAAGACCGCGGGAATGGCGGAAGAGACTCCGATCGCGCCCCTGCATGTCGAAGATCCCGGACACGTGGAATACTTCGACGTGCTCATCGTGGGCGCGGGGCTCTCCGGAATCGCCGCGGCCTATCACCTCCAGACCAAATGTCCGGCCAAAACCTATGCAATTCTGGACGGCCGGAGTGCGATCGGCGGCACCTGGGACCTTTTCCGCTACCCGGGAGTACGTTCCGATTCCGACATGCACACGCTCGGCTACCCCTTTCGTCCCTGGCAAGACAGAAAGGCGATCGCCGACGGTTCGAGCATCCGCCAGTACATCGCGGAAACGGCTCAAGAATATGGCATCGACCACCACATTCGGTTTGGCCATCAGGTCACGCGTGCATCGTGGTCGTCGCGAGATGCCGCCTGGACGGTCGACGCCACGCGCCCCGACGGAAAAACCGTCCAGTTCGCCTGCAACTTCCTTTGCATGTGCAGCGGCTACTACGACTACGCCGAAGGTTATATGCCGGGTTGGCCGGGCATGCACCGGTACGAGGGCCGCATTGTCCACCCGCAGAGCTGGCCCGAGGATCTCGACTACGACGACAAGCGAATCGTCGTGATCGGCAGTGGCTCAACAGCGGTGACACTCGTCCCCGCATTGGCCAGGTCCGCCGCGCACGTGACCATGCTCCAGCGCTCGCCGACTTACATCGTCACACGCCCATCCGACGACGTCGCAGCCGACCGGATCCGCCGATTGCTACCCGGCCGGCTCGCACTCCGACTCATCCGCTGGAAAAACGTGCTCCTGGGCATGTACTTCTATAACCTCTCGCGGCGAAAGCCGGATTGGGTAAAACGAGAGATCGTGCGCCTCGTGCGAGAACAACTCGGCCCCGATTACGATGTCGAAAAGCACTTCACGCCTCGTTACAACCCGTGGGACCAGCGCGTTTGCGTCGTTCCCGACGCCGACTTATTTGTCGCTATTCGCTCGGGCAAGGTATCGGTCGTCACGGACGAGATCGACACGTTTACCGAAACAGGAATTTGGCTCAAGTCAGGCGATCAACTCCAAGCTGACATCATCGTCACGGCCACCGGCCTCAAGCTGAAGCGTCTAGGCGGGATCGAGGTGTCGCTCGACGGCACTCCGATCGATCTGACCGGCAGAATAAGCTACAGGGGCATGATGATTCGCGGCATTCCGAACTTCTCCTTCACCCTCGGATACAGCAACGCCTCGTGGACGCTCAAGTGCAATCTGGTGGCCGAATTTATCTGCCGACTGCTCAATCACATGAGCGCACACGGTTATGATTGCGCCACGCCGGTTGGCCGTGAGCCAGCCATCACGGACAAGTCCGCGATCAACCTGAATTCCGGGTATATCCGCCGGGGCATGGAGTTACTTCCAAAGCAGGGGTCCAAAAGACCGTGGAAGTTCCATCAGAACTACGCCCTGGATATGCTCGACCTCAAGTGGAGCGCCGTCGACGACGGCACGATGGAGTTCATTCGTCTTCCGAACGGACGGCGAACGCTTTTCGGCGCGAGTGAACCATCACGCCCCGGATGAACTGCGAGTCGAGTGGAGGCGGCGGGAATTGCACCCGCGTCCCGAGAAGCATCAACGACGGCCTCTACGTGCGTAGCCGATCATTTGATTGTCGGCCTCAGGGCCCCGTTCGGCAGGGTCCCCTTCGGCTTAGCCAGCCATGAATTTAACCCGAGCTGCAACCGGCGGTTAGGCTCGAGCGATCCCGAATTGGCGTCCCCGGCCGCGTCTCTCGGGAGAAAACGCGGCGCGAGGCCGTTGCTGTTTTTTACGCAGCAAGACGGAGTGGCACAACATTGCTGTTGGCACTTAAAGTTTTGGTCGGCTTTTTACGAGGCCCGCTGACCAACCTCGGCACGCCACCAGTCGCGTCAGACATCCGGTCGATCCTGGTTCGCCCCCTTAAGTCAAACACAACGTGGACCTGAGCTTTCGCTCAGCTATTCTCATTATCGGCTATACGAGCCCCCCGTCAAGCAAGTTCGCCCGTAGTACGCGGGCCAGCCGACGCCCCAGCGAGCCAGAAAGAGCCCCCGACACTCACAAAAGCCCACCTGTCCAGCCCGGCTCGAGCCGTTTCATCAAGGTCGCGTCGTCCCGCCCGGTCATTCCACATTTCACATACGTCTCCGCCCCGTGCGCCAGCTTGTCTTGATCAAGCGTCACACCCAACCCCACGCCAGTCGGAACCGCCATCCGGCCTTCCTTGATCACAAGCTTCGGTCCCTCAATGATGTCCGCTGTGTCGACAAGCCACGGGTAATGGGTGTCACTCGCAAGCGTCAGCTCCGGAATCGACGCTCCCAGGTGAATCATTGCGGCCATCGTCACTCCCGAGTGGTTGTTGCTGTGCTGGCTCATCGTCCAACCCGCCGCCCGGCAAATCGGACCAAGCGCCTGGCAGCCCGAAAATCCCCCGAAATAATGATGATCGCATAACAGAACGTCGATCGGTTTCAATTCCAGCGCCGAGGGAATGTGCTCGAACCGCGTCACACACATGTTCGTGCTCATCTTCAGCCCTGTTTGCCTTCGCACCTCGGCCATCGCTTTCTGGCCACTGACCGGATCTTCATAGTATTCCAGCCCGACGTCGGCGAGCTTTTTCCCGACACGCACCGCGGTCTCCTGCCGCCACCTCCCGTTGGGATCGATGCGTAGCAACGCGTTCGGTCCGAGCCGTGTTGCCAGTTCCTTCATCGTCTGCAACTCGACATCAGGGTCGAGCACCCCACCCTTGAGCTTGAACACCCGAAATCCCCATCGGTCGCGGAACTGGGCTGCCATCTCGGCCATGGCCTTGGGAGTGCGAACCTCGCCCCAGGAATCCAGCGCCCGCTCGCCTTTCCCACGGGAATCGACCAGCCGCGGATCGCTCAGGATAACCGGATGGTCGGCCGCATAGCGGAAAAACAGATAAGCGGCAAACTCGACCGAATCTCGCACCGGCCCCCCAACCAGCTCACAAAAACGCCGGCCGGTCGCACGCGCACAAGCGTCAATGCACGCCATTTCCACCGCCGCATACGCCGCCATGTTCCTCGCTTGAAGCGAATGGGCAAACTTCCGATAGCCGAACGCATTTTGCCCGACCAGTGACCCTCTGGCTTCTTCGAGCGCCTTGGTCACACCCTGGCCACCGTGGGTTTCGCCGATCCCCACGACACCGCCATCGGTTCGCAGCTCCACGACGTTGCGCAGGAAATACGGCCCATGACACCCACTGGCCGCCAGAATGGGCGGATCCGGCAGGGCGACCGGCGTTACCTTGAAACCGTTGATCACAAGCGGCGAAGCCTGCCGCGCCATCATCGCCCACGCACTTTGTTCCACGGCGGCCTCTCCCGCCACGGCCCCGGCAAGAACCATCCGCACCCACTCGCGACGATTTGACTGCATCTTTGAGTCCTGGGTCAGCACGACTCTCCAGCGAAAATCGCCCAGATCAACCCCTGTGCTCCACGCAAGCTCAGCGACGCCTCATCGCCCGGTCCATGTCGCGCTTCGCGTCCTGCTTCTTGATCGCCTCCCGCTTGTCAAACGTCTTGCGCCGCGCGCCAGAGACAGCTCAATCTTGGCTATTCCCTTCTTGAAATAGATCGACAGAGGCACGAGCGTGATCCCTTTCTCGCCCGTCTTGCCCGCCAGCTTTGCAATCTCGCGCCGGTGTAGCAGAAGCTTACGCGTGCGCTTCGGAAGGTGATTCTCCCGATTGCCCTGAACGTACTCCGGGATGTCGCACCCCTTGAGCCAGACCTCTCCACCGTCGACTTCGGCGTAGGCATCCTCCAGGCTGGCCCTGCCGTTTCGAAGGCTCTTGACCTCCGTTCCGGTAAGCACCATTCCCGCCTCGACTCGCTCCATCAAGTCGTACTCGTGCCGAGCGCGGCGATTGCGTGCAACGATCTTCACCCCCGAATCGTCGGGCTTGCCGGCGGTTTTCGCCTTGGCAGCATCCTTCTTGGCCATGACAATCCCAGAAGTCAATCGGTTACTCGTCGCCGCTGAATTCGCCGCGCCGTCGTCTGTCATCGCATGATAGAGGCACGCTCACCGGGCGACAAGGGCTCCGATTGGACCGAATTGATCAACCCAACCGCTCTTTCAACTCAGCCAGGACTTCGGCAAACGAACGCCCCGTTTCCGGGTCAACGGCCTCCGGAGCCACCTCGACCAGCGGCTCCAGAACAAAGCGCCGCCCGCGCATCCGCGGATGCGGCACGGAAAGCTCGGGCGTCTCAATGATCCTGCCCTCAAAAAGCAGCAAGTCGAGGTCCAGAGTGCGCTCCCCCCAGCGAACCGTCCGCTCGCGTCCGAATTGCGCTTCGATTCGCTGCAATACGCGGAGCAGCTCGATCGGCTCAAGCTCGGTCTCGAGCTGAGCCACCGCGTTCAAGAACATCCCCTGGCCGGGCGGACCGCCAAGGGGCTCCGTCTCGTGAAGCGAGCTGACCCGCCGCACGGTGACGCCGGCAGCTCGCCCAAGCGCCGCGATCGCACCGTCGATTTGCGCCGCTCGGTCGCCCAGATTGCTGCCCAAGCCGACAAAGGCGTTCACATCTTCAATTTCCCGATCCGCTCGACCGCCTCGAGCAGCCGTGGCATCTCGACCGTGAGCGCAGCACGAATATACCCGTCGGCCGTCCGGCCGAATCCGATGCCCGGTGTGGTTACTACGTCCGCCTCATCAAGCAACCGCGTACACAGTTCCGCGGAGGTGTATCCCGCAGGGCAGGGGATCCACACATAGAACGTCGCCCCAGGCGCGGGCACGTCCCACCCGATCTGCCGCAGTGCCTCCACGAATGCGTCGCGACGCTCTTTGTAAAGAGCTCGTATTGGCGGCGCAAGTTTGTAGTACTCGTCGAGCGCCGTCATGCCGGCGAACTGGATGGCCGTGAAAACTCCCGAATCCGTGTTCGCCTTGACCTGGCCAAGCGCCGCGATGAGCGGAGCGCCTCCGATCGCAAATCCGACCCGCCAGCCCGTCATGTTGAACGTCTTGGAAAGACTATGAAACTCGATTGCCACATCTTTGGCCCCAGGTATCTCGAGAATGCTGGGCGGTGCCGTCTCGTAGTACATCTCGTTGTAAGCCGCATCCTGAGCCACCACGAATTGATTGGCCCGCGCCAGCTCGACGACCTTCTCGAAAAACGAACGATCAGCCATCGCACCGGTGGGATTGTTGGGGTAATTGAGGAACATCAACCGGGCCCGTGCGAATACGTCGGCCGGAATCGCCTCAAGATCGGGGATAAAGCCCAGCTTCGACTCCAGGGGCATGGTGTACACGTCGCCGCCGGCGAACATGCTGCTGGAACGATAAACCGGGTAACATGGGTCCGGAACCAGGCTGATGTCGCCGGGGTTGAGCACGGCCAGAGGCAAATGTGCCAGTCCCTCCTTCGAGCCGATCAGTACCAGCACCTCCCTCTCGGGATCGAGGTCGATCCCGTAGCGGCGGCTGCAGAATGCCGCGATCGACCGCCTCAGCTCCGGCGACCCCTGGTCAAGGGCGTACTGGTGAAACGCAGGGTTCTCAACGTGATGCTGCAGGCTGCGGATGATCGCTTCCGGCGTCGGATGATCGGGGTCGCCCACCCCGAGGTTGATCACGTCACGCCCCGCGGCGATGGCCGCCTTCTTCTTCTTGTCGATCTCACCAAACAAATACGGTGGGAGCTTCCGCAGGCGCTCCGACTTTATAAATTCCATCGCCATTGCCCGCTAGGCCCTCTCTTGAGTCAACTCGAGCGAGAAGTGTTCGCGTGAATCTCACCGATCCTGCGCGTCGCCTCCACGGCAGCGCATACGCTTATGATGCCATCGCCTCGGCGGGAATGTTGTCATTGGCGTAGACGTTCTGCACGTCGTCATTGCCGTCGAGCAGCTCCTTGAGCTTGCGCATCTTTCGGCCATTCTCAACGTCGAGGTCCACGGATGTCGTCGGAATGTACGACGTCTCGGCGCTCTCGAGAGCGATTTTCTGGTCCTCGAGATTCTTCCGCACAGCCTCGAACAGCTTGGGGTCGCACGTGACCTCGAAATACGCGTCCACGAGCTGAACGTCGTCCGCACCGGCCTCGAGCGCGACCTCCATCAACCGCTCCTCAGAAACCCCCGCGGAATCGACCACGAACAACCCCTTGAAATTGAACAGATAGCCGACACATCCGCTGGCGCCGAAATTACCGCCGGACGATTCGAACAGCCGGCGCAGCTCGCTCGCCGTGCGATTCCGATTATCGGTCAGCGCTTCGCAAAGAACGGCCACACCGCCTGGGCCGTAACCTTCGTAGACCACTTCTTCGAAGTTTTCGGCGCCGATCTCGCCCGTCGCCTTCTTGATCGACCGCTCGATGTTGTCCTTGGGAACACTGAACGACCGAGCTTTATCAATCGCGTACCGCAGCCGCATATTTGCGGCAGGGTCGCCTCCGCCGTTGCGCGCCGCCACGTAGACGGCCCTGCAGAGCTTCGTGAAAAGCTGCCCACGCTTGGCATCGACCAGGCCTTTGCGGTGGGCGATGTTGGCTGAATGCGAATGTCCTGCCATGTCTATTCACTCACGGTGTTCGCGCGGCAGGCGACTTGGGTATCGGACCAAGCTGCTCCAGCGACCCGATCTTCTTCCGGATCTCCGGCAAGCGCTTTTCCGGCGGAACTGCCTGTTCCGCAAATTTTGCCGCCTCGCCCCATGACTCAGCCGCTTTTCGCACGTCATGGAGATGAAAGTACACGTCGCCCAGATGCTCGAAAATCGTCGCATCCGGGTTGGCTCCAAGCCGCGCGGCTTGCTCCTTCGATTTCTCCGCAGCCTTGATCAATGGCTCGAGAGCGTCCTTGGCCCGGCCCCGCTTGAACAGCACCCAACCCAGGCTGTCGAGATAAGCCTGATTCTCCTCTACGGCAAGTGCCTTGCGAATCATCGCCTCGGCCTTCTCGAGGTTCTTCCCTTGCTCTGCGTAAAGATACCCCAGGTCGTTGTTGGGCTCTGCCTCATCGGGAAACCGCTCCAGCAGCCGCTCGAGCTCGGCCTCGCCCTTGACGTAATCTCCCTGGTTCACATGCACGACAGAAAGGATCGGACGAATCACCTTGATGACGTCGTCATTGTCCGGAAAACGCTTCAAGACGCTTTCGAGCACCTTGATTGCTTCCTCGTTCCGACCGAAACGCGTCAAAATGATCCCGAGCTTGTAATCATAATCGGGATTGCCCGGTTCCCGCCGCGCGGCTTCACGCAGCACGCGAACCGCGTCGTCTACCTCGCCGACCTCGCTCAAAAGCGCCGCCAGATTCGCCTGGCCTGACCCCTCGCCCGGATCAAGCCGCATTGCCTCGCGTATTGTCGATTTCATAGCCTCATGGTGCCCGGCCCGGCGATGGAGGTCGGCCAGCTCCACCAACCGCTGCACAGACTTCGTAGCAGGATTCTGAGCCATCAATTTCTCGAGGACGCTTGCCGATTCGGCGTATCGGCCTAATTGCCTCAGTGTGTCAATGATCTCGTTCTGGACTATGGGACCAGGGTTCGCCTCCGCGTAAAATCGCTCGATGCCCAGCAGTTTCTCCAGCCGCCGGTTCTTGTTCTGAGAGTCCTGGGCTGGATTCATGGCCATCAGCGATAACACTTCGTAAGTCGACCTCGATACCGACTTCGGCGCGGCCGTGATCTGCTTGAGCCCGGCCTCGAGCATCCCTTCGGCCATCTCGTCATCGGCGGCAGCAGCAGCGAGCTGAGACTTGATCGCGTCCAGGCTCTCAGGGCGCTTGATCGCTTCGCTCATCACTTTCAGGAAGTCAGCGGCCTTCTTGCGCTTGAGCAGTGAAGTGGCAAGCACCGGTAAGTCTGCGGAGTCGGCTGCGACTGAAGCAGCGACTTGTACAGGGCCTCGGCCTTGTCGTTCTCTCCCATCTCCCGATAACGATCGGCAAGAACGTACTGGAGCGGAACATTCTTCGAATCTCGCCTCGCAGCAGCCTCCAGCCGCGGCGTGATCTCTTTTTCTCGCTTGAGTGCCTTGAGTACCCGCGCCAGGAGCTCATAAGCTTCAACAAACGGCGTCTGCCGCTCGATGTGGCGATCAACGAGTGCCAGCGCCTGCTCCCCCTTGTTGAGCTTGAGCAGCGTGTCCGCCAGGATCAGCGAGATCTGCGTGTTGTCCTCGTCGTACACCAGCCCGTGCTCGAGCGCCTTCACCGCCAGCTCGTCTCGTTTCGCCGCCAGAAAAACTGTGGCGAAATTGAAATAAGCCGTCGCCGGGCTGTTGCCCAGAATTCGGAACACTTCTACCGGCGTGAAACGATTGGCCGCCTTGTCGTCCAGCTCCTCCACCACCCTCGCGAATGCGTCCGCGGCCTTGTCCGTCTGATGGAGCCGGCCCGAATACAGCCGGCCGAGCTCATATTCTGCCAGTAGCCGCCCGAACGCATGCGCCTCGAGCTTCGGGTTCGCCAGAACTTCGTTCAAGATCGACACCGCTCCGCCAGGATCGGTCCGACGGTAGTACTCCACCAACTGACTGAGCGTCTCGCTGTCTCCCGGCTCGGCCTGAAGCACCCGCTTCCCGTATTCAACGGCAAGATCCGGGCGCCCGATCGCCCCGATGTACAGACGGCACAAACGACGCGCCACTGCGATCGAATCGGGGTCAAGCTTGAGTGCCTCCTGAAGCACCGCTACCGCATCGTTCCATGCACGCCGGTCCTCAAGCGCCCGGCCTGCGGCGTAGAGACGCACGACCTCGAGCCGCTGGCGATCATCAGTCGTCGACGGCCGAAGCGGCACGAATGGCCGCGGCGGCTCATCACCCGGCTGGGCGAAGAACTCCGAGACATCGAGCCGGCCTTCCTTCGGAGCTTCCGCCCCGGCCGGCTTCGCATCCTGAACTCCGGCGTCTTGCGCGGCGGCAAAGGTCGGAGACCCGCCGGCTCCTGGCCAGCAGGCCAATCCGACAAGCAAGAGGGTCACTCGAACCGATCGAATCGACCCCAGCATGGCCAAGCCTCCTCGTCCAAAATCCTCTCGCCGCGCTGCGACAACGGGGCATGATGAATTTCCCGAACTCACGGATGTGCCGTCTGGTAGGTTCGTCCCGGCGTTCGCAACGCTCCTTCGTACCGGGACAAGGGCCTGCTGGCCCACCCAAACCGTTATATTAGCACGGCGGCCGGAGACGTGCCAAGCCAGAGTCGCTCGCCAGGCGTGTCCATTCGCGCGACAGCCGAGACCCATTAGCCCGGCAATCGCCCTGCTCACTTGCTGCCGCGACGCTTCTCTCCATTCGCTTTGCCCGAGCGAGGCGCCGCTTTGGCAGACCTTGGCGCGGGTTTCTTCTCAGCCGTCCTCGCCGCCGCGTGGTCTCCTCCCTTTCCACCCTTGGCCGTTTTCGCTCCATCCTTTGCCGCGCGGCTCGTCCCCTGCCGGCCGGCCGCCGGCCGCACTTCCGTCTTGCGATTGAGCGCGAACGTGCAGATTTTGCGCAGCTCGCACCGCGAACAATCCGGCTCGCCCTCAACGCACGTGTCATTCGTCAGATCCTCGATCAAATCCAGAAACTCTGCGCCGCGATTCTTGGGCACCGCGCGCTCGAGCACGGCACGCAATGCAGGTACCTCGGGCTCCGAGAAACCCAATCGTCGCAACGCACGCTGCCCCGGCTTATCAACCGGTATCGCATGCCCGCCAAGCGCGTGTTGAATCACCGTCGCCGTCACATAGTCCGACGCGAAGGCGTCGTAAGTACGCAGCACTTTGAGCGCTTCCTTGAGCGGCTTCTTGGCCAGCACGTCGAGCGTGAATCCATACGTCCTGTTGAAAAGCTGCCGCAGAAACCGGCGAATGCGCTGCGCCCTTGTCTCCGGCTCGGGAACTCCGGCAAGCGTCTTCTGAATCTCATCGACGCTGCTCACCCGGATCTCATTCCAGTCGAAAAACTCGTCGTTGAACCGCGACAGCGCCTGGTTGGCGTGCTCCCGAGTCGTGTCTTCGTGACAGATCCCGTACACGACGGCGCTTAACACCGAAAGCCTGGGAGCATTCCGATCGGCCTTCGGCTTGTATCGCCGCTTCAGAAGTGTGTGAATGCTGTTCAGAAGCTGTGTCTTGCTTTGTGATGCCATGGTTTATGAGTGAAGGTCTAAATGATTTTCCGGCGCGGCTGGAGCCGAGCCTCGAGGAAAGAACGGACTCGGCCGCCGTCACAAGGTCTGCGAATCCGCCAACTGGACGCCTTGCCCGCCTTCGGAGTCGACCGCGACTTGCTCGTCCTGGCCCTCCGCGAGGGCTTGAGTGGATTCATCCCGCATCCGTCGGTCGGATGCAACCGCGTCGTCGATCATTCGGCCGATCTCGGCCGATTTTCTCACGCTGTCATCGTACTTGAACGAGAGCACCGGAGTGAATCGGGTCTGCAGCCTTGCCGCAACCCGAGCTTGAAGAAAACCCGATGCATGCACGAGCCCCTTGAGCGATCGCTTTCTCTCGCTCTCGCTCCCCATGATCGAAACAAAGACCGTCGCGAACCGCAAATCGCTCGTCACCTCGACGCGCACCACCGTGACCAAGCGCACACGAGGATCCGCGACTTCGAAGAGAATCGACGTCGCGACCACCTCTCGAATTGCTTCTGCTACTCGCAGGCTCCGATGTGACGGCATTCCACTACTCCTCTCCCCGACCCCCCGCGGAAAGTCTCACCCCTGCTCACTCCCCGCGCGGTAGAGGCAAGCACGCCGCTCGCCGGCCGGATTCTCCCGTTGTTCGCTTACTCTGTTCGCTTGCCTATTTTAAAGCGTCCTGCGAATCACGTCGACTCGATAGGCTTCGATGACGTCGTCAGTCTTGATGTCGTCGAAGTTGCCGATCTTGATACCACACTCAAAGTTCTGCGGCACCTCTTTCACGTCGTCCTTGAACCGCTTGAGGGCGTCGATCGATCCCTTGTAGATCTCGCGACCCTCGCGGATCAAACGCACCTTGGCAGCGCGCTCGATGGTACCCTGTGTGACAAAACAGCCGGCGACGGCCCCAACCTTGGAGATCTTGAACACCTGCCGCACCACGGCTCGCCCCAGGTGAACTTCCTTGATCTCCGGCACGAGCATCCCTTCGACGGCCTTCTTGATATCATCCGTGACCTGATAGATGATGTCGTAACGCCGGATCTCGATCTTCTTTTCCTCGGCCATCGTCACCGCCCGGTCCTCGGGAGCAACCCGGAACCCGATCACGATGGCTTGTGATGCGTCGGCCAGCACGATGTCACTCTCGGTAATCCCGCCCACTCCCTTGAGCAGAATGCGGATCGGTACTTCCTCGTTCGTGAGCTTCTCGAGCTCCTTGGTGAGCGCCTCGATCGACCCCTGCACATCCGCCTTCAAGATCAGGTTCAGGGATTTCAGCTTCCGTTCGGCCATCGTCGAGTAGAGATTCTCGAGCGTAACAGCCTGTCGATCAGCGTGCAGAGCCTCCCGAGCACGGTTGCGCCGCGTCTCGGCGACTTCGCGCGCGCTCGCGATATCTTCGACGACGGCGAAATCCTCCCCGGCCGTCGGCACCACGTCCAGACCCGAGACCTCCACCGGAGTGGACGGCCCGGCCTCCTCGACCGAGCTTCCCTTGTCGTTGAAGATGGCACGAACTCGCCCGAATCCGTCCCCGCACACGATCACGTCGCCAACGCGAAGAGTTCCTTCACGGACCAGCACCGAAGCAACGACGCCCCGCCCCTCCGAAAGCGACGCCTCCAGGCACGTCCCGGTCGCCGGCCGGGTCGGGTCGGCCTTGAGCTCATGAAGCTCGGCAATCGTTTCCAGCGTCGTGAGCAGATCGGAGAGTCCCAGTCCGCTCGTGGCCGACGTCTTGACAACCTCCGTCTCGCCACCCCACTCCGCCGGATGCAGCTCCTGCTGCGAGAGCTCGCCGTAAATCTTGTTGATATTTGCGGAAGTATCGACGTTGGGCAGGTCGATCTTGTTGAGCGCAACCACGATCGGCACGTTCGCTGCCTTGGCGTGGGCGATGGCCTCGATCGTCTGGGGCATCACGCCGTCGTCGGCGGCCACGACCAGCACCACGATGTCGGTCACGTTGGCCCCGCGGGCGCGCATCGCGGTGAATGCCTCATGGCCCGGCGTGTCCACGAACGTGATCGCCCGGCCGTTCGATTCGACCTGGTACGCGCCGATGTGCTGCGTGATCCCTCCGCTCTCCGAGTCCACGACGTTGGATTTCCGGATCCGATCCAGCAGCGACGTCTTCCCGTGGTCGACGTGTCCCAGGATCGTGATCACTGGCGGCCGGGGCCGCAGGTTCTCGGAATTGGCCGTGCTCGCAAAGGCAGCCAGCATCGCGTCCTCGGCGGTATGCGGATGAACCACCACCAGCTCGCTGCCGAACTCCATGGCCAGCACAACCGCCAGCTCGTCGTCGAGCGAGGCGTTGATATTGACCATCTGGTTCATTCCCATCAACTTGCGAATCAAGTCCTGGGCCTTGACCCCGATCGCCTCCGAAAGACTCCGGACCGTGATCGGAGGCTCGATCTCGATGTGCGTTCTGCGCGGCGCGGTGACGGCCAGCCGCTGGTTCCGGCTTTTCCGGCCGCCCGAGCTGCGAGTCCGCCGCGTTTCTTCTTCGTCGACCAGAAGGGCCGAGACCGCCACCGGAGAGGTCACCCGGCGCTCGCCGGCGCGTTCGCTTCGCCGTGCACGGCGGCCGGCCCGGTCCGCGGCCGACCCCAGACGCCCCGCCTTTGCCTTGCGATCTTCTTCATCATCGATCATCACCGGCGGGCCCGCTTGCGGGCCCGGCGCCGGCCCCGGGCGGCGCATGGCCGGACCGCCGCCAAGCGGTGCGCTCGGGCCACGCGGCGCTCCCGGAAACGCACTCGGACGATCTTGATGCCCGGGCCGCTCCCCACCCCCAGGACCACTCGGACCCCCCGGGGGCGTTTGAAGATGACCACCGAGCTGCCCCGTCTTCATCAAACGCAGCAGCTCGTCCTTCGTCATCGATTTGTCCGGGCGCTGGGTTTTGAGTGCCGGGCCAGGCGCAGACGGCCGCGATGGCGACGGCGATGGCCGCGGAGCATTGGGCGCCGCCACCTGGGGCAGTGGCGGCCCCTTGCGTGCAGCGCCTCCGCCTGAGTCGCGCCGGGTCGCATCTCCGCCCGAGTCGCCCGAAGGCCGCCGCGAGACCGATGACGGCGGCGGTGCTGGGCTCACTCGCGGAGTCATCGTGCGAATTCCCGCCGAAGACATGTAGTCCCCGGGTTTCAAAGGCTGGAATCCGCTGGCCGCGTCTCCGCTCGCCGACCCGCCCAGCGAGCTCGTCTGAGGACTTCGCGGCTCCATCCGGCCGGAAGGCGATGGCCCGGAAGAGTCCGGACGACCGCCGGATCCTCGATGCGGCGTATGTGCCGAGAGCGGCCCGCCGCCAGACCGCGAGCTGGAAAATCCGCCGTGGCGCGACAGGGGCGGCGGCGTCCCGGCTCCGGGCCGTGTCCCCCCTCCGGCGCCTGCGAGTGCAGTTGCCCTCCAGCCGCACCCGCGGAGCTGGCCGGCGCGCCCGCGGGCGCACTACCCGGCATCACCTTCGCCACCGGCGGCGCCGCGGCCGGGCTGCTCCCCGGCGCCAGCACCTGGGAGCCCGCTGGCGAGCTGCGCGGCGCAGGCTCGGAACGAGGTTGCGCATGCGCCGAAGGAGCCGAAGCAGAAGCCGGGGAAGTCCCCGCCAGTTTCGTCGCCGACGCGTCCTTCGAGCTAGGCCGCCCTGGCTGGGGCGTGGCCGAAACAGCCGGTGACGCCGGTGTGGGACGCACGCCCTGCGGCGCGCCCGACAGACCACCCTCGCCTGACGCCGAGCGAGCGCTCAAGTCTCTGATCCGGTCGACCGTCGCCTGATCCAGACTGGCGAAGTTGCTCGCCTTGACATCAAGCCCCCAGCTCAGAATCCGCTCCAGCAGCTCCGCGCTCTTCAATCCCAGCTCTTTGGCCAGCTCGTGCACTCGCGTCGACAAAGGCAACTCCTCCAGAATCGAGTTCCGGTCTTCCGGATCTGTCACGACCCGGGTTCATGCTCGATGTTTCGGTCAAATCTCTCGCCACCCCGCCCACTGGCTACGTTCTCTTTGACGGAATCCCGGCTTGCATTGTTCCGCCAGCCGTCGCTCTCGCTGTCGGCAATCCCTCTAGTATGCAGCACCGGCCTCGCAATTGCGAGCCGAACGCCGTTCTCATTCAATCCTCTCAAACGTTGACACACCGGCTGGACCAGGAAATTCGGTTGACTCAAGCGCCTCGAGGCGCGCCGGTGCCCGCGTCAGGAATCGTCACCGGACCGACCGCCTGTGCTTTCGAGAGCGCGATCCGCCCGGGAGGTTGGCGTTGATGCACCCGAGCCTCGCTTGGGTGCGGTTTGCTCGACCGCTTCGGTCACGATGCGAATCCCCTCGCCTTGATCATTCTCGCTCGGCGGAGAAGTCACCTCGTGACCTTGCGGTGAATAGCTGGATGTCTCGACTGCCAGAGCCACGTCGTGGATCTCTGCTTCACTGGCCTCGTCACGCTCCGGATCTGTGCTGTCGTCAGAGGAAGGTTCGCCGGCGACCGCGGCTGTTGGTTCGGTAGGCAAGGCCGAGCCTTCCTCCGCGATCGCGCCCAGGGCACTGGCTGAAGCCAGATCGGTGTCTACGTCCGCAAATTCCTCATCGCCTTGCGAATCAGTCCCGGACAACAAAGCGGCCACCTCGGAATCTCCCAGGTCGGCCGGCTCGACCGAAGGGGCCGGCTCACTCGAAGAGCCCCGGGATCCCTTCCGGCGCGGAAGCTCCTCGGTTTGCTCCTCAGCCAGAACCTCGGCCCGCGCCACAATTTCCACAGCTTGTTCTTCGGTTAAACCCTCAATTGTGTTCACCAGATCACTGATTTCCATGACCGAAAGATCGTCAAAACTCAGAATCCCTTGCTCGACCAGCCGCTCGGCAAGCTCGACGTCCACCCCGTCAATCCTCTCGAACGCCTTCACCGCCTTCTCGATCACCTCCTCCAGCTCCTCCGCCGTCATGATCTCGATGTCCCATCCGACCAGCTTCGAGGCCAGCCGAACGTTCTGACCACGACGGCCGATCGCCAGCGAGAGTTGATCGTCGCGCACCAGAACGATCCCCCGGCCGAGAAGATGACACAGCATCACCTCGTCGATCTCGGCCGGTTGCAGCGCATTGGGAATGAGCACCTGGAGCGACTCGTTCCACCGCACAATGTCGATCCGCTCGCCCCCCAGCTCGTCGACGATGTTCTTGATGCGAGTGCCGCGAACACCCACGCACGCTCCGACGGCATCAACCTTCGTGTCAATCGACGTCACCGCCACTTTCGAACGGTAGCCGGCCTCTCGCGCCAGAGCCCGGATCGCGATGATCTGATCGGCGATTTCGGGAATCTCCAGCTCGAACAACCGCCGCACGAAATCGGGGTGAGTCCTGCTCAGAATGATCTTGACCCGCTGGCCAACCTTCCTCACGTCCAGGATGATCGCCCGGATGCGCTCATTGGGATGATAGCTCTCACCCGGAATCTGCTCGCTCCGGGGCAGAATGGCGTCTGTCTTCCCCAGGTTCACAATGACGGCCCCACCCTCGAACCGCTGCACCGTCCCCGTGACCAGGTCGCTTCGTTGATCCTCAAACTCGTCGAACAGACTGTCGCGCTCTGCCTCCCGGATCTTCTGAATAATGACCTGCTTGGCCGTCTGGGCGGCGATCCGCCCCAGCTCGGCCGGATCCATCTTGACCCCGTCCTTGGTCGCTTCGATCGCCCCCGAATCGGGGTCGATGCGCACCTCGATCTCGGCCGCTTCCGGATAGTGCTTCCGCGCCGCAGTGGAGAGTGCCGATTGAATCCCGTCGAAAAGAATATCCTTCGAGATATTCTTATCGCGGTGAATGCTATCGACGATGCGAACCAGATCGACGCTCATTCGTCCCCTCCGAGGTGTGCTCGATGCCGATCGGCGCCGGCCTGTTCCTCGACCGCACCGAACCCGTGCCGGCGCGAACCGCCGGAAATCCTCCCCCACGACAGGGCTTGGATTTCCGATTATGGTGCGCCAGCGAGCAACACCTCCTTGGAACCACCCCACCGCTCAGAGACACGACAACCTGAGCGCAGGGAGCGAGCCAAGCCCCTGACGGGCCGAGCCCGACGAACGAATTCTCCAGCCCCGGCCCCGGGTTGCTATTTAACACGACGTTGACAGGACTGTCAAGCAGCCCAAGAATGGAAAGGTAATTGCCGTGAAGGGATTGCGGCCAGCCCCCTCACGCCTCAAAACCCACTCAAACGCGCCTCTCTCCTCCTCGCTACCGACACATGGTTCCTCCAACTCCCGCCATTTCCCCCGCATCACTCGTCGACACCCACGCCCACCTGGACGACCGGCGACTTCGCGCCGACCTTCCCGGCCTTCTCGATCGTGCCAGAACCGCCGCCGTCTCCCAGATCATCGCCGTCGGCATCACCGCAGCCTCGAGCACCGGCTCACTCGACCTCGCCAGAGAAAATCGAGGAATCTTCGCCACCATCGGAATCCACCCCAATGAGGCGGCCGATGTCGGCCAGGCAGACTGGCCCGTTATTCTAGAGATGGTTCAGCGCCCCGGCGTCGTCGCCATCGGAGAAACCGGCCTCGACCGCTACTGGCACCGAACCCCTTTCACCGAACAACAAACGTGGTTCGATCGGCACCTCTCCCTCGCCCGCGAACATGACCTTCCCATCATCATCCACTGTCGTGATTGCCAGCACGATATCATCCAACAATTGCAGCGATTTGGTCCGCCAATCCGCGGCGTGATGCACTCGTTTACGGGGTCGTGGGATGATGCAGAGGCGTATCTCGCTATGGGGTTACACCTTTCGTTCGCGGGAATGATCACCTTCGCCAACAAGGCTCTTGACCCTCTGCGCGACGTGGCGGGCCGAACGCCCCTCGACCGCCTCCTCGTCGAAACCGACAGCCCCTACCTCACCCCCCATCCCTTCCGCGGCAAACTGAACGAGCCAGCACGTGTCGCATTGACCGCCGCGAAGGTCGCTGAATCCCGCGGCCTCTCACCCGCCGAGCTCGCAATCATCACCACACGAAACGCCCGCGCACTCTTCCGCCTGCCCGACTCCGAGACGCTCTGACTCCCTCCTTCCCCCGAAACTCCGAATCCGCCTACAAACCACCCAACCCTCACAACTGTTACTCCGATCCAGCCGACGTTCAGAATTTCTCCGTTTCGCCTCGACGCAGGGTGTAATCTAGTTTGTAATCAGGCGCCACGGCACGGAATGTGCGGTATTCCGGACCATTCAGTTCGTCGTAAGTACCTGAATCGGGCTACTTTCGGCGCCCACTTCGCCTGTCGAACGAGTCGGTGAGAGAGGGCCGTCATGAGTCTGAGCGGTGTGCTCAGTGAGGTCTGGGAGATCGTACCGATCGTGGTTCTGCTCTTGGTCGGGGGCCTGATCGCCCTGCGCAGCGGAACCGATCGCCCAAGTGCAGAGCTGACTTTCCTCCAAATCGCCCGCAACATCTCACACATGGTCCTGCGCGTAGCCGGTTACGTCGCCGTCCTCCTTGCGCTTCAGTACTTCGTTGGCCAACGTCCCATGCTTGGCTGGTGAATCGACAGGCGTCTCGAAGGGATTTGAACGGGCGATCTGCCGACCGCACCGACCCAGCGCCTACGGTGGACCAGGCTCAGACCCCTCGCGCGGCGGGGTCCCACAGAATCTTGTGCTGCTGAAGCTGAAGCCGGATCGGAAGGCCGGACTCGAGGATCAGCCGGGCCAGCTCGGTTGGATCGAACTGACCGAATGCCGCGCTGACGAGCACCGGGCACTTCGCGGTCAGGTGGCGGGAACGGATCACGTCGACCGACCAGTCGAAGTCGTCCCGATCGCAGACGACGAATTTGACCTCGTCGGTCGGCTTGAGCCGCTCAAGGTTTCTCCACACGTTGGCGGCAGACTCGCCCGAACCGGGGGTCTTGACGTCGAGGATGATCCGCACCCGCGCGTCGACCGCGCCTGTGTCGATGGCGCCGCTGGTCTCAAGCAAAACGGTCTTGCCCGCATCAGCAAGTCGGGTCATGAGCGGATAAACCTCCGGCTGCAAGAGCGGCTCGCCACCGGTGATTTCGACCAGATCGTCGCCGAGCTCGAGCGCTCGGCAGAGGACCGCGTCCAGCTCGAGAACCTCTCCCTGGGCAAACGCGTGCGGCGTATCGCAGTAGACGCACCGCAGGTGGCAAGCCGTCAGCCGGATGAAGACGCACGGCAACCCCGCTAAGGTGCTCTCCCCTTGCAGACTGCGGTAAATCTCATGAATCAAGAGCGTCCCTACCGATTTGCCCAGCAGCGGTTGCAACCGGCTGGCGTGCGCGATTTCCGGCACCAGTGCGGCGCCAGGGGTCGAATCCGCAACCTGGGCAGCGAACGAGTCAGAATCCCCCTTTCGATCCAGAAGCAAGGCTTTCGGCATCATCAGTCCTGGCTCGTTTCCAGTGTAATATTCGGGTCTGGAATCATCATAAACAAGGAGCACCCTCCCGCCCAGAGCAGCGTGACGACCCCTTCTGATCTCGAGGGTCACACTTGCCATGCCCGTGTTGGCTCGGTCCGATAACGCTACGACACAGCCTCGCGCCCCGGCCGCAGCAAGAAGTAATAAACCGGTATGCCCGCCAGGATGCTCAGCAACGAATAAAGCGACACCCAGGGCCGCTCTACGAAGGCGGCAACAGTCAAGACCGTCGTGACCGCAAGGAAGATGCCCGGGACGACCGGATAGCCCGGTGTGCGGAACGGGCGCGGCAAGTCGGGGCGCTTCCACCGCAGAACGTAGATCGAGCTGACCGTCAGCATCGAGAACAGCGCCAGGCCAACCCCGGCGTAAATCACGATGCTCTCGAACGACCCGCTCCACAAGAGCACCAGGGCCCACACGACCTGCAACGCGGTGGCGATGCCCGGCGTCCGCGACCGCTTCGTAAGCCGCCCCGCAATCGCCGGGAAGTGACCAGCCTGCGCCATAGCATATGCGACCCGAGGGCCCGTCAGCACGTAGGCGCTCAGCGACGCCAGCAGCGTCAGGCCAAGGACGATTGACAACGGAGCTGCCAGCGCCGCGCCAAACAGCCGCCGCGCGGCCAGCTCCGCAATCGGCGCGACCGCGTCGAAGCCGTCACGCTTGGCGATCTCCTGGATCTCGCCCGCCGGGTAGCGCCAGCGCGTAGACCAGGTTCAACCCGATATAAAGCAGGATCACCGCTGTCGTGCCCAGCAAGATGGACCGCGGCAGCCGCCGGCCCGGGTCGCCGATCTCGCCCGCCAGATACGAGGCGGCGTTCCAGCCCGTATAGCCATAAGAGATATACACCAGCGAGAACATCATCGCGGTCACGACGTGGAAGTCGAGCGCCGGTCGATCGGCCAGATTGGCCCCACGGGGCCAGCCCACCGCCAGCCCCGCCACCAGGAACGTGACCAGCACGCCGACTTTGAACACAGTGATCGCCGAATGGACCCACGTCGTGCCCCGCCGGCTCGACGTGTGAATCACGCCAAAGACGACGATCGCGACCGTCGCGACCTCCAGACGGGCAACCCGGGCCGCCACACCTTCCAGGCCAAGCGGTGCCAGCAAGTACGTGGCCGCGGCAAAAGCCGCCGCCGCGATCGGCGCCGCGAAGCCGATCAGGAACGAGACCCAGCCCGACAGGAAGGCCACGCCCGGGCCATACGCCTCGTGCAAATAAACGTAGTCTCCCCCCGATGTGGGCAGCGCAGCGGCCAGCTCCGCCACCGTCAAGGCCCCGCACAAGGCCACAACCCCGCCCAGCAGCCACAGCCCGACCATGAGCTGATTGCTGCCGACAAAAGCAACCGTGTAGCCCGACGTCGTTAGCACGCCGACGCCCACCATGCTCGAGATCACCACAAAGGTCGCCAGCGCCAGGCCGTACTCCCGAGGCTTCGGATGCTCTTCCAGCTCCGCATCCGCGAACTCAGCAATCCCGAGCTCCGGCATCGTCATCTCGGACGGTTTGGTAAGAAATCGATCCGCATTCTGGGCGACTCGATCTGAAGCGCGCGAGCACTCTCATCCAAAAAGAGTGACATGAAAATCGATATTTCGGTTTCGCTTATTCTAAGGCTTGGAAGAAGACCCGTTCAAGTAGGGCGGCGGAATGCGACGCGGCTCCCCGGAGGCCCCCCCACTCGGTGCCGCTCCACTCGGTTCGCCGCGGGGCGACTGATTTCCCGGCGCGGCCCTTGATCGACGCATCGACGATTTGCCTCGTTGCCACACGATTTTCCGGCCGTGCCGGCCGCCCTTTCTCGCGCCTGGGTCTTGCGTCAGCTCGTTCCCTGAGCGCGCCGATTCACGCTTGAGCTTCCGGGCCGCCCTGTGCTCGATCAGGCGCACGCACTCCTTGGTCACACCCAGGCGCCGGGCGATCGCGGCAAGTTTCATGGGGGCCTCGACCCCGAACCCATGACGCATGCAAAGAACCAGCTTCTCTCGTTCGTCCAGACAGTCCAACCGAGACGCCACGACAAGGTTATCGTCCGGAAGATCATCCGCGAGCTCGGGTGGCCCGTATGGGTCTAACGTGTCGGACGACGTCCAGCCACCCTCCTCCCGCACGGCAGTGCTCTCCTGTTGAACCTTACGAACCAGTTGCGCTCTCGCCAGTCGCGATTTCTGCGACTCGCTCAATCCTAAACACGAAGCCACCTCGTCGAAGGTCGGCTTGGTGCCCAGTTCGCGCGCCAGTCCACGTTCAGCCCTGCGCCATTTACATAATAACGCCAACATGTACGCGGGCAGGTGTATGATCGCCGACGAGGTCAAGATAGCCTGCCGCATCGATTTCTTGATCCAAACACTCGCGTACGTGCCGAAGCGAACTCCATGACTGGGCTGATACTGCTCGGCCGCGCGAATGAGACCCAGGTTCCCCTCACCGATCAGGTCGTCGATCGTCACCCCCTGCCCGGCGTACTCCTGAGCGATTTTCACCACCAGCCTCAGGTTCGACTTTACCAAGCGGTTCAGCGCCTCTTTGTCGCCTTGCGCAACCGCTTCGGACAGCATGGTCTCTTCCGGCGCAGACAAGACCTTGCCGTACCTGATCGACGAAACGTAAGACTGAATCTCGCTCCGTCTGATCTTTTCGGTTCGTTTGCTGCGTTTGGGCGATTCCTGCCCCTGATCACCGGCGTCCTGAATCTCGTTCAGTCTCACCCTGCCGGCCGATTCGCTTCGCATCAACAAATTCTCGCTACTAGCTTGAAATTCGCTCGTCTGACTGTGCATGTTTTCCCCTTGGTGTCGTTCCGGGCTCTCGGGCACCTCTCTGGGGCGCCGCGCTGACCCTCCATCTGAAACGATCTACAAGACCGGCAAAAAAGTTGCATAAAATTTCGCAGATTTATTTGGACGCGCATAACGCGTTAGAGAATAAAGACTTACAGCATGCAACGGTCTGCGCACCACTGTAGGATCTCCGTTCTTCGTCCCGACGCCTCGTCGGGACGTCCCTCCTCTCCCGCTCCGCGGCGAGCCGCACCGTGACCCAGGGACACAAACTGGTCACCTCAACGTGGTGCTCTGGGCGAAAGCACTTCATAGACGGTGATTTCGCCGGCTTCCCAGACTTTTCTCACGTCATTTGGACGCGCCCTGACGAACCGCTCCAGTGGACTGCGCGGCGCACCGCTGTAGCGCTGGCGATCGATCAGCAGGTACGCAACGTGGTATCCGGCAATCGTGCTCGCGATCGCGTCGGAGCCGGCGTCTTGCTCGGCAGGCCGTTCCGCGGTCGAGACCTCGAGCCCCTGCCGGCCGGTTTGCCAGAACACTTCCCCCGGATGCCGCGAGAGCACCACACCAGGCCGGTCACCGTGATGAACCAGCCAATCGCACGCAGAATCAAAATTGCGCTGAGTTGCTTCGAGGGCCCGTGCTCGTCCCGAAATCATTGCGTAAACGGAATACGGTAGAGATGCCGCAAGCAGCACGCTCGCCGCGATCCGGCGAACCCGCGACGGCCTGAGCTTCAAATGTCGCCTTCGTGCCAGCAGAACAGACGGTCCGGAGAGCCCTTCGAGACCAGCCACCAGCAGGCACGGGACCAGTGGAATCAGAAATCGACCTGCCTCCGTGAACGGCCACGGCAGAAGGATACAGATCGTGATGATGGGAATCAACGCGGCCAGTCGCACCCGTGGCCTGAACAGACCAAAGACCAACCCGACGGCCATGATCCCCGTCGCGGCGGCACTCCACAGTCCAGTCACGCTCCGCACGACACGGGAAGCCTGGACGCCGGTGCCGACTTCGACGACCGGACCCGTAAGCTGATCGGGAATGCGCATGATGTAGAAAACGAGCTGACGCCCGATCCGGTCGAGCCACGACCCGCTCCCCGCGAAAAGCATTCCAACCTGAGTGCCCGCGCCGGATCCCATGACCGCCAGCCAGGCCCCCCACGGCAGAACCAGGAGTCCCGTCACGACGGCGATGGTCAGCGTTTCTCCCCAACGTCTCGCCACAATCCGGTCAAGCAATACAGCCAGCAAGAGGCCGACTCCAATGTGGCGAGTCAGCAGGCAACAGGCCAGCAGCACGCCCAGCGCGAGTGTCCGCGGCATCCAGCCGGTCGATCGTTGCCGGCCTTGGTACGCGGCAAGAATGGCCAGTTGGGAGAGCAGCATGTACAGCGGTTCGGACAGGATTGCGCTGCCGGTTCGCGCCCAGAGCCAGTTGACGCTCAAGGCGACACCCAGGATCAATGCGGTGTCATTCGCCATGAAACGGCGAAACCACAACCACGAAGCGATCACCGCCAGGCTGGTGCATGCAACCGATAGCAGATGGGCCTGCGCGAACCGAAATTCCGGTCGCCTCCCAGACCGCCGCGAGCACCGCGGGGTACCCTGGCGGAAAGTGGCCATGACGGGGCTCGTCCGGTTGGTCGATCGCCCGATAGCTCTGCCGTTCCAGCAGAGCACGCGCCAGCACCGCATAGCCGGCGCCGTCAAATCTTGGCGGCGCAGACCAGTTCGCGTTTCCCGCGATGCATGCCGCGCAGGCGATTCCGACCAGTGACCCCGCTCTCCACCGCGAGCCCATCCCCGTTTCCTTACCGTCGCTCGCCCTTGATCCGGTTCACCCGCGCGGCTTCCGTCTTGATGAACTGGACGTCGAGGAACGGATCGGACGAAACCCGCTGGAAGCGAACATTCCCTCCGGCGTCAATCAAGACCGTGCCGTGCAAAGGCTGGCCCTCAAAATCATTATAGGCCTGATAGAGCTTGAACAGCTCGAGCTTGGGGTCGGCCAGGATCGGCATCGGGAACTTGACGCCGTCCTTGTTGTTCTTGAGCACTTTCGCCGCCTCAGCGTCGTCCGTCCCGATCGCGACCAGCTCGACGTTCAATTTCTTGAGCGCCTCGATTTCCTTGCCGAACAGCTCGAGCTGCTGCATGCAGTGGGCACACTTGCCTCCCAGAAAGAAGATGATCAACACATTCTTCCCGCGCTGCTCGGCGAGATTCCAGAGGGCGCCGGCGGTGTCGGTGCGCGAGAAGGGCTCGGCCGGAAACGGCGACCACGTCAGGGGGCCAAGGGTCGTTAAATCGATCCGGTTCACGGTGGTTTCATCCGTGCCGCCGCCCCCCCCAGCCGATGCGCCGGGTGGCTCGGGCCGGGGAGTCCAGGCGTTCTCGACCTTCCAGCGGGCAACAATTGCCTCCACTCGCTGCAAGACCGGCAGGTCGCGGTCTGCCGAGCGACCCAGCCGCTCGAGAGCGCGATAGGCGGTACGCGCTTCGTTGTCTTTGCCGCAGAGATGCAAGATCTCGACCTGCGATGCCAGGGGCGCGAATTGCTTGGGGTTCTTGGCGACGGCCTCGCTTGCCTTGGTCTCCGCGAAGCCGAAATTCCGCGCCTTCAGGTGGGCCCGCGCCAGATTCTCGGGCCGCATCGTCGTGGCTTTCGCGAACGAGTCAAATGCAGGCCCGACGTCGCCGCGAGCGAGCATTTGAAGCCCCTCCAGCTCGGCCAGGGCCGATTTTGCCCCTGGGGTAGTTAACCTGCGCAAGGCCTCGACCTGCACGGCGAGCTTGCTCAGGTCGTTCTTGGCCGCGTAGGCCAGCCCGAGCGTGTACGCCTTCTGCTCCTGTTCGAGCGGCACGTTCGACCAGTCGAGTGATCCGCCCGTTGTGGCCGCGATCAAATCATCCCAGAGCTCGTAGCGCGTGAGGATCTCCGACCAGCGGGCACGCCCGCTCCGCTGCGCCGATCCGCCGTCGTTGGGCCCGTTCTTGGCCGGATCACGCGGCTGGTCCACGAGGTTCCGCGCCACCGCAATCGCATCGTGTACCCGGCCGATGTGGCTCAAGCTGGTGCAAAGCCATTGATTGTTGTGGGCATAGTTGTGGATCTCGAACGGCATCACCCGGTCCCGAATCATGTACGCGTGGTCGACCCGGGCCGATCCCTCCTGCTGGTAGGCCGCGTCGGCATAGCGCTTGAGCTCGGTGTACGTGTGCCCCGGCATGTGCCAGGCATGCGCGATGCCCGGCGCCGTCTTGGCGTAAAGTGCGGCCGACTTCTCGGCGCGCTGCGGCTTGGATCCATCCCAGAGATGGATGCGGTAATGGTGCGCCCCCGGGTGCATCGCCTCGGTTTCGAGCACCGTGTCCAGCACGATGTCGACGGCCTGCCGGCTGCCGATCCCATCCCTCGAATTCTGCCAGGTCACCATCACCAGCCAGGCACGCGCATCGATATCTGCGGGAAACTCCTGCACGATCGATTCCAGCCCCTGCAGCAATCCCTGACGCCTGACTTGATCGCTGGCACCGTCCTTGTAGAAGGCTTCGAGCGCGGCCAGATAATGCGATTCGCGCGAGCTGATCCCCGCGGCCCGCTTCCTTGCTTCCTTCAAGAACCCTTTGGCGCGCCTGGGGTTATTGACGTTCGACATCGCCATTCCCCAGTACGCCATCGCGCACCCGGGGTCGATCCTGGCCGCTTCCCGGAACGATCGCTCGGATTCGAAATAGTAAAACGAATGAAGCTGCGCCACCCCCTGATCGACGAACTTCTGTGCATCGGGCTTGGTCGTCGTGACCGCAAAATGAACCTTGCCCATGCCCGGTATGATGTGCGCTGCTCGGCGTGGGCCGTCGTCAAATGCCTCCCCGTGCACCGAATGACCCGGCGCCGGCACCGCCGGATTAGCCTCGGTCGCCGACGCCGTCGGCTTGACCGGCTCTTGAGCCCCGGCATGCAGCGAAATGGAAAAGACCAACCCTGTCGCGGCGATGAATGCCGCACAACGACTCTCGCCTCTGCGCATAAAACATTTCTCCGGCCGCCGCCACGGCTCTGATCGTCTCGTCTGGGCTCGACGACACCGCACTTCCCTTGGCCGAACCGCGTGCGGCGCGCAGCCGACTCGGCTCATTCTCGCTGAATCAACGAACAAATGCGAGCCTTTGCCCCCGTACACGTGTTCCGAGATCCGGTCAAGCGAGACGCGGGCCATCCCTCATCTCGCGATCCATTTCGTCGAGAAGATCCAGCAGCCCCAATGCCGCGGCTCGTTGCTTCAGGATCGTGGGGTCAAAATCCTCCTCGCGCCTCAACATCTCCGTGACGTCGCGTCTGGACCGGTGGCTTCCTTGCTGGATCCAGTAGAGCTTGGACAGGATGCTATCCTCTTTGCTGACAATTGGGGCGAAGACTCCAGGAATGATCTGCTGTCGCGTGCTTCGACCGAGCTCCCCGGGGATCATCTCTCCCACGTGGAAATCAATCTTGATCATCGATAGATTGTCGATCGCCTGAAAAAGCCTTTTTTGCTCGATCGCCTGCATCGCGATCTCTCTGGTGATCAAATGACTTCGCGATAGACGCGCCAAAAATTCAACGGTTTCGGGTCGACCCGCCGCAAGATCGACCACAATGTCGAGATCCTGCGTGTATCGAGGATCTCCATAGAAAGAAGCCGCGATCCCACCCGTAACGTGAAACCTTATTCCCAGCGCATCAAGGATCGCGAGAATTCGTTCGATGGTTTCCGGAAAGTCGTCCACAGTCATTTCTGCCTCTCGCGTGCTGTCAAGTAGGCGTTGCGCTGCCATGTCCGAGCAGTAGATTCTCTTTGCAGTTTGCAACGTGAGCTCACGCGGGGAGAGCGCCGGCATTCGTTCCTTTACCTGAAGCGTGAGCATCTGCCGCATGAAGTCAAACATCGAGAAAGCCCGGCGGACCCTTCCGGATCCGCCGGCCTTTCCCCACGCCTGAAAATACACTTCCTCGATCTGCGACAGGCCCATCGCTCAGATTTCCCATCCCTTGCGGATATAAGGCTTCAAATACTGCCTGGCCTCGGAGTTATTGGCGATCTCGCCGGTTTCCGGATTGTAGTCGAGCGCCTTCCCCGACCGCACCGCCACGTTGCCCAGCAGCATCGACTCGGTCAGCGTAGCCGAGTAGTCGAAATTGGAAAGAGCCATCGAGGGCTTGCCCGCGCGGATGGCCTCCACCCACTCGCGTTTCTGGTTGGCGTCGATGTCGCGGCCGCGCTCATGCCGCGGCAGCGTCCGCGCCGGAACCTTGAGCTCGACATAGTCGTCCTTGGGCCAGACAACCTGCTTGGCACCGTAGTCGTTGGGCGAATACATCCGATACAGCGAGCCCACCATCACCGAGCCGCTGTCCGAAGGCGCCAGTCCCCGGTCGGGGAAAATGCTCGAGGGCGGCAAGTTCCGCTTGCCCTCCTTGGCTCCCTCGTACCAGGTCAGCTTGACCGGTGGCAGGTTGCCCGCGCGGGGAACTCGTAAGTGATCGTCGCCCAGGCCGGGTACGTCTCCGGGTTGATCGCCCCGCTCTTGCCCGAGACGCGCGTCGGCAGCCCAAGCTGAAGCGCCATGAACGGCAAGTTCGTCGTGTGGCACGCCATGTCGCCGAGCGAGCCGGTCCCGAAATCCCACCAGCCGCGCCAGTTGTGCGGATGATAAATCGGGTTATATGGCCGCTCGGGCGCCGTTCCCAGAAAGAGGTCCCAGTGTACGTGCGAGGGAATCGGCACCGATTCCTGCGAACGAGCGACGATGTCCGGCGCCTGCTTCCAGTAGTTGAACGGGCGATTGGTCCAGACGTGCACTTCCTTCACCTCGCCGATTGCCCCAGCACGCACCAGCTCGACCGCCCGGCGGAATCCGGAATCGGCCGTTCCCTGGTTACCCATCTGGGTGCAAACCCCCTTCTGACGGGCCGTCTCGCGCATCAGGCGAGCTTCCCAGACCGTGTGCGCCAGCGGCTTCTGGCAATAAACGTGCTTGCCCATCCGCATCGCCATGACGGCGGCCGGCGCGTGCGTGTGGTCGGGCGTCGAGACGATCACCGCGTCGACCTGGTCACCCAGCGCATGCAGCAGCTCGCGATAATCGTTGTACTTCTTGGACTCCTTCTGCCGCCCGGCCATCTCGTCCAGACGCTGCTGGTCGATGTCGCACACCGCAACAACCCGGCCGACCCGCGCGGCGTGCTCCGTATCACCCTTTCCCTTGCCGCCGACTCCGATGCACGCAATGTTCAACGTGTCGTTCGGCCCGACACCCCAGGCGAGACTTCGCTTGCCCTGAACCAGTACTCCAAAGCCCGCGACCGAGGCGCCAAACAAGAACGACCGACGGTTCGTCGTCATACTCATCACCGATGCTCCTGTTCTGTTCATCAAACAAGGTGGGAGGGAGAGCCAGCGCAGTCAGCGGCTCACGCGAAGGCGGGAATTCCAATCAGTCGCCGCTGCCACCGCCAACATTTCATTTATTGTGGCCAGATCACGCGTCAATTGCGAGCGGGTTCCGCAGCCACGTTCGCTCGTACATATGCGAGCAACCTCGCGGCGAAGAGCGTCTGGCGCCGCCCAGAGAATGACTCTCCCTCCTTGCGTTCCCGCCGAGGTGAACGATAATATTTGGTGCTCGTGAAGAAAACGGTCCGAAAGCGCGCGGCACGACATCCAATGTCGCCCTTCGCTCCACAAAGGGGCCGCATTCGGCACGCAGCACCGATAGTCGCCTTTCGCTCCGCGAAAGCGCGTCGCTCGACCCGCAAGCACGCCTCCGCACGGTTCGACTAGCCGCCATAAGCCGCTGGAGTGATGCCATGAGAAACTTCGCCCAGGTCACGTTGCTCGGCGCTTTCTTGGTCATGGCGAACGCCCCTTCGGGTTTCGCCCAGCAGGGAAGTCATTTCCAGCGAGTCACGACGACGGCCTCAAGTAGCGGCACCCGCTCCGCTGCCGCTCGTACTCTGAGGTCCGCGCCGGCACGTGACGTGCAGGCTCCCAGATCCGCGAACGGGACGCGGCTTGCGAGCGTGTCGACGACCAGGGCGGAACAGGTCGCTCGCTTGAGGGCGCAGACCGACGTGCTTCACCCCTACTCCAGCCGGTCCGAGTCTCTGGCCCAGTCGGATGATCGTGGATCAAACGGCGGCCGCTTCTCCACCTGGCGCAACGAGCCGCAGCCGGCTGCTCCGGCCCCCCGAGTTGCTGCGGCACCGCGATCTCACAACTACTACCCCACCTTGCGATCCGGGGTCTATGCCTGCGCAGCCGGTCCAGCTCACGGCCAACCAGGGTTTTCTTTATCCCCGGTCGTGCTGCACAGCCAGCCGTTCCCAGGCGATGGCCGGCATGGGAGCCCACCACCGCTAAGCTCCGGCAGGTTCGGCCGGCCGCGGCACGATCCTTGCACTGTTTGCCCGCCAGGCCTGATTATGATAAGGTTCTGAAGAACGGCCCTGCGAATTCAATCGCTGCGCTCGGGGACCGAGCGCTCTGGGTTTCTTTTGGGTTTCTAAAGTCTTGATGAAACGGAACAGCGAGATCCAAAAGATCGCATTCGTCGGCGATTACTTGCCGAGACGATGCGGTATAGCGACATTCACCTACGACGTCTGCACGTCGGTTGCCACCCAGTATCCCGGGTCTGACTGTTTCGTCGTGCCCATCAACGACGTTCCCCAGGGATATGACTACCCCTCGGAAGTTCGCTTCGAAATCGAGGAGCAGGAGCTCGACTCGTACCTGCGAGCCGCCGATTTTCTCAATTTCGCCAACGCCGATATCGTGAGCGTCCAGCACGAGTACGGCATTTTCGGCGGCACGGCCGGCAGCCATGTCGTCCGTCTGCTCCGCGACTTGCGCATGCCGATCGTGACGACCCTGCACACCGTGCTCAAGGATCCCAGCCCCGAGCAGCACCGCGTGCTCTGTCAAGTCGCCGAGCTCTCGGCCCGCTTGATCGTTATGTCCGAGCGGGCACGCCTCTTTCTGCGTGAAGTCTACGACGTCCCCGACTCGAAGATCGACCTGATCGCGCACGGCATCCCCGACATGCCCTTCGTCGATCCCAATTTCTACAAAGATCAATTCGCGGTCGAAGGCAAGCTCGTCGCACTCACTTTCGGTCTCCTGTCGCCGAACAAGGGAATCGAGCGAATGCTCCGGGCCATGCCCGCCATCCTGCGCGAGTTCCCCAACTTCTTCTACATCGTGCTCGGGGCAACTCATCCCAACCTGCTGCGCGAGCAGGGTGAGCGCTACCGAATCAGCCTCGAGCGACTCGCCAAGGACCTGGGCATAAAGCCCAACGTCAGCTTTTACAACCGGTTCGTCGAGATCGACGAGCTGATCGAATTCATCGGCATGGCCGACATCTACATCACGCCCTATCTGAACCCGGCTCAGATCACCTCGGGCACGCTCGCCTATGCCTTCGGTTGTGGCAAGGCCGTTGTCTCGACCCCCTACTGGTATGCCGAAGAGCTGCTGGCAGACGGACGCGGCGTCCTCGTTCCCTTCGACGATTCGGCCGCCCTGGCCCGCGAAATCTGCGAGCTTCTTCACGACGAGCCCAGGCGCCATGCCATGCGGAAAAAGGCCTACATGCTCGGCCGCGAGATGATCTGGAGCCACGTCGCACACCTTTACATGGAATCGTTTCAGCGCGCCCGGCGCAGCCGGCTCGACACGCCATACAGGCCGCAGGCGGTGCGCACCCTGGCCGAACAACCGATGGATCTGCCAAGCTGGCGGCTGGATCACGTGGTTCGAATGACCGACTCCGCCGGCATCCTCCAGCACGCCAACTCCACGATCCCGAACTTCGCCGAAGGCTATTGCACCGACGACAACGCCCGGGCTCTCCTCTTGACCGTCCAGCTCGAGCAACTCGGCCAGAGCACGGCCAACTTGAACCGCCTGGCCACGACCTACTCGGCGTTCTTGAACTTCGCATTCGACCGGGAAAAAAGCCGGTTTCGCAACTTCCTCGGTTTCGATCGCTGCTGGCTCGAGGACGTGGGCTCTGACGACTGCCACGGCCGGGCCCTCTGGGTGCTGGGCGCCTGCGTGGGCCGCTCCCGCCGCCGCGACCTCCAGCTCTGGGCATCTCAGCTCTTCGACCTCGCCTTGCCGACGATCACCGAGACCACCTCGCCGCGCGCCTGGGCCTCCGGAATCCTGGGCGTGTGCCTGTACCTTCAGAGATTCGCCGGCGCTCGGCCTCCTAGCCAGGTGCGCGACACCCTGACCGAGCGGCTGATCGAGCTGATTGAAAAAAACTCGGACGACGACTGGCCCTGGTTTGAGAACGTGTTGACTTACGATAACGCCAAGCTCCCCCACGCCTTGATCGCCAGCGGCCGGTCCGGCGGAAATGACCGCGCCTTGTCGCTGGGCCTGCAATCACTCGCATGGCTGCTCGAACAGCAGAAATCGCCCACGGGTTGCTTCCGTCCCATCGGTTGCAACGGATTCTTCGAGCGCGGCCGGGAACGTGCCCAGTTCGACCAGCAGCCCATCGAAGCCCAGGCCACGCTCACCGCGTGTATCGAGGCCTACCACGCCACGGAAGACCCCGCCTGGCTGCACGAAACCCGGGTTGCGTTCGAGTGGTTCTTGGGCGCCAATGACCTGGGGCTCGACCTCTATGATCCCAAGACCGGCGGCTGCCACGACGGTCTCCAGGAAGACCGCGTCAACTTGAACCAGGGAGCCGAATCGACCCTCGCCTTCCTGATGTCACTGGGCGAAATGAAGCTGCTGGAGAGCACTCTGGCAACCTACCGTCAGGTGCAGGTGACCTGAATCACTATGAACACCGTCGCCCTTGGGCCCACCGATCGCCGCGTCCGGCCCAGAATACGCCGCACCGGCATCGTCTTGAAACCCACCAACAGCCGGGTCGTCATCCGTCCGTTCGAGCCGACCAGCACGCATCGGATCGAGCGAATACTGGCCCGGCTGATGTCGCTCTCCGAGCCCGAGGTCGACAGCCTGCTCGGCGACGTGATGAGCGAATTTCACAGCCGCCATCAAAAGACGCGCCACTTCTTCCTCCACCGCTTTGAACAGGTCAAGCAATACCTCCTGACCGATCAACATCTCAGCGAGAACCGCCGCATGTTGATCGGCTCGTACTTCACCCAGGAATACTGCGCTCGAATCGGCGGCCCTCTTCAACCCTTCAATGGTCTGGCACCCGGATCAATCCGGTCTTGATCCCTCCTCGCGGCGCTTCTTGCTCTCGCTCCGGGCCACCGGCGAGGGACATATCTCTTCGATCACGTTCCGCAGCGGCACGGTCGACGCCGATTGCCGCATCCGGATGGACGAGCCAACTCGCTTCGTGACCGCGCCCGAGCAGGTGCCCAATACCCTTTATGAGAAGAACCTGTTCTTCCGCAAGCTGCTCGAGCTGGGTGTCGACAGCCCGTTCGTCGGCAAGGTGCTGGCCACGCTCGGCGATCAGTTCACGCTCGAGCAGCTCGAGCTGGCGATCACCTCCGCCATTAACCAGAGCCGGCCGCGCCACCTCGAGAATGAGCCCACCGTCCAGGGAATGCGCACCCTCGCCAAGGCCAATTACGAGATCAGCTTCTCCCCCGAGCAGCATATTTCGGAACGAGTTGTCTTCCCCTCTTCACCCACCGAGGCCAACGGCATTGAAGACGCCCGCTTCGTGGCGTTCCAGGATGAGGACGGCTCGGTCCGCTACTATGCGACTTACACCGCATTCGACGGCAAGGTGATTCTCCCCCAGATCCTCGAGACCGACGACTTCCTCCATTTCAAGATGAGCACCCTGAACGGCCCCGTGGTGCAGAACAAGGGTTTTGCCCTCTTCCCGCGCAAGGTCAAGGGCCTGTTCGCGATGCTGTCGCGACAGGACAACGAGAACATCTTCTTGATGTATTCCGACCTGCTTCATTTCTGGCACACCAAGGAACTGATCGCCAAGCCCACCTATTCATGGGAATTTGTCCAGCTCGGTAACTGCGGCTCGCCCATCGAGACCGAACAAGGCTGGCTCGTCCTGACGCACGGCGTCGGCTCGATGCGCAAGTATGCTCTCGGCGCCTTCCTGCTCGATCTCGACGATCCCACCCGCGTGATCGGCCGGCTGGAATCGCCGCTCCTGGAGCCCGACGCCAACGAGCGCGAGGGCTACGTCCCCAACGTCGTCTACAGTTGCGGCGGCGTGATCCACAATCAGCAGTTGATCATCCCGTATGCCATGTCCGATTACGCCAGCACCTTCGCCACCGTGGGCCTGGACGAAGTCCTGGACGCCATGACGCGGCTCTGAATGCCGGGTCTCGACGCAGTGACGTTCTTCCTGTAGCTTGGCGACAATTCGGATCAATATCGGGCGCGGGTCTCCGACCCCGACCCCAAAGTTGGGCGCGGGTCTCTGACCCCGCCCCGAGGGCGCGACCGCAGGTCTCCGACATTCGCCCACAGCGTAGAAGTCTTACGGACAGAATCTCCTGGCCACACGGAACTGTACGCCATGCAATCCTGGTTAATCGGCAGCGCAGCAGAGTGCGACGTCGTCGTCAGCTCGCCGTTGGCCTCCCGGCGTCACTGTCAGTTGACTCGAGGCCCCGGCGGTCTGACCCTCGAAGACCTGGGGTCGACCCACGGGACCTATGTCGACGCCAAGCGCATCACCGCGCCGACCCGCATCACTCCCAACCAGGAAATCACGCTCGGTCAAACCACGCCCATGCCCTGGCCACCCGACCTGGTGAAGTTCGTCCGGATCGGTCGCGTGGAGAACAACGACATCGTGATCGACGACCTCCGGGTCTCGAGCCGCCACGCCCGGCTGATGATCGTCGCCGGCTCCGAGGCCTTGATCGAAGATCTGGGCTCCTCGAACGGGACCTTCCTCAACACGGTCGACTCGCGCGTGACGCGACTGACTCCGCTTGCAAGCTCCGACACGGTTTACTTCGGCAGCCTGGCCGTCCCTGCCGCCCAGCTTCTGGCTGGATTGCTGGTCGCACCCGCCCCGGCACCGGCACAGCCCGCCATCGTGCGCCCGGCGGTGGCGCAACTCGCGCCAGCCCGGGAGCAGCCGGCGCCGCAAACACCTTCCATCGGGCCCAAGAAGGAGCCGTCCCCAGCGCAAGTCGAGCCAGCCTCGCCCGTCAACTTCATTGAAGGGAATCGCTGGGTGCTCATTGCGCTGGGGCTGGCACCCGTGCTCGCGTTCTTGATCGTCTTGATCTCCGGCCGTCAGGCCGGAGCCGTCCTCACCGACTCAAACGGGGCTTCGATCGCTCAGGCCCTCACCGCGACAACCTTCGAGTTGGCCGTCGCCGCGGCGTGCCTTGGTTGCGCCCTTGCCGTCGCCGAGCTCGCGGAGGGTTCATGGCCGGCATTCCCCTCTCAAGCCGGACTGGAATCGTTCCTGGTCTCTCTCGCATCGCGTCTCGGCTTTCTGGCCCTGGCCTGTGCGCTCGGCTGCGCTCTGCTGCTGGCCGTGGTTTACTGGGGGGCCGCCTTGAAGGGCCCGTTCATTCCGATGTGGTGCGTCATGGCAATTGTCTCCGCCGTCTGCCTCCTGCTGGGACTCTTGCTTTCCACCGCAATCAAGAGCTGGCAGGTTGTGGCACTCGGTGCCGCCGGATGCTTTGTGCTGATGACCGCGCTGGGCGGATGGCTCTGGCCGTTGTCGCGGTCGGGCCCGCCTGTGAATTGGGCCATGAGTGTGATGCCCACCCGCTGGGCCTTCGAGGGACTCTTGCTGCTCGAGTCACCGCATCATGCCTCCGGGGAGAGCTCAGGCGACGTCGTCGCCGCCGAGCGCGATCTCGCTGAAGGTTGCTTTCCAGCCGCATCCGAGCGCATGGGGCCCGCAGCCGATTTCATGGCTTTGGGATTGATGTTGTTCGGAATGACCGTCGTTCTACTCGCCTTGGCGACCACCAGACCGACCTAGGTGGATGGCCTTTTTGGCTGGAAGCGGTTCCTGCGCCGCGAGTATACTTTGGTGCGGCCACCGTCGAAGTCGTCGAGTTGACACCATCTTGGGGCCGGCACGATCGGCCACTCCATGGCGTCGCAGTCACGTCACGCCCGGTGGTTCGGCTTTGATCGATGCTTGGAGGGCTCGTCCATGACGATCGGAACCCAGGAATGGGCTGGACTCACCCTCGCGAGCGGGCGCTACAAGGTAACCGCCAAGCTCGGTGAGGGCGGAATGGGGTTTGTCTATCGCGCCCTCGACCAGAACATCGACGCCGAGGTCGTCATCAAGGTTCCGCGCCAAGCGATGATGGAAGATCCCGAGTTCGCCGGCCGGTTCACCCACGAAATCCGCTCGCTCGTGAGGCTGTCTCATCCGCACATCGTCAAGGTAACTGACGTCGGTAACTATGACGGAATTCCATTCGCCGTCATGCAATACCTCGCAGGGGGCAGTCTCGAAGATCAACGGCCCATCGGACCAGACGGCCAGCTCCTACCATGCGAGCCCCGGAACGTCTCGCGCTGGGTGATCGCGGTCGCCGATGCACTGGACTACATCCATCGGCAAGGCTACGTACACCGCGACGTCAAGCCCGGCAATATCCTCTTCGATACCCACGGCCACGCATTCTTGAGCGATTTCGGCGTCGCCAAGGTGGTCGCGTCGTCCCGGAACGCGGCTCCCGCGCGGGCGGCGATGACGGGCGCCGGATTGGTGCTCGGTACACCCGAATACATGGCACCGGAATTGATCATGGGCGACGCGCTCGACGGCCGCGCCGACCAGTACGCCTTGGCGATCACCGTTTACGAGCTGCTCTGTGGCCGTCGGCCGTTCGAGGACGAGACCAAGACAAAGGTCATGGTCCTGCACACCTCGAAAGCTCCCCCTCCGCTCACCGCGTGGTGCCAATCGCTTCCTGTCTCGCTCTCGCAAGTCGTTCTCAAGGGCTTGGCGAAAGAGCCCTCCCAGCGCTATGCAACTTGCACCGAGCTCGCCAGAGCGGTCGCGGCAGCAGCCGAGAACGCCACGCTCCAGTCTGAGCGGATCCGCTTGAAGTGTCCCTCATGCGGCAAGACCGGCTCGACTCCCGTGTCGGACTTGGCCAGGCTCAAAGCCGCCGGCGGCCGCGCGACTTGCCCAGCTTGCAAATCGCCCATCGATATTGGCAGCGCGGTCCAGGTCGCCCCCGGGCCCACATCCGGCGGGACGATGAATTTCTCGATTTCCAGTAATACACAGCAATATCCTCCGGCAGCCGGCCAGAGCCCTGCAGGCGGCGGCGGCACCACAATCCCGCTGGCTGCCGTGGACCGTCAGGCTCCTCCGCCCCTGCCCGGTAAAAACATCGCTCCGCCGCGCGGCGGATCGGGAACGATTATCGAACGTACCTTGCCAGCTCCAGGTGAAAGCAGCGTTCCACCGCGCGGCGGCTCGGGTACGCTCATCGAACGCACTTTGCCGGTTCCTGGTCAAATCAGCGTTCCGCCACGAGGCGGTTCGGGCACGCTCATTGAACGCACCTTGCCCCTTGCCGGCGAAAGCAGCGTTCCGCCGCGGCGTGGCTCAGGAACGCTCATCGAGCGCACGCTCCCACGACCCGATGACGCCGCGGCAGGAACCATTTTCAAGAGCGTCGCGGGCTCCACGCCCCAAGCCCCCACAGACCCGCCCGGCAAAATCCGAGCGCCTGGTTCGGATCAAACCCGGCTCTGGATCGCGATCGGCTCGGCCGCCGCGGCCGGCCTGCTGGCGACCGTTGGAACCGCACTCTTTCTCTCAACGTCTCGCAAGAACTCCGATTCCCCTTCGTCCGCCCCGGCTGCTGCATCCCAGCCGGCTGAGAGTATCAAGCCCGAAAATACGCACCAAGAATCGGCCCCACCGCCACCCACAACCATCGCCGCGCTGACAGAGTCCCCGCCAGCCAAGAAACTGGCTTCCGGAGCACCTCCCAAGAAGAACGCGCGGCGCAGAGCGCAACCAAAACAAGCGAGCACCGAGCCAAACCCCGCCACGCCTGAGGTGGACTCAAACGTCGAGCCTGACCCGCCGCCACCTGCGGAGCCAACTCCGCTCGCCAAGGCAAAACGTGCGCACCCGCCCGCGCCGAAGGGTGTCTTTGCGGCGCAGAACTTCGACGCTGCTCGTTTGCCCAGGAGACCGCGACAGCTCGAAGAGCCACTCATGAAGACACTCGAAAAGTCCAGGTCCTATCGAGAAGAGGTCGTCGTCCCGGGCGGGATGTACTGCCTCACTCGCTCGCGCGCCGATCATCGCTCCGGACCCAGAAAATTCATCGTCACGGAGTGCGAGCTGAAGGAGCAGGGGCCGCGCAAAACACTTCATCTCGTGTCGACGGCATCGAAAGAACTCGAGTTTGAGCCTCACCTGGCATCCCAGCTCGATAGCGAATGGAGCGCAATCGAGCGCCGGATGGCAATCCTCACCCTATGGTTCACGAGCTCAGGCGACTACGGCGTCGTTCGCGCGGAGATCCTCCAGAAGTTCACGCCCCGGCTGAAGCCGGGCTATGGCGTCGGCCAGGCCGACATTGACTACGAAGTGTTCTTCGTAACTCCGGATGGATCGAAGGCAGCGAAGGCGGAAGACTCCGATTGGCAGAAGGTAGGCCGGCTGAACAAGCTTTATCAACATCACAAAGGCATGGTCAACTCGATCCGCAAAAAGCTTCAAAACCATGACATGCTCGCGCTGTCGAGCCAGATGAACAATATGTATGCGGGTATGCTCAAAGGAATCGCCATCGATGCCACGGCCCAGGGCGCGATGCAACGCGCAATCAGCGGGAAGTGAAGACGCTACTTGATCTTTTGCTTCAGATTCTCGAGCCGCTTCCAGGCCGCGGTTTGTCTTCTGTAGTGAATGTCGAGGAACGACGCCGAATCCACACCCAGTCGCACCTTTCCTTGGCCGTCTCCGAAGCCATGCCTCTTCGCATATCCATCGAGCTTGTACAGAAAGGCAAGGGTCTCCCGCTTCGAGCGTCCGAAGCTGCGCATCCGGCTCGCGGTCCACTCATCCGCGTCAAAATCCTGATTGATCGTGTCCGAAACCAGGTAGCCAAGCGGCATGACCACCCAGTAAAGCTTGCGTATCGTACCCCCGCTCATGCTCTTGAAGTCTGGATCTTCCAGGCATCGGAGTGCATGCTTACGATCGACGTGCGCGATCTCGGTTCCGACCGCAAACTGCAAGGCGTAGTCTTCATCTTCGCCGATCAGCTCGAACAGACCCCGGTTCACGTAGACGTATCCTCCCGGGTGCGAGAACGCGTTGACCTGGTCGCTCTCCATGATCTCGAAGTGATAGCGGATATCTTTGCGCTGGACTGCCGCGAGAAACGGCTTGGCGGCATCCTCGACGCGCTGCCGCCACGGCCCACTCGCCGCAACCGGGTTGAGCTGCATGATGACATCGTGAAGCTGGGCGCCGAGCTTTTGCTCGTCCGCTGCGCTCAAATTCGCAACGTCCCAGTTCCGCATCATCTCGGGCGCAGTCCAGAACGGGTTGGCCGCGAGTGGGTCGGCTGGAGCTGTCTCTTTTCCAGGCGGATTCTTGGGCGATTCATGAGCGACCGACGGCTCGGCGGGTTTCGCCTTCGGGGTTCCCTTGGCGGTCTGGCGTCCTTGTTTCGTTCGCTCGCGCGTTTTCTTGCTGGTCGAAGGTTTCGAAACAGCAGCGACGGCAGGCGGTGTTGCATCGGCTTCCGTGGCGGCAATTGCCGGCTCATCGGCCAGGGGCGCTTCATCTTTCAAATCGGGCTCGGTCGGCCCGGGCTTCTTACGCTCAGTCGTAGCGACCCGGTCGCGACCAAGTCCCTCGCGATACGCCTGGCCCTGCTTGCCCACGAGCCAGACGGAAACCACCAGGTAAAGGAATGCCGAGATCGCGATCGTCGCGTAGCGAATCATGGAAATGCGCTCCACATCACTCACTCTTCGGGGCTTTACCGCCTCCGGCAAACTTCTCTTTTTGGATTTGAAGCGCTTCATAAAGCTCAGGATAGAGCGTTCGCTCATCGGGAGTTTCGGCCCTGCCGAACGTCAGGTTGTACTTCCGCATGAAGAGCCTCAGGTCGTTGACGGTGGTGCCCGAGTACGTGGCAATCTCGCCCAGGGACTGCTGAACCCCCTGGGTCTCGAACTGTCGCACAGTGGTCCGTAGCGACTTGAGCTGAAGCGCCGCCTCGTTGAGGGCTCGACGATCTGTGTCGGGATCGACCTCTCGTTCGAGCTTCCGCGCGAGCTCCTCGACCGCGCTCTGAATTCTGGCCATCTTGCTCAGTTGCGCTTTGCCGTCGATCGCTTCTTCGAGCGCCGCATCGACGGCCGCCTCGAATTCCTTGAGCTCGGCTGCAAACCTCGTGTCCTGAAAGGCCACCGGCCATTTTCCTTTGCCCTTCATCGTCAGCCGATGCATCGAAAAGTTCTCGCCGCGCTCGCCCAGGCGGAACGGAATGCGCCGGATCATATCGACCGGCAGTGGAACCTGGGCATAGCGGAAGCTCGATTCAGAGAGCTCGGGTTCCATCAGTTGATTCATGATGGAGCTGAGCGCGTCGCCGGAAAGCACGTCGCGCGCTTCGGGATGGTTCTTGATGCGTTCCTCGATCTTGTCGTTCATCTCCTTGTTGCGAGCGGAAAGATACATGCGGCGTTCCACGTATTCCTTCCTCTGCTCGTTCGCCACGGCCGCCACGTATTCATTAAAGCGAATCATGGTGTCGAGGTTGATCGAATTCGCGATCGCGGTCCGCTGGTTATAAATGCCCATGCCCATGGCGGCGATGCCGGCGCCGCGCAGGTAATCGCCCTGCGGAGTAGAGCCAGGTCCGATGAATTGCGCCGCGCGGCGCCCGCTGACGCAGCCAGCACCGCCAGTCCCGCCACGACTTGCCGCGAAAACGCCGTGATCCTCATGAACAACCCCTTCGTTGAGCCGTCGATCGAGAGTGTTTAACGCCGTAACTTATTGAATGCATTCGTTCCCGCTCAAGATGCGCCGACGAGGCTGTTCCAATCGCGGACATCCGGATCAATTATTCGCTCACACAGAGCTTCGAGCCGCTCGACATCCCGAATCTCCTCGATCGCTGCCAAGCACGTTGCACTCGGTTTCGCGAAGCGTTTGGTTCCTGCAAGGATCAGAAGGCGCCGTGTTACCTCGATGCGGCCCTCGAGGAACCCCTCCTCCCGTCCCTTCCTCAAAATCGCTTCATACGTCGTCGATTCGTGCATGCTTTGCAGCCCCTCCGGAATCGCCGAACAAGACCGCGCGGTTTACAAAGTCCTGAGCAGGCCGTGCCAGTCATGGATATCCGGGTCAACGATCCGCTCACCTAGGGCCTCGAGCTGTTCGGCATCTCGAATGGCCTCGATCGCCGCGACAGTCGCGGGATCCGGTTGCCCGAAGCGCTTGGTACCCTGACGAATAAGAAGCCGCTGTTCGCCTGTGACACGGCCCTCGATCAGCCCCTCGTTGCGGCCTTCGACTAACCCTTCTTTGCGGCCTTCCCTCAAAATCGCCTGATACGTCGTCGACTCCTGCATGTCATGCACCCCTTCCAGCAACTGCGAGACCAGCTCTTCCGAATAGCATAGCCCCAAGAGCAAGTATGTCGCCGTCCAGAGTTTCACAGATCGCGGCCGCGGTTCGGCGTTGATCCTCGTCGCCATCCGCTCCACCAATTCAGGCAATTGAGCTGCCGCGACATTTGCCAGAGGCGCAAGTGGTACCAGGCTGACCCCGCCGGACAAGTACGGCTCAGGGTCTTCCCCCCACATCCGGACGACCCGATAATTATAACGATTCGTGAGCCATCCGTCTGGCATCTTGATCTCAAAACCGCCCGTCAAGCTCGGCGAGTTCGCCTCGCGCCGTAACAATATGATCACGGTGAGCACCGGAAGCCGATGCCGGTGAAAGAGCGCCGTCTGCCGAAACCACACGGTCTCGGCCAGGTCGGTCTGATGGCTCGACTGAAGCTCGACATTCACGAGGTACGGCTCTGCCCCACCAACGTGAATGACTCTGTCGGCTGCCGCTGTCAAAGTGGTGATATCCGAATCGATCACCTCAACCGGTCCAGCCGGCCCAATCCGCAGCCCCTCCAGCCACTCCGCCGGCCCGTCCCAGATCAGCTCCTTGGTCGAGATGTCGAAGCGATTGAATTCCACGAAGCGATCTCTCGTTAACGAGCGCCGCTAGCTTCACCCACAATCGTCGCGCTCTGCGTTTCACTTCACCCTGAGCTGAAACCTCTGCTCGCCAACCTGGAATTGCGCCAGCGACTCCACGGTGATCTGCGGCATCCGCAGCCACAGCCCATTCGGCGTCTTGTGATGCTCGGCGTGCCAGTTCCCTCGAGGCCCGCGGTAGAGCCGCACATGCCGCGGCTCGCAGAACGGATCATCGGCCCGGCAGATCGCGCACGACGGGTCGGCGCCAATCCAGTACTCATTCTTGACGAGGAGGATCCGGTTTCCGATGTCCTTACCGATGAGCTCGGTGACAGCCGGCGGCCGGGTCGAGCTTGCGCCCTCGTCCAGCCCCTGAGTCTGGCCGAAACCGGGCTCGTTTCCGGTCTGGTCGATCGTCGCCCCCGCGTCGACGACTGGTCCCTCGAACCGGTATCGCCCGTTGCCGACCAGAAACTCAGCCTTGTCGGCGAGAACCGTCCTGCTCACGCGGACGAACATCCCATGCGTGCTCTGAAGGTCCGTGACAACCCAGCGATGCAGCCCGCCCACGAGCTGGTGCGTGATCTCTACATGCCGCGCCGACATCCGCCCGTCGAGCGGAATACAGAAATCCCCTTCGGTTCGTCCGATGATGAATCGATGATCGCGGATGCGGATAATTTCACCATCGGTCTTGCCATCGTCAAACACGGTCAAGACGGCAACCGGCGGCCGCGCCGTCGGGCGGAACGGCACGGCCGAACGCACCGCGCCGGGCAATGGCGGCGCCGAAATCGGGGCGGACGGTGCAACCGCGACCGCAACCGGCGGGCCGGCCGCCGGTCCCTTGTGACCCGACAGAAACGCTTGTCGGATGTCATCGTCAGTTTCGATCAAGGTGCCGGACCGTTCGACCTGAGGGTTCGGTTGACCCGGTTCAGGTGGTTGGGACATCATTCACCTCGTTTCCGCGGGGAATTCACTCCCGCGACAGAATTGTTATACACGCGCTGCATTCCACCTGAGCTCAGCGGCCAGACTGACCCACGGCCACCCGGAAGCCCAAGTTGCCCCACCGGTAGCCCGGTTCGCCCCCGTCGCGGTTCGCCGATCGGCTGTCGCGGGGAGGGGTGTACCAGCTCCCGCCGCGGAAAATCCGGTTCGAGCCCCCCGCCGGGCCGGTCGGGTCGTCCGCCGGCCGCTGATTGTCATAGCCCGCGGCCTGCCAATCCCAGCACCATTCCCTGACGTTCCCATGCATGTCGTACAGCCCGAACCCATTCGGCTTTTTCAGGCCCGTCGGGTGCGTTCGCGAATCGGAGTTACGTTTGAACCACGCATAGTCGTCCAGCTCTCCCGCATCATTATTACCGAACGAGAAGCGCATCGGAGTGGACGCGTTCGCCCGGCATGCGTATTCCCACTCCGCCTCCGTCGGCAATCGATACCCCGGCCCGTTCCAGTCCGGAACGCGGATCTCTTTCCCATCGATCTCATAGAACGGCTTCTTACGCTCCTTCTCGCTGAGCTTGTTGCAGAACCGCGTCGCTTGCAGCCACGAGACGTTTTCCACCGGATGCCGGTCGGTCGACTGCCCCGCGACCGAGTCCTTGCCCGAACCATTTGCTGAGAACGAGCTCGGATTGTTCCCCATCACAGCCTCATATTGCGCCTGGGTGACCTCGCAAACGCCCAGGTAGAACGGCTTGCTGATCCGCACCTTGTGCTGCGGCTTCTCGTCGGCACTGGCACCCTTGTCTTCTTCACGCGAGCCCATGAAGAATTCGCCGGCCGGAATCAGCTTCAGCGTCATCCCGATCGAGTTTTTTATTGACTGCTGAGATAAAGCGGTCGTGGCCGCGGTGCCCGCGCCCGGGCGGGCGACGGCAGTTCCGTTTGAGCCAGTAGTCTCAGCCGTCCCACCCAGTTCCTTAATCTCGATGTTGCGGAAGCGTGCCGTGCCGGTGTGGCTCTGGAATCCGATCCGGCCCGACCGCCGCTTGAGTCCTGGATGCGCCCCCGCAATTTCAGCGAGCTTCGACAGGTCCGAGCGGATCACCTCTCGGTCATTGACCACGAAACGCAGCAACTCGTTATGGACCTCGACTTCAATCTTGTTCCATGAGCCGGTCGGATTCATTTCGACCGGCGTATACGGGGACAGAATCTTCCGCACATCTAAGCTTCTTGACCAGATGAACGACCCATTCTTGATAGCCTGGGCGTCGGCGTCGAGGAGTTCGAGTTGAGGATGGTGCGGGTATCCCTCGAAGAGCTCTCCGCGCACCGCCCGAATTGCAACCCCACTATTCGTGCGCCTGGAAGGCAGAAAGTCAAACCTCAAAACGAAGTCGGCATATTCGCGGTTTGAGAGCAGGAATCCAGATTTCCTCCAGTCGTTTGGTCCGGTCACAACGAGGTTGCCTTCCTCGTCGACCCGCCACGAGTCGCGTGGACCGCTATCGACGAACCAGCCGTCAAGATTCTTGCCGTTGAACGCCTGAACGAACACGTCGTGGGCAGCAACTGATGCGGTCGTGCGCAACGAGCGCACTGATGGCTTAGCTTGATCGGCCGGTTTCGGGAGCTCGGGGGCCTTCGTCGCGATTTTCGGCTCGGGGGACTTCGTCGCGGTTTTCGGCTCGGTTTTCGGCTCGTATTCGATACGCAATGCCTCGTTTTCCCCGCGCTTCACGACGAACACGCGCGTCTCGAACTCACCGTCACCCCACTTGATCTTCAACGCATGTTCACCGGCGCGAAGCGTGATCGGTTCGCCCAGCGACTCGATTCGTGCTGTTGCACCATCCAAGTGCACGACGGCGTTTCGGTCTTCGATGACGATCTTGATTCGGCCGTTGTTGGTCGCCACGTAGATGATGACACCCAGCGTGAGGAAGACGCACATGGCGGCGGAGGCCAAAAGCGGCCACGACCTCCAAGGAGGCCGACGCATCGGCGCCTCGGCCGCTGCTGGTTTCGGAATGGGTTTCGGTTTCGGAGCGGGTTTCAGCTTCGCCGGGGCAATCGATTCCTCCGTCGCCTGCAATTCGATCAGGCTCTCCCACGCCACCCCCTGCGCCCTGGGCTTCGACGCGTCCCCTCTCGCCGGGATTGGCGCCGCGGCCTCGGTCGTCGGCCGCGTCGGGGCAGGGCTCGCGCCGGAAACCTGGGTTGGTGCGACCGGCCGGTTGACGTGCGAAATCTCGGCAGACGAAACGGTCGGCTGCGTTCCGGCCGGCTTGAAAAAAGGTGTCAGCGCCTTGGCCACTTCGCCTGGGGTTTGAAACCGCCGGCCCGGATCCTTCGCCATCATCTTGGCCACCAAAGCGGCGAGCTCGACCGGGATTTCGGGGCGAACGAGGTTCAGCGGCCCGGCGTCCATCGAGAAGTGGGCCTGATACACGTCCCAGAGGTGCTCGCCGCGGAATGGCGGTCCGCCGCTGAGCAGATAGTAGAAAGTGCAACCGAGGCTGTAGATGTCGGCGCGGATGTCCGCCGACTGGGCGTTGCGAATCTGTTCGGGAGCGATGTAGTCCGGCGTGCCCAGCATCTGGCCCTCGCGGGTCAGTCCACTGTCGGCCTGACCTTCGCTGCTCACCTTGGCCAGGCCGAAGTCGAGAACCTTGACGACCGCTTTCTTTCCCTCAGCCGCCAGGATGAGGTTGGCCGGCTTGATGTCGCGGTGCACCATCCCTCGCTCGTGGGCGTGCTGCAACCCCAGCGCCGCCTGGTGAATAAAGTAGCAGGCGTGAGCCACCGGCAGCGGCCCCTTGGTCTTGACCATTTTTTGCAGGTCGAGACCCTCAACGTACTCCATCGCCAGCACAAGGCCTTCGCCGAGCCGCAGGGCCGAATAGGCACCGACGATGTTGGTGTGATGCAGCTTGGCGGCCGACTGGACCTCGCGCAGGAACCGGTCACGAACACCAGGCCGCTCGACCAGGTTCGCGCCGACAACCTTGAGCACCTCCAGACGCCCCATGAGCTTGTTCCGGGCAAGGTACACCACCCCCATCCCACCTCGCCCTAACTCGCGCAGGATCTCGAAGTCCGCAAGGTCGGCCAGCCCCGGAGGCAGCGTGTGCGCCGGCGGCGGCGCGGTGGAGACGGCCGCCCCAACGCCGGCCGGAGATCCGCCGAATTGCAAATTCTCCGTGGCCGATATCGCCGGCTCCCCCTGCGCACCGCGAAGCCGCCCCAGAAAGCTGTCGGACGACATCTCGGCAACCCGGCGCTGACACTCCGGGCACGAGCTCAGGTGCTCGTTCACCGATTCAGCCGAGGCCTCATCAAGCTTGCCCAGACTGTAGGCCTGCAAAGTCGGATCATTCGGGTGGACGGCGTCTGTGGCGCCCATTACACGATCTCCGAAGGCGTGACATCTTCGACTTCCATCGCTCAATCACTAATCAAGAAAGGGCGCTTCGGCGCGAAACCTGCTGCGAAAACAAAAGAGTATCTCGAGAATCGTCCAGGCTCTACCTGTAACTGCTTGAAATCTCAGGACTTGGCCTGACGATGAATTGTGCGCCAACGCCTCGAACCAGAGTACGCTCGTCGCCGCCCGATGCTCCGCAGCCCTCGGCAGGCGCTGGCGGCTCACGGTGCGCGGAGTAGAGCCTCCCAGCCACGGAGTTGCCGGAGTGCTCGACTGGGGCATTCGGCTGCTCGGGCTTCGGTTGTTCGGGCACGCTGCGCCTCCTTCCCGGGACAGGAAACTCGCCTCAGGACCTGGCCGCTTTACGACCCACGGCACGCGGTGATCGTTCGGCGCGGGTCTCCTGGCCCCGCCCGGAATTCGACCGAAGGTCTCTCGGCCTTCCACCCTTCCCAACAGCCTGTGTCGAGATTGGACAGGACATTCCGACCAGTTCGAGCAGCCCGTTCGGATTCTGCCGGTAGACCTGGATCAGCCGAAGCGCTGCCTGCGACGGTTTCCGGTTGCCTTGTTCCCAGCTCTGAACGGTCTTGGTCGACACGTTGAGCAACAGTGCGAAAACTGCCTGCGACATTCCACCTTCGTGGCGGAGCGTGATCAGCTCCTGGGCATCGACTTCCGGCGGCCGGTCAGGCAGATCGAGGGTCGTGGTCTTCAACGTAATCTCGCCCTTTGCGTGGCGGATCGCTTCCTCGAGACCCTTCCGAATCTGTGCTGCAACTCGAGGTCGCTGCCGTTTATCTTTCACGTTCGCTTTGATCCGCTGTTCTGGGCACAACTACCTGTTCAAGTTCCGAACGACCTGTGAATCTTAACCGGCCGAATGTCTTGGAAGATTGGCCCTAGCGATCTCAGAACGGCGTGGGTTTCTCCAACCGCAACGTAACAGTCCCCGAAACCGCCTCCCCATTGGTCACCGCAACTCCCGAATATTTCAGGGAGATCTCCTCGCCCCGGATCGTTCCGGAGTGGTCGTGTCCTTTATGGCCCTTAATGACAGTCACATCCTTGGCGAGCCAGCGGATCTCACCATTCTTGACGCTCCCCCGCACCTCGCGAACGTTATTCGAGCCTTCGAATCGCGCCTTGAATGTCTCGCCATCGCGTTGGAGAACTCTGAAGGTCACGGCGAAAGCCTCCCGAGTATCCCGCTGAATCCGAACGTGCTCCCCGATCCAAACTGTTCCTGGTTGGAGGACATCCGTCGTCTTTTGCAATTCTTTGATCTCGATCCGGCGAATCGAAACCTTGGAGCCCGTCAGTAGACGGATCTCGATCCGGCCTTTGCGGAGCCGCGATTTCTCGTCTCGGAACGCAGACGCTTCCTTGCCGTCAATAATCAATCGGAACACATTCTCCTGCGCTAGCACTTCGATATTGTGCAAAGCAGTCGAGGCGATCGCGGGCCCATTAGGTGGTTTGATGCACTCGAGGTCTTCCTTAGTAGTTTGCGCACGCGAGTTGAAACTCCCAAACGTCCTGACAAAGTAGTCACCACGCGGGGCAATTTCGGTGCTGTTGATCCTCTGTCCGCCCAGTTGAAACCGATAATTGACGTCGTTATTACGATCCGGAATTGACCTGAATACTATGTGTTTGTTCCACTGGTCCGGAGTCGAAACTTCCATTCTCAGGTGAAAATCTCCATAGTCAGCCCGCTCGGTGGCGATTGTACAGTTTCCGACGCTGGCGACCCCGACAAGCTGGCCGTTCTCGACACTCCAATCCGCGTCGTTTCCGAACGGAAACGTCCAACCGGACAAGTTATGACCGTTGAACAGTGGCTTGAATGGAACCTGGCCGGATTCGAAGGGTGCTTCGGCAATCAAAACGTCCCGATATTGGATCACAGAGTCGCCGCGGCAAACCAGCGTGAGTTCACCCGATTTGAACGACTCCTCGTCGTCTAAATACTCGGCGACTTGCTTGCCGTTCACCGAGGTTGTCACACGGTTGCCGACCGCTGTAATCTCCAGGGTGTACAGCTCACCCAACGCAATCGGAACGAAATCCGCGCTCACATCCCACGAAATCCGCCCACGAAACGGGCGATTGACCGCCTTGTGGATGCTGCCAATCGGGGCATCGCCCGCATTCACCTGGATATTGTATGCGTTGGTCGTCATGTCGGTGCGCGAACGCCGGAGCATGATCTGTCCGGACCCAGGCCCGTATAATACACGGACTCGAAGCCGAAAGTCCGCGAAATTTGACTGCTTTGTGGTAAGCCACGCCGGTCCCTGCTCGGGTTCCTGCCCGCGCCGCGCCCACCAGCAATGAGCCCAGGACCTCCCACCTACTGCCATTGGTCAGCTCGTCCTCTCTCCAACCAGCGAGATCCTTTCCGTTAAATAACGGCACGAACCCAGCGTCGCTCTTCTCGTCCTTAACCGGACTCAGCCGAACATGAGGTACACTCTTCGCAGTAATCACGTTCCCACCTTCAGTTTCGACTTTTACTTCTTCGCCGCTCGTCTCGGTGTTGCCCTGCTTGACACTCACGCCCCGCCCGCTCCGGTCCGGGTGAATCTCCAGGGGTTCGCCACGCGGTGGCTTGATCTTAAGCGTATCCCCTTCCACCGAGACGTCCGCTTGATCCGGGACATTTTTCACGACGAGGTCCGCGTTCTTGGTCCTGACTCTCACGATAACACCCCATGCGACAGCCAGACCGCCGAGCAACAGCGCGGCCGCCACGCATGGCCACAACCAGCGAGGATTCTGCCGACTCGGTAATGCACCTGGGTGCACTGGCTGCCGCACGCCCTCTGCCTCTTTGAATTCGATCAGGCTCTCCCACACAGCCGCAGGTTGGGCGATCGCCGGTGGTTGCGCGATCGAGGACTTTTGATCCAATCCTTTGCCGGTGGTAGACCCAATCGGCACGGGACGAGCCGCGGCGGACTTCGCGCTCCTCTCCGACTGCCCGCCGTGGGATTCCCCGCCAATCGAGTGCCTCGCGTCCGCGCCGGCCTTCCTGAAAAACGGTGTCAGCGCGCGCGCTACCTCGTCGGGCTCCTGAAACCGCCGCCCCACGTCCTTCGCCATCATCTTCGCAACCAGCGCCGCCAACTCCGCCGGCACCTCCGGACGGACAAAATTCAGCGGATCCGCATCCCGCGACATGTGCGCCTGGTACATGTCATACAGCGAACTGGCCTGAAACGGCGGGCGGCCAGTCAACAGGTGATACAGCGTTCCGCCCAGACTATAGATATCCGCCCGGATGTCGGCCGTCGTCGCATCAACAATCTGCTCCGGAGCAATGTAGTCAGGAGTGCCCAGAGCCTGCCCTTCCGAGGTCAACCGCAAATCGACTTTCTCTTCACGCGTCACCCGGGCCAAGCCGAAGTCGAGGATCTTGACGGTCGACTTGTTCCTCTTATACGAGAGCATCAAGTTACCGGGCTTAATATCCCGGTGAACCAGACCCTCCTCGTGCGGCATGCTGAAGGCCCAAGGCCGCCTGGTGTGCGAAGAAGCACGCATGGGCGACCGACAGCGCCTCCCTTCGCCTTGACGGTCCGCGAGAGATCCTGTCCCTCCACGTACTCCATCGCAAAGACGATGTTCTCACCAACGTGCGTCGCATGATAGGCGGTCACGATGTTGGGATGGCGAAGCTTGGCGACAGCCCGGATCTCTCGGAGAAACCGCTCAAGCACACCAGGCCGTTCCATGATGTGCCGGCCCATCACCTTGAGCACCTCGTCGCGACCCATCAGCCGGTTATGAGCCAGGTACACGACCCCCATGCCGCCCCGGCCAAGCTCCCGCTTGATCTCGTAGTCGGGGTGGTCCGCCAGTCCAGGCGGCAACGTCTCAGCCGGCGGCGGCGCGACCGCGACAGCCGGCCGTTGGCCGAGCAGCGATGCACCAAATTGCGACTTGTCCGTTGCCGACATCTCCGCACCAACGCGTGCCTCACGAAGCCGTCCCAGAAAACTGTCGGATGACATCTCCGCAACCCGGCACTGACACTCCGAGCACAAGCTCAAGTGCTTGTTCACCGATTCAGCCGAGGCATCATCGAGCTTCCCCAGACTGTAGGCCTGCAATGTCGGATCGTTCGGGTGGACGGCGTCAATGGCGCCCATGGCAGGATCTCCGAAGGGGTAAAAACTTCGACGTCGGTCGCTCAATCACTAATCAAGAAAGGCCGCATCAGCGCGAAACCTGCCGCGAAAATAATAGAATCTCACAGAATGCGCCGACATTCTACCCGTAAGTGCTTGAAATCTAAGAACTTGTGTGGATCAACGATGTAACTTCAGCGCGACGAACCAGCATACACTCGTCGCCGTCGAAAGCTCGGTAGCCCTGCCCCCGCGCCGGCGGCTCACGGTCCCTGGAGCAGATCCTCCCAGCCATGCAGGTCAGGGTCGAGGATTCGCTCACCGATGGCCTCAAGACGGTCAATGTCCCTGATCGCCTCGAGTGCGCTCACGGTCGTGGCATCAGGCTCTCGGAATCGCTTGGTCCCTTGACGAATCAAGAACCGCCGTGCCTCCTCCAGTCGTCCATCATTGATGATTTTTCGATACGTCGTCGACTCGTGCATCGTCTGAACCCCCTCAATGAGCGAAAACGTCAGATCGTCGGAAAACCGTAGCCCCATCAACAAGTACGTCGCGGTCCAGAGCCTGGCGGCCCTGGATCGCGGCTCGCCATTGATGCGTTCCGCCATTCGCCGCACAAGCCCTGGCAAGCCAGCCTCCGGCACGTCGGTCAATGGTGCCAGCGGCACCAGCCCGACTCCCGCCGTCAGGTAAGATTCGGGATCTTCCTTCCACAGCCGCAGCACACGGTAATTGTACCGATTTGTAAGCCAGCCGTCTGGAAGCTGTCGCTCGTATGCCCCCGTCAAACTCGGCGAGTTAGCCTCCCTGCACAGCAACACCAATACCGTGAGCACAGGGAGATTGTGGCGATAGTCAAGGGCAACCTGACGGAACCAGAGCGTCCGTTGCAGGTCGGTCTCGTGATAGGAATGGAGCTCGATGTTGACCAGGTATGGCTCGGAACCTCCGATCTTGAGCACCTTGTCCGCCGCAGCCGTCAGCGCGGTAATTTCGGAGTCGATCACCTCGACGGGCTCGGGAGACCCGATGCCGAACCGTGCCAGCCAGGCCGCGGGGTCGTCCCACACCAACTCTTTAGCCGAAACGTCGAATCGGTTGAACACGATGAAGCGACTCCAATCTATCCTTTTCTAGCCTTGCCCCGACCAAGCACAACAATCGTCGCCGCTGCCCCCACCGCCGCGTGCGCGAGCACGATCATCCAAGCAGGAAACCACTCACCGCCCTCTCGTACGAGCGATTTCAAATATCCGTCCGGCAATAAGCGCTGGATCGCCTCCTGCCCCCAGTAGACCGTCACAAATGCCTTCGCGATCCAGAGCGCGACGCCGCTCAGTGGGGCGCTTACCCCCGCCAGGATGATCTGCGGAATCACCGCGATCGGGACCAGCGCGATCGCCACCTCCTCAGATCGAGCCACCGCCGAGATGAGCAAGCCGACCGTCGTCCCAACTACCGACAACGCCGCGAGCGTGGCCAACTGAAGAAGCACATTGCCCTCCGGTCCACACCACATCCTCACAATCATGAACAGCAGCGTCGCCTGCACGATCCCGATCACGGCAAGTACCAGGAATTTGGATGCGAAGTAACCCCCGACGCGCAGGTTGAAGTCACGCTCGCGCAGGTAGATCACCCGCTCCTTCACCAGTTCCTTCGCCGCCGTGTTGCACCCAAACCAGAGACACGACACGGTCAGCAACAACAGCAAATTCACCGATCGCAGCGCACGCTCACGCAATTGGGGCACATCGCTGAGATTCCCGTATACCAACCCCAGCAAAAGCGCCACCAGGACGCTCTGCCCCAACATCACCCCGAGCGCCTGCCGATCACCTCGCCAGATCGACACATACCGCCGCGTCAGCACCATCGCCTGCCGCAAGCTGTTCGCGCCGCGGCGGGCAGCTCGAACACGCGGCGGCGAGCTTTCGCGCTCGCTGAGCGTCTCGGACGGCAGTCGATCGATGACGTACTGCTTGAACAACGGGTTCGCTCGAAACCGATTGTGCCATTCCTCGGGTGTGCGTTGGGCGAGCTGCCGGTACACGTCACCGAGCCGCAAGATCTGGAAGTAGGCCTTGGCCTCATCCGGCGTGCCGACAAACGCCAGCCGGCCTCCCTCCGTGAGGATCACGACCAAATGGCACGTCGCTTCAACATTGGCCAGGCTGTGCGTGATGCAGACAACGGTTTTCCCCCCCTCGGCGACCTGCCGGAACAACTCCATCACTTCCCTGTCCGTCTGTTCGTCGAGCCCTGAAGTCACCTCGTCCAGGAACAACAAACTCGGCCGAGACACCAGCTCGTTCGCCAGGCTGGCGCGCTTCACTTGCCCCCCGCTCAGGTGGCGGATCAGCATCTTGCGACGGCTTGACAGCCCAACGACATCCAGAATGTCAGAGACGCTCGAATCGACCTCGTCGCGCGACATATCCTCCGGCAGCCGCAGCTCGGCCGTGTACCGCAGCGCCTCCCCGACCGCGAGCGAGTCGTGCAGCACGTCCTTCTGGGGCACAACTGCGATGTCTTCCTTGAGAGCGTCAAAGTGCGTGTATAGGTCCTCGCCGTTCAAAGTCAGCGTCCCCGCATCGGGCGGGTTTCGACCGCTCAGGATGGTGAGCAGCGTCGACTTCCCCGACCCGCTAGGGCCGAGCACGCAAACGAATTCCTTGGGCCGGATGACCAGGCTGATCTGATCGAGCAGTTTCAGCGGCTCCCCGGTGTTCCTGTCCTGAACCACGCGACTCACACCGCGCAGCCAGCTCAACGTTATTTGACCGCGACCGGCTGACCAGCCTCGACCCGTCAAACCGCAGCGAGAACGGCCCGATATCGATGTTGTCGCCGGGGCTGAGCAAGGTCGGCTCAGTAAGGCGGCGCCCGTTGACAAACGTGCCGTTCGGACTTCCCATGTCGGCCAGAGCCAACCGCCCCCCATCCACAGCGAGCCGGGCGTGTGCCCGCGAGACGTGCGGATGGTCGAGATGAAACTGTGCTGTCGCGGCATCGCGGCCGATGATACCTCCCTTTCCCAGCTCGAACTGCTGAGCCCGCGCCGTCCCGCGCAATAGGGCAATATGCCGTGAATCGGCAAGCACCGTCGCATCGAACCGCCGCGGAGAGGGAGTGCTGCTTCGATCCGCCTCGATCGAAAGCACCACAATGTTCGGCCCAGTAAACCCCAGCCGCACCCGATCTCCCGCCTTGATCGGAGATGAGGTATCGAGCGGGTTCCCATTCAAGAGCGTCTTGTTGCTCTGACTCAAATGGACTAGAACGAACCCGGTCGCCGTCGGTTCGATCCGCGCATGAAAACCCGAAACCTTCGGAAACGCGATCGCATCAAGTGCCACCTCGCACTCCGCATCGCGCCCCAAGCGAACGTGCGAGCCCGCAACGTCGACGATCTTCGTCCGCCCATCAGGCTCATCCACTTGCATCCGCGCTTGCATTGCGAACGTTTCCCCCTGTCGAAACGGTCAAGATAGATTCGCTACAAGAAGACGCCGCAGACCTCGCACACTTGCAGCGAGTAATCAGGTGCTCCTCTGTGTCAGACACCGTTCCGCCCCGAGATCGGTTGATTGACGCCGATGCCTTCCCGGAAAACCAACTGGCGAGGACGACATCAGCAAGACCGCCCAGCGCGTTGGCGCACCGGAGTAGGGGGGATGCCCGTTCCAATCGCCCGAGTTTGGGTTCGTTCGTAGAATTCAGCCACGTTGTCAAGTCGCCGTTCATAGGTGTTTTCGTGATCCAACCTTCGCTCTAATTCCAAGTTACGCATTTCCAGCCACCTGAGCTGAACTGGGTTCGTTCGTCACATTCCGCACCACCACGCGTCCGCGCGCGGACGTAAATGCCCGAAGTAGGTCAGGCTTCAGCCTGACAATTTTCCGGTGCCCGTATGTGGATCGAAATGCCTCGCGCGAGTGCAAACGCGAGTCGACATGACACACTTTCACGACATCCTCTGGTCATCGATGCGAGCTTCTCCAAGAATTGGGACGAAATGTTACTGGATGTTACTAATTTCAAAAAACTTCCTCTCTCTCCCGATCGCGTTTCTCAGCCCGCGGAAAGGCTTTGCGTCGCGCACTCGAGTTGAGGAGGCAACGGGGTGGTAACATGGCCGAACAACGAGGGCCGGTTTGCCACCCCAAAGCCAGCGCGCCACCGTTGTTCTCGCTGCTGATTTGCATTCTGGTCCTCGGCCTGAAAGGCCACTACAACATAGCCCAACGGCAACGCCTTGGGTTTCCGAGGCACTCGCCCTGGGTTTCCATTGTCCCTACCTGAAATGATCTACAAAAAGGCCGAGCCAGTTTCCTGAAACGAGGCAAATTCCGGCCCTTTTTTCCAACCGCGGTCCGATTGTGCGAGTCGTAGGCAATGTCCCGAAAAAACAGGCATTCAGGCGCGACGGACTAGCCTCCAGGCCGCACCTGAGTCCCACGCTATCTAGAGTGTCGCCGCTCGAGCCTGCGTACCCTCAGCCGCTCCAGCACCGCCGCCGGTTCATCACCACGAAGTGCTCCCCCAACTCGTTCGCTTCGAGCCTCGACAATGCGCCTCTTCCGCAGCCTCGCTTCACTTGACCTTGAGCTGAAACCGTTGCTCACCAATCTGAAACTGGGCCAGCGACTCGACCGTAATCTGCGGCATCCGAAGCCAGAGCCCGTTGGGCGTCTTATGATGCTCCGCATGCCAGCTTCCCCGGGACCCGCGGTAAAGCCGAACATGCTTCGGCTCACAAAACGGATCATCCGGCCGGCAGATCGGGCACGCCGGATCCGACCCAATCCAGTATTCATTCTTGACCAGGAGCATCCGATTGCCGATATCCGAGCCGACCAGCTCGGTCACAGCCGGCGGCCGAACAGCGCTGGCACCCTCATCCCACCCATGCGTCGCCCCAAACCCCGGCTGCCCAGCCATCTGATCGATCGTCGGCCCAGCATCGACAACGGGTGCCTCAAAGCGGTACCGTCCGTTCCCGACCAGAAACTCGGCCTTATCAGCCAGTACTGTCCGGCTTACGCGCACGAACATCCCATGCGTGCTCTGAAGGTCAGTGACCACCCAGCGATGCAGCCCGCCGACAACTTGGTGCGTGATCTCGACGTGCCGAGCCGACATACGATTGTCGAGTGGAATACAGAAATCCCCTTCGGTCCTTCCGATGATGAACCGATGACTGCGAATGCGGATGACCTCGCCCGCTGTTTTTCCATCGTCAAAAACCGTCAGCAACGCAATCGGCGGCCTGACCGTCGGCCGAAACGCCGCAGCGGAACCAGCCGCCGGGGCAGGGGGGGCAATACCCGCACCGGCCTGTCCTTGCTGCGGCAAAGCCCCTTTGTGCTCGGATAACAGCGCCTGTCGAATCTCGTCATCCGTCTCGATCAAAGTGCCGGAATGCTCTACCGGCATCCCTGGCTGCTCGGGCTTCGACGTCTCGGCCACGCTGCGCCTCCTTCCCGCGACAGGAAACTGACATCAGGACCTCGAGGCTTTTCCACTCACCGTACGCGATGATTGCCGGGCAGGCGTCTCACGACCCCGCCTGGACCCCAACCGAAGGTCTACCTACCCGTCAATCTGCAACGCACGCCTTTCTACTTGTCGTTCAGTCGGGTAGTTCCTCGATGAGAATCTCTTGGAACTGTATCACTGTCTTGCCTAATACGAGCAACGATATTGCACCTGAGCCGTACCACCCAGAAGCGTCCCGATGATCGGCGACCGTCTTTCCATTTATCGACGTCGTGACACGATCCCGGATTGCGGTGATCTCGGCAGTATTCCAAGAGTTCACCGGAACGGGAGTCGGCTCAGCTCGTAGATCCCAAGCGATATGGTGGAATCGCTGGTTTCTCATTTTCGTGGTGCTTCCAGCGGGTATTTGCCACTGATCCGTTCTGGGCCACGAGTTTAGGTTGACCAAATAGCCGCTTCTGTTGTCCCCACTGCCGGAGAATCGGACTTCAACCAAACTACCGCCTCCTTGTTGATACCGAAACTTTGTCCGCAACCGGTAGTTTGTGAAGTTTCGACGATGCGTGACGAGGTTGGCCGGGCCCGCTTCGCCAGCACCGCGACCTTCCAGCAACCCGTCCACGACTTTCCATTCGCTTCCGTTGGCGAGAACGTCCTTCCAGCCGGCAAGATCCTTGCCGTTGAAAATGGGAACGAATCCGCTCTGACGCCCGAGATCACCAGCCACTGCTGCTTGCCGACCCTTGCGCACACCTTCAGCTTCCAACCGGGGCAATTGCCAGACTCGCCCGGTCTTATCATCACTGACTGACACCGCGCGTTGGCCATCCGGCGAAAAAGCGACGGAATTCACGCCCAGGTTGTGACCGGCGATCCGGATGAGCTCTTTGCCGGTTGCGAGCTCCCAAAACCTGATAACCCCATAGTGGCCTGCTGTCAGAGCATGGCGACCATCGGGGGAGATCGCAACGCATCGAAGGCCATCACCCTTGCAATCCAAGACCTGAATTTGTTTTCCCGCAGCGGTATTCCATAAACGAACCGTGCCATCCTCGTTCCCCCCCGATAGAATCAGTTGACCATCGGACGAGAAGGCCAAGCCTCGCACCTTCCCGCGATGGCCGCGGAAAGCGCCAACTCGTTTTCCAGTCTTCACTTCCCAAAGTTCCAGGACACCAGCTCCATTGCTTGTCAGAAGTTTGGTCTTGTCAGGCGCAAATGCGGAGTTGGCGAACTCATCTTGTCGGAAACCCCCGCCCTCAAAGCTGACTCGCGATTGCTGACCGTTTTTTTCGAGATCCCAAGTTCTTACGATGCCATCCGTGTACGCGGCCATAACTCGTCGATCATCGGATGTAAAACTAGCAGCGGTAATCCACGGACCGTTAAATGTCTCTTTGTCTTTCTCGGGGTCTGTCTGCGAGAATAGATGGAGTCGCCTTCCCGATTCGAGGTCCCATACCGCGACGATTTTGCGAGAGTATCTTACAGTCCAGCCAGAAGCCGACACCGCCAGGCGGCCGTTCGACGAAGTTGCGAGGGAGACGACCTCCCAATCGTGTTCCTTCATTACAGCGAGATTCTGGCCAGTTTCCGCGTCCCAGAGGCGAACGGTGTTGTCGTATGAGTGGTGGTATCCCCGCCCGTCGTTATCAGCAACGACGCGCACGTGCCCATTGCCCCCAGTAAGAATAGTTCTGCCATCGGCCGAGAACGCCGCCCTGCCGATTCGAAATTCATGTCCAACAAGTCTGGCAATTTCTCTGGGATCCTTCTGATCCCAGGAATCGAGTTTCCTGAACTCGAAATTGCGAAACTCTATGGATTTGTTGGAACCGTGCTGTTCCAGGACGATGCGGCCTCGAGAAAAGCTCTGCTTCGCGTCGACGAAGTAGCCGGCAGGCTGTCCGTCGACTCTGGTGCACAGCACGTTGCCTTGGGCGACGATCTCTAACTTAAACCATGAATTTGAAGCAACCGGCGGAAGTCCGAACCCTGGAAAGACGTCATTTCCTTGCCCGGGATAGATGCTTCCATTCACTCGATGACCGGCCGAACGCTGACTGTTAATCAATACAGAGTAACCCCCGATCTTCGACGGACGTTCCTGCTGATGAACAAGCTGCGCCGCGCGCGTAAGTAAATCCCGCCGGAAACGCCGTCGCCAAAACGTACCTCGACGGTGAACTGGAAATCACCGAAATCGTCTCGTTCTGAAAGCAAATAACTCCGCTCAGCTCCCGAGCCAATCAGAACGCCGTTCTCGACGCGCCACCCGCCGGGCTGACTCGGGTCCGTATTCCAGCCATCCAAGTCCTTTTGGTTGAATAACTCCACTGCTCCAGGTCCTTCCGCGGCGTCTCTCTTGAACTCGGGCGCAACATTCTCCGTCTTCACCGCGGGCGTCTTGGCAGCCTTCGATTCGGGTGAGCCATTTGAATCGCGACTGGCTGATTCATGCACGATCTGCATGTCATCGATGTCCACTCCGAAGGACTTGCCGTCCGGCGCGCTGATTTTGGTCACACCCTTATCCGTTTTGATGTAGATAATGATCCCCGCGGCAACGAAGCTGAAAAATAACGCGCCGGTAGCAATTGCCGGCCACATCCACCGCCGCCGCGCACCACTCGCCTGCAAAGTGGCCGCCGAAGGCTCCGTCTCCTTGACCCCGACCAGTGTCTCCCAAATGGGATCTCGGCCCACCGTCTGCTCGGGGTTCGTTTGCGGAGACCCACCTGTAGCCGCATTCGTCGCCGCTTGTGTCGACGTACGACCTGCACCACTCCGCACCGTACTCGCTTCCGGCCGGTCCGTTCGCGATACGTCGCCGTCCGACACTCTCGCTGATTGGCCCCCTTTCTTGAAAAACGGTGTCAGTGCCTGCGCGACCTCATCGGGCGTCTGAAACCGCCGCCCCGGCTCCTTCGCCAGCATCTTCGCAACCAGCGCCGCCAATTCCGCCGGAACCTCCGGACGAACAAGATTCAGCGGATCCGCATCCCGCGACATGTGCGCCTGGTACATGTCATACAGCGAGCTGGCCTGAAACGGCGGACGCCCCGTCAGCAGGTGATAAAGCGTGCCTCCCAAGCTATAGATGTCAGCCCGGATGTCAGCGGTCGTCGCATCAACAATCTGCTCCGGAGCCATGTAATCAGGCGTGCCCAACGCCTGCCCTTCCGAAGTCAACCGCAAATCCACTTTCTCTTCACGCGTCACCCGGGCCAGACCGAAGTCGAGGATTTTGACGGTCGACTTGTTCTTCTTAAACGAGAGCATCAAGTTACCGGGCTTCACATCCCGATGAACCAGACCCTCCTCGTGCGCATGCTGAAGGCCCAAGGCCGCTTGGTGAGCAAAGAAGCACGCATGGGCGACCGACAGCGCCCCCTTCGCCTTGATCGTCCGCGACAGATCCTGCCCTTCGACATGCTCCATCGCAAAGACGATGTTCTCACCAATGTGCGTCGCGTGATAAGCCGTCACGATATTCGGATGGCGAAGCTTGGCAACCGCCCGGATCTCTCGCAGAAACCGCTCAAGCACACCAGGCCGTTCCATGATGTGCCGCCCCATCACTTTGAGCACCTCATCGCGACCCATCAGCCGGTTATGTGCCAGATACACCACCCCCATGCCGCCGCGGCCAAGCTCCTGCTTGATCTCATAGTCAGGGTGGTCCGCCAGACCAGGCGGCAACGTCTCAGCCGCCGGCGGCGCGACCGCAGCAGCCGGCCGTTGGCCGAGCAGCGATGCACCAAATTGCGACTTGTCCGTCGCCGACATCTCCGGCCGTCCCCGCGCCTCACGAAGCCGTCCCAGAAAACTATCGGACGACATCTCCGCAACCCGGCACTGACACTCCGAGCACGAGCTCAAATGCTGGTTCACCGACTCAGCCGAGCCATCATCGAGCTTGCCCAGACTGTAAGCCTGCAAAATCGGATCGTTCGGGTGGATGGCGGCTGTGACGCCCATGGCAGGATCTCCGGAGGAGCAAAAACTTCAACGTCGATCGGTCAGTGACTAATCAAGAAAGGCCGCATCAGCGCGAAACCTGCCGCGAAAACAAAAGAGTATCCCGAGAATCGTCCAAGTTCTACCGCAACTGCTTGAGACCTCACGACTTGGCCTGACGAACGATTTTGGGCCGGCGCCACGAATTGGCAGTGTATTCACGAACCGTTTTGCAGGTCTTTCCAGCAGAGTAGATTAGGGTCGAGGACCGGTTCGCCGAGCGCCTCGAGACGGTCGAATTCCCGGATCGCCTCAACGGCGCTAACAGTGGCGGCGTCAGGCTCGCCAAACCGCTTGGTCCCGAGTCGGAACAAGAACTGCCGTTCCCCAGTGATGCGGCCCTTCCGCAGAATTGCCTGATAAGTCGTGGATTCCTGCATCGTTTGAACCCCTTCCAAGAGCTGAATCGTTAGTAGCCCGCGAGAACAAACTACAGATCATCAACGATTATTCTTCGAATGCTCACCGTTCCCGTCTTAACAAACACACCGACGGCGCCGGTCTGTGGGACACTTGTATGTCCGTGATCCTGAACGAGTTCGCCGTTAACTGTGATCCGCGTACCGACCCCACCATTCACTCCAAACTCAATTGCGATGTACTCGCCGGGGGCAAAAGTCCTGGGTTCCCCAGACGTTTCCTGATTGCCGAAATGTAAGCCTCTGCGCCCCACCGTGATCTTTCCTTGATCGTCGAAAACCCTCGACGTTGCTCCTACCCAGGTGCCGTTCCGCAGCCCGGCGCAGCACCAAGAATGCGTCCGTTCCCCTGCTCGCAGCGATCTCAATCTTTATTAAGGAGTTGACATAATCACTACGAGCCGTGACCAAAAAGTTGATGTAGTCGCGACCAGCCGCAAGCGTCAATTCGTCCTTGTTGAAGCTTAAAAGTCGCGAATCGCCGATACGCCAGGCCCTCACGTCCCGCGGTGTGAGTTTGGGCCGGAACGCGTTCAGTCCAGTATCCCTCGTCCCTTGTGCAACTCGCGTACCTGCGCTGCCCATTCGACCGCCGATCATACCTCCCATTTCCGGACCGGGCGAAGCCGCTTCGTTGGAGTCGCCTCCGCCCGGCATGGTCGCCATGCCACCGCTGAACATATCAGCTGCTGTCTGACCGCTGCCCGTCATGCCACCTGACATCCCTCCACCGCCCATCGCGCGCCCCTCGTTCATGCCTCCGCCTGTCACACCTCCAAGCCCTCCTGTCGTCGGAGCCGCCTCCTTCGCCGCTGCTCCGCCCGTCGTCATCCCACCGTCCAACATGCGCATCGTGCCGTGATCCGTCAGACCCGCAGCCCTGGGTGAGTCGAGATCGGGAGGACCCTCCCAAAGCAGAGTTCCATCGGGGGCCGTCACCTTGATGTTCTTGAACCGATACGACGATCCCCAAGTTGCCAAGACCACTCGCCCTTTGGAATGATTGCTGCTCACGATCTCGAAGAGCTTATCTTCTTTCGCACGATCGCCGAAGAATACCTGGAAATGCGTGCCACGGGCTCGAACGCGAGCAGTGTACCATCTGTCATCCAGGATTTTCCCGTTCACACCCTTCAAATACCTCCTCTTGCCGTTGTCGTTAAGCTCGACGGAGCACAACCTGTTTCCGTAGCCGGCAACCGTGAACGAGAATCCGTTCCATTGTTGTTCGGTAGTGCAGCGAAACCCCATTATGAAGCAATCATTGCCGCCAACTCGCATGGCGTCGACTGTGAAATCGTAGTCTGTCCAGCGCTCATCGCCGAGCGCCAGGCCGAGCCCTTGTACGGCAAGGTCGGTCTGGACCAATTCGTCGCCATCAACGTTCCACTGTGCCCCTAGCCGGAAGAATCGCGCCGGGTCGAGTGCGGGCGCACCGATTCCTGGAAAGGTCGAAGTCCCATTTTTCGAGCTCGGTCCGGCATCCGAACGCGCCATGCCACCCAACTCGCGCCCAGCCGACGGCTGATCGTGCGCCCCTGGGCCGCCAACCATCCCACCCACCTTTGCGCTGGGCATTTCGGCAGGAAATGGTGGAATCAACGCCGCGACAATCAGACGTTCGTTGTCACCTCCTCTGATGCTGAATTTCCTCGCTCGGAACTCGCTGTTTCCGCGCTTAATCTTTAATTCATGTTCGCCGATGGTTAGTGTGATTGGCTGCCCAAGTCCCTCGATCGTCACGTGCTTCTCGTCGATTAGGACAACTGCGTTGGGGTCGTCCACATCGATCTTGATTCGCCCCTTATTGGTGACAACGTAAATGACGATCCCCAACGAGAGCGCCACCGTGCCGAATGCCGTTGCGACCAACGGCCAGAACTTCACAGATCGTCGACGCTTCGGCTGCGTGGCGGTGGAGTTAACGTCCGGTGAGCCTCGTGGATGCCGGAACTCGACCAGGCTCTCCCACTCGGCTTCCGATGGAGCTGGCGGCGCTGGAGTCTGGCGCGACGACTCGTGGACCGATGTTCTGGCTGTCACCGGATGAGTCGATGCGGAACCCGCGCCAGCGGCACCCTGGTTCACTCCCGGCTTATCCGCCCGAGAGACCTCCAACTGCGATCCCCTGAATGCCGCACCCACGTTCCGGAAAAACGGCCCCAGCGCCTCCGCAACCTCCCTCGGGTCCTGAAACCGCCGCCCCACGTCCTTCGCCATCATCTTGGCAACCAGCGCCGCCAACTCCGCTGGCACCTCCGGCCGAACAAAATTGAGCGGATCCGCATCCCGCGACATGTGCGCCTGATACATGTCATACAGCGAGCTGGCCTGAAACGGCGGACGCCCCGTGAGCAGATGATACAGTGTGCCACCCAAGCTATAGATGTCAGCCCGGATGTCGGCAGTCGTCGCATCGACAATCTGCTCCGGAGCAATGTAATCGGGCGTACCCAGCGCCTGCCCTTCCGAAGTCAACCGCAAATCAACTTTCTCTTCACGCGTCACGCGGGCAAGACCGAAGTCGAGGATCTTGACGGTCGACTTGTTCTTCTTATACGAGAGCATCAAGTTTCCGGGCTTCATGTCCCGGTGAACTAGACCCTCCTCGTGAGCATGCTGAAGGCCCAGGGCCGCCTGGTGCGCAAAGAAGCACGCATGGGCGACGGGCAGCGCCCCCTTCGCCTTGACCGTCCGCGACAGATCCTGCCCCTCCACGTACTCCATCGCTAGAACGAAACTCTCACCAATGCGCGTCGCGTGATAAGCCGTCACGATGTTGGAATGGCGAAGCTTGGCGACGGCCCTGATCTCTCGCAGGAACCGCTCAAGTACACCAGGCCGTTCCATGATGTGCCGGCCCATCACCTTGAGAACCTCATCGCGGCCCATCAGCCGGTTATGGGCCAGGTACACCACCCCCATGCCGCCGCGGCCAAGCTCTTGCTTGATCTCATAGTCAGGGTGGTCAGCCAGACCAGGCGGCAACGTCTCAGTCGCCGGCGGCGCGACCGCCGTAGCCGCCCTTTGGCCGAGCAGCGATGCACCAAACTGCGACCTGTCCGTGGCCGACATCTCCGGCCCTCCCCGCGCCTCGCGTAGCCGCCCAAGAAAGCTGTCGGGCGACATCCCGGCAACGCGGCCCTCGCACTCCGAGCACGAGCTCAAGTGCTTGTTCACCGATTCAGCCGAGGCCTCATCAAGCTTGCCCAAGCTGTAGGCCTGCAAAGTCTGATCGTTCGGGTGGACGGCGGCTGTGGCGCCCATAACAGGATCTCCGAAGGGGTAACAACTTCGACGTCGATCGCTCAATCACTAATCAAGAAAGGCCGCTTCAGCGCGAAACCTGCCGCGAAAACAACAGAATATCTTGAGAATCGTCCAAGCTCTACCCGTAACTGCTTGAAGTTTCACGAGTTGGCCCAATGGACCACTTTGCGCCAGCGCGTCGGAAACGACTATGCTCCACTCGATCTGGCGCGTCCCACTAAAAGGCGGTTTGGGGCCCGTCGGTGATTCATTCACGAACCGTTAAGCAGGTCTCTCCGTTTGAGAACATCAGGGTCGAGAATTCGCTCACCGAGGGCTTCCAGACGGTCGATGTCTCTGATCGCTTCGAGCGCCGTGGCGGTTGTGGCGTCGGGCTCCGCGAATCGCTTGGTCCCCAGACGAAGCAAGAACCGCCGTGCTCCCTCGAGTCGGCCATCGTTAAGGATTCTTCGATACGTCGTCGACTCGTGCATCGTCTAAGCGCCCTCGAGGAGCAAAAACGTCAGCTCGTCGAAATACCATAGCCCATCAGCATAAACTGAATCAAGCGACTCCAAATCTATCCTTTTCTAAGTTTGCCCCGACAGAGCACCACAATCGTCGCCACCACCCCCACCACCGCGTGCATCAGCACGATCACCGAGGAAGAAAACCATTCTCCCTTCGAACCAGGGCCTGCCGTTTTCCCGCGATTCGGCCTTCTTCGCGGCCCTCTCTCAGAATAGCCTGAACGTCGTTGACTCCTGCATGTCGTAGACCCCCTCCGGCAAACGTGACACCAATTCCTCCCAGTGTCACTGCCCCATCAGTCGGGTAAGATTTCGATCACGACCCGTTGGAACTGAACAACCGATATTCCCCAAAGATTCAACGCAATGGCACCCGAACCGTACCAGCCTGTAGAAGAGGTATAGTCGGCCACTCGCTTCGAGTTCAACGAGACTGTTACCCGCTTCCGCACGGCCGTAACTTCCGGAATACTCACACCGCGCGCTGCCCGCTCGACTTTGTTTGACCGCGAGCGGCTGACCAGCCTCAACTCGTCAAATCGCAGCAAGAACGGCCCGATATCGATGTTGTCGCCGGCGTTGAGCAAGGTCGGCCCCGTCAGCGGCAACGTGGTTGCCGTAGGAATTCTCTACTCGCCAAGCTCTTCTATCCTGATATCTTTGAGCTGAATACGTGAGTCCCCACGGGCACCAATCGCAATCCCTCCAGACCCGTACCATCCGACGGCGTCGGTGTAGTCCGCCAACGTTTTACCTTCCATCGAACTGATAATGCGACCCCTGAGCGCGACGATTTCCAACGTGCGCCACTCGTTCACCGGAACAGGGTCGGACTCGGCCCGTTTCGCCCAGCCAAGCCCAGTACCATATTCGTAGTTATACAATTTCGTAATGCTGCCGGTCGGCGGTAAACCGCCGTCCGTGGTTGCTCCTGAGCTGATAAAGATCATATAGCCATTGCTGTTGTTGCCAACTGGTGAGCGACGCACCTCGATCCATGCCCCTCCTTCCTCCGGAAAGCGAAACTGAACGCGTAAACGAAAATTCGCGTACGTTTGACGCTCGTAGAGGAACAACGCTGGTTTTTTGTCGCCCCCGCCCTTACCCTCGAGTATGCCTTCAGAGACGCTCCACTTGCTACCGTTCGGGAGCAGGTCTTCCCACCCGTTCTGAGTGCCGTCGAATAATGGCGCAGACTTGGACGCTCCCGCCTCTTTCGCCAAGCCCCCGGCCTCCGCCCCGTCGTTCGGGTTCTCTTGGACGTTCTCAGCAGGCACAGCCCTCTTCAACTCCGACTTATCCTTTCCCTCAACGCCCTTTAACGTCTTCTGAACGCTCTCTGCACTGGTGATGATTAGCACGCCTTCCTCGACGTAAAATGCCAAGTCAAGCTGCCGCAGCAATAGGCGTAGCGTCGTCTTCAGTGGAACGCCCTCAAGATCGAGCATTCGCACGGGTGACGCCGCCGTTTTGTCAGCCTCTGACAGCCCGATTGGACTAAGCTCGATATCAAATGCGAAGTTCTTATCGCCGACTTTTGTAGACTCTTTGATATAGTTGATGACATTCTCGAGCGGCGTTTCCGACTCAAACGACATGCGAAGGGGCCTTTCAAGGAATTTCAGCACCATCGCCGTTTCCGGCTTGGCATCGACAGCCAAAATGGGTAAGTCCCTACGCTCTCGTTCAGTCCCATCCGGTGAGCCAATAAATAGAACTCCGTCCTTGACACAGTAATCCAGGCCCAGTTGGCCGAGAATCCTCCGCAGTGTGATCCTCAGCGGCGATTTTTCATAAACAGTATTTATTGCAAACGGCGAGGCCATCGTCTTGTCAGCTTCCGAAAGGCCAACGGGGTCGACGTAAATCGGTAACTCCCGTTGGTTTGGCTCTTTGGTCTTTTCTTTGATGTACTTGAGCCCTTCATCAAGCGGCGTCTCCTCCACAAAATTGATGCGGATCACTTTTTCAAGTCTCCGCTTGATCGCCTTCGTCGCCGCTGAATCGTCGCTAGTCAGAGGCAGATTTTTCTGTCGCGGCGACGACTCCGAATTTACAAACTGCACCTTGATCGGCCTTTTCTCGCCCGCCGCGATCGTCACTTCTTGCTCGCTGACAATCTCAATGCCGTCGTGCGTGACCTCGATCTTGTGAGTTCCCGGTGCGACCGTGACCTTCGCCTGCACTTTGCCACTTGCCCACTCAACAGTGCAAACTTCACCATCAATCGTAACCTCTGCCTGGGCGGGCAGATCCGAGAAGACGAGTTCTCCCTTTGCGGTCTTCACACTCCAGATCCAAGTGGCCGCCAGCGCGACGACCAGCCCGAGGACCAAAACCCCCGCCGCCACCGAGCGCCACACTCGCCGCTGCGTCTGGCCTGAAAAGGCAAGTGCGTCAGCCATGACCCGCGCAGTCTCACGCGCGTCGTCCGGCCTCTGCCGATCTGCCGTCGCGGCAATCCCGCTCGACCGCGCCGTTCCCGAGTGATTGATTGGCCCTGAATTCGGAATGGATTCGTTCGGTACGGAGATCACTGCGCGTTTACCGTCGATCGTCCCGGTCTGGTCATTTTTGGACAAACCGGGATTCAAGCTCTTTATCGGCGCACTCGCTTTCTTGAAAAACGGCGTCAGCTCGCGCGCTACTTCCGCCGGCGTCTGAAACCGCCGCTCCGGCTCCTTAGCCATCATCTTCGCCACCAAGGCCGCCAGTTCGACTGGCACCTCTGGACGCCCCAGGTTCAGCGGCATCGCATCCATCGAGTGATGGGCTTGGAGAATCTCATACAAACTATTCGCCTCGAACGGCGGTTTCCCCATCAGCAAGTAGTAAAACGTGCACCCGAGGCTGTAAATGTCCGCGCGGATGTCGGCATCGCGCGCGTCCCTGATCTGCTCCGGCGCGATGTAGTCAGGCGTGCCCAGCATTTGTCCTTCATGAGTCAGTCCTCCGTCGACAGCGCCCTCGCTCTTGACCTTGGCTAGCCCGAAATCGAGTACCTTGATGATCGCCCGATTTGCCTGCCGGGCGAGCATCAGATTGCTCGGCTTGATGTCGCGATGGACCATTCCCAGCTCATGCGCATGCTGTAGCCCCAGGGACGCTTGGTGGATGTAATTGCAAGCATTCGCGACCGGCAACGCGCCCTTGGCCTTGACCAGCCTCGAAAGATCGAGCCCCTCGACATACTCCATCGCGAAGACAATGCTCTCGCCGGCTCGGCTCGCGGAGTACGCGGTGACGATATTGGTGTGGTGCAGCCTCGCGGCGTTGCGAATTTCCGCGGAAAACCGCTCGGTTACCCCGCGCCGATTCATGAGGTGGCCACTGACGACCTTGAGAACTTCGAGCCGGCCCATCAACCGGTTCTTCGCGAGATACACCGTCCCCATGCCGCCCTGGCCAAGCTCCCGAACCACCTCGTAGTCGGGATGCTCCGCTAATCCCGGCGGAAGCGTCTCGGCGGCCGGCGGTGGTCCAGCTTCGCCAGCACGGTTTCCAATCAGCGACGCGCCGAACTGAGACTTGTCCGTGGCCGACGTGTCCGGCAGTTCCGGCGCCTTCCGCAGCCGCCCAAGAAAACTGTCCGGCGCCACTTCGGCCACACGCCGCTGACACTCCGGGCATGAATCCAGGTGCTCATTGACCGACGCGGCTGAGGCATCGTCGAGCTTGCCCAGGCCGTACGATTGCAAGATCTGGTCCGTGGGGTGGCTCGCAAGATCGCTCATCACATGTCTCCTGACCGAAAGTTCAAAACGTCGTCGTTTCAGCGCTCAATAGAAGACGCGGTAACCGTCCGGAACTTGCGCGAATTGGAAAAAGCCCTGAAAGAGCCGTTCAGTCATGACCTGCACGATCACAACCCGCGGCTCGCACACGTGACCCAAATCGTCCATCGACACGAACAGGGCCGCTCAAGCGTAAGCCAGTGAAAGTCCAACTTGGTTCAGTGGCAGTTTTCCCGCCTCCCCGTGAATCATTTGCCCTTCAATTCGATGACGATATTGCCAACGGTGGCGTTGCCATCGGTTTTGATGCCTTGCATCGTCAGAAATCCGAGGCTGCCCACAACCTGGCCCGAATACTCGAACTGCCGCGGTTCGCCACGGATCATCCGCGTCATCTGCATTTGCAGGTTCACCCCGTCAAACTTTCCCTCGACCTCGGCGATAAATCCACCGCCGCTCTGGGAGACCTCACCGATGAACCCGTTTCCCGTGCGCTTGGTGACCTTGAAGTTGAAATCCACGTTGACGGCCTTGTCTTGTTGCAGATGCCACCGGCGCATCCAGATGCCGTTGGGCACGAGTCTCGGCGGCGGTTTGAAGTCGCTCCGGAACCCGCGCCACGTCTTGCCCGGTTGAAGCATATCGATTCGGTTGACCTCAACCGTCAATCGGGCAACATCTTTCTCTAGTGCCTCGCGCTGGCTATCGCCCGCGGCCATCATACGGAGCGCCTGATCGTAGCGCTCCAGCAAAGAGTAATACCCGGTTCGCACCGCGACGATGTACTGGATGTAGATATCCTGCATGAACGGCGAGGGTGTGAGGGTTTGGTTCTTGTCAAAACGGTCCCTCGCGTCCCGAAGCTCCTGGAGAATTGCGGCTCTTTCGGCCAAATCGATGTCATCGATTCGCTGCACATCCTTGATGAGCGCGTTGAATGACGCGGAAATCCGTTGGGCTGCAAACTTCTTCTTGGACTCGAAGGCATCCTTGTCCTTCGACAGCCGTTCCAAAACTTGAGGCAGATCGACTCCCCGCTTGCTTCGGGAGCGAGACTGCCTTTGGGCCTGCACCGACTCGGTGCAGAAGGTAACGATGACGGTGGACGCGAGAACCAGTAACCACGAAGATCGTCGATGGTATCGCATAAACCTGGACTCCGCTTTGTCTCCGCGTTGAGTTGCCTTTGATCGGCTCGATCACTCACTACCACAGAAAGGCCGCGACATCGCCAAACCTGCTGCGAAAAAACCAGAATAATCGAGAATGCCTGCGTTCTCCACTCCTAACCACTTATGAATCTGTAAGTTCGATCAATTCCAACAAACGAATCACTTTGACCGAATCTGGCTTTCCAGGCCGATCGGTGAGAAAATCGATGGTGCCAAGCGACCGAGCGACGATTAGACAGGAATTGTGACTGGCACTGTAAGTTTTTGAATGGATTCTGCAGGCTGCCGTTTGGGCGACCTTCTTTCTCAAAGGTCAGAACTTCTGGGTTGCCGAGGATCCGCTCATGAAAAGCCCATTTCCCGGCGTGGACCCCTACCTGGAACGTCATTGGGGCGATGTTCACCAGCGTTTTGTCACGTACGTCTGCGACGCAATCCAACCCCGCCTGCCCGACGACCTCCGGGCGAGAATGCAAGAACGCGTCTACATCGAGATTCCTGAACTGCGGCGCGGGGAATACTACCCCGACGTGCGCGCCGTTGAACGTCCATCGCGCGCGCCGCTACACGGCTCGGCAACTGCGGTGGCCGAGCCCCCGAGCACAACCGAGGGCAACGGCGAGTGCACCCCAACCGAACCGATCTTGATCCATGTCGACATCGAGCCGACCACGGAAAGCCTTATCGAGATCATCGACGTCAAGGCAGGCCACCGCGTCGTCACCGCCGTCGAGGTCTTGAGCCCGACCAACAAGCGCCCGACGGAGGGTCAGCGCCTTTACCTCAAGAAACGCCAAGATTTCAAACTCGCGGGCGTGAACACCGTCGAGATCGATCTCCTGCGCGGCGGAGACCGCATGCTGATGGTGCCGGAAGCCCTGGTTCCGGCTGCCCATCGCACTGCTTTTCAGGTGTGCATCTGGCGGGCCGCCGAGCACGACACATTTGCCGTTTACCCGATCACGCTCCGCGAGCGGTTGCCCGTGATCAAGATCCCGTTACGGCCAACCGACCAAGACGTGCTCTTGAACCTTCAGGCGATTCTCGACCAGTGCTACCGCAACGGCGGCTACGACGATATCGACTATCGCGCCGAACCCGACCCAACGCTGCCGCCCGGCGATGCAGCCTGGGCCGATGCGTTACTTCGAGAACACGGCCGAAGGTGATCCGAGTAATACCCTCAACCCAACAATTCCCCCGCTTCCTCCCTCAATCGCTTCAATATTCGCGACTTCGCCTGAATCACCGCATTCACGCTCAGCTTCATGTCCTCGGCGACTCGCGCCGCAGGAAGGCCTTCCACGCCAAACCGTCGAAACGCTTCCCACGTCGTCGCGCTGAAATCCGGCTGCACGATCGAGAGCAGCTTCTGAAAAACGTGGCGATCGTGGTCGGCGTCCCATTCCCGCGCCAGGTCCCCATTAGGATCCGCCAGACTGTCCAGAAACCCGTCGGCCGGATCATTTCCAGCAACGGGTCGCTTCCGCCCCTTTCTGCGATGCGTACGCACCCTGTTCACCGTCACCTGCCGCAGCCACGCCCGAAACGATCCCTCGCGCTGCCGCTCGAACCGCGGCAGCTCGCGGATCACGACGACAAAAACCTCCTGCGCCAGGTCGTCGGCCTCGGCGCCAAGACCCGGCACACGGCCCAGCCACCGCCTGATCAGCGGCAGATAGATCACTTGCAGCCGATTCCAGTCGGAAGCATCCGGCCGGGCTGCCTTGAGCCGATCCAGCAAACTGACCGATGTCGAATTCATCATCTCGTCGGAAATTGAGTCGCACCGGGCCGCAGCGCCACATTTCAAAGTCTTGGAGCACATCTTATACAAAAAGCATTGAGCATTCGAGCGATCGACTCAGAGTGATACTTTGCGCAGCCTCAGCGCATTGACGATCACCGAAACCGAGCTGAGCGTCATCGCCAAACTCGCAATCATCGGGCTGAGCAGGAGCCCGAAGAACGGATAAAGAACCCCCGCCGCAATCGGCACGCCCAGGGCGTTGTAGAGGAACGCAAAGGCGAGATTTTGCCGGATGTTTGCCATCGTCGCGCGGCTCAACCGCCGGGCGCGGACAATCCCCTTCAAATCGCCTTTGACAAGCGTGACTCCGGCACTTTCCATCGCGACATCGGTGCCGGTGCCCATGGCGATGCCGACGTCGGCCTGCGCCAGCGCCGGCGCATCGTTTATGCCGTCGCCAGCCATCGCGACGACGCGTCCCTCGCCCTGAAGGCGCTTGACCTCCTGCGCCTTCTGATCGGGAAGCACCTCGGCGCGCACCTCATCGAGCCCAAGCTGGCGCCCCACAGCTTCCGCCGTTGTACGATTGTCGCCCGTGAGCATGATGACGCGAAGACCCTCTTTCCTCAGATCGGCAATCGCCACCGCTGCCGAGTCCTTGATCGGATCAGCGATCCCGAGCAGACCAGCCGGCCGGCCATCGATCGCGACGAAAACCACCGTCTGACCGTCGCGGTGCAGGGCCTCCGAACGCTCGCCAAACGCTTGTGGAGAAATCCCGAAAGCCTCGAGCAAAGACCGATTCCCGATCGCCACCGCCCGCCCGTCGACTTTCCCCTCGACCCCCTTCCCGGTGTGTGAACGAAACGACTCGGCGGGCTTGATTTCAAGTCCCCGCTCCCGGGCCGCCGCAGCGACCGCCGCGGCCAGCGGATGCTCGCTGGCAACCTCCACATCAGCCGTGAGCCTCAGCAACTCCGATTCGTCTTCGCCCGGCAGCGCCACCACGGAAACCACTCGTGGCTTCCCCTCGGTGAGCGTGCCGGTCTTGTCGATGACAAGCGTATCGACCCGTTCCAGCACCTCGAGCGCCTCGGCGTTCTTGATCAATACGCCCGCCATGGCGCCGCGCCCTGTCCCGACCATGATCGACATCGGCGTGGCCAGCCCCAGCGCGCACGGGCACGCGATGATCAGCACCGCAACCGCACTCACGAGCGCGTGTGCCAGCCTCGGCTCTGGCCCGAACACAGCCCATGCAAAAAAAGTGATGACCGCCACGACAACGACCGCCGGCACAAAGTAGGACGAGACGACATCGGCCAATCGTTGGATCGGTGCCCGGGTCCGTCGCGCCTCGCTGACCATGCGGATGATCTGCGCCAGCACCGTTTCGCTCCCGACCCGCTCGGCCAGGAGCACCAGCGTGCCCGTGCCGTTCACCGTGCCGCCGATCAGCTTCTCGCCTGGACCGTGTTTCACCGGAATCGCCTCGCCGGTGATCATCGACTCGTCGACGGCACTCGACCCCTCGATCACCACGCCGTCGACGGGAATCTTCTCGCCGGGTCGGATCCGCAGCCGATCGCCCTTAACTACCAGATCAAGCGCGACGTCCACTTCACGACCATCCTCCAGAATCCGGCGAGCCGTCTTGGGAGCCAGGCCGAGCAAAGCGCGAATGGCACTTCCGGTCTGGCGACGCGCTCGCAGCTCAAGCACCTGACCCAGCAACACGAGCGTGACGATCACCGCCGCCGGCTCGAAATAGACGGCGACCTCGCCGTGATGGCGGAACGAATCGGGGAACGCGCCGGGCACGATCGCCGCTGCCGCGCTGTAAACAAACGCCGTCCCGGTCCCGATCGCGATGAGCGTGAACATATTCAAGTTTCGGTTGACAATCGATTTCCAGCCGCGCTCGAAGAACGGCAGACCACCCCAGAGAACGACGGGCGCCGCCAGCAGAAACTGCAGCCAGACCAGCACAGGCAAAGGTGCGACGCTCGACGGAACGAGCCCCGGCACCATTTCCGCCATCGACAGCACGACGAGCGGAACCGTCAAGATCACGCTGATCCAGAACCGCCGGCTCATGCCGAGCAGCTCGTGATCTTCGTCGTCATCCGCCGAGACCGTCATCGCTTCCAGGGCCATCCCGCAGATGGGGCACGAGCCCGGACCGTCTCTCACGATCTCAGGATGCATCGGGCACGTGTACCTGACCCGCCCGGAGTCGTCATGGATCGCGCCAGCCTCAAGCTGCGAGGCTTCTCTCGGCGGCTGGATCACCGTGAGCGTCGGAAGCGCGCGTGGCGAGCCGGTACCGACGTCTGTCGTGAATCGATCCGGGTCGGCCCGGAACTTCATAGCGCAGTGCTTGCTGCAGAAGTGATACGTGCGCCCGCGTGCTCGACCGAGTCCGCGGCTGTCGCGGGGTTCACATCCATGTGGCAAACAGGGTCCTTGACCGCCTGCCCGCTTTCGGTTCCCTCGTGATGCCGATGCGGAGGGCGGCCGTGTTCGGTTCGGTCCATCTAAAGAAGGTGCCCCGCGACTAAGAGTGATGCAGCTTCGAGATCAGACTATTTTTCAAGATCCGCCACCCGTGACGCCGTGAGCCTTCGCTCGCCTGCGCGGCTTCATCCACCGGCGCAGCTTCTTGCGATCCAGCTCAGGCCAGATCTTGAAGAATCGGCAGCACGCGGCGCCCGCGCGCTTTCGTTGGTCTTCAATCATTGCGGCCGTGCGCTCGGCCATCGCGGAATCACAGGCGTCATCGCCCAGGGCGCTCTCGAGCTCTCCCAGAGTGATCAGAGCATCCTGCTGTTCGCCCAGCGCATCCTGGAGCCGGGTCGTCAGTCGGATGAATTCGCCCGCGCCGCGGGCGGCCCGGCGCCCAAGCAAGGGCGCGATCAACTCGGCTGTGTAGCGAGCGCTTTTCGCTCGCTTGCGGGCTTCGTGGAACTCTTCGTCGTTGTCATCGGGCCGCAAGTCCCTGGCCGCTTTCTTGAGCCGCCGCCAGGCGGCCTTCACTGCCGGTGGCAAGGCGACCCGGCACGCCTCTCCCGCTGCATCTTCAAGCGGAGGATGCTCGACGGCGCGCTCAAGCCCCTTCAGTAAGGCGCGGTATCGCTCACTCTTCAGCACGTCGGACATCGCTCTCGCTGCTCGAGCACGCCGCCGTTCCAACCCCTCCAATGGCGCTATCGCGACTCCTTCGACTTCCGGCCGCTCCATTTCCGAGCCAACTACATGCAGGCGTGCAAGCAAGATATCGAGGTCACGCACATCCCCAAGCAGCCCGGCCAGCCACTTGAGTTCAATCTCGAGCGTGCCTCGCCACTTTTGGTCCACGAGATCCTTTAACGCCCTGAGCTCGCTCCGCAATCGCCGTGAGGCCGATCGGAGGCGATGCACCCCTTCCGGTTCGCCCCGCCTCGCCTCCGGCTCAGCCGTTGCCATTCGCGAAAGCGCCGTGCGCAGCGCATGCACGACCGCTGCACCGGCGGGGTCACTCGGCTTTACCCGAGGCGCTGATACCTCAGCAAGCTGAGGCAAACCCCGTGCTGCGGTTCCACCTCTTGGGTGGCCACCCTGATCAGTCCTCACATGCTGCGACATCTTTCGCACTGCCGAGTTTCCCTGCCCCGGCACCCGTCCAGCATTCCAGATTGCATCCCGGTCGGGCGTCCAGATCGTCTCCATTCTCCTAGCGCGTCCACCTTACAGGAGCCGGTGCTGCGGCTCAAGCCGCCTATTGCCGAACTGACGGCGCAATCGAGCCGGTTCAGAAGCTTCCTGCACAAATGCGAATGAAAGTCGCACGTGACAGTGAAATTGGGGCCCCCAGCTACGGTCTATGGCCGTTACGAGCACTGGCCCAAGCTCGGTTGGCCATAGACTTCCAGGTGCCTGCGGCGTGCCAAGGCCAACGCTGCCCGGAAGACAGCCCACTCTGTAAGCGCAGGCCGTCGCCGTCTTGCTGCGAAAGGCCGAAAACCCTTCACTCCCCGTGCACTCGCTTGTCTTTCTCGGAGGCCACCGGCGGCGGTGGCGGCCGATCCTCGAGACGTCCCAGCAGCCGCAACAGCCCGTCAAGGATCGTGAGCGGATGCGGAGGGTCGCCGGGGATGTAGAGATCGACGGGGAGGATTCCCTCGATTCCGTCATTGACCTCGGGATCGCCTCGAAATACCCCGCCGGAAATCGCGTTGGCACCAACGGCGATCACGAGCTTGGGGGCCGGTACCGCCTCGTAGGTCTGGAGGAGCGCTTGCTTCATGTTCTCGGTAACCGGCCCCGTGACAACTATGCCGTCGGCGTGGCGCGGCGACGCCACGAATTGGATGCCGAATCGGCCCATGTCGAAGACAACGGTTCCGAGCACGTTCAAATCGGCCTCCGACGCGCTGTCACCCCCGGCGCTCACTTCCCTGAGTTTGAACGAGCGGCCGAAGAGCCGGCGTAGTGTCTCATCCAGAGGTTGAGCAAGTCTCCGCTCTTCTCCGCTGCGCACAATCAAGTCCTCGCGCCTGCGGCTCGCGAGCCGGTGGTCCTGGCTAAAATGGATCGCACCATCGTGCGGGCAGGCTCTCACGCAGTCGTTGCAGAAAAGGCACCGCCCCATATCGAGGGCCAGGCCCGTAGCGTCGTGCACGATTGCGTCGGTGGGGCACGCCTCGATGCAGGCACGGCAGCCGTCGGGGCACTTCGAGTCATCGAGTACGGGCAAGCCCAGGAAACGGTCGGGAAGCGTCGGTGCGCTCTTGGGATACGCGATCGTCCGCATGCCTTGGCGCAGTCGTTCCCGAATGATGGAAAACATGGTCTGTCCTGAAGCAAATTCACAGGTCGTGGCCACAATACGACAGATTGAAGCTCTTGTTGCAAAGCGGGAAATCGGAAATCTGTTGGTCGCGCAGTGCCATCGCCAGACCCGCCCAGTTGTGGAACGAGGGATCGACGATCTTGTAGCGTGCGAACCGGCCTTCGCCGTCGGTGAGCGCCACATGCGCAATCTCTCCGCGCCAGCCTTCGACGAGCGTTACGGCGAAGTGGTCGGGTTTCAGAGGACCCACGTTTGATCGCAACGGCCCTTCGGGCAGTGCCAGAAGCTGGTCCTTGATAAAAGCCACTGAGCGCTGAATCTCCAGCCAACGCACATAAGCTCGGGCGAACACGTCGCCGGTGGTCCACGAAGAAATCGGCACATGAGCAAAACGATAAATGCCCGTCGGGAAATCCAGTCGAACGTCGGTTTCGACGCCGCAGGCCCGTGCTGCGGGACCGACCAATCCCAGAGCGACGGCAGTTCGCTCGGCGATCGTCCCTGTTTCCTCGAATCGGGCCTGGACCGACAAGGAATTCCAGAGCAGATTTGCTGCGCCGGTAACACCACCGAACGCCGCTTCGAGGCGAGCCAGGCACTGCTCGATGCGGGCCTCCTCCAGATCGTGCCCGACACCACCGGGCCGAACCATTCCACGACCGAATCGGCTGCCGCATAAGAGAGCGGTCAGGTTGAGAAAATCGCCTCGGAGCCGACCACAGTATGAGGCTGTGGGCAGAAACCCGACATCGCCGGCCAGAGCCCCGAGGTCGCCCGTGTGATTGGCCAGCCGCTCCAGTTCCAGGGCGATCCCTCGAATCGCTTGAGCCCGGATCGACGCGGGGCATTCCGAAAGCGACTCCACGGCCTGGCAATACGCGAGGCAGTGCCCGATCGAAGTGTCGCCAGCAACGTGTTCCATGACGTGAACGGCACGCTTGTCCGGCCCGCCGACCAGAGCAGCCTCGATGCCGCGATGCTGGTAACCCAGTGAGATCTCCAGGTGAAAGACGTGCTCGCCATGGCACTGGAAACGGAAATGTCCGGGCTCGATGACGCCGGCGTGCACGGGACCAACCGCGACCTCGTGAATTTCCTCTCCTTCAACTCGGAAAAAGTCGGTGACACCGACCACCGGATGTTCGTCCCGGCGCCTGTCCCACGCGTCGTGCCCCCCGCGGTACGAGCCATGAAAGCGAACCGGCTTGAACCAGGGATGGCCTTCGGGACGAAGCCCGTACTGCTCGGCCAGTTCCCGCTCGAAAAGGTGCGCCTGCGGGCAGTCGGGAGTCAGCGAGGGAAACCGGTCCGAGTTCATTCTCGCCTTGCCAGCGCGTAACTGCGCGCGGGCACTGTCGGCAAGGACGACGTAGATTTCCACGTCCGGCGACGAATCGGCGATGTTTCCAAAAAGCGCGACGATGCGCTGCCCGCGCTTGACCGCTTCGACCACCATACTCCGAAAGTCTGCAAACGGCAGCAGCGGAACTTGTGCCCGCGGAATGGCATCGCCCGTTCGCACGGCCGCAAATGTATAAACGTTGTTCATTTTTTTACATCCAACGATACCGCAGCCTCGCGTATGAGCGCATCCAGACCAGGCGGGACATAGAGACCAAGAAGGACCACCAGCGCCATGAACAGGACGATCGGACCGCCGGTGCTTATGCTGTCCTGGAATCGGCCGGGCTCTTGCTGCTCCGGAGGCTTACCCTGGACCACCGCCAGGACCGTCACGCCCATCCCGATAAACACGACTCCGAGCAGGAACAGGAAGAGCCCGCCGGCCCAGTATTGTCCGCTACTGACCGCGGCGTTCACGATGGTGAACTCGCTCACGAATGGGCCGAAGGGGGGGAGCCCGTGACGGCGAGGAAGCCTGCGAGGAAGAGCGACGCGGAGAGGGGTACGCGCACAATGGCTCCCCGCACGTTGTCCGTGAGCTTGCTCCCATAGGCTCGATGGATATTGCCCGCCGACAGGAACAGCACTCCTTTCGTGAGCCCGTTGTTGATGAGATGCAACAGCGCTCCGTACACGGCCAGCCCGCCGATTCCGATCCCTAGTACAAGAATGCCCATGTGCTCGACGCTGGAATATGCGAGCATACGCTTGAAGTCGCGCTGCCGAACCATGAAGACGGCGGCGATAGCCATGGACAGCAAGCCCATGAACACCATGAGCTCGCCGGCAAACTCGGAGTCCGCCCCGGCGCGGCAGATCTGATAAACCCGCAAGATCGCCAGGAAGGCACAGCTTGTGACGCCCCCCGCCAGAACCGTGCCCACGATTCCAGGCGCCTCGCCGTAAGCGTCGGGTTTCCAGGTATGCATCGGCGCCAGGCCCATCTTGGTCCCGTAGCCGATGAAGAGCAGCACGAACGCCGCATGTAGCCATGGGGGTGAAAGCAGAGGAGCATCCTTCACAAGCTGGTCGAAGAGCAGCGTTGATTCCAGGCCGGACTTCAGCGATGCGTACGCGAGGAAGAACGAGCCTAAGAGCGCCAGGGCAATTCCCACCGAGCCAATGAGAAGGTATTTCCAGGTCGCCTCCAGGGAACGGGCGTTGTGGTTGAAATATAAGAGCGGGGCCGTGACGAGCGTCGTCGCTTCCATCGCCACCCACATCAGGCCAAGGTGGTGAGATAACGCCACGAGCGTCATCATCGCCTGCACCACGAAAAAGTTCGCGCAGAAGACGCGGTTGGGTCGGTCAGCGCGGAGGGCCAGATAGCCCGGCGCGTAGAGGGAACAGAGAAAAAAGAGAACGCTCAGGAAGCCGAGAATGAGTTTTCCGAGCGGATCGAGCAGCAGCCAACCGCCCAACCCGGCGATCGGTGGGCTGTTTCTGGGCTGGAAGATAGCCGAGAAAACAAGCACAAGGTGCACAGCGCCCCGGACGGCAGCAGCCAGGCCCGCCCGCGACTGGAAGGTAGCGCGAACGTCACCGCCGCCAGCAAGAGAGGGAAAACAATCAACACATAGCTCATCATCTATTCCTTCAGCTCAGAAAGATACTCGGTGCTCATCGACGTGAACTCGCGGCTGATGTGGTGGATGACGATTCCCATCACGAACACACCGGTGAACAGGTCGAGTAGCAAGCCCACCTCGACAAGGAACGGCATCGCCTCGAGCAACAACAGTCCAAACAGGAATATCCCGTTCTCCAGCAGCAAATAGCCGAGCACCTGTGTGATCGCCTTCTTGCGCGTTGTCAGCAGGAGGAAGCCAGTCCATACCGTCGAGAGCGACGCCGGTACCAGCAGCGAGTGCTTGTGCTCATCGGCCAGCGGAAGCGTTTGCGCGAACACCATCGCCAGCCCGGTGCCGAGTGCCCCCAGCGTGAGCGAGGACATGAAGTTCACGACCGGCCTGACTTCATGCTGGATGTCGGCCTCGCGCATGGCGTGGACCAGGAACCTCGGGATGACAAAACCCTTCAAGCCGATCGTCACAACGACCAACCCAATTGCGCGGATCCCGATATCCGGGTGAACCAGCTCGGCCAGAATCCCCAGCAGAATCCCCTGCAGCGCAACCGCACTGATGACGCCACGAATCCGGCTGACGCCAAGGGCTACGAAATTCAGCGCCAGCGCCAGGATCAACAGCGGATCGACGAGTTGGTGCATCGGTTCACCTCACCAGTAGGATGATCCCAAAGGCCGACAACAAGCAGGCTGCGAGGAGGAGAACCGGGACGTGCGTCATGCGCAGGCGTGCTATCGTCGATTCCACGACGCCGACAGTCGCCGACACTACGAGCATTTCTCCGGCGAAAATGGGCCAGTCGAGCCAGGCGGAACCTGTTGCGAGAGGGAATGCCAGGCGGACGAAGAGCGCACCGAAGACGAACAACTTGAGCGAAGCCCCGTATAGAATCATCCCCAAGGCTGGACCACTGTGATCAAGCACCATCACCTCGTGGATCATCGTGAGCTCAAGATGCGTGTTGGGATCATCGAAGGGGATCCGACAGTTTTCCACGAGCAGGACGATGAACCAGCTCAGCAGGACCAGGCAGAGCGAAGCCCCTGCCGTCGGCCAGTGTTCCGCGATCGATGTGCCTAACATGTCGGCCAGGCGAAGTGACCCGGAAAGTTTGGCGAGAACGAGCAGTCCCAGGAAGAACGCCGGCTCCGCCAGGCAGGCGAAGGTGACCTCGCGTGCAGCGCCCATGCCCTCGAACGCCGAACCCGTGTCCAGGGCTGCCAAGGCGGTGAAGAATCGTCCCAATCCGAGGAGATACGCTAACAGTATCAAGTCGCCCGTAAACGAGATCGGCGCAATCGAGTTCGTCAGTGGAATGAACAGCACCGCGATTCCCGCCGTGACCAGGCTCACCACCGGCCCGGCCAGGAACACCCAGGTCGTCGTCGTGCTGATGACCGAGCTTTTCCGGTACAGCCTCATCAGGTCGTAGTAGGGCTGCAAGACCGGCGGCCCGACCCGGCCGGCAAACAGCGCCTTGGTCTTGGCAATGACCCCCAGCAAGAGCGGCGAGAAGCCGAGTGCCAGGAGGACCTGGATCGCGTTATGAATGATCGTTCCCATCGCGTTCCTTCTAACGCCAAAGCAGCAAGATGATCAGGACGAGGAAAATATAAAGCAGATAAGCCTGAATGTTTCCCCGCTGAAACACTCGGAACCCGGAGAAAAGCCATGCGCTGAAATGGAAGGACGGAAGCACGGCCTCGTCGAGCACTGGGTCCAGCACCTCGCTATGGAAATCAGCCTGACGCGGAAACATGGGTAGCTCTGTTGGTCGGTGCGTCCGCGGTCGAAGCACCCAGGCGAACATCCCGACCAGCATCTGTGCAAACGAGGACGACGTGTATTGCATTCGCGGGGAAGGCGCAGGTAACCGCAACCCCAGGTGGCGCCGCGCGCTGCTCGGGCGCGGCCGACCTGGAACCGCAGCAATGAGCTCGCCAGCAGCAGGCCCGCGACCAGGAGCAGGCCCATCGTCGTTATCCAGTTCAACGGGGCCAGCGAGACGAGGCGCGAGCCCGGGTCGCTCAGGTTTCGTGCCCAGGCCGAGATGCCTTTGGCCAGGATCGGCGCAAAGAGGAGCGGGGCCAGTCCGATCAAGAAGCAGCATGCAACCAGGACGCTCATGGGCCCGAGCATACTCAGCGGAGATTCGTGTGCATGCCGAGCGTGTTCCGACCGCGAGGTGCCCAGGAAGATAGCTCCGTAGACCTTCACGAAGCATGCTACGCGCCAGAGCGCCGATCAAGGCTAACGCCGGTGCGGCAAAGGCTGCACCGGCGAAGGTCGGTCCCTCGCCGTTTGCGAGCGAGCGGAACAGGCCGATGTAGATGAGAAACTCGCTGACAAATCCATTCAGCGGCGGCAAGCCGCAGATCGCGACCGACCCGACCACGAAGCAGAGAGAAGTCCACGGCATCGACTTCGCCAGGCCGCCCAAGTGGTCGATTTCGCGAGTGTGCACGGCGTGGATGACAGAGCCGGCACTCAAGAACAACAGGGCTTTGAACAGGCCGTGATTCCAGACGTGTAACAAACAGCCACCCAGACCGAGGATCACCCAATCGTCGCGACCGAACGAACGGCCGAGGAGCGCCAGGCCCAGGCCAATCACGATGATGCCGATGTTCTCGATGCTATGGTAAGCCAGCAGCCGCTTCAGATCGTGTTGACCGATGGCAAACGCCACTCCAAGGACCCCTGACACCACGCCCAGTGCCAGGACGATGGCACCCCAGGCCAGCGGCGGAGCCGGCATCAGGGACGTTACACGGATGAGGCCGTACATGGCGACTTTGATGTTGACCCCTGACATGATCGCAGACACATGGCTGGGTGCGACGGCATGCGCGCTGGGCAGCCAAATGTGCAAGGGCATGATGCCGGCTTTCGAGCCGAAACCGACGAGCGACAAGACGAAAATCACCGTCGCGACTCCCGGCGCCAGGGCACCCTCCTCAAGCGGAGCGAGCAAGAACGAGCCGCTGCCAGCGCGCAGCAGCGCGAAAACCGCGAAGAGACAGAGTGTTGCCGTATGCGTCACGACCAGGTAGATCCAACCGGCTTCCTGCACGTCTTTGTCCTGGCCTTCCGTCATGATCAGAAAGAAGGTCGAAAGGCCCATAATCTCCCAGCCGAACAGGAAAAGTATGCCGTTGCGTGCGATCACTTGCAGTGCCATACCGGCCGTCAGCGTCCCGTAGAAGAGCCGCAGCCGCCGGCCGTTCTGCGGGTGCTCGGTCTGCCTCCAGTAACCCAGCCCGTAGATGTCTGCCAAAAGCGAGACCAGAAAGACCGGAACAAGAAAGAAGGCCGACAAACCGTCCAAGGCTACGTTGAACTCCCCGCCGGGGATCGCCCACGGCATCACGATTGGGTGACTGTCTCCGGACGTCCAGAACCAAACGACGCCCCCCAGACCCAGGCCTGCCGCCAGGACCGCGAGCAGGGTGCTGACCCACTGTCCGCGCATCGAGTTCCGCCCCAGGAAAAGCCCCGGTAGACCGCTCAAGGCGGCGACGATCATTCCCCACACAACCAGCCATTCGCTCATGTCGCACTCCAATACCCCCGGACGGAGATCCACGCCAGGGTTAGCACAACCATGAGCACGATGTATACCAGATAAACGTTGACCTTTCCCTGTTGGAGAATGCGAAGCCGAGAAAAACGCTCCGCCCAGCGGCGGAAGAACGGATAGTAGACCTTGTCGCTGACCGGATCAGGGCGCTCCAGAGCAAACTCACTTGCGGAAGGAAAGAGCCCGCGAGGAGACCGCCGCGTCGTCCGAGGTCTGAGGACGCGGGGCAGCAAATGCTCGGCCATCATCTCCGCGAACGACGCCCCGGTGTATTGCATCCGTTCCGTCGGCGCGAGGTACCCACAGCCCCAGGTCGGACCTTGGGCCTTCGCCCCCTTCCGAAGCAACGCGACGATAACAATTGCGGTTGCGCCAGCGCGATCATGGTCGAGGCATCAATAATGCCAAGAGTTGACAGCGCGGCCTCCGTTGCCTCCAGACTCACGATCGGATCACCAGCACCTCTGCCGGGGACTTGGTCCAAGACGCCTGGGAGGAGGCGAACGACCTGTTGAGGAAGGACTGCGGCAGCGCCGCAAAGCAGAGTCAAGCACGCCATCGGCGCGAGCATCCAGGGCGAGGATTCGTGCGCGTGGCCCGCGGCTTCGCTTCTGGGCGAACCCAAGAGTGCGATTCCCGTCAGACGTACGAACGCGATCACCGCCAAGCCACCGACCAGGGCGAGAATGCCGACGGCCAAAAGGGCCGTCAGGCCGCGGCCGCCACTCGTAGCCAAGCCGTACTTCATCAGGCTCAGGTAGAGCAGCCACTTACTCACGAAGCCATTCAGAGGCGGCAGTGCGGAAATCGCAACCGCCCCGAAGATCATGGCAACCCCGGTCCATGGCATTCGCTTGGCAACTCCGCCGAGCTTTTCCAGATCCTTCGTGCCCGTCCCATGTAGCACGCTTCCGGCGGCGAAGAACATCAGACCTTTCATCGCCGCGTGGTTCCAGATGTGAAGGAGCGCGGCGGCTGTACCCAGCGCGGCGACGACGGGTAGGCTGCTGGCCGACCCAAAGAGCCCCACGCCCAGGGCCAGACCGATCAGCCCCATGTTCTCGATGCTGGAGTAGGCGAGCACCCGCTTCAGATCTCGTTGATAGACGGCGAGCGAGATTCCGAACAAGGCCGTGAGCAGGCCCACGGCGCCGAGGGTCAAACCCCACCACGGGGCCGGTGGGCCGATGAAGGACACGACTCGCAGTAGCCCGTAAATTCCGATCTTTATCATCACGCCCGACATCAAGGCCGAGACGTGCGACGGAGCGGCCGGGTGGGCTTCCGGAAGCCAGACGTGGAACGGAACAAAGCCCGCTTTCGCACCGAATCCGATTAACGCCAAGACGAAGATCACCCCAGCCGGACCGGCTTCCATCGCTGGGATCCTCGAGAAAGCGTCAAAATCCAGGCGCCCTGCGTGGCGTCCCAGCAGCAAGAAAGTTGCAAACAGGAAAGCAACCCCGATGTGAGTCGCGACCAGATAGATCCAACCTGCCCGCCGTACGTCTTCCTTCTCGTGTTCAAACGTGACCAAGAAATACGCGGAGAGCGACATCGCCTCCCACGACACCAGGAACAGAAGCGCGGTCCGGGCGATCAAGACCATGATCATTCCGGCAACAAACGTGGCGAAGAACAACCAGGAAGCACCAAGAGATTTCTTGCCGCGATAGGCGAGGAGATAGTTGCCGCCGTACACCGCGGCAAGCGCGGAAAGAACCAGGACCGGTAGCAGGAAGAATGCGCTAAGGCTGTCCAAACCAATGCGGAAAGCCCCGTGGGGGGCGTCCCACGGAAGACGCACCGACAAGGGTCGACCTCCGCACAGGACTTCGAGTGTCGGATAGAGCGCTAGCAAACAGCAACCGACAACGACGCCCGCCCCGATGATCGTCGCAAATAGGCCATGGTAGCCCTCATTCGGCGTGGAATCTTCCGCTCGATCGCTTTCGTCCCAGACGTCCATCGACTGGTTCACCCTCAAGCCCGGTTGGCCGGTGCGGCAAGCGTTGCCTCTACTCGGCGCGCTTCCCGCAGAATCTCGTCGCGCTCGCCCTGCCGCATCACGACCTCCTTGAACTTCGCGTCGTGCAATGCGTAAGACAGCCGCGAGAGAGTCTGCAAATGGCTCCGCACGGTAGGGCAGATGAGAGAGAAGAGAGTATGCACGGGCTTGCCATCGAGCGCACCGAAGTCGACGGGATGGTCCAGAAAGCAAACGGTGACCATCGGGCGCGCGACATGGAGAACGATCGGGTTTCTAACGTGCGGCAGTGCGATGCCGTCGCCGATTGCCGTGCTTGCCGACGCTTCTCTGGCCAGGAAGAGCCGCAACAGTAGCTCGCGGTCGATCGTCGCCGGAAGCGGCAACACGTCGACAAGCGCCCCCAAAGTACGCTCCTTGTTCGTGTCCTTCATGTGATAAAAGATCCCGCCGGTTTCGAGCGCCTCGACCAGGCTTGAGCCCGGCTCGTCCTCCGCCGCCAATTGGTCGAACGCCTCCACGCAGACCTTGAGCCGGTTGGCGGTAGCCCACTCCAAGAGCTCGACCCGGTTGAAGTGGTATCGACCACCGACATGATGGGAAGGAAGCCCGCGCTGTTTGATCCAGCGGGCCACCGTCGAATCGGACACCTGGAGGAACTTGCTGACGTCCCGAACTGTCAATTGCATAGGTATTTTCCTTCGCCCCGTTGCAGACGCTCCATGCCGGACCTTCAACTCGACCCCGAGCGCGACGCGCCAACCTCGACAGCGGCTGGACAAGAATTATAGGAGGGAGCGAGCTGCTCTTCGGCGCGCACAACCTCGCGGAGCAGTTGCGGCCGAGACTCCTGCCGCTCGATCGCACGACGAACCTCGGCGTCTCGTAGGACGAATGCCAACCTGGACATCAGGTGCAAGTGCGCCCGTGTGGTCGGGCTGATGATCGTGAACAACGTATGCACCGGTTTACAATCCAGTGCGCCGTAATCGATGGCCTGATCGAGAAAGCAAAGCGTGATGGACGGGCGACCAATGTGCAGCACGACAGGATTGCGGACGTGTGGGATGGCAATCCCATCACCGATGGCTGTCGGCGCAATCGCCTCCCGCGCCAGAAGAACTCTCAGCAGGAACTCTCGATCGACCTCGTCCGGCAGGCGGAGCAATTGCACCACCTCACGCAAGGCGCTCGCCTTGTCCGAGCCCGATACGCGGTAGTGAACCCCGCCGGCCTCTAGCGCGGCGACCACGGAGGGGATCGACAGCCCTTCGGCCTCGGGCTCCAAGAAGATTTCGCTCGAGACATTCAACCGGCGTGAGGTCGCCCACTCCAAGAGCTCCGCCCGATTGAAGCGGTACTGCTCCTGCACGCGATATGCCGGGACGACTTGCTGATGGATCCAGCGATAGATCGTCTTCTCCGAGACTTTCAGAAGACTTGCGGCGTCACGGACCGAGAGGTTCATGGTGGGGCACGGCGAACCTTCGCCGAGAGTATCTGGAGAGGGGCCGAAAGAAGGGTCAACTTGAATATAACACGGCCCGTGCCGCAAGCCCACGCGAGACGAAAGCATTCGACCAGTACGATGGCGCGGATCATCGCAACTCACGGCGAGGCGAAACGACCGGGAACTCTCAGCCAGCCGCACGGGTTGTCTCCGCGTCTCGGCGCGCCGCGGCCTGGACCAAAAGCGACACTATGAGGGCATTGAGCGAGTTCCTATCGTCCTTGGCCCAACTTGCGAGCTGTTCGTGAACAACGGGCGGCATGCGGATCTGGAAATGAACCACGGTCTCGGGCATTCAATCCCCTCCTCCTACCGGCAGGTGCAAGTCCGCCAGAACTGGCAGGACATTCTTGACTCAGAGTGACATCTATGGACAATATCCGATTAAGTCCTAAAAATGTCAAGGGAACGTCAGCGTCACTCCACCAGCAAAGGGCGGGCATGATCGTCGGATTGCCGTGCGCAGATGAAGGCAATACAGCGTTGCGGACGCCGCCTTCCCGCCATCACGGGCGGGCTGCGTCCTTCGGCGAGCGCTTCCCGGTCATGAAGTGATCGCACCTGGGGGATTGGGTTGTGGGGGGCGCGGACACTCAAGCCGCCCTCGGTGATGACACAAAATAATGATGGTATGAAGCTACTTTCGGCAATTGAGCACGCGGCGCGATCATTGCCGGCGCCATCCCCGGTGTTCGTCCACCGCCACGGTCTCTACGCCTTCGGCGAAGCACTGTCCACGTGGAGAGTGGAAGATGCAACCCACCACCGCGGGTCGGCTTCGGCCCAACTCGGGTGCTCCGACTGCAGATGCATGAGACGAGTGCCCGTGTTAAATGTCGATCTGCGAGCGGTCGTCGAACAAACCCTCGGTGAGCGGGCGCGCCGCTCGGTCCCATGCTTCGGCACGCTCCTCGATTTGCAATTGGCGATGGTCGAGTATCCCTTGATTGTCGGCTCCGCGGAGGAGCTGGCCTGGCACGTGGCCGAAACTAATGCGCTCCGGCGAATCCGGCCAGACGCGCCCGCGGCTGCTCGAACGCGGCTGCTCTCGGAGACGAGGAGCCGCGCGGCACAGGAGTTGCGCGGATGGAACAATCCAACGTCTGATCTCGTACCCAGCGCGCTTGAGGAGCGGCGAACATCGTCGAGTCCTACCGACCTTCTCGGCAAGCGCGAGGGCAAATCGATTGACAGGTTGAGCGATGATGAGTGGGAAGAATTCGCAATTCGAGCGCTCTGGCAGAGCTGTAGCGATGGAACTCGGGGCGTGCCCACCGTCACCCCGGCATCAGTATGCGTCCGTCACCGAGACATGCTGCACAAGGAGGCCGGAGTTGACGCGGACACCGTCGTACATGACCTGCTGACCCGGTTCTGCGGCGCATTCCTCGGGCATGGGGCCGGTTGGGCATTGCCGACCCGGAATGAAGGTTTCTATTGCGCTTTTCTTGGAATCTATCGTGCGCCAGGGTGGTGGCCGAGTCGCTGGATGCATGGACTGGCCCGAGAGCTCGACCGGCTCGACCGCGAGCGCGTCGGCCCCATCGAATCGATTTACGAATCACTGGATGCCCTCGGAGTACCTGAAGACGAGTGGAAGGACTTTCTTTCCGCCTGCGCGTCGGCCTTTCCGCCGCCCAGCGGAACGGTCCGCATGAACGGTTTGTGCGTCGGTGAGCTGGCTCCGCCCGTCTCTCTGGTTGAGTTCCTCGCCGTTAGACTGCTCTTGGATCGATTCTCGCTGGCCGAAACTGCCCGAGTAGCCCTCGGATTCAGGGGACCGCTACGAGAATTGCGGTCCCAGTCCCGAGCACGTGTCAAGATGTGCCCTCCGCCCAATGTAAGGCAGCGGGCCTTCCATGTATTCCAGCTTGCGCAACTCTTCGGATTATCGGCTTATGATCTCCACCGACTAAGCCCCAAAGATTGGGGAGTCGTGGTTGGCGAAATCGAATCGTTCTCCGCACCAAAGCGTGATCTGATTATCACACTCGCCTGCCAGCGGCGTTCCTGCATCCAGGTACTCGATTCTTTCGCACTTCACGCTTCGAAAGGGATCGGTCGTCCCCGTGCACCGCAATTTCAGGTGGTCTGCTGTTCGGACGAGCGAGAAGAACCGTTCCGCCGGCATCTCGAGGGCATGGTGTCTTCCGCCGAAACGTTCGGCGCCGCCGGCTCCTTCGGTCTGGCGATGTTTTACCGCGGCTGGGCAGACGATTGCTTCGTTCCGCTGTGCCCCCTTATGGCGCGGCCGAAACATTGGGTAATCGAAGTTGGCGATGACGGCCCTCGGAGAAAGGCCGCGGGATGGAAGCCGACACGGAAACCGAACGGGAAAGTGCTGGCCGAATCCCAAGTCGATGGCCGTGCCTTCGCTCCAGGAGTCGATCGGCCGCCAGCGTTCGGACCCCGCGAGCTTCGCCCGCTCGCTGCCGGAGCGTTTTCTTCGCGATTGGCCTCCAAGATTCGGCGGGAGTGGCGCCGTATCCGAAGACACTTTCAGGCCACCCGACTGCGCTTGGAGCGGACCAATCGTTCCCCTGGACCACGAGACGATCAGGTCGGTTTTACGATCGACGAGATGACCGAGGCCGCCGAACGATTGCTCCGTGATATCGGGCTCACCACCCGGTTCGCAAGGCTTGTGATCCTTCTCGCGCACGGTGTGCGTGGCCCAGACAACCGTCGCCCTTCGGCCGGCGGCTGCGACGCTTGCGGCGGTTCGTCTGGCGCTCCAAACGCACGAGTGATGGCAACGATCTTGAACGACACTCGCGTCCGCACCGCGCTGGCAGGCAAGGGATTAATGGTGCCGGCGGGAACGGTCTTCGTCGGAGCCTTTCACGACACTGGCGCAGGCTCGGCTGTCTTCTTTGACTCGGGCGTCGTGCAGCAGACCCACCGTCAGGAGTTCGAAACCGCTCGAGATGCGATAGCGACGGCCTGCCTCCGCGGCGTTCATGCTGCATCGCTGCAGCCGAAACTCGAAGACTCACGGAATGCCATCACCATCGTGGGGCGTCGGGAATGGACCCGCGCGCTGGCCCTTGACGGCCGCGTCGCCCTCGCCTCCTACGACCCGACCGGTGACGAAGTCCGGGCGACGATCCTGACGCGAGTTTTGCAGACCATCCTCCCGGTCCGTGTCGGCGCCGACATCGATGAAGACCCCTCAAATTCGACGGATTTGGGCATCCGATCCGTCACCTGGCTGCCATACGATTCTGCGGCCCTTGCCCGGCTAAATCGCGGCGCGGCGATCGGCTTAGGGACGGATTTTCGCCGTCAGTTCGTCGAGCCTGACCCACACGCCCGATTGCTCTTTATCGTTGAAACGGCACGTGAGATCATTCTCCAGGTGATCGAGGAGAACGACGACATCAAAATGCTCTGTCGAGCTGGATTGGTGACCTTCGCAGCGCTTCACCCCGAATCCGGCGAGCTCACTGTTCTCGAGGACGGCATATTCCATCGCTATCTACCGCAGAACCCTCGCCCAGATCCAGGGTAACTCGCCGATGTACGTGTTCCCCGCTCGGGCTGATCGCAGAAGTCGCCGCGCCACCACACGACCACAGCGCCCAGCAGGCTCGCCTCCTCCGTCAGCCGGCGAGTCGCCTTCGACCACAACGAGCCCCACCCACCCCAAAAGCCCGAGCGGTTCCCCTCGTTCCATCGGCTCGGTCTCCACGTCGCCACTTGGATGGCGCCCAGGATCGGCTGACGAACTGCCCCCTCAATGCCCGGCCTTCCGATCGTACAATCCATTCCTCATCTGCCTCCTTAAAAAGCAGGGTAGCCCGAAAGGACCATTCTGATGCAAGTTGATTCGGCAATGACAATCGAGAAGCCCCAGAACGGTCTGATGGGCCTGAAGCACTGGCCCTATGACCTCCGTTCGGGGTTCATGGTGTCGATGATCTCACTGCCGTTCTCGATGGGAATCGCCATAACCTCCGGCGCGCCGCCGATATGCGGGATCATCTCCGCGATCATCGCCGGCTTCGTGCTGCCGTTCCTGGGTGGGTCGTACGTGACGATCAGCGGGCCGGCCGCCGGCCTGGCTCCGCCTCTTTTCGCCGGCATGATCTGGCTGGGGAGCGTGGACGTGGGCTCCGGCGCCGGCCAGGACGAGATGCTCAAGGCGGGCTACCCTCTGGTGCTGGTGGCCATTTGCTTCGCCGGGCTGGTGCAACTGGTCCTCGCCAGGCTCAAGGTGGCCCGCTTGAGCGCCATCTTCCCGGCGGCCGCCATCGAGGGGATGCTGGCGGCCATCGGTCTGCTGATCATCGCCAAGCAGATACCCCTGTTCATGGGCGTGAATTTCGAAGCCCATGAGTTCTGGCCCATGCTCCAGGAAGCACCCCGTCACTTCACGACGATGAACCTCCAGGTCGTGGGACTGGGCATCGCGTGCACGGCTCTCCTCTTTATCCTGGCCGCCATTCCCTGGCCGCTCTTCAAGGTCATGCCGCCTCCCGTTTGGATCTTCGTCCTCGGCACGCTTGCCAGCCTGCTGTTCCTGCGGCTGGGCCCACAGAACTTGATCAACGTCCCCGCGAATATCCTCCAGAACGGGATCGTTCCGCCCCATTTCGGCAAGGCGCTGGGCAATTACCACTTCTGGTTGCCGCTCGTGTACCTCGTTGTCCTGCTGGTAATGATCGACGGGACCGAGTCCCTGGCCACGATCGCCGCCGTGGATAAGCTCGACCCCTATCGCCGCCGGTCCGACCCCGACCGCACCTTGCTCGCGATGGGCGCTTGCAACATGTGCTCGAGCACAGTCGGGGGATTGACGATCATTCCTGGAATCGTCAAGAGCACGGCCAACATCATGGGAGGCGGCCGCACGCAGTGGGCCAACTTCTTCAACGCGTGCTTCCTCTTGACACTCCTCATCTTCGGCCGCAACCTGATCAACATGGTCCCGAAAACGGTGCTGGCCGCGATCCTGGTCTTCATTGGCTTCAAGCTCTGCCGGCCCAAGGTCTGGGCGAAGGTCGCGCATATCGGGATGGAGCAGTTGCTCGTCTTCGCCGTCACCGTTTTCGTCACCGTGTCGACCGACCTCCTCATCGGCATCTTCGCCGGCATCGCCATGGAGCTGGTGATCCGCATGTGGTACCTGGGCCTGTGGAGCAGCCTGCGGGATGGTGATTCATCGGCGCCGGTCGACGCGCGTCTGCTCGCACGCGCTTCGTGAGCCTCTTTCGCAATCCAGTCACCCGGCGGGAATTCGACGGCGACAAGTGCCATCTGTTCCTGAATGGCCCCCTCGTCTGTTTCAACATCTTCCACATGATTCGCGAGCTGAGAAACCAACCGCCCGCCACGCGGAAGATCTGCCTGCACTTGAGCCCGGCCGTGCCCCTCATCGATCACACGACATTCGAGTATCTCCAGTACCTGGAGGATGACCTCAATTCTCGCAGTGATCGGGCCAAACTCGAGATCGACGGCTGGGACCATCTGCGGCCGCTCACCAAGCACGAGACCAGCACTCGGGTCGCCCTGGTATCCACTGCAACCCTCTACGACACCGCCCGAACGGAGGAGGAGCTCCGCGAAATTCAGGTCACAGACTGACGGCCAACCCCCCCCATCCTCCTCAATTCTGCCCTCTTCCGTATAATCGAATGGATTGCTCTTCGCCCGGTTCACGCGAATCCTGAAACCATTGCACGGCGGTTGGGGTAATACCATGATGACCGGCCTGATGGCGGCAGCCGGCGGGGCGGGCAAGGGCAGAGAGATGACGATGGATGACGTGGCGCTGGTCGAGCGCTCCGGTCCGGCGACCAGCAAGCGCCGCGCCTGCTGATCGAGCGATACCAGGGGGTTGTCTACGGCCTGTGCTACCGCATGTTAAATCATCAGCAGGATGCCGAAGACGTGGTGCAGGAGACTTTTATTCGTGCGCTGCGGGCCATGACGGGGTTTGATTCCTCCCGGCCAATTGTTCCTTGGCTGCTCGAAATCGCCGCCAACCGTTGCCGAACGGCGCTCCAGCGGCGCGCCCGCAAGCCGATGCTGGCGCTGGCCGAGCCGGCGGATGACCTCGCCGACCCTCGGGGCGGGCGGTCTGACCCGGACGATCTCGCCGGGGAGCTTGAGCGGGCGCTCGAGGGACTGCGGCCCGAGTATCGCTTGGTATTCATTCTGTACCACTCGCAGCACTTATCCTACGACGAGATCGCGCTGGTGGTTACCCGGCCAGTCGGCACCGTGAAAACCTGGCTGCATCGGGCACGGGCCCAGTTGGCCGAAGAGCTCATTCGACGCGGGATAACGATATGAATTGTCGGGATTTTGAGCGGACCTGGAATCAGTTGATCGACGCTAGCTCACAGTCGTCCGGCGACGCGCACGGCCGCGGCGACGACCAGGACGAGCGAGCGCTGTTCCAGCACGCGGCCACTTGCCCGGCTTGTCGCCGCTGGGCTGCCGGCTACCAGGTTCTTCATCGCGCGATTCTCGCCTGGGGGAAAGCACCCGAGCCGCCGCTGGGTCTCACCGATCGAATCCTCGCGGCAGCCGAAGCACCCCTGCCTGCTTCGCGTCTGACCGCGCGTAGTGTGCACCGGGCGATCTCCAACCGGTGGCTGATTGCTGCCGCGGCCTCGATCCTGGTACTTGTGGCGTTCGGAGCCGTCATTTCGAGAGTGAATCTCAACCTCCAGCGAGACCGCGCTCGCCTCGCTCTAGGCGCACCGAGCTCTGGGGATGGCCCTTCCAAAAGTCCCGGATTGAACGAAGCCCTGGCCAGCGCGAGCGAGGCCACTTGGGACCTCGCACGTTCCGCATCGGAGCCGGCCGCGAGGCTGAGCCGGCAATTCCTCGACGCCGCGAGCGAGCCGGACCCTCGGCACGCCTCCGGCACGTCGGGCACGGTATCCGTCCCCTCGCTCGACTCGTTCGCACCCGACTCGACCGCCGCGGTCGAAACGATTCAACAGGTCAGCGACCACCTGGCAAGCGGCGTTCGACCGCTATCTTCGTCGGCCCGCCAGGCGTTCGGTTTCCTGCTGGGCCCGCCCCCTCCTAAACCTGACGTTCGTGCCAACCCACCCGCAGCGAGGGGAGCCTGATGCAATCGCAAGCCCGGGCGCGCGCCGGCGCCATCGAACCGTCTCGGCCGAGGCGCCGCATGCTCGCCGTGTTCGCCGTGCTGCTGGCTTTGGCCCAGCCAGGAGCCGCTCAAGTCCCCGCCGGGAACTCATCCCTCGACGCATTGCTGCGGCTGGTTCCCGCCGACTCGGCCGTTGTACTCACGGTCGAAAACTTTCGCGAAGAGCTCCATGCCTTCACGTCCTCTCACCTGTATGCCGGATTGAAGCAGCTTCCGGCAGTGAAAACGTGGATCGAATCCGAAAAGGCCAGGCAGCTCAGGCATTCGCGCGACCAGATCGAGGCCGTGCTGGGAATCAAGCTCAGTGACATCTGCGACGATTTGCTCGGCGACGCCGTGGTCCTGGCCCTTCGGCTTGCCCCGGACGCACCGGCTGACTCAAGTCAGGCCCGCGGGCTGTTGCTGCTACGCGCGCGAAACACCGCGCTACTCGAGCGGTTGATCCAGGTCGTCAACGACAAGCAGCAGGCCGGCGGCGAACTGGCCCGCTTGAGCGCACGGCAGTTCGCCGGAACGGCTTACCATATGCGCGAATTTCCACAGGAGGCTTCACGCCCCTCAGAATGGTATGTCACCTATCCGGACGGAACATTTGCCTTTTCCAACTCCGAATCCTTGATCCAGTCGGTGATCAACCGCAAAGCGCGCAGCCTGGCACAAGCGACCACCGAGCCTGCGCGCTCTGGAGGCAAGCCGGTCGTCGCCGTCGACGGCGGGCTGGCCGATCTCGCGCGATTCCAGGCTGTAAAACGCCGGCAGAGCACGAAGGCCCTGGCGCGCCTGTTCATCGAACCGCGCCAGGTCGAGCGTCTGATCGCCGCGTCACCGCCAACCAGCAAGGCCTCCGACCTCAAGATCATGGAAATGCTCGCTCGTTATCTGACGGCTGTCGAATATGCCGGAGCCACGCTCGAATGGAACGACGCGGGCATTATCCTCCACACCGTTGAGACCCTCGATCGTTCCAAGCTCGAGCCCTGGCTCGTGCGATGGGCCGGCAATGAGCTGCAGGTTGATCAAACGCTGGCCCGCGTTCCTGACACAGCCGTCGCTCTAACCTCGGGGCATCTTGACGCTCCCGCATTCTACGAGGCACTTCGCGAGATCGTGCCCGAGGAAGCCGGGCCCAAAATCACCAATCTGGAAACCCTCCTGGGCGGCCTGCTGCTCGGTCAAGACGTGCGCACTGCAATCCTGCCGCAGCTAGGGCCCGGCATCATCGCTTATGCGGAGTCGCCGCTTGACGACGCCTCGGGCGCGACCGCGACGGCAACGCCTGACGCATCTTCATCGGCCCGCGTCTTCGGTGGTGTGCTCGTGGCAAGTCTGCGAAAAAGCGGCCAGCCAGCCTCCAACCCCACGCCAGCCGGCCCCGCCGTCGAAAACGCGTTGCGAACCGTGCTCGCCTTGGCGGCGCTCGATGAAAAACGCAACAACGGCCGGTCACAGATCATCACCCGTCCCGTCGCCGGCACGACTGTGACGGCGCTGGGAAATCCCACCCCGTTTGCTTTTACGGTCGACGCCACCGGTTCTCGCTTGATTCTGGGTACGTCCCAAGAGGCCGTCGCGCGCTACCTCGAAGCTGCCTCAAAGCCGGAGGCAGGAGCGCGTTTTCGCCAGTTGCGGGCCAGAGCGTTTCCCGACACCCAGACTTTCTTGTGCGTCGATCTGAGCGCCCTCTCGAGTCTCGCCGGCCGGCACCACGACCAGCTCATCGAACTGCTGGCGACCCGCAAGAATCGGCCCACAGCCGATGTCGAGCGCGACCTCGCCCAGGTCGTGGCACTGGGCAAACTGTTCGAAGCTGCCTTCCTCACAAGCCGCTTCGAGCCCGAGGCCGCCGCCGTGCACCGACGGGCCGGCCTCATCTTGCACGAACAGGGCGGGAAATGAGTCGTCCGACTGAGGCCGTTCGAAGGCACTCACGGGATGTAAAGGACCAGATCGCGCCACTGTTCGTCGTCGTCTGATCGAGCTGCCAGCGCAAGCCAGGCGACGACGTCGCGAATCCGGCTTCTGCGCCGGATCAGGAACATTCCCGGCAGATGCCCTCCCGCCTGGAGGAGATCGATCAAATAAGCGGGCATTGTGCGATGATCGAAGCTGACGAGAACTCGTCCCTCACGTTCAGCCCACAGCAGGATGTCGGGGTCGGGGCTTGCCAGTGCTAAATCATCAGTGTCGCCCACACAAACTACGTCGAGCGGCTCCGCCGAGGTCGCGTTGTGGCGAACGATGGCATGCCAGAGCACTCCCCGCGCGTTCTCGTCGAGCAAATAGCGTAGTGCCATTCTCGTCCAAACTTACGCGGTCGGGACCGAGGTTTTCGACTGCAACCTTGCTTTGAGCTCCTCGATCGTCGGCGCGACGGGCGTCATGGCCTGCTGACGCTCGCTCTCGGCCTCGCAACGGGCCATATACACATCCACGTGGGCCTGGTTCTCAAGGTAGAACACAATCACCTTGTGAATCACGGCGAGGCTCAGCGTCGGGAAGAAACCCAAGAGCATCTCGGCGGAATTGCCCTCGTTATACAAGGAGACCAAGTGGAAAAGATCGATCCGGTGGCCCGTCAGGCGGATCTCGCCTTTCTCGTGGCGAGTCAAGAACTCGGGAAGACTCGGGAACAATTCGCCGTTCAGAGCGTTCGACGACTCGCGTGCTGACCTGTCATGCGCTGCGCTCTCTGCCGCCATGCTCCGAATTCGAATCTCAGCCGGGCTAGGCTCGTGGGCGGCCTCTTGGCGATCAAGCTCGTTTTCGACCTCCGACACGTAGCGGTCAACATCGCTCTGGTTTTCAAAGTAAAACGCGAGCACCTTGTAAATCAAACCGAGTGGCAACGTGGGGTACTCGTGATACAGCATCTCGGCGGTGTGCCCCTCATTGAAGGATTTCATGACATGATAGAGCTCGATGCGATGCCCCGTCAGCAGAATCTCTCCCAGTGGGCCGCGCGTCAGAAATTCAGGAAGCTTCATGGCGCTGCTCCTGTCTCTTGCACTCTCTGTATGCCAGTCTATGCAACACGATAAGTATCTGTCAGCAGTTCATCGCTCGCGTCGCCACCATTCTCCCGCGAATCCTGGTCCCTCACGCGTTCCACCCCACGCTCACCCCACCGGCGGCGTGTTGGGCTGGATCGTGCTGTTCACCGTTCCATACGCGATGTCGACTCCGCTGATGCTTCCCCCTGCGCGGATGTTGGCGTTGATCAAACTCTCCAGGGCCGTATTTCCTCCCAGGATGCTCAACCCATTGATGGTCAACCCGACCCCCAGGTCGAAGAACGTCGGTGCGGCCGTGCCTCCCTGTCCTTGAAAGAGACCCTCGACGACCATGTCGCCCAGCACGCCGTTCACGACAATGCCGCTGCCGCTGGGATTGACAATCACGTTGCCGTTCACGGTCAGGTCACTGAGATTGCGGCCAACCATGAGCTGGCCACCGGAATCAAGCTCCAGGTTTCCATTGACCGTGAGCGAATCGTCGAGGTCCCGGCCTACCGAAAAAAGACCGTCGTGGCTGATCGTCATGTTGTCCAGAATCGAGATCGGCGCGAGCGAGTCCTGACCGATCAGAAACCGCCCACCATCGAGGTTCAGACTGCCGATCGTCATGACGCCAATCAGCGAGGCCGTGCTGGTCGAACCTGTGGGTTCGGAGGTGTTCAACCCTCCCGAAATCGAGACCAGTCCCGTGGGACCGAGATTGATCGTCGAAACGGCCATCACGCCTACGCTGCCGTCAACCTCCACACGCGCACCGGGCCCTAGCTCGCCGAGCGTAAGGGTTTGCATCGTGTTCTTGAGCGGAGTCATGACCCCCGTCAGTTTCGCTGCGGAGGCATCCAATCCACCGAGCTCACCAGAAGTGACAGTCAGCGCGTGGATCGAAAGAAGCTGACTGGGGAAGTGGTAGCGCGGGCGCACCTGGCTGATACTGAGCTCGGTATCCGCGCTCGTCCCAAACGCAGTCAGATCGATCGCACCCTTGCCCGCGGAATGCACCTTGAAGACTCCGGGACCCTCCTCGACCTCGATCCGAAACACCCCCCCGCTGGACAGGATGTTCCTGACCGCCGACGGGCCGGTGTAAGCCGAGAGCAGTCTCCGGCCCTCGAGTGCTTCCATAACCGGTGCGATCCCGCACCGCCGGCGTTGCCGACCGATCTGCCCGAGACGATGAATCGCGGCCGTTGCGCCAAGTGCACTTCGCTTCGCCCACGGAAACATGCAGCCGGCTCCCTCCTCTGTACGCAATCTGGCATCCCTTTGACGGACGGCGCCGTTTGCGTAACCCGCAAAGTCGCGACAATTCCCGGCTTTTTCCGTCCGGCGCGGACATTGCGGGCTATCTCCTCATCTCCATTCAATTCGGTCGTTGGGGCGCTTCGACTTTTCAGTAGACGCGAAAGTCTTTAAGAAAGCTCGCGCCATCCGACGAAACGTCACGACCAGAATCCCTGCCCTCCGGGCGGAGAAACTCATCCCAGGGATAGACCCGATTTCAGCTTGTGCCCCTTGGCCCGGGTCGCCAGTGTGAGGTCGAGCGCTGAAATGCTGCCGTCGCCGTTTACATCCGCGCCCAAGGGTGAGAAGCCAATCGGGTTCGACAGATTGATCTCGGCGGCGATTGCGTTCAAGTCGTTGCTGTCCACCGTCCCGTCGCCGGTCACGTCGCCCAGCAGCCGGTAGAAGTGGTGCACAGCGGTCGCTCCACTCGGAAGCTTGATGTCGAGCTCGTAATAGCCATCCGCGGTCGTCGTGTTGGGATTGCCTCCGATTCCGTTTGCGCCGAAGTCGAGCTCAATCGCGTGGTCGATCAGCTCGACGGTGACACCTGAGAGCGAGACGGCTGTCTTGCTCGACGCGTCGTCGTTCAAGTCGTACTGATAGAGCTGAATATCAGGTGATGCGGAGCTGCTCGAATTGACGATCTGCGTGAGCTCGCCGGCCGACTGGCTGTCTGACTCGTTGAAGTCGACTTGCAGGTAACGGATATACGACCGCTCCACGGCGCCATTCTCCACGACCAGGCTTGACACCTGGAGCTGGGACGGGGTGGCGCTTGCAAACGTCTCTGGAAGCGCGAGATTGGGGCTGGTCGGTGCCGATTGCGTGTTACCCGCGCTGTCGAACCCGATGCTGTAGAACGCATAGGTATGGTTGGCACCGTCTGTGAGACCCTGGTACGGAGTCGTCGCGTGGACATTTCCGGAGCTGTCTGCCGGGCCGGCGGGAATCGGCGGCGCGGCCAGTTGGTATGCGCCGGAATCGACTGACGCGAAGACCTCGAAGTAGGTCACGACACCGCCGCCAGGATCGCTTCCCGTCAGGTTAAGTGTGAACGTCCCGGTCGTGGTGTTCACGGTGCTCGGGTTGGTGCCTGTCGTCCCGTCGACAAAGGTCACAGAGGGCGTCAAGTCAGGGAGGTAGGTGCTCGCCTCGATCACCGGCGTCTTGACCTCGGTGTTACCGGCCAGGTCGTGGGCGATGCTGTAGAACGTGTAGGTTGTGTTGCTCTGGCCCGTGAAAGTGGCTGTTGGATTGCTTGCCGGCACGGTCGTCCAGAGGGCCCATAGTCCGCCGTTGGTCGCGGAATAGATGTCGTATGACGCGACTCCGGAGGGTGGTGACCCACCGTCGGAGCCGGTGACCGAGACGGGGAACGCGAGGCTCGTGCCGCGCGTTGCGAGTGGGCTGACCTTGCTTACCGGGGGCGTTGTGTCCATGAGCCACGACGTGTAGGACGTGCCCACGCCGGCGAAGCCGTTTTGATCCTGGACCAAGGCGGCATTGACCGTGAGCGTGTAGAGGCCCTGCCCGGTGGTCAGACTCGACAGGCCGCCGATCGCGTAGGTCGAAGCTGTGCTCGGTACGAGCGTGATTGTCACGCCGCCATTGATCAGGTTGCCCGATCCGCAGTCGGTCAGGATCAAGGCGGCCGAGGTAAAGCTGCTCGTGTTGATCGGGACGCTGAAAGTGACATCCTCGTTCGCGACCGACACGTTGGTCGGCCCGGCGACTGGCGTGAGGGAGGCTGTGAGCGCGGGAACGATCGTCAGGGTGGCGTTGACGAAGGTGGTGAAGTCGTAGTTGGCGGCGGCGAGAGTTCCCAGTGCCGTGATGATCGGGTCGGTGCCGACTGCGCTCGACGGGGTCGCCGTCGTGCTGAGGTTGGCGGAGCCGGTGACGACGGTGGAGCTGTCGTCGTTGACGAAGCCGGTGATGGTGTCCGTCAGCGTCGGGTTGGGCTGGCCGAAGGGGCGGGTCTGGTTCTTCGCGGTGACGGTGAGGGGGGCCTGATCGATGACCTGTGTCAGCTCGCCGCTGTCGGGACCGTAGCTGGTGTCGCCGGAGTAGGATGCCGTGACGTCGTGTGTGCCCGCGCCGATCGTGTCGATGGCGGGGCTGGTGGCGGCACCGTTCACCAGGGCGACGGCCGATCCCAAGTCGACGCCATCGATGGCGAACTGGACCGTCCCGGTGGGAGTCGTTTCGCCCACGCCCGGCGGCGCGACCGTCGCGACGAAGGAGAGAGACTGTCCGTAGGTCGCCCCGCCTGTGCCGACACCGGTTGTCGCGACGGTAACCGTCGGCTGCGGCAGCGCGATGAACGAGCCGGCCGGCGAGGCGGTGAAGATCTCGCCATCGACGGCGACGATCGCCCGGTAGTAATAGGTGGCGCCCGGTGTGAGGCCCGAGAGAGTCGCCGTCACCGCTTGGGGGCCTGAGCCCGTGACCGAGCTTGGCGAGGCCGCCAAGATTTGCGGTGTTGACATCTCGACGACCCGATTGTTCAAGGAGTCGCAGACGTAGAGGTCGCCCGAGTTATCGACTGCCACGCCTGTCGGATTGCTGAACCCGGAGGTGATGGTCACGATCGCGCCGTCGGGCTCGAACTCCTCGACGGCGTTCGAGCCGGCGACGGTGACGAAGACATCGCCCGCGGCGTCGACCGCCACGCCGGACGGATTGTTTAAATTGGAGGCGATGCGAATCGTCGCGCCGCCGACCGTGAACTCCTCGACGGTGTCGTTGCCTTGATTGGCGACGAAGACATCGCCCGCGGCGTTGACTGCCACGCCGGCCGGAACGTTTAAATTGGAGCCGATGGCCACGATCTTGCCGTTGGTTTCGTACTCCTCGACGGAAGTGCTGACCGTGGTGGTTACGAAGACGTCGCCGGCTGAGTCGACCGCCACGCCGGTCGGCCTGAAGACCCCTGAGACGAAGGTCGTGGTCGTGCCGTCGGGCCCGGGGATGATCTCCTTGATCGCGTTGTTGAGGAAGTCGGCGACGAAGACATCGCCCGCGGCGTTGACTGCCACCCCCATGGGACGATCGAACCCGGAGCCGATGGACATGATCGTCCCGTTGGGCTTGAACTCCTCGACGGCGTTGTTGCCGAACTCGGCGACGAAGACGTCGCCCGCGGCGTCGACCGCGGCGCCGTTCGGAGCGCTGAATTGCGAGCCGAGAATCTCCTGGACCGCCGGCGTGAATGTCGGGCTGGTCGAGTACTGGACGTACACGGCGTCGCTCGAGCCTTGCGGGTCGACCGTGGCGCTAACCGTCGCACCGACGGCCGTCACAGCGCTGGCAGAGCCGTCGACGAGTGTCGGCACCAGCGTGGTGAACGAGCCGGACGGCGAGGCGGTGAAGGTCTCGCCCCCGATGGTGGCGATGGCGCGGTAGTAGTAGGTGGTGCCTATCGTGAGGCCCGTCAGTGTCTCCGTCACCGTCTGGGCGTTCATGCCTGAGAGCGATTTTGGCGTCGTGGACAATGCCGAGCTGAACGTCGGGTCCGTCGAATACTGGAAAAGCACCGAGGCGGTCCCGCCTTGGGGGTTGACCGTCGCCGACACCGTTGCAGCGGCGGCCGTTACCGCCGACGCGGGGCCGTCGACGACAGTCGGCAACAACGTGGTGAATGAGCCGGCCGACGAGGCGGCGACGGGCTCGCCGCCCAAGGTGTCGATGGCCCGGAAGAAGTACGTAGTGGCCGGTACGAGGCCGGTCAGCGTCGCGGACACTGCCTGGGCGCCGGTGCCCGTCACCGGCGACGGTGAGGCCGCCACGCTCGGCGGCGACACCTCGGCAATGTTGCCGTCGTATTCGTCGGTGACGAAGACGTCACCGGCGGCGCTCACCGCCACGCCCCACGGGTCGTTGTTGGAGTTGATGGTCACCGTCGAGCCGTCGGGCTTGATCTCCTTGATGGCGGCATCGGTGTCGGCGACGAAGACGTCGCCGGCGGTGTCGACCGCCACACCGACAGGGAAGCCGAAACCGGATCCGATGGTGACGATCGTGCCATCGGGCGTGATCTCCGTGACGTCTCCGCCGAGGCCGGCGGTGACAAAGACATCACCGGCCGAATCGACCGCCACGCCCTGCGGGAACGCTAGCCCGGAGTCGATTGTCACCTTCGAGCCGTCGAGCTTGACCTCCACGACGGAGTTGTCGTCGGCGAGGGAGACGAAGATGTCGCCGGCGGCGTCGACCGCCAAGCCGGTGGCGCCGCCGAACCCCGAGGCGACAGTCGTGGTCAAGCCGCCTTTGATCTCTTTGATTGTGCCGTCGCCCGAGTCGGCGACGAAAACGTCACCGTGGCTGTCCACCGCCACGCCGGTCGGAAAGTCGAACCCGGAACCGATGCTCACGATCGAGCCGTCGGGCTTGACCTCTTCGACGGCGTTGTTGTTGCACTCGGAGAAGAAGACGTCTCCGAAGTCGTCGACCGCCACACCGTAGGGGCTGTTTATCCCCGAGGCGAGGGTGGTTGCGACGGTCGGGGTAAACGTCAGGTCGGTCGAGTACTGAAAGAGCACCGAGGCGGTCGAGCCCTGCGGGTTGACCGTTGCGCTCACTGTCGCGCCGACGGACGTCACCGCGCTTGGCTGGCCGATGGCAACCGGCGGCTGGAGCAGCGGGGTGAACGAGCCGGCCGACCCAGCGGCGAAGGTCGCACCGTCGACAGTGGCGATGGCGCGGTAGTAGTAAGTGGCGCCGGAAGTGAGTCCGGTCAGCGTCGCCGTCACCGCCTGGATGCCGGTGCCCGAGACCTGCGCGGGCGAGGCGGCCACACTCGGCGTTGACAACTCCAGGGCCCGGCCGTTGCCGGAGTCGGCGACGAAGACGTCGCCGTTGACGTCGACCGCGACGCCGGTCGGGTCGGTGAAGCCCGAGCCGATCGTCACGATGGAGCCGCCTTGCGCGAACTCCTCGACGGAGTTGTTGCCGGAGTCCGCGACGAAAACCTCGCCGGAAGGGTCGACCGCGACGCCGGTCGGGTCGCTGAAGTGCGAGCCGATGGTAGTGATGGTGCCATTGGGCGTGACCTCCTTGACGGAATTGTTGCCAGAGTCGGCGACGAAGACGTCGCCGTAAGCGTCGAGTGCCACGCCGGTCGGGCTGCTGAACCCAGATCCGATGGTCACGATCGAGCCGTTGGGTGTGACCTCCTCGATGGCGTTCGAGCCGCTGTCGGCGACGAAGACGTCGCCGTTGGCGTCAACCGCCACGCCGCTCGGGTGGTTGAACCCCGAGCCGATGGAGATAACAGAGTTGTCGGGCGTGATCTCCTCGATGGCGCTCGAGCCGGTGTCGACGACGAAGACGTCGCCGGAGCTGTCGACCGCCACGCCGGTCGGGTGGTTGAACCCCGAGCCGATGGTCACGATCGTACCGCCGGGCTTGATCTCCTCGACGGTGCCAGAGCCCGGGTCTGCGACGAAAACATCGCCGTCGTCGACAGCCACGCCGTACGGGCTGTCGAACCCCGAGGCGACGACGGCCTGGACCGTCGGGGCGAACCGCCGGTCGGTCGAGTACTGGAATACCAACGAGGCGGTCGAGCCCTGGGGGTCGACCGTCGCGCTTACCGTCGCGCCGGCGGACGTCGGCGCCGTAGGCGTGCCGTCAACGACCAAGGGCGGCGGTAGCGTGGTGAACGAGCCGGCCGGCGAGCCGGCGTAGTTCGAGCCGTCGCTGGTGGCGATGGCTCGGAAGTAATAGGTGGTGTCCGGTGTGAGGCCGGTCAGTGTTGCCGTCACCGCCTGGGCACCGTCGCCTGAGAGCGACGAGGACGAGGCCCCCACGTGCGGCGTTGACAACGCCACGATGCGGCCGTTGCCGGAGTCGGCGACGAAGACCGCGCCGTTGCCTGCGAGCGCCACGGCGTTCGGCACGTTGAACCCGGAGCCGATGGTGTCGATCGAGCCGTTGGGTTTGACCTCCTCGACCGCGTTGTTGCCGGAATCTGCCACAAAGACGTCACCGGAACTGTCGACGGCGACGCCGGTCGGGCCGCTGAATCCGTAGCCGATGGTCTCGATCGAGCCGTCGGGCGTGACCTCCTTGACGGCGTTGTTGCCGCTGTCGGCGACGAAGACGTCGCCGGAGCTGTCGACCGCCACGCCCGACGGTTCGTTGAACCCGGAGCCGATGGTCTCGATCGTTTGGTTGGGCTCGAACTCCTCGACGGCGTTGTTGCCGAGCTCAGCGACGAAGACGTCGCCGGCTGAATCGACCGCCACGCCGGTCGGGCCTGCGAGCCCTGAGGCGAAGGTCGTGGTCGTGCCGTCGGGCCCGGGTGTGACCTCATAGACGGCATTGTTGCCGGTGTCCGCGACGAAGACGTCGCCGGCGGCGTCGACCGCCACGCCCTGCGGAGTGCTGAACCCTGAGGCGATGGTCACGATCGAGCCGTCGGGCTTGACCTCCCGGACGTCGCCGTCGTCGTCGTCGGCCAGGAAGACGTCACCGACGGAATCGACCGCCACGCCGTCCGGGTAGCCGGACCCCGAGCCGAGGATCGACTGGTCCGTCGGGGCGAACGTTGGGTCGGTCGAGTACTGGAAGAGCACCGAGGCGGGCTCGCCCTCGGGGTTGACCGTCGCCCCAACCGTCGCACTGACGGTTGTCACCGCGTTAGCGAGGCCGTCGACGACCGTCGGCGCCGGCAGCGTCGTGAACGAGCCGGCCGTCCCGGCCGCGAAGGTCGCGCCGTCGACGCTGGCGACGGCCCGGAAGTAGTAAGTGGTATTCGGTTGGAGGCCGGTGACTGTCGCCGTCACCGCCTGGGCGCCGGCGCCTGTGACCGGCGACGGCGAGGCCGCCACGCTGGGCGGCGACAGCTCCACGACCTGGTTGTTGCCCCAGTCGGCGACGAAGACGTCGCCAGTGCCGTCGACCGCCACTCCGCTCGCCAGGTAGAATTCCGAGCCGACGGAGATATCCGACCCGCCGGGTGTGATCTCCTCGACGTAGACGTAGGAGGCGACGGGGTTAAAGTTGGGCACGAAGACATCGCCGGCAGCGTCGACCGCCAAGCCGCGCGGGCCGCTGTAAGCGGAAGAGGTAAAGCCGGTCGCGATGGTCACGATCGTGCCGTCGGGCTTTACTTCCTTGACGGCGTCGTTGCCGGTGTCGCCGACGAAAACGTCACCGGCGGCGTCGACCGCCACGCCCTCCGGGCCGCTGAATCCGGAGCCGATGGTCACGATCGTGCCGTTCGGTTTGACCTCCTCAACGACGTTAGAGCCAGTGTCAGCGACGAAGACGTCGCCATCGGCATCGACGGCCACACCGTATGGGTCGTTGAACCCGGAGCCGATGTTTGCGATCGCGCCGCCGGGCGTGACCTCCTCGACGGCGTTGTCATCCGTGTCGGCGACGAAGACGTCGCCGGCGGCATCGACGGCCACGCCGCTTGGCCCGTTGAATCCCGCGCCGATGGACACGATCGTGCCGTCGGGTTTGATCTCCTGGACGGCGTTGTCGCCGGTGTCGGCGACGAACACGTCGCCGTAGCGGTCGACCGCCACGCCGAATGGGCGGTTGAGCGCCGGGTCGACCGTGGTCTGGAGCGTCGCCGTGAAGGTCGGGGCGGTCGAGTACTGGAACATCGTGCTGGCGATCAAGCCCTCAGGGTTCACTGTCGCCGCGAGCGTCGCGGCATTGAACGACACCGCGCTAGAAGAGCCGTCAACGACCGTCGGCAGCAGCGGTGTGGTAAACGAGCCGGCCGGCGACCCGGCGACGATACCGCCCGGGCCGGCAGCGATGGCCCGGAAGTAGTACGTGGTGCCGGGCTGGAGCCCTGCCAGGGTCGCCGTCACCGACTTGGTTCCGGAGCCCGTGAGCGGCGAAGCTGCCACGGCCGGCGGCGACAGCTCCACGATCTGGTTGTCGCCGGTGTCAGCGACGAAGACGTCGCCTAAGGCGTCGACCGCCACGGCACTCGGGTTGTTGAACCCCGAGCCGATGGTCACGATCGTGCCGTTGGGCTTGACCTCCTCGACGGCGGTCAAGCCGGTGCCGGCGACGAAGACGTCGCCGGCGGCATCGACGGCCACGCCGGTCGGATCGCTGAACCCCGAGCCGTTAGTGACGATCGTGCCGTTGGCCTTGACCTCACTGACGGTACGCGTGCCGAAGTCAGCGACGAAGACATCGCCAGTGGCGTCGACTGCTACGCCGGTCGGGTCGTTGAACCCGGAGCCGATGGTGACGATCGTGCCGCCGGGCGTGACCTCTTTGACGGCATGGTTTCCCGAGTCAGCGACGAACACGTCGCCGGAAGAGTCGACCGCCACGCCAGTCGGATCGCTAAAGCCAGCCCCGATGGTCAAGATCGTGCCGCCGGACGTGATCTCCTTGACAGCGTTGTTACCTGAATCGGCAACGAAGACGTCACCGGCGGTGTCAACCGCCACGCCGGTCGGGTCGCTGAAGCCTGAGCCGATGGTCAAGATCGTGCCGTCTGGCGTGACCTCCTGGACGGTGTTGTTGCCTGAGTCTGCCACGAATAGATCACCGTAGCCGTCGACCGCCACGCCATACGGGTGGTTGAACCCCGAGTCGACGCCGGACTGGACCGTCGGGGTGAATGTCGGGTCGGTCGAGGACTGGAAGAACACCTTGGTCGAGCCGCGGGGGTCGACGGTCGCCGCGATCGTCGCACCCATGGCCGTCACCGCCTGAGCCGGTCCATCGACGACCAGGGGTGGCAGCGGCGTGGTGAATGAGCCGGCCGGCGACCCGGCGAGCGTGCCGCCGGGGCCGGCGGCGATAGCTCGGAAGTAGTACGTGGTGCCCGGTTTGAGGCCGGTCAGCATGGCTGTCACCGCGACAGGGCCGGTGCCCGTGACCGAGGAGGGCGTCGCGGAGACGGTCGAAGAGGACGTCGAGCGGAATGTCGGGTCGGTCGAGTACTGGAACTGCACCGTGTCGGTCGAGCCGCGGGGGTCGACCGTCGCGGCGACCGTCGCACTGACGCCCGTCAGCGCGATGGCCTGGCCGTCGACGATTGGCGGCACCAACGTCATGAACGAGCCGGCCGGCGAGGCCGTAAACTTCACGCCGCTGATGGTGGCGATGGCCCGGAAATAGTAGGCGGTACCCGCTGTGAGGCCCGCAAGCGTCGCCCTCACCGCCTGAGCTTCGGTGCCCGTCACCGACGACGGCGATGCAGCGACGCTCTGCGGCGGCGACAGCTCCAAGACCCGGCTGTTGTCTGTGTCGGCGACGAAGACGTCGCCGGAGCCGTCGACCACCACGCCGTTCGGGTTGCTGAGCCCGGTGGCGACGGTCGTGATCGTGCCGTTCGGCGCGAGTTCGTCGACGTCGCTCGAGCCGAAGTTAGCGACAAAGACGTCGCCGAAGCTGTCGACGGCGACGCCGGTCGGACCGCTTAACCCGGTGCCGACGGTCACAGTCGTGCTGTTGGGGCCGGGTGTGATCTCATAGACATCGTTCGAAATGGAGTCGGCGACAAAGACGTCGCCTTCGGCGTCGACCGCCACGCCGGCCGGGTCGCTGAACCCGGCGCCGATGGTCACGATCGAGCCCCCGGGCCCGGGTGTGATCTCCTTGACGGTGCCAGAGCCGATATCTGCGACGAAGAGGTCGCCGGAGCTGTCAAGCACCAGGTCGGTCGGGTTGTTGAACCCTGAGCCGATCGTTTCGATCGTGCCGTCCGGCTCAACCTCCTTGACGTCGTTGTTACCGGAGTCGGCTACGAAGACGTCGCCGGAGCTGTTGACCGCCACGCCTTGCGGGTGATTGAACCCGGAGCCGATAGTCACGGTCGAACCGTCGGGCTTGACCTCCTTCACGGCGTTGTCAACAGGGTCGGCGACGAACAGGTCACCGGCCGAGTCGACTGCCACACCTTGCGGCTCGCTGAGCCCCGAGGCGAAGTCGGCCTTGACCGTCGAGGCGAACGTCGGGCTAGTGGAGTACTGGAACAGCACGTCGGAGGCGGTCAAACCCTGTGCGTCGACGCTCGCGCTGACCGTTGCACCCACGGTCGTCACCGCCGTCGCCGGGCCGTCGGCGACCGTTGGCAGCAGCGTCGTGAATGAGCCGGCCTGAGTCGCGACACCGGTCATGCCGGGGCCAGTAGCGATGGCCCGGAAGTAGTAGGTTGTATCCCATGGAAGGGCCGTCAGCGTCGCCGTGACCGCCTGGGGGCCGGTGCCCGATACCGACGTTGGCACGGCTGCCACGCTCGTCGGCGACAGCTCCACGACCTGGCTGTTGTTGGCGTCGGAGACAAAGACGTCGCCGGCGGCGTCGACCGCCACTCCGCTCGGGTTGTCGAACCCGGAGGCGATGGTCAGCACCGAGCCGTCGGGCCTGACTTCTTTGACAGCGTTGTTGCCGGAGTCGGCAACAAAGACGTCGCCGACGGCATCGACCGCTACTCCGCTCGGGCTGTCGAACCCGGAGCCGATGGTCGTGACCGTGCCGTCGGGCCCGGGTGTGACCTCGTAAACAACGTTTTTCGGGGGGTCGGCGATGAAGAGGTCGCCGGCGGCGTCGACGGCCAGGGCACGCGGGCTGTCGAACCCGGGGCCGATCTGCACCATCGAGCCATCTGGCTTGACTTCCGTGACGACCTCGGAGAAGGTGTAGGCGATGAAAACGTCGCCAGCCGCGTCGACCGCCACCCCGCCCGGGTTCAAACTGTTGGCGGTATAGTCGGCCGAGGCGATAGTCACGATCGAGCCGTTGGGCTTGACTTCCGCGACGTCGTCGTTGTCCGTGTCGGCGACGAAAACGTCGCCGTCCTCGTCGACCGCCACCCCGTCCGGGCGGCTGAACCCGGAGCCGATGGTCACGATCGCGCCGTTGGGCTTGACTTCCTTGACGAGGTTATGGTTCGTGTCGGCGACGAAAACGTCGCCGTAGTCGTCGACCGCCACGTCCTCCGGGGAGGCGAATCCTGAGCCGACCTCGGCCTGGACAGTCGGGGCAAACGTCGGGTCGGTCGAGTACTGGAAGAGCACCGATGCGCTCGAGCCATGCGGGTCAACAGTCGCCGAGAGCGTCGCATCGGCGGTGGACACAGCCTGAGCCGGGTCGTCGACGACCGTTGGCGGTGACAAGGTATTCAAGTAGTAATAGGAACCCGTTACGAGAGAAAGGCCGTAGTTGAGACTGCGCTGGAACGACTGGACCGATACGTTGTAACCAGTCTGGCCGTTGGCCACGAGCACCGCGTAGACCTGGCCCGGGGCCAGGCCGGCCAGAGGTTGCGGGCCGGGCCCACCGAAGACCGGATCGTTCAACCAGCCGCCGTTCAAGAGCGGGGTCGTGGTCCCGGTCCCGATCCCCAGCCCCGGCAAGTTGAGCGTGTAAGGATCGGACTGGGTGCTCGTGTCGTTGATCAGGAACAGGTAACTGTAGCCGGGAAATGCTGTGGCGTAGGCCCCCGGGCCAGTCGTCATGAGGACGGCGGCGAGGCCCTGGGCGGGCGCCGGGGCCAGGCCGTGAAAACTGGCGGCCGTCAAGGTGGTCAGGCCGAAAGACTCGGCCACGCTCATGTAGTGTGAACCGTCCGCTGAGGAGAGCAGCCCGGGGATCAGTGGCGTGCTGCTGAACGTCGCGTCCATCGAGTTCGCATCGTTGAAGGTGAAATTGCTGACCGTCTGGTATGAGCCTTGTGAGCCAGAGCCGCCGGTGAAGCCCACGTATGCGCTCGAGGACCCGAGGATGGACGGCAGGTTCACGATCATGTGAGCCCCGAATTCGGTTATGCCCTGCATCAAGACCATTTCCAGGGTGGTGTTCTCGTACGTCAGGTTGACCGTTACAGGCTGACCGCTATTGAGGTTCACGTCGAGGGTGGATTGGTAGCTGCCGTCGACAACCCCGTCGGTGAGGAACTCGTATCCGATCGTGTTTGCCGAAGAGACATTAAAGGCCACGGCGAGGCTATGATTGAGCCCTGCGTATCCGAGCGAAGCACCGCCGGACCCCAGCGCGCTTGTGCCGGCGTTGTCGTTCTGGAGGACGAACGCGATGCCGTTTGCGTTGTCGCCAGAGGCGATGGCTGTGTCGGTGTAGGTGAAACTGGCGGAGAATGTGCCAACGCCGAACTGCTGGTCATTCCAGAGGCTCGAGGCCTGGTTCGTTCCGTCTACGAGGGTCGCGAGGCCCGAGGCAAGCGTGGCGCCGCCGTTTGCCGTCCAGCCGGGCAAGTAGGGATCGGTGCCGGTCGAGGTGATTGCGCTCGCGGCGCCGATGTCCATGGCGTCCCCGAGAGGTTCGCGCGACACGCCGCGCTGGTCGGTGGCCAGCACGGAGTTGTTCGCGAAGTTGTCCGCCAGCAGGACTTCGCCCGTGGCGTCGTCCTTCAAGGTCACGTTCGAGAGCAGGGACGTGTGGCCGCCGACGCGATTGTGGAAACTCACGAGGTTCACCGGCAGCGTCGACGTGCTCTGCGCCGTGATGGTGACCGATGCCCCAGAGCCGCCCAACTGCGTCAAGGTGAAGCTCAGGTTGGTGCCATTGTCGACGATGTTGAAGGAATAGGTCGCGCCGGCGGTGATTGTCAGAGAGGCCGAGGTTGCGCTCGAGACGACGGCGTTTCCGTTGCCGACGATCGTGACATTGTTATTCTCGGCCTGGAACTGGACGCCGTTCTGGGTTTGGCCGGTCAAGGCGGTCGGCGTTCCATCGCTGCGCGTGAGGATCTGCAGGAAATCGTTCGCGCCTGAAAACGTCCAGTCACCCGTGATGTGGAGGCCGCCGTTGACGGGGTTGTACTGCTCTAGCGTGTTGAGCGTCCCGCCGTTGATCAGTTGCATCTGCGTTCCGCTCGAGAAGACATTCGAGCCGGACTGACCCGAGACCGTCTGGATGGCCCACTTCGTTGGGTCCGGGGCGGCATCTTTGACGTTAGCGGCCAGCGTTTGCGCCTGCCCCGATTGCGGGGCTGCCGAACTGGGGAAGGAACGTCTGGGTCGGCCCGCCGTTATTCTGGAGGGACCCGAGCTTCGCGGCCAGCGGAAAAGCTTTGGTGCCGGTCAGGTCTGAAGCCACCCAGCCCGTGCTACCGTCGGTCTCGGCAACCAGGTTATTACCGCCAGAGATCACGGAGTTCGCGAACTCGGGGCCGGGGTTGGCCTGGTCACCCGCGAGGATCGAGTCCTGCACGGTCACCGCAAAATCGCCGAGACTGTTATCGATGGCGCCGCCTGTTTCGGCTTTGTTCCCCGAGAAAGTGCTGCTGGTCACCGTCACCGGACCCGCGGCCTCGATGCCCCCCCCGAAGGCTGCCCCGAAGTTGTTCGCGATCGTCGAATTCCCGATGGTCACCGTGCCGCCGTTGGTAAAGACCGCGCCACCGGAAACGCTCGCCGTGTTCCCCGACAGGGTGCTGTTCACGAGGACGACCGTTCCTCCGTTGTTGTAGATCGCCCCTCCGCTGCCTGCGAGATTGTTCGACAACGTACTGTCGATGACGCTCAGCGTGCCCTGGTTGGAGACGGCCCCGCCGTGCAGAGCCGTGAACTTCTGATTACCGCTCGTGGTGATCACGTCGGTGACGAGGGACAGGTTGGCCCCCGAGTTGACCGCGACCGCACCCAGATTCGAGCTACTTTCGTATCCGTTGGCCAGCGTCAGGTCGCTGATCGTCACCACGGCCCCCGAGTCGATCTGCAAGATCGACGTCTGGTTCTGGCCGCTCACGGTCAGCAGGCTGCTTCCAGGCCCATCGATCGTGATGCTCTTGGTGATCTCGAGGAAGCTGCGCAGGTTGATCGTTTGTGCCTGCGTGCCCAGGTTGAAGTCGATGACATCGCCGTTATTCGTTTGATCGACGGCCCATCGAAGGGTACCCTGGGTGGGGCTTCCGCTCGTGAGCGTATCTGCCGTGCTGGTCACGATATAGGTCGACAACAGCGTGCGGCCCTCGAGCCATTCGAGCGTCTCCAACCGGCGTCTCCGACGACGGCACAACCCACCCGAGAGGGAACGGGACACGCGGCGTGTGAACACGCCCATCACCGATCGCGGGGTGCCGAACATGGAGCCTCTCCTGTGAAATGATGCCAGTGTCGGCCGCCGGCTCGCCGGAGGCAGATGGAGCAGATCGCCTGATAGTTCCAAGGAGATTGCCAGGGCAGCCGGACAGAATTCGCCGAAAATCGTTCCGCAGCATGCCGTGCGACTTGCCCGACGCGGCGGGTTCTGTCACGATTATCATGGGAAGTCGCCAGACCTGGAGCTCGCCGCATGGACGACTTCGAAGAATCGTTCACCGAGCTGGTCCGGCGGGTCCGTTCAGGTGACCCGGAGGCGGCCGCCGAGCTCGTCCGCCAGTTCGAGCCAGAGGTCCGGATCCGGGTGCGGACGTGGTTGCGACTGCGCGGCGGGGAATTTCGCCGGACGTTCGATTCGATGGATGTGTGCCAGTCGGTTCTGGCTAATTTCTTCGTGCGGGCGTCGGCCGGTCAGTACGAGCTTGCGGCCCCTGACAATCTGCTGGGACTGCTCGCGGTGATGGCGCACAACAAGCTGTGTGAGTATGTCAAGCGGCAACAGGCCGAACGACGCGACGTGCGCCGCACGAGCGAGATCGGTTCGGAGAACATGTTGCCGGCTGACCAGATTACCCCCAGCCGGATCGTCGCCGGCCGTGAGCTGCTCGAGGAGTTCCGGTCCCGGCTGTCCGAGGAAGAACGTGGGATCGGCGACCTACGCATGGCGGATTGCGGCTGGGCCCAGGTTGCGGCGGAGCTCGGCGGCAGTGCCGAAGCGCGGCGCAAGCAATGGGCTCGCGCGGTCGATCGAGTGGCGCGCGAGCTGGGCCTCGATGATGAGGCAGGGGTATCGTTTTCGTGAGCTCGGCCCAATCGTATGGCGGGGCTGCCCGTCAATGTTCAGGAGGCGGCCGTGAGCGAACCGATTGGCGATGACGCGGTGCCGGAGACGGTCGGCGCCGCCGCGTCAAGCGCGCTCGAGGGGGGGCCGTCTGAGCTGCGCGAGGCGCTGCGGCTCAATAAGGACTTGACGAGTGACGAGTGGGTGGACCTGGCGTGCGTCGACTTGATCGAGCGCTGGCGAGCGGGACAGCGCATCCCCGCAGAGACCTATCTTGGATTTCACACGGCGATCGCCGAGAGCAGCTTCGAGGTGATCTATTCGGAGTTTGCCGTGCGCACCGAGCTGGGCGAGTCACCTGGAGAGGCCGAATACTCGTCTCGGTTCCCTCACCTTGCCGCGCGGCTGCACCGGCAGCTTGCCGTCGACCGGGCGTCGGCGCGAACACGGTCCTCTCCCGGGGCACATCGGGTCCGCTGCCGGTCGGCACGCCGAGCGATCCATCACTCAACTTGCCGAGTGTGGAGGGTTATCGGATCGAGCGCGAGCTGGGACGTGGCGGCATGGGGGTGGTCTACCTGGCGTGGCAGTCATTGCTCAATCGCACCGTCGCGCTCAAGATGGTCCTGGCCGGCGCACGGGCGCCGCAAGAGGCAGTCGCCAGATTCCTCGCTGAAGCGCAGGCGATTGCGCGGGTTCGTCATCCGAGCGTCGTCGAGGTCTACGCGGTCGGCGAGCACGAGGGCCGCCCCTTCTTCGCGATGGAGTATGTCGGCGGCGGCACGCTGGCCGCCCGGCTCGGCGGGATTCCTCTGGCCGCGCGCGACGCGGCCAGCCTGGTCGAGGCCCTGGCACGCGGCGTCCACCATGCGCACCAGCTTGGCGTGGTCCATCGCGACCTCAAACCCTCGAACGTGCTGCTGGGCGAGGACGGGGCGCGAAGGTCGCCGACTTTGGCCTGGCCAAGCTGACGGGGTCCGACTCGGGGCTGACCCTTTCAAACTCGGTCCTCGGCTCGCCGAGCTACATGGCCCCCGAGCAGGCGGAAGGCAGAATCCACGACGTGGGTCCGGCGGCTGACGTTTATGCCCTGGGAACCATCCTTTATGAATCGATTACCGGCCGGCCGCCATTTCGGGCAACCACCGTGCTCGAGACGCTCGCTCTGGTCAAGTCGGCCGAACCGGTGCCCCCCTCTCGACTCCAGCCGTCGCTGCCTCGTGATCTGGAGACGGTCTGCCTGAAATGCCTCGCCAAGAGCCCGCCACGGCGCTACGCGACCGCCGAGGCCCTAGCCGCCGACTTGCGCCGGTTCCTCGAGCACCGGCCGGTGCTCGCCCGCCGAACCGGGCCGGCAGGCCGGCTCTGGCGGTGGTGCCGGCGCAATCCCGGGATCGCCGGCATGGCAGCCGCATTCGCGATGCTGCTGCTGACCATCACGGCCGTCGCGACGGGCCGCCGCGCTGCGGAGCCGGCGCGACCTTTATCTTGCCAGGATGAATAATGTCGCTCAGGCGTGGGACACGTCAAACGTCCGGCAGGTCGTCGAGCTGCTCGAGCCCTATCGGCACGACCCTTGGTGGCTCGACCAGCGCCGCTTCGAGTGGTATTACTGGTGGCGAGAGGCGCACGCTGCCCGTCGCACGTTGGTCGGCCACCGCGAACGGCTCGCCGCAGCCCGCTTCTCCCACGATGGTGCGACCCTCGGCACGGCCGACTGCTCGATCATCATGCTTTGGGACGCCAACACTGGCGCGCGCACGGCTGTTCTCGACGGCCATACCGGGCCGGTCAGGGCCTTGGCATTCTCACCCGACGATGCGACCGTAGCTTCTTCCGGCGATGATCCCTTCGTGCTGCTGTGGGATCGGCGGACGGGCTCTCCCAAAGGCAAGCTCATCGCGCAAAGCGGCCGCGTGGCTGCACTCGAGTTCTCGGCTGACGGCGGCACGCTCGTTGCCGCCTGCTTCGACGATTTGACGCAATGCTTCGACCTTGCCACCGGGGTCGCCGGCCCGGCCGTCTACGGGACAGCGGTCCGTGCCGATACCCTCCCGGGCGACGATCACCCCCCGGCGATCGCTCTCGCTCCCGGGGGCTGGGCCGTGGGCGTCGGCGTCAAGGACGGCACCGTCACGGTTCGCCGCGTCATTCTGCCTCAGCGCGCCGCAGGCGCCGGCCGACCCGGCACCCGGTTCGATCCTCCTTGGGCCGCCGAGGAGCTGCGGGTTGTATCCCGGCCCTCGACCGTCCGCTCGCTTGCGTTCTCTCACGACGGACGACGGGTGGCCATGGGTTATGAAGACAAGACCATCGTGGTGCGTGACTTGACCACAGGCCGGGATGTCTGTCCTGCGCTGGTCGGTCACGACGGCACACCCTGGTCACTGTCGTTCTCGCCGGACGCCAGGTTCCTGGCTTCGGGTGGTCTTGATAATTCCGTGATCCTCTGGGAACTCTCCCGAGGCCGCCTCCGCACGCGGCTCAGAGGACATGCGAATCAGGTCCAGTGCGTCGACTTCGCTCCCGACGGCAAGACCGTGGCATCAGGCGCGAGCGATTATCTGGTCAAGTTGTGGGACGTCTCGGACGACCGGCCCCATGACGTTCTCGAGGGTCACGCAATGGCCGTCGAAGCTGTGGCCTTCTCAACCGACGGGCAATTGCTGGCCTCGGCGAGCCGGGACCGTACCGTCCGGCTCTGGAACGTGGCGGGCGGGACGCACGTCACCACCCTCGAGGGGCACAGCGACCAGGTTCGTTCGGTTGCCTTCGCGCCCGACGGCAAGACACTCGCTGCGGGGAGCTGGGACGGGACCATCACGCTCTGGGACGCCGCCACTTTCCGCCTTACGGCAACGCTCGGGAGCAAGACGACCGGCAACAGCGGGAGCTCCCGCATTGTCTACTCGCCCGACGGTAAGACGTTGGCAGCAGGTTCTCCTGATGGCTCGATCACGCTCTGGGACGTCGCCGCGCGCCGCGAGCGCAATCACTTCCAGGGCCACACAGGCTGGGTCGCCAGTCTGGCTTACTCTCCCGATGGCGCAACCATCGCCTCGGGAACAGCGAGCAACGAAATCCGGCTCTGGAACGGCGCCACCGGCCGCCGCGCGGCCAGCCTGTTCGACCGGGACACGAACGTCGACGCCCTGGCTTTCTCGCCTGATGGAGCGACCCTCGCTTCGGGTATCAACGACGGCTCGATCACGCTCTGGAACGTGTCTGGCGGTCTGCCTCGGGCCGTCCTGTATGGTCACGCGACAATGGTCGCGGCCCTGGCTTTCTCGCCCGACGGGATGACACTTGCCTCGGGGAGCCGTGACAACACGATCAAACTCTGGGACGTCACGACCGGCGTTCTCAAGAGCACGCTCAATGGCCATTCGAGCAACGTCGTCTCGGTCGCCTTTTCTCCAGACGGCAAGACGCTCGCTTCCGGCAGCCTGGACAACACCGTTCGCCTTTGGCGGACCGACTGACTTCAAAGTGCATGGTATTCGCGACTCGGACGCTCTCGGTCGGACGCGCTCCTAGCCCGCCGGGGCTTTTCAGGGTATCCTTGGATTAAGTGGTAAGACCCTCCGCGCTAGAACCCGCCCGCCGGAAATCGTGCGCTCGTAAGCCCTACAGAATCTCCGGCTCGGTTTCCGCGACGGTGGCTCGTGGAGATTCCACCGGCGCCATCGGGCCGCACGTGAAAACTCATCCGGGAGACGTTGCATGCTCAAGCTAACCGGTCAAGGCAAGGCGTTCACCTGCGGCGGCGTCAGCCGGCGTGACTTCCTGCAGGCGGGCACGCTGGGCGCAATCGGCTTTGGCCTGCCACACTGGTTTGCCGCCCGCGCTTCCGGTGCCGTCAAGCCGGAAGGCGACGACCGCGCCTGCATCATGATTTTCAACCTCGGCGCGCCCAGCAACATGGACCTCTGGGACATGAAGCCCGATGCACCCACCGAGATCCGCGGGCCCTTCAAGCCTGTCTCGACCGCCTCGACGGCCATCCAGGTTTCCGAGATCCTGCCTCGCATGGCCGCGGCTGCCGACAAGTTCTCACTCGTGCGCTCGGTCCATCACGGCGGTGCCGCCGTGCACGACGCCGGCTGGCAGATGATGCAGACCGGCCGGCTGTTCAGCGGCGGCGTCAACACGCCGCACGTCGGCTCGGCGGTCGGTTACCTGCGCGGCCGCAAAACCGATTTGCCCCCCTTCGTGGTACTCCCCGAGCTGATGGGCCGTGGTGGCGGCAACTTGCCCAACGGCCAGGCCGGCGGTTTCCTCGGCAAGGCGCATGACCCGTTCGCGCTCAACGCCGATCCCTCAAAACCCGGTTTCCGCGTGCCCGACCTGCTGCCTCCCAAGGAAATCGGCTCGGTTCGCCTGGACCGCCGCCGCAAGATCCGCGAGCTCGTCGATGACGCCGTCGCCACTTTTGAAGCCTCCGAGAACGCCGCGCTCCTGGACGGCAACTTCCATTCCGCATTCCGGCTCATGACCAGCCCCCAAGCTCGCCAGGCATTTGACCTTTCCCAGGAGACGACCGTCACCCGCGAGCGCTACGGCATGACCCGGCTCGGCCAGTGCTGCCTGCTCGCGCGCCGGTTGATCGAGGGAGGCGTCCGCTTCGTCACGATCAACGCGTTCTTGACCGTTTTCGACGAGATCACCTGGGACATCCACGGCTCGAAACCCTTCACCTCGATCGAGGGAATGCGCGATATCGTCTGCCCGATGTATGATCAGGCGTACACGGCGCTACTGGAAGACCTTTCGCAGCGGGGCATGCTTGACTCAACCCTGGTGTGCAACCTGGCCGAATTCGGCCGGACACCGCGGGTGAACCCGGCCGGCGGGCGCGACCACTGGCCACTCTGCTACACCGTGGCGTTTGCCGGCGGCGGCGTCAAAGGAGGCAGGATTGTCGGCGCGAGTGATCCGATCGGTGCCGTGCCCGCCGACCGCCCCGTCGAGCCGGCGGACATCGCCGCCACCATCTTCCACAGCCTGGGCCTGGACCTCGAAACCAAGCTCCCCGGACCGGCCGGACGGCCGTTTCCGCTGGTTGACGCCGGACATCGCGAGATTCATGAGCTTTTCTGAACGACATGCGAACACGCTGACCACGACGAGGCGATCCAATCCCTCCCCGCACGCGGCTTGGAAGTTCGCCCGGATACCTTGACGAGGTGCTCCTGAACATGACCCGGCACGCTCTTGTCGTTTCCATGCTGGCGGCCGCACTGCCGCTGGCACCTCGTGCACAGGCCGCCGATCGATTCGTGTTATTGCCCCCGAGGTGCGAGTTAAGCACGCGCGAAAGCCGCCAGCACCTGATCTTGCAAGAGATCGAGCGCGACGAGGCCGGCCGCCAGGTAACCGAAAAGGTCTCATGGTCATCGAGTGATCCCCGCGTCGCCACCGTTGCCGACGGGCTGGTGATTCCTGCGCATGATGGCCAGACCACCATCACGGCCAGCATCGGCGACCACAAGGCCACGGCCCAGGTCATCGTTTCCGGCATGGGCCGCTCGTTCGAGTGGAGTTTCCGCAGTCACGTCGAGCCCATGCTGGCCAAGCTCGGCTGCAACTCAGGTGCTTGCCATGGCGCGCTTGCGGGCAAGGGGGGCTTCCGGCTCTCGCTACGAGGTTACGATCCGGCGATGGACTACTTCAACATCGTCAAGCAAGATCGCGGCCGTCGCGTCGAGCTGTCTGACCCGGGGCGTAGCCTGGTGCTCGCGAAGCCCTCAGGTGCGATTGCCCACAAGGGGGGCATCAAGTTTGCAACCAACTCGCTCGACTACCGGATCCTCGCCGAATGGTTGAGCGCGGGCGCCCCGCCTCCCAGCGACGACGACGCCCGCGTGGAGCAACTGGAGATCCTCCCCTCCCGTTCGATCCAGCACGTGGGCCAGACGCAGCAGATCCTGGTGCGGGCCCGCTATTCGAGCGGGCGTACCGAAAACGTCACTCGCTCGGTGAAATGGTCATCGGCCGACGAGGCGGTGTGCCGCGTGGACGAACAGGGCAAGACCTCGGTCATCGGGCCCGGCGAAGGAGCAGTGGTGGCCTGGTATGCCAGCCGCCTGGCGATTGCGCGGGTCACAGTCCCCTATGTGAGCAAGTCACCCGCGAAGACCGAGGTCGCGGACACTCGCAAGCCGCGCAATTTCATCGATGAACAGGTCGACAAGCAGCTTGCACGGCTCAATTTGCCTGCCTCGCCGGCCTGCACCGACGCCGAATTCGTGCGGCGGACGTATGTGGACACGATCGGCCGTGCGCCTGAAGTCGAAGAGGTCAAGGCTTTCCTCGCTGATAACACACCCGCCAAGCGCGACGCCCTGATCGAAAGCCTGCTCAAACGGCCCGAATTCGCCGATTACTGGACCTACAAATGGTCTGACTTGCTCATGTTGAGCGGCACGCGGCTGCGACCCGTCGCGCTCAAGACTTATTATCAATGGATCCACAAACAAGTCGCCGATGGGGCGCCGTGGGACCAGTTCGTCCGGGCGATCATCACCGCAACCGGCGAGAGTGTCGAGGACGGCCCCACCAACTTCTATGCGCTCAGCCAGTCTCCCGAAGACATGACCGAAAACGTCTCCCAGGCATTCCTCGGCCTGTCGATCGGCTGCGCCAAGTGCCACAACCATCCGCTCGAGAAATGGACGAACGACCAGTACTACAGTATGGCGAGCCTGTTCGCCCGGGTCCGGGCGAAGGGCTGGGGCGGTGAGGGCCGCTCGGGCGACGGCCGGCGCACACTCTATGTCGCCGAATCGGGCGAGCTGGTGCAGCCCCGAACGGGCAAGCCGCAGCCGCCGGCGCCGCTTGACGGCACCCCGCTTTCCTTTGACGACCCGGCCGACCGCCGCGTGAGCCTCGCCAAATGGCTCACCGCGCCTGGAAACCCCTACTTCGCCCGCTCGATCACCAACCGCGTCTGGGCCAACTTCCTCGGCGTTGGACTGGTCGAGCAGGTCGACGACATGCGGGTGTCGAACCCCCCCAGCAACGAGGCGCTTTTGATCGCCGCGGCCGATTATCTGGTGAAGCAGAAGTTCGATCTCAAAGCCCTCATGAAGGTCATTCTCCAGTCGAATACCTACCAGCGCACCAGCCGCCCGCTGCCGGGAAACCAGGCCGATCGCCGTTTCTATTCCCGGTATTATCCCAGGCGATTGATGGCCGAGGTCCTGCACGACGCGATCGTGCAAGTGAGCCAGGTGCCGACCAAGTTCGACACCATCACCTTCCCCGGCGGTGATGTTCAGAAAACCGACTTCTACCCGCTCGGCACGCGGGCCGTGCAGCTTTACGACTCGGCCGTCGAGAATTATTTTCTGCAAACCTTCGGCCGCAATGCGCGGCGCATCGTCTGCGAGTGCGAGCGATCCAGCGAGCCCACGATGGTCCAGGTGCTGCACCTCTCCAACGGCATCACTTTGAACGAGAAGTTGAAAACGCCCGGCAACCGCCTCGACAAACTGATCAAGCTGCGCCGGGAAGGAATGTCAGCCCCGGCCTTGATCGACGAGATCTATCTGGCCAGCCTGGCGCGCTATCCCAGCGACGCCGAGCGCAGCCAGCTTATCGCACTCCTGCCGCCGCCGGGCGACTCGAGCGAGCATGAAATCGTCGAGGACATCTTCTGGGGCCTCCTGAGCAGCCGCGAGTTCCTGTTCAATCATTGACGGAAAGAGATAAGCCGATGCGAAGGCTCATCGTGATTGCGGCCGTTTTTGTGCTCGGCACGAGCGCACACGCCCAGACAAAGACTGCGCCCGACTACCGCGGCCAGGTCGCCCCGATCTTCACCAAGTACTGCACGGGCTGTCACAACGACGAGGACCGCGAAGGCAAGTTCTCGCTCGAGTCTTTCCGCTCGCTGCAACGCGGAACCGAGAAAGGCCCGGCGATCCTGCCCGGCGATCCCAAGGGAAGCCGGATGATTCGTGTTCTCACCGGCGCCGCCAAGCCCAGCATGCCGCCCAAGGGCGAGCCGCGACCGGAAGCCCGCGAGATCGCGATCATTGAAGCGTGGATCGAAGCCGGAGCACACGGACCGGCGGGTGAAGAGCCCGACCGGTTGGCCCTGATCGTGCCCACGATCCCGTCGCACACGAAGGTGCGCCCGATCGTTGCGCTCGACGCGTCGCGCGACGGCAAGTGGCTCGCCGTGGCCCGCGCCGCTGAGGTGGCGCTCTACAAGACTCCAGGGCAGGGCAGGGGCCTTCCCGATCATCCCGAGCGGTTGATCGGCAAGTTTCCAGGAAAGGTCACGGCGCTGCACTTCACGCCCGACGGAACGAAGCTGGTCACCGCCTCTGGAGTCGCCGGCTTGGGAGGGGTCGCCGCGATCTGGAACGTCGCCGACGGCGCCCTCATTCGCGAGTTCCCCGGTCATCGCGACATCCTCTACGACGCCGAGCTCTCGCCCGACGGAATGCGCCTGGCCACCTGCGGCTACGACAAGCAAATCGAAGTGTGGGATGCGGGTTCCGGCAAGCTCCTCCGAACGCTTGAAGGCCACACCGGGGCGATCTACGACATCGCCTTCAGCCCCAACAGCCGTTTCCTGGTGAGTGCCAGCGCCGACGACACGTGCAAGGTCTGGCGCGTGGAGGACGGCCAGCGGATGGACACGCTGCCCCAACCGCTCAAAGCCGAATATGCGTGTGCGTTCAGCCCCGACGGCCAGTCGATCGTGGCCGCCGGCGCCGACAACAACATCCGTGTCTGGCAGTTCGTCTCGCGCGACAAGCCGGAAATCAACCCGATGGTGATCGCCCGCTTTGCCCACGAGGGGCCGATCATCCGGCTGGGGTTCACGCCCGACGGTTCAAAACTCGTTTCGCTGGCGGAAGACCGCACGGTGAAGGTGTGGCAAACCAGAGATTATAGCGAACTGCAGCTCTGGGAGAATCAGCCCGACGTGCCGGCGGCGCTTGCTTTTGGCGGAGCCACCACAATTCTCGTCGGGCGGATGGACGGATCTCTGGCAAATTACGCGATCGCCGCGGCAGATCCGGTTCGGGCCACGGCGGCCGTTGCAAAAACGGCCAGCAATTCCGCCGACGAAACGGGAAAGCTCAGCCAGCTTGCGGAGCATGAGCCCAATAATTCGCCCGCCCAGGCGCAGGCGCTGCCGCAGCTTCCCGCTCAGATCACGGGAACAATCGCGGGTGGTACGGCCGGCCACGCGGACGCAGACCTTTACCGATTCACCGCCAAAGGCGGCGAGCGGTGGGTGATCGATGTGAACGCGGCTCGTTCCAAGTCCAAGCTCGACTCGTTCCTCGAGGTGCTGGACAGCCACGGTGGCCGCGTGCCCCGCGTCATGTTGCAGGCAGTGCGTGACTCCTATTTCACCTTCCGGGGAAAAGACGATACCGAGTCAGGCGACTTCCGCGTATTCAACTGGCAGGAGATGAAGCTCGACGAATACCTTTATTCCAACGGCGAACTTGTCAAGCTGTGGCTTTATCCCCGTGGTCCTGATTCCGGCTTTGGAGTCTATCCCGGTCAGGGAATGCGGTGGGGCTATTTCGATACGACACCACTTTCGCACGCCCTGGGCGAGCCCTGCTACATCGTCGAGCCGCATCCTCCGGGAACGAAGCTCGTTCCCAATGGTCTGCCGGTCTTTCTGCTCAACTACGAGAACGACGACGACAGCCATCGCGAGCTCGGCAAGGACTCGCGCCTGTACTTCACGGCTCCGGCCGACGGCGAGTATCTGATCAAGATCAAGGACGTGCGGGGGCTGGAAGGTCCCGACTTCCGCTATACGCTGACGGTTCGCCATCGCCACGAAGACTTCAAGGTTACGCTCCATGGCGCCGATCTCACGGTGGATGCCGGTAGCGCCAAGGAGTTCAAGGTGACGGCGCAGCGGATCGACGATTTCGAGGGGCCGATTCGCGTTGACATCACCGGCTTGCCGCCGGGCTTCTCGGCAACCACGCCGGTGACGATCGAAGCCGGTCAGATCGAGGCGTTCGGTGTCATCACCGCGGCCGAAAACACGGAAAAACCCGCGGCGGATGCGGCCAAGCAAAGCAAGGTGACTGCAACGGCGAGTATCGGGGGACACGACGTGAACCATCCCGTGAACAACCTTGGAACGATCAAACTCGGGGCGACCACTCCCAAACTGCGGGTGAAGATTGCTGCCGCGAAGGGTGGTGCGGCGCCGCTCACCGCCTCGTCAAGTGGCCCGCTCGAGTTTGCCTTCGCGCCGGTCAAACGATCATGCTCAAGGTGAATGTCGAGCGCAACGGCTTCAAGGGCGGGATCTCATTCGGAAACGAGGGCGCGGGCCGGAATCTTCCATTCGGAGTGATCGTCGACAACATCGGCCTGAACGGGCTCTTGCTGGTCGACAACCAGGATGAGCGTGAGATCTTCATCACGGCTGACAGCGTCACTCGCGAGCAGACACGGCCGTTTCACCTCACCACCGGCGCCCTTGGCGGGCAGTCGAGCCGGCCGGTGATATTGCATGTGCGCAAACCGCGACTCCACGCGGCCGGTCCGCAGGCGCGCAATGCGCCTTGAACCTGGACAGTCTTCGCTTCGGCCATCGTGTTCGTGCAGTGAACAGCCGAATGCTTGTGTTATACGCATTATGCGTATAAAATGACGCTTTATGCGTAGGACGAACATTCTCGATGGTCTGTTTCCAAAGACTCGCCAACTAGTCCTGGCCGCAATGTATAGGAATCCGGCGCGGGAGTGGTATCTGTGCGACCTCGCTCGTCATTTGAAGGTGCAGCCGTCGAGCCTTCAGCGAGAGCTCGCAAGGCTCGTCGACGCAGATATTCTGCGGCGCAGAGAGGATGGGAACCGTGTTTATTACGCTGCGGAGACCGAGAATCCCATCTTCGGCGACCTGCAGGGGCTTTTGCTCAAGACGGCGGGGTTAAGGGATGTTCTCGCGGAGACCTTGGAACCATTCGGGGACCGGATCAGCGTTGCGTTCGTCTATGGATCCGTGGCGCGAAAAGACGAGCACTCAGAGAGCGACATCGATTTGATGATCATTGGGCGGGTTGGACTCGCGGAAGTTGCACCGGCTCTGAAAAACGCAGAGAAGATTCTCCTTCGGCCCGTGAATCCTTCGGTTTACACGGCGGATGAGGTTGCGAAGAAGCTCGCTGCGGGGCATCATTTTCTCAGGTCGGTCATGAGCGGAGAAAAGCTTTTCGTCGTGGGGAACGCGGATGACCTGGCAGCGGCTCTTGAATTCAAAGCGCGTCCAGGCGCACAAGACGAACAAGCAAGAGCTCGACGACATTCGCACCGTCATCGAGCGTGACCTTCACGACGCCGGGCTGACCGGCCTCTCAGCCGACCGCTCGTTGTAGCTCATGTGCTCGAGGTCGGAAATCATCCCAGGCTGTGCTGTCGGGCGCCATCCCAGCCGCTCCTGTGTGAGTGCGCTTGAGACCGGAGCGTCGGCACCCACAAACAAGCCGAGCCAGCCAAAATGGGCGGCTGCTTCCTCAGGGGATTTGGCGACGACCGGCACGTTCAGACCGCGGCCGATTGCTTGAGCGATCTCGCGGAGCGGCACGCCCTCTTCAGCGATGGCGTGATAGCGCGCCCCTGCCGAACCCTTCTCAAGGGCCAGCCTGTAGAGACGGGCAGCATCGAGCCGGTGGACCGCGGCCCAGCGGTTGCGCCCATCGCCGACAAACGCCGAGACACCCTTCTCGCGAGCGACGGCGATCAAGTACGTAACGAGGCCTTGCTTGACTGTGTCGTGAACCTGCGGGAGACGCACGACCGAGGCGCGGACGCCTTGTGCCACGAGCGCGTCTGTCGCATATTCCGAAGCTGCGCGGGGAAAGATGGGAGCGGGCGCATCTTCTTCAGTGGCGAGACGGCCTGGCGCAATGAGCGCGGTGCCGGCGGTGACAATCAAGGGACGGTCAGAGCCGGCAAGCGCGGCGCCGAGGGTCTCGATGGCGCGCTTGTCGATTGCACAGTTCGCCTCGAATTTCGAGAAATCGTGAATGAAGGCGGTGTGGATGACGCCGTCCGAGGCGGCCGCTCCCGTGCGGAGACTTTCCAGATCTTCGAGATCGCCTCGATGCACCTGGGCGCCCGCGGCGAGAAGTGACTGGGCGCCCGCATCGCTGCGCGCCATTCCGAGCACCTGATGGCCCGCGCTCATGAGCTCCTGAACAACGGCAGAACCGATAAAACCTGTGGCACCAGTGACGAAGACACGCATTTCGACTCCTCCTCTTGCTACACTCGGGTATACGACTTGTGTATACTTCACCGTAAAGTCTAATAAACTTTACCGTAAAGTCAATAGGAGGTTTTGTGATTCCTGACCAACGGCAGTTCCGGACTCTTTCCCGCGATGAGCGACGTGACCGCATCGTGTGGGCCGCCAAGTTGGAGTTGCTGGAGAAGGGGCTGGATGCGGCCAGCATGGACGATGTGGCGGCCCGTGCCGGGACCACCAAGCCGACCGTCTATGCCCACTTCAAGTCCAAAGACGAGCTATTCAGGGCGGTGGTCGAGATGATCAGGGGGTTTTTCCTCGGCAAGCTGCGGAGCCCGGACGTCTACGCAGCCGAGCCGGTCGAGGCGGTCGCCCTCTTCTGCGGCCGGTTCGTGGAGCTGGCGTGCTGGCGGGATGCCATCGGCTATCAGCGCGTCACCCTGGCCGCCGCCGCGAAATCTCCCGCGATCGCCAAGGCAGTCTACGAAACTCTGTTCGCCGAAGCCTGCCGGTCCCTGGCCGCCTACCTGCGCACCCGCAAGCTGACCCGAAACCCCGAGCAGGACGCCGAACTGCTCCTGGCGGCGACGACCGGAGGGCCGGTGATTCGCCACCTCTACGGGGTGGACGACCCGTGCGAGGAAGTTCCGGGAGACGATCCGGCTGGAACGCGAGTGGATATGAAGAGAATCCGGGAAGCCGTCAAGCTCGTGGCGTCGAGGTGGAAGACTTAGTTTACAACACGTTCGCATTCACGCCGGACGGTTCGCCCCCGGTGGATAAGTTGGTATTATTCGTGCACGAACACCGCGAAAACCGCCCCGATGCTTGATCGACTCGTTGCCCCTCTCGGCGAATGCCTGACGCCCGAATCAGCGCGGCGGCTACTGGCGCTCAAGGCGGACCCGGCCGTGCAGGCCCATGTTGATGACCTGGCCAATCGCCATAATCGAGGATCGCTTACGCCCAAGGAAGAAGCCGAGTACGGCACGTACGTGTCCTACGGCACGTTTGTTGCTATCCTGAAGTCCAAGGCCCGCCAACTCCTTGTTCAGCCGGAGCAATTCAAAGAATTTCGCGACGAATGGCCCGAGTGACTACTCCAATTCGTTCAACAGCTTTAGCTCGCGATGAAGTACTCCTACATCGGTGCTCACCAGAGGCGAATGACGCCGTAGGCGTCGAATGTTGCGTCAATGCCGACCACGGAAAGCCCGTTCCGTCGGGCGTGGGTTATGATCATTCGGTCGAACGGGTCGCGGTGCTTCGGGTCGGGGAACGGCAGCGCCTCGTATTCCGCACAGTCTTCCAGCGTGATGGGCAATATCTTCAATCCATAACCGGCGATTGCTCGTGTCATGAACGTGATGTAGGGACCCGACAGGCTAAGTTTGCCCAGTCCCACCTTGATGGCGATTTCCCAGAGGGTCGCGACGCTCAGAAACAATTGGTTCGTCGAGTCGCTCAGCAGAGCCGTTGCATGGGAACTCATTCGCTGGTCGCCGTCCGCGTGCCAGAGGAACGCGTGGGTGTCCAGAAGGAGATTCACTCCATGTACTCCTTCATGTCCTCCAGAGGCGCGTCGAAATCCGGGGCCATGTAAGTGATCATCCCCTTGCATAGGCCGGGTCCGGGGCGAGGAGGTTGCGGTAACGGAGTCCGCTCGGACACCAGTTTCGCGACCACCTGCTGGTTCCGAGTCAGAATGACCTCATCGCCGGGCGTTAGCTTGTCGAGCAATTCAGGGAGAGTCAGCTTGATGTCTTCCACAGCCATCGTCGTCTGCATCGGACGTCTCCGATTATTAGCGGCGCGGGAAAACGCGGATGAATCGCTTACGAAAAGCGCTCGTCCCTGATCATGAAAGATGCAGGGCATCTGTGTGCCATTGCCTCTTGCCGAAGGCCACACAGATTCACGGTAGGTAAACGACGACGCGAAGTAAACACCATTCGCGAATGGTTTTCGGGAAATTCAACCCGTCGGGCTGCCTGCTCGAGGTCCACTTGAATCTCGCCCACCCAAGGCCGGCTTGTGAGAAATCGGACATCCGGGCATGATGGAATTCAGCCAAGGCACCGAGGCTCGGAGGTCCGGACATACCTCGACATCGAAGGCCATCGAACCTAGGATTAACCGTGCCGCACAACCATTGCCACGAGGTGACGGCCAGCAACCCCCGCCTCGGGCTTTCGATCGCCTTGACGCTTGTGTTCGTCCTTGGCGAGGCCGTCGCCGGCTACTTCTCGCATAGCCTCGCCTTGATGTCGGACGCCGGCCACAACTTCAGCGATGCACTGGCACTGGCGCTCTCCTGGTACGGATTCCAGGCCGCAAAGCAGCCAGCGACCGCCAAACGAACGTTTGGCTCGCATCGCGTCGGAATTCTCGCCGCACTGGCAAACGCCCTGACGCTTGTCGCCATCGGGGCCATCATCATCTGGGAAGCGATTGCACGGTTCCGCGACCCGAAGCCTGTCCAGAGCGGGCCCATGATCTGGGTGGCACTCGTGGCCGTCGTCTTGAATGGCGTGATCAGCTTATGGCTCCGCAGCGGCGCCAAGCGCGACCTGAACCTGCGAAGCGCCTACCTCCATATGCTGGGAGATGCCGTCTCGGCGTTCGGAGTCGTTCTCGCGGGTGTGGTCGTTGCGTTCACGGGCAACTCGCTTGCCGACCCGGTGGTCTCGCTCTTGATCGGAGCGGCGATCATCTGGAGTTCCTGGGGCATCATCACCGAATCCGTGGGGATCTTGCTGGAGGCCGTACCCAAGGGAGTCGATATGGACGCCCTCGAACGGTCAATCAAGGGCGTTCACGGCGTTCTCGGCGTTCATGACTTGCACGTCTGGACCGTTGCCTCCGGCATAAACTCCGCAAGCTGCCATGTCCTGGTTTCCGAGCAGAGCATCCGCAGCGGCGAGCAGATTCTCAAAGCCGTGGCCGAGATGCTCTCGCACGACTTCGCCATCGGCCACACGACCATTCAGGTTGAAGTCGAAGGGTGCGACGCCGATTCGCTGTATTGCACGATGACACCCGTCGAGGCTCATCATCACGGGCACAAGCACTGACACGCCGCGATCAAGCGCACCTCGATGTCTACCACATCGGCACCAGCACGAACGCCTGACCGATCGCAAATAGCAACCACATGACGATCGCGGTCACTCCCAACGACCGGCCGGCGATCGCCAAACTACCGCGCACGCGCACGCCCAGCCGCAGCCCCCAAGCGGCTGCCCAGAACGCACAGGCGAGGATGATCGCCGTGCTGATACCGTGGAGCCGGGCATCGGACCGGCTCATCACGGAGCGGCCGGTTGAAGCCACCAAGATGTTGAATACCATGCCGACGGCGGCGGTGAGCATCAGGAACCCACCGATCAGGGTTGAAGCCAGCCCTGGTTCCCAGCTTGGCTCACCCTCCGAGCCGAGTTGCGGATCTTTCATGATGTGGATGCTACCGCCAAGAGCTGCTTCTCTTCCGTCTGCGGCACCTCGACAACAACGAATCGCTGGGACGGGTAAAGGTAATCTTCGCCTGAATCATCCATGACGCGAAGGAGGCTCTCTTTCGCCGCCGCATCGTCGGGCAGCACACGGTAGAGCATTCCGGCTGAGAGGTCGTCGCACCCATCGTTGGCGACGCAGACGGCGAACACTGGCCTATTTGGTTGGTCCATACTTGCGAGACTACCGAACGACGACCCGCGCAGCAAGCAGCCGCCCAGAACACATCGGCCAGGATAAACGCCGTGCTCGTGCCGTGCAGCCGGGCATCCGACCGGCTCGTCTCAGTGCTGTTCCGCGGGTCCATTCAGCAGCGACCTTTTTGGAGACTTCTGGCTGAAAGCCTGACCTACGGGTTCGCAAACACGAAACGTCAGGCTAAAAGCCTGACCTACTTTTGCGCGATCACGGTCGATCACGCAAGGATCTCACTCGCCACGCGGCCGGAAACGTCAGTCAGCCTAAAATCGCGGCCGCTGTAGCGGTAGGTGAGGCGCTCGTGATCCAGCCCCATCAAATGCAGGATTGTCGCGTGCAGGTCATGCACGTGCATCCTCTGCTCAACCGCCTGCATGCCCAGCTCGTCGGTCGCGCCGTGGACGTACCCCCCTTTGACGCCGCCGCCGGCGAGCCACATCGAGAACCCGAGGCTGTGATGGTCGCGACCTTTGGCCCCTTCGGAATACGGTGTGCGGCCGAATTCGCCGCCCCAGATCACCAGGGTATCTTCCAGCAGGCCGCGCGCTTTGAGATCCTTCAGGAGCGCAGCGATCGGGCGATCGCTCTTGCGGGCGTGATCTCGGTGCTTGTTGATGTCTTGATGGTCGTCCCACGGCTGACCATCTCCATAGTAGACCTGAACGACGCGCACTCCACGCTCGACCAGGCGGCGCGCGATCAGGCAGGCGCCCGCGAACTCGCCGTCGCCATATTCCTGGCGCGTGAATCTCGACTCGTTGGCCAGGTCGAAGGCCTCGCGCGCCTCGAACTGCATCCGGAAGGCCATTTCCATCGAAGCAATCCGGGCCTCGAGCGCGAGATCGGCCGTACGCGCTTGAAGATGCTCGCGGTTCAGTTCTTGCACAAGGTCTAGCATTTCGCGCTGTTCGGAACGCGCCAGGTGGCGATTGGTCACGTCGCGAATGATGCGGTCAGGGTCGATCGATTGGTTGCGGATGTGCGTTCCCTGGTAGATACCCGGCAGGAAGCTGCTGCTCCACAACTGCGGGCCGACGACCGGCTTCCCGGGGCAAAGCACCACAAACCCCGGCAGGTTCTGGTTTTCGCTGCCCAGTCCAAACACCAGCCACGAGCCCAGACTGGGACGAATCGGCTGCATGTTGCCTGAATTCATCATCAAGAGCGAGGGCTCATGATTCGGGTTGTCGGTGTACAACGAGCGCAGGACGCAGATCTCATCAATACAGCCCGCGACGTGCGGGAAAAGGTCTGTTAGCGATATTCCGCTCTGGCCGTGAGGCCGCGAGGGAAATGGCGAGGGCATGATCTTGCCCCGCTTTCGCCGCCCGGTTGCAACAGAGGCGGGAGGGTCCTGCCCAGCATAACGCTCGAGCGCGGGCTTGGGATCAAACGTGTCGACGTGCGACGGCCCGCCATTCATGAATAAAAAGATGACCCGCTTCGCTCGAGCGGGGAAATGTGAGCTTTTGGGTGCCAGGGGATCGCGAGGCACCGCCACTTCCCCGTCGCCGGTTGCGGCGGCCCGGGCCGATTCACCTGAGAGCTGGATCCCGGCGCCCGAGAGCATCTGCGCCAGCCCGAGCGCACCGAACCCTCCGCCGATCCTCGAAATCATCGCGCGGCGAGTGAAAAGCGGGAATGAAGCGATCGACTCGTCAGTTGAAGCCGGTGTCCCTGCAAAATCGTCGTTCTTCTCCATCGCCGGATCACTCCGCTTCCATTTCGATCGGGGAGGCGCACGATTCTGGTGGTATCCCATTCAGTCTACAAATAAAAACTCGCTTGCGGCGAGCAAGGTCTGCGCATAGCGTTCCCAGCGGCTCATGTCGGGCTGGCGCGAAGGATCGCCATCGGCACCTCGAAGATAGTGCAGGCCGAGCGTTCGTTCGCGCTCGGTCGCCGGGCGGCCGAAGAGCAGCAAGTAAGCCCGGCAGATCAAGTCATCCTCATCCTGGCGAGCTCCGCCGGACGTCGGTTTTCTCACTCGAGCGGACACGGCGCGGGCGTTTGCGATCATGAACTCGCTGTTCAGAACGAAGAGCTGCTGAATCGGCACGGTGGTTTCGACGCGGCTGCCGCTGGTGATGTTGGGGTCGGGAAAGTCGAACAGGCGCAACATCCAGGCCAGGTCATGACGGCTGACCGCGGCGTACAGGGTTCGGCGGTCGTTCGCCGGCGAATCGAGGCTGAGCGAGGGTCCGCCCAACTTCGAGTCGAGACGCCCGGCCACCGCCAGGATGGCGTCGCGCCAGGCTTCGACGTCCAGCCGCCGGCGGTTCATTCGCCAGAGAAGCACGTTCTGCGGGTCCTTTGCGTGGCCGCTTGAATCAAACCGGCTGCTCTGGCGGTAGGTCGAAGACAGCATGATTTCGCGGTGAAGCGTCTTGAGCGACCATCCTGAGTCGATGAACCGGCGAGCCAGCCAGTCGAGCAGGTCCGGGTGGCTGGGTCGCTCGCCGAGCGCGCCGAAGTTGCTGGATGTCGCGACGAGCCCCGTGCCAAAATGGTGCTGCCACACCCGGTTGACCATCACCCGCGCGGTGAGCGGGTTGTCTGCGCTTGCGACGGCACGCGCCAGATCAAGGCGTCCGCTTCCGTGAGCGAACGGGTTCCGATCGCCGCCGAGCACCGTCAGAAAGTGCCGTGGCACTTTGACTCCCGGCGTGCTCGGGTTACCCCGGATCAAGACCGGCGCGTCACTCGGACGTGATGCCTCGCCTAGCGTATGGATGACGGGGAAGGGGGGCGGAGCGCGTTTCTTCAATGCGGCGAGCTCGGTCCGAAGGCCGGTCAGCTTCTTCTTGGCGGCATCAGGAAGTTTGGATTCGACTTGCTTGAGCTGGTTGCCGGATACTTTCAGCTTCAGCCGCTCGGCTTCTCCCTTCAGGAACGCGGTGATCTCCTTATCCTTGGCCTGAATCGCGGATTGGGCGGCCTTGTAGGCGTCGACGATTTCCCTGGGCACGGCGGGCTCTTCGACATACTCGGTGCTGGCGAAGACACCTTCGAGCGCATAGAAATCGCTGGTCGGAATCGGGTCAAACTTGTGGTCGTGGCATCGGGCGCAGGCAACGGTGAGGCCCAGGAAACCGCGGGTCAGGGTGTCGATCCGATCGGCGTACTGGTCGTGCCTCTGGGCGTCGCCGTAATAGACCGGCCCGCAGGCGAAAAATCCCAGCGCCGCCAAACGCTGCGCCCGTTCGGGCCCTTCGATCAGGTCGCCTGCGATCTGTTCCCGGACAAAGCGGTCGTAGGGCATATCGGCATTCAAGGCTCGGACGACCCAATCACGGTAGCGATAGCCGTTGGGATAAAGCCGAGGCTGGAATGAGTGGGCCTGGTCCTCGCCATAGCGTGCGATGTCGAGCCAGTATCGCCCCCAGCGTTCGCCATAGTGCGGGGATGCCAGCAGCCGGTCGACGACCCGAGCGAACGCGCCGGAGGTTTCGTCTGCAAGAAACTCGGCGATCTCCGTGGGTGCGGGAGGCAATCCAATGAGGTCGAAATAGGCGCGCCGGATCAAGGTCGTCTTATCGGCCGCGGATGCCGGCGCGAGGCTGTTTTCCTCGAGCTTGGCGAGAACGATCCGGTCGATCACCGAGGCAGGCCATGTATCGTCGTTGACGGCGGGCGGCGTCGGGTCTCGCAACGGCTGGAATGACCAGAACGACCGTTGCGCGGCGGTGATGCTCGCGGTGGGTGTAACCGACGAGGCTGATAATGGCGCCGTCGAGCCCACTGGCACGCGCGTCGCACCGCGCGGGCGAGCCGCAGGCCAGAGCGCACCGCGTTTCACCCATTCCGTCAATGCGGCGATCTCGACTTCCTTGAGTTTTCCCTTGGGGGGCATCTGCACGTCCCCCTCATATCGGATCGCGGCGATCAGCGGGCTGGCACCCGGCTTACCGGGCACCACCACCGGCCCATTTTCGGCCCCTTTGAGGACGGCTTCGCGCGAGTCGAGCCGCAAGCCGCCTTTGCTCTTCTCGCTCCCGTGGCAATTGAGGCAGCGGTCAAAAATGACGGGGCGAACCTTCGTCTCGAAAAACTCCTCCTGGGCACGCTGATCCGCATCATTGGTCGCGGGTCCATCGGCAGAGGCGAGCCGCGTCAGGCCTGAAAGCGTCCAGGCGAGCGAGAGCCCCATCAGGAGCAAGGCGCGCAAGCTCGAGCTTCGAGAGCCGGCCATCTTTCTTACCTGCGGTGGGCTTAGCTGCGGCGGGACAAGCGTTTAACTGTTATTAAACATCGACCATTCGGGGGCTGGTGTCAAGGAATAATGGGACACAGGGGAACATGAACGGTTCAGTCTATCAGGCAGGAGGAGGCCGGCTCCGTGGCGGCTCGAGTCATCAACGTTTGGCCGGTCGATTAATCTTTGCTTCGATGGCTTGCAGGCGTTTCAGATTCGCTTGATCGTGCGCGGAGATTTCGCAAGCCTTCTGGTAGGAGGCGATGGTCTTGGTGCATACCAGCGTTTGCGGATTGCCGGCTCGCAGCGTTTCGTGTTTCAGATCGCAGCAATTGCTCTCGATGATCTGGTGCAGATGACGCCGTCGCTCCTTGCGAACAGGGAATCGGTGCACCGATTCTTGTGGGTTGGCAAGAAACTCGCTCATCTCCCGACAATCGGGGCAAGTGCACGAAAGTTTGGCGGAGCGCCGAAAATCAGCCGGCGGAGTCGGGGCATGCTCCGTGCGTTTCTCCAACTCGGCCCGGCAGCGCCCCAACCAGCCTTTCACCACACGATCAACTTCGCCCTTGATTCGACCCAAGCCCGATTCGAGCGCAAAGATGGCGGTCAGGTGCGCGTTCGTCAGATCGTATTGGTGCGCCTGAGACAACGCGTGGTCGACGAGCCGCTCGAGCAACTCGGCTGATTCGATTGAAATCATCGATTTGATGAGCGAAGCCAGTAACGCACCGCGGTCAATTCTCTCGACCTCCCAGTCGTCCCGCGTTCGCTTCTTGTCAAAAGTATCGAGCGCTGTGACGGCACGATCCAGAAGGTGCGAGCACACTTTCTTGCGCAGCATCTTTGTCGCGCAACAGGCAAAGCGTTTCCAAAAGCGACGCGTTGCGCATGAGCGTGTCGGGGTTTACCTCATCGATGACGGAGGTCGAGCCGTCCTGAGAAGCCGCCCAATCGTGTCGTTTGCAGAACGATGGGAATGATTTGCCGAGGTGAATGTCACCCTTCTTCGAAACGATCTGAATCAGGAATCGGCTCATCATTTCCGGATCGTCCAATTCTTGAAGCATCAGCGAGAATTCCGAGCGGTCGAGCTTAGTCTCCGACGAATACGAGTGGGCGCTGAACTGGTGCGGCGCCCAGGTCTTGATTATAGTGCTGGCAAACTGCGTGCATTCTTTTTTCAGTTTCTGTTGATCAGAGCTGCGGGCGTGCTTCAATTGCCCGACGAGTTTCTTGAATCCGGAAATCGCGGCGTCGGTACCAGCGCCGCAGAGAATCTCGTAGTTCGTTTCCTCCGGCCAGATGACGACCGCCGCGCGATGATACCAGCGCTCGAGCGTCATACCGGCGTTGCCCGTGTATCCTTCGAAATCCTCCCGACCCAGGTCCCAGTCCTCAGGGGGACGATCCGAGACGATCTCCGCTTCATCGAGTGCCATTTCGCCGAACGCGATCTTGTTTCGCTCACGGTCCGACCAATGGTTAACGGATAGACCCTGGTCGTAGATCTCGCCCATTTCGTGGCCCGTGCCTGCGTCGGGCTCTTCGTCTTCTTCCCCGTACGACCAACTTTCATATCGACGATGGCGATGCGAGTAGCCGTAGTCACGTCCCTCGGCGCTACCGCTTAGCCAGCGTGTGATCAGAGCCAGATAGGCGGTGCAGCCGGCCTGTTCCGCGGCGGCGAACAACACATCAGCGCGGGCGCGATCGACACCTTTGAGTGTGCCAATGTTCAATCCCTCGGGGGTGTACTGATGCTCGAGCGTGACAGCCAGCTTCGACATCCCTCCGGTCGACGGCCAATCCGCGAGCAACTCGCTGATCGAGGCGATGATCGGCGTGGATTGAGGGGCGCCTATTGCGCTCTTGCGGCGTGAGCCGGCGACGGTCAGGTTGTAGACCAGGCAAAGGCGATAGCCCTCGCGAATTGGCTGCACTTCGTGCTCGCAATCCGCATAGAACGCAGCAAAGCTCAGCTCGAATCCCGACGCGGCGCCGGCGAGGGCCAGCTCGTGCCGCTGTCCTTCGTGCGTCACAACCAACTTGCCCCCCTTGTGCGGCGAGGGCAGGCCGATGACCAACGTCGCGACCATCCCGTCGAGCTTCTCGCCGTCACGATGGGAGAGAAAGAAGCTCCCTTTCTCGTACACGAGCAGTTTATAAAGCCGGGCGGTCAACTTGCTCCCTTCCAGGCCCAGTGCGACGCATGCTTCATCGGTGATCGTCGAGACCAGCTCGTTCCATTTGGGATTCGTCAACGTGAATCGCGCGGGGTCGAGCTCCCACACTTGGCACACGTTCGTGTCGATCAGCGTCTCGGTGCCTTTCCCGTAGGGCGCCTGCGAACATTTTTTGATCAACTCGCGTGCCTGCGATTCTCCGAGTGGTAGACGGATCGCGCCGAGTCCTTGAACTTCCAGTCCGGGCATCGTCACGGGAATGTCGCGTGATACGCAGATCGTTCCCGGACGATCTACCTTCCGGAGGGCCTCGAGCACGCAATCCCCAAGCGCCACTGGAGCCTTTGCCGCTGTTGCCATTTCGCTTCCTCCGTGTACTGATTTACTCGTTTCATCGCCAGGCCGGGGAACTCCAAAGGCCGGGAACGGTCGTGGCGGGCTTGCCGTCGTTTTGTCCTGCCGGAAAGATCAGCGGTTCGGGCCCCTTACCGGGCTGGAAATGCATCATCAGCAATCGCTTCCCGTCCGGTGACGGCGCAGGGAACGCGCAGCCCTTCATGCCGTCTGCGTAAGGTTTGACATCGCCCCCGTCGAGGGCGCAGGTCTTCCACAATCGAGTTGTTTGGTCCTCGAACAAGATCCGCTGACCGTCACCCAGAAACACCGGACTCGATCCTTCGCAAAGCTTCGTGAGGCGGCCCTCGAGGTCTAGCCGGCAGATCGTGCTGATTGCGGGCTTTGACATGAGCTGCTTCCGGAGCGGCTCGGCTAACGGGCTGCGAAATGTGGCAATTCCGTCCTTCGTCCCCTCATAAGTGCCGAACGCAGTCGGCGTGTCGTCGATGCTGAAGAGCGGGTCGGAACGTACCAGGTACATGTAGGCCGTCGGCATATCGAGGGGTGCCTCGAAGGGGCGATACTTCGCTGTTTTCCCCCGTTCATTTACGTACCAGACGCTGCCCTTTTGTGTGATGCGGACGATTTCTTCGCGGCGACCTTGGACTTCAACCGATAGGACCGAGCGCCTCATTCCCGGAGCGATGATGACCTCGAAGACAAACTGGTAGCCTGCGGGCACCAGGGTTGTCGTCGTCCACGACGCAGGCTCTTTCTCGAGCCGTTTCATCGAAGCGTTGCCCGCGCGCGCGATGGCGGCACGGTCCGGGCTCTGGGGGACGCCCTGTCCAAGAACGGGTAAAGCCAACGAAATCCAGCAGATTCCAGTCGTCCAGACCAATCGTGTCATGGGGTCGCCTCTCCTGCGGGGGTTGCGGTGGCGAGTGCGATGTTCTCAACATGGTATCGCGCCGCGGAACCCGGTCAATTTGCGACTCAAGTCTCTTCTGTGTGGGCCGCGGAGACAAGGGGAGTCCACGAGCCCGATGGCGGCGGCGTGCGGTGTTCGTTCGAAGCACTTCCCGTGCGCTCGGACGCCCGATTTTTCGCGCTGTGCTCTACGATCGGCAGAATCCGATCTCGCTTGATCAAATCAGCCGAGTTTTTCGAGATTCGTGGCAACTGGCCTCATGCTCTTGTAGATCGTTTCAGGTAGAGAGACACGCGCGAGGCAAACCAATGCGAGTGCCTCGGTCACTCAGGGCCGCGCGGTGCTGATTTGTTGTGGACATTCGGGCCGGGGACCAGAATGCACAATGGGGCGAGAAATACGCACCGTTATTTGCATACTCGTAGAGGTAAAAAATGGTGAAAATAAAATTTTTTTGGAGTCGGTGTCCCAAAGGTGCCAAGGATTTGCGTTGACGGGATCGACGTGTTCCGCAATCAGGAAGTTAGTGATTTCAGAAACATGGTTCATATTAATACTAGAGGTGGAATTCGAGTGCACGTTGTTTGTGCATTCTCCTGGGCCTCACGCCTGGGGAACTGAAGGCGGTGCCGCCCGGGCGTATTGTCGTAGCCTTGCAGGGCGAACAGCAAAATGCACTGCATCGACGATGGCAACAAGACAGGTGGGTCGGCGGGGTAGCAAGTGGGCGCTCGCTGCCGCTTCAGGCTGGTGTGGAGGAATCGACAGCGTTGTTCAAACCGGGCGCCTCGCCTCAACGCGCGACCGAGAATCTTGGGCCCAGGCTGAGAACCGCGAGTGAGGCGATCAAAAACGCCTGGCATGCTATCAGATTGATATCATTTTGATCCACGGTCGAAGCCGCTATAAGACCGACGAAAACCCAACTCGCGGGTGGGCTAACGCAGGGGAAGCCAATCCATTCATTGGAGTGGGCCACCGACGTGAGCCAGGTGACGGCCGGCGGGGGGTCGAACGATTCCAAGCTCGAAGAGCCGACGACGCTTGCGGGCGTGGTGTGGTCGATCGATCGGACGTACATGTGCTCAGTGTTTCGCGCTTTCGGCCTGGTCCTGCCTCTGTGCCTCAGCCTGCGGTGCAATCGATTGAAAGTGAGGTTTCAACAGGGGCTCGACGTTCGGGGGTGGAGCGGCGAGTGAGTCGGCGAGGCCATCACCCTGATTTTCTCGCAGCTCATCGAGAATCGGGCCGTTCAACGTCTCTTCCAGCTCGCGAAGACGGCGGGCGACGTAGGCTCCGTCCAAGACGCGATGGTCGTAGATCAGCTTGACGATCACCCGGCCGGTGGTCGGGTCAATCGGACCGTAAGTGAGCGTGGTCGACAGCGGTGAGATCGGATGAATCTGCTCGGCCCCCAGTGCCCCGTAGCTCGAAAGGCCGAATGTGCCGAATCGCTTGCTCCGCTTGAAACCCGAAATATTCAGCGTGCCCCACCACAACAACCGTCTCAGCGGCGTCGGTGCCTTGCTGAACCGCAGCGCCATCCGGTAGAACCCAACCTTTTCGAGCGTCTCGTTCTTGTACCAGGCGACTGCCTGCTGAAGCTGGCTCAGAGTTTGTTGCTCGGGCGCCGGAAGATCCCGACGAAAACGCCTTCTTCGCCTTGATAAACTCGCTCGATCGCCATGGCACAGTTCATCCAGGGGTGCTGGTATAGCCGGGGCCATGGGAATTCCAACAATGATCGCCGCAACGGCGCAGTTCGCAGCTCCCACCAAAGCGTAGGCCTTCATGAAAACACACGACCAAGACGGCCGCGCGGGATGCCGCACCCTCGCGTCCGACAGCGCGGAAACATCGATCTCTCGCGCGACCGGCGCCGACGGGATCCTCCGCGCAAAATGAACCAGGTCGCTAATGAACTTCCGCGGCCCCGGCAGCGGTAGATAGTGTCCGGTCGGCTCGCGCATCCATGCACCCTTGCATTAAAAGGGGAAGGTGATTGACGGTGGCGTGCCGGAAAAGGAAGTTCAGACTTTGCGGTGCCTTGACGACCGGCAATAACGACGGGGAGGGTACAGGAAGTCGTCGTTCTGGGGAAGGCGAAGGTGGCGATCGTGGTCGCAAGCATGTTAGCGTAATGGTGCGATCGGCGCTATGTCCGGTTGTGGGAAGTGTGGGTTGCGCGTCTTGTCGCCGATCGAGAGCACTGATCAGGGATGGATTCCCGGAATGGGGTCGCGTATACCTTAGTCGTTAACATCTCTCCCGGCTTACTCGGGCGGCGCCTTGAGTGGACGTGTTTTCGTGCGACCATCGTCGATGGCAGCCGCCCTTTGTTTGACGGGATTCGAATGGCGATCATGGAGCCGAGCACGGCCTTGCCTCCAGAAGATCAGGCACACGTTTACGTTCATCTGCTGCCGAGGCTCATTCCGCATGGTTTGCTCCGGGGTGGCGTGGCGGTCGTCGTTGACGTGCTGCGAGCAACCACAGTGATGGTCCATGCCTTGGCGGCAGGTTGTGTCGGGATCATCCCTTGTGGCGAGATCGATGAAGCCAGGGAAATCGCCGCCACCCTGCCGGAGGACACGGCGCTCTTGGCTGGCGAACGCCAGGGACTGCCGATTCCGGGGTTCGACCTGGGAAACTCACCAGGCGACTTTACAGAAGAAGTCTGTCAAGGAAAAACGCTGGTGATGACAACGACCAACGGCACCCGGGCGATTCTTGCCAGCCTTGAAGCCGAGCGTGTGTACATCGCCAGTTTTGGGAACTTGCGGGCGACTTCGACAGAGCTGTCGGTTCAGTTTCTGAAGAAAGACCACAAACACCCTGTGCACATCATCTGCGCCGGTACCGATGGCCACATCAGCCTGGAAGACAGCCTACTGGCAGGGGCACTGGCGGCTCAGCTCGTCAACGTGCCGGCTGAGCCTGTTTCAAGCTGTTTCGGCAATGATGAAGCCCTGATGGTCGTTTGCCAGTGGAACGATGTGGAACGGTTTTTGGAGAGCCGTACTCTGTCGTCTCTCCTGAGTTTAGGCCGAGGTGGAAGGAACCTGGATGGGATCGGCTTGGCCGTTGATTTCGACGCTTCGAGCCGGGTTGACCATCTGCCGCTGGTGGCCATGCTGGAGCGAGAACCATTGCGGGTTGTGGCGGTTTGAAGCGACAAGCCGGGCGAGGCGATTGTCGCCGCGTCCCCCTTCAGGAAGGTGACGAGATGCTGGACGACATGGACAAGCTGGTCTCACTCTGCAAAAGACGGGGATTTGTTTTCCCCTCGAGTGAAGTTTACGGCGGGATCAATGGATTCTGGGACTATGGACCACTGGGTGTGGAGCTGAAGCGGAACATCAAGGAAGCCTGGTGGCGTGACAACGTCCAGATGCGCGATGACATGGTGGGGCTCGACTGCTCGATCATCATGAACCCCAAGGTATGGGAGGCGTCGGGGCACGTCGGTGGTTTTTCCGACCCGATGGTCGACTGTCGCGCGACCAAGGAGCGCTATCGGGCCGACCAGCTTTTCGTCTTCGCCTATGTTTTCCCCGCCGTCAACCACAAGGGAGAGCCAACGGAAGCCTGGCTGGCCGGCTTGGGCGGCACCGCGGGCGAGGCCGCCGAGCTGCCGGAGAAGAAGGCGGCCAAGCTCGCCAAACGATTCGGCCAGCCGGTCGCGCCGCCGTCGGTGATTCCCTACCTGCAGCTCGATCCCGGCGATCGCGAGAAAGTGGTGGGTCCTTCTACCGACGAGCGCGGCACCCTGACCGAGCCCCGCGCGTTCAATCTGATGTTCAAGACGTTTGTCGGGGCACTCGAAAACGAGTCCAACGTCGCCTACCTGCGCCCGGAGACGGCGCAAGGAATTTTTGCCAATTTCAAGAACGTGGTCGATACCGGGCGGGTCAAGATTCCATTCGGAATCGCGAGATCGGCAAGAGTTTCCGCAACGAGATCAATCCCCGCAATTTCACCTTCCGTTCGCGCGAGTTTGAGCAGATGGAGATCGAGTTTTTCTGCCGTCCCGAAGAGGCCAAAGAGTGGTACGCCTACTGGCGAAAGGCGCGATTCGACTGGTACGTCGAGCTTGGGCTCCAGTCGGACAGGCTCAGGCTGCGCGACCACGACGCCGATGAGCTGGCATTCTACTCGACGGCGACTGCCGACATCGAGTATGCCTTTCCGTTCGGAATCAGCGAGCTCGAGGGAATCGCCCACCGGGGTGAGTACGACTTGACTCAGCACATGAAATACAGCGGCAAGGACTTGAGTTATTTCGACGAAGATCGCAAGGAGCGGTTCGTGCCGCACGTCGTCGAACCCTCGGCGGGGGCAGACCGGGCCACCCTGGCTTTCTTGTGCGAGGCTTATGCAGTCGACGAAGTCGGCGGTGAGTCGCGCACCGTGCTGAAATTCCACCCGCGGATTGCGCCGATCAAGGCGGCGATCTTTCCGCTTGTCAAGCGTGACGGCATGCCTGAAAGGGCCGAGGCGATTTATCGCGAACTCAAGCGCCACCACAATGTCGCGTACGACGAGAAGGGAGCCATCGGCCGCCGTTATCGCCGTCAGGATGAGGCCGGAACCCCGTTCTGTGTGACCGTCGACAGCCAGACCTTGACTGACGATACCGTCACGATTCGTGATCGCGACACTTGCCGCCAGTGGCGGGTTGCAAGTTCCGGCATGCGTGCGGCCCTGGACGACTTGCTCGAAGGTCGTGGCATGCCGGAGGCGAGCCCTTGAATTTGGCAATGGCAACACTGCGGAGGGGATCGTCGGGTTCTGAATCGATACCATGAAGCCCTGCATCAGCCAAGCGACGACCTTGAAGAACCACTTCGAGGCGGACCCGGCCATTTTCTCGCGCAATGGCTGGACCGACGTCGAAATCTGGTTGACCAAGCTCGAAACGTTTCTGCAGGACCACACGCTTACACAAGTCCGAACGATGCTGGAATCCGAGGGCATCCGACCCGTCGCCGCGGCTTCCCAGGGAGGTCTTCTCCTCTCGCGCGGGGACGGGCAGAAGGCACACTGGAAGCACTTTGCGAACCGTCTGGCAATACTCGCGGAGCTCGCAGTGCCTGTACTCATCGTGACGCCGGATTTCGTGGCGCAGCCGAACCATGAAGATTATGTTCGCGCTGCCGCAAGTCTCGGTGAAGCCTCCGAGATGGCGGCGACTTTCGGCGTGCGGCTGGCGCTCGAGTTTCAAAAGACATCGCCGTTCTGCGCCTGCCTCGAGACGGCGCTGGCCTTGATCGAACAATCCGGCGCCACAAGCGCCGGCATCTGCCTCGATGTGTTTCATTTCTTCACCGGTCCGAGCAAGACCGAGGATCTCGCACAATTGACTGCGCAGTCACTCGCGTGGGTCCAGGTGAGCGACTTGATCGGCACGCCGCGCGAGGTGGCCTCAGACAGTGATCGCATCTTGCCGGGTGAGGGGGATTTTCCGCTTGGCCCATTGATCGAGCGCCTGGGCCAGATTGGATACGACGGCCATGTCTCGCTCGAAGTCCTCAATCCGCATCTCTGGCAGGTTGATCCTGATCGCCTGGCCGACCTGGGCCGCCAGGCCCTTCTCCGGTTGCCAGTACCATGGGAAACGAAGGCCGCGGAATCGAAAGGAGGGTGCTAGGCGTGTCATCGCTTGTGACCCTCCAACCCGCGGCGGTCATCTACCGCGAGGAACAGTATTTTGATTGGCGGATCTACAGTTTCATTGCCGTCGGTGAGAGCTTGACCGGCTTTGGGCTTGCGCAGGGCGCGTTCTGTCTCTTGAATTCGGCCTGGGATTGGCGCTTGGGTTGGGCCTTTTGATGGTCGTGATCGTCTTCCTTTTGCACATGACGACCGAAGTCACACCGACTAACTTGCGGGTGTGGTTCGGCTGGATCCCAACCTATCGCCGCGTGCTGCCGCTCGACACGGTTCGCTCTGTTGAAGTGGTGACATATCGCCCGATCGCCGATTACGGCTTCTGGGGTATACGATCGGGACGGGATGGCGAACGCGCGCTCATTGCGCGCGGCAATCGCGGCGTCCGCCTCGAACTGACCGACGGCTCAAAACTCCTGATCGGCAGCCAGAAACCCGAGCTACTGGCCGCAGCGATCGACCGGTTGTTGAGGAGCGGTATTTAAGAATACTCCTTCCTCACGAATTCATCGAATCGTGTCGTCGTTCATACCATCGCGTTCAAGACTTCGTCATGCGAAAACTCAACCACCGCCGTACAGCTATCCGCAGCACCATAGTAAAGGAGATAAGAGCTCGCGGTCTCGACGATTCCCGTCGGGAAGACGACATCCGGCACAAATCCGATTTGCTCGTATTCGGTCGTGGGCTCGAATACGGACGTCTCCGTCCTGCGGAGGATTTTCGCCGGGGCATCAAAGTCGAGCAACAGCACACCGGTGGAATACATACCCACCTCTCCCGGCCGGGATGGCTGCCGGTTGCCGTGATAGATCTCGACCCAGCCTTCGGGCGAGCGCACTGGCGGCGTGCCGGCACCGACGCGGCCGGTCTCCCATTCGGCTCCGCCGCCGTGCAGGCATTCGTGCCGGCCCCAATGAATCAGGTCGCTCGACCGCGCCACCCACATTTCGGGCCGGCAGAAGGGCGTCGCTGCGTTGGGGCGATGCAGCGCGACGTATTCGCCGCCAATTCGCTCCGGGAACAGCACGACGTCCTTGTTCTCCGGGCAAAAGATCATGCCATGGCGATCGAAGCTCTTGAAATCGGTCGTCGAGGCCAGCGCGGTTCCCGCACCATGACGCGAAACTGAAACGTATGTGATGTAAAACCGGCCGTCGAGCGCCGTGATTCGCGGGTCCTCGACGCCATATTCCTCGAGGTCCGATTCGGGAAGAAATCGCACGTCCGTGATCTCACGCACCGAACGCCCATCCCCGCAGCGCACGACGCGCAGATGCGAGATGAACGTCAACCGCACCAATCCATCGGCCTTTCGTTTGACAACGCGCGGGTCGAGCACCTCGATCTCGTCGTCGGCAACCCAGTCGATCTTCAGGCTATCGTCCGGCGACCAGCGCGGCAGCGCGGTGTGACCTCGGCGCCTTTCACTCGGTCGCTCGGCCACGCGAACCATCAGAATGACTTCGCCACCGACCTTGATCGCGCCGGGATTGAACACTCCGACAACCTGAAAATCATCGCGCAGAGGTTCGAGATCGGAGGGACTCAAGAGCAATCGTTCGAACTGGCGTTTCAAGAGCACTGGGAGGCTCCTTCGCAAGGAGACAAACCTCAAAACATCAAGCAAGATTCCCGTACAGTGCGTCTCGTCACAAATCCGACGCCCGCGCGGCTCGGCGGGAGCTTCGCCTTTCCCTGAATGACCAAAGGCCTTTCAGGCGCTCGCCAGCCCCTCCGCGGCACAGGCGGCGGCGAGCGAATCTCGTCCATTGGTTTCGTCAATCTTCCTCGCGTGGGAACGGTCGCGAATCCAGGCGATCTGGTCGGCCATGAGGGCGCGAAGCAGCTCGCCGTAGCGGTGTGACTTGTTCGTACCCTGGCCCCAGGAAAGCTCGATGGTCTGATAGACATCCAGTGGATTTCCCCGCGCGTGGCAAGCGCGATCTTTGGGCGAAAAGACGGTTGAAGCGTCGAGCCTGGATCCGGGAAACAGATCACTGAGAGCGCGAGTTTGCGCCTCATCAACGATCGCGTGAATACGGACGTGTGTCGGCACCCAGTCATACAGTGTCACATCGCCCCATTCAAAGACCAGCCGCAGCTCCTGCCTGTCCATCCGGCCGGCCTGATGGAAACCATGATAGAAGTTGACGAGGATCGTCGAGCCGTAACGCACCGTGCAATGGACGTGCTCCTCGATCCGGGGTGAGGAGCCGGGTCGAATTCCGCATTGTGCGGCCACCACGCTGCCGGGGCTCAGCCAGCCGGCAAAGAGATCGAAGAAGTGCACGCCGTGCTCGATGAAGATGCCGCCGCTCTTGGCCTTGTCCCAGAACCAGTGTTCGTGCGGCAGGTTTTCATCCGAGGCGTAGTTTTCGAAGTATCCGTGCAAGAGATCACCCAGGAGGCGAGATTGGATCAGGTGTTTGACTGCATCGAAGATGGGGTTGTACCTCTGCATCAGGTTGACCGCGAGCAGGAGGTCTCGCTCGCGCACGGCCCTGATCATACCGTCGGCCTCCTCGAGCGTCATCGCCAGCGGTTTCTCGCACAAAACGTGCTTGCCCGCCTCAAGCGCTGCGAGGCCCTGAGGTGCGTGAAGAAACGGAGGAGTCGCGATGTAGACCATGTCGACGTCGTCTCGCGCCAGAAGCACATCGACGTCCTCGATATCCGGAATACCGAAACGCTCGGCCGCGGCGTATGCTGCCGCCCGGTTCGTTCCCGCCATGCCGACCAGCCTGACACCCGGCACTTGAGTGAACTGCTGCAGCGCGTAGAGGCCGAACCCGCCACAGCCGATCACAGCCAGTCGTATCTTGTCTTGATTCATCAAACACTCCATGAGTTTCGAATCAAGCCAACGCGCGTCCTGTTGCTGATTCTGCTCGTTCGGTCCGATGCGGTCAATTTGTGGCCGGCGAAGTTGGATCGTCTGGCGGATTATACTTCAGGTACAATGAACTCGCTGGCGAGGGTCAGTACATTCTCCAGGTGCGAATCACTCTGGACGAGGCTAATCCATCCGGAACGACATGGCAAAGGAAACATCGGAAACACCGCTGGTCGGGGTCGTGATGGGCAGCAAATCCGACTGGGAAACGATGCGCCATTGCAGCGAGCTGTTAGCGGAGTTGGGAATTCCTCACGAGTCGAAAGTGGTCTCCGCGCACCGAACTCCGGAACGGCTCTTTCGCTACGGGCGAGAGGCGGAGGGCCGGGGCCTGGAAGTCGTGATCGCTGGTGCCGGTGGTGCCGCGCATCTTCCCGGCATGCTGGCGGCCATCACGATGTTGCCCGTGCTGGGCGTACCGGTGGAAAGCAAGACGCTGCGGGGAATGGATTCGCTGCTCTCGATCGTGCAGATGCCACGTGGCGTGCCGGTCGGCACGCTTGCAATCGGGGCTTCGGGTGCAGCCAACGCGGCCATCCTGGCGGCGGCCATCCTGGGTCGGAAGTACCCGGAGATCCGCCAAGCCTTGGCCCGATTTCGTCAGGCGCAGACCGATGCTGTGGAAGAGGCGCCCGCATGAGCCTCGCTTCGGGACATGGAGACCCGGTAAAGAACGGTGCGCTGTATCCTCCCGCAGCGCTGGGCGTCGTCGGCAGCGGTCAGCTCGGCCGAATGTTCATCCAGGCCGCGCAGCGCATGGGTTATCGGGCGGGCGTCCTCGCGGCCCATTCCGACGACCCTGCCGCCCAACTCGCCCACTGGCGAGTGATCGGATCCTCAGACGATCTGCCCACGTTACGTGAGTTCGCCCGCCAGGCCGATGCTGTCACTGTCGAGTTTGAGAACGTCCCGGCCCACGCGCTGCGCTGGCTCACACGAAACCGAGTGGTGCGCCCAGGCTGGCGAACCGCCTGGATCTGCCAGAATCGACTTCGGGAGAAACGATTTCTAGCCCGAATCAACCTGCCGCATACGGCCTGGCACGCCGTGCGGAGCGATTCCGAGCTTCAGAGCGCCGTCGCAAGTCTTGGCCTGCCGCTCATCCTCAAAACAGCCTCCTCCGGGTACGACGGAAAAGGCCAGGTCCTGGTCAAGGCCCGGGCTGACGCCGCGGGCGCATGGGCCAGCCTTGGGCGGCCGCACTGCGTGGCAGAGGCGGTGGTCGAATTCGCTGCCGAGCTTTCCGTGGTTGTCGCTCGCGGCTTCGATGGACAAGCCGTCTGCCATCCAGTGGCCATGAACCGGCACGAGCGCCATCTTCTCGATACCACGACGATGCCCGCCGCCGTCGGACCGATCGTGACACAAGAGGCACGTCGGCTCGCGCTGGCTGTCGCCGCCGCTCTGGCCACGGTTGGTGTCTTGACAGTTGAATTCTTTTTGAAAGCGGATGGCAGCCTGCTTGTCAACGAGATCGCCCCCCGCCCGCACAACTCGGGCCATCTAACGATCGAAGCGAGCGCTGCCAGCCAGTTCGAACAGCAGGTGCGAGCACTATGCGGGCTGCCGCTCGGGGAGACGGAACTGGTCTCACCGGCGGCGATGGTGAACCTGCTGGGCGACCTGTGGGAGCTTGCGGGCGGCGAGCCGCGCTGGGAGGCTGCACTCGCACTCGATCCGGGCGTCAGAGTGCATCTTTATGGAAAGCAAACGGCGATCCCCGGTCGCAAGATGGGCCATATCACCGTACTGGACCGAGATCCCGACGCGGCGCTTTCACGCGCGCTGGCGGCCCGAGCAGCCTTGATTTCCGGTAGCCAGGGCCGTACCGGTGGAAGGAAAGACTCTGCATCGAGGTACGCGTGACACATTTTGCTCAGCCCGGATGGCTCTGGCTCACGATCCTGCTCCCGCTTCCCTGGCTGATGGATCGCGCCAGGCCGCGGATCACCTGGCCAAGCCTTGACGGCTTTCCGCCCAAGCGGCGAATCAGTTGGCTTTGGCTGCGACAATTGCCAACATTGTTGTGCACACTGGCGATTGGTGCCTTGGCCGTGGCGCTGGCTGGCCCGCGGACCGTAGGAGGCTGGACCAGGATTGCCGCGCAGGGAGTCGCGATCGTGGTCGCGCTCGACCAGAGCTCGAGCATGAAGACGCTCGACTTCCCGACCGACCACGGAACCAGGACCATTTCACGCCTCGATGCGGCCAAGAAAACATTTGTGCAGTTTGTCGAAGCGCGGCCCGACGATCTGATCGGCCTGGTTGTGTTTGCCAATTATCCCGGGCTGGCTTGCCCGCCGATGCTCAATCACCCTTTCTTGATCGAAAGTGTGGCGAATGTCCGCACGCCACTGCCGGGGGATGATGGAACCAACATCGGCGATGCGATCGCTGTTGGTCTCGACGCACTCCTGGTCGCACCGCCGAAAAGGAAGGTTTTGATTCTTCTGACGGACGGTCACAACGAGCCATCTGGTCCGAAACCGCTTGATCCCGTGGAGGGAGCGATGATCGCCCGAGGACTGGACATCACGGTGCACACGATCGCAATTGGCCATATTGGTGGCCCTCCGCCTGGCGTCGATCCGATGCGGCAGCGCCCGGCCACCGGCGAGGGCGAGGGCCCGAATGTGCCGCTTCTGCAAAAATTGGCGGAGCTAACGGGGGGACGTTCGTTCGTCGCAACCGATGCCGATGCGCTCGACGACGTTTTCAGAACGATTGACTCGCTCGAGAAAAGCCCGATTCGCGGCCAGATCCTCACACGATATAATGAACACTTTGCAGTGTGTGCGGGCGCCGCCTTGATCCTGCTGTTCGTGGAACGTTTTCTGCGTTTGGGGAAGTTGGGGCGATTGCCATGACTAGCAGTTGCCCTTACCGGGATTCGTCGGGTTCCGTTGGTTCGACAAGACATACCCCGGCAAAACGGCCTGCCATTGCGGGGAGCTGGCGATGAGCTTTGCCCATCCCGACTTACTCTGGCTCCTGGCCTTCTTGGTGCCGCTCTTGATCTGGACGGCCCGCGGTCGGTGGCGACGGTGGAAGCGGTGGCAGTCGCTCGCTCAACGTGGTCGCCCGTCGCGGGATGGAACTCTGGCGATCGTCGGATCGATTGTGTGTCTGATCATTGCGGTCGCGCAGCCCCGTTGGGGAAATCTACCCGCGCCCAACCTTCCACCGGGCCACGACCTTGTACTCGTCGTCGATGCCAGCCGGAGCATGGCGGCCGAGGATGCGGTCCCGAACCGTTTGGCGGTCGCAATCGAAGTCGCCGCAAGTCTGGTGAACACGCTGGGCCAAGATCCGTCCAACCGAGCGGCGGTAGTGGCCTTTGCCGGGCGCGGCGTGCTCCGCTGCCCGCTCACGGAAAACCTGGGCGCCGTGCTCGACGCGCTCGATCGCCTGCGGCCTGGCTCTGTCACGCCCGGCGGGACTGACCTGGGCGCCGCCCTGGATGCCGCCGTCGAAGCTGTGGCCGTCGACCCTCAGGAGCATGCGCAGGGACGCGCCATCGTGATCTTCTCCGACGGAGAGGACCACGCCGATCGATGGCGCTCACGGCTGGAGCGCCTTCGCGAGCAGGATATCGTCGTCCATACCGTGTCGATCGGCGATGACAAGGAAGGCCATCCGGTGCCGACCGCCAAGACACCCGAGCCCCTGATGTTTCAGGGCAAGAAAGTGTTATCGATACGGTCTGATGCGGCATTGGAGGCAATCGCTCGCGCGACCGGCGGCACAATTGTCAAGCTGGGGTTGTCCTCGGGCGATCTCGGCACACTGTACGAGTCCAAGATCGAGCCCCTGGCGCACCGCCAGCATCAAGCCGCCAGGCTTGCCGGCAAGGCCGAACGTTACCCGTTGTTCTTGTTGACGGCGTTCGCCTTGCTCATCATCGGTTGTTTGCCGGCTCATCGGAGCTGGCACTGGCGCTTGAGCTGGCTCGGAAGCTCGCGCTGGCGTCGCCAACTGCGAAGCCTTGGACCTGCCTCGGTAGTTGTCACGGCGATCTTAGCCGCCGGCGCTGCGGATCATCCTCCGCGGGTCCCGGCGGAATCGGCGCAGTTGGCGGTGGGCCAGGGGCGGGCCTCATATGACGCCGGTCGGCTCGAAGCGGCGCTTGAGTCGTTCGAGAAGGCGACCGAGCTCGCGCCGCGCTCCGCGGTCGCGCGATACAACGCCGCGGCTACGCTCTATCAGCTCAAGCGGTACGCTGAGGCTCGCGAGCGATACCAGGAAGCCCGCCTGAGCGCTGACTCTGTCTTGCGAATGAAGATTGATTACGCTCTCGGTAACACATCGCTCGCCCTGGGTGAGGTTACGGCGGCAATCAAATCCTACGACGCCTGCCTGAGCTCGACGGCCGGCGGTGCGTCGGTTGGGCATGTCCGCCGTGATGCCGAAATCAATCGCCGGTTTGCGATCGAGCAGGCACAGGCGCCGGCAATCGCTGACGGCGACAATCCCGACGGACAGTCTCCTTCGCCGCGCCAGAGCGGACGCCGAGGCCCAAATCCGCAGCAAAATGGCGGCGACGAACCGCCGGACAGCCAGGCGGATACCGGCGCCTCCGGCGGAGGCGCAAACTCCGATGGCGATCAACAAGACGAGCGAAACCGCCCGCCTGCTCGTCGGCGTCGAATGGGCGGTGCCGGGCGGACTGGTCAAGCACCTCAGGGAACCCGCGGAGACACGCCCGAGGATCGGCTCGACGCCGCACTCGAGCACATTCGCGAGGCCGTCGAGAGGCGGCGTCTCCCCGAAGAGCTTCCGCCCGAGTCGCCAGTTCAGGGCAAGGATTGGTAAACTCCGCTCTCCACGCTAGTCGGCTTGAGGCTGGCGCCGGAAGGTGCGCGATAAAGTCCTGACAGGCTGCATAATCGGCAAACCATGATCCATTAGACTGCTCGGGATACCACCGGAACCGGATTCGGGCGTGCGAATGCTACCAAAAAGTGTCGAGACTTGGCTGTATCAAGTGACTTCAATCCCTAGCGGCTTCGTCTCCCGTCGACACCGTTGGTTCATCAGCCTCGCGCTCGCGTTCGTGGGGGGGATTTCCAGAGCATCCGACGATCCGGTTCACGTCCAGGCAGAAGTCGGCCGCGGACCGTATTTTGTCGGCCAAGGAATCGAGTTTCGGATCCGTGTTGCCGGCCAGCGGCGGCCGCCCAGGATCGAACTGCCCACCATCCCGCACGCAAGAGCGTGGCACATCGGCACCGACACGAGACCGATCAGTCGATCGGGGATCGGCTCCATCGTGTCAGAAGAGAATGTGTTCATTATTCGCTTTCGCGTGGTCCCCACGCGCCCGGGATTGCTGCAGATCCCCTCGGTTCCGGTCCACGTTGAGGAACGAACGGAGCGTGGCCAGAGCCTCAAGGTCGAGATTCTTCCCGTACCGGCGGCCGGCCGGCCAGCCGCGTTCCTCGGGGGAGTCGGGCGGTTCACACTCCGGGCTGAGGTGTCGGCGAGCGCGGTTCGCGTTGGTCAGGAGTTCGATTTCCGAATTACGGCCTCTGGCCCTGCAGCCTGGGGCATGACCGAACCTCCAGAGTTGACGCGCTACGATCGCGTTCCACTCGGCCTGCGAATCAGGACCGGGCCAACCCAGACCAACGACGAGCCGCCCCAGCGCACATTTACTTATCACCTCAGGCCCTCGCGTCCCGGCGAAGCGATGCTTCCGCCGATCTCCATCGCTTCGTTCGAGCCTACGTTGTCGCGCTTCATGACCCAGGCGACCCCGAGTGTGCCGATACACGTTGTCGCGGTTCTGCCCTTCGATCCGGGCACCATCGACGACGGGTCGCTGTCACGTCCCGTACGTCCATCACTCGACGGCCGATGGATTGCGTGGAGTCTCTCAGCCCTCGCGCTCGCTGCGGCGTATACTTCGCTCACCGTCGTGCGGGGGCACCTGCACACCCGGCGCCTCGCCAGAGAGTCTGCGGCCCGGCATTTCGCCGCTGGAATGGCTCGAAGCCTTTCGCTGGATGGTTTTCTGCCTGGGACCGCAGTATTCCAGAGATCGAGCGCGACGGTGCCGTCAAACGACGATGCGGAAGGCCCTCTTCGTCCGGCAGCACGCCGGGTTAGAGACCTGCTGATTCACTACCTGGAGTTGGGCGCGAAACGACCGCCCGGCGCGTTGACGCCGGACGAAGCCTCAAAAGGCGTTGCATCGGTGAGCCGATCCGTGGATCTAGGATCAAAAGCCGGCCGGCTGATGGCTTCTAGCGACCGGGTTCTTTACGGTGAGGATTACGCGAATATAGCCGCACCTGAGTTCCTCGAACAAGCCCGATCGCTCTTTGAAGCGCTAGGCAAAGTGAAGCCGTCGTGACGAAGTGCGGCTAACGCGCCGCCATCGAGAGCGACCGGCTGACTGCTGTGTTGAATAACTCGCGCGCGACCGGCTCGGCTCTTGTTCGGCTCGGTGAGAATCCATCGATCTCGAGTGGCGGAATCACCCGGTTCACCAAGTTCTCGATCGCGGTGAGCGGGTCTCCCTGGTCCGGGCAGACGAATAAGTAGGCAACGCCGTCCTTGCCCATGCGTCCCGTGCGGCCGATCCGGTGGACGTAGTTCTCGGGATCGTCCGGCATGTCGTAATTGATCACGTGGCTGATCCCCTCGACGTCGATGCCGCGTCCGACGACGTCGGTGGCGACCAGCACTGAAATCTGCCCGCTCCGGAAGCCTCGCATCACTCGATCCCGGGTCGATTGAGGAAGCTCGCCGTGAATGGCCGAAACACCTTTGACCACGCGGTGCAGCCGATCGGCGAGCCGGTCGGCCCCGCGCCGGGTGCGAGTAAAGACAATGCATTGCCTGGGCTGGTCGCGCTTGAGCAGCAGCAAGAGCAAGTCGAGCTTCTGTTCGCCCGAGACCGGGATGTAATATTGCTTTATGGACTCGACGGAAATCTCGTCCCGAGATAAATTGACCTCGATCGGCTCGTACATGTACCGATGCGCAAGCTTCGTGACGTCAGCGTTGATCGTAGCCGACAGCAGTAACGTCTGCCGCGGTGACGGCAGTTTGCGGAGAATGCGTTCGATATCGGGCCGGAACCCGATGTCGAGCATGCGATCGGCCTCATCGAGTACGACGTGAACGATATCTCCCAGATAGAGCGTTCGTCTCTCGATGTGATCGAGTACACGCCCTGGGGTACCTACAATCAGGTCAACTCCGCGCGTGAGTGCGCGAATCTGTTTTTCGATCGGCTCGCCGCCAAAAATGCCACAGACTGATACGGGACACCCCAGCGCGAGTTTCTGCAACTCGGCGACGATCTGCTGTGTGAGTTCGCGAGTCGGCGCGAGCACAATCCCCTGCGGGCCTCGCCCGCGGGCCTCCATCATCTGGATCAGTGGAATCCCGAATGCTGCCGTCTTTCCCGTGCCCGTTTTGGCCTGGCCGATCACGTCGTGACCTTCGAGAGCCTCAGGAATAAGAGCCGCTTGGATGGGAGTGGGACTCACGTAGCGGCAATGCTTGAGAGCCTGGAGCATCGTGTGGCTCAGGCCCATGGAATGGAACCCGGCAACGGGTTCCTCAACACCTTGTCGAATCAATCAATCCTCCAGGAACATTCGTCTGTCAACATGAACCGTTAGAATCACCGTCGTCGTTTGGACTTGAGATTATCTTATCCGTTTAACCTGAGTTCGTCAAAGGCAATGGCACCTGAGGGTGCTCCTCTCGATTTTGGCGGGCGGTTCAGTTCGTTTCCCAGAACGCCTGCCACTCGGTGCCTGCCGCTAATGCCCCCAATTCCACAAACGGTCCAACATGCTCGACCTTCCAGCGTGCCGCCGTTTGCTTGAGTCGCTTGTTGAGCAACTGCTTAATGGAGCCTTCGCCGTCGTTGGCTCGCCCCGTTTCCTTCGGTCAAAAACAGCCACCTTCACGTCGCGCCAACCCTCTAGCGTGTTGACCTTCCCCGCGTCGATTTGCAACTCGATGTCCCCGTCAGCCTCGGCAAACGCCTTCGCCGTGGCACGTTCCTCGCGGCTATCGTTGGCCGTAGCCGCTGTAGCATGGCAGAGGCGACGAATGGTGTTGTCATCAAGCTGCCAGCCGGCGACCTCGGCCAGAGCCAACTCGGCGCGGGCAAACGACTGTTGGACGCCCAACAATCAGGCCATGCGACATGCCCCGCGCGTTACATAGCCGTCCATCCCTAAAACACGATCCGCACCAAAGTCCCCTTGCTCACAAGTCGGACAAAGGAAATAAATCCGCTCCAGAGTGATGGGGCCAACGGAAGTCAGGATTGTGCGCGAATGCCGGCCCTTGGAGCGTCCGGGGTGCGCTTTGGGGCAGAGGCGAGCCTCCCCCCTTTTTCTTCGCTCAGTTCGATTCGACTTTGCAGCGCAGCAGCGAGCGTAGAGCGGAGCAGGGCGCGACCCTCGCCCAGAGCCAGCTTCTCACACGCTTCAAGGACGAACCCGCTGGGGGCGTCTTGGGCAACTTGGCGGAACTCGGCGACGTAGGCAATCGCTTGCTCCAAGGCGATACGATGTTGCTCATCGCGATATTCGATCGTAAGCGTTGGCATCCCTGCACCCTCGCTTATGTCAAACCTCCTTGTTCCTCCTCAACCTCCACGCCCACATCCTTTAATCAATCTCAACTCCAAAATCCAGAGGAGCACCCGGCACCTGACGATCGCCAATGGCGACGATCGCGGGGTTTTCGTATCCAGCCCCCGCCACACTTCGAGGATCGGCCCGCATCGTCATCCACCAAAAACGCCGTTCATGCCTTGCTCGAATCGACCCGGGCGCGCTAGTGTCTATGGTGGTGATTGCAACCGTGCCGGGTGGCGAGGCCCGGAGCGCCCACCGCCCGTTGTTTTTCTCGCTCACTTTCCCCGTCAATCGGATGATGAAACACGCCCTTTCTGCACAGGAACCATCCACTTAACCAACCGGGAATGAGGAGCCAACGCCGTGGCAGACCAGACACCCGCTAGTAATGATTTGCAACAGAAGTACAGGCAGTTCTTGGACTTGCTGCCACTTACGCTTAGTCTCGCCGGATTACCCCCGAGCGAAGGTAGGTTGTTCGGCGAGGAGCAAATCGAGGCTCGTGGAATAACGGTTCGCGCGGCATTTCGCGTTGCCCGCACGGTCGCACGGGATTGCCTGGGTGGATCGTAAGACCGTTGCCGGTCGCGTCTATGCCAGTCGTTCGATTCTCCTAGCCTCCGCTGTTTGATTGGTGAAGAGAATCCGATAACACAATCGCGTGACGAGTGGGACGACCGCCAGTTTGAAGCCGGCGTCTCCGCTCGATCAGGCGTTGATTCTTGCACCCCCCACGCGAAAGGTCTCCTGAGCGATGAGCCTGATGCAGCAATCCAGCCCCCGTCCTCGCCGTCTCCGTGCCGCCTTCATCGGATTCGGTCTGGATAACGGCGGCGACGAACAGCGCCTTACCCGCGGCGACCAGACTTTGATCTTCGGCGGCTCGGCCGAGACTCATGCCGAATTGCGGGCAACCGCTCTTAGGATGGAGCACGAGCTCAACCGTCGGGGCCAGGACTTAGGCGAGCTCGACCCAACTGAGCTCGCCGACCTCGCCACGACGATCGACTCTCCGGAACTGCACGAAATTGCCTTGCGCCTCCAGCAAGGACTGCAACAGCAGGGTAGACACTTCCAGGAGCTCACTGCCGATGAATTGACCGCCCTATCAGGCCTGAACGATCTCTGAAACTAGTTTTCCGATGCTCATTCCGCTGTGTTGTATTTCACCAAAGGCCTGCGGTCCCTCCTCAGAGAAGGGGTCGTCGGCCCTTCTTGCAACGCTCCTCATTAATCCACCTCAGGGCACGCGGTTCCTCCTTGATGAGCTTGATCAACTGTGACGGCGTACACGCAAGCGCCATCGCGGCTGTCTTGGGCTCAAAGGCACTCGGCGCAAGACGTCAAGCGACTCTGCCAGAAGAGCTGGGAATTCAGCGTGGCCCGGGTTCACGACAAGTCGTCCCGCGCGGCAGCGCTTCAGCCACAAGGCGCTGGGAGCGAACGCATTACCGGCTTGGCCGAGATCGATCGTTCTTCGGATCGAGATCGCTAGTTCAATTCGTAGCCGGCGCAGCGCGACTTCGCGATTCTCCCGCTGTGACCGGCGCTCGCTCGCCTGGGCGCGCACCCCGGTCGGACCGTGAATTAATTCGACCGCCGTCTCGACCTTATTCCGATTTTGGCCCCCCGGACCCGATCGCCGCGTCATCCGCATCTTACATTGCCTGGCGAGCAATACAGCGTCGAGCGCGGCTGGGTGATCGTCCGTTGTCGGCCGATTCGGCGCCTGATCCGAGCAATTCATGGAAGTCGTCACCAGAGCGGCCCTCGGTTCCTGTCGCACGAAAAGACTCTATTGCGGGCGAACCTTCTTGCCAAGCCGGGTTCGACGAGTTGCGGCGAAGCACGGGTCGTCTCTTGCTCGCGCCCGGACAGGCCGTTACTTTGGGGGCAGGGTGTGGTGGTGACCGGCGGGAAACCGGCCGGCGATCTCTTTTTCTCGCGTCGAGCGCCCGCCGGACCCTTGATTGACACTCCCGGCCAGAATGCTGCGAGGTCGATCCGGAGGTGCTCCCCATGGCTCGGCCGCGCTGGAGGTCTTGGGCGATCACGGCTGCCAAATCGGCCGTGGCACTCGTCGTCCTCTGGGCGGTCGGACGTCATGTTCTGCGCACGTACAGCGAGCTGCGCGGTCGGAGCGAATCGCTCCATTTTGAGCCGATCTGGCTGACTGCGGCTGCCGTTTTCTATCTAGCCGGACTGTTCGCCTACGCTGTTTTTTTCGAGCGCGTTCTGCAATCGGGCCCGGCACGCGTGGCACTTCTGCCCGCTTGGCGAGCGTACATTGTCAGCCACTTGGCCAAGTACGTGCCCGGAAAGGCGATGGTGGTAGTCGTGCGCTCGTATATGGTCGTTCCTTACGGCGGACGGGCATCAACCGCGGCCGTTGCCACATTCTACGAAACACTGGTGATGATGAGCGCCGGAGGCTTGGTCGCCGCCGCGGGGTTTGCCGGCGCCACCGGAACAGATACGGTCGAGCTTACTCTCTGGGGCCTGGGCAGGGTCGAACTGCCCGTGTATCGATTGGCCTGCCTCACCGCGCTTGGTTTGGGTCTGGCGTTTCTGGTCGTCGTGCTGCCACAGGTCTTCGTTCGTGTGGCGAGCCTGGTAACCGTTCCGATCCCCGGTGTCGATCGTGACGTTCTGCCTGTAGTCACGGGACGGCTCCTGGCACAGGGGCTTTTCTGGAACTGGGGCGGCTGGGTCTTGCTCGGACTGAGCCAGATCTCGGTGATTCGCTCCTTTGATCCAGCGGCAGCCGACGCCCTGGCCGCGCTTGGGCTGGCACCCGTGGTGATTGCCAGCGTGGCTCTGGCCACGGTGGCTGGGTTTGTCGTGGCGGTTCTCCCCGGCGGACTCGGTGTGCGCGAGGGCGTGCTGATGTCGGCACTGGCGCCGGTTTTGGGCTCGGACCACGCTGTCATCGCCGCACTCTCACTGCGTTTGGTGTGGGTGGCCACCGAGCTCGTTGGAGCAGCGGTTTTCCTCCCCTGGTTTCGATGGCCTTCCGCCGCGAAAAACTTGCCCCAGGATCGAGATCAACTGAATCCATGATCAGCGTTGTCATCCCCGTGCGTGACGAGGCAGAAAGCTTGGCCGAGCTTTACGGCGAGTTGAGTGCCGTCTTTTCCGGGTTGCGCGCGGCCCGGTCGAGTTCATCTTTGTTGACGACGGTAGCCGCGACCGTTCCTGGAGCATCATTCTTGCGCTTTCCGAGCGGGACCCGCGTGTCGCCGCAATCCGCTTCCGTCGCAACTTCGGCAAAGCCGCGGCGCTGACGGCCGCGTTTCAATCCGCGCGAGGCAGCCTGGTTTTCACCCTGGACGGCGATCTCCAAGATGATCCGGCGGAAATCCCCCGGTTTCTCGACCGGCTCGAAGAAGGGTACGATGTTATCAGCGGTTGGAAGAAAACTCGCCACGACCCCTGGCACAAGGTCTATCCGAGCCGGGTCTTCAACTGGCTTGTAAGCCGGCTTACCGGTTGCCGGCTGCACGATCACAACTGTGGTTTCAAGCTTTACCGTTGTGAGGTGCTTCGCGAGATCGGCCTCTATGGCGAGCTCCATCGTTTCGTCCCGGTACTCGCGCACGCCCGCGGATTTCGTGTGGGCGAAGTCGAGGTTCGGCATCGCCGCCGCCGTCATGGGGCTTCGAAGTACGGGCCCTCCCGGTTCATGAAGGGATTTCTCGACTTGCTCACTGTGCGTTTCCTGACACGATTCCGCGAGCGCCCCTTGCACATGATGGGGGGAATCGGTCTGTCGCTCTTCGCCCTGGGTGGACTGGGTATGCTTTCGCTGGCCGTGATGTGGCTCGACCCGGCCAATCGGCCCATCGGCACTCGCCCGTTGCTATTTTATTCGATCGCGCTCTTCCTGGTCGGTCTCCAGCTCGTGACGATGGGAATCGTGGCCGAGCTTGTCACCGCTTACAACATTCGCACCGAGGATCTTTACAGCATTGCCCAGCGAATTCCGGCTCGCGAAGGTGACAATCTCTCCGCTGCCGCCCAATCGCACGCTCCGCCGCCTTCTTGAGCTCGCGTTCTCTTGTAGACTTCCCCGACTCTATCCGAAAAACCGGCAATTGCGCGGTTCACCGGTACGACGGAGACCGATCGATGGACGAGTTCAAGCCTGTTCCAGCGAAATCCGAGCCAAGACGGCTTACGGCCCAACTCGTTATCATCGCCGCAACCTCGCTCGCGCTGGGACACTGCTTGCGCCAGCCCACACAGATGGGGGCAAACGACATCTCGCGCTGGTGCACCGTCTGGAGCCTTCTCGAGCGAGGATCCTACGTCATCGACGAATGCCCGTGGCAGATCGAGACTCAGGACAAAGTCCTGCGTGAGCCTTCGGGAGCAAGCGGCTCGTCGCCCGCCAAACACTTCTATTCTAGCAAGCCGGCACTCTTGCCAACGTTGATCGCCGGAATTCTCTATCCGGCGCGGCGGGCCACCGGCATTCCTCTCGATCGCGTCGTTTTCCAGGAGCGACTGCCGCGCTGGACGCAACAGCCCGATTCCACCTCACCAAATAGGGTCAAGGGCGTCCTCGAAACGCCCAAGGACCCTGCAAAATGGCCAGCCTATATTTTCTATTTCAAGCCGATCATCGTGCTGCTAAACGTCATTCCCTACGGCATATTCCTGGTCTTGTTCACCCGACTGCTGGACCGCCTGGCACTCGGTGACTGGACCTGGTTTTTCTGCTTGATCGCCGCCGCATTCGCCACTTATCTGTTGCCCTTTACACAGACTCTGAACAACCACTCAGTCGCCGCGTTGAGCGTGTTCTTCGCGATCTACGCCTTCCTCCGCATCTGGGACGACCGATTACTCTCCGCCTGGCGATTCTCGGCCGCCGGATTCTTCGCTGCATTCGCAGCCGCCAATGATCTACCGGCGCTTGCGCTGCTGCCGCTGCTCTTTTGCTTGCTAATCCTTCGCCATCCCCGCCAAACACTGGTGTGGTTTGTTCCAGCCGCGCTTATTCCGATTTGCGCTTTCCTTGCTGCACAGTACGCAGTCTTCGGCGAGCTCAGAATAGCTTACGAATCCTTCGGAACCGACGAATACCTTTACGAAGGCAGTCTCTGGAAGACTCCGCTCGACCTCGACGCGCTCAACGTCAATCCTGAGCCCTATTCTGTTTACTTCTTTCACATGACGCTGGGACATCACGGTGTACTCTCGCTGACCCCAATCTTCTTCTTCTCGGCATGGGGAGCTACCCGACTTATTTGGGCCGGGGGCCGGCTAAGATCGATTTTCGCCGCGAATGGACCGCCGATGGTCGCGCTGGCCTATCTGACGACCGTGCTTACTATCATCGTGTTGGCATTCTACACTTGGAACCCCAAAGCGCGGAACTATGGCGGCTCCACTCAGGGCTTGCGCTGGCTGCTCTGGATGATTCCGCTATGGCTCCTCTTGTTGCCCAAAGGTGTTGAGCCGGGTGAAACTCGAAATTGGGTTCGCCCGCTGGCGCTCCTGGCACTTGCGATCTCGATCATGTCAGTGGGATACGCCATTCGTAATCCCTGGAGCCACCCCTGGATCCTGGACGCGCTCCAGCACCTGGATTTGTATCCGTTGACTCGGTAGGTTTGCTTGAATACGTGCCGCGTCCGGAGAGGAGAAACCGACGTGAGCAAACCGTTTGCGGATCGAGCCGATGCCGGCCGCGTTCTGGCGGAAGAACTCAAGGAGTATTCCGGCCGCCCGGATGTGATCGTCCTCGGACTGCCGCGGGGTGGGGTCCCGGTCGCCTACGAGGTCGCCCTCGCCTTGCGTGCTCCACTCGACGTTTTCCTCGTGCGAAAGCTCGGAGCGCCTGGGAAAGAGGAACTGGCAATGGGAGCCATCGCATCCGGCGGGGTCGTCGTCGTCAACGATGAGGTCATCGACGCGCTTGGGATCTCGCAGGAAGAGCTCAGGGCCGAAGTCGAAATCGAAAGCCGGGAGCTCGAACGCCGCGAGGCGATCTATCGAGCCGGCGCCCGCTCGCCCCGGTCAAGGGAAAAACCGTGATCCTGATCGACGACGGCCTGGCAACCGGCTCGACCATGCGTGCTGCCCTCTCAGCGCTCAGGCGGTATGAGCCGTTGCAAGTCGTGGTCGCCGTGCCCGTCGGCGCCAGCTCGACGTGCGCCGAATTCGAGGGAATCGCCGATCGCTGCGTCTGCGCCGTGGCCCCCGAGAACTTCCGCTCGGTCGGTTTGTGGTACGACGATTTTGCCCAAACCACGGATGAGGAGGTCCGCGAACTGCTTGGCCGTGATGCTCGCTGTTCAATTGGATGTGTTGAGGACAATCCGGCCGCGCGCCTGCACACGGTGCTCGAGCACGAAGCGACGATCGACGCGGATGGACGAATGCTACACGGAACGCTCATGCTTCCCGATCATGCTCGTGCGGTCGTCCTCTTCGCGCATGGCAGCGGTAGCGGTCGGAAGAGTCCCCGGAACCAGTACGTCGCGCAGGTGTTGCAGGGTGCCGGCCTGGCAACACTATTAATCGATCTACTCGAAGAAGAAGAGGCCGCCGATCGCTCAAAGGTTTTCGACATCGCACTCCTGGCCGCACGCCTACGAGCTGCGGCCCACTGGCTCGCCGGCTGGCCCGAGACAGCCCACCTGCGGCTCGGATACTTCGGCGCGAGCACCGGAGCCGGGGCCGCACTCCTGGCGGCGGCGCAAGCACCCGAGTCCGTTCGTGCCATAGTCTCGCGCGGCGGACGCCCGGATCTCGCTCATGAGGCACTGCCGCTTGTGACGGCACCCTGCATGCTCATCGTCGGCGGCAATGACCGGCAAGTCCTCGAGCTTAATCGCCAGGCGTACGAACGCATGAAATGCCTGCGCGACTCTATGTCGTTCCCGGCGCAACGCACCTCTTTCCCGAACCCGGCACGCTCGAGGAAGTCGCCCGTCAAGCCAAAGAGTGGTTTGTTCAGTATCTGGTTGAGCCGCAGGTCGTTTGATGTCGACCGCCTGCTGTGGCCACGTTCAAACTCGGGCGAGGCCGCCCAACGAGAAGGTTTGCTCACGGCCGATGGTCGACTACACTGGTTATCCATTCCGGAACATCCCGCCGTCTATCGTCTTCAACTGGAAGCCTGCCGTGCTGCTACAGGAGTTAAACTGGCCGAGCGTGGCAGCAGTCGCCAACAACCTACCGGTCGTCATCCCGATTGCCGCCATCGAGCAACACGGGCGCCATCTGCCAGTTTTCACCGACAGCATGTTGCTGGGCGAAGTCGCAGGCTGCGCTTGGGGCATGCTGAGCGAGCGCGTGGTCTGGACACCTCTCCTCTGGCTCGGAAACTCACATCATCACATGGACTTCGCCGGCACCCTCTCCGCAGCGCCTCGAACATACCTCGATCTTCTTGCCGATCTGATCGACAATCTTGTGAACCACGGCTTCCAGCGGATCGTCCTCTTGAACGGCCACGGCGGCAACATCGTCCCCGCCGGGCAAGCCATCTTCGAGGCCCGCCAGCGCTACCGGGTTCGTAACGATCTGTTGCTGCTTTCGGCGACTTACTGGCTGTTAGGGACCAAACCGAAAGAGCACATTCCTTCGGTCGTGCAGGAACAGATGGGCCACGCTTGCGAATGGGAAACATCGATGATGTTGCATCTCGCGCCGGGATTGGTCGGCGACTTGAGCCAGGTCGAGGAAGTTTCACCGCGCATGCCATTCGAGCCGGCGTCCCAGGGCTGGCTCACCAAGGAGCGAAGCACGAGCGGCCACATCGGTGATCCTCGCCAGGCGACAGCCGGCAAGGGCGAAGCCTTGTTTCGCTTATTCGCCCAGGACGTGGTCAATTTTCTGGAGCGGGTAATCCGATGGAAGGGCTGTGCCTGGGATGGATGATATGGATGGGAGTGAGGCAATTCCGAAAGAGCCGGGAGAGCGGGCGCCGCTGCGAACCTGGGCCATCTGCGTCTTGATGTTGCTGGCGACAATGCTCAACTACATGGATCGCCTGGCACTTTCACAGCAGGCGACCGAGATCAGCAGCGAGCTCGGGCTCACGAACAAGGACTACGCCAGTATCGAGCAAGGGTTTGGACTCGCTTTTGCGATCGGAGGCATCGTCACAGGTCTCGCGGCGGACCGAATCAGCCCGCAATGGCTGTACCCGTGCGTCTTGCTCTGCTGGTCGCTCGTGGGTTGTGCAACCGGCTGGGTCACGAGTTATCGCGAGCTCCTCGTCTGCAGAATTATGCTCGGTTTCTTCGAGGCCGGCCAGTGGCCCTGCGCTTTGGTCACAGCCCAGCGGCTGCTTTCTCGTCGCGACCGCCCACTGGGTAACAGCATCATCCAGAGCGGCGCGTCTCTGGGCGCAATCGTCACTCCGGTCGCCGTGCTCTATCTCGCGACTGCTTCGACGGGCGGATGGCGGCTGCCGTTTCGCGTCATCGGTGCAGCCGGAGTCGGATGGGTAGCCGTCTGGTTGGCCACGGTTCGCTCACGTGATTTGCAGCTTCCGGATCCGGCCACGCTCGGCATCGGAGGCGACGCTCGTTTCGAGAAAGAAGGCTGCAGAGGGCTCAACGAAAGAACCTCCATTCTTGCGCAGTTCGACGCTCGTCCGCCGCTTTCTCGCCCTGGCAATTGTGGTGGTTGTCATCAACCTATGCTGGCAGTTCTTCAGGGCTTGGATGCCCAAGATGCTCCGCGAGCAGTATCAGTACACTGCAAACCAGGTCCAGTATTTCTCGATCGGATATTACATCGCGGCCGACGTGGGCTGCCTGGCGATCGGGTTCCTGACGAAATGGCTTTCGGGCACCGGCATGTCTGTCCATGGAGCTCGGGTCGCCACGTTCTTTTTGTGCTGCCTCCTGACCGCGCTCAGCACCGTTGCCGCCGGCTTGCCGGCCTCTGCGCTTTTGCTTGCCATACTGATGGTCATCGGATTCGGCTCGCTCGGACAATTCCCCAATTATTATGCTTTCACCCAGGAGCTTTCCGCGCGTCGGATGGGGAACATTACAGGGGCGCTCAGCTTTATTACCTGGGTCGTCCACGCGCTCGTGCAAGAACCGATCGGCGCCTGGCTCGACCGCACCCACCGCTATGGACCGATCATGCTGCTGGCGGGGCTGATGCCCCTCATCGGGTTGCTCGCAGTCTTATTACTCTGGAACCCGTGGTGGCAGCGAACGTCGCACTCAAGCAATCGGATTTGAAAATGAGGCGTCTCACATTGCCGGTGCTCCTCCCGATGATCTTGATCGCACCGATTCTTGCGGCAACCGCCGGCGGAGCCGACGGTCCACGATCGCCGGCCGAGTCGGCGAAGGCGTTTGCCCTGGCGGACTCCGATCTCACGATCGAGCTCGTCGCATCCGAGCCCGAGGTGACAAGCCCCGTGGCCATCGCCTGGGACGAAGACGGCCGCCTTTACGTAGCCGAGATGAACGACTACCCCACTGCCCAGGCAGCCGGACAGATCCGGCGTCTGGAAGATCGCGACGGCGACGGACGCTTTGAACATTCGACTGTGTTCGCCCAAGGATTGCCGTTTCCAAACGGCGTGCTGCCGTGTTTCGGCGGCGTGCTCGTGACGGCAGCTCCCAACATCTGGTTCTTGCGAGACACCGACGGCGACGGCCGAGCGGATGAGCGGCAGGTTGTCCTGACCGGCTTCGGCGAAGGAAACACACAGCTTCGCGTGAACGGACTGACGTGGGGTCTGGATAACGCGATCTACGCCGCCAACGGCCGTAGCGACGGCCAAGTCATCGTGCCGGATATCCCAAACGGGAAACCTGTCTCGATCCGACGACGAGACGTGAAATTCACTCCAGGTCCGATGCCAGGAGCCCCTGGGCATTTCCTTTACGCCGCCGAGGTTCAGGCCATCGCCGGCTTCAGCCAGTTCGGCTTGGCTCATGACGATTGGGGAAACCGTTTTCCATCGTGGAACACAATTCCAATTCAACACGTCGTGCTCGAGCAGGAGACTCTGGACCGCAATCCTTACCTGGCTGAAACATCCTCTGTTGCTTCGATTCTCGATCCCGCCGACGGCGGGCGCATCTTCGCAATCAGCCCGGCACAAGCACGTTTCAATCGTGAGTCGGTCGCCTTTTTCAACGCCAGTTGTGGTCCTACAATCGAACGGGGCAACCTGCTTCCCGTGGCATATCACGGCAACGCATTCGTGTGCGAGCCGCTCACAAACCTCGTACACCGCCGCGTCCTCGAACCTGCAGGCGTGACATTTATCGCTCGCCGCGTCGAACAAGGTCGTGAGTTCCTCGCATCAACTGATCCGGCATTCCGCCCGGTCAACCTGGCCACCGGTCCCGACGGAGCACTTTACATCGTCGATATGTACCGCGAGCTCGTCGAACACCCTCAATTCGTCCCCGAGGCTGCACGCGGAGGCGTCGACTTCAGGCGCTGGCACGATCGAGGCCGGATCTGGCGTGTGCGCCCCAAGGCGAAGCCGGCCGCTGCCGCGCCAGGTCCCAGCCTGAGCAACGCCGATGCACCCAAACTCGTGCAGCTTCTGCGCCATCCCAATGGATGGTGGCGTACGACGGCTCAGCGATTGCTGGTCGAACGAGTCATCCGGCGCGAGAGAAACAGCCCAGCGGAACCATTCACGGCATCGCTGCTGAGCGTTCTGCTCGACCATGAGTCCGACCCGCTGGCGCGACTGCACTCGCTTTATGGAGGTGCCCTGGTCGCCACGAATCGCACGGTTGAAGATATTCTGATCGAGGTCGCTGCCGATCCACACCCCGCGTTGCGCGAGCACGCCCTGCGCATAGCCAACAACTCGGAGAGGCGCTCTGGAAAGCGATCGCTCCCCACTTCCACGCTCATCAAGCTCGCGGAAGACTCTGCCGTCCGTGTGCGTCTGCAAGCGGCGATCGGTCTGGGCAACCGCTGCCGTGAAGAGCCCGCTGCCCTTCGAGCGCTGGCAAAGATCGCGGCTCGCGATGCGGCTGATCCCTGGATGCGCCTGGCCATCCTCAGTGGCCTCGCGGACTCATCCCTCGCATTTCTTCCACTATGTGACGCCATTTCTTCCCCGGTTGGTCGATCTGAATTGCAATCCCAGGCCGCCGCAATCGTCGGCGTGCGCCGGCGCCCACAGGAATTGGTCGCCATGCTGGAAATGATCGGCGACCGCGCGAAGAACGCCGATCGCCAGGTGCTTGCCGATTGTTTCACATTCATGAGGGGCTTTGCCCAGGGTCTTGAGCGCTCCGGCGCACCGCTCTCGACACTCATCTCAGCACCAACACCTGAGCTAAGCCCCGCCTTCGCGAAAATAGACCCTCTTTGGAAACAGTCCGCAGCCTGTGCTCTATCAAACGAGCCAATCACAGCACGTCTCATCGCCATCGAGCTGCTCGCCCGCGCCCGCCCGGACCTCGCCGAGAATGTCGTCCTGAATCTCCTCTCAACAACACAACCGGCAGAAATTCAACTCGCCGTGGTCAGGGCAGTCGCGATTGCTCGCCGGCCGTCCCTGGCCTCGCTGGTTCTCGCTAACTGGAACAAACTCGCCGTTTCCAATCGACGCGAGCTGCTCGCCGGCTTGACCAGCAACCCCCTGTTCGCACCTCCGCTCGTGCTCGCCCTCGAGCAAGACGCCATCACCCCTGGCGAGCTCGACGGCACGGCCCGCACCATGCTTGAGCATCTTCGGGATGCTGCGCTGCGCAAACGAGCCGCGGTCATCCTGGCCAGGTTTGCTCCACCCCAGCGCGCCGACTCCCTGGCACGCTATCAAGCCGCCCTCAAGCTCTTGGGTGATGCTACCCGCGGCGCAGCCGTCTTCGCCAAGAATTGTCTCACATGCCACCAGCGCCAGGGCCAAGGTCACCGTGTCGGTCCCGACCTCTCGGGAATCGCCGGCAGAGCGCCCGATGCTCTCCTTTCCGACATCATTGATCCCAATCGCGAAGTGGCGCCGGATTATGCCACGCTCGCGGTCGCGACTCAGAGCGGCCAAGCATTCGCCGGCCTCCTCGCCGAAGAGACCGCCACGACGCTCAAGCTCCGCCGCGCCGAGGGCGTCGAAGACAACCTGCTCCGCTCCGAAATCGACGAAATTCGCTCCACCGGAAAATCCTTGATGCCCGAAGGTCTCGAACAGAATATCAACCTCCAGGAGATGGCCGACTTGATTTCGTTCCTCCGGGAGGGACGATGATAAGACTAAACACAGGACAGCCTCGCCTGCCCTGGAACACGACGAGGACCAGCCATGAATCGCTTGAAAGGAAAAATCGCCGTCATCACCGGCGCTGGTGCAGGGATCGGCCGGGCAACCGCCGAGCTCTTTGCAGAAGAAGGTGCCGCGGTGGTCATCGCTGAGCGAGACGACTCAACCGGTCGAGATACCGAAGAGCACATCAAGAAATCCGGCGGGCGGGCGCTCTTCATTCGCACCGATGTCTCGGACGAGCCCAGCGTCAAACAAATGGCGGCCCAGGCCGTCGCGGCATTCGGGTCAATCCAGATCCTGGTAAATAATGCCGCGATCTTCATCCTCAAGGGCATTGATGCGACGCCCGAGGAGTGGCGGCCCATGCTCGACATCAACATCATGGGCCCGCGCTCGTGGCCAAGCATGTCGTCCCGCCAATTCGTCGCTCCGGTGGCGGCTCCATCGTCAACCTCGCTTCGATCTCGTCGTTCATCGCCCAGCCGAATTATGTGACCTACAACACGACCAAGGCAGCCATCCTGGGCATGACCAGGTGCATGGCCATGGATCTGGCTCCCGATAACATCCGCGTCAACTCGGTTTGCCCCGGCGTCGTCTGGACCCAGATCGTGGAGAAGCAGGCTTTCGCGATGGGCCTCGATAAGGCCGCGGCCGACGTTCACCCCCAATGGGCAGGCGCTCAGTTGATTCAGCGCTGCGCCGATCCTCGAGAGATCGCACACGCGATTCTGTTCCTCGCATCCGACGACGCGTCATTCATCACAGGCTCCCATCTGATGGCTGACGGCGGTTACACGGCCAGGTAGGTTCGTCACCGTCTCACATGAAAATCAACGACCAGCGGAAGATGGTCCGAGGCCTCACGCGCAAGCCTCGTGTGCACGATTCGTGCGTGACGAATCTCGAAAGGACCTCGCACAAATGTCTTGTCCAGCGACACGACCGGCCAGTAAGCCGGAAATGACCGGAACCGCGTTCGAGGCGAGGTCACCTGCACGAAGCCGTGCGAGGCGAACGGCCCGCGAGCCAGCGTGTTCAGCCAATCATTGAAATCACCCGCGATCAGCGTCGGCAGGTGAGCCGACGCCCGGAAGAACGCGTGGTCGAGCAAGTGGCGAACTTGCCAGTGCCGCTCTCGCTCCGCCAGGCCGAGATGCCAGTTGACGAGATGGATCAGCCCTTCGGGCGTCTCGACCACGGCCATCTGTGCCCCGCGCGGCTTTCGACGTCTTCTCCGCAGCGAGATCTGATGGCATTCACGAAACGGCCATCGCGACAGCACGAGGTTCCCGTACCCACCATTCTTGATCCGCACGTTGCTTTGGTATTGCGAGCCGGTCGCTTTCAGCGCCTCACTCAGCTTCCGCGGCTGGTCCTCGTGCCGCGATCGGGCCAGATGGCGATCGACCTCCTGAAGACAGATGAAATCCGGGTCTTCAGCCACGATAACCTGGATGATCCGGTCGAGCCTGTACCGCCGATCCCGACCGCCGATCCCTTTGTGAATGTTATAGCTCAGAAGACGCATGGTCACCTGTCTCGGGTTCCGCCGGGCCGTCAACGACATGTTCCCGCTCGTCTGCTCCGGGCTCCTTCGCACTACGTGGAGCTCGCGGTCTTCCGATAAACGAACGATCCCACCAGGACACGTGCGCGCCGAGCTCCTCTTCTGCACCCTCAAGCGCAGAATGCCGCGACTTCCCTTCGCCGTCCTGCTCGACCGGTCGATCAAGCGCCTCAACCGGCTCGAGCTCAATCGGAATCAAGTTCCGCTGCACCCTGCTGATTCCCCACACCACAATCCCGTGATGTACGGTCCGATACGCGAACCAGATGCCGATCAAGTTCGGGCCCGGCAAGAATGCCAGCACGGTTGCGAAAGGAGTGATCAAAGCATTCACACCCAACCAGAAGAAATGACGCCTTCCCTGTCTGGTCAGATAATTCCGCCACCGGGCTAGAACGTCCACTTCGCTTCGCGCTGCCGGATGGTGCAGCTCGATGCGGCGTGCCCAGCGCAGCCGCGCCAGCATCGATTCGTCGGGACGGACCAGCGTATGCAGCCAATCCCACGCTCTGCGCATCCAGTACAGCGCGCCCGAGCCGGCATCCTGCCACGCCGTCGTGAACTTCGCAATACGGTCGTGTATCCACTCACGAGCCCCAGACCTCGGCCGCTCGGGCGATACGCTTGGGTCGACATCGTCTTGATCGATTTGCGACCCGTCCGCGAAAAATAAGAATCGCTCCTCGTCGATCAATACCATGTAGATCTTCACCGAATTTCACTCTCGACTTTCCGTAGCGTGTCTTTGATTGTAGCGATCACGCCAGGACGTCGCGAATGACCTGCCCGAAATCGATCTCCGGGCGATTGTGACCGAGAACATCAAGCCGATGCTCTCACGCGATAATCTCTTTGATCGGCTCACCGAAGTCGATTTCCAACCGCTTGTGGCCCGGAACCTCGAGTCGTCGCGGATCGAGGCCAAGCTGGTGCAGCAACGTGGCGTGGATGTCGGTCACGTAATGACGATCCTGCACCGCGTGGAACCCAAGCTCGTCGGTCGCGCCATGCACCAGGCCCCCCTTGATCCCCCCGCCGGCCATCCAGGCCGAGAACCCGAATGGATGGTGGTCGCGGCCGTCTCCTCCCTGCGATCCCGGTGTTCGCCCGAATTCGGTCGCCCACACCACAATCGTATCCTCCAGCAGCCCGCGCTGTCTCAAATCGGTGAGCAAACCTCCAATCGGCCTGTCCACCTGAGCACACTGGGCGGCGTGGTTTTGACGCAACCCGCCGTGAGCATCCCAGGCGCCCGCACCACCGTTGGACCCGTGGAAAATCTGCACAAACCGGACTCCACGCTCAACCATGCGCCGGGCCGCCAGGCACATCTCGCCAAACCCGCGCGTTTTATCCTCGTCCAGCCCATACAGTCGCCGCACGGCCGGCGTTTCGTCGCCCAGATTTACGAGATCCGGTACCGCCGTCTGCATGCGAAAAGCCAGCTCGTACGACTTGATCCGCGCTCGCAGAGCAACGTCGGATGGATGCCTGGCGGCTGAAAGCCGATTCAATCGCCCCAGCAGCTCGAATTCACCCGCTTGCTCTTCGCGGAAGACGTCCCGGGCCGGACTCGCGAACGGAAGTGGTTGTTTGGGATCGACCGAAAGCTGAATGCCGTCATATTCCGGGCCCAGGTAGCTCGCACCATGGCCCCCCAATCCGCCACAACAATCCGCAATCGGCGTGCCCAGCACCACGAACTGCGGCAAGTCGTCGTTCAGCGAGCCCAGACCATAGCGCACCCATGAGCCGATCGTCGGAAACTGCCCTTCCAGCACGTGCCGCCCGGTGTGGAACTGCAATTGAGCCCCGTGGTTGTTGTCCGTCGTCCACATCGATCGAATCACCGCCACGTCGTCTATGCACGACCCGACATGCGGCCACCAGTCGCTGATCTCGATGCCTGCCTCGCCTCGCTTGCGAAATCCAACCTGAAGCGGATAGAGAACCTGGCGAATGTGGCCGTTCGCGTCATCCTGCGCGAAGATTCGCACATTCTCGGTGAACTTGTTCTTGAGCGCGCCGGCGAACGGAGTCTCGGCAATCGTCTTGCCCGCGTACCGATTGAGCGCCGGCTTGGGATCGAAGCACTCAACATGGCTCGTGCCTCCGATCATGAAAAGCCAGATCACGTTCTTGGCCTTGGGAGCAAAATGGGGCTTCCCGTCCGGCGGCTTCCACGCAGCCGGATCGCCACCGCCATCGCGGGTGAACCCGTCGCCGTACAATAGCGCGCTCAAGGCCACCCCGCCCAGGCCCATCCCCATCTCGTTCACGAACGCCCGTCGCGTGATCATGTTTTCAGCGGACCGTGACAAAGTCGTTGTGGTTGAACAACACGTGGACCAGGTTCTCCCGAGCTCGCTGCGCCGCTTCGGCTGAGGGAGCAACCGCGGCCGCGGGCCCGCTGGAGAACGGAACCAAACCCGATAGATTGGCGAGCTGCTTGGTCGTTGCACGCAGATACTCTTCGCACGCAGAGGTTTCATCGTTCGTTGGCATTCGACCCAGCACCCGCTCAAACGCGGCAATCACAAACGCCCTATCGTGCGACTGACCGCCTATGAAGCCGAGCCCCCGTTCCAGAACCGCGGCCAGCAGCCGTGACTGCTCGAGGCAAAGCGAGCTATTCGCAAGAGCCAGGGCCTGCTGCGGCATCACACTGTCGCTTCGCCGGTAACAGGAAAGCACGTTCGGCGAATCAAACAGCCGCAGGAACATCACCCGCTTCTCCTTCGCGTGCCGAAAATACAAGCTCCGCCGCCAGGACTTCAAACCCGTCTCGGGATCGAGATCGGCGCCGCCCAATCGCTCTTCGAGATTGCCCGCGACCCGCAAGACATTGTCGCGCACAAGCTCGGCCTCCATGCGCTTCGGGTTCGTCCTCCAGTAAAACACATTGGCCCGATCGCGGCCCAGATTCGGGTCATTCGGACCTGAAGCGGATGATTCCATGCGATAACCCGCGCTGGTGACAATCAGCCGGTGAATCGGCTTCATCCGCCACCCTTCCGACTCAAGCTCAACCGCCAGCCAGTCGAGTAACGCCGGGATCGTCGGCAGCTTCCCATTCCGGCCAAAATCGAACACAGAGGCAACCAGCGGCGCATTGAAATGGTGCATCCAGATCTGGTTGATGGCCATCCGCGCCGTCAGCGGGTTAGCAGGATGTGTAATCCAGCGCGCCAGTGCACGCCGGCGACCTGTGCTCGTGGCCGGGTAGACCGGTGTCAGCGATGGGTATCCGGCGGCATCTTCTTTCACCGACTTCTCCGCCGCAGCAACCGCCTCGCGAGCCTGCTTGAGCGGCGTCGCCGTGTCGGGCCGCGGCGCTTTGGATTTGCCCGGCGGTTGCGCCACGCTTCTGGCCTCGAGATCGGCAATCTCGGCCTTGACCAAAGCTTCCTCGGCCTGGAGGAGTGCCCGTTTCCGATCGAGCCTCGCGGCAATCCGGGCCAGCGCCGCCGCATCAGCGCCAGGCGGCGAGGAATAGCGAGCGACATCAGCCGCCAGTTCCGCGTCAAGTGCCGCTAGAGATGCCTCGGCCACTTTCAAACTCTTTTTGGCAAGCGCGACAGTCCGCCCGGCTTTCTCGGCCGAGGCCTGGTCGCGAGCATCCGCCAGCGCCGCGCTCGGCGGCGGCCACGGCCATGCGCTGGGCCGCAACCACGCCTTCGGCATGCGTCTTCACCTGCCCGCGAACGAATGCCTTCATGCCGGGATAAAAGGCTTCGGGCGGCAGGGACAGCGGGCTGATCGCCTCGAGACCAGCTCGCTTGCCGAGGAAACCGGGCACCGACGGCACCAGCGGCTTGGACTTGATCGGTCGTTTCTCATCGCCCCGCTCGAACACAAACGTGGGCGTGGCCGCGTTCTCGTCAAAGACCCTGACCAGCCCCGCCTTCGTGACATCGCGCTCGCCGGGCAAAGCGTCCGTGCGCACGGCGTACGGCTCGAAGAATGCACGGAAGGCGTAATAGTCGGTCTGCGAAATCGGGTCGTACTTGTGATCGTGACATTTCGCACAGTTGAGCGTGAGTCCCAGGAACGCCTTGGCCGTGTGCTCGACCGTATCGTCCAGCCACACGTTGCGATTGAACTTGTACCAGTTGCGCGCGAGGAACCCAGTGGCGCGAAGACTTGCCGGATCGCATGGGTCCGTCTCATCGGCGGCCAGCATGGAAACGACCATGCGGTCGTAGGGCAGGTCGCGATTGAGCGACTCGACGATCCAGTCGCGCCATCGCCAGATGTGCGGCTGGCTTTCCCGGATCTCCGCGCCGAAGCCGTCCCAGTCGCTATAGCGCCACACGTCCATCCAGTGCCGGCCCCAGCGCTCGCCGTATTCCGGGCTGGCAAGAAGCTGGTCGACCAGGCCGTCATACGCTCGATCGCTCGGATCGGCCACGAACGCACGAAGAAGTTCCGGGCTCGGCACCAGTCCCGTCAGATCCAGGCAGACCCTGCGTACCAGCGTGGCCGGGTCGGCACTCGGACGTGGTTCCAGCCCATGTTTGCGATGTTCACCAGCCAGGAACGCATCGATCGGGTTCCGCACCCAGCCTGCCCCTTCACCCAGTTCGGCCCCTGATGGCACCCTTGGACGAACGGCCGGTTGAAACGACCAGTGCTGCCTGGGGTCGGGCTGGGGATCCTCGTCCGCAGGGCTCTTCGCCCCCTGATCGATCCAAGCCTTGATGCGAGAGATCTCGTAGTTTCGAAAGAGGCAAACCCTCACTTTCCGGAGGCATCCGCCAGCCTTGCGCACCCGTCACCGCGTCAATGATCAAGCTGTCGTCACTCGAGCCCGGCTCGATCGCCGAACCGCTCTCGCCGCCCTTTTTCATGAGCGATGCCGTATCCAACCGCAGCCCTGCTTTTTGCTGCAATGCCCCGTGGCAGGCATAACAACGCTTGCTCAAAACCGGCTTGACGTCGCGAGTGTAATCGACAGCCCGCCGGCCCGGCTCGTCGGCAACCAGCCCGCCGGGCAGAATTCCGACGATCAACCTGAGCAAACGCACTCGACTCCTCCTCATCGCGTGGTCCAGCCCCCGTGCATTTCCCCCGTCGGCCGGCGCGTTTCTCCCCCGTAACCACAATGTTAAACAATTCGTGAAGGAGAAGCGATCCCTGTGCAGGCCGGCGCGGCCGGACAGCCGCTTTAACTCGGTGTGCTGTCCTGCGAAAAAATAAGCACGCTGTAGGGACCGACGTTGATTGGCCCCGCCGCGGGCAGGCCATCTCGTGCCACTGCTCCCGAGTGATTCGCTTCGTCGCTCGGTCCTGCACACGTCACGTCGGACGATTGCTGGTTTCCGAACGCGCGACTGTAGCCGTTCCAATCGCTGTTGAGCCGCAATCGCCACGTCCCCGGCGCAGGGAAGCCCAGCATGTACTTCTCGTGGGCCGCGTGCGAGAAATTGAGGATGACCACGACATCATCGCCCGGGCCGCCCTCGTACCAGCGGTGATACGCAATCACGCCGTCAGCCGGGTTCTGATGGAAGATATTCATTCGCGAGCCGGAAAGCCCCCGCGTACAACCCGACCGGTTGAGACGTAGGTGAATCAAATCCCGATACATCCGCACCAGGCCGCTGAACTCCTTCGACTTGTCCCAGTCCAGCGGAACCGTGTCCTGGAACCAACCGTCCTCCAGGAATTCTTGTCCCTGAAACATCATCGGTATTCCTGCGCGGTGAATACCAGGGCGACTGCCAGCGCCGAGCGTTTTTGCGCGAAGTAGTTGTCGGGATTCTCACGATCGATTTCCGACGGAACGCGTGCCTTTCCATTCGCAACCTCGTCGTGCGACTCACTGTAGATCACGCGCTGGAACGGCTCGCCGTTGTACGTCGACTCGAGCGATCCGCGAATGGCTTCCAGCGACCGGTGTTCGTCCTTTGCCGCGATCACGGCCGCTCGCACCGGGTGCACAAATCGAGCATCCCACTGTGCCGTGAAGCCCGCTCCGTCCTGGTCAAGTGCTTTGGTGAGTCCATCGTCGTTGTGCAAATCTTCGGCAATCGTGATTCGCCCCGGAAACCGCTCCCGCACCTCGCGGTTGATCCACTGCGACAAACTCCAGCCGTCGCGGAGAAAGCACCCGGGATCCCCCGATCCTGCGCACGCTGTAAATCCACGGCGTTGCATCAAACCGCAGTCCGTCAACGTGATATTCCTCCAGCCACATGACCGCGTTGTCGCGTATGAATTGGCGGCACCTGGTCCCGGCCGTAGTCGGGGCGATTCCATCCCCAAGGGGTCTCCGCACGCCAGTCACTGTAGAAATAGATGCCGCCCAGTTCGTTCTCACTCCAGCCATCAAACTGCCAGAGATCGAGATCGCCGGGGCCGAAATGGTTGTAAACCACGTCCAGGATCACGCCCATGCCTGCCTTGTGAGCCGTTTTCACAAACTGCTTGAATGCGTCCGGACCGCCGTAATGGCTCTCCACGGCGAAAATGCAAGCCGGGTTATATCCCCACGACAAGTCACCGGCAAACTCGGCCAGGGGCATCAGTTCGATCACGTTCACCCCCAATTTCTTCAAATGCGTGAGCTTTTGAGCCGCACTCGCAAACTTGTCGGCCTCCCCATCCCCTTTGCCGTGAAATGTCCCCAGATGCATCTCATAGATCACCATCTCATTGACGGGCGGCATCCGAAAATCGTCGCCCTCCCAGTCAAACCGTGAATCATAGACCACCCCATTGCCAATCGAGTTCGTAACCTGGCGCGCATAAGGGTCGATGCGCAGCAGTTCCTTCTCGCCATTTACAATGCGAAACCGATACTCGTGACCGATCTCAGCCGAAGAGATATCCGCGTACCAGTATTCATCCCCTTCCCGTTCCATCGGGTGTGATTCGGGCGACCAATCGTTAAACGTACCCACGACGTACACCGCATCGGCATGCGGCGCCCATACCCGAAATGCGACCCCGGATTCGTGGATGATCGCTCCCATTCCGGCGTGAGTCTGCTTCATTTCCGTCGCGGACATGTGGCACTTTTCCTGTTTGTTTCGTCGGTTTCCGCACCCCAGACGGATTGCCTTCCTCCGCCTCGCAGTGGTCTCGATTCGTCTCCTCACATCGCCGTTGCACCGGGCTCTAGGCGGCGTGGTGATCTACAAGTCGAGGCAGCCCACCACCGTCAGAAGCACGTCGGCGTTCGACGACATTGACAGCAATTCACATGCCGTTGCAAAAACAAAGCAGCATAAACCGGTGGTCAAAGTCCGCTGCTGCATATGCTGACCCGCCAATTTCAAGCATCCGACCTCGAGCCTGAGAATTGAAAATCACATGTGCTTCAGAACTTTCTCGCTGGTATACTGAGTCGAACTTGCCGTGAGATGGGCGGCAGTTCGCTCATCGACGGAAACTCGGACTTTCTAGTCAAGTCGGAGGTATTTTATGCGTAAATACGTTTGGACAGGGCTATTCGTTGTGATCATCGTGGCCGCTGCCGGAATCGTTCACGCACGCGGCGGTCTGATCGGTTCACACGCTAAAGTGGGCCATGCTTCGACGACATCCGAAAAGAGCTCGTCCTGCCCCTTGCAGTGCATCTTAAACTTTTGCGGTCTAGGCGACTGATCTCCCAGTCGCGCCGATCCGCCACGAGCAATCGCAAGCCCCCCGCGCCTTTTCCCCCCTTGCAAACGGGCCCTTCTACTTTCCCCCCCTTTAGAAGGGGGGGCCAGGGGGGGTCAGCCGCAAGCGATGTCGCAGCCGACCCGCTGATCCGTTCGAAACGCCGCAAGTAAGCGAAAGCGACCCCGCACATCTTTCCCCCCCTTGCAAAGGGGCCCTTCTACCTTCCCCCCCCCCTTGCAAAGGGGGGGCCAGGGGGGGTGAGCCGCAAGCGATGTCGCAGCCCATCCGCCGATCCGTGCCCCTTTTGTCCGCTCACGGCCCCCGCACATCGTCCGGCGGCACGCCTTCCCCCGACCTCGACGCCGTGGTCCCAGCGTCCGTCACCCCGGCGTCCAACCTCGCCCTGTGCTCCCGCGCCCGGGTCTCCTTCTCCGCACGATCGCGAATCCACTTTCGCCGCCTGATCTCGATCCAAGCGTCCCGTCGCTCGCGTTCCGTCAGGGGTCGTGCTTCAGGCTTGGTCGAACCTCCGGCTCCACCCGCTTCCGAACCACCCGCCGGATTTGGCTTCGTCTCCAAAGAAATTGGGTTCGCTTGACAACCATCAACTCCCGAAACACCGCCGGAATTCGTCAGAACTTCAATAATTTCTTGCTGTTGTGCTATGTGCACGTCATCACAAGAATTGGCTTCGTTCGGCGCATTCACGCAGCTTGCGCCTCCGGCGGCGGAGGGGGAGCACTCGCGGACGTCCAGAGTCAACGCGCAGGGGCGCCGTCCCCCACACCCTCCTGCGTGACTTGCCCCGCTCCACCCCCGTTCAGGTGCGCGCCACAGGTCCCACCTTCCTCAGATTCTGAGCTCGCCGTTCCAGGATTCGGCGCATCATCCAAGAGCGCAGTCGCAGCCGCGGCCTCACTGTCATGCTCGTTCTCACCCGCACCGCCCAGATACTTCTCAGGAAGATACCCCCCACACGCCAGAATGTCCGATTCCTCGACGACGACCGATTCCCACCCCCGGCCCTTCCCATCCGGAGTAGCAGGCACACGCGGTGTGCCGTCCGCCTGAGTCTCACGGCCCGTCTCCACTGCCGCGCCCGAACTCCCAGCCGCGAACCCCGCTCCCTGTTCGGCGCCGGTCTCCCGTCCGCCCCTCATCCCTCTACCCTCATCCCTCATCCCTGCGTTTCGCGGCCGCCCATCGTAAGGGCTAACATGATTCCCGGGCCCCGGTGCCACATTCTGCGCATCGCTATCCGCCTTCCGCGCGCGTGTCTCCTGCCGAATCGCCTTGACTCCGCGTTCCACCGACCCCTTGCGCGCGCGAACCATCGCCGCATCGCTTCGGCCTTGGGGCTAAAAACGAAGCCGTTGAGAGCACGGCTTCGTGCAGCATCGTCCCCGGCACTCTCTTCATGTTCCTCCGCAATCGCCCTCACCCGCTCGATCTCGCCCTCCACCAGGTCGATCAGGCTCTGCCTGGCCTTCTCAGGCTCACCTTTATGCGACAGGTCAGGCCACATCGCCGTGATTTCCTTCACATGGGCCTCGAGCACCTGCTCGGTCATATCGCTGAGCAGATCATCAAACGGTTTGCGCACCGGCCGAAGCGCATGGCTTGCCGCGAAAATCTCCGCGACCCGCCGGTCCACGATGCAGTCCGCAGGATTCCGCCCCAGCAGTCGGATCATCCGCAGCCGATCGCCTGCGGACCAGAATCGTTTGCGCACCCGCTCCAGCAGTTCTTCGAGAACGTTCAAAATCCAAAAGCACCCCATCGCGCTCGAAGTCATTTTCTCCACGAGCTTCCCGGGTTCGAGCCGCCGGCGCATTTTCGCTGCCCCACGACGGTCCAGCCGGTTTCTTGTTGCTAACGCGACGGGTGCCATACAGCGGAAGCGGCACCCCGTGCGAATCGGAGAACAGTCGGCTGCCCGTCTCGTTCGCCTCTTTGATCTCCTCGTTGTCGGCATTGTTGATTTGGCTTTGCGTGAGTTCCAGGTATGCGAACCTCACCCGATCCATGTCCGACGCCAAGAAGAGGTTGGCATTCAACAGAAACTCCTCGGGGTCGGTCTCAACCCCATAGTTCGCGGCCCAGCGCATGTACCGCGTCTCATACGCAATGCCTTCCGCGTGCGCAAGCTCCTCCCGCTCCGCCCGCATTCCATGTTTCCGGCTATTCTGAGCACTTCTGCAGCGCCCTTGCGGAGAAATCGGGCCGGTAGAGCGCAGAAGCATTGCGCCGGTTCGCATCAATTTGTGCTTGAGAGGCCATATCAGTGTGAATTCCCATTTGAAATGAGGTTGAAAGGAAGTCCGGCCCGAACTCCCACGACCTCGAAATCCTCGCCATTCCTCTCGAACCCCTCACACAAAACGATCTGCACAAACCCGATTTAACGCTTATGGGGCACCGCCCTGGGTTTCCGATGCAACGCCTTGGGTTTCCGATGCAACGCCTTGGGTTTCCCCGAGAGAATCGTCCCGCGCCAGCATCGCGCCTCTTTTCTTCGTCTATCATTAATATGTGACGAATCTTGGAGTTCGGCAAAAAGAGCGTTCCAAAAAAGTGCAATCACTCAATCGATACGGTTGCAACAAAACAAGATACGGGTATGCGCGATTTCTTTGTTAATTATGAACACTCGCAAATTTCTGCCTTTTTCGTAGGAAACATGTTGGCGCAGATGGCAAAAGGGCGCAGTCGCACGAGTTCCATGCGGCTTACCGATCGCACGTTGCGCATTGAATGCCCAGTTTCGGACCTCGAAGAGTGAGACAGAATGAGACGCCTGGAGGTGTGGTCCAGCATTTGTACAGCAGTGTAAATCGCCCACTCTCAGAACCGGCTTCCGACGCCCTCTGGCTCCCATTGAGGGGGGAACCGCACTTTCCCCCTATCTTAATATGCGCCGAGTTTTCGAAAACCTCCGGCTCTCCTGCGGCCGCTTCTGATTTTCGGAAAAACCCAAATTCAAGCAAGAAAACGAATTAACCAATGTTTTCGCAACGCACATTTACATGAAAGATGAGTCCGTCCAATATGAATTGAAAAGTGCCGGGAAAGCTGGCGCACGCACACCGGCCTCTGCCAAAACTGCACAACTCGCGATCCAGCCACGTTTTAACTCCCGCATTCAGGGCCGCCGGTCGCATGCCGCAGCGATTCATTGCGTGCCGCCGAAAAATCATCGCACCATGGAAAGTGATAAAGCTTGGCGCCGAACGATTCAACGATTCGCGGCGTCTCATCGACGGAGCCGGTGTCGACGACGATGATCTCATCAACCCACGGCCGTATGCTCTCGAGGCAGGGACCAATCGTCCGCGCGTTGTCCCGCACGATCATGCAAAGCGAAAGCTTCGTCCGCGCCAAATCCAGCCGCAACCGCAGCCCGCCCCCGGGCGCGATGTCCACCGCGAATGGCCCCGGACCGACCCGCGGCGTGCTTGTGGCCCCGTTTATCGGCGACGATTGGACGTGCTCGCCGTTGCGGCCATTCCCGTTGCCACCCCACTTCTCCAAGAACCGTGCTTGGTTTTCGCGCATGAGCGAGCCAGCGTCGACGCCGCTTCCCAAAAACGTGCGACTACCGTAGTGATGCACGAATGCGTCGCCGGCGATCACCGCCCGAAACCCCGCTGTAATCGCCCGCAAACAGTAATCGTCATCCTCGAAGCAGCCGATCCCGAATTGCTCGTCGAGGATGCCGATGGCGTCGATTACTTCGCGCTTGATCAGCAGGCAGAATCCCACCAGCCGGCTCACATCGACAGTTACACCGTTCTGGGCCTTGCCAAAATCCCAAGCAAACCCATCCAGCTCAGCGATATTCTCGTACCCCACCTCGATCTGCTGCGGCCCGCTCACGAAGTTCGATCGCGGCCCGACTAGCCCGATGCTGGCATCGCCACCTCGAAGCGCCCCGAGCATGCGCCCAGCCAGCCGGTGGTTACCACCACATCATTATTCAGCAACAGCACCTGCTTGCCCGCCGCGACGGCCATCCCCTGATTGGCCGCGGCCGGGAAGCCCCGGTTGCTATCATTCTCGATCAACCGCACGTCGCCCATCGCCCGCAAGTATTCGACCGTGCCATCGGTCGAGCCGTTATCGACGACGATGATCTCGTATGGCTCGTCGGTCAGCAAGCGGATGCTATCCAGGCATTGCCGGGTGAACCCGATCTCGTTGTAAGTGACGATCACGATCGAGGTCAGCCCAAAATCCGGCATTGGCAGCGGCAGGGCGCGGACCAGGAACTGATACGTGTAAAACTCATCGGCGTCGCTCTTGGACAGTCCACTAATGGCAAGCCCGCCGAGCTGAACCGTCCCACTCGCGCCGTTTCGCTGGGAAGGATCGTCACCCGGGCTATTCACCGACCAGATGCTGTCGATGGCGAACCCTGCGCGGTGGAACAGCTTCTCGATCTCGCGGCGAGTAAAGAACCGCAGGTGCGTCCGATCGAGCAGCCCTGCTGATTCATACGTCCAGTTGCCTTGCAAGAGCGAGCGAACCACGCTGTGGTGAGCCACGTTGGGAATGCTTGCGACGACGCACCCGCCAGGTTCAAGCCAATCGCGTATCTGTTTGAGCACCCGCGCCGGCTCGCGCAGGTGCTCAAGCAAATCAGCGCACACGATCGCGTCGAACGATCCGGGCGGAATTTCGAGGTCAAGCTGCTCGATGTCGCCGGCCCAGACGTGGTCCAGCCGCTCGCGCGCTGCTGCTGCGGCCTGGGCGTCGAGCTCGATGCCGGAAACAACGGCGTTTTGGCGATTCTTGATCGATTCGCCGAGCATTCCCGCGCCGCAGCCAATATCAAGCACGCGATGGGCAGTCTGCGGCACGAGCCCGACGACCTCGGGGCGAGCATACCCGAAATAGAACGGATCAGGAGATGCCTTCCCGTAGGGTGGGTGCAACCCACCATTCGACCCAAAGGCCGCACCCCCGCCGCCATTCGCATCCCCCGCTTCCCGGTGGGTTGCGCCCCGTTCCACCCACCCTACTGCCACTACGCTCTTCGACAACACCGCCCGCGCGCCCGTCAGCACCGCCTCCATCCGATGCCCATACGTATGCTTGGCAATCGCCTCGGCCCGCCCCGCGTCAGCAATCCGCTCGCGCAGCTCCTCGCGCCCAGATAAAACGCCAGCTTATCGAGCAGATCATCGCCCCCGCGGTACGTGGCAAGGTGCACGCCATCACGAAACAACTCGCCCAGCCCATTCTCGCCCAGGTCATTGGTCATGAGCATCGACCCGCACGCCACCGCCTCGAAGACGCGCATATTCACGTCATTGCGAATGCTGCGATTGAACGCAATGCGCGCGGCGGAATACGTGCGTGCCATGTCATCGAAGTAGCACTGGCCGACGAACGAGCTGCGATACCGCCGCTGGATCAGCCCCAGCAAATCGCCACGCGGGCCAGGAAAGACATTGCCCACGAACGCGACATCGTACTGCTTGGCGACGTCGTCATGCTTGCGATGCACATCAGGATCACAAGCCAGTGGCAGCCAGGAAGCCGACTGCACCCCAATGCCCCGGAGCAACTCAACCCCATCGCGCTGTGCAGCAAACACGACGTCAAACCGCGGCGCCTTCTCGCGGCAGCGGTCGAAATCAAGGTGCGTGTCAATCGCCCAGAAAGCGCAGGGCCGGCAATCGGCAGGAAGGTGATAGCGCAGTCCGTCGTCGATATTCAAGTAGAGGTCGAAGCCAGTGCGGGGAATGCGGTCGAGCTCATGAGGTTGAAAATGCTGAACCTCGACGAATCGCTCGAGCGCCCGGCGACAATAAACGCCAGCCGTTTCCGGCCGCAGGGAGGTATCGAAGATGACGGCGACGTTTTTCATGGTCATTTGCCTGTGGTCAATTGAACCAGTTTCACGCAACGGCCGAGACTGTCTCCAAACCAACCCGAAGCGCAAGTTTTGATGTTGCGCTGTTCCCTTCCCGCCCCGAACGGGGCAGCCACATATAAGCCCAGGGCAACGCCCTGGGGGAATACGACAACCGAAAGGATATCGCCCTGAAAGGGCGAAACAGCCCGCCCGAACCGCGTACGCCAGGATTTCCGCGAGCGATTGCAACATCGCCCGAGATCTCCTCCGATCGTGCCGTACCTACAGGGCTTGAATGCGGCTTGAATTCGGGGATCCAGGGTGGTGCGCTGGGCTGTTTTGGCGTGCCCATTCAGCTCAGGGCAAGAACCAAAATCCGCAACCCCAAAACTGCCGCTTCGGGTTGGCATCCGATCGCGGCGCACCCGCTACCTACCGCACACTCGCCCGTTGCAAAAGCAGAGGCCGCCAGTACCGTTTGATGACATCCGGCCACATGAAGTCCTCCTCAAACCGCCTGCGCCCCGCCAACCCCATCTCATTCCGAAGCCGAGGCTCATCCAGCAATCGCCCAATCTTCTCAGCCAGATCAAACGCATTCCCCGGCTCGAACAGCAGCCCAGTGAGCCCATCGCTCACGGTATACGGCAACCCCTCAATCCGGCTGGCAATGACAGGAATACCCGCCGCCATCGCCTCGACCGAGGTGATGCTGAGCGCATCCTGAGCAATCGTCGGCACCAAACAAATATCCGCGGCCCGATAATGCCCAGGCAATTCATCCTGCGAGCACCACCCAACCGAGCGAGTAAACTCATCAATCGGCCCGGCTGGGTCAAACGTCACCACCAGCTCAAAGTCATTCCGAGTCTCGCGCAGAATCCGGCAAGCCTCATGCGCCACATGAAACCCCTTAATCACCTCACCGGCGACGGCAGCCATGAACGGTGTAACGACACGCTTCGCACTCCCATTTTCCTGTTGGGCGCGGGTCTCCAGACCCCGCCCTTCGCCAGACCGAAGGTCTCCCGATTCCCCCACAATTCGAAGGCGAGCGAAGTCTTCTTGTGCGCCACTGGCTACGCCAGTGTCTTCTTCCATCCGTACTCCATCCGCCGCCCAAGCAAACCTCGCGGGGTCGAGGCCCCAAGGCACAACACACACCCACCGAGCAAAAGGTTCCACCAACGCCGCCGTAACAGGATTGAGCACCAGCACCGCCTCAGCCTCAAAAAACGCCCGCCGCATCAACCCGTCGTATTCGGCCGTACCGACCCCAGCCAGCGCACCGTTCAACTTGATGGAGCGCACCCGACTGATGCCCCCGTTCGCCCAAGCACTGGTGACAAACCTGCGGCGTAGCGAACTGATTTTTTGGACATTGCTCGGCCCGTACCGGCCCAATCCCAAGCAGCCGCAGATTATTCAGCGGGCACAAGCACTCCTGCGCCTGCATGAGAAGGATCGTCGGGTACCCGCGCATGGCTTCCGCCAGATGCGGCTTCATATTCCACGCATCAGAAATCACCACGTAATCGGGCACGAACGAGTCGACCGCGGCGCAGAAGCGCTCGCGAATCGTCCGTACGCTCCAGTCGCTGTCGGAAAACTCAATCGCCTCGCACATCGCCGTTCGGCGCGGGTCTCCGACCCCGCCGTCCTCCCGACCGAAGGTCTCAGCCTTTCCTCCGTCCTCCGCCCTCCGTCCTCCGTCCTGTCGTGTGTCCCGCCCAATTCCCCAAGCTGGGTACCGCGCGTAAAAATGCCGCACCTCGAACCCATCGCGGCCCAGGAAATCGGCGAGCCCGGCCGGATGCATGTTGCCGCCGCCGGTCGACGGCCAGTTGAACAGGAAGCTGAGAATCGCGACGCTAGGCGCTCTATGTGCGCGGAGTGTGCGGCCGTCATCGATGCCGGGCTCTCGGGCTTCGGGTTCCGGTTCCGCCGCCGCGAGCTGTGGGGAAGAACTCTCGATCGGCCCGGTCGTATGGTCGAGCTCGGTCGCGCCTGGCGTTGGCGCCGTGGCCGCAGCCGACCAGCTCAGTTCGGCCTCGACCAGCGCGAGATTTAATCTCGCCGGCAGGCACCCAATGTCACTTTCGACCACTGCTCGCCACTCGGCGCGCGCCGCGTCGAGCTTGCCCTCCATCGCATCAAGAACCGCGAGGTCGTTCTGAACGAGCGCGCGAAGCCTGGGATTTGTGCTTCGACCAAACCCGCGAGCAAGCCGCAGATAGGCGCTCCGGGCGTCGCCATATCTCCCCTCGCGCACTCGCGCGCACGCTGTCCAATATCCCGCCGGCAGCCCGTTTCGATTGGCCGCCCGTCCGCCGCCATCTCCATTTCGAATTTCAAACTTCGAATTTCGAACTTGAACCCCGGCCTCCTTCTCCTTCTTTTTGTCCCCTCCACGCCGCCTTCCCACGCTTAGACATCGCTCGATTCCTTGCGGAACGAAACCCATGGTCTGTCCGTGCTTGTCAGCTCCCGATCCATCTCAAAATCACTTAACTCTGGTGTCGACCGTCTCTCCATCCTCTTCATCTGCGCCCATCTGTGACATCTGCGGACAGTTCCGTTCCTCCCTGCCATCCCAGCCCCCGCGGTCATCGCAAATCGACTGGGTGCCATTCCATCCCCGAATTCATTCGTGAAGATTCGTGCCATTCGTGGTCAACCGGCATTTCATTCCCTGCAACTTCTCAACGCCTTCGGATCCTCATCGCCCCTGTCGTCCCATCTGCGTCCCATCGGCGTCATCTGCGGACAAATCTCCGGGGCCTCATTCGTTCTCTCATTCCCGTCCACTCACTGATCCGCCATCTTCCGTTCGCTCAGGTCGCTTCCCCTGGTGGATCAGGCCATTTCGCCAGCGCATCCTTGAGCGCCCCGATCGCCAGCGCCGGGCAATGGAGTTTATCCGGCGGAACCCCATCCAATGCCTCGATCAGATTCTCGACCGTCAACTCGCGGCATTCCGCGATGGACTTCCCAGCGATCATTTCCGTCAGCATCGATCCACTCGCGATGGTCGGCCCGCATCCAACCGTGTGATACCTCGCCGCCGCGATCCGGTCGTCTTCGACGTTCAGGAAGAGGATCATAAACGCACCGCGCCCGGGTGAGCCGGCACGACCCGTGAGGTCGGCGTCTTCGATGACGCCGCAGTTCCGGGGCGTCATGACGTGCTCGGTCAGCGTTTCGGAATATTTGGCCATACTACAGACCAGCTGTTTTGCCAACACAGGGCCCGGCCCCGTTTCCGCTCTGGCCAGGTTCCAGTTCCGACTGCGGAGCAATCCGCCGTTGCGATCCGGCCCGGAACTCCGACTACAATCCACCTCGGGCCGAGCACTAGGGGTTCTCCCTTTCCGCGGTACGAGCGCAGCGGCTCGCGTGTTCGTGATGTTTCGCCACGCCAAGAAAGGCCACGCACAACGCGGGCAAAATAAGCACGGCGTTCGCCAATAGGAAAACACCAACTACACCCGTCAGAGCAAAGATGGCGGCTACACTCGCGACAATCAGCATCAGCCGAGCGATCGTCAGACGGCCGCGCCGCAATGGAAACACGCGAATCACCCCGAGTAACAGCCCCCACAGTGCACCAGTAAAGGCCCCAAGGAACGGAGACACGAACAACTCGACGCCCATCATCGTACCGCCGTAGACGTCGTAAACGACCCACGCAAACGCGAACATGGCAAAAGGGCCCGTGACCACGCCGAAAAGCCCGCCGACAAATGCCCCTAAGAGCGCCAGTTTCCACCGGGGAGGATCATCTTGTCTTCGGGTAGACGGCACAGGTTAGCGCCCAGTCCTGGATCGTATGCGTTTAGCGTCAACAACACCTATCATGACTTACGGAAGGCAGTATTCAAGGCTTCCCTTTCCCCGCGCGACTTTTCCGCTTTCACGGGCGGATCACAGGAAATCGGCGCCGGGAGCTCGAGCTTTCAGTGTGAAAACTATTACACCTCGTTCGATCCCTGGTCTGGCCCCGCTAGACCGCTGGTGCCCGCGATCGTGACGCCGGACGGAGCCAGGCTGCTCGGTTATGGGCTCGCAATCTGAAAATATGCATCCGTCGGCTGGGCACTCGCTCAGGAACAGATCACCAGAAGTACGGCCAGGGTAGCACAATGGGAATCCGGAACGGCAATGGGATGCCCGGCAACCGAACCGGAAGCCACCACGGAAGGGTGACGTACTGCTGCTTCCTCTTTGGATACGGAATTCCCACCAACCGGCAATACACAGACATGACGTCCATTGCCGCCGCCACGCAGTCCGAGAACCCAGGAAAGTCTTCGTTGGGATCGTACCAATCAAAACAGCCTTGTTCATACATTGCCTTGGCCGCAAGGCATAGTAAGGCATCACAAGCGAACTGCCGGATTGGATCGCAAAACTTGGCGAAGGTTGCCAAGCATTGGTCGTGAAAAAAGCACGCGTCATCAAGGTCGTCAATCGGCCGGTTGGGAGGGGGACCCGTTATCGGGGCTCGGCGCGGAAGACCACAGTACCACCCATACCCCCAATCCAACGGGTTCTTAAGGTTCCTATTAAATTTCGGAGGTCGTGGCGGCTCTGGCAGCGGATGCAGGATACCTTGAAGTCCTGAGGGATCAACAAATCTCAGGGGGCTGTTTTTTACATAGACGTAAGCGCTCTCGCCGCGTGGTGTGACGACCGGGTCGCGTGAAAGGAATCGCCCGCTCGCCGGGGCGTAGAAGCGATTCCGCACATAGTAGCTGGCCATATCCAAATCGTAGTAGTACCCTATCGCGCCAACGTACCGGAACGGATTCGTGGTTGTACCAGCCGCGATTTGAGCGGTTCCCCATGAATCATAGACGTAGCTGTCTGTGACTGATGGCGCCGTGCTAACGAGATTCCGTGCGGACCCCTGCGCGTCGATCAAATAGAACGAGTCCGCGCCCGCTCGCGACTGCGATATCAAGTTGCCGTAGGCCAGTGGCTGCAGCGTGTAGACGGCCTGGATAATGTTGCTGGCATTCGTCTCGAGTAAGATGTTTTGTCCGTCCCAGACGTGTTTCGTCGTTCCCGTCGAATCCTGTTTCTGAACTCGCTGCCCGTCACCATTGTAGGTCATCGTGTTCAGAATCCCTGATGGCAGCGCGACGTTCGTCAGGCGGTTTTCACCGTCCCAAGTGTTCGTGGTCAATTGCACCCCAGGCGCCGCAGCTCCGAGCAAATTTCCATCCCCGTCGAACGTGTATGTTGTAACGCCCCCACTGCTCTGACTCGTGGCAAGCTCATTGGCTGAGTTGTACGCGTATGTGGTCGGAGCGCCGCCGTTCACGCGCAACGTTCGGTTGCCAACTGGGTCGTACGTGTACGAGATTTGGTAGCTATTCGATCCGCTTCGCCGCTCGTTTGTTAATTGATAGGTTGGGTCATAGCTCCAGGTGATTACCGAGCCGTCGACCTCAATGACCTGGGTGCGATTGTTCGCAGCGTTGTATGTGTACGCGAAGCTGGAAAGTGTGGCGCCGGCGCCAACACTTGCGAGGAGCAGAAGCCGGTCGGCGCTGTCGTACGTGTTCGACACCGTGACGCCATTGGCCAAGAGTTGCTGGGTCATCCGGCTGGCCGCATCGTACGACCAACTGGTTACCTGACCTTCGGGATTTGTCAGGTTGCTGATCCTACCGGCGGGGTCAAAGACGTACGTGAACGTGCCCGTCGGCTGGGCCATCGTGGCGCGCTGACCAGCGGCATCGTAGGCATAGGTGATCGCTATTCCCGCCGGATGAACCACCGAGCTGACACGGCCATCAGGGTCATAGGTCGAAGTGTAAGACCCGGTCCAATCGTTGAGTACCGTCCTGCGACTATTGGCATCGTAAGTGAACGTCGCCCGAGTGCCGTCGTTGTACTGCTGGCCCGTGAGCCGGCTGGCCGCGTCGAACGCGAAGCTTGTCGGCAGCCCACGACCATCGATTCGAAGGATCCGCCTGCTCGCGGCGTCGTATTGATACGTGATCATGTTGCCGAGTGCGTCGGTTGTGCCGGTCTGCCTTCCATCGCCGTCCCACGCGAAGCTCGTGCGATTTCCGCTCGCGTCGATGATCGCAACCCGCTGACCGACAGCATCGTAGACTTGTGTCGTGGTGAATCCGTTGGCGTTAGTCGTAGCCAGAGCCCTGCCGTCCGAGTCGTAGATCGTCGTGGTGATGTTTCCAAGGGCGTCGGTGGTCGAAACCCGGCGGCTGTCAGCATCGTACGAGAACGAATTCCGGTTCCCAAGCGGATCCACGGTGCCGATCAGCCTGCTGTCAGAGTCGAAAATGCTAGTGAATATGTTGCCAAGAGGATTGATCATAGCCACGGCCCTGCTGGCCGCGTCGAACACTGTTGTGCTCGTATTGCCTAGGGCATCGACCGTGGCTACAGCCCTGCTTGACGCATCGAAGACTGTCGAACTCACGAAACCGAGCGCATTCGTGGTGCTGATCGGCCTGCTGGCTGCGTCAAATCCGAAGCTTGTGCGGTTCCCGAGCGCGTCCACGGTCGCGGCCACGCGGCTAGCATTATCATAGACTGTCGTGTTTCTATTTCCGAGGGCATCAATCTGGGCTACGCCACGGCTGGCGGCATCGTATACGGTGGAGAAGGTGTTTCCCAGTGGATCGATGCTCGCCACCGGCCGATTCGCGATGTCATATACTGTTGTTAATCTATTATTTAGTGGATCTGCGGAAGCGACCGGGCGGCTCGCCGAGTCGAATACCGTGGTGCTGGCGTTTCCGAGCGCATCGATCGACGCCACGGACCGATTCGCAGCGTCAAAGACCCTCGTCGACACGAATCCAAGGGCATTCGTGATGCTCACGGACCTGCTCGCCGCATCAAAGCCCGTGGTCGTTCGGTTACCAAGTGGATCGACGGCGGCGATCATGCGAGACGCATTGTCGAATATACGCGTTGAGGTGTTCCCAAGCGGATCTGTTGTACTCACCAAACGGCTGGCCGCATCGTATCCCATGCTGCCAGTGTTCCCGAACGGATCAACAGTGGCCACCAGCTTGTTGGCAGCGTCGAAGACGTTGGTGCTGGTAAACCCGAGCGGGTTGGTCGAGCTCACGAGCCGGCTGGCCGCGTCGAAAGCAAGCGAGGAGCGGCTACCAAGCGGGTCAACGGTCGCTACCAAACGGTTGCTCTTGTCATATACAGTTGACCATACGTTACCGAGTGGATCTGTGCGGCTCACCAGCCGGCTCCCCGCATCGAATCCGAACGAGGTGGTGTTGCCCAGCGGGTTCACAGTCGCCACGACTCGCCCAGCCTGGTCATAAACCCTTGAATTCACGTTGCCCAAGGGACCGGTGGATCACCATCAGTTATCGTGATCAGGCGAGAGCGCTAACAGCGTCTGTCCTCTTTGGATGTCCCCACTCCAAGGAGCATACGATGCTAGCGCAAGAATTACACCAAACGGGAGGTCTCTGGTCGTTCCTGTCGTCGGTCGACAAGGACCTCGCTGAATGCGCTCGAAGAGATGGCTGCTCTTGCGGTGGTCGCCTGCATTGTGCCGACTACCCGCGCTCACCCCGGAGCGGCCTCGCTCATCTGCCCGATGAGTGTCGCTACCGGTTCAGCTTCTGCTGCGATCGCGACGGATGCAGAAAGCGTGTAACACCGCCGTCGGTGCGTTTTCTCGGCAGGAAGGTCTACCTTGGTGTCGTCGTCATCCTTGTCAGCGCGATGCGGCAGCGGCCAGCACCACGACGGGTCCGCGAGCTTTCAAACCTGTTCGGCGTTGACCGGACGACCATCACGCGGTGGCAAACCTTCTGGCGCGACCACGTTCCCAGCACGCCGTTCTGGAAGTCGGCGCGTGCTCGCGTCGTACCCGTAGTCGAGATTGTCACGTTGCCGCATACCGCGCGCCGGACTCTTTGCCGATCGGCTCGAACCGATATGGTCGAAGCTGCGCAGCCGATTGCCTCGTGAAAACCCGAGCGACCGGGCCGTTCCCGTTCCCCATAAAGAGTTGGGAGGGAACGGAACGGTCGGCGAGCACCGGGCCGCCTGGGAAGCAAGCGTACGCGTCGAGCTCTGCAGAGCGATCCCTTGCGCATCAGCCGCTGCCCGAGGCCACGATTGATCCTTGCCATTGTCTTGGGCGCGAGATCCAGTCGATTGATCGGCGGTGAGGACGCCGCCGGTCATCGAGTGGCCTCTGCACGGCGACACAGTCTCGAGGAGCGAGTGCTGTACAATTTGGCCCGGGGCATGATGCCCACACGAGCGATGCTCCGTGACTGCCTCGCGGTCAAGAATGAGCGTCTGGGCGAGGTGCTCGAGTCGCTAGAGCCTGTTGGCCGGTTAAGCCGAACGGCCGCGGGATGGCAGCGGCTCGATCGATTGCGCGGAGGGGTCGTTCCCGTTCCCCCTATAGAGATAATTGGGAACGGAACGGCGTCGGTGGGCTTTGCCGCGTGAACGGGACGATCGGATACGTCACGCCGGCCTTGGTGCGCGATCGCCGATTGCGGGCGACGCGAGACGGTTGGGCTTTTGGCCGGTCGCGCGGTGCAAGAGGTTGCGTGAAAGACACGACGGCCCCACTGAGGAACGGCCTGGGCGGAGGATAAGGCGCTGCTGAGGAGCAACCCGAGTCCGCCTGGGGCGGAACCCAGGGGCCGCGACCGGAGCCCAGGCCGAGTGTCGCAGCTCGGCCTGGCGCCCGTTGAGATGATTGTCAATCGAAGCTCCGGGATCGGCACCAATGCGAAAAACCTTCGCGGCAGGAGCCGCGACATCCGGGACAGGATGTCCGACACGGGTCGGTCGCGCGCAGTCGGAGCGCCTTGGAGATCACGCTGCAACGCGACGATTCAAGCGGCCAGCCACTTCGACGACAAACCATCGATTATCTTGATCGGGCCACCATCGATTATCGTGACCACTCTCAAACAGCAAAGGCAACGGAAATCGCAGATCGCGATTCAGCGCACCGCGAACCCCGCGTTCGCCGGCGGCGTGAATGAAGCACGCTGGCGGAACACCGTTATTCCGCCAGGCTGCGCATTTCCACCTCAGGTGACCGTTTCGCCGGCTTCCTGGTCGGTCGTGACGCGGACGTCGAGGCGGCTCATTACCTTCTTGAGGGCTTCTTCCTTCGCGGTGATGAACAGCACGTTGTCGAGCACGAGCGCCTTGGACACGTTCGGCACGTGCAGGACGAGCCTTCCAGAGCCAAGCATCAGCCACTCAAGCACGTCCGGAATTTCCTTGTCGAACTTGAGGTTCATCGTCGGGTAACGCTCGAGGTCCGAGAGCGGTCCGTGGTGGTGGAGGATTTCGTTCGGCAGCACCTCCCAGTAGTCGAGCCAGCGCGTGACGTAGATGACCGCGAAGACGATCATCAAAGTCACGAAGACCATCAGGTAGAACCCACGATTGGCGACGGCGTAGATGCTCGAGAAGATCGCGTGAATCGGCCTCAGCAGGTCCACCTCAAAATACGAACCGATCCACAGGATGATGAATAAGGTCAGGAGTATCGCCAGGATCCACGCGACCAACGTAAATCGCGGAAAGTCGAGAGCCATGACCAGCAAGTTGAACGCAAGCATTCCCAGAAATAGCATCGCGAGCAGATTCTGGGGCGTCTTGAAGCGATCGACTTTGTGCGCTGAGTCTGCAGGTGCAAGAGAGGTGATGGTGACGTCTTCGTGCGGTGTCTTGAAATGACTGACCTTGCCCGTTGCGTCGCCGGGTTGCTCGCTGATCGTTTTGTCCGTGTCTGCCGCGGCTTTGATGGCTTCTTTGAGCGACCGAGTCGGGTCATGAGTGCGATCGTGGTTGGCCCACATCCCAAAGAAGCAAATCAAAGACACGATGGCCGTCGGATAAAGAAAGATCACCTTGGGCCAAACGAAGATTTTCATCCCCTTCTCGCGATGCACAGCCGGAGGCGGCGGGGTTGAAGGCGACGGGGATGGCTTCGCGTCCGTAGACATGACTGACAAGCTCCACGCTGAAAGATCAACACAAAGTTCCGGCGGCCGCGAAAGAGTCCCACACGCACGGCGTGTGCCGGATGACAGGCTTGGCCATCCTAACGCCCCCGGAATCGCCGGTAAAGTACCTCAAGCCTTGAACTTTAGCCGAGAACCGGCCGACATTCGGCCGCGAATCCCGACTGGTTTTCACCTAGCTCTTCGCTCGCTTTGGCCGAAACTTGAAAATGCCTCATCTAGGCTCACCCGCCGTCTCCGGCCGGTGCCGCGGCAGCTCAGCCTTGAAATCGCCGAGGCTGTTCCAGTGCACGCGGCGATCGAGGTCCACTTCGGTCACGATCACGCTCCCCCATTTCTCGGCCTTCGCCAGCGGCTTCCCATCCGGACCGTAGATCGCCGTGAGCATCCAGTTGTGAGAAATGTCTTCATAAGTGCTGCTGACCAGATAAATCTGGTTGTCACACGCCCGGGCACCGGCTAAATCGGGATTGCAGCCCCACACCGGCCAGGCGATCACCTCGGCCCCGGCGTTCGCCAGCTCAGCGGCCACGAGAGGAAAGAAACCGTCGTAGCAAACCATCATTCCGAGCTTGCCGAAGCGAGTCGTGAACACCGGGTATTCCTTGCCCGGAGTGATGCCTCCCTCGATTTCGCCGCGCGGCAGGCAGACCTTGCGATACTTGCCCACCAGCGTGCCGTCGGGGCCCAGCAGCACCGCCACGTTGTAGATCAGATGCCCCTCGCGCTCGAGCAGCCCCGCCACGATGTACAGCCCGTGCTTCTTGGCCAGTGATCCGAAGTACTCCGTCGAAGGTCCGGGCACTCGCTCGGCGAGTTCTGCAAACGATTTGCCGGTCCCGTAATAAGTCAGCGTCTCGCCCAGCACGACGAGGTCCGCATGTTGCTTGGCCGCCTGGTCGATCAATGCAGCGTATTCCTCGCAGTTGGCCCGCGGCGACCTGCCGCGCGGCCTGAAGTGCACCGACGCGAGACGCACCTTCCGGCCCGGCGGCGGCTTCGTTTGCGAAAGCGTGACGTTGCTCCACTCGACCTTGGCCGCTGGCGCCCACTGCAGGTGCAGCTCGATGACAGCCTTGGTCGCCTGGGGCGGAGCCTGGTAGATATCCGAAACCTTCGTCCAACCCCGCGCGTCGGTCTTCTTATCGGTGGGGTATTCCGGCTCTGCCGTCCCCGCCCAGCCCTTCAAATACCCGGAGACGGCAGGCTCGCCCATGGGCACAGGCTTGCCCTTGTCGTTCTGCCAGACAATCCGCGCGAACGTGCTGCGGCGCGGCACTTTGACGTTGTAGACTCTTCGCTGTGCGTGGAAGCGATAATATTGGCCGCCAATAATAGGGAACTTCTTCTGCCACGACCCGCTCAACCCCTCACGCTCGTCCGCGGTGATGACCAGGCTCCCATCTCCACCGGGCCCGCCTCTGGGATCAAACGAGAAGCTCGGTCGAATTTCCTCGCGCGGCGAAGCGCTTTGCCAGTCAGGGGGTGTTTGACTGTCCGCTCCGGAGCCGCCGCTGGTCGTTTGCCCCGCTCCCAGTCGGCACGCAGCCAGCATCACGAGAAGAAACTGACCCAGCTTGCTGGACCTTCGCTTGTAAAATCGCTTCATGGAACATCCCCTCGCTCTCTCTCGCGCCGGCGCAACGAAGTGAACCCGCGGAACCGATCGTGCATTAAGTAGGTCAGGCTTTAGCCTGACTCCCACGCTGTCCCTTCGATTGGTCACTGCCCTTATCATATCGTTGTGCCAGCGCTGTCTTGTCAACTGCTTGCCGCAAGCCGGCAGCGCAAGGTAAATCAAACAGGCGACTGCGACGCCGATCCCGAAATCAACGAGCTCCTGGTCGGCCGTTGCTATGAGTGCGGCCAGTTGTGGTGCACCGAATGCGGCAAAGCGCTGACCAAAAAACACTTCCACTGCGATTGCTTGGACGATTCCGAGTAGGTATGCCTTCCCCTGGCCAACTATCCTCAATTCGAGTATAGTTGTCCTATGAAATCGAATATCGGTATCACCGTCGTCGAGACGGAATCCTTCATCAAGCAGGCGGCGGCGTTATGGTCCGCGACGGAGCTCGACGATTTGAAGGATTACGTCGCCCGCAACCCCCTTTCCGGCGACGAGATCCCCGACACTGGCGGCCTGCGGAAGCTACGGTGGGGCCGGGCCGGTATGGGGAAGCGAGGAGGCGCGCGAGTCATCTATTTCTTCCATAACGAAACGGCGCCCGTTTACCTCTTCATGGCGTATGCAAAGGCCGCGCAGGAAAACCCGTCGCCCGCTGCCATGGCGATCCTCGCCAAGTTGGTAGGGGCCGCAAAAACCGGCATCAAGGCGAAACAAAAGGAGAAATGAGAATGGGCAAGAAGAACACCACGTTTACGGATTTCGACAAGCAGCTTATCGCAGGTATGGAGGAAGTCGTCGCGCATATCAACGGCGAGCCCAACAAAGGCCGCGCCACGGTCGTTGAGTTCGCCGATGCGAAATCGATCCGCGAGAGACTTGGCCTGAGCCAGGCCGTATTTTCTCGTACCTACGGAATCCCTCTCAAGACGCTGCAGCACTGGGAGCAGCGCCGGCACAACCCGGACCGCACGGCATCCGCCTATCTCTGGACGATCGAGGAGTTTCCTGATCAAGTCCGCAAAGCACAGCAGCGTCACCAGATGCAACAGCCGGCTCAAATCGAGTAGCGCTCGGCTCTCGACGCCGTGGATTGCGCCGGCTCGTCACCCTCCCGTACCCGACCCGCTCTCTGTCGCAGCGTAGATCGCCTCAGCCACCTGCAAAGCCGTGAAGTGGCTCGCACCCCGATTGCCGCTAGGATTGGTGTTGATCGAGACAAAGACTCCGCTATCGGAGCCGGGGTAAAGAATAAGCTCAGAGATGAATCCGGGAACCGACCCACCCTTGCCGACCATCGTGGGCCCGGCGCTCGTGTCGATCGCCATATCCCAACCCAGACCGCGCACAGAGTCCGATGGGGGGTTCACCCCATATTGCGGCGTCGGTGTCGACGTCCACATCAGGCTGTAAGTCGCGGGATCCAGCAGTTGACCGTTCAGGAGTGCCGTCATATAGGTCGCCATGTCCTGGGCGTTCGACACCATCCCCGCAGCCGCGTACATTTCCGGCCCATTCTGCACCGCGGCCTTCGGCCAGCTCCCGTGTTTGCGCGTGTCGTAGCCGACCGCCTGGTTGCTGACCGTGGAAGACCGGCCCAGCTCCTGGGTTTCCGACATCCCGAGCGGTTTCAGGATCTGGTTCTGGATGAAGGTGCCGTACTTTTCCCCGGTCCACTGCTCGATCAGCTCGCCCAGTAAGTCGAAGTTCGTGTCACTGTAAAAGGTCTTCGTCCCAGGCTGGAAGAGCAGGGGGGCGTTCGCGATCGACGCGACCTGGGCCTGCCAGGGCTGGGCGCTCGGCCCATTCCCGATGCCGCTGCTCATGTTGAGCAGCTCCGTCGTGGTGACACCGGCCCACTTGCGTGGCAGCTTGAATGTTGGAGTATTGTGCAGATAATCACTGATCGGGGCATTCAGGTCGAGCGGGTGGGACGTGCCCTGGCTCTCCTGGTACAGGAGCATGACGCCGATGGCGGTGAACGTCTTCGTCACCGAACCGATGTCGAACCGCGTGTCGGCCTCGACAGGCGCGCGAGTCTTGACGTTGCTCACCCCGTATCCTTGCGCCAGGGCGACCTGCCCGTCAGTGACGATCGCCACCGAGATGCCGGGGATCCGGTCCTGATCGAAGTAGGGCTGCAGAACTTGCGCGACGCGCTCGGACAGGGCGGACGACGCCGTCGCGTCCGTCACGCCAACGCCGGCCGAGGCCATGAGCAGGCGCGAATCAAGCGCCTCGGCCTCAGGCCGCGCCCGTCGTCGCGCCGCCGACCCGACCGATCGGCGGAGCAGGCTGAGCTGGTTCGAGCCTCTGATCGATCTGAATGCATGGTACCAGGCAGATTACGGAACATGATTCCTACAGGCGGACCCATCGATAAGCTCGACCGTCAGCCTGTAACCTCATGAGCGAAAACCCGGTGAATCGGACCGTTTGCACAAACCTTAACCTTTTGTCTGGCCAAATGTTAAGAATTGAAAACACCACGTCTTTGGCGTGGTTCAAACGCCGGGCATTTACCTGGACGCCGTTCCAGTGCAACCGCCCCGCCCGTCCCCTCGTAGATTGGCTATAACCTTCCAACCGTAGGGTGGGCGTAACCCACCACCAGCTAGAGCGTCCAAGACCGTTCGCGGTTGTGCCCGGACGCGGCAGGCCCCGATCGCTCAATCGGGGTTGACTTTCCCGATCGTAAGCATAGCCTGTGCGCCGTGAAGGCCGATCTTTTCCGCCAGGACGTCCTGCGATTGGGGAAGGGCAAGGACCGTCACAATCTCTGAACTCTCGGTGACGGCGAGTCCGAAAAACAGGATAAGCCATCGTATTCACGCCGCGAATCGATCGGCCGGGCTCGCGCCAGGTCTCCGACGATGATGGGTCCGTCGAGATCGAATTCCTCACAGCCCCCGCCCGTCCCCGATCGATGCAGCCGGCAATCCACCCGGACGCGACCGCGAATGGAGGCGATCCCAGAAATCCTGAGAACGGTTGCGAGAGACAAGAATGCCCGGTCTGAACCAACGATTGCAGCAAAACCCCCATCTCGCTTCTGCGCTGGCCGCGGTGATTCTGGGTGTCGTCGTGCTCGAGGCTTTTGGGTTTTATGCGCGGTCTTTGGAACATCGCTCGATCACCGCGCTCGCGGCGGACGAGGCAATCATCGAACGAGACGGCCAGTTGGGCCCGATCAAGAACCAAGGCACAGCCTTGCAGCAGGCGGCCATTGACACCGCCTGCTTGCTGCCCATCTACGGCAGCTCGGAGCTGAACCTGCTCCGGCCCTATACGCGGCCTTTTCATCCGACCATTTTGTTCCACGATCGCCCCACGGGGTTCACGATTTTCCCGGTCGGCAAGGCGGAATCGACTTGCCTGACCATCCTCCAGAAGCTGGCCTCCGTCGGCCCCTCGCTCCAGGGGCGGAAAGTGGCGATCTCCCTGTCGCCATGCTGGTTCTACACGAGGCTCACGGTTCGCCCGGACGCATACGCCGGCAATTTCTCTGACTTGCACGCCGGAGAATTGGCCTTCGATACCCGCTTGAGCCTCGAGCTCAGGCAGGATGCGGCCCGGCGGATGCTCCAGTTCCCCAGGACCCTCGCCAATCGACCGCTCCTTCGCTTCGCCCTCGAAAACCTGGCCAGCGGCTCCCCCCTGAGCCTCGCCTGCTATGACGCGGTCTTACCCTTGGGAATCATGCACAATGCGATACTCCGCTACCAGGATCACTTGAGCGTCGTCAGTTATCTCTGGCAGCACCCCATGAAATCCCCGCCCCCAACCGAGCCGCGCAGGCGCTCCCTCGCTCGATTGGCCGATGCTCCACCGGCAGGCAGGTGCCGTGTACCGGACGCATTCCGACAACAACGACTTCGGACTGGCCAACGAGAAGTGGACCGGCACAATTCGCGAGGAAACGCTCCGACTGAAAAACATCCGCTCGGAGGAGCCTTTCCTGAGCACACTGGCGAAAACCCAGGAATGGGTCGATCTGGAACTGCTTCTCCGCGAGTTGAACGAGCTCGGCGCCCGGCCGCTCCTGCTCAGCATGCCGATCCACGGCGGCTGGTACGATTACTGTGGCGTCTCGTTTACCGCCCGAAGTGCCTACTACGAGAAGCTACGCGGCTTCAGTGCCCGCTATCACATTCCGGTCGTCGACTTCGCCGATCATGACGCCGATCGGTCCTTCTGCCGCGATCCCATGGGGCACCTCGCCCCCAATGGGTTGCTCTATTACGACCAGGTCCTCGACAGTTTTTTCCACGGCACAATCGCACCCCCGTCGCAACTCGCGGCCGCCGCACCCGTGGCGAGCCGAGTGACCGAAGCCAAGGAAGAAGGAAAGCCATGAATCTTGTGGATCAAACCCACAAATATCATGCCATGTTACGTGATCGGTTTGCCCAGCCATGGCTCAGGTTCGTGACTTTGACGATTTACTACCTCGCAATCCTGGTGGCGCTGGTCGCACTCTACGGTCAAGGGAATTTCTCCACACCCCCTTTCATTTACCAGAACTTCTAGGGGATCACTCGTGGAAATCATCGAGCGCATCGATCACTGGGGCAGGACGACTCCGGATCACCCGGCCTTTAAGAGCGGGCGTCGTACCCTGAGTTATGGCGAATTGCGCCAGAGGTCCGACGCTCTGGCTGCCCACCTGGCCCGGTCGCTTCCGGAGAAGGCGCCGGTAGTCGTCTTGGGACACAAGGAGCCCGAGCTGATCATCGCCTACCTGGGCGCCATCAAATCGGGACGTGCGTACGTGCCCGTGGACACGGCCGTCCCCGCGCAGCGAATCGAGCGCATCGTCGCCGCCAGTGCCGCCGCACTGGTCCTCACCCCTGAAAAGGTCGCCGATCTCTCCACCGGAGCAGGCCCGGCACCCTCACGCGCGTTAGGAATAGATGATCATTATTATATTATGTTTACGTCCGGCAGCACCGGGGAGCCCAAAGGGGTGCCCATCACCTATGGTTGCCTGCAAAGTTTCCTCCGGTGGATCCTGGCAGAGCACGCCTTCATTGAGGGCCGCGAGGTCTTCTTGAATGTCGTGCCTTACTCCTTCGACGTCTCCCTGATGGATACCTACCCGGCGCTGGTGACCGGCGGGACGGTGCAGAGCCTTACCAAGGCGGATGTCACCAACCCGAAGCAGATGTACCCGCTCCTGGCGGGTTCGGAATTGACAGCCTGGGTCTCCACCCCTTCGTTCGCCCAGATGTGCCTGGTCGAGCCCACATTCAACCAAAACATGCTGCCGCGGCTCAGGAGGTTCCTGTTCTGCGGCGAGACCCTGGCGCCGGAAGTCGCATCCCAGCTCCTGGACCGGTTCCCGGCCGCGGAGGTCTGGAACACCTACGGCCCCACCGAAGCGACCATCGCCACCACGTCGATCCGGATCACGCGCGAGATCGTCGATCGGTACTCCCCGCTGCCGATCGGTTACCCGATGCTGGGCGGCCGCGTCCTGGTGATGGACGAGCAGCGGCACGAGCTCCCCTCGGGCGAGCGCGGGGAAATCATCATTGCCGGCCCCAATGTCAGCCCCGGTTACCTGAACCGGCCCGAATTAAACGAAACCGCATTCTTTCACCTGAATGGTGAGCGTGCCTACCGAACCGGCGACTGGGGCCGCTGCCGCGAGGGCATGCTCTTCTTCGAGGGCCGGATCGATAACCAGATCAAGCTGCACGGCTACCGCATCGAGCTGGCGGATGTGGAAGCGAACCTGCGGGCAATAACCGGGGTACGTGATGCCGTGGTCCTACCCGTTCTCAAGCAAGGGGCCGTCGATTCGCTCGCCGCTTTCGTGATCCTGAATGAAAAGACCACTCAGTCCGACTTTCAACTGGCCTGCGACCTGAAAGGCCGGATGATCGAGCGTCTACCCGCGTACATGGTCCCCCGGAGGTTCTCTTTCCTGGAGAGCTTTCCCATGAACGCCAACGGCAAGGCAGACCGCCGCAGGCTGGCCGAGGCGCTGAGCATGATCCCGTACGCCGATTTCCTCTATTTCGGCATTCTCCTCTACATCGCCCTGCCGACCTTGCTGATCCGGCGGTGGCTCGGCTTCTCGCGCGCCTGGGTCTTGCTGGCCACAGCGGCGATGCTGCTCGTGCAGTACGGTACCATCGCACACCTCCTGCCAGCCACCACTCCCGACAGCCTTGGCGTCACCAGCGGCTTTTCCCCTTCCGGCGGCTTCGCCGAGATCCGGGCGATCTGGGTCGTGGTGGCCTGCGGCATCTTCCAGTGGATCGTGGCCCAGGCTTTCCTCTGGATCAGGACGCTCACCCCGCGCTACTGGCCCTTCCCCGCCGCGCTGCTGTTGAGCCTGTTCCCCCTGATCGGGGCTCGATTCTTGCCACTGGCGATCCCAGCCGCCCAGCTTCTCGGGTTCCTGGGAATCTCGTACGTCACGTTCCGCAGCCTGGACGTCATCTTCGGCATACGAGACCGGCAGATCGTCTCGCTCCCCGCCGGCCAGTTCTTCGCTTTCCTCTTCTTTTTCCCGGCCATTTCGTCCGGCCCCATCGACCGCTACCGCCGGTTCAGCCACGACTGGAATCGCCCCCGGCTTCCTGGGGAATTCTGGACCGACCTGGATGGGGCCGTCCATCGCGTCTTCACCGGCTTTCTGTTCAAGTTCATCCTGGCGGCCTTGATCGAGCGCTACTGGATCGAGCGCATCGCCCCCGGAGGGTTCTTGAGCACCCTGTCTTTTATGTACGGCTACACCCTCTACCTGTACTTCGATTTCGCCGGCTACAGCGCTTTCGCCGTGGGGATCAGCTACTTGCTGGGAATCCGCACACCCGAGAACTTCAACCGCCCCTTCCGGGCCGGCAACATCAAGGACTTCTGGAACCGCTGGCACATCAGCCTCTCCACCTGGTTCCGCGACCATGTGTACATGAGATTCATGTTGGCCGCGACCAAGGGCCGCTGGTTCGCCGGCAGGTACACGGCCTCGTACGTGGGCCTCTTCCTCAGCTTCGGGCTGATGGGTCTGTGGCACGGAATTGAGCCCTACTACCTGCTTTATGGTCTGTACCACGGCACGCTCTTGGTGGGGCTTGATCTTTTTACCCGTTGGAACAAACGACGGCGGGTGTGGCAGGACGGGCCGCTCTGGCGAGCTGCGGGAACGCTGGTCACGTTCCACCTGGTCTGCCTGGGATTCCTCCTCTTCTCGGGAAGAATCGGTCCCACGTGGAAGCCGGCCCCCTCCGTTTCGCCGTCGATCGAGGCGGCTGCGCCCGGGTATGTCCCACTCCACGAGTGGAGTGATGTTGAGACCAACAGAAATCGGCCGTGGCGCGTCGCCCGGCCGGATCTCCCCGTCAAGGTGAAGTGAGTGAATCTAACCCGGCGAGATTTCCCACCGGCCCTCCCTGTGCACTGCTGAGGGAATCAAGAACGACCGTTCTGGAGGATTTCTTCCGATGACGATTTCTGATCGCGTCCTGAATGTGCTTGCCGGTGTTTCCGAGATCGAGGGAGTACGGCACGAACCCGACGTTCGTCTGTTCGACCTCCAGATCCTCGATTCAATGAAAACTGTGGAGTTGATCGTCGCATTCTCGTCGGAGTTCGGCCTCGAGATCTCGCCCGCAGATCTCGATCGCGAGGAGTGGGCGACGCCCCGCAAGATCATCTCCTATGTCGAACGCAAACTCAGCGCCCTGAGGCTTGGGCCGCTCCCCATTTTTGGGTCCACCGCATAAGGGAGACGTCATTGAGCATTTAAATACGAGCACGCGTATGTCGCTTTCTCTGCTGATGAGGTCTCCTTCCGTCGCAGGCAGTGCTGAACTCTTTGGGCGTCGCGTAGCCAAGTGAGCTATGAGGCCGGACCGCGTTATATTCTCGCCGGTACCAAGACGCCTTCGCTCGGGCATCTGCTACATCCTCGAATTCAACTCGCTCCAGAAACTCGTCGCGCAAGCGACTGTGAAAGGATTCGATGTATCCGTTTTCCCAAGGGCTTCCCGCGGCCACGGGAAGCGGCTCTGCCCCTACGTCAGGCAGCCAGTTCACCAGCGCCTCACAAATGAACTCCGATCCGTTATCGCTTCTGATACGCGTCGGAGCTCCACGCCGACCGGTGACTCGGGCCACAATCCGCCGAACTTCGGGTCCGGCGATCGACGTCGCTGCGTGCAGCACCAGGCACTCACGAGTATATTCGTCCACCAGCGTCAGCCACTTGAGCGGGCGGCCATCGGCCGTCCGATCGTGGATGAAGTCGCAGGTCCAAATATCGTTCTTGAACTGGGCCGGCTGATTGACGCAGCTATTCGCGCTGGTCCCCGGTTTCGGGCCAAGTTTCCTGGTTTTTCGCAGCCTTACAGGCCGCTTCAGCCCCAGCGAGATCCAGAGCCTCCGCACGCGTTTGATATTGATCGTCCAGCCTCGCCGCAACAGTAGGGCGTGGATCATTCGGTACCCGAAACGCGGGTGTCGACGGGCCAGCCGTTTGATCTCGCGATTCAAGGCCGGCTCATCGGAGCGGTGTGTTTGACGGTATCGCAGCACCGAGCGAGACCGGCCCAGGATGCGGCAGATTCGCCGCTGTGAGATATTGTACTGTTCACCGACGTAATCAGCGGCCGCTCGCTGCTGATTTGGGCTCACCACTTTTTTTTTGAAATGTCTTGGAGTATCTGCTTGTCCAGCAGCAGCTCGGCGACCAGCTTCTTGAGTCGATCATTCTCAATTTCCATCTCGCAGCACCGGCGATCTGCGTCAACCTTCTCAGGGTCACGTTTGTCTCGCCAGCGATAGTACATCGACTGACTGATGCCGTGTTTACGACAGATGTCAAACACGGTCAGTTTCTTGGCCAGATCTCGGTCGGCTTCCTTCAGGAAGCGCGTAATGTCGTCGGCGGTCCATCGCCTTCTCATGGGTCCCTCCGTGGGCTAGTCTACCGGGAGTCTCCCTTATTGGCTGGACCAGTTTTTGGGGAGCAGGCCATAGCGAGAATTCGAGGAGGTTGTTCCCGACCCATTCCTTCCACTCAACCAAGCTGCCGCCGGCTATTTCGCCCCATTTCAAACTTTCGTCCGCAGCCCAGCAATTGCCAAGGAAACCTCACCGGGTTACGCTCTGATTAACAGCGTGTCGCACGCTCAGCTCGCCGAGAGTTAACAGCGATGTTAACCGGCACGGTTGGCGGAAGCAGTCAATACGTTCGGTGTAACACAAAGCAAAGCGATTCAATAAGTTAGGGATCTCGGAGAGGTGACAGAGTGGTCGATTGTGCGGCACTGGAAATGCCGTGTGCGGGTCAAACTGCACCGTGGGTTCGAATCCCACCCTCTCCGCTTTCTTTTTGAAACTGCCCTTCGACGAGAATGTCGAAGGGCTTTCTCTGGGTTAAGATGAGATTTGCGACTCGGCCATCGAGTTCAATGATCGGCGGAATGTTTCACGATTCCGTATTGAGTTGACGCAATTCGTTTCGCAGTCAGACGATCCGTAGTTCAAATCCCGTCCTCCGTTTCGGCATTCGGTGAACAAGCTGCCCCGTTACTGTTACAGAGGATTTTCCTCGCCGCAGTTTGAGGACAAAGTTGTGGGAACAGCAGAATGCCGAAATCTGACGACATCTCGACTGGTCGATTTCACGCAACACGATGCGCTGGAGTGAAGTTTACCTTGTGCAAAGGTGGATTGCCGACTTGTACGCGGATGGATTGGTAAACAGCAGCCACACCAAGGGAGGTTATCGCATTGCGGTTGACACTTTCCTCTGTCATGAGTGGATGAGACAGGAGCGAACGGATTACCCACGATGAAATTCGACCAGTCCAGATGGGCCAATTCCACACAAGATATTCATCTCCCGACCAACCGGTCGTGAACAGGCCTTTGGGACGCGGAACCGACGGCAGAAGTTGAAGGCCGCAGTATGCGAGCAAATTCGCCGCCCAGGTTGTCTTTGCCTTGTTGCCGCTCGCGGTAGGATCACTCCACATGACCGCGTAGCGACGATCCTCCTGCGGATCCCATCGCATGGAACATTTTTCATCCTGGGGTTCGACCTGAGTGAACACGGCTTCCTCAATCCGATCTGCTGTCACGTTCTCGAGGAGTTGGCGAACTGTATCGAGAAAATACTGATGGCCTGAGCCGGTGATGAAACAAAAGTTCGTTGCCAGCATTTGGTCGGACTTGTCTTGGCTGCACACATCCGAACCGAATGCAGCATACAGATCGAGAATGTTCCGTTCGAGTTGAGAAGCCTCATCCAGCGCAAGATTCATGTGTTCACGAAGCTCGCTACAGGTCGCGTTGAGGTGTTTACCAAGCGAAAGTTCAATTGATGGTACGCATTGACGCAAAGCAGCCAACCACTGCGATCGAAGTTCACTTAGTTCCTTGTCAATCGGACCGAGCGTGTATTCCTCGGCAGCTTTGCGCTCGTTCCCACGAAGCCCTTGCCGCTTCAACTCATCTGCGGCCTTCTTGCGCTCCGACTTTTTCTTGTCGAAGGCTTCCTGAGTCTTCTCTCGCTTGAAGCCTGCATCTGCGTCGGGCTTGAACGGGCATTTGAGTTGCTTTGCCAGAGACATCGAAACTGATTTCTGATCTTGGCCGACACCGTGGAGGATGGGATTCCACACACCTTTCTTGCTGGACCAAGACATCGTGACTTCATGCGACTTGTGCTCGGTGGTGAGAAGTTGGAGTACCCCCAATGCCGCCAGAAACCCCAGCGGGTTCGTGCCGTCAAGTCCTGGCAAGAATAGGCCGTCATCTTGGGAATGCACGCTCATGATGTCGCCTCCGTCAGTTCAGCCGAATGTGTCTCAGAATCAAAATGCCCCTCGTCTTCGTCGGCGCTGGCCTGTTGGTCTGCTAGCCGCAGCACGGCTTCCAGGTACGCCAGCCCCCACCAACCATAGCAGCGAGTCAATTCCCAGAACCGCTCTGCGATGCCGGAGTCGATACGATGCGGCTGGCAGGTTCTTCGCTGGTCCCCCGTGAGCCTAATGCCCTCCACCATCACCTCGGGATATTCGTCATCTCTCACCACTGGTGCGAAGGGACGCGCGTAGCCGTGATGGGAAGCAATCAAATGCAAGATGAATCCCAGATACGGCCCTGCCTTCTCCCTGAAGCCACTACTACTGTGTTCGACAATCTGGACCGAGAGCATCTCGTGTCGGAAACCCTCGGGCAGATCGGCCCGGTCGCGGGCTTGCCTTCGCTGCACCTGTGTTTGCGGCAGGCCATCCGATTTGGCCAGGAGTGCGGTGTCCATCCCGACCAGTAGCCAGGCATCGGTTCGGTCCGCTCTCCGCAGCATCGCCTGGAATCGTTCGTCCGCCTTTCCCAAGTCATGCCAATCTGCTGCCTCGCGGTACGCTTGTTCCAGTTTGGAAAGCGGCAAGGCTTCGACCGTGCGCAGCGCCTCATTGCGGACATGTTGTGTGTGGTCGCTCAGGCTGATCGGTTCCTCACGCATCGTTCGCGATCGGTCATCGTCGCCTTCGTCTGCGGCGGGAAGATACCAAGATCTCGCCGCTTGCAGCCTTCGGCGAGTCACCAACACCAGTCCGCGTTCGTCAGGATAGTTCTCACGAAGCAAACCGAAACGTGGAGTTGCCAGTCGTCGGCACGTTTCACTGAACTCCATTCGATCCAACTCGACTTCGCCTGCAATCTGATTGAGAAGACGACGGAGTTCGTGTTGGGTCAATGATTCTTCGGGATCGGCAAGCTGAGTAAACAGTTCGGTGATGGCCTCGGACTCAGGTAATCGACTCCGCAGAGCGGGATGCAACCTCAGCGCGGCACGATCGCTCGCCGATTGAAACGCGATTTCGGCCACGTCGATCGTTTGCGAAGATGGCTCTGGCACATGGCCTAGTACGTCCCAGCCAGCAGCAGTTGCCGGCAGAACCAGTGTGTCGCCTGGGCGCAATTCATCGGGTGAGTGGATGAGGCGGCTTTTCTTCGATCCCCGCCAGAGAACGCCTACTCGTGAAGGTTCAACAGTTCGGGTGTTCCGTTTTCCTTTTTTGCTGTCTTCTTCATCATCATTCGATGTTGTCGTGCTGAGAAGATCGCATTGGGGTGCAGTATCCTCGATCTTGGTCAGCCACTTGCGAACGCGGGAGATCGGCACGCTCATGCACTCGGCCGAAGTCGGCGGAAGCAAGCCGACAATGTCACACCAGGCGGATTGCTTGATGTAGTCATCTTCAACCAGATCCGCTCGCCAGCAGATTTGTACGTCTGGCTCTCCCGCTTCTGGCCCGTGGATGAACAACGAGACCTCCGGGTCCGGCGTGGGCCGAGGACTCGTTTGGCACCAGAAATCCACATAAGCCGGAAGCATCACGGGGGCATCCTTCGATGCTGATGGCGCGAGCAGATTTGCCGGAATCCTGCCGTTCTCACCATGTTCTCGAAGGATGATGGTGAATGCGTCGATGCCGAAGTCGATGAAACGCGATTCACTGGCTGTTGCGGTCTTCTTTCCCCGCTTCTTGGCTCCAGCCCGTTCCGTTTCGGGCGTAATGACCTCGACATTCGCTGTCAACCAATTCCAGGTACGGGCCAAAGCATTGCCATAGATCGGATCAAGCGGTTTGCCGTCGTCGAGTTTGCTCTCCTCCTTGATGTCCTTCTCGCCAACTAGGATTATCGCCTTGGCCTCGATCTTCCGCCCGCCACGATTGAGTCGGCCGAACCGTTGCCGAAGCGCGTCCAGCGAAGCACACTCCGTCACCAGCGCATCGAAATCGTAATCTGCTCCGACTTCCAGGCACTGGGTCGCCACTATGAAGCTGGTCATGGACGTCTCGGATGATCGATCTGGCCCTACGATCTGTCGCAACCGATCGGCTTGCCGGTCGCGGTCGATCGGTCGCATGGAGCCGATGACCAACTCGACGATGACGTCTGGCTTGTCCTTGTTGGCTTCCCGAAGCTTTTCATAGACCGCCTTCGCGGTCGCCACGCGATTGACGATGATGCCGACAGCGGTCGAAACGCCATTTACGAGTGATGTCGCTTCGGTCAGGGCAGCGGATGCGACATCGGAGACGGCAAGCAACTTCGCTTTCTTGGATGCCGTCAGGCGATCGTTCAGCCCCTCGTTTTCTCGATCCTTATCTTCGAGACGGATTACCTCCTCGTCGCTGACACCCTCCGGAGGTGTCGCGGTCATCGGAACCACGACCATTGGCTTCACGCCGACAGGTTTTTCCGCCCACTTTTTGGGGTCGAGGTAACGCTTCACAAAGTCCAGCGATTGAAGGAGCGGCCGGCTGATATGGGCTTCGTCTAACAACACAAGACTGTCATAGGCGATGAGCGCAGCCTGGATTGGAGCCGCATTCGGTGAAACACCATATCCGCGGAACAGCAGACGAGAGCCGAGTTGGTCGATAGTCGTACAGATGATCGTAGGTTGAGTCGCCGACCTCGCCCAACGGTTGTCACGGTAGATGCCGCCTCGCAGTTCTAACACGTCCAGCGGTGGTGCGCTCTCGGCCTGGAGTGTCGAAAGTAATCGCAAGGCAGCAGCAACCCGACCGAGAACGCTGTCAGTGCCATCGGCCTCCGCGATCTTGGCAGCGATTCGCACCGCTCGTTGATGCGCTTCATCCACGATGACACGGCGGTTGACGCAAAAGAAGATCCGCCGGGGGCCAGTGCGTTCGACCTTATTCCACCTGGCCTGACAGGCCAGCGCGAACACAGCAATATCCAGGCAGGATGTTTTGCCGCTGCCGGTCGGCAGGTCGATGGCGCCAGGCCAGTTCCCTTCAACGACTTGCTTCGCCAAGCGGCACTGCCAGTCGTAAGGATCGCGTCCGTGCAATTCGTGAAAGAACATCGGGAAGTCAGCCAGCGTGAGCGTGTTCATCGGTCGGGACCTCTCCAAAGAGGTTTGCACAGGCCGTAACCGAGGAATCGTCCGGCGCATAGCAGGATGGGGCCAACGACCGGTTCCGCGAACTGAATACGAACGTGTAGTTGCGGCCTTGCCCCGTTCCCGCCTTTGGTGGGATAGACGGGGAAGCCATCGCCGAGTGCTGCGGTGGTGTCCGGCATATCGAGGTGTCCACGAAGCGGACGACGTTTCGCCGTGGCTCGCGGACTGCCGAGATGCCAACTCGTCGTGCCGACTGCCACATAGACCGGTGCGGGCAGTCCCAATCGCTCGCAGGCAGTAGAGACAATTCCTGCGACTTCCTCCTGCCAAGCCTCGCGTTCCTTGAGGAGATCCTGCTTGGGGAATCGATCGAGAACCACGGGCGTCACCGTGGCCCAGGTCGTCGCGCCGTCGGGATGAGCTGTCCAGGTCTCGGGAATCAACGCTTTCCGCGTTTCGGTCCAATCGCGTTTGACCAGCGTCCAGACTCCCAGAACGCCGAGGGTCAAGGTAATGGGCTTTGGCCGACCCGAAGGTTCAAGCAGAAAGGCCCCCAAAACACGCCCTCGCTCGAAACGAGGAACCACACGAGGGAAGACCAGCGAAGCTCCAAGCAAATGCCCGTCGGCATATTCGCTACCGACGAACGGCAGTGAAATGTAAGCCAGATGCTGTCTGCTGTCGCGGAGTGGTTCGCCGTTAGTCTGATGCCCACTCACCCATTCGGGAATATCGCTGCCAATGTGGCTCATCACCGCGCCGCAAAGCGCCTGCGTCACCGCCAGTGTCGAGGCGAGAGGCAAACGTGGCCCATCCATCTGGGTCAGGATCAGAAGATCACTGTCAAAGTCCGTGTGCAGGATTGGCAGCGGCGGTTCTGATTCTTTGCGACGGTAGCCCGTCCATAGACCGACCTTCGGACGGATCGGTTCACGACCATCAACTTCCTTCAATCGAGATTCATCTGCCGTAATCTGCTCGTCAAGCTCCGTCTTGCGTTGCTGCACTCCTCTTCCTCTTATCGCCTTCTTCTCGGATTGAAGTGCGGCAATTCGCTCTGAAAGTAGCTGATGCTGCTCGCGTCCTCGGCGATTGAACCCGCGATCCAGCAGGTCTAGCGTGCCTTCCGACACACGCCGTGCCTGGAACTCGGCGAGGCCATCGTCGGGAATCCACGTTTCTGTCTCTGTTAGTTGAGGGAAAGCCACCTCGTCAGCCACCCACATCCGCACCAATGAGGAGGAATGACCAATCCGCGTGACCTTACCGCACAACCGGTCGAGCGAGAGCCGATGGCTTTCTTCCTCGGCAGAGTCAGCATTAGGCCAGTGGAGAAAACACGGGACATCGCCGACCCAGACGGACGGGAAGGTCCGAACTTGTCGAGATCGCCCCATCGCGACAGATCCAAGGTTCATATGAATCGTCGGCTTCTTCTTTTTGTCAGGCCAGTCATATGGGTCGGCTTGGTCGTTCACTGGCACATAGACATCGACCACTTTTCTTGGGAAAACATCATGGCCAGATGGAAGCAACAACTGGGGGTCACCCAATTTCTCCATCCACCGTAATGCCTGTCCCTCAGCCTCGTCCTCGCCCGTCTCAAACCAGGCAGCCGCCATCGCCATGAACACGCGACCGGGATGCGGAGGCCACTCCGCTACCGGGTTGCTCGGCGATACTTTCGCATAGCAATTCCCTGTCAGGTAGTCCCACCCAATGGTCAAGCCTGGCATCACTCGCCTCCTTCGCCACCTTGCTTTTGCGCAAGTTCTTGGCTCTTGACGACGAGTTTGACCAGATCATCCGAGGGTACGAGTTGGAGTGGCTGTTCTCGCCACGGCAAACCGATGGCTTTGGCCGCATCAATCGCTTCCTTGAGGAGTTTGATGGCGTTGGCGGCCTCAAGTGTGATGCCTTCGTCCTTCTCACCGGGTTTGCCGAGCAGTTCCCACTTCAAGGGTTCGGTCGGCCAGAGCAGGCAGCGCGAGCGCAGATCAAGCCCAGCCTCAGCCGCAAGGGCCGCAGCGCATAACCCCAGTGCCGCCAGAACCGTGCGGGCAGCGTTGTTCACATCCTCTTGCGTTTTGCCTTCAGGGAGTGTTTCGATCGGGAAATTCAGCCGACGCAGGGCCGGGAAGGAGAGTACGATCGTCTGTTCTGCCTTCTCGATGGTGAAGCCGCCAACGAGATCGATAGAAGGCGGGTAGTTTGAGTGGTTTGCCTTTGAAGGATCGCCAGGCTTGGAGCTCTTCGAAATCACCGCCACGATCAAACTTGATCGGCTTCTGATCCCTGTCTTTCTCGGCCTCTGCTTCGTTCAGAGTCCACTCGGGGCCACACTGTTCTGACGTCAGTGCTCGCTTGTAAAGCGGCCCGGCATCTTTCTGAATGGCGAGCGGGTCAATCCGGCTGCTTGTTTTCTTTCCTGGCTCAGCATTGATCCCGACAATCTCGGCGACCATTACCCGCTCGAACTTCGCTCCGAGCCCACCTTTCGGTCCGGTCGAATCCCACATGCCGAGCAACAGCGCGGTCGGGCACAGTTCAAATACGCGCGGTTGCATTTTGGGCAGTGACTTGACGAAGTCGTTTTCCGTAGCTGGATTCGTCCTTCTGGCCACGGAATGGGCGGTATCGTTCTTCCTCTTCCGGTTTCGCCTTTTCCTTGACAAGGCTATCACGCAGAATGGCATCGACGATCCGGTGAGGAGCTTGCAGCGAAGTCACCTTCCCGACAGGTTCGAGTAATCGGAGATCGTCTGTCAGGTCGGCGTTTGCATTAGTTGGATGTTTCTTGGTCTTCTCTTCATCCCAGAAGGCCGTGAAATCGACTTCGACCAGTGGCACGAACAGACATTCTTCTTCCTTCCCGTCCGTCTTCTTTTTCTCTTTCAGTTTCCCGCTGTCGATGGCCTGCTGAAGCGCCTCCTCCAGACGGTTGGCCTGGGACTGAACCGAATCAAGGAGGACGCAGTCCACGGGGGCATCATATCCAGGCAACCGACGTTTCTCGGTTGCATAGACCGCCCCCGCGTAGGTCGGCGGGAAGACTTTCGTTCCCTCGCCTCCGGCAGGTTGGAGTGCGACCCGTGATCGGGCGGCAGCTCCGGTTTGAACCGCCTTTCGCAACTGTTCCAAGCTCAGGTTGTTCGACATGCAGCGTTCCTCAGGTTTGTAATTCTGAAAGAATATCCGACTAATACGAGAATGTTTACGCAATTGCACCGTTGATCTCTGCTTCAATCTGGCGCAGCACGGCAAGTAGATGCTCGAATTCCGGTGCTTCGCCGAAAATCATTTCCTGCATCTTGCGGTAGTCCTGCTCCAGTTCCGGCAAACGAGCATCACGAGGCACGAGCCGGAGCGTACCCGGCTTGGCGTCCGCGTATCGTGCCCATGCCGCCGGGAAGAATACCTCCTTGTGCTTGGCGACCTTCAGAAGCAGTTCGATGTCCTTGATAGCAGCTTTCCCCAGGCCATGCTCATAAAGTCTGACCACATCGTAGTAGTGCCGCGATTGCCGGTCCCGGAACTTCTTGTCCGCCGGGGCATGGTGCCACATGTGCAGTATGGTGGCTTTCTCCCAAAACGTCCGCTCGGCAGCCAGAACACGGACTTTGCACCCGGCTTCCTTGAAGACGTTGGAAAAATCCTCTGCCGCATAGGACTTAACCGTTGCTTCAATCGCCGGCCAATGGTCCGAGCGTGCCCCGATCTCCATGCGCACGGCTGACCGGATGTAAGCCGGTTCATCGACCGCTTGATCTCGGGTTTCCGCCGGATAGTAGAATAGCAGCGTTTGACCGTCCGGGTCGTCGTCGGCCAGAACAAGGCTCCATGCCGCCGATGGCGGTTCGCCCAAGGCGTTGCCGAAGGACTCGGTGAGCTGCGGTAACAACCGCTCCCGGATTACCCGCTGGCACGTTTCGGTTAACGCTTCGAGTCCGTGCTTCCGCTTCTTGCCGGATGTGGCGTTGAGCGGATCGCTGTCGCCGCTGAATCCCAACCCGGCCCGGTCGAAGGACAGGTCCACGTCTTCCGAAAACCGATCGATGATCCCGAACACCTTCGATAGCGATGTTCCGCCTTTGAACAGCAACCCGGCAGGTGGGGCGGACAGCGTGAACAGCCGCTTGAGCGTCCAGCAGACCCAAAAATCTTTCTCGATGATCGCTGGCGTCAGCCCGCGATTCCGTGCTACTTCGGCAAACAGGTCTGTCCGGTCGGCGGGAGGTAACCGTGCAATGTTATCCATGACTGGCGACCTCCGGTTCATCCTGGGCGATCTGGCGAACGACGGACGCGATCCAATCCGTTGTGTATCGGGCTTCTTGGAGAAGCCCACGCCGCTGATCCGGCGACAGGGCACGGCGAATCTGACCGATCACCTTGTCGTCCACAACAGCCTGCCCAAGATGCCGCAAGGCTTGAAAGACCATCGCACTGGTCCGGCTTCCCACCGGCAGTTCCTTCGGAGCCGCGTGACGAATCTGAATGGTCGTGTTACCGATCTTCACCAGACGGGTCCGGCCGTCGCTCAGGTAAACGGGCTTGGCTGGCACTTGGGTAGACAGCCCCAACCGATTGGCAGCCACCGCGCCCGAAGCAACCACTCGACTGCCTGTCTGCCGGGCGAGCGCGTCGGCGATTTCATCCAGATCGGGACCGAGAGGGATTCCCAAACGCTGATTCATCTGTGGATAATGATAGAGGCCGCGCCCCAGCCGCAGGATGTCGCCGCTCTTGACCAGCCGGGAGAGCGACTGGTCGGCGGCATCGCGGCTGCCCAGATCGAGAAAGTCCTTCGGGATGAAGACCTTTCCCCGGCCCTGGCTGCGAATCCGGTCCAGAATCGTGTCTTGTACGGTGGTGGTCATGGCTCCTGCTCCTGTCAGAAAAGTGTATTCGATTTTCTGACAGAAAGCAAGACCCGGAATCAAGCAGATTGGCTCTGCATACTGGCCGTATTTTCTAAAACATCAAGTAGAATAGTGAGTTACGATTGCGATTCGCCACTTGGCTTCTCGGAAATAGCCCGCCGCAGCTTAGCTTCCCAGCCCCGCACTCCGGCGACGAAAAGTTCAAACGCCGTCCTGTCCTCTCCGCTTGTTTTTGAAACTGCACTTTGGCGAGGAGGTCGAAGGGATTTCTCTTTTGTTGAGACGGGATTTGCGACTTGATCATCGAGTTCAATGGTCTCGCGGGATGCTTGACGATTCCGCACAAGTTGACGCAAGTGCTTTCTTGGTATGACGTCCAGTAGTTCAAATCCCGTTCTCTGTCTTGACATTCGGTTCACGAGCCGCTCAGTTGCATTGATCCAGTAGGGGAAGGGGCCAAGTGGTGAAGGCGGTTGTCGCTGTGCCAATCTATGGGTCGGGCAACGCCTGGAAAGTGGGCGAGCCATCCGATCCGCCAGCCGGGGTGAGGGAGCGGCAGGTGACGCTGGAGATTCAAGGCGATGCCCAGAATGGATACCATCTCGTGATGAGTCCAGAGGGCTGCTTCACTGCGGACACTTGGCACGAGAGCCTCGCGAACGCGAAGGCCACGGCTAAGGAGCTCTTTAACGTCTCCCCCGATGGGTGGGCGTAGACACCGAACCAGGCGCTACCAGTCGAGGGTGTTCGTAAGGGCATTTCCCATCCACTGAAGCGTCGAGAAATCGCCGCAAACACGTGTCCAAATCCCGGACGCCAGCGATAAAAAGTTCAATTGACGTCCTGTCCTCTCCGCTCATGTTGGATTGACGTTGCAGTCACGTTGCTTTCGACGCCATTCTTTGCCGCGTTTTGATCGGCAGCATGCAGAAGACGGGCACCGGCACCAACGTCGGAAATGCCTGGTCGCGTTGCATCACCTCGATGCCCCGTGGAAGCCGGCGGGGGTTGAGCCGAGGGGACGACAACGGCCCACGCCGCCGATCCGGTCACCGTCGGCAAACGTGCCTGGTCTCAAAAGGATACTCCCACGGCAATGGCCGAACAGATCGACCGCCTGCCACGCAATGTGCGTGAAACGACGCGCGTGCCGCTTGGCGTCTACCGTGGCCTGCGGTTCGGCATGATTCTGCACCCACAATTCCCGCCGGACGTGTTCCTGGAAGGTGCGATCACGCGCCTCTCCACGCTGTCGCGCGACCACCAGGGGCCGCGCGCCGTGCTGAATGCCCTCGAACGCCTGGCCACTGGCTACGGCTCCGAGTGCGTGCGCGTCCGGCAGGACCTGGCCATCGCCGAATCGCAGTTGCGTGATTACCGCGAGCGTTTGGGTAAGCCATTCGCACACGACGCCTATCTATCCGAATTGACCAGCCTGCGCGACCAACTCAAGGCCGGTCTATCCGCCACGGCTCATGACGCAAGCAACGAAGACGGTCCGACCGTTTCGGAACTGGCCGACAGGGTCAAGGCACTGAAAGCCGCCAACACCATCGAAACCACGCCACAGCGGGTTCAGTCGAAGCAAGCAACCGCCGAGGAACCGATAACCGCTCGCATACGCAAGCGGCAGGAAGCGAATTCCGCATCGGATCACCCGGTTGAGGGCGATGTTTCGCCGGAACCATCAATTCTCCAGCCGCCGCTGGCAGCCGGGGATGATTCAACTGCTGGGCAGCCGATGACGTTTCAGGAGCGAATTGCGATGGAACGCCAACGGCAAGACCACGAGCCGAGCTTGCCGTAAGGCCAGCTAGAGCGTTCGTCGCCAGTCATCCGGGGGCGGGAACCAGAGGCCCCAGTTTCCCGCCCCCAGACCCCTACCTTCCTTCGCTCAATCTGTTGCAAAAACCAGAAAATGCCGCAGCCCGCACTCCGGATGGCCCAGGTAGAAGGAACCCCCGCTCGGAATCCACCTCCGGCTCTGGTGAATGGACCAGGAAGATCAGCAGGCATCACCTCTGCCTCTGTCGCATTTCATCGCGGGGGCGCGGGGCTTGTGAACCCCCGCGACGAAACACTCCGACGGCGACGGTGAATGGAACCTCCGAGGTAGGCTGCGTCAGCAGCAGATGAGGTTCGCCGGCAAAAGAAGCCTACGGCGCTACTCCGCAGGTGAAGACTTTGGTAAACTTACTTCGCGGTGTCTTGGCCTAATCCGGAGAGACATGGCCTCATGATCAGGCTGAACGAGTTCGTGAAGACAGCGGAAGCCGCCAGGATTCTCGGGGTCTCGCAGAACACGCTCCGCGCGTGGGCGAAAGCAGGAAAGATTCCCGTGCGACGCAACCCGGCGAACGGGTATCGCCTGTTTCTCAGGCGCGATCTGGAGCGGTTTCTGGCGAAACTTACGCGGCCGGGCAAGGGCTAATCCCACGTCGGGATTGGCAAGGCGAGGCAGCCGAAGGCTGTTCCGAGGGGATACATGGCGGAGCAACAATTTCCTGTTGGACGGCGCATCGACCTGCCGGGGCATTTCGCCGAGCCGGTCGTCTTGGAGTCCGTGCGCGCTTTGGGGGATGGCTTCGAGTGTCGCGTTCGCCTGTCTGACGGCACGCCGGATGAGGCCATTCTCTCGCGCGATGAAGCGGCCACCATCTTCGGCCAGCAGGCGGAGGCCCCGACCTCGATTAAGCCCGTTGACGCCGAAAGCCTTCGCCTCCTCGTCGAATCTTCGCGCATCCGTCTCGCTTATACGCACGACCGTCACTTCGCCGTCAGCCTGTCCGGCATCCGCACGCTGCCGCACCAGATCGAGGCCGTCTATTTGCGGATGCTGCCGCAACCCCGGCTCAGGTTCTTGCTGGCAGACGACCCCGGTGCGGGTAAGACCATCATGGCCGGCTTGCTCATCAAGGAGATGCGTCTTCGCGAGGCCATCGACCGGGTACTGATCCTGTGCCCCGCACCACTGACGATTCAATGGCAAGACGAACTGCTTCGCTGGTTCGGCGAGTCATTCGACATCATCTTTTCGGCCGTCGATCAGCAGCAGCTCGTCAACCCCTGGCACCGAACTTCCCAGGTCATTGCTTCGCTCGATTACGCCAAGCAGGACGATGTTCGCGAGCGAGTCTTGAGCGAACGATGGGATCTCGTCATCATCGACGAGGCGCACAAGTGCAGCGCGTACACCAAGAGCAGTTCCGGACGCGGCGACGAGATCGATAAGACGAAGCGATACCAGCTTGCCGAGCGGCTCGCCGCCAACTCGGACCACCTGCTCCTGCTTACGGCCACTCCGCACCACGGCGACGATGATCGCTTCGCGCACTTCATCCGTCTCATCGACTCCGACCTGTTCCCCGAGCCGCACCGCGTCGGCAACAAGGCGACGGAGATTCGTCGAGACATCCTCAAACTCGGGCCGGATTGCCCGTGGGCGCTGCGTCGCTTGAAGGAAGACCTACGTGATTTGCGGGGCCGCCGGTTGTTCCCAGATCGGCACGCGCACACGGTCGCGTTCAAGCTGACCATGCAGGAGTACGACCTCTACAAAGCGGTCACAGGGTATATCAACCAGTTTCTCCCGCAGGCCAGCGGTCGCAAGCAGGGAAGCGTGGCCCTGGCGCGGACCGTGTTCCAACGGCGACTCGCCAGCTCGACGATGGCGATCTACGAGTCGATCCGGCGGCGGCTCGAACGACAGCAAGACTTGTTGAAGGAGTTGGAGGATTTGTCGCCCGCGCAGCGTGCCCGACGCTTGGCCCAATTGCAGGGCCGCTTGGCGGACGTGGAGCAGGACGAGGACGACCTGGACGACGCCGAGCGCGACCAGCTTGTGGACCAGTTCACGGCTTCCGTGGGGCTGGAGCAGCTGCAAGCGGAAGTCGCGGCGCTGCAAGACCTCATCGCCCAGGCACGGCGGGTGCGGGACCACGGGTCGGACTCGAAACTCGCCGCTTTGAAAGCTTGCCTGGAACGCGCCGAGTTCAAGGAACTCAGCGGCGGTCGGGGCAAGTTGCTCATCTTCACCGAACACCGCGACACGCTGAATTACCTCTGCGAGCGGCTCGCTCAATGGGGTTACACGACCTGTCAGATTCACGGCGGAATGAACCCGCACGAGCGCAAACGCGCCCAGGAGCAGTTCCGCACCGAGAAGCAGATTTGCGTGGCGACCGAAGCGGCGGGCGAAGGCATCAACCTCCAGTTCTGCCGGCTGATGATTAACTACGACCTGCCTTGGAACCCGACTCGGCTTGAACAGCGGCTCGGCCGCATCCACCGCATCGGCCAGGAGCGGGACGTTCATGCCTTCAACTTCGTTGCCAGTGCCTCGGAGGAAGGCCAACCCATCGTCGAGGGACGCATCCTCGAACGCCTGCTTGAAAAGCTCGAACAGATGCGGGCCGTGCTTGCCGACCGCGTGTTCGATGTGATCGGCGAAGTGCTGTCGATTAACGACGTGAACCTGCCCGACATGCTCCGCGAGGCTGCGTTCGACCCCCGGCGACTCGACGACTACCTCGACCAAATCGCCCGCATCGACCCGGCCCGGCTCAAGCAGTACGAAGAGGCGACCGGCATCGCTCTTGCGCGGGCAAACGTGGACTTCTCCGGGTTCCAGCAAGCGAACGCCGAGGCCGAGGAACGCCGACTCATGCCGCGCTACGTCGAGGAGCACTTCGTAAAGGCCAGCGCCGCCGTGGGCTTGAAGGTTGAGCCACGAGCTGACGGCCTCTGGCGCATTGAACATGTGCTGGCCGACCTGCGCTCCGACCGGCTTCAGGCGGTCCGCAAGCTCGGCAAGCCGGATACCACCTACCGCAAAGCGACCTTCCGCAAGGAACACCTCGACCAGGACCAGCACCTCGATGCAATCCTCGTCGGACCGGGGCACCCGCTGTACGCCGTCGTGGACGAGAAGTTGAACGAGTTACTTACTCCGCTGGTCGCTGGCGTTGGTGTGTTCCTTGACGAAGAAACCGACGTGCCGTACCGACTGCACCTGTTCGAGGTAAGCATCCGGGGTCAAACCAGCAAGGGCGAACAACAGACGTTGCACGGCGAATTGGTCTCCGTGCGGGAGGAAATGTCCGGGCCGACCACAGGTGCCGGTCGATTCAGCATGGTGCCGGCCGACTGTCTGCTCGACCTGCCACCGCACCCAGAACCGCCCGCGGCACTGGCCGTGTTTGACCCGTCAGCCGCCGCCGATCACGTTAAAGTCACCTTCCAAATGCAACTTCGCAGTCGGTGCCAGGAAGAGCGTCGGCATTTCGTGGACATCTGCCGCGACTACCTGACCCGCTCGGCACGCCGGACCCGCTGCCGCTCATCATCCGCAACCCGGTGAAACACCTCGACCACGCCAAGCGCGAAGTAATCGCGGCCCGGCATTATGACATTCCGGCGCAGGCTATCGAGGCCGCTGCGCAAGCGACCAGGGAAGGACAACAGTGAGCGACCAGGACAAACGGCTGATCGAGGACTATCTGCCCATCGTAGCAATCAGCGAAGTGTCAACTCGCGAGAAAAACGTTCGCAAGGGGCATATCAGCACGCTGCACCTGTGGTGGGCGAGGCGGCCACTCGTCGCCTGTCGGGCGGCAGTGTACGGAGCACCCGTGCCGGCGTCCCGATTCGTGCCGAACAACGGTAGCGAGGCGAAAAAGAAATCGCTCGGCCGGGCTAATGCAGCCAAGTTCGTCACGAGTCTCTGTCAGTATCCCGGCGACGCCAAGGTGATCGCCGAGGCGCAACGGCACATCCTGGAAGCGCACGCGGAGCGGTTGATGAGAGAGACGGGCAAAACGGTAACGGTGGCGGACATTGAGGCAGGCCGCGCACCTCGGCCGAAGGTGCTGGATATGTTTGCCGGTGGCGGGGCGATCCCGCTCGAAGCGGCACGACTCGGCTGTGAAGCTTTGGCCCTCGACTTGAACCCAGTCGCGCACATTATCCAGCTTTGTACGCTTGTTTATCCGCAGAAATTCGGCAAACCTGACCCGAGTGCGCGCGGCAAGACCGGGCCGGCGAACGCGAAAAACGAAACCACCTGGGGAGGGTTGGCAAAGGAGGTTCGCTATTGGAGCGAGTGGGTGCTGAAGAAGGTGAAGGCCGAGATTGGCGACCTTTACCCACTCATCCCCGACCCGGCATTCAAGAAAAAGCACGAGCCGATAAAGGACATCTTCGGCTCCGACGTGGAAGTGCCGTCGGGCTATCTCGTGCCTGTCGCCTACCTCTGGACCCGGACCGTCACATGCAAAAATCCCACCTGCAAGGCAAATGTTCCACTCTTGCGGCAGACCTGGCTGTGCAAGAAAAAGGATCAGTACGTCGCTATGAAGATGGTGGCACCAAAAGGTGCAAATCGCGTTCGATTTGAGGTGGTTGAGGCGAAGACGGAAAAGGCGCTTGGCTTCGACCCCGCCGGCTTCAGCAAGGGGGGGAACGCCGCTTGTCCATTTTGCAACACGGTGGCCGACAACGACTACTCGAAGGTGGAAGGTGTGGCTGGACGAATTGGCACGCAGCCAATCGCTTTCGTCTGCGTCCGCCCCGGCTCAAGAGGCAAATCTTATCTCGCAGTTGATGATCTTTCCCCGGAACTGATACCCAATGACGACGTTTGCTCCCGCCGTGTCGTCGAGCTATGCAAACGAACCGGGCTGACTGTGCCTGATGAACCGATCATCAATGACGCGAAGAAAGCCAACTTTTGTATTCTCTATGGCCTGGATCAGTTCTCGAAGCTGTTCACGCCCCGACAGATGCTCTGCCTGTTAGCCTTTTCCGCGTCTGTGCGAGCGGCTTACACTGCGATGAATGACATGGGCACCGAGCAGGCAAAGGCTGTCGCGACGATGCTTGCCTGCATTGTGGACAAACAAGCCGACTTCAACTCAACCCTTTGTGTTCTCAAGGCTGATGGGGGCCGAGGTATCGTCCACACTTTCGGCCGACAACCGTTACCGATGTTGTGGGATTTCGCTGAAGCAAATCCTTTCAACCGAGACATCGCTTCATGGGCAAGTTCGGAGGTAGAGGTATTCAACAACATAGAGATTCTCTCGGAAGGGATCGCAGGAAGTCCAGCGCGCGGCTCTGCAACAGCTCAGCCCTGGCCGGACGGCTCACTGGATGCGGTCATTACCGATCCACCGTACTATGACAACGTGCCATATGCCAACATCTCAGATTACTTCTATGTCTGGATGAAGCGGAGCGTTGGTTACCTCTACCCGGAACACTTCACTGGCATTGGGACACCGAAGAAACAAGAGGCTGTCGCCGATGCAACGCGGCACGGGGGCGATAAGCTGAAGGCGAATGGTGCTTACGAAGAGATGATGGCCCAATCGCTGGCTGAAGCGAACCGGGTTCTCAAACCTGGCGGCTCATTGGTGGTAGTCTACGCGCACAAGACGACTCTTGGTTGGTCCACTCTTGTCGATGCGTTTCGAGTCGCGGGATTCATCGTTACGGAAGCCTGGCCGCTCGACACCGAAACGACGGGCCGTCTTCGCGCTCAAGACTCCGCCGCACTTGCGTCAAGCATTTTCCTCGTCGGCCGAAAGCGAGAGGGCAAAGCCACAGGCTCCTACGAAACCGATGTGCAACCCGAACTCGAATCCATCGTCCGTGAGCGGGTGGAGACGCTGTGGGACCAGGGCATCTCCGGGGCGGACCTCGTGATCGCCTGCGTCGGCGCGGGTCTGCGGGCTTTCACCCGCTTCGCCCGCGTCGAGTACGCCAACGGCGATGAGGTTCCAGCGGAGCGATTTCTTTTGGAGGTCGAAACGGTTGTCCTTGATAGCATTCTCGCCCGGCTTTCCAAGGAAGTCGGCGGCAAGGGAACGAGCCTGGCCGGGGTCGATTCGGCCACACGATTCTACACGCTTTGGCGCTACACCTACCGCGCCGCCGAACTCGATGCTGGCGAGGCGATCATCTTCGCCAATGGCACGCATGTCGAACTCGACGGACAAAGCGGAATGTCGAGCGGGGCCGACGCGCTCGTCGAGAAGAAGAAGGATAAGTATCGCCTCCGCGACTTCACCGAGCGTGGCGACGATGACAACCTTGGACAGCCCACCGGCGAGGGTCAGGCCGCCCCGCTCGTGGACGTGCTGCATCGCGTGCTGTGGCTGATGGAACACAGGCCGCGCGAGCTGGCCACGTTCCTGCGTGAAACGCAGCCGAATCGAGAACAACTGCGGCTCGTGGCCCAGGCACTTGGCGGCCCTGCTTTGAAGGGCGGCGAGATGGCCGATGTGTCTCCCACCGCCGAGATGGCGGCTTTGGCCAAGTTGACTTCCAACTGGCGCAGCGTGATCGAAGACAACGCCACCACCGTTGCCGAACGAGCCGACAAGAAACGCGGTCAGGGAACCATGTTTGAGTAATCCCGCGAGACCAGGATATCATGAGCAACACCGTCATTAAGCCGTGGGTCGAACAGGCCGCCTTGCACCCTGATGTTCTCGCCGAGAACTTCTCCGAGGACATCTTCGCGCTCGACCTCGGGCCGCTCGCTGACGGCAACGCCAACGTGCCGGCGGTATACCGCGACGCGGATCATTTCGTCCGTACCTCATTTCTGACGAAGGGCCTGCGCGGGCTTCTCCAGGACGTACTGTCGCGCCTGGAAGGCGGAACCGGGAATCGAGTGCTGAAGTTGATGACGCCGTTCGGCGGCGGAAAGTCGCACACGCTGGCGTCGCTCTTCCACGCCGCAAAGAAACGATCAGCCTTTGACCAAATCCCGGAAGGGGTTGGACTGCCGAAGCCGGGCAATGTTCGGGTAGCGGTTTTCGACGGAGCGTTCTTCGACGCGACCAACGGCAAGGCGATTCCCGGCGAGAAATTCCGCGCCCGCACCTTGTGGGGCTGGATCGCCTGGTCGCTCGGCGGAATGAAGGGGTACGAACTGCTAAGGTCACAGGATGAGGGTCGCGTTGCTCCGGGCGGCGACGAGATTCTAGCGTTGCTGGCCGAAGGGCCGAACCTGATCCTGCTCGACGAGACACTGCAATACCTTATCAGTGCCGGCGGCATCAAGATCGAGCAAACCACTCTTCGCGACGAGACGCTCACGTTTCTCCAGCGTCTGACCACCGCTGTCAGCAATACCGGGAATACGGCACTCGTCTTCACGTTGCAATCGAGCAAGCGCGAGTCACTGGAGTACGTCAATCTGCTTCAGACGGTCGATCACCTCGCGGCCCGCAAGGACCAGCGGCGTGAACCGGTCCAGGGGAACGAGGTGCTATCGGTCATCCAGCGCCGTTTGCTGGCGAAGTTGCCGACCGAAGACGCAATCCCTACCGGCCGCGACGGCGTACCAGGAGGTCGTCACGCAGATGCGCCGAGCCTACGCCCAGAGCGCGGCCGAGCGAACCCAGGCCGAGGAAGACGGCTTGGCCCTGCGCGACCGGGTCAAAGCGGCGTACCCCTTCCACCCGGCACTGATTGACCTCATGCGCGAGCGCTGGGCGGCGATCCCGGATTTCCAGAGGACGCGAGGGGCGTTACGGTTTTTGGCTGCCTGCCTGCGTGGGTGTCATCGCGAGGGCAAGAGCCGGGCCGTGCTGGGGCCGGGCGATGTGCCGATCCACGATTCGGAAGTCCGGCTCGCATTCTTCAAGGAGGTTGGCCAGCAATCGGACTTCCAAGCAGTTCTGGAACACGATCTCGTCGGAGCGAACGCACGCTGCCGTCGGATCGACGACCGCAGGGCCAAAGAGAATGCAACGGAAGCTATCCGCCGACCCGCGACCCGGCTGGCCACGGCGATTCTGATGTATTCGTTCGGCGGCCTACGGCGCGAGAATGGCCAGGAAGGCGACGTGCTACCGCCCGGCGTGACCGAAGCCGAGTTATTGTCAGTCTGCGTCGGCCCCGATCTCGACAGCACGACCGCGTTGGCCTGTTTGAAGGAGTTGAAGGAGCAGTGTCTCTATCTGCATTTCGATGGGGCACGTTACTGCTTCAAGAAAGACCCCAACGTCACGCTACTGATCGAGCAGGAGGCGGAAGCGGTCGGCCGCAACGACAAGCAAGTCCGCACTCGTGTTAAGGAAATGATCGAGGCCCGCCTCGCCGGGCACCGCAATGCCATCGTCTGGCCCGAGAATGCGGCTGACATTCCCGACCGCGATCCGTCGTTCCTGGTCGCCTACCTGCCGCTTGAACTCGGCGGCAAGCCGCGCGGGCAGCAAGAGTCGGTCGCCAAGGACTTGCTGGAAAAGTGCGGCGAGAAGCCGCGCACTTTCCGCAACGGCCTGGGCTTGGCCATTCCTGCCGGCGACCAAGTAGAGATTCTCCGTCGGGCCGTGCGTTACCTCATCGCCGCCGAAGGGGTAAAGACGAAGGCGAAGCAACTCAACCTTACCGACGAGCAGAGGGGCCAGCTCCGCGAACGCGAATCGACTGAGCAAGCTGCCGCTGAGTCGGCGCTGTTGAAGCTATACACCGAAGTCTGGTTGCCGCGTGCGGAAGAGGGCGGCATCGGCATCGAGAAGATCGCGGCCGGCGGCCGCCCGCTCCAGACCACCCTCAGCGACAAAAAACACGCGATGATCCACGAGCGGATCGTCGAATTGATTACGTCGGTGCAACCGCGCGTCTTCACGACACTGGCCCCGACCAAGATCGTCGAACTGTTCCGCCTCGGTGAAGGAACGCCGCCGCAACTCGGAGTCAGCACCGGGGAAGTGGTCGATGGCTTCTATTCGTTCCTGGGCTTCACCCGATTGATGACGAGCGGCGTGATCCGCAAGGCCGCAGCCAAGGGCGTGCTGGACGGCCACTTCGGCTACGTCAGCGGGCCCAAGCCATCTCTGGGAGCCGATGGACACTTTCAGGTCGTCCCCACGAAGGTCCGCTTCAAGACAGCAGTTGCCGAAGATGAGATCGACCTGGAGTCAGGGTTCCTGATGCTGCCGCAAGCTATCCCGCAGCCAACTGCGGGAACAGGACCGACCATCATCGTGCCGGGTGGGGAATCACCACAGCCGAGTGTTGGCGGCGTCATTGTGCCGACTGGTGTAGTTGCTCCCGGCGGTTCCGTGACCCCGGTCAAGCCAATAGGCGACAAGATAGTGGAGTTGACGTTCGATGCTGACCGGAATCAGCTATTCACGGCCTGGAACGCCATCGCCAACCTGGCCGATCTGGCTGGAAAGGTGAAGGTGACCATCCGGGCGGAGTCGGAGAAGGGGTTCGACAAAGGCAAGCTCCAGAACGGGGTGTTGGAACCGCTTCGCGAGGCGGATTTAATCGAGTGACTCCGTTGGCATCCGCCCCTGCCGCATCTTCGCGGTATGGCCGTGAACCAATCGGTGGACGAGGTTGTCGTTAACGATAGTAATGGCGCGCGGCGGATCGCCTCGGTTCGACGAGCATGACTGAGGATCAATCGAGGCAGGTAATCTTCGATGACAACACAGCATATTCTTCTCACGGCGCTGGGCCGAGAACGGTGGAACACCGTCTACGAGCTGCATGGCAGTACCGTCGAGGAGCCGCTGGCACCATTGGCACTGTTGCGGCTATTGCCGCAGGACGCCAAGCCGAATCGTGTGCTCGCGCTCTGCACGAAGTTGGCGAAGGCGACGACATGGCCGACTTTTGCGGAAGGCGTGCGAACCATCCTGGGGATCGAGGCCGAGCCGTTAGACATCCCTGATGGACGAACCGAGGACGAGATTCGCCAAATCGTCGAGTTTGCGTCCGCAGCGTTTCCAGAAGGTGTCACACTGACGTTGGACGTGACGCACGGCTATCGAAACATTCCCTTCATTACCTACGCGCTCGCTCTCTACTTGAAATCGTTGCGTGGCATCGAGATTCGCGGCGCGTATTACGGCATGGTGGAGGGATTCGACCGTGATTCCAATGAGCCGCGTCCGATTGTGGACCTGCGTTCCCTGTTGGAATTGCCGGAGTGGTTCCATGCGGTGCGCGTGTTTCGCGAGACGGGATCGACAGGGCCGCTGGCGGGCCAGATGCGCGGCCGCCGCGAAGAATCACCGCGAGATGCGGAAGTCGATGGCATCGTCACATTGTTGGAGAAGATGTCGTTCACTTATGAGGCTGGCCTTCCTGTGGAGCTTGCCTATGCGGCGGAACAGGTGGCCACGGCGTTTGCCAAAGGACTGCCAATGGCCGCAACCACCCAAATCCCACTTGCCGGTCAAGTGTCGCAACTGTTGACCGATTCCTGCCACGTCTTTCAGACAAAATCGGTCGCTGAGGAAGGATCGCCAGCGAAACAAGAAGCGGATTGGAAGAGCCACATCGCCGCCGATGACGACGAACTCCGTCGTCAAGCGAAGCTGATTGACCTTTATCTTTTCAGGAACCAGTTGCCTCTTGCTCTTGGAATGATGCGGGAATGGGTCGTTTCGTTCCTCCTGCGCGTGCCGGGCGTGGAGCGAAATGGCTCGATGGGTCATGGAATGGAACTCGTTCTTTCGCGGAACGCCGCCTCGGCGCCCTCGCCGCGCTACAGCGCGACAAGACGGGGCGCACTGCAAGTGGAATCGCATTAACCGAGGAACAGAAGAAATGGGCGATCTTCTGGAACCAGTTGGCAGATCTCCGCAACGAACTCCATCACCACGGAATGAAGAAAAAGCCGGTAAGGTACGATCCTCCCGAATTCCAGAAGGTGAAGGAGTTTTGGGGCAAGCTGAAGGACCTGCAACTCACGGTCCCTGAGTTTGGCGGCGGACACGGTCGCTTGCTGATTACCGCGCTGGGAACAACACCGGGAGTCCTGTATTCGGCGCTCAGTAATGCTGGCGATGTCTTGCGCTGCCTCATCGTTTGCTCCGAGCAGTCGCAACCGAGTGTTGCCGAAGCTGCCAAGCAGGCCGGCTTCCAGGGCGAATGCAAGCCTCTTGTCATTTCCGATCCACACGGCGGCTATACCGAAGACGAGCAACAGCGTTTCCGTGCTGAGGCAAGCCGATGGCTTCTGGAATCCGACGAAATCCTCGTCAATCTGACTGGCGGGACGACACTGATGGGGATGGCAGTTCAGCACTTGATGGACCGAGGACGCGACCTGGATCGGCCATATTTTCGTTTCGTGCTGATTGACCGGCGTCCGCCCGAGCAGCAACGAGCTGACCCATATGTAAAAGGCGAAGTCCGCTGGCTGGACCAACCCCAGGGAGTGGACCATGCAGAAGATTAGCGCTACCTACCGGGTGACGACGCCAATGTTTCTCGGCGGGGCCGAGCAGCAAGCCGAACTGAGGCTCCCGAGCTTCAAGGGGGCGCTGCGGTTCTGGTGGCGTGCGCTGGCATGGGAGCGGGTTAAGGACGTTTCCCGCCTCCGTGATGAGGAAGCGGCACTATTCGGCAGCAGCGATGAACGGTTCGGGCAATCGAAGGTGCTGATGCGACTGGCGTCGATGGAACCGCAACCTGGTGTACTCACACCAACGGCTATCTTGGAAGAAAATGGCCGCTCAGTGGGTATGGGATGTGGTTATCTGGCATACGGCGTGATGATTGGATTTGGACAACGGGCAGGCGAACTGACGCGGGCTTGCCTGCGTCCCACCTTTACTTTCACAGCGGCAATGATGCTGAAACCGACCATTCTGCCGGTACAGAAACAGGAGATCGAGAAAGCGCTGAAAGCCCTGGGAGTTTTTGGCGGACTGGGCAGCAAGTCGCGGAAAGGGTACGGGAGTTTGACGCTGTTATCGCTGAAGGTTGACGACAAGGAGACTTGGACGACGCCTACTAACGCAGGAGAGCTTCGTGAGGCCATTTCCACGCTCCTTGGGCCGAGTCACCTTCAAACTGGTCAGTCGGGCGGGTCAAGCCCGAGTGATCTGCCCGAATGGACGGCATTCTCGCCCGCATCGCGAATCATTCTCGTTCCTACCGACAACCAAACACGGACGCCATTGGCGCTGCTGGACAAAATCGGGCGGGAAATGGTTCGGTATCGTAGTTGGGGACGTAACGGAAAAGTGCTGGGCGGTGAGCAGAGAGAAGAAGTATTTAAGCCCGACCATGACTTGATGATTGTTCAAAGACATCCGCGAAACGCGCATCCGAAGCGCATCGCCTTCGGGCTGCCTCACAACTATGGAAAGAAGGAACAGCACAAAGAAGTGGAGCCAGAGAGCTTTGATCGTCGTGCCAGTCCACTGTTCATTCATGTGCATCAGGTTGCACAGAATCACCAGCCAATTGCCGTTCTGACGTTTCTTCCGTCGCGTTTTCTTCCCGTAGGTCAATCCAAAATCTCTGTTGGCGGCGCATCGGTCGAGTTGGATACGACGAATCTCTGGGAACCTGTGGAGACGTTCTTGGAGCGGATGCTCAACAAAACGCTGGAGCCGCATCATCGCAAGGAATCCTTCGGCACGGTGACGGAGGTGACACATGGCTGACGGCGGGCGGCTCTATTTCACGATTGGCCCTGTGCAGACCTTCGTTGCCCAGTCGCGGCGGACGCGGGACTTGTGGGCAAGTTCCTACTTGCTATCGCACTTGGCCGATGTTGCCATGCGATCCATCGAGCAGGCAGACGGGAGAATCATACTGCCATACCGGGAACGCCAGGAAGGAACGGAGAATCGCGATTCCGCAGACTCTGTGCAGCACGGACGCTGGCCCAACCGCTTCGTTGCCGTTGTGGACGACCCAAAGGCCGCAGCGGCAGCAGCGAAGACTGCGATGCTTGATATGTGGAGAAAAATCGCGGAAGCCGTTTGGCGGCGCTTCGTCGAAGCTATAGCGAGTAACGGAAATGACACGAAAGCCATCTGGGATCGACAGGTCGGCACCTTTTGGGAAGTGAGTTGGGTAATTGCCCGCGCCGCCGTTCCCGGTGATCCTGATCCACTCAGCCTGCGCAAAAACTGGCGAACCACGTCGGCGACGGTCGAGCCGGGCGACCACTGCACAATGATGGGAAGCTGGCAAGAATTGTCCGGCCACGTTCGCTCGAAAAGCCGCAAGAAGCAGGATCAGTTCTGGCAGCAGATTCGCTCACGTCTGGGCAGACTTGACCTTGGCGACGACGAAAGGCTCTGCGCCATTGCCATCGTCAAGCGGCTGTTCCCGTTGATCGCCAAGGATTCCATCGGCATCGACCTGAACGCCGCAAGCTGGCTTTCCACGCCGTACATCGCGGCCATTCCCTGGCTGAAGCGGGTTTGCCGCGACCACTCCGCCGCCGCCCGGTCATATCTGGAAGCTGTGAAACTTCACCGCGAGGAGAATCGTTGGCGACGGGAAAATCCCGGTGGGATCGCCTCGCTTCAATCTCTTCTTCAGGCGGATAGTGGCGAGTTCTTGCGGCTGGATGCGGATTTCCTCCACGAAACGGCACTCGCCAACAAGCGAGACACACCGCTCGATGTTTCGGAACAGGAAGATGAGCGGGTTCGAGGAGAGTTGGGAGTTGCTCTCAGGAACCTGTATGAGCAGGTCAACGGAAGGCCGTCCTCATTCTATGCAATGCTGCTGATGGACGGCGACTCGATGGGCAGGCTGCTCTCGGAAGCACGAGCATCGTCGGGAGACGAAGGCGAACGGCAAGTAACGCGGGCTTTGGGGCAGTTTGCTGACACGGTGTCAGGGACTTTAGGCGGTTATGACGGTGTGACCGTCTACTGCGGTGGCGATGACGTGTTCGCGATGTTGCCCGTGGGGCAGGCGCTGCCTTGCGCTCTCGCCCTCTCGAAATTGTACCGCGACTGCTTTGCCCAGGTTTGTCAGAAGACATTGGCTGAGCAGGCCACGATCTCGGCTGCCATCGTCTACTGCCCGTTCCGCGCTCCGCTGCGTGAGGTTTCAGCCACGGCTCACCACTTGCTCGACCATGTGGCCAAGGATCAAACGGGACGGAACAGCTTGGCCGTCGCCGTCCTGAAGTCGAGTGGGATCGCCTGCCAATGGTCGACCCCGTGGGATCATGTGCAGGAGAACAATGCGACGATCCTCGACCGGCTCGTGGAATGCCTTGGTGGATCAGGTGACAGGCCCGGCGAGTTGTCGTCGGGATTCCTGTTCCAAATCCGTGAGCGGTATGCGCTGCTCACGAATGACCCGTTAACCACGCCAGGCCGATTCGGACAACTTCCCGAGGGCGTGGACGTTCACCCGATCCTGCTCGCCGAGTATCTGCGAGGAAGAAGTCGGCAGGGTGAGGTTGAGAAGGGGGCCAGCTCGGAGCCGGCCCGCACAGCCAACGAAACCATCGAATTGCTGCTCAAGGTCTGTCGCCGTGTTCATCGGACGGAGGGGATGGACAAGAAGACTTTGGGGATGGACGGAGCGCTGCTGGTTCGGTTTCTGGCCGGCGAATCACGGGAGGTAGGGCCGTGAGCACTCGAACTATCCTGCTGACCCCGATTGACGCCTGGTTCTTCCGTGATGGCCGTCCCTACAACCAGGGAGAGTCCGGCCAAACGGATGTCCGCAGCCTATTCCCGCCCTTTGCTCCGACGGTCGTTGGGACGCTTCGCGCGGCGCTTGCTGTTGGCCAAGGATGGAGCGGAAGGGAATCTTGGGCTGATGTGCTGCACCCCATTTTGGGCAACGGCTTCGATGAGCTCGGCCAGTTGCAGTTCCACGGACCTTTTCTCGTGCGAAACGGCAAATGTCTTTTCCCGGTGCCGTTGCATCTTCTGGGACGTGCGGCGGACCATGCGACCTCGGCACAGCCTTTCTGGTTGCCTTCCGCGTTCTTGGCACCGAATCTCATGGGCCCCGTTCTGGAGTGCGACTTGGGGCCAGTTCATTTTCCTGTTCCTGTCAGATCGAATGGCCAACATGGACAACTGAAGGAACCGACCGGCTTGTGGATAACGGCGGTAGGGTACAGCAGAATTCTTCGAGGCGAGATGCCGGACGCCGAAACGCTGGTTCCCTCCAGTGCCCTGTGGAAAACCGAGCAACGAGTTGGGCTGGCACGAAACCACGACCGGCGTGCTGCCGAAGAAGGAGCGTTATACAGCCCGGAGTACGTGCGGCTCCTGCGAGGCGTCGAACTGGCCACCGTAGTCGAAGGCGTTCCAGCGGATTGGACATTCCCTGATCTCATCGCGTTGGGCGGTGAGTCGCGAATGGCCCAATGTGAAAGCCAGGCAGACGAGTTCCCGCTGCCGCAATTGCCAGACGACATGATCCGCGAATCAAACCGCTTCACGGTCAGCCTGCTAAGCCCATTGTGCTTGCCGAAAGATTCGTCGGGACGGCTTGCTTCTCCCATGCCAGGGCAGAGTTTCCCAGGTCTGACCGGCTCAACAATCGTATCGGCGTGTGTCGGCAGACCCGTTCACATTGGCGGTTGGAACTCGCTGAAGCGCGAACCGTTGCCGCTCATTCCCCATTTGCCGGCAGGATCAACTTGGTTCTGCGAGGCTGTCCCCGCTGCGCTCGATTCCGTTCTCTCATTGCATGGGCGGCATGTCGGAGAACGAACGCCGTATGGCTTTGGCCAGATTGCTCTGGGAGCGTGGCCGCAGGAAACTGGAGACACCGCATGAAGACACTTCTGTATGGGATGCTTGCCGAAACATCCATTCATCCCGGAGCCGGGCAATCGTCGGGCTTCGTCGATCTGCCGGTCGCACGAGAGGCGGCAACCGATTACCCGGTGATCGTCGGATCGAGCTTGAAGGGAGCGCTGTTGAGTGCCGCCCGAGACCGGGGCTGGTCTGACGATGAGCGGGACCGGGTTTTCGGCAAGCATGACAATGCCGGTGGATTGCTCGTCTCCGATGCGCGGCTGCTCTTGCTGCCGGTTCGCAGCCTAACCTCCCATTTCATGTGGGTCACCTGCCCGCATTTGATTGAACGGTTCAAGAGAGACGGCCGAAGACTGCAACCCCCGGTCAAAGATGCACCGATCAGCGGATTGGACATTCTTGGTGGAGAAGACGTGAATCGGCCCAGCTACCTCGGCGGCGATGTAGGTGACTTGTTCCTGGAAGAAAGACAATTCGCGCGTGCAGGTAGCCTTCCCGATGGGCTGACCACGATTCTGAAGCCCTTGATTCGCCATTCAGAGACCGCTGACCGCCTCGGCAAACAGCTTGTCGTCTTGTCGGACGCGAGCTTCGCTTGGTTCGCGCGATACGGCCTGGCGATCAATGCCCGCAATGTACTTGACGAGAAAACGAAGACCAGCAAGAACCTTTGGTACGAGGAAACTCTCCCGCCCGATTCTCTCTTCTACTTGCTGCTCGCCGAGCGGAGCGACGGAGCATTGGAGAAAACCAAAGCGTTGTTTGCCAACACACCTTACCTTCAGGCTGGCGGCAACGAGACAGTGGGCCACGGCTGGTTCGCGATGAGCAACCCGCTGGAAGGAGGCCAGTCATGACGCAGGTAGTAACCCTCACGCGCGAACAGCAGCGAGCGCAGCACGCCTTGAAGAGCATCAATCAAGTGCAGACGAAAGCGAAGAAGTTTCGCGATGAGTACAAGAGCTACGCCGAAAGCCTGCCGGCCAACATCGTGATGAACGGACTCGGACAAGCCTGCGCCATGCTGCTGGCCCAAGCCAAGGGAAAGTCAGCCGACCAAGACGCACACCGATTGCTCTACGATCATTTACAATACTGGCTTCGTGGTCCCGAACAGGCGGCGGTCTACCCCAAAGATCAGGATTTGGTGAAAGCCGTCATCAATCACGGCCAGCAAGAGTACGTCCGGGCACAGTTTGAGTCCCTGGCCTATCTCAACTGGCTCAAGAAGTTCGCACAGGCGTATCTGGCGGGAGAGGAGAATTGACATGCCCCGACCTCTCTATGCTCATTCATCGCCGACATTCAACCCGCAAACCTCTCACGCGGGCCTTTGGTACGACAAGTTCTGCGATCAGTGGAAGAATGACTGGATGCTCCCTTCGGAGCAAAAAGTCCAATGGATTCGGACGGTCGCCAATGGAGCGAGAACAGGTGACGCCGCACTTCTCAGCCAATTCGCTCAACGACAGCAAATTATGATCGAGGGCTTGGGCGGGAAGTGCCTTCCATTCCACACCGAGGGCCGATTCGTCACGGGACTTGGCCGTGAGCACCCCGTTGAGAACGGGTTCGCATGGCATCCGACGTTGGGAACACCATACATCCCTGGTTCCAGTATCAAGGGAATGCTGCGAGCGTGGGCAATTTTGGACGGACAAACAGGTGCGTCCGACACGATTCTCGGGTGCCAAGAATCGCCGGACGGCGCAGATGGGCAAGTCGGGATGGTCATTATCTTCGACGCCATTCCATTTGTTCCGGTGAAGCTCGAAGTCGATGTGATGACGCCGCACTATGCCGATTACTATGGAAGCGGCGATGTCCCTGGTGATTGGCTGAGTCCAGTTCCCATTCCGTTCCTGGCTGTCGCTGCCGGGACAGCTTTCCAATTCGGTATCGCTCCTCGAACAACTGACGGGAAAGAGTATTTGGAATCCGTCGCAGAATGGTTGAAGAACGCACTTCAATGGCTCGGCGCGGGAGCAAAGACTGCGGTCGGATACGGTCGTTTTGAGGTTGGCAAACTCGCAATTGACCCAACAACGCACACAGCGGCATCGGCATCGCTTCCGAGATACAAAAGTGGTGATGTCGTCACCGTTACACGAGCCGAAGACCCCAAACCCAAGGCCGGCAAATCGCGAGTATGGTTCGTTGCCGACGACGGATTCGGCGGCGTGGTCACGGGGGGAACACCGCCTGATATTGAAATTGGCGCTTCCACCCAGCTTGAAGTCGCTGCCGTCATGCAGCATGGTGGCTACAACTTTCGAGTACCGAAAGGGAGCGCCCAGCTCGCAAGTAACGAGGGCGCGGCAAATCAGTTTCGACCATTTCGAGTGTTGCGTCTGTTTCGAGTCTGTGGTAGAATACTCTTGTCCCATGACAGGAGGAAGAAACCGATGGCCGCACTGATTCCCGAGAATTTTGAGACGGTTGCACCGAGCGAGGCCGATGCCTTGCTCGCACGCGAATCAAGCCGCCTCTTGGCGACCCACAAGCTGGGCCGGCGGGCGAGCGTCCGCATCCGGTTTCTCGACGATGGCGACGAAGCCGAGACGGTGTCCGTGCCGGCGTCCGCGCTGCGTTTGTTCCTCCATCTGCTGACCGAGATGTCCCAGGGCAATGCCGTCACCCTCATCCCGACCCACGCGGAACTGACCACCCAACAGGCCGCTGACCTGCTCAACGTCTCGCGGCCCTACGTAGTCAAGCTGCTCGACGAGGGAAGAATCCCGTCCCGCGCCGTCGGCAAGTATCGCCGGGTTCGGTTTGACGATCTGATGGCCTACAAGCACAAGGACGACGAGGCCCGGGCCAAGGTTCTCGACCAACTCACCGCCGAGGCCCAGAAGTTGGGGATGGGCTACTGATGGACCCCGTCACCGCCGTGTACGACGCAAACGTCCTGTACCCGGCACCGCTCCGCGACCTGTTCATCCGGCTCGCACAGACCGGGCTGGTGCGGGCGCGGTGGACGGAGGCGATCCACGACGAGTGGGTGCGGAACGTCCTCAAAGACAACCCGGCATTATCCCCCGACCGCTTGCGCGGACCCGGATGTTGATGAATGAGGCCGTCCGCGACTGCCTCGTGACCGGGTATGAAGACCTGATCGAGTCCTTGTCCCTCCCGGACCCTGACGACCGCCACGTCCTAGCGGCCGCGATCCGCTGCTGCGGCCGAGGTGATCGTCACGTTCAACTTGAAGGACTTCCCGGCCGGTACGCTGGAGAGCTACAATGTCGAGGCGATGCACCCGGATGACTTCCTGCTGGCCCTGTTCGATGCCGCCCCCGGGCCGGTCTGTGCGGCGGTCAAACGGCAGCGGGAAGGACTACGGAACCCGCCGAAGACGGCCGAGGAACTACTCGCCACCCTCGAAGGTCAGGGATTGACCCAGGCGGTCGCCCGACTCCGACCGTTCGTCGATCTCCTGTGATCGACTTCAAAGAATCGTCCTTGGTTCCTGATTTCTCCGGGAAAAGTAACCTTGCAACCATCAATCCTGCTTCGACTTATCTTCACCAATCCGCCGCCGCAGATCGGCTTCCCAACCCCGAACCCCGGCGATAAAAAGTTCAATTGGCGTCCTGTCCTCTCCGCTGATGTTGCATTGACGTAGCGTTCATGTTGCAGTCGCGTTGATCTGGCCGGTATCACTTGCCGTGCCTCTGATCGGAGAATCTCGCGGTCGAATTCAACGCATCCCAATGGCCCTGTGGGGATTGATTTGCAGACGCCATCTGGTATGCCCAATGCGTTCGATTCAGAGAAAAACAAGTTTGGCGACGGAGAGCGCTGGCATGGCGTGGGACGGTGACATCCGCGACCGCTTCCCTGACTGGGGCACCGACGCGGCCCTCGCTCGCTGGCCTGCGGTCACGGCAGGGTTGGCGGTCGGGCAGCAGGTTCGCGGTGAGGTTATCGCCCGTGCCCCGTTCGGGGTGTGGGTGGACATCGGGGCTGGACACCCGGCTTTGCTGCTGGTCCCAGAGATGGCCGGGGCTGGTGAGCGGCCGATACGGTTCGAGGAATATCCAGCGCTGGCCATGGTGATCGAGGCCCGCGTCATCTCGCTTGGCGAGCGGGCAGAGATCGGGCTCACTCAGAACCCGGAGTTCGTCGCCGGGTGGTCCGCAGACGCCGAACCAGGCACTGCAGCAGCCACCGGCCCATGATGTTTTTTTCGTGCTGCGTCGGCTCGCGGTGGGCCGATGCTGTTGAGCTAGTTGTTCGGCGTACAAGAGAGTGTTTGCCAATGGAGCCGTGGATGCGTGAGGAGATCGACTCCCTCATTGCGGAACATTGCACCGTTCCCCCACCGTGGGTGGTGTACTTCGAGCATCCGTACAGTATCTGTTGGCGAATGGGCGGCGGCGAGTCGCACAAGGAAGTCTGGTGGGCTTGGTGGACGCAGCAGGGGTTCGACGACGAACAGAAGGTTGCGCACTTTCACCATTGGCCGCCGCCACATTGCTGGCTGGCGTTCTTAATTGAAGCGGTGTGGGACGTGGACACTTTCGAGGAACGGGACAACCTCTCCCAGTACTTTGAACTTACCGCAGCACTTGGTTTCGGCAGCCAGTTGGAGTACGAACAGGACCTGGACGATCCCAAGTGGCACAAACGGTGAGCGTCAGACGCCGAACAAGCCCAAGCGCGGCGACCAGCCAGGAATGACCGAAATGACCCTGACCGACATCCTTGAGCACAAACCGGTCATCAAGGAGAAGTTCGGCGAGGACTCCCACCCCTACATGGTCGTGTTTCTCGCTGACTCGCGCGGCATGAACATCCGCAACCGGATGTGCCACGGCCTGATGGCTGAGGAGGACTTCAACTGCTGGGTCAGCGACCGCGTGCTGCACACACTTCTGATGGTTGGGTCATGCCGGAGGAAGAACCCCGCCGAGGCTTCGCCTGCGTCCGAGACCGACCAGCCGGGAGAGCCGTAGGGAGAGAGATCATGGCAAAGCCTAGACCGAAGCTGGCCCTTGATTCGCGTTAGGCTCCTCCACGTTCCTACCGACTTCAACGTGGGTGGCGAAACTTCAATACATCATTGATGGGCGTCTCCAATGCCAGTGCGCTGGTTCCGGCGATAAAAAGTTCAATTGCCGTTCTGTCCTCTCCGCTACGCATTTGAAAAATTAGACTTGCGTCATCAGGTTTACGAAGTGCCGCACTTCCGCGAAAAGTACCAGTCTGGTGCCGCTTGTGCACCCACGGAGGCGGTCAATGATGTTTAGGGCGCTGACGCCTATATGCGAAGGATACCTCCCGGTATCCTTTTTTCGCACGGCCTGGCGTAGAATCAACCGCACATTCGTCACGCGGATCGGGATGAATCGCGAAGGGACGCTATCTGCAGACCGCAAGTTCGACGCCCCGGTGTCTGGAGTCATCATGCATCAGCACAAATGTTCTTTGTGCGGAACGATGTGGCAGCATGGGGAGGAATGGGACAGAGACATGCTGGCCCATGAATGCCCAGTCTGTGGCTGCCACCAGTTTCGCGCCTTCAAGGTAGACGGCGGGCAGACCGCAGCTCTGCCGGAGCAAACCTACGACAAATTGGTGGAGGCCTTCGCTAGTGCCGACCCGTTTGTCCGGTCAACAACGCTGTTTACCCTGAACGTCGGCGATCGGGCAGCGCGGACGTTCTGCCCAACCTGGCAACGATGGCCACGGCTGACCCGGAAGCCATGGTGCGGTTGGCGGCCGTCGAAACCTTGCGTCGCTTTGGGCCCGATGCAGCCGCGGCGCTACCAGCTCTCGCCCAGGCGCTTGCCGACCGTCATCCCGAGGTTCGACGTGCGGCCGCGCTCACTTTGGGCGATCTTGGCACTGCGGCGCAGAGCCGCCGTGGACGCGCTGACGGGCCGTCTGAGCGACAACCATCCGCGCGTTCGAACTGTAGTTGCCGCGGCTTTGGCAAAGATTCGACCGATGACCGGCGTTTGGCAGATCACCGTAGGTCAATGATAGCCTCACCCTGGCGAGCCTTGCCTCGGCGCCTTCGATGCAAATCCACGTGCCGCGAGCCAAGATTCGTCACGTCACTGTCACGGTCAGCACCGACGAAGTACTGCTGTCGAAGTTCATATCGCCGCTGTAGATCGCCGTGATCTTGTGCTTGCCCGCCGTCTTCCAAGTTTCGGTGAACGTGGCATCGCCGACGTTGTCCAGGGGCACCGTACCCAGCACCGTCGATCCATCGTAGAAGGTTACCGTTCCCGTCGGGATGCCCGAACCTGGGGCTTTCGCCTTTACCCCCACTGTGAATGTCACCTGCGTGCCGGGTGGCACGGAGGTTTGCGAGGCGCTCACGGCGGTGGTCGTCGGGTCTTGGATGACCGTCTTCGTCACTGCGCTGGAGGTACTCGTCGTGTAATTCGTGTTACCGCCGTATACGGCCGTTATCGAGTGCCACCCAACCGCCAGCGCCGACGTGATGATCGTCGCCTTGCCCGAACTGTTGAGCGTGCCAATGTCCAGCACGTTTGTACCGTCGTAGATGGTCACCGTGCCGGTCGGCGTGCCGCTACCGGGGCTATTGGATGCGACCGTGGCCGTGAAGGTCACGCTCCGGCCGTAGACGACCGTGGACGACGACGTCGCCACCTTGGTCGAGGTCGGATCTTGGTTGACCGTCTGTACCAGAACCACGGACGTGCTGGCTGCGAGACTGCTGCTTCCGGAGTATTTGACCGTGATGGAATTACTGCCCACGCCGAGGGCGAACGCCGAGGTCGTGTAACTGGCCTTGCCCCCACTCAAGTGGGCCGTGTCCAGGACCATCGTGCCATCGAGGAACGTGACCGTTCCAGTGGGCGTGCCGGACCCGTTGACGACCGGTGCGACGTCGGCGATGAAGGTCACCTTCTGTCCGTATACCGAAGGATTGGTGCTCGAAGTCACGGTGCTAGTGGTTGCGCCCACGTTCCAGCTGAAGTTCTGCTTGGCGCTGGCCCCCTTGCCGTCGCCGGCAGTGACCGAGACGGCATAGGCGCCGGGCGCCGCGGAAATCTTGCCACTGATCAAGCCCGGAGTGTTGATCGACAGGCCCGATGGCAGGCCGGTGGCCGAATAAAGCCACGTGTCGCCGCTGGGCAAGCCGCTGGCCTGAATCTGCAGCGCTACGCTGCCGCCGACCGCGCCGTTCTGCGTCCCTGGATTGGTAATCGACAGGCTGGACACGTTCCAGGTGAAGCTCTGGCCCGCACTGGCGCCCTGGCCGTCGCTGGCCGTGACCGAGACAGAGTAGGTATTCGCCGAGCCAGTGATGCTGCCGCTGATCTGGCCCGAGCTGGTATTGATCGAGAGGCCCGACGGCAAACCGCTGGCAGCGTAGGTCCACGAATCGCCGCTGGGCAGCCCCCCAGACTGGATCTGCAGCCCTACGCTGTCGCCGACCGCGCCGTTCTGCGTCCCTGGATTGGTAATCGACAGGCTCGACACGTTCCAGTTGAAGCTCTGGCCCGCGCTGGCGCCCTGGCCGTCGCTGGCCGTGACCGAGACAGCGTAGGTATTCGCCGAGTCAGTGATGCTGCCACTGATCAGGCCCGAGCTGGTGTTGATGAAGAGGCCCGACGGCAAACCAGTGGCAGTGTAGGTCCACGAATCGCCGCTGGGCAGCCCACCCGACTGGATCGGCAGCGCGACGCTGTCGCCGACCGCGCCGTTCTGCGTCCCTGGATTGGTCACCGACAGGGTGGACACGTTCCAGGTGAAGCTCTGGCCCGCGCTGGCGCCCTGGCCGTCGCTGGCCGTGACCGTGACCGAGTAAGTATTCGCCGAGCCAGTGATGCTGCCACTGATCAGGCCCGAGCTGGTATTGATCGAGAGGCCCGACGGCAAACCGTTGGCAGCATAAGTCCACGAATCGCCGCTGGGCAGCCCGCCGGACTCGATCGGCAGCGCGACGCTGTCGCCGACCGCGCCGTTCTGCGTCCCTGGATTGGTCACTGACAGGGCCAACACGTTCCAGGTGAAGCTCTGGCCCGCGCTGGCGCCTTGGCCGTTGCTGGCCGTGACCGAGACAGAGTAGATATCCGCCGAGCCAGTGATGCTGCCGCTGATCTGGCCCGAGCTCGTGTTGATCGAGAGCCCCGACGGCAAGCCGCTGGCAGCGTAAGTCCACGAATCGCCGCTGGGCAGCCCCTCCGACTGGATCTGCAGCCCTACGCTGTCGCCGACCGCGCCGTTCTGCGTCCCTGGATCGGTCACCGACAGCGTGGACACGTTCCAGGTGAAGCTCTGACTGACGTTGCCGACCGGGCTTACGCTGGCGGTGACTGTGACCGAATACGAGTTGCTCGTGCCGGTGATCGTGCCGGTGATTAGCCCTGAACTGCTGTTGATCGACAGATCGGGGGGCAAACCCGTTGCCGCATAGGTCCAGGTGTCACCGGAGGGCAGACTGCCGGCCTGCATTTGCAACGAGACGTTATCGCCCGCGGCGCCGTTCTGTGTGCCCGGATTCGTCAGGTCCATCACGTAGACCGGAAGTGACGTGGAGATGCCGTTGGCGAAGTTCTGGTCCCCACTATAGTCGGCCGTGATTGAGTTGGTTCCTCCAGGCAGGCTTGGGACATTCAATGTGACCTGCTGCAAGTAGGTCGAGGAATAGGTCCCGTTCTCTAAAGGGTTAAGCGTAACCGTGCCGAGCACCGTGCTGCCGTCCATGAAGGTGACCGTTCCGGTGGGCACCCAGTAGCTGGACGAGCCGCTGCCGTTCTCTACCACCGTGTTCGGCGTGCCGTTGGGCGTCACCGTGGCGGTCAAGGTGACACCGTTGCCAGGAGCCACCAGATTGGCCGACGTCGAGACGCTTGCAGTGGCCGTTTCCAGTACCGGCAGCACGAAAGTCGCCACGCCGGAAGAGTAATTCGAATCGCCGCTGTAGTTGGCGGTCACATGGTAGTGCCCCGCCAGCAACACCGCTGCCGACTGACTGGCTGATAGCGACAGCGTGGCCACCCCGTCATCCACCGTCGCCGTGCCCAGCGTCATGGGCGTCGTGTCGTAGTTGAGCGCATTGTTGGCCCCGGCATAGGCGGTGAAGGTCACGGTACCGGTCGGCGTCGGCCCGCCGATGCTCGAAGCCAGGTCTGCCGTGAACGCGATCGCATTGCCGTACACCGCCGGGTTAGCCGACGCGGTTGCGCTGAGGGTGAAATTCGAGTAGCCGCCCAGGGCGAAGAGCGTGCCGCCGTTGTCCGAGAAGACCTCGCCATCGGGAGCAATGGCCGTCGGTGTGTAGGGCACACCGTAGCCGGCGCTCACCTCGACGGTGTTGGTGATTGTGTCGGTGCCCAGATTCCACTGGTAGGTGTAGCCGTCCTCGTCGTTGATGTAGATGCTGTCGGTGTCCGGGTCGATCGCCGTGCCGTTGGTGCACCACTCGCGGACGGCGTCGGGATCGCCGTCGTTGATGTTTCCCAGATCGGGCGATGGGCTAGAGAAGGTCTCGACCTGCTGCATGACCGGAATGGGCTGCCCGTTGACTAGGGCGTCGTAGTTGGGATCGGGCTCACTGGCGTAGGGATCCAGGATGGCGATCTCGTTCACGCCATTGCCGCCGTACGGTTCGCCGACCTCGGTGTTGGCGTAGTTGTTGTACTTGGACACAATCAGGTACGAGGACGATCCCGTGTAGCCGGAGACCGTCATCGCGTCGGGGCCGGTCAACGGGATGATCGAGGGAGTGTCGTCCCAGCCGAAGGCCCCGGGGGTGTATTCCGTCTGCAGGTTGCCCGAGAAGTGCAAGAGGAAGCCGCGCGAGCCGTTGCCGTAGGTAGAGCCATACGCCCAGACGCCGAAGAAAACCGTGCCGTCCGGAGCGACCATCACCGACGCTGTGCTGTCCTGGTGCAGATAGGCCCGGTCGCCGCTGGTCTGCACACCACTGGCCGGGACTCCGCTGCCGGTGTCCGGGTAGTACAGTGGTACCGAGGACTCCGGCGCCAGAGTCGTGCTGTTGAGTCCAACCAGGTAGGAGTCGTAATAGTTGCCGTTGAGGTTGTAGCCGCCATCGGCCACGGGAAGGAACAGCGTCGAGCCGTCGTTGCCCAGTGCCGGCGCCGACCCTTGCGCCGCGGTCCAGTTGCCGTCGTCGGTGGGGGTCTGCCCGGCGGTATCTACGGCGGCGAATGCCGACACATACGTCCCCGTACCCGAGGCGCTGATCCGGGCGATGCCTCCCTCGGTGATGCCGGACGGATTCGAATTGCTGGGGTTGACGACGTATCCGAAATAAATGTCTCCTTGTGCGTCCACCGTCACGGGCGTGTTGATGTAAATCGACTGGTTGTACGCGGACTCGTTGGTGTCGTAGCTGGAAGTCCCGTAGAACGCCTCTTGCGTCGGAGTCACCACACCGGTGGCCGTGTCGGGATTGCTGATGCAGTCGATCGTGCCACCCGGCCCGGGGAAATAAACGCGGTCGGTGACCGGATCGTAGGCCGGTTGGTCGGGCGGCAACCAACCGTAAGGCGGCTCGACGTAACTGGTCGCGGCCGAAGAGGCCGTGCTCAGCGTCCACAAACCGTCACCGGTATAAGCGCCGTTTCCGGCGACGTCGATGGTGAATGAACACGTGGTGCCGTTGGTGCTAACATTGCTGACCTGATAGGTCGTGTTACTCTGGCCGGGGTTGGCCGCGGTGTCGCCCTGGGGCACGTAGACCGTGACCGATTCACCGTTGGTCAGCACCGTCCCGGGCACGATGGTGCTGGTGATCGTCATGGTGTCGTTGGCGTTGTTGGTGATGGAGCTGATCGAGCCCATGGGCGCCGTGCTCCAGAGCACCGCGCCGGTAACGTCATTGATCCCGACCTCGAAGAAATCGGTGGCGCCCTGGTTGTTGGCGTCCCAGGTCACCTTGATGGGCACGACGACGACGTCGTTGGCCGTGAAAACCGGATCTCCGTAGTGGACAGCCCCCCAGGGAGCCATGTCGAGCGGTACTTCCCAGAGAAGTTGGTTAATGGGCTGGGCGGCGACCTGGGCCACGTCGGTGTGCTGTGCGTTGCCGCCGAAATTATTCCATGAAGCCGTAAGAACCAGACGGTCCTCCAGCCGTTCGAGGGTAGCTTGGTACTGCGATCGAAGAGAACTACGCCGCGATCGGTTCGTACGAAACCGCATGAAGGTGTCTCCTGAGGCTGGTTCCACGCGAAGCAGATGGGCAGGACAGGAAATATATCGTCAGCTCGTAACCGCGCCCATCCGTCGCCTCGACAAAGATGACTTCAGGGCGGGTCATACCCCCCCGGATCCCACGGATGGCAGCGAGCAACCCGGCGCAGCCCTCGCCCAAGGCCCTTCACCAGCCCGTACTTCCGCAGCGATTCCACCATGTACCGGCTGCACGTCGGCTCGAACCGGCACGCCTGGCCCAGCAGCGGACTGAGCGTGATCTGGTACAACCGAATCAGCAGGATCAAGACAACCGTGATCGCACGCGCCGGCCAGCGCAAGATCGCCGAGATCGTGGCCCTCACGCTGATCATGATGCCTCTCGAGCCGGACGCTTGCCCCTCGGCGACTGACAACCCGTCCTTACTTTCTTGACGATCGATCATTTCCGTGTGCCACCGAGTCGGCGCGCGATGCGAGTCACTAATTGTACGAGCGACACGCTCACCGCATCGCAGGTCGCGTTCTGCAACCGAGGAATCACGACCAGGTCGATGCCAGAGGGTAGCTCGTTCTTGTTCAGGCGGAACGCCTCGCGCACGAGTCGTTTCAGCCGGTTGCGAGACGAGGCGGCACGGACTTTCTTTCGCGCCACGGAGATTCCCAGCCGCGAGTGAGCCAGCCCGTTCTCGACGCCGTAGACCACGAGCACCTGGTCGGATTCAGAGCGCCGCCGTTCGTACGCGCGGCGGAAATCCCGCGGGTCCTTCAGTCGTTCGTGCGGACGAAAAGTCGCCTTGACCGTCATGACTGCGGATCGATTTCTTGAGCTGGGAACTCCGGCAGACGAACCACGCGAGGAGCGCTCAACCGTTCTCGAATCAAGCGGCCGCGACGGATAATGTGCCAGATCAGTAATGCTCCGAATGCGGCGACGGCGACAAGCGTTGTCCCGAGCAAGACGGCGACCGCTCGACCAAGCCGTGGCCGCGCTTCCGGGCGCTCCTCGAGGATTTGACGCAGCCGGGTTCGTCGGGGTTCACCCGGCTGAGAAACCGCGCCGTTCGGCGTTTTGTCATCCCCATCCATCATCGAGACCGCCTTTCACTCCGGATCGAGACCGGCGGCACTGATTCGCCAGATAGCGATTGAGCGGTCACCACAGCCCTGCGCGCGGGTTCTGCGGATTGCGCTCGGAAAACTCCTGGATCAATCGCTTGCTAGTCGCGTCGGTCGACTTGGGCGCAACGATCTTGAGCAATACAAACAGGTCGCCCTGAGGCTTCCCCCCGGCTGCAGGAATCCCTTGTCCTTTGATCCGGAGTCGCTGACCGCTGGAGCTCCCCGGCGGGACCGTGAGCGATTTCATGGCATCGAGCGTGGGGACCTCGATCTTCGCCCCGAGAACCGCCTCGCCCACCGTGATCGGGACCTCAACCTGGAGGTTTTGACCGTCCCGTTTGAAATACGGATGAGGCTCGACCTGCACGGTGATGGTCAAATCGCCGGCCGGGGTCGTCTTGGTCCCGGGCTCACCCTGACCCTTGAGCCGAAGTTTGGCCCCCGTATCGACGCCCGACGGGATCTTGACGACCAGGCTCTCCGGCTTGCCCTGGCCACGCTGAAGGTCGATCGTGGTCTCCCCGCCACGCGCAGCCGTCAGAAACGGGATGATGAGATTGGCCTCGATCGATCGCCCAGCCCGCTGGCGCGGCGCGCGCCCCCCACGCACCCGTCCCATCAAGTCTTCAAAAATGCTGGCGCCGCCCCCTTCCTCACCGTGATGGCCGCCGCCGAATGAGCCGATCAGATCAGTGAGATCGATGTTCTCGAAACCTTGACCACCGAAATGCGTGGTCCACTCGCCCCCTCCCGGCCTCTGTCCGGCGGCCGCCATTCCCTCGAATGCGGCAGCACCGAACTGGTCATAACGTGACCGCTTTTCCTTGTCCGAAAGAATGTCGTACGCGTGCTGAACCTCCTTGAAGCGTGCTTCGGCCGACTTGTCTCCCGGGTTGACGTCGGGATGATTCTTGCGCAGAGCGCGCGGTAGGCCTTCTTGATCGCCTCCGGCGTTGCATCGCGAGCCACACCCAGCACTTCGTAATAATCTCGATCTGGCATCGTGCGACCGACCCTCGCGGTCCAGTCCTTTCCGCTCGTCCCTAACTGTTTCCAACCACAGAATTGTACTCGTCAATCGACGACGGATTCAAGCGACGGCGAATCCGAGTGCATGGCCCGAAACAGCATTTCGAGGCTTTTCCTTCGCCTCTTTCTTGAGCCAGTGCTTGGCTGCTCGAATCACTCGAAGGCGGGGGCGGTAACTGACAGCCCTCGAACCGCAGCCCCGCCGAAGATACAATGATTGACTCTGGAATTGATGCGGTTAAATCCGCCTTGTGTTCACCTAGAGCAGTGGAAAGCGCCCGGAGTTTGATGCACGTTCCTCTGATCTTGCACGAGCGTTTGGGCAACTGGGCCGGCCAGCTCCGTCCACGACTCCACCACTTGCCGATACAGTGGTTTGAAACCCGGTCGAGTCGAGACCTCGACGGCACGCTCACTGGCCTGGCATGCCCCGTGGTCCTGATCGATCCCGGAACGCATCTCGCAAATGGCCTGGTCGACCTCGATCTGGTACGAATGCGTGCTCCCGATGCGCTGGTACTGTTCAAGAACGCGGACTGTCACATTGAAGAAATACTCCTCGCCCGCGAGCTCGGCGCGACCCACGTGCTCTCCGGATTCGTCCCTCCGCCCGAAGTGGCTCACCTGCTTTCTCGCTGGGTGCTCTTGGCCCAGCGCCAGATCGAACGCAGCGGCTGGTCACGAATCTCATGCTCCGAATCGAACCCCCTAGAGGATTTTATCTGATGTTCGGCAAATCCAACGGCCCCTTGAGCGAGCGGGATGTCATTGAAGCGTTACGAGGCGTCAAGGACCCCGACATCGGTCGCGATCTGGTCGATCTCGGCATGATCAAGGATATCAAGATCGCCGACGGTACCGTTGCGCTGACCGTGAACCTGACAACCCCCGCCTGTCCGCTCAAGGCGCAGATCGAGCGAGACGTGCGCAGCCGCGCTCCAGAGCCGATTGCCCGGTGATTGGAACTTCCATATCAACATGACCGCCGAGGTTCGCGGCAAAGGAATCACCGAAACCGGTGACATTGCCGGCATAAAGAACGTGATTGCCGTCGGCTCGGGCAAAGGAGGGGTCGGCAAGTCGACCATGGCCGCCGCGATCGCCTATGGCTTGCGGTCCTACGGTGCCAGCGTCGGCCTCATGGATGCCGACGTCTACGGCCCGTCGATCCCCCACCTCGTGGGAGCCACCGGCCGCCCCATGGCACGCGGCGACCGCATTCAACCGATCGAAATCAATGGCCTCAAGCTCATGTCGATGGGTTTTCTACTCGAGCCTGATAAAGCGGTGATCATGCGGGGGCCGATGCTCCACGGAATCATGCAGCAGTTCCTTCGCCAGGTTGACTGGGGAAACCTCGATTACCTCGTGATCGACTTGCCCCCCGGTACCGGTGATGTGCCGCTTACGCTGGCCCAGGCACTCCCACTGACCGGCGCAGTAGTGGTCTGCACCCCCCAGGAGGTCGCTCTGCTCGATGCAACCCGCGCGATCACGATGTTCCGGCAGCTCAAAGTGCCGTTACTCGGCATGATTGAGAACATGTCCTTCTTCGACGTGGTCGCCTACCTCAAGGAACGCGGCGGCCCAGAAGCACACAAGCATATCGATGGCAGAGGGTATTTCGACGTACCCGGTGACGAGCGAATCTATATCTTCGGCCGCGGCGGTGCCAGGCGCAAGGCCGAGCAGCTCGCAGTCCCGTTCTTGGGCGAAGTGCCGCTCAACATCTTCCTCCGCGAGACGGGCGACGCAGGAAAGATGGAGTCAGCCCTTCTTCCCGGCTCCCCGGCGCGTCCGTATTTGCTCGGCGTCGTCGAACAGCTCGCAGCCCAGATCAGCATCCAGAACATCAAGACACCCAAGATGCCCAAGCTTGAGGTGATCAGCTAACCCGCTCAACCTCGCCGCAGCGCACGCCCCGGTGTCGCTCCGGTCGGTTCGCCGTCCTTCAGGACAATCGTCCCGTTGACCAGCACGCAGTCCACGCCCTCGGCCGGCACGCGGCCCGCTGCGTAGGTCGACCGATCGATGACCACCGTTGGATCAAGCACCGCGATATCGGCGACGAAGCCCGGACGGATCAAGCCCCGGTCGGTTAGACGAAACCTGCGGGCCGCATGGGTCGAGAGGTGCGTGACCGCCTCCGGCCAGGAGTAGTCGCCGAGCTCGCGCGTGTGGTAGCCGACGTACCGCGCGAACGCGCCCCACCCCCGCGGGTGAGGAAAACCGCCGCAGAAAATCCCGTCAGACCCAGCCATGTGAGCCGGATGACGCAGGATCGCTCGGACGTCGGCTTCCGTTCGCTCGCCCGGGCGGAACGCTATGATCCCGACCGCCATGCCCGATGCCGCCAGGATCTCACAAACAAAGTCACCGGGAGAGAGCCCGGCTGCTTCGGCCGCCGAGGCGACTGTCTGCCCTTCAGCCCACCGCCAGTCGGCATTCGCCACCATCCCGATCGCGACGTTCTCCAGTGCATAAGGAATTTCGCCTGCAAACCATTCCGATCGGAGCCGGGCGCGCACGGCCCTGTCCTGCAGCCGTTCAACCGTGGCGTCGACGCCGCCGTCCTGAACCCACGGAGGCAGCGCGATCATTCCCAGAATGGTGCTTCCCGCCAGATACGGATACGTGTCAAAAGTCAAGTCAAGACCCAGCACGCGACCTTCATCGATGAGCGGCAGCAGCACATCGGCCGGTCCGTTGTAATGCGAGATGTGAGCGGCAGCGCCAGTCTTCCCCGCGATCTCATGAACCTCGCGCATCCCGACCGGCGCCAGCCGGCCATAGCCCCTCATGTGAGTCACATAAACACCATTCTCGGGCACGATTGCCTCGCACAGAGCCGCGATCTCCCGAGCATCGGCATAGCGGCTCGGGATGTAGTCCAGACCCGTCGAGAGCCCGATGGCCCCCGCGTTCATTCCGTCGCCCACCAGCTTTTGCATCGCACGCAGCTCGTCGTCGTGCGGCGGCCGAGGATCGAGGCCCATGACCTCCATCCGAACGTTTCCGTTGGGAATCAGGTACGCCACGTTGATGGCCACTCGGCGATCGAAGCAGGCGAGGTACTCGTCGATCGTCCGCCAATCGTACGAAAGGCCCGCTGGGTTGCCATTGAAGCCCGCCGTGTACCGCCTCATGTAGTCGAGCGTTGCCGGAGAGGCCGGGGCAAAAGAGCTGCCGTCTTGACCGATCAGGTAAGTCGTCACGCCTTGGCGCAGCGCGGGCATGTGAATCGGGTCTGCTAGCAGCATCAGGTCGCCATGCACATGCGCGTCGATGAAGCCGGGGACAATGTAGCGGTCTTGAGCGTCAATCAGTTCAGGCGCAACGGCGCCTTCCAGGCGCCCGACGTCAGCAATCATCGTGTCGAGCAACCCCACATCGGCCCGGAAAGGCGGTCCACCGGACCCGTCGATCACCCACCCGCCCTTCAAAATCAAGTCGAACATCATCGCTCGTTCCTTCGCTCGTCACGAGCTTCGTATCCGCTTTCAGCAACCGCGCTTGCTAGGTTCGGAACGGGACTCAGGCACAGCGACGCTGCTGGCCGATGCAGGCTTCGGACTATCGATGCCCCGCCAGATGTACCAGCTCGCGACGGTACGGTACGGTCGCCATCGCTCGGCCAGCACCTCGCAGTCTCGCGGAGCCGGCAGCTCAGCCAAACCGTGCCGGTCTCGGAGTGCCACGCGCACCCCCAGGTCGCTCGCTGGAAGCACGTCCGGCCGATTCATGACGAAGATCAAGAACATCTCGGCCGTCCAGACGCCGATTCCCTTCACTGTGGTCAATGCACGCGTGATTGCTTGATCGTCCCAGGTGTCATCGAATTCCTCGATAGGTACCTCCCCACTGAGAACGGCCTCCGCGAGATTCAGAATATATCGGGCCTTGGCACTCGAGAGTCCGACGGTTCGTAATTCCGGCTCCCCGAGCTCCATCAACCTGTCCGGCCGCGGCGGATCTCCGCCAAGCGTGGTCAACTTCAGGTGGATCGAACGAGCAGCCTTCGTCGAGATCTGCTGGCCGATGATCGACCGAACTAGCGCTGCAAAGCGATCAGGGTGGGGCTCCAGCCGGCAGGGGCCAATCCGATCGATGATCGCCTTCAGATGTGGATCGACCCCCCGCAAATGCTTGACGGCAGCGCCCCAACGATCCGGCGAAATCCGTTTCAATCGTTGACGACGGCTCGCGTGCGGGCGCCTTCCGTCACTCATGACCGCACTCTGCTCAACGGCGACTTCGTTTCAGGCTGCTGCTCATACGGTTCAACCAGCCGGTGATGTGGGTTGGCATCGAGGTACTGCCTCACCCGGTCGCGACGGTCCAGAGCTTTGGGGAGGAACTCCATCGCCCGATCGATTCGGTCGTTAGGTTCAGCGCAACTGAAGCGCAGGAAGCCCCGTCCGGCTTCCCCGAAGCATTCGCCACCCAGGCACGCGATTCCGAATTGATCGTCGGCGCCCTCGAGAAGGTAGCATGCCAGGCCGTGCGAGGTGATTCGCAGCCGATTACATACCGTGCGAACGTCGGGGAAAACATAGAACGTACCGGCCGGCCGGCCGACGCGGAATCCTTCGACTCGTTTCAAGCCTTCACAAAGACGCTCGACCTTCTCGCGGAACCGCCCCATGTAGTCATCGCGAGTGTCGCTGTCGTGCTCCAGGGCAGCCTCCGCCGCCCGTTGCGCAAACGGTGGCGTACACGATGCCGATGTGTTGATAAGCTTGCCGATCGCGTCGACCAGCATCGGGCGCCGCCACGGCGAATCCGATCCGCCAGCCGCTCATGCTGTACGACTTGCTGAACGTGTATGCGGCGACGACGTGCTCGAGCATGCCCGGCTCAGCCAGGATCGAAGCGTGCCGCCCGTCCCAAACCATGTGGCAATACGGCTCGTCCGAGAAAACCAAGAGCTCGCTGCCGCGCACAACGTTGGCGATCTCGGCCAGGTCGCCCGGAGTGGCCACGCCCCCCGTCGGATTGTGTGGTGAGTTCAGCATGATCCCGCGCGGCTTGGGATCGTTCGCGAGAAACTGCCGTACCGCCTCGGCCGACGGCCGAAAGTCGTTCTCGACCTCGAGCGGAGCGAGAACGGCCCGCGCTCCCCTGCGCTCGAGGTTGGGAATATAGGTCGGAAACTGTGGGCTGAAGACGAGCACCCCGTCTCCCGGGTCGAGCACCGCCTCTGCAAAATACTGCTCGAACGGCTTCGCACCCGAGCCGACTACGATGTTCTCGGCCGTCACGGAATAGCCGAACTCACGCGAGACAAACCGCGCCGCGGCCGCCCGAAAACTGGGCAGGCCCAGGCTCGGACAGTAGCCCGTCTCGTTATCTTCGATCGCCTTGATTCCCGCCTGCTTGGCATGCGGAGTCGTGGGAAAAGGGCTGTCGCCGATCTCCAGTTCGACAACATCTTTCCCCCGGCGCGAAGCTCCTTCGCGGCCGCCAGGACCGTGAAAGCCGATTCAGATGTCAAATTGCAAGCCAGAGAGCTTAGAACAGGCATGCATACCCCTGAAATCCTGGAACATCCCGCCGGGCACACTGGGCCTAATGCGAGGCGATGGCCTGCGCCAGCGGCCTCACGATCCGTGGAACAACCGATTGTTCCAGAAGTTCTTCACCGATTTGCCGCTGCCGGCGAACCGATTCCAGGAACGTTGTCTCCGGTCCACTCCCCCAGTATCGCCGCAAAGTGAAGTACACGCTGATCTGATCGTCGAGAAACTCGCGGCCCCGCGGCGGTGCCGAGCTCGTGTGGTTCTCAATCAAGAGCTGGCACTGAAGACCACCAGACTCGTCAAGTGCCAGAATGAGCGACGGCTCGAATTTAACCACCTGCGACTTCGAGAGCTCGAAAAGCCCTTCCAGACCATGCCCCACGCCGATCGCCTCGGCAACGACTTCGTCGTGATTTCCGTCATAATGAAAGTCGAACTCGTACATGATTTCGACCGCCTCGCAATCCAGCGTGCTGATCGTCAGCAGATGCGGGGCCAGATCAAGCACCAGCTCGTGCTGCCGGAATGCATCCTCCATGGTCTCCGGATTGAACTGACCCGAACACAATCGCCGCGGCTGAATCGCCAGCCATCGATGAGATTCCCGCTCTTTCTCGCTCTCCAGCACAAGATCCCCATTCTCCCGCTTGAAAAAATGTCTTAATTCCGGGAATGCCTTTCTCATCTGCTCGAAAAAGTGCAAGACCGTATCGCGGTTGTTCGGCAACTCCATTTGCGTGATCAGATGGACGTTAACATGAAACCCATCGGCAGTGCCAGTGTAGCCGTTCATCCTTGTATTCCTGAAAAACTCGAGGTCACTCCGACTTGGTCACATTACACTCAAGCCGAAGGCATGAAGCCAATCTCCAAGAAGCAAACTCACTGAGAATATCTCACCTTAATCCAATCTACCACACCCGGATTGATCAAGGAATGAATCGGAACCCCACAGGCGGTCCCAGTTTCCGCTTCAGACCCGTGTCGCACCAGTTTCTGGGTGCCGAAGACGGATCGGAACAGTTGCATCGGGTTCGATATTCGGGTCCGGGAAAACGCGAGCGTGTTGTCGTGGAATCCTGCGAGGTATGCGAACCGGGAAGGCAGCGCCATCGCGCCCGGAAGGAAAGCGGGCGATGATCTGCCCATCGTCGACAGAGAGAGGAACCACACGTTGATGAGCAACCAGCACCGTGGGAGGAATGGCGGTCCCAGGCGGGTCCGTCCGGAACGTCAGTGACCAGCGGAACCACGGTATCCAAGGTCGCTTGAGAACGTAAGAGACCGTTACTTCGGGGTGCGGCCCGGGCAGAACCGTGGCCGACGTCGGCTCCAGCCCCGGCGAAATCGAGCGCGCTCCGTCCAGGTCCAGCACGCTGAAGACCTTGATGTACCACGGCCCGTTGTCTAAAGCCTGCGTTTCGGACCTGTCGCGAGGCGAGGGCAGGGGGGCCTCGGTCGAGACTGACGCACGTGCGGTGATCGGCAAATTCAGAGTCCAGCATTGGTGACGATCATAGTCGACTCGGATCACCATTGCCGTGATCGCGGCAGGATCGTCCGGCCCTTGCGGTGCCATCCCTTGGCGGGCAACGATCAGGGTCGCGTCGGCGACTCCGGCCCACTTCCATCGAAGCGTAACTCGCACGCCGACCGTCGAGGTCCCCAGGCCCCCTCCGGAACGAACGGCGCGCAGCTCGGTGGGATCAGTCGACTCGAGAAAGCGCGGCGCTATTTCCCACAGTCGCCGTCTCACTCCAAGCGACCAGCGGCGTGTAATAACAGTGGCCCTCAGCAGGCGGCTCCGGATCGATCGCACGATCCGGAGCAACTGTCTCGATCCAGCGGCCATCAAGCGCGTTCATCTGCCTGCCGGAAAGCCGTGTGCCTGTCGCGTGCGGTAATGGGCCGCCGGTCCGAAGTATCTTGACCGACCCCCGCGCCGGCTCGACCCAGTCGATCCGAATCCGCCCACTCGGTTCAACCAGAAGCCGTGGCGCTTCGAGCGTCGAGATCGGTGGCTGCGGCCGCGCTGATACAACCACTCCCGGCGCAGGGAACATCTTGCCATCAGCCATCGCATAAATTGCATAAATTCCGTAGTGATAGACCTCTTCCGGGTCGAGGTTCCGATCCAGTGCGTGATCGTGCGCCGCCGGAATGCGGTCACCGTCCCGAGGGTTCTTGGGCGGCCCTCCCCGTTTCCGGATCACTCGCACCTCAGTTACACCACGTGGGAGTGACCATCCGAGTTCGACCTCGCGATTTCGAAACTCAACCCGAACATCTTTGACATCGGCCAGGAAGAGAAACGGCCCGAGCGAGATCGCGGCCACCGACTCGACGGAGCCGCGCTTGCTCAGAATAGCGTACCCGACCGTGTCGCCAGGCGCTACATGCATGTCGTCAAACTCGCTGGTGCTCACCTCCGCGACGCGCGTTCCGTCACCGGGATGCTCAAGAGCCCCTCCTCGCTTGCGGACGATCACAAACGTGAGCGGACCCAACCCGTCCGGCGGAGGAGGGGTCCAGGAAAGACGGATTCGATCTCCCAGAACCTCCGCATCAAGCGAAGTGGCTGTGTCAGGCGGAGTCCGTTTCAACCCGGTGACAGCCTCCGGCAGGTCAGCCGCAATGGCCAGGCTCTGGCGATACAAGGATCTCGCCGCCGCCGCGTCCGTCCTCTCCAGGTTCCGCGCCTTCGCAGCCAAGGCTTCGGCGCGAAGCAAGTCATTCGACAGTTCCGACCAGGCTGCCCGAAGGTCTGGTGTCGCGGGATCGACCATGCGGCTCCACGCTTCAATCGCGGCCCGGGCCGACACCAGCCGGCCCCCCGCCCTCGCCGCCTGATAAGCAAGCTGCACACGTCCAATATCCGCCTGTCTCTGCCTGATCCTGGCCACGCCTTTCCGAGCGCCAGGAAGATTTGGGGCAAACTCCTGCACGCGAGTAAGGTGTTCGAGCGCCCGCTCCAGGTCGAAATTCCGAAACGCGTTTTGTGCGGCCTCAAAATGCCGCAGCAGGGGCTCATGAAACGCCTGTCGAAATCCGCAGCCGCACCGGCGATCGTCAACCCAGAGATTGGCCCTGCACACCGGGCAATCCCATTTGAGCGATGCCCCGCAATGCGGGCACCGCGACGAGCCGGACTTCCGCGCAATCGGGCTCATTTCAGTCACCCCGGTGCAGTGCCGGCACAGCAACAGACTGAACTTCGCCGAACCGTTGACATGGGCTGTCCCCCCGTTGACCGGAAGAGCGCCCGCTTGTGAAGCAACAAGATCCGTAGTCCCTCGATCACGGGTGATGTTCAAGCGGCGGCAGATGCGACCGACCAGTCGATCGGCCCGTTCGGATGAAATTCCCAACGCCGCTCCCTCTTCAATCAAGACCGATTGCGTTCCCTGATCGAGCCGGTTGAGCCCCTTGAGGGCGAATTCAGCCAGCGCCTCGAACGACTCCTCGGCCTCCAGAGCCAAGGTCCGATCGTACTTCGCCCGAACCTTGGCCGAATTCAGATGGGACTGGGCGTGAGTAATGACCTCGAGCCACGCAGTCTTCTCGGCGGTCACTTGTGCTTTCTTCATCCACCGCTGGCGCTCGGCATCGGCGCGGGCCGCGATGTACGAACCGGGCGCATCGCGGCCGACTCGCAGGGCATCGTAAAGATCCGAACAGCCAAGGTGCTCGAGGGCAGCGCGAATCTGGCGCCTCGTCGACGGATCGAGAACTTCGCTGGGAGGGTCGACGTCCAGCTCCGAATGATCTCCATTGAAGTGAGTCTCGACCAGGTCCGGAATCGGCCGTGTCACCCGGACAAGGTCTTCCTCGCTCAGTCCCAGATTCGTCGCCTCTTCGCCCAGAAGGCGCCGATCCGTCGCCGTAAGCCCCCCCTTGGCCGCACGAAGGTTCACACGACGAAGCAACAGGTCGAGCTTCCGATCCCGCTCAGCCGCTTGAACCATGGCGAGCTCGGCGTCGTAAGCCGCTCGTGAAACAGGATCGCTCAGAACCGCCTTGCGCAAGGCGGGAATCTCGTCGAGATAGAGCTGATTGGCGTGCCGCGTCTTGGGGTTACGGGTTCCCATCGACCAGACCGGCTGCATACGTTTGAGCGCGGCCTCGATCTCGGCCCTTTCGGCCCCCGGTTCAACCCCCAGCCTCGCATAGTAGTCTGGAACCATCGCTGCGTTCGTCTCGGAGATCGTCATTCTCGGGCGACTTGCGATCCCCTCGCCCATTGAGACCCGAACCTTCAACTAGAAAATCATTGTCGACCAATCGTCACAAAACGTCCAGCCGCAGGATCAGGTCACGAACTCCAACGTACTCCCCGCTCACCTTCGACGAATCTCCTCCGGTACGTCGCGCCCGGCCAGATAATATACGTACGCAGCGACGGCGTTGACTTCCGGTGGATCGAGAACCTTGTTCCAACCCTCCATCCGTGTGTTGGGCACTCCTTGGCCGATGACGGCAAGAACCTGTGCCGGACGGTCGCCGTGCTTCCATACTTGGTCGGTGAGGTTGCCGACCGGCGGACCGATCAATTGACCCGCAAGCGGGCCGTCGCCTTTCCCGTCATTCCCGTGACAAGCGACACAACGCGCCAGATAGATGACCCGGCCCTGGCTAAGCAATGGATCGCGCGCGACCTCAGGGGGAGCAGGACCCACCGGCTCACGCAGCATCCCGAATGCAATGAAACCGCCGCCCACAAGCGCCAGCATCGCCAGAACGATCAGCCCCGAGATCCAGCGGCCGGAACCGGCGCCAGATCCCTCCTCCAAGCTGGATTGATCGATGGACACCCCCTCTTGCTCCCAGTACGCTAAACCCAATCAAGACCGGACTGCGGACCACCTCAGAAATCGTCGATCGTGATCACCTCGCCCTGATTCCGCGTGATCATGCATCGAAATCTCTTGGGATCGATTGTGTCCCTGATGAATCGCACCGACCCGTCTCCCATTGCAGCGTTGAACCCGCCGGGATGGGCAGACGCGGCTCCGCAGAGCGACGGCTCGGCCGCAGGATCAAACGTCAAGTCATCAGGCTTTGTCCAGGAAACCGCGTTTCTGGCTTCCACGACCAGGAGCGTATTCGATGTGCCGTCGGTCACGTCGGCAACACCAATGTCTTGATCCTTCTCGAAGATCGCATTCTTTCCGACGATCACCTGGTAACACGTCGTGAATGACTCAGCCTTCACTCGGTCCGGGCACAGATACACCGGCGGCATTTCCTTGATGAGGGCCTTATTCCGGACGCTGTCCCACGGTTCATCGAGGTTGAATTTATTGTACAGCTCCTGGTAACCCAGGTACGGCAAAATCGCAACCCGCCAGCTCAGAAGCGGCTTTCCCCTCTCGCTCCAGGCCGCAGCCCTTGGAAATTTGCTATTGGCGGAAACATAATTGTGCATCGCCAGTGCAATCTGCTTCAGATTGTTGACGCATTGCGCGCATCGCGCTGCATCCACGACGGCCCGAATTGCCGGCAGACTGTAAGCGATTACCGCCCCGACCGCTGCCGGCGAGCTGATCGTCGGAAACGCCTCGCGATGGCACAGAATGGCTCCCTCGCTGTCGACCGTCACCGTTGTCGAGGATGGAAAAAGTCTACCGTTAACGTCCTCAACCTTGGGAATAATCTCGGGATCGAGCCGCAAGTACACGTCTCTGCCGTTCTTTCCGGCTCGGTTCTCTCGGAACATGATCTCGGCGTTGACTTGACGAATCAGCACCGGCAGGCTCGCAAGCAACACCGGGGTTGCCGGGCGTGGATCAGCGAGTCTCATATAGATCATCTGGGCGGGAAGTCTTCTCACGCAGGGAACAAACGCTTCCGCCGGTTGCCACCCTCTACCGCCGGCCAGTGCCCGTTGAGCCGCTTCACTCGAAGCTGCCAGCACCAACTCGTTCTCGCCGACTGTCACCGTCGGCCGCAACAGCGTCGAGTATGGCGGTACCAGCGAATTCACCGGCCAATCAATCACGTACTGTGGATGTGGAGGCCCGGCCGTCCTGTGGAAGCTCAGCGAAGCCGCGATCAGCCATTGCCGTTCGCGCCCGCCAACACGAAAACGCTGCCTCATGAACGGGCCGAACGACCTCATGAGCGGGTCGATCGCCCGGCCTACCTTATCTCGGTCGCGCACCTCGACTGAAATCGTAGACCCGGCACCGCGCGACGCCGCGAGTTCGGCTGCGTTGTTTGATTCGAGCGAATTGTCTGATTGTGTATAAAAGGCCAGCTTCGGGCCAAGATTCGCCAGTAGATCCTTGCGCAAATCCAGACCCTGTTGTTCCATGATCACCGGGTTTTTCAGACCGGCGCCCCCGGTCGGTCCAATGACCTTGATCAACGAGTCGACCAGCTCGTAACTCTTCGCCAGGTCAATCGACACCACAGTCAAGCCACTCACCTTTTCCGGAATGCGAGGAAGCGATCCGATCCCGAAACTCGGCTGGTCTAGAAGGGCAAGTGCTCCTGCGCGAGGCGCTGGTGCCACAATCCGAAGGAACCCGAGCAGCGCATCCTGGTCGAATCCCCACCTCAACTCGACCCGCGAGAGACCACCTAAACCGAGTTGAGTTAGCTCCGATGAAAGTGGTGCCAGCACTTTCGCGTCGAGAAATCCCACCGCCATAGGCTCGAAACCCTCTTGCATCTTGAACAACTCGGCACGCTGCGGATGAAGAGCCGCGCTCGGCTGCCGGCCTTCGATCACTTCCAGGATTTCGTCAACCTTGGTGCGGTCTGTCACGATCAACGTGCCCTTCTCCAACCACCAAACCTGATTGGCTCCGAATCGGTGAAGCGTTCGGCCGGACTTTTCCAGCACACCGGGCAGCGCCTTCTCCTCGACCTCGCCGCGCAAGCCCTCCGCCAAGGCTGCAAGCGCGGTCTTGATCTCCGGCTGATCGGCTTCAGGCAGGATGAAAACCCATCGCGACCGCTCCGGCGGTTTGCCGGAAACCGCAAATGCGAACCCATGCCGGGCAACTCGTTTCATTAGATCGACGGCATCCACCCCCTTGAGTCGAATCTTGCTCGGGACGGTCTCCTGGTAGACTTCGATGGCTTGTATCGCCATGTCTTCCAGAAGAGCACCGAGCTTGGTTTCCGACAGCAGACGGTAAGCCGCTGTCTTCTGCCAGACCGCCTCTCGCGCATCGAGGCCCTTGTATTCCAGGTAGAGAAGTAAATCCTCGCGCGGAATGTAGCTCGCCAGGAGCGATGTCGACGCCCGCGCATCTGTTCCCGTTGGTTTCGCAACCTGAGCACGTGCGGCATTAAAGAGAACGGACACCACCAAGATGAGCGCGATGGAAACAGCGCAAGCCTGCCGCCACATGTCTTGGCCGATTTGCAAGAAGCAATCGTTGTTCCGGTTCATCTGCGTTTCCCGTGCTCGCGACGTCTCGCCTGTGACCAGATGGTCCAGGATATCCGCCAGGACGAAGGCGTTCCATCTCGAATCGCGCCCGTGCGCGGCACCTACGCTCGCTCGACGGGCAAGATCACGCGAACGCTTGTTCCCTCCCCGGCGACACTCTCGACCTGAAGACGGCCCCCGTGATCCTGGACGATTCCGAGCGTGATCGACAGTCCGAGCCCGGTGCCGTCGCCCACTCCCTTGGTCGTGAAGAATGGAGTAAAGATGCGGGGTAGGTGCTCTTCAGGAATTCCGCACCCGTTGTCTCTGATCTCTACGAAAACCTCCCCGGACTTTTCCTCGGACCTGATCGTGATGCGGCCATCACCTCGACGAGTTGTCTCGATCGCCTGCATTGAGTTGACCAGAAGATTCAAGAAAACCTGGTTGAGCTGCGCAGGTGAGCCGGCCACGAGCGGTAGCTCGCCCTTGTGCTCTTCGACCGTGATCCCATATCGATCCAGCCGCCCACGAAGCATTTCGAGTGCCGCTAGTATCGCTTCATTAACATCGGCCTGCTCGTCTAGGGCGCTGTCCAGCCGTACAAACCCGCGAAGGCTTTGCACGATGTCCGCCACCCGCTTCACTCCCTGCCTGGTTCGCTGCACGATCGGCCCTATATTCTCCCGCACATATTTCAGGTCGAACTCCTCCGCGAGCCGGTCGATCTGCCCCTGCAGTTCAGACCGAGCAGTCGCAAAGCGATCTCCAGAATGCTCGTAGAGAGCGAGCAGTTTCAGCAAGAAGCCCGAATCTCGTTCGAGCACAGCCAGGTTCGTGGCGATGTATGCCAGTGGATTGTTGATCTCGTGGGCAATTCCCGCTGAAAGCATCCCCAGAGACGCGAGCTTCTCTGACTGCACAACACGTGCGCGCATCTGATGGCGCTCGATGAACTGACCGATCTGGGAGGCCAAGCTTAGTGTCATTTCAAGGAGATCCGGATCCGCGCAACGCGCGACGCCCGCACAGAATTCGAGCACCCCCAGGCACTCGCCACGAAGAAGAATCGGTACGGCAAAGGCCGTGCGGAAGCCGGCGGCTCCGGCGGCCGGCTGACGACGGAAGCTCGAAGGATCACTGACATCGGAAATCCACTCCGGCTGGGCACAATCCCAAACGCGTCCTGCAAGATCGACCCCGCATTCCAGCGCCCTATCGTGATTCAGCGACTCAAGATCGGAGGCGGCCTCGTCCGGCCGCCGCCAGACCGCCCCGCAGCGCAGTCGTTGAGCGAGTGAATCAACTCTCCAGAATGCCCCGCGGTCCCAGTCGAGACGCTCGCAGATCGTCTCGAGAATCTTCGGAATGGAGTCGCCGGGCGAGTCTGCCTCCGCCAGCACCCGGGTCGTTTCATATTGCGCGGCCAGTCTTCGCTCCGCTTTCTTCCGTCGTGTGATGTCGTGCAACACAACCACTCCACCCTGGATCGCGCCATGCTCGTCGCGCAGCGGTCGGCCGGTGACAAGGATCCACGTGCCGTCGTCGCGGCTTGGATAGGCTATGTAGAGCTCCGCCTGATCGACTGACTCCCCGCGAATCGCACGCACCAGTGGCAGGTCGGCCTCGGGATACGGCGTCATGCGCTCGGGCAGAAAGATCTCGTACTGACGCGACCAATCCTCAGAAGCCGCTTCGCTTTTCCCTTGGCCCACGATCCTCTCCGCGGCAGGATTGAAAACCAGGAACCGCGAATTCGAATCGGCAACCACGACACCGTCGCCCATGCAGTCCAGCACAGACTGCAAGATCCTGGTCTGTTCGCGCAGAGCCAGCTCCGACCGGGCAAGCTCCTGGGAATGCTGTTCCTGCGTCTCATTCAGCCGCCGGATCTCCTCGACCTGCCGCAGGCCCTCGAGCGCACGCGCCGTGTGGCTTGCCAGCGTCTCGAGCGGGCGCAAATCAATCTGACTGGGGTCGAACGGTCGTAGTGACGCCACCTGAAGAGTCCCGAGCACGCGATCGCTGACAAGCGGCACGATAATCTGACCGCGAATTCCCGAAACGGCCACGGCCTCCGGCTCGCATCGCGGGTCGCTCCTCGAGTCAGGAATGACGACCGCTCGGCTTTCGCGCACCACCTCGGCCAGAATGTCTTCCCCTGCGATCGACCGTACGGTCAGCTCCACGAGCCCGGTCATGCACCCCGTGGCCCGCGCCGCCCTGATCACTCCGGCCGACTGATCGACGAACGAAATCATCGCCTGGTCATATCCCAGCCGCGAGCAAAAGTGCAGCACGGAATCGAGCGTCTTCTCGAAATTGTCCACGTCCAGACGAGACGTCAAAATCCGGAAAAACGCGTCGAGCATGTCACGGGCTGCTTCCAGGTCATGGGTCCGTTCCGAGATGCGGCGCTCGAGATCCGAATGCGAGCGTTCCAGCTCTTCCGTCATGCGGTTGAAAGTATTGCTCAGCACGCCCAGCTCATCCGACGAGCTCACCTTGCTCCGAACCGAAAGATCGCCCGCGGCAACAGCGGACGACGTCTTGGCAAGTTGCCGTATCGGCCTCGCGAACCGGCGCGCAATCAAGTTCGACGCGCCCAATCCCAGCACGAGTGCGGCCCCCCCCAGCGCCGAGAGCAGCCATTGCAACTCCCGAACCGGCGCGTGGGCCTCGCTGGTGTCGATCTTGGCGATGAGTCCCCAGCCGGTGAATCCCCGCCCAATGGGCCGATACGCCACCAGCACGTCCTCACCGCGGTAATCGGTCGTCCGCCTTTCCCCGATCTCTCCTCGGCTCGCTGCCGCCAGCGAAGGCAGACGACTGGCAAGCACTTCAGCCAGCGGAAACGGGCCCGGCCGCAGACCTCGTGTCGGCGTGATCAACTGGATCGCCTCGCCGTTCTCGACTCCCACCAGTACCTCTCCGGTCTCGCCGAGGCCGGTCGGATCCATCAGCATCGACGCGATCGGGCTGATGTCGACCAGCACCACGACCGTTCCCAGGAGCTTGCGATCACCATCCCGGACCGCCGCCGAAAGAGGTAGCACAAACGTTCCGTCGACTCGACGCGGCGGAAACGCCAGGCCGCCCTCCGGCTTCTCGTCTGATACAGTCGCTTTCGGAAACGAGGCAACCAGATTCGCTGGCCCGCTCGAAGCGATCACTTGACCCTGCTCATCCTCGATCCACACCGCCAGATACTCGGTGATCGTGGCCAGTGCATGCGACAGCACCAGATCGGCCTCGCGGCGAAACTGCGCGGGGCCGATCGGCTCCTCGACCCTCCTCAAGAGCAAGAGTCGAATCCCCGAGCGGCCCGCAAAGTCAATTACCCGCTCCTCGTGCTTTTCAAGCGTCGTCGCCAGCATCTGCTGCCGCAACACGGCGATCGTCACAAGCCGCTTGAAAATCTGATCCTGAAGAATCGAGTTCGTCGCGAAGTAGGCAACTCCGATCAGTGCGGCTCCGCTGAGCGCGACCACGACTCCCACGAATCCGGTTAACTTCCAGACGATCGAGGACCAGCGGGAAGAGAGGCCTTTTTCTGCAAGCGCATCCGCCATCGAATTGCTCAGGGCGAGGCCAATGTTGGAAAAACACTTACTCTTAGATCGGTGCATCCGTAAGGCAGAAGCAGCAGCTCATCGAGCGGCTCCCGACTGACAACCGGGCTTTCAGGCGGTGGAGCAGCCGCTCCTTTATCCAGCTTCCAGTCCGGTATGCGACGGCCTTTGACCTTGGCCGAAAGAGGGGCGCCCGAGGCCGAGAACAGAAGCCCGCTCGCCGCGCGAGCCTCAAATCGAATCGCCTTCTCGGGATGCTCGCGGTCGATCTCGATTGCATAATTCCACGGCGTCTTGGGGAAGACCTCCCAGTCGTCGAACGGCAAATCGGCTCTGTCGCGGAACACCTTCCACTCCGGTGCGATCTGAAGCGCGTAGATCACCGGACCTCGCTGGACCGAAACCGCACCGCTATAGCCTTCCGCCAACCGCGCGGTCATCGGAATCGTCAGCTTGACTTGAGCCGGCGGGTTCACACCCCACTCCCGGTCCAAGGTCACAAACGATCCCGGTTTCAAGTCGTCGATTCGCTCGAACGTCGCGGCGTCTTCCCACACTCCACAAACAGCTCCCTTATCCCATGACGGCACACGGAGATGCAAGGAAAAGCGACTCTTCACAGCCGGTTGCACCTTGATCACAATCTGCGATTCCGCACCGTCTCCAAACGGATAACTGGATTCCGCACTGACCTCGACACGCACGAAATTCCCCGCGACTGTCGTATCGACCACACACGGCGCATAGGCAATCGCGGCCAGTCCTCCGTCCGAGCTTCGCATCCACAAGCTGCTCGCAAACTTTGGCCAGCCCTGGTGCATGTTGGCCGTGCAACAGCCAAAATTCGGCTCGAGTCCATACAGGTTTGAGTCTCCTTTGTTGCTCACGTACACATGTTCTCCCTCGGCCGAGCAAACAACCTGGTTGCACTGCTGGTCATACTGATGGGCCGTCATGTCCTTCTTGAATGTTGCCGGCAAAGCATTGAATGCAAGCATCTCAAGCCTGTCGCCCAGCCGGGCATCGCCGATAATCGCGGCGGAAACCTCGAGCGAGTACATGGCCTCCACGACCGTGCACAGCTCAGTCCCCTGGGACGGGCTGCGCCCCGCAAGGTGCTCGTCGCATGTGAAAATCCCCGTGGGCTGCCCGTGATACCGGTCCAGAATGTCGAGCATCGAGAAGACCGCTGTCTTGTCTTTCTCATCGCCGGTGAGCCGATGCCGCACACCACCGTATTTCAAGGCCATCGCCGTGTTGACGCCGTGGTTTTCCAGGGTCTTCTTTTCGCGGGCCTTTTCCTTGAAAGGAAACTTCTCGTAAAGCGCACGCCAGTCTTGGCTCTGCGCGAACGATTTCTTGGCCAGGTCCAGAACCCAGGATTCACCGGTTTGCGAATAGAGCCAGTACAGCACAACTGCAAAGTCGGCGGCCCGAACCTTCGCCCAACTATACAACGGATCACGAGCGATCACCTGGTCGATTTTCCGGCAGCACGCAACGAGGGCAGGGATGATCCTCGGATCGCCGGTTGCCTGCTGGTACTGCATGAGCGCCTTGAACAGCGGAAACAGCGGCCAGACGTCGTACGGTTTGTGCTTCTGGCTGTCGCCAACCGGCCCCAGCCAGCCATCAGCTTGCTGGTGAGCAAGGATGTACTCGACGGCATTCCTCACCTTGACTTTGAGCGCCGGGTCATCAACCACGAAAGCCAGCGGAACCAGCCCATCGAGCCAGTACGGAACCCGTTCCCAGCCCTCGGCCGTACCACCGAACCAGGCGCTGTTCTTGATGTCCGGCCAGAACTCATCAAGGTGCCCGCTTAAACCATCGGCCTGAAGGCGCAGTTGGTCCTTCAGCCACCCCGACGGCTTGATACTTCCCAGAGGCAAAGGCTCGAAAACCGAGCCTCGTAAGGCAGGCTCTGAGGCTTTCGGTTCCTCCTGACAGAAAGCGCGTACACTCGGCTCGAAGCTAAGAACAATCAAAAGCACCACGAGCCCGCGACGATGCAACATGATGAAAACCCCCGAGAACCCGCCCCACTTGCACGATGTTCAATCAAAACAGATTCTAGGAGCAGATCCCCGGCAACGCCAGATTTCGCCGGCTTCCAGACCAAGCTCTCGCCCGGATCCAGCAGCAGGAAAATCCCGAACCTCAAGGATTGATGTTGGTGTTGCGAAGGATCAAGCTGGCGTTTGGCACGTAAATCTGGGCGTAGATCGTCACAACCGCTTTGCCCTGGCTGAGAACGCCCCGAGTATGTTTGCTGCTTGGGATGTAACGGATCCTGATGCTGCCCACCGAGTAACCTTCAGTATAAAGGCCGGAACTGATGTTCACATCTACGCTCACCTTGTTCAAGAATACCGGCAGGCCGTTCCCTGCGATGGTCTGAGACGTCTGCGGGGCCGAGATGTCGAAACCTGCGTCACTGTTCGTGTTGATATTGCGGTCAAAGATCGTGGCAACCCCGCCGATCGGTGAGCCCGGATCGTTGGGTGTGACCAGAAGCATCTGAATGTCCGCATGCAACATCTGGTTGGTACTTCCCGCGCCGATGATAAAGACTTGCTTGCTCTCGTCAGTGGTAGGACCAGCTCCCTCCGTGTATGTCCCCACGAAATGCGCTTTGAATTGCTGTTTTCGGAACTGGTGCTGCGTCGCATTTCCGGTCGGGGCCAAGGCTGCGTTGTTCACGCTTCCGTCTGGATTGAGCAACGGACCCTGATTCTGCGGCAGAGCGATCGAGGGGTTGGATGCTCCATTAGCCGCCGCAAGGGCTATGGCGCGCATACTCGCGGCGATGCCGTTCGCGGACATGACGTCCGTGATCCCCGAGAGCAGCTCGCGGCGCTCGCACGGTTCGACGACTGGTCGATGCTCTCGAGCGATGCGACGTCCCATCTTCCCCTCCCGAGGCCGCGGCAGCCGCCGGACCGACAAAGCTCCAAAGCGCAAACCCACCGGTGAATGAGCGAGCAATCGCGACTTTCCCCGATTTCCGTCCAGATCTGAGCCACCCGATGAACTAGGGCATGATCCGCTTGCCAACGACCGTGTTCAGAGACAGCATGCTCCGCCGATGGCGGACCGCCGTGTCGAGATACTGCTTGACGATCTGGTTGTAGTCCAGCAGAGCGTTGATGTAGTCGAGCTGACTCTTCTCTCCCTTCGCCCAGAGCCGGTACGCTTCATTACGGACCTGCTCTGCGTCGGGCAGGACTTGCTCGCGAAGATCCCTCACCTCCTGTAACGTCACCTCGTACTCTATCACTGCCTGCTCGACGTCGATTCGGGTCTGGCGCTCCAGATCCTGAAGCTGAATCTGCGATTGGCTCACGTTGAATTTGGCACGCTGAATTCCTCCCTGGTTGCGGTTATACAGTGGCAGCGGAACCGTGACGCCCAGCGCCCAGGAGTACTGGCTCTTCAACCCGTAAGGAGAATTATCCTGAAAAGTATAGGGTTGCCAGAGCACATACACATCGCTGAACGCATTGGCCCGGGCCAGCCGAACGTCGGCTTCCGCCCGCTGAATGCCCAGCCGCCTCGAGATAATGTCAGGGCGTTCATCCACTGCTATTCTTTGCAGCACCTCGACCGACGGAGGAGGCGGAGCGAAATCCTGCACCGTCCCACGGAGCTCGAGCGAAGCGATCTCCGTGCGATTCAGGTTCAAGAACGCGCCCAGGTCAAGCTTCGCGTTGCGGTACGTTGCCTGGGCGTCGACCAGCCCGAGTTGCGCGGTTCGTAGCTTGATCTTCACCGCGTTGAACTCGCCAAGTGAGATCGCACCTTTCTTGTGCCGCTCTTCGGTGAGAGCCTTGAGCTTGCGCAATCCCTCGACACTCTCCGTCGCATACCGGACCGTCTGCCGCGCCGCCAGAGCCAGAACGTAATCCCCATAGACATCGTCGATGCGCTGCCGGACGGCGTCCTGATAAAGTGCCTCCAGCACGCGCTCGGCGCGCGAAGCCACCAGTGTTCGGGCCTGCCGCTTACGTGAGATGTCCAGGGGATAGCTCACGTTGGTGTCGTACTGGCTGGGCCCGCCAGGGGCCGTCCGGCTGAACTTCGTGCTCGTGCCGCCGTACTGCAAAAGCTGACCGTCTTGATAGAACACAGGGTTGGATCGCAAGTTGGCCTGCAAGATGTCCGCCCGCGCCATCGGAATTTCCATGTACTTGGAACGGAGATCCAGGTTTCGCTCCAGCATGATGTCGATGGCTCGATCAAGCGTCAGTCCATCCGGTGGACCGTCGTTGTCTGCCGTTGCAACTTCCAGTGATCCGTAAAAAGGTGTCGTGGACGGTGACAAAGGTGCAGGCTGAGGCGAGGTGATCGGCTCTTGCAGAGCCGTCGGACCCGCGCCGGTCCCAGGCGCCGAGATCGAAGTGGGAATGCCCTTCGGAGTCGAAACTCCAGGACGCCCGCCCAGAATTCCGCCGATGCCGGGTAGGTTGTCGAACGTGCCCCCTCCTGAACCGGGCGATGGCCCGAGAAGCGAGCCCCCCGAGCCGGGAAGCACCGGTACGCTCGTGTCAACCGTAGGACCCTGCGCCCCGCGCGACCGCTTGACATCCCCACGAGCCCGATCAGCAATACGCATCGAAGCCAGCTCGAGCACGCCGCCCGTCCGCAGCTCATCGCCCAGTATCGGCGTGCCGCAGTAATCACAACCGTTTCGATCAACCTTGGATTGCCGTCCACAGGCCGCGCCTCGTTTCGATCGCTCAATTCGCCCCATCCGCCACGCCTGCAATAATCGCTGCCACCGTAAATCGGCTCCCTTCACCTGGAACCTGAAGCCTCGCCGTCAGTTGAAGATTCCCGATCGTCCAACCAACCGGCATAAACGGAACAATCGGAATTGAGCGACCGGCAAATTCCGCGAATTCCAGCAAGCCGAGGTAGAATGCCTCGACTTTTCCGGCTGCATCGCCAGGATACTACTGATCAGTAATGGTCGGGAGGTGTCGTCACAACGGAGAGATCCGTTTGATTGTGCGCCGCAGCGCTTTCTTCGCCGTCGCGAGAGACAAAAAAGCCCCCCTCGGTCATCTCCTTGTCCTCGTACAATTGCTCCAGGATCAGGCTCCCGGTCGTGACGACTTCCTGTCCGGGTTTTAGACCCAGGTGATCGGGCGATGTCGCCGCAACGATCACCACATCGTGGTTTTCCTTCGCGGTAAAGATCTGGCGACGATCGAACTCGTTGCCCTTTCCCGGTCTCCGGATGAAGACGTAATCGAACCGATCGACCGTGACCATGGCGGACCTCGGAATCAGCGTGCGCCCTTCTTTGGGTGGTATCTCCACCCACACCCGCACAAACATGCCCGCCTTGAGCTTGCCATCGGGATTTTCAATCGACGTCCGAAACTTTGCCGATCGCGAGTCCGGATCGATCGCCTTGTCGATATACTTCACCACGCCATCGATCGTGCGATCGGAGAACGGGAAGACCACCTTGAGTGCCTGCCCAAGCTCGACCTTTTCCGCGTCGAGCTCGCTCACACTACCCCGTACCCAGAGGTGGTCGAGTGGTGCAATCGTCATCAACAGGTCGGCAGAGGTGTAGTAGTTTCCCTTCACCACGTTACGCAGCACCACGATTCCATCGGCACGCGATCGAAGGATCATCTTCGCCTTCTGGACTCCGTCCTCACTGCTCGCGTTTTCGATCTCCCGATCGGTCAGGCCATAAACCAGCAGCTTGTCGCGCGCGAGCTTCATCTTCAAGCGGCTCTGGGCCTCGTCGTTTTCGGCCTCGATCAGATCCTTCTTGGCCACCGAGTCGGTCTTCGCCAGATCCGTCTTGTAATCGAGCACTTTCTTGTCGCGAGCCCATTGGCTGATGGCTGCCTCGTAATTGCTCTTGGCCTCCGCAAGGTCCGTGCTGAAAAGCTCGAGCAGCTCTTCGCCCTTCTTGACCAGCGAGCCAAAATCCACCAGGACCTGGTCCACGCGGCTGTCAAACTGAGTGCGGACAACCGTCACATAGGCCGGGTCATAGTCGGTGGTTCCAAACAGCTTGAGCAGCGTGGGCTCGGTTTGCCGCTTCACGGGCGCGGTCTTGAGCCCGATGGACCGGACCTCGTTATCGTTTAAAACAAGGATCCGATTCCAGGGGTCTTGGGACGTTTGCTCCGGCGACAGCCGCCACGATTTATCGCGGTGCTTCTCATCGCCGTGAGCAGCACCGGCGTGCGACAACTGCTTCCAGACCTCCACCACATGCGCCCGGGTCCAGCGATTGAGCGAGACCCCGATCGCGCCGCCCGCCACGAGCAACGTCACCAGCGAGTGTTTCCAGTTGAATTTCATGATCTATTGTTCTCCGAAACCGCTCTGATCAGGCGGGAATGCGTGCCCGGTCGCGTGGTCATCGCCCTGGACGATGCCCTCTCCGGAGTTTGCCGGCTGGAGGAAGCGATCGGTGTAATGTGATCCCAGAATCAGGTCGCTCTGGCACTCGCCGTGTCCCGCCGGTGCCGGAAAGAACGAGTACAGCACAGGCATCAGGTATCTCGTCAGGAAAAGAGTCACCAGCATCCCGCCCACGACCACGATCGCCAGCGGCTTCTGTGCCTGAGAACCGATCGAAGTCGCGATGGCCGCCGGAAAGAGCCCAAGCGCTGCCGTCAGCGACGTCATGACCACCGGCCGAACTCGCAATTCGGCACCGCGCAGCAGTGACTCGCGAACCGGCAAGCCTGCCGCCCGCATCTGATTGAAGTACGAGATCAAGAGCACTCCATCCTGCACCGCAACTCCGAATATCGAAATGAATCCCACCGCCGCCGAAATCGAGAAGGCCGTACCGGTCAACTTGAGCGCCCAGACACCCCCCATCGTCGCGGCAACCACGTTCGCCATCACCAGAAGCGCGTCTTTCAGCGAACTGAACGCCGTGTACAGCAGGATCAGAATCAACGTGATCGACAGAGGAACGATCACCATCAACCGCCGGTTGGCTTGCTGCATCTGGTCGAACTCGCCCGCCCAACCAATATCGTACCCCGGTAGGAGCTGCGCTCCAGTTTTCGGATCGGTCACCTTGCGCTCGAGCCTCCAGGATCGTCGAAGCCAGATCTCGGCCCTTCACGCCGAATTTTATGGGGATGTACCGACGGTTGTTCTCTCGGTAGATATACGTGGCGCCAGGTTTATGCGGGTCGATCCTCACGACCAGTTGCGAAAGCGGGATTCGCGCCCCTGGCTTTCCGTCTTGCCCCGGAGCGTCAACCGGGATCCTCCCGATCACTTCCGGGTCGTTGCGCTGATCGGCCGGAAGGCGTAGCACGATGTCGAACACCTTCTCGCCTTCCACCATCCGGGTGAACGCCCGCCCGCCGATTGCGACTTGAACAACCGCTTCCACATCCGAAACGTTGATCCCATACCGCGCGCATTCATGGCGGTCGATCTGGATCTCGAGATTTGGCTGGCCCACAATGTGGAAGAGACCCGCGTTGGAAATCCCCGGCACCGTGTTCAGGATGTTGACCACCCGCTGCCCCGCCCGCTCCAGCACCGCCAGGTCGTTGCCGAACAGCTTGATCGAGTTGGCCCCTTTCACGCCCGAAAGAGCTTCCTCCACGTTGTCGCGGATCAGTTGCGAGAAATTGAAATTGATCGCCGGAAAATCCTTGAACTTGTCCATCAGCTCATCCTGGATTTCCTCGCGAGTGATCTTCCGCGACCATACCGTCTGCCCGAAAATCTTGACCGGCATGTCACGCCACTCCTCCATCGGAATCAGTGGCGCGTTGAATTCCAGGTTGAAGAAACTCGTCACGTCGGTCCCGTCGTCCGGCCTGCCGACGTGCGACATCACGTCTCTGATCTCGGGAATCGAGTCGATCACTCGCCGCAGCCGAGGCGCCATCCGCGCGGCTTCGCCCAGTGTCACCGTCCGCGGCAAGAGCGCCCGGATCCAGAGATTGCCTTCTTCCAGCGGGGGCATGAATTCACCCCCAAGCGTCGGCACGAGCACAAGCGTCAAAGCCAGCAGACCTCCCATGCCCACCAGAACCAGGTATCGGTGACGCAGCACCCGGTCCAGCATCGTCAGGTACCGCAGCTTCATGATGCGGTCGATGAACGTCTCCTTCTCCTCTTTCTTGTTGTGGAACAAATAAGAGCAAAGTACCGGCGTCAGCGTCACGGCTAGCACAAGCGCACCGCAAATGGCAAATGCATAAGTATTCGCCATCGGCCCGAAGAGCGCCCCTTCCGGTCCCGTCATCGAGAACAACGGAATGAACGCACACACGATGATCAGCGTCGAGAAGAACAGAGCCCTCTCGATCTCATGCGACGCTTCACAGATCCGGTCGATCAGCGGCCGGGATCGGTCGGCGTTCCGCGCAGTGATGTGCCGGTAGATGTTCTCCACGATGATGACCGAGCTGTCCACGATGATCCCGAAGTCGACCGCGCCAATCGACAAAAGATTCGCCGACTTCCCCTGAACATAGAGCACCGAAATCGAGAAAAGCAGCGCCAGCGGTATCATCAAAGCCACGATTCCCGCGCTCGAGATATCACCCAGGAAGATGAAGAGTATCCCGATCACCAGTATCATGCCGACGACCAGATTGTGAATCACGTTGTGCTTCGTGACTTCAACTAAGTCCGTTCGCCGGTTGAAGTATTCAATCAGCATCCCCTTCGGCAGAAGGTTGCTCTTGTTGATCGAATCAATCTTGTCCTGAACGGCTTGCGAGGTCGGCAGCGACTTCTCGTATTTCCGCATCAGAACAATACCCTCGACCACGTCATTCTCGCGGTTGCGGCCCACCAACCCCAGCCGTGGCTGGAAACCCACCACAACCTTGGCAATCTGCCGGATGTAGACAGGCATATCGTGGTACGTCGTCACCACGACATCCTCGATGTCCTCGATCTTTTCGATCTCAAGCCCGTAAGCGTGATCCGCGACCGCTGGATCGAGCGAGTCAATCCCCTCGCCCAGGTACCCGAGCGCACGCACGTTATGCGACTGCGGTCCCAGCGGCAGAAGGTCGCCCCCAACGTTGGCATTCGATTGCGAAATCGCATCCGTGACCATCTGCAAGGTCACGTCGTAACGCCTCATCAACTGGTTGTCGAGCAAGACCTGATACTGTTTGACTGTACCGCCGAATCCCGTAACGTCGATCACTCCGGGTACCGTCTTCAGCGCGATTCAGCACCCAGTCCTGGACCGCCTTGAGCTGGTTTAACGTGTACCCGTCTCCCCTCAAGACGTAACGCACGATCTCACCCGTTGGGCTCCACGGCGATAATCCTGGGTTCACCCCCGGAGGGAGGTTCCCCACCATGCCGATCCGATTGATCACCTCTTGCCGCGCCGTCCAGTAGTCGGTCCCATACTCGAACTGACACTTTATGTCCGTCAGCCCCGATATCGAGATGCTGCGGAGATACTTGAGACCCGGCATGCCGTTGAGCGCGGTCTCGAGCGGAATCCCGATAAGCTTCTCCATCTCCTCGGGACTCATTCCATGATTCTGCGTGATGACTTCCACCAGCGGCGGAGTCGGGTCGGGATATGCCTCCACGTTGAGGTTATTCGCCGAGTAAGACCCGATCGCGATCAGCCCGATCGTCCCCAGAATGACGATGAGCCGATTGTGAAGGCTCCAATGAATCAGAGCGCGGACCATGTGGGTACGTTCTACCCGTCGCTGTGAAAGAAAAACCCGGGGCCTTCGCCGGGGAAGCGGGGATGCCGAGCCGCAAGGCTAAAACCTCACCCTTTCGCGGACCGCGGCTGCTCGGATCGACTGATAAAGTTTTTACCACCGCGCCGCCTCGACCAGATCCGAGCCACCGCACGGTCAAATCGCTCAAGACGAGCGGACAAATGCCTGCTCCAAACGTTCCCTTCCCCTCTTACGACCACCGAACGGCCGTAGATCGGAACGATCCGAAATTCTGCCACAGCCTGCTTCTTCCGATCTCCCGCGATCATAGACCCCTAGTGGAGCGGAAGGGGATCGAACCCTCAACCTCCGCATTGCGAACGCGGCGCTCTCCCAATTGAGCTACCGCCCCAAACGGATCACTTGAACTAAACTACACTCCAGATTACTGCCACGCAAGGTATTATGAATACCCGGTTCTGCTCCCACCGCAAGCGGCGCCGCAGTCGATTACACTAGCTCAAGCCCTCAACAGCCCTCGGTCGCTCCCCCGCGGAGACCCCCAATGATTCGAAGATCTGTGCTTTTCATGGCGAGTATCGGGCTGGTCACACTGTTCCTCGCGCCGAACCGCCCGAATTTGCCGCAACAGGTCCGCCCCTCACCTCAGCAAGCCTCGCCTTCCTGGCATCTCACCGGCTGGAAGCCAATTCCTGAAAACCCCGTCTTCACAGGCACCGGACGCGATTCCTGGGACCGCAAGATCCGCGAGCGCGGCTTTATCCTTGCCGATGACAACGGAAGCTTTGACCTCTGGTACACCGGATACTCAGGCGATCACCCGGCGACCATGTCGCTAGGCCACGCCACCTCACCCGACGGCATTCACTGGACGCGAGACCCGGCCAATCCCATCTTCTCCGGTTCCTGGGTCGAAGATATGTGCGTCGTCCACCGCGACGGCACCTATTTCATGGTCGCCGAGGGAAAAAACGACATCGCCCACCTCTTGAAATCGACCGACGGCCGCAAGTGGGTTGATCATGGTTCCCTCGACATCCGCAAACGAGATGGCAAGCCGATCGAGCCCGGGCCATACGGCACGCCAACTTTGTGGTTCGAAAATGGGACGTGGTACCTCTATTACGAGCGCGGCGACCAGGGCATCTGGCTGGCAGCCTCGAAAGACCTCAAGGTCTGGACCAACCTGCGAGACGACCCGGTCATCGCCATGGGTCCCCAGCCGTATGACAAAGCAGCCGTGGCTCTCAATCAAGTCGTCAAACGCGATGGCACTTACTACGGATTGTACCACGCCAATTCCAGCCGTCCGTGGAAGAGCTGGACCACATGCCTGGCCCGCTCACGCGACTTGATCAACTGGGAGAAATATCCCGGAAACCCGATTATCGAGAATAACTGCTCAAGCGCGATCATCGTCCAGACCCCCAAGGGCGAGGATCGGCTCTATACCATGCACCCCGATGTAAAAGTGTTTGTGCCGGACTAGACCTGGATTTGAATCACGGCGGCTCTACCGATACAACACGCCCACTCGTCGACGATATTCATCGTAGGTCTCCTCAAACAGCCCGCGCGACCGCTCCACACCCAGGTGGCAGGCCGCGGTCAAGACCTTGGGAGGAGAGCCTGCCTCGGTCAATAAACGTGCAACTTCTGCCTTGAGCAAGTTGATGACCGTGCAGCCGGTCACGCTCGACAACGGCGCAACCGGCGTCTCCAGTCCTTCGATCCAGACAGTCGCATCGCCCGCCGGAGCACTCTGGTCGATCGCCACCGTGGCCAGTTCGTGCAGCTTCTTGCCCGATTCATGGTGCGAGGTCGAGATTAGAGCGTTCTGGATCGACGTGACCACCACGACCGCCATGCCCAGCCGGATCGCTTCCACGGTGACATCGATCGTCACCGCATTGCAACCGCTACTGGAAATCGCCAGCAGCACGTCTTGAGCAGACGTCGCGAAGTTGCGCCACAAAACCGGTCCGAATCCCTGCACGTTTTCCAGGTACATCGCCTGGCGCTGACCATTGGCCCCCACCACCGGATTGTGATACGTCATCGAGAGCTCGACGATCGGGTGAAACCCCGGAAACGACCCATAGCGCGGAAACATTTCCTCCACAGCCATCCGCGAATGACCCGTGCCGAAGATATGCACCAGCCGCCCTTTGAGGATCGCATCCGCGAACAGAGCGGCCGCCGCGCCAATCGCAGGCAACTGCGTCGCCTCGATCGTGTCGATCGCGCACCGAACCGCGGTTAAATACTGGCCGAGGACATCGCGACGATCGCTCATGGCGCTGCCTCGCTCGGGATATCGTCCGTAGTTCCCTCCGAAACACACCAGCCGCCATCGACGACCAGCTCGGCCCCGGTAATCGAGTCAAACCGATTGACCCGCGCCCGTCCTATCCCCGCTTGACTTGAAAAATGGCCTCGATCTCCACCGCGATCCCAGCCGGCAGAGCAACCATCCCCACCGCGCTGCGCAGTTCCAACGCCGGCATCCCCGAACACGTCTTTCATCAGATCCGAGTAGCCGTTGATGACCTTCGGATGCTCCGCGAATTCCGGTGTCGAATTCACCATGCCCAAGCTTTTGATTAATCGTTCGACCTTATCCAGCGTGCCAAGTTGGGCTCGTAGAGTCGACAAGATCGCCAAACCGGTCTGCCGGGCTGCGGCTTGACCACCCGCCACGTCCATGTCAGCCCCCAGTCTGCCAGTGATCAATGTGCCGTCCGATCGCAACGGACCATGCCCGGAAACATAGATCAAATCCCCCTGTTGTATGGCCGTCACGTACGTAGCCACCGGCTTCGGCGCCGGAGGCAGCTCCAACTTCAATTCGGCCACGCGGGCTTCGGCTCCCATGGCGTTTCCCCTCTTCAAATGCTGCCTGTTTCGACGGACTCTTGACTCAACATCGATCCAACACTACCGGCTACTCACGTCCAATTCAACTATTCGGGGTCTCTCGCCTTCGCGATCGGTCCGCCCTGGCGCGTTTCCCTTCGCAGCAGGCATTCTCTCGGCCGGCAACTCGCCTCTCCTTGACGGTATCGCTACGATGTTCCCAAGCTGCACCCGTTTCCTTGAACTTCCGGGTCATGAAGCCGCCATGAGCCGCCACCAGCAGTTATTCACCGTCGGTCTGATCCAGATGCAATGTTCGACCGACCCCGACGACAACCTCGCCCGGGCGGGCGACCTGTTGCGCCAGGCCGCCGACGGCGGCACTCAGATCGCTTGCCTTCCCGAGCTCTTTCGCACTCAGTACTTCTGCCAGGTAGAGGAGGCTTCACGGTTCGACCTCGCCGAACCGATTCCCGGCCCTACCACGTCCGCTCTCTGCACCCTCGCCAGAGACACCCGGATGGCGGTGGTCGGCTCGATTTTCGAGCGCCGTGCACCCGGGCTCTACCACAACACCGCAGTCGTCATCGACTCGGACGGAACCCTCCGCGGCCGCTATCGCAAGATGCACATTCCGGACGACCCGCTCTACTTCGAGAAGTACTATTTTACTCCCGGCGACCTCGGGTTTCAGGCATTCGACACGTTGTATGCCCGGGTCGGTACGCTCGTCTGTTGGGACCAGTGGTACCCTGAAGCCGCCCGCCTCACAGCCCTGAAAGGTGCCAGCATTCTCTTCTATCCCACCGCGATCGGCTGGCATCCCGCCGAAAAGACCGAGTTCGGCCCCGCTCAGGCAAGCGCCTGGGAAACCATGCAGCGAGCCCACGCCATCGCCAACGGAGTTTACGTCGCGGCCGTCAACCGCGTCGGCCACGAAGGGCCCTCGACCGGCGGCCTCGAATTCTGGGGCCGGTCATTTGTTTCCGACCCGTTCGGCCGCATCATCGCCCAGGCCGGCGACCAGTCAGACGAGGTGGTGATTGTCAATTGTGACCCGCGGCTCCAGGAAGAAACCCGGCGCAACTGGCCATTCCTTCGCGACCGCCGCATAGACGCTTATGGGGCGATTACCGAGCGATTCCACGATTGAATCGGAAACCATCGACTCGAGATCCAATGCTCTCCGATTCCGGCGATGTGAACCATGCATCAGACACCTGCCGCACTCGGTTACCGCATGCCGGCCGAATGGGAGCCACATGCGGCAACCTGGATCGCCTGGCCTCATAACCGCGAAGACTGGCCAGGTAAGTTTTCGCCCATTTCGTGGGTCTACACCGAGATCGTCCGTAATTTGAGCCGCGTCGAGAAAGTGCGAATTGTTGTACGGAACGACGCGACGAGAAAACGCGTGGCCGACTCCCTGGATGTGGCCGGCGTTAACCTCGATTCGATTCAGTTCCTTCTGGCCGCGACCAATCGGAGTTGGCTGCGCGACACTGGCCCGACCTTTATTGTACAGAACAGACTCGCTTCCGATTCTGAGGCCGCCGTCGGCCTCGTGGACTGGAAATTCAACGGCTGGGCCAAGTACCCCAACCATGCCCTGGACGACCGCCTCCCGCGCAAAATCGCCGAATTCCTCGCTCTGCCACGATTTGTACCGCGGTTGGGCAACCAGAAATTGGGCGTCCGACGGATTGTGATGGAAGGCGGTGCGATCGATGTCAATGGAGGTGGAACGCTGCTCACGACCGAAGAATGCCTCTTGAGCAAGGTCCAGGCCCGTAATCCCGGCCTCGATCGGTCTCGGCTCGAGCAGCTCTTCGCCGACTACCTTGCGATTAGCCACGTCATCTGGCTCGGCAGGGGAATCGATGGCGACGACACGCACGGCCACGTCGACGACCTTGCTCGGTTCGTCGCGCCAGGCGTCGTGGCTACGGTCGTCGAGCCACGAGCCGGCGATCCCAACCATGAATCGCTTGAAGACAACCTGCGCCGGCTGCGGGATGCCACCGACCAGGATGGCCAGCGCCTGAGCGTCGTCGAGCTGCCGATGCCCGGGCCAATCGTATTTGACGACCAGCGGCTGCCCGCTAGTTACGCCAATTTCTACATCGCGAACGGTCTCGTACTGGTCCCGACGTTCAACGATCCGGCGGACCGCATCGCCCTCAACATCCTGGCCGGGCTGTTCCCTGACCGCGACGTGATCGGCATACACAGCGTTGACCTCGTTCTCGGGCTCGGCACTTTGCACTGTCTGTCGCAACAGCAGCCGGCAGGCCCGACCGGTTGAATATGTCTTTCTGCATGGCCCCTGGCTCGTCAAAAAACCCGCGAAGCATGCACCCGCGGCAGGCCAGGCTTGACCGCACTTCCTTCCGGCATCGCATCGCGAATGCCACCCCGAAGCGCGTCAATCATGTCTTCCTCCGGATGTCCGTCAGCCGGGAAGTCAATCCACTCTCCTCCTCGGCGCTGCCGGCAATAATTGGCAAACGCCTCCTTCAGGCGGACGCACCGCGGGTGGATCGTCAGACAGCCGGCATCCAGCAGCAATTCCATCATGTCCAACCCGTCCAGCACCAGATGCTGCGGCCATCGCGCTACGAAGCGAGAGCCGAAAACTCGCTCATATTCGCCGTACGCAACCGGACCGAGAGACGTTCGGGCCGATGACGCCGGGTCCAAACGCACCAGGTCGATCCGGCCCCGACAAGGCAGCTCATCCGCCTTCGCCTTGATGTCGAGTGCGTTCTTGAGGCTCATCACGTCGACGGCGAGGTATTCGCCGAACACTGTGACCCGCATCCGCTCGCTCGCCGAATCCCTGCGAACCTGGAAGAACACCGCAGCCGTGTGCCGCGATGTCCCCGCGTCGATCGCGCACCGTACGTGATACGCAGGGTGGTATTCAGCATCCACCGAAACGTGCCGCTTCGGGTCGAAGTTCGTGAACCAAACACCCTCGGTCGTCTCCAGAAACTCCGCGTAGATTTCCTGCCGGCCCAGCCTTGTGTGCTCGTACATGCTGACGATCTGAGCGACGAACTCCTTCGGCAGATGCGCCTGGTTCGCGTAAGTGGTGTCGGTGGTCTGAACGGTCGTCGGCTCCTCCAGAATGCGTTTCAGCACAGCCAGCCGCCGTGGCGTGGTGGTGATCAGTGCCTGCGGATTGTCCCCGGCCCGCAGCGCCAGCATCACCAGGTCCCAGGTCGATTGGGCTCGCTGCCAGCACGCCAGCTCGTCGGCCCAGATGGTGTCGATGTTTAACCCCCGGGCTCGCTCCGGCTCCTCGCCGCTCAGGCAGATCGCGCGAGCCCCGTTCGGCCAGCTCACGCGTCGCTTTGAGGGCTCAAACTTGGGCCGCATCCACGGCGGCGCGACGTTGAGCAACCCGGAGGACCCTTCGACCAATACGTCGCGGATATCGTTGGCGGTCGGGGCGATCAGGCAGCCGACCTTCATGGTGCCTTGTTCAACCCGCCGTTGAATCCACTCCGCTCCGGCCCGCGTCTTGCCCGCTCCACGCCCGGCGACATAGCCCCACACCCGCCAGTCGCCCTCCGGCGGCCGCTGGCTGTCTCGCGCCCGTGGGTGCTCGCGGCACTCCCCCGCCCGCAAATCGCACGGGCAGGATTCTGCATACCAGTCCCACGGGGCCCGGTCGCTGACTATGGCAGGGGCTGATCCCATCCGGGCGTCAGCCCGCATCACTCGCCATTCGATCTCGCGCATCGAGTTTGCCCTCGATCTCGGTGATGCGTTCTTCCAGGCCCGAATACTTCGACACCGTGATCATTTCCTTGTAGATGGTCTTGATCGCCTGCAACCGAATCGACTCCGAGTCGGAACCTGCCAGCTCGAGAAGCTTGGGCACCGTCCAGGGCACGCGCTTGACCATCATGCCAACTGCTCGATCGAGAATCCGGCGCCGACACGCCTGCATCGCTTTGCGAACTTCCGGTTCCTTTGCCCACCGGTAAGCGGTTGGTTTGGGCACATTGTTGTCTCGCGCCCATGCCGTGACCGAACTGCCTTGCGCAAGTGCAATGACGAGTTGCGGTTTCGTTCCTCTCAGACTCTCTTCACTCATGATAAAAAATGAGAATCGGTGATGAGTTTTTCACCGATCTTCCTTCTCGCCCTGCTCACGGTTCTCAGCCCCGGGCCAGGCTGGCCGGCACACCCTCGTTCCGAGGGGCAAGGAAATAAGATCCCGACTTTTCAGTGTTGTCTCGCTCGCCCATGACCACCCCGGGCCTGACCCCGCCGCGCCCGCAATCCGCTCCGCGACTGGAAACATCCCCCGCGGCCGGATACGATGAGTTGTCGAACAAAAACAACCGATCGCCCGATCACGGGCGCTCACGTCTTGATGATGTCGCCCGGATTGGAGCCAATCGGAACAATGTCTCGCCGCGATTCGAGCCACAACAAACCGCCTCGATCGAATCGGCGGCCAGGAACAAATCCCCCGCCCGGCAGCTCGCGCTCTCGTCCGGGGCCGCCGCGGGTCCCAAAGACCAGCTCGAAGCAAGCCGATCATCACGACCGCGGCCCTCGCGGTCCCAGTCAACATCCAGATGCCGAATCCGGCCTGGGAAAACTTGAACGCGTTCAGAAGGTACTGGCGCACGCCGGTATCGGCTCTCGTCGAAGTTGTGAGGAGCTCATCAGACAAGGCCGTGTTTCAGTCGACGGGCAGGTCCTCCGCGAGCTCGGGACTCGGGTCGACCCTCATCGAGCACGAATCGCCGTGGACGGCGAAGCAATCCGCCTTGAGTCCATGGTTTACTACGCCGTCAACAAGCCCAAGGGTTACGTCTCGACAAACGTCGATCCCGCCGGAAGACCGCGGGTCGTCGATCTCCTGCCCGAGATTCCCCAGCGGCTCTACACCGTCGGCCGGCTCGACGAGGAAAGCACCGGTTTGATGATCTTGACCAACGACGGCGAGCTGGCAAACCGCCTGGCTCATCCGCGTTACGGGGTCGAGAAACTCTACCGCGCTCTCATCGCGGGCTCACCCGATCCGGAAATCCTCGCCAAGCTGACCGCCGGAATTTGGCTCTCTGACGGAAAAGTTCGCGCCAAGAGAGCACGAATCGTCGGCCGTCAGGGCAACGCCAATGTGCTCGAGCTGGTCCTGGCCGAGGGAAAGAATCGCGAGGTCCGCCGAATGCTCGCCAAGCTCGGTCACAAGGTGATGTCCCTTAACCGTGTCGCAGTTGGCCCGGTCAGCGCCAAGGGGCTCGCCACCGGCGCATGCCGGCCCCTCTCTCGACACGAAGTGGACCTGCTCTGGAAGGTGGCCAACGGTGCCGCCGTCTCGTTGCCGCGGTTCCTCGACGGCGAATCCTCGCCACGGAATCGCCGCGCTTCGGGTCAAAAGCCTCAAGCCGGCGACGGCCCCAGCCGGCGCAACAGAACCGGCTCACCACGAAGGCGCCATGGCGACTCACGCCGTGAGTCCGTCCCAGCTCCAACCTCAAAACAGACCCGGCCAACCATGCCTTCGCAGAGAACTCGTTCAGAGCCCCCGAAGCTACCTCCATCGGATTTAACTCCTCGAAAGACTCCGTCGTCCCATGAGCCACCAGCCCGGAAGCCACCCCATAACGAGCGGTCTGGGCCTCCGCGTTCAAAAGGGCCGTCGATGCCCAAGCGCGCTCCAGCCCATTCCGAGCGGTCGGCGACCCCTGCAACAACCCGCCGCATCATCGGCCTCGAGTCCCAGTCGCCAACTTCGCCAAGCTCGCATTTCCAGCGCGACCGCAGCCGCAAGCGCCCTCCGCCAAGGAGTCGCCGCCCGTCCCCGTCCCCGCCCGTGAAAAGACGAACACTCCCCTTCCGCCCGCCTGGCACTCCCGGTGAAAATGCATGAATCCACACTCATGTATATCGAGCCGCACCACGACTCATCGCATGATTCGGATTTTGGAAAACGTTGCAATTGCCCGCGATACGTTTCGGCTGCGCCTGGATGACGCCGCGCTGGCCCGGGCGATCCGGCCCGGCCAGTTCGTGATGATCCGCCCGGGCCCTGAGGATTCATCCGATCCGTTGCTCGGCCGGCCCTTGGCCCTCTACGACGTCGTCTGCGACCCATCAGGCACGCCCCAATCATTCGACATCGTATATCTGCTAGTGGGTCGCGGCACGAGGGCGCTGGCGCTGCGGCGACCGGGCGAGCGAGTCGCCGTATGGGGACCGCTGGGAAACGGCTTCTCTCCGCCACCCGCCGGCCCGGTACTGTTCGTTGCCGGCGGTATCGGCCACACCCCGTTCCTTGCTTTGGGCCGGTCTTGGCTGCGCAGGAATGGCCACACGTCGTCAGTGACTCTACTGTACGGAGTGCGCACCGCCGCGCTGCTCGCTGGTGTCGAAGACTTCCAGCAAGCCGGAATCAAAGTCGAGCTGGCAACCGACGACGGGACGGCGGGGCACCACGGCTTTGTCACTGATTTGTTGGCGCGTCGCCTGGCCGCCGGAGAGAGGCCCGCGAAGGTCGTCGCCTGTGGGCCACCCGCAATGCTCTCCGCCCTCGCCAGGCTCGTTTTCAATGCTCGCATCCCCTGCGAGGTCTCGCTCGAAAACCACATGGCCTGCGGCTTTGGCGCATGTTTCAGTTGTGTCGCTCCGATTCGTCAGGATGATGGCTCAGTCGACCTCCGGCGGGTCTGTGTCGAGGGACCAGTTGTACCGGCGGAACGCGTTGACTGGGCGGCGATGACCCACTAACTCTGTCGCACCTTGGCTTGGATCAAATCGCGAACCACGGCCGCTCGCTCGTAGTCTTCCCGCAGCACGGCTTCGTCAAGTTGCTCCTTTAACGTTTTCTTGACCAGGAATTTCTCCCGGATCTCCCGCTCGATCTTGCAGAGTCGACCCAGGAGCCTGGGCACCGGCGACTCGAGCGCGTCGTTCTCTTTCCACCAGTCGCATTGATGTGTCGTCAAGCGATCGATTCCATCGCGCAGAGCGTCAATCGCCTCTTCCGGCCGACGCCGTTCCAGCGCCATCGCAAAGCTCGCCTCCGTGCGGTGAAACAGAACAATCGGTCGACACTGCTCGTGTGAAGCGATGTACTCTTCGCTGATTCCGTGCCCTTTCACAAAATCCATGAGCGCAAGATTGTGGTCGGCGTCCTGGATGACTCGGTCGTGCCTTCCAAGACTCCGCCACGCAACCCGGCGATGATAGAACTGGACGAACTCACGGTCCAGCTCGGCGCATTGTTCTTCCGACATCGTCCAGCGCGGCGCTTGACCGCCGAGGGCGTGCGCTCGACCGCGCACACTTTGACGCAGATATTCAAGATACGTACCGAAACCATGCGGACGGGCGCCGTCAGGTCTCCCGGTCACCTCGAGTTGAAGGACTCCAAGCTCGATACGAACCTGCAAGACCTTTCGCCCGTCAAGGGCACGCACCTCTCGAGCCGGTTGTTCGCCCTCGCCAGACTCATAGGGCCAACTTCGGATCACGTCATCCACGTCTAACCGCATTGACGACTCCCACGGGATCAAAGCGACCAAACTCATTCTTGCAAACCAACGTTACGTTCGTCATGATGGACTTCCCTATCGAGCAATCACGCCCTCCTAGCTCAATTGGCAGAGCAGCTGACTCTTAATCAGCGGGTTTCAGGTTCGAGTCCTGAGGGGGGCACTTTTCACAGGAGGCGACACGGCGCACCAAAAGGCGCCAAGTCGCCTTGCTTTGGCTCAGTTTGTAGTCGTCGGAGGCTTCCGGATGCCGTTGCCGGAGTAGAACTTCCCCCTTAACGATGCCGCAGAGAGCGCTGCTGACCCGCGGCCGAGATAACGGCGATCGACCACCTCGACCAACTGTATTCGAACAGATAGGTCCCCTTCGAGCGGGCAGATGTTATAGCAGTTCATCATGATCGAATGCCGCAGACAGTCGGCCGAATTGTATTTGCGATCATGGATTCCAAAACCTGCCAAGCAAGGATGACCTTCCCTCCTTCCGAAATTGGCTTCCCAACATCTGATCGGAGCTCGAGGTATGCGCCGCACTCGTTGTAACGCCACCACGGAAACCGTTCGATGTCCCGCGGATGCATGATAGTTCCTTGGGTTTCACGGTTCAACGTTGGGCACTCACGCACTGCCGACCGAGCATCGGCCGCGGAAATCTTCCCTTGGCTCTCGCACTCTAACACGTAAATCCTTGTGCCACTATTCAATAGAGTGAATCGAGTGCAAGAGAATATGGGAGGTTTGCCGCGAAGCTGAAACCGTTCAGCGCGTCCGCTCATCCGGAAAGCTAACCTCGACAAAGGTGAAACCCGCGGCGCGAGAGATAGGAGCCCACTCTCGTGAGTTCGTCGACAGGGCATGCGTCGCGTAGCCGGTCGCTTCGAGCGCGATTAGACAATCTCCGGCGCGACGACAGTCGTTGACCGAGAGCTCTTTTTTGGGATTCTCCTTGACTGACCCGAACAACTCAATCGTTTGTCTGAGCTGATCGGATTCTCCCATCAGAGGGCGTAAGCGATCGACCAGTTTATCGCCTTCCTCGCGGATGAGCGTCTCCACCCGACAAGTCTTGTTCTTGCCGCGTTGACAAGCTGGCAGGTTTGTCGTGTAGGCGGCACGCAGTTTCTTCGGTGCTTCGAGAGCGCGATCGCATCGCAGTTTCTCCCTCAATACGGCATCAACCGTACCAGACGCGCTGAACCACGTGTACAGTTCTGGGATTATGTTCTCCAAGCTGAGCCTAGCTACCTCTGCAAGACGCTCATCTTCCGTCTCTGTAAGGTCGAACGAAGAACCGAAAACTCCGACGTGATTGTTGAGGATGTGAGCTCTCAATTTAGCCTGTGGGTGGTTCTTCTCAAGCAGCGCGTCTCTCGCGTGTGTGAAACGTGCTCCTCGTCGTCGCAGTTGATTGTGAATTGTTATACATGTTTGAATTACTGTCGCTTTAAATTCCACGAGTGATAGGCTAGTCGCGAACCTAAAATCGTATGTCGATAGGAGCGATTCAATAAGCCCTTTCCTGGAACCACCTTTTATTCGGTCGACTTGAATCGTCGTGTCAAGAACGGCGCAAACGGGTGGCTGGGGCGTGTCATGCGACAATTCGGAGTCCATCACTAGTCGGCCTCGACGATTTTGTACCTTTTTCGAACGCTGGTTTCGACAAGGCTTCCGCGGAAAACTTCGAGGCCATGCTCTCGAATTAAGTTGAAGCATTCTTTAATCGTTGCGTCGTTCACTAGATATGCGTTGCGGAGATATACCGAAATGTCTCGCACAAATCGAGTGTGCGACTCTTCCCACTGGACATTCTTTATTTGAGACCAGATCGCGACAACCACTCGCTTTATGCACTCGCCTTCCCCCCATTTACAATTATAGAGCTCATCGAGAATGTGTTCGATCTCGACCACTACCTCTAGTCCCTCTTCGTTGAGCTTCCCGTCGACAAGAAAGGATTCCAACCGCTTGGACTCTGCAACGAGTTCGTCGCAAATTCTTCGATACGACCTATAGGACGCCGCTTGTTTCACACTTCGTTCCGTCATCGGTTGGACAGACCGCGCAATAGACCGTGATTCGCTAGCAAGTGATAAATCCAGGCTCGCGGACTCCGAATTTGATCGCCCGTTCTCACGATCGCTAATCCGGAAATCGGACTTTGTGGCTGGACTCGCCGTCTTCGAGAGGCTAGTCTCAGCAACGCAAGTGCTCACACTTACAGTATCATCAAGGCGCTCATTTGCCATGATCTCAAACCTTTGAAACTCCGAGCAGTCCCTTCATCGCGGATTCGGCCCACGCGGACGATTCGGTGATGAAATCCGCCATGTTGAACTCTCTTGTCAGAATTTCCGTATCCACGCTGTATTCGAACTCAAACTGTATCGCGACGGGCGAAAGCTCTGGATGGCGTTTTCTTAATTGTTGTATGGCAATTATGGCATCGCGCTGCTTCGATCCCAGTTGCCTTGACCGCATAAGTATACGGGAATCAAGGGATTCCTGTCGTGCTTGTTTGATTACGGACGCCTGTAGTCTCCGACGCCGTTCAAGTGCTTGTGGCGTGTCGGAGGTAACCACAGTGAATCCGATGGCCGAGAGGTCTCCACCGAGCGCACTGAGGAGACCGTCGCGGAATGTGCACAATTGCATGGAACGCAGTTCCTGCTCCGCCATCTCAATTTCGTTCTCGCCGAATCCCTTCTGGTAAAACACCCGATTCGCCGGGGTCGTAATCCGTTCAATGTCAAGTATTCGGCGAATTGTGTCGTAGATCTTATTTGATTGGTCGAAGAACACTTCGGGATCAAGAAACTCCGACTGCCGGATATCCAACCCTTCCGAGTTGAATCCAAGAACCATCCCAATGTTCTCGTTTTTCATCGAGCCACTGGTAGGAGAAGTCTGGACCGGAATCCAACCGTCTTCGAGCACCTTCTCTAACTGGACAAGGCACTCGCCGCAACGGTCGAGGTAACGGTAACCCTGCACCCATCGAAGAGAGAGCTGAACCGAATGGATGGCATACTTGCTAGACAAAGACGTCGATCTCTTTGTGTTTCCAGCCATTGAAATTCCAAACGCTTTCTCGAGAATTCGGCAATCAACCTATGGCCAGCGCGTCAAACGCGTTCGCTTCACTCATGCGAGTTTAACCAAGGCAGAATTGATTGTCACGGGACTGCGGACAATCGTGATTTCGCAGGTGGAGCAGCGTTTTGCCGTCCGAGACGCTTTATCCGCTCGAGAGCAGTCAACGCTGGGATCACGTTAAAGGAAGACTCTGGCCGGTATAACTGCCCCCAAATTGCGGCCGAAGACGCTGCCGACGTGTTATCTTTTGATCCCGATCTTCCGGCCAGCATCGATTTCTAGTATCGGCTGTGCGTGACTTTAACGGCAGGGCGCGATTGCGGCCGCTGCCACGGCATCAAAAACCGAGGCGCCGACCCATCAACCGACCGCAACAGCGCCCTCGGCCTTACCCACTCACCTGAGCGCATCCACTTTCGCATGCGCCGCCGCCGCGACCTGATTGACTCCAAAGGCCGCGATGAATGCCGAAATCGCAGGTGTCACCTGGTCCGTCTTCCCCGCAGCAAGAACATAAAGCAGGTAAAGCCCCGCGACGACCGCGGGCCAGTACGCGCACGATGGTTGACATGTTGGTGTCTCCGTTTATTCGACGGTTCGGATCGTCCAGAAATCACTCGAAAGCGCACTGGTCATGTACGCATACGGAAAATAGAAATACCCCCCGTCCCCCCAGTTCGGCCCCCAGGAATTTCGAACCGTGAACGTCGACGACGCGTCGTCGTAGCCGACGGCTATCACCGCATGGCCACCGATCGCGCGTTCAAACCAGTTCGGCATCGGCACATGCCCCGTCCGGGCAACATAGTCCGATTCGAAGCTCGCATAAACGGTGAAGCCGAACACAAACGGAAATCCGGCGGCAAGACAGCCCCGGAAATCGTTCAGATCCTGATTGACCGATTCATAAACAAGCGCCAGATGCTTGGCAGCATCGTCGTAGCACGACTGAGGCGGCTGGACCGCGAACTGGCTGACATCGTAAGGCCATTCCGTCTCGGGGCAGTCACCCCACTGGGCGACACTCTTGATGCCGTCCCGTATCTGAGCTCCCGCGTCGGAGCTGACGGTCCCTTCGATCGCGCGTTCATTGTAATAAATAAACAGCCGAGATGGCGTTGAAACCGGCAGTTTCTGCCGGGCCGCGTCAAATTCCAGCGCGCCGGCAATTGCGTTGGCGGTGCAACTTCCCAGCTCTCCCTGGTCATAAACCGCCGGACATTGTGCTCGCAAGTCAACGGCCGCCGGAAGTGCGTCGGCCGCTTGAGCATTCTGAGCCAGTTCGAACCGACGGTCTCGTTGATCCGGCAAGTCGCGGATCCACCCATATCTTCTTGTCGACATTATAGATAACTCCTCACGCATTGAATGCACTCAAAGATGCTTACTTTTGATCCGCCTCGTAGACCACAGCGGCCACAGCCGCACCCTCCCGATTCGATCGACCGGAATATGCATTGCCGAACCGCATGCGCCAGCGCCACCGATTCCGCCACCGTCGGTCCCGACAAGGGCGGCTCGGCTGCCAATCGGAGCACGAGCGCCCTATACTCGCCACGAACGTCCGCCCTGGGATGCTCCAGGCAGAGATAGCGGTATCGTTCGACCCCGGTGCGGGCGACCACCAGGTCAAGCGCTTCAATCAGCGTCATGCGATGATGGACAGGAGCACCAGGCTTTTCGTCACTTCGACTCTTCGCCCTCGCCCACGGCCGGCAGTTCCCCGCCGGGCACGTCCCCGACCTTGCGATCGGGGAACAGCCGGCGTCGGATGAGCTCCGCGTCAACTCGCGCCAGTAGCTCCGCGTGAGCTCGCATTTTTCCGCGAAAGATGTAAAGGGCTACCGCGCTGCCAAACATGGAGACGACGATCGAAACCACCCACTTCACATCGTCGAACTGTAGACCCACGACAGCCGTCGTCGCCGACGCGAGCGCAAGGAAATGCGCTCCCCCATAATTGCGGGATAACAACATGAGCGCCCCTATTCCACGATTCCCGAAATCGTTGTTGTCCAGAGTGCCGATCAGTTATTCTGCCGGATCCGCTTCGATCTACTCGACCGCTGGAATCATGTTTCCGACCATCGTGCTCCCCGACTGGCCCGTCGGATCTTCGCCACCGGCTTGCTCGGCCGAACCGTCGCCTTCCATGGCCTCAGCCAGGCTGGAGATCCCGGCCGGCGCCTGTCCGCTTGGCTGGCCCTGAGCCTTCGACTTCGTCGCGAGCATCAACTCGATCTCCTGATCGAGCGCGACGTATTCCTCGTCCGACAACCCCAGCAGAAGCTGGCGAATGATCGACTTGTACCCGAGGCCTTCGGTCTGCGGCGCCGTTCCGGCCGACTTGAAAGACTGCTGCATCCGGCTGAGGCCGTCTATGAGCTCCGAAGCGCTGAAGAGCTCGAACCGCGCAGGATAAATGACCCTGATTGTCTCTCTCTCCGCCGATGTCACCGGGCGGCCGCGCAGAACCAGGAGCGCGTATTCGGCAATAAACCGTTCCGCGCGAGCCAATGACTTCGCAATCGACCCCAGCAGCTTGTGTCCCGCCGCAGCGTCGAGCTGCTTGGAGATTCCCGATTGGGCCACAGTCCAGCCGCCTCCGCCCGCGCCGGAGCCGGCCGCAATACCCGCCGGCTTGATGAGGCAGGCGCGCCGGTCCTTCATGTCAATCAGGTCCTGCTTGTTCGTACGCAACGAGGCCGCGGGGTCCTTTGGTGGAGATGTGTATTCCCAGCCCTCATAAGCCCCGCTCTCCGGATTCTTTTTCTTCGGAAGCACATAGCCGGGGCCAATCGAAAGAGTGTTGTCGGCCTTGCAGTAATCCTCAGGCCCCGACAGCAGCGGATGAGCTTGTAAGGTGTCGGAAAGAATCAGTTCGCTGTCCCGGTTGTAATACTCCCGTTGCAGCTCCGCGATCGCTTCGTACCGCGACTTGCCGATGGTTGGCGTGCGGTGCTTCCTCAGATCGATGAGACGAACGATCGGCACCCGCCCGAACGAGTGGGGCACCCGATCGAGGATCTCGTCGCCGGTCGAGTTGTAAAGTATCGACTCGTCCGATTTCCAGTGCCGGTAGCGGACGTAATTCCTCCGCCACGATTCGCCGACTTTACCAGGGTCGTCCGGGTCCAGCACGTTCCCATTTTTGTCGACATCGATCCGCGCCGACGGGTCTTGATACTCGCGCACCAGGCATTCAACATAGCGACCGGCGTTGTCGCACCGCCACCAGACCATATTCTGAGGCAGGATGTACGAGGCGACACACTTGTCCAGACCAAGCCGGAGCTCATCGGCTCTCGTCGCAATGCGTTCGCCGGGTGGGGCCACCGGGTGATCAAGACAGATGTCGAGGCAACCCAGTACCAGCAGAAGAGGCGCGACCGTTTCCCGCATCCAGTCATCGATCGGCGTTCCTCGACCGTCCACGTCTTTCCACCATTCCTCAAGATCGGTCGGCCCCCCGCGAGTTACCTCCTGGTCATACACCTTGCTGAGGTGAATCTCGACCGCCTCGGCCACGAACTCCGGCACCGGCGTCCGCGCTCGCCGAAGCTCATAGTCATCGTCCTGGGCTGTCGCCGCAGGGTCCGCTCCCAGCATGCCGGGATACGGCCCGTAGCCAATGCTGTCAGGCTGACCGCTGACAGCGGCCAGGCCACCGGCAAATCCGCCATACACGACCGGGAATTCCTGCGGGTCGGGATACTCTCGCCGATGCCGGAATAAATTGCGACACGGTAGCCCCTTGCGATCGGGGCCGTATACCGCGTTCCGATATCGCTCGCCCCCTTCGTACGAGTCAAGCAGCCAGCGCCAGCGAATCTGATGCTCGAGAAAGTCGACATGTCGGCGCTGCACCGCGGTTTTCCCGTCTATCTTCGAGTCACGAGTGATGACTTGTGCCCTCGCTTGATGAGTCTCGGTGCCTGTGATCGACCCGTCCCGGCCCGTGCCCAGGCCGGCAGACGGCGAGGTCCACTTCAGGAAGTTCATCATGGTAATCAACACTTGATTCAATGCACCGCTCTAGCACTGTCACCGGGCACGTCCCCGGTTCGAGCTGCCTGCGGATGGGTGCTTATCTTTGGTAGTTGGCAGTCACGAGTTGTGATTTACCGCTCGCAGCCGGTTCTGAGTGCGAATCAGGGAACCCCGCCAGCTCACTGAGCAACGCGTCGAGCCGGTCGAGAACTGCAGTCGGCTCGCGCACGGTCCGCAGCTTGTCGAGCTCGGCAATTGCATGTGTGAGCCATCGGGCAGTGATTTGTTCGTCTTTGTGCGGCCTTCGCTCGAAGTAACCCGACTCGACGAGCCCGAGTAATCGCCTCGCAATGACCGCGGCCCGCAACGGTGCGGGCCCAATTTTCGTGTGGGGAGGACGGATGGCTGTCATGTTTTGATCTTGTAAGCGCCTCAATCTTTGAGATTGCTGGCTCACGCTCGAACGTGTGAAAATTTCGTCACCTAAATCAATATGCGCCGAGTTTGTCGATTTGGTCGCGCACGCGAGTTCAACATCGCCCCGCGTTTCGTCGCAACTCAAATCCAGTCAATGTTTTCCGGAGTCTGCAAAAAATGTAGAGATGACCCCGTTCAATATGAATTGAAAGACGCTCCCTGTCCTACCTCACGCCGCTGCGATCGAGGAAATCTCGTCCGGTTCGCCAGTGAACACCTGGGCCGATTGGCTCAGTGGTCAAGCTCTCGCTTGATCGCGGTTTTCGTTCCAGCGCGCACCGGTTCGCTGACGGTCTCTCCTCCGCGGCACAATCCTCAGAACTCGCACCATCGCCCAGTGCAGTTGGACTCAGTGCTCGGCTTTCACCTTGGCCGCTTCACCTGCACGCACGTCGCGATACAATCGCGCCAACTCGACCAGCAGTTTCTCTAGTCGGGCATAATAGTCCTCCTCCTTGAGCTTTTCCTTCTGGTCGCGCAGCGCAGCAACCGATGCTTCGAGCTCGTCGCGCCGTCGGCGAATCTCCACCGGCATCTCCCGCTCCCGGTCGCTCGGAATGAGGTGCAACTGGTGAGCCCGAATCCCGTCGAGAGTCGCACCATCCTTGGCACGCTGTGTCGCGCGCACCCCCTTGAACCAGCTCGCCGGAGTCCCACGCCCGTCACCATTGTCATCCAACAGCGCATGTTCCGTCGCGAGTTGGGAATGCGTCCGATAATACTCTTCGACCCGGTTGCTCGCAGTGAGGTACGCTTCAAGCAGAGAGACCTGGCCATCCTTGTCGAGGTCCGCACCTGGGTCCGTCATCGCTTCCGCAATAAACTCCCCAAACCGTGAGAAGTTCATCTCGAAGCCGCTCTTGGTTGCCACGACAACGACCCGGTTAGCCCCCGACAGACGATTGATGAACGGACCACTTGCCGACGCACAGTTTATGACGACAACGGGTCGCTTGACCGCCGTCAGCCAATCGGCGAGCTCCGCATCCGTGACGTCCGGTCCTTGAAGATTGAACTTGGCTTCACGGCCGTCGTAGGTTCCATGTCCAATCAAGATGATCCAGAGTGGTAGAAGGCTGGCTTTGGACTTCTCGACCAGCACGGAGTGCAGTCGATCGTGATCCGTAACGCCCCGTTCTCCCTTTCCGCTGATGACAATCGCCTCGGCACGTGCCTTGAGAGCGGCGGTCTTCCACGAGCCGGCCCACCGCTCGAACTGGCTCTTGTACTCGGCCGTACCAGCAGCACCGACGACCACCACCACACACGGATTATCCTCGGTGTCGACCGCCGCGAGATGGAAGCATATCGCCAGCAACGCAATCATGTTCCTCGTCCTTGCAGCCGATTGATTCTATGATTCGATCGAGTCTCGGCAACTGATCGCGTCACGCCAGACCGTTGAAACGCCTCAGGCCCCATTCCCCAAGCAAACACAAAATGGCGACCAGAAAGTATAGGGGTTGATGCCACAGTGGCGACGTCCACGGCTCCGTGATCGGTGCGCTGCGTGACCCCAGGCTGGCAACAAATGAGGAAAGTCGATTGCCATCGACGACCTCGCCACCGGACTTTGCCGCAATCGTCGTCAAATAATCACGGTCGGGCTCAAGACGGGCAAACTCGTCGGCCGCCGGCTGCGCCGCCCAGCCGGCCGCTTTCTCGCCGACAACGCTCCCGTCCGGCCCAGTCACCGCGGCGACAATGCTGTATGCGCCAGGCTCTCGAGGAACATAAGTCGTTGCGTAAGCACCAGCTTCGCCTAGATCGGGCTCACCATCCAAAGCGAGCGTCTCACCCCCGGGTAGACGAACCTGAAAAACAACCTTGGCATTGTCCAGCGCCCGATATTCCGCATCGCGCACTCGAGCCATGAGGTTTAGCGCCGGAGTCTCCGATTGAGTACTGGGGCGCACAGTCACTTCAACGCGGTTCGGTACATCGCCGACCAGCCAGCGGACGGTCTGCCGCCATGAGCGATCGAAGTCATCCTCCGCTTGCTTCTCGCGGCGCATTCCCCAGCGCCACAGATCGCCGATCAATAACGCCGCAACGTGCCCTTTGCCAAACGACTGCGCCACAAGAGCCGGTGCCTTGGCGCCCGTTGAATCTTGAACCTCCGAGAGCACCACCGCCCCAGGCTTGATCTCGCCCGACCTGCTGAGCGTTTGGAACGCAGCCATTTCAGCCAGACGCTTGTTCTCTTCATCCTCGGTCTTCCGCACCCGCACCCAGGGCTGCAGCCAGCCTTCTCGCGTGAGGACCAGGCGAAATTCCCCGTCATCTTGATCCTGAGGCACGGCAGGGCGATTCAGATAGACCGGCAACAGTTCGCCCACAGGAGTCTTGTCATACTTGCCCTCGACAAATGAATCCGGCCCGCCCAGCATCAATAACCCACCTCCGCGCTGGCTCACGAAATTCCTGAGCAGGGCCTGCTGGTCTGGGCTGAAAAAGGCCGCCTCGATATCGTCGATGATAACCGCGTGATACTTGTACAGCTCGTCCGCGGCCTTCGGAAAGCCGTCTCTCAGCTCCACAGCGTCCGTCCCTAACCGAATCAACACCGGCTGATCCTGCCGCTCGGTCGAATCGGGGTCGGCGTGATCAAAACCGTCGAAAAGAGGGCTGGTCGATCGGGCCCGCGCGCTGCGGAAATCAAACTTGGGCTGGCGACGAGCGATTCGCACCAGCCCGATCAGCTCGACCTCTTTATCCTCGTCGATCGCCCTCCGCAGGAATTTGAATTCCCAGTTGGGCCGCCCGCTCACGTAGAGCACACGGTAAGGGCCGGCCCCCTGATCGACGACCACGAGCCGGCTGTTATTGGCGAGCGTCTGCTCGGTCGAGTTCTGCTCGTCGCTGACTCCGTGTTCTTTTCTCGCGTCTGCGGCCGGTAACGCCGTGACGCGATAGAAGCTCACCCCCTTGCGCTCGGGCCGGAACTGAAACCGGAACCCCAGCGGCTTGCCGTCGCCAGTCGCTTTCAACACCTGACGCTCGACTTCTTTGCCGTCCTCGTCCGCGAGAACGGCCACGATCGGCTCTCCGCTCAAACCGCTTGTCGCCACGTCGGCCCGGATAACCACCGGCGCCGACTCGAAATTCGTCTGATTGATCGAGACTTGCGTGACGCCCACATCCCGGCCACTCGATCGTGACGGAGGCATGACCGGATAGATGGGCGTTGACTGCGAAAGATCGAGATCTCTCAGATCGGTGCGATTCCCATCGCTGAATAAAAGTACACCCGCGAGCGGCAAACCGCGAAACCGCTTCGAAAGCGCCTCGAGCGATGTCGCCAGTGCGCTCCCCGTACCGTCGAACTTGAGCCCTTCAAATCCATCCACGGCGCGCAGGTGCGTGTCAAACACATAGCTGCGAACGTCGTATTCCTGACCCAGTCGCGTCTTCCACGCAGGCTCCCCGCGCAACAGGCCGAGCATCCAATCACCATTGGTTTGCGTCGACTTACCATCTCGAATCTGCAAACTCTGGCTGTTGTCGATCAGAATCACGAACGCATTCGCCCCCCGGCGTGGCCTTGAGCCCGCCAGCAGCGGCTCAAGCAAGCAGATTGCCAGTGCCGTGAAACCAAGAGCTTTCAAGACCGCGGCGGCAATTCTGACCGGTCGCTTCGCCTCGGCCCGAACATAACTCCAGAGCAGCACCACCGTGGCCAGACCCACGAGCCCAACCGTCACGGCCATCCATTGCGGTGAGCCCCAGATCAGGGAAGGCAAAGTCATTTACCGCTCCCCAGTCGCTCGTAATAACGCCGCACACCCTCGGCGAACTGAGGCGGCACAGGGTCGCGATCGATCGGAACGAGGGCATCCGGCGACTCGCGCCGGCGCACTTCCTCGGCAATCCGCTTGCGAAGCTCATTCAACGGTTCGGCCACAATGTCCTGGAGCTTCTTCCAGTCGGGATCCTTGGAATGGCGCTTGTACTCCTCGCGTTCTCCCCGGACACGGTCGCGAAGGCGAGCAGCCTCGGCACGCATCTCGGGATTGTCCAGCAGCTCTTCCACATCACGCATTCGATCGGTCCATTGACGGAAGCCCTCCCCGCGGATCGGTCCACCGACCCAGGTTGCCCCCGCCCGCCGGTCATCACCGCCCCGTTGCTCGCCCCCGCCGCCTGCCTGCTGATCGCGGCCACCGTTATCACCTTGCTGCGTCCGCTCCCCCTCGCCCTGATTGCCGCCCCGCAGACGACGCGGCCCTTGCCCTTGCCCGTTCTGCTCGCCTCGACGACCAGCTTGTCCACCCTGCTGGCCTTGGCCTCCTTGCTGCCCCTGCTGTTCGCCACGCCCCTGCTCACCCTGCTGTTCGCCACGCCCCTGCTCACCTTGCCCGTCCTGCTGCTGTCCCCGACCCTGTTGCCCCTCTTGCTCGCCTTGCTGCTCACCGGGTTGCGGCTGACCCTGGCCTTGCCCTTGAGGCCCTTCCGCTTGACGTGGATTTTGGCCCTTCTCGCGCGGGCCTACCCCAGCCTGTCTCGATTCGCCTTGCTGTCTCCCTTGCTGATCCTGACCTTGCCGGTCTTTGCGCTGCGGCTCCCCCCCCTGTTGCTGCTGCCCATTCGCACCGCCTTCTGCATCACGTCCCTGTACTGCGGAAGGACGCCGCCCATTGCGGTTCCGATTCGCCGGCTCATTTCCGGTAGCCTGCGCGATCTCGCGATCGAGCTGGTCGCCGAGATCCTCAAGCTCTTGCCCCGCTCGCTTGAGTGCGGCTGTCTCATCGCCCAGCACGCTCTGCGCCGCGCGCTCGACGCCTTCCCGCAATTGCTCGAGGCCTTCTCCCGCGTGGCGTGCCGCCTTCGCGGCGTCCTCGCCGACTCCCAGCTCGACCAGTTGCCGCGAGACTTTCAGTGCGTCGGGAATCTTTTGCTCGCCCGCCTTCCGGGCGGTGTCGTACAGCTCCTTTGCCAGAAGCGGCTCGCTCTCCTCCGCATCCTCGACGGTGCGACGCATTTGCTCGAGCAATTGATCGAGCCGTTTTTCTTGTTGTTCAAGCCCGTCGCGAACCTGCTTTCGTTCGCCTGAGTCGCGCAGCGCGTGCTGCTCGGCCTGCTTGCCGGATTCAAGTTGTTCAGTAAGTTTTTGCTGATCCTGGCTGAGCCGACGCGCCTGGTTACGCATGTCGGTCGCTTCCTCGGTAAACCGATTAGCGGCGCCCTTCCGCAGCTCTTCACGCAGGTCGTTTAACTGGCGCCCCGCCCGCGTGCCCTCCGTCAGCGCCTGCCCGAGCCGGCCTTGCTCGAGCGCGTCGGAGGCCTGCCGCACATGCTCGCGGCCCTGCTCGATCTGCTCTCGCGCATCGGCCATGCGTTCCCGGTTCTCCTCTTGTTCCATGCGCTCTCTCAGCTCGTCCGTATCGCGAAGGATCTGCTGCTGCTGATCCCTCAGCCGTTTGAGCTGGCGATCTATCTCCTGTTGCGCCTGCTCTGTCTTGGCCGCATCGAGCGCCGACTGCAGTTCCTTGAGCCGTTCGTTGACGTCAGCCTGGCGCTGCGCCAGCTCGCGCAGCCGATTCATGACCTGGCGCGTCTCGCGCTGCTCGCGCTCTCTCTGCGAAAGATTCTCTTCGCGGGCCCGAGCCGAGCGCTGCTCTTCGTAGCGGTTCTCTTCGTTCGTCAGCTCGAGCTGCTGAAGCTGGCGCTGTGCCATCCTGCCCCCGGAGCTGCGGCCACCTTGTTGCTGGCGCCGTGAGTTTTGTCGAATCACCTGGAATTCCCGGCGCGCAGCTTGAGCAAAGCCTGATAGGCCGCCTGCTCGGCGGCCAGCGCCGGCTGAAGTGCCGGTATTGACGAGTTCTCGGCAACGTCCGTCAACCGCTTCTCGGCATCCTTCATCAGCCGAGTGGCCTGTTCCAGGCTCGCTTTCGACGCCGCATCCTGCAGCCGCTCCCCAAGCTGGTCGGCCTTCTCGATCGCCGATTGCTGACCCTCCTTGAGCACCTTGCCGTCCTCGGCGAGCTTGTCCGTAGGCTTGCGCGGGTCTCTCGCCGCACCAGCTTCCACGTGCCGTTGATGATCTCCTTCTGAAGCTCGGCCAACTGATCGGAATCGCGGGCGTTGTTCTGACCGCCTTCCTGCTCCTCGTTCTGGGCGGAGCCGCCCGGTGGTTGCTCACCCTGGCGGAAGATCTCCTCAAAGTGCCGGACCTCCGCGAAGTACATATCACCCGACGTGCGCCGCGCCTTCCCGTCCGGCCCCACATCCTCGCCCCAGAAGAAATAGGTGACGAGCTGATCGGGAATCGCATGAAGGGCCTCGAAGTCCAGGAGATGCTCGGCGCGGACCTGCCGTTTACCGGCGGTCGGAGATTTGAGGACGATTTCACGCGATTCACCCCCCGCCAGGCTGTAGGAGAGCCCATGCCGTGTCAAACCGAAATCATCCTCGATCTCGGCCTTGAGCTTGAGCTCTTCGACCGGCGACACGCGGACATCGTGCGCCGGCAGAGTCGTCTTCACAACCGGCGGATGGTTCCGCGTGACGTTGACCACGATCTCGCTGGCCAGCCTGTTGGTGCGTCCATCCCTGTCCACCAGCTCGACCTTGAACCGCCTGGGATTCTCGAGCGTCATGACCCCCCGGTAAACATGACGCCCTTCCCCGTCGGCTTTGAGCTCGAGCGACTTGTTCTCGGCGTCGACCAGCCGCGCGGTGGCAACGTCTTTATTCAACCGGCAAAGCAACGTCAGCTCCGTCCCCTCGACAGCCGTCACATGCCGGATATCCTGGACCGTCTTGGGCGCAAGCAAGGTGTAGCTCGGGAAGACCAGATTGGCGTCCGTGCGCACCAATTCGGGGTATTCGAAGACCTTGACCTGAAAAGTATCCGTGCTCTTGCCGCCATACTCCACGCGATAAGCAATGTCCGTCTCCACCGACTCGACACGGCCCGCGAAAGTGGGATCTTCCAGGCTTCGGGTCATTCCTCGTAGGGCCGTGGGTTGACCCGGACTTTCGACTACAAGTTTCGCCTCGGCCGGCACGGCTCCCTGAAAACGAGCGACGACCAGGAGCGACGTGCCCCGCTCGATCTCCGTACTGCCCGGATCAACCAGGACGCCAGTCCCGCCGGCCACAGATTTGATCGACCTCGCCCCGCCGACATCCGAGCGCGCAAGCGGGCTCATCGTCACAAGGACCACCAGCAACGCGCAAAATGCGGCGGCTTGGGCTGCCATCGCACCACGCAGGCTCCAGCTCGAAACCGTTTCATTCCAATCCTGTTTGCGACGATGATCGAGCACTTCTTTGACGACCGCGTATTGCAAGAAACCGAGCCGGCCCGAACGCGCGGCACCGATCTCCTCGACGGCCGCCAGCAACCCCGTTTTCAGCTCAGGATGCTTGGCCTCGATCCGACGCGCCACCCAGCGCAGATCCCGCGCCCTCATCTGCGCCCAGACCACGCACAGAACCCCCGTCACCAGGGCCACTCCCGCCAGTGACGCCGTCATCCACCAATCGTCAATCGGCCCGACCCATTCCTGGAACCAGGCGGTCTTCATGCCACAGCCCACCAGCGCCCACACCAGCCAGCAAAGTGCCAGGCTGCTGAATAGCCGCTCATGCCGGAAACGCCGAGCAACTCGTTCCAGTGCTTGAAACAAAGACATGCTCATGTGCCCACTGCCTCCGCATGAGTCGAGCGGCGCCCGGCAGCACGCCGGCCCGCCAGCCAGGTTTCGACGATCAGCACCAAGGTCGTAGCCAGGATCAGCCAGCGCCAGAGCTTCTGGCGATTCTCGAGCTCCATGTTATACATCTGCCGGAGCTCGGCATGATTGAGTGGTTTCGGGGCCTGGCTTGCCAGCCGGCAACCCCATTTTTGCAGAGTTACATCTTCCAGCGCGGTTGTCTTGCTTTCCAGGGGGTCAAGGTTGATCGCGAACGACCGCGAGCCGTCGGGGTCCTCGACCGTGTAGACCCCGGGGTCGCCGGTATCCGAGAAGAAGGCAATGTCCCGCGGGACAGCCGTGATCGCCCCATCTGGTTTCCGAACGGTCAGACCTTTGGCGGCCGGATCGATGGCCGGCATCGGCACCCGATCGAAAACCAACGCAGCGCCTCCGGCCAGGGTAGGGGGTGTTCGCCCTTCCAGTAACCCCGACATCAAGGGCACGAATTTCGACGACCGCGCGAGCTGACTATCGACCGGTTGCCAGCCGCTCGCAAAGACCACCAGCCTTCCCTTCCCCTCGGTTTTCTCGATGATGGCAGCATCGCCCGACTCAAATCTGGCAATGACGTTGACCTCACCCAGCGATTCCGGCTTGATGACCCGATGCTTCCAGAAATGAATCTTGGTGAAGTCGTTGAACTGGGCGCCGGCCAGCGGTGCAAAAAGCGGGTGATCAAACTTGATCTCGCCCAGCATCACATCATTCGAGGTTGATTCCACAAGGTCCCAAGGAGTGACACCCGCAATGGCGGCGAGTGTCTCGGCACGGCCGGCTGCGGTGGCTACGTACAGCACGGTTCCACCGCCGCGCACATATTGCTCGAGCACCTGGGCGTTCGAGCCGCCCGTCTCCGCCGTCAAGATCACCAGCGGCATGGCAGAGGCCTTCTGAAGCGTGATAGCCTCCTTCGGAAGCTGAGCAACAATGCGAACGGTCCGCCGCGGAGTATCGACGAAGACTCTCTCGAGGTAATAGAAAAGGCCGTTGGGATCGCCGGCCCGATCAGTGCCGATATACAAAACGGTCTTCTCCTCTCGTCGCTCATCCGCGAAATAGATCGTGTTATCATATCCTCGCTCGTCGCCACGCAGCCTGAGCGTACGATACAACCCCGAGCCCTTGGGCCGCGGCACATGCACCACACGGCTCTCGCCGGCCGGAACGTAAACGTCGACGGGCGGGTCGGTCGCTTCTTTCTCGCTCTGGTCAACCCAGATCAGCTCAAATTTCTCGCGCCGCGACGATTGGTCGTTCACCACCCGCACACGACGGTCCGTGCTTGTTTCAGAAGGATTTCGCTCGGCGGATTCAGCGAGCATCGCAAGGCCCGCATTCGACCCGTCATCGGTGACACTCTTCAGTTCCAGATCGACGTCCGTGGGCCATTCGAAGCCGCCCAGAGCCTCCAGCCTGCTTCCCTGGGCAAGGTCGCTGATCAATACCAGCCTCCGCGGCATTCGGCCGCTCTTCTCGCTGGTATCCGTCACCTCTTCGACGGCCGACACCGCGTCGATCAGCGCCTGACCCAGATTTGTACCGCCCCAGGAAGGAGCAAGCTGAGCGAGCTTCGCCTGGGCAACCGCACCACGCCGGGCCGGATCGAGCGCCGCCGACTCCTGGAAGCTCAGCACCGGTTGGGTCTGCACGTCAAAGGAAAACACAGCGAGTTGATCGGCTGGCCGGCACTCGGCGATCACCTTGTTCGCCATCTCGAGCGCCCGGGCCCATAAGTCGCCCCGCCGCATGCTGGCACTCGTGTCGATCAGCACGGCGACCCGGCGCCGTTCAACGTCGCCAAACCCCAGCCGAGCCGCCTCGCGCAGGAACGGCCTGGCAAACGCAAAGGCAAGCAGACAGAGTGCCGCCGCTCGCAGCAACAGCAGCAGCAAATGGTCCAGACGGCTCCGTCTGGTGAGACGCGGCGGAGTCGGCGCCAGAAACATCAGCGAGCTGAACGACACCTCTCCGCGCGGTGACCGCCGGATCAGGTGAAACACGAGCGGAGCAATCACCGCCGTGAGCCCAAGGACGTAAAGCGGCGTGAGGAAGCTCACCGGCTACCTCCTCGTCCCGCCGCAACCCGGCGCCCCGGGCGTCGAACCCGGTGCATCCGCGCCTTAAGAAGATCGAAGAGCACGAGCTCGAGCGGCCGGTCAGTCGTGATCGACTCGTATTCAATCCCCAGATCGACGCAGGCCCGCTCGATTTGCCCCGCGTGAGCGGCAAACTTCCGCAGATATCCCTCGCGAGCCGCCGCCGGGTCGATGTACAGCGCCTTGCCCGATTCCACGTCGTGAAACATCGCGGGCGTCGTGAACGTGAAGTTCACCTCGGCCGGGTCGAGAACCCGCAGCACGACCACGTCATGCCCTCGAGAACGCAGATACCCAAGCCGCGTCTGCAACGAGTCGGCCGGGGCCAGCAAGTCGGAAATCAACACGATGAGCCCGCGCTTGCGCACCGTCGCGGCGATCTGCTCGAGCGGCTCGACGAGATTGGTCGCCCGCCCCTCCGGTTCGCGATCCAGCGCGGCCATCAAGCGGCGGAGATGACCCGGACGATATCGCGCCGGCAGGTAATCCGTGATTCGGTCCTCGAACAAGAGCAACCCGACCGCGTCGCGCTGACTCGCCAAAAAGTAGGCGATCGTGGCCGCCGCGGTGCGTGCATAATCGCTCTTGCTGTATGACCCCGACCGGTAGCCCATCGAACGACTCGTATCGACCACCAGGTTGCAGCGCAGGTTGGTTTCGTCCTCGAACCGTTTTACGTAGTACCGATCCGACCGCGCATACAACCGCCAGTCGAGATAGCGCGGGTCGTCGCCCGGGCTGTACTCGCGATACTCGCTGAACTCGACCGAGAACCCGTGATACGGGCTGCGGTGTATCCCCTTGATGAATCCCTCGACGGCCACCCGAGCCCGGATCTGAAGGCTCTTGATACGCATCAAGGTGCGCGGATCGATCAACGAGCCGCCCGGGCGCGACCCTCCATCGCCCAGCGAGGTGCTTGACCCGGACCCGGAAGCTCGGTGTCGGTCCCGCATCAGTGCCGCAACCCCTTCACGTGTTCGAGAAGGCGGTCGATCACGGTATCGACGGATACACCGTCGGCCTCGGCTCGATAGCCCAGCAGAATGCGGTGCCGCAAAGTGGGGTGCACGAGGCGCGGATGTCTTCCGGCTCGACGTGGAAACACCCGCGCAACAGAGCGCGGGCCTTCGCCCCGAGCACCAGCGATTGCCCGGCACGCAGTCCGGCCCCCCAGCTCACCCACTGGTTCACAAAATCAGGCGCCTCCGGTCCCGGGCGACTCGATGCCGCCAGCCGCACCGCATGCCGCACCAGGTCTTCCGCGATCGGCACCTTGCGCACGACGTCGTGAAACTGAAGCACGTCGCTGCCGTCAAAAAGAGGCTCGATCATCTCGGTCTTTCGCGAGGTGGTTTGCTGGACAACCGCCACCTCCTCGGCTTCCGGGAGGTAGTCGACAATCACATTGAACATGAAGCGGTCGAGCTGGGCCTCCGGCAGCGGGTACGTCCCCTCCATCTCGATCGGGTTCTGCGTGGCCAGAACAAAGAACGGCTCTTCGAGCGGATAGCGCACGCCCGCCGCCGTCACCTGGTGTTCTTGCATCGCTTCCAGCAGGGCCGCTTGCGTCTTGGGCGGCGTGCGGTTGATCTCGTCGGCGAGGATCACGTTGGCGAAGATCGGCCCTTTCACGAACTGCATCCGCCGCCGGCCTTCGCCGGTCTCTTCGAGAATCTCCGTCCCGGTGATGTCGGCCGGCATCAAATCCGGCGTGAACTGAATCCGCTGAAACTTCAGGTGGAACACCTGCGCGATCGTGCGAACGAGCAACGTCTTGGCCAGCCCCGGTGCGCCGGTGATCAGGCAATGACCGCCCGCAAACAAGCTGATCAGAAGCTGATGCGTTGCCTCCTTCTGCCCGATGATCACCTTGGAAAGCTCGCGCTCGATCCGTCCACGGCTTTCGTGGATCTTCTCGACCGCCAGGCGCTCTGAGTCGTAGGCATCGGCGTCGTCCGGCACAATCTTTCCTTTCAAACGTCGCTTCGGGCGGTCATCACGGCGATGCCGGTCGCGGCCACCGAGTGCCGCTCAGTGAGTCATCGCATAAGTCACAATATTGATGCCCATCGGGTACGACTTCTTTTCAGACATCTCATGGAAATAATCCTCGTCGACGCCTTCGCGTTCCCAGCCGTCCCCCAGGTCGGTGTTGTGGCAGATAATCACCATCATCCGACCCTTGTCATCCTTGATCTGCTTGTAATGGACGGTGCGCGTGCCGGGCCCGTGCCGATACTCGCTTTCCCAGGTCACGTCCGACCCAGGCCCTCCCCAATCGCCGATGCTGGGAACTTGCGGTTTTTCCTTCAGCGGATAAACGCAATGGAAGATTCCATGTGTGATCGGCAGCTCCTCCGGCTCATACTTGTCCTCTGGAAAAACGCTCTTAATCGCCCGATAGAACGATTGATACTCTTGGTCGCCCCAGAAATCGTCGACCATCAAGAAGCCGCCGTTCAACAGATAGTGACGCAGGGCGGCCGCTTCCTCCGGCGAGAGCGACATCCCATGTCCCGGTTCGATCAGATAGAGGAACGGGTAATCGCACAGATCCGGCGCGGTCAGACGCCTGATGATCGGCTGTGGGTTGACCTTCAGTGAGGTGAGCTGTTGCAGCCGGAACGAGAAATTCAAATCGCTGTCCGGGAAGTCGATGCTCCACGGTCCTCCCCCCCACCCATATCCGCCGCCGCCGAATCCACCACCGCCGAATCCACCACCTCTGCCGCCACGGCCGCGCCGCGGCTGCTGTTCCATGCTCACCAGCGTGGGCATTGTCCGCCTGTCGGCCCCCCCCCAGCCTCGTCCACCATAAGAGTCATATTCGACGCGGACAAACGTGAATACATCCTTACGGAAATGTTCGTCAACCTTCCAGTCGGGCACGCCCCGGCGGTCTTCGATAACCCCGTCCGAGCGTGGGCTCCCTCGCCCGCCGAAGGTCTGAGCCAGCGCAACGCCGGTGACCACCGCCAGCGCCGGAATGACGACAAGGATCGATAAGCGTTTTCGGGTCATCGCTTGGATCACCTCTTTGTGCGGGCAGGATCGTCCTTCGATGTGGGAGCCGCCGGTTTCTCAGTTTCCAGCAATTCGAGAAGAAGCTGATGGCCTTCTCGGAATCGAGGCGCTTGCTCCAGCGACTTCAGCACCTCGCGCCGGGCCTCCTTGGGCTTGCCGGCCTGGCGGAGCAAGCTCGCCAGATGGAAGTGCACCGAGGCAGGATCGCTGTCGTCCAAAAGCGCCAGCGCGCGATACGCGACAATGGCCTCATCCAGCGATTTAAGCTCTTCAGACGCTCGAGCCAGACCGCGAAATGGCGAGGAGATGAGCGGATTGACGGCCAGCAGCCGCCGGGCATTCTCGCCCAGAGCATGCCAGTCGCCTGTCGCGTCGGCAACCTCCATCAGCCTCAGGTAGGCCGCGCTCGCGTCGCCATCCCTCATCGCCAGCTCCTCGAGGATCTTGCGTTCGCCAACGGGATCCGCCAGTCGTCGATAAACGGCGGCCAGCAACAAGTACGCGTTATCGGCTCCGACGTATTCCGGATAAACTGCCTTGAGCTTCTCGAGAGCGTCTTTGGCCTGAGCCCACTTTCCCTCAACGACCAGCCTGGCCCCTAACCGTCTCAAACCCCCAAAGCTCTTGGGATGTCTGTCGAGCCAGGCCGTCACAGCCGCTGAATCCGCGTCGACCGGCAGATCCGGCTCCTCCCACGTCGCCCCAGGGGCGATCTTCTCGGCTCGTCCCCGCGCAAACTTGCTAAATTCGCCATCTATCTGATCTAGCGTCATTTTCGTGCGGTTCGGCAGCCCCTCGTTCATCGGTGTGCCGGCACCGAGATCGTCGAGCAGGCCGTTCAAGGCGGGCAGCCCAAATCGCTCGACCAGAAATTCAACCGCCAGGGCAGATTCAAAATACGCAAACTGCACATCGAGCGGAGTCTTGGCCGTCAGGAACGCGGAGCTGAGGCGGCTGATCGGCGTCAGCCCGTCTTTGGAGAGTATCCGGGCGCGATAGTGCGGGTCGAACGCCGTCGCCCAGGCGGGATTTGCTTGCCCCTCCTCGTAAACGGAAATCCCCTCACTCAGCCAGCGCGGCATCTTGTTTCGGGTTTTGCCAAGAGTAACGACATGGCAAAACTCATGCCAGAGCACGGCCTCCCAGTTTGAATGGTGTTCGCCCTGCGACGCCGGACTCCTGGCGGTGACCACCCGGCCGAAGCAAACACCCAGGAGCCCCTCAGCACCAGGCAGACCGAAAGTCCGCACCGCAAATTCCTTCTGCTGCGGAAAAACCTCGACGATCACCGGATCTTTCAGCGCGACGCCATATTTCGCAACCAGCGTGCTTCTAGCTCGCTTCAACAGTTCCAGCACGCGCGACCCGTACAGCTCCGCCTCACGAGTATCCATGCGCAGAACGAGTCCCTCGCTTTCAAGCGTGCGGAAGCTAGCCAGTCGATCGCGAAGTGTCACCAGGTTATACGCGACTACGTTATAGCCATCCTTGCTGAAGATTTCGGCAGCGAGCTTCCAGCCGTCCGCTTCTTCCCCGAGCCGAAGAAGGTCCTGGCAGAGCTGCAATTTGGCTGGCTGATACGCGGGGTCAAGCGCCAAAGACTGTTTTTGACGTAGCGCCCCTTCCGCAAATCGATACTTCTGGGACAGCTTTCGCCCGATGATGTGGTCGACCTCGGCGTTTGCTTTCCATCGCTCGAACGCTTTCTGGCGAGCCTCCTCTTCACTGACGTTGTCATTGCGAAGGTGCGCCAGGACCGCCTGATACGCAAACGCACGTGGCTCGCGCGGATTCACCGTAAAGATTTCTTTCAAGACCTTTTCGGCCTCGTCGTATCGTTCGCCGTCGATCATGGTGTCAGCCACGAGCAGTAGACTGTCGACATGCCGGGGATTGATCTTCAGTGCCTCTGCCAGCGCTTTGGCGGTCCCTTCACGGTCGTCGTTCGCGAGCGCACGAGCCATCAGATAGTGGAACCGGGGGTCGACCGCGGCCTCTTTCGGGGCCTTTCGCAGCGTCTCGGCCGCGAGAGCGTAATCCTCCTTGTCCAGCGCCATCTCCGCAGTGGCAAACCACCCCTCGACGAAACCAGGCGCTTGCTTGGTGACGACGTCATAGCACTGGTCCAGCACCTTGCGCATCTTCGCCGCGCAGCAAAAACAACCGCCCGATCGTCACCCAACCATCGGGCGTCGCGTAGCGCCGCGGGGAGTTCTCGAAAAGCTTCGTAATCGTCTCAAGCTCGAGCGCCGCATCCCCTGCTTGGCCCGTCTGACGATAGATCTGACTCCCCAAGAGATGCAGCGATATGCTCGCAGGGAAACGAATCAAGGCCTCTTCAAGAGCGGCAATCGCTTCCTTGTCTCTTCCTCTGGCCAGCTCCGTCTTGATCTTCAACTGCCGCCACGACTCATTCCACCCGTCATTCTCGATTCCGGCCTCGACTGCCTTGACACACTCGTCGTACTTCCCGGTCCGGAACAATTTCTCCGCATCTTCCAGATCCCCCGCAATCGCTTGCGAGCATATAAGCCCGAGAGATAACGAAAAAAGCGCCTTTCGCAAGCGGTCGAGGCTGTCAGCACACCTGAATCTCAGGTGCGACGTCCAACGTTGCGACACTGGCGAGAGCATTCCGCCCCTTCGTTTTGGAGAAGTTGCTTTCCTCGTACGTCGACAAATCGCAATTATAGCGGCGTCCGGACCGACCGTGCCACGGTTCTCCACACTCGCGGACCGTATCAGAGTAAGTCAGCCTTTCAGCCTGACGATCGTTTTCCATTCCCCCCACGCACAAGCTGCATCAATCGAGGAACTCTCAGATGTTTTTGCTTTGGCTCGGCGCGCTATCCGGCCTCACGTTCACACAAGAGTCGGCAGTGGCATCACAGCACATCGTGGTTTATCGGGAGCAAGGTCGTTTCGCAGGCTGGCCGGCCAACCACGGGATCTGGTCGTGGGGCGATGAGATCCTGGTCGGATTCAGTCGTGGGACCGACAAGGATCGCGGTCCGTTTCACCATATCAACAAGGAAAAACCCGAGGAATTCCTGCTGGCGCAGCCGGGACGGTGGAACCACTTGGTCGGTTGAAGTTCCGCAACCCCAGGGTGTCTTGGCCGGCACCCCTGGCATGCGCCACGGAATCATGCCGCCCGGACTCGCACCCGATCAACCGACCGAACTGCGCACACCCATTCGTTTCGACCATCCCGACTTCGCAATGACCGTCCGAATGGAGAACAGCAACGACGGGATGTCCCGTTTCTTCTACTCGTACGACCGGGGTGCAAGCTGGCAAGGTCCCTACCGCCTGCCGCTCTTCGACCAGAAGGGGGTCATGGGCCGAACGGATTTTATCGTCGACGGTCGTTCCCGCTGCACCCTTTTTCTCACTGCGTCCAAAGCGAATAGCCGTGAGGGTCGACCCTTCTGTGTCCGCACAGTCGACGGCGGACTGACCTGGAGATTTCTCTCGTTCATTGGTCCCGAACCCGTCGGTTATGCAATCATGCCCTCCTCCCTGAGGCTCTCGCCGCGCGATCTCGTGACGACCATCCGCCGGCAGGATCCTCCGCAGAGCTGGATCGACGCCTATGCGTCTCACGACGACGGTTTGACCTGGTCGTTTCTATCCAAGCCGGAGCCCGATACCGGCGAGGGAAACCCGCCCAGCCTGCTTCGGCTTCCTGACAACCGGCTCTGCCTGCTTTTCGGCTCCCGCAGAGAGCCGTTCGGAATCTACGCTCGCTTGAGCGGTGACCACGGCAAGACCTGGTCTCCGCGCATCACCTTGCGCGACGACGCCGGCGGGCGTGATATCGGTTACGTCCGCTCGGTCGTCCGCCTCGATGGCAAGGTTGTCGCGGTCTACTATTATCACGATCAACCGGATGGAGCGCGGTACCTGGCAGCGACAATCTGGGCCCCCGCTAGACCATGAGTCCCCGACTGCCATTGGGCCTGCTGACGATGAGCATCGAATTCTCCTCGAAGACCCATGCTCATTCGGGCGCCGACGCCACCAATTCGACTTGCTTGGTCGACTCATGGTTCTCACCAGGAATGGATTCCTGCTTCTTCTGCCCGAACCATTGGATGACATAATAGAAAACCGGCGTGAGGAAGATGCCAAAGAGCGTGACCCCGAGCATGCCGGCAAAAACTGCCGTTCCGAGTGCTCGGCGCATCTCGCGCCGGCCCCCTCGGCCAGCACCAGCGGCACGACTCCAAAGATGAACGCAAATGACGTCATCAGGATCGGCCGTAGCCGAAGCCGGCAGGCCGCGATGGTTGCTTCCGCCCGCGGTGTACCTGACTCCTGGCTCTGCTTCGCGAACTCGACGATCAAGATGGCGTTCTTGCTGGCCAGGCCGACCAACACCACGAATCCGATCTGAGTGAACAGGCTGACATCCATGCGCGCCAGTTGCACACCCACCAGTGAGCAGAGCAGGCACATCGGCATCACCAGAATCACCGCGAGCGGCAGCTTCCAGCTTTCATATTGAGCCGCAAGCACGAGAAAAACGAAGACGACCGCCAGCGCAAAAGCAATCGTCGCGCTGCTGCCGGCGTTGAGCTGCATGTACGCCAGTTCCGTCCAGTCGGGCGCCATCGATCGTGGCAATTCCTGCCGTGCAATCTCCTCCATGAGCGCAATCGCTTCACCAGAGCTGGTCCCAGGCGCCGCGTTGCCGGTGATTGCAGTCCCGGAATACATGTTGTAACGCATCACCATCACCGGCCCGCTCGTGCTGCTGACGTCCAGCAGCGTGGCCAGCCGGATCATGTCCCCCTTGTTGTTCCGCACCTGAAGCTGACCGATATCGCTCGGGTCGCCGCGGAACCGCTGATCGGCCTGGATGTTCACCTGCCACGACCGGCCGAAATTGTTGAAATTATTGACGTAGTACGAACCCAGGTAGACCTGCAGCGTGTTGAACAGCTCGCTCACCGGCACGCCCAGGGCCACGCACTTGGTCCGGTCAATCTGAAGGTAAAGCCAGGGCGTGTTGGCGCACGAGCTGTTGAACAGCCCCTGCAGGCCCGGCGTCTCGTTGCCCCGTTCCACGATCGCATCGCTGACTCGCTGCAAGTATTCGAGCCCGAGATTACCGCGGTCCTCGATGATCAGCTTGAAGCCACCGGTTGTGCCCAGGCCGTCGATGGGCGGAGCCCCGAACGCAGAGACAATCGCGCCGCGCACGTTGCCTTGACAGCGTCGCTTCAGGTCCGCGGCGATGGCGTCGGCTGTGAGACTGGCACCGTGCCGCTTGGAAAACTCCTCGAGCATGACGTACATCGAGCCCAGATTGGGCGCGTTGGCATTCAAGAGCAGCGACTGGCCCGAAACCCCCACAGTGTGCTCGACCCCCGGCGTACCGCGGGCCTCAGTGTGACCGACAATTGATGTGACAGCTTCGATCACCTGCTTTCTCTCCGTATTGGAAAGTTGGTCGGGAGACCGCAAGCCGGCCAGTAGCTTTTTGAGATCTTCAATTCGCCGGGTTTGTTCTGGTAGCCGTTTCTCACTGGTGTCAACGACCATCTGACGATCCAGATCGAAAATGCGGCAATAAAGCTGTTGATCCACGACACCAATAGCCACCAGGCCCTCGCCTGCTGTCGGCATGCGACTGGAGTCGATCGCCGGCGGAATCACTTTGAGATCGTACCCGCCCGCCACCTTCTCGATACGGGCCATCACCCGCTGAGTTCGCTCCACCGACGCAGAATCCGGCAACTGCACGTTGAGCAGCAGATAACCTTTGTCTTGCTGCGGGATGAACCCCGTGGGCGCGTGGTTGAACTGCCAGTATGTCAGCACCAGGAGACCGCCGTAGAGCATCAGCACGATGGCGCTCAGACGCAGCACGCCTCCGACAATGCGGCCGTACACCGCGATCATCCGGTCGAACAGCCGATTGAAACCGCGAAACAGCCACCCCAGCACGGCGTTCACCGGCCGGATGATCAATAAGCCGATCACTCCACCCAGGAGCGCGCCGCCGGAGAAATAGGCGGCACTCACCCCACGAAGCGTCCAGTCCGAAACCTCCGCCAGGCTTAGAGCATCGGCCGGCGCAGGCAGACCAAACCGTCCGGCGAGATACTGAGGCCCATAATACATGGCCAGAAAACCACCGACCACGCCGAAGATCCACCAGGGCAACGCCTCGCGCTTCAGCTCATGACCATGGCTGTGTTCCTCCGTCTTGAAGATCAGCACCGCCCGCGAGGGAGTCATCGTCAGTGCGTTCATTGCGGAGATGATTGTCGAGACGGCAATCGTAACCGCGAACTGGCGAAAGAACTGGCCCGTGATCCCACCCAGGAAACAGCACGGCACGAACACGGACGAGAGAACCAGCGTGATCGCCAGGATCGGGCCGGTGATCTCCTCCATGGCCTTGATCGTGGCCGTCCGTGAATCGAGCCCCGTGGCAATCAGACGTTCGATGTTCTCGAGCACGACGATGGCGTCGTCGACCACGATCCCGATGGCGAGAACCAGCCCGAAGAGCGTCAAGTTATTGAGCGAAAAGCCCATCGCCGCCATGATCGCGAACGTGCCGATCAGCGAGACGGGCACGTCGATCATGGGCAGGATCATGGCCTTCCAGTCCTGCAAGAACACTAGCACGACAATGCCGACCAGGATCACCGCGTCACGTAGCGTCTTGAACACCTCGTCAACCGACTCCTGAATAAACGGAGTGGTGTCGTAGACAATCTGATAATCCACTCCATCGGGGAAGCGGGTCTTGAGCTCCCTCATCTTGGCCTTGACGCCTTCGGCGGTGTCGAGCGCATTCGATCCGGACAACTGATAGATCGAGATCGCCACCGACGGACGGCCGTCGAGCGTGCAGGACTGGTCGTACTGCCGCGAGCCCAGTTCAACCCGGGCCACGTCGCGCAGCCGGACAATCCCGGGGACCTGAGGCAATGCGCCCTGGCTGCTCGCCCCCCCCTGATCGGCCGCACCTCCCGGCGCCGTCTCGCCGCCCTGCCCACCCTGGCCAGCGCTTCCCGCACTGGTCGGGGCCCCCGTTGACGATTGCATCTGCGGGTTCGACTGATTACCGGCCTTCAAGATGATCGCCTCGAACTGCTCCGGCTCGATCAGCCGGCCCAGCGTGTTGATCGTGAGTTGAAACTGCTGGCCGCGCGGAACCGGCTGCTGGCCGATCTGGCCGGCGGCGACCTGTAAGTTCTGCTGGCTGATCGCCGCGACGACATCCATGGCGCTCAGATTGAGTGACGCCAGCTTCTGCGGATCAAGCCAGGCCCGTAGGCTGTAATCGCGCTGGCCCAGATAGGTGATGCCCGCGACGCCGGGAAGTCGCCCCAGCTCATCCTTCAAGTAAATGGTCGCGTAGTTGCTCAAAAACGTGCTGTCATACTGGCCATCGGGAGAAAGCAAGTTGACGATCATGAGCGTGTTGGGCGACATCTTCTTGACGCTGATGCCCTCGTTCTGCACCAGCGGTGGTATGACCGGAAGCGCCAGTGAGACGCGGTTCTGCACCAGCACCTGAGCCATGTCGGTGTTCATGCCCAGCCGGAACGTCACCGTCAAGTTGTAGGCACCGTCATTGGTGCACTGCGACGACATGTACAGCATGTTCTCGACACCGCTGACCTGCTCCTCGATGGGCGCGGCCACCACGTTCCGCACCGTCTGGGCGTTGGCACCTGGATAAATGGCCGAGACGAGCACCGTCGGCGGTGTCACCTCGGGGTACTGTGCCATCGGCAGCGTGAACACGGCCACGCCGCCCGCTAGCACAAACACGACCGACAGGACGATCGCAAACACCGGACGGTCGATGAAGAAGCGCGAAATCACGGTTCTTGGTCTCCACCCGGAGCACCGGAATCAACAGGAGCAGAGAGGCCCGCTGCGCTGGCCCGAGACCGCTGGCGGATCATCTGATGAAGGGCAAGCACCCCTAAAGCACCCAGGCTTCCCGCCGAGCCGCAGAGCCAGAGCGCCCGCGGCAGCGCAAAGACGCCAAGCTGCGCCAGCACGTAGCCGATCAACAGCCCCCCGAGTCCAGAGAGCAACGTCGAGCCGCCCCATCGAACCGCCGCGGTCTCTAGCATCCGTACCCCGGAGAGCCCCTGGATCACCGAGAAGAAAACCGGCGTCAAGAAGATGCCGAACAACGTCACGCCGACCATGCCGCTGAATACGGCGATGCCCAGAGACCGCCGCATCTCGGCGCCGGCGCCTGAAGCCACAGCCAGTGGAATCACCCCGATGATGAACGCAAACGAGGTCATGAGGATCGGACGCAGCCGCAGCCGGCAGGCCTCCCGCGTCGCCTCAAAGCGAGACCAGCCGTCGACCTGTTTCTGCTTGGCGTATTCGACAATCAGGATGGCGTTTTTACACGCCAGCCCCACCAGCACCACCAACCCGATCTGCACAAAAATGTTGACGTCCCGGCCCGAATAGCGCACTCCCGTTACAGAGCACAAAAGACACATCGGTACCACCAGAATCACCGCCAGCGGCAGCGCCAGCTTTCATACAGGGCAGCTAATGCCAGGAAGACGCTGGCCACCGCCAGCGCAAAAACGAACAAGGCAGGGTTCTTCTCCGCCGCCCGGATCTGCACGAACATCAGCTCGGTCCAATCCTCCCTCATCGACAAGGGTAGGCTGTCGTGCGCCGTCGCGTTGATGGCCTTGATGGCGTCTCCCGAGCTAAACCCCGGCAGCATGTTGCCCGTTATTGATGCAGATGTGTACAAGTTATAGCGCGTGACGACGATGGGCCCGCCGCGGTCGCTCTTCACCCGATTGACGTTCACCAGCGTGCCGAGCGGGATCATCTCGCCACGGTTGCTCCGGACCTGGAACAGGTTCAAGGCCTCGATCCGGTTGCGGTATTCCCCGTCTGCCTGGACGGTCACTTGCCAGTGCCGGCCGAACTGGTTAAAGCTGTTGACGTACAGCGAGCCTAAGAGCATCGACAGCGTCTGATTCACGTCCTCGAACGCAACTCCCAGGCGCAACCGCCTTGGTCCGGTCAATGTCCAGCCAGATCGACGGCGCGTTCGAGCGGAACCCGGTCGCAACATCGGCCAGACCGGGCTGGGTCCGCAGCCTGCGCGTCAAGAGGTCGGTCTCGGTCTGCAAATCGGTGAGTCCGCGGCCGCCGCGGTCTTCGACCATGATCTTGAACCCCCCCGCAACGCCCAGGCCGGGGATCGGTGAGGAATTGCGCACGCTCACGATCGCATCCTTGACCCGCTTTCTGTACTCGGGTATGAGCCGCGCCATGATGTCATCGGCATGCAGCCCCAGAGGAGTCAGATCGAGAATCGCTGAGAGCGCCTCGATCACCTGCCGCTTCTCGCGCCCTGAGAGCTCATGAGGCGCCCACAAGCCCGCAAGCCGCCCCTTCAGACGTTCGATTTCTTCAGACTGTCCGCGAAGCTTCTTGGCATCGGTGTCGACAACCAGCTTGCCCTGGCGGTCGAATACGCGGAAATGGAGCACGTCATTGACCGAGGCCACGATGTTCAGGTCACTTCCGGCTGACGGGATCAAAGCGACGTCCTCGAGCGCGGGCATCAATCGCACATCAGACCCCACGGCGGGCCGCGCTTTACCGAATGTGCCTTCCCGAATCCGCCTCGGCCACGCCGCTAAGTCGGCGAACAAACTTGGGGGTCTCCGATCGTCAAACGGCTCGAGGACGACGAACCCGGAACCGAAATTGGAGGCGTTGGACTGGAGCAGAAACGACATTCCCGCGAGGCTGACCGCGTGGGCCACGCCCGGCGTTGCGAGCGTGATCTTGTTGACCTGGGCCACGGCCTCTTGCGATCGCTGCAGCGATGCCGAGTCGGGCAACTGCACACTGAGGATCAGCCGGCCCTGATCTTGCTGGGGAATGAAGCCCGTGGGTGCCTGCTGGAAGACCCGATACGAAAGATACACCAGTCCGCCGTAGACCAGGAGCACGACCAGACTGATGCGCAGCAGCTTGCCGACCAACCAACTGTACCCGAGTGTGACGATGTCGAACAAGCGGTTAAAGCCCCGGAAGAGCCAGCCCAGGACTGCATTCACGGGTCGGATGATCAACCAGCCGGCCGCCGCACCCAGGAGCGCCCGGGAGGCGCGAAATAGAGGATCGTGAGTGCCCACTGCATCCAGCCGGAGGCTTCTGCCTTCCCGGTTCCAGCGGAGGAGACAGGGAGACCTGACCTCGCGCCGATATAGTCCGGGCCGTAGAGGAAAGTCAAGAGACCGCCCAAGAGGGCAAAGAACCACCAGGGCAACGCCTCGCGCTTGAGCTCATGCCCACCGTGAGCCGCTTGCTCGGTCTTGAAGATCAGCACCGCACGCGAAGGCGTCATGGTGAGCGCATTCACCGCCGAGATGATCGTCGACACGGCAATGGTCACCGCGAACTGCCGGAAGAACTGGCCCGTGATCCCACCCAGGAAGCAACACGGCACGAACACCGACGAAAGCGCCAGCGTGATCGCCAGAATCGGCCCGGTGATCTCCTCCATCGCCTTGATCGTCGCGGTCCTCGCGTCAAGCCCCCTCGCCATCATCCGCTCCACATTTTCCAGCACCACGATCGCATCGTCGACCACGATGCCGATCGCCAGTACCAGCCCGAAGAGCGTCAGGTTGTTGAGCGTAAAGCCCATCGCCGCCATGATCGCGAACGTGCCGATCAGCGAAACCGGCACGTCGATCATCGGCAGGATCATCGCCCTCCAGTCCTGGAGGAACACGAGCACGACGAGGCCGACTAGGATCACTGCGTCGCGGAGCGTCTTGAAGACTTCGAACACCGACTCGCTGATGTACGGCGTCGTATCATAGGCGATTGCGTACTCGAGACCGTCCGGAAAGCGGGTCTTGAGCTCCTCCATCTTCTCCCGCACCCGTTTGGCGACGTCAAGCGCATTGGTGCCGGGAAGCTGGTAGAGAGAGAGACCCACCGACTGGTGGCCGTCGAACGTGCAAGACTGGTTGTAGTTCTGCGCGCCCAGCTCCAGCCGCGCCACGTCACGCAGCCGGACGATCCCCGTCGCCGGATGCCCGAATCAATCGAGCCGGCCTTGACCACAATCGCCCCGAACTGCTCCGGATTCGTGAGCCGGCCCAGCGTGTCGATCGGCAACTGGAACGTATTGACCCTGGGCGCGGGCATCTGGCCGATCTGACCGGCAGGCGCATCGATGTTCTCGGTGCGGATGGCGCTCGCAATATCCATGGCGGTCATGCCGCGCGAGGCCAGCTCTTGCGGCTTGAGCCAGACGCGGACGCTGTAGTCGCGCTGGCCCATGTAAGTGATGTCTGACACGCCGTAGACTCGCAAGAGTTCGTCCTTGACGAAGATCGTGGCGTAGTTGCTCAGGTAGATGTCGTCATAGCGATCGTCGGGTGAATAGAAACTGACGATCAACAAATTATCAGGCGTTCGCTTGCGGATCGTGATCCCCTGGTTCTGGACTTCGGGCGGCAACTGCGGCATGGCGAGTGCCACCCGGTTCTGCACCATGACGAGCGCCGAATTGACGTCGGTTCCAATATCGAAGGTCACGGTCAGCGTGTACGACCCGTCGTTCCCCATCTGCGAGGACATGTACAGCATGCCCTCCACGCCGTTGACCTGCTGCTCGATGACCGCGGCCACCGTGTCGGCCACGACCGGGGCACTCGCCCCGGGGTAGTTGATCGTCACCGATATCCCGGGGGGGTGATTCGCGGATACTGCGCCATCGGCAGCCAGAACAGGGAGATCCCGCCGATCAACGTGATGACGACCGAAAGCACCGTCGCAAAGATCGGCCGATCGATGAAGAATTTTGAGAGCATGCCGCTGGCCCTCGATCACTCGGCGCGTATTGATTGCCGGCGATACCGACGAGCCCGACGAGCCCGACCCCGCCGGCGGTGAAGCGGCAGCGGGCGGCTGGCCCAGCGTCGGCATCGGCACCCGTTCCGGCTTGATCTTCCCACCCTGCCGGGTCTGCAGAATTCCGCCGCTCAACACCCAGTCGTCCGGCTTCAGTCCCTCGTCGACTGCCCTCAAGCCATCCGACTGAAGTGCCCCCGTCGTGATCCGGCGCGACTGAACCTTGTCTTCAGCATCGAGCACGTAGACGTACTTCTGCCCCTCATGGTCCGACGCAATCGCCCGGTCGATCACCAGAAGCGCACGGTGAGGTTCGCCGATCGGCAGCCGGATCCTCACAAATCGGCCCGGTGCCATCAGCCGGTGGCCGCTCTGGAGCATCGGGTTGCGAAAGACACCCCGCACCAGGATGCTGCCCGTCGCCGCATTCACCTGGTTGTCGACAAAGTTGATGGTCCCCGGGTGCGGGTAGCCTTCCTCGCCTTGAAGACCCAGGAGGACTGGTATCTTGGTACGGTCCTTGGGCAGCCGGAGCTTCCCTTCGTTGAGCGCCGTGCGGTGCCGTAACAGGGTGGGCTCGTCCATCTCGAAATGGACGTAAATTGGGTCGACCGATACGATCGTGGTCAAACGCGTCTGATTCTGGGTCACCAGGTTGCCCAGAGTTTTACGGTAGTAGCTGATCTGGCCGTCGATGGGAGACAACACCCGGGTGAATTCGTGATTCAGACGAGAGAGCTCCATGCTCTTTTCATAGGCATCCACTCTGGCTTGGGCTTCCTCGGCGCTGGCCTCGTCCAGATCAATCTGCTGCTGGCTGACCGAGCTGGGCCGAATCAGATTGACCGCCCGGTCACGGGCAAGAGTCGTTCTCGCCAGCTTGAGTTGGGCCTGATACAGATTGACCTGGCCCTGGGCCTGATCGAGCTGGGCTTTGTATGGCCGGCGATCAACGACGAACAGCAAGTCTCCTTCCTTCACCTCCGCGCCTTCCTGAAATGGCATCTGGACCAGATAACCGGTGACCATCGGGATGATGTCCACTGTCTGAACAGCCTTGGTTTGCCCGGTAAAGTCCACGTAGTCGGTGATTTCCCTTGGAACCGGCTGGCTTACCGGCAGCACCGGCGGACCGGCTGAACCCGCTTTGGTCGACTTGGTCTTGGGCTCGGCCACCTTGTGTTCGGGCACGACCGGCTGGCCGAACATCGGCATTGCCACCCGCTCGGGCCGGATCTCCATCCGCGGCCGAATCTGCAAAAGCCCGCCACTGACGATCCAGTCGTCCGGCTTCAACCCGCCTTCGATCACCCTCAGGTCGTCGTCCTCGAGCGCACCCACCGTGACCCGGCGCGACTGGATCTTGTTGTCAGCATCGAGCACGTAAACGTATTTCAGACCTTGATCCGACGCAATCGCCCGGTTACGCACCAGCAGCGCCCGATGTGGTAGGCTGATCGGCAGACGGATTCGGGCGAACATACCGGGCGAGATCACTCGTCGCCCCCCCTTGGGAACCGGGTTTGGAAATACAGCTCGCAGCAGAGTGGTGCCCGTCCCGGCGTTGCTTTGATTGTTCACGAGATTCACGGTCCCCTCGTGCGGGAACCCAATCTCGCCTTGCAGCCCCATTGAGACCGGCATTTTCGCCGCATCCTTGGTCGACTGCACCTTTCCCTCGCTGGAAGCCTTCAAATACCGCGTCAAGGTAGGCTCGTCCACCTCGAAGTAAACATACATCGGGTCCACTGAGACCACCGTCGTCAAGAGCGTCTGATCCTGATTGACCAGGTTGCCCTTGGTCATGTAGTAGCGGCTAATCTGGCCGTCGATAGGCGACACGACTCTGGTGAATTCGTAATTCAGCTTGTAAAGATCCATGCTCCTCTCGGCGGCAGCAACCCTGGCACGGGCCTCGTCCACGACAGCCTGGCCCTGATCAAAGAGCTGCTGGCTGACCGATCCGGGCGACGCAGATTCGATCGCGCGATTCCGGGCGAGGTTGACCATCGCCAGCTTGAGCTGGGCCTTGTTTAGATCAACCTGGCCTTGAGCCTGGTCGAGCTGGGCCTTGTACGGCCGGGGATCGACCTCAAACAACAAATCCCCTTTCTTGACCTCCGCTCCCTCCTCGAACGGCATCTGGACCAGGTAGCCGTTGACCTGGGGAATGATGTCATTCGAGAAGATGCCCTTGGTCTGCCCGGTAAACTCCGCGTAGTCCGTGACTTCCCTCTCGATGGGCTGGCTCACCGGCACCACCGGCGCCTCTGCCGGCGCAACTTTTGCCGCGTTCGACTGGCAACCAGCAACACCAGCCAGTAACACGCAACAAACACCGCGGCACAGTAATACTCGCGAGATTCTCGACGCGCAAAAGCGGAGAAATTCCAGGCAATTGTGCAGTAGAGCGCTCATACCTGATCCAATCCCGGAAGTAGGCAACGGTGGCGGACTTTCTATTATAAACTACACTCGTCAAGCAGCCCCGTTTGCGGCGTGCGGGTTCGTCCAGCTCGATCATTGCAGTGAAGATCTCTCACATTACCATAGAGACCCAAGACGATGATATGACCCGAGAGGCAACGAAGCGTTTCCCGTTCGGATTCAACTTGCACCACATCCATCGGTAACGAATTTGAGTTGAACGTTTGCGTCGGTCGATCGCTAGTTCAGCCTCTGAAGAACACACCAACTGCATTCTGCGAAGAAATCTTTACATGCACCACGGCGGGTGCCCACTACAACGGGACAAGAGCGTACTTCATAATATTGCGACACCAGCTTGCCGATGGGCCGCCCTGCTGGCTTCCCCGCACGGAGACGCCGGCGGCTCGTGGTTCGGTGTTCTCTCGCCTGGCGCTTGGAGGACAAAGTCCAATGCTGAGCCGCAGAAAACTTTTGCTCCGTCTCACCGTCTGTTGTGCCGCGATGTCGTTGTTCGTCGCAACGGTGTTCGCCGAAGAGCTGATCGGCGCACTCACCAAGGTCGACAAGGAGGGCAAAAAGATCACCGTTGTCGACAAAGACAAAAACGAAGTCGAGATCAAGGTAACCGACGAAACCGAGTACCCCACGAAAAAGGATACCAAGTACGACCTCGACAAACTGCACAGCTTGGTCAAAGAACGGACCGACGCTGGTAAGAAAGTGAACGTGAAAGTGACTTACGACAAGGACAAGAACGTCGCCTCCAAGATCCAGTTCCAGAAGGGAGCAGGGAAGGGAGCAGGCAAAAAGAAGGCTGAGTGATCTCGCGACCAAAGTCACCCGGTTAGCAAGACTATCCTGACCCTCCAGTCGTGCCAGCCAGCGACGTTTCTCCGTCGTCTCGTTCGTTTCTCGCGCAGAATACTCACTCTCGCAAAAAAACCGTGCGGTGAAGCATGCGTGCATCGTGTACGCGGATCGGTATCGGTGCGCGCCAAAAAATCGCACGAAAAGGCCCCAATTCCTTGTTTGTCCAGAAAAAATGGACGCGCCCGTCTCTCGAACACAGGTGTAGGGTAGATCGATTCGAGAGAACGGGAGGTGGCTCCGAACATGCCGGGCGAATCGGCGCGTCAGGTCTTGCGCCAGCTCAACACGCTTTTCCGTAGCGGAGTGGCCGGGCCGCTGCGCGATGAAGAATTGCTCGAACAGTTCGTGGCCGGAACGGAAGACTCCGCCGAGGCCGCGTTTACGGCTTTGGTCGACCGCCATGGTGCCATGGTGCTAGGTGTCTGCCGGCGTGTTTTGGGTAACCGGCATGCGGCCGAGGATGCGTTCCAGGCAACGTTCCTGGTGCTCGCGCGAAAGCGCCGGAAATCGCAAGGCGAGAACAGTTGGCAAGCTGGCTCTACGGCGTCGCCCGTCGCGCCGCGCTCGATGCCCGCGCCCGAGCCTCGCGCCAGCAGGCCAGCGAGAAACGGCTGCGAATCATGCCCACACCGCAAAGGATCGACGAAATTCAGGCAACCGAGCTCCGCTCCATCCTTGACGAGGAGCTAGGCCGCCTTCCTGAGCGCCACCGGGCCGCAATTATTCTGTGCGAGCTCGAAGGGCTCTCACGCCGCGAAGCCGCTGGCCGGCTCGGAGTCTCGGAAGGAACTCTCTCCAGCCGCTTGGCCCGGGCCAAGGTTCGGCTGCGCGAACGCCTCACTCGCCGCGGCCTCGCGCTCACGGCCGCGGCACTGGCCACCACCTTGACTCATGATATTCAAGCACTCACCGTCCCGCCGTCCCTCGTTGAATCGACGATCCGCATCGCGACCATGGTCGCGACCCGTTCTTCCCTGGCCGAAGTTGCCTCGACTTCGGTCGCCACACTGACTGAAGGAGTCCTCAAAGCCATGCTTCTGTCCAAGTTGAAACTCGCTTTCCTCGGCCTGGTCACCGTGGCAATTGTCACGGCTGGAGCCGGCGTCGTGGCACAAGATGCGCCTTCCGACAACGACCGCCTGAGAAACCTTGAGCGCAAGGTCGACAGGCTGCTCGAAGTCCTCGGCAGGTCGGGCCAGCGCCCGACGTCGCCACAGCCCGCAACGGCTTCCACGGCAGAGCCGGCTCCAGCAGCTCCCGCGGCGCCTGTAGCACCCGCGGTTCCAGCCGCACCCGCTGCCATCGCGCCTGTGCCACCGCCCCCGCGCGCTCACTCGACACCCAGCGCTGCTGCACCCAGCCCTGCCCCTGCGGCATTGCCAGTCCAACCTGCGTCACCCGTGACGGTAGTTCCCGCCCGTACAGGACAATCCGGCTCGGTTGGTCGACGCATCGATTCGCTCGAACAGCGGCTGGCCAAACTGGAACAACGACTGGCCGAGGTCGAGCGGCGATTGGGGAACGCCGGCGTGGGGAGTCTCTCCGCGCCTGTTACCCGAATCGTGACCGAACCGCCGCCTTCTCCTCGAGGTCTGGCCCCTACCGGCACGACTTTCCTCCCTCCCCCCGCGCCAGCGGCGGCTGCAGCGCCCGCCAGCGGCAATCCACCAGCCCAGGGCGCCCCGACGCCGATACCAAGCGCCGCTCCAGCATCCGCGCCTGCGGGTTCTGTTCTATTACCGCCGCGTGCAGATCTCTTGGACCGGCCCTCGCTCGCTGATAATAGTGCCGCAGAAGATTCGCCTGCCCAGCCGCCGCCACCAGCCTCACCCGAAGCACTCCTGAGAACTGATCGCGAAAGCGAGTCGATTCGATGGCCCGTGCCTCGTCAGCAGGTTTCGACCGACCGATGGCCCGCACCTTGCATGCTTTGCACAGCACGAGCATCGTGGTCTTCGGTGGAACTGACCGGCTGACGAGGAGACGGGCCATGCCTTTAACCTATCTTTCCACTTTCACGCGGATTTCTTACGCCGGAATCGCGATCACGCTTGTCCTTGTGTCGACCGCAGGGTGCGGTCAGGCAGATCCGCTTCCATCCCCTGAACGACTGACGATCCAGGTCCGGAGTTCGGCGTTCACTGACGACGGCATGATCCCAAGTAGGTTCACCTGCGACGGCTCGGATCAATCGCCCGCTCTGGCGTGGTCTGGTGTGCCCGAAAACTCCCGCACGCTCGCGCTCATTTGCGATGATCCCGATGCCCCCGGTGGCACCTGGTCGCACTGGGTCGTATTCGATCTGCCTGCTCGACTCACGGGGCTCAAGGAGGGAGTTCCCGCCACCGAGGCCGTACCTGTCCCATTAATGGAAGAATCATCGCCCCTGGGTAGTGAAGTCGACGCAAGACAGGGAACGAACGATTTCGGTAAGCTCGGCTACGGAGGGCCGTGCCCGCCCAGCGGAACACACCGCTACTTCTTCCGGCTGTACGCTCTCGATGACAAGCTCGAGCTTGGACCCAAAGCCACGCGAGCCGACGTGCTCAAGGCGATCAAGGGCCACATCCTCGCCGAAGGACGGCTGATCGGCAAATACGCCCGCGGTGGAAAGGACTGACATTCCGCAAGCAGTCGCTTTTTTCCTTTCCCGGCCTGGTTGTTTCGTCTGTACACGTCGACCGTTTGCCGGTAGAAGCATGTCCGGCGTTGTCCGACTGAAAGCGGGGTGGCTACTCAAATGTTTGCCGGACGTGGTCGCACCGGTCGCATGTCCGCCCGCGGCCACGGAGAAAGAAGAGCGATGGCAGCTCGGTGGCGATGGTTCCTCGCCGGCATTCTCGCCTCCGTTGTGCTTGCGTCCGGCCGAGTCGAGGGGTCCGGGGAATTAAAGCTCAGCAAGGACTTCCTCGGCGCAATCGTCGAGAAGCTTCCACCCTGTCCGTTTGATAAGGCTGACCGATATCGAGGCTCGGTCCATTCGTTCCGGCTCGATGCGATTGAGCCTCGCACTCGACGGCTCTTGATCGGCTGCCAGATTGAAGGCGAGTTCCACCCGCCGGTGACCGGCCCAATCTCGGAGCGTACCGGCCGCAGTCCAGATACGCCGGAAGGCTGGCGGAAGTTTCGCTTCGAAGTCAAAGCCAGCGTCAACATCGAACCCGGGGCAAACGGGGCACCTCGGTTTCGCATCGAAATCGACGAAGTCAAGCGCCGTGAGCTCGACGGCTTTTCGGGCGTGGTCGCCCGCCTTCTGGGCCAGTACTTCGATGAGCTGGTGACCCAGATTGCCGGTGGCAGAGCCTCGAAGCTCAATCGGAAACTGAACGATGAGATCCTGAAGCGGGTGACCCTTTTCAAGGACTATGGCGTCCTGTGCGGTATCGACTATAACAAGACGGAAATCGCCCTTCACTTCGATGCCACGCGATTCCAGCTTGAGGGTATCATCGGGCACGTCTTTGCAGAGGCGCATCCGGACGCCACGTCGCTTTACCGGTGGCTGCACCCCAAGAACGGCTCACATTACTATACGACCACCCCCAATGCGCCCGATCGGCCCAACTCGGTCAGCGATGGAGTGACCTGCTACGTCTGCAAGCCCCGAGTTCCCGATTCGGTCCCCGTGTACCACTGGCACGCGGCCCGCGACGATTTCTACACGTTACGCGCCGACCGGTGAAAAGGCTCGCGGACTCGGATTCAATCCAAAGGGTATCGCATTTTATGTCTACAAAGATCCCCGGCCCGGTACGGTTCCGCTTTACCGCTTCCATGACCCGGTCCGCCACCAGCACTTCTACACGACTCACCCGCACGCCGAATTCGCGAAATAGGCACGAGTCCGCCTGAGGACAGCCCTATTCATCGCCCGCTTTTGATCGCAGCGACCGCCTCGATGACCCGGGATACCTCATCACTCGTTGTGTAGCAGGCACAGCCAATTCGGACGAACCCCGATTCGCCCACGCCCAATCGTCGGGCAACCGTTGTCGCGTAAAAGTCGCCATGAGAGGCAAAGATACCTCGATCCGCGAGGCGCCGGCTGACTTGTGCCGCGGATTGACCACCAACAGTGAAGGAAAGCGTGGGCGTTCGTGGTGAGGCTGGCGGAGGGCCAAAGAGCGTCACACCGCCGAGCTCGCTCAGCCCCTCCCAGAGCTGTTTCAGAAGAACAGATCCTCGCCCGTGAAAGCACTCGAACACCGAACGCAGGCGCATTCGCCGGCTCGCGCGGTTTGTTTCCTCGGAAGGCCTTGCGAGTGAAGACAGGTATTCCACCGCTGCTGCTATGCCCACGATGCCCTCGTGGTTCTGCGTTCCCGTCTCAAGCCGTTCCGGAGCTCCATCGGGCGCGGGCTCGAGCTTGGGGACCTCAAGCGCGTCGAGCCGCTCCCGCCGTGCAAAGAGCACGCCCAGATGAGGCCCGTAGAACTTGTACGCAGAGCACGCCAGAAAGTCACAGCCCCATTCTCTTACGTCGATTAGTTCATGAGGTGCGAAGTGGACGGCGTCGACAAACGACATTGCCTCGGCCTCGCGCGCCATCGCAACCGCCCGCGCAACATCGTTGATCGTCCCCAGCGCGTTGGACGCGGCCCCGATTGCCAGTAGCCGGGTTCGGTGGTCGTTGAGGCACCGAGCAAGGTCAGTCCAGTCCAGCTCGCCAGTTTCGGGAATCATCCGTACCTGCAAGATCTTCACGCCCCGCTCGCGTTCGAGTGTCCGCCAGGGATCGATATTGGCATGATGATCAAGCTCTGTGACGACGACAGCGTCACCCGGGCCCAGGCGCCGCCCGATTGCTCGTGCCAGATGAAACGTCAGAGTGGTCATGTTGGCGCCGAACGCGATTTCCGCCGGCGTCGCATTCAGGAAGTCTGCGACAGCTATCCTCGCTTCGAGCAGCGCCGAGTCAGTTTCTCCACTGCTGGGAAACGCCCAGTGTGTGTTGGCGTTGTGGTGATAGAGGTAATCGACCATCGCGTCTACAACGACCCGCGGAACTTGCGTCCCCCCCGGCCCATCGAAGTAAGCAACACGATGGCCGCAATGAATGCGATTGAGCGCCGGAAAGTCAGCGCGGATCTCGTCCGTCGACGCAATCGATAGGCGAGGCTCAATCATGCCATCAGTCATCTGGCATTCTCGGGAAGAAGGCGCTGGCGAATGCGAGATTCTCGACTGGGAATCTCAGCCGGCTCAGGCTGGCGTCTGGACATTCTCTCAGCGACGATAAGTCTCGTGCATCGTAACCGCCGTCACCTTGGCAAGCGAGCCGGGAGCACGAATATGATCTGCGTCGCCGTAACCTACGTCGTCAAATCCGGACACGAAGACGAGGCCGCCGCACTATTCCACAAACTCACCGCGCACACCCGTGCCGAGGCGGGTTGCCGCATGTACCTGGCACATCGCTCGACGAGCGACCCGCGACGGTTCTTTCTATACGAACAATACGACGATCAGGCCGCGCTCGATGCTCACCGTGCAGCACCTCACTTCGAGCAGTACGCCAAGGGTGGCCTCTTCCCCATCATCGAAAGCCGGTCTCCCGAGATCTACGTTCCGCTCGGTGACTGAAAGGAACACAGTGGCCAACGCCGGCGAGCCCACGCGGCATCTCGGCGCGCACACCGGACGCAGCGCCGCCACCATGTTCATGCGCATCAGGCGGCTGAATCAATCCAAGCGTGAACTGATCACTCACTTACAGCCTCAGAGCGCTCACTTGGGATTGATCGACGGAGGCGCCGGAATCGTTCGCGATGGAGCGGTCACGCCGGACGGGACCGTTGCCGGGGGTGTTGTACCCGCTGGCAAGTTCTCATTCGGCACATTGTAGGTCGTCGGCGTGTAAGCAGGAGCCGTTGTGCCCGGGGCCAACGAACTGGTGGACGTGCCCACGGGCGTCGTCGCAGCCGGAACCGTGTAATACGTCGTCGGCGTATAGTAATTGCCGGGGCTCGTGTAATAGTAGGTCGGTGTCATCGTGGTGGCCGTGGTCGTGTAGTAAGTCGGCGTCATCGGCTGCACATATCGGCGACGGAACAGACCGAACGGGAAGCCGCGACGAACCGGCGTGTAGTACGTCTGCGCGGGAACGGTGTACACCGGGGTCGACGCGGCGGTGTAATAGTAGTACGTTCCCGGCGCGGTCGTGCCAAACATGCCGCCGTTTCGCGCGGGTAATAATAGTAGTTGGTCATACCGTTCGAAGGAATCGTCGTGGTCGCGCCCGGCTGAACCACCGAATTCCCAGAGTAGTTTGCGGATGTCCCCGCCGGCACCACCCCCGTGCTCGGTTGTAATACGTTCGACGGATTCGTTACTGCGGCCGCCCCAGGTGCTTGGATGTTGGGAACCGAAGTACTCACTGCCGATGGCTGAGTGTTGGGCTGCTGAGCGAAGAGATTGGTCTCGCCGACGCAAGCAAGAATGGCTGAGGTCAGCACGACACCGAAGCCCAGGTTGCTGCGCATGATTGAACTCTCCATATTGACATGGTCCTCAAGAACTCGACGCCAGGCGCCATATGACCGGCAAAAGGCGTGCCGTCCGGTCACCTGACGCGCTGATCCCGTATCGAGTGATTCTCTCGCAGCGCAAGCAGTCGCGGTGTTCAAGCATGATTGTCAACGGCCTGCATGCGCGCCCAGCGTGTTCTGCGAGAGGTCTGGCAGACTGCTGGTGAACGCGTGAAGCGCTCGCGATCCCTCAATTCTTCCCGTACTTCAAGTAGAACTGATTCTGAAAAAGCTCGGCCGGATCGTAGAACCGCTTGCGATCGAAGAACTCGGCCCCCTGCGGGTACGCGCGAGCAAACTGTGCAGCCGTCGAGTGGAGACGATAAGTCAGGTAGTACCGACCGTTGCAGGCAAGGGCCGCGTCGATCAGTTCTTTGGTGGCGAGCTCGATTGAAGAGTCGCCTTCCCGTGACCGCGGTAGGTTGAATAGCATGACGAATCCGAACATCTCCCGGTCAGCGTATCGCAAGAAAGTGATGCGGTCTTCGAGGATGTTGCGAACCGTCACGTTCAAAAGATCGACTTCGTGTCTCGGAATGATCGCAGCCGCTTTCTGGAGAAAGATCGCAGTGTATTCAGGTGGGATAAAATACTCCTGAAGGATGTCCGTGCGATCGGCGTTCCGCTCTTGATAGACCTCTGCGCTTTCGCCCAGTAGCTGATTTCGCGAGACGTAACGACTCGCAACCTGCTCACCGAAGGTCTTCTCTGCCTGCCAGCGCACCTCCTTGCCGGCCTTGCTACCGATCTGCGCCCGAAACACTTCGCGTCGAACCACACTCACGCCCGAATCGGCCAAGCCTGGTATTTCCTCTGGTTCACACGGAGCGCGACGGAAGACCGTCTGAATCGCTTCGCGTAGGAATGTCTTCTCCCCGGGAACAACCGACAGCCGGCCATACACCATGCCGATATCCGACCTGCCGCGCACTCGTTCGCGGAAGCGGTCGACGTACCGCTCGGCGGGAATAACCTCACTTTCCGCACGATAGCGCTCGTTGGGCACAACGCGAAGTTCAACTTCAAGTATCACCCCGAAAAGCCCGTATCCGCCCAGGACCAGGGAAAACAGCTCGGAATTCTCGACCTGGCTGCATCGCATGATCGACCCGTCTGCCTTCATCACCCGAACAGACTCGACAGTGGAACAGATCGGTTGCCTGTCGTGCTGCCAGCCGTGACAGTTCACACTCAGAGATCCCCCCACGCTGAAGTTGTCGTTCGACTGCATCACGCCGACCGAAAACCCCCGCGCCTCGAGATAGGCGATTACCTGAGACCACCGGGCACCGGCACCGATTCGGAGAATTCCGGAAGAATCGTCGAGCGCGATATGATTGAACGCAAGCATGTCCACGACGATCCCGTCGGGATAGATCGTATGCCCGCCCATGCTATGCCTTGCACCGGCAATCGCAACGCGAAGCCCTTCTTTTCGAGCGCGCGCGAGCAGTTCACGAAGCTGCGTCTCTGCGGCGTCTGGATCCGCTGGAATCCGCCAGACTTCCTTGACATGAGTTTGGTTGAGCCGGCTGGCATCATCGACAATGCCCGGCGCTAACTGCTCGACCACAGCCACGTCGTGAACCCATGCTCTTAACCAAAGATACGCAGGTCTGATTACAATAGCTAACGCTACGACCAAGAGCACCAGCAACGCCATGCCCAGCCGTCGCAGAATGATCTTGCGCCCCATTGCAAAGATCCTCACTACGCAATTCAATCGATGTTGCTCACGACAGATTCCCGAAGACTCGCGCCACGATCGGCCGTCATCTCCGATTCTCTTTCCGGATCACCAGCTTCAGCCCGGACCAGATCTCGTCGACAGCACAGACCTTGACATCGACCAGCCCGAGCGGAAGTGCAATCTCGCGGACAGTATCCTCAGTGACTTCGGTTGGAACACCGGATGACTTCTTGGGCCACGATACCCAGATGATTCCGCTCTGCTTGATCTTCTTCTGAAGAGCTTTCAGCGACGCGACCAGCTCTGACCGGCTCTTGGTAAAGACGTGCACCAGGTCGAGTTCGAGTTCGGGCTTCGACAAGATCATTACGTTCTCAGGGAACGGATCCAAGAGCCCAGCGTAGTCGCCGGGCGCATTCACGACGTGAACGATCATGCCTGGCTTGATTCCCAGCTTCTTCGCCAGAGGAGTCCCGGAATATCCGGCCATGTTGAACTCTCGCAAAATGGTCTCGGTCTGCCTCACCGCAATCGTTCGCGGCCAAGCACCCGGAGCGCGGCCGTATGTGTAAGAATCGCCGATATCACTCGCTTCCGCGAGTGGTTCGCGGCAAACTGATGGATGGCACTGCGTTTCGAGCGAAAGTCGCCCTCGCATTCTTTGGATGCGATTACCCCAAGAGCGAGGTGCAGCACGTGTTCGGCTTCTTCAAGCAGCGACGGCGCAATCGACTCAGGGCCGCGCCCTTTCCGGTGCACTGGCTCGAGATCATCGAGAAAAACGTCCGCTTCTTTGCCCGCCTGCCCGAGTCCGACCGTCTCGAGCTTCGGGGATTGATCCAGGTCTTCCTGCACGAGAAGATTCTCGAAGGCTGCGGTGGGCTGGTTTTGACGGACGAGATCAAGGTGACGATTGCCGCTCAGGCCTGCTTGCTCTTGCTCCACCGCGACACCGACATCTACCCGAAACTCACCACAGTGCTCGTCTATCCCAGCGCGTACATCGCCAGAGCCGTCAAGCCGGTCGGAAGCGGACTTGCGCTTGAAGGTGAGACCGTGAACCTCGGCGAATCGTGGTCCAATGGAATCGTCGTGTTGTCGTGGGATGAGATCCGCGCATCGGCGTCAGACGTGCATGATGGCAGAAACCTGGTTCTCCACGAGTTTGCCCATCAACTGGATCGAGAAGACGGCGCCGTCGACGGAGCCCCGCTCCTGGATCAGCGCAGCCAGTATATTGTCTGGGCACGCGTCCTCAATGCTGAGTATGAACGGCTCAAGCGCGATACCTGGATGGGGCGGCCCACCGTGCTCGACGAATACGGCACAACCGACCCCGCTGAGTTCTTCGCGGTCGCAACGGAGTGCTTCTTCGAAAAGCCGAGAGTGCTCGAAAAACGACATCCCGAGCTCTACGCCGAATTGAGATCGTTCTATCGACAAGATCCCGGACGGCTTCTGCCGCCTGATCCATCGTCGTGCTCGTGAGCAAACGGCTTAGATCACCCGGCCCGGTGTAATTGAACGTACACTTCGGCGGTCGCAATCAGATTCGCGATCGCATGAAGAAGCATCGTTAGCAGTAACGAAGAACTCCCATAACGGACAATGCCCAGATAGAGCCCCATGACAGCGACGCCCAGGACGCCGTACCAATCGTACTGGAAATGAATGAGAGCAAAAATCAACGTGCTGACGACGATCGCTGTGATGGGCCCTGCTCGAGACGATGCGATCCCCTTGTAGAGAAACCCGCGAAACAGAGTCTCCTCGCCCAGCGGCGCCAGCACCACCACCGCGAAGACGAGGAAAGGTGCCCACGAATTGCGGTAGAAATCCACCATGACCTTCGGCACGAGCGGGCGACCGAGCAAGTATGAGGTCAAATCAGTTCCGACAAGCACGACAGCAAGGCCCGCTATCGCCACAGTGAGCGACCGAGCGCTCGGCCGCTTCAGACCAAGGTATTCTCGAATGGGACACCCTCTGATCCAGATGAGCAGGGTAACGAGCCCAACGAGTGCGGGTGTGCTCGCCAGAGTAGCCGCTGCCAGCATATTGCCATTGGTCGAGAGCTCTTCGCCGATCGCCGAGAGATCACCGGACCCGGCGCCAGGATGCTCGGCAAGGCGGACGATTGCGAAGATGATCTGAACCGCGATCTGCACGCCGAACAGCGCGACCAGGCACATGATAGTCCAGCCCACCGTCGCCCACGGACCCCATGGACGCGGAGACTTCACCGCGCTCGACGGCGCTATCTCTGCCTCCCACTCCAAGCTGACCTTGGCTGGTTCGATCTCTTGAGAGAAAGGCAAGTCGGGCACGTTCTCGGATTCGTTCGTCATCGCATTCAGGTCTCCAATGTTTCCACTCACCATCTTGCACTACTCTTCGCATGGCGGCGATCGCTATCCGTCATCATGTCCTATACCCAAGAGTCTGCATGCGTTCGACAGCCGTGGAGCGACTGCATGGATACCTGGACCGTTCTGTGCTGGATTTGCTGCATCGTGGGTGGCGCAGGAGGTCTCTATGCATTACACCGACTCGCGCTTCATCTGGAGGAGCGCGGGCACCTCTACTACGTAAACAAGAAGCCAGGAAGCAGCGCGATCGGCTCCTTCGTCGCCCTGCAAAGAGCACTCGAGCCCCAGATTCAGCATGTCATCCGTGTAGCGGACGAGGGCCATCTGCACGGAGAAGAGGCCGGCTCGGGCCAGGGTGATCCCGACAACCCTGATGCTCCAGTCACTGAGCCCCCAGCTTCTCCCGGCAGCGTTTGATCTCCTTCCAGCACGCCGCTCAGCACGGATCGAGCAGCGCCAAGCGTCGCACAATATCACCGGGCCGATCAGCCACCGGACGCCCGGTGCCACAGATAGCGGTCATCCCGGAAGACCCTCGCTCCTCCACTCTGGTCCCAGCGCCCGAGCCAACGCACCGCCATCCGGCGCCGGCAGAATCGGCCGCACAATCGTGTCGGCCCACGCATATCGAGGCCGCTCGTAACGGAAATCGAACAGGCTGCCGTCTTGCTCAAACGCCAGAAGATAACGTTTCGCCCCGGGGAGAAAGCGTCTGGCCAAGAGCGCACCAGGAGCCTCTCGCTCGCCGAGTGCCAAGCGATCTCGGTCGACGTGTCCGCTTTGTATCGCGCCGGAGTGCGATTGCCCTGCCAGTGGGTCAGATCCAGTTGCGACCCCGGAACGAGTCCGTCGCAACTGATCGCCGGTATATTCCCCTCGTACGATTCCTCGACAAATTCAAACCGGTGGCCGGGATTGATCACGCCGCTGCTCCTGTACCCATGAGCCCGTGGCGTCGTGCGCAACCGCATGTATCCGTTGAGCTCATCACTGTTTATGCTCAATAGAAGCTCGACGGCCCGATCGCGCAGCAGAATTCCGGGGAATTCTGAAATGATGGCCGACTCTCCATGCCACTACGTTATTAGATCGACCCGATGACGAGAGGGCAACGACGGATGAGACGAGATTCGCAGGCCGCATTGGCAGTGGGCCAGACTCTCCGGAGTCACGAAGAGCCTCCAGAGAGAACCGATTCGCAACTGGTGCAAGGCTTTCTCCGCGGAACCGACGAGTCAGCCGAGGCCGCTTTCGCCGCTATTGTCGAGCGCCACGGTCCGGTCGTTCGCCGCGTCTGCATTGACGTCCTTGGCAATCTGCATGATGCACAAGACGCGGCGCAGGCAGTCTTTCTCATACTGGCGCGGAAAGCTCGGTCGATTCGTAAACCAGAATCACTCGGCCCGTGGTTGCACGGCGTCGCGCTCCGCGTGGCGCGACGCGCAAGGAGCCAGGCGGCTAGACGGAATGCCGCAGAACGCCACAAAGCCGACATCAATTCTCGTCAACGAAATCTCACAGAATACGAGCGCGACTCCATGGACCACGACGACCTGCACAACGAGATCGACCGGCTCCCTGACAAATACCGCCTCCCCATTATTCTTTGCTACCTGCAAGGACGCACCCAGCCCCAGGTGTCTCAGATGCTGGGCTGGCCCCTGGGAACGGTTCAGATTCGCCTTCACCGGGGCCGGGAATGTTTGCGGAAGAGACTCTCCCGTGCCGGCACGGGCCTGTTCGCACTGACCGGCTTGGGCTTCACGAAATCGCCTTTTCCAACCACCGGTGCATTTGATCGAGAATGGGCCGAGCAAACCGCTCGCGCCGCGGTCCGGTTCGCCGCCGGTGAAACAACAACAGGGCTGATCGCTCCGCCTGTTGCGGGACTCGCAAGCTCAGTGCTCACAGCCATGGTTGGCGACTCAGTTAAAATCTTTGCGTTGATCGCGGTCGCACCCCTGTTCGTTGCTGCCGGACTGTGGTTCAACCAGCCTGGACTGACAGAGATTAAACGCCGGAATTCGGTCCTCGAATCCCGAGCAAAACTGTCCGCTCCATCAATCATCACGCAACACGCACCGAACGCGAAAGCCTCGCAAATCTCTGACCGAACGCAGGACCGAAACGATCCGTCCCTGCAACCGGAGCCTCCCGCCAAGTTGAAAACACAGACCACCGCGGAAGCCGCCCCGGCATCTTCCTCGCGAAGACCCGTGATTGCACCCCCGCCAGATCGTATAGCTGAAGACCCGAGCCCCCTGAAGTCGCTGACCTCATCAGACCGTTCACGGACTCTGGCCCTTCTCGAGCCGCCCTCGGAGCGAACGCGCAGGCTGGGCCGTGAGTTGTTCGAACGAGTCTGGGCCAGAGAAGACCCACGTGCCCACGGCGGTGATGGCCTTGGGCCGGTTTTCAACGCGCAATCGTGCGTGGGCTGTCACAACCTGGGTGGATCAGGCGGCGCCGGGGCCATCGACCGGAACATCGAAATCGTCACGGCGACCGGCGGCGACCTTGCCGCGTACACGGGTTACTCGTATTTCATGAGCATGGACTTCGGAGCGGGACGTTTCGAGTATCACATCGGTGACGGCTCCCAGGCCTCGCCCAATCGCGAACGTCGAGCCGATCCCAGGCTCGCCAGCGGGATTCACGCGGGCTTCCAGCAGTCACGCAGCGTGGTGTTGCATCGCTACAGCACCGATCCCACGTATAACGCCTGGCGCGAGTCGGTACCTGGCCGCCACGGCACGATCTTGATTCAGAGCTCCGAGCGGAACCCACCTCCTTTGTTCGGAGCCGGGCCGATCGATGCCATACCGGCCGAAGCGATCGAAGCAGCCGCAAAACGGCGGTTTTCCGGTTCGGCTCTGGTCAAGGGACGCGTCAGCCGCCTCAAAGATGGGCGAGTCGGTCGCTTCGGATGGAAGGCACAAACAGCAACACTCGAGGAATTCGTCCTGGCCGCGGCTGCCGGAGAAATGGGGCTCGAAGTCCCCGGCCATCGTCAGGCGGCTGATCCTCGCCTTCCCGGCGTCGCTGCTAAAGGACTCGACATGGACCAGGACGAATCCAATTTGCTGATCGACTACGTACGCAGCCTTTCCGTTCCAATCGCTGCCAAACCGGCTGATGACAAGATCGCCTCGCAAATCAAGGCCGGTGAGGCAACCTTCAAGACCATCGGTTGCGCGACCTGCCATTTGCCGAAATTAGGCGGCGTCGAGGGCATTTACAGCGATCTCTTGCTGCACGACATGGGCCCGGCGCTCGGCGACGCCGACACGTACACCGTCTTCGGCGGCGAATCACCAAACGCGGCGCCCCCCGGGCCCGCAAATCCAGATCGCGCTCGCCCGGGCACAGATGCCGCATCTGCCCGTGAATGGCGAACTCCGCCCCTCTGGGGCCTTCGAGCCTCCGGCCCTTACTTGCACGACGGCCGAGCCGCGGGAATTCCAGAAGCCATCGCGATGCACGGCGGTCAGGGCGCAACGGCCGCTCGGCGGTTCGCCGAGCTCCCCACGCGGCGTAGGCAACAGCTCGAAGCGTTCCTCATGTCGCTCGCCCCTCCGCCCAACGATTGACGCTGGAATCCATGGGGAACGATTTGCCCAGAGCCAGAGGAGCCAGAGCAACCACGTCGACATCCCGATCATTTCAAGGGTGCACCTCGCAGTTCCTGTAATCGGCGCCGCAGGTCCCACACAGCCAACTGGTCCAGCCGGTGGATCGCGTCGCCTTCATCGAACTCGAGCTCGGTGGTGACACGCACCCAGCACGCAATCTGCTCCACATCGCCCTCGATCGGAGCCGGGACCCGCCAGCACCTCGCCAATCCGTCGGCGCTCGCCGTCGCAAGCCGCCGGTTATCAGCATCAAATGCCACGCCATTCACCGGGCCGCGGTGCGCAAGTGCTGGCCCAATCGGCAAGGCAGTGTCGGCATCCCAGAGCCGGACAGTTCCATCCCGGCTGCCCGTCGCGATCAGCGTGCCAGTGCTGTTGAAAGCCAGACAATCGACCGGGCCTTGATGAGACAGTGGTTCACCGATCGGTCGAAAAGTCTCGGTATCCCAGAGCCTCGAGGTCCCATCCGGGTTCGTCGTCGCGATCGACCGGCCAACCGGGCTATAGACCACGAAGCCGCCTTCGCTCCCGATGGGGATCTCCGCCAGGGTTGTCCACCGATCGGATTCCCACAGTCGCGCGCGACCGTCGAGGCAGCCGCTGGCGAGCTTCCGTCCATCGGGGCTGAACGTCAAAGAAGTAACGGCCGCGATGTGCTGGAGCGTCTCCCCCAAACACGTTCCGTCTGCGGTCTTCCAAAACCGCACCAGACCGTCGTCTCCTGCCATGGCTAGCTTTGTGCCATCAGGATGGAACGCGACGGCCAGCACCGGCGCCTCATGTGCCGCCGGCCCGCCGACCGCACACCCAGTTTCAGTCTCCCACAAGAAGACAGAACCGGCTCGGCTCGCCGTTGCCATCCTGGACCCATCCAGGCTGAAACATACGGCGGTTACTGCGGCACCGTGGCAGCACGGTTTGCCGCCTGCCAAGCCGGTCATCGCATCCCACAGCCTCATCACTCCGTCATCGCTTGCCGTGGCCACAATTCGTCCATCCGGGCTGAACGCTATCGCGCGGATCGCCTGCTCGTGGCGAATCGGCGATGAGAGCAGCCCACCCTTGGCCACGTCCCACAGCCGCAGCATGTGGTCTGCGCCCGCGGTCGCCAGAATTCGCCCATCCGGGCTGAACACAACGGCGTGCAGCGCGGTGCCGTGTGACAGGGTGCGTTCCACCAGTTTCGCCCTGGAATGCCAGCTATAGAGGCTTGCGCGAATGGCCCGCTCGATCCCCGGCGAGTCCGGCGGGATGCTCTCCAGGGCACGCGCCAGCCAGAGCATTCCCTCGTTGGGCATATCCCGGGCGAACAAGTTCTGCGCTCGCTCGATGCTGAGCCGGCTGAGCGACCGCTTCGCGTCATGGAGCGAGCGTTCCTGCTCGCTCCGATAGCTGACTTCCGCCAGCCACGCTTCGATCTCGCCGGCGAGCACAAGCGCCGTCTCGTGGCGGTCCTCGGGCTTGACGGCCATGGCTTTCAAACAGATCGCCTCGAGCTTCGAATCAATCGACCGGCGCAATCGTCTTGGCGCCGGAAAGATCCCCCGCGTGACTCGATGCAGCACGTCGGCAACGTCGCCGGAAGGAAACGGACCGTGCCCCACGAGCAGACAGTAGAGCGTCGCCCCAAGCCCATAAACGTCGCTGGCCGGCTCGACGCGTGAAAGTCCCGCCGAGGCTTGCTCCGGGCTCATGTATTGCGGCGTCCCGATCGCCGCTCCAGGCCGTGTGAGCGAAAGCTCCTCGAGACCATCCTTGAGGGAAGAGCTGGCTTCCTCCGACAGAGGATCCGTGGTCATCTTGGCGACACCCCAGTCAACGACCAGCGTCTCGCCAAATCGCCCGAGCATGATGTTCTCGGGTTTCAAATCCCGATGCACGACCCCGCGGCTGTGCGCGTAAGCGACCGCATTGCAGGCGTCAATGAAGCTGCGCAATAGCCGCCGGAAGGCCAGTTGCCGCTCGCCGCGGCCGTGAGCCGCCACCTTGGCTCCATGAAAGCGTTCGATCGCCTGCTTGAGTGTTTCCCCCTCGATGAATCGCATCGCGTAATACGGCCGGCCATCGCGGTGGCGACCCAGGCCGTAAACCGGCACAATTCCCGGATGCTCGAGCTTCCCCGTCACCCTGGCCTCCCTCACAAAGCGCGACTGGCTTTGCGGGTCATCCGCATGGTAGGCCTGGAGCTCTTTCAGCGCAACCTGGCGGTCCAGCTCGACGTCGATAGCCAGAAACACTTCGCCCAGCCCTCCACGGGCATGCGGCCGGATGACCCGGAATCGCTCGATGTCGTCATTCGAGCCGGATGGCCCTCGCGCTGAGTCCGCGCCAAATTCAACACCGTCGCCGCGCTCCGCAAGCGCGGCAGTCCGGAGGTAGGCCACGGTTGCCGAAAGCCCTGGTTTTCCTGCCTCGAGTTGGCCTTGGACCAGCAGAACTTGAGCGCTGTCGAGAGCGCCCTGCTCGACAAGGATCTCGGCCATCGACCGACGTTCATCGGCATTCCACGCGTCAAAGGCCGCCAGAAGTTGATGGTGACCGATCAGCCCGCCCTTCATTGCGAGCATTCCAAGCACGAGGTCGCGCTCGGCTCCGGCGCGTCGCGTCATGGGAAAACACCGGCCTTGGCGGTCGTCTCGGAAGGGAGGCCCCTGACCCTTTCCAGACGCGTCGCACAGAATGGAAATGTCGAGCCACCTTTCAGGTTAGCCGGTTCGGCTACCGTTAGAAAGGCTCTGGTCAAGGCGACTGTCCCAGCCGCTCGAGCTTTCCGCTGCATTGCGCAAGATTTGAGCGGCGACCTGGTTCGGACTGTAGCCGCCTGGAAGCCGCACCAGCGGCTTGCCGTGTCGATCGCAGAACTGCCTGACGTCTCCAAAGGCGTGGCTCGACCAGCGAATGGCCAGCAAGACCACGGCCACGTCCGCTCGCGCGACCAGCGGCTCGAATGAATCGATCGACTGATGCTCCTTGGTCTCGATCCAGATCAACTCCGAGAGCCCTAGCGCTCGCCGCAGCGATTCCTGAGCGTCCCGGCGCCGTGTCCCTCCAATCAGGACCACACTGCGGCCGCGCAGCAGTCGCGCGGCTTCGATCGCGTCGGCAGTCGTCGCGTGCGAAACGGCTTCTTTGGCCGGCGATGGTCGCCTCGCTAGGTATCGGTCGATCTCGCACAGCACGCGCCGAAACCCATCCGGTAAATCTGGGCACTCGGGAAGGTCGTCGATCACGCAGAGCAGGGCATCACGGACTTGCCGATTGCTCGACGGCACTCCTCGCGCCACCAGTTGCTCCACCAGTGGGATGATCGCCTGCCATTCCTGCTCAGGCCCTTCTCCCGCTTCGATTCGCTTGACGTGTTCCCTGATCCGCTCGAGCTCGGAAGCCTGTTGCCCGGTGAGCTGGCCACTTGCGGCCGCGGCTTCTATACGTGCGAGGAGATCAGACCAGCCGGACGGATCAGCAGCGTCGTCGGCCCGCATGAACCGCTTGAGATAAACCCGGTGACGCGCTGCGGTTGCCTTCACCCATTCGAATACTTCAACCTGCTCGGGGGCGTCCGGGGCAGATAGCCGTTTGAGCGCAATCCTCAAGGCAGATTGTGCCTCGGCGACGAGCGGCAACATTCGCTCCAGTACCTTCACGCCCTGGTTTCTTTCCAGCGCCGTCCGCGCGCTCGATAATCCGTCGGCCAGCGACTCGAAACAACCCGCCGCATCCTCGAGCAGCCAGAGACCAGCCTGCTGCGAAGATTCCGAAGCCTTCGCCCAGTAATAGCAGTCGGTGAACTTGCCCGCCCATTCGGCGATATTCGACTCAATGGGCGCATCCGGCTCGAGTTCGTTCCCCTCCAGGCCACGCAGAACTCGCTCAACGGCCCACCGGGCCGCCTCCCCCTTCCACCGGCATTGGGCTTCGATTTCGGCAAGCTCGTCGTACGCACCTTTCCCACGTGGACCCGATGCCGAAGCGGCCCCCGGTTCGCCCTTGACTGCCACCGATCTTCCCAGCATCAGCTCCCGGAGCGGCTCGACCGTGTCTTCGACTGCGGTTTCGGCTTCGGCTCCGACCGGTTCAACTTGCCCCGATGGATCTGCCTCGAGTGGCGCCGGCTTCGACTCGACTCGAGACCGCTCCGTCGCCGCCAAGATCTCCTCAGCCAGCGCCCGTAGATCGCCGCGCAGCTCCTCATCCTCGGCCGCCAGTGCGATCAAATGCTTCGCCTCGGACTTGATCACTTTCATCAGCCAGTCTGCCATGTCCGCCTCCACGTGACGGACATTTTAGCACCTCGACATCGCCGCGCGATGTGCCAGTTCGGCTACGGCCCTGGCACTTTGCCGGCGCCAGCCTTTGCACCCGCCTGTTTCCGAGCGGTCAGTCCCTGAGCCATCCCCATCAGCACCCGTGCCGCGCAGAGGGGTGAATCGAACCCATCGACCGAGGCGATTACCTCCTGATCCGTGCCCGACGCGAGTTGCAGACGGACGATCTGCTTCAGAACATTCGAGCGCGTGGCGTCAGACGAAGGATCTGGCGGAAGCGCTTGAAGCGTGAACAGCGCCCTGGATACCTCCCCAGCCACGGCTTGTGTCATGGCGATCAGCTCGACTTCTTCCTCCGCCGAGGGCCACAACTGATGGTGACGCATCGTTTCTCTGGCCCCCCGGTAATCACCGGACTCCGCCTGAGCCCTGGCAATGTGGTAAGGGCCGGTCGGGTCGGGCTCGCCGTCCAATTTCAGGTCCTTGGCGATCTCGAGTGCTCGAGAAAACAGCTTCTGGGCGGCGTCCGTGTCCTTGGCTTTTCCGCGGGCCTTGCCGACTCGGCAGAGCGCCACAAGTCGCGGAGCCCCACCCCGGATCGATTCAACCACCTTCATCGCGTCGTCCCACCGCCGCGCTTCGGCGTGCGCGCTGGCAATATCGACCTGGGCCCGGTCGAAACCCTCGGCATCCGTGATCGTTCCGACCAGCCGAATGGCCCCCGCCAGGTCACTCATCGCAACCATCGTCCTTGCGATTATGCTAAGGGACTGCCCCTTGCTTTTTGCGTCAGCCAGCTTCTCGGCAATCGCCAGCGCTTTCCGCACGGTCTCGTCCGCGCCCGGGCGGTTGCCCATGTGGAATTGGGCAAGAGCAACACCTCCTTCGGGCGCCATGTAATAGGTCGAACAGTCGCAGCCCGTCCCGACCAGCGCAGCGACCCGGAAGACCTGGTCGGGAATCGAATCGGCGGTCTGAAGGGCCGCGCGCTCGTTACCCGCCCGCGCCTGGGCCGATGCCAGTTCCCAGAGCACGAGATCCGTGTTGAGCCCTCTGCCGCGCATCACACTGATCACACGTTTCGTCCCGTCGAGGAAGCCCGCCTTCACGAGCGCCGTGCCCACCTCCTGCAGGACGTATTCCCGGGCGCCCGGGCGTGTGTTGAGGCGACGCCGATCTTCTCCTCAGCCGTGAGTGCCCCCTCGACATCACCGGCCGCGGCCAGCGCCTTCGCCGCCTCTCGCAGTCCGGTCGTTCGCACTTGCGCGAAGAAATTGGCGTCCGGCAGTTGCGACGACTCAAGGTCCATGGTCTCGGCAACCTGCACCGCCCGACCTCCTGTCTCGCGTGCGTCGGCCCAATAGTGCAGCTCCGCCTGGGTGGTGGCCAGCTCAGAGAAGAGTCGCCCCTTCTCGAAACTTTCTGGCATCTTCTCGATGATCCCGCGGCATCGTAAGAGCAGTCGCTCCGGCGACTCGGCCCCAGACGCCTGCACCTGCGCATCGACTACGGGAACGGGGGCGGGGATACCCGGCTTTGGGGCTCTTGCCGTCGGCTGTGTACCGCCACTGCCGGTCACGGCGCGAACCACGCTCCCGACCCAAACGGTGAGAACGACGGCTGCCAGCGCCCCCTGTGCGAAGAGCTTCAACCGACTCCAGCTCATCGCTTTCAATGCTCCCTCAGTCAACAGCTCGACGGCGACCGGAACCACCCCTACCAGGGGACCACCGCTCGCAAAACGGACCGCCATTCGAACGGTCGAAGCCACGGCCACGGCGGGCATAATCGCCTCCCTTTTGAACTCGCCGGAAAACACCCCATTCAGAGGAATAACGCAGGGGCCAAAGCCTCGTCTCATCAGCCGGGCACGGAGCCGCTCGCGCCCACGAGCCAGCCGGCTCTTGACGGTGCCGATCGGCCATCCCAGGCGACGCGCGACATCCTCGCAGGCCAGGCCCTCCAGGTAGCACAGCACCATGGGCTGACGGTACCGCTCCGGTAGACCGGCCAGCTCCTCATGGAGCATCGGCGCTAAGTCGGACTCGGGTGCATCGGGGTTGTAAATAATCGCGGCCCGATCAGCCGCCTGCCGCTCTGCCGCTCGGCGCCGGACCAACGAGCCTCGAGCGCAGGCCGCCACTCGAAGCGCGACTCCGTGCAACCAGCTCCCCACGGAGGTCCGGTCACGGACTGCGCCGGCCCGGTCGACAAGCACCAGAAAGGTCGCCTGGAACGCGTCCTCGCTGTCATGCTCGTCGCGCAGAATCGACCGGCACACGCGCAGAACCATCGGCCCGTGCCGCTCAACCAGCACCGAGAATGCCATCTCGGCCGCCTCACCACGGCGAGCGATGAAGAGACCCAACAGCTCGCCATCCGTGAGCGATCCAACGGTTCCCACGGTAAAGAGCGTCTTCATCGCCCGTTGCCCTGATTCCGTTCGCTTCGTTATCAACAGACAACCCTCCCGACGGTTGATATTGCCTCGAGTAGTGTCACGACGGCAGCCACCGGTTCCGGTTTTTCAAGAGAATATCGAGATCCGCGTTGGCGAGGCAAATTTCCGGCCACCGCGAGAGAATCATTCAGCACCCGTCTTGCTTACCATTCCGTCAGTGACAAACTGGAGAAAGTGCGCGCGATCTGGTTACTATGCCGGAACGAGGGTCTTAACGATCTCAAGCACTGATTCAGGAGCGGCAACGCCTCATCACCGTGAAAAACATCGCACTGGCTCTCTTCGTTTTCGCCGCGCTCTTGCTGATCGTATTCCCGTGCCCGCCGTGGTCTCTCAAGTCCATAATCGCGCAGCGGGCACAGTGCGTTTCAAACCTCAAGCAGATTCTCAAAGCACTCGAGGACCAGAAAGTGCCGCTGGATGGGACCCACGCCGATGAGGTCCGTAGGACGATTGAGCGGTTGAATCTCGACTGCACGGAAGGAACTGGCCTTCGCGGACGACCCGCGACCTACAGCGTTCAGGCCAGGAATGCCACCTACATGATTTCCGAAGAACGCGGAAACCACCCGGCCAGATCGCGATTCATGGCTGGGAGCGTAGCAGAAGAGCAATTCGGCATCGATGCCGTCGGCAAGCTCACGCGAGTTCCATGATGCTCGATCGCGTCTTCCAGGTCACCCTGATCGTCTCGACTCTTGCTCTATGTTGGCTCTGGATGATGATCGTCCACGAGCTCGGCCACGTCATCCTGGCCTGGACGTGTGGTGAAACGGTTTCAAAGGTCGTCCTCCATCCCCTATTAATCTCCCGGACCGACGCCACGCATGACAAGCACCCGCTCCTGGTCATCTGGGGCGGGCCGGCGCTCGGCTCGTTGATTCCGCTCGCCGGTCTCCTCGCCGCCAAATTCATTCGATTCCGTTTCGTCTATCTATGCCAGTTCTTTGCCGGTTTCTGCTTGATCGCCAATGGAGCTTACCTCGGCCTCGGCTGTTTCTCCAATATCGGCGACGCCGGCGACCTGGCCCGCGCAGGCTGCCCACAAGCCGTGATGATCGTCTTCGGAATCGCGTGCGCGCCCGCAGGCCTCTCGCTCTGGAACGGGCTCGGTCCACATTTTGGCTTGAAGGACCCCAAGGGCAAGGTGGACCGAGCAGCCGCACTTGGTACGCTGGCGCTTCTTGTTATCACCGTGATCGTGGAGCTCCTCACTGCTTCGTAATTGTGCATTCGCGTTCTCCGGCCTGAAGGCCCCAAACCCCCAGCATCCGTGCGCCCCGAACCACACTGTCATCACCCGTGTCCCCGAAGGGTGTACCGTCATCCTCCCGAACAACTACCCATGTAGAGGGCACACCCATGAACCGCAACCTGATCGAAACCTACGCCGCCGGGGGCCAAAAGCTCCGACACGCCGTCGCAGGGCTGTCCCGTGAAGACCTGATCGCTCGCCCCGGTCCCGGCGCATGGTCAATCCAGGAGCTGGTCATCCATCTCGCCGACAGCGACGCCATCTCCATCGACCGCATGAAGCGAATGCTCACCGAAGACAATCCGTCCCTTCTCTATGCAGACGAATCAGCCTACGTCGAACGCCTTCATCACGACGAGCAGTCGATCGAAGATGCCCTGATCCTCGTCGAAGTCAGCCGAAGACAATGGGTACGCGTCCTCCGGCTCCTGCCCGACGAAGCATTCACCCGTCAGGGTACGCACAACCGTGCCGGCATCGTGACAGTGGGCCAGTATGTCGAGAATCATATCAAGCATCTCGACTATCACCTCAATTTCCTCAAGGCCAAGCGCGAACGACTCGGCAAACCTCTTCCCGAGTAATCCATTCCCCCACGCCCACTTCCCCCGCATCAAGTCGTGGCAGCCGATCGCAAAAGCCGGTAAATTATCGATCAGTTGTTTAACACGACAAACTCGCATCACGCAAAGGGCAGGGGAGGGTTGAACCATGCGCACGGCCTGGCACGGCGGAATGTGCGGCATGCTCTCAGTGGTCGCCTGGGTCGGGGCAATGGTCGTCCAGGCGCAAGAACAGCGGCCGCCCCGCGCACCTTTGATCTTGCACGCTCGAGTTCGCGAAGCTCGTCCACCTTCAAACCCCACGGGTTTCCAGACGCAAGAGAAAATACTTCGCTGGGACCCGGCCCAGACGGCAATCATCATCTGTGACATGTGGAACCAGCACTGGTGCCGGGGAGCGACCCGCCGTGTAGGCGAGCTCGCCCCCGCCATGAATCGCACAATCGCCGCCGCCCGTAGCAAGGGCATCCTCATCATCCATGCCCCCAGCAGTTGCATGGACGCCTACAAAGATCACCCCGGACGCAAGAAGGCTCAAGCAGCCCCGAAGGCCGCGAATCTCCCCAAGCAGATCGGTCAGTGGTGCAACAAGATTCCGTCGGAGGAACAAGGGATTTACCCGATCGACCAGTCCGATGGCGGCTGCGACGATGGCCCGCAATGCCCCCAGGGTTCTCCCTGGAAGTCGCAGGTCGCGGCCATCGAAATTCACCCGGAAGACGCCATCAGCGACTCGGGTGAAGAAATCTGGAACCTGCTCGAATCCCGCGGAATCACGAACGTGATGCTCATGGGCGTTCACCTCAATATGTGTGTGCTCGGCCGGCCGTTTGGCCTGCGAAACCTCGCACGATCGCGCAAGAACGTCGTCCTGGTCCGCGACCTCACCGACACGATGTATAACTCGCGGATGTGGCCTTACGTCAGTCATTTCGAAGGCACCAGCCGCATGGTCGAGCACGTCGAGAAGTACGTTGCCCCCACGATCCTCTCCACCGAGCTGACCGGCCAGCCTCCGTTTCAATTCCAGCCCGACGACCGCCCCCGCATCGTCTTTCTCATCGGCGAAGATGAATACAAGACCGAGTTAACCCTGCCTGCGTTCGCCCTCAAGGAGCTCGAGCCGCTGGGACTGCGCTGCACGATGGCCATCGCAAACCCAAAGACACCTCATGATTTCCCCGGTGCCCTCGCACTCGATGACGCTAGCCTCTTGGTCTTGAGCGTTCGCCGCCGCGCACCCAAGGCCGACGAGATGGCCCTCATCCGGCGCTTTATCGCAGCCGGCAAGCCGCTCATCGGCATCCGCACGGCCTGCCACGCCTTCGACACCCGCGGCAAGGCGCCTGCCGGCCATCTCGAATGGACATCGTTTGACCCGGACGTGCTCGGAGGCCATTACACCGGACATCATGCCAACAATGCTCCACCAACGATCGAGCAGCCGCCTGGTTCTCAGAATCACCCGATCCTTGCAGGTGTGAACACGCCTTTCCCAGCCTCGGGCTCGCTCTACAAGACCAGCCCACTGGCCGATACGACTGTTCCCCTCTTGATCGGAAAGGCCGGCAATCTACCGGTCGAGCCCGTCGCATGGGTCAATCGCAAGGGCACCTCGCGCATTTTCTACACCTCCCTGGGACACCCCGGTGATTTCGATCGCCCTGAGTTCCGCCGCCTGCTCAAGAACGCCGTTTTCTGGGCCCTTGACCGCAAGCCGGCCCTGGAGACCAAGGATCGCACAACGGCGGACAGCAAGCGCAGTCCTCCGCCGGAGAATCGCCCCCCTTTTGATCGAGGCCAAGGCCCGCTTTCGCCCCGCGCGGCCTTGGCCTCATTCCAGACTCCCGGTGATCTCAAGCTCGATCTGGTGTTGTCCGAACCGATCGTTCGCCAGCCCGTCTCAATCTCGTTCGACGAACGAGGCAGGCTCTGGGTCGTGCAGTACCTCCAGTATCCCGTCCCCGCCGGTTTGAAAATGGTTAGCCACGACGGTGTCTGGCGCGCCGTCTACGATAAAGTCCCGCCCCCTCCGCCCCGGCACTTTCCCGGCAAGGACAAGATCACGATTCATGAAGACACCAATGGCGACGGCGTCTTCGACCACCATAAGACCTTTCTCGATGGCCTCAATATCGTCACGGCTGTCGCACGCGGCCGAGGCGGCGTCTGGGTGCTCAACCCGCCCTACCTCCTCTTCTACCCCGACCGCAACCACGACGACCTGCCCGATGGCGACCCGGAAGTCCACCTCCAAGGCTTCGGCCTGGAAGACACGCATTCGTGTGTCAACAGCCTTTGCTGGGGCCCCGACGGCTGGCTCTACGCGGCTCAGGGATCAACCGTCACCGGCCATGTCGTTCGTCCCGGGCTTGATGCCGGTAAGGAACCGCATCACTCCATGGGGCAACTGATCTGGAGGTATCACCCCGAATCACGCCGTTACGAGGTCTTTGCCGAAGGAGGAGGTAACGCATTCGGTGTCGAGATCGACTCCAAGGGACGCATTTACTCAGGCCACAACGGCGGCGACACCCGAGGCTTCCATTACGTGCAAGGCGCCTACTACCAGAAGGGCTTCAACAAGCACGGGCCGCTTTCCAACCCATATGCCTTCGGCTACTTCCCCGCCATGAAGCACAATCGCGTACCACGATTCACGCATACGTTCGTCATCTACGAAGCCGATGCACTTCCCCAGCCGTATCGTGGCTTGCTCTTTGGAGTCGCGCCCCTGTTGAACCACGTGGTGACGAGCCGCGTTCTTCTCGACGGGTCCTCCTTCCAGACCCAGGACGTCGGCCTGGCCATTTCTTCGGGCGACCCGTGGTTTCGTCCCGTGGACATCAAGCTCGGACCCGACGGTGCGCTTTTTATCGCCGATTGGTACGACCGCCAGGTCAACCACTATCGCAATCACGAAGGCCAGCTCGATTCCGGCAACGGACGGATCTATCGGCTCCGGGCCCGCGACTCGGGCGCCCGGCGTTCAAGAAGCCATTCGACCTCTCTCAACTGACCACCGCCCAGTTGGTGAAGCTCCTGGACGATTCCAACAAGTGGACGAGACAAACCGCCCAGCGTCTGATCGCCGACCGGCGTGACGCGACCGTCGCGCCCGAGCTCGTTCGAACGCTCAGCGAGACAAGCGGTCAGCTTGCACTCGAGGCGCTCTGGGCCTTGAACGGCATCGGATTGCTCGACGAAGCCGTCGCGCTCCAATCGCTCGACCATCCCGACCCCTACGTTCGCCTGTGGACCGCGCGACTGCTGTGCGATGCATCTCGGGTAACGCACCCCGTGGCTCAGGCGCTCGCACGGCGCGCCACAATCGAGCCGAATGTTGAGGTTCGCAGCCAGCTCGCTTGCTCGGCCAAACGCCTGCCGGCCCCCGATGCGCTGCCGATTATCCGCGCGCTGCTGACTCACAATGAGGACGAGCGAGACATCCACATTCCCCTTCTGCTCTGGTGGGCGCTCGAGGCAAAAGTCGCAACCGACCCGGAGCTCGTTCTGGCCGCATTTTCTGAGCTCGAGATCTGGAACCTGCCCGTTGCGAAGCGAACGATCATCGAGCGGTTGATGCGCCGGTTCGCCGCGGCCGGCACCAGGCACGACCTGAGCTATTGCGCCCGGCTGCTTGCCCTGGCACCGGGCCCGGATCATGCCAAACGCCTGATGGTCGGTTTCGAGTCGGCTTTTGCCGGCCGGCCGCTCGCGGGGCTGCCGCCGGAGCTCATCGATGCCCTCGCAAAATTTGGCGGCGAGTCGATCACGCTCGCCCTTCGCCGCGGTAAGAACCAGGCAATCTCCGACGCCCTTCATATCCTGGCCGACCGCCAGGCGGATCGGGCCAGACAGCTCCAGATCCTCCAGACCCTCGGCGATGTTCGAGTTCCCGTCGCTGTGCCCGTCATGCTGCGGCTTGCGTGCGAGTCGTCCGACAACGCCCTCCGCTGCGCCGCTTTGATTGCCCTCACCGGCTATGACGACCCGGCCATCGCGCCCTCCGTGATCAAGGCCTGCTCGAATATGCCTGACGACGTGCTGGCCGCGGCCCAGACCATGCTCGCATCGCGTCGACCCTGGGCCCACGAATTCATCAAAGCCATCGAGGCCGGGACAATCGAAAGTCACAGTGTTCCCCGAGAAATCGCCGAAAAGTTGATGCTGCTGGGCGACGCGGCGATCAACACCTCCGTCATCCGACTCTGGGGACCTTTGAAACCCGCTTCTACAGCAGAACATCATGCCAGGATCGCCCGCTTCGCCGCTGTCATTCGAGAAGGATCTGGAATTCCCAAGCCCGGAAAGAAGATCTTTGAACAGCAGTGTGCCCGGTGCCACTCGCTTTTTGGACGGGGCGGAAAGCTCGGCCCCGACCTGACGACTTACCGTCGCGATGATCTCGACACGATGCTCTTGAACATCGTCAACCCCAGCGCCGAGGTTCGCGAAGGATTCGTCGGCTCCGTCGTCGCGATTACCGACGGACGCATCCTTTCCGGCGTGATCATCGAACAAGACAAGAATGTCGTCGTCCTCCGCGAAGCCGACGGCCACGACGCGACCCTGGACCGCACCTCGATCGACGCCATGAGCCCCAGCAAGAAGTCGCTCATGCCCGAGGGATTGCTCGACACCCTCACCCCCCAGCAAGTCCGCGACCTGTTCGCATACCTTCGAAGCACACAGCCACTCGTCGACTGATCTAATCCCGAAGCAGGTTGACGATTTCGGCCACGCGCCGGGCGTCAACTCGCACCCATGAGGTTTCAATCCCATTGTGCGCACCAGGCTCCATCGCCCCAGGGGTCGTTTCACACACAGCCGAGCCAAGATGGACCTCCCTCACGTTTCCGCGCCTCACCACCTGAGTCAGGCTGCGCAGGTCTATCTGGCCACCGGCCATGACCACAAGCCGGCCATCTGCACGAGCAACCAGCCCTGCCAGGTTTTCGACGCCCTCCAGCGCCGTGGGCCGGCCTCCCGACGAGAGCACACGTTCGACACCCAGCTCAATCAGCCTATCGAGTGCTTCCGGAAAACGACGCACCTGGTCAAAAGCCTTGTGGAAAGTCACGGCAAGTGGCCTGGCAAGTGCCGACAGCTCGGCGGTCCGCTCTCCGTCGATCGTCGCATCGGGCTCGAGCACGCCCAGCACAACGCCAGCGGCCCCCAGGTCTCTGGCCGCTTGGATGTCACGCCGCATTACCTCCATCTCGAGGTCGGAGTAAACGAAATCGCCCGCACGCGGACGAATCAAGACATGCACCGGGATGCTGAGACGTTGGCAGCAAACCGCGATCGCTCCGGCGCTCGGTGTTGTGCCCCCGACCGATAGGTTGTCGCACAGCTCGACGCGGTGTGCCCCACCGGCCTCGGCGGCAAGGGCTGACTCCACATCGCCCACACAAATCTCGACCTTGATGGGCACCACTTTTGTGCAGCCATTCTCGTTCATCTCGCGCTCAAGATCCTGTCCTATCAGGCGATTCGACCGAAGCACACCAGTGTGATGTCATCGAACTGTGATCGTCCCGACGCGTGCTCGCGAACGGTCGCCAGGATGGCCTCGCCGACTGCGGCCACCCCCTGCGGTGCCTGAGCCAGTGCTTCGCGAATGCCGCGGTCCTCGAACGGCTTGTCACGCCGGTCCCGCGCATCAGTCACCCCGTCCGAGTAAAGCACCACCACGTCGCCGACTTCGAGAGTCACCGTGATCGAGCGATAGCCTCCACCGCCGTCGATCCCCAGGGGTGTGCCGGATTCCGCGCGGCCGACCTCCTCGATCACGCCTCCGGACCTCCGCACAAGCGGACACGGATGTCCCGCGCTGGCAACCGTCAAGCGATGAGTTCGCCGGTCAAGCTCTGTGAATACCAGAGTCACGAATCGGCAGTCGAACTCAACGTCGTCGATTCGCTGGTTGACTTTCGAGAGGACCTCATGCGGCGCGACCCCCGCCCGAACGAGGTGTCGCACCTCCGGACAGATGCCGGCCATCATCAATGCGGCGGGCACACCTTTACCAGCGACGTCACCGAGGATAATCGCCCAGCGGCTCGCCTCACACTCCTCGGCCGCGGAGGATCCGACGGGAATATAATCGTAGAGATCACCCCCTACGTCTTCCGTAGGCCGATAACATTCCCAGAACCCGTAACCGGGAATCGCGGGCCGGTTTCTTGGCAAGAGAGCACGCTGAATTTGACCTGCGGCCGCCCACGACGCTCGTTTCTTGAGTAGCGTGTGGTTCTCGACAGCAATCCCCATTGGCACGGCCAGCGCGGCGAGGAGGTCTAGCTCCGACGTTGTGAATCGCTCGGTATCGGTTCGGCTGTCAAGCTGCACCATTCCAACCGCCTTGCCGTCCCTGCCGGGCAGCGGAACGACCAGGGCTGTTCGTAGCGTGGAAGAAACGCTCTGCTGAGTCATGTAATCCGACTCGAGCGTCGCATCCGATATCAAAACGGGTTTGGCCTCCTCGAGAACCCGACGAGCGATCGTCCGGCTGAGTGATGGCGTCTCGGGCTCGCCGCCGCGGCGGCGAACAGCCCGTAAAGGAAGCGTGCCGTCAGACTCGACGGTCAAGACGAAGCCACGCTCCGCCCGGGGGAAGACAGTCATCAGCCCATCCAGCACCCGAGCGAACACCTCGTTCAAATCGGCCCCTCCCAGCGCACGGTTCACTTCGAGGATCGCCCGGAACGCCTCGACCGGCTGCGCCAGCCGCTGTGCCAGCCGAATTGAGCTCAGGTCTTCAATCGACCTCAGCACCGTCGAGCGCTCCTCGGCGCCGTCTTTCCGGAGCCCGACGGTCGGATCGCGGAAGATCATCTCGTGTTCAAATATCCTGATCCGACAGCCGTCGCGTAAAGCCAGAGGGACAAACGGCATGAGCTTCTTGTCGTCGACATAACTGTGGTTCTGGCTGTCGAGATCCACCAGGTGGCAAGATCCGTCCGACCGCCGCTCGATCCTTGCGTGATTTCGCGAGACCTTCGCATCGTCGAACTGGATTTCCGAGCCGCGCGTGCGGCCGATGTGAAGGTCGGTCCCGCTGATCTCGAAGACACGTACAACTTGCCCGTCGCGGATCAACTCGAGCGTTGGGACGACCGGCTGTGAGTCGAGCTTCTTTGGACTGTTCATCGTTAGCCCCTGAGAGAGGCTTTTCCAGCCTCTCCCGGCGGTGGATACCGTGAGATCGAAACTTGCCCGCTTCACTGGACGCCCGGGCGCGCCTTCGGGCAATAGCCAATTGTATCCCCTTGTCAAAAGCCCGGCGACCAAAACAGTTGGCGTGCGGCTCCCGTCCCGATTAACATGAATCGAATCCCACGCGAGCGCGCCCAATGGAGTGTGGTGCGCTCCCGCAGCTTTGATCCCTCCAGAGGAGACCCCACCGTGACTGACAGATCTCAACCCACCGGCCCCATCAATCCCGCCCCTTCCTCCGGCGACTGCGCCCAATCGCCCACCCGCCGAGATTTTCTCACCGGCTCGACCGCTGCCCTGGCGGGAGCAAGCGCCTTGGCCGCCGCTGCGTCTGTCGCGCCACTCCCGATGGTTCACGCCGGGGGCAGCAGCACCATCAAGATCGGCTTGGTCGGCTGCGGCGGACGAGGCAGCGGCGCCGCCGAGGAAGCGTTGAAGGCCGACTCCGGCACCAAGCTGGTGGCCATTGCCGACGCCTTCCAGGACCGGATCGATGACCATCTCTCGCACCTGAAGCAGTTGGAAATCGGCTCGCGAATCGATGTCCCCAAGGACCGCCAGTACACCGGCTTCGACGCCTACAAGCACGTCATCGACCAGGTCGACCTGGTCCTGCTGACCACGCCCCCTCATTTCCGGCCCCTTCACCTGGCCTACGCGGTGGAGAAAGGTGTGAACGCGTTCGTCGAGAAGCCGATGGCGGTCGACGGCCCCGGTCTGCGCAAGTATCTCCAGGCGTGCAAGGACTCCCAGGCCAAGAACCTCTCGCTGGTCAACGGCTTCTGCTGGCGCTACGACGGCCCGCGCCGCCAGACCATGAAGCGGGTGATGGACGGCCAGATCGGCAATATCGTCGCCATCGAAACCACCTACAACTCTCAGGGTGTCTGGGACCCGCGTAGAACCCGCGAGCAATGCGCCTCCGACATGGAATACCAGATGCGCAACTGGTACTACTACTGCTGGCTCTCCGGTGACCACATCACCGAGCAGGCCGTGCACGGCCTCGACACCATGGCCTGGGTCATGAACGACAAGCCGCCTCTGAAGTGCTGGGGTGTCGGCGGCCGCCAGTCGCGCACCGATCCCAAGTACGGCAATATCTGGGACCATTTCTCGCTCGTCTTCGAATACCCGGGCAATATCCGCGGCTACCACCAGTGCCGTCATTGGGTCAACACGCCTCCGCAGGTGAAAGACTACGTGCTCGGCAGCAAGGGCACGGCCGACGTTTTTGGAAACGCGATTACCGGGCCGGACAAGTGGCGATACCGCGGTCCCAAGACCAACATGTACCAGGTCGAGCACGACGAGATGTTCGCCGCAATCCGCGCCGGCAAGCCGATCAACAACGGCGAGAAGGCCGCCGGAACAACGCTCCTGGCCCTGATGGGCCGGACGGCTGCTTACACCGGCGAGATCATCACTCCCGAGATGATTCTCTCTTCCAAGGAAGACTTGAGCCCTCCCGCATACGAATTCGGCACTTTGCCCACGGCCCCGATCCCCGTACCCGGCACAACAAGGTTTGCGTGAGAGCGGAGCTGGCAGGACCTCCGCTCCCGACGGCATCACCCCATTCTCGCTCTTCGCTCCGCGAAGGGTCACTTTGCTTTGCTCGCGAATCTCCGTCCTCGTGCCCAATTCCTGTCCTCCGTCCTTCCCCGTCGTGGGTTCGTTCGCAAATTCCAGCCACGATGTCAAGTGCCAGTTCGCTTTGATTTTCTGATCTAATCACAACTCTGATTCCAGCTTATGCGTTTCCAGCCACCTGATCCGCTTGGGTTCGCTCGTCACAATTTGCTACGGACCAGCGCCGCCAAGGCCAGCCCTCATCACGCCTGGCGACAGTCGTGAGCCGGCGCGGTGGTCCATCAAATCCCGGGAGAGCGAAGCTCCTGCTGAGCTCGCCCTCCGGCGAAATCCAGCCATAGTGAACAACGCCTCGTCGCAGAGTCTCACTTTGGGGGTTACTAGTCTCACGGCGTTTTTGAATCGCTGGAAAACGCACACCTCTTCTCCGATCGATTGAAGTCTTTTGGATTTACAGATCGCACGTCACGCATTGGGTGCCCTGTTTCGGACCTCAAAATGTGAGAATAAATGAGACTCCTGGAGAAGTTGTCCAGCATCCGTACAGTAGTGTAAGTTGGCAGATCTCAGACGTCGCATGCGGCGCACACCGCTTCCCGGCCTGACAGGCCACAACAAAATAGCCCAACGGCAACGCCTTGGGTTTCCCATGCACCACCTTCAGTTTCCGATGCACCACCCTGGGTTTCCACCGAGACGTCAAGATTTCAACGCTTTGGTAAGGCATGCTGTGTAGCAGGTCAGGCTTTCATTCAACCTGACGCGAATTTGCTCCTCGGGTTTCTGGTTGTTGCCTTTGATCGTGTTCGCGCCGCCCTCACCCGCCGGCGAACCCATTCCTCCTACCAAGATGATCTGCAAGAACCGCGATCCAGTTGCCAAAAGAAAAAAGAATTCGTCCTTTCCGAGTGCTCGAACCGAGAGCAATCGATTGGGTTCGTTCGCGCAATCTGGCCACGTTGTCAAGTCTCCGTTCCCGGGCGTTTTCGTGGCTCAGTCTTAATCCTCAGAGCACCTTATGAATTTCTAGCCACCTGACCGATTTTGGGTTCGTTCGCGCGTTTTTCGACACTGCGCATGCGTGTCTTCGAACGTCGTCTCCCGAATTTGCTCAGCTTTCTGGACGCAGGCCAGCTCGGCTTCGTTTCGTCACAGTTCCATTAACGGGCATCATCCCACACCAACCCGAAGTGTCAGCGAGGCGACCCAGCCCGACCCCGCCGACAGATCGGGTGAATCTGCCTACAATCTCCCTTCGGCGCTGACCCTCGCAGTTCTGTATCGGCCCCAACGGAGGCGCCGGTTATAAACTGAGACCCCCGCACTCTCCCCACCAGATATGATCTGCAACGTCGTCGAATCCTTTGCCAAAAGAAGAAAGAATTCGTTCTTTTCGGGTGGAACGTTCCTGCGTCAAACTCCCACTCTCTTGGCGGGCGGCTATCGGGAACAAGTCTCAACTCCTGGCGCTCGCCCACAAATCATCAGCGCGATCCGCCGCTCCGTGTCGGTCGAATTTGACACGACCGGCATGGCTGAACTCCGCCAGCTATCGAGACCAGTGACTCAGGACCAATGTCCCTGCGCCGAGCACAGCCCGAGCCGCTGGCAACTAGACGCCTGCCGGTTTCCCTTCCGTGAACTCGATGTAAAAACCAACCTTCAGTCCTTATGTCGCCGTCCTTGTTATGTAGAGTCCAGTCGCAAGTAGCATCGAATTCCAGCGCACAATCACCGGCGAGGCTACATAAGCGCGTGCGGCCCGACTCGATCGAAGAGAGCGACGTCAGCTCCTCGCAAAGGCTCGGCATTCGGAGAAGGCACTGACTCGTAAGGAACGGTATACCGTAAGAGTGGGCTAGCAGCCGCCCGAACGTCTTCGTACCGCCGAGACAACGTGTTTTACGGATGCCGGACCTGTAAAGGCCAAATATGTGTTCCATTGTTCATTAGAACGTTGTGCGTCCAACAACAAGTTACGTCAGACTTCCAATGCTACGGATTGACTAGTAACGATGCGTTAAATACTGACCAAATCCATCCTCAACAGTCAGGTCAGTCAGCGCGTCCGCACCAATAATCATGTAGAACGGACCAACCGTCGGTGGTGTTCGGCGAGGAGCGTCGTTATTTCCGTCCCGTTCCTCAGCGAGTTGACGGGTCCGCTGCTTTCGCACGCTCAATGGCAATGCCGCCCAGGTCCAGCGGCTTCCTGTCCATGCTCGGCGTGCCGCGCAGTCTATAACGCGTGTTTGTTCAGGGGCCGTACTCGGTGGAGATCGATCGCGTGCTCAGCAGCAATGAGCGCGAACGCGAGACTGCCGTAGAGGTAGTAGAGTAGATGGAGTATCGACGCCGCGGCGGCGAAGCGGATGCCCCCGCACCGATACATGAGCGCGAGGAGCCTCGCGTTGCAAACCTGGAGGATCACCAGCGCCGGCAGCAGACCGAGAAATGCCCAGGGCAGCCAGGCACCGGCGAAGAGAGCAATTGCCAAGACCCACGCCGCGAGCGCGCTGTAGCGGCTCGACCGGCTTGTGTTCAGGTCGTCGGCCAAGGAACCGCTGCGGAGGATCAGTCGGCTCCAGGGGATCGGCGCAGGAAGACGTCGGTGTGGATCAGGCCCGCGAGAGTCCAGCGCTTGAGGTGCGTCGCCTGGATTTCCGGGCACGAGCGGATCCGGTGGCCCGCTTGCCAGAGCCGAAGGCCCAGGTCGATGTCCTCGATCGAAGGGCGCCGGAATCTCTCGTCAAACCCGCCGCACTCGACGAACACCTCCCGGCGGATCGCGCCGCAGCCTGCCCAAAACGTTTTGGCGTCCGCGCGGCTATGCTGGTGCGTGAAGTGGTGCAGAAGGTTCTTGTAGCGGGACACAATGCCCGGCTCGGCCGGCCGATCATCGTACGAGCCAAAGAGCGCGGCGACGTCAGGTGCGACGGCGAAGTGGTCCGCGATGCGCTCGAGGGTCGTCGTGTGTACGGCAACGTCGGCGTCGAGGAAAACCAAGATGTCCCCGGTGGCCTCTTCAGCCCCCCGATTGCGTGCGGCAGCCGGGCCGTGGGGTCCCCCGGGGAGTGAAACGACCGTGGCGCCGAAGCTGCGAGCGAGATCGCCTGTACCGTCAGTCGATCCGTCGTCCACGACGATGATCTCAGCCGGCGCCCGAGTTGAAGCGACCAGCGCGGGGAGGGCTTTCCGCAAATAGGTCTCGCCGTTGTGGACTGGCACGATCACGGAGGACTTCATCCCTTTTCCTTCTCTGCTCGCGAGGTCGTTTTGGCAACGGACAAAGTCACGGCAGGCAGCGATTCGTCGCTGGCTTGGACGACCGCGGACGACCGCGGCTGGTGCCCGGCCGCATTCAGGAGGCGGTGCTCGGAGAGCAATACAAAGCGGCCGAGCATGCCGGGATGCGCATTTCTGGGTTGGTGTGCCTCTGAGGTTCTTCGACGACGAAGCTCTCGTGGTACGATCGCTCCGTGTTGACTTCCCACAGGTCATGCCGCTCGCCGAAGAGGTTCCTTACGGCGAGTATCGCCGTCAGCATCGAGTGGTCCTGGTTGTTGTAACGGTGCAGCCCATTTCTGCCGATCGTCTGCAGGTTCTTGATCGTGGCGAGATAGGCGCGGATTGTCTCGAGATGCCGGCGGTAGGCCTCGTCGTACACCGGGTACGCCTTCTCCTGGCGGATCACGACGCCGTCGCGCACCCGGCAGCCCTGGGCCAGACCCAGGCTCGCCAGCTCACTCGAAGCCAGGTCGACAAGCTCGGTGTCCGCCATCTCCCAGAGATCGTCGCCCCGGTTGCAGAAATACTCAAATCCCAGGCTGCTCGTGCCGGGCTCGGGGACCATCGCCGCGCTCCAGTTGCCGAAATTCTGGATCCGACCCACGCGTACGCCGGGAGTATGTACATAGATCCAGTTATCGGGGAACAGTCGCTCGCCTTCGACGACCAGGCCGACGATGAGGAAGTCGCGGTGGGAGAGCCCTCGGGCGGCCTCCAGCACGTTCGGGGGCGGAGGAGGATCGAGCTTCTCGATCAGCTCAGGGAGGGGCATGCTCGTGATGACATTCGCCGCGTCGATCGCTTGCGTCGTCCCCCCGTGCCGGCCGACGACGCACAACACGCGATCCTTTTCGACAACAATGGAGACGATGTCGGTCTCCAGCCGTACTTTGCCCCCGCCGTCTTGTACCAGGTCTCGAAACCGATCCCACATCATCCCTGGGCCAAGTCGGGGATAGTCAAATTCCTTGATCAGGGTTTTCGCGTCGCTGCGGCCGAAAAGTGCATTCGTAACGGCCGTCTTGAGCGACAGCCCCTTGATCCGCTGCGCGGCCCAGTCGGCCCGTATCTGATGGCAGGGAATGCCCCACACCTTCTCAGTGTAGGTCCGGAAAAACCGCTCATAAAGTCGCCGGCCGAAGCGGTTCGTAACCCATTGCTCGAACGACTCCTCCACGGGATAAGGTCGGACTTTCCAGCGCACGTAGCTCAGCAGAATTCTCAGGCTTTCCATTGGGCCGAGATTGCCTAGCGCGTTCCAAACTTCGATGGGGTAGTTGAAGTACCGGTCGCGGAAATGGATGCGGGAGAGCCTTGGAACTCGGATAAATTCGTCGCCGAGAACTTCGTTCCAGAGGCGCTGGACCTCGTCGACTTTGGTAAAGAAACGATGGCCACCGATGTCGTACCGGTAGCCGCGATGCTCCTCTGTCCGAGCGATCCCTCCCACCTGACGCGACTTTTCCAGAACGAGAGGGGAGACGCCCCGCTTGACCAGCTCGTACGCGGCAGTTAGACCGGCAGGCCCTGCCCCGATGACCACGACCTCGTACCCAGGATTTGAACCGTTGCTCATGTAAGACTCAACGTTGGGTCTCTCGGCTCCTTCCGGCTCTGATTCGGGTCAGCGGAAGCGCGAGCAAGCGCGCTCCGCGCGGCCCTGCACGCTTACCTCTCACGTGCCGCGTTGCAGACAGCCCGGCCCGGTGGGATCCAGGCACGGGGCAAATCGGCTTCGCCAGCACCTTGCCGCCGCTCAGGCTCGTCGCCCGTGAGGGCTGCCATGCGGCGCAGGCGCCTTGACGGCATCACAGGGTTCGCTGCTTGGCCTTTCCAAAGCAATCGCGTCGCGCACTCGTGAAGGGGGGAGATCTCCGGCGCGACCTCACACATTTCGCTTCACACCATCGCGGGTGAAATTGCTCAACTCTCAAGAGTCTCGGATTCATAGGAAAACTCGACGATATCTGCTCGGACTTAGCCTGTCAATCGTGCTGGCACGGAACACCCCGGTTCGCTCTGCTTGATCCGCTTGATGTTGCACAAAGGCAACGCGATAGCTTAGTTCTTTTCTGAAGTCAACAGTAGGACATAGAATCCAGTGTAATCGAATTTGAATCGGCGCTCCGCGAGGACATCATGCATGAATAAAGGTGCGAGGATTTACGTTGCCGGACATCGGGGTATGGTGGGGTCGGCGCTGGTGCGCCGGTTGCGCAGCGCGGATATGCCAATCTCCTGACGCGTAGCCGCAGCGAACTCGATTTGTTCAAGCAGCAGGACGTCTTCGATTTTCTTCGGGCCGAGCGGCCGGACTTCATCTTCATGGCTGCCGCCTTGGTAGGCGGTATCGCCGCCAATAACGCGCGCCGGGCCGAATTCATCTACGAGAACCTCGCCGTCGAGGTGAATTTGATCCACGGCGCACACCTGGCCGGAGTCGAGCGTGTGTGCTTTCTTGGCTCGAGCTGCATCTATCCCCGCGACTGCCCACAGCCGATCCGCGAGGAGTACCTGCTTTCGGGCCCACTCGAGCCGACGAACGAGCCCTACGCCATCGCCAAGATCGCCGGCGTCAAGCTTTGCGAGAGTTACAACCGGCAGTATGGACGCCGGTATATCAGCGTCATGCCGACGAACCTGTATGGCCCCGGCGATCACTACGACCTCGAGAAGTGCCATGTTTTGCCCGCACTGATCCGCAAGGCGCATGAGGCCAAAACGCGAGGCGACGACGCGATGGTCGTGTGGGGAAGCGGCGCGCCGCGCCGAGAGTTTCTGCATGTCGACGACCTGGCCGACGCGTGCGTGTTCCTGATGGAAAATGAGTATGACGGTCCTTTGGTCAACATTGGGACGGGCGAAGACGTCACGATCCGCGAGCTGGCGACGATCGTGCTGGAAGCGGTCGGGCTGAACGCCGAGCTGCGTTTCGACGCCTCCCGGCCCGACGGCACGCCGCGCAAGCTGCTCAACATCGATCGGCTTCGTTCACTGGGGTGGCAGGCCACCACCACCCTGCGTGAGGGAATCCGTGCGACCTATTCGCATTTCCTCTGCCAGGACTTCCACCACGATGTCCAGGGGCCCTGAGAAACTGATCCGTAAATCAGGTTCTCGGCGTCTTGAAGCAGCTTATGCATACGGTTGCGCCGAAAGTACTTTTCAAACGCGGGCATATTTCGTGAGTTCCATTCCACGCACATCAATTGGCAACCTGATGACGCCATATGACACAGGCCGGCAGACCAGTTTCAAACAAAAATTAAGAAAATTCGCCAACCCGGTTACGCGCGTATTACTTAATACTGGCATTGATCCTGGCCGCCTGATGGCATTGCGCTACTATCCAAAATATCTTGCACAATACCGTGATTTTACCAAACTCAATGGCGTTGTAACTCACCGGTTTCCCATACTTACAGACTATAATGACCAGGCTGGCGCGGCAGGTGGCCATTATTTTCACCAGGATTTGCTGGTAGCCTCACTTATTCATGCCGCCAATCCCCATCGCCATATTGATATTGGCTCCCGCATTGAAGGATTTGTCGCTCACGTCGCCTCGTTTAGAAAAATCGAAGTGATGGATATTCGAGACTTACAAGACACCGGTCATCCCAATATCTCTTTTCTAAAAGCCGACCTGATGGATGAAACCAATGCCCGGGCAAATCTTACAGACTCCATTTCCTGCTTACATGCCATTGAGCACTTCGGACTTGGCAGATACGGCGACTCACTAGACCCCAAAGGATATTTGAAAGGTTTTAATAATATTTTGAAAATGTTAAAGCATAATGGAACTTTGTATATCAGTTTCCCCATCGGCCGAGCGAATGAAGTGCATTTCAATGCGCACCGTGTATTTGCACCTAAAGATATTTTCACCTGGATAACGGGCGATGCCAGATTGGAGCTACTGCGCTTTGATTTTGTCGATGATCTGGGGCAATTACATAAAGACGCTGATTTACATAATATGCGCATAGACGTAGAATATGGCTGTGGCATTTATACGTTTAAAAAACTCGTACATCCCGACTATCCAAATGACGATAGGTAACGAGCCATTAATCCATTCTTTACGATGTGAGGTGCTGGGTAGCCACGCATCGGGATGGGCCGCTAGCGACCGGGCGCAAGGTGCGAGTGATCCATGGCTGTGACGCTGGTGTGCTACGCGGCCGGACCGAGGAACCACGAGCGAAATCAGCGCGCGCTGATCGTTTCGGCGAAAAACAAGGGCATCGATCGGATTATCGCCTACAACCCCCTGGACGGCAGCCATCCGTTTTATCAGCAGCATCGGCACACTCTTGAACGACCGACGGGCGCCGGCTTCTGGCTCTGGAAGCCATACATCATCGCCGAGACGTTGAAGCACCTGGCCCGGGACGAGATCGTATTCTACGTCGACTCGGACGCGCGCGTGCAAACACACTTGAGCCCGCTGCTTCGGGAGTTGGATCGCCACGAGCTGCTGCTCTTCGAGAATGTCCACTCGAACCTGCCGTACACCAAGCGCGATTGCTTCCTTTTGATGGGTGCCGACGATCCGTTCTATCACCACAGCGCCCAGCTTGACGCGGCATTCCTGGGGTTTCGGAATACCCCGCGGACTCGAGATTTTGTGGGTCAGTGGTTGCATTACTGCACCGACGAGCGGATCCTCACCGAATTACCCAACCAGTGCGGTCGGGACAACGACCCCGCGTTCATCGCGCACCGGCACGACCAGTCCGTGCTGAGCCTGCTCTACTTGAAGCGGCGGCAAGAACTCAACGCAAAGCTCCTGCCGCACCAAGCGAAGTCTGCTTACCTGCGGCATCACCAGAGAAAGACACTCCTCGAACTGATCAGCGCGCTCCGAGCCCGGGGACTGGATGCTCTTGACGAGCGGTTGAGGAGATTCGCCGCGCGGCTTACCATCGGGAGAGAATCATGACATGAAGCGGTGCCTGGGCGATGACCCGCGATCCAGGCTGGATCAGTCGATTTCCCTGGTCTGACCGCACGAAGATTCCGCACGCCAGGGCAAACCCATCACGCCGAAGATCTCACGAAATCGGTGGTCGTAGGTATGTTCGCGGAGCGTCCGCTGATACCCAGACTGCGCGATCGCCGCCCGTTCATCTTCGTGATCGAGGTAATAGCGCGCCAACCGAATCAGTTCTTCCTCGTCTCGATAGCAAACGATTTCCCTGCCCGGGACAAAGTACTCGTCCAGATTCTCGGCCTGGTCCGTAAGAACAAAGCCGCCGCAGCCCGGGACTTCAAAGTTGCGGCCCTTGATTTGCTTGGTGAAACGCAGAGAGGATCGGCCGCCCGGCTCGCCGAGTGACGGCGCACGCCTTGGCAGGCAGCGCCGGATCATGGCCTTGAGCCGAACTCCGACGGGATGGAGCCCCGGCAGACTGATCACGAGCTTTCCGAAAGGTGTCAGGAACGGCTGGCCCGCATTGGAGAGGTTCAGGTTGATCCGGCTCTGGTTGAATACCCGGATCATCTCTTCCTGGCTCAGTCTTCCGCTCTCCCACCGTGATCCCCAGACATTCACTCGCAGACCGGCTTCGCGCAGGCGTGCGATCGTCTCGCGACGCTCGCCGTGCGGCTGGCCGACAAAGGTGACGTCGTATCGAAGCGGGAGGTCCAGCTTGCGGTAGATGTGGTGATTACAGCCCCATTGGCTCTTGATGACCGAGGTGTATCCGATCGCCGCGTATTTCGGGACGGCCGTGGTGGACGTCGTCACGATCCAGTTGAAGCACGGCGCCCAGTGGCGCGAAAAGTTTTCGAAGCGCCAGTGGTCGTCACAGAACCAGTTGAGTGTGATCGTGGTTCCCGACCGCGAGATCCGCCGGAACACATCCTGGTCGAACTCGTTCCCGGCCACCGTGAACAGCAACGCCGGCCGCTCGGACCGGGCAACCTCCAGCAGCCGGCGATTCATCCGGCGCCGCCCCCGCTTCTGAGCAACCGAAACGAAGTCGAAGTAGAGGAGATCATGACCCAGGTTCCGGAGCGAATCGTAGAAGTTATAGTGCTCGAAGCCGAAGCCCTGAGCGGGCTTGCCATAGTCATACTTCATGGCAGCGTAGAGAATCAACACGGGACACCCCCTCCTTCACTTGGTTCTTCTCACCCCGCCCATCGCATCGAGGCCAATGGTGCGGTGCTCATGAGAGGTCTGACCGTGGCTGGCGCAATGGGACACGCCACCAGGCCCGGTCGATCGCGCGACGGAGCATCGAATCACCCTGACGGAAGTGCGATTCCGGAAAGATCGTCACGGTTTCCAGCGAACCCGAAGGCATGGCGCGGCAAAGCTCGTCTGCGACGGCGAAGAGATTGTGCTTCTCGAGCACCAGTGACCGGGCGTGCGCGACGGCCTCCCGACGTTTGGCGTGGCAGTCCGCATCGATCGCCGCTTCGATTCGCGCAATGGCGTCGTCCGGATCGTGGATATCGATCCGGGTAAACGCCTCGACGGGAAAGTCGTCGGCGAGGTTCGGGCAGCCGTAGTAAAACGGATAGGCCCATCCCAGATAGGCATCGGCGAGCTTCTCCGTCCAGTAGCTCCTCACCGATGAGTTTTCGAGGACAATATGGTAACGATAAGGCAGGATCGCCTCGGCCTTGTCGGGCACTGAATGGAACCCTCGACCGAAGTGCGCGAGCCGGGCACCGAAATAGCGCTTGAGTTTCTTGACGAACACAATCCGCTGGCGATGGCCGGGTGAGAATCGCATGTCCGAGCAGACAACAGAGAGGAGCTTCTCCTTGGGAACGCTCGTCAACATCCGAAGGGAGTCATAAGTCATCGTGTACGGCGGAACGGTCCCCACGGCGGCAGGGGATCGAACGACACCGAGATGCCAGGGTAAGCCTTGGTGGCGATGGGCAACCCGTGGATGCCGCAGGTGGGTGTGGCAGGTGATGATCAGCCCAAATTGGGCCAGGAACTTGGGATGATAGCGCTTGGCCGCGGGGGGCTCTCCGGTAATCAACACGGTGTTTTGCGGGGGGCAAAGCGCGGATTCGACCTGGGACACTCCCTCGTGGACCACCCAGGCGTCGCAGCGCTCGACCATTTGGTTGATGACGAATCGGCAATCGCCCCAGCTCCCGCTCGAAAAGGGGGTCTGCCGGACGAGCGGCTCGGCGTAATTCGTCGAAAGTTTGACCATCACCATAAACCACCAGCCAGTTCGACGTAATCGAAGCGGCCCTCACGAAACTCATCGATCACGTATGGCTTGTTGTTCTCGAAGACGATGAGATCCATCGGTCAGCTCCTGGAGGAATGAGATTTCTTCACCGAGGGAAAGAGGCCCAGTTTGCGGAACTCGGCTTCACCTTGTTGAACGCGGGCGGCCTCGAGTGCATCGACGAGCGTGAGCAACTGCCGCTGCCAGCGTACGAGCTTGGCGCGGGCCTGGCGACAGCAACCGAATGAAAACCATCAAGATCCTTCGGGTGACGCAGCGAGCGTGTTGCTCAAAGTGCACGAGTGCAAGCGGCCGCCCTTGCTACCCCCGATTGAATTGATTACGGTCTATTTTCTGCGTGATTTGGAGCCGCATCCGCCAACAGGGTGCGCTCGTCGATGACGATCCCTCGAGAATGACATGTTTCGCCGGCCTCGTTCTGCGTCCATCGCTTGCGCGTCCTGTTTGTTCGCGGGATCAAAGCGAGATCTCGTACCATTCGACAGACAGCCGAATCCGCCCGCGCTCGAGTGCTGCCGCATGACACGTTCCGGTCGCATGCGCCCGGCGCTGCCAAAAAACGGTGTTCGCCCCAGGACGATCGGGGTGAAAATCAGCCGAACAGGAGGGCGTCCATGACCCTTTCGACGTATGCGGATTTGCGTCTACTGGGCCTTACCGGCTATCGGTATCGGACTGTGCTATTCGTCTTTTTCGTTCTCTCCATCCTTTCGTTCGTGTTCGACGGGCTCTCGATCGGGATGCTCGTCCCGTTGCTGGCCGTCATGCAAGACGTCGAGACGGCAGGGACGTTATCCGGGCCCATTCGATGGCTCGCCATCCTACCGGCGTCGGTGGGCGCACCGTGGCGGATACATGCGCTTTTGGGCATCATCATCGCGGCCGTCGCGTTAAAGAACGGCCTCGCCTTACTCGGCATTCGCTCGGGTTACCGGTTGGGCGCACGCATGGCGTCCGAACTGCGCAAGACGATGAACCGGCGCTGTTTGGCAATGGACCTCGAACAGTTCGAACGGTTGAGACCCGCGGAGCACCTCGAACGGACCCTTACCCACATCTCTGAACTCGAGGTACTGGCCAGGACCGCGATCGAATTTGTAGCGAACGTGATGACACTGGCCGCGTTAGGCGCGGTCCTCTTTATCCTGTCCTGGCGGCTCGCCCTGCTCGCGGTCGCATTCGCTGGCCTGTCGATGCTCGTGGGGCTGATTTACGCACGCCGAATGACACACGTGGGGGCACTCGAGAACCTTGCTTCGCGCGCGATGACGTTTTCCTTCACTGACATGGTAAATGCCTTCCGACTTATCAGGGCGTCAAGCACCGAGCCCCGCCATGCCGCGCTGATCGATCACACTGTCGACGCCGCTACGACGGCCAATTATCAACGCGCGATCCGATCGTACGCAATCCACCCCATCACCGACATCGCGGCCACGATCGCGTTAGCGGCAATCGTCATCGCCGCATTATGGATCAACGGCGGAGATGCGCGATTGATGCTGACACGCAGCCTGCCGTTCCTCTTTGTGCTCCTACGCATTGTCCCAATGCTGAAGATTTTGAACGGACAGAAAGTCATGATCGCCGCCTCGCTTCCCTGTCTCCACTCGGTGGCGGACTACATGCGAGCGGATGCCAGCCCCACGATTCACGATGGCCGCGAGGAGTTCGCCGGTCTGCGCCGCGAGATCCAACTGCGCGGAATAACGTACACGTACCCGGGAAGGCCGAAACCCGCCCTGTCCTCAATCGACCTGGTCATTCCCGTAGGCAAGATGACCGCGATCGTTGGCGAATCAGGCGCGGGCAAGTCGACACTCATCAACCTGTTGCTCCGGCTTTATGAGCCTCAGTCCGGCGAGATCACGATCGATGGACGGCCGCTGCCGAATTTGCGATTGGAAAGCTACCACCGTCGGATTGGCAGCGTTGCCCAGGACACTTTCTTGTTCCACCAGACCGTTCGGTACAACGTCGGCTATGGCGCCGCGGAACCTCCCTCCGAAGAACGCGTGATCGAGGCGGCGAAGCGGGCTTGCATTCATAATTTCATCATGGAGCTGCCCGACGGTTATGACACGATGGTCGGGGACCGGGGAGTCCGCTTTTCCGGTGGCCAACGGCAGCGGCTGGCCCTGGCGCGGGCGATCGTTGCCGACCCCGAAATCCTGATCCTCGACGAGGCGACCAGCTCGCTCGACTCGGAGACCGAGCGTGCGATCCAGGAGGCTCTCAGCGCGTTCGGCCGGGGCCGAACCATGATTGTCATCGCACATCGGCACACAACGATCCGGGACGCCGACCAGGTCGTCGTGCTCAAGAACGGACGGGTCGCGGAAGTGCGGACCGCGCGGCCGCAGGCCGTTTGAAGGAGCAATTCGGAGCTCGAAGGTGTTGTTATGAGTCTGCGTCCGATGCCGCCGATCTGGGTGGTCAGTCTCATCACGTGAGTACGAGTGTCGCGATGTTTCGAGGAGCCACTGCAGGTCTGTACGTGGCCGCCGCGGGGAAGAGCAGCGATGTTTTTTGGCAACCCAAAAGGAAATTCCGGCCTGCCCTATGGCACCACGTTTAATCGAGCGTTAGTATCAACCCTCTTGCTGTCCAGCGGCTGGTTCGCGCACGCCGGACCAAATTCCGAGATCATTGTCACTCAGGACGCGTGCGCTCGCACACCGCGAGATCACCGCTGATCGCTTTCGAGCATATTTGTCATCGCGCCTTGATCGACATCGGACATCAAAGCAGCATGAGATCCCCGCTCCCCACGTTCTCGATCGTGATTCCCACCTACGAGCGACCCGGGCAGTTGGAGACGTGCCTGCGTTCCATTGCCCAGCTCGACTACCGCCGCGACAAGTTCGAAGTCATCGTGGTTGACGATGGGAGCCGTTCGCCGCCCCACGAGATCGTGGCCCGCTTTCTCGACCGAATGCGAGTCGATCTGATCGTGCAACCGCACGGTGGGCCAGCCCGGGCTCGCAACGCCGGCGCAGCGGCGGCGCAAGCCGAGTACCTGGCGTTCACTGACGACGATTGCGCCCCTGCCCGTGATTGGCTCCGCCGGCTCGCGGAACACGTTGCCACGGCGCCTGGGCACGCAATCGGCGGGCGGACCATTAACCGGTTGATGCGAAATCCGTACGCCACGGCCACCCAGATGCTGATCGAGTATCTGTACTCTTACTACTTCGAGCGAGAGGGCCGCTTCTTCACGTCCAATAACTTGGCGGTTCCCACCGCGTTGTTCCGTGAGATCGGCGGCTTCGACTCCACCTGGCCTATCGCTGCCGGAGAGGATCGCGAGTTCTGCGTCCGTTGGAGCGATCGTGGTTATCGATTGCTCGAAGCACCCGATGCCGTTGTCGAGCATGCCCACAGGCTCGACCTTAGCGGCTTCTGCCGCCAGCACTTCAACTACGGGCGGGGGGCTTATTTCTGCCGCAAGCTCACGGCAAAGCGCGAAAACAACGCCCTGCGGCTAGAACCGTTTTGGTTTTATATGAATTTGGTCACGTACCCGTTCGTCCGCCAGGCAGGTGTGCGTTCGCTCCGGCTCGCGTCGCTGCTCGCCGTGTCTCAGGTCGCGAACGTGTTGGGGTTCGCCTACCAGAGCGCTCAACCTCACGATGCGCCACACAATTGTGCACAGCCAATCGGGTTCAGCGCGAGAGCGAACGACATTACTCGCACTCACGCCGGCGCTGATTTACAGTTGCTGGCCTCTTGCTCGTCATCGACGTAAGCTCCGGGTATCGGAAAGCCGATTGATACTCGAGACAGTGCCCGAAAATCTTCTGATGATGATTGAATGTTTTATGGTGCCAATCTGGGTGATCAATTTAAGGCGTTCCGTGGAGCGTCGAGCTTTTATTCGCGCACAATTGGACAGCCTGGGGCTCGATTACGAGCTGGTCGAGGCCGTAGACGGCGGAAAACTGTCACCCCAAGAGCTCTCGGCCACTTACAGCCCAAAGGCGGCGCTGGCACTGATCGACAGAGAGCTCACGCGGGGCGAAGTCGGCTGCAGCCTGTCTCACCTCCGCCTTTATCAACGTCAAATCGACCTTGGACTCGAAGAGGTCGTCATCCTTGAAGACGACGTTGTCGTCGATCCGTCGTTTATCGAGATCATGGATCGCCGCGCCGCGTTGCCCCCGGACTGGGAGCTCGTCTTGTTTCATCGTCTGGATACGCAGGTTTCTTACTGGGGGAGCCGACCGTTCGATCAGCGCCATCGGTGCGTGAAGTTTGCCAGCATCGCCTACGGCACACACGGCTATCTACTGCGCCCGAGTGGGGCGCAAAGCTGCTAGCCCACGGTTACCCCATTCGCGTCCCGGCCGATCTTTTGACTGGCGGTAAGCTACGCACAGGCGTGCGCCTGTACGGCCTCGACCCCCCGTGCATACGCGAGTTCTGCCATGGCCCACTCCATTCCACCATGCCGGAAAACTATCCCTTGCTCGCCCGGTGGCCGAAGCGTGAAGAGCACGGTCTTGTCTTCTGGGTCTTGCACAAATCGAAATGGCGAGTGGTTCATTCGTTCCGGAGGTTCAACCCGTTCTCGATCATCTGACGCTGGGTCTTCCTACATGTTCGTGTTTTTCTCGGTGGTTGTTCCCACTTACGGGCGTCCTGGTGCATTGGCGTCCTGCCTTGCGGCCCTCTGCCGCCTTGAGTATCCCCGCGACTGTTTCGAAGTGATTATCGTTGACGACGGCGGCGCGATCCCGGCGGACAAGACCGCCGAGTCGTTTAAGCAAGATTTGAATGTCGCGGTGTTGCACCAGCAAAACGCCGGACCGGCGGCGGCGCGCAACACGGGTGCCGCGGCCGCGCGAGGCGAGTACGTGGCTTTTACCGACGACGATTGCCGGCCGGCACGTGGCTGGCTCGCGGCCTTCGCCCGCCGCTTTTCGGTCTCTCCAAATCATGTCCTCGGCGGCAAGGTCGCGAACGGAGTTCCCGGCAATCGTTATTCGATGGCAAGTCAGTTGATTCTGGACATCGTCTACCGTCACTACAATTCAGACCCGGAGCGGGCGCGGTTTTTCGGATCAGCGAATGTATCGATGGCGACCTCGGTGTTCCGGGACCTCGGCGGTTTCGACGCACAATTCCGGACGGCGTCGGAGGATCGCGAATTCTGCGATCGCTGCCGGTTTCGAGGTGTGCCGATGGCATTCGTCCCGGACGCCGTCGTGGAACACATGCACGAGTTGACCTTTAGCCGATTCTGCCGTCAGCATTTTAATTACGGACGCGGTGCCTGCGATTTTCACGACGTGCAATCAGGTCGCGGCTCTGGGACGATGCGCAGCGAGATGTCATTCCACTTGAACGCGCGCAATTGGATCGTCGAGCCCCTCCGCCAGGTAGGGTGGCGCGAAGTGCTCCCGCTGGCCGTGATTCTGGGATTGTGGCAAGGCAGCTATGCTGCTGGTTACTTCCAGGAATTGTTCTCGCGCGAACTGGCGCGGCGCCTTGGCAGGTCGTGACATGAAGACGATCATAGAGACGACCGGCTCTACAAGCGCTACCTCGCTGAGCCCTACTGTCACGGCAATGTCGTTTCGCGGTACCTCGACGAGGAGCGAATCGTCGGTCTTTTCCAGCGGATTCTCGGCTGACGCGTGGCGAAGGCGACGATCTACACCGGCCAGCCGTCCTCGTGGGGTGGCGGCACGCCAGGCACCGCCATCAGCAGGTCCGGTGGAGGCTGCGCGTCAACATCGGCGACAATCCACCGATGCCCGACGCCACTCTCGAACAGCGAATGACGGCCCTCGAGGATGCGATGCGCGAACTGCAAAAGGCAATGAACGCTCGTAATCCGGCCCTCGATTGGTTGGATCGCGTGATCGGTTCAATGAACGACGAGCCCGCGTTTGACGAAGTGCTCGCGTACAGTCGAGCGATTCGCCAAGCGGACCGGCCAGCTTCCTGTGAGATCGCGGCGCAATCTCTCCAATATCGAACCTGCCCCCGTTCCCGACTGACTCATCACACCGGAGGGGCCCGTGCCATTGACCGTCAACCGATATTTCGTCTTGATGCTCGACTGCGCCGCCGGTACCGGAGTCACCGTCTCTGTCGCCGCGTCATAGACGGCCCTTTTCACTTTGATCCGGTGATTTCTCGGCCCGACGATCGTGTAATTCGAGGCGTTTTGGGCCGATGCCACATTCAGCGGGCTGTTGAAGTACAGGAGCACAAATCCGTCAAAACCCGGCCACTGCGCTCTTCCGCCGAAGCTGAAGCACCTTGGCGTCGGGATCAACAATGATCCTCGCCGGCTCGAACGGGCAGTTGATGTCAACTTTCTTGGACTCACCCTTGCCCAGCACGACCGTTGCGCGCGCTTCCCTGTAATCGGCCGAAGCCGATCCATCCTTGTTGAACCGTTCTCCGCGCGTCGCTGCAATCTCAACCGGCATCATACCGGTTCCGGCGTTCTCAACCCGCACGCTCACGTCCCACGATTGCCCCCGCGCTGTTTTCTTGGGCTCGAGCAGCCGGTACTCGGGCACCACCACTTCGTAAAACCACTGATGAGTGAAGGCATCAAACGCGGCGGGGTCCGTGGCGAACGGCCGCATCGAGGCCAGAAAATCTTGCAGCACGGGATGATCGGGGTTGCCTTGATAAGTCTTGATGAACGCCCGCATGCCGGCTAAGGCCTTGTCGCGCCCCATCTGGTTCAACAGCATCCAGAAGACCCAGCCCCCCTTGTCGTAAGTGACGACATTGTCACCGGCCCGCTCGCCGGTGATTTTCACCATCGGCCGCTCCGAGTCCGACTGCCGGCCCCTACCATAATTCGCCTCGAGCCGCTTGCAGAAATCGATTCGCGAGTTCAAACCCTTCGCCTGCTCGACCAGCAGAATGGTCGAAAAGTGTGCCGTTCCTTCCGAGAGGATGTTGCCCCCGGGCCCCTTGCCCGGCGAAAGAAGGTTGCCCCACCACTGGTGCGCCGCCTCATGCGACGTGATCTCGAACGCGGCGTGGTTCTGGGGCGTGCTCGAGGTCAGAAAGCCGATACCCTCGGAAAACGTGATATTCGTGGGAAATCCCTGGGCGTATGAGGCCAGGTTCGGGAACTCGGAGAGCTTCAGCTCGCGCCAGGGAAAGGGGTAAAACCACTCGGAATAATACCGCCGGGCTGCATCGAGTGCCTCGCGCATCTCGCCGATGTTGTAAGGATGCCCGCGGTAGTAGTAAACGGCTGTCCCTTCACCGTGCTCGACCTGCCACCGTCCGGCGATCACGTTGAAAAAGCTCACGGGAAAGTCGCTCTCCCAGACCACGCTGCGGCGGCCGGCCGTTACGCTCTCCGCCGTCTTCGTACCCACCGAGTTGATGGTGAAGTCGGCCGGCCCCGTGACCATGATCTGGGTTGTAAAAGGCGCGTCGGGCGCCGATGAACGAATCTGTCTGCCCTTTGTAAAAGTCGTCGCGATATTCCTTGGGATCTTGGTAATTCTCCTCGTCGACTCCGACCGAGTCACGAAACCCCAGCATGGGCACGATGCTCGGCCGGAAGCTCGTCAAGACAACCGACGAAGGAAGGATGAATTCGGGAGCACCGCCGCCACGCTTGCTGATGCCGCGAGGAAAAGACCCTTCGTGTTCGAACCCAATCTCCAGCTTCTGACCAGGCGCGAAGGCGCCTCCCGGTGGGATGAACACATACAGGTGCGCCCGGTCGCTCGGTGAAACCGGCTCACCCTCTATCGTCCAGGAAAGCTTCTCCCAGTGCCGACCACCCGTCAGCAAGATCTCGTCGAGTGGTTTCTCACCGAGATTGACCAGCATGTATTTGCCTTTCGCGTGGTAGCGGTGCGTTTCTGGAAAGAGGTCCAGCTCGAGCGTGACGTGCTCGATATCGGGCACCCTGGCATCACGATACGTGGCCAGGTTTTTTCGCCAGTAATCCTTCGCTTGCTTCTTCGCCGCGCCTCCCTCGTAGCCCCAGCCGACCAGAAGTGCCAGCCAGATGCCCGTCGCCATCGGCACACTCGCCCATGGCAAAAACCAGAGCACTGCGCGGCCAAGTGAAGCCGGCCGAAAGCGGTACAACAGCCGCGTCGCATCAACTTCGCGACGGCGACCAAATCGTGCGGTCATCGCCAGAAAGAGTGCCGTCATGCCCAGCGCGAACACGCGGCTCAGCACAAACGCACTTCGATCGAGCTCCAGCTTGCTGATGTCGCTGGCGTGCACCGCACTCCAGAGCGGCCAGTTGCCCACCCAGTTCATCTGGTCGGTCTGAAGGCGATATCCCGTGAAGTACAGGATCACAAGCGCCAGGCCGTAAGTCGTATAGCGGTTCTGCGTGATCGTCTCGAGCGCAATCACGGCCGCCGTCCACACCAGGATCGAAGGCACCACCAACAACCCCCAGTAGAGAAAGATCGGCCTGAAATCGACGGCCACTTTTTGCTGGATCAAGAGCGCGATTGTTCCTCCCGCCAGCATCGCCAGCGCAACCACCAGCGCAACAACGCCAAGCGCAACGCTCTTGCCCAGCAGCAGCGAGCCGCTCCGGATCGGCGTCGCAAAGGCGATCGCAGCCAGCCCGGTCGATCGTTCCCGTTCGAGCGACCCAACGGCGTAAAACATGAGAAGAAGGCAAAGGCACGTTGTCAGCGTTCCCATCGACCGCACCGCAAAGTTGGTCGGCGTGACCATGACCCACGTGTCCAGATACCCGACCTCGACGAGGGCGGAAGTCAGCGCCAGCAGTAAGATCAAGGGTATGAACAAGTAAAGCCCTGGGCTCGACCGCAGCTCGATGAGCTCGACCTTGGCGACGTCCCACGCCCCTCGAAAGAGGCCCGGTCGTGCCATTGTCATCCCCAGCGCCACCAGAGGAACGGCAGGCCTCGTGAGCTCCGTGATTGGATCGGCCGCCGGCACGGCTGCTGCGGCGTGCTTCAGCCCTCGCCCTCCGGCGCCCCGCAGCGTTCTGGCGAAGTGACGGCGGCTGAAAGCCACCGCAAGGAACCCGATTGCCACGAACGCTGCCCGGCTGATGAGGAACCCCCTGTCGAACGGGATCGCCGCCGTGTTGTAGAAGCTCACTCCGCGATCGACCTTGAGCCAGGTCTCATTGAGCCAGCGAAAGCCCGACTGGTCGATCAGCATGAGCGCATAATCAACCCTCGGGTCCAGCCAGCTTGGCGACCACTCCCACAGAAAGAACCCGTCGAAAAGCACGATCGCCACCGGCAGCAGGTATACCAGCACAGGCCGGCGCGTCCACTCGCCGACGGCGAACGAAACGCCCGCCAGAAAAACGATCGTCGGTATCGAGAAAACGAGCGCGGGCTTCAAGTAGTTCAAAACATGGAACGGACCGCGAAACTCGTGCGCTTCGGAATTGGGCAGCACCTGGTAGAAGAACGCGGTTGCTGCCAGGTGAATCGCCAGGATGATCAGGCAGCCTACCAGCACGGCCGCGAACTTGGCCCAGATGTATTCACCGGTCCGCAGCGGCGTGGCGTGCAGCAAGTCTTCCAGCTTCCATTCCTCATCCTGGATCAGTGTCATCCCCGCGGCCACGGCGATGAAAAAGGAATAAAAGAACGTCGTGAAGATCCCGAGGTGCATCGCCACGGTGAATTCCGAAGTGATGTGCGCCTTCGTCCCCCCAACCGTCGAATCGCCCGAGCTGATGCCCACCTGTCCGTTTGAAAGCCCAAGCGCGGTAAAGATGAGAACCAGCGCCCACAGCCAGAAAAGTGGGCGGCGCGCATGATAGAGCAGATCGCCCCGGAACACGGTCCAGAATCGTGAAAGTTTAAGCCTGACGTGCCAGATCATGCCCCACCTCGCTCGCCTTCGGCGTGGGGCAACGCGGCACCGTTGCCGGACCAATCGGTCAGCCACGCGCCGCCGCTCGGCAGGCCACCGGTCTTGATCGAAACGAGATACGCGTCTTCGAGAGTCGACGCGACCGAAGTAAATCCGGCGGGAGGGCTTCCCTCGGGTTCGTACACCCGCACGCGGTTCCATCGCCCTTCGACCAGGTAAGCCTGCGTCACGCACCGCCCCGGGTCAGCCACGAGCTGTTCGTAGTGGTCTCCAGAAATCGTTCCTTCGTAGATCATTCCGTCAATTGCCCGGCGTGCCGCGCTCGGTGTCGTGTTCGCAACCAGCCGCCCGCTTCTGATCACGGCAAACCGCGGGCAGAGCACGGCCACGTCTTCAACAATGTGCGTCGACAGTAAGACCACCCGATCCGCGGCCAGCTCCGAGAGCAGCCGGTAAAACCGCAGCCGCTCTTCCGGGTCGAGCCCGGCGGTCGGCTCGTCGACGATGATCAACCGGGGATTGCCGGCAATCGCCTGTGCGATCCCCAGCCGCTGTCGCATCCCGCCCGAATACGTCCTGACCTTGCGGCGGGCCGCGAACGAAAGATTCACCCGCTCCAGCAAGTCGCGGCATAACGTGCGCAGGCCTCCAGGCCCGCTCACGCCCTTGAGCCGCAACAGGTACTCGAGCATCTTCTCGCCGGTCAAGTGCGGGAAAAAACCGAAGTCCTGGGGCAGATAGCCCAGAACTCCCCAGACTCGCTCGGGACGGTCGAGCATCGACTCGCCGTCGAGCGTCGCAACACCCGAGCTCGATTCGAGCAGGCCGGCCAGAATCCTCATGAGCGTCGTCTTGCCCGCACCATTGGGCCCCAGTAGACCGAACATCCCGTTCGGTACGTCCAGATCGATGCCGGCCAGCGCCGTCACCGGGCCGGGGTAGATCTTCACCAGATCACGTATGACGAGCATTCTTTCTCCTTGACTAGCGACCACTCGACAATTCGTCGCCGTTAGACAAAGATTTCAGGCACAGGATCGAACATCCTACCGAATACCAACGCGGGAACTGAACACCGGTTCCATTGACCGGCTCCGTTCGCGCGTTGTGATCACGCATAGGCGGGCCGGCATTCTCCCTGCGGGGCGCTAGGGGCTAGCCGACCCGAAAACAAGAACTCCAATCGAGCTAAAGACGAGTATCCGATGTCGACCAATGACCCCGAATTCTACCAGACACCGAAATTTACACCCGAGCAAGACGAGGCCCCTCCGCCTGCGCGCGGATGCTTTTTCTACGGTTGCATCATCGCCAGCGTGCTGGCGCTGCTCATGCTGATTTTCGTGGGAATCCTGGCCTTCGTCCTTTACCGCTTCCTCGATCAGGGAGTTAAACAGTACACAGATACCACGCCCGAGCAGCTTCCCGCCCTCAAGATGGCGGATGAAGAGCGTCAAGCCGTAAAAGCTCGATGGGAGACATTCCGCAAGGCCGTGGAGGCAGGTACGGCGAGTGAGCCCCTTGTGTTGAGCAGCGATGACTTGAATGCGCTGATCGAACAGAATCCCGACTTGAAAGGGAAGATTTACGTCCAGGTCGAGGGAGACGAAGTCAAGGGACACGTGAGCTTTCCACTCGATTTCTTGCCTCTCCCAATGTTCAAGGGCCGCTATTTGAATGGCAAGGCCGATATCAAGGCTTCGCTGTTCGATGGCGAGCTGATCGTCCACCTCGACGCGATTGAGGTGAAAGGCAAGCCAGTGCCGCCGGACTTCATGAACGAGCTTCGCAAGCAAAACCTCGCCAAGGACGCCACCAAAGATAAGGACGTCGCCGCGATGCTCCGCAAGCTCGAGAGCCTCGAGATCAAGGATGGCAAGATCATCCTCAAGGTACGAGTCAGGCCGTCAGGTGCCGGCCCGTCAACGACCAAGAAGGCGATACCCGTCGAGGTCGTGCCACCCAAGACGGAGTCAGCCCCGAACGGCGAGTCGCAGCCCAAGGCAGCGCCCGAGCCGGCTCCCGCCCAGCCGACACCCAAGAAGGCGGCGTGACTCAGGCCTCCGCCGGCTCATGATGTACGTCCCGGCCCTCTTCCGATTACCATATGAGGTTGATCTCAAGCGGCTCTCGAAGATCATCGCGGTTGATATCGACTAGATCCAAAGGGAGAGAGACTCTTTTCGTCCGGCACGGCATTAACTCATCATGGCATCGCTGAAGGGTCAGTTGTTGATCGCGTCGACCGGTCTGGTTGACCCCAACTTCGCGCGCACCGTCGTACTGATCGCTGCTCACGGCGAGGAAGGTGCGCTCGGGTTGATCCTCAATCGTGAGATGAGCATGCCCCTGCACCAGGTCTGGGGCCAGATCAGCCAGTCAGAATGCGTGCGGGGCGGAAACGTCCGCCACGGCGGGCCGGTAGGCGGAACCTTGATGGCGGTACACGACTTGAGGCCCCACGCCAACCTGGTCGTGACCGCCGACGTCTACATTGCAACCGAGTTGCACGACATGGAATCGCTCGCCGGGTCGGATGACGGCCAGGCCATTTTCTACATCGGTCATTCCGGCTGGGGCCCCGGCCAGCTCGAAAATGAGCTGGCCGAAGGCTCCTGGCTGGTGCTCCCCTGCGACCCACATCACGTCTTCAGCGACAGCGACTTGAATGCGCTCTGGAAAGAGGCCATGAACGAGGCAGGCCGCCGCCAGATTCAGTCCGTCATCCCCATCAGGCACATCCCCGACAACCCGAGCCTGAACTGAACCCTGCCTTGCAGCCCTGCGGGATTCACCGATCAACGAGCCGTCGGCTAGTCGCCCGCCGGGACCGCTCACTTCCTTGTGCGGCCATCACGGATGGCTATGGCCACCAGGTCATACGCCATCAGCTTCCCCTCGGGCGATTCGATGCTTTCGGCCAGCTTCATGGCTTCAGCGGTCTGGCCGTTGCGAGCAAGGTTCCCCGCGAGATTTCCCAGCGCAACATTGCACGTGCCTGGCGACATCGAGCGGGCAACATTGGCAGCTTGCCCGATCTCACCTAGATTCGCGTACAAGAACATGGCGGACATTTGCCTTTGGTTCTCAAGAAACGCAGGCTCCAGCTCGTACGTAAAATCGACGAACATGCGCATTGCGACCGGCCCTGGGTTTTTGGCCTCGCCCATCTGCGCTTGAGCATCCTGCGGCATTTTGGATAGGACGCACGAAAGCGCCTTGCGATGGAACAACTCTGCTCGATGGCGGTCACCCTTCTTCTTGTAAAACTCTGCGAGGTCATTCAGTGCGTTGACTCTCTCAAGGCCCGGCAACGCTCGAATGAACCGAAGCGTTTCTTCCGCTCCCGTGGGATCACCCGCTTGAATCTGGGCCTCTATCAACAACGCGAGGCTTCGCGACTTGAGCGGCTCGGGCTGTTGCTGTGCGAGAGAAATCGACTCCGTCAGCACGGATTTTGCCGATTCCAGGTCGTTGCAACCGATCAGTTTTCGAGTGATGACAATCTGGGAAATGATCTTCTGATCCGCGGCTGCGATCGCACGACACAGTGTGATGGCTTGAAGTAGTCTCTCGCGCGCGGCTGCTTTCTCTCCAGATTGGAACTGGAGGTCCGCAATGATTGCCAGCGTACTCGGCTTGATGGCGTCATAGAAACCGTCGCTCGGCCCGGGAAAATCCTCCCGTTTGATCGTCGGGATGGATTCCGCCGTACGGAAAGCCCCCGCGAAATCTCCCGCCTTGCTTTGCAAATGAGCGAGCATCGACAGCGTACGCGCCTGGATCAGCGGGTCGCCGATCGCCGTCGCAGCCTGCACGAGCTTGGGTAGCGCGACCCCGGCAGCCTCACGGTCTTTGAGCTTGCGCGACGGCGCACCGATCGTGATCTTGATCCCGCTGATTGGCAGCCAGGCTTCGCCAGGCTCGTCCTCTGTGAACGATTCGATAATCCTTTCAATCGCGCTTTGCCGGCCGTATTTGTCGAGGCTTGCCACAAGCTCAAGCGCGCCGTCGAAGTCACCCGTTTCCGCCAGCGCCCGCGTCACTTCGGCCAGCGATCGTTCCTTTTCACGGTGTTCCGGCAGCTCATTCGCAAGCTGCCGGGCCTGGTCCATCACGCTACGAGCTGTCCCGTGATCACCGGCCTTGTGCAGGCTCATCGCGACGTACGCAAGCATCATCGGCTTGAGCATGCCTTGCTGCGGCTCGATGAACTTGAGAGCCCGGCGGCAGGTCGCCTGAGTCAGGTCGCGTTCACCCAGGGCAAGTTGCTCTTCGGCAATCATCAACGACAGTTCACACCGGACGACTGCGTTGATCTCGTGCTTCTTGCGTATCGGCTCCTTGGTTCCGGTAACCTGAACGAGTTCTTGGATGAACGGCCGCGACTCGAGTGAATCAACGAGCTTGATCATCCGAGCAAGAGTTCTCCGAGCCGCAGACAGGTCGCCAAGCTCGCGCTGATACTTCGCCACCTGCGTCAAGGAACCGAGAACCTCGATGTCGTTTGTCTTCTTGTCCAAACGATCGATCGACTGGTAGGCGATTTGCAGAGTCGCAAGCGCCGTCGTGCGATCGCCAAGCTTCATCTGGGCTCGGGCAATGTTGGCGAGCGCGTCAACCGTGAGGTCGTATTCCATTCCCTGTCGCGGAAGCGCACGCACGGCCCCAGCGGCGGCCTGCAGAGCCTGGCGAATCCACTCCTCCGATTCGCGTTCTGGTTCGGACTGCGCTGCGTGTAAACCCAGCGCAAGCGAGATTCCGACGAGCAAAGCACCGAGCAAGCCGATTCCTTCCGGCGTCGATAGTTTCATCGACCGGTCCTCCAGATTTAGAAGCCCACGAACCCGGGTCAATACGTCGCGGTCAGCCATGGCAAGCACGGCCGATCGCCCCTGGTGGCTTCTCCCGGTCAAGGCCACCAGCATCTCCGCATACGCAACCGGTTGCCCAACCCGAGAGACAACCAGCCGGTCGCAACACAGCTCGCGTTCCAGACGCAACCAGCCCGATAGCCACCAGACCGCCGGGTGAAAAAACAACAGCGATTCGACAACTCGCTGCGAGATGTTGACCAGGTTGTCCCATCGCCGCAGATGCGCCAGCTCATGAAGCAAAACCATTTCGAGCTGGTCGATACTCCAGCCGCAGAGAGCAGCCGATGGTAGAAGGATGAGTGGACGGATCACACCCACGAGCACCGGTACCGCCAGCCGATCGCAGACGCCTATCCCGACCCGCCTCGTGATTCCCAGCGAGTCAGCGAGCACACGCAGTCGGCGTGCAGGCTCGCCGTGGGCTATGATCCGGCTTGATCGCCTCAATCGATGAACCCCGATCAAACCGGTCGTCAGAACGGCAAAGGCCGACAGCGAACCAGTCAGCCAGAAAACGGGTAGATACGACACGATGGATTCCAGCCTCCACCCGCCCGCCGCAATCGTTCCCGCTCGGGCCAGGTCTCCTGATCCAGTCGGCGCCGAGCTGATGAGCTTTCTGTCGGCATTCACGACACCACTCGCCCCCGCTGACCTCTCAACAAGCGACATCACCGGTTCAATGTCGGGCGGCGCGATCCGGAAAACACAAATGAAGATCGCCGCGGGTGATGCCGCCAAAACGACCAGCCAAACCAGTGCGGCCGCATAACGAGTCTCCGGACCAACCGGTCGCATGAGTCGCCGAGAAAGCGCCGCCAGCACACCAATGACCGCACCTACCCAGACCAGATGCACCATCGTCCAGCCCGCGGCCGTCCAGAGCGGCGAATGCGTCACGATCGTAAAGCTCATGACTGACTTCCCTTCTTCCCTGAGGATCTCTTCTTGTCCGTTTGCGAGTTGAGCAGCTCGGCGATCTCGCGCCGCTCGCCCTCGTCAAGCTCTCCCTCCTGTACCAGGTGCGCGACCAGCCGCTGCGCCGAGCCATCAAAAACGTGCTGCACAAGTTTGCCGATAAGACCGGAAACCGTCGCCTTGCGGCTCACCCGAGCGCGCCACAAGTAGCCTCGCGGTCCATCCGTGCGCTCGACAAGCTCTTTGGCGAGCATCATCTTGAGCATCGTTGCCACCGTCGTGATCGCCACACCGCGTTGCTCAAAAAGCACTTCATGGACCTGCCCCAACCCGGCAGGGCCCAGATCCCAGAGGACCTTCAAAATCTCGAGCTCACCATCCGTCGGCTGCTTGCTCGCTGTTCGGGCCATCGCTACCGCTCCTCCTCTGCCAGCATGATCACCAGGTCATCAAGCGGATGGATTTCTATAGAATTAGAAGCAATCTGTCAACATCGATCAGCGCGACTGTGCCGGACTCTGGTCTGAACCGATTTGGCTGGATTCCGATCAGTCACTCGGCGATCGGCAGTGTTGGACATAGTAGACTGTTGGTTCACCCGAGCAGGGTCTGGTTGCCCTGCCTGAACTGAACTCCGAGGAAGAATATCATGAAGAGGTCAGCTCGCTACGGCTCTCATCACCGAGTTCGATCAGGGCAGGGGATTCTCCTGGCGCTTGCTCTGGCGCTCCTGGTTGCGAGGAACGCCAGGGCTGACGATCCCGTATCTGACCCCGCGCCGCCGGCCTCGAGTCTTCTTCCCGGAGCCGAAGACGGATTTGTCGATTCCGGCGGGGTCAAGATTCACTTCGTCAGCCTTGGCCGCAAGGAAGACCCCCTGGTCGTCCTGATCCACGGCTTCCCGGACTTCTGGTATTCCTGGCGCGCTCAGATGCCTGAGCTGGCCAAACACTTCCACGTCGTCGCGATCGATCAGCGCGGCTACAACGCAAGCGGTCAGCCCGAAGGTGTCGAGAACTACAAGACCGAGAAGTTAGTCGGCGATGTGGTCGCGGTCGTCAAGCACTTTGGTCCTGGCAAGGCGGTGATCGTCGGGCACGATTGGGGAGGCCTCGTTGCCTGGACGTTCGCCATGACTCATCCCGAATTGACGGACAGACTCATCGTGCTCAATCTGCCCCATCCCCGCGGGCTCATGCGCGAGCTGGCCACCAACCCCCAGCAACAGAAGAACAGCCAGTACGCCCGCAACTTTCAGAAACCCGACGCCGCCAAGCATGTTTCAGTAGAGTTCTTGACCGGTTGGGTCAAAGACGCTGCGGCACGCAAGGTCTATCTCGCGGCATTCAAGCGATCGTCGCTGGAAGGAATGCTCAACTACTACAAGGCAAACTACCCGCGCCTGCCGGATGATGCGGCGAAAAACTCCGGTGCCGAACCACCCGCCGCGCCGGCTTTCCCTTCCGTCAAGTGCTCCGTACTGTTGATCCACGGCCTCAAGGATCAGGCCCTTCTGCCCGGCGCGCTTAACGACACATGGAAATGGATCGACGCGGATCTGACGCTTGTAACCATCCCGAGCGCCGGCCATTTCGTCCAGCAGGATGCCGCAGAGCTCGTCACCAGGACGATGACGGGCTGGCTCTTGAGATAGTTCGAGTTCTTGGGCGCGGTTCTCCGGGTACCCGAAGGGTCGCCGCCCTCTGAACCGACCAAAGGTCTTGGGACGACTCGTTACACCCCATGCCGGAGGACCGCCGGCACCGACAGAATCAGCCCGGCCAGAGCCAGCGACAACCACAGATTCGCCCAGAAAGGCGAAGGTGATCGCAGTCCCACAAAGGCGACGCCCATCACAACGATCGCACCCATCAGGCCACGTATCGAGAATCGAAATCGTTTCATGCTGTCATCTAAGCGTTGAACAGACCACGAAACACCCGGCCTTCATTAACAGTCGGCCGTTCGGGCCGACCTTGGTACCGGAACACAAGCTTGGAGTGATCGACCCCAAGCCCGTGCAGAATCGTGGCATGGATGTCGTGCACGTGCAGTCGGTTCTCGATCGCATGCAAACCGACTTCGTCAGTCTTCCCGACAACGATTCCCGGCTTCACGCCTCCTCCGGCCATCCACATCGTGAAGCCGTACGGGTTATGGTCTCGCCCATCGCCTTTCTCCGACATTGGCGTGCGGCCGAACTCTCCCCCCCAGACCACAAGCGTTTCCTCCAGCAAGCCGCGGCTCTTGAGGTCCCTGAGAAGTCCCGCAACCGGCCGGTCCATGGCGCGGCAGGTTTGAGCGTGGTTGGCTTCGATGCCTGTGTGAGCGTCCCATTTGCTCCCCGCGCCGCAGTAGATTTGCACGAACCGAACGCCGCGCTCGACGAGCCTTCGGGCCAGCAGGCACAGCCGCCCCGTCCGGTCGGTCGCCGGGTCATCCAGGCCGTATAGCGCGTGTGTCGCGGCTGTCTCGCGCGCGAGCTCAACCGCCTCGGGCGCCTCAGCCTGCATCCGAAACGCCAGCTCGTAGCTCTTGATCCGGGCGTCAAGCTCCGACTGCTCAACCCGCGCAAGAAGATGGCGCCGGTTGAGCTGGCCGAGGTATTCGAGCTTCCCTCGTTGCCGCGCGAGTCCAACACTCGCGGGTGTTTGCAGATTCGCAATCGGCTGCATTCCGCCGTCGAGCTGCGTCCCCTGATAGACTGCCGGCATGAAACCCGTTCCCCAGTTCCGCGCGCCGCCGGCCACTGTGGCACGCAGTGCGTCCTTCATCACCACGAAACCGGGCAGGTTGGCGTTCTCGCTCCCGAGCCCATAGGTCACCCAGCTTCCGAGCGAAGGGCGGCCCGCGAGCGTCGAGCCCGTATTCATCTGGCAGACACCACCAACATGATTGAGCCCGTTGGACCAGCACGACTGGATCACCGCGAGGTCGTCCGCACACGTCGCGATGTGTGGGAGCCAGTCCGAAACCCAGATCCCACTCTGTCCATGTTGCTTCCATTTTCGCCGGGATGCCAGCAACGGCGCACGGCCTTCGCCCATCGGTGTGATCACCGGTTTGAAGCTCGGGGGCAGCAGCTTCCCAGCCAGGCGGTTGAGCGCGGGCTTGGGATCGAACGTGTCGATGTGGCTAGGACCACCTTCCATGAACAAGAAGATGACACTTCGCGCCATTGCCGGATGCCGCCAGGGCGCCTTTCCTGGTTCCGTTAGCTCGGGCAGCTCGGGCCCGGCTGCCAGGTCGCGTGATAGTAGGTCGACCAGCGCCAGCGTGCCAAAACCAGCTCCCGCCCCCAGCAGCCACTCGCGCCGGTTCACCGGCACGATTCGATGGAAACCCTGAGCCGCCGCCAGCTCATCGCCTGCTTGGACACAAAATCGCGAGACTGGAGAAGACATTCCGGCAGTCCTAGTCCAGGTAGAGGAACTCGTTCGAGTTGAACAGCACATGGCAGAAATCGACGAGAGCCGCATGGTCGGCCACGGCATCGGCTCGATGGGGTGCCGCGCCCACGGATCGCGCCTGTGTACTCAAGAAACTCACAGCCTCGGCAGTCTCGTCGGGTAATGGACTGCGGCCAACGGCGAGCCGGTACGCCAGCACGACCCGCCCTTCGAGGTCTGCTGAGCTTGGCTTCTCATGCTCGAGCCTCCTCGCGAAGGCCTCCGCCCGGGCAAGGCCCCACGGACCGTTGATGAGGAGCAATGCCTGCGCGGCCGTCGTCGTTGTATTCCGTCGCGGCGTGGTGAGATTCCCATCTGGCCCATCGAAGACATCCAGCAGTTCATCCGGCGAATTGCGGATGATGCGGGTGTCAATCGTGCGCCGAGATTGATCGCTCAGACCGCTCGGTCCGCCGATCAACCTGTTGAGTTCACCACTCGCTGCGAGCATGGCGTCGCGAATCTCCCCGGCGTCGAGCCGCCCGACGACGTGCTTCCAGAGCAATCGGTTTTCCGGATCCACCCGCTGCGCCACGCTGCTCTGCCGCTTGCTCTCGTTCGCCGATTGGCGATAGACCGCCGATGTCACGATCAATCGGTGCAGCGGCTTGAGACTGAAGCCATCCCGCACGAGCTCCTTCGCCAGCCAGTCAAGCAGTTCGGGATGGCTCGGAGGCTCACCCAATCGCCCGAAATCGCTGGGCGTGCCGACAAGCCCTCGGCCGAAATAGTATTGCCAGACGCGATTGACAATGACCCGCGTGGATAGCGGATTGGTTCCCCCCGTCAACCAGCGAGCCAGAGCCAGCCTGCGACCTGTCGACTGCGGTGCCGCCCGGCTCGCTTCGACCGGCGCACCGGCCGCGTCGAGCACCGAGAGGAACCCCGGTTTGATCGCCTGTCCGCCAGGTTCACGCGGAACCGCTGTCGGCGGCGCAACGCGCCCGACGTCAGTCACCGTCAGCACCCGCGCTGGGAGAACCGGTCGCAAGGCGTCGAACGACTTCAGCTCCTTTTGAAGCCTTTCCCACCGCGCCTTGTCGGCCCCTTTGATCTGTGCCGGCACCTGGCCGTACTCGAACGCGATCTGACGAAAGGCGAGTGCTCCGATCTGCTTCTCGAAAGGCGTCCGATCCTTTTCCGGCTTGTGCAGGATCGTCTGAATTTCCCCCGGAAACTTGGCCATCGCCATGCCGGCGCCCTTGTCGCGATAAGGCTGCTCAATGGCTCTGATCTCACCAAGGATTGTCGCGGCGGCGCGCTCCCAGACAGCCCGTTTCGCTTGAAAAGCAGCCCATTCGTCCGGGCGAGCGATCGTCAGGTCGTCGCGCGGCAAGAGTGGTGTGAAGAACGCCTGAAGCCGGTAGTAATCGCGCTGTAGAATCGGGTCGAACTTGTGATCGTGGCACCGCGCACAGCCGATGCTCAACCCGAGAAACACTTCGCCGGTAACGTCGGTGATGTCATTGAGGATATCAGCCCATTGCCCACGCACGTCACGCTGGTTGTATTCATAGGTACCCATGCGAAAATAGCCGGCGGCGACCCTCAGCTCGGGGTCGTCCGGGTCGATCTCGTCCCCGGCAAGCTGTTCGCGAACGAACTGGTCGTAGGGTTTGTCGGCGTTGAACGCACGCACGACGTAATCTCGATAGCGCCAGACCGAGGGTCGAAAAGCATCCTGCCGGTATCCGTCGGAGTCAGCGTAGCGGACCAGATCGAGCCAGTGGCTGGCCCAGCGCTGGCCGTAAGCCGGAGAAGTCAGCAACCGGTCAACCAGCCGTTCGTACGCAAGAGGGGCTTGATCTGCGTTGAACGCGTCGACTTCCTCTCTCGTCGGTGGCAATCCAGTCAAATCGAAGGTCACCCGCCGGACGAGCGACGCCCTGCTTGCTTCAAAAGCGGGTGTGAGGCCGTTGTCCCGAAGCGTCTTGAGGACAAAGCGATCGATCGGATTTCGCGGCCAGAACGACCAGGACGCATCCGCTGCGCCAGAGAGTTCCGGTGGCTTGCCGTCATGAAGGGGCTGGAGCGACCATAGGGCCCGATCGGCGGCAGTGAATTCGCCGGGTATCGCGCGCACCAACTTGTTGGTGGCATGGGCTGAACGATCACCGACGGGCCACGCCGCACCCGAAGCGATCCAGCGCGTGAGAACAGCGACTTGCTCGGGCGCGAGCTTTCCGTTCGGAGGCATCTCCGGACCCGCATAATTGATCGCGGATACGAGCAGGCTCTCTTGCGGTTTTCCCGGCACGACGGCCGGTCCCGATGCTCCCCCCTTGAGAATCGCCTCGATCGAGTCGAGCCGAAGACCACCCTTCTGCTTCTTCGTCGCGTGACAGGAATAGCATTTCTCAGCCAGCAACGGCCTGACATTCTGCTCGAAGAACTTCTCCCGAGCAGTTGTGCTTGTCGTGTCAACGTCGCCGGCAAGAGCACGTATATAACCCGAAGCGCATAAAATCACGAGTATGGGCACCAGAAAGCCCAGCTCGCGCAAAGCAGACCACAGCCGCTCGCACATCCTCATTTGGCGGGGCCCCGCGTAGAGCAGCAATCAAGACCAGGAGTGTGCTAATTCTCTGTATCGACGCAGGCGGGCACGATGTTTAACAACCGTGTATCATAGATCAACTCGCGCCGGAACGCCATCGGTTTTAACTCAAATCATCCGAGCTCCATTCCTCCCGCACTGGTTCAAGGCAAGATGGCAAATCGACGATTTCAACCGGTCTTTTGCGTCCTGTGTGTGCTCTGCGCGGTGCAGGCCCTGCTCGCGCCCAGGGGTTTCGCTCTCCAGCAAGACGAAGCCGAAAAACCTCATCCACGCCAGCGTCCCAACATTGTTTTCCTGTACACCGACGATCAAGCTAAGTGGGCACTCGGCGCCTATGGCAACCGCGAAATCAAAACGCCTAATCTCGATAGTCTGGCGCGACGCGGCGCGATCTTTCAGAACGCATTCACCGTCACCCCGGTATGCTCACCGTCCCGAGCAGCTTTGTTGACCAGCCGCTATCCCAGTGAGCTCTCAATCGCCGATTGGATCGATCCTCGCACGGAGCCCGACATCGGGCTCGCGCCGTCTGCGGTCACCTGGCCCGAGCTGCTCAAAGGTTCCGGCTACTCCACGATGCTCGCCGGCAAGTGGCACCTCGGAACACGTGACGAATTCCATCCGACTCGCCAGGGGTTCGACTTCTTCTTCGGTTTTCGCGACGGAAGCAACCAGCCGATGAATCCCCGGCTCGAGGCTGGTGGCCAGACGCGCGAGTTGAAGGGATCGCTCCCCGACTTGCTCCTCGACGAGGGTCTGAGCTTCATCGAGCGACACCGGCAGGGGCCATTCTTGCTATCGATTCACTTCCGCGCCCCGCACACACCCTACGGCCCCGTGCCGGAAGACGACTCGGCCCCTTACCGCTTGCTTGACCCCACGATCCCTGACGTGCTTGGCCTGCCTCGTGAGCGCGTCAAGCAGCTTTATCGCGATTATTATGCCAGCGTAACCTCGGTCGATCGCAACGTGGGACGATTGCTCGCGAAGCTTGACGCCTGGGGGCTCACCGAGCAAACGGTTGTGATTTTCACGAGCGACCACGGTTACATGATCGGCCAGCATGGGCTCTGGCACAAAGGCAACGCCGCCTGGCTGATCGAAGGAAAGAAGGGATACCGGCCCAACATGTATGACGATGCGATTCGGGTGCCGCTCCTCATATCCTGGCCGGGAGTGGTTCGGCCCGGAACCACGATCACACACGTAGTATCCAATCTCGACCTGCTGCCGACAATCCTCGAATTCGCGGGCCTGGGAACACCGGACAACCTCCAGATCCGAGGAAAAAGCCTCGTTCCGCTCTTGCGCGATCAGCACCCTGCCACCTGGGACGACACGCTCTTCGGGCAATACGACATGCACCACTACCAGACTGCCCGGATGCGAATGATCAGAACGCCCGAATGGAAACTCATTCGACACTTCGAGACCGGCGGGAAGGATGAGCTCTATCACCTGGCTCTTGATCCACGTGAAACCCGCGACCTGGGAACTTCGACTCTTCAAACGCACAGAGCAGAACACGAGTCGTTGTCTCGACGTCTTGCAAGCTGGATGTCACGGATCGGCGACCGTCAGTAGGGTTTGCGGCATCGGTCAATCTTCGAGTGCACGATAGCGCCGAGGCAGCCAGCGTATGTAGCTCGCGAGGTCCGAAAAGTCGTCGGTCCAGACGGCCGACGCCTCGCGCAACCGGGGTTTCCGCCAGTGCGGATCGTCTGCCAGATTGCCGAGATCGCTTTCGGCTTCGACCAGAAACGCCCAGATCGAACGCTCTTTCCCGGCTCGTATTTCCTCGTCACTGACATTCACGTCGTAGGCGATCCGGCAGACCAGTCCAGCGTCGACGGCTTGCCGGCCCAGCACTGGTTCCAGGTCCAGGTATCGATTCGATAGGTTGAACGCCAGTACGCCGCTAGCCGCTAGCTTCAAGCGATAGAGCCTGATCGCCTCGCGGGAGAGAAGGTGCACCGGCAACGAGTCGGAGCTGAAGGCATCGAGCACGATCAATCGAAACGTGTGGTCGGGTGCCTCACGCAGCCGCAGTCGTGCGTCACCGAGCACGATTTTCAACGCTGTCGCCCGGCAATTCGTCAAGTACGTAAAGAACCGCCGATCACGGGCAATCCGTGCAATGACCGGATCGATTTCATAAAATGTCCAGCGCTCATCGGGCCGGGCGTAGCTGGCCAGCGTCCCCGCTCCCAGTCCCAGGATGGCGATCTCCCGTTTGGTTCGCTCCGACTGGGGGCCGAGCCACTCGAATACACGGCCTATTGGACTCGATCGCGTAAAAAAGGTCGATGGTTCACGGGCAAGCACCGGGTCAAGGCTTTGCTGTCCGTGCAACGTGGTCCCATGAAAGAGACGATGCGCGTTCTGTTCCGTGTCATGCGTTACCCGAACAACTCCAAAGAAGCTCCGCTCCACATGGATCAATCGCCCGCTCACACCCGCCGATAACGTGCTCGCCGCCAGTACCACCAGCGCACACAGCGCGAACTGCATCGGCCGGCGCCGGGCTGTCACCGTTGCAAGCAATCCCAAGCCCGAAGCAATCATGACCAGCAGCGCTCCGATCACAGACTCTGCCACGCCGGCCTGGTTGGTCGTCAGCACTGCGACCAGGAGAAACATCGCTCCCGGGAGTCGCAGTTCTCGCAGCACGTCGCGCAAACCCGGCCTCGAGAGCTGTGCGTCGCCCGATGGAGCCGCCAGGAGCGCTAGAATCACAGCCAGCGGATACTCGACGACGCGGTTGAATACAAGCGGTGCGATCAGCGCCGTGAAAATACCTCCGAGTAGACCACCGACGGCGATCGTGACGTAAAACGTGCTGGCGTGTTCACTCGCCGGGCGAGCCCGCGCAAGCGCACCGTGGCACGCGACACAACCTGCAAAGAACGCTGCGAGATGAAGCGGAATCCATACCGCGTGCGGAAAGCCGGCGCTCATGACCAGCACAAGCGGCGCGACGAGGTAAGGAAGCAAGCGGCTCAAGATGGGGACGGCACCGACCCCGAACTGCGCAAACGCAAGAATGAAGCTCAGCAGGTAAATGGAGAGTGGAATCACCCATAACAACGGAATCGCCGCCAGGTCCGTCGTCAAATACGTGGTCACGCCCATCAACCAGCTTGAGGGTATGAACACCAGGACCATCCATCGAACCAGATCCAGCTTGGAGACGTTCGTTTTCTTGTCGGTCGAATCGGGGCTCACACCGAGCGAGGACAAGTCTCGTTCGGTCCAACCTTCTGTCGACCGATTCAACCAGCGAGCTGAGGCACCGCAGATGAGGATGAGCATCGCCAGAAGCAGAAACCCGGACCGCCAGAGCCGGCTCTGCACGCTCAAGGCCAGTCTTGGCTCGATCACGAGCGGATAGGCCAGCAGCGCCATCAGGCTTCCGGCGTTGCTCGCAGCGTAAAGAAAGTACGGATCCCTCGCGCGGGGATGAGGCGCGAGTGTGAACCAGCATTGAATTATAGGCGAAGTTGCCGAGACCACGAGTAGGGGCAACGTCGCCGAAAGCGCCAGTGTGCCGAGCAATGCCAGCGCCGGGGCATGCTCCATCGAACTGGAAAAGAGGCCGGGCATAATCTCGATCGGTTGCAACAGATAGCCAATAGTCAGAAGCACCGCGAGCACGGAAAGCTGAAAGGCTCCGGCCCTGTTGCGCCTGGTTGTTTCGCTGCGAATGGCGCCATGTGCAAGCAGGTATCCGCCCAGCAGCATCACCTGAAAGTACACCAGGCAAGTGTTCCACACGGCCGGCGTGCCCCCGAGCGCAGGCAACACCATCTTGCCGATCATGGGTTGAGCCGAGAACAGCAGTGCCGCGGCAAGGAATGACGTCATACCGAAGAGAACCACGACGCCCAATCTCATGAATCACCCATTCCAACGATCACGATATTTCTTACGCAATTCGCTTCAAAACCAGACTCGGCGTCCGGCAGTGGAAAAATGCATCTCGTCCCATTCCCGGCAATACAATATCATTTGCGATCCCGGGCCAGGATGCCCGGGCAATATCCCTGAAGAGCCGAGGACTACCTTTGTCGACATTCCATCGCCGAATTGCCAGCCGGCTTCGATTCCGGGATTATCTGCGACAGTATCGGTCTACCTCGAAATTGCAACCGGAGGTCCGAGCCGGGCAGACGACGGTCAAGCATCGGTCGCTGGTTCAATTGTATCGCGAGCTGTACCGGACCCTCGCGGGCCACCGGCTGACTCTGGCGCTGGCGCTGGCAGGTCTTTCGATCGCAACCGCGATGAAACTGATTCCACCGGCGGCGACCAAGGCTGTGATCGACTACGTCGTGATGGGCCGGCCGCTGCCCGAACAGCTTACGTCCTGGCTGCCTTTCGCCATTCCCGAGTCGCCCAGGCTGCGTCTGGTCGGGTTGGTCACCCTCGTTCTGCTGGTTTCAGTCGTCGGCAAGTTCTTTGGATTGATCAGCCGCTGGCAAGCAACCCGAGCCAACAAGCGGGTCCAGGTTGCAGTAAGGCGAGAAGTCTATGAGCACGCGATGCGGCTTCCCTTGCATCGGGTTTACGAGCTCAAATCCGGCGGCGCCTCGAGCTTGCTTCGCGAGGATGCCGGCGGCGTCGGCGAGTTGATCTTCAGCATGCTCTACAACCCGTTCCAGGCCGTGCTTCAGTTCCTGGGCGGAGTGGTCGTGCTGGCATTCGTCGACTGGCGTCTCTTGCTTGGTGCACTGCTCTTGGTCCCGGGCGTCTACTATTCCGACCTCCTCTGGAACCGCCGCATTCGCCCGCTTTTCCGCGATATACGTAAGGAGCGCCAGGATATCGACAGCCAGACGACGGAAGTGTTCGGCGGCATGCGAGTGGTACGAGCTTTCGGCCGCCAGAAGAGCGAATCGGCGCGGTTCATGGGAGAAAACCACTTCATGGCCAGACTGGAGCTCCACGCCTGGTGGCTTTCCCGGTCGATCGAGCTTCTTTGGGAGTTTCTCTTGCCCATGGCGTCGGTGTGTCTCCTCCTTTACGGCGGTCTTCAGGTGATCGACGGCCGGCTCTCGCTGGGCGACCTCATGATGTTCCTGGTCTATCTGGCAATGCTCCTGGAGCCGATGGCCGTGCTGGCCACTAGCGTCACTCAGCTCCAGAACAATCTCTCGGGCTTCGACCGCGTGCTCGACCTGCTCGCCGAGCCGCGCGAAATGGCTGACTGCCCCGGCACTCGTTCCATTTCCAAGGCCACCGTCTCGGGCGGGATCACCCTTCGCGACGTCGATTTCATCTATCCGGGAACGACCCGGCAGGTGCTCCGCGACATCAACCTCGAAGTCCATCCCGGCGAAACGATCGCACTCGTCGGCCGCAGCGGATCGGGCAAGACAACGCTTTGCAATCTGGTCGCTCGATTCTACGACCCGAGCACGGGAACCATCGCGCTTGATGGCGTCGATCTCCGTGAGATTCAAGTCGAGAGCTACCGTCGCCTCCTGGGAATCGTTGAGCAAGACGTCTTTCTCTTTGACGGCACGGTTGCCGAAAACATCGCATATGGCCACCGCTGGGCGACGCTCGCTCGCATCGACCAGGCAGCCCGGGCCGCCAACGCCGCAGAATTCATCGATCGCTTGAGCGACCGCTATGACACCGTGATTGGTGAGCGCGGCGTGCGCTTGAGCGGCGGCCAGCGCCAGCGTCTTGCGATCGCGCGAGCCGTCCTGGCTGATCCCCGGATCTTCATCCTCGACGAAGCAACCAGCAACCTCGACAGCGAGAGCGAACGCCTGATCCAGCAAAGCCTCGAACAACTCCTGCGCGGCCGCACATCTTTCGTGATCGCGCATCGCTTGAGCACGATCCGCCATGCCGATCGCATCCTGGTGCTGGACGAAGGCACAATCGTCGAGGCCGGCAGCCACGCCGAGCTGATGGCCCGCAGCGGGCTTTACCGCGACATGGTCGAGCTGCAGAGGATTGAACACAGCGAGGGAATCGGCTCCAGCTCGGCGAGCGAAAAATAGACCAGCCGCCGACTCACCTTTCCAGGAGCACCATTTTCATCCCATGTGCCGGCCGCAAGGTCATGGTGGGCAAGGGGCTCACTCGTGCATCATCCGCCAGCCGTAGCCGAAACTTCTGCGCAACCGCCGCCAGCACCAGCGCCGATTCCATCAGGGCGAAGTTGTTGCCGATGCAGAGTCTGGGCCCGCCACCGAACGGGAAGTAGGCGTAACGATGCAACCGTTGCATCAGGCCTCCCTCCCATCGCTCGGGACGAAAAACATCGGGATCGTCGAACCAGCGGGAATCCCGATGAATAACCCATTGCGGCATGAAGAATGTGGTCCCAACCGGCATTTGGTAGCCGCCGAGCTCGACCGGCTCGATGTTCTCGCGGCCCACCATCCAGACTGTGGGATAGACACGCAACGTCTCGTTGATCACGCTTTCGGTGTACGGCAACCGCGGTAAGTCGGCGAATTTCGGCGGCCGGCCTGCGAGCACTGTCTCGAGCTCACGGTGCAGCCGCGCTTCGGCCTCCGGGTGCTGCGAGAGCAAGAACCACGTCCAGGTGAGCGTATTCGCGGTCGTCTCATGACCCGCCATGAAGAGCGTCATGACCTCGTCGCGGAGCTGAGTGTCCGTCATGCGCCGACCGCTCTCGTCGTCTTGTGCTTCGAGCAGCATCGACAGCAAGTCGCCGCGGTTCTCACCGCTCTTGCGCCGCTCGGCGATGATTGTTCGCAAGATCTGCTCCAGCCGCCGGATTGCCCGCTCGACCCGAACGTTCATCGGCGTGGGAAACCAGTGCGGCAGGGAAACCAGACTGGCCGTCCGGACGACGAATGCCCGCATCAGCGTGTCCATCGCCGCGCTCACTTCGGCCGAATCACCGCCAATCTCCGCATCGAAGAGGGTCTTGGCGACGATTTCCAGCGTCAGCCGCATCATGTCCTCCTGAACGTCGCGAACCTGGCCGGCAGCCCAGCCAGCCAGCATTCGCTCCGTGAGCTGCACCATGAGCTCGCCATAAGCAGCAATGCGCTCACGGTGAAAAGCAGGTTGCGCCAGCTTGCGCTGGCTACGCCAGAAGTCGCCCTCGCTGATCAAGAGACCCTGCCCGAGCGTTCGCGCTGCATCCCTCAGGCGATAATGCTTGATGAACTTGCGATTTTGATTGACCAGGACTTCTTCAACCAGGTCCGGATGATTGAGGAACACGACCGTCCGCGGGCCAAATCGCGCCCACACCACGTCCCCAAATTCTTGAGCCCAGCGCGAGAGGGCCCCCAGCCGATCCCGGCCGAATTCCCTCAAATTGCCGAAGAGCCACTGCTGGTGCGGACCAGGCGGCCTTTGTGGCGGCGCGACTGTTGATGTTGACATGGTCGATCTGATCCTCTACTTCTTGCGCAACAAGAACGCCACCAGATCCCGCATCTCTTGCTTCGTCATCGTGCGGGCCAGATCCTCGGGCATGATCGAGACCGCCTGCGGCTTCCGCTCTGCAATATCGCCACTCTTGACTTGAATTCTGCGGCCTTGGGAATCGGCGAAGATCAAGTCACCTTCCGGCGACTGCTCGAGGAGAATGCCACTGAAGACGGTTCCATCATTCCGGGCCACCGCATAAGCGACGAACTGGGGAGCAATCTCTTTGTTGGGTGAAACGATCGATTCGATCAGCCGCCTTCGATCAATGCCCGCCGGAAGCGCAGTGAGATCCGGCCCAGCGCGACTGCCCCGGCCTTGAATCTGATGGCACCGAAAGCATCCCGGGCCCCTGGCATGAAAGAACACGCGCTCGCCAGCGGACGGATCAGCCGGGCCGCTCAACTCAGCCGACACCGCGTCGATATCGTTCGCAGGAGCCCCGGAGCGATTGGACTGTGGCTGAGCAGCAGCTCCCCAATGCTCCAGGAAGTCAACCAGCTCGACCCCTTCGCTATCACCGCGGTTCGACCTGCGAAGCACGGACAGCTCACCTTCAGTCAGCGCCACTCCTCGCAGACTGCGTAGGGCTTCATGCCGCAGCATCGGTTGTTCATCAGAAGCCAGCGCAAGCAACCGTTCGCGATTTGCAGTGGCTTCCTCGGCTAGCCCGGCGATCGCCTCCGCGCGAATTGCAAGCGACGCGCTTTGATCATCGGCCAGCCTGGCCAAAACTTCAAATCGCCCGCGGCGCGGGCTCTGGCTTAGACTTCGAACCGCTTCGATCCGGACGGGCTCGCTGGGATTGGCAAGCAGGCGGTTAAAGCGGTCGAGCGTCAGAGACGGATGGTTCGGCCGGAGCATTCGAATCGCTTGCTGCAACACCGGGGCAGTTGTTCGCTCGTCTTTGAGAATAGCGGCGACGTAGTCTTCACCGGCGATTTCGTCCTGGAGACCTCGTGCCTTCCCGTCCAGCCTCTCGAGCGCCGCCAGTGTGGCCTCGAACAGATTCCGCGCGTCGGCACTTGAAGCGAGCGCGGCTTGTAAAGTCGGGCGGAATTCCTTCAGTCCCTGCTCGCCCACCCACTGAATCGCCGCAAATCGAATCCGTGGATCCGGATCGGCCAGAAAACCCGGTAAGACCGTCTTGGCCTCTGCGCGATCCGAATCTCGCAGCGTCAGAAGCAATCCCAGGCGCTCGTCGGCCGAAAGATCCTTTGAGCCGGCGAGCGCGACCAGCTCGGCCGCTTTGAGCGAGTTCCGCAGGCCCAGCCGTGCGGCTTGTTGAACGAACGGATCGTCCGACCCGAGTGCCTTCAATAAGAGGTCACTGGCACCGGGCTCAGACAGCCGTCTCATCGCTGCGGCACGAACCAGTGGTGACGGATCACCGCGCGCAACGTTCTTCAGGTCGATCTGATCCGGCGGCAGGATGCTCACACCCAGCGCACGCACGTCGGGCGACTCGTGATGTAAAACAGACGCGGCAAGCTGCCCATCGAGCGTCCCCGTGCCGGCGGCCGCCGCAAGTGCAATCGCGTCCGACCGCGATGCGACAGGGATAGCCGGACCCGGGCGTGCAATCACGTTTTCATCTGCTTGACGAAGCCGCCAGATCCGCCCCTTGCCGTGCAGCTCGTATGACTTGTCGACCCAGTCGCTGATGTAGACCGATCCGTCGGGCGCAATTGCGATGCCGACTGGCCGGAAGTCTTCACCGCCGCTGACCACCGGCTTCATCGTTGCCCGAAATGATGCACCCTGCGGCTTCAGCCGGTATTGCTCGATCCGGTGATCGCCCCATGACGTGACCAGCAACGTTCCGCGATAATCTTCCGGAAGATTGCTTCGGTCGTACTCAATCACACCGCCCGGCGCCTCGCCGGTGCCGGCGACCATTCCCAGCGTGCCCGGCAGCTCGCCATTCCAGGAAGTGAAAGGGTGCAGGCCCTTGCGACCGTTTCGGAATCGGTAGCCATAGTCGCCTCCCTGGACGATGTGCAGTAGCCGGCATGGAGGACGCGAGTCGGGGTCGTTGTCGACCGCGAAGAGCCGTCCAAAAACGTCGAATGACATATGAAACGGGTTCCAGAACCCGGTGGCCACCTGTTCGAGCAACGAGCCATCGGGCCGGCATCGATAGATGTTGCCGCCCTCTCCACCGCCGGAAAGCGTCACTCCGTCACTTCCAATGAGCCGGTAATTCGCGCCCAGATTTTCGCCGAGGCCGAAGTAGACGTTGCCCGCAAAATCAAACGCGAACCCCGAGAGCCCGTTGTGTGGGTAGTCGCCCCGCGTGTCCAGCCGGACGAAGGGCGCCGGCAATGAGCCGGGCTTGATGCCGTCAGCCTTGCCATCGCCGTCACGGTCCCAGAGGCGGTAGAGAGCGTTCCGGGTCGCCACGAAGACAGAGTTGTCGCCGGCCACCCGCAAGTTCATCGTCATGCGAGTGCCTTCGAAGAAGGTGCCGGTGCACTCGGGCCGGCCGTCGTGGTCCCGATCTTCGAACACACGGATTCGGTCCGCCGGCGGTCCGGAATAGTTCGGAGGGCGGAAGTGCGTGTGGCTCTCGATCACAAGAACGCGGCCGCGGGCATCGACTGCGATTCCGGTGGGTGTGACAATTTCAGGCTCCGCCGCAATTCGATCCAGGACTAACCTTGAATCGAGCACTTTCGGTGACAGAGTCGTGGGCCCGTTCTGGCCGGCCAGCGCCGACGATACGGCGATGCACAGTTGAGCGATAGTACCGATCATCGCGATTCGTTCCCCGAGATCAGGTCTAGCAGGGCCTCCGCCGCAGTATAACCGTATTTCCTCGAGCAGGCCTTATCCCGCTTGTCGTTGCACATCGTGCCGCTCCACGGTCTTCTCCGGATCGATCAGAATCCAAAGCGTCATGCCGATCAGGGCGATCCCCACGTAAACGTAGAATCCCGAGTCCCACTGCGCTCGCCCAGTATATCCTTTCGCTTTCATCCAGTCTGAGAACCAGCCGAGGAAGATCGGCGAGAGAATCCCGCCGACGGCCCCTAGCATGTTCATCATTCCGAAGAGGGCACCCAGGTGCCGTCCACTTACTTGCGTGGCACTGGCCCACCATGCTGGCACCTGGATCTGGACGCCAAAGCAGGCCATCGCGACGAAAACCGAGGCCAGCACGTATGACTCCGTAAGTATGCTGGCCAGCAAGCCCGCTGCCGCGAGGCCTGCCCCAGCCACACTCTGGCCTGTCCGGCCCCATCGCCGGTTGCCGGTCTTCGCAACCAGCCAATCGGTCAACCGGCCGCCGAAATAACAACCCATGGCCCCGCTGCCCAGAACCATGCTCGTCAGCCAGCTTGATTCACCAGGTTTGACCCCGCGAGCGGACTGAAGGTATGTCGGATACCATGAAAACAGAACATAGTAGACGCCGGACATCGTCATCATGGCGCCCCCAAGCAGCCAGATGTTGGCACAAGAAAGAACTTTTTCCCAGGGAATCGGTTCATGTGCGCCAGCGCGTTGCTCATCCACAGCCATGATATCGGGCGCGGGCAACTCTGCTTCAGTCTCATTGACTCTCCCAGGCCCTCCTAAGTTTCTGATCAACTCACATTCAGCACGATTGACCGCCTGATGTTCGGCCGGGTCATCGCGAAACCAAAGATAAAATGACACCGCCCAGACGAGTCCGATCAGTCCGAAGACCGTAAACGTCCAGCGCCAACCGAACCCACTGTAACTCAATTGCCAGCCAAGAAAGTCAAGCCGCCACACCCTACCGAGGCCGTCGATCAAGAATTGCGCGGCAACCGGCGCGACGGCCCCGCCAAGCATCATGCCGGTCGTCACAATGCCCTGTGCCTCGCCACGTGCTGATTCCGGAAACCATTGGCGCAAGATCCGCGCTGAGTTCGGCAACGCCCCCGCTTCCCCCGCTCCAAACAAGAATCGCACCACCAGCAGCATCCCCAAACCGGTCGCTGCACCCGTGAGCGCCGTGAAGAATGACCACCAGACCACGATTCGAGTGAGCACGCCCCGAGAGCCATGACGGTCTCCCCAGCGTCCGGTCGGGATTTCGAAAACTGCATAAGCAAGCGTGAACGCGCCGATGACGAAGCTCAAGGCCGTGTTCGAAAAACCGAGATCCCTTTGAATCATGGGCGCCGCCTGGCCGATACACACTCGGTCCAGGTAGAGCACAAACGTCATCACGGCCAACAAGGCCAACACCCGGTAGCGCACCCACGTCGGGCGCTCATCCGCATCTGATCTGCTCACTTGTTCAGAAGAGTGAACACCAATCCGCGGCGTAGGAACCTGGCTCATAGGCAGGTAAGCTCCGAGGCACGCGGGAAGTTAGCTTTGACGATCGAACGCACCGAAATCGCTCTACTTGGCGACTACCGAGCGGGCTTTGGCCATGACGCTCTCGATCTCCACCGGCTTTCCTCCCTGCCGCTTGCTCTCATCGGCTGCTTCCATGAAGGCGAAGATCTCGAGCGTCTCATCGGCACTGACCGGCGGCTTGCCCGTCTTGAAGAACTTGACGATCTCCACCACCAGCGGCTCATATCCAGCGTACCCGCCGCTCGGCGCGATTGCCTTGGTTCCGAACACGGTCGCGCCATAATCGTGATGGCCCTGACGAATGCCGCGATATGTTCCGATTCGCCCTCCCTTCCAGACACCAGCCACCAGCTCACTCCCCTTGGTCTGAACCCGCGAGACCCTCTCGCATCCCGTCCCCATGATCGTGAACAGGGCCTCAACTCCGTGTACGCCGTACCAGAAGAGGTCGGGATGGTGCTCCTCAAGCGAGCATGGGCCATAGGCGTCACAGCCCACCACGTCACCGATCTTGTCATTGGTGCGCATTCCTGCAATGCCATGGCTATAGCGGAGCGACGAGCTCGAGAAGCACGGCGTGTTGGTCTTGCTCGCCAGCTCAAAGATCGCGATCGCGTCAGCCAGCGAGCCGGCAACCGGCTTGTCGATGAACACCGGCTTGTGCGCCTGGAAAACCGGCCGGGCCTGCTCCAGATGCGGCCGGCCGTCGACGCTCTCCAGGAGCACGACATCCACACGAGATAGAAGCTCGTCGATCGAGCTCACAATCGCCACCCCGAATTTATCACGCAGCTCTTGCGTATAGCCGGCCACCCGATCGCGGCTTGCCGGTAGGTCCGGGCTTCCGCCTGGATAGGCCGCAACGACGCGAACGCCGGCAAGCTCAGGCTTGGGGTCCGGCCCATTCAAGAGCTGCGTGAACGCCGTCACATGCGATGTATCCAACCCGATGATCCCCGCCCGAAGCGGTTTGGATGATCCAGCTTGCCGGGCCTCGCCGGCGGCGGCGAATTCGGCAAACGCGAAACCAGCCATAATCAGACCCACGCTCAAGACGACCATGCGGAATAACACGGTGGGATCCTCAATGAATCTGCAGAGGGGGGTAACCATTGGAAAAACAGCGGTGCCGGATATATCACCAACCGAACCATCATCTGCCCTCGGCGCCGCGGTTGCAACGTCGAGCGGCAATTAACGACTCTGCATGCGGCAACAGCGTACCGGAACGCTCTGGGTGCTATACCATGCGGAAGATCACCACTTCAGCCGCATCCCTCCCATAACGATCACCGGTACATTACGATGGATACCGCGCGACGACGCTGCCCCGTTGCACATTCGAAACGGGGGAACGAATCTCTGGTCATCGAGGTGATTACGCAAAATGGTCTTTCATGATTCTCGCACGACGAAACGCTCGTTCACCGGCTTCGCGGTGTTAATCTGGCTGCTCTGCCCAGGGTGGCCACAACCGGTGCTGGCTGGTTCAGCGCCGACCCTCAAGATCGAGGTCGACGCTCGCGACCTGCCGCGCAGACTGGTTCACTCTCGAATCCAGGTTCCCTGTGAGGCAGGAAAGCTCAAGCTCTGGTATCCCAAGTGGGTGCCCGGCACACATGGGCCAAATGGGCCGGTCCAGAACGTGGGGGGCCTGCGCGTTCAAGCGTCTAACGGTAAGACACTCAAATGGCAGCGTGATGAGATCGAGCCCTATCGCGTCGAATGCGACGTGCCCGAGGGCGTGCGCGAAGTCACGGTCCTTCTCGACATGATCTGCAACGAGCCTGCGGCTGAAGCATCTGGCTATCTGACGTTCGGGAATACTCTGGTCGGGATCTTCAACTGGGGCACCTGCCTGATGTATCCCGAGGGTTTCTCCTGCGACGACATCCAGGTGAGCTTGAGTCTCCGTCTGCCGCCCAGATGGAAGTTTGCCGGGGCGCTCAAGACCATGGAAAACAAGGACGGCCTTGTTACATTTCAAACCACCTCCTTGACCGATCTGGCCGATTGTCCCCTGGTCGCCGGCGAGCACTTGCGTTCGATCCCGCTTGCCACGGGACCCTACCCTCCGGCGTTTCTTGACGTGGCTTCGGAATCGCCGGCAGCCCTCGAGCTCAGCCCAAGAGTCATCGAACTCTACAGCCGTGTCGTCCGGGAGGCAGGCAAGCTCACCGGCGTCTGCCATTACCCGGATTATCACTTCCTCGTCACCTGCAGCGATGATCTGGGATACCTGGGACTGGAGCACTTGACATCGAGCATCAACGGCGTACGTGAGCGAGACCTGATTGAAGACGTGCGCCGCAAGGGTTGGGTTGCCAACCTGCTGCCGCATGAATATATCCACTCCTGGTGCGGCAAGTTCCGCCGGCCCACCGGAATGTGCACTCCCGATTTCCACACACCGATGAAAACGCGGCTCCTCTGGGTCTATGAGGGGCTAGCCGAATATCTCGGCGAGATCCTCATGGTTCGATCCGGTCTGCTCAGTTTGCGGGAATTTCGCCAGCGGCTCGCTTCGACCGTCCGCTCGCTCTCTCACCACGAAGGGAGACGTTGGCGCTCACTTGAAGATACCGGGGCAGCTTCATATATGCTCAGGGCAGGTAGCCCCAACTGGGGCGGGCTCAGGCGCGATCAAGACTACTATTTCGAGGGCATGCTCGTCTGGATGGAGGCCGACGCGATCATTCGCGAGCGGACACACAGCAAAAAAAGCCTGGATGACTTCTGCCGCAAGTTTTTGGGCGGCAGCCCAACCACGGCCAAGGTCGTGCCCTTCGACCTCGCCGAGATCGTGAAAGACCTGCAAGAGCTGACCGACTTGGACTGGGAATCATTCTTGCTCAAACGAGTCGCCCAGCCGCTCGATGAGCTGCCGCTCGAAGTGGTGAGCCGGTGTGGCTACAAGGTTCAGTATACGACCCGAACACCCGCCGAGCAGATGAGCCGCCAGAACCGGGGCGCTGGAGGAGTTTCTGCGCTGGATTCCATCGGAATGTCGTTCGGCGCCGATGGAACCATCACCGAGATCACGGCCGGCGGAGTTGGTGACCGGGCCGGTTTTGCCCACGGAATGAAGATCATCGGGGTCAACAACAAGACGTTCAGCCAGCAGCGATTGCTCGACGCACTCGCTCAGAGCGTCAACAACCGCAAGATCGAATTCCTGCTGGTCCAGGGCGAAGATCTCCGCAAGCTCGTGCTTGAATACTCGGGTGGTCTGCGCTATCTCGAGATCGTGCGCGACCCGGCAAAACCGGACCGTCTCGCCGAGATCCTTAAACCAGCCGCGCTCGAGCCCAAGCCGCAGTCTGCCGTCAATCCCAAGAAAGGCGCTGTCATGCTCGGCCCGCCCAAGGGCTACGTCTGTTATCAAACCCGAGTCCCGATTCAAGTCGACGGCCGCCTGGATGATGAAGGATGGCGAAGAGCGGCCTGGACGGATTCGTTCGTTGACATCATGGGAGACTCCGCCCCGGCTCCTCGGTTCCAGACTCGCGCCCGCATGCTCTGGGATGATACCTATCTCTACGTCGGCGCCCAGCTCGAGGAACCTCATATCTGGGGAACGCTCACGCAGCATGACTCGATCATCTTTCATGACAACGACTTCGAGGTCTTTATCGACCCTGACGGGGACAACCACGAGTATTATGAGATCGAAATCAACGCACTCAACACCGAGTGGGACCTGTTTCTCAAGAAACCGTATCGCGACGGTGGTCCAGCAGTCGACGAATGGGAGATCCCCGGGCTCAAGACCGCGGTCCATGTCTCTGGCACACTCGGCGATCCCCGTGATTCGGATACGTCATGGTCAGTCGAGCTGGCGATTCCATGGAAGTCGCTCGCGGAGCACGCACATCGGAACGCACCTCCCAAAGACGGCGACCAGTGGCGAATCAACTTCTCGCGGGTTGAGTGGCGCCACGAAATTGTCGCCGGCAAGTATCGCAGAATTCCGGACACACCGGAGGACAACTGGGTCTGGTCGCCCCAGGGAAAAATCGACATGCATCGCCCCGAAAGCTGGGGCTATGTCCAGTTTTCGACGGCTGAGCCGGGCCAGGCAGCCTACCGAGTCGATCCGGCAGCAGCAATTCGCGACCGGTTGATCCAGCTCTACTATGCCCAGAAGTCCTACTTCGACGAAAACAACAAGTGGGCCACTTCGCTCGGTGAGCTCAAGATGCCCCCCGCGCGGAGCTTGCCCCAGCATACAACAAGTCTTCGTCTCACATCTCAAGGTTATGAAGCGACAATCACCTCGACGAGCGCCGGAGAAAAGAACGAAGCCTGGACGATCGGACAGGACTCCCGGATCACTCACCGCCCCTGACCCAGCTCTTCATTCACGCCAGGCGAACTCGCCTGATTCGATATCCCAGCCCGCCCCGAAATACCCCGCCGCGATTGGCGCTCCCGAGCTTTCGAGAGTCTTGGCCTTCAGCAACAGGCAATCCGGGTAAGCCACGCCCGAGGTGAAGTACGGCAGTCGCTCTGTGAGCCGGAGGCCGGTCAGACCCGATCCGGTAATGACTCCGACCGAAGCCGCGTCGCTTCCGGGCCGCGGCCGGATAAAGAGGCAGGCCAGATCTTCGCCAGTCACGCTGCGCGGCCCGATTTTCACTTCAGCGCGGCGCACCTGAACCGGGCTATCACCGAGCAGAACGGGCCACGCTGCATTGCTTTCCGCGTGACCGTAAATGATCACGTTGCGGTCGCGAAACTCCTGCTCTCGCCCCGATTCAAGAAAACGTATATCGGAGACAACATCGACCGATCCGTTCCCTCGGTACCAGAATGTCTCGGCGTCGAATCGGGCCCGGGCGAGTGACCATGCGTTTTCCTCCGGGGTCCCCTTGGTTCCGAAGAGAAGAACGAATCGGTTGCGAAACGCCTCCTTGAACGGCCCCTGGCGAGCCGGGCCTTTCACGGAAGCAGAAGGCGGCGACTGGCTGACCAACCACGCGCCTTCTTTGCGAACCAACCACACCGTGCACTTGCCATCGGATGGCGGTGAGCTCACAGAAAATGGAGGCATCGCTTGGCCATCGAGCTCGACTGAGAACGCTTGTGCTGCCGTCGCTTCGGGGCACGCACGTCTCAGCTCGATCGCCAGCCGGGCAACGTTCTCGGTCGTGCCTCGAAACTTTCGGTGCGTCGGATCAAGCTCGATATGGACCTTGCTGGGCAAAAGCGCCTTCACCTGCGACTCGATCGCCAGCCAGTGCGCGCGGGACGACACCGCCGGGCTCGCTGTGACAAAGTCGATCTTTCTCACTTCAGACGGCTTGGGAATCTTGCGATTGTTGAGGAATGCGACAAGCGGAGGCCAGTCGACACACTCATTGCCCCACCAGTGCCCTGCGCCGGGCTGTTCATGATATGCAAAGTCAGGATGGAACTCACCGAGCACCTGGCGCATTCGCCTGGCCTGGCTGACCGGCACGTTGTCATCCGCATCACCATGGAGAACATAAACACCCAGACGAGCGAGGTTCCGTGACAGCGCCATGGTATCGCTCGGGCCCTGGGCTCGAGCCATCAGCTCTTCTACTGGTGAGGGCAACTCTACGCGCCTCGCACCAGCATACGACCACATGCTGATCCAACCCGCGCTCGGCGCAATCGCGGCAAAACGATCCGGGAATGTTACACCCAGGTGCCAGGTGCCGTGCCCGCCCATCGAATGACCGGTGAGATAAGTTCGCTCTTGATCGGTTTCGAATACCTTCTGAGCAAGCTCGAGCACCTCGATCGCGTCGAGCCGCCCCCAGTCTTCCCAGTCAAAGCCATAAGGACGCCGATTTGTGGGTGCCACGATGTACAGACCGGGTTTGGGCGCATAGCACTGCGCTTGACCGATGCCTTCGACTCCCGCCCCGTGGAGGGTGAGAACGAGCCCGCCATGGCGCCCGTCGGGGGCCGGCAGTGGCGGTACAACAGCGTAATACTGCACACTTCCATCAATCGAGCTGCGAAACGTCCGGGTGTATGTCTGGCCAGCCTGGCGAACTCGGAGATTGACCTTGGCTGACTCAAGTGTCTCGAAGCGAACACGGTTGTCCGTTGCTTTACGCTCGAGCCTGAGCTCGAGTGCCACCGTTTCGCCGGTTGAAGGAGCTGTTCCCTTGAAACCGAAAACAACCTTCCGAACCGACAGTGGAACTAATGAGGGAACAGCCGTCCGCGATTCCGGGCCGTCGGCAATGCGGGCAGCGATTACCAGGTCTTGCGTGTGTAAAGCGCTGGCGTTTATCACCAGGATGGCTCCCTCCACCTCGGTGGGCTCACCGCTCTTCATATCGGGAAGTGTCACATCGGCCACGCTCAAGAACGCCGGCGCCTTTGGCCTGGTCAACCTCGCCTTGAGCCTTCCTCGGCCAACCTGGAACAGGAGTGCGTTTTGTCCCTTGCGAACATGAACAGGTACACGCACGTAGCCGGTTGAGTAAATGTCGCCGGCACGAGGCTCCCCACCGGCATAGACCATCGAATGCCCTGCCGCTTCGAGCATCATCACGGAGTCATCGTCCGTCGAGAACGACGCTGCCAGGTACCCGCCGCGCAGATCCTCTCCCGAAAACCATCCACCATCTCCAGCCTTGATGGGCACCCACTTCCTCGCCTGGCCTCCGCCGGGGTACGCCACGCTTTCTCCCGCTCGCGGCATCACCCAGGTTCCAGCAAGGACCTGAGCCGCAACTGGATCGAGATTGATCGCCGCACGCCGCTCACGGCTCGTCGAGATCGTTATGCCTTCCCGCAGCTCAATGGCGGCCCCGGCTGGATGTTCGTCAATCGCGTCTGCATCTGTGTATCCGGTCGCTCGGCAAGGACTGACAAAGCCCGCTACCAGAGCGAGAAGCGCAATGTGGGCGGGCCAGAGCCAGACGATTCGTCGTGGCGGCGCGGTCTCAAGAATCACGATCAATTCTCCGTTCGCAATCGAGCGATGAAGCACTCAGGGCTCGGCAAGCCTCCGATAACCCCCGCCAAAATAGAGCAGAGGCTCGCCGTCATGATGCTCGCCGGCGAGGATCTCCCCCACGAAGATCTCGTGATCGCCGCCGGCCAGAATGTCGACCACCTTGCAATCGACGAAGGCAAGGCAATCAGCCAGGACCGGCGCAGCGGTCGCTGCATTCATGGTCTTCAAATCCGAGAAGTCTTTGGGACCCGGTGTTGCAAACTGACGCGAGAGGCCTTCCTGGTCGACCCGAAGGATGTTCACCGCGAAGCACATATTCTTCTTGAGATAGTCGAGAGTTATTGCGCGCTTGTCGACGGCGACGAGCAAGAGTGGTGGGTCGAGCGACAGTGACGCGACCGCGTTGGCCGTCATGCCATGTAAGCCGGCAATACCCCCGGTTGTCACCACCGTCACTCCTGTGGCGAAATGACCAAGGATCCTACGCTGTTTCTTGGAATCGAAGGTCATCGCTCTATCCTTCTCAGTTCTGCAAAACCCAAAACAGGCACCATCTCAGCTTGAATCAAGCTTCGCCCCTGCGGTATCGTACAGGAAGGGTCGGTTCATCCGCATCAAGATTGCCGGACCATCCGGCCTTGGAGCAAATGCAGTAGAGCGCCGAGCAGCTAGATTCCGCCTCGGGCTCCGGGCAGCGGATCAGGGTCGAACCAAACCGCCGCCCACCATGTCCTATCCTTGCGGCAGCCTCTTGTAGCCGCCGCCCGAGACCGTTCGCCACACGGGTTCATCATGGTCTTTCACGGGTTTAAGGTTTGCGCGGCCGGCGCTCGTTCATGCGCTCGCTGCCAGCCACGCCCTGCATTCGAAAAACGGCATTCGTTTCCCGATCAAGTATATTTACTCACCGCAACCTCGGGCGCAGCACAGGATTGCCCGGTCCGTCGGCCGCGAAACATCCGCAACTTGACTCCGCTACACGCAAAGGTGAGTGCACCCATGAACTGGAACTGGCAACGAGGGAAGTCTGCGACCCTCGACGTCGCAGGTAGCCATCACGATCGAGGGAAGCTTCGGGCGCTGAATCGACCGGGCGACGGGCGATAGCGTCGACGAGAGCGACGAGCACGCCGGATTGCTGAGCATGATTCGCGAGGAGGTGGTTTGCCCCTTCCCGGCACGGCTTGCCGGCGAGGATGTTGAGTGCCTGCGTTTCGAGTGGCCGAAAAACGGCTACGGCTTGAACGCTGTTTGCAAGTCCAAGAGCAAGACACAGGTTGTCGACATCGGTGCTCTCGAATGGGTCGAGCCCCGTCCCAAGGGTCATGACTGGATTGACGCTTACTTCGCCTGGCGTGACATGCTAAGCTAAAGCCCCGCTGAAAACCGCAGTGTCGGAGTGTGGCAATGGCATCGAGCCGTACGACGCCGAGCTCCGCTCCGACCATCGTTGGCGGCGGATCGCAAACGACAGGAGATTCTTCTCAGGAACCGCAGGATGCAGCCAATGAAACTCCCCAAACGCCTGTTCAAGACCACGGATGTCGTCCACGCATACGAGCACGATCGAATGACGAAAGGCGCTGTCAAGCACCTGGAGCGAGATCATATCGATGTGCTCCAGAACATCGAATTCACTCTGGTCGCGGTGGCCCGGAAGGACCCGACAGTCGATGATGCTATCATCGATCAGGCGCTTCATACTTGCATCGGCGGGGGCGGCCTGCCAGAAGATGCTGATCCGCGGCTCGCGACTTTATACAGCATGATTGAGAGCATGCGATCCTCGCGGACGGATGTTTCGGATGAGATTTGGGCCGCCGGCCTGAGGAAGATCCAAAAGTCCGTCCGCCTTCACTCGAGCCTGGCTCCAGGCGAAACCAGCTACCTCGAATTCGTTCGTCCGTACGTTCGCTGAATGCAAGGCATGAACGGGCGCGAATCCCAGGCCCCCGGGCTTGCAGGCGTTCACACCGCACGGCAAATGCACGGGCCGGGCCGTGATGCCTCAGGCTTCGAACCATCACGAGATCTTCTCGGGCACAACGTATGGCGGGCGATAGGCTCGAGTGAGAAGCCGGTTGGCTTCTGCGTCATCTTTGAACGATTCAGTCTCCTCGTCAAACACGAGCTTACGGCCTAAGCGGTAGTTTAATCCGTCGAGGGCGACGCCGTTGTCTTTGAGATGCTCTTCCATGCGGCCGAACGTCTCGTACGCATCCTTATCGTCACCGAAGGCACCGGTTGATTTGTTGAAGGGAACCTCGGTTCCCAGCCGGTACGAGATGTTGGAAAGGTGGCAGAGTGCCGCCGAATAGTGTCCTTCCAGAATATCGGCGTTGAGGTCTTCGACTTTTCGGCTGCGCACGGCCGCGATGAAGTTGCCGAAGTGCCCCTTGCCGGGACCCCGCTCCGTGTCGACCTTCACGATACTCTCGAGCGCCACCCCCTTGCTCTCGCCTTTCGGATAGAACTTGCCGCCCGCGAGAATGCCTCCCTCCAGGTGGGCGATGTTGCCCACCTTCTGGCCGTGAAAGCCATCCGTCTCCAGCCCGCGGACCTCGAAGATGAGCTGGGTGTCGCCAAAATCCATGACGGAGATCTGCGTATTGGCCGTTTGGCCCTGGTCGCGATAGCCGAACCGGCCCCCCAGGCTCAGAACTGTCTTGGGGTAGGCAGCGCTCTTACCGTGGCCGGCACTCGTTGGAGGAATCAGCCAGCGGGCTTTATCCATCTCGTGCACGCCCTGGTTGCCGATATCGCCATTGCCGAAATCCCAGAACCAGTGCCAGTTGTAGTGAACGAGGTTGGCATGATAGGGCTGCTTGGTTGCCGGCCCGAGCCAGATATCGAAAGCAACCTCCGCGGGCGGAGCCGCGGTGGGCATGAACCCGATGCTGCCGCGAGGCTTGTAGCAAAGCGCCCGCGAAACCAGCAGCTTGCCGAGCTTGCCGGAATGAATCGCTGCGGCCGCCAGCGCCCATTCGTGTGAAGACCGGTTTTGCGTGCCGTGCTGGACGATTCGATTGTGGTGCCGTGCGGCGGCAACCGCGATGCGCCCTTCGTGAACGTTATGGCTGCACGGTTTTTCGACGTACACATCCTTGCCCGCCTGGCAGGCCCAGATGGTGATGAGTGCGTGCCAGTGATTCGGAGTGGCCACAGAAACCGCGTCAACGGACTTGTCATCAAGCACGCGGCGAATGTCTTGCGCGGTCGCCGGTGCTCGGCCTCCTTGCTTCTGGATCTCTTTGAGTCGCTTTCCGTACGTCCGGGTGTCCGGATCGACGAGGTAAACGATCTCGACGCCCGGCATTTTGACGAACTCACCAACGTGCGCGCCACCGCGCCCGTTCAGACCCGCAACCGCGAGGCGAATCGTCTCATTGGCCCCGAGTACCCGACCCGACGACTTGGTCCCACTGATCGCAAAGCCTGCCCCTACACCGGCGGCAGCCAGCGATCGATTCATGAACTGGCGACGATTCACGTTCGTCTTCAACATCGCTCCGCCTCCTCACAAAAAGGATCAAGCCACGGGCCGAATGAACCAGTTGTCAAACGTTCGTTGAACATGCCTATTATGCACAACTCCGCGAACGAATCCCAGCAAGGTGCGACATTTCTTAGTCGAGGTTGTTGATCGTCTCACCCGGCCAGTCGTCGGTGCGAAACGGCGTCAGGGGCAGGCCCTCGTGGCTATAAACGTTGCAGACCGGGTTGTTCGCCCAGGCGTAGCGCACCGCGACTGGCTCGGACACCTCATCCGACCAGACCTCGATGTTCTGGCCCACGATCTTGGCTTTGGCATTCACGAACTTCTGGTCAGAGCCGGCGATGGCGAACCCGCGAACCTCGGGAATATCGGCAGCCTTGAGGCCGCTGCCGACGTGCTCGAAATGCAACAGCACCTTGTTTCCTTGCTTCTTCATTGATTTATAGGATGGGCTGTGGAACGGAATCTTCATTCCGTAATCTTTGGCCAGCGCCCACCTGGCGAGGCGCATGGCCACGTCGTGCTTGTTTCTGGGATGGATGTCCTGAGCTTCGCCCAGGTCGATGATGACCGCCTCGCCCGTATTCGGCAGACGACTCATCGTCATGGTCTGCGCCTCGCGCAGCTCGGCCCACGCGCTGTTTTTGGGCGGTTCACTCGACTCGGCAAGAAAATCGGCGAGCTGCACCCAGTAGAACGAAAAATCACCCTGACCCCACTCGTCGCGCCAGCTCTTGATCATGAGAGGAAACAAATCGCGGTACTGGTAGGCTTTGCCCGCATTCGACTCTCCCTGGTACCAGATCACGCCCCGGATGCCAAAACCGATCGTGGGCTTGAGCACGCCGTTGTAAATGTTGCCCGGCCGGGAATTGCCGTTCATCAGCCAATCCGGGTTAAACGGGGGCTGTGGCGGCTCTTTTCCATCGTCCTTGGCCTTCTTGGCCGCGACTTTCCACTCGGCGAACTTTGTGTCATAATCGGCCTTCGAACGCGGGTAGTCTTTCTCGATCTGCTCCCAACGCTTGAGCATACGCTCAAATTTTGGATCGGCCGCCAGCACATCACGGCGGACCCACGCCTCGCACGCCGAGCCGCCCCAGGAATCATTGATGAGCCCCACGGGTATGCTTAGCGTCTGGTGCAATTGCCGCCCGAAGAAATAACCCACGGCCGAAAACCCCGCGGCAGTCTCGGGCCGGCAGTCTTGCCATGAACCCTGGAAGTCCTTCTGCGGCTCCTGTGTGCCCAGGTTGGGCACCGTGATCAACCGAAGGCTGGGATACCTGGCCGTCGCCATCTCCAGGTCCGAATCCCTCGACCCGGCAACCGACCACTGCATGTTCGACTGGCCCGAGCAGATCCATACCTCACCCACCAGCACGTCTTCGAGCTGGAGTGAGTTCTTGCCCTGAATCGACAAAACGTGCGGCCCCCCGGCCGGCATCGCATCGAGCATCACCTGCCACGACCCATCCGGCCCGGCCTTGGTCGCGTGACTTTGCCCGGCGATCTTGACGGTCACCTCTTCGCCCGGCTCGGCCCAGCCCCACACCCGGTCTTTCTGGTCGCGCTGTAGCACCATGTGCGAGCCGAAGATCGCCGGCACCTTCACGTCCGCTCGCGCCTCAATAGGTAACAGAGCGAGAAGCCCAAAGACCACCCACGCCACACCCCGCCGCTGCATTGGCCAACTGCCCAATTCTCGCATCATGAATAGGTCCTCATTTCAGAGTCAGCTCATCCCCGATTGTCGAATTCGATTCTACGCCCGGAACTTCTCCGCCCCCTCGACTGCTCACGCAAGCAGCTCGGGAACAATTCTCGCCTTGGTCACCTCCACGTCCGTCAGGCCCTCGAGCCGTCCTTCATGCGGGTAGACCAGCTTGCGATGGTCGAGGCCCAGGGCGTGGAGAAGCGTCGCCTGCAGATCGTGCACGGTCACAATGTTCTCGACCGATTTATAGCCGAAATCGTCCGTCGCGCCGTGGACATACCCCGGCTTGAATCCGCCTCCGGCCAGCCAGAGTGAGAACCCATGGCGATTGTGGTCGCGGCCATCGCTCCCCTGGGAAACCGGCAATCGGCCGAACTCGCCCGTCCAGATCACGATCGTTTCCTCCAGCAAACCACGCTGCTTGAGATCGCGAACCAGAGCGGCGCTCGGTTGGTCGCTGCTCCTGCAGAGTGATTTCAGTGTCTCGGCGTTCTTGTTGTGCGTATCCCACGGTTGACCACTCAGAAAGAGCTGGACAAATCGCACGCCGCGCTCGACCAGTCGGCGGGCAGTCAAGCAACGGCTGGCGTATTCCCGCGTCGCCGGGTTGTTCAGGCCGTACATTCGCCGGGTCTCCGCTGACTCCTGCGAGAGATCGAGCGCCTCGGGCACCGCCGTCTGCATCGCCGCGGCAATCTCGAAGTTGGTGATCCGTGCGTCGAGCTCCGAGTCGCCCGGATGACGCCGCTTATGTGTCTGATTGAGCTCGTTCAGAAACCGGAGCTGGCATTCGCCGAGCCTCGGCCGTCACGCCTTGCGGCGTCTTGAGGTTGAGCACCGGCGTCGCCCCCGATCGAAACGGCGTTCCCTGAACGATCGCCGGCAGCCAGCCGTTTGACCAGTTGCGCACGCCGTCGACCGGCAGTCCCCCGGGATCTGACAGGACCACGTAAGCAGGCAGGTTCTGGTTCTCGCTGCCGAGCGCATACACCACCCACGAGCCCCAGGCCGGCCGGCCGGCCGAGATCTTCCCGGTGTGAATCAACCGCAGCGCGGTCTCGTGATCGACCGACTCCGTCGTCATCGATCGCACCAGGGTCAAATCGTCTGCGATCCCCGCCATGTGCGGGACCAGCTCGCTGAGCACCACCCCGGATTGACCATGCGGCCGGAATCGGAATGGAGACGCCAGCAGCTTCCCCGCTTGCTTGTCGAAGTGGATCTCCAGCGACCCCGGATAAGGCTTTCCATGGTGCCGGGTGAGCACGGGCTTGGGATCGAACAAGTCCATCTGGCTGGGACCGCCATGCTGAAACAGACAGATCACAGAGCGAGCTCGCCCCCTTGGCTTGGCGCCTGCCCTCCGGATCCGCCGTGCCCAGGCCCACTCGCTCGGCGGCACCGAGTGCTCGAGCGTTCTCCTGGTCGAGAAGCTGAGCCAGCGCAAGCGTCCCGAGCGCACCGGCATACCGGCCCAGGAAGGCGCGGCGATTCAGTGGAAAGGGTGAATAATCCGTTCGGCGCATCGTCATCGAGCTCGCGATTCAATTCAATCGATGTAAAGGAAGGCATTGCTGGCAAAGAGCATCTGGCAGAGATCCGACCAGACGTCGGGGCGGGGGTCAGGCTTGGCGGCACGCCGCGTCGTACTCGTACTCGCATTGGGCTCATGCTGCGATTCGAGAAAACGCTTGGCGGCGCTTTGCTCGTCCGGGTAAGGTGCCCGGTTAACGCAGAGCAAGAAAGCCATTGTAATGCGGAAATCTTGACTGGAAGGATCGCCGGTGCGGCAAGCAGCTTCGCGATCAAGTCGCTTGGCAACGCTCCGCGCGCATCTCATCACAAAATCCGAGTTCAACAGGCAGAGCGATTGAAGGGGGATCGTGGACGGCGACCGGCGAGTGCAGGTTGTGACGATCGACGGTGTGTCAAAGACCTCGAGCAGGCCTTCGGTCTGGGTGCGCCGCTGCTGGAGATAAACCGAGCGGCGAGTCGCGCCCCGAGCGCCTGGGTTAACGACAACATCACCCGTGCCGTTGCGCTCGGTCGGGACATACGGTCCGAACTGCCGGCTATCCAGTTCGCCCGCGGCGGAAAGTATTGCATCCCGGATCGCCTCGGCATCCAGCCGCCTCAGAGGAAACTGTGCAAGAAGGTTTTCGGCATCAACCCGGGCAGCTTGCAGGTTTCGAGAGCTCGACTGCCGGTAAACCGACGATCGCAGGATCAGGCGATGAAGCGCCTTGGCGCTCCAGCCGGACCGAGCCAGCTCCGCTGCCAGGAATTCAAGTAATTCGGGATGGGTCGGCGGCGTTCCCGTGTAACCTAGGTTGTCCGAAGTGGCGGCCAGGCCGGTTCCAAAATGGTGTTGCCAGATCCGGTTGGCCAGCACACGAGCCAGGAGCGCCGCCGGGCGCGTGCACGGCTGAGTAAGCCATCGCGCCAGCGCCAGCCGCCGCCCCGTCGATGACGAGCCACGATTGGGCGGCTCGGGCACGAATCGATTCTCAGCGTCGGCCAAGAACTCCGGAACGCCCGGTCCTACCTTCGGGCCCGGAGTTGCGAGATCGCCGCGCACAAGCAGAGGGATCTCAGCCGGGCTCCCCGACACATCTCCTGCCCAGGCAATGCGACCCGGATCAGGCTGGCGAAGGCCATTGAGCATTTTGATCACCGGTTCGAGTGCCTTCTTTTTCTCGGCAGATTTCGGCCCCGAGGCAAAGGACTGCTTGAGCGATTCGATCTGAGCGTCAATCCCCTTATCGTGCGCTTCCCAGCGAGCCTGCTCGGCTTGCGGCCCGGCGCTCGTCACACGATCGTTCGGCTTGACCCAGTGTTCAACGTTAAAGGCCGGATAAAGGATCGCCTGAAGCTGATAGTAGTCCTTTTGAGTCACCGGCTCGAACTTGTGATCATGGCACTTGGCGCACTGGAGCGTCAGTCCCAGCAGCGATGAGCCGATGATCTGGATCGCGCCTTCGAGCACGGCCTGCTTGTCAGCACGCACCTCGTCGGGGTTACCGTCGCTCTCGCCGGTACCATCCTGGCCATTGCGCAGGAAATGAGTTGCGATGAGCTGATCGACGACCGCGGTCGACGCGTAATGGCCCACTCGCTCGCCGGCCATTTCGTCACCGGCGAGTTGTTCGCGCACGATCTGGTCCAGCGGACGATCCAAATTGAACGCACGAATCACGTAATCCCGGTAACGATAGGCCAGAGGCCGGTCACTGTCGGCGCTGAAGTATCCGTTTGAATCCGAGTACCCTGACGCCTCCAGCCAGTACTTGCCCCATCGTTCACCATAGCGCGGTGAGGCCATCAGGCGATCGACGAGCCGGTCATAGGCGCCGGGATCAGAATCGTTCACGAACTGGCTGATCTCGTCGAGACTCGGGGGAATTCCCGTCAGGTCGAAACTCAGGCGGCGAATGATCGTGACGTGATCGGCGTCGGGGCCAATGGTCAACCCCCGATCTTCGAGCGATCTCTGAATAAAGCGATCGATCGCCGTGCGAACGCGGGCCCGACTGCGCACTTCCGGCGGCGAAGGATTCCCCGCCGGCCCAAATGCCCAGTGGTCGGTCCAGGGCGGGCTCCGCTTGACCGATTCGGCACTGGGCAAGCCTTTGGCGCCCTGTTCGATCCACCGGCCCAATACCGCTTTTTCAACTGCCGAGAGGGGCTCGTCGGGGCGTGGAGGCATGTCGTCGTTGGCAACCTGATCCCACAGGAGGCTCTCGTCCAGTTTGCCCGCTACGATCACCGGCCCGTTCTTACCGCCTCTTACCAGCGACCGGGCGCTGCTCAGGTTAAGCGCCCCTTGGGTTTAACCGGTCCGTGGCACTTCAGGCAGCGTGCCTTGAAGAGTGGCAGAATTTCGCGCTCGAGGCTCGGAGCATCTTCGGGATCGCCGCCCCATGCGATTGGCAAGAGAACAGCAATACAGACCGCAGGGAAGACGGCGCCAAATACCCTGCGCGTTCCTCGCATGTTCGTGAATGCCTCGTGCGACCCGGGGAATCGACCCATGTGGCGTGATTGTTTAATATTATGGGTGTAGAGGGGACGAGTTCACAACCCAAGAGTCGCTCATGGAGTCGATCAAGTGGGACTGGCACACATCACTCTGGCGACCCGTAATGTGGCACGATCGGTGGATTTCTTCCGGCACGCGCTCGGTTGGCGATTGGCATCCCGCCCCGGCAATATCATGACGAGCGCCGCCTGGCTCGAAATCGCGCCGGGCCTCGAGTTGCACTTGATCGAGGACCCCGCCTTCGAGCCCTCGCCTTTCGAGAAGGAATTCGGCCGCCACATCGCCATCACCTTCGCGCTCTCGGAGTTTCCCCAGTTGAAGGACCGCTTGCAGGCGCGGGGGGCAACCCTGATCGAGCCGATCCGCGAGACACCGTTCGTGCGTTTCTTCTTCCGCGACCCGAACGGTTATGTCTTCGAAGTCGTCGAGGAAAACCACGACGAGCCGAGATTGGTCGATTGACGGACGGCTGACTCATACGACTCGCGTTGCATTCCCTCGCACACGATAATCAGTGTCGTGGGTAAGCAGACCATGACAGACCCGACGTTTGGGAAGATCACGTTCAGGATCGATGCCTGGGACGGGCTGGTGCCGTTCGAGCACGAGCCGTCCGGCATCTCAGCGTTCGCCGTTCACGTTTGGGCTGATGAATCCGGCCCGACCTCGAGCCAACGGGCCACGTTTGAGGACCTGAAAGCCCGGTACGCCACTCTCTGGCCGGTGATTATCGAGGCTAATAGCCAAGGGCCTCAGCCCTTGGAATCACGCAGCGTCTCTACTTTCCACAGATAGACGTCGAACTCGCCCAGCTCCGTATCAACCACGATGTGCTCATCCGGCTTGATGTCGGCCATCCGGTGCGCGATCGAAATGACACGCGCGCCCGCCGGCAGCTTGCGGAGTTGCGGCAATAATTTGGCGTTCAAGCGCGGCAGCAGGTAGAGCGTGACGATGGTCGGCCCTTTGCTCAGGTCGAGCTCGAAGATGTCGCGCTGTTCAATCGTGACCAGCCGCTCGACGCCGTTCTTGCGCACGTTGGCGAGCGAATCCTTGACGCGTTCGGGATCGATATCAAAACCACGCGCCTTGCAGCCGTACTTCTTGGCCACCGTCACCGGGATGCGCCCGTCGCCGCAGCCGAGGTCCCAGACCACGTCCTTGTCCGTTAGCTTGGCCAGGCGCAGGCGCTGCATCGACCACGTTCTGCGGCGTCGGCTCATATTCAACGTCGGTTATGGGCCGTTTGCCCGGCTCGCGCAGGTCGATCGATTCGAAGTCGCCCGGCCGGACGTCAACCTGGTGTGTGACAGTTCGCGGCCCGTTTGACCCGGGAATGATCGCCTTGATGGTGTAGACGTATTTGCCCGGCGGCAGCGGCGGCGACACAAATCGGCGCATCACCCCTTCGGACCTCGTATCCTGACCCTCGATAAACAGCCGGGCGCCCTCCGGCAGGTAGACCTCGAGCGTGACAGTCTTCCGATCATCCTGCGCAAACGTGCCGGCCGGGATCAGGCACGCAATCAGGCCCGCCGCCAGAATCAAGTTGCGCCCCATGGAAACAACTCCTCGACAACAACTCGGCACACACAAAGCGATCAGTCTGATGGAGCATTCTACCGCAAAGCGCACGATCATCGCGTCGATAGATTTTACTTCGACTAGCTGGCTCATCTTAATGCAACGAGCGGAAAACCATGACCTGAGGGCTGGTGCCGATCACGTAGGTAACATCCTTCGTGGCCTGTTTTCCGTTCTTCAACTTAACTGTCAACTTGACCGGAACGAAGAGATTCTCGGCAACGCGCTTGTCGTCGCCGTCGAGCGTGTAGGCGACAAGCCGCGCGCCGGTCACCCAGTCTGGGTCTTGTGCAATGATCGATGGCGAGCCGTTCTTCAGAGTGTCGGGTGAGTCGCCCTTCTTCCAAGCCTCCAGGCTCGTTTTGAGCACCTCACGCGCCAGCTCGACATCTAACGGGGCAGCACGCTGACTCACGCCGCAGCCGGCCAGGCACGCAGTGGCGAAGAGGGCAACAAGCCATGCCAACGATGGGCGCCCGGCGCGGATTTTCATCAAGCCTCTCACTCGATTCATGAGGGATTTCTCCTATCGATACGCCTCACCGCCGCGGCTGTGCCCGCGCAATGGCAAGCAGCGGGCCGCCCGCGCGCGAGGCGACCGCCGGCAGCGCGACTGTATTGGAATCGGGTTCAATAGTCGGAGGAACTGATGACTTCACCACCGTTGCGCGTTCCCAGCGCGCGAAAGACGCTCAAAGCCACGCTGTTCTTGATGAAGCACACCGAGCCGTCACCGAGCAGCAGGTTAACTCCACCGGCGTGGTTGCTCGTCGGTGGCGATTGGTACGACTCGTTCACCATCGCGTTCTCACCGGGCATCATCATGCCCGCCATTCCGGAGCACGACGTACTGTTGGGCGGCCCGACGTGGTTGTAAATCGTGAAGGTCAGGTCGCCCACCGCCCAGGTTCCTCCCATCTGGCTCGCGATCACACTTCCCATCCCGTTGCCCGGGTTCAGCGTGCTGCAGCTCTGGTACATGGCGGTGATCGAGGTCACCTCCGTCACCCAGAACAGGTCGCGGATCACGTCGTACGTTCCCATCCCGCGCAGCTTCTCGCTGGCGACGGCGGTGTTGCTCAGGCCGTCCGTCACGGCGGCGTACCGAACGCCGCTCCGGTTGTACATGGGACCTTGAGGCAATCCGCCCGCGACCGCCGGCGGAAACTGTTCGCAGGCGTCGCTCAGCCAGCCCCCCGAGTTCGTGAAGTAGTTGTTGCCCACATAACCGTTGCTGGGGCTCGGCGGGCCCGCTGAGTCGGACGGGCACAGGAAGGTATTCACGGAAATGCCGAAGATGGTCGAATTCGCGCGGTTGGGATCCTGGTAGGGCATCAACATACCCATGCCCATCATCATCCCAAGGGCGCCGGGGTCCGGCGTCTCGGGGGGAAGGCTGAAGTTGATCGCGTTCCAGATGTTTCCCTGCTCCATGTAGGCGAGCAGTTGGCTGTGGGCCGACCACCGGGCGTAGACCGGGGCACTCGGAAGCGACATCATGTAATCCGGGCCTTGCCCCATGGGAAAGACTCCGTACGCACTTTCGTAGTTGTTCACGGCGAGCCCGAACTGCTTCAGATTGTTAACGCACTGCGCCCGTCGCGCTGCCTCGCGGGCTGACTGCACAGCGGGGAGAAGGAGCGCAATGAGAACGGCGATGATGGCAATCACGACCAAAAGCTCAATCAGCGTGAATGCGCGGCGTTGAGTACGCATAGAAAACTCCAGTATTGTGGATTGAGAATGTCTGCCTGATTCCGACGGCGAGCGCGCTGGAGACGATGCGCACGCACTGGCTCGCGAGGACGCAGCGACGGCGCGCCCATACCCGTGCCGGTGCCCGGATCGATCAGCGTGAAGATAAAAACGCTTGGCGGTTTGTTGCTGGTTCAGCGCACGACGAACGCAGCTCGGCCCGTCCCTGTCGGGTGTGGCGGTGAGCCGGTCATGGGTCGCTGAGAATTGCCGTCAGCGTGCCGGTCGAGGCGGGTGCAGAATCAGGAAGTGTCGATGGATAGGCCGCGACCTGTCCTCTTCGGAGCTGAACCAGTCCCCACTGAGAGAGGGGGTTGCAGCGGCGGTCAAGAACGCCCAGGTCTGGACATTCGGTGGCGGAACGGCAGCCGGCAGAGGCGGTGGGGCGGGTTGTTTGCTCGAGCAGAGAGGGCAGCGGCCTCGCCGGTGCGGCGCGGACGAAGCGGACCCGGCGTCCGGCAGCGCGAGGGCTTTTATCAGCCGTTCGTTCAAACCCGCGGTTGCTCGCGACTTGACGTGGGGAGCGTATGTCGCCATGGCCGACGACGGCGCGATCACGCCCCATGCCAACCAGGCAATCAGCCCGTAAGCCAGGGAAAGTCGCTCGTTTCGGGAACCTACACGTTGAGACACGTCAGTCGCTGCTCCAAACTTGGCGCAATCACTCCCTCCCAACCCCCAGCGCGTCCGCCACACGATTGATGTAGTTGAACCACGAAGCGATCAGCGTGATCTGCAAGATGCCGCGATCATCAAACCCAGCCGCCCGCAATCGCTCATGGTCGCGCGGTGAAACCTTGGTCGCATCCTTGGTCAACTTCACAACGTAATCGACCATAACCCTCTCGACTTCAGTGATCGGTGCCGTTTGATAATCTTCTTTCAGCCTTTGGACGAGTGTGTCATCGAGGGTGACCCGACGCAGAAACTCTGCGTGCGAGACAATTCAGTAATGGCACTTGTTGGTCAGCGAGACCATCGTGGCAATCATCTCATGCTGCCGACGAGAGAGCGGCAGCTCCGGTGACATGAGCGCGCCGAACGCCGAAAACGCATGGTGGAGCGCCTGCGGGATCAAGGTGTGCGAGGCCACGATGCCCGGCAGGCCTTGATCAAGCTCCTGTACCGGCTGGGCGTATTCAACCGGGTAGAGCGCCCGTTGATCGGCCATCGCCTTCTTCAACTGGTCGTCCGCGTCTTCCAGCGAGATGGTTCGAATCCAGGCCATTGCGGTTACCTCATGTCATGTCGTTGTCAAGAGTGAGTGCCGATCGAGGGCACCGGCGGTTTTTCGTCAAGTGTCGAGTCCGGGTTCATCATCTCGGTCGCCGGATATGAGGGATCACTTCCAGCCGCCCGGCGGCGATCGGGGATCACCCAACTCGCCATGGGAATGCCAAGCACGACGACCATCAACCCGGCTACCGAGGGCGGCACATGGAGCAATCTCCACATAATATCGCGCCAGGGAGAGCCGGCCGCTAGCATGCGAGCCGTCTCCATGCTCCATCCGCTGCTCGCGACGTCTCTTGCCGTTTGCAAGAGAATCACAGTCACGATTGGAAGCAAAAAGAGCAGGGGAGAGATCGGGTAGCCCGGCGGTGCCAGCGATCGTTCCTTCGGGTGGCGCTTTTGCAGGACGAAGATCCCGGCAACTGTGAGCGCCAGGAACACGAGCGTGGGCACCATGAAGTACGCCAGGATCTGCCCGAAGCTGCCCGAGAGCGCAAGCGCCGTGGCAAGCGCGGCCTGCACAAGAGTGGCGCGGGCGGGAACATCGCGCGCCGGGTCGACAGTGCCGAAGCTCGCAAAAAAAACTCCATCCCGTGCCATCGCGAAATAAACCCGCGGCGCGGCCATGAGTATGGCCGCCAGGCTTCCAGCCACCGAGATGACAACAACAAGTGAGAAGATGATCTCGCCCCACCGTCCAAAGAGCGCATCCCCGGCAAGTGCCGCGAATGCTGTTCCCTTTTCATCCGCGATTCGCTCCGGTGCAACGAGGTAAAGGAATACCAGGCTAACCGCAACGTAAACCACCGTGACGATCGAAACCCCGAGCACCAGGGCACGGGGCATCGTGCCGCCTGGGGTCGCGAACCTCACCGGCGATCTTGCTCGCATCCCACCATCCTGCAAACGCGATGAACGCGCTGACCAGAGCAATTCCCAGTGCGGGGAGCAGTGAATCGGATCCAGGTCTTTGCGACCAGAACGGCGAAAGGTTATTCCACTCACCCCGGCCCAGGCCGAAGCCCCATAGTACGAGAAAACCAAGCAACCCCAGCTTGAGCGCGGCTAGCGCCCCCATGACCCGCGAACCGGGCGAGATACCAATCATGTGCACGGTCGCAAGCCCGATGATCGACCCTGCCGCGACGATCTTCGTCCCCCAGGGCCCAAGCGGTCGAAGATGCCCCGCATAATCGGCCAAACCCACCGCTAGCATCGCGGTGAGGCCTGGATCCGTCACCAGTAGGGAAAGCCAGCCGTAGAGGAAGGCCGTTCTCTTGCCGAAGATCTCCCGCAGGTAAACATACGTGCCGCCCGCTTCCGGGTAGCGAGCCGCCAGCGAACTATAACAGAACGCACCGCCGATCGTGGCCACCGCCATTGTCAGCCAGACCGCCAGCAGCCAGAAAGGTGATCCGAGCGATCTCGCCATCTCGCCGGGTGTCAAGAAAATCCCGACGCCGATGACGTTCCCGACAATGAGCGCAGTGGCCGTGGCCAGCCCCAGCCGGCGCGGCAGACCTGAGCTTCCTCCAGTTTCCGTAGCGTCGTGTGCGGTCGTCATTTTTCGTCGAGATCACCTTTTAGCGTCATGATTCGCCCGCGATGGATCGAGGCTGTTGCTCTTCGACCCGGAAAACTCTTCGCGCAGCATCAGAATGAGCGCCTGCTCGAGCTCGGCCGGCTTGAACCCGAACGGACCTCGTCCGTTCTTGAACGCAACCCGGCCGTGCTGATCGATCAAGTACAGACGGCTGGGCATTCCGCTGTAGCGAGCACCAACCGTATCTCCAATCGTGTCGACGAGCATCGGCATCTCCAGTCCGAGCCGGCTGCTGCACATCTGCGCGACCTTGACGCGTTCGTCGTACGTACGCGGCTGAGGAAGCGCAACACCCAGGCGTTTGTTGCTCTCCAGTTGCCAGCCTTCGAGCGGATGGGCTTCGCGAACGTAGATCATCACAAACGTGGCGCGGTCGCGATACCGCCTGTAGAGCTTCTCAACATTGCCGGCCTGGCTCCGGAATGGCCCACACGTGAAGTTGCCAAAAACCAGGACGACCGGTTTCGCACCTACGATCTTCGAGAGCGTGATCTCTTCCTTGCCGTCGACCGTCTTGAGCGCGAAATCGGGCGCGGCCGAGTCCAGTGCCGGGCCAGCCTGAAGCGAGCCGATCTCCTGGCGAAAGAGCCCCTTGATCAAGGTCAGCCGCGTAGGACCTTGCGAGTTCCTCGACGAGCCGCCCGGCCGAGCCGGAGGAGAGAACACGTCCTGAAGGTCGGCCAGCGACAGAAAACCCTCGCCGCCGGTATCGGCCGCGCGAAAGAAGCCGTCGAGCTCGTCGCGCGTCAGCTTGCCGTTACCGTCACGGTCAACCCGATAGAACAGCATGGCCCCGGCGGACGGAGATAGAGCATGCGCAGAGAAGTCGAAGTCAGGCTCGCTGAGAGCTCCGTCGTGATCGCGGTCGAGCCGCGCGAAGTCAGCGGTGCTTCCGCCAAATTCTTCGCAGCTAATTCGGCCGTCCCCGTCGCGGTCAAACCGCTTGCATGTTGCAGGCCATCCATAGCGAGACTGCACAACAGCCTTCTTGTACCAACCCTCACCCGGGCCGAGCTGGCTTCCCTTCAAGATGTCAAGGAACATCGCCACGGATTCGGGAGGATCTGGCCAGGCTGATTGGAGCTGGTCAATCAACCGCTCGCCCGACCGTGCTGCAAAACGCTCGAGCGTCGCTGCGATCCGTCCTTTGTTCGGTGCCGTCTTCGCATCCTGTGCATGAACAACTGCGCTCGAGGCGAAAGCCACGAGCGCACTCAGGAGCACCTCCCGCAATGGGCCGGCAGGCGCGGTGGAACAAATAGGAGACGCGGTGGTCGCCGGTGTTCGCTTCGTCATATCGAATGGTCCTCGCTCGAGCGTTTGCTGATTGCCGATCTCGGGAGCTCAGTAATCCGAGCCGCTCACGATTTCCCCGCCGTTTCGCGTGCTCAAGGCGCGCCAGACCGACAGTGCGATCGAATCTTTGATGAACCGAACCGAACCGTCGCCGAAGGCGAGATTGACACCTCCGGGGTGCGCGCTCGAAGGAGGGAGCTGAACCGCCATGTTGGTCATCGAGCCTCCCATCATCATGCTGCTGCTCATCGAGGCGCACGTCCTCGTGTCGGGCGTCGAAACGTGGTTGTAGGTCGTGCACGTCATGTCGCCGATGCACCACGTGGCACCCATCCAGCTCGTCAACGGCATGGCCGTGGTCATGTTGAGCTGCGTACACATCTGCCATGTCTGGTCGATTGTCATGGCGCTGCCCATCATGTACATGTCGTTCTTGATGTCGGGCGATCCCTGGCCCCGCCGCCGTTCGCTCAGAAATGCGGTCTGGCTTGTGCCGTCGGTCATGCTGGCCAGGTTGACGCAGCTTCGGTTATAGAGCGGTCCCTGGGGAAGATAGCCCGGCGCGAGCGTGCTGGGAGTTTGCTGACAGGCGTCGCAGAGCCACGACCCTTCATTCCCATAGTAATTGTTGCCCCCATCCCAGCCGGCCGGACTGGTCGACCCGGCTGGATCCGAGGGACAAACAAACGCGGAGATTGCGATCCGGCACACCGTGCTGTTCTCGCGATTGGGATCCTGAAATGCCATCATGAATCCCATGTTGTAGGAATCCATGTTGGGAATTTCCGGCGGCAGATTGAAGTTCGTTGCGTTGAACAGGTTCGCTTGCTCGATATACGGCAGGATCTGGCTGTGCGTCGACCAGCGGGCCTGTACCGGCGCATTCATGATCTCCGTCATGTAATTGTCTCCCTTGCCGAAGGGAAGCGATCTCAATGCGTCGTCGTAATTGGCAATGGCCAGCAGAAACTGCTTGAGGTTGTTCGTACACTGCGCGCGGCGAGCGGCTTCTCGCGCCGCTTGCACCGCCGGCAGCAGCAAGGCAATCAACACGGCGATAATGGCGATCACGACCAGAAGCTCGATCAGGGTAAATGCAGTCCGACGGCTTTTCATGGAACCTCCTCCTCTGGAACAATAGAAATGATGATAAGCGAATATCCCTGCGCGAACGCGCAATGTCTTGCGATCGTGCAACACAGACCACGACGGGCGTTGCAATGAGGAAAATCGCTTCATCCGGCAGAAGCGCAGGGCGCAAGGCCGATGCCCCGAAGGGGCGCAACACATCAGCCCAGGGCAACGCCCTGGGACGACGCAACGCCCTGGGACGACGCAACGCCCTGGGACGACGCAACGCCCTGGGACGAACCGGATGAACCGGAAAAACCCACCGAGCTCACAGCGCAGGAGGAGGGTGAAAAATGGAAGGGTGCTCGTTCTGCGAGTGCGGCGTGGGCTCGCTCGAGGTCGTCCCTGCTGGAACAATGACTTGATCCATCAAAGCCAGGGGAAGATCTCCCCAGTGTTCAGATCCCCCGGAGCCTGGAGACGCGGTTGAGCTCGGTACAGGGACTTGGTCAGAGCAGCTCGCGCCTGAGCAAGGCCGTCGCATCGGCGGTCGTGATGGATGCGCCAGATCGCTAGCGGGCTCATCAGAAACCAGAGACGACGAGTCGCCTACGATCAGACGGTCAAGCTGATTCCAATCGAGCGGCCGAGACACGCTCGACGTGACGCGATGATTACACGCGGCTTGCACCGCAGGGGCGCAGCATGAGCGAGCAGCAAGAGCAACACAGTTGCTGCTCCCCACTTCGCCACTCGCTTGACGTGAGCCGCCTTCATCTCGTCGTCTACCAGGTGTCTGTCGTTTCAGCGGGAAAATCGGCTCCCGCTTTGAATGCTCGTCGGACCGGAACGTGGCTGCACAGCGCAAACCCGGAACCGGTCTAGAATAAGATATACGCCCGCTTGATCCCGTTGCAAGCGTGTCTTTCTAGCCGATGTATCCCAGACCGCTCAAGCGCTCGCGCACAATCGTCTCATCGTCCGATGTGTAGTCTCCGTTCGGCGGCTCTTCGATTCGTCGACCGGCAACCAGGGACCGACCTTGCATCGACGACGGGATCTCGTATCCCCCCAGGTCCATCAGCGTGGGCGCAATGTCCAGAAGCTGGGCACCGGTGATCTCACCGTGAAGGGGACTGTTCGAGGCCGCCAGGATGAACGAGCCGAACTGGGCGTGGTTGCAGTCGTCCGGCCCGGTGTCGTTTTCGAGGACATGGACTGTCGGATAACCGACTCCGCCGATCGATCGCCAGTAGAGAGCTCCGAAGTGCACGATCAGGTCGGGTGCGACGTTCTGCACGCTCCGGTAAACCTCCTCGGGTTTGAAGACGAGCGTTCCGAGCGGTTTGCCCTGGGTATCAACAGTCGCCTCGAACTTTGCCTTGATCTCGTTGCGGAATGATTCATAGTCGGTCGGATCAATCACACCCTGCGGCTCTCTCCCGTTGACGTTCATGAAAACGCGGGCGTAATACCCCCCTTCGCTCCAGACCCGGGTCTTTTCCCAGTCGACGTCGAGCTTGGCGAATGGGGTCACCTCCCTGGGATAATTCTTGAGCACGAGCAACCCTTCGCGCACCAGCCATTCGTTCACGCAAAAACCGCCGTCGAGCCGCTGGGCGCCGTGGTCAGAGACAACCAGCACGATCGTGTCGTCGCTCAGGAGCTCGAGAACCTGCCCGATCTCCGCGTCGATATGCCGGTAGTAGTCGTGGATCGTCTCGCGGAACGGGCTGTCCGGCTCGTGCAGGACGTGCAGCGGGTCGTGGTACTTCCAGAAGCCGTGATGGATGCGGTCCTGCCCAATGTCGACAAAATGGAAATAGTCCCACGGCTCGGTGGCAAGGAGATGACGCACGACCTGGAACTGGATCCGGCTCATGGCGAAGATCTCGTCTCGCAGCCACGCCTTGTCGTCGGTCCGGAAGCCTTGCACATCGACGGGATAGTGGCCCACGAGCCCGCGGATCTTGTCCGAGAGCTCGGGTGGGTGGGTGAAGACGTTCTTATCCGTATCCGGCGTCAAGAAACAACTCACGCTGATGCCGTTGATCCGGCGCGGTGGGTAGCCGGGTGGAATGCCGACGATGATCGACCGCTTGCCCTCGCGCGCAGATGGTCCCAGATGGCCGGCGCCGTGATCGAGCGCGCCCCCGCGATTTTCAGGCCGTCGTAAGAGTGATCGGCCCGATTCCGGAAGCCGTAGATGCCCAGCGTGCCCGGGTCTTGACTGGTCGTCATGCACATCCAGGCGGGAACGGTGATCGGCGGGATCACGCTTTCCAGGCGCCCGTAGGCCCCGGCATCCATCAACCGCCGGATGTTGGGCAGATCCTCGTACCCGAAGAGCAGCTCGGGAGCAGCACAGTCGAGCCCCAGTACCAAGATTTTCATGACAAAAGCGACTCTCCTTCCATCGCCGGCCCCTTGGGCACACCCAGAGCTGCCAGAATCGAGGGCGCCAGGTCAAGCAGCCGCGCTACCTCGCCACGAAACGGCCTGTTCATGAATAAAACGCCGGGAACCCGGTCCGGGTCGATGATGTGGTCGCCGCTCCACTTTTTTGTGTTGTCTTCGAGCTGAGATCGGGCAACGCCCCCCATCGACGACGACCACGAAACACGGTATCCGGGCGCAAAATCCACCAGGAGGTCCGGCGCTTCATCGACGTAGGGCCCGCGATAGACCGATTCACGCGCATGGACTCGCTGTACGGCGACCTGGTTGCCGCGATCGGGATCCGCCAGACCGCTCAACCCTTGCTGAATCGCCGCCTTGACCGAGCTCGCATCGTCGGGAAGAACGATGCCCTGGGCCTCGCGTCCCTTGAGATTCAAGTAGATTCCGCTCAGACCGATGGCATAGGCTCGCGTATGTGCCCAATCGACGTGTCGCAGATAGTCGCCGGCGGCTTCGCCTGGCTCGACGCCGGATTCCAGCGCCAGAAAACCAGAGTCGAGCAGCCATTTGTTCAGATGAACGCCGCGCTCGAAGTTGTTGAAGCCGTGGTCGGAGAGCGCGATGAAAAGCGTCTCGTCGTCGCTGTGCTCGAGTGCCTTGCCGACGATCGTATCGCAACGGCGATAGGCGTCGTCGATCGCGTGGGCGAAGTTGGGCCCAGGCGGCCTGCTCCTATTGGCCGGATGGCCGCTCTCGCGGTATCGCCAGAAGAGGTGCTGGATCCGATCCGGCGTATCAAACAGGCAGTAGAAGAGCCCCGAACGAAACGAGTCGAGCTCATGCAGCATCATGGCCTCGCGATCGCGCCAGGCAATCGCGCACTGATCGAGAAATGCCTCTTCGGAGATTCTCTCGTTGTTCAGCGCGGCGTGATCCTCGACCATCCCGGTCGTGTAATAAAGGCCGATCCGCCCAGCCAGATCTCCTGCATACTCGGGAGGATCGCTGATCGGAAAGAAGGACGCATCGGGATCGAAGTTGACCGGAGAGGCGTACACTGCCAGATCGGGTTCGATCCGTACAAGATGAAACCGGACCATTCCCCGGATCGACTGCAGCAGCCCGAGCTTGAACTTGACCCGAAGCCAGTCGCTGAACCCGCCCTGTTTGACCGAGAGCTCCCTGGGTGATCCCTCCGACAAAACAATGATTCGCTGCGCCTCCTGGTCGACACGAAACGAGACCTCAACCCGTAGATCTGTGCGCGTTTTGGGATTGCGCGGGCCGATCACGCACGTGGAATAGATCCCGTCTGTTCCGCGCTCGATCCGGACGACATTTTCGCTCTCACGCGGTTGCACTGCCTGGTTCGTTGTGTAAAACGTGCCGGTTCCCAGCCCTCCTCTCAGGTCCGGCACGCCCATTCCCGAGAGCATGCGCCCGCGGGTGGAGTCCGGCGGAAACGTGCAGGGACAGCGCAGGATAGTCGAGCTGATGCCTGCTGACTTGAGAAGATCCCAGAGCGGAGCTCCGCGTCGTAAATTGACGGCCTTGGGCGGAAGGAACGCATTCTTTTGCTCATACCGGTTCAGGCCGAAATCCGGCAAATAGGTTCTGGGATCGCGGCGCAAGAAGTCGAAGATTCCATGTCCTCCCGGGTTGGTCCCTGTTGCAAACGTGGACCAGGCAACGGGCGTCTGGGCCGGACGTGTTGTGGCAACCCGAGCAAATCCGCCGCGCGCGCTCAGGCGAGCCAGGTTCGGAAGCTGGCCCGCTTCGAGCAGCCCTGATACGATGCCAGGGTCGAGACCGTCCAGACCGAGGACGATGACCTTCTTGATGATGGCAACCTCCCTGTTGTATCTATCGATCGCAAAATCCGGGACGAGCTTGTTCCGACCCAGATACCAAATAACGCATCGTCTGCCCAGCCGAGTCAAGCCCTAAAGTCGGGCAAAGGAGCCGGCTATGACCATCCCAGCGCCACGTTTGGCTCGACCAGGAAGATTGTTCTGGATCCTGGCATCGCTGATCGGCTGTGGCGCTGTTCACGCAGGCGATGCCCGCGCGCCGAACCTCGTGATCCTGATCGCCGACGACCTCGGTTACGGCGATCTGGGCTGTTACGGTCACCCGACCATCCGCACTCCCCACCTCGACCGGATGGCGGCCGAGGGGCTCAAGCTTACACAGTACTACGCGGCGCCCGTCTGCACCCCCAGCCGAGCCGCGCTCTTGACCGGTCGAATGCCAGTCCGTAGCGGGCTGAACGTCGTTCTTTACCCCACGTCAAAGGGGGGAATACCCGATGGTGAGATTACCCTGGCTGACGCACTGAAGGCGCGCGGCTACGCAACGTCGTGCATCGGCAAATGGCACCTGGGCCACTTACCGGCCTATCTGCCTACGCGGCATGGGTTCGATCATTATTTCGGCATCCCGTACAGCAACGACATGAATGCGACGAAGGCGGGGCATCCCCCAATTCCGCTCCTCCGCGACGAGACGATCATCGAGCAGCCTGCTGTCCAAGAAACCCTCACATTGCGATACACGCGAGAAGCACTCAGTTTCATCCGGAGCCATTGCGCCACCGCACGAGCCCAGCCCTTTTTCCTCTATCTGGCCTATACGTCTCCCCACATTCCGCTTCATGCCGGCAAGGCTTTCCGTGGAAGAAGCCCGCGGGGGTTATTCGGCGACGTGGTCGAGGAAATCGATTGGAGTGCCGGCCAGATCCTCGCCGCGCTCCGCGACGAGGGAATTGCCGAGTCGACACTCGTCGTCTTTACCAGCGACAACGGTCCCTGGCTGAGCCAGAAACTGCACGGGGGCTCCGCGGGGCTGCTCCGCGAGGGTAAGGCCTCAACCTGGGAGGGCGGTGTCCGCGTGCCGTGCCTGGCATGGTGGCCCGGCACCATCGCACCAAGGCGCACTTCACTCGGGCTCGCCAGCGAGCTCGACCTGTTCACAACCTGCCTGGATCTTGCGCGGCAAAGATTCCTGAAGACCGGCCGATTGACGGAGTCTCACTGGCGCCATTGCTGCGTGGAACGGGCCCGAGCCCACGCAGTCGTCTGTTTCACTACCACGGTACCGAGCTTTTCGCCGTGCGCCGGGGGCCGTGGAAGATCCATCTCAAGACGACGAACCCCGCATCCGGGAATGAGAAGGTGCAAGTCCACAATCCACCGTTGCTCTTTAATCTACTGACTGACCCGTCCGAACGATTCGATGTGGCCCACCAGCATCCGGACATCGTCGAGCAAATTCTCAAGGAAGTTGAAGAGCACCGCCGGGGACTGAAACCCGGACCGCCCCAGCGCTGATGTGGAGCGATCCGGTCACGAATAGCTCGGGCTTTAGCCTGACGATCCCCCAGACCTACTTAAAGAATAGTGGCGGCGCCGCCAGATCGCGCCGGCCGGCGAGACCGTGAGCCCGAATCCTTGGGCTCTTCCGACTTCTTGTTGGCTTTCAGCTCTTCAAGCTCCTTCAGTACGCGCTCGAGCTTGTTCTCGACCTCACGCAGCCGGTTCTCGTTTCCACCACTGCCACTGCCGGAACCTTGGGCCCCTTCGCTTTGCGGCCGTAGCCGCGTGCCGAATGGGGCAACACGTCTCGGCTGCTCGCCATCGACGGGCGGAGAGCCCGCTCTTGGTGACCTGGAGCCGCCCGCACGCGGTACAGGCTGATCCTCCGGTGCTCGACCAGGTCCGATTCGCCCAGCAGGAACGTCCCCGCGCCGGCCGCTGCCGCCACCACCGCGCGGTATCATGCGCCGTTGCAATTCCACGAGCCGGCGGTTTGCCTGGCGCAACTGCTGCTCAAGTGCACGGACCTCGCTGCGAGCCTTCTCAAGCTCCGCTCGCTGGCGCTCGATCTCGGCGACATCGTTCGGCCGAGAGTCATCCTTCTCGACTTCTCGTCCACGCTCCTGCTGACGTCGCGATTCGAGCCGCTCTCGCGCCTCCGAGCGAAGCTCGCCACGAGCGCGTTCCCATTCTTGTTGCAAGTCCCGCCGCGATTTTTCCACCGACTCGCGCACCTCCTTGTTGATCGATCCTCCCTTCTCAAAGGCCTTTCGGACCTCGTTGTGCGACTTCTCGACCGCCTTGCGCACATCGTCCGCAGACACACCGTCCTTCTTGAGCGTCTCATGGATCTCGTCGATCGACTTCTCGAGTGTCTTGCGAATCTCCTCGCCGACAGGGCCCAGCTCCTTGGTGAGCTTTTCAACCAGTCCCTTCACGTGCTCTTCAAATCGCTCGGCTGTGGCACGACTCTTGTCCTCCTTCTGGCCTTGATCCTGCTTCGATTCGGCATCGCTCTTTTGACCCCAGCTTGGCGCCAGGGGAAGTAACAGTGCGGTCAGACCCAGCACGGCCAGACGGCCGGCCCAGGAAAGGCCCTTCGGAGTTCTCGCACGCACGATCATCTTGAGCCTCCTTTTCAGGCATGAAACATGGCCGTTGCCGCTTGCGGCCAATGATGCGGCCGGGGCGGTTCGGGCACCCGAAACAAATTCAATAGCCGCCAAGAGGGCTGTCGCGTAAGTCTTGGCACCCTGAGGCATCACCCAGATGACCCAGGCATCACAACACTGCTCCTCGGCTTCGCGCAACAAACGCCGGCCCCACCATACCGCCGGATGCCACCAGTAAAGTCCAACGACGATCAACTCGAGCCAGCGCACCCAGTGGTCCCGACGTTTCAAATGCGCGTAGCTCATGCAGCAAGAGCGCCGTTCGCTCGTCCACACTCGTTTCCGACCACAGCTCGGACGGCACAAGGAGCCTGGGCTTGCCACCAATCGCCCAGAGCATCGGCGGTACCCGGCCAGGCACCAGGCACAGAGACGGAGCCCCGGCAAGACCCAGTCGACGGGCGAGCTCCACCGTCCGGCGTTGCCATTCGCCAGATGCCGGTTCAATTTCCGTCATCAACCTCTGGAATCGTATGATCCGCGTCACAGCGAGGCCCCACCAGGCAATCGCACCGGATACCACTACAGCCAGCACAAGATGCTCCCAGCTCCAGCCGGCGGGTAAGCCGATGCCAAGGCTCCAGGCGCGACTGGAAATCTCCGGCGTGCCTTCAGCAGTTGCTTCCGCCCCGACCTCCGACGAGTTCACGAGAGCCATGGCCGGATCGTCTCGTCCGTCCCACGGTTCATTCACGGCAGCCACCGTGAGGTATCGGCTCATCTCGGCCGAAGCCATTGATTCTTGGAAGTCTTCGCGAATCTCGCCCTTTGACCACTGCTCGGGCCGAGATTCAGGCCCACCGGCAATGACACATGCACGAGCGGCGGCGTCACCAGCTTGAGCAGCACCACCAGACAGAGAGCATGGACAAGCGCCGGCCGGCGGCAACTGCGGCCGATCACCGCGACCAGCACGACCAGGATCGTTGCAGCCACCGAATTGCTAAGCAAGGCATGAACGAGCGATTCCATGAGAAAAGAGCCTCGTCCCCGTGTCAAGAAGAGCGTGGAGCCCCTCCGCGCCGGTCTTTGATCGAGCGCGGGCGTGACTTTCGCGGCAATCCCTCGAGCGTTTTGGCGAGTGCGTCCGTGACACCGCTCTCCCCATCGCCGTCCGGAGCACCGTCAGCTTCCTCCATGATGGCCCGAAGCGCCAGGCGGTCCTTTTCGGTCAAATCAGTCGCCCGGGCCAGATGCGTCAAAAGCGGTGTGAGCGATCCATCGCATAACGTTTCGGCCAGCGAGCGCAGCCGCCGGCCGATGAGTTCTTCACGGTCCAGTACCGCGGTGAAAACATGTACGTACAGCGTGCGATCGCGGCCGACGTAGCCCTTGGTCTCCATCCGGTCGAGCAGCTTCTGGATTGTCGCGTACTGGGCGACCTCGCCACCCGGATACAGAATGTCCGTCAACTGCCGGATTGTCGCCGGCCCGCGCTCCCAGAGGATCCGCAAGACCACCAGCTCCGACTCCGTGATGTCCTGTGCCGGCCGACCCATCATCCAGCTCGCTTCTAGTCGTTTTGTCTGAGCTTCCAGTCGTTTTGTCTGAGTTTAGATTAGACTGTGGTGTCGCGGCTGTCAAGTGGGCGTTGTCGACTGGATGATCTCCTGCACAACCTGTCCGTGGACATCGGTCAGCCGGAAGTCTCGTCCGGCGTAGCGGTATGTGAGCTTCTGGTGGTCGAAGCCCAGAAGCTGGAGAATCGTGGCGTGGAGGTCGTGGACGTGCACCTTGTCGGCCGATGCAGCGAAGCCGAGCTCGTCGGTGGCTCCGTGAACGTAGCCGCCGCGGGCACCTCCGCCGGCCAGCCACATGGAAAATCCGTAATGATTATGGTCGCGCCCGGAGAGGGCCGGCAGCTCGGCCACGGGCGTGCGTCCGAACTCACCGCCCCAGATCACGAGCACCTGCTCGAGAAGCCCGCGTTGCTTGAGGTCGGTCAGAAACGCGGCGATCGCCTGATCCCAAGGCGCGGCGAGCTGCCGGTGGTGTGAAACGATGTTTTCGTGGTCGTCCCACGGTTGACCGGCGCCGCTCCATACCTGGATGAATCGCACGCCGCGCTCGAGCAGCCGCCGCGTGATCAAAAGCTGCCGCGCCTCGGTGCCCGGACCGTAGAGATCGCGGATCAACTCCGGCTCACGGCTGATATCGAAGGCTTCGGCCGCTTCGGCCTGCATCCGGTAGGCCAGCTCGAAGGACTGGATCCGTGCCTCGAGCGCCGGATCGTGCGGCCGAGCGGCCGCGTGCCGCTCGTTCAGCTCGCGAATCAAATCAAGCTGCTGCCGTTGCTCCTCGCGAGTAAACCCGCTGTTGCGAATGTTTTCGATCAGCTTCTCGATCTCGGTGTGCTTGGTGTCGATGTACGTACCCTGGTAGGCACCGGGTAGGAACGCCGACCGCCAGTTCTGCGTCGCCACGACGGGATAGCCCCCGGGGCACATCGCGATGAAACCCGGCAGATTCTGGTTCTCCGAGCCCAGACCATAGGTGATCCACGAGCCCATGCTGGGGCGCTGCAATCGGCCGTCGCCGCAGTTCATGAGCAAGAGCGACGGCTCGTGGTTGGGCACGTCGGCGTACATCGAACGGATGATGCACAGGTCGTCGGCATGGCTGCTGGCGGTCCGCGCGAACAGCTCGCTGACCTCAATGCCGCTCTCGCCGTATTTCTTGAACGCAAACGGCGAACCCAGGGCCACGCCCGTCTTGCGCTCGGTGCGGAGCGAAGGGCCGGGGAGTGTCTTGCCGTGATATTTCGTGAGCACCGGCTTGGGATCAAACGTATCGACGTGTGAAGGCCCGCCGTTCATGAAAAGGTGGACGACCTGCTTGGCCCTTGCGGCGAATTGCGGCGGCCGCGGCGCCATCGGATCGAGCGGGCCATGTGCAAGTGCGGTATGCGCAGTCCGAGGCAGATCCTTGCTCACCGGCGCCGGCCAGCACTCCTGCCAGACCAACCATTCCAAAGCCCATGCCGGAGCGACAAAGCAGTTCTCGCCGCGAGAGCGGAATGGTCGGGTCGCGACCTTCGGGCAAATTGCATGGCATGCTGAACGCGACCCCTGGTTAGCTTCAACACCGGTTCGTGCTCGGGCTGGATCGAGCCTGGCCCCCGCTTCAGACCCGCAAGAAAATCCGGTTTCGGTAAAGGTGCAGCAACAAGAGCCACTCAAGTACCAGGGTTCCGATCGCCAGAAGCACCGGTCCGAACGAGCCTGAGAGGCGAGCGGCTCCCCCTAAAAGAAACCGCGATATCTCCGGAAATGGAATGATCCGGGAGGCCACGTAGATCGTGATCGAGTTGACGCCGACCACGACGAAGAAGAAGGCCCATCTGCGCAAGCCGATGACATCGATGATCGTGTAGAAGAGGGCGAGCAAGAGGAGGCTGAAGCCTCCCGCAATCAGCACGTAGGTACTGGTCCAAAGAATCTTGATCACCGGGAAATAGATACTCCATCCCATTCCTAGCCCCAAGCACGCGACCCCGCCGAATCCCAAGCCCGCGGCCTTGATCCAGCGACCCCGATTCGAGATCAACCAGTCTCCTGCGAGTACACCGAGAAGCGCGGTCGCGACGGCAGGGATCGTCGAAAGCAATCCCTCGTTATCGCCAAAACCATAATAGGATTGATAGATCTTGCCGGGCAGATAATGCCGGTCGATATAGCCCGCCAGGTTCGTCGGTTTGGTCAAATCGCCCGCATGCGAATCGGGTGAAGGCACGAATATCAAGATGGCCCAGTACCCGAGCAGGATGGCGACAAAAACGATTACCCGAGTGCGCATCCTGGTCAGCAGGTAGATCACCGCCGCAATTCCATAGCAAATTGCAATCCGTTGCAGCACGCCGGCGTAGCGCTGGGTCTCGAATCGGAACTGCAGCCCGTTGTTATAAACGAGGCCCAGCAGAAAGAGCAGAATCACGCGCCGCGCAATGCGCAAGAGTATCAGACGCTTCGGTTGTCCCTGCGCCTGGTACTTCTGGAGCGAGAACGGCAGAACAACGCCAACCAGGAAGAGAAACAGCGGAAAGATGAGGTCGTAGAACCTGAACCCTTCCCATTCCACGTGTTCAAATTGCTCGGCGAAGCGATGGCCTTCGCGTTTGCCCCACCACTCACCGATCGCTCGTGCTGCGTCATCGCCACCGACAATCCAGAACATGTCGAAGCCGCGCAGCGCGTCGATTGATGTGAGTCGCGGTACTGGTGTTGCCTCTGTCGCTGTCGCTGCTTCACTCATAACCGTTCGCTTCCCGCCATCAGTCAATGAAGACAAACTCGTTGGCCATCAGAATCGCCTGGACGAGCGACTGCCAGTGTCTCTGGTCAGTCGAGGATTCGCCAAGGAATCGGCGGATCCTCGTGAGCTCTTCTTCGTTCGCCGGCCGCCCATATGCCAGCCGGAACAGCCGCGTGACTTTGCTTCTGAAATCACTCACACCGGCAATATCAGCGCGGGCAAGCGTCGAGCGTGCGATTTCGATCATGAAAGGGTGGTTCATCAAGAAGAGCGCTCGAGGCGCAACCGTTGTTTGATCCCGGCGAGGACTGGTTGTGCTCGGATCAGGAAAATCGAACGTGCGGTAGAGACCGGGAAGGTTCAAGCGATCGACGAAGCCATAGATCGTCCGCCGGGGCTCGGTATCGGTCAAGCTCGGCATGGGTGGGCCGCCGATCCAGCCACTCAGCCGGCCCGAGACCGCCAGTAGTGCGTCGCGGGTTGCCTCGAAGTCGAGCCGGCGACGATTGGCCCGCCAGTACAGAGTATTCTCCACATCGATAGCCGCGGCTCCAGGTCGATCCTGGCTTTGTTGTTGATAGGTGCTGGAAAGCATGATCCGGCGATGCAGCGATTTGATCGACCACCCCTCTTCGATCAATCGCGAGGCGAGATGATCAAGCAGCTCCGGGTGCGTGGGCGGTTCGCTTCGCAGACCGAAATCGCCGGGCGTTGCCACCAGGGGCGTGCCAAAATGGTACATCCACACGCGGTTTACAATCGCTCGAGCTGTCAGTGGGTTGTCCGGCCGGGTGATTGCTCTCGCCAGATCGAGCCGGCCTCCGCCGTCACGGAACGGCTCTCGCTTGCCAGCGGCCAGAATTGCGAGGAAACGCCGCGGTACCGGTTCACCCAAATTATTGGGGTTGCCGCGTACGAAGACACGTGGATTAAACGGCGCGGGCGTATCCTCCAGACTCATCGCGCGAGCCGGCGCACCCGGGCCCGTCGTCAGCCAGTTCTGTACGGCGTTGCGAAGCTCCTGGAGCTTTGCCTGCGACGGCCGGTCAGGCAACAGACCAAGATCGCCGTAGGGAAGCATCACCACATCCGACGGGCTATCCGGCCCATGGAACACCTGGCGCAGCGACTCGAGCCCCGGATCGGGCAGCGGCTCCGGCACTCGCCCATCGAGCGCGGCGCGGCAGCTTCTTTCCTGCCAGACTTGTTCGACGCCGTTCAGCAACTGTCCGTAGATCTGTGCGGCCTCCGCCAGCGAGCCAGGCAGCCGTTCAGATAGCGCCCGTAGCACGACGAGGTTGACCGGTTGTGCAGAATTCACTCCAGAAGACGCGGTCGTGGCAGCGTACTTCCTGATCAACCGGGCCGCAGCTTCCTTGAACTCTCGCTCCGGCAGTGCGGCCAGCAAGTTCCACAGGGCAAACACCGGCTCGCGGGCCCGGCGCATCCGCGCCAGATAGACCTGCCACCGAACCAGCATCGTCGGGTTAAGGTCATTCCCATCAGCGAGCAACATGAACTCTTCCGTGGTCGGCTGATCGAGGGCCTTCTGCGCGGCGATCATGTATTCGGCCGCGCGGAGTTTTGTTGACTCGACCATCTCCCGATGTTTGCCGGCGACGAACTCACTGAGCTTCCGTCGCCTTGACTCGAGCTCCTTGACGAACCGCGCGTAGGCCGGTGTCTGCTCGGGGTGGCTTGCCTCCGGTAGGATCTCCGGCTCGCGGGCGCTGGCCAGCACGCCATAGAGCGAGTAGTAGTCCTGTGCCGGAATTGGATCGAACTTGTGGTCGTGACAGCGGGCGCAGGTGACTGTCAAGCTCATGAGCCCACGACAGATCACGTCAATCCGATCGTCGATGATGTCGTGGATATTGCCCATGAACCGGCCGCCCAGACTGAGAAATCCCAGTGCTGCCAGGGGCTTTTCCCCCTCTTCCGCGGGCAGACGATCGGCCGCGATCTGCTCGATCAGGAAGCGGTCATAGGGTAAATCATGATTGAACGCGCGGATGACGTAGTCGCGGTAGGTATACGCCCAGTGGTAATTCGCGTCCTGGAACAGGATGTATCCCTTGGTGTCGGCATAGCGCGCCACGTCGAGCCAGTAGCGTCCCCAGCGCTCGCCGTACCGTGGCGAAGCTAGCAGCCGGTCGACCAGACGAGCGAATGACTCGGGAGCCTTGTCGGTCTCGAATGCATCGATTTCCTCAGGTGCCGGCGGCAGCCCAGTCAGGTCAAATGATGTCCGGCGGATCAGGGTCCGCCGGTCTGCACGCGGTGACGGCGCCAGTTCCCGTGCTTCCAGTTTCGCAAGGATGAACCGATCGACGGATGTTTGCGGCCAAGCTTTCGCCTTCACTTCCGGCGGCAAAGGATCTCTCACCGGCTGAAAGGCCCAATGAAGTTTCGCGCGAGCGTGCGCGCCGTCTTGAACCAAACCTTTGCTTGATTTCTGGAGGCTGTCGGGCCAGGGTAGGCCCATCTGTACCCACCTGGTCACGTCGGCGATTGCCTGAGGACTGAGCTTCGATTTCGGAGGCATCTTGATTGCGCCACCATGCCCGATCGCTTCGATCAACGGGCTCTCCTCCGGATGACCCGGCACGACAACCGGACCGTTATCGCCTCCACGAAGCATCGCTGCGCGGGAATCAAGCCGCAGACCCGATTCCTGCTTGCGTGGTCCATGACACTTGAAGCAATTCTCCTCCAGAACGGGACGGATCTTCGCTTCGAAAAAATCAGCCCGCTCAGCAGATATGCTCTGTTTGGCAGTTTCGGGCGCGCTGTCGTCATCCCTGCCCGAAACGAGCGGCCAGGTCATGCAGAGTAGAGCGGCCGGTAGGATCAACCTTCTCATCTTGATCACGTTCCCCCGGCGAAAGACTGCGGCAGTTCGTGCGTGAAGACGAGATCGCGCGGAAGTTTGCTGCGGGCCAGGTCGACCAGGTGCAAATGGTGCGTGAAGAACAGGACCTGGGTTTTCTTCGAGAGCTCTCCCAGGGCGCAGAGGGCTGCTGTGGCGCGATCGTCGTCGAAGCTCAGGAGGATGTCATCCACGATGAATGGGATCGGTTCATGCGACTCGAGCCATGATTCCAGGCTTGCCAGGCGCAAGGCCAGGTAGAGCTGGTTGTGAGTTCCGTCACTCATGCCTTCAACGCCGACGAGTGCACCGCCTGGCCGCACCCCCTTGACGACCGAATGACCGTTGCCGTCGTCATCGATTTGAAGGCGGCTGAATGACCCGCCGGTCAAGACCGCAAACAGCCTGCTCGCCCGCGCCAGAATGGGGCCTTGATTCTGTTCCCGGTAGCGCTCGATGCCGCGCTGAAGCACCGTGGCGGCAAGCTTCAAGGTGGCGAACCGGGAGACATCACCCTGGAGGCGGGCCAAAAGCGTCTGGATATTTTCGGCCGTCTCGGCAGCAAGGGCGCTGCCGCTCATCCTCGACAAGGCTTCACGCGCAGCGCCTGTGGTTTCCTGCACGGCTCGCTGCTCATTCTCGAGAGAGCCGATCCGGGTTTCCAGCTCCTTGATCGATGCGTCGAGCGAGTCGGAGTCGGCTTTTTCGACTTCCGTGATGAAGCGAGCCGGATCATCGCCGGCCGTTGCGATCAAGAGCTCTGCTTGCACTGCGGATAAGTCTTTCTGCAGTCGCGTGCTGGTCTGCGACCGCTGCTCGGCTTCGGCAAGCTCGGCTATCTCGCTGCAATTCGCCTCCTGGCAGAGGCGCTCCAGGCGCACCCGGGCTTCCTCGTGCTGAGCTTGATCTGCGCGGAGCTGGCCTTCCTCACGCTTTTGCTGCTGCACGAGCGCTTCGGCTTGACGCGCGTCGGCCTGTGCGACGCGGAGCCGGCTCGCAAGCTCCCGCGCCTGCTCGGCCACAGGACGAGATTCCAGGTCCGGGGCCACGCGTGCGGTCAAGGCACTGACTTCTGCGGCGAACCGCTCTGCATCGCGATCAATGCCTTGAATCCGTTTCTGCAGTCCGCGGTGGCCGTCGAGTTCTTGAAACAGTCCAGCGATTGTCGTCAGGATGATCTCGGCCTGGGCCGGCGCAGCACCGGGCTCAAGACCGATCCGGTTCATCTTCTCGGACCAATCCCGGCGCCATGCTTCGAGCTCACTCTCGGCCGACTGAAGCGACAGCCGGGCACCCGCTTGCTCGGTCCGGGCGACCGCGAGTGTCGATTCGAGGCGAGCCCGCTTCTGCACCAGCTCGTCCTGCCGCTTGATCAGTGCTTCGGCCAGATCGAGCGATTCGGCCAGATCGAGGTCGTCGGTGATCGGTCGGTCGGATTGCGCGTTGAATGCCGTGTGGAGCGCGCGTCGGTGCGCGGCGAGTGCCTGCTCGAGTGGCTCAACACCTTGCCGAATGTCTTCGGCTTTCTCGAGGAGATTGACGACCTCTTCCCGCCCCCGAAGCCACGCGCGCAGCTCGGGCGGGGTCCAACGCCGGGCGTTGATACCAGCGGAAGCGATCACCCTCTTCCACTCGTCTTCCAGGGTGGTCTGGTGATCGTCGAGCAGCTTGAAGTCATGTTCGAGCTCCGCGCAATTGGCCCGGTGTCGCTTCAGGGTGCCCTCCAGTTCCGCCTTGCGGGCCACGCGGTCTGCTTCTCGGCGCAGGCGGTCGGCCAGTGCGTCAGCGTGCTTCACGCTCTGCGCGTACGCCTCGGCGAGTGTGCCGGACGGCGCGAATTCAGCCAGAAATGCCGCGAGCTCTTCACCGCCCTTCGCACCGCCCTCCCACGCAGCCCGGACAAGCCGCCAACCATCATCTCTCCGCCGGCGAGCGGCAAGAACGGCTTCTTCGCTGGGTATGTCTTGCTCAAGTGCAAGGGAGTGAAGGCTGCTCTCGCGGTCGCGGATCGATTCCTTTTCCTTGGAAAGCCGTTCGCCGAGTGCCTGCCGGTGTCGCGACAATTCCACGAAACGGCTTTCGAATTGATCGAGGGTGGCACCAAGGGGAACGGCCAGACGCCGCAGCTCGTCGGCCGTGCCATGCCATCCGTTGTACTGAGCCAGCGCCGCAGCGCCATCTTTTTGTGCGCGGAGCAGCTGATCGCGCACCTGTGAGACACGTGTATCGAGGTCCCCCGCTTTACGGGCCTGCCGCACTGCGCGGCGGAGTGCATCCAGGTCAGCCGGTTGTTCCAGCTTGCACAGCTCGGCCTCCCAGGTTTTGATCTGTTCGTCATGACGTGCAATCGTCCTTCGTGCCTCGTCGGCCTGCCCTCGAAGCTCGGCGAACCGCTGGCCCAGCCCACGGATAATTGCCGGCTCATCGGCCCGAAGCCGAAGCGACTCGGCTTGATCGAGATCGGTCGAACGGCCGAGCTCGCGGAGCAACCGCCGGGCTGAGTATTCGTTTGTCTGCTGAAGATTCTCGATGTTGGCTCGATCCAGGCTCGCTTTCTCGAACGCACCAAGCCGTTCTTGAAGTGCCTCGATCTGGTCGGCCGCATCGAGCAGAACGCGCGGGGGATCAAGCAGGCCCAAACTCGCCCGGATCTCTTCGATGGCAGCGCGGGCCTTGGCGATTGTCTGCTCGGCAAGCGTTCGTTTTTCCTGCGCCGCGCGAAATTCCGCGCCGAAGCCATCGCGAAGCTGCACAAAATCACCGAGCTTCGCCAGCTCGCCTGTGAGTTGCCGCTGCCGGGCAACCAGGGGAATGGCCGACTTGATTCGCGCCAGCCGGCCATGCTCGACCCGGTTCTTTCGGATCTCATCCCGAAGTCGTTCCGCGTTGGTAAGAGACTCCCGATACGCGCCGTCGCGCTGCTGCCATTCCTCGATTGTCAACTGCTGCCGCTTCAGCTCTTTCTGGGCATCTGCCAGCTCGGTCAGCACTTTGTTGATTCGCGGGTTCCGGCGCGCGGGTTGAAAAGGTCATCGAGCCCCTGCTGCAAAGTCTGCTGCGCCCGGCGCAGACCCGCCAATCCAGCACCAGCCGCGAAGAGCATTTCTCCCAGTGTTCCCTTGCCCGTGCGAATTTCCTCGCCGGCTTGCGACAGTCGTTCGTGATCGATGCCGAAGAGCGATTCGAAGGTCGCCTGGTTCAAGTCGCCCAGGAATCGTCGCTGCCATTCCTCGGGAACGACTGTGGAGTCATCAGCAGCACGAAGAGTGTTACCCCTGCCGCGGCGGCGCAGGATCTCCAGCTCTCCGCCGTCGCTATGGCGCAGCGTTGCACCCACGCGGAGCTGTTCGTTGGGATGAACGAAGTTATCGGACGAAAGGTGCGGAAAGCCGAAGAGCAAGTGCGTGATTGCTCGAAGTGCCGAAGTCTTTCCCGCCTCGTTGCGGCCGTAGATCACGTGCAGACCATGCTGGCCGGCGGAAAGATCCAGCACGGCACCGCTGAAGGGCCCGACCGCTCTCAAGTTCAGCCTCAGAAGCTTCATGACGGATCAGGTCTGCTTCGGTTGATTCAAGCACCGCCGCTCGAGGAGCCCGCTTGCGACTTCATCAGCAGATCGAGCAGCAAGGGTTGAGCGTGCCCCAGCAGGGATTGCAGCCAGTCGGCATCGCTCAAGCGCGGGCCTTCGGGGTCGTGGATAAGCTCGGAGGGGAGGCCGGCGCAAGCTCGGCGAGCTCAGCAAGCACCGGCTCGAGCGCCGTTCGGTCAGTCCGCAACTGTTCCAGAACTTCCATCAGCTCGTCAATCGGACCATCGATCATCACCTTATCGTGCTGTGGCTGGAGCTGCAGCTCGACTTTCTCGATCCACACCCGGTCACCGCCGCGCTCGGTGGCCACGTTTCGAACTTCGGCGGTCAATCGGTCGAGGTCCGAGAACAGACGACCATGATTCGCCGTTCGACCGCGCATGATCACTCGCACAGCGAGAAGACTCTCAGGTGCAGTCTCTGAAGCGATCAGCTCGTCAAGCACGTTTCCCGTGCGACTCAAAGCGTCTGACTCGGTCTCGAGCCCGGAGATTTCAACGTGACTGCGTTCCCACCGCACCTGGTCAAGCCGGTGGAACACTTGATCGACGCTGTGATCGGAATGAATGGTTGAAACGAGGCACCCCTTGGGGCCTGTCTCGCGGGCGTGCCTGCCTTGCACGTTGCCGGCAAAGGCGATGAGCGGATCCGCGCACAGCACTTCCCGTGCATGAATATGGCCGAGCGCCCAGTAGTCATACCGCTTGAAGCGAAGCTCGTCGAGTGTGCAGGGAGCGTATCGTTCATGCCCACTCATGCCGCCCAACCCTGTGTGCAACAGCCCGATGTTGATGCAACCCGATTCCGCGGGTGGATAGCCAGCAGCCAGGTTTTCGGTGACCGCGGCCCGTGCAAAGCTTTGCCCGTGGATAGCCACGGCCTTGTCGTGCACCCACACGGTCTCAGGGCGATCGTGGCCCAGAATGCGCACGTTCTCCGGCAGCGGCAGCACCCGTGTCATTTTATTCGCGGCATCATGATTGCCGGCGATGATGAAAACGGGAATCTTCTCCTCGCGCAGGCGGAGGAGCTGCCTGGTGAGATAGAGACCCGTGTTGTAATCACGGCAATCACCGTCGTAGAGATCGCCAGCAATCAGTACGAAGTCGACCCGTTTCTCGATTGCCAGGTCGATCAGCCGCTCAAAAGCCCTGCGCGTCGCCCCGCGCATTCGCTCGACCGGAGCGTTTTCGTAGCGCTCGAGCCCCTTGAGCGGACTGTCGAGATGAATATCGGCTGCGTGCAGAAACGAGATCGCCATGAGGAAGGTCTTGCTCCGGCTTTAGCCGGAACGCTTGTCTCGGGTCATCTCGAAAGTGCTCGTTCCGGCCTTCTTCCCGCCGGTGTAAGCTTCCCATTCGCTCTTTACATGGCCATCCTTCTCGAACTTGATCCGCAGCCCGTGAATGTGCATATCTTTCTCGGGGTCGAAATTAGTTCCACCATCAAAGACGAAGATCAATTCATCGGGGGTGGATTTGGCGCGGTCCAGCTTCAGGTGTGGCTGGTTACGCGCTGCGCAATAGTGTGTCATCCGCAGCTCCTTGCGATCGAGGTGGTAAACGGAAACCATCTCGTGCGGCTGTCCCGGAAACTGCGTCTCAACCAATGCGCTTCCAGCGCCAGTTGTCTTGAACGTGACGGAAACCGCTTCGGGCATCGCGTCATCGTGCTCCTTCTTCGCTCCCTCATGCTCCTTCTTCGCTTCCGCTATTTTCTCGTCGTGCGCCGTTTTAGCCGACCATGACCCGACCAAGGTCTTTAGCTTCTCGAAGGCTGCCTTGGCTTCGATACCGTCCTTGGTGGGAGTGTCATCTGTAGGGCCGCTCAAGACGGGCCTACTCAGACCGGCTAACGTAAACACGGCCGCAAGGCACACCACAAGGGCGATTCGCTTCGTCATGGCTTCCTTTCGCGTTTTCCTGTTAATAATCCAGCCGAAGACATGATAAACTCACAAACTCAACGACAAGGCGGCTGACACCCTCATCGGCGACGTATCCTTATACATCTTCTCTGTACGTTTGTCAAGATTGCTCGCATCCCTTCCGCTGGAACTCGCCTTGAAGTGCCGGGCAATTTCCTCGCTGGCAAGCGCTCGATCGAATACGGCAACCTCGTCGATCTTGCCCTCGAAGCTGGCCGCGCGATCCTTTCGTCCACCGACGAAGATAGATTCCGGTCGAAAAGCTGCCTCCACCGCAGTCTCGCCGGGGATTTCGGGCACGGGATCGCCGTCGAGATAGATGGCAACCCGCCTTCCCTTGCGCACCGGCGCGATGTGATGCCAGGTCTTCGGCGCGATCTTCGTCCGGCTGACCCCGATTGTGCGACCGCTCGAGAAATAGAGCCGGCCCGGGGCAAGATTTGCATTTGTTCCACTGATGCCAAGATCGATCCAGGATGGTTCATTCGCTTGCGGGCCGTCACAAGAGAGCAGAAGACCACTAATCGGGCGAACATCCGGCGACAAACCGTTCCAGAACCAGAGCTCGACGGTGAAGCTATCGCCGAGGCCAGCGATCGCGGCTTTTAGATGGCCGCCGGCGAAATGAACGGCTCGATTGATTGCTCCCCCGCCCGAAGTCCGGTCCAGGACAACCCCAGGCAAATAAAGAGCAATACCACCTTCGTAGCTTGCGCTGTGGCCGTTCTTGCTTGAATCAAGCGCAGTCTTCTCTTCGATATCGTCGAGCCGCCAGTAGGCAAACGGCTTCGACGCGAGAATCGCCTCGGAGTAAGGGAAATTGCGCTCGGGATAACGACGGCGAGGTTTTTGCGCAACCTGTTCGAGCAGGCTCAAGATGCCGGCAACGATTCGCGGCTCGGCCTGGACCTCCAGTCCCGCAGTGCGCGCCGGCCAGGTCGTATAGCCCCCGAGCCGATGTTGTTCCGGCGGTGGAATATAGCCCTCCGAGCCATTGGCCAACTCGATGTTCATGGTCGTATCAAACGGACTTTGCATCTTGATCTTGAGGCCTGTGATCGCGAAGACTTCGTTGGGAATGGCCGTGATCCCCAGGTCACCAATCCGGATTGCCTGGAGCTTCAGCTCTCGTCTTGGCTCATCATGAAGATAGATAGCCTCTCGGGCGTAGACCTCGGACTGGTTGCGCGGTGCAGGAGACTGATCTCTGGGCTGGGCGTTCATCCGGTCGACAACCTCCTTGGCCCAGGCCAAGCGTTCCGGGCCGGGAATGCGCCGATTGAGAACCAGCGTCGTCTCGGCCATCGCTAGTGGAACTTGCTCATGGTATGTAATTGATTGATAGGCCCGATGAGCGACTCGGGCCACTTCCATGGCATACGCATCCAGTCCCGGATCCTTCTTGAGGCTCCCGTAGTCCATCCACATCTGGTCGCCGCTGGTACCCTGGGACATGATGCCGACGAACGGTGGTAGAGCGGTTTTCGCGTTGATCAGCCCGGTAAGCGCCGTGGCAAAGCGGCCGTAGTAATCGGCCGAGATCGGCTCTGCTCCATAGTAGTGCATCGAGTAGTTGGCCAGCACGGCGATCGGCCGCCCGCTGCGGGACTGGATGGAGAGGACGTTCAGCTCAGGGTCGACCGGACCGGATGGACCGATCACGTCCGGGTTCTGATAGCCCGGGTGCATGTTGGCGCGTACGGTGTGCCCGCCGAACGGGTCGTCGAGCATCTTGTCGGGACGGCGAATCCAGCGGCGACAGTAGGTGTGCGCGTCATCGACGATCGAGCTCCATCCGATGCGAGCCGGCTCGAGGTTCCGTGCCGCACCCTCGATCGAGTCGGCGATCAAGCCCGGCAGAGCCTTCGCGTAGTTCTCGGCGGCGGGGCAGCCCAGAGCGCCCATTGCCGCGGGAGCCGAGTGCGTGTGCGTGGCGGAAATCAACATGCGATCCGTGCGTATTCCCGTTTTCGCCTGCGCCAGGGATTTGGCGTGGTCGATTACGGTACGGGGCATCATGCAGGTGTCAACCACAACGATCGCCAGCCGTGTTGTTCCATCATCAAGAACAAGGCACTTGGCTCGAATCGGATCCTTGATCTTGCTGGCTCGGCTCTCCAGGAAACCTCCGTTGACCAGGACCGGAAAAGTAGCTGGTGCGATATCGATTGCATGTGCACCTGCACGAAATACCGCCTCAGAAGCCGGTGTTTGATTCCCGCCACCTGCAGGCGCCTGCCCAGGCGGCTGCGCTTTGCCAGTTTGCACGACACTCAAGAGGAGGATCGCGCTCGGAAGCAATATGGTTGGTCGCACGGGAGTCTCGATCAGGTCAGGTCAACGTTCGGGTTTGCATCCGGGGATCTCTGCCGACAAGCAACCAGATCCGAGTGTCTCACGGAGCGACGCACGTCTCAAGATCTGCGTTGCCTTGTATTCCGCGGGTTGCGCACTACAGGAACTGGACACCAGCACCACGGCCCGTTAGGGTACGAAGTAACAAGGAGACAACCATGCGTATTTGCGTGCGCTCGCTGGTCATCATTGTGATGCTCGCCTCTTCGAGAACCACGAAGGCCGACGAAACGCCGAGCGCGCTGGAGCGTGATCCGGGTGGCTGGACTGACTTGCTCGCGAAGGCCGGAGCCAAGCTCGAAGGCTGGACGCGGGCGCCTCTGCCCGCGAGTGGTAAGCTCAACCCTGAATCGCAGTGGTCGCTCGACTCAAGCACCGGCTATCTGGTTTGTGCGGGTGACGGCGGTCACGAGTGGCTGCGGTGGGACAAAGAGCTGGACGACTGCATTTACCACGTCGAGTGGCGATTCACGGTCGTTCCGGGAAAGAAAGGCTACAATTCGGGGATCTACGCCCGCAACTCGGCCGATGCGACGGTCTGGCACCAGGCCCAGACGGGTGACGGGTCAGGGGGATATCTCTTCGGCAGTACAACGGCTGGTGGAACGACCAAGCGGCTCAATCTTTCCAAGCAGCAGTCAAAAAGCCGCGTCAAGCCGGCCGGCGAGTGGAACGTGTTCGAGATCACCTGCCGGGGGAAGGAAATGACACTCTGGGTCAACGGCGAAATCACCAATCGCTGGCTCGAGTGCGAGGTGCCCAAGGGCTACGTCGGGCTGGAAGCTGAAGGCTATCGCATCGAGTTCCGCAACGTGAAGGTCAAACCGCTCGAGAGGGGACAGAAGTGATCACGCAATCCCAGGCCAGGCGCATCGCCACGCTGTTCGTCATGGCCTCTTGCTGCGCTGTGTTTTGGGGAGCGTCTGCGCAAGGCGGTGAGCTTCAAGTTGGCGCCGCAATGCGCGTGATCACACCAGATCCGCTCCTACCTGTCTCGGGTGGAATGGGCGCGCCGAACCCAAGTCGCGAGAAGAAAGGCGACATCACGGCTCGTGCCGTGGTCTTTCGGAGCGGCGATGTATCCGTGGCTGTGGTCTCCCTGGACCTGATCGGATTTCCGTCCGTGCTGGGAGACCGTATCCGCGCGCAGGTAAGCCGCATTCCGGCTGACCATATTCTGATTGGATCGACGCACACGCACAGCGCCCCCGATTGTTACGCCTTTCCCAACGGCAAGGGAGGCCATACCGGCGATCTCAAATTTATGGATTTCGTCTGCAATCAAGCCGCTCTTGCATTAAATGAAGCGATCGACCGCCTCGAACCCGCTTCGATCAAGATCGCCACCGGCGAGGCCCAGGGCAAGATCGCCTACAACTATTATGCTCCAGACCTGTACGACAAGCGCATGAGCGTGATTCAGGCCACCGGCGCCGCAGGCAAGACAATCGCCACCCTTGTCAACTACGCGGTTCACCCCGAAGTCCTTGGAAACGACGTGGGTATTCTCAGCCCGGATCTGGTTGGGCCTCTCTGCGAGAAGCTCGAAGCCAAAGCGGGTGGTACAGCGATCTTCATGAACAGTGCACAAGGGGGCATGGTCACCGCCGATAACCGTAACCTGAACGAGCCGAAGGATCCTGTCCGCGGGTACTGGAGCGATTCGCGGTCCTGGGAAGAATGCCTGCGCATCGGCCATCTCATGGCGGCCGAGGCGCTTCGCATCATCAAAGACGCGCCGGAGCAAAAAGCTCCGACGCTCTTCTGCGACTCGGTCACCGTGCGATTTCCGGTCGAATCGGCCGCGATGTGGGCGGTCGTCACAGGCTCGCCGCTCAAGTATCCCCACAACGACGACCATTCCATCAATGCTCGAGTCAATCTCGTCAACATCGGCGATGCCCAGATCTTGACCATCCCCGGTGAAGCCCTGCCCAACATTGGCTTTTATCTCAAGCGAAGATCCGCGGGAAGCACAATCTCCTCTTCGGACTGACGAATGAGGCGTTCGGCTACATCCTCACAAAAGTCGATTTCCACAGCTTCCCGCGGTACGACTACGTCTCGCGCACGTCGCTGGGCGAGATGACGGGAGAAATCCTGATCGAGAAGTCGCTCGAGTTCGTCAACAAATCCCCGCAACCCGATCGGTGATGAAAAAGGACGCGTTCGGCGCATCGCCGCTTGAATGATCGACTCACGACGCCGCGACCGGAATCAGCTCTCCACGGATTGCTGATTCTCGAGGACGTGCACGGGCCCCCGAGTCTGGCATCCGGCCGATGCAGCGGTGGAACGATTTGACTGTAAGCCAGAACAATAACCCGGCGAAGCCTGCCTTGATCACGCCCGCGGTACCAATGGCGAGCCAGCACGGCCAGCGAGGCTTGAACTCATACGACTGGAGTATTCTGATCGAGTCCATTGGTCCGGCGAGCGGGCTGAGCGACGTCAGGAATTCTTGCAATACACGGTTTCGTTCGTACTGTGGTCCCATGACTAACGGGGAGAATACCAGATCAGTCATCAAGGGCCAGCCGAGCCCGATCAGGAAAAACGCGATCACGCTCAGCGCGACAGCCCGGCCGAGCCGCGGAACCCAGGTTGCCAGCGCAAGACCCCAGCTCACAATCAGAGCACCGGAGATGAGAAAATCAGAAACGCATAGGGTCGGCCCGAAGATGCGGTCGGCTGTCGTCAATGGTATTGGAGGCTCGGCAAATCTCACACCCAGTGCGTAGATCGGGATATCGGGCACGGAGGCGGCGATGAAAAAACTCGCGTAGAGCGGCACAATCGCCATCACGAGAACTCTGCGGAACATTCCCCACCACTTTGCGGCGAGGATTGATCGCGTCGACAGTGGGGTCGAGAGCAGGACGTCGAGGCTCCCGAGCACCCGCTCCTCGGCAAGCGCTGTCGGCGCAGTCGCGCTCAACATCAGCAGACCGAACATGAACAGCATCATGAAGCCGAACCCGAACCCCTCCGCGGACTGGCTTGTTCCCTCCAGAATGGATTCATACGTGCCCCAGGCCATACTCCCCCAGATCACGACGAATAATACGGCCCACAGGCACCGTGCCAGCCTGGACGGCCGGTTGCGAGACCACTCTCGCCAGAGAACAGGGTTACCATCAAGCTGCGGACTGGGCCAGGACGGGAAGAACCGCTTCAGCTCCGGCATACGGCGACGACGCTCTTTTACCTGCTGGCTGGACTGATTGATGACGACCTTGCGTATCCGAGCGATCACGAGCATGGCAATTGCCGCGGAGAGTGCCACTGCGAATACGGCGAAAGCTGCGAAGTCAGCAATGCCGGCGAACCCGGGTTTAGCATACGGTGCGAGTACTAATACATAGGGATTGGATTTCACAAACCAAGCGGGTGGGGCCATGATCTTTCCGCTGCTGGCCAACCCTCCCCAGATCGGCAATGCCATGAGCCAGAAGCCGAAGATCATGTAAACGGCCATGAGCACTTCGTGCGTCTTCGAAGCCCAGAGGGAAATCGCCAGCGCCAGCGTGCAGGCGAGCACAGCCAGCGAGAGTGACACGACGAAACACCCCGCGATCGCCCCAAACTCGATTCCGCCGAGCAAGGCCGCGAGGCACGCAACCGGCACACCACACACGATGAGCCCGAAGACCGGGGCCAGCCGCGAGCCTAGCTTTCCCAGCACAACCTCTGTGTCCGAGAGATCGGTTACCAGCACGTGCAGCAGCGTTCCCCGCGCCCGGTCCATGCAGACCGATCCCGCCGCCGCGGCCGGTGCGGCAAGCATGACGAGGGATATCTGGATGCCCGCCAGCGCGTAAAAGAACCATTCGCCGAGCTTGGCCATTTGCTTGTAAGTCGGCAGGACAACACCCCTTGGGAGCCCGGGGTTGTTATCCTTCGTGAACCAGACGATCGTCATTCCAATCAGCATCACCAGAACGAAGATCGAGCGACCCGCGTAGACCTGCCAGCGGCGAGCGTTCAGCAACGATTCATACGCAAAAACCGGCCCTATCCCCCATCGCTTCCACATTCTGGCCCCCAGTGAGTAGCATGTGCACGAGCGTTCCCCGCGCTCGATCGATGCAGATCGATCCAGCCGCGGCTGCCGGCGCCACGAGCATCACGAGTGAGATCTGAATACCAGCCAGCGTATAAAAGAACAGCTCGCCGACCTTGGCCATCCGCTCAAAAGTTGCCACCCTCGAGCCCAGTGTGAGATTGGGGGTCTCGTCGTTGAACCAGACGACGATCAGACCGATCAATATCAGCAACACGAACAGCGCGCGGGCTTCGTACACCTGCCGGCGACGGGTGTTCAATGATGTTTCCAGTGCGAAGACCGGGCCCATCCCCCATCGCGTCCACATGGCGATTCTCGGTTAAACTAAAGATGGACCAAGGATGACTCCGGCGAGCTGCCCGTTGCAGAACTCGATCATACGGCGGCACACCGGAGACAGACAGCCCAACCTCCGACATTTGACAGATTGTGTGGAACTCGTCGACTGCAACGGCGTCCACCGGTGGTTCGAGATAAATGACGATTTATTCAACAGAAGCGAGCTGTCACCATGGATTTCATCCGCCACACGATTGCACTGGCCCTGGCCAACGTTGAAGCAGGCGGGCGGCCGTTTGCTTGCATCATCGTCAAGGACGGCGAGATTCTCGCGGAGGGCGTGAATCAAGTCGCGCAGACACATGACCCGACGGCCCACGCCGAGATTGTGGCGATTCGCAAGGCGGCGGCGACGTTAGAGTCCGAGAATTTCTCAGGCTGCGATTTCTACATCATGGCGCATCCATGCCCGATGTGCCTGGCGGCAATGTATTACTGCAGCCCGGACCGGGTGATTTTCATTACCCGTCGCGAAGACTATTCGCCGTACTATACTGACGACCGGAAGTATTTCACGCTCGGCGATTTTTACGACGAATTCGGCAAGCCGTGGGACGAGCGCAGGCTGCCGATGGCCTACCAACCTCATCCGGATGGAATTGCGGTCTACCTGCGCTGGCAGGAATTGAATACAAAGGTCGATCATCTGCCGTGACGCGGCCTGCGCAGCTCGGCAGGAGCCTCGCACTCCCGAAATCGCCGAACGCCGGTTCAATTTCAGGTGAGGCCAGTCAAGACGCCGCCGCCGCAGAGGTTGGGGTTACCGAACTTTTCGATGTGATGACCCATCCCGTTGGCAAGTGCCAGCAAGAGCCGGTTGTGGGCGACGTGCTTGTACTTGATCGAGCGGCCCATCTTGAAATCCAGGCCGTTGCCGGCAAGCACGAACGGGATATCGTTGAGCGTGTGCGAGTTTCCCTTGCCGAGCTCGTTGGTCCAGATCACCAGCGTGTTGTCGAGCAGGCTGCCGCCGCCACCGGGCTCCGGCGTTTCGGCCAGCCGTTTGACCAGGTATGCCATCTGCTCGCAGTACCATTTATTGATGCGGATCAACTTTTCCTGCGACTTCTGGTCGCTGTCCGGGTTGTGCGAAAGCTCGTGGTGGCCTTCGTTGACGCCCAGCCAGCGCATCCTGGCGTCGCCGACCGAGTTGGTGAATTGCAAGGTTGCAACCCGCGCGAAGTCGGACGCAAAGCTGTTGACCATCAAGTCGATCTGCATGGTGCTGAGCTTGGGAATATTGGCGGCTTCGTGCTTCACGCCCCGCTCGAGCTTGGGGACGGCGTGCCCGACGTCGCGGCTGCGGTCATTCTGCAGCTCCTGCTCCATTTCACGCACGAACGTGGCGTGCTCGTCCAGAAGCTGCCGGTCTTCCGAGCTCACGACCGAGCTGACTTTTTTGAGGTCTTCCTTGAGCTCGTCCATGATGCTCTTGAGGCTTTCCTGGTCTTTCATGCGGCCGTAGAGCTTGCCGAACATCTGGTAGGGGTCGTCGACCGGGGCGATGGGCTTGTTGGGCCCGGCGTAAACCATGCGAGTCCAGGTATCCGCGCGATCGGGGACCAGCACGCCGAATTCGAGCGATCCATACCGGGTGCGAGTCTCGGGCCGGCTTTGCAGGAAGTTCTTGATCTCCTGATCGATCGAGATTCCCTTGGCCCACCCGGCGGGCGTGTCCGAGCCCCCCTGGATATTTCCCGGAAAGAGCTCGATGCCCGTGAGCAAACAGCCCATTCCGCGCATGTGATTGTCGCCGTCACCGTGCAGCTTGTCACAAACGCCGTGCAGGACCAAAGTCCGATTGCGAAACGGCTCGAGCGGCTTCAAGATCTCTTTGAACTGGAACGATGGACCTTCCTCGGCGGGCCAGAATGCCGACGGCACGACGCCGTTGGGGCTGAACATCACCACCAGCCTCTGCTTCCGCCGCTGTTGATTCGCAAAGCCCAGGCTCGGAAGATTCAGGACGAATGGCAGGGACGCTGCGCCTAATCCCAGGTCGCGGATTAACTCGCGTCGGCTGAGGCGGGACATGTCTTTCTCCGGTGTGCATCAAGGCAAAGCCAGCAGGCTCAGGCGGGATAATCGAAGAGGGCGGTGAGAGGCGCGCGTCCGCAGGACAGGCGAGGCCCGTCAAGACAGATTCTACAACTTTTGCCCGCGGGGCGTCAAAGCTGTTGAGGCCATGATTTCAACCATGAGCTTTCGAATGTTAAAATCGTGCGTCACGAAGAAACGCCGCAGGTCGGGCAGCTCCTGGGGACCGTATGCACCGATCGGCTGCTTGATCAGGTAATGGAACAATTGCTGCACAAAAGCCGAGTGTGCCTCGCCGCTTGAGGCAAGGTATGCCGCCAGATCAAGGGCGCCGGCGAATTTCACGGTTTGTCCGCCTGTGCGCGCCTCGTACGACCCCGCCGCATCGATCGGCTTGCCCTTCTCTTCCTTCCGGTATCGACCCAGGGCATCGAAATGCTCCAGGGTAAATCCCAGGGGATTGATCATGCCGTGGCAAGACCGGCATGACTCGGGCTGAGTTTGAATCGTCACGCGCTGGCGGGTCGTCAGGTCCGGATGAAGGTCGGGAGCCAGCGGAGCCACGGCCTCGGGCGGCGGACGGAGCACCCGGCCCAGAACGCTGCGGGCGATGAAAACCCCGCGGTGAATGGGCGAGCTCGTGGCCGTATACGCAAAGTTCGCCAGCAAGTACGGATGGGTGAGCAGCCCGGTACGCTCCTGGTGCTCGAGCACAACCTTCTGGAACGGCGCATCCGCGGCGAGCTTGGCTCCAAAGAGCGGCGCCAGCCGGCCGTTCAAGTAAACGTAGCTCGCCCGCAAGAGCTGGCGATAATCCGACGCTTCCGAGCCGATCACGTCGTCGAGGAACAGGTCGAGAGATGTCCGGAGATCAGAGACCACCGTCTCGCTCCACTCGGGGTAGAGCTTGGGATCCTTGACGATGTCGCGAGATTGATCGATCTTCAACCACTGCAACAGGAAACCCTCGAGCTTGACGCGGGCACGAGGGTCGGTCGCCATTCGTTCAACCTGCCGTGTCACCTGGTCACGTGTAGCCAACTGGCCTGCCGCAGCCGCTTGCAGGAGTTGCTGGTCGGGAAGCGAGTCCCACAAGCTGAAGGAAAGCCGCGAGGCCACGTCAAAGCTGTCAGGGGGACCGCTGCCGATCTCGCGGTAGAGGAACCGGGGCGACTTGAGAACCAGTAAAATCACCCGTTTGACGGCCGCGTCCAGGTCCGGCGACATCCTTGAACTGGCGATCGATGAACAGCGTCTTCTGGTCGTCGCCCAACGGGTGCCGAAAAGCCCGCTCGGCAAACTTCCGGCAGAATTCTCGAAGTTTGGCCTCGCGGTCCGAGGCATTATCACCGGTGCCGGAGAATTCCGTCAGGTGGGCCGCGACGTAACCGGCAACCTCGATCGCCGCATCGGTCGTGGCCGCATCCCACGCTTTCGACACCGAGGTTCCACGCTCATAACCGACGCTGCGATCGTCGGGAGGGAAGGGGGTTGTGAGGACGAACGTCTCCGGCAGCGACACCGGAACCAGGTTCCTCTGCGGAATCACTTCAAAGGGGCGCCCTGGAACTTTCCACTCGAGCACGATCGATGACGTCAGCTCCTTGGTCCGTGAGAATTCAAGGCGCACGGAATAGGCCCGCCCGCCCAGCAGATGGATCGACCCTTGGTATTCCGTGTCGCTGCCCGACTTTACCAGAGCGTCAATCAGGGGCCGGCGCAGGTCGTTCACGGACAGCCTGGCGGCGTTCTCGGTCTTGACGCGGAATTCATACTCACCCGTTTCCGGTGCGAGCAAAGATCCCTGCCAGGTCACACGGAACTCTTGCGAGAATGGCTTGAATAATCTCAAAGGAACGAAGAGCACGGGGGCACGCTGCCACTTCTGCGCGACATCCTTGAGAACATCCTGCTCGGGAATGGGGCTGCTCGTGCCGAACTGGAAGCGGATCTCCGAATCGACCCGTTTCAGCGAGCCGCCGCCACCGTTACCGTCACGCCGACGCCTCTCGGACCGGCTGGTGTATTCTCCTTTTAATCCCCGTTCGGCGCCCCAGCGAGCAGGGTTGCGAAAGCTGCCGATCAAGTCGGTGACCGCGTTGCGATACTGGCGCACGGTGAGTCGCGAGAGCTCGATGCGGGGAGGGCGAAACTTGCTGCGCCCGGGGGCATCCTTGGAATAGAACGTCCCATAGATATAAGCCGCGACGCGCTGGGCATCCTCTCCGACGCACTCTCCGGGAGCATCTTCGGGCATCGTCTTGGCGATCAAGCGGGCCAGCGATGCCACCGGCCGCTCACCGATGAGCGGCCGGGGATAATGATCTTCGGTTCCCTCACCCGAAGGCCCATGGCACGAGGCGCATTTCTGCCGGTAGATCTGCTCACCGGTCGGACCTGGACCATCCTGATAGGCGGCAGTTGAACCCAGGAACGACGCGAGTGCCGCGAGATATGTCACGATGCGGCATGATCGCTTCAAGTACTTGCGTTCTCTGATCATCATAATCAAGTAGCTGGCAAGGACAGATCGAACGGTCAGATTGGATCGGCCACCCAGAGGAGATAAGGACTGAACGGTCCCGCGTTGAGCGATTCGTAAAATACTTGATCAGCGGTGACGAGCCGGCAGTTCAGTGTTTTGGCCAAAACCAAATAATAGCTGTCGTAGACTGTCGGCCGTGCTGCGCTCATTGCAAGATCAAACGCGGCCTTTAACAACTGAGCCATCGGGTGAACCGTAAGGGCAACCCCCTCGAGTAGTTCCAGGATAGCTTGCCCCTCGGCTTCACTGATCTCCGGTGTTTTGAGAAGGCGAGCTTTCTTCCAAATGATGTTGCCGAACTCCGGAAAAAACAGTTCTGGTACATGCAAGGTAAAGACCGGGCTCAGGAACCGCTTGGCATCGGCTTCATGAACCTCGGGTACATACCACTTAACCGCAACCCCAGCGTCAACAACGAAATTCGTCGGATTTACCGATGACCCGTCAGAGAGATCGAGCGCGGCAGCCGTCGCTGGCACCGGACTCATCGAAGGCGGTCCTCCCGCAGCAGCTTGGCGCTGTCGGTGTGCGAGCGATCAGAAAGTCGACGCGTCATCTGCTCAGCCATTTCGCGAGCCTTGGCCATGTTGCATTGACGTGCGGCTTGCTCCAGAATCAATTTCAATTCCATCCCCAGGGAGCGGCCGTTGCCGCTGGCGCGGTCTTTAAGCTGGGCAAGCGTGGCTTCATCCAAATCGCGGACCAACACGTCAGGCATCGTTGACCCTCCTTCTCTTGTGCGTCGGATATCAAAATGATATCGCCTGCCCGAGACGAAGTCCAGGCTGGTTTACTCGGGTTCGATGATCTCATTTCTTCGCCTTCTCGGGATGACAGTAAGACTCATCCATGACGATGCGATCGGGCTTGTCGCCGGCATACACCCAGATCATCGCCATTGGATCAAGAGTCAAGTTGATAAAGTAATGGCAAAGACCCTGTGGCACGAGTGCCGTCGCATTACGCGAAAGTTCGTGGCGCCGGCCTTCGACGACGCAGGTGGCTGCTCCTTGAACGATGGTGATCGACTCATCGAACTCATGACGATGGCACGGAAGCCGGGCACCCGGGTCGAACAGGCCATAGCCGCCGCAGATGCCCTGGGCTGGAGCTTCACCGCTTACTAAATCCTGGAACCGCGCCCGAGGCGCAGCTCGAACCGCGCTGCGGGATCATTACGACAGCGTCGTTCAGCCCCCGGATGGCCGGTGGAAGTCATACCTTGCTCGACGGGACTGAAACGGCCGTTGACCCAGGTTTGCAAAGGAGCGGCCGCTGCCAGCGATACATGGATCGAGGCTGCCCGGCTGGTGGAGAGATTCAACAGCCGTCGCGGCAACCCTCCGGGAATTGTTATCGCGTCAATCATTCCCAATCGGTACGCGCCGATCCTCGACATCCACAGCCGCGTCACCCCCGAGCAGGACAACTGCCTCCGTACAGGGTCGAGTATAAAGCGGATACGTCGCTTTGGGCGCCAGCGTCAAGATGCCGGTAAACAGGTTCCGTGCACCGTTATGCACACCCACAAGCGAAAGTAACTCGATTCCCGGCACAATGACCGAGACCTTCGCGCTTGCGACTTCCTGCATTGCCTCGCTTCGGTCGGATTCCCAGGCTGACGGCGCTCGAGTTGTCATGAACGAAGCTCCTATGCCGGCCGCTTGTAAGACGTGAAGATCGCTGCGCGCAACTGGGTCTTCTCCTCGAGTGCACGCATCGTGGGCGCGTCGAATTGCTGAAACATCCGGGCGTTGTGGGCGTTCTCGTCGACTTCCTGCGGGCTCGAGCAGCCGACGATGACGGTCGAGACGCCAGTCAGGGAGAGCACATAACCCATGGCTTCGGCCGAGGTGAGTGCGTGTGTCCCACCCTGAAGGAGGGCGCCGGCTGCATAGACCTTCATGCCGATGACGCCCATGCCTCGCCGTGTTGCTTCGACGAGCACCGTCTTGGCAAATGACAGCCGGTGGGCATCGGCCGCGTTCAGAGCAATCAAAACGGTATCGAAATCGAACCGCCGCATGGCTTCAAGCAAGATGGCCGGGTCGTGATGCCCGGTGAGCCCGAGGTGTTTCACGCGTCCCTGCTGCCGCGCTTCGATGAGCGCTTCAAGCGCCCCCCCTTGCTGAAGATCATCTGCAAGTCTCGCGTAGTGCGCAGGTCATGGAGCTGCCATAGATCGAGGTGATCGGTGCGAGCTCGCGCCAGGCTCTCGTCGAGCAGACGGAGTGATCCGTCGCGGGTGCGGTCGTGGGTCTTGGAGGCCAGGAAAACCTGACCGCGACGCTCGCCCAAGGCGGCACCGTAGTAATCGAGGCTTCCGGAATAGGCCGGCGCGGTGTCGCAGTAGGTCACGCCCTGGTCGAGTGCGCGATGGATGACAGCGACAGCCTCATGGATGCGGCCATAGGTGCGAAGCACCCCTTCGCCACCCAGGGCAAACTGGGTCACCTCCCGGCCGGTGCGTCCCAGCAAACGCTTGGGAATCGGCCTGGACGAACTCCCACCGTCACCGGCATGAGTATTTTGTGCTCTTGTGGTCACGAGATCTGCTCCACGGCCAAGGCAGGGTTGGAAGGAAGCGGGAAAGGAACCTCAAATGAAGGTCAGCTCGACGATCGAGCAGTCGTCAATGAACTCCTCGCGGCCCTGGATTTCCCGGTCGTATGCAATCAGGCGGTCCATCTTGGAGTTGTTCTCGGCGTCGTGCGGGCCCTTCTTCATGAACTCGATGAACTCGTTGAACGGCCAGATGGTCTTGTCGACTCGTTCGATCTCGTACACACCATCGCTATAGAGACAGAGCTTGGCGAATTTGCCCAGAGACGTGCTGGCGGTCTGGAATTCGAGATCAGGAACCGCGCCGATCATGGGGCCACTCGCCTCGAGGATTTCGAGTGAAGCTTCCTGGGCCGATGGGCCACTGAATAGCAATGCCGGTGGATGGCCTCCAGCGGAATAATGAATTTGGCGGGTGGTCTTGAAATAGACGCCGTACCAGATCGTGAAGAAGAGCCCGTTTTGCTGCTCCATCTGGAAGGCATTATTCAGCGCGGCCAATACCTGCCCCGGCACGCGGAAATCGGTCTGGGGAAGGGCCTGGGAACGCAGAGCGTTCATGGCCGAGACCGATAGCAGTGCCGCGCCAACGCCATGGCCGCTGACATCGAGCAGGTAGAAGGCGAAATGGTCATCATCGAGCCAGTGATAGCCAAACGAATCACCACCCAGCTCGGCCGAGGGGATGAACCGCCAATCGGTGCGGATATCTCCTTTCTTGAGCTTCTCGGGCAGTATCGATTGCACATAATTTGCAGCCTGCTTCATCTCGCTGGCCAGGCGGTGCTGGCTTTCGAGCAGCGCCTGGTACGCCTCGTTGCGCTGGAGCAGGGCGATGTAGCCCTTGGAGTGATAGCGAATTCGCGCCAGCAGCTCGAGGCGGTCCGGAAGCTTGACGATGTAGTCGTTGGCTCCCAGCGCAAACGCCTCGGCTTTGACCGCCGGTTCTTCCTTAGTCGAGAGCACGATGAGCGGGGTCTCACGCGTCGGTTCATGAGCCCGGAATTTCTTGACCAGGGTCAGGCCGTCGATCTCGGGCATGACCAGGTCCTGAAGGATCACGGTGGGCTTGACCCTATCGGCTTCATCCAGCGCCCTGAGCGGCGTCGCGGTTAAAATGAAAGTCGATGTCTGCCTCGCCGGCAAGCATGCGGCGAACAGCCTCGCCGATCATCGGCTGGTCGTCCACCAGCAAGACCACCACCTTGTGCTGGGTCAAAACGGGATCACTGCTCATCGCGCAGACTCCTTCTCGGCTCGATTTCACTGCAAGTCGATCTTAGATCAAGCGCTCGTCAAATACGATATTTCATCCTGGCGGTCGATTCATCGACGAGCGTGGCAAGAGTCTCACAATAGCCTCGGCGATCCGGGGAAGAGGCACCACTTCCTCGGCCGCCCCGATTTCGACCGCGGCTTTGGGCATGCCCCAAACAACGCTCGAAGACTCGTCCTGAGCGATGGTTCTCCAACCAAGCCGGCGCAAGTTGAGCAGTCCTTCGGCGCCGTCGCGGAGCATCCCAGTCAAGAGAACTGCAACGCCCGGCCTGGGCCAGTTGCGAGCCGCGCTGTTGAAGAATACGTCGACCGACGGTCGATAGGAGCTCTCCCTGGGCTCAAGTGAATAATGCAAGCGGCGATCGTCGCCGAACACCAGGTGGTCGTCTGTCCCAGAAAGCAGCACCTCGCCGGCGGCAGGCTGATGCCCTTCCGATGCCAGCATCACGCGGCGGCCTGCTTGTTCCGAGAGCCACTGGCCCAGACCCGGAGCAAACGCCGCGTCGACATGCTGGACAATGACCACGCCGCTAGCCAGCACAGCAGGCAGTTGCGACAGCACGACCGCCAGTGCCTGCGGACCACCGGTCGATGCTCCCAGGAGCACGAGGGGATCAAGTGCCTTCTCAACCAGAGAGGTCCATGTGATCGAAGACGAGTCACTTACCGGAACGGTCGGAACCGGGCCCCCCGCCGGCTTGCGAATCGGCTTGCCCAGAAGCTTGCCGATGAGCTCGATCTTGTGCAGGAGCACCGCGGCGCCGCTGATTTCGCCCTTCGGCCCCAAGATTGGTGTATCAATGGCATCAAGCGCACCGTAGCCCATGGCCTGGTACACCCTGTTGACATGTCCCGTGACGGTGGCGGTGACAACCAGGATCGCGCAGGGACATTCACCCATGATTCTGCGCGTTGCTTCGACGCCGTCAGTTCCCGGCATGAGCAGATCCATCAAAATCAAGTCGGGCAAATCGGCGCGCGCGAGGGCAACCGCCTCGGCGCCGTCTTTGGCCATCCAGATCACTTCGTTCGCCGGCGAAGACAGCACCACTCGGCGCAGCGCCTCGCGAGCCAGACCCATGTCGTTGGCGATTCCGATTCTCATGACTGGTGAAATCAAGCTCTCATGAGGTCCGAAATGCGCCCGGCCCATTGCGGTCGGGCAACGTCGAAAAGCACAAGCTCCCGTCAGCTCCACGGAGCAGAGGGTTTCTCCTTCCACAACCAGATGATCCAATCCACATTCTGGGGCTGCCCGCCAAAATCCTTGAGCCGGGTCATGCACTGCCCACGGTGATGCTGCGAGTGCATTGCCACCTGAACGAGTGCTTCACCAACCGTGATGATACACGGGGGATCCGGAAACCACGGTATTCGCACTGTCTGCGAAAGACCATCGGGGCTCAGGGCTGCCGTGAAGTCGCGGAGGCCGGCGTGGGTGGTCACGGCCCGGCTCTTGATCGCGTCAAAGTTGGGCGGGGCGCCGGTTGGCGGGCTTCCCGGCTGTTCTCCGCGCAGAACGGAGAGGAACCCATGTTGAACTCCGATGATATGGCCGACGCGCCGTCGCATCTCTTCCAGGTCACGGCAGGGAGAATCGCCCCACGCCTTGAAGAAAACCGCGTTTGCCCATTCGGCATGCGCCGTGAGATCACAGAGAAAACTGGTCATCGGCAAGATCTCCACTTTGTGGTCATTCTCTGGGCTCACCGATCAAGTCGGCCACTGTGGTCAAGAATGTCTGATCGTGGAAGCTACTCTTGGTCAAGTAGGAGTTGGCGCCGGCGTCCAGCCCGCGGATGCGGTCTTCTTCCCGGTCTTTGTAGGAGACGATGACCACGGGAATCGCCTTGAGTCGCGCGTCGTCCTTGATTTGCCGCACGAGCTGGATGCCATCCATCCTGGGCATGTCGACGTCACTCACCACCAGATCATAATGGGCGGTGCGGACTGCATTCCAGCCGTCAATGCCGTCGACCGCGACGTCGACTGCATATCCGCGGTTTTCCAGCAATTGCCGTTCGAGCTCCCGGACGATGATCGAATCATCCACGACCAGGACCCGCTTCACCGCACCGATCTTCTTCTCGACTCCCCGGGCAGGAAGCTTGCCCAGTCTGCGGCCGCTAAGCATGTTGTCGATCGAGCGGATCAGATCTTCAACGTCGACGATCAAGACCGGCCAGCCATTTTCGAGCACCGACGAGCTATTGATATTGGGAACCTTGCCGAGCCGGGCATCAAGCGGTGAAACCCGCAGGTCGCGCTCGCCCAGGAAACGGTCAACGATCACGCCGAAGTGATGGCTGCGATCGCTGGCGACCACGACCGGCAGCCGCTCGAGCTGCACGATGTTCTTCCTGGGCGGGAATCTCGAGCACGACCGACGCCTCGACCAATCCGATCGGCTGGTCGTCGAGCATCGCGTGCGGCTTTCCCTCGAGCTCCCGTACGTCGTGCCGGTCGAGCATGAATATGCGATCGATGCGGCTCAGCGGGAAGGCATACGGCTCGCCGGCAATCTCCACGAGCAAAGCACGAATGACCGAAACCGTGATCGGTAACTGAAGCACGAAGCGAGTTCCCTTACCGGGTCGTGTGTTGACCCGGACAAGGCCGCCCACGGCTCGCACCATGTTGTGCACCACGTCGAGCCCAACGCCTCGGCCGGAGACCTCGGTCACATGGTCCTTGGTCGAGAACCCTGGGAGGAACAGAAACTCGAGCAGTTCCGCCTCGCTGAGCTGAGCAGCAATTGCGGCTGTGGTCAGCTCACGCTCGACCACTTTGGCCCGTAGCCTTTCCAGGTCGATGCCACGCCCGTCGTCACTCAGAATGATCTGGAGCATACCCGCACGATGGCGAGCTTCGAGCCGAATGGTGGCCGTTGCCTTCTTGCCGGCGGCCCGGCGCTCTTCAGGCAGCTCGAGGCCGTGGTCGACAGCATTGCGAATGAGATGGTTCAGAGGCGATTCAAGACGGTCGAGTATGTCGCGGTCGACGCCGGTGGTCTCGCCCACCACCTCGAATCGAGCCTGCTTGCCGAGCTCTCTGGCCAGGTCGCGAACCAGCCGGGGAAAGCCGCGGATTGCATCGGCCAGCGGTCGCATCCGGCTGGCGAGAACTTCGTGGTGCAGGCGGCTTGAAAGATCCTCGCTCCGGCGAGCGAATTCCTCGATCGCCTCGACCGCTTCTCCAAGTGTCTGCAAGCACTGGGAAGCCTGTCCTTTGATCACCGCCAGACGTTCTCGATCCACGGCGGTCAACACGTTCTCTTGGTTGTAGAGAATCTGGTCTTCCAGAACCTGAAGCGACTCAAGCAGTCCTGTTTCCTTCCCTTTAAGCCGCCACAGCGATTCCACCAGCGGAGGGAACCGGTGCGACTGCACGAGGGCCTCGCCCGCAAGGCCCAGCAGCCGTGTCAGACTGTCGGCTGTAACACGCACGACTCGGTCGCGATCTCGGTCGGTAGACGTTGCCGAACCAGCCGGCTCAATGGGCGTATCTCCTCGAGTTTGCTCCGTCAGCCAGGTGGAGGGCGCCGGGGGTACGACCACAGGAGCAACGATTACCGCGCTCGGTCGACCAGCGCTTCCGCGCCGGTTTCCAGTCGGTTCTCGTTCACCGCCGGAGCAGAAAGCACGACGCTCACAGACTCGTCGTGCTGCGCCGCGGAGGACGATGGCCCGGACCGCGACGGCAATCGGTCTTCCTTGGCAGCCAGCAATTCGGCCACCAGCGCATCGATTTCATCGGCATGTTCGGTTTGCCATGCCTCGATCTCCGCATCACGGAGCTGGGCAACCCGGGCAAGAATGTCCACGGCCCGAAGCAGGAGATCAATATGTTCGGAGCCAAGCGACGAGTTTTCCTTTCTGCGCCTCGACGAAGCAGTCTTCCATCGCATGAGCGACTCGAACGATCGCATCAAGTCCGACAATCCGTGCAGCGCCCTTGAGCGAATGGGCTGCGCGCATGAGGGGATCGATCACTTCAGGCGTGGCGGATGTGTCTTCGAGCGACACCAGGCCAGCCGAAAGTGTGGACGTATGAGTCTCGGCCTCCATGCGAAAGAGCTCCATCAATGAGAAGCCGCTGAGATCACCACTCACGGCCGGAGACTCCTCATCGCTCCAAAGATGCGTTGTTCGTCAAGCAGCCCGATGCTCCGCTCGTCCCAGGACAACACCGCCTGGCTGAAACCGACCGCGGGATTGATCAATGTCGACGGAACATTGCGCCACTGGCTGCGAGGTATTCGCCGGACGCCCACGACCTCATCCGCGGCGAATACCCAGGACTCCATTCGCTCTGCGTCGCGCAGTACAACAAACCGGGAAGATGCTTGAGGCACTCCGGTTACTCCCAGCAAACCGTGCAGCGACACGCAAAGCTGGACCTGGCCTTGCAAGCTTACAATACCCGACAAGACCGCGTTTGAACGGTGGGGAATCCGGTGCACGGGCCTGGGCAAGGTCACTTCGACCACGGTTTGAGTGCGGAACGCCAACCATTCCTCACCGAGCCGGAAGATCAGGACACTGACTGCTTCACCTAGCAGCAGGAGATGGTCGCTCTTTGCCTCGGATCCATCGCCGGATGGACCGAACGTGGCTGATTCGGCCAGCCAGCGGGACCAGTCCGCAAGATAACCATCAGGGGCTCTGCGGTCGAAGAAGCTGCGCGCGGCGCTGGCAAAGACCGGGCAGTTGCGGCAATGAACGTGGGTGCTCAGCTCCGGGCAGCTCCGGTCACCCGTTACACCGATCAAATTCCAGCAATCACCCAGGCCGGGTCCTCGACTCATGGAGCCGGGCTTGGCGGAGTCGTGGACCGGCGTGTCACTGGCCATTTCAATTCACTCGCTTCCAGGCCGCCTTGGCCGTTCGCTCAGCCCGGCGGCGGTACCCCGCGGCGGCGCGCTCGTCACCACGGTGCTCCGCCAGCAGGGCAAGGGCCAGAAGTGCTTCATCATGGCTGGGGTCGAGATAGACGGCCTTGCGGAAGCAGTCTTCCGCCCGCTGGCGGTCGCCGCTGGCCTGGCAAATCATCCCCATCAAACAGTACGCAGTTGCGGTGACGCCGGTCTCCTGCAGGTGCCGCTGGCAAACGGAGATCGCCTCGCTGAAGCGGCCCTGGTTGGCCAGCTCCGACGCGTCTCTCAACAACTCGGAAGGCTCTCCCGTGTTCCGGACCAGGTTATCTGTATTCGTCGAAATAGCCGGCTTCGTGCCAGTGGCCGGGGTTTGAGGCTGGCTCATTGTCTCCATTGCATGTACGGGATGGGGCGAGACAGGGCTCGGGATGGGGCGAGATGACTCAGGCGAAGATGAGTGGGCCGGGGAGGCAGGCTTGCCGCTCGCTGTTCGACGGTAGGCGAAGCAATTGGAATCACCCGTCGGAGCGAAGCCCTGTCCGGCTCCTGTTGACTGGAGCCGGTCGGCGTGGCCGATCAAGAGCACTCCGTCGGCGGCGAGTACTCGATCCACCAGTGCCAGCAAAGCTGCCCGAGCAGTTGGATTGAGGTAGATCAGGAGATTGCGGCAAAACACCAGGTCGTAGGGCTGCGAGTTTTCGAGGAGCCGGGGTTCCAGGACACTCCCTTGAATGAATTGAATACTTGCGCGTAGTGCGGGATCGATTTCAAAGCCTTCGGGATGGATTCGGAAGTAGCGAGGCCAGGGCGGGAGATCCGATCCGCGAAATGCATTCTTTGAGTAGACTCCGCGACGTGCGATTGCCAGCCGGCGGGCGCTTGCGTCAATCGCGTCGATGCGGTACTGGCCTGCTCCAAGCCCTTCTTCCAAGAGCACAATCGCGATCGAGAAGGGTTCTTCGCCCGCGGCACAAGGCATGCTGAGGATTCGCAAGGGAACTTGCGCCGTTGCGCGATCACGCCGTTGCCGTACATAGCCTCGTAACCACTCAAAAGGGCGCTCGTCACGGAAGAACCAGCTCTCGGCGACGACGACCTCCTCGACCAGCTCCTGAAGCTCCTCCGCGGAGTTCTCGACCGCGCGCTCGTATGCAGCCAGGTCAGACAGTTTCATCTGCCGCATCCGCTCTCTGACTGCGCGCAGGATAAGCTGGGGGCCGACCGAGGTCGGGTCGAGCCCGATCTCTTTCTTGAGCAGCTCCTCGATTGAATCGGGCGCACCTGATGTCATCACAGCTCCGATCCCGGATTTCTAATCGTCGGCTTTTAAATCCTCAAGTGACTTCTTGCCGGGCTCTGTGTTTGAGGGATCCCGCTTCCACGCCTGTCCCTGGTCCAGGATATGATCCCTCAGAGAGTGTTCCCGGATTCGTTCCACCGCGATCAACTGGAAGATTCCCGCGTCGGTCTGGACGATCGCGTCCAGGAACGGCGCCTGAGCAAGCTGAACCGGGGCGGGCGCAACCTGGTCCGACCGCACATTGACCAGATCACTGACCTCTTCGCCGATCAATCCCAGAAGACTCGCGTTACGCATCAGATCCTTGGGCAAATCGCCGGGGTTCTCATCGGACCAGCCGGCCGGGGCGGTCCCTCGATTCTGATCACCGGGGGAGTCGTTGACCAGGATCACTCGCGTACTGAGGCGATCAAGGCATGGAACTCCGTTCAAGAGCAACCCAAGATCGATCACCGGTATGACCTTGCCGCGATAGCCAAGTAGTCCGGCCAGAAAGGGGGGGGCATGTGGGATCACACGGAGCTCGACCCTGGGCACAAGCTCGACGACCCGGACGACGTCGATCGCGTACCGATTTGCACCGGCCTTGAGAGTCAGAAGCAGCATGGTTCATCTATCAAGACGTTCTGGAGGACACAGGAGGATGAGGCCCCAGCAGCGTGACGGGAGCAAGCTCGATCGTGCCCAGCGTGAAGCGTGACACCTCATCCTTCAGACCGCCGACGGCTTCTCGGAGGCTTTCGGTCGCCTTGTTGAATTCACGAAGCGCGGTTGACGTTTGATTGGCGGCCTCGCTGAGCCGGGTCATTGCTTCACGGATCTGCTCGGCACCCTGCGACTGGACGCGCATGCCCTCGGTCACCTGGTCGAACTGGCGATGCAGACCCTGGGCACCGGCGATGATCTGGCCCAGTTGGCCGCCAATCAGGCCGACCTCGCCCACGACCTTGCGAACCTGTTCGCTGAACTTATCCATCTCCATCACGCCGGCCGAGACGCTGTACTGCATTTCCCGCACCATTCGTTCAATGTCGAGCGTGGCCACGGCCGTCATGTCTGCGAGCCGGCGAATCTCGCGGGCTACGACCAGGAACCCAAGGCCGTACTCGCCGGCTTTCTCGGCCTCGATTGCGGCGTTGATGGAGAGCAGGTTGGTCTGATCGGCCACCTTGGTGATTGTGGTCACAACCACGTTGATGTTGGCAGCACGCTCGCTGATGACCGAAAGCTTGGAGCTGATCGAGCCGGTCGACTCGGCAAGCTGGCGCATGGTCTGGTCCATACTGGCCAGGCTCTGCTGGCCGGTTGACGCCATCCGGGCAGTCTGGTTGGCGACCTGGTTGACGTCGTTCATCGTCTTCAAGAGTTCATTGCTGGTCGCTGAGATCTCGTTGACGGCCGCGGCGGCCTGGTTGGTGGAAGCACTGTAGTCGAAGACGGCTTGCTCCTGCTGCCGGGAAGTCGCGGCGATCTCGGTCGCTGTTGAAAGGAGGGTGATGCTCGAGCGCTGGATCTTGCCGATCAACGAGCGAAGGTCGTGGATCATTTTACGGATGGCCTGGAGCAACGATCCCACCTCGCCAGGGGCTCTGGCGTCGCACGAGACGCTCAAATCACCGGCGGCAACTCGCTCGGAGATGAAAGCGGCATCACGGATCGGCTTGGTGATCGTCCGCGCCAGCCAGATTGCACCGGCTGTCACGATGAGGAACGTTGTGCCCAGCAGCACGCCCACAACGAAAATCTGCCGGTAGATCAAGTTGAATGCTTCTACTTCATCCTGCTTGACGACCATTCCCCAGCGATAAGAGGGAAGATAGGACCACGCAGCAACGGTATGCGTGCCCTTGTAGTCAATCGCAGGGCCATAGCCGCGTTGACCTTGCACAGCCTGTTGCATCGCGGTCCCATCGGTATCGCCGATCTTGCCCCGGTGTTTGAGTGCAGTCTCTTTACTGTGTCGCCGTGGGGCCACGTAGACAAACTCGTCCTTGCCTCGGCGCATCGCCACCATGGCCTCGCCGGTATCACCCAGCCCGCTATAGTCCTTGACGACGCGAAAGACTTGTGCGTTACTCAGCTCCAGGACCATGAACCCGACGACCCGCCCGTCGGTGTGGAACAGGGGACAGGCAATGAATGCCGCCGGCTCGGTTCGTCCCGGGTACATCTCGTAGTCCGAGACCTCGGTTTGCAAGAGCGTGCGCACCCGGTCAAAAACCTCTGCCAGCTCACTCTTGTTGAGTGGACCGGTCAGGAGATTCGATCCCACTTCCAGGTCGGGCTTGAGCTGGAAGAGCAACCGTCCTTCGGTATCGAAGAGTAGTGCACCTGAGTAGCCGAAAGAGTCGACAAAGTTGGTGAGGTAGGGACGGAACTCCCGAGTCAACTCGATATAGGCGGGTGAATCAGCAGCTTCTTTGCGTCGATTCTCTGCCAGCTTGGGCACAGAATCGGCAATATGGGTGTACCGGCTCATCATGTTCAGGTCGGCTCGGCGCTCGCGAATAAAGGCCTCGAGCTGTGTCGCCTTGGCATCGGCGATTGCGAGCAGCCCTTGCCGTACCGTCTTCTTCAGCGACCGGTTGGCGCTGTACGAGATGATGGCAGTAAGCACCGCGCAGGGAATCAGCGAGATGATCAAGAACCAGAGCAGCAACTGGGTGGTAATGGTGATGCGTGCCAGTGCTGCGAAAGCTTTTCGCAAGGTCATGTCCGGTTACACCTGAACGATGTGAGAATCAAAGTGCATGGCCTTTCGGCGGACGGTCGTCTTGCATGCGGCTCGGCTATCATGGAACGCGTCTTCTCGATACGGGAAGGCGACGAGGAATGGTCACCGCTACCTCCTCCCGCGCGCCTCGGGGGCGGTCCCAGGATTCGCCCATCCGCCCCAGCGTCGGTGTAGATCGTCGAGATAGGAATCCCATTCCGCGCGAGATCGCGACCTCGGATACGGGATCGGACGAATCGGCTTCTCCGAATTCCAGACAATGTCGAACTGGCCATCGCTTCGAATGCGTCCGACGTATACGGGGCGCCATGTGTGCTGAGTTTCCTCGTCCACCGTCACGATTCCCTCTGGCGCATTCAAGCTCTGGCGGCGCATCGCCCGGATCACATCGCCGACTTCCTCGGACCCCGCTTCATAAACGGCTTGCGCCCAGAGCCAGACGCTGTTATACGCGGCCTCGATCACGTCGCTGGTGACGCGCTCGGTACCGTCGACCGGGTCGGTGGGATATCTTTTGCGAAACCGCTCGACGAATTTGTGGTTTTCGCTCCGATCGATCGACTGGAAATAGTCCCATGCTGCGTAGTCGCCGACCATGACTGAACGCGGCAGCTTGCGCAGCTCGTCTTCGGCAATGCTGAACGACAGAACCGGCGTTCGCTCGGGAAGAATGCCCGCTGTCTGTAGCTTCTGGTAGAAGGGGCCGTTGCTGTCTCCCACAACCGTGCTGATGATCACGTCCGGATTCGCCTTCCGGATTGCTTCCACGGAAGCGGTCACGTCGGCACTTCCGAAGAGAATGTAGGACTCACCGACACACTCGGCCCCCAGAGCCTTGAGCTGATCCTTGGCAATTTCGTTCACGCAATGGGGCCATATGTAATCCGAGCCGACCAGGAAGAACTTCCGCGCCTTCAAACGCTCAAAACACCAGCTCAAGGCGGGAATCACTTGCTGGTTGGGTGCTGCACCCGTGTAGATGATGTTCGGCGATTGCTCCAGGCCCTCGTACGCCATCGGATAAATGAGGAGGTGGTTCTTTTGCTCGACAACGGGCTTGACGCTCTTACGACTGGCCGAAGTCCAGCAGCCGAAGATGACGCAGACTCCCTTCTCATCGATTAACCGCCGAGCCTCCTGGCCAAACGTCGGCCAGTCTGATCGCCCATCGGCAACGACCCACTCGATTTCGCGACCCAGAAAGCCACTTTCGTTGATCTCCTCGATGGCCAGCGTCTCGGCGTCGATCATCGACTTCTCGCTGATCGCCATCGGACCTGTTTTCGGAATGGAGAATGCCTACGCGGATTGGTGGCAGTACGCGGCCATGTAACCAGAGAGCCGCGCCGATCGCCGCACCCCCCAGGATCACCACGGTAACGAGTGCGATCAGCCAGCGCCTCATGAGTCTGCCTTTTGATCGTGGTTCATTCGCGTTGCGGGAATGCGTCTACGTCGTTGGTGAGCAGGACGAGCACGCTGTGATCGACCCAAACATCTTTCTTGACTGTCAAAATAGATACGATCCGTAGAGATTATAGCCGACTGAGCGCGGTCGGACGGAAACAGATAGGCTGCGGGTCCACCATTTATTCGGTAGGACCGGCGCTTTCGTCCTGGCGACCAGGTCCAGACGAAGGGAGTCCCGAACGCCAATCAGGCGAGAATGGAGACAGGAGCCACAACGCGGCAACGTCGCGTCGCGCGGACTGTTCTACTTGTTGGAGGGCTGGAGCTGAACGCTGGTCTCGATGTTCAGAACCAGCTTGCTCGGAACCTCTTGCCCCTGGGCAGAGAAGGTAACGTCACCCTTGATCCGGACTCGTTCTGTGCTGACGACCATGTGACCTGCCTCACGGTCAAACAAGATTGTTCCGCCCGACGACTCAACCTTCAGATCGCTCTTGACGGGGTTCAAGGGCAGATTACCGGCCGGATCAACATTGTACTTGACCTCGAGCACTTTGCTGCTGATCTTGTCGAGTGTTTCGCTTCCCCTTTTTTCTGTTCCCATATACTCGAATCTTCTGCGGTAATTCATCGCCAGGCCGGCACCGAGGTCGGTTATCTGACTACGCTCCCATGGCTCACCGGGGCGGGCCAGGACGTCGGGTAGGGCCTGAAACTCTTGCTCGAAGCTTCTCTGGAGCTTTTCGCTTTCAAACCGTTTCGTCATCTGTTCGCGCACATCGGGGCCAAGCTTTTCAATCTTTCCCAACAACTTTTCAGCGCCTTCGATCGCCTTCACCTTGTTGTTCTTGTCGAGCAGGACGATGAAGGCCAACTGACCCTCGAGATTAAACATGCCATTCAGGAAGACGGGGCCCGGGGAATCGATCCTGGCCTTGGGATCGCGCGTGTCGAAGACAAACTTTCCACTGGGAAGCGACGTCTCGACACGCAGAGATTCTACATTCCATGCAACGGGTAACAGATCGCCACGATGTTTACCTATCGTGAGCGACGTGACTTCCGACCGCTCTTCCTCGCGCTCGATGTCCATTCCCATGAGCGTCAGCGTCTGGTGAATCTTGGAAGTCTTCTTGTAGGCAAGCTTCTTTCCCTCGGGGAACTTATATTCAAGCTTGACCTGTGCCTGAGCCGCATGGGGCCAGGTCAGTACAAAGCACGCAAGAGCCAGAAACGCCATTTCACCCTGACGGGTGCTGCAACCCTGCATGGCCAATCCCTCAATCTAAAGTAGCCGGATCCTGGGTCAATGCAGCCCGAACGACAGCCGCGGAAACACCTCCGATAGACCATCTCCCGAACGGGTGGCTCCGCACGTTGGATCATCCGGAACACTACCAACCGCCCGGATGCTCTTCCGATGCGTGATCTTACGCATTCGAGAAGACATTCGCTGCGCGAAAGTGGTCTTTTGCAACGCCGCCGACCCTTCGCCGAGCTCATCTCCCCTTGCCAAACGACCGGTGAGCCTCTATTCTCCAATGAAAGTTAAACAATTCTCCCGCGGGCTAGTCGGGGAGGGGGGAGGTTTATGCGACTCGTGCGTGAACGAGCAGATACGCGAATTTCGCCAGGGACAATCACTCGTCGCCAGTTGCTCCGCGTGGGTGGATTAGGCTCACTTGGTTTGAATTTGCCCGCGCTGCTCCGTGCCGAGGCTCTGGGACCGTCGTCGAAAGACCGGAAAAACGCCCCGGCGGCTCTTCGTCCCATTCGCTCGTGCATACTGGTCTTCTATTACGGTGGGCCGAGCCATATCGATACTTACGATATGAAGCCGAACGCCCCCGCGGAGATTCGCGGTCAGTTCGGTTCGATCGCGACGTCCGTCCCGGGAATTCGGGTGTGTGAGCACCTGCCTCAAACGGCACGAGTACTGGATCGTCTTGCGATTGTGCGCAGCATGCACCATCCCATGACCAATCATAATGCGGCGGCGTTCACTGCGCGTATGCGGCCGTGATCCGCTCAAGGGTGATCTCGAGCTGTTGAGCAACGATCGCAATGATCCACCGTGTTACGGGGCGATCCTGAGCGCGACCACGCGCGAGCGTCCCGGGCTGCCGACCTACGTCGCGTTACCTCACGTGATGTACAACGTCGTTCAACTCCCCGGTCAGGTTCCGGGGTTCCTGGGATCAGCACATGGTCCCTTTCAGGTCAATGCCGATCCCAGCGCTCCTGATTTTCAGATGGGGGAGCTCGAGTTACCCGGTGATCTATCACTCGACCGGCTCAACCACCGCGCATCGCTCCTGAGCCTGCTCGACAAGCAGCGTCATCAAAGCTTGAGCCGCATTGAAGCTGCCGCCAAGAACGGAGGAACCTCGCCACCGGGAGGCGGCACAACAGCGCAGCTCGACCCATCTGACGTTTATACTCAGAAGGCCTTTCGGCTCTTGCATTCTCCGGTGGTTCGGCGGGCGTTCGACCTGGGACTCGAAGACCCGAAGCTCCGCGACCGCTACGGCCGGCATAAGCTCGGGCAAAGTGTTCTTCTGGCCCGGCGCCTGGTAGAGTCGGGCGTTCGGTTCGTCACGGTTTACGATGGTCAGTACAACGGACAAACCGCCAACTGGGACTCACACGAAAACGTGTTCGGCCGGATCAAGAACGATCTGGCTCCTCCGGCTGACCAGTCCTTTTCGGCTCTGATCGCAGACCTTGGCAGCCGTGGCTTGCTGGATGAGACCCTGGTCATTGCCATGGGTGAATTTGGGAGAACGCCCAAGATCAATGGCAACGCAGGGCGCGACCACTGGCCCAACTGCTATAGCGTTATCCTGGCTGGTGGTGGCGTGCGGGGAGGAATCACATACGGCTCCAGCGATAAGATGGGAGCCTATCCTGACAGCGATGGCGTCAGCCCCGGCGACCTGGCCGCAACCCTGTTTTGGCGGTTCGGGCTGGATCCTGCACAAGATATTGTTGACCTGACCGGGCGGCCATATACCCTGGCCATCGGCCAGCCGATCTCGGCGCTCTTTGGATGATGCCATCCACTGAAGCGGTTGAAACGCTTTACTCCCAGCGGATGGGCACACCATACCGGGCAGGTCCGGTATTGAATCAAAGACATGATCTTGTGCCTTTCCCCTCGATCTAGTATTCTCCCCACGCAGTGCGAGTAGCAACGATCGCACTGCATTCCTAACTCATTTCTGCCTGAACCTTTGCATCGGGTTAGCTTTCTTCATCCTTTCCGTCTAGCCCGTCTGTATTGAAAAGAATCGGTGTTTTCTCGAATCCAGCGGCGCGATCTGCCGATTGAGAAGAATCGTAAAGTCCTTGCTCGAGAAATGACGCGATGGCGGATGATGGAGTCCGCTTCCCGAGGATGGTTTGAGAGCCATCCTTCGTCGGTCTGGCGCTGTCTCGACGGAGCGGAGTGACGACATGAAGTCGATTCCCTTTCTGCGCGCTTGCGCGGCTCGCCTTTTTAAACCCGTGGAGAGGACTACTCAACGACGAGCGTGGTCGGCTCCGCTGGACTCGACTGTCTGTCTCGAACCGAGGCGGATGCTCAGCACGGCTTCAATCCCGGCGCAGGCAATCCGGATGATCTCCGCGACCACGACCGATTCGAAAAGTGTTACGATCGAGTACAACATCGACCAGGCTCCCGACGCGGCCGCTTCGCTTCAGTTCGGCATCTATCGCTCGAGTGACGGCACGTTCAATTCAAGTGACACACTTGTTGGCACGTTTACACCGGTTGCTCCCGGTGGATCGACGGCCGCCACCCTCGACCAGAGCGGCCAGGCTGCTACCACGGCCGGTACGCACTCGCTCACAATTCCGTTGCCTCAAGGTTTGCCGCCTTTTCCTGAGAAGCCTTACGTCGTTGTTGTCGCTGATCCAAGCCTGCCATCCGCGACGACAAACCCGGAACAAACAGCGTCGTTCCGCACGTATACCATTGGCATCGTGACTCACGGAGGCATTCAGGACACCAGTTGGAAGGACGGTCCGCCCTGGGAGCTTCAAACGGCCCTCGACATGAGGCAGGAGGGCTATGATTCGGTGATCGCCTACAACTGGGTCGGTGTGAGCAATAACCCCGGCTCGGCGATCAAGCAGTCACCGCGGCTGGCCCAGGCGATCCTTCACGCCGCCAGCAAGTTTCCGGCTTCCGCTCCGGTCGACCTCGACTTCATCGGCCATAGCGAGGGAGCCGTGATCAATACCTATGCTTTAGTGAAATTGAAAAACATGATGACGCCGGGAATGACGGCCGGCTATATCACGGACACGCTGCTCGATCCTCACGCCGCGAACAATAATGTACCCGGCCAGCAGCTCAGTATTGCCGGTGGCGTTCTGGCACCGCTGGCCCGCACGATCATCACGAATTATCAGGCATCAGCCGACGATCCACCCGTATTTATTCCATCCATCGTCGACCAGGCACAGGTTTTCTTCGAGCATACGGCGGCCAAGGGCAGCGAGATGTACAACCTCTGGGGACAAGTGCCGGTCAAGACTAACGGGCCGGTCGTCCATTACTACAACCTGACGCCCAGCGGCGTCACTCACTCGGGCGACACGGGGATTGAATTCTGGTACCGCAACTTCATCGTTCCCACGCTGGGAGATCAGGCCTCGCTGGTGCAAACTCTCCAGCTCGATGGTCAAATTGATCAAGCGGAGGTTGTCTCATCGGTGCCGACGAGTTCGGGATCGACGGTGAGTCAGGCCGCGGCGGCACGCGAAGATCGCGTATACGGACCAGCGCAGGTGGTCCAGACCAGCCAACCTGAATTTTCTGGTACTGCTGCGCCGGGATCGGTTATCAAACTCTCGCTCGGTCCCGCGGCTAAACCGTGGGAGCACTACCTTGCCGGCACAACCCAGGCGGACGCAACGGGGAATTGGTCACTCACAACGGATGCTCCGCTGCGGAACGGACAGTATCGTGTCATTGTATCCGCCTTCTCGCGGGCGCTGCGCACACGACCGGGGTTGACCGTGGTGCCGATGGAGCCGCTGGGGCGAATGGTCGTTGATACGACAGGGTGACTCTCACGGCTCCCGATAGAGCACGCCGTCCTTCATCACCAGTTTTATCTGGCGCAGGGCTTTGATGTCCTGGGTTGGATCACCTTCGACACAGATGAGGTCGGCCCGAAGTCCTGGTTTGACGGCGCCCAGGCGATCGTCGAGCCGTAGCGTTTTAGCAGCAATGGAGGTTGATGCTCGTAACGCGTCCAGCGGCTTCATGCCGAAATCGACGAGTAATTCGAGCTCACGTGCACCTTCCCCGTGCGCAAAAACACCCATGTCGCTGCCGTTGGCGATCGTGACTCCTGCTTCCAGCGCAATCTTGAACGTTGCTCTGGCGCGTTTGAGACGGGCCGGCTCAGGGTCTGTGCCCGGGTGATAACCCGCGTATCGGGCCGATGCTTCAAACGCTGTTAGAGTCGGGCAGAGGGCCACCCCGCGCTCGGCCATCAGCTTGAACACTTCCGCATCGCCGCCGTCTCCGTGTTCGATGGTCGCAACGCCCGCGAGTGCTGCGCGGCGCATGCCTTCCTTGGAGGTTGCATGAGCCGCTACGGGAACTCCCACGGAGCGTGCGGTCTCGACGATCCGCGTCAGCTCCTCGACGGAGAATGACGGGCGGACCGATGCACCGCCCATCGCGGTGTCGGCATAAACTTTGATCCAGTCGGCACCCTTGCCAATCTGGTCTCGGACAACCCGTATCAACGAATCGACGCCATCGGCTTCTTCAGCCCCCTGGGGAATCTCAAACTCGGGTGCAAAACCCTTGGGTGCATAACTTCCTGTCGCAACGATCGCCCGTGTGACGACCAGCATTCGCGGACCGGGGATGATTCCTTGCGAAACGGCCTGTTTGAGACCGACATCCGCATATCCGGCTCCTTCCGTGCCCAGATCGCGAATTGTCGTGAACCCGGAAAGGAGCGTGCTGCGCAGGTGGTTCGTGGCACGGCAGACACGCAGTGCCAGCGCTTCCTTGAGGACTTGATCATTCCAGAGTGCTTCGTCATAGGGATGCAGCAAGACGTGCGTGTGGGCGTCGATCAGGCCTGGAATCAACGTTGTGCTCGCCAGCTCGATCGTGCGGGCGTTCTCCGGGATCTTTACCTCGCCCGCCGGCCCGGCTGCCTCGATCGTTTGGCCCCGGACGACGACGATCCAGCCACTCTGAGTCTCAGCCGAAAGTCCATCCCAGACACGCGCCGGCTTCAATACCACCGGGTTTGTGGCAACCGGGCGAGACCGCTGACCGAAGCGTCTACCCGCTTGCTCGGCGCAGGCTCTCTCGCCCGCGATCAAGAGTAAAAGAGCGGCTACCAGCGAGTGTCGCACCATGATCATTACCACTCCTATTTTCGGAAGAAATGCCAGATAATCGACTGCGTATAATGATACGGTGTTCAGATGAGCGTTCGGCGCAAATCTTTCGCGCGCACCGGTAGCGCGAGAGCAACGGTGGCGCGCAAAAAATCATTTGCGCGAGGGTGACGAGATGTACTATTCCGCTCGACCAAACTCCTGCGCAAACAGCTTAGCGCGAACATCAATTGCCATGCTCATGAATCGCTGACCGGCGCGCGTCACGCGGTAACGCCTCGAGCGCGGATATTTCGCAACCAAGCCGTGGGCACGCAGCAGGCTGATCCGGCGACTCACCCGCCCGGACCGCCTGCGCCGTTCCACTTCATCTTTTGGTCTGGAACCGTACAACCGTTCGGCCACCTCACCGCTGCGGAAGCCGCGCACGGCGTGTTCACCACGCAGCACGGCTTGAAACAGGGCCTGATCGTCGCGTGAAAGCGGCTGCAAGCCGCGACGTTTCCGCCCTTGAAAAGATACCGGCGCGCATTTCGAGTCTAATTCCCTCTGGCCGACGCCCACGTCATTTACGACCGCGAGCCCCTCCAGATAACGATCGTTAGCCCGCTGGCTAACCTGCGCGTACCGGTACATATTGGCCACACCCTTATTCATCTCAAACCAACCGACGACCTTGCTTCCATCATTCTTGAGCCGGGGTCGGTGCACGAAGAATTCTTTGGGATCGTTGATCACTGTCTCGATCCGCAACACCCGGCCCGACTTGTCGTACATCTTGATGGCGTTGCTCTTGACCCAATGCTTGACGGCCGCACCCGGCTCGCGTCGCCGCCAGTGCGTTCGGACTTCCCCCTTGAACGTCGCACGGTACTTCCGTCCCAAAAACGTCATCATCTGATCCGCGCCAAAACAATGAACTGCGTGCTCGTACAGACCACGGCGCAATGATGACAGCGCCGTCTTGTTGGCAAAAAGCACATCCGTTGAGAACTCGGCCTGGTCGATCACCCAGTAGTAGTTTTGCCCGGCTAGCCAGTCCTTGAGCAGGGGATTGACCCGGCCGGCCAGGCGATCGAGCAGTCTAGGCCAATCGCGCCGCCAGAAGCTCCGTGCGCACTCGTTGGCCTTCTCGACATCAGCCAGTTCCACGAACGCGTTGTCGTGTTTCTCGAAGGCGATCCCGCGAGCGGTGAGCTTCCGCGCCAGCCATTCGTGGCCGTTGACATATACTTGCACCGTGAAGGGAAACCAAGTTTGGAGCTTCACGTGCATCAAGCCAAATTCGCGGTCTATCCAGTAGAAGTAGATGACCAAACAGACGCGTTGGTCCGAACGTACCTTGGGACCGTCGTCGCTATAGTGCACGCGGAAAGTACGGCAGGTTTCCATCGCCCCATAGACGCATACGAGGCCCTCGGTGATGCCGTCTCGCTGGGCCAGTTGGCGAGCGTTCTCCTCCATCGGCTCCGGCCGCGATAGATGACGGTAGGTGCGGCCCGCCTTCTCAGCCAATTCGCGAGCGTGTGCCTTTAAGGTCTCGGCAAACCACGGTGCGGCGTGCTTGAAGTTCCACCAACCGTCCGAGAGCTCCCTCATATTGAGAGCGATCTGCTTGGAGAAGAGCCAGGTCGCAAAGTATCCCACGCCGGCGATGGGAAGATGGCCGCGCAAGATCACGCGGTCAAAACATTCGAGAACCCCGTTGATTTCCGATCGATGCTTGGCGACAAATGAGTTCACGGTGTTGTTCCTTGCTGCTGGTATGGCTAGCCCTCGCAGGCTGGGCCAGTGTCCGTGATCCCAGCGAGGGGCAACACCGTTTTACTTGGTCTGGGCCAAAAACCAAGTGGGCAGGCGCCGGAGATGAGCCCGGCAGCTACGCATCGCGGGACGCGGCCGGGTTTGCCCAAACGAGACAACTTCAACGGGCGATTGGCGCCGAGCCAAGGCGCAGCGACAATCGCCATTGGCCTGGACGGAGGATAGGGCTCTGCTGAGGAGCACCCCGAGCGCCGACCCAGGGGCCAAGGCCGAGCCCGAGTGCCCGGCCTGGCTCCTCACATCGCGAAGCTGGCCTAGGCCGCAGCTCCGGGATTGGCACCAATGCGTCAAACCTCCGCGGCACGATGCCGCGGGCTCCGGGTCAGGACGTCCCTCACGCGGCGAGACGCCGCTCGAGCCCAGTGAATCCTTTGGTTGCGGCTATGCTGCTATAAGTATAACGGGTTCCGTCACAGCCAGAGACGGCAGAAGCGGCAAAACAAGGACGGATTATCACCTTTCTCATGGCTGCGCAAAACCAGGTAACAGCAAAGTCGAACGAAAACCCGGTCGTCACTTGACGAATCTCGCTCGGTTGTGAGATCTTAGTTGAACGATCAATAAACTCGGGGCCGTCATGAAGAACTCGACCCGTGAGCGGCTGGTGGAAGCGGCGAGGATTTTGTTCTGGAAGCATGGATATTCGAGCACGGGTATCGCCCAGATCTTGAAAGAAGCTGATGCCGGCAGCGGGAGCCTCTACTACTTTTTCCCGACGAAGGAAGATCTGCTGCTGGCTGTTCTGGAGTGGTATCGAGAAAACCTTTGGTCCCAGGTTGTCCAGCCGGTGTTTGATCGGGTTACGGATCCAATCGAGCGGATTTTCGGCATCCTCGATGGCTATCGGCGTGGTCTTCTGATGACGAACTATCAACATGGCTGCCCGATCGGCAACCTTGCGCTTGAGCTGTCCGATAGCCATCCTGCCGTGCGCGAGCTCCTGGCAGTGAATTTCACGGGTTGGCGCAAGGTGATTGAACAGTGCCTCACCGAGAGCGCCGATCGGCTGCCCGAAACGCTTGATCGGGAACAGCTCGCACTCTTTGTGCTCACTACCATGGAAGGTGCGGTGATGCTGGCTCGTTCCTACCAGGACATCGCGCCTTACGATGCCGCCGTCACTCAGCTTCGTGACTATTTCGACCGGCTGCGCCGGGACGGGACGGACTGGTCCGTGCCGCGGTCGCAGAAAGTTGCCGATCAGCAAGCCGGGTCAAAACCGAAACGTCGATCGCGATCGAGCAAGTAAACGTCCCAGAGATTCCATCATTTTTCCGAAAAGAGGTCGTCGTGAAACTGCTCAAGATCACGCTCCTGGCCTGTTGCCTGGCTGCGTGCGGCCCGACTTTCTCAACTTCCTTGGCCAATGAGCCGGCGGCTAAAAGCAGCGCGAGCGAAGCCGAGAAAACCATGGCCAAGCTGGCGCAGTTAGTTGGCGGAACGTGGGTCAATCTGGACCCGAAGTTCGTCGTCGAGAATCACTTCGAGTGGGCATTCGACAAGAAGGTCATTCGCGGTGTCAATTTCACGGGCAAAGGTGGTCCTCATGAAACCCGGATTGAAGCCTATCTCGGCCAGGACCCCGTGACCAAAACGGTCTACTACCTGGACTGCCACGGGGGAACCAGTGTGTTCAAGGGAACGGTGAAACTCGAAGGCGAGGACCTGGTCTTCGAATTCGCAACGATCATCGGTGAGCCCGCCAACTGGCGCGAGGTGCTGCGGTTCACGGACAAAGACACCATGCAATTCACGATCTTCGGCCAGAAGGGGGACCAGTGGGTCCCGATCGTCAAGCAGACGTCAAAGCGCAGACAGCCTGAATCGAGTGCATCCGAGCTGGTTACGGAGGGCGTGGTCAGCGCACCCGTTGATGCCGTGTGGGCAGCGCTTGCGACCAAGGAAGGCCAGGAATCGTGGAACGTTGCCCATGCCGAGATCGAGCTCAAGATCGGGGGCAGGATGCGCACTCACTACGATGCAGCCGGCCGGATTGGTGATCCCAATACGATCGAGAACATCATCCTCGCGTTTGAGCCCCGGAGGTTGCTTGTCCTCCAGGTGCAGAACCCGCCTGAGAAATTCCCGTACAAGACCGCGGTTAAAAAGATGTGGACCGTGATTTACTTCGAAGACGCAGGTCCTTCACTCACGCGGCTGCGTCTTGTGGGCACCGGCTACGGTGACGACGAAGAGTCTCAAAAGCTCCGCAAATTCTTCGAATACGGAAACGCGTATACACTGAAGAAGCTTCAAGAGAAGTTCGCCGTGAAGGACTCGAAAGCAGCAAAGGCTGGCTGATGCCCGCCGATTGTGCGTGGAGTCGGCCCTTGGGCGTGCCTGGCAACTTCAGCATCACTCCGCTCTAATCAGGGAGAATCACCCGAGTGACTTTCTGTCCTCCGCGTGATCACGAGATTGGAGCGGATGATTCATGGACGCCGAGCAGCGTCGGCAATTTGAACAAGACGCCGTCAGCATGGACTCGATCGCGCTCGAGGCCTTGAGCTCAAAGTCCGTTTCCCGGACGCATCCTGGCGGAGAACTCGATGACGCTCAGGGTGGGCTCGGTCCATGCGAAGCTCGGTTCCATGGTTTGGACCAGGATCTGGAGGGTGAAGCAGACCGTGTCGAGACAGGCGGTGAGCCAATTGATCAATACTGCGACCGGCGCCGGCTCGATGTGCGCAGCCGGATCGAGCTGTTCATCCAGGTTTGTAAAGCCGTTCACTTCGCTCACCAGCATGCTGTCATTCACCGCGACTTGAAGCCGGACCACATCCTGGTCACTGCCGACGGCACGCCCAGGCTTGTCAATTTCTGCAAAGCCGACTCGGCTCGTGGCTGGTCTGCCCATGAGATGGAAGATGCGGCCTCAGCAAGTTTGGCTCCGGCCCGAGAGCGAGTGCTCACTCCCGAGTATACAAGTCCCGAGCAAGTGACAGGAGAAACGGTCACGACGGCCAGCGATATCTATGCGCTGGGAGTCGTCTTTTACGAGCTCATGACCGGGCGCCGACCGTATCACTTCAAGACACAAGACGTTTTTGAAGTCTTGCAAGCGATCTGCGAACAGGCACCGCAGCAGCCCAGTGCATCCGTGCTTCGACCGCTCGATCACCGCGTGCTTCCCTTTGACCAGTTTCCTGGAGTTGCGGTGCCCCGGTCAGAATCAACAACCGAGTCGCCGTTGAGCCCGGCAGCCGCTGTGCCGTCTTCGACTCCAGAAGAGCTTGCTGCCAGACGCGGGTGTTCTCCCAGGCAACTGGAACGAATGCTGCGTGGCGACCTGGACGCCATCATTCTGACGGCCATGCGGAAAGAGCCCGAGAGACGGTATGCCTCAGCCGATCAGTTTGCTCTGGACCTGAGCTTTTATCTCAGGGGCTTGCCGGTAAGTGCTCAGCGGGACTCAGCAGCGTATCGAACCATCAAGTTTGTGCGCCGTCACGTCGCGACAGTCATCGCCAGCGTGGTACTCGTTGCGGTCCTTGCTGCCGGAACTGTGGGAATTCTGACGGGTTTCATCATGGCTCGCCGCGAGCGCGCTCGTGCCGATGAGTCGTTCCACCGGGCGCTTGAGACCGTCAATCAGTTCTTCACGCAGGTTCATGACGAACGGTTTCTCAATCAGCCCGGACTCGAACCGGCCCGCAAGGTGTTGCTCGAGGATGCGCAACGGTTCTACGAAGATTTTCTTGCCCGGCGCGGCACTGATCGTTCACTTCAGGCTGAACTGGCCACGGCACGTACCAATCTGGCACAGATTTCCAGCGCGATTGGATCAGCGACCACGGCGGTCAAGGAATTCGAGCAGGCTGTTACGCGCTGGGATGATCTTGTCGCGGCAGAGCCGGCGAATTCCGATTATCGTGAAGCGCTCGCACGTACGCTCAGCAAGCAGGGCAGCCTCATGATGCGCCTTCCCGACCGGCGTGACGAGGCGTATCGCATCTTCGGCCGTGCATCCAAGCTGCTCGAGCCGCTTGCTCTCGATCTTCGTTCCGCGACGGCATCCCACGAGCTTGGCCTGGTCTTGCAGCACCTTGCAGGAATTGAGCAGGAGCAAGGCCGAAGTAAGGAAGCAATCGAGAACGCCCGGCGATCGCTGACAATCGAATCAACACTCGCCGCCAGGGACCCTGGTGTGCTTGACCCGCTCATTTCGATGGCCAATGGGCACGCCCTGCTGGGCCGGATACTCGCCACTCAACCTGAGGGGACAGAGCCGGCGATTGTGGAATACCAGCAAGCTGTCGAGCTACTCGAGAAGGTCAATCGCGAGCACCCCGAGTTTTCCGACCAGGCTTATGAGCTTGCACTCTGCCTCGGTGATTTGAGCAATCTCGAGCAGACGGCAGGCAAGCTTGACTCGGCGCTTGCCAGCGCCCGAAAAGGCATGGAAGGCCTCGAACGCCTCGAGCGTCAGCATCCCGCCGTCCTTCGTTACGAGCATGGTCTGGCCAGCGCTTATCGCTGGGTGAGCGAATTGCATCGATACCGGCGCGAACCAGCGGATGCGATTGCGTTTGCACAAAGGGCAAGAACACTGCTCGAGAGACTGATCGCGATGCAGCCCGACGATGCCTCTTTCCGAATTGATCTGGCCAAGAGTCACAACACTCTTGGCCGGTTGTTCCAGCAAACGGGAGAGCCCGTGGAGGCATTCCGATCCTTTCAACGCGCCGTCGACCTTTACGAGAGCATTCCCGAGCTGGACGCTCGCAACGCCTATGGCCTGGCATGTAACGTCGCTCTGAGCGTTCCGTTAATCGGAGTGAAGAATGGGTCCGTCGCTGAGGTAGATGTCTCAAAGCTGAGCAAGGGTGACCAGCTCCGGCGCAAACGGTATGGCGATCGGGCTGTTGAGCTCTTGCGCCGAGCGGCTCTGGAAGGCTTCCCCGATCTCGATGTTCTTCGGTCTGACACCGATCTTGACCCGATTCGCGATCAGCCTGACTTTCAGACGCTCATGGATGAAGTCGAGAAGAAGTCGGCCGCGCAAAGCAATTCGAACCCATAGACACCATCGCTTGACACTATGCCGCGCATCGGGCCAAACTCAAGCGGAAGGATCGACACCGGTCTCGATCTATTTTTTGGAAACCGATGCTCGGATCTCCGAGGCCCGTGATCATGAGCTCTCATCGACCGGATTCTTCTCCGCCGCCGCCTGTCGAGACCGACCCTCGATTTCCCTCCGGACCCTGGCAGGGCTTTTTCTTGATGGCTCATTGGCCAGGCCGGCACACGATGGAACTCCATCTCACGTTTTGTCAGGGAGTCATGACCGGCGAAGGCCGTGACATGATCGGCCCGTTTCTTATCCGCGGTAAGTACAACATAGACGACGGGAAATGCCATTGGTCCAAGCGATACGTCGGCAAACACGATGTCGCCTACCAGGGCTATAACGAGGGAAAGGGGATCTGGGGGATCTGGGAAATTCCTCCCACCTGGCGCGGGGGATTTCACATCTGGCCGAAAGCGATGGGGGACCCGACATCTCCGAAGCTTGCCGAAGCGATCGATGAGCCGATCGAGTTTCGGAGCGTGCAGGAGGTGGAGGACCTGGAAGTCGAAGAGTTGCAGCCGGCTGGTGCGGGCGTGGACCTGTTATCTTCCTAACCGGGCCCAGCGGCGACGACGGCTAGCTAATGGGGCCTCACCGCGGATCCAGCACTGCAGATCCCTGGCAAAATCGCCACAGCTCGCGTAGCGGTGTTCGGGTCTTTTCGCCAGGGCCTTTTGACAGATAGCCTCAAGTGCGCGGGGGACCCTCGGGGCAATGGTGTGAAGCGCGGGCGGATCGTGGTGGATCGTGTGGAAGATCACGTAGGAAGGTGGTCCGCAGAACGGCGGCTGGCCACTGAGCAGCTCGTAGAAGACCGCGCCCAAGCTATACTGGTCACTTGCCGGCAGCACGTCGGTCTGCCCGCCTTGGGCCTGCTCGGGAGCGACGTAAGCCGGGGTGCCCAGGATCACGCCGGGAGGCAGCGGCATCTCGCCTGAATCAGGTCGGTATGCAATGCTAAAATCCATGACGTAAACGACACCCTGAGCATCGAGACGAATGTTGGCCGGCTTGACGTCGCGATGCACGACTCCCTGGCTGTGAGCATATCCAAGTGCCTCGGCAAGCTCGGCAACGATTTCTGTAGCACGCAGAACGTCGAACCGAGCTTCGGCCATCCGCTCTGCGAGGCTGGCGCCTTTGATCAGCGCCATGGCCATGTAGTGCCGGCCACCCGCGCAGCCGGCCTCGTACACTGGTACGATTTGAGGATGGCGCAGCCGCGCCAGCGCCTTGGCCTCGCCCAGGAATCTTTCCAGGCCCTTGGTCGATCTGATCACGCCTTGGCGCGGCACCTTGAGTGCCACATCTCGTTCCAGGACGGGGTCGTAGGCACAATAAACCGTTGCATGCTGGCCTTCACCCAGCATCTCCCCGATCCGGAACCTCCCCAGGGTTCCCGAATTCGGCAGTATCTGGTCCGTGTTGGCGGCGGCCTCACTTCGGACTGAGGGGGCCATCGAGACTGATGATTTTATTGCCGCGCTGCATCGGGAAAGCGAACGGCTATCCGAAACGAAGGGCCCGAGCACGACCTCACTACTGTCATCACTGTCATCAGAGTTTAGCGCCAGGTATGAGCTCTCAAAATTCTCGCGATCGAAATCGACTGCGTCGATCAAGACCTCCCCGCTTTCAAAGCCCATTAAACTGCGCGCCGGAAGTTCCTGCGCTTCCACGGAACCAGCCTCATTCCATCGTCGGGCGGGTGTGAATCTGAAGCTCGAACCAGCCAGCGAAGGGCGTGGCGGGCCCAGCACGGCCGTCCACCGTGAGTCGCCAGCGGTCGCTGGCGCACTTGGTAGCTTTGTCAGGCAGCGCGGACATCGGAAAATGCGACCGAGGGGATCAACACCCAGATGGGAAACCCGACCACACGCCGCGTTCGGGCAATGCACGATCAGTGTCGTCATGATGTTCTCTCCTGCGTCCTTGCCACTGATTTCGCCGAACTGATGTCGCACGACTTTTAAGGCTAAGAGCAGATTCTCGAAAGAGATCTCCGCCTCAGAGAAGACACCTTGCACTTCGCCAAATAAACGCAATCGGAAGCGGGCCACGTCCAGGCAACCCGTCGACCATGCGTGAACGATGCCATGATGGATTTCGAGATCAAGTTTACAGCGTTGCACGAACACGGAAATTGTTTGCTGTTACACCTATAACGCGTTCAGCAGATTTCGCAAACCTCGATCTTCGAAAGATTGTGATAAATCGGTTTGAAAATCCGTCTCTCTCGGAATCTCCGATAGAGGTTTCCCCTGCGCCATAAAGTCCGGTCGTCACTCTTGCCCCCCTCGTTGACCCACTCGTCGAGCGTCAAGATTGTGGGTTAAACTGGATTGATGACGATTCTCGATGAAATCGTGGGCTCAAAGCGTGCAGAGGTGGCCGCAGCCCGGAGAGTGCAACCGCTGGAAGAACTCGAGCAACGTGCTTTGGCAGCGCCTGAGGCTCGTGACCTTCGAGAAGTCCTGGCTCGTCCTGGTCCGATCCACCTTATCGCCGAGATCAAGAAAGCCAGCCCGTCGGCCAAGCTGATCCGGGCTGATTTTGATCCAGTTGATATTGCGCGCACTTACGAGAAGCATGGGGCTTCGTGCCTGAGCGTGTTGACGGACGCGCCTTATTTCCAGGGACATCTGACGCATCTGGCGCAGGTTCGTGCGGCCGCCGGGATCCCTGTATTGCGCAAAGACTTTCTGATCGATGACTATCAGGTGGTCGAAGCACGCGCCTCTGGAGCCGACGCCATTCTTCTGATCGCAGAAATTCTCGACGATCAACAGCTTGCCCGGCTGCTGGAACAGGCAAAACGCTGGAATATGACGGCTCTGGTCGAGTTTCACGACACGGCCAATCTGGAACGCGTCGTCGCATCGGGCGCCGATTTGATCGGGATCAATAACCGCGACCTCCATAGCTTCCACACCGATATCGAGCATACCTTGCGGCTTCGCGATCGGATTCCCTCCGATGTTGTGCTCGTCAGCGAAAGCGGAATCCGCGACAGAGCCGATGTTCTACGACTCGAAGCTGCTCGAGTTTCGGCGATTCTGGTCGGCGAGTTGCTCATGCGAGCTCCTGACATCGGTCTCGCCGTCGATCGGTTGCTGGACCGCTACCCCGAGAATGCGCAGTGAGCGTTCTCGCCTTGCTCAGCAGCATCAGGTTGCGCACGTAGACAAAGAGCCCCATTGCCTGGCCGGTGATGATGACGGGGTCACGCCGAAAAACTGCATACGAGAGAAGCGCGAGACCCCCCAGGAGACTGAGCCACCAGAATGCAACAGGGACGATTGACTCGCGTTTTCGCTCGGAGGCTAGCCACTGCACGAGAAACCGCGCCGTGAAGAATCCCTGACCCAGAAATCCCACCGTTAACCAGAAAATCAGGTTCGGCACAGTTCAGCCCTCGTGAAAGCCGCGGCCATCAGCCAGGACCATGTTTTCCGCGTTCGGATTGTCTGGTGCGATTTCCGATCGCCGCTGCGAGATGACCCGATAGCACAACGGCCGGCGCAAGAGCCACACGACGCCGAGCAGGTCGAACAGCACACATAGTGAACGATTCCAGATGTTATAATGCGTGCGACCACTCGTGCGAGGCCGATGTTTGACGCCCACCTGGACCAGCTTGCAGCCCTCGCGCAGCAGCAATGGACCCATGAAGCGGTGCATACCATGGAACAGGGGCAGCCGCAGCGCGGCCGCCCGTGAAAAGATCCGCACCGAGCACCCCGTATCGCGTATCGATTGTCCGAGCACCACGTTGCGTACCCAGTTCGCCCAGGTGCTGATCAGGCGTCTGGAGACGACGTCCTCCCGGGTCACTCGCCAACCCAGTGCAGCATCGTGGCCGGGCAGGGCATTCCAGAGATGAACGAGGTCGACCGGATCGTTCTGTAAGTCGGCATCCAGCGTCGCAATCCAATTCCCTCGGGCCGCCCGAATGCCTGCTACAGTGGCAGCGGACTGCCCGGACGCGTTCGCCAGAGTGATCCAGCTCAGCTCGGGATAATACGCACTCAGCTCCAGCAGAATCTGCTGGGTGTTGTCCGTCGATCCGTCGTCTACAAGCACGACTTCAAATTCCGCCAACCCAGAAACAGCGCTTTGACACAGCGGGCGCAAGGCTCCGGCAATCTCATCAATGAGTTGTGCAAGGCTGGGGGCTTCGTTCTTCGCTGCCACCACGACAGATAGAACTGACCGCTTACGACGGCCGGTTTCCGCCTTGGTGAATCGGTCTCTCCATTCCGCGTGCGCACCATCGCCACGCAGATTTCGAGATCGAGGTCTCATTGAGTGGATACGTTGCGGCGGATCGTATCGCCGGGTGGACATGGAGCCTCCTGGCTGCGTCCTGACTGTTGCGTTGTACGATCGTTGTGACAGATCAGCTAAAAGCGAGAAATGAGACGCACATTCTGCCCGAATTCTCAGCGCCGTCCATCCCGAACTCGTAAAACCCGCTGGACGAGCTCCAACATCTTTGCTAGCCTACCCAACCTCAAATCCGGCACACTCGTTCAATACCGCTCTGGGCAAGGATGTCCCGGCCATGCCTGTGACTGCAGACAAGGATGTCCCGGCCGCGTTGGTGCTTCCGGGTCGGCACGTCGGTTCGCGCGTCGTTGCGATGGAAACGACTCAGCTCAGCGCAGATGACTTCAGCCACTCGATCTATGGTGATCCCGCTGCCGAGATGGACGACCTGCTGCCGAGTATCCGGGACCACGGGATTCTCGTCCCACTCGCCATCACGCGTGGAACAGACGCAGGCACTTGGCAGGTCATTTCCGGGCACCGTCGCTTGGCCTGCGCAATTGCGCTGGGACTCACAAGCGTTCCGTGCGAGGTACACACCTTTTCCAATGATTCATCACGCCGCCTGGCGGTACTCGAATATAACCGTCAGCGCCAAAAGAATTTCAGCCAAATGATGCGAGAGGCAGATGCGATTGAGGAGCTCTGGAAAATCCGGGCAAAATCGCGTCGACTGGCCAATCTGCGAAGAGGTCAATTCGCAGAATCGAATTGTTCACCTTCCGCCGATGGTCGAGATTCCGACGATCGATGGGTCTCGGCCGAGTCAGATACCCCCGGGCAGCAAATAAGCGGCGATGAGTCGCGAGATCGAGGACGGACAGATCTCAGGGTTGCCCGCAGGATAGGGATCGGCGGGAAGGACGTCTACCGCCAAGCTCGTGTGTTATGGCACTCGGCGCAGTCGGGCGATGTCCGGGCTCAAAGTGGCGTCGCGCAACTCGATGCCGGCACGAAGACGATCCATGCTGCATACAAGGACTTGCGACGCCGTGACCGATTCAGCGCTGATTTCCGGCCCACGCCCTATGACGTCTGGTCATTCCGGCACGACCGGGCCTTCGGTATTCCGCATGCGGGCTCCATCCCCGCCGCGATCATCGCCCATGCCCTCTATTACTACACCCAACCTGATGCTCTCGTCGTTGACCCGCTGGCTGGCGGTGGAACAACGTTGGACGTATGCCAATCGATGGGACGTCGTTGTCTCGCGTATGACATCGAGCCGGTGCGGCCCGAAATCATGGCGCATGACATCCGCCACGGGTTTCCTGCCGAAGCGGATCACTGCAACCTTATCTTCTGCGACCCTCCTTACCATACCATGCTGGCCCGCCGTTACTCATCCGACGGAATTGCGGCTGCTCCGCTCTCGCGGTGGATGCAATTTCTCAGTGACCTTGCCCACAGCGCCTTTGCGACACTTGCGCCGGGTGGGTACTTCGCCTTGCTGCTCGGGGCCCAGACAGAGAAGGATCTACCGGCTGGATTCGGATACCTCGATCACGCCTTTTTAGGCTACTCAGCAGCAGTGCAAGCGGGCTTTCAACCGGAGCGACGAATCAGTTGTCCGATGTCCGGAGCGTACACACCACAACAGGTGCGCCAAGCCCGTCGAGACGGCCGCTTACTTGGGCAGGTGCGTGACCTCATCGTGGCGCGAAAACCAACCCAAATCCGGGAGGTCGACCCTATCCTATTTCCTATTTGCAAATGATGACCGATTGCGAATGGGCAAACGGCATTCAACGTGTTGAGCTACCATGCGACCATGGATCGAGGCCAAAACGCCCAACGATCGAACGAGGATGCATGCTAGATTGCAGGCGACGTTCCCCGAATCATCTTGCTTTCTAAGGCTCACCGCAAGCTAGCTCATAGACCTTGATTCGTACGAAAGGATTGGAGAGCGTAGGATTGCGTTTGACGATCGGAGCAGGAAGCAGTTGAAGAGCTTGTTTTAGTAAGCGGTCTAGTTCCTCGGGATCGAGCCGGTCGATAACATAGTTGATTGCCGCTTGTTCATCTGCCTGCTTGCGGGATTCAGTCGCTCGTTCTTGCTTGATCTGGTAGTTCTGAATGCGATTCTCGAGCTCCCGACGTCGTATTTCGAGCCGGCTTGCCACCTGTGGTAGCAGCTCATACCCATCTTCGATTCCGGCTCTGATATAGCCGGGACCATTCTGAAGTTTGCCCTGGCTTTGAAGATAGAGCGCGTTGAGTAGCACCTTAGCGACGGCTTCCGGATCTTTCTGCGCAGTTAACCGGCTGGCAAGATTCTCGGGAATTCCCTGATTCGTCAGGAGTTCTTGCAAATCAACAGCAACTTCGAGCCGGCCCTGGGCAGTAAGGCGAAAGGGTGTTCCCGGAATCGGGATTGATGTTGTGTCCTGTCTTGGTGCTTCTTCTTGTTTGGGCCTAGCTAGATGGCCACCAAGGCCGAACGCCTGGGCCGGTGCCGGGTCAGATTCTGGACCACCGCGCCAGCTATCCTCTAAAGAATCTAGACCAGTTGTGGGGCTATCATCTAAAGAAAATAGACCAGTTGGTCCGGTATCTTTGGCGACTTTAGCGTTTCGGGTTCGTGAGTGGGAGGGGCGGGTGGGGGCTTGGCGGATGATGCGATAGGCTGTGGAGCGGCCTTTTGACTTATTTGTGGTGAGGATGCCTAGCTGGGTGAGTTGTTGGATGGCCGTGATGACGGTTTGACGGCTGAGACCGGCCTGGGTGGCGATCGTGCGGATGCTGGGGTAGGCCCAGTCGGTTCCAAAGTCGGAATAGAGGCCGATCACAAGATAGACCTTGATCGCGGAGCCTCCCAGGGTCTTGAATGCCTCGGAGCGAAGAAGGTCGTGCTCGACGCGGAAGAAATACGAACTGGAGGTCATGGCAGTCCGTTACGTGGAGAGTGATCGGGAGGCGAATTCCAAGCTTTCGATTTGACCGCCGAACGCAAATCACCGCGCGCTCATCATGCTGCGGGAGGATCGGACACGTAGTAGGTTTTGACTTTGCCTCGCTGGCGGGTTGTGGAGACCACGAGGCCAAGACGTTCGAGCCGGGACAAGCTTTCGATGACAGTCGGGCACGAGAGCTCCGTGCGCTGCATGAGCAGTCTCAAGCTGATCGTGACGCTACGGTCGGGAACACCGCCGCAGGCCTCGATGACAGCCAGGTAGACTTTGATCGCGTCGCCGGGGATCCGGGACAGGTATCCGCGGTCGAAAAGAACGGTTTTTACCCAGTCGTCATGAGTGGGTTTGGGCCTGGCGACTGGCATGATCTGACGACCTATTTCAAAGGATTCACCGGCGTCTCAGTCGACCTCGGGCCGTTTGGCCGCGCCATTCTGGCTCTTCGGACCGAAGGCTAACTGTTCCGCGAGGGTGTTCTTGGTGATGGCTCCTGGCCAACGCTTTGCCTCCTGGCAGGTGTAGTTCTCGAATGCGGTCGCTCAAACGACACCCGATCATTATTGGCGAGGGTGGGTCTCAACTCCAGAGTCGAGTGGCGCGCGAAAACTGAAAAATCTCTAGAGGGGTGTTGACCTTCAGATTTTTTGAGTTAGTATTGCAATTGCCTCGCTAATAACCCAGCGTAAGACGACGGCCGGGGAAACTTGCCGCAGGGCAAGATTGCACCCGGCCGATGGTGTCGGTGGATGATGAGCGACGCAGAGCTGCTTCCTACTGGCTGATCCAGCCATTCGTGCGAATCATTCTGAATGAAGCGGCTCACGGTCTTTGACAATTTGGTCGATTGCATTCGTCAGCCAAGACGCAACGATTTATCAAGAGATAAAGATTCGTCGCGTCAATGAACCCTTGAGGGAAGCCGGCGTGTGAGCGGTTGATCCGGAATGCTTGAACTGGGTGGTCCCTGGTTTGAGTATCGGGATGGCTCTCATGGACCGGCACACGTTGCTCATGGGGTGGATGGGTTTGCGGTGCGCAGTTTCCGGGTTTATGCTCGCAAGAGTGTGAATGCGGGAGTGTCGCGGCGAGAATCAGGTCGACTCATGGGGAACGAAGTGCGACCAGTATTTTTCCTCAACCCTTTTGGGTGGGGATCGGAGACCGGCTGGAGGGCTTCGGAAACGGGGTCTTTCGGGAGGCGACCGAACCATTTATGAAGGGTTTGATCCTGGCTCAGAATGAACGTTGGCGGCGTGGATTAGGCATGCAAGTCGAACGGGCCTGGTTTTCGGACCAGGTTAGTGGCGTAAGGGTGAGTAATGCGACGGCAACCAACCCCATGGTTGGGCATAACCGCGGGAAGCTGCGGATAATACCCAGCGATGTTCGTGTCGGGCATCCGGTGCGAACCAAAGTTTCGGCGCCGTGGGACGGGCCGTCGTGGTATTAGGTAGTTGGCGGGGTAATGGCCCACCAAGCCTTTGATGCCTACCGGGCGTGCGAGCGTGGCCCGGCACACTGGGACTGAGACACTGCCCAGACTCCTACGGGAGGCTGCAGTCGAGAATCTTCGGCAATGGGCGCAAGCCTGACCGAGCGACGCCGCGTGGAGGATGAAGGCCTTCGGGTTGTAAACTCCTGTCGAGGGGGAGGAAGGCGCAAGCTTGACCTATCCCTGGAGGAAGCACGGGCTAAGTTCGTGCCAGCAGCCGCGGTAAGACGAACCGTGCGAACGTTATTCGGAATCACTGGGCTTAAAGCGCGTGTAGGCGGATGGGAACGTCGGTTGTTGAAATACCCCGGCTCAACCGGGGAACTGGCGCCGAAACGTCCTGTCTCGAGGAGCGTAGGGGGACCTGGAACTTCCGGTGGAGCGGTGAAATGCGTTGAGATCGGAAGGAACGCCCGTGGCGAAAGCGAGGTCCTGGACGTTATCTGACGCTGAGACGCGAAAGCTAGGGGAGCGAACGGGATTAGATACCCCGGTAGTCCTAGCTGTAAACGATGGGCACTGGGTAGGGGGCTCGCCGATGGGCTCTCTGCCGTAGGGAAACCGTGAAGTGCCCCGCCTGGGGAGTATGGTCGCAAGGCTGAAACTCAAAGGAATTGACGGGGGCTCACACAAGCGGTGGAGCATGTGGCTTAATTCGAGGCTACGCGAAGAACCTTATCCTGGGCTTGACATGCATGGATTAGCCGACGGAAACGCCGGTGACGCCGAAAGGTGGAACATGCACAGGTGCTGCATGGCTGTCGTCAGCTCGTGCCGTGAGGTGTTGGGTTAAGTCCCGTAACGAGCGAAACCCCTGTGGTCAGTTGCCAGCGCGTAAAGGCGGGGACTCTGATCAGACCGCCGGCGTTAAGCCGGAGGAAGGCGGGGACGACGTCAAGTCATCATGGCCCTTATGCCCAGGGCTGCACACGTGCTACAATGGGATGGACAGAGCGTTGCTAGGTCGCAAGACCGCGCCAATCGCAAAAATCGTCCCTCAGTTCGGATTGTGGGCTGCAACCCGCCCACATGAAGCCGGAATCGCTAGTAATCGCCGATCAGCACTGCGGCGGTGAATGTGTTCCTGAGCCTTGTACACACCGCCCGTCAAGCCACCAAAGCGGGGGGCATCCGAAGTCGTCGGAGCCGCAAGGCAGGCGCCGAAGATGAAACCCGTGATGGGGACTAAGTCGTAACAAGGTAACCGTAGGGGAACCTGCGGTTGGATCACCTCCTTTCTAAGGACAACCTTGGAAACCTTGGCCTGAGACGTTTGGCTCGGGAGCGAGAGCTCTTGGGTCAGCTTCGTGATCGAACTGGGCAACCAGCCGACTGCGTGAGTATGGCGTCAATAAGGCCACATCGGCACCATTCCGCATCGGTTCGGTTGGGCCGCGAGCCCGCCGGCTTCCCTTGGGGGTTTTGAAGTAGACTTGCGGATGCAATCGACCGTCCCTTCTGGTCAAGGGGTGGGGCCGTGGATTCGCGGCCTCGCCCCCTGGCCAGACCAGGAACTGACGGGTCAGGGCGGCTTGCTTTTTTGTAGGACGCCTTGCCTCTTCGGAGTTTTTTGACAATCCGGTGGTTGGTCACACACGAATTGACACACACCTACGTGGGTCAAGCGAGTCGGGCTTTGGTCCGGCTTGTTTTGATCATATGTGAGGGTGAGTGGCAACTCTCCACTACAGTACAGTACGAAAGCAGCTTTGTCCGACGTGAGTCGTGCGAAGTTGCGTCTCAAAGAACCCTTACGGATCTTAATTTAGAAAGCCTGGTGCTGGTTGTCGCGTCGCGAGACGCTGCGGCCAGGTGGCCTGGTTTTCGTTGGAATACCCGTTGGTCTGGCGGTTGTCTCACTCGGAAGGGGTTGGGCTTTCGGGCTCGTCTCACCGGGTTAGCGGCGGTCTGATCGGCGTGGTCAAGCTCCTAAGGGCGCGGGGGGGATGCCTAGGCGTCATCAGAATTCGGGCGTGGAAGGCTGCGATATGTCCGGGGGAGCTGCCCAACGAGCGTTGAGCCCGGAATTCTCGAGAAACCCAGGGAACTGAAACATCTCAGTACCTGGAGGAAAAGAAATCAACCGAGACTCCCTTAGTAGCGGCGAGCGAACGGGGAATAGCCCAAACCGGGCGGGACACCGCCCGGGGTTGTGGGGCCGGAGTCATGGAATGAATCGAGTCGAGCCGAAGTCCTTTGGAAAATTGCACCAGAGCGGGTGATAGTCCCGTAGGCTTTGATGAGGTTCTCCTATCTGGTACCCAAGTAGGGTCGGGCACGTGAAACCCGGCCTGAATCTGCGGGGACCATCCTGCAAGGCTAAGTACGCGATGACGACCGATAGCGAACCCAGTAGGGCGACCGAACGGTGGGAAGAACCCCGATCAGGGGAGGACACTGAACCTGAAACCCCGCGCCTACAAGCGGTGGGAGGGCGTTGAGCTTTTGCTCAGCCTGACCGCGTGCCTTTTGCATAATGATCCGGCGAGTTACCGTGTCCGGCCCGGTTAACCCCTTCAGGGGGGGAGCCAAAGCGAAAGCGAGTCTGAAATGGGCGAATTGGTCGGGCGTGGTAGACGCGAAACCAGGTGAACTACCCATGGGCAGGTTGAAGCGGCCTTAACCGGCCGTGGAGGACCGAACCCACCAGTGTTGAAAAACTGGGGGAGGACCCGTGGGGAGGAGTCAAAGTCTTATCAAACCTGGAGATAGCTCGTTCTCTCCGAAATGGCTTTAGGGCCAGCCTCGGGAAGTATGACAGGGGGGTAGAGCGACGGAATCCGCCCGGGGGCCTTCCCGGCTACCCGTCGGAACCCAACTCCGAATACCCTGTCATGGACCCCGGGAGTCAGAGTGTGGGGGATAAGCTTCATGCTCTAAAGGGAAACAACCCAGCCCGCCGACCAAGGCCCCCAAAGCGACACTCAGTGGCAAAGGAAGTGGGATCGCGGTGACAGCCGGGATGTTGGCTTAGAAGCAGCCATCATTTCAAAAGTGCGTAACAGCTTACCGGTCGAGCCATCCTGCGCCGAAAATGACGGGGACTCAAGTGTCGTGCCGCAGTCGCGGATTCAGGTTTACCTGAATGGTAGGAGAGCGTCGACGTCAGCATTGAAGCGGCACCGACAAGGAGCCGTGGAGCGTCGTCGAGTGCGCATGCCGGAACGAGTAACGACAAGACGGGTGGGAAGCCCGTCCGCCGAAAGCACAAGGTTTCCTGGGGAAGGTCAATCCGCCCAGGGTCAGTCGGGACCTAAGACGAGGCCGAAAGGCGTAGTCGATGGACAGACGGTCAATATTCCGTCACCCGCACGGAAAGGTTGAACTGGTAGGGGACGCCGAGCTAACTCAGGTCGGGGTGCTAGATGCCCCCGTGCCGCAAGGCCGACAGCTTGATCTGGAAGCCTGGGGAACGTTCGGCCACGAAAAGCCTGCCAGGGACGATCCGCGCGGCCCGTACCGCAAACCGACACAGGTGTGCTAGGCGAGCATCCGAAGGCGTTCGGGAGAACCCTCGTGAAGGAACTCGGCAAAATGACCCCGTACCCTCGGTACAAGGGGTGCTCCCTCGGCAACGGGGGAGCCGCAGAGAATCGGCTCTAGCGACTGTTTATCAAAAACACAGGACTCTGCCAACTCGTAAGAGGACGTATAGAGTCTGACGCCTGCTCGGTGTCGGTAGGTTAAGGAAGCCGATGATCGAAAGAGTAGTTGGCGACCGAAGCCCCGATAAACGGCGGCCGTAACTATGACGGTCCTAAGGTAGCGAAGTTCCTTGTCGGGTAAGTTCCGACCTGCATGAATGGCGTAACGACTGGAGCACTGTCTCCACGAGGGACCCGGTGAAACTGTAGTCGTGGTGAAGATGCCACGTACCCGCGGTTAGACGGAAAGACCCCGTGAACCTTTACTGCAGGTTGGCACTGGTCCAGCGTTATTTCTGTGTAGGATAGGTGGGAGGCTGTGAGGCGGTGGCGCTAGCCATCGCGGAGCCATCGGTGAAATACCACCCTGAAATCACGTTGGTCCTCACCGGTCCGTAGCCCGGACCGGGACCGTGCTCATCGGGCAGTTTGACTGGGGCGGTCTCCTCCCAAAGAGTAACGGAGGAGCGCCATGGTACCCTCGGCCCGGTCGGCAATCGGGCAACAGGAGCGCAAACGTATAAGGGTGCCTGACTGCGAGACGAATATGTCGAGCAGAGACGAAAGTCGGCGTTAGTGATCCGGCGGTGCTGGATGGAAAGGCCGTCGCTCAACAGATAAAAGGTACTCCGGGGATAACAGGCTGATCTCCCCCGAGCGTCCCTAGCGGCGGGGAGGTTTGGCACCTCGATGTCGGCTCATCGCATCCTGGGGCTGGAGAAGGTCCCAAGGGTTTGGCTGTTCGCCAATGAAAGCGGTACGCGAGCTGGGTTCAGACCGTCGTGAGACAGGTCGGTCCCTATCTGCCGTGGGCGTAGGAAACTTGAGGAGAGTCTCCCCTAGTACGAGAGGATTGGGGAGGACCGACCTCTGGTGTGCCGGCTGTCGCGCTAGCGGCATCGCCGGGTAGCCAGGTCGGGACAGGATAAGCGCTGAAGGCATCTAAGCGCGAAGCCCCCTCCAAGATTAGGTTTCCAGCAGTAATGCGTAGGCTCCTGGAAGACGACCAGGTCGATAGGCCGGGCGTGCACGGCGGGCGACCGCTTCAGCCGACCGGTCCTAACAGCCAAGCAGCTTGACCACCCCGATCGGGGCGCTGCCTCTGCCTCGTGCTCGAAAGCGCACGCGGCGAGAACAGCCAGCGACGGGGTAAATTGGTCCGATTCAAGGGTCTTTGACGCACTGACAGTACGTGGAGATGTTCTCCACTCATTCTGATATCATGTGTGTGCTTTCGTGTGCGACCCAACTCCGGAAGTCATCGTGCCCAGCCTGGCTTAACCGCCGGCTGGGTGCTTTTCCGGCGACCATACTGGCGGGGCCACACCCGTTCCCATTCCGAACACGGCCGTTAAGCCCGCCAGGCCTATGATAGTGCCTTTGGCGCGAAAGTCGGTTATCGCCGGGATCCTTCATGAAAGCCGCCCTGGACCAGAACTCTGGTCCAGGGCGGCTTTTTTTGTTGCTCGCATCTCCCGTGCGAAACGTCTTATCGAACCATTTTGCATACGCTACGATAGAGCTCGAATCGTTGAGGGCCACGAACGGTGGATTCCGGTTGAGAAGAAGACGCACTTTCGCGGAGCGAAAGGCGACTTTCAGAGCTGGACGCGAGACGACACGACGGTAGATTCCGATCGAGAAGAGGACGCGTTTTCGCGGAGCGACCGAGCTCGAGCAGAGGCTCGGACATTCGCTTGCGCCGGTCGCTTCTTTTACGAGGACGTCCGTGATGCCCTCACCCTTCCCAGGCATGGATCCTTACTCGGAGAACCCGGAGATCTTTCCCGACCTCCACGACAGCTTCATTACCTATCTCCGTGAAGCACTCCAGGCTACTCTACCAGCGCCTTATTTCGCTGTACTTGGCCAACGCGTCTGGATCGAGTTTTCAAGGCGCCTGATCGGTCCGGATATTGAGGTACGCCGCGGCAACACGCCATCAGCGCGAGGGCCCCGGTTTGCTGGATCCGTCGCAGTCGCTAGCCCGTTACTACGCGCATCCCGTCACCGTTAAAGTTGCGCACGACGAGTTGCGCGAGCCGTTTGTCGAGATTTACAAGCGTGGTGTCGAAGGCAAACGATTGGTCACCTCGATCGAGGTGCTCAGCCTTGCGAACAAAACTCCCGGTGAACAGGGACGAGATCTTTATAAGCGCAAGCAGAAAGAGATTCTCTCGAGCCAGGTTCACCTGGTTGAAATCGATCTCCTGCGCGGGGGCGAGCATACAACGGCGGTACCCCTGGAACCGGCAATTGATGCGTGCGGTCCCTTTGACTATCACGTGTCAGTGCATTGCTTTGATGAGCTGGGAACATTCCTGGTCTATCCCATCCAACTGGAAAATCGTTTGCCTGCGATTGCGATTCCTCTCCTTCCGGATGATCCTTGTGTTACGGTTGACCTGCAATCGATCTTTGATCGCTGCTACGACGCCGGCCCGTATACGCGAGAAATCCTCTATGGTGAGGACGCGGTGATTCCTCCACTCCAAGAGGACAAAGCCACCTGGGCTGCACAGGTCTTGCAAAGTTCATCTGGTTGATCGGTGGTTGGATCGAGGTCGACTTACCCGAGTCTCGGAGCACCCGCTTCCCTCAGAAGGTCAAACGCGGTTCTACGTGCTGATGTCCGACGGGCATTTCGCGGCAGAAGCAACGGAAAACGAACTTGGCGAAAACCGTCATCTACTTTCTTCTCTTTTTTACGCGGGCCAGGAAGTAATAACCCAATTTCGGGTATGGTCGAGTCGGGGCAGCCCTGCACGGCCGAGCCCATCGGCCCAGCCGCCTTGAGCGCCGGCGATATTACCCTTGGCGAAGTCAACAGCCGCGAGTATCTTCATCTGATCAAGGCGATCCCGGGTGAGCGGTTCCAGATCGGCTGGATATACGCTTTACCTCGAGACCAAGGCGCACGCTCGGACCCAGCCGCACGGCTTGGCTTTCTGCGGAGTAGGCTATCCGCATTCGATGGAACTATCGTTAAGGCCCGCAAGTAGCAGCGGCGCTGGCAACAGTCGCTCGACGGCTTTAGTATGTTGCGTCGAGCGCGATTCAGTAATGGCCGTTAGCCGGGGGCAAGTCGGACATGAGCTGGGATGTGATGATCCTCAACCTGCGCGGTTCCTTGCCACGTGCTCTGGAGCTGTTGCAGGAGGGTGACCTCGTGCCACTCGGACCGGCCGATGAAGTACGGCAACGAATCTCATCATTCCTTTCCGGCGTTGATTGGTCCGCCCCGACGTGGGGTCTCTACGAAGATGACGGGTTTTCGATCGAGTTCAATGTCGGTGACAGAGTAGGGGCATCATATGGATACACCAGCATTTTTGCGTCCAATCTGCCTTGTACTTTCTGGCTTGGCCCTCGTTGCTGGCGGCCTCGGGATGGTTGCGAGTTTCCTGTACCTCGCATCCAACAATATGGTTAATATCACGGCCGGCAGTTCGGGTTTCGTCGCGGGTGCGGTCCTCATAGGTGCAGGGCTTCTGTCGCTGACGATGCTTGCGACTCGGCCTGTTCCTTCAGAGTCGAAGGTTCAGAGCTATTCGGAGATCGTCTAGTTCCTTCGAGCCTCCGCCATTCCGCAAGCAATCACTCTGTGAAAGGTGATCCGGCGGACCCGCTGCTGCGGTTGCTGAACTTGATGCTCAGGCGGTGGAGAGAAGCCATGTCCATGTTTGTGCACCTCGCCCCGGAGTCGCGGGTTACGCTGATTCGCCGGAATGGAATTAGTCGTCTCCGCAAGCCGTTGGGCAATCGACCGGCGGGTATCTATCTTCGCTGTGCCTGTCACCGTAACGCGGCAAATGAGATCCACCGGGTCCGGTCGTTGCCACAAGTTGTCGGCTGGCGGTATTATCCGGGTGCCAACGGCAAACCGCCGTACTGTACCTGCAAGTACTGCATACGGGGAGGGTACGGAGCGGCTCGACTTCGGTCACGGAGCGGCTCGCCCGACGGCTAATCCTACGATGTGACAGACTCGCTTACGGGGGCTGCTGATTCGAGGCGCCAAGTGGCGGTGAGGGAGCGGCGGCGTGCGGTACATTATCGTGGACCTGGAGGCAACCTGCTGGGAAAATGTCCGCGACTACGATCGCATGGAGACGATCGAGATCGGGGCAGTCGAGCTGCCCGCAGCCGACGCCCCCCCGGGCCGCGAATTCAGCCGGTTCGTCCGTCCGGTTGCAGAGCCACAGTTGAGCGATTTCTGCCAGCGGCTGACGACCATTAGTCAAAGGGACGTAGACGGAGCCGGTTATTTCTGGGCCGTATTCCCGGAATTCTTGAGTTGGATTGGGGATGAGCCTTTCGTTCTCTGCTCCTGGGGTGAGTATGATCTGACCCAGTTCCGCGTCGACTGCAAAAGGCACGATATTATGTTCCCGGTGTCCTTTGAGAGGCACTTGAACCTCAAGAAAGAGTTCGCTCGCCTCTTCGGGTTCAAGGTGAGTGGAATGCCACGGGCGCTTGCTCAAGCTGGGCTAGCGCTAGAGGGCACACACCACCGTGGTATTGATGACGCTCGAAACATTGCGAGGCTTGCAGCGTTGGCGCTTCCGCGATGGGAGGCCAGCGATGCCTCAGCCGGTGTGCGGGATGCCTGATTTTATGAGTTAGCAGCGAGGCTGGGCGATTGGAGAGTCATCAAGCAATTGAATTCATCCGGGCGAATTCTGCGCTTGTCGTTTCCATCGCGCGAGAACAACTCGGGCAGGACTTGGCTTTTGATGAGCCGTCCGTCCGATGACTCGACGGCTGTATCCAGCGTCAGTATGAGGCTGGCGACTCAGCGAATCGCGAGGGTCTTGTCAATACGCTCGGGTCGTTCTTGGGAGAGTGCATCATCCGCAGTTTTGGCGGAGAATGGGCCTTGGTCGAAGGCTCTTGGTGCGTTCGCTTCGATGAGAAGAATGCGGCCTTCCCGTTTGCAAAGGTCGCCAAGCAACTCGAGAATGGCTCGGAGGATTCTGTCCTCAGCTTCTTCCGAGTCATCCCGGTCGTATTTCGATTGAGAAGCAGTCAAAGCTAATGCGGCGATGTAGAGGACCCGCGGCACGGCGCTATCTTAAACGTTAGTCAGCGAGAGGGAGACGCATGGACCGCTGGCCTTTCGATCAGCCGCCGAACTGCGCTGTCATATCGATCCGGCCGATCGTCTTCGAGTCTGCGTTGATCCTGCACGTCACCCACGACAGCGACGATCACGGTTGGCAGTTCCTCAGCCTCGAGGATGCGCAGATGGAAGATGCGTGCGTGGTTTCCCTCTCTGGGATCCTACGCCTCGACCCGTCAGTCCGTGAGGTCGCGGATCTATCGCCCGGCTGGCATGCCTGGCGCCGTGCGGTTGGTGTGCCCTGGACGCGCGAGATCGACCCCGACGACAACAAGGTTGTAGTCACCAGTTGAATTTGACATTGGTCGCTGAGCTTAATCGTTAGACAACTCGAGAGGCACTGTTGGCAAGGCATCTCCTGATCCTGGACCTTGACGAGACGCTGGTCTACTCGGCAGCGGAGCCGCGCGATGACCTTGGCCCCGGTGAGCTGCAAATCGACGAGTACCGTGTGTACCGACGACCGTGCCTTGATGAGTTCTTGGGTTTCGTCGCGACATGCTTCGATCTCGCCGTCTGGTCATCCGCGAGCAGTGCTTACGTATCGTCCTTGGTAGAGCATCTCTTCTCGACACCTTCATCCCTTCGTTTTGTCTGGTCGTGCGAGCGGTAACGTAGCTATGTAACAGACCCGCCGATCAAGCGGGTTGCTGATCTGAGTCATTTGGCGGCGGGTAAGCGTGAGCAAGGCCATTGGAGTTCTCTGGTTCCCGGTGCTCATCACGGCGGCTGTGCTCCTGTCCTGGCGGTGGCCAATCGCCATGCGACGAGTCTCTCGCAGCCTTGCCTTTACCGTTGGTGCCGCGCTCATGTGCATCTTACTCAGCGGCTTGGCGGTTCATGGGTCGAGCCTGGGTGTAGTTACCCATCGGTGGCTCTCGCATGGCTTGCTCATCTTGGCGTGGAATGCTATCCCGCTTGCGATCGGCGTTAACCTTGCCTGGGCCCGTGCGCACCCGATCGTCAGAGCAGGGCGGTGCCTCGGTCTGCTGCTCTTGCTGGGGGGCTTGTTCGTCGCGTCGTTCACGGGTTACTTGGGTCTCTCCCATGGGCCGATCGATGCCCTGTCGCTCGCTCGATTCCGGGTGCTCCACTATGGGCAATGCCCCTCGGTGTCGATCGCCTTGGTGGTCTGGTGGTATTATGAGCCGGAGGCGGCTGAAGGAACTCGCCACGTAGCGGACGGGCCAACAGCTTTCCGCTAATCTTTATTCTCGGGCCGCAGAGATGCTCTTCATCCACCCAATGTGGTCCCATGAAAGCCAGCGTATCGGCAAGCAAAAATGCACGCCCACCGGCTATGCGCTCCACATCGTCGCGGAACTGATCGGTTTCATTGGGCTGTTGTTCGTTCTCGCCGTGCTGGTGTGGCTCGTGTATAGAGGAGTCACGGGCACCTTCCACATCTCGCTCTTGTGGCTGCTGACAGTACCCATTGGTCTCGGGGTCGTCAGTGAGGTGAGCTTTCAATATTCCTGGTACCTGGCACTCAGAAAAGGCTTCCACTTCGACGACGTGCGGTCTGAGGCGAGTTGGATGGACGCGGGGGAACGGCGCACGTACAAATGGCCAGCCTAACCTCAGGGTGGACAGTGAAAGCGGGGGCAATATGCTTGGTCGAGTTCTCGTTCTTTCCGCGAGCGCAGGGGCTGGCCACCTCCGAGCGGCCGAGGCAATCGAGAAGGCCATTCGCCTTCGAGGTGTCGCTTCCGAGGTCCAGCACCTCGACGTGCTCAAGTACACCAATAAAGTCTTTCGCCACATGTACTCGAAGGCGTACATCGACCTGGTCAACAACGCACCGGAGGTCCTGGGCTGGCTGTACGATTATCTGGACGATCCTCGGAAGAATGACCCGATCCGCGCGGCGTTTGACCGGCTCAATGCGAATCCGTTTATCCGGTACCTGAGGCGGTATCAGCCAGATGTGGCGATTTGCACGCACTTCCTACCGTCGGGGATCATTTCCTCGCTCAAGGGCGAAGGGAAGGTGAAGGTCCTGAACACGGTCGTCGTGACTGACTTTGACGTTCACGCCATGTGGCTGTGCCGTCATGTCGAGCAGTATTTCGTTCCGCTCGAAGAGACCAGGGTTCATCTCAAGGCGCTCGGCGTGGCACAATCGCTGATCAGCGTGACGGGTATACCCATCGATCCGGTGTTCATGGAGCCCAAGGATCAGCGTGCCATGCGCCGAAAGCACAGTCTCGATCCAGACCGATTCACCATCCTGGTCTCGGCAGGAGGCTTTGGCGTGGGACCGGTCGGGCACATGATGCAGGCGTTATCTCGAATAACACGTCCGGTACAGGTGGTGGCGGTTTGCGGCCGGAACGAGGCACTTCAGGCGGAGCTCAGCGCGCTGGTGACGGACCTCAGAAAAAAACAGTCGAGCGTATTTTTCACGGTCATGGGATTCACGACCGAGATGGATGAGCTGATGACGGCCGCCGATCTGTTCGTCGGCAAACCAGGGGGGCTGACAACGTCAGAAGTGCTGGCCAAAGGTGTTCCCATGGTGGTGATCAACCCGATTCCCGGGCAGGAGGAGCGAAATTCGGACCATCTCCTCGAGCAAGGAGCCGCCATTCGCTGCAATAACCTCCCCGCGTTGTCTTACAAAATCGAAAGCCTGATCAATACGCCCGGAAAACTCGCTAGTATGAGTGAGAATGCCAGGATGATGGGAAAGCCTGACGCAGCGTTCTTGGTTGTGGATCGCCTGGCTGCCCTTTGTCAGGGGCACGTTGTATCAACCAGCGCTACGGCCCGGCACGCGACCGCACACGCACGGTGAAAAGCAGAAGGGCCCGTCATTCTCATTTGGCGAAACTCTCCCGGAAAGCCATTTTGTCGGCACGATTGAACAACGCGAGGAGGCAGTCATGAATCGTCTTTCACGCTCCGCGGTGCTCAGCCTGTTGATTCTGGGCGCGGCTCCATTTCAGGCCGGGGCCGGCGAGCAGAGCGGCCGGGTCCTGAGTGATTATTTCCCCGTACCCGAAGAGCAGGGGGGTTGGCGGAGCTTACTACCCGCGGAGGGGGAGCCTGACGATACACAGAAGGCACGGATCCGCGAGCTTGGGGGAGTGGATTGGGACTTGCTGAAAGCGGCCTGGGATCACAACACCAAGGCGACAGGCGCCACGGGCTTGCTCGTCATCCGGCGTGGGCAAATCGTCGGTGAGTGGTATCGAGACGGAGACCGTACCAAGGCGTTCAATATCTACTCCAGCTCGAAGTCGTACACCAGCACGGCATTCGGACTGATTCTCACAGATTTTGGAAACGGTCCGCTTCCGAGCGGCAAGTCGCTTTCCCTCGACACCAAGGTGTGTAACGAGGAGTGGATTCCCGAGTCGCTGCCGTTACCCGACTCGCGCAAGGCAGAGATCACTGCGCGAAATCTTCTGAACATGGCTTCAGGTCTGGATACGCAGAATCCGCCGGTCGAGGATCATCCTTTTGAGTGGGCGCTGGGGCATGTCGCTGGATCACCGATGGTCAAGCTCATGAACGACCCCGGGGCTGCTTTCCACTACAGCAATGCAGGCGTGGCGCACCTGGTGCTTCTATTCAACCGAGCCGCCGGTGAGGATTTGTTTCCGTTCTTGAAGCGAAAGCTGTTCGAGCCGATCGGTGAAACGCAACTGCGGTGGACCCAGATCGGCGGCAACGGTGCGATCGGGCCGATGAGCCAGGGATACAGCGGCATTTTCACCAACCCTCGCCAGCATGCGCGATTCTGCTACCTTGCGCTGCACAAGGGGGAATGGGCCGGCAAGCGGGTTGTCCCGGCGTCGTACTATGACTTTGCCTGGAAGGGGACGTCGGTCAAACATGACTACGGGGCACAGTGGTGGACTCAACCGCACGTTCCTGGAGCACCTGAGGATCTTGTCATGACTCTGGGGCGAAATCACAATGACGGCTTCGTGGTGCCGAGCTTGGATCTGGTATTTGTCCGGCTTGGTAATGGCGAGCAGTTCCCGGGCAACTTTGAGCGAGACCTGGTGCTCAAGGTACTGGCGGCGGTGACGAAGTAAATTCCAGAGCACCGGAAAGGGATCATGGAAGACTACGCGATTGCTGTTTTACTTTGTGAACTTGCGCTGGCGCTCCTGGTGTGGATCTGGCTACTCGTGCGTGCGTTCAACCAGCACTTTGCATGGGGAATTGCCAGCCTGGTTGTGCCGCCGCTGGCGCTGGTTTTCGCGTGGCGCCATGCCCAAAGAACGGTTGGACCACTTGTGGTGTTTGGGCTGGGAACGGTTGCCTTGACCCTGCCGGTGGCGTTCTCCCTGGCCTGGCCGTCCAGTTTGCCCATGCGCGAGCGCCTGCACCAGGAGCCGCCATTCTTCACCGCGACGAAAGCCACACTTGAAAGTGATGCAGTGCACGGCTGGATGGAAGGCCGAGCGTACTACATGCAGATTGGCGGAGTCGTGCTGGCTGGGCTGGCCTGGGTCTGGCTCCTGGTGCGTGCATTCCGGGAACGGCGAAGCTGGGGGCTAGGCAGTCTGGTCTTCCCACCGCTCGGGTTTATCTTTGCCGATCGCCATCCACGAAAGGGAGCGCTTCCGCTGGCATCGTTCCTGATGTGCATGCTGGTTGCTGCGCTACCTGCGATCTATACACTCAGCGTACCGCCCGATACGAGCGCGCGGGAACGGGACGTCGGGGGTGAGAAGCATCTCACGCTGACTGGGGCAGACCCGAAGACGGCCCCAGACGTGAAACAGAAGCAAGATGTCGCCGTGCTTCAGATGGCCAACCCGGAGGTGAATGATCAGTCACTCGAGGTGCTCAAAGGGATGAAGCTCTTGCGGGAGCTTGATCTGAACGGCAGTCAGGTGACGGACGCGGGGCTGGAGATCCTCAAAGAGCTTCCGGCTTTGGCCACACTTCGATTGGCGAGGACCAAGATCACAGACAAGGGGTTCCGATCCGCACTTCTTGCGAAGGAGTCGCTCATGCAGCTTGACTTGCGTGACACTCAAGTCAGCCAGGAGACAATTCAGGCCTGGCACGATGCCAAGCCGGGGCGCCACGTTTTGCCGTCAATCAGAAACAACCCAGTTCCAGAACAAAAGGGAACGAGATGAGCATGTCACTTGATCCCTCGGCGAGCGGAAATGCCCGCAATGCACTCTACCTTGCTCGGGCCTGTGAACTGGCCTATTTGCCGGAGGCGAGCGCGGCACCACGGTTTCAGTCGGAGCTTGGGCTGGAAGCGCGATTGATCAGCGTGGACAACACGCAGGTCTACGTCGCGCAGAACGACCAGGCACTCGTTGTTACCTTTCGCGGTTCAGAAGCGCCCAACACCCTTGATGGGCTCAAGGACTGGCTGCTCACGAATGCGAACAATTACCTGATTCTGCCGGAAGGGCAGAGTGGCACGGAGTTCGCGGCGGCCGGTGTTGGGGCACGGTTTCACCGAGGCTTCCTGGATGCACTGGCAATGGTATGGGAGCCGCTTTTTGCCGCCGTCGATCAGGCTCAGAAGGCGAAGGAGCGGCCGCTGTGGGTCACGGGTCACAGTCTGGGCGGAGCGATTGCGCTGATGGCGGCCTGGCGATTTCAGCGCAACTTCTTGGCCGTGCAGGAAGTGGTGACGTTCGGGGCTCCAATGATTGGTAATGATACGGCGGCAAAGGCGTTTGAGCAGGAGTTTTCGGGGAAGATCTACCGTTTTGTCGACTTGAACGACGTGGTGCCGCACCTTCCCTCGGTGAGCCTGCTTGCGAATGCATATCAGCATTGTCTCAACGAAGTGGCGCTCAGTGCGGCCCAGGTCGCTGCTGCCGCTGCGAGTCTGCAAGCACTTGGGCAATCGTCTCAGCCGGCGGAGAAGGAGCTTGATCCCGGGGTAATGGATCAGGTTTGGGGGTTGGTGCAGAGCCGGATCGCCTCGCACATGATTGATAACTATCAGGCGAGGGTGGAGGCGAAGTGCAAGGAGCTGGCGTGACTATCCACCAAATCCTGCCGAGCCCTTGCGCGGCGGTGGATCTTCTTGCTCATGGGCGGATTGTCTCGCCGGCGAGTCCCTCTCTTGCTTCGCGTTCGATCGAGCTCCATTCCTTACGCATCATCTCGACGGCGGGCCCATGCAATCCCTCCAGAAGCTTGGCTTCCAACTCTTGCTTAGCTCGGCGTTTCTGGGCATCGCGGATCAGAGCACGCAAGTATTCGCTGGCCGAGGCGTAACCCTCTTGAGCCATCTGAGCTTCGACGAAGTGTTTCATCTCCTCGGGTAGGGAGATGTTCATTGTCGTCATGGTGATCTTCCTCCACGGGTCGATACTACCGCTCATGGCATCTTTTGCCAAGCGGATTATAATCCAGGGAGGATACCGGCCTCGATTTGCCTTGGTAGTCTCTCAACCGGTATGACAGGTGTCTGCAGGAGGAGATGGGATGAAAGCGAAACCACGCTGCAAATGGGTCCCCGAAGGCAAACCGGACTATGCCGAGTACCACGATACGGAATGGGGTGAGCCCGTGCACGATGACCGAACGCTGTTTGAGATGCTCATTCTCGAAGGCGCACAGGCCGGACTGAGCTGGTATACCATCCTCAAGCGACGTGAGGGATATCGCAAAGCATTCAAGAATTTTGATCCCGCCAAAGTGGCGAAAATGACGGATCAAGAGTTAGAAGGCGTGCTCCAGAGCGGCGATATTATCCGCAATCGGCAGAAGGTCTTCTCGACACGCAAGAATGCTCAGGTATTTCGGGCGATCCAAGTAGAGTTTAGCTCGTTCGACGCTTATGTCTGGGCTTTTGTCGGCAATAGACCCATTGTGAATCGTCCCGGAACCAGGGACGACATTCCTCAGCGTAGCGCTGAATCTACTGCGCTGTCGAAGGATCTGAAGAAGCGCGGGATGAGCTTTGTGGGCGATTCTATTATTTATGCCTTTATGCAAGCTGTGGGCCTGGTCAATGACCATATGCAGGGTTGCTATAAGGGAACGCGGGGGTGACGGCGTATTCGCTGGATTGGACGAGGCTGCATCCGGAGCACCAAGCTGAAAGTCACGCAGCGTGTCCCGAGCGCCCGAGCGCCGTGGCCGTCATGCCTTGAGATCCTTCGGGGCTTGGCATCGCCAGGCCTCTTTGATCAGTGGCTCGAGCTCGCGGACGGTCATCGCCGGCAGGTTCACAAGAATGGCGGGAAACTCATTATAGTGTGGTTCCGTGAAGAACTTTGTTGGGTTCAAGGCGAGTAATCGCTCCTTCTCCGCGAGGCTCGCGACCCGGACTGCGATGACTTCCGGTTGCGGCACACGGGCCTTCTTCGGCTCGGTCCGCTCCATCCACACCCACACAAATCCCTTCAGTTTGCCCTTATTGCGAACGGAAAAGGCAAAGCGGTCAACAGCCTCTTCGGTCTCGGGCAACGATAGGGCAATCCGGCGAACGTCGGCCTGACTTGCCATTGGAGTCGCCTTCAGTCTACTTGGCCCGTTAGGATTAACCTGGACTCTCTCCCGACCAGCTAACATTATCTGCAAATAGGGAACAAATGAGGAGATCGACCACGGTCCTGCTCTCGCTGCTGATCGGATGCTTCGGTCCCGCGTTGACCACCGTCGCAGACGATCGGCCGAACATCGTTGTCGTGCTGGTCGACGACATGGGCTTCTCCGACATCGGCCCCTACGGTGGCGAGGTTCCGACGCCAAATCTGGACCGGCTCGCCGCTCGGGGCGTTCGTTTCACGCAGGCTTACAACGCGGCGCGGTGCAGCCCCACGCGGGCGTCGCTGCTCACGGGCCTCTATCCCCATCAGGCCGGAATGGGCTGGCTCGATACTCGGGTCGAGGCGAATTCGAAAGGGATACGCGGCCGGCTGCTGCCGAGAGCCGTGACGATCGCCGAAGTTTTGCGCGACGCCGGCTATTTCACCGCTATGACCGGCAAGTGGCACCTCGGTCAGCAGCACGGTTGCACTCCCTGGAACCGAGGCTTCGAGCGCTCGCTGAACTCGCGATACGGTGAGGTCTATTTCCCCAAGGAGTCGGATAGGCCGGGCACGGAGAACCTCTACCTCGACGGCAAGGAGCTGCCCAAGGATTCGCCCATCTTCGGCAAGGACTGGTACTCGACCGACCTCTTCACCGAGTGGGGTCTGAAGTTCGTTGACCAGGCGCGGGCGGAGAATAAGCCCTTCTTTCTCTATATCGCACAAGGGGCTCTGCATTTTCCGCTGCGTGCGCCGGCGGATACCATTACGAAATATCAGGGCCGATACCTGAAAGGCTGGGACGCGCTCCGCGATCAGCGTTACGCGAAACAGCTTGCTCTGGGGGTGATCGACCCAAAATGGACGCTAGCCCCGCGCCCGCCGGAGGTGCCAACCTGGGAGTCGCGGCCCGTCGAGAGGCACGCGCGATTCGACGAGATCATGGCGGTTTACGCAGCGATGATCGAACGAATCGACCTGGCCATGGGCGCCCTGGTCGACGGACTCGAGCGCCGGGGCGTTCTGGATAACACATTGATCCTGTTCCTGAGCGACAACGGCGGCAATGCGGAGGGCGGTCCGCCGGGCGTCACACGAGGCGACGGGCCGATCGGCGGGCCGCAATCTTACGTGCTACTCGGGATGGACTGGGCGACACTGGCGAACACCCCGTTTCGTCGCTTCAAGCATTTCACTCACGAGGGAGGCATCAGCACGCCGCTCATCGCTCACTGGCCGGCGGGCATTCTAGTGGACCGCCGCGGTGCCCTTGAGAAACAGCCCGTGCACCTGATCGACGTCATGGCGACCGCCGTCGATCTCGCCGGTGTCCCGTACCCTCGACAGTTCCGCGGCAATGCCATCGAGCCGATGCAGGGTGTCAGCCTGCGCCCCGCCTTGCTGGGAAAGTCGCTCACCCGGACGGAGCCGATCTTCTGGGAGCACGAGGGAAACAAAGCGGTGCGCGACGGGAAATGGAAGCTGGTCCTCCGTCACCGACAGCGCTGGCAACTTTTCGACATGGAGGCCGACCGCACCGAGCAACACGATCTGGTGCTGCTGCAGCCGGAGCTGGCCGCCAAGCTTGAAGCCGCCTGGAACGCCTGGGCTCAGCGAACCTTTGTTGATGAGTGGCCCGGTCCCGATCATACGGAATGGGGAGAAGACATCAAACCGCGCTGATGTTGTTCAGTGTGAGTCGGGCTTGTCGTCCCGGAACAGCCGCTGGGAGAGTAGATACAGGTCGTTCTTCCAAACCGGCCAGGTGTGAGCGCCCGAGTCGACGTGCCAGAGGTGCGGCACTTTCTTTTGCTCCAGGCTTGAGTGGAAGCTCTTGCTGGCATTCATGAGCGAATCCGCATCGCCGCAGGATAGCCAGAGGAGGCGAAGCTGCTTGCCGGGGGTGGCTGGATCTGGGACGAGTGCGCTGGAATTGCCGAAGAGCGCGGAAGAGAAGCCGCCGACGTAGGCAAAGTTGTCCAGGTGCCTCAGGCCGATCGTGAGAGCCTGGCCCCCACCCATCGACAAGCCTGCGATTGCCCGGTGCTCGCGGTCTGTCAGCACGGGATAGTGCGATTCGACATAGGGGATGATGTCCTTCAACAGGTCGTTTTCAAATCCGCTGACAAAGTTGCCGGGCCCGCGGCCGCGGCCACCCTGAGTGCTCGGGGCCGGCATCAGGCGATTGAGGCCGGCGGCGAGCTGTTTCTCGTCCAGTTTGCCGGTATCGAGGTCCTTGTAAAGGGCCTCGGCGGCGGCGAGGAACTCTTCCCGCGTCACGACGCCGTTTTTGTCGGCGTCGGCGTGTTTCATAATCGTGCCCGCAAGCACCGTGCCCGGCCTCGGCCCCTGGACAGAGCCGTTGGGCATGACCACGATCATGGGGACGAGCTTCTTGTCGGCGAAGAGATTGTCGAGAATGAGATTGGCTGAACCGGTCCTGGTCCAGTCTCCTTCGTTACCACCGGCGCCGTGTAGCAGATAGAAGACTGGGTATTTGGTGTCTTTCGAGTAGCCAGGGGGCAGGTAGACCGTTATTTTGCGGGTGTCGCCGACCGATTTCGAGTCGTACTCCACGGTCTCAACTTTGCCACGCTCGATTCCGTCGCGCCGGCTGGCGAAGCCGCTTGGTGCCGGTTCGAGTTTCGAATCCGTTTGCCCCCACGCGTGTGCCAGCGGATCCAGGAAAACAACAGCGCTACAGACCACGAGGTGGCAAAGGAACCGTCTCATCGGGATCTCCTCAACAGCAAAGGCAAAGATGGACACCGGATACCCAAGCGCAACGCGAAGCGCACCCGGCACGCACTGACCCCGCGCCGCTGCGCCCGCCACGTGCCTATCGTCGACGGAAAGAGCCGCTCTCACACCGATGATCGCGCAGCGGAGCATTCCTTATTATGTAGAAGCGACGTTTCACGTCGCGTTGTCCCGGTCATGTGCCACTCAATCTTACTTCCCCGGTGATTTGTTGACGATGGCCCAACCGCTTGGATACTGTAACCACGTCCTGCCTGGGAAGGCCGGGATCAGGGAGACGCGCATGACTCAAAAAGAGGATGCCGCGGAAGTCGCTCGATTCAAGACCGCGCTCGGTCAGTTCATTGACCGCGTCGCGGAGGATCGGTACATCCTTGCCGTCGTGCTGGTCAGAAGCTTGTCGACGGAGACGGTCTGGGCCCGTGAAACGCTTGGGTTGTGGATCATCGAGGCCGACGGCGTCAGCCGGCGGCTACCAAGCGATGGACAAGACGAACGCATATTCCGCATGCTCGTTGAAAATGGCATCAACATTCACGCCGAGGTAATACCCCGCGCACGCTTCAAGAAAATGGTCGAAGGGATCACGCGGACTGCCTTTTCGTGCAATTTCTTTGCACATCGTCAAATTGTTTACAGCAAGGATCCCTCGATCGAGAGTTGGTTCAAGAAGGCGAACGCGGTCGCGATCAAGGACCAGGAACGTGAGCTTCTCGTGTTCTCAACCTGGACAATCGATGAGCATCGTCACGCGCGCAAGCGCCTGGACATCAAGCGAGACCTTGAACTAGCGGCCCAGGGAATCATTTCTGCCGCGCATAGCATCGCACACACCGAAATCATCAGACACGGTCAGATTTGCGAACAGGATATCATCTACCGCGCGATGGATATGGACCCTGATCTCTTTCAGACAATTTACATCGACGTGCTTTCCAAGCGCAAGAATCGGCGCGTGCTCTCCACGGCGCTTGAGGCAATTGACGGATATATCGAGGAGCATTACCAGGCTCACCTGAAGCCGCTTCTGGGATTTCTCAAGAAACACAACCGAGTGATCCCGCTGTCGGAGATCAGCGACCATTTCGCGTCTTCTCAGATGCACCCGGGGCATCTGGAAGCGGCCTGCGAATGGCTCGAACGGAAAGGACTGCTTCAAAAAGTTTCCGCGCCGTTCAAGCTGACCAAACGCAGCCTGGAACGAGTGGAAGAACCAGCCTACTTCCTTGATGCCTAATCATGCGAACGACCATTCAGGTTCGCGGAGCACGCGAGAACAACCTGCGCAACGTTGACGTGGAGATACCGCGCGACAAGCTTGTTGTCGTCACCGGTGTGAGCGGCTCGGGTAAGTCGTCGCTCGCGTTCGATACGATCTACGCCGAAGGACAGCGGCGATTGCTGGCGTCGATGTCGACGTTTGCGAAGCGGTTTATCGGCCAACTGAAGAAGCCGGACGTCGATTTCGTGAGCGGACTCTCGCCCGTCGTTTCGATTGATCAGAAGACAGTCGGGTCAAATCCCCGTTCAACCGTCGGCACCATGACGGATATTTCCGACTATCTGCGGATGCTGTACGCGACGATGGGAAAGCCGCATTGCCCATCATGCGGCGAGCTCCTCGTGATTCGCACACCACATCAGATGACGGAACATCTGCTGTCTCTGCCCGGAAGCACGGAAGTGGAAGTGCGGGCGCCGGTGTACAAGATCCACGGAGAAGACTACGAATATCTCTTCGATCAAATTCGCGTTAACGGTTATCGGCGAGCGCGGATTGACGGCAAGCCTCATGACCTGGGCGACCATATCGAACTGGACGAAGACCGGGCTTACACGATTGAAGCGGTGATTGATTCGTTCGTCGTCGGCGCGGGAATTGACCATCAGGTCGTGACGTCGCTCGAACACGGGCTGAAGCTCGGCGACGGGCTGGTCGGCTTTCACATCACGAAACCGAAAAAGGCCAGCGCCCTTCACGAGAAGTTCTACAAGGGGTTCGGCTGCTCGCGGCATCACCTTGTCGCCGGCGAGATGAACCAGGCCCAGTTCACGTTTAACGACCCGTCCGGCGCCTGCGCAACGTGTTCGGGCATCGGAACGGCGATGCGGGTGCATCCTTCACTTTTAGTGCCAGATCGGACGCGATCCCTGAACGAGGGAGCTTTTGTCACTGCGGCGATGAACAACAGCCGTGACGGTTGGGGCGGCCGAATCCTCCACAGTCTGGCCGCTCATTACGGATTCAGTCTCGACACCCCGTTCAAAGATTTGGCCGAGCGACATGTCCAGGTACTTCTTTACGGCACCAAAGGAGAGCAGTTTGAAGTCCTGCTACCTCCGGGGGCGAAACTCGGGCACCAGCACGCCGGCAAGAGAATCAAATTCAACGGAATTGTGAATCAACTGGAGCATTCGTACCGCCAGTACCGCAAGCAGGGAACGTCGAACGCCGGCATGGATGAATACCTCAAGAAGGTGATGGTTGAATACGATTGCCCGGAGTGCGGCGGAGCCCGGCTCAAACGCACTCGCCGGCTCGTGACGCTCGCGGACCAGAATCTATTCGAGATCGGCGAGATGCACTTCGTGCACTTACTCGACTTTCTGCGGTCGCTTGAGCCACCGGCCAGGCACCAAGCGATCGCCGAGACGATCGTGCGTGAAGTCAGCACGAGGTTGGAGCTGTTGATCGCAATCGGGCTGGATTACCTCAGCTTGAATCGTCGTTCATCCACGCTCTCGGGCGGAGAATCGCAGCGTATTCGACTTTCTTCTCAGATCGGCTCGGGCTTGATGGGAATGCTGTATGTGCTCGACGAACCCAGCATCGGGCTGCATCCCAAAGACAATGTGAAGATGATCGAGACGCTCGAAGCGGCTGCGTGACCTTGGCAACACGGTGATTGTGGTCGAACACGACGCCGATACGATCCGGGCGGCCGATCATGTGGTGGAGCTTGGGCCTGGTCCGGGGGTCCACGGTGGCAAGATCGTGGCACACGGAACGGTCGCACGCATCCTCAGCAATGATCAATCGCTCACAGGCAAGTATCTGAGCGGCAGGAAGAGGATCGAGATTCCGGTAGGGCGCCGGCCGAGGAGTGGGAAATCGATCGTTGTCAAAGGTGCGCGGCAAAACAACCTCAAGAATCTTCGCGTCGAGATACCATTAAGCCAGTTTGTATGCATCACGGGCGCGTCGGGATCGGGCAAAAGCTCGCTGATTCACGATATCGTCTATAAACGTCTCTATTCACTGATTTATGACAGCCGCGTATTCGCCGGCGAGCATGACGAGCTCACTGGCAGGCGAGCATATTCACGATGTGATCGATGTCGACCAGTCTCCGATCGGCCGTTCATCGCGTTCCAATCCGGCAACTTACATTGGCTTTTATGATGCAATCCGCACACTCTTCTCGGAAACCGATGAAGCCAGGAATCGCGGCTTCAATGCGTCGACGTTCAGTTTCAATGTCAAAGGCGGCCGCTGCGAGGAATGCACCGGGGAAGGAACGATCACGACGCAGCTCTCGTTCATGCCCGACGTCGAGGTTCTGTGTCCGACCTGTAAAGGTGCGCGCTACAACCAGGACACGCTGGAAGTCAAATACCGAGGGAAGACGCATTGCCGAGGTCCTGAATCTGTCGATTGAAGAAAGCGTCGAGTTCTTCCGGGATCAACCAGCGATCGCCCGCAAGGTTGCGGTCTTGAATGACCTTGGGTTGGGATACGTCACGATCGGCCATCCGTCCACGATCCTCTCCGGCGGTGAAGCTCAGCGCGTCAAACTTGCTGGCGAGCTGGCGAAGCTCAAACGCGGTAAACACAATCTCTACATTCTCGATGAGCCAACGACCGGTTTGCACTTCGCCGACATCGATCGGCTGCTCGTGAGCCTCAATCGGCTGGTTGACCATGGGCATTCCGTCGTGGTCATCGAGCACAATCTGGATGTGATCAAAACGGCTGACTTTGTGATCGACCTTGGTCCGGAGGGAGGGCATAAAGGGGGCGAGTTGATCGCCGCGGGTACTCCTGAGCAGATCGCGGCCTGCAAGGCATCCTACACCGGCCAGTTCCTGGCCGAGGTGATGCGTCAATCGCCCAATCGGTTGTCCAGGGGCAAGCGACGGCGTGCTTCGGTCTGATCGACGGGTGTGTCATATGATGTCTTTAGATCGCGAAGTTGTTCCCGTGAACGAGTTGACGACGACAGAGAATTCTTACTCTGGCCACTTGTTTTCAAAGTAAGGATCTGTTAACACACTCTCGGCTCTTTTAATCATGGATAGTTACTTTGGGGAGCATTTCCTCACGCCCCGTCGATGGAGGAGATGCTCAGGCCCCTGCGAGGTGCTCGGCTTCGCCGGGCATGGGGCTTTGTTAAACAAATGATGAATTAGGACGATCTCATCGGTCTTGGCCGTTGTGCGCGCCGTGCATTTCTCCTCCGGCGCGCGAGCGACTCGAAGGATCGCTGTGCGCGCGGCACCCCGCTAACCTTCGTTCAAAACGATTTTCGACGGGCTCGTGGACGGCATGCGCCACGCCTGCTGTCCACCGCACCACACTAACACGCCTGTTGTCGGCAATGGAGTGCGCTCGCCCGTCTCCGGGACATGCGATTGGCATCGCGCATTGCCAACCAAGTTCGCACGTATGATATCAAGGAGTGCAGTCATGTTAAGCGGGCAGTTGTTGATGCTGGTGAAGTCGTTCCTCACACGAACCCACGGCCGACCCACACGAGAGGAGAGCGATGCATGGGAGGAGTTCTTTCTGACCGTCGATCCGATTGTGCGCCTGCGTGCGCCGCAGCTACGGAGGATCGGAAGAGGGCGACGACGTGATTCAGGCGATCTGGCTCGAGCTGGTCAGGCGCCTGCCGCGGTGGCGCTTCGATCCCGCACGCGGGACGATCGGGGCGTGGGTCGCCAAGATCGCGAGGCGAGAAGCGCTGCGCCGCGCTCGGAGACGCTGGCCGCTGCGTCAAAGACCTCTCGATCCGGTCGTCGAGAGCTTGCTGGACCCCGAACCGAGCCCGGAGGAGGTGCTAGAGGAGGCGCAGCGACATGAGCTGTTTGAGTCGCTCGTCTTGTCATTCTCCGCCACGCTCCGCGAACCCGATCGGCAGATTGTGCTCATGCACTGGCTGGAGCGGTGCTCGGTCCTCGTCATTTGCCGCCGGGTCAACAAGTGCGAGAGTTCGGTGTGCTCGGTGCTCCGCCGCGCAAAGCCGAAGCTGGCGAAGCAATTGCGCCGGGCAGGAATCGGTACAGCCTGAGTCGACTTCCAACAAAATCAAAAAATTTTAGAGAATTCTGCGCGGTAACAGGCGTGTCGATGCCTATATATTTATAGAGAACAGGAAGTGCCGATGGATGGACGACAGGACGTCAAGCGATAAGCCACCAGCGAAATCCGCGTGCGAACTGGCCTATGTCGCATCGGTGGATGCCGGCTCGTTGTGGTTCTGTCACACGTCGCAGATCGCGGAAGCCCGACTCCCGTGTGAACGTAAGCCGAGTCCCGCTTGGCGGTCGCGCTTACACGCGCATCTGGCAATTCGCCTTTCGCATCGCGGCTCCGACGATCGCAGTCACGCACAAGCTATCCGGAATCGCGTCCCCTTTTGCTCTCAGGCCGCTTGCCTCGCCAACACCAATGGAGCGACTCCCATGAATTCGCGGGACCAAGAACACAACGGCTCAACTAACCAGCGAGGACGAGCACGGCGAGTGCCGCGGCCTGCTGAGAAACCGGAGACAGACTCCCTCGGGCACGCCTCGACCGACGTCATTTTTGATCCCCTCGGCAACGTCACGACGTTCCACTACTCCATGGCGGATTTCCCTCAGGCGCGCCGTACTAGCCGACGCGTTGACCAAACGAACGCCAAACGCAGCCAACGTCTCCAGCACCGTCGTGGTTCAGTCCAGCCGACATGCGACCAGGAGGCAACCGTATCGGCATGTGACGAGCGCCAACGCTCCCCGCACCTGCCGGTGGCTAGAACGCGCCGCAGCCGTCCCTAACAGCCATTGGCTCCGCTGGCCCATCGGATTCCACCGATGCTGCCATTCGCAACTGCGCTGTACGCCCTCGACTTCCTCGTCTCGCTAAGACCAATGGAGTGACGTCCATGGAATCGCACCATAAAGAGCAGAACGAACCGATGAGGCCGCGCGGACGAGTCCAACGTCTGTCACGGCATTCCGCCCAGCAACCGCGGGCGGATCGACCTCCGGATGCGGTGATCGAGTACGCGTTCGACGCATACCCGGGGATCACGACGATCCCGGGCCCCGTGAGACAGACTCCTGAAGTGCGCCGCGCCGCTCGACGCCGTCATCAAACGCCGGGCAAACCCGGCGATGGTTCCAGAAGGCGTCCGTCGGCCTGATCACGCAGTGTCGTCCAACACCGCGGCCGAGTACCCAAGCGATCGCACGGTCCGGGGCGGACGACTTGCAAGATTCCGCCGGTGCCGCCGGCGTCCTGTTGCTTGACAACTTGCCTCGGTCGCGTTTTTCGTCCTCGACCCGATTGCTCAATTTCGATCGTTCGCATCGCGTCTTCATACATCCTGATCCGGCCCCAACGCCGGGAACGACACGCGCAGGGCAATGCCCCAGCGCCTATTTCAGGGAGCGCGCCATGAGTTTCTTTCGCCTGCACCTTAGCTTCACCGAGCGCCGTCGCCGCCGGCTGGCCAAGAAGGTCGATCGCCTCGATCGTCTCGAATCGAGGACGACGATCACCGAGCCGATCAGCTTCACGGGGCTGGCAATCAGCGCGATCAGCCCGTTGGTGCGCCTTGGAATCATCAGCCGCTCCGGCGCAGCCAACGCGATTAACCCGGTCGCGCGAGCCGACGAAACCGCGAAGAAGGCGGGCGGTGCCGGCCCCAAGCCGTACGCGATCCCAGCGCACCTGTTCAAGTCGATCGATGCACTCGCCCTGGGTCAGCACACTGGCGCGGGCTCGACGGGAACGGCGTCGATCACGGGTTCGTCTGCCCCCCACGACAGCGACTCGTCGAACGACTGGCTCACGTTGAATGCGAAGCCGTCCACCGATGCAGGCTCGACCGGTATCTCGACGCCCTGGCGTCCGGCCAAGGGACCGGGCGGCGGGCCAGCCCAGGCGCCCCGCGGCGGAACCAGCGCTGCACGAGGCATCCAGCCGGCCGCCCGAGGCACGATCACGCCGCTGCGCTTGCCGCCATCCACTCCAGCCGCCAGTGGCGCTTCAGCGGCTCTGCTCGCAGCCGTTGCCGGCGCCAGCAGCACCGACACTCAACCCGGCGTTGCCGGCGCCATACCCGTTCCCAAGATCTCGCTCGCCCACGCCGGCGCCAGCGCTGCTTCCGGCGCGAGCAACCAGGGCGGCGGTGGCGTGACGTTAGGCGTGGATGCCGATCCGGGACCAACCCCGTCTGGCGGCAGCACTCCGCTCCCTGGCTCAACGCCCGACCTGGTGACCGGGAATGCCTCACCGATGACCGAGGGTGAGGATGTCTCGGAGCCATTCCAGGTTTACGTGCTCGATAATCAAGCGGGTGTCGTCCTGTACCCGAATGTCGACCAGCTTGCCACGCTCGACGGCTGGATGGACTTGAAGGCGCAGGTTCAGGGTGCCTCTGTATCGTCGTACAGTTGGAATACAACGAATTTGCCGGCGACCTCCATCTCGGGCACCAGCACAGACCAGCTCAATTTCCGCTGGGATAACACCAACGAATCCGGAATCGGATACGTTACTTCCGTCACGCTATCGGTCACTGACACCAGTTCCCAAACGCTAACATACACTTATAGCAGCATAGCCGCAACCAAAGGATTCACTGGGCTCGAGCGGCGTCTCGCCGCGTGAGGGACGTCCTGACCCGGAGCCCGCGGCATCGTGCCGCGGAGGTTTGACGCATTGGTGCCAATCCCGGAGCTGCGGCCTAGGCCAGCTTCGCGATGTGGGGAGCAAGGCCGGGCACTCGGGCTCGGCCTTGGCTCCGGTCTTGGCCCCTGGGTCTGCGCTCGGGGTGCTCCTCAGCAGAGCCCTATCCTCCGTCCAGGCCAATGGCGATTGTCGCTGCGCCTCGGCTCGGCGCCAATCGCCCGTTGAAGTTGTCTCGCTTGGGCAAACCCGGTCGCGTCCCGCGATGCGTAGCTGCCGGGCTCATCTCCGGCGCCTGCCCACTTGGTTTTTGGCCCAGACCAAGTAAAACGGTGTTGCCCCTCGCTGGGATCACGGACACTGGCCCAGCCTGCGAGGGCTAGCCATACCAGCAGCAAGGAACAACACCGTGAACTCATTTGTCGCCAAGCATCGATCGGAAATCAACGGGGTTCTCGAATGTTTTGACCGCGTGATCTTGCGCGGCCATCTTCCCATCGCCGGCGTGGGATACTTTGCGACCTGGCTCTTCTCCAAGCAGATCGCTCTCAATATGAGGGAGCTCTCGGACGGTTGGTGGAACTTCAAGCACACCGCACCGTGGTTTGCCGAGACCTTAAAGGCACACGCTCGCGAATTGGCTGAGAAGGCGGGCCGCACCTACCGTCATCTATCGCGGCCGGAGCCGATGGAGGAGAACGCTCGCCAACTGGCCCAGCGAGACGGCATCACCGAGGGCCTCGTATGCGTCTATGGGGCGATGGAAACCTGCCGTACTTTCCGCGTGCACTATAGCGACGACGGTCCCAAGGTACGTTCGGACCAACGCGTCTGTTTGGTCATCTACTTCTACTGGATAGACCGCGAATTTGGCTTGATGCACGTGAAGCTCCAAACTTGGTTTCCCTTCACGGTGCAAGTATATGTCAACGGCCACGAATGGCTGGCGCGGAAGCTCACCGCTCGCGGGATCGCCTTCGAGAAACACGACAACGCGTTCGTGGAACTGGCTGATGTCGAGAAGGCCAACGAGTGCGCACGGAGCTTCTGGCGGCGCGATTGGCCTAGACTGCTCGATCGCCTGGCCGGCCGGGTCAATCCCCTGCTCAAGGACTGGCTAGCCGGGCAAAACTACTACTGGGTGATCGACCAGGCCGAGTTCTCAACGGATGTGCTTTTTGCCAACAAGACGGCGCTGTCATCATTGCGCCGTGGTCTGTACGAGCACGCAGTTCATTGTTTTGGCGCGGATCAGATGATGACGTTTTTGGGACGGAAGTACCGTGCGACGTTCAAGGGGGAAGTCCGAACGCACTGGCGGCGACGCGAGCCGGGTGCGGCCGTCAAGCATTGGGTCAAGAGCAACGCCATCAAGATGTACGACAAGTCGGGCCGGGTGTTGCGGATCGAGACAGTGATCAACGATCCCAAAGAATTCTTCGTGCACCGACCCCGGCTCAAGAATGATGGAAGCAAGGTCGTCGGTTGGTTTGAGATGAATAAGGGTGTGGCCAATATGTACCGGTACGCGCAGGTTAGCCAGCGGGCTAACGATCGTTATCTGGAGGGGCTCGCGGTCGTAAATGACGTGGGCGTCGGCCAGAGGGAATTAGACTCGAGATGCGCGCCGGTATCTTTTCAAGGGCGGAAACGTCGCGGCTTGCAGCCGCTTTCACGCGACGATCAGGCCCTGTTTCAAGCCGTGCTGCGTGGTGAACACGCCGTGCGCGGCTTCCGCAGCGGTGAGGTGGCCGAACGGTTGTACGGTTCCAGACCAAAAGATGAAGTGGAACGGCGCAGGCGGTCCGGGCGGGTGAGTCGCCGGATCAGCCTGCTGCGTGCCCACGGCTTGGTTGCGAAATATCCGCGTCGAGGCGTTACCGCGTGACGCCCGCCGGTCAGCGATTCATGAGCATGGCAATTGATGTTCGCGCTAAGCTGTTTGCGCAGGAGTTTGGTCGAGCGGAATAGTACATCTCGTCACCCTCGCGCAAATGATTTTTTGCGCGCTCACCGTTGCTCTCGCGCTACCGGTGCGCGCGAATGATCTTGCGCCGAACGCTCATCTGAACACCGTATCATTGTATGATTATCGGAATCGCTTAACTGAGGTCGAGCAAGGGGGGACGGTGATCGCGACGTACACGTACAACGCTCTGAACCAGCGGATCGGCATTGACGACAGCGGCGGTGGCCAGACGTGGACCGCCTATAACGGCACGAGCGCCGACGCTTTGCCGTATGCGGATTTC